>OZ244195.1:0-4582500 GCA_965216685.1 Acidimicrobiales bacterium
CGATGCCATCAAACGCATGCAGAAGGCCGTCAAGCGATATCAAAAGATCGTGCGCTCTGGTGGCTGGAAGAGGATCCCGCGGCAAGCCGTGACCATTGGTCTGGCGCCGGGCGTCAGGCACCGCAGCGTTCCGTTGTTGCGCGCGCGCCTGATTGCGTCGGGCGACTTGCGCAAGAACTCGGGCAACGACGCAACCTTCGATTACTATGTCGGGGCTGCGCTCAAACGCTTCCAGACACGCCACGGGCTCATTCCCACCGGGACACTTGTCAACAGGTCGCGCCGGCGCGACACCGGAACGCAGACGCTGAACGCACTCAACGTGTCAGCCCAGTCACGGCTCACGCAGTTGCGCACCAACCTCAGCCGTTTGCGTCGGCACGTCGCTGCCACGGGTAAGCGCTATGTGATCGTCAACATTCCTTCGGCCCAGGTCGAGGCGGTGGAAAATGGCCGTGTGGCGCTGCGTCATGTCGCCGTTGTCGGCAAGCGCGAACGGGCAACACCGCTGCTTTCCAGCCGGGTGCATCAGGTCAAGTTCAATCCGACCTGGATCCTGCCGCCCACGGTCATCCGCGAGGACCTCATTCCCAAGGGCCGCAAGATGCAGCGGGCGAAAAAGTCCGTACTGGATAAATATGAGATCGACGCCTACACCGACTACGGTGGGCGGAAAATCAAACCAAACAAGATCAACTGGTTCTCGTCGTCCGTTTACAACTACGTCTACCAGCAGGAACCGGGCCCCAGTAATCCGCTAGGCTTCGTGAAGATCGATTTCCACAATTCCCATTCGGTCTACATGCACGACACGCCGTCCAAGCGCATCTTCGGGCGCAACGACCGGGCCGCTAGTTCCGGCTGTATCCGTATCCAGGGCATCGACCGTCTGGTAACCTGGATGCTGCGTGGCAACGAGGGCTGGAGCCGCTCGCGGGTCCTCTCGATGAAGCGCAATGGCGAGAGCAAAAACGTAAGCCTCAGAAAGCCCGTGCCGCTGCATTTCATCTACGTGACGGCCTGGACGGCACCGGATGGCCTGGTGAACTTCCGCCAGGACATCTACGGCTATGACGTGCGTCACGGCGTCTCCAAGCTGGCCTCCAATTACTAAGCGCGTGTCGCCGCAGTCAGGCGCACACGCTGGTCGGATTGTGTTCGACCGGCCGGCCCTCGAATGGTGCGTGCGAATGCCGTGGCACGAGGGCATTTGCTAGCTCTCAGAGACCTTGGTTCGGCACGCCAATTGGGCCGTGGCAGAGGCTCTGCGGCCTTTGTCGCGCGCCACGGGCATGAACTTGACGTTTTTGGTCTAGACGATGGGCCCTGGTTTCGTGACTTTGTGGGCCAAGGCCATGCATGCCCCGCATCACCGCACTTTGCTGCCAAGTGCCGAATGACCAGGCCGGCGAGCGCTGAGCTTGCGGCCACCTCATCCGTCCGTCACATCCGGACTGCGAGACCGCCAGGAGACCTGCCATGTCGTCAAGCGCTGCCCCCAGCACGCTCCCGTTTGAAGAGACCTTTTTCACCTCCGGTCTGAGCGAGACCGATCCGGAGATCGCCGAAGCGATCAAGAAGGAGTTGGGGCGCCAACAGCACGAAATCGAGCTGATCGCCTCGGAAAACATTGTCTCCAAGGCCGTGCTGGAGGCCGCCGGAAGCGTGCTCACCAACAAGTACGCCGAGGGTTATCCGAGCCGGCGCTACTATGGCGGTTGCCAGTTTGTCGATATCGCCGAGGACCTCGCCATCGAGCGGGCAAAGCGCTTGTTCGGCTGCGGGTTTGCCAACGTTCAGCCGCACTCCGGCTCGCAGGCCAACCAGGGTGTTTGTCTGGCGCTCATCAAACCGGGTGACACCATTCTCGGCCTCAGCCTGGATGCCGGCGGGCACCTCACCCACGGTGCCAAGCCAAACCTTTCGGGCAAATGGTTCAACGCCGTTGCCTACGGCGTCGACCGCGATACCCAGCAGATCGATTACGACGAGTTGGCGCGTCTGGCGCGCGAGCACAAGCCCGCCCTCATCATCGCGGGCGGGTCGGCCTATCCGCGTCAGATCGATTTTGCGCGCTTTCGCGCGATTGCCGACGAGGTCGGCGCCTGTTTCCAGGTCGACATGGCGCACTTTGCCGGACTGGTCGCGGCGGGCGTTCATCCGAGCCCCTTTCCGCACGCCCACGTCGCGACGACGACGACGCACAAGACGTTGCGCGGCCCGCGCGGCGGCATGATCCTGACTGACGACGAGGGGATCGCAAAGAAGATCAACTCGGCGATCTTCCCCGGTCTGCAAGGCGGCCCGCTCATGCATGTAATTGCCGGAAAGGCGGTTGCGTTCGGCGAGGCGCTTCGACCGGATTTCAAGGTCTATGCCCAGAACGTCGTCGACAATGCCAAGGCTCTCGGCGAGGTCATCACCGGCGCCGGCTATGATCTCGTTACCGGCGGCACCGACACGCACGTGCTGCTCGTCGACCTGCGCCCCAAAGGCCTCAAGGGCCACCATGCGGACAAGGCGCTCGGGCGGGCCCACATCACCTGCAACAAGAACGGTGTGCCGTTCGACCCGGAAAAGCCCACAGTGACATCCGGTATACGTCTCGGCTCGCCGGCGGGTACGACACGGGGCTTCGGCGTGGCCGAGTTCCAGGAGATCGGGCGCATGATCGCAGAGGTTCTCGACGGGTTGGCCGAAAACGGCCCCGACGGCAACGGTGCTGTGGAAGAAGCCGTCAAGGCCAAGGCCATTGCGCTTTGTGATCGCTTCCCGATCTACAGCTGAGCTATAGGGACAGGGCAGATAGACTTGCCAGGCCGCCAGCCTGGATTTGGGTTTCGAAATGCGCTGTCCTTACTGCAACGCCACGAACACACAGGTTCGCGACAGCCGGCCGACGGAGGATCACGCCTCGATCCGCCGCCGGCGTAATTGTCTCGACTGCGGTGGGCGCTTCACCACGTTCGAGCGTGTCCAGCTGCGCGAGATTATCGTGCTCAAGTCCGATGGACGGCGGGTCGCCTTCGACCGCGATAAGCTCCAACGCTCGGTGGACGTGGCGCTACGCAAACGACCGGTGGAGTCTGACCGTGTCGAGCGCATGGTAAGTGGTATCGTGCGTCAGCTCGAGAGCGCCGGCGAGGCGGAAGTCGAGGCGCGCGTCGTCGGTGAATTGGTCATGGAGGCGCTCAAGGAACTGGATGATGTGGCCTACGTCCGCTTTGCCTCCGTTTATAAGAATTTCCGTGAGGCGTCCGACTTTCTCGAGACTGTCGATGAACTTGATCGGGCCGAAAATACCTCCCGCGCAAAAAACGGGGCCCGCCAAGGCCGTGAGGCCTAGGCATGGTACGAGGTCTATGTAGATGCCGTTGTGGTATTAACGTCCCTCTGAGAAGTACAGGCCACGCCACGGCTAGAATATGTTCATCCAAGACGGAACCGGATTACAGGATTCCTCCCCCTTGAGCGGGAGGTTAGGAGGGGGTGTGCGGGGCTCTCAACGTCGTGCTCAACGCCCAACCCCTCCCCGGCCCTCCCCTTCAAAGGGGAGGGTGCATTGCGTCCATCAAACTTGAATACGCACTAAATGAGATGACCGACATTCTTGACCACCACTGGATGCGGCTTGCCCTGCGCATGGCTGAGCGTGGGCTCGGCGCGACGGCACCTAATCCATCCGTTGGTGCGGTTCTGGTTAGGGATGAGGTCGTCGTGGGCCTTGGCTGGACGCAGCCTGCGGGCGGGGCACACGCCGAAATCCGCGCCCTTGAAGCGGCCGGCGCTGCCGCTGGCGGTGCAACGCTCTATGTTACGCTTGAACCCTGTAGCCACACCGGGCGCACAGGGCCCTGCACCGGTGCGGTGATCGCGGCCGGCGTTGCGCGGGTCGTGGTCGGCACCAAGGATCATAATGCAATGGTTGCGGGCGACGGCCTTGGGCATTTGCGCGCTGCCGGTATTGAGGTTGCCATGATTGCCGAGCCGCTTGGTGCGGCCTGTCGCTGGGTGACGGCCGGCCATACATTGCGGCATGTGGCCGGTCGGGCGTTCGTGCAAGGTAAGTTGGCGGTCTCTGCGGATGAAAAATTCGCGCACGGTGTTGGGGCCCCTGTCTGGGTCACCGGTCCTGTGGCGCGGGCTCATGGCCATCTTCTGCGCGCTCGTGCCGACATGATCGCGGTAGGATCCGGCACCTGGAAAGCGGACACGCCAGGGCTCACTTGCCGCCTTGCGGGCCTTGAAGCACGCAGTCCCGACCGCCTAGTGGTTACTACCCGCGGCGGTGAGGCTGCATTACCGAGCGGTGCTTCCGCACAAGATGCGGCGCAGGACTACCTGACCGTTGTGGACGGTCTGGACGATAGAGGGCAAGCCGAGTGTGAGGCGGACGGGCGTCAACACATCCAGGTGCGCGTCGATGAGACCCGTGCGATCGACCTTGCCCATCTGCTGGGTGAGCTTGCGGCGGGGCATTATGTGACACGCTTGCTCGTGGAGGGTGGACCGACGTTGTTGGCCGGATTTTTGCGGGCGGGACTCATGGATGAAATGGTGGTCTTTCAGAGTCCCAAGGCGCTGGGCCAGGATGGCCAAGCCTTGCCAGACGCCGTTCGGTCGGTGCTCGCTGAGACGCCGCCGTGGGTCCGTTACAGTGTGCGGAGGGTTGGCCCGGATCGCATGACCGTCTATCGCTGCGCCAAGACGGATGCGCAACTCAGGCCAGAAGACAGCTAAAATGGGATCACGTTTGAGGGACTGGAACTCCCTCCTCTTTGAACGGTTCCTCTGCAATAATCGCAGTCACGGGCGATGTATCGTCTCCTCCCCCCTTGAGGGGGCAGGGGCAGGGAGGGGGGGTAGGCGTGGCGCTTGCGGTTTCGGTAAGCCTCTGAACAGGGGTCACTTTGACGATCGTTCACCGCCATCGGCGAACACCCCGCTTACCCCCCTCCCGGCGCATTCGCGCCGACCTCCCCCTCAAGGGGGGAGGTGGTGAGGTACATAATTTCGCTTGAACGAGCAGCGATGTCGGTCATATACGATTGCCCTGCCCCTTGAGGGGGAGGAATAAGCAGGGGGCGTGATGAAGTGCGATTTCGCATAGGATTTGCCGCGCGCCGGTGGGCCGCAATCATATGAAGGGCCGGACATGTTTACAGGCATTGTCACAGATATCGGTGTGATCGAGGGTGTCGACGGTGGTCGGTTCATCGTTCGCTCGAAATACGATCCCGAAACCATCGCGTTGGGCGCCTCTATCGCCTGTGACGGGTGTTGCCTTACGGTGGTGACCGTTGAGGCAGAGGCCGACGGTGGGTCTCGCTTTGGCGTCGACGTTTCCAACGAGACCCTGGCCTGCACCACGCTCGGTCAATGGGTGAACGGCACCCGCATCAACCTCGAGCGGGCCCTGACACTTGGCACCGAGCTTGGCGGGCACATCGTCACTGGTCACGTGGACGCCGTTGCGGCCATCCAGGACCGTTCATCGGATGGGGACAGCCAGCGCTTTGTGATTTCCATCCCCGACGGGCTTGCCGGCTTCATCGCGGCCAAAGGGTCTGTGACGCTCAATGGAACGTCGCTTACCGTCAACGACGTGGGACCTGGGGCGTTCGGGATCAATCTTGTGCCCCATACGCTTGAGGTCACCACCTGGGGCGAAAAGCGGTCGGGCGGGCAAGTAAACCTGGAAGTCGACCTCCTGGCGCGCTATGTGGCTCGCTTGAACGAGGCGCAATGAGTTTTGGCGCACAAGAGCGCAGGTCACCGCCCATGAGCAAGGTTTCCCCACCGCACCTCCTGATCATCGAGGCGCGCTTTTACGAGGATATCGCGGATGAACTGGTCCGAGGCGCCATAGCCGCGATCGATGATGCGGGCGCAACGTTCGACCGGCTCGCGGTTCCGGGCGCTCTGGAAATTCCGAGCGCGCTTTCCATTGTGGCCGATGCGGGGCTCATTCCGTTCGGCGGGCACCGCTGGCGCTATCATGGCGCGGTAGCGCTTGGCACGGTCATCCGTGGAGAGACGACGCACTATGAGCTTGTCGCCAATGAATCCACACGCTGGCTCATGCACTTGGCGGTGAGCAAGCAGATTGCCATCGGAAATGGTATACTGACGGTGGAAAATGCAGATCAGGCCTGGGCCCGCGCGCGCGGCGGGCTGACGAGCAAGGGTGCGGATGCGGTACGCGCGTGCCTGGCTTTGATCGGACTCAACGCAACCTGCCACGGGCGGTCATGACCATGTCGGCGAACCCGACCTCACCTGCCGGCAAGGCCCGAGAGGCCGACTGCGAGCCCGTGACCTCGGGCGGAGCGGTGCGCGAGCCGCGCGCCCGCCGCGCCAAGGGGCCGCGCAGTACCGCACGCCTGGCAGCGGTTCAGGCGCTCTATCAGATGGACGTGGCCGGGACCGACCTGGACGGCGTGATCGAGGAATTTCTCGCCCACAGGTTTCCCGCGGAACGCGCGCAGGACGTCTATGCCGGCGCCGACAAAGGTTACTTCGCCCATCTGGTGCGCGGCGTTGTCGAGCGTCAGCGCGAGATCGATCCGCTGATCGACGATCACCTCGCTGCCGGTTGGCGTCTCAACCGCATCGACAGCATCCTGCGCGCGACACTGCGTGCTGCGGTCGTCGAACTTCTGGTGCAACCCGACGTGCCGGCTTCGGTCGTTATCGATGAGTGGATCGACGTGGCGCATGCGTTCTTCAGTGGCGAGGAGCCGCGGGTGGTCAACGGTATCGTCGACAAGCTGGCGCGCAAGCTGAGACCGGATGAGATGGCGGTCGCGCCGGCATCCTGATCGCCCGAATCGTGTGCGGCGAAATTCTTCCATGAGACCATGACCCAAAGTCGCGTCATCTCTGAAGAGGCCATTATCGAGCAGATATTCCGTCCGCTTGCCAAGGGCAATCCCGCAGCGTTCGACCTGCGTGATGATGCCGCGGCACTGGCGGCGCCTGCTATGCAGGACGTGATTCTGACGACGGACACGCTTGTCGCGGGCGTTCACTTCCTTCCTGATGATCCGCCGCACGACATCGCAAAAAAGGCGGTCACTGCGAATCTCTCGGATCTCGTCGCCAAGGGTGCCGATCCTGTCGGTTATCTCCTCGCACTGACTTTGCCGCGCGGGCTCGCTGGCGATGAGCGCTGGCTGAAGGAGTTTCAAAGCGGACTGCGCCCGGAGTTGCTGAAACGTCTGCTCGGCGGCGACCTGACGGTGACGGACGGGCCGCTGGTAATCACGATCACGGCCGTCGGGCAGATGGACGAGGGCTCTATGCCTCTGCGCAGCAGTGCGGGGCCTGGAGCCCAGTTATTCGTCTCGCGCACGATCGGGAGCAGCTGGCTTGGACTGAAGATTCTTCAGGACCCCGGTTGGGCCAATGAGGTGGGACTGGACAAGGATGAAAAAGCGAGACTGATCAGCCGCTACCGGGCGCCGCGCATTCCAGCTGCCGAGGCGATGGCCTGGCTCGTCAGGGATTTCGCAGTGGCCTCGATAGACGTCTCGGATGGGCTTGCAAAAGACCTCGGGCGGATGGCGGTACTGTCTCGCGTAGGGGCCGAAATTCACCTGGAATGCGTACCGGTCGACCCGGCTGCCAGGAGATTGCTGGACGCCGGGTACATTTCATACCGCGACATCGTGACGGGTGGGGATGATTACTGTGTCCTGATGGCCGTTTCCGAGCGTCGGGTCGAGGTGTTTCAGGATTGCCTGTCGGACCGGGAATTCCGCAAGCTTACCATGCACCACATCGGCGCCATCACCGAAGCCGAGCATGGCGTGCGCTTTATCCTCCCAGATGGCTCAACCCTCGAGGACCTAGGCGAGGGCGGCCATGATCATTTTGCAGGCCTCTGACGTATGTCGAGGTAATGCTCCCCTTTGAAGGAAGGATGCCATTGCAAAAACGCAAAAGGCGCGCGCGTCTACTCCCTCCCCCTTGAAGGGGGAGGGTTGGGGAGGGGATAGGACGGGTGTTGGGTTTGGGCGTTCAGAACGCCGCGTGCACCCTCACTTGCCTGCCCAGTGAGGGCAGAAGTTATAACATTGGAACTATGAACTGACACGTTCGAGCCAGTCCTGTGCCTTACTGCCAGATGCTTCGAGACGCCGGCTTCGCCGGCTCCTCAGCATGACGAAGTGTTTGTTTGCAAAGTAGAATCCGTCATCCTGAGGAGGGCCGCAGGCCCGTCTCGAAGGATCGGGCCCAACACTCCAACACCGGAGTACAAGTGTCAGTTCATAGTGCCAAGGGTATTATGGGTTGCGGTTCCGTATACGATGAACACGCTCTAAGGACAGTCCTCGTGCCAATGTGCGCGGATGCGTGTAAAGGGAACACCGCAGCCCGGGCAGGGCGTGCGACAAGGGGATGGCGTGGCCGACGCAGCATCGCAAAGCGAGGACATCGAAACGGACGACCGGGTTGCGGCGCGCAACGCGGTGCTGCTCGCCAGTGCGCATGTCGGCGTGGCGCTGAACACCATGTTCGTGATGATCATCGGCAGTCTGGCCGGCAATATCCTGGCGCCGGACCCGCAATTTTCCACGCTGCCGATTACGTTCATGATCCTCGGCAGCGCTCTCGTGACCGCGCCGGCATCGCTCATCATGCAGTGGGTCGGGCGCCAGCCGGTATTCTTCTTTGGGCTGTTGTTTGGTCTGGTCGGCGCGCTGCTGGCGGCGCATGCCATCATCGAGCGCAGTTTTTGGCTGCTTTGCACCGGCACCGCCCTGATCGGTGCCATGCAGGGCATCGGCCAGTACTACCGGTTCGCGGCCGCCGATACGGCAACGCCGGCCTTTCGCCCGAAAGCAATTTCGTGGGTCCTGGCGGGTGGCGTCATTGCCGCGCTCATCGGCCCGCAGATCATAGCGCTGACCAAGGACTGGTTTGCGCCGGCCTTTTATGCCGGCTGCTTTGTTGCGACCGCCATGGGGATGCTTGTCGGATTTCTCGCCATTGCCCTGATCCGAATTCCGCGACCCAAACGCGTTGATGAAGGGGGCGAGCCGGCCCGTCCGCTCCTGGTTATCCTCGGGCAACCGCGCCTTGTGGCGGCCGTTGTCGCCGGCGTCGTGAGCTACGCCATGATGTCGCTCGTCATGACCGCCACGCCGCTGGCCATGTTGGCCTGCAACCACAACGATCTCGATGCCGCGGACACGATCCGCTGGCACGTGGTGGCGATGTACGGGCCGAGTTTTTTCACCGGCCATCTCATCGCGCGGTTCGGGCGTGAGACGATCGTCGTGACCGGCCTGGTCTTGTTGCTGGGCTGTGCGGCGGTGGCGTTGAGCGGCATCGCGTTGGCGAACTTTACGGTAGCGCTGGTCCTGCTCGGCGTTGGCTGGAATTTCGGATTTATTGGCGCGACGTCGATCGTGACGGAGTGTCACCGCGCCTCAGAGCGCGGCAAAGTGCAGGCCTTCAACGACTTCATGGTCATGGGCGTGGTTGCCACGTCCTCGTTCATGTCCGGCAAACTGCTGCACATGGTGGGCTGGTCCGGCATCAACTTTGTCGTCATTCCGATTGTCTTGGGCGCACTTGTGCTTGTCGCTCTGCTTATGCTGCGCGGGCGGCGGGCGCACCCGGCATAGGAGGGCTACGCCCGACGCGTTGAGTGTCGCCCGCCCAAGTCGCCAATTCCCGCCACCGCATTTTTTGCCGCCAATTGGAGCTGCACTCAGGTCAACCGACAGCGGTGTGTTTTCCCGCCAACCGATCGATCACCCGACCATCGATGAACAAGAGCCCGGCTCCGATGATCAGGGCGCCGATCACCTCTTTGGACTGGATCGGTTCGCCTAAGAACACGTTCCCGAGAAAGAGTGCGGTGACCGGAATTAAAAGGGTCACCAGCATGACGTTGCTCGCGCCGGCATGAACAAGAATTCTGAAGAATACGATGTAGGCGAGCGCCGTTCCAAAGATGGCGAGCATGACCAATGAGAATAGTGTTCCCTGACTAGGTGTCGGCAATGTCCACGGGCGGTCGATGAAAGCAACGACGGCGATCATGATCAAGGTTGAGCAAATCAACTGGCATGTCGCCGACTTTACGGGCGGCACACCGGCGAGGAATTTACGTCCCCAGAGCGCTGCAAACCCATAGCTCACCGCGGCAGCCAGGCAGAGCGCGATGCCGAGCGTCTGCGAACTGTCAATTGACCCGTCAAACCCGCGCAGCACGGCAACGCCGAGGACGCCCAGGATGACCCCGATTGTCCGGTAGGCGGTCAGGCGCTCTTGCCGGAACGAGGCCATTACGACAACGGTCGCCAGGGGTGTCATCGCGTTGATGATCGATGACAGCCCAACGGTGATTTGTGTCTGGCCGGCAAAAATGAGGCCGAACGGGAGCACGTTGTTGAGCAACCCCATGCCGACAAACGGTAGCCAATCGGCAACACGTCTCGGCAACGCATAGCCCAAATACCAAAACAGCGGCAGCAGAGCGATGGCGGCCAAGGAGACGCGGGCCAGCACAACCGTCAGGGGTGGGAGCTCTTTGACCGCAACGCCTGCAAAGAAGTACGCGCCGCCCCACAGGACCGAGAGGAGGATCAGCAAGCTCCAATCCTGTCCGTCCATCGTCTTGGGAGCGTCCATTGCCAGACCCTTTCACACGTCGATCCGCACGGAACTTGGTCCGGTGGCGTCAGACAATCCACTCGTTTGTTGCTTTGAAATCAGATTGACGAAGCCAGCGGCCCACCAGAGACATCAAAAGCGATGCGTAATCTCCTCGATCAGGCCGTCCGGGCGCAACTCCGAGTTGTGATGTTTCTCGTCTGAGTGGCCATGCCTGTCCGCCGGACCTGAAAGGCCGAGATGGAACACTCAGGGCCGACGCCCAACCCCAATTGTTGCCGTTGATTGGACGAAAGAAGCGTATCGACGCTGTTGCTTCGCCATGCCAATTGCGGCATGGTCCGGCCGATTTTCGGTAGTGGAGGGGCGTTGTCTGCGGCATCCAGTGGTGGCGGCCGGTCCGACTGCGCTGACATAGACTTCCCCAAAAATAGAGGAACGTTCAGCCATGGACTTGAACACAGTGCTGTGGGCGATCATCGCCGGGGGCGCACTGTCCATTGTCTACGGCATCTGGGCCATCCAATCGGTGATGAACGCGGATGCCGGCAATGCACGGATGCAGGAAATCGCAGGTGCGATCCAGGAAGGCGCAACCGCCTATCTAACGCGCCAGTACTCGACCATCGCCATCGCCGGCGTGGTCATTTTCCTTCTCGTTGCCTATCTGCTCGGCATTCCCGTTGCCATTGGATTTGCCATCGGTGCCGTGCTCTCGGGCATTGCCGGGTTCATCGGTATGCTGGTTTCGGTTCGCGCCAATGTGCGCACCGCCCAGGCAGCAAGCCAGAGCCTGGCCGACGGGCTGGGCGTTGCGTTCAAGGCCGGTGCAGTGACAGGAATGCTGGTCGCCGGCCTCGCGCTTCTGGGCGTTGCCGTCTACTACGCCATTCTCACCAAAGGCATGGGCTACGGCCTGACGGACCGCATCGTGGTGGATGCGCTGGTGGCGCTTGGCTTCGGTGCTTCGCTGATTTCGATTTTCGCCCGTCTCGGCGGCGGTATCTTCACCAAAGGGGCTGACGTCGGCGGCGACCTGGTCGGCAAGGTGGAAGCTGGTATTCCCGAAGATGACCCGCGCAACCCAGCGACTATTGCCGACAACGTCGGCGACAATGTCGGGGACTGCGCGGGAATGGCGGCGGACCTTTTCGAGACCTATGCCGTGACGCTGGTGGCCACCATGGTTCTGGTGGCGATTTACTTCTCAGGCCAGCCCATCGTCGGGCCGCTCATGCTGTTTCCCATGGCAATCGGCGCCGTGTGCGTGGTGACCTCCATCATCGGCACGTTTTTTGTCCGCCTGGGGTCGAACAACTCCATCATGGGTGCGCTCTACAAGGGCTTCATCGCAACGGGAATTCTCTCCCTTATCGCGCTGTGGCCGCTGACCGAGTATCTCATTGGGATGGAAAGCACGCTCGTACCTAACGGCGGCGGGCAGTCATTCACCGGCATGGACCTTTTCTGGTGCGGTGTCGTCGGCCTGGTGGTGACGACGTTGATCATCGTGATCACGGAGTACTACACCGGCACCGGTTATCGCCCGGTGAAGTCCATTGCCAAGTCGTCGCAGACCGGTCACGGCACCAACGTGATCCAGGGCCTTGCCATTTCGCTGGAAGCAACCGCGTTGCCGGCGCTGGTGATCATCGCCGGGATTATTATTACGTTCCAGCTGGCCGGGCTCTTCGGGATTGCCATCGCGGTGACGACGATGCTGGCGTTGGCCGGATTCGTGGTCGCATTGGATGCGTTCGGCCCGGTGACCGACAACGCGGGCGGCATTGCCGAGATGGCGGAGCTGCCCTCGGAAGTGCGCAACACGACGGACGCGCTGGATGCCGTCGGCAACACCACCAAGGCCGTGACCAAGGGTTATGCGATCGGATCGGCCGGTCTGGGCGCCCTGGTGCTCTTTGCCGCCTACAACGAAGACCTCAAATTCTTCATCTCCCAGGCGCAGCCCGGAACGACGTTCCACGGGCTGAATGTCGACTTTGCGCTCTCCAATCCTTACGTCGTGGTCGGATTGCTGTTCGGCGGTTTGTTGCCCTACCTCTTCGGCGGCATCGCCATGACGGCGGTGGGCCGTGCCGGCAGTGCGGTGGTTGAGGAAGTGCGCCGCCAGTTCCGCGAAAAGCCGGGTATCATGGAGGGTAAAGACCGCCCCGACTATGGTGCGGCGGTGGACATGCTGACCCGTGCCGCCATCAAGGAGATGATCGTGCCGTCGCTACTGCCGGTGCTCTCTCCGATAGTGTGCTTTTATGCCATCAGTGCCATTGCAGGTCCCTCCAACGGGTTTGCAGCCCTCGGCGCCATGCTCCTCGGCGTGATTGTGACCGGCCTTTTTGTCGCCATCTCCATGACCGCCGGCGGTGGAGCCTGGGACAACGCCAAAAAATACATCGAGGACGGCCACTTTGGCGGCAAGGGATCGGAAGCTCACAAGGCTGCCGTCACGGGTGATACCGTCGGTGACCCCTATAAGGACACCGCGGGCCCTGCCGTGAACCCGATGATCAAGATCACCAACATCGTGGCCCTGCTACTGCTGGCGGTCCTGGCGCACGGCTAGTTACAGCCATACTTCAAGCCATCTGGAGGCCCGGCGCTCAGCCGGGCCTTTTTTGTGGCGCGGGCACGCCGCCACGTGCCGCCAGAGCGAAGGCCCACTGCTCGCGGATAGCGCGCGGCGCGCTCCTGCCAGCCAGCCGTGGTTCATTTGTGACACATGTGAACAACAAGACTCTGCACGCGGATAGAGTATGCACAACTAATTGATCCGTTGCCCTTTTGGACTCGCGCGGTTCGTCGTTTGTTGCAGCATGGTGGCGTGGGCGCGCACGCCCAGGCGGGGGACATTTGTACGATGGCTGCGACTTTGCTGCGATGTATTCTGGCTTGCTCGTTTGCGTTCGTTGTCGTTCTCGGGATCGAGAAATCGATGGCCGGCGGCGATTTCGAACCTGTGGGGCCCAAGTGGGAGCCCTGGATCGAGTTTGGCGGTTATTATAACTCGGATGATGCGAGCCGTGGCGAGGTCGCATTGTGGGCCCCCATTGCCCAGTCCAGCATCGATCTCTTTTTCTTTGATGCCCGGGCGAATTTCTTTGAACGCGATGTCAGGGAAGGAAACTTTGCGGTCGGTTATCGCACCATGTTGGACTCGGGCTACAATCTCGGGGCCTGGATCGGCGCCGATGCGCGTTCGACCGCGCAGGACAACGGGTTCTGGCAGCTCTCCGGCGGCCTTGAAGCGCTCTCACGCGATTTCGACGCACGCGTGAATGTTTATGGTCCCGTGACGGGGCCGCAGGTCGTTACCACGATCGATCCCGCCTTCACGCAGGTTCGCCTGGAGGGCAACAACATCTTCCTGGTCGGTGGGCGCGAAGTGGCACTGCAGGGTGTCGATGGTGAGTTGGGCGTGCGGGTGCCATTGGAGATGGCCGGTGTCGGGTCCCCGAACATCGAGCTGCGACTCTACGGCGGGGCATTTCATTTCGACGACAGCGACGCGATTGCGGAGGTTTCGGGCGGCAAGGGTCGTGTGGAGCTGCGCATCAACGAGGTGATCGCGGCACTGCCGGGCTCTCGTCTGACGGCGGAGTACGAGTTCTCGCACGACAACCATCGCGATGAGCGCCATGAAGTCGGTGCGCGTCTTCGGATTCCCTTCGGCGACAACGGCGCGGCGGAACGCCTGGCGGCGCTCAGCTACCAGGAAGCGCGCATGATGGACGGGCTGGAGCGCGACACGGATATCATCACGGTTCAGTCTAAGGAAGAAAATGTCGAGGACGTACTGACGGGGGTCGATTTCGACCGCGTGGCCTATGTCAACGGCGGTGGCAGCATCACGGCGCAGTCGGCAGCTGCCGGCGACAATTCTCTCTTGATCGTCAACGGTACGATTTCAGGGCCGCAGGAACTGCAGGGCAATCAGACGCTGCAGGGTGGCGGCTCGACCATCCAAGTGCGCGGGTTGACCAGTGGCGTGGTCCTCGACTTCACGGCGCCGGGGTCAAAACCGACGCTTACAGCCGGGGGCGGATTTGACGTGCTGACGCTGCTCGGTTCGAACACCCACGTGAATGGCCTGGGCATCGACGGTGATGCCGGCAATTCTGGCCACGGCATCTTCGGCGGTGATGGCAAGTCCAACGTGTTTATCCGCAACAACATGATCATGGACACGGGCCGCGATGGCATTCGCTTCGGCAACGAAAACGATGGGATTACCATTGCCGGGAACATGATCGACAACGTCTCTTCAACGGGCATTCGATTCGATGGCATGAATTCCAATGTTGTCATAGCATCGAACACCATAACGATGCCCGGCTCGCGCGGTATTCACTTTGATGACGACAACGTTGGTGTCACGATTTCTGACACGACCATCAGTGATACAAACGGCGACGGGATCTTTTTCGACAACCGTAACCAGCGCATCACGATTTCCAACTCGACGATCAACAATGCCGGATCCCGCGGCATCGAGTTTGACAACGACAATACCGACATCACGATTATCGACTCGACCATCAACAATGCGGACAGTGACGCGATCGACTTTCTCGATCGCAATCAACGCATCACCATCGCTAACGTGACCATCGAATCCCCGGACGGTGATGGTATCGAGTTCGACGATGACAACACCGATGTGACGATCCGCAACGTCACGATTAACAACCCCGATGATGACGGTATCGACTTCGATGACCGTAACGAGCGGGTTTTGATCGAGAACGTCATCATCGACGCCAATGACAACGACGACGGGATGGTCTTTGGCAGCGACAACACGGACATCACGATCCGCAACTCGTTTATTTCCAACGCCGGATTTGAAGGCATCGAATTCGAGAGCGACAACGCCAACATCACCATCGAGAACGTGACCATCCTGAATTCCGATGAAACGGCGATCGAGTTCGACGATCGCAACACCAACGTGCTGATCTCCAACGTCCTGATTGACGGGGTGGCTACCGAGGAAGGTATTTTTGCGGACAACAACAACGAGATCACGATCGTCAACAGCACGATCCGCAACACGGATGATCAGGGTATCGAGGTTGACAGCGGCAACACACTCATTGTCCGCAACACGTTCTTCGAGAACATCGGTAACGGCGGTGGTAACGACGATGCCATCGACATCGAAGACAACAACAACTTGACGATGGCCAACAACCTCTTTGGCCTCAACATCGGCGCTGAGATCCTGGACGTGAACGGCGCCGGCAATACGCTCTCCGGTACCGGTAACGACAGCCTCGGACCGATCACCTGCGAGTCGGGTACGTTCGCCGGAACCGCTACGTTCCTCGACGGAACGGTGTTCCAGGACGGTGTCGCGCCGTGCAACTAGCGCGCGCAACGTTTGGTGGGTCGTGGCTTTGAGCCGCGACCCTGACCTTCCCGCCAGGTTGGGTGCCCAAAAAACGTTAGGGCCGGGATTAAAAATCCCGACCCGCGTCGTTCGTTTCGCGCTGACTGGATGTGCCTCAGGCCGCGATGGCGTGGGCGATCTGGGTGACGTGGCGCAGGTCAGACCCGCAGCAGCCGCCGAAGACGTTGATCCAGGGCATCTTGCGAAGGATGATCCGGTTTTGCTCGGCGAGCTCTTGCGGGTTGCCATGGTCGAGTGTTTCGCAGGCGTCCAGTTCGGCATGGCTTAGCCGCGAGGCATTGCACCTGAGGCCGCGGATGCGACGGGCCCAATCAGCGTTCGTGAGCTTGTCCGCGAAATGATCCGGATGGGCGCAGTTGACCATGTAGTAGGCCGTTGCCCGCTCGGTCGCGTGATCCACTGCCTCGATCGCTTCACCGAGCGGCTGGCCCGTCGGCAGGCAACCGTCCGTTTCCACGGTGAACGAGACGACTGACGGCAGACCGACCGCGCGTGTGGCGCGGATAAATCCGATCGCTTCATCGGCCTGGGTGAATGTCAGTGCACTCACCATGTCGACATCCGTATTCGCAAGCCAGGCAAGCTGGCGGGCGTGATAGGCCTCGGCCTCGTCAGGCCCGATGGCGTTTTCGGGCGCATAGGCATCGCCCTTGGGGCCGATCGGTGCATTGAGGACGATGGGCTGGCCGTGGTCGCCATGGGCGTCGCGCAAGGCGGCAATGAATTCGATCGAGCTGACGTTTGCCTGCTGGATCTCTGCCTCGGTTGCCCCGAGATCGTCGGCCCAGTGCATGTGCGCCTTCCAGGTTTGGGCATCGAGAATGAATCCCGTTCCATAGCGCCGCGCCAGGCTGAGAAAACCGTCGAAGTAGTCGCGCAGCGCGCGGCGCCCTTCGACAGACTCAAACAACGTATGGGCGGCGAATTCGCGGATTTCGATGCCGCGGTTGAAAATCAGGTCCGTTTCCAGACCGGCATCGGTGAGGAAAAGATCGCCTGACAATTGTGGTAGGGCATTCCGGTATCGTGCGGTCATGTTATGCTCCGTTGATCGCGGTTGGTTTGGTGGTGAACGCGGTGCGACAGGTGCCCATTTCGTCCTCGCAAACGCGACAACTCCCCTTGCGTTCGCATCGGCATATGTAAACGCGTGAGCGCATTGACATCGCGCGGCGTTGACCGGATTCCTGTGACCATGGCTCACAGCTCATCCGAGGTCCGACCGGCACAAAGGCCGCCGCTGCGCAGCCTCGAGATCGTCTGCGCCGTTGCCCACTGTGGGTCACTTTCTGGTGCCGCCAAGCAGCTGGGTATGACCCATGGTGCCGCCAGCCGGCACGTCAAAGCCATCGAGAACTGGCTCGGCGTCAAACTCTTCGATCGGCACGGTCGCGGCGTGAGGCCGACGGCGGAAGGCCTCAGGTTCCTCAACCAGGTCGAAACGGGTCTGGATGTTATCGAGGCGGCCGCCGAGCGCTGGCGTGCGCGGCGCGGTAGCAGTGTCGTGCGCGTTGGGGTTACTCCGACGTTCGCCAAACTCTGGCTGCTTGAAAAACTCCCACGACTTGAGGAGGGGGCGCCAAAGATCAGGGTCGAGGTGCTCGCGCAGCAGGGCTTTGCCGAAGTTGAGCGCGGAGAGGTCGATTTCGCGATACGCTACATGCGCCGGGCACGTGCCCGCGACACGGACAGGCTCCTGCTGGAGGAAAAGTTAGCACCCGTGGCGGCGCCGTCGATCCTTGAGAGGATTGGCACGGTGCCTCAGCCGGCAACCATTCTCGACCAGGCGCTTTTACACGAAACGGATGCATCGAAATGGCGTGCTTGGGCAGAGCACAGCGTCGGTGGTCAATTCAAGCCGGGTCCCTTTGATCGGCGGTTCGAGGACTATGTGCTGGCACTCACCGCCGGAGAGGCCGGGCTTGGTGTTGCGCTCGGCCAATTTCCGCTGAGTGCGGCGCATATCGACAAATCAAATCTTGAACGAGTGAAGGGCGCGACCGTCGACAGTCCATATGCCTACTATATCGTCGCGCACGATCTCAATCCGTCGGCCGTGGCGGTGCTGTCGCGCCTTTATGACCTGCTGGTCGAGGATTTTGGCAATGCGGTTCAAGACCCCACAAGCGGTGGGGCGCCCAACATCGAATAAACCGATTGGTTGTGCTGAAAATCGCCCGGACTTTGGAGCAATGGGGCGCGCGTGCAATTTGAGCGCAAAAACAGATTGACCGTGTCGTGGGTTATTTTTGGTCCGAGCCGATCTGCTGGCGCCCGATGCCGCGGAAGAACTGCGAGATAAAGCTCCCATCGCCCTTTTGTGACGGTGTCTTGCGGGTCACGAAGTCAACGACCTTGCCGTCCTGCAGGCCGTACTGGGCGACCCGGTCGACGGTTCCGAAGGGATCGAAATAGACCGCCACAACCTTGCGATCCACGGTCTTCGGCTTGAAAAAGGCGGTCTGGGTTTTGACGGTCGAAACGTAGTAATAAGCGCTGTTGCCGTCGATGGTGGACTGCGTCGTCGGGGTTCCGAGGGAGAGCTTGACCTGGTCCTGGCTCATGCCGGGCTGAACCTGCTGAAGATCCGTGGCGGTCAGGTAATGCCCGTGCTGCAGCCGATCGCCGGTACAGGCCGCCAGAAACACGCTTGCGGCCAGGAGCGTGACCACACCGGCAGCTCGCACCACCGCGTGGCTGACAATCCGTTTGCTGTGAGCGCTACAACCCATGTGTCCCCCGACCCATGATGTTCAATCGTCGCTGGCTGACCCGCTGGCTTGAGACTAGCCGAGCGAGGCGTCAAGGCCAAGCGTAAGCCACTGATTCGCAGGTTAAAGAGTAGCCCCTTCTCATCCTGCCTGGTGCGTGTCGGGTGCTTCCTGCATGCGTTTTCCCCAAATCGTCGCCAAGCACGCTGTGATCGCGTAAAGCTGGCATTACGTACCTTGGAGGCAGGACGCGCCATGCTCGACTGGTTGAAAACCCGGCAGGCCCGTGCCCGTCGTGCCGAGCAGCTCTATGCGGAGATTGTGACGGCTGCGCGGCGCCCGGCCTTTTACACGCAACTTGGCGTGGCCGACACCGTTTCCGGTCGCTTCGAGGTGATCGTTCTGCATCTTTTCGTCGTCCTGGAACGGCTCAACCTGGATGGGGGCGAGGGGCCTCGACTGGCCCGACGCCTGATGGAGGTGTTTTGTCACACCATGGACGTGGAGTTCCGGGAAATGGGTGTCGGCGACATGGGCGTGCCGAAAAAAGTGCGCAAGGTGGCCGAAGCGGCATTGGGCCGGGTGCGCGCCTACGGGGCGGCGATGCGCCGCGGTGACGTGGATGGCTTGAAGGCTGCGTTGAAGCGCAATGTCTATGACGATCAGGTGTCAGAGGGAACGTTGGCGCAAATGGCCGCGTATTTGACACGGGCCTATGAGGACATTGCCGACCTGACATTGGACCGGCTTGAGGCAGGCCAGTTGGCCTTTCCAGAACCGGAGTTCACGCCATGACACGGGAGCAACGTCCGTCATTGGACGGCGATAGCGCGTTACAGGGCGCCGTTTCGGTCGACTTCGGGCCGCAATGGGTGCTTGGCCTTGCCTCACTCAAGCGCACCGGGAACGACATTGCCCTTGCGGCAGATGAAACGGTGCGTGCGGAGGTGGCCGAGGCGCTCGGCCTTCTCGCTTGCGGATCTCTAGCGATTGACGCCCGCCTGGAACTCCTGTCCCGCGGGCGCTGGCACCTGACCGGTACGCTGCACGCCACGGTGACGCAGCGCTGTATCGTGACGCTGGAGCACGTTGAAGAGCAGATCAGCGAGCCCCTGAACACGATCTTCGACCCGGCGCTCGGCAGTGATGCCGGCGAGGTGCGCAATGAGGCGGGTGCGGTTGACGTGAGCCTTCAGGATGCAGATATCGAACCGATCGTCGACGAACGCCTGGACATTGGCCGCGTTGTTGTTGAAACCCTGGTCGTCGCGGTCAATCCCTATCCCCGCGTCTCCGACGCCAGGTTGGAGCACTTAAGCAGCCCACCGGGAGCGCCTGCAGACGATGATGACACCGGTTCGACGACGTCGCCATTCGCCGTCCTCAAAAGCCTGCAGCAGGGTGGTGATTGAGGCCTTGACGGTGTTGGAGGCGGCTGAGTTTCGCCTTGTCTCGGGCCAGCAAGTCACTATTGTCGCGCCAATTGCAGCATGACACCGGCGCAATCCTGGCCGTAGGGGTCTTGCGCATCCGCAATGCAACCAAACGTCAGCCACACCGAGTCGCAGCCGCCCCATGAGCAAATCGGTCCTGATATCGCTTGATGCTATGGGGGGTGACCATGGGCCGTCCGTCGTTGTGCCGGGGGCTGCCCTGACCTTCGAGCGCCGGCCTGATACCCGCTATAAATTCTACGGCGATGCTGGCGCTATCGAGCGCGAGCTGGAGAAACACCCTGAGCTTGCCGGGGTTTCCGAGATCGTCCACACGGATGTGACCGTTGCCATGGACGCCAAGCCGAGCGAGGCCCTGCGCCAGGGCAGGCGCACCTCGTCCATGTGGTTGGCCATCGATGCGGTGCGTGATGGCGAGGCCGACGTCGTCGTCTCAGCCGGTAACACTGGCGCGCTGATGGCCATGGCGAAATTCTGCCTGCGCACCTTGCCTGACATCGAACGCCCGGCGATTGTGGCCATCTGGCCCACGGTGAAAAGCGAATGCCTGGTGCTGGACGTCGGTGCCAATGTCGGGGCGCGTGCCAATCAGCTGAAGGATTTCGCGCTCATGGGGGCGACCATGGCGCGGCTGTTATTCTCCCTCAAGCGCCCGCGCGTCGGTCTGCTCAACATCGGCGTCGAGGAAATCAAGGGCGTCGACGAAATCAAGGCGGCCCATAACTGGCTGCGCGACCGAGAGCTGGCGATGGACTACGTCGGGTTTGTGGAAGGAGATGCCATCGGCCAGGGCCTGGCGGATGTCATCGTCACCGACGGGTTCACCGGCAACGTTGCGCTCAAAACCGCGGAAGGGACGGCAAAACAGATCGGAACATACTTGAAGGCGGCGATGACGCATTCGGTGCTGAGCCAGATGGGATCTTATCTCGCGCGCGATGCCTTCGATGCGCTCAAGGCAAAAATGGATCCGCGGCGCATGAACGGCGGCACGTTCCTGGGGCTCAACGGCATCGTCGTCAAGAGCCACGGCGGGACCGATTCCTTCGGTTTCGCAAGCGCCGTCGAGCTGGGCTACGAGATGGCGCGCAGCCGGTTTGACCGACCGCATCCGTGATGACCTGGCGGGGTGCGCTGCCGAGCGTCGGCGATGCGGACTGGGACAAGCTGAAGAAGACCGCATAATGTCTGGCGTTACGGTTGTGATCGAGGGAGAGAAATGGCTGTAACGCGATCGGTGATCACGGGATGCGGCGCCTATCTGCCGGAACGCATCCTGAACCAACGATGACATGTCACGCATCGTCGATACCGATGACGCGTGGATCCGCGAGCGCACCGGCATTCGTCAGCGCCATATTGCGGCCGATGGAGAAAATACCTCGGACCTTGCGATCCGCGCTGCCAAGCAGGCGCTGGTGCGCTCGGGCACGGACCCGTCCGACATCGACCTCATCATTTTGGCGACATCAACGCCCGACCAGACGTTTCCTGCTAGTGCCGTGACGGGTGCAGAGTGCGCTCGATGCCCAGCGCGGCGGGGCGGCCTTCGACATTCAGGCGGTGGTGCTCCGGTTTCGTCTATGCCCTGGTCAACGGCGGGACGCGCTCCTTCGGGCCGGGCCTTACCGCCACGCGCTCGTCATCGGTGCGGAGACATTTTCGCGGATCCTCGATTGGGAGGACCGCAGCACCCCTGCGTGCTTTTCGGGGATGGCGCGGGGGCGCATTGTGGTGCTTGAGGCCCGGCCTCTTTCGGGCACCATCGCCGACCGTGGGCATTCTCTGGTCACGCATGCGTGCCGAAGGCACCTACCGAAAAGACCTTTACGTCGACGGTGGGCCCTCCAGCACGCAGACCGTCGGTCATCTGCGGATGAACGGTCGGGAGTGTTTTTCGCCACGCCGTCACCAACATTGCTGCCGTGATCAAGGAAGCACTGGTGGAAAATGGGTCTCACGGCCGAGGAAGTCCATTGGTACGTCCCGCACCAGGCCAACAAGCGTATTCTCGACGGAACGGCGAAAAAACTAGGCATTCCACGCGAGAAGGTTGTGATCACACTGCCGCAACACGCCAATACGTCGGCCGCCTCCATTCCGCTTGCGCTCAACACCGCGCTGGAGGATGGCCGGATCAAGGAAGGTCAGCTGGTGCTCATGGAGGCCAATGGGCGGTGGTTTTACCTGGGGCTCGGTCCTTGTGCGCTGGTAGCAGGGGCGCGGCCCGGCGACAGGACAAGGGACGCGACGTCGCCTTTGTGCACAACGCATATCGGCTCATCCGAGCCCGAATTTTGCTAGCTGTAGGCCCGGCACGGCGCGCACGAAAGGCTCGCAACGCGGTGCGTTGCAATCCTGTCACGACTTTGCAAAAGCCGGAAATTTCAACGTAACTTCAAATGATTAGCCCGCTATTGCGTTGACCGCCGCAGTCAACCTGGATAACCTGCTTGTACAACTTTCTAAGAGGCGGCACAACACAAATGGGAATGAAAACACTGACGCGGGCGGACTTGGCGGATGCGGTGGTACGCAAGGTCGGCCTGTCACGAAATGAGTCACACGATCTTGTTGAACGGGTTCTCAGTGAGATCTCCGACAGCCTCGAGCAGGGGCAACCGGTCAAACTGTCATCGTTTGGATCCTTCGGTATCAGGGAGAAGGCGGCCCGCGTCGGTCGCAACCCGAAGACGGGTGAGGAAAAAACCATTCAACCAAGGCGTGTGCTGGTCTTTCGCGCGAGCAACATCATGAAGGACCGGATCAATTCGCGCATGACAGGAAAACGGCGCGGACGTTAATTCGACCCATCGATCCGTTGCGCAACTGCAATCGGACACGTCCCGTGGCAACACAAGTCAACAGCTGCGGCCCCTTAGTTGGGGCCGCAGTCTTTTTTGCCACCGCGTCCCATGTGTTCGTGACGAGGCGCCGTCAATTGTTGACGCGTTGCCTCTGACCCAATGTGGTCGGCATACGGGTCCGGGTGTCTATGCGCTTGTGTTTGCGTTGGGCCAGTTCAGCTCAGCGTGGGGTCAGTGATCCTGGCCCTCAGGGACGGTCACCTTGACCTCGTGGTTTGACCACACCCAGCCTTCGCCGGCCGCCATGACGCAGCTCACCTTCTGCGGATTTGTGGCGACGATCGACCAGGTTCCGGTTTTTTCCGAGGCCCAGATCTCATAGACCATGCTGTTACCGGCGAGGCCGAGGCCGCCGGCGCTTTCCTGGTATTTCTGCTCGAGCGCATCGACCAGCGCCGCGCGCTGGGCGCAGCGCGGCTGGGCTTCTGCGGTGCTGGCTGCGGCGACGAGGAACGAGAGGGCCGCGGTGGCCAAAACGGTTGGTTTCATGAGCCGTACCCCCTGGAGTGTCATCAATGTCCACTACACCGACAGGTCGTCTCTTCCCCTCCGCTTGGGCACGGCGATCAAAGTCGCGCACCTCTCATCGCGCATGCGTGCCACGCCCGACGCGACACAGATCGCCCATTTGACACTGATTCACGCCTTGGGACGCGGTTGACACGTCAATGTGCGCTACGGTTGCAACAACTGCGTACCGTCAGGGCCACACAAAGATGTTGCGCCAACAATGGGTGGAACGTGCTTTTTCCCTCGAACACGGCGCTGCCACGACCAAGATGACACCGCCCCCGAGAGCCGCAAACGCCTTGACGGCGCCCTGGTGCGGTGGTCATTAGAGCCCGTGGACGGAGCGTGGCGCAGTCCGGTTAGCGCACCGGTCTGGGGGACCGGGGGTCGGAGGTTCAAATCCTCTCGCTCCGACCATTTTTTGCGGATGATTTTGCGATTGATGGATCGGTTCGTGCGGGCCCGCGTGCGGTGCGGGCGCGCGTTCATTGACAATTTTCGCTCAAGCATTCCCTTGCTGGACGCGCCGGGGCGGTGGTGCGAGCACTGTGACGCCTGATCTGTTGGCCTCGCGATGGCGCCAGAAGCATTGATTGGCGAAGCGCTGCACGATCTCAGGGGGCAGCACGGTCTCGCGTTGCTTGAACTCTACCTTTCGGCTGATGGTGTGCAGGCCCGGTACGCCCAGCCAGTGGTCGAATTCGTCTCCTCCATCGTAGGTCACGTTGTCAAAATCGTGCGTAAATCGGGGAACCTCCAAGAATTCATACAACCGTTCTATCGTGTTCTTGGGTTCCCTCGACAGGGTTTCATAGTCAATAACGATCAAATTCTTTGCTTGCTCGGAAAAGAACGCCTCTTGCAAGGCATTGAATGCAAAACCGACGGTGCCAAGTTTTCCTGTCAGGTGATCGACCCGTGTAAAGACCGTTGCGTTTGCCTCGCCGGGAAACATGCGTGAGATCACCAATGGGTTCTTGCGGACCATGCGCTCAAACGAGTCGATGACCCAGATCGGATCGCGCACACAGGCCACAATTTTTGCTCCGGGATAGAGGACAGAGAGCGCCGACATCCGGCTGCACCAAAGCCGGTTGGTGTCGAACACCGCCTTCTCGCGGTGCAGATTTTTGTAATACCCGGTGAAAATTCCTCTCAGGACATCCAGCCGCTGCTCTTCTTCGATGAAGATGGAAAGTTCGGCACCAGCACCCATGGCGTTCATCAGCTGGGTAAAAAGCGGACCGACGGGAGAGCTCATTCCGGCATGAAAATTAGGGTTCTGGCGCAGGATAGCCGCCAGCAATGTCGAGCCAGAGCGTGGCAGACCAGATATGAAGTGAAGTCCGTTCTGCATTGGGTGTTCCCGTTGGTATGTTGCGTAACGCCGATCACGATCCCTGATGCGAACAGCGCCATGCGATTAATCGTTGTTGTGTCACAATTGCAAAGCTAAATGACAGTAGTTACTCCGCACTGAGCCGTCCACTTGCGATTGTCCTGGTCAATAGTTGAATCTGTCACGATTTCAAAGGGTTGATCTGCAGGGATCGTCCTACAATGGTTGACATGGCAAGGGGAAGCAACCGTGCCTGCACGTGCTGGCGTGTTTGGCCCAAGAAACTGGAGCAAGAAGAGTGTACATGTTTGCGGGTTCACACTTCAAGAATTTGGTGTCTTCACTCATCGTGACTGGCTGCGTGTCGGTCTCGTTCGGGTTTGGCGCTTTCGCTCAGAACACGGGTGGTAGCGGGACGAACTGGATCAAACTGTGCCGCGCGATCGGCCAGGCGGGCCAGGCACAGCCCCAGACCAATGTGGACAAAAAAGGTTGCGTGACGTTTCAGGAGATGCTGCATCCGCAGAGCGCACAGGTGACCGTATCCCTGGGTATTCGTGTACCCCCGGGAGCAAATAATCGCTTCGTCTCGGTGAGTGTGCCGCTGCAGGTGCGTCTTCGCATTCCGGTCAAGATTGGCATCGACGGTCAGGACGTGGTCAATCTTGCCTACGTCAACTGCACCACCCAGAACTGCAACGCGGCAGGCGTGGCCAGTAACCAGCTTCTGCAGGCCATGAAAAAGGGCAACGAGTTGCTTGTTGAGGTCGTAGGCCTGCGCGGCAAGCGTTTGCAGTACAAGATGAGCTTGAAGGGCTTTACCTCGGTGCTCGACGGTGCACCCATCGATCCGCGTACCTACCGTCAGGCCCGTGCCAGACTGGTCAAGAGCATTCGTGCGCGCCGCGCGCAGAAGGTTCGCAAGGCCATTGAACAGATCGACAAGCAGTAGGTCTGGCCCACATAGTCGGTGCGGCTACCGACGGAGAATGCACCTGCGACATTCACCAACCAGCGCCGCATGCTGGGTGCGAATTGCACTCAAATCCTTCAATTTGCCGGTATGATCCGTCGTTGCGGTTGTGCGGAAATGCTCGCGTCGCGTGTAGGTCGGGTTCTGAGTTGTCGAATTGTTGCAATATCGGCCCGAGTTGCTGACTGCGCACTATAATCCACTGATTTGACACTGTTATTATTGTTGTGCCCCGGCGCTGCAAATCGTTTCACCCGGCCGCGACTCGCCAATCTGTGGCCACATTGCACCATGTTTCAGTCACAATCCTACTTTCCGCATGAATAAATGTTGTTCTCACAACTCTGTAAATGCACGAGTGCTATGTAACACCAACTCGTGGAGATTGCCGGGCGCCGTATGTCCGACGAAGTCGGCGAGTTTGAGGTGGAACGTGTCGATCAATCTTCAACACCGCACATTAGTTGGCGGCGAAGCGTGTGAGCGCGAGGGGAGTACCGGGTATGTTTCGTAGCGTTGATAATCTGTCGGTCTTGGGGGGCCTTGAGCGCACGGCCTATGGTTCAACGAGTATGTTTGCCTTGCGGGTTCCCGTATCGCAAACGGAGATGTTGGGTGGAACAGCTGGCGCTCCGGCCAAGAAGACGCGCAAAAGGCGTCGCGCCTCGGCAGCTGCAGTCCTTGGCGCAGCCGCGATCGCGGTAATGGCGTCTGCGCCTTTCGGCTCAGGCCCGGCGCATGGTTATGAATGCGATATACTCGGTATCGGAGCTGTTGCAACGGATGACGCGTCATCGATTGCGTGCGGTGTCGGTGCGACAGCGCTGAACTACTCCGCAGCCTTTGGTAACGGCGCCTACGCGAACTACGGCTCAAGCGCGACGGGCACCAATGCCAACGCTTTTGCTGGCTCCAACGCAATCGGTTACTACTCTGGCGCGGCTCTCGCTTCAAATGCCGTGGGCAACTATGCGGGCGCAATTCTTGGCTCGAACGCTACGGGCTTTTACGCTTATGCGGGGTCCTATTCCAACGCTACGGGCATCTACTCCTATGCGAAGTATAGCTCCAATGCGACGGGCGCCTACTCCTATGCGAAAAACAATTCGAACGCGACCGGCAATTACGCCTTTGCGAACTATGGCTCGAACGCGACGGGCTATGGTGCCTATGCGAACTATGGCTCGAACGCCACGGGCACCAACGCGTACGCGACCGTTGGCTCCAACGCCACGGGTTACGGCGCATACGCTGCAGGCCTTTCGACTGCAAACGGTGCCTTGGCGACCGCGATCGTCGGCTCTAATGCGACCGGCTACTATTCGGCGGCAGGCTATTACTCCAACGCCGTTGGCAACAACTCCACTGCCGCGTTCGGCTCGAACGCAGTGGGTTACGGTGCAACTGCCGTCATAGGTTCCAACGCCATCGGCTACGCCGCCTATGCTGCCTTCCTGTCCACGGCGAACGGAGCCTATGCCGCAGCGATATACGGATCAAACGCGACCGGTTACTACGCCGCCGCCGCGTTCGGTTCGACGGCGACCGGCAACTTCTCAGTAGGGCTGTTTGGTTCTAACGCAACGGGATATGGGGCCTACGCCGCATATGCCTCCAATGCGACAGGCAACTACGCGGTTGCCGCGTTTGGGTCCAATGCCACCGGCTACGGCTCTGTTGCTCTCTTCGGATCGAATGCTACGGGCAATTATTCCTACGCTGTGTATGGCTCCAACGCGACGGGTTACGGCGCTGTCGCTGTCTACGGATCGAATGCTACGGGCAACTACGCGACCGCCGTGTTTGGATCGAATGCGACAGGCTTTGCAGCCTACGCCGCCTATGGGTCCTCAGCCACGGGTAACTACGCCTTTGCTTCCGGCGGTTCAAATGCTGTCGGTTATGCCGCGGTTGCGACGAACAACTCGAATGCTATCGGTAATGGATCGGCTGCAACTGGAGCTTATTCCACCGCAGTCGGCACCAATACCTCGGCAACGGCCGACGGTTCGGTGGCGATCGGCACGGACTCAAATGGGAACGGTGCCACGGCGACACTCACCAACCAGGTCGTGATCGGTACGGCCAACCATACCTACACCACCCCAGGTATTACCTCCGCTCTTAGCAAGGCGCGTCAGTCTGGTCCGCTGGAAGTCGTCACCAGTGACGCCAATGGCAACCTGGCAACGGACGGCGGTGACCTGTTCAACGAGATCAGCAGGCACGAAGCCGGTATTGCGGTCGCCATCGCGATGGAGAACCCCGACCTCGTGGGCTCTGAGAACTTCGGTCTGGCAGTGAACTGGGGCCGGTTCGAAGACTCCGATGCGATCGCCATCTCGGCCATGGGCGTGATTGCCCGCAATGCGTTCGGCACTGGCGAACGGATCGCCATATCCGGTGCTGTTGGCACAAGCGTCGATGAATCGGGCTTTGGTGGTCATGGTGGAAGATCTGCGACCGCTGGTCGGGTCGGCGCCCAGCTAACCTGGTAGCCATGTGTTTGGTGGCGGCGGCGTTCTTTCGAGGAGCGTAAGGAAGGAGACCAACTCCTTCAAAATGTGACCGCCACAATCGCCTCTCGAAAATCTCACCCCCGGGCGCCCGCGCGTCCGGGGGTGAACTGCGTTTGCGGTCCGAAATTTGAACTCGCGCAGCAGGGGCCTGTCTTTTCATTGGAGGTTGGTCAGGGGTTGGGTTGTGATACGCGCCAATGGATCGAATCCATCACACCCCCCACCCTCACCCCTTCACATTCACGACCTGGCGCAGGGTGTGCACGACCTCGATCAGGGTCTGCTGGGCGGCGATGACGGATGAGATGTCTTTGTAGGCGGCCGGGCTTTCGTCGATGACGGCGCGGTCCTTGCGGCATTCGATGCCTTCGGTCGCGGCGCGATGGTCTTTGAGCGTAATCCGCTGTTTGGCCTCGGTGCGTGACATGGCACGACCGGCGCCGTGCGCGCAGGAGCAAAAACTCTCTTCGTTGCCAAGCCCCCTGACGATGAAGGACCCGGTCCCCATGGAGCCCGGAATAATCCCGAGGTCGCCCTTGCGGGCGCGAACGGCGCCCTTGCGCGTCACCCAGACGTCGGCGCCAAAATGGTTCTCCATGACCGCGTAGTTGTGGTGGCAGTTGACCGCCATGTCGCCAATCTGAAATTTCGGGAGATGTTTTCTGAGAACGCGCAGCACCGCGTCCATCATGGCCTGGCGGTTCTCTGAGGCGTAATCCTGGGCCCAGTTGAGCGCCTCAACATAGTCGTCGAAGTGCGACGTGCCTTCTGAGAGATAGGCCAGGTCCCTGTCCGGCAGGTTGGCGATGTGGTGCTCCATGTCCTTCTTGGCCAGCTCGATGAAATACCGGCCGATGACGTTGCCCGGGCCGCGCGAGCCGGAATGGAGCATGACCCAGACGGCGTCATTTTCATCCAGGCAGATTTCGATGAAATGGTTGCCGGTTCCAAGCGAGCCCAGCTGATGGGCCGGGCCTTTGTGTGAAATGCGCGGGTGCTTGTCCACGATCGCGCGATAGCGCTCCTCGATGTCGCGCCACCGGCTCGCGACGGAATTGGGCACCACCTCCCAACCGCCCTTGCGCGCGCGGCCCTTGGTGGAAACAAACCCGTGCGGCACGGCCCGCTCGATGTCGGAGCGCACGGGGGACAGATTGTCCGGAAGCTGGCTCGCGGTCACGGTCAGCTTCCACGCCATCATACCGCACCCGATATCGACACCGACGGCGGCCGGAATTATGGCCCCCTTGGTTGGAATGACCGCGCCGACCGTTGCGCCCTTGCCGACGTGGCAATCGGGCATGGCGGCGACGTGCTTATGGATGATCGGGAGTTGCGCGACGTTTGCCATCTGCTTGATGGCGGCATCGTCGATCTGCACGTTCCGCGTCCACATCTTGAGCGGTGCGCCGCCCGCAACGTCCAGGTGTTCGTAACCACTCATGGCTGGCCGATCCGTTTGATGTTCCGGCTGTCTCGCGGGACGTGCCGGCAAGGGGGTGAGTCTATCGCACAATTTGGTGGCCAAGCCCTTTGGATGCAAATTGACCTGTGGGGCCGGGTTTTCGCCATGTGTACCCCAATCGCTCAAATTCGAATGATCGTTGCGACGAAATATTGTTCATTGCGGCCTATCCTTGTGCCTGAGGTCAGGTACGGGGTTGGGCCATGGCGGGTCGGTCGAGGGCGGTCAACGGGGCCGCGCGCACGTTTGCATCGGACAACGACGGTGCCGTTGCGGTCATCTTCGCGTTGATGATCGTGCCGCTGATCGTGGCGATCGGGGCGGCCATCGACTATGGCCGTGCCTCCAACCTGCATGCCGAAATACAGGCCGCAGCAGATGCGGCCGTCATCGCCGGCGCCCGCGAACTGATGCGCTCCAATGAAGCGGACAAGGCGGTCGCCGCTGCCGAGGCCAGTTTTGCCACCTCCCAGGCCGCAAGCCGCGGCGTCAAATTCGACGTCGAGATCGACCGGGACGAGCGGCGCGTTTCCGGTGCGGCCAGTGCCAACGTGCCGACGACGTTCATGGCGCTCGCCGGGGTTATGGACATCGACGTTTCCGCTGAAGCGGTCGCGGTTGCGCCTGAGCCAAAGGTGGGGTCGGGCCGGAGGGGTGGACCAGCGCTCAACATCGACGAAGAAAAAATCGCCGATGTCGTCTATCAGCTTGAGACATTTTGCTATCAGCTGAGGAGCTATGGCGGTGCGGACCGGCAGGTCAAAGCCTGCAACATGCTGGGCGACGGCACGTTCGAAAAGGCGCTGCGTCAACGCATCGCCAGCAATGGCGACACCTCCGATATTGTTCCCAAAGGCATCCGTTTGACGCAGTAGGTCTTGCCTGCGGGCGATGATCTAAAGCATTTTCCAGATCCGACGACCCGGACAATGCTCATGGGTTTTAGCCTGCGCGTTTTCCAGTACCGCTACAGTAAATCACTTTCGCTGGAAAACGCTCTAATTAAATTCCTTTGTTGTCATCACGGAAAATTTCCGGCCGCGCGCGTGAGGTATGCGAAAGGGCGCTCCGGAGATTTATCCGGGACCCAGGTAGCACGCCGCATCCGCTGGTCCGGACCGCGCCACCGGCACATCGCCGGCGGCAGCCCGTGGAATTGGTATAACACATAGGCTCGACTGAGAGCTGCGAGCCTTGGGCAAAGCGCGAAATCCTCACCGTGGCTGCGGCGTCCTGGGTCCCGAAGAACCGGGCGGAGCATCGCTGGAGAGAAATGCAGCCGCCCGGCCGCCCGATTTTCGGGATGACACGGTTTGGTTTTTTCATCGCTCCACCCGTGCCGCAGACCGAGCAACCGGCGACTGTCAAACCGTGACGCCCGTTGCGCGCAATTATCCGACCAGGCAATCGCGGACCTCGATCGATGAGAGTGACCTGCCTGATTGCGGCAGGCTTGCCGTGTCGACCCGCGGCGCTACTCTCGATGCGGGCCGGGAATGTAAATCCCGACCCTAACGCTGTGACGTGCTCGACGATCGGGAAATCGTTAGGGCCGGGGCTGCAAGCCCCGACCCGTAGAGTAGGTCTTGCCTGCGGGCGATGATCTAGGTTCTTAGCCTGCGCGTTTTCCAGCACCGCTACAGTGAATCACTTTCGCTGGAAAACGCTCTAATTAAATTCCTTTGTTGTCATCCCGGAAAATTTCCGGCCGCGCGCGTGAGGCATGCGAAAGGGCGCTCCGGAGATTTATCCGGGACCCAGGCATCACGCCGCATCCGCTGGTCCGGACCGCGCCACCGGCACATCGCCGGCGGCAGCCCGTGGAATTGGGATGACGCATAGGCTCGACTGAGAGCTGCGAGCCTTGGGAAAAGCGCGAGAGCCTTGCCATTGCTGCGGCGTCCTGGGTCCCGAAGAACCGGGCGGAGCATCGCTGGAGAGAAATGCAGCCGCCCGGCCGCCCGATTTTCGGGATGACACGGTTTGGTTCTTTCATCGCTCCACCCGTGCCGCAGACCGAGCAACCGGCACTGGCCAAGCCATGAACTCCCTTCCCAACCCGACCTGGCAAAGCGATCGCGGATGTCGATCGAAGGGAATGATATCCTTGGCGCTATGAACTGACACATATGCGCCAGTGTTGGAGTGTTTGGCCCGATCCTTCGAGACGGGCCTGCGGCCCTCCTCAGGATGACGGATTCTACTTTGCAAACAAACACTTCGTCATGCTGAGGAGCCGAGCCCGGATCAGGTCCGGGCCAGGCTACGCCGGCGTCTCGAAGCATATGGCGGTAAGGTACAGGACTGGATCGAACGTGTCAGTTCATAGGCCCAATAAAATGACTTGTGTGAATACGGTAGTCTACAAGCCCCGATCCGCCGAGATCATTATGCTCTTGCCACCCCTAACGCAGCTCCCATTCGATGGTGACGGAGGCGCTGATGGTGGTTTCTCCGGCTTCGATGGGAACCGCTTCGGCGGCTGCCGAGCGCATCATGGCCTGGCGCGGTGCGACGCTCACGCCCTGTTCCTGGATCTTTCTGATGTTTCCCAGTGCGACGCCGGCCGCCTCGGCATAAATGCGGGCCTTGCGGGTGGCCTCTTCGACCGCATTGGCGCGGGCTTCGTCGCGCAGCTCCTCGGCGTTGCTCACGTCAAACTGGATGTTGCCGATCTGGTTTGAGCCGTCGCTCACTACGACATCGAGAATGTCGCCGAGGCGCTTGATGTTACGGACCCGGATTCGCACGGAATTGACCACCCTGTAGCCGTCGATCTCGGGCGGCTTGCCATCGCGGGTGCGCCTGCCATAGCGTGGCTGGACGGAAAAATTGGTGGTCTGGATGTCGCGGCCCTTGATGCCGGCATCGCGCAGACTGCGAATAATCTCCACCATGGCCCGCGTATTGTCATCCAGGGCGTCGCGCGCTGTTTCCGCCTCACTCACGACGCCGGTTGAAATCATGGCCATGTCCGGCACGGCAACAACGCTGCCCGATGCACTGATCACAATGGTGCCGGCGTGGTCGGTCTCGTGGGCATCTGCCATGTCGGGGGCTCCTGTGATCAGGCTGAGGGCGAGAACGAGCGGCGCGAGGAGGAAGCTCATTGTGCGCCGCACAAAGGCGAAGGGATTGTTCATGTCGGATGTCCTGTTGCGTTGATTGCATGCCGCCCGGATCGGGTGCGGACTTTGAGGTTTCGATGCGTCGCAATGCGCACATCTTGGTTCGCGGGCGAATGTGATGTGTCATTGCGACAAGACTGCGATCGCGGCCCGCGTGATGCAAGTGTCTGGGCAGCATGTAGTTTGCGTGTCCGCGCGGCCTCGCCTAGAGCGTTTTCCGGTACCGCTACAGTGAATCACTTTCGCTGGAAAACGCTCTAGCGCGTCAGGGTCGTCGGCTCCTCGGTGTTGAGGACCACCGGCGGCAGGATCTCGCGAAGCAGCTTGCGGCGGATGGCCTCGGGGTAATCCTCAAAGCGGTTCGCGGACATGACGAACGAGGCCGCTCCGCCGATGACATGGGCGCGGTAATAGTCCGCCAGCGTTGGCTCGCTTTCCAGGATCGCCAGACCGTTGACGACAACGCCGCGGGCCACCAGCGCATTGCGGATGTTGGCCGGCGCGCGCCCTTCGTTGCTCGGTCCATCGCCGGATACGTCGACGACCTTGCGCCGGCAATCGCGCGTGACCTGCAGAAACGTTGTGCCGGAAAAGGCCAGCGCCTCGCCGATGCCGGTCGAGTAGATCCGATAGGCACGGGTGCTTGCCAGGATGGCCTCGGCGAAACGGTCGAGGCTGGCGCGATCGGTCAGCCATGCCCACGGCACGATCTGGCGCTGGCGGGTGTCGCCGCTCCATTGGATGACGGTGGCCATGATGCCGCCCTTGCCGTCCGCATTGACCGCATCAATGATGTCTTCAGAGCGAAAGGCATCGGCCAGACCCTGCATTTGCAGGTGGTACTCGTGCTCGTCGACACTGCCGGAGACGTCCACGGCCAGCACCAGGGCAAGCGTGCACTCGCGTTCCTGGGCGTGGCCGGGCGCACTGGTAAAAAGCAAAACGGCGAGCCCACCAGCAAACAGTCCTCTCAGCATGATGAACTGGTGCCTTTGCGGGTTGGTTGCCTTGCTTGCGTCCACGTGTCCGGAGTCTATCGGACCGCGCCTCGGTCCTGCAACGCAGATATCGAGAGGCGGGGCGTGGTCAATATGACTGCGCAACCGCTGTCGGTCTCTGCCTTGGCGCGCCGGGTGACAATAGAATGAGCGGGCAAGAGCCGGCGAAAAGGGGCAAAGCGTGCGACTGGTGGCGTGGAACTGCAATATGGCGCTGCACCGCAAGGCTGAGGCTCTCATGCGCCTTGCTCCTGACATTGCCGTGATCTCCGAGTGTGCCCGGCCCGAAAAACTGCGTGCCATGTGTGACGCGCACTGGCTCGAGCGCGAACCGGTCTGGATCGGCACGAACCCCAACAAGGGCCTGGCGGTGCTGGCCTTCAACGACTATCGCGTGCGGCTCCATGAGGGCTATTCGCCTGCCTACCGCTACATCTGTCCGGTTCACGTGGAGGGGCCGATTGCCTTTAATCTGCTGGCGGTCTGGGCCCAGAACGCAAGTGCCGGTATCCGGCGCAAGCGCCAGCCTGGTCCTTTGCGCCTGGCGGTGACGCGCTATCGGGACTTTTTATCCGAGCGTCCCGGCATCATTGCCGGCGACTGGAACAACAACGTGATCTGGGATCGCCCCGGCTGGCGCATCAATCAGGCGAGCCATGTGCGCGTGCTGGCCGAGCGTGGCCTGGTGAGTGTCTACCATGAAGTCATGAACGAGCCGCAGGGCGGCGAGACCATTCCCACGCACTACTGGCGCGACAGGAAACGCGACGGCCCGACCTATCACATCGACTATATTTTTGTTCCCGAAACCTGGCTCGCGGCTGTTCGGCATTTCGAGGTGGGCGGCTTCGATGCTTGGTGCGGTAGCGGTCTCAGCGACCATGTCCCCCTGATCATGGACCTTGAGGACCCAAGGTGACAAAGCCGTACGCCGACGCCTAAAGGTTCTTGGGCGCACGGCCCATGGCCGCTTTGCCTTCAGCGGCAATTGCGATATGCATGCGCCCTGGCGACAAGTGGTCGGGGCCTGTAGCTCAATTGGTTAGAGCCGACGGCTCATAACCGTCTGGTTGCAGGTTCGAGTCCTGCCGGGCCCACCATTTTTGCTTGCGCTATCGCTCGCGGCTTTTTTGCTTGCGCTACCGCTCGCGACAAGCGCTCGCTACTTGAGCGCTAGGGTTCGCTAATTGAGCGCGGTTTTGTTCTCGCTACGGATTGCGACGATCGCACCCGGCCTGGGCGTGCGGGTTTGCCTTTTTGGGCGACGGGGGGCTGAGGTGTCGTGCGCGCTGTGCGCCGGTTCGATGGCCTGGGCTGGGTTTAGCGCCAAATCGGGCGCTGCGGCATCAGGAGATGTCGTGGTCGCGAGAGAAACAATGGACGCAAATATAACGTAGGCGCAGGGTGGAAGATAGCGTGATAACCATCGGCTGAGGAACATTACCAAACTCTTAACAACGCACCACAGGTGTTAACTAACCGTTAATGGTTAATAAAGAGTTAAGATCCGCACACTTTGCGGAGATTTATTTGTGCCTATGCAACTTCACCATCATTTTGATCCAGAGAAAATTTGGCGCGTGACATTTACCGACCACGCGCCAGCCCGACGCGGTCGCAGTCCGATATGCCATTGTAGTGGCACGCGTGGGCGAGGAAATCGGCTCGACCGAGTCGTCCCGGGTTTCGCTCGCCTACTCCGCCGCCTCGGCATAGCTTTCAACCGGCGGGCACGTGCAGACCAGATGACGGTCGCCGTAGACGTTGTCGACGCGGTTGACGGGGGACCAGTATTTGTCGACGCGAAAAGCGCCAGGCGGGAAGCAGGCCTGTTCACGGGTATAGGGTCTCTCCCATTCGCCGACGAGGTCTTCGACAGTGTGAGGGGCGTTCTTTAAGGGATTGTTTTCCGCATCCATGCGCCCTTCCTCGACGGCGCGGGCTTCCTCGCGGATCGCCAGCATGGCGTCGCAAAAGCGGTCCAACTCGGCCTTGGTTTCCGATTCCGTCGGCTCGATCATCAGCGTGCCGGCCACCGGCCAGCTCATGGTCGGGGCGTGAAAACCGCAGTCGATGAGACGTTTTGGCGACGTCATCAACTGTGATCCCTGCGTTTTCATTCAAGGGCCGGGTGTCGATGATGCACTCGTGCGCCACGCGTCCATTCCCGGAGGTATAAAGCACGTCGTAGGCGCCTGTGAGCCGCCTGGCGATATAGTTGGCGTTGAGGATGGCAATTTTGGTGGCCTGGGTCAGGCCTTCCCCGCCCATCATCAGGCAATAGGCCCAGGAGATGGGAAGCAAAGAGGGTGAACCGTATGGGGCGGCGGACACCGCGCCAGGTTTTCCATCCGTTATCGGATGACCGGGCAAATAGGGGGTCAGGTGTGCCTTCACGCCGATGGGGCCCATGCCGGGTCCGCCGCCGCCATGAGGGATGCAAAATGTTTTGTGCAGGTTGAGGTGACTGACGTCCGAACCGATATCACCGGGCCGCGCGAGCCCCACCAGGGCGTTGAGGTTGGCGCCATCCAGGTAGACCTGGCCACCGTTGGCGTGTGTGATCTCGCAGACGTCGCGCACGGTTTCTTCGAACACGCCGTGGGTGGAGGGATAAGTGATCATGCAGGCGGCGAGGTTCTCTTTGTGCAACTCGGCTTTGTTGCGGAAATCCTCCAGATCGATATCGCCGTTCTCAGCTGATGCGACCGGGACCACCTTCATACCGGCCATTTGAGCCGACGCCGGGTTAGTCCCGTGCGCCGAGGTCGGGATGAGACAGATGTTGCGGTGCGACTCGCCTCGGGATTTGTGATAGCCGCGGATGGTCAGGAGCCCTGCATATTCGCCCTGGGCGCCGGAATTCGGTTGCATGGAAATGGCGTCGTAGCCGGTGATCTGGCAGAGTTTGACCGAGAGATTTTCAATGACGTCCTTGTAGCCGCGCGTCTGGTCCTGCGGTACGAAGGGATGGATATTGGCAAACTCGCGCCAGGTGATCGGCATCATTTCCGCCGTGGCATTGAGCTTCATGGTGCACGAACCGAGCGGGATCATGGCCCGGTCGAGGGCAAGGTCGCGGTCCGCCAGGCGCCGCATGTAGCGGGTCATCTCGCTTTCGGCCCGATTCATATGGAACACGGGATGGGTCAGATAGGGCGTCTGGCGCAGGTGAGTTGCGGGCAGGCGGTATTCCTGATCGCTCGGATCGGCCTTCATGTCGCCGCCAAAGGCGCGCCAGACCGCTTCGACGATGGGCGGGCGGGTGCGTTCGTCGAGACTGATGCCGATCCGGTCGGTACCGATTTTGCGGAGATTAACGTTGTTGGCGACCGCGGCGTTGAGGATTACGCCCTGCAGCGCGCCGACCTCGACTGTGATGGTGTCGAAAAAACGCTCGGGCGAAATATTGAAACCCAGTTTTTCCAATCCCTTTGCCAGGCGGACGGTCTTGCGGTGAATGCGCTGAGCAATGGCCTTGATGCCTTCGGGGCCATGAAAGACGGCATACATTGAGGCCATGACCGCGAGCAGCGCCTGGGCGGTGCACACGTTCGAGGTCGCCTTTTCCCGCCTGATGTGTTGCTCGCGCGTCTGCAATGCGAGACGAAAGGCCTGGTTGCCGCGCGCATCCACGGAAACGCCCACGATGCGCCCCGGCATCGAACGCTTGTAGGCGTCACGGCAGGCCATATAGGCCGCATGGGGGCCGCCAAATCCGACCGGTACACCAAAGCGCTGGGTCGAGCCGACCGCGATGTCGGCGTTCATCTCCCCAGGCGATTTGAGAATTGCGAGAGCCAGCGGGTCGGCGGGCAATGATACCGATCGCCTTCGCGTCGTGGAGTGCGGCAATCTGCCGAGAAAAATCGTGGACATCGCCGTAGGTGCCGGGGTTCTGGAATATGGCACCGAACACCGTGTCCGGTTCGAGTTCGGACTCGGGATCACCGACGATGACCTTTATTGCGAGCGGTTCGGCACGGGTATGGATCACCGCTATGGTCTGGGGATGACAATGATGGTCGACGAAAAACCCGTCCGCTTTCGACTTGGCGACGCGCTGGGCCATGGTCATGGCCTCTGCGGCGGCCGTTGCCTCGTCCAATAACGAAGCGTTGGCGATATCGAGTCCGGTGAGATCGCCGACCATGGTCTGGAAGTTCAAGAGCGCTTCCAAGCGGCCCTGGCTGATCTCCGGCTGGTAGGGCGTATAGGCGGTGTACCAGGCCGGATTTTCCAGAATGTTTGCGCTGAATGGCCGGCGGTGTGACGGTGCCATAGTAGCCCTGTCCGATGAGGGACGTCAGGACCCGGTTGCGTGTCGCCACCTGGCGCATGTGATAGAGCACTTCACGTTCCGACATGGCCTTGCCGAAAAAGAGTGGCTCCTTGCTGCGAATGTTTTCGGGGACCGTTTCATCGATCAGTGCATCGACGCTTGTCGCACCGACCACCTCCAGCATGTCGGCTATTTCCTTGGGTGAGGGACCGATATGGCGGCGATTGGCGAAATCGTAAGGGAGATAATCCGTCAGTTTGAAGGGCATCGCCTGGTCTCCATTCCTTGTCGTTCCGCGTCATGTGTCCAGTTGCGCAAAGTCAACCGTGATCCGATGAGCCCAAATAACGTTCCACTGCGTCATCCCCGCGTAAGCGGGGATCGATAATCACGGCGCCTGAGGACTCCTCGCCAATGCTGCGGCGTATGGATCCCCGCCTGCGCGGGGATGACACAAGAGTTATTGATATTGCGCCACTTGTTTCGGATCATGAGCTTGTAGCCTGATAGTCACGCGGGACACTCCATCTGCGATTTCATGGCCTAGAGCGTTTTCCATATCGACCAGTTCACCTATGGTACCCGGGAGCGCTCTAGAATCTTTGCCTGCGCGTTTTCCAGTACCGCTCCAGTGAATCACTTTCGCTGGAAAACACTCTAGGCAATCAGTGCCTTATAGGCATCTTCATCCATGAGGCCGTCAAACTCGCCGGCATCAGACGGCTTGATCTTGAAGAACCATCCACCGCCCATGGGATCGCTGTTGACGACCGAGGGATCGTCCGCGATGGCTTGGTTGACCTCGGTGATTTCGCCGGCCACGGGGGCATAAATTTCCGATGCCGCCTTGACCGATTCCACCGTCGCGGCTTCATCGCCCTTTGCGAAGGTCGCGCCGGCAGTGGGAAGCTCGACGAAGACGAGATCGCCCAACTGTTCCGCAGCATGTTCGGTGATGCCGACAGTGACGATGTCGCCCTCTTTTTTCAGCCATTCATGGTCTTCCGTGAATTTCAGCATGATTTATTGCCTCGCTATGGATGGTTTGAGTGGTTTATTTTCTCTTGTAGCCGTGTGGCGTGAAGGGAAGGGGGCGACCACGGCGGCCATGCGTTTACCACGTACTTCGGCGCTGAGCGGCGTGCCGGGATCCGAGAGTGTAGGAGGGATATAGCCCATGGCGACGGGTGCTTCACATGAGGGCCCGAAACCACCTGAAGAGATGACGCCGATCTGCTCGCTGCTGGCGTCATCAACAAAGAGCGGCGTGCCTGCGCGCATTGGCGCGCGCCCGTCCGGTTTGATCCCGACCCGTGTGCGCGACACCCCGTCGCTGAGCTGGCATTCGATGACCTCTGCGCCGGGATAGCCGCCGGCGCGTGCGCCGCCAGGTCGCCGCGCCTTTGATAGTGCCCAGACGAGGGCGGCTTCGACCGGTGTCGTCTCGGGGTCCAGGTCGTTGCCGTAGAGACAAAGCCCGGCTTCGAGGCGCAGCGAATCGCGTGCTCCCAGTCCTATGGGTTCCCCCGCCTCATGTTCCAGCAAGGTGCGCGCGATCCGCTCGGCGTCTGCTGCGGGTATAGAGAACTCAAACCCATCCTCGCCCGTGTAACCGGAACGCGAGACCACGGCGTCCGTGTCTAAAATCGTCATGGCCTGAGCATCCATGAAGCGCATGTCACGCACCTTGGGAGCAAATTGTGCCAGAACCTCTTCGGCGCGCGGCCCCTGTAACGCGAGCAGTGCACGGTCCGTGATCAGCTCCAGTTCACAGCTTGCACCCAGGTGGCGTTTCAGATGCTCCAGGTCTGCTGCTTTGGTCGCGGCGTTAACGACGAGCAGCAAGTGGTCGGCAAAGCGCGAGATCATGAGGTCGTCCAACACGCCGCCCTGATCGTTGGTGAAAAAGGCATAGCGCTGGCGCCCTTCGGCCAGCCCCAGAACGTCGACCGGAACCAGCCGCTCCAATGCGGCTGCTGCATCCGCGACGTCACCGGACTTCGCCCTGAGGACGATCTGACCCATGTGTGAAACATCGAAGAGCCCGGCGGCCGCGCGTGTGTGCAGATGTTCGCGCATGACGCCGGCCTTGTACTGGACGGGCATGGCGTAGCCGGCATAGGGCACAAAGCGTGCGCCGCATGCCTCATGCAGCCCATATAGTGGTGTTTGATGGAGTGTCTCGTCCGATCCCAAGGCGCTCGCTCCTGCTGTGGCGCCGTCGGGTGCTGCACTTCGGGGGGCAGCGGCTCGGCGCTCAGACATCCGGCCCTTGAAAAGGGTCGGTCGGCGCCCCCTCTGTCCTTTTGCCTGAGAAAGTTATCCCGTCGGCGGGCGCTGGCCGCGCCTCTCTCCAGAGCGTTTGAGCCTGCCGGTCCGGTGGCCTGAGAGTTTCCGGGGCGGTTGCTCCTTCGGCGCTGCTCAAGCAGCTCTCCCGGCAGGCAGGCGCACACTAGCCAATCGACACCCATCGATAAAGAGGGTCGTGGATAGGTTCCTTCAATCGTGATTGGGCCACTTTCCCGCGCAAGGTTTAGGCGCCAAAATTGACGCCACGAAACGACGTCCCATAGAAGGTCCTCATGATCGCAAAACCTCTCCTGCCGCTCTTGGGCGCGGCGCTCCTTCTCTCCGTCGGTGCCGACGGTGCGCTTGCGGCGACCTGCAAGAACACCCAGAGCTACCGGGCCTGGCTCTCGGGTCTTAAGAAGGAAGCGCTGAGCAACGGTATTTCCCAGCGCACCTGGCGGGCGGCCACGCCCTATCTCAAGTACAGCCAGCGGATTGTAAACATCGATCGGGGGCAGCGGATTTTTGCTCTCAGTTTTCTCGAATTCGCAAAGCGGCTGATCCCGAAGTACCGGGTCGTTAGAGGCCGCAAACTCATCAAGCGTCATGCCAAACTGTTCGCGCGGGTGAAACGCGACTATGGCGTGCCGGCGCCGGTGCTGGTGGCGTTCTGGGGACTGGAAAGCGATTTTGGCCAGAGCCAGGGCAAGGACAAGTCGTTGGTCTCGCTCGTGACGCTTGCCTATGATTGCCGGCGGCCCGAGATTTTCCGCCCGCAGATCCTTGCCGCACTCAAGGTGATCGAACGTGGCGACCTGCGACCAAGCGAGATGATCGGCTCCTGGGCGGGCGAGTTGGGTCAGACCCAGTTCCTGCCAGAGCACTACGTTAACACTGCCGTCGACTATGACGGTGATGGTCGGCGCAACCTCCTCAAAAGTGTGCCCGACGTGATGGCCTCCACGGCCGCACTTCTCAAAGAGTTTGGATGGAAGTCCGGGCGGCCCTGGCTCAAGCAGGTCCGGGTGCCGGCGCGCATGGACTGGAGCCAGGCCGATGTTTCCATCAAGCACTCGCGGGCGACCTGGGCCAAGTGGGGCGTGAAACAGGCAAACGGGCGGGCGTTGCCGGCCGACAATATGAAGACCTCGCTGCTCCTGCCCATGGGGCGCAAGGGGCCGGCGTTCATGGCCTACGATAATTTTCATGTCTATCTGGAGTGGAACAAGTCCCTGACCTACGCCATGACGGCGGCACACTATGCCGCGCACCTGGCCGGTGATCCGTTGTTCAAGCGCAGCCGCTACAAGGTGGAGACCTTTAGCGTCAAGCAGATGAAGCATCTGCAGCGCTTGCTTGTCAGGCGCGGTTACGATGTCGGCAAGATTGACGGCATACTGGGGCTCAAGACACGGGCTGCCGTGCGCAAAATGCAGCTCAAATATAAACTCCCTGCCGACTCGTATCCGTCACGCGCATTGTTCAAGCGGTTGGCGGGATGAATACATAACGCGCGATCACAGTTTGGCGAGATTGCCGCGTATACAGATCAGGACGGTTACACTGCCAGCCGACTTGCGCCATAGTCCGCTGCAATCCGCCCCCATGATTGGTTGGTGAACGAGATGAGCGACAGTCAGGGCTCTCAGTCTGGCTATGATGCAACTGCGCGTAACATTGCAGTTTACTCAAGGATCGCGCGGTTTTTTCATTGGGTGACGGCGCTGGCCGTGGTGCTCATGCTGGCGTCCGGGTTCTACATGACCTACCGGGGCAAGGACCTCGAAATCTGGGACGGAACCACCAATTTCTTCTATACTTCGCATAAGCTCTTAGGGTTCGCGTTGCTCTGGCTCGTCGTTGCGCGCCTTGCCTACCGCCTGACCGCCGGGGCGCCCGGCCATAAACCGTCGCTTGCCGCCTGGCAGCGTGTGGCATCGGCGCTCAATCACTGGGGACTTTATCTCCTGCTTCTCGCTATGCCGATATTGGGTTGGTGGAGTGTTTCCCTGTTTCCCGCGCTCAACATCTTCGGCTGGTTCGACCTGCCGGCCATTGCCGCGCCGGATCGTGAATTTTACAAGGACATCTCGACCTACCATGGTCTCGGCGGGCGGCTGTTGCTGGCCTTGGTGGCATTGCATCTGCTGGCTGTGATCTATCACGTCGTTATCCTAAAGGACGGCGTGTTGCGGCGTATGCTGCCAAAGCGGGAGGACCGCTGATATGGGGCAGCAGTTCGCGAATAGATCGTCATGATACGCAGCTACGGCGAACTGTCGCGCGGTGATATAAGCGATGGCCGGCTGGCCGGTTGCGTGGCCGTGGTGCCCGTTGGTGCCATGGAATGCCATGGACCCCATTTGCCGCTTGCAACAGACACGATGATTGCCGAGGCCATCGTCGATCGCGCTGCATCCGAGTTGGACGGTCAGGATGCACCGACGGCGTTGCGTCTGCCCGGTCTCTGGCTCGGCGTTTCTCCCGAACATGAGCTGGAGCCGGGAACACTGACGCACGATCAAGAGGGTCTGCTGGATACGGTCGGGGCAATTGCCGGCGGTCTTTCGCGGCAAGGCGTGCGACGCATTATCTTCCTTAATGCCCATGGCGGCAACGTTGCAACGCTCGGTGTCGCAGCCCTGGCGGCGCGCCGGGACCATGCCATGCTGGCGGCCAACGTTCACTGGATGGATTTCGGCCTGCCGCCGGAGCTCGATCCCCCCGGCGAGATTCGCGGCGACGTTCACGGCGGCTGGATCGAAACGTCGATCATGCTGGTGGCGCGCCCGGAACTCGTTCAGATGGAGAAGGCGTGCGGGGCAAGCAAGGCACCGCCTGCAACCTCACTCTTTCCAAAGGGTGCGATCAAGTGGGGCTGGATGGCGCGTGATCTCGGTGAAAACGGTGTGATCGGACATCCGGAGGTTGCCAGCGCCGCAATCGGTGCCGCACTCCTGAACCATGCCGGCGTGGGCCTTGCAGGCCTCATTCGCGATCTGGCCGGTGCCGCCTGGTCGCCAGATGCCTGAAAGAGGGAGAGGCACCTTGGAGGATAAAGCGCCGGCGCCCGAAGATGGGTCGCCCGTCGTGGCGGACCTGACGCAGTTGCTCGGTCGCGATGGCGGTATATTTCACCGCTTGGCCAGTGCGCGGAAAAACGGCGAACCGCTCGTGGTTGCACAGTTGGGCCAGTCGCTGGACGGGCGCATTGCAACGCCGAACGGACACTCCCACTACATCAACGGGCGGGCCGCGCTCACGCTGCTGCATCACCTGCGCGCCCGGTGTGATGCCGTCGTTGTTGGCGCGGGAACCGCGATCGCCGATGATCCCGCGCTGACCGTGCGCCGTGCGAAGGGAGATAATCCTGCCCGCGTGCTCTTGGATCGAACCCGTCGGGCCGGGTCGGCGTGCCGGCTCCTGATGGATGACGGTGTGCCACGCGTTGTTTTTGGCAATCCGTTGGCAGATGATCCGCAACACATCACCTACGTTGATCGCTGCGGTGGCGAGGGTGCATTATTGGATCCACATTTTATTGTCCGCCGGCTGGTCGAACTAGGGCACCATCGCGTGCTGGTCGAAGGTGGCGCCGCAACCGTCAGTGCCTTTCTGCAGGCCGGCGCGCTGGACGTGCTGTGTTTTTTCATTGGTCCGATGATCGTCGGTGCCGGTCCAACGGGGATCAACCTGGACGCGATCGATCATCTCGACGGTGCGTTGCGCCCGGATGTTTCGTCGTGTTGCCTCGCCGATGGCGATTTGTTCCTCGAATGTCGTTTCGCGGCACAACGGTCAGATCGGGTATGATCTCAGTTTCGCGACCGGTCGCCGGCGTGGGTTGGGGCTTGCAGCCCCGGCGCTAACGATTCGGAAGGTTGGACGGGTCCTGGAACGTTTGGGGCTGGATTGTAAATCTACGGCATTCACATATTTTCGCTGGCGATGAGGTGGCCAAGCCTTGTCATCCCGGAAAATCGTCGGCCCCGCCCGCAAAGGCATGCGATAGGGCGCTCCGGAGATTTATCCGGGACCTAGGTCTCACGCCGCAGACGCTGGGCTGGGTGGCTCCGTTCGCACATTGCCAGCGCGGCGGCCCGAATGGGATGACGCATAGGCCGCCTGAGAGCTGCGCGCACTGGCCGAAGCGCGAATACTTCGCCACTGCTGCGGCGTCCTGGGTCCCGGACAACCTGGCGGAGCACTCTTGCAGAGAAATGCACCCGCCCGGCCGCCCGATTTCCGGGATGACAGGGTTTGGATTTCTCATCGCTCTGCGCGCTCGCCAAACCGTGCATCAGGAAAACGCCGAACCGTCACGACCTATCCTCCCGTGAACCGATCCGGCAAGGCAATTAAGGATCACGATCACAGAGAATCACTTGTGTGAATACCGTAGATTGCAAACCCCGACCCGCGGCCCGTATCGTCATGTGTTCTCGCCGATAGTGATTTGTTCCTTGAGTGCGGTCTTGCAACACCTTGGACCGCGCAAGCGCGATCTCAATGCTTGCGACCCGGCGCCCCTTAGGCCGGTCTTGCAAAGATATCGCTGTGACCGACCAGAAGCGTCTGTGTGTTGCCGAGACGCTCCTGCAACCAGGCATTGATCCTCGCATGGCGTTCAGGATAAAACTCCCGTACGGCTTTGGCCCAGCCCACAAGGAGTTCACTGATCAGTGCGTTGTCACGTTCGGACGTGAGGCGCCAGCTTGAGTCGGCCCGCACGCAACGGTATCCGGCCTGGTTGAGGTGGTCGCACAGGCCGTTCACCGCACCGGGACCGAGTGCAGGGCCGAACCCCTTGTCGGTGGTCTGGTGGGTGTTGAATGCTTCGAGCATCTCGGTGTCATCGGGTTGATCGGGCTGAAGGCGCATGCGTCCGTCGTAGGTGAGCATGGCAAGGAGCGGAATGCGATCGCGCACGAGGGTGCTGATAAATTCATCCATCCATTGGACCGAGACCAGGTCGAGGAAGGCGGATGTGGTGAGCAAATGTGGCGGTGCGTCCCAGGGTGTCGGATTTGCGCTGAGCTCGACGGCCCGGGTTGTGACGGTGACGCCCGTCATGCGCCCCTGTGTTTCGATGGCTTCGTTCAACAGGTCGGCGTCGTGGTCGAGCAACGACCAAACTTGTGGTTTGGGCAGGAAGCGCGCAAGGGCCTTGAGGGTGGCTCCGCTTCCAGCCGCGAGGTCGCAGATCCTGAGTGGATTGGCATCACTGATGTTCAGTCCGGCAAGATAAGCGGCGCATTGAGAAATTGTTTCCGTAGCACGCGCCCGCTCGTCGGCGGGTTGGCGCAGCGCCAACCAGTCGGAGGTAAATTTGTTCATCGGCGTGACGCGGGCGAGCCTAGGCTTGGCCTCGCCGCCAGATGCTTCGTAACGCCGACTTAGTCGGCTCCTCAGCATGGCGGAGTGCTTGTTTGCCAAACATTCCTCGTCATCCTGAAGCGGGCCTTTGGCCCGTCTCGAAGGATCAGGCCAAACACGGAAACCTTCGGCTTGGTGTGATACCGAATTGACGACGTCGGCAATAATGTGTGCGGTTTCGGCCCAGTCATGAAACCCTTGCGAGCGTTCCAATGCGCCCCGGCTGAACGAGGCGTAGCGTGCCGGCTCGGTCAGCAGATGCCGCAGGGCCGCAGCGAAAGCCTCGGCATCGTCGACGGGGACCAAAAGCCCGGCCTGGTCGGTGACGACTTCGGGCACCGCGCCGGCTCGGCATGCCACGACGGGCAGCGCGGCGGCCATGGCCTCGGCAAATACCATTCCAAATCCTTCGTGACGCGAGGCCAGGGCAAAAATCGATGCTTCCCGATAGTGGGCTTGGAGGTCTCCAACATCGCGTTCGCCCAGGAGGTTGACGCGGTCGCCAAGGTTGAGGAGGGCGATCTGCCGCGCGACCCCCTGCGCACAGTCGGGCGCGCGCGTAATATCACCGACAATATCGCAGCGCCAATCCAGGTCTTTCAGGTGGGAGAGCGCGTCGACAAGTACGTCGTGGCCTTTGCGGGGACTGACACTGCCGACGCTTAATATTTGTGGCGTAGAGCCAAGCGTGCGTGGCCGCGTGGCACGCCAGCGTGCTTCCAGCCCCGGTTCGGCAACGGTGATGCGATCGGCATTGACGTTGTGCATGCGCACCACGTCATCACGGGTGTGCCGGCTGGTGGTGATGATGGCTGCCACTTGGGCCAGCGCTTTTGTCTCCGTGGAGCGAAATTGCGCCGTTGTCTGGGCGTCAAGGCCGGTTTCCAGTGCCAGCGGGTGGTGGACCAAGGCGATGACGGGCACTGCCACGCCCGCCAGCAATTCTTCTGGCAGGACCCCGAGCGCGAGCCCGTCGACAATCAACACGGTGTCAGACGGCAACTCTGCGAATCGGCGGGTGGTGTCGTCCGGACTGGAGCCGTCGACCGAGCTCAGATCCAGCAGGTAGACGAGCACCCGGGCTCGCTCGATGTGGCGCAGAAATCGGTCGCCCAGCCCAGCCCCTTCGCTGGCCCCCTCGATCAGCCCCGGTAGGTCGGCCACAACGAACTCGGTGTCGCCGGCGGTCACAACCCCCAGGTTGGGTTCGAGGGTGGTGAACGGATAGTCGGCGATTTTCGGTCTGGCCCGGGAAATGACCGAGATCAAGGTGCTCTTGCCGGCCGAAGGGAAGCCGACCAGAGCCACGTCGGCCATGAGCTTCAGCTCCAACCGGTACCACGTGTCGGCACAGGCCTCACCCTGCTCGGCGAACTTCGGCGCCCGGCGCTTGTTGGACAGGAATCGGGCGTTACCCCTCCCACCCCGCCCGCCGGGGCCGGCCAGCCACCGATCGCCGTGAGCGACGAGATCGGCCAGCACCTCACCGGTTTCGTGGTGCTTGACCACGGTGCCCTCGGGTACCGACACGATCATGTCTTTGCCCCGTTTGCCGTGGCGCTTGGCTCCTTGACCGTGGGTGCCACTCTCGGCTATTCGATGGGGGTGATCGCGGAAGGCCAACAACGACGACGCGTTGCGGTCGGCCACCAACCAGACGTCGCCCCCGTCGCCGCCATCACCTCCGTCGGGGCCACCGTAGGGCACGTGGGCTTCGCGGCGAAAGGAGACGCAGCCTGCGCCTCCATCACCTCCCCGTACCGACAGGTTGCACTCGTCTACGAAATTCGACATCGGGCCAACCTCACCGACGCCTACCGACCGGATTGATGCGGTCGGCGCCTCGTGGTGTTCAGTCGGCTACCACGTCGACCAACCGACGGCCTTTGCGGAAGCCGAACTTGACCCGCCCGTCGGCGGTGGCGAACAGTGTGTCGTCGCCACCTTTGGCCACGTTGTGACCGGGATGGAACTTGGTGCCTCGCTGGCGGACGATGATCGATCCGGCCGACAGCACCTCGCCGTCGTAGGCCTTGACGCCCAGTCGCTGGCTTCGTGAATCACGGCCGTTCCGGGTGGAACCGCCTCCCTTGGTCTTCGACATGGTCTATCAGCCCTTCGTGATTCCCGTGATCTCAATCGTGGCGTAGGTCTGGCGATGACCGTAGCGACGACGATTGTTGGTCTTGGCCTTGTAGGTGAATCCGTCGATCTTGGGACCCTTGGTCTCGGAGATGACGCGGGCGGAGACGGAGGCGGTCTTCAGCTGGTCGGGGGTGGCCAGAACCTGGTCACCGTCGACAACCATCACCGGTCGCAGCTCAACGTCGGAACCGACTTCGCCGATCCGTTCGACCTGGATTCTCTGGCCTTTTTCTATCCGGTACTGCTTACCACCGGTGGCTACGATTGCGTACATAACGGATCAATGCTACCGGGAGAGGGCTACTTTTCTTGCACGCTCGGCAAGATTTCGATGCCCCGTCCGTCACAGTGGGGACACGAAACCGAGAGCGACTCCAGTAGCCCCTCACCGATGCGTTTCCGGGTCATCTCGGCCAGGCCGAGAGCCGAGATGTCGAAAACCTGGGTTCGGGTCTTGTCGCGGCTGAGGGCCTGCCGGAATACCCGCATCACCTCGTCGCGGTTCTTCTTCGATTCCATGTCGACAAAGTCGATGACGATGATCCCGCCGATGTCCCGTAGGCGGAGCTGATGGGCGATCGTCTCGGCCGCCTCCAGGTTGTTCTGGAAGACTGTGTCCTCCAGACTCGAGGTGCCCACGTTCTTACCGGTGTTGACGTCGATGACGGTCAACGCTTCGGTCGACTCGATGATCAACGAACCGCCCGATGGTAGCCACACCTTCTTGTCGAGCGCCTTGTGTAGCTGCTCGTGGACATGGAACCGCTCGAACAGCGGCAGTCGTTCCGCCTCCGGGTCGTAGTAGTCGACCCGATCAGCCAGAGCCGGGGTGATGGCGGAGACATAGTCGGAGACCTCCTGGTAGAGGGTCTCGTCGTCGAGCACGACCCCCCGATACTCCTTGTTGAACTCCTCCCGGATAACCCGGGTCGACATGTCGGGCTCCTGATAGAGCAGGGCCGGGGCTTTGGCTCGAGCAGCCAGCGACTCGATCTGGCGCCACTGGTCGAGCAGACCGGTGATGTCACGCTCGATCTCGGCCGCCGTCACGTTCTCGGCTGCGGTGCGGACGATCAAACCGTGTTCGGGCGGGCGAACCTTGTCGAGGATCTGCCGTAGTCGCTTGCGCTCGTTGTCGGGCAGCCGCTTGGAGATTCCGTAGGTCGAGCTGTTGGGGACGAGCACCACGAACCGTCCGGGAAGCGATACCTCGGTCGTGAGCCGAGCCCCCTTGTGGGCGATCGGGTTCTTGGTCACCTGACAGAGGATCGACTGCCGAGCCTTCAGCATCTGTTCGATCTTGGGCTGAGCGGAGCTGGACCCGTCGAAGTCGTCCTTGTCGTATTGCACGTCACCCCGATAGATCACCGCGTTCTTGGGGGTGCCGATGTCGACGAAGGCGGCCTCCATACCGGGAAGCACGTTCTGGACGCGGCCGAGGTAGATGTTGCCGTGAATCTGGAAAACATCGTCGGTCGGTCGAGAGACGTAGTATTCGATCAGGGTGCGCCCCTCGAGGATGGCTATGTGGGTGGCGTCCACCTTCTTCGACACGACCATGAGGTAACGGCCGACCGGGCGGCCTTTGCGGGACCGACCCCGACGGCGTTGCAGCGTTGCTTCGTCGAGTTCCAGGTCACCGTCGGGAATGACCTGGCCGACCGGTTCCGGTCGTGACTGACGCCCCCGGTTGCGGCCCCGGCCGCGACGGCGGGACCGGCCCGACGACGATCCAGCGGACTGGTCCTGTTGAGAACCGGAGCGGTTCTTCTTGTTCTGGCCACCGGAGCCGCTCGATCCCCCCGATCGACGATTGCCGCCGGAGTTGGCATTGGTTCCACCGTCGCCGCCCCCGGAGGGCTTGCGGCGGCGTCGTCGACGGCGGCCGTCGCCTCCACCGCCCGGTGAACCCGATCCACCACCCGAGCCCGAGCCGCCTTTGACCGGCGGCGGAGCCGGGCGGGAGTCACCGATCTTCGGTTTCTTGGGGGCCGGCGGGGCCGGTGGGTTTGAACGGGAACCGGGACCCTTTACCGGTTCTTTCGCTGTGCGGTCAACGGGAGCCTGACTGCTCTCGGACGCTTCGGACATGTACGAACATCCCTTCTCATGAGGCACGTCTCAATTCGTGCCCGGTCGACGTATCGGGTCTACTCACCGGTTCGCTCCGGATCCCGTCGACTTCAATCCATTGATGTGTTCGCCGAACTCGTCCTTCGGTGACGCCTCCGTCCGGTGTCGGTGTGTCGGGTCCCGAGACCAATCGGCTCAGGAGTTGGACCAACTCCGACGGACGTAGTGAGGTGCCTTGATTTGAGAGTTCGACTTCCAATTCTGCGCTGTGCTTTGTCGGCGTGCCCTCTGGGGCTCCGGCCACTCGAAGTGCGAGGATGGCCGGGCGGACGTCGGCAACAGTAGTCTTTCCCTTCCGAACCCGCTCCATTGGGAGTTCGGAGGCGGACAAGACCTCGGCCACTGCGGCCCTCACCTTGTCCGGCGGCGCACCAAGAACCTCGATGCGCCAGTTACAACTCGTTATTACCTGTTGTAGGGAGGCCGAACCCGGTTCCAACTCCACCACCGACTCGACGGTCAACCCGTCGGGTAGGGCGTTGGTCAGGGCGGCGGCCAGATGATCGACGTCGGGCAATTCGGTCACCTCGACGTCGAGGTATTCTGCGTCCGACTCATGACCGACACTGAGGGCCAGCCCGAAGCTGAGCTTCGGGCGCGGTGAGAACCCTTCCGAGTAGGCCATGGGGAGTCGAACAATTCGCATGGCCCGCTCGAAGAGGCGGGCCACATCTCGGTGGCTGACAAAACGAATCTTGCCGGCCTTGGTGAACCTGATCCGGAGCCGGATGCGGGGTGGCGGGCTCATGCCGTCACCTCGGCTTTACGCGACGGCAGCACCATGACCGGTACTGCGCCTCCGGTGGCCAGATCCTGGCCCGTTCCCTGGCTACCACCGGCGGGAGGGGTGGCCGACGCGACGACATGCTCGATGCCGTAGCCGGTGCAGGCGCCGCAGTCGTAGCACGGAGTCCAGCGGCAGTCTTCCAGGCCGACTTCGGCCAGAGCGTCCTGCCAATCCTGCCACAGGAAATCCTTGTGGAGACCGGCCCACAGATGGTCCCAGGCCAGGGTCTCGCCTTCAGTGCGGTGGCGGTAGACGATGTCTTCGACCCGCAGGCCGTGGTCATCCATGGCGGTGGTCCACCGCTCGATGTCGAAGTGCTCCGACCATTCCTGGAACACCCCTCCGTTGCGCCACACCTGTTCGATGACCGGTCCGATACGGCGATCGCCACGACTGGCGATGCCCTCGGCCAGGGTGGCCCGGGGGTCGTGCCATTTGAGCTGCACCCCCCGCATCTTGGCCGTTGCGTCCCGAAGAAGATTGACCTTGCGCTGCAATTCGTCGGCCGTGTTCTGACCGAACCACTGGAACGGGGTGAACGGCTTGGGCACGAATCCGCCGACCGAGACGGTGACACTGGCCCGGTTGTTGTGCTTCTTGCCGATGGCCACACAGTTACGGGCCAGCTCGGCGATACCTAAGGTGTCCTCGTCGGTCTCCGACGGCAAGCCGATCAGGAAGTAGAGTTTGACCCGCTTCCAGCCCTGGGAGAAGGCGGCGTCCACCGCCTGGTAGAGATCGTCCTCCCGGATCAGCTTGTTGATGATCTGACGCATCCGCCAGGTCCCGGCTTCGGGGGCGAACGTCAATCCACCCCGCTTGGCCCTCTGGAGCTGAGCGGCGATACCGACCCCGAAGGCGTCAACCCGCAGCGACGGTAGTGAAACCGACACGGGGCCACAGCCGGCGCCGTCACCGTCGTTCATCAGATCGGTGACCACCTCCTCGACGTTGCTGAAGTCGGCGGTCGACAATGACGTGAGCGTCACCTCGTCGTAACCGGAGCGGCGCAGCCCGTCACCCACCATGGTGCGAACCTGGTCGGCCGGACGCTCCCGCACGGGACGGGTGATCATGCCGGCCTGGCAGAAGCGGCAGCCCCGGGTGCAGCCCCGGAAGACCTCGACGTTCAACCGATCATGAACCACCTCGGTCAGCGGGACCAGCTGTTCCTTGGGATAGGGCCAGTCGGCCAGATCGGCGATGGTGCGTTTCTCGATCAAGGTCGGCAAACCGTCGACGAGCGGTCTGACGGCGGCCACTGCCGGCCCGTCGTATGTCATCTCGTAGAGCGACGGTACGTAGACCGACTCGAGGTGGGCCAGCTCCAGCAACAGGGCCCGGCGATCGGCAAACTTGGTTTCAGGACGAGCGGACGACGCCAGATGACCCGCCAGCAGGGACGTGATCTCGCCCACCACCTCCTCACCGTCGCCGAGAACGACGACGTCAACGAAGTCGGCCAGCGGTTCCGGGTTGTAGGTGCAGTGCCCACCGACCATGATCAGTGGGTGATCCTCGGTGCGCTGGGCGGCGTGGATTGGGACTCCAGCCAGATCGATGCAGTTGAGTAGGTTGGTGTAGGTCAGCTCAGCCGACAGGTTGAAGGCGATGACGTCGAACTCGCCCGCCGGAGTATGGTGCTCGACCGAGAACAGCGGCAGGTTCTCCTGTCGCATCAACTCTTCCAGATCGACCCACGGGGCATAGGAGCGGTCGGCTCTGGCGTCGGGCCGCTCGTTCACGATCTCGTAGAGAATCTGGAGACCCTGGTTCGGCAGACCGACCTCATAGGTGTCGGGGTAGGTGAAGCACCAACTGACCAGATCGGGGTCGGGAAACTTGGCTTTCGCGCCGTCTTCACAGCCGATGTAGCGGGCCGGCTTCTGGACCCTCGGGAGGAGCGGCTCCAATTGTGGCCAAACAGAGGTCATTGGGAGCAGAAATCATGGTCCGGCGGCGGAATCGAACGGCGGTTGCCGGCTCGGCCGACCGGAGGAAGCAAAGAGATATCGACCCTCAACTTTATCGCGGTGTGTCCGCCTACCGGCGGTTGCCGGGATGTTGCTGCCCTAACCGAGGTGGGGGAAGAAGATGGCGGTCTCCCGGGCGGCCGAGGCGGCCGAGTCCGATCCGTGGACCAGATTTTCGGTCATGATCGTGCCGAGGTCGCCCCGAATGGTACCCGGAGGAGCTTCGGCCGGATTGGTCGGCCCCATCAAGGTACGGACGATGGCATAGGTGTCCTCCGGCCCTTCAAGCACGGCCACAAAGGCCGGGCTGCGGCTCATGAAGGCCACCAACTCACCGTAGAACGGCTTGTCGGTGTGTTCCTCGTAGTGTCGAGCCAGTGTGTCCTCGTCGAGTTGCCGGAGCTCGCCGGCCACGAGCTTGAGACCCTTGCGCTCAAACCGGTCGAGGATCTGGCCGACGTAACCCCGCTCAACGGCGTCGGGCTTGCAGATGATGAAAGTTCGATTCACGAATGGGGAGGCTATCGGTCGCCCGCCGTCCCGCCACCGCCGTGGCCCGGCCGGCCACGGGCCATGGGCCGTTGGACCCAGCTGGGCCGTTCGACTCCGGGCTGGTCGATGTGTGGGCAAAAGCCCATGTTTGTTCAAGTCTCCCACGGCCAGGGACGATTTGGTTCACATGGATGAACGACCCGATCAGAAGCGAGCGCGGGGGGCGACCCTGGCCGAGTACGCGCTCGTCTTCGCCCTCATCGTCGTCGGGACGCTGTTCGCCATCGACGCCCTGAGCAACGCCTCCGGCAGCTACCTCTCATCGACCGGCAACGACATCGGGGAGCCGAGGGAGCACATCGAGAACATGAGCGACGACCTCCCCGATCCACCGAACTGGATCAACAGTCCATGATCACCACCCGACGGCCTTCCCGACGATCTGATTCGCCTTGCTCGTACCCCCGGAGCGAACGAGGGACCTCCGAGCGAGGGGCCGCGTTGGTTGAGGCCGCCCTCATGGCCGGCCTCTTCCTCATGCTCATCTTCGTCATCTTCGAACTGGGATTCCTTTTCCGGGACTCCCTGACCACCAACAACGCCAGCCGGGAAGCGGCCCGGGCCGCCAGCACCCTCGGACGAGACCGGGACGCCGACTTCTACACCATCCGAACGGCCGAACACGGCCTGGAGGCCATGGGACTGCAGTCACTCGACGTTCTTGTCGTCTTCAAGGCCAGCGGGCCGGGGGCCACGGTTCCCGGCGCCTGCCTGTCAGCCTCGCAACTCAACCTCTGCAATCGCTACACCGCGGCCGACTTCTTCGCCGAGAAGGAGGATGCCTCCGGCAATCCCACCGGAAAGTTCGGCTGCGGCACCCTCGACTACCACTGGTGCCCCACCAGTCGGGAAGCCCAGGCCTCGGTCGGACCCGACTACGTCGGCGTCTACGTGAGGACCAACCACGGCTACCTGACCGGCCTGTTCGGAGCCCAGACCGACCTTGAGGCCACCACCATCCTGCGGATAGAACCGGATGCCCGATGATGAACCTGATCGATCACATCAGTCACCGCATGGCCAATATCCGGTATCGGGATCGACGTCGCCCCGGCGGCCCCGGCCTGCGCCGGATCACCGAGCGGGGGGCGGCCATGGTGGAGTTCTCCCTGGTTTCGATGCTGCTGCTGACGCTGGCCACCGGCACCTATGAAATCGGTATGGCCTACAACGACGCCCAGCTGGTCACCCAGGCCGCCCGCTCCGGGGCCCGGGTGGCGTCACAGCTCGGCTCGGACAGCCAGTCCGACCAGCGAGTACTGGAAGCGGTTGAAGCCGCTCTGGGGAACCTCGACAACGGCCTCGTCCGGGTGGTCATCTACGACGCCGGCAACGCCGACGGCTCAATGGCCACCTCGTGTGAGAACGCCAGTCACCCCGGCCGCTCCGGTAGATGCTCGGTCTACGATGCCAACCATTTCGCCGGCTTCAGCCAGGGATCGTGGCTGCCGTCGTCCCGCGCCGACGAACTGACCAACGCCGACTACGTCGGGGTGGCCATTGAGGTCGACCGGCCGCTGATGACCGGCTTCTTCGGCACGTCCCCGTTGCGGATCAGCGACAGCGCCGTCATGCGCATCGAACCCCAGTTCAACACCCCCTAGTCCGGCCTCCCAACACGGAAAGCCACAGTCATGGTCAACCTATCCCTCACGCTATCCATCACACGACGGCTCAAGAAGGCACTCGACGCTCGACGACGTTCGAACGAGGACGGCTACGTGGTGGCCCAGACCGCTCTACTGATCATCCCGATGATGATCTTCGCCGCTCTGGCCACCGACATCGGCTACTGGTATGTCCAGGGCCAGAAGGCCCAGCGCACCGTCGACGCCGCTGCGCTGGCCGGTGTGCCCTTCCTCCCCGACCTTCCTGCGGCCAGGGCCGAAGCCCGAGCCGTGGCCGCCCGCAATGGCTTCACCGACGCCACTCCCAACGACAACAGCGACTTCCTCACCGGGCCGCTCCCTCAGGTCGAGGTGTCGAGCCCGGCCGGCGGAGCGCTGGAAGTCAAGGTCAGGCGGGAAGAACGGTCGTTTCTGGGCAAGGTCGTGCTCGACTCGATCACCGTCGAACGCTTCGCCGTGGCCGAGTTCGCCTCTCCGTTGTATCTCGGCAACCCATCGTCGGGTTTGGGCACCGGCACCATCCCGGCCAACCAACTGGGTGTACCCCCGGACAGTACGTGGCTGGCCCTCAACGCCTACTGCTACGACAAGGAGAACGGCGACCAGCTCATGGCCGGCTACTACGACGGCCAGGTCAACAACGGCGAACATCACCGCCAGTGTGGGCCGACAGCCAACACCATCAAGTCGTGGGCTCGACCCAATCCGACGTTCGACCCCGACGCCTACGTGTTCGTGGTCGAGATGCAGCCCAACTCGCCTGCTCTCGATCTCAGTTTGTTCGAACCGGGATACAACTGCGATCCGGCGACCAATTCCGTCGTGACCGGTGAATTCAAGCCGCAACCGGCCTACGTCGACGCCGATGGCCCCCGAATCTACTACCGGATCTACGGACCGAGCACCTCGCAGAACCATCAGCAGTTCGTGGACAACAACGCGCCCATCGCCAGCGGACTCATGAGCCGGGACGCCTGCTACAGCAACGCCCCCAATAGCGACGGCTGGTGGCCCATGGCCACCGGGCTGGCTCCACCGTCGAACGAGGGCGGCTTCTACTACGTGCAGCTGGCCACCCGTAACCCCCAGCTACCTGATCTCGACACCAACGACAGCTACTGGCGTGAGCTGTACTCCAACCTGTTCTCCATGAAGGCCACGCCGACCGGGACCTCCGACGTGTGCATATTCTCCACCAACGAACCAACCTGCCCGCAGCTCTACGGTCTGGAATGGCTGCCCCTCTACCGCAACATCCCCGGCAGCGAAACCGACTTCTTCCTGACTCAGGTCTACGACGCCCACGCCGGCGCGAACATGATCCTCCGCTTCTTCGACGCCGCCGAGGGCGTGGCCAACGTGCAAGTGGCCGATCCGGCAGGAACCGCCATGCCGTTCGAATGGCGTTACGTCGACAAGTCGATTGGGCAGATGACGATCCTGCCCGAGTATCGGGAGACGGTGTTCCAGCTCCCCGGCAACCCCTGCACCTGGGGAGGAGTCGGCACCAACCCGTGCCTCAGGACCACCAACTACCTCGACTGGAACGATCACATGGTCGAATTGTCGATCGACATCCCTGCCAACTACACCTGCGGTGGCAACTGTTGGTGGACCGTGCGTTACGTGACGGGCAACCCACCGACCACGGACCGCTCCAACTGGTCGATCGAATTCCGGGGCGATCCGGTCCAGCTGATCGAGTAACGACACCGGCGCGGTCCGGGCCCCGCCGGACGGCCGATCAGCCCCGCTGGTCAGACCGGATTCGGTCCAGCGCTTCCCTGATCTCGGCCACCACGTAGAGGCTGCCGGAGGCCAGGATCAGATCCTCCTCCGACGAAACGGCAGTGGCCCGGCTGAGGGCCTCAACCGGCGAGGCAATGACCTCGGTCGGCAGCCCCAGGGCTTCGGCCTCGGCCGCTATCTTCCCGGCCGGGACAGCCCGGGTCGAATCGGGTTGGGTGCAGATGACCAGATCGAAGTCGGCGGCGTCGAACGCTTCCAGCATCTCAGCCACTCCCTTGCCTTCAAGTATGCCGACGATGAGTATCCACGAGCCGGTGCGGGCAAATCCTTGAGAGAGGGTGGCGGAGACGGCTCTTGCGCCGTGCGGATTGTGGGCCCCGTCCAGGATCAACGTCGGGTTGTGAGCCACCACCTCGAAGCGGGCCGGCAGCTCGACCGAGGCCAACGCCTGCTCGATGATCCCCTGCTCAATGGTGCGGTCAAAGAACGCTTCGAGGCCGGCCACCGCAGTGGCCGCATTGAGCCCCTGATGGCGGCCATGGAAGGGAACGTAGAGGTCTTCGTAGGTGGTGCTCGGGGTGCGCAGATCGATGACCCGGCCACCGACGGCCAGTTCGTTGGCGGTCACCTCGAAGTCGATTCCCGACTCCCAGATCGGGGCGGCCGGCTGCTCGGCCGCCAAGACCGACCGCAACTCCCCCATCGGCGACCCCAGAATCACATGGGAGCCGGGCTTGATGATTCCGGCCTTCTCCCGGGCCACCTCCTCCTGCCATCCCGGCTCACCAGTGGTGTGGTCCTTTCCGATGTTGGTGATGACGGCAACGTCGGCGTCGATCACGTTGGTGGCGTCGAACCGTCCCAGCAGTCCGACCTCGACCACGGCCACGTCGACCGCCTGCTCGGCGAAGTACACGAAGGCCGCCGCCGTCAGCAGCTCGAACCGGCTGGGGGTGTGACCCACCAGCGGTTCAACGTCGGCCAGCAATTTCATGATCCGGGCGAAGTCGGCATCGGCGATATCGGCACCGTCCCAGACAATTCGTTCGTTGACACGGGACAGGTTCGGGCTGGTGTAGAGGCCGACCGACAGCCCCAGTTGGCCCAGCGCCGCCGCCATCATCCGAGCGGTCGATCCTTTGCCGTTGGTCCCGGTTAGATGAATCGTCCGGAAGGCCTCGTGGGGTCGGCCCAGAACATCGACCAGTTCCCGCATCGGATCGAGCGACAGGCCGTCGACTTGACCGGCGGTGGGCATGGTGGGCGACGGCTGGCCGTCGGGTGGGCTGAAACGCGACGCTCGGCCACCCTCCAAGTTGGTGTGCTTGTCGAGGTAGGCCAGCGCTTCCCTATAGTCCAACGCTGTCGTCCAACTCGATCAGGATGCGGCCCGACGCTGATCAGGCTCGTCGTCGGCCCGGGGCAGCAGGGTCGGGTTGACCCGGTCGAGCACGACCTCGGCATCGATCACGCACCGACCGACATCTTCCCGGCTGGGGATGTCGTACATGACGTCGAGCAGCACTTCCTCCAGGATGGCCCGCAGGCCTCGAGCCCCGGTGCCCCGTAGGAGGGCCTGTTCGGCAATGGCATCGAGAGCGGTGTCGTCGAACTCCAGCTCGACGTCTTCCATCTCGAAGAACTTCCGGTACTGCTTGGTCAGAGCGTTCTTGGGTTCGACCAGAATCTGGACCAGGGCGTCCTTGGTCAGGTTGGTCACGGTGCCGACCACCGGCAGCCGGCCGACGAACTCGGGGATGAGCCCGAACTTGAGCAGATCCTCCGGCTTCACCTCGGCGTAGAAGTCGTCAACCTCGGGAGTGTCGTCACGGGAGGCTTCGGCCGAGAACCCGATGGAGCGGGTACCCAGGCGGCTCTCGATGATCTTGTCGATGCCGGCGAAGGCGCCGCCGCAGATGAACAAGATGTTGGCCGTGTCGATCTGGATGAAGTCCTGATGGGGGTGCTTGCGACCACCCTGGGGAGGCACCGAGGCAACTGTGCCTTCGAGGATCTTCAGCAGCGCCTGCTGAACCCCTTCACCCGACACGTCACGGGTGATCGACGGGTTCTCGCTCTTGCGGGCGATCTTGTCGATCTCGTCGATGTAGATGATGCCGGTCTCGGCCCGCTTGACGTCGAAATCGGCGGCCTGGATCAACTTGAGCAGGATGTTCTCGACGTCTTCTCCGACATAGCCGGCCTCGGTCAGAGCGGTGGCGTCGGCGATGGCGAAGGGAACGTTGAGCATGCGGGCCAGAGTCTGGGCCAGCAAGGTCTTGCCGCAGCCGGTAGGGCCCATCAACAAGATGTTGGACTTGGCCAGCTCCACGTCGCTGGAGGACCCTGTCCCGTACTGGATGCGCTTGTAATGGTTGTAGACGGCCACCGACAGGATCTTCTTGGCCGCATCCTGGCCCACGATGTAGTTGTCGAGGAACTCGCAGATCTCCCGGGGCTTGAGGAGATCGTCGAAGTTCAGTTCGGTACCTTCGGCCAGTTCTTCTTCGATGATCTCGTTGCAGAGATCAATGCACTCGTCGCAGATGTACACGCCGGGACCGGCGATCAGCTTCTTGACCTGCTTTTGCGACTTTCCGCAGAACGAGCACTTGAGAAGCTCGCTACCTTCACCGAACTTGGCCACTTGGTTCTCCCTAAGACTCGACAGCCCTGATAGGCCCCGACGAGTCAACGGCGTTCCGCTCCGCGATTACCTCATCTATGATGCCGTATTCCTTGGCCTCGTGCGCAGTCAGCACGAAATCTCGATCGGTGTCGGCCGCGATCCGCTCCCGGGGCTGGCCGGTGTGATGGACCAGAATCTCCTCCATGCGGTCTTTCAGGCGTTCGATCTCCTTGGCCGCGATCTCCAGATCGGACACCTGACCTTGGGCCCCGGTGTAGGGCTGGTGGAGCAGGATCCGGGAGTTGGGCAGGGCCAACCGTTTACCCGGAGCCCCGGCGGCCAGCAGGATGGCGGCGGCCGAGGCCGCCTGACCGAAGCAGATGGTGGTTACGTCGGGCTTGATGTACATCATCGTGTCGTAGATGGCGAACATGCCGTTGACGTCGCCCCCCGGTGAGTTGATGTAGAGGCTGATGTCGCGGTCGGGGTTCTCGGATTCGAGGTGCAGCAACTTGGCACACACCAGGTTGGCCACCTCCTCCTGGATGGGCGTACCGAGGAAGACGATGTTGTCCTTCAAGAGGCTGGAAAACAGGTCTCTGGTTACGGGACCGCGCGGCGTATCCTCGGTGATGTAGGGAACGGAGTAGGTCACTCTTCCGGCCTCACTCTTCTTCTGACTGGTCGTCGGGATCTTCGGAATCGTCTTCTGGCAGTTCTAGCGCATCGGCGGGGATGAGTTGGCCATCCTCGTCAATCACCTTGGTCTTGGTGATGAGCCAGTCCAGGGTTTTGCTTTTGAGCAGGTCGGCCCGCACCTGCGGGAGGTGACCGTGCTCGATGAACTCGGCTTTCAGGTCATCGGCCGAGCGGTCAAATTGGGCGGCCGCCTTCTCCAGTTCATCATCGATCTCGTCGTCCGAGACCGCGATGTTCTCCTGGGCGGCAATGGCTCGGAGGGCCAGGTCGAGCTTGGACGACGAGCGGGCGGCATCGGACATCTCGGCCGTCATCTGCTGGGGGTCCTGGCCACTGAACTGAAGATACTGTTCGAGACTCAGGCCTTGGGCCTGCAGCCGCATGGCCATGTCCTGAATGCGGTTCTCGACCTCGGCCGAGATCATGGCCTCCGGCACGATGTCGTCGTCGACCAGGTCGGCAACGGCCTCGGCCACCGCATTGCGGCGGGCGGCCTGGCCCTGGTAGATGCGGGACTGCTGCATTCGGATGCGGTAGTCGTCGCGCAGGTCGGCCAGCGTGGCGAACTCCGAGTGTTCCTCCACCCATTCGTCGGTGGCCTCGGGTAGGACGTTCTCGGAAACCTCGTTGACCTTGATGGTGAAGTGGATGGGCTCCTCCTCGCCATCGTCTTCGCCGTCTTCAGCCTCGCCGGTGTCGGGATACTCGGCGGTGAACACCAGCTCATCGCCGGCCGAGGCACCGCTGAGCTGCTCGTCGATCTCGGGGATACCGGTGGCTCCCGAACCAACCTCATAGGAGTAGTCCTCGGCCGTCATGCCGGGGACCGGATCGCCCTGGTGGGTGGCGGCGATGTCGATCGAAACCCGATCGCCCTCGGCGGCCGGGCGATCGACAGGCGCCAGTTCCGAGTGCTGGCCTCGCAGCCGATCGACGGCTTCGTCGATGTCGTCATCGATGACGTCGACCCGGGGGATCTCGATTTCGAGGCCCTCATAGCCCTCGACCTCCACCGTCGGCCGAACCTCGACCACGGCGTCAAAGGTGATGGGCCCTGACTCCATGCCCTCGGTGATGTCGATCTCGGGAGGGGCGATCACATCGACTTCGTGCTCGATGACCGCTTTGGAGTAGTAGTCGGGAAGGGAGTGTCGGAAGGCTTCGTCTCGGGCGTAGCTCTGCCCGATCCGGGCCTCCAGAACCTTGCGAGGCGCCTTGCCCGGTCGGAACCCGGGCAGCCGCACCTCCTGGGCCAACCGACGGAAGGCGGCATCGAGTTCTTTTTCGAACTCGGCTTCCTCCACCTCGACGACGACCTTGACCTTGTTGCCCTCGAGGGGCTCAACCGTGGATCTCACCCCATGAAGTGTAGCCACCGCCACTGACGTCGCCGACGGGGTTTCCAGCGGTGCGGCCGCCAACCTCCCGGAACTGTGCCCGGAACCTTGCCTGGAACTTTGTGACTGGGACGACCCGTTACCGGGTCGTGGCGGTCACAAGGTTCGGTCAGGTCTGGTCGACGACCTCGACCCCGGTCGGCAGCGGCGTGTTGGTCAGCGTCACCGGTCCACACTCGCTGCGGATGTAACCGGGGGTCCGGGCCGAGACGATCGTCGAAGCGACGAACGTCAGCGTCCCGCTGTGACGGCAACCCTCGGCTCCGTGACGGACGATGTTGCCGTTGGCGCCGTCAGGTTGACGAACGGTGGAGCTTCTGATCGTGACGGCGCCACCGTTGGAGAACTCAGCGGCGTCGGCCACCGTGTTGTCGCTGAGCTCGCTCGATTCAATGGTCGAGGTGCGACAACGGCTCTTGAAGGCGTGACCGCCGATGGCGTTCTCCGACCGGGACCGCCTGAACACGACCTCGCTGCAGTTGCCCGACAGGTAGAGGTTGTGGGACAGCCCGTCGCCGGCACCGTTGCCATGGAAGTAGGAGTCCTCGATCAGCCAGCTCCCGCCGCTGCCGAGGATGCCGTTGTTGGAGCCGTGGCACTCGACGCCCCGGACGATGAACCGGGTGCCGGGTTCGTTGCGGAAACAGGCTTCGTTGTTGTCGGGACCCCGGGCTCCGGTGACGATCAGATTCTCGACGGTGAGGTTGGTTCCAACGGCCAGCACACACGCTTTCCCCTGAGCCGGCCTCATGCCGCCACAGTCGATGGTGGCCCGGTTGGAGGGTTGGGACCGGATGGTGACATTGTCGGCTGCGACCGCCACCGTCTCGTTGTACCGGCCGGCCAGCAGCTCGATGACCGCACCGTCACCGGCGGCGGCCACCGCCTGGGTCAGGGAGCCGTAGGCCTGCCCCGGCCCGACACAGTGGGTGGTCCCGGCCCGGCACGATCCGGGATCCGATGGGCCGGCGGTGGTCGACGTTGTCGCTGATGATTGCGACCGCTTGGCTGACGATGACGTGGTCGTAGCCCGCACGGTGGCCTGCGAGGTCTGGGAGGTCCGGGACGTGGCGCCGGCCGACGTGGACGTCGATGGCGCCCGCTCGACCGACGAGTCGGACCCGGAGGTCGTGTCCTCGCCGTCGGCGTCGTCGGAGCTCTTCGTATCGGTCGACGACGGGTCGGAGGATGTTCCTTGGACCCGGGCCCCTGTGGTGATGGCCAGCACCGATGCGTCGGTGGCGAGAGCTTCTTCGGTGGTGACGCCGGTGGCGGCCGGAGCCGCGGTTGACTCGCTCCCAGTACCGTCCACGGCAGCTGGGGCCGTGTCGGCCACATCGTCATCAGCGCCCGATCGGCATCCCGCCAGCAGCGTCGGCAACAACGCCACCACGACAACCCGATGCCAACGTCGGCCCACCATCGCCGGCAGTGTAGATCAGCGCGGCTCGGCCGGGCTCCGCCTGCACCGATTGCTCACCGAATATTAGTCGTGGCTCCCGGTCGGCCTCAGCTACAGTTGAGGTCGATCCGGGATGTGGCGCAGTTTGGCTAGCGCACCTGCTTTGGGAGCAGGGGGTCGGGAGTTCAAATCTCCCCATCCCGACTGTTTGAGCAGGTTTTCGGGGGCCCGTTCAGGGATGGTAGCCAAGGTGGCAGACATGAATCGCTACCACGCCCGCTCCTGACGTTTCGTCTAGACTTGTGGTATGCCAATCACGCTTGACCTTCCCGAGGACGTCCTCGCCCGACTCAGGGCCGAGGCCGATCGTCGCGGACTCAGTCTCGACGAGGTCGTAGCTGAACTGGCATCGGCTCTGCCCAACGGCGCGGAGGCAACACCAGGGGCACGAGAGCTTGGGTTCGTGGCGCTGGGCTCATCCACTGACGGCCGATCAGCCGCCGAAGCCGACGAGATGCTGGCCGAGGGCTTCGGACGCGACTGACCGGTGCTGATCGTCGACACGGGGCCGCTTCTCGCTGCGGCCGACTTGGCGGATCCTGATCACGCTGCATGTGTTGCCCTTCTGACCTCATCGGAGCCGCTCCATACAACGCCACTCGTCATCGCCGAGGCCGCGTACCTGATCGGACGTCGGATAGGTCCTGAGGCCGAAGCACGCTTCTTCCAGTCCATCTCCGCTGGCGACCTCATCATCGAGGATCTGACGTCCAACGACCTCGACAGGATCGCTGACCTCGTCGCCAAGTACACCGATCTCCCACTCGGCGGAACCGACGCGAGCCTTGTCGCTCTGGCGGAGCGCCTGGATCAATCTACAGTCGCCACTCTCGACCGTCGCCACTTCAGTGTCGTCCGCCCGGCCCATGTCCCAGCACTCACGATTGTCCCTGCTCGATCGCGATGATGGTCGTCGACCGGTCCTCCTAGCCCTGCAGGAGCGGTAGCCCAACTGGTAGCCACGAGGACGTGCAGCACGAAACTAATCTCGGCGCTGCATGGCAGCCGGTCCTCGCTCGTTGGCCGATGTTGGCGCGCCACAGCACGTCCGCTCACGATTTGGGAGCAGGGGGTCGGGAGTTCAAATCTCCCCATCCCGACTGTTTGAGCGGGTTTTCGGGGGCCCGTTCAGGGCTGGTAGCCAATGTGGTAGCCACACGGGGCTACCAGCGGAGGGCTAAGGGAGCGCCGTCGGCGCCGACCGGCACCTATGGTCAACGGGAGCGGTAGACGCGTGACCGGTGGTCCACACGCAGCACGACTACAGCGCGTTTATCCTCGTCGATCTCGTACACGACTCGGTATGCACCGCGGCGGGCCGAATACAGCCCAGCAAGTTCGCGCTGCAGACGGCCGCCGACACGATGGAGGTTATCCACCAAAGCCGAGAGCATGAACTCGACAATCGCAGCCGCCGTGCCCTCCGGCAACCTCTCCAACTGACGCTGCGCAGGCCCAGTGACTCGCAGCTCGTACAAACCAGCGCTTGCGCTCACTTTGGCGCGAAGCGCGCCCGCAGCTCGTCCCCTGTCAGGTAGTCGCCAACCGCATGAGCATCTCGGGCCTCAGCCAGCTGGGCCATGGCCTCGGGATCCGAGAGCAGCTCCAGGGTGTCCTCGAGCGAATCCAGCTCCTCAGGGCTGATCATCACAGCAGCCGGTCGCCCGTTCCTGGTGACCACGATCCGGTCATGCGTATGTTCGACGCGATCGACCATCTCCGAGAACTTGGACTTCACTTGCGCCAACGGCAGCGTCTCCGACATGACCATTATTGTAGTCATAAGGCGCAACGTCGGCAAACCTCGAGGCGGCCCGCGTAAGCGGAGAGACGTCCACGCTGGTAGCCAAAGTGGTAGCCACGAGGACGAGCACCACGAAGCTAGTCTCGGCGCTGTGTAGCAACCGATCCCCGGTCATTGGCCGATGTTGGCGCACCTCCGCACACCCGCTCACGATTTGGGAGCAGGGGGTCGGGAGTTCAAATCTCCCCATCCCGACGGGGGTTCGAGCAGCAGCGAACGCGAGCATCCCATATCCATCCCATGTGAGAACAAGCCACAGCTCAATCATGGCAAGAAACTACCGCACACCTGCCCCATCGATAACGCCGGTTACCGCGGTCGCTCGCTGGGTTTCCGGAACGGTGATACCGGGCGGAACCAAGAGCCTTGTGTGCTCATTCTGGGTCTGCGGCGGAGGGCGTCTGGCCGGCAGCCATTTTGCGGCGGTCAGCTGTCGCTTGTTGCTCTCGATGTGGGCGATCGTGGAGCGCATGCCGTCCAGGCTTGGTTCGAGCACACCCAGTCCCGGGTCGCCGCGGTGCTCGGCGGTCGTGATCCACTCGATGCTCGCACGTATACGCGCGACGATGAGGTCGACGAACCCGGCCGTGCGTCCCTGCTCGTAAGACGCACACAGCAGGCCCAGCCTGCGAGCCTGGTCATCGACCGTCAACATCACGCCGTACCGGCGGCACGCATCGAGCCAAAACATCGGTACACCGAGCCACGCCGCATGCGCCAGATCCTAGGCTGGCAAGGCCGGCTGCGCCCAGTCCCAGTCGATCAGCGCGATGACCGCGCCGTCGCGGAACACCATGTTCTGCGGTCCGACGTCGTTGTGGCAGACCACCTGACCGGACTCTGGTGCGCCTGTCACGTGGCGCCAGCGGGCGTCGGCTGGCGGTCGATATCCGGGCGCCACACGATGGTAGTCAGCCAGCAACGCACCGGTCTCGACCAAGACCCGGTCGTCCCATACCCACGCCGGCCACGGTGGCTCGCCAACCGTGTCCCCCTCGACGAACGTCAGAACCTCACGACCGTAACCGTCAACGCCGAGCACCCGCGGCGCCGCCGGGAATCCCTGCTCGTCCAGGTGACGCAGCAACCCGTGCACGGCCGGGGTCCACGCACCTTGTACCCGCCGCACTGTCTCACCCACTCGGACCGCCCCCGCGAGACGGCCGCTCGACAGCAGATGCTCGTCCTCGTCCATCGCCGTGATCCGCCTCCATGAGTAGAAGATGCTCGGAGCTGCACCCGATAACACGCTACAGACAGCTAGTACCCAGGCACCTGGTCCGGCACTCGTTGTGCGCTCGATATCACCATCGACGAGCCTGTGGACGGCACTCGCTCCAGAACGTCTGCTCCCGGCAGTTCTCGTCAGGTGGCTAGCCGAACTCGTCCGACTCGGCCGAGCGATCATGGTGTTCTTCGGACATGCCGGCTGAAGGCAGGCCCCGCTCGTAGCACCCCCGCTCACGATCCGGGAGCATGGGTACTATCTTCGACGCCCGGCATCCGGCGTGACCCCTCCACAGGTGGCCTAGCCAACCGACAGGTTTCGTCTCGCACTCCCTGGCCACCGATCCGGCATTTCAACCAACTCGGGAACACTTGTACTGGGTTTGCCGGTCCTATCATCGTCTGATGTCGGTCGTAGCGCGTCGCCTTGGAAGCCCGGACACTGAGACCATCGTGTTTGTCTCTTGCTTCGGTGACAACGGGAGCATGTACGAGGCCCTGGCCGACACCGTGCTGGGTGAGACCTACGGCCTCGTCGTCACGGACCTTCCGGGGTTCGGCGAAGCTCCGCCCGAGGCGACGCCGTTGGATCTTGAACGGTCGGCGGTCCTGATAGCGGAGATCATTGAGCGATTCGATGCCCGGATCGTGGTCGCACACTCTCTCGGTTCGATCACGGCCTCGCTTGCTGCGACCATGACGGCTCCCCAGGTACACACCGTGATCTCCATTGAGGGCAATCTCACACCGGCTGACGCCTACTTCTCAGGCTCGGCCGCGGAGTATGCGACCCCGGAGGATTTTCGAGCCAGTTTTCTGGCTCGATTGGACAATATGGCGCCGGACTCGGAGGTGGTGGCCCGCTACCGGACACAGGTGGCCCAGGCCGACCCGGGCGCTCTCTGGCAACTGGGCTGCGATGCCCATCGATTCTCGGCCACAAGATCACCAGGTCAGGTGCTGATGGAGGCCGCCCCCAGGGTTCACTACCTGTACAACCCCGACAACACGCCACCGGAGACCCTTGCCTGGTTGGAGATTCACGATCTCCCCCGATCTCTCCTTCCGAACGCCAGCCATTGGAAGATGGTCGATCAACCCGAGCTTCTCGCCGACACCATTCTCGACGTGCTGTCGGCGTGAACGGTCCCGGGCCGGGAACCCCTCAAATACTCCTTGACTTTTAATACCATTGGTATCTCAATCTTATTGGTATGGTACGGTTGAGCAGGCAGGAACAGTCCGACACGAACCGAGCGAAGATCCTCGCCTCGGCCCGGGACCACTTCGAGCGGAGTGGCTACCACGGCGCCAGTGTCGATGGCATCGCCGAGGCCGCCGGCTTCTCCAAGGGTGCCATCTACTCCCAGTTCGGCAGCAAGGACGAGCTGATGCTGGCGGTGCTCGAGGCCAGCATCGAACAACGTCAGCGTGCGACCGATGAGCTGGCCGCTTCCCTCGGGGCCGAGGGCCGGCTCGAGGATGTGACGAGGGAGGCCTTTGCGGTCTCGCTCAGCACTCCCGCCTGGCAGGCCGCGTTGACCGAGTTCCGGATCCATGCCTGGCGCATCGCCGAACTGAACGAACGCTACCGGGCGCTCCATGAACGCACGATCGACAAGGTCGCAGCAACCCTCGACCTGGTTCTCGATCACCTTCCCCCTTTCGATCGGCCGGGGTCGCGACAGTTGGCCGTCGCCGTGCTCGCCGCCAACACCGGTCTCGTCATCGAGTCGTTCGCCGGCGGCGACGTCGACATGATCGATCTCGTTCGCACCCTCGGGTCGGCACTGCCGGCCCGACCCGTCTCGACCAAAGGACAACGGCGATGAGCCCCACCGCAACCACCACCACACTGCCATGGGTCGAGGAAGCCTCTCGCCGCTTCGTCGACATCATTCCCGACCACATCGACCGCATGGACTGGACCGCCTCCCAGCTACGGGCCCACCAGAACCGGGCGCTGGCCGACCTGGTCCGGACGGCGGCTGCATGGTCTCCTTTCCATCGGCGTCGCCTCCACGGAGTCGACCTCGACCGCATCGGCGTCGACACCCTGGGTGAACTACCAATCATGACCAAAGCCGAGATGATGGCCGACCTCGACGATGTCTTCACCGACCGCCGTCTCAGCCGGGGCCTGATCGACCGCCACATCGCCAACCTGGGTGAAGAACCGAAGCTGTTGTTGGACGAGTACGTGGTCCTGGCCACGGGAGGCAGCTCCGGCACCCGAGGCGTGTTCATCATCCCCCGTGATCAGGCCGCCGACTTCACGGCCTATGTACTGCGGGCCGGGATGGCCCAGCTCTCCGCCGCCACCGGGTGGCCCCCGCCGAACATGTTCCCCGTCGGGATCGTCATGGCCCCGACCGCCATCCACGGCACGCGGGCGATGACCGCCGTCATGTCAGCGGTTGCCCATATCACCTACGCCCCTGTGACGCTGCCCCTGGCGGAGATCATCGACCGGCTCAACCGGGCCAAACCCCTGGTCCTGGTCGGCTACCCGTCGATCATGGCCATGCTAGGCGACGCCGCCGTCGCCGGTGAGCTGTCCATCCAACCGAGAATGGTGCTGACGACGGCCGAGCAGCTCCACCCCAACCAGATCGAGCGCATCGCGGCCGGGTTCGGGACACCGCCCGGCAACTCGTTCGGCTCGACCGAGGGTCTGGTCGGTATCGCCTCTCCCGGCCGCGAGGTGTTCACCTTCGCCAGCGACCGCGCCATCATCGAGTTCGTCGACGCCGACGACCAACCGGTCCCCCGGGGAACGCGGGCTCACCACATCCTCATCACCAACCTCACGAGCCACGCCCAGCCGCTCATCCGCTACCGGATGGACGACGCCATGACAGAACACCCCCCGGCCGACGGCCGCGGCCACCAACGGGCCACCGTCGAGGGACGCAACGACACAACGCTCACCATCGGCGACGTCGCCGTCCACCCCCTCACCTTCCGATCCGCTCTTCTCAAGCATCAAACCATCGCCGGGTACCAAGTCCGAGTCGACAACACCACCCCGGTCCCCAGAGTCGACATCGCCCTCGTCACGACTGGACCAACCCCCCTGGCCGCCGTCGAACACGACATCACGGTGGCCGTTGCCAACGCCGGAACGACAGCCCACATCACAACCACCGAGGTCGACCACCTCGAACGCAACCCGGCAACGGGCAAGATACAGCGATTCATCTCCACCGGAACCAGAACCGCCCCGTAGCCGCAACCGGCCGTCCTTCGGGATTCAGCCGAGGGCCGCGATTGCGATGTCGATCTCTTCGACCGTGTTGTAGTAGTGCGGCGAGAAGCGGATTCCGCCGGCTCGCACGGCGCATTTGACCCCGGCGTCGGTGAGCCGGTGGTGGAGGTCGTCGGGATCGACACCCCTTCGGGAGAAGATCACGATGCCCGACGCCTGGCCATCATGTCGCGGGCCCTGGACCACGAAGCCGCGGGTGGAGACCTCATGACAGATGTGGTTGGTGAGGTCAAGAATCCGCTGCTCGACCCAGGCCGGGCCGAAATCCTGGAGGAGCGAGATCGTGCCGCCGAGTCCAACAATTCCGATCGCGTTCTCCGTACCCGGCTCGAAGCGCCTGGCCGTTGCCGGCAGTCGGAGGCGATAGTCGAAGGCAAATGGATCCACGACGGAGAGCCAACCGACGACACTCGGCCGTATCAACTCGAGTGCACGATCGGACACGTGGACAAACCCAATACCAGGCGGACCAAGCATCCACTTGTGCGAGCTGACGGCGAGCACATCGATCTTCGATGCTCGGACATCGATCATCAGTGCGCCAACGGCCTGAGTGCCATCGACGACGAAGACAACATCCCTCTCATGGCATATCCGACCGAGGGCGGCCAGATCGTATCGGTGGCCGTTGGAGTACTGCACGGCGCTCACCGCCACCACTCGGGTGCGACGGTCGATGGCAGAGACGATGTCGTCGATGGAGGCGTGTCCTTCCGAAGCAGGGACCGGCCGGAGTTGCACACCTCGACGAGCCAGGTTCAGCCACGGGTAGTAGTTGGAGGGGAACTCGCCGGCCGGAACCACGACATTGTCGCCGGGTTGCCAATCGATTCCGTTGGCCGCAATCGATATCCCGAACGAGGTGTTCTGAACGAACGCCACGTTGTCGGGTCGGGAGCCGATCAGCCAGGCGACCTGACCACGAACCCGCTCGATGTCGTCCCGCCAGGCCGGATCGAAGCCGTGGCCGGCGTGGTCGGCGGCGTTCTGCCCCATCGCTTCGGCCACCCGGAGCGAAATCGGACCTACCGACGCATGGTCGAGGTGGATGGCGTTCTCAGCCGACGGGAACTGGGCACGGGCGGCCACGAAGGTTGGATCCGACACGATCGTCACCGTAGCGGCCACCAGGCCGAGCTAACCTCTCTGCGTGACAACCGCAATCGAACCGGTGACGCTGCCCCTCAACAAGCAGATCGCCTACGCAATCGGCCAGCTGGGCTGGTCGATCCTGATCAACATCGTCGGGATCACGCTCGTCTACTTCTACCTCCCTCCCGACGACGCAGGACTGCCCAGCTTCATCACCCAAGCCACGTTCCTCGGCGTCTTGAACGCACTGGTGCTCATCGCCGCCTCAGGACGGCTGGTGGATGCCGTAACGGACCCGTGGATAGCGTCGAGGTCCGACAACTCGGGCAATCCGAAGGGACGGCGGATCCCGTTCATGGCCAAGGCCGCCGTTCCCGCCGCGTTCTTTCTGGTGGCGATGTTCGTGCCGCCGGTCCAGGGCGAATCGACGGTGAACGTCGTCTACCTGGTCGTCGTCCAGATTCTGTTCTACATCTCGCTCACGTTCTACGTCACCCCATTTTTCGCCCTCCTGCCTGAACTGGGGCACACGGCCAAAGCCCGACTCAACCTCTCGACCTGGATCTCGATCACCTTCGCCCTGGGCATCATCCTGGCCGGACAGATCCCCGTCTTCGCCGGGATCCTGGAAGGCAACGGCATGGAACCGGTCCGGGCGTTTCAAACCGTGGTGGCGGTGCTTGCTGTCGTCGCCTTGATCGCCATGCTGGTTCCGGTTGCGACGATCAACGAGAAGACCTACGCCAAAGGAGAACCGTCGACTGTTCCCTTGGCCCAGGCGATCCGTTCCACCTTCGTCAACACCGACTTTCGCCGCTTCGTCTTCGCCGACTTCGCCTACTTCACCGGACTCACCATCGTCCAGACCGGCCTGCTGTTCTATGTGACCGTGCTCCTGCTGCAGGAGGAAGCTCTCACCTCGGCGCTGCTGGCGGTCCTTGTTGTGGTCTCGTTCGTCTTCTATCCCCTGGTGAATCTCCTGGCCAAGAGGATCGGAAAAGCACCGCTGATGGTAGGAGCCTTCGTCTGGATGTCCCTGGTGTTCCTGGCGGTCCCGCTACTCGGGTCCGATGCCGTCCCACCGGTCGCCCAGGGATATGCCCTCGCTCTGTTCATGGCCGTCCCCCTGGCCTTTCTGGGCGTGCTTCCCAACGCCGTGCTCGCCGACATCGCCGAGGCCGACGCCCTCGACACGGGCGAGGCCCGGGAAGGGATGTTCTTCGCCGCCCGAACCCTCATGCAGAAGTTCGGCCAGACCGCTGGTGTCCTCACCTTTGCCATTCTGACGACATTCGGCAAGGACGTTGGTGACGACCTCGGTGTCCGCCTTTCGGGAGCCATTGGGTTCGCACTCTGCCTCACCGCCGCGGTTGTGTTCCGAGGCTACAAGGAGGCAGGTGTGGACGCAGTCTGAGTTGACTTCACAGCCGACGTCGCAGGAGCACGGCGAGCGCGGCTGTGGCCAACGCATAGGGCAGGAGACGGGTCCCCCATCGAATCCCGGCAAATCGGCGTCGCAGCGATGCCGAATCGTTCAAGTGCGGGAAGGGCCCGGCCGGCACCGGCACACCGAGAAAGTCGCACAGAGGTTGCCAACCCTGCGACACCTCGAAGACCAACAGTCGATCCGGTTCGCAGTGGGCCTGCACCTGGCGGAGGTGATCCCTGAACACCTGGGTGGCATGGGTCCGGTCGAGAAACCGCCCGTCGAAGGTGCCCGACCAGACGAGGCGGTCCACCATGTCGAGCCAACGTTGGGTGAACGGGATCAGCCGCTTGAGCCAACCGGGATACAACGTCCGAGTCGGATAGAGCACGCCCGCCGTACTCTCCCACCACGAGTCGGGATCCCGAACCGTGAGCACCACCTTGGCCTCCGGATATTTCTCGTAGAGGTCGCGCCAGGCACAACAGGCGGGAAAATCCACGGTGGCCCGGTACTTCTCGAAGAGGCTGTCCCAGTCGGCCACTCCGGTGTCGGCGTAGTCGAGCCAGAGCTGGGCGTGTGACGGGTTCCGGAATACATCGTTCATGTGGTACGTCGGACCGAACCCCAGGTCGTCGAGGGCCCGCTGCAGCGAGAGCGTGCCCGTCCGACCGAAACCAGCGCCGATCACCTGCAGTGTCATGGTCGGCCGGCTGGCGGCAACGGCGACGGACCAGGGGTCGACGTCGTTCCGTCATCCATTGGCGTCGGACTTCTCGGCCACGATGACGATGAGGTTGCCGCAGGTGTCGTCGAATACCGCGGTCACGACCTCGCCGAGGTCGGTGGGCGGCTGGGTGAAGGTCACCCCAAGGGCTGAGAGACGCTCGTATTCAGCCTCGACATCGTCCACTGCGAACTGGTGAAGCGGGATGCCGTCCTCCATCAATGCGTCCCGGTAGGGCTTCACCGCCGGATGGCCTGATGGTTCCAGCAGCAGTTCCGTTCCGTCGGGATCGGCCGGTGAGACCACCGTGATCCAGGCGTGCTCTCCCATGGGGATGTTGTGCTTCTCCTGGAATCCGAGCACGTCGGTGTAGAAGGCCAACGCCGCCTCCTGGTCGTCGACGAAGACGCCGGTGATGTTGATTCTCATATTTGGCCTTTCTCGACGATGGGCCACCGTCGGGTTATTTCAGCCAGCGGACGGCGGCTGAAGTAGTGGTATTTGGAGCGACCGCGGCGCTCGGTGACGACCAGCCCGGCCGACTCGAGCACCGCCAGATGCTGGGAAATGGCTTGTCGGGTTGAACCGACACCGTGCTTTGTGGCCAGCAGGGAACAGATCTCGAACAGCGTCTTTCCGTCTCGAGCTGCCAGTTCGTCGAGGATGAGACGACGGGTCTTGTCGTCCAGCGCCTTGAACACGTCGGCCACCGCCCCACGTTAGGCAAGTAACCACTTGCATGTCAAGCAATCGTGGTGCTGTCCTTGCCCTATATGCCGAACTTCGGTATATAGGACGGTATGGCGCCGATCAACGAGCAGCGGTTTCTGATACTGACCGCACTGGCCGCCGGTCCGCGCCACGGCTACCACCTGCGTGATGAGATCGCCGAGCTGACCGACGGTGAGCGGCGCCCCCGAGCCGGTGCGCTCTATCATGCCCTCGATCGCCTGGCCGACGACGGGCTGGTGGTCGTCGATCGGGAAGAGCACGTCAACGGCCGACTCCGGCGCTACTACGGCCTGACCACCATGGGCGAAACGGTGCTGGAGGCCGAGGCCCACAAACGGCAACGAGCGGCCCACCACGCCCTCAACCGGCTCGGACGCCTGGCGTGATCTGGTCACCTATCACCCGATGGCTGATAGGGACCTTGCCTCCGGCCGACCGCCGGCGGCTCCAGTCCGAACTGCTGGGATTTCTGGAAGAGTCCGAGGCCGAGGGGTACGCGGTCTCCGCCTCCGACGCGGCATCGATCGCCGCTCTGGCCATCCGTCTTCATCTGAGGGCGGCATGGCGTTGGGCACCGACGGTGGCGGCCGGAGTCCCGGTGGCGGCGCTGTGCCTGACGGCGATAATCGCCGTCTATCTTCAGCACTTCGAGCCGTGGCGGATCGTCGACCTCTCCGACTCGACGTCTCCGCTGGGCGCCTTCGTGGTCGGCAGCGCCCCGTTCCTCCTGGTCCCAATAGCGGTCGTCGCCCTGACCGCCGGCTTCCGAGTGGTGCAACACGTTCGTCGGGGCTCATACCTTCTGCCTGTGGGGTTGGTTCTCGGCGCCACTGGGCTGGTCACTCAGAGCAGGCTCTTCATCGAGCGGACGGGTTGGATCGGCCGGGACATCGGCGGCCGTCACCTGCAGACCGTCTCGCCCTATTCGGTCGCCCTCCTGGGTACGGCCATAGTTCTGCCGCTGGCCTTCCTATTGGCCGACATGGCCACCGGCGAGCAGCGTAGCCGGCGACCGCTGACGCCTCTCCCTCGGGCCCAGCTGGCGCCGATCGGGCTGGCCACGATGGCGCTCTCGGCCACCACCGTCCCCATCATCTTCCCCGCCGGTTTGCTCCTGGTCATGGTGTCTGACCGCTGGAGCAAGGCCCGCCGCCTGACCATTGCCGCCGCCGTGCTCATCCCGTTGGCCCTGCTCTTGCTTCTGGAGGATTGACCCGTCGTGTGTGCTGTGGTGTTCATAGGTGAACACCACAGCACACACGATCAGGTGGGCCGGCTGATCAGTTCGGCGCCTGGATCCCGTGGTCCGGATACAGGGCGTCCATATCGATGGTGATCTCGCCGGCCGGACCGTTCGACTGGAAGCCTCCGCCGGTCACCGTCGCCCCGGCCGTGCTTCCCTCAACCGGTCCGTGCTGGTTGAAGAACGTCGACAACACCTGGGGCACGCCGCCGTTGCAGACCGGGACGGCCTCTCCAGGTGACCAGGGATTGTCCGGAGTGACCGCCGCCCCGGTTCCGGGGTCGGTGGGCCAGCTGGACCCGTTGCCCAGATGGTCGGAACAGAAGTAGGCCAGCGAGCCGAAGTTGGCCTCCCGCCCGTACACCACCGGACCCTTGGTGTGCACGCCCCGACGGGTGCCCAGGAAGGCGTTGTCGGCGCTGAGTTTGCGCTCGGCCATCAGCGTGGCGTTGTCACCTCCGGCATTGACGATGTCCTGCTCCCACTGGGAAATCGTGGCCGGGGCGATGGTGTCGCAGTAGGTCTGGATCCGGAACTGACCGGTGATGTTCCAACCCGACTTGACGAAGTTGCCCGGTGCCGACGGCCGAGTCAGCTCGTTGCGCAGTTCGCTGCCGTCCACGCAGAAGTCGACCATGGAGATCATGGCGTTGTCGCCGACATGGTCGCCGTCGGCTTCCAGGTAGTCCCACCACTCATAGAGGGCGTACCGGTTGGGGTTCATCACCACGTAGTAGGGATCGTAGGCCACCGTTCCGGCGCCGTCGGGAGCGCTGAGGTAGGCCGACGGTTTCCACAGTTCTTCGATCTTGGCGTCGCTCATCAGGCAGGTGAAACCCCTCCCGGCGTCGCCGAAGTCGCTGTCGTCGGAGGGATCGGGGTCGGATGCCGGCCCCGGTAGGTTGCTGGCGAACCAACCGCAGTCCGACGACACCGTTCCCATTCCCCCGGTGAGCGATGACGGCGGCACGGCCACCTCACCCAACGAACGGAAGCCGAAGTCGGTCATTTCCTTGACCCGCACCTCGGTGCCGTCGTCGCAGGAATAGTTGAGGAAGTACTCGTGCAGGTTGAACCCCAGAGCATCGGTGCTGTGGGTGCCCTGGTGGAGCTTGGAGTACCAGTCGCAGGTCACCGGCTGATCGTTCTTCTCGAACAGATTCAGGGTGATGTCGGCGCCGTAGGGATTGTTGGTGGTCAGCTGGAAGTCGTTCTCGACAATGACCTTGTGGCCAACGTGGTCTTCCACCCGGCCCTGAGTACCCCCGGTGCCGGGGTGGACGAAGCCGAAGGGAACACCGATGTTGGTGGGATGGTCCTCGTCGTAGAGGTCCGACGTTCGGGGGTCGAGGCCGTGCTCGTGGGTGAAGCGGCACTCATCGGGGCCTCCGGGATCGTGCACCGGCGGATGCCAGCTCGGGTAGTAGGTCAGGGTGCCCGACGGGCCCCTGACTGCGGTCCAGTAGCTGTTGTGGACGTCCTTTGAGCACATTCCCGGCCGGTCACCGTAGCTGTCGTAGTAGTCGTCGACGGTGGTCCAGCGCATACCGCTGTCGGCACCGGCCGGTAGGCGGGCCTGACCGAACGAATCGATCACGTTGACCGACTGACAGTAAGCGTCGGCCGGGTCGTTGGCCGACCCACACCCCGGGTCGTCGCAATCGTCAACGGTCACGATTGCGCTCTCGCTGACCGATCCCGACGCCGTGGTCGCAGTGAGCGTCACGGTATAGGTACCGGGCGGAACCACCACTGGTCCGAAGCCATCGGTCAGACCACTCTGGGAATGGACTTGAGTGCCGGTGCTGTCGACCACGGTGATCTGGTGGCCGGCTCCCGGCAGTTCCGTCCACGTGGCCGCTATCGACTCACAGGTTGCCGTCGAGACGAACAGGTCGAGTTCCGGGTTGCCGGTCCCGCCGCAGAAGTCGAGTTCGAGCAACTTCATCTGCTGGGTCGACGTTGTCATCTTGATGGCCGAGACGGTCATGGTGCTCAGTGGGGCCACGTGGAACTGAAAGGGATCGTCGACCGGGATCACGTTGAGGTCCGACACCGGTTGACCGGCGCTGTTTAGACCCTGCAGTTGCAGGGCGCCGTCACTCCAGTCATTGGTGAACTGCACTCCGGCGATCACCGTTCCCGGATCGAACTGGTAGACGACATGGGGATCAGGGTCGGGGGCGGCGTTGTACCAGTGGAACCAGTACTCGTCGAATGAGTTGTCCCACAGGAGATCGACATCGCCGTAGGCCCACAGGTAACGTGGATTGAGGATCGGAGTCGAGTCGGACTCCCAGGTCACGGCATTGGGTTCGACGACCGACAGACCGAGGTCGGCGCAATTCCCAGGGGTTGCGGTGGCATTCACCGTGGCGGGCGGGGCCTGGGCCGCCACCGTCGCCGTGGTGGCGGCCATGAGTCCGACCGCCAGCAGGACGATGGACAGGTTCATGGTCCATCTCCGGAGCCGGCCGGTGCTGTGGTGGTGGTTCTCGTTTGCTGAGCTCATACCAACACACACCGCCGGTGCCGCCACTTTGTCCAGTCGCGTCCTGTCGAGCGACGCGATTGACGGAGATCGAATTGCGCCCCAACCTGTGGTGACGGGGTCTGTTGGCCATGACTGGACAGGAGGTCAGCGCGCTGAAACACAGGGCCACGCTCGAATCCGAACGGCTTGCTCGCCTGCGGGAGACAATGGCAGGCCGTTCGATCCCGGCGGTGCTGACGGCCGACCCGATCAACATCTTCTATGCCACCGGTGTCCGCAACATGACGGTGTTCTCGATGATGGGGCCCAGCCGCTTCGCCCTTGTCACCGTTGACGGACCGGTCGTGGTCTGGGAGTGTCCAGGAGCGGAACACCTGGCCGCCTCCTCCGACGCCACGACCGAGGTCCGCACCGCACCAGGGGTCAGCCCGATGGCTGGATCGTCATACCTGGCGTCGATCGAGGATCTCGTCGTCCAGATCCACCAGCTGGTCCCCGTGGTCGAGGGACGGCGGTCGCTGGCCGTGGAGCGGTTCGATCATCCGGTCACCGACGCCCTGCGATCGGCCGATTTCGATCTGCAGTCGGCCACCGAGGTGTTCGTGGCCGCCCGCCTGATCAAGTTGCCGGGCGAGATTCGGGCCATGGAGAGCAACATGAAATCCGTCATGAGTGGCGTAGCGGCGATGCGAAACCAGCTGCAGCCAGGACGTAGTGAAGTCGAGGTCTGGGCCGAACTGCACCGCAGTCTGATCGCCGACAACGGCGAGTACGTTTCCACCCGCCTGGCACAAACCGGTTCTCGGACGTTTCCCTACTTCAAGGAGGCCGGCACAACCAAGGTCGCCGAGGGTGATCTTTTCTGTATCGACACCGACGCCATTGGCCCGGGGGGCTACGGCGTCGACTTCTCCCGCACCTTCATGTGTGGCCACTCGGCCCCTACCGGCCGGCAACGCTCACTTCACGGTCTGGCCCTTGCCCAGCTCACCCACAACGCAGCCCTCCTGGAACCAGGTCGAACATTCGAGTCGTTCGCGGCCGAGGCTTGGATGGTGCCCCATCACTACGCCCCCTACCGCTACTACTGCCTGGCCCACGGGCTCGGGCTCAGTGGCGAGTTCCCCTATCTGCCGACCCATGATCCGTCGATCCCCTATCCCGTCACTGGCCGGTTCGAACCCGGCATGGTCATTTGTGTCGAGAGCTACATCGGTGATCCGGATTCCCACCAAGGGGTGAAGCTCGAAGACCAGTTCCTCATCACCGATGTCGGCGCCCGGAGGATGAGCGTCATGTCACTCGATCTCGTTTGATCAACGACGGCGGAGGACTGAACGGCCGGCGGGTCACGACGCCGGCTCATGACCTACCCAGGCCCAGCACTTCCCGCCGCAGGAACCGCTCCAGGCTGTCGAGAATGGTGGCAGTGAGTTGGCGTACCTCCTCGTCGTCATGGTCGAGCCCCAGGGCTCGGATGATGATGTCGAGCCCGGCCGCCTCCGGGGCGTCGTAGAGATCGTCCTCGATGTCGGCCTGATGCACGATCTGGCCCAGACGCCACAACACCGGATCGGTCAGATCATGGCGGCGAAGAATGGTTTCGAAGGTCACGTCGTCGCCGTGGTGGCTGAGATCACAGTCGATCATGTCGAATGGTGTGGCGTCGGCCGGAACGTCAACCGGGTCGTCGACGTAGACGAACTCGGCCTCGGGATCGATATAGCGGGTGATCAGCCAGGCCGACGCCGCCCGATCGACGTGAATCCCCCGGCGGGTGGCCCACCTCATATCTGCTTCTCCGTGGCCGGTTCGAGTTCCCCGGCGGCGGCGCTGATGGCCAGACGGGCTTTGTCGCCGTTGGGTGCCCGGAAGTAATCACGGCGACTGATGCGCCGCCATTCTCGTCGCCACCGTTGTATCGTCCGCCGGCTCGGCCCCTTCGTCGACTCCTCGGCCTCGACCTCGGCCAGCAAGGCCAGATACTCGTGGTCCCGGGCCATTCGCATCTGCCGGGCCAACTCCGCACTCTGTCGGCGGGTGGTGGGGCGGGCGACCCAGACAACCGCCTCACCGTCGGCCTCCCGGACCTGGGCCGCGATCCACTCCAGGTGTTCTTTGGTGCGGGCGTCGTGAGGAAGGGCGACAAGACCATCCCCGATCTGGGCCACTCCCAGATTCTTGAGCTTGCGCCAGACCGTGATCCGCGGCGTGGACGGTTCCCGGGGGATGCGGTAGCTGAGGAGTGCCCACTCATGATCTTCTTCTGTAACCACGGTTGCACATTGTAACACATGGTGACTACGCTGAACTCAGTGAGGCAACCACGGTTACATGAAAAGGCTCGGCCTACCCGTCCCGGCCAGAGCATCGAACGGTCCGACTGGTTGACGGCCTGGGCCACGGTGGCGGCCAACAGTTTCGGCGGCCCGGCTGGACAGATCGCGGTCATGCACGACGAGATCGTGGAGCGGCGGCGCTGGGTCGACGAACGACGATTCCTCCACGCCCTGAATTACTGCATGCTGCTACCCGGTCCCGAGGCTCAGCAGCTGGCCACCTACCTCGGTTGGCTCCTCCGGGGCCCAGCCGGTGGGTTGCTGGCCGGGGGCTTGTTCATCCTGCCCGGCTTCGTCTCGATCATGGCTCTCAGCATCCTGTTCGCCGCATTCGGCGACCTCTCCTGGGTCTCCGGACTGTTCTTCGGCATCTCGGCCGCCGTCACCGCCATTGTGGCCAACGCCGTTCTCCGCATTGGACGCCGGGTCATCAAGAACAAGGTGATGCTGGCCATCGCCATCGGCGCCTTCCTGGCCATCTTCGTATTCGAGCTACCGTTTCCCCTTGTCGTGGCCGTGGCCGCCGCCATCGGCGTGGTCGGCGGGCAGCTCAAACCCGAAGTGTTCAACCTGGTCACCGGGCACGACGAAACGGCGGCCACTGACGACACCGATGCTCTCGTCAGTAACCAGGATGTCGAGCTGGGCCAGCCGTCCTGGAGCCGGGCGCTGGGAGTACTGGCCGTCGGACTGGGGTTGTGGTTCGGGCCGGTGGCCCTGCTCCTGGCCTCCTTCGGCCGGTCGTCGGTCTTCACCGACGTGGCCTGGTTCTTCTCCAGCGCCGCCGTCTTGACCTTCGGTGGGGCCTACTCCGTTCTGGCCTACATCGCCCAGGAGGCGGTCAACAGCTTCGGCTGGCTGGAGCCGGGCGAGATGCTCAGCGGACTCGGCATGGCCGAGACCACCCCCGGCCCCCTGATCCAGGTGGTGCAGTTCGTCGGGTTCATGGGCCCTTACCGGGATCCGGGTGGACTGAGCCCCCTGCAGGCCGGTGTCTTCGGCGCCCTCATCGCCACCTGGGTGACCTTCGTACCCTCCTTTCTCTGGATCTTCCTGGGCGCACCGTTCATCGAACATCTGCGGGGCAGGCCGTCGCTGACCGCCGCCCTGTCAACCATCACCGCCGCGGTCGTCGGGGTTGTTCTCAACCTCGCCCTCTGGTTCGCCCTGTTCACCCTGTTCGGCACGGTGGAGGAACATCGCCGCTTCGGCGCACTGATCTACCAGCCCGACCTGACCAGCATCAACTGGCTGTCGGCACTCATCACGGTCGGTTCGGCAGTGGCCATCTTCCGCCACCGGGCGCCGACGTTGCCGGTCGTGGGCGCAGCCGCCGCCGTCGGCATGGCCTACCAACTGCTCATCGTCTGACCCCAAGGAGACCCACGTTGACCACGACCATCTTGTTCATGTGCCCCCACTCGGCGGGCAAGAGCCTGGCCGCCGCCACCTACTTCCGCTCGGCGGCGTTCCGAGCCGAACTCAACGTCGAGATCGAGGTGGCCGGTCCGGAACCCGATGAGGTGAACATGCCCACGGTGACCGAGGCTCTCACCGCCGAGGGGTACCGGATCGACTGGAAACCCCGGATGGTCACCGCTGAGGACACGATCCGGGCCGACCATCTGATCAGCATCGGCTGCAGCCACGAGTCGATCCCCACCCGTCGGCCCATCGTCGAGTGGGATGCGCCGCTCATCAGCCAGGACCTGATGGGTTCACTTCGAGCCATCCACGACCACTGCGAGGCCCTGGCCCGAAATCTTGCAGCAAAACCCGAGGTCTGACCGCGTTTTCTACTGCATTATTGCGAGGGATTGTTGCGAGGGAATTATTGGGAGGGGTCGGTGTCGACGGTGTTCATGCGGAGGAACTCGTTGATCTTGAGGAGCCGGGGCGGTGGCTTGGTGTCGGCCGGCAGCTGAGGTAGGGCCTCAGCGGCATCGATGATCACCGGATCGGCCAGATCGACGACATTGTCGTCGATCTCCAGTTGAGCGGTGCCCCGGGCCAGGACGTTCTGGACCCAATCGGAGCGGCCCCGTAGACCAACACGAAGATGAAACCACCGTCGACAGCGTGAGCCTCCAGCGGGGTGCGGTAGGACTTCCCGGAGTGACGGCCGACGTGTCGGATCACCTGCCATTGGCCGGACCGCAAGGCCCGGGGATTGAAGATCCTCTTGTTGATGTGGCCCCACCACAGCGGCATCGGCATGACGACAGGCTCAGCCGCGGCCTCGCCACGGGATGAAGCGCTCCTCCAGCTTGCGCATGATGAGGTCGAGCATCACGCCGATAATGCCGATGATGATGATGCCGAACACGACGATGCCGTTGCGGAAAAAGGTTCGGGCCTCCCAGATCATGGCCCCCAGACCAACGTCGGCTCCCACCAGCTCAGCGGCCACCAGCGTGCCCCAGCAGACTCCCAAGGCCACTCGCATGCCGACGAATATCTCGGGCAGAGCGTTGGGTAGGATCACATGCCGCAGAACCTGGGCCCGCGACGCTCCCAACGAGTAGGCGGCGTGCACCTTCGACAGCCGGACCCCGGTAACACCGGATCGGGCGGCAATCACCATGATGAAGAATGCGGCGAAGAACAGCATCACCACCTTCGACGTCTCGCCGATGCCGAACCACAGGATCAACAGCGGGATGAAGGCCAGCGGAGGCACCGGGCGGAACAGTTCGATGATCGGGTCGAAGATGGCCCGAGCAATATTGGACAAACCCATGGCCAGGCCGACCGGGACACCGAGAAGCACCCCGGCGCCGAAGCCGATGAGAATTCTTTGCAGGCTCTGCAGCACGTGTTCGTGGAGGAACGAGCGTCCAAACGAGTCGGTGGTCAATACCGTCCAGAACTCGTTCCAGGTCTTGACGGGGCCGGGGAAGAACGTGTCGTCGGTCAAACCGATCGTCTCGGCCACCGCCCACAAGACGAACAAGGCGACCACGGTCAGCAAACTGAAGTTCCGGTTACCGGTGACGGCCGAGCCGTCGCCGAAGGTCACGGTCTTGCGGGCGATGGTGGGATCGACCGTCTGGCTGAACAGCCCACCGAACCGTCGACCTTTGTTCGTGACCTCGACCGCGGAGGCCGCCGGATTGGTGCCGGTCATACCCGAGCCCCCTCACGTCCCATGATCTCCTCTTCCATATTCCAGATGAGCGAGAGGATCTCCTCCCTTTTTTCGATGAACTCCGGCGAGTTCTTCAGTTCCCGCGGGTCGCTGGTCAGGCCGGCTTTGGCGAACGGCAGCTCATACTCGCGTTCGATGCGTCCAGGGCGGGGGGCCATCACGAACAGTCGATCGCCCAGGAACAGAGCCTCCTCCACCGAGTGGGTCACCAGGATGATCGTCTTCTTCGTCTCGTCCCACAGCTCGAGGATCAGACCCTGCATCTTCTCCCGGGTCAAGGCGTCGAGGGCGCCCAGCGGTTCGTCCATCAGGATGACCTCGGGATCGTTGGCCAGGCACCGGGCCAGCGCCACCCTCTGCTGCATACCGCCCGACAGCTCGTAGATGGCCTTGCTGCCGAAGTCACCCAGGCCGACCGTCTGCAGAAGCTCGGCCGTCTTGACCGCTGTGGCGGCGGAGTCGGCGCCGTTCATGCGAGGACCGAAGGAGACGTTCTCCTCCACGTTGAGCCACTCGAACAGTGCGCCCTGCTGGAACACCATGCCCCGCTCCTGACCGGGCGCCGTCACCGGCTCACCATTGATGGTGACCGAACCCGATGTCGGCTTCAGAAAGCCGGCCACGATGTTGAGCAAGGTCGTCTTGCCGCAGCCCGACGGGCCGAGGAGCGTCAGGATACGCCCCGAGTCGAGGCTGAACGTGACGTCCTTCAACGCCTCGACCGATTGATTGTTGGGAAGCTCGTAGATCATGCCGAGCTGGTCGACATCGAGTTCGCTCACTGGACCCCCTTCGTACCTTGGTGAGTTCGGATAAGACACGGGGAGTGCGTGGACATTCCTACACACTCCCCATATCACGTTACGACAAATTGTGGGTGGACCGGGAAACGGTCCGCGCCGGTCAGCTGATGTTCTTCAAGAACGTGGTGTCGATGGTGGCGCCGTAGTCATCGAGCTTCTGCTCGAGCGCACCTTCGGCCACGAAGAGGTCGGCGACCTCGTTCATGAAGACCGGGACATCGTTGCCCAACCAGCTGTCGGACAGCTGTTCCTCGGTCGACGGGAACGAGAAGGTGTCAAGGACGCCCAAGGTGCCTGCTTCGTCCATCCCGGCCTCGGCCATGATGCCTTCCAGCCGGCTGTCGGGATCGGTGTCCCAAGCTCGGTTGGCGTTCTCGGTGATCTGCAGGAACTGCTCGATCACGTCAGGGTGATTGGCGGCGAACTCGGAGGTGACCGACACGACGTCGAACACCTTCAGACCGATCTCGTCTTCCATCTCGGCCCCGGTCATGACGATGTTGCCGGCCTCGAGCATTCGCTGCAGACCGCCACCCCAGCCGCAAGCCATGTCGACGCTGCCACCCTGAAGGGCGGCAGCTCCTTCGGCCGGATCGAGCGACTTGATGTCGAAGCTGTCGGTGTCGACACCGAGGAACTGCATCGACTTGAGCATCTTGTAGTGGGCCACCGTGCCGACCGGGACAGCGACGGTGGCCCCGTCGAGGATCTCGGCCGCGTTGTCGCGGGTGGCGGCCAGGTCGGTGGCCACCACGCAGTTGTCGTTTTCGGCGTAGGACACGGCGATACCCACGATCTGAAGGTCCTGGCCGGCGGTCACGGCGTTCACAAAGGGAACAAGACCCTGGCTGTAGGCGATGTCGATGTCACCGGCCGCCATGGCCGCCGACATCTCCACCCCGGTGGCGAAGTCTTTCCAGTTGACCGGAACGCCCAGCTCCTCGGAGTAGGTCCCCTGGTTCTGCTCATACTGGTTCGGAGTCGGCCACTCCAGGAAGTAGGCGACGTTCAGCTCATCGAGGGCTTCGCCTCCGCCGGCGTCGTCTTCCTCCACGGCCTCCTCTTCGCCGTCGGATTCAGCGGCGTCATCGCCATCGGATTCGGCGGCGTCATCGCTGCCAGCATCGGTGCCTTCCTCGCCGTCGTCGCCGCAGGCTGCTACCAGCAACCCGAACACCGCGAACAGGATGAGGATCGTTCGTAGTTTCATTGCTTCTCCCCTTGGTGAACGTGGCCGACGCTTGTGCCGCCGACCATCGCCACTGAATTGGTCTTGATCGATTGATGCTGCCCGGTCACCGGATGCGACCGCTTTCATGGCAGGGACAACCCTAGCATCGACCCAGTTAGAATACCTAACACCTCGGCACCGATTGTGTGTCGACCGGGATACGGTGCCGAGTGATCAAGGGAGGCCGCCGTGGTCGGAACCTATGTGAAGCAGGCCACCAGGCCCCAGAACGAGGCCAGTCCCGACGTGCGGCGCAGCGTCGCCCGGCTGCTGGCCGAGCTGGAGACGGGTGGCGAGGCCAAAGCTCTGGAGTTGGCCGAACGGTTCGACGGCTGGACGGGTCCGGTGGTACTCACGGCCACAGAAATCGCTTCGGCCTCCCAGTCGCTTGACAACCAGCTGCTGGCCGACATCGATCACGCCCACCGTCACATCCAAGCCTTCGCCCGTCGCCAGCGGGACTCCATCAGCGACTTCTCCATGGAGGTGGCACCGGGCCTGACGGCCGGGCAGCGCACCGTCCCCGTGGAGGTGGCCGGATGCTACGTGCCGGCCGGCCGTTACGCCCACATCGCCTCGGCTCTGATGAGTGTCACCACGGCGGCGGTGGCCGGAGTGGACAACATCATCGTCACCTCACCGGCCACCGCCCAACGGGGAGGTGTGCACCCGGCCATCGTGCATGCCGCCCGGCTGGCCGGCGCCACCTCCATCATCGGCTTGGGTGGCGTGCAGGGCATCGCCGCCCTGGCCTACGGTCTGTTCACCGGGCTGGAAGCCGACATCATCGTCGGCCCCGGCAACAGCTTCGTGGCCGAAGCCAAGCGCCAGCTGTTCGGCCGGGTGGGAATCGACGTGGTGGCCGGGCCAACCGAGTCGATGATCGCCGCCGACGAGTCGGCCGATCCGATGACCGTGGCCGTCGATCTCATCGGTCAAGCCGAGCACGGCCCCACCTCACCGGTATGGCTGGTCACCACGTCACCGGAACTGGCCGCCGCCGTCGACGACATCGCCCTCAATGTCGCCGCCGCTCTGCCCGACCCGGCCCGCCAGGCGGCGGCCGAGGCCTGGCGAAACCACGGCGAAATCATCGTGACCGACGATCGGGAGCAAGCGGCCCAGGTTTGCGACCGCTACGCCCCCGAACACCTCCAGGTCATGGCGGCCGACCTCGACTGGTGGCGGGACCGGCTCCGCAACTACGGCTCACTGTTCCTGGGGGCCAACACCACCGTCACCTTCGGCGACAAGACGTCAGGCCCCAACCACATCCTGCCCACCGGTCGAGCGGCCCGTTACACCGGCGGGCTCAACGCCTTGGCCTTCACCAAACAACTGACGTGGCAGGAGCTGACACCCGAGGCGGGGGCCCGAGAAGCCGGTGTCGCCGCTCGCATCTCCCGCTACGAGGGCATGGAGGGTCACGCCCGCAGTGCCGACATTCGGGCCGACAACCGGGCTGACGGCCATGGCGGCTGAGGTGGACGGGTTCGACATTCCCCACATCGACCTGGACTTCACCGCCCCACCTCCCATTCCCCGCTCCGGGGTACAACGAGCCAACGAACTGATGGAGAGTGGGTTGTTGTTCCGCTACGGGGAGTTGGGGGCGGCCGAGCAGGATGTGGCCTCCCTGGAGCGGGAGTTCGCCGCCTCGATCGGCAGCCGCTATGCGGTGGCCTTCAACAGCTGCGGGGCCGCCCTGACCGCCGCTCTGTACGCGGTCGGCGTCGGCCCGGGGGACCAGGTGGCCATGAACGCCTTCACCCTGGCCCCCGTGCCCGGTGCCATCAGTCGTTTGGGGGCCCGGCCGTCGTTCGTGGAGATCACCCCTGACCTGGTGGTCGACCTGGATGACCTGGAGATGAAACTGGCGCCAGGGTCGGGAGTCGAGGTTCTGATGCTGTCGCACATGAGGGGCCACATCGGTGACATGGCGTCCGTCAGCGACCTGTGCCGGGAATACGGCGTGACCCTGGTGGAAGACTGTGCCCACACCATGGGTGCGGCCTGGAACGACACCCCGACCGGGCGGTTTGGAACCGCCGGATGCTTCTCAACCCAGACCTTCAAACACGTCAATTCCGGCGAGGGCGGGCTATTGGTCACCGATGACGACGACGTGGCCGCCCGGGCCATACTGTTCTCCGGCAGCTACATGCTGTACGGCCAACACGGCACCGTTCCACCCGAGGAGGTCATGGCCCGCCACGCCCCCTCGGTCCCCAATGGCTCGTCTCGTATGGCGGCCTGGGCCGCCGCAGTGGCTCGACCCCAGATCAGCCTGCTGGACCAGCGGGCCGAGATCTGGAACAGCCGCTATCACCGCCTCGAAACCGGTCTGGCCAACCATGGGTTCCGGCTGCCCCAGCGGCCGGCGGCTGAGCACTTCGTTGCCTCCTCCATCCAGTTCGACCCCGATCTCGGGCCCGAGGTCACCGCCGACTTCGTCTCCCTGGCCGGCCACCACGGCGTGTCGGTCAAGTGGTTCGGTCGACCGGATCCCCTGGGGTTCACCAGCCGGTTCGACCACTGGCGCTACGCCGGCGAGCAGGCCCTGCCCCAAACTGCGGCGGTCCTCCAGGGTCTGTGCGACATGCGGATCCCGCTGACCATGACCGACGACCAAGCCGACCTCATCGTCGCCATCCTGGGCGCCTGCCGTCACGTGGTGGACGGACGCTAGTCGATCGAACGCCAACACCCGCCCGAAGCGAACTGTGTGGTATCGGGCCCCCACTACCGGGGTCCCGACCCGCCACAGATCGTATCGCCTTCCGGGACCTCCCGTAGATTGGCGGGGCCCACTGAGGGAGCCGCCCGACGGAATTCACAGTGCGGCACCGGGGTTGTCCAATCATGGCCCGAGTATCCTCGGGCCTTCGTCCGGTAACCGCTACCCGTCTTCGAGGACTTCCCGTGCGCCGACTACTCCGCCCCTTCTTCATTTCCCTCGCTCTGATCGCCCTCCTGGCTTCGGCCTGCGGCTCCGATTCGGCCGATGACACGGCTTCGGATTCGGCCGGTGACACCGACGACGCCGACACCGGATCCACCGGTGACTTCGACGGGGAGCTGGTCATCGGTGCCATCCCCGATCAGGATCCCGAGGTTCTGGCCCGCAACTACCAGCTGGTGGCCGACTACCTGGCCGAAGAGGTCGGGGTCGATGTGCGCTTCGAACCGGTGACCGAGTACGAGGCGGCGGTGACGGCGTTCCGGGTCGGCGATCTCGATCTGGTGTGGTTCGGTGGTCTCACCGGTGTCCAGGCCCGGCTTCAGGTCGACGGAGCCGATGCCATCGTCCAACGGGACATCGACGAAACCTTCACCTCGGTGTTCGTGGCCGGGACCGACACCGACATCGAGCCGTTCGACGACGTGTCCGGTTTGAGCACCGTGGCCGGCCACACCCTCACCTTCGGCTCCGAATCCAGCACCTCGGGTCGCCTGATGCCGCAGTCATTCATGAACGAGGCCGGGGTCGGTCTCGACGATCTGGACGGCGAACCGGGATTCAGCGGCTCGCACGACGCCACCATCGAGTTGGTTGAGGCCGGCACCTTCGAGGTCGGGGCCCTCAACTCCCAGGTGTGGGATGCTCGGGTCGAGGCCGGCGAGGTCGACCTCGACAAGGTCCAGGTCGTGTTCGAGACCCCGACCTACTACGACTATCACTGGGTGGTGCGACCGGAGTTGGGCGACGACTTGACCGCCCAGGTGGTCGATGCCTTCACCTCCCTCGACCCGGACGACCCCGACGAAGCCGCCATCCTGGAGTTCTTCGGCGCCGGTTCGTTCATCGAGACCAGCAATGAGAACTACGCCAGCATCGAACAGGTCGGACGCGACATCGGAAGCATCGAGGGGTAACGGAGAGTCCAGGAGGGTCGACGAACAGCCATGGATGGGTCCGTGCCGGCCTCTGAAGCGGAGTCGACGGCCAGTGTCGACCTCGCCGCGGTCACCGTCCGCTACCCGGGGGCCGACCAGTTGGCGGTGGCCGACCTGTCGCTGCAGGTTCGGCCCGGCGAACTGGTGGCTCTGGTCGGCCCGTCGGGCGCCGGCAAATCAACGGTGCTGTCACTGGCCGCCGGACTCACCCTTCCCACCTCGGGCCGGGTCGAGGTGCTGGGCGTCGACAGCGCCATCCTCGGACGGCGGGCCCATCGCCCGGCCCGCCGCCGGGTCGGCATCATCAGCCAGGACTTCGGCCTGGTAGGACCGTTGCGGGTGGCCAGCAACGTGGCCGCCGGGCGGGTCGGGCGCTGGTCGTGGCCCCGGGCCGCCCGCTCCCTGATCCGACCGGGTCCAGTGGACGAGATCGTGGTCGCCCTGGACACGGTCGGCATCGCCGAGAAGCTGTGGGACCGAGCCGATCAACTCTCGGGAGGACAGCAGCAGCGTACGGCCATAGCCCGGGCACTGTTCCAGCAACCCGACCTGCTCCTGGCCGACGAACCGGTGAGTGCGCTCGACCCGTCCCGCTCCGATGCGGTCATGGCCGCGCTGGCCGCCATGATCACAGCCGACGACGACCGGGCCATGATCGCCAGCATGCACAACGCCCCACTGGCCCTACGGCACTGCCACCGCATCGTTGCCCTCCGGGAAGGTCGACTGCACTTCGATCTCCCAGCCGATCAGGTCGACGAGGATCGGCTGAGCGAGCTGTACCAGATCGGGCAGTCCGGCCGCCATCAGCCGGTGTGACCGCCACCCTCGACCACCGCCCGATTGCCGTCGAGGCCAAGCCGGCGGACCGGATCCGGCGAGCCTGGGCCCTGGCCGTGGGCGCCCTGGTGGCCTGGTCGATCGTCAAGGCCGGCGTCGATCCGGGCCAACTGGTCAACGAACGGGGTTGGTCACAACTCGTTGCCTTCTTCTCGGCCATGCTCTCCCCCGATCTGAGCACCGCCATGCTCGAACTCACCGTGCGAGAGTCGGCGGTGACGGTTGGCTACGCCCTGTTGGGCACGGCTTTGGCCGTGATCATCGGCGTGGCCTTCGGTCCACTCCTGACCGAACGGCTGTGGAGCCCACTGCACGGCCGGATGGGTCGGGGCCGTGTCGGCTGGGCTGTCGGTCGGGTCCTGCTGGTGGTTCCCCGGTCGATGCACGAGGTGGTGTTCGGGCTCTTCCTGGTCAACATCTTGGGCCTCAACCCTCTGGTGGCGGTTCTGGCCATCGGTATTCCCTTCGGGGCGGTCACGGCCAAGGTCTTCGCCGAACTGCTCGACGAAGTTCCCCGTGACGCCGAACTGGCCATGCGGGCGGCGGGAGCGGGGCGGATCACCGCCTTGACCTTCGCCACCGTGCCCCAGGCCCTGACCGATCTGTTGTCCTACACCTTCTACCGCTTCGAGTGCAGCCTGCGCAGCGCCGCCGTGCTGGGCATCGTCGGAGCGGGCGGCCTGGGCTTCCAGCTCGCCTTGTCGTTCCAGTCGTTGCGCTACAACGAGATGTGGACGCTGCTGTGGGCCCTGATCCTGCTGTCGGGACTGGCCGATCGCTGGTCGTCGGCTGTTCGGCGGCGGCGCAACGCCATCGCCGCCGAGACCCACGTTCGTACAACGGCAGCCGACGGTCCGGATGGCGATCGACTGCTCCGGCTCAGCGCCGTCGCCCTGGCCGCTTCGTTGCCCATCGCCTACTGGCGGCTGGGGATCGACATCGGTTCGCTGTGGGACGACCGGGCCCGGCTGCTGATTGGAGAGCTTGTCTCCGATGGCTGGCCCCCGGAGATCGGCACCGGCGGTCTACGGGGCCTGATCGACGATTCGCTCGACACCATCGCCCTGGCCGTGCTGTCGCTGGCCATGGCCTTTGTCGTCGCCTCTCCCCTGGCCTTCCTGGCCCAGCGGCCCAGCGGTCAGGCAAGCGGTCCGGGGGCCGTGGTTCGAAGCGTGGTCTCGGCCGCCATCCGGTTCGTTCTCCTCATCGGACGTTCCGTGCCGCCACCGGTGTGGGCCTTCGTGGTGGTGTTCGTGCTCTTCCCCGGGCTGTGGCCCGGGGCGGTGGCCCTGGCCGTCTACAACACCGGTGTTCTCGGTCGTCTCCAGGGTGAGGTGGTGGAGAACATGGACCAGCGGCCCGCTGACCAGCTGGCCGCCAGCGGAGCGACCGCACCGGTAGCCTGGACGGTGGCCACCGTTCCGGCCGTGGCCGGCCGGTTCGTGGCCCTCGGGTTGTACCGCTGGGAGGTGGCCATCCGGGAGACGGTGATCGTGGGCGTGGTGGGGGCGGCCGGCCTTGGGCGCCGGCTTGATCAACAAACCGCAGCCTTCAACTACGACGGGATCGTGGCCACCGTGGTTGCCCTGTTCATGGTGACCGTGGCCGTCGACCTGGCCTCGGCCTCCATCCGCCGCTCCATCCGGTAGAGGGTTGATCAGCGACCTTCGACCACGGCGACAAGCGCCGCCTGCTCGTTCGCCGGTTCGGTGATGGGAACCAGCTGGTTGGTCCGCCGCTGCAACTCGTCCAGCAGTGCCGGATCGGATTCGAGGGCCGTCAACAGCCGGGCCATGGCCTCGTCATCGCCCACCGGAACGAGGCCGGGGTGGTCGTCGCCCAACAGCCCGGTGTTGCCCTCGATACGGGTTCCGACGACCGGCAGGCCTATGGCGATGGCTTCGGTCACCACGTTGGCCCCACCCTCGGCCCGGGACGTGCAGGCCAGCAGGTGGCCTGATGCCAGCAGCTCCAGCGCGCTGATCCGGTGGAGTTCGCCGTGCCATCGGTACCGGGGGTTGACCCGCTGCTCCCCGTCGGCCGCCTCGGCCCAGGCCGGGTCGAGGGCTCGACCGGCGTGATGCACGCTGACCCTGCTGTCCGGACTCATCCGGCGAGCGGCCCGGGCGGTCAGCAACGGGTCCTTGATGTCCCGCAGGTGGGCCAGCACCACCACCCGCAGCTCACCGGCAGCCGGGCGCCGGGTGGGGCGGGGCCGGGCCACCGACTGGTGGATGACCGTCGTCTTGGCCCCCCAGCCCGGTCGAAACCGCTCCACCCGGGCCAGGGCCGCCCGCTGGAGCACGATCAGCCCGTCGGCCGCCTCGGTTGACGCCATGGCCGCGGCGTTGCCGGGCATGTCCTGGTAGAGGTCGGTGCCGCTCAAGCCGACGATCAGGCGGCGGTCGGGGTGGTGGCGACGCCACCAGCCCACCACCGGAGCCGAGCGACGGGCGTGGAGAGCAACCAGAACATCGGCTGACCGCAACCGGGTGGCGTGGTAGTCGCCGATCTCGTCGGACTGTTCGTCGATGGCGAGGAGGGCCACCTCGTGGTCGGCCGCCTGCAGCAGAGCGGCCCATCGGTTGGCGGTGACGTCGTTGCCCGAACCGGCTGTGGGCCGGATGGGGGCGGCGATGACCACCGAGCGGTTCCGGTTCACGGGTTGGATCGTGGGGTCACCGGGCGCAGGTTCGGAATCCGGCGTAGACATCGCGCCGGTCGGGGGTGAAGTAGTTCCGGTAGGTCGAGCGGACGTAGCGGTGGCGGGTGGCCCACGAGCCACCCCGCAGGACCTTGCGGGTACCAAACCACGGTTCGGAGTTGTCGCGGTAGGCGTCCGGTTCGAAGTGGGGGTACGGGCCGAAGGTGGAACTGGTCCACTCCCACACGTTGCCGATCAGCTGACGGTGGCCCCAGGGGCCGTCACCGGCCCCGAAGGCCCCGACCGGAACGGTGTGACCGGTTCGAGCGTCGAGCGCCGCCTCCGACGGCTGGGGGTCGCGGCCGCCCCAGGGGAACCACGGCAGGCGTTCACCGGTCGGGGTGGTGGTGGCCGCCGCCTCCCATTCAGCCTCGGTGGGCAGCCGGCGACCGGCCCAAATGCAGTAGGCCTCGGCTTCCCACCAGTTGACGTGGATCATGGGATGGTCGTCGGTGTTGCTGATCGGCCCCCAGACCGAGCCGATTCGCCGCTCCCAACCGTCGGCCCCTCGACGCCAGTAGGCTGGTTGGCCGGATTCGGATTCCCGTCGCCAGGCCAGACCGTCCGGTGACCACAGTCGGTCGTCGTCGTAGCCGCCGTCGTCGACGAACTCGGCGAATTGGCCGATGGTGACCGGGGTGACGGCCATGTCGAAGCGGTCGATCTCGACCGGGTGGGCCCACTTCTCGTTGTCCATCACGAACGGTTGGCGACGGGACGCCCCCAACACCACCCGACCTCCGCCGACCGAGCGGTCGCCCGATATCGGTTCACCCATCACCGGCGCAGAGGCCGAACGGCCCGGGAGGCGGCCCCAGTCGAGAGTCTGCCGGGTGTAGGTCAGGGCCTCGCAGTGGGCGTCGTGGTGCATGACGGCGTAGGCCACGTAGTAGGCGGTGGAGTCGAGACCTCTATCATCGCCCAGCACCTCGACCAGACCGTCGGCCACCCGGCGCACGTAGTCGATGGTGGTGGCCGAATCGGGGTAGTCGATCTGCCAGCGGGTCTTGTGGGCCACCAGAGCCGAGTCGTACCGTTCGTCGACGTGGTCCAGCAGCGGTTGGCGGCCGTGCAACTGGCGGAGCACGAACCACTCGGCGAACCAGCCGACGTGGGCCAGCTCCCAGATCGGCGGGTTCACGATGGGAAGGTAGGGGCCCATCCAGCGGGGATCGTCGCGCTGGAAGTCGGCCACCGAACCGATCAGGTGATCTGTGGCGTCGCCCACCCAGTCGGCCAGATCATCGTGGTCAACCCAGGTGGACAATGACATGACAAAACCGTAGCAGTGGTCGTCTCGGTAGTCTGAAAGCTGTGACCAACGAACGGCCCAACCGCCTGACCCAATTCAGCCACGGCGCCGGTTGAGGCTGCAAGCTCGCTCCGGGCGAGCTGGCGCACGTGGTGCGCGATCTGCAGGCCGACACCCCTCCCGAGTTGCTGGTGGGAACCGCCACCGGCGATGACGCCGCGGTCTGGAAGCTGGACGACGACCGGGCCATCATCTCCACCGCCGACTTCATCACCCCGGTGGTCGACGACGCCCGCACCTGGGGCCGGGTGGCCGCCGCCAACAGCGTCTCCGACGTCTACGCCATGGGTGGTCGACCTCTGTTCGCCCTCAACCTGGTGGGCTGGAACACCGATGCCCTCCCCACCTCTTTGCTGGGCGAACTCCTGGCCGGCGGTCAAGACATCGCCCGGGCCGGGGGGTTCGCCATCGTCGGTGGCCACACCATCGATGACCCCGAGCCGAAGTACGGGATGTCGGTCACCGGTGAGGTTCACCCCGACCGGATCCTGACCAACGCCGGCCTGACCGCGGGCCAGGACCTGATCCTGACCAAGCCGTTGGGAGTGGGGGTCATCACCACGGCCATCAAGGCCGATACCGCTCCGGCCGAGGTGGCTGAGGCTGCCATTGCCTCGATGACGATGTTGAACGACGTGGCCTCCCGGGTGGCACTGACGGCCGGAGCCACCGGTTGTACCGACGTGACCGGCTTCGGGTTGCTGGGTCACCTCGGTCGTATGGCCGTCGAGTCCGGGGTTCGGGTCACTGTTGAGTTCGAAGCCATTCCCATGCTGCCCGGAGCCATTGATCTGGCCGCTCAGGGGATGATGCCCGGCGGCAGCCGACGCAACCTGGCCTGGGGGGGCGAACTGCTCGATCCCGGGTCCCACGATGAACTCCACCAGTTGATGATCGCCGATGCCCAGACGTCGGGTGGGCTGGTGTTCGGCGTCGAGCCCGGCCAGACCGGGTCGGTGCTGTCCCAGCTGGCCGACAGCGGCCACCGGGCGGCCCACATCGGGTCGACGACGGCCGGCACCCCCGGCTTTCGTCTCACCTGATCGGTCCTGGGGTGTCGGCCGTCCCGTCCGCCTTCCACCGGCCCGGCCAGGATGCGCTTTGGCGGCTCAGCGACCCCCCAGATGGGTCTGTGAACCGCCAAAGCGTCTTCTACCGGGTCGTCGAGCAGCCAAACTGTGGGGCAGGGATGTCACCCAACCACCATGGCGTCGCCCACCCGGGCAGGCACCATCCTACGGAGTCGTTCATCTCAGACCGGTCGACCACCATTAGTAAAGGATGCGACTATTAGGCTATGGTGGTCGTCGGTCGAGAGTCGGCCGGTCGACAAGCGAGACAGCCCGCCGGAGGTAGCAGCCATGCGACGAATTCTGTACCGACTTGGAGTGGCCGTGGTCATCATGACCGTGCTGACGCTCCCCTCCCCCGTGTCGGCCGATGATGCCGGCCGCCCGCTGGCCGTCGATCTGTCGTCGGCCAACGAGGTGCCGCCGAGCGGCACGACAGGATCAGGCTCGGCTGATGTCACCCTCAACCAGGGTCAGGGCCGGGTTTGCATCGATCTGACCGCCCAGGGCCTGGCTGGAACCGTACTGGCCGGCCACATCCATTCCGGGCCGGCCGGGGTCAACGGAGGCGTGGTGGTCAATCTCGGCGTGAACAGCGCCGACTTCCAGGCCTGCATCGACGGTGTCGACAAGGACCTGATCAAGGATCTTCGCCAGAATCCGCAGAACTACTACGTGAACATCCACACCTCGGCCGTTCCGTCAGGCGAGATCCGGGGCCAACTGTCGAAGTAGACAACCGGGGAAACTTCACGCCCGAGTAGGGTGGCTCGACATGATTGAGCCGTCCGACCACTCTGTCGACACCGAATTCGACCTGGTGACCAAGGGAGGGCATCCCGACTTTCTCGACCTGCCGTGGGGTGAACCGCTGGAGCGCTGGGATCACCCCCGGCTGGTCAAGATGGCCCACGGCATCAGCCGCCACATCGTGCGCTTCGTCCGTTACGACGACCGGGTCTATGCCCTCAAGGAGACCGAGCCGGAGGTGGCCCGGTCGGAGTTCGACATTCTGCGCCGGATGCGTGACCACCATCTGCCCACGGTCGAAGCCATTGGGGTGGTGACCGGCCTCGGTCCCGACGGTCGGGCCATGCTGATCACCCGCTACCTCGACTTCTCGCTCCCCTACTGGTACATCATCGGCCGCAACGAGTACGGGCTGGCCGACAACCTGATGAACGCCGGCGTCGTTCTCCTGGTCCGTCTCCATCTCGACGGCATCTTCTGGGGCGACTGCTCACTGTCCAACATCTTGTTCCGGCGTGACGCCGGAGCGATGATGGCCTACCTGGTCGACGCCGAGACGTCGGATTGGCAGACCACGATCAGCGACGAACTCCGTCGTTACGATCTGCAGATCGCCCAGGAGAACATGGCGGGCGGCATCCTGGATCTGCAGGCCCAGGGCCGGGTGGACGAGGACGTCGATCCGTTCGCCATGGCCGACGAACTCCGTGCCCGTTACGACGAGCTGTGGGATGAACTGACTCACACCGATGAGATTCCCTTCGCTGAACGGTGGCGAATCGATCGTCGGGTTCGACGCATCAACGATCTCGGCTTCGACGTCGAGGAACTCTCCATCAGCCGGGACGGCACCAGGTTGACGGTGAAGCCGACACTCATCGAGGAAGGCCACCATTCCCGGGCCCTTCGCCAACGGACCGGTCTCGATGTCCAGGAGAATCAGGCCCGCCGGCTGCTGGCCGACATCGCCGGCTACCAGGCATGGCTCGAACTGCAGTCGACGAAACCGGTGCCGGCTGCGGTGGCGGCGGCCAAGTGGCTGGCTGACGTGTACGAGCCGGTGGTGGAGTCGGTGCCGGATGAGTTGGCCCAGCGGCTGGAACAACCGGAGATCTTTCACCAGGTCCTCGAGCACCGCTACTACCTGGCCGAGCGCCGAGGCCGGGAGGTCTCCAACCAGGAGGCCTTGACCGACTACCTCGAGTCGATCCTGGTCGAGCGCCCCACCGAACGCCAGCTCCTGGTTGGTGACCCCCAAGTGCCGTCGCCCCCGGAAGATGTCGAGTAGGAGACTCGTGCCTGGCCCGGAGTTCGCCGCCAGGCCAAGTCGTCCCGTACCATGGACCCGTTCAACCAAGGGGGAGGTTCCGACATGCTCAAGCGTGCCGTGGCGACGATTGCCGCAGCAACCATATTCGCCACTCTGCTCATTGCCGCACCCACCGCTGCCGTCGATCCGCCAAAGGGGGGTCCTGCGGTGATTAAGGTCGGCGCCGCTTCGCGCTCGGTATTACCAACGGTCGACGGCAGCCACGACTACCTCGACGGCCTCCAACCCGACCCCGATGATCCGTTCTCGCCCGGACTCGTGGTTCCCCAGTGGGACCAGGGTCGAGTGGCCGTGGGTAACGGGGCGTCGAATGCCCGCTGGGTACATGACGACATGCGCGTCTCGGCGGTGGCGTTCGAGGAACAACAGAGCAGAGACATCACGGTCATCGTGGCGGCCAACCTCTACATGATCTTCCGTGGTGACGGCGACGAGATCCGGGCGGCTGTGGCCGATCGCCTACCGGCAGCCGTCGTTGACCGGCTCGACATCGCCATCCACGCCGACCACAACCATCACGGCCCCGATACTGCGTTCGACGTCAACCACGAGTGGTACGACCTCATGGTGCAGCAGGCCGCCGAAGCCGTCGTCGAGGCCATCGAGGAGATGCGGCCCGCTCGTCTCGAGGTGGCGGAGACGAATCACTGGTTCGGGCTGCGTGACTCCCGCGATGCCCAGGTGCTCGATCCCACACTGGGTGTGTTACGAGCGACCGCCACCAATGGCCAAACCATCGCCACCCTCACGTTCTGGGCCAACCACCCCGAAGTCACGTTGTTCTGGAGCCCGCCCACCGAGGCGATCACCGCCGACTGTGAGGTACTCGGCCTGGAGGGCGAGAATTGTTCGGCTCGGGACGCCTATTTCACCGCCGACTTCCCGGGGTGGACGAACCGGATCATCGCCGACGAACTCGGCGGTGAGGCCCTGTTCATCAACGGTGCCGTCGGCGATCTCATTACTCCCCTCGGAGCCAATGTGTGGGAGGTCGACGCAGCGGCACCGCTCGGTGACGGGCTGACCGTTCCCGACGAGGCATCACCGCCGATCGGCGCCTCGAACTTCACCGAACGAAACTTCCGTCGAACGTACCTTGTCGGGCGCGAGCTGGCCCACGCCGCCCTCGACGCCCTCGAGTCCGCTGAGCCCATTCTCCGACCGGAGATCGAGTACGAGACAACCGACGTCTACACCCGCATGTCGAACATCGGCTTCCGGTTTCTCCTGGTCGTGGGGGACGAAACGGGCCGTACCGCGCTGGGCCACAACCCGTTCGAGCTGTACACCTGCCCGGCGACCGGAGACAAGAACGACACCACCTGCTCGGCCGACGGATTCGCCTCACAACCTGACCCGTTGCTCGGCACGGTTCGGGTCGGCGACCACGTCAAGACCCATGTGGCGTCGATGAAGGTCGGCCCGGTCGGCATGATGTGGCTTCCGGCCGAGGTCGGTCCCGAGACCACAATCGGCCTGCCGGCCGGCTATGACGACGATCCGGGCCGCTGGCACCTCGACGACCCGGAACTGCATGCCTTCGGCCAGGAATACGTGACATCCGGTTACGTCAAGAATTTGATGGACGACGAGTACCGTTGGGTTGTCGGTCTCGGCAACGACGAGCTGGGCTACTCGGTGCCGCTGTCGGACTTCCGGGTGTACTGCGTCGCCGACGCCCTGGTCGGCCCAGGTACGTGTCAAGCCCTGTACGAAGCCGGGGTGATCGAGTACCCCGACGCTGTCGCCGGCAGTACCTGCAAGGCGGTGACGGAAGACCCGTCACTGCTGGCCGCCTACGGGCAATTCGCCGAAGCGGTCGCGGCGTCGTGTGCCTACGGGCAGGCGTTCGACGAGTCACTCGACCACTACGAGGAAACGAACTCGGTGGGTTGGGATCTCGAAGCCGACATCTTCGCCGGGGTGGTCGAACTCACCGGCAACGACGACCCGTCCCGCATCAACCACGACTTCGAGGGCTACTGGATGGGCTACACCCCCTGATCGACGTGATCGATACCGGCGTGAACTTGGCACCAGGTGTTGGCATACGCAAGAGGACCGACCGATATTGGACGCACTGAAACCTCGCTCAGCTGCTAGGGTTTAAGCGGTTCTTGCGGACGTAGTTCAACGGCTAGAACCTCAGCCTTCCAAGCTGATGATGTGGGTTCGATTCCCATCGTCCGCTCAATTTTGTCCGATCGACACCAGCCGTCTCGCCGGCGTGAGCCCGGATAGATCGACGAATCATGCGAAGTCGGCCACCCGAGCCTACGTTCTCGTCGACGCAGGTGGTGCCCTGTCGGTAGCAGGCCGTTGCCCGAGCCCGGTGCCATCGCCGCGGATCGCTACCCGGAGTTCGCGATCCTCCTCGCTGGCTTCGACCGCCACCCACCTGGAGGGTCCTTCGGCCCTGTTGGTTGGTCGCCGTCGGATCCACAATGGCACCATCAGCGCCCTCGGAGGGCGTGAAGAACACCACGAAAGCGAGCCGGCAATGACCTTCACCCGGACGCACCCAGACGCCGACGCAGAAGCGCCGCACCTCAAGCCGCTGCCGTTCCTGCCAGCACTCGCAGTCTTCCTGGCGATCGGCTTCTGGAATCGCGTGTGCATTTACCACATGACGCCATACCTCGAAGACCGCGGAATGCACCAGTTCAGTGCGTATCTGGCCGGCTTCATACTCGGACTTGCCCCACTTCTACCCGTCGCCCTCGTGATGCTCAGACAAGAAGGCAACGACATGGCGAGGGTCCGGCTATCAAACCGTCTCGGACTTCGGGGCTTCGGGTGGCGCATGTTCGTCCTGATGCTGTTCCTCACGTTCGTGGCGTTCGCCACAACGCTGCTGACCAGCCCGACTCAGTCCTGGATCACGGATCTGTCATCGTGGTTCCAGCCGGGCGACGTCTTCCACCCACTCCAGGATCCGACCACCTCGTTTGACTCCCTCATCGAGCCGTCGGTGGCCTGGATGGGTGCCGACGCAGCTGGCAGCTGGACCTGGGGGCTCGCAATCGTGGCGATGTTCCTCCTCAACATCGTGGGCGAGGAAGTGTTGTGGCGTGGTGTGATCTGGCCACGGCAACAACTCGTGCACGGTGAGCGCACCTGGCTCGTCCATGGCTTCATGTGGTACCTCTTCCACCTGCCGTTCTACCCGTGGTTTGTGATCTCCGGCCTGCCACAGGCCTTCATACTCTCGTATCTCTTCCAGAAGTCCAAGAACACCTGGCTGGTGCTCATCATGCACACCATCTTCAACTCGGTGTTCTACGTCATATTGCTGGGAATCGTTCTCGGATTCTTCAACTAGCCACCCGTCAGCAGTGCTGCGCTCATCGATCGCACAGACATTGAGATTCATCAATGCGTGATGGAAGCAAAGGAGTAGGTAATGAATACATACAGAAAAACTGCGATTGCGGTGGGCGTCTTGTTCATCGGCGCGATCGTGATGCTGTTTATCGGGGAGTCTATCTACAGAGATACTTTGGATAGCCCGGACTTTCTGGAAAACGCCCACCCGGACAGAGGTATGGTTGTCCTCGGAATACTGCTGGAGTATGCGGGTGCTCCGGCTGTGGTCGCCATTTCGCTGCTGCTGTTTCCCGTACTCAAGCAGCACAGTGAAGTCTTGGCCATGGGGTACGTTGGCTTCAGACTCATGGAGATGTCCATCTTGAGTGTTGCCTATGTCAGCAGACTTTCACTGATCAGTTTGAGCGAGGACTACTTGAGTACAGATGGTGCCGATGTTTCTTCCTATCAGGTACTGGGGAGATCAATAGAATCAGTAAATCAATGGGCTGGAACCCAAGGAATGGTGTATATCATCATATTCGGTTTGGGGTCCTTGGTTTTGTATTCTGCCCTGTTCATGTCAGAACTGGTTCCTCGTTGGATATCTGCATCGGGTCTGTTCGCTGCAGTGGTCTTGATGATCGGATCGATCCTCTGGGAGGTAGATGTTCTCGGAGATTTGTCTGGAGTCTGGTTGGAAGTGATCGTTGCTTCTCCTATTGCCATCGTTGAGGTAGCGCTCTCGATGTGGCTCATCATCAAGGGGTTCAATCAATCAGCATTGAATCCACCGTCATTCGACGGACATCAACAACGTCCGATCGAGTGGCGGGACGAGATCGGTGACGGACGACCGGTTATTGGCAGCCGCAACGGAGGTTGATGCCGCGAGGCGATCCGGCGATGGTTTGCCCGCGGCGAACCAGCGCACCGGTACGTCCTGTTGCCGGCATGGTCGCTTACGGGTTCGCCGCCAGAGCCTCGTCGGCTGTGTCGCGCGGACGTGAGGGTCGCGCTCACAGCTGTCGCCAGCTTGGTTGTCGGCGTATTCACCCCAGCCACCGACCGCCTGACTTGAAGGCGATGCCTGATCGCCGTTGGTTCCAGTCGGTGGCCAACTCGGCGGCTGATCAGTTGGCCCACAATTCCGCCGAGGCCTTGATCACGAACGGCCCGGTGTTGAGGTAGGAGGAGGGAAGGAAGATGCTGGTGGCACCGGAGCAGAACGGCGCGCCGAATCGAGAGGCGCTCCTTTGACTTCAGAGCGCGGCCTCAAGTGGAACGGTCTGCTCGAGGAGAACGGTGGCGAACGGGCCTTCGGGCGACTGTGGTGGTGGGATCGCCTCACCGACGTCATCGATGGCTTCATACCGGGGGGTATCGTCGACTGAGTGCTCCAGAAAAGGCGGCCTCGCAGTTCAGCTCCCTGCTGGGATCCTTCCCTGAGGTCGCCCTCGGATAATCCAGAGCAACAGCATCACGATCAGAAGAACGACGCCGATGGGCATCAAGCCGAACTTGATCCTGGTCAGCGCCGAGGCAGTGGTTGTCAGCCAGTCAATACGCGTGGGATACGACGAGTTGGCTATCACCAGGCTCAGGTTCTCGAGGACATCGGCCACCCCGGAGATCAGGGGCGTCAGGCTGAGCCACTGCAAGGGGTGGTCCAGCGGCAGCAGACGCACCAGGAACCAGGCGCTGGTACTGGCAAATGCCAGCGTGTAGCAGATCGGAAACAACATGTCCGGCATCAGATGGAGCATGAGGTAGGCGCGGCGGCCGTCAGTCCCGAGGGCCCCAAACAGGCGGTTGGCTTCGTCCGGTCCATAGGAGAAGCGCATGTCGAGAATGGGCAATCCTCCTGAGTGGTCCTCGATCGTTCGAGCGCTGAACGGCAGATCGGTGCCGTTCATGATGAGCATGAGCACACCGGCGGCAGACAGCAGTCCCAGGATCACCGGCCAGCTCGCCCTGTTCTGTAGGCAGGCCACGAGTCTCCTGAGCATCAGAGGCCGCCCAACAGGCCCGTTCCACCGACGACCAGGATCCGATTGACGACGGTCACGCCTGAGCCCAGGACCTCGCCACTTCGGTGAAGGCCGCCCTGCCCCCGCTGAGCGCCCCGGCGAACCCGCCGCCGGGGCTGCCCCAAGCGCCTGCAAGGTAGAGCCCTTTGACCGGCGTCTCGTTTGGGATTCTCGTCAAGTAGGCGTTGTCCATCGACTGTTCGAATCCGTAGATGGCGCCTTCCGTGTTGCCCGTGAATGCCCAATTGGTGAGAGGTGAGGCCGTCAACTTGGACTCGATCACGGACGAGAGGCCAGGAATGACCAGCTCCTCGGCCCGCCGGATCAGACTCTCGGCCCAGCGTTCCTTCTCCTCGTTGTAGGCCGCCCGGTCGCCGGCGACGTAGCCATCCTCGAACTGCCGCCAGGGTTCGAAGCCGCTCTGGCAGAAGAGCATCACGGTTGAGGTGCCAGGCTGCGAATATCCCTCGAAGGCATTGTCGTAGACGGTCACGGTGAACCCATTGTGTTCGACGTCCCCGCTCAGGCAGGCGGCGTATTCGGCCTCCGGCCCGGCGCCGGTGGTCACGTGCGTGCTGTATCCCTCGACCCTGCCCCCCAGTTCGGTGTCGAGACCGAGCCATACGATGAAGCTGGAGATGCTCGGCCGCTGGTTGGAGATGCGCTCGAGATACTCGGGCGGCAGGGTCCCGCCGGGAAGCATCTTGGTCAACGTTGTGATGGCACTGGCGTTGCTGACGACGGTGGTCGCCGGGAGAACGCTGCCGTCGGCCAGTCGGACACCAGTCACCGCTCGGTCGGTGATCAGTATCTCTTCCGCCCTCGATCCGTAGGAAATCTGCCCGCCGGAGGCCTCGACGACCTCGGCGAGCGCATCGCTGAGCGCCCGAGACCGGGGTTTGATGTAGAACGACCCGTTCTTGAGGTAGTTGCCGGCACTGCCGGCATACACGAACGCCGAGAGCTGCGACGGAGGGAGACCAAAGTAGCACCACAGACCACTCAGAGCCTCCGCCAGCGCCGGGTCGGTGACGTACTCGCCCAGAAGATCTGCGAGCGTCTTGTTCCGGATCTCCCACATCGTCGGGAACTCCACGGGAAACCGGCCGAGGTCGACGTGTCCCTTTGCGTGCAACCGACTGAATCGCTCGCCCTCGTCGGTGACGTCGACCATGTGGTGGACGAATCGGCGGATCCCGTCGGCTTCATCGGGGAAGCACTTGGCCAGCGTGTCAATGTAGGCGTCGGGATCTCGTTGAGGAACTGAGATGTCCAGATCAGGGGTCTTCAGGCGGTAAACCTCGGGGAGCTCGACCAATTCGATCTTGTCGAGCACACCGAGGTCGTCGAGGATCCAGGCCGCGATGTTGTTGTTGATGGACGTGCCGTGCAGGGATATCTCGAAATCGAACCGCCCGTCCTCTCGCACGAACGACCGGGCGTACCCACCCGGCTCGACGCCCTGTTCCACGATCGTGACAGGCACACCGTGCTTGGCCAGAAACGCCGCGCAACTCAATCCTCCAAGACCCGCTCCAATGACCACAACCGGATGGTCCTGGTCGGTACTCATGACGCCACGCTCCTCAAATTGCCTCGCCGATCAGGTCGGCAACGACCCTCGATGGGCCGCTCATCAAGTATCCAACGCAGGGGGCTTGAGGAGGTAGGGGCCAAGGTCACGCCTCGGTGAGCACATTGTCAGTCATTGGATCCTCGAAGTTCTGCGCGGTCTCCTGGGGGAGCCGGCCGGCCTGTCGCGGCGGCGTCAAGTCCCTCGTCACCGCCGGGGCATTCGTCGCCCGGCGACGAGGCATTGCGTAGTCGCCTGAGCTTTCGCTGCTTCACCTTCGACCTGGCCGGGCAGTCTGGGAAAGCCCGTGTGGTGACCTTGGCCTCTGTCTGCATAGACGCCTTTGTGGGACGATGAGAGCCTCGGTTGAGGCACGGAGGTCTGCCATGAGGTACTTCCAGAAACCAGCGCAGCAGATCGGCTGGTTGTTCGTGGCGGCGACCGTTGCCGGTGTCCTGAGTGTCCTCGTGATGAGCCCGACTCTCGGCGACGACGATCTGCTCGCCGCGGTACAGGAGAATCAAAGCTCGTTGCTGGTCGGTGAGATGCTCATCTTCGTCATGTTGGCGGCGATGGTCGGAACCGCCGTTCTACTCTGGCCGATACTCAGAGCTCGCAGCGAGACGATCGCCCTCGGGTATGTGCTGGCCAGGACGCTCGAGGTGGTGACGATCGCCATCGGGTTGGTGGCTGGTCTGTTGTTGGTGCCACTGGCGTGGAGCACTGCCGACGGGGCCCAGCCGGCCGGCGCGGACGTGTTGGCCGAAACGCTGAAGCACGCAAGTGACTGGACCGGCTACCTCGGAGCCCAGATGGTCTTCAGCCTTTCAGCGTTGGTGCTGAACTGGGCGTTTCTCCGATACAGGCTTCTCCCCCGCTGGCTGTCGATATGGGGCCTGGTCGGAGTGCCTCTGATGTTCTTGTCGGGTTTCCTGGTGATGTTCGAGTCGCTCAACTCCAGCGCGTCGACCCTGAATCTGCTGGTCGTGCCGCTTGCCGTTCAGGAGATGGCGATGGCCGTCTGGTTGATCGTCAAGGGGTTCAGCGGTGTCATCGAACCCGAGTCGGAGTCAGTCGGTGGCCGGCCACTGAGAGCCGACCGCTAACTCAGCCTGGCCCCGAGGAACGATGCCTGAATCCACAGCCAAACCGAAAGTAGGCAGTGACGCGGGGGAGTTGGGAGGCGCCCGAATGGCGGCAACGATGGCCGACATCGCCGACGGCGAGTCGATGCTACGAGCCGCGACAAGTCGGGGTGGACGTCCCTCTGTGGGCTTCATTCCCAATCTCCCCTTCGAGCTCGGTGCCGGGCTCTGGCTCTCTTTCGAGTTCACACGAAGTGAATCGGAGGACTTCACCCGACTCCTCGAGTGGCAGGAGGTTTGGGCGCCATGAACGTGATCTGGGGCATCGTCATCGTGATCTTGTCGCTACTGGCCTGGGGTGGCCAGACGCCGGCGTGGTTTGCTCCTTCCACTGCTGTGCGCTGGCAGTTGATGGAGGCCGAAGGCGATGTTGAGCCCACCTTCTGGGCCGACATCCGGGCCGAGGCATTCTGGGATGCCATGACCCTGTGGGTGATGGTGGCTGCCGGCGTGTTGTTGATCGTTGATGCGGCGGCATGGCCTTACCTCGGTCTCGTCGGTGCAGGAATGTACCTCTACTTCGGTGGCCGTGGGATCAGCGCCCGCGTCTCTCGACTGGATACCCGGCCACCCGGCCGCAGCGGCTGGAACGTCTGGCGGGCCGTGATCGGGGTGGCCTACCTGGCGGCCGCTGGATTCAACGCCGTCTACACGTTGCCCCGCGCCGACCAACTCGACGGCTACGCCGACGGTGCCTGGTTCGGGTTCCTCAGCGACTTCATGCGTGACGTGTTCATGCCCAACGGAACAGTATTCATGACTGCCGTCATCATCTTCGAGGTTGGCGTGGGAGCCCTCGTGCTCCACCGAGACCGCTACGTCGACATCGGAGTGGCGGCATCGGTCCTCTGGGTCTTGGCCGTTCTGCCGTTCCTGGCCTGGCCCTACCTCATCACCAACCTCGTCCTCGTTCCGATCCAGGGAATCCTGCTCCTACGCCGCTACGAGCACCCACTCTGGCGACGAGTACGGGAGGAGGCGTGACCGGCACCACCCTCGAATCAGGGAGAACCCGTCGGATCCCGGGCCAGGAGGATGACCGTCGCCCTGGCCACCGGACGGTCACCGGTCGAAATCCGACAGGAGGCGAAGACCATCGTCTTGGTGCTGCGATCGACGGTCACCTCGAGCCGGAGTCGGTCGTCCCGGCGGGCCGGGCCGAGATAGTCGGTGTTGGTGGTCACCGTGACCAACCGACGGCCGTCGTCGAGCAGGCGTTTGACTCCCTGTCCGGTGGCGATATCGATGAGGGCGGCCAGGTAGCCGCCGTGGGCCAGGCCCATGGTGTTGACACAGTCGTCCCGAACCACCGTCTCGAACACCGGTGAAGGATCCCAGGCGACCTCGATGGGTCCGATGAGTGACGAGAAAGGACTACGATCGAGATTCTCCACCCGCCAATGGTGGCAGAGATCGGACTGTTAACCGATGCTGTACATGGTCATCGAAACCTATCTGCACGGCCCCGAGCCGGTGTACCAACGGTTCACGGAACGGGGCCGCATGCTGCCCGACGGTCTCCAATACCTCCGGAGCTGGGTCACGGCCGACGGCATGGAGCGCTGCTACCAGCTGATGGAGACCGACGACCCGTCGCTGTTCGATGCCTGGACGAGCCAGTGGAGCGACCTCGTCGCCTTCGAGATCGAAGAGGTCATGGTGTCTCCAACGGCGGAAACCAATCCCGACTGAGGCCGGGGTCAGAGTCAGGGTCAGGGTTTCCAGGAACGGCCATCCAGCAGGTCGTCGAGCGATCTGACGGTGGCGGGGCCGGCACCGCCGCGGCCGCCGCCCATGGCCATCAGCAAGAGGGCGGTCCCGTAGGCGTCGGACAGGGCGTGGTGGGAACCCACCGTCGGGAGGCCATAGCGGTCGAGTAGCGAGTACAAACGGACACTGTGGGCCGGCTCGGCGTGCAGGAGCCGGCGCGACCGGTCGACGTGCCACTGCATCGTGTCGATCAGCTGCCAGGGCCAGAATCCGACACCCCATCGATGACCGGTGACCTTGGCCAGGTAGCCCAGCTCGATCTGGGCGAAATGACAGACCAGGATCCGGCCGCACAGGTCGCCGATCAGGGCGTCGACCACCACCCCGGGGTCGTCTCCCCCACTGACCTCGGTGTCGGTCAAATGGTGAACCACCGCCGATTGACCGACTTCGACCGATGACGGGGGACGGATGAGGTGGTGGCGGGCCGAGCCGGCCTGCACCACGCCGTCGTCGACACACAGCCAACCCATCGACAGCAGATGACCGACCTCGGGGTCGACGGCAGTGGCCTCCACGTCGAGTACCAGGTAGGAGGCATCGGACCACGGCGCCGCCCGGTCGAAAACCACCGGGTTGCGGTAGTAGCGGGCCAGCGCCTCGCCGCCGCCCCCCGGCGCCGACCGGGCCGCCACGAACTCGGCCACCGCCCGGCGGCGGCCCCTATGGCGCATACCGACCATCTCGCCTTGTTCAGCCCATCGAACCGGTGTTGTACCGGCGTTTGAGGCCGTCCTGGTGGGCGCTGATGGCCAGGAACGCCCGTTTCAGATTGTCGCGTTCCAGCCGGCTCAGCTCGTTGGGGTCGAGGTAGTTGTCGGGATCGGCTCCTCGTTCGATCTGGCGGCGCTGGTGTTGCAGGCGGTAGTAGCCGACGTACTCCAGCGCCACCGACAGATCCAGGGCATCGTCGGGGGCCAGGGCCGGCGTCGGACCGAGAGCCCGCAGCCGGTCAAAGGTGTTGGTCACATCCAACTCCTCCGACAGGGCCAGCACCCGAGCCAACTCGATGACCGGCGTGACCCCCCGTCCCTTGAGATCAAGTCGGTCACGGTGCTCACCGTCCTTCTCCACCACAAACCGGCGGAAGAACCCGATCGGCGGTTTGAACTCGGTGCCGTTGGCCGCCAGCTGACCGAGGAAGAGCGGATGAGCTGCCGCCTGGGAAAGGCTCCACTGGCGGTATCGACGGGTCAAGGTGGCATCTCCGTGGAGGTGGCGGGAGTCGAAGAAGACCGCTGCGTTGAGCACCGCCTCCGGGGTGGGCGCCGTGACCCAAGCCGTCACGTACCCCTGCCAGGTCTCGAGGCTGACCGACCAACGGGGATTGGTGGCCATGATGTCGCCGGGGCACAGCCGCCAGCCGGCGGCGGCCAGGCCATCGCAGACGAAACGGGCCCACTCGGCAAAATACCGGGCCTCCCGCTCGTTGGGATCTCGGGCCAGGATCAGGGCGTTGTCCTGATCGGAGTAGGCGGTCTGCTCCATACGAGCCTGAGAGCCGAAACAGACGAAAGCATAGGCCATTGGCGGCGGCCCCAGCTTGGCGTCGGCCAGCTGGGCCAGACGGACCGAGGCGGCATCGGTGACCGAGGTGACCAGGCGGCCGACCGTTTCGGCCTTGGCGTCGGCGGCCATCAGCTGCTGCAGCATCCGAGGTACATGGGCCGCCGCGGCCACGATCTCCTCGACGTCGGCCGCCTTCGACATGTTGCCCACGACGAAGACGGGATCACTGGTCAGGGCCACGTGGAGGTCATTGATGGAGACCACCCCCAGAGGCCGATTGCCGACATCGACGATGGGAAGATGATGAATGTTGTTTTCCGTCATCAGCAGCAGAGCGGCCTGACCCGGCGTCTCCGGACCAACGGTGACGAGATCACCGGTCATCACCTCGGCCACCGCCGTCGACAGATTCCGGTGGGCGGCCACGATCCGACTTCTGATGTCCCGATCGGTGACGATTCCCGCCAACTGTCCTTGATTGGCCAGGACCAGCACCGACGAGACGCCGTTCTCGGTCATGATCTGAGCCGCCCGATCAACCGGGGTGTCGATGGGAACGGCCACCGGTCCACGCTGGCACAACGAACCACAGCTGATGGTCAACAGGCTTGGCCGTTCCATTGCCTGGTCGGACGCGGCCTCCATCGCCCGATCTTCGATGATGGCCATCAGCCGCCGATCGAAGTCGACCGACTGGGTGCGCAACCAGCCGATCGGTTCGGATCCGAATCGGCAAAAGACGCTGTCCTCGATCAGCTCGCAGCTACTCCGGGTCAGACGACCGGTCGCGGCCGAGACCACACCGAGGGTGTCCCGCTCGGCCGCTCGTCCCACCAGTTCACCGTGGCCGTTGTGGAGCTCGACTGCGCCCTTGATCAGCACGAAAATGTCGCTGTTCTCCTGACCGTGATCCACCAGCCGACTTCCGCTTCGTTGGTATTCGACCGTGCAGCGGACGGCGGCCCAGCGCAACAGTTCGTCATCGAGTTCGGAGAACAATTCAGAGTTCCTCAGATGTTCGACCAGCTCGTCGATTTCGACCATGGCATCGAGTCCAGCACGTTCGGCTAACGGTGGCAACCACGGGGCGCTACGGTGAATCGCCGAGAAGACGAATAGTCATGATTGGCACCACCCTCACCATCCTCAGCTGGAATCTGGCCCTGTTCGAACGTTCGGAGCAAGCGCCCACCTACTGGGGCCAGTCCGACGTCGAGGCCGCCGCCCGTCAGGACATCCTCGACCTCGCTCCCGACATCGTGGCCTACCAGGAACTGCCCGGGCTCGTGCCCTTCGTCGAGACCCACGACATGATTCGAGCCAACCCCCGCACCCACAGCGGCAACCTGGCCACGTTGGTGAGCCACGACCTGATGGCCACCAAGCCCAGCTTCTCGACGGTGGACAAGACGGCCGTGTTGACCACCTTCGACCAGCTCGGGCTCACAGTGGCCAACGTGCACCTCGCCCCGGGCAAGGGTTCAGCCGGACTGCGTCTCGACCAGCTGGCTGCGATACAGGAGGCCAACCCCTCACCCCGACTGGTGATCGTCGGTGACACCAACACCCGGGTCGAAGAGGAGACCGGCGTGGAGGACAAAGGACTGACCGCCCCCCGCCCGCCCGGTCCGACCTGGGACGGTCACCGCAACCGCTTTCGGGGCGACAGCGGCCGGTTCCGGGCCTACTTCACCCGCGCCATGACCTCCGGACCGGTCACGATCACCGACCAACGGCTACTGGACGTTCCCCGCCGGATCGACGGGCAGGAGTTCCACCTCAGCGACCACTTCGCCCTGATCGTCGAGATCACGATCTCCTGACGTGGTCAGTCGGGCCGGGGCCAGACCACGACTCGACGGCCGACGTAACCGACCCGAACCTCATCGCCGGGACGGTACGACGAGTCGGTGGTGCGCACCAACAGGATGGCGCTGCCACTTTCAACCTGGTAGAGCACATCGTGACCGAAATACTCGGCCGACTGCACAACACCGACGACACTGCGGTCGGAGTCACCGCGTTCGGATTCACTGCGTTCGGATTCACTGCGTTCGGATTCACTACGGTCGGATCCGGGGCCGGCGATCTCCAACTGCTCGGGGCGGATCAGCACATCGACCAGGGTTTGACCGGGGTCGGCAACACCGCCGGCCGCCCCACCATCGCCGGAGGAATCGACCACCACGGCCTCGTGATCACCGAACGGGGTATTGACCAACCCGATATCGGTCCCGGTTGACGGCCCGGCGCTGAGGCGACCCGACACCAGATTGACCTCACCCACGAAGTCGGCCACCCATCTATTGCGGGGACGATCGTAGAGCTCGGTGGACGGCCCGACCTGCACCAGGACCCCTTCTCGCATCAAAGCCACCCGATCGGCGAACACAAAAGCTTCATCCTGATCATGGGTCACCACGATGGTGGTGATCCCGATCTGTTGCAGGATGCCCTTGACATCGCGACGGATCTGATTTCGCATACCGGCATCAAGAGCGGAGAACGGCTCGTCGAGGAGCAGGACGGCCGGGTTGGGGGCCAGGGCCCGAGCCAGCGCCACCCGCTGCCGTTGGCCCCCGGACAACGAATCAGGCAGGCGATCAGCCAGCTCCGACAACTCGACCAGGGCCAACATCTCGGCGGTACGCCGCTGTGGGTCGGTGTGGCCCCGCAGCCCGAAGGCCACGTTCTCGGCCACTGTGAGGTGAGGAAACAGGGCACCGTGCTGGAAAACCATGCCCACCCGCCGTCGATGGGGCTCGGCGTGCACTCCGGGACCATCGACCAGCGTGTCGCCGATGCGGATCTCACCGGCCGTTGGTTGCTGCAGGCCGGCAATGGCTCGCAGCAGCGTTGTCTTACCGCAGCCCGAGGGGCCCAGCAGCGACAGCGTCTCCCCGGGAGAGACATCGATCGAGACGTCGTGAAGGACGTCGGTGTCGGGCCGGTAGCCAACGGTCAGCCTCTCGACCAGTACCCGGGCTCGCCGCCCAGCCGACGGGCCGGCGTCGCCACCGTCGAATTCGGTAGCGGTGTCAGCACTGGACGAGGTCTCAGGGCTGGCGCTGTCGGGTCGGCTGTCCACCAGCACGTCACCCTACCTCGAACAGGTGTCGATTGGGACGAAGCACCACCAGCCAGGTCAACGCCCCCGACACCAACAACAGAACGAGGGCGGCCACCGCCGTCTCGCCGTAGAAGCCTTCGGCGTAGCCCGACCAGATCCTGGTGGCCAAGGTGTCGAAGCCAATGGGCGCCAGCAGGAGGGTGGCCGGTAGCTCCTTGACCGTCGACAGCAGTACCAAGCCGGCGCCAGAGACCAGACCGGGACGCATCAGGGGTAGCTGGATCGACCACAGTCGCCGGGCCACCAGCGGCTCCAGCAGCCAGGCCGACTCCCGCAACTCGTTGGGAACGGCCCGCACCGCCGTTTCCGAAGCTCCCAGTGCCTGGGCCCCGAAGTGCACGATGTAGACGGCGATCAGGGCGGGGAAGCTCTGGTAGAGCCAGGAGAATCCGGGGGTGCGCAGCGTCCAGAACACCATGGACAGGGCCAGCACCACGCCGGGAAGGGCAAAGCCGGTGAGCACGGCGCCGCTGCAGATCGAACTGAGCCGGGACCGGCTCCGTATCGATAACACGGCAACCGGGATCATGGCCCCCACGGCCAGGGCGGCGGTCACCGAACCGGCCAGGGCGGTGTTGAGAATGGCTCCCGGTAGACGGCCCAGGTTGACCCGGTTGTCGAGCAGGCCACGGGTGGCCCAGACGGCCAGGCTGGCGATGGGCACGATCAGGGCCAGGGTGGCCACCAACCACGCGCCCAGGGCCGACGGCCAGCGGGCCCGCCCCAGCCGCACGGTGGGCTCCAGCCGGATCTCGGCCTGGCTGTCGGGGCCCAGTGAAGGCCGAATGGTGCGCTCCAGGCCCACCACGACGACGGCCAGGATCATCAGCACGGCGGCGGCCATGAACGAGACGCCCCGGTCGGCCAGGAACGAGGAGAAGATGACCCGGGTCAGGGTGTCGAAGCGGAGCAGCTGGACCGCCCCGAATTCCGACAGTGAATAGAGGAACACCAGGAGGGTGCCGCTGAGGATGGCCGGCCGCAGCTGGCGGAGGGTCACGGCCAGGAAGGTCTCCCACGACGACCGACCCAGCAGCCGGGCCGACTCGTGCAACGCCGGTGACAGGGCCTGGGCCCGGGCCATGACCGGCAGCAGGACATAGGGGTAGGTGAAGAGGCTGAGGATGGCCCATGACGGCCAGAACCCCCCGATCCTGACCGGTGCGTCGCTGCCTCGCAGCGGCTGCACGATGCCGTCGATCACCCAGTAGAGCACGCCGGAGGGGGCCAGAGCGGCCAGATAGGCCGCCGCCCCCACGAACGACGGCAGGACGAGGGCCAGGGGCAGCACCACCCGCAGGATCCTGGCCGTGGGCACATCGGTCACGACCAGCAGCCAACCCAGCGCGGTGCCCAGGACGGCGGCGGTGGCCGACACGGTGACGGCCAGCAGCAGGCTGCGGGCCGTCGGGGCCAGGGACTCTGTCACCCCGTCCGGGGTCCACAGTTGACCGGCCCGGATACCGATGTAGAAGGCCGGCATGACAAAGGCCACGGCCACCGCCACCACGGCGATCTGCAGCGGCCGCTGATCGGCTGACAACCACCGATTGCCAAGGGGCCCCAGGCCCGAAGCCGGCCGATCAATCCAGGCCATAGCGGTGCGGTGCGCTCCTTTCCCGGCCTGTCGTCTAGCCGTCGAATCCGGCTTGGCCGATGAGATCGCGGGTGGCTGAGAGACCACCCTCAAGCTCCTCCAGATCCAAGCTGCCGACATCGGCAAAGGATGCTTCGGGAATCTCGGCGGCCGGGCTGATCCCTTCGACCAGCGGATACTCGAATGTCTCGTCGGCGAAGTAGCGTTGGGCCGACTCCGACAGCATCCAGGTCAACAGTGCGTCGGCCGCCTCGGTGTTGTCCGAACTGGCCAAGCGGGCCGCCGCAGTGACGATCAGCAGGCTGCCCAGGTCGTCTTGGGCCAACTGGTGGTTGAGAGCCGGGTGATCGGGGTTCTCGTCGACGGCCCGGTAGTTGTAGTAGTGGTTGACCAGGCCGGCGTCGACTTCACCTCGGGCCACCGCCTCGACGATGGCGCTGTTCTTGGCATAGCTGACCGCTTCGTTGTCCACCAACCCCTCGAGCCAGGCCAGGGTGGCGTCGTCGCCGAGCTCGAATCGCATGGCGGTGACGAAGTCCTGGAAGGAGCCGTTGGCCGGAGCGACGCCGAGGCGGCCCTTCCAGGCCGGATCGGTCAGCTCGGTGATCGACTGGGGAAGCTCGTCGGCGCTGACCCGATCAGGGTGGTAGACCAGGACCCGCTGGCGTCCGCTGATGCCGACCCAGCGGCCGTCGTCATCCCGCACGGTGCTGGGTACGAGGTCGAGCACCTCGTCGGGAAGATCGGCCAGCAGTCCGGCCTGATCGAGGAAGCCCACCGCTCCCGGACTCTGCGAGAGGAAGATGTCGGCCGGCGAGGCGTCGCCCTCCTCGGCAATCAGGGCGGCCAGGGTGTCGGACTCGTCATAGCGGACGTCGACCTCGATGCCGGTCTCGGCGGTGAAGTCCTCCAGCACGGCGGCCATGAGATCCTCGTTGCGCCCGGAGTAGACGGTCACCGTTCCATCGGCGCCTCCGCTTGTTGTGTCGTCTCCGGAGGAGTCTCCACAGGAGGTGGCCAGCAGGGAAACGGCCAACAGAGCGGCAACGGCGGTTGAGGTCGCTCGAAACTTCGGATTGAATCGTGTTCTGCTCATCGGGGAGCCAGTGTAACGAGTTGTCGACGTTTGTTAGGTTCACCTACCAACATATTACAGGTGAGACTTCTGTCATACATCAAGGACGCTCAGCACAGCCCATACAGCATCGGTTATAGTTAATGTCATGACTGGGTACACCTCACCGGAACACCACCCGGCCTTCGAGGAGTACTGCGAAACCATCTTCGAACTGGCCGAAGACGGCCTCCAGGTCATCCAGGCCCGTATCGCCGAACGGCTCGAAGTTTCCCGGCCCGCGGTGTCGGAAATGATCCGTCGGCTGTCGGAAGAAGGACTGGTCACCACCAACGACGACGGCCTGATCGAGCTGACCGCCGATGGCCAGTCGCTGGCCCAGACCATGGTTCGCCGCCACCGCCTGGCCGAACGGTTCCTGACCGACATCCTCGAACTGTCGTGGGCCGAGGCCCACCACGAGGCCGGCAAGTGGGAACACGTCATCAGCCCCCAGGTCGAAGCGGCCATCGTCAAGAAGCTGGGCGACCCGACGACCTGCCCCCACGGCAACCCGATCCCCGGCTCCGACTACGTGGAACCGGAACTGATTCCGATGGTCGAGGCCGATCGCGGCTCGGCCATGGTGATCACCAGGATCCCCGAGGAGTTGGAGTTCACCCCTGGCCTGCTCGAGTTCCTGGAAGACAACCAGGTGCTCCCGGGAACAACGGCCAAGGTGTTGGCCATCTCCCCCGATGGCACCACCACCCTGGAGGTCGACGACAAGGTGGTGGGCATCAGCGCCTTCACCGCCGAACGCATCATGGTGACCCAATCGAGCTGACGATCCGAGTCGGTCAACCCGCCCGATCAGCCGGCACGCACACAGCGGTTCACCAGCCGACCGATACCTTCCACCTCGACCACCACCTCATCGCCGGCGGTCAGAAACTCCGGCGGCGTGCGGGCCACCCCCACTCCCCCGGGGGTCCCGGTGGAGATGATGTCGCCGGGGTCCAGGGTCATGATCCGGCTCAGATCGGCCACGATCTCCGCCGGCCCGAAAACCAGATGATCGGTGGATGAGGCCTGTTTGACCTCGCCGTTGACCGTGGTCGACAGGCTGAGGCCGCGACCGTCGCCCAGCACGTCGGCCGTCACCAGACCGGGACCGACCGGCGTGGTCGACTCCCAGGTCTTGCCGGCCACGAACTGGGAGGTCCGGGTCTGCCAATCACGGACCGACACATCGTTGAGGGCGCAATAGCCGGCAATGGCGGCCAGTGCCTCGGCCCGATCGGCGTTGCGTACCGGGCGGCCGATCACCAGTGCCAACTCGCACTCCCAGTCGACCGAGGTCGACAGTTCGGTGGCCGGCAGGACGATGTCATCACCGGCCCCGATGAGGGACCGATGGTACTTGGCGAAGTAGGTCGGATGGTCGGGCGGCTGCCGACCCATCTCGGCGATATGGTCGGCATAGTTCACGCCGACGCAGACGATCTTGTCCGGGCGGGGAACCACCGGGGCCAGCTCGGCCTCGGCCCGGGCCACCACCTCTCCGCTATCGGCGGCGGCGGCCTCGACCAATCCGCCGTCGGCCAACAGCTCCTTGACCGATGGCCAGCGCAGCAGGACGATCTCCGTGCCCTCCACCCGCCCGGCTCTCGTCTTGCCGTCATGACGTACCGTCACCAGCTCCATGGGCCGTGATCATACCCAACCACTTTTCCCTCCGAGGCGATCTGAGTCATACTGGCCCAAATACGGCGACGGTCGCCGAGTCGATAGTGCGTGAGGTGAGCCGATGGGCGACAAGATCGCTCGCAGTCTGGCCGAGAAGGGGCATCATTTCGTCCGGGCCGGGCACGAAACCCACCATTTGCAGCTGGGCCCGGGCCCTGAACTCGAATCGCAGTGGCAGGCCGCCGGTTTGAGCCTGCCCGATCTCGACGCCCTCCGCCAGTACCGGATCGAACGGGTGCGCTCCCAGCTGGAGGCCATGGGCTACGACGGTGCCATTCTCATGGATCCGATGAACATCCGCTACGCCACCGACACCACCAACATGCAGGTGTGGGTCATGCACAACGCCTCCCGCTACGCCTGGGTGGGGGTGGACGGATCGGTCATCGTGTGGGAGTTCTACGAGTGCGACTTCATGGCCGGCCACAACCGCAACGTGACCGAGATTCGGCCGGCCGTCGGTACCACCTTCTTCCTGGCCGGCCCCCGCTACGAGGAACAAGCTCGCCGCTGGACGACCGAGATGTTGGATGTGATCGCCACCCACTGCGGGCCAAGACCTCGCATCGCCATCGACCAGTGCCAGTATCTGTGCTACCGGTTCCTGGAGGAAGGCGGGGTGACCATCGGGTCGGGCCAGGAGGTCATGGAGCTGGCCCGGGCCATCAAGGGACCCGATGAGATTGCGGCCATGCGCTGCGCCATGCATGCCTGTGAGACGACTATGGGCGAGATGCGAGCAGCGCTGCAGCCGGGCATGACCGAGCGTGAGCTGTGGGCCCTGCTCCACGAGGGCAACATCCGGCGGGCCGGCGAGTGGATCGAAACCCAGATTCTGGCCTCCGGACCGCGAACCAACCCATGGATGCAGGAGGCATCGAGCCGGGTTATCGAAAACGGGGATCTGGTCGGCTACGACACCGACCTGGTGGGAGCCTACGGGATGATGGTCGACATCTCCCGCACCTGGATCGCCGGCGACCGGCGACCGACGGCCACCCAGCTCACGACCTATCGTCTGGCCCGGGAACAGATCGATCGCAACTCCGAACTCCTGGCCCCCGGCCGTTCCTTCCGGGAGTTGACCGACAAGGCGTGGACGCCGCCGATCAACGACTACCGTCACTATTGCGTCTTGTTCCACGGCGTGGGCCAGTGCGACGAGTATCCCGACATCGTCTTCCCCGAGCACTGGGACGACATTGGCTTCGACGGGATTCTGGAGCCGGGCATGGTGCTGACGACCGAGGCGTACGTCGGCGACCGGGCCGGCCAGTCCGAAGGAGTCAAGCTGGAGGAGCAGTACCTCATAACCGAGACCGGGGCCGAGCAGCTCAGCCGGTTCCCGCTCGACCTGTAGGAGTAGCACCCTCCGACCCGCCCGCCCGCCAACTGTGCGGCAGAGGCCCCGGAAACGGGGCCCTGGGCGCACGGAACCTCAACTCGAATCGTCTCCCGCCGATCTGATCTGGACAGATCAAGCGTGGAAAGGATTCGGGCGTGAGATATCGGGCGGCCCAGGCCGTAGTCGCCTCCGGCCTGGTCGCGATCAGACTGCTACTGGGAGCCATGATCGTCGGCTCCCTTGTCGGCTTTGTCATCGGCTTTGCCACCCTCGCACCGGCCGCGGCCGAGGGCGAGGTCGTCATCGAGACCATGGCCAACGGTGCCGAGGCCGACACCGCTCCCGGCCCCACCGTGGCCAGCGGCGAGACGGTCAGCCTCCGCTATGTCATCACCGTGGTGTCGAGCGAACCGCTGTGGGATTTCATCGTCGTCAACGAGAGTGGCGGGTCCAGACCCGACTGCGATGCCAATGGCGACGGACGACCGGACGGCACCAACGGCCATACCGGTCCCCTGTCGAAGGGCGACTCGTTCCTCTGCGTGGCCTCGGTTGTGGCCGGAGATCCCGGCGTGACGTTTTCCAGCGTCGGCCGGGTCAAAGCCTTCGACAATGACCTGGCCGTGACCTTCACCCACGCCGACGCCGCCCACTACACCACAGCCGCCCGGCCCACATCTCAGCCTCCCACCACCCCTCCAACAACGGCAGCGCCGCCGACGACGCCGCCAACCACGGCCGCCCCGCCCACCACGGCGGCGCCGCTGACCTTGACCCCGACGTCGTCGGTGGCTCCGCCCTCGGACGCACCATCATCCGAGGAGACATCAACATCGTCAACGGCATCGTCATCGTCGTCGTCGATTACCACCACGTCGCAGCCATCATCAACGTCGGTGACAGGATCGTCGAGCACCGATTCATCAGGGGCGACCACAAACCGGAGAGCCGAACCCATCGATGCCGTACCGACCGATGACCTGCCGTTCACCGACGACGACCCCCGACGGGGCCTGTCGTGGTGGTGGGTCCTGCTGGCCTTCGCCGCCGGGGGCTCGGTGGCCGCCATCGCCACCCACCGGTTGACGGACGAAAATGCGACAACCCCGGATCATTGATCCGGGGTTGCGCATTTGGGCACCCTCTCCTGGGTTACGAGCAGGGTTGAACGGCCGGCCTGGGCCGGTCGGAAACGACTAGCCCCAGCAGTGGCGACTGGCGTTCCACGGACGGGTACCGTCGCGCTGCCAGGTGATCAAGGCCGCCTCGTCCTGTTGGGCGTTGGTGGCATGATGGGCACGCGACACGCCGTAGCGAGCGGCATGGCCGTAGGCTTCCCAGCTCCCGGTTAGGAACTGGTAGGCCCCACGAGCCGACGACGACGGATTGGCGGCTTGATAGTTGCCGCCGGACTCGCAACGACGGATCTCCAGCAGGATCGGGGGCACGAATACCCCGTGACCAGCATCGACGAATCCGTTCTCGGCTGCCGTCGTGGGGGCGGCCGTTGTCGGAGGCGCCGTGGTGGTCGTCTCCTCCACCGTTGTCGTCGTCTCCTCGACCGTGGATTCGGACACCTCGGTGGTTTCGGTCGAGCCGCTTGTCGTGGTGTCGTCAGCGGGAGCGGCAGACTGCTCCTCGTCCGACACCTCGACCTCGCCGGCCGTAGTCGTGGCTTCTGATTCGGTTGTCGGAGCCGCCGTTGTCGGGGCGGCCGTCGTGGTCGTTGCCTGCGTCGTCGGAGGTTGGGTGGTGGGCGCTTCGGTGGTCGGCGCCGCCGTGGTCGTGGTTCGACTACGGAACAGCACCAACTCCGCCCGGGCCATCGTCTCCAGCTCCTGCAACGAGGACGACCAGCTATCCGACTCGTTCACCTCGAGTGAGCTGTCGGATACCTCGTATGTTGGTTCGGTGTATGTTGGCTCGGTGACGTCTTGCGATTCACCGTCGGTGTTTGGATCGATTGGCGCCTGGCCGGCAAAGACCTCAGCCGCCGGATCCCTTTCGGTTTGGGGAATGATCAGCAGGGCCGCTGCAACCACAGCGATGAGTGCCAACAAGCCGGCCCTACGCACCGTTTCCGGGCGAGGTGGTTTGCGCTGTTCCCACGTGTCTTGAATTCGTTCCTTTGCCTCTTCGAGCGCTTCTTGGACACGCGAAGAAGGAGGGGGGGAATACGAGTTTCCTACCATGTCGGTGTTGACTCCTTGCCCGACCCGCCGTCGGGACTAACAAACGATACGTTCGAACGCTCCTCAGTGATGAGCGCATTGCTTGTCTGCCAACCCCGGACACTAACCACGTTACGGACGCGTAACACACCTCAACGTGACCAGAGTCACGCCGCCGGAATTACAGAACTGTCATTCGACGTCCACGAGGCGACCCGTGAGCGGCGAAATCAAGGCCATTTCGCGTTAGCCAACACAAGATGTGCCACTAGTCACATTTCAGTCGATTTCGTCCCGTCAACCCCGTCCAAATCGTCCTCGATCGGCGATCCCGTTCCACCCGATGACACGCCGTCGCTCAGACGAGCAGCATGCCAGAGCCGGGATTTGGCCCGGGAAAGGCGGGACCGGACCGTGCCGATGGGCAGGTCGAGGAGCTCCGAAGCCGACTGATAGCTCAGTCCGCCGAGTACAACAAGATCCACCACCTCCCGCTCGTGAGCAGGCAGGGTTTCGATGGCGGCACCCACCCGCTCGATCGAGTCGAGGTCGACAACCCGCTCCGCCGGGTCGCACTCGTGGCGCCGTCCTGCGTCGTTGACCAGCAGGCGTTGGTGCAGTCGGTGGCGGCGGGAACCGCGGCGCCGCTGATGGTACGACACGTTCCGGGCGATGCCGTAGAGCCACCCCGACGCCGATCCGAGGGTGGCATCGTAGGAATGGCGGCGGCGAAAGCTGACCTCCCAGAGTTCGGCCAAGGCGTCGTCGACCTGCTCTGAGCCGACCCGATGGCGAAGATAGCTCCGGAGCCGGTCACCGTGGCGCTCGACCAGCAAGGCGAAGGCGTCACCCCGCTGTTGGGATATCTGCAACAGCGCGTCGTCATCCAGCACGCCCCAACGTGAGCGCGGCGGTACTGCGTGTGATGAGACCCCGGGCCTCGGGTGTTGGGCGTGGTCCACCGTCTTGAGCCCGCAGACGGAAGATTAAACGAGATTTCTGGGAACTGACAGATGAGAAGAGGGAAGTAACCGGAAAGACCTTGCACCACCACCGCAAAGGAGACCGGTAAATGACCACCCATGACATCGACGCAACAGTGGCGTCAGCCCCGATCGTCGACCAACCCACGATCGGACCGGCCGAGCGCGACTATTTTCGGCGCAATGGCTTCCTGCGGATCAGGAAATTGTTCACCACGCAGGCCGTCGATGGCATCCGGGATCTGGCTGACCAACAGATGGAGCTACAGCGAGGCGGCCAAACGGGCCCGATGTCGGGGGTGGCCTATCGCCTTCACCGTCAGCCTCACATGCAGCGCATCTTGCATGACACCGGCTTTCAGGAACTGCTCACCGATCTGGTCGGGGGCCATCTGGTCCCCACCGAATCACAGGCGTTTGAATTGAGCAAAGGCAATGCCGGAATCCCCTGGCACTATGGCTATATCAGCTTCGGCTACATCCGGGCCCGCGACCTCGGCTACACCCTGTGGATTCCCCTTAGCTCGATCGACGCCGAGAACGAAGGCGGCGGCATGGCCTACGTTCCCGAGTGCCTCGTCTCGGCCCGCCACGCCTTCGACATGGGATCACTGCTGGCCCCCGACCTCGACAGCGGAACCGATACCGAAACCCTCATCGAGGCCATGGGTCAGGTCCAAGACGCCATGGAGCCGCTGTTCGAGCGGTACAAGGTCGAGGACAGCTTCGACGTCGGCGACGCCTTCCTGTTCAACAAGTACGTCTGGCATCGCAGCTCACCGCTGCGAATCGACGACCCGGACCGCCCACCCCGCCTGGGGATCGCAATGCGGTTCGTCGAGGAGGACGCCCGGGTCGACCGGCAACGGTGGCGGGCCGAGTTCGACTTCGGTGGAGGTATAGGCACCGGCCACCGCAAGCCGGTCATGGCCGGCACCGAGGATCGATTCACCCGAGTAGCCGATGTCGATCACGGCGGTCTGGTGCGCTCCTCGGGCGACTGCCCGCTGGTCTTCTGAGACGGGGTTCAAACATGACTGATCACCGTGATGTTGACGCGGTCGTGGTCGGCGCCGGCTTCGGTGGCCTCTACGCCGCACTGAAACTCAAATCCAGCGGGTTCGAGGTCGCCGGCATCGAGCGAGGCGACGACGTGGGCGGCACCTGGTACTGGAACCGGTACCCGGGCGCCCGCTGCGACATCGAGAGCCTGGAGTACTCCTACCAGTTCAGTGACGAGCTGCAACAGAGCTGGAGTTGGTCGGAACGCTATGCCGGTCAACCCGAGATCCTGGCCTACGCCCGCCATGTGGCCGACCGGTTCGATCTCCGTTCCCTGTTCTCGTTCTCCACCTCGGTGGTGGGAGCGGGCTTCGACGAGACGACCTACCGATGGCAGGTGCAAACGACGTCGGCCGACGGACCCGGCCTGATCGTGGCCCGGTACCTGGTGCTGGCCACCGGTGGGGTGTCACGACCCTACACTCCCGACTTCAGCGGCCTCGATCGGTTCGAGGGCATCACCGTGCACACCGGCGCCTGGCCCCACGACGGGGTGGATGTCGGTGGCCGGCGGGTAGCCATCATCGGTACCGGCGGTTCGGGTGTCCAGGCGCTGCCCATATTGGCCGATCAGGCCGACCACGTGGCCGTTCTGCAGCGGACCCCGACCTATGTCATCCCGGCCCGGAACCGAGGGGCCGACCCCGACGTCGAAAAGGTGATCAAGGGCGACTACGTCGCCTTCCGGCAACAGAACGCCGATCTCGAATTCGGGTTCGGCGCCTTCTTCGATCAGGGCAATGTCTCCGCCCTGGCCGTCAGCGGTGAAGAAAGGGAACGTCGCTACCGGCAGCGGTGGGAGGACGGCGGCTACAGCTTCCTCTACACCTTCGGCGACCTTGGCACCAACGTCGACGCCGCCGAGACAGCCGCCGCCTTCGTCCGTCAGGAGATCCGTCGCACCGTCAGCGACCCGGCGGTGGCCGAAGCCCTGTGCCCCAGCCATGTCTTCGGCTGCCGGCGCATCGTCATCGGGACCGACTACTACCAATCGTTCAACCGCCCGAACGTTTCCCTGGTCGACGTGGCCGCTGACCCCATCGTCGAGTTCACACCATCTGGTATCCGAACCGGGCGATCCCACGTCGACGCCGACGTGGTGGTCTTCGCCACCGGCTTCGAGGATCAGGCCGCCTCCATCCGTCACCTGGCGTTGGAGGGACTCGGCGGGCGGCGGCTGGCCGACGCCTGGGGCGACCGTCCCGTCACCTTCCTCGGCCTCTGCACCGCGGGATTTCCCAACATGTTCTTCATCAATGGACCGGGCAGTCCTTCGATCACCACCAACATGATCGCCAACATCGAGCACACCGTCGACTGGATCGTGGACTGTCTCAACCACAGCGTCGAGGCCGGCTGCACCCGGATCGACGTTGATCCGGTCGCTCAGGCCGGCTGGACGGCCGGTGTCGACGGCCGGGCCGACGGCCGGCTCCTGCACGCCTGTACCTCCCGCTATGTCGGCGAGACCAGCGGCGGCCAGACCTATGTCTTTCCCTACCTCGGCGTACCCGACTACCGACGGCGCCTGGCCGCCATGGCCGAGCAAGACTATCCCGGCCTGGTTTTCAGCCGGCCCGGCGACCGTCAGACAACAGCCGACGCCCTCCCGGCCATGGCGGCCACAGCCGCCGGCCCGTCCACCAACTCCACCCACCGAACCGATCAACCCATTTGAGGAGCCCCTGACCAATGCGCTATGTACTACTGCTGCTCGCCGTGCTCGCCACGTCGGGATCCGCCTACTTCGTCCGCGAGGCCGAACTCCATCCGATCCTGTTGGCGTCCTACCGGCAGCTGATCGCCGCCGCCGTGCTGTCTCCGGTGTTCTTCGCCCTGCTGCGCAAGCACCGTGAGATCTCACCGGCCAAACTCTTTCGGGCGGTCATACCACCGGCGGCGCTGCTGTCGGCCGAGCTGAGCATCTGGAACGTGGCCGCCCGAACCACCGAGATGGCCAACGCCTCGCTTCTCATCAACCTCATGCCGCTGGCCATGCCCTTCGTGCTGTTCGCCATGTATCGGGAACGCATCAACTCCCGGGAGATGAAGGCCACCTTCATCGCCATCCTCGGTCTCCTGCTGCTGGTGTCGGCCGACATTGCCTCGTCCAACTTCCTGGGCGACGGTCTGGCTCTGACGGCCATGGTGATGTTGACCATCTACCTCACGATGGCCCGACGGTTCTCCGACGTACCGTCGATCTGGCTCTACGTGGTCCCGATGTACACAGTGGGTGGCCTGGGATCGGGCCTGGTGGGCGTGGCCGTGGCCGACGACTACGTGCCGTCGGGCATGTCGGAGTGGTGGCCGGTGCTGGGCCTGGCCCTACTCTCCACCGTCATCGGGCATTCGCTGCTCAACCGGTCGATGCAGGTGATGCGGGGCCAGACGGTGGCCCTGGTCAACATGTTGCATCCGGTGTTCGCCGGCATCATCGGGTTCCTGGCCTTCGAGGAGGAACCGACCCTGATGTTCTACGGCGCCGCCGCTCTGCTCATGCTGGCGGCGGTGATTGTGATCACCGGACCGGGCAAGGCGGTACTGGAGGGCCTACCTCAGGTCGACGTGCGACGCGACGGCTGGCGAACGCCTGTCCCCCAGCCCGCCGCCACTGCGGACGGCGGCGGCCGCGACCTGGCCGCAGCACCGCCGAGGGCCGGCACCTAGCACCTGGAGTCTGGGTCAAGCGGATCAAGCTGAACTCGCACCCCCGACAGGAGTCGAACCTGCGACCTAGTCATTAGAAGTGACTTGCTCTGTCCAGCTGAGCTACGGGGGCAGAACAAGCCTAGCGCCTCGGCAACGACCACGACCGCCTGATTTTCGGCCCGCAGTCGGCGGTCCGGGAGGTGTTGAAGTTCGAAAAACCCATCGCCGATCGGCCGAAATCGAGCTAGCATTGCAGGGCTTCACCATGAAGACGTGGTGGCCGTAGCTCAGTTGGTTAGAGCGCCAGGTTGTGATCCTGGATGTCGGGGGTTCGAATCCCCTCGGTCACCCCATGCGAATCGATCTGAGAGGGCCAACCCCTGCCGGATCATCGCAGCAGCAAGCGCCTCTAGCTCAATTGGCAGAGCATCGGACTCTTAATCCGCAGGTTCTGGGTTCAAGTCCCAGGGGGCGTACGTGTGAGTTTGCTCGTTCTGGGGTTCTGGGGGGTCGCAATCGACCCCCCAGAACCCCAGATCGGCGTTGTGGACGGGCCCGGGCTCAGTCGTCCGGGGTGTAATTGGTGATCGACAGGACCTTGGTCTCGCCGTCGAAGCTGAATTCCACTCCCTGACCGTCGGCCACCGAGAACCCGATGTTGGGTCCGTCGGGAACGCCGCCTTCGCCCCAGTTGACGTCCCACGACAGATCCTGGGCCACCTTGGCTTCATAGTCGCCGGCGGGAATGAGCCTGGTGCGGAAGGTCCAGATCCCGTCACCGTCGCGGTCCTGGAGCCATGATCGCATGCAGTCGGGCTGCCAGTCGCCGGGGCAGCCCAGCTCCGACTGGAAGTTGCCGGGCACCGTGAACAGGTTCGGCGTCTCGACCGAGTTGGTCACCCAGTTGGTGGCATGGCTGTACCAGAACGTGATCGGATCACCGTCGGCTTCGAGGGTGATGTTGGGACCGTCCCGAACCCCGGCGGCGCCGTAGTTCTCGTCCCACGACCCGTTGATCGCCACTTTGTAGGCGTAGCTGCCGGCCGGGATGGCGAAGGTGGCCGACCACACCAGGTCCTCGTCATCGAGTACGAGGTCGATGTTCTGACAGGGCGGATCCCATTCGTTCTCGCATCCCAGCTGGTCCTGGAAGGTCCCGGGGGTGGTCACCCGATCGGGCTGGACGACGACGCCGTCGCTGCCCCCTCCCCCGCCGGGAACGGCCGGGGCCACAACCGTGGCGTGCGCCTGGGCCACGGCCAGCCGTCCGGCGTGATCATGGGCGATCATGCGGTACTCCACCAGCGATCCCAACTCCATGGCCGAAACGTCGTGGAACACTCGGAACGGGGCGTTGTCGTCGGTGCCCAGCAGTTGCCACTCGCCGGTGCCGACCGGTCGCCAGGCGAAGGTCACCTGGGTGAAGGTGTCGGCCTCGACATCGGCCGCGATCTCAGCTCGTCCGGCCACTGCGCCGGCCGCCACCGGACCGGCCGCCGTCACCGTCGGGCCGTCCGCTCCTCGAACGATGGGGCGGCGAACCCGCCACACCGTGGCCGACAGGGCGGGAACCTCGATAGAGAACTCACCGTTCCTACCCACCTGGGGGGTACGACCCCGGGTGTTGACATCGGCCGAGGACCACAACAGCTCAACCGGGGCGTTGGCCGACCAGGTCGACACCACCGCGCTGTGATCGGCGGTGTCGTTGTTGAGGGCCACGATGTACTCGTGGCCGTCGTCGGGGGCGATACGGCTGAAGGCGTAGACACCTGCGGTCTCATCGGCGTGACGGTGTATCTGGGCGCCGTCGGCCAGCGTCGGATGGCGCTCCACCAAGTCGGACAATTCGGCGATGCGCTGATACAGCGGGTGACCGGTGTCGAAGTTGGCCTCGGCCGTGGTGGCGTCGGTGCCCAGCAGGTCATAGCTGTTGTAGAGGGCGGTCTGGGACGGGAACATGTCCTCCCGGGCCCGCTGATCACCGATACCTCCGGGCACGTCGGGTGGAGCGTTGAAACCCTGCTCGTCGCCGTAGTACACCACAGGCTGACCCCGGGTCAGGAACATCAGGGCATGAGCCAGTTCATCGCGGGCCAAGGCCTCGGACTCGCTGATCCCGTCGGCCACCAGGAACGAACCGATGCGGCCCATGTCGTGGTTGCCCAGGAACGTGGGCAGGGAGTAGACGTTGGAGTCGGCGTCGGTGTAGTAGTCGTCGGCGGCGAAGAAGCCTTGGAGCCGGTTGGCCTCCCCGCCCCGGGCAAACCGGGCGGCGCTGCCCTGGAAGCCGAAGTCGGCGGCGGCCTGCAGCGTCCCCTCGGTGGTGTAGCGGGACACGAAGGCCGGGTTGCCGTCGAACACCTCGCCGAACATGAAGAAGTCGTCGTTGCCGATGGAGTCGGCGTAGGCCAACAAGCCGGCCGAGAACTGCTGCCAGAACTCGATGTTGACGTGCTTGACCGTGTCGATGCGGAAGCCGTCGATACCAACGTCGCCCACCCAGGTGGTGTAGATGTCGATCATGCCTTCCACCACCCGAGGATGCTCGGTCCACAGATCATCGAGGGCGGAGAACGGGCCGGAGGGGAAATCGCCGTAGGTGTCGGATTCCCCGGAGAACGTCGATGTGCCCCGGTTGTGGTAGTAGATCGGATCGTTCAGCCACGACGGGATCTTGAGGTCGGCCTCGTCGGCCGGCACGATCGGCGGGTAGGGGAAGCTGTCGAGGTCGACCTCGGGGAAGGAGTCACCACCGGCGTAATCGGCGTCGTCGAATGGTTCACCGTCAGCGGTGAGGTAGGGGGCGTCCTCCTTGGGCACGTAACGCAGTTCACCCTCCGGCGAGTAGGCCGACCGGTCGTAGGTGATGACGTCGGCCGTGTGGTTGGTGATGATGTCGAAGAACACCTTGATGCCGCGGTCATGGGCGGCGTCGACCAGGGCTCGCATATCGTCGTTACTGCCCAGATGAGGGTCGATCGAGGTGTAGTCGGTGATCCAGTAGCCGTGGTAGCCGGCGGCCCGACTGTCGCCCACTCCCTGCACCGGCTTGTTCTTGAACGACGGGGTCAACCAGATGGCGGTGGTGCCCAATCCCTCGATGTAGTCCAGCTGGTCGATCAGGCCCTGCAGGTCACCACCGTGGAAATAGGCGGTGTCGGTGGGGTCGTAGCCATGGACGTAGCGGGCCTCGGATTCGGGGGTGCCGTCGGGCACGACGAAGCCGCCGGTGTCGTTCGACGGGTCGCCGTTGGCGAACCGATCGGCCATCACGAAGTAGAAGCGCTCCCGGGTTAGGTCCTCCCGCAGGCTGTCGGCGGCCAGCGCCTCATCGCCGGCGTTGACCGGCTCGGGGGCGGCGGCCGGGGCCACGGTCACCAGGTGGCTGTCGTGGTCGTAGGTGAACACCAGGGTGGCGTCGCCGGCCAGGATCAGCGGAATGTTGTCGGGCCCGCCATCGAGCCCGTAGCTCTCGTCCCACGAGCCGTTCATCCGGACCTTGTACTCGTAGCTGCCGGCGGGAACATCGGCGGTCAAGGTCCAGAGCCCATCGGGTCCCGGAGTCATGTCGGTCAGCATGCACTCGACGTCCCACTCGGTGGCGCAGCCCAGCTCGTCCATCAGCGATCCCATGACGGTCACCCGATCCGGAGTCTCGGTGTGATCGCCGGCAGCCGGAAGCGCGGCCAGAGGAACGAGCATGGAGATGGCGGCCAATGCCACGAGCCAACGCTTGCGGACAGGGCGGGGCGGGCGGAGGATCGTCACAGGATCAACCTTTCGAGGTGGTGGTTCGAACCATACATGGTTCAAGGCCCGCCCAGCGCCGCCAGTGATTCTAAGCCTGGTCTCGGGGTGAAGCAAGAAGCAGCGGCTACAACCGGGGATCGACCGGCTCACTCTCCAGGGCCAACACCGCGAAGACGCACTCATGGACCCGGAACAGGTGCTCCCGGGCCACGAACCGGTCGAGCGCCTCGATGCCCAGTGCGAACTCCCGTCGGGCCAGGGAACGTTTGTGGCGAAGCGAACGGCGCCGAAGCCGTTCCAGGTTCTCAGGGGCCAGATATTCAGGGCCGTAGATGATCCGCAGGTACTCCCGTCCCCGGCATTTGACACCGGGCAGGACCAGGCCCTTCTCCCCCACCACGATCGGCTCGGCCGGCTTCACCACCATCCCTTCGCCACCGGCCGAGGTCATCTCAACCCACCATTCGGTGGCCGCTTCCACCTCGTCGTCGACGGAGAGATCGACGAAGCGCCGATCGGTGGCCCGCAACACCTTGGGGTTGGCGTCGACCATGGCGTCGATGACGCCGAGGTGCCAGCGGTGGGGACGGCGGGCCAACACCTCGCCTTCGGCGGCCAGAATCTGGAAGGGGGCGATCTCCACCCCGTCGGCTCCCTCGACGTCCCAGCAGTAGCGACGATAGGCGTCGATGTAGGAGCTGACGCTTTCGTGCCGATCCGACGTTCTCGTGGCCACAGCCTCGAGGTCCTCCCCTCCCACCCCCCGGCCCATGGCCGCCGCCAGTGCCGACCGGGCGGCCGACAACATGGCCGACCCGGCGGCCCCGGTGGCGGCGTACTGGCGCTCGAGCAGCTCCCGGGCCTTGGCCGACCAGGGCAGGATCTCAGCGTCGACCACCAACCAGTCGGTAGCCAACTGCTCCCACAAGCCGGTGGTCTCGGCCGCCGACCGCAGGCTGTCGAGCAGCGATGCCGTCACCGGCCCGTCGGGGTCGAAGAACGGGCGTCCGGTGCGGGTCACGATCACCCCGGCCGACTCATTGCTGATACCGAACCGGGCCTGGGCGGCATCGGCGTCCCGGGCCAACACGAAAACCGCCCGCGACCCCATGTGTTTCTCCTGGCACACCACATTGGCCACGTTGGACCGGCGGAACTCACTGAAAGCCTCGTCCGGGTGTTCCAGGTAGTCCGGCCGGCTGCTGGTGGCCACCGGGGCCATCGTCGGGGGCAGATGAACCAACCACCGGGGATCGGTGGCGAAGCGGCTCATCACCTCCAGAGCGGCGCTGGAGCGTTCGGCCCCGATGGTCAACGCCCCGGCCAGGCCGGTCTCCACCCGCTGACGGCCCAGCACATCGCCCACGTCAAGCAGCAGCGGTGGCCGTCCCGAGGGCCGCTCATCGGCCAACGGACGGATCGGCTCGTAGTACTCACGCTCGGCCGGAATCGACACCAGCTCCCTCTCCGGCCACCGCAGGGCGGTCAACGAACCGCCGAACACCGCCCCGGTGTCGAGGCAGATGGTGTTGTTCACCCAGTCGGCCGACGGTACCGGGGTGTGGCCGTAGACCACGGTGGCCTTGCCCCGGTACTCATCGGCCCACGGATAACGAACCGGCAGGCCGAACTCGTCGGTCTCGCCGTCGGTGTCGCCGTACATGGCCAGGCTGCGAACCCGGCCGGAGGTCCGACCGTGATACCGCTCGGGCAGGCCGGCGTGGGCCACCACCAGCCGGCCGTCGTCGAGAACGTAGTGACTGATCAGTCCATCGATGAACTCGGCCACCTTGGTTCGGTAGTCGCCAGGGCGGGCATCGATCTGGGCCAGCGACTCGGCCAGCCCGTGGCTGACCTTGACCTTGCGGCCGGCCAGCGCCCGGCCCAGCTTGTTCTCGTGGTTGCCGACGATGCACAACGCAGTGCCGGCCTCGACCATGGCCATGGCCACGTCCAGAACCTCGGGCGTACCGGGGCCACGGTCGACCAGGTCGCCGAGAAAGATGACGCGACGGCCGTCGGGATGGCTGATGGGCTCGGCGGCCACGTCGTATCCCAGCCCGGTCAGCAACGCCACCAGCTCGACGTTGCAGCCGTGGACGTCGCCGATGATGTCGAAGGGACCGTGGTCGTCCCGCCGGTCGTTCCACAGTCTGGTTCGCTCAATCCGGGCGGTGTCGAGTTGGGCTTCGGTGTCGAAGCGGACAACCCGGCGAATGCGTTCCCGGCTCATCCCTCGCATGCTGCGGCGGAGGTTACGGTGCTGGCGGCGTATGGCGTGGTCGGGGGTCCGCCGGTCGGCTCGGGTGGCGTTACGTTCCAGGCAGACCGACAGCGGCAGGTCGAAAACGATGGCGGTGAGCAGCACGTCCCACTTGCGGGCCAGGGCGACGATCGGTTTACGGTCCTCGGGCTTGATGTTGGTGGCGTCGACCACGGTGAGGCGGCCCACTTGGAGCCGCTTGTCGACGATGTCGTGGAGCAGGGCGAAGGCGGCGGCGGTCACCGACTGATCGGTTTCGTCGTCGCCCACCAGGGCTCGGCAGCGGTCGCTGGACACGACTTCGGTGTCGGAGAAGTGACGGTGGGCGAAGGTCGACTTTCCCGAACCGGAGGCCCCGCACAGCATGACCAGGCCCAGTTCTGGTAGTTCGATGGTGGCGTTGAGCTCGGTCATGGCGCCCCCTCGATGCCCCGCCGGAAGACGGCCATCTGGGTTGGGGTTCCGGTGGCGGGATCGTCGGGTCCGATGCCGTCGAAGCGAACAGAGTAGCCGTACTCCTGGCCGACGGATTCGGCCCATGACCGGAACTCGGCCCGGGTCCACTCGAAGCGGTGGTCACGATGGCGCAGCCGGTTCGGGTCGAGGCCGTCGAAGTTCACGTTGTACTCCCGGTTGGGGGTGGTCATGATGACGGTCGTCGGGCCGGCGTGACCGAAGAGGACCCGGGCGAACACGTCGAGGCGTTCGCCGTCGATGTGTTCGACCACTTCGACCACACAGGCCACGTCGAATCCGGTGAGACGGTCATCGGTGTAGGTGAGCGCCCCCTGGAGAAGCTCGATCCGCTCCCGCCGCCGTTGCGACATCTGGTCGAGCCGTAACCGACGCTCGGCTCGTTCCAACGCTCCGATGGACACGTCGACGCCGACCAGGTGGGCCACCGAGGGCTCGGCCAGTAGTCGCTGGAGCAGGCGTCCCTCACCGCATCCCAGGTCGAGCACCCGGCCGCCACCGGCCGCCGCCACCTCGGTGGTGACCGCTTGCAGGCGTTGTTCGTTGAGGCTGAGCGGCTTCTCGACTTCGGCCTCGGCCCGGTCGTTGGCCTCATCGGCGGCGTCCGAGTCGTCATCCTCCTCGGCCAAGCGGGCCAGGGCCTGACGGGCCAGGCCGCCGTACCGCAGGTAACGACGGGCGATCAGCTCGTTCTCGGGGTGATCACCCAGCCAGGCCGCCCCCCGCCGTAGCAGCTTGTCGACCTCGGCCGATCCAATCCAGTAGTGTTTCCGGTCATCCAGCACCGGGAGTAGGACAAAGAGGTGCTCAAGGGCCCGTTGCACCGTCAGACGAGCCCGCAAGGTCAGCTGGAGGTAGCGGCTGTCGCCCCAGTCGGGGAACTGGGGATCGAGCGGCAGCGGCACCGCCGAGATCTCATAACCCAGCGGCTTGAACAGCCGGTGCAGAACATCTTGACCGCCCCTGACAGGAACGACCGGTAGTTCGATCTCCAGGTCGAGCGGGGTGGCCACCAACTCGGGTCGGGGTTCACATTTGCCGGCCAGGGCCGAGCCGTACACCTGGCGCAGGGCGCCACTGAGGATCGACGAGGCGGCGTAGGGCCGGTCGTTCACATAGGGTTCCAGGTTGTGGGCCGGGGCCCCTTTGCGACGGCGGCTGAGGGCCACCGGGTCGATCTCCACCAGCAGGGTGGCGGTGCAACGGTCGGGCGTGGCCTCGGGATAGAACACGTGGGCCGTGCCGTGACCGACGCTGACGGTCCGCACCCGATCCGGGTGTTTGTGCAGCAGGTAGCCCAGGTCGGTGGCGTCGGGGGTGGTCGAGGTGATGGACAGCAGCATGAGCTATCCATTCAACCCCATCGCGGCCCTCCACTTCGGAGAATTGCAGTAGAAAACGAGGTTCGCCCTCGTTTTCTACTGCAATTTTGTCACGGGGCCGGTGGGCTACCAGTAGCTGAGGGCGCCCCGGTAGAGAGCGGTCAGCTCTTCTTCGTGGATTTCGATGGGCGCGTTGTCGAGCAGGCGGCGCTGCTTGATCGAGCCGGCCACCAGATCGTCGATGTCGTCCTCCCTATAACCAACGCCGGTCAACCCGTTGGGCATATCGGTCGTCCTCATCAGGTCGATGATGCGGTCGGCCAGTACGTCACCGGCCTCGCTCGGGCCGACGTCGGAGGTATCGGCCCCCAGGAACCCTGCTCCGTCACGATGGCGATCGGGGTCGTGGGCCGCCGTTCTCCGGAACACCGAGGGGGAATTGACGATGACCGACATGCCGTGTGGCACGATGGGAGCTTCGGCCGGATACCCGTCGGGCTGGAAGTCCCGGCACAGCCCGGACACCGAATACGACATGCCGTGAGGGGCGTGGCAGCCGGCGTTGCCGAAGGCGATACCGGCCAGGGTGGCGGCCCACATCAGCTTATGGCGGGCTTCGATGTCGCCGGCATCGGCCACCCCTCGCTCCAGGTATACACCCAGGAGACGTAGCGCTTCCCGACAACCCAGGTCACTCCACGGGTTGGCTCCCTGGCTGGATGGCCGTAACGACGGTGCGGCCGGGGCCGGGCGCCGGGTGTACTGGCGAGCGGTGTAGGACTCAAGGGCGTGGCTGAGCACATCGAAGCCGCTGGCCGCCACCACGTTGGCCGGCAACGTCAACGTGCAGTCGGGGTCGATGAGAGCCCTGGTCGGCCGCAACATCTTGGAGGCGATGCCCGTCTTGGCCTTCATGTCCAACAGATCGAACACGGCGATCCCGGTGCACTCAGATCCGGTCCCCGAGGTGGTGGGGCAGGCGATATGGGGTTTGAGCGGCCCCGGAACCGGTTGGCCCTGGCCGATGGGGGCGTTGACGTAGGCCAGGAAGTCGGCCGGGTGGGTGGAGTACAGGTTGGCCGCCTTGGTGGTGTCGATCACCGACCCGCCGCCAACCGAGATGAAGCCGTCGACCTTGGCGTCAACGGCGAAGACGGTGGCGGCCAGGAACGACTCGTCGGTCGGCTCGACCCGAACCGAGTCGTAGAGGGCGACGTCGACCCCGGCCTGGGCCAACGAATCCAGGACCGTGGCCACGTGGGCGGTGGAGGCCAACCCGGCGTCGGTCATCACCGCCACCCGGGCCAGGCCCATGCTCTTGGCCAGGTCTCCGGCCTCGGCCAGACACCCCGGGCCGAAGGTGACGCTTGAAGCATCGATGCTGAAGGCGGTGTCGGCGCCGTCCAGCCCCAACTCGTAATGCTGACAGTGCATTGAACACTCCTCGTCGTGGACCTGGCGTCTCAACAATAATCCGGCCAATCTGGGTACCGGAAATGGACCGACCGCAGACGCAACACCGAGGAGCCCAGATGTCCGGTGGCCAGCCGACACCCGACCGACCGAAGCTGGTCCGCCGCGACAAGGCCACCCGGGTGGTGTACGCCACCGACAACTCCGTCTACCAACGGCTGCCGGAGGCGGTGGCCGTCCCGGCCACCGTCGCCGAGTTGGCCGACCTCCTGGCCGAGAATCACGCCGCCACCGACCGACTACCGGTCGTGGCCCGGGGTGGGGGTACGGGAACCAACGGCCAAAGCCTGAGCGACGGTCTCATCGTGGACACCAAACGGCGGCTGTGCCGGATCATCGAGGTCGATGCAACCAACCGCATCGCCGTGGTCGAGCCGGGGGTGGTGGCCGACGAACTCAACCGCCGGCTGGCCGACGACGGCCTGTTCTGGGCCCCTCATGCCTCAACCGTCAGTCGGGCCACCGTCGGCGGCATGATCGCCACCGACGCCGCGGGGAAAGGGTCGATGGTCTACGGTCGCACCAACCGCCACGTGCAATCGGTCGAGCTGCTTCTGGCCGACGGCTCCCTGTTCCGGGCCGAACCAGTGACCGTAGCCGAAGCCGGGCGCCGGGCCGGCGCCGGTGGACCGGTTGGGCGTATCTGGGAACAACTCCTGACTCTCGACCGCTCGGCCATCGACCGGTTCACCCTGCCGGAACTGGCCCGCGGCTTCACCGGATACGGCATCGACCGGCTTCACCAGGACGGCATGATCAATCCGGTCCCACTGATCGTCGGGTCGGAAGGAACGTTGGGCATTGTCGTAACGGCCACCTTGACCCTGCAGCCCCTGCCCGCCGACAAGCGGCTGATCGTCGCCTTCTACTCCAGCTTCGACGACGCTCTGGCCGATGCGGTGGAGTTGCGCCGTACCGGGCCGACCGCCATCGAGACCTTCGACGAACTGACGCTGCAGGCCGGCCAGGCGTCCCCGGCCTGGGCGGCGTTGGCCGACATTGTCCCCGCCGCGGCACAAGCGGTGCTCCTGATCGAGTTCTCCCGGGTCGACCATCGCCCCCCGACCGGTTCGAGCTCCGTCGAGCCACTCGATCTGGAGGCCACCACCGAGATGCTGGCCGGCTTGGGCCGCTGCCGGTCATGGTCCGTCATCGACGACGGCGAGCAGCAGCGGGCGGCCTGGAAGATCCGGGCCGATGCCGTTGGTCTACTGGCCAAGGTGGAGGTCGGCGGGCCGCAACTGTCGGCCCGGCCCACCGCTTTCGTCGAGGACTGTGCCGTTCCAGTGGCGGCCATGCGGGACTTCATCGCCGAGTTCCGAGCCATCCTCGACGGTCACGGGCTGACCTATGCCATGTTCGGGCACGCCGACGTGGGCTGTGTCCACGTCCGTCCGGCACTCGACACCACCGATCCCGCTCACGAGCGAATGCTGGTCGAGGTGTCGGACCAGGTGGTGGAAGCGGTGGGCCGACACGGTGGTCTGCTGTGGGGCGAGCACGGTCGGGGACTGCGGAGCGCGGCCGTCGACCAGTTCCTCCACCCCGACGTCGTGGCGGTCATGCGACGGATCAAGACGGCCTTCGACCCCGACGACCTGTTCAACCCGGGCAAGCTCTACCGCCCCGACCACAGTTCAGAACCGCTGCTGACCGTCGACGATGTCGCCCTACGAGGCCACTACAACCGATCGGTCCCGGTGGAGGTGCGCCGCCGCTACCACCACGCCTTTGCCTGCAACGGGAATGGCCTGTGTCATCACCATCACGAGCAGGAGGTGATGTGCCCGTCGTATCAGGCGACGCGGGATCCGGCGTTGTCGCCCAAGGGTCGGGCCGACCTGATGCGACACTGGCTGTGGTCGACGGCGAGTGGGCGGACCCACGACGGGCGATTCGAGGACGACCTGGCCGACAATCTCGGCCAGTGCTTGTCCTGTTCGGCCTGCACCGGTCGCTGCCCGGTCGAGGTCGACATACCCGAACTCAAGTCCCGCTTCCTCGAACGTTACTACTCAGACCGTCGTCGACCCGTCGCCCACTACCTACTCTCCCATTTTGAACAGGCGGCCACGGTGGCCTCCAGGGTCGCCCCGCTGGCCAACCTGGGGCTCACGGCGATGGCCCGAGCGCTGGGGTTGGTTGATCTGCCGCCCATCCCGGCCCAGTCACGCCCCGGTCTACGTAGCTTGGCCGAAGCCGAGCGTGATGGTTGTGGCGCCCCGCTCGACCTGGTCGTCGTGCCCGACGTGTTCAGCGCCGTCCTGGAGCCGGAGGTGCTGGCCGCGACCGGTGCCGTGCTGGCGGCACTCGGCTACCAGACAGCCCTGGCCGATCTGGTCCCGTCGGGCAAGTTCGACCACGTCAAGGGCCGCCGTCCGGCCTTCACGCGGGCTGCCCGGAGACAGGCCGATCTCATCGAGCGGGTGCGGGCGACCGGAGCCAAGGCCGTGGTCCTCGAGCCGGCCACATCGCTCCTCCACCACCATGAATACCGCCTCATCGATCCCGGCTATCCGTCCGAGGCCGTTGTCGGTCTGGCCACCGTGGTGGCCGACCGTCGCCACCGCCTACCCCGGGCCAACCGGCATGGTCACGGTCGGGCCGGGTCGGTCCGGCTTCTCGGTCATTGCGCCGAGCAGGCCATCGGCCCCGGCTGGCTGCTCGAATGGACCGGGGCCTTAGCGGCGGCGGGATTCGACGTCGACGCCGGGCCGGTGGGCTGTTGTGGCATGGCCGGTATCTTCGGCCACGAGAAGGATAACCAGGAACTGTCGAAAGCGGTGTGGAACGCCGCCTGGGCCGGGGAGATCGAGGCGGCCCGCTCGGGCCCGGCTCCGGTGACGGTGGCGGCCACCGGGTACTCCTGTCGCTCCCAATCGGCTCGGCTGGCCGGTGTCAGGCCGGTCCACCCCATCGTCCTATTGGCCCAAACGCTGGGCCGGCCGTCGTCCTGACGGGCGGCGTTTGACGATCGATAGACAAGAATGTACCGTTATTCGGTCATTGTTCGTTAGACGGCCTAACGGGGTAACAGGGGAAAGGCGGCCGCCAAACCATCAGCGAACGTGGCACCGGCCGGAAGTTCCGGCCGATACAACCGTCGGGAGCAAGAAGGACGGCGGGGAAGGGGAACAACGTGACCACCAAAGATCCGTACGGCAGGGCGCGACGCGCCGGATTGATGCTGCGGCTGCTGATCAGCCTTCTGGCACTGGCCTTGGCCTCCGCCGCTTGTACCAGTGACGCCATCGGCGGCGACGATTCGGCCACCGGCGACGACGAGGCCGACGAACAAGCCGGCTCCGACTCCGACGAATCGACCGATGATGACGAGTCGGCCGACGACGCCGAAACGGTCGAACTCACCCAGGGCGACACCATCGAGTTCACGGTTCAGACCGGCGTGCCGGCCACATCGGTCTACCACGCCGTGATCGAACAGTGGGGCGAGCGTGTCAACACGATGTCGGGCGGCCGGCTGGTGGCCACAGTCGTACCGTCCGGCGGTGTGGTCGGCGCCCTGGAGATCCTTGATGCCGTCAACGACGAAACCGTGCCGGTCGGATTTGCCTGGTCCAACTACTGGAACGGCAAGAATGCCGCAGCCGCCCTGTTCTCCAATCCCCCGGTCGGTTCGACCGGGATGGATCAGAACACGTCGTTGGCCTGGATGTATGACGGCGGCGGGCTCGAGCTCTACAACCGTCTCTACCAGGAGGAGATCGGGGTGAACGTCATGCCCATGCCGGTGTGCCCCATGGGTCCGGACCCCTTCGGCTGGTTCTCGGAGAAGATCACCAGCTTGGACGACCTGCAGGGCATCAAGTTCCGCTCCCCTCCCGGCCTGCCCGGCGACTCGTTCAACAAGGTTGGCATGGAGGCCATAGCCATGCCCGGCTCGGAGATCATTCCGGCCGCCAACAGCGGCCTCATCGAAGGAGCCGAATGGATCTCACCAGCCGACGACACCGCCCTCGGCTTCCAGGACGTCTGGAACGACTACTACCTGCAGGGTCTCCACCAATCCACCGACATCGGTGAGATGCTGTTCAACGTCGACTGGTTCGAGGGACTGCCGGCTGATCTCCAGGAGATCATCCGGGTGGCGTCCCAGGCCGCCATCGTCGACTGTGAAAACCTGTCGATCACGGTCAACGCCGAAGCGGTGGCTTCACTCCAGGACCAGGGAGTCAACATCTGGAACACGCCTCCCGAGTTCTACGACGCCTTCGCCGACGCCTGGAACGAAGTGGCGGAAGAGCTCGAGCAGAGCGATCCGTTCTTCGCCGAGGTTAGAGCCTCCCAGCAGGCCTACGCCGAAAAGGTCATGCCCTACCGCCTCACCATCACCGAGCTGTACCAGACCATCGGCGAGACCTACTACCCGGAGAAGGTGGGCCAGGACCCCGGTGAGTGATCTCGAGTCGCAGATCGCCGCCGACTACGGCGTAGAGGTCGACGTCAAAGGCACTGAAATCGACGAACCGTGGAATACCGACCGGGGCGGCGTTGATGCCATCAACGCCGTCTCGGAAGGGACGGGACGAGTAGTGGCTTGGCTCGGTCTGGGTTTGATGCTGGTGCTGGCGGCCGACGTGTTCGCCCGGGAACTGTTCAGCGACTCAATCTCCTGGGCCAACGACATGGCCTACTTCCTGTATTCGATCCACTTCATCATCGGGGCTGCCTTCACGCTGAAACGGAGTGGCCACATTCGCACCGATTTCGTGTACCGGAACTGGTCGGCCCGGCGACAAGCATGGACCGATGCCGTCGTCTACGGGCTGCTGTTCATTCCGGCGCTATTGGTGGCCCTGTGGATCGCCACCGACAAGGCGCTGGATTCGTTCCGCATCCGGGAAAAGGTGATCACCAGCACATCGGGCCTGCCGCTGTGGGTGCTCAAAGTGGCGTTGGCCGTCGGACTTCTCCTTTGGCTTCTGCAGTCGATCTCGGAGCTGGTCAAATCAATACGGACCGCCCGGTCAGGAGAATGGCAATGATGCTGGCCCTGCTGGCCCAAATCGACATCGGGATCGGCACCGAATGGATCGGCATCATCATGCTGGCCTTCCTGTTCGGCGCCATTATCGTCGGGTTCCCCATTGCCCAGACGCTACTGGTGATCAGTTTCGGCTTCGGTTTCGTCGGTTTCGGTACGACCGCCTTCAATCTATTCACCAACAAGACCTACGAGGTCATGACCGACGTGACGTTGGCCGCCGTTCCCCTGTTCCTGCTGATGGGTTACGTGTTGGAACAGGCCGGCCTGATGGACCGGTTGTTCCGGGCGTTGCAGCTGGCGTTGGCCAATCTCAAAGGATCGCTGTATCTGGCCGTGATCGCCGCCGCCACGGTGTTCGCCGCAGCCACCGGCATCGTCGGGGCGTCGGTGACCCTGATCGGGCTGATGGCCATCCCCTCGATGACCCGCAGCGGCTACGACACCAAGCTGTCGGCCGGTGCCATAACCGCGGGAGGAACGCTCGGCATCTTGATTCCCCCCAGCATCATGTTGGTGGTCATGGCTCCCGTCGTTGGCGTCAAGGTCCTGGAACTGTTCGCCGCCGCCATTGTTCCCGGCCTGCTGCTCAGCGGCCTCTACACCGGCTACGCCCTGCTACGGACCCGCCGCAACCCCGAGCTGGGACCGCCCCTGGCCGAAGAAGACCGGGCGGAGAACCGGAGCGAGATCGTTCGCGAGATCCTGGTCGGCATCATTCCGCCCATGGTGCTGATCACGGCAACTCTGGGGTCGATCCTGTGGGGTTGGGCCACCCCGACCGAGGCGTCGGCCATGGGCGCCCTCGGGGCCATGGTACTGGCCATGCTCAGCGGCCGGTTCGGGGTCAAGAAGCTGGAACGGGCGCTGATCGCCACCTTGGAAACGGGCTCGATGATCATGATCCTGGTGGTGGCGTCCAACTTCTTCGGCGCTGTGTTTTCCCGGTTGGGTAGCGCCAACTTCGTGGCCGACGCCCTGGTGTCACTCGACCTGCCGCCGCTGATCATGTTGGTGCTGATACTGATCTTCATCTTCGTGCTCGGGTGGCCGCTGGAATGGGTACCGATCGTGTTGATCTTCGTTCCTATCCTGCTGCCGGTGGTGGTGGAGCTGCAGATCAATCTGGTCTGGTTCAGCATCCTGGTCGCTGTGACCTTGCAGACAGCATGGCTCTCCCCGCCGGTGGCCTTGTCGGCCTACTTCCTGAAGGGTGTGGCCCCCCACTGGGACCTGAAGGACATCTATGCCGGCATGTTCCAGTTCATGGGTCTGCAGCTCCTGGGACTGGCCATCGTCATTGCCGCACCGGCCACCGCGTTGTGGCTGCCGACAGTGTTGTGACCTCACGACCCTGGAACTGCAGGCTCTCAGTCTGGGGCGGTTCGGGGGTCGTAGCCGGCATCGAGGTCGGCCCACCACTGTCGGGCCGGCTGGCGAAGCGCAGACCGCAAGTCACCAAATCGTTGGGCCGCGGCCGGCCCCGGCCAGTCGGCCGGTAGGAGCTCGGCCGGTAGGTCGGGATCGAGAAAGGGGAACGTGCGCCAGCGGTGCACCAGGGCGGCCAGTTCGGTGGCCGCCGCCGCGCCGTCGAGCCGGCTGATGGCCTGGTGTTCCAAGGCGGCGGTGGCAGCCAGGAACTGGTGGTAGCGCTCGGTCAGGGCGGGAAGATCCCAGGCTGTGGCCACCAGATCGGGGCCGGAGCCCAACGCCCCCAGCTCGGCCCGGAAGGAGCTGGCGCTGACTCCCAGCCGATCGAGCAGCTCGGTCACCGCCGGCTCCTGTTCGAGCCACGGCGAGATCCACAGCCCCTGGCCCAGCGAGCCCATGCCGGCCCAGTTGAGCCCAAGTCCCATCCGGTAGCGAACGTTGCGCTCGCTTTCGGGCACGGTGGCCTGCACCACCAGCCAGCGCCCGTCCCACGGCCGTGGCCGCCGGCCGAATCCATAGATTCGTTCCGCCCCCTCGGTCAACAACTCGGCGAACGAGTCGGTCAACAGCCACCGGGTGCGGCGCCCAACCCGATCCCGCTTCAGCCATTGCTGCTTCTCCATACGGGCCAATGCCTGGCGGGTGGCTTTGCTTTGCACACCCAGCAGCTCCAGCTGGGCGATGACCGTTTGCGTCCAGACATGGCCGCCGGAGGGAAGCACGTACTCGCCCATCACCGTCATCAACAAACCCCGGCTGGAGTCAGCCGTGGCCGATCGGTCCCGGTTGGCGCCCAGTACCGGAGCCAGCGCAGCAGGCGTGGAACGTGCTACAGATCGCCGACGATCAGCCATTGATGCATCGTACTCGCTCCCCTGCCAACAAAGGTTGGCCTTCCGCCAGACATGCTACATGATCTTGACGTCCATCGAGTGAACTGTAGAATCTTTGCAGAGCCCATCAAGCCCGGGAGCCCCCGTGAGTGCCGACATCATCGACTTCAGAACGTCGCCCGATCAGTACCGCCACTGGACCATCACCGTCGACGGAGCGGTGGCCACCCTGATCATGGCCGTCGATCCGGAGTCCGGACTCCGCCACGACTACGAACTCAAGACCAACTCCTATGACCTCGGCGTCGACATCGAGCTCCACGACGCGGTGCAACGGCTCCGGTTCGAGCACCCCAACGTCAAAGCGGTGGTGGTCACCGGCGGTCTCGACAAAATCTTCTGTGCCGGGGCCAACATCCAGATGCTGGCCGGCTCCAGCCACGAGCACAAGGTCAACTTCTGCAAGTTCACCAACGAGACCCGCAACGGCATCGAGGAGGCCACCCGACACTCGGGGCAGACCTGGATCGCCGCCGTCAACGGCACCGCAGCCGGCGGCGGCTATGAACTGGCGCTGGCCTGCGACGAGATCCTGCTGATCGACGACAAAGCGTCGGCCGTCTCACTGCCCGAGATCCCCCTCCTGGCGGTGTTGCCCGGAACCGGAGGTTTGACCCGGGTGGTCGACAAACGCCACGTCCGCCGCGACCTGGCCGACGCCTTCGCCACCCGGACCGAAGGGGTACGGGGCGAAACAGCGGTGGTCTGGGGCCTGGTCGACCACCTGGCCCCGGCCAGCGGTTGGGACGAACTCATCGCCCAGCGAGCGGCGGTCCGGGCCGCCGAGTCAGACCGGCCCGACGACGCCACCGGCATCGAACTGACGCCGCTGTCCCGCACCATCGAGGGCGACAACATCAGCTACTCGACCGTTGCCGCCGTCATCGACCGGGCCAACGGGGCCGCCACCATCACCGTCACCGGGCCCACCGGTGGCGAGCCGGCGGTCACCGACGAGATGGTGGCCGCCGGATCACGGGCCTGGCTCCTGCGATCGGTGCGGGAACTCGACGACCTCATCCTTCATCTGCGCCTCAACGAATCCGAGATCGGAACCTGGATCTTCCGGACCGAGGGCCGCCTGGATAACGTGGCCCAAGCCGAGCAGATCCTGGCCGACCATCCCGATCATTGGCTGGTGCGGGAGATCCGCTTGTTCTGGTCTCGCACCCTGAAGCGGATCGACGTGTCGTCCCGTTCCCTCTTCACCCTGATCGAGCCCGGCAGCTGCTACGCCGGGACACTGGCCGAACTGGTGCTGGCCGCCGACCGCAGCTTCATGCTCGACGGCACCTGGGAGGACCTGCGGGACCGGGGCCAGACCCCGCCCGAACCGGCCACGATCCGATTGACGGCGGCCAACGGCAACGCCGACGACCCCCACGGCGGTGGCTGGTACCCGATGGCCAACGGCCTGTCCCGGCTGCAGACCCGGTTCTGGGGCCGCCCCGATGTCCTGGCCCGGGCCCTTCAGGCGGCGGGCAAGGAACTGGCGGCGGCCGACGCCCTCGACGTCGAGCTGATCACCTTCGCCCCCGACGACCTCGACTGGTCCGACGAGATTCGGCTCACCATCGAGGAACGCAACAGCTTCTCCCCCGACGCTCTGACCGGTATGGAGGCCAACTACCGTTTCGTCGGACCTGAGACCATGGAAACCAAGATCTTCGCCCGGCTGACGGCCTGGCAGAACTGGATCTTCCAGCGACCCAACGCCGTTGGACCCAACGGCGCCCTACGCCGCTTCGGCAGCGGCTCCCGACCCGACTACGACCCCCGAAGGGTGTAACACCATGGCAACCGTGGACATCGATGCCAAGATCCCCAACAACGTCGACCTGGCCGGTGATCGTCGGCTGCAACGGGCGCTGGAGCAATGGCAGCCCAAGTTCATCCGTTGGTGGGAGGAACTGGGCCCGGCGGCGTTCAAGACCAACCCGGTGTACCTGCGAACGGCGGTCGACGTCGGCCGGGAGGGCTGGGCCCACTTCGATCATGTCGAGATGCCCGACTACCGCTGGGGCGTTTTCCTGGCCGAGCCGGAACCGGACCGCAAGATCGCCTTCGGCGAGCACAAGGGCCAGGACGTGTGGCAGGAGGTGCCGGGAGAGTACCGCTCCGACCTGCGGCGACTGATCGTGGTCCAGGGCGACACCGAGCCGGCGTCGGTCGAGCAGCAGCGTCATCTGTCCCTGACCGCACCGTCGCTCTATGACATGCGCAACCTGTTCCAGGTCAACGTGGAGGAGGGCCGCCATCTGTGGGCCATGGTCTACCTGCTCCAGCGGTATTTCGGCCGTGACGGCCGGGACGAGGCCGACGAGATGCTGGAGCGCCACTCCGGTGATCCCGACAACCCTCGGATCCTCGGTGCCTTCAACGAGGAAACGCCCGACTGGCTGTCGTTCTTCATGTTCACGTACTTCACCGACCGCGACGGCAAGTATCAGCTGGCCTCGTTGCGGGAGTCGGCCTTCGACCCGCTGTCCCGGACCTGCGACTTCATGCTCAAAGAGGAGGCCCATCACATGTTCGTGGGGGCCACCGGCGTGGGCCGGGTGGTGGAGCGAACCATCGAGCTGATGCGCGAGCACGACACCGACGACGTGCACGACCACGGCGGCATCAACCTCGACCTGTTGCAGAAGTACGTCAACTTCCACTACTCGGTGTCGCTGGACCTGTTCGGGGCCGAGACCTCGACCAACGCCGCCAACTACTTCGCCGCCGGGCTCAAGGGGCGGTTCCAGGAGGAGCGACGAAACGATGACCATGTGCTGAAATCCTCGACTCGGCTGGTGCCCGATGTGGCCGGCGACGGCCCGGAGCAGCGGATCGAACAGAAGGAAGTGGCCGAGCTGTCGGCCCTCAACGAAACCCTGCGGGAGGACTACACCGAGGACTGCCAGAAGGGCATCGACCGCTGGAACCGAACGTTGTCCAAGGCCGGTGTCGACTTCGAGATCAAACTGCCCCACGTCGGCTTCCACCGCGACGTCGGAACCTTCCGCAACCATCACGTCTCACCCGGCGGCGCCCTGGTCAGCGACGACGATTGGGCGGCTTCAGCGGCCGACTGGCTGCCCACCGACGAGGAACGGGCCCACGTCAAGTCGCTAATGGTCGGGGTGACCGAACCGGGCCGGATGGCCGGCTGGGTTGCTCCCCCATCGACCGGCATTCACCAGAAACCGGTTGATTTCGAGTACGTCAAGCTGTAGTCGGCCCCGATTCCAGCGGGCCCAGGCCGAAGAAGCGGGCGGCGTTGGCCCCGGCCAGCTTGGCCTTGGCCTCGGCCGACAGGTTGACCGACCCGGCAATCAGCTCGCCGGGCTCCAATTCGCCCAGGGGGAAGGGGTAGTCGGAGCCCAACATGACCCGGTCGTCCCCCATCAACCCGACCAGGAAGCCCAGCGTCGAGTCGTCGAACACGGCCGAGTCAACGCTGAAACGGTCTACGTAGGTCGATGGCGGATGGGGACAGTCGGCCCGCACGATGTCGCGCCGATGCCAGGCGTTGTCGACCCGGCCCAGCTGTTGGGCGAAGTTGCCGCCGCCGTGGGTGAAACAGATCCGGAGGTGGCGAGGCAGCCGTTCGAACGCTCCCGACAGGATGAGCGAAAGGATGGCCAGGTGGGTTTCGGCCGGCATGCCCACCAGCCACTTCAGCATGTACTTCACCATGCGCTCGCCGGCCATCATGTCCCAGGGGTGGACCAGCACGGCCATGTCGACATCAGCGCAGTAGTGGAGGAAGCGGAGCAGCTCGGGATCGTCGAGATTGCGGCCGTTCACGTGGTTGCCGATGTGGACCCCGACATGACCGCACTCCTTGGCCCGCTCGATCTCGGTGCAGGCGGCGTCGACATCCTGCAGCGGTACCTGGCACAGGCTACGGAGTCGTACCGGATCGGTCTCGGCCATCTCCGCCGCCTGGTCGTTGACCCACGCCGCCCACCGCTGGGCATCTCGGGGTTCGGCGGCATAGGCGAACAGCATCGGGGTGGCCGACATCACCTGGACGCTCACCCCGTGGGCATCCATTTCGTCCAGCCGGGCCGCCGGGTCCCACAGCGGGGCCTGCACCGGACGGTACTCGTCGTCGCCCACCATCATGTGACCGGTGCCGTCGCCGTTGTCCCGAAGCCACGGTGTGGCCTCCCCCAGCCCAAGGACGGCCGCCTCCTGACGCGACATCAGTGGATAGAAATGAGCGTGCATGTCGACCCGGGGTGGTTTGGCCGGCACCGGGGCCACGTCAGCCATCAGCCTTCACCCCGTGGCGCCATGGGTCCGACTGCAGTGGCCTTGATCTCGATCAGTAGATGGGGGTGGGGCAGCTGGTGCACGGCCACCGTGGTTCGAGCCGGCGCGATTCCGTCGGTGAAGAACGAGGCCCAAGCCCGGTTGTAGCCACCGAAGTCGTTCATGGAGACGAGAAAGCAGGTGGCCTCGACCAGGTGACTGCGATCGAGGCCGGTTGTGGCCAGTACCCGTTCGATGTTTTCCAGTACCGCCGTGGTCTGCACCTCGATGTCGAGATCGGTGGTGCCCATGGCGTCGACCGAGGCTCCGGCGATGGTGTTGTCGGGCCGCCGGGCGCTGGTGCCGGACACATAGACGGTTTCACCCACCCGCCGCAGATGGGGGAAGGCACCCCGGGGGGTTACCAGGGTGACGTCATCAAGGTCGTTGACGGCGTCAGCCGGCTCGGAGTCGGACATGGCAGCCAGTGTGGTGGCCCGCTCCTGCCTGGTCAACTGTTGGCCCTAAGCCGGTCGGCGATCGTGACCGACACATCGCCCAGCCCGTCGAATCGGGCCAGCAGTCGACAGTCCAGTGGTGCCACCGGCGCCCCGGCGCAGCTCCCGGTGATGATCCAGGTACCGGCAGCCACCGTGCGGCCCCGGGCCGCCAGATGTTGCAGCGCCCAATGAAATGATCGCCAGGGGTCTCCCAACACATTTGCCCCCACACCTTGGGCCAACCGCTGTTCGGATCCGTCGACGGGATCAACGGCAGCCAAGGTCACGGTGGTGGCCGCCAGGTGACCGGGATCGAAGTTGTCGCCCAGTTCGATGGCGCGACCGATGACGGCAGCGGTGGCCATGGAGTTGTCGGCCACCACGCTGGGACCGGCGATGCCCAGCTGGTCGTGAAAGCGGCCGTCGACCAACTCCAGGGCAGGAGCCACGGCATCAGCCATGGCCATGGCCTCGGCCGATGACGGGAACGATCGGGTGGGAGCAATGTCGGCGGCCAACCGCATGGCAAACTCGCATTCGATCAACGGTTGGTGGTGGAAGGAGTCGGCGGCCAGAACAGCACCGGCGGCGTGCACCGATTCAGCGGCCAGGCATCCACCGATGGGCTCATCCAGGTTCATGATCCGCTGGGTCTCGGCCGTGGTGCAACCGATCTTGATCAGGCCGATGTCGCGGCCGTCAAGAGCGAGGAGGCGGTCTTGGATGCGATATCCGTCGGCGAACGATTGGGGGGTGACGGCCGGGGGCAGGGCGGCGATCGTGGTGCCCGTGCGGCGGGCCTCCAGCAACAGGCGGGCGGCATCATCCCATCGCTGTTCGTCGCCGATGGTCGGTGCGCCTCCGCTCATGCTGTCTCGATCACCTCGAATCCCACCTCAGCCAGTCGCACACCGGCTCCAACAGCTTTCAGATGGTAACGGTCGCCCTTGGCCAGGTCGAATGGTGGGGCCAGTCCACCGGTGAAGACGATGTCGCCGGCGGCCAGGCCCGATCCCTCCTCCTGCAGCGAGCGAACCAACCAGGCCACGGCCTCGGCCGGGGAGCCCATGGCTGCGGTGGCCGAACCTGCTCGGGTTTCGCCCTGGTGACCGAACTCGATACCAACCTCGGCCGGATCACCGACGGGCGGGGCGAAGGCGCCAACAACCACGGCCTGGGATGACGAGTTGTCGGCGGTGTTGTCCAACCACGTGAAGGTGAAATCGGGATAGCGGGGGTGAACGATCTCGTGGCCCAGCGCCCAACCCGAACAGGCCTCCAGCACGGCGCCTCGGTCGACATCGGACCCGGTCAGCTCCCGGCCGCTACGGTACACCAGCTCCGGCTCGACCTTGGGGTGGCGAAGCTGCGAGATGTCGACGTCGGAGCCGACCAGCTGGTAATCCCACAGCGTCCCCCAATTGGGTCGGTCGATGCCCAGAGCCTCCCGCATCACCGCCGACGTCCAGCCCAGTTTGTAGCCGATCAAGCGGTGGCCGTCGTCCCGGCGTAGGCGGTCGACGGCTCGGGCCACCGCTCGGGCGTCGACCCAGGAGAAACGGGGAAAGCGTTGGGAGAACAGTTCGACGGCGCCGCCCCCCTGCTCGGCCCGCCACAGTGCAGCGGCCGCCTCCTCGACCTGATGGGCGCTGAGGATTGTCACGGCTCGGTCCAGTCGACAGTCAGGCCGAGGCGGTCGGCCACGTCCTGCCATGCCCGCTGGGCGTTGGCCACGTCGAACCATTGAGCCTGCATGCCGAAGTCCCGGGCACCGTTCACGTTGAGCGGTTGGTCGTCGACGAACAGTACTCGATCGGAGGCGGCCCCGATGATCTCCACCGCCCGTTGGTAGGCCCGGGGATCAGGTTTGAGGATGTCGGTGTCGGAGCAGTCGACCAGATGGTCGAGCAGATCGAAGAAGCCGATTTTGGTGTGCCAGTGCCGACCGTGGAAGGCCCGCAGGTCGTTGGTCAGGGCCGAGACGCCGAAGCCGGCGGCGTGGGCGGCCCGGGCCATTGCCGCCGCTCCTGGTCGTATCAGGTCATCGCCCGGCGGGCTGTAGACGGCGGTCATGTACTCCCACAACGGGAGTTCACGTCCGATCATGGTGCCGATCTCGGCTGATCGCCGGTGCCAGTAGTCCCGTTCGGTCAGCCCGTCGCCCGCCACCATGCGCTGCCAGAGGTCATCGGTCGCCGGGTCGAGGGGACCTTTCCAACCGAGGGTGCCGGGGGCAAGGCCGAACGCCGCCTCGGCCCGGTGGTGGAGCTCGACCGGGTTGAGTACGCAGACACCGCCCAGATCGAGCAGCAGCACGTCAACGTCTCGGGCCTCCGGCCCGGGAAAGGTCAAGACTCGCCACCGCCCCGAAAACCCAGGCGGTGGGAGATCAATCCAGCGGCCCGCTGGACGGCTTGGGCGATCTGGTTCCGCAGCGGGTCCATTCGCTCGGCCGGTCCGGCCACGCTGATGGCGGCGATGGTGACACTGCTTCCATCTCGGATGGGGGCGGCCACCGAAACGACGCCGACCTCCGATTCATGCCGGTTCTCGGCGTAGCCCTGACGGCGGATCTTGTCGAGCTCCTGTTTGAACTTGCGGGTCGAGGTGATGGTGTAGGCGGTACGTTTGGTCAGCTCGAGTCGGGCCAGGATGCGATCCCGCTGGTCGGGGGCGAGATTGGCCAACAGGGCCTTGCCGGTCCCGGTGCAGTGCACTTCGTTGCGGCGCCCGACGTCGGTGAACAGTCGCAGCGTGTTGGGGCTGTCCAGACGCTCGATGTAGACGACGTGGAGGCCGTCGAGCACCCCGACCTGCACGGTCTCGCCGGTCCGGTTGCGCAGCTCGGTCATGGGCAACAACACCGCCTCGTGCAGGTCTCGCTGGGTGGGCACGGCGGCGGCCAGGTCGTACATGGCCAGCCCCAGGCGATAGCGGCCCGACTCCGGATCCTGCTCCAGCATGCCTTCGTCGGTCAGTGTGGCCAGAATGCGGTGGACCGATGACTTGGAGATCCCGAGTTCGCGGGAAAGCTCGCTGACCCCCCACGTCGTGCGGGTCGACGTGAACGACTTGATCAACCGCACGGCGTTGGTAACCGAGGTGAGCCGATTACCGGACATGGCCGTCAACTGTAGTTGATGGCGATGGGCCAGCTGTTCCTTCATGCGGAATAGTTTCCCACCTAGCGAAACAGTTGTTGTAGCGTCGGTCACATGGGGATTCTCCGCCTGAGCCACGTCGACATCACCTGTCCCGACCTGGAACTGGCGGCCGCCTACTACACCCAGGTCATGGGGCTCGACATCAGCGAGCGGACCGACGACCGGATCTTCTTCAAATGCTGGGACGAGCGCGACCACCACTGCCTGGCCGTCCGCCACGACACCCGAGTCGGCATCGACCGGTTCGCCTTCAAGGTGGAGCAAGCCGATGATCTGGCCCACTTCGAGTCCCGGATCGAGGCAGCCGGTCACCCGGTACAGCGCATCGCCAAGGGTGAAGAGGTCGGACAGGGGGAGTCGATCCGCTTCGAACTCACGTCGGGTCATGAGATGGAGCTGGTGGCCGAGGTCGAGAAAGTCGGCGGCCGCCTCCCCCTGATCAACCCTCCGCCCATGGTCGACGGCCTGGTCGGCATCGCCCCACCCCGGATCGACCACCTGCTGGTTCACGCCGAGGAGGTGGCGGCGGTGGCCCGCTTCTTCCGGGAGGTACTGGACTTCCGGCTGACCGAGCAACTGCTTGATGGCGGGGGCCACCAGGTCATCGCCTTTCTGGAACGGTCGGCCAAACCTCATGACATCGCGTTCGTGCAGGGTCCCAACGGTGCGCTCCACCATTTCTCGTTCTGGCTCGACGACTGGGATCATGTTCGCCGGGCGGCCGACATCCTGGCCTATCACGGGGTCAGCATCGACATCGGCCCCACCCGTCACGGCCTGACCAGAGGCAACACCATCTACTTCTTCGACCCGATGGGGACTCGCAACGAGGTCTTCACCGGGGGCTACCGACCCGATCCCGACTTCCCCACCATCACCTGGACCGAGGAGGAGGCGGGGCGGGCCGTCTTCTACTACGAAGGTGTCATCAATGAACGATTCGCCACGGTTCATACATGAGAACGATGGACCCCAGGGAAACCAACCCAAACAACAGGAGTTTCGGCCCAGCCGAAACTCGAGGTGGCGGGCTCCGTCCCGCCACACCCATACATGAGAACGATGGACCCCAGGGAAACCAACCCAAACAACAGGAGTTTCGGCCCAGCCGAAACTCGAGGTGGCGGGCTCCGTCCCGCCACACCCATACATGAGAACGATGGACCCCAGGGAAACCAACCCAAACAACAGGAGTTTCGGCCCAGCCGAAACTCGAGGTGGCGGGCTCCGTCCCGCCACACCCATACATGAGAGTGATGGACCCCAGGGAAACCAACCCAAACAACAGGAGTTTCGGCCCAGCCGAAACTCGAGGTGGCGGGCTCCGTCCCGCCACACCCATACATGAGAACGATTGACCCGATGGAGGACGCGTGACTGACGGTATTCTTCGCTTGTCCCACGCTGACGTGCGGGTTCCCGACCTGGAGCTGGCGCTGGCCTACTACGTCGAGGTCGTCGGTCTGGTGGAGACCGGGCGCAACGCCGACAAGGCCTACCTCAAGGGCTGGGACGAACACCAGCACCACTCGCTGATGCTCAGCGCCGCCCCCACCTACGGCCTCAACGGGCTGGCCTTCAAGGTCATGGAGCCGTCGGAACTCGACCGACTGGCGGCTCGGGTCGAAGCGGCCGGAATCGCCACCACCCGGCACCGCCCCGGTGAGCTCGATCCGGCATCGGGTGACATCGTGCGATTCACCGCTCCCAGCGGGCACATCGTCGACCTCGAATGCGGTCAGGGCCAGGTGGGCAACGGCCTCTCGCTGATCAATCCCCCTCCCCGGCCCGACAACCTGGTGGGCATGCACCCGCCCCGCATCGACCATATCTTCCTGCTGTGCGAGGATGTCGACGGCGTCACCCGGTTCTTCTCCGATGTACTGGAGTTCCGGCTGACCGAGCAGATCCTGGCCGACGACGGCCATCAACTCACCAGCTTCCTGGAACGTACCCACACTCCCCACGACATCGCCTTTCTCACCGGCCCCAACGGCGGTTTCCATCACCTGGCCTACTGGGTCGACGAGTGGAACGACCTGAAACACGCGGCCGACACCTGCGCCCACCACGGGGTGGAGATCGATGCCGGGCCGACCCGCCACGGGGCCACCCGGGGTTGCGGCCTGTACTTCTTCGACCCGGCCGGCAACCGCAACGAGGTCTACACCGGCGGATACTGGTTCGACCCCGACGACGAACCCACGACCTGGACCGAGTCGGAGATGGGGCGGGCCATCTTCTGTTATCGGGGCCAGGTCGACCAACGGTTCATGACGGTGCACTCCTGACATGACACGACCGGACACCGACCACGACCCTGACGGCAACGGGGGGCACAACGGCCGGGTGGCGGCGCCCACCGACGGGGCGGTACCGACCACCGATCGCTACGAGGCGCCCCTCTACCTGGCCCGGTACCGGGAGCGGCAACGGTCGGCGGTCGTCGACCAACAGACAGACGGCCACGAGCAGGTCCCGGCCGGCGACAACGGGACGGCGGACGACCGACCTCCGCCCGGGGCCGACGGCGACGGCTCACCCCTCTACCTCAAGAGGTTCCGACAGCGATCCGGCGATCGGCGGCCCGTCGACCCCGACACACCCCTGTGGCAGCGGGCTGATCTCAGCGTTCAGCAGGCCTTGACCGAGGACAACCGCAACAAGGAGATATCGGCCCCACCGGAGGCTCAGCGGCAGCTGGCCAACGACGTCTACCTGATCCGCCACGGCGAGACCCAGGGCTATTCCACCGATTCCGGCCTGACTCCTCAGGGGGCCTGGCAGTCCCACAGCTACGGCCGTACCCTGGCCCGCCGGGTGCGCTCGGGGGAAACCGTGGTGTTTCGCCACGCCCCCACCAACCGGGCCCAGGAAACGGCTCATCACATCCGCCGCGGCCTGGCCGACGGCCTGGAGCAGTACGAGAAGGACATCACCATCGTCGATCCGGAACCGATGAACGAGTTCCGCAATTTCCAGTTCGTCTCACCCGACGGCCTGAAGGACGTGACCGCCGCCTTCCGGGAGTACCACTCGCTGCTGGAACAGTTCGAACGCTCAGCCCGCAGCGACCGCCCGCTGTGGCTGGTGGAGATGGACCGCTTCTGGCGGACCCAACAGGGCGGCGGTGACCCCATCCAACACTGGTTGACCACACCTCTGCTCCATTTCGAACCACCGTCCATGTGTGTGCGCCGGTTCTGGGCCGGCATCAACAGCCTGTCCAACCAGTTCCCCGGAGCCCGGCTGGCGGTGTCCACCCACTCCGGTTGCATCCGAGCGGTGGCCGTGTCGGCGCTGGGCTACGATCCGGGCGAGCCGTACAACACCGAGCATGTACGTATCAAGCTGTTCGCTCAGCAGGGGCCGGGGGGCTGGGATGCCACGGTGGCCTACCGCAACCGGGTGCAGGAGATCAAGGTGCCCCGGATCGACCAGCTCCCGCAGTGGGCGGTGCATGACGAGTGGTCTGGATTCGACGACCCGTCGGCCCTGACCCGACCGGAGGTCAAACGATGAATCCCTGTCGACGGCCCGGATTTCGGCCAGGGCCGGGCCAGACCGTGTTTGGAGATCATGATGTGCGAGGCCTGTCCGGTCATCGATTGGGCCAAGGAACTGCCGACGATCCGCTCGTTCACCGCCCGAAAGGTCGACTCGTCCATGACTGATCACATTGTCTGGTTCGATCGTTACCGACCGGAGCACAAGCCGTTCGTGGGGGGCAAGAACGCCAGCCTGGGTGAGATGATGCGAGCTGAACTGCCGGTGCCGCCTGGATTCGCCGTCACCACCAACGCCTACGGCTTGATCTGGTCCGACAAGAGTCTGGTGAGTGATGTCAACGACCTGCTGCGGTCGATCGATCACGACGATCTGGTCGGCAACCGCCGGATCGCCGGTGAGATCCGAGACCGGATCGAACAGCACCCGGTACCCGAGGTGGTGGGGGCCGAGGTCACCGAGGCCTATCAGGCGCTCAGCCGGCACTGCGAAGTCGACGATGTCCCGGTGGCGGTACGGTCGTCGGCCACGGCCGAAGACCTGCCCGATGCCTCGTTCGCCGGCCAGCAGGACACCTATCTCTGGATCCGGGGCACCGACGCCGTGATCGAGCATGTTCGGAAGTGCTGGTCATCGCTGTTCACCGACCGGGCCATCGCCTACCGGCATTCGATGGGCTACCTCCACGAGGCCATTGCCATGTCGGTCGGCGTCCAGAAGATGGTCGATCCGGTGGCCTCCGGGGTGGCCTTCACCCTCAATCCGACCAACGGCGACCGTTCCCAGGTGGCCATCGACGCCTCATGGGGTCTGGGCGAGGCCGTTGTCTCGGGTGAGGTGACCCCCGACAACTTTTTGATCGACAAGGTTCTTCGGGAGGTGGTCCACCGGGAGATCTCCAGCAAGGCCATCGAATACCGGCTGACCGATGGCGGTGTGGTGGAGAAGACGGAGGTGGACGATGATCGGCGGTCCACCCCGTGCGTCTCCGATGAAGATCTGGTGGCCATCACCATGCTGGCTCGTAGAGCGGAGAAGCATTACGGCTGCCCGCAAGACGTCGAGTGGGCAATCGACCGGCATCTGCCGGCGGGCGAGAACGTCGTGATGTTGCAGTCGAGGCCGGAGACGGTGTGGTCGCAGAAACCAAAGAAGTCGGTGGGAGCAAAGGCGGGAGATCCGATGGGTTCGATCGTTTCCACCCTGCTGTCACCGATGCACCACAAGTCAGACAACTCATAGCCAATACATGTCGCTAGGAACAATTCGCTAGGAACAATTCGCTAGGAACAATTCGCTAGGAACAAGAAGAAAAGGGGAGACATCGTCCATGTCCGATTCACAGGCTGACAAGAGATTTCCGAGTCCGTTCGAGGTCGAGGGACCGGAAGGGGTTGAGGGGTGGGAGGAGCTGTATCCCTACAGTGTCGTCTTCTCCGACGATCTGAAGGAATACGAGGACAACCGGTTCTGGTTCTGGGACTCCATGCATTGGGGCGGGGCCATGACACCGTGGGATTCCACCTTCCTGGAGCTGGCCATCGCCACCCTCAGTCAGTTCAACTCCCGCCACTACCGGATTCCCCCCGCCGACGGCATCGACTTCCGGGTGCTCTACGGCTACCCCTACCTGTCGCCGGTCACCATCGACGACGGGGCCAGGATCGAGAGCCGGGTACCCGATTTCATGGAGCGGGCCGGTCACTACTTCATGAACTGGGGCGAGCTCTACGACAACTGGCTGGGCAAGATCAAAGCGTCGATCGACGAAATCAAGACCATTGACTTCTCCCCCCTGCCGGAAATGGAGGAGCTGTCGGTCATCACTGGCGGCCTGGGCGTCGGCTCCGGTCAACGACTCCAGGGCGACTACCACCGGTTCAAAGACCTCGTGCTCCAGGTCTGGCAGTATCACTTCGAGTTCCTCAACCTGGGTTATGCCGCTTACCTCGACTTCTTCGGGTTCTGCAAGCAGGCCTTCCCTTCGATCCCCGATCTGGGAATCGCCAAGATGGTGGCCGGGGTCGAGGTCGACCTGTTCCGACCCAACGAGGAGTTGAAGATCATCGCCCAGAAGGCGGTGGACGCCGGTCTGGCCCGCCTGTTCGATGATCCATCCGATGTCGGTGCGGTCCAGGCCGGTCTGGCCGGCACGGAGGTCGAGTCGTACTGGAACGAGGTGTCGGAACCGTGGTTCAACTTCAGTTCCGGGACCGGCTTCTACCACTACGACAAGACATGGAAGGACTATCCCGAGATCCCCTACGCCTTCGTCAGGGACTACATCACCAAGATCGAAGAAGGAGTCGACATCAGCCGGCCGATCGAGGCCATCACCGCCGAGCGGGACCGGGTCGTGTCGGAATACAGCGAGCTGCTGGAGACCGACGAGGACCGTCAGGCCTTCCAGGAGAAGCTGGGTCTGGCTCGAGTGGTGTTCCCCTATGTGGAGAACCACAACTTCTACATCGAACACTGGACGATGTCGGTGGTGTGGGACAAGCTCCGTGAACTGGGGGCCACCCTGGTCAAGGAGGGCATCTGCGGCCAGGTCGACGACGTCTTCTACTTCCGCCGGGACGAGATCGACGAGGTCTTGTTCGACGTCTACTCGGCCTGGGCCGTCAACGCTCCCAACCGAGGGTCGGTCTACTGGCCGCCCCGCATCGCCCGCCGCCGGGAGATCGTTGACAAACTGCGGGACTGGAACCCGCCCAAGGCCCTGGGTGAACCCCCGGAAATCGTGACCGAACCATTCACCATCATGCTGTGGGGCATCACCTCGGAATCGGTGGCCGGCTGGCTGGGGGCCGATGGTGACGACAGCGCCGTCAGCGGGATGGCGGCCTCGCCCGGCGTGGCCGAAGGTCCGGCCCGGCTGGTGTTCAACCCCGACGACATCGGCGACGTGGAAGACGGCGAAATCCTGGTGGCCCCGATCACCGCCCCCAGCTGGGCCCCCGTGTTCCCAAAGATCCGGGCCTGTGTGACCGACATCGGCGGAATGATGAGCCACGCCGCCATCGTCTGCCGGGAGTACGGCATCCCGGCCGTCACCGGTACCGGTTTCGGTACCTCGCAGATAAAGAACGGGCAGGTCATCCGGGTTGACGGATCGACCGGCTCGGTGACCATCGTCGAATAGCAGCCAACCGATCCACTGACAACAGGAGGCCCAGCGCCATGCTGACGCCGGAACAGAACAACGAACTGACCCAGGTCGGGCCTGGGACGCCCATGGGTGAGATGCTGCGCCACTACTGGTACCCGGTGGCCATCACTCGGGAACTCGACGAGTTCCCGGTCAAGAAGGCTCGGCTCCTGGGAGAAAACTGGGCGGTGTTCAAGACCGGCTCGGAGTCGAGCGGCTCGGAGTCGAGCTATGGCATCGTGGCCGAGCGCTGTCCCCATCGGGGGGCGTCGATGGTCTACGGGATCGTGGAGAACGACGGCTTGCGCTGCGGCTATCACGGCTGGAAGTTCGACACCGCTGGGCAGTGCGTCGACATCCTGGCCGAGCCCGACTCCTCACCCCGGTTCCGGGAGAGCTGCGGCATCAGGGCCGGGCAGGCCAAGGAGCTGGGCGGATTGATCTGGGCCTACATCGGCCCCGACCCTGCTCCCGAACTGCCCCGCTACGAGGCCTATGTCATGGACGGGGTGCGCGACATCGGCCACGGGATGCTGCCCTGCAGCTGGCTGCAGATCATGGAGAACGCCGTCGACCCGTACCACGTGGAGGCCCTGCACGGGAACTACTTCGAGTTCATCGCCCAGCAGCAGGGAACGCCGATGCCCGGATCGTTCGGCGGCAATAAACACGAGAAGGTGGCCTTCGATCCGTTCGAGCACGGCATCATCAAGCGCCGTCTGCTGGAGGGGCAGAGCGAGGAGGACGACGACTGGAAGATCGGCCATCCCCTCGTCTTCCCCTACAAGATGTGGGTGGGCGGCAATGGTGTATTCCAGATGCAGATCCGGGTTCCGGTCGACGACACCCACACCTGGATGCTGTTCTACACCGTGCACGCCCCGGAGGGGGCGGAGCTGCCGGAGAACCCGCCGACCATCGACTACGAGTACGAGTGGATCCGCGACGACGGCACCTTCATCGTCGACTACATCGAAGGCCAGGACATCATGGCCTGGGTGACCCAGGGCGAGATCGCCGATCGGGTGAACGAGAAGCTGACCAAGAGCGACGTGGGCGTTGTCGCCTGCCGCCGGATGTTCCGGGAGTGCATGGACGCCGTGCGGGCCGGGCAGGATCCGCCGGTTGCGGTGGTTCGTCAACCTCACGATGTGATCAAGCTGCCGTTGGAACGCTCGAAGTTCGGACGGGGGGCCGAATTCGCCATCGACTGGATCGACAACGGATCGATGCGCTACAGCCCCCAGGCCGACTACATGAAGTCGCTCCACCGGGAGGCCGAGGCCAACCGTCAGCGAATGGCCGAGGCTTGAAATCGGTAGCGGTAGCGGTGCGCCGTTTCGAAGCCCAGCCGCTCATACAGGGTCACTGCGGCGATGTTGTCGGCCTGGACCTGCAACCAGCCCCGCTGCGCCCCCTGCTCCATGGCCGAGTCGGCCAGCTGCCGTATCACCGTCGATGCCACCCCTCGACGTCGGGCTTCGGGCTGGGTCTTCATCGACAGGATCCCGGCCCATTCCCCGTCGATGGTGGTCATGCCTCCACCGAGGAGCTGCCGGCGGTCATCGACCACGGTGACAAACCGTTGGGGCAAGGCGGTGGTTGTCACCTCCTCCAGCCGTCGGCCATCACCCAACAACTCAGCGAACAGCGGCGACGGTTCGCCGCTCACGGTGACGGTCCAACGGCGGCTCGTCGGCGACGGCACTGCGGCCATCGCCGCTTCGAGCCGGCTCGCCATCACCACGCTTTCGGCCTCGTGCTCCCAGTCTCGGGCGTCCAGCTCGGAGATGAGAGCCTCGTCGGCGTCGTCGAACATCTGGAACTGGGGGGTGAGGTTCCGCCGCCGGTACCATCGTTCGACCCGATCGACGGCTTCGGGCAGCGGACAGTTGGGCGAGCCGGCGGGCCAGGCGCTGTTGGCCCGCCCGGTGACGGCCAGAGCCGCTCGCAGCCGCCACGATCCCATGACGTCACGGTGGGAGCCGGGCATGGCCCGGTCGCTCAGCTGCTCAAGCCGGTTTCGCAATCGGGGCGACGTAGCCTCGAAGTCCATCCGCCCAGTCTCGCACCAGGCTCCGCCAACCGTCGGCCCTGGCCGGAAAGGCAGAATCCATGACCGCAATCGACCACGCCCGCTGGGCCGAGTACCTGGCCGCCGGGGCCGACGAACGGCGGGAGCTGCAGGCCATCACCAAACAGGTCGATCAGCTGTCGATCGACGACGCCTACGCCATTCAGGCCGCCCTGCTCGAGCTCCAGCTCGACCGGGGTGACACCCTGGCCGGGGCCAAGCTGGGCCTGACGTCGCGGGCCAAACAGGAGCAGATGGGGGTGAGCGAACCGTGCTACGGCTGGGTACCGGCCTCCTCGGTGGTGGCCAACGGCGGATCGGTGGCCCTCGACGACCTGATCCACCCCCGCTGCGAACCGGAGCTGGTGTTCGTGCTGGCCGAGGATCTGGCCGGACCGGGGGTGACGGCCGATGACGTGCTCGACGCCACCCAGTCGGTGGTCGGAGGAATCGAGATCATCGACTCCCGCTACGAGGCGTTCTCCTTCACCCTGCCCGACGTGATCGCCGACAACACCTCGGCCGCCCGAGTGGTGCTGGGTAGCGACGGCATCGGTCCCCGGGCCCGTGATCTGGCCGCCATCGACTGCCGGTTCGACATCGACGACGCCGAGGTGGCGGCCGCCACCGGCGCCGCCCTGCTCGGCGACCCTGCGGGCTGTGTGGCCCACCTGGCCAACCACGTGGGCCGGGCCGGGCTGAAGCTGCAAGCGGGCTGGCACGTCCTGGCCGGCGCCGTCACCGATGCCAAACCGTTCACGGCCGGAACCCGAGCCCGAGCCCGCTACTCGGTGCTGGGCGATGTCTCGGTCAACGCCGTCTAACCGACCCAACCAGCGACGAGGAGCACCCACGATGGTTGACCAGAACCTGATCGAAGAGGCAGCACTGGCGCTGCGCAAGGCGGCCGAGTCGGGCACGCCCATCGACCCGGTGCGCAATATCGTCGGCACCGGCTCAGACATCGACGCCGCCTACGCCATTCAGGATCTCAACACCGAGGCCGACATAGCCGCCGGGCGTCGAGTCTGTGGCCGCAAGATCGGTGTGACGGCCCAGGCGGTCATGGACATGATCGGGGTCGACCAACCTGATTTCGGCACGCTGTTCGCCGACATGGAATACGGCGACGGCGTGCCCATCGACTCGGGGCGCCTCATTCAACCCCGGGCCGAAGCCGAAGTCGCTCTAGTCCTGGAACACGATCTCGACAACGGCGTGCATTCGTTCAACGATGTCATCCGGGCCACCGCCTACGCCCTGCCCTCCATCGAGATCGTCGACTCCCGTATCGCCAACTGGGACATCACCATCGTCGACACGGTGGCCGACAACGCCAGCTGCGGTCTCTACGTACTGGGTGGCCGACCGGTGGGGCTCGACGAGTTCGATCTCCGCACGGTGCCCATGATCATGAACATCAACGGGTCGGAGGCCACCACCGGCATCGGGGCGGCCTGCCTTCACCATCCGTTGAACGCCGCTCGCTGGTTGGCCGACACCTTGTCGGCCCGGGGCGCTCCCCTGCGGGCCGGCGATGTGGTGATGACCGGCTCACTGGGGGCCATGAAACCGGTGGGCCCGGGCGACCGGATCGATGCCGACTTCGGCCCCTTGGGCACGGTCACCACGTATCTGGAGCCGGATCAGCGAGGAGCCATACGATGACTTCACCGAAGGCGACTTCACCGAAGGCGACTGCAGCAAAGGCGACGGCGGCCATCGTCGGTTCCGGCAACATCGGCACCGATTTGATGTACAAGCTGTTGCGGTCGAACCACCTTGAACCCCGCTATATGATCGGTATCGACCCCGACTCCGAGGGCCTCAAACGGGCGGCCGCTGAAGGGCTGGGGGCTTCGGCCGAGGGTGTCGACTGGCTGCTCGGCCGCCCGGAGTTGCCCGACATCGTGTTCGAGGCCACCTCAGCCCGGGTTCACGTGGCCAATGCCCCCCGCTACCGGGAAGCCGGTATCCGCGCCGTCGACCTCACCCCGGCGGCCCGGGGACCGTTCGTGGTACCACCGGCCAACCTGACCGAACACATCGCCGAGGCCAACGTCAACATGGTGACCTGCGGCGGCCAGGCCACCATTCCCATGGTCCATGCCGTGTCCCGGGTGGTGCCGGTCGACTACGCCGAGATCGTGGCCACGGTGGCGTCCAAGTCGGCCGGTCCCGGCACCCGTCAGAACATCGACGAGTTCACCCGTACCACCTCCCGGGCGGTCGAGGAGATCGGCGGTGCCCGCCGGGGCAAGGCCATCATCATCCTCAACCCGGCCGAGCCGCCCCTGATCATGCGCGACACCATCTTCTGTTCCATTCCGGCCGACGCCGAAACCGACAAGATCACCGATTCCATCAATGAGGTGGTAGCTGAGGTGGCGGCCTACGTGCCCGGCTACCGGTTGACGGCCGAACCACAATACGATCCCCCCGATCCGGGAGCGGGCGGGGGTCGGGCCGGCGGTCCGGCCACCGGGCGCGTCGCCATCTTCATCGAGGTCGAGGGAGCCGGTGACTTTCTGCCCCCCTACTCCGGCAACCTCGACATCATGACCGCAGCCGCCACCAAAGTGGGCGAGGAGATCGCCCAGACGCTCTAGCACTCCGGAGGCCGACATGACCCAGCATCCCCCACTTCCCCGAACGTTTTCCGAACACCTCGATGTGCGGGTGACCGACACGTCGCTGCGGGACGGTTCCCACGCCAAGGGTCACCAGTTCACCGCCGACCACGTGCGTTCGATCGTGGCTGCTCTCGACGACGCCGGTATGCCGGTCATCGAGGTCACCCACGGCGACGGGTTGGGCGGCTCGTCCTACAACTACGGGCATTCCCTGGTCGACGAACGCATCCTGATGAAGGCGGCCGTCGATCAGGCCCGGCAGGCCAAGATCGCGGCCCTGATGTTGCCCGGCCTCGGCACCAAGGACGACATCAAGGCGATCAGTGACATCGGCGTCTCCATCGTGCGGGTGGCCACCCATTGCACCGAGGCCGACATTTCCGAACAGCATTTCGCTCTGGCCCGCGACATCGGGTTGGAGACGGTGGGCTTTTTGATGATGGCCCACACGTCGCCGCCCGAGGATCTGGCCAAACAGGCTCGCATCATGGCCGACGCCGGCTGTCAGTGCGTCTACGTGGTCGACTCGGCCGGGGCCATGATCCTGGAGGATGCCGCCGATCGGGTGACCGCCGTGGTGGCCGAGCTGGGCGATGACGCCCAGGTTGGTTTCCACGGGCATGAGAACCTGTCGCTGTCGCTGGCCAACACCATTGCCGCCATCCGGGCCGGGGCGGTCCAGGTCGACGGCTCGACCCGCCGCTTCGGTGCCGGTTCCGGCAACACCAGCTGCGAGGCCTTGGCCGCCGTGGCCCAACGGCTGGGCATCAGCACCGGGCTCGACGTGCTCAAGATGATCGATGCCGCCGAGGATGTGGTACGACCGGTCATGGACGGTGAGTGCGTGCTCGACCGTATGTCGCTGATCATGGGTTACGCCGGGGTCTACTCCAGCTTCCTGAAGCACGCCTACCGGGCGGCCGAACGCTACAACGTGTCGGGAGCCGACATCCTGATGGAGTGCGGCAACCGCAAGCTGGTGGGCGGGCAGGAGGACCAGATCATCCAGATCGCCGCCGACCTGGCCGCAGCCCAGCGGCCCTAGCCCCCACCCCGACCCTTCTGTGCGCCCCAGGCCCCGGAAACGGGGCGCTGAGCGCACAGAACATCAGGTTTTGGGGCGGACCCGTTCGAGGTAGCGGGCGGCGCATTCCCGGGACTCGCGGTCACCGAGGGCGGTCACCAGGCCGTCGGCGTCGTTCCAGTTGCGGACGGCGCCCGACATTGCTTCGGCCACCGCATTGACATGCCGTTTGGTGGCCTGCAGCGTCAGCGCCGACTTCGTGACCAGATCGGCGGCCAGCGCCTCGGCCTCGGCTTCGACCGACTCGGCCGCCACCACCCGGTTGATGAATCCAAGGCTCTTGGCCTCAGCGGCGCTGAAGGGACGGCAGGTCATCACCAGTTCCTTGGTCATGGCCGGGCCGATCTCCCGCACCAGCCGGGGTATACCACCCCAGGCCAACGGAATGCCCAGATCGACCTCAGGAATGGAGAAGCGGGTGTCGTCGGCGGCCACCCTGAGGTCGCAGCCGGCGGCCAGGACAACCCCGCCGCCCACGCAGTGCCCGTGAACGGCGGCGATGGTGACGGCTCTGAGCCGCTCCAGGGCTTCCACCATGAGGCGACCGGCGTCAGCCGATTGCCGCCGGTCGACCGGAGCGGCCTCAGTGTCGGTCGCCGATTGATCCCGGGGGCTGAAGAAGTCGAGATCGGCCCCGGCGGAGAAGGCCCGACCGTTGCCCCTGACGATGACCACCTTGAGTCCCTCGACCTGATCGAGGGCGGTGAAGGCGTGGATCAGCTCAGCCAGGGTGATTGTGCTCAGCGGATTCAACTTGTCCGGCCGGTTGAGGGCCACCCGACCGATCGGTCCGTCAATCCCAACCTCGACAGTCTGGTAGTCCATGGCCTCGCTCGTTCGAATCTCGTTTGAATACTGCTCCGGTCCTGGCGATGATAGGGTTCGCTCCCCAGCGAGGCGAGTCGACACAACCAGCCATGAGCCACCAACCGACCTACGACATCCTCGTGTTCGACGGGGACGACGCCGGCTGGATGCGGCTGCCCGGCGTACTGTCACCGGAAGCGGCCCAACAACTGGGCCGAACGTGCCTCGACACACTGGCCGGGCTGGGCGACCACGAGGTTGAGATCGGCGACAAGGCCCATGCCGGCACTCGCCGGCTGGTACATCTCGACCAGCGACTACCCGAGGTGAGTCAGGTCCTCGACCATCCCGAAGTGGTTGCCGTGGTCGAGCGAATTCTCGGACCCGATCCGTCATTGGGCGAAGCCACGTTCCGCTGCCCGTTTCCCGGCTTCGGGCAGCAGAAGCTGCATGCCGACGATCTACCCCTGACCGATGTCAACCAGACCAGAGGACTGACCGCCGTCGTGCCCCTGGTCGACTTCACCGCCGACAATGGCGCCACCCGGCTCATTCCCGGAAGCCACCGCCGACCGGATCTGCAGCGACGCAGCGGCAACCTGGACGGCCACGAAGACGAAATGGTCCTGTCGGGCCGGGCCGGCGACATGTTCCTTTTCTCCCGACACATCCTCCACTCGGGAACCAAGAACCGCTCGGATCGGCCACGACCGGCACTACAGATCTGCTGGACCGGCACCGGCGCTCCGACACCGTAGGCTCGATCCATGAACCGTGGTCCTGGCATCGTCTGGTTTCGTCGAGATCTGCGGCTGCGGGACAATCCGGCGTGGGCTCAGGCCACCACCAACCACGACGAGATCGTGGCCCTGTTCGTGCTCGAAGCCGATCTGTTGAGCGGCATCGGACCCCAGCGGCAAGGCCAACTGATTGCCGGCCTGGCCGCTCTGGACGAGTCCCTGGCCGAACTCGGCGGCCGGCTGACGGTCCGCACCGGGCCGGCCGCTACCGCGGTCCCCCGCCTGGTGTCCGAGACGGGGGCCGGTGGGCTCTACTTCAACGTCGACTACTCCCACTTTGCCCGTCGCCGAGACGCCGCCGTCACGGCTACAGCCACGGCTGCCGTCAGCGGTCAGAGTGATTTCACCCTCGGATCCTTTCACGGCAACGTCGTTCAGCCACCGGGCTCGGAACTGACCAGGTCGGGATCGCTATCACAGGTGTTCAGTCCGTTCTACAAGCGGTGGAACATCACGCCCCTCGCCGACTGGCCGGATGCCCAGCCCGACAACATCACGGTGCTCGGGCTGGACGGCGAACCGATCCCGCCGGCGGTGGCCGACCCCTTCAGCCCCGGCGGCGAGGATGGCGCCTGGGATCGGCTCAACCGATGGTTGGAGCAGGTCGATGGGTATCCCGAAACCCGTAATATCCCGGCCATCGGCGGCACCTCGGAGCTTTCGGCCGATCTTCGCTTCGGCACGCTGGCGGCTCGCTCGGTGCTCGAGGTCGTCGGGTCGACCAGCAGTGGCCGGGAAGCCTTCCTCCGCCAGCTGGCCTGGCGCGACTGGTGGGCCCACACCCTGGAACAGAACCCCGATCTGCCCTACAAGGCCGTACGACCGGAGTACGACGGCGTGGCCTGGCGCAACAACGCCCAGGAGTTCGAAGCGTGGCAGCAGGGACGAACCGGCTACCCCTTGGTCGACGCCGGCATGCGCCAGCTGACCCGTACCGGGTGGATGCACAACCGGGTCAGGATGGTCTGTGCCAGTTTTCTGGTCAAGGATCTGCTGATCGACTGGCGCTGGGGCGAACGTCACTTCCGCCGGCTACTGGTGGACGGCGAACCATCGCAGAACGCCGGGAACTGGCAGTGGGTGGCGGGAACAGGGCCGGACGCCGCGCCCTACTTCCGTATCTTCAATCCGACCAGCCAGTCGCAGAAGTTCGATCCCACCGGGGCCTACATCCGCACCTGGGTTCCCGAGCTCCGGGATCTCGACGACGCCGCCATCCATGAACCTTCGGCTCTGGGTCCACTTGAACTGGCGGCTGCCGGTGTGACGCTGGGTGACACCTATCCATATCCGCTGGTCGATCACCGGGAGGCTCGGGAGCGGACGCTGGCCGCCTATCAGGCCGTCAAGTCGTAGGCGAACCGGCATCGGCGCCCGTTCCCTTGCCCGTCCACGTCGGGGTGTTGTAACCTGCTATTGAGATAGACGGTTACAAGAACGGACTACGAAGATGGAGGGTGGCTTGCCAGTCGACGAGCGTCTGATCGAACCGGCCGGTCGTGAACCGGCACCGGGTTCGCTGCGGCTGATTCAGCTGTTCGTGAACAGTGTCAACATCGAGGAGGGCCTTGAACTGTTCGAGTCGCCGACCGTGGCCGGCCAATGGTTGGTGGACAAAGGTCTGGCCGCCGAGCCGGTGGTGGTGGACGACCACGACCTCAGCCGCCTCCTCGCCTTCCGCGAGGCCCTTCGACGGCTGATGATTGCCAACCACGACCGATCGACTCCCGACCCGGACGCCGTGGCCACCATCGAGGAAACGGGGCTGGCCGCCGGCCTCACCGTACGCGTCGGCCCCCAAGGCGGTCTGACGGTCGAGGCCACCGGCGACGGCCTGGACGGGGCCCTCGGCGCGCTCCTGGCCGTGGTGGTCGAGGCCTCACTGACGGGTCACTGGGGGCGGCTCAAGGTATGCAGCAACGACGGCTGCCGATGGGCCTACTGGGATGGCTCCCGCAACCGCTCCAGCCGCTGGTGCTCGATGTCGCTGTGCGGGAACCGGGCCAAGGTGACGGCCCATCGACGCCGGCAGGCCAAGCGGTGAAACAGCCCGGTGCCTCCGCCATCGCCGCCGTTGCCTTCGCCATCGGAGCTTACGGATTCGCCTTTGGTGTGGTGGCGGCCGGCGTGGGGCTCAGTTGGGTGGCGGTGGCGGCCATGTCGATCTTCGCCTACTCCGGTGGTGCTCAAGCCGCCTTCGTCGGCGCTCTGGCCGTCGCCTCCCCGATGGCCGCCCTGACGTCGGGATTGCTGATCAATCTTCGGTTGGCCATCTACGGCGCCATGGCCAAACAGGCCTTGAGTGACCACCGGCCCGGCCAACAACTTGTTGCCGTGCATCTGGCCAGTGACGAAACCATCGCCCTGACCAACACCGCACCGCCCGGTGCGAAGTCCCGCACCTACTGGTCTTCGGGCTCGGCGTTCTTCGTTGTATGGGTGGCGACAACCACCGGCGGTGCATTGGTGGGCGATGCCATCGCCGATCCCAACGCCCTCGGCCTGGACGCCGCATTCCCGGCGGTGTTCCTGGCCCTGTTGGCGCCGTTGCTGTCGACCCGGGGGGCCCGGGCCGCAGCCCTCACGGCGGCCGCCATCACCCTGGCCACGACACCCCTACTGCCCGGCGGTCTTCCTATCGTCGCCGCCCTGGTCGGTGGAGTGGCAGCCGCCGGCCTAGTGGGGTCGAACCGGTGACCACCGCCGCCGCCATCGCCCTGTTGGCCGTCGGCTCCTATGCTCTGCGGGCCGGCGGTCTCCTACTTCCGGCCGGCGATGAGCGGCTGGAGCGGTTGGCCGAGCCGGCCACCGCCGCCCTGCTGGCCAGCCTGGTTGTGACCAGCACGATGACCGCGGGATCAAGCCTGAGCTTCGACTACCGCCTGGTGGGGCTGGCCGCGGCCGCCATCGCCGTCGCCACCGGCCGGAGCCTGACGGTCGTGCTCCTGGCCGGGGTGGCGGCCACCGCCCTGGCCAGACTCCTGGTGTGAGCCTGACGCGCTCCCCTGGACGAGCCGGAGCGCCTACGTCACGTAGGCCCGCTTGGCCACCTCTTCCAGCATGACTTCAGTGGCTCCACCACCGATGGGCAGGATGCGGGCGTCACGGTACATCCGTTCCACCGGCGTCTCCCGCATGTAGCCCATCCCGCCATGGAACTGCACACAGTCGTACATCACCTGGTTGATGACTTCGCATCCGAAGGCCTTGACCCCCGACATCTCCTTGACGTTGTCGCCGCCCTGTTCCCCCAGCCAGGCGGCGTGGTACATGGCGGCCCGGACGGCGTCGATGCGGGCCTGGTTCATGGCCATGCGCTGGCGGATGGCCCCGAGATCGTAGAGATGACCATCGAAGGCCTTCCGTTCCTGGGTGTAGGCCAGGGTCTGATCGATGGCGGCCTGAGCGGCCCCGACACCCATGCCCACCAACACCATGCGTTCGTTCTGGAAGTTCTTCATCGTCTCGTAGAAGCCACGGTGGACGGTACCAAGCACCTGGTCGTCGGCCACCCAGACATCGTCGAGCACCAGTTCGGCGGTGTCGGAACACAGCCAGCCGTGCTTGGCCAGCTTCTTGGCCACGGTGAAGCCTTCCGTGTCGGCCGGAACCAGGAACATGGTGATGCCGTACTTGTTGTCGGGATCGGTCTTGGCCGCGATGATCGTCATGTCGCCGTACACCGCGTTGGTGATGAATGTCTTGGTTCCGTTGATCCGCCAGCCGTCGCCGTCCTTCACCGCACTGGTGCGGATCCCGGCCACGTCGGATCCGGCATCGGGCTCGGTCACCCCGATCGACAGGATGGTCTTGCCCGCCATGACTCCAGGCAACCACTGCTCGAGCTGCTCCGAAGATCCGGAGTTGATGAGGTGGGGTCCGGCCATGTCGGTGTGGACCAGGACCGTCACGTCGAACCCGGCGAAGGTGGAGGCTCCCAACGCCTCGGAGAAGGTGGCTGATGCCAGTGGGCCCATGCCCAAACCGCCGTGCTCTTCGGGAATCCGCAGGCTGAGCATGCCCAGTTCCCCCATTTGCCGGAGCACCTCCCGGGGTACCTTGCCCTCTTCCTCCCAGGCCTCCCCGTTGGGGGTGACCTCCTTGGTGACGAACTCGACGGTCTGGTCGTAGATGGCCTCAAGCTCGTCGGTCATGTAGGCGTTCCGTCTGATGTTGGAGCGGTTCATTGTTCGGTGGCCTCCTCGGGCTGGGCGAAGGTGATGAGTACCTGTTTCGATTCGACTTGGTCGCCGACGGCCACCCGGACCTCGTCGACCGTGCCGCCGGCTTTGGCCGACAGCGTGTGCAACATCTTCATGGCTTCGATGACCACCAGGGAGTCTCCGGCGGTTACCCGGTCGCCCGGGCCGACGTGGATCTCGGCCACGGAAGCGGGAAACGGGGCGACGATCATGGAGGCACCCCGGCCCCCGTCGTCCTGGCCCGGCGCCCAGGCGTCGCTGGGGGTCAACACGGTGAAACTCTGGTCGTAGCCACCCACCTTGAGGGTGACCGTCGATGGCCGACCCAACCGGGTCACGGCCGTGGCCACCACGTCAGGGTCGGCTCCGGCTCCGGTCGACTCGTGGACCGAGCCGTCCTGGGCCACCACCACCCGAGGCAGGGAGGGCTGGTGGGGGGTGAGCCGGAAACTGTCGGCTCCCAGTCGATGCCAGGGGTCGGGGGAGGCAAGGCGCTGGGTGTCGATCAGGTGACGGCGGAAGGCGGCCACCGCCTCAGCCGCCGCCGGGGCGGGAGGAGGGGGGATCTCGGTTTCGTCGAGGAAGCGGGTGGTGACCCGGCCCTCCACCACCGCCGGCTGGTCGATCAGCCAACGATGGAAGCCGACGTTGGTGGTCAGGCCGCCGATCATGAGATGGTCGAGGGCCGCCGCCATCCGTCGCCGGGCCGATTCCCGGTCGGGACCGGCGGTGATGAGCTTGGCCACCATGGAGTCGTAGTGCGGGCTGATGACCGAGCCCTCGACCACACCGGAATCCCAGCGGACGTCGGGCGGCACCGCCAACACGGTGACGGCACCGGTTTGGGGGGCGAAATCGTGAGCCGGATCCTCGGCGTTGATCCGGGCCTCGAAGGCGTGGCCGCTGAAACCGACATCGTCTTGGGCGATGGGCAGCGTTCCACCACCGGCCACCGCCAGCTGCAACTCGACCAGGTCGAGCCCGGTCACCTCCTCGGTCACCGGGTGCTCGACCTGAAGCCGGGTGTTCATCTCCAGGAAGAAGTAGTCACCGGTGTTGTCGTCGACGATGAACTCGACGGTTCCGGTCGAGTCATAGCCAATGGAGGCAGCCAGGGCCACGGCCGAGGACTGCAGACCCGACCGGGTGGCGTCGGGCAGGTTGGGGGCGGGCGCCTCCTCCAGCACCTTCTGATAGCGCCGTTGGACCGAACACTCCCGAGTGCCGAGATGGATGGTATGGCCGTGGCTGTCGCCCACCACCTGAACCTCGACATGACGAGGCCTGGTGATGTATCGCTCCACGATCACGTCGCCGTCGCCGAACGAACGGCTGGCTTCCGACGACGCCTCGGTCAGAGCGGCGTCGAACTCGGCCGGCGAATGGGCGATGCGGATGCCCTTGCCGCCACCCCCCGAGGCCGCCTTGACCAGGATGGGATAGCCGATCCGCTCGGCCGCTGCGGCCAGGTCGGCCCGGTCCTGGGACTCATCGAAGCCGGGAATGACCGGTACCTGGGCATCGGTGGCCAGCCGCCGAGCGTCGATCTTCGAACCCATCTCGTCGATGGCGCCGGGATGAGGGCCGATCCAGACCGCACCGGCCCCCTCCACCGCTCGGGCCAAGGCGGCGTTCTCGGCCAGGAATCCGTAGCCGGGATGCACGGCTTCAGCCCCGGTGGTCTTGACCGCTTCGATCAGCCGGTCGATCGACAGGTACGATTCGGACAGCGCGGCCGGACCCAACAGATACGACTCGTCGGCATCGGCCACAAAGGGTGCGACGGCGTCGGGTTCGGCGTACACAGCCACGGTGCGATGGCCCAGGCGACGGCTGGTGGCAATGATCCGGCGGGCGATCTCGCCCCGGTTGGCGATCAGAATCTTCACGTATTCCCCTCCTACATCCGGTAGACCAGGCCGGGCCCGGGGACCGGTTCATCCTGAATGGCGGCCAGCCGCAGGCACAGGCCCAGGGCATGACGGGTGTCGACCGGATCGATCAGGCCGTCGTCCCACAGCCGCGACGTGGCGTAGTAGGGATCGGACTGGGTGTTGTACTGGTCGGCCACCTCCTGGCGTAGGGCCTCGACCTGTTCCGGCGTGGTGTCGTCGCCTTTCATGCCGGCCAGACGGATGTCGACCAGCACCGTCTGGGCCGTTTCAGCCGACATGGTGGCAATGCGGCTGTTGGGCCAGGCGAACAGGAAGCGGGGCTGGAACCCCCGGCCGCACATCCCGTAGTTGCCGGCACCGTAGGATCCGCCGATCAGCACCGTGTAGCGGGGCACTGTGGCGTTGGCCACCGCCGCCACCATCTTGGCCCCGTTCTTGGCGATGCCGGCGGCCTCGGAGTCTCGGCCGACCATGTAGCCCGTCGTGTTCTGCAGAAAAACCAGCGGGATACGGCGCTGCTCGCACAGTTCGATGAAGTGGGTGGCCTTGAGGGCCGACTCGGAGAAGATGATCCCGTTGTTGGCGATGACCCCGACCAGGTGACCCCAGATGCGGGCGAACCCGCAGACGATGGACGTTCCCCAGTCAGGCTTGAACTCGGAGAACCGGGAACCGTCGACCAGCCGGGCGATGATCTCGATGGCTTCGAACGGGATGCGGTCATCGGCCGACACGATGCCGTAGAGTTCGGCTGGATCGTAGGCCGGTGGTTCGGGGTCGGTCACATCCATCCAGCTCTGCACGTCGGTCACACGGCGGCGGTTCATGGCCTCGCACCGTTCCCGCAGTAGACCGTAGGCCTCTTTCTCGGTGGTCACGGCGTAGTCGCTCACCCCGGAGACCTCGGTGTGCAGGGTGGCCCCGCCCAGGTCGTCGGGCTCGATGATCTCCCCCAGCGCGGCCTTGACGATCGGCGGTCCACCGAGGAAGATCCGGCCGATTCCTTCCACCATGATGACCTCGTCGCTCAAGGCCGGCACGTAGGCCCCTCCCGCCGTGCAGCCGCCCAGGACCACCGAAAGCTGGGGCAGACCCTGGGCCGAGAGGCGGGCCTGGCGGTAGAAGGAGCCGCCGAAATGGTCCTTGTCGGGAAAGATCTCGTCCTGGAGGGGTAGGAAGGCGCCACCGGAATCGACCAGGTAGATGACACCGAGCCCGTTCTCGGCCGCGATGTCCTGGGCCCGAACGTGCTTCTTGATGGCCATGGGGACCAGCGACCCACCTTTGACCGTGGCGTCGTTGGCGATGAACATGTAGGGAACGCCGTGCACCGTCCCGATCCCGGTGACAATACCGGCCCCGGGTACGCTGTCGTCGTACTGGCCGTAGCCACTCAGGGTCGACAGCTCCAGGAACGGCATGTTGTCGTCGGTGACCATGTCGATTCGGTCCCGGACCATGATCTTGCCCCGCCCGAGATGACGCTCGATACTGCGGGACCGGTTGGGGCCCCCGTCGATAGCCCACTGCATACGGTCGCGGAGGGTCTTGACCTGGACCTGGTAGGCGTCGGCATTGTCTCGGAACTGGACCGAGCCGGGGTCGATGGCTGATTCGATCGGTCTCAACGCTTGTCATTCCCTTCCCCGGGGCCGGTCACCCCGTACCAGAACTGATCGGTCACCAGTTGGGCGAACCGATCGACCGTACCACGACCGGTGTCGAGCCATTCGATGGATGCGTTCATGGCCCCGAAGAGGCCCAGGCGCAGCATGGTGATCTCCTCCGGACTGCGGTCGGGTAACAGGTCGGCCAGCAGCCCGGTCCAGCGGGCCTCATAAGCGTCGCGCCAGGGAACGACGGCGGCCCGAACCTCGGCCGGGGCAGTTCGGAACAGGGTGACATGGCCGGCGGTGAAGGCCCGATTCTCGTGAAGGGCATGGAGGTGGGCACTAACGTGGGCGGCCAACCGGTCATGACCGGTTGATGAGGCAGTGGCCGCCTCGGCCTGGGCGAAAGCCTCCGCCATGAAGGTCATGCCCCGCTCCAGCACGGCCACCAACAGTGCGTCCTTGGAGTCGAAGTGGTAGTACATCGAGCCGGCCTTCATGCCGACATCGGCCGCCAGGTCCCGCAGCGACGTCTCCACGTAGCCGGCGTCGATGAACCGTTGGGCGGCGGCAGCCAGGATCCGTTCCCGGCCGGTGGTGGGAGAGGTGACGGTTGCCGACATTGCCATGATCTTAGCCGCTCGCCGGCCACCTAACAAACGTTAGACAGATCTGGTGTGCCGACCCGGCGCTGCTACGGTTCGGCCATGACGGCAACACCCGACGACCTGCGGATCGGCTACGCCACCCCGATCGGGCTCTGGAGTCGACGCCGGGAGGACAAACACGCCACGCTCGATGCCCTGGCCGCCGCCGGCATCGACCACATCTACATGGCCGACCATGTGTCGTTCCGTGGCGGCGGCGGGACCGATGGATTCGTCGAGATCGCAGGATTGTCCCAGCTACACGACCACCTGGGCGTGATGATCAGCGTGTACCTGCTGGCCCTGCGGCACCCGATGACCGTGGCCCGACAACTGGCCACCATGACCAAGCTGGCCCCCGGTCGGGTGGCGTTGGGCATCGGCGTGGGAGGGGAAGACCGCCATGAGATCGAGGTCTGCGGGATCGACCCCACCACCCGGGGACGGCGAACCGACGAATGCCTGCAGATCCTGCGGGGCCTGGCCGACGGTACACCGTTCGATTTCACCGGCGAGTTCTTCAACCTGGAGACGGCAACCATCAAACCACCGATCGGTGCCGTACCCATCTACGTCGGCGGCCGTTCCAACGCGGCCCTGACCCGAACCGGCCGCTTCGGCGACGGTTGGATCGGAGCCTGGTGTTCACCCCGCCGTTACGTCGAGGCGCTGACCATCATCGAGGAGGCGGCGGGCCACGCCGGTCGTCTCGATGTCGAGTGGTGTCACGGCTACCAGCCTTGGATCGGAGTCGGCCCCAGCAGGGAGGCGGCCCGGTCGGCGGTGGCGGCGGCCATGGAGGCGTTCTACCAGGTGCCGTTCGAGCAGTTCGAGCGCTACACCCCCTACGGCACGGCCGAGGAGGTGGCCCAACAGCTTCGGCCCTACGTCGAGGCCGGCTGCCGGATGATCAACATGAAAATCGTGGCCGACAGCGAAGCAGCATCGATCGAGGCCGCCGGCCTGATCGCCACCCTCCTCCGATCCTGAATTCTGTGCGCCCTCGGCCCCGAAAAAGGGGCGTGGAGCGCACAGAACGGGAGATGGGGAGGGCCGACGGCCGGGGGCTCAGAGGCTGTCGAGTTCCAGGACCGCGGCGGCGATGGCCTCGGCCAGGGGATCGAGATCGTCGATCAACTCCCGATCGGCGATCAGGCACAGATCCACCGATTCGGCCTGGGACAACACACAGATCGACAAACCTGTGCCGTCGACCAGGGCCGGTAGGGAAAATCGATGGAGCACCGGTGCCCCCAAGACATCACTCTGCTCGGTCTCGCCGGGAACGCTGACCACCACCACATTGAACGGTGGGTGGAACCGAGAGCCCGAACCGGTGCGGGCCAGGAGCCGGGAGGCCATGGCCGCCACCGCCGGCGAGGCCTGGTACAGACGGCGGATGGTGTCGACCGGATGAGCCTCGACCGAGGCCAGGAGATCATCCATCTGCGAACGGATGGAATCGAGTCGAGCCAACGGATCGGCGCTGTCGGTGGCCAGCCCGATGAGCGCGGTGCCCAACGGCTGATCGACTGAGTTGACCAGGATGGGAGCCAACGCCACCAGTTGATCCACCGGGAGCTCCCCACGATCGGTGAGCCAGCGACGCAGGCCCCCGGCCACCGCGGCCAGAATCACATCGTTGAACCGGGCCCCCTGGCGCTTGCGGACGTCGCGCAACGGCCCGATGGGCAACGACGTCAGCGAGACCTTGCGGGATGCGCCCAGGGCCCGGTTGAACGGCAACCGGGGTGCGGTGAGATCCCCGACCTCAACCTCGACGTCACCGTGAGGAGCGGCCCACTGGGCGGCCAGGGACGGCAGGATCTGAGGGCCGATGACCGGGATGTTGCGGGCCAGGGAGACACCGAATCGACCCCAGCGGACCGGAGAACGAAGCTGCGAAGCAGCGGCCTGGGCCAGCAGCTGCTGGTCGGACATCGGCGAAGGCGGCGGAATCGGAGCGTGGCCCGACCGGCCGTCGAGCGACTCGTCGGCCGTAAGCGGCGTCACCAGATCGAGGCCGGTGATTCCGTCGATCAGGACGTGGTGCACCTTGACGTAGATCCCGGCCGACCCGTCCGGTCGATCGATCAGGTACAGCTCCCACAGCGGGCGCTCCCGATTCAACGGCCGCTCGTGCAGCCGGGCGATCAATGCCGCCTCCATGTCGCCACGGCCGGATCGGGGCACGCCGATATGACGCAGATGAAAGCTCAGGTCGAAGCGATCGTCGTGTTCCCACCAAGGACGGTCGAGCCGCAGCGGCACCTCCCGGAGGCGGTATCGCAGATCGGGAACCACGGCCAGGCGCTGCTCGACCGAGGCGAAGAGATGCTCGAAGCCGAAGTCGGGAGCATGTCGGGGGTCGACCACGGTGTAGACCGAGGTATGACCGAGGTTGGTGGGTGTCTCGGAGCGCAGCAGTGCCGCTTCCCGGGCCGTCAGCTGGCGCATCAGCCGCCTTCGTTGCTGGGATAGAGGGCCCGGGTCAGCGTTGTGACCTCGAACGGCCGCCATCGGCCGTCGGGCTGGGCCAGACGGTCGGCCACCACCCGGAGTACCGCGCCGTTGTAGCCAAGCCCGAAGTGGCTGCCCCGCACCTCGATGACCTCGGCCTCGGGGCGCGGAGTCTGGCGGCAGGCCAAGCCCGGCACCACGCCGTCGTGGCGGGTCCAGATGGTGGTCGACGGGACGGGTATGTGATCGACGTCCAGTCGCTGGGAGGTGAAGGCGAATCGCCAGATCGATCCCATCAGATCGAAAAGGAAACTGACGTTGGACTGGTTGCGATCGATCTTGATCGGCGAACCCAGGGTGATGACCTGACGGACCATCTCCGGCCGGTTCAGGGCCAACATCCGGCCGAACACCCCGCCCAGGCTCCACCCCACGACATCGATGGGTTGTTGATGGCGCCGATACAAGCGCACCAGCAGCTGATCGAGGCCGGCCACGACGTGATCGGCCGGACCGATGTTGCGCCCAATCCCCCATCCATACGGTTGATGGCCCTGACTCCACAGAAAGGTGCGCAGGGGCAGGGTGGACTGATCGGTTCCGATGAAGCCCGGAATCACCAGAACAGGCCGTGGCCGGGCTTTGGGCGTGGACACGGCGGCCGTGACCGCCGCCAGCGGAAACATGGCAAACTCCGGCACCGCCAACAGTTCGCGCCAGAAGCCGGCCGGCCGGGCCTCGTCTGGCCGCATTTCGGCGGCCCTGGTCTTCTCGCTGCTGTCTACCACCTGCGCCAAAGCCATGAGAACTCAATTTTACCTCGACGGCATCGGCGACCTTGAGTCGGATGGATGGCAAAGATTCTCTGGGGAAATCAACCCAGCAGCGTGGTCGTTTCGATGTTTCGACCGGTCACCGATGGGACCGAGGGTCGACGGCTGGCTACTGTCGTGGCCATGACTGAAGCCAGCGGCGACTCCGAATCTGCGGTGAAACAGGCCTCCCGTCACCAGAAAGTCCCGGTTTCGGCCCCGGTTCGCCGCTCCGCCCGACCCCCGACCCCCATCAAACCGGCCTGGGTCCTCGCTGTCGTCGTGGTGGCCGTCCTTGCCGACGTGGCCCTGAGGCGCATCCCCTGGGATCAGGCAGGAACGTCGTTGCTCATCGCCGCCGTGGCCGCCGGTCTGGCCCTTTCGGGATTCATCACCACCCGTTCGGCCCGGGTCATGCTCGGGTTGGCCGTCGTGTTCGGGTTCTTTCTCACCTGGCGAACCGGCTTCCTGCTGAGCACCTTCAACCTGCTAACGGCAGTTGGTTTGTTGATCGCCGCCGCGGTGTTCGGCCGCCGGGGTGACATCTGGAGCACCGGCCCGGCCCGCCTGGTGGCCGGAGCGCTCTCAGTCCTCGAAGGCCTGGTGTTCGTGCCGATCGGCGGGTTGGAGGAGGCCGAGGCCCGCCTCAACGCCGGCGATGACGACGGTCCCGACACCGGACGGGCCATCGTCCGCGGTTTGCTGATCGCCGCCCCGGTCGTGCTCGTTCTCGGCCTGCTCCTGGCCTCGGCCGATGTGGTCTTCCAGTCGTTCTTCACCGGCTACGACTTCCAGATCGAGGCTCTGTTCGGTCACCTGATCCTCATGGTCATCGGGGCGATCGGCATGGTGGTTCTGCTCCGGGTGGCGGCCCGGACGGTTGAGGTCGACGTGCCGACGCCGTCATGGAGGCTCGGCGTGGTCGAGGCTTCGATCCTGCTGGGGTCCATAACGCTGCTGTTCGGAGCCTTTGCTTTTGCCCAGGTGGTCACCGTGACCGGCGGAGCCGACCTGGCTCTGAGCCGGGCGGGGCTGGATCCCAAGCAGTTCGCCCGCCAAGGATTTTTCCAGCTCCTGTGGGTGGCGGCCATCACCCTGGCCGTGGTGATGACGGTGCGGGTGCTGACCGAACAGTCGGAGAATGGTCTTCCCGTCATCAAGATCCTGGGGCTGGTGACCGTGACCTTGACGATGGTCATCGTGGCTGTGGCCCTCACCCGGATCTCCTTCTATGTCGACGACAGCGGTCTGACCGCTCGGCGGCTCTATGCCGCCGTCATCTCCGTCTGGATCGCCGTGAGCTTCATCCTGGTTGCCCTGCGACTGATCGGATTCCGGCGGGATCGAGCCTGGTTGACACCGGCCGCGGTGCTGTCGGCCGTGATTCTGCTGCTCGCCCTCAACCTGAGCAACCCGCAAAGACGGATCGGCCTGGACAACGTGGATCGCGACCAGGACGTTCTCCTCTGGCATGTCCGCCACGGTCAATTCGTGGGCGAGGGCCGGGCCGTCCTGGCCGGCAATCTCGACCAGCTGTCGCCGGAGCTGGCCGACAAGGTAGGCGATGAGCTCTGCCTCCGCTACCGGTCGAGCGTAGACGAGGACACCGGATTCTTCAGCTACAACCGGGGACGGGCCAAGGCGGCCGAGGCCATCAAGCGCCTCTGCAACTGAACCGCGGCCACGGCGTCGTGGGTCGACGGGTGAATCCGGTCGTCGAGCCGCTCCCAGAGCCCGCAGCGACGCAGCACATCTCGTACCGGGCCCTTGACGTTGGCCAGGTGAAGGTCGATCCCGCCGCTCTCGAGGTCGTCGACGATCTCGCTCATCACCTGCGCTCCGGTGGCATCGATGTCGTTGATGCCGGAGGCGTCCAAGATCAAGACCGGGGATTGATCGGTCGGAGCCATCGTTCTGTGGGTCGTCATGAGCTTCTTGACATGATCGGCGTTGACAAAGGAAACAGCGGCGTCGATCCGAAGGATGCGGACGCCGTCCACCAGCTCGACATCGTCGAACCGATCGACGTTGCGATAGGTGGTGGTTCCCGGAACGTGACCGAGCACCGCCGTATGGGGCTGGGACATCCGGGCGAACACCACCAGCATGGAGGCGACGACGGCCACCCCGATACCCAGCTCGATGCCCAGCACCAGCGTGGCCACGAAGGCCGTGCCCAGGCCAACCAGATCCGACCGCTTGACTGCGGCGATATGCCGCATTTCGGCCACGTCGACCAGACCGACAACAGCGACGATGATGATTGCTCCCAGCGCGGCGTTGGGAAGCGATTGGAACAACGGGGTGAGGAAGGCGATGGTGGCCAGCACCACTGCGGCAGTGACAAGGGAGGCCAGCGGGGTGCGGGCCCCAGCCGAGTCGTTGACCGCGGTTCGGGAGAACCCGCCGGTCACCGGGTAGCCGCCGAACAGTCCGGAGGCGACGTTGGCCGCCCCCAAGCCGATCAGCTCCTGGTTGGCCTCGACCTGGTAACGGTGGCGGCGGGCGTAGACCTTGGCCACGGCGATCGACTCCATGAAGCCGACGATGGTGATGACGATGGCGGTGGGAAGGAGGGTGGCCATCAATGAACCGTCGAGTGACGGCACGCTGAACGCCGGTAACGAGTCGGGAATATCTCCGACCACCTTCACCCCGTGCGCTTCCAGGTCGAGAAGTTCAACCGCCAGGATGGAGCCGATGACCACTACCAGAGCCCCGGGAACCCGCTTGGCCCATCGCTTGAGGGCCAACAGCAGTCCCAACGACGTGAGGCCGGTGGCCAGCGTGGGGAGGTTGGTCGATCCCAGCTCACCGACCACGGCGCTGACGGTGCCGATGAAGTGCTCGCCGGCCGCAGGCGAAACACCGAGCAGGTGTTTGACCTGGGAAAATCCAATGATGATGGCGGCCGCTGCGGTGAACCCGACCAGCACTGAGTGTGACAGCAGATTGACCAGGAATCCCAGCCGGCCGAACCCCATGACGAGATGGACAGCGCCCACCAGCAGAGCCAACAGGGCGGCCGCGGCCAAATAGCCGGTGGTGCCCTCCTCGACCACGGGACCCAGGGCGGAGGCCGTCATCAGCGACACGATGGCCACCGGCCCTACGGCCAGCTGTCGTGATGTCCCCAGCAGGGCATAGATGATGACCGATGCGGTGGAGGCGTAGAGGCCGACTTCGGGCGGCAGGCCGGCCAGCAGGGCATAGGCCATGGCTTGGGGTACCAGCATGGCGCCAACGGTCAGCCCGGCCGCCAGGTCGCTCCGCCACCAGCTCCGGTCGTAGTCCGGTAACCACCGGATGGCGGGAACAGCATCGGCCAACCTCATAATGACCGAATATACGTACATTTGCGGAGTATGTCAACTGCCCTGGCCCCATCGAGCAGCACATTTCTTGCAGCAGAAAACGTGGTGCCACCTCGCTCTTTGCTGCAATTTTGAGGTGGGAGGGGTCAGGCCCGGCCCTTGAGCATGAGGTTCCAATACATGAAGGGCAGGCCGTACTTCTTCAGATACCACATGTCGCGGCGGGGTTTGGTGCTGTCGATGAGCGGGAACGACGGCGTCGGCTCGGTCGAGTAGTCGAACTCGGCCAACAGCATCTCCGACCGTGACGTGGTCAGCGGACAGGAGGCGTAGCCCTCGTAGCGCTCGGTGACATCCTTGCCCTCCAGCTGACGCAAGACGTTGGCCGCCACCACCGGAGCCTGCTTGCGGATGGCGGCCCCCGTCTTGGAATTGGGGGTCGAGCCGGCGTCACCCAGCGAGAAGATGTTGGGGTGACGCACATGCTGATGGGTGTGCTTGTCGACATCGACGTAGCCGGTGGGCTGGTCGGTGGACAGCGGGCTGGCCTTGATCCAGTCGGGGGCCGACTGATGAGGGACAACATGCATGACGTCGTAAGGAAGGGTGAAGTTGGCGCCGCCCTCCTGCATCGGCATGAAGGTGGCCTTGCGGCCGGCCACGTCGACCGACTCCAGCTCGGCCTCGGTGTGCAGGTTGATGCCGTAGCCGTCGATGACCCTGTCGAGAGCGTCGGCGAACACCTTGACCCCGAAGATCCGAGGTGTCGGCACCACCAGATACACATCGATGTCGCCCAGCACACCCTGCTCCTTCCAATAGTCGCAGGCCAGATAGGCGATCTTCTGCGGTGCTCCGGCGCACTTGATGGGACCGGAGGGCATGGTGAAGACGGCGGTGCCGGAGCGGGTGTTCCTGATGAAGTCCCACGTTTTGGGGGCCAGGTCATAGGTGTAGTTCGACGACACACCGTCGCGACCGAGCGTCTCGGTCACTCCGGGGATCCGATCCCAGTCGAGTTGGATACCGGGGCATACGACGAGCACGTCGTAACCGACGATCTTGCCCCCGTCGGTCATGACCGTGTTGTTGGCCGGGTCGAACTCGGTGGCGGCGTCCCGCAGCCAGGTCGCCCCTTTGGGCATGACCGACGCCTCGGACCTCATGCTGGTCTCACGCCGGGCGCAGCCGCCGCCGACCAGGGTCCACAGAGGCTGGTAGAAGTGTTTGTCAGAGGGCTCGATAACGGCCAGACTGTCGACTTTGCCGGCCAGTCGAGCCGCTACGGAGATGCCGGCCGAGCCGCCGCCGACAATGACGACTCGGTAGTGCGATGTGGTGGCCATGATGTTTCCCCTCGAATCTGCAACCGGTTTGGCGGTCCCCCGGCCGACGCGGGATCCGAGCTGGAGCCGGAGGGTGCTTCCCTTTAATGTACGTTCTTTCGGACAGCCGGTCAAGGGCGGGAGACAGGGGCGTCCTGCCAGACCTACTCCTCGGCCGATGAGGCGGTCGGCCGCAGCTCAGGCCGTGAGCCGGCCGACCAGTCGGTCACGAACCGGTAACGATCACCTCTGATGACCGTGGTCCGCCACTCAACGGCAGCGCCGTCCCGGCAACCCCGACGCTCGAGGAAGAAGGCGGCGTCGGACTTGGTCAATCCCAGCAACTTGCGATCGCCGGCACTGGGAAGAATGGGCGTCAACCGTTCCCAACCCTGATTGGGAACCGGACCGTCGAGTTTGCCCAGCTCGGCGTAGAGGGCGGTATGACTGAAGTCCACCTCGAGCAGCGGCTCGGCAAAGGCTGCCGGGAGCCAGGCCCGATCAACGGCCAGCGGTGCGCCGCCGGCCAGCCGCAGCCGCTCCAGCAGGACGAACTTGGTGTCGTCCGGTAGCTCCAGCTGGTTGGCCGCCACCGTGTCGGTCACGGTCTCCAGCCTGAGGACCTCGCTGGTCTGTTCGACACCGGTCGACTCGACTGACTGGAACAGGCTGTAGAGGGTGCCCAACGACTGCTCGAACTCGGAACGGTTGACAACGGTGCCCCTCCCCCGCTCCCGACGCAGCACCCCTGTCTTGTTGAGGTGACGCACCGCCTCCCGCACCGTGTGGCGACTGACCCCGTAGGCCTCGGTGAGCTGCAGATCGGTGGGGAAGCCGTTTTCGAACTCACCCGACTCCAGCCGGCGCCGCAGTTCCCGCTCCAGTTGAGCCCACAGCGGCATCGGCGAATTGCGATCCAATGGATTGATGGTCATGACAAGATGCGCCCCTTGACCCTACACAAGACATTCAGAGTTTCTGTTATCCGGACATTCTAATGTAGCCGGGCATATGTCCGGGCGCAGTGTTCCAGGCGGATGGGGGGCATTGTACGGACAATAGGTCGGCGGTCGGGATACAGTTGAGGGCGATGTCGCCATCAGCCACCATCGCCCTGGCCGCCATCGAATGGGCCGACCCGCTGCTACCGGCCCGCTATCAGATGGCGCTCACCCTTGGCACCCACATCGTGCTGGCTTGTTTCGGCATGGCCATGCCGGCCATGATCTTCGTTCTCCACCGCCGGGGTCTGGGCGGTGACCTCGACGCCCTGGAATTGGCCCGCCGGTGGTCCAAGGTGGCCGGTGTCCTGTTCGCCATCGGGGCCGCCTCGGGCACCATCCTGTCGTTCGAGATGGGCCTGCTGTGGCCCGGCCTGATGGAACGGTACGGCGACGTGATCGGTCTGGCCTTCGCCCTGGAGGGCATCTCGTTCTTCACTGAAGCCATCTTCCTCGGACTCTACATCTACGGTTGGGACCGGCTTCCCGGCCCAATGCACTCGCTGATGTTGCTGCCGATCGTGGCCGCCGGGGTCGCCGGTTCGTTCTTCGTGGTTTCGGTCAACGCCTGGATGAACGCCCCCACCGGTTTCCGCGTCGTTGACGGCGCCGTCGTTGACATCGATCCGCTGGCCGCCATGTTCAACGATGCCGCCTTCATCATGTTCGGGCACATGTTCGTGGCCGCCTACATGGTGACGGGGTTCATGGTGGCCTCGGTCTACGCCACCGGCATCCTGCGGGGTAATCGATCACGCTTCTCCCGGCTCGGCATCACCGTCCCACTGGCCTTCGCCGCGGTGGCTGCCATCATCCAACCTGCCATCGGCCACTTCGCCGGCCAGGGGGTGGCCCAACGGCAACCGATCAAACTGGCGGCCATGGAGGCCATGAACACCAGCGAAACCGGCGCCCCTCTGGTATTGGGCGGCGTCTACGTCGACGGTGAGCTGCGGGGAGGCATCACCGTGCCCATCGAGGGGCTCGGCTCATTCCTGGCCAGCAACGACTTCGACGCCGAGCTGGCGGGACTCAACACCGTGCCGGCCCAAGACCGCCCGCCGGTCACCATTGTCCGCCTGTCATTCCAGATCATGGTGGCCCTGGGCACGGCCCTGGCTGCTCTGGCTCTGTGGTCGGCCATTCGCTGGCGCCGCCAACGGTCGACCTTCGACTCCGGACGACTGTTCCTTGCCGCGTTGGCACTGGCCGGCCCGGCCGCCATTCTCGCCCTGGAGACCGGCTGGGTCACAACCGAGGTCGGACGCCAGCCCTGGGTGGTCGACCAACTGCTGCGGACGAGCGACGCCGTGACCGACTCCCAGTACATCTGGATCACCTTGGCCGTCATCGTCATCGTCTACGGCCTCATCGGGGCGGCCGGTATCGGCCTCCTACGGTCGATGGCCCGGCGCTGGGCCGCTGGGGAAACCGATCTGGCCTCGCCCTACGGTCCCATTCAGGTTGACCGGCAACCGATCGAGGCCGAGGTCGAGGCATGACGGTCGTCGATGCCGTCGCCGCGGTCATGTTCGCCGCCATCGTGATCTACGCCATCTTCGGCGGCGCCGACTTCGGTAGCGGCGTGTGGGACCTGATGGCTGGGCGGGGGCGGCGGGGGGCGGAGATGCGAAAACTCATCGACCACGCCATCGGGCCGGTGTGGGAGGCCAACCATGTGTGGTTGATCTTTGTTCTGGTGTTTCTGTGGACAGCCTTTCCTCAACCCTTCGGCGCCCTCATGCGAGAGCTGTCGGTGCCGTTCTGGCTGGCCGGACTGGGCATCATCCTGCGAGCTGTCGGCTTCGCGTTGCGCAAATACGCTCCATCGTTCAACGCCGCCCGGCTGGCCGGCACCACCTTCGCCCTGTCATCGCTGGTGACCCCGTTCTTTCTCGGTAGCATCGCCGGCGCCGTGGCCTCGGGCCGAGTCGACCCCACCCAGACGACCCGCTCCGTATCACCCCTCACGGTGACATCGGTCATCGGTGGCGTGCTGGCCGTACTGACCTGCACATTCCTGGCCGGGCTGTTCCTGACCGCCGAGGCCGGACGGCTGGGCCGGCTTCAGCTGGCCGAGGACCTGCGGCGACGAAGTCTGGTCGTCGGCGTGGTTACCGGGGCGATGGCCATGATCAGCGTCTGGCCTCTGACCGTGGACGCTCCGACCCTGGCCGCCGGTTTGACCGGACGAGCGGCCCCCCTGATGGTTCTGTCGGCCCTGGCCGGAGCAACCACACTCTGGCTCTTGACCCGTCGCCGGGTACGGGAAGCCCGGACCACCGGTGTGGTGGCCGTGGCCGCCGTGGTCATCGGCTGGGGGGTGGCCCAGTATCCGTGGATACTGGTCGACCACACAACCCTGGCCGAGGGGGCCGGGAACCGGGCCGCACTCGTCGGTCTACTGGTCGCCTCCGGGGCGGCCGCCGTGCTGGTCATCCCACCGTTGACCTACCTGTTCCAACTGGCCGACTCCAACCAACTGGGAGAACACCCATGAACGACAACACAGCCAATCGATCTCGCCCCACCGTCCTGGTGACCGTGGCGGCGCTACTCCTGTTCCTGGCCGCCGGCTGCACATCATCCACGGACGAGGAAGCCGAAGCCACCACCGACGGCGGCTCGTCGGTCCGGGTGGTCGCCCCCGATGCCGCCCTGCAGCTACTGGGCGACGGCAACGACCGGGTCCTCATCGACGTCCGCACCCCGGAGGAGTTCGACGAGGCCCACCTCGACGGAGCCCTGCTCATCGACTTCTACCGGGATGACTTCGAGGCCGCCATTGGAGAGCTCGACCGGGATCAGGCCTACGTCATCTACTGCCGATCGGGTAATCGCAGCGGTCAGGCCAGGGCACTGATGGCCGACCTGGGGTTCAGCGATGTGGCCGACATCGACGGCGGCATCCTGGCCTGGCAGGCCGACGGTCTCCCCACCGTGAAATGACGGCCGACGACCATCGGGACCGATCGACCCGTCGGATCACCGGCTGGCTGTTCGTGGCCGCTCAGCTGTTGCTGTTCGTGGTGCTGGTGGCCCTACCGGCGGCCGATCACTGGCCGGTTCCCGCCTGGTTGACAGCCGCCGGCTACGGTTTGATGGTCGTCGGCGGGGTGCTGGTTGTGGTGGCCGGACTTCGGCTCGGCCCCAGCCTGACCCCCACCCCGGTCCCAACCGACCACGGCCGGCTCGTCACCACCGGGCTCTACCGGTTCAGCCGCCACCCCATCTACTCCGGAGTGCTGGCCATCGTGGCCGGGCTCGTGATCAAATCGGGCAACCTGGCCACCGTCGCCGTCGGCATATTGGCTGTGGTGTTCTTCACCATCAAGGCCCGCTGGGAGGAGGATCGGCTACGGGAACGCTATGGCGACTATGACGCCTACGCCGCCACCACCGGTCGATTCCTCCCCCGAATCCGCTGACCGGGCTGTCGATCGGGCCACTGCCAGGGAGGGTTGTCAGGCGCCGACCACGATCCCGGCCGACCGCAGCTCGTCGATCTCGTCGGCGTCCAGACCCAACTCGGTGAGAATGTCCCGGCTGTGGGCGCCGATGGCCGGGGCGGGTCCGGCGGGAACCACGTCGACACCGGTCATCTTGATCGGCGCCGCCACCGTCTCCACCGGCTGACGGTGGCCGTCATCGGTCACCACCGGCTGGTCGCCACTGGTGTCGAGGCCGATCCCGAGGGGAACGACATAGCCGTTGACCCTGATCTGTTTGTCTTTGACCACCTCGTCCAGCGACTGGACCGGGGCCCAGACCACGTTCTCCTCGTCGAGCCGACTTCCCCACTCCGCCACTGTTCTGGTCTTCATGGCCTCCTCGATGATGGGGACCAGCTCGGCCATGTTGAGGAAACGATCCCGGGGGGTGGCGAACCGATCGTCGTCGAGTACCCACTCAACCCCCAGGATGCGACAGAACGTGGGGAACGTGGCCGGTACCGGCATGTTGACCATGATCCAGGTGCCGTCACCGCACCGGTAGCTGTTGACGGCGGCATTGAGCACCTGATGGCGGTTGCGGGGGGCCGGGCGGCGACCATCGATCAGGGCGGTGGACACATCCCCGGCGATGGCCCAGATCGAGTTGGCCAACAGGCTGGTTTCCACCACCTGGAATTCCCCGGTCCGTTCGGCCAGCCGCAGGGCGGCCAGTACGCCGCTCAGCAGGGCCAAGCCGGTGGCATGGTCGCCGGCGGCCTGCGGGAACCGAGACGGCTCACCGGTGTCGGGGTTGCTGGCCAGATCGGCGAAACCGCCCCGGGCGAAGTAGGCGGTGACGTCGAACCCCGGTCGGTCGGCCTCCTCCCCTTTGGTGCCGTAGCCGGTCAGGGTGGCGTGCACCAGGCTGGGGTTGACGGCCCGCAGGCTGTCGGGGTCGAACCGGTAACGGCCTTGCCGCCGCGGCAACATGTTGCAGACGAAGATCTGGGCGGTGGCCACCAGGCGGTGCATGATGGCCTGACCCGCTTCGGTGGTGACATCGAGGGCCAGCGAGCGTTTCCCCCGGTTGTCGACGTTGAAGGCGGCGTCGAAGTCGACCCGCCGGCCGTCGACCTTGGGGGGACGCATCAAGCCCCGGTACGTGTCGCCGGTGGGCGGCTCGATCTTGATCACGTCGGCCCCCAGATCGGCCATGATGGCTCCGGCGCTGGGGGCGGCCACGAAGCTGGCCATCTCCACCACCCGTATTCCGTCGAGCGGCTTGGCCGTCATGGTCGGGCTGTCGGTTCGATCACGGACCCGATTATCGCATCCCCGGTCGACGGCGGCCCCTTCCGAGTGCCGATTTCCCGGCGACTTCCCGCCGCCGGCAGCGGTCAGGAGTTGCGTCTGGTGGCCAGCCGGGACCATCCTGACCGGCGTGGATGTTTCCCAAGCGGTCGATCAACGCAGGACTTGCCGGGCTTTTCTCGACACCCCGGTTCCCGACGAGGTGCTGGCCGACCTCCTGGAGCGAGCGGCTCGGTCGCCGTCGGGGGGAAATGTGCAACCGTGGAAGATCTACGTGGTCAACGGCTCGACCATGGATCGTTTCCAGGCCTTCATCGCCGAGCGCGACGTCGAACAAGCAGGCTACGACATCTATCCCCCGAAGCTGTGGGAACCCCATCGAACCGCTCGCTATGAACTGGGTGAGCAGATGTATGCCCTACTCGGCATCGAACGGGAAGATCGAGCCGGCCGTATCGAGCGCATGATGGACAACTACCGATTCTTCGGAGCCCCGGCCGCTCTCTTCTGCTTCCTCGACCGGCGCATGCTGCCTCCCCAGTGGTCGGACTGCGGCATGTTCCTGCAGACGTTCATGCTGCTGGCGATCGAGGCCGGTCTGGCCACTTGCCCTCAGGAGATCTGGACCAACCGATCCCAGGCGGTGACAGAGTTCGTGGCCGCGCCCGAGGAGCTGATGCTGTTCTGCGGAATGGCCATTGGACACATGGACCACGATCATCCGGTCAACGCCCTGCGATCGGAACGGTTGCCGCTGGAATCGTTCGCCCACTGGGTTTGACCGGTGGGCCACCTCGACCGCCACACCGTCGAGGTGTATGAGGATCGGGCCGCCGAGTGGAGCGCAGCCCGGGGTCCCCGCCATCTCGACGACGTGGCCTGGCTGCAGGTCGAACGGGTTGGCCGAGCCCCGGTGGTCGACTTGGGCTGCGGACCGGGCTGGCACCTGGAACCACTGGGCCGGCCGGCCATAGGCCTGGATGCGGCCCGGGCGATACTGCAGCTGGCCCAACGTCGGAGCCACGGCCCATTGGTGCAGGCTTCGGTGGCCGATCTCCCGTTCGCCTCCGGAACGCTCGGCGGCGCGGTGGCCAGCCGGGTCCACACCCACCTGCCGGCAGTGGACAATCCCCGAGCGCTGGCCGATCTCCACCGGTGCCTGACGGCCGACGCCCCCGTCGTCTTCGACTTCATCATGAACACCGACCATGACGCCGATCCCCGGATCTGGGCCGTCGACGACCGGTCCTCTGGGCCCTTCGACGGACGGCTGATCTCCCGGTGGACCGACTCCGGCCTGGCCGACCTGCTGGAAGGAGCGGGATTCGCAGTGGAGACGGCCGAGAACTGGAAGCCGGGGATGCGACGGCTGCGAGCCCGTCGGCGCCTGTCGCTACCCGACACAGTGGGAGCCGACATGTCGGTCCTGATCTGTGGACTCAATCCGTCGGTTCACGCCGCCGAGGCCGGCGTTGGGTTCGTGACCGCCAGCAACCGCTTCTGGCCTGGGGCCCAGGCCGCCGGGCTGGTCACGGTCGATCGTGATCCGTTCGCCGCCTTGAGCGACGGCGTGGGCATGACCGACCTGGTGAAACGGGCCAGCCGGCGGGCCTCCGAGCTCGACCGCCGCGAGTACCGTGCCGGGCTGGCCCGGGTGGAGCGGTTGGTCTCGTGGCTGCGACCTCGGCTGGTCTGCTTCGTCGGGCTGTCGGGGTGGCGGGCCGCGGTCGATACCAAGGCCACCGCCGGACTCCAAGCACGGGACCTGGCCGGCGCCGCCGTCTACGTCATGCCCAGCACCAGCGGACTCAACACCCACTGCCGGCTGTCAGATGTGGTCGAACACCTGACCGAGGTCAAGCGGCTCAGCCGACATGGGCCCTGAGCACGTCGAGTCCGACCGAACCCACGGCCAACAGGTCGGCGTGGAAGCGTTTGAGATCGAAGCCGGGTCGTTGAGAGTGCTGGTCCCGCAGATCGAGGATGGCCTGCTCACCGACCTTGTAGGAGATGGCCTGTCCAGGCCAGCCGAAGTAGCGAACCACTTCGAAGGCGGCCATCTCGCGGTCGAGCAAGGCCCGGGTCCGGAGCAACTCGTGAGCCAGTTCATAGCTCCAGGACCGGCCGGGATGGAAGCTTACCCAGTCGGGAATGGTGAAACCGAGATGAACCCCGATGTCGATGGCGACACGGCACGACCGAAGCAGCTGGCTGGCCAGAAACCCCACCCGGTACTCCGGCCGTTCGAGGTATCCCAGCTCGTCCATGAACCGCTCGGCATAGAGGGCCCAGCCCTCCCCTGAACCGGAGTACCAGACCCAGTTTCGGTGGAAGCGGGACAGCTGATCGGCCTGCGACGCCTGGACCCCGACCTGGAGGTGATGGCCGGGGAAACCCTCGTGATAAGCAGTTGTGATCTCCTGAAAAGTGGGCAGAAACGTCTTGCCCTCGATCGGATACCACACCGATCCCGGTCGGCTGAAGTCCTCCGACGGGCCCACATAGTGAGGAGCCCCGGCCCCACCCGGCGGTTCAACCTGAACATCGATGGTTTTGATGGTGTCGGGAACATCGAAGTGGACGCCGTCGAGCTGGTTGAGCGCCTGCATCTGCCGTTCCTTCATGAAGGCCACGAAGTCATCGGTCGAGGTCAGAGCGTAGGCCGGATCGGTGGTCAACATGGTGAACACCTCCGACGAAGATTTGCCGGGATCGACCTTGGCCGCCTCGGCTTGGATCTCGGTCCACAACCGTTCGACCTCCTCCCAGCCCCACCTGTAGGTCACCTCCCAGTCGAGGGCTGTTCCCAGGAAACGCCGAGCCGAGGCGGCATAGCGATCCCGGCCGACGCCGTCAGCCTCCACGGCGTCGGCGCCATAGGTCTGTTCCAGGTACCGGTTGAAGTCGGCGAAGGCCGCCTTGGCCCCCTCGACGGCATCGGCGAACGGGGCGCCGAGCTCGTCCGAGGGCCCATCCCAGCGGGCCAGGCGGCCGGCCAGCTGATCGAATCCCGACTCGGGACCGACGGCGATCCGGCCGCTTTCCACCACGGCCTCGACCTGGCGACGAGCGGCGGTGCGACCCGTTGTCCGACCCACCTCCAGGCTGCGACGGTAACCGTCCAAGGCCGCGGGCAACTTTTCCAGCCGACTGATGACCGCCTCCCAGCCTTCGATGGTGGAGGTGTCCTGGGAGAAGAAGACCTGACGCAGATTCTGGTGAGGTGAATCGATGTTGTTGAGATCCAGGACATGGGCCTCGGCGGCCGCCAGGTCGGCGGCCAGCTCACACTCGGCCAGCAACACGTCTTGGGCCAACCGCTCCCGGTCGTCGGCTATCTCGCATTGCCGGGCTCGCCGCTCGATGTCGGCCCAGGCCTCGGCCTCGGCCGCCCGACCGTCGGGGGAGAAGTCAGGCCAGGCGTGGTCATGGCCGGCAACCCCGACGAAGGTGGCGCTGATCGGATCGTGGGCGGCGGCAATGTCGGTTGCCTCGTGGCTGAGCTCGAAGACATCGGTCATCGGCTCAGTGTAGGGTGAGTCGAATGGGCCAAAACCTTCAGAAATTGGGCGGTTGAGGCCGCCCACCACCGATACTCTGCGGTTGTGACTACCGACGCTGCACCTTCCACCGAGACGACCGGCAACCGTCTGGCGGCCGTCGACTTCATCCGGTCCAAGGTGATCGACGACAACCAGGAGCAGAAGTTCGGCCGGCGGGTGCAGACCCGGTTCCCCCCTGAGCCCAACGGCTTCCTCCACATCGGCCACGCCAAATCGATCGGACTCAACTTCGGCCTGGCCGCCGAGTTCGGCGGAGTCTGCAATGTCCGTTTCGACGACACCAATCCGGAAACCGAGAAGCAGGAGTATGTCGACGGGATCCTGGCCGATATCGAATGGCTGGGCTACACCCCCAATGCCGTCTACTACGCCTCCGACTACTTCGAGCAGCTCTACGCCTGGGCCGAGGATCTGATCGGCAAGGGTCTGGCCTATGTCGACGATCAGGACTCCGACACCATCTCCCGGCAACGGGGCGGATTCGGCCAACCGGGAGTCGAGAGTCCGTTCCGTGAACGGACCCCGGAGGAGAACCTGGAGTTGTTCCGTGGCATGCGCGACGGGGCGTTCCCCGATGGTTCGAAGGTTCTCCGGGCCAAGATCGACATGCAGGCCGACAACATGCAGCTGCGGGATCCGGTCATGTACCGGATCCGCCGCCATTCCCACTACCGGGCCGGTGACCGCTGGATCATCTTCCCCTCCTACGACTGGGCCCACGGCCAGGGGGACGCCATCGAGGGGGTGACCCACTCACTGTGCACGCTGGAATTCACCGACCATCGCCCGGTGTACGACTGGTTCCTGGAGAATCTCGATCTGCCCCACGAGAAACCGGAGCAGACCGAGTTCGCTCGTTTGGGTTTGACCCACACCCTGATGTCGAAACGACACCTGCTCCAGCTGGTCACCGAGGGCATCGTCGACGGCTGGGACGATCCCCGCATGCCCACCATCCGGGGTATGCGCCGCCGAGGCTACCCCCCATCGGCCATCCGGGCCTTTGTTGACCGGGTCGGTGTCGCCAAGACCAACTCCACCTCCGAAATCGAACTGCTGGAGTCGTTCGTGCGCACCGAGCTGAACCAGACGGCTTTGCGCCGCATGGCCGTGTTGCGGCCGCTCCGGGTGGTGATCACCAACTGGCCGGACGACAAGGTGGTACAGCTGGAGGCCGTCAACAATCCCGAGGACCCATCGGCCGGTACCCGTCAGGTTCCCTTCAGCGGTGAGCTGTGGATCGAACACGACGATTTCAAGCTCGAACCGCCGCCCAAATACTACCGGCTGTCCATCGGCCGGGAAGTCCGTCTGCGGGCCGGCTTCTACATCACCGCCACCGACGTTGAACGAGACGACGAGGGCAACGTCACCACCGTCTACTGCACCTACGATCCCGAGAGCGAGGGGGGCTCCACCCCCGACGGCCGCAAGGTCAAGGCCACCATCCACTGGGTCTCGGCCGGTCACGCCATCGGGGCCACCATCAATCTCTACGATCGACTGTTCACCGACCCCCATCCGGGTGAAGGCGGTAGCGACCCGCTCGAGAGTCTCAACCCGGCCTCCCGGGAAACGCTCACCGAGACCAAACTGGAGCCGGCCCTGGCCAGCGTCGAGGCGGGACAGGTCGTCCAGTTCGAACGGCTCGGCTACTTCGCGGTGGATCCCGACGACACGTCGCTGTTCCATCGCACCGTGGGGCTTCGGGACGAATGGGCCAACATCCAGAAACGGCGGGCCAAGGAAGCTCAATCCGGGAGCGGCCGGCAATCGTAGCGGCGGCAACCGGTTGGAGCATGTCCCGTTGGTTGGGTGCCTCGCACAAACTGGCGAGACCGTCCCCGAACTTTGGGACCAGGACGACCCGTTTCTGGGTCGTTACAGTCACAAGGTTCGAGAGGAGTGGGGTTGGATCGACCCCCGTCGACCACTATTGCCCGGCCCGGTAGCGTCGGCCCGACACCCGGTTCTATGATCGGCCCATGACAGCGCTCGAAACCCCTCGCTTTGTTCGGGCCGATGGCCCCGACAAGGTAACCGGAAGCGGACGATACGCCGCCGACATGGTGCTCCCCGGCATGCTGTGGGCCAAGTTCCGCTACGCCGATCACCCGCATGCCCGCATCGTCTCACTCGACACCAGCCGGGCCCAAACCATGCCCGGTGTGCTGGCCGTACTCACCGCCGACGACGTGCCCGATGTGCACTATTCAGCCGGGGTGGCCGACCGCCGGCTGTTCGCCGGCGACGTCGTACGGTTCGAAGGGGAGGTGGTGGCGGCCGTGGCGGCAACGTCGGCCGAGGCGGCCCAAGCGGCGGTCGAGGCCATCGACATCGAATACGAGCAGCTGCCGGTGGTTGTCGATCTGGAAGCCGCCCTGGTACCCGACAGCCCGCTGGTTCATCAGCACTGGGCCGACTACGAGGCCGACGCCGAAACGGTGCGCGACGGCAACGTGGCGTCGTTTTCCTCCATCTCCCGGGGCGATGCCGCCGCCGCCATGGCCGGGGCCGAGACCGTGGTGTCGAGTCGCTACCGGGCCGACGCCAGTCACGCCGTCCCCATCGAACCCCGAGCGGTGGTGGCCCAATGGGAAGGTGACAAGGTCACCATCTGGAGTTCAACCCAGGTCCCGTACAACGCCCGGGCCGGCGTCTGCCAGACCCTGGGTCTGCCCACCAACCGGGTCCGTATCATCGTCCCCCACCTGGGCGGGGGCTTCGGGGGGAAGTGCGGCTTCCACTACGAAGCCCACATTGCCGCTCTGGCCCGGGCCGCCCGCCGTCCGGTCAAGCTGGTGTTCAGCCGCCGGGAGGAGTTCCTGGCTCCCGACCGAAGGCGGGAGGGCATGATCGTCGACATCACCACCGGACTCGACGCCGACGGCAACATCGTGGCCCGCACCGGTCAACTCCTGATCGACAACGGCGCCTACATCGCCGATGCCGCCTTCTTCCCCCAGATCGCAGCCATGCACGTGGCCGGGCCCTACCAAATCCCCAATCTGGAGATCGAGGCCCGTCTGATCTACACCAACCATCAGCCTTCGGGTTCGGTCCGGGCCCCGACCGCCCCCCAGGCTTGCTGGGCCGTCGAATCGCACACCGACGAAGTGGCCCGCACCATCGGGATGGACCCAGTTGAGTTCCGGCGACGCACCATCGTCACCAACGGATCGGTGGGGGCGGCCGGGCAGACCTACGAGGACGTCGGCCTGGCCGATTGCCTCGACACCGCAGTGAGGTTGATCGGCAGTGAGACGGAAGAGCCCGGCGACGAGGCTGTGGGTGTGGCCGTTGGGTGGTGGCCCAGCTTCCCCGGCCCATCGGGGGCCTATGTTCGCCTCGACGACGACGGCAAGGGTCAGATCGTCACCGGAGCCCAGGAGTGCGGTACCGGCGCGGTCATGACGCTGCGCCAGCTGGCGGCCGAGGAACTGGGCATGGAGCCCACCGATTTTGAGATCGTCTACCAGGACACGGCCGCCGCCCCCTACGACACCGGGGCCACCGGCTCCCAGACGCTGATCAACAACGGACGAGCGGTGGTGGAGGCGGCCCAACAGGTGGCCGAACAACTCAAGTCGCTGGCCGCGGAAAACCTGGAGGCAGCCGTGGGCGACATCGTGCTGGCCGACGGTCGGGCCTCGGTGGCCGGCAGCCCCGATGCGGCGGTGGCCATCACCGACCTGGCCGCTCAGGCCGCGGCCGGCGAGCTTTTGCTGGGTCACGGCTCGGGCACACCGGGCGAGTACCCGGAGCTGGTGGGGGCAACCTGCGTGGGCGACCACGGCGTCGCCGCCTGGGCCTCGCCCCAGTTCTCCTGTCACGCCGTCCGGATCCGGCTCGACCGGGAGACCGGTGTGGTTCGGGTGCTCAAGGTGGCGGCCGCCCACGACTCCGGCACCATCATCAACCCCATGGGAGCTCTTGGCCAGGTACACGGCGGCATCATGATGGGCATCGGCCAGGCCCTGACCGAGGGAACCCTCTACGATGACCAAGGCCGGCAACGGAACCCCATGCTCCTGGAATACAAACTGCAGACGGCGGCCGACGGTCCCGATGTGGTGGTCGAGTTCATCGAATCGAGCTCGCCGGGCCAGGGGCCCCGAGGGGCCAAGGGCCTGGCCGAAGCCCCCAACGTGGCCACCGCGGCGGCCATAGCCAACGCCGTGGCCAAGCTGGCCGGCCGGCCGGTCCGCCGGCTTCCCATGACCGCCGAACGCATCTGGACGACGATGTCGGCACCGACCCCATCGACCCCGTCGACAGCCGATCAGGGAGGAGCCGAATGAGTCCGTTCACCATCGCCCACAGCATCGACGAGATCACCGCCCTACTCGACGAGGGGGCCCAGGTGGTGGCCGGGGGCACCGATCTCGTCGTCGGTCACCGCCAGGGCAAGGCAGCGCTCCCCGACCGGCTGGTGGCCATCGACCGGGTGGCCGACCTGGGCGGGATCGATGTCGACGCCTCCGGCGACACCCGGATCGGCGCTCTGGTCACCCACGCCGAGTTGATGACCGATGCCGCCGTCGTCGGTTCCTACACCGCCCTGGCCGACGGGGCGGCCCTGGTCGGCTCCCCCGCCACCCGCAACGCCGGAACGTTGGGGGGCAACATCATGAACGCCTCGCCGGCCATGGACACCGGCGCTCCCCTGGTGGTACTGGGCGCCCGATTCGAGTTGGCCTCCACCGCCGGGCGGCGCACGGTCGAGCCATCCGAGCTGTGGACCGGTCCCGGCTCCACCTCGGCCACCGATGGCGAGCTGCTGGTGGCCTGCCTTCTGCCGGCCCGGCCACCGTCATCGGGCAGCGCCTACGTTCGGCTGGAATACCGCCGGGCCATGGAGATCGCCGTCGTCGGCGCCGCCGCCGCGGTGGTGCTGGCCGATGATGCCACGGTGGCCGCCATCCGGGTGGCGCTGACCGCCGTCGGACCCACGATCCTGGAGGTCCCAGAACTGGGTGCTCAGGTCGGTCGAACCGCTGACGACAGTCTGGTCGCCGAGGTGGCCCAGGCCGCCCGGGCGGCGGCCACCCCCATCTCCGATCTGCGGGCCGGAGCCGACTACCGGCGCCACACTGTGGGGGTGATGGCCGGACGGGCGGTGGCGGCCGCCGTTGCTCGGGCCCGGGGTGAGCAACTGGCCGTGCCCGTCAACCGATCTGTTGGCATCGGCGCAGCCCAGCCCTCCGGAGGAGGTTCCCAATGACATCCATTTCCTATCTGCTGACCGTCAACGGTGTCGACTATCCGGTGAGCGGCCCCCACTCCCTCAGCCTGCTCAACGCCGTCCGCCATCAGGTGGGTTTGACCGGAACCAAAGAAGGATGCGACGACTGCGAGTGCGGCGCCTGCATGATGCTGCTCGACGGCCAACCGGTGAACTCCTGTTCCTACCTGGCCGCCCAGGCTCAGGGCCGCTCGGTCACCACGGTGGAGGGCCTGTCGGAGGGGCCCGAGTTGGGCCGGCTCCAGCAGGCCATTCTCGATGCCGGCGGAGTCCAGTGCGGCTTCTGCACCCCGGGCATGCTGATCTCGGCCCAAGCCCTGCTCGACGGCAACGACAGCCCGTCGGAGGAGGAGATTCGCATCGGTTTGTCGGGCAACCTGTGCCGCTGTACCGGCTACACCAACATCGTGGCCGCCGTACAGCTGTTGGCCAACGGTGCCGACGAGGGGTCAACCTGATGCAGTGCCGCCATTGCCGAACGCCACTGGAACTGGTCTTCGTCGACCTCGACGAGTCTCCACCATCGAACTCATACCTGACCGAACTCGGTCAGCGGGAGAGCAGCTACCCTCTCCGGGTTCTGGTCTGCGAGAACTGCTGGTTGGTGCAAACCGAGGATTTCGCCGAGGCCGACGAGTTCTTCGCCTCGACCTACGCCTACTTCAGTTCCTACTCCAGCTCGTGGCTGGCCCACGCCAAGACCTACGTCGCCGATATGGTCGAGCGATTCGACCTCGACCACAACAGCTTGGTGGTCGAGGTGGCGGCCAACGACGGCTACCTCCTCCAGTACGTTCAGGAGCGAGGTATCCCATGCCTGGGTGTCGAGCCCACGGCCAGCACGGCGGCCGCAGCCCGGGAGAAGGGGCTCGATATCGTCGGTGAGTTCTTCGGGGTGGCCACCGCCCGGGAACTTGTTACCCAAGGCCACCAGGCCGACCTCACGGCGGCCAACAACGTGTTGGCTCATGTTCCCGACATCAACGACTTCGCCGCCGGTTTCGCCCACCTGCTGAAACCCCACGGGGTGTCGACCTTCGAGTTCCAGCATCTGGTGCCCCTGGTCGACGAGTGCCTGTTCGACACCATCTACCACGAACACTACTCGTACCTGTCGCTGACCACCGTCGACCGGATCCTGGCCGCCAACGGCCTGTCGGTGTTCGATGTGGCCGAACTCTCGACCCACGGTGGCAGTCTGAGGGTGTTCGCCCAACGAGCCGACAGCGGCCGCCGGGCCCGAACTCCGGCCGTCGAAGCGCTGCTGGCGGCCGAAGCCCAGACCGGGGTCAACACCGCGCTCTACTACCACGGCTTCCAGGCCCGGGTCGACGCCATCCGTCAGGGCCTCCTCGACTTCCTGGCCAAAGCCGAAGCCGAGAACAAGACGGTGGCGGCCTACGGGGCGGCGGCCAAGGGCAACACCCTGCTCAACTACAGCGGGGTGTCGGCCGAACAGGTCGAGTTCGTGGTCGATGCCAACCCCCACAAGCAGGGCCAGTTCCTGCCCGGCAGCCATGTACCCATCGTCGACGACGATCATCTGCGGCGAGCCCTCCCCGACTACGTTCTGGTACTTCCCTGGAACCTGCTCGATGAGATCTCCCAACAGCTCCACTACATCAGCGATTGGGGTGGGCGGCTCCTTCGAGCGGTACCGGCCATAACCATCATCGACCCGCCGAGTCCGGAGGGGCCATGAGCGACAACCCGCAGCCGCTGGGCGGCAACGAGATGCCCCGCTTCGGCGGCATCACCACATTCATGCGCCTGCCGGGAACGTCGGCGCCCGCCGATCTCGACGTGGCCGTGGTCGGCGTACCGTTCGACATCGGCACCTCCAACCGACCCGGCGCCCGGTTCGGTCCCCGGGGGATCCGCTCCGAATCGGTGCTGCTCCGGCCCTACAACATGGCCACCCGGGCCGCACCCTTCGACAGCCTCCGCATCGACGACTGTGGCGATGTGGCCACCAATCCCTACAACCTGACCGACTCGGTGGCTCGCATCACCGAACACTTCCAGGCGCTCCTGGCCAACGATGTTCGGACCGCCACCATGGGAGGCGACCACACGATCGTGTTGCCCGTCCTGCGGGCCATGGCGGCCAAACACGGCCCGGTGGGCCTGGTCCACGTGGACGCCCACACCGACATCAACGACACCATGTTCGGGGAGCGGATCGCCCACGGTACGCCGTTCCGACGGGCGGTGGAGGAAGGGCTGCTCGATTGCGACCGGGTGGTGCAGATCGGAGTTCGAGGCACCGGCTACGCCGCCGATGACTTCGATTGGTCCCGTGAACAAGGCTTCCGGGTGGTGCAGGTGGAAGAGTGCTGGCACCGCTCGCTGGATCCGCTGATGGACGAGCTGCGACCACGGATCGACGGCGGGCCGGTCTATCTCAGTTTCGACATCGACGGCCTCGACCCGGCATTCGCCCCCGGTACCGGCACGCCGGAGATCGGTGGCTTGACCACCATCCAGGCGCTGGAGATCATCCGCGGTTGCCGGGGCCTCGACATCGTCGGTTGCGATCTTGTCGAGGTGGCCCCGGCCTACGATCTGTCCGGGGCCACGTCGCTGCTGGCCGCCAACCTCCTCTACGAGATGCTGTGTGTGCTGCCCGGAGTCGAGTACCGAACCTGACCAGATCCCGGTACCGGCCGCCGCCCGTAACCGAAAAGTAAAACGGCTCGGCGGCGCTGCTGGAGCGGCCAATCGGGGACTGCGTGGACAAGCGGAACCTCCCCATCCACCTCCGGTCGGCCCGGAGATCATATTTTACCGATCGTAGACATCTGATTCTTGGCCTACGTGAGCGCTCTGGGCGGGGCGTGCTCAACCGCCGTGGAGGCTCTATGACGACCGAGGTACTAACTCTCAGCGAATTGTCCGGGCGCGTCGGTGTCGACGTCGCCCTACTGAAGCGCATGATCCGAACCGGGGCGCTGCCCGAGGCGGCCAAGGTGGCCCGATCGGACGGCCCGACCTGGGTCGTGCCCACCGACAAGGTCGATCAGCTGGTCCACCGTCACGGCTGGACGGTGACCGGATTCGATCTGACCGACGCCGGGCCCACTGTCACCGTTGAACAGTCACCTGGGCCACCCCCGGAGACGGCGGCCGGCAGCTCACTCGACAGCGGCCAGCTGGTTCCTCACCAGGCGCCCGGCCACGGCATGGAGGCCCGGATCTACGAGCAGAGCTCGGAGGAGATCACGGTGGCCGAGATCGTCGACGGCGCCCTCCTCAACCGACTACTCGGGGCCCACGAGGAACGGGCCGAGGCCGAGGCCCGGGTTCGGGAGTCGCAGCGGGCGATGACGGCCATGGCCGCCGGGCAACAGCGTATGGTCAGGGAGCTGTCGGAAGAGCGTTATGAGCGACAGCGCACCGCCGACCGGTTGCGGGACGAGCGCTCGGCCCGGATGATGACCGACGCCAAGATGGCCGAATTGCGAGCCCGAATCGAGCGGGAACAGACGCTGCTGGAAGAGGAGCGGAGGGCACGGCAACAAGCCACCCACCGGTCGGTACGGGCTGAACGGGAAGCGGCCGCCGCCCTGGCCTCCATGGGTTGGCTGGCCCGCCGACGCTTCGAGAAGCGCACGTTCAGGCAAGCGGCCGAGCGCGACTGACCATTGGCCTTCCGGGGCCGTCATGGACGGCGCTCGGTGCGTCTACACAGCCGATCAGGAACGGCCGACCAAGGGGTCCGCTTGGCGGCGTAGCACCTGGTCCTGCCGCAGTACCAAGCGGGATATTCGGGCCGTACCGACACGGTCCCAATCCGGCGTCCGGACCGCTAGCAGGTGACCGATTTGTAATCTAAGATTGGTGCTCATACATCAAGCAACATCCTTGATCCTCCACCAGAGATGGGACCCGATGATGAACACCAACAATTCGAATAGTGGCACGATCGTCGACGTCGACAACGAACACTTCAAGGCGTGGTCCACGTATTGGGGTGAGTTGGCCACGGTCGACGACGAGTGTGGACGCAGCCGGATCTTCGGGTTCGAAACCGTTAGCCAAGACGGAAAAGTCGAAGATGAAGTGGCTGACGACGGCGCCTGTTTTGGATTCTGTGTGGGAGGCAGGGTAGGCATAGAAGACGCATTCGGAAAGCTGGAGATCGGTCCGGGTCAATGGTTCTCCACCCCGGCCGGCCTGAGAATCACGTTCGACGAGCCGGCTCAAGTGGTGGTCAGCCAGCGGCTCGAGTGGCACGGGATGCGAGCCCTCGGTGGTCCCATTGAGGAGTTGGGAAGACTGCGGTATATCGATGGCTGCTCCGACACCATTCTGGCCATGCCACCGGTTCTCGGCGACCCTTGCCTGAACCATCTCCACTTTCCCACCGGCATCGAACAAACCGAGCATTGGCATCCGTCAATACGGGCCGGGATGGTGGCGAGAGGAGAGGGGCTCTGTGAAACGCCTTACGGGATGTCCCAGCTCGTCAGCGGCCTCATCTTCATGATTCCAACCAGAGGTCTTCACCGGTTTATCACCACTAGTCAACACCTCGATGTCATCGCCTACCATCCCGATTCCGATTGGGGTCCCACCGACACCGATCATCCGATGGTCAATCGAACGTGGATCGAGGAAGGGCAAAAGATCGACAACAGCAGCGGAATTCACGCCACCGCTGAAATCGCCGATCGTTGGAAGTTGGCCGTTCAGTCCTACTGAGCCCATTGACGGTCTCGGCCAACGAGTACAGTTCGAGTCAGGTGTCGTGGAGTGGCCGTTGGGCCACGATGACGCCTCCCAGATCATGGTCGGAAGCGACGAGGCGGCGGACCTCAACCGTCTGCAGGCCGACATCAGCCAGCAACGACAGCCATACCGACCGCTCGAGGAAGCCGCCGATGTCCCACCACCCGGCAAACAGACCGCAGAGATAGGTCAGCGCCCAGGGAACGTCCGGTTTGGTGAACGGTACTCCCTCACCCAGTACCAGGTGGCCGCCGGGGGCCAGGGCGTCCTTCAACCGGTCGAGGGTTCGCCGCTTGTCAACGGCACAGTGCAGAACGTTCGAGCCGACTATGCCCTGCAGCCCGCTCCATCGGGGCCGCCGATTGATGTCGAACTGCTCGTAGGTCCCAGGCATGTCAGGGGCCAGGTCGGCCCCAAGATCGGTCCGGATGTAGCAGCCGGTCACCGCCGGCCCGAGAGCGACGGAGGCATGCCCTGAGCCGGCTCCCACCTCGACGACATCACCATTGGTGGCTCCGCACTCGATGGCGGCCCGGGCGGTGAGCCGGCCATAGGATCCCAAAGGCCACTGATGCATGAAACCTCGCCAGAGCTCGGGTCGGTCGGCCATCAGCTCCTCACCGCTGAGCCGACCGGTGGCCAGCTGAGGCCAGTGGTCGACCAGCAGGCGGAGCATCTCGACCACCGGTACGTCGGGGCCGACATCGGCCGAACGGTCGTGCGAAGGGGTGATGGCGGAAGCCAGGCTCATGGCGTTGCTGTGAATGAACTCGGCGGAACGAGAGCCGGCGCCGGAGGGTTCATCCAAGAAGCCTGCGATGTGGGCACAATGTTCGACCAGGAGCCGGTAGTCTCCGGGACCGTCGTGAACGTCGATCCGATCAAACTCCAACGGTGAGTCGGCCGTCACGGATCACCTCCTTCTTCTCGGGATCAAGTTGGGGAACCACCTGGCTGACTCCATCTTCGAGGGCGATCTCGACATCAGCGCCGTAACCTCGGGTCGTCAGGAGTACCGCCGAGCGGCATTCCCTGAGGTCGTTGATGTGCCGGTAGGTCTGACCGGCCCACTCCGCTTCGACGGTGGGCCGATGCTGGGCCTTCAGGTGGCTGATGACCGCCCCCGCACCGGCCACGTCCTCGACCGCCACCCGAAGGCTTCCGTCCGGCCACTGCTCCCCGGCGGCCAGAACCCCGACGCGGGAGTAATGCCTCATGGCGGCGGCCACGGCGGGACCGTTGCGGAAACAGGCGACGAACACATCGCCGTCACCTCGTGCCGCAGCCGCCGTCAATGTCGCCCCGTTTCTCGACGGAAGGATGAGTTCCGTTCCCGGAGTGATCTCCAGTAGATCGCCGGGCGACAAGGAGTAGGGCGCAGCCGGCGACGTCAAGGCCCGCGGTACCGCCAGAACCGAACCCGGCCGCTCATCCTGAACGGTGGGACCAGCGAACTTCTGACAGGGTAGGATCAGCGCGCCGCGGGCGATCCCGACGTCAACGGCGGTGCTGAACGTCAGGATGTCGACAATGACAACCGCATCGCAACCATCGTCGACCAGCCGATCCAGTCCGTTGGGGCCAACATCAAAATCGACGATCGGCCGCCTCATCGGACCTTGGCGTCACCGAGGCAGACTTCGGTCGTTCGGCCTGGTCCCGAACACCGACTGCGGGCGTGAAGAAAGCGGTGATTGGAGAACACGACAAGATCGCCGGCCGCCAGCTTGATGGACTCCCATAGCCCGGATTGACCGTCACACCACTGTTGCAGGCGATCAAGTTCCTCGATGTCGGCCGGCGACAGCTCGGCGTGTGGGACCTTGTCCGAAGAAGTCGGATCGAAGACTCGCGACGGCGCCGTGGGATCGTCCTCGGTGACAAGCGGTCCGATCCGGGCACCTTCGCGCAGGTTCAGCGGCCGATCGACGGTGAGCAGGCGCAACCAGGCCTCGTGCCCGTCTGTTCTCAGCCGCTGAATCAGGTCGTCGACGTGTAGTAGCCGGTTGGCGCCGGCGCCGGGCTTCGGATCCGCCTCCACACATCGGATCAGGGTGAATTCCGGAGGTCGGAGGTAACGGGTCATGTCGTTGTGGAACGGCAGATGACGTGGTCTCGTACCGGCGTAGTCCCATCCCTCGTCTTCGGCCACCCGGCAAATCCAGACACCATGGTCGAACGACTTCTTCTTGCCTCCCCAGAACCGCCACCACGGTAGCAGCCGTTGCACTGCAGCTCGGATGTCCATCGACGGTTCCACTCCGAAGGACTCCGCCACACCATGGGGGATCCAGAGGGCCTTTCCCCCCCTCAGCTGGTCCAGGCTGGCGTCGTCGTCGGCGTACTCGGCCAGGCGGGGTCGGCCGAGTGCCGGCCTACTGTTCATTGTCCGTTGTCATTGTCCGTTGAACCTCACGTTGAGCTTGTGGCCACCGATGGGCCGGACGGCATCCTGCTTCATGTTGCGGAAGGCGAAGGAATCGATCGGCCACCATGGAAAGAGCACACACACCAGATCCTTGATCATGGTGAAGCCGGCCAGAGCGGAAATCGACTCGGCCAGGGGGCGGTCGATCGCTCTCAGCTGCCGTTCCAGACCAACGGCTGACACCGCCGTCAGCGGACCAAGCCGGTCGAGGAGGTGGAAGTGCAGGCTCAGCTCCAAAGCCTCGGTGATGATGGCTGGGGGTGATCCGGTTGACGACGGGTCTCGTATCCGGTCGGCTCGGGCTGTCAGCTCCAGGAGCCGCCGGCCGGATCGGGCCAGGACGGCCAGGGCCTCGTCGACAACCGTCGTGTTCGGTTCCGGATCCGACTCCGGCGGCCGGTCCGGCCGTTCCACCGTCACCCCAAGCGCGAGCTCGGGGATGAAACCGAGACCGGTGGCTTCGATCAGGTTGATCGCTTCGGGCGACGGCAGGGGTGACACCCACTGGGTGCCGTCAGCGGGAAGGCCCAGTGCGGTGCGAACATACCGCAGATGGATCCAGCATGCCCTCCCCGGATTCAGCACCCGTCGACCCAGCAGCATGGCCGATCGGTCGTCGGATGGCGTTGGGCCGTCTGATCCGTTTCCGGACGACCGATCGTGCAGCTGGACGATGGCGGGCACGATCGAGTCGATGATGAGACCGTCGAGATCGGTTGAGTCGTTGTTGGCCGCCGACAGCACCGGCACGTCGAGCACGGAGAGCAGGCGGCGATAGGCCGCCACCAGACGAGCGATGTCGACCTCGGATTCCCAAGCCGATGCTTCCTTTCCCCGGCATCCGATCCGGCCCACCGCGGTGGCAACGTCGACCTCGAGGAACACCACGAGATCGGGTTTGACCGTGGCCGATCGGAGCACGGCCTCGCTGGCCTGCCGATCCCCGGCTCCATAGTTGGCCACCGCCTGCACAATCGTGCTCAACGGCGAGCGGTCCTGGACGATGGTGGCCCCACGCACTCCGGGGCCGATCTGATGCCGCTGCTGGTTGACCAGATCACGGCGATAGGCGTCGACAATCAGCGCCGGGTCATCAGGTGGCGTTCCCTCCCGGGAGGCGATCAGCACGGCGGCGGCCTGCGGGTCGAGCCAGCTGTGTTGCCCGGGCGAGATCACATTGATGTTTCTCTCCTGCAGAGCACGCCGCACCCCGGCCACCACCGTCGATTTCCCAGCACCGTCGACACCTTCGATCGACACGTAGGGATGGCGGGCCGTGCGCCGCTTGTCGCCGATCGATGTCGGAACCACCCGCTGGTCCTCGGTTCTCATGAGGCCCGAACCTTCTCGATGGCCATCTCGGCGGCGGCAAAAACCTCTTCCTCACCAAGGCCACCGCTGTCGATCCGCACGACCCGGTCGTCGTCGGCCACCAGGATCTCCAGCAGCCGTTCCGATTCGCGCCAGTTCTCCTCCACCATGGCGTGCCAACCGCTCTTGACCCCTTCGGGTCGTCCGGCCATACGCCGGTGGCGAACCTTGGTGGGGGTGTCGAGCAGGATGATCACGTCGGGGCGAGCGGCCGCCGTCCAGTCGATGGCCGGAACATGGGAGATGCCGGCCGCCTGGTGAGCGGCCAGGGTTCGGTAGAAGTAGGTGTCGATGACCACATCAGTGCCATGGGACCGATGGTCGTCGATGCGGGCGGCGGCGCTGTAGAAGGCGGCCAGCCAGAAATGAAGCCTGGTGTCCATGGGGCAACTGGCTTGCACAGCGTCGCGGAACCAGTGAAGCCGGGGAGGTACCGCCTCGACCATGGTGAAGCCCAACCGCCGAACCAGTTCACCGCACAGCGTCGTCTTCCCGGAACCGCTCAGGCCCTCGACGGCTACGAACAAACCGTCACCACGCCGCTGATTGTCGGCATCAGAGGGCATTGCTACTGTTGGGCCGATGGAACAGGTGGATGTCCAGAGTATTGAGCGTCAGGTCGTCGAGCTGGTGGGTGAAACCGTCGGTCGACCAATCGATCAGGATGTTGTCGGCCGCACCGAACCCCTCTCCAATCACGGGATGCAGTCCCTCCTCTTGTTCAAGTACGTGCTCAACATCGAGGAACGCTTCAATGTCGAGTTCGACGATCGGCAGATCTCGGTTGACAACTTCGGCTCGATATCATCCTCGGTCGACATGATACGTCAGGCACTGGAGCGCACCCGCTCGTAGAGATCCTTCAACTCGGTCCGCTTGATCTTCCCCGTCGGCGAGCGGGGTACACAATCAACGATGATGATGTCGGAGGGAAGGTGGCCTGGAGGTAGATCGTGGCCGAGTTGCTCCTTCACCGATTCCGCTGTGGTCATAGGGTCGGTGGTGGAGACAACGGCCACAACCCGTTCTCCCAGCACGCTGTCGTCGACGGCAAGGCTGGCCCCGTCAACCACACCCGACGCGGTCAACAGCAGGTTGTCGATCTCGTCCAGCGAGACCGACATGCCGGCCACCTTGACCATGTTCTTGAGCCGTCCCCTCAACGTCAGGAGATCCATTTCCCCGCAGCGTTCGATCGTCCCGATGTCGCCGGTGTGAAACCAGCCGCCGGCAAAGGCCTTGGCCGTCAGGTCATCGGCCCGATGGTAGCGGAGCATCACGTTGTGGCCCCGAACACACACCTCGCCCACCGTGCCCGGTTCCCGGTGATAGACCCCGTCAGCCAGGATCGCCACCTCGTTGCCGTCAAGGGCCACACCAACCGGCGGGCGGTCTCGCTCCATCAGGGATCGATACAGATCGTCGGCCAGATCGATCGGCATGGTCGATGTGAAGTTGGTGGTCTCGCTCAGGCCGTAGCCTTGCACAACCTTGGTTCCCAGCTGCTCTCGAAACGCCCTGACCAGCGAACCGGAGACGGGGGCGGCAGCGGTCATGACGTAGTCCAAGGCCGAGTAGTCGGCCGGTCGTCGCCGGTGCCCGTCGACCATGGCCTGCAGAATGGAGGGAACGGCGCTGAACAGTCGAGGTCGATAGGCCTCCACCCAACCACCGATCTTCACCGCATCGAACTCGGGAGCCAACATGAGGTGGGAGCGGGCGACAATGGTGCTCAGCACGGTGAAGTGCAGGCCATTGACATGGGACAACGGAAGGCAGCCGAGAATCCGTTCGCCGGCCTTCATCCGATGATGCCGCACGGTGGCCACGTCATTCACCAGGGAACCGTAGTGTCCCTGGACGACCGCCTTGGACGATCCGGTCGAGCCACTGGTGAAGAACACGAACCCGGCTTCATCGCTTCTGATCGCCGGACGACGGTAGCCCGATCCCTGGCCCGCTTCCACGATCTCCACGCTGTTGCACGAGCCCGGCTCCAACCCCAGGGCATAGGTGACCTCGGTCTGGGCGAACTGAGCAGCCAGTCGCCGGGCCGGACTGTCGCCGCCGACGACAACAGTGGCGGCACCGCTGGCGGCCACGCTGAGCAGGTTGACGATGGAGTTGTAGTCGTTGGCCATCGACACGCCCAGATACGAACCAGGACCGGCATCGAGGTGATGCTGTAGCCAGCCGGCTCGGGACTCCACGTCACGCCACAACTGACCGTAGGTGACGAAGTGTTCCTCGTCGCCCTGATCACCGGCGATCATGGTCAGGAACGGGCTGTCAGCCCCACGTTCGGCGTGGCCACGGAGGAAGTCGACCACGGTCAGCTCGTCGATGATGGGCTGATCCAGTCCGGCCCCGTGGTAGTGGTGCTGACGGCCTGATGACGTGGGGGCCAGCCGGTCGGTGACCACCGGATCACGGCATTCGTCCCGCTGACCGACCGTGAGGTTCGACCCTCGACGGGCCTGCAATGATCCCAGGTCACTGTAGTTGGGCGATCCGTTGAGAACGGCGGCCAGGGTTCCCAGGTTGTCGATGATGGATGGCGGATCCGGCCGACTCATCAACGTTGACAACGGCTCGACGTATTCGTCGTGGGCGGTGGCCACCAACACAACGTCGGCGGCGGCAAGATCGTCGGGGAAGCGCAGAACCGGTAGCCGGCAAAGGGCCGCTATCTCGTCGGGCTCGTAGTAGGGGTCGTGGATCTCGACGGCCACCCCGTCCTCGGCCAGGGCCCGGGCCAGCTCGATCGACGGCGAAACCCTGTCGACCCGGAGGTTCGGCGCATAGCTCACACCGAGGATGGCGATCCGATCGGGACGATGGGTCTCGATGATCCGGGAGGCGATCCGGGTGGCGTGCTCACCGTCCCACTCGATGGCCGAGTTGAGCATGGGTAGCCGGCGGTTTTCGTCGAGTAGGTAGCGGGGGGCCGTCGGTATGCAGTATCCACCGATGCCGATGGACGGCTGGACGAGGGGCATGTTCCATTTGGTCGACGCCAGCCGCAGTGCCTCAGCAGTATCAATGTCGGCGTAGGCAGCCGCCAACTGATTGGCGAATACGATGCTGAGGAATCGGTGGCTGTTCTCGATGACCTTGACCAGCGACGCCTGAACCCACGACGATGCCGGCAACACCTCGTTGCTGACCGTGCGATACAGCGCAGCGACGAGTTCGGTGGCCTGAGGCGTCGATCCTCCGACGACGCGGGGCAGCGAACCGAGGTTCAATGACTCGTCGACGAACCAGTCACGCCTGGGGGCACAACCGAACATCACCTGATCCGGTGGGCTGTCACCGGCGGCAACCAGGGCAAACTCCTCCAGCCACGACGGTGATACCGTGCTTTCGATCACCACCAGGCGCTCTTGGCCCACAGGAGCGCAGCCGATACTGGCGGCCACGTCGAACAGGCTGCGCCGCTCCGGACTCCGCCCCACATCGGTCCCGACACACACGACGTGGATGTCGGCGCCCAGGACCGAGTCGGACATCTGGGCGGTGAAGTCGACGAGGCCGCCAACCTCGTCGATTGGTATGGAACACCACCGCTCAAAGCCTACGAACGGAACGTCCCCCCGCCGAAGGCCGGCCACAAGCACGTCGTTGGGATCGAAGGTCGTGACCTTGAATCCAGCCTGGGCGAAGGCCAGCGAGGACGAAAGACCTATGTAGCCCGCTCCCCAAACCGTAACCGCAGCGCGACCACCAACTGTCCTCTCGTACAGATTGTTCGTCATGGATCGGCCGGCTACTGGCGGAATGGGTCAGCGGCTACCGTCGGAAGACCGGCCAGGGCGAATCCGGCCTCGATCTGGGTCTCGATGTCGTGATCATGAATGTAGGCTTCGAACTCACGCTGCTTGCGGCGGGAGAACATCGCCGTTCGCTTTTCCACGTCGTCGCCGGACCACTTCTCGGCCTCGTCCAGAAGCTCTTCGACAAACCGCAGGCACATCTCGTCCATCTCCTGCTGGTGGGCGACCAGCTCGGCCGGTGTCTCGGTATCGGTGACATACTTGTCGATGGCCTTGGTCACGGTTCGGATGCGGTCGCGATACGGTCGACTGACGGTCAACTGAATGTACGATTCAACCGCTCGTTCCAGCGGTTCCAACCAGCTGACCTGATAGTTCCAACCGTTCACCGTGTCAGGAGCCAGCAGGCCGAGGTCCCTGATCTGTTGCTTGATGGGGATTCCGGAGTACAGCAGCAGTTTGCGACGAAGGATCTTCGGCGGTAGCCGGTACTTGCGGACGAAGGCCACGGCGTCCTTCAGTGAAGCCAGCGTGGTCAGCGGGTGCCAGGCGATGAATCCGATCTTGACCCGACGTCCATCGTTCACCTCCAGGCTGTATCCCAGATCGATCAGCGTGTCCAGCGATTCATGGATCTGGGAGATCTTGACCCCCTTGTGGAAGAAATCGAGATCGCCTTCGTGCACCGACTCGAGCCCGAGGTACACGATGTTCATACCGGCATCACGCAGATCGGCGAACAACTCCTTACGAACCGCATCGGGCCGGCAGAAGATGGAGAACTCGATGTCGTAGTCCAACTCCTTTATCTGGCGGCAGAGTTCGTGGACCTTGGCGATGCCAGGTTTGTTGCGGACGATGAAGTTGTCGTCCTCGAAGTTGAAGGTCGTGATGCCGTACTGCTGGTGGAGGAGGTCGATCTCGGCCACAACGTCCTCCGGTGAACGCTGGCGGTGACGTCCGCCGTCCTGCAGGCCCTGGAAAACGGCGACCGTGCAGAAGGTGCACCGATACATGCAGCCCCGGCCCAGGCAGATCGAGGCCGCCACCTTTCCCGGGTAGTTCTCGATGTAGGCGTCGAGCACGTCACGGGCCATGAACGGCAGGGCATCAAGATCGGTTGGTTTCTCCGCCGGGTCGTTCAGGACGAAGTCGGGATTGCCGTCCTGGAACATCAAACCCTGACTCTCCCGCCGGTAGGCCAGGCCGGGCACGTTCCTCCACGGCTTGCCCTCGATGACACAGTCGACCAGCTCAGGAAGGCTCAGATCGGCCTCGCCCAGGAGGAACGCTTCGCAGTGGACGGCCAGATCGCGATAGCTGACTCTCCGGGTTCCCCACGGCAGTGACTCCCACTCGCCACCGGGACCCCAGGGCACCGTCGTGTCGGCCTCCAGGGCAACGCCTTCCATCGGGGGCGGATAATCTTCCTCGCCGGTGGCGATGGCGATGGTCGGGGCATGGCCGCCAATGACAATGAACCGTTCATCGCCCACGGCCCGCAAGGCCTCAACCATCTCGAGGATGTCGGCCTTCTGTTCATCCCGCAACACGGAGATACCGAGAACCGGGCTATCGACCTCCATGATCCGCTTGGCCGTCTCGGTGGGACTCAAGCCCTCGACGGACGGGTCGATCACCTTCACCGATCTGCCTCTCTCGCGTAGGACGGCGGCGAGGCTTCCGATCCCGAGGTTCTCCGAAATCTTCACCACATTGAACAGACTGGCCACCAGAACAACGTCGAAACTAGCCACGCTGCACTCCTTTCGCTCGTGGCTGACATGTTAACACCTGCTTGTTGTGCGGTCAGGTTGAATCAGCCACTTATTAACAAAGCAAAATCTCGTCAATTCCGGCTAACAGCGATAAATATCAGCGGTCCCTTCGCCGCAGAAGCCGTTTATCCATTCGCCGGGGTGCAGGGACCCGCCAGGCGACGGCGGCCGACCCCACTACCAACAGACCGCACCCTATGATCAAGGAGGTCATCCACGGACTGGTCTCCCCGACCCGGCCGGTCAGGGAAGCGGCGGCGTAGCGCTCCGCTCCGTGAAGCGGTAGTACCTTCGACAGTGCCGTCGTATGGTCGACGGCAAATGTCAATCCGATAATACCGATCAACAGGAGCATGGCTTCCATCTCTTTGGGAAGAAGAGCGGCCGTGGCCAGTCCGGTTGCCGCACTCGTCAGCACCGACAAGCCGAGGGAGAGGGCGAGGAACTGGTCATCAACGACCAGCTCATCGGTTCGCAGATAGAACCACAATCCGACCGCCACCAGGGCGGAAAAGGTGACAAGACTCACCACCCGACCGATCATCTGCTCGGCCGCCGAGTAGCCGAGCAGGCTAAGGCGAGGGGCGATCTTTCTCATGCTCAGGGCCAGAAAGAGGCTGATGACCGAGACCGACCAGCCAACCCCGACGGAGGCGTAGGTGATGGCCCGCTCCGGGGTCCCGGCCGTCCAGTAGAAGGTCAAAGGAAGCAGTAGCAACATGAGGATGGACAGTCGGCGCCGCAGCAGCTCACGCACCTGGGCCACGGCCACCGCCCAGATTCGACGTATCGTCATACCAGCCTGCCCTGCTCGATGCGGTGCACGTGGTTGACCCGGGAACTCTCCGACAACAGATGGGTTATCACCACCACTGCCCGACCTTCGGCCGTCCAATGGTCGATGTGTTGCCAGAGGCTGACATAGGTCGATCGATCAAACCCCTGATACGGTTCGTCCAGGAGAAGCAGCCAGGGGTCATTGACCATGGCGATGGCCAGATTCAGTTTCTGTCTTTGCCCACCTGACAGCTCGCGGGCGACCGTCGTTTCCGTCTGATCCAGGCCGAGACTCTCCAGTAAGTGCCGGGCGTGACGGTAGCCCACACCAGGATTGGGTAACCCGGCCGTGAGTAGACGCAGATGCTCATCGGCGGTTAGGAGCTCCAGTAAACCCGGATCCTGGGGACAGTAACCCACCTGCGGGATGGTCCGGACTTTCCCGCCATCGGAGCGGATGATTCCGGCGGCAATACCGATGAGAGTGGACTTGCCCGACCCGTTCTCACCAACGATGGCCACTGACTCGCCCTGCCGCACCGTCAGGTCCACACCGTTTAGCACCGAGCGGCGACGGTAGCGTTTTGACACGCCGAGCATTTCCAGTACCACTCCCGGTCGGTACATTCCGCCACACTATCATAGGGCCATGAGCATCGACCCAGCTGGACGGCTGGTGGGAGTGTCGACCGGGATCTTCGGCCACGATCTGGATCGCCACACATTGGGTCTGTACTCGCCGGACGTCGTTGAGATATACGGCCTGGACACCACGACGACCGATAAGGTCTTGCAGCTTGTCGAGCAGTTGGGGTCGGCGGTCAGCCTCCACGCCCCTACGCCCTTCGATGGACACCGACCGTTTCGGTTCTTTCCGACATCGTCTCGAGCGGAGGAGGTCGATTTCGCCATCGGGTCGGCGCTGACAACCATCGATCTGGCCGCCCGTATCGGGGCCCTTCACGTCGTCGTCCACTTTCCCAGCCCCCGGCCCGAGGGCGGGGCCGAGTCCTTCCCTTCCAGAGCCGACCGGTTCCTGCACCCGGTTGTCGATCATGCCCGAGACCGCGGCGTTCCCCTCCTGATCGAAAACCTGAGTTTTCACGACCAATGCCACACCGCCGACCACTATCGACAGGTACTTGAACGACATCCTCATCTCGAATTGTGTCTCGACATCGGACACGCCCATCTCAGCGCAGTCTCATCGGCGCTCGACTTCATGGCCGAGGTCGGACCGCGCATAGCCTCGGTCCATGCCTATGAGCTGGCACCGGACGACAAGGGGCACCAGCCCCTACCGACCCGCGATGGTAGTGACCTGGTCATGACCGACGATGTGATCGCCGCGTTGCGCCGCCTGCCGGCACTGCGCTCGGTCGTACTCGAGGTTCACCCGATCCCCCGGCGGCGCCATCCGGCCGCCGCGGCGGGCCTCGACCGGCTGCGCCGCCGTCTCGGCCTACGACCCAAGCAATCAGCCGCCGGCAGTGAAGCGGTGGCGTGAGGATTCTCGCTCTCGTCGCCCATCCCGACGATGCCGAACTGGCCGCCGGCGGCACCCTGTTGCGAGCCGTGGCCGGCGGCCATCAGGTGACGGTTGCCGTCGTCGTGATCTCCGAAGTGGGCGACGGCATGGCCCGACGGCGTTCGGCCGCTCAGCGGGCCGCCGATATCGGAGGCTGGTCGCTTGTCTGGTCCCGGTTCGAGCACCTGCTACAGGTCGATCAAATTGCCGACCATGCACTGGTGGCTGAAGTCGATCGGCTGGTCGAAGAGGCCGAGCCCGACGTCGTCTTGAGCCACTGGGTCGGCGACAGCCACAGTGACCACCGCAGGGTGGCCCAGGCCGTCATCTCGTCCAGCCGGAGGTGGGACGCCTCGATCTACGCCTTCCGGCCGGGCGAACTTCGAGCCGTCAGCCAGCTCGGCTTCAGCCCGACGATGCTGGTCGACACCACCCCGTTCCAGGAAACCAAGTTGGCCGCCATCAGCCAGTATCACTACCAGGATCAACGATTCCAGGCTCTCGACGGCGGCGACGTCAGCACCACCGATCGGTACTACGGCTCGCTTCGGCGGACATCGTTCGCCGAGCCGTTCATCGTGGTTCGACAGTTCGAGTCGGCCACGCTGCTGGCCTGAGGCCGGACCCGGCCGCGGCCCTTGGTGGTAAAAGCCCTACAGCTTTTCGATCCCCCGGGTGACCAGGGCCGCCCAATCCCGTACCGGTGGTTCATAGTCCCCGACCGGGCTGAGCCAGCAGCCGATCCGCCGCAGTCGATCCCGAACCCGTTCACTCGTATCGGTCACCGGACCGGAAATCGTCGAGGCCCCGAGGTCGATCACCGTCAGCGACCGATGGGGCAGTTGCCGGGGGTCGGTGTTCCCGTCGACGATGACCACATCGTTTGGTCGACAGTCGTGGACGGCATCGGCGGAGCCGACGACGTGCACGGCCGGCGTCGCTCCCGGCTCGGACGGGCGGAGCGGTCCCACCGCTTCCTGTAGCCGACGGCGACGTTCGTCGGGCGAGACGGCCACAGCGGCCGGACTCACCGGGCGGGCGGGATTGCCGGCGGCCAGCACGCCCGGCCCGATGTCGGTGGCCACCACGGATCCGGCCGACACGATACTCCCGGGCCCGATGGTGACACCGGGCAGAATAACGGAACGGCTCATGCACACTGTGTGAGAGCCGATGGTGACACCGGCTTCCGACCAGGGGTACCCGTCGAGGGTCGACTGGCAGTGACCTCCACCATGGGTCAACAGCATGGCCTCGATCGAAAGGGCACCCAGGCCTGCCAGCTCGACCGGGGCACCTACGTTCAGGCTGACGCCGGCCCCGAGGACCTGGGCCGGTCCCACGGTCAGTGAGGCCGCAGCGTTCTCCCAACCGCCACCCCCGATGTCGATGTTCTCGTTGGCCCACAGCTCCGGCCCCAGCACACAGCGCCGGGCTCGCAGGCGGAAGTTGGTTGACAGTTTGGCCCGACCACCGATCGACAGTCCTTCCAGACAGCGGAGGTCGCCGTCCGAATAGATGATGACGTTGTCGGCCACGTCGAGCTCGGCGGCCGACACGACCACGTCGCGACCGAAGTAGCAGTGGTCGCCGATGACGCCAACCTCAGCCGTAACCTCGGCCCCCAGGGCAAAGCGGGTGTGGTCCCCGACGGTGAAGCCTTGGTCCTCCAGGTGATGATGGTACTCCTGTGAGTAGGCCTCGTCGGCCTCTGACCACAGGCAGTCGGTCGCCGTCACCACCAAACCGCCCGCTCAGAGCTCGCTGACGACGAGTTCGTTGAGATCATGCTCGAGAAAGCTTCTCCACAGCGTGGTCCGTCGCAGCTTGCCGCTGCTGGTGCGGGGAATCGAGCTGTCTCCGTGGTCGATGACGGTGACCGGCAGCTGACCGCCGACCGCTTCCCGACAGATTGTCATCATTCGCTCGACCACGTCGGCGTCGGGGACCCGCTCGAGGACGAGTAGCACGGCCTGCGAACCGTCCAGATGGGAGCCCATCACCACACAGCCCCGGAACTTCAGCGACGGTCGGGCCGTCCGCAACCGGTACTCGACGTCGTCGCTGCTGACCATTCGACCGTGGACCTTGCAGGCCTCGCCGATACGTCCGGTGATGAACACCTCACCGTGGTACACGAAGCCGTAATCCCCGGTGCGGAGCACACCGTCGTCGTCGACCAGTGGAGTGAGCCGGTCGCCTTCCAGCCTCACCGCGGCCGATGGCGTACGGACCACAACCTCTCCCCCGACATCGTCCCATTGCTCAACCCCCACGGTGATTCCGTTGAGGGCCGGACCGTTTGACATGACCCAGTTCCCTTGGGACAACAGCTTTTCGGTGGCGTCGAAATCGTCGGCCGACAATTCGACCACACCGGGGTGACCGTTGGAGGAGGCTATTGCACCGTCGATCGACGACAAGCGGTCGAGATCGATCATCATCGGTGAGCGATTCACGTCGGATCCGGCGATACAGACCGTCGACTCCGCCATTCCGTAGGCCGGCATGATCGACTGGGTGCGAAATCCCCGCTCGTGGAGTCGCCGGCAGAACCGGACCACTGCCAGCGGGTCGATCCGCTCTCCGCCCAGGCACAGTATTCGCCATGGCGTGAAATCCCACTTCGGCAGCGGGTCGGGCAGGCTGCGTAGACTGAATCGCAGGGCGAACGACGGGGAAGCCGTCATCGTGAACTGATCGGTGCCGAACGAGTCGAGCCAGGCTCGGGGCCGGGTGATGAACTGTTCCGGTGTCATATAGCGGGACTCGAGCTGGGAGGCGGTGGTATTCAGCATGCTGCCGACGAGACCAAGATCGTGGTACCACGGCAGCCAGGTGACGGCCTTGTCGTAGTGGCGGGTGTCGAGCCACTGACGGATGGCCTCCAGGTTGGCATCGAGGGCGTCGGGGCTGACACCGAGGATGGAACCGGCTCCCGTCGTACCCGATGTCATCTGCAGATAGGCCAGCTCCGATTGCCGTCGAGCGGCCCAATCGTCGCCCCGGCATGCCTCGATGTCGATGACGTCCACCTCGGCCTCGGCCACTGCCGAGCGCACGGTGCCGCCGGAAGACGAATCCACCAGAATCGCCCGACAGTCGGCCCGGGCCACGGTGTTCAACAACCGTTCACGAAACTGCTCATCCGACTCAAAGCCCCGGGATGCCACCACCAGCGGTGGAAGACCGGCCCACGTGGCGGCATACCAGGCAATGAACAGCTGCACGCTCACAGGGACGACCAACAGTAGATGGGAACCAGGCGGAAATCTGGCCTGTAGAGCAGCCGATGTGGAGCAAATGGTTGGAGCAAGGTCGGTGAATGAGTACCGCTGCCACTCTCCCGATTCCTCCAGAAACGAGATACCCGTCGACTCGTGCGGACCGTCAAGCCAACCAAGAAAATCCATGGGGCGACATGCTAGCATTGGCAGCATGATCGATTCCATCAGCGGGGAAAGAGACTCCCGGCAGGTGATCCGCCTGAACGATCTGTCAGCCCGAAAGTTCTGCTCGGCCGACGAGCTCCTGGCCGGAAAATTGGTCAAGGAGCCGTTGATCGCCAGGGACATTTCCAGCGTCGCCGGCCTCGACGTGGAGCTCAGCGACGAAGACTACGCCACGCTGGCCGCCGAGGAGGTGGCGTCGCTGCTTCAGGTCGGCCTGATCTTCGAGGCCTGTCTCGGTGTCGGATTCTGCTATGAACTGGTCCGCACGTCAGGCCCCGGCTTCGCCAGCCCCGACACCGAATACCAACTTCACCAGATCGGGGAGGAAACCCGGCATTCCCGCTTGTTCGTGGAGTTGCTGCGGCAGATCAAACCGGAGGCCGGGAATGACTTCGACAGCCGGCCGGCCCGCTGGCTACGGGGCCGGTTCGCCCTGTGGGCGGCCCGCCGGCCGATGTTCTTTCAGACCCTGGTGCTAGGGGGCGAGCAGATTCCCGACATCATCCAGAAGCAGGTCGCCCAGCACCCCGACAGCGACCCGCATCTGGCCGAAGTCTGTGCGTATCATCGAGCGGAGGAGGCCCGCCATATGGTGTTCGCCCGGCTGTCGTTCGGTCCATTGTGGAATTCGACAACCCGGTTCGATCGCCTGCTGGTCCGCTATCTCACACCGCTGGTCCTGTGGTCGCTATGGGATGCCTTGGTCCATCCCGGCATGTACCGCGCCGTTGGGCTACCCGGATGGTCCACATGGAACGCTGTTAGGCAGGAAAGCGGACGGGTTCGGCTCCGCCAAACAGCAACTCGGGCCACGCTGCGGGCGCTCAAAAAGGAGGGGGTATTCGAAGGAAAGTCGGTGCCGCGGCCATGGCGGTCGCTGTGCGGAGTCGACCGGCGAGGCCGTCCGATTGACTAGTTGAACCCGCTCCGTGATGGTTGACCGAGAGAGTGGCATGAGATTTCATCGACCTCTATGATCATGCATGCAAGAGGGCTCTCATCATCGAGCGGGGCTTTCTCCCAACTGCCACCACATCTGTGTTCAGGAGGCCATCGTGCGAATCGAGGATGTGTCCAACCGAGCCGAACTTGAACGCGCCATTGCCGATCTTTCCGACGACGAGATCGCCGAGAAGGTGCAGGAACTCGGCGCCGATCTGGTTCTGAAGAAGCTGTTCACGGTGTGCGCCGATGTCTACGATCCAACCAAAGGACCCCGCTCGGAGACGGTTGTCCACTGGCAGGTGTCCGACAATGGAGACACCCACGACTGGTACATGATCGCCGATCGGTCCCGGATGATCTGCACCCAGAGCCATAGCGGCAGCCCTACCGTCACCGCCAGGCTCGAAGTGCCGTTGCTCATGCGGATCATGGCCAGGGTCAGCAATGGTGTCGTCGAGGTGGCCAAGGGGCGGATACGGCTCTCCGGCAATGCCATGGCGGTCATGGACATGGATTCATGGTTCCCGGCGGACTAACAGACGCCGACAATGCTGCTGGTTGAAGGAGTATCCAAATCCTATGGTGACGTTGTTGCCCTGCGTGACGTGTCATTCGACATCGAACCGGGAGCCATCGTCGGACTTGTCGGCCCCAACGGCGCCGGCAAGACGACACTGCTCAGCATCATCGTCGGCATCCTGACCGCTGACCGGGGAACCGTGACGATCGCCGGATACGACGTCGCCAGCCAGCGACGTCACGCCGTCAAGAACGTCGGCTTCGCCGCCCAGGAGACCGGGCTCTACCCCCGGCTGACAGTGGGTCGGAATCTCCAGCACTTTGCTCGGCTGGTCGGTGTCCCCTGGCACAGTGCCCGGCAAGAGGTAGGTCAGGTTGCGTCCCGACTCCAACTGGACGACCTTCTGGACCGACGGGTGAGCGACCTCTCCGGTGGAGAACGCCGCAGGGTGCACGTGGCCGCCGCTCTCTTTGGCCAACCCCGCCTCCTACTGTTCGACGAAGCCACGGCCAACGTCGACGTCGACGCCCGGTCCGACTTCCTCGCAGTAGTGCGGATGATGGCCGAACGGGGTGCCGCCATCTTGTTCAGCTCGCACTATCTCGTCGAGGTCGAGCAACTCGGTGCCGAGGTCCTGATGCTCTTCGACGGCACGGTCCGAGCCCGAGGATCGATCGACGACCTGGTGCGGGGCCACGGCAGTGCCCAGTTGGAAGTCCGGTTCGATGAGCCACCCGCTGTCCTACCCGAGCTGCCCGGCCTCCGGGTTGAACGGCGGAAGGACGGCCTGTGCATCAGCACCGAATCGGGGGCAATCGACGTTCCCGCCGTGCTGGCCTCGCTCAACGATCGGGGCCTGCCGGTCACCGGCATGGACTTTCGACCGCCGAATCTTGAGTCCGTCTACGTCAACTTGAGGTCGGAACACTCCGACATCCTGGCCGGATCAGCCGGACCATGAACCGATTCCAGCGGACGGTGGCTGTCAACGACATGGCCATCATTGCCCGCGATCCGACGGTCATCGTCATGTTCATCCTCCTACCTCTGGCCGCCATGAGCATCTTGGCGCCGCTGACGTCACTGGCCCTGCAGGACTCGGGCTTCGTCGACGCCAACGGTTCGGAGCAGGTCGTTCCCGGCATGGCCACCATGTTCGCCTACTTCGCCGTCACCTTCCTCGGCATGTCGATGCTGGACGAGCGTAACAACAACACGTGGATCCGCCTTCGAGCCTCACCGGCCACCCTTCTCGATCTCTACGTCGGAAAGGGCTTCACCCCCTTTGCCCTGGCCGTGGCCCAGCAAACCGTACTGTTCATCCTCGGTGCGCTGTTTCTCGGTCTTCGGTTCCAGGGTTCGATCCTAGGTGCGGTCCTGGTCGGCATCAGTTTCTGCCTCAGCCTGGTGTCCCTGGGGATGGTCGTCGTTTCCGTAACGAGCTCGCCGCAGCAGGTCTCCGTGCTGGCAAACCTGTCGTTGCTCATATTCGGAGGATTCGGTGGAGCATTGGCCCCCATCGAGGTGATGCCGTCGTGGGCCCAACAGATCGCCCCGTTGACCCCGGGCTACTGGGCCATAACCGGATACCGACGGTTCGTCCTCACTGACGCCGGAGTGGGCCAGTCGGCGGTGCCGATTCTGGTGTTGTTGTCGATGTCGGCCGCTCTGGGCGCTCTCGCCATCCGTCGACTACAAGGCGAGGGGTCGAGATAGTGGACGCCGTCATCCCCGGCCGCGATCGATCGGCGGCGACCGATCGGCGGACGGTCCGCGAGCTTTCACGCCGTCACCTCAACCGAGGTCTGTCGACCCTGCACGATCTCCTCAACCTTCCCATGGAGGTCCATGGCGAGGGAGCGGTGATCAAGGCCGATGACGGTATCGAGTATCTCGACTGCAGCGGCTATGGAGTGTTCTTTCTCGGCCACCGTCACCCCCGGCTGGTGGCTGCGGTGTCCGAGCAGTTGCAGTCGATGGCTCTCAGCTCACGCCTGTTGCCGAACAAGGCGCTGGTCGAAGCGGCCGCCGCCTTGGCCGACGTGGCACCAGCGCCGCTTACCAAGGTGACGTTCACCAACTCCGGGGCCGAGGCCGTCGAGCTGGCCATCAAGTTGGGGCGTCTCGGCGGTTGCCGCCGCCTCGTGGCCATGCGGGGAGGATTCCACGGCAAGACGATGGGTGCGCTCTCGGCCACCGGCCGAGCCCGGTATCGGGATCCGTTCCTGCCTCTGCTCGACGACGTGCTCCATGTGCCCTTCGGCGAGGTCGAGGCGCTCGAATCCGTCCTGGTCGGACGACCGCCGGCCGTCGTTCTCATCGAACCGGTGCAGGGTGAGGGCGGTGTGGTCGAAGCACCGGCCGGCTATCTCGGAGCGGCAACCCGATTGTGTCGGGAGACGGGATCGATTCTGGTGTTCGACGAGATCCAGTGCGGTCTGGGGCGAACCGGACGGTGGTGGGCCTGTCAACGAGATCCCCGGGCCAACCCGGACATCCTGCTCAGTGGGAAGTCGTTGGGCGGCGGCATTCTGCCTTGCGCTGCGGTAGTGGCCACCACGTCGGTGTACGAACCACTCGACCACGAACCTCTGATGCACTCCTCGACCTTTGCCGGCAACCCGCTGGTGGCCCGGGCCGTGACAGCCACCATCGAGGTCATAGAGAGCGAAGATCTGGTGGCCAGGGCCGATGCCTTGGGCCGCAGGCTGGCCGGCCATCTGCAACCGTTGGCAGAGCAGTTCGACTCACTGGCCGAGGTCCGGTGCGCCGGCCTGCTCATCGGTTTGGAGTTCCACGATCCGACGAAGGCCTTGATGTTCCTGGAGAACCTGCTCGACCAGGGAGTGCTGGCCTGCTGGTCGCTGAACGCCGACACCACTGTTCGGTTGACACCACCGGCGATCCTGAGCGAAGACCAGGCCGACCGGGTGGCCGGCGCCGTGGCCTCGGCCGTGGGCTCTCTTCGATCGTCACCTCTATCAGGGAAGAAGATGAAATAGATGGGTTCCTTCAAAATCAGAAGCTACGTGCACGATGCGCCAACGGCCGACGCGTACAAGCTGGTCTCCGCCTTCGAGGAGTACCCCCGGTTGTGCGATGCCGTCGTTTCGGTGGATGTCGTCGAAAGCGGCGACGGGTTCCTGGTCAGCGCCTGGGAGGTCCACTTCCGGCGCGGCATTCTCCGCTGGACGGAACGGGCCCAGTTCGACCCGGCGGCCCAGCGGATCACCTTCTCCGCCGTCGAGGGAGACGTCGACGAATTCACCGGCCATTGGCTGATCGAGGAACAGGACGGCGGCTCGATCGTGGAGTTCTTGGTCGACTTCGACATCGGCATTCCCACCCTGGAACACATCCTTGACCCGATCGCCGAGGAAGCATTGTTCGACAACATGCAATCCATTCTTCGGAGCCTCTTCGACAACGCCCAACTCGTCTCGGCGGAAGGAAGCACGGCGGAATGGAGTTCCTAGAGCGGGCCAGACAGGTTCTGGTCGACGCCCTCCCGGAGCTTCACGACAAACTGGCGGCCCAGGAATCGAGCCAGTGGAATCATGGTGACCACGGAACGGAGGCCATTGAATGGTTCCGGCTGTCGGGCGGCCCGGGTTTGTTGATCCCCGAGGATCTGGGAGGTGCCGGACTGACCGCGGTCGAAGCGGTCCGGCTGCAACGAGGTCTGGGGTCCATTGACCCGGCCCTGGCTGTGGCCACGACAATGCATCACTTCAGCGTGGCCACCCTGTTGGAGATAGTCGACTCGGGATTGGAGTCCATCCTGCTTGAAGGGATTGCCCGGGAGAACCTGATCGTGGCCTCCGGCTTCGCCGAGGGATCGCCCCGATCCGGGCTCCTGTCACCGACGACGACCGGTGTCGAGGCAAACGGGACCATCACCCTCAACGGTCGCAAGAGACCGTGCAGCCTCAGCCGCTCGATGGATCTGCTGGCCGCCAGCGCCGACATTGGCGGGCGGATGGCGGTCGTCATGATTCCGGCCGGGCTGGCGGGAATCGAGATCGTCGACTGCTGGCGGTCACCGGTGCTGGCGGCCACGCAGAGCTTCGAGGTCCGCCTCCACGATGTACAGATACCGGCCAAGATGGTGTCGTATGCCGACGACACCGAGCTGTTGGACCGGGCACAGATCGGTGGCTTCACCTGGTTCATCGCCCTTATGACGGCGTCGTACGTCGGCGCGGCATCGATCCTCCTTAACCAGGCTGTGGCCCGCAATGACGAGTCGATAGCGGAAGAGTTGGCCCTCCTGACCTCCCAGCTGGAAACGGTCATGGCGGCGGTGGAATCGGTGGCCCGACTTCTCGAGGAGCCCGAACGGGATGAGCCTCTGCTGGCTCGAGCCATGATGGTGAAGACAACAGCCGATCGGGTGATCGGCGATGTCGGTCTGGATGCCTTCCGTCTGCTCGGTGGTGGCGCATTCATGACCCGTGAGCTGCTGCCCCTCCAGCTGGCAACAACCCAGGCGGCCGGGTTCCACCCTCCCAACCGGGCCGCCGCGGCCAGGGCCATCGCCGACTGGATGGCCGGCCAACCGCTCATGCTGGACTGAGACGGGCGGCGAGCTGTGATCCCGAGCAGGGACCTACTGCTGCACGAAGGCCGCCGGACTCACCGACAGTTGCATGCTGAGCAATAGCCAGTCCCGGGCGATGGCCAGCGCCGGAAAGGTTCCTTCCGGGTCTCGGATGCTGGGCAGGCCCTCGCCGACCGAGTCCATATGGCGATCGACGGCGGTCAGGAGTCGAGTCGTCCACCGCCGGTAGCCGTCGACGGTTTCCTCGTCGGGGGCCGTCGACAGGCCAAGCAGCTCGGAGATCGTTTCGGGATCGACCGACGAGAAGACCTCCTGGTATCCGGCCGTCGGAACCTGGGTGTAGCCAATTGGTCCCCCAGCCCTGGCACTCAGCACCGACAGCACCGACAGCACGAGGCGGCGCCCCATGATCGGCAGACAATGAAGGTACTGGGGATGGCTGCCGGCCGTCTCGATGACCCCCTCGATGTCCTCTATTCGAGCCTGCACATCGAGAAAGGTGCGGAACACCATCGACGCCTGCCCGGCGGCGTGAACCCGGATGTCGTCGAACTTGTCGACGATGCTCACCGGCTGATCGTGGTCTGCGCTCATACTCCCACCACCTCGATCTGCACCAGTCCCCGCTGCAGCAGCTCGCTGACCGAGGGATCGGGCCGCTCACCCAGTGGTCCGGTCCAGATGAACTCGTCGATCGAACCGAGCCGACCGTTCACGATGCATCCCTGTCGATCCCATAGCGAAACAACCGTCTGACCGCCAAGGGGTCGGAGTTCGACCCCCGGTGACCAGGTAATACCGATCTCGGCATCGGGAGGATGCTCGATCTCGCCGACGGCCCACCGCCGAGCCCGGTCAACCCAGTCCGGTCGTCCGGCGAGATCGTCCAGCGACCCGGCCCGCCGAATGCGTTCGTGTCGCTCAGCGAAGTCGGATCGGTCGGCGTCCAACACCTCCAGACCCAGAAACTTCGTGTTCACATAGAGGTAGCCCAGCTCCGTCAGGTCGGCCTTGAGGGCGGCTACCGCGGCGTCGACCGCGCTTTCGACGGCCGCCGGGGACCCAGGAGGCAGAAGATCGAGGGCTACCAGCCGGCGCCACTGCCGTTCACGCCAGTAGACGACGCACGAGTTGATCAGGGCTGATCCGCCCAGATCGACCAGCGTGGCGGCGATCTGCTCATCGACGATCACCGGGGCCCCAATGACCAAGCGGGCCAACTGATTGTGGGTGGTCCGCCGTTCCAGCAGGACCGACATCGGGTCGACACTGAGAGTCCGCTGTCGCCACTCGTCAATCAGGCTGACTCGGCGGTCCAGCTGCTTGCGGGTCATCGTGTTGATGTCAACCAGGGTGGCCAGCTCGTGGGCGATGCTCTGCCCGAACGGCACCTCATCATCGGTGACCACCAGGAGATCGATGTCGCTCCGTTCGTTGCCGTAACCGGCGGCCACCGAGCCGGTGGCCACCACATGACGGGGAGCGTACACCTCGGTACCGGCGATCTCGGTCAAGCGGTCGATAGTCACTCCGGCTCGACGAAGGAAGGCCGCCACGTTGTCCCTCGGGTCGCCGATGGTCCGGATCATGATTCGCCTCCCGGGGTTGGCAGTAGGTCGGCCACCACGGTCGCCAGATCACCGACCGCCATGTCGGTCCGGAACCGGGAATCAGCGGCAACCCGGTTGGCGAACTCCTTGGGCATGCCCCGGCCGATGGCCAGCTCGAGGTGGACCACCGACTCGACCAGCGACAGCGAATCGATTCCGGCGTCGACCAGGGAGGTCGACTCGTCAACCGGGCCGTCGGCACCGGCCACCAGCTTGAGCACGTCGAGCACCGCGGCCCGGTGTTCCCCGCTCACCGGCGGGCCCAGATCTGTTCGCCCCGGCCGGTGTTGATGCCTTCCGTCTCAGCCCAGAACACCACCGTCGACCGCCAGGTGTCGAGAACGGTGGCCGAATCCATGGTGATGGCCGAGTCGAAGGCGTAGTCCTGCTCGAAGTAGGGAAGATAGACCTCGATCATTTCCAATAGTGCCATCTGGGCTCCTGACAACTCCGGTTCGATCAGCGGCCGGAAGAGCCGGTGATACACATCCTGGGAGACGAACTTGGGCTTCGGACGATCAGGCGGGAGTATGTCGAACAGAACATCGACCATCTGCTCCAGGGTCGGTGCCGCCACTCCGGAGCTGGCATGCACGACGTCATCGCCGCTCGGTTGGCCGATCTCGGAGGCGATGACGTCGATGACGGCGTCGACCGGGACCACGTCGAGCTGCGCACCGCCTTTGCCGGGGATGGCGGGGACGAGCCCACACGAGAGCATCCGGATGAACTGGAAGATACCGGAGAAGCGGAGTATGTGCCCGCTGCCACGGCTGCCGATGACCAATGACGGCCTGACGATCGTCGGTTCGACGCCACTGGCACGGACCGCCTGTTCGGCCGACCACTTCGACCGTTCGTAGGAGTTGTTGTGCCGACCCGACCGCGGCGGAGCATAAGCCGACGACACGAACAGAAAGCGGGGTGGCGGGCTGCAGCCGGCGACCGAAGCGGCCAAGGCGGCCGAGGCCGCCACATTTGTCGGCTCCAGCTCATCCCATGCCCCGCCGAGGCGAATATCGGCAGCGGCGTGAATCACAAGATCGACCTGACGAACGGCCTCATGCAACTGATCAGGAATGGGATCGTGGAGATCCCAGAGTATGTCGCCCTGCCGACCGACCGTGACAACGGTGCACATGTCGTCGATCAACCGTTTGTGCAACAACGAGCCGATGGCACCGGTTGACCCGGTCAGGAGAACGGAGTGGGTCATTTCGAATCGTTGTTCCCTTCAGCCAGTAGGTCTCGAAGCCGGGCAACTCGTTCCACCGAGCCAGGCATTAGTGCCATATTGGTGAGCGGAGCGGTGTCCAGAGGGGCGAAATACTGCAGGCCGGCATCCTGGTACTGCCTGATCTTGGCTGCCACCTCTTCCACGGTGCCATGGATGAAATAGTCGTGAGCGATGAGGGGATCGGGCAAGCTGTCCATCGCCGCCCTCAGCTCGGCCTCGGTCAGGGCCTCGGGTATGTACTCGAGGACCGTCGTTCCCAGCCCCAGCGGATGCTTCAACCCCAGGGCCGACCAGAACTCCTCGGGAAGCACCAGTAGAAACTGCTTGGCCGCCGACGTGGCCATCATGGCGTGGGCCTCCTCGTGGGTGTCGGCCAGGCAGATCGGGGTGTTGAGCCCGGCGACGATGGACATGGGGTCGCGGCCGGCCCGCTCAGCTGACGATCGAACGACAGCCAGGCGTTGGGCGTATTCGTCGGGATCGAACGGCATGAACGGCAACCAGCCGTCTCCCAGGCGTCCGGTTATCTCCAGCATCCGAGGTCCGTGAGCACCAATCCAGATCTCGGGATACGCGTCGTGGAAGGGAGCGATGTCGAGCACGGCGTGATCGATCGACCAGTGACGCCCGTCGAAGTGGGGGTCATCCTGTTCCCACATCGACCTGATGACCTGGAGCGCCTCGTCGAACCGCGAAACCAGTCGATTCGAATCGAGGCCGTACGGCGTGAGGTTGGCCGCTTCCCCGCAACCCAATCCCAGGACAAACCGTCCCTGGGTCAGCAAACTCATGGTCAGCGCCTTGACCGCCAGCTGGGCCGGTGCCACCCGAACAGGATCGCTGACGGCAGTAACGAATCGAATGTTGTCGGTGTGTTGAGCCCAGGCCGCCATGGTGGTGAACGGGTCGAGGAAGGCGTGGGGACTGGGCAGCATGGACGCCACGTTGCCGACTTCGGGCCAGAGCGCCTTGGGAAACCACGACATGATGCGGTCCGGCACGAACACAGCATCCAACTCCGCCTGTTCGGCTTCGAACACCATCTGATCGGCGATGGCCAGTGGAGGCACAGCCATGACACCAAGTCCGACCTTCATCCCTACGAGACTCGTTCTTCCCGGCCCAGGATCCGAGCGACGTCGGCCAGCAATCCGGTCAGCACCGTCTGGATGTTGCCGTCGATGACATCACCGATCAAAGGCAGACCGAAGGTGCCGGCCAACTGGACCGACAGCCGCGTGGCTCCACCGTCGGCATCTGCGAGCGACCACTCTCCTTGCAGGGAGGCCAGATCACCGGCCAGGTGCTCCACAGTGGCCCGATGGTTGTCGGGATCGAAGTTCTCCCGGGTCGTACCGTGCAGTACTGACCCATTGACCAGCAGCTCCCATTTGGTGACCCGAGCGGTCGGCGTCTGCTCCTTGACAGCCAGCGATCGCACACTTGGATGGGCCGGAACAGGGGGCTCGGAGGTCAGTGACGCCCAAACGTGCTCAACCGGCTCAGCGGTGATCCAGGTGGTGGCGACGTCGAACACGCAAGAGAATCTAGCACAGGCATCCTGCATATACCTGCGCCAGGATGTCGGTCGAATCAACACCTTCCATTAACAATGTTATCGACGAGACCATATCGGTGATGTCAGCGGTCAATCCCGGTGTCGATTGTCTGCGTCCTGCCCTCTTCGGACGTCTCGAATTCCCGTTAGGAGACTGTCTGAACCCTGATGTCGTCGATCAGGTTTCCAACGCTGCCTCGGGTCACGGCGGAGATGGCGAACTGAATTCGATTGACTCCCGGCGGCACCCGATACTCGCCCGACCGTCGCTGCCACCGGTCGCCGGACGCCGTGAACTGGACAGCAGGAGCTCCGGCCGGACCGAACTGGACGGCCACCGTTTCCCCTTCGCCGGTTCGGCTTCGATGTTGAAAACTCCAAACCAGGGTTGCGCCGGGAGTGACGTCGAGCTGCTGGGTGATGGTGGTGGGAGCCGTTCCGTTGAGTTCGAGGAAGTGCGAGCCGCTGGCCGCTGTCACCCCCTCGAATCCGCTGGCCCAGATCTCGAAGGTGCCATTGGAGCTGGCCCATCCGGCGATGCTGTCGTTGCCGTAGAAACGGACGGTGTCGACGCCGCCGACGCCCTGCTCGAAGTCGCCGTTGGCAACGGCGATCGCCGGCCTCTCCACGGGGGCGGCGTCTTCGCCGTCGTCATCGTCATCGTCGCCGCCGCCATTGTCACCGCCGCCGTCCTGGCCGCCGCCGACGTAGAAGTGGAGTGGTGGGCTCTCCTCGGTGACCTGGCGGGAACGGGTGCGGCCGGTAACCGTCCAGCGCACCGTCCGGTCGTCGTAGCGGCGAACGTCGACCGTCCATGAGTCGGAGCGCCACCGACTGCGGCCGACCTGCCGCCAACGGTCGTCGTCCCACACGTACACCGTGAAGCGGTAACGCAGCTGCTCATCGCTCCCCTCGGCCTGCAAGGTCACCCGGCTGGAGGAGACGGCCTGGGGGTTCTGAGGGTCGGACCCGCCGGGACCGACGGGTCGGGCCCACGGACCCTCCGGCTCGGCAGCCGTGGTGGTCGTGGGCTCGGTGGATGGGGTGGTGGAGGACGCAACCGTCGTCGACGAGGAGGCGGTCGATGCGGTGGTGGACGGCGGCCGGGTCGTGGTGGTGGACACCCAGTCGCCGTCGGGGCCGGTCAACGCGTCGTCGGGTTCGATGATCTGTCCGGGCACGAACCCGGAGCCCGACGACGATCCCAAGGTCCCGGTGGAGCGGCCTGGCGTCTGGCCGCCTGGCGTCTGGCCGCCGCCGGCCGACTGGCTGGAAACGGCCAAAGCTTGAGCGTCAACATCGACCGAACCAGATTCGGAGGCACTCGAGACCTCCGACTCCCCGTCGGTGTCGGCCGCCCCGGCTGTGGCCGCCGCGGAGTCGACCTCTGCCGCCGAGTCGGTCTCGGGGGCATCGCCATTGCCGCCCAACGACTGCCCGTTACGGGAGATGAACAGTGCGAAGATGGCGATGAGTACGGCGGTAGCACCAAGGGCCAGTAGGGGCCACTTGCCGGCCTCGACCAGCGACCGCCGCCAATCGCCACCGGCCGACTCGACGGCAACGGCCCGGCGATCAGGTTGCTGGAAGGGCAGCTCGTCGGTATCGAGACGAACCGACACGCCGGTCGACGGGCGGCTGGTGACCGCTGATGAGTCGTCGGCCAGAACCCAACCCCGAGGGCCATCGCCGGCGCCTCGGCTGACGCCTTCGTCGACAAGCTGGTCGGAGCCCACGTTGTCCACCTCCACAGCCGATCATTCTACCGGCGACACCATGGATGATCATGCTGAGGCCTGGCAGATGACCTCAGGGCGACTGGAGGTCGGGGCCCAGCTGCACGGTCAATGGAGCATGATCCGACGAGCCCGGTCGTCCCCGCAGATCCCGATCGACGGTAACGGCCTCGACCCGATCGGCGGTTTTGGGATCGGCCAGCGCGTGGTCGAGCCGCCATCCCCGGTCCGTCTCGTAGAAGTCACCCCGACGGTTCCACCAGGTGAACACCGGATTCTCCCGGTGGGCGGTCCGCACCAGATCAACTAGTCCGGCCCCCAGCAGATCTCCAAAAACCGCCCGTTCCGCCGGGCTGGTGAGATTTCGCTTCCGGTACCGGTCGGCATCCCAGACATCGATGTCGGACGGGGCCACGTTGAGGTCTCCGATGACCATGGTGGGAGCACCCTCGGCCAGACCATCCACCCCTATCCAGGCCGTGAAAAGTCGCAGCCAGGCCAGCTTGATCTCGTGGTGGCGGGTACCCACCTTCCGGCCGTTTGGCCCGTAGACCGTATGGAGACGGATGCCGTTGACCGTGGCCGAAATCGACCGCTGCTCGTGCAACGGCCGCCGGGCCCCGGGTATGCCGACCACGGCGTCGTCCAGACCAACCCGGCTGGCCAGCGCCACCCCACCCTGTCCCCCACGCTCGTCGGTGCACACAAGCTCGAATCCCCGGCGGTCAAACAGCTGGCGGGGAAAGACCCGGGCCGAAGCCTTGGTCTCCTGGAGACAGACGACCGACGGTTGGTCTCGGTCGAGCCACTCGGCCACCAGATCCCGACGAGCTCGAACAGAGTCGACGTTCCAGCTGGCGATGCGCACGGTTATCGGACTCCCCGACGTCAGGTGAACCGGGCGAACCGGGCTCGGCGATGCTCGTGACGCAGCCAGTCTTCGGCCGCCCGGCTGCGGCGGTTGAGCTGGATGATGGTGGCTTCCGACACCTTGCCGATGCCGGCCCGGCGGTTCAGCTCGGCGTTGACCTGGGCATGGGGCCGACCGGTGAGATCGACCAGCTCCTTGGTCAGGTCGCTGTTCATCCGCCTCAGTCGATCACGCTCGTTGCGATCAAATTCTCGACCGAATGCCGACAAGGTCGTCGCCCCGGCTGAGGCCGCCGCCACCGCCGGAGGAGGCAGTTGCCCCAAGTCGACGGTGAGAGCATCCAGGCCGTGCTGACCGTCGGGCTCCAGCTCGTCATCGGCCGCCAGCGGCTCGTCGTGATGGTTGAAGACATCGTGCTCGCCTTCGGTGGCAGTGGCCGACAGGACCGAGAACAGCGACATCTGATCGTCCTGGTTGCCTTCCCGCTCATCGCCCGGTTGGCGAGAGTCCTTGTTGAGGTTGTGGCGCCGGGAATCGGCGATGGTGAAACCGTAGTGGCGAAGCCTGACATCGTCGGGAATGAACATGTAGGCCCGCTGACGACCCCCGCCGGCCACGTGACGCACGATCCGGCCGACAGCCTGCCGGAAGAACAGTTCGGTGGTCGTTGTGGTGGCGTACACGGCAACCCGGAGACGGGGGATGTCGACTCCCTCCGACACCATGCGAACGGCCACGATCCATGGATCGGTGGCATCGGCGAACCGGGAGATACGGGCCGAGGCGTCAGGATCTTCGCTGGTGGCCACCACGGCCTTCTGCCCGAACCGGTGCCGCAACAACTCGGCGATCCCCCGGGCATGGTCCTGGTCGCCGGCGATGACCAGGCCACCGGCATCGGTGTGGCTGGAGCGGATCTTCATCAGCTGCTGGTTGGCATGGCCGATCACCGAGGGCAGCCACTCGCCGTCCAGGCTCAGCGCCGCCCGTAACCGCTGGTTGGCCTGAGTGCGGGCCAACGAGTCGTCGAAGGAGGCGGCCAGCAGCGCCCCGTCGGGGGCGGTCCACTCCATGAATCCCCCGAAGCGGGGAAAGTAGACGGGGCGGACCACTCGACCATCGGCCAGCGCGTCGCCGTAGCCGTACTCGACGTCGGGAACGACGACGTCGTTGTCGTAGCGCACGAAGGGGATGGTGTTGGTGTCGGATCGAAAGGGAGTACCGGAGAGGCTGAGTCGGCGGGCCGCGCCGTCGAATCCGACTCTGACGCCATCGCCCCAGGTTCGCTCCTCGCCGGCGTGGTGAATCTCGTCGAGAACCACAAATCCGCCCTGGGAAAGGGCGAAGAACGGCTCGGGGCTGCTTCCCACCTGCTGGTAGGTCGTGACCACGCCGTGGGAGTCGGCCGGGATCAGATCACCGGGCTGCCAGTCGGTCACAAGGTGCAGACCAAAACGTTGGGCGGCATCGGCCCACTGCTCCTTGAGATGACGGGTGGGGGCGACCACTACCAGCCGGCCGGGCAGATTGGCCATCGTCATCCGGGCTGCGGTCAGGGCGAACGTGGTTTTGCCCGCTCCCGGGGTGGCCACGGCCAGAAAGTCCGGTTTTTTGTCGGCCAGGAACGTGTCCAGGGCCCGGCGTTGCCAGACCCGCAATCGCAACGTTGATGCCGTTCGGGAACCCATCGACCCGACAGTGTGCCAGCGTCGCTCTTCGATGCCACCCCGCCGTCGGGGCCTGGTGTCGGCTCAGCCGTCGCGGGGCGGACCGTCGGGGTCGAAGGGGGCCGGGAAGCACTCTTCGGGTATGGCCAGCTCGAACTGCTCACAGTAGGCGGTGGCCTCGGCGGCGTCGGCAAACCCGGCAACGTAGAGATTCCAGAATCCGGGCAGCAGGCTGGGGTACGGATCCGACGGCGACAGCAGCAGATTTTCGTGACCGGCCGCCCGGAATTCGTCGAACTGCTTCATGGCCTCAGCCCAACCTTGTTCGGCGATGTTCACCGATGAGAGGTTGGCCCGATAGGTGGCCGTCAGCTCCGGAGCCAACACATAGACATCGACGGCATTGGTGTCGGCCGTCTGAGCCCCCGAGGTGACGGTCACCGAGATCGTATGCCTACCCTCGGGCAGGATCAGTACCGGCAGATAATCAAGGGCCGGCTCTTGGGGAATGTCATCGACCACGACCAGATACTGCGATCCGGCCGGCACACCGTCGATTGTCATCTCATACTTCGTCTCAACCTCCAGCGGTCCGTCGGCTGCGCCCTGCAGAGTAAGAACCGGGGAGTCGGACAGTGCCGCCGGCGCAGCCGGATCGGCCGTGCTGGAATCGGTCGTATCGTCGGCCGGGTCGGCCGGGTCGGCCTCGAGGTCGTCTTCGACCAGATCGGCGGCCAGGTCGTCGGATTCGGCGGCAAAGGTGGCGGAGTCGTCATCACCCTGAACGAAGAGGAAGTAGCCGGCGGCCAGGGCCAAGATGCCGAGTAGCGCCGCCACCGGAATCATCCAGCGAGGGCGATCCTGTTGTACCGCCATGGCCGGCGCCAGTTCCAGCGACGGCCGGCCCATCTCCCTGGGATCAGGACCAACGGGTCCGCCGGGAGCGGAACCTCCGGGTACTCCCATGGGCGGGGCCTGGCGACGGTCCGGGCCGGGGCCGGGGCCGAAGTTACCGCGGGCGTCGTAGACGGCGGTGAAGTCGCCCACCTCGGCCGTCGGCGGCGGTCCGGCCAGGCCCGGTGCGGCCAAGCCGGCCGGGGGCCGGGGAGCCGGGCCGTTGCCAACGACGTCGGTCGCCCTGGTTGCCGTCAGGGGATGGGGCGGCGCGCCCTGTTTGGGAGCGCCGGGCCCGCCCGAGAACTGGGCCGGAGGCGGCTGATCCCCCTGTACCGGGTGCAAAGACGGGCGGTCAGCAGCGGCCGAGGAACTGACCGTCAGATTCTCGTCGTCAGGGACCGAGGCGAACACCGACGGCTCGTCGGGTCGACCAGCCGGGCTTGGCCCATCGGTCTGCATCAACGGTGGCAGGTCGAGGCGGCGCACCGGCCGCGACGACGTGTCGACCGCGTCCTCCCCAAGGTCCAGACTGGAGAAGTCATCGGTCGCCCACTCAGCGTCGGTTGGAGCAAACGGTGGTGGACCGACATCAGCCCCTCGATTCTGGCCGTGCTTCGGCCCTCCGCGTTCGTTACCCGTCTCGGCCACAGCCGAATCTCCTATCTCGCCACTACCGTCGACGCCGCCGGCACCGACCATCCAACATCACGCAACCCCGCCGCCGGCATCGGAAACGCCGCCACTCCGGAACACAGTCATGATTGTGGCCCAAGGAGTAGCTGTAGCACCAACTCGCCGGCCGGCACACGGGCCCGCCAGACTAGTTTGTGTGGGCGATTGTCTCATTGTTGCCGACTTCATACGCAGGCCGCCTTTCACGTCCTTGCAGCCGCAACCACCAATACTACCGACCATGGACCGGTCGCGCCTCCGCTACCGGCACTCAAACCCATCAGCGTCGACGCGGCGTTTGGGCCGGCCGCCACGGTCTGTTCTACCCTCAACCCCATGACGGCCCGTAATTACCCCACCGACGACGGTGTCACCGGGCCCGACGGCACGGTCGACCCGGCCTTTCGGGTGGCAGTGAGCTACATCGACCGATCCCGTCGTTACTACCGGGCCAAGGGCTACGAGATTCCCTACCGGTGGGCCAGCCATCACGTGGCGCCGTTCAGGCCGCTGGCCAAGCCACTCCCCCGGTCCCGCCTGGCCGTCGTCACCACGGCCTTTCCGCTCGGCCATCAAGGCGAACCCAAGGAGGCCAGGTCGGTTCGGGCCGTGCCCGCCGACCCCCCACCGGAATCGATGTTCACCGCTGATCTGTTCTGGCACAAGAAGGCCACCAACACCGACGACGTCGAGTCGTTCCTCCCCCTGCGTGCCCTGGCCCGCTTCACGGCCGAAGGTCGGATCGGGTCTCTCAACCACCGCTTCTTCTCCGTGCCCACCCTGTACAGCCAGCGTCGTACCGTGGCCAACGCCGAGACCGTTTCCCAGTGGTGTAGGGCCGACGAGGTGGATGTCGTGCTGCTGATCCCGCTGTGACCGGTTTGCCACCAAACCGTGAGTTTGGTCGCCCGCCACCTGGAGGAGACCGGCTTCTCCACCGTCATCATCGGTTCGGCCCGTGACATCGTCGAGCAGTGCGCCGTCCCCCGATTCCTGTTCACCGACCTGCCCCTGGGGAATCCGTGCGGTCGACCATTCGACCAGGCGATGCAGGCCACGGTTGTGGCCGGCGCCCTCGACCTTCTGGAGTCGGCCACGGCCCCTCTGACCACGGTCAAGGCTCCGGTCAGCTGGGGCGAGGAATCGTGGCGGTCCACCTATATGACCATCAATGCCGATTCGAGCTGACTACTCGTTGGGGATCAACAACCAGAGACCGATGTAGACGATCTCACCAGCGCCGATCAGCCCGAACAGGACAAAGCCCAGCCGAACCATATTCACACTCAGGCCAAAACGGTCGGCCAGGGCGGCGCACACCCCACCGATGATCCGCCGTCGTCCCCTCGGTCGTACCAGGATCTGATCTGACGTCACGATGATCAACGCTCCTCTCGAGCCCGCTCTGGAACAGACCCTACCACCGCTACCAATTCACCAACCCTCACGATCAACGCAGAAACAGGCTGATGGTCTCAACGTGCGACGTGTGGCCGAACAGGTCGAGCACGACCACCCGATCCAGTGTGTATCCACGCTCGGTCAAGAGCAGGCTGTCGCGAGCCAGCGAGGCCGGGTCGCAGCTGATCAAAGCCAGTGCGGTGGCACCGGTGGCGGCCAGGACATCGCAGGCCTTGGCTTTGAGACCGACCCGGGCCGGATCGGCCACGACGACGCCGACCGGTTCCGGCTTCCAGCGCTCGACGGTCGACTCGACAACCCGGCCGTGAGGCCGCAGGTTCCAGCGGGCATCGGCGGCGGCCGAAGGATTCGACTCCACCCCGATGACCGGACGACCCACGGCGGCCAGGGCGGCGAAGAGGCCGACACCGCAATAGGCGTCGAGCATCGGTCCGGCGAAGGGGGCCAGCATGTCGCCCATGATCTGGGTCATGGCCAGCGCCCCGTCGGGTCGGCACTGGAAGAAGGAGTCGGCTGAAATCTGCAGCCGTCGGCCTCCCACAACTTCATGAATGTGAGGTCGTGAGCCGGCGGCCAACTCGTCTCGGCCCACCACCACCACGCCCTCGGGCACGGCCACCTGGTCGGCCACCGGGTCCACCACCACCATGCGTTCGCCGGTGTTGGCCCCCACCCTGATCATGACCTCGGTGGTCGACGGCCCGAATCGGCCCTCCACCAGCAGCTCCTCGACGAGAGGATGGGCGATGATGCACTCATCGACGACAACCGGGTCGTTGGATCGGCGCCGCCGGTAGCCGGCCCGACCACCGGTCACCACCGCTCGCACCGTGGTCCGGTACCCGTCGGCCGGCAGCGGAGGTCCCGAGATGACCGGGGGGAGCTCCTCCAGCCGGGCCAGCCGGGACAGGCAGTCCTTGACGATTTCCACCCGAAGCGAGCGCTGACGGTCGGCCCCGATGAATTGCCAGTCGCACCCGCCACAGGCCTGGTGCCAGCTGCTGGCGGCGTGCCGGCAGGGCGGCTCGACCCGATCGGCCGAGGGATCGACGACGTCGATGCACTGCCCGTCAACCCGGCTGCGATGCACGGCAGTGGCGGTGGCACTGACCTTCTCGCCCGGTATGGCGCCGCTCACGAAGACGACTCGACCGTCAGGCCCGGGACCGAGGGCGGCTCCTCCGGTCGCCACCCGGTCGACCGAGACCGCGAACGGCCGGTCGTAGGGCGGGGCCAACGGTTCGGGCTCGCTCCACTCCGAACTTTGTGACTGGGACGACCCTCCAGTGGGTCGTAGCGGTCCCAAGGTTTCAGTCGTTGCCGGCCAGCTCACCCGAGCGGGTGATCACGTGATCGAGTAGGCCGTAGTCCCTGGCCTCCTCGGCGGTGAACCACTTGTCGCGGTCGGAGTCCTCGATGATTTGATCGACGTCCTGACCGGAGTGGTCGGCGATCAGCTGGGCCATCTCCCGCTTGATGTTGATCAGGTTCTCGGCCTGAATGGCGATGTCGGCCGCCTGGCCCTGAACCCCGGCACTGGGCTGGTGCATCAGGATACGGGCATGGGGCAGGGCGTAGCGCTTGCCCGAAGCTCCCGCCGTGAGGAGGAACTGGCCCATCGAGGCTCCGAGGCCGAGACAAACCGTGGCCACATCGGGTTTGACGAATTGCATGGTGTCGTAGATGGCCATACCGGCGGTGACCGAACCGCCCGGGGAGTTGATGTAGAGCCAGATGTCCTTGTCGTCGTCCTGGCCGGCCAGGTAGAGGATCTGGGCGGCCAGGGCGTTGGCGATGTTGTCATCGACCTGCTGGCCAAGGAAGACGATACGTTGCTTGAGCAGCTGCTGGAAGATGTCAAAACCGAAGTTCGAGTTCGGCGTCTCGGCGGTGGGCAGCACTACAGGACTTGTCATAACGGTCAGGCTACCGCCGATGGATCGGCTACCGTGGCACCGACATGCCTTCACACGTTTTGCGGACGTGGCGGAACTGGCAGACGCACCAGGTTTAGGTCCTGGCGCCCTAACGGGCTTGGGGGTTCGACTCCCCCCGTCCGCACGCCCACAATCATCCTTGTGTGCGCTCAGCGCCCCGTATTCGGGGTGTGGAGCGCACAGTAGCAGGGGTTACCAGCTGAAGGGACGATCGATGCCGGCCAGCTTGACCCCGGTGAAAGCCGAGGCCTCCAACGACAGCGCCCGCAGATCCTCCATCTCCAGATTGTGGACCGACGACTTGCCGCAGGCCTTGGCCAGCAGGGTGATCTCCATGGTCATGGCCGTCAGATAGCGGGCCACCCGCTCGGCCCCGGCGGCCACGTCCATCCGCTTCTCCAGCTCCGGATCCTGCGTGGTGATTCCCACCGGGCAGAGTCCGGTGTGGCAGTGGTGGCACTGCCCGGGGCTGGTTCCGAGAGCGGCGTAGTCGTCGAGATAGCGGGGACTGTTGCAGCCCAGCGACACCAGACCGGCGGTGCCGATCATCACACAGTCGGCCCCCAGAGCCAGGGCCTTGGCCGCATCGACCCCACTGCGGATACCACCGGCGGCCACCAGCTTGACCTCATCGGCCATACCGGCGTCCTCCAGCGCTTCCCGGGCGGCCCGGATGGCCGACAGCGTTGGTATGCCGGTGTGATCGAGGAGCAGTTCGGGCGATGCCCCCGTACCACCCTCGGCTCCGTCGACCACGATCACGTCAGCCCCGGCCTTGGCGGCGATGGCAACGTCGAATCGGGGCCGGGTGGCTCCCATCTTCACGAAGATCGGAACCTGGTAGCCGGTGGCTTCCCGCAGCTCCTCGATCTTGACCTGCATGTCGTCGGCCCCCAGGAAGTCGGGGTGGCGAACGGTGCTGCGCTGATCGACCCCCAGCGGCAGCGAACGCATCCCGGCCACCCGCTCCGAAACCTTCATGCCCAGCAACAGGCCGCCGGTGCCGGGCTTGGCTCCCTGGCCCACAACCAGCTCGATGGCGTCGACCTGACGGAGGTGGCTGAGGTCGAGCATGTAGCGGGACGGCGTCATCTGGTAGACCAGCAGGTCGGAGGCCTCCCGCTCGTCTTCCAGCATGCCGCCCTCGCCGGTGCAGGTCATCGAGCCCACCTTGGACGCCCCGTAGCCCAGGGCGGCCTTGGCCGAGGCCGAAAGCGCACCGAACGACATCGAGGCGATGTAGATCGGGATCTTCAGCTCCAGTGGCCGTTCCACCAGCCCGGGACGATCGCCCAGCACGGTGGTTGTGTCGCAGCTCTCCCGGTAGCCCTCCAAAGGCAGGCGGGTCATCGACGCCGGCACGAACGTCAGGTCGTCGAAGGTGGGGAAGCGGGAGTTGAAGGTGGTGAATCCCCGGATCTGGTAGCGACCCAGCCGGGACAGGGCGTGGACCTCGGAAATGGACTCCGGTGTCCAACGGATCGATTTGCCCCGGTCATAGGACGACGGGACACCAGCCGGTCGGCCGTCCACCGCCCCGTCGCTGTAGGCCACCTCCTCCTCGGAGGGCATTGTGAACGGATACTCGTAACGCCCTAGATCATCAGCCATGCGCTTGCGTCCCTGCTCTCGAAGTGCCACAGCTTCTGGCCGGACACGATCTTCTTCCAGTCGCGGTCGCCAGGCCCGACCTCCAGCCCGGCCAGCAACTCATCGACCGAGGCCACTTCGGCCGCCTCCGGCTCGACCACCTTGGTGTCGACCCCCAGGCTCTTGATCGAGCCGGCCACCCAGACCTCCCCGCCCCACAGCGAGTCGCCGGTGGCCTCGCCGGCGTCGCCCAGGGCGATGATCCGCCCGTCGTGGGCCATGAATCCGGAGAGAAAACCGAGGTCGCCCTCGATGACGATGTCGCCCCCTTTCATGGCCACACCGCAGCGGGGCCCGGCGTCGCCCTTGACGTGGACCAGGCCGCCCCGCATGGAGGCCCCAACGCTCATCCCGGAATAGCCGGCCACCGTGACCCGACCGGAGGCCATGGCTTCACCGGTCCCCCAGCCTGCGTTGCGGGTGACGGCGATCTCGGCCCCGTCGTTCAAGCCACCGCAGTAGTAGCCGACCGAACCCTCGAATCGGACGTTGGCCCCCTCGGGCAGTGCCACCCCCAGGTTGTGACGGGATCGGGTGTCGGTGACCACGATGGTCCGCCCGGCGGCGGCCAAGGCCCGGATCTCGGCGTTGATCTCCCGGATCGGACGCTCGCCGACCTCCACAGTGGTCTCGGTCACGGTCATCGGGCCGACCCCGCCCCGGCCGATCCGGCGCCGGCCATCGAGCGAACCGACCAGACCTTGGTCAGGCTGGGCCCGTCGTAGTTGGCCATCTCGACGTCGTCGAGGTAGATCTTGCGGACCGCCTGCTCCTCGGTGGCCACCGCCAGGGTGCCGCTCTCCTCCTCCACCGCCACCAGGGGTTTGATGGCGAAGGGATCCTTGGCGAAGGCCATCGAGTCGATGGTGGCCAGGATGTAGGTGAAGCAGCCGTCGAGTTTGATCACCGAGTCCTCCAGCGATTCCTCGATCTTGTGGCCCTTGGCCATCTGGTCCGACAGCCAGATGGCGATCAGCTCGGAATCGTTGTCGGTCTTGAAGTCGTAGCCGGCCCTGATCAGCCGGCCTTTGAGCAGCTGATAGTTGGTGAGCTGTCCGTTGTGGACGATGGCGATGTCGGGATACGGCCGGGCCCAGAACGGATGGGAGGCGGTGGGCGAGACGAACGACTCGGTGGCCATACGGGCATTGGTCAGACCGTGGGACCCCACGAAGTCCCTGACCCCGTGTTTGTCGGCCACCGTGTACCCGTCTCCCAGGTCCTTGATGATCTCCAACGATCGACCGACCGATTGGATCTCGAAGCCATCGATGTGATCGGCATCGGCCAGCCACTGTTCGAAGGTGGAGGTGGGGTCGGTTATCTCCAGGCGGACTGAAACATGGTCGGTGGTGTCGTCGTCCCAGGTCGGCTGGCCGATGAAGTCGGAGCCGTGGCTCCGTGCTATGGCCAGGAAGGTTTCGAGGTGGTCGGACAACGACGCTCTGTCGGCCACCACCCGCACGACGTAGGAGTCGGTGCGGGGTTCGCCGTACATGCCGAAGCCGGTGGAGTCGGCCCCCCGGTGCCGTTGGGCCTGAATCAACTCGACCAGGTCGGCCCCGATAGACCCGTGGGGGCAGAGTATCCGGCCTGCTATGCCGCACATCGGCAACTCCTTCCGCTCGGCGGATCCTCGGGATCATCGAGGATCCAGACGAGTACTGAATACAGTATACGATCAGCTCTCAGCCTAGTGCCCGGGCCGACACGGAGGCAAACTCAGCCCAACCCCTCGCACCGGTCGAGCAGATGCTCGAGCAGATCGACGTGATCCCGCACCTCGCCCTCCTTGAAGGGCACGGTGTAGGGCGGTAGTGGGGGGAAGTAGACGGCGGTGATGGTTCCCGCCAGCGGAACCAGTTCGATGTGTACACCGCCCGGATCATGCACCACCGACATCGACTTCAGTTCGGACCGACCGGCCAGCTGCCGGGTTTCCTCATCGGCCAAGGCCTCGGCCACGTCCCGGGCGGAATCCAGGGCCTTGGTGGCGAAGGCGCGGCGGTCGAAGCGGTAGTTGTAGCGGGCCGCCCGCTCCCCCGGCTCGCCCTTGCGGGCGATCCACTGGGTGTCGATCAGCGCCCCGAACAGCCGGAAGTTTCCCTTGAATCCCACTTCGATGGTCGCACCGTCGGGCCGCACGGTCCGTGCCGACCGGTAGTCGACCTCGTCAAAAACCACGTGGTCGGCACCGTAACGGCGAACCAGCTCGCCGTGGGGAAGCTCGATGAGGGAGCGGCGCCGGGCCCGATAGAGCGTCCGGACACGACCACCGAGGCCGAGAAAGGTGGACCCGGTGTCAAAACCGGATCCACCCTCGGTTCGAGTCCTGCCGGTCATACAGTCTGATGAAGTTCCTCTTCGAGATGATCGGCCTGGCCCGACGAGCCCCGCATGGCATAGGAGATGACGGCCACGACGGCCGAACCCAGGATCATCCACAGAGCCCGCGGCCCGTAGAAATCGTGGCCGCCTCCGGTGAAGGTCTGATACCACACATACACGGTGAGCAGAAAGCCGATCACCGGCACCACCAGTGGCAACTTGAAAGGCCGGTTGACGTCTGGGTTGACGTAGCGGCTGCCCGCCACCAGCACGTGGTAGGTGATGTAGAGCAGCATCCAGACGTAGGCGGCGGTGAAGATCAGGTCGCCGACCCCGGCCCCTCCGTCGGCCACGATCCCCCAGTAGATGGTGACGAAGGTGTAGAGCACGGCGGTGAACAGGATGGCCACCCACGGCGTCCGGTAGCGGGCGTGCACACTGCCGAACGGCTTCGACAACGGACCGAGGAAATGGCCGTTGCGGGACATGCCGTAGAGGATGCGGGGCATCGAGGCGTAGACCACGGTCAACGAGGCGAAGGAGGCCACGGTGGCGGCCAGCGCCATCAGGAAGCGGCCGCTACCGCCGAACATGGCCTCACCGACCTCGAGCTGGGGGGCGTCCTCGGAGACGATACCGGCCCACTCGGAGTTGATGCCACTGACACCCAGTCCCATGAACATCGAGGTGGCCAGAATGGCTATCAACCCCCAGACGATACCCCGGGGGATGTTGCGGGCCGGATCCCTGGTCTCCTCGGCCAGGGGGGCCACGAACTCGATGCCGACGAAACTCCAGAAGGCCCAGGCCCCGGCGATGGCCATCAGGCCGCTCAAGCCGCTGAACTCGGCCGGTGTCGACGGTATGTTGCCCCACGACCAGCCACCGAGGTCGCTGAACCCAAGGAATCCGGCCAGCCCGAAGAACCAGCGGATGGCCAGCATGACGATGATCAGGCCCAGCTCCAGCTTGGCCAGCACCTCGATGCCGAACAGATTGGGAATCACGGCGAACACCGTCAGGATCAACACCCACATGGTGACGCTTCCGCCGTCGAACAACCCGACCATGCCCGAGGCTCCGGCCAAGGTCTCACCGGCGCCGGCGAACATGAACATCACATAGAACAGCAGACCGAGGAAGATGCCGACCACGGTCTTGGCCGCATGCCCCCCGGGGGTGGCGGCGGCGCCGTAGTCGTACAGTGCTCCGGCCTTGGGATAGGTGGTCGACAGCTCGGCCGCCGACAGACCCAGCAGCAGGTTCACCACGAACATGGCCAACAAGCCCACGGCAAAGCCCCGGCCGGCGGTGAACCATCCCTGGAAGTCCGATACCAGCGTGGAGGCCGCCACCACCAAGCCGACGCCGGCGGCGAATATGTCCTTCGTGCCGAGAGCCTTTTTCAGGCCCTCCCCCTCAACGACAGCAGTCATTGCCTAGCTCCTTCGTGTGAGCGTCTGGTCAAGCCTGTCCCCACAGGGCTTGAATTCTGTATACGGTGTTCACGATCGTAGCCCACGATGCAGAGGACGCGCCACAACCAGCAACAATCAGACGTCGAACGCCGACCAGCAGATCTCGTTGCGTAGGCGTTGATCGTCGAGAACAAGTGAGCGAATCGCATCGGGAAGCTGTTCACGCTGCCAGCGACACTCGGCCCGCCCGGCGGCCACCTGGTCGTCAGTCAGGGTTCCGGCCGGTACACCGGCCGGGGCTCCGGCCACGGACTCGGCCACGGCATCGGCCCATACCGCCTTGATGGCGTAGGCCGCGGCGCCGAGCTCATGGGCGGCAACATGGGCCACAGCCGCGGCGTGGCCGGCGGCGTAGGCGGCGTGGCGGGACGCTCCGCTCAGGGGTTGGGCTGCTCGCATGGCCCGGGTTCCCGCCGAACGGCACTCCATCATCTTCATCTGGCCGCCGGCCCAGGACCGGATGGCCGCGATCGCCTCCCGAGGCCTCCGGTCAGCCGGTTGCTCGGACTCGAAGAAGTGAAGCACGTGGGCCGCACAATCCGCCGCCCACTCAGCCAGCAGTCGATGATTGGCGTCGCTGAGGCTACCGCCCCGCCGGATCGTGACGAAACGAGGGTCTCGCTTCTCCGGGAGGATCACGGCCTCGTACCGATGGTCAGGCTCGTCACCCCAGCTCGGCGGCCACGACGGCATCGACCTCGATTTCCACCATCATGCCCGGCGTGGTCAGGCCCGCCTCGAAGCCGGTCATCACCGGCTCGATACCGGCAAAGACCTCGCCGTGGGCCCGCACCGCGTCGCCCGCCCCGGCCATGTCGGAGAAGATCAGCCTGGTCCGGACCACATCGCCCAGCTCTGCCCCCACGTCGTTGAGAGCCTGCTCGATCCGCTTCGGGGCATAGCGCGTTTGGGCGTAGGCGTCGCCCGGAGCGTGTAGCCGCCCGCTGGGTTCGATGGCCGTGGTTCCGGCCACGAACACGAACGGCCCCACCCGCTTGGCCCGGCAATACGAGCCGGCCTTCTCGAACCGGCCACCTCCATAGGCCTTCCGGATCTCAACCACCTACTCATCCTTTCCCACGGCGGCTAGTCTGAATGCGGCTAGTCTGAATACAGTACTCAATCAACGACGGTACGCATTCACCGAAAGTCACCATGATGTTTCAGAGCCTGAAACGCTCGCCCGTCCGGCTGGCCGACCTGGTCTACGAACAGATCTTCCGAGCCATCGTCAACGGCGACCTTGCTCCGGGCGAGCGCCTGGTGCAGGAGACCATCGGTGAGCAGATGCAAGTATCCCGGACTCCGGTCCGCGATGCCCTGCTCCGGCTGGAGTCGGAGGGCATTCTGGAGTCGTCGGGCCGGGGCGGCTACCTGGTTCGATCGTTCGATCGGCAGGAAGCCATCGACATCTACGGCCTGCGGGCCGCCGTCGAGGGTTACGCCGCCGGGGTGGCAGCCGACCGGGGCGACCAGGCCGACCTGGAGCTGATCGAGAAGGCCATCGCCGAGGCCGACGGCAACAACATCTCGCTCGACGAGGGATTCGAGATCAATCGTCGCATTCACCGGGGTGTGGTGCTGGCCGCCCGCAACGCCATGCTGCTCGACGCCTTCGACACCGTGTGGGGTCGCAGCCAGTCGTTCCGGATGTTCGCCCGCCTTCATTCCCCCGAGCTGCGATACCTCAACGCCGAGCCCAGCCACGACCAGGTGCTGGCCGCCATCCGCACCGGCGATGCCGATCATGCCCGGCGAACCATGGAACAGCACATCATGGTCGGCATGGCCCAACAACTCGAGGCCCTCCCCGACGACATCTGAGCCGGCGTCTCATTGGTGCCAACCATCGAGACGTCGACGCACGGCGGCGGCCGCTGCCTCCAGGGCCTGGCGCTCCCCCTCGACCAGTGGCAGTTCCACCACCTCCAACACGCCGCCCCGCCCCAACAGGGCGGGCACGCCGACCACGACGTCACGAATACCGTAGGCCCCATCCAGCACCACCGAAACCGGGATATGACCCGGCCGCGCCCCCCGCAGGGCGTTGAGCACCTCCACGGTGGCGTAGGCCGGAGCAATGGTGGCCGAACCGGTCCGCCGCAGCGCCACCACGTCTCCCCCGCCGGAAACGGCCTGGTCGACACAACGCTGGATCTGCTCCTCGGTCAACATCGCCGACAGGGGCCGGCCCTGAATCGTCGACTGCGAAACCACGGGCACCATCTCGGCCCCGTGGCTTCCCAGGGTCAGGGCCTCGACGTCGGCCACATCCACCTCGGCGGCGGCGGCCAAGGCCCGCCGGAAACGGGCGGAATCAAGGGTGCCGGCCATCCCGATCACCTTCTCCCGGGCAAAGCCGCTCTCGGTGTACATCGTCATGGTCATCTCATCGAGGGGATTGGTGATGACGATCACCACCGCCTCGGGAGCATGGGCCACCACGGCCTCGGCCACCGACCGGACCACCCGGCCGTTGAGCTCCACCAGATCGGACCGGGACATACCCGGCGAGCGGGGCCGACCGGCACTCACCACCACGACGTCGGCCCCGGCCACCAACGACAGATCGGTACCGCCTGACACCTCGGTCGTCGACCGGGTCACCCCCGAAGCGTGATTCAGGTCGAGGGCCACCGAGGCGGCCCAGCCGGGCACGATGTCGATGAGTACGATCTCGGCCGACAGCGAGTCGGCGGCGGCCAGCAGAGCGGTGTTGGCCCCCACTCCCCCGGCGCCGACGAAGGCCACCTTGTCGAACACGATGGGGTTGAGCCCGACCGGAGCGGCCGGTGACATCCAGCCGGGATTGCGTCGGTAGAGGGCACGGCGCATGGCCGTGGCCCCGCCGACCTGGGGAACGGCCGGCTGTTCGGCCGGCCCCCGAACGAAGCTGATACCCAGCCGCTCGGCGCTGTCGCGGGCTTGACCGGTGATCAGGTCGCCGTCGCTAAACGAGATTCTCGTCTCCCCCCGCCGGCGGGCGGCCTGAACGTCTTCGTCGCCGATGACCCGGCCCCGGCCGCCGTCGCTCACTCCTGTCGACCCTCGATCGATTCGATCGTGGTGACGGCGGCCTCCATGGCCGTCTCCACCGCCGATTCGGTGCCGGAGAAGAAGGCCCGACCGAAGCGGCCCACGGCCCGCACCTCGACCAGGTCGATGTCGGCCGATTTCTCGGCTTCATTGACGGCGGCCCCCACGTAGGCCGCCGGACTGCATTCCACGATGCCCAGGGTCTGTCCCGGCACCAGGAGGGAACCCGACCGCCACTTGTTCAACAACTGAGCCTGGTAGGGCTCAACCGAGGTGATGACCTGAGTCGACTCCAACCGCGGTTTCACCCGATCATTGATCGACAGTCCCAGCATGTCGAGCACGGCGTCCCGGGCGGCCGAGATCTCGGCGTTGACCGGCGACCGGAGGATGAAGAAGCCGAACTCCCGCTCGACGATCTGGGTGGTGGCCTCGATGGTGGCCGCCTTGAGCGCGGTGTCGATGACCCGGAACACGGTGTTGCCGGGAGCGAACTCGCCCATCAGGATGGTGTCGCCGGCCAGTGGGATCGAACCCTGGACGGTGGCCCCGTTGTAGGCGGCGAACTTGGGTTGCAGCCGGTTGATCTGCAGCAGGGCCCGCATGGTCAACGGGCTGGTCACCCCAGCGTTCCGGCTCACGTTTGATCCTCCCCGTAGACGTCGAAGATGGTGCGCCACGGCCGCGACTCGTAGACCACCCGTTTGATGTTGATCAGATGGAGAGCGTTGACGTTGTCGGACACGATCGAACCCGACCCGGTTCCGGTGCCCAGCATGAAGCTCGGTTCGAGGTCGGAGGAGTAGCCCATGGCGGCCATGAGCGCCGGCTGATTGACCACCACCCGGCCGCTGGGGAGCCGGGCAAAGCGGGACACCACCGAGGCGTCGTGGCTGTGGATCACCGCGGTGTGACCGACCCCGCCCCAATCCAGGATCCGGCCGGCCAGATCCAGCCCGTGGTCGACGGTGGCCGCCTCGTACCAGGCCAGCACCGGGTTGAGTTTCTCCAGGCTCAACGGCCGGTGGCGGCCGACCTCGGTCTCGGCGGCCAGCAGCACCGTGGTGCCGGGCGGGATGTCGAACCCGGCCCGTTGGGCCAGGGTTTGGGCCGACTGGCCTACGCCGCCCGGTCGGATGTGCTGGGACTCGTCGAAGATCACATCGGCCAGTCGCTCGGCTTCAGCCGGACTGCAGAAATAGCCTCCCCCCTGCCTGATCTCGGCCCGGAGGGCGGCGGCGATGGACCGGTCGACGATGACGGCCTGCTCCCCGGCACAGGCCGTGCCGTAGTCGAAGGCTTTGGAGATGAGGATCTGCTCGGCCACGTCGGCCACCTCGTCGACCATCGACTGGTGGACGTAGCACGGCACGTTGCCCGGACCGACGGCCAGTGTCGGTTTACCCGACTGGTGGGCGGCCCGGACCATGGCCGATCCGCCGGTGGCCATGATGATGGCCGTCTTCCGGTGCCGCATCAGAGCATCGGTGCCCTCCAGCGTGACCTCGTCGAGGCACTGGATCAGGCCGTCGGGTGCGCCGTGGTTGCGGGCGGCCTCGGCCATGACCCGGGCCGTCTCCCGACCGCAGTTCACTCCCCGGGGATGAGGAGCGCAGACAATGGCATTGCCCGACTTGATGGCCGACAGAACCTTGAAGATGATCGTCGAGGTCGGGTTGGTCACCGGGATGATGGCGGCCACCACCCCCATCGGTTCGCCCACCGCCATTGTCCTGGTGTTGGCGTCGTGCCACAGCACCCCGAGGGTGGTGATGTTGCGCAGCCAGTCGGCCACCCCCCGGGCGTTGAACAGGTTCTTGATCCGCTTGTCGGGGGCGTTGCCGTAGCCGGTTTCCTCGGCCGCCATGACGCCCAGCCGGGCGGCCTCGGTTTCGATGGCCTGGGCCATGGCCTCGACGATGCGGTCGATATGCTCCGGTGGCGTGCCCCGGAACTTCTCGAAGGCGACGTGGGCCGACTCCACCGCCTGGCGTGCTTGGGCGATGCTTCGCAAATCGGCATCCATCACGACCACCCGATTCCCAGGCTGTCGATGGTTCTCCGGACCGTGCCCATGGAGTCGGCCCGGATACCGATGCGATCGAGACGGCGACCGGCCGAGTCCAGGTCGCCGCCGAGGACGGCCTTGGCCATGTCGATCATCGAGCGGGTGGCGGGAACGTCGATACCGGCCGGCTCGGCCGCCGACGCCAGCGGCACCAGCGATCCCAACACGGCACAACGCAGCCGGGACCGGGCCTCGACGGCAGTAGGAATCGTTCGGCCTCCCTCCTCGCTCCCGTCGCCCACCACGGCGGCGATGGTGGCCGCCGGATCGGGGAGATCCCGGACACCCCACCGTTCGGCCACCCGGCGGCGCTCGTCGACCAACCGCTCGACCAGCTCGACCTGACCGGGTTGGAACCGGGACGCCATGCTGGCCCCGGCCAGGGCCACCGCCCCCGGAGGCAGGTCGGGAGACTCGTCGAACACCGGACCCCCGACCAGCAGGGCCACGGCCTCCACCGCCCCCGAGTGGTCGGCGAAGCTGGAGTGGATGACGGTCGGAGCCGAGACGATGGAGGGAAAGAACCGTTGCAGGCCGGTCACCACGGCGTCGAGTGAACTGGGCAGGGTGGCCACCATCGGGTCGACACCGGGATGGAAGTGCAGTACGTGATCGCGGCGCTCCAGCCCGAAGGGCAGGGCCGACATCTCGGCCACCGTCACCCGGTTGGAGGCACCTCCCACCCGCAACCACCAGGTGGTCTCCAGTGCTCCGAAGGTCCGCCCGGGGGCCACCAGGAGAATCTGATCCTCGGCCAGCCGGTCGGCCAGGACCAGGCCGTAGGTCCGTTGCTTCAGGACGGTGCCGGTGACGACGATCAGATCGGCCCCGGCGACGGCCTCCTCCAGGATCGAGGTCACGGCGATGTGGGGTCCGTCGCCTTGGGTCTGGTAGGTGCCGATTGGACCGGCACCGCGCACGGTGACACCCCGGGCCAGCCGGGCCAGGTCGTCCTGGTAGACCGAGAACAACGAGACCCCACCGGCCCCGTTGGCCAGGAACCAGGCGGCCAGGGCTTGGCCCTCGATCCCGCCGCCCAGGACGGCGACCCGGTCGATGACCGGTTGGGGTTCGGGGGGACGCTGGTCGTCGGTGAACGACTCCAGCACGGCTTGAAAGTCGGCCGAGGTCATCGACTGTCGGGCCGGGCTCAGTCAGCCTGAGGCAGGATCGACTCCACCTCGGCCGACGGGCGGGGGATGACGTGGACCGAGACGACGTCGCCCACCTTGTTGGCGGCCACCGCCCCGGCGTCGGTGGCGGCCTTGACCGCGCCGACTTCACCTCGGACGAACACCGCCACCAGGCCGCCACCCACCTTCTCGCTGCCCACCAGCGTCACGTTGGCCGCCTTGATCATGGCGTCGGCGGCTTCCACCGCTGCCACCACACCTCGGGTTTCGACCATTCCAAGCGCAACTTGCTCCATTGTCACTTTCTCCTCTTCGGTTTCTCCGAACTCCGGTAGACCGACGTTCCGGCGTGTACCACTTCATCGAGAATCATCACCACGGCGGCATCGACCGCCCGGCCCCGGCTGGCCGCCGGCTGCCGAGCCGCCGATCCGGTGGTCACCAGGACCCAGTCACCGACACCGGCCCCCAGATCGTCGACCGCCACCTCGCCCGGTTGCTGCACCTTGCCGGCGCCGTCGACCAGGTCGACGACCAGGAGCTTGCGGCCGGCCAGGCCTTCGGCCTTGATCGTGCCGGTCACGGTGCCGACGATGCGGCCGATCCTCACCGGTCAGAACCTCCGCAGGTAACGCGCCGTTTCCACCGGCGTCACCTGCTGGGCCATGAACTCGATCTCCCGCTCGGCCTGCCCGATCCAGATGCCGAGGAGATCTTCCCCCAGCAGATCGGCCACGAACTCCGATTCCCGAGCTGCGGCCACGGCGGCCTCGATGGTCACGGGAATGGGTTGGGCCTCGCCGTTCTCGTAGGCGTTGCCCAGGTCGGGATCGCCGGGATCGAGATCCTCCTCGATTCCCCGTAGACCGGCGGCGATCTGGGAGGCCAGTAGGTAATAAGGGTTGGTATCAGCCGAGCCGTCGCGCTGTTCGATGCGGACCGCGCTGTCGTGGCCCTCGATGACCCGGAGGCCGACGGTGCGGTTGTCGTATCCCCAGGCGTTGTTGGTGGGGCAGAAGGTGTAGGGCTGACGGCGACGGTAGGCGTTGGGGGTGGACGCCGACAGCAACGCCGTTTCCGCCATGTGTCGTCTCATGCCGGCCAGATACTGGCGGCCGATGGCCGACAGCTTGCCGCCATCGGCGAAGATGTTCTTGCCGTCGCGCCAGGCCGAGTGATGGACGTGGAATCCCGAGCCGGACTCCTCGAAGAACGGCTTCGACATGAAGGTGGCGACGTAGCCGTTGGCCACCGCCAGTTGTTTGATCATGCCCCGGAAGGCCACCACGTTGTCGGCGGTGGCCATGGCTTCGCCGTAACGGATGTTGACCTCGACCTGACCGGCGGCGTACTCCGGGTTCGACTGTTCGATGGGGATGCCGGCGGCGGTGAGGTCGTTGCGGATCGGACCGAGGATCGATTCCAGCTCCATGGCCCGTTCCAGGCCGTAGACCTCGATGCCCGAGTCGCGGGGCCGCAGGGTCTCGGGGTCGAGCAGATAGAACTCGAGTTCGGCTCCGATGGAGATCTCCAGCCCCATGTCGGCCGCTTTGTCGGCCACCTTGAGCATCACGTTGCGGGGGTCGATGGGGCAGGGTGCGCCGTCCTCGGTCTGAACCTTTCCGGGACAGAAGGCGGCGCCGGGATCCCAGGCCATGGGCCGCACCTCGTCCGAGTCGGGGAGCACGAAGATGTCGGGGTAGCCGGTCTCGAAGTTGGTGTAGGGCGTGTCCCAGATGTCGCATGTCATGTCGAGAGCGAAGATGGCGTTGGACATGGCCATGCCGTGCTCGGCCACAGTGGGCCAGTGACTGGCCGGGATGCGTTTGCCCCGGAGGATGCCGTTGGTGTCCCCCACGCCCAGGACAACGGTGTGAATTCCCTCGGGCAGCTGGCTCATTTGTTCTCCTCGTGCATGGTTCCCCCAATGCCGTAGTCGTTGGTCCCCGGTTCGTCTCCCACCGGAGCGGCTCTGATCGCGGCTTGCCCTACCCTACATCGACTGAATACAGTATTCAATATGCCTGAAGCCGACGTTGTCATCGCCGGAGCCGGCATCGTCGGACTGTGCACCGCCCGCGAGCTTCAGGCCGCCGGGGCCGACGTCATGCTGGTCGACCCATGGGAGCCAGGCCACGCCCGCCAGGCGTCAGCCGGCATCCACCGGGTCATCCGCTCGACCCACGGCAGCGATGAGCTGTACACCCGTTGGGCCCGGGAATCACGGCTGCGGTGGCTGGAGATGCAGGCCACCACCGACACCCCCATCTACCACGAATGCGGGGCCGTGGTCCTCGCCGCCGAAGGCCACGACGAATGGGAGATGGCAACCATCCCGACCTTCGACCGGCTCGGCATCCCCTACCTGCGCCTGTCACCCGATGAGCTGGTGGTTCGCTTCCCCACCTTCGACCCCCGGCAGGTGGCCTTTGCCCTCTACGAACCGGAGGCCGGCTTTCTCTGGTCCCGCAACATCGTGCGCAAACTCTACGCCGACTTCCTGACCGCCGGCGGGCGGTTCCGGCGAACCCGGTTGACCGTGTCCGACGACGAGCGGCCGCTGCTGGAGGGCCGACCGGTGGAGGCCGAACACACCGTCATCGCCAACGGGGCGTGGATGGGATATCTACTGCGCTCCTCCCTGGGTCGCCTGCTGCGGGTGGTCCGCCAAGACATCATCTACACCAGCGTTCCCGAAAACGACGACCGCTGGCACGCCGACCGCCATCCGGTCTGGATCGACCACGGCTACGGGGCCTACGGCATCCCCGACGCCGGAGGCTACGGCTTCAAGGCCGCCATTGCCTGGCATGAGTCCGACATCAGGCTCGACGACGACGACCGGGTGGTCGATCGGGCCTCCATGGCCCGGTCCCAGCAGTATTTGGGTTACCGCTTCCCCGACATCGCCGGGCAGGCCATCGTCGACCAGAAGGTATGCCAGATCGTCATGACCCCCGACACCCACTTCCTGCTCGACACCCACCCTGAGCATTCCGATGTGATTCTGGCCGGTGGCGGATCGGGGTCGATCTTCAAACACGGCCCGGTGGTCGGCGCCTACGTGGCCGGCATGGTTCAGGGCCGCTGGCGGCCCGACGACCGTTTCACCCTGGCCAACCGGCGAAGCCTGTCGATGGCCGAATCCCCCTCCGGCCGCTAGCGTGCAGCCGGACACCCCAGCGCACAAACCTCGTGGGTGAGGCCGGGCTCAGTCGGGTTCGGTTGTCGGTCCGAACCTCAGCCCGAGGATGCAGCCCAGGTCGGCCAGGGCCCGACCGCGATGGCTGATGGCCCCCTTCTCCGCCCGCGACATCTCGGCAAACGTGCGGCCGTCGCCCTCATCGGGCACAAAGATCGGGTCATAGCCGAACCCCCCTGAGCCTCGCGGCTCGGTGGTGATGGTGCCGTCGACCCGACCCCAGGCCAACACCCACACTCCCCGGCGAATCGGCTCGGGCAGCGTCGGCCAATCGGGAATGGAACGACCGAACCCCAACGCGATGATGGTCTCGAAGTAGGCCCGACGGTCGCTCGCCTCCTCCATCTCGGTCAACAGCTTGGCCTGGTTGGCCTCGCCGTCGGCCTCGGGACCGGCATATCGTGCGCTGTACACGCCGGGTCGCCAGTTGAGGGCGGGCACGAACAACCCCGTGTCGTCGGCCAGAGCCGCCTGGCCGGTATGGCTCCTGACCTCGTCCGCCTTCTTGTGGGCGTTGCCGGCCAGCGAATCCTGATCCTCGACGGTCTCGGCCAAGTCGGTCGGCCGGGGCTCGACGGCGAAGTGTTCACCGAGGAGGTCGACCAGTTCGGCCACCTTGCCCGGGTTCTCGGTGGCCAGGATCAGTCGGGGCCGCTCCCTCGCCGTTCCGACCAGGGTCCGGGTCAACGAGGATCGGGCGGGGTCGCCGTCACCGCATTCTGATGCTCGACGATCTGGGCGATGCCGGCCGATGCCAGGTCGATCATCGTGGTCAGCTGATCCCGGTCGAACACCTCACCTTCGGCTGTGCCCTGGACCTCGATGAAGCCACCGGAGCCACTCATCACCACGTTCATGTCGACAGCGGCCGCCGCATCCTCGATGTAGGGCAGATCGAGTCGACATTCGCCGTCGACCACGCCGACGCTCACCGCGGCACAGTTGTCGGTGAGCGGGTGGGCGGCCAGCTCACCGGCGACCACCAGGCGGGCCAGGGCGTCGTGCAGGGCCACATAGCCGCCACAGATCGAAGCCGTTCGGGTACCGCCGTCGGCCTGCAACACATCGCAGTCGACGGTGATCGACCGCTCCCCCAGTGCCTTGAGGTCGCAGACCGCCCGCAGACTGCGACCGATCAGCCGTTGGATCTCCTGATCCCGTCCCGACGTTCGGCGTCGGATCCGTTCGGAGCTCGAACCCGGCAACATGCTGTACTCGGCGGTGACCCAGCCCTTGCCGCTGTCCCGCAGCCAGCGGGGAACATCGGACTCAATCGAGGCCGTGCACAGCACCCGGGTCCGCCCGAAGGAGACCAGTACCGAACCATCGGCCATATCGGTGAAGTCGCGCTGGAACGACACCGGTCGCAGTTCGTCGTTGGCTCGGCCGTCAGGTCGTTGCATTGCAGGGTCTCCCGTGATCGCTTGTCGCCCGAGCATAGGCCGCGTCGGACCCTAATCGCGGACCTCTCAGGCTCGGCCCGGTTGCCAGAGGCTGGCTCCAACCAGTTCGGGTCCCAGCAAACGGCTACCCAACCGGGTGAAGGACCGCACGTCGCCGGAGGAGATGAACTCCCGGGTTCCCGTTCGGGCCTTGTCAGGATGGCTCAGGCCGGTGTGCTGTAACAGATCGGCCAGAGCGAAAGCCGTCTCGTCGGCCGATGACACCAGAACCACCTGTCGGCCGATCACATCGGCGATCACCCGGGCCAGGTAGGGATAGTGGGTGCAGCCCAGCAACAGGGCGTCGATGTCCGACTGCAGCAACGGGGCCAGCAGACGGCGGGCCAGCAACTCCACCTCCGGTCCGCTGGTCACGCCTCGCTCGACGAACTCCACGAAACCGGGACAGGCCAACGACACCAGATCGGCGCTCGGATCGACGTGGGCCATGGCTTTGTCGTAGGCCCCGGACGAGACGGTGCCCACCGTGCCGATCACGGCCATGCGCCCGGACCCGCTGGCCTGGACGAGCGCTCGGACGCCGGGGTCTATCACCCCGACCACGGGGATCGGCAGAATGTCGGCCAACAGGTCGAGGGCGGCCGCCGTGGCGGTGTTGCAGGCCACCACCAGCAGCTTGATGTCGTAGGCCGTGACCAGGTGTTCGGCAATCTCGGTGGCATAGGCCCGCACCTCGTCGAGCGACCGGGAACCATAGGGATAGCGGGCGGTGTCACCCAGGTAGACGAGATCCTCGTTGGGCAGCAGGTCGATGGTGGCCCGGGCCACGGTCAGGCCACCAAAGCCACTGTCGAACATGCCAATGGGTCGAACACCGTCGATTGGGGCAGAGACGGAATCGTGGTTGGTCATTGATCTGATGCGCTTAGGTTAGGCGGCTCATCGGGTTGAGCAGTCGATCCCGATTGCTGGATTCGGCGGTGAAACGCCGCGTAGTCTGGCCTTCGGATCTGGGTGGTGACCACGAAGAGCGGCCGGGCATCGAGCCCGGCCGCTTTTCCTTATGGTGACTAGCGGGCGACGGTGGGGACGTCGGTCAGTTGAGGGCGCCAGTTCCGCCCCACCAGACTCATGTGGTTGACGGTGCAGTGCCGTTCTAGAAATCCGGCCTCGCAATAGCACAGGTAGAAGCGCCAGAGCCGATGGAAGCGATCGTCCAATCCCAGATTCGCCAGTTCCGCCCGGCCCTGCTCGAACCGCTCTCGCCACCGCCTCAGCGTTTCGGCGTAGTGGGCCGAGAAGTCATTGAGCCCGACCAGCTGCATTCCGGTCCCGGTCGAAACAGCCTCGACCACCGCACCGATCGACGGCAGGTAACCGCCGGGGAAAACGAAGCGACGAATGAAGTCCTCGGTGTTCTTCGTTCTCTGGTAACGGCGGTCGGGAACACAGATGGCTTGAAGAACGGCCATGCCGTCGGGCTTGAGACACTCTTCGATGGTGCGGAAGAAACGGCGGTAGTGGCGCCAGTCGACGGCCTCGATCATCTCCAGCGACACCACTCGATCGTATGAGCCCTCCAGGTCCCGCCAATCGCGATCGATCACCCTGACCCGGTCCTCCAGGTCGGCGGCGGCGATCCGTTGCCGGGCCAGCTTGAGCTGCTCGGTCGAGATGGTGGTGGTGGTGACCCGGCAGCCGGTTCGCTGGGCCGCCCGGATGGCCATGCCGCCCCAACCGGTACCGATCTCGAGGAGGTGATGGTCGGCGGTCAAGCCGAGGGCATCGATGACCATGTCGTACTTGTGGGTGCTGGCTTCGGCCAGCGACGCCTCGGGCCGGGGAAACACAGCCGACGAGTAGGTCATGGTCTCGTCCAGGAACAGGTCGAAGAAGTGGTTGCCCAGGTCGTAGTGGGCCGCAATCTCCTCTTTGTTGGCCCGGCGACCGGAGCGGGGCAGGGAACGCCGCACCCGGTCCGAGACCGGTGCCACCGCGACGCTGAGCCGGTTACGAATCTCGTCGATCGGCCGGATGTTGGCGATGACGAGCCGGATCACCGCCACCGGATCGGGGCTGCTCCACCACCGTTCTATGTAGCCCCGTCCGAAGCCGATCGAACCCTCGGCCAGGACGGCCGACCATGCCCTTTGGTCGTGGATCTCCACTGTCGCCTGGTGGCCCCCAACGGAGCCGGTCGGCCCGACGCCCGGTTCCGGGTAGCTCGTGGTGACCCCGGTCGTGTGGTCGACCACCGTCAGCCGCCCGTCGGTCAGCCGCTTCAACAGCCGCTCGAAGACGTGCCGGGCCATCCCGGTCCGTACGGCGGCCAGCGACCACGACGTCCGATCCGATCGCTCCAGCAGAGCCTGAACCCGGACCTGATCGGGTGGAGTGTCAACGTTGAGCAGATCCATGAGCTGTTCTCCTTTTCGGGTGGGGGACGAAGGGAACGCCTTTGGCCAGTAGCCGAGCCGCTTGACGGTGGATGCCGACACTGATCCGGTGGGTGGGCAGGCCGTCGCGTCGCAGGGTCCGACCCAACGTCGCTGCGGTTACCGGTTGCCGTTCCAGAGACATGCCGGCCTGCAACACCAGACGACCGTCGCCGTCGGACACGTCGATGCTGATATCGAGCGGCGGTACCGGCCCGGCGGGGGGAAACCGCCCGGGCCGCCCGGGCCGCTCGAGCTGCTCGAGCTGCTCGGAGACCTGCAGGTGATAGACCAGATCCGGGCCGAGGAAGGGCGAGACGTGCAACTCCTTGTCGAAGGTGGCCTGAAACCCACCTGATCCATCGGGCGTGAGGGCCAGTGGGTAGTGGTGGCACTCCTTCCATGGCGTGTTGGTGACTTCGAGAACCGCGCCGACGGGGCCGGCGTCGGGCCGATCAGCCGGTGGAGGCCGATCGGGCCACACGAGGTAGACCGAGATGGGGTTGAACAGCCAACCCCAACGACGGGGTTGGGTCAGCAGTCTGATGTCACCGGGCACGGCCGCCGGGTCGACGGTGGAAATCAGCTTGGCGGACCATGGCGGCCGGCGGCGTTGCGTCGTCGGGTCCATAGTCGGATGGGCGAATCTGTCCTGGCCGGAAGGGGCCGGTCGACCAGGCCCAGTGGAGGTCGGTGACCGCCTCGGGACGGTCAGGGTCGAACCACAGATAGGTGACGGGATAGGAGAACTCATGAAATCGGGGATGGTGCCGACGGTGCCACACCGTTCCCCGACACAACGACGCCGGGCCGGATCTCATGACCGTCGCCAGTCGATTCCCAGGTCCCGGCACACCTCAACGGCGGACCGCATGCCGTCTTCGTGGAAGCCATAGCCCGTCCAGGCACCACAGAACCAGATACCGCCGGAGCCGTTGCGACCCAATACTCGCTGCTGGGCCCCGATGGCGGCATGATCAAAGACGGGGTGGGAGTAGTCGAAATGCTGAATTGTCTTGTCCGGATCAATCTGGTCTTCGCTATTCAGCGTAACCAGGTATCGGGTTTCTGTAGGTAGTCGCATCAAGCGAGTAAGGTCATAGGTCACGGTCGGGGCGGCGTTGGCGGTGGGTGAGCGAGGATGCAGGCGATAATTCCAGGCCGCCCAAGCCCGGGTTTGGGGCGGTAGAAGCCCGATGTCGGTATGGAGCGTCGCCCGGTTCGGCTGGTAGCGAATGGCGGCCAGGTCGGCGGCCGTTTCAGCCGAGTCGGACACGCCGGCCGACCTGATCAGTTCTGCGCTCTGATCGCTGTGGCAGGCAAGGATCACCTGATCGAACCGCTCCTTTGTATCGTCGGTCACCACCGTGACTCCGTCGGTCGATCCAACGATCCGGCGTACCGGACACTGTCGGTGGACCGTGCCGGCAAAGCGCTGTTCGATGGCGGCCACGTAGTTGCGGCTGCCACCGGACACCGTTTTCCACTGTGGACGATCACCGATACTCAACAGCCCGTGATTGGCCAGGAACCTCAGCAAGCTGACGGCGGGAAAGTCGGCGAATCGGGTTGGCGGGGTCGACCAGACGGCCGCACCCATCGGGATCAGATGCCGGTCGATGAATGCTGCGCTGTACCGCCCGTCGATCAAGAGTTGACCGATGGTGAGGTGGAGCAGCTCATCCTCACCGTCGTCGGCCCGCTGGAGCAGCCGCCGACCCGAGCGGTGGAATCGCACCACGTCGATCAGCAGCCTCCACATGGTGGGATCGACGATCCGTCGTCGCTGGGCGAAGATCGTGTTGAGGTTGGTGGCCCGGTAGTAGAAATCGGCGCCGGGATCGTGCACGGCGAAACTCATCTCACTGTCGACCACGGCAATGCCCAGCTCCTCGAACAGCTGGACCAGATCGGGGTAGTTGCGATCGTTGTGCACGATGAACCCCGTGTCGATGGCCAGTGGCCCGACTTCGGGATCGTTGACAGTCACGGTGTTGGCATGGCCGCCGAGCCGACTCTGCGCCTCGTAGAGCACCACCTGGTGATGAGGGCCCAGAATGTGGCAGCAGGCCAAGCCGGCAATACCGGAGCCGACGACGGCTAGACGCACTGTTCCGCCGGCCGGAACCAGCAGCCGGAGCAGCCGACCGTCATCCGGTCGGCGTTGTCGGGGGTCGTGGGTTCGATCATGACGATAGTGAGTTTCGTCGGCTTGTGGACCCTAGATGCAGAGCAGCCTGGGGGTTCGAGCCACAACGGTGTCTATTCATCAATATACCTCCAGCAATTGCCCTAATAGTCTGCGCAGTAGCTCCAACCATTCGCAGCCCCATGATCGTTGACCATTGGACATGTATAGCTGCACTTGAACGGGACAATCGTGTCTTATTACGTTTTATAGAGGGTTCTTGGATGGACGAGATTGACGATCTACTATCGCGCCGTGGCTAGAGGCGAGATGCTCCCAATTCAACATGGTGCTCGCGCTCTCGGGGTGACGGATCATGAGCTGCGCCGCTTGGCGGAGCAGGGAGCCGTACCGGGGGCGGTCGAACGAGACGGTCAGTGGCTGATTCCGACCACGGCTCTGGTTCCCGTGGCCAAACAACAGGGTTGGACGCTCGATCTGGCGCTGCTGCAACAACAGCTCGATGAGCAAGGGGTGGGCCGCTACACCGGCGACATGATGGCGGCTCAGGCCGCCGTTCTCCTGGCCAAGACCCAGGCCACCGCGGCGCGAGTTGAGAGCCGGGACCTGCTGCGCCGCTTACGGGAGGAAACGGCCAGGGCGGAGGCCGATAGAGCGGCCCGCCTGGAGGCGGCCGAGGCCCTGGCCGACTCCGAACAGGAAATGCAACGAGTGCGCCGTCACCATGCGGTGGCCGAGGCCAGACTGGCCGAACTTCGCCGACAGCTGGCCGGTGAAGACCAGCAGATCCAGTTCATGATCGATCGGATCAACAGTCTCGAACAGGAGCGGTTCCGGCTCAGTCAAAGTCTGGGCTGGCTGGGGCGACTCAGATACCGCCGGATGATTAGCCGCCAACTCTCCCGCCCGACGCCGGCTGCACCGAGCGCCGAGCGATCGTCTGGTATTGCCGGAGCGGATCAACGACCGGCCCCTCCCCCGCCGTGGTCTCTCGAGGCCGAAGGCACCCAGTCGCCACCAACGGCTGCACCGCCACCTCCAGTGGACGATTATCGGGGCCCGGCTATCAAACCGACCGAGCTTCCGCCGGTGTCCATTCAGTCAGCATCGACGGTGACGTACCCGGTTGATGACTCGGTCGTGGCCGATGTCGCTGAGCCTTCGGCGAGCCGTGCCACTGAGCCTTCGGCGAACCGTGCCGCCGGCCCAGCCACCGTGCCCCGATCGGGCGACGGCCGCTTCGATCAATCGGCGCTGGCCACCATGCGGTCGAATACTCCACTGGCGGCACCCTGAGCAGCAGCCGGACAGGGTCCGACCCAGTAGCCTTGGGTCATGGCCGTAAAGATGATTACGACCAACAAGCAGGCCCACCGCAACTATGACATCACCGAGACCTTCGAGGCCGGGATCGCCCTTCGGGGTAGTGAGGTCAAGTCGCTGCGGGAGTCGAAGGTCCAGATCAGCGATGCCTACGCTCGTTTCGAGGACGGTGAGCTGTGGCTCGTCGGGCTGCACATCGCCCCCTACACCCGGGCCAGCACCCATCAACGATACGATCCGACCCGCAAGCGAAAGCTGCTTCTGCACCGGGCGGAACTCGATCGGCTGTTCTCCAAGTCGGAGCAGGATCACCTGGCGTTGGTTCCCATGGCCCTCTACTTCAAGAACAACCGGGCCAAGCTCGAGGTGGGCCTCGGTCGGGGCCGAAAGACCGTTGACAAGCGACAGTTGATCGCCAAGCGGGATGCCGACCGGGAAGCTCGCCGGGAGCTGGCGGAACGCACCCGCCGCCGCTGAATCGACCGGTATGATGGATGGTTCCCCAACCGGGGCCGGTTCGGCCACAGGCTGGACCACGCTACTTGAAACGAAACGAGCCACATGGCGGCCCCCGGGCCGTCCGACCGGCTTGTTTCAACCTCGGGGCTGATCGGTTTCGACGTTGAGACGAGAAGTCGTGTGTGCGACCCGAGTTGCTCAGACTCGTTAAACGGGGCTTAACAGAAGCGCCAACAAGGCTGACTTCGCTCTCGCCGCCTGATAATCAGGTAGCTAGAGGAACATCGCGAGCCGCGAGGCCACGCGGGGCCTGATCATTGCAGCCCGGCAACAGAAGCAGTGGTGGACGATGGGAGAGACCATTGACGGCAGGCAAAGACCGCTGACTCCTGGGAAAGCCCAGGCGGAATGCCGCAAGGCAACGTTGACCCGGCAACCAGGCAACCGTAGAGCCGAATCACGGGAATGGTCGTAGCGTGTGCGATGACTCCTCAGCGGACGGGGGTTCGATTCCCCCCAGCTCCACCATTTTGGTTGTGCGCTCGGACACTGGCCGTCTGCCATATACCTGACTAAAGTCAGATACATGACGGATACGGCTGAGGCCTTACGCACATTCAATCGCCGCTACACCCAGCGCATCGGCGTTCTCGACGACCGATTCCTCGGCCTCGACCGTCCCCTGGCCGCCTCCCGGCTGCTGTGGGAGATCGGGGAAGCTGGACGGGCCGTGGCCGACCTTCGCCAGATCCTGGGAGTCGACTCGGCCTATCTGAGCCGGCTTCTGCGCCGGCTGGAAGCCGACGGCTTGGCCACCACCACCGGCGATCCGCTCGACGGCCGTAGGCGACGGGCCGTTCTGACCACCGCCGGCCGGAACGAATGGCACAGAATCGAGACCCGGTCGCAGATGCTGGCCGAAGACATCATCGAGCCGTTGAGCCAACGGCAACGTCGATCGCTGACCGAAGCACTGGAAACCGCAGACCGGCTGCTGACGGCGGCCGCAGTCGTCGTCTCCCCCGTTGATCCGGCCGATGTCGAGGCGGTGGCCGCCCTCGGTCGCTATTTCGACGAGCTCAACCACCGCTTCGACGGTGGTTTCGATCCCGGCGACGCCATCATTGCCGACGCCGACAGCTTCCGACAGCCCAACGGTGCCTTTCTCCTGGCTCGAGACAGCACCAGTCGGCCCGACGGTGTCAGCGATCCGGTGGGCTGCGGCGCCGTGCACCGGCTCGATCACGACGTCGCCGAGATCAAGAGGATGTGGATCAATCCGGTATGGCGGGGATTGGGTCTGGGTCGGCGCCTGCTGGCTCAACTCGAACAAACGGCCCGGAACCTCGGCTGCTCCACCGTGCGGCTGGACACCAACAGCGTGCTGACCGAGGCCATCGCCATGTACCGGTCAAACGGCTACGAGCCAATCGACCGCTACAACGACAACCCGTTCGCCAGATGCTGGTTCGAGAAGCCACTTTGACATCAGACGGCCGCCCGTCGCCAGGGGAATGGCCGCCGATCGGAGGCCGGCAGACTTCGCCTACAAAGTTGTTGCCGCCCCATATTTCTTGCAAGATTGTCGCATGTCCCCAGCGGCTGCCGCTCCGCGTCCGTCGACGGATCACCGTCGAGCGTATGGTGCCGGTATCGTCGCGGGAGTTCTCACCCTGGCTCTGTCCTGGGTCCTACTGACTCAGCTGGGCTGGATCGGGGTGGCCGATGCGTCATCCGGGTTCGCCCTGGACGCCGGTGATTGCCTGGACTTGACGACCGGCGACGCCGTCGACGTTCAGGAGGTCGACTGCAGCTCACCCCACGACGGTGAAGTTGCCGGCTTGGCCACCCATCCGGACAACGGACGGCCGTTCCCCGGGGAGGACGTGACCAGGGTGTGGTTCGAGCGGGAATGCCGGGAGGTCATGACCGACTACCTGGGGGCCGACTACCTGACCACCACGCTGAACGCCGCGATCATCGTCCCCAGTGAGAGCGAATGGGAGGACGGCGTTCATCATGCCGTCTGTTATCTGACGGCGACCGACGGGGAGGGTCAGCTGACGGAGTCGATCAGGGGTCGGGCCGATGACTTCGCCCGGAGCGATGTAGTCACCATCGACCGGTTGCTGCCCGGCGACTGTTTCGTACCGGCCGGCTCCAACGAGCCGTTCGGCCTGCGGAGCAGCGACACCGTCGAGCTGGTCGACTGCGATGGGGCGTTTGCCGGACTCTTCTTCGGACGGGGGAACCTCCCATTCCCCGATGATGTGGCACTGCCCGACAACGACGAACTGACCGACTCCAGCACGACAGCCTGCTCGGCCGAGTTCGAATCGTTCTTCGGTGTCGAATCGGCCGTCGGCTACACGTTCAGATTCTGGCGACCGTCGAAATCAAACTGGAACGACGGTGACCGGGAGGTGCTGTGCGCCGTCCTGAGTAACGATCCGATCGACGGTCCGTTCACTCCCGTCGACTATCCCGAGCTCCACAAACTCGGTACCGGGCAATGCTTCGGGCTGCTCCCCGAACAGACGGCGGAGACCCTTTCCCTTGACGACCACGTGCGCCCCGTCCGCTGCAGCCAGCCCCATGTCGGCCAGATGATCGGAGGCGGCGAGTTCAACCCCGGTCTGCGCTTCCCCGGCGACAACCAGGCCAAGGCCATGACCGAGCGGGAGTGCCGAGGCCTGTTCGAGACCTTCATCGGTATCGAACCGGCCGACTCGGAGTACGGTCGATTCCCCTACTGGTACCCGGACGAGGAGGCCTGGGCCGCCGACGACACCCGCTACGCCTGCGCCATCCTCGACGAGGATGTGCTCACCGACTCGCTGCAGGGAAGTCGGCGCTGAAATCCTCCCATATGTGCGCTCTGGACCCCGGCTCCGGGGTCCAGAGCGCACAGTTCGGACGGTTGATGACGGCGGGCGATCACCGGAATGGGGGCGGTACCCAATCGGGAAAGACGTCGGGTAGATCCTCCGATGGCTTGAGCGACCATTGCGGCAGCCGTTTCTCCAGAAAACTGGTCACCCCTTCCCGAGCATCGGCCAGCTTGCCCAACTCCTGGATGGCTCGGGAGTCGGCCCGGTGGGCTTCCATGGGATGGGCAAAGGTCAGCCCCCGCCACAACAGTTGTCGGGTCAGCGCCACCGATACCGGAGCCGACTGGGCGAACTCAGTGGCCAGCTCGTGGGCCCGATCCATCAGATCGTCGGCAGCCACCAACTCACCCAGACCGCCTTGGGCTGCTTCGGTCGCCGGGAACACTCGACCGGAGTAGCACCAGCGGGCGGCCTGTGAAATGCCGACCAGACGGGGAAGGAACCACGAAGAGCAGGCCTCGGGCGTGATACCCCGTCGGGCGAAGACAAACCCGATCTTGGCTCCGTCGGCCAGGAGGCGTACGTCCATGGGCAGCGTCATGGTGATGCCGATTCCCACCGCCGGGCCGTTGATGGCGGCAATCAGCGGTTTGGTCAGCTCATAGAACCGCAGCGTGACAATCCCCCCTCCGTCCCGCCGCACGCCGTTGGCCCAACGATCCGGACCATCACCGTCGGACTTCGCCCGGGCCTGGGCATCGAAGGTGGCATCGCCTCGTCCCAGATCGGCACCGGCACAGAAGGCGCGGCCCTCACCGGTGACGATGACCGCCCGCACGGCATCGTCGCCGTCGATCTCGTCGCAGGCCATGAGCAGCTCCCGTACCATGGTGTCATTGAAGGCGTTGAGCCTCTCCGGTCGGCTGAGGGTCAACCTGGCCACCGGGCCTTGACGGTCGAGACGAATCGTTTCGTAGGACATAGAACAGTCAGCCTCGTCCGATGACGGCCGGATACATGGCCGCCACCAGCTCGTCGGATCGGCGACTGATCGGCTCCCACCACGTCTTGTCGTAGCGGTAGTGGTCCCACAACGAGACCGACTCATCACCCTCCAGAAGCAGGTCAATGGCCTGACCGCCCACGAATGCGGGATGGGCGTGACCGCAGGCATGGGCCAGCATCAGGAGCTCGTGGCGGAGACTGAGCACATAGTTGGCGGCCCGAACCGATTTGTCGGTCGGATCGAGCCCCCGGGTGAGCCACTTACTGTGGGTGGCCACCCCGGTGGGGCAGTGTCCGGTATGGCAACGCTGGGCCTGGATACAACCAACAGCCAGCATCGCCTCCCGGGCCACGTAGATCATGTCGGCCCCCAGGGCCATGGCCAGCAGACTCTCCCCGGGGAAGCCCAGACGCCCGGCCCCCATCCAGACCACCTTGTCGTGCATGCCCTGACCGGCAAACGTGCGGAAGACTTCGGCCATGCCCATCCGGTACGGCAACGAGACGTGATCGGAGAAGGCCAGCGGTGCCGCTCCGGTGCCGCCCTCACCACCATCGATGGCGATGAAGTCAGGTCCCCGCCCGGTGACCGCCATGGTGTGAGCCAGCTCGCTCCAGAAATGGCGGTCGCCGACCGCCGACTTGATACCGACCGGGAGACCGGTGGCCTCAGCCACCGTCTCGATGAAGTCGATCATGGACGGCACCGAGTCGAAGGCCGAGTGATTGGCCGGGCTGGCCACGGTGATCCCGACGGGTACGCCCCGGGCTTCAGCTATCTCCTCGGTCACCTTCGACCCGGGCAGGCGACCGCCGAGCCCGGGCTTTGCTCCTTGGCTGAGCTTGATCTCAATGCACTTGATGGTGGGCACCGAATCCACCAGCTCCACCGCCTTGTCGAGGTTGAACGTACCATCGGGGTTTCGGGCGCCGAAGTAGCCGGTACCGAACTGCAGGATCAGATCGCCGCCATGTCGATGGTGTCGGCTGACGCCACCTTCACCGGTGTTGTGCATACAGCCGGCGATCTTGGCCCCTCGGTTCAACGCCTCGATGGCCACGCCTGACAGCGAGCCGAAGCTCATGGCCGAGATGTTGACCACCGACTCCGGCCGGAAGGCTTTGGGCCGGTTGCGCCACTCCCCCATGATCTTGGCGCAGGGCAGGTGGCTCTCCTCACTGGGATCGATGCCGTCGGGCACCCGGAAAGGGAAGGCCGAGTGGCGGATGATCGGATACTGGGGCGAATCCATCTTGGAGTCGGTACCGAACCCGAAGTACTGGTTCTCCCGCTTGGACGAGGCGTACACCCAGCGTCGTTGGTCGCGGCTGAAGGGTCGTTCCTCGTCGTTGTCGGTAACTATGTACTGACGGAGCTCCGGCCCTATCTTCTCCAGGAGGTAGCGGAGCCGCCCGATCAGTGGATAGTTGCGGCGCACGGCGTGGCGTGTCTGAAACAGATCGACGACGACCAGCCACAGTACGAGGCCGACGAGGAGCAACCCGATGATCCAAACCATGGATCAACGATAGCCAACGACCGGGCGAGCAGGCCGCCTGGGCCGGCCGATTGCCAAGGTGGATCGCCGGGATCAGGCGTCGAGGTATCGGGTAACCGCCACCCCGGCTCCGACGGCGCCGATCAGGGCTCCGACCAGCAACAGCGCGCCACCGATGGTCAGGACCTGGTCGGCGGGAACGGCGAAATCGCGGAAGATGTAGTTCTGAAGGTCCTGGAAGAAGTCACCGATCAGTTTGTTGACGGCGAACACCGTGAAGATGCTGAGGACCGCTCCCAGCAGGCCCTGCAGGAGTCCTTCCAGCATGAAGGGGATGCGGATGAACCACTTGGTGGCACCGACCAGGCGCATGACCTCGATCTCCCGCCGGCGGGCGAAGACTGCGGTTCGGATCGAGTTGTACATCAGCAGGGCCGAAGCCCCGGCCGCCGCCCCGGCCGCCGCCAGCATCACCGTTGAGCTGCCCTCGGAGAATGTGCTGATGGCCCGGATATTGTCGCTGGCGAAGTCCACGTCGGTCACGCCGGGAATATTCTCGATCTCGTTTCCGATCGAGCGGATGAGGTCGACATCGGTGTCACTCGGCTGTACCTGGAACGACATGGGCAGCTCGTCCGGACCGACCAGGGCCAGCAGCTCTGGCTCGTCGGCGAAGAAGTTCTGGAACTCGGCGTAGGTTGCTTCCCGGTCGATGAAGTACTGGTTGTCGACGTAGGGATTGGAGGCCAGGAAATCCTGGATGCTCTCGATCTGGGTCGGCTGTACGTTGACGTCCAGCCAGACGATGAACTCGACCTCGTCCTTGAACGACGTGTTGATCCGGCCAACGCCCTGCTGAACCAGCAGGGCAACCCCCATCAACGACAGGGATACGGCCACGGTGAGAATAGTGGCCAGGCTCAGCGACGGGTTGCGGATGAGGTTCTGGCCGGTTTCTTTGAGGAGGTAATCAGCGCGAATTGCCATAAGGGATTTCTGGTCCTTGTCGTCGCGTGTCAGTATCGCCCATGGAGGGCGGCTGGGAATGGATGGGGCGGCTATTCGTAGACGCCGCGGGCCTGATCGCGCACGATCGACCCTTCCGATAGTTCGATGACCCGCTTTCGCATGGTGTCGACGATGCCCCGATCATGGCTGGCCATGACAACGGTGGTACCGGTCTTGTTGATCCGGTCCAACAGCCGCATGATGCCGATCGAGGTCTGTGGATCAAGGTTCCCCGTCGGCTCGTCGGCCAACAGGATAAGGGGACGGTTCACGAAGGCGCGGGCGATCGAAACCCGCTGCTGCTCACCGCCCGACAGTTGGTTGGGATACTTGGCCATCTTGTCGCCCAGGCCCACCAACTCACAGATGGCCGGTACCTGGGTACGGATCACACTTCGGGGCCTACCGATGACCTCGAGACTGAAGGCCACGTTCTCCGCCACGGTCTTGGTGGGGAGGAGTTTGAAATCCTGGAAGATGCTGCCGATGTTGCGGCGCAACATCGGCACCTTCCAGCTCGACATCTGTCCGATGTCCTTGCCGGCCACGAAGATCCGGCCGACATCAGGCTCCTCCTCCTTGTTGAGGAGACGGAGAAAGGTCGACTTACCGGAGCCCGACGGTCCGACGAGGAACACGAACTCGCCTTTGGCGATGTCGGCATAGGCGTCGCGCAGGGCCGGTTCGTTCTGTTCCGGATAAGACTTGGAAACACCTTCGAGCTTGATCATTGATATCCGTTTCCCTGGTCAGGGTTGAGGTCGGAGCCTGGCCACCAGGCACCTCGGGTAATTCTAGTTGCTGGCTTGACCGGCCCGGCGCCACCTCAGCCAAGCCTCCATAAATGGTCCGACTTCCCCATTGAGAACCCCGTCCGGATTACCCGAGGTCTCACCGCTTCGTTCGTCTTTCACCTGCTGATAGGGCTGCAGCACATAACTCCGGATCTGGCTTCCCCACTCGACCTTCTTGGATTCACCGGCCTCCGAAGCCAGCTTCTCCTCCCGCTTCTGCCGCTCGAGGTCGACCAGCTTCATGGCCAGCATCTGCATGCAGCGGTCCTTGTTCTGATGCTGGGATCGCTCGTTCTGACAAGACACTACGATGCCGGTGGGCAGGTGGGTGATGCGAACGGCTGAATCGGTGGTGTTGACGTGCTGACCACCAGCTCCCGATGAGCGATAGACGTCTACCCGCAGGTCCTTGTCGTCGATGCTGACCTGGTCGGTGGCGTCTTCGATGTAGGGAACAACGGCGAACGAGGCGAACGCCGTATGACGGCGGGCCTGAGAGTCGAAGGGTGAGATGCGAACCAGGCGGTGCACTCCCCGCTCAGCCTGCAGCCACCCGTAGGCGTGGCGGCCACTGATCACGAACTCGGCCGAGGTGATTCCCGCTTCCTGCCCCTGCTGGACATCGGTCACCTCGAAGCCGAAGCCGTTGTTCTGGGCCCACTTGCGGTACATGGTCAGCAGCATCTCGGCCCAGTCCTGGGAATCGGTGCCGCCCGCTCCGGAGTGGATCTCGCAGACGGCGTCGCCTTCGTCGTACTGACCGGTGAACAGGGCCCGCAGCTCCAATTCGTTGAACCGGGCCTGCAACTGCTCGATCAATTCGACCGCCTCGGCCTCCAGCTCGGTGTCGCCCTCCTCCCGCGACAACTCGAACAAGGTCTCGGCATCATCGACCAGCCCCGACAGTTCGTCGAACAGGGTCAGGTCGTCTTTGACCGCGGTGAACTCGGTCTGTACCACCCGAGCCCGATCGGCGTCATCCCACAGATCGGGTCGGGCCATCTCGGTCTCCAGCTGAGGCAGTCGAGCCCGCAGCTGGGCAACTCGTAGATACTCCTCCGCTTCATCGAGCTCAATCCGGAGGGCTTTGAGGTCTTCGGTCAGATCGGCCATGGCGATGGATCTCCAGGTACGCGACCTACAACGGGGAGTTTCGGGTTGAGCCGAAACTCCAGGCAAGGTGCTCCGCACCGCAGCACGTCAGCGCCGTCCGTGGCACTGCTTGAACTTACGGCCGCTGCCGCAGGGGCAGGGGGCGTTGCGGGGTGTCTTGTCCCATTCGTCCTTGACGTAGGGGGTGGGAGGGCCGGGGGCGGCATCAGCGGCCCCCGGCTGACTGTCGCTCGACGACTCGGTGACATCGGTGGTGGTGACCGCTCCCAGCCCGGCCGGGCCGGCAGCCACGGCTGACGAGCCGGCACCGGCTGCGGCCTCTGTCGCCGCCGGGGCTGACGCCGACCGGGCCGCCACCGCCGCCGGCTGCTTCGAGGCCTGCTGTTCCACGGCCGCCGCTTCCGGGGCCGGCTCGGGCGGCACCACTTCGACATGCATCAGATAGCGGATGTAGTCGACGTTGAGCGAGTGCATCATCTCGCTGAACAGATCAAAGCCCTCGCTCTGCCACTCGACCAGAGGGTCCCGCTGGCCCATGGCCCGCAGGTTGATGCCTTCCCGCAGGTTGGCCATCTCGGTCAGATGGTCCCGCCACCGTTGATCGATCAGCTGCAGCAGGATCTGCCGCTCGACCTGGCGCATCACCGACTCACCGAGATCGGCCTCCTTGGCTTCGTAGTGCGACACACCGTCTTCGATGACCATGTCGGAGATGTCGGTCAGTTTCCGGGCCCGCTCGAAATCGGCGTCGGTCAATTCGGTGTCCCAGAAGGTCTTCAGTTCGGTCAGGAGACCCTCGAGATCCCAGGTGTCGTCGAGTTCGGCTTCGCAGTGGGTGGCGATCAGGGCGTCGGCCACACTGTCGATGGCCTGGATGGAATCCTCCCGTAGATCGCCCTGCTCCAGGATCTGGGTCCGGCGGGCATAGATGACCTTACGCTGTTGGTTGTAGACCTCGTCGTACTTCAGCACGTTCTTACGGATCTCGGCGTTGCGCTGCTCCACCGTGTTCTGAGCCCGCTCGACGGACTTGGTCACCATGTTCGACTCGATGGGAACGTCTTCGGGCAGGGCCCGATCCATGACCCAGTTCATGGCTCCGGTGGCAAAGATGCGCATCAGGTCGTCTTCCAGCGACAGATAGAAACGGCTCTCGCCGGGATCGCCCTGACGGCCGGAGCGGCCCCGCAGCTGATCATCGATGCGGCGGCTCTCGTGGCGTTCGGTGGCCAGTACGTAGAGACCACCGGCATCACGTACCTTGACCCCGTCGTCTTCGCAGATCGGCGTCCAGTAGGCCAACCGCCTGAGGTAGTACTCCTGGCCCTCGTCGGTTTCGAGGTCGAGGCCTTCGGCGAAGGTGTCGGCCTCGGCCAGCTTCTCGGCGTTGCCGCCGAGGATGATGTCGACGCCGCGACCGGCCATGTTGGTGGCCACCGTCACCGAACCCGACTTGCCGGCCTGGGCCACCACGTCGGCCTCCCGGAAATGCTGCTTGGCGTTGAGGACCTCGTGGGGCACCCCCCGGTTGGTCATGGCGTGGCTCAACTTCTCCGACTTCTCGACCGAGGCGGTACCGACCAGCACCGGCTGGCCGTCGGCGATGCGTTGTTCGATGTCGTCGATGACGGCGTTGAACTTGCCGTCCTCGGTCTTGTAGATCAGATCGGCCTTGTCGAGACGGGCGATCGGCTTGTTGGTGGGCACGGCGACAACGCTGAGGCCATAGGTGGTTTCCAGCTCGGCGGCGTCGGCCTGAGCAGTACCGGTCATGCCGGCCAGCTTGTCGTACATACGGAAATAGTTCTGCAGGGTGACGGTGGCCAGCGTCTGCTGTTCGTCTTTGATCTTGACGTTCTCCTTGGCTTCGACCGCCTGGTGAAGACCGTCGGACCAACGGCGGCCGTCGAGCACCCGGCCGGTGAACTCGTCGACGATCTTCACTTCGCCGTCGGCCAGCAGGTAGTCCTTGTCGCGGTGGAAGAGTTCCTTGGCCCGGAGGGCCGAGTTCAGCTGGTGGACCAGATCGCCCTGGACGCCGGCGTAGAGGTTCTCGATGTCGAGGATCTCCTCGACCTTGCTGATGCCGTCTTCCAGGATGGCGACGACCCGCTTTTCCTCATCGACCTCGTAGTGCTCATCCCGGCGTAACCGCCGGGCGATGTCGGCGAACCGGTAGTAGATATCGGCCGCGCCCCGAACCTTACCGCTGATGATCAGTGGGGTCCGGGCCTCGTCAATGAGGATGGAGTCGATCTCGTCGACGATGGCGAAGTTGTGGCCCCGCTGGGCCCGGGCATCGAGGCTGCGAGCCATGTTGTCCCGCAGGTAGTCGAACCCGAACTCGTTGTTGGTGCCGTAGGTGATGTCGGCGGCGTATTGCTCGATCTTGTGGGCCGTGTCCTTGTTGCCGGGCACGACCAGGCCGATGGTGAGATCGTGCCAGCGGTGGATCTCGCCCATCCACTCGGCGTCGCGGGTGGCCAGGTAGTCGTTCACGGTGACCACGTGCACACCCTTGCCGGACAAGGCGTTGAGGTACACCGGCAGGGTGGAGACCAGGGTCTTGCCTTCGCCCGTCTTCATTTCGGCCACCGACCCCCAGTGCAGGGCTGCCCCGCCCATCAGCTGTACGTCGTAGTGACGTTGACCGATGACCCGCTTCGATGTCTCCCTGACAACGGCAAACGCCTCGATCATCAAGTCGTCGAGTGATTGCCCGTTGGCCAGACGGTTCTTGAAATCGGTGGTTTTGGCCCGCAGCTGATCGTCGGTCAGGGCCTCGATTTCCGATTCGAGGGCGTTGACCGGAGCCACGATACTTTGAGCGGCCTTCAGCCGCTTGCCGTCTCCGGCGCGCAGAATTTTGTCCAGTAGCTTCATCTCACTAGAAGTCTACTGGCGCCGGGCGCGGTCTCTGACGCGCCGCTCGGCTGGGAGAAGGCTCTACTCGACCTCGATCAACCCGACGTCGCCGTCGTCCCGCCGATACACGACCGCGGCCCGATCGGTTTCGGCGTTGGTGAACAGGTAGAAGTCGTGGTTGAGCAGGTCCATCTGGAGGGCGGCGCCCTGTGGGTCGAGTGAGTTGATCTCGAAGAGCTTCGACTTCACGATGTTGTACATCGGTTCGGCTGTACTCTCATCGGAGACCAGCCGGCTGGGAACAAGATCGGGGGGAATTTCGGGCCGTTCCCGGCTGCGGTATCGCTTGTTGACCTTGGTCTTCAGCTTGCGCATCTGACGTTCGAGTTTGTCGACCGCCAGATCGATGGCGGTGAAGCCGTCGGGGGCCGAGACCTTGCACCGGATGTGGTGACCGTGGCCCTCCATGGTGACTTCGCAGAACTCGGTGTCCTTGCTTCGGGAGTTCTTCTCCTCCCAGAAGTGGACCTCGGCCCGCTCCATGCCGTCGAGATACTTGTCCAGGCGGCCGATCTTCTCGGTGGCCTGACGCTTCAAGGACTCCGAGACAGTGGTTTTCCGACCGCTGACCGTAACCTCCATACACAACCTCCGTTGTTCACGATCGCAGGAGAGTGCAGATCGTTACCCCGTCACCTTAGGCCGAGGAGGTCGGTTGGGGCCAGCCTTTCGACCGGGCCTAACCGGCTGAAGCCACGGCAACAGCAATGATGGTGGATGAACCTGCTTGCCGCAGAGTCTCGGCCGCCACCGCCAGTGACGATCCGGTGGTGATCACGTCGTCGATCAAGACGACATCGGCCGGGGCTCGAATGATCCGGCACCGAAGCCCGGGTCCCCGCAACCGCTCGACCCGGCTGCGTCCCTCCTGACCCTCCGCCCCGACCCGGCCGAGGATGGGACGAACCGGCAGGCCCAGGGAGTGGCCGACGGCCCGGGCCAGTAGTCGGCCCTGGTCATAACCGCGGCGACGCCGGCGCTCGGTACTGGCCGGTATCCAAACCACCGTGGGGGGTCTGTCGAGCCACCCGGCGGGTACGGATGGGCTGGTCGTCAACAGGTCGGCCAGTTGGCGGCCGAAATGGATCAGGATGTCTCTCCGCCCACCGTTCTTGGCCGCCAGCAGGAACCGCTGGGTGGGTCCCTCGTAGCGGTGCAGGGCGTGGGCGGCATCAACACCGGCGATGGGGCGGGTCAACGGAATTGGCGGAGCCGAAGGAAGGCAGCCGCATCGTTGTCGCCACCGTTCGGTTCGGCGACACCATGGACAGACCCGGGCCAACACCATGCCACACCATACTCACGGCCGGTGACATCGAAAGCCGGACCGAAGGTTTGTGCGCTGTGGTGTCACTATGACACCACAGCGCACAAACCTCCAGGGGATTGCTTCAGTAGCGGTAGTGGTCGGGCTTGTAGGGGCCCTCGACCGGGACACCGATGTAGTCAGCCTGGTCCTCGGTCAACTCGGTGAGACGAACGCCGAGCGCGTCGAGATGGAGGCGGGCCACCTTCTCATCGAGGATCTTGGGGAGGGTGACGACGTCGATTCCATACGACTCGGCGTTGGCGTGGAGTTCGATCTGAGCCAGGACCTGATTGGTGAAGCTGGCCGACATCACGAAACTGGGGTGGCCGGTGGCGTTGCCCAGGTTGAGCAGCCGTCCCTCGCTCAACACGATGATGCTCTTGCCGTCGGGCCAGCGGAACTCGTCGACCTGGGGTTTGATGTTGATCCGCTGGATATCACTGCTACGTTGCAGGCCGGCCATATCGATCTCGTTGTCGAAGTGGCCGATATTGCCGACGATGGCCCCCTGCTTCATCATCCCCATGGCCTCGGCCGAGAGGATGTCCTTGTTTCCGGTGGCGGTGATGAAGATGTCGGCCGAATCCAGAACCCGTTCCATGGTGGTGACCTCGTAGCCGTCCATGGCCGCCTGCAGGGCACAGATGGGATCGATCTCGGTGATCACCACCCGAGCTCCCTGACCACGCAACGCCTCGGCGCAACCCTTGCCCACGTCGCCATAGCCCATGACCACGCACAGCTTGCCTCCGATCATCACGTCGGTGCCCCGGTTGATGCCGTCGAGCAGGGAGTGACGGGTGCCGTACTTGTTGTCGAACTTCGACTTGGTCACGGCGTCGTTCACGTTGATGGCGGGAAACAGCAACGTTCCCGCCTCCTTCATCTCGTACAGCCGGTGCACCCCGGTGGTGGTCTCCTCCGACACGCCGCGGATGTTGGCCCCCATCTTGGTGAACAACGTCGGGTCCTCGGCCTGGAGCCGCTTCAACAGGGCGAGCACCTCGGTCCACTCCTCCGAGTCGTCCTCGGTGGCCTCAGGTACCGCCCCCGCTTTTTCGAACTCCGCTCCCTTGTGGACCAGCAACGTGGCGTCGCCGCCGTCGTCCAGGATCAGATTGGGACCGCCGACGGAATCGGGCCAGCGCAGTACCTGCTCGGTGCACCACCAGTACTCCTCCAGGGTTTCCCCCTTCCAGGCGTAGACAGGCACACCGGCCGGATGTTGGCTCGTCCCGTCCGGTCCGACGACGACGGCGGCCGCCGCCTCGTCCTGAGTGGAGAAGATGTTGCAGCTGGCCCAGCGGACCTCGGCTCCCAGAGCGGTCAGGGTCTCGATCAGCACCGCGGTCTGCACCGTCATATGGAGGCTGCCGGTGATGCGGGCCCCCTGCAGCGGCTGCGCGTCGTAGTATTCGGCCCGTACCGCCATGAGGCCGGGCATCTCGTGTTCAGCCAGCTCGATCTGCTTACGGCCCCGGCCGGCCAAGTTCAGATCGGCCACCTTGTAGTCGCCGTCGGCCAGGGATCGGGGTCGCACGTTGCCACCTGCCATGTGTCTTGCTCCTGATGGGGAAGGGATTGAAGGTTAAGGTTCGAAGGTGGGCTGGATGCCTCGCTCGGAGGCCAGCGCCGTCAACCGATCATGCTCGGCGTCGTCGACGGTTTCCGCCTCGTCGATCAACATGACGGGGATGTTGTCCTCTATTCGGTACCGGCGCCGCAGGCGCGGATTGTAGAGCCAAGCCTCCTGCTCGAAGTAGAGCAGCGGGCCTTTGTCCTCGGGACAGGCCAGGATGTCGAGCAGCTGCTGGGCCAACGCCACAACACAACCTCCGGTCGGAAGGCCCTGATTCTCGGGAACCAGAGCGAGTACCGCTCCAAGACTATCGGCCGACGGTGGCCCGCCAGACGGTGCTGTCGACCGGGCCGAGTTCCAGGCGATAACCGCCGGTGGCGGCGGGAACGGCCACCGCTTCCCCCTGGTCGATGGCCAACGGTGCGGTCTGGTTGGAACCGGTGACTCCGGATCTGGCCACATGAGCGGATCCGGCGCTGACGAACAGGATCTCCGGTCCCTCGACCTTACATACGATCGGTTGCCCGGCACCGGCCGACCGGTAGCCGGTCAAGGCGAACTCCGACACCGGAACGTCGAAGCGTTTGACGGGCCCGGTCATCGTCTGGACCGGCGGGGACCGGGGAGCAAAGGAGGCATTGGCCAGCAACTCCTCAACGTCGACGAACTTGGTCGTCAGCCCGCCCCGAATGACGTTGTCGCTGTTGGCCATCAGTTCAACCGCCGTCCCGGCGAGGTAGACGTGCAGCTCGCCCGAAGGCAGGAACAGGGCCTGGCCCGGTTGTAGCGTCAGGTGATTGAGCAGAAGGGCCAACACGATCCCGATGTCGCCCCGATGGAATCGGTTCAGCCGGACGGTCCACCCGAGTTCGGACCGGAACGAACGGGCGGCGGCCGGGCCGTCGGGCCCCAACAACCGTTCACATTCAGCCACCACCGACCCGACCAGGGTGGCGGCGGCGTCCCTGTCGAGATTGAGGAGCCACGACGCCACGTCGGCCAGGACGTCGGCCGACGAGCATTGGCCGGCGGTGGCCAGGCGATCCTGGAGCGGGGCCACGGTCGGATCACGGAAGAGGGCGAGCAGCCGTTGGGACTCGGCCAACGGACGAAATCCGCAGCGGGCCTCGAACAGCGTCAGAGCACAGATGAGTTCGGGTTTGTGGCGGGGATCCCGGTAGCTGCGGTTGAAGGCATCAGGGGCGATGCCGGCCGTCTCCTCCCGGTCGAAGCCGGCCCGAGCCTGTTCGGAGCTGGGATGAGCCTGGATCGACAGGGGCTCGGCGGCAGCCAGGACCTTGAACAGGAACGGCAACTCCCCGAAGCGCTGCTGTACGGTCGAACCGAGCCAACGGTCGGGATCAGCGGCGATGACGGCGTCGAAGGCGATCTTCTCGCCCTGACCGTCGTCCATCAGGCTCGGCCCTTTCGGGTGTGCCCCCAGCCAGTACTCCGCCTCCGGGCGGCCCGACGGAGCCACGCCCCGCAGCTCGGCAATGGCCGAGACGTGACCCCACGGGTAGTTCTGAAGCACTCCGGTGATCTTGTGCACCGCTATTCAGCGTCCGCCATGACCGCTCGAACCTCGGCCACCCGCCGGTCGACCTCGGCCGAAGAGGCCGCTTCGAGATTCAGCCGTAGAAGCGGTTCGGTGTTGGAGGGTCGAAGGTTGAACCACCAGTGGCCGAAGTCCACGGTCAGGCCGTCGAGCCGATCGCAGCGGGCCTGCCGGTAGTGGTCGGCCACATGATCGATCACCGCCGAGGCATCGGCCACCCGGGTGTTCAGTTCACCCGATGACTCGTAGCGTTGGAGCGGAGCCAGTAGGTCCGACAGCGGACCGTCGTGGCGGGACAGTTGCTCGAGAACCATCACTGATGCGATCACCCCGGAATCGGCCCGCCAGTTGTCACGGAAGTAGTAGTGGGCCGAATGCTCACCGCCGAACACGGCCCCGGATTCGGCCATCAACTGCTTGATGAACGAATGGCCGACCCTGGACCGCACGGCCTTTCCCCCGCTCTCGGCTATCACCTCCGGAACCGCCTTCGAGCAGATCAGGTTGTGAATGATCTTGGCTCCCGGGTTGGCGGCCAGAACGGCCCGGGCCAGCAGCGCCGTTGTGGCCGAGCCGGAGACCGGCTGAGCCTGTTCGTCGACCAGGAAGACCCGATCGGCGTCACCGTCGAAGGCCAAGCCGATGTCGGCCCCGGTCTCCAGCACCCGGGTCTGCAGGTCAACCAGGTTCTTGGCCTCCAGTGGATTGGCCTCGTGATTGGGGAAGGTGCCGTCCAACTCGGGATACATGATCTCCAGCTCGAACGGCAGCTTGGCGAAGATCTCGGGAACGACCAGACCGCCCATGCCGTTGGCCGTGTCGGCCACCACCTTCAGTGGCCGGAGGGCCGACATGTCGATGAACGACCGCACGTGGTCGGCGAAACTGGCCAGCAGATCCCGCTCCGTGCGTCGTCCCCGGTCGACCGCCGGGACCGGTGGGGCTCCTTCCACCGCCACCCGTTTGATGTCGGCCAAACCCGACTCCTGGCCGATGGGGGTGGCCCCCCGCCGGCACAGCTTCATCCCGTTGTAGCCGGCCGGATTGTGGGATGCGGTGAACATGACGCCGGGGAGATCGAGGCTGCCCGAGGCGAAGTACAACAGATCCGTCGAGGCCAGTCCGATGTCGACCACGTCGAGTCCCTGATCCATCACACCGTCGGCGAAGGCTTCGACCAGCCGGGGACCCGACGGACGCATGTCGCGGCCGATGATCACGGCGCCACCGGACGGCTCGATCTCCCGAACGAACACGGCGAAGCCGGTTCCCAGGGCCCGACAAACATCTGGATTCATCTGGTCGGGAACGGTGCCGCGCACGTCGTAAGCCTTGACGACTTGGTCGAGAACGGAAAGATCGGTCACTAAGGCACCTATCGGTAGGTAAGACGGTTCGATTACGACCGGCGGCAATAGACGTCAAGAATGGCCGCCGCCCGGTGTATTGGCGCCGGCCACTGTGGCCACCTGGGCCCCAGGTTAGATCCTTGCGGGCGTGAACCGTGATTTTGTGTCAAGTCTCACCGGTTTCGGCCAAGGCCGAAATTGAGCCGCTTGCGGTCCGCGAGGGCGCTCCGCGCCGAAGCCACAATGGTCGGACGTTCTCAGGCCCGGCTGTCGAGAACAGCGAGCTGGCGGGAATCGGGCTGATAGACCCCTTCGCCCACCCAGCGCCGAATCCGGAACAGGTCCATGATCAAGCCGGCGAAGTCGGCCACCACCCGGACCGAGGAATCGGGCCGATTCTCCACCGAAACCGGGATCTCACGCAGCGACAGCTGATCCTGCTCGGCGATCAGGAACAGTTCGACGTCGAAGGCGAAGCCGTTGATGCGGGTTCGCTCGAACATGGTGGTGGCGATGTCGGCCTGAAACCCCTTGAGCCCACACTGGGTGTCGCGAAAGTGTCCGAGCAGAACCAGATGGGTGAGGCGGTTCACCATACGACCGCCCAGCTCCCGAAGCTTGCGGGCCCGGACCAGAACGTTGGTGTGCTCATGACGGCGGCTGCCGACCACCATGTCCCAGCCCTGCTCGACCTCGTCCAGCACGGTCAACAGCAACTCGGGGCGATAGGCCAGATCGGCGTCGGTGAACACCACGGTCCGGCCATGGGCCTGCAACACCCCCTGGCGAACCGCCGCCCCCTTTCCCAGATTGACGGTTGAACGCACCACCCGGGCGCCGGCCGCCGCCGCGCTGGTGGCGGTTTCGTCGGTCGAACCGTCGTCGACCACCACGATCTCGGCGTCGCCGGCCGCCAACCTCGAATCCAATGTCTGTCGGACCGTCTCCACCGTGGTCGAGATTCGCTCCTGTTCGTTGTAGGCCGGCAGGACGACCGAGAGCCGGAGTGGTCGATCCGGCCGTGGTCGGTCAACCCGCCGGGCCAGATCCCTCCGCACCTGAGTGAACAGGATCCAGCGGTACATGAACCAGCGCACGCACGCCCCGAAACCGATGGCCAGGGCTTTGACGGCCGGAAGAGCCATGACGGGATTGACCAGTACCAGCACCAGCATGTCGACAGAGCCGGCCACGAGTGCCGTACCGGCGAACAAGCCGGGATTGCTGACCCAACGGGCCGACGGATCCCCCTTGAAGGTCAGACGGCGGTTCATGCCGTAGGCCACCACGGCGGCCGCGACCAGAGCCACTGCGTTCGCCCACACGACCGACGGCCAGCGTCCGGCCAGCAGAATCAGCAGGCCGAAATCGACGGCCGTGGCGATTGCCCCGACCAGGGCGAACAGTCGGAGCCGGCTCCTCACGGCCGGGACACGGCCGACTGTTCGCTCGGATCGGTTTGGGGGCCATCACCGGAACCGCCATCGACCGGCGGGATCGGCGGTACCGGCGGTACCGGCGGGCCGAACACAGGTGCCGCCGTCGACCCGGCCACGGTCGGACCCCGGACGGCATTGGCCGTGACCAGCTCCCGATGGTGGTCGGCCGATTCGGTGTCGCTCAAATCGTCCACCACCGGATCGGCACCAAGTGCCTCCTCGGCCGCCGCGCTGCTCTCCGACGGACGCCGGGACTTGCGAGCCTCGACGGCCAGGAAGACCACGAGCCCCAGACCTACCAGTGTCAGGAACGTGGACAGCCAGTCAACCCCTGTTCGCCCGTAGGCCAGCTGAACCGAGTTGTCGGTGGGAACGACAACCATCAGGTTGGGACCAACTCGCCACGGGCCGTCGGCCCCGTCCACCATCCAGTTCGGGAAGTAGGAGGCCTTGACCAACACCGGTTGGCCGATCTGGTCGACTTCGAAGGCGATGGTCGACTCGGTGAGCGCAACCTCCGACACCGAGACCGGCTCGATGGGATCGCCGTCAGTCATGGCCAGCGATTCCCGACGCTGCCAACCATCCGGCCCGTCCTCGGCTGGCAGTGCGAGGTAGGAACCAGGGTCGTTGTAGTGGCTGACGGCCTGGCCGATCCAGCCGACGTCGAACCGGGTCACCGCTTCCTCATTGGCCAGCTGTTCGGCCGTGCGACCCGACACCACCACCGGTTCGTAGCTGAGGCCCTTGACCATCTCGCTTCCCGCCACCTCGAAAACGACAAACGGTTGAGCCTCCGCCACCTGGGTCAGGGCCGGGTGAGCCTGAGCGGCGGCAATGGCTCCGTCGGTCTGGGCCATGTAGTAGCGAACGCCCATCAGCTGAAGCTGCTCAATGCCGATGTCGATGTCGAATCCTTTGTAGGGCAGATGCCGTTGAGCCCGGGAAGGCTTCTCGGAAAGAACACTCTGATTCAGGAAATGGAACGGGGTGGTGGCCGATGCCTCGAAGTAGAGACCCTCCATCGAGCCGATGCAACCGTCGGTCCAATGGGGCAGGAGCATGAGTGCCATCGGCGTGCCGTAGCGATCGAGCTCCTTCGAGTACTCCCACATGGCCCGACCGCAGCCGTTGTCTTCGCCGACCGAGGCCATGGTTGTGACCACATCGTGGTACTCCCGGTACGACTCCTTGCGTTCATATCCCGAGTAGTTCCAGGCGGCCCAACTGGGAACGGCGCTGCGAGCGGTGTTGGTGAACAGCAGCCACTCGTATTCGCCGTCTTCGTTGATTTCACCGAAGGGCATCATCCGCAACGGCATGGCCACCGCCACGAACACCGCCAGCAACCCGGCCAGCGACGCCGCCGCCATGGTCGGCACCGCCGGACGCTCCAGATCACCGGTGACAAGGGTGGCGGCGTGGCGAACGACCATGGCCACCCCGACCGCAGCGGTGAGATACACCGACAGGTAGTAGAAGGGAAGCAACCGGGCATTCCACAGCGGACCCTCGAACAGATTGGCCACCGCAGCAGCCGATATCAACCCCAGTCCGGAGAAGATCATCCCCATCCGCTCCCGGGCCGCATAGGACATGATGAGGCCGACGGCGGCCACCGGTAGGGCCAGCTTCATGGGAACGGTCAGCAGCGGCGGACCGATCTCATCGAGCCGCTCCCAGCCCATGTCGTTGAAGAACGGGGTGCGGTAGGCGAAGGGCAGCAACCAGAAGGCCGAAATCAACATGCCGACGGGGCCCACGATCAACAGCCAGATGTGGCGGGGCACGATGACCCGGTCGCCGGCGGCCGCCGCCCCGAAGACCACGACGACGGCCGAGATGGCCAGTGCTCGTACACCCCAGCCGTTGCCGTCGGCCAGGCTGACCGGGACCAGAGCCAGGGCGATGGAACCGGCCAGCATCCAGGTGCGGGCTGTGGTTCGCCCGTCGGAGAGGGTGGCCAGCATCAGCGCCGGGATCAGGTAGAAGACCGGTATGGCATGACACAGAGCGACCAGACCAACAACAACCGCCGAGCGGGCCATCCAGCTGCGGTTGTCCATGCCCCGGAGGGCCAGGCCGATGGCCAGTAGCGCCAGACACAGGGAGATCGAGAAGGCGAACTCGCCGGCCAGAGTCGAGGTGATGTTGCCGCCGTAGATGGTGAAGTTGGTGTCGAACAGGAAGACGAAGGCCCCGAGCGCCAGGAAGGCCGGAATCGGTTCGGGTGAGCCGGCCAGGCGACCCATGAGCCAAGCGGCCAGAGGGAAGGCGACCAGACCACTGACTGAGACGAGCTTGAAGGCGATCCCGTAGGGCAGCCCGACCAGAAGGGCCGCCACCACCACCCCGGCCACGATGACGGGAACACGGTTGGGCTTGGCTGTGAGGCCGGCCAGAACCCTGTCGACCGTGCCCCCTCCCGGTCGGTCCACGGATCGGCGCCGGGCCACCGCGTAGAGAGCGACGCCGGCGGCGATCACGGCCCCGACACCCAGCGGCCACGGTAGCCCGACGTTGAGGGCGATGATGGCCAGAGACGGTACCACCATGTAGAAGTGGTAGGCGGGGAAGCCGCTGTACCAATCGGGCGTCCAACCGGTCAGCCGGGCCTGGGGTAGGAGGTGATCCCGCAAATAGGCCGGGCCCCAGACATGAGCCCCCATGTCGCCGCCCGACGGGGTCGTGTCGAGGAACAGGAGCGGTTCGGCCAGGTCACTCAGCTCGTCGGCGTCGGGCCAGTTGAGAAGAGCGAAAACGAACACAGCACAGGCGGCGGCCACCAGGAGCCCGAACCGGCCACCGCCGGGGGTGTCGTGGTGCGCAACGTCGCCTGTCGGTGAACTACCAGCCACCCGGTAGACGATAGTAAGAAATAGTCATGTCCGTGCGCCGGGAAGCCGGCACGGCGTCCGGTCAGCGGCGGCGTCCAGCGTGCTCCCCCACGTGATCCAGAGCCTGCTGAAGTTCGATCCGCTCCCCGGCCAGTTGCCAGCGCCGAGTGTCGCAGTTGTCGCACGATTCCATGATCAACACGTTTCCGTCGACCTCGATGTTGATGGTGGACACTTCATGGCCACAGCGACCACACAACGTGAGTTCATCCAGCGTGCGATTGCGCACCGTCGGGTCGGCGCCGGTCGGCCCCGGTGTCGTGGCTCCCTGGCCGTTGATCCCGGGGTGGACCGCGACCGGTTCGGGCCCTGTCGCCCCGCTCCCGCCGACAGCCCGGCCGTCGCCGTTGGCTGTGCCCGAGGCGTCGGTCGTCGTGCTGTCGCCGGGGTTCGTCGTCTCGTGAGTTTCGGCCGGCGATTCGGCCTCAGGCCGCTCGTTGACCGGATTGATCTCGCCCTCGAGCACAGCCGATCCGCCTACCCGGGGGGATCCGCCGCTCCGGTCGAATCTCTTGCTCTTTCGCCTGCGCATCGGGCGGGTTGTTGAATTGCCCTCGGAACTGCTCATCACGTCTCCTGGTGCGGCTCGGGTTTAGGTCCGAGCGGCCTGGGTTGCGAGTCCTTGGGTCGGCTCCGAAACACTGTTCGTTAGCCGGACCGGACGCTATGGGCCGGGAGGCTCATGCGTCGCCGGACCCCTGTGATCAGGCGCTCTGGGCCACCACCAGCAGCTGGAAGACCGTCGTGGCGTTGAAGGCCATGTGGGTCACGATGGCCGGTCCGATCCTGCCGCTGGTGGCCGTCAACCAGGCCACCACCAATCCGAACACGGTGAGTCCCGGGATCACGATCAGCTGCTGGTGGACGAGAGCGAAGATGAAAGCACTGCCCAGGAGCCCGACCAGTGGACCGCCGGCCCTGGTCAAGGCCGGGAGTAGAAGACCCCGGTAGAAGATCTCCTCCACGATCGGAGCGACCACCACGACAGCCGCCGTCAGGATGACGAGATCCACCGGCCCGTCGACCAGATCAACGATCAGCCGGGCCGATTCGCCGGGGTCGGCGTCGAAGAACCGGGTGATGGGCCAATACAAAACCGGCAGCACCACCAGTTGCAGGGCGATTCCGATGGCCACGGCCCGGACCGACTCTCCGGCCGAGATGCCGATGTCGAAGTCGATGCGCGGCCCTCGCCCCAACCGGCGGCTGATCAGAACCGATCCCGCCAGGTAGGCAACCCACAGACCGAGGTTGGCCGACACGAAAATGGTGAGGTTTCTGGGGCTGTCGGTCAGCTCCTGGCCGGCCGCCTCGAATATGCCGGCGGCCCAGAAGGGAGCCAGCAGCTGGGCGACCACAAGACAGACGAAGACCTCCCGGAGGCCCCAGCGAACGTCGGGCGGTCGGGCCGGCCAATCCGGCCGAATTCGGCTCAGCATGGTTGCCGACGCTACCAGGTGGCCCTGTTGACCGCGACCGTCGCTCGAACCAGCGACGGTCGCGGGTCAACATCTGCCCCAGGCGAAGTCAGGCCTGGTTGCACAACCAGGCTATCGGTCGTGGCCGCAGCGCCACAGTGTCCATTGGAAAGTCGATTGGGGAATCAGTCGGTCTTTACCCCGGTTTTCGGCCCGGAGGGTATTCATTGGGGAACCAATGAGGTCAAGCGTCGGCCGACGTGACCGACGGAACCGTATGCCCCACCGGCTCGGCCAACCACTCCAGCAGTGGGAATCGACGTCAACCAACCGCTCGACTCGGCAACGAGTCGCACTCCAATTAGGCTGAAAACATGAGTTCTCAAGGGCCAACCCCTCCCCCAGCACCTCCCGGCCAGAAACCGCGTCTGCCGGCCCGACCTGATTCCGGCTGGCCCCGCTGGTCGGCCTGGATCGTGGTCGGCGTGCTCATAGCCCTTCTCTTCCTGGCCTCCGGGCGCAGCACCGAGGAGTCCGACGAGATCAGCTACAGCGCCTTCCTGGCCGAGATCGAAGACGGGACCATCACCGCCTTCGAGTTCGACAACACCACATTCGAGATCACCGGCACCCGGGAGGACGACACGACCTTCAGCAGTACCGCCTTCACCGAGTTCTCCGAGGCCGACCGGGCCCTGTTCGCCGAAAAGGGCGTCGACTACAAGCCCGACACGCCAACCACCAACTGGCTCCTGGGGCTGTTGCCGCTGTTCCTGCCCTTCATGATCATCATCGGCTTCTTCTGGTGGATGGCCCGTCGCCAGCAATCCCAGATGGGCGGCATCATGTCGATCGGCCGTTCCAAGGCCAAGACCTACTCCTCGGAACGACCGGGTACGACCTTCGCCGACGTCGCCGGCTACGAATCGGTCAAGAAGGAGATCACCGAGGTCGTCGACTTCCTCAAGAACCCCGGAAAGTTCGCCGAGATCGGCGCTCGGATCCCCAAGGGGGTTCTGCTGGTCGGTCCTCCCGGAACCGGTAAGACCCTGATCGCCCGGGCCGTGGCCGGCGAGGCCGGCGTGCCCTTCCTCTCGGTCACAGGGTCCGACTTCATGGAGATGTTCGTGGGCGTCGGGGCCAGCCGGGTCCGAGACCTGTTCAACGAGGCCCGCAAGATGGGCCGGGCCATCATCTTCGTCGACGAGATCGACTCCATCGGTCGCAAACGGGGCGCCGGCCTGGGCGGCGGTCACGACGAGCGGGAACAGACCCTCAATCAGATGCTGTCGGAGATGGACGGCTTCGAGGCCACCGAAGGCATCGTGATGATGGCGGCCACCAACCGTCCCGACATCCTCGACCCGGCGTTGCTGCGCCCCGGCCGATTCGACCGCCAGGTCGTGGTCCCCCTGCCCGAGCTGGACGACCGCAAAGAGATCCTCAAGGTCCACATCAAACACAAGAAGGTGGCCGATGACGTCGAGATCGACGTCATCGCCCGCGGCACCCCGGGAATGAGCGGTGCCGATCTGGCCAACCTGGTCAATGAGGCCGCTCTCTACGCTGTTCGCAACGGTCAGGAGAAGATCAACGCCTCCCACTTCGATATGGCCCGGGACCGGGTCATCATGGGGGTCAAGCGTGACTCACTTGTCATGTCGGAGGCGGAACGGGAGATGACGGCCTATCACGAGGCCGGCCACGCCCTGTGCGCCGCCCTGTTACCCGACTACGACCCGCTCCACAAGGTGACGATCATTCCCACCGGCATGGCCTTGGGCGTGACCATGACACTGCCCGAGGAGGATCGTCATTCCCTGCGGCGGAGCCACGCCCTCGACATGATCGTGATGATGTTGGGCGGTCGCAACGCCGAAAGTCTGGTGTTCGGCGTCGTCTCCTCCGGGGCCGGCGACGACCTGCAGAAGGCCACGGGCCTGGCCCGTCGCATGGTCAGCGAATGGGGCATGTCCGACCGGATCGGCCCTATGGCCTTCGGTACCGGTGGTCCGGTGTTCCTGGGCGATGACATGATGCAATCGAGAGAATACTCGGAGAACACAGCCGAACTGATCGACCAGGAAACCCAGCGAATCCTGACCGAACAGGAGGAACGCTGCCGGGAGTTGCTGACCACCAACCGCACGGCGCTGAATCTGGTGGCCCGCAATCTGCTGGAACACGAAACCCTGAGCGGAGCCGAGGTCAACCGCTTGATAACGGTGGCCGCCGGCGACCTGGGGGCTCCCGGAAGCGAGCTGAGCCAGGCCGCCGCCTCCACCACCTCGCTGACCGAGAGCTGAGAGACTCGGGGCTGTAGCTCGTCAAGCACCGCGATGGGCCCATTCTGGTGTTGATTTCCTCCGGTTCTTCGGAGGAAATCAACACCAGAACGCGGCGGCGAGCCGGGGTCGGCTGTCCGGGCTACCATCCGGGCATGGAACTTGGAGCATTCTCGGTCAGCCTGGCCGTCAACGATCTTGCCCTCTCCCGCGACTTCTACCGGAAGCTGGGGTTCGAGGTGTTCGGAGGGTCTCCGGACATGAACTATCTGATCATGAAGAACGGCGACTCCCTGATCGGACTGTTCCACGGCATGTTCGAGGGGAACATCTTGACCTTCAATCCCGGCTGGGACTCGGCCGGTACCGAACTGGCCGAGTTCGACGACGTCCGCTCGATCCAGGACAGCCTGCTCGGGGCCGGGGTTGAACTCGATCAGGCCATCGGCGACGACGACAGTGGTTCCGGGCCGGCCAGCATCGCCCTTCGTGATCCCGACGGCAACCTCATCCTCATCGACCAGCACGTTTGAGGGGGTCTCGGGTTCGACCGCCCTCTGAGCGCCGTTCTGGGGGTGTGGGGGGTCGAAAGCGACCCCCCACACCCCCAGAACAATCAGGAGTCGAAGGAACTCAGGAGCGGCCCAGCAGGGCCTCGGCCAGATCCTCGGCCGTCAGCGGGCCGAAGAAGGCCTTGACCACTGTGCCCTCGGCGTCGGCCACGATGGTGGTGGGAACGCCGTCGATGCGGTAGCGACGGTGTAGATCGGGTTGGGATTGCACCGTGACCAGCTGGGCTGTGATCGTTTCTGAGGCACAGGGGGCAACTGTCTCCCAGACTGCAGGACACGACTCACAGCTCTCGGAGGCGAACACCACCACCAGCGTTGGTGTGTCCGGAGCGTTGAAATCGGAGCGGTCGAGTTGGCGGGGGGCTCGATAGCTGGGAGCGGTCGGTGGATCGGGGCGGCGGCGCTGCAGCAGGAAGGCCACGGCAACGGCCAGAGCCATCAGCACCAGCAGAACGACGAGCCGTTCCATCCCCTCTACCGGGGAATGGCCGGAACGGCGGGAACGACGTCCATGCTCTCGTCGGGCAGGACCGACATGGCTTCGACCGCCACCGGCACGTCGGCCGTGACCTCGATAACCCCACCCAGTTCACCGGCCAGGGAAATGGGCACAACCGTGCGCCCACCGCGGGGCACCGTGGCCCTGGTGGGACCGATGTAGCCACCGTTGGTCAAAACCCGAACCTCGACCGACGCCTCCTCGGGCGAGACGACGATCACCGAGGTCGAATCCCCGGCCACCGTGATCCAGGGCACAATCCAACGGGTCGAGAGCTGTTCCACCCCTCTGCTGGTGGCCAGCCCGGCGGTGGCCGTCGGCTGAGGCAACGGATCGCCGTTGATGTCGACGACGGTGGGCGGCGGAGCCGCGGCCTCGGGATCGGCATCGGCGTCAGGATCGGCATCGGGATCAGCCTCAGCATCGGGATCGGCGTCGGGATCCGCGTTGGCATCAGGGTCGGCATCAGGATCAGCATCGGGATCGGCCGGGGCGTCGGGATCGGCCTCCTCCTCATTGTCTTCGGCCGCCGCCACCGCCGCGGCCGGATCGCTGGGATCCTGTAATGCCTTGGCCACCTGCCACCGCTCCACCACAACCGGGAGATCGTTCTGAACGAGTACGTTGACCCCGAGCTCGTAGGGCAGAGGGAATCCGAAACGCACGGCCTGGGCCCCGATGTCGATCGTCTCGAAGCTGCCGGGACGAATCTCCCGGGTGGTGGTCACCACACCGTACAACGACAGATCGGCCGGATTGTTGGGCCACATCTGGATGTCCACCACTGCGGTGGTGGCCGACTGGTCGTCGATCAACACCTCCTCGCCGTCATCGTTGACCGACAGGACCGGATCGTTCGGCTCGGCCGGATTGAAAACGATGAGCGAGTGATCGCCTCCCTCGTTGATCCGACCGGCAGGCATGATCCAGCTGTTGGCCGGACGGGCCACCCCAAGTTGCAGCGCTGCGCCATTGGCTCCCAGGCTGCCATCGACCACCTGCAGCCGCTCGGCCACCAGGCGGCCCCGTTGGGTGGTGATGATGGTGGCGACGTTGGCCTCGCTGGTGATGTTGTCGCCGATGTCGATGATGCGGACCGAACGGGCCGGAACCGAGGCCCCCTGAAGGGCCTGCGGTTGGCGGCTGCGAGCCAGGGTTCGGAACTCCATGCTGAACACCGCCGTCTCCGGGAACGGGTTCATGAGAGCCACGTACTGTTTGGAGTCGAGTTCGGTGCGGCCGCTGGCGAAGAACCAGCGGTTGGACACCTGGGTGGCGCAGGGACCTTCGGCCCGACCCTGCTCGGTGGTCACGGCATGGCCAACCACCCCCTGACCGGAAATGATCTCGACCACCGCCCCGGCCACCGGCCTCTGCTGGCTGTCGGACAGTAGTATCCGCTCGGTCTGCAACGGACCCAGTTCGATGCGCCGACCGGCGCCCTGGCCATTGCCGGTCAAGATACTGAGGTTGGCCACGGCCGGAACGTCGGCCAGATTCGAGATGTAGACCTCGTGGTCGGCGAAGCCGCCGCCTTCGCTGGAGCCCATCGGGCAGTACCAGGCGGTATCGAGGCGCGGCGGATCGGCGATGGCCGGGGTGATGACGTCGAACTCGACCACGGCGGTGCTGGTCAGCTCGGGAACCGGCTCCGACACCCGGTCATAGGCCAGGCCGGCGGCCAGTAGACCCAGCACCACGAAGATGAACGGCCAGCGGTTCACGACGTGGCCTCCTCTCGGCGGGTCTGGGCCAGGAGCGCTCCAATTGCCACCAGGAAGAACTGGCCGAGAATGGCCAACCGCCGCTGCAGGCGTGAACCGAACTCAACCACCACCTCACCGCCGGAGCCCGACGGCAGGACCATCAACTCGTCGAAGCCCGAGATGGCCTCGGTTCGGGATCCCGAGGCCTCCAGACCGTTGCTGTGCAGCGACACCAGGACGTCGGACCCCTCAGGCACGTCAACCAACCAGCGGCCGGGCTGGTCCTGGACGAAGCCGGCCACGCCCGACGTCAAGTCGACATCGAGTTGTTCGGCCGCAGTGGTGGCCTGCGCCTGGTCGGTGGAGGGCACGAGCGGCGTCACCCCCCGGCTCGACCGGTTGCGGAACACCGTCAGGTCGGGCACACCGGGAACCCGTTGAAGGTCGAGCTGTTGAGCCAAGGCACTCTGGATACCGTCGCCGGCGTCGATAACCGGGCCATCGTAGGGAGACGGGGCCAGCTTCTCGGTCACGATCACGTAGTCGATCCCGTAGGGAGCGAGCAAGCGGCCCAGGCGGACGATCTCGCCGGCCTGGGCCAGGTCGAGCTGGCGGCCGATGCCGTCGGTCGACCCGACCGGACCGGCCTGCCAGCGACCCCAGATCTCAGCCGAGCCGCCATCGGTCACGACGTACTGGATGCCGGACTCGGTGCTCATGGCATCAAGGGGCAGCACACTGGCATCACCGATCCACAAGACCCGGCTCGCCACGTCGACATCGAACTCGGCATTGGCCTGTTCGACCAAGAAATCGACCGGGGAGGCGAAGTTGGTCGACGGGGCCCGCCAGGAACCGCTGAAGGCGGCCAGCACACCGACCAGGAACATGGCCGCCACACCGACCGAGCCCACGATCACGCCCAGCTTGCGGACCTGGACACCCCGGACCGAAAGTGTGTCATCGGTGAGGTCGGCTTCCAGCGAGCGCACACCGACCGCCACCACGTAGCACAGCCCGGCGGCCGACATGGCCAGCAGTGCCTCGGCGGTCGGAAGATCGAGCGGCAGCCAATCCCGCCGATCGGCCCAGGCCAACCCCCAGAAGGTAATGGCCACCAACCACCCTGTCAGGGCTATGTAGAGCAGATTCTGGTGGGTGTAGAGCAGCGCCAGCACGGCCAACCCGACCATGGCGAACACCAGAACCCTCGGGGTGTAGAGGTTGGGAGCGAACTGTACGAGTTCGAGCAGGGTGGTGAACGTGGTCTCCGGCGAATTGGGCCCGATCACCCAGCGCCAGCTGATGTTGCGCAGCAGGTCATAGCTCCACGGCCCGTGGAGGGCCACGGCGGCGACAACCGAGACCAGCGACGCCAAGGCCAGTTCCCGAGGCCGACCGACACCGGTGGCCAGAGCCACCAGTGTGAACACCAGCGCTGTCACCGCGGCAATGGGAACGACGGCAGGCACAAAGGTGGCCACTATGGCCACCAGGAATCCGAACCGGATGAGACGCACCGGCTCCGACCGATCGGCCACGGTCGGACCGGCCGGCCCGCCGGTCAGTCCGAAGGGGCTGTGGCCGCTCAGTTTGAAGAGTCCCGACAGGAGGTAGGGAGCGGCGGCCCAGATGACCAGGGCATCCCACCGACCGGCCGAGAACATGGCCACCACCAGCGGGTTGCAGGCATACAGCAGGGCCGCCACCATGGCCGCCCGGGCGCTGGCCAGGGGGCGTAGCGACCGGTACATGGCCACCGGCGCCAGTAACGCCGGACCGACGGCCACCAGAGTGTCGAACAACCCCGAAGCCCAGAAGAACAGCATTCGGCCGACAGCCAACACCAGCAACGCCGAGGGGGCGTTGCCGGGGCCTCCCGTGCCGGTCGACCGCCAGCCGCCAAGCCACTCCCGAAACATGGTCAGGCCATCGGGCACCGCTGGAATCTGGCCGACCGGAACCACTCCCCTGGTCAGCAGATGCCGGCTGCCGAAGAGCAGCAGGATCGCCACGAAAAGGCTGAGGACCACGGCGTCGCGAACGTTGCCGGCATCCTCGCCGGCGAACGACGACCGCACCGATCCGACCAGGTCGGAGAACCGATCCTGACCGGCCGAAACCTGACCGCGGAACAGGCCGGCGATTCGAGCCGAACCCCTCATCTGCAGTTCAGCCACCTTGTTGTCCGACGCCGATCGGGTCCGTCTCACCAGGCGTCGGCGGCGACGAATATCGTCGAGGCGCGACAGGTTCCAGGGAATGGAAGCCACGATGTCCCGGGCCTGGCCCCGGCGACCGGCGATCAGGGCGTACAACGTCTCCAGGAGAACCAGCAGGAAGGCCAGGGGGACGTAGGTCAGCATGGTGCGCCGCTCCGCCGTCACCAGCACGGTCCGCAGCCGGTGGCGGGCCAGCAGCCGTCTCCGTTCCCGTTGGTTGACCCGCTCGTCCATATTCTCCCGATGCCGAGCCTTGGCCCCCGGCACCACGATGACCCGGGCTCCGGCCACGTGGGCCCGCCAGCACAGGTCGAGATCTTCACCCAGAACCTTGATGCCGGGATCGAACCCACCCAGGGCGGCGAACAGATCGGCCCTGACCAGCTGAACCCCGCCCGGAGCCACGAACACCTCGCGCACCGAGTCGTACTGGTCCTGGTCGAATTCGCCCCGCTCGACCTGATCGAACATCACGCCGAAGCGATCCGAGCCCATGCCCAGCTGGGCCAGACGCCGGGAGTCATCCCAGCTCACGAGCTTCGGGCAGGCGATACCACCGTTGTTGCGATAGAGCTCGCCCATGAGGGTGGAGACACAGTCGGGTTCGAGATAGACGTCGTCGTGGCAGAACAACAGGAACGGCGATCCCGAGACCAGCTCCAGCGACTGGTTGGCGGCCACGCTGAAGCCGGGATCGCCGGCCAGACGATGCAGATAGGCCTTGGGCAACACCTCGGCCACCCGTTCGGCAATCGGTTCGTCACTTCCGGCATCGACCACCAGCACCGAGAGGTTCTCGTAGTCCTGTTGGGCCAGCGAGGAAAGGGTCTGAGCGAAATGGGGGCCGGGGTCGGCCGCCACCACCACGGCGACAACGGCCGGGATGTCCCGTAGGTCCGGAGCATCCAAGGCCTCGGTGGCCGAATCAAGAGGGATCGAGGCCACCGCCGTGGGGCCGGGAGAAGGTGATTCGTTCATGAGAGTCACGACGAAGGAATGCTACTCGTTGCCGAAGGCCGAAACGCTTCATAGGTGACATCGGCAACTGGCAGGGTGATGAGGCGACGGCGGCGGCCGGACCCATGCCGGGGCCGACGACCGGTGACCACTATGATCACGGGAGTGAGAGCGCTCGTAACCGGTGCCGGTGGCTTCGTCGGACCGCATCTGGTCCGACACCTCGTCGATGCCGGTGACACCGTGACACCGTTGGATCTGACCAACGGACCGGATCTGCGAGATCGGGACGGCTGGCGGGAGGCCGTGGCCCTAGCTCGACCGCAGATCATCTACCATCTGGCCGGCTGGAGTGATGTCGGCGGCTCCTGGGCCCAACCGTGGACCACCTTCGAGGTCAACGTGATGGGCACGGTGGCCGTCCTGGAAGCGGCTCGCCTGGCCGCGCCGAATGGCAACGGTTCCGAAGCGGGTCCGGTGGTCATTGTCGTCAGCAGCGCCGATGTCTACGGGCTGGTGGCCGAGTCCGACCTCCCGATCAATGAAAGCCATGGCCAATCGCCCCGCTCCCCCTACGGGGCCAGCAAGCTGGCGGCCGAAGACGTGGCCCGCGGCTATCACCGGGCTCACGGCCTGCCGGTGGTGATCGCCCGGCCGTTCAACCATCTCGGCCGGGGCCAGGCCTCAAAGTTCGCCGCTCCTTCGTTCGCCGCTCAGATCGCCCGACTGGAGGCCGACGGTGGTGGTGTCGTCCGACACGGCGACCTGTCGACCCGAAGGGACATCACCGATGTGCACGACATCGTGCGGGCCTACCGGCTGCTGGCCCTGCACGGCGAGCCGGGCGAGGTCTACAACGTCTGCTCGGACCGGGCGGTCTCGATGCAGCAGGTGCTCGACATGCTGATCGCCCTGAGCCCCAGCCCTGTCAGCGGCGAAATCGATCCGGCGTTGATCCGGCCAGTGGATTTGCCGGTGCTGCGGGGCTCGCACCGGAAGCTGACCGATGCCACCGGCTGGCGGCCCAAGGTCGAGCTGGCCCAGACCCTGCGGGATGTGCTCGACGACGCCCGCCGGCGCCGTGATGGTCAGACCGAAGACAACCGGGGAGCGGAAACCGAAGGCGGAACCACAACAGCGAGAACCGGCGGTCACCATGAGGATGGTAGTAAGACGTGAAACGAGCACTGATCACCGGGCTGACCGGCCAGGACGGTTCCTACCTGGCAGAACTGCTGCTGGCCAAGGGATACCACGTCGTGGGCATGGTTCGACGAACAAGCACCCTGAACTTCGAACGGGTGGCCCACATCCAGGACGATCTGGAAATCGTCCAGGGCGACCTGCTGGACGAGACCTCGTTGCGCCACATCATACGCCACCACCAACCGGATGAGATCTACAATCTGGCCGCCCAGTCGTTCGTCCAGACGTCATGGCAGCAGGCTGTGCTGACCGGTGAAACCACCGCCTTGGGGGTGACCCGGCTCCTCAACGCCATGCAGGAATGCGACCGGGAGGTCCGCTTCTACCAGGCGTCATCGTCGGAGATGTTCGGCAAGGTGGTCGAGGTACCCCAAACCGAACGCACCCCGTTCTATCCCCGGAGTCCCTACGGGGCGGCCAAGGTCTACGGCCACTGGATCACCGTCAACTTCCGGGAGAGCTATGACCTGCACGCATCGAGCGGCATCCTGTTCAATCATGAAAGCCCTCGCCGGGGCATGGAGTTCGTCACCCGCAAGATCACCTACCACGTGGCCCGGATCAAGCACGGTCTGGCCACCGAGTTGCGTCTGGGCGACCTCGATCCCCGTCGCGACTGGGGCTACGCCGGCGACTACGTCGAGGCGATGTGGCTGATGTTGCAGCAGGATCAGCCCGATGACTACGTGATCGCCACCGGTGAGACCCATTCGGTCCAGGATTTCTGCGAGATCGCATTCAGTCACGTCGGACTCAACTGGCAGGACTGGGTGGTTCAAGACGAACGGTTCATGCGGCCGGCCGAGGTCGACCTGCTCATCGGTGACGCCTCCAAGGCCCGGACGGTGCTTGACTGGAAACCCAAGACCAGCTTCCGGGAGCTGGTGGCCATGATGGTCGAATCCGACATGGAGCTGGTGGCCGGCCGGCGGAAGCACACGGGCTGACACCGGGACATGACGGCGGAAGGGAGCCCTCCGGCCAGCGGACCGACGGTGGCGGTGTTGTGCGGAGGGGTGGGAGCGGCCCGTTTTCTCCGGGGTCTGGTCGAGGTGGCTGATCCTGGGGCCATCACCGCCATCGTCAACGTGGCCGACGACATCGAGCTGCACGGCCTGCGGATCTCGCCCGACATCGACACCATCGTGTACACCTTGGCCGGCGCCAACTCGACCGAGCGGGGGTGGGGGCTGGAAGGTGAGAGCTGGCAGGCCATGGAGATGCTGGGCCGTTACGGTGGCCGAGACTGGTTCAGCCTGGGCGACCGGGATCTCGGGACTCACCTCTTTCGGACCGACCAGCTGCGACAGGGACGATCCTTGAGCGAGGTCACGGCGACCATGGCCCGGGCCTGGGATCTGACCTTGACCATACTGCCGGTCACCGAGGACCGGTTACGGACCATGATCACCACCGCCGACGAGGGTGAGATCGAGTTTCAGGAATACTTCGTACGGCGGCGCCACGATGTTCCGGTCAACGCTGTCCGTTTCGATGGGGCGGCCGAGGCCCGTCCCGCCCCCGGGGTTCTCGACGCCTTGGCCAAGGCCGACGTCGTGGTCATCGCCCCGTCCAACCCGGTGGTGTCCATCGACCCGATCCTGGCCGTACCGGGCGTCAGGAGTGCACTGCAGGCTCGGTCCCGGTCGGTGGTCGCCGTGTCGCCCATCGTCGGTGGCCGGGCGCTCAAGGGTCCAGCCGATCGCCTCCTGGTGGAATTGGGCCGGGAGGCGTCGGTGGCCGCCGTGGGCCAATGGTATGGCGGCGTCGCCTCGACGTTGATCGTCGACCAGATCGACGCCGACCAGGCCGGGGAGCTGGCGGCCGGCGGCACGACCGTCGTCGTGGCCGACACCATCATGTCACGGCCCGGGGTGGCGGCCGCCCTGGCCCGAACCGCGATCGACGCCGTCATCAACCGCTGATAGGGTCTCGGGCCCGCTTGAATGGAGGCCATGGCACTCCCACCCGCCCCCGGCGGACTCCACATTCTCCCTGTTCCCGGTCTGCCCGAGGTCACCCCCGGCGATGATCTGGCCGGGCTCGTCATCGACGCCTGCCAGGCCGGGCCGGGGCTGGAGACCAACGACGTGGTGGTGGTCAGCCAAAAGGTGGTGTCGAAAGCCGAAGGGCGACTGGTGACCGTCGACCCCGACGACCCGCTGGCCCACAAACCGCTGGTTTTGGCCGAGTCGGCCCGAGTGATCCGCCGTCGGGGCGAACTCATCATCTCCGAGACCAGGCAGGGTTTCGTCTGCGCCAACGCCGGGGTCGACCGATCCAACGTGGCACCCGACATCGCCTGCCTTCTACCCGAGGACTCCGACCGTTCGGCCCGCCGCATCCGGGATGCCGTGGCCGGACGCACCGGCACCACGGTGGCCGTCATCGTGGCCGACACGTTCGGTCGACCATGGCGGCGGGGGTTGACCGATGTGGCCCTGGGCTCGGCCGGGATCAAGCCCATCCTCGACCTGCGGGGTACGCCCGATGCCGTGGGCCGGGAGCTGCATGTGACCGAGGTGTGCCTGGTCGACGAGCTGGCCGGGGCGGCCGAGTTGGTGCGGGGGAAGGCCACCGGTACTGCTGTGGCCATCGTGCGGGGCGGACCCGACGAGTGGTTCGGCCAAGGGTCGGTGGTCGACGACGTGGTCCGCCACCCCACCGAGGATCTGTTCCGATGACCGACGTCGATCGCCCCGGCCTTGTAGCCCATCTTCCCCCCGCTCCCGACCCCGACGAGCTTTTGGACGGCTTCGTCGATTTCGTGACCGAGATGGGGCTGGAACTCTACCCGGCCCAAGAGGAAGCCATCCTCGAACTGCTGGCCGGCAACAACATCATCCTCAACACCCCGACCGGGTCGGGCAAGTCCCTGGTGGCGGCGGCCGCCCACTACGTTGCCCTGGCCGCCGACCGCCGCAGCTTCTACACGGCGCCGATCAAGGCTCTGGTGTCGGAGAAGTTCTTCAGTCTGCGGAAGGATTTCGGGTCGGAGCGGGTGGGGATGATAACCGGCGATGCCAGCGTCAACGCCGACGCTCCCATCATCTGTTGCACCGCCGAGATCCTGGCCAACCAGGCGCTGCGGGACGGGGCCGACGCCGACGTCGATGTCGTCATCGCCGACGAATTCCACTACTACGCCGACCCCCAGCGGGGCTGGGCCTGGCAGATTCCCATCCTGGAACTCCCCCATGTCCAGTTCCTGCTCATGTCGGCCACGTTGGGATCGACCGCCTTCTTCGAGTCCGAGTTGACCCGCCGCACCGGCCGGCCGACCGCCCTGGTGGCCTCCGACGATCGTCCCGTGCCCCTCGACTTCGAATACCGTCGCACCACCCTGCATCAGTCGATCTCGGATCTGCTGGAGGCCGACCGGGCCCCGATCTACCTGGTGCACTTCACCCAGCGGGAGGCAACCGAGGCCGCTCAGGGCTACCTGTCACTCGACCCGTTGAGCAAAACCGAGAAAGCGGCGGTCAAAGAGGCCATCGGCGGGTTCCGCTTCGATTCACCGGTGGGCAAAGACCTGCGGCGCTACATCCTGGGCGGAGTCGGGGTCCACCACGCCGGCTTGTTGCCAAAGTACCGACTGCTGGTGGAGAAGCTGGCCCAGGACGGTCTGCTGAAGATCATCTGCGGAACCGACACCTTGGGCGTCGGAGTCAACGTTCCGATCCGTTCGGTGTTGTTCACCCAGCTGTGCAAGTACGACGGCCAATCGACGAGAACCCTGACCAACCGGGAGTTCAAGCAGATCGCCGGGCGGGCCGGCCGCAAGGGTTTCGACGACGTCGGCTATGTGTGGGCGCAGGCCCCGGCTCACGTGGTCGAGAACCTCCGGGCCGAGGAGAAGGCTGCGGTGGCGGCCAAGGGCGGACGCAAGAAGAAGGTGGTGAAGGCCAAACCGCCGGGTCGGGGCTATGCCCACTGGACCGAGGACACCTTCACCAAGATGGTGGAGGGCGAACCGGAGAAGTTGACATCGTCGTTCCAGGTCAATCACCAGATGATGCTGACCATGCTCGACCGCCCGGGCGACGGCTGCGGCGCCATGAAACGGCTGCTGACCACCAATCACGAGACCCGGACCCGCAAACGGCGACACATTAAACGGGCCATCGCCATCTACCGGTCGCTGCTGGAGGCCGACCTGCTGGACCAGCTCGACCAACCCGACTCCGAAGGCCGCACCATCCGGGTCAACCTCGACCTCCAGGACGAATTCGCCCTCCACCAGCCGCTGTCGCTGTGGGCTCTGGAGGCCATCGACGAACTCGATCCCGACGATCCGGGCTACGCCCTCTCGGTCCTCACCACCATCGAGTCGGTGCTGGAGTCGCCCGGAGTGATCATCGCCGCCCAGATCAACCACGAGAAGTCGGAGCTGGTGGCCGACCTCAAGGCCCGGGGCGTCGAATACGAGGAGCGGATGGAGCGGCTGGCCGAGGTCGAGGGTCCGAAGCCGGAGAAGGAACGGCTCTACGAGAGTTTCGACCGGTTCCGGGTCCACCACCCGTGGACCGGGGGCGACAACGTCAAACCGAAGTCGATTGTTCGCGACATGCTGGAACAGGCCATGACGTTCAAGGAGTTCGTCAACCACTACGGGCTCAAGCGATCGGAGGGGGTGGTGCTGCGCTACCTGAGCGACACCTACAAGGCCTTGATCCAGAACGTGCCCGACGACGCCAAGACCGACGAGCTCGACGACATCGTGGAGTGGGTGGGAGCGGTGGTCCGCCAGGTCGACTCCAGCCTGATCGACGAGTGGGAGCAGCTGACGGCGGCAACCGACAACGACGAACTGGCATCAGCCGACACGATCGGCGGCTTCGGGGTCGACGCCGACGACGTGACCACCAATCGTCGGGCCTTCGGCGTGATGGTGCGCAATGAGATGTTTCGCTGGGTCCAGGCCCTGGCCCGCCGTGACTATTCGGCCATCGAGGGGGCCGATGCCGAGGACATCGCGGCGGCCCTCGAGCCCTACTGGGCCGAGTTCGACCAGATCATGATCGACGCCGACGCCCGGCACCGCAGCCGATTCATCCATGACCACGAGTCGGGTTCGGTGGTGCAGATCCTGGCCGACCCCGACGGGATCGACGCCTGGCGGATCGAGGCCGCCGTCGATCACCAGGCCTCAGCCGAAGCGGGCAACGCCGTCATCGACCTCGTGGCCATCCACAGCCTCGAGCACTGAGCCGTTCTGTGCGCTCACGGCCCCGTTTTCGGGGCGTGGGGCGCACAGTTCAGCTGTTGTTCGAGGGCGGGGCTGAGGTCTCAGTCTCGACGCCGAGCTCCATGTTGATCCTGGTGCTGGAGTCGGCCTTGGCGTCGCCGCCGACACCGAACATCATCTCCACTCCCAGCTCCTGACAGACCGTCGCTTCAGGCACGAACTCCGGTTTGCGATCACCCCCGTTAGCGAAGATCAACCGGTGATCGGGGAATTTCCGGACGGCCAGACGGATCGACTCGCTGACCGTGCGATCGTTGTCGACGGCAATGAAGGCGTCGTCGACCACCGCCAACGCCTTGACGATGCGCAGCCGATCCTGCTCGTCGAGGATCAACTTTCCTTTCTTGGCCACCTGCTGATCGTTGTTGTTGACGATCACGATCAGCATGTCGCCCTCGGCCGCCGCCGCCTCGATCATGTCGAGATGACCGACGTGCAGCGGACTGAAGTAGCCACTGACGATGACTCCGACCGGCTTCTGGGTGGGTTGTTCAGCGCTCGGACTCACGGAAGCCTCCAGCTCGTCGGGGTGGGTTGATGGATAGTCCATTCAAGCGTTGGTGATGGCCGAAGCCACTGGTGCTTCCTACCCATCGGCCCGCTTGTCGGCCTCCACCAGCTCACTGAACAGCTCCTCATAGGCGGCGGCCTGAGCCTCCGGGGTGAGGCACCGTTCGGCGTGGACTCGGCCCCGGCGACCCATGGCCACCAGCTCGTCCCCGTCGGCCAGGCACTTGTCGAGGGCGGCCAGGAACAAGGAGGGGTCATCGGGTGGCACCGAGAGGCCACAGCCGGCGTTGCGTATGGTGCTGCACACCTCGCTGCCTTCGTCGATGGAGGCCAGTACCGGTCGACCGGCGGCCAGGATCCCGTACAGCTTCGAAGGAGTGCTACTGGCGGCCAAACCCCGTTTGAGCAGCACCAGATGGAGGTCGGCCGCCCCCAGGATCTGGGGAACGTCCTCCCGAGGGCCGAACGGCACCATCGTCACGTTGTCCAGCGGGTCGGCCCAGGAGGCAACCTGGTCTCGGGCCGCCCCTTCGCCGTTGATGACGAAATGCACGGACTCGTCGTCGACCCAGCGGCGGGCCGCCTCCCGTATCAGGTCGAACGACTGGGACAAGCCGACATTGCCCGAGTACATGACCACGGTCTTGTCTTCGAGACCGTACCGTCGCCGGTAGGGATTGTCCCGCCGCTGCCGCCCTTCGATGGGACGGATGCGATCGAGATCGACGAAGTTGCGGATGATGCGGACCCGCCGGTGGTACCTCTCCGGCAGTTTCGATCGCACGTTGTCCCGCTGGTCGACCGACAGCACCGTGATGGCGTCGGCCCGACGATAGAGGCCCCGCTCGTAGCGTGCGGCGGCGGCGATTACCCGGGCGTTGGTCAACGCTCTTAGGGCAATGGCCACGTCGGGAAAGATGTCCTGGGTGTTGAACACGAAAGGGGCCCGGCTTCGGCCGGCGGCCAGCCAGGCGGCGTCGCCCATGAAGATCGGCGGCGACATACCCATGACCACGTCGTGACGGCCGGTGGTGAGGGCCAGCCCGGTGGCCAATCCGGTTTGGCCGGCGAAACCCATGGCCCGGGCCCAGATGTCGGTCTTGGCCGTGGGGAACGGCCAGGATCGAATGACCCGCCCCCACTCGGTGGTCTCGGACCGCCAGGGCCGTCCTCGCCATTGTCGGGCGACGTCGTGCCCGTGGTACCACGGCAGCGACGTCACCACCGTGATCCGATGGTCGCGGTCGGCCAGACCGTGGACCAGCTTCGTCATGACCTCGCCGGTGGCGGCATGGAGGTCGGGCTCGAAATGGGGGCAGATCAACAGGATTTTCATGGCGGCGGATGATCCGATCAGGTCGGGGATGGAGAACGGGCGACGGTGTCGAGATCGAGAAGATGGCGATAGGCGGCCCACAGTCGGGTGGCGGCGTTCGCCGGGTCGAAGGCATCGGCCCGGGTTCTTCCTCTGGCGATGAGCTCGGCCCGGTGGCTTGGATCGTCGCTGATGGCGACAATGGCGTCGACCCAGGCGGCGATGTCGCCCGGCGTCACCAGTCGACCGGCGTCGCCCAGGACCTCGGGCACAGCAGCAGCGTCGGCGGCCAGGACGGGGCAGCCCCGGGCCATGGCTTCCAGTATCGGGTTGCCGAAGCCCTCGTATTCGGAGGCGAAGGCCAGGGCCACGGCGTTATCGTAGAGCCAGTGCAGATCGGCCTCCGGTACCCGCCCGACCAGGTGCAGCCGCGACGCCATACCGGCCTCCACCGCCTGCTCCCTGAGCCGTTGGGACTCCGGGCCGGGACGACCGGTGAACACCAGGTCGATATCGGAGCACCGCTCCGGTAGCCGGGCCAGGGCGGCGATCAGGTCCCGGTGGCGTTTGTGCCGGTAGGCGATGGCCGGATACAGCAGGAACCGCCGTCCGGCCAGCCGGCCCTTCAACTCAACCGACGGCGGTTCGGCGTCGGTTGACACCGTGCTTGCCTGATAGCCCTGCGGTACCACCCGGACCCTGCTCCGATCGACGGCGAACCGGTCGACGATCCGGTCGGCGGTGAACTGGCTGGGACAGATGATCAGATCGGCTCGACCAACGGCCAGGGGGACGAGGCGGCCCAGCCAGGTTCGTTTCACCGGCGAGAAGTTGTGAGCCAGGTCGATGGGCTGGAGATCGTGGATGGTGACGGCCAGAGGCCGGCGAGGCCCCCGGCCCTTCACCACCGGAACCGTTCCGCCGAGGTGATGCATCACGTCATCGTCGGCGCTGACCCGGCCCAGCCAGGTTTGCTCCAGGATTACTCGACCGGCTCGGGGAAGGTGGCCTCCGGGCATTGGCACCGGTTCGAACAACCGGGCCAGCTGCCGGTGTCGGGCAAACAGGGAGGCCCGACCATAGGCCCGGATCCTGGCGTGGGGCCGGACGCTGGCGGCCACGGCCGTCAACAGCCGCACGGTGTACTCCTCGGAGCCGCCGACAACCCCGGGCACCAACCAGGTGAGGTTCAGGCCGATGGTCGGCCGGTCATCAACCGCGCTCACCGCCTCACCTCACAACACCGACCGGAAGATCTCGGCGTAGCCCTTGGCCGTGCGGTCCCAGGTCAGCTGGGCCGCTCGATCCAGGCCGCCGGTGATCATGGCCCGTCGCCGGTCGTCATCGGCCAGTACCCGGCCGAGTTCATGGGCGATCTGGTTGTGGTCGGCCGGATCAACCAGGGCGGCTGCCCCGGCGGCCACCTCTTCAGTGGCGGTTCCGGTCGAGGTGACCACCGGCAGGCCATGGGCCATGGCCTCCAGGACCGGGAGTCCGAAGCCCTCACGGTGGGAGGGGAACAGCAGCACCGAGGCCCGGTGGTAGAGGGCACTGAGAACCCGGTCGCTCACCGGGCCCAGGCGGAGGATCTGTGAGCCCAGCCGGGCGAACCTGTCAGCGTCTCCCCGACCCGGCACCGTGCCCACAATCACCGCCCGGCAGTCGTTGGCGACCAGGGCGGCGGCCGACCCATCGGGGTTCTTGCGAAGCCCGTCGGGCGCCACCAGTAACACGAATTCGTCGGGCAGCTCCGGCATGGTGGCCAGTAGTTCATCGGCTTCGGCCGGTCGGGTCACCGGCGGCGAAGCGCCCCAGGGAATGACGGCCAGGCTGTCGTCGCCGATCCCGTGGCGACGGCACTGTTCAGCCACCGTGGCCGACGGGCAGACGAAACGCTGGGCCCGCTGCCGGGCCACCGACCACATGCGGGGAAAGAAGCGGCGGCCCCGGCCGGTCAAAAAGCCGGGATGGTCGAGGAAGTCGAGGTCGTGCACCGTGGCCACAACAGGGCGGCGACCGGGGGCGACGATGAGGCTGGAGGCCCAGAACAGCGAGTCGGGCCCGAGCAGATGATCAACTCTCGGCCGGCCCCACCGCAACCATGACTCGTAGAGCAACGGCCGGGGCAGGCGGTGGTGAACCAGCCGGCAGCCTTCGGGAACCCGTCGCTCCCCTTGGGAGCGGCTGGATCGATTCCGGTGGGCGGCGGCCAGGCCGGTGAAGCTGAACTCGTTGCGATCGAGTAGTGCGGCCAGTGTTCGCTCAGTCGCTTGCGCGGTGCCGCCAGGAACCTTGTGCCAGAACTGCTCGACCAAGGTCAAGACGTGCGGCATCCGCCTCTTATTGTGTCACCGCCGGCCGGCTGTCACTCACATCCTCCCGAACTTTGTGACTGGGACGACCCGTTTATGGGTCGTAGCGGTCCCAAAGTTCGGGGACGGGGATCAGAGGTTGAGGACTTGGGAGAAGTGGTCGGCGGTGCGGGTGATGCCGGTCCGGAGATCGATCTCGGGCTTCCACGACAGCTTGCTGGTGGCCTCGGTCAGGTCGGGCCGGCGGCGGGTGGGATCATCCTTGGGCAGGGGCACAAAGGTGATCTCGCTGTCGCTGTTGGTCACCTCGATCACGACTTCGGCCAGCTCGAGCATGGTGAACTCGACGTCGTTGCCGATGTTGATCGGACCGCTGTGCTGACCGTCGAGCAGAGCCAACTGGCCCCGGATCTGATCGTCGACATAGCAGAAGCTTCGGGTCTGTGAGCCGTCTCCGTACACCGTGATCGGTTGGCCGGTGAGCGCTTGGGTTACGAAGTTGGACACCACCCGACCATCGTCGGGTCGCATGCGGGGACCGTAGGTGTTGAAGATGCGTACGATGCGAACCTCGACATCGTGGGCCCGGTGATAGGCCATGGTCATGGCCTCGGCGAACCGTTTGGCTTCGTCGTAGACCCCCCGGGGACCAATGGGGTTGACATTGCCCCAGTACGATTCCGGTTGGGGGTGGACCAGTGGGTCGCCGTAGACCTCGCTGGTCGAGGCCAGGAAGAATCGGGCCTGCTTTTCCCGGGCCAGCCCGAGCAGATGGTGGGTTCCGTTTCCACCGACCTTGAGGATCTGTATGGGAATACGGGTGAAGTCGACGGGTGACGCCGGCGAGGCCAGGTGCATCACGTGATCGACCGGCCCGGGGACCCAGACATGCTGGGAGACGTCGTGACGGACGAACGTGAACTGCTGGCTGCCGAACAGGTGCTCGATGTTGTCGGTGCTGCCGGTGATCAGGTTGTCGATACAGACGACCTCGTCACCCCGCTCGATCAACCGATCGCACAGATGTGAGCCGAGAAATCCCGCTCCTCCGGACACCACCACCCTGGCCATGTCAGCGACCCACACCCCGATAGTTGAATCCCCGACGGCGGGGGATGGTCGGATCCAGAAGGTTGCGAGCATCCACGATGTTGTTGCCGGCCATGATCTCGGCCAACTTGTCGAAGTCGAGCCAGGTGAACTCGTCCCACTCGGTCAGGATGGCCAGAGAAGCGGCATCCTCGGCCGCGGCGTAGGGATCCGACATCACCTCGATGTCGAGGCCGGGATACATCTCCTCGAGGCGGTTGTGCTCGGGCATCACGGCCGGGTCGTAGGCTTTGACCTTCAGCCCGGCAGCCGACACCCGTTGCAGCACCTCGATCGACGGGGAGTCGCGCAGGTCATCGGTACCGGCCTTGAACGTCAGGCCGAGCACGGCGATGTGGCGGCCGGCCATCTCGCTCGGAACCGAGTCGATGAGCTTCTGGGCGGTACGATCGAATTGATCCTCATTGACCCGCAGAACCTCGTTGAGGAAGTGGAAGTCGTAGCCGGCGTTCTCGGCGATGCGGGCCAGAGCCTTGGTGTCCTTGGGGAAACAGCTGCCGCCCCAGCCCGGCCCCGGGCGCAGGAATTCCCGGCCGATCCGACGGTCATAGCCCATGCCGAGCACGACATCATTGACGTCGGCTCCCACCGCTTCGCACAGGGTGGCGATGGCATTGACGAATGACAGTTTGGAGGCCAGGAAGGCGTTGGAGGCGTACTTGATCGTCTCGGCCGAAACGGGGTCGGTGACCATGATGGGGGCGGCGATCCGGGAGTAGAGGGCGGCCACCCTGATGGCGGCCTCCTGGTCCTGGGAGCCGATGACGACACGGTCCGGTTGCAGGAAATCGTTGACGGCGGTGCCTTCCCGCAGAAACTCGGGATTGGAGACAACGGCCACGTCGGACCGGCCCAGAACTTTGGCCACCACCCTGGTCGATCCCACCGGCACGGTTGACTTGTTGACCACCACGCTGTGGTGGGGCAACACGGAGCTGATCTCGGCCGCCGCTGCTTCGAGGTAGCTGAGGTCGGCTGATCCGTCGGGGCCCTGTGGGGTAGGCACGCAAAGGTAATGGAACTCGGCGTCCTTCGATGCCTCGGCCGCGCCGAGGACAAACCGGAGCTTGCCCGACCGCAACCCCTCGTCGACCAGTCGATCGAGGCCTTTCTCCACGATGGGGATCTCGCCGGCACTCAGGCTGGCCACCTTGGCTTCGTCGATGTCGGCGCAGACAACGTCATGGCCGAGGTGTGAGAAACAGGCTCCCGTTGTCAGTCCGACATATCCGGTACCGATAATGGCGATCGAGGCCACGAGCATCCTCCACTAAAAGATTGAATCTGTGTTGCGAGGTTTGCCCTGCACAAACCCTCCGCTTACCCACCGACACGGCGGAAATCGTCAATGTCTTGCTTCGTCGGGGACAGGCGGGCGCGGCCCCACCGTCACGCAATGTTGCGCTGCCGTCGTCATCTTGACCGACAGGCTGGTTCTTCCGAGTCTACGAGCTGTCCCCGGGATTCCTGTGATTCCCGATTCCTTTCAGTCAGGGTAGACGACGGAGAACCGTTCACCATTGAACCATCACCATCGACGATCGGGGCGATTGTTGTTGCCGGACCGCCTGATTCCACCGCTGAAGCGACTTGACGCCTACTGGTCGGGCTCGCCGGCTTGGTCGGACCAGGACCGCCTTGTGATGAATTGCCTGGCCGATTCAGGGCTCCGGACTCGACACCTGAGTTGGGGTCGACGGTGGATGAACCCACCGCCAGTTGCACCGTTCGACCCTTGAGATGCTCGACTTCCTCCACGGAGACGGTCGTAGCGAAGTTGGTCTCCCACTGATCGTCGGCCAGAATCCCGGCCACCGTGCCGGTCACGATCTCGGCCGCGGCCCTGCCGTTCGGTCCGTGGCGGACGGTGAGAGAGCCGACGGCGGTCTCACCGACCTGGATTTCGGTTTCGAAACCGGCCGACGTCAACCCTTCGAGCAGGGTCGAGACCATGGCCTCGACGTCGGCGTCCGGCTCGGTGGCTGAGACGATGGACAAGCCGACGGTGGATGGGTCGTCGTGGGCTGCGCCCCGCATGAGTTCGAGCAGCGGTTCGGCTTCGGCTGTCAACGGCTCCAGGACCTGATTGCCGTTCACGTCCGAGTCGATCACCGGGAAGCTGTAGGTCTGTAGGGCGCCGGGATCGAAGTTCTGAAAGGCGATTCCCAGATCGACCAGTAGTTGGGGTGTGAGCGACTCGTCGATGGCAACGTTCTCCAACCCGGTGTCGACCATGTCAGCCAGCACGAACGGGTTCCGGGCCCCGAGGTCCACAGCCCGGTACAGCAGTCGTTTGAGAAAATCCTGTTGGCGGCTGATCCGGCCGAAATCCGATGTCGGATCGGTAACCCAGGACCCGTCGGGCTGTTGGGTCTGGTAGTAGCGGGACCGGACGTAGGCCAGCGCAGTGGGAGGATCGAGGGAGTGGCAGCCCGCTTCGGCCACCAGGAAGCCGGTTTGGCTTCGCGGTTCGGGCACGGCGTTGACGTTCCAGTCGCGGGCCGGCGTTTCGAAATACACGTCGACCGACCCGACGGCCTCCACCAACCCCTGGAAGCCGGCGAAGTCGACGTTGACGTAGTGGTGGATGGGAAGGTCGAAATTGGCCTCGATGGTGTCGATGAGCATGGCCGGCCCACCAACCTCGAAAGCCCGGTTGATGCGGTCGCTGCGGTTGACTCCGGCCAGCGGCAGCCAGAGGTCACGGGGGAACGACAGCAATGCCAGCTGGCTGCTCCGCTCGTCGATGTGAGCCACCATGATGACGTCGCCGAAGCGTTCACCCCGACGGCCGATCTGGACCGGATCGTCGGGGTCGAGCCCGGCCGACGAATCCGACCCGACGAGCAGCACGTTCAGGACCCGCTGGCCGACCGCCGCCTCCTCCGGTACCGCCGTCAAACTACGTCCCAGTTCGATCCGCTGGATGTCCGATGCCGTGTCGTAGCCGTACTGCAGGAGGGCAAAGGCGGCCAGGCTGGCCCCGATCAGCACAACGTTCATGGTCAGAATCAACCGCTGCACCCAGGTTCGCCGACGCCGTCGTCCGCCCCTCATGGGCGGCCGGGGGCCGGTTCCGGGCCCTCCGATCCGCCGTGATCGACCAACAGGTTGGGCGTGAGAAACTCGGGTTGGACGGCCAGCAGGGTTCCCGACTCGATTGTCACCTCGGCCGCCACCATCCCGTTGCTGTCGGCATGCTCGGGAGCGAAGATGTTGCTGACCCCGCGTGACCGGCCGGCCTCGAGGTCTTCGGCGGTCAGTGGGTAGGCCAGTCCGGTGGTGGTCACCGCCCGGGCCGGCCCGCCAATGGGGATGAGCGACACCAGCTCGCCGGCCCGTCCGGCCAGGCGTCGCCACCGGCGCACAACCGAGATGCGGCCCGAGTCGACGTAGGCCGTCACGTCCACGCCTTGAGTACGGGATCCGCCCAGGGCCAGGAGGTTGGCCAGCCAATGATCAAGTCGGCCACCGCCCAAGCCCACCACCACCAGTTCGCGGAGGGAACGGTCGGCCATGAGTTGAACGGCTCGTTCCAGAGCGAGCTCCAGATCGGTTTCGTCCTTCGACGACGGGTGGACGGCAATCTCCGCCCCCTGGCCCTCGGCCCAGCGGACCGAGGCCCGGTCGGCCGAATCGAAGTCGCCGACGAGAACGTCGACGGGCAGGCCCAGCTCACGGGCGTGGGAAACTCCGGAGTCGGCGGCGACGGTGATCAAGGGCGGCGGAAGGATTGAGAAAAGGTCGGCTGGAGGCGGTTCTCCTCCGGCTATGACCAAGGCAATGCTACTGGACACCGCAGCAATCAGTAGCCACGGCCTCGCATTGATCCTTCGAGCTTGGCCTCTTCGACGTCATAGGCCACACAAATGTAGCCGTGATCGCCGTCGTCCCAGTTGGCCTCGGACGGGAAAATCCGAGCGATGTCCAGTTGGGATTCGTCCCAGGAGATGCCGGCGAAGGCCTCGAACACCGTGAGGCACTGGTCGAGGACGAGCTGGTCGACGACGTCGGCTCCCGGATAGTCACCCTCGGGCAGGGCGCCAAGGTAGTAGACCTCGTTGTCGTGAGGCTGGCTGCAAGGAACAGCTTCGACGGTCAAGACATCGGTCACGTCGTCACTCTGGTTGCTTTCGTCGTCACTGTTGTTGTTGAAGCAGTCACCCAGTTTGAGGGCGTTGACGCCGACCTCTCCCCCTTCGATGATCTGCCCGCTGTCGTCGCGGGTCGTGTTGTCATCGGTCGGATTGGAGCCTCCGCAGCCTGCTGCCGTCAAGGCCAACGCCAAGGCGACCACAAGGAGCCGGCCGGTACCGCGGGCTTGCCCGGTCGTGCCGGTGAGATCAAACTTCGTCACAGTGTCCGTTCCCCTAACACCTGTTGCCAGAAGAGCCGTCCGCCCCAGCCGTCTTGTCAGTCGGTCATGACGGTCGACATCATACGAGCCGTGGCCCGTCGTCCCCCCGAAGCTCGTTCCTAGTCCCAGCGACGGTGAGGTCGAAACGCCTTGAGGACTAGTTTGGATGAGTCTTGTCCAGAATTTAACGGCACATCGCAGGGCCTGGGTAACGGACCCTATGCCGGCGATCTACCGAGCCGGTTGTACTGCTCGGCTCAACGCCGTCAGTCGATGCCGGGATAGATCGACGGCGGCGGACCGGGAACGCCGGGGGCTTCGCACACCCAGCACTTCGACTCGATCGGGCCGGTCCACGCCACCTCGCAGGCAGCGCAGCTCATGCGGAGACCGACGCGGCGGTAGCGGGAAGCGGCGGCGGCCGTTGTCCGGTTGGTGGCGAGAGGACCCACATCTTCTCATCGGCACATGTCCGGGGGACGTGAGCGCGACATTCGATCCCTCCGGCACCAGAGCCGGATCGAGCCTGCCTTCTTCGGTCGGCGGTCTGGTTTAGTGGCTGACCGCCGGCTTCAGCTTCTTGGCGTGAGCCACCCACTTCTCGACTTCGGACTGGGATGGAGGCCGGCGGACGATGCTGCGGCCTTTGGCCACAGCGGCGTCGTTCACATCCTTCATCTTCTTGGTGAGGTTGTCCGGACGGCGCTTCGCCAGTTCCTTCACAGTGTCGACGCCGGAGGCTTCCAGCAGATCGCTGTACTGGGTCGACACCCCTCTCACTCGCATCAGGTCAGCTCGGTTGACCCATTCGAGAATCGACCGCTCGGCGATTCCGCTGGCCGCTGCTATGTCCTTGCGCCCTTTTTTGGTCCCACCGGTCTTGAGCAGGGAGTCGGTTGACTTGACCCCGGCTGCCCGTAGCTTCTTGGCGTTCGCCGGTCCGATGCCCTCGATACTCTCTAGCGTGGCCATATGCAGTACTTCCTTTGCTGATCGATGGCTTACTGAGGTTCGAAACTAGACGAAACGTCACGCCCTGTGGGGCCAATGGTCAAAATCGATGCTTCTCCGGTGCCGCAGCTCGAATGCGACGAAGATGACAACCATTGAAAATGTTGGTTGCCGCTGCGTATCAATGAGTGTCGCTCTCTAAGCTGTCAGCTGGGTTAGCAACCACCGCGTTCCTACACAGCCATGGACGCGAACAGGGGTAGAGGTAGCAGGCGACACCGATTGAAGGCGCGATCGAGGACCCTCATTGCTGTGGTCCGAAATCAGACCTAAGCCAGCAGGTTGGTCGCGGGGTTGTGCCGCTAGGACCGTCGCCGTTTCCCTGTTCATGCCAGGACCCGACGCAAAGGTGAATGTAATGAGCGACAACGAAAATCCGATTGATCCACAAGAGGTGGCGGGAGAGGTCACCGACGCCGCCGATGCCAAAGACACCGTGGGCGACGCCGGCGAGGCAGCGGCTGATGCCGTTGCCGACAAGGCGAGCGATGCAAAGGACGCCGCCGGTGACACAGTCGATGCCGCCGGCGACAAGCTGGCCGACGCCAAAGACGCCGCCGGTGACGCAGTCGGCGCCGCCGGCGACAAGATGGCCGACGCTGCCGATGCGGTGGGCGACAAAGTGGGCGACGCCGCCGATGCGGTGGGCGACAAGTTGGCCGACGCCAAAGAGGCCGCCGGTGATGCAGTCGGCGCCGCCGGCGACAAGATGGACGAGCTGGCCGGCAAGGCCAAGGGTGCACTATCTGGATCGAAGGCCACAACGGCTGCGGCCGTCGGTGGTGGGGCCGCCGCCGCCGGAGCTGCGGCCAAGGGTCTGAGCGACTCGACCAAGGACACGGTCCGTGGTTCCCGTACGTCGGCCCGGGCGGGAACCGATGTTCTCGACGCCGACTACGATCATCGCAACGACCGGGTTCGCCGTATGTTGTGGTGGGGTCTCGGTATCATTGCCGCTCTCGTCCTGCTCGCCTTGCTCGCGTCGCAGTGTGGCGACGACGATTCCTCGGCCACCGACACCGAAGACGTGGCCGCTCCAGCGGCATCGGACGAAGACGCTGACGCCAGCGACGATGGCGACGCCGGGGACAGTGCTGATGCCGACGACGCTGACTCGGACGCCGACGCCAACAGCGGGGACGATGCCGACTCCGGAGACGACGCTGACGCCGATGCCGGGGACGATGCCAGCGATGACGCCGACGCCGACAACGATGCCGGGGACGATACAGAGGCCGACGCCGACGACGCTGAGTCGAGCGCCGATCTTCAGGCTCAGGTCGATGAGATTCTGGCCGGGCTGGGCATCGCCGGGCTGGCCGGGCTGGTCGACGGGGATGGAGACAACGCCTCGGTCGCCCTGACCGGCGAAGTCGCCTCCGACGATGAGCTGGCGACGGTGGAGGCGGCGGTGGCCGACCTCGGAGTCACCATCGACAATCAGCTGACGGTAGCCGATGGTGCCGCCGCCGATGACGACAGCGCCGACGATGACACAGCGGCTGATGATACAGCCGCCGATGACTCCAGCGATGATGAGACCCCGGCGGCCGACGCCACCGACTCCGACCCGGACTTCACCGGCTGAGCCGACTCGCTGGTCGATGCCCTCGGCCGGCAGGTGTGCTCGTACGGTCGCGGCCACCGCCGTCGCCACCTTGGCGGCGGCGGGGCTTCTCTCCGCCTGCCTCAGCGACGACCCGGATCTGACCACCGGTCGCCGGCAGCTCCGTTCCGAGACCGTCGATGCCCCCTTCGGCCCCAACAGTGAGACATCGGCCGCCGAGGATCGGGCGCCGGGACCGTCGGCAGAACCCGTCGCCGACAACGCCGAGGCCGATCCCGACCAGGCCACCCTCGTCGCTCACGTGACGGGGGATCAGATCGTGGCCTACGGCGGACCGGCGTCGAGTCGGGTGGTCGGGACGTTCTCCAACCCCAATCGTCACGGGACCGAACTGGTCTTCCAGTCTCTGACCGAGCCCGGCTCGGCCCTCGTCGACTCGGGCTGGATCCCGGTGCTCCTGCCCATGAGGCCCAACGGCACCGTGGGTTGGATCCGAACCGACGAGGTCGAGCTGACCCGCAACCCCTACCGGATCGAGGTCGACGTCGATGACTTCACCCTCACTGTCTTTCGCGGCGACCGACTCCACCTGCAAACCGCGGTCGGCATCGGTGAGGGTGAAACCCCCACGCCCTACGGATCGTTCTATCTGACCGATCTCCTCCGCACGTCGGATCCGAGCGGCATCTATGGTCCCTACGCCTACGGTTTGTCGGGCTTCAGCGAAACGCTGTCGTCGTTCAACGGTGGGGCCGGCGTGATAGGCATCCACGGCACCAACCAGCCGTGGGCCCTCGGTACCAGGGTCAGCCACGGCTGCATCCGGGTCGACAACGACGAGATCACGAAGATGGCCGCATTCCTCCCACTCGGGACCCCGGTGGTCATCGGTGACGACCCGCAGTCGACAATCGGCCGGGAACGAACATCTGACCGCTAGCTTCAACCCATGGCCGCTCACAGCACTCACGCCGCCGTCCCCGACCCCCGCAACGAGGCCGTCGAGATCTACATAAACGGCGAGTTCCACCCCCGCCATGAGGCCAAGATCTCGGTCTTCGACTCAGGATTTCTGGTGGGCGACGGCATCTGGGAAGGACTACGCCTCCACCACGGACGGTTCGCCTTCGTCGACCGCCATCTTGATCGCCTGTACGCCGCAGCGGCCGCCACCAGCATCGACATCGGTCCCCGCTCGGCCATCAGAGCGGCGCTGGAGGCCACCGTGGCCCGCAACAACATGGTCGACGACGTCCACGTTCGACTCATGATCACCCGGGGCGACAAGAAGACACCGTCGCAACACCCGTCGAACATCATCGGCGGCCCCAACATCGTGATCATCGCCGAGCACAAGAGGGCCGACCCCACCGTGATCGACGCCGGTCTCAGCCTGTTCACCGCCACCGTCCGTCGCCCCCCACCCGACACCCTTGATCAGCGCCTCAACTGTCACTCCAAGCTGCACGAGGTCATCGCCCTGATCCAGGCGGTGAACGCCGGAGCCGACGAGGCTCTCATGCTCGATCCCACCGGCGCAGTGGCCACCTGCAACGCCACCAACTTCTTCATCGCCACCGGCGGCCAGCTGTGGACCTCAACCGGCCACTACAACCTCCACGGAATAACCCGGGAGGTGGTACTGGAGGTGGCGGAGGCCGACGGCATCACCACCCGACAACAGCCTTTCTCCCTGACCGACGTCTACGCCGCCGACGCCGCCTTCGCCACCGGAACCTTCGGGGGCCTCACCCCGGTCCACACCGTCGACGGCCGCCCGATCGGCAACGGCGATCGCTCCATGATCGATCGGCTCCGAGCCCTCTACCGGGAGGCGGTGGAGCGAGACGTGCAAGGCCAGGACGACGCTGCCCGGAAATCGTGATGGCCGGCTCCGACATCAAGCGCATCAACCTGTGGTCGAGCCCCCGGAACGTGTCGACCGCTCTCATGTACTCGTTCCGGCAACGACCCGACACCACGGTGGTGGACGAGCCGCTGTACGCCCACTACCTCCAGGCTTCCGGTCGGCGTCACCCCGGACGGGACGAGATCCTGGCCGACATGTCGACCGACGTCGACCACATCATCGGCTCGGTCATCCTCGGCCCCTACCCGACCCCGGTGGTGTTCTTCAAACAGATGGCCAAGCACCTGATCGACCTCGATCCAGCGGTCATGACCGATGTGTTGTTCGGCCGCTGCGACAACGTTCTCCTCACCCGTGACCCGTTTGACATGCTGACCTCGTTCCAGGTGCAGATACCCGATGCCACCATCGACGACACCGGCTTTGTCGAGCTGATCCAGATCCTGGAACGGATCCTCGCCGCCGGGGGCGATCCCATCGTCTTGGACTCGAAGTTGCTGTTGATGAATCCCGAGGCGGTGCTCCGACAACTCTGTGGCCACCTCGGCCTGGAGTTCAACCAGTCGATGATGAGCTGGCCCGCCGGACCAAAACCGGAAGACGGTGTGTGGGCTCGACACTGGTACGAGCGGGTCCACGCCTCGACCGGCTGGGCCCGGTGGCAGCCCAAGAACGCCACTCTGCTCCCCCATCTTCAGTCGGTGCTCGACGAGGTGGAACCGATGTACCGACGACTCCTCCCCTACTGCCTGACCGGAGCGGCCGACGACGGTTAGTCGACCCGTCGGCGTGAGGCCAACACGGCACCAATGGTGATCAGGACCGCTCCCACCAAGGCCAGCAGGGCGACCTCATCGTTGCGCACCGAGACGCCCAACACCAATGAGACGACCGGGATCAGGTAGGTGATGAGCGAGGCCCGGATCGAGCCGACCCGGCCCACCAGGGTGGCCATGATCCAGTAGGCCAGCCCCGTTCCCACCACTCCCAACACCAGAACGGGGATCACAACCCCGGCCCGCCAGTCGTTGTCGCCAAGTTCCCGCAGCCCGACCGGAATGAGCCACACCGTGGCCAGGCCCAGCACCCAACTCATCAACATGATGCCGCCATAACGGTGTTGCAGCGGTGCGGCCAGATTGATGGAGAACCCGTAGCACACGGTGGCCACCAGCACGATGGCCACCCCACCGGCCTGCGACTCGCCATCCTGTATCGAGGGCAGGCTCAGCAGGACCAGCCCGACGAAACCGAGCACGATACCCACGATCTGACGGCTGCTGGGAAGGCGACGGTGTAGAAACACCGAGACGACGCCGACGAACACCGGGGTCGCCCCGTTGAGGAGCCCGGCCACCGCCGAATTTATGTATTGCTGGGCCAACGGGAAGAGGGTGAAGGGAAGCGCGACCCAGAGCACCGACAACAGCACCACCATGGGCCAATCGGACCGTTCAATGGCGCCTCCCGACCTTTGGCCTCCCGGGCGACCCAGCACGCGGAGCAGCCACAGGGTGACCGCCCCCGATCCGACGCGGCCGAAGGTGACCATCCCCGGGGTCAATCCGTCGAGTCCCATGGCGATCAGCAGAAACGACGAACCCCAGATGACCGAGATCCCGACGAACAGCAGCCAATCGAGGCCGACGAACGGTTCCTCCACCGACGGCACGACACCGGCCCGGGCCCGTGGGGTGGTTGTGCGCACGCGCCTACCGGTTGTCGGCTTGGTCTTGGCCATCACGGCAGTGTGCCACTCTGGTACCCGGAAGCAAGCGGATTTCGGACTTCATTGCCGATCGACCGAGGCACTACCGTACCCCTGTGACCTTTCTCGACCAGATCGTCGGTTCATTCAGTGAGGGGGCCGACGGCAACCCGACGGTAGCCATGATGGACGCATCCTTCGCCCATGAGGGCTTGGCTTGGCGCTACGTCAACTGCGAGGTGCCGGTGGGTGAGCTGGCCGCCGCCGTGGCCGGAGCCGATGCCATGGGTTGGCGGGGGTTCAACTGCTCGATACCGCACAAGCAGTCGGTGATCGCCTTCCTCGATTCGCTGGCTCCGGCCGCCGAGGTGTGTCAGGCCGTCAACTGCGTGGCCAAGGCCGACGACGGTCGCTACCTCGGATACAACACCGACGGCCGGGGCTTCCTCGATTCGCTGTCGGCCATGACCGATCCCCAGGGCCTGACCATAGTTCTCATCGGCAGTGGCGGTGCGGCCCACGCCATCGCCGCCGAACTGGCCTTGGCCGGGGCCCGGTCGGTGGCCGTGGCCGCCCGCAACCGGGCAACCGGTTCATCTCTGGTCGAACTGATCAACGGTGTGGCCGCCGGTACCGGGTCACTGGTCGAGTTGTCGGCCGGGAACCAGCCGCTGGTTGTGCCGGCCGACGTCAACGTGGTGGTGCAGGCCACGCCGGTCGGCATGGTTCCTCATGTCGATCAGGCGATTGCCGTTGACTGGAGTCGGACCGGGGCCGACACCATCGCTGCCGATGTGGTCATCAACCCACCGCGCACCCGATTCCTTTCCGAAGCCGAGTCGGCCGGGGCGGCGCTGCTCGACGGCACCGGAATGTTGGTGAACCAGGCGGCGGAAAATATCCGCATCTGGGCCGGCGTCGACGTTGACCGGTCGGTGTTGCGGTCGGCGCTGGAAGCAACCTTCTGATCCATCGCGATGGGAACTTGACGACGAGGTGTGACCGTGGACATCGACATCATGACCGGACCCGGCAGCTGGGCCGATGCCACAGCCCTGGCTCTGGCCACCGAGAACGCCGGCTTCTCCGGCCTGCTCTTCACCGAGACCTCGCAGGTCCCGTGGATGCAGATCGCGGTGGCCTCTCAGGCGGCCCAACAACTGACGTTCTCCACCGGCATCGCGGTGGCTTTTCCCCGCAGCCCCATGGTCACCGCCGCCACCGCCTACGAGCTGGTGGCCAACACCGGCGGACGGTTTCGGCTCGGGCTGGGCAGCCAGGTCAAAGCCCACATCGTGCGTCGTTACGGATCCGAGTTCCACCGACCGGCGGCCCGACTCCGAGATTACGTACTGGCGGTGAAGGCCTGCTTTCGAGCCTTCGACGGCGACGAGCGGCTCAACCACGAGGGCGAGTTCTACCAACTCAGCCTGCTACCTCCCGACTGGGCGCCCCGTGCCCATGACCACCCGATGAAGGTGGACATCTCGGCCGTCGGACCGATGATGACCCGGGTGGCGGGCGAAGTGGCCGACGGTGTTCATGTCCACCCCCTCCACTCGATGCACTACATCGAACACCGGCTGCTGCCCCAACTGGCCGAGGGCGCAGCCAAGGCTGGGCGCTCGCCCGGCGACATCGACCTGCTGATTCCGGTGTTCACCGTCACCGGAGAGACCCCGGAGGAGAAGGCGCAGGCAATCCGGTCGGCCAAACGCCAAATCGGCTTCTACGGAACCACCCCGAACTACGCCTTCCAGTTCGACGATCTCGGGTTCACCGGCACCACGGCCCGTCTCCGGGAGGCCATGAAGGCCGGGGATCTCGACGCCATGGAGGCGACCATCACCGACGAGATGCTCGACGTCTACGCCGTGGTGGCCGAGTGGGACGACCTGGCCGACCGTCTGGTCGAACGCTACCGGGATCGGGCCTCTCGCCTCGTCCTGTACTCGGCCGCCGCCGACCTCACCGGCGACAGCCGGGCGGCCGGCCGCTGGGCCGAGGTGGCGGCCGCCCTACGCTGACGGCGGCACCGGGCTCAGCGCCGCAGCAGCGGCCGGGTCAGACAGGTGGGGCCACCTTCGCAAGGCAGGCAGAGCTCGTCGGCCGGAAAGGTGGCAATCCGGCATCCGGCGGAGCGCATCAGTTCCAGGGTCCGGGGGAATCCGTCGACGGTGATGCCTCGTCTGGGTCCGGTGGCCAAAACGTTGAGATTCAACCCGGCCGAGGCCTCGAACTCGTCAGGTGGGGCGGCCAGCAGCTCATAGCCGGCGGCCACCAGCCGCTGGTAGAGCGGCGTGGGCAACATCGGCAGATGAACCAGGGCCAGGTCGGCATCGAGGGGACTGATGATCGAGAGCAGGTGCAGGCAGGCTTCCGGACCGGTGAAGTAGGGCAGATCGACCACGAACAGTTCGATCCCTTGCCCAGCGACGATGTCGGCCAGCTGATCGAGGCCACCTTGATTGGTGCGGAAACCCCGACCGGCGGCCAGCGTTGTCTCGTCGAGCCAGAACAGGTCACCCCCTTCGACCACCCCCGGCGGCTCGATCCGACCCAAGATGGGCACGCCGATGCGGTCATAGAAGCGCTCGTGTAGCGCCACTTCACCTCTCCTCAGTTCCTTTCCCGGGCGTAGCAGCACTGCGCCCTCGCCCACCATGAACGAGGGGTCGTAGGGGAAGATCGAATCGGCCAATCCGTCGTCGACCGCGGCGTCCAAGCCGTCGTCGTCGAGCCAAGTGATCTCGCAGCCATCGCTCTCGACCAACTCGACGAACGACTGGAACTGGGCCACCAGCCGATCGCCGTTGAGGGGATGGCTGTAGTGCCACCGGCGATGGTCGGCGCTCAGGATGGCGCCCGGTCGACGCATGGCCACCCGGCGCAGCGGCTGCCACATGGAGCGCACACCGTAGCCGTGCTGGGCCAGGTCATCGGGAGGCGGCATGCCGTGCAACCTACCGCCATATGCCATCATCGGAGACATGCAACTTGCCTTGGGAATGGGATACTGGTCAGCGGGACCGCCACAGGATGCGGTCGAGCAGGTGGCCACAGCCGAGCGGCTGGAGTTCGACTCGGTGTGGACGGCCGAGGCCTACGGGTCCGACGCCCTGACCCCGCTGGCGTGGTGGGGGGCGGCCACCGACCGCATAGACCTGGGCACATCGATCTGTCAGATCTCGGCCCGGACCCCGGCCGCCATGGCCATGGCCGCCATGACCATGGATCACCTGTCGGCCGGTCGGTTCCGACTGGGACTCGGCGCCTCCGGCCCCCAAGTGGTGGAAGGCTGGTACGGCCGGCCCTACCCCAAACCGCTGGCCCGGACCCGGGAGTACGTCGAGATCGTGCGCCGGATCTTCGCCCGCGATGAACCGGTGGTGTTCGACGGCGACCACTACCAACTGCCCTATCCCGGGGGCGCCGGGTTGGGCAAACCACTCAAGTCGACGATTCACCCCTTGCGGACCGACATCCCGATCTACCTGGGGGCCGAGGGACCGAAGAACGTGGCCATGACGGCCGAGATCGCCGATGGCTGGCTGCCGCTGTTCTTCTCCCCGAAAGACAACGACTTCTACCGCCGAGCACTGGCCGAGGGGTTCGACCGACCGGGGGCCAGGCACAGTTTCGACGACTTCGACGTGGCCGCCGTGGTGCCGGTGGTGATCGACGACGACGTGGAGGCGGCGGCCGACATGATCCGTCCGATGCTGGCTCTCTACGCCGGGGGCATGGGGGCCAAGGAGGCCAATTTCCACCTCAACGTTTTTGTCCGCATGGGCTTCGAGGGAGCCTGCGCCAAGATCCAGGATCTGTATCTGGCCGGCGACAAGAAGGCGGCCGTCGCCGCTGTCCCCACCGAAATGGTGGAGGCCGTGGCCCTGGTCGGACCGCCGGCCAAGATCAGGGCCGACCTGGCCGCTTGGCAGGAGTCGGTGGTCAACACCCTGGTCGTCAGCGGTCCACCCGCTCTGCTGGAAGCCGTCGCCGCCATCGTGGCACGCTAGGTTCCACCGTTGGCCACCACCGGCGATCCACCTCCCCGAAGAGGTTTGTGCGTTGCGGTGTCGCTATGACACCTCAGCGCACAAACCTGCCATGGATCAGGTCTCGTCAAGCAAACCCGACAGGACGGCGGCCAGGTTGTCTCCCAAAGCGTCGCTCAGGTAGCCGCCTTCCTGAACCAGCACCGTGGGAAGACCGAGGTCGGCGATGGCCCCTCCGATCCGACCAAAGCCGGCATTGGTGACCGCCAGCCCCTGCAGCGGATCGTGCTCGGAGGCGTCGAGGCCCAGGGCAACCACCAGGGCGCCCGGGTCGAAGACCTCGATACGGACGCGGGCGGCGTCGACGGCGGCCAGAAAGGCGTCGTCGGCCGATCCGGCGGCCAACGGCAGATTCAGGTTGTAGCCCTCGCCTTCGCCGTCACCGACCTGGTCGGGGTAGCCCCAGAAGTACGGGTAGTAGTCGGTCGGGTCACGGTGCACGGAAACGGTCAGCACGTCGCTGCGACCGTAGAAAATGCCCTGAGTGCCGTTGCCGTGATGCACGTCGACGTCGAGAATCGCCACCTTGTCGTGGGACCGGCGGAGGTACTGGGCGGCGATGGCGCTGTTGTTGAGGAAGCAGAAACCACCGGCCATGTCGCTGAAGGCGTGGTGGCCGGGCGGACGGCACAGGGCGTAGGCGTATCTCTCACCGGCGGCCACCACCTCGGCCGCCGTCAGAGCCGAGTGGGCGGAGGCCAGGGCCGCCCGGTAGGTGTTGGCGCCGATGGGACAGGCGGTGTCGGCCATGTGCCAGCCGGCCCGGCCCACGATGCCAGCGGGGTAGCCGGCCGGCGATCGGGAGGGATGGATGTTGGCCACCACCTCGGGAGACACATCGGACCCCAAGGCCGACCACTGCTGGTGGGCCACAGCCAGGAAATCGAGGTAGGGCCGAGAGTGCACGGCGGCGATCGGGTCCAGCCCGAAATCTTCGGGCTGCTCCACTGGGATCCCCACCTGCTCCAACCCGGTCAGAAGACGCTGGGCCCGCTCCGGCTGTTCGGCGCTGGCCGAAGGCACCCCTCTGACCAGGAAGAATCGGGGATCATGGTCGGCCTGGGATGGGCTGTAGAACGCTCTCATGGATCAATTTTGGCCACGAACCGGGCCACCCCGTCGGTGAAGACGTCGTTGCGATCACCGGCCACCATGTGAGCCGCTCCAGCCACATCGAGGTACTCGGCGTGGGGAACCATCTGCAGGAACTCCCGGGCCTCGTCCTCGGTGACCAGATCGCTCAGCCGACCCCGGACCAACAGTGTGGGCAAGGTCAGCTGGCGGGCCGCCTGCTCGGCCAGATTGAAGTCAGACAACTGTGGTTCTCCTGATGACCGACCGTCATCGGGATTCATGTGAGGTGGACGATTGCGGATGTGGAGGAAAGCCGGGTCCCAGTGCCACCGCCAGCGACCGTCGTCGCCTTGGCGGAGGTTCTTGGCCAAACCCGACAGATCGTCGGGCCGGGTGCGGTGGGGTTGGTAGGCGGCTATGGCGTCGGCCGCCTCCTCCAACGAAGCGAAACCGTGTTCCAGATCGTTGGCCATGAAGGCCAGGATTCGTTCGACCCCGTCGGTCCGGGGTTTGGGGGTGATGTCGACCAGCACCAGACCGGCCAGAGCCGCCGGCCGACGGAGCGACAACACCAGCCCGGTGATGCCGCCCAGCGATGCCCCGACCCAGAGAACCGGACTGCCGATCCAGTCAAGGACCGACTGGGCGTCGTCGACGAAGCGGGTGACGTGATAATCCCCGTCGGCCGCCCAGTCGCTGTCGCCGTGACCTCGCATGTCGATGGTGAGCACTCGATGATCGGCGGCGGCCAGCGTTGCCGCCGTCGACCGCCAGGCGTGCCGGGTTTGTCCCCCGCCGTGGGCCAGCACCACGGGAATGCGGTCGTCGGGACCGTCCCAGTGGTCGGCCACGATCCGTAGTCCGGATGCGGTGGCGATGGTAACGGTGTCGGGTTCGGTCATGATCCTCGGTCTATTCGACGATAGTGAAGGTCAATCCGGCATCGTCAACCAGCCGTTCGATCAGGAGGTCGCCCAAGGCGGAGGCCGGGGTGTGGAAGCCTCCGGGAGTCGTTTCCCGGTCGATATCGAGGAAGGCCATTGCCGCCTCGGCGAACATCTTGGCCGTCGACCCGTAACCGGGATCGCGGTCGCCGGTCACCCGGGTCTGGATGGTACCGCCGTCGGCCGTCTCCCCGAAGAAGCGCAGATCGAAGAACCCGGCCTGCTGCGCTTCGGGCGAGGGGCCGGTACCGGGTTCGGGCACCACTCGCTTCAGCAGCTGTCGAACGGGTCCCACCGCCGCCGCCCCCATGGCTCCACCCAGGCCGCCGGCCAGCGCCGTGGCCTTGGCCAGCCCCAGCGGACCTCCGCCCATCATCATGGCCTCGTCGTAGCGGAAGTCGGAACCCCAGGGGCGGCCGAGCAGGGCATGGGTGCGGTGCACGATCCGGGTGTTGACGGCGGCCATGACAAAGGGGGCGACCCATTGTCCGGAAGCGTCGTCGGCCTGGGGCAACACCACGTTGGGCTGACGGACGCCGTGGCGCATGTCGGCCGGAGCCAAGGCGTAGGGATTGCCCAGTACCTTGCGCAACGCCGGGTCCTTCGCCACCTCGTCCATCACGTTCATCATCGAGGCCACTGTGCCCCCGCTGGCCCCGCCCTTGAGTGCTTTGACCCTCATGGCGATGCTGGTGCAGGGCCCACCCAATCTTTCTTTGGCTTGACCTTGGGTGAACCACACGCCGAGGTCGGACGGGATGGAGTCGAAACCGCAGGCATGGACAACCCGGGCACCGCTGGCCTTGGCCGTCTCGTGGTGGGCGTCGATCATGGCCTGCATCCAGTGGGGCTCGCCCGACAGATCGCAGTAGTCGGTTCCCGCCTCGGCCGCCGCCGCCACCAGACCTGAGCCATAGAGGGCATAGGGACCGACGGTGGAGGCCACCACCCGGGTGCGCCCGACCATGGCCCTGATGGATTCAGGATCGGCGGCGTCGGCCACGATCCGTTCGACGTCGGCCCCGGTGTCGGCCGCTACCTGATCGAGCTTGGAGCGGTTCCGCCCGGCCATGCCCCACATCGGTGAACCATCGGTGCCGTCGGTACCGTGGCGCTCGGTCAGATGGCGGCAAACGATCTGGCCGACGAAGCTGGTGGCACCGAACACGATCAGATCCAGCGGTCGGGCGTCGTCGTTGGTCATGGACCGTACGATACGGCCCCTTGACCCGCCGACGTCGATTGTGGGCGCGGGCTCTAGCCGGGACGGAGGTCGAGCCGGCGTAGCAGCTGAGCGTTGGCCGCCACCACGATGGTCGACAGACTCATGGCCACTGCGGCCGCCGCCGGTGGCACCGTGAGGCCGGCGAAGGCGAACACACCGGCAGCGACGGGCACGGCAATGAGGTTGTAGCCGGTGGCCCAAACCAGGTTCTGGACCATCTTCCGGTAGGTGGCGTGCGACAGGTCGATCACCCCGGTCACTCCACGAGGATCGCTGGACACCAGGACGACCCCGGCGGACTCGATGGCCACATCGGTCCCGGCCCCGATGGCGATTCCGACGTCGGCCCGGGCCAGGGCAGGTGCATCGTTGACCCCGTCCCCCACCATTGCCACCCGCAATCCCCGGCCTTGCAGTTCCGCCACCTTGGCGTCCTTCTCCTGGGGTAGCACCTCGGCGAACACTTCGTCGACCCCAAGTTCAGCTGCCACTCCGGTGGCCACCTGCTCGGCGTCACCGGTGATCATGAACACCTTCATGTTTCGATCGTGTAGTGCATCAATGGCGGTTCGTGACTCGGGGCGAATCTCGTCGGCCAGGCTGAGGGCACCGGCCACCACATGATCGACCACAACCCAGAGGACCGAAGCACCTCGGCTACGCCAGCGGGAGGTGGTCTCGCCCAGTTCTTCGGGTTCGGCCAGATCGAGTTGATCCAGCATGGCGGGACCACCGACCGTCACCGTGTGGCCGTCGACTACAGCCCGTATCCCCCGGCCGGTGTGTGCTTCGAAGTCGGTACTGGGTGGTACCGGCCCGATGGCGTTGCCGGCGGCCACGATGGCACGGGCAATGGGATGCTCACTGTCGGCCTCGGCACCGGCGGCCAAGGTGAGGATCTCGTCAGGCTCCCAACCGGCGGCGGCCCTATGGTCGACGACCACGTGGTTGCCCATGGTCAACGTGCCGGTTTTGTCGAACAGGACCACATCGACCGAACGCATGCCTTCAAGGGCCAGGCGATCCTTGACCAGTATCCCGGCACGAGCCGAGGTGGCGGTGGCGATCGATATCACCAGCGGGATGGCCAGACCGAGAGCGTGGGGGCAGGCGATGACCAGAACCGTGACGGCCCGTATGACGCCCTGAGCGCCGTCGCCGACCAGCAGCCAGGCAATCACGGTTGCCACTGCCGCCCCGACGGCCAGATAGAACAGCCAGGCCGCGGCCCGGTCGGCCAAGGCCTGCGCCCTCGAGTTCGACGACTGGGCGTCGGCCACCAGACGCTGAATGCCGGCGAGCGCGGTATCGTCGCCCACCGCACCGATACGGATCCGGACGGCCGAATCGGTCGACACGGTCCCGGCCACAACACGGTCGCCCTGGTTGCGGCGGACCGGGCGCGACTCTCCGGTGATCATCGACTCATCGAACGATGCTCCACCGTCGGCCACCACGCCATCGGCCGGAGCCCGGCCACCGGGTCGGACCAACACGACATCGCCGACCGCCAGCGAACCAACCGGGACGTTTTTGATCAGCTCGCCGTCGACCACTTCAGCGGTGTCGGGAAGAAGTTCGGCCAGGGCGGCAAGGGCGCCGTGGGCCTGGCCGATGGCTTTCATCTCCTGCCAATGGCCGAACAACATGACCGTGATCAGGGCCGCCAGCTCCCACCAGAAGTCGAGCTCACCCCAACCGAGCGATGCCGCCAGCGATGAAACGAAGGCCACGGTGATGGCCAGGGCGATGAGCAGCATCATTCCCGGTTGACGGCCGCGGATCTCGGACAGCCCACCCTTCAGGAACGGTTGACCGCCCCACAGGTAGAGGACGGTTCCCCCCACAGGCGGAATCCAGGCCGCCCAGGCACCGGTGATGGAATAGCCGAACCACTCCTGGATCTGATCGGAGAACACCAGAACGGGGACGGCCAAGGCCAAGCTCCACCAGAACAGGCGGCGAAACACCATTGGGCTGTGCCCGGCGTGCTTGTCATGGCCGCGGCGATGGTCGTTCTCTCCGGGCCCAGTGTGATCCATATGGCCGGAGTGGTCGACGACCGGCGCTGGGCCGGGTGATCCTGAGTGGCTGTGGTTGCTGGTCGACATGGCGTTCTTGTCTCCGCAGGGTGCCGGTTACCATCAGGTATACACCTTCCAGCCGACTGGAAGGTCAAGGTTGAGTCTAGCGTTCGAAGCCTTGTCGCTCCTGTTCGGACCGTATGTAGGTGATCACGGCCTCGACCTGCTCGCTACTCAGTCCCTCCACCGGTGGCATGTCACCGAAGGTCCAATGGTGTTGGGGGGCACCGTTGGCGATGGCCGATCGATAGGCGTCGTCGGGGTGATGGTTGGGTTCATAGACAATCGAGAGTTGCGATGGACCCTTGTCGGTGCCTCGCAGGTCGGCTCCGTGACAAGACGCACAACTGGTGGCGTAGACCTCGGCACCCAGGCCTCCGGCTGATGCATTCCCAGCACCGGTATCGGTTTGCTCGATTGTGCCGTTGTCGGAGCAGCCAACAGTGAACAAGGCCACGAGTGCGGCACCGGCCATCAACCGCACTATGGCGACCCGGCCTCTCACGACGGCACCGACGATGCTCCGACCAGGAATGCCGTGATCACGAGAACGGTGGCCAGGAGAAGAGCCTCGCCGGTGACGGTATTGCGTAGCCGGGGCGACCGACGGTCTCCACCACCGCCGCTCATCGAGGGAATCACGATGAAGTGATTGTAGCCACCGATGCCGGCGGCGACGGCAACCACGGCCGTCTTGGCCAGGAGCAGTCGACCCCACGACGTCGCCCACAGCAACGAGGCCGAATCGAGGATGATGGCGGCCAGTATCAGGCCGGCCAGTCCGGCCACCGCCAGCGCGGCGGCGGCAATGACCGAGAACCGTAGCGCCACGGCCACCACGTCGAGGGGCACCCTCTGCCGGTACCGGCGCCACAGCACCACGGTGAAGGAGACAACGCCGCCGGCCCAGACCGCTGCGGCTGCCACGTGAACCATGTCGACCGCGGCGGTGACCAGCCGATGACCCTCGGTGGCCGTGTGACCGTCAAAGGCGAATGAAGCCAGCAACCCGACCACCGCGACCGAAGCAGGGGACGCAACCGGCGCTGTACCCCGGTGAGCCGGAGCGGTGGCGCTGCTCTCGTCGACCGACCTGGCGACCATGACGGGACGGCTCGGTTCGAGGTCGTGCCTCCAAGGCTCATCGGCGGACCAGAGGTCTCCGGGCCACTCGTCTCCGATCTTGGCGGTTGCCGGCGCCCGCAGCGGGTCTCCAAGAACGACCAGCCGGGAATCGCCGGCCGGGACAAGCTCACGATGGACGGGCCGGCCGACGAAACGCTCGACCGGCAGTTGGGGCATCGTGATGGTGGCCAACAGGAGCGACCCGGCCCAAGCTCGGAGCCCGATCGCCAGCCCAAAGGTCGACAGTGTGGCCGCCTCGACGATGGCGACCGAGAACATCTCCGACCACCCGCCGGCCACGATGGCCATGTGGGCCGACAGGTTGATTCCCGCTCCGACGATCACACCGAGGGCGGCCCAGCGCGCCACCCTCAAGACCGGGCGACGAGCGCCGTGATCGTTGCCAACAACAAGGGTGCCGAAACAGAGTCCACCGATGGCCAACATCGTTCCCATCAACTCGAGCACCCGGCCAACAACGCCGACACCAACCGAATAGGACACAGATTGTTCACCGTGCTGTAGAAAGGCCTGCAAGTCCTGGGTGTTCCGTTGTGAGCCGTCCCTTGTTCCCTCCGACTGGAGGCCGTCCAGCCGGACGGACTCCGAGGCGATCACTGTCGGCGTGGACTGCGCTGGGTCCGCTGAACCGCCGATGGCATCGGTCGATCCGTCTACCGCAGTCCCATCTCGCGCCGTACCGGCGGTGAACGAAGATTGAGGCACCGGCCCGACACTAAAGCTGAAACCACCGCTGATGGGGTGGGCGTCGGGGGCCTGGACGGTCCAACGCACCCCGACCACTCCTTCGGCCAGTGGTGGCTCGAAGCGTAACGTCCAAACTTGCTTCGCTGCATCCGAACTCAGGGAGTCAGGTGGACGGACAGTACCTGACGGGTCCATAACCACGAAACCTTCGCCAGTCGGCTCGGCAACGCCGCTGAAAGTGATCGTCACCTCGCCGATGGCCTCGACCACCGAGGACCCGTCAGCCGGATCCGACGATTCGAATCCGGTATGAGCCGCCGCCCGAGAGGGGCTGAGCAGCACAGCCGAGGCACTCAACGCGGTGAACAGCACCAAAACACGACAGAGGATGTGTCGGTGGTTCACGACCTGGTTGCGAGAGGCCGAGCGGCCCGCCGGGAAAGAAAGCACAACAGCGCAGCAGTGTACTACACGCTGTCGTAGATAGGCGTCACATCGCTACAAGGATGCAAGAGCGCCGCCTTCTGGCCGCCATCCGACCTCAGCCGTGGCAGACATGGTCGACGAGCACCCAGATATGGTGGGCCTGAATCGAGCCGGCGCCGACGACCACGGCGGTTCCGACAACGGCCAGGAGTGCCCCGGCTCCACGGGCCCGCCGGTCAGTTTGGGTACCGACCAACGCTTCGACCCGGGCGATAACCGAAGACCCGCTGACCGCGGGCACGAGTTCGTTGAACGAAGAGCTGACCATGGCCGCCTTGGTGATGGCGGTGGCCACGAGTTGGCGATCGCCCCCCATCGTCTTGACCGCCTCCTCGTCGGCCAGACGCTCGGTGGCCAGCCTGATCCGATCGAACAAAGGCCTGAGAACAGGGACGACGGCTACAGCCAAGGCGCCAAGAAGCAGAAAACGGTGGTGAGCCTGGCGCAGGTGGGCCCGTTCGTGGGCGAAAACCACCTGCCGCTCCCGGGGCTCCAGAATCGACAGCAGGCCCGTCGACACAACGACACAACCCGGTTTGCCGGGAGCGGCGTAGGCAACGGGCTCCGCCATGTCCACCACCGCCAGTCGACGACCATCGGTGACGACCAGGCAAGCCCGGCGGCGGCGCACCACGAGCAGGGCCCGGACAACCATTGCCCCCAGAGCGACCGTGGCCAACGCACCCTCGAGCGGGGACACTTCATGATGCAACGGCATGATGCGGCACCATTCCACGATCTCGGCCCGCCGAACCGGGCCCAGCACGAACCCGGCAAACGACGTGGCGACGACGGACACGACGGTGACCGCGGCCACGACCGCCACCGTGGTCAACGCCCACACGTCGGCCCGGGGAACCAACGGCCTCTTCGCCACTCCCAGCCCGGCGGCCACGATCACCAAGGCCACGACTGGAAGCAGGAACTCGATGTTCACCGCTATTCGCCCTTGAGGAGTTTGCGAAGCTTCACGGCGTCGGCGGGTGTGAGCGAAGCAACGAACGAACTGAGCACCGCCCCTCTATCGGCACTACTGTCCAGTTCGTTCTGCATCAGCTCGGCCCGATGCTGGGCCTCGCTGCGAACAGGACTGTAAGCGAATCCTCTGCCTCTCGGCTGCCTGGCAAGCAGCTTCTTTGCCCACAGCCGGGTAAGAACCGTCGTCACCGTCGTATAGGCCAGATCAGGAGCAATCGCCTGATGAACCTCAGCGGGCGTGGCTGGGCTCTGGGTGGCCCACAGGTAGGCCATGATCTCGTCTTCCAGCGCCCCCATAGCCCTTCTCGGCGTCATTGCTGCATCCCCCGGCCGACGACCATCATCACACCCAGTGAACCACGGATCACGTAAACCGCCACGGTGCGGCCAACAGGGGCCGAACGCGGTCAGGTGGCCTGGATGGAGCGAAGGCGTCGCCGGTGGCCACGGCGGGTCAGCCCACGAGGCTTGTACATGTTGAGTATCTGAATCACGACGAGGACTACCAAGCCGAGAGCCGGATGGGCCACATCACCGTCCAATTGTTCGAGCTGGGCACCGCTCATGGCTCGTGCTGAATCGACAGTGGCGCTGACGTCGGGCATATGTACAACGAGCACGGCGACGGCCGCGGCCGTCAGAGCAAGAGAGATGACGATCCAGTAGTGATCGAAGAGGCGCCACGGTGGACCGAAGGCCAAAATGATTCCCGAACCCAGGCTGGCAACGGCCAGGGGGGTGATGGCGTACCAGCCGACGAGTTCCATGGCGATCCAGGCGCCACGAATGGTCGCCCCGTCACTGGACGCCTGGGCGGCCATGGCCAGCACGAGATAGGCGACGAGGGCCCCCAGCCAGCCGACCGAGACAAACAGGTGAACGGCCAGGACAACTCGACGGCTGCGCCTCGCCATCATGGCCGACGATCAGCCATTGAGCCCAAAACTCGAACCGCTGGTCGGTCCGACCGATTGGTGTCGACCCGGTCCGTGTTCGGTGTCGGTGGCGATCATCACGATCGCCAGAACAGCAAGGACGATCAGGCCACCAACGATGAATGTCCGAACCCACAACGGCATCCGGTGATCGTTCCTGCTATCGACGCCATCGCTTCCCCGTCTCATGTCGTGCCTTCTGCCGTGCGACCCTTGCTACAGCTTTACTATACGATATGTACCGTATCTGTACAAATTGTATATCTAAAGTTGGACCTATAGTAGCAGCAATGCCGAAGTTGTGGAGCGAGACGATCGAGTCACATCGAAGCGAGGTGCGTGAGGCGATCCTGACGACAACGGCCGAGTTGGCCTCCACCCGCGGCCCATTCAACGTCACGATGTCCAAAGTCGCGCAAACGGTCGGGATCACTCGGGCCACCCTCTACAAGTACTTCTCCAGCATCGAGGAGATGCTCGACGCCTGGCACGAACGCCAAATCAACCATCATCTCGATCATCTCGAAGCCATCGCCAATGGGGACGAGCCCGCCCAGCGACGGTTGGCTGCTCTACTGGAGGCATATGCCGAAGTCGTGAGGAGTCGGACCCGACATGGTGAGGGGGGCGGCGGGGTTGAACTCTCGGCCTTTCTCCACCGGCCCCACGGTCGCGCCCGCAACGCCCGGCGGCGATTGCACCAACTGGTGGCCGACCTGATCGACGAGGCAACGGCGAACAACACGGTCGGCGACGATCTGAATGCCGAACAGCTGGCCCACTTCTGCCTGCACGCGCTCGAAGCCGCCGGCGAAATGGAGTCGAAGAGTGACGCTCACCGCTTGGTGGAGATCGTACTCTCAGCGATTCGACACGGCGGAGCCTAGACCGGGCCGCCGCCCAACTGCCGAACCAAACTGCCGAGAATAAGGTTGAACCATCTTCATCTTCATGTCTCGAATGTCGACGAGGCCGCCGACTTCTACCGTCAATGGTTCGGTTTCACCTTCCACGTGCAGCACGGCCCCATAGTCTTCCTTCGTGACGACGGCGGTCTGGACCTTGCCTTGGCTCCGGACGACACGCCACATGACTTCCCATCATGGTTCCACTTCGCCTTCCGCTGCTGTGACCCCGACGGCTACACCATCGAGGTGTACTGGGAGTAGCCCGGGACGACCTGAACCGCGACCAACGCCCGGGCCACCACAGGTAGGGCGGGCAAACTTGGGCTCCACCAGTGGTCCGATCCCGATGGCGGCGAGCCCGCTAAGGCCGCCTGGTTCCGAACTGCGACAGGTCGCCACCGCCCGATCGTTGCCCCGGCTGGTAGACAACTCGTTCCACCATGCGGTAGGTCGATTCGAAAGCCGTCTGGCCCGAGGCCAGTTGGTCGCGGCGGCGGTGCTTGTCGTCGGTCGCCGGATCCTGGCCCAGGCCGTGGAGGTAGAGACCGAACTGCCACCAGATGCCCTCGTCCGACATCATGGCTACACCATTGGTCGCCCTCAGCACGGCCCCATTGAGAGAAACCTGGTAGGCCCCGGTGTTGCCCGGACCGTAGTAGACCACAACCTGAAGGGCGTTCGGTCCGTTCTGATCGAGCAGGGCGCCGCTGATCCGATGACGACCATCCACCGCCACCACCTGAATCTCGTTGGCCACCGCGTCGTGGAACTGGTTGAGGCCGGTCAGCTCGATACCGATCGAGGGACGATCGAGCTCCCGACTGAAGGTCTGGAAGATGGTGGCCGGCCCGTAGAGGTCCGGGTGGTCGACGTCGAAGTACATGCAGTAGGCCACGGTCGAGCCCTCGACTGGGGGAACATCGATCACGGCGGTGCGCATTTCCGATCGCTTCTGCGGATTGGTCCAATCGCCTTCGGCCGGCTGGTCGGCGGCGTCGAACCGCAACCGGAGTCCATCCGGGTCGCCGGCGGCCGCGCCGGTCACATAGGCCATCTCCTCCGGAACCGGTAGGGCATACACGGTTCGTAGGTAGGTGTCGTTGTCCGGCCCGGTTCCGTTGAGCGCCTCAGCCGGGTCACCGGCCAGCGCCTTGGCCCCAAAATCGACCCGGTCGGCCGTACCCCCGTTCTCCACCAGACAGGGCTCGCCCATCGGAGGTGGAACAGTTGTCGTCGTCGTGGTGGTTGCCTCGGTCGTCGTGGTGGTTGGTTGGGTGGTCGACGTTGTTGTCGTCGACGCAGTCGTCGTTGTTTTCTTTGGGCCTTTTCCCTTTCCCGGGTGATCCTTGTCGGGCGGCTGAGCGGCCGGCGCGGCCCTGCCTGGGCTTGCCGCTTGAACGACCAACGCCGCTTCTGGTGCCGTCGGCGATGGTGAAGCGTCGACCGGAGGGGCCGCTTCGCTTTGCTGGGCCACGGCAACATTGTCAACGGCGTCGTCGGCCCGGGTAAGCGGAGCTGCGCTGCCACCACATCCGACCAGCAGTGAGGCCAGCGCCACGGCCGAGGCGGCCGCGCCGATCAGACTCCGAATACCCGATGGCCCGCCCGACCCGGTCGGCCGTTGGCCGATGTTGTTCGACATGAAGTTCCCTCCCCTAGCCGGTGGTGACCACAACCTAGTCAGGCGATTCCGGCTCGTCACGCACTGCGGCTGTTGTTAGGACTTCCTTGGGCTAATGGAAACCTGTTCTCGACCGGCGGCGACCAACCCTGTCGCTTCAGGTGGAACGGCGACCGTGGCCAGGTGAACGCCACCACCATTGCCCCCAGGTAGGCCGAATAGAGCAGTCCACCCAGTACGTCGTCACTGATGCCCGGCTGGTTGTCCCAAACAAAGAGTGTCAGCTCGCCGGCCTGGGTTGACCGCTCGCCCAGGAGAAAGAAGATAGTCATGTTGTTGGTCCAGTGGAGAACAAGGGCGGCCTCCATTCCGCCAGTCCGCATGATCAGATAGACGATGAGCAGGTCGGAGGCGGCGAAGAGCACGAAACTCATCCAGACCAGATCGCCGGCGTCCGGATTGTCGATATGGACGGCCACAAACAATCCGGATGTCATGACCGGAGCCAGCCAGAATATCCCGGTGGCGGCCCCCAGCTGACGAAGCAGGTAGCCCTTGAACAGCACGTCTTCCCCTGACGTCTGCAGCAACGTCAAAGCAAGCAAGGGCACCAACCATTTCAGGTGATCAGCGTCGAACCCGGTGAAGGTCACGTCGACACCGACAATCACGGGCACGAACCTGAACAGGGCGAAGGCGGCGGCCTCGAAAGCCAAAACCTTGTGGACGATGGACCAGCGGAATGGGTGAAGAGGGGCGACGAGCGACCGGACTGAACGCTGGTGGGTCAACGAGCCGGCTACGGCGGCCGCCCAACTCACCAATCCGATGAATCCAAGATCGGCAGCGAGGAGAATCGGCGTGGCCCCAACCTGTTCACTATCCATGTGGTCCAGGATCTCGCCGGCCCACGCGCTGCCCGCAATATCAAGGACCCAGACCACGGCAAAGAGGACGCCGATCAGCCCCACCCCGGTGACCACGGCGCAGGCGGCACTCAGTAGCAGCCACGGCCAGCGCCAACGACCGGTCCGTTGGGAGAGAAAGTAGGGTGATGACGAAAACGGGTTCAAGGTGCGAATGCCGTCGACACGGCCTTCGTGCCTACCGGTCGGTCCAGGCTAGTGGAGATGGTCAGCCCGGATGCCTCACCCTCATCGACGTCCCGACGACGCACTCCATCGGGGGTGACGGGTCAGTTCCGACCTCCGAGCTAGACTGGCGCAGAACGTTGCCGGCCATGCTCCACCCCGGGTGGTCCCGATACGTTCCGACTGCACGGTATACCAATGGATTGGCGTCATCTCGATCTTCCAACCCGGGCTGCGATCATCGCAACGGCAGTGGCCGTCGTCACCATGATCGTCCCCCCGGTCGGCATAACGGTCGCTCTTCTGGCGATAATATTGTCCGCAACAGCGCTCTATCGAGCTCGTCGCACAGGCGAAAACAACCGGCTCGCCCTCATCTGTCTGGCCACATCATCGATTCTGATCCTGCTCGTCGTCGTCGGCAACGCAATCTACGCGGCAGGAACCTAGCGACCGACCACCGCCTACTAGACGAGACGGTGCGACTTGGTCCGGCCCCTGACGCCGACACGGTACTCTTCGGCCCGAACCTTGTTGGCCACCACCCAATCCCGCAAGGCCGTGAAACCCGGGGCCACGTCACCGTCACCGGTTGCGATACGTTTGCCGGCGTCCAGGAAGCCGACTTCGGCGAAGCTGAAGGCCATCTTCTTCAGATCCGATCCTCGCTCGGGGGCAAGGGTGGCGGTCGAGTTGACAAGGTTGAACTCGGCGTGTCGAATCTGATCTGGGGTGATTGTGAATCCGAGGCCGGCCGGCCCGGACTGATCGCCGGTACGAACATCGATCTGTCCGTCCGTCACCACGACCTCAGCTGGAACCCGCCTGACAAAGATCCCCATTCTGAAAAGCATCAACACACAAGTGAATCTCATGGCCCAACCATAGGTCTTGACGACCAAACCCGATGGCTGATTGTCGAATCTTGTCAGTCGAACCGCCGGGACGGTCAGTCGGACAGATCGACCGTTCCGACCGGTTGCGGCGGATGACGGTGACCGTCGAGCAGCTGTCGTGAACCCAACGGCGATTCGAGGGTGACGGTGACCGGGTGCCACGGGTTACCGGGGCACTCAGCGCCTCCTTCCACCGGCGCCACCAGTACCACCACCGTTACCGACTCTTCGGTCTCGGTGATGAGGGGGACGATCTCCCGCCCGATCGGGGCCTGGCCACTGGCGCAGGCCTGTTCGTTGATCAGGAGCGACAGCTCGGTATCTTCCGGATCGAGCGGCTGATCAGGATCGATGGCCACGGCGGCCGGCCCGAGACCCGGGGCGGTGATTTCCACCCGGCAGCCACCCCAGCCCGTTGGAATCCAGGCTCCGTCGCGACGCTCGAACTGAGCGTCGACCAGCGCCGAGCCGTCCGGTCCCGATCCCTGACCGAACAAGACCAGCTCCTGGTCGGTGCGGGAGGCGATCGACCAGCGGTAGTCGCGGTCGAATCCGTCAGCCTCGACCCCTGTCGGCCCGTTGACCAACTCGTCGATGGCCGACTGGGCGTCGCCGTCCAACGGCGGGAACTCGTCGAGGTCCGGAGGCAGCGAGCTGAACACCACCGGCCCACAGGTGGCGGTCAGCTGCTTGGCCGGATCAGGAGCAACCGCCACTGACGCCATGGCGGCGTCGTAGTCGCCGAGGTCGCCGTTCACGACTTCGACGCCGGCCACGGCGATGATCGGTACCCCGTCGTTGGCGGCGGATATCTGATCGAGGGCGGTGCGGAACTCGGCATCGAAGGCCACCAGATCGATGGTGACTGTTCCCTCCCAGCCATCGCGGCCAACACCGAAGCCGTCGAAGCCTCGCTCTCGGGCCGTCTCGCCCACGGCCTGCTGCACCGTCTCCAGCACGTCGTCGGGGTGGGGGAACCCACCGACGAGACAGACCTGGTCGGCGATGCCAAGATCATCGAGAAACGTCGCCGCCGGACCCGTGTCACCGGCCACGCCGAGGTGGAGGACCCCATCGTCGCTGTCCCATAGATCGACAAAGCCGGGCGGTCGGGCCGACGGGTCCTCGTACATCGATTCCAGCATCTCGCCCGACGGCGGGCCGCCGAGATCTTGATCGGGGCATCGATTGGCGTAGTCGCGACGGCTGGTCTGCGGGATTGGTTGCTGGTCGTCGACAACCAGTACGCCGTCGACCAACCGCCCCGACACCCACACGGTTCCGTCGGTGGCAGGCTCGACCGGGCCGTCGAACGGCAGGCAGGGACGGCGTCCGCCGGGACAGAGGAGCCCCCCGTCAACCGAACCGGCGATTCTCAGCGCCAGACCATCGCCTGTCGCCGGTTGCGGCCCGACCACGGATTCCTGCGTGGCGTCGGTGGCCGAATCAGTCGGCTCTCCGGTGCCACATGCTGCACCCACCAGGACCATCGCGGCTATGACTGTCCAAACAACCAGCTGTCTCGTCGGGGTCGACCAAGTAGTCGACCATGTTCTCGACCATGTTGAGGCCACAGAAAGCGATCGTAGACGAGAGACGCTGTTCGGCCCCGTCGGGTCCAACCCATCGTTCACGACGAAACCGATGTCGATCGCCGGCCGAAAATGACCAGCTCGGCTGCTCCCTTGCTTCCCCGCTGTGGTGAGTGCATCCAGTCGACGACGTCCCATCCGGCCTCGGTGGCGCCGACCGTGGCCGCCTCAAGGGCGGCCATCAGGGACGGTTCGTCCGATGGTGCCGACGCCAGGCGAAGTTCGAACATCGGTTTCACCAAGGCAATCAGCTCGGCTGCCGGCGCATAGTCGATCCGGTTGAGTTGCGGCAACGCCGAACCGAGGCTGAGATAGCTCAGGTCGACGACCACGAGGTCGACCGGCTCGGGGACGAGCTCGGTGGTGAGATCGGCAATGTTGGTTTTCTCGTACACCACAACCCGCCGATCCTGCCGCAGCGTGCCGATTATCTGCCCGAAGCCGACGTCGACGGCGTAGACCTTGGCCGCCCCGGCTTGCAGCAGAGCGACGGTGAAACCCCCCGCCGCCGCTCCAGCGTCAACGGCGGTCACTCCGTCGACGGTTACAGGGAATCGAGCGAGGGCCGGCTGCAGTTTGGTCGTACCCCGCAACGTATCGTGCCAGTCGAGGACGATCTTGGCCGATGGCCGCACCATCGTGGCGGGATTCGTCTTGACCAGGCCGTCAACCCGGACGCGACCCTCAACCACGGCTTGGGTCGGCTCCCCAATCTCCGGATACGCCTTCTGGACAGCCCGGGGCAGCGGTATCGGCTTCTCGCGGGACATCTCCGGCTCAGCCTAGCGCCGGGGTACAGCAGCCCTGACGGTGTAGGCGGCTCGGTCCACCGCCGCCAAATCTTGCAGTAGAAAGCGAGGCTGGGCCTCGCTTTCTACTGCAATTGTTGCTCAGGAAAAGCGGGATGGGCGAGCAAGGCCAAGACGCTGCCCACACGTCAGTGGGCGAACCCGCCCTGCTCGTCCCGCGGCATCTCGAACCAGTCGTCGAGCCTGATGGCCGGCGCACCATAGAGCTCGTTGGCCAAGGCGGGCTCGCCGTGCTCGCCTGCCGTGTCAAGGTAGGCAATCAGCTCCGTGACCTCGGCGAGGTCGGCGTTTCGGATCAACTTGGCCAGGAGACGAGCCTGCCAGATCTTCAAGCGGACAACATACGCCTCCGGGTAACAGGCACCGGCGAAACGAACCACGGCATCCGACAACGTGATCCCTTCCGGACCGTAGATGTAGAGACGCTTCCCAAGGGCCCGGTCATCCTCGTATGAAGCGGCGACCATCCGCCCGAAGTCGGCCGCGGCGAAGAAGTGCAGCGGGGGCGGATTCCTGCCGTCCACAACGAGCGCCCACCGATGGCCACGAATGAAGTTCTGCAGGGTCTCCATCACCCAGGTCGGGCAGAAAATGGCGTACGGGAGACCGCTGTCCTGCACGAGTTCCTCGGTGCGCATCTTCACGTCAGTCCGGTTGAACCACCGGTTCTCTTCGCTGAGGGTGGTGGCCGACACGTAGCCCAGACGACCGAGTCGGCCTTGCGCCACCTCGATGACGTGGCTCGTCGCCACGTATTCGGTGGCCGGCGACAGGTTGACGTGCACGGCGTCGCACCCCTCCATGGCCAAACCGACGTCGTCGATGTTGGTGGCCGAACCCTCAGTGATGTCGACGCTGTCGCCGAACATCGCCTGCCCCTTGGCTGCGCTGCGGGTCAAGATCCGGACCGGCTGACCGCTTTCGATGAGCCGATCGACGACCGGCCGACCCAGCAGACCGGTGGCGCCAATGACCAGGATTCGGTTGAACATCCACTCAGCCCTTTCGATCACTTCGACGCAGGGCCAGTGGTGTTGTTCTCCTCCGTACCCGTGCGGCGTCGTCCCACATACCATGGTCGATCGACAGAGCCTGCCGATCCAGGGTCCAAAGTCCGGCACCGGCACTTCCCCAACCCGCAAACCTTGCGGTAGAAAACGAGGCCTGGCCTCGTTTTCTACCGCAATTTCAGCACGTGGACCGTACTGGACTTGAACCAGTGACCTCTCGCGTGTGAGGCGAGCGCTCTAGCCAGCTGAGCTAACGGTCCGGGCTGTCAGACAGCTTATCCTCTCGCCTACGGCGTCAGTCACCGTTTTGCCGCTCGGTGACGAGCCGGGTGGCGACGACCACGTGGTCGATGGCGTTGACTTCGATGGTGTCGCCCTGGTCGTCCTCCACCTGGACCGGGCGGAGTACCGTTTCGGCTCGCTCCACCGCCAATCCGGCGGCCTCGAATCGCCGAGCCAGATCCTCCGGTGTGGTCAACAATGCCGGGTCCTGCGGCCCGCCATGACCGTCGGCGATGTTGGTTCGATCGTGGCCGACGACGACGATGCGGCCACCGGGAGCCACGGCGGCGGCGCATCGGTCGAGGAAGGGCTCCCTGGATTGGGGACCCCAGTGGAGATACACGTGGGCCACCAGATCCCAGCATTGCCGACCAAGATCCCACGTCTCCAGATCGGCGACCTCCCACTGGAGGTCGATGCCCAGATCGGCGGCCACCGCTCGACCGCGGTCGACGGCCACGGCCGAGAAGTCGACGGCGGTGACGGTCCAGCCCTGCTCAGCCAGCCACATGCCGTTGCGACCCTCCCCGCAGGCCAGATCGACCGCTCGCCCCGGCTCCAGGCCGTCAACTGCGGCCACGAAGAACCGGTTGGGCTCCAGGCTCCACATCCGACCGGCGTCGTAACGTTCGTCCCAATCGGCAGCGCTCATCGCCGTCGATCGTCCGTTCCCGTGTCCCGTTTCGGTCACGTCAGTCCTTTCCGGTCAGGCGGCGGCCAGGCAGGCCCACACGCCGTTGCTCAACTCCAACTCCCGTATGGTGCCGGTGGGACAGGAGCCGTCGCCCAGGTGGGCGCCGATCACCTGACCGTCGGCGGTGGCCGTACACGGTACCTCCAGCAACGAAGGCCCGCCGATGATGTCGACACAGTCGTTGGCCTCGATCCCCGCCCCCAGTGACGGCCCCGGAATCGTCGAGGTCGGCGCCGGTCCGTCCCGGTTGTCGGCGTAGGCGGTGACCACGAAAATGCCGACCAGTAGAGCCAAGACCAGCAGCACGGGGAAGACCCGCACCGCCATGGCGCTACGGTCGGAGATCTCGTTGAGCTGAACGTCGCGGCGGGCGGCCAGAAAGTCCGGATCGATCAGTCGGGGATCGATACGCCGGATGCGGGGGTCGTCCTCGTCCACGATGAACATTCCGGCCGACGATCCTTCGGAGCGACCGCTGGTCCGGGCGATGAGCTGTTGGTCATAGGCCCGACGGCTGGCGGTCTTGCCCAGGATGGACCATGCCTCGTTGATTCGCCGCATGGCCACTTCGGCCTCGTCGGTATCGTGGTCGGATCGACCAGCCAGCCGATCGGGATGCCAGCGACGGGCGGCCGTCAGGTAGGCCCGGCGAATCTGCTCGTGATCGGCGGTTCGCTCCACCCCCAGAACGTCGTAGTGGGTGGACGGACGGCCTCGAGAACCGCCTGATCGACCGTTCGTCGTCAACGTGGAGCCTCCACAAACCCAAGCTACTGGCCGTCGAATCGATTCATGTCATCAAGTCGGCCGACAATCGAGCCCGGGCGGCGATACTCGACACATGACCAATCGAGCACTCAACCCTGCAAGTGTGTTTCCGCCCTACGCCAACTATGCCCACGCCGTCGAAGTACAACCGGATTCCCGGCTGCTGTTCATCAGCGGATTGAACGGCTACCAGGCCGACGGCGAAACCATGCCTGCCGACTTCGAGTCACAGGCCTCGCTCATCTGGGACCATCTGGAAAGCATCCTGGCCGAAGCGGAGATGACGGTGGCCAATCTGGTCTCGCTCCGTTTCTACCTCGCTGAACCGGCCCACGATCCGGCCAATGTCACCGTTCTCAAAGAACGTCTTGGCCGACACCAGGCTGCTCGCACCGTGATCTGCGCCGGCATGCTCGAGCCGGGCTGGCTACTGGAAGTCGAAGCAATCGCCGCCGCCTGACTCATAGGTTTGTGCTCTCCGGTGCCGCTATGACACCTCAGCGCCCAAAGCTCGAGTCGAGGTCCGGGAGCCGATGATCATGGCCGCCACTGCGGCGGCCAGGGCCAGGCCACGGGCGATGGCCACGATGCCGGACAGTACCGATGCGCCATCGACCATCAGCATCGAGTGCCACCAACCGACGGTCACCTCGAACACGATGAGGGCCGACAGGGCGGCGGCGCAATCCACCGCCTGGTCCCGGCCGGTGCCGTCGATCCTCAGGATCCAGCGGGGCAGAAGCATCCCGGCCACGAAACCGGAGGCCGCCGCCACCGAAGCCAGCGTCAGCGACAGGCCGCCGGGGTCGACAATCAGTGCACCGCTGAGAGACAGCGCGGCGATGAGGGCGAAACGAAGATGGCAGGCGCCGCTGAGGGGACTGGCCGCCAGCTCACCGACCGAGGGAAGCGTGCGACTACTGCGCACCAGCCATATTCCACCGATGACGATGGTGAAGGCCGCCAACACAACGGCGATGGCCCGGCTCAGATCAACGTAGGCGGTGGCCAGCGGCGACGGTGGGCGGTCGAAGGTTATCCGGATCCCCGCCACCATCACGATGGCGGCCGGGATCGTCCAGAGAAAGGCCGTCACCCGCACCACCGATGCCCATGAAAGCGACGAGCCGATCTCATCGAGCAGGCAGGTGACGGTGGCCGTCGTGGTGGTCGAGGAGGTGGTGGATGCGGTGGTCGCCACCTATGAGGAGTCGGACATCGTGCCCGGTCCTTTACCCGCCTGGGCCAGGCGTTACCGAACCGCAAAATCCAGCGGCGACCGAGGGGCTCGATCCAGGGCCCCGGACCCTAACGCGACAGCGCGAGACCGGCGGCCAACAACAGCCCGACCGCCAACTGGGTCTGACCGGTGGCGGCCAGGGCGGCGATCAGTTCAGATCCCGATGCGCCGGAACGGACCCGGCTGACGGCATGGCGGGCGGCCGCCAGTCCGATGAGGGCCAGTAGAGCCCACGGTCGACCCGACAGGGCGACCACGACGACGCCCACGGCCACGGCCAACAGCAGCATCTGGTACATGGTGCGGGTCCTCGAGTCACCAAGTCGAACGGCCAGGGTACGTTTCCCGCTGGTGCTGTCGGACGGAATGTCTCGCAGGTTGTTGATCACCAGCAGGGCAACGGCCAGCAGTCCGACCGGAACCGACGCCGCCAGGCTGACGGTAATGTCATCGGCGCCATCGCCCCGCAGGCTCTCCGTGTGCACATAGGTCGAGCCGACGGTGGCCACCAAGCCGAAGAACACGAATACGAACAGCTCACCCAGCCCGTGGTAGCCGTAGGGCCTCGGCCCCCCGGTGTAAGCCCAGCCGGCAACCATGGAGACGGCGCCGACCACGAACAGCTCCGGGCCGACGGCCAGGGCCAGCGCACCACCGGCCAGTCCGGCCACGGCGAAGGCCGCCATGGCCGCCGTCTTCACCTGGCCGGCCGTGGCCGCGCCGGAGGCCACCAGCCGGAGCGGGCCCACTCGGGCATCGTCGGTTCCCCGTACCCCGTCGGCGTAGTCGTTGACATAGTTGGTGGCGATCTGCAGGGCCAGGGCGACCACCAGGGCGGCCACTGCTCGCCAGGCGATGATCGGCCCGGTCACCGCCGCCGTGCCCACGGCGACCGGTACCACGGCCGCCGGTAGGGTGCGAGGCCGGGCACCGGCGATCCAGACGCGGGCGGAGGTCAACTCAGGCTGGGCCGATCAGTCGCAGCACGAATCGCGCCAGCCGCAAGCCGTGCACCGATAGTGGGCGTGTTCAGGGGCCAGATCACCCCCGCAGAGCATGCACTCGGAGAAGATGGCATAGCGCGATGGCGATGCGGTTGGTCCACAGGTCTGCGAACGACCGGGTGGGAGGTGGGATTCCGTCGAGAGCTGCGCCATGAAACCGACTGTAGCACCGGCCTTCTGCCGCTCCGGCCCATCGTGTGCGCTCGGGCGTTCGCATACGAAGGCTGGGGCGCACGCTGTGTTGTGGATGCTATGTCAGTCGGTCGGCCAGGCGTTCAAGGCCGGCCACCCGGCTGCCCTTGACCAGCACGGCGGTCTCGGGGCCCACCGGACCCAGGGCAACCACAGCCTCGTCGATGTCGGCCACGTGGTCCGCTTCGGGCCCATAGGCCGGCGAGGCGACGGCCAAGACCCGGATCCCGGCCGCTCCGGCCTCGGCCGTGATGGCTTTGTGCTCCGCCGGACCCTCCTCCCCCAGCTCGGCCATCTCCCCCACCACGGCCACCAGGCGGTCGGCCCCGGTCTCGGCCAAGGCGGCCAGGGCGGCCCGCATGGAGGTGGGATTGGCGTTGTAGGCGTCGTTGATGATCAACCCTCCGCCGGCCGCCGCCGTCACCTCCATCCGCCAGGGCGAGAGTTCGACCTGTTGCACCTGGCGGGCCGCAGATTCAAAGGGCACACCGGCGGCCACGGCGGCGGCCACGGCGGCGGCGGCGTTGAAGGCCATGTGGGCTCCAGCGGCGGGAATGGTCACCTCAGCGCTGTCAGTACCCTGCCACACCAGTTGGAACGTGGGGTGCAGCAACCGGTCGAGTTCAACGTCGCCGACCCGAACGTCGGCGGCGGGTTCGACACCAAAGGTCATGACCGGCGCTTCACTTCGGGCGGCCATTGCCACCACATGGGGGTTGTCGGCGTTGAGAACGGCCACGCCGTCGGGCGGAAGCGACTCGATCAGCTCGCCCTTGCCCTGGGCCACCGCCTCGATCGAGCCGAACAGCTCGGAATGGGCCAGGGCCACGGTGGTGACCAGGCCGATCGTCGGTCGGGCCACGGCGCACAACTCGGCGATGTGACCGATGCCCCGAGCGCCCATCTCCACGATGAGAACGTCGACGTCATCGGGGGCATTGGCCATGGTGAGCGGTACCCCGATCTCGTTGTTGAACGACTTGGTGCTGGCCCACACCACCGGACCGGAGTCGGCACCGTGGCCGCAGGCGGCCCGGGTCAGATCCTTGACCGAGGTCTTGCCCACACTTCCGGTGATGCCGATGACCGGGCCACTGATGCGGGATCGAGCCACAACTCCAACCGCGGTCAGTGCCTCAGCCGTGTCGGCCACCCGGATCCGGGGAGCAGCCCGATACTCGGGCGCCAGACCAAGGTCGTCATCGGGCCGTGCCGTCAGGAACGCCCCCGCCCCGGCCTCCAGCGCCGACGGCACGAAGTCGTGGCCGTCACGCTCGGCCACCAGGGGTACGAACAGGTTCCCGGCGGCCGCCGATCGGGAATCGATCGACAGACCGTCGACAACGGTGGTGGCGGCATGATCGGGGAAGACCTCCCCGGCAGTGGCGACGGCCAATTCGGCCAGATTGAACTTCACCCCACCGTGTCTAGCCGATTTCTCCTCCGATTCGGCGGCATCGGGGCGACAGCAGCCAGCGGCGCCAATACCGGTCGACGGTGCATTACGATTGCTCCGTGACTTCCCCCAGCTCACCCAAAATCCGCCTCCTGGTGCTGTTCGGTGGACAATCAGCCGAGCACGACGTGTCCTGTACCACCGCCGCCCACGTCCTGGCCGCCGTCGACCGGGACCGCTACGACATTGAAGCCATCGGCATCACCCGTACCGGAAAGTTCGTCACCGCGGCCGACGCCGTCGCCCTGCTCCCCCCGGCCGACACCGCGGTCGAGCCCTCGGCCATCAAGGCCCTGAAGCCGGTGGGTGACCCGACCGAGTTGATGGCTTCGGTCAACAACAGCCCCACCAACGCCCGGGTCGTGGTGCTACCGCTGCTGCACGGGCCCTTGGGGGAAGACGGCACCGTGCAGGGAATGTGCGAGCTGGCCGACGTGGCCTACGTCGGAGCCGGCGTTCTCGGCTCGGCCGTGGCCATGGACAAGGCGATGGCCAAGACGGTGCTTGACGCCGCCGGGCTGCCCCAGACCAGATGGCGAGCTGTGACCGAAACCGATCTGCTGTACGACCGGGAGGCCTTGATCGGTTCACTGATCGACGATCTCGGCCTCCCCTGCTTCATCAAACCGGCCAACATGGGCTCGTCGATCGGGGTCAGCAAGGCCTCGTCGGCCGACGAACTGACAACCGCACTCGACGCCGCCTTCGCTTACGACGAACTGGCGGTGGTGGAGGAAGCGGTGAACGCCCGGGAGATCGAGTTGTCAGTGCTCGGCAACCATGAACTCGAGGTCTCGGTCCCGGGCGAGATCGTGCCCGGCGCCGAGTTCTACGACTACGAGGACAAATACCACGACGGCAACGCCCAACTCATCATCCCGGCCGAACTACCCGACGGCGTGGCCGACCGGCTGCAGGATCTGGCCCGACAGGCCTATCGGGCGCTGCGGGTCGAGGGCATGGCCCGAGCCGACTTCCTCTACGAGGAGGACGGCCGGGGACCCCTGGTCAACGAGCTCAACACCATCCCCGGCTTCACGCCGATCTCCATGTACCCCAAGCTGTGGCAGGCCTCCGGCCTCAGCTATTCGGGCCTCATCGACCGCCTGGTCGACCTGGCCATCGAACGCCACGATCGTCGCTCGGCCAAACGAAACACCGGACGGAAGTCCCGGGCAAACTGAACCGGGTTTCCCGGACGTCAGAAGCCGCCGGTGGAGCGGCCCCCACCGAACGAGTGGCCGGACCCGAACGAACCACCACCGAACGAGTGGCCGGACCCGAACGAACCACCACCGAACGATCCACCTGAGCCGATCGATCCACCAGTGCTGGTTGGCCCACCGAAGCCGCCGTGGCCTCCTCCCACCACCACCCAGGTACCGTGGCGGCGCCGGCGGGCGATGATCCGCTCCTGAACATGGAGAGCAGCGTCGGCAACCCGGCCCGCCACGTCGATCTGCTCGGCCGGATGATCGGGAAGATCTTCCAGCTCGGCCTCCAGAGCATCGAGGGATGCCCCGTCACGCGACTCGAAAAGCTCCCAGCCCAGGGCTCGCCGGGCCCGGGCAATCGAGCGCTCGGCCCGGGCTACTTCCCGACCGGCCTCCCGGCGAAGGGCCTGCATTTCGGCCTGCTCATCCTGGGCCGAGGCCAGCAGCTCATCCATTTGGCGATTGAGCTGGTAGCCGGTCTCGGCCACCCGCAGGTAGTTGGGCTTGACCTGACGCAGCTCGAGATCCAGACCGTCGACCACCTGGCCGAACTGGGCCGGCTGCGGGTTGTAGGCGTCGTCGAGATCGGCATCGTGGCGGGCGATGAAGCCACTCAGCTCGGACAGGATCTCCCGTGACTGGGCCACGATTCCCGCCGCTTCCTCCCGGGCCTTTTCCAGATCGACCATCAGGTCTTCCATCTGATCGAGCAGCTCGTCGGCGGCGATGACGTGGAGTCCGGCCTGCTCGAGCTGCCGTCCAGCCTCGTCGAACAACTGGGCCGGGAGCTGTTCCTCCATGGCCGACTGGGCCAGCACTCCGGCCCGACGAACCTCCTCGACGGCCCGCTCCGGATAGTCGGCCGCCCACTGCCACGAGTCTCCGGCATGAAGCGAGGCCAGCGACACGAACCGGCGGCGAACATCCTCGGCTCGGGCCGCCTCCAGTTCGCCGGCCCCCTGCAGTTCGCTGTGCCACTTCTTCAACGACTCGACTCGGGACGGCAAGGCCTGGAGATAATGCTCGGCCGCGAACATGGTGGCCTCGGCCTCTTCAACCCGGTCCGAGAGGCTAAGCCAGTCGTGCTCCAAGCCGGACAGGTCGAGCCCCTCGACGGTGTCCCGCACCCGGTTCAGGTCTCGTACCTGGCTGTCGACGGCCCAGCCTTCGGAGGCCCGTTGATCGGCGAAGGTCAAGGCGGCTGCCACCTCGTTGGTCAGCAGATCCTGCTTGGCCGGCACCGCCACCCGGAGATGGTCGAGGTGAGCACCGAAGGCCAGGAGTCGATCGAGCGACTCGTCCTGCCGGTCGAGGGCCTGGGACAGCTCGACCAGCCGTTGCTTGGCCTGCTCGATCTGGGGGATCTGGGCCTGCTCTGGTCCATCGGGCAGCGCCTGGGACAGCAGGCCGGCTGCCCGTTCGGTGGCCTGCCGACCGCCGGCGCTCCCATGTCGCAGCTCGGCCAGGGTCTGGGCGGTGCGTCCGGCCGTCACCTTCTCCCAGACGTCGGCCTGAGCAGTCAGCTTGCCGTCGCGTTCCCGCAGCATGCCGACCCGGGCCATGGGGTTGGCCATTGCCCTGTGGAGGGATTGCCGGGCCCCGACCAGCTTGCGCCGACGGCCAACGGCGTAGACCGCCCCACCGCCCAGGCCGAGAGCGGCAACCCCGCCCAGCAGCGTCAACGGGGACGGTGCCCCACCGCCGTCATCGGCACCGACCGATCGTGATCCGTCTTCTCCGGTGCCGTCGCCCTGGTCGGACGCCGTGTCTGATTCGCCTTCGATCTCACCAGCGGCTTCCTCGGCGGCCGCCACCACCTCGATACGGTCACTGATCTCGGTGATCCCGTCGACGAAACCGCCGGTGAAGTCGGCTTCACCGAACCGGCTGCCCATCACCTCGTTGCGGATCTCATCGGGGTCGCCGACATCGGCCTTCCAGTTGTCGCCCACCCAAACATCGGACAGGCGGTCGTCGACCGAGACGCTGAGCACCACTGTGAAGGGGTCGAGGCCGGCTGAGTCGTCGCCGAAGCACTCGGCCACGACATCGTCAACCGCTCCCTCGAGGTCACCGTCGGGCACGGATTCGAACGCTCGGATCACGAACGTCACGTTCTGGGGTGCCTCGGCCAGGATCACCTGCTGGACCCGGTCGACGTCCACCGTGCCACTGGTGTCGACAACGAGAAGATCGCAGGCCAGCGGGTCCTGGGCCGCCACCGGAAAGGCCGGACCGGCCAACAGGCCCAGCACCAGAACCGTGATGACACAGGCAAGCCTGGGGAGGAGAGATCTCGGGATCATCGGGTCGAGGTCATTCGGTCAGCCTTGCCGTTCCGGTGGGCCGGGGCTGCCTACCTGGAGCCAGCGCCGCATCTAGAAACGATAACAAAGTGCGACGTAACCCGGCGGCGGTGCGGAGATCCAATCGCATGCCCATGGCCCGGAGCAGTTCGGAATCGGCCACCACTCCGGAGACAACGGCATAGGCGGAAACGAGAATGAGCCGGGGGTCGCCCGACCGGAATCGCCCCGACGCCATACCGTCCTGAAGGGAGACGACCGCCCGGTCGATCAGCGGGCGGAGCAGGGTGAGGGCCCGCTCCGACCACGGTGATCCCAGCCGGCCGATCTCCCGTAGCACGCCCAGCAGTTCCGGTCGGCGAACAGCCAACCCGAAGCTGGCTCGGACCACGGCCTCCACCGATTCCCAGCCACTGGAAACGCCCCCCACTGCGTTCTCCAGTTCGGTGGCCAGATCCTCGGCGGCTTGGACCAGCACGGCGTCGATCAGCCCGTCCTTTGACCCGAAGTGGTACAGGATGGTTTGCTTGGTAACGCCCAGTTCGGCTGCCAGCAGATCAAGCGACGTGCCGGCCACACCTCGTTCGGCGAAGGCGACGGTGGCGGCCCGCAATGCTCTATGCTGAGTGGTCACTTACCAAATGGTAGACAGCCGGACCGGGGTTTGGCCACAACGTGCCGATCAAGCGATGACGAACAGTGACGGGATACAGCCATGATCGCAACTGAGCTGGCAGGCAAACGCATTGCCATCACCGGCGCCACCGGATTTCTGGGCACCGCTCTGGTCGAACGGCTCCTGCGGGGTGCTCCCGACTGCCGGCTGGTACTCCTGGTGCGGGCCGGCAAGCGATCGACCCCGGCCCAGCGGGCCCGACGGGAGATCTTCCGCAACAATGCCTTTGATCGCCTCATGTCCGAGGTTGGAGCCGACGAGTTCTGGGCCGCAGTGGACGAGCGGGTCACGGTCATCGAGGGCGACGTTTCCACCGACGGTCTGGGTCTCGACGACGAAGGCCGGGCCGCCCTGGCCGACTGCGACATCGTCATCCACTCGGCGGCCACGGTCAGCTTCGACGCCCCGCTCGACGGAGCGGTCGAAGTCAATCTTCTGGGTCCGACCAGGATCGTGGAAACCCTCCACGATCTCGACGCGACCCCCCACTTCGTGGCGGTCTCCACCTGCTACGTGGCCGGCAACCGTCGAGGCCAGGCCCCTGAGCAGCTTCTGAGCGACAGCCCGTTTCACATCGACGTTTCCTGGCAGGACGAGGTCAAGGCGGCCCGGCGGACCAGAGCCGACTTCGACGCCGAGTCCCGCTCGGCCGACCGGTTGGAGGAGTTCCGTAAGCGAGCCCGCCACGAGCTGGGGGCGGCCGGCACGCCGCTGTTGTCGGCCAAGACCGAACAACTCCGGCAACGCTGGGTCAACGACCAACTGGTGGAAGCGGGCCGGGCCCGAGCGGCCTCGCTCGGTTGGCCCGACGCCTACGCCTACACCAAGGCGCTGGGCGAGCGCGCTCTCGACGAGTCCCGGGGCGATGTGCCGGTGTCGATCGTGCGCCCGTCGATCATCGAGTCGGCATGGTCCGAGCCGGTGCCAGGCTGGATCAAGGGCTTTCGCATGGCCGAGCCCATCATCATCAGCTACGCCCGGGGGCTGCTGAAGGAGTTTCCCGGTGTTCCCGAAGGTGTCATCGACGTCATCCCCGTTGACCTCGTGGTGGCCGCCATCATCGGGGTGGCGGCCCGAGGACCGGCAGTCGGCGACGGGTCAGACCGAAGCGACGGAACTCTACGAATCGGACCGAGTCCGATCCAGGTGACCCAGGTGGCTTCCGGTACCCGCAATCCGTTGCACTACCGGCGCCTGGTCGACCTGGTCAGCAACTGGTTCACCGACAACCCGCTGTACGACCGCAAAGGACAGCCGATCGCCGTTCCCGAGTGGTCGTTTCCCGGTCGCGGGGCGGTGGAACGGCAGCTCGATCGGGTTCAGAAGAACCTCGACCGGGCCGACAAAGCGCTCAAGCTGTTGCCCCTCAGGGGCAAACAGGCCCTGATCAACGCCGAAGTCGAGGACCGGCGCGACGAGGTGTCTCGGGCCGTCGGCTACGTCAAGATCTACGGGGCCTACGCCGAGTGTGAGGCGCTGTACGGCGTCGACAACCTGCTGGCCCTCCACCAATCGCTGCCGGAATCCGATCAGGACGACTTCGGTTGCGACCCGGCGGTGGTCGATTGGGACCGCTATGTGTGCGACGTCCACCTGCCGTCGGTAGTTGAACATGCCCGGGTCAAGACCACTGGTGAGCGCACCGACCCCGATGCCCGCACCCGTCGGCTACGCAGCCGGGTGCTGGCCCCTGAACGCCAGCTGGCGGCCTTCGACCTGGAGAACACCATCATCGCCTCCAATGTGGTGTTCAGCTATGCCTGGCTGGCCACCCGCAACCTCGGGCCGGCCGATCGCATGCGCTTCACCCTGAAGACGCTGAGTGAGGCCCCGGGTCTTCTGGCCCTCGATCGCCGCGACCGCACCGACTTCCTGCGCCACTTCTACCGCCGTTATGACGGCGCATCGGTGGCCGAGATGGACCGGCTGGGGCCCGAACTCCTGGCCGACCACATTCTCACCAAGGCCTTCCCCGCCGCCTTGCGACGGGTCCGGGAGCACCGGCGAATGGGCCACCGGACCGTGCTCATCACCGGCGCCCTCAATCTGGTCGTCGACCCGCTGGGCCCCCTGTTCGACGATGTGATCTGTGCCGAGATGTCACAACTCGACGGCCGCTACACCGGTGAGCTGGTCAGCGTGCCACCGACCGGCGAGGTCAGGGCCCAGGCTCTGCGGGACTTCGCCGAGGCCAACGACATCGACCTGGCCGAATCGGTGGCCTACGCCGACTCGTCATCCGATCTCCCCCTGCTCGACGCCGTGGGCTTCCCGGTGGCCGTCAACCCCGAAACTCGACTGGCCTCGATGGCCTCCAAGCGGGGCTGGTTGATCGAGTACTGGTCGAAAGCCGAAGGGAGCAGCGACAAGATCCTGCCTCTCGGCCCCCTGCCCGGCCGCCGGCGGAGCCGCCGCTAGGCGTCTCCGGGGAAGGACCGGGTCGGAGCCGACCGAAACCGTTTGAAAATGACTGTACGTTTGAGGATTCAGTGAAGAAGAAGAAACCGGTAGCCAATCCCCGACCGGGCTTTGTGCTCGAAGTCGATCGTCAGACGCCACCGATCCTGTTCCACCATGGCGAGGGCTTCCGCCTGGAGAAGCTGCCGGTGGGGCGATCCCGGGTGGTGTACCCGGGCGAGCCACTGCGGGGTTTGGACGACCCGGACGGCGCCATCCGCCAAGCCCTGCTCAATCCCATCAATGACGATCCGCTGCCCTCCCTGCTCAAGCCGGGCATGAAGCTGACGATCGCCTTCGACGACATCTCGCTCCCCCTTCCGCCCATGCAACGGCCCGATGTCAGGCAGCGCATCATCGAAGCGGTGCTCGACATGGCGGCCGAGGCCGGGGTCGATGATGTCCACCTGATCGCCGCGCTGTGCCTGCATCGGCGCATGACCGACGCCGAGCTGCGCCACGCCGTCGGCGACCGGGTGTTCGAGGCCTTCGCCCCCCACGGCCTGCTCTACAATCACGATGCCGAGGACCCCGATGGGATGGTCATCCTTGGTCACACCGAGAAGGGTGAGACGGTTCAGATGAATCGTCGGGCCGCCGAGTCCGATCTCGTCATCTACGTCAACATCAATCTGGTGTCGATGGACGGAGGCTGGAAGTCGACGGCCACCGGCCTGGCCGGCTACGAGGGGGTGAAGGCCCACCACAACGTGCACACCCTCCGTCACTCCCGATCGTTCATGGATCAGGAGCATTCCGAGCTCCACCGTTCCAACTGGCGACAGGGTGACGTCATCAAGGCTCACGGACCACGGATCTTCCAGATCGAATCCACTGTCAACACCAACGCCTTCGGCCACGACGGCCCGATGTCGGTCCTGCAGAAACGAGAGTGGGAATGGTCGATGAGGGACCGAGCGGCCTTCACCGCCATGCAGACCGGCCTGGACCGCATGCCGTCGTCGGCCCGACGGAAGATCTTCCATTCCTGGAAGGCACCCTACGAGATGACGTCGGTGCAAGCAGGTGAGGTGGAGGCGGTGCACGAGCGCACCACCAAGATGGTCTACGCCCAGCACCTCGTGCCGGTGGAGGGCCAAACCGATGTGCTCACCATGGGTCTCCCCTACCTGACGCCCTACAACGTCAACTCCATCATGAACCCGATCCTGGTCATGGTTCAGGGCCTTGGCTATTTCTTCAACCTCTACCGGGGCCGGCCCCTGGTGCGGGAGGGAGGTGTGCTCATCATGAGCCATCCGACGCCGTGGGAGTTCCACCCGGTCCACCACCCGAGCTACATCGACTTCTTCGAGCAGGTGCTGGCCGACACCACCGACCCGGTCGAGATCGAGCAGCGCTACGAGAAACAGTACGCCGAGGACGAGTGGTACCGTCACCTCTACCGCACCAGCCACGCCTATCACGGCGTGCATCCGATGTACATGTGGTATTGGGGGGCCCACGCCATGCAATATCTGGGCCAGGTGATCGTTGTCGGTGGCGACGAACGGGCGGTGCGACGGCTGGGCTTCAAACCGGCGTCAACCCTGGCCGACGCCCTCGAGATGGCGTCCGACACCGTGGGGCCCAAACCGTCGATCACCCACTATCACAATCCGCCGATCCTGATGGCCGACGTCAGCGGATAGATCTGGGCGATGATGGGCTGGCTGAAATTCATTACCCGACCACCGGCTACCCCCAAGGGAGTGCTGACAGCGGAGAAGGTTCCCAACACCGGGGTTCACTACGACACGTCGTGGGCCCATGGTCCGGCGGCCAAGCTGATTCGGCGATTCGGGGTGTGGAGCTTCTTCAAGCCCGCCATCGCTTTTTACGGCAACCCCCGGATAATCGGCGTTGATCGCCTCAACGACATCGAGGGACCGGTCATCTTCGCCGCCAACCATCACAGCCACGTGGATACCAGCCTGCTACTGGCCACCCTGCCGTCTCGGCTGCGACAAGATCTGGCCATCGCCGCCGGCGCCGACTACTTCTTCCCCAACCGGGTGGCCGCCGCCCTGTCGGCCCTGTTCATCGGTGCCATCCCCATCGAACGGACCAGAATCTCCAAGCTCTCGCTGCGTAACAGTCAGAAGGCGCTGGAGGACGGACGGAGTCTCTTGATCTTCCCCGAGGGAGGGCGGAGCCCCGATGGTTGGAGTTCGGAACACAAGCCGGGTGCGGCCTACCTGGCCAAGCGCTGTGGTGTGCCGGTGGTGCCCATCTACCTCGACGGTACGGGATCGGTCCTGCCCAAGGGCAAGAACTGGCCCAAACGGGGACGGTGCGCCGTCGTGTTCGGCCAGGCCATGCAGATCGGCGACGACGAGAACCCCCGTCACTTCGCCAAGCGGGTGGAGCAGCGGGTGGCGGAACTGGCCGACGAGTTCGGATCGGGCTGGTGGCAGGCCCGGCGAAACGCCTACCGCAACAGCACACCAGATGCCACCGGCCCCGATGTCGGGGCCTGGCGCCGCCGCTGGGCTCTCGGACCCAAGCCCGGCCAACGCCGCTCGTCGGCCGACAGCAAGCGTCGCTGGCCCGACCTCTAGTCACACTTGTATTCCGCCCCGCCGGCACCGTGTCTGCCGGATTGCAATCGCACCGACGCCGAATCAGAGCGGAGGACGGGATTCGCAAACGGATAACATCGTCTTGACACGCCTGCTGTTGTCGCCAGCATATCGGCGACCGTTCGCCGGTCTTCACCTAAGACAACCGGAGGGATCTTGGTGTTTATTGCCATGTGGCACGGAAGTACTGTGGCTGCAGTCGCTATGGGCGGAGTGCTGACCGCAGTGTGAGGCTACAAAGGCCGGCGAGATACCTTGCCATAGAGGCGCAAGCTCTCGTCCGTTATCGAAAATCGATCAATCTTGTTGATCTCTCTTCCGATTGACGACCGATCTGGCCACTGCTAAGTTTCTCGACAACCAGGGGATTCCTTGGTTTCGAGAAACTGATTGGTGGGTTACGAAATGACATTTGCGATGATTCACGGCCATACAATGGCCATGGTGGCTGCCGGCGGGGTGATCACGGCGATTCTGGCCGTGGCCACCTCATTCAAACGGGCTTGAGTCGGCATGGGAATGACCTACGTTCGGCTGGCCGAGTTTGCCATCGGGGCAGCACTTGTCCTGGTCGGGATTGCCACCGGCTACTACATGAAGACCCGATCATTGCGCCAACCGGGCGCATAACAGAGTCCATCTCGCGGCTTGGTGTCTCAGGCCGGAGCCGTTGATCGGCTGGAAGTCCGATCGCTGGCCCTGGTGTGGCTGGCCGCGCTGGCGGTCGGCCTGTCGGTCCTCCACCTGAGCGGCCGGCAGCTGGCCGGCCAGTTGGGCCAGCAGGGCGCCCTTCTGGCCTTCACAGCGGTGGTGGCGGCACGGTTCGGCTACGACATGAGAGCCCAGGCCGGACCGCCGCTCAGGATGTTCACAGAGATGGCGACCGGCGGGCTCACCGGCCTTGGTGTTCAAGGTATGCTCTGGCTCAGTTACTGGCCCGTGGCCGACATTGTAGGCGAGTACGAGACCGAATTCGGGCCGGCCGCGGTCGATGGCAGCCACTTCGGCCAGTTGGCGATGGCCGTCGCCGTGGGCGTAGTACTTGCGCCTGTGGCCGAGGAGCTGTTCTTCCGTATGGCCATCCAGGAGAACTTGCTTTCTACGTTGACCGCTCCTGCTCGGGTGCTGTGGTCATCGGTTCTCTTCACCGTCTCCCACAACTGGGGATATCACTTGATTGGAATCTTGATCGGCGGAGTCATTGCCGGATCGCTAGCGGCCAGAGGCCGAGGACTCGCCTTCCTGATCAGCCTACACATGGCATCCAATGCCGTGGCCATCAGTATATGAAGCGGGCAAAATCTCGACATTGCGTTGACGTGCCGCCTCAGCCATGCAAGAATGACCGCAAGCGCGCTGAGTGTTGACGGGTTAGCGACGACTATTGTTCGTCACGATGAGTTTACATCTATAACGATCAGTGCCAAGCAGAAGCGGACTTCGTTGTGCCGCCAGCTTTCTCATGTCAGCACGTTGGTGCGAGATCACAGTCTTGATATTGACGATGAGGAGTTGTTCACAATGGCGATGATTTATGCTTCTTCGGCGGCCCTTGCCGCTACTGGCGGACTTCTGGTAGCCGTCTTCGCGCTGCTCACATCGCGGCCGCGTCGGTAATCTTCAGCAAACTCTAGAGGAGTAGGTCGATGCTTATAGCAATGGGTCACGCAATAACCGTCGGGTTGATCACACTCGGAGGGGTGGCGGTCGCAGCCGGAGCGGTTATCGCCACGTTCACCGGAAGCCGGCGGATCGACGGCTAGGAGTCTCCTAGTCGTTGTCCGATAGTCGAATACCAACGCCCGCAGAAGATTGGAAGGAAGTCCACTTATGTTCATGGAGCTGGCAACCCTAGTGCTGACAGGCGCAGCCTTGACGATGGTCGGCATATGGGTCGGCCGACATATCGAGCGCCGTGCCATCTGAACACACCGATTTCGATCTCAGTGATCCGAGAGTTGACGATTAGGAGAGTCACATGTTGATAGCAATGGCCTACGGAAGCACGATAGCGACCATCGCCTTGGGAGGTGTTGTGGCGGCGTCGGGTGCCCTGCTGGCATCGTTGGGCCAGACCCGGCGAGCCGACGACTAACCAGCTGTGTCGTCGCCGTCGGCCTCGTCCAGTTCCGAGCAGTCGAGGAGTTCGTCCCGCCGGCCGCAGCTGACGCCGAACTGCTCGTAGTCGCTGCCAACCGGCGAGTCGGCAAAGAGCTGATCACAGGCAACGCCACTCCCCTCCTCGCACGATCGCCACAACCGGTCGAGTGCCGGATCATCACCGAGGGTGTCCGGGCCGTCGGCGTAGGACAACGATGGCGGAACATCGGCCTTTCCCGACTTGGCCGCTTGGGCTCGCTCGCAACTGACGAGCAACTCGTCCCGAGTGACCCCGTCCAGCGATCCCCGACGTAGCTCGTGACGGGCCAGCCGAACCACGCAGTCGGCCACGTCAGGATCGGCACCGTCCTCCACCAGCTCGGCTTCGGCCAGCTCAACCCGACCCTCCAACGTCGGCTCAGGTGGAGTGCCGGCGCAGCCGACCAGCACCAGGCCCATCCCGATCAGTACGGCCAAGACCGGCACGGTCACACTCCGCCGTCGAGGCGGAACAGATGCGCTGCTCATGGTCACCTCAACATCTGGGCGTCGGCCCGAATCAGTTCAATCCAGGTTCGGCCCGGCGTCAGCTTGATCACCGTGCCCTCCGCCGTGGTCAGGGTGGCAACCGAGGCCAACGTCGACCGGGTCCAGATTCCTTCCAGGCGACGGCCGGCAGTGAACACCGTGGCCTTGCCCTCACCCACGAACACGAACTCGGGCACCGTGGCCCCCGACGAATCGACCATACCGGTCGACACCTCGCGGGCTTCAATGACCACGACGTTGGCCGCCGTGATCCGCTGGCCCGACGCCGTGTTGTGAGCCGCTCCTCCCTGTGTCCGCAGCCACTGGGCGCCATCCCACGTCCACCCGGCGTGCGATGCCCGGTAGGCAACCGTCAGGCTGTGGTCCTCGACCCCGCCGATCTCGTCGCCGGTGGCCCGGTAGCTGAACTGGGCCGGTGGAGGGCCGCCGGAGGCACTGGCCCAGTGCGATGCCGTGTCGCTGTACAGGTTCGACGGTGCTCGCCGAGACGACGATCGCCAGTAGCCGGACGATGTCGCCGCGCTGCGGTTCTGCACGGTCGGCTGATTTCGGATCAGGGTGTCGGTCACAGCGTTGGCCCCCGAATACATGAGTAGAGGCGACCCGAATCCGTTGATGATCCCGATGTCGGTGGTGCGGGCGGAGCGAATCGGGCCCACTGCCGTGGTGGTGGAGTGGAAGACGGCGGCAAAGCGGGTGACTCCACCCTCCACCTCCTCCTCGACGACGATATCGGCGGCATTGAGACCGGTCTGGGGGCGGGCCGGTCCGCCGTTGTCGATCTTGACCACCGCGGCCGGCCGGCTGGGCACCTCACCGGGCAAGCCGGTCAGCGGCAGATGACCGGGAGCCACGGTTGGGGCCGGGGCTCGAGCCGGGGTTATCAGCTGGTTACGATCCAGGCGACCGAGAACCCCGATGTAGATGGCGGTGTCGGCGCCGCCACCGCCGCTGATCGTGGTGGCGGTTGAACCGGCGATGGGCGAGGAGGCTCCGGCCGAGGGTGCGCCCCCACCGGCCGGTGGGTCCTCCCCCCCGGTCCCGGCGGCGTCGGGAGCCGTCGATGTGGTGGAGGTGGCTTGCCGGGCTCGGACCGCGACCGCCGCTTGTCGCTGCCGCCACAGCCGGTGGGCCCGGTCGTTCATCAAGTCGTTGGTCTCGACCGGAGCCGTGGTCGTTCCACCCTCCCCGGTACGTCGGGTGCTCGATGTCGTGGTCTCATCATCGAAGGCCAGCGAGAACCCGGCGTCGTCGGCGGCATGACCGCCAACCCCGCCTCGAGAGTCGGCGGAGCAGCCGCCGGCAACCACCACTGCAATACAAACAGCCACCCGGAGGAACGGTCGATGGCGGGATGGGGGGATCATCGGAGATATCCCGAATCCTGCTCGACCAGCTGGATCCAGGTCCGACCAGGGGTCAACTCGATGACCTCGCCCCCGGCCGTGGTCAGCGTGGCCACGTCGACCAGCGACGGTTTCGTCCAGACGCCGTCGATGCGGTGACCGGCGGTGAACACCACGGCCGGCCCCGATCCGACAAAGAGAAACTCCGGCACCGGCCCGCCGGCGGAGTCGAACATACCGGTCCCCACCCGCTCAGCCTCGATCACCACTACGTTGGCGGCCGAAACGTTGCCGCCCCCGGCCAGCTCGTGGACCGAGCCCCGCTGGGAGCGAATCCAGGCGTCGTCGGCCCATGTCCAGGTGGCCTGTGATGAGGGGTAGCGGACCGAGAACGAGGACTCAGGAGATCCCGGAACCTCCTCGCCGGGGTCCCGGTAGGCGAACTGGGGCGGTGGGGCGGCGCCGTCGACCGAGGCCCAATGTGGTCCCGTGTGGGTGTACAGGTTCGAGGGAGCCTGCCGGGCTTCGTCCCGCCAGTAGCCCGACGTGGTGGCATGACTGTGATTCGTGATCGCTTCGGCGTTGCGGATGATGCGCTCGGTCATGTCGTTGGCGCCCGAATACAGCAGCACCGGTTGGCCCAGACTGGAGACCAGGGCGATGTCGGTGGTGCGACCGGACCGGACCGGGCCGATCACGGAACTCTTGGAGTGGAAGATGGCGGCGAACCGGGAGACCCCACCCTCAACCTCCTCCTCGATGACGATGTCGGCGTCGTTGAGCCCGGTCTGGGGAACGGCGGCCGGGCCGTTGTCGATCTTGACCACGACGGCCGGACGATCGAAGGCGGGACCGGCCAGTCCGGTCAGGGGGTGTCGGCCGGGAACCACCGAGGGTGGTGGGGCGGCCGGCGGAACCAGAGCTTCGCTGGGATTCAGCCGACCGAGTATGCCGGTGTAGGTTCCGTCGGGCTCGCCCCCGGCCGGACCGGCAACGGTGGTCACCGGGGCCATTCCACTGTCGTCAGGTGGAGGATCGACCGTTGCCGGGCCCGGCGCCATCGTCTTGTCGCTTTCGACGAACGACAGGTCCCCGGCGGTGATCGACGACGGGGGCCCGGCACCTTCGGTCCCGGTCGAACAGCCAAAGCAAGCCATCGTCAGCAACGCAACAACGACGCCGGGCAACAGCCTCCGCCCCCGGTGGCGATTTGTCATCTCCTCGATATCTCCCACGGTTGAACCGTCGGACGGCAACGACTCGAGATGAGCCAAACGCACTATGTTTCGCTGAACCCCCGGCTACCGGGGACCCCGACCGGTTCAGGAGCCGGAGGTATCGGTCCAGGCCAGGCGCGGTTCGGGGAAGAGGCAGGCCGACGGGTGGCCGTGGCCCTCCCGGTCGGTCAGCTCCGGATCATTCTCCAGGCAGGCATCCTGGGGCCGGAAACAACGGGTCCGGAAGCGACACCCCGACGGCGGATCCGATGGCGACGGAAGATCGCCCTGGAGCAGGATTCGATCGGGCCGGTGCCGAGCCTTCACCGGATCGGTGATGGGTGTGGCCGACAGGAGAGCCTGGGTGTAGGGGTGAACCGGGTTCTCGTAGATGTCGTCTTCGCTGCCGATCTCCACGATGCGGCCCAGATACATGACGGCCACTCGATCAGAGATGTGGCGTACCACCGACAGGTCGTGAGCGATGAAGATGTAGGACAACCCGAACTCGTCCTGAATCTCCTCCAGGAGGTTGATGACCTGAGCCTGTACGGAGACGTCGAGGGCCGACACCGGCTCGTCGGCCACGATGATCCGCGGCTCCAAGGCCAGCGCTCGAGCCACCCCGATGCGCTGGCGTTGACCACCGGAGAACTGATGGGGATAGCGGTTGATGTGATCGGGGTTGAGCCCCACCCGTTCCAGAAGCTCCTTGGCCCGGGTGGCCCGCTGGTTGCGGGGAACCACATCGCTGTGTATCTCCCAGCTCTCGGTGATGATGTCGCGCACCGTCATCCGGGGATCGAGGGAGGCGTAAGGGTCCTGGAAGATGATCTGAATGTCTCGCCGGGCTTTCCGCATGTCACCGGCCGACAGCTCGAACAGGTCACGACCCTGGTACAGAGCCCGGCCTGCGGTGGGTTCATGCAGACGTAGGATCGTCCGGGCCACCGTCGACTTGCCTGAGCCCGACTCCCCCACCAGGCCCAGGGTCTCTCCTTCGTAGAGATCGAATGAGACGTTGTCGACCGCCTGAACGTGGCCGACGGTGCGTTTGAAGACGATTCCCTGACGGATGGGAAAGTGTTTGACCAATCCTTCGACCCGAAGGATGGGTTCATCGGACCTGACGGCGGTTGCCGCCGACTCGGCTTGGGACGAAACCGATGATTGATCAGACACGGACCTCAGCCTCCAGGACCTCGTCGACATAGTGGCAGGCGGCATAGCGGCCCTCGCCCGGCACATCCTTCACGTCAGGATCGACATCGAAACAGTTTGAATGACGGAACCGGCAACGGGGATGGAAGGGGCAGCCCGACGGCAGGTTGGCCAGGTCGGGGGGCGATCCCACGATAGGCGTGAGCTGCATGCCTTTGAGATCGGCCCGGGGAATCGATTCCATCAGACCCACCGAGTAGGGGTGAGCCGGCCGGGTGAACACCTCGAGCGTCGATCCGTGCTCCACGATTCGGCCGGCGTACATGACGTTCACCCGATCGGCCACTTCGGCCACCACTCCGAGATCGTGGGTGATGAGGACCAGCGCCATCCCGTATTCCTTCTGCAGGTCGGACAGCAACTCCATGATCTGGGCCTGCACGGTCACGTCCAGCGCGGTCGTCGGCTCATCGGCGATCAGCACCTCGGGATTGAGGGCGATGGCCATGGCAATCATGGCCCGCTGACGCATGCCGCCGGAGAACTCGTGCGGGTAGGCGTCAAAACGACGCTCCGGCGACGGTATCCCGACCCGATCCAACAACTCGATGCTGCGGGCCTTGGCGTCGGCCGAGCTGGCGTCCTCGTGGACCTTGAACATCTCGCTCAGCTGATAACCGACGGTAAAAACCGGGTTGAGTGAACTCAGGGCGTCCTGAAAGATCATGGCGATCTTGGCTCCCCGGATCTTGCGCCGCTCGGAGTTGGCCATGGTCAGTAGATCGTCGCCCCGATACATGACCCGGCCGTTCGTTATGAAGCCGGGGGGTGACTCGATGATGCCCATGATGGCCTGGGCCGAAACCGACTTGCCGGAACCGGATTCACCGAGGATGGCCACCGTTTCCTGCCCGTTTACCGACCAGCTGGCTCTGTTGACCGCCTTGACCACACCTCGATCGGTACGGAACTCGACCGACAGGTCCTCCACAGACAGCAGGGGCTCTTGGGCCACGTCGATCATCATTGAGTCGTTATTTTGTTCTGTGTCAGACATGGTTCCTTGACTGAGCGCTCAACGGAGCTTGGGGTCGAGGGCATCGCGGACAGCGTCGCCGATGAGGATGAAGCTGAAAACCAGCCCGGCCAGGAAAAGGCCGGGGAAGAACATCAGGTGTGGATCGTTTTGCAGTCGCCCCTGAGCCACCGAGAGCTGTAGCCCCCAGGAGACGGCCGGCACCTTGAGCCCGACCCCGAGAAAGGAAAGCGTGGCCTCAACCACGATGGCGACACCGACCGCGATGGTGGCGTAGACCAGCACCGGAGCCAGCGAGTTGGGAACGATGTGTCGGGTCATGATCCGCATGTCGGAGGCACCGAGAGCCCGGGCCGCCTCCACGTAGTCGGCGTTCTTGGTTGAGAGGGCCGACGAGCGGGCCAGCCGCAACATGGTGGTCCAGCTGAAGATGGTCAGGATGAAGACCACGAGACCGATCCCCCGCACGCCGGTGAAATCGTCGAAGATCTCGAACACGCCGGACAGGAAGCGCAGGGGCCACGAGACGGTGGGATCGTCGGGCGAGGCATTACGAAAGGCGGTGATGAAGACCAGGGCGGCGAGGATGAAGGGCAAAGCCAGGAAGACATCGGTGAGTCGGGAGATGATCGTGTCGGTCAGCTTGCCGTAGTAGCCGGCGATCGTTCCGAAGATCAACGCGATGATCAGCGAGAACAGGGCCACGGTGGGGCCGATGATCAACGACGGCCGGACGCCGTAGATGACTCGGGGGTAGAAGGGGCAGCCCTTCTCGTCGAGGCCGAAAATATACTCACTTGACGGAGGCTGGGCTCCGGCCGCCGTGTCGCAGAGTTCTCGGCCGATGCCCTGAGGAGCCAGGACCTGGGGAAATAGGGCCATGAAGACGTAGACCAGGATGAGCAGGCCGCCGATGATGAAGGCCGGATTGCGGATCAACTGACGCCAGGCGTCACGCCACAGCCCGGACTCGGGCCCGGTGACGTCTTCGGCCTCGGCCGCCGACTCGGTCAGCGGCACCCGGGGATAGGAGTCGTCGCCCGTGGCCGACGAAGTGGAGACGGTTGGTTCTGAGTCTGTCATGGTTGTGTCAGTCGTAGCGGATACGGGGATCGAGCACGGCGTACAGGAAGTCGACCAGGAGGTTGGCGACCATGTAGACCAGGATCAGGAAGGTGACAATGCCGACGACAAGAGCGCCGTCCTGGCGGCCAACGGCCTCGAAAACCTCACGTCCGATGCCGGGAATGTTGAAGACTGTTTCGGTGACGATGGCCCCGGCCATCAGGCTGCCGAGGTCGATGGCCAGGTAGGTGACGACCGGGATCAGCGAGTTTCGGAGCGTGTGGAGGCCGATGGTTCGTCGCTCTGAGAGACCTTTGGCCCGTGCGGTGCGAACATAATCGGCCCGAAGATTCTCGACCACGCTGGTTCTGGTCAGGCGGGCGATGTAGGCCAGCGAAACCGAGGCCAGCACGAATGCCGGGAGCACGTAACTGACCCAACCGTCACGAATACCGGCCACGGGTAAGATGCCGAGGCGAATCCCGAACGTGTATTGGGCGATCAGCGCCAACACGAAGACCGGAACAGAGATCACGAGAACGGTGCTGACCCGAACCAGGGTGTCGAGGAATCCGTCCTTGCGCAGTGCGGCCAGTACGCCGGCGGTGATGCCGATGACCGTTTCGATGGCGAAGGCCGAGATGGCCAGCCGAGCCGAAATCGGGATCTTGTCGGACATGATTTCCCACACCGGGCGGGGATTCCGGCCCAAGGTTTCGCCGAAGTCACCGGTGAGTAGTCCGCTGCGGGTGCCGGTGTCGTCGTCGACCAGGATGCCCATGTACTTGCCGTACTGGATCAGCAGCGGGTCGTCGAGGTCGTATTCGTCCCGCAGCTGCTGAACCACGCTGTCGGGTACCGGCCGGTCGCCGGAGAGCGCTCGAATTGGATCGCCGGCCAGCGAGAACACCCCGGCGAAGATGATGAACGTTACGGCGAGAGCCACCGGGATGAACTGCAGCAGTCGCCGAATCATGTAACGGCCCATGGCTTAGACCATCCTCCCCTTCATGAGATCCCCCCTCGTTGGCAATTCCGTCCCCCTGGTCCCCCCAACATTACAGCAAATCCCAGAGCGGGCCGGCACCAGGTGGTACCGGCCCGCTGGGAACAATATTTTAGGTGATCAGCAGGATCAGTTCGACTTCAGAGCCGTGTAATCAAGCTGACCGAAGGCATTCACTGCCACGCCACTCACGTTGTCGCTCCAGGCGTAGGAGTTCTGGCCGTAGAACATCGGGGCCACCGGGGCAGCGGCGCAGGCGATGGCATTGGCCTCTTCCCAAACCGGGATGGATGCCTCAACATCGGGGACGGCCAGGGCTTCGGCAATCTTGGCCGAGTAGGCGTCGTCCTTCCAGAACGTGGCGTTGTTGCCGCCCTCTTCGGAGGTGAGCTCCAGGAGGATCTGGAGGTAGTTCTGGGGGTGCGGGTAGTCCATACCCCAACCAAGCCGGAACGGACCGGTGAACTGGGCGCCGTCGGCGATCTCCAGGTACTCGGCGAACGGCAACTGCTGGAAGGTCACGCTGTCGGCGGGGATGCCGAGGTTCTGCTCGAGCTGGGTGATGACGGCGTCCATCCACAGGTCGTGGCCGCCACCCTCGTTGAACCAGATATCCAGCGAGTCACCAACGGCGTCAAGACCACCGGCGGCCTCGAAACGCTCGGCTGCCAGCTCGGGATTGTAGGTCCATTCGTCGCACACGGTCTCGGAGTAACCGGGGATAACCGGAGCCAAGATGTTGAACGCCGGCTGACGCTGGCCTTCGAAGATGCCGGTGGTGATGGCTTCACGATCGATGGCCATGGAGATGGCGGCCCGGAGGTCGGCGTTGTCCCACGGTGCGGCGTAGGTCGGGAACCCGATGTAGTTGATGGACGAGCTGGCCGACTGATCGAAGTTGGACATCTGGCTCGTGACGTTGGCCCACTGCTCCGGCGGAACGGCATCGTGGATGTCGATCTCACCGGCGATCAACGACGTGACCGCGGTGTTGGTGTCGGCGAAGATGATGAAGTCGACGCCTTCGACCTGAGCCGGGTTGTCACCAGCGTAGTCGGCATAGGCGTCGGTCAGAATCTCGACATCGTCTTCCCACTCACCGTTCATCATGAACGGACCGTTACCGATGGGAGCCCGATCGAAGCCATCAGGATCATCGAAGAAGGCCTGGGGCAACGGGGCGTAGGCGTTGTAACCGAGACGGGTCAGGAAGAATGGCTCCGGAGCCTCAAGGGTGATGGTGAACTGGGTGTCGGAGTCGACGGTCAGGCCCGACAACGTCTCGGCGGCGGGCGGGGCGCCCTCACAGTCGGCGACTTCCTCGTCTTCACCTTCGTCGTTGGTCTCGGTCTTGGTGCCGCACTGCATGTCGCCGTAGCCGGCGATCGGAGCATAGAAGCCGGCCACCGACTGGGCGTTTGGAGCGTAGGCGGCGTAGTTCCAGGTGTCGACGTAGGACTGAGCGGTCACCGGAGTGCCGTCATGGAACGTGTAGCCCTCTTTCAAGGTGACGACGTAGGTCTGGTTGTCTTCGGTGGTGATCGATTCGGCGTTGGTGAACACCGGCTCGTTGGTGGCCGGGTCGTAATCGATCAACGTGTCGAACAGGGCGGCGATGACAGCCGAACCTTCCGACTCGGTGTTGTTGATCGGGGTCAGACTCTCGGGCTGGCCGATGTAGGTGGACACCCGGCCGTCGGAATCGCCGTCGCCTTCGTCCTCCTCCATGGCTTCGTCTTCGTCGGCGGCATCCGCTTCTTCCGCGGTGTCTTCGTCGGTGGCTTCGACCTCTTCGGTCGAATCCTCGGATTCAGCTTCTTCATCGGCGGCGTCATCGCCACCGCAGGCTGCCACCAGCAGCGCAAACGCGGCCAGCGCAGCCAGCAATCGAAGTAAAGGCTTGTCTTTCATGGATGTCTCCCCAAATGGCTTCTCGGTGAGTGGCGGGACGACGCGCGACTGCGAGGTACCGCCGGGATGCAATCAGACTATCTTGTCGCGGCTGGCAGGAGTCGTCATCCCGTTCTCAATTATCGCCATTCGAAACGAGATTGTTCAACATCTGTCGCATGTTCGTGGAACAACGTCCCATCATCCCTGTATTGCGCGAATTTAATAATCTGAATTGGCGGAGCCCGGCCGCCTGGCGGCTGGTGCTACGCCGTCCCACCCAGCAGGCGCAGGCCGGGGCGGTCGGCTCCCTCGGCCGACTGGGCCCGAGGCAGCTGGGCCACGAACTCGGTGAGATGGCCGGGGAAGGCGTGCTCGGCCATGAGGATCGGACGGCCGCTCTCCCCCAACGTTGTCCGGCGAACGACCAGGACGGCGCTGGCCTGGGGAACGTCCAGGAGTTCGGCGTCGATCGGAGCGATGACCTCGGCCCCGATTGTCTGGGTGGCCTCGACGGCTCGCTCCGGCAGTAACTCGTAGAAGCTGGTGCGGGCAACGGCGTCTCTCGACAACCCGGCCCCCAGGTCCTCCCGACACCAGACCGTCACCCGACCGAAGGGTTGGCCGTCGACCAGGGCCAGCCGCCTGACCTCCAGCACTCGTGGCCCCAGCACGGCGGCCACCGAATCGGGAGCGTCAACGAACCGGAAATCCAGTATGCGCCGTTGATGATCGCGGCCCGACCGGGTCAGCTGACGTTCGATGGACACCAGGGCGTCCAGCGACTGAGGTACCGGCTCGGCTGCCACCATCCACCCGAATCCCTGGCGGGACTGGACCATTCCGTCGGCCCGCAACAGCTCCAGGGCCTTGCGAACGGTGACCCGGCTGACATTGTGGGCCGTGCCCAGAGACGCTTCGCTGGGCAGCACTTCACCGGGCGCCAGCTCACCGGATTCGATTCGCCGCCGCAGGGTTTCGGCGATCTCCTGATATCGGATTCTGCGAGCCATGAACCGGTGCCACCAACCTTCCTTCTTGTCAGACCATCACCGACTAGATTTGTATTTGACTTGTATTATCGTATGAGTATAACTATACTACAACCTGTAGCGCAAGGCTCAGCCGATGAGGCCATCGGCTAGCATCATCCAAGCCCCAACCCGGAAGCCAGAGGGATCAACCATGAGCGAAGCAGACAATGGCACCAAAGTCGGCCCCGAGACTCCGATCTCACTGATCAAGAACGTCTACGCCACCCTCGATGAACGGGTCGGCGCCTTCCGCCGGCGGCTCGGCCGGCCCCTCACCTTGGCCGAGAAGGTTCTGGCCAACCACCTCGACAATCCCGAGGCCGAGGTCGAGCGGGGCGTGAGCTATGTCGACTTCCGACCCGATCGGGTGGCCATGCAGGACGCCACTGCTCAGATGGCCTGGCTGCAGTTCCAGACGGCCGGACTGCCCGAGGTCGCCGTACCCACCACCACCCACTGTGATCACCTGATCCAGGCTCGGGTCAACGGCCGCCTCGACCTCATGGCTGCGGTCGACGGGAACGCCGAGGTCTATGATTTCCTGGAGTCGGTCAGCGCCAAGTACGGGGGCGGCTTCTGGAAACCGGGATCGGGCATTATCCACCAGGTCGTTCTGGAGAACTACGCCTTTCCCGGCGGCATGATGATCGGCACCGACTCTCACACCCCGAACGCCGGTGGCCTGGGCATGATCGCCATCGGCGTCGGCGGGGCTGATGCGGTGGACGTCATGACCGGCTTTCCCTGGAACGTCCGCTGGCCCAAGCTGATCGGCGTCCGGCTGACGGGTGAGCTGTCGGGCTGGTCGTCGCCCAAAGACGTGATCCTAAAGGTGGCCGATATCCTCACGGTGAAGGGCGGGACGGGCGCCATCGTGGAGTACTTCGGCCCGGGAGCCAACTCCATGTCGGCCACCGGCAAGGCGACGATCTGCAACATGGGGGCCGAGATCGGGGCCACCACCTCCATCTTCGGCTACGACGACGCCATGGCCCGCTACCTCAAGTCGACCGGCCGCGAAGCCACCGCCGACGCCGCCAACGCGGTGGCCCATCACCTGCGGGCCGACGACGAGGTCCTGGCCGATCCGGGCCAATACTACGACCAGCTGATCGACATCAACCTGTCGGAGCTGCGGCCCCACATCAACGGACCGCACACCCCGGACCTGGCCCGGGAGGTCTCGGAGCTCGGGGCCGAGGCCGAGGCCGAGGGCTGGCCACTCGAGATCTCGGCCGCACTGATCGGATCGTGCACCAACTCCTCCTACGAGGACATCACCAGGGTGGCCTCGATCGCCCGTCAGGCGGCGGCGGCCGGGCTCAAGGCCAAGACCAAGTTGATGGTCACCCCCGGTTCGGAGCAGGTTCGGGCCACCATCGAGCGCGACGGCCTGCTTAACGACTTCCGGGCCATGGGCGCAGTCGTACTGGCCAACGCCTGCGGGCCCTGCATCGGGCAATGGGACCGATCCGAGGAGGAGGGCCATGTTCCCGGCCAGGTCAACAGCATCGTGACCTCCTACAACCGCAATTTCCCCAAGCGCAACGATGGCGATCCGGCCACTCTGGCCTTCGTGACCTCTCCGGAGACGGTGATGGCCCTGGCTCTGGCCGGTCGACTCGACTTCGACCCGCTGACCGAGTCGCTGACCGCACCCGACGGCTCCGAGGTGACACTCGACGAGCCCCACGGCATCGAGCTACCGCCATCGGGCTTCGACGAGGGTGAGAGCGGCTTCCTGGCTCCACCGGCCGACGGGTCCAATATCGAGGTGAAGGTCTCCCCCACCTCCGATCGACTCCAACTACTGGAGCCCTTCCCGGCCTGGGACGGCCGCGACTTCGCCGACCTGCCGGTGGTGGTAAAGGCTCAAGGCAAGTTCACCACCGACCACATCTCGATGGCAGGACCGTGGCTGAAGTACCGCGGTCATCTTGAGAACATTTCGGGCAACCTGTATCTCGGCGCCGTCAACGCCCACAGCCAGGCCGACGGTTCGGCCTACGAGGTCGGCTACGGCAAGAATCAGCTCACCGGCGAGATCATGACGTTCCCCGACATCGCCAAGGCCTACCACGAAGCCGGGGTGGCCTGGGCCGCCATCGGCGACGAGAACATGGGCGAAGGTTCCTCCCGGGAGCACGCCGCCATGGAGCCCCGGTTCCGGGGATGTCGTTTGACCCTGGCCCGCTCCTTCGCCCGCATCCATGAGACCAACCTGAAGAAGCAGGGAATCCTGGCTCTGACCTTCGCCGACTCGGCCGACTATGACCGGATCGGCGAGGACGATCGCCTCGGCACCGAAGGTCTGGCCGAGCTGGCCCCCGATCAGCCGGTCACGGTCACCGTGACCGGGCCCGACGGCGAGACCTGGTCGTTTCTGGGCAACCACACCATGAGCGAAGAACAGATCGGTTGGTTCAAGGCCGGTTCGGCTCTGGCCGTCATCCGACAGAACGTCGGCACCTGAGCACCCCGGCCCGAACTTTGTGACTCGGACGACCCATAAACGGGTCGCCACGGTCACAAAGTTCGGGCGGGCTAACCGTAGGCAGTGGCCACGAGCTCAGCGAACAGGCCCTCCACGTCGATCTCGTGGCCTCTTCGGGTCAACCACTGACCCACGTTCTCCACGTCTCGATGCAGGTAGTTGAGCCCTTGTGGGTTGGCGGCCAGATCGACGGCTTGGGGCAGGTCGATGAACCACACCCGATCGTCCCACCACAACAGGTTGTAGGCGCTGAGATCACCGTGGACGAAGCCGGCGCCCACCATCTTGTGTAAGCCGTCGATGATCTGGGCCGCGGCCTCGGCCAGAACAGCACCGTTCAGCCGGGCTTGAGCCAGCTGCGGCGCGGCCTGGGTGCGATCGCCGATGAACTCCAGCAAATACTCGTCGTCGTGGTAGGTCACGGGGTAGGGCACCTGGACACCGGTCTCCCACAGCACCTGGGTCACGGTGAACTCGTGACCGGTCCAGCGATCCTGCAGCAGACGTTTCCCGTAGGTCGACATTCGTTCGACCGCCCTACGATCGCGGGACTTGCGGAACTGACGGCCCTCTCGATACTCGACGTCGTGACGGAAGGCCGAGGCCCGGGAGAAGCCGGCTTCGGCCAGCTGGCCCTTGCTGGTGACCTTGCGGGGGGCGTAGCGTTTCAGGGCCAGTAGACACGACCGACCGTCCGACCCGGTTCGTTCGATCAGGTCGATTTGTGCCTCCTTGCCCGACTTGACGGGACCGAGGTTGATGTCGGTCCAGGGTTCGGCCACCAACCACGACGGTCGGGACCGCGGTGCGGGGGAAGCGGTAATTGCATCTGACACGATTCTCTCCAAGAGCGCGATGAACGGACGAAGCCGGTCACCTGGGCATGGGAGCGCGTCAGCTGGAGTGGTTCAGGCCCTTCGGGCGGCGCGACCGGCGGGGAAGTCTCGAGAAAGCACAGTCATGGACATCGACTCCTTCGGTCGGACGGGGTTGGTGATTCGATCCAACCCTGCGGCCGGTGTGGGCCACCAGGGTCAAGGGTAGGTTCCGGTCACGGCGCTGTCGACCGAATTTCTCTCCGGTGCGACGGCGGCCTTCAGTCGGCTTTGGGGACCCGCCCCGACGGATAGGTCAGAGCCAGTTCGGCCTCGGTCGGGTGATGGTGCTCTCTGGCCTCGGCCGGCAGCAGTTCGACGATCCGGGCCATGAGGTCGGCGGTGGCCCGGTCCAACTCGCCGTCGGGAAGATCGGAAGCAACGGTGTAGGGCGTTCCCACCCGTACCGTGATCTTCGGTGGGTCGGCCAGGTTCATCACGTAGGGAACCCGGCTCGACCGGGGCCAGGCTTTCTCGGTTCCCCACAGAGCCATGGGCACGACGGGCGCTCCGGTGTCGCGGGCCAGGCGAACCGCGCCATAGCGGCCCTTCAGCATCGGGTCGAAGAAGGCCGGCCCCCGAGGGATTGTGCCTTGGGGGAACAGGGCGATCAACTCGCCGGCCTGGAGGGCCCGGGCCGCCGCCAGCATCGGCTCGTCGCTGCCGCTGCCGCGATCGACCCGGATGGCACCGAGGGCCTTGACCAGCGATCCGACCAGCGGGGCATCGGTCACCTCCTTCTTGGCCAGGAAGCGGGCCGGCCGTCCCCGTTGACCAATGGCGTGGGCCACCAGAGCCGGATCGAGATAGCTGCGATGGTTCGGGGTGACGATGCAGCCACCGTCGGCCGGGATGTTGTCGATGTCGTGCAGCTCGATGGACAACCACGGCCACAGCTGGGGTTGGGCCACGGTGTTGATGACGTCCTGCAGTTCGACACCAACCGGTTTGGGTACACCTTCGGGGGCGTTGAACCAGACGCGAGGCCAGCCCCGAGCGGCGGCATAGGCGAACAGCCGGGCATCGGGGTTGACGGCCACCGGGTGGCCCACCTTCGACAGCATGGGAATATCGAAAAAGCTGTCGGAGTAGCCATAGCTCTCGCTGAGGTCGACCACATTGGCCCGGGCCCAGGCTTGTACCGACCGGGCCTTGCCCAATGACCACACGAACTCCCCGTCGATCGAGCCGTCGTAGCGGCCGTCGTCGCCGATTCTGTATCGGGTGGCCAGCACGTCGTCGAAGCCCAGCGAGTCGGCGAAGGGCTTGATGACGTCATAAGGAGTGGTGGTGGCCAGAACCAGTTTGCGCCCGGCTTCGCGATGTTCGACCAGGGTGGCCCGGGCGAAGGGCTCGACCTGGGCCACCAACTCATCGGCCAGTTCAACTCCCGCCTCCTGCACCGCTTCAGCCGACCAGCCTTTGGCCGCCCGCGCTCCCTGACGGGTGAGGAAGATCGACGGCAGCGTCTCGCCGAACAGGTTGAAGACGGTGAAGGCCAGCCCCTGACCTGGTATGGATCGATCGGGCAGGACGCCCTTGCGGCGGAGAGCGGTGGAAATCGTGGGACCGCTGGCTCCGAGCAGGAGCGTCCGGTCAAGATCGAAGAAGGCTGCTGCTGTGGAGGTTCGGGTCATCCCTGCCAACTTTAGACCGGGCAAAACGAAAAGGACCGGCCGAGACTGGCCGGTCCTTCGGTAAGATGTCCGGGCCGAAGGGGGACAAGGCCCGGACTCGAATCAGATGCTGGAGGGGGAACCAGACTGTTCGATGTGGTCCATGCTAAGCCGGGAACAATCATCTGTCAACGCGGTTTGATAGATTCAGACCATCTTCTAGACAGATCGAATCGTCACCGGTCCTACAGTTCTGTGCCATCATTATTCGCGATGGACTTACGACAGCTGCAGGCGTTCCTGGCGGTGGTGGAACACGGCGGGTTCACCGCGGCAGCACGAGCCACTCACACGGTGCAATCCAATATCTCGACCCATGTGGCCCGGCTGGAGCGGGAGCTGGAAGCGACACTCATCGACCGCTCCACCGGCCGACCGACCGAGGAGGGCGAGGCCGTTCTCACCCGGGTGCGACGAATCCAAACTGAACTGGCCTCCCTTCAGGCCGATGTGTCCTCACTCCGGGGCTCGCCACGGGGCACGGTCCGGATCGGCATCATCGGTACCACGGCCCGCTGGCTCACACCCATCCTGGCCGAAACCGTGGCCGCCACCTCCCCCGACATCCAACTGGTGGTGGCCGACGGCACCACCCGAGCCATAGAACTGAGACTGCTCGACGGCGAACTCGATCTGGGCCTGGTCGGCCTACCGATCGACGACCCCGAGATCCGGACAGCAGCCCTGTTCGACGAGGACCACGTGGTGGTCGGCCCCGAGGATCACCCACTGGCCAAGGCCAAAGCGCCGGTCGAGCTGGCCGACCTGGCCAAGTACCCCCTCCTCCTGGCCGCCCCCGGCACCCCGTTTCGCCAGGAGGTCGACGAGACCTTCCGCTCCCGGGGATTGCGGCCACAAGCCAAGTTGGAGATCGACGGACTCCGGCTCATGGCCTCCATGGCCTTCCAGGGATTCGGAATCGCCATCGTACCCGCCACCGCCGCCCCGGGCTGGGTGGGAGGACCGTGGACCAGGATCGAGGTCGACGGCATGTCCCGCCGCACCGTGGGCCTGGCCGTACGTCGGCGGGGCATGCCCACGGTCGCCGCCCAGGCCACCGTCAATATCTTGCGAGGCATCATCTCATCACAGGCCGCTGAAGTGCCCGGCCTCCATCCTCTGGGTTCCGGCGATTGAAACCGGCCGGCGGTGGAAAGTCTCGGTGACAAGAGACAGCCTGGCCCGACCCGGCCACCGACCGGTACTGTAGAACCACGATGAGCGATGTCGACGCCGGGTCTCCCCCGGCCACCACCTGCCGCCAGATCATGCTCGGAGATCGGCGGGTCATGCTGGCATCCACCGGTGGGTCGGACGGCCGGGGAGTGCTGAGGGCTGCCGACGGTCAACAGCTGGCGGCCGCCGTCGGGCAGGCCTGCGACCAGCGGATCCCGCTTCTCCTAACCCTGTCGACCACCGGGGTGGCAGTGGAAGACGGCGTCGGCGGTGCCGTCGGCTGGGCCGGTGCAGCCCGAGAGCTGGTCAAGTCCAGCGGGGTGATCCCAACGGTGGCCATCGTGACCGGCCCGGTGGTATCGGGTCCATCGCTGTTGTTGGGACTCTTCGACATCGTGATCTTCACCGACGGATCCTACGTCTATGTCAATGGACCTCGAAGCGTCGAAACCTACACCGGGGTCCCGATCTCCGGCGTCGAGCTGGGTGGCGCCGCAACCCACTCACGATCCACCGGCCTGGCCAGCGCCGTGACCGAAACGATCGACGACGCTTTCGATGTGGCCGAAGAGATCCTCGGTCATCTGCCCAGTAGCGTCGATCATCTACCGCCGACGATCGATACCAGCGATCCAGACGACCGGGACTGTCCCGACGTCGGTGCCCTCCTCCCCACCACTCCGACCGGATCGTACGACGTCCGCGACGTCATCGGCCATGTTGTCGACGACGGCCACTTCATCGAGCTGCGGGCCGGGTGGTCACCCAACCTGGTGACCGGGCTGGCCACGCTGGGAGGAATATCGGTTGGTGTCGTGGCCAATCAGACCCAATCGTTGGCCGGCAGCATCGACATCACGGCGGCCCAGAAGGGCGGGCGCTTCGTGGCCATGTGCGACGCCTTCAACCTGCCCTTGATCACCTTGGTCGACACCTCGGGATTCCTCCCGGGCAAAGACCTGGAGTGGCGGGGCATGATCCGGCACGGCGCCCAGATGGCCTTCGCCTACGCCCGGGCCACGGTCCCCCGCATCGGCCTGATCCTGCGGAAGTCCTACGGCGGCGCCTACATCGTGATGGACTCGGTCAACATGGGCAACGACATCATGTTCTGCTGGCCGTCGGGTGAGGTTGCGGTGATGGGGGCCAAAGGCGCGGTCGAGATACTGCACCGGAATCTCTCTCCGGATGAACGAGCCGAACGAGAGGCGGAGTACGAAGCTCAATATCTGACGCCTTACCCGGCGGCCGAGCGGTCATCGATAACGGCGGTCATCGATCCGGCCGACACCAGGAGAGAGCTGATAGCGGCCCTCCGGATGCTGAACTCGAAACGGGAACGGCTACCGGGGCGCCGCCACGATAACACCCCGCTCTGACCGAACGCTTCGTGCCCTCCCACAATCATCGTCAAACATCAGGTCGATTAGCACTCGGGGGCGTCCCAGCAGCTACATTCGATCGGTAACATCCAACCAAACGGTCGATAGGACCTACACAAGGAGGTGTAGACCTCGGACCGCGCCTGGGCTGGATTCGTCTGACGGCCAGGACAAGTCGCAGCGCCACAGAGAGGACAACAGTGCCCGATTCGGTAACGATCACTGACAACCGCACCGGAGAGTCGTTCGAGATACCCATCGTCAATGGTGGCGTCGATGCCACCGAATGGCGCAAGAATCTCCCCGGACTGTGGTTCCTCGATCCCGGTTTCACCACCACGGCGTCCACGGAGAGTGCCATCACCGAGCTGGACGGCGGCAACGGCATCCTCCGGTACCGCGGCTACCCCATCGAACAGCTGGCGGAGCAGTCGACCTTTCTCGAAGTCTGCTACCTCCTGATCCACGGCGAGCTGCCCAGCCAGCAGCAGCTCGATCAATGGGTCTACGACGTCACCCACCACACATTCATCCACGAGAACATGCGCAAGCGGTTCTACGAGGGATTCCATTACGACGCCCACCCGATGGGCATGTTGGTGTCGGCCATTGCCGCTCTCTCCACTTTCTATCCCGAGGCCAAGGAGATCGAGGATCCCGACAATCGCCTGGTCCAGATCAACCGCCTGATCTCCAAGGCACCGACGCTGGCCGCCATGGCCTACCGGGCCAGCATCGGGATGCCCTTCGTCTATCCCGACAATGCCCTCAATTACACCGAGAACTTCCTGTCGATGATGTGGCGGGTGGCCGAACCAAGCTACGTCCCCGACCCCATTCTGGCCCGGGCCCTCGAAGTGCTGCTGATCCTCCACGCCGATCACGAGCAGAACTGCTCCACCACCGCGCTTCGGGTGATCGGTTCATCGCATGCCGATCCCTACTCCGCAGTGGCCGGAGCCACCGCCGGGCTCTACGGTCCTCGTCACGGCGGAGCCAATGAGGCAGTGATCCATATGCTGCGCGACATCGGTAGCTATGAGAACATCCCGGCTTTCGTGGAGCACGTCAAGACGGGCGAAGATCGGCTGATGGGATTCGGACACCGGGTCTACAAGGCCTACGATCCCCGAGCCCGCATCGTCAAGGATCACGCCGACGAGGTGTTCAAGGTCACGGGCAAGAACCCGCTGCTCGACATCGCCCTCAAGCTGGAGGAGATCGCCCTCAACGACGACTACTTCAAGAGTCGTAATCTGTACCCCAACGTCGACTTCTACACCGGGCTGATCTATCAGGCCATGAACTTCCCGATGGACATGTTCACCGTGCTGTTCGCCATCGGTCGGATGCCGGGTTGGTTGGCCCACTGGAACGAGTCGATCGAAGCCGATGCCCGGATCTTCCGTCCTCGTCAGGTTTACACCGGCCCCGGCGAACGCCAGTACGTCCCCGTGGCCGAGCGTCGCTAGAACACCGTCTGCTGGAACACCGTCTGCTGGAACACCGTCTGCTGGAACACCGTCTGCTGGAACTTTGGGACTGCCACGACCCGTTTGTGGGTCGCCCCAGTCCCAAAGTTCCGGCTGAGTGGTCAGTTGTCGGTCACGTCGATCAGAATCTTGCCGATGTTGGCGTTGGTCTCCATGTAGCGATGGGCTGCGCCAATGTCGGCCAGACCGAAGCGGGAGTCTATTACCGGTCTCAGCGGCCCGTGGTCGAACAGGGGTAGGAGTTCAGCTCGGACCCGCTGGGTGAGAGCGATCTTCTCCTCCACCGGTCGGGCCCGGAGAACGGTTCCGATTATGGCCGCCCGCTTCGGCAAGAGTAGCCCCAGTGGCAACTCGACGGTCTGCCGGCCCATGACTCCGACCTGGATCAGACGACCGCCGGTCCGCAGCGACTTGATGTTGTCGATGGTGTACTCCCCGCCGATCACGTCGAGAACGACGTCCACCCCGCGCCCGCCGGTGGCATCGGCCACGCCCTCGGCGAACGACTCGGTCTTGTAGTCGATGACGACGTCGGCTCCCAGATCCCGGCAACGATCGTGTTTGCCCGCCGAGGCGGTGACGGCGATGCGGGCCCCGATGGCCTTGGCGATCTGGATGGCGGCGGTACCGACACCGGAGGCACCGGCGTGAACCAGGGCCCAACGGCCCGAGGTCAGACCACCCTGCACCACCAGGGCGTCGAAGGCGGTGAGGAACACCTCGGGAACGGCGGCGGCGTCGGCCACCGGGACCGAGTGGGGAACCGGCAACGCCTGCCGTTCGTGGATGACCAGCCGCTCGGCGTAGGCTCCTCCCCCGACGATGCCCATGACCTCGTCGCCCACAGCCCAGGCCGTGACCCGATCGCCGTGGCCGATGACCCGGCCGGAAAACTCCATACCGGGTATCTCGCGGTCCATCTTGGGGCCGGGGTAGAGGCCACGGCGCTGCAGCAGGTCGGCTCGGTTGAGGGCGGTGGTGGTCACCTCGACCAGAATCTCCGACGGCCCCGGCTGAGGATCGGGCACCTCCTGGATGGTCAAGACGTCGGGTTCGCCATAGCCGGTCAATACAACAGCGCGCATCGCCACACCGTAGCGCGGGCCTATTCCAGACGCCGCACCTCTTCCAGCGGGTCGGTGTCAGCCTCAGGGCGTCAGATCTCCGCCACGGGCGGTGACAGGGGTCGCAGGCCGGCGAACACTTCGTTCAGATGATCCTGGCCACCAACGGAACGCGACGCAATGCGGCGGTGAAGGCCCAACTCAGGATCAGCCCGCCGACAAAGACCAGCACCGCCTTCACCCCAGCCGAGAGGTTCACCGGCAGCAACCAATACTGCAGCCAGTTCACGAACAGGTAGTGGACGATGTAGATGCCGTAGGCGTTGGCGGAAAGGCTGTCGAAAACGCCGACCGACCGGGTCGCCAACCGCAGGAACACGGAGATCGAACCAACCACGACAGCGGAGCAGGTGAACATGAACAACAGAGCTGCCGTCAGCGATTCCTCTGCGTCTTCGGCCACGAGTACGACGAGTCCGATGTAGGCGACCAGCCCACCGACGAGCCACAGCCACGGCCGCCGGGTCAATTGACTACGTCGGGCGAACAATCCCCGGCTCAGACCGTAGGCGCCGGCTCCGGCTCCGATGAGGAAGTAGGCCAGGTACATCCACGCCCGTGAGAGCTGGGCGACGAACGGACCGAACCCGTACCACTCGAGTGGATCGAAGATGATGGCCATCGGCAGAAAGCTGACCGTTGTCGCCACCAGCAACATCCCGAAGAAGGCATATTTACGGGTGTATACGGTCTGATACCAACGGCGATCGGTTGTGTCAGCGGCCGACACCTGGGGGCCCGCTTCTGTTCGACCGAACAGGGTGCGCAGCCCGGCGACGACCACGGCAAAGACCATCAGGACCCAGACGAACCACAAGGGACCAGCGGTATCGAATCCCGACCCGGCCATGTCCGACCAGAACGTCCACCAGCTCGTGTTGCCCCCGTGTGTTCGTTCGACGGTGAGCTGAGCCGGATAGTACGCCAGCGGCATGAGCAGCAACACACCGACAACAAAGGGCACGCCCAGTCGGATCAGGCGGTCACGAAGAAACAGGCCCGTGCCCTTGCGGCGAAGGCTGGGCCAGACGAAAAGGCCTGAGATCAAGAACATCAACGGCATGAAGAATGTGTCGTTGAATCCGGCCATCAGATCGAACCCGACCCAAGTGGCCTCGTCAACGACCGGCGTTGCGGTCTCGATTGGGTCGTCGACGTTGAGTTCGCCCCAGGTGACGTAGGCCAGGATGGCGTGGTGCCAAACGACCAGCACCACGACGGCCGCTCTCAGGTAGTCGAATTCGACCCGGCGGCGTCTGGTGGCGGGTTCCGTTGCCATTGACCGGCTGATGGATGACACAACACCCATGTTTCGATCGTCTGTTGGCACCCCGCAGGCCGGTAGGGCCACAGGTCACTGATCTTGTGCCCTCGAACGTCACCACACCGGTCGTTCCTCCCCCGCCCGCCGGTGGCATCGGCCACCCCATCGGCGAACGACTCGGTCTTGTGGTCGATGATGACATCGGCTCCCACACCCCGGCAACGATCATGTTTGCCCGCCGAATCGGTGACGGCGATGCGGGCGCCCATGGCCTTGGCGATCTGGATGTAGCGCGGGCCTATTCCAGACGCCGCACCTCTTCCAGCGGGTCGGCGTCCACCCGGGCCAGGTGAATTTCGACATCGACCGGGACGACTCCGTCGACGCCCACCAGTATCGGATCCAGCACCAGTCGGTCCACCGAGGTCTGCGCCATCCCGACATCGGCCATGGTGGCCGCCAGCTCACGTAGTTCATCGGCGGCCGAGGCCGAGAACTGGCGCTCGTCAACCCGCCGCCGGTAGGCGGCGACCAGATCGTTGAGCCGCTGTCCGGTGGTGGGAAGAAACGTCCGGTCGAGCGGTTCAGTGGTGTCGTAGCCCGAGCCTCCGAAGCCGACGGCCAGGCTGGGCCCCAGCACAGGGTCCCGTTCCAGCACCAGTCGGGCCATGACCCCGTGGGGTACCATCTGCTGGACCAGCGCCCGATCCATGAATCGACCCCACACCTCGCTCATCCGATGGTAGGCCGCAGCCAGATCGGCGCCGTCGTGCAGGTCGACGGCGGTACCGCCGGACACCCCGATCGAGTCCGACAGTCCGTCGATCTTCAGGACGACCGGATAGCCGATGACAGCGGCCGCGGTCAGGAGTTCGTCAAGGCCGGAGGCGGCCACGTAGGGCGCCATGGGCAATCCAAAGTCGGCCAGCAGTGCCGAGGTCTCCTCCTCGACCAGGCCCAGCCGGCGCCAGTCGGTCGCCGCCAACAGGCTGTCGACGAGATCCGATCGTTCGGCGGTCTCCTCCTCCACTCCCGTCTCCCGCCACCGACCGTAGGCCAGGCTTCGAGCCAGCGAACGAGCCGCCTCCTCGGGAAAGGTGAAGAACGGAAGTCGCTGGATGTCGACCCCACTGCGGTCGTACAGGCCGACGACGGTGATCGGCTTGTCGACCGATCGGTTCACTCGATCAGCCAGCCGCTCCAGCTCGGCCATGCCGATCTCAGCGGTGGGAACCAGGGCCAGGATCATGGCGTCCACTCCTTCGTCGACACCACTGGCCACCACGATTCGCTCGTAGTCTTCAACCGTTCCCGATTGGCTGACGGCCACCGTCAAACCGAACACCTCCGAGACCCGATCCAGGTCATCGATGAGAATCGACCCGCCGGCCCCGCTCCGGGCCGCAGCGGGAACCACGGGACTCAGATCGTGGCGCCGGCAGGCCGCCTCGCTCAGGCGGGCCAACGACGCACTGTTGGAGACAATGGCCACCCGGGGGCCGGCGGGAACAGGCTGAGAACCCATGACAGCGGCCTGGTCGGCCAGCTCGGAGACGGCGTCTACCAGGATCACTCCCGACTCCAACAGCAACTGGGCACTGGGCTGATCGGCCGGGCGCACGGCCACGATCGGCTTGTTCATCGACGTGAGCCGGGCGGCGTCAGCCAGTGAACGAGCACCGGAGCGCTCGATACTCAAACCCTCGGTGTAGACCACGATCACCCGGGTCTCGTCGTGCAATCCCCAGAATCCGATGAGATCGGCGACCGACACGTCGGCCTGCTCGCCGACTCCGACGACCTGCGAGACCCCGCTACCGGCCAGCCGGAACTGATCGATGACGGCGGCGGCCAGGACGCCGGACTCGGAAGCCAGAGCCACCGACCCCGGTGGCAGGGCCACCGGGACCGCCAACAGATTGAGATTGACGGCGGGGTTGGTGTTGGCCAGGCCATAGGCGCTCGGTCCGATCATACGCATGCCGTATTTGCGGACGACGGCCACCAAGTCCCGCTCCCGCTCGACGCCGACCGGGCCACCGTCGGCGAACCGGGAGGCGATCACCACGACGCCACGGACGCCGGCCCGGCCGCACTCATCCACTGCCGACAACACCTGCTCGGCCGGTACGGCGATGAGGGCCAGGTCGACGACCTCGCCCTCGGCCAGTGAATCGGAGGCCTCGGCCATCGATGGGAATGCCGGTACTCCCCTCACCCGGGAGTGGTTGGGGTTGACGGCCAGGACCGGGCCGGCGAACGGTGCCGCCTCCTCCAACCCGAGCAGGTTGCCCAGGAGCTGGTGGCCGAGCGACCCTGGACGGTGACCGGCGCCGACAACGGCCACTGACGAGGGACGGAGCAACGGGGACAGGGACCGACTGACCGACCGTCGCAGGCGGTCGTCGATCAGGGCCCGACCGGCCGTGGTCGGTGTGAGGTCGATGTCGACCTCGATGACACCGTCGGAGAATCGGGTTCTGGTGGCAAACCCAGCGGCCCGGAACACACTCAGCATGCGATAGTTCTCCGGCAGGACCGAGGCGGTGAAGGCGGGGAACCCGTTGGCCCGGGCCGCCGCCGCCAGATATTCCAACAAGAGGGTGGCCAGGCCCCGCCCGTGGTTGGCATCGTCAACGAAGAACGCAACCTCGGCCACCCGGCCAGCCGGGGTATCAGCGGCGGTATGACCTGTGGTGTCGGCGGCGGTGTCGGTCGCGGTATCAGCCGTGGTATCAGCGGTGTCGGATCCGGTGCCGGCATGGCCGCCGGCAACCGTTTCGTAGCGGGCCACCGCCACCAGCCGACCGTCGTCAAAGGCCACAAAGGCCATTCGCGAGCGATAGTCGACCTGGGTGAAGAAGTCGAGCTCCCGGTCGCTCAGCTCGGGGCGGTGGCGAAAAAACCGGAAGTAGATGCTCTCGGAGGATTGCCGTCCGTGAAAATCGACGAGCGCCGCCCGGTCGGAGGGGCGGATGGGACGGATCTCCACCGTGTCGCCGTCGGCCAGGACGGCGTGGGTCTCCCACTCCCGAGGGTAGGCGCTGGACTTCGCGGCGTCGGGGGAGGCGTCGTCCATCGGGGCCAACCCTATCCGCCGGCCCGACGAAGGAAGTCAGCGGCGATCGGCGCCGCCACCGACCCACCGAAGCCGCCCCCGTCGACCACGACGGCGAAGGCCACATCGCCCTGATAGCCGATGAACCAGGCATGGGTCGGTGGCGGATCTCCTGACCCGAATTCCGCCGTCCCCGTCTTGCCCCCGACCGGCGGGCCGGGAACTCCCTTCAGAGCCTGCCCGGTGCCGTAACTGACGACGGCCGTCATCATCTCTCGAAGGGCCGCCACCGCCCCCGGATCCAGGCCCTGAGGCTCGCCGGAGCCAGCACCAACCACCAACGTCGGAGGGCGATAGACCCCGCCGGCCACGGTGGCCGCCATCACCGCCATACTGAGCGGACTGACGAGAACCTGCCCCTGACCGAACGACGTGGCCGCCCGCTCGACGGCCGAACCAGGGGTGGGGACCGAGCCGGCAAAGGCCAGCGTTCCCAGCTCATACTCGACGCCCACACCCATGGCGGCAGCCACCCGGGGCAGCGCGGCGGAGTCCATGGCCGTACCCAGCTCGATGAACGAGGTGTTGCACGAGTGGGCGAAGGCGTCCCTGAACGAGACGGTGCCCCGATCCTTGCTCTCGGCGTTGCCGAACTCCTTACCGTCGACCACCAGCGAGGCCGGGCAGCCCACCGATTGGTCGATACCGAATCCTTGCTCCAGAGCGGCGTAGGCCGTCACCAGCTTGAATACCGAGCCCGGAGGGTACCGGCCGGTGAGGGCGTGGTTCTCCACCGCCGCTCCCGGGCCATTGGCCACCGCCAGGACATCCCCGGTGGAGACACGCACGGCCACCAATGACGACGTCAGCTCGGTTGCGGCCAGAGCCTGCTCGGCCGCCAGCTGGAACCGGTTGTCGATGGTGGTCTGGAGCACCTCCGGAGGCTGGGGGGCCGAACGATACACGACGTTGACATCGGCGTCGGGTGGGATCTCCTGGCCGGCCTCGTCCCGGAGCGGGAAGCGTCTATCGATACGGACCTCAAATCCGGGAAGACCGGCCAGCCGCTCGTTGTACACCGCCTGCAGCCCCGAACGGCCGACGATGTCGCCCACTTCGAAATAGTCGGGTGATCGGTCCAGGATCTCGGCCGTCACCTCACCGGCCCACCCCAGCAGGGCCCGCCCGTACCCGTCATGGGGCGTCATCGTGGCCGTTTCCTCCGTCAGCACGACGCCGGGCAGCGCCGCAAGCTCAGCTCGTAGCGGATCGATGTCGTCGGCCCGCACGGCGGCCACCACCGTCACCTCGTCGGACGGCGCCCGGCGCAACCGATCGGCGATCTCGCCGCCGTCCACCGGCAACCGGGCGGCCAGCTGCTCGGTCAGGTCGGCGATCGATGCCACGTTCCTGGTGGTGACTCCAACCTCTATCACCGGCCGCTGCCCCACCAGCTCGAAGCCGTCGGCCCCCAGGATGGCAGCCCGAGGCGACGTCACTCGTTCCTGCACCAACACATCTCCCGGTGTCAGCTCGGAGTGGAGCACGGCGGCGTCCCAGTCGAGCTGCCAGTCGGGTCCGACCTGCACCAGCCGTAGTGTCCCTTCGGTTGAGAACACGGTGCCGTCGGACAAGGTCCACTCCAGGTTCAGCGGGCCACGGACCCGGAGATCGCCGTCGGGCATCATGGTTCCGGCCACGGCGGTGATGGTGTGGGGCCCCAGACCTTCGGTGATGCGGTCGAACTCTGCCGCCACCTCCGGGCTGCTCTCGTAGGCCAGGGGCTGGTTGTGGATGGAGCCGTCGGCCAACGCCTGGGCCACGGCCTCGGCCCGCTGCTGGGCGGTGGCCACTGGATCGGCGGCCACCGTCTCGGCCTCGTCCGATTGGCCGGATTCGGTCGACTCCGCCGGGCCGGCGTCGCCGGTGACATCACCGGGCGCCAGCACTGTTCGCAGCAGCACCACGATGGCGATGCCGACCACCACAACAAGACCGGCCAGGGGAATGAGGAGGCGGGCCGCCGACCAGTCGGCGTAGATCTCCTGTGGTTGATGGTCGTGCCGGCCGCCGTTGAGGCCGCTGTAGGCCGCTTCGTCGTCGGTGGTGTGCACCCTGAACATGCTAGTTGGGTGGGTTCGGTGGCTTTCGGCCCACCTTTCAGATTGACCCAAATTCCGCAATCATTCCGTTACATACCGGATGCCGGCGTATAAGGTGTTAGCCGTTATTGCATGGACGCATTTGGCGGTTCGGGATATGCGGCGACAAAACCTCAGGCAAATCATCGCAACCTCGCTGAACAGGCGGAAGGGAGCGAATCCGGTGAATCGGCCTTGGCGCCGGGAATCCGGGCGATCCGCTCGCCAGTCCCGCATGGTGGTCGCCGTGGCCGCCGCCGTCGTGCTGGTGGCGGCCGCCGTTCTATGGTGGCCGACCGGAGACGGCGGACCGGAGTTGGCCGGCGACGATGTGTCCGCCGTCTACGCCGGTCAGGCCGGGAGCGATCCGACCGCCGACGATCCGGCCGACGATGGGGCCGAGGCGGCCGAGACCCCGGCGCCGTCCACCGTCGGGACGCTGCGCATCGGCATCTCCGATGACGGCACTCCCGAGGCTCTGGTCGACGACGTAGACAGCGATGACGGCGATGCCGACGACACGACGACGTCGGAGGCCACCGAATCCTCCGACGAGGAAACCACGAGTTCGTCCGAACAGGCCGAGGGTTCCACATCATCCACCGAGTCGAAGAAGAGCCCGGGCTCGTCGTCAACGTCAACGGTCACCACCAAATCGGGGTCCTCGTCGACCACGGCCCGGTCGTCATCCCGCTCGTCAACCACCAAGGGCAAGACCACCTCCACCAAACGGACCACAACCACCAAGCGCACCACAACCACGAAGCGAACGACCACCACCAAGCAGACGACGACCACCAAACAGACGACGACCACGGCCCGGCAGACCACCACCTCGCCGCCCGGCAACAGCTGCGCCTCCGGAGCAAAGTTCGAAACCATCTTCCGCGACGATTTCAACGGCTCGTCGCTCAGTCCATCCTGGACGTCGTGGCATTCGGCCGGCAACCACGGCTACGGTCTGCGCCGCCAGTCGGCGGTCGCCGTCCGTGACGGCAAGCTGGTCATCACCGCTCAGAACAACAGCGACGGCGTGTTGGTGTCGGGCGGTATGTCCCACTATCTGAGCCAGACCTACGGCCGCTACTCGATAAAGGTCCGGACCGACAACGATCCCTCGCAGGCTGTCAGTGGCGTTGTGCTGACCTGGCCGGCGTCCGGTGTTCACCCCCGTGATGGAGAAAACAACATCTACGAGACTCTGGTGGAGACTCCACAACGCAGCCCGTTCTACACCTTCATCCATGAGCCCTTTGGCACCGTCCATGATCAGATCTGGATTCCCCACTATGCCGACGGGTCGCAGTGGCAGACGATGACCATGGAATGGAGCCCGGACCGCGTGGTCATCATCCGGGAAGGGCCGGGCGGGTCCCAGTGGCGTCAGGAACACGTCCACAACGAAACGTCGGACGACCTGATCCCCGACGTGCCCCACATCCTGGCCATTCAGCTCGACGGCTGGAAGCACTCGATTGGTGGTCCGGTGAAGATGGAAGTGGACTGGGTCGAGGTCGGCAAGTACTGCGGTTGACCCCGGGCGAACCGGCCCCAGTCCGGAATAGCCTGGACCGAATCGTGCCTGACGACGACCCCGACGACCGCCACATCGACCCGCCGACTCTTCCCTCGGAAGAGGCGATGGGCACCACGATCAGCCGCATGACGAGACCCTTTGTCATGGTCGGACCGCTGATGGTCATGATCCTGGTCCCGGCCTTCCTCTACGGCCTACAGTCCCGGAGAGTGGCCCAAGAGGCCGACGACGTATTTGTGGCCGCTCTGGCTCCCACCGCCGATGGTTCAGGGGTGGAGTTCGAACCGAGCCTGTTGTGTGATCCGGGCGACGCCGCCACGATGACCACCACCTTCACCCGGTTGGACCTCGACGGCGACAACCACAAATCATCGGTCAACGGGTTGGGATTCGACTCGGTGACGATCGATCTACAGGGTCAGATCGACGAGGCCACCGCCGACTCCGACGACATCTCCATCCACCTGAGGGGGGTCGCCGGGCGCTGGTGCATCACCGATGTATCTCACTCCTAACCGCTTGCGGCACGTCGCAGGTTTGTGCGTTCCGGTGTCATAGCGACACCGGAACGCACAAACCTCAGGCGCTCCGGTCGGCCGACGGCACCAGACCCTATAGTCGGCTGAGGACGGGAAGTCGGATGTCGAAGTTGTCCCGGATGCGCTGCTCGGTCTCCGGGGTGAGGTGAACGGGGCCGGGTTCGGCCAGCGTGGCCTGAACCCTCTGGTGGGCCACGTCGATGATGCTCCGAGCACCGGCGTCCACCCAATCGTCGGGGCTCAGCCGGTTGCCGACATCGGGGTAGACGTACTCGCTCTGCATCATCGACAGTGTCTGGGCGTGGCCCAGGAAGTGTCCCGGACCTCGAACCACGTCGGCGATCACATTGGTCGACAAGGTCTCGGGATTGACCTCGATCCCCCGGACCGATCGATTGATGGCCCCCAACATGTCGTTGTCGATGACCATGGCTTCCAGTGAGCAGGCCATGAGGCTGGCCAGCATTCCGGCCGACTCGTAGATCAGGTTGGCTCCGGCGTTGGCGGCCAGCGTGATGGCATTGCCCTTCTCGTGGCCGGCCTGGTTGTCGGCCTGTTTGGAGTCGGCCATCCCGGCCGCCACACCGGAAGGCAAGCCGAGATGGTTGGCCATCTGGGCCGCCGCCGCGTTCAGGACGGCCTCCTCGCCACTTCCCCCGCTCATGGCCCCGGTCCGAAGGTCGGACACGAAGGGCCACAACCCCATGATGGCGGGATGGCCGGGGGCCAGCAGGTTGACGCAGGTCAACCCGGCCAGGCATTCGGCCAGAGCCTGGGTCAGGGAGCCGGCCAACGCCGCCGGCGAGGTTGCTCCCGCTTGACCGGCCGACAGCAGGTTGACCGGCATTCCGGCCTTGACCTGCTCGGCCAGGCACAACGCCGAGTCGTGGGCGAACCGCAGGGGCGGCACCACAAAGGTGTTGTTGGCGATCATGAACGGCCGGCGCCGGTATTCGCCCTCACCGCCCAGCGCCATGTCGTACATGGCCGCCACCTCGTGGACATGTTCTGGTTCGAAGAACGATGTGCCCTGCGGCTTGGCCGTTCCGGCCATGGTGGCGAATGCGGTATTGATGTCGACCAGCCGAGAGGTCTCCATGTCCCGGGCCACGACCGTGCGCACGAACAGGTGGATGTGATCCAGGGAATCGGCGAGTCTGGCCGTGTTGTAGCAGTCCTGAAGGACGCTGTGGCGGAACCGTTGGCTCTCGTGCTCCAGCATCAACACCGCCGCCCCGGCTGTGGCGAAATGCACCCGATCGCCGCCCAACACCACTCCATCGTCGGAGGCGAAGCGGTGGACCTTGAACTCCTTGGCCGCCGAAGCCACGGCCGCCTTCACCAGACTGCGGGGGAACCGCAACCGGTCGTGCTCGTCGATGCGGCCCCCGGCCTCGGTCACGATCCGGCGGAACTCCGGTGTGGCCTCGCCCATGCCGAGCTCGTCCAGCAGGCCGAGGGCGGCATCGTACACCTGCTCGCACTGGGCGTCGGTGAGCGGCTTGTAGCGACCACCGCTCATCCCCGGGCGAACGGCCCGGGCCTCGGCCTCCAGTGGGGCCTGGCGCAGAGCCACCCGGGCCGCCCGGCCGCCTGACCGACGGCTCATCAGACCCGGATCCGTTCGTTGGTCGGGTCGTGGGCGGCCTCAGCCAACACCGTGGCCGGCCGTCTCTGCCCTTGCAGCTCGATCTCAAAGGTGGCGCCGGGGTGGGCGAAGGCCGGAGCCACATAGGCGAAGGCGAGGCTCTTGCCCACGCTGTGGCCATAGGCCCCCGAGGTGGTGATACCCATGATCTCACCGTCGCCGTACACCGGTTCGTTACCTCGACAATCGTTGTCGGCCTCGCCCCCGACCTCGCAGTAGACGAGCAGCCAATCGAGATTCTCCCGGCCCTTGTCCAGCCGCAGCTGACAGGCGTCGCGACCCTGGAACGGGCGGCTGTAGTCGACGAAGCGTCCCAGCTCGGCTTCCACCGGAGTGATCTCGGTCGTCAGCTCCGAACCCATGGCCTTGTACCCCTTCTCCACTCGCATCACGTTCATGGCATAGGACCCGTAGTGGACCATGTCGTGAGGCTCTCCGGCGGCCACCAGAGCATCGTAGAGCTGGGCCATCTGATCGATGGGGTGGTGCAGCTCCCACCCGAGCTCCCCCACATAGCTGACTCGTAGAGCGATGCAGTCGACGCCGGCCACCGTGATCTCCTGGCCGGTCAGCCAGCGGAAGCTCTCGTTGGTCAGGTCGGCCTCGGTCAGTGGAGACAGAATGTCACGGGCCCGGGGCCCGGCCACCGCCAGAATCGCCAGCTCCTCGGTCCGGTCGGTGATGGTGACGTCCTCGCCGTCGGCCACATGGTGGGCCAACCAGTCCCGGTCGTGGAACTGGGCGGTGATGCCCGAATTGAGGTAAAAGCGGTCGCCGGCCAGGCGGGTGATGGTCATTTCCGCCTCGATGCCGCCCAGCGTGGTCAGGAAGTGGGTGAGGCGAATGCCACCGTTGGTCTTGGGCATGGTGTTGGCGGCCATGCGTTCGAGAAAGGCCTCGGCGTCGGCGCCGGTCACCTCGAACTTGGAAAAGGCCGTGAGATCGGCGATACCGGCCCGGGACCGCACCCCACGAACCTCGGCCCCGACGATGTCGAAAGCGTTGGACCGACGGAACGTGTGATCCTCGGGCTCGCCGAAGTATTGCGGCCGTTCCCATCCGAAGACCTCCTCCCACTGGGCACCCAGGCCATCCAGACGCTCGTAGATCGGGTTGGTCTTCTGGGGCCGCCCGGCGAACCGTTGCTCGCCCGGCAGTCGGGTCTGGTACATCTCGTGGAACTCGTCGATGGCCTTGTCGATGGCATAGCGCCCGGTGGGCCCGCAGTGATCGCCGAAGCGACGAGGATCCATCTCGGCCACGTTGATCTCGGTCTGGCCGTGCACCATCCACTGGGCCAGGTACTTGCCGGCCCCCGGGCCCTGGGTGATGCCGATCGAGGCTCCGGCGCACAGCCAGTAGTTGGCCAGGCCGGGAGCCGGGCCCATCAGGTAGCCGGAGTCGGGGGTGTGGGTTATGGGACCGCTGACCACGGTCTTGATCCCGGCGTTCTCGAAGGCCGGAATACGTTTACCGGCCTCGATCAGCCACGGCATCAAGGTGTCGAGGTCGGGAGGGGTGAGGTAGAAGTGCAGATCCCAGTCGATGCCCTCGACACCGTAGATCTGGGCGTTTTCCCGTTCGTAGGGTCCGACGAGTAGGCTGTCGATCTCCCGCCGGTAGTACGACGACGCCCGGGGATCTCGGATGATGGGCGGATCGAAGTCGCCCATGTCGATGATCTCCTGCATGGGCTCGGTGATCAGGTACTGGTGAATGACCGACACAATGGGCACGTCGAGCCTGGCCATCGCCCCCACCTGGGGGGCGTAGCAGCCGGCGGCGTTGACGAGGTGGTCGCAGACGATGCGGCCGGTCTCACCCTTGTGTTGGTAGACCACCTCCCAGCGACCGTCGGGACGCTGGTTGGTTTCGGTCACCAGGGTGTGGCGGGCCAGCTCGCCCCCCAGCTGACGGGCCCCTTTGACCATGGCCGCGGTGGCACTGGACGGATCGGTCCAGCCATCGTTGGGTGTCCAGAAGCCGAGCATCACGTCGGACACGTCGATGAACGGCCAGTGATTGAGAATCTCCTTGGGCTCGATCAGGTGGTTCTCCACCCCGATGAGATCGAGCATGCCGCTGACGTAGCGGAACCAGTCGACCTGGTGGCGGTCGAGGGCCAGCCGGATCGCTCCGGTGCCGTGCCAGCCGGAACTCATGCCGGTTTCGGCCTCGATCTTCTCATAGAGGTCGGGGGCCACGGCATGGCATTTGGCCATGTTGAGGCTGCCGATGAAGTGGGGTATGAGACCGGCGGCGTGCCAGGTTGACCCCGAGCTGAGCTCACCCTTGTCGATCAGCACGGTTTCGGTCCAACCCTCGTGAGCCAGGTGGTAGAACAACCCGGCCCCCATGGCGCCGGCTCCGATGATTACCACCTGCGCTTCGTCTCTCATCTCGTGTTTCCTTGTTGGTTGTCGGGCACGGCTACATCTTGACCCGCTGGTTGGTCGGGTCGTAGAACGATCGAATCGACGGCGTGGCTGCGATCGGTACGGTGGCCACCTCGATGGTGAACTCGCCGTCGTCGAGCCATTCTTTCGTCACACCGGCCTCGTGGTTGACATAGCCCATGGCCAGGGCTCGACCTTCGACGTAGCTCCACATGCCGCTGGAGGTCCGGCCCACGATCGCGCCGTTGCGCATGATCGGCTCGTCGTGGTAGAGCAGCCGGTCGGGGTCTTCGAGACGGAACTGGATCAGTCTCTTGGCCCGGGGTTGATCCCGCTGAGCCGCCAGAGCCTCTTGTCCTCGGAAGCCGCCGGCCTTGTCCCAGGCCAGGGCGAAACCGAGACCGGCCTCGATCGGTGTGTCCTCATCGGTGATGTCGTGGCCCCAGTGCCGGTAGCCCGCTTCGAGCCGGAGCGTATTCATGGCGTGGTAGCCGGCGTGGCGCAGCCCGTGGTCGGCGCCGGCATCGACGATGGCGTCGTGGAGGGCAACGGCGTGTTCGTAGGGCACGTACAGCTCCCATCCCAACTCGCCGACGTAGGTCATGCGCAAGGCCAGCACGTCGACCATGCCGGCCGTCGTCTTGACCGGTATGGTCTGGGACCAGCCGAATCCGAAGGCCTCGGACCCGAGGTCGACGTCGGTCAGCAGCGACAGCACCGCTCGACTGTTCGGTCCCATCAGACCGAGCATGGCCGTGGAGTCGGTGACGTCACGTAGGGTCACGTTCCGGCCCCGGGCGGCCCGCCGCAGCCAGGCCCAGTCCCGGGTGGCGGCGGCCGCCGCGGTGACCACCAGGAACTCCTGGTCACCACGTCTGGTCACGGTCAGGTCGGCCTCGATGCCACCCCGATCGTTGAGCCACTGGGTGTACACGGCCTTGCCCACCGGAACATCGATCTCGTTGCCGCTCATGTGGTTGAGCACGGCCAGGGCGTCGGGGCCGTCGACCTCGAAGTTGGCGAACGACGTCTGATCGAACAGGCCGACGGCGTTGCGGACCGCCTCACACTCCCGGCCGCTGGCCTCGAACCAGTTCTGCTTGCCCCACGAGTAGTGGTACTCAGGCTCCTCCCCGTTTGTGGCGAACCAGTTGGGCCGCTCCCAACCGGCGGTTTCGCCGAACACCGCTCCGGCGGCGGCGAACCGTTCGTGCAGCGGGGAGATGCGGATGCCTCGGGCGCTCTCGTACTGCCGGAACGGCCAGTGCATGGCATAGAGCAGGCCGAGGCTCTCGGAGATGCGCTCGTTCAGGTAGGCGGGGTCGCTCTGGAAGCCGAAGCTGCGCCGGATGTCGACCGGTGACAGGTCCATGGGCGGATGGCCGTCGATGATCCAATCGGCCAGGACCCAACCCACTCCGCCGGCCGACTGGATCCCCACCGAGTTGAATCCGGCAGCCACGTAACAGCGATCGACCTCGGGCGACTCCCCGAGGTAGTAGACCCCGTCGGGGGTGAAGGCTTCGGGGCCGTTGAAGAAGAGCTGCAGCCCCGCTTCACCCAGTACCGGCATGCGGTGAATGGCCCGTTCGAAGATGGGGCCGACGTGGTCCCAGTCTTCAGGCAGCGTGCCGAACTTGAAGTCGCGGGGGATCCCGTCGAGCTTCCAGATCTTGCCCCGCGGTTCGAAGAAGCCGGCCATGATCTTGCCGGTCTCCTCCTTGAAGTAGGTGTAGTTGGCCGGGTCCCGCACCGTCGGCATGTTGGGCGTCACCCCGTCGATGGGTTCGGTGACGATGTAGAAGTGCTCGCAGGCCTGAAGGGGAACGTTGATGCCGGCGGTACGGGCCAGCTGCCTGGTCCACATGCCTCCGGCCAGCACCACCGATTCGGCTTCGATGGTGCCCTCCTCGGTCGCCACTCCTGTGGCCCGGGCTCCGTCCGACGCGCCGTCGGTCAGGATCTCGGTCACGGCCATGCCCTCGATGATCTTGACCCCTTTGGCTTTGGCCCCCTTGGCCAGGGCCATGGTGGTGTCAACGGGCGAGGTTTGGCCGTCGTGGGGGATGTAGAGGGCGCCGACCAGATCGTCGGTGTGGAGCAGCGGGCAGTACTCCAGCGCCTCATCGATGTCGATCACCCGGATCTCCACCCCCACCGTGCGGGCCATCGAAACGCCCCGCAGCAGTTCCTCCCACCGTTCGTGGTCGGCGGCCACCGAGATGGAACCCGGTGTCCGGTAGCCGGTGGCCTGGCCGGTCTCGGCCTCGAGGTCTTCGAACAGTCGCGCCGAGTAGGTGGCCAGCTTGGTCAGGGAGTGCGATGACTTGAGCTGGCTGACCAACCCGGCGGCATGCCAGGTGGTGCCGCCGGTGAGCTGCCCCTGTTCGATGACGACGACATCGGTGACTCCTCTGCGGGCGAGGTGATAGGCGATGGAGCACCCCACGATGCCCCCGCCGACGATCACGACCTGAGCCCGGTCCGGTAGAGCTGGCATCTACGCTGATCCCCTTGTCTGCCTCTGTCCCGAATGAGGCGAACGTCCGGCTTGGTACCGATGCGCTCACCGACTGATCCCGCCACGCTATCAAGCGAATTCAGCCATGTCCACGACTACATATTTGGAATGCCAGCTATAACTCGAAAGATATATCGACTACGATGGTCCGGTGGCCAGCTCCAACCTGAGTTATCGCCAGCTGGAAGCGGTGGTCACCGTGGCCGAGTGGGGCAACATCTCCCACGCCGCGGTCCAGCTGTCGATGTCGCAACCGGCCCTGTCCCGGATGGTCTCAACCGTCGAGGGGTACTTCGGTGTTGACCTGTTCGACCGCGATGGTCGCGGTGTCCGCTTGACCGATGCCGGGGAGCGCCTGGTCGATCACGCTCGCCAGGCCCTGCGGCACCTGAACGACATGGAGGACGAACTTCGCTCGCTCGACGGTCGGATGCGGGGCAAGATCTGCGTGGTCATACCGGATGCCGTGGGCCACAGCCTGTTCCTCCCCCTCGTCGACCATGTGACCGCCGGTCATCCTGACGTCGAGCTGCGGATGATGAGCGCTCATCCCAACAACGTGCCCCTGGTGGTCTCGGCCGGCGATGCCGACGTCGGCATCGCCTCCGACGCCCACCAGCAGGGACGCCTGGCCACCCAACCACTGGCCGTTGAGCATCTTCACCTGATCGGTCCACCGGAATGGGACGCTCCCGAGCAGATCACGGTCGAGGCGGTGGCCTCCTACCAGCTGGCCCTGCCGGCCATTCAGCCCGGCTTGCGTTCGGTGATCGACACCACCTTCGCTTCCCAGGGCCGCCTTCCCAATGTGGTCATGGAACTCGATTCCCAGGATGCCCTGATCGAGATGATCCGACGGGGCGGAGTCTGGTCGATCATGTCGTTCGCCGGCGTTCGTCGGCTGATCGACCGGGGCGAACTTCAAGCCTGCCCCATAGTCGAACCCACCATCGATCGCCGGCTCCTGATCGGGCTGCCCGACACCCGTCCGGTGACACGGCTCATGAAGGCCATTGTCGCCGACATCCGGACCACGGTGGCCGCCGTGGCCGAGTCGGCCCGCTGGACCGTTCTCGACTGACCCCTCCCAATCCGTTCTGTGCGCCCCACGCCCCGAAAACGGGGCGCCGAGCGCACAGAAGTTGATTAAATGTTGAAGCAGCTCCAGGGCGTCACGGGTTCGACGCAGATCTTCACCTCATCGAAACCCAACGGAAACTGGGCCCACGAAGCCATTCCCTAACATTGTTCGCAGTGGCAGGCCCCTGTCGGCGGGCGAGACGTCGAACGTCCCTGCCATGACCTCCGAAACCCTGTCTCGAAAGAAGCCCGTGTCCTCGCTCAGTCGCTCCACCGTCAGCGCCGTAGCCGCGGTCAGCACCGCCATGGTCGTGGTGGCCTCGTTCTTCTGGTTCTCGGTCGACGAAGCGGCATCGGTTGACGGAGCCAGTGTTTTGGAGGTTGGCGAGAGCCGCTATGAGTTCGTTCCCTCGGTGTGCACCTTCACCGACACCGACTTCGTGGCCGCCGGTCGGGGCACCATCGACGGCGAACCGTTCTGGGTCTCGGCCTCCAGCCGCAGCGTCAGCCTTTCGGTGGGCAGTGAGTCCGAGCTGCAGCGGCCGAGTGCCGACGATCTCTGGTTGACCAGCGTCGGCGAGCTGCAATGGGACCGCAGCAGCGGATCGCTCCAAGCCCAGACCCTGATGCGTGACGGGCGCGACGACGGGGCGGCCGAGACACCGGCCGAGCTTTCGGTGCACTGCCCCACCTGAGCGACCCGAGACCGATCATCGGGGCGTCGCCCGCCAGCGCCCGGCCATGGCCAGCAACTCCTCCAGCAACTCCGGCGTGGCGGCAGCCACCGGAGCCCGACGACGGTCGGGGTCGAGGGTGACCAGCTCGGCACCAGTGGCTTCGGCCACCACCGCCCCGGCTTCCCGGCAAACCAGGAGCCCGCCAAGGTAATCCCAAACCCCGTGGGCCGAATCGATGTCGACGAACCCGTCGAGGCTGCCGGTGGCCACCGCACATAGGTCGAGGGCAGCCGCCCCCAGGGCCCGGAATTGCTGCCAACCTCCGTGGTCGGGGGGCAGACCCGAAAAGCCGATGACCGCCTTCGCCAACTCGGTGCATCCCGACGGACCGTGGGGCGACGGCTGATAGCCGGCACCACCGCTGACCTCCACCCCCTCCCCCCTGCTGGCCCGGTAGCGGCGATCCGAGGCCAGGTTGGCCACCAGACTCACCAGCGGCCCGTCACCGTCGACCGCACACAGGCTGGTGGCATACCAGGGAATCCGCCGAGCTCCGTTGGTCGATCCGTCCACCGGGTCGACCACAACTGTGACCTCGCCCTCGCCGACCAGGCCCGACTCCTCGCTGAGGACGGCCAGACCGGCGCCGACCAGGCGAGGCACGACGATGGCATCGGCCACCACATCATGACGGTATTGCCAGGCCCGCTCGCCCGACGGCCCCCAGTCGTCGAGATCACGCAGTGTCTGCTGAATCTCGGTGACCAGAACATCGAAAAGGGCCAGCACGGCATGGCGATCCACGGGGGCAACCCTAGCCAGGAGGCGAACCGATGCCGGTACAATCGGGTCCGGACCGACCGGCGTCCAGCGGCGGTTCCAGGGAGAGTCTTCTGTGGCAATCATCGATATTCCGGGGTTCGTGGCCGAGCTGAAAGAACACGCCATGGATCACCAGTTCCACATTCACGACGAGCGCCACTTCATCGAGACCTACTCGATGCGCCAGGCCTGGGAGGTCGATCTGCACCCGGAGCGGGCCTGTGGCGGCCCGCTCGATCTCCACCTCTCGGTCGACCTCGACCCCCGCACGGTTATGGCCTTTGAGGACCACATGCTCTCACTCCACGACGAGGCCGAACCCGAAACCGGTTTGACGATCCCGCTCATGTTCACCTGGATACTGCCGCCACTGACCGCCGCCCCCGATCTCCTGGTGCTGGCCACCGAGCTGGCCGGCATCGGAGGGGCCAACCTGCCGCTCAGGGTGGCGGCCATCGACTCCACGGCCGAGGTCACCGACGCCGCCGAACGAACGCTCTCCATCACCGCCGCCCTGGAACTCCGTCTCGACGATCTGTTCATGCACCGGGAATCGCTGTGCGACGCCCTCGACGACTGCTATCGGGTCAGCGAGTTTCTGCTCGACCACGCCCCGGCCTGGCTGGGTGAGTTCTAACTCCCACCCCGACCCTTCCAACGGCCCGCCGGCAACCCCCAGCGACCTGGAGGGCTTCCGCTCAGCCATTGCCTACCCGGCCGAGCTGCCCATCACCGATCGCCGAGGCGAGCTCGTGGAGGCCATCCGGTCCAATCAGGTCGTCATTGTGGCCGGCGAAACCGGTTCGGGAAAGAGCACCCAGCTGCCCAAGCTCTGTCTGGAGGCCGGTCGGGGCACGGAGGGCCTGATCGGTCATACCCAGCCGAGGCGGCTGGCCGCCCGCTCCATCGCCGAACGCATCGCCGAGGAAACCAGCACCGAGGTCGGCCACTTCGTCGGCTTCTCGGTCCGGTTCAACGACCGAGTCGGACCGCGCACCGTCATCCGGTTGATGACCGACGGCATCCTGCTCAACGAGCTGCAGCGGGATCGCCGGCTCAGCCGTTACGACACCATCATCATCGACGAAGCTCATGAGCGTAGCCTCAACATCGACTTCATTCTGGGTTACCTTCGCCGGCTGCTCCCCCAGCGGCCCGACCTCCACGTCATCGTCACGTCGGCCACCATCGACGTCGAACGGTTCTCCCACCACTTCGACGACGCTCCGATCATCGAGGTCTCGGGCCGCACCTACCCGGTCGAACTCCGCTATCGGCCCTATGACACTCCCGACAACACCGACGATCTGCCATTGACCCAGCCTGAGGCCATTGCCCGGGCGGTGCGGCAACTGGCCGGTGAAGGGCCGGGCGACATGCTGGTGTTCCTGCCCGGCGAGCGTGACATCCGGGAAACGGCCGAGGTACTGGCCGACCTCAATCTGGCCTCGACTGAGATCTTTCCCCTCTATGCCCGGTTGTCGGCGGCCGAGCAGCATCGGGTCTTCCGCCCCCACCAGGGCCGGCGGATCGTCTTGGCCACCAACGTGGCCGAGACCTCGGTGACGGTGCCGGGCATCCGCTATGTCATCGACCCCGGCAAAGCCCGGATCTCCCGCTACAACACCCGAACCAAGGTTCAGCGGCTTCCCATCGAGGACATCTCCCAAGCGTCGGCCAACCAGCGGGCGGGGCGCTGCGGCCGCATCGGACCGGGCATCTGTGTTCGCCTCTACTCCGAGGAGGACTTCGAGAGCAGGGACGAGTTCACCGAGCCCGAGATCCTGCGGACCAACCTGGCGTCGGTCATTCTGCAGATGGCTGCCCTGGGGCTGGGCGACATATCCTCGTTCCCCTTCGTGGAACCGCCCGACGATCGTGGTATCGCCGACGGTGTCGCTCTGCTGGAGGAGCTGGACGCCCTGGACCCCGAGCGTCACGGCACCAAGGAGTGGCTGACTCCCCTGGGTCGGGAGCTGGCCCGATTGCCGGTCGATCCCCGGTTCGCCCGCATGATCATCGAGGCCGCCGACAACGGCGCCCTGGCCGAGGTTCTGATCATCGTGGCCGCTCTGTCCATCCAGGATCCCCGGGAGCGGCCCACCGACCGTGAAGCGGAGGCGGCCGAGTCGCATCGGCGGTTCCACCATCCGAGCTCCGACTTCATAACCCTGCTCAAGCTGTGGCGCCATGTCAACAAGCTTCGGGGTGAGCTGTCCCACAATCAGTTCCGGCGGGCCTGTCGTCGCCAGTTCCTCAACTACAACCGGGTGCGGGAATGGGAGGACACCCGCCACCAGCTGGAGCAAACAGCGGCCGAGCTGGGATATGAGACGAGCGGCAACCGGGCCAGGGCCGAGGCCATTCACCGCTGCCTGCTCTCCGGCCTGCTGTCCCACATCGGCATGCGACTCGACAACACCAAAGGCAAACGGGGGGCCGGCGGCCGGGTCGGAGGTCGAGGGCGGCCACAGCCCACCTGGTACCAGGGAGCGCGGGCCGCTCGATTCCGACTTGGTCGGGAGTCGGTTCTATCCGATCAACCACCGCCATGGGTGATGGCAGCGGAGCTGATCGAGACGAACCAGATGTGGGCTCGCATGGCCGCCCCCATTGAACCGGCATGGGCCGATGAGCTGGGTCGCTACCTGACCAAGAGCTCCTACCGTGACCCGAGCTGGTCAGCCACCGACGGGGTGGCCTACACCATCGAACGAGTCACGCTCTATGGTCTGCCGGTGGTCGACGACCGGCGCCGGACCGTCGGTTCAGTCGACCCCGAACTGGGACGCCGACTGTTCATTCACCACGCCCTGGTCGAGGGAGACTGGGACTCGAACCACGATTTCGTGGAGCACAATCGGGAGCTACGAGCCGAGGTGGAGGAATTGCAGACCAGGGCCCGCCGCCCCCTGGTGGCCGACTCCGAGACCCAACAACGGTTCTTCGACCAGCGGCTGCCCGCCGATATCACATCGGCCGCCCACTTCAATCGCTGGTGGTCGAGAGAACGAGCGGCCAACCCCCGGCTCTTGCACATGACGATGGCCGATCTTGTCACTTCCGACGGCCCTCCGGTCGACGTCGACGACTATCCCAACCGCTGGGTTGACGGCTCACTTGATCTCGAGCTGGCCTACGTCCACGACGGCGACAGCGCCATCGACGGCCTGAGTGTGCACGTTCCGGTTGAGGTACTTAACCAGCTCGACCCTCGAATGTTCGAATGGACGGTGCCCGGGCTCCGAGGACAGGTGGTCAGCCACCTGATCCGCTCGCTACCCAAAGAGATTCGCCGGTCTCTCAATCCGCTGGCTGAAACCGTCGAAGCCATCGCCGGTCTGCTGGCGGCCGAGGATCGACGACGGCCCCTCGCTGCGGTGCTGGCCGAGGTGTTGGGATCCCGGGCCGGCGCGGTCATCGAGCCCGAGGCCTTCGATTGGGATCGGGTACCCGACCACCTCAAACCGACGTTCAGGATCCTGGGCGACAACCGGCGGCTCCTGGCCGAGGGCAAGGACCTCGATGCCCTGCGGCAACTGTTGAGCGACCACACCCGGGCCGCCATCACCGAGATCTCGGCCGAACAGTCGAGCCTCCTGCGTTCCGATATCACCACCTGGGATTTCGGTGATCTGCCCCGGACCACGACGTCGGAGGGAAGGACCCACACCATCACCGCCTATCCGGCGCTGGTCGACCGGGGCGATTCGGTCGAGATCCAGCTTCTGGCCAACCAGGAGGAGCAGGCCGAGGCCATGTGGCTCGGCACCCGCAGACTGTTGCGCCTCGGTTTGTCCAAGCCAGTACGGACCCTCGACCGCCTGCTCGACACATCGACCAAACTGGCCATGACCGCTTCCCCCGTCCAGTCCCGCGCTGGGTGGTACAACGACACGATCGACGCCGTGCTCGACCAGGTGATAGCCGACGCCGGCGGTCCATCATGGACGGCGGCCGGATTCGACCGATTGCAGGCCGCGGTGGATGCACGGTACCACGACGGTCTGGCATCGGTGCTCGACACCGTCGGGCGATTGGTGGCACTGGTCGGCGATCTCCAACAACGGCTGGACAGCGCTGAAGCCACCGCTGGTGAGTCCACCGCGGTGTCGGTGGCCGACGCTCGAACCCATTTCGCCCGGCTGGTCTACCCCGGGTTCCTGGCCGGCATCGGATTCAGCCACCTTGACGATGTCGTCCGCTACCTGGAGGCCATCGACCACCGGCTCGATCGACTACCGGAGAACCCGTCGCTCGATCTGACCAAGGCGGCCGAGTGTGTGGCCGTCGAGGAACAGCATCGCCGGCTGGTCGAACAGCGGGGGTTGACCGAGGGATTGGAGGATCTGGTGTGGCAACTGGAGGAGCTCCGGGTCGCCCAGTTCGCCCAGCATCTGCGACCATCCGGCCCGGATGCGCCCAAGGTAAGCGTCCGCCGCATCGAACGTGCCCTCCAAGCGGAAGAATTGCAGTAGAAAACGAGGCGTCGCCTCGTTTTCTACTGCAATTCTTCCGAGGAGTTCGAGCGTTCGTGGCGGGTTCGCGCCCGGTGCACGGAGACGGCGTAGTCGGCACCGTCCTTGTAGGGGTCACGCTCCCAGGTCCCGTAGCGCTCGATGAGTTTCAGCCCGGTGTGGTGGCACCACTCGTCGTAACCGCTGAGATCGTAGGGAGGCGAGAACGAGGAGCCGCAGATCAGGTAGCCCCCGTCGTCGAGGGCCTCTACCAGATTGGGAACCACCAGATGCCGACGAGACGGCTCGACGAACAACAACACATTACCGGCCAGCACAATGGTGTCGAACGTGCGGTCGAACGTCATCGAGGTCAGATCGCCCAGCATCCATTGGGCGTCCGATTCCCGGGACCGGGCCCGCTCCAACATGTCGGGATCGTTGTCGACTCCAACAACCTCATAGCCTCGCCGGGCCAGCTCCAATCCGACCCGGCCCATCCCGCAACCGGCGTCAAGAATTCGTTTCGAGGCGTACCGGTCGACAAAATCGGCTTCGCCGTGGACGAGCTTGCCCTGTGACTCGAGCCGATCCCAACGAGATTCGTACTCATCGAGATCAATCTCTTGGCGCCATTTGCGCCATCGTTCACTAAGGGGAAGTTCGTCCACGGCGACCAGCCTGACGTTCAGAGATGTTTCGCCGGGGCGAGACTCCTCCGATCAGGTTTGGAGGCGGGCAAAGAGTTCAACCTTCGCCTCCTCGAAATCCTCCTCGGAGATGATACCCGCCTGGCGGCGCTGGTGAAGGTCCTCCACCAGCATCAGGAGTTCCTGGGGCGACGGCTCACCGTCGCCGGAAACCATGTCGACAACATCTGTGGACTCGTCGTTTGTTACTGAGTCTTCGTCAGAAGAGTTGCGGTTAAGCCGAGCTGCGCGCTTTTGAGCCGCCCGCTCCTTCTTAGCTTTGTCCCGCTGCAACTTCGCGAAGCTCGATCGTTGTTTGGCCATGGCGAGCTCCTCAAGTAGTCGGTCACATCTGCCGGAAAACGCGCCCCGGCAGGCGGTCATACAGGGTAGAGGGATTTTCGTCAAGAATGACCCTTTGTGACGAGGTTGTACCATTTCTCCCCCACGTCCGCGATTGCGTCATCCGATCGGCCGAACTTTTGGGTAAAAGTACCCCACAATCGTGTTGACCGATGTCACAGCGTCCCACTGCGGGGCTGATGACGGCCGTTTTCGTCCGAGAGGGAGGGTCGGCTAGCATCGGCCGAGATGGCCGATCTCGACCCGACGCTGATCAATCCGCTGCTCGGCGATTTCTGGGTTCGACCGTCACCTGAGATTGATGCCGACATCGATCGGCTACGGGACGCCGGCGGACTCACCTTCCATCCCGAGCCTCCGGTCCCCGACAACTACCCGCTGCCCCTGGGGCCGGGAGCCTGGGTCGCCGGTAACTATGCCGACGTGCTGCTGGCGTCGAAAACGCCTCAGATCTTCAGTTCGGCCCAGGGAATCATCACCCAGGATCTCCCACCGGAGTTCGTCGAGTTCTTCAACTCGATGATCGCCATGGACGATCCCCGCCATGCCCACCTCCGGCGTCTGGTGTCGGCCGGTTTCACCCCCCGCATGTTGGCCCGGCTGGAGGAGAAGGTCCAAGGGGTGGCCCGAGACATCGTGGATCAGGTGGCTGACAAGACCGAGATCGATTTCGTCACCGAGGTGGCGGCGGCCCTTCCCCTGAAGATCGTGTGTGATCTGATGGGTATCCCCGAGTCGAACTACGAGTTCGTGTTGGATCAGACCAACATCATCCTCGGGGCCGGCGACCCGGAGTATGTGGCCGAAACCGAAGACATCCTCACCGCCATCTTGACAGCCGGTCAGGCGCTGTCGGATCTGATGAACGAGGTGGCCGAGTCCAAACGGGGCGGTGACGGCACGGATCTGACCAGCATCCTGATCAACGCCGAGGTGGAGGACGACAAACTCAGTCCTTCCGACCTGGCCAGCTTCTTCATACTGCTGGTGGTGGCCGGCAACGAAACCACCCGTAACGCCATCAGCTGGGGCCTGAAGTTCCTGACCGACAACCCTGATCAGCGGGCCCTGTGGCAGGCCGACTTCGAGGAGCTGGCCCCCCGGGCGGTGGAGGAGATCGTGCGACTGGCCAGTCCGGTGACCTACATGCGCCGTACCGTAACCGCCGACACCACGCTCGGTGATCAGGCCCTCAGGCAGGGCGACAAGGTCTGTCTCTTCTACCTACTGGCCAACCGGGACCCGGCACTGTTCGACGATCCTCATGCGTTCAATATCATGCGGGAACAGAAGCCCCATGTCGGCTTCGGTGGTCCGGGGCCCCATTACTGCCTGGGCGCCCATCTGGCCCGTCGTGAGATCACCGTCATGTTTCGTGAGCTGTTCCGACGAGTGCCGGCCATCCGGGCCAGCGGGCCGCCCGAACTGCTTTACTCCAGCTTCATTCACGGCGTCAAGCACCTTCCAGCCACGGTCAACGGCTGACCTCGACCCCGAACCCGCCCGGAACTTGCCCGAACCCGCCCGAACTTTGTGACCGCCACGACCCATTAACGGGTCGCCCGAGTCACAAAGTTCGGCAAGGCAGGTGGTAAGGCAGACAGGCGGTCAGGCGCATTCCGACCGACCAACCTCCTTCCTGAACGGTTGAGCCTCGTCGAAATCGACGTAGAAGTCGCCATCAAGGTCCGGCGGCGGTACCTGGTCGAGATCCCGAAGCTCGGAGGCCACCACGGCCGCGCCACCGATGCGATCGAGCCAAGACCGGAACGTCTCGTTGGCCGTGCGCTCAGCGGCGAAGCGGCCCAACACCCGAGCGGCGGCCTCGGGCACGGCTTTGGCCGGTAAGCGAAGCGCCGAGTCGCCGAAGCGCACCTGCTCCTGGCCCAGGTGACCACCCAGCAGCATCTGGTAGCCGGGCAACGACGCCCCGTGGGCTCGGCGCTCCACCCCGAAGAAGCCGATGTCAGCCACGTGGTGTTGCCCGCAGGAGTTCATGCACCCGGAGATGTTGAGCCGCACGCCGCCGACCTCGGCCAGCCCCTCAAGTTCGAGCTGCTGGCCGATGGCCTTGGCCAGGCCCCGGGACTGGGTGACCGCCAGGTTGCAGGTATCGGCCCCGGGGCAGGACACGATGTCGCGGCTGAGTTCAGCCCCGGGCTGAGCCATCGACAACTCGGCCAGACGACGGTGCAGTTCTGGTAGCTGCTGCTCGGCCAAGCCCCGTAGCACGAAATTCTGGCGGTTGGTGACCCGCACCTCCACCCCGAAGTCTTCGGCCAGGGAGGCCAGCCCGTGGAACTGGGCGGCGGTGATATCACCGAGCTCGCACCAGGCGTAGGCCGATACTGTTCCGTTGGCCGTTCCTCGGACCACGTTGGCCCGGGCCCAGCGGTCGAATCCGGCGGTGTCGCCCAGCACCACCGCCACCCCCTGACCGATGGCCGGGGCTGACGCAGCCTCGGCCGGCAGCGTGCCGGCCGCTGGATTACCGCCGGCGGGATCGTCGCCCCGGGCCACCACTTCCGGGGGCAGACCGCCGGGCCAGGTGGCAGAGGCCGGCAGCAGGCGGCGAGTGGCCAGGATGCGACGCCGGGTCTCCTCCCAACCCAGCTGCTCCACCAGCCATTTCATGCGGGCCCGGAGCTTGTTGTCTCGGTTTCCGGCCTGGTCGAAAACCCGCAGGATGGCCTCGATGGTCGGTAGTAGATCCTCCTTGGCCGTGAACTCCTCCACCGCCCGGGCAGCATGGGGGGACGCGCCGAGCCCGCCGGCCACATAGACCCGGAAGCCCTGTTCCACCGTGCCGTCGGGCCGGCGGCGGTTGACGGCCACCGCTCCGGCATCATTGAACACGGCCTGACCGCAATCGACCGAGCAACCGGAGAAGTTGATCTTGAACTTGCGGGGGAGCCGCTGGCCCAGCGGATTGCGGATGAAGTGGCTGTTGGCGGCCTCGGCCCACGGGCTGATGTCGACGACCTCCAGAGGGCAAGCACCGGCCAGGTGGCAGCCCTGGATGTTGCGGACCGTGTCACCGCAAGCCTCCCGAGTACTCAGGCCCACCGACCCCAGGCGCTTGAGCACATGGACGACCTCGGTGAGTTGGACGAAATGCATCTGAATGTTCTGGCGGGTGGTTATATGACCCCAACCACGCGAGTGGTCGGTGACAATGTCACCCAGCATCCGTAGCTGATCCGGTGCCACCTTGCCATAAGGGATCCGCACCCGGAGCATCTGGTTGTGGCCACCTTGGCGTTGGCCGTACACCCCGTTGGCCAGCCGGAAGGCCCGGAAGACATCCTCCTCCAAGGCCCCGTCGAGATACTGGTCAAGCATGGTTTCGAACTTGGCGATATCGGCGGCGATGTCGGGATTCGAGACTGCCGGGTCGGTCGTTCCGGGCTCGGGTGCGAGCAGGGTCATGGGGGCTCCTTGAAGCTGTCGGGTTTGGGCGGGGTGGGGTCTATGCGGTGGGGAGGAGAGCTTGCGACCGACCGGGGGCCGGGCGTACCACGGCGCTCAAGTCGAGTTGGGCCACGGCCCCGACGACGATGATCGACGGGTTGGCCACCGGTTCGACCCCGAGCTCGCTCAGGCTCAGGCGTCTCGTCTCCTGCCGTGCCATGGTGGCCCAGGTGACCACGGCCACCGGGGTGTTCGATGCAAGCCCACCAAGCAACAGGTGGTCGCGAATCGCAGCCGCTCGTCGGGCACCCATCAGGATCACCAGCGTGGTGCCGGATCGGGCCAGGGCCGACCAGTCGACTGCGGTGCCGTCGGTGGCCGAGTGGCCGGTGACCACGGTGAAACCGGCGCTGAGAGAGCGGTGGGTCACCGGGATACCGGCTACCGCCGGTCCGGCCAGGGCCGAACTGATACCCGGTATCACTTCGTGGTCGACGCCGCTGTCACGGAGGGCCATGGCCTCCTCTCCCCCACGACCAAACACGTAGGGGTCGCCGCCTTTCAGGCGAACCACGTCGGCCCGGCGGCCCCGGTCGATCAGGATGGCGTTGATCTTCTTCTGGGAGACGCGGGTCCCGTCGGGATCCTTACCGACACTGATCATCTCGGCCCACGGCGCCGCCAGCTGCAACACCTGGCCGCCCACCAGCCGATCGTGAACCACCACCTCGGCGTTGGCCAGTAGCCGGGCCGCCTTGACCGTGAGCAGATCGGGATCACCGGGTCCGGCGCCAACCAGATAGACCGTCATCGACGGGCCCCCCGGAGTCCGGGATCGGCGGCGGTCGACCCGATCCCCGGCGCCAGTTCGTCCAGCAGCAGATCGACCGCCTCCTGGTAGCGTCCGGTCGACAGCAGGTCGAGCAGATGGCCGCTGTGGCCGTCGAGGGTCGAGGCCCAGTCGACGGCTTCGGTCGAGCCGAAGCGATCCCGGATCCGGCTCCGGGCTTCGGCCGCCGCCTCAGCCAGCAGACCGATGTGAGGGCTGAGCACGTCGTCGATTCGGCGCTTGAGCCAGGAGGCGACGGCTGGACTACGGCCGGTGCTGCTGATCGAGACCTGCACCTGATCACGCCGGACGATGGCCGGCAGTATGAAAGAGCAGTTGTCGAGGTCGTCGGCCGAGTTGCACCAGATCCCGGCTGCCTCACAGTCAGCGAAAACCTGATGGTTGGTTGCGGGGTCGTTGGTGGCGGTGATGGCCAACCAGTGATCGGCGGCCTCTCCCGACCGGTAGCGGCGCTGTTGCAGGCTCACGGCGGGGCGGGCCGAGTCGACCAGAGCCCGGGCCGCCGGCGAGACCCAGGGGGCGACAATGGTGACCGCGGCTCCGGCCGCCACCAGGCCTGCCGCTTTGCCGGCGGCCACCGGGCCCGCTCCCACCACCAGGCAGGGCCGTCGGTTGAGGTCGAGATTGACCGGATAGGTTCCGGCCGGGAGATGCGTCGTCGCGGTTGGCGGATGATCGAGAACGGACATGGGGCCTCACAGGGTTCCAATGCGGATAAACCTGATCAACTTAGTCAGGTTTAGCTGCACACGCTAGCGAACCCCAACCCATCCGTCCATACAATTAGTGCGAAATGTATGGGACATCCGTCACGTCATGAACCGAACCGGCCCGAACCTCTGTCCGAACTTTGTGACCGCCACGACCCATAAACGGGTCGTCCGAGTCACAAAGTTCGGCAAGGCGGGGGTAAGGCGGGGGGTGGTGGTTGGGTTAGGCCGAAGCCAGCTCCCGTACTGCGGCCAGCGCCTCGTCGGCGTGCTTGGTCATGTTGGCTTCGCTCTTGATGATGGCCTTGACCCGCCGGTCGGTGCCGACCACGAAGGTGACCCGCTTGACCGGAAGCGGGCCGAAGCGGGCCACGCCGAACTGCTTGGCCACCTCCTTGTCGGTGTCGGCCAACAGCGGGAATCCGAGATCGTTGGCCTCATCGAACTGCTTCTGCCGATCGGACCGATCGGGCGACACCCCCACGATGCTGGCACCGAGTTCGGCGAACTCGGCGGCCAGGTCACGAAAGTGTTTGCTCTCAATCGTTCAACCCGACGTCATCGCCTTGATGTAGAAGTACACCACGACCGGTCCCGAGGCGATCAGGGAATCGAAATCGACAGCGTTGCCGTCTTGATCGTTCAGGGTGAAGTTTGCGACGGTATCTCCAACGTCCATGACGCCAACATAGTGGTCGACGGGAGGCCACGGCCGGACCCCACCGGTGACGAATTCAGGCCAGCGCAGCCATGGCCGCCTCGGCCGCGGCCAGATCGGAGCGGGCGACCTCCAGCAGCTGGCGGGTTTCAGCCACCAGTTCGGGCTTGGCGTTGTTGACGTAGCCCGGATTGGCCAGCCGAGTTTCGAAACCGGCGATCTGACTGGTCTTCCCGTCGATCAGCTTCTGCAATCGACTCCGTTCAGCCTCGACATCCAATTCGTCGACCAGTCCGGAAACCAGAATCTCGGCCCCCTCGAAGGCCAGCGGGCTGGCCCCGGCCGGCCGTTCCCCGGCTTCGCTGGCCAGCACCTGGCCGACACCGGCCAACGTCTCGACCATCCCCTGACTGCGGTCGATCAACTCACGCACTGCCGCCGGGGCGTGCACCGTGACCTGCTGGCGGGGTTTGACCCCGCGGGAAGAGCGGATGTTGCGTATGGCGCCGATCAGCTGGTCGGCTCGATCGTAGACATCGACGATGCCGGGATCGACCACCGAAGGGTCGACCTTGGGCCAGGCCGCAGTGGCCACCAGATCCGAGGGAGGTAGGGCAATGCCCCGGAGCGTTCCCCCCCGGACCTCGCTCACGTGGGGCCACAGGGCCTCGGTGACGAAGGGCGAGACCGGGTGCAACAACCGCAGCACGGCGTCGAGAACCGCACCGAGGACGGCCTGCTCAACCGGGCTGTCGTCGATGGTCGGCTTGACCGCCTCCAGGTACCGATCGCACACGTCCCGCCAGATGAAGTCGTACAGGCACTCGGCGTAGAGGTTGAACTGGTAGCGGTCCAGGGCCCGATCGATGACCCCGATGGTCTGCTGCAGGCGGGCCAGAATCCACTGATCGGCAAAGCTGACCTGACCCCCGGCGGCGCTGACGTCGATCTCGCCCGGGTCGAGCCCAGGCTGGATCCGACCGAGAGCGAACCGGGTGGCGTTCCACACCTTGTTGGCGAAGTTGCGACCAAGGTCGAACTTCGACGATGTGTTGCGGGCCAACGGCATGTCGGCCGTTGGTTCCACCTCGCCGGTGGCATGCCCGTAACCGGAGACCATCTTCTTGTCGGGGTCCGACGGAGACGACTGGATGGGTGCGGCTACCACGTGACCAGCCTTGGTGGTGATGAACTCGGGGGTGAACGTCTCACCGGAGTGGGCGCAGACCATGTCGACCGGCATGCGGACGTCCTGGGTCTGGGTCGTCATCTGAACCAGGGTGTAGCGCAGGGCGTCGGCCCCGTGGCTGTGGATGATGTCACGGGGGTCGAGACCGTTGCCCAGGCTCTTGGACATCTTCTGACCGTGACCGTCCTGGATGATGGCGTGAATGAAAACGTCGTCGAAGGGCAGACGACCGTCGAGGAAATACCGGTTGAACATCGTCATCCGGCTGACCCACAGCGTGATGATCTCCCGACCGGTGGTCAGGACCGACGTCGGGTTGTAGCTGTCGAGGAGACCAACTGTCTCCGGATAGTCCTCGGGATGGGGCCAGCCCATGGTCGACATGGGCCACAAGCCGGAGGAGAACCAGGTGTCGAGCACGTCGGGATCGCGCTGAAAACCGTCGGCCTCCAGCGCCGCCACCAGCTCGACCTCGCTCATGGCCTCGGTCACGCCATTTCCCGGACCAAGCCGGCGAAGGGTGGAGGCCGGAGGCACGCACACCGCCTCCTCCACCTCGAACTCGGTGGTCTTGCGGGCGTGGTGAACCGCACCGCACGCCGTCCAGCGACTGGTGACGACGGCCGGAACGTCGACCCCGGCTCCCTCGACGGCCGATGCGGCCTCCGGTGACAGCTCGTCGATCGGGAGGGTTCGCAGCCAGACCGGGATCTGATGACCCCACCACAACTGGCGGGAGATGCACCAGTCACGGATCGTGTCGTGCCAGGCGTGGTAGGTCCGGGCATAGCGCTCCGGGTGGAATGTCATCCCACCGTCACCCGGTGTATCACCCCGGGGGGTGACATCGTCAGGCAGCGGTGGGCTCTTCTGCTCATCGAGAGCCCGCAGGGCCGAGCCCCGCAGGCGATCGTCGGTCACGGCCACAAACCACTGATCCGACAGCCACGGTTCGATGGGCACGTGGCTGCGATAGGAGTGCCCGACCGAGTGGTTGTAGGGGCGGACCGCCTCCAGCAGATCGGCGGCCTCGAACCACTCGACGATGGCCGCTCTGGCCTCCTCCCGGCTCATGCCGACGAAGCGGCGGGCCTCGTCTGAGACATCCTCCCAGCCGTGGTCGGCGCTGATCGAACCGTCGGGGCCCATGACGTTGATGACCGGAAGATCATGGCGTTGACCGATGTCCCAGTCATTGGGATCGTGGGCCGGTGTCACCTTCAGGAAACCGGTGGCGTACTGGGCCTTGGCCTCACCGGATTCGGGGTCGGCCATGACCACATAGTCGTCTTCGACGATGGGAACAAGGCGGTCGACGATGGGCAGGCGGACCTGGGCCCCGGCCAGCTCGGCCGCCCGGGGATCGGCTGGATTGACGGCCACCGCGGTGTCACCCAGCATGGTCTCCGGCCGGGTCGTGGCCACCACGACGTGGCCCGAGCCGTCGGCCAAGGGGTAGCGCAGGTACCACATGTGGCCGTCGACGTCCTCCATCTCGACCTCATCGTCGGACAGCGCCGTCCGGGTGGCCGGATCCCAGTTGACCAGCCGCTTGCCCCGATAGATCAGACCGTCGGCGAACAGTTGATAGAAAGCATGACGGACGGCGGTGGCACACATCTCGTCCATGGTGAACCGGGTTCGATCCCAGTCACACGAGGCCCCCATCGACAGGAGCTGATCGATGATGACGGCCTCATATTCGTCCTTCCACTCCTGGGTCTTGGCCACAAAGGCCTCACGTCCCAGCTCCAGCCGCCTGACCCCGGCGGCCAGCAGGCGCTTCTCCACCACCGTCTGGGTGGCGATACCGGCATGGTCGGTGCCCGGCATCCACAGGGTGGCGTCGCCCTTCATGCGGTGATAGCGGATCAGGACGTCCTGCAACGTGTTGTTGAGGGCGTGGCCGAGGTGGAGGGGCGCCGTGACGTTGGGCGGCGGGATCACGATCGAATATCGGGGCTGACCGGCCGGCACCGATGCCGGGGCGGCCGACATCCGGGCCGCCTGCCAGCGGGACGAAATCTCTGCTTCGACCGAGGCCGGGGTATAGGCCTTGGGGAGTTCGGCCAACGTCTCTGAATCACTCATCGTCTACAGAGACTAGCGGACCTGGAGTCGGCTAATTCGGCCTTATCGGCCGCTCCCCGAGCCCGAATCACTAGCGCCCAGGACCCAACGGCCGGTACTGTGGAGGTGAGCGAGACGATCGATCGGTCGAAGAGGGCCCCTGACATCGGTCGACCTTGGCTAGGCAGTGAAAACATGGGGGGCAGACGATGTCGCTCGAATCGGTAACGGCGGACTTTGTCGGAGCGGACGCGCCAGTACGCTTCGAGGATTGGACCGGAAGATCCTGGGGAGCGACCAACGCCCCGGTGGTGGTCAGGTTCAACAGCGCCGACGCAGTCAGATATCTGGTTCACAACCCCGGTGAACTGGGCTTTGGTCGTGCCTATGTTTCCGGTGCCCTGGACATCGAGGGCGACATCTGGAGTCTCCTCGACCTCAAACGGGACCTGAGCGGTATCCGGTTGTCCCCGGGCAATGTGCGCGACCTGGTTCAGGTTCTAGGGGTCGACGGCCTGAGACAGCGACCGCCCATTCCACCGGAGGAGGTCGACTTCGGGGGCCGAATCCGGGCCCACAGCCGGCGCCGGGACGCCAAGGCCATCTCCCACCACTATGACGTCTCCAATGAGTTCTACCGCAGGGTTCTCGGCCCGGCCTGGACCTACTCCTGCGCGGTGTTCGAAAAGCCCGGCGACTCGCTTGAACAGGCCCAGGCCAACAAGCACGAACTGATCTGTCGCAAACTCGGGTTGAAGCCGGGGGACCGCCTTCTCGACGTCGGCTGCGGTTGGGGGTCGATGGCCATCCACGCCGCCCGCCACTATGACGTCCAGGTGGTGGGCATCACCATCTCGGAGAATCAGGCGTGGCTGGCCCGGGAACGTGTGGCTGAGGCCGGTCTGAGCAACCAGATCGAGATCCGCATCCAGGACTACCGCGATCTCGACGACGGGCCGTATGACGCCATCAGCTCCATCGGCATGTTCGAACACGTGGGCCTGGCCAACCTGAAGCGATACTTCGTCACCCTCAATGACCAGCTCAAACCGCAAGGTCGCCTGCTCAACCACCAGATCGGCAACAAGGCTCAGCCACCCCGACGCTTTCGCCGTCGACCTGAGTCGACCCTGGGCCGCAACAGCTTCATCCACCGCTACGTGTTCCCCGACGGCGAGTTGCACGAGGTCGGTCGGGTGGTGTCGGTCATGCAGGAAACCGGCTTCGAGGCCCGCCACATGGAAAGCATCCGGGAGCACTACGCCCTGACCTTGCGTCACTGGGTCTCCAATCTGGAGAACAACTGGGAGGCCGCGGTGGCCGAGGCCGGGGAGGGCAAGGCCCGGGTATGGCGGCTGTACATGGCCGCCACTGCGGTCAACTTCGCCAACGGTCACACCCAGGTGCACCAGATCCTGGGGGTCAAAACGCCGGAGCAAGGCCCGGAATCAGGTCGGAGCCGCCTGCCGTTGCGATCCCGCTGGGGATACGACCTGACCAGGGTCGGTGCCGGCGATCAGGCCGAGTCGGAACCCATCGTGGTCGATCTCAGGAACCCGTCGCCCCAGACCATCGACTCCTGAGCGGTATTGTCGCCGCCTTGGGGCGGTGTGATAAAACTGTCGTCGGTACCGCGACGTAGCCCACACCGTCGCCCCGCTGCGACCACCGACACAATCCACGACCAGACGTTACAGAAGAGGGGACCCATGTCGACTCCGACCGAAGCCGTCACCAGCTGGCTGGCTCAGTTCGACGCCGCCATATCGGCAGCCAACTACCCGGGGGCGGCGGAGCTGTTCGCCGAGGAATGCTACTGGCGGGATCTCGTCACCTTCACCTGGAACATCAAGACGGTGGAAGGACGGGATCAGGTCCGGGATCTGCTGGAGGCCCGGGCGGCCGACGCTGCAGCCACCGACTGGCAGGTGAAGGGCGAGGCAACAGAGGCCGACGGGGTCACCGAGGCCTGGATCACCTTCGAGACCGCGGTGGCCCGGGGTGAAGGTCACATCCGGTTGCAGGGCGACAAGTGCTGGACCCTGCTGACGGCCATGACCGAACTCAAGGGACACGAGGAGCCGCGTGGAACCAACCGTCCCAAGGGTGTGGCCCACGGCGCCGACCCCGACCGTATGACCTGGCTGGAGCAACGACAGAAGGAAGAAGCCGAGCTGGGCTACAAGACCCAGCCCTACACCGTAATCATCGGCGGCGGCCAGGGCGGCATCGCCCTGGGAGCACGGCTGCGGCAGCTGGGCGTGCCCACCATCATCATCGAGAAGAACGAGCGGCCCGGCGACTCGTGGCGCAAACGCTACAAGTCGCTGTGCCTGCATGATCCCGTGTGGTACGACCACCTCCCCTACATCAAGTTCCCCGAGAACTGGCCGGTGTTCGCCCCCAAGGACAAGATCGGCGACTGGCTCGAGTACTACACCAAGGTCATGGAGCTCAACTATTGGACTTCCACCGAGTGCCTCAACGCCTCCTACGACGATGATGCCAAGGAGTGGATGATCAATGTGCGTCGCCGCGGCGACGACGGATCGACCGAGGAGGTTACGCTCAGGCCCAAACAGCTGGTGCTGGCCACCGGCATGTCGGGCAAGGCCAACGTGCCCGAGATCCCGGGAGCCGACACGTTCCGGGGCGACATCCACCATTCGTCCCGTCATCGAGCCAGCGACGAGTACAAACTGAAGAACTGCATCGTGCTCGGTTCGAACAACTCGGCCCACGACATCTGCGCCGCCCTGTGGGAGGCCGGGGCGGCATCGGTCACCATGATCCAGCGGTCGACCACCCACATCGCCCGATCCGACACGCTGATGCGGCTGGCCCTGGGGGACCTCTACTCGGAGGAGGCAGTGGCCAACGGCATCGACACCCACACCGCCGACATGATCTTCGCCTCCATCCCCTACCGGATCATGCACACCTTCCAGATCCCGGTGTACGAGCAGATGGCGGAAGAAGACGCCGAATTCTACGAGGCGCTGGAGAAGGCGGGGTTCCTGCTCGACTGGGGCGACGACGGGTCGGGCCTGTTCATGAAGTACCTGCGTCGGGGTTCCGGCTACTACATCGATGTCGGGGCCTCTCAGCTCATCATCGACGGCAAGGTCAAGCTGCGCAGCGGGGTCAACATCGCCGAGATCAAACCCGACAGTGTGGTCCTGACCGATGGTGAGGAGCTACCGGCCGATCTGATCGTGCTGGCCACCGGGTTCGGCTCGATGAACGGCTGGGCCGCCGATCTCATCTCCCAGGACGTGGCCGACAAGGTGGGCAAGGTTTGGGGTCTGGGCTCCGACACCACCAAGGATCCGGGCCCGTGGGAGGGTGAGCAGCGCAACATGTGGAAGCCGACCCAGCAGGACGGGTTGTGGTTCCACGGTGGCAACCTGCACCAGTCCCGCCACTATTCGCTCTATTTGGCCCTTCAGCTGAAGGCCCGCCATGCCGGCATCGACACTCCGGTCTATGGCCTGCAGGAGGTCCACCACACCAGCTGATCACGGGAGGCGCCGTCGCCGCCTCGCCGTCGACAAATCGAGCGGTCCTCGTCACGATTCAGGCCGTCCTACGGTCTATAGGTGTAGTGACGCTGGAACAACAGATGGAGGCCGAGGTCGAATTGGCCGCCCTCGGTCCTCGTTTGACCGAGGCGCTGGTGGCGGCCTACGGCCCCGATGTCGGGGTGGACGCCGCGGCCGATGCCGTGGCCTGGGGCTGGGAGCACATCGATCGGTTGTCCGATATGACCAACCCGGCCGGCTATCTCTACCGGGTCGGCCAGTCGGCGGCTCGACGGTACCGGCGGCCCCAGGGCTACCTGCCGGCGCCCGACCGCGGACGAGTTCCCGATGTCGAACCCGGTTTGGCTTCGGCCCTGGAGCAACTGACCGAACACCAGCGAGTGGCCGTCGTAGCGGTGCACTGTTTCGGCTGGTCTCAACAGGACGTCGCCGACGTCATGGGCGTGAGCCATTCCACCGTCCGTAGCCACCTGACCCGGGGGCTCGACAAGCTACGACGGGCGTTGGAGGCATCCGATGACAGCTGACCTGGTTGAACAACTTCGCGACTACGGCGACGTCCTACGAGCCGAGATCGAGCGCCGTGAATCCGAACGACGCCACGGTTCAGGTGGCGCCGGTCGGTCGTGGTCCCGGGTGCTCCTGGTGGCCGCCATGGTGGGGGTGGCCGTGGCTTGTGGCACAGCACTGTACTCCTTGTATTCGCTCCCACTGGGCCCCGCCCTGGTGGCCGACCCGGTCGAAGACTCTTCGTCGATCGAGCGGACCGACAGCGAACCGGCCGAGTTTCTCGACCGCCTCGACGACGTCGACTTCGTCATGGAGATGGGAGCCGGCCGAGATCTGACAGCGGGCGAACGCCGGGATGTGATCGACTACTTTGCTCCCGGCACCGGAGCCGGCCAACCGTCGGTCGGCTCGGCCCGGGTGGCGTTCGAACTCACCGACAACTGGGTGGTCATCGACGCCGATCTCGATGCCGGCCAACAGCCCGACCGCGTTCCCGACGACCTGCCACGGGAACAGCGATGCCGGGTACTGGCTCGCACCGACGGCGATTCGCTGAGCTTTGACGCCCTGGGCCACAGCTGCTGGGATCGCAATCGCTCGCTGCTCCCGGGCGAGGGGGAGCGAGCCGGCGTAAGCTACGGCTGCCGCCCGGCGGTCGAGCTGGGAGGGCTCGTGGCCTACGGACAAGGTGACTTCGTGGCCGACATCTCGGTTCCTCCCGACTCACCTGGCGCCATCTTCACCCTCGTGTCCGGCGAATCGGTGCTGATCCGGCCCGTCGAGCAACAGATCATCTACGCCGGGCCGGTGGTCGAACAGGTCGCGATCTTCTACGGCGACGGCAAGGTGGAGCGCACCACCACCGCCGACTGCGGATAGCAGTCACCCGTGGTGGTGGTCCTGGGGCAATCGGGCGGCGATCACCCCTGCCGGGTCGACTCGCAGGCGCTGTAGGTCGGACCGTTCGAACAGGCGAGGACCGGCGATGTTCATCACCTCGAGGTTGTGCAGGGTCGCCCCAATCGCCAATCGAAGGGCCGAGACGACGTCCTGGACGTCCACGCCACGATAGAGACGGTTGACGACGGTCGTCCGCCGTTCTTCGGGGAAACATCGGGCGATTCTGAGGGTGACCGTACGCAACGCTTGGGTGTTGTAGCTGCTGACCAGCGACTCGGCCTCCAGCTTGGTGACGTCATAGATGTCTCGCGGTGATGCGCCAGCGACTCATCGACCCAGACCGCGCAATCCGGATGTTCGAGCGCATGACCATACACCGATGTCGTACTGGTGAAGACGAACTTCGACACACCGGCTCGCCTGGCCGCTTCCAGGAGCCTGTGGGTGGCAACCACATTGGCCTCGACGAACGCCGACGGCTCTTCCCGATCAACGTGTGGTGCGTGGAGCGACGCGCAATGGACCACGACCTCGGACCCCTCGAGCCAACGGCCGAGCGACGCCGACCTGAGGTCGTCGACGACGTCGACCCGGGGTCCTGGGCGCCGGTCAAGGCCCGTGACGGTGAAACCGGAAGCGGTGGTGAGCTGATCAGCCAGCGCACTGCCGATGTGCCCGGCGGCACCGGTGATGAAGACTCGAAGGGCCACCCCAACAGTGTCGCGTCGATCACCCGCCAACCGGCCAAATCGTTTCGGGTGGGCCCGGCGGGACTTGAACCCGCGACCGAGCGATTATGAGTCGCTTGCTCTAACCAACTGAGCTACAGGCCCCGATGTGCGGCCGGGCAGTGGGTTGCTCTGTCCGGTCCTTGTCTGTCCAAATTCTAGGATACGGACACAGGTTCCGCCGACCAATAGGCGTTCGGTCAAGCCGGACCGGGAATCACCCGACAGTCATGGCGTGGAACAACCGCCTGCCCATCTTCCGTCGTGGCCCGAACCGGGCGATCGACCGCCGTTTCGCTCCCACACCGCCCCGCCGCCCTTCGCCGCTCCCCCACCGCCGCCCCCTGGCCCACCGCCACCACCGCCTCCAGCGGGATCATGGCCCGCACCACCGCCGAGCCCACCCGTCGACCCCGGCCCAGGCCCGACGCCCACTGGTCCCCCGCCACGACCCGGTATAGGCCCGATGCCGTGGATCCTGGCCGTCGGCGCCTTCTTCGTCTTCTGGCCCCTCGGCATCCTGGCGTTGGCATCAGCGGCCGTAGCCTCGATGGCGAGTCGCAAAGGAATCCGGGCCCGCTGGTCGGGAGACGCCGCCCACGGTCAGCGGCTGGAGACACGGGCACGGCGCTTCAGGTCGGTCTCGCTGGCCTGCTCCGGAATCGGCATTGTGCTCATCCTTGGGGTTCTTCTGCTACTCGTGCTGGGATCGACCGCCACCACCAGCTTCAGTCAGGTTGACATGTCGCCCTGAAAATTGGGTGCTGGTGTGGCTTGACGACGTCGGCTGGGCGACCATGGCCAACTATGGATGAGACACCGTCCGGCCCGCTGACCGGCATCCGCGTCATCGACCTGACAACCGTGGTCATGGGCCCGTACGCCACCCAGATTCTGGGTGACCTGGGGGCCGACGTCATACGGGTCGAGGCGCCCGGCGGTGACTTCATGCGGGACTTCGACCCCAAGAAGTCGCCCAAGATGGGGGCGTTCTCCATGAACGTCAACCGCAACAAGCGGTCGATTGTGCTCGACCTGAAGACCGACGTCGGCCATACCGCTCTGCTCGACCTGGTGACCACTGCCGACGTGTTCGTCACCAACATGCGACCCAAGGCGCGGCACAAACTCAATCTGACCGACGCCGATCTCCGGAGCCATCGCCCGGATCTGATCTACTGCTCCGCCACCGGCTTCGGCAGCAACGGGCCTTACGCCGACAAAGCGGCCTACGACGACGTGATTCAGGCGGCGTCGGGTTTCGCCTCGATGTTCGCCTGGCTGGGCGACGAGCCGGCCTACGTCCCCAGCATCATCGCCGACAAGATAACGTCGCTGCACATCGTCTATGCCGTGCTGGCCGCTCTCTACCGGCGGGCCACCACCGGCCAGGGCGACTTCGTCGAGGTGCCGATGGCCGAGTCGATGGCGGCCTTCAACCTGGTGGAGCATCTGAGCGGCCACACCTTCGAGCCTCACGTCGGCCAGTTCAGCTATCTGCGCATGCGGACGGTCCACCGCCGACCCCGCCGCTCGGCCGACGGCTGGGTCTGCATCCTGCCCTACAGCGACCGCAACTGGATCGACTTCTTCACCCTGGCCGGCAAGCCGGAGGTGGCCGCCGATCCCCGCTTCGCCACGGTCAACGACCGGATCGCCAACGTCGACGCCCTCTACGGGCTGCTCGATGAGGTGGTGGCGACCAGGACCACCGCCCAATGGATGACGATCTGCGACGAACACTCGATCCCGGCCGTGCCCGTCGTCGACCTGGAACACATCGGTGACGACCCTCATTTCGCCGCCGTTGGCATGCTGGAGCCGGGCCTGCATCCGTCCGAGGGTCCATACCGGACGGTGCGGGAACCGGTGATGTTCCGAGGCGGAACGCCCGGCCTGCGTCACCACGCCCCCCAGCTGGGTGAACACACGGCCGAGATTCTCGGCGAGCTGGAGTACGACGCCGAACGAATCGACGAAATCGTGACCCACAACCGCACCAACCAAGGATGACCGGATGAACGAGACAGTTCGCACGATCGGCCGCTGGCTGTTGGCGGGCGCTCTGATCAGCACCGGCGTAGGTCATGTGAGCTTCCTCCGGGAGGAGTTCCAGGCCCAGGTCCCGAGCTGGTTTCCGGTTGACGCCGACCTGGTTGTCGTGGTGTCGGGGGTGGTCGAGATCCTGCTCGGCTTGGCCCTACTCCTGCTGGTGGGGCAACGGGCCCTGGTCGGCTGGGTGGTGGCGGCGTTCTTCGTTGCCATCTTTCCCGGCAACATCGCTCAGTACATCGAAGGAACTGACTTCGCCGGCCTCGACACCGATGGTGAACGGTTGGCCCGCCTGTTCTTTCAACCGGTGCTCATCGCCTGGTCACTATGGTCAACCGGTGCCTGGAAGGCCTACCGGTCGGGTGCCGAAGCCGATGAGTGAGACCGACCAGCGACAATGGGACGAACGCTACCGAGCACTGCTGGTGGCCGACGATGTGGCGGCAACGCCGAGTCCACCGGCCCAGTTCGCCGATCATGTCGACCTGTTCCCCCGACAGGGCAACGCCCTCGATCTGGCCTGCGGTTTGGGCTCCGGCTCACTGTGGTTGGCCGGGCGAGGTGTCGATGTGGTGGGCGTCGACGTCTCACCGGTGGCCATCGACCGGGCCGCCGACCGGGCCCGGGCGCTCGGCCTGTCTGACCGCTGCCGATTCGAGCAGGCCGACCTCGACGAGACCCTCCCCGACACACCGGCCATGGATCTGATCGTCTGCCACCTGTACCGCAATCAAGAGCTGTACCGTCCGATGGTCGATCGTCTGAAACCGGGTGGGATGCTGGCCTTGGCCGTGCTGAGTGAGGTCGGCTCGGGGCCGGGACGCTTCCGAGCGGCCCCGGGCGAGCTTCGGCAAGTTTTCGCCGACCATCTCACCGTTCTGATCGACCGCGAGGCGGCAGGCCATGCGGTGCTGATCGGTCGAGCCGGCTGACACGGGTGAGACAGTCAGTCGAGATCGATGGCCAGGGGATGGCGGGCTTCGTAGAGCATCATGGCCCCCACACCCGGCACCTTGAATCGGGTGGTCAGCCCGAAACCCTCATCGAGAACCTCACCGTCGAACTCCACCCCCTTGGCCTCGAGTTTGGCCACCGTGGCCTTGATGTCGTCACACATAATGGAAACCTGATGAACTCCCGCCGTGCCCCACGTTTCGCCGTCGGGGCCCTGGATCGGGTGTACTCCCATCTCACCGGGAGGAGTGCTGAAGATCAACCAGTCGTCGCCGGCATCAACCCAACTCCAACCCAGCACGTCGCGAAAGAAGGCCCTGGTGGCGGCCGCATCGTCTGAATACACAACCGTGTGAAATCCGATGATCATCGGCCAATACTAGTCTTCTCATCCGCCAGCGTCGCGACGAGTCGAACGACAAGATCAAGCATCAATCCCAACAGGCCAATGGCGAAATAGAGCACGTAGGCCGTGTCGTTACGGAAGAATGTCCTCGCTTCCCAGGCCAGCGCCCCGAGACCGCTGCCACCCATTGCCGTCTCCATCGAGACCACCACCAACACGGGGACAACCAACGTCAACCGGACAGCCAGTACCAGCTCGCCGCCCATGGCGCTCAACTGGTTGCTTGAATCGTCCGGCCGGCACCAGGAACTTCATGAAGCTGATCAGCGGGTCAACAAGTTGGTGAACTGTTCGATTCGCTCCCAAGGCGTAGCCGACAGCTGACCCCAGCGCCACCCCGCCGATCCAGGCGACGATCAACCGCCACGACGTTGCGCCGAGGTGAAACCAGAAACTCCTGCCTTCTGCAGAACCCCCGGCGAGAAGCGATTTGGCGGCCAACCACAGCTGTCCAACGCTGGGCAGGACATCACCGGTGTCGCCAATCAACCGAAACAGCGACCATGCGGCGAAGAACAACACCACGGATACGGCCGCTCCAGTAATCCGGATCGGCAGTTCGGATCTTGCCGCTGACAGTGAGGTTCCGCTCATATCGCCCTCGCTTGGTCACGCTCGGGGAGTGCCAATGGTAGATGACGACGTTGCCGGGACAACTGCACGCTCCTCTCCTATGACGTTTACGGGAGCGGGCCGGGCTCGACCATCTGGGGCGAAGAAACCCTCCTCGCCAGGTGGCGGGAGGGTATTTTGCCTGGTGAGGCGGTGGCTCCGGGGGTGAGGCTCGAACTCACGACCCACTGATTAACAGAAATGTTGTGGACGTTAGGATCAAGCCGGCCAGACCTGGGAGTAGGCCAACTCAATGGACCAGTCGTTCGTTGTGTATCGGCAGATGTCAACCCGCTCGTTTAGTTTCCTGGATGGACTCCTGGATGACCTACACGCGTATTGGCTGCTACGTCGAGGTCGATCGGGAATTGACGGTTGTTGGCTGCATGTAGGTAGCAAGCCCAGCTGTGATGCTGCCGAGGGCTGCGCCACCGACCAAGAACAGCATGCTAGTTGTCCATAACCAGCGTCCGTTTGCCAGGCTGTAGTACAGCCAGTACATGTCACCAAGAGATACTAGGGCCAAGCCCACGCTGAGTGTTACTAGTCCTGCCCGACGGACAACGTCGTCTACCATCGGACTCGCTTGAGCGATTAACAACATACATCCCAGCCAGCTGACAGCCATTCCGCCACCTACGGCGACATCAGCGACAGCTATATATGATGATGTAAGTAGAACAGTCGGTATCCCCATTCCGAGGAAGGTAATCGCCTCCCTCAGCGGCCTGTTGAGGCCAAAGGTTGGATCCTTTCTGGCAGCCATCGCCCAGCGAATCAGCCCGAGGGTAACCAGCATGTAGCCGACCCCTGATGCCCAGTGTTGGTCAGTGCTGGCTGGAACCACAGCTAGAGGACGCCGAGTTAGATGCAACGGAACGATAACGAGCGTGCCGACTCCGACCAGCGCCCCGGACAGCTGACCAACTAGTGAACAGAATCGAGTCGCTGCTGCGCCTGGCAAAACCCAGAATAGATAGGACAACTGGTCCGTCTCCAAGATGTCCTTCTCTAGAACTTCATCTCGAACTATCTGTACCGTGTTGGGATCACCGTGCATGAGCCAAGTAACTAACCGCTCCGTCCGGTCGAGCAAGTTGGAACTGGATCCCCGTCCAGCACACCAAATACGGAGCAAAGTTCGGGCGAAGAAAGTCGGTATATATCCAGGTCGCTCCTGACTCAACGACCGTTTTTCGTAGCGGACGTACGGAGCCGACTGCTTTCCGTCCCAGAAGTCGCGAATCATTCCGGAAACTAAGTTCACAGTCAGCGCAAGCACGACGCCCATGACAAGAAGTCCCGTGATGGATTCCAACTGTGGATCGAATTCGGTCACAAGACGCTCTGGATTGCTGTTCTGGACCAGTTGGTCGAAGGCCGCAGCGGCGCTGATGACTGAGAACGGATCGGAGAATCTCGCCCAACTAGACTGACCACGAACGGCCGGCTGCCGGCGGTGAGGCGATAGTACTTCCGCACGCTGCCGGTCGAAGTCTTAGCGGGTACAGGCGAGGCCGCCTCCTCTATCAACTTCACCTCGAGGAGTTGCCGAAGCACATCCGAGACTGTCACGGGATGGAGTCCAGTTCTTTGGCGGATCCGATAGCCCCACAACAGCTCCCCGTCGGGTTCGGCCAAGAACGCTTGCAGCGTTAGAACTACGGCTTTGGCCGTTCTCATGGCTAAGAGGGTAGTGGATGTGACGACAGATGTGCTGTCGGACTCTAGGCTGTCGGCCCGGTCGTCGTACCGTTCTCTAGGTACTGAACGAAGGATCCTCGTCGTGCTCCTAAGGCCTTCCGGAGCCTGTTAGCGAGCCTCGGGATAGTTACGGAGTCAAGATTGGCGGGCTCCTCGTACCTGGCTTCAGCTACCTCGCTCTCATCGATATCAATGGAACCGACGTCGCAGTCACCTAACTGGCCTCCGTCAAAGACAAGCAAGAGTTTGGGGACCCCGTGAGCTTCGGGACTGTCTTGCCACCAGTCGGCGACCAGGAGGCGCCCGATGGGTGGCTTGATGCCGAGTTCTTCGAACACCTCACGTTGGGCGGCTTCGTAAGGGGTTTCGCCGTGTTCGACGTAGCCGCCCGGAATGTCGTAGTAGTCCTTGTAGGTGGGGACGACCATGAGGATACGGTCCTGGTCGTCAGTGAAGAGAACGCCTGCCGCTACCCGTGGAGTGATGAAGTTGAGCGTGGGATCATCGGTGCTCACGCCTCGACCCTATCGCCACTACGTGCAGCGGAAACGTCAGCTGGTGGCGAGGCTATGACGAGTGCGCTGGTCGAGTTGGGCGAGGCGGGGATCCTGGCGGCCGACTTTCGTGTTACGCAGGTGGCTGACAATCTGTTGGGCCATGACGTGACGATGAACCTGCTCGGGAGCGAGACGTTCAGCTTCAAGCATCGTGGCGATTGCCGCGTCGGTTCGGCTGCGCTGGACGGCGATCATGGCCACGTCGAACAGGTACCGGATCCGTCGTTCGGACGGTAGGTCGGCTGCATCGACGGCTTCAGCGTTGCGCTCGGCTGCCCCGATGTCATCGAGGGCGACCGCTGTTGCGACGCGATGCACAGCCACGTTCGTAGGCCCAAATGCAGTCCAAAGATGGTTGGCGTCTGCTCCGACTTGACGGGCGTAGTGGTCGGCTTCCTCCAGGAGCTCGTCGACACCGCTGCGATCACCAGCTCGTGCAGCGACCATCGAGGCGGCCAACAACAGCGTTCCGTACACCGACGCTTGGCGATCGTCACCAGCAGGCAGCGTTGAGCGGAGATCGTCGGCGGTTCTCTCAGCCAAGCGGGCCGCTGCATCATTGCGGCCGTGGGTTTGCAGAGTGTGGACCATCGATCGTCGTAGTGACCCGACTATCGCCTCATCCTCGACATCATCCGCAGCGCTCAGGGCTCGATCGGATGCGATCCAGGCCAGATCGTGCTCACCGACCTTCGTCAAAACCATGGCGGAGGCGTGGCTCGACAGTGCCAGTGCCTGACTCGCGATTCGTCGTTGGCGGCCTCGATAGCAGTAGGTGGCCCGATGAGACGTTTCGATGAGATCGGGAAGTTGGTCGAGCATATCGTCGAACCGTGAGGTCTGGTAGGCGAGCATCACTCGATCGAGATCTCGTTGGATTGTGTCGCAGTTCGGTGGTTCGGCGGCGTCGGCGAATGCCAATCTGTTCGCCTCCAGAAAGGCCGCCCGGATACGGCCAACGGCATTGGCGGAGTCCACCAGAGCGACGATCCCGATGGCCGGCTCCTCAGGATTGCGGACAGCGCGCTGTTCGGCGGCGGCTCGGTCGAGTAAGTGAATCGGCAACTCCAGCACCGTCTCCAACGCCCGACGGGCACCGGATCTTGGGATGCGCTTCCCGCGCTCCCATCGAGCGATGTCGTTGCCGGTCACGGTCGGGCGATCAACCAGGCAGACGGCGGCAGCAAGATCGGCCTGGCTCAAGCCAAGTTCCTCTCGGCGGGCCCGGACTACTTCTGCCAGTGCTCCGATATCGGCGGGATCGGGGAGCATCACATCAGTGTAGTTCCCCAGCGCGATGCAGGTCCATACAGTTCTGAGCGCCCGACGATTGGCCTAGAGATTGGCCCTGTGCCGCTGTGCGTTACTGCGGTTGGATCGTTACATGGCACGACACCGACACCGCTCGAAGGCCGGAACCCGAGCCACGGGACCTCTCCGTCGATCCGAACCACTGACATTCAACGGCCCCGGTTGGGCGATCGAGGGACCGGATTTCGAGGTCACCTGCTGGGCTCCTGGTGATGTCCGACACGAGGGTGAGTCAACCAGACAAGTGCGTGATGAGTGGATGCTGTCGGTCGAACGGGACTGGGAACGCCATCCGCTCGACGGCTCGGGCATGTGGGCCTCGGGTGGGTTCGTGACCGGTGACTCCCTCGTCGAGGTCCTGGACTGCCTTTCGCTGCTCGAGCCCGCTGACCGCTACCGGGTCACGGCCATCCTGGTCCACGAACTCGGAGACGAGTCGCCATGAATCCGCTGTATCGCATGTGGTGGCGGTTCCTGATGGACCTACGCCCGGTGACGCGGTTCGTCGCCGAGCGTTACCCGCACCTGGCTGCTCCGAGCGTCCGCACCCGGACGGTCCTCCACTTCATCGTCGGCAACCTCGTGCAGACGTTCGTGGCAATCTACGGATTCGTCGTGTGGTCGCTGACCGGCCAATTCGGGTGGGGATTCGCCGCCTGGTTGACCGCCGCCGTCGCGGTTGAGACCGTGCTGCAGGTCGTCCGAGAACGGGGAGCACATCCGGTGCTCCTGTGGCTCGTAGGATGGCGTGAAGCATGGCGAGTCCGCCGCCGCTGGCCATCGGACTGGGCGATCGTCGCCGCCAAGACCACCCGCGTCCAGGCCGAGGTCGGCACCAGCAAGGAACCCATCGCGTCGGCTCGACTTCGTCCGATCGCCGATCACCCGAAAATGTCCTGGTGGCCAATGGTCACCTGGCCGGCGGTTGCCTGGTGGGTCGGCCCGCCGCCCGGTCGCTCGTTCGCCGCCCTTGACGAGGTCACCGGCCAGCTGGCCGCCAACATCTCGCACTGCATCGACGTCGCCGTCGACTTCGACCGCGAATCCGACTCCTATGGCCGCCTGGTCGTCACCTTTGCCGACCCCCTCGCCAACACCATCGACCCCGACCCCGTCGACATCGACCTGACCAGCGTGTGGACCGACTACGACGGTCAGGCGCTGGAGCGGCCGCCGCTGCTCCTGGTGCCCGACGACAACGACGGCGACGAGGGTTGGGAGGTGTCGTGATGTTGACCATCGGCCGCCGGTTTGACAACCAAGACTTGGTTCTGCCGTGGGGTCCCTGCCCACATATTCTCATCGCCGGGCTGACCGGCGGCGGGAAGTCCGGGGTCACCAACGCCATCACCGGAGCCGTCGGCGGGCGAGCCGACACCGCCATCTGTGGCGTCGACCTCAAACTCGTTGAGCAGTGGCCGTGGCGTTCCCGCATGACGACCTGTGCCACCACCGCCGCCCAAGCCGACAAACTCCTGGCCGACCTCCGAGCCCTCATTCAACGACGGGCGGCGTTCCTACAATCGCTCGGCCGTCGCATGTGGACCGCCGATCTCGGGCCCTGGGTCCTCGTCGTGGTCGACGAACTGGCCGAGCTTGCGGGGTTCGATGCCGACGACCTCATCCAAGCCGTCGCCACGGGCAATACGAAAGACGTGATCCGCAACGGCCGCAACGCCGCCCAAATCCGCATCGCTCTTCTCGGGTCACTGGCCCGCATGTCCCGGTTCTGCGGCATCACCATCGTGGCCGCCACCCAATACCCCTCTCACGAGGTCGTCGACCAACAAATCCGCACCCAACTGACGCTGCGGATCATGCTCAGAGTGGCCTCCGGAGAACAGATCGACGTGTGCCTCGGACGCGGCTACGGCAAACGCATTGATGTGCGTTCCATCCCACCGGGCGAACCCGGCGGGCTGTGGATGGTCGGCCACCCCAACCACCCCGAACCCGTCAGAGCCCGAGCCCACTACCTCGACGACGACTGGATCGCCGCCCACGCCGCCGCGACCGCTCACCTCCGCTGGCCCTACGAAGCCGTGTTCGCCCCCGTCAAACAACTGCCCGAAGCGTCCCAACCGCCCCGTATTGAGGAGAAGCGATGACGGTCCCGGAGATCACCCGAAAGGTCGACCAGGCAGCCGAATCACTCAGATCGGCCCTACAGGAACCGCACCACCAGCTGACTGTCCCTGACCTCGCCGCCCTAGTGGCAGCCGCCAAACCGCTGACCTACCACCTCGAACAACTCGCCAACCGAATAGGCGGCCAACTCACCGCCCGGCACAAGCTCGGCGGGCTCCGCCACGACAATCCCGACGGTCTGCTCACTGTCGACGACGAGGTGCAAAGCGCCCACGAAGCCCTCGACGACCTCAACCGACACCTACGAGCGGTCCAGGCATGCATCGAAGACCTCCATGACGCACTCTCCCACCTCGCCGACACCGGGTGTGTCCAATCATGACCACCCAAAGAACATCCGACGCCGAGCTGGTCATCATCGGTGCACTCGACACTGATTCGCCACACACAAGCAGCGATCGGGTCGCCCACCCCCGACCGGGATTCATCGCTCCGACGGCGACAGCCGGCGGCGATGCGCCGCCCATCCACGACACCCAACCTGCAGCCGCATCGGACTGGACGTGCGCCCACTCCCCCAGCCGACCGAACCACTCACCCTTCGCCGCGAGAGTCGACGGGTCCGGGCGATCAAGGCCGACTGATACCTCGGGCCGATCCGACTTCGGATTGCAGACGCGAAGCCTGATCCCCGTTGTCCGATCTTTGACCGCCCTGTTCTTGGCCGTCTTCAGCTACTTTGCGGTGCGCCTCGCCGTCGGTGTGTCCGGGCTCACAGGCACGCCTGTTGGCGCGACGTCGACCGCCGCCACCGTCACCTGCGGCGCGCTCCTCGTCCTCGCCCAGCTGAGCAGCCGGAAGGCTCAGAAGTGACCAGGCACCCACCAACCGCCCATCGCATGAGGCGTGCGGAGGCCGCCGCCCGTCAGCCCTCAGCGGGAGGGCGAGCGGCCGACCGCGCCGCCGAAGGCGGCGCAGGACGCGGCTTGGTAACTATGGCGGATAACTCTTCAAACCGAGCCCAGCGCCGTAACCGACAGCTTCGTCGCCAAGCAGCCGAGCGAGCGCAAGCCCTGATACGTGACGTCTGCGGCGATCTGACCGTGGCCCAACGGATCGTGAAGTGCGGCCGGATACCGACAGGCAAGGGCAACCCGAAGGTCGCCAAGGTCGAAGGCCGGGCGTACATGGCCGGTCTCCAGACCTGCGGCAACGTGTGGTCATGCGTCGCCTGCTCGTACAAGATCCGGGTCAAACGAGCGGCCGAGATCTCCGTTGCTGTCCGTCGGCACCTCGACAACGGCGGCGGCGTGCTCCACGTCGTCGTCACGATGCCGCACCGGCGCCGGGAGGCATTGAAGGATCTGTGGGCGATCCTGTCGGACTGCTGGGCCTACGTCACCTCCGGCGGCGGATGGAGGTCGTTCAAGGATCACCACGACGTGCTGGGCTACGTCCGAGCAGCGGAGGTCACCCACGCCTGGTCGAGCGGGTGGCATCCGCACTGCCACGTCCTGTTGTTCGTCGGCGCTCCGATGTCACCGTGTGTCAACGAGGAGGCGTTCTACTCGCTGCGGGCCGCCATCCGACACCGGTGGTGCAAACGCATGGCCGACAAGCACGGCCGCACCATGTCCGAAGAGTTCGGCATCCGGGTCGATCCGGTCAAGGCGGACGAGGCAGACGGATCCGGCCAGTACCTGACCAAGGTCGGCTACGAGCTGGCCATGACCAACACCAAAGTCGGACGAGACGAAGGACACCGCACCCCGTTCGCCATCGCACACGACGCCGCCGAAACCGGTGACGTGGCCGACATCCACTTGTTCCGCGAGTGGATGCAGGCCAGCCACAAGAAACGATCGATCAGCTGGTCCCAAGGGCTCCGAGATCTCTTCGACCTAGGGCCGGATCGCTCCGACGAGGACCTGGCCGCCGAAGACGCCGGAGGGGAGATCGTGGCCGAAGTCGATCGGGATCTGTGGCGAATCCTCTCCAACCGGCGAGACGGCGCCAAAGCTCGGTTTCTCGCCGCGTTCGAGATCGACGACGACCAGGACGTGTTCGAGTCCGTCGTCCAAGTCCTCCGGGACCTTGGCATCACGACCACGGTTCACGAGGCGAGCCGGCACCCAATCATCCGGCTCGACCATCCACCACCAACACATAGACAGGAGAAACGCTCATGTTGAGCACCAAACCCATCGATGCATCCCAACTCACCTTTCGGTACTCCGGTACGGCCCAACACTTCGAGTACGACCGGGACACCGAGAAGCGGGCCAAGGACCAGACCCGACACCCCGACACGGGTTTTCCCATGTGGAAGGTCCGCTGCGTGGCCGTCTACCGCGCCGCCGGAGAGCACGGCGAGATCACCGTCACCGTCGCGGCCAAGGAACCGCCGACGGCCGACTTCGACGCTGAGATCATGTTCTCCGGCCTCGTCGTCAAGGACTGGGCCATCAACGGGAACCAAGGCCAGACCTGGCAGGCCGAGATGTTCACGTCCCTCGCGGCGGTTCCCCCGGCATCGGCCTCGCCGGGAGCCGGAACGGGCCCGACCAAAAAGCCGGAGGCAACCAAGTCCTGACGGCCACCGCAGCCGTCAGGCAGGCCACGGCATCGGAGCCACCGCCATCACAGCGGTCGGGGTTCGACTCCCCGAGTGGCCACGTTCCATCGACAACTGAGAGGTTGACCCATGAGCATCAGGGAGGACAACGAGAGCCTGGCCGTTTCAGTGACGGAGGCGGCCCGCCTGTTGGGCGTAGGCCGAACGCTGGCCTACCGGTGCGTCCGAACCGGCGAGCTTCCTTCGGTCACCCTCGGCGGCCGTATCCTGATCCCCCGCTCCGCATTGGAGCGGATCGTCAGCCTGGAAGGACCCGACGATGAGCAAGCGGCGTAAGCCCGTCGGCATCAGAGAGCTGTCAACCGGCCGATGGGAGGTCTACGTGTCCGCCGGGCGGGATCCGGTCACGGGCAGGTACCGCCAAGTCAGCCGAACGATCCGGGGTACGGTAAGCGACGCCAAGAAGGCCCGGGCCGAGCTGCTGACCGAGGTCGAGCGAGGCCGTCATCGTGGAACTGCGGCCACCGTCGACGAGCTGTTCGTACAGTGGTTGATCGAGCTGGAACGCAAAGGCCGGTCAGCGAAGACGATCAACAACTACCGGCAGACCTACCGGCACAACATCGCCCCGACCCTTGGCCCGACGGCGGTCACGAAGGTGACAACGAAGATGCTCACCGACCTCTACGGAGCGCATCAGCGGCGCGGGCTCTCGGCCCGGTCGGTCTACCAGATCCACGCCACGATCTCGTCCATGATGACGCAGGCATGTCGGTGGGGTTGGCGAGACTCGAACCCGGCCCAGTGGGCCGACCCGCCGACAGTCACCAGCTCGGTTCCTGTTGTCCCGACGGTTGATGAGGTGCGGCAGCTGATCAAGGCCGCTGAGAATTCGAAGCGCCCGGAGTACGCCCGGCTTATCCTCCTGGCTGCTACAACCGGCCTCCGACGCGGCGAGCTGTGTGCCCTTCGCCACGGTCGCGACATCGACCTCGAGAACGGCGCGCTTCTGGTGGCTCACTCGATCGTCGAGATCGAGGGCCAGGGCTTGACGGAGGCTCTGACGAAGAACCGCCGCATTCGCCAGGTGGCTCTCGACGACCACTCGCTGGAAGCCATCGCTACCCAACGTTCCTCGATGGCCGAGCGAGCTGCTTCCGCCGATGTAGATCTTGTCGAGCAGTCGTATCTCTTCTCCGACGCTCTCGACGGTTCGAAGCCTTGGAGACCAGGGGCTATCACCCTCTACTTCCGCCGGCTACGAGATCGGGTGGGGCTCAATCATCTGACGTTCCACACACTCCGCAAGTTCATGGAGACGTACGGTCAGGAGCTCGGCTATTCCGCTGTTCAGGTTGCAATCAGAGCCGGCCACGATCCGGCAGTCGCTCGCAGGCACTACACGGGCAAGGTTGACGACGCTGATCGAGCGCTGTCGGTGGCGATTGCGAACCTAGTTCTCGATGTGGTCTGAAAGAGGGAACTAAGGTCGTCTCACGCGTTATCGGCCCAGGTCCAAACGTTGTCAAGTGCGACCCTGGCGGCCCCAGTGCTGTGGCGCGCTTGATTGGCGAACTGGGCGATGAGTTGGCCGACTGCCTCGCGTTCCGATCGAAACCCCTCCCGTGACCAGCGTTCTTCGATAGCGAGGTCCAGGAGTCGATCCAACTCACAATCGATCTTCCTCGACAAGGAGATGAGTTCCGGCGGAGCGACAATTAGGAGTTCGTGCATCGAACTATTCCAGTCCGATACAACTCGGTCAAAGGTTGCCTCCTGCAACGGATCCCGAAACTGCCCGTCCGGAAAGACCTGCTCGACGCCATCGACCAACTCGCGGCGATAGCGAGTCGCTTCGGAAAACGCAATGTTCAGGATCTCTCTCATGTACCGCTGTACGGCTTTGAGCGCACCGCTGCAGGCGCTTGCCAATAGCTCGCGCTGCCATTGATCTGCCTGCCGTCTCCTGGCCAGCTCAACGCCCCCGACGGATGCACCGATGCCCAGGAAGCCGCCGATAAGGGCAGCCACGAGTGTTGGCGAGTCAATCACCCTTCCCCCTTCCGCACGTCATGTCGCCGCTGAATCTGACACGGCGAATTCCTGGATGATTCCTGGATTTCGGGCCGAAAGAAACCCTCTCCCCTACAGGGTGAGAGGGCGTTCGGCCTGGTCAGGCGGTGGCTCCGGGGGTGAGGCTCGAACTCACGACCCACTGATTAACAGTCAGTTGCTCTGCCAACTGAGCTACCCCGGATTGACGAACCGTCAGGATACCAAGTTCTTCGGCCGTCCGATGGCCATTTTTAACCTTGGGCGGACCTCACTACGCATCGAACATTTGTTCTTGACAGCTGTTGTTCTGCACGCTAGTGTCGGCGGTAGCGGAATCGGGGCCGCATCATTTCTCACCGATCGGTGACGTATTCAGACGGATGATGCATATGGCGGATCGATGGCGAGTGCTGATATTTCCAGAGGCGTTGTGGCGGGGCAGGGCATTGCCTTCACCAAGGCCGTAGAGCTGTTCCACACGCTGCGAGACACTGTTCTCGAGGTAGATCTCACCGTCTGTCGCCCCGACGATCTCGCCGAGTTGACGGCTGCAGTACGAGCCGCTCAGCAGTCCCTTGAGCTGATACTCGTCGAGATTGCCATCGCCGCCGAGGCCCAGGCGGTGCGATCGGGGGGTCGCGGGGCACACGGTACGCTGCTGGGCGACGGTAGCCGGGTGCGAGGCCGAACCGCCCGTCGTGAGGCTGACCGCGGCCAATTGGCGAGTGAGTTCGACAAGGTCGGCCGAGCGCTCCGGGCCGGCCGCATTGGAGCCGTACAGATCGACGCCATCGCCGGCGCGGCCAAGGGTCTCGATGAAGCCGACCGACCTCGGCTCAACACCGATGCCATCGTCACAGCGGCGGCATCTCAGCCGGCCGATGTGTTTACCAAGACACTCCGCCGAGAGGTCGATCGCATTCGGTGCGATCACGGGCTGGCCGACACAAAGACCAGGCAGGCCAGGGCCCGCTGGCGTCATTGGTTCGACGAGCGCACGGGCATGGGCCACGTCCATGGCGAGTTCGACCCCGAGCGCTACGAATCGATCACCGGCGCAGTGGAAGCCGAGCTCACTCGGTTGGCCAATAGCGGGGGCGTCACCAAAGACGACAACCTGGCGGCCCAGGCCGCTTATGGGCTGTTGTCGGGCGCCGCCGGCTCACTCGGCCCCGGTCGCCCTCACATCAATGTGGTTGTCGACTGGGAGACGTTCGCCCACGGCCCACACCGGGACACGATCAATGAAACAGCAGACGGTCACCGTCTGGCTCCGGTGTCAACCGCTCGACTGGCATGCGACTCTGTGATTCAACGAATCGTCATCGACCAGCGGGCAGTGCCGATCAACGTCGGGCGTAGACATCGCACGGCAACCGATGGGCAATGGCAGGCTGTTCGTGCCATCTACCGAGCATGCGCCTGGCACGGCTGCGACCAACCGCTGGCCCGTTGTCAGCTTCATCACATCCAGGAGTGGGAGAACAATGGTCAAACCGACCTGGACAATCTCGTTCCGCTCTGCTGCCGCCATCACCACTCGGTTCATGAGGGTGGATGGTCGGTTCGCCTGAACCCGCCTGATCGGCGGTTGGACATACGGTCTCCGGATGGCCGGTTGCAGGCCAGCACCCTCCCCGATCGGATGGCTTCAAGACCCTCGCCGAGGCCGCCTCCATCCGAGGGTGGGCCAGGCCGCCCCAAACGACGCCGACGCCAGCCGGCCACGGCAGCCGTGCCCTGAGGTTGCTCTGCCAAGTTCGCCGGCAACAACCACACGCACACAAGATCCTTGACAACTGAATAGGTGGTGTGCCTGAGGTGGCGGCCTGCGGCGCCTGGCAACTCAGTCGAGGTAGTCGCGCAAGCGGTCGCTGCGTAGCGGATGACGGAGTTTGGCCAACGTCTTGGATTCGATCTGGCGGATACGTTCCCTGGTCACGCCGAACTCCCGGCCAACCTCCTCCAGGGTTCGGGGGCGGCCGTCGTCGAGGCCGAACCGCAGCCGGACGACCTCGGCCTCTCGCTCCGACAGGTCATCGAGCACGTCCTTGACCGCCTGCTCGAGCAGCTTGCGGGCCGCCACGTCAAGCGGGGCAGCCCCTTGATCGGCGATGAAGTCGGCCATCGAGGTGTCGTCCTCGTCACCAACGGGGCTGTCAAGCGACAGTGGATCCTGAGAGGCGATACGCAGGATCTCCTCCACCTTGTCGGCCGGAAGATCAACCTCTTTGGCCAGCTCGGGTACCGTCGGCTCGCGCTCGAGTCGGGAGCTGAGCATCCGCTGGGCTCGCAAGACCTTGTTGATTGACTCCACCATGTGAACCGGCACTCGGATGGTCCGGGACTGATCGGCGATGGCCCGGGTGATGGCTTGTCGGATCCACCATGTGGCGTAGGTGGAGAACTTGAACCCCTTGGTGTAGTCGAACTTCTGCACCGCCCGCATCAGGCCAAGATTGCCCTCCTGGATCAGATCCAGTATCTGCACACCGCGGCCGACGTGACGCTTGGCGATCGACACCACGAGGCGGAGATTGGCTGCGGTGAGATCCTGGGCAGCGGCCTCACCGTCGACCACGGCCCGGCGTAGGCGGCGCTGCTGGTCGACGGCCATCGATGCCCACTCTCCGGTTTCGATCAGCGCGGTCATGCGGTCAGCGGCCAGCGACCCGGACTCGATCCGCTTGGCCAGCGAGACCTCCTCCGCCGCGCTCAACAAGGGAACCTTGCCGATCTCCTTCAGGTACATCCGTACCGGATCGGACGAACCGCTGGCCCGAGCCATGGCCGCGGCCGCGGCCTGGGCGGGATCCGTGGTCCGTCGACGGCGACGGACACGGAAGCCGTCGAGCTCGGAAACATCAACCGGTTCCTCGTCGAACGGGATGGAGTTGGCAGCCATGAAGTCCCTGATCTCGGCCAGCACATCAGGGGTCAACTCGACCCGGGGCATGACAGCGACAACGTCTTCCATGTTCAGAGGACGCCCGGCCTTGGCCCGCAACAACAATCGCGGGGTGTACTCCTCGATTGTCGACCAGGTGGGTTGCGCCGGCTTGTCGGTCAAGTTTGCTCCTCGCCTTCAGGGGCCTCAATCCAACCTAGCAAGTCTGCGATGGCCCGTGCCTGTCGCGATGGGTCGCGAACCTCCTCCAGCTTCAAGCGCAGCCAGGTGTGCTCGTGGGCCAACCGGGTGAACATGTCATGTCGTTCCGATTCCGGGGCAACGGCCAACGCAGACTTCCCTTCAACCATCAACCGCTCCAGGTAAGGCTCCCAGAGGCGGGAGGCAACATCGATGGGAGTGGCCGACGTCTCCTCCACCGACAACCGCTGCACCAACTCACCCACCTCCGGCCCACCGGCCTCGATGACCTCGTGCAACGAGTTGTGGCGGCCCAGGAGATCATAGACGGTGGCGCAAAGCTCATCGGTGAACAATTCGGGGACAACGAGTTCAGCCAGCTGCGACCTGTCCTGCACCGCCAGCTTGAGGGCCTCCAGCTCCGGACCCTCGGCCAGGATGGCCCGGGCCGATCCGGCCCCACGCCTCGATCCGGGGATGGATGAGTACGCATCGGCCGGCGACGCCGAGCGGTCACGGGGGCGCCCCAACTGGGCCCGCACCAGATCCACGTCGAGACGACATCGAGACGCCACGTTCACCACGTACTGATCGCGGACCAGGGGATCAGGATGCTCGGCAATCATCCCGAGGGCGGATTCCGCGGCCCGAGCCCGACCCTCGGCCGATCCCAGATCGGCTGAGGCGAGAACTCGCTCCACCCGGAACTCCAGAAACGGTCGAGCCTCCGACACCGCCTTGCGAAGCCGTTCCGGGTCGTGTTGGCCGAGGTCTCCCGGATCGACCCCCGGGGGAAGATCGGCGACGGCAACGTCGAGATCGTGGGTCCGTTCCCATTCGTAGAATCGGGCCGCTGCGTTCTGCCCGGCCGAGTCGGCGTCGAATGCCAGCACCACCCGACGGGCAAAGCGGCGCAGCAACTTCACGTGATCATCGGTAAGCGCCGTGCCGCAGGTCGCCACCGCCCGCGCCATGTCGGCACCAAAGAAGGCGATGACATCGGTGTAGCCCTCGCAGACCACCACCTCGTCGGCTTCCACGATCTGGGTCTTGGCCCAGTTGAGCCCGTACAGCAACCGGCTCTTGGCGTACACCGGCGACTCCGGGGAGTTCTTGTACTTGGGCCCCTCCTCCCCCGGCATGATGCGGCCCCCGAAGCCGACGGCGTTGTCCTGGGCGTCGAACACCGGGAACATGACCCGGCGCCGAAACGCATCCTGCTGGCGACCTCGCCGGTTGACGAATCCCAGTCCGCTGTCGGTCAGGTCGGAGTCGGACAGTTTCAAGGACCGGGCCAGAAGATCCCAGTCTCCGCCGGCCCAGCCGATCTTGAACCGACGTACCGTCTCGCCGTCATAGCCTCGGTTTCTGAGATAGCTGCGAGCCGGACCGGCATCGGAAGCCGACAGCAAGCGGTTGTGGTAGAAGTCGACGGCCTGGGCCACCGCCTCCTGCAGCTTTGACCGGCGGCGCCGGTTCTCGCCCTCGCCGGAATCGGTGTAGCGGAGGGTGATTCCAAACTTGTTGGCCAGCCACTCGACGGCGCCGACAAAGTCGAGCTGCTCCTTCTCCCTGACAAAGGTGATGACGTCACCGCCGACACCGCAACCGAAGCAGTAGTAGACGCCCTCCTCGTGGTTGACCGAGAACGACGGAGTCTTCTCGGCATGGAACGGACAGAGCCCCGAGAACCGCCGGCCGACCCGACGCAGCTGGGTGTACTGGGTGACGACCGCGACGATGTCGCTGTCATCTCGTACCCGGGCCACATCCTCGTCGACAATCCCCACTGAGCACCCAAACTACACGACTGGACCGACGGTCACCCACCAGTTCCGGCCGTGACACCGGGTCCTAGAGAACCGCCCGTAGCAGCTTGTAGGCCTCGGCATGCTCGACACCGATCTCCTTGCCCCGCAGGCAGGCCAGGGCCGCGACGGCTTCCGGCGATCGAATGTGGGGAGATGGGCGGGCCTGGGTGGTGTAGGCGGCCAATGCCTGCTGCTTACGGTCGAGGTGATCGCTGATGTCGACGAACACTTCGGGCCGGGGAATCTCGGACCGCCACCACATGATCTTGGGAGACTCGTACACCAGCACGCTCGGTACCAGCCATTTGCCGAAGACGGGAGCGATAGGCCTCAGGGCGGCCAGGGCGGTATCGAAGGTGACAACATGATCCTGGTCGTAGTCATCACCCGAGGGGATCACAACGGCATCGGGCTCAAACTGGTTGATCTCGGTTTCGAACCGGTCGACAATGTCCCGCTTCGGCACGGTGTCGAGCTTCTCGATGAGGTCTTGATCGCCGTAGAGGATGTCCCATTCGAACTGCAGGATCTTGCTGACGGCGGCGATCTCATCGGTGCGCTGCTCGAAGGTTGTACCGCCCTCGAGACCGTAGTGGTGAAAGCCGTCCACGGCCATGAACAGCACCCGCATGGCCGCCCCCTGATCGGCCAGACGGGCCATGAGCCCCCCGCACCCCAGCGCCTCGTCATCGGCATGGGGGGCGACGATGAGAACCCGGTTCAGGTCAGCCAGGTTCGGCATCAGGCGGCAAGCCGCCGGGAGGCCACGATCGGCCGGTAGTAGTCGATGGTCTCCTGGATGAGATCACGCAGATCGACCTGGGGCTTCCAACCGACAGCGGGGGCGTTCACCAGAACAGGATTCTTCTGGAACGACTCGGCCTCCTCGTAGAGATCGCCGTGGATCTTCTTGGCGTCGGCATACACGATCTTCGACTCGGATTCGGTCATTTGCCTGACCAGTTCGGCCAGGCCCCGAACGGTGATTTCGTTGTCGGGGTTCCCGATGTTGTAGATCAGCTGTCCCGACTCCAACGCGTCATCCATGTGTTCCACAATGAAGCGGGTCAGGTCGGTGACCGAAAGGAACGATCGGAGCTGCTCTCCGGTGGCGAAGACGGTCAGGTCCTCACCTTCCAACGCCTGCTGAACGAAGGTGGGAACAACGAAGCCCCCCATCTCCGACTGGCGGGGACCGGTGACGTTGAAGGGCCGAATGACGATGGCCCGCAGGCCACGGTGACGGGAGTTGGCGACAATGGCCTCGGTGAGCGTCTTGGCGATGGCGTATTCAATACGGACCGAGTAGTCGACCGGCACTTCAATAGTGTCGGTCTCGGCCAGCTGACCTGATCGGCCGTAGACCTCGGCCGACGAGAAGTCGACCATCGGTACATCACAGCGGATGCACTCCTCAACCACCAGCTGACAGGCCTCCACGATGTCATGACCGAGCCGACCGGCGAAGCGGAGGATCCCGGCCGGGCCGACCAGGGACGCCGCGTGTACGACGCGTTCGGCTCCGTCGAAGGTGCCTCCCTGAGCGAAGTACTCCTCCACGCTGATCTTCATGACCGTGCAATTGGGGTTGCCGTCGTAGGGCTCGGTTGAGATGACCGAACTCACCATCGAGTCGATGATGACGACCCGACGACCAAGCGCCAGATAGGCGTCGGTCACGAACGAACCGATAAATCCAAGACCACCCGTCACGACGACTGTGTCGGTCGTGTCCACCTCGGCGGGTGAGTTACTCATTGTTGCTCCTAATCTGCTTGCAATTGTCCTGCAATTGGTTGGGGTTCATCAGAAGTCAAGCCGGCCACGAAGGCGGCGGGCCCGGCCAGGCGGCCGGCCATGTGGGCCACCCGGTTCCGCCAACCGAGGCTGAGCCCGTCACACAACGTTTGGTCGATCACCGTGCCTCGATCGAGCATTTCGCCCACACCGTGAGGGACCCGGCGCAGGAAAACGGGCCGTGTCCGAGCATCGAGCAGATGTTTGGCCAGGAACGAGGAGAGACCCATCCCGTAGGAAAACAGCTGGTGACTCAGCGGTCGCTCATCCTGTAGATCGGCATGCCAGCCGAACATCGCCGGTTCGTAGGCGATGCGGTGGCCGGCAAAGAGCAGCTGGACCGGGGCATCGAGATCCTCGCCTCCCCGGCATCGTGTGCCCGGACCGAGACGTTCATCGAATCCGCCCAGGTGGCGGAAGACCTCCGTGTCGAAGGCTATGTTCGAGCCGTTGGAGTAGGCCCCGGGTCGGTAGGGGTGCAATCGGTCTTCCGACGATTCGAAGCCGACGAGCTGCGGGGTGAAACCCTGACGTGATCCCCAGGCCAGCAGTCCTTCAAAGTGGATCTGAGCATCGCTCTCCAGATACAACGGAGCACACCAGCCGGCAACGGCCTTGATGTCGGACGATCTCAGGAATCCGCGGGCGACGGTGAGGAGCCACCACGGCTCGACTCGAATGTCATCGGACAGGAACGCGCATCGCTCATGACGAGCGGCCTGCAAGCCGATGTTGCGAGCCCGGGAAAGGCCAGGTCGGGCCTCATGGATGTAGTGCACCCGGGGCTCGTGCCCGAAGTTACCTCGGACAGCATCGGCGGTGGTCGAATCGGCGGCCCCGTTGTCAACCACGATGATCTCGAACGGTCCCGGGTAGTCCTGCTTCAGCACAAGATTGACACAGTCGACGACTCGCTCCGGTCGATTCCGGCTACCGATGACGACGCTGATGCCCGGTAGTTCCGGGTGATCCTTGGTGGCCAACAATGACGGTGACAGTTCGTGGCCGGGCGATTCCCGAGATGAACCGGAGGCGGTGATCGATGCTATGGCCGCGCCGAACTGGCGATGGGCGACCTCCACCAGATGTTCGACATCGACCGAACCGCTGCTTCCGGCCGTGGAGTTGTCGATCAAGGGGACGGTGAGCACCCCGATCGGTTCGGTCAGGCAGCGCACCAGGATTCGAGCCCGGGCGTAGGGTCGACCATCAGCCGCCGCCGTCGGGGCGACCACGGACTCGCGGCGGTTGCACACGTCGAACTCCGTCACCCAAACCGGTGGTATGTCAGCCGAATTTGCCATCTGCGAACCTTCGTGACTCGGCACAGGGCGTGCCGAGCCAGCACCCCACTACGCCACCGCGACACCAACCTACTCGATCAAGCAACAACTACAGCGCACAGCGGGGGAGGAATACTCCCCAAGTCCATCACTTCAAATCTGTCTCAAATTGCGGTGTTGTGACTGCAGGAACGGTGACGAATCGTCGGCTCAGACGATCACGTGAGGTTGTCCTGCAGCCAGCCCACCACATCGGTTATGGGCAGGCGGATCTGCTCCATGCTGTCGCGCTCACGAATGGTGACGGCCTTGTCGTCGAGTGAGTCGAAGTCGAAGGTGATGCAGTATGGAGTGCCGATCTCGTCCTGCCGCCGGTAGCGGCGACCGATGGCCTGCGTCTCGTCGTAGTCGACCATCCAATGTGGCTGCAAGGTGGCCAGGAGATCCTTGGCCGGTTCGGTCAATTCAGGCTTCTTCGACAGGGGCAGCACGGCCGCCTTGAACGGCGCTATCCGATGGTGGAGACGCAACACGGTGCGGGTTTCGTTGTTGACCTGCTCCTCATCGTAGGCCGCCATCAGGCAGGCCATCATGGTTCGGGTGGCACCGGCCGCCGGTTCGATGACGTGGGGCACATATCGTTCGTTGTTGGCCTGGTCGTAATACTCCAGCTTGGTGCCGGAATGAGCGGCATGCTGGTCGAGATCGTACGAGCCGCGGTTGGCAATACCCTCAAGCTCGCCCCAACCCCATGGGAACAGGAACTCCACATCACTGGTTCCCGACGAATAATGGCTCAGCTCATCGGCATCGTGGGGCCGCAGCCGAAGCTTCTCGGCCGGAATCCCGTGATCGACATACCACTGCAGCCGTTCGGCGCACCAGTACTCGTACCACTGGTCCGATTCGTCCGGGGGCACAAAGAACTCGAGCTCCATCTGTTCGAACTCGCGGGTCCGGAACACGAAGTTGCCAGGAGTGATCTCATTGCGAAAACTCTTGCCGATCTGGGCAATACCGAACGGTGGTCGCTTGCGGGCGGTGTTGAGCACGTTGGCGAAATTGATGAACATCCCCTGGGCCGTCTCCGGACGCAGGTAGGTGACTGCTCCTTCACTCTCCACCGGACCGGAATGGGTCTTGAACATCAGATTGAAGTTGCGGGGTTCGGTCAGCTCACCTGACGTTCCGCAGTTGGGGCAGGTGTTCGGGTCCTCCATCTGATCCTGGCGGTGACGGGCTCCGCAATGCCGGCAATCGACCAGCGGATCGGTGAAATTGGACAGGTGCCCGGATGCCTCCCAGACCGCGGGCGGAGACAGAATCGAGGCATCGATGCCGACCACGTCGGCTCTGAGCTGAACCATCGAGCGCCACCAGGCGTCCTTGACGTTGCGCAGCATCAGCACACCGACCGGCCCGTAGTCGTAGGTGGAACGAAAACCACCGTAGATCTCGACCGAGGGAAAGACGACACCCCGTCTCTTGCAGAGGTTGACAATCTTGTCGAACAGATCAGGATCTGGAGTTTCCATACCAGGCAGCGTAACCGCTCCGTCCGTGCAGTCATTTGCCTTTTGTCTTGGGTTTGTTGGTTTTGTGCCGACAGGACCACAGTGGATGAACGCCCGGTGCCAGCGGCCGAATCGGAGAAACATCTCCCGCCGCTGCAGCGGCGAGTTGGCGCCGGTCTGATCGATCTCATCTTCATGGCCGTCATGACGGGCGGAGCAGCGGTAATGACCGCCACCCGGGTCCCGGCCGACCGTCGCCCGGACGGATCTGTGGCCTTCGCTCCGGCCGATCAGCAGATCATCAGCGAGATGACAGGGCCGTTGAGTCGCGGCCACTTGCTGGGTGACACGTTGTGGGCCTTCTCCACGGTCGACGTCCTTCTGGTGGCCATGGCTGCGTCGGTCGCCGGTCTGGTGGCCGGCGTCGCCCTGCCCCGGTTCACCAACGGGCGCTCGCTGGGGAAGATCCTGTTCGGGCTGCGGGTGGTCACGGTCGACGGGAGGTCGGCCGGAATGGCCCGCCATCTGGTCCGCACTCTGGCCTCGCCGGCTGATCTCATGCCAATCGTCGTCCCCGGTCTGACGGGCTACGCCTTCGCCGCATCCAACCACCATCACCAGCGGATCGGCGACCGCCTGGCCAGGACCGTGGTTGTGGAAGTGGCGGAGGTTGTGAAGAGGCAGGCGGCGGACCCACATCGGGCTGCGACCAACGGCGGACCGCCGGCGGTCAGCCCCGGCTCGGCTCGACCATTGGTGGCCCATCCTCGCCACCGGACCACCCGAACCGCCCGGCCCGCCGACACTTCCCTAAATAGACGGCCCCAATCACCCGATCTAGGTGGTGATGTATCCGATGGAGACAACGTCGACATGAGCGAGATCGACATGAGTGAGAGTGGCAACGCCTCGGAGCAGCCGGCGACCCGTCCGCCCCCGGCGGCCGATGCCCGCATCCCTGTTGAGGAGCGTTCGACCAACCCCTACCCGAAGCCGGTACGCCGTAAGCCCGACCGGCCCCTGACCCGATCCCTGCCCGATTTCAATGCTCTCACTCTGCCCGAGTCGTCGCTGTCGGATATGCCGCTGACCAACAACGCACTGTTCGAAGCCCTTGGACTGACCCCTCCCGGTGCCGCCGACACCCAGGATCATCAGCCCGAAGCCAAACCTCAGACTCAGGACCGGAACGAGGCCGAGGACAGGACCGAAACCGACATCCAGGGTACGCCGCCGACGGCCTCGCAACCGACCCCGGTCGACCAGGCCGTGCCTCCGGCCCTCCAGCCGAAACGCACGACACTGCCTCTGAGGCCCGGCAGTGTTCCTGAGTCCGACCCGGGCGAGGGGATCCCGACCCCGACTGACCTTGCGCCGACACAGGCTACTACCCCGGCCCAAACCGAAGCGCCGGCACAGGCTACTACCCCGGCCCAAACCGAATTGCCGGCACAGGCTACTACCCCGGCCCAAGCCACAACCCCGGCAGCCCTGGCCACGAACGCTCCCCAACGGGCGTCGACCGCGGCGCCGGACAAGCGGGCTCCCATCTGGAGCGACGACTGGGAGGCATGGATCTACTGGGATACCACGCTGCGGGGTTGGTTCCGTCACGATGCCGAATCCGGCAACTGGCTTCCCATGGACGACGACTGACGACGCCCGAACACACCCGAACCCGACTGACGAATGAAGAGCGGCCCTGGCTCAACTCTGAATCTGTTGGTACAGCACCGCTGAGCTCTTCAACCGTCGTTCGGTGTGTTGTTCGATCAGCCGGGACGCCAGCGTCTCCAGTTCCCGGGCGATCTCGGGCTCGGTGCTGTCGAGCACATGACGGACCTGACCGTCCAGCACCAGTGAGAAAGCGTGGCGGACTGCGGCCGACAGCGGTTCACCGATCGGTGGACAGCGGCGACACACTGCACCTCCTTCCGCCAGCTGAATTCCGACCAGATCGCTGGTGGCCCCACATCGAACACAGGAGTCGAGACGGGGCTGCACCCCTTCGAGGGCCAGGAACTTGGCGGCGAAGGCTGCCACCACCAGCGGGTTGCCGCTCCGCTCCAGTTCGTTGAGAGCGCCGGTCAGCAGCTTGTAGAGGGCCGGATTGGATTCGGCTTCGACCACGGAGGAATCGACGATTTCCAGCACCACCGAGGTCCGGCCGTACAACTCCAGGTCAGACCGTAACCGGGTGAACGAGACCACCCGCTCGGCCTGGGTGATGATGTCGAGATTGCGGCCCTCGTAAAGCTGCAGGGATACGATTGTTCCCGCTTCCAGTCGGGAACCGAACTTGCTCCTGGTCCGTCGCACCCCTTTGGCCACGGCGCGGATCTTGCCCCGGCCCCGGGTGAACAGGACGACGATCCGGTCGGCCTCACCGAGCTTGTAGGTACGGAGGACAACGCCTTCGTCCCGATACAGGGCCATCGGCCCGAGTCCTAGTCGGTCCCCAGACCGCCGAAACGGCGGTCCCGGTTCTGGAACTCGGCCACGGCATCGACCAGATGGTGGCGACGGAAGTCGGGCCACAACGTCTCGGTGAACACGAACTCGGCATAGACCGACTGCCACAGCAGAAAGTTCGACGTTCGGTACTCGCCCGACGTGCGGATCCACAGGTCGACATCGGGCATCTCCGGGTCATAGAGAAACTTGTCGAGTGTTGATTCGTCGATCGAGTCGGGCGAAACGCCGGAGGCCACCATGGCTTTGATTCCGTCGATGATCTCGGCCCGGGCGCCGTAGTTGAAGGCAATGGTGAGGGTCAGCCGCCGGTTCTCGGCCGTCAGATTGATGGACTCGTCCATACGGCGGATCAGCCGCTTCGGGACCTTCCAATCACGACGTCCGATGAAACGGATCCGCACCCCCTTCTCGTGCAGCTCATCGCGCCGCCGCATCAGCAGATTCTCGTTGAACCGCATCAGGAACCGCACCTCGTCGGCCGGGCGACGCCAGTTCTCGGTGGAGAAGGCGTAGACCGTCAACCACTCGATTCCCAGCTCCAAAGCCCCTTCGACGGCGTCGAGCAGCGCCTCTTCGCCGGCACTGTGTCCGTCGGTTCGTCGCAGACCACGGCGCTGGGCCCAGCGGCCGTTTCCGTCCATGACGCAGGCCACATGCCGGGGGATCCGGGACGGATCGATGCCCTGAATGCTCATTATCAGAACCGTACCCGTTTTCTCAACACAAGTCTCGGAAGCGCCGTCCTGGTCCAATCAGGGGTCGGCCGGATCGTCGTCGTCACCGCCCGACGTGGTCGTGTCGTCGGTTGTGGTGGCGGCGGTGGTCGTCGTGGTCTCGGCCGTAGTGGGGACCGTGGCCGTGGTCGTGGTCGGTTCGGTCGTCGACGTTGTGGTTGGAGTCGACCCGGTGGAGGCCGTGGTCGGGGTCGTCGCCGTGGTGAGGGCCGTGGTAGTGGTCTCGGCCGTGGTGGGAACTGTGGTCGTGGTCGTCGCCGCGGTGGTGGGGACCGTGGTCGTGGTCGGCCCGGTCGTGGTGGGAGCCGTGGTCGTGGTCGATCTGATGGTTGTCGACGAAGACGTCTCGGCTGCCGTCACAACCGTCGTGGCCAGCCGTGGGCTCGACGTGGTGTTGGGGACCGACGTCGACGGATCCGCCGGGTCTTCACGTTCGATCGGGTCAAAGGTGAATGATCGAGAGTTTCCACCGGCGCCGGTCGACGACGCCGTGTCGTCGTCATCGGTCGAGTCGGGGCGACCGTCGGCGGCGGCCGGAAGGACCGACAGCTGATTGTCGGCCACGACATCGGGACGGTCGCGGGCGACGAAGGGATTGGCCACCAGCTCACTGGTGGCGATCAGGCCGAAGACGGCCACCCCGGCCATGACGGCGGCCGAGGCCCAGAACCAGCGGCGCTCGGTCAGGTCGGCCAGAGCATCGGTCACCCGAACGTGGCGCCGCACCTGGCCCGGTACACGAACGCTCTTGTTGGGCGCCGCCGGCGACAGGACGGCGTTGGGCACCAGCGCCACCGGGTACAGTCCGGCCGACTTCGGTTCGTTCCGGCTCTGCGATCGGGATGACGCCGGTTCGGTGCTGAAAAGCAGGTTGCCTTCGACCTCGGGCCGTGAGGGCCGGCCGGCGACGACGGGCTCTTCGTCCGACTCAGGTTGGCCAACGAAGAGGGTGGACAGCGTGGCGGCCGGAGGCTCGGCAGTGACATCGTGGTCCATCCCGACATCAGGAGGGTCGGCCGCCGCTTCCACCGACTCATCAGGCGGTGGACCGGTCGTCGGGACGCTCCACTCGAACCAGTCGTCGGTCGGGCCGGCCGGCGCGTACAGATCCTCCAGACCGGCGACGTCGTCGATAGTGGGCACATCCGGCGCCGCCCCCGAGTCGACGTGCGGCGCCTCATTGGGCACCGGAGCCGCACCCAGCGGGCTCAGCCAGTCGACACCGTCGGACTGTGGGCCCGAGTCGGGGGCGCCGAGATCGGTCACCGGGGAGACCGACATCAATTCGGCGAACGGATCGTAGGCGTCGCCGGTCGGAGTGGACGCGTCTAAGGTGAAAGACTCGTTGACGTCCCTTTTCTGAGGGGTGTGTTCGTCAGCCATCGCGATCCTTCGCCACGCCGGAATCCGAGCCACTGGCGGGTTTTCGGCCCGATCCCAACCCCCCCACTCTACTTGAAAGGTCCTGGTTCAGGATGCGCCTATGAGCAGTATGAGGCATCTGTTGGGTGTAGTTACCCAGGCGCTCCCCGGAGGGGGTGAAGAACGACCGGGCCAGGTGGCCATGGCCGAAGCGGTACAGGGCGCTCTCGGCCACTCCCCTCCCGGATCCGACGACGACCCGACCCCCGGAGTGGTCATCGTGGAGGCCGGAACCGGAACCGGGAAATCGCTGGCCTACCTGACGCCCATCGTCGAATCCGGTCAGCGAGCCGTGGTGGCCACCGCCACCATCGCCTTGCAAGGTCAACTTGTCGACAAGGATATCCCGGCGGTGGCTGCCGGCCTCGAACAACCGGTGACGGCGGCCGTGCTCAAGGGGAGGGGCAACTATCTCTGCGTCCAGCAGTTGAAGGACCTTCAGGAGGCCGACCGGTCCCAGCAGCTGGAGCTGCTGTCGGGCCGCGACCCGGATCACCGTCTGACCAAGCTGTTGGAATGGGCGGCCACCACCGCAACCGGCGACCGGGAGGAGCTCGACGAGGCCCCACCCTATGACGTCTGGCGGGCGGTGAGCGTCAGCGGTGACGAGTGCCCAGGCGCCGCCCGTTGCCCGTCCGGTTCGATCTGCTACTCCGAGATGGCCCGGCAGGAGGCCTTCGCCGCCGACATCATCGTCACCAACCAGCACTACTACGGACTCAATCTGGCCAGCGGCGGCGCGTTGCTGGGTGACCATGATGTCGTCGTCTTCGACGAGGCCCACCAGTTCCCCGACATCCTGGGTGCCACCTGCGGGACCGAACTCAGCGGCGGCCGGCTCCGAGGCATGGCCCGTCGGGTGCGTTCGATCCTGACCGACGAGGCGCTGGTCGACGGACTGAACCGATCGGCCGACGAGTTCGACAGCGCTCTCACCCCGCTGGTGGGACAGTCGGTTGCGATCGATCTCGATCTCACCAGCATCATCGTGCTGGCCCGGGATCGGACCGAACGGGCCCTGTCGGCGCTGCGAAAGCTCGATGCCTCCGAGGGCAGCAACGTGGCCGCCCGCATCGAGCGCATCACCTTGGTGGCCACCCGTCTCGTCAACGACATCGATCTGGTGCTCGAATCCGGTCCGGCCGACGTGATCTGGGTCGACGGTTCGGTCAACAATCCAGTGTTGCGGCTCACGCCGCTGGACCTCGGTCACCTGCTCGATGAACACCTGTGGCCGGAACGAGCCGTGATCATGACCAGCGCCACCCTGGTTGACGGCTTTGGGCAACGGCTGGGTTTGGACGCCGAACACGAGATACTCCGGGTCGGTTCGCCCTTCGACTACGCCGCGCTCGGCCTCCTCTACTGCCCCACCGATCTGCCCCCGCCCAAGAACCCGGCCTTTCGGGCTGCGGTACAAGACGAGCTGATCGGCTTGATCAAGGCGGCCGGGGGCCGGGCGCTGGCCCTGTTCACCAGCTATTCAGCCATGACCGAAGCGGCCGAGCGTCTCCGAGCCGAGCTCGAACACCCCGTCTTCGTGCAGGGTGAAGGGTCGAAGTCAGCGTTGCTCCAGCAGTTCCAAGCCGACGACAGTGCGGTGCTGGCGGCCACCATGTCCTTCTGGCAGGGGGTGGACCTGCCCGGTTCCACCCTGACCCTGGTGGCCATCGACCGGATCCCGTTCCCCCGGCCCGACGATCCGGTTCTGGAAGCCCAGCGAAGTCGCATCGGGGCCCGAGCGTTCCGGGAAGTCGACCTGCCTCGGGCGCAAATACTGCTGGCCCAGGCGGCCGGTCGGCTCATCCGACGATCCGACGATCGCGGTGTTGTCGCCGTGCTCGACTCCCGTCTGGCCAACAACCGGGGCTACCGGTGGGATCTCATCAACGCCCTACCGCCGTTCAAGCGAACCAAGGACCGTAACGAGGTCTATGAGTTTCTGCGGCGGCTCAACGGGGAAACCGTGGCGTAGGTAAACCGTGGCGTAGTTAACAGGCTGGAAACCTCCACGAAACACAGGGGCCGTAGCGTCTCCCCTGTCAGCGTCACTGTGAACAACGAGGAGGACATATGATCAGTCTCGGCCGGTCGCCACGGCCAACGGCAAGGCGACCTTCTTCCCATCAAGCTCCGTTCGTCATCCGCCCCCGATCCGGCGGCCGTCGGGTCCGACGGGTGGCGACGGCGGTACTCCTTCTGGCTGCGGCGTCGGTGCTGTGGGGAACCCCGGTCGCCGCTCAGAGCGCCGAGGTGGCCGCTCAATACGACCGGGGCGACCCCAGCGGGGCCATGAACATGGTTGTCCTCGACAACATCTTCATCTTCGTCTGCGCCGTCCTCGTGCTGCTGATGCAGGTCGGGTTCGCCCTGGTCGAGGCCGGCCTGACCCGGGCCAAGAATGCGGCCAACATCATGATGAAGAACATGATGGATCTGTGCTTCGGTGTGCTGGCCTTCGGCCTTGTCGGTTGGGGCATCGCCTATCCCGGTGCCTTCAACGGGATCATCGGTTCGGCCGGCCTGGGCGTTCCCGGCCTCACATCGATTCTGGTCGATGTCAGCCCGGAGGCACTGTCGGCCGATGGTTTCTACCCGCTGGCGGTACCGGTCGACTTCCTGTTCCAGGTGGCCTTCGCCGCCACCGCCGCCACCATCGTTTCCGGGGCGGTGGCCGAGCGAACCAAATTCATCGGCTACATCCTCTATTCGGTGGCCATCACCGCGGTCGTCTACCCTCTGGTCGTCAGCTGGAAGTGGGGCGGCGGTTGGCTCGACGAACTGGGCTTCATCGACTTCGCCGGATCGGGCCTGGTGCACATGACCGGGGGCTTCGCCGCTCTGGTGGCTGCCGCCGTGCTCGGCCCTCGGGCCGGCAAGTTCGACGACTCCGGAAAGCCTCGGGCCCTACCGGGCCACAGCGTACCTCTGGCCATGACCGGGGTCCTGATCCTCTTCATCGGCTGGTTCGGGTTCAACCCCGGATCCCAGCTGCAGGCCGACATGGCCGTTCCCCTCATCGCCGTCTACACCGCTTTTGCCGGAGCAGCCGGCGGTGTTGCCGCCATGGCCACATCGTGGGTCACCGGCAAGAAGCCCGATGTGTCGATGGCGGGCAACGGCATGCTGGCCGGGCTGGTGGCCATCTGCTCCGGTATCGGGGAATTCAGCTGGGTGGGGACGATCCTGACCGGCCTGGTGGCCGGCGTTCTGGTGGTCGTCTCGGTGATCTTCATCGAGCGGCAGCGCATCGATGATCCGGTGGGCGCCTTCTCGGTGCACGGTGTCTGTGGCTTCTGGGGTCTGCTGGCCACCGGCCTGTTCGCCACCACATCGCCGGTGAACGGCGCCACCGAGTCGGCTGGTCTGCTCTACGGCGGCGGTTTCGGCCTGCTGATCGATCAGCTGATCGGCGGTCTGGCCATCGCCTTGTTCGTCACCGCCGTGTCAGCGGTCCTGTTCGCCGGTTTGCGGTCGGTCGGGCTCTTCCGGGTCGATGCCGACCATGAGTCGATGGGACTGGACCTGAGCGAGCACGGCAGCCCAGGCTACGGTCCCGAGCTCCTGACCGTCGTCTGACGCTGTCCGAGGAAGAGGTTCGAGGAGTGAACCAGAACGAGAGGAGAACCAGATCATGATGAGATTGGTGACAGCCATCATCAAACCCCACCGGCTCAGCGAGGTCAAGGACGCTCTGGTCGAGCTCGGGGTGACGGCCATGACGGTCACCGAGGTCAAAGGCTTCGGCCGCCAGGGTGGTCACACCGAGACCTATCGGGGGGCGGAGTACCGGATCGACTTCGTTCCGAAGATCCGCATTGACATCGTGGCCGATGCCGCCATGGCCGATCCCATCGTGGGGGCCATCCGCCAGGGGGCCCAGACCGGTGTGATCGGCGACGGCAAGATCTGGGTCACTCCGGTCGAGGTCATGGTCCGTATTCGAACCGGCGACTCCGGTGTCGACGCTCTGTGAACAAGAACTCTGTGACAACACGCTGTGAACAAGGACTCTGTGAAATCAAGGTCGGTGGATGTCGCCCTCGGTGTCCTTCAGCGCCGTGACATGGCGGCCCGAACGCAGGGCGATGATCTCCGAACAGATCGAGATGGCCGTCTCCTCCGGTGTTCGGGCCCCCAAGTCGAGGCCTATGGGAGCCCGAACCCGTTCGATCTCGGCCTGGGTGACGCCTTCGGCCATCAACCGCTCGTTGCGGTCCTTGGTGGTGCGGCGCGACCCCATGGCCCCGATGTAGCCGGTTTCGGTTTGCAGGGCGGCGATCACGGCCGGAACGTCGAACTTGGGATCGTGGGTGAGAACACAGATGGCGTCCCGAGCTCCGAGTTCGGATCCAACCTCGGCCAAGAGCCTGTGGGGCCAGTTCACCACCACCTCGTCGGCGTAGGGAAACCGTTGGCTGGTCGCGAACACCGGTCGGGCATCGCACACGGTGACCCGGTAGCCCAGAATCTTGGCCACCCTGGTCAAGGCGGCGGTGAAGTCGACGGCGCCAAAGATCAGCATTCGGGGCGGCGGGGCGAACGACTCGATGAAGACCGAAACCTCCTCTTGTCGGGCCTCACCCCGTGGCCCGTAGTGGCGGATCCCGGTGGTCCCGGCTGAGAGTTCACCCCGGGCGTCGCGGATCACAACCCGGTCGAGATCCTCGTTGCCCAGTGAACCAAGAGGCTCCTTTCCCGGTTGGAGCAGGATCTTGGCTCCGACCGGGCCATCGGCTGGATCGTCGACGGCGACAATGGTGGCCAGCACTACAGGTTCCTCGGCCGCAACGGCCTTTCGCAGGACCGGGAACAGCCACCCGGATTGCTGTGAGTCGGTCACGGGCCGCTACCAGTCAAGCGGTTCGAGATAGAGGTGAATGGTGCCGCCACAGGTCAAGCCCACGGCAAACGCTTCGTCGTCGGAGTAGCCGAAGGTGACGATGCGACGGGAGTTCTCCTCCAGACACTGCAGTGACTCGGTCACCACCGCACCTTCGACACAACCACCGGACACTGAGCCCGCCACCTCGCCGTCCTCGTTGACCGCCATGGCCGCTCCGGGGAGCCGGGGACCGGAACCCTCGATGTCGACAACGCGGGCCAGAGCCACCCTCTTGCCCTGCTTTCGCCAGCGCTCCAGGTCGCCAAGAATTTCCTTCATGACTCAACCCTACCGAGCAGGTGGGGCGACCACGGAACCGGTCAGGCGATCCCCGCTCCTTCGAGGGCCCGACGGGTCAGGACCCGAGCCAAGTGCTTGCGGTAGTCGACGGTGGCGTTGAGGTCGCTCGATGGCTCCATTCCTTCGGCCGCGGCCGCGGCGGCGTCGCCGGCCCCTGATCCTCCGGTCAGAGCCGCCTCGACGGCGCCAGCCCGTGTCGGAGTGGGGTGCATGTTGACCAGCGCCACCCTGGTGCCGTTGCCGTCGCCGGTGCGTTGAGCGGAAACACCGACGATGGCCCAGTCCTGGGCCCGTCGGTTGAACTTCTGGAAGTTCCAGCCAAGCCCGGTGTGTTTCGGGATCCGGACCTCGGTGATCATCTCCGTGGGCTCCAAGCTCGACTCCAGGAACCCGGCGAACAGGTCGCCGGCGGCGATCACCCGCTCGGTGCCATCGGCCTTGCCGGCCACCACCGACCCGTCGAGCGCCAGTAGGGCCGAAGGATGATCGGCTGCGGCATCGGCGTGGGCCAGCGAACCGCCGATCGTACCCCGGTGGCGGACCTGGGGATCGCCGACGTGGCTGGTGGCATGGGCCAACAACGGTGCGTGTTGGCTCACCAGCTCACTGATCTCGATGTCGCGATGCCGAGTCAGAGCGCCGATGGCCAGGTGGTCACCGGCGTCTCTGATATAGGACAGATCGCTGAGCCGGCCGATGTCGACGATGACAGCCGGGTAGGCCAGGCGGAGCTTCATCATGGGCAGGAGCGAGTGTCCGCCGGCCATCAGCTTGGCTTCGTCGCCGTGTTGCTCCAGTGCGGCCAAAGCCTCCTGGGCCGAGGCGGCTCGGACGTAGTCGAACGGAACCGGGATCATTGGTCACCTCCAGCCACACTCAGGACGGCTTTGACGATGTTGTGGTAGCCGGTACAACGACAAAGGTTGCCTTCGAGTCCCTCCCGAACCTGGGCTTCGGTCGGCTGAGGATTCTCATCAAGCAGCGAAACCGAGGCCATGACCATGCCCGGTGTGCAGTAGCCGCACTGCAAGGCATGGCAGTTCATGAACGCTTGTTGCATGGGATGGAGCTGATCACCGTCGGCCAGACCCTCGATGGTGGTTATCGACTCACCGTCGGCCTGCACGGCCAGCATCGTGCATGATTTGACCGCCTCCCCGTTGAGATGCACGGTGCAGGCCCCGCACGACGACGTGTCACAACCAATGTTGGTACCGGTCAACGCCGCCTGGTCCCGGATGAGGTGGACCAGCAGCGTTCGCGGTTCCACATCGTGGGTCTGACTGGTGCCGTTGATCTCGACTGTGATCTCCACGAGAGCCCTTTCTGATATTGTTCCCCCGGGATTGTTGCACAGTTTGGCGCCCGACGGGCAACTCAGATTGTTCGCGACTATCTCCACCCCCGATCCGTCAATCAATACCGTGACAACCACGACCAACACTCCCAACGACGACGACGACCGCGGCGCAGCCTACGGAGACAAGCTGATCCCCGAGTGGCGGGTCAATGCCGACGATCAGGTACTGCTGGCCGGACTGGCCGTCGTGGCCGCCATGCTGTTGGCTTTCGGTTGGAGCATCTGGCGAGGCGATGACGACGCCGACATCGCCGCAGTGGCCTCCACGATCGCTTCCGCCGTCGACGATGTGGCAAACCCCGACGCCGATGTCCCCCTTGCCGCACCCGTAGACGGCGATGACGACGAGGATGGCGACGGCGAGGATGACGGGGACACCACCGCCACCTCTTCGACGTCGTCAACCACCTCTTCGACGTCGTCAACCACCTCGACCACCACGGCCGAGCCGACCATCGGCGACGTTCAGGCCGCGGTAGACCCATTGGCCGGTGACATCACCGGAATCAACGACGGTACCGCCGCCGTGCTGACCGGCTTCGTGGCCAGCCAGACCGAGAGCGCCGAGGCCGAGGCGGCCGCCGCCGCGGTCGAAGGCATCGAGTCGGTCGACAACCAGCTGGTGATTCTGGAACCAGAGGTGGTGGCCGCCTTGGAGGAGGCCGGAGTCACCGGCCCCGGCGCCGCCGGTACCGGCACCGAGATCACGGTCAGCGGCACAATAGACACCGAGGACCTACGACAACCGACTCTCGACGCCGCCGCCGCCGTTCCCGGGGTCACCAGCATCATCGATGACCGCCTCGAGGTATCCGTCACCGCTGATCTCAACCAGTTGCCCCAGGTTCAGTTCGCCACCGGATCGGCCACCATCCTCGAGGCCAGCAACAGTGACCTGGACGCCGCCGCCGAGCTGTTGTCGGCCGTCGATCCCACCACCCGGATCGAAGTCCAGGGCTACACCGACGTGCGAGGCGACGATGCCGCCAATCTCGAACTCAGCCAGGCCAGGGCCGACGCCGTACGGGATTACCTGGTCGGAGCCGGAGTTGATGACAACATTCTCAGCGCCGTCGGCTACGGGGAAACAACGCAGTTCGCCGAAGGCGATACCACTGAGGCCTACCAGGCCAACCGTCTGGTCCGCTTCCAGCAGGTCGGTTGATCCGGCCACCAATCCCGCCCTTGTGTCGACCGGCGGTCGCGGTCCATGATGGGAGCAACCCCTCGCGGGCGCCGACCTCAAGGGTGGGAATCCCGCGAGCGGTCTCTTTCGCCGCCCGACCTTCCCTCCCGGGCGGTGTGTCGGCGGCCGAGGTTCACCTCGGCCGCCGACTACTCAAGGGCTCGGCTCGGGCAGGATGCGGTAGCTCTCCTCGCCGGGGAACACGAGATCGAAGTCCTGTCGAGCCCGGCGTTCGATCTCGTCGTCGGTCTGCAGCTGCGACAGTTGCAGTTCGAGTTCGGCGATCTCGGCATTGATGCGAACCAGCTCGGTGCGGGCCTCCTCCATCTTGTCCTGCTGGGCCAGCCAGGTGCGCACCGGGACCACCGCCAGTCCGACCAGCACGGCGGCGGCCAGACAGCTGGCCAGGGCCACTGGAGCCATCTCTCTGGTCCTGTCGACCGACGAACGTTGCCGGTTGGACCGGTCGCTGACTCCGGAACGGCGGCGTCCGGAACGGCGACCGCTGGATGGGCGACGGCTCGAGCCTCGGCGGCGGAACCCTGTCATCAGGAGACCCCGACGCCCCGGTTCGGGCCGGCACCCAAAGCCATCCGCCCGCCATAGCGGGCGGCGTCCCCGAGATCGTGTTCAATCCGTAGCAGTTGGTTGTACTTGGCCACCCGGTCGCTGCGGGCCGGGGCACCGGTCTTGATCTGACCGCAGTTGGTGGCCACGGCCAGATCGCTGATGGTGGTGTCCTCGGTCTCGCCCGAACGGTGTGACATCACCGAACGGTAGCTGTTGACGGTAGCCAGCCTCACGGCTTCCAGCGTTTCGGTCAGCGAGCCGATCTGATTGACCTTGACCAGGATGGAGTTGGCCACGCCGGCCTCGATTCCACGGGAGAGCCGCTCGGTGTTGGTGACGAACAGATCGTCGCCGACCAGCTGGCAGCGGTCGCCCACGGCCTCGGTCAACAGCCGCCATCCGTCCCAGTCCTCTTCGTCCATACCGTCTTCGATGGACACGATCGGATAGCGATCCACCATCCCGGCCAGCGTCTCCACCATGGCCTCCGGGCTCAGGTCACGACCCTCGCCGGCCAACCGGTACTGCCCCTCGCTGAAGAATTCAGTGGAGGCGACATCCATGGTCAGAGCGATCTCATCGCCCGGCGTGCGACCGGCCCGTTCGATGGCCTCCATGAGCAGCGTCAAAGCGGCCTCGTTGGATTCGAGGTTGGGGGCGAAGCCCCCTTCGTCGCCAATGGCGGTCGACAATCCCCGCTCGGCCAACACCTTCTTCAGCTCGTGGTAGGTTTCAACTCCCCAGCGCAGACCCTCGCTGAAGGAGGCGGCGCCGACCGGCATGATCATGAACTCCTGGAAATCAACGTTGTTGTCGGCGTGTTCCCCGCCGTTCAACACGTTCATCATCGGTACGGGCAGAACATGAGCGTTTGCCCCGCCGACATAGCGATAGAGCGGCAGGGCCAGGTCGTCGGCGGCGGCCCGGGCGGCGGCCAGACTCACACCGAGGATGGCGTTGGCGCCGAGATTCTGCTTGTTGGCCGAGCCGTCGAGGTCGATGAGCAGCTGATCGATTTCCCGCTGCTGGTAGGCGTCGATCCCGGCCAAGGCGTCGCTGATCACCGTATTGACGTTCTCGACCGCCGTTGACACCCCCTTGCCCAGATAGCGCGAGCCACCGTCACGAAGCTCAACCGCCTCGAACTGGCCGGTGGAAGCCCCCGACGGGACCAAGGCCCGGCCCAGGGCGCCCGATGCCAGCAGCACCTCCACCTCGACGGTCGGATTGCCTCGGGAGTCCAGAACCTCCCGAGCCAGGACATCATGAATGACACTCACGCTTTGCGTTCCTCCTACCGCCCGCAGTGAGATGCTAGCAGCTCGCCGACCACGATGGCGGTACGGTGTGGGGTGCACAGGTGATTGGCACCGAGTTGCCGGCGCCAGTCGCTGTTGTGGATCACTGTTGCGAGTATCCGCATCTTTGTCGACAAACTACTGTTGGCGCCCGGGCAGCCACTATGATCGGCCATGAGAACTCGTGCCCTGCCAACTTCGGGATTGCAAGGCTGCCCCAGGGCACCCTGTCAGAGGCGATCTGCTCCCGAAAGCGAGTGAGGCGCGCCGACAGGAGGAAGTCCCCCGCAACCATCCATGGCCAAGACGTTCGCTCTAGATGGCTTCGAGCCGATCAAACGTATAGGCGGGGGCGGGTTTGGTGATGTATGGCTGGCCCGTCAGACCAACGTCGATCGTGAGGTCGCGGTCAAGGTGGGCCACGCCCCCATTCAGGACGAGATCATCCGGTTGCGTTTCGACCGCGAGTGCAAGGCGCTGGGTCGCCTGTCCGGTCACCCCAACATCGTGGATGTCTTCACCGCCGGATCACTCGACGACGGCCGGCCCTACCTGGTTCTGGAATACATCGACGGTGGCACCCTGTGGCAGCGGCTGAAGCAGGCGCCCATGACCGACGAGGAGCTGGTCCGTATCGGCTATCAGCTGGCCGATGCCCTGGCCGAGGCTCACTCCTCCGGGGTTCTCCATCGCGACCTCAAGCCGGAGAACATTCTGATGCGATCCTCAGGTGATGCGGTGCTGGGCGACTTCGGCATTGCCCGCCTACAGGACGGTATGAACACAACGTCGGCAGCCATAACCGCCAGTGTGGCCTACGCCGCTCCTGAGGTTCTGGGCGGCACCCAGGCCAGTGCCGCCAGCGACCTCTACGGCGTAGGGGTGTGCCTGCTGGCGGCGGTGATGCGTTCGGTACCGTTCGTCGACAAGGGCGACAAGTCGATACATCCCATAATCAGCCGGGTCATGAGCGAGGAACCTCCCGATCTGCGGTCCCAGGGCATCTCGGAGGATCTGGCCAAAGCCATCGAATCCCTTCTGCAGAAGAACCCGGCCATGCGACCCCTGTCGGCCTCCGATGTTCGGGAGATGTTCCAGAGCCTGGCCGTACGGCCATGGCAGGCTGACCAGCACCTGTTGGGGCGCACGTCCGGCGGCCGACGAGGTGACTTCGACGGGGCCACCGGCTACCGAACCCCGGCCCCTGGTCCGCCCACCGGATCCGATCAGTCGGCACCCATTCTGGGTACGGAACCGTCAGCCGATGCCGAACCGACCGCCCAACCGTCGGCCGGCAACAGGTCAGGCGAAGCTCCTCTGCCGCCGGCCACAACCGGCCGGCTCGATGCTCGGGCCGGGGACCGACCGGCAACCGACACCGGGCCCCGGGTACGATCGCCGTTCGCTGTTTCCAGCCTGGGAATGTCTGATTCGGCCGACACCGGGGGCAACGTCAAAGCCTTCGCCATGGCCTACGTGGCCACCTTGGCCGCCGGTGCGCTGGTGATCTTTCTCCTGGCCCGCCTGTTGGGCTGATCTCGCCCCCTGCGTCGTCCGCCGTGCCCGGCCGCCGCGCCCCAGGTTCTGTTCAGCAGTCTCCTAACCCACCACCCAGTTGGGCCGCCCACCCCGCCGTGCGCCGTCCTGCACCGCCTCCACCAACTCGTTGGTCGTCTCCCGTAGCGCCTGCTCGGCATCCAGCCCGGCCGAGCGGGCCAGGTGGACGGCAGCCAACAGGAGTCGGCCGAGTTCGGTGACGTCGATTTCCCGCTCCCCACTCGGAGCCAGCCTGGCCAGCCAGGCTCCTTCCCCCGGTGGTCCGTACTCGGCCGCCAACCGCTTCATCACCTTCGACGCCCGAACCAGCGACGGCATGGCCACCGGAACCCCGTCGAGGGCCACTGACCGAAAGCCCTCGTCTGCTTTCAGCCGGTCCCACTGGGCGTCGAGTTCCGACGCCGTGACCGCTTCGCCCGACACCCGACTGCCGAGGCTTGGGTTGTCAGTACCGAAGACGTGAGGATGTCGCCGGATCATCTTCGCCGTCAGCGTGGACGCCACATCGGCCACGTCGAAGAACCCGGCCTCCGAGGCCAGGCGGCTGTGGAACAGGATCTGCAGCCACAGATCTCCCAGTTCGCCCTCCAGCTCGTCGAAGGCGTCGATCAATGCTTCGTCGTCGTGGTCGGTGGCTTGCAACCTCACGATTCGGTCGAGGACATCGATCACCTCATAGGCCTCCTCCAGCAGGTAGCGGCGGAGCGAGGCATGATCCTGGGATCGATCCCAGGGACAATCGACCCGAAGCCGCCTCATCAGCTCAACCGAGCCCAGGAGAGCGCGGCCGACCGGTGCGGCCAGCGACGGCAGATAGACCGAAGTCAGATGATCGGCTTCGACGGCACGGTCGAGATCGACCACCGGGACCTCGACCACCTGCTCCTCAGCGGTGCCCAGGCGCTGCAGCACGATGGCCGGGTCGTCGACGGGATCGTCGTGATCGAGCAACGCCAGCTTGATGTCGGACAGGACCCACTGGGCATGAACGTGGGCCACCAGCAGCGGCCCCCGCTCCCCTGCCGCCTCGGTGGCGAACCGGTGGCCGTCAACCAACCGGACGCCCTCGTCGACCGGATCGACACCCAGCCGGGCCCAGACCTCGTCGAGAAAGGAAACGGCCGGCACCAGCTCGACAGTGACATCGGTTCGGTTGCGCAACTCGGTCACCGAACGTTCGAGCACCAACGGCGAACCCGGTACACAGTAGGTGGCTCGGCCGTTGGCCACGGCGGCCGCACTGACCTCATCGGCGATCGTGCCATAGACCTGATCGAAGGAGGTCGACTCCTCATAGACCGGGTCGAACGACACGGCCCGACCGGAGAACTCTTCGCTTCCGGGGTGACGGGCGGTTCTGAGAAACAGGGGGTCGGATCGGGCCAGAACGGCCCTGGTTCGTTCGGTCAGCAGATCCGGAGCTCCCGGACCGAGCCCGATGACCGTCACGACCGGCCGGTCGGCCCCGTTCGGCCGTTCGGCCATCGAGTCGTCCTATTGGCTGGCGGCTGGAAGAATGGTCAGGGCCTCGGGATCCCAGGTTCCCAGCCGATCATCCACCTCCACCGTGGCCGCCCGCAACCGGTCCTGAATACGCTGGCCGATCACGTCGGACGGATTCAACTCGGTTTCCTCGAATCGGTCGACGACCAACACATGCCAGCCGAACTGGGTCTCCAGCGGGCCGACATACTCACCCAGGGTGGCGCCGTCGACGGCGGCGGCGAACTCGGGCACATAGTTTCCGCTGGGGGCACAACCGAGGTCACCTCCGTTGGGCCCGGTCGGCCCGGTCGACCGCTCGGCCGCCAACTCGGCGAAGTCGCCGCCGTCGTTCAGAAGGTCAAGAACCTCCTGGGCGGCCGCCTCGTCGTCGAGCAGGATGTGGCGCACACAGGGAACCTCACCGATCAGCGCTCCGCTTTCCTCCAGGGCGGTGGCCAGCGCCGCCTGGGTGGCCTGTTGGCCGACCACGAACGAGAGGTAGGGAACCTCGTTGTAGAGCCGATCGGCCTCGGCCACCGGATCGGCCTGATCGGCAAACCAGCCCTGCATGAAGGTGGCCAGATCGGCCCGAGCGGCGCTGGTGTCGGCCTCCGACACCTCAGCCCCCAGATCGGCCAACTCCTGGTTCATGGCCTCCCGCACGACATGCTCGTAGGTCACGCCGGGATAGAACCCGTTGGGTACGGCCCCGCCGAATGCCAGACCCAGGAACTCCTGATTCTCCCAGGTGGGAATGACCACATCGTTCAACTCGCCGTGGGTCAACTCCCACAGTCCGGCTCCCAGGTCGGCCGAGACGGCGATCTCGGCCGCCGGGGCGGTTGACGGGGGCGGTGTCGGCTCCACCGGCGGCGTGGTCGGCACTGTGGTCTCAGCCGAAGCGTCACCCTCGGCATCGTCACCGTGGTCTTCGTCGCCCTCGTGGTCGTCGCCTTCGTGATCGCCGTCGGAGGGCTCGAATTCACCACCGGCCGGCAAAGCGGCGTCGCTCGGCGCATCCCGGCTCACACCACAGGACGCCAACAGCAGCAGTAGACCGAGTGCCGGTGCCGACCAGAGCAAGCGAGCGACCTGCTTGACGGCGGCCTGATTGAAAGGAAACCTGGTCACCTCAGCAGGCTAACAACCGGGAAGCCGAATCCCCGGCCCGCAATCGAAGTGTGACATCGAGAGCAGGCCGGAAAGCGCTAGCTCACTGTCCAGGTCGCCCCTGAGCGGAGCAGATCGTTGAGATCACCCGGACCCTGGCGCTCGTTGGCCGTGAGAATCTGCTGATTCACCGCTTCGGAATACTCTGGTGCCTCGGTGGCCCGGAAGATGCCGAATGGCGTGGGGGTCTGGGGGTCGGAGGCCAACAAGGCCAGGGCGGTGGCGGCCACCGAATCGGCGTCGGTCTCGTCGTGGACGATCAGCTCGGCCTCGTCTACGTCGGCCACCTCGACGATCTCGGCCCGGCCGTTGCGCATCACCACACCCCGCTGGTTGTCGGCCCCGAACCGCACGGCCTCGCCGTGGGCCAGGTTGATCATCATCTCGCTGCGGACATCACGCTTGGTGATCGTGTCGTAGGCTCCGTCGTTGAATACGTTGCAGTTCTGGTAGATCTCGACCAAGGACGCCCCCTTGTGTTCATGGGCCCGCCTGAACACCTCGGTCATGTGTTTGCGGTCGAGGTCGTGGGTGCGACCGACGAACGTTGCGCCGGCCCCCAAGGCCAGGCTGATCGGATTGAAGGGGCGGTCGATCGAACCCATCGGCGTTGACTTGGTGATCTTGCCGATCTCACTGGTAGGGGAATATTGGCCCTTGGTCAGGCCGTAGATCTGGTTGTTGAACAGCAGGATCGTGATGTTGACATTGCGGCGCAGGGCGTGGATCAGATGATTGCCCCCGATCGACAGCATGTCGCCGTCGCCGCCGACCACCCAGATGTTCAGGTCGGGCCGGCTGACCGCCAATCCGGTGGCGATTGCGGGCGACCGGCCGTGGATGGTGTGCATGCCATAGGTCGACATGTAGTAAGGGAACCGGGCGGCGCAGCCGATGCCCGAGACGAACACCGTGTCCTCCCGCTTGACGTCGAGCTCGGCGTGGAGGAACTGGACTGCGGCCAAGATGCCGTAGTCACCACAGCCGGGACACCATCGAACCTCCTGATCCGACGTCCAGTAACCTCGCTTGGTGGGATCGAGTTGCACGTCGGTCATTGGCTGATTCCTTCCCGGATGGCTTCGATGAGTTCGGCTCCGGTGAACGGAACCCCCATGACTTTGTTGATCGGTTTGGCGTCGACCAGGAACTCGGCCCGCAGCACCTTGACCAGTTGCCCCCGGTTCAACTCGGGAACGAACACGTGTTCCCGACCGGCCAGTACCGGACCGAGGTTGGCGGGGAACGGATGGAGGTGGGCCAGGTGGGCGTGATCGACCTGAACGCCGTCATTGCGGAGTCGTTCCACCGCCGAGGTGATCGAGCCCCTGGTTGAACCCCAACCGACGATGAGGACCGGAGCGTCGCCCGGACCGTCGATCACGACCGGAGGGATGTCGGCGGCGATGCCGTTGATCTTGGCCTCCCGAAGTTCGGTCATGCGACTGTGATTGGCCGGGTCGTAGTTGACATTGCCGGTACCGTCCTGCTTCTCCAGGCCACCCAGACGGTGCTCGAGGCCAGGAGTGCCGGGGATGGCCCACGGTCGGGCCAGGGTGTCGGGATCTCTGAGGTAGGGAAGGAAGACAGGATCGCCGTTGGCATCAGTGGAATTGGCCTCAGTGGCGAAACTGGCACTGATGTCGGGCAGGGTGTCGGGGTCGGGGATCAACCAGGGCTCGGCCCCGTTGGCCAGATAGCCGTCGGTGAGGAGGATGACCGGTGTGCGGTATTTGACGGCCAGCCTCGACGCCTCGATGGCGGCGTGGAAACAATCGGCCGGAGTGGAGGCGGCCACCACCGGAAGCGGGGCCTCACCGTGGCGGCCGTACAGCGCCATCATCAGGTCGCTGGCTTCGGTCTTGGTCGGCAAACCGGTCGACGGGCCGCCTCGCTGCACGTCGATGATCACCAGCGGCAGTTCCATGCTCACCGCCAGGCCGATGGTCTCGCCTTTGAGGGCGACGCCGGGACCCGACGTTGTCGTGAAGGCAAGACTGCCACCGAAAGCAGCGCCGAGAGCGGCACCAATTCCGGCGATCTCATCCTCGGCCTGGAGAGTGCGGACACCGAAGTTCTTGTGCCGGCTCAGCTCATGGAGAATATCGGAGGCCGGAGTGATGGGGTAGCTGCCGAGGAAGACCGGAAGTTTGGCCAGCTGACCGGCAGCGATCATACCCCACGCAGTGGCCACATTACCGGTGATGTTGGTGTACTCGCCCGGCTTGCGGGGCGCCGCCGCCACCTTGAAAGGAGAGCCGAACATCTCGGCCGTCTCGCCAAAGGCGTGACCGGCTTTCAGCGCCGCCGTGTTGGCCGCCGCCACCGTCGGCAGCTTGCCGAACTTCTGCTCAATCCATTCGAGCGTCGGTTCCAGCGGGCGGGTGTACATCCAGCTCACCAGGCCAAGGGCGAAGAAGTTCTTCGACCGCTCGGCATCGCGCTTCTTGACCTCGAGATCGGCGGTGGCGTCGAGCGTCAGCTTGGTCATGCTCACCCGGTGAACCACGAAGCCTTTGAGCGTGCCGTCGGTCCGGGGATCGGCCTCATAGCCCGCCTTCTCCAGATTGCGCTCATCGAAAGTGTCGTCGTTGAGGATGACTGTGCCGCCCGAACGCAGCCGGGGTAGTTCGCTCTTCAGCGCCGCCGGGTTCATGGCCACCAACACATCGGGAGCATCACCGGGGGTGTGGATGTCGTGGTCGGAAATGTGGACCTGGAAGGCCGAGACACCGGCCAGCGTGCCCTGGGGAGCCCGGATCTCGGCCGGATACTCGGGCAGGGTGGCCAGATCGTTGCCGATGGCGGCACTGACCGAGGTGAAACGATCACCGGTCAACTGCATACCGTCGCCCGAGTCTCCGGCGAAACGAATGACGACGTGATCGAGGGTGGTGTCGTCAACCCGATCAGCTGTATCAGTCACATGGACCCCTCTGGTCTCGAGATCGCCGATCAAACAACGACGGAAGTGCTGCCATAGCGCTTCGTTTTTGGCCGCGACCCTTCATACGGTTCAATTCACCGTACCTCGGTTTACCCATGACCGGTACGTCATTGGTAAGAGATGCTTAAAGGGTGAAACCAATCCGAAACCATCAGTGACGAAGGCGGGTCAACAACGTTCGCCCCGAACCGGGCCTCGCTGATCAGGCATCGCACCACTAGCGTGGCTGGTGATGGCCAGACTGCCCTACCTCAACTCCCGTCTTCAAGGATTCGGAACCACCATATTCGCCGAGATGTCGGCTCTGGCCGTCAAGACCCAGGCCATCAATCTGGGCCAGGGATTCCCCGACACCGACGGCCCATCCGAGGTGTCGGCCGCCGCCATCGAGGCCATTGGTCGTGGCGAGAACCAGTACCCGCCGGGCCCCGGGACCGCCGATCTTCGCCACGCCATCAGCGAACACCAGCGCCGGTTCTGGTCAATGGAGGTCGACCCCGACACCGAGGTTCTGGTCACGGCCGGGGCCACCGAAGCCATCGCCGCCACTCTGCTGGCTCTGTGCGAGGTGGGCGACGAGGTCATCGTGTTCGACCCGACATACGACTCCTACGGCGCCTCCATCGCCATGGCCGGGGCCAGGATCAAACCCGTCTTGCTGGATTCCCCGCCCGAGGCACGAACCGAACAGTCGGCCGGCTTCGGGTTCGACCGCGATCAACTTCGGGCCGCGTTCACGGCCAAGACCAGGCTGATTCTCCTCAACACCCCGCACAATCCGACCGGCAAGGTGTTCACGGGCGATGAACTCGAGTTCATCGCCGAGCTGTGCCGGGAACACGATGTCGTGGCTGTCACCGACGAGGTCTACGAGCACCTGGTGTTCAACGGAACTCACCGGCCTCTGGCCACACTGCCTCAGATGGCCGAACGCACGGTGACGATCTCATCGGGGGGCAAGACCTTCTCCTTCACCGGGTGGAAGATCGGCTGGGCCATTGCCCGGGCCGAGCTGATCACCGCGATACGAACGGCCAAGCAGTTCATGACCTTTGTCAACGGAGCCCCATTCCAGCCGGCCATAGCCGTCGGACTGCGTCTGGGTGACGACTACTACCAGCGGTTCGTGGCCGACCTGCGGGCCAAACGCGATCTGCTGAGCGAGCTGCTGACCGAGGCCGGATTCCCCGTTCTTGTCCCCGACGGAACCTATTTCACCACCGTCGACATCGGCCCGATGGGCGAGCACGACGGCCTCGACTTCTGCCAGCGTCTACCCGAGCGGGCCGGGGTGGTGGCCGTACCGTCGCAGGTCTTCTACCAGCATCCCGAGGCCGGGCGGACGATGGTCCGGTTCTGCTTCGCCAAGCGCGACGAGGTTCTCACCGAAGCCGGTGAGCGCCTGATCGCCGCCTTCGGCCGGTAGCCACCGGCCGTCGCCGGGCCCGGGTCGTGAATCGGGTGGTAAAACGGCAAGTGGCGCCGGGACAGGCCCGGCGCCACTGATTCTCACGAACTCTCGGAGCGGACCGCTACTCGGCCGGAGGAATGCGGAGGACCTGTCCCACGTAGATCAGATCAGGGTCCTTGAGCATCGGCCGGTTGGCCTCGAAGATGACCGGGTACTTCATGGCGTCGCCGTAGTGTTCCTTGGCGATCTTGCTCAGCGTGTCGCCCGACTCCACGACATGGAGGGTGGCTTCGTCGCCGGCGGCGCCGACCTCGATGGAGTCCTGAACGGTCTCGACCCCGGACACGTTGCCGATGGCGAGGATGATCTTCTCCCTGGTCTCCTGGTCCTTGACCTTGCCCTCGACGGTGGCCAGACCATCGTCGTAGCGAACGTCGAGGTCTTCGATCTCGAAGCCGAGCTTGGTGACGTAGGTCTCCAAGCCACGGGCCCGGCGGGTCTCGTCGAGCCGCTCTTGACGCCGTTCCTTGGCCATCTCGGCCTTACGGGCCTTGATGCGCTTGGCCATTTCCGCCGCCCGCTCGGCCGAGGCCGCCGCAGCCTTGGCATCCTTCTCCTCTTGGCTCTCGCCAATACCGATCTTGGCCCCGGCTTCCTTGATGAAGTCGAATACGCCCACTGTTCTCACCTTCTTTTTTCTTGATGGCGAACTTGTCGATGACAAGCCGTATGGTGAAGCTATCAGCCCTAGAGATCTTTTCTCGTCTTCCCCACCGATTGTCACCCTGCGTGGCAGAGATGGTCGGATCGAGTATCTTTCAGTTGGCGGTGGAGCGGAGGTGTGGCCCGGGCCAACGGCCGCGACGGCCTGACGCACACATACCCCCGACGGACAGTTACCCATGCAACAGATCGCTGACTACGACGTCGTTCAACAAATCGGAGAGGGCACGCAGGGTTACTACTGGCTGGCCCGCCCTCCGGCGCGGTTGGGCGTGGCCGACGAAGTCGTGGCGGTGAAGACCATGGACCAGGCCGCCACCGACGCCGAGTTCGGCCGCCTGGTCGAACACCTCCGGACCTATGCCTCCGTACCGTCACCGTACCTCCACCAGCTGTATGACGTCGGACAGCAGGGCACCCTTCTCTACTTCGCCGGCGAGTTTCTACCGTCGGGGTCCCTGGCCCGACCGTCCCGCCCCTTTTCCCGGGTCGACGTGCTCCGGGCTTTGGCCGACGCCTGCCAGGGCGCACACTCCCTCCACGAAGCGGGGATCCCCCACCGTGGTATCCGCCCGGGAAATGTCGTACTGAGCGACAACGGAGCGAAGCTGGCCGACGTCGGCGTGTCCCAGCTTCTCAACCCGGGGCAGACCATAACCGGGGCGGCCCAGATGGGGGCCATCGAGTACCTGGCTCCGGAGATCATTCAGGGTCGACCAGCGTCCCGGGCCAGCGACATCTGGGCCCTGGGAGCGACGTTGCACCGGGTCCTGACCGGCGTATCGATCTTTCCCACACTCCCCTCCAACTCCCTCGTTGAGGCGTTGCGATTTCTTCTGAACGAGCGACCGGTGATGGGCGACGCCCTGCGCAACGGAGAACGCCGCATCATCGAGTCGGCGGTGGCCGCCGATCCCGCCGACCGACCCGGCACGGCGGCCGACCTGGCAGCCGCCATCACCACCGAGGCCGAGCGACAGGCCGGACAGATACAAGCATGATGGCTGTGGGCCGGAGCGGCGAAGCATCTCCCGGGCAGACCGGATCATGACCGATCTCGACCTGCGGGCGGGCCAGATCCATCGGGGTCTGGGTGTCGTGGCCCGGTGGCCCGACATTGCTCTGCTGATCCCGAGTGACTCCGCTCACGACAGCCTCGTCGATGAGATGTTCAACAACCTGGGACCCAATCCGACTTCGCAGGAGATCATTCGCGCCATCAACAGTCTGCTGTCGGACGGCAGCCTGCGGTCGGTGGGGATGATCGTCGAAGCCACCGGTGGCCCGATGGCCGTTGCCTTCGGTCCGGTCGAGGTGCTCAGCGACGGTGACCGGGTCATCATCGGAACCGCCGGACTACAGAAACAGCAGCTGTCCCACAGCGCCCAACGGCTCACTCTGCGAGCGGCCAACCTGTCCAAGGCGGCCGAGCCGGTGCCGCCGTTCGACCTACGCCGGGGGGTCGCTCCCGGCGCCGGCCTGAGCCTGGTCACCATCGGTGGCGGTCAGCCCCTGGCTCTCGACGACCTGACCCCCATGGGCACCACCACCAGCGACGGGGTCGACGAGGCAGCCGCCGCAGCCGTCAGCCCGGCGGCACAATTCGATGACGGCGGCCTGGGCTCCGATCCCAGCCAGGCTCCGTTCCATTCGGTCATTCTGATCGGTTCCAGCGCGCCGACCCAACGCGAACCGCTCGCCATCGCGGTGGACAAGTCGGCCGACGATGAGGCCGCCAAGGGATCGCTCGCACCGGCATCGAAATCCAACGTCGGTAAGGTCGAGGTCGAGGGCATCCTCTGCTCCCGCGGCCATTTCAACAACCCCAGGTCGGCCTACTGCATGGTGTGTGGTATGTCGCTGCTTCACCTCACACCCAATCCGGTGGTCCGGCCCCGACCGACCCTGGGCTTCATCGTGTTCGACGATGGCGCCAGCTTTGGTCTCGATCGATCCTATGTCATCGGGAGGGAGCCATCGGCGGCCGGCAAACCCGAGGTCGAACTGCTGGTCATCCACGACAACAACGACACGCTGTCCCGAACCCACGCCGAGCTCCGGCTCGACGGCTGGACCGTTCAGATAATCGATCTGGGGTCAACCAACGGCACCTACATCTGGGATGCCCAGAACGACTGCTGGAATCAGCTGACCGCCGGCCACGCCGTGGAGCTTCAGTCGGGCGAAACGGTGGCGCTGGGACGACGCACCTTCGTCTTCGAAAGCGTCAGCCGCACCTGATCACCGGGCCACAGACCACGATCGTCACAGCAGACCGTGGCGGTCGAGGGCGGATCGGGCTTCGGCCGGGCCTTTGACCGCCTCGGCCCTCATGCCGACCCGGCGGGCCCCATCGACGTTGATCTGGTTGTCATCGAGGAACAGGACCTCATCAGCCGGACGGCCGAGGTCTTCCAGCACCAGGTGGTAGAGGGCCTCGTCCGGCTTGACCTGGCCCAGGCGATACGACAGGTACGGTCGGGCGAACAGACCCTGGAGCAGGGCGGCGTCGGGCTGGGTGTCCCAGTGAAGCTGGTTGGTGTTGCTGAGCACACTGATCTCGCAGCCCCCGTTGCCGGCCGTCAGCTCGGCGATCAGCTCGGCCGCCCCAGGGTACAGACCCTGGGGGAATCGGGCGAAGTTGGCGAGGAAGGTGTCGGCCGTGATGGCCAGTTCCAGATCGGCCACCGCCGCCCGGGCGAACTCGTGGGGCGAACAGAGGCCCCGTTCGAACCGCCGCACCGCCGGGCTGGACAACCACCGGGGCCAGAACTGCTCGGCCTCGATACCGGCGCCCAGCAGGTCCGGTAGCGAACCGAGCTTCACCAGAACGCCGCCCATGTCAAACAGCACGACCGAGATGTCGACCTCGGAGTCACCAGGCATGGCAACAGGCTACCGGCGGCGCAGGCACCACTACCCAGACGGTTTGCCCGCAAGAACCATCCCTCGTCAGTCACACTGATTTTCGGCGGCACGACATTCAGTCGGCCGCTGGTCTCCCCCACAGGGGGAGCCGCGTGGCCCGGTCTTGGTGGTGATCGGGCCACGCATTCGTTTTGGCCCGCTGTCGTGCCCCTGATCCGGGGCCATTACTTGCCGTTGGCCCGGGCCAGTGTCTTGGCCACCTGCCGGACCATCCCATCGGGAACGGCTCGGGCCAATCCAACGGCCAGTCGGTTGTGCAGACCGGGTACGACCCTGACCTTCCCGGCGGCGATGCCCTCGAGGCCGGCGGCCGCCACCTCGTCGGCGCTCTGCCAGAAGAAGCCGGGCAGGACGCTCGGTCGGTAGTCGGCCTTCTCCTGGAACTCCGTGCGGGTCAGGCCGGGGCACAGACAGCAGACCACCACCCCTTGGGGTCCAAGCTCGACGGCCAGGGCCTCGCTGAAGCTGGTGACGAACGCTTTGGTGGCCCCGTACGTCGCCGACCGGGGCGATGGGTTGAACCCGGCGATCGACGACACGTTGAGGATTCCCTCACCACCACGATCGGCCATGGCCGTACCCGCAGCGTGGGCCAACCGGTGGACGGCACCGATGTTGACGTCGATCATCGATCCCTCCCGGTCGGGGTCCTGGTCCAGGAAGTCCCCCACCGTGCCGAAGCCGGCATTGTTGACCAGCAGGTCCACCGGCTGGGAATGTGCCCGGAGACGGTCCACCACCGCATCCAGATCGTCCCGCCGACCCAGGTCAGCGCCCAGGACCTCCACGTCGACCTCCATCGTCGACAACTCGGTGGCCAACCGTTGGAGCCGATCGGTGCGACGAGCCACCAGGACCAGGTCGGTCCCCTGAGCGGCCAGCCGCCGGGCGAAGGCCTCACCGATACCGGCCGAGGCCCCGGTGATCAGGGCTCGCTTCCAGACCTTGGGCGGGGGCCGGCGGTTCACGAACCGCTCCCGGAGGGCCCGTCATCGACGGGAAACATGGTCTCGAAGAACACGACCAGATCATCGGCCACCGACTTCTTGCGCATCAGCCCGACCTGCAGCTGCCCGCCCCGCTCACCAAACTCGGCCGGTTTCCACACACCGTGTTGGAAGAGCCGGTTGAACCGGACCTCCTGACTGGCCTTCAGTACCACCGGGCCCACCTTGGCCACGTGCTCGGGACCGCCGAACCCCGGTCCACCGATCACGATCACCTCGGTGATCCCCAGCCGGGCACAGTGGGCCCGGATACGGGCCACATCGAGCAGGCGCTCGGCCTCCTCCGGAACCGGGCCGTAACGATCTCTCCATTCGGTGGCAATGGCCTCGACCTGCCCACCGTCGGTCACCGCCGCCAACTTGCGGTAGGCCTCCAACCGTTGAGCCTGTCCGGTCACGTAGTCGTCGGGCAGGTGAGCGGCCCCGGGTAGATCGATCTTGATCTCCGCCGGTGGCTCCGGCGACCGGCCGCTGAGCTGGGCCACGGCGTCGGTCACCATCTGGCAGTACAGGTCGTAGCCGACGGCGGCGATATGACCCGATTGGCCGGTGCCCAGAAGGTTGCCGGCTCCCCGGAGCTCCAGATCCCGCATGGCAATCTGGAATCCCGAACCCAGATCGGTGGCCTCGCCGATCGTCTTGAGCCGTTCGTGGGCCTCCTCGGACAGCGAGGCGTCCTGTCGGGTGAACAGGTAGGCATAGGCCCGCTGGCCCGAGCGGCCAACTCGGCCTCTCAACTGGTGCATCTGGCCGAGGCCCAACAGTTCCGCTCGGTCCACGACCAGGGTGTTCACCGTGGGCATGTCGATACCGGATTCGATGATGGTGGTGCAGACCAGCACGTCGTAATGGCCTTCCCAGAAGTCAATGACCGTCTTTTCCAGTGTGCCTTCGTCCATCTGTCCGTGGGCGATGGCGATCCGGGCCTCGGGAACCAGATTCTGGAGATCGTTGGCCACCTTCTCGATGCTCTGCACCCGATTGTGCACGAAGAAGACCTGACCCTCCCGCAGCAACTCCCGGCGGATGGCTTCGGCCGCCGCCCGCTCGTCGTACTCGCCCACATAGGTCATGATCGGTTGGCGGTCGGCCGGCGGGGTGTTGAGCACTGAAAGGTCACGGATCCCGGTCAGACTCATCTCCAGGGTGCGGGGAATGGGAGTGGCCGACAGGGTCAACACGTCGACCGCCATCTCGGTCACAACGTCACCGGTGGCGGGGGCCCGCTGCAGCTCGGTGAAGCCCTTCAATGCTTCCTTATGACTGACACCGAAACGCTGCTCCTCGTCGACGACCAGCAATCCGAGCCGGTCGAAGATCAGGTCGTCGGACAGGATCCGGTGGGTGCCGATCAACACGTCGACCTCACCGGCCGCCGTGGCCGCCACCACCTTGCGGGCCTGGGCCGGGGTCAGGAAACGGCTGAGAACCTCGACCCGGATCGGGTAGGGGGCGAAGCGGTCGGAAAAGGTCTGGAAGTGTTGTTGGGCCAGCAGTGTGGTCGGCACCAGAACCGCGGCCTGCTTGCCGTCCTGAACCGCTTTGAACACCGCCCGGATGGCGATCTCGGTCTTGCCGAAACCGACGTCGCCGACCACCAGCCGGTCCATGGGGACAGGCCGCTCCATGTCGGCCTTGACCTCGGCGACGGCGGTGGCTTGATCGGGGGTCAACTCGTAGGGAAAAGCCGCTTCGACCTCTCGTTGCCAGGGGGTGTCGGGGGCGAAAGCATGGCCCGGCGTCGACACCCGCTTCTGGTACAGGACCACCAGCTCCTGGGCGATTTCGGCCACCGCCGAGCGCACCTTGGACTTCGTCTTGGCAAAGTCCGATCCTCCAAGCCGGTGCAAGGTCGGCGAATCGGATCCGGTGAACTGACGGATCAGGTCGATCTGGTCGGTGGGCAGGTAGAGCTTGTCATCGCCTCGATATTCCAGCAGCAGGTAGTCCCGCTCATGACCGCCGATGGCCCGGGTGACCATACCGGCGAACCGACCGACGCCGTGCTGGTGGTGGACCACGTAGTGACCGGGCTTGAGATCGTCGAAGAATCCCTCACTGCGGCGTTTGGCCGCTCGGCTCGGGCGGTGGGCTCGGCGGCGCCCGGTGAGATCGGATTCGGTCAGCAGGGCGATCCCGGCCTCCGGCAACACGAATCCCCGGCTGGCCCGGGCCACCACCAGATGGGCCCCCGGTTCGACGACTTCGGGCAGGCTGTGGCCATGATCGGTCAGACCCCGACCGGTGTCGACCCCCCACTCGGCCAGTAGCGAATCGATCCGCTTGACCGTGCCCGCCCCGTCGGCCGCCACCACCAGACGGGCCCGATCGGCCAGCAGCTTCTGGATCCGGGCCGCCAACGCCTCTCCCGGTGGTTCCCAACCGGAGGCCGGCAGCACGGCCACGTCGGGACCCTCCGGCACTGAGGTCAAGGTCACCACCGGGGCCGCGGTGTTGGCCAGGAGACGGTCAAAGGGCACGTGCAGGGTGGGAAACGACGACTCGCCGCCGGACGGCCCGTCTCCGGCCGCCGACTCGTCGATGGCGCCCCAGGTTCGGGCCAGGCTACGGGCCAGGTCGGCCTCCTCGGCCAGCAGATCTCGACCCCTGGTCCGCATCAGTGACGGATCGACCAACACGACTTGGCCGTCGGCCGGCACGATATCGGTCAGAACCGTGATCTCGTCGCTCAACCACGGCAGCCACGACTCCATGCCGTCGAAGATCTCACCGTCGGCCAGGCGCTGCCACTGCTCCCGACCCCACGGTTCGCTGGCCTGCAGCCGGCCGGCCCGCTCCATGACCTCCGGGGTGGGCAGCAGTTCCCGACAGCCGAAGATCTCGATCTCGGCCCGATCGACTGTTGACCGCTGGTCGGCCACCGTGAACTCGCACAGCCGCTCAACCTCGTCGCCCCACAGGTCGATGCGGTAGGGGCCATCGGCGGTTGAGGGAAACACGTCGATGATCGAGCCCCGCACCGCGAACTCGCCCCGGTGCTCCACCTGGGCCTCCCGCCGGTAGCCGTAGTCGACCAGTGTTCGCACCAGCTCGGGCTGGTCGATCGTGTCCTCCGCCCCCACCACGATGGGATCGTGACGGTCCGAGCCGGGGCTCAACCGTTGCATGAGGGCCCGCAGGGGGGCCACCACGATCCGGGGGCAACGGCCGGGCTCCTGGATGTGCCAGAGCGTCTCCAGTCGCCGGCCCATGGTCTCGATCGACGGGCTGATGCGTTCGAAGGGCAGGGTCTCCCACGCCGGGTACGACAACACCTCACCGGGTTCGAGGAACAATTCGAGGTCGGTGATCAGCCGTTCCGCTTCGGCCGTGGTGGGCACGGCCACGACCAGCGGACGCCGATCCGAGGCCTCGGCCAGCGCGGCCAGTGTGATGGCCCGAGCCGGTTCGGCCACGGCCAGCACCGACGTCACCCGGCCGACCACCTTGGTGATGGCCGGATCGGCGGACAGGAGCCGGGTCAGATGGGAAAAGGTCACAGCGGATGCTCGCGCCGGCTACTGCTCGGGTCGACGCCGCCGGTTGACTTGAGCCATGGTGGCGTCCACCCCGATCTCGGTCAGGAGTTCGAGGGCATCGGCCGCCTCAACCACGGCCTGGTCGAGGACGGCGCGGTCCTCTTTGGACGGCCGTCGCAGAAGATAGTCGGCGCCGGACTGGGAAGCCGGCGGCTTGCCGACGCCGATCCGCAGCCTGACATACTCGGTGGTGCCGAGGTGCTGGGTGATCGAGCGGAGACCATTGTGGCCGGCCAGCCCGCCCCCCTCCTTCAACCGCAGGCGGCCCACGTCGAGGTCCAGCTCGTCGTGGACGATCACGATGTGGTTTGCCTCCTGGATACCGAAACCACGGACCAGCAGGCGAACAGCCTCACCAGAGTTGTTCATGAAGGTCTGGGGGAAGGCCAGCACGATGCGCTTGTCGTTGAGGAGGATGCCGGCGGCCAAGGCTCGGGCTTTGGTCTTTCGCAGGCGGGCCCCGGCCCGGTCGGCCATCTCGGCGATCACATCTGCGCCCACGTTGTGGCGGGTACCTTCGAATTGGGCCCCCGGGTTACCGAGCCCCACGATCAACAGATCGGCGGGCGTTCCCTTGCGTCCCGGATTACCCAGACGTCGCGAGAAGGCCGACATTGTGTTGGCGGACAACCGAACGAAGAGGGCTAGTCGCCCTCGCCGTCACCGGCATCGCCGTCGGAGGCCTCGGCGTCGCCGCCTTCGCCTTCTTCGGCGCCCTCTTCGGTTTCCTCGCCCTCTTCGCCTTCAAGCTCCTCGTCTTCCTCTTCGGCCACCAGGACCGAGCGGGGAATGACTGCGGCCGCCACCGAGATGTTCTCCGGAACCGGGGTGCTGGCCCCGTCGGGAAGGTTCAGGTCGCCGACCGAGATGCGGTTGTCGAGGGTGAGGGCAGCCATATCGACTTCGATGGCCAGAGGAATGTTGTCGGGGGCGACCATCAGGTCGAGATGGAACCGCTTCTGCTCGATCAGGGCACCGGTGCTGGTGATATGGCTGTCGTCACCCACCATCTGGATCGGAACCCGAACCCGAACCTTCTTCGACGGGTCAACCCGCTGGAAGTCGGCGTGGGTGGCCACCCGTTTCAGCGGATCCCGCTGAACGGCCCGGACGAGCACGGTCTGCTGAGCACCGTCGATATCGAGCGTGAGCACGGTGTTCATACCGGCTTCCCCACTCAAGGCCTGGCGGAGCTCGGTGTAGGAGACGGAGACCGACTGCGGTTCGGCGTCGAGTCCGTAGACAACGGCCGGAAGTTGACCTTCGGCCCGGAGCCGGCGGGACGGACGAGTGCCCAGGGCACGCCCCTCGGTTGCTTTGACGACGGTCTGGTCCATGATTCTTGTGTCCTTGCCGGTACGTGAGGTCTTCGTACGTTGGGTTGCCAGTACGGGGAGTTCTTGCCGGCCCGTTCTGGTGGCGGCAACGTTCCTTGCCGGGTTCGCTCGGGCCGGTCACAGGCCGGCCGAACGAGGCGCCCGAGGTGGCGCGAACCGGAATTCACACCAGCATGTGATGATACCGCCTCAGCCGACGGGAACCCACCCGCCGGGCCGGGAGCCGAGCCTCGCTACTGCTGGTTCTGTCCGTCGAAAATCTTGCTGACCGAGGCATCCTCGAAGACGGCCCTTATGGCGTCGGCGATGACGTTGGCCACCGTCAGTACTTCGAGCCGATCAAACCGTTTCTCGGACGGCAGGGGAAGCGTGTCGGTCACGATCACCCTCTCCAGGACCGAGTTCTTGAGCCGATCGACGGCCGGGCCACTGAACACACCGTGGGTGGCGGCTGCGGTCACCGTGGCTGCGCCCCGATCCTTGAGCAGCTCAGCGGCCTGGCAGATGGTGCCGGCGGTGTCGATCATGTCGTCGATCAGCACACAGTGGCGGTTCTCGACCTCGCCGACCACGTCTTTGGCCTCGGCCACGTTCTTCTGGCCCTTGACCCGCCGCTTGTGCACGATGGCCAGATCGGCATGCAACTGCTGGGCGTATCGTTCGGCCACCTTGACCCGCCCGGCGTCGGGGGAGACGACCACGAGATTGGGACCCATGGCGCGGAGCCGGTCCACCAGCACGGGCATGGCCGTGAGGTGATCGACCGGGCCGTTGAAGAACCCTTGGATCTGGCCGCTGTGGAGGTCGACCGACAGTAGTCGTTTGGCTCCCGCCACCTTGAACAGGTCGGCCACGAGACGGGCCGTGATCGGTTCCCGACCTTCCGCCTTGCGGTCCTGCCGGGCATAACCGTAGAACGGGATCACTGCGGTGATACGTTTGGCCGAGGCCCGGCGGGCGGCGTCGACCATGATCAGTTGCTCCATGATGGCGTCGTTCAGCGAACCGTCATCGAAGCTGCCGTGGGTCTGCACAATGAAGACGTCGCTGCCTCGGATCGACTCCGAGAACCGGCAGTGGGTCTCGCCGTTGGAGAAGCGGCCGACGTGGGCGTCGGTCACCGGTACCCCGAGGTTGAGGCCGATGGCTTCGGTCAACTCTTCGCTGTGTCGCCCTGAGAATAGGTGGAGGCGCTTGGTCGTTGGTGCTTCCACTGGAGTCCTTCCGTGGCCCTCCGGCTGTCAGTCGCCGTCATCTCCAGCATAGAAGGCCCCGGTGTTGGTACCATCGGCCACGGTCGACCCGGGGGCCAGGGCGGCGTAGGGACCAACAATACAGTTGGCGCCGATCGTGGCCAGCGATGCCGAGGTCTGAGCCACTCGGCTGTTCTCTCCCACCAGGCAGCGATCAAGGTGCAGGTCGGGTCCCAGCTCGCAACCGTCGCCGATGATGGTCGCCCCTTGGAGGATGGTGCCGGGGAAGATGGTCACGTCCATGCCCAGCTCGACCGTGGCGTCGAGGTAGGTTCGATCGGGGTCGACCATGGTCACCCCCCGACTCAGCCAGTAGCGGTTGGTGCGCCGTCGCAGTTCGGCTTCGGCGTCGGCCAGCTGGACCCGGTCATCGACCGGGATGAGATCGCCGACCTCTTCGATCACCGCCGTTTCACAGGAGTGGCCCGACTCGGTCAACACCTCCACGATGTCGCTCATCTGCAGCTGGCCGGTCGAGGGGTCGGGCTGACAGCGGCGCAGGGAGGGGGCCAGCAGGCTGCGGCGCACACACAGCACCCCGAGAGCGATCTCCAGACCGGGCCGGCCTTCACCTTCGCCGTGGTCGCCGGCGTCGGCGTCGGCGTCGGCCGCCGCGGTGTTCTCACCAACGGCCGGTTCCCGGGGAACGAACACGTCGTAGTCGTTGACGACGGCCTTGACCCTCCCGAAACGGTCGCGGGTCACCTGGCCTGCCCCCACCCGATCGGCGGCCGCCGCCGCCAGGGGATGGTCGGCCGCCGCGGTGAGCATCGTGCAGGCGGCATCGGTGGCCCGGTGGACGGCCAACAGGTGGTTGACCGTCTTGGCCTGCAGTAGCGGGAGGTCGGCGGGCACGAAGACGACGTCGTCGTCATCGTCGTCGACGTCGTCGAAACTGTTCAACCCGATGAGGGCGGCATCGCCGTTGCCCCGATTGTGTTTCTGCTCAACGAAGCTGATCTTGAAGTCCGGCGGCTCCTCCAGCAGACGTTTCGACACCCGGCCGCCGTTGGTGCCGGTGACCACCACGGCCTGGCGGATACCCACCGCGTCGAGAGTGTCGAGCACATAGGAGGCCATGGCCCGCCCACACAGCAGGTGTATGGGTTTGGGGCGGGCCGAATGCATCGGCTCCCCGTCGCTGGTTGCGGCTACCAGGCCTGACGTTGAACGCACGGTTTTCACACTTTCGTCGGCTAGAGGTTGGTGCAGGGCCCTCAAGGGCTCACGTTAGGCAAACAGCCGGTGCCGGTCCAATCTTCCCTGATGCCCTGGTGGTCATGGTGACTGTCAGGTTCACGACACCCGATCGGCACAGCATCGTCACCAGTAGGGTCGTCGACGATCTGTGGTCGACGGCTCAACGGGCCCAAAACCAGCGAAGACCGGCCGGAGCCATGGAGGCGGTGGCCGATCTTCGCAGTATCGGGGGAGATACCAATCCATCGGCCTCACGGGACGACAGTTGAGCATCCGCCATGACGAATTTCACAGCTCGCGGGGCAGGGCTCGAACCTGCAACCCCCAGATTCAAAGTCTGGTGTTCTGCCAGTTGAACTACCCGCGATCGGGTGCGTTATCTAACGGTAGCGCCCTTTGCCGGGCCTCACCCTCCAATTCGTGGCCAGAACCGTGCGCCCCAGCGCTCATATACGAACGCCACAGCGCACGGAACGAGGTTTCGGGGCCCACGACGGGATAGTGCGACACCTGTGTTGCGATCGGTGGAATCTCCCGGACGGTGGGTGGCGTGATTGGCCGATCCGGTTAGCCTTTCAGATCTCATGGGATCGTTGATCAAAAAGCGACGCAAGCGTATGCGTAAGAAGAAGCACCGTAAGCTCCTGAAGCGCACCCGCGTCCAGCGCCGAAACAAGAAATAGCCCGCACTGCGCACCTCCACCCCGGAGCCATCGGTTCCGAGCCCAGGCGTCCGCCCGACCGGCCCGGTCGGGCGTATTTCAGTTTTGCCCCGCCAATTCCGGGGGTGGAGGTACCACCGTCCGGCAGACAACCCGTCCCGGGGCCGGATGTTCGCCGGTGACGAACCAGGTCGATCCGCTACCGGCCAGGCGTGGACGGCAACCGGTGGCATCGGCCAGTTCGTCGCGCCAACGTGCCAGTTCGGGAACGACGTGCAGGGCCGCCGGTTCGAGATCGTTCCCGGCCTCGCCTCTCGGACCGCCCAGGTCGTCCCAAGCCCGGTAAATGGCGGCCGTCGGGCAGGGCAACGGCGGGGTTACGAGGGTGTAGATCCTGGGTTCGAACGGCAACGGTCGAACCACCTCGCCGATACCTTCCACCACTGCTCGACCCCCGACGGTGCAAAAGGCGACATCGGCCCCCAACCGGGTGGCCGCCTCCAGGTCACTGAAACCGGCCCACCGGAGGATGGCCCCGGCGTCGGCCGAGCCACCTCCCAGTCCGGCCTGAGAGGGGATGCGTTTGGTCAGCCGCACCGCGGCCGACCGTCCGGCCAGCTCCAGCGCTCGAACCACCAGGTTGTCGGCGTCGACCGGAACGTCGTCGCCACCGCCGACCACGGTGAATCCCGATCCTCCGGGCGCCAGCTCGATGGTGTCGAAAAGATCGACCGTCACCATTTCGGCCTGAATCAGATGCAGGCCATCGGACCGGACGCCGGTGATCTCCAGCGACAGGGTGAGCTTGGCCGGGGCCGACAGGGTGACGCCGTACTGGTTCACCGGTCCCACGTTAGAAGCCCGCCGGATCGGGGCCGACCACGGCGGTCAGGTGTCGCCACTCGTCCAGGCTCAGCTCCTCAGGCCTCCGGGTCGGTTCGATCCCGGCCCTTTTGAAGCTGTCGTCATCAACCAGCCCGGCCAGGCTCCGGCGTAGCATCTTGCGCCGCTGGCCAAACCCGGTGCGAACCAGGCGACTGAGCACGGCGAACTCGCCGTCGGACGATCCGTCCTGATCCACCTCGGGGCGTCGGACGATCTCCACCAGCACCGACGCCACATTCGGTCGAGGCAGGAACAGCTCGGGAGGTACCGATCCTACGATCCGAGCCTCGGCCCAGTAGGCCAGCAACACCGACGGTATGCCATAGGTGCGAGAACCCGGACCGGCCACCAGCCGCTCGCCCGCCTCCCGCTGGACCATGACCACCCAGCGTTCGAGTTGGGGTTGGGTGGCCAGCAGGTCGAGAATCAACGGGGTGGCGATGTTGTAGGGGAGGTTGGCCACCACCACCCAGCGCTCTTGGCCCAGCACCTGGGGCCACAGGAGTTCCCGAACGTCGGCGTTGATGACGGTCAAACGCCCCGAGTCACCGAAAGGGGCCATCTGATCGGTGAGGACCGGTATCAAGTAGCGGTCGATCTCGACCGCTACCACGGTCGCTCCGGTGGCACACAACCCGCCGGTCAGCGAGCCCAACCCGGGCCCGATTTCCAGTACATGATCCTCGGGCCCGACGTCGGCCAATCGCACGATCTTGTCGACCATGCCCTGGTCGCAGAGAAAGTTCTGGCCCAGAGCTCGACTGGGACTCAGATCGTGGGCGGCCAGCAATTCCCGGAGGCCGGAACGGGACAGGGCCACCGGTCGGTCAGCCCGGCCCGGCGGCGGCAGCATTATCATCGCCGGCGGCGGCAGCGTTATCATCGCCGGCGGCGGCGGTCAGAGCCAAGGCCTCGATGGTGTTGGCCGTGGTCTGTCGGGCAAAGTCAGCCTCCGGCTCACCCCGCAGTTCCGCCAGATAGCGGCCGACGATGGCCACATTGGCCGGCCGGTTTGGTTTGCCCCGATGGGGCACCGGGGCCAGGTAGGGCGAGTCGGTCTCGACCAGGATGCGGTTGGCCGGAGCCTTCAGTGCGGCAGCCCGAACATCGTCGGCCGAACCGAAGGTCACGATGCCGCTGAACGACACGTAGGCCCCACGCTGCACCGCGGCCTGGGCCTCGTCGACGCCGCCGGTGAAACAGTGAAAGATAGTGCGGGCCGGCATACCCTCCCGGTCGAGAATGGCGAACGTGTCGTCCCATGCTTCGCGGCTGTGGATGACCAACGACAGCCCGGTGCTGTTGGCCAACTCGATCTGGCGGACGAACATGTCGGCCTGAACGTCGCGGGGCGAATGATCGTAGTGGTAGTCGAGGCCGCACTCCCCCACCGCCACCACACCGGGTTTGGTCAGCAGTTCCGAGAGGCCGTCGATGCCCTGGGATGCGTCGTGGGGGTGAACTCCGGCGCTGGCCCATACGTTGTCGAACCGGGCTGCGGTGGCCACCACCTGGGCCGAGTCGGCCACGGTACAACCCACGGTCAGAAGCCGGGACACACCACTGAACGCGGCGGAGGCCACGGCCTCGGCCGCCAGGTCGCGCTGCGACGAGTCGGTTTCTGGCCGCTCGGCGCCCCGCAGGCTGGTCAGATGGCAATGGCTGTCGAACCACATGAGCGGTCAGGGGCCCTCGTCGACCTTGAGTCGGGGAAACAGGGGTTGACCTTTGCTCACCAGAAGACCACCGGGATAGCCACCCCACGCCGCCGCTTCCGGAAGCCGCTGATCCAGCGGCGATCCGCCGAGCCCGATGGCGGCCCAAATGGCCTCGCTCGCCCGGGTGAGGGCCGGACTGGACCAGATGGCGGCCAACCGCAGGACCTCCAGGGCGTTGCCCAGGACGGCCTTCACCTCGTCGGAGCCCTCCGGCAGCTTCCACGGTTCGTGCTGTTCCAGGTAGGCGTTGGTCTCCCGCAGCAGGTTCCAGGTGGCGTCAAGGGCCACCGATGGTTGGACCCGGGCCCAGGCATCAGCGGTCTTCTCGTAGGAGGCGGCGGCCACTGCGGCCAGCGGGCTGTCGGGTTGTGGAGCGGGTGCGACACCGCCGCACTTCTTGGCCACCACGGTGGTCACCCGGGACAGTAGATTGCCCAACGTGTTGGCCAGATCGGAGTTGTAGCGGGCGACCATGCCCTCGTGGGAGAACTCACTGTCCGGACCGAACGAGACGTCGCGCAGCAGGTGATAGCGGAACCCGTCGACTCCGAAATCGGCCACCAGATCGGCCGGGGCGATCTGGGTCAGCCCGGTCTTGGACAGCTTCTTGCCCCCCAGCAACAGGAACCCGGAGACATGCACTTCCTTCGGTGGCTGGAGGCCGGCCGCGATCAGCATGGCCGGCCAGTAGACGCAGTGGAACCGGAGGATGTCCTTGCCGATCAGGTGGTGTACCTCGGGCCACCACTTCTCGAACTCGGCCTGGTCGGACCCGAAACCGGCGGCGGTGGCGTAGTTGATGAGGGCGTCGTACCACACGTAGAACACATGGTCGTCGTCCCACGGCACCGGCACGCCCCAGTCGATCGACGTTCTGGTGATCGACACATCTTCCAACCCGAGCTTGACGATGCCCAGGGCCTCGTTGCGCTTTCCCTCGGGGAACACCGTCTCGCTGTTGAGCCAATCGGTCAGCTCGGCTTCGAGGGATGAAAGCTTGAAGAAGTAGTTGTCCTCCTCGAACCACTCGACCGGGCGCTCGTGAATCGGGCAGTTGCCATCGACGAGATCGCTCTCGTTGTAGTAGGCCTCGCAGCTGACGCAGTAATAGCCGGCGTAGGATCCCTTGTCGATGTAACCGTTGTCCTTGGCCGTGGTCAACAGCTGCTGCACGGCGTGGTGATGGCGGGGTTCCGTGGTGCGGATGAACTGGTCGTAGGCGATGTCTATCTCGTCCCAGGCGTCACGAAAGCGTTTCGAGGTGACGTCGGCCTGCTCGATCGGGGTGACACCGTTGGCCTCGGCCGCCCGCTGGACCTTGAGGCCGTGTTCATCGGTACCGGTGACGAACAAGGTTTCATCGCCCAGCAGACGATGCCATCGGGCCACTGCGTCGGCCGTGACGGTCGAGTAGGCGTGCCCGATGTGAGGGGGGTCGTTGACGTAGTAGATGGGGGTGGTGATGTAGTACCGGCTCACCAGGCCAGGCTACCGGAACCAGCGCAGGCCGTCCGTCGGATTCTTGCCACCAGCCGTTGCCGCCGGGATCGTGGTTCCCGGGCCTCGGTCAGATCACCTGTCGAAGCCGCTTTCCTCCCCCCTCGCCCTGGTCGTCGACCCGAAACGATTCCAACTTGTCGAGCTGGCGCTCGAATTGCCGGGCCCTCGGCCCGGCCAGATCATCGAAGGCCCGCTGGGCCGACTGCAGACCCCGACGCATCTTCTCCATCGGCTCCTCCCAGCGATCGAACTGCTCCCGCAGACCGCCCAGGGCGGCCAGAATCTCATGGCTGCGCTGGTCGATTCGGAAGTTGTCGATGGCCTGACGGATGACGGCCAGCACGGCGAACAGGGTTGTGGGCGAGCACAACACCACTCGCTGGGACAGCGAATGATCGATCAGATCGGGGTCGTGCTCGTGGAGGAAACCGTAGACGCTCTCGTTGGGCACGAACAGCAGCAGATAGTCGACCGTGGTCTCGGGATCGATGTAGGCCCGTTCGGTCAACTCCTTGATGCGCATGCGAACATCCCGCTGGAAGGCCTTGGCCAGTTGTGGCCGCTTGTCGGTGCCGTCGGCCTCCAGCCAACGCAGGTAGTTGTCGATCGGGAATTTGACGTCCATGTGTACCACATGGCCTGTCGGCAGCGGGAAGGTGTAGTCGGGTACGCCCCCGGTGCTCAACTTCACCTGCTTGAGATAGCTGGTGCCCTCAAGAAATCCAGCCGCCCGCAACACATCCTCGGCCATACGTTCACCCCATTGGCCCCGGGCCCGGGGTGAGGCCAACGCCTCCCGCAACGACTGGGTGGTGTCGGCCAAGGCCGTTGTGGCCTGCAAGGCCCGCTGCAATCCCGACGTCAGCTGGCCGGTCTGTTCGGCCCGCTCCTTCTGGAGGCTCGACACCAGGTCACCCACCCGCCGCAGCTCCGACTCGACTCCACTCACCTTGGCCGCCACCGCCTGTTGCTCCCGATCCAGGACCATACGCCCGGCTTCCAGTTGATCGCCCAGCTTCGACGATGCCATGGTGATCACCGTTTCCACCGTGGCGTGGAGGTTCTGATCCTGCTGCCGACGCAACACATCCACCGCTTCGGCCGACACTTGGGAAACGGTGTGTTGAGCAGCCCGGGAGGCCAGCAACCAGCCGACGGCCACTCCGAGAACGACGGCAATGATTCCGATCGAGACAACGGCGTAGATCATGTCACTCGACCTTAGACACGCCCTGTGACATCTAAGGTCGTCGGTGGGGTCCACCCCCACGGAAGGGTTTGTGCGTTGCGGTGTCACTACGACACCTGAGCGCACAAACCTCGGAACGGGCGCTGAGGTGAGGGGGCGAGGGCCGGGTGAGCCTTACCGTCGGGCGGCCCGGACGGCGGGGCGAGCGACGGCGACGGCCGTGGCCACCAGAACCCCGACCAGTACCCACGACAGGATCGACAACCAGCCCAGGACCCGAACGACGTCGTCCTGGGCCCGTTCGGCCACCGCCTTCAGCAACAACCCGTAGCCCAGCCGCCCCACCAGCGAGTTGAGACTGAGCAAGGTGGCCCGCTGACCCTGATCGACCCGGGGAGCCACCGCGTCGCTGATGAGCACCGGGGCGGCCGCTCCCTGCACGCTGCGCAGCACCACCAGGGCCACAACCGCCAGGTGAACCCACAGCGCCATGCCGGTGACGATGATGGCGGACAAGGCGGTCAGCCCGAGCAGGGTGGGCACGACACCGATCCGTCGACTGGCGGGGGCACTGGCCCGGGCCGCACCGGCCCCGATGAACGAGGTGACGGCGAAGACCATGCCGGCGTACAACGGGGTCGAACCCAGGTCGTCGGCCGTGCGTCCCAACACCTCGGTGAGCCACAGCGGCATCATCTCGAAGGCGACATGTTCGAGCGTCACCATGACAAAGCCGTAGAAGAAGATCCAGGCCAGATACCGATCCGACAGGTAGGCCACACTGCGCTTCAGCTGGGGCAACAGCATGAGCGAACGGCCGCCGGTCATCGGCGGCTCGGTCAGCTTCCACGCCACCACCAGCTGGACCGCAGCCAGTATCAGGGCGACCAGGAATACCCAGCGATAACCGAGCATGGCCAGCAGCCCACCAACGAGGGCGCTGGCGGCCACTGCGATCAAGCCCAACGAGCGCAGCCGGGCCTGCCGGTCCCGAAACTCATGGGCTCGACCCACCGATTCCAGGGTGTCGTAGTGGAAGGTCACGTCGGTACCGGACAGAGCGGCGAATCCCCCGGCCAGGAAGACCTGACCAACGGCAATCACCCAGAATCGCCCGTCGCCGACCAGGAAACAGGCCTGGCCCACCACCCAGCAGGCGGCCGCCACCCGCAAGGTCAAAGCCCGCCCAAGGCGATCACTCATCCACCCCGACGGAACTTCGAGCACGACCACCGCCAGGTAGTAGAGGGCGGCCAGATCCAGTGTTCCGTCGAGATCGAACCGTGACCGGGTGAACAGCACGAACACCGGCAGCCAGACCAGGGAACCGGCCAGGATCTCATGAACGACGATGAGCTGTAGATTCCGGCCCATGGGACCGGTGCCGGAACGGGTCAAGGGCTCAGTTTGGCCGGGCGCCGACAGTTCACCAACCAGCCCGAGACATCAGGCGGTGGCCACGACCAACGGTGGCGGACCTCCGGCGTTGGCCTCCGTCTCCCGGTTGTTGGGAGCGACGACCAGGGCGACGAGAACGATGGCCAGCACAACCACCACCGACCACCAGAGCCAGGTCCGGTTGATCGAGCCGTTGGCCCGCGGTCGCCGGATGCCGGCCCCGACCATCATGTTCTGACCCCTCGCCACTCGAACCTTGGCCACATTGCGGGTGACCGGCTGATCAGGGTCCATCCCGTTCGAGTCTTCATCACCGGACGTCAGGCCGCGACGAACCAACTCCAACCGTTCCCCCTGGAGACGACGAGCAAGCTCGGCCTCCCGCAAGCCCAGCTCTTCTCCGAGTTCGAGGGCTGCGGTGGCCACCACTGGGGCCATGGCGGCCAGAGCCTGTTCCACCACGTCACCGGCCACCGCCGTGTTGTCGGCCAACGTCCGGATCTCGATCCTGTAACGGGCTCCCAGCAGCACCCGGGCCGCTCGCCAACCGTCGCACCGGGTGGCGTCGGGCAGGCCGCGATCCAGCCGATCCAGCTGCCACGACGCCAAGTCCATCGGCGAAAGCCCGCGGCCGGACGACCTGACGGCCACGAACTCGGCCATGCGGTCGGCCAGACCGGACACCAGGGCAACGGTTGCCCCCCGGACCAGGCGACGGGCCTGGGCCACATCGGGTACACCGATTCCGGCCATCTGGCCCAGCACGAACGGCTGAGTCAAGGCCGCGTCGACTCGATCAAATACGTTGTTGGACGTACCCATTGACGCCGTGACTACCTGCTCATTCCCCCCGGGGGTGGTTCCCGCCGGGCAGAGCGTAGCGTCAGCCGGCAGGCGACGCCCCAACTTTGTCAATTTTTGCACTATGGACGGCCCGGCCTTCCTTGACAAGACGATCCGCCAATCCGATAATTCGGCCAGGCAAGGAGCACCAATCAGGTTGAACGGTGGGCCCGTATTCCCGGCCGGACCTCCGTCACCCCGACATTGCGCACCGGAGGGAATCGAATATGGCTGACCAGCACCAGGGAACCGTCGAGATCAAGAACTCGGCCAACGCCGTCACCATCGTGTTGAACGGTGACACCAGCCGGGTGGTGCTGGGCGATTCCGGCACGGCCGGCAGCGTCTATGTCCGCAACGCTGATGGTGACAAGACGATCGATCTGGGCGGGGCCGGAGCCACCATTACTCTCGGCAGCAACGAAGCCGACGGCAGTATCTCGATCAAAGACGGCTCCGGCAACATCATCGTCAACCTGAGAGCATCATCGGGCCGGGTGACGATCGGCGGTACGGACAAGGCCGGCCATCTCTACATTCGTGGTGGGACCCAGGAGACGGTGGCCCACCTCAGCGGTGCCACCGGCAATCTGTACCTGGGCGGCGGAGGTGAGGACGGCGACATCAGGCTCAAAGACGGCGCAGGATCCGAGTCGATCAGATTGAACGCCCAGGATGCCTCGGTAACTCTCGGAGGGAGCGGCTTCAACGGAGACCTCCATCTGCGGGCCGACGACGATGTTGAGACCGTCCACATTGATGGCAGGCACGGCAACATGACCCTCGGCGGCCAGGGACATGACGGCGATCTGTCGCTGCGAGACGAGAACGACAACGAAACCATTCACCTCAATGGGGACAGCGGCGACATCATCTTGAGGAACGCCGACTGCGCCGAGGAGTTCGACGCCGCCCAAGCCGATATCGAACCCGGCGTGGTGGTGGTGATGGGTGACGACGGGACGCTCGAACCCTGCGCCGATGCGGCCGACCGCAAGGTGGTGGGCGTTGTCTCCGGTGCCGGACCCTACCGACCGGCCATCGTGCTCGATCGCCAGGCTGATCGGGCCGACCGGGTGGCGGTGGCGATGTTGGGCAAGGTCAGCTGCAAGGTCGACGCCTCGTTCGGTCCGGTCCAAGTCGGCGACCTGCTGGTCACCAGTCCGACACCGGGCCACGCCATGGTCGCCACCGCCGATGTACCAGCCGGCTCGATCATCGGCAAGGCCATGAGCCCCTTGGCCGCCGGTCGGGGAACCATTCATCTACTGGTCGGGCTCCGGTAGCGGACCATGGCTTCCATCAAGGACATGGCGGCCGAGATCGACCTCGACCCGTCGGGCGACATCTCGATGCTGCGCGACATCTTCGGATTCCGCCGGGGCCGGGTGCCCAACGACGTAACCGCCACGGACCCGGCCGAGGTCTCGCTGCTCGATCAGGTCAAGAGCTTGAAGACGGGCATCTTCTTCAACTTCAACGCCATCCGGGTGGGTGACGAGGATTTCGGTGACGACGAGCTGGACGAAATCGATTTCGCCATCTACCGAACCCGCCAGATCTTCGATGACGAGGGAATCGGCGTCGGTCGGGTTCGCCACGCCCCCATCACCAAGTCCGACGCCGGCGGCTACGTCGTCATCGACAGCAGGAGGGAGGCGACCAATCTGACCAAGGCCTTCATGGTCGACAACGACGGCATCGACGTCTTCTTCGTCCTCTCGATCGACGCCGATTTCGTCGGCCTGGCCAATATCAACGGCCCGTGCGACAAGACGAGGAACGTCAGGACCGGATGCATCGTCGAGCTTGACCGCATCGACGACGACCGCATTGCTCGGACGACGGCCCACGAGCTCGGCCACTACCTGGGCCTGACTCACAAGAATGGCGATCCCACCAACCTCATGGCCCAGACCAAACATGCCTCGAACATCCGAACCTCGGTCCTGCTGACCGGCAGGCAGGTGGGTAAGGCTGATGGTCACTGCTCGATCCACGATCGGTTGGTCATCGCATGACCGAAGATGTCGATGACACCAGCCGGCTGCCCACGGCCACGGCGAAGGACGTCCTGGCCGGCCGGAGTGCCGGCGTCAGCAAGCTGCAGGCGCTGAGCATTCTCGAACGTCGAGACGATGCCGACAAGCACCTGCTGTTCGCCCGGGTACTCCGAAACCATGACGAGGAGGCCCGGGTCCGGTCACGAGCGGCCAAGCTCCTGGCCGCCAGTAGCCATCAGCGCCGCTCGCAAGTTCTGGTCGAGCAACTGGCCACCGAATCCGACAGCATCGTGATCGATGGCCTACTCCTTGCCCTGACCTTCAGCGGCGACCACGCCGCCTACGATGCCATCGAGCGGCTCGAGCGCCGGATCGACCGGCCCTTCCTCCAACAGCGGGCGGTCTTGGCCAAGCGGCTCATCGCCTTCCGACACGACATGGATGATCTGACTTTGGACCGGGCCGACCAGGACCGAGTCCTGGAGCTACCCAAGGACGCCAGTCGATTCGGGCTGGAGCCGATGGGCCGGGTGGCGGCCGGCCAGGCCCGGCGCGACCTCGTGCGGGGGCTCCATGCCGTCGACCCGTCAGCGGCTCACAGCTGGGAGGTGGCCTGCCGGGAGGAGCGCTGGGTGCTGATGCTGAACAGCGAGTTGGCCGTTGCCGGGAAGCAACCGGCCCTCGAACGGCGTAAGTGGATCCTGGCCGTCGTCGGCTTCGCCGACGAACTCATCGAGGACTTCACTCCCCGATTCCACATTCTCAGCCAGCCCGACCCTCGACGGCGGGGCCAGGTCACCCTCCACGGAATCGACGAGGTCGGTAGCCGGGTGCTCGACGGGGACGGCACCTTTGACGGCTCCGAACTCACCTTTGAGCTGGCAAGCCTCGAGGCCGATGGCATGTTTCCATGCCGGATGCACGGTCGTCTCGATACCGGGACCTGGGAGCTACACGAGTTCTCGGGCCGATCCTCCAGCGAAGAGTTTGCCGCCGCCCGCACCATCCAAGTTCTGGAGCCGACCACGGAGTAGATCAGCGGCCCCGCAGCCGGTCGATCCGGCGGCGGTCCCGCTTGGTCGGCCGGCCGGCGCCCCGATCGCGGGCTCCGCCCGGCGGTGGCGGTAGCCCGGGTTGACGGCTGGGCTCCGGCGGCGAGTGGTCGTCGTAGCACTCGCCGGCCTGCTGAGCTCCTACTCGTTTCTCGATCAGCCGGGTCACCTGGAAGATCAGCGTTCGGTCGCCGCGCCGGGTCTCCACCGTGTCCCCGACATCGATCCTGGTGGCCGGTTTGGCCACGTCGTCGTTGACTCGGACCCGACCGGCGTTACAGGCCGCGGTGGCCGCGGTTCGAGTCTTGTGGGCTCGTACCGCCCACAACCATTTGTCGACTCGCACCGTCATGATCGGCTTCGCCCGATGGCCAGATCGTAGACGCGGCGCTTGGGCTGACCGGTGGCGGCCACAACGGCCGATACCGCATCCCGGGTCGACCGGCCGGCGTCGAGCTGGTGGTCGATCATCTTCATCAGTTCTTCGTCGCTCGGCTCGCCTCCCGCCGTGGGCGCCCCATCGAGTACCACGACGAATTCACCACGGGGGGGAGTCGTATCGAAGTGGTGGGCGGCGTCGGCCAGGGTCGTGCGAATGACGTCTTCGTAGAGTTTGGTCAACTCCCGGGCCACCACCACCGGACGGTCGGGGCCACAGGCGGCGGCCAGATCACGCAGCGTTCGCAGCAACCGGTGCGGCGCCTCATAGAGAACGATGGTTCGGGCCTCGCCGGCCAGGGCGGCCAGTCGGTCCCGCCGTTCGGCCCCTTTGCGGGGCAGGAAGCCTTCGAACACGAACCGGTGAACCGATCGTCCGGAGAGGGCCAGGGCGGCCGACAGCGCCGTGGGCCCCGGCACCACGACCACGTCATACCCGGCCTCGGCCACCGCGGCCACCAGCGAAGAGCCGGGATCGGACACCGTGGGCATACCGGCGTCGCTGACCAGGGCCAAGGCCTGGCCCCGGTCAAGTCGCTCCAGCACCTCCGGGATCCGGCTGAACTCGGTGTGCTCATTGGCCACCAGCAGATCGGGACGGTCGGACCGAGGCTCACCGTCCACCACCCCGTTCCCGGTGGTGGCGATGTGGGCCAGCAGGGTTCCGGTCCGCCGTGTGTCCTCGCAGATCACCGCGTCGACCGAACCGAGGGTGGCGGCGGCCCGCAACGTGAGATCGCCCAGGTTGCCGATGGGCGTGCCGACGACGTACAGGGTGCCCGGTTCAAGCCGGGCCGACGGCACGGTCACGGCGTCGACGGAGCAGGCGGAGGGGCCTCATCCTCGCAGCCCCGGATCTCGACCACGTCGCCCACCTTCAGTTCCCACCGACCGAACGCTCCGGCTTCGGCCTCCAGCACCGCCCGGGCCCGCCACACGGGCAGGGTGACCCGGTTGCGGTGCAGGCGCATGGTACGGATGATGACCATGTCGGCATCGACGAAGGCCACATCGAGTTCGAAGGCCATGTTGAAGGAGTGGACCGAGCGGGCCCCGGCGATGAGCATGGCCCCGTCGATCGACTGGCGGCCCAGCAGTCCTCGGGCCTTGGCCACCCGACCCCGGGCCACCTCGACCGAGGCCAGCACCTGGCCGTCGCGCAACAACCATCCCTGGCCGGCGACCTGGGCCGCCGGCAAACGGGCTCGACGAGTGGAGGTCCGGGGCCTTCTAGCCACGCCACCTCCTCGGTTCGGCCGGAGTCGTCATCGTCCCACCGGCCTACACGTTGAATCGGATTTCCAGTACGTCTCCATCTTCGACCACGTAGTCCTTGCCCTCCTGACGAACCTTGCCCAGCTCGCGGGCCTTGGCCCACGATCCAATCTCGACCAGCTCGTCCCAACGAATGGTTTCCGCCCTGATGAAGCCCCGCTCCAGATCGGAGTGGATCCGGCCGGCGCACTCGGGGGCGGTGGAGCCGACCCGGAACGTCCAGGCTCGGCTCTCCTTCTCCCCGGTGGTGAGAAAGGTGCGCAGCCCGAGTGTGTGGTAGGCGGCCTGGATGAATCGAACCAGCGCCCCTTCCCCCAGACCGTAGGCGTCGAGCATCTCGACCCGGTCTTCGGGATCGAGCTGCGCGGCCTCGGCCTCCAGCTGCACGCAGGCCCCGAATACGGGGGCCAGACCCCCCAGCTCCCGCCGTACCGGCTCGACCACGGTGTCGACGGCGGGCAACTGCTCTTCGTCGAGGTTGACGACGGCCAGCACCGGCTTGTTGGTCAGCAGGAACCACGGCCGCAGCCGGGCCCCGTGCTCGTCGCTCATCCCGCTGCGATACAGGGGGTTGCCGGCCTCCAGGAATTTGAGTGCGGCCTCGGCCGCCTCGACCTCGTCCCGCAGCGAGGGATCGCCCTTCAACGCCTTGCGCTTCTTCTCCAGCTGTTTCTCCACCGTTTCCAGGTCGGCGTAGGTCAGTTCCAACTCGACAATCCGAAGATGTTCCAGCGGATCCTGCGGCCCGGGAACGTCGTCGTCACGGAAGGCCCTCAATACGAAGACGATGGCATCAACCTCGCGAATACCGGCCAGGAACTTGTTGCCCAGCCCCTCCCCCTTGGAGGCTCCCTCGACCAGACCACCGATGTCGTTGAACTGGACTGAGGCCGGGACGACGCTCTTGGAGCCGCTCATCTCGGCCAGGGCGTCGAGCCGGTGATCGAACACCTTGGCCACCCCGACGTTGGGATCGGTGGTGGCGAAGGCGTAGGGGGCGGCCAGGGCACCGCCGCCGGTCAGGGCGTTGTAGAGCGAAGACTTTCCGGCGTTGGGTAAACCAACGAAACCAAACTTTTCCATCACCGTTCATCGTACTGCCGTGGCCTGGAGCTGGGGCCCGGATTGCCACTGAGCGGGCATCGCTCCCGGTGGCCTCAACTAGCATGGAGACATGTCCCCCACCCCTGCGGCGGCAGCCGGTGCCCCCGAAGAGCCGCCGTTTCGGGTGGCGCTGGACCGGGTCATCTATCTGCTCGATCGTGATCTGGCCCCGACCCAGAAGGTCAGAGCCTTCATTCGGGGCCGGACGATCCTGTCCGAGTTGGCGGCCGAGCGGGGGCCGGAGGTGGTGGAGCAACTGGTTCGAGCCGGCCGGCTGACATCGCTGGAGGGCATTGGCAAATCGATCGAGGCCGTGGTCAGCGGTGCCTACGGAGGACCGACCGACTACCTCGACAAGCTGGAAGCGTCGACGGTCGTCGAGGTGGGCGTCGGAGCCGAGCTGCGAGCCCTGCTCAAAGGCGACTGCCACTCCCATTCCACCTGGTCAGACGGTGGAGCCGAACTGTTGACCATGGCCCGGGCCGCCCGTGATCTGGGCCACGAGTACCTGGTGGCCACCGACCATTCGGCCCGACTCACGGTGGCTCACGGGCTGTCACCCGAGCGACTGGCCCGGCAGATGTCCGAGATCGAGGACCTGAACGAGGAGCTGGCCCCGTTCCGGATCCTCGCCGGGATGGAGGTCGATATTCTCGACGACGGCCGGCTCGATCTGCCCGATGAATACCTGGCCCGTCTCGACGTGGTCATCGCCTCGGTCCACCACAGGATTCACCAGGATCCCGATGAGATGACCAAGCGCCTGGTCCGGGCAGTGGCCCATCCTCACGTCGACATCCTCGGTCACTGCACCAACCGCAAGGTGCTGGGCAACAAACGTCAACCCAGTCGCTTCGACGCCGACTACGTGTTCGCCGCCTGCGCCCAGTTCAACACCGCGGTGGAGATCAACTGTCGACCCGAACGCCAGGATCCCCCCGAGGAGTTGTTGGAGCTGGCGTTGGAGTGGGACTGCCGGATCAGTATCGACTCCGATGCTCACGCCCCCGGCCAGTTGGAGTGGGTCAACTACGGCTGCGACAAGGCGGCGACCGCCGGGATCGAGCCCGACCGTATCCTCAACACCCGCAGCGCCGACGACCTCCTGGACCTCCTCGCCGCCTGACCATCCCGGCCACCCACCTGTGCGCTCCACGCCCCGAATCCGGGGGCTATGGCGCACAGAAGGACGGAGACCGCCGCCAGCAACCGTTCTGTGCGCTCCACGCCCCGAATCCGGGGTCTGGGGCGCACGGAAGGGAAGTGGCGGGGTCAGCGGCGGAAGAGGTGGTCGAGGACCCGGTAGGTGCCGACGGTCAGTGTTCCGGTCAGGTTCAGGGTGACGGCCGGGGTCACCACCGGTGCCAGGTCGTGGTCGAGGGAGATGGCGCCCAGCTCGACATGGTCGGCCGCCCGGCGCCACTCGGTGGCCAGATGATCCAGCAGGTAGCCGTCGCCGTTGACCCTGGTCGTGGCCGTCTCCATGGGACGGCCGTCGGACACCAGTACCAGGACCCGGCGACGCTCCGGCCGGACCAGTAGGCGGCCGGCGGCCCAGGCCACCGCCTCGCCATCAACCCCCTCCCGGTAATGGTCGGTCCGCACCATGGCGGCCAAACCGAAACGGGCCTGGCGCCACGACTGCTCGGCCGACTTGTAGACGATGTGGGTCACGTCGGCCAGCCGACCAGGATGATCAGGGCGCCCGGCGGTCCGCCAGTCGGCCAGCGACCGCCCGCCGCTCCAGCTGGACGTGGTGAACCCCAGGACCTCCGACGACACGCCGGCCATCTCCAGGGCCTGGGCCAGGGTGTCGACCAGGACGGCCAGGCTCTCATACCGTTGAACCTTCATCGAACCCGACGTGTCGACCAGGAGGGTGACGACGGCATCGGCCGCCGGGCGGGCCACCGGTCGGCGGTGGATCGGAGGGTCGATCGGCGTGGCGATGAGCCGGGCCAACCGGGAGGTGTCAAGCCGACCGTCGTCAAACCCCGACAGCCAGCGGTCGTCGCTGCTGGTGGCGAACAGGGCCTGCAGGTGCAGGGCCAGCCGGGCCACGCTGACCGCCTGGGCCGTCTTGAGCTGCTCCAGCCGGGCCCGTGAGGAGCGCAGCATGGCTGACCGGTACAACCGGTCGCCCGCCACCTCCTGGTCATGGGCGGTGGTAAAGATGCGGTAGTGGTTCGGCTCGGCAGCGGTGACGGCCGGCTGGGCCGCGGCCGAGATGTCGTAGTCGATGGCGTCCCAGTCGAGCGGGATCAGAAGCCGGGCCCGCTCGTCGTCGCCGGCCTTCACTTGGGCCGCGGCGTCGCCCGCCATCTCCGCCACCAGCCGGGCCATCTCCCGGGCCGGCACCGCAAACGCCGCCTGATCGCCCACCAATGGTGGGAGCCGGACCAGGGCATGGCCCACGAGACGGGACAGGTTGCCTCGGGTGGTCTCGATCAGATCGTCGACCTGCTCGGTGGTCGGCCGACGCAGCAGCCGCTGCCGCAGCATCTGGGTGATGGTGAAGATCAACAGCCCCACCCCGGTCTCGGTCAACCGGTCGGATTGAGCCGTTTCGTTCCACCGCTCGAAGGCCCGGTCCCGGTTGTCGCACGATCCCCGCCACGTCGCCGGGGCCAGAGCTTCACAGCGGAACTGCTCGGCGATGTCGAACACAATCCGCTCCAGTGGTTCGGACGGGGCCAGCCGGCGATGCAGCGCCTGGTCGCTGTGGCGCAACCGTAGGCCCATGGAATCGACCACCCCCCGCCGCCACTCCAGCTCCATGGCCGAGATGTCACCGGCCAGATGGGGTACGGCCAATCCCACCGGTCGGCCCCCGACGTCGACCCGGTTGCCCCGCAGATCGGCCGCAGGGTCGTCGGCCATGGCCCGCAGCCCGGCCGAGCTCAACCGGTCGAGTAGTCGGCCCGACGGTTCCCCGGGAGGAGCCTCGACAGCCACGAAGCTAACCGAAGACCCGCTGGAAGTACTCCAGGGCGACGGGAACCTCGGCCTCGTCGCACTTGTTGGCGAAGGACAGCCGGAAGGCCGCCGCCACGTCATCGAAGGTCACGGTGTTCTCGGCCCAGCTGATGACGGTGCGGGGCGACATGACGGTCGACAAATCACCGGCGGCGAACCCGGTCCGGGTCATGCCGGCCACCGCCACCATCTGTTCCACCACCGTGGCGGCATCCGATCGGGCCGCGAACTCCGGAATCTGGGCCAGTACCACCGCCGCTTCGATTTCCGGTTGCAGGTAGTCGAGTCGGGCCACGATGTTCCAGCGGTCGACCTGAGCCTGGTTCAACACGTTGGTGCCCCGATAGAGACCACTGAGATCACCCAAGCCCACGGTGTTGGCCGCCGCGAAAAGCCGGAACCGGGAATGGGGGGTTATGACCTCGTTGGTGTCGAGCAGGGTGAACTTGCCGTGGCGCTCCAGCAGGCGCTGGATGACGAACATGACATCGGGCCGACCGGCGTCGTACTCGTCGATCAGGACCGCCACCGGCCGTCGCAAAGCCCAAGGCAACATGCCGTCGATGAACTCGGTTACCTGCTTGTGGTCGCGGATCACCACGGCATCGCGACCGACCAGATCGGCTCGGGTCAGATGGCCGTCGAGATTGATGCGCAGCAGCGGCCAGTTGAGCCGGGCCGCCACCTGCTCCACGTGGGTCGACTTGCCGACCCCGTGGGGTCCCTGGATCAACACCCGGCGGTTCAGCTCGAAGCCGGCCAGCAGCGCCGCTGTGGCTTCGGGGTCGAAGTGGTAGGCGGCGTCGATCTCGGGAACGTGGGCGGCCAACTCCTCGTCGACCGGGCGCTCGTCCACGTCGACCTTGCGGCCACCAAGCGGGGTCGAGGGATCCAACCCGAAGAGTTCGGCCACCGTTTTCACCGGGGCACGGACGGCACCGTCGAGGGATCGGACCTAGACAAAGTCTTTGTACTTGTCGAGGTGGCGAACCGGGGTCGACAAGGCGTCGCGGCGGAACGGATCACCCAGTTCCTTGGTGCACATGATCTCGATGACAGTGGTCTCGCCCCGGCTCATCTGGGCGTCGACGGCATCGGTCAGAGCGGCACCGACGTTGTCGATCTTGTCGACCCGCAGACCGTTGGCTCCCATGGCCCGGGCGATCTCGGCGTAGTTCTCGCCCCCCTCCAACTCACCGGCCACGAAGCGACGACCGTAGAAGTCGACCTGGTTCTTCTTCTCCGCCCCCCACTGACGGTTGTGGAACACCACCGCCGTGACCGGAATGTCGTGGCGGACGGCGGTCATGACCTCGACCATCGACATGGCCCAGGCCCCGTCGCCGGCGTAGGCCACGGCCGGACGGTCAGGGGCGGCCTTCTTGGCTCCGATGATGGTGGGTAGGGCGTAGCCGCAGTTGCCCCAGCTCATGGGGGCGAAGAAGCTGCGGGGTTCCTCGAACCGAAGGTAGGAGTTGGCCACCGAGTTGATGTTGCCGATGTCGGTCGAAACCATGGCCCGGGCCGGCATGGCCTTCTCCAGCTCCCGGAGGACCTGGCGGGGATGCAGCCAATCTCCCGGCTCGTCGGCCGCCTCGGCGATCATCTCCAGACTGAAGTCGTCGCGCTCGTGGGTCCACTCGTCGAGTTCGGTTTCCCACGCCTCCTTCTCCGCCGCGGTGCGGGCCGCCCGTTCCTCCCGGGTGGCGTCACAAGCCAGCTCCCGGCCCTCCAGCCGGGCCGTGATGGCGGTGGCCGCCGCCGCCGCGTCACCGGCAATACCGACGGTGACCGGCTTGACCAGGCCCAGCATCTTGTGGTCGGCATCGACCTGGATGATCTTGGCGTTTTCCGGCCAATACTCCAGGCCGTGCTGGGGCAGTGTGCCGAAGGGGCCGAGACGGGTGCCGAGAGCGAGCACCACGTCGGCCTGGCTGATCAGCTTCATGGCCGCCTTGGAGCCCTGGTAGCCCAGCGGACCGCACCATTGGGGGTGGGAGGCGGGGAACGAGTCGTTGTGCAGGTAGCTGTTGACCACCGGGCAGCCCAGCCGCTCGGCCAGGGCCACCGCCTCGGCCATGGCGTCGCCCATGACGACCCCGCCACCGGAGATCATGACCGGGAACTCCGCTTGAGCCAGCAGATCGGCGGCGGCGTTGAGGCTGGTCTCACCGCCGGGGCCTCGATCCACCCGCATGGGTTGCGGGATGTCGACATCGATGTCGCCGTAGAACCGGTCGCGGGGGATGTTGAGCTGGGTCGGACCCATCTCGGAGATGGCCCGGTCGAAACAACGGGCCGTGATCTCGGCCATCCGCTTCTCGTTGTTGATGTGGCCCTGGTACTTGGTGAACTCCTCGAACATGGGGAGCTGGTTGGCCTCCTGGAAGCCACCGAGGCCGATTCCCATCGATCCGGTCTGGGGGGTGACGATCACCACCGGTGAGTGGGCCCAGAAGGCGGCGGCGATGGCGGTCACGCAGTTGGAGATCCCGGGCCCGTTCTGGCCAATGACCACCCCATGACGACCGGAGACACGGGCGTAACCGTCGGCCATGTGAGCCGCTCCCTGTTCGTGGACCACCGGAACCAGGGTGATGCCGGCCGGAGCGAAGATGTCCATGGCATCCATGAAGGCCGACCCCATGATGCCGAAGGCGTCGGTCACGCCGTTGGCCACCAGGGTTTCGACAAAGGCTTCGGAGGGGGTCATTCGCGTCATTGGTTGGTTACTCCCGGTTGGTTGATGTCGTGCGGTCTGGGTGATGCGGTCAGGTGACGGTTTGGGCGGCCATGGCCCGAATGCCCCGGCAGAGCAGGTCTATCAGGCCGTCGAACGAATCGTCGACGTCGGTATCGGCAGGAAAGCCGTCGCCGGCCTCCAGATGGCTGAAGCCGTGGAACGAAGCCCGCAGCGCCCGGCCGGCGTGCACCGCGGCATCAGCGGAGAGATTGTAGCTGGCCAGGCCCTGGCGAAGGATCGAGACGATACGTTCCACCGCCTGCTCCAGTTCCGGGTCCCCAGCGCAGGGGTAGCGGTCGGTGGCGGCATAGAGCCCCGGATGGTCCCCGACCGTCGAGCGCCAAGCCCGACCCATGGCCCCGATGGCCTCGTCACCCGACAGCCCGACGGCGGAGGAGGTCATTCGTTCGGCCAGAATTGAGCGGCCCCGCAGGCCGAGGTGACGGATCAAATCGTCATAGCCGTCGACGTAGCGGTAGAGGGCCGGTTGGCTGGTACCCAGCTCGTTGGCCACCTTGGTCAGACTCAACTCGTCCAGGCCCTGTTCGTCGGCGATCTCGGCCGCCTTGTCGAGCACGATGTCGGTTGTCAGTTGCGTCCGGATCATGGCAGATTAGATCTTATAACCAAAGTGCAATACCGTCTCAACCGATGGCCAGTTCAGACCACACGCCGACCGCGGCACCCGATTCCACCACCGACGGCGTAGCCGACTGCGTCGCCCGGGCCCGTCAGGCCATGACCGACTTCGCCGCCGGCTCCAGCTACCCCTCCCAGGACGCGGCCGATCGGGCCGCCACTGCCATTGCCTGGTCGATCTACCAGCCCGACAACGCCCGCATGCTGGCCGAGCTGGCCGTGGCCGACACCGGTCTGGGCAATGTGGCCGACAAGATCATCAAGAACCAGCGTAAGACCTTCGGCACCCTCCGGGATCTGCAACGGGCCACGACCCTGGGTCTCCTCGACCACGACCCCGAGCGGGGCCTGAGCCGCTACGGAAAACCGGTGGGAGTGGTGGGTGCCATCACCCCGTCGACCAATCCGGCCGCCACCCCCATCAACAAGGCCATGATGGCGATCAAAGGGGGCAACGCCATTGTTATCGCCCCCTCCCCAGCCGGCTGGAAGACGACGGCCCGGGCCGTCGATCTGGCTCGGGCCGAGCTGGGCCGCATCGGGGCACCGCAAGACCTGGTCCAGGTGCTGCCGGCGCCGGTGACCCGGGAGGCCACCGAGGCGCTGATGGCCCAGGTTGATCTCGTGGTCGCCACTGGATCACAGAACAACGTGCGGAGGGCCTACCGCAGCGGCACGCCGGCCATCGGGGTGGGCGCCGGCAACGTGGCCGTCATCATCGACGCCGGGGCCGACCTGGCCGATGCCGCCACCAAGATTGCGGCGTCAAAGACATTCGACAACGCCACCTCGTGTTCGTCGGAGAACTCGCTGATCATCCTCGACGACGTGTACGAGGAGGCCATGGCCGCCCTGCAGACGGCCGGAGGCCACCGGGCCGATGAGGCCGAGGCGGCCAGGATCCGCCGGCGGCTGTTTCCCGACGGCACACTCAACCGTTCGGTCATCGCCCAGGACTACCCCGTGCTGCGGCGAGTCTTCGAACTGGGGGGCGACGACGATGACCGGTTCGTCATGGTCGAGGAGTCCGAGCCGGGGCCCGATCACCCGCTGACCGGGGAGAAGCTCTCGCTGGTGCTCACCGTCTACCGGGCTCGGAACTTCGATCACGCCGCCGAGCTGGCCGGGCGGGTCCTGGCCGTACAGGGCATTGGCCACTCGGTTGGCATTCATACCGACTCGGCCCAGCAGGCCCACCGGCTGGCCGAGGTGCTACCGGTGGTGCGGATCCTGGTCAATCAGGCCCACACCTTCGGCAACGGCGGGGCGTTCGACAACGCCATGCCGTTCACGTTGTCGATGGGCTGTGGCACCTGGGCCGGCAACTCGATCAGTGAGAACCTCAACGTCGATCACTTCATCAACATCACCCACGTGGTGGAGACGATCGAGCCCGACGAACCGACCGAACAACAGCTCTTCGCCCGCCACTGGGCCCTGACCGGTGACAGCCCTCCGACGGCCGGGCTCAGCTGACGGCGGGCCGCCATGCGGCTGACCGAATGGCGGGCCAAGGAGCTTCTGGCCCAATGGGGCATCGCCGTGCCCCGTTCGATTCTGGTCGCCTCCCCGGCCGAGGCCGCCGGAGCGGCCGTCGCTCTGGGCGGGGGGCCGCTGGCGGTCAAGGCCCAGGTGCGATCCGGCGGCCGGGGCAAGGCTGGTGGCGTCGTCCTGGTCTCGGACCCGACAGGGGCCGAGCAGGAGGCCGCCCGGCTTCTGGGGGCGGAGCTGCTGGGCGAGACCGTGACCTCGGTGCTGATCGAGGAGGCGGTGGAGATCGAGGCCGAGCGCTACCTCTCGGTGACCATCGACGGGACACGACGATGCCCGGTACTGATGCGCTCCCGGTTCGGCGGGGTCGACATCGAGGAAGCGGCGGCAACCGGGAGCGACGCCGTCGAGGTGGTTCCGCTCGACCCCTCGGACCCCTCGTCCCCCCCGCTGGACGACCCGGTTGAAAAGGCCGTCGTCGAGCTCTATCAACGGTGCGATGCCGTCACGGTCGAGATCAACCCGCTGGCCATCATCGCCGACGGATCGGTGGTGGCCCTCGACGGCAAGATCGAGCTCGACGACTCGGCCCGCTACCGGCAGACCGAACTCCACCGGCGCTTCGCCGACGAGGGATCGCAATGGGGCAGCGAACGAGAGCGGCGGGCGGTCGAGCACGGCCTGCGCCTCATCGAGCTGGGCGGCGACGTGGCCATCCTGGCCAACGGGGCCGGGCTGACGATGGCCACCATGGACGCCGTGGCCGCCGCCGGTGGCCGGCCGGCCAATTTCTGCGAGATCGGTGGCGACGCCTACACCAAGGCGGTGCCGGCCCTGGAGCTGGTGCTGGCTCAGCCGGGGGTACGTAGCCTGGTGGTCAACTTCTGCGGGGCCTTCGCCCGTTGTGATGTGATGACCGAGGGCGTGATCGCGGCCTGGAAGCACCTGCAACCGGCGATTCCGGTCGCCTTCTCGGTGGCCGGCACCGGCCGGGACGAGGCGGTTGCCCTGCTGAAGAACGAGCTGGGGGTCGAACCCCACCCCTCAATGGAGCGGGCGGTTCGGGCCGCGGTGGCCGCCGCCGCGGCCCAGCCGTCATGATCAGCTCCCGACCAGGAGGATCGCTGTTTGTAACGCCCGAGGACCGGGTAGTGGTGCACGGGATGACCGGCCGCCAGGGCACGTTCTGGACGACCAGGATGATCGAGTACGGAACCAACGTGGTGGCCGGCGTCAGTCCGACCAAAGGCGGTTCCCGCCACCTCGACCGGCCGGTCTACGCCACCGCTCGGGACGCGGCGGCCGACGGCGCCGTCGACGTTTCCGTCCTGTTCGTGCCACCGTCGGCGGCCCGGGCGGCGGTGGAGGATTCGGCCGGGGCCGGGGCCCGGCTGGTGGTGGTGCTGACCGAACACATCCCGGTGGCCGACACCATGGCTCTGGTGGCGGTGGCCCGGGCGGCCGGAGCCACCATTGTCGGTCCCAACACCGCCGGGCTCGTCAACCCGGGCCGGACGTTCGTCGGTTTCATGCCGGCCTTCGATCGCCGCATCTTCACTCCCGGGTCGGTCGGCGTCGTTTCTCGAAGCGGTTCGTTGGGAACCCTCACGGCGGTGGAGCTGACCAGGGCCGGTTACGGCCAGTCGGCCTTCATCGGCATCGGGGGCGACCCGGTTACCGGCACATCGACGGCCGAAGCGGTGGCCGCCCTGGCCGACCACGACCCGACCGGAGCCATCGTGGTCATCGGTGAGATCGGCGGACGGCTGGAGGAGGCGGCGGCTGCCGTCATCGCCGGCACGGACAAGCCGGTTGTGGCCTTTGTGGCCGGGGCGGCCTCTCCCCCGGGTCGGCGAATGGGCCACGCCGGAGCCATTGTCGACGGTGTCACCGGAACCCACGAATCCAAGCGCAGCGCCCTGGCCGCAGCAGGAGCGACCGTGGTTGCGGTACCGTGGGCCGTACCGGGGGCGCTGGCCGAACGGGGAGTTCTGCCCAGGGCTATTGATCAACCCGAGGTTTGACAATCAAACGGTTTTGTTAGATGCTCTAACTCAGCTGGGAATCCGCCAGGGACCATCCCAATGGCTGAAGCCGTTGCACATCGATGCTCCGAACGGATCGGAGCCTCAGAAAGGGGGGTCACGTCGTGACCATTTTGGCCAATGAGCCTGCATTTGAGACCGCCGAAACCGCCCGCCGCCACCTGATGCCGCACTTCACCAAAGGCCAGGCCTGGCGTAACGTGGACCTCGGCGTCATGGCTCGAGGGGAAGGATGCCACGTCTACGACACCAACGGCGTGGAATACCTCGACGGCCTGGCCGGCCTGTTCTGCACAAACCTTGGTCACGGTCGAGCCGACCTGGCCAAAGCAGCGGCCGACCAACTGGCTAAGCTGGCCTTCTACCCCACCTGGGGTTGGGCCAACGAACCGGCGGCCCGGGCCGCGGCCATGATCGCCGAGGTCGCCCCTGGCGACCTTTCCGAAGTGTTCTTCGTCAACTCCGGCTCCGAGGCCGTCGAATCGATGCTCAAGTTCGTTCGCAGCTACCATCTCAGCCGGGGTGAGGACAGCCGTTACAAGGTCATCTCCCGCGACTGGTCGTACCACGGGACCACCCTGGGAGCCCTGTCGGTCACCGGGGTGCCCAAGTTCCGTGACCCGTTCACCCCGATGCTGTGGGACGGCACCCGCAAAGTTCGCAACACCCTGGGCGACACCGCCGAGGAGCTGGCTTCGGCCAAAGCGGTGGAAGACATGATCCTGGCCGAGGGACCGGAGACGGTGGCCGCCGTCGTCTGCGAACCGGTTCAGAATGGTCGGGGCGGGTTGGTTCCCCCCGACGGATACTGGCCCGAACTCCGCCGCATCTGTGACCGTTACGGCGTGCTGTTGGTGGCCGACGAGGTCATCTGCGGTTTCGGTCGCTTCGGCCACTGGTTCACCAGTGAACGGTTCGGGGTCGTGCCCGATGTCATCACCTTCGCCAAGGGCGTGACCAGCGCCTATCAGCCGCTGGGCGGCATGGTGGTGCGGGGTGAGCTGGTGGAATCGGTCTGGAACTCCCCGCTGGGAATGTATATGCACGGTGCCACCTTCGGCGGCCACCCGGTGGCCACTGCCGTGGCCGTTGCCACCATGAACGCCATGGAAGACGAAGGTGTGCTCGACCACGTCCTGGCCCATGAGACCGGGTTCCGAGCCCGCATGGACCAGCTGGCGGCCAAGCACCGCATCGTGGGCGACGTGCGAGGGCTGGGCTACTTCTACGCCCTGGAACTGGTGGTCGATCGTGACAGCGGACGCCAGCTGTCCGATGATCAACACGCCAGTCTGCGAGGTGGGCTGTTGAACCAGTGGCTGCGGGACTCCCGGGTCCTGATCCGACCCGACGATCGGGGGGCCACCATGTTGACCATCTCCCCTCCCCTGGTGGCCGACGCCACCGTGCTCGACGTGTTGACCGAGCGGTTGGACGAGGTGTTGACCACCGCCGGGGCCTGGCTGGCGGTCAACTCCTAACGCCGACCCGAGAGATCGACCATGAGCATCGTCGCCCGATGGCGAACCGAGGCGGCCGGCCGACCGAGGCGGATCATACTGGCCGACGCCGGGGACCCCCGGGCCGTGGAGGCGGCCAAGATCATCAACGCCGCCGGGTTCGCCACCGCCACGGTGGCCGGGGTGACCGATGGTTCCGACGACCAGTTGACTCCGGCCATGGCCGCGGTGTTGGACGGCCTGGAGCGTCCGGTCGACCCGGCCGATCCGTTGGTGGCATCGGTGCTCAAAGTTGCGGCCGGGGAGGCGGATGCCTGCGTGGCCGGAGCCGGCCGGCCGACGGCCGACGTGCTGCGGGCCGGCTTGCGTGTTCTCGGCACCTCTCCCGGCAACGCCTCGGTCAGCAGTTCTTTCCTGTTCGTGCTTCCGGCCGACGGACCGCTGGCCTACGACGACCGTCGCCATCTGGCCTACGGCGACTGCGGGGTCATTCCCGCCCCTGAGGCCGACCAACTGGCCGACATCGCGGTGGCCACCGCCGCCACGTTCTCCTCGCTGACCGGGGAGCAACCCCGGGTGGCCATGTTGTCGTTCAGTACCAACGGCAGCGCCGACCACGCCACCATCGACGTGGTCCGGCAGGCCACCGAACGGGTCCGGGTCATTGCCCCCGACCTGGCGGTTGACGGCGAACTGCAGTTTGACGCCGCCTGGGACGCTCGGGTGGCGGCATCCAAGGCGCCCGGTTCCGGCGTGGCCGGTCGGGCCAACGTCTTCATCTTTCCCGACCTCAACGCCGGCAACATCGCCTACAAGATCACGGAGCGGTTGGCCGGAGCCCAGGCCTTCGGTCCGCTGCTGCAGGGACTGAACGGTGTGGTCCACGACCTGTCACGCGGTTGTTCGGTCGACGACATCGTGACCGTGGCCGCCATCGCCGCCGTGCAGGCCTCCGGTAACGGATCGGTCGGGACCTGATCAGGGCTTCCGTAGCTCGGTGTTGAGCGGGTTGGGAAACCGCACCCGGTAGCGGGTGTCGCCGATCCGGGCCGCCAATCGGTCGAGGCCGTCCTCGATGACGGTCACCGCCTCCGACCCGACGTCGCTGAGCAGGCGGTAGACCAGCTCGCCATCGTCTCGTTGGGCCCACCCGCCCACGATGCGTCCCCCCACCCAGATGGTGGGCCCGGCGTTGCCGAAGCGATCGAACAGCTGGGCGGTGTGCTCGGGATCCAGATAGTGATGGCGCTGCTTCCACCCCATGGTCGAGGGGTCGAGGGCCGGCAGAAGGGCAACGGCTTGGTCGGTCCGATCGTCGTCGTCGTGGTCTTCGGCGGCGGCGACATCTTCGGCCGTCAACCAGGCGGGCCCGATGTCGGTGTCAACCTCGACGGCACCGATGGCGGCCAGGGCCTTGCCCACCGCACCCTTGGGCCATCCCGTCCACCACACCACATCGTCGGTGGTCACCGGACCGAACGATCGCAGGTAACACTCGATTACTTCAGCCTGGCCGCGGGCCACGGTTTCCGGGGCGGTGCCACCCTCGGGCTGTAGCGGCCGACCCAACCACAACTCGGGGTCGGCCCACTGATACTGGCTGGCGATCCAGGTGCCGCGGGGATCGGCTCGAACGATCGATCCCTCGTAGCCGAGGATGAGCAGGACCCGGGTGTGGGCCGACAGGGTGGCGGAATACTTCTTGCCGCCCGCCACCTCGAGGCCGACGGTCAGATGGGGCAGCTCCTCCCCCACGGCTCGGGTGTCGGTCACCCCGGCCGCCAACACCTGGTTCAGAATCTCCAGCCGGGCCTCGTCGATCCAGCGGTCGGGCTCGGTCAGGCCGGCGGCCGACAACAGCTTGGCCAGGCGGCTCCGTTCAGCCCGGACCAACCGGGCCGCCGACGCCCCCACCACGGCCGACGCCGTTTCGACGTCGGCCACCCACAGGGTGCGGCGCATGCCATGAACCCGAACCAGGTCGCGATCTTCGTAGAGCGCAGCCGAGACCTCGTCTACGGTCGCCTCGGGAAGGCGGGCCAGGACCGACAGGTACACCGATACCGGGTCGCTGGAGTGGAGGGCCGCCAACGAACGGGCGACGGCCAGAGGACCACCGCCGTCGGTTGTTGCCCCTTCACAGGCCGGGAACTGCTGCCGGTGAACGAGGCGGCGACGACGATCGGCGGCCGAAATTCGGCGCCCGGCCACTGCCGTCACCCGACGCTCACCTTGGGAGCGGCCGGTCGTGGCGATAGGGTCGGATCATGTCCAAGCGTCGACGCAAGAAGCGAATGAAGGCCCGTCGAAGCAAGGCCAACAAGGGTCGCAAGCCCAACGCCGGGCGCTGAAGCGGCGTTCCTGGCGGTCATTCACCGGGGCCGGTCAGGAGTTCACGGACGCCGTCGGCCAGGCCGGCCAGCCGCTGTTCCGCCCGCTCCCGGGCCGCCACCACATCGTCGGCTGCATCCTCGATGACCTCGAGATAGGCCTTCATCTTGGGTTCGGTTCCGCTGGGCCTGATGACGATCCGACCACCGTCGGTCAGGTCCAGTATCACGCCCGATGTCGGCGGCAGGTTGAGTCCCTTGGTCAGGTGCTCGACCTTGTCGACGGCCACCCCGCCCACCGAGCTCGGCGTCATGGTGGCGGCTCGGGCTTTCAACTCGGCCTGCTCGTGATCCGACATGCCGACGAATGACACCACCACCTGTGAAGTGGCATAGAGACCGAACCGGGCGGCCAGCTCGTCAAGGCGATCGGACAGTGTCTTACCCTGGGCTTTGAGTCCGGCTGCGATCTCGGCCATGACCAGGGCGGCCGAGATGCCGTCCTTGTCCCGAACCCGGTCACCCAAGCAGTATCCCAGCGCCTCCTCGTAACCCATAAGGAAGTCGGACCCCGGATGATCGACAATCGGTCGAGCCACCCACTTGAACCCGGTGAGAGTTCGGATACTTCGGGCCCCGTGGGCTTCGGCCATTCGGTTGATGAAGCGGGACGACACGATCGATGAGGCCACCATCGGCGAGCCGGCGTCACCCCGGTGCTGGAACACGTGGTCGAGGAACAGGTAGCCGACCTGATCGCCGGTCAGTCGATTCCATTCTCCCTGCCGGTCGGGCACCGCCACCGCCAGTCGATCGGCATCGGGATCGTTGGCGATTATCAGATCAGGGGGTGGCTGGGCCGACGCCGCCTGGACAAAGGCCAGATCCAGCGCCCCCGGTTCCTCCGGGTTGGGAAAGGCCGCGGTGGGAAAGTCGGGGTCGGGCTCGAACTGTTCGGGAACCACCTCGGGCGGCAGGAAACCGGCATCGGCAAAGCACTCCATCAGGTGGCGACCGCCGACGCCGTGCATGGCCGAGTACAGCACCCGGACATCTCGCTGGTCGGTACACAGGGCGGCGACGGCCGCCTCCCGGTGATTGCGTTGCGGTTCGTCGTCGAGCTGGGTCACCGTACCGGAATGCAGCTCGCCCCCCAGCAGCTCGGTGACAGTGGACGAACGCAGTGGCTCCAGTCGGCGTTCCCGTTCGTGGCCGTCGACCCCTTCGGCGTCCAACCGGTCGAGGGCCGACGCCGCCACCGCCTGGTGCTCGGTGGCCACCTGATCGATGGCGGCCGCGATCTCGGTGTCGGCCGGGGCCACCAGTTGAATGCCGTCGGACAGGTAGAGCTTGTAGCCGTTGTCGGCCGGAGGGTTGTGGCTGGCGGTGACCATGATCCCGGCGATGGCGTCGCGGTCGAGCACGGCGTGAGCCAGCACCGGGGTCGGGGTGGGACCGACCAGCAGCTCGGCCCCGAATCCACTGGCCGCCAGTTCGGCCACGGCATCCTGGGCGAAGGCCTCCGAGTTGTAGCGGGCGTCGAACCCGACCACGACGTTGCCGAACCCCAGGTTGGCCTGCAGCCAGCGGGCCAGCCCGGCGGTGGTCTGGGCCACCACCACGCGGTTCATCCCGGTCGGGCCCGGCCCCATGGCGGCCCGCAGTCCGGCGGTTCCGAAAGCGATGCGATCGGAGAACAGCTTCTCCACCTGGTGGGGACTGTCGGCCAGCAGCGACTCCAACTCGGCCCGGGTGGCCGGATCGGGATCGGCGGCGATCCAGCGCCGGGCCAAGGTGGTCACGTCGGAACCAACGGTTGTTTCACTCATGGGTGACTTTCGTCTCTGGGTGCCTGCCCGGACCAGTCGGGCCAGAGGCCGACCGTCCTTCAGACAAACCTACCGGCTCGCCGCCGCCGGAACCCGCGGGATCCGCAATCACCGCCGGCGCTCACGACGGTGGCGGCCGCCGACAGCCGGCCACGGCTACCATGGGCCGTTCATGCTCGATCATGTGTTCACCGATGCCATCGGAGCGCTCCGGGATGCGTTGGAATCGGCTCTTCTCGAGCGTCAGGCCCTGGAAGAGCGGTTCCAGGCCGACATCCTGCTGGGCGACATCACATGGGAGACCAGCTACGGTCTGCCCGGTGAAGGCTCGCCCCCCCGAGTCCAGGCCGACCTCACCCTGGAGTGGCCGACCTGGGCCCAGACGGCCTACCGGACCTGGTACCTCGACGAGGAGTTCACCGAGGGTCCCGTCATCGCCATCGAGGTGGTGTTCCGGGTACAACGGCTCAAGGATCCGCCGGCTCCGTCGGTGATCATGGACGGTCTGCCCTCCATTGTTCCCCATATTGGCGATGAGGAGCTGGCCGGCCTGGGTCCGACGCTGGAAACGGTCTACGACCCCGACCTCACCGTCTGCTCCCATGCCGCCGAGATCACCTACAGCGGCGCCTACGAACTGGACGAGAAAACGCTGGAAGACGGGTCGTCGCTCGATCAGCATTTCGCCCAGATCGGTGGTTGGATAACCGCTACCCTGGTTCGACTGGGCGACCTCCCTCTCGACTACCTCCCTGCAGGCGACTTCGAAGCGATGTAGCCTGGAGGGTGGTGAAACCTTCCGAGCGGATCCTCCAGCTCCCCGGCGCGGTACCAAAGCTGATCCTCCTGGCATCGGCCGACACCACCGTCGTCAAGCACCTGGATGAGCAGCTGATCGCTCAGGCCGACGCGGTGGATATCCGGTCATCGGTGGTTTGGATCGAGGTGGCCGAGTGCCGCAAGTACCTCCATCTCCTGGTTGAGCGGCTGTCACCGCCGTCGGAGATCCGGATCGCCATCGTCGATCTCGACGCCGGGCCGGTGGAGCTGGTCCAGGCTTCGTTGCTGGCTCCCACCCTGGCCGAGGTGGCCGGCGCCCTCGACGCCGAGGACCGGGTCAACGCCGAGATCGACTATCAGGTTCGCTACCAACCGGTGGTCCGGCTGGCCGACCGCACCATTGTGGGTTACGAGGCGTTGATCCGGGCCACCCTGGACGGCGACCGCTTGTCGGCCGACGATCTGATCACCCGGGCGGCCAAGGGCGGCTGGCTACCGGAGTTCGATCAGCTGTGCCGCCAATACGCCATTAGAGGCGTCGGCCCCTGGTTGGGGGCCGGTTTGCTGTTCCTCAACATCATGGCCCCCGACGGCACCTTTGATCTCGCCGCCGCCCGCCGCACCATTCGCCAGGCCGAAGATATCGGTCTCGAGCCCGACCAGCTGGTGCTGGAAGCCACCGAGCGCAACCGCTACACCGATATCGACCTGGCCGCTGCTCAACTGACCAAACTACGCAACGCCGGGGTCCGTATCGCCATCGACGATGTGGGCGACGGCTATTCCAGCCTGCGGGTGGCCACCAGCTTCAAGCCCGACGTCCTCAAGATCAGCGGCGATCTGGTCGATGCCCTGCCCAGTGATGAAGCCACCGCCATAATCCGGGCCGTGGTCGATCTGGCCCACGAAACCGGGGCCTGGGTGGTGGCCGAAGGGGTGGAGACCGAGGCCCAGGCGGCGTCGCTGCTGCGGCTCGAGGTCGACTGGGGCCAAGGCATCCTCTTCGGCCGACCCGAACAACTGCCCGCCGGCTGAACGCTTCTCATCGGCGTGTTCGAACGGCGGGTCGCCGGCTGAACGCTTCTCATCGGCGTCTTCGAACGGCGGGCCGCCGGCTGTGGGTACAACCTCATGGATGACCGACCGCTGCTGTGGGCGGTCCTACCCCTTTCTTGAGCGTTTGGGCTGATCCACCCAGCCATTGAGGCCTGGGGGCTCTGGGAGCACCTTCTCCAACCCTGATATCGGTGGTGGTCAAGAGATCCGGCGTCGAGTGTCAGACGGAGCCGGGACCGACCCACCGAACGGCGAGGCATCACCATGGCAACCCCAGCAACCACCACGACCGCCACCTCAGTCAAGCCGAGTCCCGGCCCCGGTGAGCTCCGTCCACTCGATTGGTGGGCCGGCATGAACGACATCCTCGACATTGGACCCGATCAGCTGCCGGCCGAGCGACTGAAGCCGCCGGTTCCGGCCTTTGTGCGGCTGTCCCGTCTCGTCGACCCCGATCAGATCGCCGCCACCCGGGCGCACGCCGTGGCCACCGATGAGGAGGCGGTCGTCCCCGACGACCGGACCCAGCTGATACCGGTTGCCGACAACGGGACCGAGCTGACACCGGTGGCCGACAGGGCCCGGCCGGCTCCGGGATGGGCTGACAGCGCAGGAAGACCGCTGTTCCAGATCGGGCTGGCCGCCATCGTAGCCGCCGTCACCGTCGGGGCCGCCACCTTCGGCTCACGCCCCGACCTGTCCACCGTCGAGGCGCCACCGACCAGAGCTGCGGTCGAGCCTGAATCGGTCGGAATGCCGGTGGCCGGGGCCGACGAGGAACAAACCCGCAGGGTTCTGGAATCCCTGGTCCGTCAGGCCGGTAACGACACCGAGGCCGACATCTCGCTGGTGGGAACAGCGTCGGCCAGTGGCGACGAAATCCGGTGGACGGCCACGGTCCGCAATCAGGGTCCGGCCACGGCCAACGGACCGATCACCGTCATCCACACCATCGGTTCGCCCTTCGAACTGGTGTCGGTGGCCGGTACCGGGTGGGATTGCCAACACAACCGCTCGGCCGGAACCATCACCTGTGAACTCGACGAGGATCTGGCCACCGGTCAGCGGCGCCGGATCGGGTTGGTCACCGCCGGTCTCGAGGTATCGCCCGGGGCCAGCATTCCCAGCACCATGTCGGCCGTTGCCGGAACGATGGACCCCAACCTGGACAACAACACCATCAACGTCACCGCCGTGGCCGGCCGTGTCCCAGAGGACCCGGATCCGCAGTCGGCGTCAGCCGGCGCTGCCGGGCAGTCGCCTTCCGGGTCCGAGGATATGGCTGACACCGGATCGGCGGCGGCCGAGTCGGCGGGTAACGGCGCCGCAGCCGGCGGCGGGCTGGACGAGCTGCCTCGCACCGGATCCGGTCTGGCTCTGGCCTTGGGGTCGTTGGGCGCTGCATTGTGTCTGGCCGGTCGACGGCTCACCACTTGGAGCGCCCGAGCCCAGACCCGGTCGCTGCTGGTGGCCGCCAACATCGAACGCTGACCCCGAACCAATCGCTCACCAACTACTACCCACAAAAGAACCGAGCCCACCCGACAGGCGGCGAAGGCCACCGCCCTTGGCCGGCTATCGGGGCCAGTCGAGGAAGTCGGACAGCGGGCGTGCCGGGCGGGGGCCCATGTGGGAGATGACCTCGCCGGCGGCCAGCGAAGCCAAACGGCCGGTTTCGGCCAGGGGGATGCCCTGGCTCAGCCCGAACAGCGCCCCGGCGGCATACTGGTCGCCGGCTCCTGTGGTGTCAACCACCGGCCCGAGCTGCTCGGGGGCGATGACAATGCGCTCTCCGTTGGCCACGATGACCGATCCCTCCGACCCTTTGGTCACGAAGGCCAGTTCGACCTCCTGGCCAACCCGGGTGATGGCGGATTCCAGGTCGCACTCGTAGAGACGGGTCAGTTCCGAGCGGTTGGCGAACAAGACGTCGATGGGTCCCGACACCAGGTCGAGGAACTCCTCGTGGTGGCGCTCGATGCAGAAGCTGTCGGACAGCGTGAAGGCCACCTGCCGCCCGGCGTCGGCGGCGATGTCCATGGCCTTGCGTATGGCCTGCTTGGCCGACTGCACGTCCCACAGGTATCCCTCACAGAACAGGATCTTGCCGGCCGATGCCGTGTCGGGGTTCACGTCGGCCGGAGCCAACATCACGGAGACACCGAGATAGGTGTTGAGCGTCCGCTGGGCGTCGGGCGTGACCAGGATGATGCAGCGGGCGGTGGGTGGCCCATCGCTCGATGCCGGAATGGAAAAGTCGACTCCCAGCGATTGCATGTCGGTGGCGAAGACGTCGCCCAGCTCGTCCTGGCTGACTTTGCCGATATATCCCGACCGGCCGCCGAACGATGCCACCCCGGCCACGGTGTTGGCCGCCGAGCCACCCGAAGCTTCGACCTCGGGGGTAACAGCCCGGTACAACTCGTCGGCCCGGTCCTCGTCGATCAACATCATCGAACCCTTGGTCAGGCCTTGTTCGGTGATGAAGTCGTCGGTCGAGCGAGCGACGACATCGACGATGGCGTTGCCGACGCCGACAACGTCGAGGGGCGCGGTCACCACGGGATCAGCCACAAGCAAGCACCGTACATCGTTCGGCCACTCGACGGCCAAGCCTGGTCAAATCAACACCGTTGTGCGCTCCAGCGTTCACATGTGAACGCTGGAGCGCACACGACCGAGTTTGGGTCAGCTACAGCCGCTGGTGTTGCCACAACCGGGGCAGGCGTGGCAGCTACCGGCTCGCTGCATGGTGATCCCGCACTGCATGCAGATGGGAGCGTGGGGATCGGCCTTGGGCTCCGGCGCCTGGGAGGCCAGCGAGGCCACCAGATCATCGGCCGACTCCACCGACGGCGGGTCAGCCGGGAGGTCGCCGGTGGACGTGTTCACCACCTCGTCGACTCCGGGAAGCGTCTGTTGGGTGCGCTCACCGGTGGTGAAGATACCGAGAGATGCCCGCTCCTCGTAGCTGAGGTAGAGCACCGCCAGCTTGCGGAACAGATAGTCCATGATCGACGTGGCCAACCGAATGTCGGGATCGTCGGTCATGCCGGCCGGTTCGAACCGCATACCGGTGTAGGTCTCCACGTAGGCTCGCAACGGCACGCCGTATTGCAGCCCGTGGCTGAGCGACAGAGCCAAGGCGTCCATGATGCCGGCCATGGTCGAGCCCTGCTTGGAGACCCGAAGGAAGACCTCGCCGGGACGGCCGTCGTCGTATTCGCCGATGGTGGCGAACGCCTTGCAGTCGGCCACCCGGAACTCGAAGGTGCGAGACCGTCGATCGCGGGGCAGTTTCTCCCGCACCGGCTTGTAGACGATCTTGGTCTCGACCACATTGGCGAAGGCATTGGCCGGATTGTCGTCGGCGGCCTCCGGCGTGTCAGCCGTATCCGATTCTTTCTTCGCCATCGACAGCGGTTGGGCCACCTTGCAGTTGTCGCGGTAGATGGCGATGGCCTTGACCCCCATCTGCCAGGCGTCGATGTGGAGCTGCTCCACGTCTTCCACCGTGACCTCCTCCGGCATGTTGACCGTCTTGGAGATGGCCCCGGAGATGAACGGCTGGACGGCGGCCATCATCTTCACGTGGCCGAGGTAGTGGATCGGGTTGTCGCCCATCGAGCAGGCGAACACATTGACGTGATCATCGGACAGGCCGGGAGCGCCCAGGATGGTCTTGTTCTCATCGATGTAGGCGGTGATGGCCGCCACCTCGTCGGTGCTGTAGCCCAGGCGGCGTAACGCCCGGGGAACCGACTGGTTGACGATCATCATCGTGCCCCCGCCGACCAACTTCTTCATCTTGCACAAGCCCAGGTCGGGCTCGATGCCGGTGGTGTCGCAGTCCATCAGCAGGCCGATGGTGCCGGTGGGAGCCAGCACCGTGGCCTGAGCGTTGCGCACACCCACCGACGGGCTCAGTTCACAAGCCGAGTCCCAGGCGTCGCGGGCGGCCATGAGAATATCGGCCGGAGCCATGTTCTCGTCGATTTCGGCCGCCGCCGCCCGATGCTGGTTGAGCACCCTGAGCATGTGCTCGGCGTTCTCCTCATAGCCCTCATGAGCCCCCATCCGGGCCGAGGTGCGGGCCGACGTATGGTAGGCATGGCCGGTCATCAGGGCGGTGATGGAGGCGGCCATGGCTCGACCCTCATCGGAATCGTAGGGCAGGCCGAGGTTCATCAGCAGGGCCCCGATGTTGGCGTAACCCAGGCCCAACTGACGGAACTTGAGCGAGGTCTCGCCGATGCCGGGGGTGGGGTAGTCGGCCCGGCCCACCAGGATCTCCTGGGCGGTGAAGAAGTGTTCGACCGCCACCTTGAACCCCTCGATGTCGAAGGTGTCGTCGTCGCTCAGGAACTTGAGCAGGTTGAGGCTGGCCAGGTTGCAGGCCGAGTTGTCGAGGTGCATGTACTCCGAGCACGGGTTCGAGCCGTTGATCTTGCCGGTGGCGGCCGAGGTGTGCCAACGGTTGATGGTGGAGTCGAACTGCATGCCGGGGTCGGCGCACTCCCAGGTGGCCTGGGCGAACTGGCGCATCAGATCACGAGCCTTGACCGTGCGGATGACCTCACCCGTGGTGCGGGCCACCAGGTTCCAGTCGCCGTCGTCGACCACGGCCTGCATGAACTCGTCGGTCACCCGGACCGAGTTGTTGGCGTTCTGATACTGGATCGAATGGCTGTCGGCACCGTCGAGATCCATATCGAAACCGGCTTCCCGCAGCACCCGGGCCTTGCGTTCCTCGGTGGCCTTGCACCAGATGAACTCCTCGACGTCGGGGTGATCGACGTCGAGCATGACCATCTTGGCCGCTCGCCGGGTCTTGCCTCCCGACTTGATGGTGCCGGCCGAGGCGTCGGCTCCCCGCATGAAGCTGACCGGGCCCGATGCGGTGCCGCCCCCTCGGAGCAGTTCGGCACTGGAGCGGATGCGGGACAGGTTGATGCCGGCCCCCGAACCGCCCTTGAAGATGACGCCTTCCTCCACATACCAGTTGAGGATGTCGTCCATGGTGTCGTCGACCGAAAGGATGAAGCAGGCCGAAGCCTGTTGAGGAACACCTCGAACCCCGATGTTGAACCAGACCGGTGAATTGAACGCCCCCATCTGGTGGATGACGAGGTGCTTGAGTTCGTCGTTGAGAATCTGGGCCTCGGCGGCATCGAAGTAGCCGTCCTCGATGCCCCACTTGGTGATGGTGTTGACCACCCGGTCGACCACCTGGCGCAGCGACGTCTCTCGTTCCGGGGTACCCAACGTTCCCCGGAAGTACTTCTGAGCCAAGATGTTGGTGGCGTTGACCGACCAGAAATCCGGCACTTCGACACCGAGCTGTTCGAAGGCCACCTCACCGGTCTTCCAGTTCGCTATTCGGGCGTCCCGTTTCTCCCAGGTGACGGTGTCGTACGGGTCGACGCCCGCCGTGGTGAAATAGCGACGAAGGCCGATTCGTGTTTGCTCGGATGCGAGGGCCATATTCCTAGTCTTCTCTTTCTGACTGTGTCTGACTACCTGCCCTGGTAACTGTTTGGGCCGGCAGATGGTGTGTTGTTCGTTACTGGGGTGCTTTGGCGCTGAGGGATGTCCTGGATGTTTGCCAGTCCAGCTCCTCCTGCACCGTCAGCGGTGTAGTAGTCAGCACGGCAGAACCCGCCTCGCCGTCCGTGTACGGACGTCTGTTCCCTGCGCCACTCTCCTACTTGATTACATGTGCTTCGCTGTTACTGGGGCCAAGCCGCATTTCGTTACACGCATTCACTACTTGGCACATCATGTGAGCCGAACGGGGTCGTCGTGGGGTCTTCGAGCCAGTGGCGGACAACCCTGTGGGAGGGCAGTAAGATCCAGCGCCTTCGTTTGTTTCTGTCCTCGACCCTCACTGCCTCCCGCCCCCGGCGCCCCCGGCCGTTGGTACTGGACCGGCCGATTGGCATGGGTTTGCGCTTGGAGTGAGTTGGCTTCAGCGGACGGACCACAAACAACCAGCCACTAGATCTTGTGCCTGCCGCCAGCTCGACTCCGAGCGACGCACAAGATGTAGTCTCATTACATCACTGTAATTACGACTGTGTCAACACTGAGAACAAAGATTATCGGTGACCTGGCCCAGAACTACAGCCCCTCCCGCCCTGATTGGGTACATCGTCTCTCGGTCGCCCGGATCGCGGAGGCGCTGCGTGACGGAGATCGGTGGTCAGGGCGAACAGGTCGAGGTTCGAGTCTCGGTGATCGGCATGACACCGCTGACCGGACCGTAACTTGCAAACCCAGGGGCCCCGGTTCGGTGACCCTGCCATACTGATGCCCTGTCCGACCTCCGTCACAACATTGCCCCACGACGGGCGCACCGACCACACTACCGAGGCCCCGCTGTGGATCGAAAGAGGACGAGCTGTGGATTTGCTGGGGATTCGGTGGACGAGGTGGGGATTACTCTCCGAACCACGCCAGACTCGACACTCGACGTCACTGTGGTGGCACTTCGACCTCACTACCGCCCCAACCGGCGCTGCCACGCCCACCTGTACTCTGAATCGAGCAACCAGTGAACCAACTGTTTCCTCCGTCACCGGACAATCGGCTGCCCGGCCCCGACTCCGCCACCACGGTTGTCCATGCTGAACCACAGCACGACACCAGCGATGAAGCGTCCGACGAGGCAACCACCGACACAGCCACCGCGGTCATGTTGGCCGTCGGCCACGAGCAACGGGAACCACGGGCCGACCGGCCGTGGGTCTACACCAATATGATCGTGGCCGCCGACGGTGCCACCGCCGTTGGTGGGCTGTCCGGTGATCTCGGCGGCGAGGGGGACCGTATGATGTTCCGAGCCTTGCGGGCCCAGGCCGACATCATTCTTGTCGGAGCGGGAACGGCCCGAGCCGAGGGCTATCGACCGCCGCAGCGATATGAGGCGGCGCAAACGCAACGGATCGGTCGGGGCCAACAGCCTCGCCCCCGACTGGCCTTGGTGACCGGCAGCCTGAACCTGGATCCCGAGATGGAGCTGTTCGACGATTCCGGGCCCGACGAGCGCCCGTTCGTCATCAGCTCGACCCGATCGCTGGCCGAGAAGGGGGCCGCGGTCAGCGACCGGGCCGACACCATCGCCGCCGGCGACAGCGACGTGAATCTCCGCTCGGCCTTGACCCAGTTCAAGCAACGTGGATTCAACCGGGTTCTGTGCGAGGGAGGGCCAAGCCTGAACGGACAACTCATCGCCGAAGGCCTGATCGACGAGTGGAACCTGACCATCGCTCCCCTGCTGATCGGGGGCGACTCCAAACGAGCTGCCGTCGGCCCTCTACCCGGCGGTCCGCCCCCAGGCATGAAACTCAACAGAGTATGGCTCCACGACAACTACCTGTTCTGTCGCTGGACCCGCCCCTGACCCCTGAGCCTTGACCCCTGACCCGGTGGTCCCTGACCCGTGATCGATCGGTGAACGCTACCGGGGCACAACCTTGATGAGTCGGGCCTCGCGCTCGAAGTCATCGATGTTCTCGAAGTCCTTGTAGACACTGGCGAAGCGAAGGTAGGCCACCTGGTCGAGCTTGCCCAGCTCGTCGAGAACAGCCAAGCCGATGGCTTCGGACGACGCTTCTCCACCTTGATGGCGAAGTCGTTCCTCCACCCTGGCCGCCAGCCCCTCGAAGTCGACCTCGGTGAGGGGGCGGCCCTTGGAGGCGGCCAACAGCCCGGTGACGATCTTGCGAGGATCAAAAGGTTCCCGTTCGCCCGCGCGTTTCACGACGACGAGCGGCAGTTCCTCCAGCCGTTCAAAGGTGGTGAAGCGGTGGCCACAATCGGCGCACTCGCGGCGTCGACGAATCGACGTGTCGTCGTCGGCCGAGCGGGAATCGATGACCCGGGTATCAGCTTGCACACAAACTGGGCACCGCATAGCTCCTAAACTAGCGGCCAACATGAAGCTATTGGCGTGTCGTCACGATGATGATTTGGTCTCAATAGTCGGGCTCGGCGGTAATCAGTTGTCGACCAGCGATGCCGGGATCACGAGCTGTTGGCCGGACTGAATGCTCGACCCGCCGTTGGCCTCGGCGAAGGCGTCGACCACGCGGCGGGGATCATGATCGGGAAATCGACTGGTGGCGATCGACCACAGCGAGTCGCCGGGATGCACGATCACCACTGCCGACCCGGCCGACAGCACTGCCGATCCGGCCGACAGCACTGCCGACCCGGCCGATGTCTCGGCGGCCGGGCCGGCAGCTGAACCGGGGGCGAGGGCGGACTCGACGACCACTCCACCGATGAGCGGCGATTCGGCCGACGACGACTCCTGCACGAATCGCAGCGTGCTCAGGGCAACGAACAGGAAAGCGGCAACGAGAGCCACAACCGGGGCGAGCTGGACGATGCGCCGGCCGACGCCGAGGTTGCCGTAGCGGTTGCGGGCCCGGAGCCGCCACAGCCGCCACCGGGCATCGAGCAGACCGAGGTATTCACCGATCCAGCTCCCGAGGGCGGCCGACACCGACGGGGCTCCAAGACCACCTTCAGCCGGATGAGCAACGGGTTCAGCCGAGGCTGGCAACCCACCCACAGTATTGTCGACCACCAACCTCAGCGGCGGACGGGATCCTCGGGCGGCACACTCCCCACGAGACGAGGCAGTACCCGGCCGGTGATGCCGCCCCGGAAACGGGGCAGCGGGACCGGAGGGGCGAGAACCCAGGGGACGGGAGCCGACGGACCGGAAGGTTGGATGGTGAGGTGCGACCATATCCCTATTCTCCTCAGGGGGTGTGACAGTCAAGCTCCCGCCGAACGACCGTTCGACTCTGTCGTCAGCTTAGCGAACACACGTTCGCCGACAACACTCGGCGACAAGATTTCCCGAACAGATGTTTCCTCAACTACCTCCACGCCCCCAACACCGACCTTCCGCCCCTTCGACCCCACCAACCATCAACCGCGGCCTGGCGTCGATTGACACCGCCTGGTACGGCCGGCCCACTCGAGAATCCGTCCAAGCGCAGGGTCGTGCTGGCGCTGCTGGAAAAGCTGGAGGCCGAGGGCGTCGAGCCGGTGACCAACGACGCTGCGCTCGCCCAGGCCTGGCGTGATCCCGCGAAGCAGGCGCCCATGGCCATGTTGGTCAAGGCCACGACCGTCTTCCCATTTGGCGACCCCAAGATCATCGCACGCCGGTGCGCCATTGCAGCTACAAGCGATGTCGTCGATGCCAGCCTCGCCGTTCTCGGCGACCAACTCGCCATGACAATCGTGACCACTGACCCAGCCGACATGGCCAAGTTGGGGGTCGACTTCCTCGAGCTGTAGGGGCCTACGTACCCCACCTGGCCAAGCCCGGCAAGCTTGCAGAGAGGAAGAAATCCCGTCAAAAGCGAACACCCGTACGCCAACTGTGGCATAGTGTTCGATACAAACACCTGTTCGGACCGTGGAGGTCCCGGTCAATCGAATGGAGCTTGGCCCGCCATAGACCAGGCGGCGAGGCTCCACGGCAAACATGGGAGATTCGCCATGGGCGAGCACCAACTAACCAAACGTCAACTGGCCATTCTGGAGTTCATCGAGAACCAGGTTCGGGAGAACGGCTTCCCTCCGTCGGTTCGGGAGATCGGGGCCGAAGTCGGCCTCAACTCACCGTCGTCGGTCCACTCGCAGCTGGCCACCCTACAGAAACACGGTTACCTGAAACGGGACCCGGCCAAGACCCGGGCCATTCGCGTTCGCTGGGATTCCACCAGCGGCGCCTCCGACATCGAACGTCGTCCGGTGCGTCACGTTCCCCTGGTGGGCGATGTGGCCGCCGGCACCGACGTGTTGGCCGAGGAACACATCGAGGAGACGCTGCCGGTGCCGGCCGACTTCGCCGGCGACGGTGATCTGTTCATGCTGCGGGTTCGGGGCGACTCCATGATCGAAGCCGGCATTCTCGACGGAGACTACGTGGTGGCCGAGGTGCAGACCACGGCCAAGAAGGGCGACATCGTGATCGCCGGCATTCCGGGCGAGGAGGCCACGGTCAAGACGTTCACCCGATCAGGCGACAAGATCGTGCTGCTCCCGGCCAACTCGTCACTGGAGCCCATGGAGTTCTCACCCGACGAGGTGCAGATCTTCGGCCGGGTGGTGACGGTGATGCGCCGCCTGTAGGCACTGTCGAAGGGAATCCGGCGCCACAAAACGGTGAATTGGCTCAGACTGTGTTCTGAGCCAATTCAGCCGCGTGGGCCGGAAGCCCACATCCCCCTCAAGCAAGATCAGAGGTGTCCGACCGGAGCCTCAGTAGCAGGGCCGGGCGTTACGAGGAATGGCCAAATGTTACCCCCGTCACGTCTCCGAATCCAGAGCGAACCGATGTTTCCGCCAAATTGTCCGTCCGAGGAGGCGCCGTTGGTCCAACAGACCGCTGCTTGACAGCGGGAACCAGGGCCAAGAGCGAACTTTGTTACAGTTCGGTGTCGTGCAGCAGCTGGGGTCTCACTGCCGGGTCGGCAATGGCTCGAAGCCGGGCAGCCCGTTGCCCGTGGTCAGCGCCCGACAGCTCGGCCACACCGTGCTCGGTCACCACCCGATCGGCCAGGTAGCGGGGCACGGTCACCGGCACATCATCGCCGAGCCGTCCCACGATCCGTGATCGCGGCGGCGTCCGGTCGCTACCAACGGTGGCAGGAAGAGCCACAAACGAGCGGCCCTCGAGACTCAACATGGCCCCGGCGGCGAAGTCGGGCTGGCCCCCCGGGCCCGACAACACCCGCCGGCCCACCTGCTCGGCGTTCACCGAGCCGTCCAGAGCGACCTCGATGGCCGAATTGATGGCCACGAACCGGCGATGTTGAGCCAGCACCGGCACCCCATGGCTGTAGTTGGAGGCCACGATCACCACATCGTCGCGGTCCCGCACCCATTGCACCAGTCGCTCCGAGCCCAGAACGGCGCTCGCCACGTGCAGACCCCGGTCGAACTCCTTGGCCGAACCGTCAAGGGCGCCGGAGTCGATGAGCGTCATGGCGGCATCGCCGATCAGCCCGCTGTGCAACCCTAGGGCATCGTGGTCGACGAGGGCGGCCACCGCGGCGTCAGGAACGGTCCCGATGCCGTACTCGATGGTTGAACCGTTGGCGACCTGGGCCGCCACAAGTTCACCGATGACGGCGGCCGCCGTCGCCCGATCGGAATGCGACCCCGGGTTCGAGGGGGGAACCGTCGGCGGTGAAAGGGCCAGCAGCGGATGATCCACCTCGACCAGGAGATCGAAGTGGTGACGGGCAAAAGCCGACGGACCGGCGACGTAGGGCATGGCCGGATTGACCTCGGCGATGACCAGCCCGGCCCGGCAGACGACCTCGAGCGCCGCTCCCCCGCTGACCCCGAGACTGAACCGACCGTCCGGCCCCGGTTCTGACACCTGGACCAGGGCAACGTCGACCGCCAGTGGGCCGCCGGGTTTGAACAACTGGTAGAACTGCGACGAGTGGGCCGGCACGATCCGCAGCCGTCGGCCATCCAGTTGGCTGGTGGCCGACGACGGCTGCACCGTGACGTGGTGGAACGGCCAGTCGTCGTCGGTCACGCCGTCGGGAACCACGAAGGTGGCCGGCGGTTCGAGCAGGTAGTCCGACGTCGTGGTCAATCGACTCCAGCGGGAGAACGACCCGGCCATGGCCGCCAGCAGCGCGGTCGGTGTGCCCATCAGGCCGGTCACATAGACCAAGGCCTCATTGGGGACGAGGGCCAGTGCGTCGTCGAGGGTCCCGGACCGACCAGTGCGCGGCGGTAAGGGCTTCGGTAGCTGACGTTCCCGATCGAATGCCGACAGCGTCGCCATTCGGCCTAGGATCCGTCGCCCGCTTCGGGATCGAGGCAGGTCAAGAGGGAGACCAGCGCGGCGTGCACGGTCTCGATCGACCACCGTTCCAGCCGCTCGTCGGCGTTATGGGCCAGGGTCGGGTCGCCCGGCCCGAAGTTGGTGGCCGGCACTCCCAGCTGGGCGAACCGAGCCACATCGGTCCACCCCAGTTTGGCCGCCACCGTCAGCTGGTTGGTTTTGATCAACCGGTCGAACAGCGGATGGTCGAGCGACGGGGGACAGGCCGGCGAGACATCGAGCACGGTGAACGAATCGCCGTCGTCGAAGTGGGGAGCAACGAGCTCCCGGAGGAAGGCCTCGGCCGCCGCCGCGTCGCGATCGGGAGCGTAACGATGATGAATCTGCAGCAGGCAGCGATCGGGTACCACGTTGCCGGCCACCCCACCCTCGATCGACACCGCCTGTACCGCCTCCCGGTAGGTGCAGCCGTCGATCGTCGGTGTCCGAGCGTCGTAGTGGGCCAACGTTTGCAGGATGGGAGCTACCCGGTGGACGGCGTTGCGCCCCATCCACGGTCGGGCGGTGTGGGCCCGTGTGCCGGCCAGCGCCAGCTCGACCCGCATGGCTCCCTGACAGCCGGCCTCGACGCCGGCGTTGGTCGGTTCGCCCACGATGGCACAATCACCGGCCAGGAGGTCGGGCCGCTGGGCGATGATCTCGTTGAGACCGTTGTGGTGCTGGGCCACCTCCTCACGGGCATAGAAGACAAAGGTGAGATCGACCACAGGTTGGGTGATGGTCCGGGCAATGTCGAGAAACACCGCCAACCCCCCTTTCATGTCAGTGGCCCCCAAACCCCACAGAACATCGCCCTCGGTTCGAGGCCGGGCGTTGCCGTTGGCCGGAACCGTGTCGGTGTGACCGACCAGCAGCACCCGCTGATCGCGACCCAGATCGGTGCGGGCCACCAGATTGTCGCCGATCCTCACCACCTCGAGATGGTTGAGACCGCTGAGTTCGGCCTCGATCCAATCGACGAATCGCTGCTCGTGAAACGACTCCGATGGCATGGCGATGAGCTCTGAAGTGAGGGCCAGCAGATCGACCATGGCCCCACCGTACCCGGTAGCCTGAGGAGTAATGACAACCACGACGACCCACGATCCGGACGCGGCCGACGGAGCCAACGCTGAGCGCCTGTTCAGCAAGTCGATGGTTGTCTCCGGTATCCGCTGCGTGCTGGCCTACCTCATCTTGCCCTTCGCCACTCCGTTCATCGGATTGGCCCCGGGAGTGGGTGCCGGATTCGGCCTCATCATCGGTCTGGTGGCCATCGCCGCCAACCTGTTCAGCATCCGCAGGTTCTGGCGAGCCGATCACCGCTGGAAGGTTCCGGTCACCGTGCTCCATGTCGCCGTGATCGCCCTGCTGGTGGTCCTCGTCGTACGAGACATGATGGAGCTGACCGGCTGATGAAACCCCTGTACCTGGTGGCCGGGCTGGTGTTCGTGGGGTTCGGTGGCATCGGCCTCGTCACCCCCGGCATCCCGGGGACGGTGTTCTTCGTCTCGGCCGCCTGGTGTTTCTCCCGATCCAGCCCCCGGCTGGAACGGTGGGTACTGGAACTGCCGGGCGTTGGACAACTGGTGGCCGACTATCGCGACGGCTTGGGGATGCCCCGACGGGCCAAGGTGATAGCCATAAGCTGCATCGTGGCCGCTTGCGCTTTCAGCGTGGGATTTGCCATCGCCATCACCTGGGTCCGGCTGTTGGTCGCCGCCCTCGGTCTGGTCGGCGTCTGGTTCATCGGATTCCACATCCCGACCACCGAACTCATGGTGGCGGAGCGGGAGCGAGCCCGAACCATCGATTGAGCCGTGTCCGGTACCCGGTCCCGGCTGTGCTACTGGTTGGCGTGAAGGGCCTCGTTTATCCCGCCCCATCTCGACGGGTCGGATTCCCTGACCTCGGTCACGCCGGTGGCCGAGTTCTGCAGGTACAGCAGGCCGGGTCGTCCTGACAACTCACGGGCTTTGATTTGATCGCCGTTGGGGAGCGTGACGATGGTGCCGGCTGTTATGTAGACCCCGGCGGCCACGGTGCAACCGTCGCCCAACGAAATCCCGAGGCCGGAATTGGCCCCCAGCAGACAGTTTTCCCCGATGGTGATCTTGTCCCGGCCGCCACCCGACAACGTGCCCATGATCGATGCCCCGCCGCCGACATCGGAGTTGGCCCCCACCACCACACCCTGACTGATTCTTCCTTCCACCATGGCCGGACCCAGAGTTCCGGCGTTGAAGTTCACGAACCCCTCATGCATGATCGTGGTGCCCTCGGCCAGGTGGGCTCCCAGCCTGACCCGGGTGGCGTCGGCGATGCGGACACCGGGCGGAACCACGTAGTCGGCCATGTGGGGGAATTTGTCGACCCCCCGCACGATCACCGTGTGGCCCTCGGCCCCGGCGGCGGCCCGCAGCCGATCCAGCTTCTCGACCGGGACGGGCCCGGCGCTGGTCCAAGCCACGTTGGCCAGGTGACCGAAGATGCCGTCGACGTTGAGAGAGTTGGGGGCCGCCGTTCGCCGGGACAACAGATGGAGGCGTAGGTAGGCGTCGGCGGCGTCGACCGGCGGCTGGTCGAGATCGTCGATAACGGTCGTGATGACTTCGCTGCTGATCAGACCCAACCGCTCGGCCAGACAGGTGCGCTTCGGTTCGACTCCTTCGCCGGGATACCAGACGTCGAGTCGGGTTCCGCTGTCGGGGTCGAGGTAGCTGTGTCCGGTGGCAGTGACGGTCATGGTTTACAGCCTAACGATCAATCACAATCCCAATCGTTGAGCCACCAGACTGATGCGATCGGTGGGCTGGACCACTGCGATCCGCACGTGGTCGACGGCGGCCCGACCGTAGAACTCGCCCGGACTGACCACGGCACCGGCCTCGCCGGCCAGCCTGCGGGCGAAAGCCCAAGCGTCGCCGCCGGGAGCCGGAACCCACAGGTAGAAGCCACCGCCGGGCAACGGGGCCTCGGCCCCCAGTCTGGCCACCACCTGCTGCATCAACTGGAGGCGTTCGAAGTAGAGCTTCCGCTGGCCGTCGACATGGCCCTGGTCGTCGAGAGCGGCCACGGCCGCCGCTTGGGCCGGCCCCGGAGTCATGAAACCTCCGTGTTTACGGACCTCGCCCAGATAGTGGATGATCTCCGGATCGCCGGCATAGAAGCCGACACGCACGCCGGCCAGATTCGACCGTTTCGACAGCGAATGCACGGCCACCACACCGTGGCGGCCCGAGCTCAGGACCGAGCGGGGCGGACCGTCCCAGGTGAAGGCGATGTAGCACTCATCGGAGACCACCAGTACATCGTTGGCTCTCCCCCAGGCGGCGACGGCGGCCAAGTCGTCCAGGCCACCGGCCGGATTACCGGGGGTGTTGACCCACAGACACAGGGCCCGGGCGGCATCATCGGGTTCGACGGCCGACAGGTCGAGGCGCCACCGGTCGTCGACCGGAACCGGCACGGCCCGGCAGCCGGCCAGGGTGGCCCCCATCTCGTAGCTGGGGTAACTGACCGCCGGGTACAGGACCGTGTCCCGCTCCGGTGTACGTAGCCGGAGCCAGTGGGGCAGGCCGGCCACGAACTCCTTGGAGCCGATGGTTGCTCTGACGTCGTCGGCGGCCAGTGCTCGTTCAGCCGACAACCCGACGGTGGCATTGAGCCAGCGGGCGGCGGCCGCACGAAAAGCCTCGGTGCCGATCGACGGTGGGTAGGAACGGGCGGGGCCGGAGGCGGCCAGGGCCTCAACCACCGAAGCAGGAGGGGGGTCGAACGGTGTGCCGATGGAGAGATCAACCGGGCCGCCGTCGAAGGCTTCAGCCGCCGCCTTGAGATCGTTCAGCCGATCGTAAGGATAGGGCGGCGGGACGAATCCCATCAGGCGCTTTCCGACAGCTTGGTCACGACCACATTGGACAGTCGCTGAGCGGAGGCTGGTTCGAGGCGGGCCGTGACCCTCATTCCCTTCTCCTCCGATGCCTCGCTGACCACCTGGCCCTCCCGATGGGTGGCGGCCAGGAGGTCGCCCCGGGCCCAGGGCACGAACAGCTCGTAGAGTTCGCTGGCCGCCCGCAACTGCTCGCTCATGGCGTCGAGCAAGACATCAACACCGTCGCCACTCAGGGCCGAGACCGCCACCGACCCGGGATGCTGGCGAACCAGGCCATCGATGTCGGGCGCCTGGTCGGACTTGTTGAACACGATGAGCTGGGGAATCTCGTGGGCCCCAATTTCGGTCAGCACCTCGCGAACGGCGTCGATGTGAGCCCGGGGATCGGGTCCGGAGCCGTCAACAACGTGGACCAGAAGATCGGCCCCCACCGCCACCTCCAGGGTCGACTTGAACGCTTCCACCAGCTGATGGGGCAGCTTGCGCACGAAACCGACGGTATCGGTCATGAGAATCTGCTCGCCTCCCGGAAGTTGCAGCCGACGGGTGGTGGGATCCAGGGTGGCGAACAACCGGTCCTCGACCAGAACATCGGCCCCGGTCAGGCGGCGCAGAAGCGATGACTTCCCGGCATTGGTGTAACCCACGATCGACACGGTGCGATAGGGCGACCGATGGCGGGCTTTGCGCTGGTTGGAGCGACGGGCTGAGATGGCGGCCAGGTCCCGCTCCAGCTTGTGCATTCGCCGAACCAGGCGACGCCGATCGACCTCGAGCTGGGTCTCACCGGGACCGCGGGTGCCGATGCCACCGGCCTGCTGGCTGAAGTCCTTGCGGTTGCGGAGGCGGGGCAGCCGATAGCGGAGCTGGGCCAGTTCGACCTGGGCCTTGCCTTCGGCCGAGGTTGCGTGCTGGGCGAAGATGTCGAGAATGACCGCCGTGCGGTCGAGGGCCGTTCGCTTCAGCATACGTTCCAGGTTGACCTGCTGGCCGGGGCTCAGTTCGTCGTCGAAGACCACGGTGTCGGCGTCGATGGCCAGCGACGATTCGAGGATCTCCTGGACCTTCCCCTGTCCGACGAACGTGGCGGGATCGGGACGATCCCGCTTCTGCACAATCCGCTCCAGCGCATCGGCGCCGGCGGTATCGACCAGCAATGCCAGCTCGTCGAGTGAGGCGTCGGTGTCGGCTTCGGTCCGCCCGGCGGTGGTGACCCCGACGAGCACGATCCGCTCCCGAAACGCCCGGTCCAAGAATCCGGTCTCAACAGTGGATCCGAACTCACCAAAAGCTCCCCGGTGATCGCTTTCCACCCCTCCGTCGATCCAGGTCCTCGGCTCGATGTCGCTGTCGGCCTCGCCGTCGCCGCCGAAGAAGTCGTCGTCGAAAAGGTCGTCGCCGTCGAGGATCAGATCATCGAACTCATTGCCATCGGGCGAACGATGCTCGCCGTTGGATGATCGATTACCCAAGAACAATACTCCCGACATAGGTGGCCGGTCCTGTGAGGAACACCTCGGATTCCGTCAGTTCCACGTTAGCCGAGCCCCCGGGCATCGTCACGGTGATTTCCGGAGCCACGAGGTCCATGCGGTGGGCGGCCCAGGCGGCGGCGCAGGCCCCCGATCCGCAGGCCTGGGTGACACCGACTCCCCGTTCCCACACCTTGAGATCGATCCGTTGCCGGTCGGTCACCCGGATGAGATGCACGTTGACGCCGCCGGGGTAGTCGGCCTCTATGGCGGGACCGATCAAGGCCATGTCGGCCCGATCGAAGGTGGCGTCATCGTCGGTCACCGCCACCAGGTGGGGGTTGCCGATATCGACCCCACACTGGGCCGCAACCTCGACACCGACCGTGGCCCAGGCGGCGCTGAGGGCCGGGCCGGGCTCGGCTTGACCCATTCCCGCCCTGACCGACCACGTGTCGCCGGGTCGAGGGAACAAGGTCAACTCCCGGTCGCCGACATCGGTGACGACGACGATGCTGGTTTCTTCGACCACGGCCAGGTGGCGGCCGACGGCCTGACCAAGGCAGCGCAGCCCGTTGCCGCTGATTTCGGCTCGGCCGCCGTCGGCATTCCACAGTTTCATTGACCACCGGCTCGTCATCGGCCACCGGCCGGCCGCCCCGCCATCGCCCTCCGATAGCCGATAGGCCGCGATCAAGCCGTCGGCCCCGATACCGGTGCGGCGGTCACACCACTGCTTTGCATCGGATGCCGTGAGTTCCCGCGCCGGGTTGAGGGCGATCAGGAAGTCATTGCCCAGACCATGGTGCTTGATCAGGCTGACGGGGCTCATGGGGCTGTACGGGAAGTCGACAACACCCCCTCATGGTAGAGCCGTCAGCCCGACCGGCCCCGCTCCGGGCGCTTGCTCTTCTCGGCCGCCGGTGAGTCTGGTTTCTTGGTCGACCTGACTTTGGAACTCCTCTCTTTGCCCGCCGACGGCCGGGTGACGGCCGGAGTCGACCGCTTCGCTCCCGGGGTATCGGCGACCGGCGGGGGTGTTCGCAACGGTGGCGGCAAAGTCGGCGATGGTGCGGTTACCGGCGGCCGAGACGCGGTGACCGGCGGCCGAGTCACCAGAGGCTGCGTGACCGGAGACCGGGTCACCGGGGGCTGGGTGACGGGAGGACGGGTGAGCGGTGAGGTCGACGGTTCGATCTCGGTGTCGGCCGGGACCGAGGTGGACGACGAGCTCGATGGGACCAACCGAGGTTCGACCACGGTGACCGGTGACGCCCCTGCGGTCGAATGCCCGGCTGTGGCTGTCGAGGAGGAAGAGGTGGGGATCGTGGTGGACGTGGTGGACGTGGTGGACGAGGGGGTCGTGGTGGACTCTGCCCTTGTGGCCGACGTGCTGAGGTCGGCGTCGGTGGCCACAGGCACAGCGGTCCGGCTCTCGCCCCGAGGTCGATATCCAGCGTTGAGGTCCGCCGGTGGGGGGCGACGGGGCGATCGACCCGAGCCGGCGGTCGTCGGTCCCGCGGGCTCCGGTTGCCCATCGTCGTAGGCCATCTCGCCGGTGGTCCGGGCCCGTGACCGGCGATCGTGATCGACGTCGTCCCGAAGACCATCGGCCGTACCGTCAACGCCGATCGAGGTCTCGTCCGGTGGGCCGGAATCGGGTGTTGCACTCTCACCGGCCAGGTCGGCCAGAGCCTGACCGAACACCACCACGGCCACCACGGCGACGGTGATGGCCCCCAGCTTGGCCCCGACAATGCCCCAGGACGATTGGAGCGGGACGGGAACCGGAACGGCCCAGCGTCGGCCCGACCGCCTCGACGGTGGTCGGCGGTAGTGGAGCGGTTGGGGCCCGACCGGCTCCGACAGCCCCACGGCTCGACCGTCGTCGAGAATGAGACGGCTTGACCGGAACGGCGGAACCGAGTCGGCGGTGGGAACGAACTCACCCGTGGTGATGGCGGCCTCGGGATCGTTGTCGGCGGTCGGAGCAGGACCATGATCGCCCATGGCGGATTCCTGATTGAGTCGGCGGATACTCACGACATACTGACGCCGCCGGTCGCCTGTGTGTCGCGCCCGCTCAGCCTACCCCAAGGATCGAATCGTTGTCGGTCGTTGGAGTTTGAATCAGCGTCGGGCTCGGGCAGGGACCACAACCCATCCTGAAACGACGGACAATCTAGACATAGCGGACCGAGTAGATCGGCGGGAGGTGATTGGCCACCGGGTGCCACCGATCACCTTGGTCATCAGTCACCCAGAGATTGCCGGTGGTCGAACCGAAGGCCAGCTGGTCACCGTCGGCGGCGACGTCCAGGCTGTGGCGTAGCACGAGGTCGTAGGCGTGATCGTCGGGCAGGCCGCTCCGCAGGGTCTCGAAGTCCTGGCCGCCGTTTCGGGTCCGGTTGACCACCACCGAGCCGTCGATCGGAGCCCGTTTCTGGTCGGAGTGGGCGGGCACGAACCAGGCGGTATCGGGATCGGTGGGATGCACGGCCACGGCGAATCCGAACGCTGACGGTTGGGCGGTGAGTTCGGTCCACGATGCCAGGTCGTTGGTCGACCGCCAGATACCCATGTGGTGCTGACACCAGAACACCTCAGGCCGGGTCGGGCTCTGCACCACGCAGTGGGGATCCTGATGCTCCGGGTCCTCGGCCTGATCGGGGGGAACGTAGCCGGCGACCATGCCCTTGGTGTGAGGCGTCCAGCTGGCACCCCCGTCAACGGTCCGCCAGACGCCACCGGAGGAAACGGCCACGGTCACCGTGGCCGCATCCCGAGGATCGACGCAGATGGAGTGGATGGCGGGCTGGTCCAGGCCGCCACCGTTCCACCGTGGTCGGACTTCATGGTTCCACAGGGGCTCGACGATGGTCCAGGAGTCTCCTCGATCCTCGGACCGGAACAGCCCGCCGGGCGTCGTGCCGCACCACAATCCGCCGTCGACCTCGGGGGCTATCTCGAGGGCCCAGATGCCGGCGAGAGCCCATTCCCGCTCCCGTCCCCACATGTCGACATCGACCACGCCATCAGGCTTGGTCGGGTACTCGGGGACCGCCACCTCAACCCAGGTGGCGCCGTGGTCCGACGACCGATGCAGCTTGGTCCCGAAGTGGCCGTGGTCCAACACGGCGTACCAGGTGCCGTCCCGGGGGTCGGTCAGGGTGAGGTTGACGTTGTCGCCGACGAAATGGGAGCCGACCACCGCCGCCTCGCTCCCGGCGCCGTCAACCATGAACAGCCCCTTGCGGGTGCCGACGTGGGCCAGTGATCCCGATGCCGTCATGGCGTCATCCTCCTGAAAGAGCCTGCATCACGTAGACCTCACCGTCGGGGTCCACCCGGTCGCTCAGGTGGCGACGATCGGTGATCTGCCGGCCGTCAACGAAAACCACCATGTGTTTACGCAGCGATCCCCGCTCGTCGACCACGTATCCCTCCAGTAGCGGTACGTCGGCAAACACCTGGGACAGCGCCTGTCCCACGGTTTCGGCCTCCACGGTCTTGGGGGGACACTCGACGTGTCGTTGGAGATTGCGGGTGAACACCACTCGGGCCACCCGACAACAGTATCACGGGCCAAATCACACAGAATCACACCGAATCACAAGGCATGAGCCGCTGCCGGTGGAGCCGTCCACCAGCGGGCCACCTCGTCGACCAGGTCGGGAGCGGCGGCATCGAACCAGGTGATGCGGGGATCGCGCCGGAACCACCGCTGCTGCCGTCGGGCGAACTTCCTGGTCCGCCGTTTCGCCTCATCAAGAGCACTGTCCAGATCGGTCTCGCCCTCCAGGTGAGCGATCAGCTCCTTGTAGCCCAGCGCCTGGGCCGCAGTTCGAGACAGGCCCGAGCGATACACTGCCTCGACCTCGGCCAGCATGCCGGCCGCCATCTGCATGTCGTAGCGGGCGTTGATACGTTCATCCATGACCTGCCGGTCGATGTCAAGACCGACCAGGCGGTAATCAGTCGGCGGGTAGTGGTCGACGCCGGGACCGTAGGAGGAGAACGGGCGGCCCGAGCCGACGGTGACCTCCAGCGCCCTGACGATCCGGCGCCGGTTGGACGGCAACATCTTGGTCGACGCCTCCGGATCGAGTTCGGCCAGCCGGCGCCACAGCGTCTCGGTGTCGGGTTCGGCTTCGACCTCGGCCGCCACCTCCGGGTATCGCCCGGGGACCTGGAAGTTGTCGACCACGGCCCGGATGTAGAGGCCGGTTCCACCGACGATGATTGCGGTCACCCCTCGAACGGCCATGTTCTGCAGCACGGTTCGGGCGTGGACCTGGAAGGCGGCCACGGTGGTCTCGGTGTCGGGGTCGTAGAGGTCGATGCCATGGTGGGGCACGGCCCGCCGATCGGCCTCGGACGGTTTGGCCGTACCGATGTCCATGTTCCGGTACACGGCCATGGCGTCGGCCGAGAGTATCTCCAGACCGGCCCATCGCCGAGCCAGGCTCAGCGCCAGATCACTCTTGCCCGACGCCGTGGGACCGACGATCACCAGTGGTTCGGTTGGAGGTGGCGGCGACTGCGTCTCAGGCGGAGCGCACACCCGGTTCCCCGGACTCTCCCATCATGGTGGCCACCATAGCAAGCAGGGTGGCGGCCACCGGCTCGGGGGCCACCACCTGGTGGAGGTGATCGCCGGTGAGGGTGAGGGTGAACCAACCCCTGGCTTTGGCCTGGTCCCGGGCATCGGCGTAGGCCGAGCCGAAGGCCAGGAACGCCTTGTGAATCGATGGCGGCAGATCGGGTACCGGGCAACCCTGGTCGAACCAGCTCCGAGGGATGGGAGGGGCCTCATTGAGCACATCGTGACGAACCATGTCGTCGACCACCAGACCAGTCACCAGCGAGCCCCACCAGCGGGGCCAGGGCGGCAGGTAGTCGTCGGGCCGCAACAGCCCGTCGAGCAGGGCGCCGTAGCGGGGTTCGGACTCGGTGAAGGCCCGACCATCGGGAAACCGTCCATCGACCACGATCATGGCCGCCACCTCGTGGCCCTGCTTGATCAGATGCTCGACCAGCAACGGGAGTCGGGGTCCGGCGGCGGAGTGGCCGACGACGACCACCGGCAGCCCGGGCTGGGCCAGACCGAAGTCGAGGATCTCATCAATCCAAGGCGTGATGTGGTCGTGGTCGTCCCGGGTGGTCATGCGAGCGCAGGCGATGGCGACATGCTGACCGTCGTCGGCCAACACTTCACCCACCTGCCGCCAACTGGACGGGCCCAGAAACGGACTCGGCACCAGAAGCCAATTCCTCGGCACTGATCTCAAAATTGACTGGCTCCTAGTTCGACGATCCCCGGTGGGCCGACGGTGACCCACAACTCGTCCCCCTCGACGGCTGAACTATAGACCCTCTCAAAACCGATCCGGTTGAGGCAAATCGGGCAGCTTCAACCTATCCGTGGCGCCAACGGCCCAGGGTCTGCTTGACCACCTCGAGTTGAGCGAAGATGTCGTTGATGGCGTCGCCTGTTGCCGTATGGGGGGCCTTGAAGTAGAAGCCAAGCCAGTCCTGCACATCAGCGGCGCCGGCCCGATCGGCCAGGTCCATGAACAGGGCCAGATCGAGCACCAGCGGTGCGGCCAGAATGGAATCCCGGCAGGAGAAGTCGATCTTTATCTCCATGGGATAGCCCATCCAGCCGAAGATGTCGATGGCGTCCCAGCCCTCCTTGTTGTCCCCTCGGGGCGGGTAGTAGTTGATCCGGACGACATGGTCGACGTTGCCGTAGAGTTCCGGATGGTCGTCGGGCTGGAGAATCGTTTCCAGAACGCCGAGTTTGGACGACTCCTTGGTCTTGAAGTTGTCGGGATCGTCGAGCACCTGGCCATCGCGGTTACCCAAGATGTTGGTGGAGTACCAGCCGCGGAGACCGAGCATGCGGGCCTTGAGCCCCGGGGCCACGATGGTCTTCATCAGTGTCTGTCCTGTCTTGAAGTCCTTGCCACAGATGGGCACGTTGCGCTCGGCCGCCAGCTGGCGCATACAGGGGAGGTCAACGGTCAGGTTGGGAGCGCCGTTGGCGAAGGGAACGTCGGACTGCAGGGCGGCATAGGCATAGATCTGGCTGGGTGAGATGTTGTCGTCGTCGGCCTTCAGGCCGGCCTCGAACGAGGTGATCGACTCATGAACCTCGGACGGCTCCTGGTAGGCCTCGGTGGAGCCGCACCACACCATCACGGTGCGGTCACAGTTGTTCTCGACCGCGAACCGTTCGATGTCGTCGATCAGGGCCAGGGCTTGATCCCACTTCGACGTGATGGGCTTGATCCTGCTTCCCTCCAACCGTTTGACCCAGCGGCGGTCGAAGACGGCGTCCATGGCCACCACCCCTTCGAGTTCACCCGAGACCTGATTCAGATCGGATTCGGTGAGCACGTTGGCGGTGCGGGCCGCCTCCAGGGCGTTGGGGGAGATCGGGTCCCAGCCACCGAATACCAGATCGTCGAGCGAGGCCAGGGGCACGGCGTCGCCGATCGGGGTGCCGTCGTCCAGGCGGCCGGTCTGGCTGAGCGAGCCGACAGGCGGCTTTTGGCCGGCTCGGGCCGCCATCACCCCGGCCACGAAGGTGGAGGCAACGGCCCCCATCCCGGGCAGCAGGACGCCCAGGCGGCCCGATGCCGGGCGAACGTGGGCGACGGAGGGGGCGGTGTGGGCGGCGGGATCTGCGGTTTCAGGCGTACGTTCCATGCCATCCACGCTAAAGCTTGCCTAAACCAATCTATGTGATAGATTAGATATTCTAATGGATCGGTTAACGCCGGTGAACGATTCGCCCAGCCCTACCGTAGCAAAACACGGCACTCGCCCATGGCCCTTCAACTGACAACCCAACAACTCGACTACCTGGTGGCGGTCGCCCACTCCCACAGCTCGGCCGAAGCGGCCCAGCGCCTCGGCGTCACCCCCTCCGCCCTCAGCCAGGGCCTCTCCGAACTCGAGCGCCGTGTTGGCCTTCCCCTGTTCGAGCGGGAGGGTCGTAGCCGGATCCTGACCGGCTATGGCCATGAAGTGCTCGACTACGCCGAACGGATTGTCGGTCTAACCGCCGATCTGGCCCATTGGGCCGACTCGGCCCAGAAAGGCGAGACCGGCGCCGTCTCCATCGGTCTGATCGATGTTGCCGCCGTGCATCACTTCGCCACGTCGCTCACCCACTTCCGGAAAACCCGGCCCGACGCCGATCTCCGGCTGACCGTCGACGCTTCGGCCGCCCTGCTCGACCGGGTCCGGTCGGCCAGGCTGGACGCCGCCGTGATCGTCCAGCCCGACGAGCCGGTCGACGGAGTCACGGCCACGCCCCTGCTGACCGAGAAGATGGCGGTGTACCCCCCGCCCAACGTGACCGTGGGCCACCCGTCGACCTGGGGCCCGTGGGTGGCCTTCCCCGCCGGCTCCCACACCCGCCGGCTGGTGTCCAGGAGCCTGGCCGCGGTGGGCGCCGACTACGAGATCACCGCCGAGTCCCACCAGCCCGACGTCTTGCGCCGTATGGTCGCCCTCGGCCTCGGCTGGGCCGTACTGCCGGTGGTCCAGGCCGAAACGGCCCCGGCGCCGCTGAAGCGGGCGCCCAGCGCCCCGGTTTGGCACCGGAACCTGGTCGTGATCCAACGGGAACGATCGTTGGTCGGCCCGGCCACCCAGGCCCTACTTGACCTCCTGTTCAGCCAAGCCCCGTCGATCGCGGCCTGAGTCGGTGGCGACCGCTGAGATCAGGCCGGCGACACCACGAGCCGGGTGCGGTGCCGAGGCCGAGCTGTCACCTCCACCAACTCGCCCAACAGGTACTGGTGGGCGGCATCGGTGATCCTGGTGGTGACATAGGTTCCCGGCTTCAGCCGGTCGGCGGCGAAATGCACCAGCTTGTTGTGAACAGTACGGCCGGTCAGGACCGATGGATCCCGCTTCGACGGGCCCTCGACCACCACCTCCTCCATGCGACCGACACGGGCCCGATAGCGGGCCAGGGCCGAACGCTCGATGACGGTACGCAGCCGGGCGTACCGGTCCTGCACCTCCTCGGGGTCGCAGAACCGGTCGGTCATCTCAGCCGCCTCGGTGCCGGGGCGGGGCGAGAAGACGAAGGTGTAGGCACTGTCGAACTCGGCCCTCGCCGCCAGTTCAAGGGTGGCGGCGAAGTCGTCTTCGGTCTCACCGGGGAAGCCGACGATGATGTCGGTCGACACGGCCAGATCGTCGACGGTGGACCGGGCTTCGGCGAGTTTGGCCAGGTACCGCTCCGCGGTGTAACCCCGGTGCATGGCCGACAGGATCCGATCGGAACCCGACTGGAGGGGAAAGTGCAGGTGAGGGACCACGCTGTCGACCTCGGCCATGGCTCTGAACACATCAGAGGTCATGTCCTTGGGGTGGGGGCTGGTGAACCGCAGGCGACGAAGACCGGGAACCTGGCCAACGCGCCACAGCAGCTCACCGAACATTGGCCGCACCCTGACATCGTCTCCAGCCCGGCGGGCGGCCAGAGCCAGATCACGACCGTAGGAGTTGACGTTCTGTCCCAGCAGGGTGATCTCGGTCACCCCGTCGGCCACCGCCGAGGTGGCCTCAGCCACGATGTCGTCCATCTCCCGGCTGATCTCGACTCCCCGGACCGAAGGAACGATGCAGAAGGCGCAGGAATTGTCGCAACCGATCTGGATGGTCAACCAGGCCGCATAGTCGGTTTCCCGGCGGGCCGGTAGGGCGGAGGGGAACGCCGCCTCCTCACCCTGCATGGCCTCCTCCCAAATCTCGATCACCGGGCCTTCGGTTCCCGACCGGGCCAGTAGTTCAAGGGCCCGATGCACGTTGTGGGTGCCGAACACGACGTCGACGTGACCGGCCCGCTGCTGGATGAGATCCCGATCTTTTTGGGCCAGGCAACCACCGACCATGATCTGCAGATCAGGGTTGGATTCCTTCAACGCTTTGAGGTTGCCCAGGGCGCCGTAGAGCTTGTTGTCGGCGTTCTCCCGGATGCAGCAGGTATTGAGCACGATGACATCGGCCTGTTCGGCCGACTCGGTCATCTCGTAGCCGTCGGACTCCAGCAGACCAGCGATCCGCTCGGAGTCGTGTTCGTTCATCTGGCAGCCGTAGGTCCGCAACATGTACCGCTTCACCCCGTCCAGGGTAGAGCGATCAAGCGGTCTCCTGACGGCCGGTTCCGTCATCAACCAGGGTGGGATTGCCCCGTCGCCCGACCTCGCCGACCTCGGGTGTTCGGGTACGGTTCGTTCATCGACACGGTGCAGCCGCCCATCCCCCCACCTCCGGCCCCCACCGGTGAGGTACCGGTGGCCGACGACCGCCGGCCGCCGGCGAAGCGACGCCGATCGGCCATCCACTACGGGCTGATGGTCATCGGCTGGCCCCTTCTGGTGGCCATCGGGACGTTGCTGGTACTGCGGTGGCGAGACGTCGACCGGGTGCCCCTGGTGGCGCTGGTGGCCTTGACCCCGTTTGTGCTCGGACCGATCGCAGTGGCCGACGTCATCGCCTGGTTCAGTCGAAGCCCGATGCTGCGGGTGGCCGCAGCGGTGACCACGGTGGCCGGGCTGTTCACCGTTGCCCCCTTCGATGCCGTGATCGGCTGCCGGCCGACCCCGGTGGACAACGAAATCACGGTCATGACGGCAAACGTGCTCCTGGGCCACGGTCGCCCGGAGGACATCGCCGCCAACATGAGCGAGGCCGACCCCGACATCGCCATCTTCCAGGAGGTCGATCGGGGATTCATGGAACGGTTGGCCCAGGAACCGTCCAGCGACCGCTGGCCGGAACGATCCAACGAACAGCCCGACGCTACCGGAAGCGTGGTCGTGTGGAGTAAGTGGCCCATGTCCGACGTCAGATTCTCCTTCATCGCCAACTCCCTGGCCCAGGCCACCATCGACGCCCCCCAGGGTCGTTTCGACATCGCCGGTGTTCACGTGACCGCTCCGGTGACCCCGGAGCGGCTCGACCGATGGCACGACCAACACCAACACCTCGGCCGGATCCCCACCGACCGACCCACGGTCATGGCCGGCGACTTCAACGCCACCGAGGACCACCGGCCGTTTCGCCGACTGTTGGCTCAAGGTTGGACCGACGTCCACGACAACAAGGGCTGCGGCCCCGACCTGACCTGGCCGGCCAACGCCCTGCCCCACCCGGTGATGCGACTGGATCACATTCTGGTCACCGACCACTTCGATGTGGCCTCGGTGGAATTGGCCGATCCGGCCGGAAGCGACCACTTCCCGGTGGTGGCCAAGATTCAGCTGAACGACAGCTGAACGCCGCCGTTGCTCGCCGCGGTCACTCCTGGACCAGGGCAGCGGCATCGCTGTCGGCCACCACCACCGAATGAGCTGGATGGATCAGACCGGCGGGAATGGTCATATCGCCCTGCATCAGCCGGCTCAGGACCTCGGCCTTGTCGGCCCCGGTGACCAGCCACAGAGCCATCCGGGCCCGATCGAGGACCGGCCGGGTGAGCGACACCCGCTGAGTCGTCGGCCGCACCGTGGCCCGGTCGAGAGCGGCCACGGCCTGGGTCGAGGTGGGAGGCGAACCGGAGTACAGACCGGTCAACCCCACGTAGCGCCGCAGTTCGCCCACCAGCGGATCACCGGGGACCAGCGACGCGGTGTGGCCATCGGAACCGAGGCCGAGGTGCACGACATCCAGAACCGGCGGGTCGCCGGCCAGCTCGATCAGCTGGTCGCTGAATCGATCGAGGATGACCTGAGCGTCATCACCACCGATCGCCGCCGGCTGATCCTGGTCGGTGGGAGGTCGCCCCCGCAGAGCCAGGAGATCATCGACCGGCAGGGGCAGCCAGGCGCACCCGAGATGACCAAGCAGGTCCCGCTGGGTCATGAGATTGCGAGACGAGCTGTCGAGAGGCACGATCCGCTCATCGACCTGGAGGATCACCAGCTTCTCCCACTCGAGCTCGAAGCGGGCCAGTTCGGCGAACACCGGCGTCGGCGTGGAACCGCCGCTGAGGGCCAGAAGACAACGGTCCCGCCCATCAATGGAGGCGGCGATGCCTGCGGCCAGAACCTCGGCCGCCCGCCGGGGCCAACGACCGCCGGTGGTGACATCGAGAACATGACGCCCCTCGCTCATTCAGCCGTCCGACCTACCGATGGCCCGGTACCAGGCGGCACCGCCGACCAGGGCGGCATCGTCGCCCAGGGCCACCGTGGCCAGTTCGATGTCGGCCGCGGTGGTGGGACCAAAGCGGTCGAGTTGCCGCCGAATCACCGGCAACACGATTTCGTGGTTGCGACCCACTCCCCCGCCGATCACCACGATCTGGGGCGCGACCAGCCAGGCCAGGTTGGCCACGCCGATGCCGACCGCCTCCAGAGTTCGATTCCACACCGTGGTGGCCGGCTCCGAACCGGCGGCAACCAGAGCCGCCAGTTCAGCTCCCCGTTCGTTCAAACCGGCGGCGGCCGCCGCCCGATCCAAAGCCGTTCCCGAACCAAGGTCTTCGACGGTGGCCGGATCGCCTCGGCGGGCCGCCTCCCAATCGATGATGGTATGGCCCAGCTCGCCGCCTGACAGGCTTCCCTGGACCAGGCGACCGTCGACCACCACCCCGGCTCCCACTCCGGTCGACACCGTGACGTAGACAACGTCCCGGTGGTGGCGGCCGGCCCCGAACTCCGACTCACCGACGGCAGCCAGGTCGGCGTCATTGGCCAGGCTGACCTCCATCCCGATCTGTTCGGCGATCCAGTCCTCGTTGATCTTGTCGATCCACGGCGCCGGAAGATTCACGCCGGTGACGAGCCGCTCGTGTACCTGGTCGATGATGCCGGGCAGCCCGACCACCGCCCGCTCGGCGTTCACTCCAGGAGGTAGGCCGGTCATCACCTCGACCATCAGATCGATCAGGAAGTGGGGGTGAGGATCCTGGCGCGGTGTGGGCCTACGGGTGTGAAGAACCAGCCGACCCCGACCGTCGACGGCGGCGGCCCGCACGTTGGTGCCGCCCAGGTCAACGGTGATGGTGCAGGCGGCCGGGGTCTGGTCAGCACCCGTCATTCGACTCCGCCCCGCCCCCCTCCACCGGCAGGGGCCACGACATCGGGGAAATCCGACCCGTAGCGGTAGCGCTTCACCGGAGGGGGAGCATCGAGCACCGGTTGGACGATCTGCCAGGCCACGTCGACCTGGTCGCCCCGGGCGAACAGCCGACGATCACCCTCCAATGAATCGCCCAGCAACCGATGGTAGGGGCTGGGGCCGAACTCGATGCCGTCGTGATCGAGCCCGAGACTGGTGGTTTCGCTGACCAGCGAATCCCCCGGGGCCTTGGCCTGAACGTCGAGACAGATGACGTCGTTGGGTTTCATCTCGAAGCGCAGAGCGTTGGGTCGGGGCGAACACTCGATGTCGCTGAACAGCGGGCGGGGTGGTGCATCGAACTCAACAACGGCCTCGGTCCGGGTCCGACTCAACGCCTTGCCCGCCCGGATGCGCCAGGGCACCCCGGCCCACCGCCACGAGTCGATCTCGAACTGCAGCGAGATGTAGGTTTCGGTGTCGGAATCGGCGGCTACCCCGGCCTCGTCGAGATAGCCCTCGTACTGGCCCCGCCAGACCCGCCGAGGATCAAGCGGTCGGATGGCCCGCAGCACCTTGACCACCTCGTCGGACAGCGAGTCGGCGTCATCCGACACCGGTGGTTCCATGGCCAGCAAGGCCACGATCTGCAGCAGATGATTCTGAGCCACATCGCGCAACGCTCCCACCCCGTCGTAGAATTTCCCTCGACCTTCGACCCCGAAGTCCTCAGCCATGTCGATGGTCACCCCGCTGACGTGGTGTCGATTCCACAGCGGTTCGAAGATGGCGTTGGCGAAGCGGAAGACCAGGATGTTGAGAACCGGTTCCTTGCCCAGGAAATGGTCGATGCGGTAGATCCGCTCCTCGGGGAAGTGGGCTTTGACCGTTTCGTCGAGCTCCCGGGAGGAGGCCAGATCGCGACCGAACGGCTTCTCCAGCACCACCCGACCCCGATTGAGCCCGGAGGCTCCCAACCCGTCGATGACGGTCGGGAACAGGAACGGCGGTATGGCCAGATAGCAGACCGGGCAGCGGGCCTCGCTCACCCGCTGGGCAACCCGCTCGAAGGTGTCGCTCTCCCGGTAGTCACCTGACACGTAGTCGAGCCGGGAGGCCAGACGGGTCCACACCGTCTCGTCGATCTCCAGATCCGACCGATCCAACGCCTCCCGGGCGTTGGCCCTCAGCTCCTCGATCGTCCAGTTGGACGAGGCCACGCCGACCACCGGGCAGCCCAGCTGATTGTCGGCCTCCAGCCGGTAGAGGGCGCTGAACAGCTTCTTACGAGCCAGGTCACCGGTGATCCCGAACAGGACGAGGGCATCGGCTCGACCCGAGGTGTCGTCGGCTGCGGCACTGGACGGGAGATCGATGACGTCCGGCACCGGGCCGTGGGGCCGGGGATGAATCCGGTCGCCGTTCATCAGCCGGCCTCGTTGTCGTTGTTCGAGTCGGCTTGACGTTCCGAATGTCCACCGAACCCGGCCCGCATGGCCGACAGCACCTGATTGGCGAAACGGTCGTTGTCCCGTGAGGCGAAACGGCTGAACAGGGCGTCGAGGATGGTGGGCGCCGGTGTGCCGGTCTCGATGGCGGCCAGCGCCGTCCATCTCCCCTCGCCGGAGTCTGAAACCCGACCCTCGTATTGCGACAGGTCGCCGTCGTGAAGTAGAGCTTCGGCGGTCAGATCGAGCAGCCACGAGCCGACCACGCTGCCTCGCCGCCACACCTCGGCCACTTCGGCCACGTCAATGTCGTACTGGTAGAGCCGGGGGTTGGAAAGGGGTGTTGTCTCGGCGTCGATCTCCCGGTCGTCGCGGCCGATGCCGGCCCGGGACATCAGGTTGAGGCCCTCGGCGTAGGCGGCCATGATGGCGTACTCCACACCGTTGTGGACCATCTTGACGAAATGACCGGCGCCGGCCGGGCCGCAGTGGAGGTAGCCGTGCTCGGCCTGTCCCGGTGCGCCGGCCCGTCCCTCGGTGCGGGGCTCGGCCTCCACCCCGGGAGCCAAACTCTCAAAGACCGGCTGCAGCCGGTCGACGATCTCGGGCTCTCCGCCGATCATCAGGCAATAGCCCCGCTCCAGTCCGTGAACGCCCCCCGAGGTGCCGACGTCGAGGTAGTGGATCCCATGTTCGGCCAACCGATCGGCCCGTTCGATGTCGAGCGGGTAGTGAGTGTTGCCACCGTCGATGATGACGTCGTCGGAGTCGAGCAGGGGGGCCAGCTCGTCGATCACGTCGTCGACGAACCCGGCGGGGATCATGATCCAGATCGCTCGGGGCCGTTCCAGGGCGGCTACCAGCTCGGCCAGATCGTAGGCTCCGGCCGTCACTCCCTCGGCCACCAGCTCATCAACCGACGATCGGCTGTTGGCGTAGCCGACCGATGCAATCCCGTCCCGGTGGAGGCGCCGCACCATGTTGGCCCCCATCCGTCCCAGTCCGATCATTCCCAACTGCTGCATGGCTACGACCATAGCGACCCCAACCTGGCGGTCTGCAGTCAAAGGGTGATCAAGTCCCCCCGGCTCAGGTGGTGACGGACAGGCGACGGCCCACCGCCGACGACTGCGGGCCGATACCCGATCCCACCTACACTGCTGGCGATGAGTAGACGAGAGCTGGTTGTGCTCGGTACCTCCAGCCAGGCACCAACCCGTTACCGGGCCCACAACAGCTTCGTATTGCGGTGGGATGACCAGCTGATCCTGTTCGACCCGGGCGAAGGTACTCAGCGCCAGTTCATCTTCGCCGACCTTTCGGTGGCCAGGCTGACCGCCATCTGCATTACCCACTTCCACGGCGACCACTCACTGGGACTGGCCGGGGTCATCCAACGCCGGGCCCTCGATTCCCGGTCGGGGACCCGGAGCCTTCCTCCCCTCCCCGTATACTTCCCGGCCGATGGTCTCGACTACTTCGAGCGGCTGCGCACGTCGTCGATCTTCCACGACACCAGCAAGGTTGTTCCCAAACCGATCGCCGACGCCGGCACGGTCGGATCGATCGGCCCACTGAAACTGATGGCCGCTCCACTCAATCATCGGGTCACCACCTTCGGCTATCGCCTGGTCGAGCCGGACGCCCTGCGGGTCGACCCCGATGCCCTGGAACGATACGGCATCAGCGGGCCCGATGTCGGCCGTCTCCTGGAGGACGGGTCGATCACCATCGACGGCCGCTCGATCACGGCGAGCGACGTCACCGTGCCCCGCCCCGGCCAGTCGTTCGCCTTCATCATGGACACCGCACCCTGCCCGGCCGCCGTCGATCTGGCTCGTAACGTCGATCTGATGGTGGCCGAGTCGACCTACCTGGAGACCGAGGCCGAGTTGGCGGCCAACTACGGCCACATGACGGCCCATCAGGCGGCCACCATGGCCCGGGAGGCCGGCGCCCGTCGCCTCGTCCTGGGCCACTTCTCGGCCCGCTATCAGGGCAACGACGGGTTTGGTCGGGAGGCGTCGGCCGTCCATCCCGATGTGGTGGTGGCCGACGATCTGACTGTCATCGAGGTGCCGGAGCGACGGGCGGACTGAGCCGCATGCGGACAAAGGCCGCTACCAGCAGGAGACCGGAGGCTGCTATCCCCACCATCGACAGGATGTGGAATCCGGCCATGGTGAAGATGAAGCCGGAAGCCAGGGCACCGGCGCCGCTGGCGAAGCTCTTGACCAGGTCGGCCGCTCCCTGAGCGGCCACCTCATCGTGATCGGCCACCGCCTCGGTCAGCAGAGCGCTCGAACCGACGCTGCCAAAGCTCCAACCCAATCCAAGCAGGTAGAGGCCGGGAAACATGAGAATCGACGGAGCCTCATGGGCGAACGCGGTCATGACGGTGGAGACGATCAACACCACGGCGGACAGGGCGACGGCCTCCACCCGCCCGTAGCGGTCGGCGAACCAACCGGCCAGGGGAGCAAAGGCGAACATGCCGGCGGTATGAGCCGACAGAACCCACCCGACCAGGCCAACCGATTTCCCGTGGGCGTCCATGTGCAGCGGGGTCATGGTCATCACCATCACCATCACCGCCTGGGAGACAACCAGGCCGAACATGGCCAGGAGGGCCAGTGGGGAGTTGCGAATGGCGGCCATGCCGGCACTGAAACCGGCGTTGCCGGCCGACCCCTCTCGGTCGAGCTTGCCGCTGGCCACCAGCGGGTCGGGTCGCAAGCCGGCGAACAGCAGCAATCCGGCCACGGCGAAGAAACCGACCGAAACCAGATGGGATCCGATGTAGGGGCCGTAGCCGAACCACTCACCGAAACGGGCGGCCGGACCGGAAAGAGCCGGACCACCCACCGCTCCGATGGTGGAGGCGAACACGACGTAACCGATGGCCTTGCCTCGATCGTTGTCATTGGCCAGATCGGCGGCGGCGTAGCGGGCCAGCCCGGTGCTGCCCTGACCGACCCCGAACAAGATCAGACCGATCAGGTAGGCCACGATCAAGGCCGTCTGTCCTCCGAAGGCGGCGATCAATCCACCGGCGGCGGCCACCATGTAGCCCACGACGAGACCAGGCCGACGGCCCCGCCGGTTCATATAGCTGCTCAGTGCGGTCGAGCTGAGGGCGGTGCCCACGGTGATGGCGGCGCTGGCAATTCCGGCCCAGGTGGAGGAACCAAGGATCTCCTGGGTCAGCAGGCTGATCACCACAAAGGCAATGGTCATGGCGGCGCGCCCGGCCACAGCGCTGGCCGACAGGACTATCAGGGTGCGGCGCTGGAACCGGCGCCGCTCGTCGTCGGAAAGCGGAGCCGGAGCCATGAGCGAGGACGCCGCCGACTCGGACCGCTGAGGCGATGAGGTCAAGAACCCGAAATGGTAATTGGCCGACTCCCCCACAGTCGACTCGGCCGCTGTCGATTCAACTGCTGTCGATTCAACTGCTGTCGATTCGGCCGCTGTCGATTCAACTGCTGTCGAGTCCGAACTGGGGTTCCTAGGGGTCGTAACCGACCCCTAGGAACCCCAGAACCTCCTTGAACGGTTGGCCGGACGGTCAAACGTCGAACACCATCCCTGCACATTGGTCGACGATGGGCTAAAAAGAACCGAGAGCCCGGGGCAGGAACCAGTAGGACCCCGGGCTCTCGGCGTGGTTGACCAACGTTGGTGGTCGATGTCGCTGATCCGGAGGATCAGCTAACCGAGTTTGCCTTAGACAAACTCTCTCGCTGGGCACTGCTGCCCTGGAGATCAATAACTCTCAACTGACAAGTCGCTGATCCGGAGGATCAGCTAACCGAGTTTGCCTTAGACAAACTCTCTCGCTGGGCACTGCTGCCCTGGAGATCAATAACTCTTGGCTGACAACTCGCTGATCCGGAGGGATCAGCTAACCAAATGACCCTCCATAGCTACTGGTCGAGTGTTGCGGCGTCGGTATCAACATCGTCGTCGGTGTCAGCGGCGTTTTCATCGGCGATGAGACCCACCTGACGCAACACCCGATCCTGGATCTCCATGACCAGCTCGGGACTCTCGACCAAGAAGTTCTTCACGTTCTCCCGGCCCTGGCCCAGCTGCTCGCCCTCGTAGGTGTACCAGGCTCCCGACTTCTTGACCAGGTCGTTGTCGACGGCGATATCGAGCAGGGAACCTTCCCGGCTGATGCCCTTGCCATACATGATGTCGAACTCGGCCTGACGGAACGGCGGGGCCACCTTGTTCTTCACCACCTTGACCCTGGTGCGGTTGCCGACCACTTCGGCGCCGTCCTTCAGCGATTCGATCCGGCGGATGTCGAGGCGAACCGAGCTGTAGAACTTGAGAGCTCGACCACCCGGTGTGGTCTCAGGCGAGCCGAACATCACGCCGATCTTCTCCCGCAGCTGGTTGATGAAAATACAGATGGTGCCGGTCTTGCTGAGGTTGCCGGTGATCTTGCGCAGCGCCTGGGACATCAACCGGGCCTGGAGGCCGACGTGGGTATCGCCCATCTCGCCCTCGATCTCGGCCCGGGGCGTGAGAGCGGCCACCGAGTCGACCACGATGACGTCGATCGAACCGGACCGGACCAGAATGTCGGCGATCTCCAACGCCTGTTCCCCGGTATCGGGCTGTGAGATCAGCAACTCATCGACATCAACCCCGATGTTGGAGGCATAGACCGGATCCATGGCGTGCTCGGCATCGATGTAGGCGCAGACCCCTCCGTTGCGCTGGGCCTCGGCCACCACATGCATGGCCAGGGTGGACTTGCCTGAGGATTCGGGACCATAGATCTCCACCACCCGGCCTCGGGGAAGACCCCCGACACCAAGCGCCAAGTCGAGGGCCAGGGCCCCGGTGGGGATCGTGGCCACCTCCATTCCGGTGCGCTCACCCATCTTCATCACGGCGCCCTTGCCAAACTGTTTCTCGATGTTGCCGAGAGCCATCTCGAGCGCTTTGTTCTTCTCCACGGAATTGCTCCTGTCTTTCAGGATTTTGATTTGGCGGGGGATGACCGGCCTTGGGTGCTGGGGCCCTACCGGGACTGCAACCCACCTTACTGTCGGGGTGTGACAGCTTCGGGATGGGCTCGCCGAACCGGATGGGTCCAAGCGGTTCGAGCGTGACGCCAGTATTCTTGGGATAGGGGTGCGGTGAGTTCGGGGAGAACTACAGAGCTGTAGTTCAACCGACCTCGGCATCACTGTAGTCCCGAACACTTGTTCGTTCAACTCTCCGACTGGGAAAAGTTTGAGAATCTTCCTCAGGTTGATCGCCCTGGCCATTTCCGTCGCCATTGTGGCCGCCGGCTGCGGCGACGACGGCCCGGAGGTCACCAACGAGCAGCTTCTGGAGAGCATCGCCGGCGAAGATCTGACCCCGGCCGAAGTGGAGCGCCAGCTACAAGTCGCCTCCACCCTCTGCCGAACCGATCTTCAGGTTCTGGAACTGATGTGGCCAACCATGTCGGCTCGTCAGCTTCGCTTTCAGGACTTCGTCTTCGGCACCCACTGTCCGCAGCGCAGCGTCGACTACGCCCTGAGCACCGGTCGGTCTCTCACCGCCGAGGCCCACGCCGCCCTGGCCGCCGAGGCCGAGGCCGACCCGGACTCAGACCCGGACCCGGACCCGACCACCGGGGGCGAGGCGCCACCGTCACCGTCGACTCTGGTCTTGCCGACAACGCCCACCACCCGCCCCTGACACCACTCCCCTATAGGGGCCCGTTGTGATCCAATTTGCGGTGGGTCGCCCGACGATTTCGAGTAGAACTATGGAATGAGCGAAACCCAGGACCCCTTCAGCGCCCCCTTTGGATCCCTGTTCGGCGACCGGATGACGGTGGCCATCTGGCGCGACGGGGTATACAGCTACTCCGGCCAGGCCGGGCCGCTGGAGAACTTCTCGCTCCACCCCGCCACCCATGCCTTCCACTACGGCAGCACCTGCTTCGAGGGGCTGAAGGCCCACCGTCAGGTCGACGGTTCGCTGGCCATCTTCCGCCTCGACGACCATGTGGCCCGGATGATCCAGAGCATCAGCAAACTGCGGATGCAACCACCTGAGGCCGAACTGCTGCGCACCCTCATCGTCGACGCCGTCGAAGCCAACGCCTCGTTCACCCCCGATTCTCCCGGCTCGCTCTATATACGCCCGACCTTCATCGGCACGTTGGAGAACATCGGTGCCGCCGCCGCCCCCAGCGACTCGGGCATCCTCTACGTGTTGTGTTCACCGGTGGGCGACTACTTCGCCGGTGGCGTCCGCCCTTTGTCGATCTACGTGGAGACCGACATCCCCCGCACCACCCCCCAGTTCGGCATGATCAAATCGGGAGCCAACTACGCCATGGCCCTCGGACCGACACTCGACGCCAAACGCGATCACACGGTCGACCAGGTGCTGTTCGCCTCCGGTGGCGACATCACCGAAACCGGAGCGTCGAACTTCTTCCTGGTCGACGACCAGAGGCTGATCACCCGAGAGCTCGACGAGTCGTTCCTCCACGGGGTGACCCGGGCCTCGGTTCTGACCTTGGCCGCCGACCTGGGCTACGAGGTCGAGGAACGCAAGATCCCACTGGAGGAGCTGCAGGCCTGGTCGGAGCACGGCGAGGCCTTCCTGTCGGGAACGGCCGCCATCATCGCTCCGGTGGGCAAGATCGTGATCGCCGACGAGCACATCCAGATGGCCGACGGCCAACCGGGGCCCAACACGATGCGATTGCGGCAGGCTCTGGTCGACGTGCAGATCGGAGCGGCCGAGGACCGGCACCGGTGGCGCACCCCGGTGGCCGGCTGACGGCAACCCGATAGTGGTCGGCCCGGCCGCCGCCGACCGTCCCTCAGCTGAAACTGACCGGGGCGTCGGAGCCGGCGGCCGACATCCGCAGCCTCAACATGTTCAACAGCCCGATGGTGGCGAACTGTCGGATGCGTTCCCGGTCGCCGGGAAGCTGCATGGTGGTGGTGGCGTCGGCCCCTATCCCGGCATCGTCAAGACCGCTGATGGCGATGCAGACGGTGCCCACCGGGCGACCCTCCACCTCGGCCGGGCCGGCCACACCACTGGTGGCCAGACCGATGTCGGCCCCCAACCGGCGGCGAACCCCGGCGGCCATGGCGGCAGCCGCCGCTTCGGTCACGACCGGACCCGACGGTACCTCCAGTAGATCGAACTTGACGTTCGAGTGGTAGGCCACGATCGCCCCCCGGAACACCGAGCTGGCACCGTCGACGGCGCACAGCCGACCGGCCAGGTAGCCGCCGGTTACCGATTCGGCCACCGCCAGTGTCAGGTTGCGGCGCTCAAGCTCCCGGATCACCACCGTCTCCATGTTGTCGTCATCGGTGGCGAAGACGATGTCGCCCATCAACGAACGCAGTACCGACTCCTCAGCGGCCAGGATGGCATCGGCCTGGGAGGCGTCGGGCGCTTTGGCCGTGATCCGAACCTTGAGGCCCTCGACTCCGCTGGCCAGGAAGGCCAGTGTCGGGTTGCCTGCCCGGTCGAGCTCCTCGATACGAGGGGCAAGCGCCTCGGCCAGGCCCGACTCCGATGAACCCCAGGTCCGCAGAACCCGGGATCGGATCACCGCCGGCTCACCCGACCGGGCGATGAGATCGCCGATCACCGTGCCCTCGACCATCTCCTTCATCTCGTAGGGAACGCCGGGTACGGCGTAGATCACCTTGGGTTCCCCATCGGGCGAGCGATCGGGCCCCACCGGACAAACCAGTCCGGGGGCGGTACCGGGCATCTGCTCCATTGTTCGGGCCCCGGCCGGGACCATTGCCTGGCGGAGGTTGTTTTCCGGCATGCGCCGGCCCCGGCTGGTGAACATGTGACGGATGCGGTCGGCGATGGCCTCGTCCAGCTCCAGTTCCACTCCCATGACCTCGGCGATGACGTCACGGGTCAGATCGTCCTGGGTGGGACCCAGACCGCCGCAACAGATGACCGCTTCGCTCCGGCTGAGCGCCAGGTCGAGGGCGGTCCGGATGCGACCGGGATTGTCACCGACCTTGGTCTGGTAGAAGGAGTCGAGCCCGGCCGCCGCCAGCTGCTGTCCGATCCACGACGAATTGGTGTCGACAATCTGGCCCAGCAACAGTTCGGTGCCAACGGCCACCACTTCCACTCGCATTGCCAGCTCCTTAGGTCTCGATGGTTATGGCTCGAAGGGCCGGGGCCAGTACCTGATCGACCAGGGCCAACTGTTCGGCCGTTGACGAGACGAGAATCACGTAGGCCACGATGCCCGAGTCAGCGTCGACTTCGGTTTCGAACCACTCGACCGCCACCCCCGCCCCACTCCCGGTCCGGCGACTCCACTGGGAATCGAGTTCGGAGGGCCGGAGCGCCCCGGCGGTCGACGAACCGGTGAACGGTGCCGTCGGCGACAGCGTGAGGTTCCACTGCTGCTCGATGAACTGGGCCAGGTTCTGACCCAGCGACGAGTCGCCGGCCAGCTGGAACAACTGGGTCGGATCGAGAAACGACTGCTGGCGGTACTGGTCGCCCGACAGGCTGCCGGTCGTCCACCCCTCGGGTCGAACCGTGGTCACCGCCGCCCCCCAGGGCTCGACGACGTATTCGGCCGCCACCACCTCGATGGTCTCAGGACTGGGTCCGACGAATTGAAGGCGTTCAGCGGCCAAACAGGAAGAGTCGGGCGCACTGGCCGGGTCGTCGATGAAGGCGACGACGACGGACATACCACACGGGGTGGCGAACACCCCGTGGGATGCCGATGGGGCCACCACCAGATGGGAATCGGAGAGGCCTCCGGCCGCCCGCTCGGCCCATGAGACCGGCGTTACCGGGTCGAAGGCACCGGCCAGGAGGAGGGTGGGGATGTCGCTGACCACCGGCTCGTTGGCCTCGGCCGCCGCCTGACCGTTGTCGAACACGGCACAGGAGGCAAAGGCGTTGGTGCCGGTGTTGGAGGCCAGGTCGAAGGTGTCCCGTAGCCCGAACGGGTCCGGGGGGTCGACGACCGTGGCGGGGTCGGAGAAACTGATCTCCTCTCGACAGCTGAAGGCGTAGAACATGCCCTCGGACACGAAACGCTCGCTGGTCCGCTGTTGACTGAGGAACTGCTCCACCACCCTGAGACCCCCCGCTTCCAGATCGGTGGCCAGCTCGGGTAGGTCGGTGAACCAGTCGGGCGAGTACAGGGCCTGGACGACGATGCCGATCAGTACATCGCCGGTCAGGTACATCTCGTCTTCCTCGCCTGAGACGAAGTCGGTGATCTCCACCCGAACGGGGTTGATCTGGAGGTCGTGAACGAGGTCTTCGAACCGTTCCATCAGATCGCCCTGACTGTCACAGGCCGCCTCGGCCCGGCAGGCCCGAGCCACCCGCTCATAGGACTCGGTGAAGGTCACGGGATTCTCGGCCACCGAATCAACTTCGGGGGGATAAACCGAATCAAGGACCACGGCCCGGATGCCGTCGGGATGCCGCCGCATGGACTCCAGGCCCAGTTTGGTTCCGTAGGACACACCGAACAGATTCCACTCCGGGTAGTCCAGGGCCCGGCGGATGGCGTCGGTGTCGTGGGCGTTGTTGAAGGAGTTGAAGTCGGCCAGATCGATGTCTGATGAACCCAGACGGTTGCGGCAGGCTCCCAGCGCATCGTAGTAGCGGCGCTTGGCCTCGGCGTCGGAGATGATGGGGATGTCCTCCAGCTGCCGGGTGGCCTCGGTGACCTCGGGGCAGGCGAGGGCGGGCTCGGCCAACCCGGCACCCCGCTGGTCGAACACGACAACATCACTGCGGGCCAGGAGGGGGAGGAGGAGATCTTCGGTGGAAAACGCCAACGTCTCCAGAGCATGGCCACCGGGGCCACCCTCCAGATAGACGACGGGATCGGCGGCCGGTTCAGCCGCCGTCGACGGGAACACCGCCACCGGCAGGATCACCGTTCCCTCGCCGGTCGACCAGTCCATCGGAACCTCAACGGTGCCGCAGCGGGGTTCGAGCTGCAGAGGCAGGCCGGACGGGCACGATCCGTCGGCGAAGATCGGATCGAACTCGATCGGGTCGGGAACCTCGGTCGGCGGCGACTGCTGATCAGCGGTTCCGGCGCCGCCGCTGCTGTCGGTCGAGCTGGGGTCGTCGTCAGCCTGGGCCGAGGTTCCGCCACCGGCACCATCGGGGTCGGCATCTTCACCGAGACCGACGCAGGCCATAAGGGTCAGGCCCGACACCATGAGGACCGACAACGCCTTCAGCCACCCCCTCAGGGACCCGGATCCACTCACCGTTGCCCGGTGACCCGAAGAGCGCTCTGGCCATCCCAGGCGTACTGCAAGCCGCTGTAGAGGGTGAAGGCCACGGCGAACCACAGAAGGACGTCGGCCACCCACGGACTGGCGTCGAGTGGGGGGCACAAGGCGGCGGCAATGGCCAAGCCCTGGACGAAGGTCTTGTATTTGGCCGAGGTTCGGGCCGGGATGGCCAAATTCCGTCGGCTCCAGTAGCTGCGATAGACCATGATGGCGACCTCACGCACGGCGATGAGGGCCACCGGCAGCCACCAGAAGCGGTCGATGGCCACCAGAACGGCCAGCGCAATGAGCACCACCGCCTTGTCGGCCAGTGGATCGAGAAAGGCACCGACCCGGGTGGGCCGGGAGCGCCGGGCCAGGCGGCCGTCGAGAAAGTCGGTGAACCCCAGGAAGAGGGCGAACCAGAAGCTGACCCACCACGGATTGCGGTGGGCGATCATCAGGCCCAGAGCCGGTGCCAGCACGATGCGGGCGATGGTGAGGGCATTGGCGGCCAAGGCCCAGCGGGAGGAGCCGATGAAATCCATCTGTTCGGGCTGATGCTGGACCGGGCCGTCAGCCACCGACGACCACCTCACTCCGGGCGGTCAGATCCGGCCCGACGGCTCCGTCGATGGTGACAGTGGCGAACGAGCCGACGGCCAGGGTCTCATCGACGTTGATGATGCCGTCGATCTCCGGCGCCTCACGGACCGACCGGGCCTGACCCGGAGCGTCGACCAGCACCTCGAGCCGCCTTCCGATCAAGACCGCCCGTTTTTCGGCGGTGATCCGATCCTGCAGCTCCCGTAGCTCGGCCAGCCGCTCCTCGATGAGACGGGGCGGAACCTTGCCCTCGAGGGACGCCCCGTGAGTGCCCTCCTCCTCGGAGTAGGCGAAGAACCCGCACCAGTCGAGCCGTGATCGTTCAACGAAGTCCAGAAGGGCGTCGTGGTCGTCCTCGGTTTCGCCCGGATAGCCGACAATGAAGTTCGATCGGAAGGTGGCCTCGGGCTCCCGGGCCCGGATGGTTTCGATGCGCTCGCCGAATCGAGCGCCGTCGCCCCAGCGGCGCATGCGGCGCATCAGTGGGGGCGAGACGTGTTGCAGGGAGAGGTCGAAGTAGGGGACGCCGCTCTGGCCGATGGCGTCGATCAACTCGTCGCTGAGATCGGACGGGTAGAGGTAGAGCAGGCGAACCCACCGAACCCGCCGGCCGGCCGCCTGCACCAGCGGCACGATGCGCCGTTCGCCCCGACCCTGGTCCCGACCATAGGCGGCCAGGTCCTGGGCCACCAGCACCACCTCCGAGACTCCGAGCTGGTCGATTTCATCGAGAATGGAGGCCATGGTTCTCGAACGCTGCTTGCCCCGGAAGCTGGGGATGGCGCAGAAGCCGCAGTTACGGTCGCAGCCTTCGGCCACCTTCACATAGGCCCACGGGGCGGTGGCCGGCGGCCGGGGCAGTTCCAGCAGATCGAAGGCCGACTGCGGGGCGGGACGGGTTGGCGCCAGCGAGACCGGAACAGCCGTGGCCGGCGCTGGACCGACCATCGCGTCGTCGGCCAGCAAGGCCGCTCCGAAGGGGGCGACCCGGTCCACCTCGGGCAGGGCTTCGGCCAGTTCGGAACCGTAGCGTTCGGCCATGCAACCGGTGACCACCAGACGCGATCCCTGCTTGCGGGTCTGGTCGACGGCCAGCACGGTATCGATCGACTCCTGTCGGGCCTGGTCGATGAAAGCGCAGGTGTTGACGACCACGACGTCGGCCTCGGCGGGGTCGTCGGCCGCCACCAGGCCATCTCGGGCCAGGGTCCCGGTCAACTTGTCGGAGTCGACCTGATTCTTGGGGCAGCCCAAGGTTTCAATCCAATAGCTCTGCGCCATTGGCGACCAGGCTACCCCTCCCCCTCCCACCTGTGCGCCCACCGCCCCGGTTCCAGGGTGTGGGCGGTACGGAACGGCGATGGGGTCAGAGGTTGTAGGCCAGCGGCAGCCCGGGGACCTCCCAAGGGCACGACACCAGACGACCGGATCCTGACAGGGTGACGAAGGCCGTGTCGTGGTTGGGTCCGCCGAAACAGATGTTGGTGGTGATCGGGTCGTCGAAGGGAATGAACCGGTGGGCCCCTTCGGGGGTGATGCTGGTGATGCCGCCCCGACGAATGGTGGCCACGCAGACGTTGCCCAGCGAGTCGACGGCCAGCGAATCGAACAACGGCCCACCCTCGGGATCGGCCAGGACCTCTCCCCGATGATCGGGACCGAAGTAGCCGGCGATCTCCCCGGGACCTGACAGCGGCCACTGGTAGACCCGGCCCTGGAAGGTCTCGGCCACGTACAGCACGTCTTGTTCGGGCGACAGGCCCACGCCGTTGGGGGCGTCAAGCGGATAGACGACCTCCCGGATCTCCGAACCATCGGCCCGGGCGTAGTAGAGGCCGCCTCGATCCCGCTGACGGGGCCGGATCTTGCCGTGGTCGGTGAACCAGAACCCTCCGCTGTCGTCGAACACCAGATCGTTGGGTCCCCGCAGCATGATCCCGTCGACCTCGTCGTAGAGGACGTCGATCTCGCCGGTCTCGAGGTCGACCCGTTGGATCTTGCCGCCGGTGTAGTTGTCGGGTTGGTTACCGGGAACCGTCAAACCGTTGACCTCGCTCCAGACAAGGCCACCGTTGTTGCACACATAGATCTTGCCGTCCGGGCCGACGGCGGCGCCGTTGGGTCCGCCTTTGAGGTCGGCCACGATGTCGACGTCTCCCTCGGGCGACACCCTGGTCAGGGTTCCCCGGGCGATCTCGACCAGCAGCACCGACCCGTCGGAGAGCCACACCGGCCCCTCGGGAAACATGAGGTTGCTGACGAGCAGGGTGGTTTCAACCGGCTCTCCGGATGTTCGAATATGCAACGTGAGTCGCTCCCGTGACTTGACGAATCCGCCTTCGTCAGTAATCGGTTCAATTGTAATCGATCAACGTATCAGGCCAAGGAACCCTCCGTCGGCCCGCCGATCGACGTTCAGCCCAACAGGTCGAGGATGGCGTCGGCCACCTGGCCCGCGCCCGCCGGACCGACGGCAATGGTGTAGTGGTTGCTGTCTTCGACCAGCCGGCAAGTGAGGTGGCCGAACTCGGCATCGGCGGCGGCAATGGACGAGGCATGGTAGAGGCCGGGCGATTGGTCGAGGATCCCTCGGGGCGCCCACAGCAGCACCGCCGGTTGACTGATCCGGTGCAGCGCCGACGAGGCCTCGGGGTCGACGATGGCGGCAGCACCGTCGACCAGCACCGCCTCCTTGACCACACTGGAGCGAACCTGCCCGTCGGGTTCGGTCACGGCGTCGTATCGCACGTAGGCCTCGGCCGCCGGGAGCCACCGATTGGGAGGGTTGAAGGCCGGATGGCCCCGGAAGAAGTCGACGTAGGACTCGACGTCGGGCCAGCGCTGATCGAGCCGGTCGAGAGCCGGGCCGATGACCGATCCGATGGCGGTCTCGGGGTCGATGTCGTCGGGCAGTCGGAGCGGGAAAGGCAGGCCACCGTCGACCAGCACGAGACCGGAGACCCGGCTCGGGTGTCGTTCACCGGCCAGGGCCACCACGAAGCCGCCCATGGAATGACCGGCCAGCACCGCCGTCTCCAGCCCGAGGTGATCAAGGGTGGCGGCGACGTCGTCGGCGTGTTGAGCCAACCCGAACGGGCCGGGTACCGAGGCGCTGCCGGCCCGGCCCCGATGGTCGATGGCCACCAGTGACACCTGGCCGCCGCCGGCGTCGACCAGCCGTTGACCCACTTCCTGCCAGGACATGTGGTTGGCCGTTATGCCGTGGGAGGCGACGACGATCTGCGGTCCGCTCCCCCAACGGCCGCCGGCCAGGACTCCGCCGTCGACCGGAACTCGAAGTTCCTGGTACAGGTCATCGGCCTCCGAGGCGTTCATGTCGGTGACGGTAGTCGACGACCGGTCAGTAGCCACCGCCCAGGGCCAAAGCGGCGGCCACCGTCTCCGACGCCCCCCGGGCCATCAGCACCACCGAGACCAGCCAGATGGCCAGAAGGACAACGGCCTCCAGGCGGTGGACCCTCTTGCGGGTGACCATGAAGGCCCAGGCGATGAAGGCCACCAGAGCCATACCGATGACGCCGACGGTGGCCAGCTCCCGATCCTCGATCACATCCGGTCGGATGACGGCGATGGCACCACCGACGGCCAGGCTGTTGAAGATGTTGCTGCCCAGCAGGTTGCCCAGGATGATCTCGGTTTCGTTCTTTCGGGCCGCCGCCACCGCGGTCACCAGCTCCGGCAGCGAGGTGCCGATGGCCACCAGGGTGAAGCCGACGAAACCCCCGGACAGCCCGGCCGCATCGGCGATGGCCGAAGCCCCCCACACCAGTAGCTGGGCGCCGGCGATGGTGCCCACCAGACCTATGGCGGTACGGACCAGCTGGCTCGACACGGGGCCGCCGTCATCCAGGGAGTGGCTGGCATCGTGATCGACTCGCCCTCCTGCGATGATCCACAGCAGGACTCCAACCAGGGTGACCAGCAGCACCAGGCCCTCCCACCGCTCCAGACCGTCGGTGGTGAAGAAGGCGAACAGCAGGACGGCCAGCAGTGACAGCGGTGCTTCCCGGGCCAGCACCGACGGCGTGACCCGCAAGAGGACGATGAGGGCGGCCGCCCCCAACACCAGCGTGAGGTTGGCCACATTGCTCCCGACGACATTGCCGACACCGAGGTCGAGGTCGCCGTTCCAGGCGGCCAGCGATGATACCAACAGTTCGGGAGCACTGGTTCCGAACCCGACCACCACCGCACCGATGACGACCGGCGAGATCCGCAGGGCACTGGCCACGTTGGCCGCCCCCTCGACGAACTCGTCGGCCGCCTTGGTCAACAGCCACAGGCCGACCGCCACCTCGAAGAGGGCCACGAGAAGGCTTGGTTGGGTCAGGAAGGCCACCGCTAGAGGCTATCGGCGGTGTCGGGGCGATGGTTCCATCGTCGCCGTCCCATTCCAGCCTTGCCGGCCGGGCCCCATTCAGCCCTCGGGATATCCGGGAGGTGGGGCCAGGGCGGAGTCGAAGTCGCCGTCGAACTCGTCGTCGTCGAACTCGTCGTCGTGTTCGTCGAACTCGTCCGACCAGTCGTCGGCGCTGAGGCTCATCGACGCAAGCTCGGCGTCGTCCTCATCGTCGGCATCGGGATCGAAGATGTCGTCGTCGACGACGATCGACTCATCGACCTTGTCGATCCCGGCGTCGTCCCACGATTCGTCGGCCCCGGCGATCTCCTCCACCACCTCGGCCGAGGTTTCCTCCTCCAGATCGAACGGCACCGCATCGGGTTCCGGGTCGAGCTCGATGCCCTTGACCACTCGGAGGACCGGTGGCGACGCGACCGTGGACGCTGGAGCCTCGTTCTCATCGAACGTGACGTCGAGATCGGCCCGTTCCAGTTCATCGAGCCCGTTCTCCCCAGGCCGGTCGAGAACGCCGACCGACGAGCTGCCGCCAGGCTCGAGTCCCAGCTCGGGATCCGGACCGATCGTGGCGTCGAAACCGGGAAGGCCCGGACGGCCGCCGGATGGATGCGACCGGGCCCGCAACTCGGCCCGGTCGGGGATACGAATCGGTTCCGGGTTGGGGATGTCGGCCAGGGTCGGCCGCCGCTTTCTCGGCTTGTCCACCACCGGCTGGCTGTCGAAGGCCGATGGGCCGGTGTAGCCCGAGTGCGAACGTCGGGGCCGATCCTTCTTGGTGGGCAGGGCCGGCGAATCGTAGGGGTTCCCGGTCGTAGCGCCCGGCCACTCCCCGGGCTGACCATCGCCCGATGGGGTGGCGGCCGAGTCACCGCCTTCCGGGTCGCCGACCGCCGGGGCCGCCGTCTGGCTGTGGCCCGGTGCCGAGGCGGGAACCACACCGGCTGTCCCGGCCATCACCGGGCCGGTCGGCGGCGGTGTCGCTTCGGCCGCCGGAGCGGCCACTCCTTTGGGCCAGCGACCGGCGTCGAGATCCTCGGCCGTCATCAGCACCTCGCGGGCTTTGGATCCGACCGATGGTCCGACCACGCCTCGTTCCTCCAGCAGGTCCATCAGGCGACCGGCCCGGGCGAAGCCGACCCGCAGCTTGCGCTGCAGCATCGACGTCGAGCCCAGCTGGGACCGGACGACCAGTTCCATGGCCTGCAGCAGGAGATCATCATCGCCCTCGTCACCGGTGGATCCACCGGGAATGAAGGCGGCCGCCTCGGCCGCCCCGTCATCGCCCAGAACGCGGGAGTCATAGCTGACCTCCGGAGCCTGACCGGTCCAGTGGGCCACGATGGCCGATACCTCCTCCTCGGTGACCCAGGCTCCCTGGAATCGGGTGGGCGAGGAGGTTGTGCCGTCGTTCAGAAGTCCGTCGCCCCGACCGACCAGGCGCTCGGCACCCGGTTGATCGAGAATGACACGGCTGTCGGTGAGCGACGACACGGCGAAGGCCAGACGGGCGGGAACATTGGCCTTGATGAGCCCGGTGATCACATTGGTGGAAGGCCGCTGGGTGGCGATCACCAGGTGGATGCCGACCGCTCGGGCTTTCTGGGCGATCCGGCAGATCGACTCCTCGACGTCTCGGGCGGCCACCATCATGAGATCGGCCAGCTCGTCCAACACCACCAGGATGTAGCTGAGTTTGGGGTACTCCCCCGGCTGGCCGTCGGGCCCGGCGGGGGCCGGATCGAGGCGACCCTCCTCCACCGCCGAGTTGTAACCGTCGAGGTCACGGACGCCGACCTCGCTCAGCAGGTCGTAGCGGCGTTCCATTTCCCGTACCGCCCAGGCCAGGGCGTTGGCCGCCTTCTTGGGGTCGGTGACCACTTCGGTCAGCAGGTGAGGCAACCGCTCGTACTGGGTCAGCTCCACCCGCTTGGGGTCGACCAGAATGAGCCGGACCTGGTCAGGCGTGGAACGCATGAGGATCGACGTCAACATGGAGTTGATGCAGCTGGACTTGCCGGAGCCGGTCTGCCCGGCCACCAGCAGGTGGGGCATGCGGGCCAGGTTGGCCACGATGGTGCGACCGGTGATGTCACGGCCCAGTGTGACCTCCAGCGGATGGGTCGACTGGGTCGCCTCCTCCGACATCAGCAGGTCGCCGACGGTGATGATCTGGCGGCGTACGTTGGGGACCTCGACCCCGATGGCCTGCTTGCCGGGAATGGGGGCCAGAATGCGCACGTCGGGCGTGGCCATGGCGTAGGCGATGTCCTTGTGCAGTGACGTCACCCTGGCCACCTTCACGCCGGGGCCCAGTTCCAGTTCGAACCGGCTGACGGTGGGGCCGACCACCACACCGATGAGGCGGGTCTCAACCCCGTGTTCGGCCAGGGCGTGCTCCAGACGGCGCCCGGTTCGCTCCACCGAAGCCCGGTCGACGTCCTGGGCTTCGGAGTGGTCAAGCAGGTCGAGGTTGGGCAGATGCCAGAGCCCATCGGGAGGCTGAGGTACGGCCACCGACATGCCGTCGACGACAGCCGGTACGGGCACCTCGATGATGGGGGCAGCCGGAGCCGGCTCGTCGATCTCGCCGTATCCTCCGGACACCTCCGACTCCAGTTCGTCGTCGAGGCGACCGACGATGACGGTCTCCTCGTCCTCTTCCGCCCCGTCTTCACGGTTCGAATCGGTGGAGGATGAGTGTGGACCCGACCCGGTGGTTCCCCGCAGATCGATGTAGATGTCGGCCTCGGTGCTCGGGTCATGGTCGGGGTCGTCTTCGGTGAACATCGAGGCCAGGCCGGGCGGTCGCTGCTCGGTGAGGTCACCGGTGAGATCACCATCGTCCCGCTGCAGCCAATCGCGGTCCTGGAATCGCTCACGGGCCCGGTCACGGCCCCGATCCCAGATCAGACCGAACCGTTCGGCCATGGTGTCGGCCGCCGGTCCAAGCGACACCGAGGTCAGCAGGACGGCGGCCACCATCATCAGCGTGACGGTGATGACGATCTCGCCGATCGAGCCCAGATAGCGCTCCAACGTCCCTCCGATGGCCACGCCAACCCAGCCGCCGGAACGACTGAGGGCTTCAGGGGTCGATCCCCAGTGGGGTTTGCCGCCCAGGATGTCAAGCAGGCAGAAGACGGCGGCCACCAGGGATCCCCAGGCCACCCACTGGGTGTAATCGGTCTTCTTCTTGCGCCGACGGCTCCGGGTGCTGTTGGTCCGCAGAAGCTGGAAACCGCCGGCCAGCAGGACCGGCGGTCCGAGATAGCGAACGAGGCCGAACAGCACCCCACTGGCCGAGGCCAGGGCTTGCCCGACGATTCCGGTTGCCCCGGTGTAGAGCGCAAGACCAAACAAGACGCCAAGGGCTATGAGCGACAAGCCCTGGACGTCTCGACGGTCTTCCTGGGCGCGACGCTTTGCCGACTTCTTGCGTGCCGGTCTGCCTCCGCCCGTAGCCCCACGACCGGAACGCGATTGGTTCCGAGTAGATGTTGCCACAGTGGGGAAAAGCCTAGCGCACTTCGTCGGCGCTGTGGTGTATACAGCTTGACCATCACGGCGTCGACAATTCTGTTGCCGAGAGGGCCGACTGGTTCAGGCCGAGGGTTTCGGCCCGATGTCAGGCCTGCCGGCGCATCTCCGCCTGTATCTGGTCCTCGCTGACGGGCCGGTCGAAGTAGACGGCGAACCCGTGAAGGGCCAGCCCGATGGCCCAGCCACCCATGGGCCAGATCGGCCAGAAGTAGCCGCCGCCGGTAGCGGCCCAGATGACGACGAGGGCGGCGTTCACGACGACGTAGACGATCAGGTGGAAGCGGAACTGGCGCCTGGCTTCGATCCGCTTGATGGCTGACTGCCGGGGGTCGTTGTTGATGGTGGTCATGGGGTACCTCACTTTCGTAGCTACCGGTCGGCCCGCCGGGCCGGGGCTGGGTGAATGGCGTTCTGGTCGAAGGCCGTTCATGACCGCCTCCTCCTGGTCCACGATCTGTACTTTCAATCGTGACCGGAACCGGCCTACTTCGGTAGAGGCCTACGTCCTGGGATCAACCGCCGTGGTGGCGGGAACCATCCGACCGGCTACGGCAACGAGACGTAGCCGTGCCGGGCCTTCCAGAGGAAGTACTTCTCGAAAGCCAACTTCATCGCATGGGCCTGCGGTCCGGGGATCATCACGCTGTGTTTGCGGGGTGGCAGCATCTTGTCAGCCAGGATGATCACCCCGTTGTTGCCCGCATCCATGACACACACGGCACCGATGTCGCCAAACGTCTTGTGGGCGTCCGGTTCCTCACCTCGGACCTGGGAGGCGATGTTCTTGGCGGCTACGTGAGCCTGCTGCTCGGTGGGGAAGCCGGTCTTGGGGATACCGACCGGATTGGCGGTTTGCCACGGAACCTCCACTGCGGCGGCCACCCCGACGGCGTAGACGTTGTCGTAAGGCAGGCTTTGATAGGTGTCCCGTACGGGAACGTAGCCCTTGTCGTCGCTGATCTCGGTGGCTTTCCGTATCACGTCCTGACCCAGGAACGGCGGGATGATCATGGCGTAGCGGAAGTCGAGGTTGCGGCCGTCGGCCAACACGACCCGCCCTTCGTCGACATGGTCGATACCAACATCGAGAACCGCCGAGATCTTCTCCTTCTTGAGAAACATCTCCAGCAACGTCTCTCCGTGCTTCAATCCACCGATACCGAAGTGGCCGAGCTCCGGCTCGGGCGACAGGTAGGTCATCGGGACTCGCTTCTTGATGCCGTTCTTTCGGAGCTGGTGGCTCACGTTGAACAGGAACTCGTAGGCGGCGCCGAAGCAGCCGGCGCCCTGGGTGGCGCCAATCACGATGGGCCCCGGATCGTCGAGTAGCCGCTTCCATCCCTCGCCTGCCTCCTCGGCCTCCTCCAGCGTGGTGATGTTGTAGGCGTTTCCGTCGGGGCCGAGGCCTGGGACCACGTCGTGATTGTTCTGGTAGCCGGTGGCGATGACGAGGTAGTCGTAGCGGTAGGAGCCGGCCGGGGTGGCAACCTGTTGGCCTTCGAGGTCGAGTTCGGTGGCCGGCGCGTGAACGAAGTCCACGTCGTGATTCTCAAAGGTGGGGGCCACCGGGAAGGTGATGTCGTCGGCCTTACGTTTGCCGAAGGGCAACCAGATCAGGGAGGGGTTGAACAGGAAGTGATCCGCCGGTGAGATGACGGTGACATCGACCTCGCCTTCGAGTTCGTGTTTGACCGCGATTGCCGCCGTCAGGCCCCCGAAGTTGCTTCCCAGCACCACTACCTTTTGACGTGACACGTCGACGTCCTTTCACGATTCGGACTTGTTCCACCGATCGTTCCAGTGTGACGCCGTCGGCTCGCCGAGGTCAGGGACTTCGGTCCCGAAGACGAGGACATTCCGCCAGGCTGCAGCCGAAGTCGACCCCGGGACCCCCAGGTTGAGGTCAGCTCAAGACGAGGGTCCGTCTTCGTGGGCGCCGAGAATGACCGGCACCACCATCGGCCGCAACTTGGTGCGCCGGTTGATGAACCGACCGACGGCCCGCCGGGTAATCCGTTCGAGTTCCTCCCTGTTGCGTTTGCCGCCGCTCAAGGCCTCTTCAACCGCCTCCCGGACGGCCAGGGTGGCCTCCTTACGGAGCAGACCGCCCTCCTCGCCCTCGACCCAACCCCGGCTCACGATCTCGGGATCGCGCAGGAGTTCGGCCGAGGCCCCGACGATCGAGATCGACACGATGGCGGAGACGAAACCGTCGTGACCAAGGATGCGGCGGTCGATCAGCACGCTGTGGTCGAGTGCACCGACCGTTCCGGCGATGTAGATGTAGTCGGCCGGAATCTCCTCGCCCCGGCGCAGGCCGTTGTCGGTCAACATCACCGAATCACCATCGGAGCAGACCATCACCTTGTCGGCCGGCTGGCCCATGCTGACAGCCAGCCGGGCGTGCTCGGCCATGTGCCGATATTCGCCGTGAACCGGGATGAACCACTCGGGCTGAACGATGGAGTGCATGACCCGCAGCTCCTCGGCCTTGGCGTGGCCGGTGGCGTGAACCCGGGCGATACCGGAATGCACGACCTCGGCTCCCCGGCGAATCAGGCCGTCGATGACCCGGGAAACGCTTGACTCGTTGCCCGGTATGGGATGAGAGGAAAGGATCACGCAGTCGCCGTCATGGACCGACAGCCAGCGGTTCTCGCCTGAAGCCATACGGGCCAGGGCCGAGAGTGGCTCGCCCTGGGAGCCGGTGGAGATGATGCACAGCTCACCGTCGGGGATGCCGTCGACATCCTCGATGGCCCGGAGTTTGGCGTCGGGGATGTGCAACAGCCCCATCTGGCGGGCCAGGGCCACGTTCGAATTCATCGAACGGCCCATGGTGGCGATAGTGCGACCGGTGGCGATGGCGGCATCGGCGATCTGTTGGACCCGGTGGATGTGACTGGCGAAACAGGCGATGATCAGTCTGCGCCCCTCCCGGGCCCGGAACAGGTCCTGGATCGACTGTCCGATCGAGGTCTCCGACTCGGAGAAGCCGGCCGACTCGGCGTTGGTCGAATCACACAGGAAGAGGCGGATACCGTCGTCCTTGGCCAGATGGCCGAGCCCGGCCAAGTCGGTGAGCCGGCTGTCGACCGGGGTCATGTCTAGCTTGAAATCGCCGCTGTGGAGGATCACTCCTTGGGGGGTGTGGAAGGCGGTGGCGAAGCCGTGGGGCACCGAGTGGGTGACGGGGAAGAACTCCATGTCGAACGGTCCGACCTGGATACGTTCATTGTCGCTGACCTCGATGAACGTGGCCTGATCCATCACTCCCCGCTCACCGATTCGGCCTTTGGCCATACCGATGGTCAGGGGGGAGCCGATGATCTGCAGCGGGATCTCCTCGAGCAGGAAGCTGAGGGCCCCAATGTGATCCTCGTGACCGTGGGTGGCCACCACCCCTTCAACCCGGTGGGCGTTCTCCCGGAGGTAGGTGAAGTCGGGCAGGATCACGTCGACCCCGGCGGCGTCGGCGTCGGGGAACATCAGCCCACAATCGATGAGCATGATGCGGCCGTCGACCTCCACCGCCGCGCAGTTGCGTCCGATCTCCCCCAACCCGCCGAGGAAGGATATGCGGACCGGTGCCGCCATCAGGCCACCGTCCGACCGAGGCCGGCCAGAACGGCCCGAGCCAGGTCATCCTGATTGTCGGGCGCCGGTCCCATCGGTAGTCGGCACTGTCCAACCGGAACTCCCAAGAGGTTCATCAGCGCCTTGGTGGGAACCGGGTTGGGGGCCAGGTCGCCGGTCTCATAGGCGAACGACGGCAGCATCACGGCGTTGAGCCGCTGGGCCTCCCCCACCTTGCCGTCGTTGAAGGCGGCGATCATGTCGGCCATCTCCCGACCGACCCAGTGGGTGGCCACTCCGACGACACCGACCGCTCCCACCGCCAGCAGCGGCAGGGTCAGGCTGTCGTCACCGGAGTAGTACTGCAGATCGGTCTCGGCCAGGATTTCGGCAGAAGCACCGGGATCGCCGGCCGCATCCTTGACCGCCACGATGTTGTCGACCTCGGCCAGGCTCAACAGGACTTCCTTGGAAACCTTCCGACCGGTTCGAATCGGAATGTCGTAGAGCATCACCGGCAGATCGGTCTCGGCCGCCGACGCCCTGAAATGGGCTTCCAGACCGGCTTGAGACGGTCGGTTGTAGTACGGGGTCACGGCCAGAATGGCGTCGGCTCCCACCTCGTTGGCCATGTGGGTGTTCTTGATGGCGCTACGGAGATCGTTGCTGCCGGCTCCCGCCACCAGGGTGTGACCGGGAATGGCTTCGCGTACGGCCAGCGTGAGTTCCCGCTGTTCCTCGTAGCTTATGGTGGGCGACTCGCCTGTGGTCCCGGCCACGACGATGCCGTCGTTTCCGTTGGCCACCAGATACTTGGCCAGATTCTGGGCCCGGTCGGTGTCGAGATCACCGTTGTCATCGAACGGTGTCACCATGGCGGTGAGAACCGGGCCGAATCGAGCGGTGGGGCGAATGGATGGGGAGGAGGCGTCGGAAGCCATCATGAATCTTTCGGTGAATCGGGGTGAGCGGTCGGAGGAGGTACGACCACCGGGTGCGGTGGCTGCGGTCCGATCTGAGCTCGGCCCTCGGGCCAGCTGGTCGTACTCGAACCATTCAACCTGGCGGTTTCAGCAGCCCGCTCCAATCCGAGGGTAGCCAGTAGATCCTCGTGAAGTTGGAACCACACGGTGTGGTAGGACAAAACTGTCGGTTTGGTCAACCAGTCGAGTTCGCCCCGCATCAGTCGTTGCCGGGCCTGGTCGAAAGCCGGACCGTATCGGTCGAACCGGTCGAGTACGGCCTCCAGTTCAGCACAGATCGGCTGAACAATGGCATCGATTTCGCCCAAATCGGCCAGAACCTCGGCATCGTAGTGGGGATCACCATGGTCGTTGAGCACCACCGGATCACGACTTACGATCTGCCAGCGGGTACAGACCTCCAACATGGGCTGGTTGAGGGCACAGAACCGGTGGTAGGCCCCGGTCACCGCCGAACGGGCACCGGGCCCGGCGGCATCGAGTTCCCGGCTGAGCAGCGCCTCGCCCTCGGTCCGACCGGCCGGTGTCTGCCTCCACCGCTCATCCATGCTGCGAACGGGGGCCACCAGGCCCTCGGCCTCCAGCTCGTGGAGGGTGTCAGCCACCTGCTTCGGAGCCAGCCGGTGAACCGCGGCCAGATCGGGGGGCGTAGCCAACCCTGTCAGCCGCAGGCCGTGGAGGACCAACAAGCGGCTTCCGGTGGCGGTCATCGGCCCCTCGAGCGCCGCAGCAACAAGGCCCCGTAGAAGGCCGAACCCAGCGTGGCGAACACGAACCACTGGGCGGCATAGCCGAGGTGGGGCCCATCGTCGAGCGGAGCCAGGGGAACCGGGTCGGGGAACAGCGACGGCACCTGGGAACCAGCAACGGGGTCGGCCGACCGACCGTCACTCTCCAGCTGCAGCCAGACGCCGGGTAGATCCTCATCAAGCCGAGTCGACAGATCATCGGTGTTCAGCCGGGGGATGAGTGGGCCGTCACCCTTGTCGTCGGCGCCGAACCGGCCCTTCTCCACTGACGGCCGCAACCAGCCGGTCAACGACGTCGCACCCTCCGGTGTCGACCGAAGGGCTGGACTGCTGTTGCTGGGCACAAACCCCCGGTTGACGGCCAGAAGCGAGCCGTCACCGAGCTGGAGCAGGGCGACAACGTGCTCACCGGCAACGCCGCCCTGGGACCGGTTGACCACCCGCACCAGATCACTGTCGACAAAGGTGCCGGTGACCACCGCTGGACGGTGGTCGAGGACCTCGGGTTCGCCAATCAGGTCGTCGACCCCGTCCACCGCCAGCGGTTCAGCCGCCAGTCGTTGGGCCATGATGGCATTGGACTGCTGCCGCTCGTCGTGGCGGCTCAGTTGCCACAGGCCCAGCGTCACGAACAACGTCACCACCGAGAGGGCAAAGATGTGGGAGAACAGCCAGAACGGTCGCCGGGCGAAGGCCCAGCGTCCAGCGGCGGCGGTCGAACGGTCGCCACCGGTCGCCGGTTCATGTGGCCCGGGGGCTGGCCCGGTGTCGGTCGAAGGGGAAACGGAAGCCACAGCATGGCCAACGGTATCGGGCCGGGCCGTGATCTTCGGTCAACCGACGCCGGGGAGTTTTTGCCGGCGGATTCTGCGAGACTGCGAAACGTGAGATTGGAGCGAGGTCAGCCTCCCAGCCGCTGGGTTGTACGGCTCGTCATCGGTTACGTGGTCGTCACCCAGGTGGCGGCCATCGTCGGCGATCTCAACACCGCGCTCTGGTTCGACCGTCACCCGGCACTGCTGATCGCCTTGAACCCTCGCAACCGGATCCTCACCCTGACCACGATCCACCTCGACGCCGCCACCTACTACACCGTCGGCTTCCTTCGCCTCGTGGCCTCCGACCCCGTCTACTATCTCCTGGGCTACTGGTACGGTGACCGGGCCATTGCCTGGATCGAGCGGCGAAGCAGAACCTACGGGCCGATCATCCGCGAGGGGCAGAACTACTTCCGCAAGATCGCCTACCCGCTGATCTTCATCATGCCCAACAACATCATCTGCGCCATGTCGGCGGCCACCGGTGTTCGCATCCTTCCCTTCATCGCCCTGAACCTGAGCGGCACCGTGGCCCGGCTCGTACTCATCCGCCAGCTGGGCGAGACCTTCGAATCGCCGTTGCAGGGGGTGGGCGGCTTCATCGCCGAATATCGGATTCAGATCTTCATCATCTCGGCCATCGCCGTGGCCTGGACCGTCTACAACGAATTCTTCAGCGGGCAGGGTGAAGCCCGGTCGCTGCTGCAGATGACGAGCGAAGAGGGAACCGAATCGGTCGAGTCGGACGAGCAGGCGGTCAACGATGGCGACAGCGACGGCGAGACCCAGGAACGGGCCGCCACCGTGCTAGATGTCGAGGATCCGGTCGAGTCCGACGGTTAACCCCTCGACCTCGGCGATTCGCCGCACCGCCAGGATGACCCCGGGCATGAACGACGATCGATCGTAGGAGTCGTGACGGAGCTGCAGGGTCTGCCCCATGGTTCCCAGTAGCACCTCCTGGTGGGCGACCATGCCCCGCATCCGAACCGAGTGGATGGGAATGTCGGCCGGGCCCTTGGCCCCGCGAGCTCCAGCGATGGTCTCCGACCGGGTTGGATCGGGGGCCCAGGCGCTGTTGGCGGCGGCGATCCGTTCGGCCGTCGACACCGCGGTACCGCTGGGGGCGTCGATCTTGGCGTCGTGATGGAGTTCGATGATCTCGGCCGTATCGAAATACGGCGCGGCCAGTTCGGCGAACCGGATCATCAGGACGGCGCCGATGGCGAAGTTGGGGGCGATGAGGCAGTTCGATGATGTGAACCGCTCCCGGATCGACCCGTAGTCGGCCTCGGTGAATCCTGATGTGCCGACGACGCCATGGATACCGTGATCGGCACAGAAGGCGAGGTTGCTGCGAGCGGCGTCGACGTGAGTGAAGTCGACCATGACGTCGACCTGGGAGCCCCCTCCTGCGATCAGCGACTCGGGGGTCGACACCACAGGAAAGTGCTTGTCGCTGACACCGGTCACCTCACCGACATCAATGCCTTCGAACGACGGGTCGACGGCGGCCACCAGGTCGAGCCCGTCAGCGGAACAGATGGCATGAGCCACCGCCGACCCCATGCGCCCGCCGGCTCCGAAAACTCCGACGCGAATCGACATGGTGACTCTCCTTGGTTGGCGATCACTGACCACGAGATGGTGGAGCGTTGCCGCCCCACCATCTCGTCAGATCAGGTTAGTGTCCGGTCCGGATTGTGCGCGGGGGGAACCCGGACTGCGAAAACTCAGTTGCGGTTGCGGCCTCGGCCCCGACCTCGACGGCCACGGTTGCGTCGATCGTCGTCGGAAACCACGGCGGCCCCTTCGGGACCGAGATCACCGAAGCCCTCCGGCTCGAAGTCGGCCTCGAACGACATCGAGACGGCGTCGTCGCCGCCTCGGGCATCATCCCGGGACCCACCGCGACCACGACCACGGTCACGATCACGATCGCCCCGACCCCGGCCACCACGGTCACCGCGGTCGTTCGATCGTCCGCCACCGCTGGTGTAGTCGTTCTCGTCCCCGGCGATCTTGAGCGATACCTTGCCGTTGGGGTCGATGTCCTCGACCATGACCTCGATCTCCTGACCGAGTTCGAGCACGTCCTCGACCTTGTCGATCCGCTTGCCCTGCCCGATCTTGGAGATGTGGAGCAGGCCGTCTCGGCCGGGGAGGATGTTGACGAATGCGCCGAACTTGGTGATGTTCACCACCCGGCCGGCGTAGGTCTCGCCCACATCGGCGGTGGGCGGATCGAGGATCAGACGGATCTGACGCTCGGCTTCCTCCACCACCTCGCGGTCGGTGGCGGCGATGGACACCATGCCGACCTGACCGTCGTCGTCGACCGAGATGTCGGCCCCGGTTTCGGCCTGGATCGAGTTGATTACCTTACCCTTGGGCCCGATGACCTCGCCGATCTTGTCGACCGGGATCTCGAAGCTGATGATCTTCGGTGCACCCTCCCGCACGTCGTCGCGAGGGGCGGGAATAGCCTTGGCCATCACGTCGAGGATCTGAAGGCGAGCCTCCTTGGCCTGATTGAGGGCGTCGGCCAGCACGTCGGCCGGGATGCCGTCGATCTTGGTGTCGAGCTGCAAGGCGGTCACGAAGTCGGAGGTACCGGCCACCTTGAAGTCCATGTCACCGAAGGCGTCTTCGGCTCCCAGGATGTCGGTGAGCGTGGTGTACTTGCCCTCGGCGTAGACCAGGCCCATGGCGATACCGGCCACCGGAGCCTTGATGGGAACACCGGCGTCCATCAGCGAAAGCGACGAACCGCAGACCGAAGCCATCGAAGTCGAACCGTTGGACGAGAGGACCTCGGAAACGAGGCGCAGGGTGTAGGGCCACTCCTCCTCGGTGGGAACCACGGGTACCAGGGCCCGCTCGGCCAGCAGACCGTGGCCGATCTCGCGGCGCTTGGGGCCCCGCATGAAGCCCGTCTCACCGGTGGAGAACGGCGGGAAGTTGTAGTGGTGCATGTAGCGCTTGCGCTCGGTCGGGTCGATGCCGTCGATGAGCTGGTCCATCCGCTTCATGCCCAGGGTGGTGATGTTGAGGACCTGGGTCTCGCCCCGCTGGAACAGGCCCGATCCGTGGACCCGGGGGACGACCCCGACCTCGGATGAGAGGGGCCGCAGGTCCGAGGTGCCGCGACCGTCGATCCGGAACCCGTCTTCGACAATGCGGCGACGCACCACGTTCTTGGACAGCGAACGGAAGGCGGCTTTGAGCTGCTTGGTGGCCAGAGCCGTGTCGCCGTCGTCGGTGGCGAAGCGGGAGGTCAGCGCCTCCAGGACCTCGTCACGCAGGGCACCCTCGGCTTCCCCCCGCTCGACCTTGTCGGCAATGCCCATGACCTCGGTCATGCGGGACTCGGCCGCATCGGACACCGCGGCGTACTGCTCGTCGGTGTAGTCGACCTGGACCGGGAAGTCCATGAACTCCTTGCGGCCACCGTTGGCCTCGACCAGCTCGAGCTGGAGGGCCACCGCTTCCTTGATGTAGATCTTGGCCTGCTCCAGACCGTCGGCGAGGACGGCCTCGTCGACCTTGGGGGCCCCGTTTTCGTAGTTGGTCCACGAGCTGGTGGTACCACCGGCCTCCACCATCATGATGGCCACGTCGCCGTTGTCGAGCTGGCGTCCGGCGACCACGATCTCGAACGACGAGGCGTCGCCCTCGGCGAAGGTGGGGTGGGGCAGCCACTCACCGTCGTCGGTGTAGGCCAGGCGGACGGCACCGATGGGGCCGTCGAAGGGGATGTCCGACACCATGAGAGCGGCCGAGGCGGCGTTGATGGCCATGACATCATGGGGGTTGGCCATGTCGGCCGAGAGCACCGTGACCACGACGTGGGTCTCGTTGCGATAGCCGTCGGGGAACGACGGCCGCAGCGGGCGGTCTATCAGTCGACAGGTCAAGGTGGCGGTGTCGGGGGCCCGACCCTCGCGGCGGAAGAACGAACCGGGGATCTTGCCGGCGGCATAGGACCGCTCCTCGACATCAACCGTGAGGGGGAAGAAGTCGATGCCGTCGCGGGGTGAGCGGGCCGCCGTGGCGGTGACCAAGATGCTGGTGTCGCCCATACGGGCGCGGACCGAGCCGCCGGCCAGACCGGCCAGCTTGCCTGTTTCCAGGCTCAGGTCGGGGCCATCACCGGCGGTGACGGTCCCGGACACGGAAACTAGTTCCGTCATTGGGAATCTCCTCTGAACTTGTAGTCGGCACACGACCTTCGTGCGCCCTTACAGGTCAGATCCCAGATTTTGACCACTCGATCCTGGAGCGATGTCGCATTCCGGCATTGTCAGGCCGGTGACCACGGCGGCGGGGACCGAGGAGCCCAAAACTGGCAGCTGACCCATCATCTACGGCAACAGCACCGCGCTCATGGCGAAGCGTGTTGCGTGCTCAGATCATGCTATCGGCATTCTCGGCAAAGCATGTGAATACCGGCCAACAGTCGTCGCGTCCATTCTGCCGGTGCCACGCTTCGATATCGACGCCTAGGGCCGCCAGAACGGGGTCCGGGCAGATCCGAGGCCGTGCCCAGGGCCAGGCTAGCGGCGGAGACCGAGTTCGGCGATGAGGGAGCGATAGCGCTCGACGTCGATCGAGGCCAGGTAGTCGAGCATGCGACGACGGCGACCCACCAGGGCCAAGAGGCCACGCTGGGTGTGATAGTCCTTTTTGTGGACCTTGAGGTGCTCGGTCAGATGGTTGATCCGATCGGTGGCCAGCGCGATCTGGACCTCGGGCGAGCCGGTATCGCCCTCGGAGCGGGCGAACTTGGCGATGGTGTCGGCTTTCGGCTTCAGGTTGGCCGCTTTGTTACTCACTGTGATCGAATCTCCATGGATGAGGCCGCGACCTGCGGATTGGCAGGCCAAGCGGCGACGGTTGAAGGGTGGGACCCGGGGCCCGGCCGTCGAGACCGTGGGAGACACGGGTCGAGACAGCAACCAACAATGCTACCGTCGAGCGGAGATCACCCCAACGGTCAGCGCTGGTCGAGGATCTGGCGGGCCGAAGCGACGTCGTTCACGAGTTGGGCGGCCAGGGCCTCGATCCCATCGAACCGCTCCTCGCCCCGCAACCGCCGCACGAACTGCACCCGGGCCGGTTGATGGTAGAGGTCGCCGTCGAAATCGATCAGATGAGCCTCGATCAGAGAGTGTTCGGCATGCTCGTAGAAGGTGGGGCGGCGACCGACGTTGATGGCCGCCTGCCACCGAGTGCCGTCGGGGAAGACGTACCATCCGGCATAGACGCCGTCGCCCGGCACAGCGAAACCCGGTTCCACCATCACATTGGCGGTGGGAAAGCCGATGGTGCGACCCCGCTTGTCGCCGGGAGCGACCACTCCCCTCACCTCGTGGGGGCGTCCGAGCAGGCGGGCGGCCAGGGCCACCTCGCCGACATTGAGGGCGCGGCGGATGGCGGTCGACGACACGGCCGGGCCGAGGTCGACGAAGTCGACATCATGGCCCGTCAGTTCCGATGAGTGTTGCGGCCGGGGAACCAGTTCACGGCCGTAGACCTCGAAACCGGCCTCGGCTCCCATCCGGGTCAACAGCTCGACGTCGCCCCGGCGGCCCTTGCCGAATCGGAAGTCGGATCCAACCACGACTGCCCTGGCCGCCAGTACTCCAACCAGAACCGAGGTGATGAAGTCCTCGGCCGACTCGGCGGCCCTCGTTTCGTCGAAGGGCACGACCACCACGGCGTCCAGACCGGTTTCGGCCAGTAGCTCGAGCTTGTGATCGATGCTGGTCAACAGGTCGGGGGCCAGATCAGGGCGCAGAACCTTGGCCGGGTGGGGGAAGAAGGTGACAAGGGCCGACTTGACCGACAGCCGGGCGGCCAGCGCCCGCACTCCTTCGATGACGGTCCGGTGGCCGAGGTGAACCCCGTCGAAAACCCCGATCGTCAGGGCGTGGGCGGCGTCGGCCGGCGGGCCATCGCATGCCGACTCGGCCAGCTCCCTGGCGGCCCCCTCGAGGTCGGTGATGATCCTCACAGCAATCGAACGTATCGGGTCATGAACCGACCAACACTTTGGCCGGGCAGAGTTCCCCCTGGCGCACCTCGTAGACGGCCAGCAACGTGCCGTCGGGACCCTTGATGGCAAACCGTCCCGCTCCCCCACTGGGGCCGAGCTTCTGTCCGTGAGAAACCCGTTGGGCCATCTGGGCGTCGACCTCAAGCATCGGCATTCGGCCGAGCAACAGATCGAGAGGTTGGAGGGTGAAGTCATCCATCGGTTGGGCGCTATCAAGACCGATGGAGCCCACCGACGTCCGCCGCAGGTGGCGCAGGTGAGCACCACCACCGAGGGCGTGTCCGAGGTCGGCGGCCAGGGTTCGGATGTAGGTTCCGGATGAGCAGTCGACCGATACGGCGAACACCGCCGGGTCGGAGGTGGGCCCCACGTCGAACCGGTGGACCGTGACCGGGCGGGCCGGCCGCTCCACCTCGATACCCTGGCGAGCCAACTCGTGCAACCGTTTCCCGGCCACCTTCACCGCCGACACCATCGGCGGGATCTGTTCGATGGCTCCGGTCAGGGCGGCAGCCGCCGCCTGCACATCGTCGACGGTCATTTCTGGCATCTCGTGGGTGGCCGTGACCTCACCCGAGGCGTCCAGAGTGGATGTCTCCACCCCCATCACTACCTCGCCGATGTAGCTCTTGTCGGAGCCGGTGGTGAACTCCAGGAGCTTGGTGCCCAGCCCGACCCCGAGGACCAGCACCCCGGTGGCGTCGGGATCAAGGGTCCCGGCGTGCCCCACCTTGCGGGTGCCGAGAGACTTGCGCACGACGTCGACCACATCGTGACTGGTGCAGCCGGGCGGCTTGTCGATGACCACCGCTCCCGACAAACCGGAGTCGGGACGGCGGGAACTCCGACTGCGTCCTCGGCCCCGACTCACCTCAGCCGTCCCGGTCCGACTCGTCGTTGATGGCGGCCAGGATCTCATCGATGCGGGCCCCGCTGCGAACGGCCGGGTCAACGGCGAAGACCACCTCCGGCGTCTTACGGATTCGGGCCTCCCGCCCGATCTTGGCCTGAACCGCTTTCCGGTAGTCGGCCAACGCTTCGAGCAGTTGGCGGTCGTGGTCGATGGAGGAGGATTCGTCGTCGGATTCGACAACACCCATGGCCGAGACATAGACCTGGGCCCGGTTCAGATCGTTGTCGACCTCCACGCCGGTCACCGTGAGCATCTCGAATCGTTCGTCGTCGACACGCTCGAAGAAGTCGGCCACGATCTCGTGCAGCAGCGTGTTGAGGCGGGCGGTACGGGGGAACTGACGGTTGGTGGCCGGTCGCTTGGACCGGGAACGGCCACCGCTTGACCGGCCGCCACCTCGCCCGCCGCCGCCTCGGTTTGATCGTGATGAACCAGCCACGTTATTCGTCCTCCCACCAACTGCGGCGAATGTCGAGTACTTCAATATCGGGTCGGGACCAGAGCAGTCGCTCCACTGCATCGAGCAGCGACTCGACATGGCCCACGCTACCGCCCACGGCGCTCACCCCAAGGGCACAGCGCTGCCACAGATCCTGGTGATCGACCTCGGCACAGGCCACACCGTGCATCTGATCGATCAGGCGGATCACCGAAGACACCGAAGATCGCTTGGCTTTGAGCGAGCGGGCGGCGGGAACACGGAGTTCGACCCTGGCGACGAGAACGAGCACCAGCGGCGTTATTCGCGAGGAATCTCTCGCTCCTCGTAGGTCTCGATGATGTCACCTTCCTTGAGATCCTGGAAGTCGGAGAGGCCGATGCCGCATTCGAAGCCGGCCGCCACCTCCTGGGCGTCTTCTTTGAACCGCTTGAGTGACTGGATCGAGCCTTTCCAGATAACCGTGCCCTCGCGCAGGAAGCGAACCTTGGATCCCCGGGTTATGACCCCGTTGGTCACCATACAACCGGCGATGGCACCGACTCGGGGAACCCGGAAGATCTCCCTGACCTCGGCGTCCCCGGTGACGACCTCTTCGAACTCGGGTTCGAGCAGGCCCAGCATGGCGTTCTCGATGTCTTCCAGCAGCTTGTAGATGATCTCGTAGGTGCGGATCTCCACGTCTTCCTGCTCGGCCAGCTCCCGGGCCTTGCGGTCAGGGCGAACATTGAAGCCGAGAATCGTGGCGTTGGAAGCGGCCGCCAGCTGCACGTCGTTCTCGGTGATACCGCCGACGCCGCGCAGCACGAAGGCCAACTTGACCTCATCACGCTCCCGTTTGCGGAGGCTGTCGACCACTGCTTCCAGCGAACCGTTGACGTCGGCTTTGACGATCAGGTTCAACGTGGCCGCTTCGCCGGCCTGAATCTGTTTGAAGATGTCTTCCAGCTTGGCCCCACCGGACGCCGCAGCGCCGGCGTCGCGGCCCAGGCCGGCCACCCGCTGCCAATGCTCACGGGTATCGGCCACCTTGCCCGCCACCTTCTCGCTGGGGGCGATGATGAACGAATCGCCGGCCTCGGCCACGTCGCTCAGGCCGAGCACCTCGACCGGGGTTGACGGGCCGGCCGAGTCCACCCGGTCGCCCCGGTCGTTGACCAGGGCCCGTACCCGGCCCCAGGCGGCACCGGAAACCAGGGGATCGCCGACGTTGAGGGTGCCGTGCTCGACCAGGACAGTGGCCACCGGGCCCCGGCCGATGTCGAGGTGGGACTCCAGTACCGTTCCGCTGGCTCGGCCCTCGGGGTCGGCTCGTAGATCTTCGACCTCGGCCACCAACAGCAGGTTGTCGATCAGATCGCTGACCCCGTCGCCGGTCATGGCCGACAGCGGAACCATGATCACATCGCCGCCCCACTCCTCAGGGACCAGGCCCCGCTCCGACAGTTGGGTCATGACCCGCTCGGGGTTGGCCCCTTCGCGGTCCATCTTGTTGATGGCCACGATGATCGGCACCTCGGCGGCCCGGGCATGATCAAGTGCTTCCACCGTCTGGGGCATGACGCCGTCGTCGGCCGCCACCACCAGAACCACGATGTCGGTGGCATCGGCTCCCCGAGCCCGCATGGCGGTGAACGCCTCGTGGCCGGGAGTGTCGAGGAACGTGATCGTCTTGCCGTCGCGACTGATCTGGTAGGCGCCGATGTGCTGGGTTATTCCTCCGGCCTCGCCGTCGACGACGTTGGCCGAACGGATCTGGTCGAGGAGCAACGTCTTGCCGTGGTCGACGTGACCCATCACGGTAATGACCGGTGGGCGCAACGGCCAATCGTCGTCGGTCTCCTCCAGTTCCTCCTCGTCGAACTCCAGCATCTTGAGAAGCTCGACCTCTTGCTCCTCCCCGGGGTTCACGAGCCGGATCTCGGCTCCGACCTCGGCGGCGAACGTTTCGATCATCTCGTCGGTGAGGGACTGGGTGGCGGTGACCATCTCGCCGTTGGTCAGCAGGAATCGGACGACGTCGGCCGCCGTGCGGTTGAGTTTGGGGCCCAGGTCCTGGGCGGTCGACGCCTTCTCGATGACCACCGTGCCAGTGGGGACGGGGGCGTCCTCGGCCGTGTAGGTCGGGACGTCCATCGGGGTGAGTTCTTCTTGGCTGCGACGGCGCCGGGTCTTGCGTCGGGGGCGGCCGCGCTGGGGGCCACCCCGGCCGCGTCCGGGGGGTCCGCCTCGACCGGGAGGCCCACCGCGGCCGGGGGCCGGGGCATTGCGGAAGCCGCCTCCACCACCGGGGCGACCACCACCGGGCCGGCTGGTCGGGCCACCCGAACCGCCACCGCCGGGCCGGCTGCGGGCTCCGCTGCCAGGAGGAGGTGGGGGCGGCGGAATCGGCTTTCCGGCTCGGCTCCGGGGAGGTCCAGGGGGTGGTGGGATCGGCTTACCGCCCCGACCTCGGGGGGCTGTTGCCGTCTCCGTGCCGTTGGAGTCGGCCGACGGAGCTTCTTCGCCGGCGGGAGCGGCCGGGGCGGCCGGGGCGACGGCCTGAGCCGGGACCGTTTCGACGTCGGGGGTGGGGGCCGGGGACTCGGCCGGAGCCGATTCAGCAGCAGGTGTCGGGGTGGCCGGGGCTGGTGCCGGGGTGGCCGGGGCCGGGGCTTGCGCTGCCGCCGGCGCCGGCTCCGGAGCCTGGGCCGGCGGAGTGGCCACCTCGACCGGCTTGATAGCGGGAGGGGGTGGAGGGATGGGCTTCGACGGGGCCGTCGGATCGGCGGTCCGACCGCTGGAGGAAACGACTCGCTTGGGCTTGCTCGATACCACGGCCGGGGTATCGGCGGCCGGGGCCGGGGCCTCGGAGACCGATTCAGGAGCGGGCTCGGCCTTGGCCGGGGCCTTCTTCTTCGCCGGTTTCTTGGCCGGTGGCTTCTTGGTGGAGACGACGGCCGGCTTCTCCTCAGGTCCGGCCTCGGTGGCCGGCTCCTCGGTTTCCGAAGGCGGTTTGATGAGTCCCTCACGCTTGGCCTTACGCCGGACGCGATCAGCCTGCGCCTCGACGATGCTGGAGGAATGGCTCTTCACTCCAATGCCGAGGTCAACACAGAGGTCGATGATCTCCTTATTGGAGAGATTCATCTCTCTGGCTAACTCATAAACCCGGACTTTGGCTGGCACGTTGCTGATTTCACCTCGGAGTGCGCGAGCCCTGCGCTCGACGCACCTGCTTGATGTTCTGATTTCTGGACGTTCACGGCTTTCCCAGCCGCTGCCGCCCGGCGGTTGATTGCGGCGCGCCTCCCGGAATCCTCCCGAAAAGTACGACCGCACCTCACACGGAGGGCGACGGTTAATCCTATCGTTTAGGCTCCGCAGACCAATGCAAAAGGTCGTTGGCTGCAACCGGAATGACCGATTGCACCTCGGCTGTGGTAACGGCGCCGTCGGCGCGGCCTCAGACCGAATCGTGCAGTTGCTCGAGCTGGTGCCGCAGATCGTCTGGCGATACGAGACGGATCGGGCGACCCAGAGATCGTTCAAAACCGTTTCGACTCAATGCGGCGTCGAAGCAGCTGAGCACTATATCCCGGCAGAGCCACGCTCCCCTACCGGGACCGGTGCGGTCGATCACCAGGCATCCCTCGCGATCAGCTCGGAGCCTCACCAGCCTGTGCTGCGACCGCACGGCCCGGCACCCGACACAGGTCCGTTGCGGATCACTCATCGGGCACCGATCGGGGCCATGCGCTACTCCTCCTCGTCGCCGCCTTCGGACCGGTCCGAGTCGGTGGCAGCATCCTCATCCTCAGAGTCGGCGCCATCTGAATCGGCGGCCTCACCCGAGTCGGTGGCAGCATCCTCATCCTCAGAGTCGGCGCCATCAGAATCGGCGGCCTCACCCGAGTCGGTGGCAGCATCCTCATCCTCAGAGTCGGCGCCATCAGAATCGGCGGCCTCACCTGCGTCAGCGCCCTCCGCCACGGCTTCCTCCGCCTCGGCTTCGTCGGTGGCCCCGTCGGCCGCCTCATTGGTAGCTGCGTTCCACTCCTCGGCCGAGATCGCCGGGCTGCCGTCGGCCGGTTGCCACATCTGCTCACCGGTCTCGGGGTCGACGATCCACTCGCCTTCGGCCCAGTCCTCGCCCTGGTAGGCCGCCTCCTCCTCGATCTGGGTTTCGCTCTTGATGTCGATGCGCCAACCGGTGAGGCGATGGGCCAGGCGGGCGTTCTGGCCCTCCTTGCCGATGGCCAGTGACAGCTGGAAGTCGGGAACGATGACCTCGGCGGTGGCGGTGTCGAAGTCGATCCGCACCTCTTTGACCTTGGCCGGCGACAGCGCCTTGGCGACGAACTCGTAAGGGTCCTCGGAGAACGGGATGATGTCGACCTTCTCCCCGTTCAACTCGTTGACCACCATGCGGACCCGAGAGCCCCGAGCGCCGACACAGGCTCCCACCGGGTCGACATTGGGGTCGTTGGACCACACGGAGATCTTGGTGCGGTGACCGGGCTCCCGAGCGCAGGCCTTGATCTCGACGATGCCGTCGGCGATCTCCGGCACCTCGAGTTCGAACAGGCGCTTGATGAGACCGGGATGGGTACGGCTGACCACGATCTGCGGTCCTTTGGCCGTGCGGCGCACCTCGACGATGTAGGCCTTGACCCGGTTGCCACCCTCGCTGCGGCCCATGGAAACCTGCTCGGCCTGTGGCAACAAGGCTTCGACCCGGCCCAGATCGAGCAGGGTGTAGCGGGAGTCGGTCTGCTGGACGATGCCGGTGACGATGTCGCCCTCCCGACCGGCGTACTCCTCGTATTTCATTTCCCGTTCGACCTCGCGGATCCCCTGGGTCAGGATCTGCTTGGTCGTCTGGGCGGCGATACGGCCGAAGGTGTCTGGGGTCACGTCCAGCTCGGGGCCGTAGGGTTCGCCGTCCTCATCCAACTCCTGGGCGAAGACCCGGATGTCGAAGGTGGACGGGTCGATGGTCACCCAGGCGTACTCGAAGGAGTCGGGCATACGTTTGTAGGCCGATTCCAGCGCGTTGGCCATAATGCCAAACAGCTTGTCAATCGATATGCCTCGATCTTCGGCTAGGGCCTGGAGGGCCTCGGTCATCTCGTTGCTCATCGCTTTTTCCGTTTGTTGTTGGACGACTGATTCTTGGTCGATGATTTCTTCCTGGGGCCCTGGGAGCCCTTGCCGCCCTTCTTGGGCGTCGGCCCCCAGTCGAAGTGGGTGCGGGCCTTGGCGATCGTGTCGTGGGGTACGTCGTGGGTTTCGGCCTCCGCCAGATCGACTCCGTCGATCTCCACCACCGACACCGAGATGCCGTTGTCGTCGGCCGACAGGAGCTCGCCCCGGAGGCGGCGGATCTCGGACCACGATTCCAGTTTGACGATCACCTGCTCGCCGACGGCCCGGCGGAAGTGGTCGGGTCGACGCAACGGCCGCTCGACTCCAGGGCTGGACACCTCGAGCAGGTAGCGCCCGGGCACCGGGTCATGCTGGTCGAGCAGGGGTGAGACCAGCCGGTTGACCTCGGCCAGCCGTTCGGTGGTTACCCCGCCGGGGGCATCGACCACCAGGCGGAGCGTGCCTCCGGTCCATTCGACGTCGATCAACTCACCGCCCACGGTGGCGATCGGTTCGGCCACGAGACGGTACGCGGCATCGGCGACCGGCGACCCGAATTCGGATACCGGCTGATCCGCAGGCTGATTTGGTGCCTGATCCGCAGGCTGATTTGCCACCTGTTCGGTTGTTGCTGATGTCGGTTCGGTCACATTCACCTCCCTGATCGTCATCGAGTTCGTTGATTGGCCGCTGTCGCGCGCCGATCCAAGGTCGAAACCCCGGCGGCTCAGCGCCGTAACGACGTGTGGGCGGCCGTGGCTGACAACGGTGGACCGAGCCTGTCGGCCTGCGCTGATAAGCAAAAGCGTGGGCCCCAAGCCCACGCTGAACAACAATACTACCGGCTTCGGCCCGGAGCGCCTCGCTTGCCGTTTCGGCCCCCGGCCGAACCGCCGCCGGCGGCTCCCACCTGAGGATTGTGCGCTCCGGTGTCATAATGACCGCTCAGGGCACAAACCTTCGTCGTGGGCGGCATCGGGGCGGTCCCAGTAGCCAACTAGAGCTGGGCGTACCAGTCGTATCCCCGCTCGTACCAGTAGTCGGTCGGTTGGTCGTCGGTGAACTGGATCGTGCCAATACGTTTCAGGCACTTGATGCCGTACTTGTTGGGAGTGGCCAGTCGTAGCGGCGCCCCGTGTTCCTGGGTGAGGGGTTCTCCCTCCAGCTCGTAGGCCAACAGCATCTGGGGGTGCAACATCGACAGCCGGTCCAGACCAACGTAATACTCCCTGTCGGGGGTCACGAGGGCCACGTAATCGGTCATGCCGCCCGGCAGGCGATCGCGGTGGAGCTCGACAAAGTCGCTGAAGCGGGCTCCGCCCCAGGTCACGATGTGACTCCAGCCCTCGACACACTTGTGTTCCACCGTCAGCTCCACCTTCGGAAGCGCCATCACATCATCGATGGTGTGGCGCCCCAGCTCTGAGCCGTCGGGCCCCAGCACCGTCATCTCCCAGGAATCGAGATCAATCTCGTTACCGATGCCGATGCGACCGTTGACCCGCAGCATTGAGGATCGGCTGCGGTCGAACGTGGGGGCGGTCCGCCCGCTGAGCCGCCGCCACAGGGCCTCGTTGGCCTCGTGGCCACGACGGAGGGCTACCGGAATGTTGTTGTCCTCCGGGCCGGTCTGCATCCAGCGCCACCCGACAAAGGCGGCCAGCGATGCCGCCGCACCGGTCAGCACCGATCGTCGGGTCTGACGCCGGTAGGCGGCATCAACCAGCGTAGGAGCCGCTTCCCCCGACCCTGAACCGTCGGACGAAGCTCCGATGGGCTCGTAGCCGGTGACCATCGATGCGAAGTTCGACCAACCGGCCCGGGCCACCTGCAACATATGCACGGCGAAGAACACCAGGAAACCGATGGTGACGGCGAAATGTATGGTCCGTGACATCTCGTAGCCGCCGAACAATGTCGTCAGCGGGTTGACCTGAGTCGGCTTGTAGATGGCCAGACCGGTCAACACGGCCAAACCACCCATGGCCACGATCATGGTGTAGCTCAACCGCTGGGCCGCGTTGTAGCGACCCTGGGGCGGCATCTGACCGCGACGAATGAACAGATCGTGGAGAACAACGGTGACCGCCTCCCGGAACGAGCGGCGGTTGGGCAGTAGATGGCGCCACTCCCCCGAGCGCCAGGTATAGAGGGCGTAGGCGATGCCGTTGATGACGAACAGCCAGCCGAAGGTGAAATGGAAGGCCATGCCCCGAGCCAGGCGCCGCTCCAGACCAAGCCGTTCGTTGATGGCGTCGGGCAGAAAGTCGAACCAGTGCCAGCCGATCAGGCCGATGCCGAAACCGTAGGGATCGCGCACGTCGGCCCAGTAGATACGCAGGCCACTCCAGATCATGATGGTGAGCAGCGGGAAATTGATCCAGTGGGTCCAGCGGGTCGTCCGGGTGTGCTTCAGGCGGGCGGCCGGGGCCTCAGCGGTGGTGGGGGCACGGTCGGTGGTCATCACCGGCCACTGTAGAGACGGTGTCCCGTTCTGTCAGCAACCTCATCCAGTGTTGAGGGAATGTTTCGAATAGGATCGGTGACCATGAGCCTGTGGGAAAGCATCAAGAGCTGGTTTCGTTCCGAGTCGGCCGACGCTCGGGCCTGGTCCGATGATGTCCAACGGGATGTATCGGCCAACCTTGATCGCCGGGAGGCCGACCTTCGGGCCACGCCGGCCGAGAAGATGGAACGGCTCCAGGACCAGATCGCCGGCAACTCCGACACCTTCGACGAAATCCGGGGTCGTGTGGAGTCCGTCGGGCCCGACCCCGAGGACTCTGGTGGCGACGTCATGTTGCCGGACCAGCTGTCATCCGACGATCAGGACTGAGGTCGAACCTCCACCCGGTGGCGAGTCACCGATTCTTGCGCATCAGCTCCACGATCTGCTCCGAGGCGTTGGCGTCCTCCCCCACCTCGTTCAGATTTCGTCGCCGATCCTCCTCGGCCGCCTTCCGGGCGGCGTCACGGGTTGAGCGGGCCCGCTCCATGGCCGCCTCGGTGCCATGCTCGGTGATGAATTCTGCCCACTCCACCAGGGTCGGCACCATTTCGTCCTCCGGGACGACGGCGACGTTGGTTCCCTTGACGAAGAGGTGACCTCGTTTGTTGCCGGCGGCGATACCGATGTCGGCGTCGCGGGCCTCACCCGGCCCGTTGACCACACACCCCATGACCGCCACCTGTAACGGGATCTCCCGATCGGCGAAAGCCTCCTGGGCCTGCTGGGCCACCTCGTAGACGTCGATCTCGGCCCGCCCACACGACGGACAGGCTATCAGGTCGACGTTCTTGCGTTCCCGCAGCCCGAACGACTCCAACAACACTCGACCCATCCGGGCCTCGTCCACCGGATCGGAGGTCAACGAATAGCGGATGGTGTCGCCAATGCCCTCGGCCAGCAGTGTGGCCATACCAGCGGTGGCCTTGACGATCCCGGCCGGCGGCGGGCCGGCCTCGGTCACCCCAAGATGGAGCGGGTAGTCGGTAACCTCACTCAGTTGCCGGTAGGCCTCGATCATCAGCGGAACGTTGGAGGCCTTGACCGAGATCTTGATCAGATCGAAATCGACCTCGTGGAAGTAGGCGATCTCCTGCAATGCCGACTCGACCATCGCCTCAGGCGTGACCCGACCGCCGTGGCGTTCGTAGAGCTTGGGGTCGAGACTGCCGCCGTTGACCCCGATGCGGATGGGCACTCCCCGATCCTTGGCCTCGCTGGCCACCGCCTTGATGTGTTCCGGTTTGCGGATGTTGCCAGGATTGAGCCGCAGGCAGTGCACCCCGGCCTCCAGGGCCTCCAGAGCCCGACGGTACTGGTGATGAATGTCGGCCACGATGGGTACCGGGCTGCGGGGCACGATGCGGGCCAGCCCCTCGGCCGCCTCCGGTTCGTTGCAGGTGCAACGCACGATGTCGGCTCCGGCCGCGGCCAGGGCGTAGATCTGCTGGAGGGTTCCGTCGACATCGGCGGTCTTGGTGATCGTCATCGACTGAACGGTGATTGGGGCCCCTCCCCCGACGGCCACGTCGCCCACCATGATCTGACGGGTCTTTTTGCGGGGAAACACCACCGCTCCGGCTTCCACGTGCTGTCACTCCAGTACTTGACAATGGGGGGACGGTCGAGCCCAGCGGCCCGGCCCTCTGGAGTGTAGGCCGCTGGTTGGGCCGGGCGACCTGCGGACATAATGGGCCATGGCGGCAAAGAGCAGCTACGAGACGGTCGTGATCGGCGCTGGAATCGCCGGGGTGGCCGCCGGCCACTACCTGGCCTGTCGATACGGTCACCGAGACGTCCTGCTGGTCGATCGACAGCAGCCGTTGTCGCTGACCACGAGCCGCTCGGGAGAGAACTACCGCGACTACTGGCCCCAGCCTTGCATGCGGACCCTGGCCACCGCCAGCATCGACGAGATGGAGCAACTGCTGGCCGTTCACGGGCCGGCGTTCGCCATGAAAGAGACCGGCTACCTGTTCGCCAGCCGACGACCGGGACACCAGATCTTTCCCTTGGCCGCGGCCAACGAGGCGGCACCGGCGACGACCGTGGTGTCGGACCGGTCGACCATCGCCCGGCGCTGGCCTCACCTCCATCCCGACACGGTCCAGGTGGTCGAGATCAAGCGGGCCGGCGCCATCGACGTCCAAGCTCTCGGTCAACTGCTGCTTACCACCGCCCGCCGGCACGGCGTCGAACTCGTTCAAGCCACCGTCCGATCCATCACCGCCGGACGGCCGAACCGATTCCTGCTCGATGTCAATGGCCGACCGGTGCAGGCCGGCAACGTGGTGCTTGCCACCGGTCCGTTCACCGGTCAGCTGGCTGCCTCCCTCGGCTTGGACCTGCCACTGGAGAACGTGGCTCAGCGCAAATTCGTGATGCCCGATCCCGACCACATCATCCCGGCCGACATGGCCTTCACCATTTGTGCCGATCCCCTCCGACTGGCCTTTGAATCCACCGAACAGGAGCTGATCGGCCAAGACGACGAGCTGGCCTGGCTGCTCGACGAGTTTCCGGCCGGGCTCCATATCAAGCCGGAACCGGGAGGGCTCATCAAGCTGGGCTGGGCCTACAACCGGGAGGCAGAAGCGCCTCCTCGCTGGTCGATCGCAGAGGATCACCGGTTCCCCAATGTCGTTCTCCGGGGGGCCACCGAGATGATCCCCGGTCTGGCCGCCTACCTCGACCCCATACCAACTCCGGTCATCCAGTACGGCGGCTACTACACCCGTACTCCGGAAAACTGGCCCTTGATCGGCCCGACCGAGCTCGACGGGTTGTACACCGTGGCCGGCCTGTCGGGGTTTGGGACGATGGTGGCCTGCGCCGCCGGCGACCTACTCGCTCGACACGTCGTCGGTCATTCACTACCCGACCATGCGCCCTATTTCGCCCCGACCCGCTACGGCGATCCCGCCATCAGGCAGGAAATGGCGGCGGCGACGGCCGACGGGCAGCTTTAGGAGCGGTCTCCTCGAAGATCGCCCGATCAACCGGCGATGGGCCGGACGATGTCGAGGTAGACGGTGGAAATCATGATGAAGCCCAGCAGGCCGATGACGGCATAGGCCACTGGCAACAGCTTGGCCACATCGACCTGATGGCGATAGTCGCCCCGGGACCGAAGGCGTTCGTAGGTGGCGATGGCGGCGTGACCCCCGTCCAAGGGCAGCAGGGGAAGCAGGTTGAGTACGCCGACAAACACGTTGAAGATGCCCAGCATCATCAAGGGTACGGTGACGTCGAAATCCTCCTGACCGGCAATGCGTACCGCCCCCACCAGCGAAACCGGCCGCTCGGCTTCCTCGCTGTTTATGTCGACCGAGGCCGAGCCTTCAAACATGAGGCGGCCCAGTTCGGCCAAAGTGGACGGCGCCAGGAATCGGGGGATCGCCGTGATGGCCGACCACATTGTCTCCCCGAACGTTTCGACCGCCAGCAGCGGCGATTCCCGGGTGCGCTCGAACGACGGACCGACACCGAGGAAGCCCCGCATACCGTCGCCCTCGGCCGCCGGGACGGAGGCCAGCGTCACCGTCTCATCGAACACGGATCCGTTCCGCTCGATCGACAGCGTGACCTGCTCACCCGGTCGGTCGCTGATGTACTCGACGGTCTCACCCCAGTCGGTGGTGTCGACTCCGTCGATGGCGACGATGTCGTCGCCGGGAGCCAAGCCGGCTTCAACCGACGGAGTGCTCTGCTCGGGAAGCTCGGAGATGAGGCCGATCGACCACTTGGTCGGATCGTTCATTCCGATGACCGAGATCACCAGCCCGAAGAGGAGGACGGCCTGGATGAAGTGCATCATCGAGCCGGCGGTGATCACCAGCATGCGTTTGGGGTAGCTCTTGTTCTTGTAGGCCCGGGGCTCATCCTCCGGGGGGCAGGGATCGAGATTGTTCATGCCGACGATGCGAACGAAGGCGCCGACCGGCAGCAGGCGGACCCCGTATTCGGTCTCCCCCCGGCGGAACGACCACAGGCGGGGGCCCATGAACATGAAGAACTGGGTGACCTTCATTCCTGTCCACTTGGCGGTGGCGAAGTGGCCGAGTTCGTGCAGGAAGATCATGACGACGATGCCCACCACCACCAGGAAGTAGCGAGGCCCGGCCCAGAAGTAGAGCAGGGCGAACAGGCCGAGGATGGCCAGGAGGCCGACCGGGTTGGTCTGGCCGCTGTAGTCGGCTCCCCGATCGGCCGGCTCCAACGACCGCTTCCAATCGTGCGACGGTTGCCCGTTCTCCTGGTTGTCGGCCGGGGTGGCCACGGCGCTCGGAGGCGCAGTCGAATCCATGAATCTCACTTCCGAACGGTTAGGTAAGGACCATTTCAGCATACTTGCGTGCGGTTGAGTCAGCATCAAGCACCTCGTCGAGGGTCTCGCCCGAGCCACCGTCGTGCCGGTTCAGAACGCCTGCTATCACCCGATGAATATCGGCCCATCCGATTCGACCTTCAAGAAAAGCCTGAACCGCCACCTCGTTGGCGGCGCTGATCCAGGCCGGCGCCGTTCCCCCGGTACGACCGGCTTCGTAGGCCAGATCGAGGCAGGGGAACAGATCCCGGTCGGGAGGTTCGAAATCGAGTCGGCCCAACTCCCCCCAATCGATGGTGCCGAACGGGTGGGGGAATCGACCGGGATAGGCCAGGGCATAGGCGATGGGCAGCCTCATGTCGGGCCGGGAGAGCTGGGCGATGGTGGAGCCGTCGCCGAAGGTGACCATGGAGTGAACGATCGACTGGGGATGGACGACCACCTCGATGTCGTCCAGACCAATACCGTGGCCGGCTGCACCGGCCGGCCGGCCGAACAGCTCGTGAGCCTCGATGACCTCCAGGCCCTTGTTCATCAGGGTGGATGAGTCGACGGTGATCTTCGGCCCCATGGCCCAGGTGGGGTGGGCCAGCGCATCGTCGACATCGACCGTCTCCAATTGTTGCCGGCTGTATCCTCGGAACGGCCCGCCGGATGCCGTGAGCTGGATCCGGGCCACCGATGACGATCCGGGGCTGGGTCGTTGGCCGTGGGCTTGAAGGCACTGGTGGATGGCGGCGTGCTCGGAATCAACGGGAATCAGTTCGGCTCCCGGTGTTCGCCGGGCCTTCTGCACTACCGGGCCGGCCGCGATCAGCGACTCCTTGTTGGCCAGAGCCAGCCGCTTGCCGGCGTTGAGAGCGGCCAAGGTCGACGACAACCCGGCGAAGCCTACCACACCGTTGACCACCACGTCGGCCGCCACCGAGACCTCGGCCAGACCGGCCGCTCCGGCCAGCACGGCAACTTCGCCCAACCCGGCCGCCCGCAGGCGATCACGGGTCTGGCCCACCAGCGACTCGTCGCCCACAGCCACCATGGTGGGTCGAACCTCTACCGCCTGGGCCACCAGCTGGTCGAGACGGCGACCGGCGGCCAAGGCCGTTATCCGGTAGTCGTCCGGTCGACGACCGACGACCTCGATCGTCTGCGTGCCGATCGAACCGGTTGAGCCAACGACGGCGACCGTCGTCTCGGTCACTACAGGATGCCGAGCAGCACGGCCACGAAGTAGGCCCCGGGCAGGGCGAACAGGATGCCGTCGATCCGGTCGAGCAGGCCGCCATGACCGGGGATGATGGTGCCCATGTCCTTCACGCCGAGATCCCTTTTGACCAGCGATTCCGACAGATCCCCCAGCGGGGTCATGACCCCGACGACCGCGCCCAGAGCCAGGGCGCCCAGGAATCGGCCGTCCCACATGGTGGTGAACGGCATGACGGCCATGGCGAAGGCGCAGAACACGGCGAACACGAAACCGGTCATGGTGCCCTCCCACGTCTTGTTGGGACTGGCGCTGTGGAACGGCCGGCGGCCGAAGGCCCGGCCGCCGAAATAGGCCATGGTGTCGGAGACGACGGCGACGACGATGGTTGACAGGAGGAGCTGTATGCCAAACTCCTCGTTGCGCAGAATCAAAGCGGCAAATGCCCCCAGACCACCGATCCACAGTGCCCCGAGAATGGTCAGGCTGAGGTTCAGCACCGGCCGTTCGTGATCGGCCCCGGCTAGATACCACAACATGCCGAAGACCACACTCAAGGCCGAAATGACGGTGAAGGCGACATCGCCCCGGAAGTAGGCGGCCACCGGGAAGCCCACAGTGGCCATCAGCCCGAGCAAGGTTGCCGGCCGCAGCCCGGCCAGGCGCATGGCGTTGTAGAGCTCGATGACAGCCAGGAGGGCGGCGGCCGCCACCACCACCAGCATTGCCTGCGGACCAACCCAGAGAGCGGCCAGAACAACGCCGGCCATGACGGCGGCGGCGGCAATGGCTTGAGGAAGGTTGCGTCCGCCCGGCTCGTCGAGCCGGTCGAGATCGGACTGACCGTCGTAGTCTTCGCTCTCGAAGTACCGATCTTCCGGCCGGGAGCCGGGGAACAAACCGGGGGCGGTGGGATCGTCGTCGGAAAAGGCCGATGATCGCTCCACCCGAAGGTCGTCAATCGGCCGCGATCGATTCTCGGCCACCACGGGAGCCAGCCCTGATGGGCCGGACCGGTCGACGACCGGTTCTGTCGGGCGGCGGTCGATGGCCGGCGGTGAGCTGACGGTGCGGCGACGAGGTTCGGCCGAAAGGCCGGACTCGGTGTCGACGCCCGAGACCGGGCGAGGCGGGCGGTCGCGATCGTCGATCGTGATCTCGCTGCCGAGGATCGACGGGCGGGCCGGGAGATCGCGATGATTGGCGATCTCGGTGTGATCGAGCCCGGTCATCGGTTCCACCAGCGGCTCGGTACCGGGGATACGGCGCCCTTCCGAGGTGTCGATGCTGGGCGGGATCGGCCGACCGTCGGGGCCCCAGTCGTCGAGTTCGGCGCCGCGGGAGGCAGGCGTCGGGGTTGATACACCGGCCGTCGTGTTGGTGGCCGCCGGGGCCGTCACGGTGGCCGAGCCGTTCGGCTCGTCGGCCTCGGCGCTCCCGGTCAGATCGGTGTCACCGGAACCGGCGAAGACGTCGGCCAGGTCCGGGCCCGACCATGTCGGATCGTCGCTCTGCCAGCTGGGCCCGGCAACGTCGCCCCACCGTTCCTTGCCTTCGTTCTCCCCCTCCAGCACCTTGGGTACCTGGCCGGTGGCCGGGGCGGTCCAGTGCTGCAGCCCGGCGGCCTCGGCTTCGGCCGCGGTCTTGCGCTCGGCCGCCGTCGTCCCCGACTTGCGGTCGAATTCGTCGTCGTCGGACCGCACAACCGGCACCTTGCCAAAGGTACTGGGATCGGGTTCCGGCGGCGGCTCGAACAAGTCGAAGATACTCGGCGAATCCGACTCGTCGTTGCTGTCTCGTCCATTGATGTCGGCCACTATGGCGTTTCCTTCCGATCATCGTCGGCCCCGGCAACGTCACGGCGACGTCGACAAGCCTCCGATGCTTCGGTCAAACCTCTAGAAGTTCGTCTTCCTTGCTGGCGAGGGCACTGTCGACCGAGGCTTCTGAGCTCTGGGTCAACTTGTCCAGTTCTTTTTCCGCCCGGGCCAGTTCGTCTTCGCTCAACTGGTTGTCTTTCTCGGCGTTCTCCAGGTCCTTGCGAGCTTCCCGACGGATGTTGCGAATCGAGATGCGGCCATCCTCGGCCATGTTCTTGACCACCCGCACCAGTTCCTTGCGGCGTTCCTCGGTGAGCGGTGGGAAGTTCAGGCGAATCGACCGGCCGTCGTTGCTGGGCGAGACGCCGAGGTCGGAAACCCTGATGGCCCGCTCCACCGCCTCGAGATTGGCCGGATCGTGGGGCGTCACCATGAGCTGGCGGGCTTCCGGCACCGAAACCGACGCCACCTCGACCAGGCGCATCTCCACCCCATAGGCCTCGACCGACAGACGCTCGACGAGCTGGGGGTTGGCCCGCCCGCTTCGCACCGAGGCGAACTCGCTGCGGGAATGAGCGATCGCCTTGTCCATACGATCCTGTGCGTCGCTCAGCACCAACTCCGCAAATTCACTCATCGCACCATCGTACCGATCGTCTCGCCGCAAAGGAGGCTGCGCAGGTTGCCCTCGGTCGCCATGTCGAACACGACGATTGGGAGGTTGTTCTCCTTGGCGTGGGTTATCGCTGTCGGGTCCATCACTCGCAGATCACGATTAAGTACTTCTAAATACTCTAGCTCATCAAGCTTTTCCGCTTCGGGATTGGTGCGAGGATCGTCGCTGTAGATCCCGTCGACGCCGTTCTTGGCCGAAAGGAGAACTTCGGCGTCGATCTCGACGGCCCGGAGGGCGGCGGTGGTGTCGGTGGTGAAGAAGGGGTTGCCGGTACCGGCGGCGAAGATCACGACCCGATTCTTCTCCAGGTGACGGATGGCCCGGCGGCGAATATATTCCTCGGCCACCTGGGGCATCCGGATGGCCGATTGCAGCCGGGTGGGGACGTTCTTCTGCTCCAGGATGTCCTGCAGGGCGAGGGCGTTCATGACGGTGGCCAGCATGCCCATGTAGTCGGCCTGAGCACGGTCCAGCCCGCCCTCGGCTCCGGTCATACCCCGCCAGAAATTACCGCCACCGACGACGATGGCCACCTCGACCCGGAGGTTCTTCCACACGTCGATGACTTCGTCGCTGATTCGATCGATCACCTCGTGGTTGATGCCGAAACCCTGGTCGCCGGCGAAGGCCTCTCCTGACAGCTTCAGCAGGATTCGACGCCAGCGTGGACTTGAGTCGTTGTTCACAGAAACCTCCGGGCCCGAGGGGGCGCACCTGCATGGTCAGGGTCCGCTCCGGCGCACACGGCAGCTGACGGGCGGGTTCATCCTCAGGCTACTGGTTACGGCGCCTCTTGCGGGTGTATCACCGTCCTGACGGGCGCGTCGTAGTAGGCGACCGATATTGGAGGGATCGAATGAGTCACTTCGCCTACGCCCTGGGGGCCCGCATCGTCGCCCGCTCGGGGCAACCGCCAACCGGGGAACCGCCCGGACCGCCGTCCGAACCCGACGAAGAGCAGACCCGCCGGCTGGTTCGCCTGCTGTCGGCCATGGGCCGCGGTCTGCGCCGGACCATCGTCGGCCGGCGTCGGAACCCGAAGCCGGCGGGCCATCACCGACCGGCGGTCTGGCCCAAGCTCTAGCAGGGTGCGGAAAATCGGTCGGTAGGCCGTGTATTGGTGCTAGGGGTGGTTCCAGGTGTCGGGTCCGGTGATGGTGGTGGCCCGGATCGGGTGGCCCCGAGGCCGCCTGGCGGCTTCGGGAGGCCCCTGTTGGGACCGGGCCAGGCAGGGGTCAGGCTGTCGCGGCGTCGAGAGCGCAGATCCGAATCAGGTTGTAGACAGCGGCTTCGGTCTTGAACCAGGCCCGGTTGCGGGCTTGGCCGATGTAGCGGAGCTTGCGGCCAGCCCCGACGGTCTTAATCCAACCGAAGGGCTCCTCGACCCGTTTCCGGATCCGCTGGGACACGCCGTAGCCGTCGTGGCGGGTGGTGCGCCCATCGATCGCCGATCTTCGGTTGCTGGTGTTCTGGGCGACGTGTGGCGTGAACCCCAGCTCACGGACCTCAGCGACGAAGTCCTTCGTGTCGTAGCTCTTGTCCCCAGCGACGGTCCGGCGCCTGCCCGATGCTGGCAACCGTCTGAGCATCTCGGTGGCACAATCGCGCTCGGCGTAGCCGGTCGCTTGGGTCAACTCGGCGTCGACGATCAGCCCGCAGCGGTTCTCGATCAACAGGTGCCCCATATAGGACAGCTCCGCTGGGGCTGCGTTGGACTTGCGGAACAGCATCGCCTCGGGATCGGTCGTGGAGGTGTGCGTGGAGTTCGACCGGCGCTGCCCCTTGAAATCGATCTCGGCGTTGCGGCCCTTGAACCCGTTCCCATCGTCGTCGTCGTTGCTGCGGTCGTTGGGTTTGAAGCTCTTGTTCGATGCCCACGCCTGCAACAAGGTGCCATCGACGGAGAAGTGATCCGACGACATGTAGCGGCGCAGCTTCGCCTGGGTCACCACCGCAGCGAAGAACCGATCCGCGATCTCGTGATCCAAAAGGCGTTCCCGGTTCTTCGTGAACGTCGTCGCGTCGAACGCCCGGTCGTCGATCGCCAGATCCAAGAACCACTTGAACAACATGTCATAGTTGAGTCGCTCGCAGAACGCCCGCTCGGAACGGATCGAGTACATCGCCATCAACACCGTTGCCTTCAACAGGGTCTCCGGTGGCACCGACCGCCGACCCGAGTCCGCATACATAGCGTCGAACTCGCTATCAAGACCGGCCAACACCTCGTCGACCACGACCCGGATCCGGCGGATCGGATGATCCACCGGGATCAGATCCTCGGTGCTCAACGACGACAACATCGACAACTGCCGGTCAGGGGTTCCACGCATCCCCCCATTCTTTTCGATTCCCGACCAGAACGCGAGCACCAACCAGAAGAATTTCAGCACCCTGCTAGCCGCTTCGGCGCCGAGCGCCACGCTCGCCACCACTCTGCACTCCGGCGAGCCGACGACCCCGTCACGGGGTCGTCGAATCACCAAGGCGTCGTGGCTAGCCGACCATGGCCAGGACGAAACGTTTGATGGAGCCGTCACCGATCTTGGCCTTGACGGTTTCCTTCTCACCGAACACGCCCTGCTCCAGCAGTACCTGGTCACCGAACCAGGCGTTGACCCGACCCTCGACGATCTTGTCCCAGGCGGCTTCCGGCTTGCCTTCGTTCTTGGTGATCTCCAGAAGGGCGGCCCGCTCCCGATCAACCTCGTCGGCCGGGACCTCGTCCCGGCTCAGATAACCCGGCTTGGCGAAGGCGATGTGGAGGGCGATCTCGTGCAGCGTTTCGGTGTCGACCCCCTCGGCCTCAACCAGTACGCCTGCTCGACCGGCGCCGTGAACGTAGGCATCGATCAGCGAGTCGGCCGACTTCTCATAGCGGACAACGGTCCCGAAGTCGATGTTCTCCTTGACGGTCAGCTTCAGCTCCTCGATCGCCTCGGCCTTCTCCGCCACCGCCTCGGGCCCTTTGGCCAGCACCAGCTCGGCCAGCTCGTGAGCCAACTTGACGAAATCGTCGGACTTGGCGGCGAAGTCGGTCTCGGACTTGAGGTGAACCAATGAGGCGGCCTGGTCGTTCTCGGCCACGACCACGATGCCCTCGCTGTTCTCCCGATCGCTCCGTCCGGCCGCCTTGGCCAGACCTTTCTCGCGGAGGATCTGAACCGCGGCCTCGAAGTCACCGTCGGCATCGGTGAGTGCCTTCTTGGCGTCCATCATGCCGGCGCCGGTCGACTTGCGAAGTTCTTGTACATCCTTGGCGGTGATGGCCATTTGGCGTTCCTTTTTCTACTCGTTCTTGTGGTGAATCGACCGACCGATCAGGCCGTCTCGGGATCGGAGGCCTCCGCCGGCGCAACAGCCTCAGGAGCGGCCTCAGCGGCAGGAGCCTCCGCCGGTGCAACAGCCTCGGGAGCAGGCATCTCAGCAGGAGCCGCAGTCTCGGCAGCGGGCGCGTCAGGCGGAGCGGCAGCTTCGGCAGCAGACGCCTCGGCCGGCGCAGCGGGCGCGTCGGGCGGAGCGGCAGCTTCGGCAGCAGACGCCTCGGCCGGCGCAGCGGGCGCGTCGGGCGGAGCGGCAGCTTCGGCAGCAGACGCCTCGGCCGGCGCAGCGGTCTCGGTGGCCGGGGCCTCGCCATTGGCCGCAGCGGCTTCGGGTGCGGGCGGGGGCGCCGGGACCTCGGCGGCGGCGGCAGCAGCCTGCTCGGCGGCCAGAGCAGCAGCCACCCGAGCCTCGCGGTCGGCGGCGGCGGCCGCTGCCGCCTCCCGAGCGGCAGCCTGCTCGGCGGCGATGGCCGCCTCCTCTTCAGCAGAGCGGGCCTGGGGAGCGCTGGGGGCTCCGGTCCGACGGGCGGCCATGATCTTGCCCTCTGCCACCGCTTCGGCGATGACCCGGGTCATGAGTTCGGCCGAGCGAATGGCATCGTCGTTGCCGGGGATGGGGTAGGTGATCAGATCGGGGTCGCAGTTGGTGTCGACCACGGCCACGATGGGGATACCCAGCTTGCGGGCCTCGGTCACGGCGATGTGCTCGATGATGGTGTCGACCACGAAGACCACGCTGGGCAGCTTGCCCATGGTCTTGATACCGCCGATGTTCCGGTTCAGCTTCTCCAGCTCCCGGCCGTAGCGGAGGGCTTCCTTCTTCGGCATCTCCTCGAAGTCACCGGCGGCCTGCATGCGCTCGTACTCAAGCAGCTTGCCCACCCGCTTGGAGATCGTCTGGTAGTTGGTGAGCATGCCGCCGAGCCATCGCTGATCGACAAAAGGCATGCCGACGGACTGGGCGTGACGCCGGATCGACTCCTGGGCCTGCTTCTTCGTGCCCACGAACAGCACCGTGCCACCCTTTGCCACCTCGTCCCGGACGAAGGTGTAGGCCGTCTCGATCCGGGAGAGAGTCTCCTCCAGGTCGATGATGTAGACCCCGTTGCGGTCGCCGTGGATGAACCGCTTCATCTTGGGGTTCCAGCGGCGGGTCTGATGACCGAAATGCACGCCGGCTTCCAGCATTTGCTTCATGGTGACAACAGCAGTCACGTTTCTTCCTCCGGTTGTTGTCGGCCGATCTCGCTCCGCTGCACGGAGACCGAGGATTCGGATCGACCGAATTGGTTTGTGGCTTGATCGTGCAGTTCCGACTCCGCAACAGCGGATCGGAGGCCAAAAGGCCCTTATGAACTATAGCGGCCGGGCTCACCGATCAACTCCCCCGTTTCGCCGGTTTGGCCACCAATCGCACCGACCAGGACTGGCCCAGGTAGGCCATCGGGTCCACGTACACACCGTTGAGACGGGCCGTGAGGTGAAATCCGGAGCGAGCAGTGGCGATTGGTTGACCGGCGGCCACCCTGTCGCCGACGGAGACATCGATACGGTCGACGTAGGCGTAGGTGGAGCGCAGTTCCGGGCTGTGGGCCACCACGACGAAACGGTGCCGACCGACCGGCCCGGCGAAGGTGACCTTTCCGGCCGCCACCGCCACCACCGTCTGCCCCGGCGTTGTGTCGTATTCGAGACCGCGATTGCCGGCGCCGTAGGGCCCGGCCGGTGGACGGAAGAAGTCGATCACGGGCGCATCCACCGGATGACGCCACCGTTGGTTGGAGTCGACAGCGGCGGTTGAGCCGGTGCCGCCGATCAGTAGTTGAGCGGCCAATGCGATGGCCAGAAGAGCGGGAGCCATGTGGGCCTCCTCGAGAAGCGAAGATCGAGGGGCCGGAGAACCCGAGTGCCCGCAGGGCGGTGCTCAGAGCCTAGCCCGGTTCGACAACACGCCCTCGCCCCGATCACGCAGCAGGGCACGGCTGGGCTCGACGGGAGCCGCTGTCTCGCCCGCTCCCGGGCCGGGTTTGGACGCTCCTCCGGCCTTCACACGGTTCTGGGACCGAAGCCACGATTGGAGGCGTGGTCAAGCTCGGTGCGACCGCCCGGTTCCATCGGCGGTCCGGCCCGGCCGACCAGGCCGGCAACCTAAACCGGTTCCCGTTCGGCCTGTTCCAGGCGGGACCGGAGACCGAAGACGGCCTTGGTGTGAATCTGGCAAACTCGGCTCTCGGTCACGCCCAACACCTTGCCGATCTCGGCCAGCGTCATGTTCTCGTAGTAGTAAAGGGTCAACACGATCTTCTCCCGCTCACTCATCGTGTTGATGGCCCGGGCCAGGAGCTGCCGGGATTCCGACCGCTCGTAGGTCATGCCCGGACCGTCACGGCGATCAGCCAGGGTGTCGCCGAAGGTGAGCGACTCGGTACCGCCGGCCGACAGCATCTCGTCGAGGGCAACCATGCCCAGCGATCCGATCTGCTTGTAGACCCCGTTGAGTTGGTCGGAGGTGAGGTCGAGTTCGTCGGCGATCTCGGAGTCGGTGGGAGGGCGATGCAGCTTGGCCTCCAGCTTGGCCATGGCCCGCTCCACCGATTTGGCCTTCGACCTGACCGACCGGGGCACCCAGTCGATCGACCGCAACTCGTCGAGTATCGCTCCCTTGATCCGGGAAACGGCGTAGGTCTCGAATTTGAAGCCGCGCTCGGGATCGAACTTGGTGATGGCATCGATCAGGCCAAACATGCCATAGCTGATCAGGTCGGCCTGGTCCACGGTCTGAGGTAGGCCGGCAGCGATCCTGCTGGCCACGTACTTGACCAGCGGCGCATAGTAGACGATCAGCTCATCCCGGTCCTGTTGTTGCTCGGTCGTCTTGAATCGCGCCCAGACGGCCTCAAGTTCACGTTCGGTTTCAATAGCCACGGTGCCCGCCATGGTGAGTGGGTTCTCAGGTCTTGGCCGAGAAGCGCCCGGACCTTGGCCCCAGCCTCCTCGTACCCACTCTCCGTCGGCGTTCCGCCACAGAACGTGAGAATTTGGGCTAGATTCTCTATCGAACTGAACCAGATGGCGGGTACCGGCCTGGGGCCGTCGCGGCGATTGATCCTGATTGTCAAACACCTCCGGTTCCGAAGATTTCTCAAACCCGAGCAGGCGAAGATAGCGGACCTTTGCGGCGGAAGTCACGGCCAGAAGGGTAGCGGTTAGCCCGACAGGCCCGTCGGATGGCTACCGATCACCATTGATCCGTTCAACGTCACCTCGCCGGCGTCGATCAGGGCCCGCACCACCGCCAACACCGTCATCGGGGCTGCGCCGGTGAGGACCGACAACGTGTCGACCGAAATCGCTCCGGCCTGCACCTCGCGGCGAATGATCGCCACCATCGAAACGGCGGCCGGATCGTCGGCCAACACGACCGGGATCGGCTCAGCCGACGGTTCACCAACCACCGGCGACCCTGGCAACAACGTCGACTCGGCGGATCCGGACCAGCCCAATGTCACCAGGACGTCGGACGCATCACGGGTTGGCACCGCCCCGTCGGCGATCAAACCGTTGGTGCCGTCGGCCGCCGGGCTGAGCACCGAACCGGGAACGGCCAGAACCGGCTTGCCCCGCTCGGCACTCTCCTCGGCCGTCAGCAGCGCTCCCCCGGTGCCGTGCGACTCCACGATCACCGTGGCATCGGCCAGCGATGCGATCAGTCGGTTGCGGGCCGGGAACCGCCAGCGAGCCGGTCTTGTGCCCGCCGGGTACTCGCTGACCAACACGCCGGCGTCGATCACCTCGTGCCACAGCGACTGGTTGCCACGGGGATAGACGATGTCGAGGCCGGTGCCGACGACGCCCACTGGAATGCCTCCCCCATCCAGCACGCCTTTGTGGGCGGCGGCGTCGATGCCGAGGGCCAATCCACTGACGACGGCGACGCCGGCCTCGGCCAGATCCATTCCCATACGGTGGGCCACCCGGCGGCCGACGGACGTGCATCGGCGGGTACCGACAACAGCCACCGCCGGCCTGGCACCCAGCAAATCGACGTCACCGGCGCAGAACAACAGCAGCGGAGGATCCTGCTCACCGCCGAAGGGCCAGGCCCGGTCGTCGGGGTGGAGGATCGACCAGCCCTGGTCGACCTGATCCTGTAGCAGCCGCCCCGGTTCGAGGTTGGGGATCTCGGACCGCCAGCGGTCCACCGTCGAAGGCCTGATTCCCGGCGGTGCCTCCTCGGGAGGAGCCGGAAGTTCCCCTGATCGCAGACGTGACACCACTTCCATCGGAGCATGGCGGGACAGCAGCCAACGGCTCCGGGCCGGGCCCATCCCGGAGAGATGAAGCAGGGCCAGCCTGGCCTGCAGGTCGGCCAGGCGCTCTCCAACCGGCGGTTCGCTCATGACGGACGCCCCAGGACCGTCTTCGGCCGGGCCCTGAGAGCCAGGGCGGCCTGCACGGCTTCGGTCGAGATCTCACGGTCCTCGCCCTTGAGATCGGCAATGGTGCGGGCCACGGTGCGCACCCGCCGCAATCCCCGCCCGGTCAATCGACCGGCCTCCAGCACCCGGCGCAGCAACTGTCGGGCTTCCGGCGCCAGCGGGGCCACCTCGTCGAGCCGACGGGCGGGCAGATCGGCGTTGCAGCGCACGCCCCGTTGTCGGGCTCGGCGGCGGGCTTCGGCCACCCGCTCGGCCACGGCCTTGGTCGACTCCTCACCCGGCCCGTCCAACAGCACCGACGGGGTGGGCGGCTGCACCTCGATGCGCAGATCAAACCGGTCGAGTAGAGGGCCCGACAGCCGCCGGGAGTAACGGGCCCGGGCCGCGTCGCTACAGCGGCAGTTGCCATCCTGAGGCCCTTCACCGCAAGGGCACGGGTTCATGGCCGCCACCAGAAGGAAGCGAGCAGGAAGAGACACGGCGCGGGCCGCCCGGGAAACCCGGATCACGCCCTCCTCCAGCGGCTGGCGCAGCGCATCGAGAATGGGGACGGAAAACTCTCCCAGCTCATCGAGGAACAAGACGCCGTTGTGGGCGCAGCTGATCTCGCCGGGGCGCATGGCCGCCGATCCGCCACCCACCATGGCCACCGCCGAGGACCCTTGATGGGGGGCTCGAAACGGTGGCCGGGTGACCAGACCGCCCGGTGGAACAGCCAGGCCGGCGGCGGAATGAACCCGAGTGGTGAGCAGGGCCTCGGCGGCGTCGAGATCGGGCAGGAGCCCGGCCAAGCGGGTGGCCAGCATCGTCTTGCCCGCTCCCGGAGGGCCGATCATCAACAGGTGGTGACCCCCGGCGGCACTGATCTCCAACGCCCATCGGGCCAGCGGCTGGCCGCGAACCTCGGCAAGATCCCCGATGGGTCTGGCGCCGGGCGGCTGACGGCCGGGCTCGACCAGGGACGGTAGCAGGGCTTTCGACCGCAGGCCGGCCACGATCTCGCCCAGTGTGCCGGCCGCCCGCACCCGGCCCGGTCGGACGACGGCTGCCTGCTCGGCTCCCTGACAGGGCACGAACACCTCGTCGCCCTCGATGGCGTCGGCCAGGGATACCAGACCGGGGACCGGACGGATCGATCCATTGAGACCAAGCTCTCCCACCGCTCCGTAGGTCCGCAGAATCTCAGGCTCGACCTGGCCGGAGGCGGCCAGGACGCCGAGGGCAATGGGCAGGTCGAGCCCTGCTCCCTGCTTTCGCAGACCAGTGGGGGCCAGATTGATGGTGACCCGGCGGTCCGGCCATTTCAGATTGGAGGACAGCACGGCGGCCCGGACCCGATCACGAGACTCACGGCACGAGGCATCGGGCAGGCCGACGAGCGAGTAGCCGGGCAGACCGTTGCTGACGTGGACCTCGACGGTCACCGGATGACCGTCGACCCCCTGGACGACGGCGGTGGAAATGGTGGCGAGCATGACAGTTCGCTCCTTCAACAGGAGATGGCTGGGAGGAGCGAGTGCTGCCTGAACCTCGCTGACAGGGCCAACGAGTGCTGAATGTGACCCTACTCGTGGGTTGTGACAGTGACCAAGGCCATCGATCACCGATGGCTCACTGCAGGTTTGTGCGCTGAGGTGTCATGGTGACACCGGAGGGCACAATCCTCCCGGGCTACAGGCCCTCTCGGGTGAAACGGACCACGGCCTCGATCTCGTCGTCGCTGAGCTTGCCGGTGAAGGCCGGCATCTGGTTCTTGCCGTTGGCGATGATGGCGAACTGATCGGCCGGATCGGGGAAGGCGGTGGTGACAACACCGTCGGCCAGCTTGGATCCGGTGCCGCCTTGGCCGGCCGCTCCATGGCAACCGACACAGTTGCGGCTGTAGACCTCCCGACCCTGAACCAGGACCGGGTCACCCGACGGCACGTCGGGAACATCTCCCACACAGGCGCTCACGAGTATGGCCAACAGCATGGCCATCGCCGTGGCCGACGCTGCCGGCAACGCCCTGGCCCACAGCCCGGTCGGCGACACCCAGCGCCATCGTGGGGCCGACCGATCGGAGGTCGAACGGTCTGTTCGAGATGCCATACTGCTCCTATGGGTTTCGATCCGCACCGAAAGCATAGGGCCTCTCGATTCGACTACTTCTTCGTGGCGGCGGCATTTGTGGTGGTCATCGGTCTCCTCGCCTGGGCCTTCGCCGGATAGCCGGCGCTGCTTCGACCTCTCGACGACATGCCATCACGAAACCGGGCCCGGGAAGCCGCCGCCAACCAGAAGGTCCAGAAGACCAAGAAGGCCCAGAAGAATACGAAGAAGAAACCCAGGAAGAAGACCAAGAAGGGGGCCGAGGCCGGGCGGGCCCGCACCGGACCCATGCTCGATCCGTCGGCCGTCGCCGATGCCCATACCCGCTTTGTCCAGCCCTACGAGGCGACCAAGACCTACATCTGCCCCGGCTGCAACCGCGACATTCCTCCCGGACTCGGTCATCTGGTGGCCGTACCCCCCGACGATCCCGACCTGCGTCGCCACTGGCATCGGGGCTGCTGGGCCAACCGTCACACCCGGTTCTAGCAACCAGGCCGGCGCCCGGTGCCGGTCAGAAACAGCCCTCCCTGACCCGGAGGTGACCACGCTGGTCGACATCAGCCACGTCGAACCGAATGTCGGACACGAACCCTCCAGCCGCGCCGCGGCCACTGCGACGGCGCTCGGCCAACCAGTCGGCGGCCAGCCGCCGGATCCGCTGTTGCTTGACCCGGTTGACGGCGTGGAAACCCGAGCCGTAGCGGTCGCTGGATCGAGTCTTCACCTCGACAAAGACGACCATGTCATCTCGACCGACGACGAGATCGAGCTCGCCCTCCCGACGGCGCCAGTTGCGGTCGAGAATGTCATAGCCCGATTCGAGATACCACCGGGCCGCCGCGTCCTCGCCTCGGCGTCCCAGCTCCTTGTTGTGTAACCCCATTGATTGATCTCACTGGACGAGATCATCGACCGTGTTGCTCAGAGCTCCCGTTCCGGTAGCTCCTCGACGGTCACCCCTCGGGTGGTGGAAATCGTGACCCGCTTGAGGAATCGGGACTGTCGATAGGTATCCCACACCCAGGCGTCGACCAGCTCGTATTCCAGCCTGTCGGCCCCCGGCTTGCTCAAGCGGGTGACCTGGTTGGCCAGATAAGCCCGCCGATCGGTCTCCACGACGTAGCGGAACATGGCCACCACGTCGCGATACTCCCGGAACAGGGAGAGTTCGGCCTCGGATTCGTAGCGTTCGAGATCTTCGCTACTCAACAGCGATCCCCCAGCACCTACTCAGCGGTCGCGTTTTTCCTTTACCTTGGCCGCCTTGCCCACTCGGTCCCGGAGGTAGTAGAGCTTGGCCCGGCGCACGTCACCGCGGGTGACCAATTCGATCTTGTCGATGATCGGTGAATGAAGGGGGAAGATGCGCTCCACGCCGACACCAAAGCTGAGCTTGCGGACGGTGAAGCTCTCCCGCAGACCATCGCCCCGGCGGGCGATGACGACACCCTGGAAGACCTGGACCCGCTCCCGGTTACCCTCGACGACCTTGACGTGTACCTTGACGGTATCGCCCGGCCCGAAGTCGGGAATCTCATCGCGGAGACGGTCTTGTTCAACAACTTGGGTCGTGTTCATCGTGCGTTCCTGTGATACGAGGCTTCTCGGAGGGCGCCGTTCGAACTGGCGCGTCGCAGGCTGCCGGCGAATCGGCAGCGCCTACCAAGCCTAGCTCTACCCGGTGAAACTCCAACCTGGGCCACGGCGGCCGGCACCAGCCGATCAGGGTCCGTCGGCCCGGGGGCGCTCGTTGCCGGGGTCGAACATGGGCTCGACCTGAACCACGGCCGGTGACGACACCCCGATAATGGTGATGTCAAGGGCTGTGCCTGGGGAGGCGTGGCCGGGCTCGACATAGCCCAGGGCGATGTTGGTCCCGGTGTGGTGGCCGTAACCGCCGCTGGTGACCACCCCGACCAGGCGCCGGCCCGACCAGATGGGATCGCCGGTGTGGGCGGCGGCAACGTCGTTATCGACCTCCAGCGCCACCAGGACCCGACGATGACCGGCCTGGCGTTGGGCCACGATGGCGTCCCGGCCCTGGAACGGCTTGTCCAGGTTCACGAACCGGTCGAGCCCGGCTTCCAGCACGTTGTATTCGGTGTGCAGGTCGCTCTTCCAGGCTCGGTAGTTCTTCTCCAGCCGCATCGACTCGGTGGCCAGCAGTCCGAAGTCGATGATGTCGAACTCCGCTCCGGCCCGATGTATTGCTTCATAAACCGGAACCGATGCCTCCATGGGCAGGTGCAGCTCCCACCCCAGCTCACCGGTGAAACCCAGTCGCAGGGCCACGATCTCGTAGTCGGCGACGGTCAGGGACCGGGCTGACAGCCAGGGAAACAAGGCGTTGTCGAGTGGGGTATCGGTGAGCTTGGCCAGCACCAATCGCGATCGTGGCCCGGCGATCATCAGGGCATTGTGGTCGTGGGTCAGATTGGTGATGGTCACGCCGGGAGGCGGATTGGCATCGGTCAAGACATCCAGGTCGTGCCATTCGGCCGCCGCCGCACTGAGCAGCCAGAACCGGTCTTCGGCCAGCCGGGTCACCGTGAACTCCGAGAGAAGGCGACCCTGGTTGTCGCTCACGTAGGCCAGCGCCGTCCGACCGACCGTGGGCATACGACCGGCGGTCAGACCATCGAACCAGGCGACAGCGTCTGCCCCCTCGACCAGGAACCGGGTGAACCCGCTGATCTCGGCCACCCCCACATTCGATCGCACAGCCCGGGCCTCTCGGCCCACCTGATCGTGGTAGGTGGAGAACCGGAACGACGGCACGTGCTCGAAGTCGTCGACGGCCGGGTGAAAGTAGAGTGATCGTTCCCAGCCGTTGATCACCCCGAACTCGGCCCCCTTGGCCGCCAACAGCTGGTAGAGCGGCGTGGATTTGGCCGGTCGGCCGGCCGGACGGTGTTCGTCGGGGTGATCGAACACGAACTCCCGGCGGTACTCCTCGATCGCCTTCTTCGAGGCGTAGGCTTCGTCGGCGTACCGGGTGAACCGGCGAGGGTCGAGGACCCAGGTGTCCCACTCCGACTGACCCTCGACAATGATCTCGGCCAGCACCTTGCCCAGCCCGCCCCCTTCACCGATTCCGGCTCGCAGCCCGAGCATGCAGTAGGCGTTACGCCGACCGGGGAGCCGACCCACCAGAGGCGCACCGTCGCCCGAGTAGGTGATCGGGCCGTTGACCACCGAGGCGATACCGGCCGTGGCCAGCACCGGGAGCCGCTCCATGACCCGGGTCATGTTGTCTTCGAGCCGGTTGAGGTCGGGCGGTTCGAGTTTGTTGGCGAAGTCGTCGGGTATGCGGTCCCGGCCCCAGGTCTTGCATCCCTGCTCGTAGATGCCGACCAGCAGCCCGTGGTGCTCCTGCCGGCTGTAGAAGTCGTCGCCGGGGTCACGGATGAGGGGCACTCGACGGCCCAGCGCCTCCAGTTGCGGCAGTTCCTCGGTCAGGAGAAACTGGTGCTCCATCGACGACACCGCCGATTCCAAGCCGTAGAAGCCGCCGATCTGGTGAACCCGGTAGCCACCGGCGTTGACGATGCTCTCGCATTCGATGTCGCCTTGGCTGGTGTGGACGATCCAACCGTCGGCCATCTGGGTCAGTCCGACACATTCGGTGTGCTGGAAGGCCTGGCCTCCGTTCTTGCGACCGGCGTGAACCAGACCGACCACCAGACCGCTGGGGTCGATGTCGCCGTCGACCGGATCCCAGAGACCGCAGGTCAGGCCGCTGACATCGAGCAGCGGATGGGCCTCGGCCATTTCGGCCGGTGACAGCACTTCGAAGTCGACGCCCATGCCCTTGGCCATGCCCACGAAGTGGGAGTAGCCGTCGAAGTCCTGCTGGTTGTAGCCCAGGCGGATGCCTCCGTCGTCCCGGCGATAGGTGATGGGTCGGTCGGGGTCGGCGGCCAACCGGGTGTAGAGCTCGCACGAGTACTTCTTCAGCCCGACCATGGTTTGCACGGTGCCGAACTGGGTGACCTGCCCGGCGGCGTGCCAGGTCGAACCGGAGGCCCAGACGTCACGTTCGATCAGGACGACATCGCGCCAACCGTGAGTGGTCAGGTGGTAGAAGGTGCTGGCTCCGCCCACTCCTCCGCCAATGACCACCACCCGAGCCCGGCTGGGGAATGCGGTGGCGTCGGTCATGGGCGGTGATCTTCGGGAACGGTCAAATCGAACTCGGCCAGCAGCGCTCGATCGTTGTCGCTCAAACCGCCCCGGGCGGCCAGAAGGTCCGGGCGTACCTCGGCTGTTTTCACCAGAGCCATGGCCTGCCGCCAGCGGGCCACCCGGCCATGATCACCCGACCGCAGAACATCGGGGACCGGCCAGCCCCGGTACTCGGCCGGCCGGGTGTAGTGGGGGTACTCCAGCAGTCCGCGGGTGAACGACTCGTCCTCGGTGGAGGCGGCGTTGCCCAGCACCCCGGGGATCAGCCGACCGACGGCCTCGATGATCACGCCGGCCGCCACCTCGCCGCCGGCCAGTACGTAGTCGCCGATGGAGACCTCGTCGTCTACCAGATGACGACGAACCCGCTCGTCCACCCCTTCGAACCGGCCGCACAACAGGGAGAAGCCGTCGGTGGCCGCCAGCTCGGCCGCCACCGATTGGGTGAAGGTGCGACCGGAGGGGGCCAGGTAGATCAGGGGACGAGGCGGCTCGACCTGTTCGACGATGGCGAAGATCGGCTCCGGCTTCAGGACCATGCCGGCGCCGCCACCGAACGGGGCGTCGTCGACGGTGCGATGGACGTCGGTGGTGGTCTCCCGGGGATCGTGGATCCGGATGTCGAGGCTGCCCCCGGCCCGGGCCTTGCCGATGAGGCCGGCCGAGACGAAGGCTTCAACCATCCCCGGCAGGATCGTGAACACATCGATTCGCATGGCTGATCCGTCGGTCAGGACTGCGGATCGAGCAGCCCGGCGGGAACGTCGACCCGGACCCGCTGGTCGTCGTGATCCTGGTAGAAGGCCAACGGGACCAGGCGGCCGTCGCCCAGCTCCAGCAGATCGGATGCCGGGTTGGCCACCAAGGCGGCCACGGCACCATGTTCGGTGCCGTGTTGGTCGACCAGGACCTTGCCCACCAGCTCGTGGACGAAGACCTGACCTTCGCTCTCGATCGGTTCCGCTTCGAGGGTCGAACCCCGGAGCCGGTCGGCCGCGCTACGGTCGGTCACCCCGTCGAAGCGGATCAGCCACCGGTCCTGGTGGGGTCGGGCGGTGGCCACCGTCAGCCACTCCTCGGCTCCGGCCGAACCCGGTGAGGCGACCCGGTAGCGGGATCCCGCCCTGGTCCGCTCGTCGACCAGGTTGGTCACCCAGCTGACCACGACCTCGCCTTTCAACCCGTGGGCCTTGCCGATGCGACCGACCTCCAGCAACTCCACGGCTTCGCTATTCGACGAACTCGACCTCGGTGACGACGCCGTCTTTGGCCGCAGCCGCACCGACCACGGTTCGGATGGCCGAGGCCACACGACCTCGCCGGCCGATGACCCGGCCCATGTCGTCGGAGTGGACACTGACATCGAGACGAACTCGATCACCGTTGGCTGTTGTCTCGATCGAGACATCATCAGGTTCCGAGACCATGGCCCGACAGAGATGCAGGAGTACGGCCTCAGCGGTGGGGGCGGGAGAGTCGCTCATCGATCCGGCCGCACTCACGCGTCGGCGCCGGCGGTTGCCGGAGTCTCGGTATCGGACTCTGCTGCCGCTGCCGCCTCGGCCTCGGCCGCAGCCGCCGCTTCCAGCTCCTCGACGGTGGTGCCGGCCTCGAAGGCCTCCCACGCTCCGGAAACCTTCAGCAGCTTGACCACCCGTTCGGTGGGTTGGGCGCCGTTGCGGAGCCAGTGCACCGCCTTGGCGTTGTCGATCTTGATCTCCGACGGTTCGGTACGGGGGTTGTAGGTACCGACGATCTCGATGAACCGACCATCACGAGGGGAACGAGCGTCGGCGGCGACGACTCGGTAGGTCGGTTGCTTTTTCTTCCCCATACGCATGAGGCGCAGTCGAACTGCCACGTTGGATTCTCTTCTCTGGTCTCGGTTACGTCTGTGTTGATCGCACTCGCGCTGCGTCGCCGGCCGGCGACGGCGGGGATGACACTCGGAGTTCGGAACCGAAACCGGCGAACGGTCATCGGGCTGTCGAACGCGATCCAAGCAACATATGAGCTTATCGAGGCCTGATTCGGGCTCCACGCCCGGACCCTGCAATTTCGGTGGCCGGCCCGCCCATAATGTCGGCATGGCCAACTCCGGATCGACCAAACAGAGCACCATCTTCCACCTCGACGGCAAGCGGTTCCTCGGTCGAACCCCCGACGGCCAGCAGCTGATGATCGACGGGGAGCAGTACGCCAAGACGGGGATGAATCCAATGGAGGTGCTACTCAATGCCTTGGGAGCCTGTTCGGCCTTCGATGTGGTGGAGATGATACGCAAACGTCGACTCGACCTGATCTCCTACTCGATCGAGCTGGAGGGCGACCGGGCCGACGGTACTCCGGCCTACTACACCGAGATCCGAGCCGTCCATCACATCAACGCCCCGGGGCTGAAACAGGAGATGGCCGAACGGTTCGTCGACCTGGCCACCAACAAATACTGCTCGGTGGCCTCCAGCCTCAACGCCAACATCACCTTCAGCGTCGTCCTCCACCACAATTCCTGACCGGTGCGCCCGGGCGTTCACCGGTGAACGGTGGAGCGCACACAAAGGAGGATCTACATCTAGAGGTCTAGAGGTCGAAACCCTCGAGTTCTTTGGCCATCTTCTCCAGCTCGGATTCGTCGAGCAGGCCGGCCGGCACGTCGAGCCCGGGCAGCATCAACGGCGACTTGCCCGACTTGGTGCCCTTGGGCGTGGTCCGTCCACTGGAGCGGGTCTGATGGCGACCGCCGCCCTTGGGGGTGACCCGGCCACCGCCGCCCTTGCGGCCCTTGGCCCCCTTCTTCTTCTTCTTGCCCCGACGGTTGCTGCGTGACTTCTTGGTTCCCATGCCGCCGAAGCGCTTCATCATCTTGCGCATCTCGGAGAACTGGGTGACGAGCCCCGACACCTGGGTCGGATTGGTGCCTGAACCGGCAGCGATGCGGGCCCGGCGGGAGGCGTCGATCATCTCGGGCGATGTCCGCTCCTCCGGTGTCATCGACCGGATGATGGCCTCGATCTGGTTGACCTGACGGTCCTCGATTTCAACATCACGGATCTCTTTGGGCATACCCGGCATCAACCCGATCAGGTTGTTCAGCGGGCCCATCTTCTTGAGCTGCTGCATCTGGGCCAGGAAATCCTCGAGGGTGAACTGGCCCTCCAGCAGTTTGGCCGCCGCCTCCTCGGCCTCCTCCTGCTCGAAGGTCTGCTCGGCCTTCTCGATGAGAGTGAGCATGTCGCCCATACCGAGAATGCGGCTGGCCATCCGGTCGGGGTGGAAGAGATCGAAATCCTCGATCTTTTCGCCGGTGGCGGCAAAGGCGATGGGCCGACCGACCACCTCCTTGACCGACAAGGCGGCACCGCCCCGGGCATCGCCGTCGAGCTTGGTCAGGATGACGCCGTCGAGGGCCAGCTTCTCATGGAAGGCCTCGGCCACGTTGACGGCATCCTGGCCGGTCATGGCGTCGACCACCAGGAACGTGTAGTCGGGATCGACGGCGATTGAGATCTGCCGTACCTCCTCCATCAACGCCTCATCGATGGCCAGACGGCCGGCGGTGTCGACGATGACCACGTCGCGGCCGGTGGCGCGGGCTTCCTCGACCGCTTTGGAGGCCACGGTGACGGGATCCGACGGGTCGCTGTAGACAGGAACGTCGATCTGCCCACCCAGCGTGCGCAGCTGCTCGACGGCGGCCGGACGCTGCAGGTCGGCCCCCACCAGCAGCGGGTTGCGGCCCTGGCTCTTGAACCAGCGGGCCAACTTGGCCGAGCTGGTGGTCTTGCCCGAGCCCTGGAGGCCGGCCATCATGACCACCGTCGGTGGCTTGGAGGCGTAGACGATTTCGATCGTCTCGCCCCCCAGGCTGGCCGTCAGCTCCTCGTTGACGATCTTGATGACCTGCTGGGCCGGGTTGAGGGCCTTGTGGACCTCCTCGCCCACCGCCCGTTCCTTGATGCGGTTCCGCAGGCTCTTGACCACCGTCAGGTTGACGTCGGCTTCGAGGAGGGCGACCCGGATTTCCCGGAGAACCTCGTCGACGTCGGACTCGGTCAGCACGCCCTTGTTACGGAGGCGACCGAAGATGCCTTCAAAAGTGTCGGTCAGTGATTCAAACATGGGAGTTCCATCCTAGGTCCGCCCCCCGAGGATCGTGGTGCATCAGCGCCCGCCGGCAGCCGCCTCCAGATCGACCAGGAACCCGTTGAACCCTTTGGTCAGCTGGGAGTCGAGCAGCGGTCCCATCAGGCGCCCGACGACACCCCACTTGGTGTCGTAGCGGTAGTCGATCTCGGTGGCCGAGCCGTCTCCCTGCTCGGTCAGCGTGAAGGTCACCTCACCCCGGCGGATAGGCAATTTGGTGGCCGAATCGATACTGACCACCATCTTGTTCTCCGGGTCCCAGGCCCGGATGGTCTCCTCCAGGGTTCCGGCGGGCGACAGATCGCAGTGCCGCTGGGCTCCCACCCCACCAATGGCGTCACTGGTGGCGTAGCTCTTGGCCACACCCGAGTTCCACTGGGCGATGTTGGGGAAGTCGGCCAGCACGGCCCATACCGCCGATCGAGGGGCCGGCATCGAACGTTGAACGGTGATCTGTCTCATGTCGGATGGAACAGTGGTCGGCCGTGAATTCTTCCCGAGCGTCAACCATGCCGCAGTGAAGCTGGAAGGCCAGTGATGATCGGTCGCCGGTTCCCGGCGGCAGACGACGGTCACCGTGTCGCCACCGGCTGCCGGTTCCCGCACCAGCGACTCGATACCGTCACCGATCGACAGGTTGGCGGCCTCGGCTTCCGGCAATGAGACCACGTGAAACTCACCTGGTCCATCATCGCCCTATCTATACTCGACCCTCGATCATGGACTACAACGATGCTCAGAATCTGGCCCTTCTGCTCCTGCGGGTTTCGCTGGGACTGATGATGGTGGCCCACGGCTACGGCAAGGTGTTCAACGGAGGCAAGCTGGCCGGGACCGCGACCTGGTTCGACTCGATCGGCATGAAACCGGGTCGGCTTCACGCACCACTGGCCGCGGCGTCCGAGATCGGGTCGGGTCTGTTGATGGCCGTCGGCCTACTCCACAGCTTCGCCGCTGCAGCCATGATCGGGGTGATGACGGTGGCCGGCTGGACGGTACACCGACACAACGGCTTCTTCATCCTCAACGAGGGTTGGGAGTACGTCTTCATCATCGCTGTGGCCGCCACCGCCCTGGCCGTGCTGGGGCCGGGCGAGTGGTCGATCGACGCCGCCACCGGTCTGGCCGACGACCTCGATGGCTGGACGGGCCTGATCCTGGCCCTGGGTGGGGTTGCCGTGGCGGTCGGCCAGCTGGCCGTGTTCTTCCGACCACCGTCGTCAGCCGATTGAGCGTGTTCTGTGCGCTCCACGCCCCGGTTACGGGGCGCTGGGCGCACAGAACGGCCTATTCGAAGAGGGCGTCCACGAATTCGGTGGGCTCGAAGTCGACCAGGTCATCGACCCCCTCCCCCAAGCCCACCAGTTTGACCGGTAGACCGAACTCCGACTCGATGGCGAACACGACGCCGCCTTTGGCCGAGCCGTCCAACTTGGTCAGTACCACCCCGGTGACGTCCACCGCTTCGGTGAACACCTTGGCCTGGGAAAGTCCGTTCTGACCGGTGGTGGCATCCAGCACCAGCAGTACCTCCGAGACATGACCCGGCTCCTTGGCCGCCACCCGCCGGACCTTTGACAGCTCCTCCATGAGGTTCGTCTTGTTCTGCAGCCGACCGGCGGTGTCGGCCAGAACCACGTCGCAACCGCGGGCTGACGCCGCCTGCACCCCGTCGTAGATGACCGAGGAGGGGTCACCACCCTCGTTGCCCCGCACGATCTCGGTTCCGGCTCGCTCCGACCACAGCGTCAACTGCTCGGCGGCGGCCGCCCGGAAGGTGTCACCAGCCGCCATCAAGGGCCTGTGGCCCTCCGACACCAGACGCTTGCCCAGCTTGCCAATTGTGGTGGTCTTCCCGACGCCATTGACCCCGACGAACAGCCACACGTTGGTCTGGCCCTCGTCGAGGCGCAGCGTCCGGTCCTTACCTTCCAGTTCCCGATGCATACGGGCCTTGAGGATCTGCAGCACGGCGGCGCCGTCCTCGGCGTCGGCCTCCTTGGCCTCGGCTCGCACGTCTTCGATCAAGGTCATCGACGTCTTGACCCCGACGTCGGCCCGGATGAGCGCCTCCTCCAACTCCTCCCACTCGTCCTCGCCCACCTTGGCCAGACCGACCAGCCCACCGAGATAGTCGGTGAAAGCACTGCGGGCCTTGGACAAGCGCTCGAAGAACGACGGTTTGACCGCCGGTGCCGGTTCACCGACAATCGGGGCATCGTCAACCGCGACCGGCGACTCGTCGACCAGCTCGGGATCACGACGATCGTCGAGCCGTAGATCCGGCTCCGGCCGATCAAGCTCCTCGACCGTCCCGGGCAGAACCCGGCGGCGAGACCGAGCAACGACGAAACCGACGACGGCAAGGACGACGACGGCAATGGCGGCGATGATCAGAAGCGTTGTTGGGTCCATCGACTCCGATCCTAACGCGGCGACCGCCCCCGCCCCGCCCGAACTTTGTGACCGGGACGACCCATAAGCGGGTCGTGGGAGTCACAAAGTTCGGGAATGCGGGACCCATCCGGGGCCCATGCCCGGCCCCGCCCGTGCAGGGGCGGGTGGGGCAGGTGGGCGGCCGCCGGGTAGCCGGCCGTCAGGGACGGGAGCCCAGCACCGCGTCGATGTCAACCTCGGATCCGTTGCGGATGACCTTCAGCTCGACCTCATCGCCGGCCTGACGGGCCAGGACCAGGCCGGCCAGCTCGGTGATGGTGGTCACCGGCGCTTCATCCAGGCTGAGAACCCGGTCGCCGACCTCCAGGCCGGCCAGTTCGGCGGCCGAGCCGTCGGTGACCTCCACAATCTCAACCCCGGCCTCGCCCGACTCCGGAGCCTGGCCCTTGACCCCCAGGTAGCCGGGTTCGATGGGCTGCCCGCTGACCAGGAGATCGGCGATGCGCACTGCGTCGTCGATGGGGATGGCGAATCCGACACCGGCATTGGTGCCGCTGAATCCGTCGGTCTGGATGGCGGTGTTGATGCCGATGACCCGGCCCTCACGATCGGCCAACGCCCCGCCGGAGTTACCGGGATTGATGGGGGCGTCGGTCTGGATCATGGCCACGAACACCTGGGGCGTTCGGCTTGGAACCGGTCGGTTGACGGCCGACACGATGCCGGCGGTCACCGTCTGTTGCAGATCGAACGGCGAGCCGATGGCTATAGCCACCTGACCCACCCGCACCTCGTCGTTGACAGCCAGCTCGGCCACCGGCAGATCCCTCTCCCCGACCGACAGCACAGCCAGATCCTTGCTGGCGTCGGCTCCCACCAGCTCGGCTTCGAAGGTCTCACCGGTCGACAGTCTGACGGTGAGCTGCTGGGCGTCCTCAATCACGTGATTGTTGGTGATGATGTAGCCGTCGCGGTATATGACACCCGACCCCAGGCCGAAGTCGGTCCGGATCTGGACGACCGACGGTCCGAGAACCTGGGCCACCAGGGAGGCCGGCTCATCGACCACGACGGCGCCGTCCGCCGGTTCGCTGACGATGATCGAGGTCGGGGTGGGCGTCGGGTTGGCGGCCGAGGTGGCGACCTCGTCGTTGAGTTCACCGGCGAAGAATCCGGCAGCGGCGATCAAGCCACCGGCCAGGAAGGCCACCAGCGATCGCCACCCCCAGCGGCTGAGGCGGCCTTCACCGCCCGGCTTCTGGCCCGGTCCGTCAGGGGGCTTGGGTGGGCTGGAAGGAGTGAAGGCCTTGCGGCCGGTCACCGGGCCCGAGGGCGCAGCGGCAACCGGCGTTCCCGGTGGAGCGTAGTTGGGTGCAGTGGGACCGGCTCCCACCGGCCGGGGAGCCGAGGTCACCGCCGGCACGGGCCGGGTGACTCCCTCGACGGTGGGCGGAGGGGGCGGCGGCACCGAAGCGGTTGTCGGGGCCGATGTCGATGTAGCAGGCGGAGGTGCGGGCGCCGAGCTCGACGGGCCGGCCGAAACATCGAACATCGGCGTCGTCGGATCCTGTTCTCCGATGCGATTGAACTCCGGACTCACCGCTGACCTCCTGGCGCCGGGTGCGACGCCCTCGATCCCTCCACAGTAGTTTCACTTGCCGTCGACGACCCAGACGGAGGTTGTTCCGCCTCGACCCCCTCATCGACCGCCAGGACGCGCCCTGTAGCCGACTGGGGAATTCGGACCAGGAACGTCGCCCCCTCCCCCACGGCCGAGGTGACCGAAACCGTGCCCCCATGGCGTTCCACCACCTGCTTGACGATGCTCAATCCCAAGCCCGAACCGGATCCGGCGTTGCGGCCCCGCCAGAAGCGGGTGAAGACCTGCCGCTGATCCTCCTCGGTCAGTCCCGGGCCCCGGTCCGAGACCGTCAGCTCGACGAAGCCGTCGCCGGTCGAGATCACGCTGAGGTTGACGGCACTGTGGGGTGGAGCGAACCGGAGAGCGTTCGACACCAGGTTGGTGACCACCCGACCGAGTGACGGCTCGTCGCCGTGGACGATGGGCGACCCGGACGTGAACCGAACGATTTCAATGGACCGCTCCCGGGCCGGCTGCAGGAACTGCTGACGAACGTCGTCGGCCACCATGGCCAAGTCGACGTCGACCTGTTCGATCTGGGGAACACCGCTGCGGGCCTGGACCAGCAGGTCATCGACGAGGTCGCTCATCCGTCCGGTGGATCGGTGGGCGATCTCCACCGATCGGCGTAGCTCGTCGGGCCCGGCATCGGGATTCGACAGTGCCAGCTCGAGGTTGGTACGGGCCACGGCCAGCGGGTTTCTCAGTTCGTGTGACGCGTCCTGTACGAATCGCCGCTGGTCTTCGAACGCGTTCTGCAGGCGGTCGAGCATGTCGTCGAAGATGTCGGCCAGGCGGCGAAGCTCATCGTCGGGCCCGCCGGCGGCGATTCGTCGGGACAGGTCGGAGCCGGTGATGTCCTGGGCCACCGCCGCCATCTTGTTGATGGGCCGCAGGGTGACGGTGGCCAGGATCCAACCGATGATGAAGGCCACCACCACCAGCAGGAGCAGCCCGACCAGCGAGGCCCGTTTGAGGCTTTCGATGGCCATGACGTTGACGTTGTTCTCGAAGACCTCGAGGAGGTAGCTGCGGAACGAGTCGTTGGTCAGCAAGGTCATCTCGTAGACCTGGCCGTTGCCGGGGTCCCGGATCCAGCCCCGTTGGGCGATCAACTGGGGACGTTCCAGCTGATGGACCTGCCAGGCGTACATACCGCCGATCAGAATCGACCCCACGGCATAGACGGTGGCGGCGTAGGTGGCGGCCAGGCGGAACTTGATCGACCGCCACCACCGGGGAGTGAGCGATCGACTGAGCCGGGGAACCGACGGTCTACTCACGGGTTCACGCCCCCAAAGGACTCGGGGGCCACGAACCGGTAGCCCGAGCCGATGACCGTTTCGATGAAGCTCTCGCCGGTGGCGGCGTTGAGTTTGCGCCGCAGCGTGCCCACCGTGACCCGGGCGGTGTTGGTGAACGGATCGAGCATCTCGTCCCACACATGCTCCAACAGTCGCTCCTGGGAGAGAACCTCTCCTTGGTGGGACATGAAGTAGCGCAAGAGCGAGAACTCCTTGGTCGTCAGTTCGATCAGCTGGCCATTCCAGGAAACGAGCTGGCGGGCCGTGTCGAGGGCGAGCTCTCCGGCGAGCAACACGGCGTCGCCGCCAGTCGTTTCCCGTCTCAACAACGTACGAACCCGAGCCGAAAGCTCCGGTAAAGCAAAGGGCTTGACCAGGTAGTCGTCGGCACCCTGGTCGAGGCCGGCCACTCGATCGGCCACCGAATCCCGGGCGGTGATCATGAGAACACGGGTTGAGGGATCAAACATGGCATCGGTTCGGATGAGCCGACAGACCTCGATGCCGTCGATGTCGGGCAACGTGAGGTCGAGGAGGACCAGGTCGTAGGGATTGATGATGAGCCGGTCGAGGGCATCCTGACCGGTGTGGGCCACATCGACGGCGTATCCTTCCCTGCGAAGGGCTTCGGCCACCGCCTCGGCCAAATCCTCCTCGTCGTCAACCACCAGAAGTCGCATGCCTACACGCTAAGTTCTGAACGGCCGCCTGCCGAGCATTGCCCCCTTATTTCGATCGGCGGCGGCCACCGGGCTCCGCCCGCCGGTTTACACGGGTTTTCAGTGCGTTTGAGAGTATGGGAGTTTGAGAATGACGGCATCGTGGCCGACAGGGATCATTCGGCCTCTGGCCGCATCCGGGACTTCATCACTGAAGGAAGGGTTGAAGGAACTCACCGATGACCAATCACGTTGAACCGCCCGATCGGGCCGATGATGGGCCGCCCCACTCGGCGGCTGACGCCGCCCGGTCGCTGGAGAGGGTCCAGTACGAGATCAAGAAGGTCATTGTCGGCCAGGACCACATGATCGAGCGTCTTCTGGTGGCCCTGCTGGCCCGAGGTCACGTGCTGCTGGAAGGTCTACCGGGTTTGGCCAAGACGCTGGCGGTCTCCACCATGGCCCAGACGATCGGTGGAAGCTTCGTGCGGCTACAGTTCACCCCCGATCTCTTGCCGTCGGATCTGGTCGGTACCCGGATCTGGCGGGCCGGGACCGAGAAGTTCGACATCGAGTGGGGTCCGGTGTTCGCCAACCTTGTCCTGACCGACGAGATCAACCGGGCGCCGGCCAAGGTGCAGTCCGCCCTCCTCGAGGTGATGGCCGAGCGACAGGTTTCGATCGGCGGTACAACCCGTCCCCTACCCTCACCCTTCCTCGTATTGGCCACCCAGAACCCGGTCGAGTCGGAGGGCGTGTACACCCTGCCGGAGGCCCAACGGGATCGCTTCCTCATGAAGGTGGTGGTCGATTACCCCACTCCCAGCGAGGAGATGGAGATCGTTCGCCGGGTGGGTACGACGATGCCCGAGGCGGCTCAGGTCATCGACCTGACCACGCTGGAGGATCTGCAGGATCTGAGCGATCGCATCTACGTCGACAACTCGGTGGCCCAGTACGGCGTCGATCTGGTGATGGCAACCCGGGAACCGGGGCTGCGGGGCCTACCGGAGCTGGAGCCGATGATCGAGTTCGGGGTGAGTCCGAGGGCCACGCTCGGTCTGGTGGCCGCCGGCCGGGCCCTGGCCCTCATGCGGGGTCGGGACTATGTCGTGCCCCAGGACGTGTTCGACGTCACCCGCGACGTGTTCCGCCACCGCCTGATGTTGACCTACGAGGCCCTGGCCAAGGGTCTGTCGGCCGACGACATCATCAACCGGATCCTCACCGTCGTACCGGCGGCACCGATTGGTCCCGACCCCCGCCCGACCAATTCGGTGGTGATCGACCGGCCGGCCGAACCGACGATTGTCGAAGCCGCCATCATCCAGCCCACGATCAACGAGCCCGCCATCATCGAGCCGGGCATCGTCGAGTCGCCGCCGGCGACCGCCGCCGACCAACCCGAGAGCCCGCCGCCGGGGCCCGACCGGCCGACGGGATAGTCGAGCCGGTGGCCGAACCTTCGGGCCATGACCCGCTGACCGTGATCGAACCGTCGACCCGGGAGATCCTCCGGCGGCTCGAACTCGAGGTGACCCGGCGGCTCGACGGGCTGCTGCACGGCGATCACCGTGGGCTGGTTCCCGGACATGGATCAGAGTTGGGAGAAACCCGCCGCTACGCTCCCGGCGACGATGTGCGCCGAATCGACTGGAATGTCACCGCCCGCCTCCAGGAGCCCTACATCCGCCAGACCATCGCCGAGCGCGAGCTGCAGACATGGCTGGTGGTCGATAGGTCGTCCCGTATGGACTTCGGCACGGTCAACTGCGAGAAGCGGGACCTGGCCCTGGCCGCGGCGGCCGCGGTTGGGTTCCTGACCGCCCGGGACGGCAATCAACTGGGCGCCGTGTTGGCGGGCCGAGGAGAACCAACCGTGGTCGGCGCTCGGGGATCACGCAAGCACCTGCTTCGCATCCTGCACGACCTGGCCTCGACTCCCCACGAGGACAACAGCGGGGTTACCGACCTCGGCGACGCGCTGGGGCGGTTGGCCGGGGTGGCCCGCCGCCGGGGGCTGGTGGCGGTCATCTCCGATTTCGCCGTGACCCCGGGGTGGGAGGAGAAACTGGCCATCGTGGCCCGTCGCCACGATGTGCTGGCCGTGCAGGTTTCCGACCCTCGGGAGGCCGAGTTGCCCAACGTCGGCGTGGTCACCGTCCGTGACCCGGCCACCGGGGCGCTGCGGGAGCTGGTCACCAACCGACCGTCGGTCCGGGAAGACTACGCTCGGGCCATCGAGTCCCGGCAACAGCTGCTGGAAGCAACCTTACGCGAATCGGGGATCGACCATCTGCGTCTCTCCACGGAGCGGGAATGGCTCGATGACCTGGTGGCCTTCATCCAGAAGCGCCGTCTGGTGCTGGCTTACCGGGCCACCGGGGCCTCGGGGAGCGGCGGCCGATGACCTTTCTGTCGCCCGGTCGTCTCTGGCTGCTGCTTCTGGTCGTCGTGCTGGTGGCGGCCTACGTGTGGGTGCAGCGTCGCCGTAAGATCTACTCGCTGCGGTTCGCCTCACCGGAGCTGTTCGACTCCATCGCCCCCGACGGCCCAGGCCTGCGGCGTCATCTACCGCCACTGGTTTTCCTGGTGGCGCTGTCGGTGCTGGTGGCTGCCTTCGCCCAGCCGGCCCGCCAGGTTCGGGTACCGCGGGAGCGGGCCACTGTGATCGTGGCCATCGACGTCTCGTTGTCGATGCAGGCCACTGACGTCGAGCCCGACCGTTTGTCGGCGGCCCAGGTGGCGGCCAACCGCTTCATTGACGAGCTGCCGCCAACTCTCAACGTCGGTATCGTGGCCTTCGCCGGCTCGGCCTCGGTGCTGGTCAACCCGACCGTCGACCGGCTTCCGGCCCAGAATGCCATCAACAATCTGCGGCTGGCCGAGTCGACGGCCATCGGCGAAGCCATCTTCACCTCCCTCGACGCCCTGGTCAACGCACCGGCCGACGGGGCCGGCGAACCGCCACCGGCCCGGATCGTGTTGCTGTCGGACGGCCAGACCACGGTCGGTCGCCCCGATTCCGAGGCGGTGGCCGCCGCCGTGGCGGCCGAGGTTCCGGTGTCCACCATCGCCTTCGGCACCACCAGGGGAACCATCCAGTACGACGATCCCAATACGGCGATGATCGAGACCCAGGAGATCCCGGTCCCGGTCATGGAGGACAACCTGAGAGTCATCGCCGATCGCACCAACGGGGCGTTCTTCACCGCCGCCTCGCTTGACGAGCTGGAAGCGGTCTACAACGACATCGGCTCGGCCATCGGTTATGAGTTGGTCGACCGGGAGATCACCGATTGGTTCGTCGGCGGTGGTATCGCCCTCCTGGCCATGGCCGCCGCTCTCAGCCTCGTCTGGTTCCAACGCCTCCCCTGAAACCGCTGCAAAGGCCATCTGTGCGCTCCACGCCCCGTTTTTGGGGTCGTGAGCGCACAGAATCAGGATGGGATGCGCCAGGCCCAGTAGTCGCCGGTCGAGTCCATGGTGTAGGGGGCGTCGGGAAGGTGAGCCAGCAATTGCAGGTCGCCGGCCTCGACCATGGCCTGCTGCACCGCCACGAAATCGGTGGACTCCTGGTATGACTGGCGGGTGCTGACCACCAGCAGGCCGCCGGTCGAGGGTAGGGCCGCCACCACCGACAGCGCCTCGGGCGGTATGTGGCCAACGGTGAAGACGCCTCCGACAAGCACGATCTGGGCCGAACGGACGAGGTGGTCGGGCACCGGCCGGCTGAGATCGATGCCGCCCTCCAGGCTCCGGTAGATGTCCCGCTCCCGGGCCCGCTCCACCATCTCGTGCGAGAGGTCGATCCCGTGGAGATCGTGATACCCGGCATCGTGCATGACCACTCCGACCAGTCCCGTCCCGCAGCCGGCGTCGAGCACCGGAACCGATCGATCGAGATAGCGGCCGGCCGCCTCATCGTGGCCGGCTGCGGCGTTGACAGCGGCCAGCATCATGGCCGGTAGACCATAGCCATGCTCGGCCACATCACTGTCGTAGTACGAGGCCCAGTCGGCGTAGAACGACGTCAACTTGTCGACGTCACCGGCCAAGCTCATCACTTGGCGCATCGACTCGGTCATCGGCTCAGCGGGGTCGGGCCCGGCAGTCGGGTCGGCATCAGGCGGCTGGTTCACGATTCGATGGTATGACGTGGCGCGTTCATCGGCCAGTGCGGGCGGGCTACTGTTTGGTCCATGGCATCGACTGAAGGTGACGACCGGACCCTGACCGGCAAGCTGGTCAGCTCGACCGGTACAAGGAAATTCGATCAGATAACGGTGTGGTTCAGCTACCTCCCGGCCGGCGATCCAGCGGCCGCCGGCCACGGCGTTCGGCTGGAGACGACCTCGGGGCCTGACGGGGAGTTCGTCTTCCCCCTCCCGGCGGCGCCGCTGCAGCGGGCTGTGGTCGGCGCCGTGGTGGAAGGGGCGGCCACCGTGGATCTCGAACCGGATGGGGCGGTGCTCGAACCGGGTGACGTCATCATCATGGTCGACGACTTCCTGCCTTCGCACATCCGCTACGCCGGCTGAAGGCTGCGACCGATCAGGCGGCGTTCTCGTTGCCGCCCGCGCTTTCGTTTCCGGCCTGCTGGGCCAGCCGATCGATGTTGCCGTCGTTCACCTTCTCGGTCACCACCTTCGATGAACCCCCGGGCTTCATGCTGACCCCGTAGAGCACATCGGCCGCTTCCATGGTGCGTTTCTGGTGACTGACGATGACGAGTTGGGCGTCGGCCCGAAACTCGTCGACCAAGGCCAGGAAGCGGGACAGGTTGATATCGTCGAGGGCGGCCTCGACCTCGTCCATGACGTAGAACGGCGACGGACGGCTGCGGAAGACGGCGAACAGGAAGGCCAGAGCCACCAGCGAGCGTTCCCCGCCGGACAGCAGCGAGAGCTTCTTGACGTTCTTGCCCGACGGTTTGGCCTCGATCTCGATGCCGCAGTTGAGGAGATCGTCGGCGTTGGTCAGCTTGAGTCCGCCTTTACCTCCCGGAAACAGAGTGGTGAACAGCTGGGTGAAGTTCTCCGACACATCGGCGAAGGCGGCGGCGAAGACCCCGACGATCTCATCGTCGATCGAGCGGATGAGTTTGTGGAGATCCCGGCGGGCCGTCTTGACGTCGTTGATCTGCCCGTCGAGGAACTCATGACGGGCCTTCAGCTCCTCGAACTCCTCCAGGGCCAAGGGGTTGATGGCGCCCATGATCTTCAGCTCCCGCTCCAGCTCCCGGAGCCGGGCTTCGGGGCTGGCATCGCCTTCGATCTCGGGGCAGGGGGTGGTCATGGCCATCTCGGGATCGGTGTCGAGTTCACGGCGCACCGCTTCGGTCAAGGCCTCCAGCTTGACCCGGTACTCGGTGTCGTTGAGCTCCAGTCGGGCCCGCCGTTCCCGCACTTCGACCAGTTGCTTCTCGGCGGCCGACCGGTCGCCTCGACGTTGACTCAGGTGAGCCGACACCCGCCGGGCCGCCTCCGACTGGGCCTGCTGCTCGGCTCGTAGCAGGGCGAGCCAACCGTCGAGCAACTCCTGGCAGTCGATCAGCTTGGCATCGAGCTCGTCGACGGCGGCAATCGACTCCTCAATCTGGACCCGACGAACCCTGGCCTGCTCACGTTCAGTGACGAGCCGGGCCAGGCGGGCCTCAGTCTCGGCCTGACGATCAACCAACAGCTCGCGGCGCTCCTCCACCGCCGCCACCCGAACCTCCAGCTCGGTCCGTTTGCTGGCCACCGCCCGTGACCGCTCCTCCAGCGTGGTCCGGGAGTGGGCCAGCGCCTCGGCCCGACTCCGGTACTCGCTCTCCTCGTTCTCCAGGGCGGGAAGCTCAGCCGTCAGGAGGCGCAGCTCGGAGGCGTCGTCCTGCTTGCGGGTGAACACCCCGGAGCGCTCGTCGACCAGCTGGGCCCGATCGGCCTCCAACCGGTCGAGCTCGGCCGAACTGCGATCCCGGGCCACCACCGCCCGCTCGATCTCGGAGACTGCACGGCGAAGCTCCTCGGTCAGGCGACGGTGATCACGGTCCAGGGTGGCGACCTCGTGCTCGGCCGATCCCACGGCAACGGCCAGCCGCTCGGCTTCGGCCCCGGCCGCCGTCTCCTGCGATCGGGCTTCTTCCAGAGCCGCCCCGGTGGCCCCGGACTGGGCCTGCCGCAGCCGCCAGCCCCGGGGGCTGAAGCGATCGCCGGCCGCGGTGACGAAGGTGTGGTCGGGATGATCGAGAATGATGTCGAGCGACGATCGCCAGCCGTCATCGAGGATGACCACCCCGGCCAGCAGCACATCGAGCAGGGGGCCGACGTCGGCCCGAAGCGGTTGCACCATGGGTCGCAGCTCCCGACCGACCGGCGGCCGGGCGCCCGGCGTCGACCGGAGCTGCTCGGCGGCAGACGGTGGCGAGCTGTCCAGGGCCAAGACTCCGCCGGCCAGTTGACGCTCCTCCAGGAGGGCCAGCGCCGATTCGGCCTGGCTGCGCCCGTCGATGACCACGCCAAGCAGGGCGTCGCCGATGGCGGCCTCGACCGCCAGTTCCCAGCCGGCGTCGATGGCCACCAGGTCGAGCAGCGTGCCAAGCACCCCATCGGCCTCCCGCAGGGCGTCTGCTCCGGCTCGGGTCCGAGCCGAGTCGAGAGCTTGCTGCAGCGCCTCGGCTCGGGCCTGCCAGCGACCGGCCTCGGCGTGGGCTGTCCGCTGCTCCTCGGTCAGGGCGGCCAGGGCGGCTTCGGTCCGGCTCCGTTCTGATTCGGTGTCGGCCAGACGGGCTTCGAGGTCGGACCGCAGTCGTTCGTTGTGGGCGATGGTCTCCTGGGCCGAGGTCCGCAGCTGCGCAGTTTCGTTCTTGCGCTGCTCCAGCGCCTCGATCTTGTGGCCCAGCCGGTCGAGTTCGGCCTCGTTGCGGTCGGAGGCCAGGGTCAGCGCCTCGATTTTCGTGCGGACCTCGGCCACCCGATTGGGAGCCGGGGCCAGGGAGTCACCCCACTCGGTATCGAACGTCAGCTGCTCGTGGGTGAGCTTCTCCTCCGAGACCTTCAGATCGGCGAACTCTGGCTTGAGTGCGTCGAGTTCGGCCGAGGCGATGGTGATCTCGGCGGCCAGGCGAGCGGCCTCCGACTCGAGGTTGGCCACCAGGCCGTCATCGACTGCAGCCTGCAGCTCACCTTCCAGCCGGGTTCGTCGTTCGGCCACCACGTTGCGCTGGCCTTTGATCCGCTCGGCCAGACTAGAGGCCCTCCCGGTCACGTCGCCGATATCGGAGGCACCGAGGGCGGCCAGTTCGGCTTCGCCGGCCAGGACCTCGGCGTCGAGACCGGCCAGGTCGGAGGTCAGACCGCTTTCCCGCTCGTCGAATTCCAGCCGCATACGACGACCGGTTTCCAGCTGGCCCATGAGGGCCTTGAGCTCCCGGCCCGAGAGGTGGATCTTGAGGGTGGTCAGCTCCTCGACCAGGGCCCCGTGGCGGCGAGCGGCCTCGGCCTGGCGCTCCAGGGGACGGATTTGTCGCCGCACCTCCCGCAGCAGATCCTGGAGGCGGCTGAGGTTGTCGCCGGTGGCCGCCAGCCGCCGTTCGGCTCGCTCCCGCCGCTTGCGGTACTTCAGCACGCCGGCCGCTTCCTCGATGATGCCCCGGCGGTCCTCCGGGCGGGCGTTGAGCACGTCGTCGATTCGGCCCTGGGACACGATGATGTGCTGTTGTCGACCCACACCGGAATCGGAGAGCAACTCCTGAATGTCGAGCAGGCGGCACGACACGCCGTTGATGGCGTAGTCGGATTCGCCGCTGCGGAACAGCGTGCGGGTGATCATGACCTCGTTGAACTCGATGGGCAGCAGGCCGTCGGTGTTGTCGATCATGAGCGACACTTCGGCTCGACCCAACGCTTTCTTCGACGACGTCCCGGCGAAGATCACGTCTTCCATCTTCTGTGATCGCACGGCCGAGGGAGCCTGCGCCCCGAGGACCCAGGCCACGGCGTCGACAACGTTTGACTTGCCTGAACCGTTGGGCCCGACGACCACGGTGATGCCGGGTTCGAGTTCGAGGTCCACCGGTTCGGCGAACGACTTGAACCCTTTGATGGTCAACGCTTTGAGGAACACACAGAATCCTTCAGGGAACCGGCTACGCGTTGAGGAGCGCCGAACATCTCGTGCCCGACCCGACGCGCCGGCCCGCTACTCGATCACAACTCGACACCGATCCTACAACCCCGGTGGCTCGCGGTGGCGGTTGGTGGTCCAGGTGGGCGCTCAGCGGGCGGCTTGGGCCGTGGCCACGGCTTGTTCGACCAGACGTCGCTGCTGGCGTCCGATGGCCCGCAGCCGGCCCCCGTTGCGGGCCGTCCGAGCGTAGAGGAACCCACCCTCGATGGTGGCGATGAGCGACACGGCCAGCGGTTCGGCCTCCGAGCGACCGATTCCCGCCGCCACCAGGCGATCGGTGGCCGACTGAATCCAACCGGCGAACACGGCGTCGGCCGTACGCCGCAAATCGTCGTCGCTGTTGGCCACCTCCCGAGCTACCCCGCCGATGGGGCAGGGGTCGATGTAGTCGCTTTCCTCCAGTACCTCGGCGGCGGCGGCGAAGAAGGCCTCGATGGCGTTGCCGGCGTCGGGCTGGGAGTCCCAAATGGCTTCGAACAACTCCTGATAGACGGCTCCGGTGGTTTCCAACACCACCCTGGTCAGCTCCGACTTTCCGCCGGGAAAGTGGTGGTAGAGGGAACCCATGGGAGCGCCGGCCGCCTCGGTCACCTGCTTGAGCGACGTGCCGTTGTAGCCATAACGGCGATAGAGCTCGCTGGTGGCCGTGATCAGACGGGTGCGGGTGTCTTCGGCCATCCCGGTTGATTGTAGAGCAATCGCTCTGATACGCTCTAGAGCAGTCGCTCTAGAGCGTTCACTCTAGAACGGTCTGTCCGAACCGTATCCCGAGCAGACGAGAGAGGCGAGCCATGGCCACCGACCTGATGTCCGACCCCGCCAACGCCAACCGCATCTTCCGCCTCGCCGCCGGGTTCTATCTCACGGCTTGGGCCCTCCACACCTTCGATCACATTCGGCGGGGAATCTTCGAGGTGCCCATCGCCGTGCAGGCCCTGGGCAACGTTCAGGTCCTGTTGACCCTGGGATTCATCTGGCTTCTGTGGAAGGGCCACGCCCTGGCACCGATCGCCGCCATCGCCATCGGTGTGCCCGCCACCGTGGGCATCGCCGCCGTCCACCTCCTACCTGACTTCGGCCCGGTCAGCGACTCGCTGTGGGTCGATGGCATCGACGCCTTCACCTGGCTGGCGGTGATCGTGGAGATCCTGGGCACCATCGTGCTGACCATCGGCGGGGCTCTGGCCTGGCGGGCCACCGACTACGCCCCACCCCGGCTGCGGCTCTGACCCCACCCCACTGCCGCTTCTGGTGTTGATTTCTTCCGGAAAACCGGAGGAAATCAACACCAGAATGTCTCGCCGCGGTCGGCCGCGGGAAGTTACACCTGGGTGTTGCAGTAGTAGACGACCTGATGTTTGAAACTGGTCTTGCGGATCGGCTCCCGGGATCGGGGACTCAGCTCACCGGTCTTGCCGAACACGGCCAGATGATCGGCATACTCCCCCGGCTCGCCGTGCAGGTCCATGAAGGGCCGATCCTCCAGCGAGGTTCCCCGGTACTTGATGGCGTCGTGCATGATGCCGACCACCGAACGATAGAGGCGCCGAATCTCCTGAGTCGACAGGCTGGAACTCGACCGGTCGTGACGCAGCCCGGCATCAAACAGGATCTCGTTGGAGTACACATCACCAATTCCGACGAAGACCGCAGGATCGGTCAACAGCAGCTTCAACGGCGTGTCATGGTTGACCACCAGTCGACCGAATTCGACCCACGACAGCGGACTCTCCAGCAGATCGAGACCCCGGTCCTCGGGCGGGGGCAGCGCCGACTCCACATCGTCGTCATGGACGACGTGGATCGAGCTCGATCCCTTCTTGTCGGCGATACGCAGATCACCGGTCTGGGTGAAGGTGATGACGGCCACTATGTCAGGAGCGTTTTCCTTCCTGGTCGGTATCTTCTCCAACCGGCCGTTCTCACCCAGTTGCACCACGATGTTGTACTCGTTGTCGAGGGTGATGATGATGGCCAAACCGCTGCGGCCGACCGCCTCGACCTTGGCTCCGACGAGATGGGTGTCGAAGTCGCCTCTGGTCTTGATTCCGACCATGGACTTCATCACCAGGGCTTCGGCGCTCTTGATCTTGCGGCCGACAATATCGCGCTCCAGATCACGCCGGAGGGTTTCGATCTCCGGCAACTCAAGATTGATCACGTGGTTTCCTCTCCGATGCCCGAAAGGGCGACTACCGCCGCATAGGCGGAGCGGGCGGCTACCTGCTCAGCCCGCTTCTTGGATGTACCCGCTCCACGACCGCGTGGGATGCCGTCGATGATGGTGACCGCGGTGAAGCGCTTGTCGTGATCCGGACCGGAGCCGGAGATCTCATACACCGGAGTACCTAGCGAAAGTCGAGCAGTCAGCTCCTGCAACTGGGTTTTGTAGTCACGGCCGCCCGGTTGCTCAGCGGCCTCGAGAATGGCGTCGTGGGTGAGAGCGAGGATCACCTGTTCCGCTGCATCCCAGCCGCCGTCGACATAGACGGCTCCGAGCACGGCCTCGAGGGCATCGGCCAGGATCGACTCCTTCTCCCGGCCGCCCGACTGATCCTCACCCTTGCCCAACCGTAGGAGCGTGCCGAGATCCAATTCCGATGCCAGTTCGGCCAGCGTCACCGTGTTGACCACCGAGGCCCGCAGTTTGGCCAGCTGGCCTTCGGGCAGATGGGGGTACTTGAGGAAGATGTGGTTGGTGACCACCAGGCCCAGCACAGAATCGCCCAGGAACTCCAGCCGCTCGTTGGACGCGTTGTCGACGTTCTCGGCACAGAAGCTTCGGTGGGTGAGGGCACGGGTCAACAGGCCCTGGTCATGGAAAGTATGGCCAAGGCGTTGACAGAAGTCGGCCAGCTCCAGCGAAATCAGGATGCGGCTCCCACCTTCTCGTCGACGTAGTCGACGGCGTCGCGAACGCTCTTCAGGTCTTGGAGGTCCTCGTCCTCAATGCGAAAGCCGACGGTACGCTCGCCCAGCTCCTCCTCCAGGGCCTCCACCAGCTCGATGAGTGCCAGCGAATCGGCCTCCAGGTCGTCGGCGAAGGAGTCACCCTCCCGGATCTGGGTGGGATCGATCTCCAGGATGTCGGCCAGCCGATCCCGTACGAGGTCGAAGATCTCTTGGCGGGTCATTGGCGGCTGCTCCATATGGGTTTCGGCTGGCACTCGATTGGTCCTTTCTGCACCATGACAATCACCGGTGGACGAACCAGGGTCGAGCCGATCCTCCTGACCACTGGCTGCCCGGCGATCAGCGGCCTACCGCCAACGGTTCGGGACCATGTCGCATCAGGCTGTGCGGCATGGAGTGATCGCTCCACATGACGCCCGAGCGGTTGTCATCGGGGGTCATCGTAGCAAATCCAACCTACGGTTGACGCCCTATGGGCACCCCAACCGGGAGCAATAACCGGCGGTTCCACACTACCTTCGCCTATTTTACGCCATATTCGGCGACCGACACCGGGATTCCTGTCGCTCGAGGTGTCAATCGGCCACTTCCACCGCCTGGCGGATGCGGCCAACGACGTCGATTCGAGCCATCTCATCGGCGGTTCGGATGGCGTTGGCAATCGTCTCAGCCGATGACGACCCGTGGGAGATCATCGAGACGCCACGAGTGCCCAACAACATGGCCGCTCCCGTGACCTTGGCGTTGAAGTGGCGGAAGATGGGGGCCAGCCGGTCAGAGACCGCGGTTGCCGTCTCGCCATCCGACCGGGCACTTTGATCAACCGCCTCCTCGATCGAGTGGCGGAAGATGTCGTAGAAACCCTCCAGCGACTTGAGGGTGACGTTGCCGGTGAACCCGTCGCAAACGATCACATCGGCCACCCCGGCCATCAGATCGCCCCCCTCGATGTTGCCCACGTAGTCGGCGCCGCACTGCTCGGCCCATTCCGGCTCCTCCAGCAGCGCACAGGTGGCCTTCACAAGGGCATTGCCCTTCCCGGCCTCCTCGCCGATGGTGAGCACCCCGACCCGGGGGCGGTCGATGGCAAACCGCTGCCGGGCGTAGGCGGTCCCCATCCGGGCGAACTGCACCAACCACTCGGGTTGGCAGTCGGGATTGGCTCCACAGTCGAGCAACGTCGTGGGTGTCGAATCGAGAACCGGAAAGGGCACGGCAATGGCCGGCCGGGCCACTCCCTTTATGCGTCCGAGTCGCAACAGCGAAGCCGACATGGCCGCTCCTGTGTTGCCGGCACTGAGGAGAGACGATGCTCGTCCGTCACGTACGGATTCAGCAGCCCGGACGATCGAGGAGTCCTTGAGCTTACGAACGCTGACCGCCCCTTCGGCGTCCATGGCCACCACCTGGCCGGCCGGCGCCACCGCCAGCCCGTTGAGGCCACCGACTCGGGCCAGCCGATCAGGATCACCGACCAGCAGCACCGGAACGCCATGGTGTTCCACCGCCAGCCGGGCCCCTTCGACGACGGCATCGGGGGCGAAGTCGCCGCCCATGGCGTCGACGGCCACCGGCAACCGGTCGGCGTCCGGTTTGACCGGCGCTTCCGAACCAGTGGTGGCGGTACTGTCGTTGCCGCTGTCGGCCACGCTTGATCCCCCGGATTGGGGCCCGCTCGGGCCCAGCTTCGAGTTAGGCCTCGACCTCGATGGCCTGACGACCCTTGTACCAACCGCAGGATCCGCACACCCGGTGGGGCAGCTTGGTGGCTCCACAACGGTCGCAGGTGCTACGGGCCGGGGCCGAGAGCTTCCAGGCCGACGCCCGCCGGCTGCGGGTCTTTGATTTCGACTTCTTTTTCTTTGGAACAGCCACGGCAGCAACCCGAGAACTAGACAGTGTTGAGTAAGAGTGTGAACCGGCCGGCGACGACCGGTCCGCGTCGGCGGCTGGCAGCCTCCGACAACGGGCCTGTAACGTGACGACGCACGTATTCAGGCGACAAGTCAGGCTACCGAGTCCGTCACAGTCCTCCACCCCGCTGCCGCCTCGGGTCACACGATGTCGACGGTCGAGCCGTCCGGCGTACTCAGAACGGAAAACGAGTCGATCAGGGTGGGCGGAGGTATGTCGCCTTCGACCACCGGTCGGCCGTCGACCCACTTCAGGTCGAGATCAGCGATGTCGGAGAACCCGATGACGTGACCCACGATCCGCTCGTCGCTCACCTGGAAGCGGACGAAGTGTTTGTAGTCGGCGATCCGCATACCGACGAACAGTTCATTGAGGTTGACCCGGAAGTACTGCATGACGACGAGGTAGAGAGCGAAGGCCAGGAGGCCGAAGCCGGCGCCGATCACGCCGATCAGCACCGTGAAGCTGGCCGTCGGCCAGGTGGCGATGAGGCTGTCGGCCCCCAGCAACCGGGTGATGGGTGAATCGACCTCCGGCACCACGGCCGTCAGGCGGGCGGCCAGGGCCACCGCCGCCGTCACGGCAACGCCGTGGAAGAGGAGATGGACGGCCGCCGCCGGCAGCGCCACGTACCAGCGGCGCCGATGGGCCTTGGCCAGGGCGAACAGAGCCAGGGCCATCAGCCCGGCGATGGCCCACGCTCCGACATTGTGCATGGCCCCCCACAGCACCTGCAGCTGATCCTGCCAGAACGGTCCGGCGGTGAACGGTTCCAGCACCTCGACCGGTTCGGATGCCTCTTCGGCCATCTCGAACGCCTCCTGGGCCCCGGCCCTGGCGGCCAGACCGAACAACGTGTAGATGACCCCCAGGGCCGAACCCAGCTCGGGATTACGCCAGGGGATACGCCACAGGGCGGTGACCCCGGTGCGGCGAGATGTTCCCCGGTCGGGCCACTCGTGTGCGGCCCGGTAGGCGGTGGTCTCGAGCGAGGAGAACCGCCATGGCAGGTCAAGTTTTCGGGGTGCTTCGAGGGTGGAGGCCAGATAGGCCCCTCCCCCTCCGGCCACCACCACCGTCGGCTTGGCCCGATCGTCGGTCGGCTCGTGGCGGGAGTAGAAGTGTTTGTCGCCGGTCAACACCAGGCGCACCGCCTCGGGAGCGGCCGATCCCAGGGTCTTTTCCAGGAAGTAGGTGAGACGATCCCACTCGTCGGAGGCGCTCGGCTCGTAGCGGCCGAACCGGAGGCGAGCCGCTTCGATCGTCTCCTCCAGCCAGCCTCGTTCACCCCGGGCGAACCATGCCGGCTTGCCGGTGCACAACACGATCCGGGCGTCGGCCGGCATCATGGCCGCCACCTGACGGAAGTACTGCATCTGGGGAGTGTCGATATCGGCGTTGAGGGCGATGTCGATGCCCCACAGCCACCACCTGTCGGTCAGCTGGGTGGCGAAGTAGCTACGGGTCTGGTGCAGGGACCAACCGCGGCGCCGTGATCGGTCGTCGCCCGATTGGAACACGGTGAACCGTTCCAGAAAGGCCGCCAGTCCGTCGTACCAGTCGTGGTTGCCGGGGATGGCGAACAGGGGCACCCGGATGTCGGAGCCGTCGGGACCGGTGGCCGACTCGGGCGGGAATGCCGTCCGGTAGGGGCCTATGGTCCGGTTTCGGTAGTGTTCGGCTCCGGCCGCCGGATAGACCTCGTCGCCTCCCATGATGATCAGTCGGGCCCGGGGCAGCTCGAGCCGCCGATCGTCGCCCTGGGCCACGGTGGTGACGGGGGCGGCCATCTGCTGGGCGATGGTGTAGGTCGAGCTGAATCCGTCGCCGACGTCGGCCACGTAGTCGACCACCAGATCGTTCCGATCGGTGGCAGCGTGGTACGGCAGCTGATCGTTGCAGAAGATCAGATAGTTGTCGGGGTCGATGGTGCCCAGACGTTCACCCATGATCGGACCCTGGCAGTGGTGAATGACCGGCTCCCGCAGCGCCGCCTGAGTCTCCCGACTATCGGCGTAGGTGCCGAACAGACGACCGAAGAACTCACCGTAGGCCCCTCTGACGACCTCGGTGGGGGCGAACCATCGCACCATCGACTGCGCCCGGTAACGGAGCGGCGGAATCCACGGTCCCGACTCACCGTCCGGTCCGGTCATGGGGGTTACTCGGCCTCCAGATCCAGATCGGCCAAGCCCTCCCAGCGGGGGTCGACCGGCACACCGTGCTCATCCCGCTCCCGGGTATCGGCATCGTGGGCCAGAGTGGGATAGCGCTCCGGGTCGGGACCGGCGCAGTCTTCTCGACACAGCGGGGCCAGCGGCAATGACAGCACCACGGCATCGGTGACGAGCGGCACCAGATCGATCTGATCGCCGTCGAAGTCGATGATGTCGGAATCGGGTGGTGCGTCGACCTGGAAGATCTCGTCGATCTCGATGGTGACCGGCCCACCGGTGGTTTCCAGGCAGCGCCGACAGTCACCCTCCCACACGAATGTCACCGAACCCAGGACCGAGACACCCCGCTCGATCGACTCCACAGTGACCTCGCCCACCACCGGCGTGTCGGTGGTGCGGGACGACAGCACCTGGTGAGGGCCGAGCACGACCTCGATCGGTTCGACCTGACGTTGGCCCAGCCGTTTGCGCAGGTCGGCCACATTGACCAGCAACTTCGGGGGCCTCGACTTGGTCAATCCATTCAGTTCACCGCCGTTGGTCAACTACAGCTCCTCGTGGGTTCGCTCGCCGGCCCGGACGTCGACAACGCCATTGCCATCACGAGAACCATTGGCGCCGAGGATTTCTTCCGTCGTGAGCTTGGCCGTGGCCATCAGCCGCTCCCGGCCTTTGCGTACCGTCGTCGAGGTTCGATCGAGGATCATCTCGAAACTGGCCAGGCGCTGATCGCAGTAGTCTTCGACCTGACGCTTGAGGGTGTTGGCCTCCTCCTTGGCCTCGGCCACGATCTGGCGGGCCCGCTGTTCGGCCGCCTTGACGATCTGCTGACGTTCGACCATCCGACCGACCTGGGCCCGACCCTCCTCGATCAGATCCTGGTGCTCCTGGCGAGCCTTGGCCACAAAGTCATCCCGCTCCTTGAGCAGCCAGCGGGCGGCCCGCAGTTCCTCCGGCAGACGGCTCTGGGCCTGTTCCAAGAGGTGGACCAGCTCGTCGCGGTTGACCTTGACGGTGTTCGACATGGGCAGGGGACGGGATTCGGCCAATATCTCGATGGCCTCCTCCAGCAGATCCTCGACTTCGGGCACGGCGTAGGGGTTGGGCAATTCATCGCTGCGGTGGCGACGATCACCGTCGTGGCGGTCGTCCCGGTACTCGTCGTCGAAGGACTCGTCGTAGTCGTGGTATGTGTCGTATTCGTCGGTGTGGTCGTTCATCCGGTCACCCGTTCGGCTTGTGCTCGACCAACGATGCGATCGAACACCGCGGCCGGTACTACTGACTGTACGTCTCCACCCCGAGCCGCAATCTCCCGCACGTACCGGGACGAGATTAACGCACTGGGGCCGAGTCCAGGAAGAAATACGGTGGGCAGACCCCCGCCCGACCGGTGGTTCATGTTGGCCTGCAACATCTCGGCGTCGAGGTCGGACCCGTTACGCACCCCCTTGACCAGGCAATCCGCTCCTTCGTCGTGAGCGGCGGTGGTGACCAGGCCGGTGAAGGTGGTAACTCTGACATTGGGCAATCCCAGCGGCGCCAGGCTCTCGGAGATCAACTCGGCCCGCTCCGGACCATCGAACATGCCGGCGGCCTTGCCCGGGTTGTAGCCCACTGCCACGACAACGCTGTCGAACAATGGAGAGGCGGTGGCAATGATGGCCAAATGCCCGTTGTGCACGGGATCAAAGGAGCCGGGATACAGCGCCACTGCCATGACTCCACGCTAGATCCTCGGAGGGCATGAACTCGTGATTTGGCCCATTTTCCCGGGAGGCCGGAATCCGCTGATCGCCCCGAGAGCCTTCAGCTCTCCGGTCGCCGGCGGGCAATCACGATCTGGGACCGCCCGTAGGTTCGTCGCCGCACCTCCTGCCATCGCTCGGTCAGCTCGACCGGCGTTTCGGCGTGGCCCACCAGCAGCTCGGCTTCCAGCCGATCGAGCAGCTCCCGCCACGGGTCGTCGCCGTAGGGCGGGTCGCAGAAGACGATGTCGACCGGACCCAGTCGGGCCAGCGTCGAGGCCACCGGAGCGACGATCACATCGGCCCGGTCGCTGAACCCCAGCCGATCGACGTTGCCGGCCAGAGTTTTGGCCGCCACCCGGTTGCGTTCCACGAAGGTGACGTGGGCCGCTCCCCGACTCAGCGCCTCGATGCCGAACGAACCACTCCCGGCGAACAGGTCGGCCACCACGGCGTCGACCAGGCCGCCCTGGGAGGCCAACATGTTGAAGATGGCCTCTTTGGCCCGGTCGGTGATGGGCCGGGTGCCGGTACCCGGTGGGGCGTTGATCTTCCGACCTCGGGCGCTACCGCCGACTACTCGCATCAGACCCAGGCTGCTGAAGGTGGATTGCGACGACCACGCCGTATGAGCCTACCTGACAGTCCGGAAGGGCGGGAACCGGTATCTGTCATCACGGTCAAGACGTCGGGTAGCGACTCCAGGAACCGGTCTGGAAATCATGAAGTTTGCACTCACGACACGATCGGAGGTAGTGCCGTAGTGAGATCTTGCGTTCGTCGACATCGTCGGGAAAGGCCTGTTGGATGGCCCGGGCCGCCTCCGGCAGGTGATAGCACGGAATCCGCATGTCGACGTGGTGCGGTAGGTGGACCATGATCCAGTGAAAGAACAGATCCCAGCCCGGCGGACCCCAGAGCACCGTGGTTCCTTCCACCTGGCCCCGGTAGCGGTTCCACTCCCGACGTGGCCACCAACGGATCTCCGGTGCGATGTGGTGCACGTACACCACCCATCCGATCGACTGGCAGAACAGCAGGAACGGGATGACGAACATCTTGGCCCAGAGCCAGATACCGCCAAGTCCGGCCAACAGCATGGTGGTGGCCAGCGTGGCCAGGACAAAACCGGAAACGATCAGCCGGTCGCGATTCATGGCCTTGGCCCAGCGCGTGGGTGGTGTGAACAAGACCATCTTGTTCAGCCAGACTTCCCGGAAGTAATAGGCGCCCGATCCCAGCGGACCCCATTCGAGCTTGTGTCGAAGCCGAGCCATTGCCCCGAGCCGGCGGTACTGCTCCACAGTGAGGGGATGCCAAACGAAATCCATACCCTCTCGGAGAGTGTGGCCGTGATGAACCCGGTTATGGCCGTAGATCCACTGTTCGGTGCTGTGCCACGATGGCAGCATCGTGATACGACCCGTGACGGCGTTCAGCCTCTTCGAATCGAACAATGCTCCGTGGGCCGCGTCGTGTCCCATCACGAAGAGACCGGACACGGCCGCTCCGGCCAGCAACCACAAGGGCACGAGCAGCAGGATGTTGTTGGTTGACGCCAAACCCCAGAGGGCCAGACCCCAAAACACGAAGTCGCGTCCGATCAGAAACAGTCCGCGGGCGGTGGAACGCTGGTAGCAGCGTTCCGGAATGACATCCAATACCGGCTTCAATCCAGTCGGTTTGTCGCTCGTTCCGGCTGTGGCGCCCTGTTCCGGGACCGTCATGTCGGCTGGTGTTGTCACAAATGACTCCGTGAGTCGACCACCCCTCCTCCGTGGACGACTCTATCGAAAAAACCTCCCTACCGACCAGTCGGTAGGGAGATCCTCCGAGAGCGCGATTAAGCTTCTGGACGCAAACTACCGAGAAGGGCGCTGATGAGAGTTCCCGACGCTGAAATCATCTGTGTTGACTGTGGTGGAGCCTGCTTTCCCCTGGGATGGCAGGAGTCCGACGGAGCGGTGGCCGACGGCACCGTGATTCCCTATCGATGCCGGGATTGTCACGATCGCTGGGACATCGTGATTACCTCCGAGGACGAGCTGTAGCGACCGGTGTTGTCGCCGCTACCGCCATGGACAACAGCCATCATCAGTCTTAGACTTTGAGCGGCAGTAGGGGCGACGAGGGAACAGGAACACAACATCTGATGGCGAATCCCATAGCCGGGGCGGACCCCTGGTCGCGACCGATCCACCGGCCGACGACGATGATGTCATTGGTCAGGTCGGTGATGGCGACCACCTTCTTGACCGTCTTCATCATCGCTTCGGCCGCCTCGGCGGCGGACGCCCAACAGTCCGACGAAGCGACGGATCAAACCGGCACGGTCGCCGTCATCGAAGGCACCCTCCATGCCGAGATCCCCGGCCTGGCCCAGCTCATCACCACCGACGGTCTCGTCCACCAGGTCGAACCGGGCGGCGCCGACCTGGTTGCCTTCAGCCATCAGGTGGTCACGGTGAGCGGCCGCTGGCAGGGTGAGGCCGGGTCCAGCGTGTTCCTGGCCGAGGCGGTGGCACCAACCGGAGACACCGAGTCGCCCCACATCCAAATCGACGTCATCCCCACCCTGGCCGAGGAGCGGGCTCTCCTGGCCCAGGCCGAGGCCCGGCAACTCGGCCACAACCAAGCCTTCGACACGGCCCAGCGTCAGGCCGCGGTCGACAGCCACGTGACCGGCCAGTGGGGCCCGGTTCAGAACTGGCCGGTCATCCCGGTATTCACCTCCCTACTCCACGACGGCCGGGTTCTGGCCTTCGACTCGGTTGGTGACGGGCCCACCGAGGACTACCCGATGCACAACTTCACCCGGGCCACCGTGTGGGATCCGGCCGCCGGCTCGTTCCTCGACGTCCGGGTCAACACCGGCTTCAACATCTTCTGCGCCGGTTTCGCCACGCTAATCAACGGTGAATTGTTCGTAGCCGGGGGCAACGCCAACGCCGACCTCGACGGCATTGTCGCCACCCACACCTTCACTCCCGACACGAACCGCTGGACCAACACCGACAACATGAACTACGCCCGGTGGTACCCGTCGGTCACCCCGCTGGCCAACGGCGAGATGCTGATAACCGGGGGCGGTCCGGCCGTCTCCGAGGTCCGGGAGACCGACGGCCGGATCCGCCAGCTGACCAGCGGCGCCCGCAACTACTGGGCCGACCGCAATTACCCGTGGTTGCAGGCCGCCCCCAACGGAGATGTGGCCTTCCTCGGACCCAGCAACCAGGTTGGCTATGTCAGCACCGACGGTACGGGTGACTGGCGCAGCATCTTGACCCGGGACAGCGTCTACCGCAGCTATGGCAGTTACGCCATGTACGACATCGGCCGGGTCCTCATCGCCGGCGGCGGCAAGGAGAGTTCGGCCCACAGCCAACGCTCGTCGCTGGTGGTCGACCTCAACACCGACTCCCGATCCACCACCGGGTCGATGGCCAACCGGCGCCGTCAGCACAACCTGACCGTTCTGCCCGACGGCAAGGTCCTGGCCACCGGCGGGATCGCCTCGAACGCCAACCTTGTCGATCTCAACAACGCGGTCTACGCCGCCGAGCTGTGGGATCCGTCAACCGGTCAATGGCAGACGTTGGCGGCCGAGAGCCGAGCCCGACAATACCACTCCACCGCCCTGCTGCTGCCCGACGCCACGGTGCTGTCGGCCGGGGGCGGAGTCTGTGGCGACTGCCAGCGGACCGGCTACATCCAGAAGAACGGCCAGATCTTCTCACCCCCCTACCTGTTCAAGCAGGACGGCTCCGGTGAGCGGGCTCCTCGACCGCAAATCGACTCGGCACCGGGCACCGTCAACCACGGCTCGTCGTTCGTGCTCACCACCGGCCAAGCCCAACAGATCGATCAGGTGACCCTGGTCCGCACCGGTTCGGCCACCCACGGGCAGAACATGGAGCAGCGCCGGGTCCCGCTGACCTTCAGCCGGGAGAGTGGACGGCTGCGAGTCAACGCTCCGGCCAACGCCAACATCGCTCCCCCCGGCCACTACATGTTGTTCATCATCGACGATGACGGCGTGCCGTCGGTGGCCGACATGGTGCAGGTCATCGAGGGCTCGACCGTCGAGGGTCGGATCACCGGTCGAGCCGTCACCGGTGCAGGCGACCCGGTGGCCGACGTGGCCGTCGACCTGTTCAACGCGGACAGAACGTCGTGGCTGGGTGGAACCGTGACCGCAGCCGACGGCACCTTCACCTTCGACGCCGACCCGGGCTGCTACCAGGTCACCCTCGTCGCTCCCGGCGGGGCCGACTGGACCAGCGGCCGCTATCACACCGACAGCGTGTGCCTGGCCACCGACGGCTCACAGGACACGGAGGTGGAGGCCGTGCTCCTGACCCCCGGCGACGGGATGGAACTCGGCGGCACGGCCACCGACAGAGCGGACCAGAGCTCGGTTGGCGGGGTGGCCGTCGACCTGTTCCGCTCCAATACCGCCGGTGACCGTCTCGGCTATCTGCGCTCAGCCGTGACCGGTGGCGACGGACGCTACAGGTTCGGGCTGGCCGAGGCCGGCTGTTACGCCCTGACCTTCATTGCTCCCGACGGCTACCGGTTCACCAGCGGGAACCCCCAATATCAGAACCAGGCCTACTGTCTAGGCGACGGCCAGTCGATGACCGACGCCAATGTGAGCCTGCAGGGCGTCGCCGCCACCGCCTCGATCACCGGCACCGTGACCGACGGCGCCGATGAGTCACCGGTCAGCGGTGTGGTCATCGACCTCTTCGACCTGGCGGCCGACGGCAGCCGGGGCGCCTGGCTGGGTGATGTGGTCACCGGTGCCGACGGCCGTTTCGAGTGGTCGGCCGGAATCGGCCAGTGCTACCAGACGGTCTTCATCGCCCCGACCGATCGGCAGTGGACGGCGACCGGTACCCGGTGGAAGCCGGCCAACCACTGCCCCGACACCGCCGGCCAGACCATCACCGCCGACGGCCGCCTGGCGCCCTGAGCACCACCAAGTCGCACTACCACGTCTTGCAGTAGAAAACGAGGCTGGGCCTCGTTTTCTACTGCAAGACTTCGCTGTCGGTGAGATCAATGATGGACCGATTCGATTGGCTGGGACACTGTTCCATCAAGGTGGTGATCGCCCCGTCACCGGACCCGGGCGGGCGGCGGTGCCGACGACGCCAAATCACGGCCGCGACCAGACCCAACACGGCCAACAACCCGGCAGCCGAGCCGACGCGCCTGAGACCACGATCTCGGGCCCCGGCCAGGGTCTCCTCGGCGTCGCCCACCAGCTGGGTGGATCGCTCGAAGTCGCCGGCGGTGAACGCTTCGGTGGCCGCCACCCGCTGATCGTCGAAATCCGACGCCACCAGGCCGACTCGCTGCCAGCGGTCGACGGCTTCGGCCCGATCGACGAGCTGTCCGACATCGTCGGCGGCGTTGACCAGGGTTTCCTGATAGTCGACGATCTCCTCCGCCGACGCCAGCACCGCGGCCCGAGGCCCAAGGTCGGCCGGAAGCGGCATCGACCGGGCCGCCAGTTGGGCGCCGATCGAGTCGACCTGATCGAGGAACCCGTCGGTAACGTCCATGGCCTCCTCGGCCTCGTCGAAGTCCCAGGTTCGCATGGGGTCACGGACGGCGGCCGGCAGCCGGCCCAACCCGGCCTGTTGCCGGGCCCTCTGCTCGAGCTGCTCATAGCGGCCCCGGCTCGACGCCCGCTGCTCGAACTCCGGCGTCCAGCCCCCTTCGACCCAGGTGGCGTAGAGGTCGGGCAGCCGCTCGTCTTCGTCGTGTTCCGACGCCAGATCGAGGAACTCCCGCCAACTCCGAGCCCCGAGATCCGCCAGTGGGCCGGCCCCACCGGTGTCGCCGAGAGCCATCACCTCGACCGGGTCGTCGGCGCCGGAGTAGGACCGGCCGTCTCCCAGGATCGACCGGGTTATCTCGCTGAAGGCCTCCACCCCAATCGTCTCCCGGGTCGTTCGCACCACATGCCAGGCCGCCTGGTAGGCCCATCGCTCGGCCTCGGGCTGCGACACTCGGGGATCGCTGACCGAGTCAGGGTCGGTCCACTCCTTCAGACTGATGGCGAGCTCATCGTCGGCCGACACCTCGGGCCCAGGCTCCCCATCCGGGCCATGGGCGGCCAGGCCGGCGAACTCATCGGCCAGACCCTCGATCAACCAGCGGTCGGCCAGATTGTCGTAGTGGAACCAGACGTGCGACAACTCGTGCAGAACCAGTTCAGGGTTGATGGAACGACCAATAGTGATGCGGTGGTCTCCGCTGGTGTACCAACCCCCGTACGACGTGCCAAGGGTCTGAGCCGACTGTTGCAACACCAGCCGGCGGTCAGGCCAGTCGCGGCCCACGAGGTCGATGAGTGTGGGCAGGTTGTCGGTGATCTGCTCGCTCACCCCGTCGCGCCAAGCGGTGTCGCCCGGCCAGTGCCGCACTGTGATCTCGTGGCCGTCAAAGGGAACCGAGTCCTCCCGCATGGCGGCATCGTTTTCCAGAATTATGAAGTCGTAGAGGAACTCGTCGCCCGACGCCATCAGGGTTCGCGAGCCGGCTGTTTGTCGCCATACCCGATCGGACTCCGAGCCGTCGTCGTTCACCGGTCCGACGAAACCAGGAGGTAGAACAACCTCGGCGGTCCAGGCGTCGGCCCGGGGATCGGAGTAGAAGGCCCAACCGACAGCAGCCTCGTTGACCACCACCTGGTCCTCGAGGATCAGGCCTACCGATTCGTCCAACTCGATGGGAGGCGGCTCGGACGGCAGCGAGTAGCTGAGTGAAAGACGCAACGAGTCTCCGGCCGACAGGTCGCGGCGGAAATCGACCATGACCAGAACGACCCCCGGCTGGTCGACGTCCTCCAGCTGAAAGTCCAGCGGGCCGTCGGGATCGGAGACGACCAGATCGTCGGCCGACGAAGGCAGGAAGGAATGCCACTCCACCATCGAATAGCGGATGATACGGTTGCCGTCCCGCTCGGAGGGCTTGGTGTAGGTGATGTCGACCTCCATGTCCACATCGATCTCGCTGTCGGCCAGATCGACCACCAGGTCGTAGTCGACGTTGACGTCGGCGTCATCCGGGAGCACCGGCACCGGATCGGCCGCCGGCGCAACCGGCCCATGGGTGGCCGACGGCGACAGCAACGTCGACAGCGTCAGGATCAGCGAGGCGAGCACGGGACCGGATCAGCTCTTCAGCAGGAACTCGGCGTCGCCCTGATCGCCGAACAACCGGAGCTCGGCCTCCAAACCCGGATGTGCTTCGAGCGCCGGGTCGGCGTCGACGACACCGATGGCGGCCTGCCGGGCTTGAGACACCACGGCCCGATCCCGACGCAGAGAGGCCAGCTTCAGGTCGTTTCGACCCTTCTGTCGTTCGCCCAAAATCGTTCCCTCACCTCGCAGGTCCAGATCAACTTCGGCCAATTCGAACCCGTCGGTCGAATCAACCAGAGCCTGCAGGCGAGCCTCACCGTCTTCGGTGGTGGTCTCGCCCACCAGCCAGCACACCGACTGGTGGATACTCCGGCCAACCCGTCCCCTCAGCTGATGTAGCTGAGCGATTCCGAAGCGACCTGCATCCAGAATAATCATCACGGTGGCGTTGGGGACATCGACCCCCACCTCGATCACGGTGGTGGCCACCAGAACGTCGAGGTGGCCCGATCGGAACAGCTCCATCGTCTGGTCCTTCTCGGCTGGGGTGAGCCGTCCGTGGAGGAGTCCCAGCCGATGGTCGGCCAGCTCGACGGCCGACAGCCGGTCGAAGATCAGCTCGGCCGAGGCCGCATCCAGCTTCTCCGACTCGTCGATCAACGGGCACACGACGTAGGCCTGGCGACCAGCGTCGAGTTCGGAGCGAACCTCGGCCCACATCGTTTCGAGGCCGGCGGTGGCGTCGAGAGCCTCCGGCGGCGCGGCCAGGTTGCCGGGCGCCGCCACCCACCGGGTGACGATGGGAGTGCGACCGGGCGGCAGTTCGTCCAGCACCGACACGTCGAGGTCACCGTAAACGGTCATGGCCGCCGTTCGGGGGATGGGGGTTGCCGTCATCACCATCAGATCAGGAGAGGCGTCCTCGTAGCTCCTGTCCCGGAGAGCGGCCCGCTGTTCGACTCCGAACCGGTGTTGCTCGTCGATCACGACAACGCCGAGCGACGAGAACATCACGTTGTCCTGGATGAGGGCGTGGGTTCCGACGGCGATGTCAACCTCGCCGGTGAGCAGCTGGCTGAGAATGCGTTTCCGTTCGGACCCGGCGATGCGATTGCTCAGCAGCTCGACCCGCAACGGCCGGTTGCTGAACAGCGAGGTGTCGTCATCCACGGTCAGGCCGTCGAGAAGTCGGCGGATGCCGGCGAAATGCTGCTCGGCCAGCACTTCGGTCGGGGCCATCAGCGCCGCTTGGTGACCGCCGTCGACCGCAGCGAGCATGGCGGCCACCGCCACCAGCGTCTTGCCGGCACCGACATCGCCTTGCAGCAAGCGGTGCATGGGAATCGGTTTGGCCAGATCGGCCAGAATCTCGTCGATGACCCGGCGCTGGGCCCCGGTCAGGTCGAAGGGCAGCCGGTCGGTGAAACCCTGGAGTAGCGGACCGTCGATGGTATGGGCCAGGCCGACTTCGGTCCGCTCGATGGCCCGTTTCCGCAATACCAAGGCCAGTTGCAGCCGGAACAGTTCGTCGAAGACCAGGCGGCGACGGGCCTCGGTCACCTCGGCGAAGGTCTCCGGCTGATGGATGCCCTTCAGGGCCGCCTCCCGGGTTATGAAGTCGTGCTGGTCCAGCAGGTGGTCGGGCAGCGGATCGATGAGACCCCGGCCCTTGGGTGGGAGGGTGCGGCGCAGCGTCTCAGCCACCCACTCGGCCACGTCGCGGGACTGCAGGCCCGACTTCTCCGACTGGGGGTAGACGGGGATGATCCGACCGGTCTTGTCGCCCACCAGGTCGACCACCGGGTTGGTCATCTGTCGTTGACCCCGGAAGAAGTCGATCTTGCCGAAGATCACGGCCTGCCGGCCCGGGCTGAGCTGCCGTTGCCGCCACGCCTGGTTGAAGAACGTGACCTTGAGCGAGCCGCTGTCGTCGCTGACGGTGGATGTGACCATGACCTTGCCGCCCCGGATCCGACGGCTGGAGCTGTTCTGGACGGTGACCAGAACGCTGGCCTCCTCCCCTTCCATGAGATCGGCGATACGGGCTTCCTTGGTCCGGTCGATGTACTTGCGGGGGTAGTGGGTGACCAGGTCGAGCAGGGTGAAGATCTCGTTCTTGGCCAGCGACTTCGACTTCTTGGGACCGACACCGTTGAGGGCGTCGACGCTCAACTCGGCCAGCCGGCCGAGATCGACCCCACCGGCGGTTCCCGTTCGCCCCTGTGACTCGGCCACACTCACAAGGTTCAATCTAGCGGTGACCTCCAGTGGTGCTAGGGGTTTGTGCCGTCCGGTGTCGCTGTGGCCCTGGAAGGCACAAACCTTCCGGGCCGGTCGGGCGGGGCGGGCTCAGTCGCCGGGGCCGGGCCAGACGTTCTGGGCGATGCCGAGGCGGTGGGAGGAGTCGGGGTCGCCGTTCCAGGCTCCGGCCGTGACCTTGGGCGCCGCCACCCCGACGAACTCGGTCGATTCGGAGAATCCGATCATCAACTCACCCCGGCTCAACCGGCCCTGGTCGAGCATTGCCGTCCAATAGTCCCAGCCTTCCGGGTCGGGTCGGCGATTCAGCACGTTCTCATAGACCAGTCCGACGAAGCGTCGGTTGCCCACCGGTTGCCCGTCGGCCGTCCGGTAGCGGTTGGCGAACTCGGGGGAAGCGGCGAAGGCGTCGGAGATGGCGGCCAGGTCGAGCCGGCCACTGGCATAGAGGGTGTTCCAGTAGCGGGCGCCGTCGACGTCGGGCGAGCGGCCGAAGTAGGCCACGTACAGTCGGGCCACCTGGTAGCGGTACCACCGAGCCGGGTCGTCGGGCAGAGGCGGTTCGATGATCGAGCCCCCGCACCCGGGCAGGGCCCGGAACTCGAACCGGTGAGCGTTGCCCGCCATCCAGTCGGCCAACACCTGGGCTGAGAACGACCGCAGGCTGTGCATCAACACCACGTCACCGTCCGACACCTTCGACAGCTCGTACCAGGTCCGGCCGTAGTCGAGCCGCCAGTCCTGGGTGTCGATGTCCCACAGGCCACGATGGCTGCCGGCTGCCGTCCACTCGGCGTTGGGCAGTCCCGACTGCTGGGCCAGGCCGTGGACCCGGGCGTCGACCGCCCCGTAGGGCGGCCGGTAGCAGGTCATACCCAGGCCGGTGGCTCGGGCCACCACGTCGTTGGTGGAACGAAACTGGTCCAGCACCGCGGCGTCCGACAGCGTGGTGAGGACGGGATGGGTGTAGGAGTGGTTGGCGATGGCATGCCCGTCGTCGACGATGCGCCGGGCGCCGGCCGGGTTGGCCGCCACCTGCGAGCCGACGACGAAGAAGGTGGCCTGGGCGTTGTAACCGGCCAAGATGTCGAGCACACGCTCGGTGACCGCCGAATCCGGGCCGTCGTCGAAGGTGAGGTAGACGACCGGCTTCGGATCGGCGGCCACCGGAACGCCTGTGGCGGCGATAGCGGTCAGGGAGAGGCAAAGGGCCAGGGCGACCTTGAGGGGCAGCCGCCTTGTCGAGCCGTTTACGTTGGTGGTGGTACCGGGCGGTTGCCCATCGGGACCGCTCGATACCACCACCATTCCCCCGCACTCCGCCGCCATGGGCCCAGACAATCACAGGGTGGCCACCACCGAAAGGGGTCCGGGAACCTGCACCCGGGAAGTGAGGGCGTAGGGCTCACGGGCCTCGACCCGGGCCCGGGGAGACTGCCACCTGATCATGGTCCGTTTCGCCTAACCTGGCCCGACAATGGCCGCCGACGCCCCACCACCGCCCACGCCGGCACCACGATCACCGACCGAAGGCTTCGCCGGCGACCGAAAGGCCGGTCAGTCGGTTCTGGGGCCGGTGGAGCGCCGCTTCATCGATTGGGCGGTACCGCGGATCCCCCGGCCGATCCTGAGTCATCATCTGACGATGCTGACCCTGGTCTGGTCGGTCCTGATGGTGGTGTTCGGGCTGTTGGCCGACAGCCGCCCGGTCTGGCTCCATGCCATGTCGGTGCTGGTGTTCCTGCAGTGGCTGACCGACTCGCTCGACGGATCGCTGGGCAAATACCGTAAGCAGGGCCTGGTCAAATGGGGATTCTTCGCCGACCACCTGCTCGACCTGCTGTTCGCCGGCTCGATCGTCATCGCCTATTCCTTCATGGTCGAAGTGTGGTGGCTGCGGCTCTGTTTCATGGTTCTGTTGCTGATCACCTGCGCCACCATGGCCGTTTCCTTCCTCTCGTTCGCCGCCACCAACCGCTTCCAGATCGCCTACTACGGCATCGGGCCGACCGAGATCCGCATCGCCTACATCGCTCTCAACACCCTGGTCTACTTCGTCGGTACCGCAGTGTTCAGCTGGGGCGTGCCGGTGGTACTGGCCCTCAACACCGCGGCCTTCGCCGTGCTGGCCGTTCAGACCAGTAACCACCTTTGGCGGATCGACTACGAGACCAACATCGACAACGCTCCCCGACCGTCATAGGCTGATCCAGCAATCGTCGGAAGGCCGTTGGCGCTGTCCCGTTCGACCCATTTCGTGGCCCCGTCGATCGAGATTGCCTACTGTTGGATCGACGAGGGGTGACAAGGAGGCGGTCGGTGAAGGTCAAGACTGCGGTCATCAGTAGCACCTCGCTGGATCTCCCTGAACACCGTCGCGCCGCCATCAAGGCCTGCCAGCGCATGGGCTTCTTTCCGGCGGCAATGGAATACCTGCCGGCCAGCGACACCGACGCCGTGTCTGTTTCGCTCGGCCTGGTCGACACCGCCGACGTCTACATCGGAATCTTCGCCTGGCGATACGGGCACGTCCCGTCCGGCCATCAGACCTCGATTACGGAAATGGAGTTCGATCAGGCCGTCGACCGTGGTATCCCGATCTTGGTCTTCCTGATCGACGAGTCGGTTGAGCCGGCCCCGCCGGGCACTGACAGCCGACTGACCGCGCTCAAGGTCAAGGCGAGCGACGGCCGGGTGCGAGCAACCTTCACCTCGCCCGACCAACTCCAGACCGAAATCATCCATGCACTGGCCAACCACCGCCTGGATGAGACAGCTGATCGCGATCGCGAACTGGCGGTGCCGGAATTCCACGCCGACGTCCCCATTCCCTCGCCACCGGACACCTATGTCGCCCATCCCTACGTGTTGCTGCAAACCTCCGACCTCGTGGGGCGGGCCTCGGAGCTCCGAGGCCTCAACGAGTGGCTGACCGGTGCTGCAGCCGCCTCACGGCATGCGACGGTCAACAACGTGGTGGCCATCGGTGGCATGGGCAAGAGTGCGCTGAGCTGGAAGTGGTTCCAAGACGAGGCGCTCTCCGCCCGGCCGAATCTGGCCGGTCGAATGTGGTGGAGCTTCTACGAGAGCGATGCCCATTTCGAGAACTTCATGATCCGGGCGTGCGCATACACGACCGGACTCCGCGAATCGGTGGTTCGCTCCATGACCCACGCCGAGCGGGAGGAACGGCTGCTGCAGCGGCTGAACGCCGAACCCTTCCTGTTTGTTCTTGATGGATTGGAGCGGATTCTTCTCGCCTACACCCGGCTCGATGCCGCCCACATGCTCGATGATGAACTCGACGAGCGGACAGCCAACCCGAGCAGCGCCGGGCCGTCCGCGGTGGCCGTCGACAGATGGGATCCGACCGAACCCCACCGGCTCCGACAGTGCGCCGATAGACGGGCCGGGGACTTCCTTCGGAAACTCCTTTCGGTCGGCCCGTCGAAGGTGCTGATAACGTCGAGACTCGTCCCGAGCGATCTGGAGGGCGACGGGTCCCGGTTGCTACCGGGAGCCGCTTCCCTGACCCTTGAGGGCCTGGCCGACGGCGATGCGCTCAGTCTTTGGCGGGCCTTTGTTCCCGGCGATGAGGGCGGCTCGAGCGACCAACTCCTCCAGCTTTTCAGGACTTTCGACAACTATCCTCTCCTCCTCCGGGCACTGGCGGGGGAGATCGCCAACTATCGTCCATCGCCCGGTGACTTTGGCCGTTGGCGTCGCGATCACCCTGAGTTCGAGCCGGCCCACATCTCGCTCAGGAACGCCCGCACCACCCACGTTCTCCAGTACGCAATGCTAGGGCTGTCCAGTTCGGCCGAGGAGGCTCTCGCCACGGTTGCCGCCTCACGAATGCCGGTCGGCTGGGAAACGCTTCGTGCGCTCCTTGTCGGGCCCGAGCGCACCTTCGCCGGCATCGGTGACCTCGACGACCAGCTCACGGAGCTGGAGGACCGCGGCCTGCTGGGCTGGGACCGCTCGTCGAATCGCTACGACCTGCATCCGGTTGTTCGCTCGGTGGTGTGGGCCGGGACCGGTCCCGACACGAGACGACGAATCCACCAAGCTCGGCTGTCTCACTTCGCAAACCTGCCGGCCATGGATTGGAAACAGGTCAGCGGTGTGGACGATCTGACCCCGGCCATTGAGCTGTACGTCACCATGACCGAACTCGAGCGTTATGACGATGCCTACCAGATCTGGAGAAAAGATCTCGACTATGCCACCCTGTGGCGTCTCAATCTGAGCCGCGACCGAGCAGACCTGCTGGCCCTGCTCTTTCCCGACGGTCCCGGCGCGTTGCCGCGATTGACCGAGCCCGTCGACCAGAGCTATGCCCTGAATGCTCTGGCCGCCGCCCTGGAGGGAATGGGTCGACCCGGCGGGGCCTTGCCGTTATATCGCCTGGCCACGCAGATCGATCGGGATCAGGCCAATTCGGAAGGTCTGTGCGATGATCTGAGCGACGTGTCGATGACCAATCATCTGGTTGGGCGTCTTCGAGACGCGGAGTCGACCGCGCTTGAGGCGCTGGTCGTGACTCGAACCATGGGGGACCTGGTACGCGAGTGCTGGATAATGGCCGGTTTACACATTCGGCTGCGGACCCGGGGCAAGATTCAGGAGGCGGTCGTCGCGCTGGAGCGGGCAGCCAGACTGTCGGCTTCGGCCAACGACCCCGATGATCGCGGTTACTTCGATGGCATGTCGAGCGCCCAGCGAGCCACGCTGGCGATGCTGGAGGGCGATCCTGCGAGGGCGGAGCGGCTGGCCGACCGCGCCTTCGAGCTTGCCGCCGTGGAGCGGCTCGAAGCTGACTTCATTCGAGCGGCGAGAATCCAGGGAATGGCGGCCTTGGCAGTCGGCGGACCCGATGGACTGAGTCGGGCCGACGAGCGGTTGCATCATGCCCTTCTGAGGGCCAGACAGGTCAACCTCATTCCTGAAGAGCTCACGGTATTGACGGCGCTCGCCGACTTGGAGCTGGCCAGAGGCAACCTGGGCGGGGCCCGGGAGTTGCTACAGGAGGTCTGGTTACCCGCCGAGGTTGGTCCCTACCTGTTGCACTCGGCTGATGCCCGGGTGGTTGCGGCTCGGATCGAGATCGCCGCCGGAGATCCCGACCAGGCGGCGAAACAGGCAACGGAAGCCGTCAGGCTGGCCTGGTGCGACGGTCCGCCCTTCAGCTACCACCACGCGCTCACCCAAGCCGAAGGGCTATTGCGGTTGCTGGGAGCAAAACCACCGGAGATGGAGCGGGCCGATCGCGGTCAAGACTCCCCTATGCCCGACGTCGAGTTGAATCCGGCCGACGAATTCGGCGTCTAGAGTTCTTGGAGGTGTGAACTTGTGATTTTGTGTCAAGTTTCAGGAGTTTCGGCCCTCCGGGCTCACACATTGGCGGCTCAACGACCCCCTACCGCGAGCTTTGGTTGGTTGACGACCCCCTTGGGGGTCGTCAAGCCGCCAAAGTGTTGTGTCCGGGGGAACGGACCCTATCGCCCGGGCCGACACCCAGGCCTGCAGGCCAGGTGCAGCGACCAACTCCCCTTGGAATGGTTCGTCTCGTAACTCTGAGACTTCCTTTGGGCTGATCCAGCGGCTGCCGAAGCCCGTTGGCACCAGTCGAATACCGGTCAGTGATTGGCTCCATTGCCTCCGGCGATAGTTGGCCGGATCGAGTTCATCCGGTTTGGCCGACACCGTTACTGTTGCCGGATCGGGTCAGGACCGACAGCTTTCGTCACCTCGTGGTCTATCCTCGTAGGGCGGAAGCCGACCGGCTCCGACACTCACACACCCGAAGGACGGAATCCAAGTGCAAGGCGTCGTCAAATCGTATGATCCGGCAACCCGCGACGGGATCATCATCACCGACACGGCCGACATGGCCGAGTACGAGTTGGCGGCCGATGCCCTTGACGGGTCGGTCTTTCGTATGCTGCGACCTGGTCAGCGAGTGATCTTCGATCTCGACGGTTACTCCAAAGCCACGGCACTGCGGCTGGGCTCCGAGGTCGACATGAGCACCCCGGAATGGTCTGAACCCGAACCTAATCTGGAGTAAGGGGCGGCCGCCGATGCCGTCAACCTCAAACAACGGAGTTCGAGGCCATGACAATCGCAATAGCACCGACGACCAATGCCCGGTTGATGAGCTGGGTTGGTGAGTGGGCCGAGGTCCTTCAACCCGACGACATCTACTGGTGCGACGGGTCGGCCGAGGAATACGACCGCTTGGCCGCCGAACTGGTGGCCAAAGGCACCTTCACCAAACTGAACGAAGCCAAGCGACCCAACAGCTACCTGGCCCAATCCGATCCGGCCGACGTGGCCCGGGTGGAGGAACGGACCTTCATCTGCTGCCAGAAGGAGGCCGACGCCGGACCGACCAACAACTGGCGTGATCCGGCGGAGATGGAAGCCCAGATGTTGGAGCTCTTCCAGGGTTCCATGCGGGGCCGCACTATGTATGTCGTACCGTTCTCCATGGGGCCGCTGGGCTCCCCCATCGCCCACGTCGGCGTGCAGCTGACCGACTCGGCCTATGTGGCGGCCTCGATGCGGACCATGACCCGCATGGGGGCGGGCGCTCTCGAGGTGTTGGGCGACGGCGACTGGGTGCCATGTGTGCACTCTGTCGGCTACCCGCTGGTCGACGGCCGTAGCGAGGTTCCCTGGCCCTGCGACGGCGAGAACAAGTTCATCGTGCACTTCCCCGAGAGCAAGCGGATCTGGAGCTACGGATCGGGCTATGGGGGCAACGCCCTGCTGGGTAAGAAGTGCTTTGCCCTGCGCATCGCCTCCACCATGGCCCGTGACGACGGTTGGCTGGCCGAACACATGCTGATCATCGGGGTCACGCCGCCCAACGGTGAGAAGAAGTACGTGGCCGCCGCCTTTCCCTCGGCTTGCGGCAAGACCAACATGGCCATGCTGATTCCGACGCTTCCGGGCTGGAAGGTCGAAACCATCGGCGACGACATCGCCTGGATGAAGTTCGGCGACGACGGCCGACTCCGTGCCATCAACCCCGAAGCCGGTTTCTTCGGTGTCGCCCCCGGCACCTCGGATGAAACGAATCCCAACGCCATGGCCACCCTCCACAGCAACTGTGTGTTCACCAACGTGGCCAAGACCGAGGACGACGACGTGTGGTGGGAGGAGATGACGGCCGAGCCGCCGGCCCGGCTCACCGACTGGACCGGTCAGACCTGGACGCCCGAGTCGGAAACCCCGGCCTCCCATCCCAACGCCCGGTTCACCGCGCCGGCCGATCAGTGTCCGTCGATCGCCCCCGAGTGGGACGACCCCGAAGGGGTACCCATCTCGGCCATCCTGTTCGGCGGACGGCGGGCGACCAACGTCCCACTCATCACCGAGGCCAAGGACTGGAACCACGGCGTGTTTCTGGGTTCGATCATGAGCTCGGAGAAGACGGCGGCCGCCGCCGGGGCCGTGGGCCAGGTGCGGTTCGACCCGTTCGCCATGCTGCCGTTCTGCGGCTACAACATGGCCGACTATTTCGCCCATTGGTTGTCGATCGGCTCGGTCACCACGGCCGACAAGCTGCCCAAACTGTTCTGGGTCAACTGGTTCCGTCGGGGCGACGACGGTCGATTCCTGTGGCCCGGGTTCGGGGAGAACTCCCGTATTCTCAAGTTCGTTCTGGAGCGAGTGGCCGGTCAGGGGGAGATGGTGGAGACGGCCATCGGCAATGTGCCCGCTTCCGGCGCCATCGACATCAGCGGCCTCGACCTCGACGAAGACACCATGGCCAAACTGTTGGCCGTCGACGAGGAGTCGTGGCGGGCCGAGATCGCCCTGATCCGGGAGCACTTCGCCCGCTTCGGCGACAAGCTGCCGGCGGAACTGGCGGCTGAGCTGGCATCGCTGGAACAGCGCTTGGCCGCCGCCTGACCCTCAGGCGAGAATTGCAGTAAAAAGCGAGGCGTCGCCTCGCTTTTTACTGCAATCTTTCGAAGGTCGGCCGAGATCAGCCGGGACTAGATGGTGGCCGGCATGGGCGCCCCGGCCCGGAGGAACTCGAATCCACCGGCCCGCATGGTGGCCAGGCTGGCTCCCAGGGCGGCCATGATCTCGTCGATGTGTTCATCGGTGTGAGCCATGGTGAAGAAGCCCAGTCGCTTCTCCCATACGAACACGCCGTGGTGGAGCAACAGCTTGAAGAACAGGTTGGCGGCGAAACCCAGGCCCGACATGTCCTGGGCCGGCACGGTCTCGTAGCGATAGACCGAGGAGAAGTACACCACCCGTAGTGGTACATGCTCCCGGGTGAAGAAGTCATTGGCCAGCTGAGCGAACCGGGCCGTTCGATCGTTGATCTCGGCCAGCTTCTCGTCGCCTTCCTCACGCAACTTCAAGAGCACGGCTCGACAGGCGGCCATGGTCAGCGGATGCTTGCAGAACGTTCCGGCGAAGAAAGTGGTCGGGGCGGCCGGCTTGGAGTCGTCGCCGTCGCTCCACGACCCGCCGTCGACGGCATTCAGGTAGTCGGCTCGACCGGCGATGATCCCGATGGGCATTCCGCCGGCCACCAGCTTGCCGTACAGCGACATGTCGGACTCGATGCCGAAGTAGGTCTGGGCTCCACCGATTTCGACCCGGAAGCCCACCACGATCTCGTCGAAGATCAGCGCGATGTCGTGCTCGGTGCAGATCTTGCGCAGGTCTCGCAGGAACTCAACCGGCTGGTTGGTCAGATTCCGGGTCTGTACCGGCTCCACCAGCACGGCGGCTATCTGGTCGGCGTTCTCTCGAATCGGGTCGAGCGACCGGCGGCTGCCGTAGGTCAAAACCATGGTGTCGTCGACCATCGACTGGGGAATACCGATCGACATCGGCATGGTGTTCTCGCCGTCGGACTCGGCCAGCACACCGTCGAACGAACCGTGGAAGGCGGTGGTGAAACGAACGATCTTGTCCCGTCCGCTCACGGCCCGGGCCAGCCGGAGGGCCACCATGACCGCCTCGGTTCCCGTGTTGCAGAAGGCCACCCGCTGGGCCCCTGTCATCTCATGGATCAGCTCGGCCACCTCACCGGCCAACAGGTTCTGGGGCCCCAGTTCGTAGCCACAGGCCAGCTGTGTCTGGAGGGCGTCCACCAGGAAGTCGGGCTGATGGCCGAAGAAGTGCACGCCGTAGCCCATGGTCGTGTCGAGGTAGCGGTTGCCGTCCAGGTCCCAGAAGTAGGCCCCGTCCGACCGGGCCGACACCACCGGGTACACGGTCTCCTTCAGGCTGGGATTGAAGTTGAGCGAGGCGATCCAGTCGGCCAGAGTTTCCCGGTGCTTGGCCGCATACTCCTTCGACTGACCCGTCTTGGCCACGTGTTCGGCCACGAAGGCGGCAACCGTTGCCGCCTGCTCCGGGGTCAAGTCGTCGTCTTCAAGTGCGATGTTGTTGTACTGGTCGGAGAAGTTGGCCTTCGGCTTCGACGGAGTTGCCGGGGGCGCCGAGATGGCCGGGAGCGGGCCATCGGCGCTGGCAGCGGCCGCCGCCGGGGGCGAGGCCGGTGCCGGATTCAGGTTGGCGGTCGGAGAACCACCGTTCAGCAACTCGAGCTGCTGTCGCATGAGCCCTAGCTGGGCCTGGACGATGCCTTCGACCCCGGCGGCCAGAGGAACGGCCGGCGACGAGACGGCCGGCATGGAATACCCGGTCTGGACTCCGGCCACCGGCGGGGCCACGCTCGGTTGGGAAACCATGGCCGGTTCCGCCGGCTCAGGGGCTGGGGTGGGCGCGCTGGACTCTGCCACCACCGTCAGCTGGGGCGGCGGACTGGCATCGAGGTCGATAATGGGAGCAAGATCGGGCTCCGGGATCTCGATCGGCATCCGGTCGGCCACGTAGTCGACCAGCACGCCAACGGTGTGCAGCGACTCGAAGAAGGTGCGAATGGGGATGTCAACACCGAACCGCTTGGTTATCCGGTTGCCCATCTGGACCAGCATCAGGGAATCCACCCCCAGGGCGAACAACTCGGTGTCCTCACCCAGCAGCTCGACCTCCACCCCACTTATTTGATGCAGCGACTGGACAATGGCGTCGAGGACCTCGCCGCGTTGCTGTTGACGGATCGATTCCTCGGTGGTCAGGTTCTGGGTTTCACTCATCGGTACTGCTTCTTCCATTGCCGGTTCTTGCCCTGGCGGTTCTTGGTCGTTCACTGGATCAGCGACGGCTACCGACCGTCGTTCGGCGGCCTCCGCCCCGGTCGGCGGGGTGAGCCATACCCGGTCGCGGGCGAAGGGTCGGGGCGGCAGGTCATGGACCAGGCGGCCCGACGCCTGAGGTAGAGCGGCGAAGTCGACGGCATGGCCGTTCTCCCACAACGTGCCGACGCTCTCCAGGAACTGCCGAACGTCGCTTCGGCCTTGGCGAAGGCTGGGCACGATCAGCACCTCGGCGTCGACCTGCTGGGCGATAAGCCCACCCAGCGTGGCCATGGTCCCGATCTCGACGAACGTGGGGTCGCCGGTATGGTCCATCACCACCTGGAGAGCATCGGCAAAGAGAACCGGTTCGACCAGATGCCGGCTCCAGTGGTCGGCTTCGACCGGTTCATCGGCCGACATCATGGAGCCACTGAGGGTGGAGGTCCAGGCGATCGACGGTGCCATGAAAGTGTGGTGTTCGATGCGATCCAGGAGGCGTTCGGCACTCGGCACCATGAGCGGTGAGTGGAAGGGGTGCGATACGCTGAGGCGTTCAACGAATATTCGTTGTTTTCGAGCCAATTTCAGCACTTCAGCCAAGCTCTCCGCTTCGCCGGAAATGGTGATGTTCTCCGGAGCATTGACAGCGGCGACGGCCACATCTCGATGGCTTTCCACCAGTTGCTGTGCTTTTTCGAGCGAGCACATCACCGTGGCCATCGATCCCTTGGCCGTCGATTCAGCCATGACCTGGGCCCGGTGGGCTACCAGTTCCACGGCCTGACGCCTGGTCATCACCCCGGCCACGCAGGCCGCGGCGTACTCACCGATGCTGTGGCCCAGCACTGCCGCCGGCGTCACGCCCATCGACCGCCAGTAGGCGGCCAGCGCCATTTCGACCGAGTAGATCAGAGGTTGATTGACCAGCGGCGTACCGAATGCCTCCTCGTCGCCATGATGCAACCGGTCGAGGATGGAGATATCGGCCACCTCGGCGAATTCGGCATCCAGTTGGTCGAGCACCGACCGCACCTGACTGGAGGACCGGTACAACTCCAGGGCCATACCGGGGTACTGGGTTCCCTGACCGGCGAACACGAACACCACAGGGTTGGTGTCGGCCGGGACCGGCTGGGGTTCGGGTCCGCCGGCCACGCCTTGGGCCACATCCTCGATCGTGTCGGCCACCACGGCCCGCCGGTAGGGCAGGGATCGCCGACGACTCCAGGTGTAGGAGAGATTGTCGAGTCGGGCGCTGGGCTTGGTGGCCCAGGCCCCGATGTCGTGCAACGCTTCGGTGACGGCGCCGGCTGCGTTGGCCGATACCGGGATCAGACGAGGAACCGGGCCGGGGTCGGCATCGTGGCCGACGGCATCCTGGCTGACGGCATCCTGGCCGACGATGCCGTGGCCGTTGGAGTCGTGGCCCTCGGAAATGCGGCCGTTGGAATCGTACTGTTCGATGATGGCATGAGCGTTGGCCCCGTTGAGACCGAACGAGCTGAGACCGGCTCGGCGGGGGCCGTCAGTCGGCTCCCAGGGCATGAGCCGATCAGCCACCCGGATCGGAATCCGCTCCCAATCCACCAGCGGATTGGGCCCCCGGAAGTGCAGCGTGGGTGGTATCTGGCCATGTTCCATGGAGGCGATCACGCGACACAGGCCGGCCATGCCCGCCGCCACCTCCAGGTGCCCGAGGTTCGACTTGACGCTACTCACCGGCAGTGGCTCCCGCCGGCCGGCGAACACCCGGGCGGCGGCATTGACCTCCTGAGGGTCACCGATCGGAGTGGCAGACCCGTGAGCCTCGAGGTAGGAGATGTCGTCGATGGTGAGCCCGGCCCGACTCAGCGCCTCGGTGATCACATGGGCCTGGGCCTTGCCGTTGGGCACGGTGAATCCCCCGCCGCCGCCACCGTTGTGGTTGATGGAGGAACCGGTGATCAGAGCGACGATGTCGTCGCCGTCACGTTCGGCGTCGGAGAGCCGCTTGAGGATCACGATGGCCCCGCCCTCGCTACGGATGTAGCCGTCGGCCGATTCGTCGAAGCTACGACACCGTCCGCTGGGCGACAGGGCTCCCAGCCGGGAGAACGAGATGTGCGGTTCTGGACTGAGGATGAGGTTGACGGCCCCGGCCACCACCGCGTCGCAGGTTCCTTGCCGCAAGGCCTCGGATCCCAGATGCAGGGCGTGGACCGAGGATGCACAGGCGACGTCGACGGCCAAGCTGGGACCTTCGAACCCGAGCACATGGGCGATACGGCCGACTGCGGTGCTGCCCAGTGAGCCGATCGTGGTGTAGGCGTCGGGAATGACACCCATGTCTCGGCCAACCTGCAGGTAGTCGTTGGCCACAATACCGATGTAGGTTCCGATCCTGCGGTCGTGACCGATCTCGAACGGATCGGCTCCGGCGTCCTCAAGGGCCTCCCAGGTCAGCTCCAGCAGTAGGCGCTGCTGGGGATCCATCGACATCGCCTCTTTGGGGGATATTTTGAAGAAAAGCGGCGCAAACTGATCGATATTTTCCAAATATCCACCATCAGTGGTAGTGATTTCTGATGTATCAAGCGGACTGTAAGACCACCGCGCAGGATCAATGGGTCGGACAGGATCGATCTCGTTGGCCAAGAGGCCCCACAGTTGGCTCCGGTTGCGGATTCGGCCCGGCAACCGCATCGACATGCCCACGATGGCAATCGGCTCATTGGTCGGCCCGGTTGCCGTGTTCGTGGGGCCGATAACCCGGGCCGAAGCCGAGGTCTGGGCGCCGGCGGCGCCGGACCGATCTCTGATCTCTGCCACCATGAGGGCAACCGTCAGGTGGTCGAGGACAAAGGTGCTTTCCAGCTCGACACCGGTCTCCTCCTGCAACCGTTCCTGCAACACGATCAGCTCGAATGAGCTGAGACCGAGATCGAACATGCTCACGTCTCGGGCGTCCTCGCCCAGCAGCCTCACCTCGTCGGGAGCCAGCGGAGGGGCTGCTCCGGCCACCGATGCCAGCTCCTTCGTCACCCGGGCCACCACGGTGTCCAGCAGCTCGTCGATGGCGGCGTCGACATCGACGGTCTCGCTGACCGCCGGGGCGACCGTGCCGCTCGACGATTCCGCCGGGAACGACGATGCCGGCGAGTCCAGCTCGGTCACCAAGCCGTGTTGGGCCGCTTCCTGCAGGCTGGCCGTCAGGCGATCGAGTCCTTGCCGGTCCCGGCGCATGGTGCTGAGGGCCACCGCACCGCTGTCGGCGGCGGCGAAGATCTCGTTGAACACCGGCCCGAGGTTGGAATGGGGATTGAATTCAACGAAAGCGTCATGACCATCGTCCAGGGCGGTCAGAACCGCCTGGTTGAAGCTGAAGGGTTCCCGCATCACCTCGTACCAGTGGGCGGCCGGGCGGCCGTCGGTCTCGATCACCCCACCCGTCAGACTGGAGTAGATGGGGATCCGGGAGCCACCCATGGTTCCCTGGCCCAGAGCGGCCAGCAGTGTGTCCTGGAGAGAGCCGACCAGGGGCGAGTGAGGGGCGAAGTCGAATGGGATCTCCTGAGCGGCCACCCGCTCCGAACGTAGCTCGCCCACCAGCCCGGTGATGCCCTCGGAAGCCCCGGAGATGACCACGAACCGGGGCGAGAGTTCTCCCACCACTTCGATGCCGTCTATTCCGGCGATACGTTCTGTGGCATCGGCCTTCGACAGCTTCACCCCGGCCATGGCCCCGGTACCGGCCAAGGTGGCTTGAGCCTCGGCCACCGCCACGGTGACCCGGGCGGTCTCCTCCAGCGACATGGCCCCGGCGAATCCGGCGGCCGGAATTTCTCCCAGGCTGAACCCGACCACGGCTGCCGGCTGCACTCCGGCGTCAACCCAGGTTCTGGCCAGGGCGATGGCCAAACAGACCAGTACCGGTTCCAGCACATCGATCCGCTGGTAGTCGGGGGCCCCGGGGCGGCCGGTGACCACATCGATCACCGACCAGTCGAGATGGGGCGAGAAGGCGTCCTGGCAGTCGGCCAGATGGCGGGCGAAACCGGGCGACGATTGGTGGAGCTCGCCGCCCATCCGGGCGAAGATTGTGCCGTGACCGGGAAAGACGAAGACCGGTGACCGTTCCGACGGGCTGAACTCCCCCTGGTTCTGCCGCCGGGACGGGTTCACTGATAGAGGCCCATCTTTGGCTTACGGCCGGCGGCGGCCAAAGCATGGTCGGAGATGATGAGCTGTTGAATCTGTTTGCTGCCCTCGATGATTTCGAGGATCTTGGAGTCCCTGAACAACCGTTCAGCGGAATGGCCCGACCAGCATCCGTTGCCACCGAGGATCTGCACCGCGTCGGCGGCGTTGCGGAATGCCGCTCCGGCGGCATACTGCTTGGCCACACTGGTGTCGATGACGGCGTCGCCTGTTCGTTGGGCCCTTGACCGTCCGGCCTTCATGGCCAGCTCGCGGGCGGCGGCAGCCGAAACCCAGGCATCGGCCACCATGGCTCGAACGAGCTGATGGTTGGCAATCGGTTGTCCGAATTGTTCGCGCTCCAGGGCGTAGACCGACATGACGTCGAGGGCCTCGGAGGCAATAGCGACGCCGCCCCAGGCCACGCTGTAGCGGCCGGCCGTGAGGGCGGTGCTGGCCACGAAGGTGAATCCGGCACCCTCGGCGGCCACCCGGTTCTTGGCCGGCACGATCACGTCTCGCATTTCGATCTCGGCCGGGTGGGTGGCCCGACTGCCCAGCATCCCGGTTATGTGGGTGGTTTCGATGCCGCCGAACGACCGTTCCACCATGAAAGCGCAGGGCCCCTGGTCCCCGTTGGCCACGATGAGGAACAGGTCGGCGACATCGGCGAAGGAGATCCAGCGCTTGGTGCCCTTGAGGATGTAGGTATCGCCGTCCTTCTGGTAGCGGGTAGCCACCGCAGCGGCGTCGGAACCGACCCGGGGTTCGGACAGGGCGAAACAGGCGATCGACTCACCACTGGCAATCCGGGGCAGGTAGCGATCCTTCAGCTCCTTTGATCCGTGGACCATCAGCGTCTCGCCCACCAGCGAGGTGTGAACGGTCAGGAGGGTGCGAGTGGACGTGCAGGCGCGGCTGAATATCTCGGTGAGGTCTCCGTATTCCAGGGGATCGAGACCGGCACCACCCCACTTCTCAGGGATCGGTGCTCCCAGGAAGCCGCCCGATGCCAGATCGAGGACGATCTTACGGGGAAGAATCTCGGTCCGGTCGAACTCCGCCGCCTGAGGCCGTAAGGTCTCCTTGGCGAACGTGCGGGCCCGTTCCAGCAGGTCGGCGGAAGCGTTAGGCATTGGCTCCTCGCAGCGATTGCACCAGTTCGGTCATGCGGTTCACGGTGCTGAAGTTGGTGAGTGTGATCGACTCGTCGGGCACCTCCACATCGAACGTCACTTCGATGAACTCGAGCAGCCGCATGGCGAACAGCGAGGTTACGAAACCCAGCTCGAAGATGTTGTCGTCGTCGCCCAGCTCGGCCGCCTTACTGGTGTTGTCGGCTATGAAGTCGCGGATGTGGTTTGAGACGTTGGCCGCCTCTTGCATGGTCTGATCGTTTGTGGTCACGTGATTTGCAGTTCCAGGTAGTCGGGATATTCAGGCAGGATCGAGAGGTCGTTCTCGTAGGTGTTGATGTCGTCGTTGGTGGCGGTGACGTGGAAATTGGCCAGCTGGTAGGTGAGCACCATCTGCCGGTTACGTCCGGTTCGGCGCAGGTCGGCGAACAGCCGGACATTGTTCTCGGCGGCGCTGCGAATCAAGAACGTCAGCAGGACGGTGCCGATGCCCTTGGAAACGGTTCGGCACGACATCAGAAGCAACCTGATGGTCCAGGCATCGGGTTCGGTCCGAACCAGTGCCATGCCCACCTTGCCGTAGGATCCGTAGCGATCAACCAGCTCACAGACCCAGAGATCGTGGCCTGGATCCTCAATCAACGCCTCGAGATCGTCGGCCGAGAAGTGGATGCCGGTCGAGTTGAGCTGGTTGGTCCGTAGCGTCAACTCCTCCAGCCGCAGGAGATCGGCCTTTGTGGCATGGGAGATGGCCAACTTCATCCCGAGGGTGGCCAGAAAGTCCTCCTGAGGTCCCTGGAACGACTCCTCGGACTCCTCCCGCTGCTTGTTCTCCAGGTACATGGCCCGCCTTCGGTGGGCCTCGTCGCTCACGATTGCGGGATTCAACCGATCCATGTCGGGCAGCGACTGGTAGTCGGAGGCGTCGATGGTCTCCACCTCGGGGTGGTTGAACACGACCTCGTCCCGCTCGAACTCCTGATCGTCGATGAACATGATGGTGTCCATCCCGATGTTGAGCGCCTTCTGCAGGGCGGCGATGGAGGCCGATTTCGGTTGCCAGGAGATCTGAGGCTCGACGAACAGATCGGCGATACCCAGCTCGGTCAGGCGACCAATGGCATCGACGTGGTTGTTCTTGCTGGCTATCGACAGCAGGATCCCTCGGCGGTCGAGAGTGTGCAGGACGTCGAGCACACCGGGGCGCAGTATGGTGTCGTCGCCGGCGGTGAGCGTGCCGTTCCACAGCGTGTCATCCAGATCCCAGACAACACACTTGGCCGTCTTGGTCTGTGCGGTACTGGTCATTCAGGCCACCTGGGTCGGCTGGACGTCGGGATTCCGATAGTTGAAGAAGCCCTGCCCGCTCTTGCGGCCGAGATGGCCGGCGTCAACCATGCGTCGCAGCAAAGGGCAACAGCGAAATTTGGGGTCGCCAAACTCCTGGTAGAGCACGGCCAGCGACCGGACGACGGTGTCGAGGCCGATGAGATCGGCGGTGGCCAGGGGGCCCATCTGGTGGGCGTATCCCTTGGTGAACACGGCATCGACTTCGGCCGGTTGGGCCACGCCCTCCTGGACGAGGAAGGCCGCTTCGTTCATGAAGAGATGGGACAACCGATTCGACACGAATCCCGGACTGTCGTTGACGACGATGGCCTCTTTGCCGATCGATGCGAGATACTCCCGCCCGGCGGCTTCGGTGGCTGCCGACGTCTTGGTGCCCAGGATGACCTCGACCGCATCGATGAGTGGCACCGGGTTCATGAAGTGCATGCCGATGACATTGGCCGGTTCGTCCAGCAGCGCCGCTATTCGGGTGATGGGCACGCAACTGGTGTTGACCGCAATCAGGGTGTCGCTCGACACCAACGGGCGAAGCTTGGTGAACAGCTCTTCTTTGACGGCAATGTCCTCCACCACGTTTTCGATTATCCAATCGGGTTTGCCCAGGTCCTGGAGGCGGTCAACCGTGTGTATGCGCTCCAACACCAAGGTGGCCGGCTCGGACTCGCCGGAAGGCGGTCGGAGCATGCGGAACTTTCGGAGCAACGACTTCAGCTGAGAGGGAGCAGCGGCCATGACGGACTCATCGTCGTCGTGAAGTAGCACACGATGACCGCTCATGGCGTTGGCCAAGGCGATGTCCTTGCCCATGACGCCGGCCCCGATTATTGCGATGGTCCTCTGAGCAGTCACGAGATCTCAGCTCCCATCGGCACCAGATAAACAGCCAGACAACGGAACATCCTTCCAGATTGATTTCCAAGCCGCCTCAAAGAAAAATCCGGCTCAGTGCGCCATAACCGAACTTACCTCGATGCATATCACCCGTCAACTCGCTGGGAGATCTCGAACTGGGCCGAAAATGATCACCCCAGTAAGCCCACGAAGCCAACAAGATGAAACTTTTCAGAACAAAAAGATTGGACCGATTGGCTAACGATGTCAGCCGACTTGGGGCGGGCTTGACAATGAAGTTTACGGAAAATTAGGGTTGTGAAATCAGGCTAAGGATAACGATGTCCGGCGGTTATCGACGTTAAAATCCCAGCGCCATAGTGGCCGCGGCTCAACAGGATCAGAGTGAGAATGCTCAACGAGCAGTTGCCACTATCAATTACTCAGCAAGGCATGTACTTCGACTGCCACGTGAGGGAGGCGTCCGACTACCACGTGGTCCTTCACCTGCGGGTGGAGCCGCTCGATCCCAACAGTCTCCACTCGGCATTGGCTCGGGTGATGGACGAACAACCGGCCCTGCGAAGCTCGATTGTCAACGATAAGGACGGCCTCTACTATCAGCTGTCCGACGACGTCGCCGTGCCTCTCACAACGGTGGACTTCCGCGGTAGGGAGCACGAGGTCGAATCGGCGGTGGGCGAAGCGACGGAAACGGCTTTCGACCTGCAAGCGGCGCCGCTGTTCCGAGTGGTGCACGGCCGGCTGACCGACGAGGACCGCCTGATCGTGGTCTGTCACCACCTGATCGCCGACGGCATGTCGGCCAGTGTTCTGGCCGAGCGGATCATGTCGCTGGCCCGGGCCGACGGTCCGGATCCCGACCCTTCGATCGAGGTCGACCCGGGCTTTGCCTTGTACCAGGAGCAGTTCCACGCTCAGCGACTCGACGGTGAGGTCACCGATCAGGAGGCCGAGTACCGTACGTTCTGGCGGGAGAATCTGGAACGACAGCAGGCCGCCGACCTCTCGCACTGGATGCCGCCCCAGCCCATTGACGCTCCCGGACGGGAGATCCGGATTCCGTTGTCGGCTGAGCTGAACACCTCGGTTCGCACCGCCTCCCAGCAGGCCCGAATCTCCGAATTCACGCTGTATTTGGGGGCTTTTGGGCTCCTACTGGCCCGCTACGCCGATGTTGATCACCTGTCGGTGGCCACGCCCTTCACCGACCGCCCGGAGATCGAGATGGAGCAGAGTGTCGGCTGTTTCATCAAGACACTTCCGGTCCACGTCGATGCCGATCCTCAGCTGACGGTTCGCACCATGCTCGAACACGTTCGCAACGAGATACTGTCGACGTGGAGCCACCTGGAGTACCCGGTGGCCGACCTCCTGGGCGAGTACCCGGCTCTGGGTCGGGTCTTCGACATCACCTTCATCAAGGATCGCTATCCGGCCTACCCCGACGGCGTTCTCGGTGCCGTCCGGAACGACCGGGTCATGTTCCCCGGTCTACTCACGGTCCTGATCGAACAGATCGGCAACGAGGCCGAACTGGTCTTCCAGTTCAAGGAGACGTCGCTTTCCGAAGACAAGGTCAGGCGATTGGCCCAACGCTATGTTCACCTCCTGGAGCGGATCCCCGAGCACCTCGACTCCCCCGTTTCCGCCCTACCGTCCATATCGGCGGAGGAAACGACCGGACTTGTCGATCGTTTGAGCCAAACCCACTACTTCGACTGGGAACCGAGCGATCTCGGTTCGGTCTTTCTGGGCAAGGTAACGGCAAACCCCGATCGGATCGCTTGGTCCGACAGCAGCCGGACCTATACCAACGCCTGGGTCCACGATGCCGCCGCAATCGTGCAGCATCACATCATCGAGGCAATCGGCACCATTCAGACTGACAGCATAAGGCAGCCGGTGGCCGTATTGTTACCGCGCGGTTCGGAACTACTGGCCGGCTTGTTCGGAACAATACTGGCCGGCTGCCATTATGTACCACTGGCTGACAACCTTCCAGCGGAGCGCCTGAGCCAGATCTTCGAGGACGCTTCGGTCTCCCTCGTTCTTACGATGTCAGATATCGAGATCGATCTACCGGAAGGAGCAGTTCGACTAGATATCGACCTTTGGGATGATTTCGCCTCACTCAGAAGCGACGAGAGAACCGAGATCCGCGAGCAGATGGCCCCGGTGGAGGTAGGTCCCGATGACATCCTCTATATCGAATACACTTCCGGATCCACCGGAGTGCCCAAGGGCGTGGTCATCACCCACGCCAACATCAAGAACACGGCCCTGGATCTGGAACACCGGTTCCCGTTGACCATCGACGACGTCTTTTTGTTGAAAACGGCGTTTACCTTCGACATTTTCGGTACCGAGATCTACGGCTGGCTTATGGGAGAGGGCCGGCTCCATATCCTCCCCGTCGGCCAGGAAGCCGACCCGTCGGCTTTGCTGGCCACCATCCGGCAACACAACATCACCCATGTCAACTTCACCCCCACCCTACTCCGCCTTCTTCTCGACGTAGCCGACTCGACCGGCCGGGCGACCGACCTCTCCGGTGTTCGCTATCTGTTCAGCGGCGGTGAGGCACTCACCAGTGACATCGTCGACCGATTCTTCCGGCTGTCGCTCAACTGCACGCTGGAAAACGTGTACGGTCCGACCGAGGCGACGATGTGGGCCACCCATAGCACCATCACCGCCACCGACCGTGATGCCGTCGCCCCGATCGGGGTGCCACTCAACGACTACCGCGTCTACGTGATCGACCGCAACGGCGAGCTGTGCGGTGTCGACATGCCGGGCGAGGTATGCATCGCCGGTGCCGGCGTGGCCGTCGGCTACCTCAACCGCGACGAACTCAACGCCACCCAGTTCGTCGCCAACCCCTTCTTCGACCCCGAATCCGACCCGGCCCACATGGGGCGAATGTACCGCACCGGTGACCTCGGACTCCTCCGGGACGACGGCCGGTTCGCCTTCATCCGCCGCATCGATCGCCAGGTCAAGGTGGGCGGTATACGCATGGAGCTGGGCGAGATCGAACAGGCCCTCCTGCGGACCGATGGAGTGGTGGAGGCCGCCGTCCTGGTCGACGACACCGTTCCGCCCCGTCTGGTCGGCTTCTTCACCGGTCGGGCCGGCGTCTCGGTCGCCGATGTACGGACCGCCATCGGGCAGCGACTACAACCCCAGATGGTTCCCTCGCTGCTGGCCAAGATCGAGGAGATGCCCCGATCCACCGCCGGCAAACTCGACCGGCGGGCCCTCATGGCCCAGTTGGCCGCCAGCGGGGCAACGGCCGAGACCGAACCCTCCGACCTTCCGGCCCAGCAGAGGATCCTGCGGCGCTGGAAGGCGGTACTGGGTGACATCGACATCAACCCGGAGGCGTCGTTCTTCGAACAGGGCGGCAACTCCCTCAGCCTCATGCGGCTGCAACTCGAGTTGCTGGAGGAGTTCGGTCGTGAGATCCCGATAACCGAGTTGCTGAAGCGACCCACCGTGCACGACCAGTCCGATCTCTTCGAGGAGAAGCCGGCCCCGATCAGCGCGCCGCCGGTCGCGAGGTCGGAGACGGCGACCCACCAGGACATCGCCATCATCGGCATCGGTGTCGAGGTCCCGGGGGCGATCGATGTCCAGGGGTTCTGGCTCAATCTTCAGCAGGGCCGGGAATCGATCACGTTCTACGAAGACGACGAGCTGAGGGCCCTCGGTGTGTCCGAGAGCGATATCAGAGACCCCAACTACGTGAAGGCTCGGGGCCGGGTCACCGAGACCGACCGCTTCGACGAGGTTCTGTTCAAGATCTCGCCGGCCGAGGTGGCCAGCACCTCCCCCCAGCTGCGGCTCCTCTACCGATGCTTCTGGCACGCCTGCGAGGATGCCGGTTACGACCCTCGATCGCTGCCCGGCCGGGTCGGGGTGTTTGCCGGCGGCAACGACGACTTCGCCTGGTACCAGAAGGCCCTTCTGGAGGCGCCTTCCTTCGGTCACGCCTACGAGAACTTCACCCTGGCCACCAACCACTTCCTGAGCACCCGGCTGTCGTACTTCTTCGACCTACGGGGCCCGTCTCTTTCCGCCTTGACCGGTTGTTCGACCTCATTGCTCACCGTGCATCTGGCCGCCCAGTCGCTACGGGCCGGCGAATGTGACATGGCGGTGGCCGGCGGAGTCTCGATTGAACTGCCGGACCAGGGCGGCTACCACTACGTCGACGGCATGATGCTGTCCCCCGACGGCCACTGTCGCCCCTTCGACGCCGGCGCCAGAGGAACGGTGTTTTCCAGCGGCGGCTCCCTCCTGCTCCTCAAACCGATCGACGCCGCCCTGCGTGACCACGACCCCGTCTACGCCGTGATCAAGGGGTCGGCCGTCGGTAACGACGGCGGCCGCAAGCTGTCCTACACCGCTCCCAGCGAAGACGGCCAGTACGAAACGACGCTGGCCGCATACGAGGCCTCCGGCGTGGATCCGGCCACCGTTTCCTTCGTCGAGGCCCATGGAACCGGGACCTTCCTGGGAGATCCGATCGAAGTGGCCTCGCTGACCAGGGTGTTCTCCCAACGTCGGACCGGCAGCTGTGTGCTGAGTTCGGTCAAGGGCAACGTCGGCCACACCGACTCGGCCGCCGGGGCCGTCGGCCTGAGCAAGGTGGCGCTGAGTCTGAAGCACCGGTTCCTGCCCGGCACCTGCAACTACAACGAGCCCAACCCCACCATCGACCTGACCTCCACCCCTTTCACCGTGAGCAGCCAGGGCCAGGCCTGGCCCGGCGAAAACCGGCGGGCCGGGATCAACTCCTTCGGGGTGGGAGGAACCAACGTGCACATGATCGTGGAGGAGGCACCGGTCACCGAGGCGACCACCGACCGGCCATTCGAACTCCTCCAGTTCTCAGCCGCCACCGGCAGTGCCCTCGGCAACACGGCCGAGCGAGTGGTGCGGCAGCTGGCCGACGACGACGAGATGTCGGCGGCCGACGCCGCCTACACCCTGCGTCATGGTCGGGCCGAGCTGCCCGTCCGCAAGTCGATGGTGGTGGCCAGCGACGAGCCTCGGGAGGCTGATTACTGGGTCCAGCGCCTGACCGCCACCGCCGCGGTGGAAGCCATACCGGGTCGCCCGGTGGCGTGGCTGTTCTCCGGCCAGGGCAACCAATACCACATGATGGGATTGAACTTGTACCAGAGCACCAGCTCGACCGGTGTACTGTTCCGGCACTGGATGGATGAGCTGATCGGCCTGCTCCCCAGTGATGAGGCCGACACCTTCCGCACTATCATCCACGGCCCCGACGACGCCAGACTGCACCACACCGAATGGTCGCAGTACGCCCTGTTCAGTACCCAGTTCGCCCTGGCCAAGGTCCTCCAATCCTACGGCGTCACCCCAGCTGTCATGTTGGGCCACAGCGTCGGCGAGCTGACGGCGGCCACCCTGGCCGGGGTGTGGAGCCTGGAGGACGCAGCCCGCCTGGTCCGGGAGCGGGGCAAGCTGATGCAGGGCCAGGAACCGGGAGTCATGGTGGCGGCGGCGGCATCGGCCGAGCGGGTCCGGCCGCTGGTCGAGGCCATCGACGACGTCTGGGTGTCGCTCGACAACTCGACCCAGCGTTCGGTGCTCGGCATGAAGCCGAACGCGGTCGATCAGGTGGTACAGCGGCTCAAGGAACAGGGCATCCGTAGCAGCACCCTCAAGACCTCCCACGCCTTCCATACGCCGATGATGGCCGATGCGGCCGAGGCGTTCGTGGCCGCGGTCGAACAGGTCGAGATGGCCGATCCCTCCATTCCCATCATTTCCAACCGTTCCGGACAGCTGGTCGGCGACGGCGAGATGAGGGAGGCGGAGTACTGGGGCCACCACATCACCGATGTCGTCCAGTTCGCCGGCAGCATCCGGACCATGCTGGCCCAGGGTCCGATGCTGGGGATCGAGATGGGGCCTGGTCGCAGCCTCATGACCTTTGTGGCCGACGATCCCACCATCCAACCGGACCAGACCTTCGTCGACCTGTTGCGGGGGCCCCGTGAGCCGCTGGCCGACGAGGCCTATCTGCTCACCGCCCTGGGTCGGCTGTGGTCGGCCGGACTGGAGCTCGACTGGAGCAGCCACTCGGCCGGCCGGCGGATCTCACTGCCCGGGTATGTGTTCGACCGCAACCTGTTCCCCTATGGCATCGGAGTGGCCGACGAGTCGGAGCCGACCCAGCAGCCATCGATGCTGGCCATCGGCGCCGGTGACACGCTGGAGATGGTGCGCGACTCCTTCCGTCAGGTGCTGGGTTACGGCGAGATGGGTCCTGACGATGACTTCTTCGCCTTCGGTGGCGACTCGCTCAAAGCCACCAGCCTGGCCGCCCATCTGAAGGGGCACTACGGCATCGAGGTGGCGGTGGCCGACATCTTCGCCGCGTCCACCCCGGCCACCCTGGCCGGCTGCGTCCAGCTGACCGATTCGGCCGACGCCATGGCGAAGGCCCCGGCGGCCGACAGTTACCCCCTCAGCCCGGCCCAGTCCCGGATGTACATCGCGGCCCGGATGGACGCCAAGCAGCTGATCTACAACATGCCGTCGGTGACCAGACTGTCGGGCTCCCTCGATCCCCACCAGGTCCGAACGGCGCTGCAGCGTCTGGTCGAGCGGCACGAACCGCTGCGCACGGTGTTCACGGTGAGCCAGGGCGAGGTTCGCCAGGTCATTCTCGACACCGGTCAATTGCCTGAACTTCCTCTCCGGTTCAGCGACGGCCGCCACAATCTGGACGAGAGCATCGACGGCATTCTCACCAGGTTCGTCCGGCCCTTCGATCTGGAGCGCGGCCCGCTGTTCCGGATGGAGATCGTGAATCGGGGGGCCGACGGGAGCCTGCTCCTGTTCGACATCCATCACATCATCGCCGATGCCATCTCGGTCGAGGTCTTGACCCGCGACTTCAGCGAGCTGTACGTCCGGGAGCTGGAGCCGCTGCCACTGCAGTACACCGACTTCGTCATGCACGGCGAGAACAACGAGCAGGCTCGGGAGTCGATGGAGCAGGTCGTCGCTTCGTTGGCCGATGCCCCCACACTCGATCTTCTACCCCCCGACCATGCCCGGGAACAGAGCACCACGGCGGCCGGCCGGGTGATCTTGAGGTTCGACCGGGACCGGGTGGACCAGATCAAGGCGCTGGCCGCCGCTCACAACGCCACGCCGTTCATGGTGATGTTGTCGGCCTGGGGGGCGGTGTTCGCCCGTTATGCCGAGGCCGACGACCTCGTCATCGGAGCCCCGGTGACCGGCCGGACCCTGGCCGAGACCCAGGAGATGGTCGGCATGTTCGTCAACATGATGCCGATCCGGCTCCGGCCCGACCCCACGGCGTCGTTCAGCGATTATCTCTCGGCCAGCCGTCAGTCGGTACTCGAGGCACTGGCCCATCAGAAGGTCCCCTTCGATCAGCTGGTGGAGAAACTGAACCTCCGCCGGGTGGTGGGCCGCCATCCGCTGTTCGACATCTCGTTCGACTATCACAATATTGAGCATCACGAGCTCCAGGTCGATGCCGTCACCGCCCAACCCGTCGAGATCGAGCCGCTGGCCGTTGGTATGGATCTGGTCATCACCTGCGCCGAGGCCGACGATCTCACCGTCCACATCGACTACGCCGCCGACCTCTTCAACCGCTCGACCATCGAGAACCTGGCCGAGCACTTCGACGTCTTCCTCGATCGGGCCTGTGCCGATGACTCGCTCGAAGTGGCCGCCGTACCGCTCTACTCCGATGCCCGCCACGAGGCGATCCGCAGCCGGCTGAGCGGCGAGCCATTCTCCCCCATACACGAGGTCATCGCCCAGCGGGCGGCCGAGACGCCGGACGCCACCGCTGTTGTCGACGCCGACGGGCAGCACCGCAGCTACCGGTGGCTGGACCGGGCGGCCAACGTGGCAGCCGCCGCCCTGGTCGACGGCGGACTGCAGCCGGGCGATCCGGTTGCCCTGTTCGCCGTCCGCACCGCCAACCTGCTGGTGGCCCAGCTGGCCATCCTCAAGGCGGGTGGCCTCTACGTTCCTCTCGATCCGGCCCACCCCCGAGATCGGCACGAGCGGATCCTGGCCGACATCGAACCCCGCTTTGCCTTCGCCCCACCGGATCTGGCGGTGACCGAACAGGTGGCCACCGTGTTCGACATCGAGACCTGCGGTGACGTCCCCACACCGTCGAACGGCACTGACGGGCCGGCACCGCCCACAGACGTGGTGGTCGATCCTGACGATCCGATCTATGCCGTCTACACCTCGGGCTCGACCGGTGTGCCCAAGGGGATCAAGGTACGCCACCGAGGTGTGTTCAACCTCTACTGCGATCACCGTGAGCGGCGAATATTCGGCCCCGGTGACGTCGTCATCAGCCTGGCCGACCCCACGTTCGACATCTTCACCTTCGAAAGCCTGTTGCCGCTGGCATCGGGGGCCTGTGTGCACATGTGTCCCGGCGACGACCAGAAGGACGCCACCGCCATCGCCGCCCGGGTCGAGAGCCACGCCGTGACCCACATCCAGGTTCCGGTATCGAAGATGGTGGCCCTGTGCGACAACCGGAGGTTCCGGGCCCTACTCGACCGGTTCCGGGTCGTCGTCTGCGGAGGCGAGCATTTCTCCGAAAACCTCCTCGATCTGCTGCAGGCCGAGTCCAATGCCCGGATCTTCAACATGTACGGCCCCTCGGAGACGACGGTGACGACCACGGTCAAGGAGTTCGCACCGGGCGACGACGTGACCATCGGCAGTGCCATCTCGGGCTCGGCCGTCTTGATCGTCAACCAACACGGCATGATTCAGCCCCACGGTGTGGCCGGTGAACTCTGCGTGGCCGGACAAGGCCTGGCCATCGGCTACACCAGCGGCAGCGGCCCCGACGCCCACCGGGCCTTCACCGAGATACGGGAGCTGCCGGACCTGCCGATATACCGCACGGGCGACGTCGGGATCGCCCGGGCCGACGGCGAGATCATGCTCAAGGGCCGTCTCGATCACCAGGTGAAACTGAACGGCAACCGGATCGAGCTGGGCGAGATCGAGAAGACGGCCATGGGGGCCGCCGGGGTTTCCTACGCCGTGGCCGCGGTGGAAGACGACAACCTCGTCCTGTACTACACCTGCGAGACCGCCGACTGCGCCCCGTCCATCAAATCGGAGATCACCCAGGCTCTGCCGAAGTACATGATGCCGCAGTTCTTCCGCCAGGTGGCGGAGATGCCGAAGCTGGCCAACAACAAGATCGACCGCAAAGCTCTGGGGAGGACCCACGGTGAGCCGACCGGGGCGGAGGTGGGGGCAGCGGCCGGACCACCGTCGAGAACGACGTCCGGCGGCCGGGCCACCGTCGACATCATCGTGGGCATCTGGGAGGAGGTGCTGGGTCAACCGGTGCGACCGTCCGACAACTTCTTCGACGCCGGAGGCAACTCCTACAAGTTGATGCTGGTGGGCAACCGGGTCAACGAGGCGCTGGACATGGAGGTGCCACTGGTCAGGCTCTTCGAGAATCCCACGCCGCAGAGCCTGGCCGACACCATCGGCCCGGTGACCGCCCCAACCGGGGTTGCAGCCGAATCGGCGGCGGCCACCGGCTCGGAGACCATCGCCCTCGACGACCTCGCCGGTTTCGAGACGTGGGCCGACGAGTACCGGCCTACCGACGAACGAAAGATCGCGGTCATCGGAGTGGCCGGCGTGTTCCCGGGAGCCGACACCGTCGATCAGTTCTGGGACAATCGGATGAGCGGCACCGTCAGTATCTCCCGTTTCACCCGGGAGGAGCTGCTCGACGCCGGTATCGACGAGTCCATGGTCGACGACCCTCGCTATGTCAACGCCCGGGGTTTCGTCGACGCCGACACGTTCGACGCCGACTTCTTCCAGTACTCGGCCCGGGAGGCCGAGACCATGGACCCACAGATGCGGCTGCTCCACCAGACGGCCTGGCACGCGCTGGAGGACGGGGGCTATGTCCCCGCCGACTTCCGGGGGGACATAGCCCTCTTCGTCGGCAGTGGAACCAACTTTCCCTGGATGGCCGGGCTGCTCGGTCAACGACGCACCGACCACATGGCGGCCTACGAGGCCATGACCGCCAACGAGAAGGACTTCCTGGCCACCAAGATCGCCTACAAACTCGACCTGACCGGACCGGCTGTCAATGTCCAGACTGCGTGTTCGACCTCACTCGTGGCCATTCACGAGGCGGTGCAGTGCCTGCGGCAGGGCGAAGCCGACATGGCCCTGGCCGGCGGCGTGGCCCTCAACTTCCCCCGCAAGGAGGGCTACATCTGGCAGGAAGGCATGATCTTCAGCCGCGACGGTGTCTGCCGACCATTCTCCCAGGAAGGGGAGGGCACGGTGGCCGGACAAGGGGCGGGCGTCGTACTGCTGAAGCCACTGGACCGGGCGGTGGAGGACGGAGACCATATATATGCGGTCATCGCCGGTAGCGCCGTCAACAATGACGGACGCAACAAGGTGGGATACACCGCCCCCAGTGTCAGCGGTCAACAACGGGTCATCCAAGCGGCGCTGACCGACGCCCAGGTTCCGGCCGAAGACGTCGGCTACGTCGAAACCCACGGCACCGGGACGAAGCTGGGTGATCCCATCGAATACACCGCCTTGGCCGCCGTCTACGGCGGCAAACAGCGGTGTGCCCTGGGCGCCACCAAGGCCAACATCGGGCACCTGGACGCAGCCGCCGGCGTAGCCGGCTTCCTGACCGCCGTCGGGGTGCTCCACCGGGGTGAGGTTCCGCCGATGGCCAACTTCTCGACCCTCAACGAGAACATCGACCAGTCCAGCTCGCTCCACGTGCCGACGACCAAGCTGGTACCCGACGGCGGAGTGGGCAGAGCGGCGGTCAGTTCCTTCGGGATCGGCGGGACGAACGCTCATGTGATACTGGAAGACCCGCCGGCCCGACCGGAGGAGGCCGGCCTGGCCGACGACGGCCTGAGCGAGTATCTACTCCCGGTTTCGGCCCTCACCGACGAATCACTCCGCCGCATGCAGGAGTCGCTGGCCCGATTCTGCCAGGGGCCTCATCCCTTGCGGGACGTCTCCCACACGCTGGGGGCGGGCCGGGCCGAGTTCGGATCACGAGCTGTGGCCATCGCCGGGCCCGGGCGCCCCCTGACCTGGATCGAACCCTCCGATCCCCCACTGGCCGTCGACGCCTCCGACGCCGTTCGGCTCGCATTGTCCACCGACGTGATGAAGTCAACCGACGCCATGAACTTGGGCAACTCCAGGTCCGACGGCGTTGGCGAGGCCATCGAACGCGAACTTGTCATGTTCGACAACGACCTTCGCTCGGCGGTCCGCCAGACATTGTTCGCCGGCTCGGGCGGAGGCGTTTCCGGCCGGAGCCCGGCCCCGCCGGCGGCCGCCGCCATCGATCGGATAGCCGAGTTCGTCAAGCGGGTGGCCCTGATCCGGGTCCTCGGGTCCGAGGGCCTTCATGCCCCGGCCAACGCCGACCGACTGCTGCGCATCGCCGGGGCCTTCGCCGCCGGCCAGATAGGACCTTCGGAGGCAATCAACTCGCTCAAGTCGGGCACCGTGCCGGCCGGCCCGACGGTGACCGGAGGCATCGAACCGGTGGTGGTCAACGGCCAGCTCGACCGGCAGGGGTTGGGCCGCCTGCTGGCTTCGCAATGGGTTCAGGGACGGGCCGTGGAGCGGAGCCGGTTCTGCGCCCGGGGCTGCCGCATTCCGATGCCGGGATACGCCTTCGAACCCCGCCGCTTCAACTCCGACATCAAGCTGAACGAACTCCTGGTCGGGGCGGAACGGCCGGCACCCCAGGCGGCCAACGTCGACGACGCTCTTCGCGACGGCTGGAAGGAGGTGCTGGGGACCGAACCAGGCGAGAACGATGACTTCCTGCTCCAGGGCGGTGACTCACTCAGTGCGGTGCACCTGGCCGCCATCATCGAGGATCGCACCGGTCTCTCGGTCGACGCCGGCGACATCTTGACCGATGCCCGCTTCTCGGCCATCCGGGATCTGGTGCAGACAAGATCAGGCCCGGCGGCGTCCGCTCCCCCGGCGCCGTCGGTGCCGCTCCGTGACCCCTCGCAATCGTCGTTTCCCACCTCTCCGGCCCAGCAACGTCTGTATGCGGTTTGCGCCTTGCAGGACGACACCACCGCCTACAACCTGGGGATCGCCTACAGAGTGTCGGGCCGGTTGGACGTTGACCAGCTCCGGGCGGTGCTGGGCCAGGTCGTGGCCCAGCACGATCAGCTTCGCACCTCGTTCCATCTCGACGGTGGCTCGCTGGTACAGCGGATCAGCGCCGAAGTTGCCGATGTCGTCTCGGTCACCGAGGTGAGCGCCGAACAGGCGGCCGCCCGGTTGGCCCGAGGGGCCCAGCCGTTCGATCTGGCCACGGCCCCACTGCTGCGAGTCGAGGTTCTGTCGGTTGACGACGAACTCCACTACCTGCTCATCGACATGCACCACATAATCGCCGACCAGCATTCACTGGCCATCCTGGGCGACGACATCGCCGCCGCCTTGCAGGGTCGACCATTGACCAATCCCACGATGCGCTACGTCGACTATGTCGACGAGCTGGCCCGGTGGGAGGAGACCGGTCGACTGGAGGCCGACGTCGAGCACTTCCGCCGGCTCATCTCCGAGGACATCCCGCGGCTCGAACTACCGGTCGACAAGAACCCACCGGAGGAGGCGACCTTCGACGGCGCTCGCCACAACCTGGTTTGCAGCACCGACAAAGCGGCGGTGGCCGGCCTGGCCCAGCAATGCGGAGCGACACCGTACATGGTGTTCCTGACCGCCGTGACCAGACTTCTCGGTCTCTACAGCGGACAGTCGGAGTTCCTGCTGGGTACTGCGGTGGCCGGACGGTCGATGCCCGGAACCGACCACACCGTCGGCATGTTCGTCAACACACTGCCCATGCGGGTAAGCGATGATTCGGGACGTACCGTCGGCGAGGCGGTGGCCTCAGCCCGGCAAAGCGCCCTGGCTGTACTCAGCCATCAGAATGCACCGTTCGACGGACTGTTGTCCCAGCTCGGCCACCAGTCCGACGGAGACACCCACCCGCTGTTCGACGTGCTCATCAACTATGTCAACGTCGGAACGGAGGAGCTCGAACTCGAAGGCGTGCGCCTCGAACTCCTGCCCCCGGGGGCGGTGAAGAGCCGCTATGCCCTGTCGATCAGCATCGCCGAACGGGCCCACGACTTCACCGTTGATTTCGAGTACCGCACGGAGTTGTTCGAGGAGTCAACCATCGCCCGGTTCTCCCGCCATCTGGATCGTCTCATCGGTGAGATGACCGGCGAGCCCGACCGGCCCATGGTCGATGTCGAGATCGAGGCGCCAGAGGATCGGGACAGCAGGCGAGCGGCTCTGACCGCCGACGGGCCGGTCATCGACCAATCGCTACTGGAACGGGTTCAGGCCGCCTTCGTTGCCCATCAGGACGTACCGGCCCTGCGGTGGGAGGACCACGAGTGGAGCTATCGCCGGCTGGATGAGGTGACCGACGTTCTGGCCGGTGGCCTTCAGCGGGCCGGCGTCGGTCCGGGCGATCTGGTTCTGTGCCTGCTCGACCGAGACCCGTGGCAGGTGTTCTCCCGGGTGGCTCTGATGAAGTGCGGGGCCGTCGAGGTGCCGCTCGACGCCGCCAGCCCACCCGACCGGATCGCTCAGACGCTGGCCGACGCCGGAGCCAAGCTGGCGTTGTGCAGCGATCCCCGGATCGTGGCCGGCCACGACGTGGTCGGCCACAGACCTCAGGACTTGACCGGATCGTATGAGGGGCCGGCCGATGTCACGGCGGCCAGCCCACTCATCATGATCTACACCTCGGGCACCACCGGTCAGCCCAAGGGAACGCTGGTCACCCACGGCGGCGTGCTCAGCACCTGCTTCGACAACGGCTACATGGACTACCAGCCCGGAGATCGCATACTCCACCTGACCGGCTACACCTTCGACCCGTCGCTCCTTGACATCTACAGTGCCTTCCTCCATGGCGCCACCCTGGTCATGGGCAAACACGACCACAACATGGATGCCCGGCTGCTGGCCGACTTCCTGCGCACGGAGAGCATCGATGCCGGGATTCTCATCACCGCGGTCTTCCATCTGCTGATGGCCGAGGATCCATCGGCCGTGGCCAACATGTCGGCCTTGTACGTCGGGGGTGAGGCCATGCAGCCCTGGGCCGCCGGCCGGGCATTCGAGGTACTGGGTGGCGGCAAGCTCTACAACCTCTACGGCCCGACCGAGGCGTCGATCTGCACCACCTACTTCCGGGTGGATTCAGAACCCGACTTCCTGCGTATGCCGATCGGCCATCCGGCCAAGAACCGGGAACTCTTCATCGTCCATCCCGACGGCACCGACGTGCCTCAGGGCGTGCCGGGCGAACTGTGTGTGGGCGGACCGAGTGTGGCCGTGGGCTATCATCGCCGCCCCGAGCTGACAGCGGCCAAGTTCCCGGACTCGCTGGGCCGAATCTCCCAACGGCTCTACCGAACCGGCGACCGCGTCGTGCTCGATGAGCGTGATCGTATCGTCTTCCTGGATCGGATCGACCGGCAGATCAAGCACGCCGGCTATCGCATCGAGCTGGGCGAGATCGAGGTGGCCATGCAGCGCTGTACAGGCGTGAGCGATGCCGTTGTCATCCACTCCACGACCGACAACGTCAGCCGCCTCACCGGCTTCTACACCGGTGATTCGGCGCCGACCGAACCCGACCTCCGCCAGCTGTTGCTGGCCAAGCTGCCGCGATACATGGTTCCCCAGCGGATGATTCGTATGGCGGAGTTCCCGCTGACGTCACACGGCAAGGTTGATCGTAAACAGCTGGCGGCCGATATCGATCGGGTTGAAGAACCGGCCCGGCCGTCGACCGGCGGGCATGACCCGGCGGTGTTGGCCAAACTACGGGAGGTCCTTGGCCTCCCCGACCTCGGCCCCTCCGACGACTTCTTCGATGCCGGCGCGCAATCGATCCAGGCCATCGCCGTGGTCCGATCGCTGCGGGAATCCGGGGCTGATATCCAGGTCAGCGACCTCTACCGGAACCCGACGGCCGAGAAGCTGTCGGCCATTCTCAACCGAGGCCCCGAGGCTGCGTCGTCGGCCCCCAGCGATGCTCCTCGGCGGCCCCTTTCCCCCGATCGACTCGAACAGTTGGCCGGGTGGGCGGTCAGTGACGGACGCCGCTTGGCCGAAGCGTTCGCCTTCGAGGATCCGATCTACGACTTCAGGGTTGGTGCCGCCGTCCGGCTTCATCGTTCGAGCGGGGCCGATTCCGGCGCCTTCATGCACCGGATCACCGGCCATCAGCTGGAGGATGTGACCGAAGCCGTTGCCACGCTGGCCGGTCGCCACGAGGCGCTCAGGGCTCGATTCGATGAGGACAGTTTCGAGATCCTCGAACCTGAACTGTTCGCCGGACTGTCGGCCCTGGTCCCGGTCCAGGATCTCCGTCGGGTCGCTGAGACCCAGGCCGACGCCTTCGCCGGCAACCTGGCCCATGCCCTCCAACGGGAGCCGTTCGCCAAGGGGCTGCTCTGGCGGTGTGTCGTCATCCATGAAGCCGATCAGAGGGTGCGACTGGTCTGGGCCTTCCACCACGGCATATTCGACGGCTTCAGCGCCGGAGTTCTCGACGCCGAGATCCGGAGTATTCTCAAGGGCGACGAACTTCTCGACGCCCAGCCCTACAGCCGGTTCCTGAGCACCGTCACCGCCAACATCGACTGGCCGGCCGAGCTGGAGTCGTTCGACTACACAACCTGGTTGTCGTCGAATCGACCGACCACGGCAGCGCTGCAGTCCAACGACAATCGCGGTCGGTTGTCCCGCTCACTCGACGGCGAGAACCCGCTTGACGCGGCCCTGACCGCGGCCCACGGCCTGCTCTCGGAGCTGACCGGAAGCCGTCAGGTGGCGGTCGGCTTCGTGGCCAACTGCCGCCGCTGGATGGGCGACGAGTTCTCCAACTGCCTGGGCGAGTTTCTGGACGTCATTCCGGTGCTGCTCCAGGGCGACGGTGATCAGGCAACGGTGGCCCAGCGCACCGCAAGAGCCCAGAACGAGGGCCTGCACTACCTCCACTCGCTCTTTGAATGGACCGGCGATGACCCCGTGGTAAGTGAACTCCGCAGCGTCTACTGGAACGACCCGGGGTCCCTTGATCTGACGTTGCTCAACTTCCAGGGCTACATCGCCCCCGGTGACCTCCCGGAGGACTCGGCCGACGGGCCGACCCTGGCCGTCGCTCACGTCAACGTCTGGTATGACGACGACCACCTGCATCTCGAAGTCATCAACGGCCCCACCCCGGGCCGGTGAGCATATCAATGGAACAAACCGGCAATAACACCGTCATGTCACGCGAACAATTTGGAGGAAAGCAGTGTCAGACCGGCGTCAACCCATAAGACAACGTGCCCAGCCATACACCAAGTATCTGGATCTGTATCTGATCTTGACCGTTGGATCGGTGTGGCTCCTGGCTCTAAGCTACGCAATTCTCGGCGACACTGCAGTTGACCTGCTGGGTGAGCTCGATCTCCGCAATCCGGCGGTTATTCTCGTCCTGCACAGTCCGGCGATCGCCGCCTTCCTGATCTTCTATCTCTACGACGGCAGCCGGGGCATCAAGAACTTCTTCCGCACACTCGTACCCCGGAAGGCGGATCTGCCCTGGCTCCCGGTGCTGGCGGCCCTGATGTTGGCCTACATTTTCGTCGTCCGCTACTTGTGCATCGCCTTCGGTATCGACGTGCCCGATGACCCCGAGAGTCCGTGGGAGATGCTGTTGACCTTCCTCGAACTCTTCTACAAGGAGGTCGGGATGGTGGCCATCACCATTGGCTGGTTCGGCTTCTACCTGCCTCTTTTCCACCGCATCACCAACAGTCACGTGTGGTCCGGTATCGCCACCGGGTTCGGTATCGGCATGTTCGTGGCCCCTGGCAACCTGTTCGCCTCGTTCGAGCTGGCGACGGCGTGGCCGATCTACGTCTCCCAGCTCAGCATATTGGGGATCGGCATGAGCTTGCTGCTCAGCCGGATGAAGGGCAACGTTCTGTTCTTCCTGATTCCGTTCTGGGTCTCAGCCTCGGGAAGTGCCATGAGACTCTACTATTTCGAGCGACCGACCCAGCTGGTGCAGATCTCGCTGTTCAGCATCTTCGTCGTCGCCCTCTACTTCTATCTCAAGAGGGAAGGCAACGGGGAGTTGGAGAACGAGCCACACCTTTGGCCCGAGTACTTCGAGAACGAGTACACCACTCGGAAGAATGCCCCGATCCCCGGCGAAGGCGACAGGAGCAAGACATTCGAGATCCATGAGAAGGCTGTCTCCGAGTCATCATAAAAAAGCGAAAGAATTCCGTTGAGTTCATCGATTTACTGGAATGTGCGTCCGTCCAGTACCGGCCGCCAGATCATCATGTTCCCGTTTCTGGGAGGATTCGGTTCGTCCTACAATCGCCTGGTCAAGGAGCTGAGCGGGGATTGGGACGTCTGGACCGTGAACCCGCCGGGCCACGGTCCGTCTTCACGACCGCCGTACCGCCGACTCACCCCGTTGGTCAATTGCTACCTGGACGGACTGAATCCGGTGCTCAAGCCGGGGGCTCTGTTCTTCGGTCACAGCATGGGAGGCGTGATCGCCTACCACGTTCTGCTGGCCATGGGCGGCCAACCGATGTTCGGTCGTCGCCAGCCGACCGACCTGGTGATTTCGGCGTCGTGCGCACCGAGGGATCTACGGGTGGCCGGTGTGGCCGAACTCCCGGAGCCGGAGCTGCTCGATCACCTGTTGAGTTTTGGCATGATCCCCAGCGAGGTGGTGGCCGACCGGTCGCTCATCGACCTCTTCCTCCCGGCCATACGGGCCGACTACGAGGTCCTTGAAGATGTCAAGCAGATGGCGCCGGTGCAGTTGGATGTACCGACCCGGCTGGTGCTCGGAGAGCTGGATCCACTCACTCCGGCCGGCACGGCGCAGGCTTGGCAGGACTACCTGGCCGAGCCGATTCAGGTCCACGTGCTGGAGCGGGAGGGACACATGTTCGTGTTGGAAGCCGTCGACTCGCTGAACAAGATCCTGATCGATGGCTGACGGTGAACCCTATTCACCCGACGCCTCCCGCCACGGCGAGGTGACGGGCTGATGGAGACCCGAGAGCCGACTGAGCAGGTCCCGTCCGAGGCCGATGTGGCCCGCAACTTCCGCTGGTTCCTGATCATCTGGGTGGCCCAGATGGTGGCCCGCATCGGCAACGGTCTGACCGCGTTCGGACTGGCGGTCTACGTCTATCAGCTCACCGGTTTGAGCACCTCGGTGGCCGCCGTCACCATGGCCGCATTCCTGCCGGCGTTCCTACTGGGTCCATTGGGTGGTGTTCTGGCCGACCGTTACGACCGCCGGCTGTTGATGATCCTGGGTGACACCATGTCGGCCATCGGGCTGGTCTTCCTCCTGGTGGCCTTTCGGGGCGGTTTCGCCAACCTGACCGTGATCTGCCTGGGGGTGGCCTTCAGTTCGATCTTCGGCTCCGTCATGGATCCGGCCTACCGGGCAACGGTCACCGATCTGTTGACCCCGGAGCAGTACTCGCGAGCCGGCGGTCTGGTTCAGTTGGCGTCGGCGTCCCAGTTCCTCATCTCCCCGGCCTTGGCCGGATTCCTGCTGGCCCGGTATGGCATCTCGACCATCATCGTCATCGACATCGCCACCATGGTCGTGACCATCGGGGCCATGGCCGTCGTGTGGCGAGGGGTGACCGGAGAACGACGAGTCCAGGAAACCGGCATGTGGGCCGACTTCCGAGTCGGGGTCCGGTTTCTCACTGACAACCAGGGCATCACCGTCTTGATGCTCCTGGTCACGTTGGTCACCTTCTGCATGGGCTTCCTGCAAACACTCCTGACTCCGATGATGCTTGATCTAACCAGCGAACAGGTGCTGGGGGTCGTGCGATCGGCCGCCGCGGTGGGGATGATAATTTCGAGTTTGGCCATCGGTATTTTAAGCTTGGGTAACCGCCACCTCGCCTATATGGCAGTGGCCCTGACAGCTAACGGTGTTCTGGTATTTCTCATGGGAGCAACGGTCAATGTGGTACTGATCGGGGTATTCACGTTCGCCTTCTTTATGACGCTCCCGATCCTGAATGTCAGCGTCGAGGTACTGGCCCGATCGGCAATTCCCAACGAAATGCAGGGCAAGGTATGGGGTCTCATGGGCCTCGTGTCCCAGATCGGCTACATCGTGGCCTACGCCGTTTCCGGCCTGCTGGCCGACTATGTCTTCAACCCGCTGTTGGTGGCTGGCGGCGCACTGGCCGACAGCGTCGGGCAGCTCACCGGAGTCGGGCCGTCCCGAGGGATCGGCTTGATGTTCATGACGGTCGGGGTGATCCTGCCGATCATCGCCTTCGTGATCCCCCGGGTCGAGAGCATCAAAGCGCTGGAAGTGAATCTGGTCAAGCAAATGGTGAAGGTCGGAGAAGGGGCCTAGTTACATGTGGATTGTTGCCATCATCGGGGCGGGGATACTCACTGCCACCATCCAACTGTTGTTCCAGGGGTTCGACACCGGATACGAACACATCATGGAGACGTACCTGCTGCACCAGTTCGCGGTGTCGCACGGCATCATCGCCGTTGGTGGATTCATCATCAATGTCCTGCAGGCCGACCGCACGGCCGAGCGGTTGGGATGGCCCGGCGGGCCGTTCCAGATCAAGTACGGATTCGCTCAGGTTGGCCTGGGCGTCATGGGGGTCATGTCAATATGGTTCCGGGGAAATTTCTGGGTCGGAACGTTGGTCACGCTCTACATATACGGCCTCAGCGGCCTCTGGACGCACACCATGGAACTACGGCGTAAACAACGGGAAGGTGGCTCGACTGATTGGATCGAGCTAGGCAATATAGTGCTAGACGTGATCTATCACATTGTGTTGACATGGATGTCGCTACAGATTCCCGGAGTATGGAGCCTGCAATGAGCGACCGAAACTCGCTGCTCACCCGCCACGCCATCAACGATCTGGTCAGGAACAAAGGAGTCAATGCCGCCCTGCTGGTGGTGTTGACCCTGAGCGCCTTCCTGATGGCCACCGGAGCCATGGTCATGGAACGTCTGATCGGATCGGTCGATCAGCTTTTCGAACAGGCCCAACCGCCGCACTACCTGCAGATGCACAAGGGGGAGTACGATGCAGCCGCGCTCGATCAGTTCGCGGCCGACAACCCCGAGATCGCCACCTGGCTGATCGAGGACATGCTGGGCTACGACAGCGCGGCCATCTCCTGGGACCGACCGTCAACCGGCGAGTCGGGTGATCTGGCCGAGAGCCTGATCGACAATCTCTTCGTGTCACAGAATCAGGAGTTCGACTTCCTGATCGATGAGACCGGGGTCATTCCCGAGCCCGGACCGGGCGAAATCTACGTACCCGTGGCCTACAAGCAGCAGTTTGATCTCCAGATCGGCGACCGTCTGGGAGTGAGGACCGACAGCGGCATCCAGTACTTCGACACCAAGGGCTTTGTCCGCGATTCCCAGATGGCATCCTCGCTGTCGTCGGCCACCCGGTTCCTCATCTCTCCCGAGGACTTCGCCACCCTGGAGACGGCCGGGGGCGGGGCGTCGGAGATCATCGTCGAGTACCGGTTGACCGACACCTCGCTCACCTCAACCGTGCAGACGGCCTATGAATCAAATCAGGATCTCCCGAAGAACGGGCAAGCGGTTACCTATCAGCAGATCCGGCTCATCAACGCCTTCAGCGACGGTCTGGTGGCGCTGGCCCTGATATTCGTCAGCTTCCTGGTGATCGCCATCGCCATGCTCAACCTCCGATTCGTCATCCGGGGGACACTGGAAGATGAAGTGCGGGAGATCGGGGTGATGAAAGCCATCGGCATCCCCAACAAGAACATCAGCCGGCTGTACCTGTCGAAATACGCCATCTTGACCCTGGTCGGTTGCATCATCGGCGGGCTCCTGGCCGTAGCCGCCACCAGCTACCTCACCCGCAGCGTCCAGGCCAACTACGCCGCTGCCGAGTACGGATTGTCCACCATCATCGTTCCGCTGCTGGCGTTGGCGCTGGTCTTCGGCTTTGTTGTGGCCATGTGCTGGAACTCCCTGCGGGCGGTGCGCCGGATCCAGGTGGTGAACGCCCTGGTCCACGGCAGCACTCTCGATGAGAAGCAGACCCGACGCCAGGCCAAGCGGCAGGCCAAGCGGGCCCGTCGGGCCAACCTGGCCGGTGCCGGCGCCGACAACATGAACCGTCGTCTGGCCTTCCTCGATCTGCTGGCTGAACGCAAACAGTGGATCCTGATTCCCATCGTCTTCTTTCTCGCCGCCGTTCTCATGGTGCTGCCCACCAACCTGCTCAGTACGTTCCAGAGTCCTCGCTTCGTCACCTACATGGGTGCACCGGAAACCGATGTGCGGGCCGATCTCCAGTTCTCGGAAGACGTCGACTCGGTACGCAACGACATGCTGGCCGCTCTTGATGGCGATGACCGGGTTGCCGACATCCGGGTGTACGCCAACGTCTTGTATGAGACTCCGGGCGAAGAGGGTTGGGAGATCCTCCGGGTCGAGGTGGGCGACTACTCGACGGGAACCATCGAATTCAGTGACGGCCAACCGCCGGGCGACGGTGAGATCGCCCTGTCGGTGGCCAACGCCAACAAGTACGGATTGTCGCCGGGCGACGAGATGAGCATCCGTCAAGCCGGGCAGGAATCCTCGGTGACGGTGAGCGGCGTCTACCAGGATGTGACCAGCGGTGGTTTCACCTCGAAGATGCAGGGTGAGGTCACCTCGGGAGCCGTTGGTTATGTGATCTACGCCGATCTGGGCGAAGGGAACGACCCGTCGGTGGTGGCGGCGGAGTACAACGAGCGGTTCCCGGCCGCGGCCGTCATTCCCATGCAGGAATACGTGCAGCAGACGCTGGCCTACGTCACCGACGCCTTCCGTAGCGCTGCCATCCTGTCGACATTGTTCGGGGTCGGGGTGGCACTGCTGATCATCAGTCTCTTCCTCAAACTTCGCCTGACCAAGGATCGGGTCAAGATCGGTGTCCTGTCGGCCATCGGCTTCTCGTCGGATGAGATCATCAGGCAGACGAAATTCAAAGTTGTCCTGGTGGCAGCCCTGGGCACGCTGCTGGGCGTATTGTTCGCGGCGACGATCGGAGAGTCCCTGGTGGGAGGAATGATCGCCCTTGTCGGGTTGGGGATCGAGAATCTCGACTTCATCCCGTCACCGCTGATTGTGTACGTCCTTTACCCGCTGCTGTTGATTGCCGCCGGGTATCTGGGCGCCGTGTTCCTAACCGCAGGTCTACGTGACCCGGACAAGAGCAGTTGGTTGAAAGAATGAGAGACGACATGTCATCGCCAAACAATGATTCCATGCTCGAGTCGAATGACTTGACCAAAACCTACTACTCGACGGAGCCACCAACCCAGGTGCTCAACGGGATAGATCTAACGGTGGAGCGGGGCGAGTTCCTGGTGGTGATGGGAGCCTCTGGTTCAGGAAAGTCGACACTGCTCTACTGCATCAGCGGTATGGATCGGCCGACCAGTGGATCGGTGACGATGAATGGACGAGACCTCACCGCCCTCAGCGATGAGGAAATGAGCCACGTTCGACTGACGCAGATGGGTTTCATCTTTCAGCAGGGATACTTTCTGAGCAACTTGAACATCCGCGACAATATTCTGCTCCCGGCGCTCAAGGCAACTCCCAAGCAGAAGGATGCCGTGATGGACCGAGTCGATGCCGTCATGGAACGATTTGGCATCGATCATGTCAAGCAACACGGCATCACCGAGGTATCGGGCGGGCAGCTGCAGCGAGCCTCCATCTGCCGCGCCCTGGCATCCGAACCGGCCATTCTGTTTGCTGATGAGCCGACAGGTGCTCTGAACAGCAGCATGTCGGGCGAGGTCATGGATGCTCTGACCAACGTCCACCACGGCGGGACAACCCTGGTCATGGTGACCCATGATCCGGCCTGTGCAGCCCGAGGAAGCAGGGTGGTCTACCTCCGCGACGGACTTCTACTCGATTCGCGGGACTTTGGCCTGTGGACCGAAGATCAGGCAGCAAAACGAGAAGACGCGCTAATTGGTTGGCTCAAAGGTATGGGTTTTTAGTCATATGTAGCAGGAGATACACAGTACAAACACGGCTAATGGTGGGAATCCATGCCGTCACAACCAAAGGGATTAGTGGTGACACAAGTAGAGTTTAAGAAGAAACTGGCGGAGTTCACTTCCAAAGGTGAAGATGAGTTTGCCATGTCCGATGACCTTCTGGATATCGATCTCGACTCACTCGGTATCTACGAATTCTTGATGGAAATCGAAGATACGGTCGGCCAGGATGTGGACGTATCCGAATCGGTAACCACCGTGCAGGACCTCTACGATCTGGTCTTGACATCCTCCGGTACATCGTCTGGCGCGTAGCATGACCGCCTCCCAGACCTCCGATGAGGTGGTCGTCACCGGGATGGGCGTGATCAGCCCCATCGGCCACGACGTGTCGAGCTTCGAGGCGAATCTCTTTGCCGGCCGCCACGGCATCGTCCCCATCGACCACTTCGACACCTCCGACATCGCCGTCAAACTCTACGCTCCGGTGGGTCACATGAAGGCGGCCGAGGCCTTCACCCCCTCCGAGCTACGGCGTTTCGATGAATACAGCCTCTTCGGCCTGCTGGCCGCCCGCCAGGCCATCGAGGAGTCCGATGTCCTCGGTTCGGTCGATCCGTACCGGCTCAGTGTCTTCATGAGTACTGGGCTCGGCGGTGTCTACACCTCCATGCGGGAGTTCGAGAAGATGCAGGATTCGGGGCCCCGGAAGGTGTCGCCTCTGCTCATTCCCAATTGGATCGCCAACATGTTGTCGGGCATCATCTCCATCGAGATCGGAGCTCAGGGTCCCTCCTATGCTCACGTGGCAGCCTGCGCCTCCAGTGCAACCAGCATCGGCGAAGGCATGCGGGCCATCCGCCACGGCTACGCCGATGTTGTCGTGTGTGGCGGTGCCGAGGCTCTGACCCACAAGCTGGCCATGGCCGGGTTCCAGAATCTGCGGGCCCTGACCAGCAGCGCTGACCCTGATCGAGCCAGTATCCCCTTCGACCAGGAGCGATCGGGCTTCGTGATGGGCGAAGGGGCGGCCGCCCTGATCCTGGAAAGTCGGAGCCACGCCGAGGCCCGGGGGGCCACCATCCACGCCACCATCGCCGGCTATGGCATGACCAGCGACGCCCACCACATCACCGCACCGGCCGACGACGGCGTGGCCGGGGAACGAGCCATGCTCGACGCTCTGGCCGAAGCCGGCGAGAGGGACGGCAAGTACTACGTCAACGCCCACGGCACCAGCACGGTGAAGAACGACCGGTCCGAGGCCGGCATCATCAGCCGGGCACTGGGTGACCGGGCGCTGGTTTCGTCGACCAAATCGATGACCGGTCACCTCATCGGTGCCGCCGGGGCGGTGGAGGCCATTGCCTGTGTTCTGGCCCTGCAGCAACAGATCGTGCCGCCCACCGCCGGTACCGAAACCATCGACAGTGACATGACGATAGATGTGGTCCGGGGCGAGGCCCGACCGGCGGAGTTCGCTCGGGCCGTTTCGTTGTCCCTGGGCTTCGGGGGGCACAATGTCAGCTTGGTGATCGACGCCGCCGAGGTGTGATCGAGCTGGCCGTCGCCCACTCGAACGGCCTGAGCCGGGCCGCCATCGACCGGCTTCGGGCCGCCCTCCCCAGCGAACGACGGCACAAGAGCAGCTCCTACCCTCACCAGTCAGACCGCGACGCCTCTGTCGTCACCTTCGCCCTGCTGCAACGGCTGTGGCGGGAGCGAGACGGTGGACCGTTGCCCGACGTCGTGGCCGGGAACGGGGGCAAACCGACGTTCGCCGGAAACGAGGACCGTTACTTCAACCTGTCGCACGATCCCCCCATCTGCGTGTGCGTGCTGGCCCCGGCGCCGGTGGGGGTGGATGTGCAGACCAGAGTGCCGTTCGACGATGCTCTCTTCGATCGCATCGCCTCCCCGAACGAGCGCGAACTGCGGGAGCAGTTCCGGCGATCCGATGACCTGAGCGCGCTGTGGACCGGCAAGGAGGCGATCATGAAGCGCTCGGGCCAGGGCCTGTCGTGCTCACCCCGGCACATCGACACCGTTGCCGCCACCGACATCGTGACGTTGCGGGAGGGCGCCGCCACCATCAGCGTCAGCGTCCAGGGAATGTCGGCCGACGAGGTGCTGGCCGAACTGCGAATCCGTCACCCACAACTCATCCCCTGACAATTGCAGTAGAAAACGAGGCTACCCCTCGTTTTCTACTGCAATTCTTTGGAGTCGGGGACGCTCGACAGGTGGCGGGGCTGGCCCATGAAGACGCCGTCGCCGGCCGGGAGGACCTTGGCCGTCTCAACGAAGAACTTCCGGGCCTGGTTGCCCACCATCCGGACGAAGCCGTAGTTGGCCGTGCCTCCGACCACGGCGCCCACACCGAAGGGCAACAGCTTACCGATGGCCAGGGCACTGCGGCGGGTTCCGTACTTGGCCACGACTTGTCCGGCCAGATCGGTGTTGATGCGACGCAGAGCGTCGAGGGTGAGGGCATCTCCCCCGGCCACGCCGGCCGCTCGTTGGCCGAGACCGTCGCCGGCCGCCGTTTGACCGGCGGCGTCGAGCAGTGAGGCGAACTTGTCGGCCGATTCCTCACCGAAGGCCAGCACCGCCAGCACCCAGGCTCGACGTTCCTCCTCGGTTGCTTCGGTCAAGCCGTTGGCGGCTCCGATGGCCATGATCAGATCGGTGGCCCGCATTCCGAACCAGGCCATATCGGCGGCCAGGGCGCCGGCTGCGGTGGCGGTACCCACAACCGGAGCGGCGGCGATGGCCCCGGTGGCGGCACCGACCAGAGTCAGCTCCTTCTTGAACCGGGAGATGATGGCCGCGGTCTTCTCCTCGGCGGAATCGCCGTCGGCTTCGGCCGCGATCTCCAAGGCGTCGTCCCAACGCCGCTCCACCGCGGTGTCAACCGCTTTCAGCACCGCCTTGCCAAGAACATCGAGGGCCGGCCCCGGCACGTTCTCGACGGCCTTCTTCTGTAGGTACTTACTGATTTTCGACATGGATCCGCTCTCCCGATTCACATCAACGATAACCGATGCCGTCGCCGGGGCATCGCCGGGCCCAACGTCAGTCCGGCCGGGTTCAGCCGGGGATGAAGACCGTTCGCAAGGCGAGGCCCATGATGAACAGCCCGCCGAACCCGTAGAGCAGGTACTGCCAGCGCATGATCTGATGCCGGTACGAGTAGATGAGTGCCACCGACAGCAGGGCGATGAACCCGTAGAACTGGTGGATGCCGGCCACCTCCCGGCCGCTCGTGCGCAGAAACACCACTCCAAGGACGACTTCGATCCCGATCAGCACCTGGGCCACGGCGGTGGCCGGCCACAGGGCCCGGTGGCGGGCGGCCGGGACCCAGTGGGCAACCAGGGCCCACAGCCCGACCAGACCGTTGGCGAACACCACCGTCCACCCCAGCACCCGGTGCGCAACCTCCAGCGACATCGCCTACAGGGTAGTGCCGTGTCCGCTGACGTTGGTTCGGGACCAGCGCGACCGTTGTGTGCGCTCCGGCGTTCACATGTGAACGCCGGAGCGCACACAACCGGGATCCGATGCCGGACCGCGGGGTCAGCCGTGAAATAGTGGGAGGGTGCGTCACCGTCGCTACTACATACGAACGCTGTCGACATCGGGACGGGCCGTGCCCTCGACCGGAGGCGATCTCATCGTGGCGGCCAAGGACCAGACCGGCGACCTCGACTGGGAACTCATCCACCGGTCGAGCCGGCGCCATGAGATCGCCCAGGAACCCTACGATCTCGAAATGTCGGGGCCCGAAGGCGACTTCAGCGGACCGGCCATACTGGTCAGATCGGATGGTCACTCCCATGTCTTTCGCGGGGTCGGCCGCCTCGACGGTTTCGATCCAGATGAGTTGAGCGGCTGACCGTCGGCGGTCGGGGCCGCGATCAGCGTCCAGGTCCGGCGCCGTTACCATGGGATGGTGTATTCGACCGAGTTGGTTTCCGAGACGGTCCGGCCGAGCCCGATATTCTTCCTGATTGTCGCACTGACCGTGGTCACCGGTTGGCTGACCACAACCGACCTGATTTCGACCGGCGTGGCGGTGTTCCTGTTCATCCTGGTGGCGTGGACCCTGTCGCTCATCTTCCACGAGTTCGCCCATGCCTTCGTGGCCTGGCGTAGCGGAGACCGCAGTATCTACCAGCGGGGATATCTCACGCTCGACCCCCGCAAGTACACCCATCCGGTGGTGTCGTTGATCCTGCCGCTCATTTTCATCATGCTCGGCGGTATCGCCCTTCCCGGTGGGGCGGTGATGATCAATCGGGCCGCCCTCAACAACAGCCAGGCCACCTTGGTGGCGCTGGCCGGCCCGTTCACGAACCTGGCCTTCGGAGCCGTCAGTCTGCTGGCGGTGGCCAATGGTGTGGTCGATCCGGTGGCCCAACCGGCCCTGACCCGGGCGGTGGCCTTCTTCGGTTTCCTCCAGATCTTCGTCTTTGTACTCAACATGTTGCCCATTCCCGGTCTCGACGGTTACGCCGCCATCGAGCCGTCGCTACCGGAGTCGACCCGGCAGTTGATGCGGCCGGTCAGGAATTACGCCTTCCTGATCCTCATCTTTCTGCTGTTCTACGCCGAGTGGGCCCAGCGCTGGTTCTTCGGGCTGGTGTTCTTCATCCTCGATGCCTTCGGGGTCGACAACGACCTCTACCGGGAGGGCTACGAGCTGTTCCGATTCTGGGGCGAACTGAGCGTGTTCTAGGGACCCGGGCCCGGGGCTCAGGCGATGGCACCGCTTTGACGCAGCGCCGCCACCTCGTGGGCGTCGAATCCCAACCGGGTAAGGACAGCATCGGTGTGTTGTCCCGGGTGGGCCGCCGGGCCGGCTACCGAGGCGCCGGTTCGGGAGAAGCGGGGGGCCGGGGCGGCCTGGGTCATGCCGCCGTTCTCGATGAAGGTCTTGCGGGCCACATTGTGAGGGTGACGGGTCGCCTCCTCCATCGACAGTACCGGAGCAAAGCAGACGTCGCTGTGCTCCATCAGCTCACACCACTCGTCACGGCTCTTGGCCTTGAAGATCTGGGCCATCCGGTCCTTCATCTCCGGCCAGCGAGTCTGATCATGCTGGCGGCCGAACGTTTCCTCATCCAGTCCGGCCAGCCGCTTCAGCTCGGCGTAGAACTGGGTTCGAGCGATCCGATCGACACATACTTGCCGTCGGCGCACTCGTAGACGTCGTAGAACGGAGCTCCGGTGTCGAGCAGGTTGGTGCCCCGTTCGGAACCCCACATGCCGGCGGCCTTCAGCCCCCAGACGAAGTTGATGAGTACGGCCGATCCGTCGACCATGGCGGCGTCCACCACCTGCCCCTGGCCCGACTGCCGGGCCTCCAACATGGCGCACACCATCCCGAAGGCCAGCATCATGCCTCCCCCGCCGAAGTCGCCGATCAGGTTGATGGGTGGCGTGGGCGGCTGATCCTTGCGCCCCAGCGGTTCCAGGGCGCCGGCCAGGGCGATGTAGTTGATGTCGTGCCCGGCGGCCGAGGCATAGGGGCCGTCCTGGCCCCAGCCGGTCATGCGACCGTAGACAAGCCGGGGTTTGCGGGCCAGGCAGACCTCCGGTCCCAGGCCCAGCCGCTCGGTCACTCCGGGCCGGAAGCCTTCGATCAGGCCGTCGGCCTGCTCGACGAGTCGCAGCACGGACTCGACCCCGTCGGGGTGTTTGAGGTCGACGGCGACCGACTGGCGGCCCCGCCCCAACACGTCGGGCGGCGGCCGATCGGGGGCCGATTCGGGAACAGCCGACGACCGATCGATGCGGATCACGTCGGCCCCCATGTCGCTCAACATCATCCCGCAGAAGGGTCCGGGCCCGATTCCGGCCAACTCGATGATTGTGACGCCATGCAGTGGTCCCATGGCCCAACAACATAGGTCACAGCTGCGGTTCGTAACGACTTCGGCCCGGCCCGGCGCCTGATCAGCCTTGGGCCGTGGAGGCCTCGACCTCTGCCGCCAACTCGGCCACGGCCTCGGCCAGCAGACCCCAGCGGGAGGCCGGTAGATCGTGACCCATACCGTCGACCTCGACGAGGCGGGCACCGGGTATCACCGCTGCGGTGTGTCGGCCGCCGTCGGGTTGGATCAGCGTGTCGGCCGAGCCATGAATGACGAGCGTGGGCACGGTGAGGGCGGCCAGATCGTCGTCCCGGTTGCCGGAGGCGATGATGGCCCGGAACTGACGCCCGGTCCCGTCGACGTCGATTCCGTGCTCCAGCAGGCGGCGGGCCCGGTCTCGGGCCTTGTCGGGGTCCCACGAGTCGGAGGTGGCCCAGATCCGACCGGTGGCCACGGTGTGATCCAGCCAGCCTTCCATGTCGCGGGGCGGGGTATCGACCAACGCCTTGTGGGCCTCGGGGGTGGACCGGCCGTACCCGGGGTTCCCGGTCGACGACATGACCGAAGTCATCGATCGGACCCGATCGGGGTGGTTGATGGCCAGGGTCTGAGCAATCATCCCACCCATCGACTGGCCGAAGACATGGGCCTGTTGCCAGCCCACTGCGTCCAGTACGGCGGTGGCGTCGCGGGCCATGTCCACCAGGGTGTAAGGCGGCTGGTGGAAGTCGTGGTCGTCGGCGGTGCGATCTTCGGCCACCCGGCTGGAGTGGCCGACGTCGCGGTTGTCGAACCGGGCCACGGAGAAGCCCCGCTCGACGAATCGGGCCACGAACCCCTCCTCATAGGCCACCAGCGGCGAGCCCAGACCATTGATCATCAGCAGGGGCCGACCTGGTCCGGTGGCCGGATGGTGGACCGTCCAGAACAGGTCGACGGTGGCCTCCGACCCCGAGTTGTCGAGAGGAGCCCTGGTGGTGCCCGAGACCGACGGTGGCGGGAATTCGGCTGGGGTGTCCATGGCCTCACCAGGATCACACCTACCGTGGGCCAACACCCCATCGGATGAGACTAATCTCAAGGAATTCGCCAGCGGAACGAGCGGTTCCTGCTTGGGAGCGTACGAACATGGCAACCAAGAACAACTCCAAGAAGCGTGACCGGCGGGGGGCGAACAACGACGACCGGCCGCTGATCACCAGCCGCACGGTGGCGGTGGTTGTGGTGCTGCTGGCGGCCATGGGCCTGCTGTCGGCCCGATTCGGCCTGGGCCCCGATTCCGAACCGGTAGCGGCCATTGGCGCCGACGGCGATCAGGCCGAGGGCAATCAGGTCGAGGGTGAAACCGAGGCGACGGCTCCCCAACTGGCGGCAGCACCGCCCGATTTCGGACCGGCGGCGGAGCTGACGGATCTCGACGGTTGGATCAACACCGAGGCCGATGTCAGCGGCCTGGCCTCCTACGACGGTCAGGTCCGCATCGTCAAGTTCTGGACCTTCGGCTGCTTCAACTGCAAGAACACGCTCCCCCATCTCAAGGAGATCTACAACCGCTACCACCCCGAGGGTCTGGAGATCATCGCCGTTCACGCCCCCGAGTTCGATTACGAGGCCGATCCGGTCAACATCAACGCTGCCGTGGTCGAACAGGGCATCGTCTGGCCGGTGGCCCTGGACACCTCCAAGACCAACTTCCGGTCATGGCAAGGCGATCGGCGGTTCTGGCCTCGTATCTATGTCCTCGACCAGAACGGCAACATTCGTTTCGACCACATCGGCGAGGGGGCCTACGACGAACTGGAGGCCACGGTGGCCTACCTGCTGGCCAACGGTGCATGAGAATGCCGGCCCGGCCCTCCCTCGAGCCCTAAGCTGATCTGACGATGTCGACGTTGTTGTTGCTGGCTGAAGGGTTCGAGTCGGCCCAGCTGCCGTGCACCCTGGTCTTGCTGGTAACCGGGATCGCCGTCGGCATGACGGCCCGGGAGACGGCCATCCCGGCCATGGTGGCGTTCTGGCTCTCTGTGCTGGTTTTCAGCTGGACCCGGTTCAGCGACCGAGGCGCCGGCTGGCCGGCCCTGATCGCCGCCTTGGCCTTGATGGTGGCAGTCATCATCCTGTTCCTGCCTCCCATCAGGCGACTCGACCTGGTGGCCGTGGCCGCCGGGGCGCTGGTCGGCCTGGCCGCCGCCGAGCTGTGGCTTCCGTGCGTGGGCGAACAGTTCGGCGGGCTACTGTCCGAGTTGCCCGACCGGGGTCTGTCGGGTCTCATCCTGATGGGCATCTTCCTGCTCGGGACCCTCTCCCCCATCTTGGCTCTGGCTGCCATCCACCACCTGATCCCCGACTGGATCCTGGAGCGGGCCGAGCCGGTGTGGTCCATCGTTGGTGGCTTCGTACTGTCGGCGTTGGCCGTGGCCACCGCCCTCGGCTTCCACGAGACGATCGTGGGCTGGCTCTTCGAATGGAGCGTGTGACGCTACACCGGGGCCCCGGGGCCGGACACGGCGTCGAGCAGCTCGTATTCGGCTTCGGTGTCCACGAAGTCCTCGAACTGGATGACCCGCATCTCCTCGAACCGGCGACGTAGCCAGCCGTTGTTGGCGTCGAGCAGACCCAGCTTCTTGCAGTTGGGGACGATCTTGGCGAACAGCATCTGCTGGAAGGGGTCCTCGTTGGGATCGGCGGCGCTGAACACCGAGATGCCCTCACGGACATCGATGCCGACTCGTTCCCACACCTCCTGGCGGCGGAACCGGTCCCGCATCCTGACCGCAGCGTCGTAGGCGAACTCCTGGCGCTCGAACAGCTCGGCCTCCGACAGCCCGCCGTAGAACTCCTGGAGGCTGAGCACACCAAAGGCCACGTGGCGGGCTTCGTCGCTCATCACGTAGCGCAGCAGTTGCTTGAGCAGGGGATCCTCGGTTCGTTGCATCATGTTGCCGAAGGCGGCCAGGGCCAGTCCCTCGATCATGATCTGCATGCCCAGGTAGGTCATGTCCCAGCGGTGATCGCCGATGATGTCGTCGAGCAGGGCCTGCAGGTGCACATTGACGGGGTAGAACCCGTCGATCTTGGTGTCGAGGTACTTGGCGAAGACCTCGACGTGGCGGGCCTCGTCCATGACCTGGGTGGCGGCGTAGTACTTGGCGTCGATCCAGGGAACGGTCTCGACGATCTTGGCCGTGCAAACCAACGCGCCCTGCTCACCGTGGAGGAACTGGCTGAGGCTCCAGGCGTTGGTTTCCATCTCCAGGGCCAGCCACTCCTTCTCGGTCCAGGTCTGGAACGAGGTATTGGTGACGTCGATCCCGAACTCCAGAAGGTTGTCCCGGTTGGGCAGACCACGGCGGCGGATCATCTCCTCCTGGTCGACCTCGATCGACCAGTCGAGGTCGGTTTCGCCGTTCCACTGCGAACCCTTGGCCTTCTCGTAGAGCTTGTTGAGTCCGGCCCTGGCCCCCTTCTCGTAGTCCCAGGTGAAGATGGTGTCGGCGTTGTTGGTGACGGTGCGCACCGTGACGTCGACGTCGTCGTTGGCCTGAACCAGTAGGTCCATGTCCTCGGTGTTGTACGGCATGATCAGTCCCTTTACCACTGCGGCGTTTCGTGGGCGGCGCCCGTCTCGACAATGATAACGCAAACGGCCCATCGCCCTTACACCGTCAGACGACCTGTTCGGTCCAACGTTCGACCGGTTGGGCCGCCGTGAGCCACCATGGTCCAATGACCAACACCGATCAGCCGGTCGCCCTGACCGCCAACACGACCACCGCGGTCGACGACTGGCCCACGATGGTGGCCGACCTCAACCGACTACTACGGCTCAAGACCACCCCGATCGGCATGAAGCTGTTCGAGACGGCGACCGAGATGGAAGCGGTGCCCCGCATTCGTCGGCCGCAGAACATCCATACCGCCGATCAGATCGTGTCCATGGCGTCACGCCTCAGCTGGACCGTCGGTATCACCAACGACGATCTGGTCGGTTCACAGTGCGGCGCCGTGCTCGGCCTGCGACCGCAGGACGACGAGTGGCGTAGCGGAGCTCATATGGCCGGCGTGTGGTTCGAAACCGATGACGATGCCGCCCTCCACCAGGAGGCCATGGCTGTGGTCCCGGCCGGCCGGTTCGCAGCCATGGCCGTCTCCCCGCTGGTCACCGGGCGGCTCGATCCGCCTGACATCTGCCTGATCTACGCCAACCCGGCTCAGATGATCCTGTTCATCAACGGGCTGCAGTGGGCCGGCTACCACAAGCTGGAGTGGGCCTGTGTTGGCGAGTCCTCATGCGCCGATTCGTGGGGTCGGGCCTTGGCCACCGGCGAGCCCAGCCTGTCGATCCCCTGCTTCGCCGAGCGACGCTACGGCGGGGTGCCCGATGACGAGCTGCTGATGGCCCTGCCCCCGTCCTACCTGCCGAAGGTGGTGGCCGGGTTGGAGGCGCTGTCGGCCAACGGCCTCCGCTACCCCATACCGCCCTACGGCATCCAATCCGACGCCCGAGCCGGCCTGGGCGCCTCCTACGGCTGAGAGCCTCGCATACCCCGCCAGCCCCGCTTCATCAGCGAGACCTGAGCCCACAACGACCACAGCGACAGGAGGAACCCGCCCAGGGCCGACAACCGGATCCAGTTCTTCAACGAGTTGACCGTCGACTCTATGAGGTCTCCGGCATCCGACACCCGGGACTGCATGGCGTCGATCCGATCGCCGATTCGAGAGGCCTCGGTCGCCGTCAACGAATCGGCGGAAAGGGCCACCGCCACCGACTCGTCGGCCCCTTGCTGAAACTCGGCCAGCGAGGCCGACAGCTCCGACTTGTCGACCGGCAGCCAGCGATACAGGACGTGGTCGTCGACGGCGGAGAACGCCTGGGAGGCCGAGGATGCGGTGTCACTCAGACCGTCGATCCGGGCCTGCAACTCGCTGAACTCCGAACCATCGACCCCATCTCGGTCGATCAGGTCGTCGGTCTGATCGATGCGGGTCTCCAACCGGTCGACGGCGGCGATCAGGGGCTCGGCTGTGGTTTCGGCCACGTCGGTGGCGGCGAAACCGAAGCGGATGGAGACGGCCAGGAGGGCAAACGACAACAGGCAGCCGAGGATTCCCAGGACGGCGGCCAGGACCCCGGCCAATCGACCGCCGAGGCCCCCCCGTTTGCGTTTGATCAGCGCCGGCGGAACGACGGTATCGCCGTCGACCCCTTCGAGCACGCTGTGACCGGGATCAGCTTCCGCCTCGCCACCGGCCAACGGCTGGAGTTCGGCGGCATCGCCGTTCGACTTGTTGTCATCGCCACTCATGGTCTCGCCTCGACTTTCGGCCATCCATCCTGGCCCACGGCCAAATGGTAGGCCAACCGGAAGTCGTGCAGGCGCAGTATCAACTTCTATCGTGTTGCCATGTCTCCCCGTAGCACCGTCACCCATCGCACCGTCGAGTCCTCCGGCCACCGGATCCACTGCGTCGAGTCGATCGACAGCATGGGAACCGATCGACCGCTGGTGGTGATGATCCATGGGTTCCCCGAGAGCTGGTACTCGTGGCGGCATCAGATCCCGGCCTTGGCCGCGACCGGGTTCCGTCCCCTGGCCATCGATGTCCGGGGCTACGGCCGATCGTCGGCGCCTACCGAGGTGGAGGCCTACGCCATGACAGCGCTGGTGGGCGACGTTATGGCCGTGCTGGACGATGCTGGGGCCGCTCAGGCCGTGGTCGTGGGCCACGACTGGGGTGCCCCGGTGGCGTGGACCACCGCCCTGTGGCGGCCCGACCGGGTTCGAGGAGTGGCCGGCCTGTCGGTCCCCTACAACCCCCGTGGCGACATCAAACCCCTCGACGGCTTCCGGGCCCTGGCCGGCGACGAGATCTTCTACGTCGACTACTTCCAGCAACCCGGAGTGGCCGAAGCCGAGGCCGAGGCCGATCTAGCCGCCTGGCTCCGGGGGTTCTACTTCACCGCCTCGGCCGAGTGCGATTTCTCCCAACCTTCGATGGGGTTCGTCACCCCCGGCGGCCAACTGCGGGATCGCCTGCAGCAACCCGACGACGGCCAGATGGCCTGGATGAGCGACGAGGACTTCGCCTTCTACCTGGGCGAATTCGAGCGGACCGGGCTGACCGGGGGGTTCAACCGGTACCGCAACATCACCCGGGACTGGTATGAACTGAGCGCCTGGCGCTTCGCCCCCATCACCGTGCCCGCGCTGTTCATCGGCGGAGACCGCGACGGCCCGACCCGGTTGGGGGCCAAGGCCATCGAGAATCTGAGCCGGAACCTGCCCAACCTGGTCGGCAGCCATATCCTCGAGCGCTGCGGGCACTGGGTTCAGCAGGAGCAGCCACAGGAGGTGAATCGCCTCCTGATCGACTTCATCAACGGGCTGAACTGACAGTACGGTGGCTGTTCGTGCGCAGTGCCAAAGACTTCTTCAAACCGCTGGCGGTGGGCGCCCCGGAACCCTTGCGGGAGATTCCGGTCAAGCCCAGCCGCATGATCCACTTCTTCCCGCCGTCGATCCCCAAGTTGGTGGCCAAGGTCCCCGATATCGCCCCCACCGTCGACATCCTCCTCGGTAACTTGGAGGACGGTGTGCCCATGGCCGACAAGGAAGCCGCTCGGGCCGGGCTGGTCGAGGTCGGCCGATCGGTCGACATGGGCTCGACCCAGCTGTGGACCCGGGTCAACTCCCTTGACTCCCCGTGGTGTCTCGACGATCTGACCACCCTGGTCACCGAGATCGGTGACCGCCTCGATGTGATCATGATCCCCAAGGTCGAAGGGCCGGAGGACATCCACTACGTCGACCGACTGTTGGCCCAGCTGGAGGCCAGGGCCGGTCTCACCAGACCGCTGCTGGTACACGCCATTCTGGAAACGGCCCGGGGGGTGGCCAACGTCGAGGACATCTGCGCCGCCTCCCCCCGAATGCAGGGCCTTTCCTTGGGGCCGGCCGACCTGGCGGCCAACCGCCGGATGAAGACCACCAGAGTGGGAGGGGGCCACCCCGGCTACCTGGTGCGCCAGGACCCGCCCGAGGGCCCGGAGGGCCAAACCGACATCGGGGCCGACCGCTCCACCTACCAGCAGGACCTGTGGCACTACACCATCGCCCGCATGGTCGACGCCTGCGGGGCCAACGGGATCCTGCCGTTCTACGGCCCCTTCGGTGATATCGCCGACACTGTGGCCTGCGAGGATCAGTTCCGCAACGCCTATCTCCTGGGCTGTGTCGGCGCCTGGTCGCTTCATCCGGTACAGATCGGCATCGCCAAGAAGGTGTTCTCCCCCGATCCGGCCGAGGTGGCTCACGCCCAGCGGGTGATCGAGGCCATGGGTGACGGTACCGGCGCCATCATGCTCGACGGCAAGATGGAAGACGACGCCTCGGTCAAGCAATGTCACGTGGTCGTCGAACTGGCCCGATCGCTGGCCGAGCGCGACCCTGAACTGGCCGCGGCCTACGGATTCTGAGGGAGCGACCGTGAGCACACACCTACGTCCGCGACGCAGTGTGTTGTACATGCCGTCGTCCAACGAACGGGCGTTGGTCAAAGCCCAGAGCATTCCGGCTGACGCGCTCATCTTCGACCTGGAGGACGCGGTGGCCCCCGAGGCCAAGGAAACAGCCCGGGCCCAGGCGGTGGCGGCCGCCTCGTCGGGCCACTACGGCCACCGGGAGATCACCATTCGCTGCAATGGGCTCGACACGCCGTGGGGAGCCGACGACCTGGCCGCCGCCGCCCGCTCGGGAGCCGACGCCGTGGTCATTCCCAAGGTCGACTCCGTCGACTACCTCGACGAGGTCTCGGCCCAGTTGGACCGGGCCGGGGCACCGGCCGAGGGCCCGGGGGCCATGGCTGTCTGGGCCATGGTGGAGACACCGAGGGCGGTGTTCGACGTCCGAACCTTGGCCGCCCATCGTCGGGTGGCCGTACTGGTCATGGGAACCAACGACCTGGTCACCGAACTCCGGGCCGTACCAGGAACCAACCGGGCCACCCTGCTGCCCTACCTGGCCCGTTCGGTGCTGGCCGCCCGGGAAGCGGGCAAGGCCATTCTCGACGGTGTCTACAACAACGTGAAGGACCTCGACGGGCTGGCGGCTGAAGCGGCCCAGGGGTTCGAGATGGGCTTCGACGGCAAGACCCTGATCCACCCGTCCCAGGTCGAGCCGACCAACGACATCTGGGCTCCCTCGGCCGACGAGATCGACCACGCCCAGCGGGTGGTCCAGGCCTTTTCCTCCGCCGAAGCCGAGGGCCGGGGGGTGGTCACGGTGGGTGGCCGCATGGTCGAGAACCTGCATCGAGACGACGCCCTGCGCATCCTGGCCACCGCCGAAGCCATCGCCGCCCTCGAACGCTGAGGGCCGAACGGCCGGCGTCGGCGTCGGCGTCGGCGTCAGCCGGGTGCCCGTGCTCCGGCCCTCACGTTGGCTGCCCAACGACCCGCCGAGGGCTCGCTTTGGCCGCTCAACGACCCGCCGAGGGGTCGTGAACCCACCAAAGTGCGTGATATCGGGATGCGGCGACCTTCCGGCGCTAACCCCGGGGGACGTCGATCCAGGCGATGTCCTTGTCGACCCGGGGTTCACCGGGCAACCCCAGAACCTGCTCACCGAGAATGTTCTTCATGATCTCCGTGGTGCCGCCTTCAATGGTGTTGGCCCGAGCCCGCAGGAACGCGTGGCCCACCCCACTATTGAGGCCGGCCAGATCGAGGGTGCCCGGCCGGCGGAAGGTGTAGTCGTAGCCGATCTGACCGGCCATGCCCTGCAGGTCGACGGCCGCTTCGTAGATGTCCTGGTTGAGAATGGCGTCGATGGCTTTGCCCACCGATCCCTCCGGTCCGGGGTTTCCGGCTCGGGCCAGTTGCGAAGCTCGTCGGTTGGTGAGCCGCAGCACCTCGGCCCGTACCCACAATTTCATGACCTCGTCACGGCGGGCCCGATCGTGGACCGACGGCGACTTGCGGTAGAGATCGACCAGCACCGAGATGGGACCGCTGCCCCGCTGCGGTGCCCGACCCCCTCCCCCGCCACCACCGATGGCGGTCCGTTCGTTCATCAGCGTGGTCAGCGCAGCCCGCCAGCCCTCGTCTTCGGCTCCGATGCGGTGAGCGTCGGGAATTCGCACATCGGTCAGGTAGACCTCGTTGAACTCTGCTTCACCGGTGATCTGCCGCAGCGGGCGGACCTCCACTCCCGGGGCGTTCATGTCGAGGGCGAAGTAGGTCATGCCCTTGTGTTTGGGCACGTTGGGATCGCTGCGGGTGACGAGCATGCCCCAGTCGGCGACATGGGCCAGGGTGTTCCACACCTTCTGGCCGTTGACGATCCATTCCTCGCCGTCCCGCACCGCCCGGGCCCCCAGCCCGGCGAAGTCGGATCCGGCCCCGGGCTCGGAGAACAGCTGGCACCACCTTTCCTCGCCGGTGAACATCGGTCGGAGAAAGCGTTGCCTGACGGCATCGTCGCCATGGGTCACGATGGTGGGTCCGGCCAGGGCGATGAAGAACTGGGTGATGTCGGTGGGCTTGGCCCCGGCCTCGGCCAATCGCCGGTCGACGTGTCGCTGCCACTGACGAGACACTCCCAGCCCTCCGTGGCCGACGGGAAACTGGACCCAGGCCAGCCCGGCGTCGAACTGATGGCCCCGGAACTCCTGATAGCCCTCATTGGCCGGATCGTGGTCGGCCAGCAATCCGTCAACGGCGGCGTCGACCATGGCCTGCTGATCGCCGGTGTCGTCGGTTGCGTCGTCGGAGATGCCACTCATGTCGTCAGCATACGCGGCTACCGTACGGCGATGACGAGCGCGGCCGACCAGAACGACGGGCCGGTGTCCGATCGGTCGAGCTGGCTCCCGGTCTGGTCGCTCGGCCTCTACACCATCACCGCCTACGGCACCTGGGCCTACGCCTTCGGCGTGCTGATGGAGGCCATCAGCGACGAGACCGGCTGGACAACCAGCTTCCTGGGATCGGTCTACGGCGTCGCCATGCTCTTGACCGGAGCATCGGCCTTCTGGACCGGTCGCCTGCTCGACCGGTTCGGTCCGATCGTGCCCCTGGGACTGCACGCCGTGGTGGCCAGCGGCTTGATGCTGACCGCGGTGTCCATCGATCACCAACTGTTGTTCGGCCTGTTGTTCGCGGTCGGCGCCGGCCTGAGCGGGGCCACCGGCTTCTACGCCATGACCACGGTGATCGCCGCCCGTTGCCGGCCCGATCGCCCCGACCGGGCCATTGCCGTGCTCACCCTGATCGGCGCCTTCTGCTCCCCCATCTACCTGCCGCTCACCGCCTGGCTCCTCAGCCTGTGGCCGTGGCGTACCGTGGCTCGAGCTCTGGTTCTGGCCGGGGTGGTGGGAGCGTTGCAGGCTGCGGTGATCGTCCGGCGAGTCGGCCGGGTCGGGGTCGGCGACGCCGCTGGAACCGTCGGGCCGTCGCCCCGGTGGTCGAGCGCAGTGGGGCGAGCGGTGGTCGAGCCCGCGGTGCGCCGGGCGTTGATCGTCTACCTCCTGGCCGGGTCGGCCGCCAGCTGTGTGTGGGTGTTCCAGGTCCCGATGATGACGGGGGCCGGCCTGGGGCTCGGATTGGCCGGCACGCTGGCCGGGTTCAGAGGGTTCTGCCAGATCTTCGGCCGGATGGGTCTGACCGGTGCCGTCGAGCGATTTGGACCGGCCCGGCTGCTGTCGGCCGCCTACGGTCTTACTGCTGTCGGCAGCTTGGCCCTGCTGGCGGCGAGCATCGTCGGTCCGAGATCCTCGACGGCCGTCGTCGGGCTGGCCGCGGTGTTCGCCCTGGTGGCCGGGACCGGGCTGGGAGCATCGAGCCCGCTGCAGGCCATTCACGCTCGAACCCACTTCGATCACCGGGACCTCGGCCTGCTCATGGGCCTGCAGGCGGCTGTTCTGGGGCTGGCCGGAGCGCTCGGTCCGGTGGCCGGCGCCCTTCTCCGCGACGCCTCGGGTGGCTGGACTCCCACCATCGCCGCCGTGGTCGCCATCCTGGCGATCGGTACCGGCATTCTCATGACCGAACCGGATCGCCGCGAAACCGAGCCCTAGAATCGGTCGGATGTCAGCCGCCGAGTCAACGGACGCCCCATATTCCCATGGGGGTGGGCACTCCCACCAGATGGAGGGCGGGTGGGATGAGTGGATGTCGAACCCCGTTCTGCGGGCGCTGCTCAGCCTGCTTCTGGTCGCCGCCGTGATCACCGCCATCGCCGTGGCCAATCTGTGGCCCGACGGTTCGGGGCGGACCGCAGTGCGGGCCGAGGCGGCCACGGTGGGTCTGGCGGCCGAGCGGATCGAGGCCGTGGTCGAGGAGGTGGTCGACGAGGAGTGCGACTTCTCGACCCAGGGCAATGAATGGGAGTGCCGAACGGTGGTGGTGACGCCGTCGGCCGGGCCCGACGCCGGGTCACTGCTGATACTGCCCGAGTTCGTCAAGGACAGCGGCCCTCCGGTTCCCGACCTGTCCGTGGGCGACGACATCATGATCGACTACGAACCCAACACCGGGTTCTACTCCTACGGCGATCAGGACCGCCGCTCGGCGCTGCTGTGGTTGTTCATCACCTTCGCCGTGGTTGTGGTGGCGCTCGGCCGGTTGCGGGGTCTGCTGGCCCTGGCCGCCATGGCCACCACAGTGGCCGTGCTGGTGGGCTTCGTGGCTCCGTCGGTGCTGGACGGTAACGACCCGGTGGCGGTGTCAGTGGTGGCCGCCGCGGTCATCGCTTTCGTCAGCCTGTATCTGACCCACGGGGTCAACCCCACCACCACCGTGGCCTTGATCGGCACCTTGTTGGCGCTCCTGCTCACGCTGGTGCTGTCGAGTTTGTTCTTCGATCTGGCCCGGTTCACCGGCCTGGCCACCGAGGAGGGGATCCTGCTTCCGGTGCTGGCTCAGGACATCAACATGGCTTCGTTGCTTCTGGGCGGCGCCGTTATCGGGGCCCTGGGCGCATTGGACGACGTGACCGTGACCCAGGTGGCCACGGTGGCCGAGTTGCGGGCTCAGAATCCCCATCTGAGCCGCCGCCAGCTGTTCGCCTCCGGCATCCGAGTCGGCCGGGAACACATCGCGGCCACCGTGAACACGCTGCTGCTGGCCTACGCCGGTGTCAGCATGCCATTGTTGCTGCTCTTCGTGGTTTCCGACCTGTCCCTGGTCATGATCGCCAACTCCGAGATCGTGGCTGTGGAGATCGTGCGCACCCTTTGTGGCTCGCTCGGTCTGATCGCGGCGGTCCCCATCACCACCTGGCTGACCGCCGTTCTGGTCTCGGCCGGCGCCCCCAGCGATCGTCATCACCACACCGAGGCCGCCCCACCAACAATTGCAGCAGAAAACGAGGGCTGACCTCGTTTTCCACTGCAATTCTGGGAAGGGGAAGCTAGAGACGGCAGACACCATCGGCGACGGCGGCCTTGGCCACCGCCTCGGCCACCCGCATGGGCACCGACTTGTCGAACACCGAGGGCACGATGAAGTCGGCGGTCAAGTCGTCGGGTCCAACCGAATCGGCGATGGCGGCGGCCGCCGCCAGCTTCATGTTCTCGGTGATGTCGGAGGCGGCCACGTCGAGGGCGCCCCGGAAGATACCGGGGAAAGCCAGCACGTTGTTGATCTGGTTGGGGTAGTCGCTTCGGCCGGTGGCCATGACCGCCACCAGGCCTTCCACCGCCTCGGGCTGGATCTCGGGATCGGGGTTGGCCATGGCGAACACGATCGGGTCGGGGGCCATGGCCCTGACGTCGTCCACCGACAACAGTCCAGGGCCGCTCAAGCCGAGAAAGACATCGGCGCCGTCGATGACCTCACTGATCGAACCTCGACGCCGATCCCGGTTGGTGTTCTCGGCGAACCACTGCTTGGCCGGATTGAGGTTGTCCCGTCCGTCGTAGATCGCGCCCTGGCGGTCGACACCGATGATGGAACCGACTCCCGCCCCCAGCAGGATCTTGCCCACGGCGACCCCGGCGGCCCCCATGCCGGCCACCACCACCGACACATCGGCCATCTCCTTGCCGGCGATCTTGAGAGCATTGTTCAGTCCGGCCAGGGCCACCACTGCCGTACCGTGCTGATCGTCATGGAACACCGGGATGTCGAGACGCTGCTTCAGCGTCTCCTCCACCTCGAATGCTCCGGGGGCGGCGATGTCCTCCAGGTTGATGCCGCCAAAGGTGGGCGCAAGCCGGATGACGGTTTCGATGAGATCATCGGGGCTGTCGACGTCCAGGCAGATGGGGAAGGCGTCGACCCGGCCGAACTCCTTGAACAGCAGAGCCTTACCCTCCATGACGGGCATGGCCGCCTTCGGTCCGATGTCGCCCAGCCCCAGCACCGCAGTGCCGTCGCTGACGATGGCCACGGTGTTCTTGCGGATGGTGTGGGTGTCGGCCATCGTCTCGTCGGCGGCGATGGCCCGACAAACCCGGGCCACCCCCGGGGTGTAGGCCATGGAGAGATCGTCCTTGTCGCCCACCGGGAAAAGGGGCAACACCTCGATCTTGCCACCCTCGTGCATGCGGAAGGTCCGATCGAAGTGGTCGAGCAGTTCCACTCCCTCAACCTGTCGGGCCACGGCCACGATCTGAGCCTGATGGTCCACATCGGCACAGTTGACCACGATGTCGCGCTCCAGGATCGGTCCCTTGGCCACAAATCCCTCGATGGCGAAAATGTTGCCTCCGGCCTCGCCGATGGCCACCGCCAGCCGGCCGAGAACACCGGGCCGGTTGTCGAGCCGGACGCGAAGGTTGACCGAGTACTGCGCTCCTGTGGTGCGGTTCATGGTTTTGCAACCTAGCGGTGTGCCCGGCGGAACTGCGGCCTTCGATCGGGTCGTTTATAGTTGGGCCACCAGGGCCCGGGGGGTCACCAGCGGGGAGGAAGGCACCGACATGAACGACAATGAGAGCGTCGCAACCGGACCGACGGCGACCAAGGCAGCTGAGCGACCCGAGCTGTACACCAAGTCGGGCCGGATCAAGAAGTCGATCTACGAGGCCGAGCTGGCCCGGCTCCAGGAGGAGTTCGTCAAGCTCCAGCGTTATGTGGCGGTCAAGGGCCTCAAGGTCCTGATCATCTTCGAAGGTCGGGGCTCGGCCGGCAAGGGAGGCGTGATCAAACGGATCACCGAGCGCACTTCGCCTCGCATCATGAAGGTGGTGGCTCTACCCAAACCGACCGAGCGGGAACGGACCCAGTGGTATTTTCAACGCTACGTCGAGCACCTTCCGGCCGGCGGGGAGGTGGTGCTGTTCGATCGATCCTGGTACAACCGGTCGAACGTGGAACGGGTCATGGGATTCTGTTCCGATGAGGAACTGCAGGAGTTCCTGCGTACCTGCCCGGAATTCGAGCGCATGTTGGTCCGTTCCGGCATCATCCTGCTCAAGTATTGGTTCTCGGTCAGCTACGACGAGCAGAAGCGACGGTTCGAATCCCGCAACGAGGAGCCGTTGAAACGGTGGAAGCTGTCCGACATGGACTTGGCCGAACATCGGCTCTATGTCGACTACTCGGAGGCCAAGGACATCACCTTCCAGTACACCGACACCAAGCAGGCCCCGTGGTACGTGGTGCCGTCGGACGACAAACGCTCGGCCCGGCTCAACTGCATGAGCCACATCCTGTCGATGATCGATTACGAGGACATTCTCCCCGACCCGGTTGAGTTGCCGGAACGGGAGGATCGACCCTACATCCGGCCACCGATGAACGAGCAGTCGTTCGTACCCAACCTCTGGTAATCACGCCGACTCCGGGCCGGACACCGACTGCCGGCTACATACGGCGGAGCAGATCGGTCTTCTTGGCCTCGAACTCGGCGTCGCTGATGATGCCCTTCGATCGGAGATCAGCCAGTCGTTCGATCTGATCGGGGATGGACAGGGCGGCCGGGTTCCCGTCTCCCAGGTTGCGGCCCACCCGGTCGAACTTGCGGTTCTCGTTGCCTTCCATCTGGCGGTAGATCTCGTTCTGTACGTTGAGGGGCTTCCGCACGTTACCGAAGGCCTGCTGACCCATCTCCCCGGCTGACTCCACCACCAGCTCCCCGGCACCCAGCATGCGCTCGAAGAGGCTCTGGCGGAAGAACACGGTGTTGATGCGTTCGAGCGGGATCTCGATGCCACTGCGGCTGAGCACTCCGGAGCGGTTGATCAGCCGATCGGTGGTGAGCACGAAGTTCGTGTTCACCCACACCAGGTAGCGGGCACCGAACCAGAACAGCACGAACACGATCAGGGCGGCGGCCATGATGGACACGATGGGAACGGCCTCGAAGAAGACCAGGGCCACCAGCCCGAGGAGGACGGCGCCGACCAGGGCGACGGTCTGAGGAGCGAAGAACCACCAGTGGGGGTGGAGGTCGAGCACCACCTGCTCGCCCTCATTGAGTTGTTCTCTAGGAAAGGCCACGGGTAACCAGGGTAGTTGACCGGTACCCCGTCGGACTGGTGCCCCGTAGCCGTTTGAAGGCCGAGCTGAAGGAGTAGGGGGTGGAGTAGCCGACCTGGGAGGCCACGGCGGTCACCGAGTCCTGCCCCGATCGCAGCAGGTCGGCGGCCAGGGAGATTCTCAGTTCGGTCAGGTAGGTCATGGGGGGAACGTTCATGCACTCGCTGAAGCGGCGGGCGAACAGGGCCCGCGACACCCCGACCTCGGACGCCAGGGAGGCCACCGTCCACCGTTGGGCCGGGGCCTCGTGCAGGAGGCGGAGGGCGGGCCCGACGATCGGATCGGCATCCGCGGTGTACCAGTCGGGGGCGTGGCCGCCGGGTCGCTCGAACAGGGCCCGGGCCGAGGCGATGACCAACAGGTCGAGCAGCCGGCTGAGAATCAGGCTCTGACCGGGGCGATCGTGACCCAACTCGGCGGAAAGCACGGCCAGCAACGGCGACTGATGCTCATCGGCCGGCAACACGGCCAGTGGGGGCAGAGCGGCGATGAACCGTTGCCCCACCTCGGAGGCCGACTCGTAGATGCCGATGAGCATGCGACAAGTGCCGCCGGTGGGGTCGGCGGCGTTGCCCCAGGTGCGGACCCCGAGCCCCATCACCTCACTCAGATCGGCACCGTCGATTGTGGTGCAACGCTGCCCGGGGTGGACGATCACCTGGGGCGGTGTGTCGGGGCTGTCGGCCATGATGTAGGGGTCGGTCCCGCTGACCACGGCGATGTCACCGGCACTCACCAGCACCGGCTCGCCGTCGTCGGGAACCAGCCAGGCCCAGCCGTCGGTGACGGCGATGAGGGCCAGCGGAGCCTCATCACGGATGTGCAGAGACCACGGCGGGTCGAGAAGCGCTCGGAGGACGAAGGCGTCGACCGCCCGGGGACCGTCGAGCAAACCGGTGAGTGCGTCCATGCCGATGATGCTATAGACGAACGCGTATGAAATCAAGAGAATCAACCATGGATCGTCTTCATTTCGCCCCGTACGGTACGAGACATGACAACCCACACCCCACAACCCCCAGACCCCGTCCGGCTACCGGCTGACGAGGTGCTCCGTCTGATTGACAAGCGGTCCTATGGCGTGCTGGCCTCGACGTCGCCGGCCGGCCGGAGCCATTCAGCCGGGGTGCTCTACTCCCGGACCGGATCATCACTTGTCTTCAGCACCATGCGATCAAGTCGCAAAGCCCGCAACGTGGCCGCCAATCCCCATGTGGCCATGACCATCCCCGTCCGCCGAGTGCCCGTCGGTGGTCCGCCGTCGGCCATCATGTTCCAGGGCCGGGCCGAGATCCTCGACCTCGATGACCGCTGGCTGCGAAGCCAAGCCGACGCCGGCCATCTCAAGTCGATAACCGGCCATGGTGAGTTGGAGCTTGCCGGTGGCTGTTTCGTCCGGATCGACCTGCCCGACCGGGTGGTGACCTACGGCCTGGGCATGTCGTTGCTGTCGCTGATCAGAGACCCGCTGAATGCCTCCGGTTGGAGCGACCTCAGCACAGTACACCGGGCTGCCGGGCACCGGGCTGCCGGAGCAGGTTTGTGCGTTGCGGTGTCATAGTGACACCGCAACGCACAAACCTTCCCATGGCTCGACACGTGGCCCAAACCATTGTCACAGTGGTCGGCTACCCTCGCCAGGGTGGGTTCCGATCAGTTGCTCGACGGTCTGAACCGGGCTCAGGTCAGGGCGGTGACAACACCGCCGGGCCGGGTTCTGGTGGTGGCCGGAGCCGGTTCGGGCAAGACGCGGGTGCTGACCCGGCGTATCGCCTGGCGGATCGAGCAGGGTGAGACGGACCCCCGCCGGGTCCTGGCCCTCACCTTCACCCGCAAGGCCGCCATCGAGCTGCGTGAGCGGCAGCATCGCCTGGGGCTCCGCGACCGGGTACCGGCCGGCACCTTTCACAGCTTCGCCCTCAGCCAGCTGCGGCAGCGCTGGGACGAGCGCCGCACCGTACCCCCCACCCTCATCAACAGCAAGATCAGGTTCCTGTCCCGGCTTTCCCGCCCACCCCCCGGAGTCGACCTCACCGACATCGTGGCCGAGATCGAATGGGCCCGGGCCCGCATGGTCGAACCCGACGACTACGGGCACCGGGCCAACAAGGCCGGGCGGGTGCCTCCGGTGGCACCCGAGTTCATCTCCCAACTGATGGTCGACTACCAGAAGGAGAAGCGACGCAAGCGGGTCGTCGACTTCGACGACCTGCTGGAGCTGGCCATCCGCGACCTACGGGCCGACCCCGACTACGCCGCGGCCGTGCGATGGCGTCATCGCCACTTCTACGTCGACGAGTTCCAGGACGTCAACCCCCTGCAGCATGCTCTGCTGCTGGAGTGGCTGGGCGACCGTGACGATCTGTTCATGGTGGGTGATCCCCGCCAGTCGATCTATGCCTGGAACGGGGCCGACCCCGAGTTGATGAACTCACTCATCGGGACCGACGACATCACCACCATCAACCTGGTCGACAACTACCGCTCCACCCCCCAGGTCCTGGGCCTGGCCGCCACCGTGACGACCACGGAATCGACAACCAGGGTCGACACCGACCTCGTCGGCCACCGACCCGATGGGCCGGCCCCCACACTGACCCGCTACCGGACCGATCGAGCCGAAGCCGTGGGCATAGCCGAAGCGGTGCGGCTGGCCAATGCCGGCGGGTACCGCTACTCCCAACAGGCGGTCCTGGTTCGTACCAACGCCCAGCTGGCCTTGATCGAACAGGAGCTGACGGCCCTGCGCATCCCCAGCCGGGTGCGGTCGGGAGCAGGTCCGCTGGGCAGCCCTGAGGTCAAAGCGGTGTTGGCCGCCATCGGGCGCCAGGGCATCGACCTGGTTCAGCAGTTGGAGGAGCTCGATCAACAGCTCACCGAAGGCGACACCGACCGCGACCACAACGGCCGGCAACCACCGGCGACGGTGGCCGGCCGGGTGGAGCGGCACAACAACCTGGCCGCCCTCAGCCGACTGATCCACGACTACCTGGCCACCGAACCGGCGCCCACCGGGCCCGGGTTCCTGGCCTGGTTGGCCACGGTGAACGGCAGCGATGTCGAAGCGGGAGACGACGCCGTCGACCTGGTGACCTTCCACGGGGCCAAGGGGCTGGAGTGGCCGGTGGTCCACATCGCCGGGCTGGAGGACGGTTTCGTGCCGGTGATCCACGCCACCACTCGGGCCCAGCTGGCCGAAGAGATGCGTCTTCTCTACGTGGCCCTGACCCGGGCCGAGGAGTCGCTCAATCTGTCGTGGGCCGAGCAGCGCACCTTCGGCACCAAGACGGTCGGCCGGGACCCGGCTCCGATCCTCGATCGGCTGGCAGCAGCCATAGCCGAGGTCGGCGGGTCCGCCCTCCTGCCCGACTGGCGAGCCCACATCGCCCGTTCCCGCCGGGCCATCGACGGCGACGGCCGAGCCGACAACGGGGGCGGCCAGCCCTCACACGACAGCGAGGCAACCTATCGCCAGCTGCAACGCTGGCGCGACCGTAAGGCCCGGGCCGGGCAGGTCCCGGCCCACGTCATCATCTCCGATCAGGCCCTTCGGGCCGTGGCCCGACATCGTCCCACCACCATCGGCCGGCTGGCCGCCGTCACCGACCTGCGACCGGCCAAACTGACCCGGTTCGGTCCCGAGATTCTCGACATCGTCCTGTCCGATCGGTGATGATCAAGGCAACGGGAGGTGTCCGGGGACGACCTGAAGGGCCGGTCAGGCCGATCGTTGGTCGGGCATGACGACCACCACCACGGTCTGGGGGCAGTGCTCCAGAACGTGCTCGGTCGTGGGCCCGAGACTGGGACGGCTACCGGGGACCCGCCGGATCTGAGCGCCGATCACCACCAGGTCGGCCTCGATGCTGTTGGCCCGCTTGACGATTTCGGTGGCCGATGACCCGGCAAAACGGATCTCGGTTTCCGCCGTCGCCCTCGTCTCCATGGCGTAGCGGTGGGCCTCGGCCAACAGGCCCCCGGCCACGTCGTCGTCGACTCTGGCCGACGCTCGAAACCGTTCGAACAACGAACCGGGACCGGTTCCACCCCGGGGACGGTAGACGACGTGACTGAGCAGAAGGTGCGTCCCCAGGTTGGACGAGAGGTTGGCCGCCAACTCCAACGCAGCCTGGGAGGATCGACTCCCGGCAATGGGAACGAGAGCCTGGGCGAACACCCCGGGGAGGCGGCCCGGATGGTTCATGGCCTTGCGTACGATGACCACCGGGAGATCGCTGAGGTTGAGCAGTTCATCGACCAGTGACGACGCGATGTGACCAGGTCCCGCCTCACTGCCGGCCCCCACGGCAATAGCCCCGTAGCCCAGGCGCGATTGGGCGATGATCGCCCGGGCGGCGGCGACATCGTCGAGATCGGGAGAGAGTTCGGTGACCTCGAACTCGCGACCATGAAGCACGTTGCCCATGACGTCGATGTTGGGACCGCCGCCATCGGACCGCACCGCCACCACCGTGGCCGCCAGATCCTCGGGCCAGGTGAAGTGCACGATCTGGGCGGCGACGATCGAGTTGGCCTCCGAGACCGAGGGCAACAGGATCCGGCTGCTGCGAATCAAGAGGTTGCTCTCGAGAGCTTGTTCCCGGGCCAGTCGTTCCCGTTCCGCCACCGACCCCTCCAGGCCACGGCTGAACACCCGTAGTCCGACCGAAGCCAACAGTGACGTCACCAGCGGGATCATCACGATCATGGTGAACGCCGTCTGGTTGAGGACCCCGAGAGACAGCCCGACGGTGGCGATGATGATCTCCAACGCTCCCCGGGCGTTGAGGCCCGAGCCCAGCACCAATCCTTCACGGTTGGTCAGTCCACCCAACCGGGCCCCGGCGAAGGCACCGATGAACTTGAGCCCCAACGCCACCAACAGCAGGATCAGGGCCCAGCCCAAAGCCGACCCCCGCAGCAGCGACAGGTCGAGCCGCAGCCCGGCGGTGGCAAAGAACAGAGGGGCGAACAGCACCGAGGTGAGATCTACGATGGCGTGCTCGGCTTCAACCTGGCGGTAACGGGAGCGAGCCAGCACGACCCCGGCCACAAAGGTACCCAGGACGGCCTCGACACCGAGGGCCTGGGTGATGACGCCGAAGCTCAACATGGTGGCCACGATCGCCGTCAAGGCCCCTCGCTGGTTGGGCCCCTCTCGCCGCACCGTCCTCAGAGCGGTGTCCACCACCCGCTGGCCGACCGTCAGGGCGCCGGCCATGAACATGGTCAGTCCGGCCACGGTGAGCACCGCGTCCAGAGCCGAGACATGACCCGACGCGGCCAGACCGGCAATGACGCCCAGGATGACCCAGCCGATCAGGTCGTTGGCCATGCCGGCGGCAATGGTGATCTGACCGACGTCGCGACGCATCAAGTTGAGGTCGCTCAGTATCTTGGCGATGACGGCCAGGGCCGAGACGGCCACCGCGGCGGCAATGAACAGAGCGAAGACGATTCGATCCGGCCCCTCGCCGCCGACCGAACCGTAGAACGTGGGGGGCATCAGCCAGCCGGCGATCAACCCGCCGGTCAGCGGCACGATCACACTGCCGGTGGTGACCAGGGCGGCCGCCCTCCCCAGCCGGGTGATGAGGGCCAGGTCGGTTTCGAAGCCGGCCACGACGAGCAGGAAGGCCGCCCCGAACCAGGAGACGGCCAGCAGCATGGCCGACTGGGTGTCGGCTTGGTCACCCGAGGGCAGGAACCAGTCGAACAACCCCGCGACGATCATCCCCAACACGCTCGGGCCGAGGATCAGTCCGGCCGTCAGTTCGCCGACGACCGAGGGAAGACCGGCACGGCGGGCCACGCCGCCGAGCAGCCGAGCCACCGCAAACAGTGTCAGCAACTGGGTCCAGAACACCAGCAGCTCGTGATGGCTGAGGCTTGTCAACATGGTGTTGGTCAGCGGCTTCCCGGACGACCCGCAACGGGCCTTCCCTCACTCCTCCACGTCGAGCCGGCGAAACCCGGACCCGACCGCGCTCACTTCATAGCGTAGCGAGCCAGCACCGGAGCGTGATCGCTGGGCTTGGTGCCCTTACGGGCGTTGCGATCGACCAAGTCGAGCCGGCAGACGTCAGCCAGCGCCCTGGTCGAGAGAATGTAGTCGATCCGCATTCCTTGACGTTTGTGGAACCGACCGGCCTTGTAGTCGTAGTAGCTGAACAGGCCGGGATCGGGATAACGGTCACGGAAGGTGTCGATCAGGCCCCACTGGATGACATCGGCCAAGGCCGCCCGCTCTTGCGGCGTGACATGGGTGAGACCCTCGAAGGCGGCAACGTCCCACACGTCGCGGTCGTCGGGGGCGATGTTCCAGTCGCCGGCGACAACGACAGGCTCGGTGGGATCGGCGGTGGCCTCGAGGTGGGCTCGGAGCCGCTTGAGCCAACCGATCTTGTAGTGGTACTGCTCGTGGCCGACCTCCCGACCGTTGGGCACATAGACGCTGTTGACCCGGACCGGCCCGCAGCGGGCCGACACCAACCGGGCGTCGCTGTCGGGTTCGATGCCGGGTGCGAATCCCTGGACGACATCGTCGATCCCGACCCGGGAGAGGACGGCCACGCCGTTCCACTGACCTTGCCCGTGGTGGGCGACCTCGTAGCCGAGGTCGGTGAAGGCCTCCACCGGCACCGCATCGTCGGCCAGCTTTGTTTCCTGCAGGCAGACAATGTGGGGTTGAACCTCGGCCAGCCACGGCTCAACCCGAGGCATGCGGGCATTGAGCGAATTGACATTCCAAGTGGCAACGAGCATCGTCTAAACCTACCGTTCTACGGCACCGCCGGCGGTTGATTCGAGAGCCTCCGGCCCCGATATCGATGAGCTCAACAAGGTAGGATCTGCCCGTGACCTCTCCATCAAACGGTGACCTCGCCGATTCCCAGGGCCCGAACTCGTGGTTTGTACAGGAGCTGTACCAACAGTATCTCGACAACCCCCGGTCGGTACCGACCGAGTGGCAGGAGATCTTCGCCCAGGGCCCGCCGGGAACCGTGGCCCCCAGCGCCCCGGCCGAGGGGCGCACCGTTCGGCTCGATGAGGTCACGCAAGCGGCTCCGGATCCGGCCCAGCCGGCGCCACCGGGCCCGAACACCCAGCCTCCGGCAAGTCCGCCTCCGGCCCCGACCCCCGATCCAACCCGATCGGCGCCCGAGCCGCCGTCGGTCTTCGAACCGTCACCGTCGGCCCTGTCGCAGGCCGAACCCGAGCCTGCGGCCGAGACGGCGGCCCCATCTCCTTCGGCCGAATCGGCCGCCCCTCCTACGGTCAACGGCGGACCACAACCGGCCGCGACCGACGACGGGGGCGAGGAATCCGAGGAGGAGCCCGCCAACGAGACGGTGCCGCTGCGAGGGGTGTCGGCCCTCATCGCCTCCAACATGGAGGCCAGCCTGGAGGTGCCGACGGCCACCAGCTTCCGCGAGGTTCCGGCCAAACTTCTCGAGGTCAACCGCCGAATCCTCAACAACCACCTGCGGCGGGTTCGGGGCGGCAAGGTCAGCTTCACCCACATCATCGGCTACGCCGTGGTCAGGGCGATACGAACCACCACGCCAAGCCTCAACAACACCTACCAGGTGAACGACGACGGCAAGCCCGAGCTGGTCCGCAACGGCCACGTGAACCTGGGGATCGCCGTCGATCTGCAGAAGGACGACGGTAGTCGCACCCTGATGGTGCCGGTCATCAAGGCGGCCGACACCCTCGATTTCTCCGAGTTCGTCGACGCCTACGAAGCGCTCATCGACAAGGTCCGCAACAGCAAGGTCACCGTCGACGACCTCACCGGGGCCACGGTCACGCTCACCAACCCCGGCACCATCGGCACCGTACAGTCGGTGCCCCGCCTCATGAAGGGGCAGGGCGCCATCATCGGTGTCGGCCGGATCGGCTATCCCACCGAATACCAGGCGGCCGATCCCAAGATGCTGGCCCATCTCGGCATCTCCAAGATCATCGCCCTGACCTCAACCTATGACCACCGCATCATCCAGGGCGCGGAGTCGGGCCTGTTCCTGAAGAAGGTTCACGAGTTGCTGTTGGGAGAGGACGGCTTCTACGACCAGGCCTTTGCCGATGTCGGCGTCCCCTACGAAGCGGTCAAATGGCGCATCGACCACGGCGCCACTGACGCCGAGGAGGGCGTGGGCGGCACGGTGGCCAAACAGCTGTCGGTCAACACCCTCATCAACCAGTACCGGGTACGAGGGCATCTGATCGCCAACACCAATCCCCTGGCCGACAAGGCCAAGGAGATGCACACCGAACTCGATCCCGCCACCTACGGGCTGACCATCTGGGACCTCGACCGGGAATTCCTCACCGGCGCCACCGACGGGATCTACGCCTCGATCGGCGGATTCGCCCAGATGATGAAACTGGGCGACATTCTCGGCGTACTACGCGACGCCTACTGCCGGGCCATCGGTGTTGAATACATGCACATCGCCGACCCCGACGAGAAGCGCTGGATCCAGGAACAGGTGGAGGGGCAACCGGTCAGTTTCGACCGGGAGGAGCAGACCCACATCCTGGAACGACTGAGCGCGGCCGAAGCACTGGAGCAGTTCCTCCACACCCGCTACGTCGGCCAGAAACGGTTCGGCATCGAAGGCACGGAAAGCGCCATCCCCATTCTGGACGCCGTGCTGTCGAAGGCGGCCGATGACCACATGGAACGGGCCGTCATCGGTATGGCCCACCGGGGTCGGTTGAACGTTCTCGTCAACATCATGGGCAAGCGGTACCAGGATCTCTTCACCGAGTTCGAAGGAGCCATCGACGAGAACGCCATCCAGGGTTCGGGTGATGTCAAGTACCACCTGGGCCAGGTGGGCAAGCACACCAGCCCTGACGGCAACCAGATCGGCATTGAGCTGGCGGCCAATCCCTCACACCTGGAGGCGGTGGATCCGGTGGTGGTGGGCATGGCTCGGGCCTACATGGATCAGAGCTCCTCCGGCAACTATCCGGTGCTGCCGATTCTCATCCACGGTGATGCCGCCTTCGCCGGCCAGGGAGTGGTCACCGAAACGCTCAACCTCTCCCAGGTTCGCGGTTACAAGGTCGGGGGCACGATTCACCTGATCGTCAACAACCAGCTCGGCTACACCACCGCTCCCCACCAGTCGCGCTCGTCGGAGTATTCAACCGACGTGGCCAAGACGGTTCAGGCCCCCATCTTCCACGTCAACGCCGACGATCCCGAGGCCTGTGTACGGGTGGCCCAGCTGGCCTTCGACTTCCGTCAACAGTTCAACAAGGACGTGGTCATCGACATGATCGGCTACCGCCGATTCGGTCACAACGAGGGCGACGATCCGAGCTACACCCAGCCTCTGATGTACCGCAAGATCGCCGACCGACCGTCGGTGCGCACCCTCTACACCCAGGCTCTGATCGATCGGGGAGACCTGACCCAGACCGAGGCCGCCGAGGCGCTCGAGCATTTCGAGCAGATGCTGCAGACGGCTCTCGATCTCACCCGGGGATCGGTCAAGTCGGATCTGAAGGCCAAACCGGCACCGCCGGCCGAAGGTGTACTGCCCCACGTCGAAACGGGGGTGTCGGCCGAAACGATCCGGAACGTCTACCGCACCATCAGCACGATCCCCGAGAACTTCACCGTGCATCCCAAGCTGTTGAGACAGCTCAACGCCCGCAACGACCTGTTCGAGTCGGGTCAGGTCGATTGGGCCATCGGCGAGGCGTTGGCCATCGGCACGCTACTGGCCGAAGGCACATCGGTCAGACTGGCCGGCCAGGACTCGCGGCGGGGCACCTTCGCCCACCGTCACGCCACCCTGCACGACTATCAGACCGGGGCCGAATACACGCCGCTGACCGAGGTGGCTCCGGTCGGCACCGATTTCTGGGTGTACGACTCGACGCTGTCGGAATACGCCGGGCTCGGCTTCGAGTACGGCTATGCCGTGGCCAATCCTCATGCCCTGGTGATGTGGGAGGCCCAGTTCGGCGACTTCGTGAACGGGGCCCAGATCATCGTCGACCAGTTCCTGGTGGCGGCCGAGGACAAGTGGAACCAGACGGTGAACCTGGTCATGCTCCTCCCCCACGGCTATGAGGGTCAGGGCCCCGAGCATTCATCGGGTCGGCTGGAGCGGTTCCTCCTGCTGTGTGCCGACGACAACATCCAGGTGGCCAACGTGACCACGGCGGCCCAGCTGTTCCACCTCATTCGCCGCCAGATCGTGCGCACCAACTCCAAACCGCTGGTGCTGTTCACCCCCAAGTCACTGCTCCGGGCCAAGACCACTCGCTCCCCGGTGGAGGCTCTGACCAGGGGTTCGTTCGAGGAGGTCCTCGATGATTCCGGCGTGGTCGACCCCAAGACGGTGAGCCGGGTCATCTTCGCCAGCGGCAAGGTGGCGGTGGAGGCCCAAACCCACCGCGACGAACACGAGTTGCAGAACGTGGCCATCGTCCGCATGGAGCAGCTGTACCCGTGGCCGTTCAAGCGGGTGGCCCACACCCTGGAGCGTTACTTCAACGCCCGGGAGATCGTCTGGCTTCAGGAGGAGCCGGAGAACATGGGTGCGTGGAACGCCATCAAGGGTCGCCTCTACGAGGCTCACGGTGACACCCATCGGATCCGGCGGGTCAGCCGTCATGAGTCGGGCAGCCCGGCCACCGGTTCGGTTGCCATTCATCGGCAGGAACAAGCCGAGCTCCTCGACCGGGCCTTCGGCGGTCTCGGCTAGCTGCACGGGCCACCAGCCGCCAGCCACCAGCCACCAGCCACCAGCCACCAGCCAATTCTTGCAGCAGAAAACGAGGCCGGCCCTCGTTTTCTACTGCAGGATTTCGAGGTCGAGGAGGGCCTGCAGCTCGGTCAGGGCGGCGATGGGGTCGACGACCTTGATGGTGGTCATGCCCATGGCTCGGGCCGGCTTCAGGTTGACGCCCAGGTCGTCGAGAAACACCACCTCGGCCGGCTCCACGCCGGCCCGGTCGAGGGCATGCTGGTAGAACTCGGGTTCCGGTTTTCGTACGCCGACCACCGATGATTCGATGATGAAGTCGAAGCGATCCAACACGCCGGCCACCGCCGCCTTCTCCTCCGAGGTCCGCCGATCGACCTGGTCCGATCGATCGGCGGCGAAGTTATTGGTCAGGCAGGCGGTGATCAGGCCGGCTCGTTTGATGGTGTCGATGGCGGCGGCCATGGCCGGTCGCACGGTCCCGGCCAGCATGGCCAGAACGGCTCGGCCGTCGATCTCATGACCGAGCTCACCGGCTTCGGCCTCGAAAAGGGCGACAAACCGGTCGATGTCGACGTCGCCTCGTTCCAGTCGGGCCCAGGCGTTGTCGTCCGGGTTGGTGGCGTTGATGGTGCGGATGAAGCCATCGGGTAGTGCATTGCGCCGCTCGTAGCGGGCAAAGGCCTCGAACGGGCTCGTGAGAACCACGCCGCCGAAGTCGAAGAACACGGCTCGAAACGACGATTCGGTCACGGGCCACGATGGTAGTCGGTGATGTTCGGACCGTTCGGGCCTGCTGGGGTTTTTCCGGGCCATCGTTCTGATTCGGCTGCGAGCGTGATTGACTGTGCATGTCATGCCACGCCCTGATCGACACGTGATCGTCGACGGATCCAACGTTGCCACCGAAGGTCGCTCGCTACCCAGCCTCAATCAGCTGGACCAAGCGGTGCAGGCCTTCCAACGCGACAACCCCGACGCCACGGTTACCGTCATCGTCGACGCCACCTTCGCCCACCGCATCGCCAAGAAGGAGCGCAAGGCGTTCGACGCCGCAGTCGATGCCGGTGAGATCGTTGTGCCGCCGGCCGGTGCCATCGGCCGGGGTGACGCCTTCATCCTCCAGGTGGCCGACAAGGGCAACGCCGAGGTCATCTCCAATGATTCGTTCCAGGAGTTCCATGGCGAGCACAAGTGGCTGTTCGACGAGGGCCGGTTGATCGGGGCCAAACCGGTGGAGGGCATCGGCTGGATCTTCGTCGACCGGGTACCGGTGCGGGGACCGGAGAGTCGCCGAGCCACCCGCTCGGCATCGTCCCGTTCGTCGAAGAAGACGGCAAAGCGAACAACCAGAAGTTCGGCCAAATCGCAGGCCAAGTCCGATTCACGAAGCACCGACGGCGGAGGCAGGAAGAGCGGTGGACAGGCCACCGAGAAGGCCGGTCGGGAAACCGGCCGGAGGAAACAGGCGGCCAGGAAGTCAGACGGAGGCGACCGGAAGAAGTCGGCCCGGAACAAGGAGGCGTCGGCCGACAACAAGGCGGCCGACAAGAAGAGCGACAAGGATGGGTCTGGCGACAACAGAGGGAGCAGCAAGAAATCCAAGGAGCTGAACAGCCCTTCCGAGTTCCTGAGCTTCGTCACCAAACATTCGATCGGCGATGTGGTCACCGGCACGGTCGAACGGTTCTCCTCCCACGGCTGCTACCTGCGGATCTCGGGAGCCCAGTGCTACCTGCCGGTCAAGGCCATGGGCGAACCTGCCCCTTCCAAGGCACGAGATATTGTCTCCGCCGGCGGGGCGGTCGAGGTAAAGATCGAATCGCTCGATGCCGATCGCCGAGGCATCAACGTCGAGCTGGTCCGGGTCCTCGACGGCCCAGTCACGGGCGCCGGTAGGCGTTCGGAATCAACAAGTCCTTCCGCCAGACGTCGCGGCAGGGGTAAGCAAAATCAGCCCTCTCAACCATCAGCGGCCGTCGTCGACGGATCGGGTCGAGAGGCGAATCCCACAAGGAGCAAAACCAACGTGGCTTCAAAATCCACCAAGAAACCGGCCAAGAAGGCCGCCAAGAAGACGGCCGCCAAGGCCACAAAGAAAGTGGCCAGGAAATCGACGGCCAAGAAGACCGCCAAGAAAGCTCCAGCCAAGAAGGTGACGGCCAAGAAGGCCACCACGAAGAAGGCCACCACGAAGAAGACCACGGCCAAGAAAGCTCCAGCCAAGAAGACGGCGAAGAAGACCACGGCCAAGAAAGCTCCGGCAAAGAGGGCACCAGCCAAGAAGACGGCGAAGAAGACCACGGCCAAGAAAGCTCCGGCCAAGAAAGCTCCGGCCAAGAAAGCTCCGGCCAAGAAGGCACCAGCCAAGAAGACGGCGAAGAAGACCACGGCCAAGAAAGCCACGGCCAAGAAGACCACCAAAAAGGCACCAGCCAAGAAAGCCACGGCCAAGAAGACCACCAAAAAGGCACCGGCCACGGCGACCGCCTCAAAGCGAGCGCAGCGGGCGTCGGCCCGCAAGTCGACCAAGAAGGCGGCCAGGCGATCACGGCGTCGCTGAGGCGGCACAGCGTGGCGGGCTGAGGCTTCACCGGCCCGGACCGCGAAGCCAACCGAGATCGAAGGGGCGACGGTAGCCTCAGCACCATGTCCGCTCAGTTCATCTACACCATGCACAAGGTCGGGCGGTTCCACCCACCCGACCGTCAGGTGCTGGAAAACATCACCCTGGCCTTCTACCCGGGAGCCAAGATCGGCGTGTTGGGCTCGAACGGGGCCGGCAAGTCGTCGTTGTTACGGATCATGGCGGGCGTCGACGACGGCTATACCGGCGACGCCCGCCTGACCCCGGGCTTCACCGTTGGATATCTCGAGCAGGAACCGCAGCTCAATCCCGACAAGGACGTTCGGGGGAACGTGATGGACGGGGCCGGCCAGACGGTGTCGCTGCTGGCCGAATACGAAGAGGTGCTGGCCGGCTGGTCCGATCCCGACGCCGACTACGAGAAGCTGGGTGCCCGACAGGCCGAGCTCGAGGACAAGATCGAAGCGGCCGGCGGTTGGGATCTGCAACGCATGATCGACATCGCCTCCGAAGCATTACGGCTGCCCCCATCGGACAGTGGTGTCGAGCATCTGTCCGGCGGTGAGCGGCGGCGAGTGGCTCTGTGCCGACTGCTGCTGTCGAAGCCCGATCTGCTGCTTCTCGATGAGCCCACCAACCATCTCGACGCCGAATCGGTGGCCTGGCTGGAACGCCACCTGTCGGAGTATCAGGGCACGGTGGTGGCCATCACCCACGACCGTTACTTTCTCGACAACGTGGCCCGCTGGATCCTCGAGCTCGACCGGGGTCGGGGCATTCCCTTCGAGGGCAACTACTCGAGCTGGTTGGAGCAGAAGCAGGCCCGACTTTCGCAGGAGAAGCGGGAGCAGGACGCCAAACACCGAACCCTGGCCCGGGAACTCGAATGGGTCCGCATGGCCCCCAAGGCCCGGCAGGCCAAGGGTCGGGCTCGTCTCACCGCCTACGAGAGCCTGCGGGCCGAGGCCGAGGCCTACAACCCGACCGACGAGAAGGTGCAGATCCACATTCCCCCCGGCCCCCGATTGGGCGACCAGGTGTTCGAGGTGGAAAACCTGTCGAAGGGCTTCGGCGACAAGCTACTGATCGACGATCTGTCGTTTTCCCTGCCCCCGGCCGGCATCGTCGGCGTCATCGGCGGCAACGGGGCCGGTAAGACGACCCTGTTCAAGATGTTGATCGCGGCCGCCAACGACGACGGGGCCGGGGAGCAGCCCGACAGGGGCGAGATCAAGGTCGGCTCCACCGTCGAGCTGGCCTACGTCGATCAGTCACGTGACGTCCTCGACGACAACCACACGGTCTATGAGGCCATCACGGAAGGTAAGGAGCTGCTCGACCTCGGTGGCCGCGAGGTCAACGGCCGGGCCTACGTGGCGTCGTTCAACTTCCGGGGTTCGGATCAGCAGAAACCGGTCGGTGTCCTTTCCGGTGGGGAACGGAACCGGGTCCACCTGGCCCGGGTCCTGAAGCAGGGTGGCAATGTGTTGTTTCTCGACGAACCGACCAACGATCTCGATGTCGACACACTGCGGGCCATGGAGGACGGCTTGGAGCGTTTTGCCGGCTGTGCTGTGGTCATCAGCCACGACCGCTGGTTCCTCGACCGCATCGCCACCCATATCCTGGCCTTCGAGGGCAATTCCCAGGTCAGGTGGTTCGAAGGCAACTTCTCGCAATACGAGGCCTTCCGTCAGGCCGAGTTGGGCGAGGAGGCCGGCCCGACCCGGATCACCTACAAGCCGCTCACCCGGTAGCGACACCGCAACCCGACCTCGCCCGGTCGGGCCGGCGGTCTCACATCGTGGCCGGTGCTGCCGATGTGAGACCCATGGCATCTCGTTCAGCGTCAGGCTCCACCAAGACCCGGAAGGCGTCGGCCAAGAACAAGAAGTGGAAGAGCCGGGCTGTGCTTCGCCTGATCGAGGCCGGCAGCACTGCCGAGTGCCCCCACTGCGGGGAGCGGGTGAAGTTCCGGGCCCGCCATCGGGATCAGCAGGTCATCTGCAACGTGTATGTCGATGGGGTGTGGAACCGGGTCGAGCAGTACCACGCCGAATGCTACGACGATGCCGGTACGCCCTACGGCAAACCCGACAAGAAGCAGAGCCTGACCCGCAACCAACCCAAGAAGTCCGACGCCGCCGGGCAGGACAAGTCGGCCAAGAAGTAGCCGTCCACAATTCGGACCGACGATTGGGTGAATACGAACGTCGGCAACCTATGGTGACGCAGGTGCCTTCCCATTCCGACGTTCCTCCCATCAGCACCGACCTGGACGACCACCAATTGGCGGCCGCCGTCGCCGCCGAAACAGGCAAGCTGCTGGTTTCGGTTCGACGGCAGATGGTGGAACAGGGAACCGATCACTGGTCACTCAAAGACGCCGGCGACCAGGCGGCACACCAGTTCATCGTCGAGTCGCTATCCCAGGCCCGTCCTGATGACGCCGTACTCTCCGAAGAGGGGGCCGATCGCCGGGAACGGCTCACGGCGCCGCGGGTGTGGATCGTCGACCCGCTCGACGGAACCAGGGAGTTTGCCGAGCCGCCCCGGATCGACTGGGCGGTTCATATCGCTCTGGTCACCAACGGGGTGCCCATCGCCGGAGCCGTGGCCCTACCGGCCGAGGGTGTGACGTTGACGACCCGACCGGCCGAGCAGCTCCCCGACGCTGTTGACGGCCGGCCCCGAGTCATCGTCAGCCGGACCCGGCGACCACCGGCGGCCCAGATGCTGGCCCGGGAACTGGGAGCCGACTACATCGAGCTCGGCTCGGCCGGAGCCAAAGCCATGGCCGTCGTCCGGGGCCAGGCCGACATCTACGCCCATTCGGGCGGCCAATACGAGTGGGACTCCTGTGCCCCGGTGGCTGTGGCCCAGGCCGCCGGTCTCCACTGCTCGCGGCTCGACGGCTCACCCATGCTCTACAACAATCCCGACCCCTATCTCCCCGACCTCCTGATCTGCCGCCCGGAGTGGGCTGAGCGGAGTCTGGCCATCCTCAACGGCTGAACGAGCAGGCGGTGACCCACGGCGACATGAAGTACGGCGACATGGAATACAGGGTGATTGACTACCAGATCAGCGGGAGAAGCGCCGTCGTCACCCTTGATCGCCCCGACCGGGGCAACGCTTGGACCGGCCGGCTCCACGCCGAATACATCCACGCCGTGGCCCGGGCCGAGATCGACCAGGCCGTGCGAACGATCGTCATCACCGGAAACGGTTGGGCCTTTTGTGTCGGCGGCGACTCCGATGCCCTGGCCGGTCACGCCGACCGGGGATCCTACGACGATGGCCTGGCAGCGGCCGAAGGCTCGACCACCCACATGCCCGGTCGCGACCTCCATCCCCAATTCGACCACCAACTGGCCTTCCACTTCGGGCTGACCAAGCCAGTGCTGGCCGCCATCAACGGCCCTGCAGCGGGCATCGGTCTGGCCCTGGCCTGCTTCGCCGACGTGCGATTCGCCGTTCCCGGGGCCAAGTTGACAACGGCCCACGGGAAGCTGGGTCTGCCGCCCGAATACGGTTTGTCGTGGATCCTGCCCCGCCACATCGGGTTGACCAGAGCCATGGATCTGTTGTTGACCTCGCGTGTGATTCTGACCGATGAGGCGTTCCAGTGGGGTCTGATCAACCGCCTGGTTCCACCATCAGAACTCATGGAGACGGTTTTGGACTACGCCGAGACCATGGCAACCCAGAACTCGCCGTCGGCCCTGGCCGCCACCCGCCACATGACCTACCTCGATCAGCACCGTGGAATCGGTGAGTCGGTGACCGATTCCCTCGTTCGGCTGAACCAGATGATGGGTTCGGCCGAGTATCGTCAAGGGGTCGAGGCGCTCCGAGACAAACGATCACCGGACTTCTGAGGCAGGCGAACGTTGCCAGTGCAGTCAACCGAACCAGATGACCTTCACCTGGGCGCCTTCTCCGATGATCCGCCGTGGTTGATGACCGACCAGGAACCACAATGGCTCGACGTGGTCGATCTGTTGCGGCGCCAGCAGGCCCGTAACCTTCCCGAACTGTTGACCCCCCCTCGGGTTCCCCCGCTGCGGCGGGCGGCCAGGGTGATGACCGTGCTCGGCCGGGCCATCGGCATTTGGCGGCTCCGGGAGCGGGGAACCGAGCAGTCACGGGCCGCCTTGTCCCGTCGCATCCGGGAGGCGGCCGAGATTCTCGGTCCGACCTACATCAAGCTGGCCCAGATCATAAGCGCCGGTGAAGGAGTGTTTCCCCCCGAGCTGGTGGCCGAATGCAAGAAGTGCCGCGATCAGGTACCGGCCGTTCCCTACGACCAGGTGGTGGCGGTCATCGAACAGGATCTCGGTCAACCCCTTCACCAGATCTTCCGCCACATCGATCCGACACCGGTGGCGGCGGCGTCCATCGCCCAGGTCCACCGGGCCACGCTGGTGTCGGGTCAGAACGTGGTGGTCAAGGTACAGCGCCCCGGAATCGACCAGGTTGTGCGCCGGGATCTCCAGGTGCTCAGCTGGCTGGCCCCCCATCTGGTCGGCCGAATTCCGGTGTCGGCCCTGGCCAATCCCCCGGCTCTGGTCGAGCTGTTCGCCGAAACCATCGTCGAGGAGCTCGATTTCCGGTTGGAGGCGGCCAACATGCTCGATGTCGGCCGGGTCTACGCCGAGCTGGATCAACGCAACTTCATCGTGCCCCGGCCCCACCCGGTCCACGTCACCCGACGGGTTCTGGTCATGGAGGAGCTCGGCGGCTTCAACTTCAACGACGTCGAAGCCATGCGAGCGGCCGGGGTCGACACCGAGGCGGTGCTCAAGACGGGCATGATCGGTTTCCTGGAGGGTGTCTTTCTCCACGGCGTGTTCCACGGTGACCTGCACGGCGGGAACCTCTACATCATGGCCGACGGTCGAACCGCCCTGATGGACTTCGGCATCACCGGACGTCTGACCGAGAGCGAGCGCTTGGCCTTCCTGCGGATGATGATGTCGGCCACCACCAACAACGTCAGTGGCCAGATCGAAGCGCTCCGGGATCTGGGCGCTCTCCCCCACGACGTCGACATCGACGCCGTCATCCGCGACCTCGGCCTCGACGGGCCGCCCATCGATCCCACCACTCTGGCCCCCGATCAGCTGGTCAAGGAGCTCCAGCGGGTGGTCAAGGCCCTGTTGGGATACGGCGCCCGTATGCCCAAACCGTTGATGCTGTACGTGAAGAACCTGATCTTCATCGACGGCGCCACCGCCACGCTCGCTCCCTCCCTCGACCTGTTCGCCGCCATCACCGAGGTGGCCACCCACTTCGCCACGACCCACGGACCAACGATCGCCGCTCAGCTGGGGATGCAACAGCAAACCTGGGACCTCGACCTCGACGGGGTGAAGGCCGGATTCGGTATCGACCCGGCCACCACATCCCATTTCACCTACTCCGACCTCAAACAGCGGCGGGAGCTGATCCGCCGCCGGCTGGGCGATCAAGTCGGCAACAGCTGAGCCTCACCCGGCGTTCTGTGCGCCCTACACCCCGTTTCCGGGGCGTAGGGCGCACAGGTCTTCGGCATTCTCCGACCAAGCCGCTAGAAATGACGGGTGCGCCTTGTCATCGCCGAATGCACCGTCGACTACGCCGGTCGCCTCACCGCTCACCTTCCCCGGGCCACCCGCCTGATCATGGTCAAGGCCGACGGCTGCGTCTCGGTCCATGCCGACGGCGGGGCCTACAAACCGATGAACTGGATGACGGCCCCCAACACGGTGCGGGAGGCCGACGACGAGTGGGTGGTGACCAACCCCAAGGGCGAGACCCTAACCATCACCATCCACCAGATGATCAGCGACGTGTCACACGAACTGGGCAACGATCCGGGCCTGCAGAAGGATGGAGTCGAAGCTCATCTGCAAGAGCTGTTGGCCACCGATCCGGGCCGCCTCGGCCCCGGCATGCGGTTGATCCGCCGAGAGTTTCCGACCGAAATCGGCCCGGTCGACCTGTTGTGCCGCAACGCCGATGACGAGGTGGTGGCGGTCGAGATCAAGCGGCGGGGTGAGATCGACGGGGTTGAGCAGTTGACCCGCTACCTCGACTTCCTCAACCGCCAGCCCGACCTGTCGCCGGTCAGAGGCATGTTCGTGGCCCAGGAGATCAAGCTGCAGGCCAAAACTCTGGCCAGCGACCGCGACATCGACTTCCTGGAGGTCGATTACGACGAACTTCGGGGCATCGAGCGGCCCCAGCAGAAGCTCTTCTGACCGCTTTACGTTTCCAAAATTGCAGTGGAAAACGAGCTGTGAGCTCGTTTTCCACTGCAATTTTGGAGCGAGGGTTGGCTCCTCAGCTGTAGGTCAGGAGGCCGTTGTCGAGCACGACCCGGCCGTCGTCGGCCACCGTCTGGTGGACGGCCCGGCCGTCGTCCTCCACCCACATGCGGACGGTGAGAGCCTCACCGGGCAGGACCGGTGAGCTGAAGCGCCCGTCCATCGACTTGAACCGGGCCGGATCCGACCCACACAGGGTGTGCAGCAAGGCCCGGCCGGTGAAGCCGTACGTGCACAGCCCGTGGAGGATGGGGCGGGGGAAGCCACCGACGTCGGAGAACTGTTTGTCGGAGTGCAACGGGTTTCGGTCACCGCACAACCGGTAGAGCAGGGCCTGATCAGGGCGGGTTTGATAGGTGACCTCGCGGTCGGGCCTGCGTTCGGGGGCCACGTTGACGGCGGCCGACGGTCCCCGGTCGCCGCCGAACCCTCCCTCACCGATGATGAACATCGACGAGGTGGTCTCGAACAGAGGCTGCCCGTCGTCGGTCGAGGTGGCCGTGGCCTTCATGGCCACCAGCGCCCCCTTGCCCTTGTCGTAGATGCCGGTCAGTTCGTCGACCATCTCCACTTCACCCGATGCCGGAATGGGGCGGTGTATCGTCACTCCCTGCTGACCGTGGACCAGCATGCGGTTGTCCCAGGTTCCGGCCGCCTCACGGGCGCTGCGGCCGCCCTCGGCCTTGAAGCTCGACATGACCACGAAGGTGGGGAACACCTGCTGATCGACCCCTCTGGTGTTCTCAGTGGTGAACTCCAGCTCGCGGCTGACCGGGTCAAGGGTTCCGGCCCCTATTCCCAGCGCGTAGAGCAGGCAGTCGTCGCTGGTCCACGACCAGCGACGGGGCTCGCCTCTCGTACCGACGGCGTCCGGGTTTACGGGCATGGCATCATCCTTCCGATGAATCGTCCTTCCGACGAGTAGTGGTGGTGTTGGCTGAGCGGGATCAAAACGGCGTCGGCCGACCGGGGCCGGTGACCGGTTGTCCCGACATGTCGCTGTTGGGCTGGGCCTCGGCCATCAACTTCTTCACCGCCGGGCCGATGGCGACCGGGTCGTCGACCGGTTCGACGGCCGGTCCCCGGTGCCACATGTTGGCTACGGCCAGAACCCGACCGCTGGCCTCGAACACCCGGCCGGTCACCGGAGCCGACTCACTGCTGGCCAGCCAGGTGGCGATGGGGGCGATCCAGCGAGGATGCATCTGCTCCCGCTCCTCGTCACTACCCTGCCCCATCCCCAGGTTCTCGGTCATGCGGGTCAGGGCGGCCGGGGCAATGGCGTTGACCGTCACCCCGTAGCGGTGGAGTTCCTGGGCGGCGATGATGGTGAAGGCGGCGATCCCGGCCTTGGCCGCCCCGTAGTTGGTCTGACCCGGGTTGCCGTAGATGCCCGACACCGAGCTGGTGTTGATGATGCGGGCGTCGTTGGATTCACCGGCTTTGGCCCGTTCCCGCCAGTAGGCGGCGGCATGACGGGCGGGGGCGAACGTACCCTTCAGGTGGACCTGGATCACGGCGTCCCACTCGGCCTCAGTCATGTTGGTCAGCATGCGATCCCGCAGAATGCCGGCATTGTTGATGACGACGTCGATGCCCCCGAAGTGGTCGATGGCGGTGTCGATGAGATTCTTGGCCCCGGCGAAGTCGGACACGTCGTCACCGTTGACCACGGCCTCGCCCCCCGATTCGGTTATCTCCGCCACCACCTGCTGGGCCGGGCTGAGATCGTCACCGGTTCCGTCGACATCGCCCCCCAGATCGTTCACCACCACCTTCGCCCCGTGGTGGGCCAGCATCAGCGCATGCTCCCGGCCGATGCCCCGCCCCGCGCCGGTCACGACGGCGATTCGCCCCTCACACAGCTTTGTCATCTCTCACCTCGTTGCTCATGTCGAAGGGCAGTGCCCTACGGTGGCCGCAATCGGGCAAACCCGTTGACGATGATGTCACATTGCCACTGTCGTTCCAAAGTTCCCGTACCGTCACAGTGTGGACGATGACCGCCAACCCGGCATTCGACGTGGCAGAATGGACTCCGGTGACTACTGAAGGTGACGGTGACCAGACAGGATCCATCGATCAGTCGGGCGTTCAGGCCGACTCGGTCGAAGCTCTGCTGGCCGAGCTTCTGGGCTCCGATGTCAATCCACCGGTTGACGCCACCGACCAGGTCGATCAGTCCGCCGGCGATGCCGGCCCGATCGACCTGAACGACGTCATCATCGGGAGCGAAGATCCAACGATGGTGTTCCCCTCGACCGGTACCCCGGCCGAGGAGGAGTCGGCCGAGGCGGTCGACAAACCGGCTTTCGACCGGGGCGAGGTTGGTCTCGACGGCGACGTGGTCGACGAGACGGCGGTCCTCCATACGGCCGGCCCCGAACCCACCGTTGTGGCGCCCATGCCGGTGGCGCCGCCGGTCGATCGGGCCGCACCACCCGACCGGCCGCCGGCCGAGCCGAGGCGATCCAGGGGCTCGGGCCCCGGACGATTGCTGAAGTTGGGCGCGCTGGCCCTACTTGGTCTGTGCCTGCTCCTGGTGGCGGCCTGGGCCGTCGATCTGGCCCGTCATCAGGACACGGTGATGCGGGGGATTGAATTGGCGGGAACGTCGCTCGAAGGTATGAGCCGAGCCGATCTGGACGAGCTGCTCGACGAGCAACGGGATGAGCTGGCGGCCACGCCGCTCGACGTGGTGGTGGGGGAAACGACGATAACCACCGATCCGGTCACCATGGGCATGGCCTTCGACCGCGACGCCATGGTCGACGACGCCATGGGTGTGGGACGTACCGGATTCTTTCCCACCCGACCGTTGACCTGGGTCGGATCACTGTTCAGCAGCCAGGAACTTGAACCCCGCTATGCCATCGATGCCGACGCCACCACCGAGGCGGCCCAAGCCGTCGTCGCCAGCCTGCTCGATCAGCCGGTGGAGCCGGAGCTGATTCTCGACGGCAGCGACCAATTCACCGTGCTGCCGGGTGAGAGTGGCATCACGTTCAGCTCCCGGGAACTGGTGGGACTGCTCCCATCGGTTGTCGAGGCCGGGCCGCCCTATGAGGTCGAGCTGCAGGCCATCGTGGCCCAGCCCGAGATCGATCAGTCCGATCTGGAAGCGGTGGCCGCCGAGATCAACGATCTGACGGCCGAACCGGTCCGGATTCAGGTTCTCGACGACTTCGCCGACGTCGAACCGGCCATGTTGAAGTCATGGGCCGACGCCGAAACCGAGGGCGAGGTGACCTGGTCATTCGAGCCGTCACGAGTGCTGGCCGATCTCCGCCCCCTTTTCCCGACACTGGGTTCGGAGGATCAGCGGGCCCGATTCACCGTGGTCGATCAGGAGCCGGTGATCGTCCCGGCCTCGGAGACGGTGGTCTGCTGTGACGAGGATTCGGTCAACCGCCTGCTGTCGGGTCTCCAGGCTCCGATCCCGGTGGCCGACGACGACGAGGACGACAGCGAATCATCCGAAGACGATGAGGCTCCGGCCCGCACGATCGTTCTGGAGCCCTCCATCGTCGGGGCCGACGAGGGGGTGGCCGAGCTTGAGACCCTGGGCATCGTGGAGGAGGTCAGCACTTTCACCACCAATCACGCCTGCTGCCAGCCCCGGGTCAAGAACATCCAGCGGTTCGCCGACCTGATGCAGGGTGTCATCATCCGGCCGGGCGAGTCGTTCTCCCTCAACGATCACGTCGGCCGTCGTACCATCGAGAAGGGCTTCGTGGCCGACGGGGCCATCAACCTCGGGGTTCTGGAGCCACAGGTCGGTGGCGGCATCAGCCAGTACGCAACCACCTTCTTCAACGCCTCGTTCTTCGCCGGACTGGAGTTCCTGGAATACCAGTCGCACTCGCTGTACATCTCCCGCTATCCCCGGGGTCGTGAAGCCACCATCTCATGGCGCCGACCCGATCTCGAGGTTCGCAACAACACACCGTACGGAATCCTGGTCTGGAACGAGTACACCTCGACCTCGATCACGGTGAGCTTCTACTCGACCAAACACCTCGAGGTCGAGGCGCTGCCGCTGCAACGTTCATCGGAGCGTCAGTGTCGGGTCGACATCACCCCCCGTTTGATCACCTATCCCGACGGTACAACGGCCGAAGACAGCGTCTACGCCGTCTACCGGCCCGGTGAAGGCCTCGACTGTGCCGGCAACTCGACTCGACCAGAGCTCGAGCCCGAAGCCCCCACCGCCACCGAGCCCCAGCCGGAACCCGAGCCGGAGCCAGAACCAGAACCCGAGCCGGAGCCCGAGCCTGAGCCGGAGCCGGCCGATCCCGATGATGATCCGGCGGCAGCCGTCAACACCACTCAGGAGGCCACAGGCGACGACGGGGGTGGTTAGCGGGTTTCGGCCCCGACAGCCGAAACTCGAAGCGAGGCGCTCCGGGCCGAAGCCGGTAGGTTTTGCTGGTAAGTGGATCAGCATTATGAACCTGTCCGCAAGACCGACATTGTGGTGGTTGGAGCAGGACCAGCGGGCACTGCGGCAGCCATCGAGGCGGTACGTTCCGGACTCGACGTCGTCGTCATAGACAAGGCAACCTTTCCCCGCTCCAAATGCTGCGGGGACGGTCTGACCACCAGCGCCCTCCGCCAACTGGAGGATCTCGGTTTCGATCCCGCTTCGGTTCCCAGCTGGACCCGGGTCGACGATGTCGTCATCACGAGCCCGGCCGGGCGCCGGCGAACCTATCCCCTGCCTCGGGCCGACGGCGTCTTCGCCGCCGTGGCCCGGCGATCCGAGCTCGACCATCAGCTGGTGCTACTGGCCCGCCGGGCCGGAGCGGAAGTGCTGGAGAACCATGAACTGGTCGACCTCGACCAGGACCAGTCGTCGGTGACGCTGCGGGTCCAGCACGACGATCGCACCTGCAACATCCGCACCCGGTTCGTGGTGGCGGCCGATGGTATGTGGTCACGCACCCGCAAGCTGGCCGGGGTGGCACCAGCCGGCTATCGGGGCGACTGGCACGCCTTTCGCCAATACTTCAAAGGAGTGTCGACCTTCGCCCAGGACAAATTGATCGTCTGGTTCGAACCCGACCTCCTGCCGGGCTATGCCTGGTCCTTCCCCCTGGCCGACGGGCGGGCCAATGTAGGGTTCGGCATCATCCGAGCCGAAGGGGGAAAGCGGATCCAGAACATGAAGTCGTTGTGGTCCGCTCTGCTGGAACGACCCCACATCCGATCCCAGTTGGGGTCAAAGGCGGAACCGGAGGAGCCTCATCGAGCGTGGCCGATCCCGGCCCGTCTCGGCCAACTTCCGCTGGCCCTGGGCCGGGTGTTGTTCACCGGAGACGCCGCCGCCGTGACCGATCCCATGAGCGGGGAGGGCATCGGCCAGGCCCTGGAGAGTGGCCGGATGGCCGTGGGGGCCATCGTCGGCGAGGGCATCGACCATCCCACCGCGGTACGCGACCGCTATCAGAAAACCCTGTCCCGCAGCATCGGTCGGGATCACCGCTTGGCCCAATCACTTTCCCGACTGCTGGCCACGCCATGGATCACCGAGGCGGCACTGACCGCCACCGGCGCCACCGCCTGGACCCGGGAAAACTTTGCCCGCTGGCTGTTCGAGGACTACCCCCGGGCCACCCTGATCAACCCTCGCCGCTGGCCGGAGAAGCCGCTGGGTCAACCTGCCCCCTTCGCTTGTCTGGATTCGTCGAACTCCCCAACCTAGAGTTTTGCTCATGGCCTCAGCATCTGCACGCGAACTTCGCTCCGGATCATCCGAGCTGCCACCGGCCGACTACATCGAGGAGACGCGCCGGCTGTATGCCACCCTTGGCTACGACGACTACCGTTGGGCCGAGCGACCTGAACGCCCGGCCTGGAGCCCAATCGACAAGCCATTGCGGTCAGCCACCGTCGCCATCGTCGGATCCGGAGGTGTCTACCGGCGAGGCCAGATCGCCTTCCACACCAAGGACGACACGTCGATCCGGGTCATCGACGTCGATACACCGGCTGAGGAACTGCGGGTGTCACACTTCGCATACGATCAAACCGACGCCCGGTCCGACCCCAACTGCGTGTTCCCACTGGAACGGCTGCGGGAACTGGTGGAGCAGGGTGTGGTCGGCGGCATCAGTCCCCTCCACTTCGGTTTCATGGGAGGAATCTACTCGACCCGACGCCTGCTGGCCGAGACGGCGGAGTTGCTGAGCGACCAGCTCAAGCGGATGCACGATGGCGGCCAACTTGATGTCGTGCTACTGGTACCGGTTTGACCGGTCTGCCACCAGTCGGTCGGTCTGATCGCACGACAAATCGAGGACAGCGGCATCCCCACGATCTCCTTGACATCGGCCCGAAGCATCACCGAGCGGGCCAACCCGCCTCGCTCCGTCTTCATCGACCTGCCCCTGGGTCACACGGCCGGAGCCCCCAACGACCCGGTGGGCCAACGGCAGCTCCTCACCGACGCTCTGGTGGCCGGATTTGCCATGACCGAACCGGGCCAGATCGTCGATCTGCCGTTCCGTTGGATCGACGACAAGTGGAAGTCGGCACCGCTCTCGTGGAGCCGGAAGGCGCAGGAACAGGGAGTCACCGACGTCTCGGCCGGCGACACCAGAACGGCCCGAGACCCGAATCCGCATTATCACGACGACGCCGATCGGGCGGCGGCCGAGGCGGTGGCCTGGGATGAACAGTGCCAGGTCTGCCTGGGTCTGCCCGATCAGGGCGCCGGCTGAGTCCACCTTTCCGACCGGTCCTGAACGAACTCGATCAGTTCGTCCTCGGCCATTGGCTTGGCCAGGAGGGGTCCCTGGGCAACATGGCATCCCAGCGAACGGAGCACCGAGAGGGTGGCCTGATCGGCGACGCCGTCGGCCACCACTGTTCGGTCCAGCAACTTCGACAGCTCGATCAGAGCCCGGGCGAAGAGTAGATTATCCGAGTGGTCGTTCAGCTCGGCCACGAACTTGGGACCGAGTTTGACCTCGGTGATCGGCAGCTCCCGAACCATCGTCGGCGACGAACAGGGGGCGGCCAGCTCTTCGGCCGCCACCCCGAGACCGTGATCGACGATCTGGCGCAGGACCCGCACCTGATCGGTATGGCTGCCCAGCGCCGCTATGTCGGTCAGCCGAAGGGTGAACCTCGAGGGATGAATGTCGTGACCGCGAAGGACGTCGAGGGCATAGGGCAGCCAGTCGTCGGCCAGGAGGCAGCCGGCCGGTAGCGGCACCGACATTCGCACCGGGAGGCCGACCTGCTCCAGCCGCTGGGCGGCCCGAACGGCCGAGGTCAGCACGAAGCGACCGTAGCGCACCAGCTCGCCTGCCAGCTCCAACAACTCAACGAAGTGCGTCGGTTTGAGGATCCCCTGTTCGGCGTGGTGCCACCGGGGCTCACCTTCGACACCGACCAGTGCGCCGGTCTCCAGGTCGAATCGGCCATGGAACCAGACGGCGAACGACTCGTCATCCAGGGCGGAGCCGACTTCCGCCCCCAGGAGCAAGCGGTCGAAGGTCAGACGCCCGGGGTCCTCGTGATAGATGACGAACGTTCTGTCCGACCGCTTCGACTCGTACATGGCGATGTCGGCGCAACGGATGGCTTCCTCGGTCGTCTTGGCCTGCTCCGGCAGTAGGACGATTCCAATCGACGGTGTGACCACCAGGCTCACCCCGTCGATATCGATCTTTCGCTGGAATATCCGGTGGATGCGACGAGCCAGATCAGCGGCCGCTCCCCTTTCCGAGACACCATTGGCGAGGACGGCGAACTCATCGCCGCCAAGGCGGGCCACGACCGACGCGTCGGACAACTCCTCGACCAGGCGGGCGGCCAGCGCCTGCAGCAAACGATCGCCGGCCGGATGACCGAAGGTGTCATTGACCTCCTTGAATCGGTTGAGGTCGAGCAACAGCAGTATCGACCCGACTCCGCCGGTGGATCCGGCCAGGGTGCGATCAAGCTGACGGAGCAGGACCATCCGATTGCTCAGTCCTGTCAGGTGATCGCGTTCGGCTTGGTGCCGGATGAGTTCGGTGGCTTCGGCCAACTCCGAAATGTCGGCCGAAACCCCGTGTACCAGACCGCTGCGGGAGTCGCGCTCCACCGAGTGGCGGAACACCCGGGTCAGCCCGTCCCGTCCGATGACGGTCGTGGTCACCTGCCGGCGGCCTGCCCCGTAGTCCAGTCGGGCCACTTCGGCCACGTCCTTGGTGGCCACGAAGTCGGTCCACCGCATGCCGACCAGCTCGGACGGCTGGTAGCCCAACAACTCCTCGCAGTTGCCGACAACGGTCACGAACGTCCGGGTTTCGACATCGACCTCCCAGAAGAAGACCTCGGAAGCCTGGATGAGCGCCTGATAGCGCTCGGCCGAAACCTCCCACATCTTCCGACGATCGCGGAAGTAGAGATCGAAAGCCGGAAACAACAGGCTCATGACCAGGGGTATGACGAACCAGTCAGCAGCACCATCCAGGAAGGCCAGGCTTCCGGCAACGCCCACTCCCACCACGGCCAGGACCGCCAGCAGCGATCGCCGCTGAACCGGTATGGCCACCACCACAATGGCGGTGATGGCCACCGCAGCCACGGCAAAGGCATCGGGTATGAGCAGGCAGCAGGCCCCGGTGACGAGGATGTCGCTCAGCGAATTGGCGAAATCGGCGCTGTGACCTCCGAAGCGGCGGTAGATGAGAAAACCCGACAGCGGAACGTAAAGGGCGGCCACCGATGCTACATAGAGGCGAGCCTGAATGGTCAGATCGAGGGGCAGGACAACTACCACCGCCCCGAAGAAGATGCCGATCATGGTCCGGAACTGTGTCAGTCTGGAATCGGTGTGGGAGAACCCCAGCACGGTGTGACCGAGCCGATTCAGGCGATCGGTTCGCACCACGCTGGGATCGAGGCGGTCCATGTCCTTCTATCGGCCCGAGCAGCGCCGACGTTGATCGGAAACGTGCAGCCGGCGCGCCGGCGCCAGGTTCCACGTGGTCTTCGTCATTCTCCTACACTCAATGGCCGCAGCTCGTGGCCTGTATCGGCCCATCAAAAGGAGCACCATGACCGACCTCGGATTCGACGGCAACGTGGCCATTGTCACCGGCGCGGGCGGAGGCCTGGGTCGCCAGCATGCGCTCGAGTTGGCCCGGCGGGGGGCGAGGGTTGTGGTCAATGATCTCGGCGGTGCCGTCGACGGAACCGGAGGGTCGAGCGGTCCGGCCGATGAGGTGGTGGCCGAAATCGGTGCCCTGGGAGGCGAAGCCGTGGCCGACGCCAACAGCGTCGCCACCGCCGAAGGAGGCGAGGCGGTCGTGCAGACGGCGATCGAGGCCTTCGGTCGGGTCGACATCGTCATCAACAACGCCGGCATCCTACGGGACAAGACGTTCCACAACATGACCGACGAACTGTTGACCCCGGTGATCGATGTGCATCTCAAAGGGGCGTTTCATGTCACCCGGCCGGCCTGGATCCATTTTCGGGAGCAGGGCTATGGTCGGGTGGTGAACACCTCGTCGAGTTCCGGTCTGCTGGGAAACTTTGGCCAGACCAACTACGCGGCGGCCAAGATGGGGCTGGTCGGGCTTACCCGGGTGTTGGCGGCCGAAGGGGCCAAGTACAACATCCGAGCCAATGCCATCGCCCCGGTGGCTCGTACCCGCATGACCGAGGACATTCTCGGCACCATGGCCGAACAGCTCGACCCCAAGCTCGTCACCCCGCTGGTCATCTGGTTGGCCCACGAGTCGAATCCCACCACCGGATCGGTCTATTCGGCCGCCGGTGGAACCGTGGCCCGGTTCTTCGTCGGCCTCACCGAGGGCACTCATCGCGGCGCCCGGATCACGGCCGAAACCGTTCGGGACGACTGGGACAAGATCAACGACGAGGCGGGCTACATCGTGCCCTCGGGACCGGCCGACGAATTTGCCAAGCTTCTCAAGCAGTGGCAGGCCGAGCAGTCTTGACGCTCACGCTGAACTTTGGGACTGTTACGACCCGTTAACGGGTCGTAACAGTCCCAAAGTTCGGGCCGCGCCTAGTCCATCACGGCCAGGATGGGGCCGGCGTGGTGGGCCACCATGCGCCACCGCCGGCCGTCGTGTTCGAAAACGTTGATGGCGACGGCGGCACCGGTGTGACCGTCGGCGATCATGTTCTCGGCCACCGTGACCCAACCAATTGGTCCTCGACGGACGGTGCGCTCCTCGGTGACGATGATCTGGGGATTGCCTCCGGCGCCGAAAATCGCGGCCCACGAGGCTTCAACGGCCGGCCAGCCCATAAGCGGCGACCGGCCCGGATGGGCGCACGATACCTCATCGCCGTGAGACCACACGGCGGACATCAGCTCGCCGTCAGCCGTTTCCAGAGCCCGATAGAAGCGGGCGTTGGCCTGTGACAGCGCCGACTCGGTGATGTCTTCGGTCGGATCGCCTGGCTCGTCAGTCACGGAGCCACTGTAGTTGCAGCAGCCCAAAGGGCCGGATCCGGCCGGCCTTTGTCGGCCAGCACTTTGTACACTTGGGCCCCTTGGCCGGCCTGCCCCTCTTCATCAAACGATTCGACCGGGCGATCGACGACCGTTTCAGACCACTTCGGGGTCGGCCGCTCATCGACCGGTTGTTCTACCTGGCCAGTGAAGGTGCCGACTACTCGCGACTGTGGCACGTGATCGGCTTGACCATGGCGCTGGTCAGCCCCCGTCGCCGCCCCGACGCCGTCCGCCTGGCCATTGCTCTCGGAGTCGAGTCAGCCCTGGTGAACGGCCTGTTGAAGACGCTCATACCGAGGGAGCGTCCGGAACTTCTGCCCGACGCCGCCTTCGCCGTTCGCCGTCCCCGCACCAAGAGCTTTCCCAGTGGGCACGCCAGTTCGGCCTGCCTCACGGCCACGCTCCTGTCAGAGTCGCTACCCCGGCTCAGGCCGCTGTGGTGGACGCTGGCCGCCGTGGTGTCCGCCAGCAGGATTCACAATCGGATGCATCACCCTTCCGACGTTGGGGCTGGAGCCGCTCTGGGAACGGCCATGGGGCGGCTGGTGCAGCGGGTTTGGCCCCTCAAAGCCGGCCGGTGATCAGAATCAGGCGTCGGCCGGCTCGGCCAGCTTGGGGTCGCTGAGTAGGGAACGAACGTCGAGCAACAGGTCGGCAACCTCGCTGGCCGACACCAACTGACGCTCGATCAAGCCCCCCAGACCCTCGTCGATCAGAGCAAGAGCCTCTTCCACCGTGGTGATCGGTGTCACTTCAATTTCATCGAGCTCTGTCAAAACCGCTCCTCTATTTCCAATCATCAGCGGATTGCTCCGCTGGGAAGTAGAACCTCTTCTGTGGCTCCAGCATTCCCGGTTCCGGCCTCCGAACGCAAAACTCGTAGCTGAGAATTCCGTCACTGTAACTCGCCCGTCCGAACTTTGCGAATCGATGTCGATGATTGTCGGCCGGCAGCAAGAATCCGGACCAAACCGGTGCGAATCGACCGTTCACGTGTCAGTCTGGATCCCCATGGAACGACCTTCAGGCCACCTTTTCATCGGAGAACAGATTGAAGCCGCCTCCGGTGACCGCACGGGCGAGTCGATACTGATCGACAGCGGCGACCTGACCACCCACGGTGTCATCGTGGGCATGACCGGTTCAGGCAAGACCGGCATGGGTATCGTCTTGCTGGAGGAGGCGTTGCTGGCCGGTATCCCGGTGCTGGCCATCGACCCCAAGGGCGATCTGGGCAACCTGTGCCTGACCTTCCCCGGACTGTCGGCCGGCGAGTTCGAGCCGTGGATGGATGAGGGCACGGCTCGGGTGGAAGGAGTCAGCACCGCCGACCTGGCCACCAGGACGGCCGACCTGTGGCGCTCCGGTCTCGACTCGTGGGGTCTGGGCGGCGACGATGTGGCCGCCCTGGCCGCCGCCGCCGATCCCGTCATCTACACCCCCGGTTCCACCGCCGGTGTCCCGCTCGACGTTCTGGGACGGCTCAGCGTTCCCTCCACCACCGACCCGTCGGCCCGCCAGGACGAGATCGATTCCACCGTGAGCGGCCTACTCGGTCTCATCGGAATCGAGAGCGATCCGCTGTCGGGTCGGGAGCACATCCTGTTGGCCAATCTCATTTCCCGGTCGTGGGACAGCGGGGTCGATCTCGACATGCCAACCCTGCTGGCTCAGCTCCTGGACCCGCCGATCCGCAAGCTGGGAGTGCTCGATCTCGACACGTTCTACCCGGCCAAGGACCGCCAGGCCCTGGTGTTGAAGCTCAACGGGCTGCTGGCGTCACCCAGCTTCTCGGCCTGGGCCGAGGGCGCACCGCTGGACATCGGCCAGATGCTGTGGGACGACGGCGGCAAGGCCCGGGCGGCCGTCGTCAGCTTGGGTCATCTGGAGGAGACCGAGCGTCAGTTCGCCACCACCCTGGTGTTGTCGAAGGTCATCTCGTGGATGCGGAGCCAGGCCGGCACCGGTGAGCTGCGGGCCCTGGTCTACATCGACGAGGTCATGGGGTTGGCCCCACCGGTGGGCAACCCTCCGCCCAAGAAACCGATCCTCACCCTGCTCAAGCAGGCCCGGGCCTTCGGGGTCGGCCTGGTATTGTCGACCCAGAACCCGGTCGATCTCGACTACAAGGCCATCAGCAATGCCGGGACCTGGTTGATCGGACGACTGCAGACCGAGCAGGACAAAGCCCGCCTGGTTGACGGGTTGAAAACAGCCGACGGCTCGGCTGACATCGGGGAGCTGGAGTCCACCATCTCCAGCCTGGGCAAGCGGCAGTTCCTGCTCCGAACCACCAAGTCGTCGACGATGCCGGTGCTGAGTTCCCGCTGGGCCATGAGTTATCTGGCCGGACCGCTCACCTCCGATCAGATCTCTTCGCTGATGGTCGACAAGGCTGCGGCTCTGGTCGGTGCCGGACCGGCTCCGGCCACACCCGCTGCCGCCGCGTCGGACCCGACCGCAGCGGCCGTTGCCCCGACCGCAGCGGCCACACCCGGGGCCGGCGCCGTGGGCAGCCTGGCCGATGACGAATCGGCCGTGGCCCCGTCGTTCCCCGATTCGCTACCCGTTCGTTATGTCACGGCCTCGGCCCCGTGGCTCGAACAGCTGGATCTGGGTGCCGGCGGTGATCGGCTGCAGGCGGCCATCGCCGCCCGGGTCAACCTGCTGTTCGACGAGACCAAGGCCGACCTCCGCCACGACGAGGAGTGGGAGGCCATCATCCCCCTCACCGGTGATCGGCTCGATGTCGACTCGGCCGTCAACGTCGACTTCGACGACCGGGACTTCACCACCGATCCCCCGGCCAAGCCGGTCTATGTCCTGCCACCGTTCGAGATCGGGGCCTCCGATGTCCGCTCGTTGGGAGCAGCGCTGAAGAATCAGCTGGCGGCCGACGAGGTCTTCGAGTTGTTCACCAATCCGGAGATGAAGCTGTACTCCCGTCCCGGCGAGACACGGGAGGAGTTCGAGACCCGTTGCCGCGACGCCGCCGACGAGGGCATGGACGCCGAGGTGTCGAAGATCCGCGACAAACTGGAGCGCAAGCGGGATTCGCTGGAGGTGGCGCTGGCCAAGGCCGCCGACCGGGTCGACGAGCTGGAGGTGCAGGCCGACGGCCGGCGAAACGCCCAATTGATCGATATCGGAACGTCGGTCCTGGGTGGCCTCCTGGGCGGACGCAGCCGGACCCGGGGGCTGGCCAGCGCGGCCCGCCGCATGGGTTCCAGCAGCCGCCAGAAAGCCTCTACCGAGGCTCGGCTGGAAAGCGCCCGCAACCGCGTGGCGGAGAAGGTCGACGACCTGGAGGAGCTGGAAACCGAGCTGGCCGATGCCGTTCTCGACATCGAGTCGGAGTGGGTTCTGAAATCACAGAACATCGAACCGTTCGAGGTTCCGCTGGAGAAGACCGACATCAGGGTCGAAGACCTGATGCTGATCTGGATCCCCACCTCCCGCTGATCACCCCTTCTGTGCGCCTCCAGCCCCGTTTCCGGGGGCTGGAGCGCACACAATGGGTTGACCGCGACTAGCGAGGGGCCAGGTCCTCGATGGCGGCCACCGGGTCGACTCCTCCGAAGTTGAACACGGTGAGCACCGGGGTGTCGATGCCGTTCTCCACGTAGCGCTGGATGTGTTCCCGACAGGCTTCCGGTGAGCCGTGGATGAACAGTTCATCAACCACGGTGTCGGGGATGGCGGCCAGGGCGGCTTTGCGGTCGCCGGCCTGCCAGGCCTCCCACATGCCGCCCAGCGATTCGTTGCGCCCCAGCCACTGGTGGAAGGCGGCGTAGACCGGGACGTTGAGGTAGCCGGCGATGGCGAAGCGGGCCTTGGCTCGAACCTCGTCGGTGTTGGTACTGGGGCACACGAACAGGCGGGCCACCACCTCCCGCTCGGCCTCAACCCCGTCCTCGTCGACCGGGGCAGCGGCGTGCACGATGGCTCCGACCTTGGCCGCATCCTCGGCCGACAACCAGTTGGTGATCGCCCCGTCGGCCTCCCGGCCGGCCAGCCGCAACATGCCTTCCCGCAGGGCGGCCAACACGATGGGCGGAGGCTGCTCGGGAACCAGGTCGAGTCGGAATCCCTTGATGTCGAAGGTCTCGTAGGTCTCGGTGACCTTCTCACCGCCCAGCGATGCCTTCAGGAAGCGGATCATGTCTCGGCAGCGCTGGTAGGGCTGGTCGAAGGCGATGTCGTTCCAACGCTCGACGATCACGTTTGACGATGACCCTATCCCCATCACGAATCGGCCGGGGGCGGCATCGGCCATGGTGGCGGCGCTCTGGGCCATCAGGGCCGGACCTCGGGTGAAGGCCGGCACGATGGCGGTACCCAGGCGCAGCTCGGGAGCCCAGGCCGAGGCCAGAGCCAGCGGGGTGAACCCGTCACTGGCTGAGCTCTCGGCCGACCAGGCGTCGGTGTAGCCGGCGTCGACCAACCGGCGGAAGATGTCGCGATGCTGGTGGAGACGAACGTCGGACAGGGGGACGGTCATGCCGTAGCGGCGAGTCGTGGGCCTCATGCCGCTTCACCGTAGCCCGAAAAACCCACTCTGTTCGGGCCAGTTTTCGGCCTTTTCGCCCGCTATCGACCGAAACTGTCACACCCCATCGTCATAGTGAGACCCATGGCAAGCTCACAACTGCAACTCATTCACAGTGATGACTCGTGGAAGCTTGATCAGCACACCATCAGCCTGGGTCGGGCCGGCATAGCAGCCGCCCGGGCCGCGCTGGCCAATGCTCGCTCGGTCGGCGATCCGATCGAAGTCGACAACGGCCAGCTGGCCATGGCGCTGCTGGAACGAGCGGCCTGACTCATCACCGTCTCGCTCTCGACCCGACGATGGCCACGATCCATGACCCGTCGGCCGATCGAGAACGAAGCAGAGGGGCCACGGCTTTCGGGGAGAAGAGCCGTGGCCCCTCGCCGTTTCGGTCATCCAGGCCGCCTGGCTCGTCGGCCGGATAGAGTTGCCGCAGCGATACGGTCTCGCTGGGCGACAGCCGCTCGTAGCCGATCCGGCCACCACCACTTGAAACGGTGCGCACTCTGTTGCCCCCGGGGAGAAGACGATGGCGGTTGGGCCCAACCCGATAGGCCGGTGGCTGATGATGCTGGCAGCCGTGGCGGTGGGGGGCTGTAGCCACCCGCAGGTGACCGACCCGGGTAGCGCCACTGTGGTCGAGGTGGTCGACGGTGACACCGTCGAACTCCGGTTCGGCCCCATCGTCGAGACGGTTCGCCTTCTCGGCGTCGACACGCCGGAGACGATCCATCCCACTGTGCCCGAGCAATGTTTCGGAGCCGAGGCGACGGCTGAACTTCGACGCCTCCTGCCGGCGGGCACCGAGGTTGAGGTCTTCCGCGACGCTCAAAGCCGCGATCACTACGGTAGGTTGCTCCTTCACCTGAGGCGACCAGGTGATGAGCTGGCCGTCAACCTCCACCTGGTCGAGCACGGGTTCGGGGCCGCCACCTTCTACCAGCCCAACCACCACGACCGCCGGCGCTTCCTCGATGCCGAGCGGCAGGCCAGGGCCCAGGGCCGAGGGCTGTGGGAGGCGTGTGATGGGCCCGATCAGCCGCTCAACTGAAAGGCGGTCCGGCCGCCATCACTCCAGCCCGTCGAAGGCAGCTGGATAAACGACCGTCCCGGTCAGCGACCGGTCGGCGTTGCTGAGATGACACACCTGACCGGCCTCGGGCGGGGCCCAATCAGGAACGCGAATGAGGATCCCGTGATCATGGGCCGGCTCGAAGCCGAATCGCCGGTAGTAGTGGGGCGAGCCCTCGAGCACCACCAGAGGCTCGCCGGCCGCATGGGCCCGGTCGAGTGCGGCCTTGACCAGCGCGCCGCCGATGCCGTGTCGGTGGAACCGAGGGTCGACGGCCAGCGGTGACAGCATCTTGATGCCCCGGTTCGTTCCGTCATCGGCCCGGAGAACACATCCGCTGATCATGACGTGTCCGACCGGCCGACGGACGCCGGGGGCGTTCGGGTCGTCAATTTCGGCCAGGAGCGCCATGTCGGGGACATAGTGGGGCGAAGCCCGGATGTCGGCTACCAGCTTGGCCTCGGCCGGTGACCCGAACGCCGCCTCCACCACCGAGGCGATGCCGTCGAAATCGCCCGGTTCCTCAGGCCGGATGGCGAATCCGGGCAGCGTCATGGCCCGCCAGATCCACTCCACCCCGTCGCCGGCGGCCAAGCCGCTGGTCGAGGCCCGCTGACCGGCGAACACGAACCCGGCCCGGGCCGCCACCCGGCCACTGGCCCGGTTGGCCCGCTCGTGGTGGATGGCCACCGAGGTGATACCGGGTTGGGCCAGAGCCACATCGGTCAGCAGCCGGGCCACCTCGGTGGCGTAGCCCCGTCCGGTGTGATCGCTGTCGACCCAGTAGCCGATGGCCATCTGTCCGGCCTCACCGCGGTGGTGGAGACCACATGCTCCGATGACTCGACCGTCGATCACGATGGCGTAGCTCCCGTCGCCTCCCTCGCTCCAGGTCCGGCGACCGGTTTCCAGTAGCCGACGGCGATCAGCCAGTGACATCGGTTCCTGGTCGGCCCACTTCATGAACGGTCGGAGCTCGGCCAGCGAATTGGCGACGGCGGCGCTGAGGGCCTCAGCCAGGGCCGGGTCCCAGATACGCAACTCCAGGCGGGGGCCGACGATCTGTTCCGGCAGCGTAGCCGACCGGCGCTGGAGAGGTTGGGCCATGCCCACCATGGTGGCCGATCCCGAGGGAGGTCGCCGGGATTATCGCGCTACCGTCGTTGGGGTGAGTCGCCTCCTGGATCTGCTCGGCTACGGCCCCACCGACCGGTTGGTCATCATCACCGGCCACGGCCTGGGATCATCCAACGCCGCCAACCACGGCGTGCAGAACGCCTTGCGCCATGGCGTGGCCACCTCTGCCGGTCTGCAGATCCCCTGCCCCTGGTCGCGAGCGGCGGCGGCCCACCACCACGGCGAGGATGTCGGCGTGGCATTGACCTTCCTGGCCGAGCATGACCTGTACCGCTGGGGGCCCATCACCAACGCCCCGTCGCTACTGGATGGTGACGGCGGCTTCCCCCGGACCGCGGCCGACCTGGGCGAGCACGCCGATGTCGACGAGGTGAGACGGGAGGGGCGGGCTCAGATCGAACGGGCCATTCTGTGGGGCTTCGACCTCACCCATCTCAGCTCCCACCTGCAGGCTTTGTGCCTGCGACCCGAACTGTTCGACGTCTATCTCGAGCTGGCCGTCGAGTTCCGTCTGCCGATCGGCCTGCCTCGAACCGACGTCGACCTCGGCTATCCGGCCCGTGACCTGGCGGCCGAGGGGAACATTCTGACCCCCGACTACGTGGTGGCCGCCCCCTGGAGCCAGGAGGCCCGGCCGGTACTCGACCAGGCGCTGGGTGATCTACGACCAGGCGTCACCGAACTCCACGTTCGGCCGGCCATCGACACGCCCGAGATTCGAGCCGTGGCCCCCCATTGGGCGGCCTACGTGAGCGACGCCCATCTGGTCTGCGATGACTGGGGCTTCCGGGCCGCGCTGCAACGGTCGGGGGCGGTTCCCATCGGCTATCGGGCCCTACGGGATGCCCAGCGCAAGCTCTGAGACCCGGGCGATGGCGGCCGTCAGCCCAGCTGACCCAAGGCCCCCGACTCCACCAGTTCGACAAAGGCCAACCACGGACCGGTCGATCCGACCGGCTTGACATCTCCCCGGATGTAAGCCTGAGCGATCGAATCGGTTCCGGCCAGGTAACCGTTGAGCTGGTCATCGGAAACCGGTACCGAGACGTCGACCCCGTCTACGGAGCCCTCGGTCTCGACGGCACCTACCACCCGACCGTCGACAATCGACAGGGCCGCTCGGCGTGTCTTGCCAATGGTGAGTTCGATCACCCCGGAGTGCTCGCCCACCTGGTCATCGGAGGCCGCGGCCGAGGCCGCCACCAGAGCGTCCACCCAGGCATCACTCAAAGCCTCCATCAGCTCGCCTCCCCACCCAGATCCACGCCGCTCAGAAGATCATCCTCCGGCACGGCCGATTCGACCAGCGACCGGGCCAGGATGTAGTCCTCCCAGCGGTAGGCGGCCAGGGCCTCGTCGTCGGGCAGCCCGAACCAGAAGGACTCGTCCGGGTCGACCTGGGTCTCGTGGGCCAGCAAGGCCTCACGGCGGGCCCCGTAGTGGCCGGTGATGTCGATCCGGGTGGTGATGCGGTGGTCCTGCGATTCCCGTTCGAACCATTCGTCCTTGTAGGGCGAAGCCAGGCCCAGGTGGCCGTAGAGCCGGTGGTAGGCCGTCATTCGGGCCATACTCCACAGTGAGTAGTAGAGCTTCAACGGCTGCCACGGCTCCCCGGCCTCGCGATACCAGGCGGGGTCACCGGCCCGGTCGAAAGCAAGGACCGACACATCGTGGACCCGCAGGTGGTCGGGATGGCGGTATCCCTGCTGGTTGTCGGAGTAGGTGATGATCACGTGAGGGCGATGGCGGCGGATCAACGTCACCAGACGACCGGTGGCCTCGTCGAGGTCAGCCTGCCAGAAACAGTCGGGATTCTGGTTGGCCTCGCTGCCCTCCATGCCTGAGTCGCGATAGCCCAGCCAATCGAGCCGGCCGAAGCCGATGGCCTTGACCGAACGCTCCAACTCGGCCACCCGGATGGCGGCGATGTTGGCATGGACGTCGGGACGGTCCATTGCCTTGTTGATGACTTCGCCTTCCTCACCTCCGGTGCAGCACACGAGAAAGGTCTCGTGTCCGGCGGCGGCGTACTTGGCAATGGTGGGGGCGCCCTTGGAGGCTTCGTCGTCGGGGTGAGCATGAACGCTCATGATTCTCCCCATCGGGTTCTGAGCCATCGAGCCAACCTACCAAGTCCGGTTCCGGCCACGGCCGTTCCCGACGATACTTCTACAGGCGACCACGGATATGATCGAAAACAGGGCAGAGGCCGGGCGCAGGCGAAAGCGGCCGTTCCCGCTTCCTGTCCCCTATCCGATGTTTATCGAGGAGGGTTGAACCAATGAGCCAGTCCGCTGTTTGGGCCCTGATCTGGCTGGCCGCGGCCGTTGTCTTCGGAATCGGCGAGATGCTGATGGCCGGATCGTTCTTCCTGCTGCCGTTTGCCGCCGGAGCGGTCATCGCCGCGGTGGTGGCAGCGCTGACCACCAGCCCGCTGTGGAGCTGGTTGGCCTTCATCGTCGGTTCCGTCGCCACCTTCATCGGTATGCGACCGTTCGCTCAGCGGCTGCAGGAGAGCGCTCCTGATGTCGCCGGGATAGGCGCCAACCGACTGTTGGGCGCCGTCGGGGTGGTTCTGGCCCCCATTCCGGCCACCCCGGGAGACGCCGGCATGGTCAAGGTCGGCTCCGAGGAGTGGCGGGCCGACACTCCCCCCGGCGTTGCCCTGGCCGCCGGCACCAAGGTCCGAGTGATCGAGGTTCTGGGAACCCGCCTCCTGGTCGAACCGACCCCGATCGAAGATCTCGCCTAGACCCAAGGAGGGTCCACCCACCATGTTCCAACTTGCATCCCTGGCCATCATCCTGGTGGTGGCCTTCATCCTGGTGTACGTCGCCCTCGGCGTCAGGATCGTGCACCCGTACCAGAAGGGCGTGGTCGAACAGCTCGGCCGCTACAAGGAAACGGTTGATCCCGGCCTGCGGATCATCAAACCGATCCTGGAACGAATCCGCATGGTCGACATGCGGGAGCAGGTCATCGACGTGCCCCCGCAGGAGGTCATCACCGAGGACAACGTAGCCGTATCGGTCGACGCCGTGATCTACTTCGAGCCGACCGACCCCCAACGCCTCCTCTACAACGTTTCCAACTTCATCCTGGCCGTCACCAAGCTGGCCCAGACCAACCTGCGTAACGTCATCGGCGAGATGACGCTCGATGAGGCCTTCACCTCCCGGGAGCGGGTCAACGCCGCCCTCCGTCAGATCCTCGACGACGCCACCGACAAGTGGGGTGTTCGGGTGGTCCGGGTGGAGATCCAGCGCATCGATCCTCCCCCCGACGTGATGAACGCCATGCACGAGCAGATGAAGGCCGAACGTAACCGGCGGGCCGTTGTCACCGAGGCCGAAGGTACCCGGGAGGCGGCCGTGACCCGGGCCGAGGGTGAGAAGCAGTCGGCCATCCTGACCGCCGAAGGCGTACGCCAGCGTGACATCTTGACGGCCGAAGGTCAGGCTCAGGCCATCCGGACCAAGGCCGATGCCGAACAGTACCGCCAGGAAGTGGTGGCCCTCGGCGAGTCCGAGGCCATCCGCAACGTGTTCGGAGCGATCACCGACGCCGGGACCGACGACCGGGTCATTGCCATCAAGTACCTGGAAGCGCTGCAGGGCATCGCCGACGGGCAGGCCACCAAGATATTTGTGCCGGCCGACATGAGCGCCACCCTGGGCACGTTGGGCGGCATCGCCGAGATGCTGCGGGACGGCGACTTCCCGCCGGCCGTTCCCCGGGAACCCCGTGACCCCAGCCGGCTACGGCCGGCCGCCCCGATCGAAGCCGGCACCGCTTCCAGCGCCTCCGGCCGTAGCCCGGTGTCGACCGAATCGGCGACGTCGGCCACCCCGGTACCGCCCCGGCAGAGCGAGCCTCAACCTCGGCCGGCCACACCCAGTCGCCCGTCGGATCCCCAATCACCCCCTCGGCGCCGGCCCGCCCCGCCGGCCCCGCCAGGTGACGGCGATGGTGGCCAGGTGACACTGGGGGGTGAGCCGGCCTTCGACAGCGTCATGGATGAACTCAACCAGATCTTCGGACGCCGTCGCCCCAACAACTGACCCCGCTCCCGAACCGGGAGGCCCACCCAGCTCAGCGGATGGGTTCGAGTTCGTCCTCGCCCTCTTCGCTCTCCACCAGCCGCCAACCGAACATCTCGGCCAGGGCCTCGGTCCCCTCCTCCGGACCGGAGGCCAGCACCGTGTCGTCGACCCGCAGGACGACGTGGCGACGCGGCCGGTACAGGTAGCGACCGTCACGTTCGATGGCCAGCACGTTGAATCCCGGTTCGATGGGCAGGTCGAGTTCGTCGAGCGACTTGCCCGCCGCCTGACCCTCGGCCGCCAGTGGCATGCGGACCACCACGTCGTCGGTGTCGCCCAGGGCGACATGGAGCACGGGGTGCAGATCGCCCTGGCGCTCCACCAACCACACCATCTGCTGCGCCTGATCGCCCAGGTCTTCCGCCGCCGCGGCCAGATGGAGCAGCCCTCGCAACGGTTTCGGGTCGACATCGTCACCGGCTGCCCGCAACACCCACAACTCCAGCCGGATCTTCATCTCGTCGAGCCGATCCTCCAGATGACGGACCTCGGCGGCCAGAGAACGGTCTCGGAACACCAGCGCCGAGTAGGCCAGACCAACCGCCACCTCCGACAGGTTCTTCATCTCCACGATGGTGTCGACCGCCCGGTCGAGATCGGTGAGAGCCGTGATCTCCTCCACCGGCGGCGGCGACCACGACGGCGCCCCGGCCAGTTCCCTCAGCCGGGTTATACCGTCGGGTGAACCCCGCAGGAACAGCACATCGCCCGGGTTCAAGATGGCGTCGCCTCCGGGGTCGACCACCCATTGCCGGCCCCGGCGGATGGCCATCACCCGCATACCGGTGACCACCGGCAGTTCGAACGAGCTGAGGGTTCGGTTGGCGAAGTGGGAACCGGGATGAACTTCGACCCGGTGGGCGATCTCCTCGGCCTCCATCAGGTCGAGGACCAGCTGACGGGGAATACCGAGTTGGCGGGTGATGATGTGGGCGATGTCGACGGCATCGTTGCCTATGGCCTCCACTGCGCTGATCACCTGGAGCACGGCCGACATCGCCTCGGCCTCCCGGGGATTGCGCACGGCGATGATGCACAGAGCCCGCATGGCGTGGACCAGATCGGTGATCTTCTGCTCCAACTCCTCGACCTCGTCGGCCATGTCGCTGTCGTTGAAGAACAGGGCGGCGTAGGCCAGGTCGACCATGAGCTCGCTGGTGTCCTTCGCCTCGGCCAACATCTCACGCAGATTGCGAGATTCCATTAGATTCGACGTCTCCTCAACGTTGGTAGGTCAGTGTAATGAAGCGGTGGGACGCCGTCCGGCCGAACCGTGACCATCAGGCAATCCCCCAGATGAGCAGGGCCACGATCAAGGTGATCGAACCGACCACGTCCAGGCTGGCGCTGACCAGTGGGATACCGTGATTGTCGGGGTCGAGGCCGAAGCGAACAACCAGCAGCGTTCCGTAGTAGGCCACCAGGCAGACACAAGTCGTGGCCAGCAGCCCGCCGGTCACGGCGGCGGCAACCAGGTGAGCAAGGCCGGGCGACGTCTTACCCACGACAACGCCGATCGTTCCGGCCAGCAACGCCAGCAAGGTGAAGATGGGCAGGGCCAGACCATACACGATGCGGATGTCGTGACGGGCCTCACCCTGGGGCAGCCGAGCCGGCTCGACCAGACCGAGATGGACCTTGGTCGACAACCGGTTGGCCAGGATTCCGCCCAACGCTCCACCGGTGGCCAGGTAGCCGGGCAACAGGACGACGAGTACCGAGAAGGTGAGGAAGCGGTCAATTGATCGCTCCAGCACGATGCCGGCGAACAGGCTGAGTGTGCCGGCCACCAGTAGCACCGGGACCGACTCGACCACCACCCGTCCGGCATCGACCCACTGTCGACGCCTGGCCCGGCGAAACACGTAGGCCGCGGCCGTCAGCACGAGAACGACAAGGACCAGGGCCAGGGACCGGGTGAACCACTGGCGACGGATCAGGCCGGTGGCCAGTACCAGGGCGGGCAGGGTCACGAAGTCGCCGGAGGCCGACACCAGGGGGGCGGTCACGTTGTCGAGATCCCAGCCGAATCGGGCCGATGCCACGGCCAGACCGAGGGTGATGGCCAGCACCACAACCGAGGCCATGGCGCCGCCGACCACGGAAACGACGATGAAGTCAGCCCAGCCGATCACGTCGACCGAGCCGCCGGACAGGGCCAGGGCCACCAGCTCGGCTATCGTGGCAACGCCCACCGCGGCCAGCAGTGAGGCCATCAAGGCCCCGATGACATTCTGTCCCAGCAACGATTCCGGTCGGCGACTCCAGGAGAAGGTGCCGGCCCGGATGGCGGTGGACAGCCGACTGCCCAGCGGACCGAAGACGTTGCCCCGCAGGCCGATGGCGGCGGGAATGAACAGCAGCAGACCGGGAAACCGCTCCAGGGTGTCGGTGAAGGCGGCCAATGTCAACCCGGTGATGAGGCTGGTGGTGGCGGACAGAGCCAGCGCTCCCAGGCTTTGACTGGCATCGCCCACCGCCGGGCCCAACAACCCACCCAGGGGGCGCCACACTCGTCGGGGAGCCGACAACAGTCGACGACCGCGGCCCCGGGCCCCCGACATCGGGTTGCGCTCAGAACCCGGCCGACCAGTGAAGATCGGGGAGCCCCGCAGCGAGCGGAACCACAGGGTGGCCCGTTCCCGCAGTCCTGGTGAGCTGGTCGAGGACATAACGCACCAATGGTAACGATTGACCGGCAAACACCGAGTTGCCCGACCGGCGATCAAGGGGCGACACCGACCGGCGGGACAGGAGCGCTACCCTCCTTCTGGTGTACGTTCACCCCCGATACGAACACCAGGTCGGGCGACATCTCGCCCGGTTGGCTCTGGTGATGGCCATCGTCGGGGTGGTGGCCGGGGCGTGCGCCAGTGACGGTCGGGAGTTGGCCCAACCGGCCGATTGGCAGACCACCACCACCCGTCCTCCCCCACCGACATCGGCGCCGCCGTCGGAGGCCAGTGAGTCGGGGGCCGAACTGTGGAGCGCCGATTTCGAGCCGGGAGGCGAAATCCCCGTTTCCGCCACCTGCGCCGGCGAGAACGTGTTTCCCAGCCTGGAGTGGGGAGGAGTTCCGGCCGGCGTGGGCGAACTGGCCGTGACCCTGTCCGATCAGACCGATCCCAACGAGCCGCTACTGCTGTGGCTCATGGCCGGTATCCCCCCCGACCGCACTGGGCTCGACTCCGGCTTTCTGCCCGAAGGGGCCTTCGAAACGCTCAACGACTACGGCAACCCGGGCTACGGAACCCCGTGCCTGGAAAGCTTCCAGACCGGACGGCGTGACCTCCAGTTCCGCCTCTACATGCTTCCCGGGGTTTCGGGCCTGCAGTCGGGCGATCCCGGCAACGAGTCGTGGGATTCGCTACGAGCCCAGGCCATCGAGACGGCCTCGGTGTTGGCCCGGGTCGATTCACAGAGCTAGCCGAGTGTGGCCTGACGACATCGACTACGAACCGGCTGAGGTGCCGGTTCAGCCGGCGGCCACCGTGATGCTGGTCGACGACCGGCCCGACCTCCATGTCCTCCTCGTTCACCGGACGGCCCAAGTCGTGTTCGCCCCCGACAGCTGGGTGTTTCCCGGTGGGCGGGTGGATCCCAGCGACCACAGCCGCCACTTCGACCGGCTGGTCAGCGGTTTGTCGGACCGGGAGGCGTCGGCCATGCTCGACGTGGAACAGGGGGGTCTGGCCTGGTGGCTGGCGGCCTGCCGGGAAACCCTGGAGGAGGCAGGCCTGCTGTTGGCGGCCAATACCGCCTTCGCCGGGCCGGCGACCGCCCGGCGTGTGGCCGAGATTCGGGCCCGATTGGCTGAAGACGAATCGCAGTTCCCCGAGCTGCTGCTGGCCGAGGGTATCGTGCTCGACGCCACCCTGGTGGAGGAGGTGGCCCGGTTCATCACTCCAATGGGCCCACCCCGGCGGTTCGATGCCCGCTTCTTCATCGCCCAGGCTCCGACCGGGCAGGAGCCGAGCCATGACGACGGCGAGATCGTGAACTGGGAATGGGTTCGGCCGGCCGATGCGCTGGACCGCTGGCGGGCCGGCGACATGGAGATGATGTCGCCCACCGTTCGCATGGTGGAGTGTCTGGCCCGCTATCGCTCGGCCTCCGAGGCTATGGCGGTGGCCCGCCGGCGCTTGGCCTACCAGCGGGTCCGGGTGGCCGACCCGGGCGGTGAATACCGGGTGTTGCTGCCGGGCGAGCCGGGGTACGAGCAGGCCGAACTCGAAGTCGAGTCGGGCTGGGTCCGGCTCTGGCAACCGGCCTGACCCAGCCGGCCCGGCGGGCCGACCCGCTGCCCGGCTCAGCTGCCTCCACACCGCCGCTCTGCCCGATTCTGCGGTCTCCAGGCGTCGGTAGGCGATGCCTGGGGACCGCAGAATGATCGTTGGCGGCCCCGGGACCGGACCCATAGGCCCCGGGCCCACGTCCCCGGGCCTATGTGCCCTTGTAATTGAGGATGGTCTCCAGCCGATGCTCGATCTTCACCAGATCCCGCTGGTTGTCCATGACCTCGCCGATGTCCTTGTAGGCGTCGGGGTGCTCGTCGAGCAGAGCCTCGGCATCGTCGTTCCAGGCAATTCCCTTCATGGCCTCGTTGAGCGAGTCCTGGCTGAGCTGGCGACGAGCAGCCCGGCGGGACAGCCGGCGCCCGGCCCCATGGGAGGCCGACCGGTAGGAATCAGGATTTCCCAGTCCGGACACGATGAACGAACCAGTGGCCATCGAGCCGGGGATCACACCCCAGCGGCCCTGGGAGGCATCGATGGCTCCCTTGCGGGTGATCCACATGTCGACCCCGTGGTGGGTTTCGCACGAGGCGTAGTTGTGGTGACACTGGATCGGACGACCGTCGGCCACGAAGCCCCGGTGGCCGATGGCATCACCCATCAGCTTGGCCAGCACCCCGACGACGGCCTCCATCATCTGAGCCCGGTTCTCCAGGGCGTAGTCCTGAGCCCACAGCATGCCGGCGATGTAGGCTTCGAACTCCGGCGTGCCCTGCACGAAGCAGGCCAGGTCCGGGTCTTCCAGAGGGGCATCGATGGCCTTGGCCATGTCCTTTCGGGCCCGCCCGATGTGTTCCTGGGCGAAGATGTTGCCCGGACCTCGCGACCCGGAGTGCAGCACGATCCACACCTGGTCGGTCTCGTCGACGGTCAGCTCCACGAAGTGGTTGCCGCCACCAAGGGTTCCGAACTGGGAGGCGATCTTGCCGGGGTTGAACCGGTCCGACCGTACCTCGGGGGCGTTGCCGATCAGCCGGTCCAGCACCTTGGATCGGGCCGGGCGATCATGTGATCCCGCCTTGGGCTGGCCCCGGCGGGGCTGGCCCGACGGTACGGCCCGGGCGATGGCCCCGTGGATCTTGGTGAGCTGTGGATCAACCTGTTCCCGGTTGAAGACCGTCTTCTGGGCGACCATGCCGCAACCGATGTCGACCCCGACGGCGGCCGGGATGATCGAATCACGGGTGGCCACCACGGAGCCGACGGTGGCCCCGATGCCGAGGTGGGCGTCAGGCATGAGGGCCAGCGGCTTGTGCACGAAATCGAGGGCCGCCGTGCGGTGGGCCTGGGCCAGAGTCTTGGGATCGAGCTCAGTGGCCCAGGACAGCACGTTGTTGTGCCGTACCGGCGTGGACTGCTCCTGGTCGGAGTGGTCGATGGTGAGATTGTCGGTCATGAGTCTGGCCCTCCTTTCGGTTGGTCGTCGGGGCCTGGCTCAACACGGTAAGCATGATGACACAGCTGTTCAAGCGATTATCGGCGCCCCGCCGGGATTGCGCCGGTCGACGGCAACCTGCTTGACTATCCCGGGTGGCCGAACCCGATCCGAACCCAGACCCGCTTGATCCACCGGCGTTGACCGGGCCGACCCTCGATCATCTGGCCCTGGCCTCCCACCACATCTGGGACAATCTCATCCGCTATTGCCACCACCTGGGCGCCCGATGGCTGGGCGGGCTACCGGAGGACGCGGTGGCCCCCTTCGATTTCGCCCACGTTGAGCTGGCCGGCGGCACCAAGCTCGAGTTTCTGCAACCCCGGTCGGGTGCGGGATCCGATTTCCTGCGGCGCTTTCTGGATCGCAACGGACCGGGCCCCCATCACTTGACCTTCAAGGTGCCCGATATCGCCGTCGCCATGGCCCAGGCCACGGCGGCCGGCTACGACATCGTGAACGAACAGCTGGACAGCCCGACCTGGAAGGAGGCATTCCTCCACCCCAAACAGAGTCACGGCATTGTGATCCAGCTGGCCCAGCCCGGCGGAGAGAGCGGTTGGGACGAACCCCGGCCACTGCCGCCGGGCCTACAGCAGGGCCCGCCAACCCTGACCGAACTCGTTCATCTGGTAGCCGATCTCGACGCCGCCACCAAGCTCTTCAGCGGAGCGCTGGGAATGACCATCGTCCAACGGGGAACCGACAACCGAGGCGACTTCACGCTACTTGGTCACGGTCCATGGAACCTGCGTCTGGTCGACCCGGTGCTCGATCGTCATCAACAGTGGCTGGCCGATCGCCCGGGCCGGCTCCTCCATCTGTCGATGGCGGTCGACGATGTGGCCACCGTTCCCGATCTGGCCCCGGCCGATGGCGTGGCCTGGGAGCTACGGCCGGAAGTGAACCAGGGCACCCGGCTGCTGCTCACCAGTCGACACAGCTAGACCGTGAACAGGTAGTCGGTGGTGTGGCTGATCGGCTGGCCGGGCCCCACGATACAGCTGGGGAACGCCGCCCGGTTGACGGCATCCGGCAGGTGTTGGGTCTCCAGGCAGACCCCTCCGTGTCGCTGATGATGACCGGAGGCGGCGCTGCCGTCGAGGAACTGACCGGTGTAGACCTGGATGCCGGGCAACGTGGTGGTGATCTCCAGCCGTCGCCCCGACGGGGGGTGCGACAAGACGGTTGCCTGCCCGCCGTCAGCGTTGTCGTAGACATAGCAGCGGTCGATACCACCGTTGCCCGACCTCTCAATCACCGCACCCAGCCGCTGCCGACGGCGTAGATCAAACGGGGTGTCAGCCACCGGGGTCAGCACGCCAGTGGGGATCGACGCCCCGTCCACCTCGACCAGCCGGCCGGCCGGCACCACCAACTCGTGGTCGACGATGGTGCCCGCTCCGGCCAGATTCCAGTAGGCGTGGTTGGTCAACGACACCGGTGTCGGGGCGTCGGAGGTGGCCGACCAGGTGTAGCGCAGCCGGCGGCCCTCCACCCGGTAGCCGACGACAACGTCGAGATTGCCGGGAAAGCCGCCCTCCCCGTCTGGGCGATGTCGGTGAAACCGGACCTCCCTGGTCGCCCCATCGGCATCGGTTGTCGACCGCATGGCCCACGGCTGGTGGCTGAAGCCGGTCGGTCCGCCGTGCAGCTGGTTCGGGCCCTCGTTGGCCACCAGCACGTGGTGTTCCCCGTCCAGCTGGAAGGCGGCACCGGCGATGCGGTTGGCCACCGGGCCGGCCGTGACCCCGAAGTAGCGGGGGTTGGCGAGATAGTCCAGCGGATCGGGCAGCGACAGGGTCAGGCTCGGCCCGCTCACCGTTCCTGACGGCCGGACATCTGCCAGCGTGGCCCCCAGGTTGAGGAGACGAACGGCCAGCTGCTCCCCCACCAGCTCGACCTCGATCAGGTCGGATCGACCGGGACCGGTGGATATCGATCTGGTCAGCGCCTCCACGCTCAACCACCCATGGGATCGACGCCCAGGAAGTTGAAGGCCTTGTCCATGAAGTCGAACGACTTGGGCAACCCGAAGTGGTCGACCCCTCTCAGGGTCTCGACCCGGGCGTTGCCCAGGGCGTCGGCCAGCGGGTCACCGGGACCGCTGAAGTCTTGATCGCCGATGACGATCAGAACCGGGATGGTGATGGCGGCCAGGTGCTCGGCGTCAAGTCTGGGTTGGGGCCGTTGGACGAAGGCGGCCAGGGCCTGAGGATCGTTGCCGTCCGACGACGCCATCGAACGGAATCGCTGCCCGACCACGTCGCCCGGTGCGGCCTCGCCTTCAAGGGCATCGAGCACCGGATTGCCGGTGCGGTGTTCCAACAGACGGCCGCCCAGACCGCCGATCACGATTCGCTCGAACCGCTGCTGATTGTCGGCGGCCAGCGCCAGGAGAACCCGGGCACCAGCCGAGTAGCCGATGGCGTCCACCGGTCGGCTGGGGAGGTGTTGGGCCACCAACTCCTCCACCGCAGCGTAGGCCTCCGGATCATGCGGCTTGTCGGCCTCACCGTGACCAAGCAGGTCGGGAGCGATGACCGCCCGTCCCCCTTCGGTCAATAGATCGACCCAACCCGGTTCCACCCAGGTTCGCCGGGCGGATGTGGTGAAACCGTGGAGGAGCAGAACAGCATCGGCCATGGTCGCATACCGTACCCCCCGCCCGATCCCCTGCCAGAACTTTGGGACTGCTACGACCCTTAAATGGGTCGTAGCAGTCCCAAAGTTCTGCCGGGCTATTCGCTGCCCCGTAGGGCGGCGATGGGCTCCAGGCTCGACGCCTTCCAGGCCGGGTAGGTTCCGGCCAACAAACCGATCACCGAGCCCATGACCGGCGCGGCCAGGGGCAGCACCGGGTTCAACACCGGCGTCCATTCCCGGGAGGCCGACACCGCCACCACCGTCAACACCCCGAGGCTGGTGCCGATGACCCCGGCAATGGTTCCCAGGGCGGCCGATTCGGCCAGGAACTGGGTGGCGATGTGGCGACGGTTGGCGCCCAGCGCTCGACGTAGACCAATCTCGGTGGTCCGCTCCAGGACCGAGACCAGTGTGACGTTGGCGATTCCGATGGCACCGACCACCAGTGAGATCCCACCGAGCACAAGGAACAGCACGTTCACGTCCGACTCCACCCCCGACCGGGTACGGGTGGCCGACGGCGGAACAGCAGCCCGTAACTGGTCGGGGTCGTTGGGATACAGGGCCGTCGGGGCCTGGGTCCCCACCAGCTCGGCGGCACCGATCTCGGTTTCGATCAGCACCTCGGCCGGAGCCTGCAACCCGAATCGGTCACGGGCCACACCGTTGGGAACGATGATGGCGTTGAGCAGCTCGGGCTTGCGTTCGACATCGGCCAGTATCCCCATCACCACCAGCGCTTCATCGCCGACGAAGATGGCCGGGGCGTTGGCCGACTGGGTGACATTCAACCGGCGGGCCGCCCCCGGACCGAGCACGGCCACCGCGTCACCCCGTTCATCGTGCCCCTCATCAAAGACCCGACCGGTCATGACCGTGGCCCGGGTGGCCTCGAACAAACCGCCGGAGGTGGCCAGGACGGAAATCTGGAACTCGTTCTGACCCAGGGGATCGTTCACCGGCACCGACCGGGCCAACCGCCCTCCGGTCTCGACATCGGATATGGTTCCGGCCGCCACCACACCGTTCAAACGGTTCAACCGATCCTCGGCGTCGAAGGGTAGGACACTGACCTGCTGGTTGTTGGCGCCGAACCCTCGCCGTCGATTTGGTTCGACCGACACCTCGGTGGCCGCCAGCTCGTCGAACCGTGAAACGATCTGATTCCCAGCCGTGCGGGCCAGACCGAGGGTGGCCACCAGCGCCGCCACACCGAGCACGGTGCCCAGGGCGGTCAGCAGGGTTCGCCCGGGACGAGCGGTCAGCGAAATCGTGGCCTCTGACAGGAGATCGCGAAACGACAAGCGAGACCGGCTCACCGATCCGGCTCGCTCCACGACCACGACGCCCGGGTCGGCCGGCAGACCGACCGGCGGCTCCTGGCCCGGCCCGACCAACGTCATCGGGGCGGACCGGTGGGAACGGGCTCCGATACAAAGCCGTCGCGAATCTCAAGCCGGCGTTGGGCCCGCCGAGCCACGTCCTCGTCGTGGGTGATGACGGCGAGGGTGATGCCGCTTTGGTGGAGGGCGGCGAACATGTCCATCACTGCGTCGCTGGTGGCCGTATCAAGGTTGCCGGTGGGCTCATCGGCCAGGATCAGGCTTGGATGACCGACCAGGGCCCGGGCCACGGCCACCCGCTGGCGTTCACCTCCCGACAATGTGGTCGGGTAGGCGTCGAGCCGGTGACCCAGCCCGACCTGCCGCAACGCTTCCGTCGCCCGCTCCACCCGATCGTGGCGGGAGTCAGTGGAGTACAGCTCGGCCAGGGCCACGTTCTCCACGGTCGTTCGATGGGCCAGCAGATGAAATGACTGGAACACGAAGCCGATCTTCGAACCACGCAAACCGGCCCGCTGGGGCTCGGACAGAGTCGAGGTGTCGATGCCGTCGAGCAGGTAGCGACCCTCGGTCGGTGCATCGAGCAGCCCCAGCAGGTGTAGCAGCGTGGATTTGCCCGAACCCGACGGCCCCACAATGGCAACGTATTCGTTGGCCCTGATGGTCAGGTCGGTTGGTTTGAGGGCCTCAACCGGAGGGGTCGAGGCGAACGTCCTGGCCACACCGATCAGTTCGACGACCGGAACATGATCAGGCATCGCCGTCCTCGCCATCGCTTTCCGACTCCTCCGACTCCTCCGAAGGCTCAGCCTCATCCGAGCCCGGAAGTTCCAGGTCACGGCCCACCACCACCCGATCGCCCTCGCCCAGATCGCCACTCCGAGGCGTTATCTCGACGAAGCCGTCGGCCGACAGTCCGGTGGTGACATCGACCAGCCGGGTCGAGCCATCGCCGTCCTGGACCTCGACCCTGGACCCACCGTCGGCCCCGGCGCTGACCGCGGCCAGGGGTACGGCCAGGACCTCGCCCCCGGTGGAGGAGATGGGAATTGTGACCCGTAGCGACTGATAGAAGGCCTCCTCCGGAAGTTCATCGAGAGGGGTCAGGGTCATGGCGTAGCGGTCTTCGGGAAGATCCTGGCCACCGGGATCATCGGCCAGCGTCGAAATGGTGGCGGCGGCCGAAACCCCCAGCTCGTCGTCTTCCACCACTGCTTCCAGCCCCTCGACCAGCAGCTTGCGATCGGCCGACGACACGGCGGAATCGATCTCGGTCGAGGTGCCCGTCACCGTCATGACCGAGCCGGCGGCCGTCGAACCCAGCGACACCGACACCGACTGGACCCGGCGGGGCAAGGTCGGTACGAACACCAACTCGGTGGCCGGGAAGCGCACCCCGGTGGACACCTGGAGATCGGACAAGGCCGATTGGGCGTCACTCAGTTCCTGCCGGGCATCGGCCAGCGAGCCGCCTTCGCCTCCCTGGCCCGAGGTGTAGGAGGCCAGGGTTTCGGCCCGCGACGCCTCGGCGATCTTCAACCGGGCCTTGGCGTCGGCGATGTCGCGGTCGAACTGCACGGCTTGAGCCGACTTGGCCTCTCTGGCTTCGGTTACCGCCGTGTTGTTTTCGGCCACGGCGGCCTTGGCCGCCTCGACCGCAGCGGATAGCTCAGCCAGCTCCTCGTCAGTGGGTGGGGCCCCGGTGTCGGGGTGGGTACCGTCGTTGGCTTGAGCCAACCGGGATTCGGCTGTGGTCAGATTGTCCTGGGCGATGGCCAGAGCCGCCTCGGCCGCCTCGACCGCAGCCTTCAATTCGGCCAGACCGGGGCTTTTGGCGGCGTGGGCGTCATCAACCGCCCGTTGGGCCTGCTCGACCTCCAGGTTGGCCTGCAGTCGAACCGAGTCGGGCACCCCACCCGACGAGGAACCGCCGGCCTGGTTGACGGCCTGCTGGGCCCGCTTCACCCGGTCGCGAGCAGCGTCAAGCTGCTCGGTCTCAATCGAGGTTGGGCCGGCCGGCTTGTAGCCCAGAGAACGGTAGAAGTCGTCGACTGCGCTCGATGTGGCCGAGCTGTAGACTCCATCGACCTCACCCGGGTCGAATCCCAGCCGTACCAGCGCTTCTTCCAGCTGCTCGACATCCGGGCCCTCCATCAGCGGCCCCATTGAACGGTACACCGGCAGCTTGCCCTGCAGGACAATGACCGGGCGCCCGGTGATTTCGATGGCTACTTCACCCTCGGCCAGCTCGTCGCCACTCTCCTTGGGCATTCGGGTGACCACCGGGGTCAACTCGGTCGAGCCGGACACGTTGATCGGCGTCTCCTCACTCGACTGCACCGTACCTCGCACCACCACCCGCGACGACAGCTCGCGGAACTCCACCGGCACGGTTATCAACGACGGTTCCGGAGCTGCGGTGGCGGCGGCGATCTCGGCCGGCGACTTGATCCGCTGGCCCAGCACCCAGCCGACGCCGGCGGCAACCACGGCGACGGCGGCGACCACCGCCAGGATTCCCCGTCTACCCATGGTCATGATCGTATCGGTGCCCGGTCAGCGGCTGGTCTCCCGCCCTAACCCTGCTCGGCCGATGATCCCTCCTGCTCGGCCCGGAAGGCGTCGAGCCGATCCTTGTTGGCGTCGATGAACTCCTGCTCCAACTCAACCCGCACCTCTTCGAAGACATCGGCGTTGGCCTCCCAACCGCCTCCACACTCGTTGACCGCCATCGCCATCGCCACCTCCCTGGTCTGGATCTCCGCCAACTCGGCCTTGGCCTCGTCGGGCAGCTCCTGCGGGCGGAAGAGTTCGTCCAACTCCTCGTCCGACATTTCCGTCATCGCCTCCTCCGACATGTTGGCCATCGGATCATTGTTGAAGGCCATGTCCCAGAACGGCTGCATGAGTTCGTCGAACTCCTCATAGGTGTCGTTCATGCTGGTGTAGGTGAACCCCTTGTCGGCCATGCATTCCGACACCTCGTTCTCGGCGGCCACGACCCGGGGATCAGACTGAATGGACTCCCACATGTCCTCCATCTCGTCGCCGAACTCCCGGTAGAAGGCCTGCTGGCCGTCGCCGTCGTTCACGCTCTCCCAGGCCAGGTCCTGACAGCTGGTGATCTCCCGGTTCTCCTCCCACTCCCGGTAGGCGGCGTCCATTTCCTCCTCGGTCATGTCCTCGGCGATGTCGGGCCCGGGGTCATTGCCGTACAGCGCCTCGAAGTAGGCCTCCTGATCAGCCTCCGACAGGCTGTTGATGTACTCCTCGTTGGGGTCGTGATGCTCTCCCTCGTCCTCCATGAACATCGAGTCGTCCATCCCCAGCAGCTCCGGACCGACGACGTCCTGGGGCAGCTGGGTGCTGATGCCGAACCCGTACTTGGCCGTCCACTCCTCGGAACCCCAGACGAGCCCTTCTTCGTCGGCTTCCTCGCCGAATATCACGGTGTCGCCGTGGTCCTCCGGTATGTATTCGAATCCCTGCTCGGCCATACAGGCCACAACCTGTTCGTTGACCCGCTGCTGCTGTTCGGCGAAGTGAGCCTCAGCCGCTTCACTGTCGCTGAAGTCAACGCCTTCGTTGAATCCCATGTACTCGTTCAACGGCGACTCGTAATGCTGTTCCTCCGATGACGAGGCCTCGGTGGTCTCCTGGCCGCCGCAAGCGCTCAGTACCAGTAGCAGGGCCAGCATCAGCACCGGTATCGAGCCGAGGGGCACGGCCGGCGCCCGCCGTGTTGCGTGTGTTGCCATGTCGTCCCTCTCGTTGATCCTGAGGCGAGCCTAGCTCACGGTCGGGCCGAGTTATCGGCGGCTATTGACTGGCGGCCCGGTTGGACGTTCAACGAAAGTCCCGGCTGCGGGGTACTCGGCCAACGTCCAAAGATTCGAGTTTTTCCGCCACGATATTGACAGCGGCATCGTGACGTTCCAGCCGCCCCTTGACCAATAAGGCCGATGCTCCTCGGGCGGCTTGGCGATAGCGGGTCCAACAGCCCACCGACACCACCACGTTGATCAACCCGGTCTCGTCCTCCAGTCCGAGAAAGGTGGTGCCTGAGGCGGTGGCCGGACGCTGGCGGTGGGTGACCACTCCTCCCACCACCACCTTGGCTCCGTTGTCGATGGAGGTGAGATCGCAGGCCAGGGTCGCCCCCCGCTGCTCCAGATCCTGACGCAGGAATCGGGTGGGATGGGCGGCGGCCACCCCGGTGGCCCACAGGTCGGCCAACGCTTCTTCATGTTCGCCCATGCCGGGAAGCCGGGGGGCCACGGTGCCGGTGACGATGCCTTCCAGCTGCCCCGGGCCGGTCTGGGCGATGGCTCCCGCCTCCCACAACGCCTCCCGTCTCCCCCCATCCCCCCGTCTCCCCCCATCTCCGATTCTTGCAGCAAAACCCGAGCTCTCAGCTCGTTTTTTGCTGCAAGAATCGGGAGTGGGAGTGGGAGTGGGAGTGGGGGTGGAAGTGAAGCAAGCGAAGGCGCCGGCAGTGGCCAGAGCTTCCAACGCCTTCTGACCGACATCGGCCCGGCGGGCCACATCTTCGATGGAAACATAAGGTCCTGAGACGGCCCGGGCCGAGACAATGCGCTCGGCCACCTCATCGCCCACGTGGCGGACCTCATCGAGACCAAGCCGGACGGCCCAGCCGTGATCGCGCCGCTCGGCCAGAATCTCAGCCGCCGCCGCCTCGGTTTCGGCTGCGGTGAGGGTGCCCCCGGCCACGATGACCCGAGGCGGTTCGTCGCCCGACAGCAGCTTCTGCAACGACGCCTCGGCGGCCGAAACGTTGACACAGGGCCCGTAGGTGGGCACCCCGTGACGGCGGGCGTCCTGGGTCAACGACTGGGGCGAGTAGAAGCCCATGGGCTGGGCCCTCAGCAGGCCGGCGCAGAATGCGGCCGGGTAGTGGAGCTTGAGCCACGACGAGGCATAGACCAGATAGGCGAAGCTGATCGAATGGCTCTCGGGAAACCCGTAGTTGGCGAAGGCCGCCAATTTGTTCCAGATCTGACCGATCACCTCCTCGGAAACCCCTCGCTCCCCCGCTCCGACCACAAACCGCTCCCGCAGTTGCTCCATGCGTTCCCGGGACCGTTTGGCCCCCAGGGCCTGACGAAGCTCGTCGGCATCCCCGGCCGAAAACCCGGCCACATCGATGGCCATCTGCATCAGCTGTTCCTGGAACAACGGCACGCCCAGCGTCTTCTCCAATGCGTTTTCCAGCAGTGGATGGAGGTAGGTCACCGGCTCCTGCCCGTTGCGGCGCCGAATGTAGGGGTGGACCGAACCGCCCTGGATCGGACCGGGCCGGATCAGGGCGACCTCCACCACCAGGTCATAGAAGGTACGGGGTTTGAGCCGGGGTAAGGTGCCCATCTGGGCTCGGGATTCGACCTGGAACACTCCGATCGAATCGGCTCGGCACAGCATGCGGTAGACGGCGTCCTCCTGGTCGAGGTCGGCCAGATCGATCCTGGTGCCGTGGTTCTCAGCCACCAGGTCGACGGTGTAGTGGAGGGCTGACAGCATGCCCAGCCCCAGCAGATCGAATTTGACCAACCCGGCGGCCGCGCAGTCGTCCTTGTCCCATTGCAGCACAGTGCGGTCGGCCATCCGCCCCCACTCCACCGGACAGACCTCGATCACCGGGCGATCACACATCACCATGCCGCCGGAGTGAATGCCGAGGTGACGGGGCAATGTCTCGAACTCGGCCGCCAACTCGACGACGTCGACAGGAAGATCATCCTCGGATCTCGGCGACTCCCCTTTGGGGGCGGGGGCGATGGCGCCGCGGCCACCCCAACTCCAGCCGTCCACCATTTTCGAGAACCGGTCCTGCTGGCCGGGGTCATAGCCCAGGGCCTTGGCCGCGTCCCGGATGGCCGAGCGACGACGGTAGCTGATCACGTTGGCCACCTGGGCCGCATGGCGACGACCGTGGCGGTCGTAGACGTACTGGATGGCCTCCTCCCGACGATCGGATTCGATGTCGAGATCGATGTCGGGCGGGCCATCACGCTCGGGCGAGAGGAACCGCTCGAACAGCAGGCCGAGCTTGACCGCGTCGGCCTTGGTCACCCCCAGCACATAGCACACCGCCGAATTGGCGGCCGACCCCCTCCCCTGGCACAGGATGTCGTTGCGCCGACAGAACTCGACGATGTCCCACACCACCAGGAAGTAGCCGGGGAAGCCCAGATGTTCGATCAGGTCCAACTCGGCGTCGAGCTGAGCCCAGGCCTTGACCACGAACTCGTCATTGGAGGACCGGGACCCGTAACGGCGCTCCCCGCCCTCCTCCACCAGACGCCGTAGGTAGCCCATCTCCGACAGGCCGTCGGGACAGGGGAACGGGGGCAGCTCGGGGGCCACCAGCGACAGGTCGAAGGCGCAGTCCAAACCCAGCTCGGCCGCCCGTTCCACCACACCGGGGTAGCGGGCAAAGCGCCGGACCTGTTCGTCACCGGAGCGGATGTGAGCGCTGGCGGCCGACGGTAGCCACCCCTCGATCTCGTCGAGGGAACGGCGGGCCCGCACCGCGGCCATGGCGGTGGCCAGACGGCGGCGGGCCGGCGAGGCATAGTGCACGTTGTTGGTGGCCACCACATCGAGGCCGGTACTCACGGCCAGCCGGGCCAGGGCGTCGTTGCGGGCACTGTCGAGCGGAGCGCCATGATCCCATAGTTCGACGACCACGTTGGTTGCCCCGAACCGATCAGTCAGGCCCGACAAGGCCCGTTCGGCCGCCGCCGGCCCTTCCCGCTCCAGGGCTCGAGGCACCAGACCCTTGCGGCAGCCGGTGAGAATCAGCCAGTGATCGGTTTCAGCGTCGCTGACCCAGCGATCGAGATCGGCCATGGCCATGCGGGGCGCCCCCTTGGAGCCGGCCAGTTGAGCCTCGCTGATGACCCGGGCCAGGGCGGCGTAACCGATGGGATCGCGGGCCAGTACCAGCAGATGGGAACCGTCGGGGTCGGGTTGACCAGGGGCCACGTCGATTTTGTCGATGGTCAGTTCGGCCCCGAACACCGTGGGCAGGCCGACGGCTCGGGCCGCTTGGGTGAAGCGGACGATGCCGTAGAACCCGTCGTGGTCGGTGATGGCCAGAGCCTTCAGATCGAGCCGGGCCGCCTCCTCGGCCAGCTCCTCGGGCTGGGAGGCGCCGTCGAGAAAGCTGAAGGTGGAGTGACAGTGCAGTTCGGCATAGGGGGTGGCCGAGGGCCGCCGCTCGATGACCGGAGCCCGGTAGGGAGGACGGACATAGGACCAGGCCGGGCTGTCTCCCCCGTTGGCCCCCGGCCCGTAGGCCGCCGCCTCCGGAGGCTGCTTGAGTTCCCGCCCGCTGTCCCGGGCCTGGGCTCCCTTCTCCGGGGGCGGCCGTCGGGCCGACCGCCGGCCACCGTCACGGGAATCCCACGTGCTGTTGGCCGGCCCGGCCAGACCCTTTCCCTTGCCCGACAGCGTCTCCTCGATGCGCCGCCAGGGAACAGGCGGATTCTGGAACCCCATCCCACCACTGTAACCCCAGAATCGAACATTTGTTCGATTCTGGGTTTACAGTGGCCTCAGGAGAGAGGCAACGGCTAGCGCTCCAGCGGGAGCATGCGTTGCCGGGCCGCGAATCCTTCCCCGCCACCACCGAAGAACTCGAACGGACCGAAATCCTGGGGGCAGGTGACGGTGTCGAAGTCGGCCTGCCCGGTCAGGATGTACTGGTTGCGGTAGAAGTCGGCACAGGCCGAGATCCCCAGCGCTCCATGACCCCAGCCGTCGACCAGAATCAGGGCTGAGTTGGGGAACGTCTCGTGAGCCTTCAGCGCCCCGTGCACCGGCGTGGCCGGATCATAGAGCGTGCTCATGATCAGCACCGGGTTGGCAGTGTCGGCATCCCACGGTCCGGCATAGCGGTCGTCATCGGCCGCGGCGTCGTAGGTCCGGCACACACTGGAGATCCATGTCCACAACGCCTGGAAGTAATTGTCGGCCGGAAGCGGGCCGGCACTGTCCACCCAGGCGTCAACCGAATCGGGATTGTGGCCGTCGGCACAGAGCACCGAGGGGGAGGCCTCCAGCCAGTTGACGTAGTTGGGCACCAGCTTCTTGGGTTCGACCGGCTCGGGAGGCGGCGGGGCATCAGGATCCCAGATCACATAGGGATCGGTCGACCCCAGAACGATCTGGGCCTCGAGGGCGGCCAGATCCTGAGCCAGGAACGGCCAGAACCCCGAGAAGTACAGGGATCCCAAGGTCAGCCCGATCAGATCGCCGTAGCGAATCGGCTCCTCGATCACCTGACCGGGACCAATCTCCAGCTTCAGCGGGAACGGGTCGATGTTCAGCAGCGTGTCGGCCAGAACCCGGTACCGCTGGGCCGAATCGGGGGCGAAGGCGCAGACCTCGGGCCCGGCCTCATCACACAAACGGAAGAACTCCTCCAATGACGCCTGGGCTCCTTCGGCCGACCGCAACCGGGCCGACGCCGGTACATCCTGCTCACCGGGGGCACCGTCGGTCCATGCCTCCGGATCGAGCACACCGTCGATGACCACGGCCCGCACCTTCTCGGGGAAGAGGTTGGCGTAGGTCTGACCGATCTGGGTTCCGTAGGAGATGCCGTAGAAAGTCAGCTGGTCGTCGCCCACCGCCGCCCGCAGTCGATCAAGGTCGCGGGCCACGTTACCGGTGCTCATGTGGCCGATCACCCGATTACCACGACGGTCGCACTGTTCGGTGAAGGCCTCGTCCGACGCCAACCAGACCTCCAGTTCCTCGTCGTCAGTGGGAAAGGCCAGCCCCGTCGGGATCGAGGCCTGCTGCCGCTCGTTGCCGAAACAACGGGCCGGCGTTCCCCTGGTCACCCCTCGGGGATCGAAGCCGACGATGTCGAACTGGGCCCGCACCTCGGGGCCGAAGAGGAACGGTGCGCTGAACAGGGCGAAGTCGATGCCCGATCCACCGGGGCCGCCGGGGTTGAGGAACAGGGAACCGATCTTGTTGTCGGGATCGTTGGCTTCGATCCGAACCAGATCGATGTCGATGACGCCACCCGACGGAGTGTCATAGTCGAGCGGCACCTTGACGGTGGCGCAGCTGTAGACCGGTGGACCGCCGAAAAAGTCAGGTAGGCCGGCCAACTCGGCGGAGATCTCGGGAAAACACGGCTTCCAGTTGGCCGCCTTGACGGCATCGCCGTGAGGCCCGGACCGCGGTTTCGGCTCGGCCGAGGTGGCGACGGCGGTACTCGTCACAACGAGTACCGCCACGATCGCGCCAAGGACCGATCGTAGGGACATACGGGACATGGTCACCCTCCTTGTGGCAGCAGGAGCCGGACACATCATCATGTCCACCTCGTACAACATCTTTTAGCAAAGAATACGAATCTTGTCGCCGCGCCCCATGTCGAGGTGGCCTGCAGTTGTCCCCTAGGCCACGGTGTCGGCGGCCGAGCGTAGAGCGTCGAACAGCGACTTGGTTCGGGCGTCGTCACGATCGAACCGGCTGTTCAGTTCAACGCCCAGCAGCAACGAAACCAGACCGAAGGTCAGGTCGCGGGCCGGCATGATCTGCACGAAGGCCGAGCCGTCGAGGCAACGACGAAGGGAACGTTGCACCATCTCGTCCCATGGCCTCAAGACCTCCATCACCCGTTGGCCCACTTCGCTCCCAGCCGGCCAACCGGCCACGATGGCCACCAACGCCGACTGGTATTCGTGGACCTCGGAGACATACAGGTCGTAGGCCAGATCGACCAGATCCGACAACGACTTGGCCGCTTCGAACTGGGCCGCGAACTGCTCCATCCTCATGTTGTTGGCCCACGTCAGCGACTCCAACAACAGCTCCTCGATGGAACCGAAGTGGTAGAACAACAGAGCCTGGTTGAAGTCGCCGGTGCGGGCGATGGCCCGGGCACTGGCACCCACCAGACCCTCCCGCCGAACCGTCTCGAGGGCAGCCTGAATGATTCGCTTGCGGGTCTCGAGACCCGATTTGCTCTTCCTTCGCCGGTTGGTGCCCGTCAACGTTGATCCTGATCGGTCGTGTTGCCACGTACCTGGCCTCGTATTGGAGCCCAATTGTTGCCAGGATTCGACGGCGATGTCGGATCAGGCCCCAAGTCCGATCAGGGCATACCGATCAGGGCGATTTCCAGTTCAAGGCATTGCCCGGGCGACAAGCCCTTGTGCCCCGAAAGCTCGGCTGGAGCCTCCGACACGAACCGGGTCAGCGAGCGGCGTCGCTGGCCATCGGCCACGAAGCGGCGAACCGACGCCTGCTGAATCCGGATGGTGAACAGCACCCAACCCCCGGTTTCCAGGCGGCGCAGGGTTTGTCGCTCGCTCCGTACATACAGCTCGTCAAGACATCGGTCGGCACTGACGACCGGGTCCCCGTCGGCCGGTCGATCCGGCTGAAACAAGGCCGAGTCGGGATGGATGAACCAGTTGCGACGCCAGACGATGCGGTCACCTAACCGGTTCAGTAGCCGATCAACCCGGCCGGTCAGTTGTTCCCGGTAGCCGACGACCGGCTGGTGGACGAGGCTGAGTTCGCGCTCGAACTTGGCGGCCAGCCGCCAACGGGAGGGAAAGCACAGCAACGCTCCGGCCAGCACCCAGCGACCATCGACCGGCCGGAGCAGGCACAGATCCTCCTGGGTCATGAGCCCGGCCCGGGCCAGCGGGTGCAGGGCAGCGGCTTCGAACGCTCCCACCGGCGGCAACCCGGCCAACTCGCCCTCCACCAACTGCAGCGTCTCGGTGGCCGGACCTGCGGCGTCGCCGGCCACGGCGAACACCTCATCATCTCGTTCGGCCAGCAGCCGACCCTTGAGCTCCAGTTCGGCCTCCCGCCGATCATCGACCACCAGCCACGGACGGCGGCCAAGGTTACGGGTTCCCATTCTCAGCCAGGCCCCCTGCGGGTCCAGGTCGACCTCGGGGAACCAGGCATCGGAGGGCTCCAGTCGGGTCATGGCATCACCCTACTCCCGGCCCCAATCGTCAACCGAGCCGGCCCCACCGGGAACCGGCCCGGTCTCCGAAATCGAGAGCTCATCTCCTACCCTGGGGACGGTGACCAGTCGAAGCTTCAGCGGCCCCGCCGATCCTGCGTCCCCCACCGAACGTGAACGCGAACAGTCGCTGGTCGGGATGCTTGTCGACATGGGCCCGGTGGTGGTGGCCCTGTCGGGCGGCGTCGATTCGGCCCTACTGGCGGTGGCCGCCCATCGGGCCGATGAGCTTCGTTCCGGTGCAGCGACGGTGCGATCGCTGGCCATCACCGCCGCGTCGGCTTCCCTGGCCACCGGGGAGCTGGAGCACTGCCGGACGCTGGCCGAGCGCTACGGCTTCGACTGGCGGCCGACCGACACCGAGGAGTTGACCGATCCCCGGTACGCCGCCAACGGCCACGACCGCTGCTACTGGTGCAAGTCGGCGTTGCTGGACAAACTGGAACCCCTGGCCGCCGGTCGGCCCATCACCCTCGGAGTCAACCTCGACGACCTGGGCGACCATCGTCCGGGACAGCAGGCGGCCGCCGAGCGGGGAGCCCGCTTCCCGCTGGTCGAGGCCGGTTTCGACAAGGCGGCCATTCGACGGCTGGCCCACCGCTGGCAGTTGCCGGTGTGGGACAGGCCGGCCATGCCCTGCCTGTCGAGCCGCATACCGTACGGCACCGAGGTCACCGTGCCGCTGTTGTCGCGCATCGATCGGGCCGAGGCGGCACTACGGGCCATGGGGTTCGACGACGTTCGGGTCCGCCACTACGGAGACACGGCCCGCATCGAGCTTCCCGCCGATCAGCTGGCCCGGGCCGGAGCGGAGGCGGCCACCATCACCGAACAGCTGACGCCGATCGGGTACCGCTACATCACCCTCGATCTGGCCGGTCTTCGTAGCGGCAACCTGAACCACGTCGTTGATCGACCGGCCACCACCGTCAGGCTCGATCATGCCCGCTGAGGCCCGCCTCGACCGCGACCGCAGCCGACGCATCGATCTCCCGGAGGCCGTCTACTGCCAGTCGAAGACGGTGGAGCAGTGCGTGGCCATCGTCTCTGATCTGTTGGCCGACGGCCCGTCCCAAGGCGACGCCATTGTCGCCACCCGGGCCACTCCCGAGCAGCACCGGGCCCTGCTCGATCTTGATCCGACCTCGGCCGTCGACCCGGCGAGCGCCGGTTACGCCACCATGTCGTGGCGCCATCGACCGGCCAGCGGGCGGTCGGCGGCCGTGGTGGCCGCCGGCACCTCGGATCTCGCGGTGGCCTCCGAATGTCGACTGACCCTGGAATCGCTGGGCCACGAGGTGGTAGGGCTGACCGACGTCGGGGTGGCCGGCCTTCACCGGCTGCTGGATGTCCTGCCGGCACTGGACGACGTCGATCTGATCGTGGCCGTGGCCGGCATGGAAGGGGCGCTGCCCACGGTGCTGGCCGGGTTGGTGGCTCAGCCCATCGTGGCCGTTCCCACCTCGGTCGGTTACGGAACGGCCTTCGAGGGTCAGACCGCCCTGCTATCGATGATGACCAGTTGCGCCCCCGGCATCGCCGTGGTCGGGATCGACAACGGTTACGGCGCGGCCTGCGCCGCCCACCGGATGCTGCGGAGTATGAACGGATCGGCATGAGGACGAGCAGGTGAACGCAGAATCGGCGGCGGCCGCCGGTCGTGCCGATGTGATCTGGTTCGACCCGACGTTCGGAGCCTCGGGCGACATGATGCTGGGAGCGCTGGTCGGACTGGGAGTCGACCTGTCCGTCATCACCGGCCAACTGGAGACCCTCGATGTCGACGGCTGGAAGATGGCCGAATCCACGGTGTCGCGGTCGTCGCTGAGCGCCACCCGGGTGGAAGTGACCGGATACGGCGCTCACCCCCACCGGAGCTGGTCCAGTATCGACGACCTCCTGGTCGAATCATCCCTGGCCCCGGCCGTGGTCGAGGGGGCCCGGCGGACCTTCCTGGCCTTGGCCCAGGCCGAGGCCGCCATTCACAAGGTCGACATCGACCAAGTCCACTTCCACGAGGTGGGTGCGGTGGACGCCATCGTCGACATCGTGGGCGCCTGGGTGGCGTTGGCGGCGTTGACCGAGCAAGGCGTTGACCGGGTTGTCTGTGGCCCGATCGGGTTGGGTCACGGCACCGTTGTCGCCGCCCACGGTCGGCTGCCGCTACCGGCGCCGGCCACCGCCGCCCTGCTACAGGGCGTACCGGTCCACGGTTTGGACCTGGTTGGTGAAACCGTCACCCCCACCGGGGCGGCGCTCTTGACGACGATGGCCCAGGAATACGGGCCGCTTCCTGCCGGCACCCTGGTGGGAGTGGCCCGGGGGGCGGGGGGCCGCAACCCGGACACCCACCCGAACGTCGTATCGGCCTACCTGCTGTCCTCCGGCCGGCGGGCAGCCGCTCCGGTCGGCGACGACGATCCGGACGGTCTCACTGTCGGCGACTCATATCTGATCCAGACCAACCTCGACGACACCACCGGCGAGATCGTGGCCCACACCATCGACCGCTGCCTGGCCGCCGGGGCCGACGACGCCTGGGCCCATCCCATCGTCATGAAGAAGGGTCGACCGGGGGTGGAATTGAACGTGTTGACCCGATCGGACCTGGTCGAGCCGCTGCGCCACATCGTGTTGAGCGAAACCGCCACCCTCGGCCTGCGGATCTCGCCGGTGCGTAAATACGCCCAGCCCCGCCGATTTGAGTCGGTCGAGGTCGACGGCCAGGTCATCCGGATAAAGGTGGGACCGGCCGGGGCCAAGCCGGAGTTCGACGACCTCAGAGCAGCGGCCGAGTCTCTTTCGGTTCCGGTGGCCGAGGTGTCGAGGCGGGCCCTGCAACGCTTCCACCGTCCCAGCAACGACCACCACTGAGCCGGCGGAACTAGCATTTGTGAGCCTCAGCGGCCACACTCGGTAGTAATGGCTATGACCTCAACGCCCGATTCGCATCTCGAATCGCCGCCCGGCTACGTCGACGAGGAGATTCGGCGACGGGTGGGACGAGCCTGGCGGGCCATGAGGCGGGGAGCCGGTGCCGTCAAGGTCCGGGAGTATTTCTACACCTCACCGGAGAACGGTCCTCTCGACCTGGCCCTGGCCGACGCGCTGTCGCTGATCTGCCTGCATGGGCCGCTGCGAATGGGGGAACTGGCCGACGCCATGCGCATCACGCCGGCTTCCACCACCCGGGCGGTCAACTGCCTGGTCGAAAAGGGCCTGGTGACCAGGACCCGCGACGACGAGGATCAGCGATCGATCCAGGTCGAAGCCACGGCCGACGGCCAGGCCCGCTACGCCCAGATCAGCGCCCGGGTTCAGAGCGGATTGACGCTGATGCTGTCGGAGTTCAGCGAGGCCGAGCAGGTCCAGATGGCCGACTATCTCGAGCGGTTTGTCGCCTCGATCGACAAGCTGGCCGAGAGTGCAGGCGACGGCCACGACGGTTAGCTGGCCGTAACGGTGGCGGGCGAATATGCTCGGCCGCTATGAAAGCTGCCGTTCTCAACTCCATCCCTGGCCAACTCGACATCGAGGACGTCACGCTCGACGACCCCGGACCCCGCGAGGTTCTCATCGAGACCCGGGCGGCCGGGCTGTGCCACAGCGACCTTCACTTCATGGAGGGCCTCTACCGCCATCCTTGCCCCACGGTTCTGGGCCACGAGTCGGCCGGCGTCGTGCTGGCCGTCGGCCCCCAGGTTTCCTACGTCCAACCCGGTGATCACGTCATCACCTGCCTGTCGGCCTTCTGCGGCCACTGCCGCCAATGCACCAGTGGCAACCCGGTACGGTGCCTCAACAAGGCCACCGAGCTGGTCCGGGGCGACGATCAGACCGCCCGCATCTCACGGGCCGACGGCGAAGCACTGCATCAGTTCCTCCACCTCTCGTCGTTTGCCGAGCGCATGCTTGTGCACGAACACACGGTGGTGAAAATCGGCCGGGACATGCCGTTCGACAAGGCGGCGCTCATCGGTTGTGGGGTCACCACCGGTCTGGGTGCAGTGTTTCGCACGGCCCGGGTTGAACCCGGATCAACGGTGGTGGTCATCGGCTGCGGTGGTATCGGGCTCTCGGCCGTGCAGGGGGCCCGCATCGCCGGCGCCAACCGCATCATCGCCGTCGACCGGGTGGGGTCAAAACTGGAGCTGGCCCAGACCATGGGGGCGACCCACATCGTCGACGCCTCGGCCGACGATCCGGTGGCCGCCGTCATGGGGCTGACCGACGAACTGGGTACCGACTACGCCTTCGAGGCCGTCGGCACCAAGATCACGGCGGAACAGAGCTTCCAGATGTTGGGCAAGGGCGGTCAGGCCACCGTCATCGGCCTGATTCCGGAGGGCACGAAGGTGGAGATCGACGGCGCAGCCCTGATCGACGAGAAGACGCTGACCGGCTCGAACATGGGATCCAACCAGTTCCGGACCGACATGCCCCGCTTCATCCAGATGTACCTCGACGGTCGACTCCTACTCGACGAGATGGTGTCGCAGACCATCACTCTCGACGACATCAACGAGGGTTTCGACGACATGAAGGCGGGTTCGGTGGCCCGCAGTGTCATCCTCTTCTGACCCCCTCCGGCTCTAAGCCCTCCGACCAAATACTTGCAGCAAAAAGCGAGGTGTGACCTCGTTTTCTACTGCAAGGTTTGTGGGGGTTGGATGATGCGGGCGGTGTACTCCCGAGCGACCTTGTGGGGCCGGCCTCCGGGCTGACGACAGGAGATCGTCGGCACCTCCCGAGCCAGCTCGACCGCCACCGTCCACGAACCATGCCCGGCGGCACCACCGTCGACGTCGACACTGAAGACACCGGGTGACACCTCGGCAACGGTACGGCGGGCGTGGTCGAGGGCGAATCCCGTCTCAGCCAACACCGCCCGCTCCGCCATCTGGGCCGGACCCCGGTCAGCCCCCCACCAGCCTCGACAGTAGGGGGCCAGGCGGCCGGCATCGGCCGAACCGCTGAGGATCTCGGTCACCATGTCGAGGCCCAGGTAGGCCCACATCCGTCCATCGGGCAAGGTCATGGCCGTCGGGGCGAAGCGATGGCCACCGGTGTGACTGACCCGGAACACCCGCATCGGACGTTGCCGGGGGCCGGTCGGTGTCATGGCCTCCAGCGCCACGGCCAGCCGGGCTCCGTCGGACCCGCAGCAGATATCGTGGCTCCCCTGGGTGCAGACAAGCACGGCCGGTTCGGTCATCTCACGATCGACGATGGGCTGCACCGCACCCGACGTCAATTGATCTCCAGGGACTTCGGCCACCAGGCATCCGGTCAGCTCCTGGAGCTCGTCGGGCGACGACACGGCGAACCGGCGTTCCCGGGTGGCTGTGTCGAGCCGATCGAACACCCAGACCATGGTGGCCGGCCCGGCGGTGGCTGGATCGGTATCGGGCTGACAGGCCAGCAACCGGGTCACCCGGGGAGCGGTCTTGAGCAGCGGATCGATCTCCCGCAGCGTCGGGTGATCGAAGACCGGCTTGGGCCAGGGCAACCCCGTCTCAACCACCACCAGCCGATCGGCCCTGATGGCCGTTCCTCCCGGATCGATGGCCAGCCGGCGGGCGTGATCGGCACAGCGGATCGCCTCCTCGGCCGCCGGGAGCAGGTGATCGAGCGAAGTCACGGCTTCAAGCTACCAGCGACACGCCGGCGGCACGTCGGCCCCGGCCGGCTACCTGTAGGAGGCCTCGATCCACCATTGCCGCTGTTCGATGACCAGGAGATGAGCCGACGAGTCATCGAGCACAACCTGCATCCGGGCTCGTCGCCGATGGGTCAACGGATCCCACCAACGTTGTTCGGCCGGCCACGGTCCGGCCCACTGGGAGACGGTCCGCCACCTCGAGTCGACCTGTAACCGGTGAGGGCTGCCGCTCAAGTCGCCTCGACCGCTGACCGCCAGCGGCTCCCGGTTCTCATCGATCAACTCGACCGGCACAGGATCGGGATGGACACAAAGGGGCGACGGCGGAGGTAATCGACCGGGCCACGGTTCAGTCGTCCAGTCGGGTCGGGCCGCCGGACGGGCCTCGGTCAGATCAACCGCCGCCGCCGGGACCAGCCGTAGCTGCTCGGTGGCCGACAGACCCCCCTTGAACTCCGGCACGGTCACCCCATCAGCGCCCAGGATGGTTTGCAGCCGGGCCACCACCCGTGACACGTCGTCGGCCCGACCCCGATCGGCCCCCCAGAATCCGAGCTGACGGCCGGTGGCGGGAACCACCTCATCGGGCACAATGGTCAACCGCAGAATGCCCGATGCCGGCCCACCGCCCATGCCCCGCCGGCGGCGGCCGACGGTGAGCCAACCGTCGAGTTGCCAGCGGGCCCGGTCGGCCACTGCGGCGGCCGAAAGGGTTCCCTGATGCCGCCACAACCGCAGATGCCGTTCGCCGGTTTCGGTCTCGGCTTCGATGGCCACCCGGGTACACGATAAACCCCGGCCGGACAGGTTGGCGTGCAACTCGTCGGCCAGGGATCTGATGACGAAGGCGCAACGTTCGATCACCTCGGCCGGCGGTTCGAAGGTCCAACTCACCGCCAGGTCGGGGGCGGGATGCCGCAGATCGGGTGGATGGTCATCGAAGCCTCGAGCCAGCCGGTGGGCCAGCAGACCGTCCCGGCCGAACCGGTCGACCACGTCGGCGGGGGCCAGCTGAGCGAACCCACCCAGGGTGTCGAGACCGAGGCGAATCAACACGTCGGTCAGATCCGGCATCTCCAAGGTGGTGATGGGCATTGGAGCCAGGAAGCGGGCGCTCTCCCCCGGGGGCACCACCTGAATCATCTGGGTCATCTGGGTCACGGTGATCGCTGTCGGGTCCTCGGCTGGTCGATCCGGTGTCAGGTCATAGCGTCCGCCCGGCCGGGAACGGGCGGCCAGGCGAGCGGCGAAGACCCCGTCGGCAATGGCCACCCGCACCCGCCCCCGTCGCGACAGCTGGGGCGTGACCGCATCAACCACCGCTCGAGCCATGAGCTGCTCGCCCCCGAAAAACCGGGTCGGGCCCCGGGTGGGGAAGCCGATCAGCCCTGCTCCTGAGACCTCGACCCGGGGGGTGATGGCGTCCAGGGCGGCCACCACCGGTTCGAACAGCCGATTCTCCCGGTCGACGTCGCGGTCGAGCAGCGCAAGTTCCGGGCAGCGACCCTGAGCCTCCCGGCGTCGCTGGCCGACCCGAACCCCTTCGTGACGGGCGGCGGCCGAGGCGGCCACCACCCGGTTGGCCGCCAGCACCGCCGCCGGCTCGTCCGGAGGCACACCCCAGGAAACAATGGGCCAGTCGGGGCACCACACCACCACCATCCGGGTTGCCTCCGATCGGGTCACTGAACCGCCCCGACACCCAGATCGAGTTCGACCCACTGTCCCACCCGGGGGCTGCGTCGGCCCCCGACCTCCACCAACAACCGCCGGGATCGCAGGTGGCCGTGACCTCGGCCCAGACCCTCCCACCGCTGACTGCGTCCGCTGACCATCAGGTCGATCGGATAGGGCCAGGTCCGCCCACCGTCGAGATGGATGAGCACCGCCTGCTGTTCCCGGGCCCGGGCTTGGAGCCGTCGGGCATCCTGGCGACCGATGGGGTGGTGAGGACGCACACAAATCACATGCATGGCCTCGATCAGGGCGGCGGTCACCGTGGCCCACTGGTCGGGGATCGGTGTTTCCACCATGAGTACCCGATCAAGAGGAATCCCCTGCTCCCCCGCCCCCACCAGCCCCAAATCCTCCAGTCCAACGGCGGCCATCCAGCCGTCGACCCCCATCAGCCATCCGGCCAAGCCCATGGCCAGCGACCAGGCCCCATGGCCTTCGACCCCAACCGACCACCCCCGCTGCACGCCTCCCATGGGGAGAATGGGAGCCAGTGGAGCGATCGGCTCGGGCAACCCTTGGAGAGCCGTTGTATTCTCGGTCTGCTGCCGGATCAGCGAGACCGGGCCCAGCCGGGCCCGCAGCTCGGCCACAGAGGCCCGACCGGGGGCGGCCGGGCCGGGGGCGGCCGGGCCAAGGTCGACAGTCGACTCCGTCTTCACCCCTCCCATTATATCGAACATTTGTTCGATATAAGAATCGACTCCCCCCACCCCACCCACCCCACCCAACTGTGCGCCCCAGCGTTCACTGGTGAACGCTGGGGCGCACACAACGGGGCTGGAGGGCGACTAAGCTGCCCGATCACTAGATCGACGAGCGACGGCGGCTTGTATCTCATCGACCACCGACGCCTGACGCTCCACAATTTCCTCGGACAACACCCGGATGACCAGCCACCCATGGACGGCGGCAATACGATCCCTTCTTCGGTCCTCGGCCATCGATTGTGTCGTGGCATGCCATGGACGACCGTCAACCTCGACAATGACACAAACCTCGGGGTCGGCAAAGTCGACGGCACCTCGAACACCGTCGAACCACGGAGGTCGGTACTGGCGACGAAATCCCGACAACCCGGCCTGGGCCAATAGCAGAGCGAACTCCTGCTCAAGCATCGATTGAGGCGGCAGCCCACTACCGAAGAGTTCGGCCATCAACGTCCGCATACTGGCCACGCCCCGCACCCTGTGCTGTGCTCGTGCCTGATAGCAAGACCAGAGCTGTTGTTCGGTCAATCCACGATGAATCATGGCGAACTGGAGAACGTGACGAAGGCGGCGTCGACCCCAAGCGGGAGCGAGATCAAACAAGGTCCGGGCCAGCGACGTCACCGGCAACCCTTCCAGCTCAACAACGTCGACGTCCAGCGGCAGTCGAGTCCGGTGGACTGTGACGCCGCGAAATCGTCGACCACCTGAGGCAAACGGAACGGTAATCTCAACGTTGAGCCCATCTTGGGTTCCCACTGGCAGCCGGTGCACGCGAGCAGCGCTGGTGTGGGACACCGCTCCCCGGTCGAAACCGGCCAGTGCGGTGACATACGGCGTGCGGTCGTCAACCAGCCACGGGACCACATAGATGCCGGGCCGGATCACTTGAAGCGTGCCCCGGGCACGGAGCCGGGTGATGGCCGACTCTGTCAAGCCGTTGGCCAAGAGCTCAATCCTGGTGCAACACCCTGAGCGGCGGGCGGCCAGGGAGAGCAGGTAGTGGTATGCAGCGTTCGTCATGAGACCATCTTGTCAACACCATGTGACAGTAAGTGCTAAAGAATGCACATATCTCATGTTGTGCGCTCCAGTGTTCGTATACGAACACTGGAGCGCACACAATTGGCGGTTGGCTAGAGGGGGGTGACAACGGCGTCGACTGAGCTCAACGCCGTGGTCAGACGAGCCAGATGCTCGTCGTCGGTATAGGCGCCGACGATGGCACCGCCTGATCCGGCGAATGTGGCCCAGGCGTCGCAGCCCTCGGCCAGGTCGATCAACTCGATCTGGTCGTCGGGCAGCGGCCCCAGCTGGCGGCGGAGACGCATGTTCTCGCCCAACAGCTCGGCGAAGCGATCCGAGTCGCTCCACCGCAAAGCCGCCTCCCCCTCCAAGGCCAGAGCGGCCAGGGAATGGAGCAGATCACGTACGGTGGAGTCACCATCCTCCCAGCGGCGGCGAAGATGGCGGTGGAACTCATCGCTCGGTTGGGCAGCCGACTCCCGATAGGCCAGGAACAGCGGAGGCAGATGATCGCCCTCCACCGGGTGATACTCGCCGTGGGTCACTCCGAAACGGGCGTCGGTCTCCATATCGCCGAAATTCATGGCCACCAGACCGCCATAGGTTTGCACCACCCGATCCTGGAGCCCGGCCGTCAACCCGAGCTGCTCGGTCTCGACTCGCAGAGCGATCGACGGCAGGATCTCATCGGGGATGGACAGCCCGGTGTGGGCACCCAGACAACGGAGGGCGGCGATGACCAGCGCCGAGGAACCGGCCAGGCCGACCTGACGGGGAATGGTGGTCCGGTAGCGCAGCTGGAAACGGGCCGCCGAGAAGCGGGCCAGGGGCGAGCCGCCGCCGGCCCCGACGGCTGACGCCTCGAAGGAGGCCACATCGGCGAAAGTGCGGACGGTGGCCGCCAACAGCTGCGGGCCGTTGAAATAGCCATAGCTCTCGACCCGCTCGACCAGATCGTCGACGTCGTCCCATACCGGGTCGTCGTCGGGGTTGGCCACGATCTCCAACCGATCGGAATCAACCAGCTCGACCGTGGCGGCAAACCGGGGAACGGCCAGCCCCAGGGTCCGACCCCCATAGCCGTCGGATGGATTGCCGAGCAGCCCCACCCGGGCCGGAACCGTGTGGGAGATCAACTATCGGCGCCGAAGCTCTCCGGAGTCGGCACCTCGACACCGGGACGATAGTAGGTGTGGAGCTCCTCCAGTGCCTCTTTCACGCCGGCGGAATCGGTGCCCGACAACTTGACGGTCACGGTCTGGGCGTACACGTGAACCTCGTCGACCTTTCCCGTTTCGAACAGGGTCCGGGCGATGAGATCGGCCGGACGATCACGATAGATGGGATCGCCTTTGAGGTAGCGCTCGTGACCCATGCCGGTGAACGACCGGTTGGTCTCGTAGCGCACGTATCCCTGACGGCTGCTGGCAACTTCGCTGACGGTTACTGGTTCACCCACGGCATACAGACTACAGCGGTCGACGGGCCGGTGTTGCCCCTACCGGACTTGGGCCGCCGACCGCAGGTACCACAGCCCGAGAGCAATCGAGACCACGGCCAAAGCAATGTGAACGGCGATGAAGCCGACAGAATAGGAGCGGCCGACAATGACCACTGCCCGGTACGACCAGACGGCGATGCCGGCCACAGCCAGAACCGAGGCCGGTAGCGTCGCCAGCCGACTTGGCTTGCGACCCAGGATCAACGTGGCCAGTGCAGCCACCGCCAAGCCGACAAAGAACAACGATCCGACCAGAGACCAGCGGTTGGCATCGGCCAGTGGACCAGGCTCGTTGATCAGGTTGCGGAACCGTCCGCCCCAGACGAACAGGTGCCATAGGGCCAGGGCGACTACCGGGCGGTGGGCCCGGTTAAGCAACGATCGCCACCCGGTGCCGTCGGCGACACTTCGGTCGACCGATCCCGGTCCTCGACCCCGATCGGCCCCTAGAGAGAATCTGATGTGATCCATAGCTCAATCACCGTCACCGTATCTCGCTACCCCACCAATCGTTCATTGGCAAAAACGCCGCGGGTCGATGACGACGCTCCTACCAATCGAGGCCTAGGGCCGAAACCGCTTCGTCGGGCGACGGGGTGCTCGTTCCGAACAATTCGAGCCACTGTTCAAGGTTGGTGTCGCACTCGTCGCTCCAGCAAGCGACGGCCACTGTCAATTCCGCCGAGTCTCGGGCGACTACCCGGGATGGGCCATCGCCAACGCACCCCTCGGCGATCTCGTGAACTCTTTGGCCCGCTACACAGATACCAACGATGGTTTCACCGTCGGGGTCGTGATACTGGCTTTCCAGCATGACGAGATTGTCGTTGGGGTCAACAAGAGCGCTGTAGGTATCCAACATGTAGCCGGGCGGCACGGCTTGAGGGAGCATTGATCTGATCTCGTCGCTGCTTTCGATCTCGGCTTTCAGGTGGTGGTCACCGCCGAACGGTAGAGCGACGGCGCAGCCGGCGGCCAGTAGGGCTGCGACAACGATTGTCGATGCTAGATTTCGCATGGGTATCCGTAGGTTGATGTGAACTCCTTCACCAGGTCATTGATCTGATGCTGGTCAATGGCCAGAATGTGACCGGCGTTCGGTACCGTCACCATGGTCGGTGGCCTTCGCCAGCCGGCAGCACCGACTCCAACCGTGAGTGGATCGGTGCTGCCGACAACGAGGCAGCTCACGTCAGCGTTGATCGTGGCCTGCTTGGGTCGTGGCTCGACGGTGTCGCACGGTTGGTGGAAACTGAGGAGGAACCAGGCGATGTCGTCGTTTGGTTTGATCGTTGGTTCCGTGCCTTTGGTCAGCGACTGGCAGAACTCGGCCCAGTAGCCGATGATGCCCGGATAGAGGCTGTCGACGCCGTAGCGGCCCTGAATGTTGTCGGCGGCGTGGGCAAGCTGGACAAGAGCTTGTGTGTCGGCGTTTCCGTTCCGGTAGGCATCGATGGCGTTGGACAGCCAGGACTGGTTCTTGGGGATGTCGTACACCGATCCGTATTCGCCGGCGGCGACGTCGAAGGGGGTCAGGTCGGTCGAGCGACCATCCATCGAGATACTGCCGTCGTTGACCACGGTGACGTCGACGCCTACTTCGCCCAGGAGCTCTCTCGATCTGGCGGCTCGGTTGACCATCATGGTGGGCCACGGCTGGTCATGGGCGATGGGGCTCACGAGCAAGGCACCGTCGATCGTCATCCGGTCACTGAGTGCCGCCAGCCTGACGCTGCCGAACGACCAGCCGAGGTACTTCACCTGGGAGTCGGGGGCCTGCCGAATCAGATCTCGAAGCACGTCGATACGTTCTTGGACAAACATCTCGGCATCGGCCACCTCTTCGGGACAGTCCCGGCCGAGGTCGAGGGTGAGCGGCGGAAGGTCGTAGGCGGTTGCCTGCCGCATGACCGCCAAGTACGTTTCGGCGGCAGCCTTGCAGTGCTCACTGACTCCATCCATTGTCCACGGCTCGATAAAGCTGAGCACCACGGTCTCGGTATCGCCCAGCGATCCGAGCACGTCGATCGATGCTCGCAAGTCTGTGCCGGGACCGCCGGGATCAAAGACCACGATTCGACCGTTGTCGATGGTGGGGACCTCGGTAATGACAGCCACGGCACCGGAATCGAGTTCGGTGCACTGGAGCGAAGCGGCCCGAATATCGCAGGGGCCAAACGTAAAAGCCGCTGTTTGGCCCCCGCGATCCGGTGAGAACATCGTGACGGCAACGGCCAGAGCGACCAGTAGGCCGGCAGCAAGAGGGAATACACGTCGTCTCAACTCACGTTCTCCCGCTAATCGTCGTTGGCGTAGTCCCAGTTCCAGGTGAACGCCTGCCGAAAGGCGGCGTAGTTGTCGTCGTACCAATACGGAATGTTGCCCTGCCAGACTTCCACCCCGATGATGAACCCGACCTTCTTGGTTCCCTCGCCACAAACGCTGCACTTGTAGTAGTGCTTCATCCGTCCGTCGAGCTTGGTCATGGAGATATCTGTACTGGCGATACATACCGGAGGGTTCCAGCTGAGGCCGCCGGCGGCCATTGTGAAATTGGCATCCGTTGCGCAGTTGCCGTTGGTCGGTGACCAGTCGAGAGTCCTTATTCCCCGGTACCTCCACGTGTTATGGGTGGGCCAGGAGAATACATGGGCCTCCATAACGGCGTAGTCGCGATATGGCGTCTTGTCCGGATAGGCGGTGGCGTAGCGCTTGTAGGAGTAGAAGTCGCGAGTTTTGGATCCGTCATCGTCCGACGTGTTGTATGGCCTTCGCCAATTGCCCCCGTCGGCGAAGAACTTCTGGTAGCACCAGTTGATGTAGTTGTACCAACGGCTGCCCCGTGTGGTGGAACACCGTGGAGCACTCATCTCCTTGAGGCTGACCGCAGACCCGGGGCCCACCGGAGTGCTCACGGCATCGAGCAAGACGTCGCCTTCCTTCTGGACCACCTGGACGCCCAGCCCCTCTTGTTCAGCAGTGCCCGTAACGTGAGTGGCGCCGTTGGCAGCAGGTTGATCAAGTTCGTAAGTCTTTTCCATGGTGGCCAGCTCGTGAGTGACCTTCACCACTTCTTCCGTCGAGGAGGTTGCCACCAGGAGGCCGGAGTCGGTCTCGGACAGCACCAGCTGGCTCAGATCGATGAGCGTGCCCTCGGCGGCCATTCGGTCGAGGGCTTCCTGAGCGTCCTCGGTGGCTTTCCACTTCTTGCCTTTCCTGACCTTTGCCTGCGCCGGTTTCAACTTGTCGCCGCGAATGACCTTTCTGTCTTCCTTGACCTTCTTCTCGCTCACGAGCGTCAACTCATCGATATCGACGACCACACCCTCGACGTCGAGTGCCTCCGTTCCCGCAACATCCCCAACATCCGCTGATTCGGTTGTGGCCTCCGAGCCCTCGGCCGCCACTCCGGTGGCGACACCGGCGACCATGAGCAAACCGAGTATCGACGCCAACAAAGCGCGAAACCCCTTGCCTCCCATTTGGTTAACCATCATCTTCATGTCTCTTTTCAGACTCGTGCCGGAAGGGCAGAAGCCGACGATCTACAGCGTCAACGTACTATGAAGATGAATGGCCCCGATCCATGCACCAGCCCAACCAACGTTGCTATTCATGTGGCTTTGCATGTAGGCGATGAGCCGTTTACCCACCGCTAAAAACGGATGCTAGCAACGAAGTCGTACCTAGTCAAAGCTTAAAAAGAAAACAAATGACGACGCCTGGCGAATCGCTCTCAACCGAGTTAACAACCTTGCGTGGGTCCACCGCCTTAACAACGAACATGACCATTCACGGAGCCAACCTCTTTATCCTGCCGGTGTCAACCACCGACGCCCCGACCGGCGACCCCACCCGAGTAACCGGCCAGGGTTCCAATTGCGCAGGCGAGCTACCGGCCGGTTAGTTTGGCTGTCATGACCGACCTGGAATCGCCGATCGATCTCGCCACGTTCCGGACCGAGGCTCGTGACTTCCTCAACGCCAATGCCGTCCCCAAGGCGGAGGCCTCGGCTTTCGTGTGGGGAGAGGGGGCCGACGACCCGTCGCTGTTCGAGGAAGTGGATCGGGCGGAGGAGCGGGAGGCCCTGGCCCGATCGCAGGCCTGGCGAGCCAAGAAATTCGACGCCGGATTCGGCTGGATCGACGGCCCGGTCGAATGGGGCGGCCGGGGTTTGAGCCGCCGCCACGCTCGGGCCTTCGCCGAACTCGAGGGCCGCTATGAGGTACCGGCACAGGGTTTCTTCACCATCGGGTTGGGTATGGTGGCGCCCACCATCGCCGACCATGCCGCCCCGGAGGTGGCAGCCGAACTGCTGCCCAAGATGTACCGGGGCGACATCGTCGCCTGCCAGTTGTTCTCGGAGCCGGGGGCCGGGTCCGACCTGGCCAGCCTGCAGATGCGAGCCGAGCGTGACGGCGAGGAATGGGTGGTGACCGGCCAGAAGGTCTGGACGTCGGGCGCCCACTACTCCGACGTCGGCGAGGTGATCTGCCGCACCGATCCCGACCTTCCCAAACACAAGGGCCTCACCGGCTTCCTGGTCGACATGAAGGCCCCGGGGGTCGACATCCGGCCGCTGCGGCAGATGACCGGCGGGGCCAACTTCAACGAGGTCTTCTTCAACGAGGTTCGGGTGCCCGACTCGTGGCGACTGGGTGAGGTCAACAACGGTTGGCGGGTGGCCCTGACCACACTCATGAACGAGCGGGCGTCGATTGGAGCCGGCCCGTCCCGGGGCGGCGGCTTCACCCGGCTGCGGGAGATGAGCCGCCACTTCGGCGTGATCGAAGACCCAATCGTGCGGCAGAAGCTGATCGACATCTACATCAACGGCATGGTCCTGAGATTGAACAACGATCGGGCCATGGCGGCGTTGAAGCGAGGCGAACTGCCGGGCCCCGAACTGTCGGGAGCCAAGCTGCTGCTGACCGAGAACATGCGGCGAACGTCGGACTTCGTGTCGACGGTGCTGGGCCCGCGGCTGACAGCCGACACCGGCGAATGGGGCACCTTCTCCTGGTCGGGGTATGTGCTGGGCATGCCGGGAATGGCCATCGCCGGGGGCTCCGATCAGGTGCTGCGCAACATCCTGGGTGAACGGGTGCTGGGTCTGTCCAAGGAGCCGGGCATCGACACCACCAGCCCGTTCAGAGAACTGAAGGTCGGGACCCAGCGTTCCGACCCCTGACCCGACCATCAGACTTCACGTGTGCGCTCCAGCGTTCACATGTGAACGCTGGAGCGCACACAAGGACGGGTCACCGCCGGTCAAGCGGCTGATTCGTTGGCCAGGTGTTGACCGATCACGGCGGCCGCCGCGGCCACGCCGGAACCGCCGAGCGGGGCGTCCATGGCCAGCAGTGATGACTCGACTGTGGCCAGCACCCCGAGAAGACCGGGCGGGTCGACATATCCCATGTGACCGATGCGAAAGGCCCGGTCGGCGAAATCGCCAATGCCGACACCAACGGTGAGTCCGGCCTGGTAGCGACAGATCGACCGCATCTCGTCGGCCGGGATCGACCCGGTGAGCACCGTGGTCACGGCGGCCGAGCGGGACTGGGGATCGATTATGTTGAACTCAATCCCGCCTTCGGTCGACCAGGCGTCCACCGCCGCCCAAACCGCCGAGGCCAGCACCCGATGACGGGTCCAAACCCGCTCGATACCGCCTTGTTCGTCGATCATGTCCAGGGCCTCGGCCAAGGCATACAGATGTGACACCGGTGGGGTCCCGGCGTACAGCTCGTAGTGGAAGTCGGCGTTGAGGCGGCGTTCCCAGTCGAAATAGCCGCCCCGCAGATCGGCCGTCACATGAGCCTCCAGGGCCCGGTCCGAGGCCCACACAAAACCCAGACCCGGCGGTACCATCAAGCCCTTCTGCGAGCCGGCCACCGTGACGTCGACCCCCCACTCATCCATCTCGTAGGGCTCGCAACCCAGCGAAGCAATGCAGTCGACCATCAACAGCGCCGGGTGTCCGACGTCGTCGACGGCCCGGCGGATGGCGGGGACGTCGTTGATCACGCCCGACGCGGTGTCGGTCTGCACACACAGCACGGCCTTGATGCGGTGATCGACGTCGGCGGCCAGCCGTTCGGCCAGTGCGGCAACGTCCACGGCGTGGCGATCACCACCGGGCAGCACCTCGACCTTGACCCCCGATTGGGTCGCCATCTCACCCCAGATGACGGCGAATCGGCCCGATTCGAGGACCAGAATCTCGTCACCCCGGCTCAAGGTGTTGTTGATGGCCATCTGCCAGGCCCCATGGCCGTTGGCCACCACCATGAACATCGGGGCTGTCGTCCGGGCAATGGCCGGCAGGGCCGAAAAAATCCGGGCCGACACCTCGACCAGGTCGCCGGCATAGATATCGGTCATGGGTCGGGCCATGGCCGCCAACACCCGCTCCGGGATCACCGAGGGTCCGGGAATGGCCATGTTGTCCCGCCCGAAGGCCAGCAGACCACGCTCGGGAATCTTCGGATTGGTCATGGCCTCGGCATAGCTGGGACAAAGTTGCGGGTATGTCCTTGTTGTGGAGGGTTTGGTACTACCATCGGCCATAGCGGCAAGGCTACGGGGCAGAACCGGTTTATCGGCGCGCGCTGTCACGCCGTTGGCAGCTTCTGTTTCACACCTTGGGATGGCATGACAACCACGACGGATCACGACACTGACACCTACGCCGATACCCGCACTTACTGCCATCACCAGGCCGAGCCTACGGTACCGCTGACGCCGCTCACCGCTCCCCGCCGGGCCAACGTGATCGACAAGGTGAGGGCCATGCTGGCCAAGGCGTCCCGCACCGATCACGAACCGGAACGGGAGGCGTTCGAAGCCAAGGCCCAAGCGCTGATCACCCGATACCAGATCGAGGCCAGAGAACTGAGCGACGCCGAGAACGAGGTGCTCGAACGCCGCATCGACATCAAGACATGGAGCGAAGCCACCCGCGGCGTGATCTACCTCTACGGTGGCATCGCCGAACTCAATCGCAGCTCGGCCGCTCACCGCACCGTCAACGAATACAGCCAGGTCATCCTGTTCGGCACCCAGGTCGACCTCGACCTGGTGGAGACCATGGTTGGTCATCTCCTGCCCCAGCTACGGACCCATATGCTGCTCGACCAGCCGTCCTCGCGGATGAGCTACGCCATTGGCTGGACCCACGAGGTGTTGAGCCGTTTGATTGCCGCTCAACATGCGGTGGCAGCCGAGTACAACGCCTTGATTCCCACCAACAGCGCAGCCGACGACGCCATGCAACAGGCCTACCGGTTGAAGGACGAAAGCCAGACCACCATGGTCGACTCGGCTGAGTACTCCTACGGGGCCTCGGCCGCCGAACGGGCCGACATCGGTCGGGTCAAGCTCGCCGCCAGCTGACCAGGCGACGGCGGCGGCGACTACGCTGAAATCATGTTGTTGGGCCACGCCGCCTATCGGGCCACCCGCCGGGCCTTGGCCCGGGATCAGGGTCGACAGGTCCCAAGCCGGTTACCGCTGTGGCGACTCCTCATGGGCGAGACGGCGGTGCTGGCCCGGCGGGTCGGCCGGTTCCGCTTCGTCGGCATCATCGGCGTGGTGTTCGCCTCCATGCTCCTGATTCAGGCTGTTCTGCCCCCATCAACGCCGGGACCGGTGCTGTCGAGCCCCTGGCGTTGGCTGGTGGGGGCACTGCTGTCGATCGTCGTAGTCGTGATCTGGGATGTGGTTCACGCCCTGCGCCGGACCCGGACCAAGCGGTCAGACTGAGTCGGCACCAATCCGAACATCGGTCGGCGGATCGTCGGACCTCGTGAGCCGGGAACCAGACCGGCGGGCGAAAACATCGTGGAGGGTGTTGGCGTGCTTGGCCAGGAGCGGGCCGGCCACTGCGGTGAGGAGCACGTAGGCGGCGGCCACTGTGGCCAGCTCCGGGCCGTCGGCCAAGCCGACGCCCAGCGAAGCGATCACGATGGAGAACTCACCACGAGGTATCAAGGTGGTGCCGGCCCGGATGCGACCCCGGCTACTGGCACCGGCCCGTCCGGCCGCCACCCACCCCGACCCGATCTTGCCGGCGCCGCTGACCAGCAACAGCATCAGAGCGGGAACCAGGGCCCGGGGCAGCTGGGCCGGGTCGATCTGAAAGGCGAAGAACAGGAAGAAGATGGCGGCGAACAGATCACGAAGCGGCTCGATCAAGGCACTGACCCGATGCTGTACCGGCCCGGACAACGCCAATCCGACCAGGAACGCTCCGATGGCGGCTGAGATCTGCAACTGCTGAGCCAGCCCCGCCACCAACAACGTCAACCCGAACACCGCCAACAACAACACCTCGTTGTTGCCCCGGTCCAGCCCGGCACTCATCAGGTGGCCCCAGGTCATGGCGGCGAACAGGACGACGGCCACCACCACCAGGGCTATGGCCACGGTCACCACGGTCGACGCCGCATCCTGGCCGCTGACGACCGCCGCCACCACCGGAAGGTAGACGGCCATGGCCAGATCCTCGATCACCAGGAGATTGAGGATTGACGGGGTCTCCCGATAGCCCAACCGGTCGAGGTCACCCAGCACCTTGGAGATCACCCCCGACGAACTGATCCAGGTCACCCCTCCCATGAGCACCGCGGTGGGCCACGACCAGCCGAGCACGACTCCGATGACGAACCCGGGCGTGAAGTTGAGTACGGCATCGGCCGCTCCCGGCACCCCTCCGGTTCGCAGGCCGTGGCGCAACTCGTCACCGGTGTATTCCAGGCCAAGGGTGAGCAGCAGGAGCAACACCCCGATTTCCGCTCCCAGAGCGACGAAGTCCTCGGCGATACCGATGTCGGCGAACCCGCCATCGCCCAAACCGAGCCCGGCGATGAGGTAGAAGGGCACGGCAGTGATGCCCAGCTTGGACGCCAGCCGGGCCAAGGCGGCCAAGACGATGGCCAGCAGCCCGATCTCGATGAAGGCGATCGCCACCTCGGCCCCGACGGCGGCCAGCATGGCAATCACAGTTCGACTGTGGCCCGAACCCTGTCGATGGCCGCCGGCTTCCCGACCACCACCGCAACATCACCGGACTCGAACACGTAGTCGGGGCCGGGAGCGGCTTCGGTTTCCGTTCCTCTGACCACAGCAACAACCGACACTCCGGTTCGGCTACGAGACATCCCCTCGGCGATGCTGTGGCCGACGAAAGGCGACGACTCGTCGACGTCGATCCAGTCGATGGCCAATCCCTCCACTCGCCGTTCCACCGCCCGACTCACCTCGGTCACGGTGGAACCGCCGAGGGCCTCGCTCAAGGTCCGGGCTTCGTCCGGGGTCAGGTGCATCACCGTGGTGCAGATGTCGGGATCGTCTCGGTCATAGACCATCAACTCCCGCCGACCGCCACGATGGACGACGACAGCGACGTGTTCGTCGGCCTCGGTGGTGAACTCCAGGCGAACACCGACACCGGGCAACTTGATTTCACGAATCTTGGCCACCGAACCAACGATACTGCCGTCAGTGGCCGGATGAGTTGGAACGAGCCGGTGGCCGGGTCAGTGGCCGAAGATCGACATCTGGCCGCCCGGCGGCAACCGGCGACAGCCGGTCCAGACCAGTGAGTCCATGAACACCCAGGACCGCCGATGGATGGCGGAGGGTCCGTAGCCTTGCAGGGCGATCTTGTGCTGGGGACAGGGGTAGCCCTTGTTGTGTTCGAAGTTGAAGCCGGGATAGTTGTCGGCCAGTCCCCGCATGATGCGGTCTCTCGTCACCTTGGCCAGGATCGACGCCGCGGCGATCGACAGGCACTGCGAGTCGCCCCGCACCAGTTTCCGGGTTACGGGATGGCCGACGAAATCCCACTTGCCGTCGAGAATGACGGCATCGGCGGTCACCCCCAGGCCCCCCAGCGCCCGCCCCGCAGCCAGCTTCTGAGCGGCCGACATGCCCAGGCGGTCGCACTCCGCGGCGCTGACGTGGCCCACGGCCCAGGCATCACACCATTCCACGATCCGGTCGAACAGCGCCTCCCGCTCCGCTTCGGTCAGCTGTTTCGAATCCCGCAGCTTGTAGATGCGACGATCCTTGGGCACCACCACGGCACCAACGGTCAGCGGTCCGGCCCATGAGCCTCGACCCACCTCGTCCACACCGACCACCAGCTCCCGGCCCGACTCCCAGAGTTCCCGCTCGACGGAGAGGCCGGGAGCCTTGGCCTTCAGGGCCTTGCGAAGCTTGGGCACGGTGGCGGTCACAACGCAACCAGACTACCGCGCCATGGGCTTGCTCCTGGAGGAACAACTGCAGGGGGTGGCGTCTCGGCCCAGAGCCGGTAGCGCTTTGGTCTCTCAACGACCCATTCGGCCCTCACCGTGGCGGCTCGGCGACCAAGCAAGGGGTCGTCGGGCCGCCAACGTGCCGTTGAGGACCAACGCTAGGAGAAGCTGTCGCCGGGTGCGGGGGTGTTCTCCAAACCACCGGCCGAGCCGGCCAGCAGCGTCTCTCCCCGACCGGGGGTGGCCGACCAGTCAGGATCGAGGGCCGGGCAGATCAGTCGAGCGGAGCACTCCGAGGCGTCCCACAGCAGAGCCGGCCGGGCGCCGTGCCAGCGGATGGCGTAGGAGAGCGGGCCATACAGAGTTGCCGCCTGATGCACCTCAAGTGGGCCGCCCCTCCAGGCGGTGGGATAGGCCGGTAGCAGTTCGATCGTCGGTTCGGGATCGGTCATCAGCTCGGTCACCAGGAGATGACGGGCCGCTCGCCAGAAACCGGCGGCATCGACCAAACCCGAGCCTGGTCCAGCGCCGATATCGGCCTCCGGCCGGTACCACCGCCGCACCAGGTTGGCCTGCTGCGACCAGCCGACAAGCTGATCATGGGACACGGGACCGCCGGTCGAGGCCGGGCCACCCGCCGTTATCACCATGGGCTGACCGTCATCTTCGCCCGACTCGATCACAGCGGCGTATTCGCCGACACGGCGACGCAGCTCGGAGGCGGCGTCGTCCTGCCCCAACCAGCCGACCAACACCGCAAGCCCGGCGGCCGCCCGGCACCAGTGGTGGGTGCGGTCGACCGTGGTCTGATCTGCGTCCGCTCGGGCCCGGGGCCGGCGACGGGCCGTTCGGGGTTCGATCTGGCGGGTCAGTTGCACCAGCACCGGCAAAGCATCCGACGCCGCCGATCGGTCACCGGTAATCACCAGGGAGCGGGCCAAACCGTCGACCAAACCGGCCGCTCGGGCCGACCCGGCCTCATCGGCCGGAGTGAGCCGCCGTCGCTCCAGAAGAGCTTCGACGATCCGAGGCAACCAGGTGGCCAGACGATCACCGTGTCCCGACTCGGCCAGTGCGGCCAGAACAGTACCGAGGTCGCCGTCGAGCCCCGGCGGCCGGTCATCGGTGAGCAGCAGCCGGGCTCGGGCCACTCCGGCCAGCCGGCCGAGACCGGCATCGGGGTATTCGAACCGACCCCCGCCCTCGACCACGGTGTTCCAGCCTCGGGCCACATTGTCGGGACCGGGGAGATCCGCCACCTTGACCGCCAGGTCGGCCGGACCCAGGCAGTAGCGGAACGTGGTGCGATGCGGGACCGGAACCATGATCACACCGTTGGGAAAGGAGGAGGTCGGGTCGGTGGCCACGCTGTCGTCGGGCCAGGACAGCCCGGCGCCCTGCTGCACGTCGTCGAGCAGATCCCGGTCGCCGGCGAAGCCCCGTTCGTTGGCCGGGCGGGGAAGGGTCAGCCGGTGACCGTCGATCACGACCTCGGTCGACGAGAGCCACCGGGCCGAAAGGCGACCGGGCTCGCCGTCGAGGGTGATGGGGCGGAGGGCGATGGCCAGGGCCACCGGCACCGGGGACTGATTCTCCACTTCGACAACCGCCACCGTCTCCCCCGCCACCACAGTGGCGTAGACCGTCTGGGTCACATCTCCGGAAGGAACCCGAACGGCGGTTTCCACCACAGGTCCGCAACCGTTGTTTCGCTGCCGCACCGAGGGCTCCCGGGCCGGAAGATGCCAGCGGTCGTCGGCCCCGATCCACCAGTCGAGCACCCAGCGGGCCGATGAGCCCTGTACCAGCCCCCCGCCATCGACGGCGAAGCCGTGAGGTGAGTCGAGAACGGCAACCAGGCCGACTCCACCGTCGGCCACTCGTTCGGTTGATCGGGGACCCAGTAGGGCGGCGGGGGAAGCGGTCAAACGGGCCAGCTCCGGCCGGGAGTCGCCTGCTCATGTCCCAGCCGCCCCCGTAGGAGTTCCTCCTGGGCGAAATCGCCGTCGCTGCCCTCGTGGCAGACGGCATACACCTGCTCGGCCACCGGCATGAAGACCTCGTGGCGGGCGGCCAGCTCGTGCACCACCCCGGCCGCCTTGACCCCCTCAGCCACCTGGTTCATTTCGGCCAAGATGTCATCGACCGTCATACCGGTACCGAGTTTGCGCCCGACCTGGGAGTTGCGGGACTGGGGGCTGACGCAGGTGGCGATCAGATCGCCCATGCCGGCCAACCCGGCCAGCGTCAGCGCCTCTCCCCCCATCTTCGACCCCAACTCGATCAGCTCGGCCAGGCCCCGGGTGATGATGGCGGCCCGGGCGTTGTCGCCCTGGCCCCGACCCTCGACCATCCCGGCGGCGATGGCGTAGATGTTCTTCAGCGCCCCGCCGAGTTCGCAGCCGACCACATCGTGGTGGAGGAAGACCCGGAAGGTCGGCGTGGTGAACACCTGCTGCAGTTTGCGGGCGATGTTGAGATCGGCCAGGGCGATCACCGCAGCCGTCGGGTGGCCGGCCATGATCTCCTTGGCCAGGTTGGGGCCGGTCAGCACTCCCACCGGACGGTCGGGCAACACCTGCTCCACGATCTGCGACATGCGCAGCATGGTCCCGGGTTCGAATCCCTTGGCCAGGCTGACCACCGGTACCCAGGGCCGAAGATGGGGGGCGACGACCTCACAGGTGGACCGGTAGGCCGAGGTTGGGACGCCCATCACCAGCAGGTCGGTCTCGTGCAGAGCGTGTTCCAGATCGGTGGTGGCTTTGAGATCGGGATGCAGCGGGTGATCGGGCAGGTAGCGGGGATTCTTGTGCTCGGTGTTGATGGCCTCGACGGTGGCGTCGCTCCGGGCCCACAGCGTCGTTTCGGCGTTGTGGGCACAGAGGTGGGCCACTGTCGTGCCCCAGGAGCCGCCACCGGCCACCAGCACCCGCAACGGCGGGGCCGGAGCGGCCACCATCGCACTCGATTCACTGACGTCGGGACGCTCGGCGTCCACCTCCCCGTGGTTTACCATGGATTAACTCTAGGGCCTTGACCGGTTGGTGCCCGCCGGTACCGTGGGGTCGGTGAAATCGGTGTCGGACTCCTCAACGTCTGCCGGTTCGGGCCTCCCCGGCCGGGAAACGGTGGTGCTGATCCCGGTCAAGTCGTTCGACCTGGCCAAGGGCCGATTGGCCGACCTTCTCGATGCCGGCGAACGGGGTCGCCTGGCCCGGCAGATGGCGGCCGGGGTGGTGGCGGCCGCCCGCCCGCTGCCTACCTACGTCGTGTGCGACAACGAGATCGTGGCCCAGTGGGCGGCCACGGTGGGAGCCGAGGTGCTTCCGGTCACCGCCGTTGGGCTGAACCCGGCGATAACCGAGGCGGTGGGCGCCGTCGGCCGTCTGGGTCATGATCGGGTCATCATCAGCCACGCCGACCTGCCCCTGGCCCGAGACCTGACTTGGCTGGCCGCCCCGCCCCACGACCGGGGAGTGGTGGTGGTCAGCGACCGCCACGGCCGGGGTACCAACGTCATGGCTCTACCCCTCGATCTCGACCCTCCCTTCGTCTTCCACTACGGGCCGGCCTCGGCCCACAAGCATCGGGCCGAAGCGGAACGGCTCGGCCTGCCGGTACAGATGGTCGACGACGAGCGCCTGGCCTGGGACCTCGACACGCCCGACGACCTCACCGCCTGGTTGACCGAATCAGCCGATCGTCCTCAACGCCAACCGAAAGGATCCCGGTGACCGAAGCCCAAAATCCCTTGACCCCATCGGCCGTCAGGATCGGATCGTTCACCACGAACCTCGACACGCCGATCCGGGCCCTGGCCATCGGCGCCCACCCCGACGACATCGACTTCGGCTGCGGGGCCACCCTGGCCAAATGGGCGGCCGACGGTTGCCAGGTCCATGTCATGGTCTGCACCGACGGCTCCAAGGGAACCTGGGATCCGGCAGCCGACGAGGCAACGTTGATCGCCACCCGGCAGCAGGAACAGCGGGCCGCGGCCGAGGCCTTGGGGGCCAGCGGCGAAGTCGTGTTCCTCGGTTGGTCCGACGGCGAGTTGGAGTCGGGGATGACCCAGCGGCGGCAGGTGGCCGAAGTGATCCGTCGGACCAAACCGAACGTGGTGCTGGGTCACGACCCGTGGAAACGCTACCGGCTCCATCCCGACCATCGTCACGCCGGTCTGTTGACCACCGACGGGATCGTGGCCGCCCGGGATCCGAAGTTCTTCCCCGAGCTGAATGACCCCCATCACCGCCCCGACCGGCTGTTGTTGTTCGAGGCCGATGAGCCCGACCACGCCGAGGACGTCAGCGGTTACGTCGAGGCCAAATACCGGGCCTTGACGTCGCACCACAGCCAGTTCGAGTCGACCATGAAGTCGGGCGACGACCCGGAGTTGATCCGCTTCCGGCAACGGGTGGATGGCAAGATGGCCGCCGCCGGTAAGGCCGTTGGCATGGGGCGAGCCGAATTGTTCAAGCTGATTGACGATCTATAGCCCGATCGCGGTTCGTCGGGCCAGGCCGTGCAGACAGCGGAGCCATCGTCCATACTTGGCTCATGACCAGCGGCGGTAATGTTCAGCATCCTGATCCCGGCGGCTCAAGCAGCGGGCTGGAACTCGAGTTCGACTTCGACCTCGAGGATCTGCTCCATCCCGACGAGCAGCGTCGCTTCCGGCGGCTCTGTATCGACACCTCGGTTGAAGACCTGGCGCAGCTGACCGAGGTGGTGGCCATCCACCTCGATCATGTCAAGAACAACGCCGGCCCCAACACCGATGTGGAAACGGCCGAGCTGGTGGCCGAGGCCGCCACCAAGCTCCTGGCTTTCAGCCGGGACTTCGACCGGCGGGACCGGGCTCTGATCCGGGGGGCCGTCGAGTACTTCATCCTGAACGACGACGCCTCCGATGACATGGAGGACGTGTTGGGGTTCGACGACGACGCTCGGGTCCTCAACGCCATGCTCGATCGCATCGGGCGAGGCGACCTGAAGGTTCGTCTTCCGGGCTGAGGGGCCGGACCGTGACGTGACCGTCCATTCCGCCGGGATCGTGTTGTGGCGCTCCGACCCCGGCCGATCAGATCGCCAATCGACCGTGCCGCCGGTCGAGATCCTGCTGGTTCATCCCGGCGGTCCCTACTGGGCCAACAAGGACGAGCACGGCTGGTCGATCCCCAAAGGGGAGTTCGACCCGACGACGGAGTCGGCCATGGAGGCGGCCCGGCGGGAGTTCGCCGAGGAGCTGGGCCGGCCGGCACCCGACCCACCCGATTCTCGTCCCGCCGTGGCGCTGGAACCCTTCAAAGCGGGCCGAAAGACCATCCACCCAGTGCTGATATTCGGAGACTTCGACCCCGCCGACATCACCAGCAACACCGTCACGCTGGAGTGGCCGCCCCGCTCAGGGCGGCGGATCGACGTTCCCGAAGTGGACCGGGCCGAGTGGTACCGGCTGGCCGACGCCCGTACCAGACTTCACAAGGGCCAAGCCCCGATCGTGGATCTGATCGCCGAGGCCCTTCGGGGAGAAGAGTAGCCGGCCGACTCTTACGAGATGGCGACAAACCGCCCGGCCGTTTGGCCCGGACAGGTGAGGTTGTACCATCGAAATCGATGCTATTAGAGCTAGGTCCGTGCCCGGCTTCCGAAGCCGAAGGATGGACGAAGTTCGCCCGTCGGCTCATCATCGAACTCCGCTCCGATCCCAAGGCCATGAGCCGGGTGTCCCCCGACATGGTTGATCTGTGGGGCACGTTCATCGATCGCTGGTCGGCCACCGCGGCCGAAGCGGAGTCCGCCGGCGATCCGTTCCGCTGGTCGGAGCAGATCGAGCCGGAGGTCGGTGAATTCCTGCTCCACGGGCTTGATCGCTGCCTTCACTCCCCCTTCATCCGCCAGGCGGCCACCCCGGTCGAGGCGGCCACTCACAAGCCCTTCACGATGACCGTGGTCCGGGCCTTCGTCGACGGTTTGTCGGCCGAAGGGGCGAGCTGTTGCCACTACGTCGATCAGGTTCTCACCTCCTTCAGCGACGTCCTCGACGACTGAATCCGCCACCAAACCGGTTGTGTGCGCTCAGGCGTTCACCGGTGAACGCCTGAGCGCACAAGTGGGTCGGGGTCATGGTGTTGTGGCCGGTAGTGGTCGACCGGCCAGAACCTCACGTTGGGGCCGGCCCCGGCGGAGGGCGATGCGGCCGTTGACGATGACCCATGACACACCGCTCGACGGACGACCTGGTTCGGCCACGGTGGCCTGGTCGGCGATTCGCAGGGGATCGAAGATCACCAGGTCGGCGTCGGCTCCCCGTTGAAGACGGCCCTTGCGTTTCATGGCCGGGATCATGTTCTCCACCCGCAACGCCGGCTGGATGGTCATCTTGGCCAGACCGGTTCGCAGATCGAGCAGGCCGAGGTCCCTCACGTAGCGGCCCAGGGTCCGGGCGAAGGTTCCGGCTCCCCGCGGGTGGTTGTTGAGCTCGACGGTGGGAATGGCGTCGCTACCGATCATGACCCAGGGTCGGGCCATGGCCATCTGCACCTCGTCCTCGGGGATCGACCCCATGGCCGTGACCAGCTTGTTTTCGGCTCGGGCCTGGGCAAAGGTGGCGGCCGTCAATCGTTCGTCGGTGCCGGCGATCTGCAGGTCGCCGTAGTCGATGCGGTAGCGTTCCCGCCAGCCCGAGGCGAAGCGGTTGCTGGCCAGGAACGTGCCCCAGAAATCGTAGGGGTAGACGCACGCCGTGATGTCGATGCCGAAGTTCCGGGCCTGTTCGATGAGGGCGATGGCTTCGGCCATCACAAAGGTTCCGCCCGTGCTGGTCAGATGCTGAACGTGGGTCGAGGCGTCGTATCGCTCGGCCAGGCTCATGACCTCGGCCAGCGCCTCCAGGCTGGTGCCAGGTGGGTCGGGGTCGGAGTGGCGCAGGTGGAAGAAGCTGACGTGCCCATACTCCTGGGCCACCGAGACCAGCCGGGCCATCTCCTCGTTGGTTGTGCCCGGCGAGTATTCGGGGGAGAAGGCAATTCCGGCGAAGCCCCGTTCCAGGCCCCGGCGGGCCGCTCGTTCCAGGCGGTCCAGCGCGGCGGGCGAGGGGGCGTTCTCGATGCCGATCCCGATCTCGCTGCCCCGCCAGTAGTGGTGGTGGAACGCCCCGCCGAAGTTGACCGGGGACTGATCGGTGTAGCGATCGAAAAACTGCTGGGCCGAGCTGCCGACGCCGTGCATGGCCAGGTTGGACGTCACTCCGTCGGCGATCTTGAGCCAGGCTCCGAACTCGTTGGGCTCGTAGGAAAGGAGGTCGATGAAGCCGGGAGCGACGACCAGATCGGTGGCATCGATCTGTTCCCGCCCTTCAACGGGTAGGACCGACAGCGCGGTGATACGGTCGCCATCGATCCCCACATTGACCAGACCGTCGAAACCAGAAGCCGGGTCGACAACCCGTCCGTGGTTGATGGCGATGTCGAACATGTGGTCTGGCCCCGGTCCCGGCTCCTCTCCGGCCATCACCGGAGTGGCCACAGGCCCGGCCGGACTCTCGACGAACTCGACATCAGGCTCGTCCTCCACCGCCTCCAACTGAGCCCAGGTGGGAACGGTCGACGAGTCACGGCGGGGGCCCGGCCGCTGGTACTCGGCCCAGGTCGACCACGCCACCCGGCTGCCAACGGCGGCGGCCGCACCCAAGCCGAGCGTGGTCAGGAGCTTACGGCGGTTCCAGAGATGAGGGCGGGAAAGCGGCGGCTGGAGCATGGGAGCGAAAGCCAAAACCTAGCCGATAAGCCTCACCCGGTGGATGAATGGCTCCGACGGGGCGGCGGCCCGACTACTGTTTGGTCGTGTCGTTGAACATCCCCTACCTGTACCGCCTTGGTATCGTCGGCGCCGGTCAAATCGCCCGTATGACCTACCAGGCTGCAGTGAAACTGGGGATCACCCCTCAGTTGTTCGCCGAGCGGTTCGACGACGCGGCTGCTCAGGTGGCGCCGAAGGTCGTCCTCAACCACCCCGATGCGCTCGCCGGCTTCGCCGTCGACTGTCAGGTCGTGACCTTTGAACACGAACGAATCGACATCGGTCTGCTGCAAGCGCTGGAGGACAACGGCAACCTGCTGCGACCGGGCACCAAGACGATTCGAGTGGCCTTCGACAAGCTGCATCAACGTCGCATACTGCGTAACCGCAACTTCAACGTGCCCGATTTCGCCGAGATCTTCGGCCCTGATGATGTGCTGGATTTCGCCGCCCGCTGTGACTATCCGTTGGTGCTGAAGACCATTCGGGCCGCCCCGCCGGGCCAACGGGGAGTCTGGGTGGTGGACAACCGCAACGAGGCGATGAAGGTGCTGGCCGAGTTCGGCCACCTGGCACTGATGGCTGAGCAGTTCCAGGCCATTGTCAAGGAGCTGGTGGTGGTGATGGTCCGCCGGCCCGGTGGACACATTCGCTTCTACCCCATCACCGAGATCATCAATCAGGACGGGGTCTGTGTCGAAATCAGGGCACCGGCCGACATCGGGCACCGGCTGGCCGGCGAGGCCCGCGACATCGCCACCCGGCTGGCCGACGAACTTGATGCGGTAGGGGTTCTCGCCGTGGAACTGTTTCTCACCATCAACGGCCTGGTCATCAACGAGCTGGCGGCCCGCCCGCACAACGCCGGCCATTTCACCATCGAAGGTACGCCCACCTCTCAGTTCGAGAACCATGTGCGGGCGGTGCTCGATCTGCCACTGGGCCCGACCTGGGCGCTCAATCCGGCGGCGGTGACCATCAACGTGGTTGGTGGCCTTGACGGTGTCGACCCGGCCCAGCATCTGGCCGAAGCACTGGTGGTGGAGGGGGCCCATATTCATCTCTACGGCAAACAGCCCAAACCGGGCCGCAAGCTGGGCCACGTGACCGCCTTCGGAGACGACATCGGTCAAGCCCGGGAGCTGGCCAGACGAGCAGAGGCCGCGCTCCACGGCCGCCGTCCATTCCAGTAGCTCGACCACTTCGGTGCCGTGCTACGGTCTGGGCATGGGAAGCGACAATGCGGAGGCCGGGCCGGGAGATATGGCATACGACAGGGCTCGGGTAACGGTGGTCGACCATCCGCTGGTGGCCCACAAGATCACGTTGTTGCGAGACGAGAGCACACCGTCGTCGGCCTTCCGCATGCTGTGTCAGGAGGTCACGTTGCTGACCGCCTATGAGGCCCTGCGTCACCTCCCGGTACACGACGTGCCGGTCAAAACGCCGGTGGCCGAAACCCAGTCGCCCATGCTCAGCGGTCTGGCCCCGGCAATCGTCGGGATCCTCCGGGCCGGGTTGGTCATGGTCGAGGCGATCCTGACCCTGATCCCCCACGGCCGGGTCGGCCACCTCGGCCTGTATCGCGATCCCGATACCCACCAGCCGGTCGAGTACTACCGCAAACTGCCGGAGAACATCGACCAGCGTGAGGTGCTGCTGGTCGATCCGATGCTGGCCACCGGCGGTTCGGCCGTTCACGCGCTCGACATCCTGGCCGCCACCGGTGTGACCGACATGCGGATGTTGTCGATCATCGGCTGTCCCGAGGGGATCGCTGCCGTCCACGATTCCCACCCTGACGTGCACATCACCTTGGCCGCCCTCGACCCCAAGCTCAACGATCACGCCTACATCGTTCCCGGTCTGGGCGATGCCGGCGACCGGATCTACGGCACCAAGTAGGCCGGCCGCGGTGAGTGCAGGGACAAGCTGGTGACGGAGAGCGACGGCCGGTCGGAGATCGACTGGGATCTGTTGCGGGCCGAAGCCCACCGGGTGGCGGCCAACGCCTATGTCCCCTACTCGAACTTCCGGGTCGGGGCGGCAGCGTTGACCGAGGACGGCCAGATCATCACCGGATGCAACGTCGAGAATGCTTCGTACGGTCTGACGTTGTGTGCCGAGTGTTCGCTGGTGTCGGCCCTGCACTCCAGGGGTGGCGGTCGATTGCGGGCGGTGGCAGTCGTGTCGGGGTCGGGGCGGCCCTGCCCGCCGTGCGGGCGCTGTCGCCAACTGCTTCTCGAACATGGTGGGGCCGACTGCCTGGTCGACGGTGACGGCACGATCAAGACAGTGGCGGAACTACTGCCGGGAGGGTTCGAACCCGACCGTATGAACGAAGGCTAGATGAAGGCCGGGTCCGCCGCCCGAACGCTGACTTGGCGGACACTTTGGTGGGTTCACGACCCCCTGGCGGGTCGTCGAGCCACCAACGTGTCGGGCCAGGGGGTCGTTGAGCGGCCACGCTGTCGCGTGGTGGGCGCTATCACCGGCGGCTGATCACCCCAGGTCGGTCAGTAGGCGAGGGAGATCTCCGATGGAGGCCAGCGTTCGGTAGCCGTTGCCCAGGGTGTTGTCGGTGACCTGCTCATGGCCCCAGGTGATGGCGTAGGGGATGTGTACTCCGGTGCCGCCGATCTCGACCACGGGGGCCACGTCGGACCGTAGCGAGTTGCCGACCATCAGGAACTCCTCAGCCGGCACCCCACCGCAGCGATCAAGCACGTTGCGGTACTGTTCCGGCGACTTCTCGCTCAGGATCTCGACCCGCTCGAATCGCTCGGCCAGACCGGATTCGGCGATCTTCGACTCCTGGTGGAACAGGTCACCTTTGGTGATGAGCACCATGCGATGCGACGAGGCCACGAAGTCGAGCACGTCGGACACTCCGTCGATCAGCTCGACGGGATGGGCCATCATTTCCTTGCCCCAGCTCACGATTTGGCGGATGGCATCGGAAGGAATCGTGCCGTCGCTGACCTCGATCGCCGTTTCGATCATTGAGAGGATGAATCCTTTGACGCCATAACCGAACAGCTCAAGATTGGCCCGCTCCCTGGCCAGCAGCAGTTCCGATGTCTGCTCGGCTGCGCTCCAGGGACTGACCAGGGCCCGGAACCGATCCTCGGTCAGGGCGAAGTGCGACTCCGAGTGCCACAGCGTGTCGTCGGCATCGAATCCGATCAGTGAGATGGTCATAGGGAGCAACAAGGGTAGCGGGTGGCCCGACCCGGCGATCACGGGGCCGATCGGACCGGCCGCTCGGATGGATAGCATGACTTATGGCAATCGATCAATCAGATGCAATGGCCCTGTCAACCGATCTTTTCGACCAGATCCGGTCGGCTCCCAAGGTTCTGCTCCACGATCATCTCGACGGTGGCATGCGACCGACCACGGTCATCGAACTGGCCCAGGAGCAGGGTTATGACCGACTGCCGACGACCGACCCCGACGACCTGGCCGCGTGGTTCACCCGGGGGGCCGATCGTCGCGACCTCGAGCTCTATCTTGAAACCTTCGCCCACACCGGCGCCGTCACCCAGACAAAGGACGGACTGATGCGAGCGGCGGTGGAAGCGGCCGAGGATCTGGCTGACGACGGTGTCGTCTACGCCGAAATCCGATTCGCCCCCGAGCTCCACCTCGAGAAAGGCTTGACCCTTGACGAGGTGGTGGAGACGGTACTGGAGGGCTTCCGCATCGGATCGGCCGACCGTCCGATCACCATCGGCACGCTGTGCACGGCCATGCGCACGGCTGCCCACTCCTACGAGATCGCCGAGCTGGCGCTGCGGCACCGCGACGAGGGTGTGGTCGGTTTCGATATCGCTGGGGCCGAGGCCGGCTATCCGCCGAGCCGCCACCTCGACGCCTTCCAGCTGGCCATGCGGGAGAACTTCCACATCACCATCCACGCCGGTGAAGCCTTCGGCCTTCCTTCGATCGCCGAAGCGCTCAACTACTGTGGCGCGGAGCGGCTGGGCCACGGGGTTCGCATCGTCGACGACATCGGTTTCGACGACGACGGTCGTCCAATCCTGGGCCGGCTGGCGGCCTACGTCCGGGACTGTCGCATCCCGTTGGAGATGTGTCCCACCTCCAACGTCCACACTGGGGCGGCTCCGTCAATCGAGGAACACCCGATCGGGCTGTTGCGTCGACTCCGGTTCCGGGTGACGGTCAACACCGACAATCGGCTCATGAGCAACATCTCTCTGTCGGACGAATTCATCAAACTGGCCGAGGCCTTCGGCTACGGCATCGATGACATCGAGTGGCTGACCATCAACGCCATGAAAAGCGCGTTCTGGCCGTTCGAGCAGAGGCTGCGCATCATCAACGAGCAGATCAAGCCCCGTTATGAGGCTCTGCGAACCGCCGGGCTGTACGTCTGACCGCGACTTGCCGGTCGAGTCAGTTGAGCGCCGTATCGGCGGGATAGTGGGCGTACCACTCCAGTTCGCCGCCCTGGCGTTTCAGCACCCGGGCCCACAATGATTCCGGGTCCGTGGTGAACAGGTCATCGAGTGTGGCATCAACGACCCACCAACCATCACGGGCGATCTCCCGCTCCAGCTGACCGGGGTACCAGCCGGCATAGCCGGCGAAGATCCGTACGGCCGATATGCCCTGAGCCTGAACCAGGGCGGGCTGCTGATCAAGATCGACGGGGTGGGCCCCCAGCACCAGCTCACCGGGAGACCCCGACGGTCGACCGATGGCGATCAGAGCATCCTGATCAACCGGGCCGCCCTCGAACAGCACCCCGGGATCGAGATCGAGATCGTCCCAATCGGGGAAGCTGTCGATCATCGACGAACCGGCCAAGGGGCGATTGATGACCACACCCAGCGCTCCTTCCGATCCGTGTTCGAGGATCAGGGTCAGCGTCGAGCTGAATCCATCGGCGTGCACTTCCGGCCGGGCCACCAGGATCCTGCCCGCCAGCGATACACCTAGATACGGTACCTTCGCTTCTTCCATCAATCTGTCCTTACCGGGGAATGACCGTGCACGCCGACAACAGTTCAATCGGCTTGCCTTGACGTTCCTTGAAAAGTTCGGTTCGCCTTCCAGATTCCTCGCCGTTCCGCGCTTAGGCACATCACCCTAGCTCCACCCGCCATGGATTGTCATCCTGAGTGGACCAGCAAGACGGGAACAACATTGTTCGCCGGTCCACCGCATCCATCAGGGCGATACGGATCGTCGAATAACGTAGCTCCTTGTTGATTGTTCAACACGATATACCACACACGGAAAACTAGGCTTAAAATGAAAACGATTCGTTGCAGAAACCACATAGTACGATATAAACCGACACGGATGGTGGCATGGATAGAAATATCGTGATGCGACCATCTGCGTGATCCGGCCGGTGGCCATCACAAGATGAGATGGTTCGTCGGCGGTTGCCAAACCGGCGTCGGAGCGGCCTCGAACCAGCGGGCTGCGTGGTGGTTGGGGTAATGGTCGGGCATCGGCTCCAGTGTCCTGTGACATGATCAGCCTGACAGGACACTAGGCTTGATACATGGGTGTTTTCCCGAAGGCCAATGACCGCTGCTGGTGCGGCAGCGGCAAGAAATTCAAGCGGTGCCACAAGGCAGCCACCTCCCCCGTACAACCCGGTCGCATCTCCCCACTGCGACCGGTCCCCGACTCGATCGTGAAGCCGACGTGGGCCAACGGGGGACACGCCGACCGATGGGACGAGCCCCGGGTCAAGTCACCTGACGTTGTTGAACGCATGCGACGGACCGGACGAGACGCAGCCGATCTGCTGGCCCACCTCGGTACCTTGTGCCGACCCGGCGTCACCACCGAGGAGATCGACGCCGCCTGTCACGAGGCGGCCATTGAGCTCAACGCCTACCCCAGCCCCCTCGAGTACCCCGGCCCCGTCATTCCGTTTCCCAAGTCTCTCTGCAGCTCGGTCAACGAGGTGATCTGTCACGGAATACCCGACGACCGGCCACTGCGCGACGGCGACATCGTGAATCTCGACGTCACCCTCTTTCGCGAGGGTGTCCACGGCGACACCAACGCCACGTTCTTCGTGGGCGAGGTCGACGAGACCTCCCGTCGCCTGGTCCAGGTCACTCGTGAATCGCTGGAGAAGGGGATCGAGGCGGCCAAACCGGGCCAGCCCATCAATGCCATCGGCCGGGCCATCCAGACCCACGCCGAGGCGCAAGGCTTCGGTGTGGTCCGAGACTTCGTTGGCCACGGCATCGGCGAGCAGTTCCACACCGACCTGCAGATCTGCCACTACTACCACCCCAGACTCACCGACATCATCGAGCCCGGCATGACGTTCACCATTGAGCCGATGATCACCGCCGGTTCCTGGAAGGTACGACTGTGGGACGACGGCTGGACCGCGGTGACAGCCGACGGAAGCCGCACCGCCCAGTTCGAACACACGCTGCTCATAACCGACGACGGGGCTGAGATCCTGACCACGCCGAGTGACACCACCACCCATCCATACTGGAACGCCGACTTGCCATCGGCCTCCAGCGTGGCCTCGTGATCCGCCACCGGTGAACGCCGGCCGGTCACGCCGGCTGGAGCAGATCCCAGAACCCCAGCATCCTGGTGGCCAGAGCCACCACCACGATGACCAGCACCGGGCGGATGACCCGTTCACCGCCGTCGACCGCCACATTGGCCCCGGCGTAGCCGCCAACACCCATGCCGATGCTGAGCACCAGCGCAGGAACCCATCGGATCTGATCGTTGATCAGGAAGACCGGTACGGCGATGATCGTGATGGCCAGGATGAGAATGGTTTTCACCGCGTTGGCCGTCACGAGGTCAAAGCCGGACCGGGCCAGGACGAGAAGCAGAAACAGTCCAACGCCGGCCTGCACTGCGCCTCCGTAGAAGCCCACGGCGGCGAACACCACCGCCGTCAGCCAGGCCGGCCAGGATCCGGTGTGCGGTCGGGCCGACGGCCGGCGGAGGGTGAGTATCAGCAGGGGCAGCATCAGGAATCCGAACAGTCGCTCGAACAGCTCGTCGGGGATCTGCGACGCCACCACTGATCCGGCCAGTGCTCCCACCATGACCGGAACCAGTACCGCCACCGTCCGGGATCGGTCGCCCACACCTCGCCGGGCGAACCCGTAGGCCCCGGCCAGGTTCTGTATGAACACGGCGATGCGATTGGTTCCGTTGGCCACCGTCCCGCCCACTCCGGCCAACGACAGCAGCGGCACGGTCAGCATCGATCCACCCCCGGCCATCGAATTGATAACACCGGCGAAGAAACCGCCGACAAGCAAGACAAGCACATCGACCACGGTCATGGCACAGACGCTAGCCGGTGGGCGCGGTAGCGAACCCGCCGGGATCACGTTCCGGTGGGCGCGGTAGCGAACCCGCCGGGATCACGTTCCGGTGTGGTCGGCATCGACCACCACCCGGCGTCAAGCCGCGATACTGACCGGCGACGATTGCCTACACAGCGAATAGTTTGTGAATCGTTTGCACGTACATGGGAGTTGTTTGTTATGCGCCGAGGCTTCGCTTCGATGCTCATGGGTTTGTCTTTGATCCTGGGATCAGCCGGTTGGGCCGGAACCGTCTTTGCCGGCAACGTTCTGGATAGCCGACAGGCCGAGGCCTTGTCGGACCGCCTGGTCAACGACGACATGATTCAGACGGTGCTGATGGCGCGACTGGGAGAGGGTATGGAACGACACGTTCCGATCGATCAGCCGATGTCCCGTCAGGAGCTGCGATCGGCGGCCGGCACGGTCTTGGCCGACCCCTCGGCCAGAACCATCCTTGGTCGGGCGCTGGCCGAGGCTCACACCCAGGGACTGGCCGGTATCGAGACCGATGGTGTATTCAGCGACATCGAGGTGAACGAGGCGGCTCGCCGGGCTTTGGTGGCCGAACAACCGTCACTGCAGGGGCGAATACTGGCCAATCCCCTGGTCCGGGTCCGGCTACCAGTTCAGGGCCTCACATGGTTTTCCGGACTCAAGTCGGCCGTCGACCGTTTCGCCATCGCCGCCCTGGCTCTGGCCGTCGTCGGCTTCGCCACCACCTTTGTGATCGCAGAGGAAGCCATGGCCGCGGTGCGGCGTGCCGCGTGGTGGATCTTGGGCTCGGCCGTGGCCTGGTTGGCCGTCGGGCCGCTGGTTGGAGTGGTCGTGCGTTTCACCGTGCCGTCGTCCTATGTCGTGTTCGCGGTGGCCGTGGAGACGTTCCTACGGTCCATGGCCGATCCTGCCGTCGTGATGGCCGCGTTCGGTATCGGTATGTTGTCGGTCAGCTACCTGGCGCCGGCGTTCGCTCGCCGCCGGGGCGCCCTGCTCGTCGATCGGGCTCGGAACCGGCTAGGTCCGGGCTCGGTTCCCGCCGCCAGTGCCGCCGAAGATGCTCTCAAGTCGGCGGCCGTCACCGACCGTGACGGGTTGGCCCGGCTTCCCGATGGCGGTACCTGTCGCCCCACACCGTCCACCGGCTCCGTGGCCAGCCGGCTGTCTGCGGCCTGGCTGGAGGGCCACGGCTATCTCGACGATCACCGGGTGGCCCCCTTCTTCTCCCACAGCAGTCGGGAGAGCTGAGCCCCGATCCTGAACGTGGGGTTGGCGCTTGGAGTCCTAGGAACGACCTTCCAGTTGCTGGTCGAGCCAGCCTTGGATTTCACCCAGCACCTCGTATCGCTCGGGCTCGTTGAGGCATTCGTGGCGTAGGTTCGGCCAGCTCCGATAGGTGACTAAGGGAAGATCCCGCAGCGGTAACGAGGCGAACTGAGGAACGAGCTTGTCCTCCTCGCCGTGGAGAACATAGGTCGGCACCCGGATTCGGTCGACGTTGGCCATGGTGGCTTCCATGGTGTCGAAGATCTGTTTGCCCAGCCCGGCGGTGGCTCCGAGAATGACCAGTGGATCGTCGTGGTAGGCCCGTTCCACCTCATCGTCGCGCGACAGCAACCCGCTCATCTGGCTGCCCTTGACAAAGAACGACGGGACGACCCGGCCCAACACCGGAGCGGCCACCCGCTGCCAGCGGGGCACCTCGGCGGCCAGGGCCGGTGAACTGAGAATGGCCAGATCGGGTTGCGGACGATCCGAAACAAGGTAGGCGGTCGACATCAAACCACCCAGCGAGTGGCCCATGAGGACTACGGGAACGCCCAGGCTGCGCCGATCGGCCAGTAAGTCCTCGATGTCGTCCAGATACTGGTCGAATCGATCGATGTGGGCCCGACGGCCGCCACTCTGGCCGAAGCCCCGGTTGTCGAAGGCGGTAACGTCGATCCCGGCATCGGCCAGGTACCCACCAACATGCAGGTAGCGACCCGAGTGCTCACCGATGCCGTGCACGATGAGCATTGCCGCTCGGGGATCCTCCACCGGCCAACGGCGAACCAGCTGGGTCTCGCCGTCCCGGGTTTCTTCGAATTCGACCGTCATTGCTGATGCTGTCACGAAACAAGGTTAGCGGTTGGCCGGGAAATGAACGGCCTCGGGCGCCCGTGAGTCGTGGCAATCGCCGCAGCGGCATGTCAGACTGTGCCGGTATGTTGCCGTTCCCCGCACTGGCCGCCGTCTTCGTCGGCGGTGCCTTCGGCTCGCTGGCCCGCTGGGGGATACTGGAACTCGCCACCGGTGGCGCCGATCCTCTGCCCGGCGAGACTCCTGCCGGAATCCACCTGGCGCTGTTGGCCATAAACGTGTCGGGGTCGCTGCTGCTCGGCGTATTGATCGCTCAACACGATCTGATCAAGGAGAAGCAGTTTCTCGCTCTGGGCGCCGGTTTCACCGGAGGACTCACGACCTTTGACACCTTCGCCGTCGACGTCGCCCAGATGTTGGACAACGGACGTTTCCTCGATGCCACGGCCAATGGCCTGGGGACCGCCTTGGGCGTATTGTTGGCGGCCGGCATCGGGTACCGCCTGGGAGTGGTCAGCCGATGACGGTGGCCTGGGTCATGACGGCCATGCTGGCGGCCGCCGGCTTGGGGGCGACGGTGCGCTATCTCGCCGTTGTGGTGGCCGACAGCGACTTCCCAATCGGCACCCTGCTCGTCAACCTGGCCGCTTCCGCCTTGCTCGGTCTCGTGGTTGGAGCCGACGTCGGCCGGTCGATGTCGTTGATCGTTGGGACCGGGGCACTGGGCGCGCTGTCGACCTGGTCGGCCACCGCCAACGAGGCCGCCATCATGGCTCGTCGAGGTGAGGGGTACCTGGCCCTTGCCTACCTGGCCCTCACGGTGCTGAGCGGTGTCACCTTCGCCTGGATCGGGCTACGGGTCGGCCAGGCCCTGTAGGCCATGTCGCTGGCTACCTGGGCGCGTGACCCGCGCTGAGACCGCTAGGAGTCGGCCCTGATCTCGTCACAGTCAACGGTGATTTCCGACAGCACGTCGTTGCTGTCGGGGTCAACCGCTTCGACGTAGCCCTCGTCAAGCGACGGTTGGTCAAGACACTGCTGGCGGGCCAGCCGCTCCATCTCATCGGTCGGGGGAATCAGATGGGTGATCCCGGGCGACCGACCGTCGAACGCCGGGGGATCCGACGGGTCGATGGGTATCGCTTCTTCGGCCGTGCAGCTCAGCGCCGAGACCGCCAGGACGGCGGTGAAGATAACGGCAGTCGGAAACGGACTCCGCAAACCATTGGTCGACATCGTTTCCAACGTTAGTGGGGTCGAAGCCGAACGGAACCTTCAGGGACGAAGGGAGCGAGCCGACCTGAAGGGTGTGCCGTCCCCCCGCCGCATCACCTACGACTACCAGAGCCTGACGTCTCCAATGTGGACGCCGAGGCGACCGGAGTTCTCCTGCGCCGCCAACAGCGTCTCGCTGATGATGCCGATCATCGAACCGTACTTCGTGCGCTCGGCCCGGCGGGCCCTACCCCTACTGTCGTCATCGTTGGTGCCGTTGGCCACCGGCTACCTGGAGCAGGAGGCTGAGCACCTTCGACAGCATCGGCTGTTCAACCAGCTCCTCGTCGACAACTATCCGTCGTTGCGGCACACCGAACGGTTCATGAAGCGGGCCTATCGTTGGCTCGAGGACCACCGTTCGCTGGAGTTCAGCTGTGCCTTCGCCGCGGTGTCGGAGACAATGGCCTACTCGGCGGCACGGTGGGCGGCCGAACGGCGGACGGAGCTTTTCGGTCGGGCCGATGAGGTGGCGGCGACGCTGTTCCTGTGGCATCTGGCCGAGGAGGTCGAACACAAATCAGCGGCGTTCGAGATCCATCGTCAACTGGTGGCAGCCGAGGGCCGGCCGGTACTGGCCCGATGCCGTCTACTGGGAGCAATGGCCCTGGCCCTCGGGCTTGTTGTGCTGTTCGTCGTCTGGGGGACGACAGTCATGCTGTGGGGCGAACACCGATTTCATCACCCGATCGCCTGGTACCGGCTCACTCGCTGGAGCCTGGTGTTCGCCTTCGAGTTGCTGAGCAACCTGACCTTGAGTTTGCTACCGGGGTTCCATCCCGACGACCTGGCCGATCCGCTGTTCTATGAGGTATGGCTGCGGGAGTTCGACGCCGACACCGGGAGCATTCCGCCCTGGACTGATGTTCCCATCAGAGTGGGTAGTCCAACCCAGCCACTTCAGGAGACCGGCCTTCACGCCGATTGAACCATGGTGGACGAATTCCCCAACACCAGTCTGAGCTCTCTGGTTCAGGAGGACAGCAAGTCGGAGCTGCCTGGCCTCGAACACTTCGAATACCAGGTCAATCAGGCCGACCTCGACCGGGATCCGTTCGCCATCGCCTTGTTCGAAGTCAAGCCAATCGATCACGACTACTCCGATCTCCTGCCTCGGCTGGCCCGGACGCTTCAGCGGTTCACCAGCCCGACGAACCACGTGGCCTACCTGGGCAACGGACGGCTGGCCATCCTCTGTCGAACCGGTGACCGCACCCATCGGTGGGTGGCGCCGGTCACGACGGCACTGAAGGCCACTCTCGACGGCTGGCTGGATGAGGTCGAAACCAACGGTCGATCTGGTCGCAGGCACCGGGGCCGGCGGACACCAGGTCCAATGGCGGCCGATCTTGTGGGATCGATCGACGTTTCCGATCTGGCCGAACGGCCTCGCCTCGTTTCCGGCGCGGCCCGGGGACTGTCCCAGCAGGTCTGGGTGAACGCCGAGGCCGCCCTGGCCCGGGCCCACAAACGCCAGCTGTCGTTCGTGGAGCACCGCGGTCGGGACGTGCCGATCGCCGTCTCCAGGGGCACCATCGATCGGCCGGTGTCCCGGGCCGACCACAGCGACCGCTCCGTTGTCCTCACCGGCGCCGAAGACGATGAACGCCTGATTGTTCTCTGTCATCGACTGGAGCCGGTGGACAGACCGGAACCGGAGTGGCTGTGGCTGCGGCTGGAACCCGGCCTCCAGCCGCTGGTCGACGATACCGCCGTGGCCATCGATCAGGCCGCGCTTTCCGCTCCAGAACGGGCCATTCTCGAAATCTGGCTGGCCAACCAGACCGGCCCACTGTTCGCCGGAGCGACCGCCCAATTGCGGTTGACCATCCCCATCACCGCCGAGGCGGCCCGCGCCCGCTCCTTTGCCCAGCGAATCTTTCCCATTCTGGAAAGCCACCGAGTACCTCCCAGCCGATTGGTACTGGAGATTGACAGCGCCGCCCTGATGGCCGAGCAGCCGGACAAGACCGATGCCACCGTCAACGGTTCACAGCCGTCGGTGCGACGCTTCGTGGAAGATGCCGCCGCCATGGACGTGGCGGTGACGGTGTCGAACTTCGACGGTGGGTGGAATTCGTGGCGGGCCATCCAAGATCTGCCGGTCTCCTACATCAAGCCACGGGGCGACATCGTTCACCATGCCGGCGCCGGGGACGACGGCGCCATCCGGGCCCTGGTCCTTCTGGGCACCGACACCGACAGCCGAGGCCTGGAGCTGATCGTTCCCGACGTGCCGACCGAACTGTCGGCCTACGCCCTGGCCCAGATCGGCTTCGCCTACCAGGAGGGCCCGACCTCACCGGTGGCCCGTACGCTGGCCAACGCCGGCGCAGCGGCTGCTGTCAACGGGAGCCGACTGAGCGCTTCGCCCCGCGGCGGTGACGTCTGAGTTCATGCCGAGGCGCTCCGTCGACAACGCTTCGCTCACCGTGTTGCACAGCAACTTGACGAATTGAGTGCAGACCCGGCCGCGTGGGCCGACTACCTGGCCGAATCCGACGCGACCACGGTAGGCGATGGCATCAGTTGACCAATTGTGGCATGCCGTCATCTGCGCCGAGTACTAGCTCAGTTGGAATATCTCGGATCATCTGAGTGATTGGGGCGGCAAGAACACTATGTAGGACCGGTATCGCAGCCGAACGGGTCATGACAAGAAAGGGCCGACGACCGACATCTTCGACCTCTCCCCACCAGACCTCGCCTCTCCGTGGTGTTACCACGGCTCTTCAAGAATCGCTTCACGGAGAGAGGCGAGCGCGGCTTCTCGTTCAGCCTCGGTCGGCGGCGTTCGCTCGTAGCCAGCCACCACGGCGACATCAGTCGCCCTGCGACGATCAAGCTCAGCAATCGCTTCGATGCCAGCCCGTACAGCAGCAGCGCGGCTGCCGTATACGCCTCGAGCGACGAGATCGTCAAGGTCGGCCAAGAGGCCCTCGGGCAGAACGGTATGCAAGTGGAAGTCGAGCCACCAACGCGCCGGCTGAGCCCTTGTGGCGTCGACAATGGGACTGCTCTCCGTACGCGACTTGAACCCGTGCTGCTGGCGTGCGACCGCCCGAGACGGATCGCCCCGGGTTTGCCGACGGCAAACTCGGGCCTGTCAAACGCCTCGACCCAAACGACCGGCTACAGCAGACAGTCCGGCCGAAAGGCCGAACTGAAAATCAGCTGCTCCGCAGCTGACACAAGCACGCCTTACGAGACACTACGCGTACCACGACCTTGCCATGGAGGTCCGTCAAATGGCCGACGTATTGACACTCAGGGGTCACAGTGTGATCGACGTCGAATCAGGGGCCAACCGTTCGATCGGGGCCGAGATCGAAGCCGTGGCGATAGAGCCAGACCGGAAGAGCGATGATCTCCCAGAGGCCGCCGGGGATGTAGAGGAGCGCTCCGGAGCCGTCGGTGTCGATGGCGCCGGTAATGGCGAGCAGAGCGCTGGCCAGCAGGAACACGTACCCGATCAACCCAGCGAGCGTCAGGTACAGAATTGGCCCGACCAGGAGGAGCACGCACTCGACGGCCCGGAATACGACGTAGGCGAGCGCGATCGTCCGGTGTCGAAGTTGGATCACCGGTTGGAAGCCAACGGCGATGAAGACGATCCCGATGGCCATCGCGTCCATGGGCCCCTTAGCGATCGGGTCCCGGTCCTTGGAGCCATCGACGCCGGACCCTGGTTCACCGACCACCGGCACGAGGCTGCCAGGGACCTCTGGCCCTGTGCCGTCTGGCTGGCAGCCTTCATGCTCTGGATCGTGGACGGAGACATCCGACAGGACTACGACCGTGGCGACAGCGCAGGCACTGCCATGAGCCCTCCGAGAAGCGACCTCCGCAACGCGATTCTCTTTGCGTTCGTCGTGCTGACAGCCGGCTGGCTCGGTCGGCTCCTCGATCAGATGACCGACGAAGGGGACGGCGCAACTCTCGGTCAACTCGTCTGGATCATCTCCCCGATCGCAACGGCCAGCGTGCTCCGCTTCCGAACCAGCAATGGCTGGGCCGATGCTGGGTTGAGACCCCGATTCGGTGGCAACGGCGGCTGGTATGCCATCTCGGTCCTGTTCTACCCGTTCATTCTCGGTTTGACCGCCGTTGTCGGGTTCCAGCTCGAGGAGTTCGTCGTTGACGGCGGGGGCAGCTTCCCGACAGGCACCTTCGCCACGGTGTTTCTGGCCGGTCTCGTTCCCGTACTGTTCACCAGCATTGCCGAGGAGTTCGGTTGGCGGGGCTACCTGCTGCCTCGCCTCGCCGCCGCCGGGCTCGGCCGCTGGACGATTCACCTCGTGGTCGGCCTCATCTGGGGAGCGTGGCACATTCCCTACGTCGAGGTGCTGTGGGACTTCACCGATGAGAGCCTCTCAACCCTGGTGCCTCGCCTCATGATCGGCACGGTCGTCGTTGCCGTCGTCTACGGAGAGATCCGGCTGGTGACGGGATCGGTGTGGCCTGCAGTGGTCATGCACGCAACGGGGAATGCCTTCGTTGGAGCACTACTCGCCGACGATGTCCTCGACGTTGCCAGTCCGACGGCCAGGGTGTTCAGCCCAGGCGCCGACGGGCTCGTCGTCATCGCCGCCAGCGCTGTCGGAGTCTGCGCCGTCGTGATGGCCGTTCGCCGAAGGAGCGATCGTCGGGAACGTCCGGTGCCAACCGACCTTGGGTCCGTCGGCTGAGCCCGCCCCGGTACCACCGAGACGTCGTCCCGTGGAGACACGCTGCCTTCTGGGGCTCGGCCGCCTCGCTAGGGTGTTGCGATCGTTTCGTCTGGTATGACGTCGGCGCTGGACGAGCAAGGCGGGAGGCCAAGACGGCCCCCCGTCGCCGCCACCAGGCCGGCGGCGGCGATGACCAGCACGGCGATGGTTGTGGCAAACAAGGTGGGATCCGACACGGGGAGCACCCCGTCGTTCGACGCGGCCTGGAGGGACAGGTCGCTCAACAGCAGCGGCCCCCAGAAGTCGGTGCCGGCGTGCCAGACGATGCCGGCGATCAGGATGCTGCCCCCGGTCCGGAACCAGAGGTAGGTCATGAACACCGAGTTGGCCATCGTGCTGATCACGAACGGGACGAGGAAGCCGAGGCCCAGCTGGGCCAGGTTGCCCTCATCGGCGAAGAAGTCTGGGAGGTGCCACAAGCCCCAGGCGGCGCCGATGACAAGACTGACCCCGACGGGTCCGAAGCGCTCGACCAAACGGGACTGGACATAGCCTCGCCAGCCGAGCTCCTCGCCGACCGGTCCGTAAATCGGGAGCAGGACGACGAGGAGGTAGAGCGGGACGAGGGGCAGTTCGTCGGGGGTGAACGGGGTGAAGGGCGGCGCATCGCCGCCGAACAGGGCGTGGAGCCCGAGCGCGATGCCGAACAACAACGGCTGGGCCACCAGGGCGATTGCCCAGACGGTCAACGGAGCTCGCCAACGAACCGCGTCCCGGAGCAGACGCTTCAACCCGGCAGAGCCGGCGACGACGGTTGTGAGAATGACCGCAAGAAGCGACGGTACGAACGGCGACGCCTCAGCGGCCAGACCGACATACCACGGCCACCAGCCGACCACGAAAGCCAGCACGACAAACACCGTGACGGGACGTTGCCCAACTCTGCTCCGAATGTCCATGTCCTCAAACTCCGGTGCCAGCTCCGACGTTGTCTTGTCGAGCCGCGATGAACCCATCGTCCTTGGCCACGGACTCGAACGGTAGAGGCCAAGGTCTCAGCACCACCGTGAGCGCTGGGGACGAAGGTCTCTGGCTCGCTATCGCACACAATGCGAGCCTGAGCGGACCCAGATTGCGGCCACGCAGCAATCCCACTGCCGGAGCGGGTACCGGGCGGTGGGGACAGATGAGCACCCGTACGGGATTTGAACCCGTGCTACTGGCGTGCGACCGCCGGAGGCGGATCGCCCCGAGTTTGCCGACGGCAAACTCACTGACCAAACGCACCCCGTACGGGATTTGAACCCGTGCTACTGGCGTGCGACCGCCGGAGGCGGATCGCCCCGAGTTTGCCGACGGCAAACTCACTGACCAAACGCACCCCGTACGGGATTTGAACCCGTGCTACTGGCATGAGAAGCCAGCGTCCTAGGCCGCTAGACGAACGGGGCAGGAAGCGCTCAGCGGATGATAGCGGAGCATTCGATCCACTCAACCGCTTTGCCATCGATCCCACCGATTCCCGCCTCAGGGGAGGCTGGAATCAGGCGATCGAGTTGCTCGGGGAGGAGGACTCGAACCCCCAATGACTGGACCAGAACCAGATGTGTTGCCAATTACACCATCCCCGAAAGACGGCACCAGGATAGGGTACCGGCCACGATCAGAGTTGGCCACCGGTTTTCACCTCCCCCGGCCCCGGTCCCGGGAAGCGACACTCTGGTGGCTACACGACCCCCTAGGGGGTCGTCAGGCCACCAGAGTGGGGGCCAGGGGGTCGTCGAGCAGCCAGAGTGTTGCCCGCCCCGCCCCGCCCGGCCGGGTCGGCACCATAGCCCGCCCCCGTCAGGGGGAGAAGCGATCGGCCAGATAGTTGTCGACCCGGCGGAAGGAGACGACCCGGCCGATGGCCACCGCCACCCCTTCACGCAGTATCCGCTCGAACGAGGACGAGCTGTCCGTCGGAAACACCTTGGCCTCCAATCCCACCTCCTCGGCCACCAGCTGTGACCGACGGGCGTGGTAGGGGTCGGTGACCAGGATGACGTCGCCGATGGCCTCAGCCGACAGGAAGCGGGCAGCGGCGGCCAGTGACTCGTAGGTCGACGAGCCCTGCACCTCGAGCCGCAACTCCTCGTCGGAGATGCCGTGCGTTTCCCGCAGGTAGTCGTAGCCCGACTTGGCCTCGGTGGTCGTGTCGGCGTCCTGACCTCCACCGGTGACCACGATGAGATCAACCCGGTTGTCGGCCCAGAGTTCGGCTGCGGTGTCGAGGCGGGCCTTGAGCACGGCCGACGGTTCACCGTTGTATTGCGCTGCGCCCAACACCACGGCGGCCGGAGCCGAGGAGTCGGTGCGACGGGTTGACGCCCAGGCCACGTCGGCGATGCTGACAAGCAGATACAAACAGCTGAAAATGACGGCGAAACGAATCAGCTTTCGGGAGCTCACCCCGTTCCGGGTGTGGCCTCCGGAACCAACGTCAACCGAGTCGGCCACGAGCCTTCCGTATTCGTTCCAGCACCGTAACCCGGTCGAGCTCGGCCATCGGTTCGAACAGCGGCAACCCCGAGCGACGGCCGGTCACAGCCATACGAACCGGAAGTTGCGACCTGGTGCCCAGCACCTCACCGGCCCCGAGCACGGCCTCGGCCAGGGCCTCGGGCTCCCATTCGGCCTGGTCCAACCGCTCCGCCACCAGGTCCAGCACCTTGGGAACGTCTTCCTTGCCCATGACCTTGTGCCAGTCCTTGTCCTGGGGTTCCGGCGGTTCACCCACCACCCAGTCGATCAGGTCGGGGATCTCGTCGTAGCGACGAATCCGCTCCTGGACCATGGGCGCAAGCCGGCGATACAGGTCGTCGTCGACCTCGCCGCCGAACGGGCGCGACGCCTCCACGAACTCGTCGACGTCGAGCATGCGGATGTACTCGCCGTTGAAGTGATCGAGCTTCTTGATGTCGAAGAAGGCCGGGGCCTTGTTGATATCGGCCAGGTCGAACCGTTCGATGATCTCGCCGATCGGCCGAATCTCGATGTCGTCCTTGGCCCCCCAGCCCAGCGTGACCAGATAGTTGCGCATGGCGTCGGCCAGATAGCCCCGGTCGGTGTAGTCGCCCACCGAGACGTCGTCGCGGCGTTTGGACAGCTTCTTACGTTGCTCGTTGACGATCAGGGGAAGGTGGGCGTAAACCGGTGGTTCGTCGGCCCCCAAGGCGTCGAGCAGCAGTAGCACCCGGGGAACCGTGTTGACCAGATCCTCGCCCCGTAACACGTGGGTTATTCCCATGTCGAAGTCGTCGTAGGCGTTGGCCACGTGGAACATCGGCACACCACTGGAACGCACGATCACGAAATCTTCCAGGCCGGCGTTGTCAAACTCGACCCGGCCCCGGATCACATCGTCCCAGCCGGTGACCCCCTCATCGGGGGTACGGAACCGAACCACCACTCCCCCGGTGCCATCGGCCGGTTTGGTCACCGCCCGATCACGACAGAAGCCGTCGTAGCCGCCACGGTCACCCACCCGGGCCCGCACGTCGTCCTGAGTGCAGTCGCAGTAGTAGGCCTGACCACGCTCCAGGAACCCGTCGACGGCGGCCAGATACCGGTCGAAACGGTCGGATTGGTGGTACTCCTCATCCCAGTCGAGACCGAGCCACTGCAGGCTGGTCTTGATGTTGTCGATCAGTTCAGGCCGGGATCGGTCGGCGTCGGTGTCCTCGATCCGGAGGATGAACGTGCCGCCGGTGCGACGGGCATAGAGCCAGTTGAACAGCGCAGCCCGCGCTCCGCCGACGTGGAGGTACCCGGTGGGAGCGGGCGAGAACCGAACCCGGACGGTCACGAATGTTCGTCTCCGGTCGAATCCGCGGCCCTATTGCCCGCCAGGAACTGACGCCAGTCGGCCCGGTACAGTTGCTCGATTTCGCCATGGGGCCTGGTCAAGAGTTCCTCCGGCACCAGGTCGATCAACTCCCGCCGCTCCAGGTAGTGGTGGTGACTGGAGATCTCGGCGAAGGCCGAGCGCCGCCACTCGATCAGATCACGGGGCGGGTCGGCGTCGAGAAAACCGAAGATGGTGAACGCCGCGGTCAGATCATGGATCACCGGGGCCCGGCCCGCCAGGGCGGAGCGCTTCATGGCCAGGGCCACGCCGCCGGCCACGGCGTCATCACGTTCAGTATCGGCCAGATGCAGACGATCTTCCAGATGACGGACCAGCCGGTAGGCATACCCCTGGTCGGGACCGGTGGTACCGAGGGCCGCCCCCTTTGGTTGTGACCCGTCGATCTCGCCGGGCCGGCCGGCCGTCCACCCGCCGGGACGGAGTGGAGGCGAGGTGTAGATTCGGGTCCTCTGGCTGGGATCGGTGGGGACAAAGTCAGGTGCTGCCACGCTCAACAGGTTACTGTGCAGTCCAGGTGACGAGCACTCACGAAGCCGTTTCCCGGCCGAGGCGATCTCGGCCACCGTCCCCACCGCCGCCGACAACCTCGCCACCGCCTGGAGCCATGCCCATGGAAACCACCGCTGTCATCTATCGCATCCTCCTGCTCGGACACATCGCCTCGGCCATCGTCGGGTTCGGCGCACTGATCGCCCACGGCGGTTACCACGCCAGCGCAGCTCGCTCCCCAGCCGCCGACGCCCTTCCCCTTCTTCGGGCCACCGACCGAGGGGCCAGGGTGGCCGAGTACGGCTTGTACGGTGTGTTGGCCTTCGGGATCCTGCTCATCGCCCTGAGCGACGACGTCTTCCGATACCGGGAACCATGGCTTGTGGCGGCGCTCATCATCTGGCTGGTGATCATCGGTCTGGTCCATGGGCTGGTCCGACCGGCTCGAACCCGGTTGTCGGACCTGGCTGCGGTCGGCGATGGCGACGATGATCTAGCCGACTCGAAGGCGGCCCGCCCCATCCTGGCCCGGCTGGCTCTGGGCGAAGCCGGCGTGCAGCTGTTGCTGGCCGCCGCCCTGATACTCATGATCTGGAAACCCGGCCACTGAGCCCAGATCGTTTGTCCGGCCCACCGGCGGTGGCCTATCGTGGTCGGTATCGGATTTGGGGGTGGACTTGATGACGGTCGCCTATGACGTAATCGTCTTCTACGGATTACTGGCGGTGTGGGCCGTGCTCCTGGTCTGGGGGCTGCGTCGTCGCCGGTTCGGACCGTTCTTCGTTTTCGGGCTGGCCCTACTGCTGCTGCTCAACATCCGCTACTTCGTGGAGGGACCACCGGCCGCCATTGCCTTCTTCATCGGCATCTACGACACCTTCGACAATCTGGGATTGGGGCGGACCGAGGGGGCACCGGCCTTGGCCACCTGCGTCGACAACAGCTGCACCGTTTGGGGTGACCGCTACGTGAACCACCCCTCGTGGGGAGTGGCCTTCCACGACCGGTTCCTCAACGGACCGCAACTGCGGACCAACCTCCTCTACGGTCACATCTTCTTCAACTCCATCGCCTTCGTGCTGATGCACTATCAACTGGCCCGGCCGGGCCTGGGATCGCAGCGTGACCGTCATCGCCTGGTCGGGCGGGTCTCCTTCGCCGCGGTGACCTTGGGGACCATCTGCGCGGTTTGGCTGGCCTCTGAGCACGGCTCGGTCGAAGACTATGGCGGCATCCTGGCCGAGCTGGGCTTCTACTCCATGTCGGCCGTCGTCTACGGCACCGCCGTCATGGGGGTGATCAGAGTCCGCCGGGGCGATGTGGCGTCGCACCGAACCTGGATGATCCGCCACATCGGCTCGATGTGGGGAGCCTTCTGGCTCTTCCGGGTCATGCTGGTCTTCACCGGTCCGCTGCTGCGGGGCTGGAACACCGTGTCGCTACTCATCTCCATCTGGTTGTCGGCCCCGCTCGGCGTGCTCATCGCCGAATACGTCGGCAACCGACGGGCCCCCGACCGATCCCGGTCCGGCGCCTCGGAGCTCTCGGTCAGCGGCGCCTGACCTCGGCCCGGGGCTGGGTCGGTCACGGCCAGCAGTCACATTCGGCGGCCAGGGTGGCTGCCACCAGGAGTTGGTGGGCCCGCTGATGATCGCCCTCGACCTCGGCCAGCATGCGGTCGACCTCCTGGTTGATGATCTGGCGGACGCCGTCTTCCTCCTCCTCGGTCAGTTCAACCTCATCGCACTCCCGCCGGGTCACCCCTTCGAATCCTTCCACCGTCCGACAGTTGTTCAGCCGGCGGATCAACCCGTCGTCCAGGTAGCCCAGCGCCTGGGTGCGGAGGGACTCGATCTTCAATGTGGCATGCTCCAGAAACGATTCCGGCGATTCCAGGTAGCGGCCGACGTCCTCCCGCTGTGAGCCGACCGGACGCTCGCTGATCAGCGGCGGGAGGTTCCAGTCGTATCCCGTTTCGAGTAGATAGTGGTCGGCTGCCGGTGGGAAGGTACTGGTGGGGAGGGTCAAACTGAACCAGCCGAAGACGTCGTTGTATTCGAACCGCCAGTTCGGCCCCTTGTGCTCGATGGCCAAGCCGACACGGTCCTCGTCGAACGTCGACGATCGGTAGAGCGAGACGGTCAGTACCTCAGCCGGGGCCGTGGGCTCGATGCCCTGGCATCCTGATTGGCTGACTTGACCCTGATCGCGGTATCGGCACCAGCGATGCCAGTCGGAGCGATCGGGCCGGCTGTCGTCGATCACGACCAGCGGCCCGGTGTAGGCCTGAGCGCCGGCCGCCGCCAGATCGTCGACCATGGCCAGCGAATCCTGTTCGGTGACGACAACCTCGTAGGACAGGTTGTTTCCGTTGCGCTGGTAGATCGAATCGAGAGGATCGTCTCCGCACCCGGAGGCGATACCGATGGCCAAAACCAAGGTGGCGACGGCGACCGGTGATGGTTGCGTTCGGTTGGTTCCCACGGACCCTCCTCTCGACCAGATCGTAGCTTGTCGTCGGATCCGCTCGGCCGCGCTCTGTCGACCCAGGACACCACCGGCAACTTGACCGCCGTGACCGCTGACGCTTCACTGGCCGTCATGTCTGTCGACATCTCGTTTGCCCAACGGATCCGCCGGCTGGCCGAAAGCAGGCCTGATGCCCCGGCCATCACCATCGGGCAGTCGACGACGACCTACGCCGAGCTCGACCGCAGGAGCAACCAGTTTGCCCGCCGCCTGGCCGATCTCGGGGTCAACGGCGGTGATTTCGTCACCGTGGCCGAACCGAATTCGGCCGAGTTCCTGCTGTCCACGGTGGCCTGCTGGAAGATCGGAGCTGTTCCCCAACCGGTGTCGGCTCGACTGCCCGGGATGGAGCTGGAGCAGATCGTTGACCTGGCCGACTCCCGGGTGGTGGTAGGGGCCGAGGTCGACGGGCGGCACTGCCTCCGCTCCGGGGCGGCCACCGACGACACCACGGCGGCGTTGGCCGACAGCGAGCTGCCCGACGCCGTCTCACCGGCCTGGAAAGCCCCGACGTCGGGAGGGTCAACCGGTCGACCGAAGCTCATCGTGTCGGGCGACCCGTCGCTCTACACCGAGAACCTGGCATCGCTGGGTGCCATCATCGGGGCGGCCAAGGCCGAGACCATGGTTGTGCCCGGCCCGCTCTACCACAACGGTCCGTTCATCTGGAGCTGCCTGACCTTGCTGGCCGGCGGCCATGTGGCCCTCCTCCCCCGGTTCGACGCCGCCGAGACCCTGAGCCAGATCGAACAGTACCGGGCCAGCGCCATCTATCTGGTCCCGACGATGATGCAACGCATCTGGAAGCTCGACGATGACACCAAGTTCAGCGCCGACCTGTCATCGCTCCGAGTCGCCTTTCACCTGGCCGAACCCTGCCCCCGATGGTTGAAGCAGGAATGGCTCGACTGGTTGGGGCCCGATGTGCTGTTCGAACTCTACGGTGGAACCGAGGGTCAGATGTTCACGGTGATCGACGGCAACGATTGGCTCGATCATCCGGGATCGGTGGGTCGGCCGGTCATGGGCGAGGTCAAGATCTGCGATCCCGACGGCAACCAGGTGGACGTCGGCGTCGAGGGCGAAGTCTGGATGCGCAATCCCGATCGGGACACCCCGACCTATCGCTACATCGGGGCTCGATCGGACCCACGTGACGGCTGGGAGACGCTGGGCGACATGGGCTGGATGGACGCCGACGGATTCCTCTACCTGGGCGACCGCCGATCCGACATGATTCTGGTCGGTGGAGCCAACGTCTATCCGGCCGAGGTGGAGGCCGCCATTGCCGCTCACCCCGATGTGCTGTCATCGGCCGTTATCGGACTGCCCGATGAGGAGAAGGGCAGTCGAGTACACGCCATCGTGCAGCGACAGCCGACCAGCAACCTCGACGAGCCCGGCCTTTTGGCCTTCATGGCCGAGCGCCTCGTGACCTACAAGCTGCCGCGGTCGGTGGAGTGGACCACCGAGCCGCTGCGGGACGACGCCGGGAAGGTGCGCCGTTCGGCCCTCCAGGCCGAACGGCTCCCTCCGCAACCGGCTTAGCCCACTCATCAATCGGCGACGCAACCGACCTCAGCGGGCGGTCCAGTCGAGAGAACGGCCGGTCCAGGTCAGGATCTGTTCGAGGTTGGTGGCATCGGCCGGTGCATCGACCACGGGGCCGAAGGGGATGGCCGGGTCGTCCCGGCCTTCGGCCGGTATGAACTTCACCGCTCCGGCTGCGGCCACCAGGGCCGAGTCGTCGATTTCGATGTCGACGCCGATGGCCTTGGCCAGATCCCACGAGTGGGCGGCGAACTCGGCGGTGTAGGTCATCATGAGGGCCGCCCCCGGGGCCTCACCCCACGGAACCTGGAAGGTCTGGTTCAGTTTGGCCGGGTCGGCCCAGGCGCCGTGGATGGCTTCGGCCCGAGTCTGGAACTCACTTCCCCATTGCCCGCCCACCGGGTCAGCCGGGGTCTCGGCGAAGTGTCCGCCGCTGCCGATCCAGGCCACCCGGCGGGCCACAAACAGCATGTGTTCCAGCAGCTCCTCGACGGTGAACTCGGGACACGGGGTGGGACGGTTCAGACCGTCGCGGTCGAGCTGCGACGCCGCACCGATCACTCGGTTGGCTCCGGTCAGGGCGGCGGCCAGGCCGTAGCGGGGATCGGCCGGATCCAGCGACTGGTTTCCGGTCGGACTGTTGGTTGTCTCAGATGTTGTCATGACGATCAGTGTGTCCCAGTAAAGTGGCCACCTTCTGGCCACTTTACAGAATCTCCCCTACCCTGGACCCATGGGAGGATCTCATGCGAGCTGATCGCCTCGTCGCCCTGCTGCTCATGTTGCAGCGCAAAGGCACCGTCACCGCGGCCGAGGCGGCAGCCGAACTGGAGATCTCGGTTCGTACCGCCCGCCGCGACTTCGAAGCGTTGTCGGCCTCCGGTGTGCCGGTGTACTCCCAGCCCGGTCGGGGTGGTGGCTGGAGGCTGCTGGGCGGTGGATCAACCGACCTTTCGGGTTTGACGTCGAACGAGGCCCGGGCCTTGTTCGTGGCCGCCGGTCGCTCGCTCGATGCTCACCCTCACCTTCGGACCGCTCTGCGCAAGCTGGCCGCCGCCCTTCCGGAACCGTTCCGGGACGAGGCCGAATCGGTGTCGGCGTCGATCCGTTTCGACGACACCGGCTGGCGGGATCCGACAAGCCCCGATGCCCCGCCCCATCTCGCCGTGGTCACCGACGCCGTCATCGACGGTCGGCGACTGAACATCGACTACCAATCCCCTCGCCGCGGTCCGTCGTCGCGGGAGATCAGCCCACTCGGTCTGGTGTCCAAGCGAGGTGTCTGGTATCTCATGGCCCTGACCGAGCAGGGAAAGAGGACGTTTCGAGTCGATCGCATTCGTTCGGCCGTACCGATCGACGGGCCCGTCGAGCGTCCACCGTCATACGAGCTGGACGATGAGTGGGAGGCGGTTCTGGCCGATGTCGCCGCCCTGCGGGTCAAGTCGGTGGTGACCGCGGTGGTCGAAGCCGACGCCATGCGCCCATTGCAGTGGCTGTTCGGCACCGGCCTGGAGATCCTTGACCGGGGCGATGACGGGCGGATCACCGTTCGTCTGGCCACCCATGATGACGCGGCCATGGCCGGCCAGCTGGCCGGCCTGGGTAAGCGGGTCCGCCTGACCGAGGCGCCCGATGGTGTGGTGGCCAACCTGCGGCGCCTGGCCTCCGAGCTGTCGGGCCTTTACGCCCTGTCGTCCTGACCCCACGTCCTGATCCCACGTCCTGATCACCGTGTGTCGACCGTCACCTGCCAATCAGGTTGACACATCACCGCTGCGCACTATACTTTGCATGAAAGCAAGAAAACTTTGAGGTCGATCTCCCCCTTCGACCTCGCCCTCAATCACAGGAGAACCGAAATGATCGGATCCACCCTCATCGACGCCCAGCGCCAGAGCCTCGAGCTCGTAACCGACGTCCAGGATCGGGTAATCAAGGCCAACAAGGAACTGGCCGAGTCGCTCGGCGGCATGGCCGAAACCCTGCCCCTGCCCGACCTCAAGATCCCGGCCATGGCCGACACCGACCTCGTTGGCCAAGCCTTCGACATAACCGCCGAGTGGCTGCAGAACACCCGCAAGTTCACCGAGGAGATGGTCGACATCTGGATGCCCAAGGCCCCCAAGGCCAAGGCCGCCAAGAAGTAACATCATCCCCTACGGGAACTCGCAGATTCATGACGATGCGGTGGCCGGGGCCTGAGCCCCCCACCGCATCGTCCGTTCTTCGACACTACGATTCAAACCATGAGTTCGGACGACGATCTTTGGCAGGCCAACCTCCGCCAGCTCGGCAACTACATCCGGTCCCAGCGAAAGCTGGCCGAGATGTCCCAGCGGGAGTTGGCGTCCCTGGTCAACCTGTCCGACACCTATATGAGTCAGCTTGAGCGAGGCCTTCACGAGCCGTCGATCCGGGTGCTGCGATCAATCGCCGGAGGCCTCAACATCGGCGTCGACAACCTGCTTCGCTTCATGGGGGCACCGGAGGAGTCGGAATCAGCCGACGACGCCCAGCCCCTCACGGCTGAGGCTGGAATCCTGGGCGATCCCGACCTGACGGAAACCCAGAAGCGGGCACTCCTCGAGGTCCTGCGAAACTTCCGCCCGTAGCGGGGTCCCGATCGACAGGGCGGCTAGGCCGCCGGTGCGTCGTCGGGGCCCTCGCCACCAGTGGCATCGTCGGCCACCGACTCGGCATCGGGTGCCGCTTCCACCTGATCGGCCGCCATCTCACCCTTGGTCTTCTTCAGGATGTCGCCCATCTCCGAGCCAACAGTGGAGATGGTCTCGTTCATGGCGTCCCGCAGCAGTTCGCCCAGGTCCCTCAGATCGGCCCGGATGGCTGGATCCTTGGCCGCATTACCCAGGCTGTTCACCGCATCCTGGAGCTTGGCCCCCATTTCTTCGATGGCGGCCTGAGTTTGACCGGCTTCACCGTCCACATCGATTTCCTGATTCTCCTGCTCAAGATGCAGCTTCAGTTTGAGGCCAAGGCCCTCGACTTTGGCCTTAACCTCCTGCCAACGATCCTGTGACATGTTCATTCCTCGTTTCTGCCGGCTGGTTGCGTGATGGCGCTCGGCGTGCGGGCGACTGCCTGCTCGCGCCCGCTCTTAGCGTAGTCACATCGGCCAATCCGTTGCCGATCTGTTCTTGCGATGGATGCTGATCGAAAGATCGAATTTGACAATCGGTTACAAGTTTACTTTAGTGATCGAGAGGGGGATGTTCCCTTCGGTCGGCGGCCGGTTCGCCCTCTTTCGCAGCCGCGGGCCCAAGACGGAGAAGCACCATGAGTAACAAGCGTTCGGCCACCGGAAACGTCGACGACCAGGAGCCGGTCCAGTCCGACGAGGAGATCTTCGACGCCGCCTTCGAGGCCATCCGAACCTTCAACCCGTTCTTCGGTCCCGACCCTCTGGCCAGGGTCGAGTCCGAGCCCAGCGCCTTCCAGCAGATCGGCGCCGCCATGGTGACCAAACCGGCGGTTGCCCTTCGCCGGGCCGCCGGCCTGGCCACCGAGTCGGCCAAGATCCTGCTCGGCGTCAGCGACATCGAGCCAACCGATGACCGGCGCTTCGACCACCAGCAATACGAGTCGAACCCGGTACTTCGCCGTCTTGGTCAGCAGTACCTGGCCTGGCGGGAAACCGTGCACGGCTACATCGACGATCTGGAACTGGGCGACGGCACCACCCGACAGGGACACTTCATGGCCGACCTGGTGACCGAAGCCGTCGCCCCGTCCAACACTCTCATTGGCAATCCCAAAGCCATGGAGGAGGCCATTGCCACCCGGGGCCGCAGCCTTCAGCAGGGCTTCCGCAACTGGCTGGCCGATCAGGCCGGCAACGGTGGTATGCCGTCAATGGTCGACACCGAGCCGTTCAAGATCGGCGAGACCATTGCCGTGACGCCAGGCGAGGTCGTCTTTCGCAACGAGGTTCTCGAACTGTTGCGCTACACCCCGACGACGGCCAAGGTCCGCAAGCGGCCGATGATGATCGTCCCCCCACAGATCAACAAGTACTACGTCCTCGACCTGGCTCCGGGCCGCAGTCTGGCCGAAGCCGCCGTGGCCGAAGGCCAGCAGGTGTTCATGGTCTCCTGGCGCAACGTCACCCCGGAACAACGGCACTGGGACATGGACTTCTACGTCGTTTCGCTGCTGGAGGCCATGGACGCCGTACTGGCCCTGACCAAACAGAAGGACCTCAACCTGCTCGGCGTGTGCGCCGGGGGTATCACCACTGCCGCCCTGAACGGCTACCTACAGGCCATCGGCGACAGCCGGGTCAACTCCACCAGTTATCTGGTCACCGGCCTTGACTGGGGCAACCCAACCCTGCTGGCCTCCATGATCTCGGGAGCTAACACCGGCGCCATCGTGCAACGATCACAGGCCGCCGGGATCCTGTCGGGCCGGGACCTCGGCCAGATGTTCGCCTTCCTCCGGCCCAATGACCTGGTGTGGAACTACTGGGTCAACAACTACCTCATGGGCCGCAAGCCACCGGCCTTCGACGTGCTGGCCTGGAACGTCGATTCGGCCAACATGCCGGCCGGCCTCCATGCCGACTTCATGGCCATCTCGGCCCAGAACACGCTGACCGTTCCCGGTGCCACCGAGGTCTTGGGGGAAAAGCTCGATCTCCGTCAGATCAAGCACGACACCTACGTCGTCGGCGGCAAGACCGACCACATCACGCCGTGGGAGGGCTGCCTCAACACCGTCAACATGGTGGGAGGCGACGCCGAGTTCGTACTCTGCACCTCCGGTCACGTGCAGACCCTGGTCTGCCCGACCGACAATCCGAAGGCAAAATACCTGGCCATCGACAAGCCCCGTGGGTCAAAGAACTCAAAGTCCAAATCCAAGAAGAAGCAATTCACCCCGGATTCGTGGCTGGAGGAAGCCACTGAACATAATGGGTCGTGGTGGACGCACTGGTTCGACTGGCTCAGCACACGCTCTGATGGCCTCGTCAACGCGCCCAAGCGGCTCGACAGCGCCGACTACCCCAGCCTTGGGCCGGCCCCCGGCACCTACGTCCACGAGACGGCCTGACGGCACCATCCGGCCCGATGCCCTGGCCGCTGTCAGCGGCGTCGTTTCCAATCCCGGCGATCAGCTGGGGCGGCGTATCCTTGATCTCCACGGGCTGCGAATTGCCGTCCGCCAGCGTGGCTATTCCACCCCGGACGGGCCACGGCCGCTGCTGCTGATCAACGGCATCGGCGCCACCGGCGAGCTGTTCGAACCTTTTGTCGACGCCCTCGACGTGCTGAGCGAACGGGAGGTCATCACCTTCGACGCTCCCGGCGTCGGCTTCTCCTCGACCCCGCTCTACCCTCCCACCATCCGTCAGCTGGCCCGGCTCATGGCCGACCTGATCGATGCCCTCGAACACCAGCAGGTCGACGTGTTGGGACTGTCATGGGGTGGTGCCGTGGCCCAGGAGCTGGCCTACCGACATCCGACCAAGGTCGGCCGACTGGTACTGACGGCGACCATGCACGGCTGGACATCGACCCCGGGGCGTCCGGCCGCCATGTCGATTCTGCTGTCGCCCACCCGCTACTACTCGCCGCAGTACCTCTACCAGGTGGCCCCCACCCTCTACGGCGGCGCCATCCGCAGCAATCGTCAACTGATCCGGGAACACGCCCGGGTACGAGCCAGCCGACCACCGTCCACCCTCGGTTACACCTGGCAGCTGCTGGCCCTGCGCCGCTGGACCAGCTGGCCCTGGCTCGAAGACCTGACCCAACCCACGCTGATCATGGCCGGCGACGACGACCCCATCATCCCGGCGTCCAACGCAGAGGCCATGGCCCGGAGAATTCCCCATTCCGAACTGGAGATCGTCGACGGAGGACATCTCTTCCTCTACACCCAGCCCACCGAAACATCCAAGCGGATCCATCGCTTCCTCACCGAGGGGGTCGAGGCCGGCACAGCCGTCGGCAACCGCTCCATCCGGGGCAACTTCATAACCCGCCGCCCCTGATATTTGGGCCCCGCCAGACGGGATCGATCCTGGATGGCGACTACGACAGCGAATCGGCCTCGGCCAGCGAGCGGCGGATATCGACATCGGCCTTGGGCACGACGTCGGGGCAGAATCGGCGGGCGGCCGCCTCCAAGGCCTCGACCACCTCGGCCGCCACCGCCTCGGCATCGACCCGCCGGCACTCGATGGTGACCGAATCGTGCACCGTCTGCACCGGCACAGCATGCTGGAACCGACCCAGACGCCGGTGCAGATCGGCGTAGGCCACCAGCATGATGTCGGCTACGCCGCCCTGAATCGGGGCGTTACGCCAGGCATTCACCATGGCCGACACCCGCTCCTTGGCCGCCCGATCCAGTATCCGATAGGCCGTTTCCTGCCCCAACTCGGTCACCACGGCATCGACGTAGGCCACCCGCAACGACCGATCATCGAATTCCCGGGCCAAACGGGTTTCCGGGTCCACTCCATCGCCGGCGTTGGCATCGAGATACAGGCCGTGGTCGCGCTCGAAGAGAGACCGAACCCGGGCCAGGTCGGGCGATGTCGATCGAACGGCGTCGACCGCGGCCACGAGGAGTAGCCGATCAAGGTGGAGATTGAACTGCTGGCGCCGACCCGACAGGGTACGGCTGGCGAACACGAATGGCTCGCCGCTTGCGGTCAGGGCCACCGGGGCCTGGTATTGGAGCAGCCATTCGGTCTCGGCGGTCAGGGTTTCGGTGTCGGTGGTCACCCGATCAGGGTGGGAGTCGACCAGCTCAGCCGGCGTCGGCCAGCGGCCGTTGCCGGCCCGGAAGGCTCGCCGACGATCGGCCAGTTCCCGGTAGCCCCGGGCCAGGCGCAGCGACTGCGACCAGTCGATCGTGTCAGTCGTGGTCCGGAGGCCGTCGATCTCGGCGATACGATCGCGGGCCCAGGCCGCCACGCCGGGGTAGGTGCGACGATATTGGTCGAGCAGATTCTCCGCTTCTGATTTTGTGGTCGGCGTTCCCTCGGCGCTGAGCGAGCGGGCCAGGGCAGCCGCTCCCGAGCCATAGGCGATGCCGAAGTTGAGGGCCTTGGCGATCTGGCGTAGGTGCTTGAACCGTTGGGGATCCGAGGCCTCCAGGGCGGCGGCATCGAAACCGAACATGGTGGCCGCCGTCGAGACGTGTACGTCGTCGCCCCGGGCAAAGGCCGCCCGCAATGCCTCGTCTTCGGCCACCTGGGCCAGGTACCGCAGCTCGGCCTGGCTCATGTCGGCGTATACGAAAACCCGGGCCCCGTCGTGGGGTCGCACGAACGGTTTCATTCTCGGCGTCAGATTCTGGGCGTTGGGATTGCGGCTGGCCAGCCGGCCGGTGTTGGTACCGACCACCTGAAGATACTGGGGCCGCATCCGGCCGTCGTCATGGACGTGCTCGTGAATCGACTCCCCGTAGGTGCTGAGGGTTTTGGAAAGGGTGCGAAACTCCAACAGGGCGTTGGCCACGTCACCGCTGATCTCCCGGAGCACAGCGGCAGTCACCGAATCGTATTTCGTCAGCGGTCGGGCCTGGCCGAAGCGAAGCGCCGTCCAGGCCCTGACGTCGTCGGCCGCCCACCGGTTCAGCGCCTCCCGAACCTGGGCATCGGAGGCCGGATTCCAGGTCGGCTGTACCGTCGGCTCGAACAACGATGCCTGCCCACCACCGGTCATCATGGCCAGGCGGGTGAGCACCTCGCCCCGCTGATGCTCCAGCTGATCGAGTTCGGCCCGCCAGCCCGGCCAGTCGAAGGGCAGCCCGGTGCGCTGCATCTGATCAAGAAACGGTCGGGCCGCCTGCTCGATCTCGCACACCGTCTCCAGACCGGCGGCAGCCAGCTCCCGCCGCAGACGATCGCCCACCCACATCGTGTAGACGGCATCGGCGGCGGCATAACGGACCTGCTCCTCGCTCAGGTCATCCAACTGCTGATACGAGAGCTGCACCGTGCCCTTACCGTCGATCTCAACCCCGAGGTAGTGGCGGGTGGCCCAGGCCAGTCCGTGATACCAGGTGAAACCACTCCGGCCCTGGAAGAGGAGAGCGTCGGCCAGCTGGGCATCCCACCACCGCAAGCCGTCGGTGGTGTCGGCCTGTTGCCAGACGGCCCGGTCGATCACCCGGGCATCGAAGTGGGCGTTCCAGGCGTCAGCGGTGATGCCGGTCAGCAGCGGGGCCAGCAGGGTGGGATCGACGTCCCGGGCGTCGATCACGAAGGCCGCCTCCGTTCCGTCGTCGGAGCGGGTGGCCACCGACATGACCCGCATCCGACCGACACCGGGTCCGGCGATCGGGACCTCGGTGTCGATGGCCACACGCTCAGCCACCGACAGCGCCTTCTCCACCTCGGCCAGCAGGGTGGGATCGTCGATCAAACGGCACGGCACTTCGCTGGCGTCACGACTCACCAGCCCGAGCCTAGTGTCCTGTCAGGTTGGTCCGTTGCCTTATTCGACGAGCTGATGGCGCTCCTGGCAAGGACGCAGTTCCGCTCGCTACCTGGTGGTAGCGGAGGAACGAGGACGCTGCCAGGGGCGTCAGACGCCGGCGAATATGTGACATGATCAGCCTGACAGGACACTAGTGGCCCGTGTGTCGACTGTGCCGGGGCCGGAGTCGACGATATGACACACTACGGGAGCGGGCCATCGCTTCCGGCCCGCGACAGGCGATCCTCATGTCATCCCAGCGCATCATCAACACCTACATGACCCTGGCCGGCACCTACACCCTGGCGGCCTCTCTGATCTGGTCGGTCAATACGCTCTTCCTGCTCGACGCCGGCCTGTCGGTGGCCGACGTGTTCATTGCCAACGCCCTGTTCTCAGGGGGCATGGTGCTGTTCGAGATCCCCACCGGGGTGGTGGCCGACACCCTGGGCCGTCGAGTCTCCTATCTGGCCAGTGTCGCCATTCTGTCGGCCACCACCATCGCCTATCTGCTGGCCGCTCGGGCCGAGGCGTCGCTGCTGACCTTCGGTCTCATCTCGATCCTCATGGGTCTGGGTTTCACCTTCTACTCCGGGGCCCTGGAGGCCTGGTTGGTCGATGCGCTGGCCACCACCGACAACGACACCAACCTTGATCCCATCTTCGCCCGGGGCCAGCAGGTCAACGGCGTGGCCATGCTGGTGGGGACGGTTGCCGGCGGCTTCCTGGGGCAGATCGATTTGGACGTGCCGTTCATGGCCCGGGCCGTCCTACTCGGAGTGGTGCTGGTGCTGGCGGCGCGGCTCATGCACGAGGTCGGATTCGAACCCCAGCCGTTGCGGCTGTCGGAGATTCCGGCCCGGCTGGCCGATCAAACCGCCGTCGGTATCAGCAATGGCTGGAACCAGCCAGGCCTTCGACTGCTGATGATGGCAGGCGCCGCTCGGGCCATCTTCATGGGCTGGGCCTTCTACGCCATGCAGCCGTACCTGCTCGAGCTACTGGCCACCGACGCCGTGTGGATCGTCGGTCTGGCCACCGCCGGGCTCTCGGTGGCCACCATCATCGGCAACCAGATCGTCGATTTGGCCGGCCGCCGCTGTGGTCGACGCTCCACCCTGCTGATCATCGGGGCGACGGTGTCCACCCTCGCCGGCGTCGCCATTGGATTGGCCGACAATGCGGTAGCGGCCGGCGGGGCCCTCATGGTCCTGGCCGGGGCCATGGGGCTGATGATGCCGGTTCGGCAGGCCTACATGCACCAGCTGGTGGAGTCGGAGCACCGGGCCACGGTGGTCTCCTTCGACGCCATGGTGTCATCGATCGGCGGGGCCGGCGGCCAGGTCGGCCTCGGCGTGGTGGCCGAGCGTCGCTCCTACAGCGTTGGCTACGTGGTCGGCGGCGCCATCACCGTGCTGGCCGTCCCCGCCCTGCTGGCTCTCCGGCGCCTGTCCGATCCCGAGAGCCGGCGGGCTGATCTGTTGCACCCCGAGCGGGCGGTGGGGGCCGACGCCACCTGCCCGGCCGGCCTGCCCCGGGGTACCGGACTCGACACCATCCCCGTGGCCGCCCTGACGGCAGACTGACCCGACTTCTTCTGTGCGCCGTGGACCCCGAAAACGGGGCGCCGAACGCACAGAACGGGTGGGGGTGGGGTCAGATCAGGGCGTAGATCATGGAGTCGGCCAGGGCCTGCCACGATGCTTCGATGATGTTCTCGCTCACCCCGACCGTGCTCCAGTGACGATCGCCGTCGGTGGCGTCGATCAGAACCCGGGTGATGGCGCCCGTGCCCTCGCTGGAGTCGATGATACGGACCTTGTAGTCGGTCAGGCGGACCCGATCCAGCACGTCGAACTCGGAGCTGTCGACCCGGGCCACCGCCAACCGGAAGGCCGCATCCAGCGCGTTGACCGGACCGTTACCCTCGCCGGTGGCCACCACCCGTTCCGCACCGATCCGGAGTTTGATGGTGGCCTCGGTCTCCACTCCGTCGTAATGGCCGAGAGGATTCTGTTCGGCCGCCATGGGCAGGCCAGGCCGGTGTTCGACCATGACCCGGAACGACTCCAGCTCGAAGAACCGGTTGTGCCACCCGGTGGCCCGACGCATCAGCAGTTCAAGGGAGGCGTCGGCCGCTTCGAAGTGATAGCCGGCGTGCTCCAGCTTCTTCAACTCGTCGAGGACTGCGCCGAGCTGGCCACCGTCGATATCGAGACCCATCTCCTGGGCTTTCAGTTCCAGCGTTGACCGACCTGAGAGGTCCGACACCAGGAACCGGGTTCCGTTGCCCACCTCGGCCGGATCCACGTGCTCGTAGGCGTCGGGTCGGCGGGCAATGGCCGAGGTGTGCAGGCCCGCCTTGTGGGCGAAGGCCGACTGGCCGACGTAGGGCTGTTGGGGCATGGGCGGCAGGTTGACCAGCTCAGCCACATGGTGGCTGATGGAGCTGAGCCTGGTCATGCACTCGTCGGGCACCGTGGCGATGCCCATCTTCAACGTCATGTTGGGGATGAAGGTGGTGAGATCGCAGTTCCCGGTCCGCTCGCCGTAACCGTTGATCGTACCCTGGACGTGGGTGGCACCGGCTCGCACCCCGGCCACGGCGTTGGCCACGGCGCAACCGGTGTCGTTCTGGGTGTGCATGCCGATCGTCAAATCACCGAAGGCCGACACGATGGCAGCCGTGGCCGACTCGACCTCATGCGGTAGCGAGCCACCGTTGGTGTCGCACAACACCAACGCCTCGGCTCCCGAAACGGCGGCCGCCTCCACCGCCCGCAGGGTGAACTCCGGGTTTCGTTTGTAGCCGTCGAAGAAATGCTCGAAATCGACGAACACCCGCTTGCCCTGATCGATCAGGTAGCGCACCGAGTCGGAGATCATGGCCACGCCCTCGTCAAGGGTGGTTCGCAAGGCTTCGGTCACGTGGTAGTCCCACGACTTGGCCACGATGCAGACCACGTCGGTTTGGGCCGCCAACAGATTGGCCAGCGTCTGGTCGGCGTCGACCTTGCCCTTGGGGCGGCGGGTCGAACCGAAGGCCACCAGGGTCGAGGTAGCCAGGTGCAGTTCACCGGCCGCCGCCCGCCGGAAGAACTCGTCGTCGCGTGGGTTGGCACCGGGCCAGCCGCCCTCGATGTAGTGCACGCCCAGCTTGTCGAGCAGTCGTGCAATCTTCAGTTTGTCATCGGCGGTGAGGGCGATGCCTTCGAACTGCGATCCGTCGCGCAGGGTGGTGTCGAAAATGTCGATGGCGGCGGGCCAGCGGGAGTCCCGTTCGCCCCTACGGCTGATCTCGGTTGCACTCATCGGAGCGCTAGAGCTTGGCCAGGACGGCGTCGGCCACCTCGCCGGTGGAACCCTGGATGTGGCTGGCGGCCATGCAGGCGCTGTGGATGCGATCGGCCGCTTCGGTTTCGCCGAAGAACCGCAGCATCATCGCCCCGGAGAGGATGGCGGCAATGGGGTTGGCTTTGTCTTGCCCGGCGATGTCGGGGGCCGACCCGTGCACCGGTTCGAACATCGACGGACCGGTACGGGCGGGGTTGAGGTTGGCCGAGGCGGCCAGGCCGATTCCCCCCGATACCGCGCCACCGAGATCGGTGAGGATGTCGCCGAACAGGTTGTCGGTGACGATCACGTCGTACCGTTGGGGATCCTGGACGAAGTAGATGCAGGCGGCGTCGACATGATTGTAGGCCGTTTCCACGTCCGGGTAGTGGGCCGCCACATCGTCGAATGCCCGCTGCCACAGGTCTCCGGAAAAGGTCAACACGTTTGTCTTGTGGACCAGGGTCAGGTGTTTGCGCCTACTCATGGCCAGGTCAAAGGCGTAGCGGATTGCCCGTTCGGCCCCCATCCGGGTGTTGACCGAACCCTGCGTGGCGATCTCGTGAGGGGTTCCCCGTCGCAAGAGACCGCCCTCGCCGGCATAGGAGCCCTCGGTGTTCTCCCGAATGACCACGAAGTCGTGGTCGTCGGTTTCGAATGGCCGCTGATTGACATAGAGGTCGAGGTCGAACCTCATCTTCAGCAGCAATCCCCGCTCGATCACCCCGGGGGGAACATCGGGGGTTCCCACCGCTCCCAGGTAGATCCCGTCGAGTTGACGCCACTCGTCGAGCACGGGGTCGGGAAGGATGGTGCCGTCCGAGAGGTAGCGGGTGCCTCCCAGGTCATAGTCGAAGGTCTCGAGGTTGACCCCGGATGCATCGATGACCCGGAGGCCCTGGGCGATCACTTCAGGGCCGATTCCGTCGCCGCCGACGACTGCTACTCGATAGGTCGTTTCAGCCATGGGGCCCAGGTTATCCAACCCCGCCACTCAAGATGGCGGCCACGGCTCCGATGTGATGGAGAACAGAAGGACTGTTTGCCGTGACCGACCACTCGACCGTTCCCGAATCCGACTCGAACCCTGACGCTCCGGATCCGGAGCAGACCGAGTCGGAGTCCCACGACCTGTCGATGCGGTCAACACCCAAGGAGTGGTTCGAAGCCGAGCGGGAGTCGCCTCAGGACCCGGAGTGGGCCAAGACCCGGGTGACGACCGGCCACACCGTCAACCCGATACCCCGCAAAGCCAGCCCGGCCTCGCTCTTCCTGTCCGGGGTGGTGGCGGTGCTGTTGACCGGTTCGGCCTGGTCGGCGGCTGAACTGCTCGGCCTCTCCGAGACTCCGTGGCTGACCATCCCCGCCGGCATCCTGATCGCCCTTATCGTGCGAGCCGGCTGTGGCCGGGAGGATGCCGAGGGTCGGGCCACGGTCTCGGCCATCGCCTACCTCATCACGCTACTGATCGTGCTCGGTCTGCTGACCCGTCGAGAGATCTTCGAGATCTACGGCAGTGAGGCCGACGTTGTCATTCTCGAGGAGAATCTGTTTCGCCGCCGGTTCAGCCGGGTCGATCAGCTGGCGGCCTACGTCATCGGCTGGGCCGCCACCTGGTTCGGCAGTCTCTGGCTGAGCAACTGACGTCAGCCCGCCACCTGGAATCGGCCCGGCCCAAGCGTAGGGCGTCGGGGCCGGGCGTCGGACGTTACTGCTGTCGGGCCACGTCCACGAGAAGGCTCGACCCCTGCACCGCCTTGAGGTGGATCCGGTAGGGACCGACCGCGGTGACCGAGGCGACGTCGACCGTTATGGTCTCATCGATGGCGGGCTCGCCGGTGTACATGACGATGATCTCGGCGTCCTCCTCGGCCACCCGGCCGGCGCTGAGATCGAGTTGGTCGTCGATCGGAGCCTGGGTACCAACCGCCACCAGAGATGTGCCGAGGTCAACATAGCCGTCGGCATCCAGCAACTCCTGCTCGGCTTCGGTCAGTTCCCGGCCGTCATTGCCGCAACCGAAGATCAGCAACGCGGCCAGGAGCAGCGCCGCCGCCACGCCACCGACGTTCAAGGGGGCGACGGGGCTGAGGATCCAATGTGTTCTCATGGCCGATGTTTATCACAACGTTCGTTGGCTACGATGCCAGGGTGGCTGATTCGCAAAAACTTTCCCGGGAAGCCTTCGACCGGCTGAAGGCCGAGCACGACGATCTCACCACCCGGGGTCGAATCGAAATCGCCAAGAAGATCGAGGCGGCCCGGGAGCTCGGTGACCTCTCGGAGAACGGCGACTACCACGCGGCCAAGGAGGAACAGGGCAAGATGGAGGGCCGGATCATTCATCTGGCCAACATCATCGAGAACGCCGAGATCGTGGAGATCACAGGCGATGGCGACGACCTGACCGTGCAGGCCGGATGCGTGGTCTCGATCCAATACGAGGGCGACGACGATGTTGAGAAGTACCTGCTCGGCTCCATCGAGGAACGGCGCGAAGGGCTGACGGTCATGTCGCCCGGTTCGCCACTGGGTCAAGCGTTGCTGGGAGCGGGCAAGGGCGACACCGTGACGTTCGAGGCTCCGAGCGGCGACATGAACGTCACCGTGGTCGACGTCGAAGTCTAAAGACGAGGAGAGGCGCTGTGGCCGACACGAAAACCCTGATCGAGAAGGTGTGGGACAACCATGTCGTGCACCCCGGGGGACCTGGAGAACCCGACCTGCTCTACATCGACCTCCACCTCGTGCATGAGGTCACCTCACCCCAGGCCTTCGACGGCCTCCGCTTGGCTGGACGCAAGGTCCGGCGCCCCGATCTCACCGTGGCCACCGAGGATCACAACGTCCCGACCGAGAACATCGACCAGCCGATCGCCGACCCGATCAGCCGCAAGCAGGTGGAGACGCTGCGGGCCAACGCCGCCGAGTTCGGCATCACCAACCACGAGATGGGATCCGAGGGTCAGGGCATCGTGCACGTCATCGGCCCGGAGCAGGGTTTGACCCAGCCCGGCATGACGGTGGTGTGTGGTGATTCCCATACCGCCACCCACGGGGCGTTCGGCGCCATTGCCTTCGGGATCGGTACCAGCGAGGTGGAGCATGTCCTGGCCACCCAGACCCTGCCCCAGATGCGACCCAAGACCATGGCCATCACCGTCGACGGGCGGCTGCCGGCGGGGTCGACACCGAAGGATGTGATCCTGGCCATCATCGGCGAGATCGGCACCGGCGGTGGCATCGGCCACATCATCGAGTACCGGGGTCAAGTGTTCCGGGACATGTCGATGGAAGGCCGTATGACGGTCTGCAACATGTCGATCGAGGCCGGGGCCAAAGCCGGACTGGTCGCCCCCGACGAGACCACCTTCACCTACCTGCGGGGCCGGGACCACGCCCCCAGCGGCGAGGCCTGGGACAAGGCGGTGGAGGCCTGGCGCCGGTTGCCCACCGACGACGGTGCCCGCTTCGACCGTGAGGTGGTGCTCGACGGCTCAACCATCGGCCCCCAGGTCTCCTGGGGCACCAATCCGGGCCAGGTCATGGCGCTCGATGCCACCATTCCCGATCCGGCGTCCATGGCCACCGACGGAGACCGCCAGGCGGCCCAGCGGGCCTTGGACTACATGGGTTTGTCGGCCGGCACCTCCATGCGCGACGTGGCCGTCGACACCGTCTTCATCGGGTCCTGCACCAACAGCCGGATCGAAGATCTGCGGGCCGCGGCCGAGGTGGCCAAGGGCCGTCGGGTCAAAGACGGGGTGCGCACGCTGGTGGTGCCCGGTTCCTACCGGGTGAAGCGGCAGGCCGAAGCCGAGGGGCTCGACACCATCTTCAGCAACGCCGGTTTCGACTGGCGGGAGCCGGGCTGTTCGATGTGTCTGGCCATGAACCCCGACAAGCTGACCGTTGGTGAACGGTCGGCGTCAACCAGCAACCGTAACTTCGAGGGCCGCCAGGGTCGGGGTGGGCGGACCCATCTGGTTTCACCCGGTGTGGCCGCCGCCACCGCCATTCTGGGCCACTTTGCCAGCCCGGCCGACCTGGACGGGTGATCGGCTCCACCGCTCACCCCGAGTTTCGCCGCCGGCGAAACATCGTGGAAGGAGAACGTAGATGAAGGCAGTACGAATCGTCACCGGCCGGGCCGTTCCCCTCGATCGGTCCGACGTCGACACCGATCAGATCATCCCTTCCGACTGGCTCAAACAGGTTGAGCGCACCGGGTTCGAGAAGGGCTTGTTCTCCGAGTGGCGGGACGACCCGGCCTTCGTGATGAACGACGAACGGTTCGCCGGGGCCAACATCTTGATCGGTGGCCCCAATTTCGGGGTTGGTTCCTCCCGGGAGCACGCCGTGTGGGCCATCCAGCAGGGTGGCTTCGAGGCGGTGATCTCACCCCGTTTCGGTGACATTTTTCGTAACAACTCGACCAAGAACGGTCTGGTGCCGGTGGTGGTGGCGGCTGAACTGGGCCGCCGGCTGCTGGACGAGGTCGAAGCCAATCCCGATCTGGAGATCACCGTCGACGTCGAACGGCGACTGCTGGAGATACCTGAGCTGGGAATCGCCGAGCGGTTCCCTCTCGACGACGCCACCCGGGAACGGTTCCTGCAGGGGCTGGACGACATCGGGCTCAGCCTCCGCCACGTCGAGGAGATCGACCGGTTCGAAGCCACCCGACCCTCCTGGATGCCGGCCTCGGCCTAACGGGGCAGGTCGACCGGCCGGGTCGGCCCCCAATTCTTGCAGCAGAAAACGAGCTGCGGCCACGCTTTTTGCTGCAAGCATTGCCGGAGCCAGAGCCATGATCTCGATGGTAGATCGACGAAGGTTACGACCAGATGACAAAGGACGTGACGAACGCCACCTTGGGGAACCGGGCCTGCCGAATGGTCGTCAGAGCCACTGAACAGCCCTGAAGTCCTCACGAAAGCAACCACGATGTCACCCCGTCGACTCACCCCGTTCGTCACCAAGACCGCCGCCGTCGTTCTGGCCGCCACCCTGGCCGCTTCGGCCTGTAGCCCCGATTCAACCGGGGACGACGCCGGCACCACACCGGCCACCGACATCGACTCGTCAGAGATCGTGCTGACCTCGGCGCTGGACACCGTGAACAGCTGCGACGACCTGCTGGCCCGCCTGCGGGCCGAAGCGTCCGACCGGGTCGGCCCTTACGGCTTCGGACATGGCGACTATCCGATCGCCTTCGAGGGCGAGTTCATGGAAGAGACCGATGAGGCCATGGAGGACAGCGAGGCCGCCGTCGACACGGCCACAGCCGAGTCTTCCTCGTTCGATGCCGCTGACGGCGATTCGGCCGCCCTCAGCCGGAGCGAGGGCGAGGACTTCTCCGGCACCAACAATCAGGAGTCGTCGGTCGACGAGGCCGACCTGGTCAAGACCGACGGTGAGCGCCTGGTCACCGTGTCGGGCAACCAGGTGAACGTGATCGACGTGTCCAACGACGACAACCCCCGCCTGGTGTCGACCATCAAACTGCCCGAGGAGTTCTGGGGCGGCGAACTGTTTCTCAACGGCGATTCAGCCCTGCTGATGACCAGCGGTTGGACCGACATTCCGTTCATGCCGGTCGACGGGGCCCGCAGTGCCGACATCGGCTGGTACCCCGGGATGCCCACCGGACGTCTCATGGAGCTCGATCTCGACGACGGCCGGATTGTGAGAACGCTGGAGTTCGAGGGATCGTATCTGTCGGCCCGTGAGGTCGAGGGCACCATCCGAATCGCCCTGCAAGCCTCGGCCAACCGCTTCGCCTTCGTCTTCCCCTCCAACCCCGGAGCCGAGAAGTCGGCCGAGGAATCCAACCGCCGGCTGGTCGAGGAGTCCACCATCGAACAGTGGATCCCCACCTACCGGATCATCGAGGGGGCAGACGGTGACGTGGTGGAGCAGGGCCCGATCGTCGACTGCGACCGGGTCCACCTACCCGGAGAGTTCGCCGGGTTCGGCTCGCTGGTGATCCTGACCACCGACCTCGACCAGGGCCTCGAACTGACCGACTCGGTTTCGGTGTTCACCGACGGTCAGACGGTCTACGCCTCCACCGACCGCATGGTGGTGGCCACTCCCCGCTTTCCCGAGTTCAATCCCGAGACCGGCGAACCCCGCGACGTCGCCGACTACCGCACCGCCCTCCACACGTTCGACATCACCGACCTCGACCGGACCGACTACGTCGCTTCCGGCTCGGTGCGGGGAACGCTGCTCAGCCGCTACAGCCTGTCGGAGTACGACGGGTACCTGCGGGTGGCCACGACTGATGGCACGCCCTGGAACTCGATCGACTCCGAGAGCTTCGTGACCGTGCTCGACGAGCGCGACTCGGAGCTGGTCGAGGTCGGTCAGGTCGGCGATCTGGGACGGGGCGAACGCATCTTCGCCGTACGCTTCCTGGCCGATCTGGCCTACGTTGTGACCTTCGAACAGATCGACCCGCTGTATGTGGTCGACCTGTCCGATCCCACCGAGCCCACGGTGGAGGGAGAGCTCAAGATCCCCGGCTTCTCCACCTATCTCCACCCGCTCGACGACGGGCTGTTGATGGCAGTGGGAGTCGACGGCAACGAGCAGGGTGAAACCGGGGGGTCCGTGGTGTCACTGTTCGACGTGTCCGACCCCACCGATCCCCGCCTGATCGACAAGTTGCCCTTGGCCGACTTCGTCACCGACGAGGCCGACAACATCTTCGGTCACACCTACAGCCCGGTCGACGGCGATCCCCGGGCCTTCACCTACTGGAATGGCACGGCCATCATCCCTATCGGTTGGTGGATTTCTTCCGAAACCGAAGGGCAGTGGGTGGAGATAAACGGCACCGAGGCCGTCATGGTCACGGTGGAGGACGATCGGCTGGTGGAGATCGATCGGGTGTCGCACCCCATGCGCCGGGAATGTGAGGGCGGCGATCGAACCGTCACCTACGTTGAACCCACCGACATCGAAACCATGCTGGCCGGCGGAACCGGGGGCGAATCAACGGCCGGCGGGCTCGATCCCGAACTCGATGATCCCGATGACGGCGAGCCGGTCGATGAGGGCAGTGGCGACGCCGAAGCGTCCTTCGTTGACGAACCGGCCGATGAGCCGGCGGACGATGCCGATGTCGAGATCCTGCCCGGTCCGGAGAACTACTGCTGGACCTACTCGCCCGAGATCGTCCGCACCGTCATCGTGGGCGACAACCTCTACACGGTGGCCCACAACGGAGTCGGGGTTCACGACTTCGACCGCGGTTCCCGACTGGAGTGGATACCGTTTGAGGGACTGTGAGCGGTGGAACGGCGACTTCTCCCCCCAATTCCGAATCAGAACCGGCTGACTGCCTGATCGTCGGCGCCGGGTTGGCCGGTTTGACCGCCGCCCGGCGTCTGGCGTCCACCGGAGCTCGCACCGTTCTGGTCGACAAGGCCAAGTCGGTCGGGGGTCGCCTGGCCACACGCCGGCTGGGTGACGCCAACCTTGATCACGGCGCCCAGTTCTTCACCGTCCGCAGCGAGGACTTCGCCGCCGAGGTTGAAACCTGGGTTGAGGACGGCGTGGTCGACGTGTGGTGCCGCGGCTTCGCTCACGACGACGGTCACCCCAGGTACCGCTCACCGGAAGGCATGTCGAGAATCGCCCGTTACCTGGCCGACCGTCTGCAGTCGGAGCTGTTGCGGCCGCCGATGCAGGCCGCCCGGGTTGAGGCCAACGCCGTCCTCGCCGGCCCTGATGCCTGGTCGGTTACCTACAGTGCCGGTCGGCGGGATCCCGACCGGGCCAGATCGGTGATACTCACCCCTCCGGTTCCTCAGAGCGTCGAGGTCCTTCGAGCCGGCGCCGTGAACGGTCCGGTCGTCGACGATCTGGCCGCGGTCGACTACAACAAAGTCATCGCCGTCATGGTTGGCCTCGATCGATCACCGAGCCTGCCTCACCCGGGAGCCATTCAACAACCCGACGATTCCACCTTCACCTTCGTGGCCGACAACCAGGCCAAGGGCATCAGCCAATCACCGGCCGTCACCTTCCACTGCGCCCACCAGCTGTCGAGCCGGCTGTGGAGCCTCGACGACGGTAACGTGCTGGCTCACCTGCACGATGAGATACGCCGCTATCTCGGCGGAGCGGCGGTGGAGCAGGTCAGCGTCAAGCGCTGGCGTTATGCCGGTCCCGTCGAGCCCCGACCCGAACCATGCCTGGTAGTGGCCGATCAGCCGGGCCCCCTGGTGGTGGCGGGGGACGGTTTCGCCGGTTCCAAGGTGGAGGGGGCGTTTCTATCCGGCCTGGCCGCAGCGGAGACTGTGCTGGCTCAGCCACCGGCATAGGTTCAGGTACCCAGCCCGGGTGGCAACACCTGCGGGTCCAAACCTCGTTCCTCAGATTTTTTTTCCGGCCATAATCGACCAGCGAAATCGTACCGGTTCTCCCCCGACTGCTCCTTGGCGCTGGTTGCCGTCGACGCGACATCGAAAATCGGGAGGAAGGAGTGGCCGCCAGTATCCGGCATGCCCGGCGGCGACCGGTGGCGGTCCCCAAATCACCGGTTAACGCTGTTTGCCCAGGTAGCGAATCGATGGTGCTGCTTGTGGCACCATCGTGGGAGCCAACAGCGCGGCCGGCCGGCGGCCCAAAGAAGGCGAGCTGGGCCGTCACCACCACACATGACGACAATCAACATGGTCTATCGTGTTGCATCGGGTTGTGCCCCGCGTCGGGGACGCCGCAGCGGTCAGCCGGTGAATCGACCCCTTTACGAGCCCGTCTCGGTGGAATATGTTCGAGCGGTGCCGTGAAACCGGCACATCGTCAAGGGGCTGGGCGCGGTCCGTCGACGCGGTATATCGACAACTGAAAACGGAATGACAACAACTGAACAGACCTCACGCCTCCTCCGATTCCGGAAGAAGCGTGACCGCCGCACCTGTTCGCTTGAAGTTCAAGACATCACGGTCACGACCGATGACAACACGGTCGTGCTCGATGGTCTGTCGCTGGAGCTCGAGCCAGGAACCAAGACCTGTATTGTCGGAACCGACGAAACGGCTCAAGCCGCGCTCGTCTCCTGCCTGACCGGAGAGGGCAAAGCCGACTCAGGGTCGATTCGAATCAACGGAACCGATCTCTCCGCCATGTCGCCGGGCGATGTTGCCGGGACCATGGTCACGGTGCCCCGCAACCCCGGTATCGCCCATGGCACCATCGGCGACAACATCGTCGCCGGCCTGGAGACCGTGTCCCGCCATCAACTCCAATGGGCCGTCGACCAGACCGGTATCGACTCCTTTGCCCGCTACCTGCCCGACGGGCTCGACACCGTGGTCAGCGACGGCTCCGGCGATGGTGAGACACCGGCCACCATTGTGCTCTCGGCCGGGCAACGGCGGCGGGTGGCGCTGGCCCGGGCCGTTCTGGCCAACCCCTCGATCCTCATTCTCGAACAGCCGACCGCTGAGCTCGGCAGCCGGGAGGAACAGCGCTTCATTCGGTCGTTGGACCGGCTCGTGGCCGGTCGCACGCTCATCCTGTTCTCCCGCCGGTTGGTGATCGCCCGTAAGGCCGATCAGGTTCTGGTGCTCGACAAGGGACGATTGGTCCCGTACGACGAAGCGGCCACCCGGGGAACGCTGGGCGACCATTCCCGGATCTGGGACACCCGATCAGCGGTGCCGGTTGGGTCATCGGGAATCCCGGAGGAACCCGACCCGATACCCTCCAACGTGCGACAAACCATCCGGTTGGTCCGCTCCAAGACCGGTCCCACGTCCGAGCCATGGGGTATCAGAGTGGGTGGCGAGATCGCGCCGGGCCTGGTGGCTTCCGGTCTTCTCGAGCGAACCGAACACACTGACGTGTGGGCGGCCTGGAGCACCGACAAGGAAGGACCGGTGAGAATCAAGATCCCGGCCTACGCACCGGTCACCTACCACGCCTTCGAACAGATCCAGCGGGAGTTCCGAACCGTCAGCGGACTGCGACACCCTGGGCTGGCCGCGGCCCATCAGGTTGACCTCGACGCCGAAATGCCCCATGCCGTGTTCGAGTATTTCGACAGCCCCTCACTCCACACTCTGGTGTCTCGCCTGGGAGCCGGTCTCGACCCCCTGGATGTGCTGTACATCGGCTTCGAGTTGGCCGGGGCGCTCAACTACCTCCACCAGCGAGGCCGGGTCCACCTCGACCTTCGAGCCCGTCATGTCAGGACCCGGGCCGACACCATCGTCATCGCCGACTTCACCCACAGCCGGGCCACGGGATCGACGCTCCCGGCGTCGGCGGGAACCGGCAGCGGTCGTCGCGGAGAACACCGGGCCACCGCCCCCGAACAACGACCGGGATCGATGGCCCACCCCAAAATGGACATCTACTCCCTGGGAGCGTTGATGCACTTTGCCGCCGCCGGCGCCGTGCGATCGGAACTCACTCCCTGGGGCCATCGTCTGGTCCCGTTCGCCTCACTGGTCGACAGCTCACCACCGTCGTTCACTGAGATCGTCGACCGGATGTTGGCCGACGATCCGGCCGATCGACCGGATGCAGAGGAGGTCTTGACCCGGTTCCGCCGGGTTCTTCCTCGGTCGCTCTATCGCCCACGGATCATTGACCTGGAACAACGGCCCCATCTCCAACTGGTTGTATCCAACAACTGAACCGTCGCCGGTCACGGGCCCCGACCGGCGAGATACTTAGGCCGTTGTGAACCACCGAGCGATATCGGATGCAATCCGCTCGGGTGCCTGCAACGGTCCAAAGTGGGTCAGGTCGGGGTAGCGAAGCAACCGGAGGCGCGGGTTACGCTTCGCCACCTCGACCACGGCCTCCACCGGTACGGTGTCCTCGCCGCCGATGGCCAGGACCAGCGGGATATCCAGTTCGCCGGCCCGGTCGCTGGCTCCGGTGCGATGTTGTTCGAAGGTGCGGGCTTCGTACTCCGGGGAGCATGCCAGTTCGACCGAACCGTCGGCTCGGTCCCGGAATCCGTGTTCGACGTAGGCCTGGAGGCAACGGGGGTCGAGTTGGTTGAGCGGAGTCCTGGCCCGATAGCGCTGGTAGACGTCGGCCCGGTCGACGAACACGGAGCGCCGGTGACGAGCGGTTTGCGACATCGCCGTGTCGTGAGGTCCATCGGCCGGTTCGTCGGGCGGCGGCATCGGAAACAGGATCGGCTCGAATGTCCAGGCACTGTCGATCGTCCCCGGGACCGTGGCCTCGGCCAAGACGATCACTCCTCCCCCCAACGAGTGCCCGACCGCCCGTATCGGTTCACCTGGCGACACGAGTTTGGCCACGGCCAGCAGATCGTCGACCATTCCCGACCAGCCCATATGACCGTGGACCGGAGCCGAACTCAGGCCATGGGCCCGAAAGTCGAGAGCGTAACAGTGGTACTGGTGATGCAGCCCCTGGGCCAGCGGCGCCCATACCGGACCGCAGAACCCGGTGGCATGACAGAACAGCAGCGGCGGACCCTGGCCGCCCAAGTCGTGCACGGCCACGGTGACATCATCGCTTGAGGCCACCATCTTCACGTCGTACCTGCTCATGATTCGGGTGCTGTGAGCCCGAATCCTCGACCGACGGCATGGTCCGGGACGGTTACGTCGTCAGCCGGTTCGAAGCCGAACACCTGGCCGTAGAACCACAACTCCAGTTCCAGCGATGTGACAATGCTCTCGGCTCGCCTCAACCCGTGGCCCTCGCCCTCGAAGGTGACGTACAGGTGATCGACTTCGTTGCCCTCCAACGCCGCCACCACCGCTTCGGACTGGGCCGGTGGCACCACCATGTCCTCCGTTCCCTGCATCAACAACATGGGGGTGGTGATGGCCTGGGCCTGGTTCAACGGTGAGCGGGCCTCGTAGCGAGCGAGCTCCTCCGGGTACGGGCCGATCAGCCGATCGAGATAGCGGGCCTCGAACTTGTGAGTCTCGGCGATCAGGGCATTGAGGTCCGCCACCCCGTAGAGGCTCACTCCGGCGGCGAAACGGTCGGACCGTATGAGGGCGGTCAGCACCGTCAGACCTCCCGACGAGCTGCCGCGAATGGCCAACCGTCGGCCGTCGACCAGCCCCTCGGCCACCAGGTGGGCGGCGGCGTTGACGCAGTCGTCGACGTCGACCACTCCCCACATCTCATCGAGTGTCCGCCTGTACTCCCGTCCGAAGCCGGTCGACCCGGCGTAGTTGACATCGACCACGGCGAAGCCTCGACTGGTCCAGTACTGGACCTTGAGACTGAGCTCCGGCCCGGTGTGGGCTGTTGGCCCGCCGTGGCCGATAACGATCAACGGGGGTTTCTCACCCGGCCCTTCGTCGTCTCCGGGTTGGGTCATGGCCGGGGCCGGCGGGTAGAAGAAGGCGTGGGTCGACCGCCCATTGGAGTCGAACCAGATCGGGCGGGGCACCGACAACCACTGGCGCTCCACGGCCAGCTGGGCACTGGGCCGGACAACAGTGACGGCACCACTGTCGACGTCGATGACCGAGACCTGCGGCAACCCCGTCGGGGTGGCCATTACCGCGGCCACGGTCGACGGCCCGGATGGGCCGGCGGTGATGGCGGAGCCGATGGCAACCGGGTAGCCGGCCTCGAGCCCGTTGACCGGCCCGAAGCCCGGAACGGCACGAAGTCGGCCATCGGCCTCGATGACGGCCAGGCTGTCAACGGCTTCCCGGGTGACGACGACGGCCAGGCGGCCGTCACCGAGCTCCACCCACCGTTGCTGGCCGAAGGCCCAGGCCGGCAGACCGATCTCACCGTCGGTGAGACGGGTCAGCGGTTCACCGGACTCTGTACCGGACCAGGAGCGGAGATTCCAGTAGCCGTCGGCGTCGGTCGAGTAGACGAGGCGACCGTCGGACGTCCATTCAGGACCGCAGACCGAGACGCCTTCGGCCACGACGACCGGCGGGCCGAGTCCGGGCCGGCCGTTGTCGTCCTGAAGGGGGGCGACCACCAACTCGGTCTCGTTCCACGGCATGTTCGGATGGTCCCACTGCAGCCAACTCAGGTGTCGACCATCCGGTGACAGCCGGGGAGCGGCCACGAAATCGGGACCACTGACCAGCACGACCGGCTGGCCGCCGCCGGTGGTGTCGGTGGCGATGGCCACGATTTCGTTGTCCGGTTCACCGTGTTCGTCGTCCCCGGGCCGGTGGGTTTCACGAACGCAGATCACCAACGATCCGTTGGGGTGCTCCCGACCGTCGGCGAATCGCCATTGCCAACCATCGGGGGCGGGGGCCGACAACCGCCCGACATCGCCGGAGGAACCCCCACCTTGTTCGATGGTCAGACGATGTATCGCCTGATCGGAGGCGTCGACGAAATACACGTCGTGATGACCGAACCACCACGCTCCCCCACCGTATTCGTGCACCCGCGACCGGGCCGACCACGGAGCGGGCAGGCGGTCACCGTTCGACGAGGAGACAAGCACGGCCCGGCCCTGTTCCCGAGGTCGAACCTCGAGCCACCACACCTCGTCGCCCCGAACAGCGACCCCTTCGATCTTGACCCCGCCGGCGGCCACCAGGTCGGCCGAGAGCGGCGACGGCCACGAGCCGCATGGTGGAACGTGGGTTGGGGGCTCGTCTCGGGGTTGTTCCATGCCAATGGTCCGGCTTCTCAGGCGTCGGCCAGGTAATCGCCCAGGCGCTGCAGCCCGGCCCCGAGATCATCGTCGCCCAGGGCGAACGAGAAACGGACATAACCCGGGCTGCCGAAAGCTTCACCGGGCACGAATGCCACCTTGGCGTTCTCCAGGGCCAGGTCGGCCAGCTGGAGCGTCGAATCGATTCGCCGTCCATCGACCGTCTGTCCCAGCAATCCCTCCATCGACGGAAAGGCGTAGAACGCCCCCTCGGGGGCCAAACACTCCACACCCCGCATCTCGGAAAGCATCTTGTGCATGGCCCGGCGGCGGCGGTCGAACGCCTCTCGCATGGTGTGGACGGCGCTGAGATCGCCCGAGACGGCGGCCAGGGCAGCCTGCTGGGAGACGTTGGCCACGTTCGACGTTTGATGGGATTGTAGGCTGGTCAGGGCCTTGGCCATGTCGGGCGGGGCGATGATCCAACCGACCCGCCATCCGGTCATGGCGTAGGTCTTGGCCACGCCGTTGAGCACAATGGCGCGATCGGCCAGCTCGGGAACGACGGTGACGATGGAGTGAAACTCGTTGTCGTCGTACACCAGATGTTCGTAGATCTCATCGGTCAAGACCCAGATGTCGTGCTCGACGGCCCACCGGCCGATGGCCTCGATCTGACTGCGGCTGTAGACGGCGCCCGACGGATTGGACGGGCTGACGAAGATCAGTGCTTTGGTCCGCTCGGTGCGAGCGGCCTCCAGATCCTCGACCGATGCCTTGAATCCGGTCTCGATACTTGTCGGCACGGGGACGGCGACACCACCGGCCAGCGCCACCGGCTCGGGGTAGGTGGTCCAGTACGGGGTGGGGATGAGCACCTCGTCGCCCGGATCGACCACGCCGGCGATGGAGTTGAACACGGCGTGCTTGCCGCCGTTGGTGACCACCACCTGGGCCGGGTCGATCTCGTAGCCGGAGTCCCGCAAGGTCTTGGCCGCGATGGCCGCCTTGAGTTCGGGCAGACCACCGGCCGGGGTGTAGCGGTGGTTCTTCGGGTCCCGGCAGGCCGCCACTGCCGCCTCCACCACGTAGTCGGGCGTGGGGAAGTCGGGTTCACCGGCGCCGAAGCCCACAACCGGCTCGCCGGCCGCCTTGAGCGCCTTGGCCTTGTTGGTGACGGCCAGGGTGGCGGAGGGGGCGATAGCGCCGACTCGGGTGGAAATACGACCAGCGGCCATGGCTTCAAACTCCAGGGGTCTTGTTTGATTCAAGTCAACCCACAGGGTAACGGCTGAGCTCCCCCCTCAACCTGTGCGCCCCAGCGTTCGTATACGAACACTGGGGCGCACACAATGCTGTGGGGGGATGGGTCGAGGTCAGCCGTCCGACGTCAGCTCCTCCAGGTTGAGCGAGGCCGAGTTCATGCAGAACCGGTCACCGGTGGGCTGGGGGCCGTCGGGGAACACGTGGCCCAGATGGGCGTCGCAGGTTGCGCACTTGACTTCGGTCCGGACCATCCCGTGGGACCGGTCGGTTTCGGTGACGACGGCCTCGGGGCTGATGGGCTGATAGAAGCTCGGCCATCCCGAACCGGAGTCGTATTTGGTCTCACTGGAGAACAGCGGCTCGTCGCAGACGATGCAGTGGTAGACCCCGGGGGTCTTGGTGTTGGCGTAGATGCCGGTGAATGCCCGCTCGGTGCCGGCATTCTGGGTGACGTCGAACTGCTCGGGCGTGAGACGGTCACGCAACTCGGCTTCGGTGAAGGTCTTCTTGGTCATGGTTGCCTTTCGGGTAACGATGAACGGGGATCAGGGCCCGGAGCGGTCAGGCGGGCCGGGCGGTCTCCCTCAGCACCAGATGAAACACCGGTTCCCCCGGCACCATTCCGCTGTTTAGCGCGAGTTTAGGGAGAATTCCGGCCAGCTGGACGAGCGTCAGCGGGCGCCGTCGACTCGACGGGCGTCTTCCACCAGATTGATGTCGTAGAGCACTTGGTCGAGCAGGTTGCCGGCTTCGATCGGCGCGAACCGCTGGGGCGTTTCCGGAGTGATGCAGGAGGGAACCGGCGACAGGATGGTCCACGGAGTGGGGTGGCAGAACTGCACCACCGAGTAGCGTTCGCCGGGGTCGTCGGGATCGGTCACCACCCGGTGGATGCCCTGGGGGATGACCCCATTGGTGATGTGTTCCAGCATGATCCCGGTATTGATGATCACACCGTCATCGGGCGGTATGGCGTCGACCCAACCGTCGTCGGTCTTGACCTGCAGACCCCGGCTGGTGGCCCGGGGCAGCGCCGTGATCAGGTTGATGTCGCCGTGTTCGGCGGCCCACACATGATCAGCCCCCGGAGCCAACTCTATCGACGGGTAGTGGATGGCCCGGGTCAGGGTGCTGCCGTTGGTGATCATCTCGTCGAAGAACGACTCATGGCAGCCGATGCCGACGGCGATGATCCGCAGGAAGCGACGTTGGAGGTCGAGTACCCGCTGATAGAAGTGGGTCAACACCTTGGTGATACCCGGCACTTGGGCCTCCGGCAGGTGAGGCCCCAGATAGCGGTGGGGGTAACGCCTCTGCAGCGGATGACCGGCCGGAAGATCGATCCCCCAGTTGAGCATCTCCTTCCAGTCGGGCGTGTCGCTCACCGCCGCCGTTTCAACCAGCAGACCGGTGTAGCCGGCCTGGCCGTGGGAGCCGGGAACGACGGCCTTGGCCTTCTCCTCCGCCGGCAGGGAGAAGAACTGCTGCAGCATGCCGTAGGCCTCGTCGAGCATGGTCGTGCTCAGGTCGTGGCTGGTGTAGACGAAGCCGGTGGTCAGACTGGACCGCACCGCCTCCACCACGGCGGCCCGCTGAGCTCGGGTTCCGTTCTCGAAGGCCAACAGGTCAACATCGAGGATGGCGCTCATGGGCCGAGGTTAGCTTTTCAGCCCATTCGCCCTGAGATCACGGGAATGATCACGATGACCATTGTCGCCAACGTGACAGCGGTGACGGCCACCGTCATGGCCGCCCGTTCTCGGCCGATGGCCGCTCGTAGGAGCATCAACCATTCCACTCCCCGACCCACAGTTGGTCGCTCCTCGGGTTTCGACGGGCCCACCGTTGGTCGAGGCACGGGCTCGAGCACGGTGCGAACACCCGTACCGATGGCCGCTGGACCGCCACTCCGGCTTGCCGTTCTCAGCCGGGATGAGCGGTAGGGCGGGCGGACCCCACCGGTCGGGCGGACCCGGGGTTCAGGGTCGGTCGACGGTCTCTGAGGCGGTGAACTCCGATGGGTTGGTGGAGGGTACGACATGACGAGACCCATGGTGCGGCCGGCAAGGCAGCGGCACCATGGGTCATGTCTCGGTCTGAGATGGGCCTGGCGACCCAGTGACCTCGGCTACGGCGGCGGTCAGGACTCGGTGATCGTGACCGACTCGATGACCACGTCGGTGTTGGGACGATCACCCGGCCCGGTCGGCACCTTCTCCATGGCGTCGACGACATCAAGCCCGCCGACCACTTTGCCGAACAGTGAATACTGCGGCGGCAGACCCACGCCGCTCGGCCCGCTGACAATGAAGAACTGGCTGCCGTTGGTGTTGGGCCCGGCGTTGGCCATGGCCACCGAACCGATCTCGTAGCGGCCGGGCTTGGGTAGCTCGTCGCCGAAACGGTAGCCCGGTCCACCCCGGCCTGAACCCTCGGGGCAGCCCCCCTGACACATGAAGCCCTGGATGATGCGGTGGAAGACCAGCCCGTCGTAGTAGTGGTAGCGGGCCAGGCTGACGAAATTGTTCACAGTCTTGGGGGCGGCAACGGGATCCAAGGCGATGGTCATGGTGCCCAGGCTCGTCACCATCTCGGCGCTGTAGGTCTTGGACGGGTCGATACACATGGGGAACTCGCCGTCGAAGCTGGTCTGACGTTCACTCGATCCGTCGGCTGCGGGACACTCGGGCACGGAAATCTCCTTGGTTGGACTCGACCGATCACCCTAACCGCTTCGACACCAACCCGTGGCCCCGAGCCAAGTGTCCCGTCAGTCACCGGTGTAGGCGGCGATGTAGGGCAGATTGCGGTACTTCTGGCGGGCGTCGAGTCCGTAGCCGACGACGAAGGACGGGGGAAGACTGAAACCCACGTAGTCGATCTCCAGGTCGTTGTTGTGATCCCCTTGACGCAGCAGCAGGGTGCAGGTTCGCACGCTGGCCGGCTGTTTGGCCTCGAGATAGCCGATGAGGTACCGGAGGGTGAGCCCGGAGTCGACGATGTCTTCGACCAGTACCACGTGTCGTCCGGCGATCTCGTTGTCGAGATCCTTCAGGATCTTGACCACCCCGGTGCTGGTGGTCTCCTTGCCGTAGGACGACACGGCCAGGAAGTCGATCTCCACCGGACCCCCGATGGCCCGCATCAGGTCGGAGATGAAGATCACACTACCCTTCAGCACCCCCACCAGAAGTGGGGTCTCGCCGGCCAGATCGGCCGTAATCAGGGAGCCGATCTCGTGGGTTCGTTGCACGATCTGGGCCTCGGTCACGAGTACCTCGCCCACCTCACCCTCCGGCGGGTAGTCGGCAGGGCGGATCGTCGGCGACCCGTCGTCGCTGGCCACCGCTAGCGCCCGGTGAACTCGGCGTTGCCCGGGCCCGACTCCAGGAAACTGGTTATCCCGATGACGGCATCGTCGGTCTGGAAGCAGTCGACGAACTCCCGCTGCTCCACGTCGAGCGCGGCCTGGATGGTGAGGTCGGCGCCGTTCTGCATGGCCCGTTTCATGTTGGCCAAACACGCCGGTCCGGCGGCGTACTGGGCCGCCATCTCCACCGCCCGCTCGAAGACCTCGTCGTCGGGATGCACGGCGGAGACGAGCCCGATGTCCAAGGCCTCGGCTGCCGTCACCATGCGACCGCTGTAGTTGATCTCCTTGGCCCTGGTCATGCCCACCAGCCGGGTGAGCCGCTGGGTTCCTCCGGCACCAGGTATCAGGCCCAGCAGAACCTCAGGCTGGCCGAATTGGGCCGACTCGCCGCAGACCCGGAAGTCGGTCGTCATGGCCAGTTCGCAGCCTCCGCCCAGGGCAAAGCCGGTGACGGCGGCCACGGTGATCTGGGGCAACCGTTCGAGCGCGTTGTAGGCGTTGTTCATGACGGCAACCAGAGGTGACGGGTCGCGATGGCCGTCGTTGGTCGGGAACTCGGCGATGTCGGCGCCGGCGGCGAAGAACCGGGGGCCACCCCAGAGAACGGCGGCCCGGACATCGGGCCGGTCGGCCAGTTCGGCCACCACCTCACCCAGCTCCTCACACAGCTGACGGTTCAGGGCGTTCACCTTCGGTCGATCGAGCCGGATGACGGCCACGCCGTCAACCGACGAGTCCTCCAGTCGCACTACTTCTCCCACACCGAACCTCCTTGTTCCGAACCGGACTCCGTTGAGGGTACCTGCTGCCAACTGTGAGGTCGAGCCGTCGGTCAGGGCGGCTCGTGACCGCCGGTACGCAGTCACTAAGATGATGATCGTGGCTTCCTCTCCACTGCGGCAACAAAATGTGGACCGATTCGACGGCGGCCAATTCGACGCCTTCGTGGTCGGTGGCGGTATCAACGGTGCGGTCAGTGCCGCCGCCCTCTCCGGGCGCGGTCTGTCGGTCGGATTGGCCGAACAAGGGGACTTCGGCTCCTTCACCAGCCAGGAGTCATCCAACCTGGTGTGGGGCGGCTTCAAGTATCTCCAGAACTACGAGATCGGCCTGGTCTACAAACTCAGCCGGTCGCGCAACAAGCTGATGGACGCCTACCCCACGGTGATCAGCGAAATATCGTTTTTCGCCACTCTCGACGACTCGTCGCCCTTTCCGTCGTGGTTGGCCGGAGCGGGCAGTATGGCCTACTGGGGACTGGGTTTGGCCAAGACCCGTCCGCCCCGATTCCATAGGGGCAGGGCCATCAACGACATCGAGCCGATCGTGAACTCCGCCTCGGCCGACGCCGCCATCGAGTACCGCGACGCTTACCTGAAGGACAACGACGCCCGCTTCGTCTGGAGTTTCGTTCGTTCCGCTCTCGATCTGGGCGCCACTGCGGCCAACTACGTCACCGTCACCGGAGCCCGACAGGACCCGGGCGGGGTGTGGACGATCGACCTGCGGGACAACCTCACCGGGCGCATGCTTCAGGCCACGGCCAAGGTGCTGGTCAACGCCGCCGGACCATTCAGCGACAAGCTGAACCGCGACCTGGGCATCAACACCCGGCACAAAGTGGTCTTCTCCCGCGGCATCCACCTCGTGGTTCCGCAGATCAACCGGAGCGACCGGGTGCTAGCCTTCTTCGACGACACCCAACGGTTGTTCTACGTGATCCCCATGGCTCATCGATCGGTGATCGGCACCACCGACACCCGGACCGACAACCCGCGGGAAGCGGTCACCGACGAAGATCGGCAATTTCTGCTCGATCAGATCAACGCCCGACTCAAACTGCCCCAGCCCCTCACCGTCGACGACATCATCGCCGAACGCAACGGTGTCCGCCCCCTGGTGGTGGAGCGGGGCGACGACGATCACGACGAAACCGACTGGACGGCACTGAGCCGCAAGCACGAGATCGAGTTCGATCGCAGCCGTCAGGTGGTGACGATCTTCGGCGGCAAACTGACCGATTGTCTGAACGTGGGCGAAGAGGTGGTCGAAGCCGTCGAGCATCTGGGCCTTCGGCCGGGCCCGGAGACGAGTTGGTACGGCGAACCGTCGGCCGATGAGCGGCGTGCCTTCCTGCAGGCGGCGGCCACCGTCGGGCTCGATCGTCGTCCCGACGTCGAGCGGGCTCAGTCGATGGCCGAGGTGTTGTGGCGACGGCACGGAGCGGCCGCCCACGAAGTGGTGGCCACCGTCAAAGCCCAACCGGAGCTGGCCGAGCCGATCATGGCCGAGTCCGATGTTCTGGCCGCCGAGGTGCCGCTGTACCTGGAGCGGGAGATGGTGGTCGAACTCGACGACCTGCTACGCCGCCGCACCAAGCTGGCTCTCATCCACTCGGCCGACAAACTGGCGGTCGAACCGGCGATCGCCGATATCGGCCGACGCCTTCTGGGCCTCACCTGACCCCTGAGTCGTACTGTGCGCCCCCGGCCCCGATTCCGGGGCGTGGAGCGCACAGTTAGGTCACGAGTTCGGTTGGGGTTGATCGCCGGGAAGATGGCCCCGACGATGGCCGCCCTGCCAATCCTCCTGCTCCGGGCGGTCGCTCCGCCCGCCGAGGATGCTCAGCTGGGGGACCTCCCGCATACTGCGCTTGAGTTCGGCGAATCCGGGAAAGGTGGCCAGCGTGGTGACCGCATCCCACAGGCGGACCGCGTCGTCATCGGAGGGAACCCGGGAGATGACCGGTCCGAAGAAGGAGATGGCGTCGGGAGTGTCGGGCTTGAAGGTGATGATGGGCGTCCCGACATCACGCCCGGTGCGGCTGAGCGCCAGCTCGGTCTCACCGTCGAGCAACTCGTCCCACGACGTGTCGTCGAGGGCCGAGACGTAGTCGGTGGACAGTCCGGCCGCCATCAGCACCTCGGCCACATGGTCCGGTGTGCTGAGACGAGCCCGCATGCCCGAGCCCGCGGGCCGGTCCCAGAAGCTGTGGCCGTAGGCGCTGACGAGCGGGCCCAGGGTCTGACGACCCTCGGCCTGGCGGACGGCGGCCGCTACCCGGAGCATGCGAAGTCCGGCGGTGTGACCGTGCTCGTAGTCGGCCGGGAACTCGGTGGCGTAATCCTTGTTCTTGTTGAGCAGTCGCAACGAGATGAAACGCCAGTCGACGGAGAAATCACGTTGGGCCGCCACCTTTTCCACCCAGCGGGAGGTGATCCAGGCGAAGGGACAGACCGGATCCCAGAAGAATTCGATGTCGTAGCCCCTGTCGGACATGCCGGTTGCTCGGGAGTCCTGTTCGGTCTTGTTCGCCATGTCGGTCACCTGGACAGTATCCCTCGACTCCGTCCGAATATTCCCGTCCGCCGATGAGACGGCCGATCAGAAGTCGGCCGAGAGCCGGGCCCGCAGGGCGTCGATCACGACCGGCGAACCGGTTCGGCGGTGAAGTCCGGCAGCCGCCTCGGAGAACTTGATGTCGTGATCGTCGAACCTGTGGGCCAAGCGGCCGACCAGCTCATCGACGTCGGACCCATCGGCCGGCGCCGGCATCTCGACCGTGCCGGTGAAGCTGCGGTCCAGTCCGACCACGGCCGCGGCCACGAAAGCCACCACCCTGGCTTCCAATACGCGGGCCGCCGGTTCATCGAGATGGGGCAACAGCTGCCGAGCCATGGTCGATACCGTGACACCGTGGAGCAGGCCGAAGGCCGAGATGTCCCGATTCACTGTCATTCCCTCGGCCGCCAGCAACGCCAGCTCGTCGAACCGGTGGGCCGGGTCGTCGGCCGGGGTGATACTGGCGATCAAAGCCATCACGTCCGGCCGGCGCAATGCGTGGGCCAGTGACCGGGTCAACATTCCGCCCGGTTCTTCATCCAGTCGGGGAAGCTCGGCCATCACCTCGCTCAGAGAGCGGGGCCCGGTCAACTGGTCGGGACCGACCAGTGGACGACCTGACGACCAGTAGTTCATGGCTGCGGCCAACTCCCGCCGACGGACGGGGTTGTCGCTTCGTTCGATGGCCCGGACGGCATGGGCCACTCGCAGCAGCCCGTGTCCGGCTTGCGACCCTCCGACGGCGACCAACTCGGGTAGGCGGGCCGCCAGCGCGAGCCGCCAATCCCCGTCGATGGTGGCCTCGTTGCCGGCCGGCTCCAGGCGGTCGGTGTACTGGTCGACGAAGGGGGCGAAGAGGTGTTCGAACCCCAGTGAGGCCAGCGCGTCCAGAGCCATGGGTCCGTGACTGGCCAGCCCCCCTCCGTACTCCGGTCCGTAGTGAAGCAGCCGTTCCAGGGCGGCGTCGTAGAGAGCGGAGGCTCGGGGTTGTCGATTGACGGATTGGTCGACGGAGGGATCAGTGGCTGCAACGTTGGTCATAGCCCTGTTGTACATCTTGAAGTTGACTTCAAGTCAAGGATCTCGACTAAAACTTCTCTCCGCCGACTGCGGCGATGTTTACTGGAGCGATGGCTGCCCCCACCGTGTCCGTCGTCGACTTCCACTTCGACATCATGTGCCCCTACGCCTACCAGACGTCGCGCTGGATCCGCCGGGTGCGGGAACAGACCGACCTGACCATCAACTGGCGCTTCTTCAGCCTGGAGGAGGTCAACCGCCGGGAAGGTAAGAAGCACCCGTGGGAGCGGGACTGGAGCTACGGCTGGTCGCTGCTGCGGATCGCCGCCCACCTGGGCCGCTCCGACCCTGACCTGGTCGACCGCTGGTACGAGGCCGCCGGACGAGCCCTCCACGAAGAGGGCCGCAAAGCCCACGACCCCGAGACAGCGGCCCGGCTGGCCACCGAGATCGGCTTGGATGGCGACGTGGTGGCCGAGGCCATGGCCGATCCGACCACCCACGACGACGTCCTGTTGGATCATCAGCGGGTGGTCGATGCCGGCGGATACGGCGTGCCCACGCTCTTCTTCCCCGAGTTTGATGATCACTGCCTGTTCGGCCCGGTGCTGATCAACCCACCCGAAGGCGAGGCGGCCCTGCGCCTCTGGCAGGCGGTCACGGCCTGGCTCGAGTTCCCGGACGTCTACGAGCTACAGCAACCGAAGACGAAGTACCACGAACAGCGGATCGCCCAGTCGTTCGAGACCTATCTCAACGCCCGCGACTGGGTCAGCATCAACCGGGGCAAGGTGGTTGAGTTCACCGACGAGGGATTCAAGGTCGCCGACTCCCCCTGAACCCCGTCCCCCGTGTCGTGTGCGCTTCTCAGGGCTCCGCCTGGACGCCGTGGAGACGCTGCCCGTCGTAGTACACCCGCCAACCGGCGTCGGTGACGTGAGCAAGATCATCAAGCAGGTCAAGCTGTGAGACCAGCAGGTCGGGATCGCTGACCACCTCGCCGTCGGCGTGACAGGGGAAGGCGAACTCGGCGATCGTCCACTCGGCCTCCGATCCCGTGACCCGCGACGGGGCCCGGAGCCTGAGCTCGCTGTCCTCGGTGTAGGCGTCATAGGACGAGCAGGCCAGGAAGGCCAGCTCCGGCTCAGCGATCCGCTCGCCGGTCTCGTAGTCGACCCAGTACTCATCGGTCTGTTCGCCGTCGGTGAAGAACACCACCTGAACCGCATCGCCGACGAGGGTGAGGTTGGGGTAACCGTCGACCGGATGGGTCCACAGCGTCACGCCGGTCTCGGTGTTGATGCGTTCGATCTCGAAGATGTCGTAGGTGCCATCGCTGTAGCCTCCGAAGACACAGAAGATCGACTCGGGGTACATGCATCCCACCATGTTTCCCCGGACCCAGTGGAGGTCTCCGGTTTCGATGTCGAACGAGAACACGACACCACCGGCCGTGACCCGCTCCGATGGACCGGCCGACTCGTCGACCACCGGCCCGAGATACTGCACGATGGCTCCCGGAGTCGCAGTCTCCACCGTCCACCAACCGGTCGACGGGGTGAAGGCGTGGCCGGCCTGCTCCCGGATGTCGATGGCGGGGATACGCCAGATCCGGCTCGACAGCTGATAGCCGAAGAAGGCCGCCGGGCCGGTCTCCAGCGTGTCACCCACCGGGAACAGGCTGAAACCGCCCTCCCGGCTGAGAACCCGGGAGTCCTCCAGACTGATGATGTCGCCCCGCTGGCCGGTGTTGATGTCGAGGAACCGGTAGGCGTTGCGGCCCGGCACCGGGCCGCAGAGTAGCGTGTCGCAAACGCCGGCCCGCGTTATTGGATCGACTGCCGTCCATCGCAACTCACCGGTTTGCAGGTCGTACCCGTTGATCAACCCGGCATCGTCGAGGCCGAAGAGCTGGTTCGAGGCACAGTCGACGGTCACCTCGCCCCATTCGCCGGGCAGAATGGAACCTCGGTCGACACCGATCTCATAGGCCAGGGCTCCCGTGGTGGCGTCGACGGCGACCAGCTTCAGATCGGTTGATCCCACCTCCAGCGACTCGTAGACGATGAGATCACCACAGCCTTCGAGGCTCGACGTCGGCGGCGGCAGCTCGGCCGCCTCCCAGGAGTCGAGGGCGACCGCAACCGGCGGGGCCGGCGCGGTTGTCGTCTGCGCCGCGGTCTCCGTTGCCTCGTCGCCGTCGGCGTCACTCGATCCGATCGTGGTCTCAACCGAGGCCTCGGTGGTCGATGTATCCTCGGTGACGTCGTTGCCGTCACCGCACGAAATCACGAGGATGGCGAAGACCGCCACCGCCAACAGCAACCGTCGTTTCATTGTCAGCCCGCCGTCCTTCTAGCCGACGTCGGTCAGCCTTGACCCCCGGAGGTCTCTCGTACCGACGCCTTGCCCTGGGAGATCCAGGGCATCATGGCCCGCAGCTCCTGACCCACCTTCTCGATCGGGTGATCGTGGCCGGCCTGTTCCAAAGCGTGGAAATTCGGTCGACCGGAGCGCGACTCCGCCACCCACTCCTCGGCGAACTTGCCCGACTGGACCTCGGACAGGATCTGTTTCATCTCGGCCTTGACCGCATCGTTGACGATGCGGGGGCCCCGGGTGAGGTCGCCGTACTCGGCCGTGTCGGAGACCGAGTAGCGCATCCCGGCTATGCCCTCCTCGTACATCAGGTCAACGATGAGCTTCAGCTCGTGGAGGCATTCGAAGTAGGCGATCTCCGGCTGGTACCCGGCCTCGATGAGGGTCTCGAACCCGGCCTGGACCAGTGCCGATGTGCCGCCGCACAACACCGCCTGCTCGCCGAACAGGTCGGTCTCGGTCTCCTCGGTGAAGGTGGTCTCGATCACCCCGGCTCGAGCCCCGCCCACGGCATCGGCGTAGGCCAGAGCCAGCGCTTTAGCCTTGCCGCTGGCGTCCTGCTCCACTGCGATCAGACAGGGCACCCCGCCACCCTCCACGTAGGTTCGTCGGACCAGGTGGCCGGGTCCCTTGGGCGCCACCATGCACACGTCAACCCCGGCCGGCGGTTTGATGAGGTCGAAGCGGATGTTGAAGCCGTGGGCGAAGAACAAGGCGTCGCCGTCGTTGAGGTTGGGTTCGACGTGTTCGGTGTAGATGGCGCCCATCTCGGTGTCGGGCATCAGCATCATGATCACATCGGCGTCGGCCACCGCCTCGGCGATCGACTTGACGGTCAAGCCGGCCTCCGACGCTTTGGCCGCCGATGCCGACCCGTCACGCAGACCGACCCGCACATCGACGCCCGACTCCTTCAGATTGAGCGCATGGGCGTGACCCTGGGAGCCGTAGCCCAGGATCGCCACCTTGCGCCCACCGAGTTGGGAGCGATCGACGTCGGCTTCGTAGTAGATGTTGGCCATGGGATTCCTCTGGTTCGTTTCGTTGGTTCGAGTGGTTGATGCAGTGGTCTGTCCGGCCCGGCCCGATCAGACGACTGCCCGCAGGCGGGGCACGTCGCGCCCGATCTTGGGAAGAGCGATTCGACCTGAGCGTTGCAGCTCCACGATCGAATACCCCTCCAGCAGCGCTTCGAAGTCATCCAGCTTCGACGGTCTGCCATCGAGGCTAACGGTGAGGTGGTCAGGCGACACCGCCAGGATCTTGCCTTCGAACACATCCACCAGTTCGATGATCTGGCTGCGGCTGTTCTGGGGTGCCCTCACCGTGGCCAGCAGCAGCTCACGTTCCACGGCCAGGTCGGGTGCCAGCTCGGCGATTTCGACGACGTTGATCAGCTTGAACAGCTGTTTCACGATCTGATCGAGGGGGGCCGACTCGACGTCGACCACGATCGTCAGCCGGCTGAACCGGTCGTCGTTGGTGGGGGCCACGGCCAGGGAGATGATGTTGTAGCCCCGGCGGGCGAAGAGGTCGGCCACCCGGGCCAGCACCCCGGCCTTGTTCTCTACCAGGACCACGATGGTCCGGTGGGGGCGCTTGTAAGGTTCGGTCATTGGGCTCCTCCTGCCTTCTCGTCTCGCCGCTGCGACGGGTCGACGATGATATTGTCGTCTCGCCGCTGTGACGGGTCGACGATGATGTCGTCGTTCGATCCGCCGGCCGGAACCATCGGGTAGACCTTCTCCTCGCTCAGGCAGCGGAACTCCACCAAAACCGGACGGTCGTTGATCTCGTTGGCCTTGGCGATGGCCACATCGATCTCGGTCGGCTCCTCCACCCGGAAGGCCACACAGCCCATCGATTCGGCCCACTTCACATAGTCCGGCATCTCGTGGCTGAGGTAGACCTCGGAGTACCGCTCGTCGTAGAACAGTTCCTGCCACTGGCGGACCATGCCCAGATAGGCGTTGTTCAGCAACGCCACCTTGATGGGAATGCGCTCGACGGCGGCGGTGATCAGCTCCTGGCCCGTCATCTGGAAACAGCCGTCGCCGTCAACGGCCCAAACCATACGTTCGGGATAGGCGGCCTTGGCCCCGATGGCGGCCGGAATGGAGAAGCCCATCGTCCCCAGACCACCGGAGTTGATCCAGGTGTACGGGTGCTCGAATCGCCAGTACTGGCTGGCCCACATCTGATGTTGACCAACACCGGAAGTGACGATGGTGTCGCTGGGACAGGCGTCGCGCAGGCTCTCCAGGACCTGTTGGGGCTTCACGTACTCACCGGGGGCGGACGGCTCATAGGTCAGCGGATACTTCTCCTGCCATCCCGACAGCTGCTGGCGCCACGCCGTGTGGTCGGCGAAAGCAGCAGAGCCGCCGTCGGCCGTCAGTTGAGCCAGCATGGCCTCCATGGCCAACCGGCAGTCCCCCACCACCGATACGTCGGGACGACGGACCTTTCCGTGTTCGGCCGGGTCGATGTCCACGTGGATGACCTTGGCATCGGGGGCGAAGGCCGAGACCTTACCGGTCACCCGGTCGTCGAAACGAGCGCCCATGGCGATCAGCAGATCCGACTTCTGGATAGCGGTGACAGCAGTGTAGTTGCCATGCATGCCGGGCATACCCAGGTTGAGTTGGTGGCTGTCGGGGAACGCCCCCCGGGCCATCAAGGTGGTGACCACCGGAAGGTCACCCATCTCGGCCAACCGGAGCAGGGCCTCGGCCCCCCGAGCCTTCAACACGCCGCCGCCGACGTAGAGAACGGGACGTTCGGCCGCCTTCATCAGCTCGACTGCGGCCTCGACTTCGGCCGGCGCCGGCTCGGTGTGGGGGGCGTAGCCGGGAAGATCGATGTCCGGTGGGTAGACGAAATCGAAGTAGGCGTCGGGGTTGTTGGCGTCAACGATGTTCTTGGGGATGTCGATCAGTACCGGACCGGGGCGACCAGTGGTGGCGATGTGAAACGCTTCCCGCACGGCCCGGGGAATGTCTTCGGCCCGCGTGACCAGCATGTTGTGCTTGGTGACGGAGCGGGTGATGCCGGTGGTGTCACACTCCTGGAAAGCGTCGGTACCGATGGCGGCCAGGGCCACCTGGCCGGTGATGCACACCATGGGAACCGAATCGAGGTAGGCGTCGGCCAGTGGCGTGACCACATTGGTGGCGGCCGGACCGCTGGTGACCATGCACACACCCGGCTTACGGTGGCGTGGGCGTACCCCTCGGCGGCATGGCCGGCCCCCTGCTCGTGCCGGACCAGCACATGGCGCAGCTTCGAGTCGATGATCGGGTCGTATACCGGCAGGATGGCGCCGCCCGGATAACCGAACACCACCTCCACCCCTTCCATCTCCAGGCTTTTGATGAGGGCTTGACCCCCGTTCAGTCGTATTGGTTGGGTGATCGATTGGGCAGACATGGTTCTCTTGGTTTCGTGGTTGGATGGGTGAACGGGAACGGGCTGATGGGTGACCGAGAGCGAAAAACGGAAAAGCCCCCCGAGGTGGGAGGCTTTGCGCACGCAACGATAACCGAGCAGCGTGCGCTACATAAGTACTACTACGACGATGCTGGTGTTGGCCGGGCCGGCCGAGCTGTCGGTGAACATCGGTTCCATTCAACCAGGCCGAAGCTGAGACCGCAACGGTCGACTCAACTAATCATGCCGGTCGGCCGGGCCTGGGTAGGACGATGTCTTCTACTATGCAGGAGTGACCGCCAACAGCCACGTGATGGGACGTCGGGGCCATCAACAAACGCCGTACGCCGTCCGGGGCGAAGGGTGTTTCATCGTCGACGCCGAAGGACGCCGATACATCGACGCCTCATCAGGCCCCGCCGTGTCATGCCTTGGCCACTCCAATCGGGCGGTGGCCGCCGCCATCACCACTCAGCTCGAAGCGGTCGCCTTTCCCTACACCGGGTTCTTCACCACGGAAGCGGCCGAGGAACTGGCCCGACGGCTGGCCGCCCTGGCCCCCGGTCTTCTTGACCGCGTCTACTACGTGTCGGGTGGCTCGGAGGCGGTGGAGGCGGCCATCAAGCTGGCCCGCCAGTTTTTCATCGAACGGGGCCAACCGGAACGAACCCACCTGATCGCCCGACGCCAGAGCTACCACGGCAACACCCTGGGTGCCCTCTCGGCCGGCGGCAACGTGGCCCGACGGGCCTTTTATCAGCCATTGCTGGTGGCCAGCTCCCACATCGCGCCGTGCTACGAATACCGCCATCGTGGTCACGACGAGTCAGCCGTCGACTACGGCCGGCGGGCGGCCGACGAACTGGACGCCGAGATACAGCGGCTCGGTCCGGAAACGGTGCTGGCGTTCCTGGCCGAACCGGTGGTGGGCGCCACCCTGGGAGCGGTACCGGCCGTCGATGGTTACCTGGCCCGGATCCGCGAGATCTGCGACCGGCACGGGATCCTACTGATCTTTGACGAGGTCATGTGCGGCATGGGCCGGACAGGTGATCTCTTCGCTTGCGACCACGACGGTGTCGCCCCCGACATCATGTGCCTGGCCAAGGGCCTGGGTGCGGGCTATCAACCGATCGGCGCCGTGATGTGCACGGCGGAGATCCACGACGCCATCACCGGCGGCTCCGGTTTCTTTCAGCACGGTCACACCTATCAGGGGCACCCGCTGGCGGCAGCGGCGGCGCTGGCGGTGCTGGACGAGCTGTCGGCCCACCACCTGGTCGAGCGGGCGGCGGCCGTGGGAACGGTGCTGGAGCAACGGCTACGAGACCGCTTCGGCCACCATCCCCACGTGGGCGACATCCGTGGTCGGGGCCTGTTCTGGGGTCTCGAATTCGTGGCCGATCGACCGACGAAGGAGCCTTTTCCGGCCACAGCCCAGATCGCAGCCCGGCTGAAGGACCGAGCCCAGGCCAACGGCCTGCTGATCTACCCCACCGGCGGCACCGCCGACGGTGTGAAGGGTGACCACGCAATTGTCGCCCCGCCGTTCATCGTCACCACCGAGGAGATCGACCTGATCGGCGATCTGCTGGCTCGTTCCATCGACGAGACACTGGCCGCCATCGGGGCCTGAGAGTCGGCGTCGCCGCTGCTACAGGTCGTCGAGGGCTTCATTCAGCTCGTCGATCCCGAAGATGCCCTCGAAGGCGGCGGTGATCGTGCCACCGTCGTCGACCACGAACACCCACGGTTCGGTGGGAAGATTCCAGGAGACCATGGCCTCGACCGGCACCAGGGAACCGGACCGGGCCGCCTCCAACTCGTAGGGTTCGACATGGACGACGTTGAGATCGCTGCGCCCGGCCACCGCCTCCTTCACCAGGTTCATGGTCGGGCCGCACAGCGCGGTCTGACAGAAGGCCGGAGTGGCGAAGGCGATCAGGGTCGGGGAACCACTGGTCACCGCCTCGGCCACCGTCAGGTCGTAGAACGTCGGGTTGGGATCAGGGTCGGTGCTGATGGCGGCCAGGTCGTCACGACCGGCCGACGTGGGGTTGTCGGTCCGGGGAGCGTCGGAGCCCACCAGCGGCACGATCGGTGCGTCCGCCACTTCCAGCAGGGTTCCCCCGATGTCGTTGCCCTGAGACTCGACCCGCACCTCCCAGGTACCGGCGGCGTCGAAGGTCGGGTTCGACAGATACAGCCCGAGGTTGGCCTCGTGGGCCGACAGCCATTGGGTGGTCAGGCGCTGCTCATCCTCGGCCCCCGGCGCCTGCACCGGGCGCACCACGATCTCTATTGGATCGAGAGCGCTACCGAGATAGCCGATGCCCGAGGGATCGATGAGGGCCGTCATCAGGCGCTGGGGTGACCCGGTGACGACGGTGCCGACCGAGTTGGCCACCGCCACGGTGACCTCGGATTCGGACAGCGGGATCTCCGACAAGTTGGCTTCGGAGGCCGCCTCCGAGTGGTCGTGGTCACCGGCGGTGCTGTGGCCCGTGCCCGACTCGTCGGCCACACAGGCAGCAGTCGACAGCGCCGCCATCAGCATGGTGGCGACCAACCAGATTACGGTCGACCAACGGATCATCAGCGAGCGACGGTGCACGCCACCAGTGAATCAGCTCAGAACGGCAGACAGAACACCATGTCGGTGTCCCACGGCTGGGCCGCCACGGTGGCCCAGCCGCCGGCGTCGTCGATGGTCACGTCGATCACGTCACCGTCAAGATCGTCGGATCGCTCCCGACTGGCCACCCGGCCGACCACTCCACCCTGATCGTCATAACCCAGCGGTTCGAGAGCGGCAATGTAGTCGTCGACCACCTGGGTGAGGGTGTGGCCTGCGGTCGGTATCAGAACTCTGACCGAAGCCGGACTCGAACCGTTCCAGCACTGATCGACAGCGACATCGACGATGTCGGCCGACTCGATCTCAACCGCCGCCAGCTCCTGGTGAAGCTCGCCGGTGGCCGAGCGGTAGTCGAACGACGCCCAGAGGGGAAGAGCAACCACAGCCACCGCCAGCAACAGGCCGAATCCCAGCAGGATTCTGGACAAGGTGCGGCTGAGCGGCAGATTCGGCGGGGCCACCTCGGTGTCGCTTCCCATTCCCCTACGGTAGCGGACGGGTCGTGGCCTCGAGCACAACCGACGCCGCCAACAGCGTCATCACAGCGGACGCGCCGACCACGAAGACGGAGACGCCGGATTGCGACATCCAGCCAACGGTCACAGCCGCTGCGACGGCAACGGTGGCCAATACGGCGGCCATGGCCCGAGCTGGTGGGCCATCCATCGGAGGAGGCGGCGGCCGAGTCTCGGCCAGCCGCCACAGAAGGTAGACGCCGATCAGCGAGCCGACGCTGTGGCCGACATACTGAATGATCCGGGCGATGGTAAAGGCACCGTTGGGGGCGGTGAACAGATGGCGGTCGAGCCCCAGAGTCCGCGATCCCCAACGTCCACTGTGGGTGAAGCTGTCGACCAGGACATGGCTACCGGCACCGACCAGGACCGAGCCGAGTGTGATCCACCACGATGGCGGTCGACGGCCAACCGATCGGTAGCGGCTCCAGACGCTGTCGGCCGGGATCAGCCGGGCCAGACCGGGCGTTCCCCAGCGTCGGAGCACCCAGGTGTAGACCACCGTTACCGGTAGGGCAAAGGCCACAACGCCGATCACGGAGTGACTGGCGAACGGCAGACCACCGATGGCATAACCCAAATCAGGCGCACCGGACGAAACGACCAGGGCCAGACCGTCGAACCGATCGGGCCAGCGATCTTTGAGTGGCAGGACCAGCGCTTGATGAGCGGGAAACGTGAGCGGCATCGGCGATCCATTGTGACCCATCAGCCGGCCTGGTTTCGGTCACGTCCGACCAGACGGAATCGGCTAGTCTCGATGGCGGACGCAACGAGGTAGGGAGCAACCATGCCACAGGAAGTACGCGGGGTCATCGCCAGAGCCAAGGGGGAACCGGTCTCGGTCGAAACGATCGTCATACCCGATCCCGGGCCGGGCGAAGCGGTGGTGGAGATCCAGGCTTGCGGAGTTTGCCACACCGATCTCCACTACCGGGAGGGCGGCATCAACGACGAGTTCCCGTTCCTGTTGGGCCATGAGGCGGCCGGTGTGGTGGAGGCGGTGGGGCCCGACGTCACCGACGTCTCCCCCGGCGACTACGTGATCCTCAACTGGCGGGCCGTTTGCGGCCAGTGTCGCTCCTGCCTCAAGGGCAAACCCCAATACTGTTTCGCCACCCACAACGCCAGTCAGAAGATGACCCTGGCCGACGGCACGGAGCTGTCGCCGGCGCTGGGAATCGGAGCCTTTTGCGAGAAGACACTGGTGGCCGCCGGCCAGTGCACCAAGGTCAACCCCGAAGCCAAACCGGAAGCGGCCGGGCTGTTGGGCTGTGGGGTCATGGCCGGCATCGGCGCCGCCATCAACACCGGCGGTGTCGGCCGGGGTGACTCGGTGGCCGTCTTCGGTTGCGGTGGCGTGGGCGATGCCGCCATCGAGGGCTCCCGGATCGCCGGTGCTTCGACCATCATCGCCGTCGACATCGACGACGCCAAACTGGAGCTGGCCAAGCAGTTTGGAGCCACCCACACCATCAACTCCACCAAGGAGGATCCGGTGGAGAAGATCCGGGAGCTGACCGGCGGCAACGGGGTCGACGTGGCCATCGAGGCCATCGGCCTGCCCCAAACCTACGAGCAGGCGTTCTACGCCCGTGATCTGGCCGGTACTGTCGTGTTGGTCGGCGTGCCCAACCCGGAGATGAAGGTGGAGTTGCCCTTCATCGAGGTCTTCGGCCGAGGGGGAGCGCTGAAATCGAGCTGGTACGGCGACTGCCTGCCCAGCCGCGACTTCCCCATGCTGATCGACCTGTATCTGCAGGGGCGGCTCAACCTCGACGGGTTCGTGTCCGAGACCATCGGCATCGACGATGTGGAAGAGGCGTTCCACAAGATGGAGCGGGGCGAAGTGCTGCGATCCGTCGTGGTCATGTAGGGGTCTGGCAGCATGCGTTTGGACCGAGTAATCACCTCCGGCGTCTTCAGCCTCGACGGCCAGGATTTCGATGTCGACAACAACGTGTGGATGGTGGGCGACGATCGGGAGGTCATCGTCATCGATGCCGCTCACAACGCCGAGCAGATCATGGCCGGTGTTGGTGATCGCACCCTGAAGGCCATCATCTCCACCCACGGCCACAACGATCACATCAACGCCGCGGTCGAGGTGGCCGCCAGGGCCGGGTGCCCCATCCACCTGCACCCCGACGACGCCATGCTGTGGGATGTGGTCTACCCCGAGCACCGGTTCGACACCGAACTGGCCGACGGTGATCTCATCACCGTTGGCAACACCGAACTGCGGATCATCCACACCCCCGGCCACTCCCCCGGTGGCTGCTGCCTCCACGTGCCGGCCGAGGGCGTGGTGTTCAGTGGCGACACACTGTTCAACGGCGGACCGGGCGCCACCGGGCGGTCGTTCTCCAGTTACGACGTGATCCTCGATTCCATCGAATCGAAGCTGTTCAGCCTCCCAGCCGAGACCGTGGTCCACACCGGTCACGGCGACTCGACGTCGATCGGGGCCGAGGCGCCCAGCCTGCCCGAGTGGCGGGCTAGACAGGGTTGAGGGCATGGGCAATCCATACTTCACGGCCAAGACGTTCCGGTTTCTGAACGACTTGGCCGACAACAACTCCCGGGATTGGTTCAAGGCCAACCAGGACCGCTACGAGTCCGATGTCCGGGAGCCGGCGCTGGACTTCATCGCCGATTTCGCCGACCGGCTGGCCAAGATCTCTCCCCACTTCGTGGCCGATACCCGCAAGGTCGGCGGGTCACTGTTTCGCATCCAACGCGACACCCGGTTCGCCCAGGACAAGACGCCCTACAAGACCAACACCGGTGTGCATTTCCGTCATGAGCAGGCCAAGGACGCCCACGCTCCTGGCTACTACCTCAATATCGCCCCCGGACACTGCTTCATGGGTGTGGGCCTGTGGCGGCCGGAGACGGCGGTGGCCTACGCCATCCGGAACCACATCGACGCTGAACCGAAACAGTGGAAGTCAGCCACGCAGGGCAAGCGGTTCAACGACGTGTTCTCGCTTGACGGCGAATCGCTCAAGCGGCCGCCCCGAGGCTTCGACGCCGATCATCGGTTGATTGATGATCTGAAGCGCAAGGACTTCATGGCCACCACGAAGCTCACTCGTAAGGCGGTAACGGCCGACACGTTCATGGCCGACTTCACCGACAGCTGTAAACGGGCCACTCCCTTCATGCGCTTCCTGTGTGAAGCTCTCGACGTCCCGTTCTAGCCTCCTCTTCTCCGAACTGGGGTTTCCAGGGGTCGATAGCGACCCCTGGAAACCCCAGATGGGTGGGCAGGCCGATGTGGCCGGCGGCGAACCGGGCGAAACTCGGCAGCGACAACAAGAGATCCTGTCATAGTTGAGTCCATGGATACGACTGCCGTCTCCCAGGCCATCACGGTCAATGGGCTCACCCGCATGTTCACCGTGGGCCGACGGGGCACGCAGCGCACGATCCGGGCCGTCGACGACATAACGTTCTCGGTCGAGCAGGGCGAACGCCTGGCCTTCATCGGGCCCAACGGCGCCGGCAAGTCGACGTCCATCAAGATGTTGACCGGCATCCTCCACCCCACGGCCGGCCGAGCCACCGTGCTCGGCCTCACCCCCTGGGATCAACGGACCGAACTGGCCCGGAGAATCGGCACCGTGTTCGGCCAACGGTCCCAGCTGTGGTCCGAGTTGCCGGCCCGGGCCAGCTACAAGATGCTGGCCGCAATCTACGGACTGTCCGATGAACAACTGCGGCGCCGCCTCGACGAGCTGGGCCGCCGCCTCAACGCCCAGGACCTGTTCGACCAGCCGTCCCGAACGTTGTCACTGGGCCAGCGAATGCGCTGTGAACTGGCGGCCTGCATGCTGCACTCCCCCGATCTCCTCTTCCTCGACGAGCCCTCGATCGGGCTCGATCTGGTGGCCAAGCAACAGTTCCGCCAACTGCTGGTGGAGGTCAATCAGGAACTCGGTTGCACCATCTTCCTGACCAGCCACGACGTGGCCGACATCGAGCACGTGGCCGACCGGGCCATCATCGTCAATCACGGCGTCATCATCTATGACGATTCGGTCCAGGCCATGGCCCGAACCCTGCTGCGAACCAAACAGGTTGAGGTCAGCTTCGCAGCGCCGGTGGAGGCGACCCGGCTGCACACAGCCATCAGCGGAGCCGGCTCGGCCGCCGGTAACGGCATCGCCGTGGTCGAGGCAACCTCCACGTCGGCTCGGCTGGAGGTCGACACCACGGCACAACCGGTGGGCCAGGTCCTGCATCGCCTACTGAAAGTCGGGTCGGTCATCGACCTCAACGTGACCGATCCTCCCCTCGATCAGGTCATCAGCGAGATCTATCAGAGGCCACTCGATGTCGACCACTGAGCAGATCACCGACCGCCGGCGGCCGAGCCCGGCCGCAGTGTTGGCCGCCGCCTTCACCACCAGGACCCGGGCCTACCTGGCCAATCCCATGGAGTTGGTCTTCAACACGGCCATGTACCTGCTGGTCACGCTGGCTTTGACCGGACTGTGGAAGGCGGCCATCGAATCGTCGGGTGGGGAAATGGTGGGCTACGGGCCGGTGGCCATCATCTGGTACATCGCCACCACCGAGGTGGCCATCATGTCGTTGCCCCCTCGCATCATCGAATACGAGAGCGACACGTTCACCAGCGGAGACATCGAGGTCGAGTTGTTGCGTCCGGTCGACCTGTTCTCGTTCCGGGTGGCCCAGTGGATGGGTCACGCCGCCCCCAAGGTCGTCTGCTCGATGGTGGTCGGGGTGGCCTGGGCCTTGTGGTTCGGCGGGTTGCCGACCAGTCGCACCGCGCTGTTGCTGGCGGCACCGGCTCTGGGCATCGCCATCTTCAACAACGTCGTGACCCAGGTGGGTATTGCCTCGCTGTCGTTCTGGATCCGTGATGTCCGGGGATTGTGGTTCATCCACCAGAAGCTGGTCTTCGTCCTGGGCGGCATGCTGCTCCCGCTGGAGATCCTGCCCGGCGGGGTTGAGGCGGTGGCCAAGGTCCTGCCCTTCATGTCCATGGCCTATGTCCCGGGACGGCTGGCCGCCGGCTTCTTCGAACCGGAGCTGCTGTTGTGGCAACTCGGATGGTCCGTGGTCCTGGTCGTCGTCGCGGTCCGGGTTTTCGACCGGGGCCTGGATCGAATCAGGCGTCAACCATGAGTGCAACTCAGCAGAGCCTGGCTTCGCCGCCCCTGTCGTCGACCCGGCGGGTGATGGCCGCCATCCGGGCCACCTGGTCCGGTTCGCTGGCCGAGACCTGGGCCAACCGGCGGGGATTCTGGGTCCAGGTTGGGGCCATGGTGGTCAACGACACCATTTGGGTCGTCTTCTGGTTGTTCTTCTTCCGCCGCTTCGTGTCGATCCGGGGCTGGGAGTTCGCCGACCTGGTGGTTCTTCAGGCCGTGCTCACGTTGTCGGCCGGGATCGTGCTCGGCCTGCTGGCCAACAGCCGGCGGATCGGTCAGGTGATAGCCGACGGCGACCTCGACGCCGCCCTCGGTCTTCCCGTTCCCACACTGCCCTATCTCCTCGTTCGCCGCATCGACGTGGTCTTCATCGGTGACCTGATCTACGGCCTCTGCCTGTTCTTCATCCTGGCCGATCCCACGCCGCGGCGACTGGTCGTGTTCCTGGCCGCCGCCCTGGTCTCGACGGTGTTGATGGTCGGCTTCCTGGTGCTGGTCGGATCGACGGCGTTCTTCTTCGGCCGATCGGAGGTGGGCGATCTGGGATTCCACGCTCTGCTCCTCTTCGCCTCCTATCCGGTCGACCTGTTCGGCAGCCGGGCCCGGTTCCTGCTGTACGCCATCGTCCCCGCCGGATTCGTTTCCAGCGTGCCGGTCCGTCTGCTCAACGACTTCCACTGGGGCTGGGCCCTGGCCTCGGTGGCGGTGGCCACGACCTTCCTGACCGCCGCCGCCATCACCTTCAGTCGGGGGTTGCGGCGCTACACCAGCGGGTCGGTGTGGACGGGGACGTGACGGGTCACCGTTGATAAGGTCGAGGGCGATGACCGACGCCAACCCGATCGACGACGTCCGGAACCGTTACGTGGTCCTGTTGCGGGGCATCAACGTGGGCGGCCACAACAAGGTGCCGATGGCCGATCTGCGGGCGGCCTTGACCGCCGCCGGTTTCAGCCGGGTCAGCACCTACATCGCCTCCGGCAATGTCATCCTCGACGCCCCTGATGCCGACGAGGGCCAGGTGGGCGAAGAGGTGGCCGAGGTCGTCACCGCACAATTCGGGTTGTCGATACCGATCGTGGTCCGCCCGGCCACGACCTGGCCCGCCATCCTCGGTGCCAACCCGTTCCCCCAGGCCGAGGCGCAACCCAAGCTGCTTCACGTTTCGCTCTGTGACCAAGAGCCCGATCCAGAGGCTCTGGCCGCCTTCGATGTCGCGGCCTATGCTCCCGACGAGATGGCGGCCAGCGGCCGGGAACTGTTCCTTTGGTACCCCGAAGGCGCCGCCCGGTCCAAGCTCACCGGCGCCCTACTGGAACGAAAACTGGGGGTGACCACCACCGCCCGCAACTGGTCGACGATGCTCAAGCTGGCTGATCTGATCCGCTCGTAGACACCCATAGAATTGGTCCACCCAGGAAGGACGACCCCGTGGATTCCATCCCCGTTGCCATAGGTGAAGACTCGGCTCTGCTGTGGACCATCGTCACCGCGGTGGTCATGGTCCTCGGGCTTCTCGGAGTCATACTCCCGGTCCTACCGGGGCTGCTCCTGATCTGGGCCGCCTCCCTCTTCTACGGATTGATGGTCGGCTTCGGCCCGTTGGGCTGGACCGTGGTGGCCCTGCTCACCGTGCTGGCCTTGGCCGGCCTGATCAAGAGCGTGCTCATCCCTCGCAAAGCGGCGGCCGAGTCGGGGGCGTCGGGGTGGGCTCAGCTGGGAGCGGTGGCCGGTGGCGTGGTCGGCTTCTTCGTCATACCGGTGTTTGGTCTCATCATTGGCGCCCTGGCCGGGCTGGTGGCGGTCGAGTACATGCTCAAGGGAGACTGGGACGAGGCCATGGTCGCCGTCCGGGGTACGGCCCGGGGCTTCGGCATCAGTATTGTCATCGACCTCGTGCTCGGCGTCATCATGATCGCCGCCTGGTCGATCTGGGCTGCCTCGGTGCTGCTCTGAACTCTTCGGTTACTCGGTGGCTGGAACCGATGGAACCGGCGGTTCGAACCGGTGGCGGAAGTTGAAGGCCTCAGGCGTGGGGCCCTGCTCCCCGAGACGACGCAGCCGATCGATGGCCTCATCGATTGATGGGACGGTGCCGACCGGGATCCACCACATCACCGTGACCGGAAGGCCCTCCACCGGCTGAAACCACTCGGCCCGCCGCCTCATGAAGGTGACGTGGTCGGTCTTGTAGACGTAGTGGTGGAACGACTCGTAGTCCTCCCACACCGACAGGTTGAGCAGGATGTCGGGATCGTCGAAGGCCCGAATGGAGGTGGCGGCGCCGTCATCGGTTTGTAGCCGCCAGACGAATCCCGGCGATTGGTCGGCCAGACCGTTGATGCGATCCAGGTTGGCCATGAACTCGACCATGACCGGTCCGTCGGTTGAACCTTTGGCCCGAGCGACGTTGAACTGGGCGAGGTGAAAGCCTGAGGACGAAGATGGATCGCTCATGGATCCAGTATGCCGGTCGGACTGTCGACTCCTGTTGCTGGGGACCGTCGGAGGGCGGTCCGGGCCGAAGCCGTCACCAAGAGATAGACCCCGGCCACCACGAGGGCGCCACCAACCAGTTCAACAAAGCCCAGTCGCTCGGCCCGGATCAACCAACCGAACAGGACGCCGAACACCGGAATGAGGTAGGCCGAGGCCGCGGCCTGGGTCGGGGTGGCTCGGCGGACCACGGTGGCCAGCAGGGAGAAGGTGACGGCGTTGGCCGGGATGGCCGAGTACAGCAGCGGTACCAGAAGGCCGAGCGACCAGTCGGTCCGGTCCAGGCCCTCGACCAGCAGGGCGAAGGGAACCAGCACCAGGGCCGACATGATCAGCTGCACGCCCACCAGCATGACCGGGCTGACCCGGCTGAAGTCCTTCCACTTCATGAACACGGTGCCGAAGGCCCAGGCGATGGCCGACAGGACCAACGACCCGATGCCGACGGCGGCCGCCTCCCCTTCCAGCGACGGCGAGGCCAACACGACGGTGCCGGCGAACCCGACGAGCAGGCCGAGCCGACCCAGGGCCGAGATGGCGGTTCCCAGCAGCAACAAGGACAGCAGGGCGGTGAACAGCGGCATCGTGCTCGAAACCAGCGAGGCCACCCCGGCCGGCACCCGATTGACCCCGAAGACCAGGAGCCCGCTCGACACCGTGGTGATACTGAGCGAGACGACGAGGATGCGGGCCAGGTCGTCGGCTCGTGTCGGGAACCGTTCGCCTCGCAACCGGGCCAAGGCCAGGAGGGCCGAACCGCCGATCACGGTGCGCATACCGGCCAGAAGAAACGGGGTGGTGTGATCGAGGGCGAACTTGAGAGACGTGAAGTTGCCGCCGATCAACATGGCCACCAGCACTACAGTGGCCAGAACCAGGCGTGAGCTCATCGATCGCCCACTCGATCAGCGGCTGGGTTTGGGCCGGGAGCCGTGTTGGTCGCCGAGCCGGGTCCAAACCTCCCCGTTGGAGGAAACCATCTACAACCGATAGCCCCGCTCGCCGTCCAGCGGGTGAGGCAGCGGCCCCCGACCCACCCCTCCGGTGTTGTCCCAGGTCAGCGGATCATCCGACCGGTTGATCTCCCGGGTTCCGAAGTCGGTGGTGCGGACCACCATGCCGATCAGGACACCGAAGACAAAGCCGCCGACATGGGCCACCCAGGCCACGCCGCTGTCGCTGCCGGTGAAGAACTGGGTGACGAACCAGATGCCGAGGAACCACTTGGCGCTGACGTCACGCAGCACGAAGAAGATGATGGTGCGAATCGGGGCGTTGGGAAACCACACGAGATAGGCCCCCATGATGGCGGCGATGGCCCCGGACGCCCCGACGACGGGCACGGTACTGGCCGGTTGGACCAGGAAGTGGGCTGCGGTGGCCGCCACCCCGCCGGCCAGGTAGAACAGCAGGTAGCGCACATGACCCAAGCGGTCCTCGATGTTGTTGCCGAAGATCCACAGCGACCACATGTTGCCCAGGAGGTGAAGCAGACTGCCGTGGAGGAACATCGAGGTGAACGCCCCGAGATAGACGTTCTTGTCGGGGTAGAGCGACGGAGTCGCATCGTTCTCCACACAGGCGTCGAAATTGCCCTGGTTGAAGGTGGCCTCGATCTCCTCGGTACTGAGCGGAACCCCGGTGCGGATCTCGCAGGGAATGGCGGCGTACTCCAGGTTGAAGTCCAGGGCTTCCAGCTCGTCGGCCACGCCCTGTTGCGGTCCGAAATAGATGGCGGCACAGGCGGCGATGATGAGAAACGTGATGAACGGCGTGATGCTGATGGGGTTCTCGTCCTTCAACGGAAGCATGACGTCATCTCGCTCTCATCGCCCTTTGGTGTTGCTGCGGTATGGCCGCTACGAAGTCGTGGCTAACTGTCGGTGACGCAGCCATGGCTGGCGTCTTCAACGTTCTTAATGTACTTCCACAGCGTTCCGCTGGTCGCCTTGAACGGCGGGGCGGTCCACGCTTCGGCCCGAGCGGCCATGGCCTCATCGTCCACATCGACCTCGATGGTGTGGGCTTCGTCGTCGATGGTGATGGAATCGCCGTCGCGGACCAGGGCGATGGGACCGCCGTCCTGGGCTTCGGGCACAACGTGGCCGATGATGAATCCGTGGCTGCCGCCGGAGAATCGCCCGTCGGTGATCAGGGCGACGTCCTCGAGGAACCCGGCACCGGCCAAGGCGCTGGTCGGGGTCAGCATCTCCGGCATTCCCGGCCCCCCTTTCGGTCCTTCGTAGCGGATCACGATCACATCACCTGACTGGATGCGACCCTGCTCGAGGCCGGCCAGCATGTCTTCCTCGGAGTCGAAGACTCGAGCGGGGCCGGTGAAACGAAGGCCTTCCTTCCCGGTGATCTTGCCCACGGCCCCACCGGGAGCCAGATTTCCCCGGAGGATGCTGATATGGCCCCGGGATTTCACCGACGCCGCCAGCTTGGCCACGATGACCTGGTCCTCATCGAGGTCGGGGACGGCGGTGAGGTTCTCGCCGATGGTGCGACCGGTCACGGTCATCTGGTCACCGTCGAGGTAACCCTCGGCCAGGAGGTACTTCATGACCCCGGGCACGCCGCCCACCTCGTGTAGCTCCTCCATCACGTATTTGCCCGACGGCTTGAGATCGGCCAGCATCGGGACCCGGTTGGCGGTGTTCAGCCAATCGTCGATCGTCAGGTCGATCTCGAAGGCCTTGGCCATGGCGATCAGATGGAGGACGGCGTTGGTGGAACCACCGAGGGCCATGGTGATGACCATGGCGTTCTCCAGCGAGGCCCGGGTCACGATACGGCGGGGGGTCAGGTTCAACTCCATCAGATGTCGGATGGCGTGACCGGCCTGGATGCATTCGTCGATCTTGGCCTGATGGGCGGCCGGGGTCGACGATGAGAAGGGCAGCGACAGACCGAGGGCCTCGATGGCGGTGGCCATTGTGTTGGCGGTGTACATGCCACCGCACGCTCCGTAGGACGGGCAGGCGTTGGCCACGATGGCCAGCCGGTCCTCCTCGGTGATGGTTCCGGCCAGCTTCTGGCCGTAACTCTGGAAGGCCGAGACGATGTCGAGTTTCTCCTCCTGACCACCTACGGTGGCGCACCCGGGGGCGATGGTTCCGCCGTAGACCATGATGGCCGGCCGATCGAGCCGTCCCATGGCCATGACCACGCCGGGCATGTTCTTGTCGCAGCCCGGCAGCGTGACCACAGCGTCGTACCACTGAGCCGCCACCACGGTTTCGATCGAGTCGGCGATCAGATCTCGGCTCTGGAGGGAATACGACATGCCGTCGGTTCCCATCGACATACCGTCGGAGACACCAATGGTGTTGAACCGCATGCCGATCAGGTCGGCCGCTGTCACCCCCTGTTTCACGTGATCGGCCAGGTCACCGAGGTGCATGTTGCAGGGATTGCCCTCGTACCAGCACGAGGCGATGCCCACCTGACCCTTCTCCAGGTCATCGGTGGTGAGCCCGGTGGCATACAGCATTGCCTGCGACGCCCCCTGGCTGGGAGGCTGGGTGATCCGGGACGAATAGCGGTTGAGTCCGTCGCCGGACCCGCTGCCAACGACCGGGCCTTGAGCCTGGACGCGGGCATTCGACTTGCCGTTGTTGCCGGTCATGGCTGTGAAGATAGCGCCATCAACCAGCAGACCGGTATATTTACCCGCCCTCGTAATCCGGATTTCGTGGATTGTCCGGATCGTTCAAGCTCCGGGTGGTCAAAGTCCCGGCTACCCTGGACGGGGAGATGTCGGACTCTGGCGCGGCAAATCCGTTGGCTCATTGGCCTCGGCCGCTGACCTTTGTGCTCTCCGGTGGTGGATCCCACGGCGCAGTGCAGGTCGGTATGATACGCGCGCTGGTCGAAGCCGGGGTCAAGCCGGATCTCGTCATCGGTTCATCGGTCGGCGCCATCAACGGTGCCGCCTTGGCCGCCGATGCCGACAACGCCGCCGACGTGCTGATGAAGACGTGGGAGAACATCAACCGCAAGACGCTCTACGGTGCCGACTCTCGGCTGCGGGCCGCCTGGGAGGTGGCCCGTGAAGGCCTGGCCGGCAAGGGGTCCGCTCTCTGTTCCCCCAAGCCCCTGGCCCGACTGATCGACTCCAGCACCACGGTCGACCGGATCGAAGACCTCCCCATCAACCTGGTCGTCGTGGCCACCGATCTGCTCGTCGGCAGCCCGAAACTGCTGCGTCAGGGCTCGTTGTCTCAGGCGTTGCAGGCCACCAGCGCCACCCCCGGCCTGTTCCCGCCGGTGCAGGTCGACGGTGTCATCTATGTCGACGGGGCGACGTCGGCCAACGTGCCGATCCGCCAGGGTCTGACCGCCGGGGCCAAGAGCATCATCGTGCTCGACGCCACCCCGGCCCACATGCCGGGGTTCATTCCCCGCACACCGTGGGAGGCGCTGCATCAGGCAACCCAGATCATGTATCGCAGCCAGCACGCCGATGCTGATGAGGATCTGTCGAACCGCCACCCGATCATGCGCCTGCCCCGGCCCACGCCACCGGCGCTCAGTCCGTTCGACTTCAGCAAGACCCACGAACTGATCGACATGGGGTTCAATTCGGCCAAGAAGTTCCTGGGCGACTATCAGGATCTGTCCGACGCCGGCCGCCGCATCTGAGCCACTACTCGACGAGATGCACCGGCCGCAGCCATGAACTGGCCCTGGTGGTCAGGCTGATCCTGGGCGGGGCGTTGCGCTGCTTGGGGACCGAGTGTTCCCAATGATGCTGGGTGGCGCCCCCCATCACCAGCAGGTCGCCCGAGCGCATGGGGAAGTGTGATGACGTCTTGCGTTGGCCGGTCAGCGAGCGGTCCCGCATCATGAAGGTTCTGGGGCCGCCCAGGCTGACGATGGCCACCAGGGGGTCGACATTGGACCGCCCGATGCGATCGGCGTGCCAGGCAACGCTGTCGGATCCGTGACGGTAGAAGTTGCAGAACAGGCCACTGAACCTGCGTTGGTAGTGGCCCTCCAGTATCGTCACGGCGTCATGCACGACCGCAGGTACCCGCTCGTCGTCGAGTTCGAGGCGGGCTGTGAGCCGCGGTTCGTCCATCCAACGGCCGTACATCAGCCGCCGACCCTGTTCCCAGGCCAACGTCTCGACCACGTGATCGAAGAGGGCGTCGGCCCCGATGATCAACCGCTCGACCCTGTCGACCCAACAGCACGGGTCGAGTTGGTGGCGGGTGAATCGGGGATCGGGATTGACGATCGGCCGGCTTCCGGTGGCGGGCAGCTGGCCGAAGAGGTTCAGTGGGAGGGGGGCGCATCGCTCAGTGGTTCCCTGGCCCTGCGCTGACGCGATGCCGTGGTCTTGAACGAGCTCGGCAGTCACGTTCGACAGTGTACTCGAACTTATGTTCGATGCAAGTGGTCGAACTCCTCAGTCGGAGTCGGCGGACTCGGCGACCACGACCGGCTCGGTGCTGATCACGACATCATCGATGTGCACCGTGTGGTTGGCCGGATCATGGAGAACACCGCTTGACGTCAGAGCCCACTTGCGTCGGGTTGCCCCGTCTCGTTCGCTCTGACCGGAATGGTCGATGATCAGCCGGCCGTCCTGCCACAGCATGACCCGACCTGAAGCGTCTCCGGCGGAGCGCACGTAGAGCTGAACATGCACCCACCGGCCGGCCGGCAGCTCGATGGCCGACGCCGCCGGCTGAACAAGGCGTTCTTCGTCGTCGCACCCGGGTTCGGCACCGCACCGGGCCTTCGAGTAGACCGAGAGCGTCATATGCTCCTCGTCCTGGGTCCGGCCGGCCATGACCGACAGGGTGGACCGTGACTCGCCGCCGCCGTCCGCAGCGGCGACGTCGTTGTACAGCTGAGCCACGTTCCAGTAGCCGAACACCGTGTCGCCCCCGATCTCGGCCCGGCGGGCAAAGCTCACATCCTGGGGAATCATGATCCACCACGAGTAGTAGGCCTCCTCCGGTAGCTCATTGCCTCGGCGGTCGTAGCGGCGGAACAACCGGGCCGATGCCGGTTGCCGGTCGACGCCTCCGATGTCGAGGGAGATGACGCACTCACCCTCGACGGCTCGCTCGTGGATCTCGAACCGATGCCCGGCCTGACCGCTGTGGAAGGCGAATCCGTGAGTGGGCCGACCCTGGTCATCCAGGCCGCCGCTCGATTGGCCCTCGATCCAGTCGGGATGGCGATCCGACCCGGATTCACAGCCCTCGGCCCCGGAGGCGAACAGGACCGACTCGGCTCCGGGCCCGGGGTCGGCCTCAGTCGGTGGAGGCTGGCGCTCATCGTCGGGCTCGGCCGGCAGAGGCCCGGTCTCGGTGTCGGGCTCGAGCTCAGGTTCGGTGACGGGTCGAGGTGCCGGCGTTTCACCGGAGGGCATCTCGGAATCGACGGATTCGGCCGACCCGACCGTGGCAACGGCTGTGATCTCCTGGGCCTCCGGAGCCAGGACCGGCAGGGCAATGGCTCCGGCCGTCCCGGCGGCGATCAGCCCGACGACGACGCCGGCCAGACGCCGCCGGCGCTGCCGTCGCCGCCCATGGGCCATTGCCGTCTGCGCCGTCGACGTCAACCGGGGCAGGGCCGAGGCATCGTCAACCAGGTGGATCCGCAATCGCCGCTCGAGCCGAGAATCACTCATGGTCGAGCATCCTCTCCAGCTCGGACAGCGCCCGTGACAGGCGGCTCTTCACCGTGCCCTCGGCCAGGTTGAGCGCTCCAGCCGTTTCCGCCGTCGACCAACCCAGCAGGTAGCGGCAAACCACAACCGCTCGTGCCTCCACCGTGAGCCGACTCAGAGCTCGACGGAGGTCGTGATCGAACCCGGCGGCGGGATCTCCCACCGGTTCCCGTCCAAGCCCCGGGTCGCCGCCGTGGTGAGGCAATGGTCGCTCGCTCAGCACCTCTCGGGTGGACTGGCGCAGCCGGCCCCGAGCCCAGTTGAGACCGACCCGGTAGACCCACCCGGCCGGACTGTCGTAGCGTCGGATCTGACGCCATCGCTGGAACGCTCTGGCCATCGCCTCGTCGGTGGCCTCCTGGGCCAGGTCGACGTCGCCCAGGGCCAAGGCCAGCGCTCGGTGCAGGCCGTCGGCTGACTGGTGGTAGAACGCCTGGAACTCGGCTTCGGTCCGGGAACGCAGACTCGACCCGACCCGCCGGCCGGAACCGGTCCCGATTCCGGCCGTCTCAGTCATCGGATGGGCCCGCCAGCTGGTCAATCGGTCGATCCTCCGTCGAAGAGTCTGGGGTGCACGGACGCTGTGCTGATCAACGCGTCGTCCACGAAAAGGGTATGAGACGACGGTCGATGCAGTACACCGTAGTTGTTGACCGACCACGCTCGACGTTCGGTTCCCACCCGCTCGGTCGGCCCGGTGAAGTCGATGATGGGAACACCGTCCTGCCACATCATGATGCGTCCATCGCCGCCGGCGGAGGCCTGCAGGTACATTTCGAGGTGTACCCATTGGCCGACCGGGATGGGGACCGGATCGGTCTGACCCACTGAGCCGGCAGCGCTGCAGTTCTCGATGGCCCCACAGTCCGATTTTCGCCAGATGTGGAAGCTCATGAAGTCTTCCCCGGTGACTTTGCCGGCATTGACCGAGAGGTTGGCCAGCGACGTGCCGTTGACCTTGTTCTTGATCTGAAAGACGTTCCAGAACCCGTAGCGGGTTGAGCCACCGTCGTTCGATCGGGCGTCGTAGGACAACTCGTGGGGGAAGAGGAACCAGGCAGAGTAGTAACCTCGGGCCGGTAGTGGGCTCCCATGCCGGTCATAGCGGCGGAAGATGCGCACGGCCTGGGTGGAGCTGTAGGCGTCGTTCAGGGTCATGGCCAGGACGCAGTCGCCGCTGAGGGCGTTGGCCAGCGGGCGGAAACCCCAGGCGATGTCCCCGGCGTATTCCGATCCGGTGTTGTAGGCGAAACCGTAGGTCGGGGCTCCGTCTTCGTTGGTCGACGGGCTCGATTGACCCTCGATCCAGTCGGGATGAGCCTTGCCCCGGTCAATGCTCGTGCAGTTGTCGTTGTCGGAGAAAAACAGGGTGGAGGGGGCGTCGGGATCGATGACATCGGCGGTACTGGGACGCCCAGGTCGATCGGGCGGGACCGTGGAGGACGACGTCGACGAGGACGAGGTGGACGATGTCGTGGTGGTGGAGGTGGAGGTGGAGGGCGCCGCCGTTGATGTCGGGGCGACCGTGCTGGTCGACGACGTCGCGGTCGCTGTTGTGGTCGAGACCGTGGTTGATGTTGATGTTGATGTCGATGTCGACCGGTGGGGATTGCCTTTGCCTCGACGCTCACCGGGCGGCGTCTGCTGGTCGTGACCACGGACCCGTAAGACACGTCGTGGCGCGCCGTCAACAGGGCCGGGGGCTCCTGACTCGACGGTCGCCGTGTGCGGTGCGGGGTGGCTGCCGGCGGCCCCGCTGGCGGCGACGGCCGTCCCGGCCAGGCCGGCGAGAACGGCAATCACGGTTGCCGTTGGGCGCGATCGGAGAATCCTCATGCCTGTACACGCGCCACGGTTCCGTCGGGTTCCGTTACCGACCGAACTTTACTGATTCTTGTTCTTGTTCTTGATCGGTGGTTTGTCCGGCCATCGTCAGATGGATCGACTTCTGCTGCCGGCGAACAGGGTGGCGAAGTAGGCGATCGACGTGGCGGCGGCGGCCACGTAGGTGAAGGCGGCGGCTCGCAACACCATGCGGGTCCCGTCCTCCTGCTCGGGGTCGGTGAAGCCGAGCTCGCGTAGATTACGCATGGCCCGCCGGCTGGCGTTGAACTCGACGGGGAGGGTGGCCAGCTGGAACAGGACCATGCCGGCCAGCAGGAAGGCACCGACCCGGAGAATGGTGCCACTACCGGTGAACAGCCCGGCCATCACGATTATCGGCCCGATTCGGGAACCGAAAGCGGCCAGGGGCACCAGATAGCGCCGGAGCCGGAGCCGGAGATCGTTGCTGGCGTCCTGCATGGCATGGCCCGCCTCGTGGGCGGAAACGGCGACGGCGGCCACCGAGGCCTGGTTGAAGTTGGAGTCCGACAGCCGCAGGATGTCCTTCTGGGGATCGTAGTGGTCGGTGAGACGGCCCTTGACCGGTTCGATCCGGACATTGGTGACGCCGTTCTTCTGCAGGATGGCGGCCGCCGCCTGGGCCCCGGTGATGCCGTGGGTGTGGGGTACCCGACTCCATTTGGCGTAGGTTCCGGCCAACCACCTTTTGACCAGCCAGGAACCCAGGAAGGCCGCCCCGGCGATGATGTATACCGTCATCGTGCTCATCGCCACTCCTCTCGTGTGACTCAAATCCATCTCCCAAACCGAATTCTTGCCGCCGAAAACGAGGCCTGACCTCGTTTTTTGCTGCAATTCTCACGGGGATGGGGTTGGGCCTAGCCTAGGTGGAATGGCCGCTCGTGCCGTGTTTCCCGGCTCGTTCAATCCGCCCACCGTGGCCCATCTGGCCATCGCCCGGGCCGCTCGGATCCAGTTCGAGGTCGACCATCTCGACCTGGTCATCAGTCGACGATCGCTGGCCAAGGAGGACGTCGATCATCCCCGATTCCAGCACCGCATCGACGTGATCAAACAGACCGTCGAGCCGTTCTCCTGGATCGGGGTGGTGGTCACCAAGACCCAACTGCTGGTCGACATCGCCCGAGGCTACGATCTGCTCGTCGTGGGGGCCGACAAGTGGAGGCAGATTCATCAGGCCGAATGGTACGACTCGCTCGATGCCCGAGATCGGGCGTTGGCCGATCTGCCGTCGACGGCGGTGGTTCCCCGCCAGGGTCACCCCCATCCCGGCCGGCGGACGCTGCAGCTGGACGATGCCACGCTGGCCGCGGTGTCGTCGACCCGGGCTCGCCGGGGTGAGATCGCTCTGATGAGCCCTGCGGCCCGGCGATTCGCCCTCGATACCGGGGCCTGGATCGACCCCGAGCGATATGAACGCCATCACCGCCGGATTCGGGAATAGGCCTTGGCCAGCGCCTGTTGTAACAGTTCTAGCGATGTAATAAAGATTACACGTTCTGGCTACAGACGATCTGATTACAGAGCTCGAAACCCGCCTCGTCACAAGAGAAACGACACCAGGTACAACACCATGCCAACCATTGATCTTCCCGATTCGGGCTCCGATTCCCAGTCTCCCGGCCGAAGCGTCGCCTACCCCGTGCTCCCCATTCCCGACGGTGTCATCTTCCCCGAGATGGTGGTGACCGTCACCATGCAGTCCGACGAGGCCCGCCGCCTCCTCGACGAGGTCTCGGCCGAGGAGAAGACCACCCTCCTGCTGGTACCCAAGACCGACGACGTCTTCGCCAAGGTCGGGGTGACGGCCACCGTCGAGGGCCGTGACCGCATGCCCGACGGAACACCGGTCATCACCCTCCGGGCCCACCACCGGGCCATCGTCGGCACCGGCGTCATCGGCCGCACCGGCGGCCTGTGGGTCGAGGCCACCGTCGTGCCCGACCCCGTGCTCAGCAGGTCGGCCCCCGGCACCGAAACCGACGCCATCCGCCGGCTGGCCGTCGAGTATCGGGCCATCGCCTCCACCCTGCTCGATCGGGTTGGGGGACGGGCCGCCATCGGGGCCATTCCCAAGGTCGACAAACCCGGCCCATTGGCCGACTCCATCTCCTACTGGCCGGAGTTGACCCACGAGCAGAAGATCAAGCTGCTGGAGACCGTGGACATCAAGGAGCGACTGAAGCTGGCCACCGAATGGGCCGGCACCGCTCTGGCCGAAGTCGACGTCCGCCGCGACATCGAGCGCAACGTATCGGAGGGACTGGAGGAGAACCAGCGGGAGGCCATCCTGCGCCGCCAGCTGTCGGCCATCCAGTCGGAACTGGGCGAGGGTGACGGTGACGCCATCGCCGACTACCGGACCAAACTGGCCGAACTGACGGCCGACGACGCCGACCACCTTCCCACCGCCACGGCCGAGGCCATCGAGCGGGAGATCAACCGGCTGGAACGCATCGGTAACGAGTCGATGGAGTCCAACTGGATCCGCACCTGGCTCGACACCGTGTTCGACATTCCCTGGGCCAACAGCGCGTCCGAATCCATCGAGTTGACAACAGCCCGGGCCATCCTCGACGACGACCACACCGGCCTGGACGAGGTGAAGGAGCGGCTGGTCGAGTACCTGGCGGTGCGCCAGCTCAAAGCAGCCCGGGCCGCGGCCGTCGGCCGCGATGGCGGCAACAATGGCAGTGAGTCCGGCGGCGAGGCCGGGGCCGACGGCCCGCCCCGAGTGCGGGGGCGACGCCGAGGCGGCGCCATCCTGGCCCTGGTCGGCCCTCCCGGCGTGGGCAAGACCTCACTGGGTGAGTCGGTGGCCCGCTCGCTGGGCCGGTCCTTCGTCCGCCTCGCCCTGGGCGGGATCCGCGACGAAGCCGAGATCCGGGGCCACCGTCGGACCTACGTCGGTGCCCGGGCCGGTCGCCTGGTCAACGCCCTCATCGAGGCCGGAAGCATGAACCCGGTGGTCCTCCTCGACGAGATCGACAAGGTCAGCGGCGGGTGGAACGGTGATCCCTCGGCCGCCCTGTTGGAGGTGCTCGACCCGGCCCAGAACCACTCGTTCCGTGACCACTACCTGGAGTTCGAGCTCGACCTGTCCGATGTGGTGTTCATCGCCACCGCCAACACACTGGAGACCATCCCCGGACCGTTGCTCGATCGGCTGGAAGTCATCACCCTCGACGGCTACACCACGGCCGAGAAGGTCACCATCGCCCGCGATCACCTGCTCCCCCGGCTGGTCGAACGCAACGGGCTCCTACCGGCCGAGGTCGAGATCGGCGACGACGCCCTGACCGCGGTGGCCGCCGACTACACCCGGGAAGCGGGCGTGCGTCAGCTCGAGCGACAGCTCGACAAGGTGGTACGGAAGGCGGCGGTCGAGATCAGCGACCGTCTGTCCCGGGAATCGCCCGCCGACTCACCGTCGGGCCAGGCTTCGACCGGCGACGTGGCCGCCGAACCGGTGGTGGTCACCGTCGACGACCTCGATCGGCTGCTGGGCAAGCCGGTGCCCCGGGAGGAGACGACCGACCGCATCGACCGTCCCGGTATCGCCACCGGCTTGGCCGTCACCGGCGCCGGCGGCGACGTGCTGTTCGTGGAGACCGCTCTGGTGGCCGGCCAGGGTGAACCCATCCTCACCGGCCAGCTGGGCGACGTGATGAAGGAATCGGCCTCGATCGTGACCTCTCTCGTGGCCGGACAGCTGGAGGCCGAGGGCTCGTCAGTCCCCGAGGACCGCCGGATCCACGTGCACTTCCCGGCCGGAGCCGTACCCAAGGACGGACCGTCGGCCGGCATCACCATGACCACCGCTCTGGTAAGCCTGATGACGGGCCGTAGGGTTCGATCGGATGTGGCCATGACCGGCGAGATCACCCTGCAAGGTAAGGTTCTGCCCATCGGCGGGGTCAAGCAGAAGGTCCTGGCCGCTCACCGGGCCGGTATCACCACGGTCCTGTTGCCCATCGGCAACGGTCGAGACCTCGACGACATCCCTGACGACGTCCGGGATCGCATCGACATCAAGTTGGTGGAGAACATCGAGCAGGTTCTCGACCTGGCCCTCGAACCCGCCGCCGGGAGCTGACACCCACCGTCCCGGACGGCGGAAATCCTGCCCGAGAGTTCCGCACTCGCCGTCCGGGGCGACAATACTGGGTTGCCGTCTGATTCATCTCTAGGAGCGCATCCCATGGCAGTAGAAGGTTCGATCCTCGGTAACGCAGTCCTTCGACGGGAAGACCCGACGTTGCTCACCGGTGAGGACGAGTTCTTCGACGACATGGCCGTTGCCGGATTGGGCTACGTGCACTTCGTGCGTTCGCCCTACGCCCACGCCCGTATCGTCTCGGTCGATTCGGCCGAGGCCGAGGCCATGGATGGTGTCGTTGGTGTCTGGACGGCCGACACCCTCGACATGCCGTCGTTCCAGGGCTTCGCTATGTTCGACACCAAGCTCAACCGGCCCCCGCTGGCCAAAGGTAAGGTCCGTTTCGTCGGTGACATCGTGGCCGTGGTGGTGGCCGAGAACCGGTCGGCGGCGGCCGACGCCGCCGAGGTCGTCCTCGTCGAGTACGAGCCCCTGCCGGCGGTGGTCGACATCGAGGCCGCCCTGACCGACGGCGCCCCGATCCTGTTCGAGGACTACGGCTCCAACATGATCTTCGAAACCGCCATCGCCCCTGAAGAAGATCCCCTGGAAGGGGCCGAGCGGGTGGTTGAGGGCCGGGTGGTCAGCCAGCGACTGGCCGGCGTACCGATGGAACCCAACGGCTGCCTGGCCATTCCCGACGGCGATCAGATGACGGTCTGGATTCCCAGCCAGAACCCCATCGCCACCAAGGAGGCCATCGTGGCCATGGCCGGCCTCGACGGCGACAACGTCCGGGTGGCGGCCCCGGCGGTAGGCGGCGGGTTCGGACCCAAGGCCGCCCCCTACGTCGAGCACTACATCACCACCCGCTTGGCCGCCGAACTGGGTCGCCCGGTCAAGTGGACCGAAGAACGGTCGGAGAACATGGTGTCGATGGCTCACGGTCGGGCCATGGTCATGTACGCCAAGCTGGGCCTCACCAACGACGGGGTGATCACCGGACTGGATGTGGACCTGGTGGCCGACGCCGGCGCCTACCCGGCCATCGGTGCCTTTCTCACCATGTTCACCCAGTGGATGATCCAGGGGGTGTACCAGATCCCGAAGCTTCGGTACCACGCCCGCTCGGCCGCCACCAACACCACGTTCACCGCCGCCTATCGGGGAGCGGGCCGACCGGAGGCCACCCAGCTGCTGGAACGCATCGTCGACATGGCGGCCGACGAACTCGGCATCGACCCGGCCGAGATCCGCCGCAAGAACTTCCTGCAGCCCGACGACTTCCCCCTCACCACCCTGGGGGGCTCCAACTACGACTGCGGTGAATACGAGAAGGCCCTCGATGCCGCCCTGGAGGCGGCCGACTATCAGGGCCTGCTGGCCGAGCAGGCCCGGCGACGGGAATCGGGCGACGCCCGCCAGCTTGGAGTCGGCGTTGCCTCCTACGTTGAGGTGACCGCTCCCGCCGGGCTGCACGTCGAGTACGGCGCGGTCGAGGTCAACACCGACGGTTCGGTCACCGCCCGGGTCGGCACATCGGCCCACGGTCAGGGTCACATCACGGCCTTCTCGATGATCATCTCCGACATGCTCGGCGTACCCATGGACTCGATCACCATTCTCCAGTCCGACACGGCCGACGTGCCCCGGGGGGCGGGCACGATGGGCTCCCGTTCGCTGCAGACCGCAGGCTCGGCCGTGCATGTCGCCTCCGAGACGGTGCTGGCCAAAGCCAAGGATCTGGCCGCCCACCTGCTGGAGGCCAGCGTCGACGACATCGTGCTCGGCGATGGTGGTCTGCAGGTGGCCGGCGTACCCACCTCATCGGTTTCCTGGGCCGATCTGGCCACTGCGGCCGGCGACGACACCCGCCGGCCCGAAGGCATGGAACCCGGCCTGGCCCACGAGCTCGACTTCGACGGCCAGGACGCCACCTACCCCTTCGGCACCCACGTCTCGGTGGTGGAGGTCGACACCGAGACCGGCGAGGTGGCCATGATCCGACACGTGGCCGTCGACGACTGTGGCCGCATTCTCAACCCGATGCTGGTAACCGGCCAGCAACATGGCGGTATCGCCCAGGGGGCGGCCCAGGCCCTGTTCGAGATTGTCAGCTACGACAACGACGGCAACCCCATCACCAGCAATCTCATGGACTACGCCATCCCCTCGGCCGCCGAGCTCATCAATTTCGAGACGTCGAACACCGAGACTCCCAGCCCCCGAAATCCCCTGGGGGCCAAGGGCATCGGCGAGTCGGGCACCATCGGCTCGACCCCGGCCATCCACAATGCCGTGGTCGATGCCGTGTCCCACCTCGGGGTCCGTCACATCGACATGCCGCTCACCGCCCTGGCGGTATGGAGCGCCATCCAGGAGGCAAGCGCCACGTCGTAGTGGTACACCGCCGTTAGTTGTCGACGGTGATGGAACCCACGCCGACCCGAATGTCGAGTTCGAGTACGGCGTCGTCGTCGGAAGTGCTGACCCGGGGGCGGATACCTTCGTCGTTCTCATCGCCCACGTTGATCTCGCCGGCACCGGCCGAGGCATCGACCACCACCGGCAGATCGGCCGGCAGCTCGACGATCACCTCGCCGGCGTTGAGGTCGATCTCGACCTCCTGGGGTGAACCGTCGGCGTCGGCGAAGTCGTCGAGACTCAGGTTCCGAAGGTCGAGGGTGATGGCGCCGGCCCCTTCATCGATCCGGCCCGGAATATCAGGCGGCGTCAGCGGTTCGACCAGGACGTCGGCGTCGGAGAATCCATCCTCGTTGAGGGCCACAACCGTGATCAGGCTACCGATGGCGACGATCGGCACGAAGACAACGGCGCCGAGCAGGAGCAGGGGCCAGATCCGGCGACGCCGGGGCGGCACCGGGCTGGGCACGTAGACGGTCTTGACCGGGGCCGACGCCACGGTGGAGGCGGTGGACGTGGCCCAGTCGGCCCCGGGAAGGGAGCTGGTCAGGTCGTCACCGGTGATATCAGGGCCAACCTCTCCCGGCGACGGTTGCCAGGTCGCCGGAACACCGTCGGCCGGTAGATCGACGTCGTGGTCGGACAGGTCGGCGTTGGTGGCGGGCACCGGCCTCGACCCGGGGACTGCTGACCCTGGCGGTGTTGATCCGGATCGCGGTCCTGTGCCACCGTCGGACGACGGCTGAACCAGCATCCAGATACCGGCGCCCACCAAGCCAACCGATACCAGCAGTCGAGCGAATCCACCGCCACCGGTGAAGATCACCATCAGTATGCCGACGGCCAGCAGACCATAGGCCAGCTGCTTGCCTTCCATCACCGAACCGCCGGAACCGGCTTCGTAGGGGGCCGGCGGCCAGTACTCGGCTCGAGGAACGATCAACCAGGCCAGCAGGTAAAGGATGAGGCCGATGCCGGAGAAGAAGGTGGCGATGACAAACCCGAGCCGCACCAGGGACACGTCGACCCCGGTGTGGTGGGCGATGCCGGATGACACGCCGCCCAGCCGGGAGTAGGGGTCGCGTACCAACCGACGGACCGGTGGGGCGGCGACATAGGGCGGGGCTTCCGGCGGCACGTAGCCACCAGTGCCGGCGGTGTCGTCAAAGGAATCGGTCATCGGGTCGCTGAACATAGGATCGGTGTAGATCTCGTCGTCGTGACCCTGACCGGTGAAGACATCGTCGTCCCACTCCGGGGTGGCGAATTCGGCATCGTCGGTGGCATCGTCGGCCACATCGTCGAAAACAGTGGGATCCGCCGACACTTCGTCGGCGTTGTCCGGACCGTCACGGTCCGGAAATTCAGGCGTGGGTTCGTTGCTCATGCTTCCATGATTGTTCGGGCATCGACGACCGACCATCGGGACTTACCCTGATGACACCCTAGGGTCGATTGGCGGCCTCAGGGTTCTTTCAGGGTTAGTCCCGATGCGTTTCCGCCCCGATGATGCGATCATGGAAACATCATGACGACCGCAGCTCAACGCCCCCGCTGGCAGGTGCCTCCCCTCAACCGGGACGACCGCATCCTCGGCGGCGCCTGCGCCGCCCTGGCCGCCGAGTTGGGGGTGGGCCCGCTCGCCGTACGGCTGGCCTTCGTCGTATTGGTTCTGGCCGGCGGTTGGGGCCTGGTGTTCTACGGTCTGACCTGGGCCTTCCTGGCCTGGGCCGGACCGTCGGAGGCCGACGCCCGTCGCTACGTACCCGAGCCCAAAGGGGCATCACTGCAGCACCGCTACATCGCCCTCAGCCTGATCGTAGCCGGGCTGATCATGAGCCTGCGAACCCTGGGCTTCGGCTTTGTCGACGAAATCGTCTTCCCCGTCGGCTTCGTGCTCACCGGTGTGCTGATCGCCTGGAACCGTCAAAAGACCGAGGGTGGCGTGTCGGCTGCGGTGCGCATCTCGGCCGGCGTGCTGGTGGCGGCAGGAGGCATGATCGGCGTGGCCGCCCTCAACGTCGACTCGTGGGCCGCCGCCCGTCTGCTGGTCATCATGGTTGTGGTACTGCTCGGTCTCAGCCTCGTCGTCGGACCGTCGGTGGCCCGTATCGGCGTCGAACTCGACCAGGAACGGCAGGAACGGGTCCGGGCCGATGAACGGGCCCTGGTGGCCGCTCACCTCCACGACTCGGTGCTGCAGACGCTCACCCTCATCCAGAAGCACAGCGACGACCCGAAACGCATGGCCCAGTTGGCCCGCCGCCAGGAGCGGGAGTTGCGAACCTGGCTCTATGAGCCGACTCCCGAGCACCCCGGATCGATCAGGCTCGGCCCCGCTCTGGAGGAGGTGGCCGACGCCGTCGAGCATGACCACCAGGTCAGAGTCGAGGTGGTGAGTGTGGGCGACACGGTCGACCTCGACCCGTCGTCCATAGAGGATCTGGTGTCGGCCACCAGGGAAGCCATCACCAACGCCGCCAAACACGCCCGGGTCGACCGAGTCGACGTCTACGCCGAACATCGGCCCAACTCGATCGAGGTCTTCATCCGCGACGCCGGCATCGGATTCGACCCCGACGACGTGGCCGACGATCGCCACGGGATCCGCCAGTCGATCAAAGCCCGGATGGAACGGCACGGCGGACGGGCCACCATCTTCTCCGAACCCGGGCAAGGCACCGAGGTCGAGCTTTATCTACCCTTGACCGCAACCGATGTCAGCGATCCCCAACCAGCCGCCGATCAGGATCTACAGACGGCGAGCGGAGAGACCCCATGATTCGAGTAGCTCTTATCGATGATCACGCCCTGGTACGGGCTGGAGTTCGAGGGGAGCTCGAGGAGAGCGAAAACAGCGACGTCCAGGTGGTGGCCGAAGCGGGAACGGTGGCCGACGCCATCGATGCCATCGTCCGATCGAAGCCCGACGTCGTCGTCTGCGACGTTCACCTCCCCGACGGAACAGCGGCCGACGTGATCGCCGGGGTCGTCGACCGGGGTGTCACCTCCCGGTTCCTGGCCCTCTCGGTCTCCGACGCCGCCACCGATGTCATCCAGGTGATACGAAGCGGGGCCCGAGGCTATGTGACCAAAGCCATCGAAGGAGGCGACCTGGTGAACGCCGTGCGCCGAGTCAACGATGGCGACGCCGTCTTCTCCCCCCGCCTGGCCGGTTTCGTGCTCGACGCCTTCTCGGCCAACCTGGAATCGCCCGACAATCCCGAACTCGACGAGCTCACCGCCCGGGAGCAAGAGGTCATGCGCCTTCTGGCCCGGGGCTACGCCTACAAGGAGATCGCTCGACGGCTGTCGATCTCGATCAAGACCGTGGAGAGCCACGCCTCGGCCGTACTGCGCAAACTGCAGCTCTCCAGCCGCAACGAGCTGGCGGCCTGGGCGGCCAACCGCAAACTGGTCTGATCCGGCGGCCCCAGGCCGCACTCGACTACCGGATGGGGAACCGCTGGGCCACCATGGCCTGACCCGGCTCGGCCCGACGCACCTCGTAGAAGACCCGGGTGATGACTTTGACGATGTCGTCCAGGTTGGCCGGAGCGTCGGGCCACACCTGCCGCCAGTTGGGATCGCCGGCCTGGAAACCGAGGGAGAACATGTGCTCCCGCTGATCTGCGGTGAGGCGATGCTCCATCGGTATGCGGCTCTCACTCTGAGCCTCAAGAGTCAGCGAACCGTCTTCCACCAACCACTGCAGGTAGAAGAACGAGTCGGGATGCTCCAGGATCGTGACCTCGGGATGGGGAGACTCGATCTGTTCGGCCAGAACCGCGCTGAGATGTACGTTCAGTCCACCGGGCGGCGGCAGCTGGAACTTCGTGACCCGTTCGACGGCCCCGGCCGACGGCACCAGCTCGCCGGTCCTGGTGTCAAAGACGACAAGCGACATGTCGGTATTGATCGATACCAGCAGATCCCGGACCCGGGGGGCCGTGGCCTCCTCGGTACGCAGGTAGAGGACCGAACCTCGGGCCGAGTTGATCAGCGGTGTGTCGACCCACGGACTGTTGGAACCGCCAGGCATGTCGCGATCAGGGTGGACACGGAGCAGGGCATCGACCACTGCTCGCATCCGGTTCGTCGGATCGGCGGTGCTGGGGTTGTCGGCCCGGAGCCGCTGGTAGTCCGAACCGGCATGAGCATTCGACAGGGGCTGGGACCCCTCCCACACCACAAAGTCGTAGGTCATCGGGCCCTCGGCAACATCGGGGGTACCACGGTGGCCCAACACCTGCTCCCCCGGAATGTTCCGCATGATTTCACAAGTGCCACCTTCGATGGATTGGCCCGGGCCGCAGAAACGTATGTCAGATCCCCGAGTGCCGATCCGGCGACGGCCGATTCGTAGGACGGGGCAAAGTGTAGTCGCCACCGGCCGTCACCGCAGGCCTCGGTGCCAGATTGCCCGACGTGGACCGCTCTACTGCTCAAGCCAGGAGCGGATGAGTCCTCGGAGTCGTTCGATCCCGACCCCGCTGTGGGCGCTGACCCACACCGGATCGCGAACCTCGAGGTCGCAGCCTGCGGCCAGATCCTTGCGCCGCCGGTCGCGCTTTGACGACTTGACCTTGTCGTGCTTGGTTGCCACCACGGTGTGGGGTAGGTGGTTGGAGCGCAACCAGTCGAGCATCTGGACGTCGAGCTTGGTCGGGCCGATCTCGCCGTCGACCAGCATCACGATCATGGTCAGGCTCCGGCGTTCCAGCAGGTAGTCCTCGATCATGATCCGCCAGTCCTCCCGCATCGCCTTGGACGTGGCGGCGTAGCCGTAGCCGGGTAGATCCATCACGGTGGCCGAAAGCCGACCGTCGGCCTCGGTCAGCGGTTGCGACCGGTTGTCGACCAGGGTGAACAGGTTCAACAACCTGGTGCGCCCCGGGGTGTTGGACACGTGGGCCAACTTCTTTCGTTTGGCCACGGCGTTGATGAGCGACGACTTGCCCACATTGGATCGTCCGACGATTGCGATCTCGGCCCTACTGGGCGGCAGGGCCTCGATCGAGTCACCCGACAACACGAAAGCCATGGCCAACGGACCCGACATCAGTACGCTGCCCCGCTGGTCGGACTGGATCGCCAGGTCACCAGGTCGCGCTCGATCTCGGCCACAGTACGACAGCCGGTCAAGGCCATCGACCGCCTCAGTCCTTCTATCAGGAAGGCCAGAACGTGGTCGACGCCGGCTTCACCGGCTGCCCCCAGACCGTAGAGGTAGGCCCGGCCAACCATGACCGCATCGGCCCCCAGGGCCAGGGCCTTGGTGATGTCGGCACCCCGCCTGATCCCACCGTCGGCGATGACCGCCGCTCGACCGGCCACCGTGTCGGCTACCGGCTCGATCAACTCCACTACAGCCGGGGCGTCGTCCAACTGTCTGCCGCCATGGTTGGAGATGGCGATGCCATCGACCTCGTGGGCCACGGCCAGTTCGGCGTCGGCCACGGTCTGCACCCCTTTGAGGATGATCGGCCCATCCCACCGGCCCCGGAGCCATTCGACCTCATCCCAGGTCAGGCCGGCATCGAACTGACCGGTGGTGTAGGCGGCGAGGCTGATGGCGGTGGAACCATCCATCCCGGACCGGCCGGCCACGTTGGCGAAGGTGATCGCCTCGTTGGTCAGCAGGCCATAGGTCCAGGCCGGATGGAGAATTCCGTCCAGCAGCGTCCTCAGGCCGACCTTGGGGGGCAACGTTGTGCCCATGCGCACGTCACGCTCCCGCCGGCCCAGAACGGCGGTGTCGACGGTGAGCATGATGGCTTCGTAGCCGGCGTCGGCTGCCCGGCCCACCAGCTCGGCCACCAGCCCCCGGTCCCGCCAGGCGTACACCTGAAACCACTTGGGACCGTCCGATACCACGGCCACTTCCTCGACCGAACGGGTGCCCATGGTCGACAGGCTGTAGGGAACACCGAATCTGGCCGCCGACCGGGCCACCGCCAGCTCTCCCTGGGGGTCGGCGATGCGGGTGAACCCGGTGGGGGCGAGAATCAGCGGGGTCGGTAGGGTCCGCCCGAACAACGACACCGAGGTGTCGAGGTTGGACACGTCACGAAGGACGCGGGGTCGGAACTCCAGGCGGGCAAACCCGGCCACGTTGCGCTGTAGGGTGCGCTCGTCCTCGGCTCCGCCGTCGATGTAGTCGAACACCGCTCGGGGCAGCCGGCGCCGGGCCAGGCGCCGTAGATCGTCGACGGAGGCGGCGGTGGCCAGGCGACGGGCGGTGGAGCGGAATTCGACCGGGCGAACCCGCACCAACGACCGAAGCGACTCCCACGGATTCATCCGCTCAGCCTAGAGGACCACTCCCTTTTCTAAAATTGCAGCAGAAAACGAGGTCAGGCCTCGTTTTCTGCTGCAATTCTGGAAGGTGGGACGGGTCAGGCGGCGGTGTTGGAGTCGGTGTTCATGATCCGCTTGATCTCGCCGGTGCTCTTCGTCACCATCTCCGGTATCGACCACTCCCGAGCCGAGCGGCTGATCCCCAGACGATCACCGAAGATCTGGTTGACCGCCCCGCCGATCAGGAGTACCTGGGCCGCCAGCCACACCCAGGTCAGGGCCAGCAGGAAGATGCCGACGGCGGCCCGGACCTCGTTGGCTCCCTCGGCCGCCAACGTCAGGTCCACGTACTGGCTGAACCCGATGGTCAACAGCCACCACATGAGAGCGGCCACGACCGCCCCCGGCATGTCGTGTAGCCAGCGAGATCGGGTGGCCGGCCCAAAATGGTAGACCACTGATGCCCACAGGATCAGCACCGCCACCAGAGTGATGATGCGCAATGACTCCAACAACGGGTTGGAGGCCAGGCGCCCCCACACGAACTGATCGAGCACGATCAACGGAACCGGAATGAGCACGCTGCCGACGCCCAGCAGCACGGCCACCACCCGGGTGATGTACCACGGCCGTCGCTGGTCGGCGGCGATGTCATAGATATCCTCCAGCGCCCGGATCAGGCCTGCGAATCCGCGGCTGATCGACCACAGGGCGAAGGCGGCCGAAATCAACGACAAACCAGTGTTGGTGTCGCTGAACAGGGCGGTGATGGTCTCCTGGATCTCGCCACCCTCATCGGTGAGAATCCGACCGATGAACAGCGACACCTCGGTCTGGATCCGGCTCTGGAACTCCACATTGCCGCTCCCGCTGGGAAAGACGAGGCCGAACAGCCGGTCGATCGGACCCAGAATGGCCAGCAACGCCAACACCGTCGCCGGCAGCGAGACGAGCAGCCAGAACGTGACGCTGGCGGCCAAGTCGCCCACCCGACCGTGGTACCAACGCAGAGCCACGTCCCATACGAATCGCCATATCGACGCGATCCAACGGATCGGACCAAAGTTCACGGTCCCAGGGTAGGCAAAACCGGCCTCGTTCGGTGGTTTCGCAACTACTTCCCTCCGCGGGACGAGGTGTACAGTCGATTCCATGAGCGCCGCAGGATCACCTTTCACCAACCGCAAGGCCGGCGAGGCGTTCCTTGTCGATCCGCCGGGCGGCACATCGGGACCGGGCCTTCTCGTACTGCACTCCTGGTGGGGCCTCACCCCTTGGGTCCGCGACTTCTGCCGTCGCCTGGCCGAACAGGGCTACACGGTGCTGGCCCCCGACATGTTCGACGGGGTGCAGCCCATGACCGAAGCCGAAGGTGAGGCCGTGCTGGCCGATCAGAGCCCCGACGAGCTGTCGGGCCTGGTCATGTCCTCGGCCCATACGCTGCGGGCGGCGTCAGTCGACTCGGCTCGACCCATCGGGGTCATCGGTTTTTCCATGGGCGCCTCGCTTGCGCTGTGGCTGTCGGCCCGGCTGACCCGCGATGTGGGGGCGGTGGTGGTCTTCTACGGCGCTCAGTCGATCGACTTCGACCAGGCGACGGCCACCTATCAGGGCCACTTCGCCGAAGACGACCACATGGTCAGCGAAGAAGATCGGGTGGTAACCGAATCATTCATCAGACTTGGCGGCCGAGATACCGAGTTCCACCTCTATCCAGGGGTGAGGCACTGGTTTTTCGAGGAGGGCGACAACCACAACGCCGACGCCGCGGAGCTGGCCTGGGAGCGCATGCTTCCGTTCCTCGATCGCACCATCGCCGCCACCGCCCCGAACTGACCACCGTCTGATTCTCAGACCGGCTCCGGTGGCGCCAGTTCAGCTACGAACACAACCTCTCCGTCGGTTCGCTCGACGTAGCTCCGGCTGGACAAGGCCCGCACGATGGTGAGGCCCCGGCCCCTTTCGGCCAACGGGTTGGAACGGTGGCCGACGGCCGGACCGTCCTGGTCGACCTGCGCTGCCGTTCCCGGGCCGGCAACCGAACACTTCACACCGGGAACCGCACCACCGTCATCCACCTTGTCAACCGTGATCTCGACCCGGAACCACTGGCCCGGACCGGCCTCGACCGCATTGCTCGACAGTTCGCTGACGATGATCTCGACCCGCTCGACCAGCGACTGAATCCGCCTCCGAAGGACCGGATCGGTCGACTGGATCCGATCGCGCACGAAGCCCGCCGCATCGTGACGGGCGATGGCAATCGACTCGACGGCGGCGGCGTACTCTCGGCGGGACTGTCGATCATCGATTGGAGAGGTCACGGACTCCTCAAGGCTAATCGAGCCGGCCACGTTTGGCCGACCGGCAACGGGGTTAGGTTGATCTACATATGGCATGCATCATCGCGCCGAGTCCAACCGATGTTCGAATGACTGCGGCGACCGGCAACGTCGGTGTTGAACTGATACCCCGCCTGCCCGATGACAAACCAACGGCGACCAGAGCCGGCGGCCCAATGCCCCGGGGTGCCCTGACCATGGGTCAATCGCTACCATTTCAGTACAAGCCGGCAACAGCCGCCGACGGACCCACCGCTGTGACGGTGCCGACTGAGGATTGAATGACACCCGATACCACGATGGCCGATCGATGAACGGCACCACCGTCGCCCCAACCGAAGTGACGCTCGTCATTCCGGCCGAGCCCCGCATGGTGTCGGTGGCCCGCACCGCAGCTGCCAGCATGACCGCCGAGGTCGATTTCACCCTCGACGACATCGACAACGTCCGCATTGCCGTCAACGAATTGGTGTCGATCCTCGTCGAGTCCCAACCCCTCGACGGTCAGGTCACGGTTGTTCTCGCTCTGGAATCGGACGACGTGTTCGCCATGGTGGCCTCGGTGTCCTCACCTCGCCATCCGGTCGTTCTCGACTCCATCAGCCGCCAGATCGTCGCCGCCGTGGCCGACGAGTTCTCGGTGGCGGCCGAGTCCTGCCGGCTGCGAGTGGTTCGCGGAGGCTGAGGTGGCCAAGACGAACGACCGCCCTTCGGCGGTTCGGATCGGCGAATGGTTCGACGAGTATCGGCGATCGGGAGATCGCCGGCTCCGCAACAAACTGGTCGAAGCCCATATGGGATTCGGCTTGCACCTGGCCCGGCGGTTCGCCAACCGGGGAGTGGCCGACGACGACCTTCGCCAGGTGGCGATGATGGCACTGGTCAAGGCAGTGGAGCGATTCGACCCTGAGCGAGGCGTCAGCTTCTCCACCTTTGCCGGACGAACGATCGAGGGTGAGATCAAACGCTACTTTCGTGACAGCACGTGGGCCGTCCGGGTCCCCCGGCCGATCAAGGAACTGCACTTGCGGGTTCGCAGCGCGGCCGAGGACCTGGCCCAGGAACTGGGCCGCTCCCCCACCCCACGCGAGCTGGCCGCTCATCTTTCGGTCTCGACCGACGAGGTCGTCAACGCCTTGACGGCCTCAGCGGCGTACGCCGCCGACCGGATCGAGCCCCCCGACGACGACGGCCCGGGAGCAGGCTCGCGACGGGTGCTGGCCGAACAGGAACCCGGCTTTCGTCGATCGGAACATCGTGTTGTGTTGCAGGATCTCCTCGCTCGACTACCGGGCCGCGAGCGGGAGATCGTTCGCCTGCGATTCTTCGAGGAGCTGACCCAGGCCGAGATCGCCGATCGGATCGGGGTCAGCCAGATGCACGTCTCCCGGCTGCTACGTCGAGCCTTCGCCGACATGGCCGCCGACACCCCTGCCCCATCGGGGTCGTCCTAGCGTCCTGTCAGGCTGACCAGGACTCGTCGGCCTTGATGATGACTCTCTGGGGAAAGGGGATTTCGATCCCGGCATCGGCTGCCGCCCGATCGAGGGCCAGGCCGACGGCATCACGGGCCGCCCAGCTGTCGGCGATCGACGGGGGATGCCAGAATCGAACCACGAAATCGACACTGGAATCACCGAAGCCGGTGAACAGCACCTCGGGTGCCGGACTGTCGTTGACCGGTTCGAGAGCCGACACGGCGTCGGTGAAGGCCTCCTTGACTCGTTCAAGGTCCGACCCGTAGGCCACGCCAATGGCCACCGACGAACGACGCCGGCCACCCTCGGTGTGGTTGTAGATGGCGCCGGTGATGACCTGACTACTGGGAATGTGAACGGTCTCCCCATCGGGCGTGACCACGGTCACCGAACGGGCGTCGATGGACTCGACCGTGCCTTCAACGTCGCCGCTCACGATTTGATCGCCGTAGGAGAAGGGGCGCCGGATCTGGAGCAACAGGCCGGCCACGAAGTTCTCCAGAATGTCCTGGAGGGCGAAGGCCAGGGCGATGCCCACGATACCGAGGGCGCCGAGGAGGGGACCGACCCGCACTCCGAGTTGCTCCAGCGAGTAGATGAGACCGAAAGCGATGATGGCATAACCCACCAGCCGGGCCACGAGATCGACCACGGCGCTGTCCCACCGGGTGGCCAGCACTCGTCGCAGTACGAATCTGATGACCCGCGACCCGATCAGAGCCACGGCCAGTATGATGCCGGCTTTGCCCCAGTCCCACAGGGTGATCGGGTCGCCGCCCAGAGCACTACGAAGGCCTTCGAGATCGGATTCCTGGCCGACAAGACTGGGCTGCGTGCGGGACGGAAGGGAGACGATCATCGTGGCAAAGACCTTCGGTAGGCAGCGTAGGTAGGCGGCGAAACAGGAAGTCTACCCACTCCCGTCAACCGCAAACCACGCCGGTGGATCCACCGGTTCCACCTCACGATGACGAGCTGGAACGGTGGGCGATCATCAACGTGGCATCGTCTCTCAACACCGGCCCGGTCAACTTGAGCAGTGCTTCCACCACGTCTCGGGCACACCGATGGGAGAACAGTCGGCTGTGCGGTTCCAGCTCGGCCCGAAATCGGTCGTCGCCCACCAGGTCATCGGCCGACTCCAACAGGTTCTCGATCACACCATCGGAGTACAGGATCAGCGATTCCCCCGGCTCCAGCTTCAACTCACCGACCGGCACGGCATCGACTGCCTCGTCCCCCGTGATCCACATGCCCAACGGCAATGCCGGCTGCAGCGGCAACTCCCGGATCCCTGCGGCGGTGGAGAGAAGCGGTGGGAGATGACCGGCACTGACCCAACGCCCTGTTCCGCTGGCGAGATCCACGTCGGCCACCAGGGCACTCACGTACGCCGACCCCTCGTACTGGGCCCGTACCGCCTGGTCGACTTGAGTCAGGACGTCGGTCAGGGACCCGCCCTCCCGTCGGGCCCGGCGTAGGGCAGCAGTGGCCAAGGAGGCCAGAATCGACGCCTGCAGACCGTGGCCCATGGCATCAAGGACCGCCAAGAAGAGTCGGCCGTTGTCGAACGAGTACTCATAGATGTCACCGCCGGTGTCATAGGCCGGCTCGACGGCCGCACTGACGGCAAAGCCCATACCCCGGCACGAAGGCGGGGGTACGACCGTGGCCTGGATCTCGGCGGCCAGACTCATCTCCTTGGTCCGCACCGTGGTCCAGGGACGGTCGTTGAAGTCATAGGAGGATGTGATGTTGAGGGCGACGACCGGGGCCAGCGCCTGGACCAGTTCCCTGACGTTCTCGTTGTAGCCGATGGTGGCGGGCCGTACCAGCAAGCGCCCGAGTTGGTTCCCGTGGTGTTCCAGAGGCACGGTCATCGGCCACTCGTCGATATCGATCGGCCGACCATTGCCCATCGAGATCAATCGACGGCGTTGCAGGTCGTACAATCCGACGTCGACCGCGTCCACCTGTGATTCCAGTAGATGAGGAAGCGCGTCGAGCAGCTCTATAGGATGGCTCTGCGACGCGAGCTGGGTCAACGATGCTAGTTCGGTCCCGATCTCGTCCACCTTCCCAGTATCGCCCAGCGGTGAGCTTATCGTGCCCGAGCCATCTACCTCGTCCCTACACATCGAAACCCGATCCGAGTCGAATCGGTTGATCATCGTGCTCAAGGGCGAGGTCGACATGGCCACCGCTCCCCAGTTCGATGCCGTGGCCCGTCAAGGTATGGCCGAGGGAGCAACCGAAATCGAACTCGACACCAGAGATCTGCGGTTCATGGACAGCACCGGCCTGTCGGTGATCGCCTCCCTCCTGCGATACCTTCGGCCCAGTGACGGTCGATTGATCATCCGCTCCTGCCCGCCTCTCCTGGTCAAACTGCTCGACATCACCGCCCTCCAGGAACACATCGACTTCGTCGACTGATCCTGGGGCCGAGAGAGGCCAGGACCTACAGCTCGTCGATGGTCCGACGGTTGTCGGAGCTGAGAGGAACCTGGCTCATCTCCAGGTGGAGGCGGCCGCCATCGGCGGCCTGGTGAGCGGCAACGACCTCGAGATCCAGCTCAACGCCCAGACCGGGGTCCTCCGGCGCCAACAGGTAGCCGGCCTCCCACTGCAGTGGCCGCTTGACCAGCTGCCGGTGGAAGGGCGTGTCAATCGACTCCAGAATCAGAAAACTGGGGCTGGAGAAGCCGACATGGGCGGCCGCGGCGTGAGCCACCGGGCCGCAGTAGATGTGGGGGGCGATCTGGGCGTTGAACAGCTCGGTCAATCCCGCAATCTTCTTGGTCTCCCAGATGCCGCCCGATCGTCCGATGTCGGGCTGGACGATGGCCGCTCCGGCTCGCAGAGCCTGATGGAACTCGACCCTGGTGGTGAGCCGTTCGCCGGTGGCCACCGGGATGGTCGTCGACCGGGCCACGGCGGCCAGACCGTCCATCTGATCCGGAGGCACCGGCTCTTCGAACCACAGCGGATCGAACTTTTCCAGCCGCCGGGCCAACCGTCGGGCCGAGGAGGTGGTCATCTGCCCGTGGGTGCCGATGAGGATGTCGGCCCGGTCCCCCACCGCTTCCCGGATGGCGCCGATCACCTTCTCGGATCGCTCCAGTTCCTCCAGCGACAGTTCCCGCCCCCCCTGAAAGCTGTAGGGACCGGCTGGGTCCTGCTTGACCGCCGTCCAGCCTTCGGCCACATAGTCGGCGGCCCGGTCGGCCGCCTCCCCGGCGTCGTGGTACACGTCGGCTTGGTCCGGTGGCAGCGACGGATCGTGAACGTTGCGGGGATAGAGGTAGGTGTAGGTGCGGAGCCGCTGATGGAACGCCCCACCGAGCAACTGGTGAACCGGCAACCCCAGCGCCTTGCCCAGGATGTCCCACACCGCTATCTCGATGCCGCTGAACACACCCATCATGGTCACATCAGGTCGTTGGGTGAAACCGGCCGAGTAGGTCCGGCGAAACATGGTCTCGACATTGTGAGCGCTCTCGCCGGCGAAGAAGCGCTCAAAGGTGTCGGACACCATACGCCGGGCGATCGAGGGTGAGAACGGTATGCCGTAGCATTCGCCCACCCCGGTTATGCCGTCGTCGGTCGTGACCTCGGTGAGGATCCAGAACGAGCCACCGATCCCGGTGGGCGGGGCCACGGCGTGGGTGCGGATGGAGGCAAGCTTCATCGGCTTGGCACCTCGTGTCCTAGTGTCCTGTCAGGCTGATCATGTCACGTATTCGCCGGCGTCTGACGCCCCTGGCGGCGTCCTCGTTCCTCCGCTACCACCAGGTAGCGAGCGGAACTGCGTCCTGGCCAGGAGCGCCATCTGCTCGTCGAATAAGACAACGGACCAACCTCACATGACACTAGTCGTCGGTGATGTCGGTCGCTCCGTCGTCCTGATAATCGATGGTGTGAACCGGTTCGACCGCAGTGGTGACGATACCCATGAGGTTGGCGGCGATGCGCTTCCAGTAGCGGTAGAGGATGGCCCGGGGCACGGCGTAGTGGCCGGGCTGGTCGGAGTGCATGAACTCCCTGACCTTGCCTTCACAGTGATGACGCAGATCATCGGCCCGACGGCGGAAGTCGGCCACCTTGTCCGGGTCGGGATCGGTCAGCAAGCTGGCCGTCTCGGTGAACATGTCGGAGATGGTGGTGCGATCGTCGAGAAATCCGGGAAGATCGGGAGCGTCGACCAGGGAGACGCCCTCGTCGGTCAGGTCGAGGATGTTCTTGGCCTGGTCACCGATGCGTTCGATCTTCTTGATCAACAAGGTCAACCCCAGGACGGTGCCGATGTCGGAGCTGCCCTGCACGGCCACGTGGACCACCAGCTCCTGGCGTAGCTCCTGCTCGGCCACGTTGATCTGCTGATCGGTCTTTTCCACTTCGTCCCGCATCTGGGCGGGGTCGGCTCCGCTCAACACGGCGGCGGTGGCCAGATCGAAGGAGTGCCGGGCGTCGTTGATCATGGTGGTGACCCGGGCGTCGATCTGGTCCATGGCACTGTCGCCCCGACGGAAGAATTCAAGAATCATGGTGGACTCCTATCGTAAGAGGGCAACTCCGAGGGCGGGAACGGCGATGAACAAGATGACGACGTAGGCAATGGCCCACTGGCGGCGTTCAACCGCGATCTCAGCCAAGCCTTCCGCTGACCTGATCGGCAGATTGCGGGCAAACGGGATTACGTACAGCAACAAAATTCCTATCACGTTGAAGGTGGTGTGGACCAGCGCAACCGTGAGGGAATCGGTGCTGCCGGTGGCCAATGAGGCCAGCAGAGCGGTGATGGTGGTGCCGACGTTGGCTCCCAAGGTGACCGGGTAGGCATTGCGCAGGGTGAGCACACCGGCGGCGGTGAGGGGGATCAAGATCGATGTGGTGATGCTCGACGACTGCACGGCAATGGTGATGATGAGGCCGACGATCAGAGCCACAAAGCCCGCCCCCTTGCCCAGAACGGCGTTGAGGGTGCGTTCCACCCGGTCGGCCACCAACTGGCGCATGTTCCTGGTTATGAGAGTCAACGCCAACAACACGATGGCCAAGCCGGAAAGGACCATGAACACACCGAGGGCGTCGCCGCCGAATCGAAGGGCTTCCCAGAACGACTCCAACCAGCCGACCGGGGCTTTGACCCAAGCCTTCACCGGGCTCTTCCATTCGCTACCGGCCGATCCGACCAGTACGCCGGAAATGCCAGTGGCGATCCGGGAGATCAAGCCGGTGGCCAACTCCAAGGGAAGCAGTAGAGCCACGGCGAAGAGGTTGAAGAAGTCGTGTACGGTGGCGGCGGCGAAGGCCCGCTTGAAGTCGGCCGACGCTCGAACATAGCCGAGCGAGACCAACGTGTTGGTCACGGTGGTGCCGATGTTGGCCCCCATGATCATGGGTACCGCCTGCTCAACCCCCAGGGCCTGAGTGGCCACCAGCCCGACAATGACCGAGGTGCTGGCCGACGACGATTGAACCAGGACGGTGCCGAGAATGCCGACGAACAAACCGGCCAGCGGGTGGCTCACGTTGGAGAACAGCTGCTCCTGGGTGTCGGCCCCCATGACCTTGATGCCGGCCTCCAGGGAGGAGACCCCGACCAGGAAGATGTAGATCAGGGCCAGGACCAGAACCGAGCGGGCCGGGCCAGGCAGATCGAAGCGGGACTCAGCTTTGGGATTGGCGATCGTCATGAGAGTTTCCGGGTGCGACCGATCAGCCCCAGTCCGAGCGGAGCCGTCGTCGTCCGGCGCAAAGTGTACCGGTTCCCACCCGACAGATGACCACGGGCGATCAGGCTGCCAGATCGAAACTGGCGATGGTGCAACCTACGGAGAAGATGGGGATGGGAGCGTAGAAATGTACCCTGCCCGGCGCCCCCCCGGCCGCCGCCGCGGCGGCCACGTAGGTCCGGATCTCGAATCCGCCCTGACCGGCCTCGGCGTACACCGTGGCATCGTCGTAGGCCACCAGAGCGGCCCGATCGTTGCGACACCAGCGGTCCAGGAACTCCCGGTCCCAGGCTTCGTTGATCTTGCCCGAATCGGGAGTGGCCGGCCAGTGGGAGATGCCGCCGGTTGCCACCAGCACCACCCGCTCGGGCACCGAGTCGGCGGCCCGGCGCAGCGCCTCGCCGAAGGCCCAGGCCCGCGACAAGGGAGTCAGAGGCGGACCCTGACAGTTGATGTTGGCCGGGATGACCGGAAGGTCGAAGTTCGGAGTCAGAAAGTGGAGGGGCACGGCGATACCGTGATCGAACTTCCATTCCTCGGCGTAGGCCACGTCCACGGTCTGCATGACCTCGGTTATCAAACGGCGGGAAAGATCCTTGGCTCCCGGTGCCCGGAAGCCGTCGATACCGAGCCAGGCCGGGTCCTCGATCGGCCCGTCGTAGAAGTCGGCCATGCCCATGGCGAAAGCCGGCATGTTGTCCATGAAGAAGTTGGCGAAATGCTCGGCCGCCACCACCAGCAGGGCGTCAGGTTCGGTGGCCTCGATGGCCGCCCGCATGTCGTGGTAGGCGGCGTAGAAGGCATCACGCACCTCGGGATCGGCCTGATCGGCCCGGCCGGTGATGCCCGGTCCGTGACTGCAGACTCCGGCATAGACGAGGGGCATGGTCAGCGGTCTCCTTCGTGGTTCTGATCGCCGGCTGAGACGTGACCGAGGCGGGCGGCGTGAGCTTCGGTTCCCTCATAGCCGGTCATGGCGTAGACCCCTTCCCGTACCGGACCGTGGGTGGCCACACCGTCTCTCATCTGTTGGAGATAGTCGGCCCACGGGATCTGGTGGAAGGCGGCGAAGTGCATCAGGATCTGACCATTGACACCGAGGTGGAACAGCAGTCCGATGTCGGGCTGGATCAAAGCCGCGATCTCCTCCTCGGTCAGCTCGTAGGGTGCCAGCACCTCTCGGCGGTCTTCCCGGAATCGGGCCTGCAGGTCGGTATCCCGGTTGAGCTGATAGAGGAACTTCTGGACGTAGTAGAGGCTCATGATGGTCGTCGGGCTGTCCGCTCAGTGACCGGCCAGATTGGGGATTGGATGGGTGTCGAGGGCGATGGCGATGTTTTTGGTTTCCATGTAGAAGTCAAAGCTCCAGTCTCCCCCGTCGCGGCCGATTCCCGACGCTTTGACGCCTCCGAAAGGCGTGGGTAGATGGCGGACGTTCTGGGAGTTGACCCACACCATGCCGGCGTCCAGGGCATGGGCCACCCGGTGGGCCCGCCCGACGTCGCTGGTCCAGAGGTAACCGGCCAGCCCGTAGTCGATGTCGTTGGCCTGGGCCACGGCGTCGGCTTCGTCGCCGAACGGGATTGCCGTCAGCACCGGGCCGAAGATCTCCTCCTGGGCGATCCGCATGGAGTTGTCGGCGTTCACGAACAGCTGGGGCACCACCCAGTGGCCCCCGTCGGGGGCGTCGCGGTAGGGCGTGCCCTCGACCACCGTCGCCCCCTCGGCTCGAGCCAGGTCGGAGTAGGAGCAGACCTTGTCGTGGTGGTCGGAGTGGATCAGGGGGCCGATCACGGCGTCGGGGTCGAGCGGGTGGCCGACCGGTATGGCGGCCAGCCGCTCAGCCAATCTGTCGGTGAAGTTCTGGTAGATCGACTCATGGATCAGCACCCGACTGGAGCTGGTACAGCGTTCACCGTTGAGGCTGTAGATCATGAAAGTGACGGCATCGAGGGCCCGGTCGAGGTCGGCGTCGGGGAACACGATCACCGGGTTCTTGCCGCCGAGTTCGAAGTGCACTCGTTTGAGGGTGGCCGCGCCCTGGGCCTGGATCCGGGAGCCGGTGGCCGACTCCCCGACGAAGGCGATGGCCTTGATGGCCGGGTGCTCGGTCAGTGGTTTTCCGGCCTGCTCCCCCTGACCGTGGACGACGTTGAGCACACCGGGCGGTACACCGGCCTCCAGGGCGATCTCGGCCAGGAGGTGGGCGGTGAGCGGGCTCCATTCGGCCGGCTTGTGCACAACAGTGCAGCCGGCGGCCAGGGCCGGAGCGATCTTCCAGGTGCTGAGCATGAACGGCGTGTTCCACGGGGTGATGACGCCCACCGGACCGATGGGGTGCCGGGTGGTGTAGTTCACATGGTGGGCGGTGGGTAGCGACAGGCCGTCGGCGGCGGCCGGGGCCCGGTCGGCGAAGAACCGGAAGTTGGCCGCTCCCCGGATGGCGGCCGCCGCCATGAAGCGCATGGTCTGACCGGTGTCGACACACTCGGTCACCGCGATCTCGTGGGCCCGTTCCTCGATCAGGTCGGCCACGGCATGGAGAATGCGTTTGCGTTCGACGCCGGGCCTGTGGCCCCATTGGTCGAAGGCGGCGGTGGCCGCTTCGGCCGCCACGGCGATGTCATCAGTGGTACCGGCGGCCACCCGACCCAGCAGGGCACCGTCAATGGGAGAGTGATTGTCGAAGGTGGCCCCGGCCTCGCTGGCCTGCGGTTTCCCGTTGATCAGATGGGGCAGGGGTTCGGGTTCGAACCGGGCCAGAAATCTGGCCGCCGCCGCCTGATTCTCTTCATAGGTGTGAGCTGAGGACACAACCATCACTAGATATTTAACATGTTCAGGAGTTCGTGTAAAGTGGTCGCCATGACCGGCCCCATGCGACCGTTCGACCAATCCCTCCCCATGGCCCTCCTACGAGCCCGGGAAGCGGCCATGCGGCGCTTCCGACCGCTGCTGGCCGCCCACGACCTGACCGAACAGCAGTGGCGGGTGCTACGAGCGCTGACGGCCCTACCCGAACCGGTCGAGCCCACCGCGCTGGCCGATCAGACCTTCCTGCTGGCCCCCAGCCTGTCCCGCATCCTGGCCAACCTCGACGCCCGAGGCCTCATCGTCCGCTCAACAGCGCCCCACGACCAACGTCGCTCGCTCATCGAACTGAGCGACGACGGCCGCCGGCTCGTCACCACCGTGGCTCCCCGGTCGGAGGCGGCCTACAACCGCATCGAGGAACAGTTCGGGGCCGAGCGGCTGCAGCACCTACTCGTCGAGCTGCGGGATCTGGCCCGGACGGCCGCCCTCGACGGCGAAACGGGGGAGCCCCGATGACCGATCAGCCGTCGCTGTCGGAGGCCGAGGTGAGGGCTGAAGCGGCCCTCCTGGACGAAGCGGAACGAGCAGCGACCCAGATCCGCCAGACCACCCTGGCCCACCCCCAGGCCACCATCGCCGATGCCTACCGAATCCAGGCCGCCTGGCTCGAACGCAAGCTGGCCCGCGGTGAACGGCTGGTCGGTCACAAGATCGGCTTGACCTCCCGGGCCATGCAGGCGGCCATGAACATCGAAACGCCGGACTCCGGGTTTCTCACCGACGCCATGGTCTTCGCCCCTGACGGCGATCTGGCCGCTGACCGGTTCTGTGACCCAAAGCTGGAGATCGAGCTGGCCTTCCGCTTGGCCGACGATCTTTCCGGCACCGATCTCACCGTCGACGACGTGCTCGACGCCACTGCCGAGGTCACCCCGGCAGTGGAGATCATCGCCGCCCGCTCCCACCGCCGGGATCCCGATTCGGGCCGCACCCGCACCGTGATCGACACCATCGCCGACAACGCAGCCGACGCCGGCATCGTCTGCGGCGGTCACGCCATCGGACCTCGCGACCTCGATCTGCGCTGGGTGGCGGCCATCGCCCATCGCAATGATGTGGTGGAGGAAACCGGGGTGGCGGCCGGTGTGCTGGACCACCCGGCCAACGGGGTGGTCTGGCTGGCCCGACGCTACCACCGCCAGAGTCTGAGGCTGGAGGCCGGTCAGGTGATACTGGCCGGTTCGTTCACCCGGCCCATCGACATTCGACCGGGCGACCACTTCCACTTCGACTACGGGCCACTGGGAAGCTTCGACCTCGACTTCAGCTGATCGGCCTCACGTCCAGCTTCACCATCATTCTGTCCGGTTCAGCGCGTCGATATCGACGCGCTGAACCGGACAGAAGCGGGACAGCCGGGGCCAATCGAGTCGATCCGGGTCAGGGTCGACCGGCGGCGACCACCAGCCGGGCCGCAGCCAGATCGGCGGCGGCGAAGCCGGCCGACTTGAACAAGGTGATCTCGTTGGACTCACGGCGACCGGAATGGGTACCGGCGGCCAGGCCGGCCAGATCGGCGACGACATCTGGTTCACTGATCACGCCGGCAGCCATTGGTTGGGCCAGATCACCGGAAACCAGGGCCCCGGCCCTCGTGTCGACGAAGATCGTGGCCCTGCGGGCCGCTTCGTCGTCGCACTCCCGCATGTCGGGGCGGAAGGCGCCGACCAGGTCGAGGTGGGCCCCAGGTTGGAGCCATGCTCCCTGCACCAGTGGAGTGGTGGCCCCGGTGGCACAGGAGATGATGTCGGCTGTCGACACGGCCGCCTCCAGATCGGTCACGGGCACGGCGGGCAACCCGACTGCAGCCAGTTCCACCGCCACCTCGGCGGCGGCATCGGGATTTCGACCCCAGACGGCCACGTACTCCAACTCCCGCTCGGCGGCGTGGGCCAGGGCCAGGTTGGGGGCGAGCTGGCCGGCGCCCACCACCAACAGACGCCGGGAGTCGGGGTGGGCCAGGTAACGGGCGGCCAGCGCCGACACCGCGGCCGTGCGGCGGACCGTCAAGGCGTCTCCGTCGATGGCGGCCGTGGGGCGACCGGTCGCCCCGTCGAACAGGAGGTAGGCGGCATTGACCGTGGCGTCAGCCGTGCCGGCGTTGGCCGGGAAGTAGGTCACGACCTTGACACCGACCGCCTCATGGTCGACCCAGCTGGGCATGAGGAGGAGGGCCCCGGTCGAGCCGTCGTTCTGGGCGATGTCGTGAACGTGGCGCTCCGGTGAACGGGTGGCCCCCGATCGCAGCGCGGCGGCCAGCGTGTCCATCAGCGTCGTCCACGGGGTGGCCCCGATCACGGTGGCCTCATCGAGGAACTGCATACGACGCTGATCAGCCGAGGGCCAGCACCCGGGTCGGTCCGCCGGAGCCGTCCTGCCAGGGGGCGACACCGACCACCACCGTCGTTCCCCGGGGCCTGACCGATCCCAACCCGGCCAGGTTCTCAACCCCGTAACGGTTGGTGGGCAGGAACCCGAAATGCACGGCGAAGTCGGCCGAGTTGCCGGGGTCGAGGCTGAGCGTGTCGACCCCGATCCCCACCACATCGCGACGGTCGGCCAACCACAGGGCGGCCTCGAGACCGAATCCGGGGAAGTTCAGATCGGGGAACCCGATGCCTCCCCGATAGGCGTCGTTGCCGTCGGCCCGCTTGGCCTCCCAGCCGGAGTTCATGGCCACGAAGGCCCCTCGGGGGATTCGGCCGTGTCGCCGTTCGTAGGCCATCAGATCGTCGACCTCGACTGTGGCGTTGGCGTCGCCCGCCGCCTTGGCCGAGATGTCGACCACGGCCAGCGGAGCCACCAGGTTCTGAGCGGGTATCTCGTCGACCTTCCAGGCCTGCGGCCCGAAGTGCCCCGGGGCGTCCATATGGGTCCCCCACTGCTCCTGGAAGCTCCATGACTGGATGTAGAAGCCGTCGGTGTCGTAGTCGAACAGCGTCGAACGCGACCCTCCGGCGTCGTCACCGAAGAAGGTGGGGAAGTCGGTGGTGAGACGGTAGGTCAAGTCATGGACCCTCGGTCGCTTTCGCCTCGTCGAACCGGCGGCGGCCGGCGTGGCCCCCGCCACCAGGGCCGCCCCACCGACAGCGGCGGCCGCCCCCAGCTTCAGGGCCTGGCGCCGATTGACCGGCCCCCCGGTGCCACCCGGCCCATCGCTCCGGCCCGTCTGCAACATTGCCTTCATTCGTGGTCCGCACATTGTTTTCCGGCCCTTCCCCCGCCGTCACTCCGAAACTGATCTTGATCCCACGACAGTAGCCAACGGCCGCCGGGTCCGCCACGGGAGCGACGGCGCCAGTCTGATCCTCCCGGTGTGGGAATCGACGGTGACTTACGGCACCATTTGTGCATGGCGTCACACATCTTCCGCAGCCCGCTTCCCGACCAGGAGATTCCTGAGGTTCCGCTGACTCAGTACGTGCTCCAACACGCCGAGACATTGGCCGACCAACCGGCCATGATCGACGGTCCGACCGGGCGGGTCTACACCTTCGCCCAGCTGGGTGACCACATCCACCGGCTGGCCGGTGGCCTGACCGAACACGGCTTCGGGGCGGGGACAACGGTCGGCCTCATGGCCCCCAACATCCCGGAGTACGCCGTGGTCTTTCACGCCGTGGCCGTGGCCGGGGGAACCGTCACCACCATCAACCCGACCTACGGGGCCGAGGAGGTGCGGTTCCAGCTGAACGATGCCGGCGCCGAGCTGCTGATCACCATCCCCGACTTCGTCGAGACGGCCAAAGCGGCGGCCGAAAGCACCGGTGTGACAAAGATCGCGGTGATCGGCCAATCGCCCGACGACGACGTGGCGGCCCTGGCCGACCTCTACGGCCGGCCGATCGAGCAGGTGCCGGTTGATGTCAACGAGCAGATCGTGGTCCTCCCCTACTCGTCGGGCACGACGGGGCTGCCCAAGGGGGTGATGTTGACCCATTACAACCTGGTGGCCAACCTGGCTCAATCCCGACCGGTCCTGGAATACGGCGAGAACGAGATGGCTTTGGCCGTGCTGCCGTTCTTCCACATCTACGGTATGCAGGTACTGATGAACGGCCTCCTGGCCGAGGGGGTCGGCGTGGTCACCATGCCCCGGTTCGACATGGAACAGGCCCTCTCCCTCATCGAACAACACAAGGTCACCCAGTTCTTCGCCGTGCCTCCCATCGTGTTGGGCCTGGCCAAACACCCGGCCGTCGACAATCATGACATCTCGTCGCTGCGCAAGATCTTCTGCGGGGCGGCCCCACTGGGCGCCGAATTGGGTGAGGAGGCGGCCGAACGTATCGGCTGTGCCGTGGTCCAGGGCTACGGCATGACCGAGCTGAGCCCCATCAGCCACGCCACCGCCGGCAGCGACGCCAAGCCGGGGTCGAGCGGGGTGACGGTTCCCAACACCGAGTGCCGGCTGGTCGACGCCAACGGTGAGGATCAGGGGGTCGACGGGGAGGGCGAGCTGTGGGTTCGGGGACCCCAGGTCATGAAGGGCTATCTCAACAACCCCGAGGCCACGGCGGTCACCATCGACGAGGACGGCTGGCTCCACACCGGCGACGTGGCCCGGATCGACGCCGACGGCCACACCTACATCGTTGATCGGGTGAAGGAACTCATCAAATACAAGGGCTTCCAGGTCCCGCCGGCCGAGCTCGAGGCGTTGGTCGTGACCCACCCGGCGGTGGCCGACGTCGCCGTGATCGGCGTGCCCGATGTCGAGGCCGGAGAGCTGCCCCGGGCCTATGTGGTCCTCAAACCAGGAGCCGAGGCCGCGGCCGAGGAGATCCAGGATTTCGTGGCCGGACACGTCGCCACCTACAAGCAGATCCGGCAGGTGGTGTTCACCGACGAGATCCCCAAATCGGCGTCGGGCAAGATTCTGCGCCGCTTCCTGCGAGACCAGGCCAAGGCCGAGCAGAACTGACCGCCATCGGCGGCGACGGCCGGCCCACTGGTGGACAGTTCGTCAGCCGGGCAGGGTGAACCGGCTCATGAACCGCCAACCGTCGGCGGTGGCGCTTACGTCGGTGGTGGTATGACCGAGGGATTCGGCCATGACCACGCCGAACAAGGCCCCGGGCCAGGTGTGGCCGCCACCGTCAATCTCGACGAACCGCACCGGCACATCATCGGTGCAGCCGGGGTGGTCGAAAGCGGTCACCTCGGAGGAGATGGCCACACGATCCGGATCGGGCCGGCAGCCGAAGTCGGCGGCGAACTCGGCCAGCTCCTCGGGCATCACCTGGTCGAAGAAATCGACCACCACCGCCGGGGCATCGTCACCCTGCAGTTGCGACGGTCCCCCGTCGAACGGGACGATGGCGTCGGCCGTGCCGTGAAACGCCATCAACGGCACCGGACGGGCCGGTCGGCAGTCGTCGGGATGGCTGATACCGGCAACGGTCACCGCGGCGGCGATGCGATCGGCCAGCTCGCACACCAGACGGCTGGTGAAGAATCCGCCGTTGGACATGCCGGTCGAGTAGATCCGGCTCGGGTCGGCGCAGTGGTCGGCGACAAGCCGATCGATCAACATCTCGACCATGGCCACGTCGTCCCGTTCGGGAACATCGAACTGCTGCAACTCCCAGCCGGTCGGCATCCCGCCGGCGGCCATGCCGACGCCTCCGCCGGAACCAGTGGGGTGCACCACGATGAACCCCTCGTCTTCGGCCAGAGCCTCGTAGTTGGTGAGGAGGGCCTGCTGGAAGCCGTCGGATCCCAGGCCGTGCCAGTTCAACACCACGGGGTGGCGTCCGTCGGCTGTGGTGTGTTCACCCTGCCCGGCGGGGATGAAGAGGCGCACCGGATAGGTGTTGCCCGCCGTCTCCACCTGGATCTCCTGCGTCGAGCCCTGGCCGGCCTGAGGCGACGCTTCACCGACCGGGCGGCAGAGGTCGGCGGCCTCGTCACCCGCTGACGAGCCCCGGGTTGGGTCGGTTTCCTCGGTCGTCGGCTCCTGGGCCGGGCCGGACGTGACGGTGGTGGCAGACGACGCCACCGGTTCATCGACCGGACCACCGTTGTCGGCCCGACTACAGGCCGCCATCAGAACGGCCAGCCCGACAACTGCGACCAGTCGAACCGTCAACCGCCGGACCGCGCTGTCAACCATGCCTGCCAGCCGTCCTGTTCGGCCTCGGCCACCGCCGCCGCGTGATCGCCGTAGCGGTAGGTCCAGATCGACACCTGGGACTCATCGCCCCCGCCTTCGGCGGCGATGAACCCGGTGCCCGGCAGCGGTTCGTCGAGCAGCAGTGACAGCCGGGTCGACCCGACATCAACCACCGTTCCGGTCAGTGCCGGCGCTCCGTCGGGACACAACGACAGGGGTTGGCCGACCTGGGGATCGTCGGTCACTCCCAGCTTGGCCATCAACCGGGGCCAAACGTCGGCCGGGGAACCTTCCCATGTTGCGGTGGGCAGTGCGGCCACCGCCTCCTGGCCGGCGAAATGGGTGAGATGGAGCGTGAGGTTCGAGAGGAACATGCGCCAGCCTTCGACCATGGCGTCGTACATGGCGTCCCATGGCCCACCTTCACCGAAGCCGCCATTGACCAGCCGGACCGAGCACCGTTGGTCATCGCCGTCCAGTGGTTCTACTGTCCATTCAAACGTCAACCCGTCTTCCGATCCTTCGGCTCCGGCGAAAACGACACGTCGGGGTGGATCCCACTCAACCACCCGGCCGGGCACGAGCATGTCGTCTCCCGGGCCGAAGCGGGCCTGCGCCGACCCACCGGGCCGCTCCTCCACCTCATGGGGCACGTACCACGAGGAGATGCCAGGCCCAGTGGCCACCGCCGTCCAGACGGTTTCGGCCGATCCCGGAACCTCGACCTGCAGATCAATCGTTGCCGGTGGAATGGTCATTGTGGCAAGCCCCTTTCAACGGTGCTCTCAGACCTGGTCCATTCTGGCCGCGATCTCGGCCATGTCGGTCACCAGGATCATCGGCGGTTCCCTGTGACGGCGCTCCTCCAACACCGCACGGGTCCGCTCGGTTCGTTCCTCGTCGCCCACGTCCCGAAGAAACACCGCCTCAATCCGGCCCGGATGGGCATCGATGACTTCGGCGAAGGCATGGGCGTCCTGCAAGCTGCTGTCACCGATCAACACCACCCTGGCCGCCGGCAGACGGTCAAGAATGTCATTGATGGAATCGGTCTTGTGGCTGCGGTGAGCGGAGTGGGAAAAGGATCGGCGGCTCAACCCGATGTCGCGCAACAACAGCGGCCCAGCCGGAAACCGGTTGATGGCCAGAAAGGCCACCAGGAAATCGTAGAGATTCCACGGGCTCGACGACACGTAGAACACCGCATGGCGGGGTGAGGATCCGTCGTCGGCCGAACCGCTGAGTTGCCGGTAGGCGTCGGCTGCTCCCGGCACGGCCTCCCGGGTGAGGGCGGAACCGCTGATCGTGGTCAGTACCGTGCGGACGGCGGCTCCCACCCCGTTCAGCAGGATGGTGTCATCGACGTCGCTGACGATGATCCGGTCGACGTCGGCTCCGATCACCAGCACCTCGATGGGCCACCAGCGGCCGGCTCCGGCCTCCGGATCGAGGACCCGGGCTTGGGCCAACGACCATCCGGGCGTCAACTCCGACGGGCGATCGAGCTCGAAGTCGACACTGAAGTAGCCCTCGTCGTCGGTGGCGGCCGATCGGGCGATGCCGCCGTAACAGACCTCGACGGTGACGCCGGCCACCTCGGAGCTGAGAAATCGGCTGGCCATTCGACCGGCCGACCGGAGCGAATGCTCCCCTTCCCGGGCCGATCCCGGATCGGGGCTGGCCAGAACCCGACCCCGGACCCGAACCTGGTCCATCCGGCCGAAGGAGCGGTAACCGTCGATCCGCAGCGGCCCAGACGGCCTGACCCAGCCGGCGATGTTGCGAACCACACCGGCCACTTCCGGAACCGGACCCCAGCCCGTTGCCCGACCCAGGGCCCAGCCGACCGCTTGGCGAGACTGGGACAATCCCCACCGCAGTCGCTCGAATCGGGCCAGCTCTTCGGCCGTCAGCTCCTGGCCGGAGCGCTCGGGGGCATCGGCCTCCTGGCTGTTGCCGGGAGCGGGTTCGGCGGCCGAACCGCTGCTGACGGCTCCGGGATCGTGGTCGTCGACCATGGGAGTCATTTTGCCCGACCGGGGCGCCCCTGCGGCGGAGCCCTCAGGGAGACTCCTATCGACCTGGGCCCATGGTCCGCTCACCTCGAACCCGACCCATGATCAGGTGACGCCATGGGCTGGCCATGTCACCGGTCTCGATCACAACCACGGACGGGCCGGGATGGGCGATGGCCTCACCGAGCAGAGTCTCCAGCTGATCCGGACCGTCGACTTTGCCGGCCCAGGCGCCGAAGCTACGGACGAGGGCCACGAAGTCGGGATTACGGAGATCGGAGGCGATGGTTCGATCGGGCCCGAATCGCTCACGCTGGATGGTGCGGACGTTGCCGTAGGACTGGTTGTCGTGCAACACGATGGTGACACCGATGTCGTGCTGTACCGCGGTGGCCAGCTCGGCGGCGGTGAACAGGAATCCACCGTCACCCACGAGGGCCACCACCGGGCGGTCGCCGGCCGCCACCTGGGCCCCGATGGCTTGGGCCACCGCCGCTCCCAGTGTGCCCGCCGGCCCGGTGGTCAGGAAGGTTCGGGGATGTCGGAACTCGAACATCAGGTGGGCGGCGAAGCCCAGCTGGGTGACGTCCTCCACGATGATGCCGTCGTCAGGCAGGGCCCGGCGGATGGCTCCCAGTAGGCGGCGTTGGGGTTCGAGGTCGGTGGTCGAGCGATCGAAGTCGGCCCGGAGCCGGGCCACCGCCTCGGTTTGATCCCGGGCGATCGGAGGTGAGTCGGTCAGCGCTTTCAGCAGCGCTGTTACGGTCGGCGCGGCCGGGCCGTGCAGCCCGATCGTCCCGATGCCGTGGCGATCGAGTTCGGAGTCGTCGATGTTGACCTGGATGATGGTCAGATCGTCGTCGACGCCCCAGTGGGTGATGGGGAACTCCAGGCGGCTGCCGATGCCGATGACCACGTCGGCCTCCCGCCAGAACTCCCGGCCCACGGTGACGGGACACCACAGCCGATGGCGGGCGTCGACCACACCGTGGCCCTGTCGGCGGGTGAATACCGGAGCCCGCAGCGCCTCGACCAACTTCCGCACCTCGGCTGCGGCGTCGTGTGCGCCCCCGCCGACCACGATGAGTGGTCGTTGGGCCTGAGCCAGGGCGGTCGCCGCCGCAGCCACCGAGGCCGGGTCGGCGGCGGGCCCGGTGGCCGTCGGTGGCCGCAAGCGACCGGACGATTCGGTTGTCCAACGGTTGGCCGGCACCTCGACCACCACCGGTCGGGGCGGGCCGGACACAACCTCGTCGATCGCCCGTTGGAGCTCGGTCCGGGCCGTGGCCGGATCGGCCAGGTAGACGTGATGTTTGCTGAGTTGGGCGATGACGGCGGCCGCATCGGGCAGCTCGTGGAGAACACCGATGTGGCCTCCGTTCTGAAAGTCGGCGATTGCTCCCACGATGGCCAGGACTCTGCCACCGGCCCAGTAGGCGCTGGTCAGGGCGGCTCCTGCGTTCAGCAGACCCGGTCCCGGGACGACGGCGCAGGCCGCCGGACCTCCGGTGACCTGGGAAGCGCCCAGCGCCATGTAGGCCGCTCCCTGCTCGTGGCGGGTGACGATGGTCCGGATGTCGGGGGCGTCGACCAGACGATCGAAGAACGGATCGTTCTGCACCCCGGGGAGGCAGAAGAGGGTGTCAAGGCCCAGCAGGCGGAGGGCGTCGACGGAGTGCTGGGCGATGGACGGACTGTCGGTCATGGTGGCTGTGCAGGCTACCACCGGCCGGTTCCTACACTGGGATCATGGCCACACCGGAACCGATCAACCTGGCTGCAAAGCTGTCATTGTTCGACGACCACTGGTCGCCCCGCACGGTGGCCACCTTCAACGGCCACGACGTGATGGTGGTCAAGGTCGACGGCGAGTTCGTCTGGCATCATCACGACGACACCGACGACTTCTTTCTGGTGCTCACCGGTCGAATCGTGATCCGGATGCGAGACGGCGACGTCGAACTGGGGCCAGGTGAGCTCTTTGTCGTGCCGGTCGGGGTGGAGCACAAGCCGGTGGCCCTCGAGCCGTCAGAGCTGTTGCTTATCGAGCCGACCGGTACGGCCAACACCGGTGATGCCGAGACGGCTGCACCCCGGATAGAGCTGTGACCACCATCGCCGGCTGGGAGAGCGGCGTCGAGGGATCGGCCGTCGCCGCGGTGATGCGCTCGGCCGGCGTCGCCGGCGCCACCTTGAGCGGAGGGGAGCGGCGGCACCTGGCGCTGCGCTCCCGGCGAGCGATGGCTCGGGCTTCCGGGCCCGAACCCCACGAGTTTGCCAGCGACCAGGAGGTGTCCGGAGACCCTCGGGAGTGGTTGGTCGATCGGGTGACGGCGGCCGCTCACACCATTCGTCCCACCCATGTTGCCCAGCTGAATGAAGCCGGGCTGAATTCCTTGACCTACGTGGAGATCCTCGCCCTGGTGGCCCGACTGACGGCGGTGGATACGTTCTGTTTCGGTATCGGATCGGCTCCGGCCGATCTTCCGGAGCCGATCGCCGGACCGCCCACCGAAGATGTGGCGACCAATGCGTCGTTGAACGGTGGCTGGGTTCCCACCGTCGGACCGGCCTCCCCGCCCAATGCGTTGTCGCTCATTCCGGCCGAACACGAGGCCATGCATGATCTCCACGGGGCGTTGTATCTGTCAGTCGGAGGGATGGCCGACCTCGATGCCGACCGGGGCCTCCACCGAACCCAGATGGAGCTGGTGGCGGCCCGGGCCTCGCTGCTCAACGAGTGCTTCTACTGACTGCTGGCCCATGCCCGGATGCTCCGTGCGAGCGCCGACGAGACGGGGCGGAGCCACAACCTCGGCGCCCTGGTCGATCCAGTGGCCGATCCTCTGCTCCCGGCTGGACGGGAGCTGCTGGCCTTCACCGACGCCGCCGTTCTGGGCGATGTCGAGGAGATGGATGCGGCCCGATCGGCGTTGCTGGCCGCCGCCGGTGAATCGGCCGTTGTCCGAGCGGCCGCCGTGGCCGGCAACTTCCAGATGATGAACCGTCTCCTCGACGCCGTCGGTGTCCGGGTGGCCCGCAGTGGCCTGGATCTGGCCGCTGAGCTCGGTCTGTCGGTTCCCGTCCATCTGCAACCCCGGTGAGGGCCGACTGTTGATGAACAATGAGCGACCACCGCCACCACCCGAGCCGGGCAGCGAGGTTGAAGACTTCTCCCGGCTCGACGACCAACGGCGGCTGTGGGTGCTGTCGGAGCAGGCGCCGCGACCGGTTCTCCTGATCTTTCACCGTCATTTGATGTGACTGCCGTGCCAGGAGCACCTGCTCGCCGTGAGCGAGCGCCTCGATGACTTCGGATCAGGATCGGTGGCCGCCGTCACGTTCGCCCCGCCGGATTTGTTGGCGGCCCATCGGGAGCGGCTCGACCTGGCCTTCCCGCTGCTGGCCGATCCCGACCGTACCCTGTACCGCCGGTTCGGTCTCGACCGTGGCTCGTGGCGGGAGGTCTGGGGGCTGGGAACGCTGAAGCTCTACCGGGAACTCCTGAGTCGGGGTCGCCGGCTTCGTGGCCCTCTGCAGGACACCCGCCAGTTGGGGGGCGACTTTGTCATCGACGGTGGGCGGAGGCTCGTGGCGGCTTACCGGCCCCGCTCCCCCGACGCCCGACCCAGCGTCGACGAACTCGTCGCCGCCATGGGCCGGGCCCAATCGGCTCCCGGGGCATAGCGGGCGTCAGCCGGTCCGGTGCCGGCTTTGGTCGCAGAACCGCGCCACGGCCGGAGTGGTGTCCAGACCTGCTCCGGTGGAACCGTGGCAAGACGGCCGGCACCGTGGATCAGATCGACTAGAAGCCCTGGCCGAGGTCGAACCCGAGTTCGTCGGCGGTGATCACCTGGTCGGCCGGCGGCGGTTCGATGAGCACCGGCTGGCCGACATCGAAGATCTCGAAGTCGACGACCATGGAAGCGATTTCTCCGCCGTCGTCACCGAACCCCATGCTCTCGAAATCGGTTATCTCCACCAGCAGGCGCCGCATGAGGTCATCATCGTCCAACCAGAGGTCCATGGGCAGTTGGCCGGTGATCCCGCCGGGCAGCTCGGCTTCCAACTCCGCCCGCTCGGCTGCCGGCAGGTTCTCGGCCGCCGACTCCAGGTCGATGATCACCCGGTAGTGGGTGGTCTCGACACCTCGCACCGACTCCCGTCCCACCTCTTCGACCGAGGCGTCGAGGTCTTGCAGGGCGGCAAGCAGATCGGTGGGTGAGTCCGGGCTGTCGACCCCGAACTGGTCGGTCATAGAAGCCGCCTCATCGACTTCGGCTTCGATCCAGGAACCACTGCCGCCGGCCGGGGCGGCACCGAACATGGTGGTGAGCAGGCTCCATCGGACCCAGGCGGTGTCGCCGATCGTGCGGAGCTGCACCGGCTCGGCGAACATCGAGGCGAACAGTTGGGCCTCCTCGGCCGAGGCTCCCTCGGTCATGACGCTCGACAAGCCACTGAGGTCGATGTTGATCTCGGTGGCCTCGGCCTCGACATCATACGCGCCGGCCAAGGTGATCTCGAAGCTGCCGCCGCCCTCCACCCCCGGGGCCGAGGCCATGGCCAGCCGTCCTTCAAACCGTCCGCTGGAGGCGGCGGCGGTGGCGTCCGAGGTTCGAGCCAGTAGTGCTGTACCCACCGAGTCGGTACCGGTCCTGGCCGGGTCGCCGTCGGCCCCGCCGTCGCCGGACTGATCACCGGATTCGGGGGTCGTGGCGTCGACCGTCGACGTGGCCCCGAGGGTGCTGTCGGTGGTGTCCGGCGCCGACGTCTCCGATTCCATCGCACCGTCCCCGGTCGAGACGGCACCGCCATCGGCCGACTCGGTGGGCTGGGCATCGGACGATGTGATCCTCGCTCCGTCGTCATTCGATGAGCCACAGGCGCCGGCCAGCAGCGTGAGCACAATGACAACACTTCGAATGGCTTTCATCTACGACCTCACCGCGTTCGTCGACCGAATGGTTCAACGACGACTATCGGCACCGGACGCACTCTACCTTGAGCCATCAGCCTCTGTCTTGAGCCATCAGCGTCCAAGCTTGAGCCATCGGCGTCCACGCCTGAGCCATCGGCGTCGGGAATAAACGATGGTGACCTCTGGTTGTTAAGTATTCCTAACAAACCATGAGATCTTCAGAACCGACCAGGAGAAGCATCACTGTGTTCACGACCAAGTCCGAGCGACGCCGGAATCCCCATAGTCAACCCGATGATCGACCACGATTCGGTGTCGGTCACATGTCCCTGCCGGCGGCCGACATCGATCAGCTGACGGAGTTCTACGCCACGATCGGCATGCGTCCCGTGGTCAAGATGGGACACATGTCCATTCTCGAGCTCCGAGGTGGGACCCACCTCATCGTTTCCGGCGGCAACGCTGGTACCACCACACTCGATCTAATCGTCGACGACATCGACGAGACCCACAGGGTTCTGAGCGACGCCGGCGCCGACCCCACCGCCATCAGGCGGGGTAATCCTCACGATCGGTTCACCGCCCTCGATCCCGAGGGCAACACTCTCGTGGTGAACTCCAACCACGCCATCGGGCCGGTCTAACCAGCCGATTCCGGATACCTCTTCCGGCCACCATTGCTGTTCCTCCCGCCGGCCACCGGCCATCTGGGGTTGTCAGGGGTCGGTAGCGACCCCTGACAACCCCAGTTCGGTTGGGAACGGCAAACGGAAAGAGGCCTCGCTCGGGGCGAGACCTCTTTCGAATCTTTTCACAATTTCGTGGCGGGGGCAGGATTTGAACCTGCGACCTCCGGGTTATGAGCCCGACGAGCTACCTGGCTGCTCTACCCCGCGGAGTAGAAGACCAATTCTAGCGCCTCGACCAGCAGTCGCCACCTCGGCCGAAAAACCGAGAACTTCCCCTACCCCGGTGGCATCGCCCCGATCAAAAGGCGGTGGTAAATACCGATAGGTATGAGGAAGCCCTCGGAGCTCACGCACTCTAGGGAATGGAGGGATGAGCGGTGAGTCTTGACTTGACCGAGGGTGTAACCGTCGCAGCGCTAGGATTCTGCGACGGTCACACCCTGGTGCCCTGCTAACCGATGCCAGCAGGAAGATCCTTCTCAGCCACGGCGGAAGAGGACTGAGAAGGACCTCGGAAGGTGTCGCCGCTCTTTTAGGGGATCTCCCAGCCCGGGATTTCCCAACCGGGGATTTCCCAACCAGGGATTTCCCAGGCCCGCTTGGCAGATTTCAGTGGATTAACCAGGCGACGAGACATTAGACTACTCCAACAAGTTTGGTGAGACTGGTTCGACAAGCTGCCGCATGCCGATATCCAAAGTCTGTCCCCGTCATCTCCGCCGCCTATCTCGAATCGGTGAAAGTTTAGGGCCAAACTATGGGGACAACGCGCCCAAATGGCCTCTGACCAGGGCATACGCGCCAGCTGTTGATTCTAGAAAAAGTTTCGACACTGATGTTGATCAGACCGATCTTCGGGTCACCGGCCGCTCTCCGACCACTCTGAGCTCGGCGAGGTCACGTTTCACCGTGCGTTCACTGACGCCGAGAGTCCGGGCCAGATCGTAGACCCGAGCGGCCGCGTCCTGCTCCACGGCTTCTTCACAGAGACGCAGAACCCTGATCCGGCGGCGCTCGGCCGGATCATCCACGTCCCAATCCGACGGTATCGACGCCGTCCAGCTGACGGCCACGTACTCGTCGTTCTTGAGAGGACGGCCGATGGGCACCGAAGCGGCCGGAAGGTTGACCTGAACGGTTCGAGCGTGGCAGCGTTCGTAGTCCTCGATGATCGCCGCGAACCGGGGAAGGTTGCGAGCAGCCACCGCCCGTTCGTTGTCAATGCCTTCAAGATTTGACTCGAGCAACCGGAAGGCGATGGCGAACTGATGGGCGGCGTCCTCGTCTCGACCGGCGTCGCGGTAGATGCTTCCTGACTGCCATGCGGTGACGAACCCGAACTCGGACTCCGGCTTGTTGGCCGCGGTTGCCTTGTCGGCGAAGGCGACGGCTGCCGCCAGGTCACCGCTACGGGCGGCCACCGTGCCCCGCAGCGCCCAGAGACTCGGCAAGGCGTAGGCCAACGGGTTCTCCTCCACCAGGGCCAGTGCTCGATCGAGGTGGGGGACGGCTTCGGCGAAGTCTCCGCTGCTGTTGAGACACTCGGAGAAGACCCGACGGGCCTCGACCTCGGCGTAGGGGTCGTCGATCTCGGTGGCTCGCTCGATCAGCCGTTGCAGACGACGCCGGGCCAGCCGCCGCCGGCCGCTCTCCCAGTCGATGCCCGACAGCCGACTCATGCAACGAAGCTCACGGGGCTCGTCGCCCAGGCTGCGGAACACGCTACCGGCCTCACTGTAGAGCTTGGCCGCCTCCCCGTACTCGCCCAGGAATCCGGAGTAGAACTTGGCCAGGTTGGTTTTCACGATGGCCTTGACCCGGGAGTTGCCGAGGGCGTCGAAGACCTCGGACGCCTCGTCGTACAGCTCCAAGGCCACGCCGGCCTGTCCCTGGATCGAACGCAGCGTTCCCAGATTGACCAGCGAAAGCCCTTCGCCGTAGCGGTAGCCGATGGTACGGCTCAGATGCAACGACGTTTCGGCGCTGCTCACGCCCTCGCCGTAGAGACCACGCAGGATGGCCGAGGCCGACTGGTTGATGAGCGCTTCGACCTGACTGCGGACATCGCCCAGTTCTTCGGCCGACTCGAGGGCTTCGGCCATCAGTGTGTTGCCTTCGTCGAACTCGGCCACCTCGACCAGGGCCCGAGCCAGATGATTCTTTATCAACACCTGCGAGCGGGTGTCGGTAGACGCCTTCAAGGCCCTCCGCAAAGCGTCGATGGCCTCGAACGTGCTGCCGTTCCAGTAGCGGACGACACCGAGCACGGTGAGCAGCCGGTGATTGGGCAGCCCGGCGTCAACAGCCCGCTCGGCCCACATTGCGGCCAAGTGGGCCGCTTCCTCATGCCGTCCGGCGTGCCCCATCAACCAGGCCCGGCGCTCGGCCAGATCGGCCTGCTCCTCCAGCCGCAGGTCGAGGTCAACCAGACGTTTCAGCAGATTCTCCTGCTCGTCACGGCGTCCCAGGATGTCGAGCGCCCGCTCGTAGCCGAGCAGATCATCGAAGCGGTCGGTCTCGGCGATACCGGCCCGCGACGCCGCCTTGTCGGCCTGGCTGTAATGCTCGGCTGCCACCCCCAAGGCGTCGATGTCCTCGGCCGAGTGAGCGGCCACCGTGTGCCAGCGCAACGACTGGGGCCACAATCCGGCCAGGTCGGCATGGTAGGCGACCTGCTCGGCCTGGGGGTTCTCCTCGGTGGTGAGTGCCTCGTAGATCTCCTCGTGCCATCCGACGATCTCGTCGTCGTCCATGGCGTGGTAGACCGCTCTCCGGGTCTGGTCGTGGGAGAACCGGCAGATGCCGGCGCCCACTTCGACCAGGAACCCGCGGTCGACGGCCTCGGTCAGCGCCCCCAACGTGCGCCGCCGGTCAAGCCCGGTGATGTTCGACACCAGTTGGGACGAACATGGCTCGGCCAGCACCGCCATGCCCCGGAGCACGGTCAGCACATCGGTCGGCAACGAGTCGAGACGTTGCCGCAGGGCCCGGGCCACCGTCGACGGGAACCGATCGGGGTGGCCGTGTGGTTCCCGATCTTCACCCTCGGTCAACAACAGCGCTTCGGGGTCCTGCAGGGCTTCCAGCACAAACAGCGGGTTGCCACCGGACTCGTCGACCAACCGCTCCTGAACTCGGGCCGGCAGCGCCCCCGGTCCCAGCTCGGCCGAGACCAGCTCACGGATCTCCGAACGGTTGAGGGCCGGTAGGACCACCCTGGTCGACCCGATCATGGCCTCCAGGCGGGAGATGACCGACCAGATTCCCTCGTTCTGTTCGGCTTCGAACCGCCGGTAGGTCAGACAGATGAGCACCCCGCTGCGGCTGAGACGCTTCCCCAGATTGATGAAGACCCGCATGGAGTCGTCGTCGCACCAGTGCACGTCCTCGAGGACCACCAAGGTGGGCCCGAGGCCGCCCTGGGCCAGCAGTACCCGGGCCAGCGCCTCGGTCATTCGGGTGGGCTCCTCGCCAGGGAGCAGCGCCCGTTCGGCCGGCGACATGACATACTGGCGCAGCTCGGGAAGCACCTCAGAAGCCTGTTGCAGCCAGACCTGATCGGTTACCTCGGCCAGGTGCTCGCCCCGTAGCCCCGACACGGCCGGGGTGAGCACCGACTGAATGGCGTAGTAGGGCCGCATCCGGCTGACCTCGGTGTTGGCCGTGGTCAGGAGCCTCACGCCCCGCCAATCGGCGGCGTCGGCCAGGTCCTCGACCAACCGCGATTTGCCGATTCCCGGATCGCCTTCGATCAGCACCAGACCGCCCTGACCGTTGAGCAGTTCATCGATGCGGGCCAGCAGAACGGCCCGCTCCCGGGAACGGCCGATGATCGGGGTATCCAACTGATTGAGTGCGGCCAACGGGGCCGCCGCACTGGAGGCCTCGCTCTCGATCCGGCGAATCAGTTCGGTGGTCTCCCAGGATGGTTCGACCGCGAACTCCTCGGCCAACACCTGGGCGCAGCTCTGGTACTGACGTTCCGCCGCCGCCGGTTGACCCAGCAGGGCGCACAACCGCATCACCTCCCGGTGGTTCTCCTCGGCCAGCGGGTCGTGGCCGACCAGCTGGCGGGCATAGCGGAGGGCGGTCACGTAGTCGGAACGGCCCTTGTAGAGACGGATGGCCTGCCAGATGGCGTTGGTGTAGCGGTCTTTGACGGCCGCTCGTTCCGCCTCGATCCAGTCGTCGTAGTGGCCGGCCAGGAGATCACCGGGGTAGTCGGCGATCAGGGTCGTGAGCTTGTCGGCCAGTGGCCCTCGAGCCGATTGCTGTGTCCATTCCCGGTCGATGTCGTCGAGTCGTTGGCTGAAATCCTCGACGTCGATCTCCAGCGGCCACCCGGGAGCCAGTTGAATCGTGGTGGTGGTGGAAACGATCAGTTCGTCGAGGCCCAGTTCGCTCAGGGCGCTGCGGATCTGCCACAGGGTGTTGCTCAAGCGTTTGCGGGCCTTGTCGTCGGGCAGATCCGACCAGAATCGGCCGGCCAGCAGATCTCGGGTCTGCGGGCGATGCCGGTTCATGATCAGGTAGGCCAGTAGCGAGGCCGACTTGCGCGGCAGCGAATCGACGGTCCCCCTCCGGCAGCGGAGGTTGAAACCACCGAGCAACTGCACGGAAATCGGCTCTCTGTCCACCATTCCACCGTAGTCAAAACTGGCGTGGGAGCCCATAACACCATGTCGTCGAGTGTCCAGGCAGCCAACTCCGTGCACCAGAAGGCAGGCTCGGATCTCGAGTTCTACGGCAGGAGTTTGGACACCTGGAGCAGCGTATCGACCTCGGAGCCGGGGGTTCCCCCACCGAGGGGCCCGAAGTCGCCGTCGGACAGGAACGATCGGGCCGTCTCAATCAGGGCTCGGTGGGTGACCCGGGCCAGAGCCGAGCCCAGCGACAGGCGGCCGACACCGATGGCGGCGAAGTCCTGGCGGCTGTAGCGGGTGAAGGGGCCGGCCACCAGGGCGTTGACCGGTACGTCGACCGAGTCGCAGACCCGGGCCAGATCGTCCATCGACGGCGGCAGCGGCACGTAGACGCAGTCGGCTCCCACCTCCTCGAAGGCCTGGATCCTGGCGATGGCCTCGTCCACACCGTAGTGGCCGTTCATGACCCCGTCGGCTCGGGCCACGACCACAAAGTCGTCGGGCAATGCTCGGGCCGCCTCAACGGCGGCCGAGATACGTTCGGTGGCCTCGGCTTCCGGATACGGCCGCGACTCGGGCAAGGCCGTGTCCTCGATGGAGCATCCGGCCAGCCCGGCCTGGGCCGCCTCGGTGATTGTCTGGGCCACATCGGCCGGACGGTGACCGTAACCGTTCTCCAGATCACCGGAAACGGGCACGGAAACGGCGTCGACCACCTGAGCGGCATGAGCCAGTGACTCGTCTCGGCTAACGTGCCCCATGTCGGGCCGGCCCAGGGTGAAGGCGTGGGCCGACGACGACGTACCGACGGCTTCAGCCCCCAGGGCCTGGAGCACCAGGGCGGAACCCACGTCCCAGGCATTGGCCAGCACGAAGGGGTTCCCTGGCTGATGAAGCAGGCGGAAAGGGCCCGGCTCGGAGGCCCCAGGCTCGGAGGCCCCAGGCTCGGAGGCCGTCGATGAGCTTGATGAGCTCATGCCGTCGGCTGTGGCTCGTACCCGATCTGGCAGAACCCGTGGTTGCAGTAGCCTCCGGGGTTCTTGGCCAGGTACTGCTGGTGATACTCCTCGGCGTAGTAGAACGGTCCGGCGGTGGCGATCTCGGTGGTGATGGCGCCGAACCCGGCGTCGCCCAGCTGCCGCTGGTAGGCGTCTCGGCTCCGCTCCGCCGCCTCCAGTTGCTGGGGCGAGTTGGCGTAGATGGCCGAGCGGTACTGGGTTCCGATGTCGTTGCCCTGACCCATGTGCTGGGTCGGGTCGTGATTCTCCCAGAAGATCTTGAACAGCGTTTCCAGGTTGACCTGATCGGGGAAGAAGACGACAAGCACCGCTTCGGTGTGGCCGGTCATACCGGTGCACGTCTCCTCGTAGGTCGGGTTGGGCGTCGTGCCGCCGCTGTAGCCGACGGCCGTGGTGTAGACGCCAGGCTGTTGCCAGTAGAGCCGCTCCGCCCCCCAGAAGCAGCCCATGCCGACGATGAGCGTGTCGGTTCCCTCGGGAAATGGTCCGATGAGAGGGTTGCCGTTGACATGGTGGGCTTCGGGTACGGCGATGGCTTCCATTCGTCCGGGAAGGGTGTCTTCCGGCGCCGGAACCTGAAGGCGGGAGGGGTCGACTCGGCGGAACATGGTTGTACTCCGTTCGCTGGATTGCCGCTACCGGTCAGCCTACTGCTGGTTGGGTGGTCAACCGAACTGGGGGTCGTAGGGGTCGGAATCGACCTCCCACGACCCCAGATGGCGCGAGAGCCGCTGGGGAACGACGTGTTCTTGGACACAGGACGGCCCGACCGCTGCCTGAGAAGCCTTCCGCCGCGAAGAACTCAAGCATCGATCGGGCCTTACCTCGTATAGTAGCGGCAATCTTGTTGATTCAGATAGTCGGATTCACCCGGAATTGCTACAAAAGATGCCAATGCCGAGACTGATGCGACCGTTTGATGAAGAAACCGTTGCCGTTGGGAGATGGATCGGAGGCAACCGATCACCTCATCAGGTGTCCGACGATTCGACCGGGGCGGCCGGAGGAATACCACCCAGCAGTGTCTGGGCCGCCGTCAGGGCGCTCCGAGCCTGATCCCGCAGCACTTGGGCCTTCTCCGGTTCGGTGTCCTCCAAGGACTCGGCCTGAACCAGCAGGGCGTCGGCCAGAGCCACCAACTCCACCACCGACTTGCCGGTCGTGTCGAAGTCTTCGTCGACGTCTGGATTCGGAGGGTCGGTGGCCTCGGTCGGAACCTCGGGCTCGGTGGAGCCCGCTGAACCCACGACGCCCCGCAGGGCACCTCCGATGGTCGAATCCATGAAGATGCGATCGCCGTTGACGGCCACGATCCGTTGCAGCTCGGGGATGGCGGTCTGGCTGTTGGACTCGACGTAGACCGGACGAATGTAGACGATGGTGTCGTCGACCAGCACAATGCTCATCTCACCGAACTCAACCTTGGCTCCCCGCTTCTCCAGCACGAACGCCGTCATGACCGGGCTCTGCCGGATCTGGGCGTGTACCAGGTCGGGAGCGTCGATCCGGCCCACCGGCAACGTCACCAGGATCAACTCGCCGTAGTTCTCCGGATCGGATCGAGCCATCATCAACCCGGTCAGCTCGGGTCGGGTGGTGGTGGAATCGAGACCGGACTGGGGCACGAAAGCCCGCTGCAACACGAACTCGGCCTCGTCGGCACCGGGCGGCCGGGCCATCAGGTACTGGGGGGCCATCGGCGGGGCGGTCACCGTGTCGCTTTCCTCGGACTCGGCCTCGATCTGGGGTTGGGCCGCCACCGACCAGGCCAGGTTGCCCTGGATGAAGTCGGTTGGGGCGTCGACCACGTAGTCGGACCACATGTCGGTCTGCACGGTGAACAGATCACTGGGGTAGCGGAAATGGCGCCGTATCTCGTCGGGCACTTCCGATTCGTCGGTGAACAGGTCGGGGAATGCCCCCTGCCAGGCCCGGATCATGGGGTCGCTGTCGTCGGTGATGTACATGTCGACGTCACCGTTGTAGGCGTCGACCACGACTTTGACCGAGTTGCGCACATAGTTGTAGCCCCGGGCCAGGTCGCTCCCGATCAGCTGGGTCGAGACCGACTGGGCGTAGGGGTAATCGGAGGTGGTGGTGTAGGCGTTGATGATCCAGAAGACATGGCCGTCGGCCACGATGGGATAGGGATCGCTGTCGAACCGCAGGAACGGTGCCATCTCCCGTACCCGGTCGATGACGTCACGGTTGTAGATGACGCGGGAGTCGTCGGTGATGGTGTCGGAGATGAGCGGGTCAACCTGCCGGAACCGCAACGAGAAGGCGACCTGCCGGAGGAAGGAGTCCATGGGGACTCCGCCGGTACCGTCGTAGCGGAAGAACTGCGACCCCGTGTCGGTGGGATAGTCGACCTCCTCCCGGGCGTTGCCGACAATGGCGTAGCCGTCGAACCCGTCGCCGTAGTAGATCCGGGGCTGGTCGAGATCGACCCCCAGATCCTCGTCGACCTCGATGTTGACCAGGCCTCGGATCAGGAAGTCGAGCTCCCGGGTGTCGGTCGGACCGAGGGTGACGCCGTCGTCGTAGGCTGCGGCCATGGCCAAGCCGTAGCCGTGGGTGAAGATGACGTGCTGCTGCTCCCAGCCCTCGCCGACCTCATTGACGTTCAGGCCCCGAGCCGACAGAACCACCGGACGCTGCTCACCGTCGATCATGTAGCGGTCGACGTCGAGGGGCGAGGTGAAACCGAAGAGTCGCCGATCGGCCTCGGAGCGGACCACCTCGTCGACCGCCAGGACCGGGTCGACCACCGGCACGTTGTCCAACACGTCGCTGTAGTCGGCGACATCCTGGTCGGTGAGCCCGACCTCGTAGTCGTCGAGACGGACCCGGGTGACCCGTTCGGCGTCGAGCCCATAGGCGAATCGGGTGGCGTCGATGTTGCGACCCACGAACTCGGCCTCCCGGGTTGACTGCACCGGGGCCACCCGCAACCGCTGATAGGCGATAGGGAAGGCGTTACCGATCACGAAGTGGGAAACCAGCCAGATACCGAGGGCGACCAGCGGCAGCCCCCAGCCGGGGCGACGAATGTTGTAGACGATGAGGGCGCCACAGAACAGCGAGATCAGGGCCAACAGTTTGAACGCCGGCTCCTGGATCAGCACATCGGTGGCCAGAGCCCCATCGAACGCCCCCCGGTCGGATGTCACCAGGTGATAGCGGTCGAGCCAGTAGTCGACGGCCCGCAACACCGCCAACAGAGCCAGCAGCACCGACACGTGAACCTTCACCGGCAGGCTGACCCCCTGGTCGAGCACCGACGCCCGGATTCCCCCGTTCAGATAGTGGGCGATTAGCACCACGATCAGGGTGAGAACCAGAGCGGCGAAGATCCAGTCGACCAGGAACGAGTACAGCGGGAGATCGAACACGTAGAAGCCGGCGTCGCGGTTGAACAGCTCATCGGTTTTGCCGAATTCCTGGGAGTTCCGGAACAGCAGCCAGGTTTGCCATTGGGCCGACGTGTTGGCCCCGAAGATCAGGGCGAACAACCCGGCCAACCCCAGCCGGACCCGACCGGCCTGAGCCCCGACCATCTCGTGATACCGCTCGACCAGCTCCTCCTCGGCCGAGCTGGGGCGGACCGATGGCTTGATCCGATCGGCCAGCACCAGGTTGCCCCAGAAAATCAGGAAGAAGAGAAGGCCGAAAAGGAGGGCCAGCACCACCTGGGTTCCCAGGTGGGTGGTCCATACCGAGCCGATACCGAGCTTGTCGAACCACAGCCAGTCGGTGTACAGGCCGGCTATTCCGTTGGCCGACAGGAACAGGGCGAAGCCGATGCCGGCGATGAGAGCGATACCGACACGGATACTGGACGACCCACGACGGTCGCGAATAGTGCGCATTACCCATCGAGGGTAGTCGGGTCGGAGACCAAGACGACGGCGCTGAGCGCCGATTTAGCCGGCTGACCTCAGTCCGGCACGACGAGGCAACGACAGTTGGGCAGGGCCAGCGGTCGCACGTGACCGCTGGGGAACGCTTCGCCCTTGACCAGACCGGACCGGGCTGCGTTGATCTCACACACCGGGTCGGGGTCGTGTCGGGGATCAAGCAACCAGATCACCTCGACCTCGGACGGTATGGCCCCGTACAACCCGATGGCGAACGACTCGTAGAGGGCGTCGTCGGCCAGGTCGAGCAGGCCGGAGTTGCGGAAGTCACGGTAGACGCTGCGTATCGGCTCGAACAGCTTCTCCCGATCGTGATCGGCGGCGTGTTCCACCTCGCGGATCACGGGAATGCGCACCTTGTCGACGATGTACTTGGCCAGCTGCTTCACCAGGTTGTCGAGCACACCGGTCGAGACCTCACGACGGCCACCGACCTTGGCCCCGGCCAGGGCCACGGGGGCCAGACCGTCCCGCAGGGGCTCCAGGTATCGCTCCATCTGATCGACGAACTTGGGCAGCTCGGCCACCTCGACGACGCCCCGCCCGACCCGAAGGCGGTCCAGGACTTCGCTCTGGTCGTCGTTGAGGGCCCGCCGCAGTGATCGGTGAAAATCATCGGCCCCGGCCAAGGCGGCGTCTCGGGCGGCGATGGCCGTTGGGAGCCGTCCCCGATATTCCTCGTCGATCAGGAGATCGCCTCGGTTGCCTTCCATGTCGGTGCCGGCTTCCCGGGAGGCCACCGTCACCAGCACCTCCTCACCAGGCCCGTCGGACCCATCGCCCCCGCCGCGGGCCGCCTCAGCTTCCTGGCGGGCCAATCCAAGGTCGGCTTCCGACAACTCGATCGTGTTGAAACCCTCGATGAGGCTCAATTCGATCGACGGGTCGATCTCGTCGTCGGCAGTGTCCTCGACCGTCTCACCGGCGGTGTCCTCGACCGTCTCACCGGCGATGTCCTCGGCACCTTTCTCGGCCTTCGCGTCGTGGCCGGCCTCGACCTCGTCGACCGCCTCGTCGCCCGCGGCCTCAGCGGCCTCTGGTTCGACCAGGGCGGTGGCCGCCCCGGCGTCGGCCTTGGATCGATTGGAGCCACCACCTGACTTGCTCGCTCCCCGACCACGGCTGCTCTTACGGCTGCGGGAACGAGACTTGCTCCTCGACCGCGTGGTTTTCGAGCCGCCACCATCGCCGGCGCCTCCCTTGGGTCCGTCGGCGACATCCGAACCGTCGTCGCCGCCGGTGAGGTCGATAGCCTCCTGCTCCGGATCATCGACGTTGCCGGGAGGCGACTCGCCGGACTCATCGGCCTTGTCGGACCTGTCGGCCGATGCCGACCGGCCCGCCTTGCCCGCCCTGTTCTTGGTCTTCGATGTCCGACCGGTGGACGGGGTCGGCGGCGGGTCGAGCTTCTCGTCGAGGTCGGCCACGAGTTGCTCGACTTGAGCGGTGGTGTCGGCATCGTCGACCTCGGTGTCGGGTGTGGACGGCGGCTTGACCGAGGCATCGTCGAGTCGAGCCGACAGCTCATCCATCTCGGACCGGGCCACCACCAGGGCCATGACCAGCCGATCGCGGGTCGACAGCATCTCCTCCAGGTCGGTCCGGATCTTGGTCCGCTCCACCACCAACTCCGAAAGCAACTGCTGGCGCAGCGCCTCGGCATCGGCCACGATCTGCTCGGCCCGCTCCTGCGCCCACTTCTCATCGGCCGCCGCCCGTTCCTCGGAATCGGCCATGATCTTCTTCGATTCGGCCAAGACCATATCCCGATGCTGCTCGGCCTCCGAACGCAGCGTGTTGGCCGACTCCTCGGCCTCGGCCGCCACCTTGGCCACCAGCTCCTCGGCCTCGGCCTGCTTCTCGGCCACGATACGCCGAGCCTTGCGCCGGGCGTCGGCCAGGTCGGTCCGGGCGTCCTTCTCGATGGCCTTGGCCTGTCGCTCGGCCTTCTTGACGATGTCGACGGCGGCCGATCGGGCCGACTCCAACACCCGGGCCGTCTCCTGACCGAGCAACTCGATGGCCCGGTGCTCGTCAAAGGCCGGTTCGATGTCGATGCCACCGTCGCCGTCGGCGGCCGAGCGCCTGCCGGGGCGTTCATTCGAGCCGTCGTCGCCGGGCTCGTCAACCGAACGCTGAACCAGCTCCAACTCCAGGTCGCGCACTTCGGCTTTGAGGGTGTCGTTCTCCTCCTCGAGCTCCTCGATTCGATCGAGGGTGGTCGTCCGGGCCAGGGCGGCCAGAGCATCACCCCCGTTCTCGGAGAGAGCCGACGCCAATCGAGTCAGGTAGTGACGAACGGCGTCCTGGTCGTACCCGCGAAAGGCGGTGGGGAACTCAGCGGCGGCGATCTGCGTCGGAGCGAACTCATGGTCACTCTGCATAGGCATACCACGATGCTACGACGGTTCGGGCTCCGAGTGCTGGACCCCCGAAACAGCGGCGGAGGTTGTCTAGCTTTGGTTGGCGGCGGCGAACTCGTTGACGGCGGCCACATTGCCCCCGAGGTCAGCCAGGGCCCGCAAGGCTTCTTCGACGTTGGCCACCGGGACGATCTCGACCTCGCCTTCGGCCCGATCGGTGGCCGCCGCCAGCTCAGCCTCGCCCTGGCCTGCGGGCACGATGAACACGTCAGCCCCCAGGTCGCGGACGACGGCCGTTTTCTGGACGACGCCGCCCACCGGACCTACCTCACCGGCGGCGTTGATGGTGCCGGTGACGGCCACCTTGCGACCCCCGGTCAACTCCCCTTCGGTCAACTGATCGAGAACGGCCAACGTGAAGGCCAGGCCGGCCGACGGCCCGCCGACCGAACCCGAGTCGATCTCGACGACGAAGTCGAACTCGTCGTTGAACTTGAGCCGGTCAGCCGGACGAATCCCCAGGAAGCCGGTACCCGGCTTGTCAGGGTGGTCGCCCAGAACGACCGACAGGTCGTCTGTGCCGTCGACGCCGAATCGCTCTATCACCAGATCGATCTCGTCACCCGGTTCCAGCTCACCCAGGATGTCGACCAGGCTTCCGGTTTCAATGGTCGGCTGGTCGTCGATGGCCAGGATCGAGTCGCCGGGCTCGAGAATCCCATCGGCCGCCTCACCGGCCTCGACCTGCTGCACGATGACGGCATCGGTCTGCACGGCGTCGTAGCCCAGCTGCTCGAGGGCCACGGCCACCGCCACCTGCTTGGAGTCGTTCATGAGTTCGAGGTTGAACTCCCGATTCTCCTCCGGCGTCCGGTCACCGAACACGTTCTCCTCCGGAACCACCTCGGCATCGTCGTCGGCCCGCAACCAAAGGTACTCCCACAGGTTGGGCCTGGTCCGGAAACGCACCGTCAGCAGCAGGAGCTCACCCTCGCTGGGGTACTGCTCGATTCCTTCAACGTCCAGCAGGGGTTCGGTGTCACGGGCCGAACCTGGAACCAGGGCCACATAAGGGACCTTCAGCAGGATGCCGCCGACCACGGCCGAGATCAGAACGAAGCCCACCATGCCGCCAACCCAGCGACGAACGGAGCGGCGAGCCTCTTCTTCTGTTTCCGGGCGCCAAGGGGCGATGAGCGGAGGTTCGGAGTCGAAGTCCGGAGAGTGGGGGTCCGACCGCTCGGGGGTTGTGGCGGCATTGAACGACGACGATTCGGGCGGTCTCGATTCCGGACCCGGCCCGGGTACACTGACGTCGTCGGTTTCCATCGTCCTCCTATCGGACCAGCCAGCCTAAAAGCTACAGGGATTGGCCGAAAGACCCGTGAAAATCGACAGCAAACACTCTCAGACCGACGTCGCCGGACCGACGCCGAGATCGGAAACCGGAGACCAGGACCGCACCCCAATGGCCCAGCTCGTCCAACGCCAACCCCGCCTCACCGAGGGCTCGGTTCGAACCCCGTGGTGGCGACGAATCACCGCCCTGTTCACCCTGAGTTCGATGGTTGTGCTGGCTGCGTTGTTCCTGGCCGGGATGATCACCCTGACGCTGCTGATGGTGCTCTACCTGCTCGAGCAGGCCATCGCCTGAAGTCGATCAGCCGGTCCCGGAACCGTCGGCCGTCAGCGGCCGAAGAGACCTCGCTTCGAGCCCCCTGCGTCGTCACCTGTCGTCGCCGACGACGCCGGTCCGCTGGAACTCGATCCGGCGGTCACCGCCGGGGTGGCGTCGGCCGACCCGCTGGAGGGACTGGAGGCCCCACCATTGGCGGTGATCGTCACTTCGCCGTTGCCACCATTGGCGTTGGCACTGCCATCGGTACTGTCGCCCGCCGCCTCGGCACTGGCGGCACCGTCATCGGTGGAGCCGACGGCGCCCAGTTCAGCTGGGCCCGACTCGGCCAGTTCGACCCGATAGTACGGCTTGTACTGGAAGACCACCTCCTCCAGACGAAAAATCCGGGCGTGTTCGACGCCTTGATCGTTGCGCATCTGTTCGACGAATCCCACGGCATCATGGATGTCGTCGGTCTGGTGGTAGCCCGGCTTACCGTCGGCGCCACGATAAATAACCATGTGTGACATGGATGCTCCTCTGTTGGCCTGGTTCGTTCCCCGACGACGTCAACGGTGGTGATCGTGCCCGGGAGAAAATGCGGCGGTCGCAAACCGACCGTCTACCAGCATTCCAGATCAAAGCGATAAAGAAAACCCCTATGGACGGAACCCAACCTTGTCGAAGCATCGCCATCGCCGGTCACACCGGCGACGTCGAGCTGGTCGAAGCGGCGCTGACCGGGCCCGACCCCCGGGCCCGGGTGCTGGCCCTGGGGGCAGCGGCTCGACTCCGGCTGCTCACGGCCGAGCGCCTCATCGACTTTCTGGCCGACGACAGCCCCGAGGTCCGTTACCGGGCACTGGAGGTACTGCCCGGCCTCGATGATCGGGCCGCCGGCGCCGATGCCGTTACCGCCCTGTTGGCCGGCCCCGAGCCGGCCAACACCGAGATGGCGGAGCTGGCCGGGCCCGAGCCGGCCAACACCGAGCTGGCGGAGCTGGCAGCCTTCACTCTGGGAGAAATCGAGCCGCAGGGTGAGGCCCGCGTTCGGGCGGTGGAGGCGCTGCGTGAACAGGCAACCGGCCATGCCGACGCCCTCTGCCGGGAATCGGCGGTGGCCGCTCTGGGGGCCCTGGCCGAAGGACTTGACGCCATCCTGGCCGCCTGCGATGACGTCGCCACCGTGCGACGACGGGCGGTTTTGGCCCTGGCTCCTTTTGATGGGCCGGAGGTCGACCGGGCACTAGGCAGGGCCTTGACCGACCGCGACTGGCAGGTCCGCCAGGCGGCCGAGGACCTCACGGCCATCGAGTAGCGCCGCCGGTCCTGGTCTATCGGGAATCGACGTCGACGATGTGCTGGGCCTCAAGCCCCCAGCTCGAACCCTGTGACCAGTCTTCCCGCTTCCAGATGGGCACGGTCGCCTTCAAGGTGTCGATGCCGAAGCGGGCCGCCTCGAACGCCTCGGTCCGGTGGGGCGACGACACGGCGACAACCACCGCGGCCTCGGTCAACGGCACCTCGCCGATGCGGTGGAGCAGCACGATCCGGGCCAGGCCGGGCCACCTGGTGCGGGCTCGAGCGGCAATTTCGTTGAGCCGGGGCACGACCTGGGACTCATACGCTTCGTATTCCAGGCGGGTCACGTCGTCGCGACCCGCGGAGTGATCGCGGGCGGTTCCGGTGAACACCACGACCGCACCGCAGGACGGGTCGACCACCCACTCCGATGCTTCCTGCACCGGCAGGGGCCGGGAGGACAGACCGGTCCAGGTGAGCCCCGATGGAGGCGGGTTGAGCCGCCCGGTCGACTGATCGTTCACCTCGCTCAGCGTATCCGGTGGCCCAATGGGCCACGATGGTGGAAGTCGGCCTGTCCCGTGAGGAGGGGGAGGAATCCATCCCAAAATGCCGAATCTCGGGACCGGGCGCGAATTCTCGCTAGGTACTTAGTAGTACGCTGTAGCTCGTGTCGTTCAAAGGTGAGGATTCTTCCCCGAGGGGTTCGCTACCCGACCCCTCGACTCGCCACTGGCGTCACCCGTCCGAGCTGGCGGCCATGGGAGCGACCTCCAGTTCGCCACCGACCATGCGGGAGTCGGGTCTCGGGTCGCTGTTGGTGTTCGGCACGTTGGTTCTGGGGGCGGTGGCCGGTTCCCTGGTGGCCTTGTCGGTCAGTGGCCTGTCACCCTTTGTCGGACAGGGGCTGAGCGTGGCTGACGGCGACATGGTGGGGGTCGCCCTCAACCCCGACTTCGAGTCGCGACCAAAGCTTGGAGCGCTGGTCGAGTCCACCACGACCTCGACCACTTCACCATCGACCACCTCCGTGACGGTGGCCGCCTCGCCTGCTCAATCGACGGTCGAACTGTGGGCCCTCGACGAGTCGGACCAGTCGTCCCGGTTGGCCGCGCTCAGCCGGAACGGGGTTTTCTCCTATCGCAGCGGGGCCCATCGACTGGCCTCTTTCGTCGTGGTCGACGATCTGGTGGTCACCAGTGCGGCAGTCGTCGATGAGCGATCGGACGTCTGGTTACGGGTCGACGGTCAGTGGACGCCGGCCGATGTGGTGGCGCTCGACCCCTACACCGATGTCGCCGTATTACTGCCGGCCGAACCGTTGCCGGCCGATGGCGCACCGGAGGCCGCCGTCGGGCCCGCGCCCGACCTCGGTGCCGCCATCCGGGTACAGATCCTCCCCGGGCACGATGATGGGCAGATGGCCATCGAAGAGTTGGGATTCGTCGGCCAGGCCGAGGAACTGGTGACCACCGCATTGCACCGCTACTGCTACGACGCCTTCATCACCTCGCTGCCGTCGTCGTCACCACCAGGCTCGGCGGTGGTCGACGAGTTCGGGGCTGTCGTGGGGATGACGATCTCGGCCATGGGGCCCCTCACCGCCGCCGTCCCCATCGCGACCGTTCAGGAGGTGGCCCGGTCGATGGTCGAATCAGGATCACCCTCCGACAGCTGGCTCGGGGTGAAGGCGGCCGACGACGACGGCCGGACCCGCCTCACCGAAGTACTACCCCTGGGCCCGTCGGCCGACTCGTTGCGGCCGGAGGATGTGATCCTGTCGGTCAACGGGGAGGCGGTGGAGAACCCCGATCATCTCGTTCATCTGGTGCGTCAGGTCGACCTCGATGTCGACGTCGAGCTGTTGATCGAACGGGGCGGCAGTACGAAGCCGGTCACGATCGTCGCCGCTCAGGTGGCCAAGAGCCAATAGCGGTCGACCGGTCAGCGGGTCAGTCGTCGGGCCGCCCACAGGGCTGCCCCGATGACGGCGGCCCCGGCAGCGCCGGCCACTCCCAGAGCCAGCTCCTGGCGCTTCTGGGGCCCCAGGGAGTTCAGCAGCGGCGCCGACGTTCCAAGCACGTAGACCTCCTCGTTGCTGTAGGTGGCCTGCCAGCCGGTGGCTTGAAGTTTGTCGGTGGCCATCACCCAGGGGTGGGTCACGTAGGGTTCGAGCCCTTCCAGCAGTGAGCGATCAGCGAAGGCCTTGGCCCCACGGTGACGGATGTGTCCGGCCCGCTCGGGAAGTCGAACCTCGGTCTCGCCTCGCAGGGCACGAAAGGCGTCGGCTCCGATCCAGCCGTCGGACGCGACGTTGTAGACACCGGCCAGATCGTGGGTGACGGTGTGAACCACGGCCCGGGCCAGATCGTCGTGGTGCACGAACTGAAAGGGCGGATCGACCTGCTCGGGGCGGATGGCCAAGGCCGCCCGCATGGCCGAGCCGATCCAACTACTGTCGCCTTCTGACAGGGCGACCGCCGGTCGCAACACCGTCAAGCGAACGCCGCCGGCCGCGGCCCAGGCCGACGCCTGCGCCTCCAGGTCGGCCTTCAGCTCGGCATGGGCCAGACCCGATGGCCGCATCCTCCCGCTCTCGGTGATGGGAACCGGGTTGTCGCTGTGGGCACCGTAGACCAGGCCTGACGACAGCAGAACAAAGTGTTTGATGCCGTTCGTCCCGGCCGCCGACAGTAACCGCTCCAGGATGGTGCGGGCCACCCTGGCATTGGCCTTTCGGCTGCGATCCTCGGCCAGGTGAACGACCACGTCGACGTCGGCCATGACGGCGTCGAGATCGGCCGACAGAAGGTCAACCTGCCGGGGCTCCAGCGTCGCCGAACCGGAACCTGGGAGGAAGGCGAGGTCGTCGAGGGAGTCCCGGTCAAGAGCGATGACACGATCTCCGCTCCCGGCTTCGGTGAGCATGGCCACCACCCGCCGACCCACCGCTCCGGCGGCACCGGTTACCAGAATCGATCGCACCCCTCTACGATGCCTGTGTGAGCAGTAGTAATCCACCCGAGGGCCAGTTCCCCTTTTTCGACCTCAACGCCCTGCTTGGCGGCCTGGGTGGCACCGACCCGTGGAAGGCGGCCTCGGAGATGGCGACGTCCATCGCCTCCGACGGCGGGGCCGAACCGAACGTTGACCCGGCGGTCCGTATCGCCATCGAAGATCTGGCCCGGGTGGCCGAGCTACACGTCGGCCAGGCGGTCGGCATCACCCTTCCGGCCGGGAGCCGGATCTCGGCCGTCACCCGGTCGGTGTGGACGGCCCAGAGTGTGACCGCCTACCGTCCGTTCTTCGAACGGTTCGGCGAGGCCCTGTCGACCGGCATACAATCCGGTTCGTCCGAACTGGTTGCCGAGGAGGGGGGCCCGGGCGACCCCAACGATCCGCTGGCGGCGCTCTTCTCGCCCCAGATGATGGGCCGGCTGTTCTCCTCGCTGGGCCCGATGCTGGTGGCCACCAGCGCCGGGGCCATGTTGGGCCATCTTGGTCAGCAGACGCTGGGCCAATACGACCTGCCGGTGCCTCGTTCAAGTTCGGATGTGCTGGTGGTGCCGGCCAACATCGACGCTGCGGCCGACGAGTGGGACGTTCCCGGCAACGATCTTCGGCTGTGGGTTCTGATCCATGAGCTGGTGGCCCATTCGGTACTGTCCGTTCCCCACGTGAAGGCCCGACTGGAGGCGCTGTTCCTCGACTTCGCTGCGGCCTTCAGACCCAATCCCGAGGCCATTGGCGAACGGTTCGGCCCGGTCGGCGACATCGCCGAGATGCAGCAGATGGCCGAGGCCATGAGCGACCCCGACACGGTGCTGTCGATGATGCGCTCGCCGGCCCACGATCTCCTCATCCCCCAACTCGACGCCATGGTGGCCGCCATCCTCGGATTCGTCGATCACACGGTGAGGACGATCTCCGACGGTCTGATCCGGGCCGCCCCCATCATCGAGGAGCGGATGAAGGAGCGGCTGACCGACGTGGCCCCGGCCGACAAATTCATGGAACGGCTGCTGGGCCTGGAAATCGACGAGAGCACCTTGACCCGGGGCGACAACTTCATCTCGGGCGTGGTGACACGGGCGGGCGACGAGGGGCTGGAGAGACTGTGGGCCGACGAACTCGACCTGCCCACGGCGGCCGAGGTCGACGCTCCCGGGCTGTGGCTGGCCCGCATCGGCTTGGACGACGACAGCGGAAAACTCGATCTGGAGATCCCCGACGACCTCTCCGGCCTGGACGATCTCTAGCCCCTCCCCCGTCCGGAATCTTGCAGTAAAAAGCGAGGGCGACCCTCGCTTTTACTGCAAGATTCAGGACGGGCCGGGTTGGTCGTCGCCTCCTGACATCCGGGAGCGCAACGACCGGGACCAGGTACGATTCTCCAGCCGTCGGCGCAGCGGGCCGGGCAAACGCAGGGCCAGCTGATCCAGACCCTCGTCGAGAATCCCTTCAGACACGATGGCCGCTGGATTGGGGGTTCGTCCTATCCAGTAGGTGGCGGCCACGAAGGCGGCCGACGCTGCCACCATCAGATAGCCGACCCGGGCCGGCAACGGGATCACCACCGGCACCATGGCCCCCAGCACCCAGACCAGCTGGAAGCGGCTCTCGTAGCGGCTGAAGGTTCGGCCCAGATTGGCCTTGGGGGCGTCGCGCTGCACGATGGCGTCGAACGCCTGCTTGGCCCCCTGAACGGCCAGCGCGGTGGCGAAGGCCATGATGAAGGCTCCGGCCAGGCCGGTGGATATGGCGGCCAGCAGGGCAAGGCCGGTCAGCACGATGAGGGCATAGGCCAGAATACGTTCCTCCCGGAGCCGGGCCCGAAGCTTGGGTACACCCCCCGATCCCAGAAAGCCGCCGACACCAACACCGATGAGAGCCACCCCGAAGTGCCAAGGCGGCGCGCCGCCGGAGGTCAGATCGAGCCGCTCGAATCCCAACGACTCCCGGACCCGATGCCCGAGTTCGACACCGGCGGCGGTCGGACCGGGATCGATGCCACCCCGCAGGGCGAAGGCCAGCAACATGGTCACGAAGCCGGAGACGCCCCGCAGGTACCCCATGGCGCTCGACGAGACCAGGATGTTGGCCCCCCGCAGCTCCTCCCGTTCCTCGGCCTGTTCGGCCCGGTTGGCCACCCGGGTCGAAGGGATGGCGAAACCAAGGATGGCGGCGGCCACAAAGACCAGTACTCCGAGGGCGAGAACCCACGGCGCTCCACCGAGGCGGAGCAGTACCACACCGGGGATGCCGGCCAGACCTCCGGAAACGGCCGAGAGCACAGCCAGACGGGAGTTGGAACGGACCAGTGCCTCCTCGCTGGCCACCGTCGTCGGTACTACCGCACTCTTGGCCACGGCGTAGGTCTTGCCCATGACCAGCATGGTGAAGGCCAGGGGGAACAGCGGCCATTCCTGGACGTAGAAGACCAGGGCGGCCATCACGGCCGCCCTGACGAGAGCCGAGCCGATGATCATGAATCGACGGCCACCCTGGATACGGTCCATCCAGGGACCGAGGAAGGGGGCGACAAAGGCGAACGGGGCGATGGTCAGCAGCAGGTAGGCTCCCACCCGCCAGCGGGCGGCGTTGGGATCGACGTCGAAGAACAGCGAGTCGGCCAAGGCGATGGCCAACAACGTGTCGCCGGCCACAGACAGGGCATGAGTACGGGCCAGACGTTGGAAGGGGGTGACGACGAAGGCCTCGGCACCGGCGTTGCGAGATCGTCCCGTCAGCTCGGCCAACAAACCCCGGGCGTCCACCGTGCCTTGACTCGCCCGTCGGGTTTGATCCGGCCCTTCAGAAGGTCCGGCCTGGGATTCGGTTTCAGCCTCGGTGGCTCCGCCCAACGACTCACCTTCCATCTCGATGAACCAATGGTAGTGCGACGGCGAGCGCTCACCCCAGCAACGCGATGGCCCGGTCCAGAAGGTGGCGCGACGACGACCGGGCGGCCTCTATCAAAGCGTCGGCCCGGTCCGGATTGTGGCGGGGGAATCCCTCGGCCCTGGTCACGATGTCGGCGTCGGGTTCGATCACCACGACAGTGTTGGCCCCTGACCTCAACCGCTTGACCTCCCGGCCGAGCTGACGCCGGGCCCGGCTCCGCACCACTCCCCGACCGGGCCGGGTCATAGGTGAGCTGATCACCACGAAACCCGGATCGGACGCCGCCAGCAGGTCGGCATTACTGGCTGAGCGGACGGCCCCGTCGACGTAGCGCTGGCCGTCGATGACCTTGGGCCGGAACATTCCGGGAACAGCTGAGCTGGCCTCCATGGCATCAGCCACCGGTATGTCGAGGCGATCCCGGCCAAAGACAGTGACGGTGGCGTCTCCCAACCGGACTGACGGTATCCAGAGCTGAGGGGGCCAGCGGCCGTTGTCGGGTGGAGCGGGGAACCGGCGAAGCGAACTGGTGGGAAACACGCCGCTGGGTAGAAGCCCGACAACGGCGGTGGCCGGCACCGTGGCCGGGCCTCGACTCAAGGCTCGGGGTATGGCCCCGACGGCGCCCGGGCGCAGTCTCCGCCACGGTCGGCGGAATTCGGCCATCAGCTCCCGCATCCGCTCGATCTCATCTTCCGACGGCCGGGCGGTGATGGCCTCGACGATCTCGCTTTCATCGGCCCCCGAAAGGCACGCTCCGGCGATGGCGGCTCCCGCCGACGTCCCTATCACTCGGTCGGCTCCGGCCACGTCGGTTCCCAAGGTCTCGGCCACCGCCCGCATGACTCCCAGGTGAAAGACCCAACCCAGTGGCCCGCCGGCACCCAAGACGATGGAGATCGGTCTGCCGTCAATCATCCACGATGTTCGACCGGGGCACGGCATCGATCAGAGATCGGGCGTGTCCGTAGGACAGGAGCTCCCGAGCCTCTTCCGGCGGCAGCCAACGTATCTCGTCGACCTCGTCGTTGGCCTGGAACGAACCGTCGACACAGCGCATCAGGAACCACCGCACCAGCTTGTCGCGACCCCGAACCCGGTAGGTGTCGGATGGTAGCTCGGCCTCGATCTCGCCCCGGTACCCGGCCTCCTCCGCCGTCTCCCGGATGGCGCACTCCTCGTCGGTTTCCCCCGGTTCCCGTTTGCCCTTGGGCAGATCCCAGTCGTCGTAGCGGGGACGATGCACAACCAGCACTTCGGGACCGTGGGGGCCAGGGCGGTAGACCACACATCCGGCACCTCGAATGATCTCGTCGGGGTCGGCCCCATGGGGCGAGGCGCCATCATGTGAGGCGGCAGGATGATCAGTGCTCATGATCAACTCAGGCTGGTCTTCTCGGCCAGTATTGCCGCCCCCACGGCGCCGGCGTCATCCAACCGCTGGGCCAATGCCAGCTCGGTGAACTCGGGGCCCGCTCCCCCGAAGTCGGTCGACGATCGGATCTGATCGAGGAACGGCTGACCCAGACGGTCGACGATGCCCCCGCCGAGAACCACCAATGGCAGGTCGAGCAGGGTTGCGGCGTTGCCGATGATGCGGGCCAGGGCGTTGGCCGCTTCAGCGATCAACTGAGCCGACAGCGGATCGCCGGCCTCCAGCCCGGCGGCGATATGGCGGGACTTCAACGGTGAGTCGCCCACCAGCGAGAGCAGGAAGCGGTTGGCAGCGCCGTCGGAGCGGCGTCGCATTTCGCTGTCGATGCCGGCCCGGCCGGCGTAGGTCTCCAGATGCCCTCGCCCACCACAACCACATGGGCGCCCTCCGGGTTGAACGGTGAGGTGACCGATTTCGCCCACCATGCCCCGGCTGCCGACCACCAGTTTGTTGCCGAGGATCAGTCCCCCGCCGACACCGGTTCCGACGAAGATGGCCAGCATGTCGGCGTGACCGCGTCCGATACCCATCCGGTGTTCGGCCACCGCCCCGCAGTTGACGTCGTTGGCGACGATGACGGGTTTGCCCAGCCGGTCGGTCAGGGCATCGGCCAGCTGAACCGGTTGGTCCCAGCCGACGATGTTCGGACAGGGACCGGCCGTCCCGTCGGGAGTGACGGGTCCGGGTACGCCGACCCCCACGGCTGCCGTGTCGGCCCAATCATCGAGAGCCACGATGGTCTCCACCATCTTGTCGATCACCGACTCCGGCCCCTCGGTTGGGGTGTTGTGCTTGACCCGACCGCGGGCCATCCCGGTTGAGGGATCGACCACCCGGGCCAGAATCTTGCTGCCGCCCACGTCAACGCCGACTGACGGCCGGGTGCTCACCGGTGACGCGCCAGCTTCGGCCACGGCCCGAACGATCTAGATCTCGGCCGGCTGCTCGGCCGGTTGGGACTCGACCTGACCATCCTCGGCGGCCGCGTCGCCGGCATCGGCATCGGCATCGGCATCCTCGGCGCCGGTATCAGCGGCCGGAGCGGACTCGGTATCAGCGGCCGGATCACCGGCGGCGGGAGCGGACTCGGGAGCCGGCTCCGGGGCAACGTCGGAAACCGGTTCGGCCGACGGGGATGCCTCGGCCGGCACGCTGTCGGCTACCGGGGTGATCGTGGTATCGGCGTCGTCCTCGCCCAGATCCCAGTCGCAGGTGATGCGCTCCCGCTCGGCATCACGGTTGACCCGCTCCTTGTTACGGCGGAACTGGGGGTCATGCTTGGGGAGGAGCAGCAGGCGGGCGTTGACCCTGGCCCAGAAGTCATCGACGAGCTTCTGATCGCCGTATCGAACGCGGAGATCCCAGTGAGGGGCGATCGGTCCGGTATAGACGATCGTCACATGGGCAACTGGTGGAAGATCCTCTTGCAGTTCGACATCGGTCATGGCCGTTCATCCTAGTTTCATGCGGCTGGTTTTGTGGTCGACGGGTCACAGGGGGGCTCACCGTCTGATTCCGACCCACGGGCCGGGCCCGAACAAAAAGTAAAATTTCCCGGATTTTTGACTGTCAAGGGAACCAAACGACCTATCCGTGCGTCTCTATTTCCATGGAGAGCAATTGGATGGCGATCGGCAGCTGCAACAACAAACCCCCGGAGTTGTTCTTCCCCAGCGATGGGGTCGGTGTCGAAGTGGCGAAGAAGGTCTGCGCCGAATGCCCATCAAAGGAGCCCTGCCTGGAGTATGCCTTGGCCCATCGGATCGATCATGGCGTCTGGGGCGGCACCTCGGAGCGGCAGCGGCGACGCATCCTCAAGGCCCGCAAGGCGGCCCGTCTGGCCGACTCCGAAGCGGTCAACGCCTGAGCGCCAGCGAGCCGGAACCGGGTGGTCGCACCCAATCTAAACGACCCGGTCCACCACGTGGCCCGGGTCGTCGGCTATCCGGCTGATGTTGTCAGGCTGGCTGAAGATCGGCCCGTCAGGCCTTCTCCTCCGCCGATCCGGCGGCTACGTCTCCGGCCTCGGCTCCTTCGGCGAGTCCGTCCTTGAACTCCTTCTGGGCCTGACCGAGGCTGCGAGCCAGCTTGGGGATCTGCGACCCCCCGAAGAGGACGAGCACGACCACCACGATCATGATCATCTCGTTGGGCTGAAGAATTGCGACCATGGGTCCAATGCTATCGCCATCATAGGGTCCGCGCCATGCGCCTCGGTCTCAGGACCCCGGCGCCTCGACGAACCGTTCAGGCGCTCTCGCCGGCATAGGCGGCGGCCGCCGCCTGACGTTCCAGCGCACGCTGACGACGGATGCGGCGACGTTCCCGCTCACTCATTCCGCCCCAGATTCCGAACTTCTCACCGTTGGCCAAGGCGAATTCGAGGCAGTCCTCACGGACCACGCAACCGCGGCACACCTCCTTGGCCTCTTTGGTCGACGCTCCCCGCTCGGGGAAGAAGAGGTCAGGATCGACACCGAGACAGTTTGCGTACTCTTGCCAGCTGGTATCGAGCATGAGGTGCTTGCGACCTATGCGCATGGTTCCTCCTCGCGCCTCACCGATGGGCGGACGTGAATCTGGTTCTTCGATCATCGTGGATACGACATGGGTGTTCACAGGGGCTCCCGACTTGTAGCGAATTGTTCCACCAAAGACTGCCCGTGAACTTCTGCAGGTGTAATTACACCACTGTGATCCTGGTCGTGACAACCCCGAAGTGCAAGGAAAAATCCCGAAAGGGCCGCTGTTCAAGCGGGTTTTACCGTGGTCATGGGGCTATCTGCATGGCCCGACACCAGGGCGAACAGAACCGGCCGATGCCGGTTTCAGAGGGGGCGACCATCACGCTGCAGCCACTCTCAGTGGTCATCCGTCGATGGCGGGCCGGAGTGCGACCCTCTCCCCAAGGGCTTCTCGCCGCCCATCTCAACGGTGGCAACCACCCCGAGTGGCAAGATCCCGTCGCCGAGCGAGAAGGGGTCGGGACCGACGCGGCGGCCGCAACCATCCCCCACTTGCCACTGGTGAAGGTGTAGATTCGCGCCCGAATCTCCACCGTGGCGAAAAGTCGGGCAATTCTTCCCGAAGCGAAGATTTGGGACGATTTTGTGACGGCTGTCACACGGATTCACGCCCCAAGGACCTATCGACCTCTCACGATCGATCGCTTGTGTTCGATGAAGTCGACCAGCACGTAGTCGCCCAGGGTCTCCGGGTTGGTGTAGAACGCCCGCCCCTGGTTGAGCGCCGTCAGGCGCTCGACGAACCCCCGAAGGCCGCTGTCAGGGTCGAGCATGAAGGTGTTGATGGTGATGGCGGCCTTGGTGCAGCGCATCACCTCGGCCATCGTCTGGTTGATCGTCTCCTGGGTGGGCGGATAGCTGAACTGGGGCCGACCATCGGGAAGCAGATGGGCCGTCGGCTCACCGTCGGTGATCATGATGATCTGTTTGGTTCCGCTCTGTCGGGCCAGCATCTGGCGGGCCAACATGAACCCGTGGGCCATGTTGGTTCCGTAGTCGTAATCCCAGGAAACCTCGGGCAGCTCCGACGCCTTCAGCTTGCGGGCCAGGGCGGCGAAGGTCACGATGCCCAGATAATCGCGGGGATACCGGCTGGTTATCAGGGCGTGCAGGGCCATGGCCACCTTCTTGGCCGGTAGGAAGTTGTCCCGCATCGGCATCGACAGCGAGAGGTCGAGCATGAGCACCGTTGACGAGCGCACCTGGCGCTCGGTCCGCTCGATCTCGAAGTCGTCGGGAGTCAGGCGGACCGGAGTACCGCCGCCGCCACGGCGAATGGCATTGCCCACGGTTCGTTCGATGTTGAGGTTGAAGGGATCTCCGAACTCGTAGGGCTTGGTCGAATAATCGCGTTCATGGCCAATACCGCTGACGTCGATGTTGTGCTGGCCCAGTTTGTCGGCCGACAACCGTTTGAACAGCTCGCCCAAGGCCTGTTGGCCCAGTCGTCGTAGACCCCGGGGGGTCAGTTCCAGACGGCCCTCGGTGTTGTGCACCAGACCTTGCTCCTCCAGCAGCCGGGTGAGCTCGGCCAGCCGCTCCAGGCTGGCGGCCGGCTGATCACCGAGGAGTCGTCGCACCTGATCCATGTCGGCTTCGGCCAGGGCCTGGGGACTGGTCACCTGCCGGAGGAACTGCTCCATCTGATCGAGGTCGCTCAGCTCTCGCATCATCGGTGAGGCCTCGGCCAGCCCCAGCGGATCGAACCCGGAGAAGTCATAGCCCTGTTGCCAGCCGGCGTCGGGGAACATCTGCTGGAGGTTCTGCCCGAGGCGCGATACTTCGAAATTGAGATCCATGTCCTCCAGCAGCTGATTCGACAGATCCATGAGTTGCTGCCGCTGCTCCGGCGTCATCGAGTTGAGCATGGCCTGCATGGCCGCCATCTGGCGGGCCATGTCCTCCAGCAACTCGTCGAGTGACTGGGGATTGTTGGGGAAGAAGTCGCCGTAGTTGTCCATGAACGACTGGAAATCGGGCTCCTCGCCGGCCGCCCGCTGTTCCAACATGCGGTTGAGCTCGGCCATCATGTCTTTCATGCGGGCCAGGTCGTCGGGCGACATGTTGGACATGGCCTCCGACATCTGACCGAACTGCTGGTTCACCAGCTCCGATCGCAGCCGGTCGAGCAGTTCATCGAATCGCCGTTGGGCCTCGGCCGACTCGAACTCGTAGTTCTGCAGGCCCCGAACCTTGCCGGCCAGATCGTCGGGCAACATGTCGAGCTGCATGTGTTTCTGGCCGGTCGAGGCCTTGGCGTTCTCCGCCGCCCGGCGGGAATCGTCGCTCAGATCGGGATCGGCCAGTTCGATGTCGGCCAGTGCCGACCGGTCATCGAGTGACTGCCGCTCCGACCCGATCAGATCGTTCAGCTCGCCATTGATCTCGTCGTAGACGCCGCCCAGGTCGTGGTTCTCCAGCCGTTCCTGGCGTTCCTGACGCAGCTTGCGCAGGATCTCCCGCAACCCTTCGATGTTGCGGCCGTCGCGATCCTGGAAGCCGTCGTGCATGAGCCGACGCAAGGCCGACATCGGATCGCCGTGATACATCAGATCGTCGGCCAGCTCGGCCAGGACGTCGAGGGCGTCGAAGTCGAAACCGCTCTGGGTACCGTCCCATCGGGAGTAGCGGAATCGCTGACCTACCATGTCTCCACACTAATGGGCGAAGGCGGCGCCGGTCCCATCGCCGTCACGGACGTCGGCCCGATCGGGGAAGACGACGATGAAGCGGCTGCCGGTTCGCTCCGACTCGTCGCTGAAACGCACCTCGATGTCGGCGCCGTGATGCTCGGCCACCGCTCGAACGATGGCCAGACCCAGACCGGTGCCACCCTGGTCACGGTCGCGGCCGTCGTCCAGGCGACTGAACCGGTCGAAGATCCGCTCCCGGTCACCCGGATCGACACCGGGGCCGTCGTCGGCCACCTCCAGGACCACCTCACCCCCGGCGACCGATCGTTGGCCCGAGTCGAGCTGGCGGCAGGCCAAGCGGACCGTGGTGGTGGCGTGGCGGGCGGCGTTGTCGACCAGGTTGCGGACGAGGCGGGTCAGATCACCGGCGTGGCCGGTCACGATGGCCGGGCCCACGCCGGACAGATCGACCCGGTGGCGGGTGGTGGCGGCCAGGATTTCGGCCTCGGCGAACAGCAGATCATCGACTGCCACTCGCTCCGTGGGCTCAACCGATCCGACGGCCTGATCCCGGTTCTCATCGTGGGCGGCCAGGAAGAGGAGGTTGTCAATCAAGGATCGCAGTCGATCAACCTCGCGGTCGAGGTTCGATCGCAACGTGAGCCAGGCCGGATCGGTCACACGATGGGTGTCGAGCAGAACCCGGATGTTGGCCACGGGACTCTTCAGCTCATGGGAGGCGTCGGCGGTGAACCGTTGCCGGCCCCGCTGGTGGGCTTCAAGCCGTCCCAGCATGTCGTTCATGGTCTCGGCCAGTAGCCGGATCTCATCGGAGGACTGGGGAAGCGGAACCCGGCGACTGAGATCCCGGCCGCCGATCTCCTCGGTTTCCGCCCGTATTCGTTCCACCGGCTGGAGGGCCCGACCCACCGCAGCCCAGGTGAGGATGAAAACCAGCGCCACCATCACCGGCGTGGCCACCAGAAACAGTCGACCGAAACGCTCGACGGTCTCGTCGACCACCTCCAGCTCGGTGCCGACCATCACCACCACGCCGGTGTCGGTGTCAGCCCGCACCACCCGCATCTCGTTGTCCTCCCGTTCCCCCGGCCCGTTGGGCTCCTGTTCCACCACCTCGACGATGACGGTCACCGGTTGGCCGCTGTGTTCGACCACAGGGGCGGCAACCGGCTGGTAGCGACCGCCCACCGCCAGCGCCTCGCCGTCGCCGGTGCCGATCCAGATCATCGACTCGTCGCCGGCAATGTCGACGAGGGAGCCGGGCTGGGCCCCCTGATTGACCAGCTCGGCTCGGGCGGTGGCCGCTTGGCTCAGCGAGTCGTCAAGCGCTCCCAGCAGCTGACCCCGCAACAGCGCCAGCATGGCCAGGACACCACCCACCAGGACCAGGGCCACCACCGCGGCGGCCGCGAGGGCGGTCCGACCCCGGACTCCGCTGACCAGGGGCCGAGTCCGCCGGAGCCAACCGGTGATGGCCCTCATGTCGTGTCCCGTGACCCGTCGGTGGCCGGGTCGTCGGGAGTCAGCCGGTAGCCGGCACCGCGGACGGTCTCGATGGTGGCCAACCCGAAGGGCAGGTCGATCTTCTTCCGCAGCGAGCGAACATAGACCTCCACGATGTTGGGATCGCCGTCGAAGGCGAAGTCCCAGACCCGTTCCATGATCTGGGGCTTGGACATCACATCGCCCCCGGCCTCGACCAACACGGTCAGGATGGCGAACTCCTTGCCGGTGAGTTCCAGCGACGTCGAGCCGTCGCTCATGTCCCGCCAGGCGCGGCGGGAGCCGGGGTCGAGCCGGAGGGTACCGGCGGTCATGGTGACGGGTCGTGTCCGAGTCCGACGTCGCAGTAGTGAGCGGAGACGGGCCAGCAGGACCACGAACGAAAACGGTTTGGCCAGGTAGTCGTCGGCTCCGGTGTCGAGACCTTCGGCTTCGTCGAGGTGCCCGTCCTTGGCCGTCAGCATGAGGATCGGGGTCCAGTCGTCACGCTCCCGCAGCGTCCGGCAGACAACGAAGCCATTCACCTTGGGCAGCATCAGATCAAGGACGATGGCGTCGTAGCTGACCTCGCCGGCGTACCAGAGAGCCTCCTGGCCATCGAACGCCACGTCGACGGCGAAACCCTCGGCCTCCAGGCCGGCCCGAAGCGCCTCGGCCATCGCCTCTTCGTCTTCCACCACCAGCAGTCGCACGGTCGTTCACCCCGTCTCGTGGGAGTGGGCTTCAGCGGCGACGGATCGGTTCAAGGACTGAAATGTAGTCGACGAGGCGGGCCGCCAGCTCGAAGGCCAGCTCAGGGTCGTCGACATCGGGCTCGATCCAACATTCGGACAGTCGGCGCCAGTTGTCGGCGCCCAGGAACGGGCCGAGCTCGGCCGTCTCCCCCAACTCGGCCCGCCACGACGCCTCAGACCGTTCCAGCGGCTCCACCACCTGCCGGTTGCGGGCAGCGTCACGGTGTTCGCTGTGGAATCCGATCTCGATGGCCATCCCGTCGCGGTTGTCGACATGGCGGCGTGACAGCAGCTGGGCCTCGTAGTGTTCCCGTCCCGGTTTGTCGCCGTCGAACCAGACCTTGATTCCACGCCGGTGCGACCGCGAGCCCATGACGCCGAGTTCAGGGGGAACCATCGTCCGTACCAGATCGGCCACTTCATCGAACAGCGGAAGCTCCACTCCATCAGACTAGGGGCCGTTGGTCCGACCGGAAATTGCCGCTGAAGACGAATGGACGGTGCCACTGGAGACCTCCACCACGACCATGATGAGTGGCGACACCTGAAACGGCGCTGAAACCTGAGACCGATGTCATCTCCACAATTGGTGGCCGGGCCCGGATCGGCCGGCGGGATCGTTAGCATCACGTCCATGGGTATTGGCGCAGTTTCCGTTCATCAGTCCGTCCTGGCCTCGACCAACAGTGCGGCCCTCGACCTCGATGCCATCCGCATCGGCCTGCATCTCCTGGCCATGGCCGTGTGGATAGGCGGTCAAGTCATCATGATGGCCCTCCTGCCGCTGTTGCGGGAGGTCGACGGCCTGCCGGCCCGAGCGGCCCAGGCCTTCGGTCGGGTGGCCTGGCCGGCCTTCGGCCTGGCAGTGGCCACCGGGATCTGGAACATCCTGACCGTTCCCATGGCCGACGTGAGTACCGGCTACAACATCGTGCTCGGCATCAAGCTGCTCCTCGTGGTGGCGGCCGGCGTGGCCACCTTGCTCCACCAGCGGGCCACCACCGCCTCAATGCGGGGTGCTACCGCCGGCATTGGCTTTCTGGCCTCGCTGGTCGTTGTCCTCCTGGGCACCATGCTGGCCCACTGACCCAGCGACCCGGCCCCCTCGCCGGCCCGCGCCCCCCTCACCGCGTTCTGCGGTGTCCAGGCGTCGCTCAGCGGCGTTCCAGCACCGCAGAAGGCCGGGTAAGGCCGACCTAGGATGTCACTGGCCCTGGCTATTGTTGAAGGTGAACCAGGGAGGTTCCGGGCCATGACCATCCAGTCCGACCAGCTGATCAGCCTCGGTTACGAGCGTTATGTTCGATCCGACGAGGTGACCGCCATCGAACCGATCGTCGACAATCGGGGACCGGGCCGCCGGTCGCTGGTATGGCTGCGGAATCGTGCCGAACCGATGGTGGCTTCCCGCTCGGAGCGGGCCATCGCCGACGATCTGCGAACTCGAGCCGATGATGTGGCCCACCTAACCGAGATGCGGGCCGCGCTGGCCACCGTGTCCCGCCAGCTCGATGCTGTTCCCGCCGTTCTGCGCCGGGTGATCAAGGAGGAGGCGGGCGTCGATCTCGAGAGTCTGATCCAGGAGACATCGCAACTGGCCGGCTGAGCACGGTTCGAAGCGCTCTCCGGTCGACGACTACCGTTGTCCGGGTGACCTCATCAGTCGACTCCCCAGCCCGAACCCGTAGTAGCGGCCAGGCGGTGGCGGTGATCCTGGCCGTCGTGGCCATTGGAGCCCTGGTGGCGTGGGCCGGATCGTCGGGGGCCAGGACGGCCGCGGGCATTGGTGTGCACTGGTGGGTGGCGGCCGTGGCCTTCATCGTCAACTGGGTGGCCTTCATCCCGTCGTACCTGAACCGCACCGAACACTATTACGACCTGGTCGGCAGTCTCACCTATCTCAGCACCACGCTGCTGGCCGCCGCCCTCGCCGCGCCGCTCGACGCCACCGTCGGGCTGCTGGTGGTGTTGGTGCTGATCTGGTCGGGTCGGCTGGGTATTTTCCTGTTTCGTAGGGTCCGCTCGTCGGGCAAGGACGGCCGCTTCGACGCCATCAAGCAGAGTGCACCCCGTTTTCTGGTGGCCTGGACCACCCAGGGGCTGTGGGTCATCTTCACCGCGGCGGCGGCCCATGCCGCCATCGCCAGCGCTCAGCCCCGTTCGCTCGGGATCTGGGCGGCGATCGGCCTGGCCCTGTGGCTCACCGGTTTCGCCATCGAGGCGCTGGCCGACGCCCAGAAGAGCGCCTTCCGGTCGGATCCCGACAATCAGGGCCGGTTCATCACCAGCGGGCTCTGGGCCTGGTCCCGTCACCCCAACTACTTCGGTGAGATCCTGTTGTGGGTCGGCGTGGCCGTCGTCGCCTACCCGGTGCTCTCCGGTTGGCAGTATCTGACCCTGCTCTCACCGGTGTTCGTCTACCTGCTGTTGACCAGGGTCAGCGGCATCCCCATGCTGGAGCGGCGGGCCGACAAGAAGTGGGGCGGCCAGGAAGACTACGAGCAGTACAAGGCCCGAACTCCGGTTCTGGTGCCTCGACCGCCGAGCTGAGCACCGTCACCAGGAGACTGCAGAGGAGGAAACGTGGGTCAGTATTCGCTGTCGGAACGGGACGGACACCTGTTCACCATCACCATCAACCGGCCCGAGGTGATGAACGCCCTTCATCCCATGGCCAACGCCGAGTTGGCCGAGTTGGTCGATGAATTCCAGCACGACCAGGACTTGTGGGTGGCCATCATCACCGGGGCCGGGGACCGGGCCTTCTCGGCCGGGAACGACCTCAAGTTCCAGGCCGCCGGAGGCGAACGGCCCCGTCATCCCGAAACCGGATTTGCCGGTCTGACCAATCGTTGGGATCTGAACAAGCCGGTCATCGCCGCCGTCAATGGCGTGGCCATGGGCGGCGGATTCGAGATCGCCCTGGCCTGCGACCTGATCGTCGCCGCCGACACGGCTCGCTTCGCCCTGCCGGAACCCAAGGTGGGGTTGGCGGCCCTGGCCGGAGGCGTCCATCGGTTGCCCCGCCAGATCGGAATGAAACGGGCCATGGGCATGATGCTGACCGGCCGTCACGTTTCGGCCGCCGAGGGACAGGAGCTGGGGTTCGTCAACGAGGTGGTGGCCCCGGCCGAGCTGATGGCGGCGGCCCGTCGGTGGGCCGACATGGTCCTGGCCTGCTCCCCCATGTCGATCCGGGCCACCAAGGAGGCGGCCTACCGTGGCCTCGACCAGGCCTCGTTGCAGGAGGCCTACGCCGCCCGCTATCCGGCGGTGAAGGCGATGATCGACTCGGAGGACTTCGTCGAGGGCCCGAAGGCCTTCGCCGAGAAGCGGCCGCCCCAGTGGAGGGGACGGTGACGGCGACGAACGGCGGGTTGACCGTATGTGAGCTGTGGCGGTATCCGGTCAAGTCGATGGTGGGCGAGCAACTCTCGGCGGCCGACGTGGACGTGGATGGGGTGGTGGGTGATCGGGCCTGGTCGCTTCTCGACCTTGAATCGGGCACAACCCTCACCGCCCGACGGCGACCGGAGCTGTTGCTGGCCTCGGCCCGCCTGGCCGGCACAACGGTGGGCGACGGTGTGATCATCACCTTGCCCGACGGCACCGAAACGGCGGACGACGATGTGTTGTCGGCTTGGCTGGGTCAACCGGTGGTGTTGCGAGCAGCCGATCCAACCACTTCGGGCACCTACGAGATCCAGTTGGGCGAAAATGAGTCGGGCGAATGGTTCCAGTGGGAGGGGCCGACCGGCTCGTTCCACGATTCGACCCGGGCCAAGGTGTCGCTGGTGTCCACCGCCTCGTTGGGGCCGTGGGATGCCCGCCGATTCCGGGCCAACATCATCCTCGACGGCTCGGGTGAGGACGATCTGGTGGGACAAACGGTGACGGTGGGGGGCGCAGCCCTGGCAATCAGCAAACACATCGATCGTTGTGTGATGGTCACCCGACCCCAGGCCGCCCACGGCACCCAACCGGCCCTCGACCGCGACCTTTCGGTGTTGAAGGCCATCAACCGGGAACGGCGATCGCTGCTGGCCATCGGTGCCCTGGTGGCCGGGCCCGGGCCGCTGGCAGTGGGCGACGAGCTGGCGGCGGCGGCCGCCTGAGTCGGCGCCGGCCACGATCGGTCTCGTTCACCGCGGCCCAGCACCGCCAGTACGCTGGGATCCATGCACGTCGGCATGTCGGTCATCTTCCAGAACCCGGGCGAGACCGTTCCCGACGGTCGGGTCTACACCCAGGACCTGGCCCTGGCCCGGCTGGCCGAACCGCTGGGCTTCGACTCCATCTGGAGTGTCGAGCATCACTTCACCGACTACACCATGTGCCCCGACGTGTTCCAGTTCCTGAGCTACATGGCCGGTTGCACCGAGCGGATTCAGCTCGGGTCGATGGTTTGTGTGCTCCCCTGGCACGAGCCGGTGAGGGTGGCCGAGGAGGTGGCCATGCTGGATGCCATGTCCGGCGGCCGGGTGATTCTCGGCATCGGTCGAGGTACCGGCCGGGTGGAGTTCGAAGGATTCGGCGTGCCCATGCCCGAGGCCCGAGCCCGATTCGCGGAGGCGGCCGACATGATCCTGACCGGCCTGGAACAAGGCTGGGTGGAGTACGACGGACAACACCTGCAGCAAGCTCGCAAGGACATCAGGCCCCGTCCCGAGCAGTCGTTCCGGGGTCGAACCTACGCCGCCGCCATTTCCACCGAGTCGGCGGCGATCATGGCCCGAATGGGGGTCGGCATCCTCATCATTCCCCAGAAACCGTGGAAGCACGTGAGGGCGGAACTGGCCACCTACCGGAACACCTTCCGGGAGGCCACCGGAACCGAGGCGCCGCCGCCCTACGTGGCCGGCTGGACCTTCGTCGACGAGTCAGCCGATCGGGCCGAGACCATGGCCCGACAGTGGATCGGCCGCTACTGGGATTCGGTGATCAAGCACTACGAGTTCGATCAGGATCACCTCAAGAACACACCAGGTTATGAGTTCCACGGCCAGATGTATGATCTGCTGACCGAGCCCGGCGGCCGGGATCGGATGGCCGACTTCTTCGTCAATCTCCAGGTGTGGGGAACTCCCGACCAGGTGAAGGACAAGATCGTGTTCCTGCAGGACAACACCTACATGGATGCCTTCGTGGGGGTGTTCGGCTACGCCGGCATGCCGGCCGAGGAGGCCGAGCGAAACGCTCGTCTGTTCGCAGCCCAGGTCATGCCTGATCTCAAGGCCTTGGCCCCGGTTCACGATCGGCTTGGTGTCCCGGTCTGACCGCTAGGACAGGTCGACGGCTTCGACCACTCGACCGCTTCGATCACCCGGCCGGTCAGACCGCGATGGCGGGCAGGACGTTGAGGTCGAACAGGTAGAGCAGTCCCATGGCAATGGAGCCAATGGCCACCACCACCGCCACGGTGGCGTAGATGGTGAAGTTGCGACGGGCCTCCAGCAGACCCAGTGCGGCCAGCGCGGCCAGGCCGGCGTTGGCCACGATGAGGCCCAGGCACCAGGCGGCCAGGATGGCCAGGCCGGCGCTCCAGCCGACCACCGATGTGGAAGCCACGAAGACTGCGATCTGGGTCGGGCTCTCGACACCCACCCCGTGCAGTACTCCGATGCCGGCCGCCGCTCCCATCCCGGTCTGGACCGACCCCGAGCCGAGTCGATCAGGCAACGGCAGGACATGGCGGTGGCGGTGGGAATGGCGGGTCCCCAGGGGCAGGTGGGATCGATGCGAGCCCGAACCGGCCGCGACCCGATCCCCAGCCTGGGCATCGTGAACGCCGTGACTATGGCGATGAGCGGCGTTGTGATCAGCGCATTCTTCATCGGAGCCGTGGGCCCCGTCGTGATCGTGTTCGTGAACGTGGCTGTGCTCGACCTCGATTTGGCGGTGGTTGGCGCCACGGGCCACCCGGCGCCAACCGGCGAAGCTACCGTCAAGGATCAGCATCCACCGACTCCGGAGGCGAAACTGGCGCCCGTTGCCAACGAGTTCGACGATCACCCAGATCCCGAGCCAGATCAACGTCAAGCCGACGATCCGGCCCATCCAGCGATCCAATCCGTCGGGGATGGCGGCACCGGCGACGATGGCCGCCGACCCGAGGGCGAACACCACGACAGCATGGCCCAGGGCGTAGATGAACGAGAGCCGAAACCCCCGGCGACGGTCATCGGCCCCGCCGCTCAGGTCGGCGATGGCGGCGATGTGGTCCCAGTCCACGCCGTGGCGCAACCCCAGGACGAACGAAGTGAGAAGCAGTCCGCTGGTCATCGACGGAGCAGGAGATACCGGGGCAAGAGGCCCAGTCTAGGTTTCGAAGAGGCCGTCGACGATGCGAGGCCACAGCTCGGCCGGCGACCCCGACGGCGCTGGGGCGGCGGCCAGTCGATCGGTGACCACATCCAGCACATCCCAAGCGGCACCATCACCGATCGAAGCGGCCACGAACAGCCCTCCAACCGGGCCCGGGACCGTCATGGCGACTACCTCGCCGCCACGACCACCGGCATCGGAGCCGACTACGGACGACAGATCGTTGGCCACGGTCGACCAGCTGCTCACCATCGAGCCGGCCGAGCCCGTTTCCAGGCCGGCCGTCCACCGCCCTTCGGCATCAAACTCGGCGTCTTCGACTGTTTGGGCCATGAGCCCGGCGTCGACCCGGAACTCATCGGCCAGGCGACGGAGGTTGGCCTCGACCAGGCCGGCCCTCTCGGTCAAACCGGCCAGGGGTAGGCCCTGGTCGTCTCGGTTGAGGGCGACGTCGCTCCGGGCCCGAGCCAGCCGACGGCCGGCGCGGGAAAGATCATCGGCCACCGCGTCGAACCGCTGGGCCAGGACGGCGAGATCTTCCGGTCGAATCAGGATCGAGGCCACGAATCACCAGCCCCGCTGGCCGACGAAAAGTTCAGTTCTCAACCGCCCCACCTTCGTACTGGGCTCCACCATTCCACCCGTTATAACGCCCGATGACGCCGAGCGTGACGAATCCAGAGGTATCGGCCACATGCCGGGCAGCCGAAACGGTCAACGACCCCGGTAGGTGGCCGAGCCGGCCCCCCGGCCCAGGCCGGCCACGCTGTCCTTGTTCAACCGCTTGGAGAGATGCAGGCCCTCCAGCAGGAGTTCGATGGCTGAGGCCACGACGCCATCGGAGACCGCCGCTTCCGAACCATCTCCCCCGGTCAGGGCGTCAACGGCTGCGGCCAGAGCCGGGCTGCGGCGGTTCAGCTCGGCGTAGTTGGCGGCGGGAATGTCATCACCGACGTTGACCACCAGCTCACCTTCGAATTCATCCACGATCTCGCTGATGCGGCCCGGGTCCACCTCGTTCTTGAACACCGTGAGCACCGCACCCCGCAGCAGGTGGTCGATCACCTCGCTGTCGCGGTCCTGGTCGAGCGCTTCGACCTCGATCTTGCCGGCCGTGGAGGAAATCAGGGCGTCGAGGTCGCTGACCCGAGGAACCGCCTCCGACTCTCCCAGGCGCAGAGCCCGCCGGGTGGCCGCCGCCACCAGGGTCTCGAGGTTGGCCACGGTGAGGCGGACCGACACTCCGGAGCGCTGGTTGATGTGGCTGCTCTGGCGGGCCAGTTGGGTGAAGGTGGCCACCAGGTTCTCCATGAAGTCGGGAATGGTCACCACGACCCCCGACTCGTCGACCTCGTCGCCGTCACCGGCGACACCGGGGAGTACTGCTTCCTGGCGGGCGATGGCCCTCTCGGTGTCGACGTCGAGCGGATAGTGCGTTCGGATCTGGGCTCCGAACCGGTCTTTCAGTGGGGTGATCATCCGACCCCGGTTGGTGTAGTCCTCGGGATTGGCCGAGGCCACCAGCATGACGTCGAGCGGCAGCCGGACCTTGTAGCCCCGGATCTGGACGTCTCGCTCTTCCAGGATGTTGAGGAGCCCGACCTGGATTCGTTCGGCCAGATCGGGAAGCTCGTTGATGGCGAACACCCCCCGGTTGGTTCGGGGTACGAGACCGTAGTGGAGGGTCAACTCGTCCGACAGGTACCGACCTTCAGCCACCTTGATCGGGTCGACCTCGCCGATCAGATCGGCGATCGATGTGTCAGGGGTGGCCAGCTTCTCCCCGAAGCGACGGTGGCGGTGAACCCAGGTGATGGCGGTGTCGTCGCCGTGCTCGGCCACCAGGTCGAGGGCGTAGCGGGAGACCGGGTCGTAGGGGTCGTCGTTGATCTCCGAGCCGGCCACAATCGGCATCCACTCGTCGAGTAGACCAGTCAGACCGCGGATCATGCGGGTCTTGGCCTGGCCCCGTTCCCCCAGGAAGATGACATCGTGACCGGCCAGGATGGCATGCTCCAGCTGGGGCAGCACGGTCTCGGAGTAGCCCACGATGCCGGGGAAGAGCTGCTGGCCCGATCGGACCCGGGTAATGGCGTTTGACCGCAGCTCCTGCTTGACCGTGCGAGACCGCCAACCCGATTCTCTCAGCTGGCCGATGGTCGAGGCCGACGGTGCGGACACTGGTTCTTGAGGCACAGTTCGACCCTACAACGACCAAGGGCCCGGCGGCGACTCACCCCTTGCCCGGACCCGATCGACCGGCGACGACGTTCACGACCACCGGTCGCAACCCAGGGCCTCTTGATAGGACTCCTCCACCGTCAACTCCACACCGCCCATCACCATGCCATCGCCGTTCACGGCCTCGGCGTACTCCCACACCACCGACGACCAACCACCTTCGCCGGCAATCCGGATCAAGGCATCCCATTCAGGGGCCCCGGCCAGGGCGGCCGCGGCCTCACCGACCATGGCCTGGTTGCCGGCTTCCCGACCCTCGACCCAACGGTCGATCCAGGTGCAGGTGACCGCTCCGGTAACCTCGGCTGTCAGCTGGTAGGGATCGCCGGGGTCTGTGTTGTTGACCACCTCGGCCATGTCGAATCCCGGAGGGATGGGGATGTCGGACACGATGGCGGCCACCTCGTCGGGCAGGTCGGCGGCGGCCACCCACTCATCGGGGACCACCGTCAACCACTCGGTCTCGTCCACCACCCGGACCGACCCGGCCAGTCCGGCCAGCTCCTCGGGCGGCATGGATCCTCGGATCGTGAACACGAATCCGTCAGCGGGCCAGACGGCCGCTCCCCAGGTTTCGGAGCCTCGATCCATGACCAGCGCCAGGCGGTCCATGGCCAGGGTGGTCAATGTGTTTTCGGCCTCCGATGCCAGGTCAAGGACTTCCGACCAGTACTCATAGAAGCCGCCCGAGGCGATCAGGATGTCGCCCTGGTGGGCGTCGGTCTCGAAACCGAACTCGGCCATCTCCACGGTGCCCTGGCCGGACGCCGCCCCGTGACCGATCAGGTTCAACCCGGCGAGGCGCTCGACCGGAGTCGGCTGCCCGCTGCCATCGACCCGAACCGAGGCCGCCGCCTCCAGCAATGCATCCTGGTCAACGTCGATACCCAGCAGCAACCAATCGGTTCCGTTGATCGGCCACTGCACCCCGGTCAAACGACCGTGGGTTTCCAGGGAGCCCTCGACGTCACCGATCAGCACCGACTCACCGGCCTCGGTCCGCCAGCGCTGATCAGCGGGACGCAGCGTCAACGAAGGTCCAGCCGGACCGGCGTCGGGTTCCTGGTAGGCCCACAGCTCGCCACCTTCGCCCGGCGGCCAGGCAACGGTTCTTTGATGGCCGCCGGTGATGCGGAATCCCGGCTGGTCGAGCACCAGGAAGGGAAGCGACTGTTCGGCCGACGTGACCGCTGCGGCGTCGACCGGTGGTTGATCGGACCGGTCATCAGGGGCGGCCTCATCGTCGTCTGAAGGTGCCGCTTCAAGCTCGTCGGTCGGATCCCCGCTGGTGCTTTCCAGCGACGTATCGGCCGATGGCACCAAGGCCCACAGCCCCATCACAGCCAGTCCAGCCACCACCACCGCGGCCACCAGGGCAAGGATCGGTCGGTCGGCGGAGCGGTCCGGCCGGTGAACAACCGGAGGCTCCGTTGCCTGAACCCGGGCCGCGGCCAACACGGCGTCGGCCCCCCGGGCGTACCCCCTTCGGGCCCGGGCCTCGAACAGATCCTGCACGTCTTCGATGTGGGTCTTCATGCCTGCTCCTCGAGAAGTTGTCGTAGCTGCCGGCGGGCCCGGGAGGCCCGAAGTCGAGCGGCCCCGGTGGTACAACCAACGGTTTCGGCCGCCTCACGGAATGACCGTCCTTCAACGTCGACCTGGTACAGGATTGATCGATCGAGAGGGCCCAGGTGGTCGAGGACGGACAGATCGGACGGGTAGACATCGTTCCGCTCGTTGTCGACCGCCACCATGTGCTGCTTGTCTCGCCTCGTGGCCCGCCTCCGATGACGATCGATGACGACATTGGAGATCGTTCTTCGCAGGTAGGCCTCAGGCTGACGAACCTCACCCGACGCCACGCTCCGCAGCGCTTTGGCCAGGGCCTCCTGCACCAGGTCGTCCGGGTCGTCGGCGACCGATCCGACAACAGCGGCATAGCGACGCAACGACGGGTACAGATCCCGGACCATCTCATCGACGGCGTCGAACCCGCTCAACCCCTGACGCTCGCTGTTACTGTCTCTGGTCATGCCCTTTGACGTCGTGTGCTCCAATGTGCCCATCACCTTCTACGACGCACAACCCGGTCTCACTGTGTCACCGCCTCCGGAACCGACGTCCTTGTTCCGATGAATCGCGGCATCCTACATGACCTCTCGGGCCAGTGGTTCGCCCAACCGGTCGACCGGGAGCTACTGCGGACTGGAGCGGCGCCGGAGTTGGATCATTCCCGCTGGCCGAGGGTCGACGTGCCCGGGCATTGGCGACGGCACCCCGAGCTGGCCGATGAAGCGGGACCGATCCTGTACCGGCGGTCGTTCAGCAACGCCGATCTTCGACTGTCGCCGGATCCACCGGACAAGAGCACTCGGCTGTGGCTCTGCTTCGACGGCGTGATAAGCGGGGCCGAAGTGTGGCTCGACGGCGCCTACCTGGGTGACACCGTCGGCTACTTCGCTCCTCACCGCTTCGAGATAACCGACCAGACCCGGTTCGGCACCGAACACACCATCGCCGTCGACGTTTCCTGTCCGCCGGGGGGCGGTCGTCAGGCCGAGCAACGGGACAACACCTCCCTCACCGGTTCGTTGCAAACCGGCTCTCTGGCTCCACCGGACAACCCCGGGGGCATCTGGCGTCCGGTCCACGTCGAGGCCACCGGGCCGGTGGCCATCCGCCATCACCGACTGTTGTGCACTGAGGCGATCCGCCGACGGGCCCGGTTGCAGATCCGCCTGGTGGTCGACAGCGTCGACCACGGCCAGGTCACCGTGGCCACGACCGTCACCGGTGGCGGTGAGACGGTGGCCGAAAACAAGACCACCCACCGGCTGGCCGCAGGCGAGAACAGGCTGGAATGGGAGGTTTCCGTCGATGATCCGCAACTGTGGTGGCCCCACAGCCTGGGCGACCAACCGCTCTATGACGTCGAAGTCGTCGTCAGTCGGGACGAAGCTCCGTCTGATCGTCGCCGTTGGAACACCGGATTCCGGACCGTGGAAATGAACAACTTCCGATGGCGGATCAACGGGGAGCAGATGTTCATCAAAGGCATCGCCTACGGTCCACCCGGCTCCTACCTGAACGAGTGGAGTCCTGAACGTCTCGGAGATGACGTCGCCCTGGTGGCCGAAGCCGGTCTCGACATGATGCGGATACACGCCCACATCACCCGGCCCGAGATCTACCGGGCGGCCGACCGGCTCGGTGTTCTGATCTGGCAGGATCTGCCCCTCATAGGCGGCTACTCGTCGAAGATCAGGCGATCGACCAAGGCCATCATACGAGAGGCCGTCGATCTCCTCGGGCCCCACCCGTCGGTCATGGCCTGGGGCGGCCACGTGCTTCCCAACGGGGACGCCGTCGAGTTGCCAACCGACAACAGGCAGGAACGACCCAGGGCCATCCTCCGCCGATTCGCCCGCCACATAACGCCGTCGTGGAACCGGAGTGTGCTCGATTCCATCATCGGCCGGGAGTTGAGCGACGCCGATCCCAGCCGTCCCATCATCACCCGTTCGGCCTCCCTGCCCAGTCCTACCGACCCGGGCGGCTCCGATGCCTTCCTCTGGTTCGGATGGCGGGCCGGACTGGCCTCCGACCTGGCAGCCGCGGTGGCCAGCTGGCCCCGCCTCGGCGCCTTCCCCGGCGGCATCGGCAGCCAGAGCGTGGCCATGCAGCCCTGGGCGACCAATGAGCCCAACTGGGCCACCGCGGAGCGTCGTTCGTTCGATCACTACCTGCCGCGGACCGATCACGCCAGCGGCGAAGACTGGGCGGAAACCACCCGGCGTTACCAGGCCGACCTCCTAGAGTGGCACATCAACACGCTGCGGTCAATCAAGTATCGACCGACCGGAGGATTCTGTCTCTTCACCTTGGCCGACATCGAGCCCGAGGGCGGCTTCGGCATCGTCGACCTGGATCGTCGACCCAAGCCGGCCTGGCACCGGGTCAGGGCGGCCTGCGATCCTCTGGTGATAATCATCGGACCCCTCGACCCCTCGACGAGAGGCAATACCACCGGGCGATGGCCCGTTCTCGTCGTCACCGACCTTCGCCGGCCCTTGACCGACGTGACGGTTACCGTGGCGGTCGATCACAACGGACGGATTCTCCGGCGGCAAGGTTGGCGAGGAGAGTTGGGCCCCGATCGTGTCGTCGGCGTAGCCGACGTGATCATGCCGATACCCGATGAACCGGGTTCGCTGACCATCACCGCCCGGCTGACCGCCGACGACAACGGCCGAACCCTGACCCGGACGACAACGGCCCGCACCATCGTGGTCTGAACCGCAACCGACTCCCGGTCAGCCGGTGTAGACCACCGCGGCCTCGCGACCCTGCAGGGTGAACGACGAAACCCCTTGGCGGCCGTTGACGGTGGCCGGGCCGGACAGGCTGACCGTCTTGGAACCCCGCCCCGGTTCATTGACGTAGACCGTGCCGTGACTGAAATCGCGACGCAACAACCCGTTGTCGACTCTCCATCTCCCCTCGGCCCGACCGAGATTGGTGGAGAATCCCGACCAGAGACGATCAGGGCGGATGTAGCCCAGATCCTCGGTGCCGACATAGTCGCCTCCGTTGTTGGCCAGGAGGCCGACGGCCAGGTTGAACCACTGTTCCCTCTCGGAACGGGCGGTCTCGTCGAGCAGGATGACATTTGCCCCCAAGCGGTGAACCCGCTCGATGTAGCGGATGAACGTCTGCAGACCGTAACGCCCCGTCCCGGCCACCAGACCGGCATCGGTGGCGCCCCGTTCGAGCTGAACGAGATCGGCGTTGTCGAGCTGACGGGTGATCTCAGGATCGTTGAAGTCGGGCGAGTCGACGTACCAGATCGGATTGTGGGCGATGCGCAGACCGGGGACGTCCCGCTGGATCTGGGTCACGAAGTCGGCGACATAGCGTTGCCAGGCATCGAGCGTCAGCTCCGCTCCGGTGTTGGGGTCGATCGGTTTGGTGTCACCCCCGGTTCGGGTGCCGAACCGCCAGGCCATGTTCACGTCGTCGAGAAGGACGGCCGGGTAGCCCCGAGCGTCAAGGTCCTTCAGCCGGTCGATGAAGTCGCGGCGAAAGGCCGGGTTGGAGATGTCGGCGGCGTACTGAGGGCAGTTCGGGTTGCAGTCGAAGGGAATGTACACCGGTGACCCGCCGGCCGTCTTGAGGACCCATTCCGGGTGGTCGATCGATCGGCGGTCTCGACCGGTATCGGTGTAGATGGCGTAGAGGTCGATGTAGGCCAGGACATCGTCGAACTGGCTCAGCCGAGAATCCCAGTAGGGTTCGTAGACCAGAGCCATATCCCAGCTGTTGCGCAGGCTGGACCAGTTGCCACCCGACGTCCACTGGTTGAGCTCCTGCTTGGCATTGGCGTAGACCTTGATGTCGCCTTCGCCCCCGCCAGGCGGTGGCGGTGACGACGGCGAAGTCGTCGTGGTCGGCCTGGTCGTCGTCGGCTTGGTCGTCGTGGTGGGCCGGGAGGTGGAGGTGGTGGTCGACTTCGGGCCCACGGTCGTCTTCCCCGAACCGTTGCTGCCGCCGTCCGTGGTGCCGGACGTGGAAGCCGGTGAGCCGTCGACGTCATCGCCGTCGGCCGCGGTGTCGCCGTCGGCCCGATCGTCCATACCGGCCGGGTCGCCGTCGGCCGATTCGTCTTCGGTGGCCTTGTCGTCGGTGGAGTCCGAGCCGTCGTCGGTGGCAGTGACCGCCTGGGATTCGCCGATCATCGTGTCGGGAACCGACTCCGAAGAGTCATCGGGCCTCTCGCCGTCACCGTCCCCGTCTCCGTCGACCACCAGGATGCCCTGGTCGGATCGGTCTACCGGTGCCGGTTGCCCGGAGCCGGTGGTGGCGGTTGCTTCGAAGTCGACCTCACCACCGGTGGTCTCCAGGGTAGTACCGGAGTCACCCGAGATTCCGACGGCCAGGACGGCCGCCACCACCAACAACGTAAGCAAACTGATTCTTCGAAAAACACGGATTGGCGCCATGGAAGGGCCTCACATTTCGGGTCGCCACGGCCTCATCTGCCCGCCCCGCTCGGCTACGGTTGCCTAGCCACAATCTCCCGATAGATGTCCAATATTCGAGTTGCCGAGTGGGTGGATGAGAACCGGCTCCGATGATAGCCGGATCGGTCGGCCCGAACCTCGCGATCGGAGCACAATGAGGTGGTCAGCGCCGCCTCGAGAACCCCGTCGACGGTGGCAGCAACGGCGCCGTCGGTCGGCCGAAGAACCTCGACCCCACCGACCTCGGTGGAAAAGACCGGCAAACCGGAAACAAGGGCCTCGACGATGACCAGGGCGAAACCTTCCCCCCGGGAAGCGATCACCATGGTGTCGCAGGCCGACAACAGTCGGGGCACATCGTCTCGCCAGCCCAACAGGTCGACGGCGGCCCGGTTCCCCTCCCGGTCCAGCGAGCGCAGCTCGGTCTCGATGGCCTCCCGCTCGGCGCCGTCGCCGACAAGAACCAACCGGTGACCGTCACCGGCCTGTCGTCGCCAGGAGCGAACCAGCTCCAGCTGATTCTTCCGACGGCTCAACTCACCCACGCAGAGATGGACCCGCTCTCCCTCTGACCAGCCCAAGGATGCCCGCAACCGGGCTCGATCGGGGCCGACGGCCGGACCGAGCGGAGCCAGCTCGACCATGGGATTCACCCGCCGGGTCGGTCCCGAGCCGGGCGCCTCCCGCTCCTCGATTTCGCTGAGCAACAAGGTCATGGCTGTGGCCGATGAGAGTTGCTTCTCCACCAGTCTCACCAGATGGGGCCCCAACGACGAGTTGGTCGACGCGAACCCCCAGTTGTGAGGCTGATAAGCCACAGGAACCGGCGGCCGACGCCAGCGGGAAGCGATGCCGGCGAAGGTCGAGTGGGCGTGGATCAGATCGATGCCATGGCGGTCCACGATGCCCCGGATCCGCCCTGTCAGCCGGAGGGTGTCGGCCGAACGGCGGCGCCAGCGCACCCGATGGACGGTGTCGGCCCACTGCTCGTAGCGCCAATTCTCAAAGCCATCTCGATCAGCAGTCAAAACCACCTGGTCGACTTCCATGTCCGACAGACATCGGCCCAAGGTGTCGACGTAAGCCGGCACTCCACCAATGGTCGGCTCCAGGACATGCAGCACTCTCAACGCTCGATCAACCTCCACAAACGACAGCAGGGTAGCTCGCCGTCTTCGGCAACCCACCGTTTGTCGGTCGAGGGGCCCCAACGGGGTGATCAATATTGCCCAAGGGATGAGGCGCCCGGATCATGGGCTCTAGTCTTGACGATGGCAAAGGCGCCATCGGGCAGGTCGGGGCGCAGGGCGACATAGCAGGCGTGAGAAAATATCGTGGCGATCAAATATGACGAGGTAAGTCCTTCGAGGGTGTCCGTGGCCAACGCCACCCCCTTGGATCCGTGGGTTTGGGACAATCCGTGGCCGGTGATAGATCTCACCGACAACAGCGGCAAGGGTCACTTGCTTGACCTGTCCGAGATCGAGGTCGTTGATCCGGTTCCGACCACGCGAGCGGTCGACGGCACCCGCCGGGCGTTCGACTTCATGGTCGCCCTGACCGGTTCCGTGATCACGATGCCGGTGTGGTTGATCATTGCGTTGATGATCCGGGTGCTCGATCCCGGCCCGGTGCTGTTCGGCCACCAGCGAATCGGACGCAACGGACGACCGTTCACCTGCTACAAGTTCCGCAGCATGCGGGTCGACGCCGACAAGGCCTTGGCCGAACTCCTGGCCACCGATCCTGAGGCCGCCCGCCAGTGGGCAGTAGCCCACAAACTGGACAACGACCCTCGGGTCAGCCCCATCGGGCGCTGGATTCGCCGCTTCGATCTCGATGAGCTGCCTCAGTTGCTCAACGTGTTGCGGGGTGAGATGAGCATCGTCGGCCCCCGACCAGTGGTGAGCGACGAGCTGCCGAAGTTCGGCCGGCATCTTGCCACGGTGCTGTCGGTCAAGCCCGGGCTCACCGGCAAATGGCAGGTTTCCGGTCGCAACTCCATGTCGTACGACGAGCGAGTGCAGGCCGAGGCCGACTATGTGGCCAGCCGAACCCTGTTGAGCGATCTCCTCATCTGCCTTCGGACGCCCCGGGTGCTCGTCCGAAGCAACAACGACCGCTAGTCACAGCTGGTCGTCGTCCGGCGGTCCTTTTCGTTCTGCGGTGCGTAGACACCGCTGAGCGACGCCGGGACACCGCAGAACCGAGAGGACAGGGCCGGAGCTAGCGAGATCGACCGGCGGCCGCGGTTTCGGGCCGAGCGCCGATGGTGCCGTCGGCCGGTAGGCGGAGGTACTTCAGCCAGACATAACCCGCTCCGACCAGCGTGGCCGCCCCCAACCCGAAGGCGGCCATCGTCACCGTCGACTCGACGGCGAGGGCCAGCAACGGGAGCGCCCACTGCACGATGGTGGCCACAAACCGGGCCTCGAGACTCTCGGTGGCGGCGTCGGCGATCCGGAGCCCCACGATGGGGCCCTGCCACAGCGCCAAGGCCACGAAACGCAACAGTGTGGCCAAGTACAGACCCATCCCGATGTCGTTGGCGGTCATGTCGAACGGACCCAGGGTCACGTCCAGCTCCTGTACCACCAGAATCACCGCCGCCCAGGCCACGGTGATGCCGGTGGTGACGAGAGCGACCATCAGCGGCAGCGAGCGCCGTACCACGTGGATACCCCGGGCCCGAATCTCGGGGGGAACGACCACCGACGGAGCCGAGGCGTTGACCACCGACAGCGGTGAGAACAGGAGCGTGGCGGCGGCCAGGGCACCGGCCGCCCGATCGTTGATAAGGGCACTCACGGCAATCAGGGCAACCACCAGGATGCTGCGGGCCAGCAGACCGTCGGCCGCCGTGCGGACCGACTGCACGCCGGTCGAACGCCAGAAGTGGGCCAATGCCTCCCGGTTGCCGGTAAGGCCGTGAGCGATGTAGGGGGCGGCGCTGACGGTGGCGCCAAGCAGCCAGGCCACCAGGAAATGGCCCGATGTCAACGTCAGCGGGGTAAAGAAGTTGAGGGCGGCGGCGGCCACCACGACGGCCAGCCAAGCGGTATCAATGGCCACCACCCGGCCCGGCCGCTGCTGGGCGAACAGAGCCGACCGGTAGGTGTACTGACAGATCAGGGCCGGGGCCCCCAGGGCCGAGTACAGCAGCAGGCGACCGAGGTCGCCGCCGATGATCAGCCCGGCCGCCAACAACAGGATCCCGACCATGACGCCGAACAGCAGGGCGGCGGTGGCGATCCCCTGCCGAACCAGCGCCACGGTTCCTCCGGCCTGATCGTCGTCGCCGGAACCGTGAATGAGAACGGCGGTGCCGGTGCCCCCCTGGCCGGCTGCTATCACGATCACGCAGACCTGGAGGGCGATCGAGAACCGTCCGAACTCCTCCAACGAGCCGGCCCCCAGGGCCAGAGCGCTGACGACGAAGTTGGTCAGGCTGGAAACAGCCTGGGCGGAGAAGGTCAGCCCCGCGTTTCTTGCAAGTTTGATCAGCAACAATTAAGCCCGTTCAGCCCCGCCGGTCGCCTACGACCGACCAGTGTATACCTACCCAACGACCGCTCTACTCCGGGAGATACACCTAGAGGCCGGATATCATTGGACTCCTGGTGGGCGGACACAAGGAGAATCAGAGGTGGCGGCAGGCGGCGAAACACGCAGGGTGGCGATCAACGGATTCGGTCGAATCGGCCGATGCGTGGCCAAACAGTTTGTGGAAGACGACCGATTCGAACTGGTGGCCATAAACGAACTGGCCGACGATGTCGACAACCTCGTCTACCTGTACAACTACGATTCCCACTACGGGCGGGCCACGCCTCCGGCCGAACGGATCGGCAACGAATCGACGATGAAGGTCGACGGTCAGACAGTGCACATCTACAGCCAGGAAGACGTGGCTTCCGTCGGTTGGGAGGATCACAACGTCGACATCCTGATCGACTCGTCGGGGGTGACCGACAACGTGACCGGCTGCCGGTCGCTCACCGACAGCGGGCGGGTGGCCAAAGCCATCATCACCCACTCCCCCAGCTCCGGGGTCGACCGTTACGTCATCATGGGAGTCAACGACGAGAGCTACGACGGCGGCCAGGATCATGTTGTGTCGAACACGATCTGCGACGCCAACGCAGTCGCTCACGCTCTGAAGGCGCTGGACGATGAATACGGCATCGAGCGGGGCATGGTCACCACCCTCCACCCTTGGCTGTCGTTCCAGAACCTGGTCGACGGGCCGGTACCGTGGCAGGCCCGTCCCGGCGCCTACTGGTCTGATTTCTCGCTCGGCCGCTCCAGCGTCAACGCCCTCATTCCCAAGAACACCACGGTGGTGACGGCCCTCGATCCCATCATGCCCCAGATCACGGCCAAGATGTCGGCTGTCTCGTTCCGGGTACCGACCCAGGTCGTCTGCGCCGCCGACCTCACCATCGAGGTTGGCCGGCCAACCAACGTACCCGAGGTGAAACGCTTCCTGGAGAACCGCTTCCAGCATTCACCCCACGTTGTTCTCAACACCGAGTCGCTGGTCAGCACCGACTTCGTCGGCCAGCGGCACTCGGCCGCCATCGACGCTCGCTGGATCCAGGTGGTCGACGAGCGCCTGGTCAAACTCATCCTGTGGTACGACAACGAGTGGGGCTACGCCGCCCGGGTCATCGATCTGGCGGCCATGATGGCCAAGTCCTTGTGACGTTCAGACACCGTGCCGGGTGACGCCCAAGCCGTCGAGATCCTCGATGTAGGTGATCTTGATGTTGTCGTCCTGACCGTCGACGAGGTGAACGGTATAGCCGGCCCGGATGAGCAGCGTCATGGTGCTGGTCTCATCCCAGCGGTACCGAGCGGCCTGCTCATAGGCATCGAGCAGCCAGTCCCGGCGGACGGCGTAAGGCGTTTGCACGCTGACCAGACGGTGCCGGTCCACCATCTCGACCAGCGAGTCACCCTGTCGCAGACCCACCGAATCGCGGACAGGTACCGATCCGCAGGGCGCGACCGCGCCATGCTCGGTCGCGGCGGCCAGTACCCGCTCGATCAGCTCGGCCTGGACGTGCGGTCGGGCCACATCGTGGATCACCACCAACGGACGATCGCAGCGGGACAACAGCAGCTCGATCGTCTCCTGGCGAGTTGATCCACCGGGCAAGGCGGCGCTGTGGTCGCTGTCGATCAGGGCCTCGATATCGGCCAGATCCTGGGGTCGGACTCCAAACAGGATCTGTCGGGAAAAGGGGGCGAAGCGTGCTTCGACCCGCTCCACCAACGTCTGCCCGTCGGCTCGTAGCAGCGCCTTGGGAACGTCGCCCAGGCGGCTCCCCGAACCGGCGGCGGCCACGAGAACGGCCACGTCGGACGGCATCACCGCGACGACAGCTCCGACGGGCGCCGCCAACCGGCCTGGATGGATTCCAGAATCTCGTTCATGACCCGCCCCGACGCTCCCCCGGGGCCATAGTGATGGAACCGGGCGACCAGCCGCCGCCGCTGATCGGCATAGCGGGGGAAGTCATCGGCCGAGGCGATGAGTGCTTCGGCCAACCCGGCCACATCGGTGGCCACCGGGCCGGCCACCAGATCGTCGATGTCGCCGATCAGGGACCGGCTCCTGGTGAACGATTCGAGGTCGGGCATGTAGTAGATGATCGGACGATCGAGCAGCAGGAAGTCGAAGTAGGCGCTGGAGAAGTCGGTGATCAAACCGTCGACCGCCGGATAGAGCAGCACCGGATCGATGGTTGAGTCGGCCATGGCGATCCGGCCGTTGGCCTCTCCCCCGGCATCGCCAACGACACCTCGGGAGGCGTCGATCGGATGGAGCTTGACCAAGATGTTGATCGACGCCTCGTCGGCGGCTGCCGCCAGCTCGGGCCACGGGAAGATCTGTCGGCCTCGACCCTCTCGAAACGTGGGCATGAACAGGAACACCGGGTCGTCGTTGGCAAAGCGGTCGTAGGGCGGCCTCGATCCGTGGTCCCCGTCTACCAGGCGGTCGAGGCGGGGGGCTCCGGTGACCCGGACCTGGCTGCGGTCCACGCCAAAGTAGCGAGGCGCCTGGTCAGCGTGTTCCTCCGACGTCGAGAAAACGAGGTCGGGGGTGGGGATATGCCACGGCAGCGCCATGCGGTACCCAATCTGTTGGATCGGGTTTCCGTGGTAGAGCTTGAACAGGCGGTGGCTGGGCACATCGATGGCCCGCTGAACCTTCTTGATGCCGATGCCGTGGCGCAGCAATACCAACCGGGCCCCCCGGCTGAGCCAGAAGTTGACGTCTTTGGGCAACGAGTCGTAGACGAAGACGCCGGAACGGAGGGCCCAGCGGATGCCCTGGCGCGACCACATGGTGTACGCCCGGTAGCCCCGACCCCGCAGCTCGTCCCGGATTTCGGGTTGGGCGGTGATCCAGGCCACTTCGACACCGGGCGGGGCATGGTCGGCACAGTGCAGGAAGAGGGCAGCCGAATTATCGGCGAAACGCGTGCCGCTCCAAGCGCCGAAAGCCCATTGGTTCTCGTCACGGGTTGCGTAGCCGCCCAACCAGTAGACAAACAGCTGAAGTGGCCGCCACAGGAAGGAACTCCAGAGTGTCAAGGTAGATGAAGTTTACTGAAGGGCATGGCGACATCCTTGTCGAAACAGCGTCCTGGGTAGCTTTCCCAGGCGGCGGCAAATGGCCGTTCGGATAGCCCATGGACTTTCCGGGCCGCTATCGTTGCGGCTGTACTGATGGACATCCCGCCGTCGGGGCGGACCGCAGCATTGGAAACACCGCGGGTTCGATCCCGGTCCGGGCGGGCATCGGTTCTTGCGATACCAGTCATTCACTGCCGTCTACGTCCTGCGGAGGTCGCCCCCAATGGCTGCGCCAACTGCTGCCACAGATTCACAAGGAACCTTGAGCGCCGACAAACCCATTCGGTCCCAGGGGCGCCGCGCTCCCTTCCCCCTGAGTCTGTACCAGACGGCGGTTGGCAAGAAATGGGTCATGGCCGTCACCGGCATCGCCCTGCTCGGCTTCGTGATCGCCCACATGATCGGCAATCTCAAGCTCTACCTGGGGGTCGTCGAGCACAACGGCGAGATGATCTACGACGCCGACGCCTACGCCGAGGCACTGCGGGAGCTGCTGGTCCCAATCATGCCCCACGGCGTGGTGCTGTGGCTGATGCGCCTCGGCCTGATCGCCGCTTTCGGCCTCCACATCCACTCGGCCTATTCGCTGACCCGGATGAACGCTGCGGCCAATGTGGCCTACCAGTCGAAGCGGGACTGGCTGGCCGCCAACTTCGCCTCCCGGTCGATGCGCTACACGGGTGTGATCGTCCTGGCCTACCTCGTGTTCCATCTGGCCGACCTTACCTGGGGCTGGATTCCCAACACCGAGTTCGAACACGGGGCGGTTCAATCCAACGTGGTCAACTCGCTGTCGAACCCGATCGTGGCGCTGATCTACATCGTGGCCAACGTGCTTCTGGCCATCCACATCTACCACGGCGTGTATTCGATGTTCCAGAGCCTGGGCATCAACAACCCCAACTACAACGGGCTGCGTCGAGGGCTGGCCACCGGGCTGGCCCTGCTCATCCTGGTCGGCAACCTCAGCTTCCCGCTGGCCGTGCTGGCCAATGTCATCGAGTTCGATCCCGCTCTGGTCGCCGGTTAAGGCCCAAATTAGGAGGACGTATCCATGCTTCCCGATTCACATGTCCCCCAGGGGCCGATGGCCGAAAAGTGGGACAACCACAAGTTCGACATCAAGCTGGTCAATCCGGCCAACAAACGCAAGTTCAAGATCATCGTCGTCGGCAGCGGCCTGGCCGGAGCCTCGGCTGCCGCCACCTTCGGCGAGCTGGGCTACAACGTCGACGTCTTCACCTTCCACGACTCGCCCCGGCGGGCCCACTCCATCGCCGCCCAGGGCGGTATCAACGCGGCCAAGAACTACCAGAACGACGGCGACAGCATCTACCGGTTGTTCTACGACACCGTGAAGGGGGGCGACTACCGCTCCCGGGAGGCCAACGTCTATCGCCTGGCCCAGGTTTCGGTCAACATTATCGATCAGATGACGGCCCAGGGCGTGCCCTTCGCCCGGGAATACGGCGGCCTGCTCGACAATCGGTCCTTCGGTGGTGCTCAGGTTTCCCGTACGTTCTACGCCCGGGGACAAACCGGTCAGCAGTTGCTGCTGGGGGCCTACCAGCAGATGATGCGCCAGGTCCACGAGGGCAAGGTGACGCTGCACACCCAGACCGAGATGGTCGACCTGGTGGTCAAGGACGGCCGGGCGGTCGGGATCGTCTGTCGCAACCTGATCACCGGCGACATCACCTCCCACTCGGCCCATGCCGTGGTCCTGGCCACCGGCGGCTACGGCAACGTCTTCTATCTCAGTACCAACGCCATGGCCTGCAACGTGACGGCCATCTGGCGGGCTCACCGCAAGGGTGCCTTCTTCGCCAACCCCTGCTACACCCAGATTCATCCCACCTGCATCCCGGCGGCCGACGAATTCCAGTCGAAGCTGACGCTCATGTCGGAATCGCTACGCAACGACGGTCGGATATGGGTGCCCCGCAATCCCGACGAGACCCGGATGGCAGGCGACATCCCGGAGGCCGAGCGCTACTACTACCTGGAGGAGAAGTATCCGTCGTTCGGCAACCTGGTGCCTCGAGATGTCGCCTCCCGAAACGCCAAGGCGGTGGTCGATCAGGGTCTCGGCGTCGGCCCACTGAAGAACGGTGTCTATCTCGACTTCGCCGACGCCATCGCTCGGGAAGGCCTCGACAAGGTTTGGGACCGCTACTCCAACCTGTTCGAAATGTACGAGCGCATCACCGGCGAAGATCCCCGGAAGCGACCCATGCGGATCTATCCGGCCACCCACTACACCATGGGCGGGCTGTGGGTCGACTACAACCTGATGACCACCATCCCTGGATGCTTCTCGGCCGGTGAGGCCAACTTCTCCGATCACGGGGCCAACCGCCTGGGGGCCTCGGCTCTGATGCAGGGATTGGCCGACGGCTACTTCGTCCTTCCCTACACCATCGGCAACTATCTTGCTCCACTACTGGGAGAGGATCCGGTCTCGATCGACGATCCGGCCTTCATTCAGGCCGAGGCCGACGTTCAAGGCCAAATCCACCGCTTCCTCAACACCGGAGGAACCCGGTCGCCCGAGCACTTCCACCGTGAGCTGGGCAAGATCATCTGGGAGTACATCGGCATGGCCCGCGACCGCAACGGTCTGGAAAAGGCCATCAGTGAGATCAGGGCACTGCGGGAGGAGTTCTGGGCCGATGTCCGGGTGCTGGGCACCAACGAATCGCTCAACAGTTCGCTGGAGAAGGCCGGCCGGGTGGCCGACTTCTTCGAGCTGGGAGAGCTGATGGCCCGCGACGCCCTCGACCGTGAGGAGTCGTGCGGCGGCCACTTCCGAGTTGAGAGTCAGACCGAGGAGGGTGAGGCTCTGCGAGACGACGAGAACTTCGCCCACGTGTCGGCCTGGGAGTGGCACGGACCCGACACGCCCCAGACAAAGCACAAAGAGGAGCTGACCTTCGAGGAGGTCGCCCTGACCCAGAGGAGCTACAAGTGACCGTCGTACCGCCGACGGCGGCACCGACCTTTCCGATTGTGTGCGCTGGGCCGTTCGTATGCGAACGCCCCAGCGCACACGACATCGTCTGCTCAACGCCCCACCCATGGGGGGCCAAGGAGAGAGATCAGCAACAATGACCGCACTCAATCTCACGCTCAGCGTCTGGCGACAGGACGGCCCGGGGGCCAAGGGCCGGTTCGAGACCTATCAGGCCCAAGGCATCCCCGACGACGCCTCCTTCCTGGAGATGCTCGACATCGTCAACGAGAATCTGATCGCTGAGGGCAAACTGCCGATCGAGTTTCCTCACGACTGCCGGGAGGGCATCTGCGGCACCTGCGGGGTCATGATCAACGGTCGGGCCCACGGGCAGGAGAAGGGAACAGCCACCTGCCAGCTCCACATGCGCAAGTTCTCCAACGGTGACACCATCGTCATCGAGCCGTGGCGGGCGGCTGCCTTCCCCGTAATCCGCGACCTGGTGGTCGATCGCTCACCGCTGGATCAGATCGTGGCCGCCGGGGGCTACATCACCGCCCCCACCGGTTCCGCCCCCGACGCCAACGAGATCCCCGTGCCCAAGGACGTGGCCGACTCGGCCATGGACGCCGCCGCCTGTATCGGCTGTGGAGCCTGTGTGGCCGCCTGCCCCAACTCGGCGGCCCAACTGTTCACCTCGGCCAAGCTGTGGCATCTCAACGCCCTGCCCCAAGGCCAGGCCGAACGGTTCCGGCGGACCGAAGCCATGGTCGAGACCATGGAACAGTTCTTCGGCTCCTGCACCAATCACGGCGAATGCACCGAGGCCTGTCCCAAGGAGATCAGCCAGGACTTCATCGCCTACATGAACCGGGACTACATGAAGTCGAAGGTGGCCAACCGGAAGATGGCCGGTCGCCGCTAGACACCCCGCTAGGGTTCGCCGATCGGGCGCTCCCACTCAGGCTGGCCAACACTTGCCGGGGCCACGGTCCATGGCCCGTACATCGAGGGCAGGATCACCGAGCCCGGACGTGACCGGACACGATTGCCCAGCCCGACGATCTCGGTGTGGGCCGGTGGCTCGCCGGCCCAGTAGTAGCGTCGAGCCGCTCCATCCATCGGCTGATCACCATGGCCGGTCAGTATCAGCCCGTCGATGCAGCCGGACTGGCTGAACGAACCGGCCGCACTCCCCTCGATCGGTACCGGTGGTTCGTCGGCGATGAAATCAAGCTCCCAGCCAAACGGTATCCGGTGGCCGAGAGCCTGGCGGGTCAATTCGTCGGGACGGTCGATGGCCAGGGCGAACGCTTCCAGGCCGTAGCTCCAGTGATCGAAGCTCCGCTCCCGGACCTGCTCGGCCCACAATCCCGAGGTACGCAGCTCCCACGCTTGCCCGAACCGAACGTCAACGGCGCTGATCACCACCGGAAGCGTCCGGTCGGCAGCAGGCGAGGAAAGCCCGAACACCACCGTCTGGAAGCCGGCTCGTCCCTGGCGTTGCTCGAACTGCAGAGCCAGCGCCACCTCCAGCCCCGAGGCCACCAAGCGGTGGGTCTCCTGGCCGCCGGCGCTGGGGCGGGCCGGGTCGGGGAACGGCAACGAGCTGTCGATCACGACACGTCGGTCACGGCACGTCGACCTCGACGCCTTACCGATAGACCCGGTTGCGGTGGCCCCTGGGCCAAGGGAGCAGGCCGGCGGCCGTCCGGGCGACTGAACCGCCGCCGACCTGCGAACAGGACCGACTACTTGAATAATCCCTCAGTCGATCAATTCTCCAAGACTTTCCTCTGATCGACATCAATCTCCACGGATTGATAGCACGTCGATCACTGACACCCAGCATAGTGGGCCGTTCGCTACTCCGGCTGTCCACCTCGCCAAATTTGCAGAGCCAATATTATCCCACTTTCAACTACTTGCCATTCCCGCAACCAACACGACACGAAACCGCAGCAGTAACAACGTTCGGCAAGAACAGGTGGCCCTCCACCGGCGTCCGAGCCGGCCCCGGATGAAACATCGGCAGCAATCATATTTTCCTGCCTTCAGGGACCTAGCCTGTGATTCTGATGTCAGCGAACCCTCTGGAAACGGTTGCCGCGCTCGAGGGACTCGGCCAATCACTGCAAACCACCGGGTTGGAGTTGGACGTGGGATCGGCCGAGCAGGCCCGGCAGATCCGCGACGAACTGGCCCACCAGATCGACGACTATCTCGTACCCCGATTGCGGCGGCTGGACGCCCCGCTGCTGGTCGTCCTCGGCGGTTCCACCGGTTCGGGAAAGTCGACCATCACCAACAGCATCGTCGGCCGGGAAGTGTCACCAGCCGGCGTGCTCCGTCCTACCACCCGCGCTCCTGTTCTCATCTGCCACCCCGATGACCAGGAGTGGTTTGCCGGGGGCGAGGTGCTCCCCGATCTGCCCCGGGTAACCGGCGACAGCGGCGACAGCGCAACCTCGGTGACCACCGGCACCGTGCTCCGCCTGGTGGCAACCGGCTCCCTGCAACCGGGGCTGGCCCTCATCGACGCCCCCGACATCGACTCGGTCGAGGAGGCCAACCGGGAGCTGGCCACCCAGCTTCTCTCGGCCGCCGACCTCTGGCTCTTCGCCACCACCGCCGTCCGTTACGCCGATGCCGTTCCCTGGGACTTCCTCCGCCAGGCCCAGAACCGTGGCACGTCGCTGGCCTGCATCGTCAACCGGATACCGCCGGGCGCCACCAACGACATCGTCTCCCACTTCGCCTCGATGCTTACTGCGGCCGGCCTGACCGACGTCACCGTCTTTCCCGTCGAACAACAGCCAGGAGAGGTGACGACGCTACCTCCGGACGCCGTGACCGAGATCAAGACCCTCTTGACCGGCCTGGCCTCCGACGCCGATCGCCGGGCCCAAGTGGTTAGACAAACGCTGGATGGCGCCATGGACAGCATCGGCCCCCGAACCCGGGAGGTCATCGAAGCCGGCGCGGAGCAGAACGCCGCGGCCGAAGAGCTTCGTCTGTCCATGGAACGAACCTACGACGACACCCGAACCCGATTGGCGGCCGACATCCGCTCGGGCACGCTGTTGCGAGGCGAGGTGCTGGAACGGTGGCAGGAGCTGATCGGAACGGCCGAGCTGATGCGGGCCGTCCAGTCGAGGATCTCGCTCATCCGCGATCGGGTCGGAGCGTTTCTCACCGGCCGAACGGGCCAGACGGTGGAGGTTCAAGGTGAGATCACCTCGACTCTGGAGCAGCTGCTGATCGACCACGCCGACCAGGCGGCGGCCACCACCGTCAGTACCTGGAAGAGTCTGCCTGGCGGACGTCAGGTGCTGGGCGACGACCGTAGCCTGGGCCAGGCCTCGGACGCGTTCCGGGGTCGGGTCCGGAGCGAAGTCCAAGCCTGGCAGGAGGACATCCTCGAGCTGGTCCGGGAACAGGGAGCCAGCAAGCGCACCACGGCCCGGGTTCTGGCCGTCGGAATCAATAGTGTGGGCATCGCCCTGATGCTGGTTATCTTCGCCCAGACCGCCGGCCTGACCGGGGCCGAGGTGGCCATCGGGGCCGGCACCGCCGGAATCTCACAAACCCTGCTCAGCGCCTTGTTCGGTGAGCAGGCCGTGCGGGAGCTGGCGGCCGAGGCCCAGCGAATGTTGCTCGACCGCATCGGGGCCCTGCTGGAAACCGATGCCGACCGGTTCCGGACCGAACTCGCCTCGCTGGCCGGTGATCCAGCGGTGGTGGAGCACCTCGACAGTGCTCTCGAACACTTCGAGCGCGCTCGATGAAACTTCCCCGATTCGGCGGCAAAAGCAACGACCTTCCGGAACGACTCGAGGCTCTGGAGACCGCACTGGGCCAGGCCGGGGGTCGGCTCCCGGAGAGTCATCTCCACGACGCCCACCAGGTCGTGGCCAAGTCGAAGGCCCGACTTCGTCACGGCACCAGCCACACTCTGGTGGCGCTACTGGGGGCCACCGGTAGCGGCAAATCGTCGGTGACCAACGCAGTGGTCGGCTCCGACATCGCCACCACCGGCGTCCGTCGCCCCACCACCTCCAGCACGCTGGGCTGTTACTGGGGCGACGACGACGCCCAACCGCTGCTCGATTGGCTGGAGGTTCCCAACCGCCATCACGTCGCCGAGACGGGCGGTGAAACAGATGAGGCAGCCGGCGGCCGGCTCGACGGGTTGGTCCTGCTCGACGTTCCCGATCATGATTCGGTGGAGGTTGGTCATCGGCTGGAGATGGAGCGGATCGCCGGCCACGCCGACCTGCTGGTCTGGGTGACCGACGCCGAGAAGTACGGCGACAAGGCGATGCACACCTACTTGCGGGCCTTGTCTCATCACGGCGCAGTCACCGCCATGGTGCTCAACAAGATCGACCTGTTGAGCGAAGCCGACACCAAGGCCTGCCTCGTCGACCTGCAACGCCTACTGGCCGAAGACGGTTTGCCCGACACCCCAGTGCTCCCGCTGTCGACGGCTTCCGGCCAGGGTGTGCCCGAGCTGGTGTCGCTGCTGGCCGAGTCGGTGGAGGCTCGGACCGCCATGGTCGAGCGGCTGGAGGCCGACGTGGCCCAGACCGCCGGGGTGTTGCTCGACGACCTCGGGTCCGGCACCGGCCCTGACACCATGCCGAACAAGGTGGCCGATCAGCTGGCGGCCGAGCTGGTGGGTGCGTCCGGCATCGCCGTGGTGACCGACGCCGTGGCCGCCGGCCATCAGCGCGACGCCGCAGCCCAGGTGGGCTGGCCCTTCACCCGATGGATCCGGGGGCTGCGACCCCACCCACTGCGTCGCCTCCACCTGGGCCAGGGATCGAGCGGACGATCGTCGTTACCCCAGCCGTCGGGCATTCAGCTGGCCCGGTCGGAGAACGCAGTGCGGCAGGCCCTGGGATCAGTGACCGCCGATCTTCCCGATCCGTGGCCCGACCGGGTCAACCTGGTGGGCACCCCCGATCAGGCCAGGCTCAACAACGAGCTCGATTCGGTGGTGAGCGAGGCCGTTCGATCGACCGGCCGGGGACGGAAGCCTCGCTGGTGGGCGGGGGCGAACTTCGTCCAGCTGCTGTTGGCGGTAACCGCAATCGTCGGAGCGGTCTGGCTGGCCCTGTTGGCCTTCGGGGCCTACCTCCGACTGCCCGACGTGCCGACCCCCGATATCGCCGAGACCAACATTCCCTACCCGACGGCCATGCTCGTCGGCGGTCTGCTGTTGGGTGTTGTGCTGGCCGTCGTCTTTCGACAGCTGGCGGCCTTGGGGGCTCGGCGCCGAGCCGGTGTGGTCCGCAGTGAGGCCGAGGCGGCGGTCAGGAGGGTGGCCGACGAGCTGGTCACCGAGCCGGTCAACCGGGAACTGGCCGCTCGCCGCGAGCTCCGGACGCTGCTGACCGCAGCAGCGGGAACGAAGCGACGTTGACGATCGACTACCTCAGCCCGGAATGGCTTCGATCGGCCGGCCAGGCGGTGGCCTCTTTGGTCCCGATTCCCAGCTCGGTGGTGGTGGCGGTCCGTGTCGTCGATCTTCCCGGCGGCCGGGCCGACGTCGAATACTGTCTCGTACTTGGTCCCGATCGGGTCGACATCGTGATCGGTGGACCGGATCCCGATGTGAGCCTGACCATGCCGTATGAGATCGCGGCGGCCATTGCCCAGGGTTCGATCGGAGCGCAGCGAGCCTTTCTCGACGGCGACGTCCGGCTGGGAGGCGACACGACAGCGCTACTGGGCCATCAGGATCAGCTGGCCGAAATCGAGGATCGTCTCGGCGAGTTGCGATCCCGAACCCGCTTCTGACCGCCCGACGGCCCGGATACCCTTTGATCCATGCCGGAGATCCCGGAGGTGCAGGCCCACTGTGAGCGGATGACCGACGCTCTGGCCGGGTGGTCGTTGAAGCGGTTCGAGCCGCTCAACTTCGCCGTCCTCAAGACGTTCAACCCACCTCCTGATGGAGCGGTCGACCGGCGATTGGTGGCGGTCCGGCGCCGAGCCAAGTACCTGCTGCTGGAGTTCGACAACGATCATCGCCACGTCGTACACCTCATGCAGGGTGGGCGGTTGCGACCGGACGAAAAGCGCAGCAGGAAGCCGAAGTTCGGTCTGGCCCGGTGGACGTTCGCCGATGAGACCGGCGGAGGGCGCGAGGATCAAGCCTGGCTGCTCACCGAAGCGGGAAGCGAGCGCAAGGCCGGTGTCTGGGTGGTCGACGGCGACCCTCTTGGCGTCGAGCCCCTTGATCGCCTCGGCCCTGAGGCCACCGAGCTCGACCGCGACCAGCTGGCTGCTCTGCTGAGGGGTCACTCCCGCCGGATCCATGGCCTGCTGCGGGAGCAACCGGTGATCGCCGGGCTGGGCCGCATGCTGGCCAACGAGATCTGTTACGCCGCCAAGCTGTCACCGTTCGCCAACGCGGCCAAGCTCGACGACGACGAGATCGAGCGGCTTCACGACGCCATCGGATCGGTGGTGGCAGCCGCCACCGACCACGAGCGCACCCTCGACGACATCGGCAAGAGCGCCGATCGACCGTCCAAGGTTCACAACCGATCAGGTGAACCGTGCCAAGGCTGCGACGACACCGTCCGCACGGTGGAATACCGGCGCTACACGGTCTACTACTGCCCCACCGAGCAGACCGGGGGCAAGATCCTGGCCGACAACACCACCAGCAAGTTCCTCAAATAGACCTGCACCTCACTGTGTGCGCCCCACCGGTCATATGTGAACGCCGGGGCGCACACAGGTTGGGGATCGGGGTGGTCAGCTGATGAGGCCGAGACCTTTGACGGTGTCGCGCTCCGATACCAGCTCGGCCGCCGAGGCGTCTATGCGGACCCGACTGAAGTCGTCGACTTCGAGGCCCTGTACGATGGCGTACTCGCCGTTGGACACGGTGCACGGGAAGCTGGAGATGATGCCCTCGGGCACCCCGTAGGATCCGTCCGACGGCACCGACATCGACACCCAATCGCCGCTTGGGGTTCCCAGGACCCAGTCGTGCATGTGGTCGATGGCGGCGTTGGCCGCCGACGCGGCCGACGACGCCCCTCGGGCCTCGATGATGGCCGCCCCCCGCTTGGCCACCGTGGGAATGAACTCGTTCTCCACCCAGGCCATGTCGTCAACGACCTCGATGGCGTTGCGGCCGCCGACCTCGCAGTGAAACAGATCGGGATACTGGGTGCTCGAATGATTGCCCCAGATGGTCATCTTCTTGATGTCGTTCACCGAAGCCCCGGTCTTGCCCGCCAGCTGACTCATGGCCCGGTTGTGGTCGAGGCGGGTCATGGCATTGAACTGCCGGGGGTCGATGTCGGGAGCAGCGTTCATGGCGATCAATGCGTTGGTGTTGGCCGGGTTGCCGACGACGAGGACCTTGATGTCCTTGGAGGCCGAATCGTTGATGGCCTTGCCCTGCGGTCCGAAGATGCCGCCATTGGCCTCCAGAAGATCGGCCCGCTCCATCCCGGCCTTGCGGGGCATGGCCCCCACCAGCAAGGCGTAGTCGGCATCACCGAAGGCCACGTCGGCGTCGTCGGTGGTCACCATGCCGGCCAGTAGCGGAAAGGCGCAGTCTTCAAGCTCCATGGCCACACCGTCGAGCGCAGCCAACGCCGGAGTGATCTCCAGCATCTGCAGGACGACCGGCTGGTCGGGGCCGAGCAGATGACCGGAAGCGATGCGGAACAGCAGGCTGTAGCCGATCTGGCCGGCAGCGCCGGTAACCGTCACGCGGGCGGGGGATGTAGACACGATTGAGATCTCCTTCTCACCGGCATCTCGGTGGTATTTCCCGCCCGATCGTAGCCGCTGGCCGTCCCGACCGGCGGCTCAACCCGAATGGATTCAACCGACGGCGGGCGGCCGCGACCACCCTCGTTCGTTGACGGTGAGCACGGTGAAACCAAGCTCGGTCAGGATCTCCATGTACTCCGGTGTGTGGACGTCAGGAGCGTAGTAGTCGATGATGCGCTCGACCCCTCCGAGGAGGAGCCAGTCGGCCGCCGCCGAGAACAGGCCGGGCATGACGTCGGCCAGCGACGCCTCACCGAGGGCGAAGAGGTTGCCGACGTCGGTCCAGGTTGTGGCGGCGGCGCTACGGGACATGGCCGGACTCATCTCGCCGACCTCGATGTATCCGACCGAACCGCCGTCGCCCACCAGATCAAGCCGGACCCCGAGATGACCGACCGCCCGTTGAACCCGGGTCCCTGGAACCACATGGCCCCGCAGCTGTCGGCAGTGGGCGACCAACACGGTCTCCTGGCGGGTGGGCCCGGCGAATCCGGCGGCGGTATAGAGGGCACGGACATGAGGCCAGACTGAGGGCACCCCGTAACATCCGGGGGCCGGTAACGTGCCGTCGGCGTAGACGTTGCTCGGCTGCCAGGCGCTGATTCGGTCGAGGGCGTCGGCCATGAGGTTCTCGGCCGCCCGCTGGGCCGAGGGGGCGAACACCAGCCAGCGGATTTCAGCGGCCGAGCGATAGCCCTCTCGGACCCGCTCATGGTGACCGAACCGGTGCAGGAGGGTTGCGGCCACCACCGCGTCGTCCTGCTCGGCCACCAGGCAGATGCGCTGTTCGACCCAGGGATCGACCACCAACTCGCCCGGTTCGCCTTCGAGCTGGCTCAGGATGACGTTGGTGGACAGGGCGACGCCGGGCAGAACGGCGGCCACATGCAGATTGATCAGCGACGCCAGCTGCTCCCGATCAGAACGGCGAAACTCTCGTACGACTATCGACACGGCAATGCCTCCAAAGATCTCGAATTGAGTTGGGGCCGCTGCCGGTGCGGTACAAACGTCCAGCGTAGTGGATCAGCCCTGGCTACCGCCCCCCTTTTCTGTGCGCTCCACGCCCCGCATGTGGGGCGTGGGGCGCACGGAACGAGGGGCGGGATAGTCTTGCCTGGTGACCGGTGATGATGCCACGCCGCCCGAAGCGGCGTCCAGCTCCACCGAGGGCCCCAACGCCCTGGCCAGATCGGCGATCCTGGGTATGACGGCGGTGGCCATGGTCGTGGTGGCCGCCGCCCACTGGGCCAACCCGGTGGTGGCTCTGGGGTTGGCGGCCATGGTGGCCGTCTGTGGATGGCTGTCGGCCGTCGACTACGAAGAGCACCGCCTCCCCAATCGCATCGTCGGACCGTTGGCCGTCGCCGTCACCACCGCCGTTGTCACCGGCGGAGTCTGGACCGGGGACCTGGGCCGGTCGGGCCAAGCTCTGCTCCTCGGTTTGGCCGCCTCGATGTTCCTGTTCGTCGGCAACCTACTGGGGGGCTTGGGCATGGGCGACGTGAAGTACGCTTTCCCTCTGGCCGGCGCCCTCGGTTGGTTCGGCACCGAGCCGGTACTGACATGGGCCTTCGTGACCGCCGCCATCGGCGGACTGGCCGGCCTGGCCATCCTCGTGACCGGGCAGGGACGGCGAGCCCGAATCCCCTACGGACCGTTCATGACCCTCGGCCTGTTCGCCGGCCTGCTCAGCGCCGCCCCCGGCCTCTGACCAACGGGGCGGGGAGCGCTAAACCATCCGCCGCTCTGCAGCGTCGACCGTGTTCTTCAACAGCAGGGCAACGGTGGTCGGGCCGACACCACCGAGCCGGGGGGTGATCCAGCCGGCCACCTGTCCCACCGACTCATCCACATCGGGCAGCAACTTGCGGCCCTCCCAGGTGATACCGCCGCTGACCACGGCGGCCCCCGGCTTGACCATGTCGGGTTGGATGAAGTTGGGAACGCCGACGGCGCCGATCAGCACATCGGCCCGGCGGGTGTAATCGGCCAGATTGGGCACCCGGGAGTGGACGACGGTGACCGCAGCGTCGGCCCCGTCACCCCGATTCGAGAGTAGCAAAGCCATGGGCCGACCCAGCGTGGGTCCCCGGCCGACGACCACCACGTTCTTACCGGCAACCTCGACCCCATAGTGTTGCAGCATGGCCTGGATACCGGCCGGGGTGCACGGCACCGGACCAGGCTCCTGCAGCACCAGTCGACCCAGGTTGGTGGGGTGGAGACCATCGGCATCCTTGGCCGGGTCCATGCGGGTCAGGGCGGCGTTGAAATCGAAGCCGTCGGGCACTGGATGCTGGATGATGTAACCGTCGACCTCAGGATTGTCGTTGAAGTCATCGACGGCGGCCAGTAGAGCGGCCTGACCGGCGTCGGCCTCGATCTCGTGATGGAAAGAGGCGATGCCGACCTGCTCACACGTCTCGTGCTTCCGTCGCACGTAGCCGGCGGAAGCTTCGTCGTCGCCCACCAGAATCGTGCCCAGGCCGGGCGTGACCCCGGCCGCCTTCATCTCCTCGACCCGGGCCTTGGCCGCGGCCAGAACGGCGTCGGCCACCGGCGCTCCCGGCATGAGAACTGCGCTCACGTATTCCCCTTCATTCGCTTCGGTGCGTGGTTGATCTGGATGGCAACCCGGTCAGCTTCGTCAATGCCGGAACTGCCGTTCGCCGGTGAAGATCATAGCCAGGCCAAGCCGGTTGGCGGCCTCGATCACGTCATCGTCGTTCACCGAGCCGCCAGGTTGAACCACGGTGGTGGCGCCGGCGGCGGCCGCCGCGTCCAACCCGTCGGGGAAGGGGAAGAAGGCATCGGAGGCACACGACCCGCCCTTGGCTCGACCATCGGCCTTTTGGGCCGCCAGTTGCCCCGCTTCCACCCGATTCTGCTGACCGGCCCCGATACCCCAGGCCACACCGTCTTTGGCCAGCACGATGGCATTGGATGAGACGTGTCCGCAGACCCGCCAGGCCAGAACGGCATCGCTGAGTTCCTCGGCGCTGGGTTGCCGGTCGGTCACCACCTGCCAGCTGTCAGGGGTGGCTTCGAACCGATGAGCTCGCTGAACCAGAAACGAATCGGTGAGCTGGCGGACCGAGTCGGTCGGCGGAACGGGGGCCGGAGCCTGCAGGATCCGGGTGTTCTTGCGCTTGGCCACCAGACGCTCGACCACACCGTGACCGTAGCCGGGGGCGATTATCACGTCGGCTTGAGCCGCAGCCTCGATCTCCGCCACCGTGGCGGCGTCGATCGGGCGGCTGCAGGCCACGATGCCTCCGAAGGCGCTACGAGAATCGCAGGAGTAGGCATCGGCGTAGCTCTGGGCCATGGTGGGGCCAACGGCGGCGCCGCAGGGGTTGCCGTGTTTGATGATGGCGCAGGCCGGCCGGTCGTCGAGGCCGTCCAGGTCGTGGGCCAGGGCCCAGGCGGCGTCGGTGTCGAAGATGTTGAGATAGGACATGGCCACCCCGCCCAGCTGTTCGGCCTCGTCCCACCAGCTGGGGGTCCCGATGACCCGGTAGTGGGCACCGGCCTGATGGGGATTCTCGCCGTAGCGAAGATCCTGGATCTTCTCCAGGGCCAGATGGTGCGAGGCCGGCTCCTCACCCTCGGCTCGGCCTTCGTTGGCGGTGAACCAGTTGGCGATCTGAGCGTCGTAGGCCCCGGTGTGGGCGAATGCCTTGCGGGCCAGCCGGTGGCGAAGCCCGGCCGAGGTCGTTCCGGCCTGGCGCAGTTCGTCGAGCACCAGCGGGTAGTCGGCCGGATCAACCAACACCGTCACGTACTCGTGATTCTTGGCCGCCGCCCGCAACAGGGTGGGGCCACCGATGTCGATCAGGTCGATCGACGGGTCGCGACCGAACGGGTAGAGGTTGCCCACGACAATGTCGATCAGATCGAGGTTGTGGGCCTCCAGGTCGCGCAGATGATCGGGGTCGCGGCGGTCGGCCAGGATGCCTCCGTGGATCCTCGGATGCAGCGTCACCACCCGATGGCCCAGCATGGCCGGGAAGCCGGTCAGGTCGGCGACGTCGGTTACCGGAATACTGGCCTCGGTCAGGACCCGGGCCGTCCCGCCCGACGAGACCAAGTCGACACCGAGCTCGTGCAGGGCGGCGGCCAGCTCGGCGATTCCCGACTTGTCGTATACCGAGAGCAGAGCCCTCATATGCGTCCTCCCGAGATCGGATTCAGTACCACGGTATCGTCGGACCGCCCGGCCAGGAGGCTGGGCCGCCCGCCCCGAACCCGCGGCCACAGACTTACAGCGAGGCCACGATCTCGGCCATGAGTTCACCGGCTTCGGTCGGATTCTGCCCGACCTTGACCCCGGCGTCGGCCAACGCCTCCATCTTGGCCTGGGCCGTGCCCTTACCCCCGGACACGATGGCCCCGGCGTGACCCATCTTCTTGCCGGGAGGAGCCGTGACCCCGGCGATATAGGACGTCACCGGCTTGCTCATCTTGTTCTTGATGAACTCGGCCGCCTCTTCCTCGGCCGAGCCGCCGATCTCCCCGATCATCATCACCGCTTTGGTTTCCGGATCGGCTTCGAAAGCCTCCAGGCAGTCTATGAAACTGGTGCCCGGCACCGGATCGCCGCCGATGCCGACGCAGGTGGTGACCCCGATGTCCTTCTGTTTCAGTTCGTACAACGCCTGGTAGGTGAGGGTTCCGGACCGGCTGACGATGCCGACCGGGCCGCCGGGCTTGGCAATGTGGCCGGCGGTGATACCGATGTTGCACTTGCCGGGGCTGATGATGCCGGGACAGTTGGGGCCCAGCAGCCGGGTGTTGGGGAAGTCGTTCTTCAGCTTGTTGTAGAAGTAGGCCTCATCGTGGGCCGGCACCCCCTCGGTGATGGCCACGATGAACTCGATCCCGGCTTCGGCCGCCTCCAGCACCGCACCCTTGACTCCGGGGGCGGGGATGAAGATGCACGATGCGGTGGCTCCCGTGGCCTCCATGGCCTCGGCCACCGAGGCATGGATGGGCACACCGTTGACCTCGGTGCCACCCTTCTTGGGGTGGGTTCCGGCCACCACCTGGGTGCCGTAGTCGGCGTTGAGACCGCCGTAGTAGCTACCCTGGGAGCCGGTCAGACCTTGATAGACGACTTTGGTGTTCTCGTCGACGAAAATGCTCATTGATTCAGATCTCCCTTAGCCCTCGGCCAGTTCGACAGCCCGACGGGCCGCACTCAGCATCGTGTCTTCCATCATCAGCTTGTCGCTGAGGTGAGGTTTGAGAATCTCACGACCTTCGGTGGCGTTCGTGCCGTCGAGCCGGATCACGATCGGGGCGTCGATTTCGACCCGATCCATGGCCTCGATGATGCCGTTGGCCACTTCCTCGCCTCGGGTGATACCGCCGAAGATGTTGATGAAGATGGCCTTGACCTCCGGGTCGTTGTTGATCACCTCGAGGGCTCCGGCCATGACGTCGGCATTGGCCCCGCCGCCGATGTCGAGGAAGTTGGCCGGAGCGCCCCCAACCTGGTTGACGACGTCGACGGTACTCATGGCCAGACCGGCGCCATTGGCGATCACACCGACCGAACCTTCGAGACCGACATACTGCAGGCCTTTTTCGTGGGCCGCCTCCTCCCGCTCATCGCGAGGTTGGGTGGCGTCGTACTGTTCGTATTCGGGGTGTTCGTAGACGGCGTTGCCGTCGAGTGAGACCTTGGCGTCGAGGGCATGGACCTCGTTCGTTGGCTTGAGGATCAACGGGTTGATCTCCACCAGGTCGGCGTCACCGTCGACGTAGGCGGTGTAGAGCTTCAACAGGATGTCGACCGCACCCTCGGTGGCGGCGGGATTCAGTTTTGCCGCGGCCACCCAGGCCCGACAGGCTTCCTCGGTCAAGCCGACGACAGGGTCAACATGAATCTTGGCGATGGCATCGGGGTTCGACTCGGCCACCGCCTCGATCTCGACGCCGCCCTCAGCCGACAGCATGCCGAGATGCTTCTTGGCCGACCGGTCGAGGGTGAAGCTGGCGTAGTACTCCTCGGCAATGTCGGAGGCTCGTTCGACCCAGATGGTCTTGACGATGTGACCCTTGATATCAAGTCCGAGGATGTTGGCGGCGTGGGTGCGGCACTCCTCGGCGTTCTCAGCCAGCTTCACCCCGCCGGCCTTGCCTCGACCGCCGGTGTGAACCTGGGCCTTGACCACCACCGGGTAACCGATCCGATCGGCAATGGCCACCGCCTCCTCCACATCGCCGGTGGCTTCGCCCGCCGATACCGGTATGCCGTAGGTGGCGAAGAACTGTTTGCCTTGGTATTCGAGTAGATCCACGTGCTTCTCCCGTGTCCCGGATAGGTGGCTCGGACAAGTAACTCGGACAGATGAATTGCCGATACTGCTGCGATACTAGTGGCGTGGAACCGCGGCCGCGGCCCCCGAGCCGCCCGCCGGTCGAAATCCGCTGCTACTCGTTACCCCAGCGCCCATCGGTGGTTGTACATGCCCGTTGCCCAAGGATCCGGAACCGACGCCCGCCAGGCCCTGCTCATCGCCTTGGGCGGTTTGGCCGCATTGCTGACGGTGATCTTCTTCCTCACCCGGTTGGGATCGCTGGGCGACGACGGTGCTCAGGTTTCGGTGCAGCTGGGCGAGCCGGTCTTCCCCGCCGGCCAGGCGTCCGATCTGGCCACGGTGGTGGCCGACGGTGGGCCGCTCCTGCTTCCCGACGCCTCGGGCGGAGACCGCGACATCATCGTCAACCACCTGGGTGACGATGCCGAGGAGGGATGGGTGGCGTTCGCCGCCCGTTCGCTGACATCATCACGTGATTGCTTCGTCGAGTGGCAGGCCGCCGAATCGGTTTTCGTCGACAACTGCGACGGGACGAGCTACCCGGCCGATGGTTCGGGCTTGGAGCAGTACGGCACGTCGGTTGACGCCGAGGGCAATCTTGTGATCGACCTGAACGTCAGCAGTAACGTCACGGATCCGGCCGGATCTGATTCATGAGCTTTCTCCTGGCCCAGTTGACCGATACCCACGTCGTCGCCCCCGACCATGGGGGCGAGTTGTACGTCGACAACAACCAACGCCTCCGACTGGCCGTCGACCGGGTGATGGCCGAAACCGTGCTCCCCGATGTCGTGGTGTTGACCGGTGATCTGACCGACCAGGGCACCGACGCCGAGTTCGCCATCGTGCTCAACGAGCTGAGCCGGCTTTCCATGCCGGTGCTGGCCGTGCCCGGCAATCACGATCGGCGGGAATCCTTTCGTGCGGCCTTCGACATGGGATGGGCCGACGATCACCTGAGCTGGTCAACCGACATCGGCCCGGTGACCATCGTCGGCCTCGACACCCTGCCAACCGTCCAGGTGGATGAGGGGGGCGACGTCATCCACGACGGCCGGTTCGACGAACAACGAGCCCGGTGGCTCGACGAGACACTGGCCGACACCGAGCGACCGACGGTGATCGCCATGCATCATCCACCGTTCGCCACCGGCATCGGCTGGATGGATGCGACCGGGCTCGACGACCGCCAAAGCTTCGCCGACGTGATCGGCCGTCATGCTCACGTGGGCCGCATCCTCTGCGGTCACATGCACCGCGCAATCACCACATCGATCAGCGGCGTGATCGCCAGTACCGGTTTGAGCACCATCCATCAGGTTGAGCTGAACCTCGCCCCCGACGCACCGCCTCAGGTGGTCTGCGATCCGCCGGGATACCAGCTGCACGTGTTCGACCACGGTGCGTGGGTGACCCACACCCGCCATTTCGACACCGGCCGGCGGGTCATCAACCCCGGTTGGGCCTGACGAATCAGGCGAACTTCCCCGCGTGACGATCCCGTGGCGAGCTGGCGACGGCCTCGGGCTACGACTATGGAACAGTTCCGCCGTGCGCTATGGTGTGAAGCCAGATACAACCAGCTGAATGGGTTGGTCACGGCAACATGGCGCCTCCCTGGTGCCAGCAGAGGGGCTGTCCGTGTCCGATCTGCTAACCCGGCTCGCAGAGTCGGAAGGGGAGCAAACAACAATGGACTTCAAACGACTGGACGTGTTTCGTCGTAATGTCGGCCCGGTTCAACTCGATCTCATCGAGTCCTACGCTCAAGGCCGCATCGGCCGTCGCGACTTCCTTAAACGAGGAGTGATCGTCGGTCTGTCGGTACCGGCCATGGGTGCCATCATCGCCGCCTGCGGTGATAGTGACGACAGCGGCAGCGGCGACGGCGATGGCGACACGTCGAGCAGCGGTGACGGCGGTACGCCGACCCAGGGCGGAAACCTCGTGGTGGCCATCCAGCAGGGCGACGCCAACAGCGGCCTCGACCCCGTGGCCATGCTTGATCTCGGCACCTATGCCGCTCTGTCTCAGAGCTTCGAGTACCTGGTGGGCGTCGGCGCCGACGGTAACATCGGTGACACCGGTCTGGCCTCCAGCTGGGAGCCCAACGATGACGGTTCGGTGTGGACCTTCAACCTACGGGAAGGTGTCACCTGGCAGGGCGGTGGCGACTTCACCTCGGCCGACGTGGCCGCCACCATGGATCGTCTGGCCGCCGCCGGCAACGCCGGTCTTGGCGGTGTGATCGAGGAGGGGTCAACCGACTCGTCCGATCCGCTGAAGGCCGTCATCACCCTGGTCGAGCCAAACGGCAACTTCCCGGTTCTGGTCTCAACCTTCAATGCCCAATCGGTGATCACGCCGGCCGACTACTCGAGCGGCACCACACTCGATGAGCGGCCCGACGGTACCGGAGCGTGGAAGTTCGTCAGCTTCGATCCCACCACGTTCGTGATCAAGTACGAGCGCAACCCCGACTGGTGGGGTGGCAGCACCATCCTCGACACCATCGAGCTGCGGGGCTTCCAGGACATCGGCACCGCCGTGACCGCCATGACGTCGCGCGACATCGACGCCCTGCAGCAGTTCACCGTCATCGGCGGCGAGGGTCTGCTGGGCGATGACAGCTTCACCGTGCTCAGCCCGCCGTCGTCGGCCCACCGCCAGATCGTGTTCAACACCCAGCAGGGACAGTACACCGACAAGCTGATCCGACGGGCCCTGGCCTACTGCATCGATCGCGATCAGATGGTCGCCACCCTGTTCAACGGCCGGGCCGAGATCGGCAACGATCACCCGATCCTGTCGACGCTCCCGTTCTACGATCCCGATGCCACCCCCCAGCGGACCCGCGACATCGAGATGGCCAAGTCGCTGCTGGCCGAAGCCGGCGTCGACGGTGTCGCCAGCAACATCGAGACCGGCGACATCCAGGAGATTCCCGACCTGGCCGCCATCGTGCAGCAGAACTCGGCTGAGGCCGGCTTCGATCTCAAGGTCAGTACCCAGTCGAACTCCACCTTCTATGGTGCCGCCTGGTGCCCCGGCCCCAACGACAGCGACGAGACGCTGCCGTGCGACGGTTCGGCCGAGCTGAACATCGTCGACTGGGGCCACCGCCCGGTGCCCGATGTGTTCCTGAGTTCAGCCCTCGGTACCGGCGGTGTGTGGAACGGCTCCAACTACACCAGCGCCGACTTCGATGCTCTGTTGAGCGAATACCGAACCTCGGTCGACGTCGATGGCCAGAAGAAGGCCATCGGAGAGATCCAGAAGCTCCTCCACGAGGACACGCCGGCTCTCTATCCGTACTTCTTCAACTACCTTTCCGGTCACGACAACAGCGTTTCCGGCATGCAGGCCACGGCTCTCGGTCACGTGATCTTGAGCGGGGCGTCAAAGAGCGCATAGGTTGGCCGTATAGCTCAACGATGTGATGGTTGCCGGGTCTGGAGCGGCAGATTTCGTCTCCAGGCCCGGCGGTCAAATCGATCAATCTACAAGTGAAGGGGGACAGGCAGCGTGACAGCAGCCAACGTCGCACAGGGCATGGGCGAAACGCCCGATACTGCCGATTCCAGGGTCCGGCAGTTGAATCTCGGGGGGGCGATGACCCAGTTCATCCTGCGCCGCCTGGGACTGGCCATCATCACCCTGTTCCTGATTCTGGTGATCTTGTTCCTTCTCACCAGGGTCTTTCCCCAGGATCCGGCCAAACAGCTGGCCGGACCGTTCGCCTCGGAGGAGCGGGTCGCTCAGCTCACTGAGAACCTGGGCCTCGATGATCCTCTCCTCACCCAGTTCGGGCGGCTTCTGGGCTCGGTGGTGACGCTCGACTTCGGCGAGTCGTTCTCCCAGCCGGGAGTGAGGGTGCTCGACCTGGTCAGACCGGCCCTGTGGAACTCGGCCAAGTTGGTCGGCCTGGCCCTGGTGCTGACATTACCCATCTCGATTCTGGGCGGGATCTGGGCCGCCTACAAGAAAGACACGGTGGTCGACCGCAGCATTGTGTCGTTCGGGCTGGCCAGCGCCTCGATTCCCGACTTCGTATCGGGTGTGTTCCTGCAGTTCCTCATCGGCGTGCAGCTCGGCTGGTTGCCCTCCATCGCGAACCCACCGGCCGACGCCGGGTTCTTCACCCAGATCCGATACATCCTCCTGCCGGCGCTGGCCATTCTTTTCGTGTACTTCGGCTACATCGCCCGTATCACCCGAGCCGGAGCCATCACCGCCTTCGAATCGGATTACAGCCGCACGGCCTTCATGAAAGGGCTGTCACCCAGCGAGGTCATTCGCAAACACATCATGAAGAATGCCCTGCAGCCCACTGTGGCCGTCACCGGTACCCAAATGGGCTACTTGTTCGGCGGCCTGGTCGGCCTGGAGCTGGTGTTCAACTATCCGGGCCTGGGTGGCCTCATCCTGCGGGCGGCCACCGCTCCCGACTTCCCGCTGCTGCAGGCCGGGGTCATAACCGTGGCCATCATCTTCATGTTGTCGACATTGGCCGCTGACCTGCTCATCGCCTGGATGAATCCCCGGGCCCGGATCGACTAGGGGGAATGGTGGAAGAAAGCAACGTAGTGGAAGACCAACTTGATCTCGAACTGGAAACCGCAGGGGCTGAGGGATCGGTTCCGGTAAGCGCCTCGCCGGCGCTCGACCGAAAGTCGGTGCGAGGCGAGCAACGGCGGGAGCTGTTTCGCACCCCGTCGTTTCTGATCGGCCTCTTCATTGTGCTGGTCTGGCTGGCCTGTGGCGTCGCCCCCGACCTCTTCGCCCGCTACCCGGAGCTGGACCCGGTGCGGGTCAACGACCAGGTCATCCCCCGATCACCGCCCAGCGCCGACGCCTGGTTCGGAACCGACGGCACCGGCCGCGACGTGTTCTCCCGGGTCGTCTACGGGGCCGACAACGTGCTGATCAATGCCCCGGCCGCCGCCGTCATCGCCGTCGCTCTCGGGGCCATCCTGGGCCTGGTCATGGGCTACTACCGGGGCTGGGTCGACGAGATCCTCAGCCGGATCATGGAGGCCATCCTGTCCCTGCCGGTCATCCTCCTGGCCATCATGGTGTTGGTGGTGTTCGGGGCGTCCCGAATCGCCATCGTGTTGACCATCGCCGGACTGTTCACCCCGGTGGTCACCAGAACGGTTCGGGCCGCCGTTCTGGCCGAATCCCAACTCGACTATGTGGCTGCGGCCAAGCTGAGAGGCGAGTCGGGTTTGTTCATCATGTTGCGGGAGATCCTGCCCAATATCACCAACGTGCTGGTGGTGGAGTTCACGGTGCGTGTCGGTTACGCCATCTTCACCGTGGCCACCTTGGCCTTCCTCGGTCTGGGCGCCGACGATGTGACCGTGGCCGACTGGGGCACCGACATCTCCCAGAACTACGAGCTGGTCAAAGCAGGCCAGTGGTGGCCGTCGATCTTCCCGGCCCTGGCCATCGCCATCCTGGTGATTGGTGTGAATCTGATCGCCGACTCCTTGGACAAGGTCTACAAGGGCTGATTCTTCATGAGCGGACAAGTTAGGGGACGATACGAGCTATGACAGCGGTAATGGATTCCGAAATTCCCATCGACCGGGGTGACCCGAACACCGCCGCCCTCTCGGTGGAGAACCTCCGACTGGTCTACCACGTCAGGGGCAACCCTCGTGAGGTGCTACGAGGTGTGACCTTCCAGATCAGACCGGGCGAGGCCTACGGACTGGTGGGTGAATCGGGCTGCGGCAAGTCGACCTCGGCCTACGCCGCCCTGCGCTTCCTGCCCAGTAACGGTGAAATCACCGGCGGGCGGGTGTTGGCCAACGGACGGAACATCACCGAGATGTCGGCCGCCGAGTTGCGGAGCTTCCGCAGCACCGAGGCCGCCATGGTCTACCAGGACCCGGTTCAGGCCATGAATCCGGCGCTCAAGATCGGCAAGCAGGTGGCCGAGTGTTATCGGATCATAGGGCAGGGCAAGGAGGAGGCGGAGGCCAACGCCCTGGCCGCCCTGGAGCGGGTCAAGATCGCCGACCCGAAGTCGGTGTTGGAGCGCTATCCCCACCAACTGTCCGGCGGCATGCTCCAACGTGTGGTGATCGCCATGGGCCTGGCCGGAGACCCGAAGTTGCTGGTGTTGGATGAGCCCACCACTGGTCTCGATGCCACAGTTGAAGCCGAGGTCCTCGATCTGGTGCGAGAGCTTCGTAGCCAGACCGATGCCGCCGTGCTCCTCATCGCCCACAACCTGGGTGTGATCCGCACCATGTGTGACCGGGTCGGCGTGATGTACGCCGGGCGCATGGTCGAGGAGGCCCCGGCCGATGAACTGTTCGACCAGCCCCGCCACCCGTACACCATTGGCCTGATGAACGCCATCCCCCGGGCCGGGCTCCGTAAGACCGACCGGGCGCTGTCCACCATTCCCGGCAACATGCCGCCCATCGGCACCGAGCTGAAGACCTGTGTCTACGTCGACCGCTGCCCTATCGCCTCAGCCACCTGCCGATCGGAGACGCCCCCCATCGTGGCGCTCAACGACGGCCGCTGGACCCGCTGCCACCATCCCGATGAGGTAACCGAGATCACGGCTCCGGAAGAGAAGATCCCCCTGTACGACATCAGCGATGACAAGGTTCTCGAACTGAACGGTGTCTCCAAGACCTTCCGGCAGAAGGGGCGCGATATTCCCGCTCTCGTCTCCGTTGATCTTGGCTTCGCCGAAGGTGAGACCCTGGGTCTGGTCGGTGAATCCGGATCGGGCAAGTCGACGCTGGCCAAAGCCATGTTGGGAGTGCACGCCGCTGACCCTGGCAGCGAGATGATCCTCGACGGCCGACCGATGAAGGCCGAAGCCACTTCGCGACGCAAGGAATCGATCCAGGCGCTGCAGATGGTGTTCCAGAATCCCGATTCGGCCCTGAACCGGTCATGGACCGTGCGCCGCATCCTGAGGCGTACGGTGACCACCCTCACCGGCGTGTCGGGTGCCGCCGCCGACAAGAGAGTGGAGGAGATCGCCGAAGCCATGCGGTTGTCGTCCCACCACCTCGATGTGCGGCCCCGGCAGCTGTCCGGTGGCCTGAAACAGCGGGTGGCCATCGCCCGGGCGTTCGCCGGCGATCCCCGACTGGTGGTGTGTGATGAGCCGACCTCCGCCCTCGACGTGTCGGTTCAAGCCGCCATTCTGAACCTGCTGGCCAACCTCCAGCACGACGAGCGGATCAGCTACCTGTTCATCACCCACGACATCAACGTGGTGCGCTACCTGGCCGACCGGATCGCCGTCATGTACGTGGGCCGAATAATGGAAAAGGGCGGCACCGACGCCCTGTTCGAGGGCCCGGTTCATCCCTACACCGAGGCTCTACTTTCGGCCGTTCCCAGTGTCGACGGTGTGGCCAAGGAACGGATCCCTCTCACCGGCGACATCCCTACCCCGGCCAATCCACCGCCGGGCTGCGTGTTCCACACCCGGTGCCAGTATCACATCCCCGGTACCTGCGATGTCGAGATCCCGCCGGCAGTCGAAGTCGGAGACCGTCACACCATCGTCTGTCATCTGCCCATCGACCAGCTGCCGACCCCGGTGACGCTGACGACGAGCGACGGCTCGGTGGTCTGACGAACCCGCACCACCATTTGACGAAGTGACCGAAACGGTCGCCAGTCCTTCCCTCCAGTGGGACTGGCGACCGTATGTGTTAGACGCCGCCGACCCCCCACCTGATACCGGCCGACCGACGATTTTCTTCGGCTTCGGCAGCCGAGAACTCGAGTTCGAGCCGGCGGCGAGGCCCTGTGGCGGCTCCGGGCCGAAGCCACTGGGCGGCAGTTGTCCTACCATGTAGGGATGCACCGCAGCACCAGGTCCTTTGAGGCCGCCATCTTCGATATGGACGGCCTGCTCCTGGAGTCCGAGTCTCTGTGGCGAAAAGCCGAGGCCGAGGCGGTCGCTCGGCTGGGCATCCCGCTGACCGACGACGATTTCGTCGACACCATGGGGGTGCGCATGCGGGACGTGGTGAAGATCTGGCACGACCGCCACCCGTGGAGCGAGCCGGCTCCGAGCGTGGTGGCCGACCAGGTCATCGACCGGGTGGTCGAACTGGTGGCAACGGCCGAGGCGTTACCCGGAGTGGTCGATGTTCTGGAGAAGTGCGCCGCCAGCGGCCTCCGGCTCGCCCTGTGCTCTTCCTCCGATGGTCGCCTGATCGACGCCGTGCTGGCGTCGCTGGATCTGGAATCCCATTTCGAGATCAGTCACTCGGCCGAACACGATGAACACGGGAAACCACACCCGCAGCCTTACCTGAGCACTGCGGCCAAGCTGGGAGTGAAGCCTCAGCACTGTCTGGCGTTCGAGGATTCGGTGACCGGCTGCCTCTCGGCCAAGAGCGCCGGGATGACGGTGGTGGCCGTACCCGACCCCGGTTGTCGTGACCTCATCGGTTTTGGGATTGCCGATCTGGTGCTGACCTCACTGGCTCATTTCGATGATGGGATCCTGAGTGAGTTGGCGACCGGTGCGACCATGCCCCACATGGCCCGACCCCGGTTCCATCTGGCCTTCCCGGTTGACGATCTCGATCTCGCCCGCTACTTCTACGGTCAGGTTCTGGGTTGCCGGGAAGGTCGGTCGGCATCAACCTGGGTCGACTTCGACATGTGGGGCCATCAGGTGGTGGCCCACCTCAGCCCGGATCGGCCATCCCCGTCGTCCAATGTGGTGGACGGCCACGACGTGCCGGCCGAACACTTCGGCATCCTGCTGCACCGATCGGTCTGGGCCGACGTGGTGGACCGGCTTCGCCGGGCCGACGCCCTGTTCATCATCGAACCGACCGTCCGTTTCGCCGGGCAGCCCGGTGAGCAGCACACCTGTTTCGTGCTTGATCCGGCGGGCAATGCGCTGGAGTTCAAGGCGTTCAGCGACGACCGACAGGTGTTCGCTCGGTAGCGCCGTGACCGTCAGTCGCGGTGGGCCACCAACTGAACGGCGTCGACCAGGTTGCCGTAGGGGCCAGACTCCATCGACCACAGCATGAAACGCACCGAAGTCTGACCGTCGGGCACCGTCCAGCGTCCCGAGTACGTCTGCCACCGGGTGCCGGTCTCCACCGTCTGGACCCTGTCGAGATCCCCCGGCGGGCCGATCTTCACGTGCACCACCTCGGTCCCGCTCCGGGCCCGGTGGAGAAACGTCCATTGGATCTCGGTTCCCGGCTCGACCGAAAGGGTGCGATACAGACCGCCCTGGGAGCTGGAGTTCAGCTCGGCGAACTGGCCGCCGTCGACCGATGAGATGCCTTCGAATCCGGATCGCATCAACTGGATGTCGTCGTTGGTGGAACGCCATTGGCCCACTTCGCCGTTGGCCAGCCAGACCATGTCCGATCGGATCGACGGGCTCTCGAATCCGCCTGACGACTCGCCGTTGACAAGGACCACCGAGGTGGTCGGTCGCCGGGTCGTGGGGGGTCGGGTGGTGGTCGGTGCGGTGGTGGTGGTGGTCGGTGCGGTCGTGGTGGTGGGCCGCGGCGTGGTGACGGTCTGCTGAGTGACTGTGGTTCGCTCGTTGGTCGTCGACAGCCCGTTGGTCGACGTCGTCGACGATTGGCCCTCGGAGGCGGCCGGCCCAGCGGCCGAGGTTGACGACACGGTTGATCTCGATGACGACACTGTGGGCCCGCTGGTCGAGCCGGCGGCCACCTCACCAGGGGCCGACCGCTGGGGCGAGGCGGTGGTTGACATGGTCGACGTTGCTGCGGTGGAGGCCACGACCTGCAGGGGCTCAACGGCCTGCTGGTCGTCGTCGTCCGATGCTTGGCGGTCGGTCGGCAACGTTGTGCCGGCCCCCACCTCACCCCGACCAGGCGGCGGCGCCGACTGCTGCCGGCCGAGATCGCTCCCCAGATCAGCGATGGCGTTCGAGGTTCGCCCTGCGGTCTCGAATGAGCCACCCCGGGTGGCGGCCAGCATGACCGATCCGGCAACAGCCACGGCCAACACAAGCATCAGTGGACGTCGCCAACGGAACCCGTCGAGCACGGCCAGCAGCAGCGATCCCTGATCGGTGTGCGGTCGTCGCCGTTCAGCCACGGGGGCGAACGGTACCTCGGACTCCCCGGGCAGGATCTTGGCCGAGGATACGCCGGATTGGAAGAGCGGCCGATCAGTGGTCGGCTCTTGCTCCAATAGGGGGTTGTTGGTCTCGGCGTCGGTTCCGGACGGGTTGGGCACCGTATCGATCTCTTGGCTCGTGAGCAATGGTCGGTCTGGACGACCGACCGGGAGGACGTCACCGCCTTATTGACCCGTCCACCGGTCCATCGTTGGCATTGGGCGGCGCCATCCGGTACCTCCCCGGCCCACAGTCTAGGACTTCGGCGCCAGCCGCTCCACCATTGGCCACTGATGTCGACCGTTGGCGACCCCGATGGTCGTCATCGGGGTCGCCCTCGCCCCTGATTTCCGGTACCGATGTCGGCGATCGATACGATGCGCTCCCGGCACTCATGAAGTTTGGCTGGTTGGCGACCCCCGAACGGGTCGCCAACCAGCCAAACAAGCACCTGAACGGGTCGTCAACGCGCCAAACCTCAACGCCCGGAGGGGAGCGCCCGGAGGGGAGCGCCCGGAGGGGAGCGCCGCCGCGAGGCGCAGGCACCGCTTTTGACCGTGGCAAGCGCTGTGACCAGGTTGAACGACACCCTGTCGGAAATCGGGACTAGCGGGGTTACCTATCCGGTCGGTTCGTCGACGACCGATGATCCGTTGGCCGCCTCGGCTTCCTGTCCGGCCGCAACCGAACCGACATCGGCGCCCGGGTCCGTACCGTCACCACCGTCGAGAACGGGTAGCTCGACCGCTGCCACGGCCGGCGTTCTGCGAGCCACAACATCGAGAATGTTGACTCCGGTGGCCGTCTCGATCTGCTCGGCGATCGACACCACCGCGGCCGGCATCTGACGAGCCACCCCGCCAACTCCGCCGTCGCCAGTTCCGCTGTCGATCACGGTCAGCTTCTCGATGTCGATCCCGTTGACCGTCTCGGTGATGAGCTCCACGATCTCAGGCAGCATCTTGAGCATCAGGATGTCGCGGGCTTCCGGTCCGGCCGAGGCGTACTCCTCCTGCAGGCGCCGGTAGACCTCGACTTCGGCCTTACCGTCCTCGACGATTCGGGCTGCTCGTCCCTGGGCTTCCAGCTGCATGGCCTCCAGCTGGGCCCGGGCCGGTTCCAGCACATCGGCCGTCAGCCGACGCTTCTGCAGCTCGATCCGCTCGGCTTCCAGCCGCTGCTCGGCTTCCACCCGGGCCAGCTCGGCTGCCACTTCGGCCCGCTCCTCCGACGAGTGGGCTTCGGCCTCGAGCTCGGCGCGACGGACCCGTAGCTTGTTCTCCTCCTCAGCGATGACGAGATCGGCTTGGACCCGGGCCAGTTCGGCCCGTTGCCGTCCGCTGGCTTCGGCCTCTTCCGCCTCGGCCGTCTGGTCGGCTTCGGTCTCCCGGGCCTCCCGCAACACATTGGCGGTGCGACGCCGACCGACCGCCTCGAGGTAGCCGACCTGATCGGTCACGTTCTGGATCTTGAGAACGTCGAGTTCGAGTCCCAGGGTACGGATGTCGTCGTCGGCCTCGTCGATCAAGGTCTGGGCGAACTTCAGCCGATCCTCGTTGACCTCTTCCGGGGTCAGGGTGGCCAGGACGCCTCGCAGGTTGGCCTCCAGGTTCTCCTTGGCGATCTGCTGGATGTAGTCGGCCGGCCGACCGAGGAATCGCTCGACCGAGTTCTCGAGTACACCTTCGCGACTCGACACCTTAATGTTGGCCACGCCCTGCACGTCAAGCGGGATGGCACCCTTGGAGTAGGCGTTGCTGACCGACACCTCAATAGGGATGGTATTGAGGTCCATATAGTCGACCTTCTCGATCAACGGGATACGGATGGTCCGTCCCCCTTTGATCACCCGGTAGCCGACTGCCCGCCCGTCCGACAACTGGCGGGTTCGGCCCGAGACCACCGCCACCTTGTTGGGAGGACAGATGACGATGAGACTCCGGACGGCGAACGCCGCGGCCATGATGATGGCGACAACGAAGACTGCGATGACAGCTATGAATTCCATGGTGTTCCTCCTTGGGAAAGAACGGGACTGTTGGGCGAACTGGGGACAGGAACTGGGCGGGAACCACCGATGGGGACCGGATGGTGGCTACAGGACAAGGGCATGATGGCGAGACTCATTCCAGGTCGATCAGCGAGGCGACCCGGGCTACACCCTGGACGATCTCAACCACCACCACCTCGTGGCCGGGTAGGAAGGTCTCGTTGTCGTAGGATTCGGCTACCAGGTAGTGGGGCTGTCCGGCCAGATCGATACGGATTCGGCCTCGCTGATTGTCGCCGATGGGAATGGTCACCGAAGCCGGTCGGCCCTCAAAGGTCCGCTCCCCCACCTGCGATGTCACCTCCGAGGCTTTCAGCAGGCCGAACAACACCGAATTGGCCACGGCGGCGATCACGCCGAGAACCAGAGCGGTCACCAAGGTGATCACCGGGTTGTAGCCAAGCGTGGTGAAGACGATGCCGGCCGCCCCGAAGAAGGCGCTGAAGAACACGGCCGATCGGAACGAGAGTAGGCTTCCGACGATGGCCTGGCTGGCGTCAACACCGGCTGATACCGGCGACTGGGACGCCGGGTCAGCGTCGATGTCGGCATCAACGTCGATGTCGGCATCGAGTTCGACGTCGGCATCAAAGTCGACGTCGGTATCAAGTTCGAGGTCGGAGTCGACCTCCATATCTGATCCCAGGCCGCCCAGAATCATGGGAATCAGGAAGCTGCCACCGAAGATGGCGGATGCGAGATAGATCCAGATCACAGGACTTCCCCTTTCCGTTTAGGGTCTTTATACACTTTTCCGGCCGTGGCCTCCGCCGGGACGCTTCGATCCATCTCTATGAGGGCAGGTGGGCGGCCAGGATCGTTTCCACCCCCTGGTTCACCGTCCGCCAATCGTCTATCCACTCGGACAGGGTCTGACGGCCAAGGTCGGTGGGCTGGTAGACCTTACGGGCGGGCCCGCTGTCGGATGCCACCAGCTCGGCCTCCACCAGATCGTGTTTCTTGAGCCGCTTGAGCACCAGATAGATGCTGGCCTCGCTGCCGGCCGGCATACCCGCCTGTTCCAGCTTCTGCAGCAGCTCGTAGCCGTAGGAGGGAGAGTCGACCAGACAGCCCAGGACACACATGTCGAGCACGCCGCGCATGATCTGGGCATGGTGCCCATCCGAACTAAGTACCATTTGCTGATTATTACATTTCACCACAAGGTAGTCAAGGTAAAAATGTACCTTGTGGCGAACCCTAGAACAGTGTTCGCCGGTCGTCAGCTGATGGCAGTAGGGTCATGGGGTGCCTGACCAACCGCTGCAGATCCTGGTGACCAACGACGACGGAGTCGACTCCCTCGGCCTTCACGAACTGGCCCGGGCAATGGTCAAGTTCGGCCAGGTCACCGTCGTCGCCCCCGACAGCGAATACTCGGGAGCGGCCGCCTCCATCGGCTCCGTCTACGACGACGACCGAGAGGTTCACGCCGCCCGGATCGAAGGGATCGATCACGCCTGGGCCGTCTCCGGCCCGCCCGCCCTGTGCGTGATGTACGCGCACCTCGGAGCGTTCGGGTTCCAGCCCGACCTGGTGGTGAGTGGTATCAACCCGGGGGCCAACGTGGGCCGGGCCGTGTACTACTCCGGAACCCTCGGAGCCGCCGTCACCGCCCGCAACTACGGAACTCCCGGGGTGGCCGTCAGCCAGGCGGTCGACAGCGGGGCGGTGGAGGGGCAGGCCTGGGGTGAGATTGTGGCCACCCTCGACTGGAGCACGGCGGCCGGCGTGGCCCAGCAGGTGGTGGAGGCGATGCTGCCGGAGTGCCGGATCGCCCGTGCCCCGGGCACCTCACCCGTTCTCAACATCAACGTCCCCCACCGCTCACTGGATGAGATCGAAGGCTGGTCCTGGGCCACAGTGGCCCCCGGCCCGCTCCGCACCATGACCACCATACGGCTCGAACCGAAGCCCGGGCATCTCGACAGCTACGATGTCAGATTCGACTTCAGCCCGGTCAACGAATCGCTGGACCCCCAGACCGACCTGGCGGTGGTGACCGACCGGATATCGATCAGCTACATCAGTACGGTGACGGCCCTCGAACCCGGCCCGATGACCACCACCAAGGAGATCGCAGCCTCCCTCGACGCGCTCCTCGCCTAGAAGCCTTCACATCCCCAAGCCGGGCGCCCCAGGCTCAAGACCGGGGCGGTAGCAGCACGAGCCACCGCGGGGTCAAGGCACTCACCTCGATCTCGACCGCCTCCCGGCCGGCCGGAGCATCCAGATCGGCAACCGTCACCCAAGCCGAGCGCTGTCCCAGACCGGTGGCGTCGGCCATGGCCAGCACATTGACCCGATTGGTGGCGGCCAGGGTGGTGGCGTTGGCTCCCACCATCGGGACGAAGCGACCCGAACCGTAGTCGGTTACCCCGTCGGAGCTGCGGAGCAGAACCCGATCGGCGTCGGCCACCAGAGCCAAATCGAACGGCCCGTCAACCGGCGCGGTCAGTCGCTGGGGGGAGTCGGCGACGTCACCACGGAACTGGAGAATCCAGGAACAGGAATCCGGTTGATCGCAGCGTTGCCCGACAATGGCATCCGGTGAGGCCGAAGGAGCGAAGAGATCGCCCACGGGCTCCCAGCGGCCGTCGATCCGTTCGAAGGTGCCGGACCCCACCGTGGCCACCACCTCCGGCCCGCCGAACACCGTCTCCGACAACGCAATCGAATCCAGCACCTCACCATCGCTCAGTCGCAACTTGACCCAGGTTTGGGGATTGGCGTTGTTGTTGGGCCACCACACCGCCGGTCCATCAACCTCGGTGACCACCACCACCGGTCGATCGGCCGCTCGACCTCGGGTGAACATGCGCTGCAGGGCCGGAGCCTCCACCAGCTCCTCAGCCGGCTCGGTCAACTCCTGGGGCGACAGCCAGGACAACCGGGAATCGCGGTAGACCAGGAGACGATCACCAACGACCGAGATCGGTGCGCCCAATCCGTCGTGCCGGGTCTGGCCACCGGTTCCCAGGTCAATGTCGACGATGGCGTGGCCGTCACCCACCAACAGCCTCCAACCTTCGAGATTGAGATCGTCCAGCACCACTCCCGAATCAGCGGGACGGTCGACGCCGGTGGGACGATCGGCCTCGCCGACGACAGGAACACCGACGGCCCGTTCGGTCGTCGACTCGGCTGTCTGATCGGTTGTCTGATCGGCCGACGGAAGCGTGGTCGAGCCGAACGGCCGATCGACCGGAACCTCGGCGGTGAAGCCGTCAGCCAACTCCGTGGTGGCCTCCCCGGTGGCCCTGTCGATGGCTGCAGTGTCGCCGCTGGGGCGGCTGATGACGAACCAGACGGCCAAGACGGCAGCCACGCCGGCCGTAACCGCCAGCCACTCGGGTACACCCTGTCGATGGGCCCGACCGGCGGTGGCGGCCGACACCGGGCTGTCGGGCGCCCCGTTTTCGCCGAGGACGGAAACCGGTTCCTGTTCGACCGAATCGGTTGACAGGCCACAGTGGGCGCAGAACCGAGCGCCGGGGAGCAGCGATGCGCCACAACCACGACAAGGGTTCGGGCCTGACGAAAGCGGCCGGTCGACGGAGGGATCGCCGGGGCCGCTCATCGGACAGCTGCCTTGGGCACCATTTCGATCCGCAGGGGATCACCGGTCATTTCGAGGGTCAACGACCCCGATTCTTCGGTCTCCAGGTCATGGACGATCAGTCCATCGGCGTTGGGCACCAACAGGTAGCGGCCATCGGGTGAGATCGCCTCAGCGTCGAGGGTCAACCCGGTGTGCCACTCGGGCCGCAACGGACCTTCGTAGCGGGCGCCGTCCAAGGTGTCGAAGTAGACCTGGCTTCGTTCTCGCCCCAACAGCAGGAACCGATCGTCGTCGCCCACCACGTCGACGATCTGAAGCTCGGCCAGCTCATCGGGCGGGGGAACGTGGCGGTCAACCGGATCACCGCTTTGGACGTCGATCCACGACCAGCGGCAGTCGTCGGGGCTATCGCAGGTGACAATCAAGATATTGTCTTGGCCGTGGGCGGCCGGAAAGCCGGCGCTCAGCTGTCGGAACCCGCCATTGGCTTCCACGGCATAGGTCCCGTAGCCCGAGGCCCACTGAACGGCCACTGAGGGGCCGATGGCGTTCTCGGTTGGCACCGGGTTCGAGGCCACCTCGCCCGATCGAAGATCGATGTCGTGCCGGATGAGTTCGGGCTCCTGAGGCCCGTCATCATCGGCGGCGGTCTCGTCGAACAGCCAGTTCGACAGGGTGAGGATGCCGTTGTCGGTCAGCTCTATGTAGTCGGGGGAATCGCCGTCATGCTGGAAGAGTGACGTCTGATCCGCTAGCGGGCTGGCAACGGGCACCGTCATGATCTGCTTGTCGGTCATCACCACGAGCCGATCCTCGAACTGCCCGATCACCAGGCCGCCGGGACTGACGGTCTCGATGGTGCCGGTGCCGGGGTCGATGAGGAGCGTCTCGATGTAGTTGCTGACGACGATGTAGTGGTCGTCGAGACCGGCCAGGTCCCCCAACTCGAGCGGGGCCACACCCAGCTCCTCCAGGCTGGCGGAAAAGGCGGCCGACGGCGGGATGGCGCCGAACCTCGAGTAGCCTCCAACCTCGGTCAGATCGACGGCGATCAGCGGTCGGCCGGTGGGACCATCGGCCCAGTCGACCGGCACCACCTGGCGGCCGGCATTGAGGGCGCCGGAAACCCGCCCCAGTTGTTCGGTCGGGGCTTGAAACACAGTCCAGGCCACGAAGCAAACGGCGAGACCCAGAACCGCCATGACGGCCCGACCGGCTCTGCCTGCGCCGGACCGGGCGCCCGACGAGGTGGCGGTGGCCGGAGTGACGACGGACGGTCCCTGCCCGGCGTTACTGTCGGCAGAGGTCAAAGCCGTCCCGCACTCGATGCAGTATTGGTCCCTGGGATCAGGTCGGCGACCGCAACCCGAGCAGGATTCGGCTGTCATCATGCTCCGGTCCCCCGAGGTGGCGGCTTGGGGGCCAGAACCAGGTTGAGGGAACCAAAGAAGTCGAGATGACCCAGCCCCAGGCGGTAGGTGTCCTGGGTGTGGAGGTCATAGATCAGCACTGACTTGGCCTGGGGCACGAAGAGAAACCGGTCGTTGGCGGTGGCCGGTCCGCTGGTCTGTTGGAGGAAGCCGACGTCGGGGGCGGGGCCGGCCAGGTTGGCCGGCAGGTACCAGCCCTGGTCGATGTCGAAGTATCGGGGAGTGTCTTCCTGATAGACCTGAATCACCCGATCCGACCCGTCGACCGGCTCGACTCCCCAGATGCCTTCCGGCGGTGGGTGACTAGCCGACGGTTGTCCGCGGTCGCGATCAATCCAGCGAGGTTGACAGTCGTCAGGGGCATCGCAGCGGTAGATCAGGATCTCCCGGTCGGTGGCGGCCATCACATGGCCCTCGGCCACCCGTCGGTAGGCGCCGTCCACGAACTGGAACACACCACCGCCCGGTACCCAGGTCACGTCATCGGCCCGCCAGCCGTTGACCACGTCGAGCTGGGTCTTGGTCTCGAGGTCCACCAGAAGGCGCACCGACCCGGACGGGATGAGGTCGTCGGCTACCCACACGACCAAAGCCAGTATCCGGTCATCGACCATCCGGGCGTCGAACACCTGCTGGCCTTCGAGATCGAACAGGGTGGTTGACGGTGCCCCGGGCCGACTGACGGACACCGCGCTCACCCGACCCTGTCCATCGAGGAGGATCAGCTGGTCCCGGTACCGACCGACCACGGACTCGTGGGGTTCGGGCCAGTCGAACTCATCGACCTGGCCACCGTCGATGTCGATGCGGACCAAACCCTGAGAGTGGGAGGCGAACAGGTACTGGCCGGCCAGGGAGGCGAAGGTGTCGTCCTCGGCCAGGTCGGACACCGAGACCTCGATGAGGTCAACCTCGTCCGGGGGCGGCGTCGTCACCACCTGGGCCGATGCCGCCATGTCGGTGGCCTCCGACTCACCGTCGGCGGGAACGGTGGTGGCGTCGGCCGCTTGATCGGCCCCGGTTGTCGGATCCCCGACCGGAGTCGGTGACCGGCCTCCCAGCACCTGCCATCCCAGCACCCCGGCGGCCAAGGCCACGACCGCCACCACCGGCCAGACCACCCCTTTCCCCGGTTCGTCCGGACTGTCGGCTTCAGCCGATGTGGCGGCAATGTGGGGCAGTCCGCATTGCGGGCAGTAACGGGCCTCGGCCGCTACCGGGTGGAGGCACCCCGTGCAGGTTTCGGCCGTGGCCGGCAGCTCAGAAAGGCTCACAGTACCTCCCACGGTAGTTGTTCGGCCGGTCGATCGACCGGCGCCCTGGCCCTGGTCGCTTAGACTTTTTCCAGCGGAGCCCAGGCCAACAGCAGGGTTTTCTGGCCGACCGAGGCGAAGTTGACCACCACTTCGGCCTTGTCGCCGATACCGTCGACCCCCAGGACGACGCCCTCGCCCCATTTCTTGTGGACCACATCGTCGCCGATCCTGAAATCAACCCCGGCCGCTCCCGACGGCTGCGGCCCCTTCGGCTTGAGGGCGGCGTCGACCAGCCGGTTCCGCCCGGAGGCAAACGAGGTGGCGGTACCACCACCGCCCGGATTGCGTCCACTACGTCCGAACACCGATTTGGTCCGACTTCCGGAGTCGCGGCTACCGGGGGCGTCGCTGGTGAGTTCCGGCGGTATCTCATCGAGGAAGCGGCTGGGCGGGTTGTAGCCGGTCTGACCGAAGAGCAGTCGGGACCAGGCGTTGGTGAGGTAAAGGCGCTGGCGGGCCCGGGTGATGCCAACATAGGCCAGGCGCCGCTCCTCCTCCATCTCGTCGGGATCGGTCAGTGACCGCATATGGGGGAAGATGCCGTCTTCCAATCCGATGATGACAACCACCGGGAACTCCAGACCTTTGGCCGCATGCAGCGTCATCAGAACCACCGAGGAGCTGTCGTCATCGAGCTGGTCGGTGTCGGTGACCAGGCTTACCTGCTCCAGGAACTCGTCGATGTCCTCGAACTGCTGGGTCGTGCCGATCAGCTCCTGCAGGTTCTCCAGCCGGCCCTCGGCCTCGATCGAGTTGTCGTCTTCCAATTCGGCCACATAACCGGTGTCCCGCAGGATGGCCTCCAGAGCAGCGGCCGGGCCTTCGGCCAGCTCCTCGGTGAACGAGTCGAGCAGCGACAGGAAGCCGGCCACCCCCTTCAGCGATCGGCCGCCCACACCGGCCTCCTCAGCCCGGCGCAGACCCTCGATGAAGGTGATGGCATTGGTCCGGGCGAAGGATTCGATCTTGCCGACGGTGGTGTTGCCAATCCCCCGCTTGGGCACGTTGATGATGCGCTTGATCGAGACCTCGTCGGCCGGGTTGGATGCCGCCTTCAGATAGGCCACCGCGTCTTTGATCTCCCGGCGATCATAGAAGCGGGTTCCTCCCACCACCTTGTAGGGGATGCCGACCCGCATGAAGTAGTCTTCCAGCACCCGGGACTGGGCGTTGGTCCGGTAGAACACCGCCATCTCGCCCCAACGGAATTCGCCGGTGTCGTGGAGCTGGGCCAGTTCGCCGGCCACGTACTGGCTCTCGTCGATCTCGTCGTCGGCGTGGTAGCGGATGATGAGGTCACCGCCACCCTCGTCGGTCCACAGATTCTTGGGTTTACGGCCGAAATTGTTGGCGATGACCGAGTTGGCGGCGTCGAGGATGGTCTGGGTCGAGCGGTAGTTCTGCTCCAGCAGGACCACCGTGGTGTCGGGAAAAGCGTGCTCGAACTCGATGATGTTGCGGATGTCGGCCCCCCGGAACCGGTAGACCGACTGGTCCGAGTCGCCGACCACGGTCACGTTGCCGTGGGCTTCGGCCAACTTGACCACCAGCTCGTTCTGCACGCCGTTGGTGTCCTGGTACTCGTCGACCAGGATGTGTTTGAACCGGCGCTGGAAGTAGGCCAGGGTCTCCGGTGACTGGCGGAAGAGCTTGACGGTGTTGAGCAACAGGTCGTCGAAATCCATGGCCGATGCCTGTAGCAGCCGTTTCTGGTATTCGACGTAGATATCGGCCGCCCGCTTCTCCATCCCGGGCCGACCACTGCCTTCGGTGCGAGCGTGGAAGGCGGTGGCATCGAAGCCGTCGTTCTTGGCCGATGAGATGATGGCGTGCACGGCCCTCGGCTGGTAACGCTTGGGATCGAGACCAAGGTCGCGGATGACATAACCGGTGAGGCGGACGGCGTCGGCCTGATCGTAGATGGTGAAGTTGGACGGGAAGCCGATGATGTCGGCCTCCCGGCGGAGGATGCGAACGCAGGCCGAGTGGAAGGTGGAGACCCACATCTTCTCGGCCACCGGACCAACCAGGGCGGCCACCCGGTGTTTCATCTCGTCGGCCGCCTTGTTGGTGAAGGTGATGGCCAGGATCTCGAACGGTGAGACCCCCTCGTCGATGAGCCAGGCGATCCGCCGGGTCAGGACCCGGGTCTTGCCCGATCCGGCGCCGGCCACCACCAGCAGCGGCCCGCCCTGATGAGTGACGGCGTCATGCTGGGCCGGGTTGAGGCCTTCGAGAATGGTGGGAGCTGCGGTCGTCATGTCGGTTCAACCCTACCCCGGGCCATACCCCGTTTGAGTCAACTGCGATGCCGCCCACACCCCGGCCGGGGACCACGGCCGGTACGATGACGTTCGTGACCAACCAGCACGCTGTTTCTGTCCTGTCGGCCGTGGTGGTCACGGCGGTTCTGGTGGGCACGGTATGGGTCAGTACCCGGTCCCCCACCTTCCATGTGGTGGCATTGTCCGGCTTGGCTGTGACCAGTCTGGCGGCCTCGCTGCTGGTTGCCGGCAAGCTTCGCCACCGGCGACTGGTACCGCTGGTGTTGTCGGCTGCCGGCCTTCCGGCCGTCTGGGTCGCCGCTCGGACCGAGTTCTCCATGACCAACAACACGATCTTCGAGTCCCCGGCGCTGGGGATGGCTTGGGTCGGCGCACTGTTCATCGCCCCGCTGGCGGTGGTGTTGATGCTGCAGTGGTTAACGGTGGCCCGCCGCCGGTACGCCGATGCCCCGAAGGACCTGCTCTAGTCCCTTTTCGTAGAGGTCATGGTGTCGCTCGGCCTCCACCGGGCCCATACCGGCCAGTTCGAGCATCACATAGCCATGGACTGCGGCGTAGAGGTGGTAGGCGGCATCGATGGCCTGGTCATCGGCCTGGCCATCGACCTGGCCTTCGGCCGCCGCCGCAGCGGTGACGGCCACGGCGTCGGCCAGGGCCCGGAACGACGCCGCCGCTCGCTGCGAGGCGTCATCGGATGGCCCGTGGTCCGGTACCGCTCGGCCGAACATCACCATGTAGTGCATGGGGTTGGCCAGGGCCCACCGTCGGTACTCCCGGCCCGCCTCCATCAGGTTCCCGGCCTGGTAGTGGGGTTGGAGTGCGGTGTCGAATGATTGGAAGCCGTCAAGGTAGATGGCGTCGACCAGGCCGTTCTTGCCTCCGAAGTAGGTGTAGATGCCGGTGGTGGAGCAGCCGGCCCGATCGGTGATGTTACGTACGGTGAGGGCGGCTGGACCCTCCCGTTGCAGGACGTCGAGAGCGGCGTCCAGCAGGCGTTGTCGCATGTCGGGGGTTGACGTGACCATGAGCTGTAACTAAGTTATGACTATAACTTAGTTACAGCAAGCGAAGGCAGAAGAAACAATGAGTAGCCGAACCACCACCGCAGCCAACCCCTACCTGGCCGGGAACTACGCCCCGGTCACCAATGAAGTCACCGCCTTCGACCTACCGGTGATCGGTGAGCTGCCCCCCGAGCTGGAAGGCCGCTACCTCCGCAACGGTCCCAATCCCGCCGGGCCGGTCGACCCGTCAACCCACCACTGGTTCGCCGGCGACGGCATGGTCCACGGAATCCGCCTGCGCCAGGGCAGAGCCGAGTGGTACCGCAACCGCTACGTCGGCTCGGCCAATCTGAGCCGGCTTCGAGACGAGCCCGACGTCGCCGGGCCCAACTGGAGCGGCATGGCCCTCGGTCCCAACACCAACGTAGGCGGATTCGCCGGACGGACCTGGGCCATGATCGAGGCCGGAGGAACACCGGTCGAGTTGACCTACGATCTCGACACCATCGCCCGCAACGACTTCGACGGCACGCTCCCCGGAGCCTTCACCGCCCACCCCAAGTTCGATCCCGACAGCGGCGAGATGCACGCCATGACCTACGCCTGGGCCCAATGGTTGGATCACGTCCAGTACGTCGTGGTCGGGTCGGACGGACGGGTCAATCGGACCGTCGACATCCCGCTACCGGGCATGACCATGCTCCACGACATGGCCCTCACCACTCGCTACGCCATTGTCTTCGACCAGCCCTGTACCGTCGACCTCGACCTGGCCTTGAGCGGCCGCTTCCCCTTCCGCTGGGACCCTGACTACGGCAACCGTGTCGGCCTGCTGCCCCGCCAGGGAGAGGCGGCCGACATCATCTGGATCGACGTGCCCCTGGGATACTCCTTCCACCCCATGAACGCCTATGACCGGGCCGACGGCGGGGTCGTCCTCGATCTCTGCGTGTTCGACAAGATGTTCGACGCCGACATCCTCGGACCGTTCGAGAACCTTCCCCGACTGGAACGATGGGAACTCGATCCGACCCGGCGCCAAGCCTCGGTCACCGTCATCGACGAATCCCCCAACGAGTTCCCCCGAACCCGGGGCCCAGTGGCCACCAAACCCTATCGTTACGGCTACTGCACCGGCGTCTCCAACCGGCCAGGCGGGCGATGGACGACGATAAAGCACGACCTGGTCAGCGGAACTCGCCACGAGTTCGATCACGGGCCGGGCCGGGCCGCCGGCGAGGCCGTCTTCGTGTCCCGCCCCGACGGTGACGCCGAGGACGATGGCTGGCTGCTGACCCTGGTCCACGACCAGAACCAGGGCACGGCCGAGTTCGTGGTGATGGACGCCCAGGACCTCGATCCCAATGGCCGAGGCTACGTGGCCCGGGTACCGCTGCCCCAACGGGTGCCGTTTGGCTTCCACGGCAACTGGGTCAGCGACCAAGCCGTCGCCCCGCCGGTCTGACGAGTAGACGGGGAGGCGACTCTCAGCTGTTGCGACGGCCCGGTGCCGTGCCGATCCAGTCGTCGGGCTTGGGAGCGTCGGTGGCCGCCGTGGGATCGAGTTCCCGCACCAGTCGCCAGGCCTCGTCGGCCCGGGTGCGGGCGTCGACGTAGGTCCGTTGGGCCTGGCGGGCGTCGGCTTCGGCCGTGGCCATGGCATCGAGGTCGGCTGAGCGTCCCGACTGCACGTCTATTCGAGCCAGCTCGGCGGTCACCAGCAGGGTGGCTGCCTCCTGGCTGAGCTGCTCGGCCCGTGACGACAATGCCGAAGCGCGATCATGGGCGGCCGCCACCGCAGCCAGGTCGGTGTCGTCGGGCTGAACGTCGAGCTCGAAAGGCGTCGGGGCATGGGCGAACACCGTCACCCCGAGCCCGCCGACCAAGGCGTCAAGGGGCTGATCGCCGGGACCCAGCGGCTGCCCGTGACGGACCCGCACCGGGGCGAATACCAGGCCGGCCGAGCGGTTGAGCCGGTTGAACTCGGGGGCCGAAGCCAGCCCGACCACGGTGGCCGACAGTCGGGCGTCGTCGATCAGCGCGCCCACCCGATCGCGATCGGATGGGTCGTCGCTCTCCACCAGCACCTCGATCGAGGCGTCGCTCCATATCGATCCCCGAGTGCACATCCAGGCCAACATGGTTAACAGCTGGCCGTCGTGATCGTTGGACCACCACACCCGGATTACCGGTTGGGAGGCCCGGCCGGCGGCGTGAGACAGGCGCGACCAGCCGGCCTCGGAGGTGTGGACGATACCGACGTTGCAGCCATGGCGAATGGCGGTGTGGATCATGGAACCGTGGTCGAGGGCCTTCTCCCGATTGCAGTCGTCCTCGAACCAGCTGGTCAGGACCAGGTTGGCCCGCAGCGAACCGACACCGTGAGCCTGCAGCATGGCCGAGACCCCGTCGTCGAGGCTGTCGGCCGCCAGCACCCGGCCATAGACGATGCCGTCACCGTCGCTCAGCTCCTTCTGCAGTTCCAGATCGATGCGCCCGGCGATCTTGCGGGCCATCGGCCCCTTGCCGACGACGATGCGGGCCACGGTGGTGAACCCGACCCCACCCTCCAGCCATCGAGCCACCTCGCACAATCGCTGACGCCGGGTCGGATCCCGGGGGGCGAACGCCACCGTGCACGGCCGCCAATCCCGGTTGGTGTCGGTCTGCATGCTGAAGTTGGCCAGATTGGTCCGCAGGTTGGAAGCGTGGAACCCCCGGGTGCTGTCAGCCCACCGGATCTGCTGGACGGTGCGGGACAGGTAACGATACAACCAGAACAAGGCTCCGCCGGCCACGATGCCGGCCAGCGGGTTGATGGCCACGATCGTGCCCAGACAGGCCGCCGTCCCGGCCAGACTGAGCCGCCAATCGAAGAAGCGGAAGCGGGGTCGGAACGATGTGCTGCCGGCCCGAGCCTCGGAGTAGGTGGCGTAGTTGATCATCCCGTAGGTGACCAGGAAGAACATCGAGATGACCGGGGCCACCAGGTTGAGATCTCCCATACCAACCGTGACCAAGGCAATGGCGGCGCTGAGCATCACTCCCCGGCGAGGGTTGTCGGCCGGGCCGACACCAACGGCGAACCCGTCGAGAGGCTTGATCAGACGATCGGCCGCCAATCGCTGCAGCACCCGGGGAGCACCCACGATGGAGGCAACGGCCGAGGACAGCGTGGCGGCGACAACCCCGACGTCGACCAGCCACGGCGCCAGGGACAGTTGACGCATGATGGCCGTGTCCTCCCGAAGGGCATCGAGTGGCACAACCATGCCCAGGGTGAGGATGACCACGAGATACACGACGGTGGACACGGCGATGGCGCTGAAGGTTCCGACGCTGATACTGCGGGACGGTGTCTTCAGGTCGCCCGACATGGCCACGCCCTGGGTGAATCCGGTGATGGCGGGAAAGAAGATGGCGAAGCCCACCCACATCGACACGCCCTCACCGTCGGCCGGGCGCCAGAAGTTGTCGGCCAGGAGCGACGGCCGGAGGTCGTCGGCCACCCCCACCATGTAGCCCACGATGGCCACCACCAGGCAGACCATCACCACATACTGCAGCTTGGTGGCGATGTCGGCCCCCAACCAGGCCACCCCGAGTAGAAACACGATGGTGCCCAGGGCCACCAGGCGAGGGAAGAACGGGTCGGTGGCGCCCACGATACTGGCCACCGCTTCGCCCAAGCCGATGGCGTAGAAGGCGATGGAGATCGACATGGCCACATACAGCACGAGGCCGATGGCCCCGCCGAATGCCGGGCCCAGAGTGCGGGAGATGAGAAAGTACACACCGCCCCCGCCCACCCGGAGATTGGTGGCCAGCGCGGCCAGGGAGAACGTGGTGAGCACCGATACCGCAGTGGAAAGGGCCAGGATGACCAGCATCTCACCCAGGCCGACGGCACCGGTCACATAGCCGAGGCGGAGGAAGAGGACAAGGCCGAGGATGGTGAGGACACTGGGAGTGAACACGCCACCGAACGTGCTCAGCTGGGCTCCACCCTTGTCGGCAGTTGGAGTTGTGCCCGGCCCAGCCGACGTCGTCGTCTTGGTCACCTTGTGCGCCCTACGATCCTCGTGAGTGTCCTAGCGAAAAGGCATGCACCAACACGCCCCATGGGTGGGGACTCCTGCCCACGGGGTAAGTATTGTCCATACTCGCGGGAAAAGCCATGGCCAGTCTGGCCGGCCATCACCCCCCGACTCCGCAACGCCGAGTGAGCGGCCCGGCGGGCGTCTCAGCGGCCGGCCCCCCGCAGCAGGCGCGATACCCGGTAGGCGAGCTTTGCCTCCTGACCGGTGCTCGACTCCCGCTCGTCGGCCGCCCCCAGGATTCGGCGACTGGACCGAACCCCCAGCCAGCGCAACGGCTCGGGCTCCCAGCGCCTGGCGGTGACCCCGACCCAGGGCAGACTGGTGCGTTCGCTGTCGGTTCCGATGATCAGGTCGGCCATGGTTCGACCGGCCAGATTGGCGGCGGCCACCCCCTCGCCCACATAACCACCCAATACCCCGACTCCCTGGTGACGGTCGAACGTCAAGCCGGGAATCCAGTTGCGGGGGATGCCCAGGACGCCGCCCCAACGGTGGGTGAAACCGACACCCTCGAGTCCAGGAAGCAGCTCGACCAGGGTTTCGGCGATCAGCTGGTGCGACGGTGTGTGCAGCTCGGCCGAGCGGGCGATCCGGGATCCGAAGAGGTAGGGCACACCCCGCCCACCGAAGGCGATCCGGTCATCGGCCGTTCGCTGGCCGTAGATCACCATGAAGCGGTCGTCGGAGAAGGTCGGACGCCGATCGAGCTTCACTGAGGCCAGCTGGTCGGCGCTGAGGGGTTCGGTGGCCACCATCAACGAGTAGACGGGCAGGAGGTCGCGGCGATGGCCGGGCAGGTCGCGGGTATAGGCCTCGGTGGCTCGGACCACCACCTCAGCCCTGACCTCACCCTGGTCGGTGGCCACCCGGTGAGGGGCCTGACCCGTCACCCCGGTCACCGCCGTCTCCTCCACGATCCGGACTCCGGCCCGCTCCACGACATCGGCCAGGCCCCGAACGAGGCGGGCCGGGTCGAGGGCCGCCGTTGGAGCGAAGAAGATCCCGGAATGGATCCTGCTGGCCCCGATGTGAGCGGCCGTCTCCTCGCCGGTCAACAAACGAATCTCGTCTTCGGTGAAGCCCCAGCGGCGGTGATGGGCCATCTCCTCCCGCTGCCGGGTGGCCTGGGGTCGATTACGGGCCACCCTGACCGTACCGTCCTTGGCGTAGTGACAATCAATATCTTCCTCGGCCGACACCCGACCGATCTCGTCGACGGCGTCGAAGACCGCTCGGGCCAGCCGCATGGCTTCGGCCTGGGTTGATCGTCGGGCGTACCATTCGAGCGGGCCGGCCAGCTCACCAACGGCCCAGCCACCGTTGCGACCGGAGGCACCGAATCCGCAGAATTCCCGCTCGACCACCGTGATCCGGAGGTTCGGATCAGCGGCCATCAGGTAGTAGGCGGTCCACAAGCCGCTGAAACCGCCACCGATTATGGCCACATCGGCCTCCGAGGCCTCAGGTCGTTGGGCCAGGCCGGGGCGGGGCCGGATCGGTGGATCGAGACGGTCGAGCCATAGTGCCGTGGTGACGGCAGCGGAGAGATCCATGGCCACAGAATACGCTTGGGACCCGGCAAAGTTTGACGAACCGGGCGGAAACGGATATTCATGTTGGCATTCACCGGCGAGGCATCAGCGTCCCCGCCGGCCGACCGAGATGGGGAACCGTGCAGCGTCCACCAATTCGAGTCGTCGATCTCGCCGGATCCCGGGCCGAGATCGGCCGTCAACATGGGCTGAACCACGCAGCCGAAATCCGAGCCTACGCCACCGACAGGGTGGAGCTGGTGGCCGAGGGCCGCTGGACCGACGCCCCCATCTCCACCTCCGATGTGCTCGACATCGCCCAATCGATGGTGGGAGCCCACGAGACGTTCCACCCCGGCCTCCACGCCGAGATGCTGGCCCTGGCCGAGGGGGCCGGGATCAGCCCGGCCGAGGCCATCGTGGTCGGCGGGTTCACCGACTTCGTCGACACGGTGCGGGCCGTCGTCGGCGGACCTCACCCTGACACGGTGATCGAAGATGACTGCACCGCGGTGATCGTGCCCGACAACCGGGCCGTCGGATCGCTGGGCCTCTACGGTCAGACTTGGGACATGCACGACACGGCCACCGAGTTCGTGATCCTGCTGCGGCTCGCTCCCGACGACGCCCCGGCGGCATTGGTGTTCACCACCACCGGTTGCCTGGGCCAGATCGGGATGAACGAACTCGGCCTCTGCGTCGGGATCAACAACCTGGTTTGCATCGATGGAACCCGGGGGGTCACCTGGCCCACCGTGGTGAGAGCCATGTTGGAGACCGAGTCGGCCGACGCCGCCCTCAGCCTGTTGCTGGCGGCTGATTTGGCCGGAGCCCACAACTACCTCATCTTCGACGCCGACGGGGTCGGTTACAACGTCGAAGCCATGCCGTCGGCCCGCCAGGTGACCAAGCTCGATACCGAACCGCTGATACACACCAACCACTGCCTCCATCGCGAGACCGAGGCGCTGGAGGGCCCTCGTGACCACGCCCTGCAGGCCAGCTCGGCCGCCCGGCTGGTGCGGGCCCGGGACCTGCTGGCCGACGGGCCGATCGACGAGCAACGGTTGTTCGAGCTGACCCGGGATCCGGAGGCCATCTGCCAGGTGGCCTTCGCCCCCTACCGGATCGAGTCGTCGGGGGCGGCCGTCATGCGCCCGGCCAGCGGCGACTTCTGGGCCTGTTGGGGGCCACCATCGCACAACCAGTACCAGCAGATCGCCATGCCGGCCGGAGCGATGGTCGAGCGGTCATGAGCGGACAGTCCGACTCGCCCGTCCTGCTGACCTCGCCTACCGACATCGGTGGCTTGACGGTCGACGGGGAACCGGTGGTGGCGGTGGGGGCCCGCAGCGGGTTGCGCTACGCCCACATCGTGCCCCGTTGGGCCGTTGATCTGGAGGCCCTGGAGTTGGCCTCCTACCCCACTGCCGATCCGGCCGACCTCTACAACCGGGTCGAGCTGAAGGCCTTGGCCGGCGATTTCGGCGTGGGCTGCTTCGCTGGGTTCGACCCCGATCCGGAGGAATCGGATGAGGCGGGCGGACCGAAATTGGTGGCGATGGGCCTGGGGCTGCGCACCGACTTCGATTTGGGCAATCCCCAACACACGATCCACGACATCATGGGCGAGACACCGGACGACTCGGGCGACGATCCCGATGGCCGTTGGTACTACGGCACCGGGATCTCCACTCGCCTCGAATATCGGAGGCGAGGCATCGGGCGTGAGATCTACGCCCTGCGCAAGAAGGTGTGCGTTGACCTCGATCTACTGGGCATCGTCGCCGGCGGAGTCATGCCGGGGTATGCCGACCATGTCGACACGATGACCGCCGATGAGTACATTGATGCTGTACGGCGAGGCGATCTGTACGACCCGACTCTGAGCTTCCAGGCCGGCAACGGCTTCGAACTCGGTCCGGCGCTGGCCGACTACATCACAGATCCGGCGGTCAACAACTACGCCGCGCTGATCGTGTGGCACAATCGGGCGGGGTCGGGCTAAAACCAGGGCGGGCGACAATCACGGGGAGCAAGGGGAGACCAGATGGTGGAGGCCGGCGTGGCCCAAGTGGATGAGAGTAGAGCAGCTGCGGTTGACGCCGTGGCCATTCGGGGCGTGACCAAACGATTCGGGAGCGGGGAGTCCGAGGTCGTGGCGGTGGACGACATCGACCTGTCGATAGCCGACGGCGAGTTCTTCGCCATGCTCGGCCCGTCGGGCTGCGGCAAGACGACGACCTTGCGCATGATCGCCGGGCTGGAGTTCCCCACCTCGGGCAGCCTGAAGATCTTTGGCGACGAGGTCGGTACCCTGCCGCCCAACAAACGACCGGTCAACACCGTGTTTCAGAACTACGCCCTGTTCCCTCACATGTCGGTGCTCGACAACGTGAGTTTCGGCCTGCGTATGCAGGGTGTGGCCAAACCGGAGGCGGCGTCCCGAGCGGGCGAGCTGATCAGCCTGGTTCAACTGGGCGGGATGGAGAAACGCAAACCGTCGCAGTTGTCGGGTGGGCAGCAGCAACGGGTGGCCCTGGCCCGGGCCCTGGTCAACCGACCCAAGGTTCTCCTGCTCGACGAACCGCTGGGTGCCCTCGACTTGAAGCTTCGGCAGGAGATGCAGTTGGAGCTGAAGACCCTGCAGCGGGAGTTGGGGGTGAGCTTCGTGTTCGTCACCCACGATCAGGAGGAGGCGTTGACCATGAGCGATCGGATCGCAGTCATGAATCAAGGCCGTCTGCTTCAGGTCGCTTCGGCCGAGGATCTCTACGAGCGGCCGGTCAACCGGTTCGTGGCCGACTTCATCGGGCAGACCAACCTGGTCGACGCCACTGTGGCCGAGGGCGACATGGTCGTGCTGGGCAATGGGTCGAAGGTGCTGGCCCCCTCCAGCTACCCGGCCGGAACCAAGGTGGCGATGTCGCTGCGGCCCGAATCCATCGCCATCGGAGGCCGCGGCTCGGTGCCGTCGCAGCACCAGGCCGACAGTCTCGACGGCGTGGTGTCGGCGGCGACCTATCTCGGTCACGCCATCGACTACCGGGTCAGTGTCGACTGGATTGATCTGGAGGTCAGAGCCCCGGCCGCCGGGGCCGACGGTCGCTACCGCCCGGGCGACGAGGTGTCGATCTGGTGGGATCGATCAGCCAACTGGGTGGTGGCCGACTGATGGCCGGTGACCGACCCACGATGGTGGTCGACTGATGGTGGTCGACTGATGGCGGTCGTGACCGACGAGCCGGAAATCCGGCTGGAGCCGTTCACCCCCGGCGAGGAGGCCACGCCGGAATTCGAGGCGGCCAACCAACGCCAGGACCGTCGGCGGGGTCTGCTGATCGCCCTGCCGGCCTACGCCTACCTGTTGGTGTTCTTCGCCATCCCGCTGCTCACCGTCATCGCCTATTCGTTCGCCACCCGTGATCGCTTCGGTCGGGGCGATCTCAGCCGGTTCAATCTCGATTCGTATCGTGCCCTCAACGACGAACTCATTCGCGACATCATCCTACGATCAGCCGGTCTGGCCGTCTTGACCACCGTCATCTGCCTGCTGATCTCGTACCCCTTCGCCTACTACATGGCCACTCGGTCCGAGACGGTGCGCAACATCATGTTGGTCTTCGTGATGATCCCGTTCTGGACCAACTTCCTGGTCCGCAATTACGCCTGGTACGTCATCCTCGGCACCGACGGTCCGATGAGCAAGGCGTTCGAGTTCCTGGGATTCGGTCCAACCCGGGTGCTGTTCACCCAGGCGGCGGTGGTTCTCGGGCTTGTGTACAGTTTCCTGCCGTTCATGATTCTGCCCCTGTATGCGGCCATCGAGCGCATCGACGGGCGGTTGTTGGAGGCCAGCCGGGATCTGTACGCCTCCGGCCTGCAATCGTTTCGCCATGTACTGTGGCCGTTGTCGATGCCGGGAGTCATAGCCGGTTCCATTCTGGTGTTCATCCCATCCTTGGGGGCCTACGTCACCCCCCATATTCTCGGCGGAGCGAAGACGACGCTGCTGGGCTCCTACATCGTCACCCAGTTCCTGACATCACGAAACATGCCCTTCGGCGCCGCGCTGTCAACGGTGTTGATGATCTTCATGCTGGCCGCCACCATCGTCTACTTCCGCCGGGGAGGCCAGACACTGTGACCCCCAACCTCAGCCCGATGCCGTTGTGTGCGCTCCGGCGTTCACCGGCGAACTGTGGGGCGCACAGAATGGTGGAGGGGGAGGTGCGGTGAGCGGAATCACCGAACCTCGGGGTCTGACCAAGGGCGCGCTGCGGGTCACGTCGTGGCTGGTCTATGTGTTCTTCTACGCCCCGATCCTGGTACTGATCATCTACTCCTTTTCCGACAGCCGGAACGTCAGCGTGTGGGGTGGCTTCACCACCTCGTGGTATTCGGAGTTCGCCCAGGATGAGCCGCTGACCGGTGCGTTGTGGAACTCGGTTCAGATCGCCATCGTGGCCACCCTGGTGTCGGTCGTGCTGGGCACGATGAGTGCTTTGGCCCTGGAGCGGTTCCGGTTCCGGGGTCAACGGGTCTTCGACGCTCTGCTCTACCTACCGGTCATCATCCCCGATGTGACCATGGCGGTGATGCTGCTGCTGTTCTTCGCCCAGGCCGCCCAGTGGTTCGGTTTCCCCAAAGGATTCGGCACCATCGCTCTCAGTCATATCGCCTTCTGTATCAGCTTCGTTTCCATCGTGGTTCGAGCCCGTCTGGCCGGGATGGACGACAAGCTGGAGGAGGCGGCCATGGATCTCTACGCCTCCCGTTGGCAGGCTTTCCGCCACGTCACTCTGCCCCTGATCATGCCCGGCATTCTGGGTGGAGGCCTGCTGGCCATGACCCTGTCGCTGGATGATGTGGTCATCACCCAGTTCGTGACCGGCGGCGGTTGGAGCACGCTTCCGGTGTATGTTTTCAGTCTGATTCGAAAGGGCGTCACCCCGCTGATCAACGCCGTGTCGGTGGTCATGCTTGTGGCCTCGATGGCACTGGTGGCGCTGTCGCTCCTGGCCCAACGGCTACGGAGCGGCGATTCGGTCTAGACAAAGCTAGGGCGTCGGGCGAACCCGACCGATCAACATCAGTAAAGGGAGAGACATGAGTTCACCACGAGTGCGATTGACGGCGGTACTCGCCGTGTTCGCCATGATCCTGGCCGCCTGTGGCGGCGGCGACTCCGGTTCCGAATCGGCGGCCGGCGAATGCGAGCTGGGGGCCACCGACGGCGACCTGGCCCTGTACAACTGGGCCGAGTACATCGACCCCGAACAGCTCGACGCCTTTGCCGCCGAGTACGGCATCGAAGCCACCATGACCGAATACGACTCCAACGAGGCCATGTTGCCGGTCGTAAGTGCCGGCAACTCCGGTTACGACGTCGTCGTCCCGTCCGACTACATGGTTGGGATCATGATCGACGGGGAGTTCGTCCAACCGCTCAACTTCGACCTCATTCCCAATGCGTCGAACATCTCCGACGATTTCGCCAACCCGAGCTACGACCCTGAGCAGGCCTACTCGGTTCCCTACCAGTGGGGTTACACCGGCCTGGCCGTCGACACCGCGGTGGTCGGCACCGACTTCCCCCGGAGCTGGGACCTCGTCTTCGGTGATGCCACCCCAGCCGAGGCCGCCGGCAAGGTCACCCTACTGAACGACCCGCGGGAAACCCTGGGAGCGGCCCTCAAGTCGCTGGGCTATTCGCTCAACACCACCAACCAGGAGGAACTGGATCTGGCCCAGGCCGTGGTCGAGACGGCCAAGGACAACCTGCTCCGCTTCGACACCGATTCGGCCGACGAACTACTGACCTCGGGCGAGTCGGCCATCGCCCACGGCTACTCGGGCGATATGTTCACCCAGTTCCTCGAGACCGACGATCCCAGTCGCTACGTCTTCTTCGTTCCCGAGGAGGGCGGAACCCGCTGGATCGACAACATGGTGATCCCGATGGACGCACCCCACCCCTGCACCGCTCACACCTTCATCGACTGGATGCTCGACAGCGAGCAGGGTGCGGCCCTGTCCAACTGGAACTACTACGGCACCCCCAACAAGGCGGCGATCGACCTTCTCGACGAGGACCTGAACGCCTTCCTCACCGACCCCAGCGTGCTGCCGGGCGGACTGGATGATGTCGAGGAAATCGCCGACACCGGCGACTTCGAGATCCAGTACTCCGACGCCTTCGAGAACGCCAAGGGCTGATCGACGAGGCCGATCAGCCCGGCCGATCGAATCCGGTCCGTCCCCCGGCCCAGCTTTTGCCGCTGGGCTCGGGGGGCGGATCGGGAATCGGTCTTGCCCGACTCAGCTACGGTCGAGCTTCTCGGCGATGGCTTCCAGAAGCTCGGTCTGTCGGAACTGGTTGACGAAGAACTCCAGCGTCATCCGGATCATGACCAGGTACAGCAGACCGATGAGCGGCCCGAGTATCAAGGTCAACAGGGCGCCGGCTCCTCCGCGGGCCAACCCGGTGAGCACAAAGCCCAGGGTGATCAGCCCGACCACGATCAGCACCAGTATGTAGACCACCGAGATGGCCCGCATGGTGATAAACGACTTGAAGGTCGTGTCGAACAGAGTGGAGATGAACCCACCCCCTCCGGAGCCGCCGGGAATGGGCGACCCGACAGGCCGGCCGACATCGGCACCCATGGCGGTGGACGGGTCGGGCGCCGAGACCGCTGGACCGCTCGGCGTTTCCTGACCGAAGCCGCCGGACGCCAGGCCGGCCGGCTCGCTGGCGCCCTGATACCGGCCCGACTGATCCACCGGCTGGGGCTCGCCTTGCCAGGCCGCACCGTCCCAGTATCGTTGGGTGCCCGCCGGATCCCCCTGGGCGTGGTACCACCCGGCTGGTCGATATCCGCCGTCGGCCGCTTGGCCCGACATGTCACTCATTGCCATCCCCTCTCGTGGAATCGTGGCCTCGGTTGGTGGCAGCCACCAGCGGCAACTCTAGCCGGTGGGCCCCATGACCCGCTGTTCCTGCCGGTCGGACGGCCGTCGACCCCTAGGCTCGATGATCTATTCCACTGGGTGCCGGCCGTCCTGCCCCGGCTCCGCCGGCCACAACGGCGCTTTGGCTGCTCAGCGACCCCTCAGATGGGTCGTCGAACCACCAAAGCGCCTGCCACCGGGTCGTTGAGCCGCCAAACTGTGGGGCCATAGATGTCCGGCCTAGCATGAGGTCCAGCGGGAATGTCTCGCCGACCACCTCTCCCCGACAAGGAATAACATGCAACTCTCGTTTTGGGTCGACCCCATATGACCGTGGTGCTGGATGACGGCCCGTTGGGCCGTCGACGCTGTAGCTCCGGAGCGGGATCTCGACATAAGTTGGGAACCCATCAGCCTGCTGTACAAGAACGATCCCGCCGAGGGGTCCGAGTACCATGTCGCCTCGTTGTTCACCCACAAGTTGCTACGGGTGATGGAAGCGGTCAAGGCGGCTGAAGATCACGAGGCGGCCCGACGGTTCTACTGGCAGTGTGGCGCGGTCATTCACCACGACCGTGACGCCGGCACGGTCGAGATCACGGACGTCTTGAGCGGCGATGCCACGAGGTTCCTGGAGGCCGCCGGGCTGGACCCGTCGTACAACCAGGCCTTCGACGACGAGTCGTGGGATGAGGTCATTCGCCAACGGATGCAGATGGGGCTCGACCTGGTGGGAACCGAGGTTGGAACCCCGATCCTGGCCTTCGACACACCGTCGGGACGAACCGGAATCTTTGGACCGGTGATCAGCCGTATCCCCCCGGGGGGCGAGGCCATCGACCTCTGGGACGCCATGACCAAGATGGCCACGACCAACGGATTCTGGGAACTCAAGCGAACCAGGACCGAGAACCCCGTGCTTCCCGACCGACCGTCCGAGGCGTCCTGACCAACCGACATGGAAAGCGGGGAGGAGAAGGAGGAGGGAAGTTCCGACCCCTACCCCGCTTTCCGACCTTGAACATACCAACACCGCGGGACCCGGGCTGACAGGAGCCAACGTAGCGCCCGATCGGTTGATTGTCCGCTCAAGGTCGACACCGGTCAGCCGGACTGGGTGAACAACCGCCCGGTCGAGGTCGACAAGAAGGCGTCGAACGGGATCTTCTCCTGCTGGATGAAACCCCTGTCCGGCAGTAGACCGTGGCGCACCATCTGAATGACCGAGGCCACCGACCCGGCCGTGGTCCAGGCAATGGCGGTTGCCTGCTCCCGGCCGACGATGATGGGCTGAAACTTTCGTACGTATTCCAGCCGCCGGAGCTGCTCGTCGATCCAGCCCTCGGACGAGACGTGAATGTACACGGCATCGGTGGCCACCGGCGGCTTGGCGTTGGTGAGGATCTCACCGGCCAGCTCCCGCCGCTCCCGCATCAGCAACTCGTGGAAGAAGAAGTTCATCAGGTCCATGTGCCCGGGATAGCGCATGGTCTTGTAGTCGAGGTTGTCGACCCGACCGAGATAGGTTTCACACATTGTGCCCAGGCCGCCCGAGGTGGTGAAGGCCTCCAGCCTGGTGCCGGCCACGTAGATGGTTTCCTTCCATTCCATGGGCGACACCCATTTGTGTACGCCCTCCTCGATCACCTCGCAGTCGTTGAGGTATTCGTTGACCACTCCCTCCGGAGACCAGTTGAAGGCGTAGCCCAGCAGGCCCGTCGGGTGTTCGGGCAGGGCACCGACCCGCATCCTTATCGACCGGCACCGGTCGAAGGATTCGGCCTGGGAGGCGGCGACGATACCAACGAAACCGGGAGCCAGACCACATTGGGGGGCCATGACCCCGGCCGAGGTCTCAGCCAGCTCGCGAATGTGTTTGGTGGTGGCCACATCCTCGGTGAGATCGAAGTAGTGGAGCCCCAATCGATGGGCCACGTCGGCCACCCCGATGTTGAACGAGTAGGGCAGGCAGGAGAGCACGGCCTGGCGGTCCGACAAGGCGGCGGTCAATGTCTGGGTGTCGGCGACATCGGTGGTCTTGGTCGGGAACGGTTCCGATGTGGGCCGGGGGCGTACATCGTGGCCGACGACGTCGAAGCCGGCATCGGCCAGCAGTCGGGCGGCCAGTAGTCCGACCTTGCCCAAGCCGAGCACCGCCACCGATGTGACCTTGTCGCCCCGGCCGTTGTCGGCGTTGTCGGCGTTGCCGACGGGCTGGGTCATGGCTCAGACCTCGAACACGATGCCCTGGGCCAGCGGCAGTTCCCGTGAGTAGTTGATGGTTTGGGTCTGGCGCCGCATGTAGCCCTTCCAGGCGTCCGACCCTGATTCCCGGCCTCCGCCGGTTTCCTTCTCTCCTCCGAATGCCCCGCCGATCTCGGCGCCCGACGGTCCGATGTTGACGTTGGCGATGCCACAGTCGGACCCGGCGGCCGACAGGAACTCCTCGGTCTCGCGGACATCGGTGGAGAAGATGCATGACGACAGACCCTGAGGCACATCGTTCTGGATGGCGATGGCCTCGGCCAGGGTGCGGTAGGGCATCACGTAGAGGATCGGGGCGAAGGTCTCCTCCCGGGTGAGTTCGGTTGGCTCGTCGAGTTCGACAATGGCCGGGGTCACGTAGTAAGCGTCGGGATGGACGTCGGCCATGACCCGCTCGCCGCCGAAGACCTCCGCACCATCAGCCATCGCTCGTTCGAGGGCCGAGGTCATGGCGGCGTGGGCGGCACCGTCGATGAGGGGCCCGACCAGCGTCGTTTCGTCGAGGGGGTCACCCACCGGGAGGCCGGCGTAGACCTTCTTGAGCCGCTCGACCAGATCGACCTTGACGCTCTCGTGCGCGATCAGGCGTCGCAGGCTGGTGCAGCGCTGGCCGGCCGTCCCGACGGCGGAGAAGACAATGGCCCGTAGGGCCATGTCGAGATCGGCCGACGGCGCCACCACCATGGCATTATTGCCACCCAGTTCGAGAATGCAGCGGCCGAACCGTTGGGCCATGGCGGCCGACACCTTGCGCCCCATGGCGCAGGAGCCGGTGGCCGAAACAATGGCCACGTCGTGGCTGGCCGTCAGCACCTGACCCAGCTCGGGACCGCCGACCAGCACCTGCGACAGTCCGGTGGGAGCGTCACCGCCGTCGGCGTTGAAACGGGCGATGGCCCGGTCGACGATGACCTGGGTGGCCAGGGCGGTCAACGGGGTCTTCTCCGACGGCTTCCACAGGACCGGGTCACCGCACACCAGAGCCAGAGCGGCGTTCCAGCACCAGGGGGCGACGGGGAAGTTGAAGGCGGTGATGATGCCGCAAACGCCGAGAGGATGCCACATCTCCCGCATGTGGTGACCGGGCCGTTCGGAGGCGATGGTGAGGCCGTACAGCTGGCGGGAGAGGCCGACGGCAAACTCACAGATGTCGATCATCTCCTGGACTTCGCCCAGGCCCTCCTGGTAGATCTTGCCGCACTCCAGTGAGACCAGCCGACCCAGTTCCTCCTTGGAGGATCGCAGCTCGTCACCGATGAGTCGCACCAGTTCACCCCGACGCGGGGCCGGTACCGACCGCCAGTGATCAAAGGCGTTCCTGGCCGTAGCCACCATGGCCTGGGCGTCGTCGGTCGAGTGGACGGCCAGGGTGGCCAGGAGCGAACCGTCGATGGGGGTCCTGACCTCCAGGGCGGAGGTTGAGGAGGCGCCGGCGGTCAGCACCTCGGTGGTCAGCCCGGCGGCGGCCAGCACCGAGCGGGCTTGAGCGTTGGAGGACTCGATAGCAGTCATGTTTCGAATGTTACACGAAGAATCCAGAGGCTGTAATATCTGATTCATGCCAGAGGCGGTCCAGTCCTTGAGCGCCCGGATCGCGTCAGCCGGGCCCACCCTCACCCCCACCGAACGGCGGCTGGCCCGCCTGGTGCTCGACGATCCCACTACGGTGGCCTTCGGGACCGTGGCCGACCTGGCCCGGGAGGCCGACACCAGCGGACCGAGTGTCGTCCGCTTCGCCGCCAAGCTGGAGTTCGACGGCTACGGCGACCTTCAGGATCATGTTCGCCACTCGTTGACCGAGCAGCTGAGACGGCCGACCGATCGGATCCGTGACGACGCGGCCCGACCAGCCGCAGCCGGCCTGATCGAGCAGGTCAGCGATGCCGTGGCCACCGTCGACCAGGCCGCTCTGCAGACCTTCGCCACCGCCATCGCCGAAGCAAAGGGAACCGTCTGGGTATTGTGCGCCGAGACGTCGGCCACCCCCGGGACGTTACTGGCCGGCAACCTCCGCCTTCTGCGTCCTGACGTTGACACTCTGGGCGGACCCCCATCCCTGATGGCATCACGGCTGGCCGAAGCCGGACCCGACGATGTGGCTCTCGTCATCGATTTCCCTCGTTACGAAACGGCCGTCGTATCGGCCACGGACCAGTTGGCCCGGGCCGGCGTTACCCTTCTGGCCATCACCGACGGCCCATTTTCCCCTCTGGCCACCTTGGCCGATGCCTGGTGGGGTATCCGCGTCGATGCCGTCGGCCCGTTCGACAGCGTGCTGCCGGTGGTAGCCGTGATCGAACTACTGATAGCGGAGACGGCCCGGCTACTGCGTCATGACGCCAGCGAACGACTCGATCGGATCGAGCAGCTGTGGGCGGCGGCCAGGGTCTTCGACCCGGGGCACCGGCCATGACACCGCCGGGCGCCGTCGATCTGCCGTCCGATCTCGATCGGGTTGAGCTGACGCTGCTGCAGGCCATGGCCGAGCTGACTCCCGAACCTCGGAGCCCGATAGCGACCGTTGATCCGGCGACGTTGACCGGCCCGGCCACCGGAACGGGCCTTGCCGCCGCCGTCGCCGCCGAACTGTTCGAAGCTCAGGTCGAGTCCCGGTTGATCGACCACACAGCCCGCTGGCTGCGGGCCGAACACGGGCTCGGCTACTACACCATCGGCTCGGCCGGGCACGAGTCGAACGCCGCAGTGGCCTTGGCCCTGCGGCCCACCGATCCGGCGCTGCTCCACTACCGTTCGGGCGGTTTCTATTTCGCCCGGGCCTCCCAGGTGCCCGACCAGCGGCCGGTCGACGACACTCTGCGGGGCATGTTGGCCCGCACCACCGACCAGATCTCCGGTGGCCGACACAAGGTCTGGGGCAACACCAGCCTCAACATCATCCCCCAGACGTCGACCATCTCGTCCCATCTGCCTCGGGCCATGGGCCTGGCCACCTCGATAGGCTGGACACGGACCAACACCAGTTTCGATACCGACACCAGGTTCCAGACCGACATTGGCTCCCGGACCGGCACCTGGCCCCTCGACGCCATCGTGGTCTGCTCTTTCGGCGACGCCTCGCTCAACCACTCAACGGCCCAGGGAGCCCTCAACTGGGCCGGCCACGCCTCGATCTCGGGCCAAGCGGTTCCCATCCTCTTCGTCTGCGAGGACAACGGGCTCGGCATCAGCGTGGCCACACCGTCGGGATGGGTGGAGCAATCGACCCGATCCCGCCCCGGGATCCGCTGGGCCGAAGCCGAGGGGCACGACCCCGCCCAGGTCCTGGCCGTGGCCTCCGATCTGGCCGATCACGTGCGTCGCCAGGGTCGGCCCGCCTTCCTCCACCTGCGGACTGTCCGGTTCCTGGGCCACGCCGGCACCGATGTGGAGACGGCCTACCGATCGCCGGCGGCCATGCGTGTCGACCTCGATCGCGACCCGATCCTCGGTACGGCACGAAGCGTGGTCGACGCCCGAGTCTGTAGCGCCGATGAACTGGTGGCCTGGTACCTGGAACGACGGGACCAGATACGGCAGCGAGCGCTCGACCTCCGGTCGGAACCGGAGTTCGGTTCGGCCGCCGAGGTTATCAGGCCGCTGGCGGCCGAGGACCGCCAGGGGGCGACCCGACGATCAAGCGAGCTGCTGGCTGCCGCCAGCCCTGCGGTGGCGCTGTCCCCCGGCCGCGATCTGGAGGGCGATCGCCAGCCGTTGACCTTGGCCCGCACGATCAATCGGGCCCTGGCCCTGATCCTGGAGGCCGACCCTTCCACGGTGGTGTTCGGCGAAGACGTCGGGCGCAAGGGGGGTGTCTACGGCGCCACCCGCGGACTGCAGAACCGGTTCGGCCCCGAGCGGGTGTTCGACACCATCCTCGACGAGCAGACGGTGCTCGGTCTCGCCTTGGGGGCGGCCCTGAACGGCTATCTACCGATCCCCGAGATCCAGTATCTGGCCTATCTTCACAACGCCGAAGACCAATTGCGGGGTGAGGCTGCCACCCTGAAATTCTTCTCCGACGGACAGTACCGCAACCCACTGGTCGTTCGCATCGCCGCCTATGCCTATCAGAAGGGCTTCGGCGGCCACTTCCACAATGACAACTCCATCGCCGTACTCCGGGATATTCCCGGCCTGGTGATCGCCTCACCTTCCCACCCCACCGATGCCGCCGCCATGCTGGCGGCGTGCGTGGCCGAGGCATCGGTCAATGGATCGGTCTGTGTCTTCCTCGAGCCCATAGCCCGCTATCACACCGTCGACCTTCATCGGGAAGGCGACGCCGGCTGGACGGCACCGTTCAACCCGGAGCCGGCTCCTCTGGGCCGGGCTCGGGTGTACGGGGCCGGAGGTGACGGCACCATCCTGACCTGGGGCAACGGCCTGTTCATGAGCATGAGAGCACAGCGTCGTTTGGCTGACGAGTTCGGCGAGCACTGGCGGGTGGTTGATCTCCGGTGGCTGGCCCCACTGCCGGTGGATGACCTGCTGGCCGAATGTCTGGCCACCGAACGGGTACTGATCGTCGACGAGACCCGGCGGACCGGCGGCGTGGGCGAAGCTCTGATGGCCGCCCTGCTGGAAGGAGGGATGCGGGGCCCGGTCCGGCGGCTGGCGGCCGATGACTCGTTCATCCCGTTGGGGGCGGCGGCCGACCTGGTGCTGCTGGACGAGAATCAGATCGCCACCGAAGCCCGCACCGTTGGACGAACGGGGTCGACCGACCGGCATCCCATTGCATGATGATGGTGCAACAAGCTATCACCGTTAGCGATAGGACCAAAGGGCTTCATCCGCAGATGCTGTTTGGTCTCAAACCACTTCGACCCTGGGGATAACATCGACTCCCACCAGTAACAAACTCCGACGAGAACCCTCCCTCGGACGACCCAGCGACCAGGGCGAATTGTGACCACAGACGTCGCGGCGGGGCCTGTGCCAATGCGTCAGGAATGGAACCAGGCGTGCTCGAACCAGCCGACAACCATCCGTCGAACGAATCTCCGCCCCCAACCCCCAACCGTGTCCAGGCTCTACTGGGAATAGCCTGCGCCCTGGCCATCGCCGCCGGGCTCGGACTACCGGGCCTCGACGTTGGGACCAGCTACCAGATTCTGCTCGTCATCATCGGATTCCGATTGGCTCGACTGGTACATCGTTGCCCCTCCGAGCCCGGTTGGCGGGTACCGATGATTCTCGGCCTGGCCGGGCGGACCGTGCCCACCGTCATCCTGGTCGTGGTCCTGGTCGCTCTGTATCAGGGCCTGGTCGGTCGACCCGATGCCGGTGAAGTAACGGCCCTGGCGGCAGCGGTGACATTCACGTCCAACATCATCCCCTTTGCCACCGGCAGCTCCGCCGGACCGATCGATCACCTTTGGGCCGTTGCCCTGGTGGCCCAGGTGACCATCCTCGCCCCCTGGCTGCTGACCGCCAAGCGGGACCGCATCGACACTCGAAACCGGGCTGGGCTCCTGTTGGCCGGAGCCATGGTGCTGACCATCGTCCGCATGGTCTTCGTCACCGCCTTCTCCCCGGTACCGCCCACCGATCCCGGCGCTTGGTTGGCACCTCCCGACACCTCATGGGTGGGGGCGATCGCCGTCTGGACATCGCTCGACGCCCTCCTGATCGGCCTGGCCGTGGGAACGCTCCCGCTGGCCACCCTCCACCGGCACCCGACGGCCAAACTCGTCACCCCGGTGGTGGCCGGGACGGCGATCCTGCTGGCCACACCGGCTCTGGGCCGCCCGGTATTCGACCTCGGTCTACGGCTCACCCTGGCTGCGGTGTTCACCGGCATCGTGCTGGCGGCCGAGGCAATCTCCAGTCTGCCTGGTTGGCTGAGCGGGACGCTCTCCAATCCCTGGTGGCACCGCCTGGGCTCGCGAACGTTGGGCCTGTATCTCTGGCACATCCCCTTCGCCCACAGCATCAGCGGAGGAAACCCGTTCGACTGGCAGGGACCATTCCTGTTCCTGCTGGTGATGGTGCTGACGCTGGCCGCCGCCACCACCACCTACCGATCGATCGAGATCCCAGCCCACATCAGCCTGGCCCGCCTGGCTTCCCGCTGGTACCGACCCGACACCGTCGTTCTGCCCCGGGCCGAACCGCAGCGGGGAAAGTGGATGCGCTGGGATGACCTGTCCCTCGACAGCATCCCGGTGCCCGCCCGGCGCCGAGTCCGCCGTCGCAGCTCCGAAGTCGACGCCCCTGAACCCCTCGGTCGCCGGCTCTGGCAGCTGGGTGATCGGGCCGTCGACCTGCGACCCGGTAGGCTACTTCCCGGCGCCGGTTCGGCTTCCCCCTCGCCGGAGCAGGGCGAGGGCCCGCCGGCAGCCGACGTCGACCGACCGGCAGCCGCCGGCTGAGCGCTGTTCATTCCGGCTCCAGCATTGTCTCCAATACTTTGGCGACAAGCGTGTGATATCGAGCCGGGCCGACGCGCCTGAGTGTGGTGAGTGTCGGTTCGCCGGCACTCAGGGTGCGGGCGTCAGCTAGGGCGTCCGCACCCGGAACGCAAAGGGATCCGGGCCTCGGGAGCAACGCTAGGGGAAGATTGCTTTCCGAGGCACGTCCCCCGCCCGCCGGGCCGGGCCCTGGTCAGGTTAAGCTGCCAGTCGTGATTTCGAAGCTGGCATTGAACGTCGTCCGCGGCTTCTGCATGGGTGCGGCCGACATCGTGCCTGGTGTTTCCGGCGGCACCGTGGCCCTGGTCTTCGGCATCTACGAACAACTGCTCGACAACGTACGTCGAGGAGCCCGAGCTCTGGGCTGCCTGGCCCGTCTCGACATCAGCCGCTTCCTGGCCCATCTGAAGTCGGTCGAATGGTCATTCTTCCTGCCCCTGGTGGCCGGCATCGGCCTGGCCGTTCTCGCCCTTTCGGCGGTGATCGAGCAGCTGTTGACCGACCGGCCCGAGGAGATGGCCGGACTGTTCCTCGGCCTGGTGTTGGGTTCGATCGTTGTGGCCTGGCGGTTGCTCCACTCCCCCACCACCCGCGACGTGGCGGTCATGGCCCTGGTCGGGCTGGCGACCTTCGTTCTCCTGGGCTTTCAGTCGGGCCCGCTGGCCGATCCCTCACTGGCCCTCTACTTCGGGGCCGCCGCCATCGCCATCTGCGCCATGATCCTGCCGGGTATAAGCGGATCGTTCCTGTTGCTGATGATGGGCATGTACACCGCCGTTCTCGGCGCAGTCCACGACCGGGATCTGGTGGTGATCGCCGTGTTCGCCCTGGGGGCCACCGTCGGTCTCGCTCTGTTCTCCAGCGGCCTCGGCTACCTACTCGACCGCCACCACGATCTGGTGCTGGCCGCCCTGATCGGATTGATGATCGGTTCGGTCAGAGTGCTGTGGCCCTGGCCCAACGGCGTCGGCATCATCAGTGAGGAGGCCGGCCAGTCGATCTCGGGCACAGCCCTCGACCTGCCAACGGCCGATTCCTGGCTGCCGCCCACCGCTCTGGCCGTCTTGTCGTTCATCATCGTGGTGGCGGTGGGACGGCTCGCTCCCTCCGAGCCCAAGGTGCCGACCGAGAACCTGAGCGTGAACACCTGAGCACTCGGGCCGAGTGTTAGCCTTGTCGTTGCATGTCAGCCAGCGGTTGGTCGACGCGACTCTTGGTGGCGGGAGCCACAATCATTCTGGCGTTTCTGGCCATCACCGGTCTCGATTTGCTGACCGCCGACAACAGCGCCGTCGACACGTCGGGATCGGGGGACCTGAACCTGCAGACCGACGTCGACCAGGCAACGCTCCAAGCGTTCGGTTCAACCGTGCCGTCGGAGCCATCGGAGCCGTCGGAGATCGACACCTCCGGTTTCGCCTCGACCGACGAATCCCGGGCGTCGTCGACCTCGGCCGAGAACGGCGGTGGGATCTTCGAGTCGATGCGAAACCGGCATGACAAGTTCAGCCGCTTTTCCACCGTTCCCTCCGACGAGCTGAACATCGGGGCCCTCACCGAGCCCGCGCCCCAACCCGACAACGGCGGTTCTCCCGAGGGACAGTTCCGGCTGGCCTGCGAGTACTCCCACTTCAACTACGACGACCCGATCATCTACCCCGGCCAGCCCGACAAGTCGCACTTTCACATGTTCTTCGGCAATACCGAGACCGATGCCTTCACCACCGAGGATGAGCTGATCAATTCCGGTGGCGGCACCTGTCAGGGGTATGAACTGAACCGCTCGGCCTACTGGGTTCCGGCCCTGCTCGACGGCAAGGGCAATGCCGTGGTTCCGTACCAGATCATCATCTACTACAAGACGAAATCGCCCCAATCGGTGATCGCCATGCCCCAAGGACTGCAGATGATCGGCGGCAACGACCTGTCCAACTCGTTCGAGGCCGGCAACGAGCTGCACTGGTCGTGCGGAGACAGCGGCAACAAATACAACGTGACCAATCGAATCCCCGACTGCGGCGGCGACGTCATCAACGCCTCCGTCCAGTTCCCCAACTGCTGGGACGGCGTGAACCTGTCGAAGCCGGCGCCCGACTACACCTCGCATCTCACCTACGTCAATGAATCCCAGCCCTGCCCGTCGTCGCACCCTCAACGATTGCCCCAGATCTCGTTCCTGATCTACTGGCGGGGGGTCGACTCGGTCGACGGGTGGTACCTCTCGTCGGACAACCTCGATGCTTCCGACGCCGTACCGGGCGGGTCTCTGCACGCCGACTGGTGGGGGGCCTGGAACGACGAGGCCATCGAACTGTGGACCTTCAACTGTCTGAGGGCCTCCCGCAACTGTTCCTACGGTCAGACGGGGACGTCTCGACAGCTGGCCAGCCTCAGCAAACTCGAGGAATACGAGGGTCCGAACTACATTCCCATCCCCGAGTAGCCCGCTCCGCCCCCGCCCCTCCCGTTGTGTGCGCCTCACGCGTCACATATGACGCGTGGAGCGCACAGAACTACTCGGGAACCTGGAACAATCTCATTCCCATTCGATTTGTCCCCGCCGCTGCGCTAAGCGAGTTTGGCGAAGCCAAACTCGGGAACCTGGAACAATCTCATTCCCATTCGATTGTTCCAGGAGGTTTGGAGGTGATGTCGTAGGCCACCCGGTTGATCCCGTCGACCTCGTTGATGATGCGGTTCGACATTCGCTCCAGCAGGTCATAGGGCAGCCGGGCCCAGTCGGCGGTCATGGCATCCTCGCTGGTCACGGCTCGGATGATCACGGGATGGGCGTAGGTCCGTTCGTCGCCCATGACCCCCACGGTCTTGATGTCGGGCAGTACGGCGAAGGCCTGCCAGATGTCACGCTGCAGGCCGGCGGCCGCGATCTCCTCCCGGACAATGGCATCGGCCTCTTGGAGGATGGCCACCTTGTCGACCGTGATGTCGCCGATGATCCTGACGGCCAGACCAGGACCGGGGAACGGCTGCCGCCACACGATCTCGTCGGGGAGACCGAGCTTGGTCCCGACCTGCCGGACCTCGTCCTTGAACAGGTTGCGCAACGGTTCCACCAGTTCGAATTCGAGATCCTCGGGCAGGCCACCCACGTTGTGGTGGCTCTTGATCTTGGCCGCCTGCTCGGTTCCCGACTCGATCACATCGGGATAGAGCGTGCCCTGGACCAGGAAGTCGGCGTCGGTGATACCACCCGAAGCCTCCTCGAAAACCCGGATGAACAATTCGCCGATCGTCTTGCGTTTGGCCTCCGGTTCGGTGACTCCGGCCAGCCGCTCCAGGAAGCGGTCGCCGGCCCGGACATGGATGAGCTCAATGCCCTGGTGGCGCTGGAAGGTTTCCACCACCTGCTCCGACTCACCCTTGCGCATGAGCCCGGTGTCGACATAGACGCAGGTGAGGCGATGACCGATGGCGGCGTGAACCAGCGCAGCGGCCACCGCTGAATCGACACCGCCCGACAACCCGCAGATGGCCCGGCCGTCACCGACCTGGGCCCGGATGGCCTCGATGGATGCGTCGATGACTGACCCCATCGTCCAGCTCGGATCGCAGCCGGCCAGATCGTGGAGGAACCGGCCCAGCAGCATCATCCCGTCGGGGGTGTGCCCGACCTCGGGGTGGTACTGCACGCCCCAGATCCGTCGGCTGTCGTTCTCCAGCACCGCGACCTCGGCGTTGGGGCTGGAGGCACAGGCGATGAATCCGTCAGGCACCTCGGTGATGGCATCGAAGTGGCTCATCCACACCGTCTGGGTGGGTTCGGGGTCGGTTCCGAGTAGCGATGACGATGCTCCGGAATCAACGGTCAGCATGGTCCGTCCGTATTCCCCCTGATCGTTACGACCGACGCGACCACCCAGCTGATGGGCGATGAGCTGGCTGCCGTAGCAGATTCCGAGGGTGGGGACGTCGAGGTCGTAGATGCCGGGATCCAACATTGGGGCTCCGTCGACATGAACGCTCTTCGGCCCACCGGACAAGATGATGGCGGCCGGTCGTCGGGCCGCCACCTCGGCGGCGCTGATGGTGTGGGGCACGATCTCGGAGTAGACGTTGAGTTCGCGGACCCGGCGTGCGATCAGTTGGGCGTACTGGGCCCCGAAGTCGACAACCAGTACCACCTGGTCGGGAACAGCACCGGAGCCGCCGCCGAGGCCGACGGCCGGGCCGCTCACTGGCCACCCGATCGGACGAGAACGTCGGCCTTCTGCAGCTCCTTGGTGTTGGCGAATCCCAGAGTGGCCATGGCCTGGCGGAGGGCGCCGAAGATGTTGAGTCGACCGTCGGCCGTGGTGGCCGGGCCGAGCAGCAGCTCCTCCAGCGATCCGGCCTGTTCGATCTGAACTCGGTAACCCTGGGGCAGGGTGGGATGGACCGCGGTTGAGCCCCAGTGCCAGCCCCGGCCCGGCGCCTCGTGGGCGGCGGCCAGAGCCGAGCCGAGGATCACACCGTCGGCTCCGCAGGCCATGGCCTTGGCCACTTGGCCCCCGCTCCGTATACCGCCATCGGCGATGACGTGGACATAGACTCCGGTTTCGTCGAGATGGCGCATCCGGGCGGCCCGAACGTCGGCGATGGCGGTGGCCATGCGGGAGCCCACCCCGGTGACATCGCCGGCGGCGGCCGACGAACCACCGTCGACCCCGACCAGAACCCCGGCGGCCCCGGTACGCATCAGGTGCAGGGCCGACTGATAGCCGGCGCACCCGCCCACGATGACCGGCGTCTCCAGTTCCCGGACGAACTCCTTCAGGTTGAGTGAGTCGCCATCGGTGATGTGCTCGGCCGAGATGACGGTCCCCCGGATCACCAGCAGATCGAGTTCGGCCTTGAGTAACAGCGGCGCCATGTCGGCTACATGTTTGGGCGAGACCGCACCGGCGGCCAGGACTCCCCCACCGTGGATCTCGGCGATACGTTTGGTGATCAGATCCGGATCGATGGGGGCGGCGTACAGCTCCCGCATCCGGGCCAGTGCGGCCGGTCCGTCGAGCCGGGCCAGCTCGGCCAGCAGATCATCCGCATTGTCGTGCCGGGTCCAGATGCCCTCCAGGTCGAGGATGCCCATACCGCCCAGCTTTCCCATGGCGATGGCGGTGGCCGGACTGGTGACCGAATCCATGGCCGATGCCATGAAGGGAAGGTCGAGTTTGTAGGCGTCGATCTGCCACGACAGATCGATCCCGTCGCCGTCGCGGGTACGACGACCCGGCAACAACACCAGGTCGTCGAGGCTGTAGGCCCGACGGCCCGACTTTCCCATTCCAATGTCAACCTCAGCCATATGCAAAACCTCCGCTACCGAGGACTCCAGGCTAACTCGCGGGGCCAGGCGTTCGTGGTATATCGGCCAGCGCTCGGCCCCCGCCTGTACCCCGGTGGGAAAAGCTGCGACAATCAGGTACAGGCACCTTGGGCAGAACGGCGTTGTTGGCGACGCCACAAGGAGGAGCGGTCTGATGAACAGCAGACTTGCAGCAGCGGTGATGGCCACCATCGGCTTGTTGAGCGTGTTGGCCGTCCCGACCCCGGTGGCGGCCCAGAACGACAGCGAAGCCGAAACAACGGAGACAACAGCAACAGCGGAAACGGACGGGGCAAGCGAAACCGAAACCGCGGAGACAAGCGAATCAACCGAAACGGCGGCTCCGGCGACCATTGCCAAGCGAGGCGACCGGGGCGGAGCGGTCCGTACCCTGCAGGACCGGCTGACCCAGGCCGGATTCTCCCCCGGGACGATAGACGGCATCTTCGGCCGGCGAACCCAAGCTGCCGTGACGGCGTTCCAGCAGGCCGTGGGTCTGGAGGCGACCGGGATCTACGATTCGGTCACCGCTGAGCGGCTGGCCTCCTACACACCCCCGGCCGGCGGCGACACCAGCACCGAAACGCCGGCCGACAGCGGCGGGGCGTCGTCGATCATGTCGACCCGGGAAGCCCAGCAACGGCTGACCGACGCCGGATTCGATCCGGGACCGGTCGACGGACTGTACGGTCGCCGCACCCGGGCCGGACTCGAAGCCTTCCAGCGCCATGTCGGCATTGCCGTCACCGGCCGGGTGGACGCTGCCACCAGCGAAGCCCTGCGGAACTTCACCGGATCGGCCCCGACCACGTCAACCCCGACCCCCACCGCACCGGACACCTCGGACCCCGACACCGGATCGAGTTCGCTGCGGGAGGCCCAGCGGGCCCTGGCCAACGGTCCATTCGACCCGGGCCCGATCGACGGCCGGTACGGCACCAAAACCAAGAATGCCATCTGGGCCCTGGAGAAGTTGGCCGGAATCGCCATGAACGGCCAGTGGAGTAGCGATGACCAGGCAGCCCTGCAACGGGTGCTCGACGGCCGGGTCGGTGGGCCGGTCAGTAGCCACAGCCGCCGCTGGGTCGAAGTCGACCTGTCCCAGCAGCTGATGAAGGTCTACGACCCGGGGCGAACGGTGCCGGTGCTGGTCAGCCACGTTTCGAGTGGTAGCGGCATCCCGTGGCGACAGGGACGCTACAGCGGCCGGTCGATCACCCCGGTCGGCAACTTCACCATCTTCCGCCGGATCAGCGGTTGGCGTCAGTCGAGCCTCGGCATCGGTAGCCTCTACAACCCGCTGTACTTCACCACCAGCGGCATCGCCTTCCACGGCTCACGGTCGGTGCCTTCCTACCCGGCCAGCCACGGCTGTGTCAGGGTGCCGATGCACATCGCCGAGTATCTGCCGGCCATGTTGCCCAACGGGACACCGGTGGTGGTCGTCCAATAGGCGTCTGCTGAAGGTCAGCGCCGCCGCCGTAACAGGAAGGGCGCCAGATCGCCGTTGTCGGCCACCGACACCCCGTCCAGCCCGAGCCAGGCCGCCATCTCGTCGAGGGCCGACCACAGTTCGGCCGCCACTCGATCACGGCGGACCGAGTCGGTGACACCACGCTCCAGATACGAGCCCTTGGCCAGCAGCACGCCCGCTTTGCGGTCGGCCTTCAGGTCCACCCGACCCACCAGCTCGTCGTCGACCAGAAACGGCAACACATAGTAGCCGTAGACCCGTTTCGGTTCCGGGGTGTAGATCTCGATCCGGTAGTGGAAGTCGAACAGCACCTCGGCCCGGGGACGGAACCAGACGACCGGGTCGAACGGGGTCAACAGGGCCCGGCCGCTGATCTTCCGGGGTCGCTTGGCCTCGTGGTGGAGGTAGAGGCCCTCTCCCCAGCCGTCGACGTCGACCCGGTCCAGCACGCCCTCGGTCACCAGCTCGGCCAGCAACGGCCGGATTTCGGTGACCTTGAGTCGGAAGTAGTCGGCCAGGCACTTGTCGCTGCCGATTCCGTGGGAACGGGCTCCCAGCGCCACCTGGTGTTTCAGCGATTCTCGGCGGTCGACGTCGGGTTGGGCCAACACATCGGGCCGGATCACGTGCTCCGGGAGGTCGTAGACGGTCACGAAGTTCGGCGTGCGGTGGCCGATGGACAGCCGTCCGGTGTGATACAGCCAGTCGAGGGCCACCTTTCCTTTGGATTGTCCCCACCAGGGCCCGTTGCGTTCGCCGGGATCGCTCAGTTCGGACACGGTGAGCGGTCCCCGTTCGGCCACCTCGGCCAGGACGGCGTCGAGGTAGCCCGGCATTCTCTGCTGCAGTTCGTCGACCCGCTTCCAGCTCTTCTTCTGGGCCCGGTAGCGCATGAAGGGCTGGAGGTCCTGGCCGATGATGGCGGCCTCGTGGGTGTACAGCTCGAAGTGCTCACCTGATCGGTACAGGTACCGGTCGAGCCGGTCCCGATCGTAGGGTCCGAGCCGAGCCAGTATCGGCAGGTAGTGGCTGCGGCACACGGCGTTGACCGAGTCGATCTGGAGGGCCGACATCCGGGCCATGACTCGACGGAACTGGCGCACGGTGGGCGCTGAGCGGGGGCGAGGGTCGTTGAACCCCTGGGCGGCCAGGGCAACGCGTCGGGCCTGAGCCAGGCTCATTCGGGCCATGTCGGTCTCCGATCAGATGCCGGGCGGCGACTATTCCCGGGGCTCGACCATCTGCTCGAGGATGTCACGCAGCCCGCCGTGTTTCAGGTTCTTCATCACCTCGCCGGGCGTGGTGTCGCCTCGTTCCCACTCCATCCAGTGGGAGAGCAGCTTGGCCGGATCGGGAGGAGGTCGGTCCATCCGTCGCAGCGTAGCGCCGAATTCGGTTCCGCCGTCAGCCTTGCCCCTCTACCGAACTTTGTGACGCCCACGACCCATAAACGGGTCGCCCCAGTCACAAAGTTCGGTAGAGGGGTGGGCGGTGGTTACCGGTCGGTGGCGTAGGGTGTTGCCTATGGTGGCCGCTTTCCTCCGCCGACTGCTTTCGCCGGTCGAACCGGCCGAGCGGACCAGCGGGCCTCCGACGTCGGCCAATGGCGCCTCATCGATGCACCTCTTCTGGGAGGTCCCACCCCAACCCCTGACCGAGGTCCGGGCCGATCTGACGGTGACGACGCCACCGGCGGTGGACAAGCTCTACTTCTGGGCGTTACAGGTGAATCTCGTCGACGCCGGGGTCGATCGGGGTGGCGCCCACATCGGCCTCCAACACCATCCCTCCTACCCGCGGAACGGGGCGGTGAACTGGGGTGGCTACCATCCTCACGGCCAAGGCGAGCTGTCGGGATCGGGGTCAGATCTTCCGTCGGCCCTGGACAACGTCAACACCCGGAACTACCAGTGGCAAACCGGCCGACGCTACCGGCTCCGGGTGTTCCGGTCGCAACCCGGCCACTGGCGAGGCACCATCACCGACGTCGAGCAGGGAGCCGAGAGGGTGATCCGCGACCTGTACGTCGAGGCCGAGTATCTGGTGCGACCGATGGTGTGGAGTGAGGTGTTCGCCGACTGTGACCATCCGACGACGTCGGTGGCCTGGCAGAACCTGGAGGCCGAGGTGGCCGGAGGGGGAACGGTCAGTGCCCGTACGGTGCGGACCAACTACCAGAGTTATGGCGACGGCGGATGCGCCAACACCAACTCGTTCGTCGACGGCCAGGGCGCCCGCTTCGTGCAGCAGACCAACACGGCACGGATCAACGGCGGCGGCACGCTGCTGACCCTGCCGTAGCCTTTCAGGAACCGGCTGTCTTCTTCTTGGCTGCCTTCTTCTTGGCCGGTTTCTTGGTCGGTTTCGGTTTGAGGGTTCCGATCCAATCGTGGCTGGCCTCGAACCAGGGCCGCAGGGATTCGGTGTCGGCCAGCAGGTCGGCAGGCACCGAAACATAACCCCTCATGACGGCGCCGTAGGACTCGACCGGCCCCGAATCGTAGCGGTCGAGAAATTCCTCATAGCGGTCGGTGGGCAAGCGGAGGGCCAGCGTGCCGTCGGGACCCAGGAAGCTGAACATGTGGCCGTTGCGCGAGGTGTAGGGGTTCTTGGCCCCTTTGCGGTTGACCTCGGGGACGGTGGCCACCAGCGCCTCGTAGAACTCCAGGGCTTCGGACGGTCCTTGGTAGCTTGCCTTGGCCATCGGTGGCTCCCCTCTCATACCCTCTGGTACGTTGTGGCGATGCTGCTTTCCTCGGCTTCACCCACTGTAGACGAGTTCGCCGACGCCACCGGCTGGAAACTGGAACCCCAAGGGGCCTGCCGGGGCGAGGTCTGTGTCCCCCTGCCGTCCGATGCCGTGGTCGGCGAGTCGGTCGACGTGGCCGAGGTGGCCCAACGCCTGGGCATGGGTATGGTCTCCGACCCCGAATCAGGTCTGATCGCGGTGGGGCCGGCCACCCTCGGCGGCCGGGTGCTGGTGACCACCCAGGCTCCCGAACTCGAACTCCCCGATTTCGCCGGCAACCCGTTCCGGCTCGACTCGCTGCGGGGCACCAACGTGGTGCTGGTGGCCTGGGCCCCCTATTGAGGCTGCGCCCGAGACCTGCCCGGGTGGCAGGCGTTGCGCCGGGAGGTTCACCCGCAAGGGGTTGAGATCGTGACGGTGTGTCTGGAGACGCTCGGACCGGAGCCGGGTCGACCTTATGTGGAGGCGGCCAACCCCGAGCATCCGACGTTGCTCGATGTCGGCCATGTGGTCGACGAGCTGTTCGGTATCGTCAACATCCCCAATGCGGTCTGGATCGACGCCGACGGCATGATCGTTCGACCGGCCGAGCCGGCTTGGCCCGCCCCCCGGAAACCGGGGGGCCGGACCCTGCCGGCTGACGGACCACAGCGAATGCGCGACATCATGGCCGAGGCGGCCAACATCAAGGCGTGGACGGCCGAGGAGTACGGCGACGCCGTGCGGGACTGGGCGGCCAACGGTGCCGACAGCCGATACGTCCTGTCGGCCGACGAGGTGATCACCCGCTCGGGTGCCCGCGATTCCTTCACCTCCGCCGCCGCCGCCCACTTCTCCCTTGCTCAACACTTCGAACGGTCGGACCAACACGGCAAAGCGGTCGAGCACTTTCGCCACGCCCATCGCCTGGCTCCGGCCAACTGGACCTACAAGAGGCAGGCCTGGAGCATCGAAGGCGACGTGTCCGACCCCGTGGCCCGGTTCTGGCAGGGTCCGATCGAGGGCCGGGAGTGGCCCTACGACTCCGATTGGCTCACCGACATCCGGGCCGACGGGGCCGAACGGTACTACCGGGAAGTGCGAATGTAGCCCCGCCCCGGTGCGGCCGGGGTCAACGAAGGGTGCCCTAAGATCGAGCCATGTTCGTTGTCGCCCGTCTCGGCGTGATGCTGCTGACGGTGGCCGCGGCCGGGGCGGCTGTCATGGGCCTGCTGCCGGGCTCGGATCGGCGGCAACGGCCATCCGTGGCCTCGGCGATGGCGGCCATGGTGGTGGCTGTGTCCGGCGGGATGGCGGCCCTCGGGGTATTGGGCTGGGCCTTTCTCCGCGAAGACTGGCGCTTCGCCACCGTGGTCGGGTACGCCCGGGCCGACGTGGCCCCGACGTTGCGGCTGGCCGCCATCTGGGCCGGACCCGAAGGATCGCTCCTGTTGTGGACGGTGATGCTGGCGCTGGCCACCGTGGTGGCCTTGACGCTGGGCGCTTCGGCCGTGCCCGGTCGCCTGCTGGCCGCCACCACCGCGGCCTACGCCCTGGTGGTGGCCACGGTGGCCGACCCGTTCGAGCGGCTGGCCGCTCCCCCCGGGGCCGGCAACGGGCTCCAGCCGGTCCTGGAGCACCCGGCCATGCTGTGGCATCCTCCGATCCTGTACCTGGGATTGATCGGCTTGCTGGTGGCCGGCGCCCTGGCTGCCGGCGACCGCCAACTCGGCGCCCGGGCCGGCATCACCCTGCCGGCGGCCCTGGCTCTGCTGACCGCCGGGCTGGCCACCGGCTCCAACTGGGCCTACGTCGAGCTCGGCTGGGGTGGCTACTGGGCCTGGGACCCCATCGAGAACGCCGGGCTGGTGGCCTGGTTGGCCGGAGCAGCCGTGCTTCACCGCCTGACTCCGGCACCGGGAATCGAAGGGGTCGAGTACAGGCGTTTGTCACCGGTGGTGGCGGTGGCTGCCTCTGTGCCGGCGATCGCCGCCGTCTGGGCCACGACCATCACCCGGACCGGCGTCCTCAACAGCGTGCACGCATTCGCCGACCGGCCGACACTGCGTTTGCTGTTGATGACCACTGCCGTGACGTTCACCGTGGGAACCCTCGGTCTGGCCGCTCGTCCGGTCGGCCCGGAGCCGGACGAGGAGCAGCCGGCGGCCGACCGTGGTTCCCGTTCCCCCGCCGGCTTCGCCGCCATCGGCGTGGCCACCGTGGTGGTGGCGATCGGGACCTATGAGCCGGCCGTCGAGATGTTGGTCGACGACGAGACGTTCGTCATCTCCGGTCGCTTCTATTCACTGTTGTTGTGGCCGGTGGCGGTCGCTGGGGCGGCCCTTCGCCTCCGATCGGCCGGCACCGGAGCCAACCGGATTCTGATGGCGGCCACTGCGGGGGCGGTCACGGCCATGGTGATCGTCACGGCGGCGGCCGGTTGGAGCGGCCTGGTTCTGGCCGCCGCCGGAGGAGCAGTTGCCGCCACTGCCGGGGCCGAAACCCGGGCGTCGGGCAGGGCCATCGCCACGGCCGCCGCTGGGTTGGGCAGCCGGCTGACCCACCTGGGTGTCGGGGTGCTGCTGGTCGGGGTGGCCGGGACCACAGCCACCACGTCGGCCACCGTGGTCGCCCTCACCGACGCTCCGGCGGTGAGTCCGGTCGGCACGGTGATCCACCGCGGGGTCGAGATCGTCGACCGGGGGTCGACCACCGAGGCGGTGGCTACGGTCGAGCTGGCCGACGGTGGAACAACCCGGCGGTTCCATCCCCGCCAAGTCTCCTATGTGACCACCGGCGGTCAGAGCACCGAGGTGGCCACCGATCGAGGCTGGCTGGCCGACACCCAGGTGGCTCTCGTCGATGCCGACGCCGACCAGGCCACCTATCGCATCTCTCGCCAACCCCGCATCACCCTGGTTTGGATCGGCGCCTTCCTGACCACCATCGGCTTGGCCACCGCCGCCATCACCGGCACCAACAGCAACACTGCCGGGAGAGGCGACCGGTGAGGTCGCTTCTCCCGGCAGTTGTTTCGGGGGATGGGGCTCAGGTCAGCTGGTGCGGGTGATCTCCACCATGGCCACCGGTCCGGTCCAGCCGTGAACGGTCGGATCGAGGTCGGCGACACCGGCCACACCGGGATGCATGGCGATGACGCCACCCTCGGCCAAATCGGGGTTGGACATCCCAACGCCGCCCTGGTCACCGAACCCGGTGAGCGGGGCGCAGGGCGGAACGAGATCACTCCAGGATTCGGTGTTCACCTCCGTGCCGGCGTCGTAGGCCGCAGTGTGGTGGATCGAGCTGTCCCCCACGTTGCGAGGCAAACGGACGGTGTCGAGGCCGGTGAACCCGTCATTCGAGCAGATCAGCATTGAAACCCAGGTCAGGTTCTCGGCTCCGGGCACGGCGCTCACGGTGAAGGTCCGACTGGCGCCGGGGAGGACTGGTGGAACATCTCCCAGGACGACCTGGGCGTCGATGACCTGGGATGATCCGGTGGCCAGGGCCACCGCGGGGTCGAGGTTGCCGTTCTCGGCGATCTCCTGAATCTCGGTGCTGGCCGGCTGGCCCACGTCGAACAAGTCGATTGACTTGCGGTGGGTGGCCACCAGCGGCGGGGTGAAGGGCTGACCCGATGTCAGGTTGGTGATCGTGACCTCATAGGTCGAGGCCGGCGGATCGGCCGAGGCCGCCGCCGTCAGCGACAGCAGTACGGCCACGGCGGCCACGACGGTGATGAAACGTTTGCGCATACTTCGTCCTTTCGGTGGGGACGCCCGGACGGCTTCCCTCCGACTCAATGTGGTCGACCGGTCTAACGGCCGACGCGCCGCCGGCGAAACAAACGCGAAACGTCCGTCCTTGTTGGATGGTTCCACGTCGATGTAGTATCAGCCCCAGGGACCGTCACGTGGCGGCTGGGAGCTCTTCGGTCCCCGACAACCAGCGGAAGGTGTCTCCCCTTGATTCCTCCGCCGCACCGTTCCCGAAACGATCGAGGTTCACCTTGCGAAAGTCCCATCTTGTGGTGCTGCTGTTCATGGCCATGGTTGCCGCACTACTACCACTCACCACCGCGTCAGCCGCTGGACCCGAATACCGGCTCGACAACCCCATCGGCGCCGACATCGACAACATCCCAACCCCACTGAGCGAAGAACAACAGGAACGACGTCAGAAGGCGCTGGAAATGGTCATCCAGGGCAAGAAGGCCAAGGCCCCTGTGGTCGAGGTGGCCAAAGGCCAATTCGTTGAACTCGAGCGGGAAGACGAAGACCTCATCTGGACCGTGCTGGGCGAGTTCGGCGAGGCCGAGTCACCGATCGGCATCCTCCAGGGCGGGGCCCCCGGGCCAGCCCACAACGAGATTCCCCAGCCCGACCGCTCGGTCGACAACTCCACCATCTGGGAGCCTGATTTCAACCAGGCCTACTACGAGGAGATCCTCTTCGGCGGCGACGGTTCGATGCGGGAGTTCTATGAGGAGAACTCATCGGGTCGCTATTCGGTCGACGGTGACGTCACCGACTGGGGTCAGGTCTTCTACCGGGCCGCCCACTACGGCCGGGACTGGTGCGGCAGCATCGTCTGTGGCCAGACCACCTGGTGGTTCGTGCAGGAATCGGTCAACTCGTGGTACCAGTCGCAGCTTGACGCCGGATTGACGCCGGCCGAGATCGACAACTATCTGTCGAAGTTCGACGTCTGGGATCGTTACGATCACGACGGCGACGGCGACTTCGATGAGCCCGACGGCTACATCGACCACTTCCAGTCGGTTCATGCCGGAGCCGGCCAGGAGACCGGCGGCGGATCCTATGGGTCCGACGCCATCTGGTCACACCGTTGGTACGTTCAGCTGACCCCGATCTTCGGTGGCGGCCCGACCCTGGACGACGGAACGGTCGTTCCCTTCGGTGGGACCCAGGTCGGCGCCTCCAAGTACTGGATCGGCGACTACACGATCGAGCCCGAGAACGGCGGGGTCGGCGTGTTCGCCCACGAGTTCGCCCATGATCTGGGGCTACCCGATCTTTACGACACCTCGGGCAACACCTGCGGTTCGACCTGCGAGAACTCCACCGGCTGGTGGACACTCATGTCATCGGGCTCGTTCGGCAACGACGGCACCATCGACATCGGCACCAAGCCGACCCACATGGGGGCCTGGGAGAAGCTGCAGCTGGGCTGGCTCAACTACGACGTGGCCGAAGCGGGCACGAGGTCCTCCCATCGGCTCGGCCCGGCGTCGGCCAACACCAAGCAGGCTCAAGCCCTGTTGGTCAACCTGCCCGACAAACTGGTCAGCGAGGAGATCGGAACGCCATACGCCGGTGAGCGGTTCTTCTACTCCGGCCAGGGCAACGATCTCGACAATGTGATGTACCGTGAGGTCGACCTGGCCGCCGGCTCGACGCTGACCGCCCAGGTCAACTACGACATCGAGGTCGACTGGGACTACGCCTATGTGGTGGCCTCCACCGACGGGGGTGCCACCTGGAATTCGGTGCCCACCGACCAGTCGACCAACACCAACCCCAACGGCCAGAACTTCGGATTCGGCATCACCGGATCGTCGGGTGGCTGGGTGTCATTGACCGCCGACCTGTCGGGTTACGCCGGGCCGACCCTGGTGGGCTTCCGGTACTGGACCGACGTTGCCGTGGTCAACCCCGGCATCATGGTCGACGAGGTGACCGTGGGCGGTGAGACCTTCGGAGCGGAGACCGACGGTGAGTTCACCCTGGAGGGCTTCACCGTCACCACCGGTACCGAGGAGGCGGCCTACTTCCACGCCTACATCGCCGAAAACCGTTCGTACCGGGGCTTCGACGATGCGTTGCGGACCGGACCCTACAACTTCGGTTTCCTCGACAACCCGGAGCTGGGCGACTGGGTCGAGCGATTCAGTCTCCAGGACGGCCTGCTGATCAGCTATTGGGACGGCTCTCAGAGCGACAACAGCACCAGCGCCCACCCCGGCGAGGGTCTGGTTCTGCCCATCGATGCCCATCCTGAAACCATGTACCGGGCCGACGGAGGGGTTTGGCGCAGCCGGATCCAGAGCTATGACTCGACGTTTGGCAAGGACCCGACCGAAGCGTTGACGCTGCATTGGCTCAGCCAGCCGTCGCATCATCCGAGCCAGCCCGCTGTGCCGATCTTCGACGACACCAAGCAGTACTACAACCCGGAGACTCCGACCGCCGGGGTGATCAACCCCAATACCGGCACTCAGATCCGGGTGGTGCAGCAGTCACCGAGGAACGGCAACTTCATGCAGGTTCAGGTCCGCCCCGCCGGGTAACAGTGGATCGCGCCCGCCCATCGCCGAATCTGCAGTAGAAGACGAGGCCGGTCCTCGTTTTCTACTGCAAGATTCAGGCCGGCGGGGCGCCAACAGCTTCAGCGGCCTGGCCGGTCCCGACTTTGACGGCTTCGTTTGCGTTCGAGCATCTGGTCCAGGGTCGATCCTCCCGACTCACCGGACGGGGCATCGTTGTCGGGTGTGGGCGTCGACGGGTTCGCCGTTGGCGCCTTGACCGGAGGACGGCTGGGCGGCTCGACCGGTGCAGTGATCTTCACCGGCATATCGATTGAAGGTCTCGATGACGGCGATCCCTGCGGTGATTCCGGCTCAGCAGTCGAGCTCGGGATCGACGGCCCCGAGACCGACGGGAAACGCCGACGGAGTTGGCGTACCGTGTCCGACGCCCGGGCGGCGGGGATGGCCAAGGTACCCGACCGCCACGAGAGACGGGAGACCGCCACCGCCACCGGCCACGCCAGCAGGGCGAACCACAGGAGCCACCGGGCCAGGTCGAAGCGCCGTTGCCCGGCCGTTGTCCCCGCCGGGTCGAAGACCGAGGTCGCCGACGGATTGATCCGACCACCGGTCAGGCTGGCGATCCGCTCCAGCCCGGCCACGTCAACCTCGGCCGGGGCGTATTCGGCGGCGTAGGACCGGGTGCTGAGCCCCACCCCCGACCACGCCACCTCACCCCCGATCTCGACCGAGCCCCCCACGGCGTAGACTCCGGCGTCGTCAACCGGGATTGTGGCGGCGTAGGTTGTCCCGTCGATTCGTTCCAGTACCACCTCCTGACCCTCCCCGTCGGGCTGATTCACCCGGACCTTGGCCACTGCGTTGTCGTCCCAGGGGGAAACAGCCTCCAACCGGACCGTCATCTCGTCACCCCGGATGGAGACATCGAGACCGGCTCCGTCGGAGGCCGAGGGGAACGTCTCCTTGACCACGGTGGCCCAGAAGCCGGGGGCACCGTCCCATCCGGTCCACCGCTGCGTCCATCGTTCTCCGCCGTCGGCCGTCCAGGAGGTGACCCGGCCCAGTCCGGTCTGCCATGACGCCAGCAGCGGATCGTTGTCGGGGCCGATGCGCAGGTCGACTCGGGCCAGCGGCTTGTCGGTGGTGGCGATGTAGCCGTCGACGACGGGCGCTGAATCGAGGCCGGCAACCGTGGCCGCGTTGGATGTGACGACCGGTACGAACTCACCTTCGTTGACGAAGGACCGGGAGGCCGCCACCGTCTCCTGCACGATGAGTTCGGGAATCTGGTCGAGGTTGCGGCCGGGGTAGAAGCGGCCGTTGCCGGCCTCGGCGATGGGACGAAGGTCCTCGGCCGCCCCTTCACCGGTGGCCACCACCGAGACGGTGATGCCCTCGTCGGCCAGATCGGCCGCTTCGGTGGCCAGAGCAGCCAGGTCCCGGGGCTCGGTGAAACCGTCGGAAAACAGGATGATGTGTTTGAGAGAGGCGTTCGACTTCCGCAGTTCGGCCGCCGCCGTGACCAACGTGGACGTGAGCCGGGTGGGACCGTCGGGACGAAGTTGAGACAGGCCGCTGTCGATCGTCTCCTGTGACGGGTTGGACTGGAGCTCGATGGCCCACTGATCGCTGTTGTCCATGGTCAACACTCCGATCTCGTCGGAGGGGGCCATGGCGGCGATGGCCCGGGCCGCCGCCTGCTGGGCGATGGCCGTCTTGACCACACCACCGTCGATGCGGTTGCCGTCGCCCAGACCGTTCATGCCCTCCTCGTCGCAGTGGCAGGCGTCCATCGATCCGCTGGTGTCGATGGCCAGCACCTGGGCCACGGTCTGGCGCCGCAGCGGGTCGGTGATCTCGGCGTCGACCGGCAGCAGTTCCTCAAGGTCGGAGCCCCGGTAGCCGCCCAGAGCATAGGTCTGGTCGCCACCCACGGTGACCAGACCCCGGCCCAGGTCTCGCACTGCGGCGGTCAGATTGGCCACCTCACCGTCGGCCAGGTCGAGGCGGCTCACGTTCATCAACACGATGGAGGCGTACTGCGACAGCGAGTCGAGGGGTGGCAGGTTTCGCACCGCCACCTTCTCGGTGGGCAGACCGGCCGCTTCCAGGATCGCCACCATACGTTCGGCGTCGGCCCCCGGAGCGGCCCCGGCGCCCCCTTGTTCGCCGTCGACCACCAACACCGTTTCCGCCCCACTGACCGGAACCGCGGCGTAGGCCCGGTTGTTGGCCACCGTGGGATCGCCGGCGGCGTCGACATCGACCTGATAGCGCAGGATGCCGGTGGAGGCGGCCACATCGGTGAACACCACTTCGTTGTCGCCGGGAGCGAGGTCCACGGTCCGGGTGTCGACCAGCTCGCCGTCCCGGCGCAGGGTGACCACGGCCTCGGTGGCGATCTCGGATGTGACCGTGGTCGAGATCGACAGTTGCTCATCGACCTGGACCAGCGACGGGGTGTCGATGGTGGCCACGGCGGCGTCGGCTCCGCTCGGCGGTTCGATCACGACCACGTCAATCGGTATGCCCAGCTCGGCCAGGCGCTCGGCCTCGGCCGTCACATCACCCTTGGTGGCCCTGCCGTCCGAGATCAAGACCAGACGACGGCGAGCGTCGTTGGGCAGAGCGGCCGACCCCAGGCGCACGGCGGCGGCCAGGTCGGTGGCCGTCGGGTCGATCTCGACGCTGAGGGTGTTGAAGGCCGGATCGTCGCTGACCACGTTCTCCAGGCGGGCGTTCTGACCAAAGGCGACGACGCCGGCCGCGTCCTCCCCGTCGACCTGCCGTTTGGCTCCCAGGCTGTCGCGCACGAAGGCCGAACCGTCCGACACGCCGCCGACGCCCATGGAATCGCTGGCGTCAACCAGGAACACGGCAGCCACCCGGTTGGTGGGCAACGTGACGCCGAGATTGAACAGCCCGGCGATGAGAGCGAGGGCCACCGCGGCCCGTAGAACCTGAGCCAACCGCCACTGCCGGGCTCCGACCCCGACCCGGCGCCGGGCCAGCAGCCATTCGGCCGCCACCACAATCAACAACAGCCCGAGCACCCAGCGCCGCAGGGAAACTTGGCCCTGGGCGCCAATTCCGTCGGCCTCGGAGAAGCCTCGGGCGAAGGGAAGTTCAACGGCCGGGGTGATGGCCGACTCGCCCGAAGGAGCATTGACCGCCACCACCACCGGCAGCCGGTCGTCCTGCTCAATCCGCCAGAACCCCATGGCGCCGGCCACCGGAACCGTTCCCCCGGCCGGCACGGTGAGGGTGGCCCCCTGGGGGTCGGTGACGGTGGCAGCCAGCCGAGGATCGATGGGCAGCCGCTGGCCCACCGTGAGCCGAGCCGGAGGAAGAGCGGCCTGGGCCAGTTCGGTGACGATGCGCTCGACCAGAACCGGATAGGCGGCCTGGAGCGGCAGGGTCGACTCGTCGAGGGCGAACGTCTGGTAGATGACGTCGGCTCCCGGCCGGCGGGCCACCAACAGCAACGGCGCCTGGTCACCCCCCAGAACCACCTCGGTGGCCGACACCGCAGTGCCCGCCACCGCAGGGTCGGCGCCGGCATCGCCCGCCGTGGGGTTGGCCGCCGCCACCGTCACGTCCTGGGATCGGGCCAGGAGCACTTCGCTCAGGTCGAGCCCGCTGACCAGTGGCGAATCGGGGTTGATGGAAACCAGGGCCGGACGCTCGATCTCCCCTGTCACCCGGATGCCGGCCAGTTCGCCGCCGGGGGGAGCGATCACCCAGGCCGGCAGGGCCACATCGTCGGGGATGGTCACTCGATCAGCGATGATCACGTCGAACCCGTCAAGGGCGGCAGGGTCGTCGTCGCCCTCCGGGAGGGTGGGTCTGGTCTCGACGGTCAGGCCGGGGATGACGGCCAGGACGGTGTCGAGAAAGGCGTTCTCGCCACCAACCCGCAGCACCGATATCTCGGGACGACGAGCCACCGTACCCACAGCCCGGTTGTCGAGCAGGTAGGAGTCGTCGGACTCGAGGAAGACCTCCACCATCTCGCCCGGGGGAAGTCGAACCGACAGGTTCTCGATGGAACCGTCGGCCAGTTCCACCGAGAGCCGTTCGATGGTGACGCCGTCGACGTCAATGCGAACGGTTTCGGTGGCGGCCGGGCCCCCGTAGTGACGCAGGGCGATCCGGGCCACCAGGCCATCGGTGGTGGGTTCGACCGAAAGGCGGCTGATCCCCCGGTTGGTGGCCGATGATCCCACTCGCTCGTAGCGGGTGCCGACAGGGGCCAAGGCCAGATCGTCGCTGCCGATACCACCGTCGGACACGAAGACCACCCGGGTGGGCCGGTCGCCGGTATTGAGCCCGGCGGCCAGGGCGAAGGCCGACTCGAAGTCGGCCGGCCCGTCGTAGGGTTCGATCTGGCCGAGCGCATCGTCGAAGGCGCCGCTGTCGGCCGACCGGGTGAGCAGGGCCCGGGCGTTGGCTCCGGCCACCACCAGCGACGCCTCGCCCCCGTCGGGGACCTGACGTCTCAGTTCCGAGGCCCGGTCGACGGCGTCGGCCAGGCGATCAGGCGTGCCGTCGGAGGTTTGCATGGAGGCCGAACCGTCGACCACGAATATGGTGTGCTCGGCCAGAGCCAGAGGGGTCAGCCGGGCCGGTCCGGCCATGAGTAGCGCCAGCAGCAGGGCGGCCAGCACCTGAGCAAACAGCAGCCAGCTCGGGGTCAGGTTCTGCCACGGCTTGGCCGCGGTGACCGGCTTGGCCACCTGGCGCCAGAGGAAGACGGCGGCCACGGTCTCCTGGATCCGCCGCGGTTTGAGGATGTGGAGGGCGATGATGGGCAGGGCCAGCAGCCCCCAGAGAAGGCCGGCGGGATTGGTCAACGCCCACTGCCCGAAGCTCACCGATCCACCCCCGTCACGAGGTACAAGGGCAGAGACCGGCGCGCCGTCACTGCAGTACTCCGGCGCCGGTGAAGGTGGCCATGATCGATGCCTCCAGATCTTCATCGGTGAAGACCCGGGCGTAACCGGCGCCGCTGCGACGAACCCGACCGGCCACCTCGGCCAGCCAGGACCGGGCCAGGTCGGTGTAGTCGGCGGCTACCGCCGCCGACACGCTGACGTCGACGGTGGCTCCGGTTTCGGTGTCGACCAGCTGCAGATCGCCGGTCACCTCGGGGCTGATGTCGGTCGGATCGAGAACCTGTACCACGGCCAGATCACCGGGAGCCCGACCGGCACCGGAGGGCAGCCGTCTGAGGCCGGCGTCCCATTCCTCGGTGAGCAGGTCGGAGATGACGACGGTGATCCCGGCCGGGCCGGGCCGGGACAGCATGACCATGGCGGCGGCCACGAACGGCGTCTCGCCCCCAGCCTCCAAGGCCTCCAGCCGGGAAAACAGCTGGCCGACGGCGGCCTTGCCCAGCATCCGGGGCCCCTCGCCGGTGGCGGGAAAGGTGTGGAGCGTCACAATATCGCGGTTGGTGAGGGCCACGAATCCGATGGCGGCGGCGAACTGCTTGGCCCGCTCGAGCTTCGGCCCCGCCATCGAGCCCGAGGTGTCGATCAGCAACCGGACGATGACGTCGTCCTCGGCCTCGAACAGTTTGAGCAGTAGCCGGTCGAAGCGAGCGTAGGCGTTGACGTCAATGCGGCGGAGGTCGTCGCCCGGGTGATACTGGCGGTAGTCGCTGAAGTCGAGCGACGATCCGAACCGAGGGCTTCGATGCTCGCCCACCAGTCCACCCACCAACGGTCGACGCGACGAAACCTGGAGACGCTCCAGGCGGGCGAGCAAGCTGGCGGGCAGGAGGTCCGAAGCCATGCCGGACCGCGATCTAGGGCGCCCCTCGAACGCCGGAACCGGGGATGGGCACGGCGTCGAGAACAGAGCCGATGAGCTGGTCGGCGTCGACACCGTCGGCGGTGGCTTCGTAGCCCACGTTGACCCGATGGCGCAAGGCCGGCACGGCCACCGCCCGGATGTCGTCGGTGGACACGTTGGGCCGGCCGTCGAGCAGCGCGGTGGCTTTGGCCCCCAACGTGAGAGCCTGCACCCCACGGGGACTGGCCCCGAAACGAACGTAGCGGGTGACCGCCTCAGGAGCGGTTTCGCCCTCGGGATGGGTGGCCACCACCAGGTCGACGGCATGACGCAGACAGTGGTCGGGGATCGGCACCGACCGGGTCAGGGCGATCATGGTCTGCAGGGTGGCGGCGTCGGCCACCGCCTCGACCTGGGGGACGACCGTCCCGGTGGTTCGCTCGGCCACCGTGACCAGATCGTCGGCCGAGGGGAACGGGACCATCGACTTGAACATGAACCGGTCGAGCTGGGCTTCGGGCAGCGGGTAGGTGCCTTCCATCTCGATCGGATTCTGGGTGGCCATCACCAGAAAGGGCCGAGGCAGCCGGCGGGTCTCACCGCCGACGGTCACGGCCCGTTCCTGCATGGCCTCCAACATGGCCGACTGGGTCTTGGGTGTCGCCCGGTTGACCTCGTCGGCCAGAATCAGGTTGGCGGTGATCGGTCCTGGCCGGAAGCGTAGCTCGCGGCCACCGTCGGCCGATTCGTGCAGGACCTGGGTGCCGACGATGTCGGCCGGCATCAGGTCCGGGGTGAACTGGATGCGGCTCCACGGCATCGACACCACATCGGCCAGGGTGCGCAGCAGCTGGGTTTTGCCCAGACCGGGGACGCCTTCGAGCAGCACATGGCCTTCGGCCAGCAGGCAGACCAGTACGTCGCGGACCAGATCGTGTTGGCCAACGATGACTTTGCCGATTTCGGACCGGATCCGCTGGGCGATGTCGCGGCACTGATCGGCCGACATGGCCCGCCCATTCCCTGGAACCTCAGCGTTCGATTCGATGGGATCCATGGGTCAGTTGCCTCCAGTGGTGAGTTGATCGAAGTAGTTGCGGACCAGTTCCTGCTGGCTGGGTGACAGGCGATTGCGGTCGAGGGCCTCGGACGCCCGCTGGCTGTAGTCGCCGACGACGTCGGAAACGGGGATCCTCGATTGGCCGGTGGTGGTCAGACCTTCACCGCGACCGACGGTCTCGCTCTGCCCCTCCCCGGTGAGGCTGCCCCCCAGCTCCAAGGGGTCTCCTTCGGCCAGGGCCGACGGATCGACGATGGTGAATCCCGAGTTGTCGCCTTCGGCGTCGGGTTGATCGAACCCGCCGGGCCGGCCGACACCACCCTGACCCTGGCCGGAACCTCCGGCCGCCCCGCCCACGGTTCCCTGGGCGCCGCTGCCGCCCTGACCCCCTGTGCCGGAGCCCTGGCCCGAGCCCTGACCCTGTCCTGCGCCCTGGCCCGAACCCTGTCCTGAGCCCTGCCCCTGGCCCTCTCCTGTCCCCGAGCCTTCGCCCGAGCCCGCGCCCTGACCCGAACCTTCGCCTTCGCCCTGACCCTCCCCTGAGCCCTCGCCCTGACCCTGGCCGGGCTGAGCCTGCCCGGTTCGGGCTTGGTCGGCCAGGTTCGACAGCTGGCCGGAGGCGGCGTTGGTGGCCTGCTGGGCGGCCACACCGGAGGCGTTGGCCCCCTGAGCGAGGGCCGCCTCACCCAGCGACGCCTGGGCCCCGGCCACATCGCCGGCGGCCAACTGCTGGGCGGCGGCGTCCAGTGCGGCCGCCGTTGCCGGATCGCCGGCAGCCTGGGCCTCGGCCAGCTCGGCCAACCGTTCGGCCAGCGCCTCCTGCTCGTCGCGGCTCAGCTCATCAAGCCCGTCGGCCACGGCCGCCAGCTGCTCCGACGGTGAGCCCGAGGGCTCACCAGGCAGAGGCCTGGCATCCAGGCTCCGCTCCAGACCCTGGGCCGCCGCCTCCTCAGAGGCGAAGTTGGGTGACCGGTTGGCGTTGAGTTCGGCCGCCTGCTGATCAAGCAGCTCGGCCGCCTCCTCCATGCTGTCGACCTGTCGCAACTCCTCGGCCAGCTGGGCCAGCTCGGCCGTCAACGGATCGACGTCAGCGCCGTCAGCCGCCTCGTCGAGTTCGTCGGCCAGCTCCTCGACCTGCTCGGCCAGTTCCTCGGTCTGGGCCTGTACCGCCTCCAGCCGACGCCGCTCGGCATCCTGGGGGTTGGACATGACGGCCAAGCCGACGGCCACCACAGCCAGGACTCCGGCGATGGCCCAGCGGGTCAAGATTGGTCGACCCCCGGGTAACGGGACGGCTTGGCGGGCCTGAGCCGAAGCGGTATCGTGTTGCGCCATCCGCTCGGCCCGGTAGCGGATCTGCCGGCCGAACTCGTCGTCCAGGTTCTTGAACTGCAGGACCGAGGTGAAGATGTCGCGGGCGGCCAGACCCTTGTCGGCCGCCCGAGCCGCCGACAGCCACGACAGCGGCTGCAGTATGGCGGCGGCCAGCAACACCATCACGACCCCCACGGTCAGGGCCAGCGCTGTCGGCTCGGGCCAGGCCCACGGCCGAAACCGGCCCACCATGACCAGCAGAACGGCGGCCGCCGCCACCAGCGGGGCCAGCAGCGAAGCCACCGCCCAGGCCCACACCAGGCGGAGCCGGGATTTCATGGCCCGCAGCAGACCGGCTACGGCCGAACCTTCCCGGGGAACGCCGGGAGGCCCGCCGTCGGTGCCGGCCTGGTTGGCGTTCACTGGGTCACGGTCCGGCTGGGCGTCCGCAACCGACGCACCCCCAGCATGGCCGCCATGACCGAGACCCACACCAGGGCCAGCGTCGACCGGAGCCACAACGGGATCAGCCGTAGACCGTCTTCCCGGAAGCCGGGGACAAAACCCGGCTCGTCGATGGCGACCTCCTCGAACCCGCCACCGTTGGAGAAGTTCTGAGCTTCCACGAACCCGGTGCGGATACCGGACAGGGGCCACGGTCCGCTGACATCGGACACCTCGCCGGCGGCCCCGGCCAACAGCACGAACGGGTTCCAGTAGAAAGGGGTGAGGAAGGCCAGGATGTTGTCGGGTTCGCCGTTGTTGCCTATGGCGTAGAGGATCATGATGACGGCGAACAAGACCACCGTGCCGATGCACAAGGCCAGGATCACCCCGTAGGCGATGAGGGTGGCGGCGGCAGTGCGGCGCAGAACGGCCGAGCAGGCCACCCCCAGAACGGCCAGGAGGAATCCGATGAGCATCAGCGCGGCCAGGCCACTCACAATCTGGCTGAAGGCCACTCCGCCCAACAGGTAGGCCATGGCCAGGATGGGGGCGGTGGCCGCCACCAGCAGGAGGACGAAGGCGCTGGAGGCCAGCACTTTGCCGAAGAAGATACCGAACGGGCCGATCAACGTGACCTGTAGAGGGATGAGCGTCTGCCGATCACGCTCGCCGGTTATGGCCCCGGCACTGATTCCCGGCACGACGAACAGCAACAGGACCAGCTCCAGGATCAAGACCCACTCGAACACCGACCGACCGACGTTCTGACGAGCCACGCCGAAACCCTCCCCGAAGGTTGCGGTTTCCCCGGTGTAGGTGATGAAGGCGGCTCCCAGCGCCAGCAGCAGGAAGATGGTCATGACCACCATCGACCGGGCCGTACGGGAGCGCTGCCGCAGCTCGCGATCGAGAACGGGACGAACGTCGGCCACCGCCTCCAGCACACTCATTGCACGATCCCCTGGGTGATCTGGAGGAACAGATCCTCCAGGTTCTTGTCGACGGTGGTGAACTGCAGTACCGCTCGATCGTCATCGACAATGAGTTTGCGCAATAGCGCCTGCTGTTCGTCGTCGCTGGAAACGGGGAACTCCTCGATCATTCCGTCGGCGAAAGTGACCTTCACCGACCGGCCCACCCCCAGCTGGGCCAGGATGCGGTCAGGGGGCCCTGAAGCCAGCAGACGACCGGCCTCGATCACGCCGATGGCGTCACACATCTGCTGGAGTTCGGCCAGGATGTGCGACGAGATCACGATCGTCTTGCCCATTCCCTGCAGCTGGAGCAGCAGCTCCCGCAGCTCGATCCGGGCCCGGGGGTCGAGCCCCGACGCCGGTTCGTCGAGGATCAGCAGTTCGGGATCGTGGACCAGCGCTCGGGCCAGCGAGAGGCGCTGCTTCATACCCCGGGAAAGATCGTCGACGATGGTTTCCCGTTTGACGTCGAGATCAACCAGCTCCAACAGTCCGTCGACCAGAGCGGGCCATTCACTGCGGCTGATGTGGTAGGTGGCGGCGTGGAATTCCAGGTACTCCTTGACGGTGAGGTTCTCGTAGACGCCCATGACGTCGGGCATGTACCCCATGCGGCGTCGAACTTCGGCCGGTTCGGCCACGGGACTGAAGCCGCACACCCGGGCCCATCCGGCGGTGGGGGTCAGCAGCGTGGCCAGGATGAGGAAAGCGGTCGACTTGCCGGCGCCGTTGGGGCCGATGATGCCGAATATCGATCCCTTGGGGACTTCGAGATCGACGGCGTCGAGCGCTTTGAGCGTGCCGTAGTGTTTGGTCAGGCCCCGAGCCTCGATGATCAGATCGGATCGGTGTTCGCCCGGGCCTATGAGTTCAACCGTCTGGTTCGACAACGACGGTGGCGACGCGTGTTGGATCAGTTCGATCGCCTGGTCGGACCGGGGCGGGGCCAGCTCGATCAGGTCGGCCGGATCGGGAGGGCTGGGTGGGCTGCCGTTGCCGGGGGTGGCGGGGGTGGTCACGTCAGGATCCTCCGTCGCCCTCGGCGGCAGCGCTGGAGGCGCCGCTGATCGGATCGATGGCCTGGTCCAGCTCGGCGGGGGCGGCCGACCGCACCAGCGGCGCATTGAAAGGACCCTCGGCCAGGGACCGGATGAAGATCGATCCGCCGTCGACGGCGGTGGGCGGCAGGCGAACCAGCACTTGACCGGGTTGGGCCGAACCGACCCCTGAGTCGATCCATTCGGTGCCGTTCCACAGATCGACGGCCGACACGTCGGCCGGAACCTCCAGCACGACGTCGTCGACGTCGGCCCCGGGCGGCAGGCTGAACGAGATGGTCTGAACCTCGCCGTCGAGCTGGCGGCGCCGGTCCTCGGACACCATGCCTCCGCCGATGTCGCCCGACCAGCGAAAATCGATGATGCGGGTGCGGATGGTGGCTGAGTTGACGGCGTTGCTGTCGGTCAGCTGACTGACCGGGAAGCTGGCCACAAAGCCGGTCCTGCCCTTGGTCACGGCCGAGCCTCCCAGCGTGGTGAGCGGAGCGGCGGCGTCCCTGGTCCACCCGATGACCGTCAGTTGACCGGTGCGACTCTCCAATCCCGAAGCGGCCATCCACCGGTAGAGGGCGGCCGGACTCGAGGCACTGTTGCGCCCTCCCCCTCGGGAAAGCTGCATCTGCACCGGGTTCTCCCACATGGGCGGGGCCGAGATGTTGGCCAACCGGAAATCGGCTGAGCCGCCGGCCGGTACATCGCCGATCATCGTCAGCTGATCGCCGGAGAACACGACGACATCGGTCACGTCGTGGTCGGTCCGGTTCTGGATCACCCCGTCGATCGATGCGCCGTCGGCATCGAGACTGACGTCCCACGCCGGGTCGACGCCCTGGCCCGAGGCGGCGCTGGCTATCACCACGCCGGCCGGGGGAACATCGGCCCCGACCCGGTTGCCCCGCACCGTGGGTAGGGCCAGGCCGGCGTCTCTAACCCGCCAGTCCCAGGGGTCGAAGGCGTTGCTGCCGGCCGACCAGCCGTCGGCCAACTCCACTCCGGTGAAACCCCCACCGGACGACGACACCATGTAGTCGCTTATGGTCCGGGCCGAGGTGCCGGAGGTGCCGATGACGGTCACGTGGGAGCCGGTGGTCCCCTGGCGGAAGAACTGACCGGATCCCCAGATGGCCACGCTGACCAACGCGGCCAGGCCGGGGATGGCCAACCACATCAGCGGCTCCCGGCGGGACCGGGCCAGCAGGAACCACAGTATGGGACCGACCAGAGCGATGTAGGCCAGGAGTACGGCCACGAACGGACCGATCGGTCGCACGGAGAAACCGGCGTCTACCGACAGGTTGTTGAGCACGTCGCCGGGGTCGACGAACACCTCCTGTTCCATGTTGTCGGAGAACCGAGGCACCACCAGCCCGTCGTATCGGCCGGCGTTCAGAGCGTCGCCGGTGGCGTAGACCGAGCCGGCTCCCACCCAGGCCCGGGCCACGATCTCGTTGCTCGACGACGGTTCGGGTTGGAAGGCCGACCCGGCCGAGGCCAGGGTTTGGCCGACGGCGCCCGAGGCCAGCTCGGCCGTCGTTCCGTCGACGTAGAGGTTGCCACCGGCCGACACCCAACCGAACAGGGCCGAACGTTGCTCCTCACTCAGGTTGACGATGTCGGCCTGGGTGGCCGCCACCGCACTGGCGGCGTTGAGCGTGGAAGGGCCGTGATCGAGAACCGAGGGATCGAATGGGACCAGGCGGGCTTGGCCCAGGCCGAAGACCATCTCGGCCCGGTCATCGAGCCCGGGGACGACCAACGAGGGCATGACGGCCACCGGCTCGATCTCGCCCACCACCTGGAGGCCGACATTGGGGCGACGGGTCTTGCCGTCGCTGGTGGAAACCCGGACCGATGGTTGATCGCCCCACGGCGAGGTGGTGACGGGAACAGCGAAGGTCTTGGTGCTGCCGCCGGGAACCTCGATGTCGTGCTCGGCGATCGAGATGTTGCCTCCCTCGACCAGCACCTCGATGGTGCCGGTCACCGCCTGGTCGGCGGCCACCGTGACCAGCAGAACTGTTTCGGTGCCCGGTCGGTAGAGCGAGCCGAGGGCCGTGGTCACCTCAACTGAGGTGTCGGCCCCAACCGGCGTCGCCACCAGCCCGAGGGTGGCCACGAGAACGATCACGGCCGCCCCGAGCCGTCTCACAAACCAGATGATGCTGTCCCTCACCATTGCCATGATCCTAGGTGGTGGGGCCGCCAACTTGCGGTCAGGGACGAGGCGTTTCCACTCTCTGGTTGTCCACCGACCCTTTGGACAGCCCTTTTGTCTCTCATCGACCCTGTCTCCGGGTCGTTGAAGGACCAAAGTGCAAAGAAGTCGGAAACCGACATCGATCAACAGGGCCGAGCCACAATGTGCAGCAACGAACCAAGCCCCCGATAATGTCCAAGCCCCGTCGTACGGCATCATTCCTGCATCGTCGACGAAGCGCGTCCGACGGGTCGACCCCGGTAACGCGGCACTGCGGTTCGGCTAACCACAGCATCTGGGTTCCCTGTCCGCATCCGACGTCGAGGACGGTGGACCCTGGTGGAACGTGGAGGTTCAGTTGACGTCTGAGGACTTCTTGCCGGATCACGTTGCGGACATCACCTAGCTGCTCCAGCCACCGCCGCTCACCTTGCGCCCACAATGCGGGCACCGCGCTCACTGATCCCAGGCCACGTGGAGTTGGGTGGGGCCGCGGAAGGTGATGTTGGGGAAGTAGTCGAATTCCTGATCGACCAGGCGCAGCGATGGGATGCGTCGGGCCAGGATCTCGGTGACGATCTGGGTCTCGAGCTTGGCCAGTTTGGCCCCCAGGCAGTAGTGCACGCCCTTGCCGAAGGATATGTGGCGGTTGGCATTGGGCCGCCGGATGTCGAACCGGTCCGGCTCGGGCCACAGTTCGGCTTCCCGGTTGGCCGAGGCGAAGTTGAGGAAGATGGGGGTGCCGGCCGGGACGGTCATGCCCCCGAGCTCGGTTTCACGGGTGGTGATGCGCCGCCACGAGATCTGGCTGGAGTTGTAGCGCAGTACCTCCTCGACCGCATTGGCGATCAGCTCCGGATCGGCTCCCACTGCAGCCCAGTCGTCGCGCCGGGGCAGCAGGCATTCCAGAGTGTTGCAGATGAGAGCGGTGACGGCCTCGTGGCCGGCGAACGACAGACCATAGATGATCGACTCCACCTCTCGATAGGTCAGATCATCAGGATTCTCCTCGTGGGCCGTGATCAACTCCGAAGCCAGGTCGTCACCCCGGTTGGCCCGCTTCTCCGCCGTGAAGTCTCGGCAATACCGCCAGTAGGCCAGCATCTGTTCGGCGATCACGGCCTGCTGTTCCGGTGTCGGCCGACCCCACGAGAAGGCCTTGCGGTCACCGCACCAGCCCTTGAGCAGCTCGTCGTCGGCCGGGGGGAATCCGATGAAACGAAAGACCGTCTCGCCCGGCAAGGGAAAGGCCAGCGCTTCCACGAACTCGGCCGGTGCCCCGGCGGCCAGCATCTCGTCGACCAGTTCCTCGGTGCGGTGGCGGATGTAGGGTTCGAGTGTCCGCAGTCTCCGGTTGGAGAATCCCTGACGGGTGTGAACCCTGATCTTGCCGTGGTCCGGTTCCGGTCGGTTCGACATCACGGCCACCGGATTGAAGTCGGGGGCCGACAAGATGGCATGGGCCTCGGGGGCCAGGGGGAACACAGGATCCTGCACGTTGACCGAGGCGAAGGTCTCGTGGTCGGTGAAGACCGCTTCCAGGTCTTCCATCCGGGTCACCACCAGATAGCCCAGCTCGTGGGCGTAGAACACGGGATGGTCCGTGCTCAACTCGGCGGCAATGGGATAGGGGTCAGCCAGGTAGTCGTCGTTGAGCGGACTCCAGGTCGCGTGCACCGGGCAACCTTCGGGCGGTGGAGGCGGCGCTGGTCGCTCCTGGTGATAGTCGTGGTCGCTCATCACCTTTCAGTCTGACACGTGGCCCGGCAACGGCAAAAGGGCCGGGGTCGAACCCCGGCCCTTCTCACCTCAATGCTTTCACCTCGGTGCCGACGCAGGCTTGCGGCCTACCCCATGACGGGGGCGTAGCCGGTGACGTCGAGCAGCGGCTCCTTGGTGCCATCGCCGCTGTCGTCGGTCCAGTTGCTGTTGCCGTCGGTCATCAGCTGGTTGTAGAGACCGTAGACGTCTCCGGCATTGCCGGGATTGTCGGCACTGGCCAGCAGGGCCAGGGCACCGGCCACGTGGGGTGACGCCATAGAGGTTCCGGAAATGGTGTTGTAGGAACCCTTCTCCAGCGGATAGGTCGACAGGATGCAGACTCCGGGGGCGGCGATGTCGACGGCGCCTCCGTAGTTGGAGAAGTTGGCCAGGGTGTCGTCCTCGTCAGCTCGGCAGGTGGCGTTTCCGTTGCCGCCGGGCAGGCCGTCGAAGTCGGCCAGGGCGCTGACGGTCAACACGTTGTCGAAGGCGGCCGGGCTGTAGAGCGAGGCCGGCTGGGCGTCGTTACCGGCGGCCACGGCGAAGGCCACGCCCCTGTTGACCGCCCCCTGAATGGCGTCGTACTCGGCCTGGCTGTAGCCCCGACCACCGAGGCTCATGTTGGCCACTTCAATGGTGTTGGAGCGGGCGGCCACCCAGTCGATACCGGCGACGATGCCCGATACTGTGCCCGAGCCGCGTCGGTTGAGCACCTTGACGGCGTGGATCCGAGCCCCGGGCGCCACACCGACGACACCGCTGCCGTTGTCGATGGCCCCGACCGTGCCGGCCACATGGGTGCCGTGATAGTGGTCGTCATCGCCGTTACCACGACAGCGTCCTCGCTTCGAGCAGTCGATGCCGTCCACCACGTCGAGATCAGGGTGCTCCCAGTCGACGCCGGTGTCGATGACGGCAACGTCGACGTCGACCCGGGCGTCGTCAACGCCATCGATGTCGAGGTTGGGGTTACCGGTGGCGAAGATCCGGTCGATACCGGTGGGGATGTCCTGTGCAAAGAGCTGGACCTCGGTGTCGACCTCGACGTAGGCCACATTGGGAAGGTTGGCGATACGTTCAGCGGCCTGGGGCGGGACCGAGATGGAGAAGCCCCGGAGGGCGGTTGAGTACACATGGCCGACCTGGCCGCCGGTGGCCCGGGCGGCATTGGCCGCTGAGGCCTCGGCGTTGGCGTTGTCGTTCAAGACCACGATCAAGTCGACCTTTTCGGCCGGCGCAGCGTCGACCGAGCTGGGAGCCAGCGTCGCCATCAGCATGGCGAGCGCGGCAATGAGCGCTATTGCGGCGGATTTCTTCATGAGCTATTACTCCGGATGTCTGTGGTTGTGGCGGTGGGTGGTAGCCCGATGGTTCCTCTCGGGGAACCGGCGGCGGACTGGCAACCGTCTGATCGGTTTGCCGGATCAACCATGTCTATGGAGATTGATCCGCTATCGACGTTAGCTGAATGCTCGGGTCGTGTCCAGGAAAAGTTACCCGACGGTATCCGACAGATTCGTATGATTCGGCCATATCCACTGAGAACATTGGTCGATTTGTTCACCGAATCGCTCCAAGTTGAAAGGTTTCTCTCAGAATGTCGGTCCGTCGCCGCCGCAGACGGAACGATTCGGTCGCCTAACGATGACTTGGGTCACACTCTCGTATCATCCTGCCCCCGTCATCCCTCGTCTCCATCGACAGTCACCGAAATCGGTGCAACAGGAGGGACTCAAAATGGGTATAGCAAATGTAAAGCCATGCGGCTTTCTCGATAATGGTCGCAGACTCTGGCGAGAGCGAATGTGTTTGGAGCCGGTGTCGAAGAATCTCGGCGGGGAACTGAAGCTGTTTCGCCGCGACCGCCAGGAGTGCGAGGATCCGAAGTGTGCGACCTACAAAACGGTCCACAACCTGAACCTCGCAGTCCAGTCACACCTCCCGTGTGACTCCGCCATCGGGCAACTGCTCGACGGGCAGTTCTTCGTGCCCAATCTCGTCCACGCCCTGATCAGCTCCGGCCTGGGCCGAGGCACCCACACCGGCGAATTCGAGTGGCAGGGTAGCGACGTGTTCGTGGTCGGAGAGATCTCGGGCATGACCAACGTCGGCACCCACCGCCAGCCGATCTTCGACCCGTGCCAGGGCTCCAACGACTCCTGCCAGGTCTGCAACGACCGGGGCTACATGGAGGGTCGACTCTGCGGTCGAATCGTCGAGGCCGAGGATCCGAAACTGGTCGGATGCCGGGTCGTCGGGGCCTACCGCTTCCGGTTCCAGCCCAGCGAGGTGTTCAACGACACCCCGATCCAGGGCACGTTCGAGGGACTCATCGTCTGCCCCTGCGACAGCGGCAAGTGCATCGATTTCACCGGTTTCCCGGCCGGTTCACACCAGAACCCGTGGACCATCGGTGACTGCACCTTCGACGTGCGTGACCATGACGGCAACCCGCAGTCGACCGCCGATGTGGTCACCTGGGGTGGCTTCACCGGCCTCAACGCCGGGTTCGACACCAAGATCACCATGGCCACACCGGTCACCAGGGTCGACATCACCCTCATCAACTTCTCGACACCGGCCACGGTCGCCGCCTACGACTCATCGGCCCAGATGGTCGACAGCGCAACGATGACGGCGGCCGGAGCACCCGAGACGCTGCATCTGAGCGGAACCGACATCACGACGGTGGTGGTGACGTCGCCTCAGAACGAGACGCTAATCCTCGAGTACTGCGTCTCGACCTAGTGTTGCTCGCTCAAGCCCCTACGCTGGACGCTCATGAGGTGTCGGGCGAACAGCACCCTTGGCCGTCGAATCCTGCGTCTTGCCACCGTCCCGTTGGTGTTGACCTTGGCTGCCCTGGCTGCGTCCGCCTGCGGCAGCGAGGATATGGCGGTCGACCCGGTCACGACGACCGGGACGACCGCCACCACCATCGCGTCCACCGCCACGCCCTCCACCGAAGCGCCGACTGACGACACCATCGTCGAACCCACCGTGGAGGCGACCGTACCGGAGGCTCTACCCGACGGGCCGGCGGACCTGGCCGCCGCGCTGACCGAGGCCGAGCAGCAGGTGCGCAATACCGATCTGACGCCCCCGGTCCGGCACCATTGGGGGACACGACAGCAGGCGTTGTACCGTCATCTCAGCTTCCACCCCGACTGGTATGACGACACGGTGGCCAACCTCGGTCCCGATGTCCGCCCCGTGTTCGATCTGAACTGGGAGGCCAGGAGGAACCTGGAAGCATTGCTGGCCACCGAGAAGCTTCACGACACCATGCCGGCCTGGACGGTGGTCGAGCCCGAGCCGGCGGCTGAACTGATCGGCTACTACCAGGAGGCCGAAGCGGCCACCGGCATCGAGTGGGAATACGTGGCCGCCATCAACCTGGTGGAGACGAGGATGGGCCGGATACAGGGCGTGTCCACTGCCGGGGCCGTCGGGCCGATGCAGTTTCTACCCACCACGTGGGCCGAGTGCTGCGAGGGTGATCCCACCAATCCTCGGGACGCCATCATCGGTGCCGCCACCTATCTGACCCACCGCGGTGGTCCCGACAACATGGCCAAGGCCATCTGGGGCTACAACAACTCCGACTTCTACGTCAACGCCGTCACCGCCTACGCCCAGGTGTTGATGGCCGACGAGCAGGCCTACCACGGCTACCACGGCTGGGGCATCTACTTCCTCACCACCGAAGGTCTGGTCTCGATCCCGGTCGGTTACCAGCAGCAGGTTGAAATTCCGGTTACCGACTGGCTCGCCGATAACCCCCAGGCCCTGATCTCGGGTTAGCCTGGCCGACAGCGGTATCCGTACCGAAACCAGAACAAAGGGAGATGACATGAGCCGAGATGCTCTTGATCCGGCTGGGGGAAGCCGTCTGCGCCTTCTCCTACGACTACTGGCTCTGTTGGCGGCGATGTCGATCGTGGCCGCCGCCTGTGGATCAGACGACGACAGCGACACGGCGGCCGATGACGGCGACACGGCGGCCGAGGCTGATGATGAGGCCGACGAAGCCACCGACGAGGCTGAAGAAGAGCCCACCGACGACGACGCCGGGACCGACGAAGACGCCGAGGCCGAAGAAGACGGAGCCGAAGGCGACGACAGCGCCGCCCCCAGCGGTGATCCGATCAAGATCGGAGCCCTGACGGCCCTGGAGGGCCCCTTCACCCCCTGGGGCACCCAGGCCCGCGACGGCATGCAGCTGGCCGTCGACGAGATCAACGCCGACGGCGGAGTCGACGGTCGGCCGCTGGAACTGATCGTGATGAACACCGAGTCCAACGCCGACGTGGCCATCGCCGGCATGGAACGTCTGCTGGACGAAGGGGTGGTGGCCGTCGGTGGACCCATTTCCTCCGACGTCGGTCTGGCCTCCTCCCGGATTGCCGAGCAGGAGCAGATGCCGCTGTTCCTGGTCAAGGCCGGCTCAGGCGAGATCCTCAGCGCCGACAGCCGCTACACCTTCCGGACCTGCATTCCCTCGGCCCCGATGGTGGCCCAACCGATTCTGAACTACGCCCAACAGGAGGGCTTCACCAAGATCGGCGCCATCATCGCCGACTACGGCTGGGGCCAGTCGATCAAGGCGGCCATGGAGGAGACCTTCGCCGCCGACTCGAACATCGAGTACCAGATCGAGGTCGCTCCGGTGCAGGAAAGCGATTTCACCACCTACCTGCGCAACCTGGACGGCTTCGGGCCCGACCTCCTGGTGGTGACCGGCCACCCGCCGGGGGCCGGAGCCATCACGGTGCAGAGCGCCGAGATCGGAATGACCCAGACCGTCCTCGGAGCCTACTTCCCGCTGTCGCTGCTGGCCGGTTCGGCCGGTGAGGCCGCCATCGGTCGCTTCGCCGACTTCGGCTGCGCCGACTACGACTCCCCGGAGTATCAGGATCTGGCCACCCGCTATCTGGCCATGTCCGACAACTCCTTCATGGAGGACGACGCAGTGGCCGGCTACGGGATCGTGCAGATGGTGGCCGAAGCGGTGACCGAGGTGGGCGAGGATCCGGCCGCCATCGCCGAGTACCTCCACGCCAACACCTTCGATGTGCCGGGCCACGCCTGGACGCTGGGATGGACCGAGTGGGGCGACATGGACGCCGCCGCCGTTCCCCTCTCCGTCATCGGCGCCGGGCCGGCGCCTGACGGCACCAACAACGATGGTGCCTGGTATCCCGAGACCCTTTCGGTATCGGAGACCCTGGTTCCGGTCCAGCCCTGACGGCGGACGACCGGCAACAGATCGAGCCGATGGCCCTGCTTGAGCTGACCGATGTGGTCAAACGGTTCGGTGGTCTACCGGCCGTTGACCACGTCGGCTTCTCGGTCGACCAGGGAGAGATCGTGGCTCTTGTCGGTCCCAACGGCGCCGGCAAGAGCACCCTCCTCAAAGCAGTGGCCGGGATCCAGCCGGCCGACTCGGGCCGAATCGTGTTCGACGGGGTCACCATCAGCGGCCACGGGCCCCACCAGAACCGTTGGGCCGGTATCGCCCTGGTGCTGCAGACGCCGCGGGTCTTCCACGAGATGTCAGTGCTCGACAACGTGATCGTGGGCTCCATGTTCGGTCGATCGGAGCGGGTGGACCAGGCCACCGCGGTGACCGAAGCGGCCGAGGCCCTCGAGTTCGTTGGCTTGGCCGCGCTGGCCGACGAACCGGTGGAACGGCTCAATTTGCACGAGCAGCGGTTCATCGAGTTGGCCCGGGCCCTGGCCGGCCGCCCCAGGCTGCTGCTGCTCGACGAGGTCATGGCCGGCCTGAACGACACGGAGCTGGAGAGTTCAATCTCGATGGTGCGACGAGCCCGCCAGGAATACGGGGTCACCGTGGTCTGGGTGGAGCACGTGATGAGGGCGGTGATGGATCTGGCCGAGCGCATCCTGGTGCTCGATTTCGGCCGGCTCATCGCCGACGGGGAGCCGCAAACCGTGATGCGCAACCCCGACGTGGTCACCGCCTATCTGGGCACCGCCGCCCCCGAGGTCAGCGATGCTTGAGGTGGTCGATCTCAGCGCCGGTTACGAGGGTCAGGCCGTCGTCCACGACGTCTCCTTGACCGTGGCCGACGGGGAAGCCGTCACCATTGTCGGCTCCAACGGTGCCGGCAAGTCAACCTTGTTCCGGACCATCGTCGGCCTGCTGGCGGCCTCCACCGGGACGGTGGCTTTCGACGGGCAGACGACGGTGGCCGCTCAACCGGACAGCTCGTCGGTGGCCGCCCATGACATCAGCCGACTGGGCCTGCGCTACGTTCCGGCCGAACGCCATCTGTTCCCCTCGATGTCGGTCAGGGAGAACCTGTTCATCGGGGCCTATCCGCACAAGGCCGAGCAGGCCCAACTCGACCTCGTGTTCGCCACCTTCCCCCGGTTGGGGGAACGCCAGGATCAGGCGGCCGGCACCATGAGCGGCGGAGAACAGCAGATGTTGGCCGTCGGGCGAGCCCTGATGTCGAAACCCAAACTTCTGCTGCTGGACGAGCCCACCACCGGCCTGGCCCCCAAACTGGCGGCCGAGGCCTATCGGGCACTGGCCTCGCTCAAGGAGGCGGGCATGACGCTGCTGGTGGCCGAGCAGCAAGTGCCGCTGGCCTTGGCCCTGGCCGACCGGGGTTACGTGTTGGAGAACGGCCGGGTTGTGATGCACGGGACCTCACAGGAGCTGGCCGACAATCCCGAGGTCCAGCGGGCCTACCTGGGGGTGGCGTAGTGTCCGCCGTGCTCATCGAGGGGCTCCTGCTGGGGATCCAGATGGGTATCCTCGGCGTCGGGCTGACCCTGATCTACGGGCTGGGTGGGGTCCTCAATCTGGCTCACGGACAGTTCGCCGTGTTGTCGGCCGTGGCCGTGTCGCTGCTGTCGGAGGCCGGTGTACCCATCGTGGTGGCGGCGATGATCGGCATTGCCGCTCTGGCTGTGTTCGGAGCGTTGGTCGATGTCACCCTCATGAAACCGGTCTACCGGCTGGAAGGCGAGCCCCGAGTGCTGCTCGGCCTGCTGTTGATGCTGGGGGTCTCGTTCGTCATCGACGGCTTCCTCAACTGGCGCTACCCCATCGAGGCGTTGCGAATCCAGGTGGGCGAGCAGCCTCTCAACGTGGCCGGCCAGAACATCCGGGCCGGTCTGGTGCTGGCCGCCGCCATCGCCGTGGCTGTGGGGGTGATGCTGACCTTGTTCTTCCGCCGCTCCACCTACGGTCGGGCCGTGCGTTCGGTCATCGAAGACGAAGTGGGAGCCCGACTGTGTGGCATCAACCCAGCCAGCGCCCGCACCTTCGTCTTCGCCCTCAGCGCCGGTCTGGCCGGGTTGGTGGGCGTCACCCGCTCGATGTCATCGCCGGTTGACGTCTCGGCCGGCGTACCCCTCACCATCTTCGCCCTCATCGTGGCCGTGGTCGGCGGACTGGGCAGCGTTTCCGGCGCCTTCGTGGCCGGCGTACTGCTGGGGGTGGTCAACGAACTGAGCAAGTTCTACATCGGGTCCTACATCACCACCATCATCCTGTTGGCGGTGGCCGCCCTGACCATCGTGCTCCGACCCGGCGGCCTGCTGGGTCCGGCCCAGGGCCACAGCGGAGGTCATGGATGAGCGGGGTCCGGGCCTACGGGGCCATAGCCGCCATCGGTGTTGTCCTGGCCTTGGTGCCACTGCCCTACAGCGACTCCCGGTCAATGATGGGAGTGGCCATCGGGGGCGTGCTGTTTGCCGCCTACGCCGTGGGGTTCAACATCATCTTCGGCAACACCCGCCAGCTGTTCCTGTGTGTCGGCGCTTTGGCCGGCCTGGGCAGCTACGGTTCGGCCCTGCTGGCCGACCAGGCCGGCTGGCCGCTGCTGTTGTCACTGGCCGCCGGTACCGCCCTGGCCGCAGTGATGGGGTCGATCCTCAGTTGGATCGCCGTGAGCCGTTCGCTCGACACGATCTTCGTCGGCATCGTCACCCTGACCTTCTCGTTGTCGTTCGAGAACGTGCTCCTCGGTCGTGGCGACTGGACCGGTGGCGAAACCGGGTTGACCGTCGATGCCGGGCAGGGCACGTTCCTCAGCGACAACGTGAGCGGCTACTACGCCTTCCTGGGACTGCTGCTGGCCTATCTGTTCTTCTACCAGTGGCTGCAGGATTCACGCTACGGCTGGGCCTTCCGGGCCCTGCGGTCCGACGAGGTGGCGGCCGAACTGGCCGGGGTCAACGTCACTCGATACCGGGTGGCGGGAGGAGCCATCGGGTCGGCCATGATCGGGTTGGCCGGAGCGCTACTGGCCCACCACGAGGGGTTCATCTCCCCCACCACCTTCGACTTCGGGCACGTCGACATCCGGGTGCTGGTCATGCTGGCCCTGGGTGGTCTCGGCTCGGTGTTCGCCCCGGTCATCGGCGGTGTGGTCTTCACCGTCGTCGACGAGCTGCTGGTCTCGGCCGGTCAGATCCGCCTGCTGTTCTACGGCCTGGTCACCGTCGCCCTGTTTCTCGGGTTCCGACGGGGCATCGCCCCGCTGGTCGGCGATCTGCTCCGTCGTCGTTCCCCCTGATCGTCGCCCTGGCCCCTGGCCCCCTTACGCGCTCGTTCTGCGGCCTCAGCCGCAGAAGCCACTATTGCCTACTCAGGAGGCGATTCGGCCAGCACGACGAGCCGGTCGTCGGCCCGCAAGGTTTCGGTGGCCACGGCGGCCGGAGGGAGCCGGACCCCGTCGCGGATGACGGCCACCACGTTGGATCCGGCCGGAGCCACGAAGCCGTCGGCCGACGACTGGGGCGCAACCTCCACCAGTTCCAACCCGTCACCGGCGTCGAGCAGATCGTCCAGCACCTGGATGGCGCCGGGGGCGAACGTGCCCAAGCCGAGCATTCGGCCCACCGCGGCGGTGGCGTCAATCACCTCGTCGGCTCCACCCTGTCGCAACAGGTGAAGGTTCTCCTGCTCACGGCCACCGGCCACGATGTGGGCGGTGGGATTGATCTCCCGAACCGTGAGCACGATCAGCACCGCGGTGTCATCTCGATTGGGAGCGACGATTACGGCCCGGGCCCGGCCCACCGCGGCCTGAGCCAGCACCTCACGGCGGGTGGCGTCTCCCGTGATTCCGACCAGGCCGGCGGCCACACCTTCGGCAATGGCTGTGGGATTGCGGTCGACCACGACAATGTCGCCCGGATCGACGCCACGGTTCAGGAGGTCGGCGGCCGCGCTGGCTCCGGTCGCCCCGTAGCCACAAATCACGATGTGGTTGTCCACGCTCTGCCTCCAACGTCGCTTGCGGATAAGAGTTCGAGTCTGGTCGGTGAGGACCTCGACGGTGGTCGACACCACCAGAATGAGAAACAGGATGCGGGCCGGGGTGATGAGCAACACGGTGGCCAGACGGGCGCCGGAGCTGACGGCGGTGATGTCACCGTACCCGGTGGTGGTGACGGTCACCGAAGCGTAGTAGAGGGCGTCGAGAAAGGAGATGTCGTCGCCGGTGATATCGACATAGCCATCGCGTCCCAGACGGACGACCAGGGCGACGAACACCACCAGGGCGGCGGCGAAGGAGATTCGACGCACAATGGCGGTGAACGGCGCCCGTTCCGTACGGCCGACGCTGACCAGATCCAAGCCCGGTGTCATGGCCGTCAGGTTAGTGGTGCGGGCCGCGAACTCACCTCCAACCGCTGGCCGACCCATCATCCGGGACCGGAGTCGGGGGTAGAATGAGATGGTGTCCGATCACCTGATCGCCCCATCGATGCTGTCATCCGACTTCGCCAACCTGGCCACCGAGCTGGGGCGGATCGAGGCCGCCGGCGCCGACTGGATTCATCTGGATGTCATGGATGGACACTACGTCCCCAACTTGACGTTCGGGCCGCCGGTGATCAAGGCCATGCGGCCCCACACCGACCTGTTTTTCGACGCTCATCTGATGATCGCCCCGGTCGACCCCTACCTGGAACAGTTCGCCCAGGCCGGTTGCGACGGTATCACCATCCATGCCGAGGCCGGGCCCCATCTCGACCGCTCGCTGCAGTGCATCAGGGAACTCGGTTGTCAGGTCGGCGTGTCGTTGAATCCCGGTACTCCGATCGACTCGGTCCGTTGGGTACTCGACCGGATCGATCTGGTGCTGATCATGTCGGTCAACCCCGGATTCGGTGGTCAGTCCTTCATCCCCTCGGCGTTGGACAAGGTGGCTGAACTTCGAGCCATGATCGGCGAGCGACCCATCAGGATCGAGGTCGACGGCGGTGTCAACCCCGACAATGCTTCCAAGCTGGTGGCCGCCGGGGCCGACGTGCTGGTGGCCGGCTCCGCGGTTTTCAGTGGTGGCCCCGATCATTACGCCACCAACATCGCCGCCCTGCGGTAGTGGCGACCCCCACCCTGCCCTGATTCCGACCGCTCCCATTCTGTCAGAACGAGTTATCTCCGGCTGGTCACGACCGAGGGCCGTGACACGGTCACCAGGTATTGCTGATGTAGCGTTCCAGCTGGTCGGCTTCGTGTTCGAGCTCACCGACCCGGACCTTCACCACGTCACCTATCGAGATCAGGCCGGCGATCTTGCCGTCTTCGGTTACCGGCAGATGGCGGATCTTGTGTTCGGTCATGATCTCCATGAGCCGTTCCACGGTGTCGGACTCGTTGCAGGTCCGCACGGTCCGGGTCATGATGTCGGATACCGGTTTGCCCAGCAGGCCCGCCCCCTGGGTCCCCAGCTCCCGGACGATGTCGCGCTCGGACACGATTCCGGCGATCGTTTCACCGTCGTTCGACACCACCACGACACCGAACCGGTTCTCCCCCAAGATCTTGGCCGCCGACTCGACGGTGGCGCTCGGCAGCACCGTCACGACCTTGCGACCCTTCATCCCCAGCAGATTTGCTACCTTCACGGTTTCCTCCAAGCACGGTCGGTGGATGGACCCTACCCTATTCCGCCGACCCGATCGACGTCCACCGTAGGTTTGTGCGCTGTGGTGTCATAACGACACCGCAGCGCACAAACCTCGGGGCTGAGGCCGGGCGGCAGAGGCCGCCAAGCGCGACAAGGGCCGATTCCGGCAAAGGAATCGGCCCCCGTCACAACATTCAGCAGGTCTATACGACCGGCATGACTACATCATGCCGCCCATACCACCCATGCCGTCCATGCCGCCAGGCATGCCGGCCGGCTCCTCTTCAGGCTTGTCGGCCACCAGCGACTCGGTGGTGAGAACCAGCGAGGCGATGGAAGCGGCGTTCTGAAGAGCGGCCCGGGTTACCTTGGCCGGATCGACGACACCGGCGTCCATGAGGTCGACGATCTCGCCGCTGGCGGCGTTCAGACCCTGGTTGCCGGAGGCCTCCTCGACCTTTTTGACCCAGATGGCGCCTTCCAGACCGGCGTTGCCGGCGATCAGGCGGGTCGGGGCTTCGAGGGCACGGGACACCGAACGGGCGCCGGTCTCCTCATCGCCGCTCAGCTCGGTGAGCAGAGCATCGACGGCCGGGCGGGCCCGCAGCAGTGCGGTACCACCACCGGCGACCACACCCTCTTCGAGGGCGGCCCGGGTGGCTGACAACGCATCCTCGATGCGGTGCTTCTTCTCCTTGAGCTCCACCTCGGTGGCGGCGCCGACCTGAACAACGGCCACACCGCCGGCCAGCTTGGCCAGACGCTCCTGCAGCTTCTCCCGATCCCAATCGGAATCGGTGTTCTCGATCTCGGCCTTGATCTGGGAAACCCGGCCCTCGACGTCGGCCTTCTCACCGGCACCCTCGACGATGGTGGTGTTGTCCTTGGTGATGATGACCTTGCGGGCGGTGCCCAGCATGTCGACGGTGACGGCGTCCAACTTGAGGCCGACCTCCTCGGAGATGACCTGACCACCGGTGAGGATGGCCATGTCCTGCAGCATCGCCTTGCGCCGCTCGCCGAAACCGGGAGCCTTGACCGCAGCCGAGGCGAAGGTGCCCCGGATCTTGTTGACCACCAGGGTGGCCAGGGCCTCGCCCTCGATGTCCTCGGCGATGATGACGAGCTGCTTGCCCGACTGCATCACCTTCTCCAGCACGGGGAGCAGATCCTGGACCGAGGAGATCTTGCCCTGGTTCAGCAGGATGTAGGGATCCTCGATGACCGCTTCCTGACGCTCAGGGTCGGTGACGAAGTACGGGGAGATGAAGCCCTTGTCGAACTGCATACCCTCGGTGAACTCCAGTTCGAGTCCGAAGGTGTTTGACTCCTCGATGGTGACGACGCCGTCCTTGCCCACCTTGTCGATGGCCTCGGCCAGCACTTCACCGACGCTCTGATCAGCGGCCGAGATGGCGGCCACGTGGGCGATCTCGTCCTTGGTGTCGATCTCCTTGGCCTGCTTGTGGATCTCGGCCACAGCCACCTCGACGGCGGCTTCGATGCCCCGCTTGAGACCCATCGGGTTGGCCCCGGCGGCCACGTTGCGGAGGCCCTCCTTGATCAGGGCCTGAGCCAGCACCGTGGCGGTGGTGGTACCGTCGCCGGCCACGTCGTTGGTCTTGGTGGCCACTTCCTTGACCAGCTGGGCGCCCATGTTCTCGAACGGATCCTCCAGCTCGATCTCGCGGGCGATGGACACACCGTCGTTGGTGATGGTGGGGGCGCCGAACTTCTTGTCGAGCACCACGTTGCGGCCCTTGGGGCCGAGGGTGACCTTGACGGCGTCGGCCAGCTTGTTCACGCCGGCTTCGAGGGCACGTCGAGCGTCTTCGTCAAACTTCAGAACTTTTGCCATGTTTCAATCACTTCGCTTTGTTCAAATCGGGGGCGGGCTACTACTTGACGATGGCCAGCACGTCACGGGCGGACAGAATGAGGAGATCCTCACCATCAATGGCGATCTCGGTGCCGCCGTACTTCGAGTACACGACGGTGTCACCGGCGCTGACGTCCATGGGGATCAGCTCGCCGTTATCGGCCCGGCGACCGGAACCGACGGCCAAGACCTCGCCCTGTTGGGGCTTCTCCTTGGCGGTATCAGGGATGACAAGGCCGCTGGCCGTGGTGGCCTCGGCGTCTTTGGGCCGGACGACAATACGGTCCTCTAGTGGTTGCAGATTCATACAAGTAGCTCCATAGGGTTTGAATTTTGCAGCTGAATGTTGCCGTTGAAATGTTGCTGTAGCGCAGGCACTCTCGAATAGGAGAAGTCGAAGCGCGACAACACTCGGGGGCCACCCAAGAACAGGCCCTGAGGGCCTGTACGGTGACACGGCGTTCCAATGAACGTTCCGAATGATTTCGGCACTCTCGACGACGTGGCGAGATCATTAGCACTCTCACCAGTCGAGTGCTAATGCTAGACGAGAAGCGGGGCGGCGCCAACCTTTTCCCCTGGATTACGACACAAAAAATTTCGATGGCCTGACGCCGGCCTACATCCACGACCGCCGGGACGACTCGACATGATACAACACCAGATCCCGCAATGCTTCGGCCTCCGAGCGGCTGATCATGTGGACTTCCAGCGCCTGCTCGGCCGTCTCCAGCCGAAACGTGGCCAAGCCCCGGCGGCGCTGAAAAAGAGACTGGTGAACGTCGACCTGCTGGGCTTTCACGAATTCGACATCATGGGCCCGCCGCACCAGCATGCCCCGCTCAACAGCCAGACGACGATCGGTGAAGCCCCACCGGTAGTAGCGCCAGTTCCAGTAGGCGCCTATGATTCCGGTGATCAGCGGGATCACCATCAACAGCGCCCACCAACCGAACATCACCCCCACCACCACCGTGGGGACGGCCAGACCCAGGATCCGATTCCGGATTTCCAACCATACCCACGCCTTTGACGCCACTCGATCGAGCAACGGCCGCGGGCTGTCGAAGACCAGCGATCCGATGCGGCTGATCTCGGCGTCGCTCGACCCGGGGACGGCCAGATCGGACTCTCCGGTGATCGACAACACCAGCCGCCGGATCCCGAACCAGCGCTGCATCGGTGTCTGGGAGCTGCGAACACCCTGGACCCGGGCCAGGTTGGCGGCCAGGCTGGTGCGGTTGAACAAACCGGCATCCCGGCGCAGACTCTCGCCGGCCGAGGAGACCGAACGGGTCAAGGTCAACTCCCAGTTGGTGATGACCGAGCGCAGCACCTGCAGGGCCCAGCCGGCCAGGGTGACTACGACAATGAGCGACGTGGCCGACGCCACCAGCACCGGCAGGGAAACCTCGGGGGCGCCATCCTGTCCCACCTCCTCGATGCGATCGGAAACCTGGTCGAGGATCTCGAGGTCGAACAGCTCCCGCAGCTCGTCAAGCGCCGCCACCAGAGGTACGAGGAACACCAATCCGGCCCACGGCCAGCTACTGAGACCGATCCGGACCAGATCGCCCACGGTGCGCCGGGCGATCACCTCCGTTGCCGATTCGGCCGGAGCGGGGAACGGCGCCGGCCCATCGAGCCGGGGGCCGCGGGGAGGCGACGAGGGCACCCCGTCGAAGGGAGCGTCGGTCGCCGACTCGGCCCCCGACGCCGAAGCCACCGAACCGGCCACCGTCGACCGATGCTCGCTCACCACCTGGCGCAGCGCTTCGGCCCGGCGGCGTTCCAGAGCATCGAATTTGAACTCGGTTTCGGTTGAGCCCGCCGTGTCGACCGCCACCCGGGTCAGGCTCAGCATCTGGTGCAGTACACCCTGTTCCAGACTGACCGTCTGGACCCGGTTCAGGGGAATGGACAGCTTCTCCTCCGAGAACACGCCCTTGGTCACCCGCAGTTCCCCGTCGGTCACCACAAACACGAAACGCCACCAGCTCAAGGCTCCCATCGCCGTCAGGATCAAGGCCCCCAGTACGACCAGGGCTGTTCCTGAAATGGGGAACCGGCCGGAGGAAACCACGGCGGCGATGACCACGATGTTAACCACACTGATCTGGCGGAGGAGACGCCAGGCGAGGAAGATCACGGCCAACGGGGATTGACGCGATGGCCGGGATAGAAGCCGGGCGGCGTCACTCACCGGCTTGGGCGTCCATCCCGGCCCGGGCCGCCACCAGGTCCTTCAGCCGGTTGGCGTCGTCGGTGGTCAACCCACTGATGCCGATGACCCCACCGGCCGACCGAAGCTGCAGTGTGGCCAGCCCGTAGAGGCGTTCGATGGGGCCGCGGTCAACACCGACATGCTGCACCCGGTTGTAGGGAATGGTGGCCGTCATCCGGAGGATCACTCCCCGACGCAACGACAGATCATGCTCTCGGACCAGGTAGCCGAGATGGTTGACCGACATCGTCTGTAGGACTGCGGCCAGGGCGATCAGGGCCAGGACCACCAGCGCGGCCACTCCCGGTACCCAGACCGGCCCGTCGGCCGCTCGCATTCCGGCGGTGGCCAGCCCGGCCATCACGATGACAATGACGGCCACCACGGCGTCGGCCACATACTTGGAGCGCAGGTAGGCCGGAGCCAGCGGCTCGAACGATTCCGGAGGCAGCCGGGGGAGATCGTCGACGGCGATCGGGGGGTTAAAGAACTCCTCCTTCATAGCCGTTCATCCTACTTGAGGCCACAAAAACCCATGGCCCGCCCGCCAGCTCACCAACGTAGCCGTCGCGCCAAGACCCCCACCTCGCCTGAACCCCTGACTACCCTCTTCGCCAACACACTCAAGAAAGGTTGGGCGACTACATCATGCCTTCAGTGTTTGAAACAGTCATGTCCTTGATGACTCAAGGCGACACGATCAACAAGCTCGGCGCACTTCTGGGCGCCGAGCCGGATCAGACGACGGATCTGGTCAAGCTGGCAACGCCGGCCATCATCGGCAGCCTGGCCGACAGGGCGGCCGAACCGGCAGGGATCGACGCCATCGGAGGCGCACTCGACCGACTCGACGGGTCGATCGTCGACGACGTCGGAACCTTCTTCGAGCAGGGCGACCCGACGATCGGGGCCGGATTGCTGGACTCGGTGTTGGGCCGGCATCAACACGGTCTGGGCGAGGCTCTGACATCCCAGAGCGGAGCACCGGAATCGACCATCGCTCGATTGCTGCCCATGTTGGCTCCGGTGATCCTGGGCGCGCTCGGCCGCCGACGGGACGGCGAGAAGCTCGACGCCACCGGGGTCACATCGCTCCTGGTAGGCGAAAAAGCCGACCTGGCCGCCGCCGGATTGTTCGATTTCGGTCGGCTGGGCCGGGGCGCCACAGCAACGGCCGGGGCGCTGGCCGCCGCCGGCGCCGGCACCACAGCCACGGCAGCCGCCACCTTGACCCGACCGGGCTCGGCCGACAACGCCATCGATGCCGGCCCGGCCACCGGCCGGATGCCGAGTGGGGCTGAACGAACGGAGTCGGGAATCGGCCAGAGGCCCGACGACAACCACGACGGCGAAGGTCCGGGGTGGCTGTTGTGGGCTCTCGGCGGTCTGGCCGCCGTGTTACTGCTGGCCTGGGCGCTGAGCCAGTGCGGCGGTGGTGACGTCGACGCCGAGACGAACCGCGGTGACAGCACCGAAGACGGGTCCGGAACCGGGGGCGACGACGCTGTTGTCGACACCGCGGGCAACGACTCGGCCGACGACCAGACGGTTCCATTCGATGCCGACGATCTGCAATCAATGGTCGATGATGCCTTGGCCGACGCCGGGATCAGCGATGTCGAAGCCGTCGTCGGCGATGACGCCATGGTGACCCTGTCCGGGACCGTGGCCGACGAGGCGACCAAGACGGCGGCCACCGCCGCGGTGTCCGGCCTGGACGGTGTGACATCGGTTGACGACCGGGTCCTGATCGAATCGGGTGACCCCACCGGCAACCCGGACCAGGCTGATGACGAGACCGACGACGAACCGGCAACCATCAATGAGGAGCTGAGCCTCGATCCCATCACCTTCGAGGTCTCGTCGGCCACCATCACCGCCGACGGTCAGGCGGTGCTCGACGAAGCCGCAAGCTATCTCGATGCCAACCCCGCCGTGACCGTCGAGATCGCCGGCCATACCGACGCCGACGGGGAAGCGGCGGCCAATGTTCGACTGAGCCAGGCCCGGGCCGAGTCGGTCAAGGCCTACCTCATGGACAAAGGCATCGACGGAGAACGGATGACCCCGATCGGCTATGGGGAGGAACAGCCCATCGCCGACAACGGCACGGTCGAAGGTAAAGCACGGAACCGACGGATCGAGTTTGTGATCCAGTAGCCGAGAGTCGATCGTTGAGGTCGCTCTTGCGGTGGCCCGGCTGGTGATCTAAACCGTCCCCATGACCACGTTTGATCCCAGCCGAGTCGCCACCCTGGTTTTCGACGTCGGCGGTGTCTTCGCCTACCCTCGATTCGAGCCGGTTCGGGCCCAACTCAGCGAGTGGGGCGGCGAGCCTCTTCCCGACGAGACGTTTCTTCGGGCCCATCATGCCGGAGTGCTGGCCCTGACCCTGGCCCAGCGGGACCGGGGGGTGAGCAGATTTTCCGAGGATTACTGGTACTTCTACGATCACGCCTACGGGGCCCAGGTCGGCGTCGACGAAGATCGTCGGGCCGCCCTACGCCCCTCGATCCGCACGGCCTGGGACTGGATCCACGCCGACAATGTGGCCGCTTTCGCCCGCCTGGTGGCGGGAGGTCATCGAGCCGCCGTGGTCAGCAACAACGACGGCACAACGGTCGAGCAGATGCGACGGTTCGGGGTGTGCCAGATCGGACCCGGCCCGTTGCCCGAGGTGGCCGCCATCGTCGACAGCACGGTGGTGGGAATCGCCAAACCCGACCCCGCCATCTTCACTCCGGCCCTCGAGGCCTTGGGGGTGGAGCCGGAGCAGGCGCTCTATGTCGGCGACACCGTGTACGCCGACGTGGACGGCGCTCTCGCCGCCGGCATGCAGGTGGTCCAAGTCGATCCCTACGACGATCACGCCGACTTCAGTCACAGCCGGGTCCGCGACCTCACCACGCTGGAAACGCAGTTGGGGTCGGCTCGCTCGGCGGGATAACCCGCCAGATCGGAACTCCGACTCCCGCCGGCGAGCCCACCCGGTTCCGGGGTGCATCCGACCCCGGACGAGTGGAGCGATCACAATTCCTAGCCAACGATTGCTCCACCCGCCCGAGTTGAGGGATGTCACCCCGAGCATCAGCAGTGAACCACAGCCTCGTACCACGGGCATACCAGAACAGTGATAGCCACCAGGCCCGGTCCGAATTCCGACCTATGTCGGAACGTCGACGGGACGTTCAGACCGGTATGAGGTCTTCGAGATCTGGTGGCGGCTGGAAGTCGATCTGCAGCTTCTCGGCCGCCCGGAAGGCAGCCTCCAACGCTCGGCGAACCGTGGCCTGAGACTTCCAGTCGAGACCCCGTCGGGCCAGCGAGATGTACACGCTCTCGTCGAGCACGTCGATGTCGACGGCGGCGTCGATCAGCCAGTCGGTCAGGGCCGGGGTGTGATGGGGCCCGACGGCCAGCTCACCCACCAGACGCCGACCGACGGATTCGACATGCCAACGGTCATCAGCGGCCCAATCGGCGAAGGGGTCGTCGGGAAGGAGACCGCGGCGAGCAAAGTCGACCGCTCGCCGGGCCGACTGAAGATAGTCTTCCGAGTCGGCCGGGGCCGACGTCGATGCCGCCACCGCCCGGTGAAAGTCGTCAACGTCGCTGGTGACCGAGCTGTCGAGGAGAATCAGCTCTCCCTCACGGCGCAACATCTTGTCGCCAACGGCGGTCCGGGCTCGCCGCAAAACGTTGCGGATGCGGCGGCGACCGGTGGTCGGATCGATTCCCGGCCAGAGAATCTCGGCCACTGATTCGACATGGGCGGCTCCACCACGAAGGGCCAGGTACTTCAGCAAGGTGGCGGGACGACCCTGAGGAACCGGGACCTCCTGGCCCTGAACCATCACCCGGAAGCGCCCCATCACGTTTATCTCCGGCCCGGTTGGCACCTTCCGAGAGGCCAATCCGGACTCGGACAGCGAGTGGGACAGGGTTTGGGCCAAACGACGAGCCATCTGCTCCATGCCGTAGCGAGAGGCATCGTTGATCGTGGCCTCGAGCTGTCTCCCGACGTCGTGACCCATGCGCTGTCGGGCCGCCAGCCGTTCAAGATCCAGGCGCCAACGACGCTCCATTGATATCAGGTCTTGCTCAACGAGCTCTCGGCACAATTGATCGACAACGGCCGGGTCTCCTGTTCGAGCCTCGACGATAACCTCGGCCAGCCCAACGGCACCGGCATCGTAGCGGCGACGAGGAAGCACCTCATCGAGCATCTCACGGGCCTGCTGGTGCTGTCCGACCAGAACCAGACACTCGGCCGCCCTACTGTCCCAGAGCGTGCCGGTCGGACCGTCTCGCAACTCGAGCAAACCCTCCCGCACATGCTGGACCGCGTGCTGGACCCCTTGGGAATCGCCCGATTGGGCGGCCAGAAGCATACGGGAGCCCCATAGATAGCCGGAGTAGGTGTTGTAGTACGGGTGGCGCCCGTACAGGGTCTCGGCCCGCTCCATGACCTGCTGTTGGTTTCGCCAGTCACCGATGAGAGCGAAGGCGGTGGCCCGCTGACCAAGTAGCCACAGGGGCTCGCGGTCGTCGGCCACCTTCTCCTGCACCAGATCAAGCAGATCGGAAACCAGCTGAAACCGTCCGAGGTCGGTTGCCGGTCCGTTGGTTGTCTGCGACAGGACCCGCACTGCGGCACGACCCTGCCCGAGGTTTTCATAGGCCTTGGCCGCCTTCAATCCGAGACTTATACCTTCGACCTTGTCGGTGCACCGCGGTTGCAGGGAAGCCACCACGAACTGCAGCTCGAGAAGCTCAGCGGCGGAAACATCGTTGCCGAACTCAGCATGGTCGGCAGCCAGCATCTCGAGTTCGTCGTCGGTTGGAAGCTCCATCCAGGCGCTGGCGGCCATGACCCGCTTGAACATCTCGCCTCTCAGGGCCATCAGCCGATCGTCGGACTGTCGAGCGGCATCGATACACATGTCGATGTACCGGTGGAACACGTCGAATTGCGTCAGGCGACAGGCCACCCGGACCAGGACGAACAGGAACTGGGGGTTTGTTTCCAAGCGTGACGACGCCTCCACCAACGGGGCCAGAAGGCGGGCATCGGCGTCGAGCCAGGCGTCGAGGCCATGGCGGATGGCCAGCTCGGCCACGGCATCCCAACACCGGGCTTCCACCAGATCAGTGAGTGCTTCGGCCAGACCGAGCTCCTCGACCATGATGGCGCCGCAGGACAGGCCCCGTTCGGTCGACAGCTCCTGGTGGCTCTTCAGCCTCCACAGGAAGGCGGCCGGGATGGCAAAGGACCCGTCGGCTTCGTAGCGGTAGGGAAAGCCGTGTTCCCGCAGCTCCTCCAGGGACTGCCCACAGGACAGCATCTGGTAGAAGTCGGGCAGCTGGTGGCGGAGGTGGGCGACTTCGGCCAACTCGTCCCGGCAAGCCACCGGTAGTGAGGCGATGAGCGGATCAACCACACGCCAGAGATGGGGACCTCGGGTGCTGAAACGCTTGAGTCGGCTGATGGCATCGGGTCGGTGAGCCAGTGCCTGGACGACGGCATCGACCGCCGCCGGCCAACCCCGGGTGCCGGCCAGGATGATTTCAGCGGCTGAGCTGTTTCCGGGATCAGGACCGATCTTGTGGTCGAGTAGTTCCTGGATCTCGTTGCCGGTCATCCACAGGTCGGCATCGGTCAGCTGGAGCAACCGCCCGTTGCCGTGCTCACTGCCGGGCTCGATGTGGGTGCGGGAGAACACGATGGCATCGGGAGGCAGATCACCGTTGGCCGACCGCAACCAGTCGGCGGCGTCGTCGACAATCAGGCGATGGGGGTGGGCCCGGCCGAGCTGATCGGCCAGTACCGACTTGCCGGCACCGGCCGACGCGGTGACCACAACCAGGCCCTGGTGGCCGGCGACCAGATCAAGCAGTCGCCGACGGTGGAGAACGACATCGGTTGCCAGTTGGTGCGGCAAGCGTCCTCCTTCGTTCGCCGTCGCCTATTGTGCCGACTTGTCCAAGATCCCCGGTACTTCGGCACCCTCGACCATGATTGTAGCCCGGTGAACCTTGAGGCTCGACGCGGCCCCAAGGCAATCTCCCCATCACCTGGGCAGGGCGGGAACCCAGCCGCTACTGTCAACAGTTGGCGGGATCAACAGCCAATGACACCGACCGACGATCAGCGCCGGCAGTCATCCAGATAGAAACGACAAGGTTCTTCCCATGATCTCTTCGGAAACACCTCGACGGCCCAGGGCCACGACCAGGAACGTGCTTCTGGCCGTTGGATCCGCCGCCCTTATGCTGTTGGCCATGATTTCGCCGGCGAGCGGTTCGACGACCAGCGACCGCTCGAATGACAACGCAGCCCCTCCGACCGTGCGATTCGCCACGTTCAACGCCTCGCTGAACCGCACCTTCGAGGGTGAGCTGGCCGACAACCTTTCGGCTCCCTACGACGGCACAGACCCCACCACGTCGGTCGAGGCCCGGCGGCGCTGGCAGGCCGCCAATGTGGCCGAGGTCATTCAGCGCACCCGACCCGACGTCCTGCTGATCAACGAGTTCGACTATGACGCCGCCGGTGCCGCCATTGCCGGATTCCAGGACAACTATCTGGGTGTCTCCCAGAACGGCGCTGAACCGATCAGCTACCCCTATGTGTTCAATGCCCCGTCGAATACCGGCGTTCCGTCGGGTGTCGATCTCGACAATTCGGGCGGTGTGGGCGGTCCCGGTGACGCCTACGGATTCGGTTTCTATCCCGGACAGTTCGGCATGGTCGTGTTGTCGATGTATCCCATCAACCACGACGAGGCCCGGACCTTCCAGAACTTCCTGTGGAAGGACATGCCGGGCAATCTCATTCCCACCGACTTCTACTCCCAGGACGCGGTCGACGTCTTCCGTCTGTCGTCCAAGTCGCACTGGGACGTACCGATCCAGATCGGGCGAACGGTCGTGCACTTCCTGACCAGCCATCCCACTCCCCCGGTATTCGACGGTCCCGAGGATCGCAACGGCAAGCGCAACCACGACGAGATCCGGTTCTGGGCCGACTACGTGCATCCGGCCCGGAGTGACTACATCTACGATGACAACGGCAACATGGGGGGTCTGGCCGGCAACGCTCGCTTCGTGATCGCCGGCGACCAGAACGCCGACCCCCTGGACGGAGACTCGGTGGCCGCTGCCATCGATCAGCTGTTGAAGCATCCCAAGATCAATGATCCCGAGCCGTCGAGTCTGGGCGGGGCTGAAGCGGCCGCTCAGGGTGGGGCCAACGACAACCATCTTGGCGACCCGTCGCTCGACACGGCCGACTTCGCCGACGGGGCGCCCGGCAATCTTCGGGTCGACTACCTACTGCCGTCCAAGCGCATGCAGGTGGCCGACACCGCGGTGTTCTGGCCTCCGCGGGACGATGAGTTGTCCCGCCTGACCGGTGTGTTCGACTTCGGCCAGTTCCTGCAGGACGGCATTGGCTATCCAACATCGGACCACCGCATGGTGTGGGCCGACATCGTCGTTCACTGAACTGACAGGTCAGATGGCCGTGGGCCGGCCGGGCCGAGGGCGGCCGGGCCGAGGGCGGCCGGGCCGAGGGCGGCCGGGCCGAGGGCGGCCTGGCCGAGGGCGGCCTGGCGTCAGCAGGCCGAAGCCGTCCAGCCGGTGATGGTCCAGCCGTCGGCACCTTCCAGCATCTCGACAACGGTGTAGGCCGTCTCTCCGTCCAGGACGGCGTAACCGGCAATACCACCGCCGACGATGACCCCGGTGTAGCCGCTGTCGGCCAGCGGCGGGTCCCCGTGAGGACCGCGGTCGACAAAGGCGGCCAGGGCCGCCTCCGGGTCGGGGTGGGAGTCGGCCAGCCCCGGACCGGTCTGGGGAGGAGCATCGGGTAGGCCGTCGCACGATCCGGTGGCCGGTATGACAGGAAGACCAGCCATCTCCACCGACTCGACCACCAGCGAAACCGGACCTTCAGGGGGCTGATCGACCAGACCGTTGGCCGGGTCGTCGGGATCGAGGTCGGCGATGCTCAAGGCGAATCCGAAGCTCCACTCCGAACTCAAAGCGGAGGCCCACCAGCCGGCCAACTGGCTGTCGCCGTCAACGGTTATCTGGACGACATCACAGGGTGCCTGCTCCACTGGTCCGACCCGCAGCAGGGTGTGTAACCGCCGGGTCGGTGTTTGATCGTCCGGTTCGGCGAACGGATTGCCACCCACGATCATCGATGTTTCGAGCGAGGTGGCATCGATACGGGCCAGGTTGCCGGGATCGGCCGGCCACCTGATCTCCAGGTCGGCCAACGACCCGACATGATGCCAGACCCGCTGATTGACCAGTACCGGGGTATCGGTGATGATGGGACCCTCCCGGCGGGGATCGGTCATCTCGCCGACCTCGATGGCGATCGGCGGCTCGGCCCCACATTCGGCGGCAAAGCCGACGGCTTCGACCGCGAACTCAACCAGCACGGCGGGTTCCTGACCGTCGACCCGGACAGTGATGGGAACCGGTCCGGCGTCGGTGGAGATGGTGCCACCATCTCCACCGACGGGCTGGGAGGGACCGAGGGCCTCGGCTTGGGGGTTCAGGAACAACGCGTCGGCGGCGATGGCCGGGCCCATGTCGACGGTGACCGACAGTTCGTTGATGGTCCGCTCGGTGGTGGCCACGGTCACGCCGTCGGTTGTGGCCGCCACCACCTCGGGCAGCCGCGCCCCGGTGCGAAGAATAAGGAACCCGCCACTCTCACCGGCCGACCAGCGGTACATCAGGAGATCACCGACGGATCCGATCAAGGCCGACGTCGAACCCTGGGGAATCCGGGTTGTCAGGTAGTTGGCGGCGATCTGTTCGGGATCGGGGGATGAGTAGTCGATCAGAACCGGTGAACTGTTCACCGGATCGAAGTCCGGCGGTAGCAGTTCGAGGGCGGCGGACAGCGCCGACTGCGGGGTCCACACCGGTGGCAACGGGGCTTCGGTGGTGGCAACGATCGTCGTCGTCGGCTGCGGCCGGTCGCCGGTCTCAGTCTCGTCCCCTTCCTGGTCCTCACCGCTGACCGCGGTCTCTATCCGGTCGACTGTGGCCCGGCCGATGGCCGTTACCGCCACCACCAGCAGAACCAGGACGGCGGCGGTCGCCACCAGAGGGCGTCGGCCGAAACCAGGCCTCGGCCGGAGGTCGGTCTGGTTGACGGTGATGAATTCGGTCTCCGGCTCGATCGAGGCTGGGGCCGGCGCTCCGCCGGCGCCCGATCCGGAGTCAGCGGCGTGGGTTGCAGTCGGACGCACGGTCGTCGGACCGACGGCATCATCGATATCGGCTGCTCGCCGCTTCAACATCCTCCGCAGTTCGGTTTCCAGTTCTTCGAGATCGCTCATCGGGTGATCTCCCTCCGAAGCTGGACCAGCGCTCGGTGGATGGTGGTTCGGGCTGTCGTCGGGGCGCAATCGAGTACCTCGGCGATGTCGGCGTGGGGCATGTCAAGGTAGTAACGGAGCACGATGGCGGTGCGGCGGCGTTCGTCTAGACGACCCAGGGCGTCCCACAGTTCATCGGGTTCCTGAACCACCGGTTCCGGAGGATCGAGTGGGTTTCGGGCGACGACCGCCTGATGTCGGCCCCAGCTGCGGCAGCCGTTGACCACCGCCGTCCGCAGGTAGGCCGCCGGTTCCCTGACCCCGTTCCACGAGCGCTGGGCCCGCACGAAGGCGTCCTGAACCACATCCTCAGCCACACCGGGGCGACCGGTCAGCAGGTAGGCCAACCGGACGAGAGCCACCCGTTCGCTCCGAAACAGCGCCGCCAGCTCCTGGGACCAGGCTCCAGCTGACGGCGGCGGGCCACCTTCACCTCCTGGCGCCGTCGATGCACCGGAATCATGAGGGAAATTGGTCGCCGTTTGGTCCCTCATCACTCCCTGTCCATTGCTCCTTCCCCATTGCTCTTTGCCCCTTACCCCTTCCCCATTGCTTCTTCCCCACTACTCCTTCCCCGTTACTCCTTCCCCATTACTAGGTAGGACGCCTCATCGGGCCAAAGTGTTCCCGGCGATCCCGAATCGACTCCCGAACCGGTTCCCGGTTGGTCTTGGTGCCGGTCAATCTCAAATCTTTTCCCACCGGGAGTTCAACCGGGAATCGACTCGGTATCGGCGGCGCCTTGACTGCCGACATGAGTACCGTTGATCAACATCGGCGTCCGACATCGACGGCGGAGTCCGTGGGCTGGTGGCGTGGCCTTCAGGCCCTTGACCATCGGCTGGCCGACCGATGGTTGGCCTGGGCCGAATCGCCCGACGGGGCGCAGGTCCTCAGCCGTTGGTCACTCCGCCACACCCATCTGGCCGATTGGCAGCCGGAGGAGTTGGTCACTCCCGTTTCGGGGCAGTGCACCGACCGCATGCAGGCGGCGCTGGTGGCCATGGCTCAGGCCGATTCGGCCGCCGCCGGCCTTACCCTGCTGGTTCAGTTGCGGCCCGGTCTCGTGCGTCTGGGCCGAGCAGCTCGACAGTGGGACTGGATCATGAGCCATGACGTGAGCGACGAGGTCCAGGCCACATTCTTCGAGGTGCTCCTCGGCCACAACCTGGAGCGACGGCCGTCCCGCATAGCCGCCAACCTCCTGCTTGACACCCGGCAAAGACTGTGGCGGCGGCTACCCCGGGCCGGACCACCCACCGTCGGGCTGTCGACGGCGGCGGCCGGCAGGGATACCGCCGGTCGTGGCCTGTCCGTCGACCCGCCCTGGCGGCCGACGTTCGAAGGTCAATGGGTCGAGGGCGTCGAGCTACGGCTGGCCCTGCGAGACGGCGTTCAATCCCTACCGGGGAGCGCAGCGTCCAGGGCCCTCACGGCGACAATGGCCTATCGGGCCTGGATCCACGACGAGCCGATGTCGGCCATCGCCGTCGATCTCGGAGTGGCGCCACAAACCGTGGCCACTCGCCTCTACCGGCTACGGCGGACACTGAGGGCCCGCTGGTGAGCCATGCTCTCGCCATCAGCGGAGCGATCAGGAGCCGGTGGCGGGAAGAACCAGCGACGGGTCGGCACCCCCGTCCAGGCCGGTCGGCCCGTCGTTGGTCAACCGCCAGAGGGCGGCGGCCCCGACCATGGCGGCATTGTCGGTGCAGTAGGCCCTGTCGGGCACCAGGACGGCAAACCCGGCAGCGCCCGCTTCGGAGGCGAACCGCTCCCGCAACCGGGAGTTGGCCGCCACCCCACCACCCAAACACAAGCTCTTCGCTCCCGACCGTCGACCGGCACGAATGGCCTTCGTGACCAAGACGTCGACCACCGCCTCCTGGAAGGAGGCGGCCACGTCGGCGTCGGCCACATGGGGATGGCGGCGGACAAAGTTGACCACGGCGGTCTTCATACCGCTGAAGGAGAAATCGAGACCGTCGTCGAGCATGCCCCGGGGGAAGGAGATGGCCTCACGGTCGCCTTGGCCGGCCAGGCGATCAATGATCGGGCCGCCGGGATACCCGAGGCCCAAATAGCGGGCCACCTTGTCGAACGCTTCGCCGGCGGCGTCGTCAATGGTCGACCCCAGATAGCGGTAGACGCCAGGTCGGCGAACCTCAACCAGCATCGTGTGCCCGCCCGACACCAACAGCACCACCAGCGGAAGTTCGAGATCAGGTTTCTCCAGGAAGGTGGCGAACAGATGGCCCTCCATGTGGTTGACGCCCACGTAGGGAACATCCCAGGCCATGGCCAACGCCTTGGCCGAGCTGACGCCGATGAGCAGCGCGCCGATGAGTCCAGGCCCGCAGGTGGCGGCCACCGCGTCGATGTCGGATCGAGTCACGGCGGCATCGCTCAGCGCCCGGGTGGTGACCTCCCCCAGCGTTTCCAGGTGAGCCCGGCTGGCCACCTCGGGAACGACGCCGCCGAAGACGGCGTGAAGATCGATCTGGCTGGACACGATATTGGACATCACCTCGACCGGTGCGAAACCCCCGCCCGCCGTCGGTCGGCCCCTGACAACGGCAACGGCCGTCTCATCACAGCTGGTCTCGATCGCCAGCAACGTGGTCATGACCGGCCTCCAAACCCTGCTTGCAACCCAGGTCGCCACAAAATCAGGGCGTCGCTGCCGTCCTGGTAGTAGCCTCGACGCCGGCCCGATTTGCGGAACCCTGATTGCGAGTAGAGGGCAATGGCCGGCCGGTTTCCCGCTCTGACCTCCAGGGTGGCCGCCGTGGCTCCCCGGTCGACGGCACCGGTCAGTAACCGGCACAGCAGCAACCCGGCAATTCCCTGCCGCCGCCGGTCGGGGTGGACGGCCAGGCTCAGGATGTGAGCGTCGTCAGCCACGATCACCGTTCCCCCGTAGCCCACTACGCTGCCGTCCGACTCATCGGTGGCCACCAACCAGAGGGTGCTGTCGGCCGGTTGCCTCAGCTCGCCGGCCAGCAGCGACCGCGACCACGGCTCGGGATTGGCCATGGACTCGATGGTCGCCACCGGATCGAGGTCGGCCTCGATCATGGTCCGGATCGCCACCGGACCGATCTGGATCGGGTTGTGGGCGGGAGCCGTGGCCTGCTGTGGCCGGCCGGTCATCACCGGCCCTGCCGTTCCAGTCGAGGCCTGGTCTTGACGTTGGGGTTGACATCGGGTTCGCGCAGATAGAGCGGCCTCACGGCCGATCCGGGGGCGGGCCGCCGGCCACCGGCGGCGGTCAACATGATGGCAGCGTCGATCTCGACGCCCAAGATCAGGCGGGCTCCTGGTCCGGCCCCGGCCTCATAATCGGCTCGATAGCGGTCGACCCCATCCCCGACGATCAGGCCGACGGCCGATCGGGCCAGCGTCGACGCCTTCCCGACCTGCGGTTCGCCGGCTGAACCACTCCCGTCGAACCGCTGCTGGAACACCTCGTTGCGACGGGCGTCGACCACCGCGGTCACCTCGCCGGCGGCAAGCCCGTTGTCCGGCCGTCGTTGACGTTCAGCCACCGCAGCCAGGATCTCCAGACTGGTCAACCCGACGACAGGCAGATCGAGGGCAAAGGCCAGGGCCTTGACCGTGGCCAGACCGACCCGGAGACCGGTGAACCGGCCCGGACCGCGGTCGACCACCAATACCTCCAGATCGGCCAGACCCAGCTCGCTCTCGACCAGCAAGCGTTCGATGAGCGGACTGATCTCCTCGGCGTGGCGACGTTCCGACGGCAACGTGGCGCAAGCCCGAGGCTGGGAAGACCCAACCGCCCCGATGGCCGCACTGATGACCCCGGTCGACGACGACAAGGCCAGCCCGACTGCCCCGTCGGCCCCACCGGCGACGCCGGCGGTCGACCCGGTGGACGATACCGTCACACTCGCTCCCTGCCGGCGCCGGCCCCATGTTGTGGCCCGGCCAGGGGGGCCAGGCGGCGGCCAAGAGCGTCAAGCCGGGCGGCCCAGGAGGGACCGAAGGCGGTGAACTCGATGATCCGATCGCTGTCCTCGTGCTCCTCGACGGGTTCGGGAAAGCGCAAGGCCACCAGCAGATGATCAGCCGGTAGGACCTCGGCTATCCGATCGCCCCACTCGATGACGGTGACACCCGACTCCAACAGATCGGGAAGGTCGAGATCGAGCGTCTCGGCCACCGAATCGAGGCGGTAGACGTCGAGATGATGGAGCAGCAGGCGTCCCTGGTAGCGGTTGGCCAAAGTGAACGTCGGGCTGGTGATCCGCTGTTCGACATCCAACCCTTGCCCCAGTCCCTGGGTGAAGCGGGTCTTACCCGCCCCCAGATCACCGGTCAAAACCAGAAGGTCCCCGATCTCCAACAGTTGCGACAGCGCGACGGCATAGTCGGCGGTTTGATCAGGACTGTGGCTGGCCACCTCGACGGGCGCAGGGTGATCGGAACGTGACACCCCTCCAGGCTACGCGGCCGGTGGCGGAGCCCGTCGCCTGACCCCTCAGGCCGGCCGGGCCACCGATCGCACCGCCTGGACGACGGCCCGCTGGGCCATCACCCGTAGCGTCATGGCACTGTCGACCTCGACCTGGCCGGTGGCCGCCGCCACGAGGGCGTCGCCGTCGACCGCGGTATGAGCGGGCAGCAGCGCTCGAGCCAGCCCGTCGTGACCGCTTTGAGCCAGCAGTAGACATTCGGTCTTGCTGATGGCGGCGTTGGTCACGATCACACCGATGGTTGTGTTGCCCAGGGCGCCGTCGTTCGGGTGGCCATCGGGTTCGGCCAGCGCCGGGAGCCGGGGTCGGCCCGGGTCCTCGCCCCGGGAGCCGTCGTCGACGAACCCGAAGGCGTTGACGGCGACAACGGCGGTGACCACCAGATCGAGTCCCGATCGGTCTTCGGCCGACTCGGTAACAGTGGCGATGCCCAGACCGCCATCGGCCGAACTCCCACCCCACTTGCCGACAGATGCTCCACAACCGGCTCCCACGGCGCCCCCACCCGGAGGCGCTGCGGCGTCACCCACGGTAGCCATGGCGGCCCGACAGGCCGCAGCCCCCTGCTCGGCCCCGGGTCGGACGTCGGCCCGACCGACGCCCAGGTCGTACAGGGCCATGGCCACCACAATAGGGACCCGGCCGAAGCCAGTGGCGAATCCCCTACCAGCCGCTTCCAGCTCGGCCACCACCCCCTCGGCGGTGGCCAGACCAAAGGCCGATCCACCGGACAGGACGACGGCGTCAACGGTCGAAACCGTCCGCATCGGATCGAGCAGGGCGAACTCCCGGGTGGCCGGCGCACCGCCTCTCACCTCGCCCGAGGCCACGGTTCCCTCCGGCAGGACGATCACGGTGCAGCCGGTGCGGGCTGAGGTGTCAGTCCAATGGCCGACCCCAAGCCCGGAAACGGTTGCAGTCATTCACCCAGTATGCCGCCGGTTGGCGGCCGGCGATCAGCAAGGCCGGACCGTCAGCCCACCGCCGGTGTCGGTGTGGTCAGCAACCGCTCGGTCACCGCGTCAAACCGGTCGTCGTAGACGGTGGCCATGGTCTCCCAGTCGAACCGTCGCATGCTCTGGGCCAAACCCAGCGTGGCCTTCCGAAGATGGTCGATGCGGGCCACGGCATCCACCAGCCGGGTTCCGAACGTGCCCGGTTCGTAGAGGGCGAACTGATGCCACGGCGGCCGGATCAACTCGGGATAGCTGAGATCATTGGGCAACAGGGGCACACAGCCGCTGGCCACCGCTTCAACGATGGCCACGCCGAAGAATTCGTGTCGGGCACAGCTGACGACCAGATCGCTACGTCGTATGGCCGCCAGATACTCGCCCCGATCCAGATCCCCGGAGGCCACGATCCAGGAACCGAAGCGTCTCTCGGCTTCGGACCGCTCGGCCGCCGCGCTTTCAGAACCGGAGGGCGGGTCCTGGCCGGCCAAGACCAGTCGAAACTCCAAACCGGAGGCCACCACCTTGTCCAGGGCACGAAGGAAGGCGGCGGGATCCTTGTCCCGTTCCCAGCGGTGGGGCCAGAGGATGACGGGAGGACCCGTCCGCCGGTGATTGTTGTACGGCTCGTTCACCGCCACTTCGGCCAGGTCAACCCCGACCGGAAACACCTCGAACCGGCCCACCACCTCGTCGATCTTGGGTACGTGAGACTTGTCGGGAAGGTTGGTGATGAATCCGGGCAGGGCGTCGGCCACCGCTCGCAGGTGGTAGTAGCTGTTGAACAGAACGAGGTCGGCGGCACACCACGAGATCCAGTTGCGGAGGGCGGCACCCTGGTCGTAGTTGCCATCGGCGATCGGGTAGACCAGCTGGCTCTCGTGCTGATAGATGACCACAGCCACGTTGGGCGAAACGGCCCGCCTGACCAGGCCCAGGAGCTCGGCCACATCGACCAGACCGGAGATGAGCAACATGTCGGGTTGGCCGTGGACGGCGATCCAACCGGCGATCTTGTCGGCCAGCGGTAGAGCGCCGCCGCGCAGCCGCCACCGCCAGAGACGGCCCGGGAGGCCGACGATGTGGACCTCGTGGCGGCTGGCGGCCCGGTACCCGGTGGCCCAGGCCAGATGTGAGCCGGTCTCCCATGGCTCCACCAACAAGATCCTCACAGCAAACTCCTGGTGCTCGTCCGCCGGGACTGCATTGTCTGCACCGGGGCGGTGCTGCCGCACCGTCGATTCTAGACCACCGGGAGAGAGGCCGTTTCCGTTCCGCCTGACCCCGACGCCGCCGACCTCTGTCTCTACACTGGGGGAGATGCCAGAGCATGTGGCACCGACCACGCCACCGGCACCACCAACGCCTCCCCAGTCACCGGCCCCGACACCGACTTCAGCCGATGGTTGGGCCGACCGACCCGGTCCGACCGCCCCTCCACCGCCGCCCCAGCAGTGGTTGGCCGGCGATTTCGCCCTGCAGGCCGTCAGCCTCAGCAAGCGGTTCGGCCAGCACCTGGCGGTCAATCAGATCACCCTGCGGGTGCCCACGGGATCCTTCTTCGGACTCCTCGGCCCCAACGGGGCCGGCAAGAGCACCACGCTGGCCATGGCCACCGGACTGCTGCGACCCGACGGGGGCAACGTCATGGTCAACGGCATGCCCGTCTGGCCCGACCCAACCGAAGTCAAGGCCACCATCGGGGTCGTGCCCGAGAACCTGTTGCTGTTCGAGCGGCTTTCAGCCCGGGAGTTTCTGACCTACGTGGGCCGCTTCCGCCGGCTGAGCGATGACGACATCGAGATCCGATCGAGCGATCTGCTGCGGGCCCTCGATCTCGAGTCGGCCGGACGCAAGCTCATCGCCGACTACAGCCAGGGCATGCGCAAGAAGATCAGCCTGGCCGCGGCCCTGATCCACTCCCCTCCCCTTCTCATCCTCGACGAACCGTTCGAGTCGGTTGACCCGGTGTCGCAGCGCTCCATTCGCCACATTCTCGACCAGGTCATCGCCCGGGGCCGCACGGTGATGTTCTCCAGTCATGTGATGAGCACCGTTGAAGACTTGTGCGACTGGGTGGCCATCATGGATGAGGGGCGCATCATCCGCAGCGGCCCGATGGCCGAAGTGACCAGCGGCCACCGTCTCGACGACGTTTTCGCCCAGGCGGTAGGCACCGACAAGGTACAGCCACCGAGCCTCGACTGGCTGCAATGAGCGACCCGGCGAGAGACCGGTGACGGCCGCCATCGACTGGGGACGGGCTTGGAACATGGCCGGACTGAAGTTCCGGCTGATCCGCCATTCCCCTCAGGTGATCGTCGGTATGCTACTCGGTCTGTTCCTGGGCGGAGGGTTGGCTCTTGGTTCCATCTCGGCCGTTGTCCGGCTCCAGGACGAGCCCGTGCGGGGAACCGCGGTCATGATCGGAGCGGCAACGCTGTTGGCCCTGTGGCTATTGGCTCCGCTGGTTTTGGGAGGCGGTGAGCTGATCCTCGACCTGAAGATCCTGGCTCTCTATCCCCTCAACCTTCCCACCCTGGTCACGGGGCTGCTGATGGCCGCTGTCATCGGCGTGCCCTTCTTCATGACCCTGCTGGTGGCGCTCAGCTTGTTGACCCATGCATCGGGTGCGGTGACGGCCCTGCTGCTCGCCATCGGCGGCCTGCAGTTGGCGGTCACCGCTGTGCTGGCCGGCCGCTTCTCGGTCGCTGTGGTCAGCCTTCTGGCCACCACCCGGTTCCGTTCCATCGCCGGTGGCGTCACCGTGCTGGCCGCCATCACCCTGGGCATCTCGTCGCAGCTGATTGCTTTGGCCCTCGACGACATCGACATCGCCTGGTTCACCCAAGTTCGAGATGTGGTGCGGTTCCTGCCCGTCGGCTGGACGCCGGAGGCCATCGCCCAGGCGTCGATGGGTGACGTGAGGCCGGCTCTGTTCTTCTTGTTGCTGGGGGCCACGGTTCCGGTCGTGCTGTTGGTGCTGTGGCGCAGCATTCTCGATCGCATGCTCGACGGCAAGCTGGCCCAGAGCCGGGAACGGGCGGGCAAGCCTCTGGTTCCCGGTTGGATGGACCGGCTGGTGGACCGGCGAACGGCCGCAGTGTGGGCCAAGTCGTCGCGAGCCATCCGCCGCGATGTCCGGGAGTGGACCGAGATCGCCGCCTTCCTGCCGCTCATCCTGGCTTTCGCCCTGCCCACGATCACCGAGCTTCAGTCGGGCGATCCCCGTCTGGTGCTGGTGCCCTTCCTCGCCGCGGTGTCGGGGGCGACCATGACGTCGACCAATCTTTTTGGAGGCGACGGACCCCGCTTCACCGCCGATGCCATACCCGGCGACGACTTCCGGCCGATCCTGGTGGGCAAGCTCATCCCGAGAATGATCCTGGTGGCCGTCATCGTGGTAGTGGGAGCGGTTGGCCTGGCGGCGGCCATGGACGGCTGGCGCTACCTGCCGCTGAGCCTGGCGCTGATCGTGCAGTCGTTGCTGCTGGGTGCGGCCGCCGGGATCTTTGTCACCATCCGCTCACCCATCCCTTTGCCCGACAAGATCGGCGGCTTCAACGCCGCCAACGCCGGCTGCATCGCCCCGCTCTATCAGCTGGGGGCTCTGGCTGTGGCCGACATCCTGGCCTTGCTTCTGGCTGCTCCCGCCATTGCCGTCGCCTTGCTGGTGAGCCCGTGGTGGGCTCTGCTCTGTTCCGTTGCCTCGGTGCCCTTGGCCTGGTGGCTGGTCGACCGCCGACTGGCGGTCGAATCGGAGCGGACCCGCCAGCGCATCCCGCTGCTGGCCGCCGCCCTGACCCGACGCAACTAACCCGCCCGACACCACCAATCAACTGTGCGCCCCAACGTTCACCACCGAACGCCACAGCGCACACGACCAGCCACACCCCAACTGTGCGCCCCAACGTTCACCACCGAACGCCACAGCGCACACAACTGGGCGCTGTCCGGCCGGTCAGCGGCGGGGTGGGTGGAGGCGCTGACTGCGATGTGGGCCGTGAGGTTCCGGTCGTCGGGGAACCATGGCTCCGGCCAGGTCGGGACCGGCTGGAGGCTCGATGTGGAGGACGAGGTTGTCGCGGCGGCCCACCGGTAGGCGGCGGCGATGGCAGCCCCCTTCGGCTCGCACCCGGCAGCCCCGCCACAACGCCTCGGCCCGGGCAGCGTGCATCACCGTGTCCTGCGACTGGTTGCGACGGGGGTTGCGGGAGTAGCAGGTCACCAGGGTGACTGTCTCGCCGTCGCCGGTCACCTGATCGATCAGCCAGCCGACATCGGCCGGGCTCAGAAGCGGGGCCGTGATCATCATGGAATCAAGGGTACTACCGACCGGGCCTACGGCGGAATCGCCGAGCCGCGGTGCACTATCCTCGAAATCAGGAGCGAGAGGATGGATCGTGGGCTCCAACACCATCATTCATCAGGAATTTCATCAACTCGGTCGGGCGGTGTGGGCTCTCGGCGCAGCGGCCCTGGTCCTGCTGATCGTGGCTGCGTCCAACGGCCTGCCCATGAGCGGTTGGCGAAGCTGGGCCGGATTCGGGTCGGTCATGCTACTCCTGGGCTGCGCCGTGGCCTACGGAATCCACCGCATGAATCGCATCACCCTCACCCGACAACAACTCCGGGTCGGCGGCGAGACGTTCGACCGGGCCGACTTCGACTTCGCCTTCGGCGTACAACCACCCCTGGTGTTGTCGGTGGATGAGCAGGAACGGGTTGAGGAGGAGTGGCCACTACCCCCTCAGGGCGACATGCGGATCGCCGGCGGCTCGTGGGGGCGGCGTCGGGGTACATCGATGCTGGTGTTGAAATTGGCTCGATCCGGTCAGCTACTGGCCGTCTTCAGCCGCCGTCCGGCCGACCTCGACCGGGCCTTGACCGAGTGGTTGGAGCGACCGCCCGAAGACTGACGACTCGGGCCAACCGACCCGGATCACCGGCCCACCCCACCGTGCACGTCGTAGGTCAGGGTGACTTCGTCGGTGATGGGATGAGACTGGCAAGTCAGCACGTAACCGGCAGCCAGCTCCTCGGCCGTCAGAGCGAAGTTCTTGTCCATGGTGACCTCGCCGTCGATCACCTGGGCCTTGCAGGTGGCACACATGCCCCCTTTGCAGGCGAACGGCACCTCGGCCCGAACCGAACGGGCGTAGTCGAGGAGCGGTGGCCCGTTGGGATCGGCCATGACCACCGAGGTCCGACCGTCGATGGTCACATTGACCGTGACCGCTCCTTCGACCTGGACATCGTCGGCCAGGTCGTCGGGCACCTCGACCCGTTGATCGAAGAACAGTTCGTAGTGGACCCGACCGTCGTCGACACCGAGCGAGGCCAGCGTTGAGCGGGCGTTTTCCACCATGTCGAGCGGACCGCACAGAAACCAGCCGTCGACGGCCCGCGGGTCGATGAGGGTGGCGGTGAGCGATCGCAGCTTGTCCTCGTCGATCCGGCCCTGGAAGAGCGGTACCTGATGGGGCTCGCGGCTGAGAATATGTACCACCTGGAAGCGCTGGGGGAAGCGGTTCTTGAGATCCTCCAGTTCCTCCAGGAACATGATCGACAACGACGTTCGATTGCCGTAGACGAGCGTGAATTGAGTGGCCGGTTGCTGTTCCAGGGCGGCGGTGATCATCGACAGAACCGGGGTGATGCCCGAACCGGCGGCAACGGCAACGTAGCGGCCGGGCTGGGATGGGTCGAGCAGGAACTCGCCGATGGGAGCCATGACGTCCAGGGTGTCGCCCGGCTGCAGCTCGGTGGTGGCCCAGGTGGAGAACACGCCGTTGGGGATGCGCTTGACCCCGACCCGAACCGGCTCGCCCGGAGCGCTGCAGATCGAATAGGTGCGACGAACGTCTTCGCCGTCGATGTCGGTTCGGACCACCACGTGCTGGCCGGGCGTGTGGCGGAACAGGTCCTGGAGAGCGTCGGGTATGGCGAAGGTGACGGCCACCGACTCATCGGTCGGCCGATCGACGGCGGAAACGGTCAGCGGGTGAAATTCGACGGCCGACATCGTCTAGAGCTCCTTGACGTGGTCAAACGGTTCGGCGCAGTCGCCGCACCGGTACAGGGCCTTGCAGGCGGTGGCTCCGAACCGGCTGATTTCGGAGGTGTTGGACGAGCCGCACTGGGGGCAGGCGATGGTACCGAGCCGGACCGGCGTGCCCTCGATGAGGGTACGGGGCGGCGAGATTCCTGACAGTTGCAGCTTCTCCCGACCCTCGTCGGTGATCCAGTCGGTTGACCAGGCCGGCGACAATTCGCGTCGTATCTCGATCCGGTGGCGATCCAGCCCGGTGGCGGCGACCGCTTCGACGATCAGGTCTTCGATGTATTCCACCGCCGGGCAGCCGGAGTAGGTCGGGGTGATGGTGACCACCACCTTGGACTCGTCGTCGCCTTCACCCGGCTCGGTGGCCACCGATCGGAGAATGCCGAGATCGGCGATGGTCAGGGGCGGCATCTCGGGGTCGGGCACGGCGGCCACCACCGGCCACAGTTCGTGGGCGGCGGACTCGGCCGCCTGTTGGGCCGCTGTGTCGGCCCGGCTGTTGCCGCTGACGATCCCCATTACCAGCGGACCCCCGGGTGGGCCCGATACAGCGCCTGCATCTCCGGTAGCAGGTGACCGAGGTGTTCGGTGTGGAATCCGGTGCGGCCCCCCAGCCGCTGGTAGGGATCCGACGGCATGGTTACGTTGGCGGCGGCCATCGTCTCGGCCACCTGGGCATCGAAGTGGGGACGAACGGCGGCCGGATCGGCGGCCACTCCGGCCGCGATCAGGGCGTCTTCGGTGTCATCGGCGGCGAACAGGTCGGCGGTGAAGGGCCACAGCTCGTCGACCGCGGTCTGGGTGCGCTGATGGCTTTCCGAGGTGCCGTTACCCAGGGTCACCAGCCAGCCCGATGAGTGATCGAGGTGATACGACGCCTCCTTCACCGCCTTGGCGGCGATACCGGCCAGCCGTTCGTCAGCGCTGTCGCTCAGTGCGCCGTAAAGGGGAACCTGGTAGGCGTCTACGAAGAACTGGCGAACCATGGTGTGGGCGAAATCGCCATTGGGTTGCTCGACCAGTACGGCGTTGAGGAACTCCCGCTCGGTCCGCAACATGGCGAACTGGTCTTCGTCCCGGGGCTCGGCCGCTCCGGTCGAGGCCTCGATCTCGGCTCCGTACTGGTAAAGGTTGCGGGCTTGACCGATGTGGTCGAGGGCCAGGTTGGCCACCGCGATGTCCTCCTCGAGCTCGGGCATACGGGCGATGAGGGCGCCCAGCTGTTGGCTGAGAATCAGATTGTCGTCGGCCAGGCGGAGCAGGTAGGTGAGCAACTGCTCAGGTGTCGGCTGTGAGGATGCGGCAGCCATCACATGTGTCCCACTTCTTCCGGTATCTCGTAGAACGTGGGGTGACGGTAGGGCTTGGTCGAATCGAACCAGCTGTCCTTGTCGTCGGGATCTGTGGCCACGATGGCGGCCGAACGAACCACCCAGATACTGACGCCCTCACCTCGCCGGGTGTAGACGTCGCGGGCGTGACGGGTGGCGGTTTCGGCGTCGGGAGCGTGGAGACTGCCGCAGTGGACGTGATTGAGACCCCGCTGGGCCCGCACGAACACCTCCCACAACGGGTAGCCGCCCGACGTCCCCTCGGCCGCCTCGATCTCCTCGCCCTCGGCCAGCGGCACATCATAACTCATGGCAAAACCTCGCGTCTGTTGCGGTTGTGTGCGCTCCAGCGTTCACATGTGAACGCTGGAGCGCACGAAAGAAGGTGGGCGACGTCACGAGTGGCCTCCAGCGGTCCGTTGGGCGTAGGCCATCGAGGCCTCTCGGACCCAGGCACCGTCGTCCCAGGCCTTGGTCTTGTGGGCGATACGCTCCCGGTTACACGGGCCGTTGCCCTTCACCACCTCCCAGAAATCGTCCCAGTCGATCTCGCCAAATCGATAGTGACCGGTTTCGGCGTCGAACTCCAGATCAGGGTCGGGGATGGTCAGCCCGAGGAACTCGGCCTGGGGCACCGTCATGTCGACGAACTTCTGCCGCAGCTCGTCGTTGGTCTCCCGCTTGATCTTCCAGGCCACCGACTGGGCGGTGTGAGTCGATTCGGCGTCAGGGGGACCGAACATGGCCAACGACGGCCACCACCAACGGTTCAACGCGTCTTGGGCCATGGCCTGTTGCTCTTCCGTGCCGTCGCACAGAACCATCATGATCTCGTAACCCTGACGCTGATGGAACGACTCCTCCTTGCAGATGCGGATCATGGCCCGGGCATATGGCCCGTAGGAGGTGCGGGTCAACATCACCTGGTTGGTGATGGCGGCCCCGTCGACCAGCCAGCCGATGGCCCCGATGTCAGCCCAGGTCAAGGTCGGATAGTTGAAGATAGACGAGTACTTCTGGCGGCCGGTGTGGAGCATGTCCATCAGCTCGTCGCGGGAGACACCGAGCGTCTCGGCCGCCGAATAGAGATAGAGACCGTGGCCGGCCTCGTCCTGGACCTTGGCCATGAGGATGGCCTTGCGTTTCAGCGTGGGGGTCCGGGTGATCCAGTTGCCCTCCGGTTGCTGGCCGATGACCTCGGAGTGGGCATGCTGGGCGATCTGGCGGATCATCGTCTTGCGGTAGTTCTCGGGCATCCAGTCCCGGGGCTCGATCTTGGCCTCGGCATCCAGCAGGGCCTGGAATCCCTCCTGGTGACGAAGGCTGTCGGCCTCGAGTTCGGCGGAGTCGACGGTGTCGGTCACTGGTCTACCTTCCTGTCCCACACGAAAGATCCCAGCCGACGATGTTTCGCCGACAGGCGAAACTCGGTAAGCAGGGGCTCCGGCGCTGCGACGGTCATGATGGGTCCTCTATCACCCGCTGGGCTTTGCCCTGGGAGCGGGGGATGGTGTCGGGGTCGGTGATGTCGATACGGGCGCTGACGCCGATGTTGTCCTTGATGTGCTTGCCCAGCTGTTCGGCCATGGCGGCAACGTCGGCCGCCTCGGGCAGCCGCTCGACGTTAACGGTGAGCGACTTCATGTTGCCGTCCTGGCCCACGGTGAGCTGGTAGTGGGGGCTGAGACCGTCGACCTTCAAGATCTCGGCCTCGACCTGACTGGGGAAGACGTTGACGCCCCGGATGATCAGCATGTCGTCGCTGCGGCCGGCGATACGCCCGATGCGCCGCATCGTTCGGGCCGTGCCGGGGAGCAGGCGGGCCAGATCACGGGTCCGGTAGCGGATGACGGGAAAGGCCTCCTTGGTCAGCGAGGTGAGAACCAGTTCGCCTTCGGCCCCGTCGGGCAACACCTCGCCGCTGACCGGATCGATGATCTCCGGGTAGAAGTGGTCCTCCCAGATGGTAAGCCCATCCTTGGTCTCGATGCACTCCTGGGCCACGCCGGGCCCGATGACCTCTGACAGACCGTAGATGTCGACGGCATCGATCCCGAACCGCAACTCGATCTCGGCCCGCATCTGATCGGTCCACGGCTCGGCCCCGAACACGCCGATCTCCGGCGACGACACCTCAGCCGCGTTCAGGCCCCGTCGTTCGAACTCGTCGACCAGGTTGAGGCAGTAGGACGGGGTGACCATGAGCACCCGGGGCCGCAGGTCGATCATGAGCGACACCTGCTTCTCGGTCTGACCTCCGGAGACGGGGATGACCGTGCACCCCAGCTTCTCGGCCCCGTAGTGGGCTCCCAACCCACCGGTGAACAGCCCGTAGCCGTAGGCCACGTGCACCATGTCGCCCGGCCGGGTGCCGGCGGCGAACAGGGAGCGGGCCACCACGGTGGCCCAGACATCGATGTCGTTGGCGGTGTAGGGCACAACGGTGGGCTTGCCGGTGGTTCCGGACGAGGCGTGTAGTCGCGTCACCTGGTCCATGGGCACGGCCAGTAGCCCGAAGGGATAGTTGCGCCGCAGGTCGTCCTTGACCAGGAAGGGGAAGCGGCGCAGATCGTCGAGCGAGCTGAGGTCGCCGGGGTGAACGCCGGCCGTGTCGAACTGTTGGCGGTAGTGGTCGATGTTGTCGTAGGCCCGGACCAGCGATGACTTGAGGCGGTCGAGTTGCAGAGATCGCAGCTCGTCGATCGATGCCGTTTCGATCGGCTCATAGCCCTTGTGTTCGGTCATGGAACCCCCGAGGTGCGTCAACCAATATGATACAGCACCGACAGGATCCAGACAAGAATATGTATCACATCAAGCGGTGGTCCCGGCCCAGGCCGAGACCAGCTGCGGTGCGCCCTCCTCAGGTTAGGCGACGGGACAACACGGTCGGAGCCGAACGGCTGGTCACCGCCACCAACGCGCCGACCACCACCGGCAGGATGGCCAGGCCGGCGGCCAGGTAGAGGGGAACCGCCACCCTCCCCGGCAGATAGGGATTGATGCCGGTCAGCGTGGCGGCCAAACCAACGCCGGCCGGCACCGACAGGGCCACAGCCAGCGCCATCAGCAGCCCGGCCTGCACCCCCAGCAGGTGACGGCGGACCCGCGGTGGTGCACCCAGCGAGACCATGGTGCCCACATCGGAGTCGGCTTCGACCGCCACCAGGGCAACAGCGACCCGAGCCACGATGAGAACCAGGATCGAGGCGATGGCCAGCAGAACCAGCTGCACCTCCCGGTCCTGGCGCCACGGGACATTCACGTGGGGATACCAGGCCAGGCCGTGTTCCTCCATCCATGCGATTTCCCCAGCGCTGAACCCGTCGGCTGACTGGATCAGCCAGGCCGAGGTCTCGCCCATCACCATGCCCTCGCCGAAGTTCTCCGGGGCCATGAAGGCGCCAGCACCGACGGCCGCCAGTTCAGGATGGTCGATGGCCACCATGGCAACCGAACTCGACTCGACCTCTCCCCGGCCGGAGGCCGGGAACCAACGGATGGTGCCCTGGCCTCCGGTGGCGGGCGAGGCCACGGCCACCGTTGCCGGCTCCGACAATCGGCCACGATCGGCATCATCCAGGTCGAGGAGATCCAGCAGCTCATCGGTGGCCACCACCACCGAGAACTCGTGCTCCAACAGGAGGTCGTCAGGGCTGAGGGCGCCGACGGCGACCGCGGGATACGATCCGTCGGATCTCGATGCGAACTGCAGGGCCGCACTCGTGTCGTAGTCCACGTGCTCGGCCACCGCAGCCAGGGCTGTCACCGTGCCGGCGTCGGGGGCATCGGGAGACCCGGTGGCCAGATGACCGAGATCCAGCCAGCGCCCATCGCCATCGACCGAGTCGGACACATAGGCCATGGTTGCTCCAGCCAACGGGCGGCTCTGGTTGATTCCCAGCAGCACCGCCACCGTCACGGCCAGTGTGCAGATCACCGCTGCCGCCCCCACGATGACCACCGACCGGGCCCGATGCCGGGCCAGCTGCCGCAACCCGATGCGGGCTGAAACCGGGATCCGGGCAACCTCGTCGCCTCGCCCGCCGATCCAGGAAACCACTGCGGCGGCAGCCACCATGATGGCGGCCAGGAGGGTGAGCAAGGCCAGAACAACGAGGGCATTGGAGAATGTCGTGCCCGGGTGAAGCTGTTCCCACCAACCCCCGGCCACGGCCAGGATCACCGCGGTGATCACCAACAAGGGGGCCAACCAGATGAACCGCGGCGGCAACGCCGGTTGCCACGGGGTCGACCGGCCGTGGTCCCGGGCGGCCAGGGCCCGGGGTGCGCCGCCAGAAGCGGCCCGCCGGGCCGGAAGCCAGGCCGCCACCATGGCCGCCGCCACCGCCACCACAACCGGCGGGATGAGGTCTCGGGCCAGCAACCGGGGAGCCAGGGCGTTGGCCGTCTCATAGCCGGAGACGCTGCGCCCGGCCGCCAGCAGGAGGCCGACATCGGCGTGAGCCGCCCCCACGGCGCCGACCACCCCCAGCAGCGAGCCGATCAGGCCGATGATCGCCGCCTCGGTCAGCAACATCCATTTGATCTGGCGTTGGTCGGCCCCCAGGGCCGATAGTCGATCGATCTCCTGGCCTCGCCGACGTCCCCTCACGATGAAGGCGGCGGCGGCCAGCAGCGCGGTCTGGATCAAGAGTGCGGCCGCGGTCAGGGTGCCGGCCTGCTCCGGGTTGGCCAACGGGTCGACGAAGCCGTTGGAGTAGTGGGTGATCCCTGGTGCCAAGCCGTCGGCGATCCAGTAGTCATCGGAGCCGAGGCCCTCGCCTCCCCCGGTCCCCTCCACGATCGCCCTGGTCTCATCGACGCTGAGACCGGCCACTCCGATGGTCAACGAGGTCGCCAGGTCAGGATTCAACCTGGCTGCCGGCATGATGACCGACTCCCAATCCTGGTGGCCGCTGTGGGTCTCGACGACGCCGACCACGGTGGCTTGGGATCGATCGACGGTGACGAAGGTGTCACCGAGGTCAACCTCCAGGTCCTTCAACCTGGCCGGCGTCAAAGCCACCTCTCCAACCGAGGTCGGCAGTCGCCCTTCGACCGACAGGAACGCACTGTCGGCCAGCGGACCCGTCCAGTCGGCGGCGACGACGCCGGAGAGTTCCATGGGTCCACTGATGCCGTAGGCGTGACGGACGACGAGCACGTCGTCGGCCTCCGCCTGCAGGGCGGCTATGACGGCGTCGATCCGTTCGGCCGACGGCGGATCAACGCCCTCCGTCCCGGCCACCATCGGGGGCATGACGAGCTGCTCGATCAAGACCACAGCAGTGGCGTCACCAACCATCATTCTCTGCCCGTCGGTGAGGTTGTCACCGGCTGCGGTGCGCTGGGCCACGGCCACGTAGGCTCCCACCGCCACCGGCACGGCGATCAGCAGGATCACCAGCCAGTAGTGGCGGAGCTGGCGGCGCAGATCGCGCCGGAAGGTGCGAGCGGCCAACCGAGCCGCCGGCATGAACGTGTCGTTTGGGTTCATGCCAGCAGCTCGGCTGCGGTGGCGGGCGTGGTGGTTCGTTGAACCATCTGTTCAATACCACCGTCACGCAACCGCACCACCCGGTCGGCGTGGGCCGCCAACTCGTGATCGTGGGTGACGACGACCACCGCCGCCCCGTGCCGGGCCAGAGAGGCCAGCAGGTCGAGTACGGCCCGGGCGCCGAGATCGTCAAGGGCCCCCGTCGGCTCATCGGCCAGGATCAGCTTTCGAGGCCCGACCACCGCCCGGGCCAGGGCCACCCGCTGTTGCTCACCACCCGACAGCTCACTGGGGAACCGGCGGGCCAGGCCGCCGACGCCGATCCGATCAAGTGCATGTTCGGCCTCGGACCGGGCCTGAGCAGGCCCCATCCCGTCGAACTCCAGCGGTAGGGCCACGTTCTCAACGGCAGTGAGGGTGCCGATGAGGTTGAGGTTCTGGAATACGTAGCCGATCGAGCGACGACGGAGCCGGGCCAACTCGCTCCTGTCGCAACCGCCGAGCGACGTCCCCTCGACCCGGACCTGGCCTGCGGTGATCTCGTCCAGGCCCCCGGCCACGTTGATGAGTGTCGACTTCCCCGACCCGCTGCGGCCGGTCACCGCCACCATCTCCCCCCGATCAACGGCGAGAGACACACCGTTCAGGGCTCGAACCGTGTCGCTCCCCTGCCGGTACTCCCGCACCACGTCGGTCATCTCCAGCACCGCGCTCATCATGCCCCTTTCACCGTCTCATTCACCGTCTCGCTCACCGCTTGGTGTGCGTCGTCGCCAACCTCGCTCCTGCCGGCCAAGCTGTTGGTTTCGGCTTCCAACGTCTGCTCGGCGATGTCGAGCCAGCGCAACTCGGCGTTGGTCACGGCGATCAGCCGTTCGAGGTGGAGCCGGTCGGCCACCGATCCGGCGGCCACCCGGGCCGCGGTGGCCTGCTGGAGCAGCTGCATGGCCGCCGCTCGCTGCACGGCGATGGTGTCGGCCGGATCAGCCACCCCGGTGGCCGCCGTCATCAGAACCTTCATCGTCACCTCATCTCGAGTGGAGGTGGAACGCTCGACTGACTGGCTCAGCCAATGCTGAAGCTCCAGCCGTCCTTCGGCCGTTATCTCATAGCGGGTGCGACCCTCACTGTCCTGGCCCAACCCCTGGACCACACCGTCGCGTTCCATACGACCAAGCGTGTTGTAGACCTGGCCGATGTTGAGGATCCAGGCGGTGCCGGTGGCGGCCTCGAACTCGCTCTTGAGTTGGTAGCCGTACTTTGCCTGCCCGGCCAGCAGGGTCAACAACGCCTGCCGGATCATGGCTGCCGCCGTTTCGAAGGTAACCCACCCGGTATCATGCATTCCCAGTATGCATACTGGGAATGCACAAGTCAAGAGTTGGAGTCAAGAGGATTCGTTGATCGACAGTGTCTCGGCCACCAAGGACGGTAGATCCGACGCCACCAGCCCAACCGCCGGACCCCGTCGAGCGGCTTGGCCGTGCAGCTCCACCGCCAGCATGGCGGCTGTGAACGGATCGGCTCCCAGGGCCAGCCCGGCGCCGATGATGCCCGACAGCACATCGCCGGTGCCGGCGGTGGCCAGGCGCTGATCACCACCGGTCGACACCGTGGCCCGACCGTCGGGGTGGGCCACCACCGCCGTCGGGCCCTTGAGCACCACGATCACACCAAGATCGGAGGCCACCCCCCGGGCCGCCGCCACCCGGTCGACACCGGGAGGTCGGCCCACCAGGCGCTCGAATTCCCCGTCGTGAGGGGTGATGATCGGCGGTAGGTCAACCAGCGGGACCCGATCGAGCACGTCGGCCCGAATCGCGCCGGCGTCGACCACCAGGGGAGCCTCGATGGTCGGCAACAGATCCAGCACGACGGGCAACAGGGAGACGTCGTCGAGGTCAAGGCCCGGACCGACGACCACCGACCCACAGCGCCACAGGCTGGTGGCCGCTCGGTTGCGGTCGTCGATGAGGGAATGGGTGACCGCCTCGGTCGGCTGGCCGAGCACGGTGAGACCAGGACGAGGGCCGTGATCACTGCGGCCCAGTACCACATAGCCGGCCCCGGCCCGCAGGGCGGCCGTCGCGGCCAGGGTCACCGCACCGTCCATACCCCTACTCCCGCCGATCACACCAACGGCATTGTGCCACTTGTGGGCCGTGACCTGACGCTTGGGCCAGCGGTCGAGGTCGGACGGCCCGGTGTGCCAGAGGCGGGCCCGGGAGCAGTCGAGCCCGATGTCGACCACCGAGACCTCCCCGGCCAGGGTGCGACCGGGCTCGAACAACAGCCCCGGCTTCATGGCGGCGAAGGTGACAGTGACGGTGGCGGCCAGCGGAGACCCATGGACCTGACCGGTGAGCCCGTCCACCCCGGAGGGGATGTCGACGGCCAATACCGGCGTCTCCCCTGGTCGCAGGGGAAGATCCTGCGAGCGGAACGGTCGTTTCAGACCGGTGCCGAAACAGGCGTCGATGATGAGATCGAACGATGAGCCGGCGACCCGGTCGTCAGCCACCGATGGGTCGGCCCCCACATCGAAGACCACGCAGCGAACACCTCGTTCGGCCAGGACGCGGGCTGCGCTCCGACCATCGGCCCCGTTGTTGCCCGGCCCGGCCAGCACAGCCACCCGCGACCCGTAGACCCGGCCCCGATGATCGGCCAAGAGCCGCAGGGCGGCCAAGGCTGTGGCCCGACCGGCTCGATCGATCAGGATCTCGACCGGCCCGGCCGCCTCGGCATCAATGGCGGCCATCTCGCCGGGAGTCACAACCGGATCCATCGTCACCTCGTCTCCGCACCGGAACCGTGGGCCGGCACGCTAGGTTCGCCCCATGCGGTGGTCGTCTGTGGTGCGAACGGTTCTGGTGGCAAGCGCGTTCATGTTGACGACGTTATCGACCTTGCTCTTCTTCGCCCAGGATCGCCTCCTCGACAGTGACGATTTCGGTCAAGTGGCGGCCGACGCGCTGAGCGAGCCCGCCGTCAACGAGTATCTGTCGGTCGAGATCTCCGACGCCCTGATCGATCAGGCCCCCAACCTCGCCGTCGGCGGATCGCTGCTGGCCGATGTGACGGGCAGCGTGCTGGGCTCAGATGCCGCCGGGGGCATCATGGCCGCCTCGGTGACCGACGCCCACGACGCCGTGTTCAACGAGGGAGCCGACAGCTTCGTGCTCGACGTGTCCGACCTGGTTCTGAGCGTGGACCAGACGTTGCAGGCGCTGGCCCCGTCGGTGGCCGAGGAGCTGCCGGACGAGATGGGCGATGTGGCGGTCCGGATATCCAGCGGCGAGATCTTCACCCAGACCTTCACCATCGCCCGTCGGCTCCAACAGCTGACGGCGGTGATCGCGGTGCTGGCCGCGGCCGCCATGCTGGCGCTGGTCGTCACCGGATCGTCGCCCTGGCAGGGCATCAGCACCCTGGGCCTGACCTTGGGCGCCACCGGGTTGTTCGTGCTGGCGCTGGAGGTGACCGGTGGTCTGGTGGCCACCTCGTTCTTCGAAGCCGGCCGCCAGCGGGAGGCGGTCGCCGCGGGGTGGCAACTGGTCTTCGGCGATCTCAACGCCTGGGGATGGTCGCTGGTGGTGGGCGGAGCGTTTCTGGCCGGACTGGCCTGGGCCGTATCCAACCTGACCAAGACCTACAGCATCGGCCAGCGGGCCCTGGAACGGCTCACCCAGCGGCCTGAATCCCGCTCGGGCGAGCTGGTCCGCCTGGCGGTACTCGGGCTGGTGGCGGTGTGGGGGGCGGTTGAACCGCTCTCGCTGGCGTCGCTGGCCATCAGGGTGGTCAGCTTCGCCGCCGCCATCGCCGTGGTGGCCGAAGTAGTGCAGCTGACCGGGCTCGACCATCGCCTGGCCCGAGTGGCCCCCCAGCAGACCGACATCCGTTCCTGGCGGTCGATCTCCACCCACCTGGCCCTCTCGTCGGTGACCATCGCCGCCTTGGCCGCCCTGGCCGTGGCCACGCTGTCGGCTGATGCCCCACCCTCGGCGGCGGCCGATGCCACTGCCTGCAACGGCCACGAGTCGCTGTGTGACCGACGGCTCGACGAAGTGGCCATCGTTGGCTCCCACAACTCAATGTCGTCGACCGACACCGAGTTCTATCTCCCCAACCAGACCAACACGATGCTGGAACAGCTCGACGACGGGGTGCGGGCTCTCTTGATCGACACCTGGTACGCCCGCCCCGCCCCCGACGGCTTGATCGTCACCGACGCCGCCATCGATCTCGACGAACTCGACGCCAACACCCGAGCGGCGGTCGAAGCGTCGCAGGGCCGGTCGGGGTTGGGGGAACGGGAGGTGTATCTCTGCCACACGGTCTGCGAGGTCGGAGCGGTCGAAGCGGTCGACGCCCTCCGGGACATCGGCCGTTGGCTGGAGGCCAACCCCCGGGAGGTGTTGACGATCGTGGTCCAGGACGCCACCGCCCCTGAGGACACGGCATCGATCTTCGACCAGGCCGATCTTGTCGACCACGTCCACACCCAGTCGATCGACGAGCCCTTCCCCACCCTGGCCGAGATGATCGAAGCCGATCGGCGGTTGTTCGTGCTGGTGGAAGAAGACGGCGGCTCGATCGACTGGTTGCACCCGGCCTTCGACTTCGTGCAGGAGACCCCGTTCAGCTTCTCGTCGGTGGAGGACTTCTCCTGCGCCGCCAACCGGGGCGACGACGACAGCCCGATGTTCATGATCAACCACTTCCTCACCCCGGCGTTCAACGGCAACCGCACCATCAACGAGACGGCGGTGGTGAAACCCCGCCTGGAACAATGCCGGGACGAGCGTGGCCTGTCGCCCACCATCGTGGCCGCCGACTTTGTCGAATACGGCGACCTGCAAGTTGTCGTCGACGAGCTGAACGGCATCTCCCCCGGTGGCTGAGGGCCTACCGGCGGCCGGCTCGTCAGCCCGGCCACCCCGAACTACCGGATGCCCGAACTTTGGGACTCGCACGACCCGTTTGAGGGTCGTCCCGGTCCCAAAGTTCAACGGGTCGACAGCGGTTAGCCTCCGAGTCAGCCCGGTAACAGCCGATCGAGAGCGTCGGCCAGGCGGTCGGGATCGACGTGGGTGGCCCCCACCAGGGCCAACCCGTTGACCACCGCCTCGGTGCCGGCCCAGGCCAGAACCTGGTCGGCCTCGTCGCGCCGCCCGTCCCATTGTCGACCGCGCAGACCACCCGTCACCACTTCAGCCAGATGGCGAGCGGGCACACCGTCGAGGCTGTTGAGCCAGACGTGCAGCCAGCGCACCATCGGCTCACCGGAGCGGGCCAGCAGGCCCAGCACCAGCGAGGCTCCGGCTTGGGTGTCGTGGTCGATTGGATCAGCCTGCAGGGTCTGGATCCACCAGGCGTCGAACACGGCCACGACAGTCGACCAACGATCGTCGGACCGGGCCCGTCGCAGAACCTCCATCACCTCGACGGAATCATCGACCGACAGGGTGCCGGAGACCAGCAGGGTGAGCAGTCGCGGTACCGACCGCCACAACTCGGTCTCGTCGCCGGCCGTCACCCGCGACAGCACAGCGTCGACCGGCAACTCGGGTAGCAGCCCTTGATCGTCTTCCGCCTCACTCGGCAGCCGGTGGAGAGCCTGGCGTAGCGGGAGACTGTGGCCGTTCACGGTGTGTCGTCGGCCATGCCGACGACGAAGGCCTGAGCCAGATCCTGGGAATGGGACAGGGTGATCAGCCAACGAACGATGCCTCGTTCGGCCGCCAACGCCGCCGCCCGACCGCTGATGCGCAGTTCGGGCTGACCCGACGGCAACCGTATGACCTCGATGTCGGCGAAATCCGCCCCTCCCAGGCCCACCCCGAGGGTTTTGAGCACCGCCTCCTTGGCGGCGAAACGGGCGGCGAAACGCTCCGACGGGTCGCGGGTGGCCAGGCAGTACTCCCGCTCGGCCTCGGTGAACACCCGCTGAATGAAACGGGGCCGCCGATGGATGATCGAGCGCATTCGCTCGATGTCGACCAGATCGGTACCGATGCCGATGACCGTCATTGGTCAGGGCCGACTACTGGTCGCCGGACCAGCGACCGGCCACATCGGAGATGGGGGCGGTCAGCAACTCCACGGTCGGGACGTCGGCCAGAATATCGTCGCGGAAACTGGGCTGCCGCTCGGTGACGAAGTCAACCAGCTGGCGGTAACGGTTGCGGTAACCCTGGAGCACACTCCGGGCCACCGTGGCGCCGAGATCGTCGGCCAACCGTACGTGACACAACGTCAGCCCGGTGGTCTGAGCGTCCTTCACCTCGGGCACGATCAGCACGGTCCGACCATCGGTGCCGACGGTCACGAAGGGAATGCGCTCCACCGCCACCCGGTGTTTGGTGCCCCGCAGTGTTGGGTCACGCTCGATCCGGGACGCAATTCCGGTGGCCACACCGCCCTTGTCGATGACGTGGAGTTGACCGCCGTCGTCGGCGTCGCCTTCCAGCCGGTAACGGGTGTAGCCCACTATTTCCGAGACCGCCGGTGTGATGGCGGCCAGGGTGCGGAGGGTGGAGTAGCTGAGCCGATCGCGAGGGCAACCGGTGGCCAGTAGATCCTGGATGAGATGTCCCTGCAGCAGGCTCTCGTCGGCCCGGCTGATCCCGACCGTGACCGTCTTGGCCTGGTGTTTGATGGCGTCGACCGGTCGGGTCAGCTCCTCGATACCGGCGGTCAGGGCCACCGCCAGATCTTCGACCACCACGCCCGGTGTGCCGACCTTGCCGAACTCCATCTGGTACGACTCGATGGGTACCGCCCCGGTGGCGAACCGCAGCAGAGCCGACATCTTCACCGCCGTCGATGCTTCCAGGTGGCCGTTGTAGTGCCCGGTGCGCAGCCCGTCGAAGAACCGGGTGGCATAGGGCGTGATCTCCCGACCGAACCGCTCGAACCAGCCGCCGTCACCTTCACCGGACACCGCCGTACCGACAAACCCCTCGATGGCGCCCCGGGCCTCCCGCAAGGGGCGGGCCGAGGCGTCGATGGCCAGCGCGGCCTCGTAGCCGAACAGGTGGCCGACGATGGTGGAGAGAACGAAGGCCAGTTTGGGGTGGACCTCGGGCACCGCGATCACTTCGAGGGCGGCCGAGAACCGATTCTCGCCCTCGGTGGCCACCACGATCGGGGCGGCCTTGTGAGCCCGGAAGATGGCCACCTCCTTGGCCACGTCGTCGGCATTGGACCCGACCAGCCCGGCGGCGCAGATCAGGATAAGTGGTTCCGACGACAGATCGATGTGCTTCTTGTCCTCGGTGACGTCACAGGCGATCGACTTGTAGCACAGCTCCGACAGCTTGATCCGCAACTCCTTGGCCGCCACGAAGTTCGCTCCGTTCCCCACGATGGCCCAGTAGCGTCGGCTGGGGGCGTGTCGGCTGGCGGCCACACCGATCTCGGCCCGCTTCTCCACGGTGGCCGTCATGGCCGCCGGCAGGTCGCGCAGCCCGGCCAGCGTCAGCTGACGCTCGGTTTCGTCGATCTCGGACCCCGGTATCAACTGGGCCAGGGCGTCGGCCAGCAGGAAACCGGCGGCGATCTGGGAGTAGAAGGCCTTGGTCGAGGCCACGCTCATCTCGACGTCGCGGCCGTCGGAGGTGTAGAGCACACCGTCGGACTTGTCGACGAGGTCGCTCCCCCGGCGGTTGACGATGGCGATCACTCCGGCGCCCCGGCTGCGGGCCAGGTCGACGGTGCGGTTGGTGTCGGTGGTCGTTCCCGATTGGCTGACCGCCACCACCAGGGTGTCGGACATGTCGTCGGTCAGGTGGAAGCCGGACAGTTCGGTGGCGGTGATCGGCTCGACCACCACTCCGGAGCCGGACAGGGCGTCGGCGATGGCGGCGGCGATGGCCTGTCCGGCCACGGCGGCGGTTCCCTGGCCGATGACGTGCACGGTCTCGATCATGCCTGAGCTGAGCCGCTTGGCCATGAGCTCCGAGATCGTCTCCTCCCCCAGCCGCACCGTGAGCCGGCCGGTGCCGCCGTCCTCGGCTTCGACCAGACGGCCCCGCAGGGTTTTGCGGAACGACGTGGGCGATTCGGAGATCTCCTTCAGCAGGAAGTGGGGGGCGTCGCCCCGGTCGATGTCCCGGGTGGTGACCGACGGTTCCTTCCACTCGTCGGGCCCCAACGCCAGTCGGGAGCCGTCATAGGACCAGCGGCTCACCCCGGCTCGCTCGCCGGCCAGGGCTCCCGAGAGACGAAGGATCTGACCCTGACTGGCCGTGGGATTGTCGGGATCGGACGGGGTCTCCCCGTCCATTCGCAGGTAGACGTCGGAGTCCTCGACCACACCATATGGTTCGGATGCCACCACGAAGGCGTCTTCGGCCAGCCCGACGTAGACCCCCTGCCCGCTGCCCCGCAGGGCCAGATGGAGATCGGCCGGAGCCACCGCGGTGCTGACACCGATGGCCACCGACCCCTCGAAGGTGGCGACCGTGGCCCGCACGGCCTCGTCCAGAGCTTCGCCATCGTCGCCTTGACCGGCAACCAGCGAGCGGCTGATCAGCGAGGGGATGACCTTGGCGTCGGTGGTGATCTCAGCCGGGAACGACAGGTCGGCCGAGGCGATGAGATCGGAGAAGTTGTCGACATCGCCGTTGAGAGCGGCGGTGACATAGGGACCGGCCGGGGCGGTGCCGACCTCCACACTGTTGACCGGGTGGGCGTTGGGCTCGGAGATGATGCCGACCGAGGCCCACCGGGTGTGGGCCAGCACCGTGGTCTCGACTGTTTCCGCCTCCAGGGCCAGCCGGAGGAGCTCGTCCTCGGCGATGGCGGCCCGCATCGATGCGGTGTTGTCGCCCAGTTCACCGATCTCGGCCGCCGCCTTGTACACGAACCCGAGAACGCCGTTGGACTCGACCACCGAGCGGTCGACGAACAGCCGGTTGTCGACCCGATCGCCGGCCAGATCGGCCACATCGGGGCTCCCGAGATCGAGGCCGTGGTTACGTAGGGCGATGTGGATACCGGCCGAATCCCGGCCCCGGACCTCGAGCCGGTCGATGTTGCTGAGGGCCTGCTGGACCGAGAACATGGCGGCCAGCCGAGCACCGGACACGTCGGCCCCGGCCAGCTCGACAACCTCGGTCGCCGCCCGCAAACGGTCACGTTCGATGGCCCAGGTGGCGTCCTTCAGCTCGACCATGGCGGCGTTGACGGCTTCCAGATCGGCCACCGAGTCGCCCTCGGCATCGAGGTGGGATTCCAGCCGCTCGACCGCCAAGGACAGGCCGGTCAGCCGGCTCTCGATCCCGGGCACCAGATCCGCTTGGCCGATCATGGCCGCCAGACCGGCCTCACCCCGGAGTTCGGCGTCGATGGCTCGCAGCCCCTCGGCACAGCGGCCGATCTTCAACGCGGTATCGGCGTCGCCCGGCCGGGGAAAGCTCTCGATGGCTTCGTCGGCCCGGGCCAGCAGATCGACGGTGTTGGGCTGGGGGCGCTGGGTTCGGCGGCGGACGATGGCAACGATTCCACACATAGGCGCTTCAGTCTACTTCTGGCCGACCGCCGGCCGTCGTCGGCCGGCATGGGCCATTCGCACCATCTCCCCCGGCGGGGCGCACCCGACCGGCGGGCCCGAACTTTGGGACTGTTACGACCCATAAACGGGTCGTAACAGTCCCAAAGTTCGGCCGGGATCAGGTCGGGCTAGCGACCCAGCAGGCGGGAGGCGTGGTCGACCAGCTCGGCGCAGGCCCGTTCGGCCACGGCCTGGTCGAGGTGTTCGACCATGATCCGCAGCAACGGCTCGGTGCCCGAGGGTCGAACGACCACCCGGCCGTCGTCACCGAACTCCTCCTCCACCGCCGCCACGTAGGGGGCCAGCACGGTGGCGGCGTCGGGATTGCGGGCGGCCAGCGTGACGTTTCGCAGCAGCTGGGGCACCGTGGTCATGATGTCGGCGGCCAGGACGGCCAGAGGCGATGCCGACCGGGCCACCACGTCCAGCAGCTGCACGCCGGCCAGGATACCGTCGCCGGTGGTGGCCAGATCCCGGCAGATCACGTGGCCGGACTGCTCTCCGCCCAAAGACAGGCCATGGTCGTCCAGTGCGGCCAGCACGTAGCGGTCACCCACCGCGGTGGAGATGACCTTGATGCCGGCATCGGTCATGGCCCGGTGGAAACCGAGATTGGTCATCACCGTGACGACGACTGTGTTGTCTCTCAAGCGTCCGGTGCCGGCCCAGTCGGCGGCCAGCAGACCGAGCACCCGGTCGCCGTCGACCACCTGGCCCCGGCCATCGATGGCAATGAGCCGGTCGGCGTCACCGTCGAAGGCCAGACCGGCGTCAGCTCCAGCGGCCACCACGGCAGCGGCCAGTGCCTGCGGGGCGGTTGAACCGACGCCGTCATTGATGTTGACGCCATCGGGGGAGACCCCGATGGTGGTGACCCGGGCTCCGAGACGGCGGAAGATCTCGGGAGCCACGCCGTGGGCCGCTCCGTTGGCACAATCGAGCACGATGTCGAGACCGGTCAGGGCCTGGCCGTCGACCGAGTCCACGATGCTGTCGGCCCAGCCCTCGACCTCCCGGGCCGCTGGACGATCGAAAGCCGGGATGGCGGGGGCGGTGTCGGACCGATCGGGACCGGCCTCCAATTCGGCCGCCACCTTGACGTAGCGGTCCTGAATGCGGGCTTCCAGGTCGTCGCGCAGCTTCAGCCCGCCGGCGGCGAAGAGCTTGATGCCGTTGTCGTGGTAGGGATTGTGGGAGGCCGAGATCATGGCCGCCGGAACCGACTTGTTGGCCGCCACCCAAGCCACCGCCGGAGTGGGAACGACTCCCAGGTCGACGACGTCGGCGCCGGCTGCCTGCAGGCCACGGCCCAACGCCGCCTGGAGCACCGGACCGGATTGGCGGGTGTCGGAGCCGATGACGAAGGCCGAACCGGGCAGGAACTCGGCCGCCGCCCGGCCCAAGGCCTCGGCCACCAGTGGGGTCAGCTCAGCGCCGAACCGGCCGCGAATACCGTCGGTTCCGAAGGTGGGAATGGCCACGGTGGGGTCGACCCCCGACAAGCTAGCGCTTGCTGTACTGCGGAGCCTTGCGGGCTTTCTTGAGGCCGTACTTCTTGGATTCCTTCTTGCGAGGATCGCGGGTGAGCAGCCCGGCGCCCCGCAGAGACGGCCGGTCTTCTTCGCTCACAGCCACCAGGGCCCGGCTGATTCCGAGGCGGAAGGCCCCGGCCTGACCGGAGAGACCGCCGCCGTGAAGGGTGACGGAGATGTCGTAGGATTCCTCGGCCGAGGTCACCCGCAGCGGCTCGGTGATCAGCGTGCGGTGCACGGCCGAGGGGAAGTAGTCCTCGAAGGGCCGACCGTTGGCCACGATGACACCCGTACCGGGCGTCATCCGAACTCGGGCTACAGCCTGCTTGCGACGACCGGTGGCTTGAATGGTTGACACGACTTCTCTCAGCTTTCTCGCCCGGCGGGCGCAACGGCGTGGGCGATTTCGAGCGGCTGGGGCTTCTGGGCGGCGTGGGGATGGGTCTCACCGGCGTAGATCTTGAGTTTGCGGGCCTGCTGACGACCCAGTCGATTCTTGGGCAGCATCCCGACAATCGACCGACGAACCGCCTCGGCCGGGCGCCGGTTCATGAGATCGGCGTAGGTCTCGGAGTGGAGGCCGCCGGGATAGCCGGAGTGACGGTGCACCATCTTGCGGCTGGCCTTACCGGCGGTCAGCACAACCTTGTCGGCGTTGACCACGATCACGTGATCACCCATGTCCATGTGGGGGGCGAAGGTCGGCTTGTGTTTGCCCCGTAGAATACGGGCGACCTCGGTGGCCATGCGACCCAGGGTCATGCCGGCGGCATCGACCACGAACCAGTCTCGCTCGATCTCTGAAGCTTTCGGGGTGTACGTCTTCACGACAGCACTCTTTCAATTTCTCTTCGAACAATGCGTTCCGGGCCGACCCGGTACGTGATCGGCTCCTGTTACACGGCAACTTCGAGGTGGGCTTCTCGCCCGGCCAACGCACCCGAGCAGGAACGCAAGCCGAAAAGGGCCGACTTGGTAGTTTATGGCCGCCGAGGACCGTCCTCCAACCTCATGGCGACAACACCATCTTGACGGGACCGGCTGGTCCGTCCTAGAGTATGGGAGCGCTCCCATAAGATAGTCGGGAGTGAGAAACGATCGAGAATCGGCCTAGAGGGGGGATCGGTATGACAACTGGTGTTTCGCACTACCACCCCCTGTTCCGTGCGCTCCAGCGTTCACATATGACCGCCCGAGCGCACACAATGGGCTGCGAGGGCGCCAAGTGCTAGGCCCTCGGACCGGCGCACCGGCCTTACGGTGCCCCGGTCCGACCGGGCCGGAACAAGCTACCGAGTATCCAATGACGAGAACGCCATGACGAGAGCGCGATGACGAGAATGCGATGACAAGAGTGAACCTGGAGGAGATCGGCCGGCTGGCCGGCGTTTCCCGTTCCACGGTCTCCCGTGTCGTCAACGGCAGCCCCAATGTCAGCCCGGAAGCCCAGAAGCGGGTCGAAGCCGTCATCGCCGAAACCGGCTACCAGCCCCACGCCGCCGCCCGGTCGCTGGCCTCCAACCGCACCGGCGTGTTCGGGCTGGTCATTCCCAGTGCGGCCGAGACCCTTTTCGACGATCCCTACTTCGGGCGGCTCATCCTGGGCGTGACTTCGGCCACCAACGCAATGGGCGCCACCTTGGCCCTGTTCCTGTTCAACCAGGAGTCCGATGGCGAGTCCATCATTCCCCGGGTGGTGAACCCCGGCCTGGTCGACGGGGTGATCGTCACCGCCAACGAGATGGGGAATCCGCTGATCGATCATCTGCAGCGAGTGGGCATGCCCTACGTGATCGTCGGCCGGCCCGACGACAGCCGATCGACATTGTCAGTCGACGCCGACAACCGAGGGGGAGCCCGGCTGGCGGCCGAGCATCTACTGACCCTCAACCGAAGCCGACTGGGCCTCATTGCTCCACCGTCGAACTCCACCGCCGGAGTCGATCGCCGCCACGGCTTCCTGGAACGATTGGCCGAGTCGAATGTCGACGTCGGAGATCGAATCGCTGAGGGCAACTGGACCGAGGACTCGGGCCGGGAGGCCATGGCGGCACTCCTGTCGTCAGCCGATCCCCCTGATGCCGTGTTCGTCGGCTCCGACCGCATGGCGGTTGGCGCCCTGAGGGCAATTCGTGATGCCGGACTGGCATGCCCCGACGACATCGCCCTGGTCTCGTTCGACGGCATCCTGCCCCCCGACCAAACCGTGCCCCGCCTGACCTCCATCACCCAACCGGTGGCCGAGGTGGGCGAACGGGCGGCCCGGCTCCTGGAGGCGGCGGTCAACGGCACCGCCACCACCCCCGATCATGTCGTCTTCACCACCCGCCTGGTGGTAAGGGAATCATGTGGCTCCGACCACCCGGAGGCCGCCTGATGTCTACGTCGACGGCAGCTGTTTGCCCCGATTTGGGAGCGCTCCCAACCGGACTGTCAACCCAGACCTTTCAACCCGAATCAAGCCAACAATTGAGGAGAGCAACACCATGAAGAAATCAACCTTGTGGCGGCTTCTCGCCGTCCTCTTATCTCTGGCCCTGGTCGCCGCCGCCTGCGGAGGCGGTGACGACGAGGCCACCGACACCGACGGCGACAGCGGTGAATCAGCCGACGATTCGGCCGCCGACGACTCATCGGGCGACTCCGACGACGCGTCCAGCGACTCAAACGACGGTGGCGACGAAACCGCTCTGCGGGTCCTGATTCACCAGAACCCCCCGATGGTGGAGTTCATGGAGCAGTTCAACGCCGACTTCGAGGCCGCCAACCCCGGTATCACCGTGGACATGTCGGTGGTCGAGGCCAGTGATCTGGCCATCTCGACCCAGACCCGGCTCACCGCCAACGACGTCGACGTCGTCGACATCTTCGGCTTCTCCAACGCCGCCCAACCCTACATGAGCGACGTCACTCCCCCGGCCTGGCAGCAGTTGATCGAAGCGGGCCTGCTTCTCGATCTCACCGATCAGCCCTTCGTGGCCAACTACGACGAGGCCAGCATCACCGATGCCGGTTCGTTCGACGGCAAGGTCTACTCGGTCAACCTCGGTCGGGTGTCCTACAGCGGCATGTTCGTCAACGAGGATCTGCTGGCCGAGGTCGGCGTCGACATTCCCACCACCTGGGACGAACTGGTGGCCGCCTGTGACACCATCAAGGCCGCCGGCAACGAATGCATGACCGTGGGTGGCGGTGACGGCTGGCCCGTCTTCGTCGGATCCTATGGCCTGATCGGTTCCATGTTCCCCGATCAGGAAGGACTGGTCGAAGCCCTCTGGACCGGCGACGCCCGCTGGGACGACGAAGAGCGGCAGGAGCTGTTCAACCGCTACCAGATCTACGCCACCGAGATGCTGGAGAGCGGCGTGACCGGCTTGACCCACGATGCCGGACCGGCCCGCTATGCCGCCGGTGATGTGGCCTTCATGCCCACCGGTGTGTGGCAGGCTCCCGCCTTGGAGGACGCCGAACCGGCCTTCGAATGGGCCTACATCCCCTTCCCCGGTAGCGACAACGCAGCCGACAACCAGTACCTGTTCGGCAAGTACGATCAGGGTTGGGCCATCGCCTCCGACTCGCCCAACACCGACGCCGCTCTGGCTTATGTCGACGCTTTCTCCCAACCCGACAATTACCAGGCCTTCGTCAACGCCGTCGGCTTCCTTCCCACCCAGCCCGGGGCCACCCTCGACACCCAGCTGGGGGCCGAGGTGGCTGGACTGCTGGACAATTACCGGGTCGGTATCGAGCAGTTCTGGGTCGATCCGACCGGTATGGGCCAGTGGGGCCGCGGCGCCGAAGCCGCTTCGTGGTTCGCTCCGTTCAACGAATGGGATGACGCCACCGCCCTGGCCAAGCAGGTGCAGACCGACTTCGAAGCGGGCGTGAACGCCGGCTAGACCTGTTCTCCCCTCAGCGGCGGATCTCCCGAGCGGCCCGGGCATTGCCCCCGGGCCGGGGCGAATCGGGAGGTCCGCCGCATAGGGCCACCGTCAATGAAGGATCTCGTGCAAGGGGGACCATGACCAAGAACTACCTGTTCGGCTCCGGTGGCCAGCGCTGGATACCACTTCTCCTGCTGGCTCCGGGCTTCTTCCTCTACCTGCTCATCGCCGTCGGTCCTTCCATGGCCACCGCGGTGTATTCATTCACCGATGCCACCGGTATCAGGGGCATTCCGATCAACTGGATCGGGTTCGAGAACTACGACGAGTTCCTGTTCCGGGGTCAGGCATCACGAGACAACATCGCCGCCCTACGGCGCACCATCATCTTCTCCTTCCTGGTCACGTTCATCCAGTTCACCCTCGGGCTGATACTGGCTGTGCTGCTGAATCAACAACTTCGGGGCCGCACCTTCTTCCGCACCCTGTTCTTCATGCCCGTCATTCTCGGCGTGGCCATCCAGGGGCTGATCTGGAAGCTGTTCCTGCTGCCCAACGGTGGCCCGATGTCCCGGGCCTTCGAGCTCTTCGGTGCGAGCTCGGAGTTCCTCGGCGGAACTCAGGCCTTCTACTGGGTCATCGCCGTGCAGATCTGGTCCAACGTCGGCATCACCATGGTCATCTTCCTGGCCGGCATGCAGACCATCCCCCAGGAGCTGACCGAGGCGGCCCAGATCGACGGAGCCGGGCGGTGGCAGGTCTTCAGCAACGTGACCTGGCCCCTGTTGACCCCGGCCATCAACACCAACTTCCTGTTGAACATCGTCGGCTCGCTGCAGGCCTGGCAGCTGTTCCTGGTCCTCATCAACTACCGTCCCGGCACCCAGGTGCTGGGCTACCTGGTGTTCGCCGAAGGCTTCGGCCAGACCACCGGCGGGGTGGCCGAGTCGTTCCGTCAGGGTTACGCCGCCGCCGCCTCCATCGGCTTGTTCATCCTGGTGCTGGTCTTCGCCCTGGTGGCCAACCAGATCGTCAGCTGGCGAGAAAGGAAGTACATGGCGTCATGACCACTCCCAGCAACACCCTTACCGAGGCGGCCGAGGCCGTGCTCGATGAGCCGGCAACCGGCCGGACCCGATCGTTCCTCGACGGACCCAAAGCCATCTCCTATCTCATACTGGCGGCCTTCGCCGTCCTCTACATCGGCCCGATCTTCATGCTGGTCAACGTGTCGTTCAAGACCCTGCCGGAGTTCTTCAAGGACCCCATCGCCCTGGCCGAGAACTTCGCCTTCGACAACTTCACCGAAGCCTGGAGTCAGGCCAACTTCCCCCAGTATCTGGTCAACAGCCTGCTCTACACGGTGATCGCCACCGCCATCTTCGTCATCACGTCGGTGTTCGTGGCCTTCCCCATCGCCCGGGGTTACTTCAAGGGCCACAAGGCGATGCTCACCCTGTACGTGATCGCCCTCTTCCTGCCCCCGGCCCTCATCCCCCAGTTCCAGCTGATCCTGAACCTGGGGCTGTTCAACACCCGGGCCGGCTACATCATGTTGTTCCTGGTCAACCCGATCGGCATGATCATCCTGGTCAACTACATCAAGTCGATTCCCCGGGAACTCGACGAGTCGGCCGCCGTCGACGGCTGCGGCTACTACCGCTTCGTGCTGACCATCGTGCTCCCGCTGATCAAACCGGCGTTGGCCACCGTCATCGTGCTCCACGCGATCGGCATTTGGAACGAGTTGATCCTGGCCATCATCTACCTCAGCAACGACGACCTCTACCCCATCACCCGAGGCCTCATCGTGTTCGAGGGACTGTACGGCAGCAACTGGCCGGCCCTGGCCGCCGCCGTGCTGATGTTGATGTTGCCCATGCTGGTGTTGTTCATGTTCATGCAGCGCTACATCATCTCCGGCCTCACCTCCGGCGCAGTCAAGGGCTGATGGGTCTGGAGGAGGCGACTTGACGAACGACGGCCCGGCCACGATCACCGACGTCAGGATCATCCTGACCCAACCCGGTCGAGCCCGGTTGGCCGTCGTCCGGATCGACACATCGATCGACGGCCTGTACGGCGTGGGGTGCGCGACCTTCACCCAGCGAATCTTCGCCGTGCAGGCAGCGCTGGAACGTCACATCGCCCCGTTTCTCATCGGCCGCCACGTCGATGGCATCGAGGAGCTGTGGCGCATGATGATGGTCAACGGTTACTGGCGCAACGGTCCGGTACTCAACAACGCCATTTCAGGGGTCGACCAGGCGCTGTGGGACATCAAGGGCAAGCGGGCCGGCATGCCGGTGTATCAGCTGTTGGGGGGCAAGACCCGGGAAGCGGCCCGGGTTTACGCCCACGCCGACGGCGGTCATCCCGACGAAGTGGCCGACAACGCCCGACGCCTGCTGGCCGACGGTTACCGGGCCATCAGGATCCAGATGGGTGGCTACGACGGGCCCGCCGCCGACATGCATCAGCCGTCCGGGCTGGGCCATGGCCTGTACATCGACCCCCGCCGGTCAGCCCGGGCCAACCTGGTCATGATCGACCACGTGCGTCATGAACTGGGCGACGATGTCGACCTACTGCACGACGTGCACGAGCGGCTTCATCCCATCGATGCCGTGAAGTTTTCCAAGGACGTCGAGCCCTACCGGTTGTTCTTCCTTGAGGACCCTTTAGCCCCCGAAGACATCGAATGGTTCGCCCACCTGCGCCGGCAGTGCGCCACCCCGCTGGCCATGGGCGAGCTGTTCAACCACCCGCACGAGTGGCGCCGACTGATCGTCGACCGGCTCATCGATTTCATCCGGATCCACATCAGCCAGATCGGAGGCATCACCCCGGCCCGCAACCTGGCCATCCTGGCCGACACGTTCGGGATACGGACGGCGTGGCATGGGCCGGGCGACACGTCGCCGGTGGGGCACGCCGCCAACCTGCACCTCGAACTGTGGGCCCCCAACTTCGGCATCCACGAGTGGTACCGGCCCTCCGACCTGGAGTACGAGATGTTCCCCGGGCTCCCGATCGTGGCCGACGGCTACCTGTACGGCAACGATCAGCCCGGTCTGGGAATCGACATCGACGAGAAGTTGGCGGCCCGCCACCCCTGCGACGATCGGGTCGAGACCTGGACCCAGACCCGGCTGCCCGACGGCAGCCCGACCCGACCATGAGCACCCACGGCCCTATGGGCCGATTTCCCGAGCTCGACGGTGGGGTGGCCGTCATCACCGGCGGGGCCAAGGGGATCGGCCATGGCGTGGCCCGCCGCCTGGCGGCCGAAGGCATGCGCCTGGTGTTGGCCGACATCGACGAGGCGTCGCTGGTAGAGACGGCCGAGGATCTCGGAGCCCGGGGAGCCGACGTGATCCACTTCGTGGGCGACATGGGAAATCCCGGCGACATCGATCAGCTGTTCACCATCACCCTCGACGCCTGGGAACATGTCGACGTGCTGGTCAACAACGCAGCCGATCTTCGTATGGCCGAGACCCTCGACAACCCTGACGGGTTGCTGGAACGGCAGATGGCGGTCAACGTCAACGGCCCGTTTCGCTGCTCGATGCGGGCGGCCGAGACCATGCACAGCCGGGGCCGGGGCGCCATCATCAACCTGTCGTCGGTCGGGGCCACTCAAGCCCACCATCGAGGCCTCCCCTACGACGTGACCAAAGGCGCCATCAACGCCATGACCAGGGCCATGGCCGTCGACCTCGCCCGCTTCGGAATACGGGTCAATGCCATCGCCCCAGGGGTGACTCACACCTACCGATCCGACGCCGTCGATCCGGCTCGTCTTCAGGCGGTGGCCGAGCGGATTCCGCTGTTGCGCTACGGCACGGTCGATGACATCGCCGCCGCCGTGGCCTTCCTGGCCTCCGACGACGCCGCCTACATCACCGGTCAGATCCTTCACGTCGATGGCGGTATCACCGCCCAACTCAGCCCCCGACACCAACCCTTGTAGGAGCCCGACCGTTGCCCCGACTACAGCTGCTCACCGCCCTGCTTGTCACCGCTACCGTGATGGTCGCCGCCTGTTCGACCGAGCCCGAGGCGGTGACGGCGGCCGCACCGTCAACACCGACGACCGACGGGCCGACGACATCGGAGGCCTCCACGACCACGACCGAACCCCCGGGGCCGACGACCACCATCGCCGTACCCGAGCCCCTGCCCATCGCCGCCGACGAGGGCTGGGAGTTGGTCTGGCACGACGAGTTCGACGGCGACACCATCGACGAAAGCAACTGGACCTACGACATCGGCGGCTGGGGCTGGGGCAATGGTGAGGCCCAGTACTACACCGAACGACGGGAGAACAGCCGGGTCGATAACGGCCTGCTGGTCATCGAGGCCCGCCAGGAGCAGTTCGAGGAGTCGTACTACACGTCGGCCCGGTTGCGAACCCAGGGTCTTCAGGAGTTCAAGTACGGCCGGGTCGAAGCCCGCATCAAGGTACCGGTCGGGTCCGGGCTATGGCCGGCCTTCTGGATGCTGGGTGCCCATTTCGACAAGGACTCGGACGACCCGGCCAATCACTGGCCCAACGTCGGGGAGATCGATGTCATGGAGCACGTCGGGCGGGAACCCGACCTGATCGTCGGCACCGTCCACGGGCCCGGCTACTCCGGCGCCATGGGAATGGGCAAGTGGAACCGGCAGACCTACGACATCGCCGAGGAGTTCCACACCTACGCCGTGGAGTGGGATGAGGAGGGAATCCGCTGGTTCTACGACGGCGAGCAGTATCACACGATGACTCCGGCCGATGTCGGTGATCGGGAGTGGGTGTTCGACCACGAGTTCTTCCTGATCGTCAACCTGGCCGTCGGCGGCACCTTTCCCGGGCCCATTGACTTCGATCTTGAGTTCCCGGTGTACCTGTACGTCGATCACGTCAGGGTCTACCAACAAACGGCGGAGGCGACATCATGACCATTGAGGCAACGGGCCGTTTCATCGAGGATGACGATACGACGTGGTACCGGATTGACGACTATGACCTGCTCGATCCCTTTCTCGTGGCCCTGGTCACGGCCGATGATCAGTGGCTGTTCGTTTCCACCAGCGGGGCGCTCACCGCCGGGCGGGTCAGCCCCGAACAGTCGCTGTTTCCCTACGAGACCGATGACCGCCTGCACCGCAGCGGAGGCCGCAGCGGGCCGTTGACGGTGGTGCGAGTGGCCGGTGACCCCGACCCGTGGTCCCCGTTCGCCCCGGACACCCCGCTGGGTCGGGTGCGACGAAGTGTGGCCAAGACCGCGCTCGGTGACCGGCTGCGCTTCTCCGAGTACCACCCTGGACTGGGCCTGACGTTCGAGTACACCTGGGCCACCGCCGGTCGGCTCGGCCTGGTCCGAACCTGCCGTCTGCGGCTCGACCAGCATCGGGACCCGGTGGAGGTGGCCATCCTCGACGGTCTGGTCGATGTGCTGCCGGCCGGTGTCGAGCTGGCCGCCCAGCAGTCGTCGAGCACCCTGGTCGACTCCTACCGGCGCAGCGAGATCGATCCCGGGTCCGGCTTGGCCCTCTACACGCTGGAAGCCCTCGTGTCCGACAAGGCCGACCCGGCTGAGGCGCTACGGGCCAATGTGATCTGGTCGTTCGGTCTCGATGATCCGCAGACTTTGCTATCGGAGCGCCAGGTCCGGCGCTTCCGGTCAGGCCAGGAGGTGGAGGCCGAGCAGTTGACCACCGGTATCAAGGGAAGTTTCCTGCAAACAGCTTCCACCGTGCTGAACCCGACCCAGGATCTTCGCTGGACCGTGGTGGCCGACGTGGGCTTGGACCACCGAGCGGTGGTCGGCCTGACCAATGAGCTGAAGCAGGCCCGGCATAACACCGTCGGCGGCACCGCCGACAGCCTGCAATCGTCGGTCGAGGAGGCGATGACCGGGGCTCACCGGGCCGTCGGCCGGCTGGTGGCGGCGGCCGACGGCTTCCAGGTGACGGCCGATCAACGGGCCACTGTGCACCACGTGGCCAATGCCTTGTTCAACGGTCTGCGGGGTGGCGTGTTCACCGATGATCATCGGGTCGAGGTCGACGACGTTGCCGACTTCATCCAGGCCCGCAACCGTCACCGTCGAACCCGTTTCGAGACCATGACGGCCTCGCTCGACGCCACCGTCGACATCGAGACGCTGCGTCGAGTGGTGGCGGCCGACCATGACCTCCGGCGCCTGGTCAACGAGTATCTGCCTCTGCGGTTCAGCCGCCGCCACGGCGACCCCAGCCGCCCGTGGAACGCCTTCCGGATCCCCCAACCAACCGACGACGGTCGACCGGCCATCGGCTATGAGGGCAACTGGCGTGACATTTTCCAGAACTGGGAGGCCCTGCTGCAGAGCTACCCGCTCTACATTGAGTCGGTCATCTCCAAGTTTCTCAGTGCCTCCACGGTCGACGGGCACAATCCCTACCGGATCACCCACGAAGGCATCGACTGGGAGGTGCCGGAGGAGGGTAGCTGGGGCAACTTCGGCTACTGGGGCGATCACCAGGTCGTGTATCTTCATCGGCTGCTGCTGACGGCCGAACGGTTCCACCCCGGCCTGCTGCCATCGCTACTGGCGGAGCCTTACTACTCCTATGGCGACGTCCCCTACCGGCTCCGGCCCTACGCCGACCTGATCGACGACCCCAAACAAACTCTGGATTTCGACGAGTCGAGCCAGGCCGCCGGCGATCGACGGGTGGCCGACATCGGTGGTGACGGGCGGCTGGTGCCGTCGGCCCATGGCGACGGAGTCCACCTGGCCACCATGGCCGAGAAACTGCTGGTGCCGGCACTGGCCAAGCTGTCGAACCTGGTGGCCGGAGGCGGCATTTGGCTCAACACCCAGCGTCCCGAGTGGAATGACGCCAACAATGCGCTGGTGGGCAACGGCGTGTCGGCGGTCACCCTCCTCCACCTGCGGGACTACCTGGGCTTCGTCGACGGGCTGCTGGCCCGGTCGACGGTCGAAGAGGTGGCGGTGGGCGGCCACGTGGTCCGCTGGATGCGGGACCTGGTGTCGGTGTACTCGGCTCATGAGGAGCTGTTGACCATGCAGCCGGCGGATCGTAACAGTGCGCCGGTGGCCCGGGCCCGGCGGCGTCTGCTCGACGACCTGGGCGGGGCCTACCAGCGCTATCTGGCCGCCGCCTACGTCGAGGGTCCCGGTCCAGCCGAGACGGTGACGGTGGCAGAGCTGCGGGCGGTGCTGGCCGCTGTTCAACCCCATGTGGCCACCGCCGCCCGGTTGTCTCGACGACCCGACGGCCTGGTCCACACCTACTGGCTGCTGCGGCTCGATTCCGACGAGGCCCATCTTGATCCGCTCTATGAGATGTTGGAGGGCCAGGTGGCCGCCCTGGCCTCCCCCGACATCGATCCGGAGACGGTCATCGCCATGACGTCGGCGCTGTACGACGGCGCCTTGTACCGACCCGACCAGAAATCGTTTGTGCTCTACCCCAACCGCCGGCCAACTCGATTCCGAGACAAGAACCGTATTCCCTCCGGCGCTTCCGGATCTGCGGTGGTCGCTCTGGCCGACAGTCCGGTCGATCTGGTGGCCCGGGACGACAACGGGGATCTTCGATTCGCCGCCCGCCTCCGTTCAGCCCGGGTTCTCGACGAGGAGCTCGACCGGCTGGCCGACCAGCCGGAGCTGGCCGACATCGTGGCCGGTGGTCGGTCGGAACTGCTGGCCGCCTACGAGACGGTGTTCGACCATCGATCGTTCACGGGCCGGTCGCAGTCCATGTATCGCTACGAGGGCCTGGGCTCCATCTACTGGCATATGGTGTCCAAGCTGTTGTTCGCGCTACAGGAGCGGACGCTTCAGGCCGTCGAGGAACAACAGCCGCCGGCCCTGATCGATCAGCTGGTGGGGCTGTGCCACCGGGTTCGGTCGGGGCTCGGCTTCATGAAGTCGGCGGCCCGGCAGGGCTCGTTCCCCACCGATCCCCACTCCCACACGCCGCTGGGCATGGGAGCCCAGCAGCCGGGGATGACCGGCCAGGTCAAGGAGGGGGTACTCATCCGTTGGGCCGAGTTGGGGGTCCAGGTTCGGGATGGTCGCCTACAGTTCCAGCCCGTATTGCTTGATCGGTCCGAGTTCTTGACCCAGCCCACCTGGTGGGGTGAGGCCGACGGCGGCCCGGGCATCGAACTGCCGGCCGGATCGCTGGGCTTCACCTACTGCGGTGTCCCGGTGGTCTACTCCTTGGCCGATTCGTCGGGCGACGGTGACGTCGCCGTCACCGTGGAGTGGGCCGACGGCCGGAGCGCGCAGTTCGATGGCGGATTGGACCGCTCGACCAGCGCCGCCGTGTTCGCCCGCTCGGGCCAGGCCCCTCAGGGCCAGATCGTCCGGATCGACGTGACGGTGCCTTGATCCTGGCCCCGACCTCCGGCCCGTCGAGCGTTCTGTCAGTGCCGGCGCGTCGAAATCGACGCGTCGACGCCGACAGAATCGAGCCGTCGTCAGGAGTAGTTGACTGGTCTCCCAATAGTCGACTGGTCTCCTAGTAGTCGACCTGCCACAGGGTCAGGCCGTGGGGTGGAGCCGGGTTTTCGGCCTCGGCTCGGTCGCGGGCGGCGATCACAGCGGGCAGCTCGTCGGCCCGTCGCTTGCCGGCGCCGACCGCCACCATGAAGCCAACGATGCTGCGGACCATCTGATGGCAGAAGGCGGTGCCCTCGATCTCGAATCGGAGCAAGCCGTCGCCCAGGTCATGCCAGCTGGCGGCGGTGACCCGGCGCACCAGGCTGGGCTCCGCAGCCACCCCGGGGGCCGCCTTGGGTCGGCGACAGAACGAGCTGAAGTCGTGCTCACCGATCAGATGGGGGCAAGCGGCATTCATGGCGTCGACATCGAGTGGACCCCGGGGGCCGCTGTCGACCCACCATCCGGTGCGAGCCAGGAAGGGGTCATTGACCGGCCGGTTGATGATCAGGTAGCGGTAGCGGCGGCCGGTGGCCGAGAACCGGGCGCTGAACTCGTCGGCAGCCTGGGTTATCTCCCGAACAACGATCTCAGGGCCGAGGCGGCTGTTGACCGACTTCTGTATCCGGTGCAGGTCGACCACATCCTCGGGCATGGTGAACGACAGCACCTGACCCCAGGCGTGGACACCGGCGTCGGTGCGGCCCGACATCACGATCTCGGGCTTGACACCGATCAGCGGCTCGATGACCCGCTCCAACTCGCCGACAACGGTTCGTACTCCGGGATTGGGGGCCAGCCCCCGAAACCCGGCCCCGTCATAGGCGACCAGAAGCCGAACGTTCACCCCAACCCCCAGCCGGACGAGGCCAAAGGCCGAGGCACTGCGACGTTTCGGCGTAGCTGAAACTCGTCGGACGAGGCCAAAGGCCGAGGCACTGCGACGTTTCGGCGTAGCTGAAACTCGTCGGACGAGGCCAAAGGCCGAGGCACTGCGACGTTTCGGCGTAGCTGAAACTCGTCGGACGAGGCCAAAGGCCGAGGCACTGCGACGTTTTGGCCCAGCCGAAACTCGTCGGACGAGGCCAAAGGCCGAGGCACTTAGACCAGTTCGATGCGAGCCATGGGGGCGTTGTCGCCCTGGCGCGGTCCCATCTTGAGGATCCGGGTGTAGCCCCCGGGGCGGCTGGCGTAGCGAGGGCCGACCTCGTCGAACAGCTTCGTGGTCATCTCGACGTCACCGAGGTAGGCCAACACCTGGCGGTAGTTGTGCAACCCGCCCTTCTTGGCCTTGGTGATCATCCGCTCGGCCACCGGCCGCATGGCCTTGGCTTTGGCCTCGGTGGTCTCGATGCCTTCGGCCGCCACCAGAGAGGCCACCAGGTTGGCCATCATCAGCTTCTGATGAGATGAGCTTCCGCCGAACCGACGGGCTTTGCGGGGAGTTCCAGGCATTGATACGTGCTCCTACTACCGGGACCCACGCAGGGTGAGGCCCCGCTCGTCCAGCTTGGCGATCACTTCATCGAGCGACTTCTGGCCGAAGTTGGTGATGGCCAGCAGGTCGTCTTCGTTCTTGGTCAGCAGCTCGCCGATGGTGTTCACCTGGGCTCGCTTGAGACAGTTGCGAGGCCGCTCGGAAAGATCCAGGTCCTCGATGGGCAGGTCGAGATCGGGAGATCCCGAAGCGGCGGCCGGAGCCTCACCCAGGGTCAGGCCCTCGGGCTCCTCGCTCATCTCCTCGATCAGCTGGAACAGGGAGCGTACCGTGGCCCCGGCCGAGGCCAAGGCGTCGCGGGGGCTCAGTGACCCGTCGGTCTCGATGTCGAGAATGAGCTTGTCGTAGTCGGTCGACTGATCGACACGGGTCGGCTCAACCGAGATCGACACCCGGCGGACCGGGCTGAACACGGCGTCGATGGGGATGACACCGATGGTGTTCGACTCACTGGCCCGGCTGGAGGGCAGCCAGGCTCGACCCCGCTCGACGGTCAGGTCGATGGCCAGCCGACCCTGTTCGGTCAGCGTGGCGATCAGGGCATCGCGATTGAGGATCTCCACCTCGGGCGGGCAGGCGATGTCGCCGGCGGTGACCGAGCCCGGGCCCCGAGCGTCGAGTCGGAGCACCACCGGCTCCTCACTCTCGCTCGTCAGCACGATGTCCTTGATGTTGAGGATGACGTCGGTGACGTCTTCGATGACACCTTTGATGGTGTCGAATTCGTGGAGGGCGTCGTCGAAACGCACCGAGGTGACGGCGGCACCGGGCACCGACGACAGCAGTGCTCGCCGGAGCGAGGTGCCGAGGGTGTGGCCAAAGCCGGGCTCCAGCGGGCTGACGGCAAACTTGCCGCGGCTGGACTCGCCATCATCAAGCTGTTCGACTGTGGGTCGCTGAATAACCAGCATCGGGGGATTCCTTGGGTTGGGGCGGATGTTCTACCAATTCGGGCCACAGGCCCGACACATCTATTTCGAGTACAGCTCGACGATGAGCTGTTCCCGCAGGGGAACGTCGATCTGCTCCCGGAGGGGTTCCGAGTAGACCTTGATGGCGAACTCACCATCGCGCTCCAGCCAGGCCGGAGGTTGACGGTCGAGCACGTCCTTGTTCCACACCACGATCGGGTTGGTGCGGGTCTTTTCCTTGATCTCGATCACGTCGCCCTTGCGGACCCGGTACGACGGCACGTTGACCCGGGAACCGTTGACCAGCACATGACCATGGGAGACGAACTGACGAGCCTGAGGCCGGGTCGAACCCCAGCCGGCCCGGTAGATCACGTTGTCGAGCCGCAGCTCGAGGAACCGGAGCATGTTCTCACCGGTCACACCCTGCCGGCGGGAGGCCTCGGCGTAGATCCGGCGGAACTGACGCTCGGTCAGACCGTAGGTGAAGCGGGCCTTCTGCTTCTCCTGCAACTGGATCAGATACTCGCTCTGGTTGCCCCGGCGCCGGGTGCGGCCGTGAATGCCGGGAGGATACGGCCTCTTGTCGAGAGCAATCTCCTCGCCTTTGGTGCCGAAGATGTTGGTGCCGAGACGGCGGGATACTCGGGCTCGGGGGCCGGTGTAGCGTGACATGGTTGACTCCCTTAGACCCGACGCCGCTTGGGAGGACGGCATCCGTTGTGGGGCACCGGGGTCACGTCTTTGATACCGGTGACCTCGATACCGGCGTTCTGAATCGAGCGGATGGCGGTCTCACGGCCCGAACCGGGCCCCTTGACCTGCACGTCGACCTTGCGCACACCGTGCTCCATGGCCCGCCGGGCCGCGGCCTCGGCCGCCATCTGGGCGGCGTAGGGGGTGGACTTGCGGGAGCCTTTGAAGCCGACGTTGCCGGCCGACGACCAGGAGAGGATGTGACCCTCCCGGTCGGAGATGGCGATGATGGTGTTGTTGAAGCTCGACTTGATGTGAGCGATGCCGTGGGTGACGTTCTTGCGTTCCCGACGACGGGGGCGACGTCCGCCTGCGCTTGGCTTTGCCATTACTTGGTTGCTTTCTTCTTGCCGGCCACCGTCTTCTTCGGGCCTTTGCGGGTACGGGCGTTGGTTTGGGTGCGCTGGCCGCGAACCGGCAGACCCTTGCGATGACGGATCCCCTGATGACAGCCGATCTCCATCTTCCGCTTGATGTCCTGTGACACCTCACGGCGAAGATCACCCTCGGTCTTGACGTTGGAGTCGATGTAGGCCCGAATCCGCATGACCTCTTCCTCGGTCAGATCCTTGACCCGGGTGTTGGGATCGACGCCGGTGGCCTCGGTGATGGTCTGGGCGGTGGAACGGCCCACACCGAACACGTAGGTCAAGGCCACCTCGGTGCGCTTGTCCCGGGGGATGTCAACGCCGGCTATACGAGCCATATCAACCTTGCCTCTGCTTGTGTCGTGGGTTCTCGCAGATGACCCGGATGGTGCGATTACGCCGGATCACCTTGCACTTTTCACACATTGGTTTGACGCTGGGGCGAACCTTCATCGCATCTTCCTGTGGTTTGAGGACTCGGGGCCGACAGGGCCGTCGAGCCGGTTAAGAACTGATTGTCGGACTGGCTTGCGTGCGGACACCGCTCACCGCCTTGGCCGTTGACGGGCCGTGGTGGCGCTGAGCGGGTCAATTGGGGGCAGGGGAGACACTGCTGGTAACCGCGTCTCCCAAACCCGGCTCGACCTAGGAGGTCGACCTACTTGTAGCGGTAGGTGATGCGCCCGCGGGTGAGATCGTATGGTGTGAGCTCAACCTGGACCTTGTCACCCGGAAGAATACGGATGTAGTGGCGCCGCATCTTGCCGGAGATGTGCCCCAATACGGTATGACCGTTCTCGAGTTCGACCCGGAACATGGCGTTCGGGAGCGACTCGGTGATGGTTCCTTCAAGGACGATCGTATCTTCTTTATGCTTTGGCAGGACGAACCCTTTCGTTCGAAGTTGCACGGTCGAAACGTCTCGGTGCCGGTGGGAGTGCAAAAACGCAGGCTCCAAAAGCACCGCAACAGACCAACAAACCATGCTACTGGCCCCTGATTGCGGCCACAACGTGCGATCCAGGCCACCTTTGTCCCGTTTGGTGGCCGTCAGGAGCGGTCGATCCCCTGCTCCCCGATGAGAGGCACGAACCGAACTCCGCCCAGATCCTCCGACTCGTAGCGATCACCCGAGCGGACGATCCTGACCAGCCGCTGGTCACCGTATCGACCCCCCACCGGCATGACCAACCGGCCGCCGTCGACCATCTGGTCGCGGAGGGCGTCGGGCACCGCCGGGCCGGCGGCGGTGACGACGATGGCGTCGTAGGGGGCCTCGTCGGGCCACCCCAACGAGCCGTCGCCATGGACTACGCTCACGTTGCCGTATCCCAGCTTGGACAGGCGATCGGCCGCTTCCCGGGCCAGCGATCGATGTCGCTCCACCGTCCAGACGGCGTCGGCCAGTTCGGCCAGGACGGCTGCCCCGTAACCCGATCCTGTTCCGATTTCCAGGACACGGTCGCCGGGCCCGATGTCGGCCGCCTCGGCCATGGCCGCCACCATGTAGGGCTGGCTGATCGTCTGACCATGGCCGATGGGAAGCGGTTTGTCCTGGTAGGCCTGGTCGGACAGATCGGCGGCAACAAATCGATGCCGGGGAACAGATGCCATGGCGTCGAGCACTGCCGGCGAGACCACTCCCCGACTTTCGAGCTGGGTCCGGACCAGACGACGCCGCTCAGCCCGACGATCGTCGGGATCGGCGGTGGCTGGCTGGCGTCGTGGTTTCATCTTCCGGATCTTCCGGGCGGCGACGATTGGCAGGGCCGCCCCCACCATCAACGGTAGGAGAGGAATCAGCTGATCGCCATCAAAGCGTCACAGCGGGCGTCGTCGAGCCGGAACCGGGAGGCCGAGAGCTCGGCGATGTCGGCACCGGCCTTGCGCAGGTCGTCGTGGCTGAGCCAGGCGGCCAGAAGGGTTTGGAGCTTGAGGTTCTGGGTGTTGGTCATTGGAAAACGCCCTTTCGGTAGTTGCTTACCCACTACCAATCATGAACCAAAGTCGGCGACAATTGGCACTGTTTGCTCTGCATCTACCAGCGTTCTACAGTGCTACTCACTGTGATAGATAACATCGACAGAGAAATCATCAGTCAGCTTGTCCGGAACTCGCGGCTGACGCAGCGGGAACTGGGTCGGGTCGTCGGGCTGAGCCCCAATGCCGCCGGAGCACGAGTCCAGCGCCTGGTTTCCAGCGGGGTCATTGCCGGCTTCAGCGCCCGGATCAACCACGAGGCCATGGGTCTCCCACTGGAGGCGTCAATCGACGTCTGGCAGGCTGACCGCTCCGACCGGGCCGCCTTCGAGCAGCTGGTTCGCAACGACGAACGCATCGTGGAGTGCTTCTTTCTCACCGGACCGCTCGACTTTCGGCTACGGGCTCGGCTGGCCTCGGCCGGGGACCTCAACGACCTCCTGATCACCATGAAGAACGAGGGCGGGGTTCGACAGACCGACAGCCGCCTGATCCTTCAGCATCTATCCACCGATCGGGATCAGGTCTAGCATCCCCCTCATGGAAGAGCGCCACGAAAGCCCCTACCCCGACTTCGCAGGGGTTGAGTCCTACGACACCGAGCGAACACCCGAACAGGAACGACAACATCGCCTGCAGACCTGCGCCACCGGCTACCGGATCTTCGGCGCCATGCGCTGGGGCCAGTTGGGTGACGGCCACATCAGTGCCCGCGACCCGGAATGGACCGACCACTTCTGGCTGCTCGACTGGGGCGTCCCGTTCGGTCAGGCCGCCGTCGACCGTCTCGTCCTGGTCGGCCCCGGTGGTCGGGTGCGAGACCGGGGCGGCGACTACACCGGGGCGGTCAACACCGCCGGCTACAACATCCACGCCCCGCTACTGGAGGCCCGGCCCGAGGTCGTGTCGGCCGCCCACACCCACACCCCCTACGGCACACCGTGGTCGGCCAACGTCAAACCGTTCTCAGCCATCAGCCAGGAGTCGTGCGCCTTCGTCTTCGATCAGGGCCTCTTCGACGACGAGGAGGTCGAGGTCCTGTCCTACGACGGCGGTAAACGCATCGCCGACGCCGTCGGGTCGGGCAAGCTCTGCATCCTCCGCAACCACGGCCTCCTGACCGTCGGCCACACGGTGGAGGAGGCCGTTGGCTGGTTCGTGATGGCCGAGAGAGTGGCCGAAGTCCACGTCAAGGCTCCCGACGCCGTGCCGATCTCGGACGAGGCGGCGGCCGTGGCCGCCTCCACTCTGGGGGTGCCGATCGCCGGCTGGCGGATCTTCCAGTGGCTGGCCCTCTCCACTGGTGTCTGATGCGGTGTTCGATGCGTTCTGCTGGTCCGGCGCGTCGATAGCCTTGCGGGATGCCCCAACACGAACCCTCCTCAGCCGAAACGCCGTGGTGGCGACGAGCCGTCGTCTATCAGATCTACCCCCGGTCCTACGCCGACGGGAACGGCGACGGCACCGGGGACATCGCCGGGGTACGCTCCCGGCTCGGCTACCTGAGCGAACTGGGCGTCGATGCCATCTGGTTCAATCCGTGGTATCTGTCACCACTGGCCGACGGAGGCTACGACGTGGCCGACTACCGCCGGATCAACCCCCGGTTCGGCACGGTTGAGGAGGCCACCGCCCTCATCAACGAGGCCCACGAACTCGGCATCAAGGTGATCGCCGACGTGGTCCCCAATCACACGTCCGTGGAGCATGTCTGGTTCGGCGAGGCTCTGGCCGCTCAACCGGGCAACCCGTCCCGTGATCGTTACCACTTCCGGCCCGGCCGGGGAGCAGACGGCTCGGAGCCACCCAACGATTGGATGAGTGTCTTCGGCGGACCGGCCTGGCGGCGGGTCGACGACGGCGAGTGGTACCTCCACCTGTTCGCCCCGGAACAACCCGATCTCAACTGGGAGAATCCGGAGATCGCCGAGGAGTTCGAAGCCGTCTTCCGGTTCTGGCTCGACCGGGGGGTTGACGGGTTCCGGGTGGATGTGGCCCATGGTCTGGTCAAAGACATGACCTATCCCGACCTCAGCGTCACCGAACAGCAGATCCTGGGAGCGGCCCGCATGGCCGATCACCCGTTCTGGGATCGTGACGGGGTGCACGCCATCAACCGCCGGTTCCGAGCCACCCTCGACTCCTACGACGGCGACCGCATGATGGTGGCCGAAGCCTGGGTCCGACCGGACAGCTACGCCAAGTACCTACGACCCGACGAGTATCATCAGGTCTTCAGCTTCGACCTGCTGGAGGCCGCCTGGGACCGCGACCAGATGGCTGACGTCATCACCGGCTCGATCGACAAGGCGGCCGACGTCGGTTCCACCCCGACCTGGGTGCTCTCCAACCACGACGTGATGCGGGAGGCCACCCGCTACGGACTGCCCAAGGGCACCAACTGGCGAACCTGGCCGGCCGAGGGACCCTTCGACATCCTCGACCCGGAGCTCGGGCTCCGGCGGGCCCGGGCGGCCGCACTGCTGATCCTGTCGCTTCCCGGATCGGTCTACCTCTATCAGGGGGAAGAACTCGGACTGCCGGAGGTCTGGGATCTACCCGAAGATGTGCTCGACGATCCAGTGTGGAAACGATCGGGCCACACCCAACGGGGACGGGACGGCTGTCGTGTCCCCATCCCCTGGACTGTGGACGGACCGTCGTTCGGTTTCGGAGCAACCGCCGGCTGGCTCCCCCAACCTCCCGACTTCGGAGGTTATTCGGTGGAGGCCCAGAGCGGCGTGGCGTCGTCAACCCTGGAGTTGTACCGCCGGGCGCTGGCAGCGCGGCGGGAACACTGCGTCGACGACGAACAGCTCATCATGCTCGACCTCGGACCCGATGTGCTGGCCTTCAGCCGCCACAGCGGTCTGCGTTGCCTCATCAACTTCGGATCGACGGCCATAGATCTCCCCGAATACAGCTCGATGCTGGTGGCCAGCAACAGCGAACAGGACGACTCGACCCTCGAGCCGGACTGCGCCGTCTGGATCATGTAGCGCTCGGGCCACCACCCACCCTACCCACCTCGCACTCTGGCGGCTCAGCGACCCCCTTGGGGGTCGTCAGCCAACCAGAGTGCTCGTCAGATGGGTCGTGTAGAAGCCAACGTGCGGGGTTTACTAGCCCTTGACCGAACCGGCCAGGAGACCTCGCACGAAGAACCGCTGCAAAGCGAAGAACACCACCAGCGGCACGAAAGCCTGGACGAAGGCACCGGCCGGAAGCAGGTGCTCATTGCGGCCAAAGTCGCCGGCCAGGTTGGCGATGGTGATCGTGGTGGGCAACGCATCGGGATTGGCCGAGCCGATCATGGTCAAGGCGATCAGGAAGTCGTTCCAGGTCCACAAGAACTGGAAGATGGCAAAAGCGGCCAGCACCGGAATGGACAGCGGAAGGACCAGCCGCCAGAACACGGTGAAGTGGTCAGCCCCATCGATCCGAGCCGATTCGAAGATGTCCTTGGGCAGGCTGGAGATGTAGTTGTGTAACAGGAAGATGGCGAAGGGCATGGCGAAGCCAGTGTGGGTCAGCCACACAGCAGCCGCTGTCCCGTTGATTCCCCACGCTGGCACCAGCGTCAATGTCTTGTCGATGAACGGCAAGGTCAGGTGAGCCCCCGACACATACATCTTCAGCAGGGGAATCAGCGCCACCTGCAACGGGATGGCCAGGATCGACACCGTGAGGATGAAAAGCCACTTCCGGCCCTTGAAGTCGATCCAGGCGAACCCGTAGGCGGCGAAGGCGGCCACGGCGATGGGGATGATGGTCGCCGGAACCGCGATGGCCAGCGAGTTGAGCAGTGAGTCGCCGATGGGGTTCACACTGCTGGCGCTGAACACCGTCTCGTAGTTCTCCAACGTGAACTCGGTGGGATTGGTGCGCCAGAATCCCGAGTTGCGCTGGGCATCACGGGGCCGGAACGAGTTGAGAGCCAACCCGAACGACGGCACCAGCCAAAGGATGGCAAAGGCCCACATGGGCACCCGGCTGAGACCCCGGTAGATGAGGCTGCCCAAACCCTGTGAGGCCTCGCCCGCCATGGCTGAACGCTTCTTGACGGCTGTCGCAGTCATATCAGGCCTCCTTGGTGAGATTGTTGACGTTCCAGACCATTACCGGAACCACGCCGATGAACAAGATGATGGCCAGGGCCGCTCCCACCCCTCGGTTGAAGTTGAGGAACGCTTCCTGGAACATGGCGTTGGCCAGAACCTGAGTGTCGAACTGACCGTTGGTGGTCACCTTCACGAAGTCGAACACCTTCATCACCGCCACCATGATGGTGGTGGCCACCACCAGGATGGTGGGCCAAACCTGGGGCACGGTGATGCGCCAGAAGATCTGCCCGTCGGTGGCACCGTCGATCTTGGCCGCCTCGATGAAGTCCTCGGGCACGGCCTTGATGGCGGCCGACAAGATCACCATGGCGAATCCGGTCTGGATCCAGACCATGATCAACATCAACCAGAAGTTGTTGAACGGCGACGACTGGACGAAATTGACTGTCTGAGCGGCGAACGTTCCATCTTCCTGAGGGACGTAGCCGCCGATCCCCTCGATGAAGGTCCGGTAAGCCACCCACAGCGGCACCAGGGCAAAGACCATGTACAGTCCTGCAGTCGACGGAGATCGGGCCAGGTTGCGGTAGGCGGCATAGCCCAGGGCCAGAGCCACAGCGATGAAGAGCAGGCCGATTATGATCTGACCCGGTTGTTTGGTCGAGACCTGACCAAGCCAGACCCACAGGGCGTTGAACACGCCGGTCTGGGCCTTCGAGGTGTCGCGGGCCTGGTACATCATCAACCGCCAGATGATGGAGGCGCCAACCATGCTGATGGCCATGGGCATGAACACGAACGACTTGGCCACCGACTCGCCGGCCGCCCCGTCGGACATCTTGGCAATGGCCAGACCCAAGGCTGTTGACAGTGTGGTCACGCCCACCACCCACCAGATGTTGTTGACGATGGTGCCCCGGAAGTTGGTGAACAGTACGAACCCGAACAGGACCACAGCCAGGCCGATCGGAACGATCGGAGCGCCACCGAAGTTGAGCGGCTGGGCCGTCTCCCGACCCAGTAGGGCGGCCAGCAGTAGACCGCAGACCAGGAACAAGAGGACCCAGGGCAGAATGGCCGAGCCGAACGAGTCCTGCCAGCCCGACAGGTCGAGGTTGTTGGGGTCGGTGAACACCTCGCGGTAGTTGACGAAACCGACCCATTCCTCCGATTCACGGTCTTTCAGTGACAGCAGGAACGTCTGGAAGGCGGGGATGATCAACATGATGGTGTAGAACAAGAACGCCGGACCGACGAAGATCCAAGACCGGGATCGCTGATCGATCTCGGCCCGGCCGACGATGTCGGGGTTGCCGGTCAGCCCCAACCGGGCCCCGGCCAAACCACCGGCCACGGTGGAAGCCACCAGGGTCTCCCCCAGGTTGGCCTGGTCGACGGCCTGGAAAGCCCCGCCGAACGATCCGAACAGCCAACCGAAGAAGAGGCCGGTGAGGGTGCCCTTGACCAGGTTTCGCCGGCGCAACATGTTGAGACCGGCCCCCACGGCGGCACCAACCACGGGCCAGATGATTAACGGGGTGGTTCGCATGGCCAGCTGATAGCGGCCCTTGAGCAGGAACCCGATCAGTACGCCGATGCCTATTCCGGCGGCAACGCTGAAGCCGAGGCGGAGCCTGGCATCATCGAGCCCGGCCAAGATCCAGCCGATCGCTGCGCCCACGATGGCTCCCACCACCGGCCAGAACAGGTAGACGTGCAATGCCCCCCAGTCCCATTCGGCCGGCCTGACCCCGATGCCGGTGATCAGCCGGTTGCCGTCGAGTAGGGTCATCAGGATCAATCCCAAGGCCCCTCCGGCCAAGGCGCTGAACCGTTTGAAGTCCTTGGTCGCCTGGTTGAAGATGAGGTTGGCTCCGACCCAAAGGGCGGTGAACACCCCGACAGCCACAACCACACTCAAGATGGTCGTCAATACTTTGGTCAACTCTGTCCCCCTGTTGCTGTCTGTCTCTTACCTGACTTGTTTTCAAAGAGTACGTCAGAAACGGCGAGAGCGCCGACCCGCTCGGGGCCGACGCTCTCACTCACTCATCTACTGGGTATGCGTCGACGGCCTGATTAGGGCCAGGACGCCTCAATGGCATCAGCCGCTTCCTGAGCGGACTTGTCACCGTTGATGAACGACGTGCCTTCGCTCCAGAACGTACCGGCACCGACATCGGCCGGCATGAGGTCGGAAGCGTCGAAACGGGCAACTTCGGCGTCGGCCATGATCTGGATCATCTCGGCCTCCAGCGGAGCAAAGAGGCTGGCATCGGCGCCGGCGACGGCGGTGAGGAAGCCGGAGAGGGCGTCGCCGCCACCCTTGCGCTCCTTCTGGGCGGCCTGGCGGGCATTGGCGTAGTCGGCGCTACCGATGTACTCCATCACCTGCCACACCTCGGGACGATCGTGGAAGGCAGCGGCCAGCGTGCCGGCCACCAGGATGGGACGGCTGTCGTCGGCCGACGGGAAGTAGAAGACGTTGACCGCCTCATCGGAACCGTCGGCGAAGGGCGTGCCTTCGGGGATGAAGGCCGAGAAGAAGGAGGCTTGGCGGTGCATCAGGCAGTCGCCGTCGATCAACGGCTGACCGTTGTCCTGGAAGGCGGTGGCGGTGATGGTGCCGCCGGAGGAGAAGACCTTGTCCTCGGCCCAGATCTCCTTGACTTCATCCATGACCGAGACAATGCGCTCGTCGTTGAACGGGATCTCGTGATTGACCCACTGGTCATACACATCGGGGCCGTGACGACGCAGCATCAGATCCTCGACCCAGTCGGTGAAGGGCCAACCGGTGGCCTGACCGGACTCGATACCGACACACCATGGCTTGATGCCGTCGGCGGCGGCCTGATCGGCCAGCGCCTTCAGATCATCCAGGGTTTCGGGAACCTCATAGCCGGCCTCGGCGAAGCGGGCGGGCTGGTACCAGACCAGTGACTTCAGGTCGGTCTTGGCCGGGATGCCGAACTGGGTGCCGTCGACGGTTCCGAACGACCAGGAGCCCTCATCCCAGTTGCCTGAGACATTGCCGGCCACGTCGTCGGGGAGGGCAACCAGGTTGCCGGCCCGAGCGAAGTCAGCCAGCTTGCCGGGCTGGGGGAAGAAGGAAATGTCGGGAGCGGTGTCGGCCTCGACGGCCACGTTGATCTCGCTCTCCCAGTCGGCCGAGCCGGTGTAGGTCACGTCGATGCCGTTCTCGGCTCCCCAGGCACTCAGCACGTCCTGGATGGCGCCAGCTTCGGACTCGTCGCGCTCAGGACCGGTGATGGTCACCGTGCCGGTGTCGGCCATGGCGTCGTCGCCCTCTTCCATGGCGTCGTCGGCTTCTTCTTCGACTGCATCGGCCGCGTCGTCGGCGGCTTCTTCGACTTCGTCGGCCGCATCATCGGCGGCCTCGGTCACTTCATCAGCGGCTTCGGTCACTTCGTCACCACTACACGCGGCCGCTACCAGCGTGAAGACGAACAGTAGAGCCAGCAGGCTCTTCCAACGAGAAAGGTTCATCATGTACCCTTTCAACTCTCTACTAATAGGCCGGCGGACCCGGCATTCTCCCTTGAGCCGCCCACCGCGATCATGGAAATCGACGGTAGGGACAGCGTTGAATCAGCCTGCACCATTGCAGAACTAACGACGCACTCTACATGCGACCCGAACGATGAGCCAACAACCGTGACCGAAACGCCACAGGCCACATCAAGCCGACATGGACCTGCAATGTCGGCCGCCGAGACCCGCCCAGGCCACCGGCAAGGGTCACCGATGGCCGGTCACCGTCAGTTGTGCCAGGCGAAGACGGCAGCGGAACCGTCGGGCAGCGTGAGTGAACCGCCGGACAGGTCGGCCCGGGAAGACACCAGCACAAAGGTCGCCTCCGACAGCGGTCGGGGCACCAGCGTGGCGGCATCCAACTCAGCGACCGGACCGGCCATATTGGCCACCGTGGCCACCACGGCGTGACCGTCGGGGGCGCTGCGGTGGCCCCGGTAGACGATTTGCTCGCCCTCGATCTTGTCGACAACGTCACCTGGTCGGCAATCGTGCCCCAGCCAGGGCTCGGCCCGGCGCAGCAGCCGGAGGTCGTAGGCGTAGGCCACCCGATCGACGTCGAGCCGGGACAGCGACGGCCCGACGTTGCTCAGCTCGTGCAGGTCGGACATGAAGTCGAAGGCCAGACCCTTCAGACCGTGCGCACCGAGCGGCAACTCATCCGGTCCGGTGATCTCGGCCGCCATCTGATCGAGATGGTAGTCGGTGGTGTCGACCAGCTCGCCCAGCTCGGCCAGGAACGCTCGCAGGGTGTCGCGTTCACCGAAGCCGTATCGTTTCGTCCGCCACATGGTTTCCGGTCGTTTCCACTGGACGTCGTCGAGTTGCCAATCGAGAAACCCGGCCTCCTCACACATGACTTTCACGCCATACAGGTCGTCGGTGGTGCGCATGAACCCCCACGGCGTACGGGTCGTGGCGTTGAGAAAGTCCATCGGGATGCCGGGTAGCAGTCCGTAGGAAACGGCGAGCACGGCGTCGTTGTCGTAGGCATTGTCGAGGATGGAGGGAAGATCATCACCGAGGTGTCGATTGAGCGGCCTCGACGGGTCGACCTGGGTGCCACGGCGAACCGTGTCGTGATTGGCGCAACCGCTGATCCAGTTCCCGCCGTGCTCGACGATCTGCTCGACCCTCCACCACTTGTCCGACCAGAAGCCTTCCAGCATCGGCGTGTTGTGGGCGAAGATCAGGGGACCCCACTGGTACACGTCGGGCTGCACGTCGATGACGTCGCGGTAGGTCGACGACGTTTCCCAACCCTCGTCGGGCCACGGGCGACCGTCCTCGAAGATCATCCACATTCGCCGGGAATGACGGCCGATCTCCTGGGGGACCTCGCTCATGGATTGCAGGTAGTCGTCGTCATAGCCGACCTCGCCGGTGCGGGGATCATAGAACTTGAAGTCCTGAGCGCCGTCGATCCTGAGGCCGTCACAGCCGGTATTCACCCGTCGCCGCTGCATCTCCAGCAGAATGGCCCGCACGGTTGGATCCTGGTGGTTGAGATCCTGCCCGTACATGTTCGAACCCTTGAAGAAGCGAGCCGGCAGCAGGTCGAGAGCCTGGTTGTCGGCGTGGCCGTAGACCAGGTCGTAGATCAACATCATGGGCTGGGGCAGGCGGTGCAGCGCCTCGGCCAGACGAACGAGCTCGTCGGGCCGTTTGGTCCTCAGCAGCGACGGGTTGACGGCCGACGAGGAGGCCACCACGTTGTCGTAGCCCCAGTTCAGGTTCTCGGGACGCCGGAGTAGTACACCCACCTTCCCCGCCATCTCGTCGACCACGTCGACTACCGAGAACGTCGGTGTCGGCTCGGGTTTCTCGATGGTCGGATCGACGGGCAGCGGTTGGATGGCGTCATAGCCGACGTAGACCTGATCGGCGGCCGAAAGCGGTTCACCGCCACGGAGCCGATCGCCGATGCGTTCGTAGCACTCGGCCAGATCGGCGATGGTCCCGCCGGCGGTGGCGGTGGGAATGTGCAGTTCCAGAATCGATGTCGGCGGTGTGGGGTCGGTGGCGAAATGGTCGAGATCGCGGCGTCGCCGCTGCAAACCGACCATGTCATAGACCTCGGCTGGGGCAAACGAGCCGAAAGGAATGGAGTCGGCCAGCAGGTCCCGGACGGTGACGTGGCCGTCGGGACCTTCGGCCATCAGCCAGTACAGCGCCCCGGCCTGATCAGCCGTTCCCGGGCGCACACCGCGTACGACGCCCCACCAGTAGTCACCGTCGACGGCCAGGGGAACCCGATGCCGGGTGACGGTGATGGCTTGACGGTCGGCGCTGAAATCGACCGGTTCGTCCGGGGTGAACAACTCCAGATGCACATCGGAAGCGGCCAGCCGAGCCTCGGTCAGGCCCGGGGCCCAGAAGCCGAACGAGGTCAAACCGGTGTCGGGGTCGAAGCGGGCTCCCAGCAGACGGGCCAGCCGGCGCCGGGATTCGAACGAGGTCAAGGTGTCGTCCGAGGTGATCCGGGCCACGGCTGAAAGGAGGTCGGCGGTGGCCGGAGCGTCGAGTTCAGGTCGGGTGTCGTCGGTCATTGGCTCCGCCGGCTCGTGCGAAAATATGGTCGGTAGGAGGTGGCCGCGGCCACAATCTGGGGCCCAGGGTAGAACATCGCACACGACCGGCTGAAAACGGAGTGATGGCACCCCCGGGCACGGGCCTCTGATGAGTTGTCACCCTTCGGCAAAGGTGGCTACCGTTCGCCCAAGCCCCGAAGCGAAAGCGAGGCACGATGGCCCAAGAGTCGCTGGTCGACAACTCCCCCCGCCGAATAGGAGGCCACGACGTGGGGCCGCTGGCCTATGGTCTGTGGCGCTTCACCAACCCTGATCTGGGGTGGGCCACTGCTCTCATCGAAGCTGCGCTGGATGCCGGCTGCAACCTGATCGACACCGCCGACGTGTACGGGTTCGACTGGGGTGGCACCGGCTTCGGAACCGTGGAGGTTCTTCTCGGCCAGGTGTTGGCAGCCAAACCGGAGCTTCGGAACCGTATCGTGCTGGCCACCAAGGGGGGTATCACCCCTCCGGTGCCCTACGACTCCAGTCCCTCCTATCTGCGAGCGGCGGTCGAAGCCTCCCGCCGGCGGCTGGGGGTCGATACCATCGACCTCTACCAGATCCACCGGCCCGACCTGTTCGGGCATCCGGCCGAGGTGGCCGACGCTCTCGGAGCCATGGTGGCCGATGGGCTCATCGGCCACATCGGCGTTTCCAACTACACCCCGGCCCAAACCCGGGCGCTGATGGCCCACCTCGAGCCGGATCTGATAACCACCCAACCCGAATACTCGGTGGCCCACCTCGATCCCTTACGCGACGGGACCTTCGACCTTTGCCTGGAAACGGGAATGATTCCGTTGGTGTGGAGCCCGTTGGCCGGTGGCCGAGTGGTGAGCGGTGACGGTGTGCCGGCGGCGTTACTGGAAACGCTGGATCGTCTGGCCGCCCGGGAAGGTGTGGGGCGGGCCGAGATCGCCCTGGCCTTCGTGTTGGCCCACCCGTCTCGTCCGGTGGCCATCATTGGAACACAGAATCCCGACCGCATCGCCCAGTCAACGGCTGCGCTCGGCGTGTCACTCGACCGCAATGACGTCTACGACATCATCGAAGCTTCAGAAGGTGTGCCCCTGCCATGAACAATGCCGAAATCCCCCCGGAAATCTCCTGGTTCTCCGCTCTGTGCGATGACGACTACGAGCAGCTGGGGGTGCCCGACCCGGCCCTCCTGTCGTCATGGCCCCACTGCCGCAACATCGTCGCCACCGCCGATGAACTGGGATTCGACAACGTCCTCCTGCCGTCGGGGTACACGCTGGGCATCGACGCGGTGGCCTTCGCCTCGGCCATCGCCACCGCCACCCAGCAGATACATCTGCTGCTGGCCGTGCGGATGGGCGAACTGTGGCCCCCACAGCTGGCCCGTCAGCTGGCCACCATCGACCAGATGGCCGGGGGCCGGCTGACCATCAACATCATCTCCAGTGATCTCCCGGGAGAGAAGCTGGATTCCGAGCCCCGCTATCAACGCACGCTCGAATACATGGAGGTTCTACGGCTCCTTCTCGACCGACAGCCGATCGACTACCACGGCGAGTTCGTCGACCTGACCCTCGACCCACCGCGCATAGGCACCGTTGACGGTCGGTGCCCGCCCTTCTACTTCGGCGGTTTTTCCGAGGCGGCCAAGGAGACGGCGGCCGCCGCCGCCGACGTGTTCCTGACCTGGCCCGACACCGTGGCCTCGGTGGAGGAAACGGTGGCCGACATGCAAGCCCGAGCCGAGCGTCACGGCCGGGCGCTGCGCTACGGGCTGCGAAGCCATGTGATTGTGCGGGAGACCGAGTCCGAGGCCCGGGAGGCGGCCCGCCGCCTGGTGTCCCAACTCGATGACCAGTCGGGAGACGCCATCAAGTCCCGTTCCCTCGACGCCAAGTCCGTCGGTGTGGCCCGCCAGAGCGAACTGCGGGAGGGAGCCGACGACGAGGGCTACGCCGAAGCCAACCTGTGGACCGGTGTCGGCCGGGCCCGCAGCGGGGCAGGAGCGGCCATCGTCGGCGATCCCGATCAGGTGGTGGCCAAACTGGAGGCCTACCGGGCGGTGGGAATCGACGCCTTCATCCTCTCCGGCTACCCCCACCGGGCCGAAGCGGAACTGGTGGCCCGGCACGTTTTGCCCCGCATCGAACACGGACCGTTCAAACCCCGCTACGCCGCCACGGCCCCTTCCCCGGGATCACCGTCATGACCGGTGAACTGCGGTACGGCGTCATCGGAACCGGGATGATGGGCGTCGAACACATCGAGAATCTCAATGCCCTGACTGGGGTGTCGGTGACGGCCATTGCCGATCCTCACCCGGCATCACAAGCCGCGGCGGTGGAGGCGGCCGACGGGCCGGTCGACGTCTATGCCGACTACACCGAAATGGTCAATGCCGGCCAATGCGATGTTCTGGTGGTGGCCACACCCAACAATCACCACATCAAGGTGTTGTCCGACGTACTCACCACCGACCTCCCGGTGCTGATCGAGAAACCGATGTGTACCACCATCGAAGACTGCCGGACGGTGGTCGACCTGACGGCCAACCGGTCGGCCCCGGTGTGGGTCGGGCTGGAGTACCGCTACATGGCGCCGGTGGCCCGCCTCATCGAACACGTGGCCGACGGCGCCGTCGGTACCGTTCGCATGGTGGCCATCCGGGAGCACCGGTTCCCGTTCCTGGACAAGGTCGACAACTGGAATCGCCTCTCGGCCAACACCGGCGGCACCCTGGTGGAGAAGTGCTGCCACTTCTTCGACCTTATGAACCTGATCATCGGCACCAGACCCCGGCGGGTGTTCGCCTCGGGGGCTCAGGACGTCAACCATCTCGACGAGGTGTACAACGGCGTTCGCAGCGACATTCTCGACAACGCCTATGTCGTCGTCGAGTACGACGGCGGGGCCCGCGCGGTGCTTGATCTCTGCATGTTCGCCGAGGCCAGCCACAATCAGGAGGAGGTGTGCGTGGTCGGCGATCGAGGCAAGGTCGAGGCCCTGCTGCCCACCGACGAGGTACGGGTCGGCCGCCGGGGCGAGCACTGGATCGGTTCGGTCGAGATCGAGGCCGTCAAGCCCGGTGACGTCGACCCGGTACATCACGTCGGCCTGCACCACGGTTCGTCATACGTGGAACACGAGCGATTTCGGGACGCCATCCTGGCCGGCACGGAACCGGAGGTCACGGTGGACAACGGCCTGTGGTCGGTGGCCGTCGGGGTGGCCGCCCATCGCAGCATCGAGTCCGGGAGTCCGGTTGATCTGAGCGATCTGGGCCTGAGCGACTAGGGCCCACACCCATAGCCCATGATTCTTGCAGCAAGAAGCGAGGTGTCACCTCGCTTCTTGCTGCAAGATTCCCAGTCGCCGTCATCGCAGCCGGATGATGTTTCCGGTCACGGTCCGCCCGGCCTCGGCGCACAGCCAGGCGATCACGTCGGCCACCTCCGATGGCTGGGCCACGTGATGATGGTCGTGGTCATTGGCCACGAACTCACGAACCTCGGGGGTGACCCACCCGGTGTCGGTCACCGGCGGGTAGACCACATTGGCCGTCACACCGTCGGCCGCCATCTCGGCCGCAGCTGACAGGGTGTAGCTGATCAGGGCCGCCTTGGCCGCCCCGTAGGACACTTCGCCGGGGAATCCCCGACCCACGCCCGAAGTCAGCGTCACGATACGACCCCAGGTGGCGGCTCGGGCTCGGTGGCGGGCGATGAACTCCTGCATCAGCAGCGCCCCGGCCCGAGCATCAACGAGGTACTGGCCGTCAATGGTTTCGACCGTGATGGGGTGGCCGGCCCGACCGACGGCATCGGTGGTGTCGGGAGCGAAACTGTCCTTCTGCCAACCGCTGGCGTTGTGGACCAGAACCGCCACCGGGCCCAGGTCGCCCTCTATCCGGTCGAACAGGTGGGCCGGGGTGTCAGGATCGATCAGGTCGGCCTCGATCAGGAGCGACCGGCGGCCCAACGCCTCCACTGCTTGAGCAACGTCACCGCCGTCTGAGAGCCGGGCTGCTGCGTAGTCCGAGGTTCGGCCCGGCGAGTCTCCCGGCTCCCTGGTGCGCAGAAACGTGATGGCCACGTCGGCGCCCCTGCCGGCCAGAGCCACCGCGGTGGCCGCCCCGATGCCGTGGTTGGCCCCGGTGACCAGTGCTGTATGTCCGGACAGAGGGCGCGGGTCCGGGCCGGCGTCGTCAATCATCTGGTAATTCTTGCAGCAAAAGGCGAGGTGTCACCTCGCCTTTTGCTGCAAGAGTTCGTGGGTCGCCCCCATTCAACTGAGGTTCAGCCCTCGACCATGGTCACGAGCTTCTCGGCCAGGAACGGGCAGTACACACCGGCAACATAACCGAAGACCTGTCCCAGGATCAGTGGATCGCCGGCCGCCACCTCGTCGGCGGTGTAGACACTGATGACGGCCAGATCGAGATTGTCGTTCTCGGTCAGATCGTGGCTGACCACGCAGGCGTCACCGGCCAACGCGTCGATGCGCTCGTCGCTGGCCTCGTTCAACCAGGTGACGCTGGCCTCTTCCAGGAACTGGGTGGCCGTGGGCGTTTCCAGACTCTGGCGAATCAAGGCCGGTCCCTCGCCCGGCCAGCTCCAGTACTCGGTCGAGCGGTAGCCGGGTGTCGTCTCCATCGGAGCGGCCGGGACGATGGGCTCGCTGACGTCGGTTCCCTGGGCTCGCTGAGCGAGTGCCGAGATCAGGCTCTCGGCGCTGTCGGGATCAGTCGACAGGGCCAGTAGCAGCGAATCGCCGACCTGGGCGCCGTAGACGTCAAGGTAGAAGACGGCGTCGGCCCCGTGGATCTGACGACTGCTGGCGGTGAGGCGATCGACCCCATCAATCGGGGCCGGAGTCAGCGGCTCGACGTACATCGTGGTGAAATCATTTTCCTGGTCACTGAGCCACGTTTCATTGCACAGCTCCTCCAGGCTCTGGAAGTAGCTGAAGGCCACGGCGGCGTCGGCCTCCGATTCGTAGCGGGCCACCAGCTGGCTGAGGCTGTTCTCGCCCGAGATGTCGTCGGTGGCGAAAGCAACGGGCGGATGCTCAACCACGGTGCTTGCCCGCTCGAGACACGCGGTGGGACTGGACGTCTCGGTGGTGTCCTCCACCGTGTAGCCGGCAGGGAACGAGTCGGCCGGCAACAGGACCTGACGGACCCACTGGGTCGGATCGTCGGACAGCTCAAGGTCGGCGGTGGCCGCTTCCTCCACCACCAGCTCTGAGGTCGACGTCGTCTCACCGCCCTCGGCCTCACCGTCAGCCGGTTCATCGGCGTCAGCCGAAACGATCGAGTCTGTCGACCCGTCGCCCGCTCCCTCATCGTTCTCGCCGCAGCCGGTCAGGACGCCGATCGTCAAAACTCCGAGCAGCACCAAGAGATGACGCCAATTCCGCCTATTCATGTACCCGCCCTCCAGTGAGTTGGATTCAGTTGGTTTGTGCGTCGATGGCGGAGAAGATTCGCTCCGCCACCTCGTCTTCGGTACCCATGCCGTCGACGTTCACCACCATACCCCGATCGGCGAACCAAGTGATGGTCGGGATCGTTTCAGAATCGTAGAGGGCCAGCCGTTTCGCGATGCCCTCGTCGGTGTCGTCGGCTCGACCCCGGGCCTTCATCCGGGCCGTGACCTCATCGAGTGGGACATCGAGGTTGACCACCGCGGTGAGTGAATTGTCGCCCAGCATCTCCACCAGCGCCTCGGCCTGCCCGGGGGTGCGGGGAAACCCGTCGAGCACGAAGCCCTTGGATTCGACATCGGGTTGGGCCAGGCGTTCCCGAACCACTCCGATTGTCATCTCGTCGGGCACCAGGCCCCCTGATTGCAGGATCGGACCAACCTGTTTGCCCAGTTCGGTTTCCGCCGCCACGGCGGCCCGGAACATGTCGCCGGTGCTCAGGTGGATGACGCCGTAGTGCTCCACGATCCGGTCGCACTGCGTGCCTTTTCCTGCACCCTGACGGCCGAAGATCACCAGTCGAATCACATCACTCATGGCTCGCCATCCTATTTCAAGAAGCCGTCGTAGTTCTGGGCCAGGAGCTGAGAATCGATCTGCTTCATCAATTCCAGCGATACGCCGACGCCGATGAGGATGGACACACCGGAGAACCCGAGGAGCCCGAGGCTGGTGTTGTTGCCCACCAGCTGGAACAGCAAGGCCGACGGAATCAGGGCGATCACGGCCAGGAATACGGATCCGGGCAAGGTGATGCGGTTCAGCACCTTGGACAGATAACGCTCGGTCTGGGGGCCGGGCCGGATGCCGGTGATGAAGCCACCGGACTTGCGCAGTTCGTCGGCCCGTCGGGCCGGGTCGAAGGCGATGGAGTTGTAGAAGTAGGCGAAGCCGATGATCAGCAGACCGAATATCAGAATGTAGGCCGGATCGGTTGGTCGGAACAGGCGGTTCTGGATGAAGGTGCGGACGACGTCACCCCAGGAGTCCTGGGTGGCGTTGGTCGGCAGCACGTTGGCGATCAGCGACGGCAGCTGGAGAAGGGAGCTGGCGAAGATCACCGGGATCACGCCGGCCTGGTTGACCTTCAGCGGGATGTAGGTCTTGTTGCCGCCGTACTGGCGACGACCAACCACCCGCTTCGGGAAGTTGATGGGGATCCGCCGCTGGCCCTGCTCGATGAACACGATGCCGAGACAGAGCAGCAGCAGCACGATCATCGAGATGGTGAACCAGATCGGCCCCCGGACCCGCCAGATGTTGATTCCCAGGGCGGGTAGTCCGGCCACCACCGAGGCGAAGATGAGGACCGACATACCGTTGCCGATTCCCCGCTGGGTGATCATCTCACCCATCCACATCAGGAGCGCCACCCCGGTGGTGATACAGAGCACCGCCAGGAGCATCAGCCAGATGCTGTTGTCTTCGGGGAACAGGCCGGGATCGAATCCGTAGATCTGCTCGGGGCTGCGGCTGATCAGGAAGACGAAGCCGGCGCTCTGGATCAGGGCCAGGATCACAGTCAGATACCGGGTCCACTGCGTGATCTTGCGTTGCCCGACCGCTCCCTGCGACTGCCACTCCTCCAGTTTGGGCACAGCCACGGTGAGGATCTGAATGACGATGGAGGCGGTGATGTAGGGCAGAATGCCGAGGCCGAACAGGTTCAGCACACCACCGTTGCCGGTGAACAGCGTCAGGTAGCCGAAGATACCGCCTTCGGAGTCGTCGATCTGGCGCCGTAGGTTCTCGATCCCGGTGAGGCTGACTCCCGGGGCCGGGATCTGCACGCCGAGCCGATAGACCACGAGTATGAAGATCGTGAACAGGATCTTGTTCCGCAGCTCGGTGGTTCGGAACACATTGAGCAGTGTTGACACTGGTTTCAGTCCTTGCGAAGGCGGCGCCTTCTAACGATTGGTGTGTTGATTGCCCTGGGCCGCCGGGCGGACCTTGAAGGGCAGAGGCAGCTTCTCAACAGTACCCCCGGCCGCGGTGATGGCGGCTTCAGCACTCTTGGAGAAGGCGTGAGCCTTCACCGTCACCGCTCCGGTGAGTTCGCCCCGGCCAAGAATCTTGACCAGCGATCCCTTGGAGACAAGGCCGTTTTCCAGAAGCGACTCGGGTGTGACCTCCGACAGACCGCTCTGGGCGATGGTGTCGAGGTTTATGGCTTGATACTCCACTCGGAACGGGTTGGTGAAGCCCCGCAACTTGGGCAGGCGCTGCTGCAACGGCAACTGACCGCCCTCGAACCCGATGGGAACAGTGTTACGGGCCTTCTGGCCCTTGGTGCCCCGGCCGGCGGTCTTGCCACCCTTGCCGGCGATGCCGCGGCCTACCCGCTTGCGCCGGGTGCGGGACCCGTCGGCTGGTTTGAGGTCGTGAACCTTCATGGCTATGACTCCTCGGAGACTTCTACAAGATGGGGGACGCGGGCGATCATGCCTCGCACCACCGGTCCGTCGGTCAAGACATTGGACTTGCCGATCCGGCCCAGCCCCAGTGCTCGCAGGGTTCCCCGCTGCTTGGGCTTGGTCCCGATGGCCGACCGTACTTGCGTAACTTTGATTTCGCTCATGTCATGACACCTCGGCGGTCTCGGCCGCTCGGGCCGACTTCAACTCCCGCTCCCGCTCCCGGTAGGCCTCGAGCATGCCCCGGGGGGTGAACTCGGTGGCATCCAGGCCGCGCAGGCGGGCCACTTCGTCGGGTCGTTTGAGGCTCTGCAGGGCGTCGATGGTGGCGCGGGCCACATTGATCTGGTTGGCCGAGCCCAGCGACTTGCAGAGCACGTCGCGGATTCCCGCTTCCTCCAGGATGGCCCGGGCGGCGCCGCCGGCGATCACACCGGTACCGGGGGCGGCCGGCTTCAGCATGACCCGACCGGCACCCTGTTCACCGATTACCTCGTGGGTCACGGTGCCGGCGGCCATGGGCACGTCGAACATCAGCTTGCGGGCCTCTTCGGTGCCTTTCTGGATGGCCAGGGGCACTTCCTTGGCCTTGCCGTAGCCGAGGCCGACCCGGCCGTTGCCGTCGCCCAGCACCACCAGCGCGGTGAAGGCGAAGCGACGACCACCTCGGACGACCTTGGCCACCCGGTTGATGGTGATGACCCGGGACTCGCGACCATCACCACGATCGTTTCGGTTGTCTCGTTCGTTTGCCATGATCAGGTCTCCTAGTGGGCGGTGTAGGTCATGTCCCACACAGTGGACTTGGTTGAAGGGATGTTTCGACCGACGGTCGAAACTCCGGGTGATGGACTCCGTTCCATCACACTAGAATTTCAGGCCGGCTTCGCGGGCGGCGTCGGCCAGTGCGGCCACTCGGCCGTGGTAGCGGTTACCACCCCGGTCGAAGACCACGGCTTCCACCCCGGCGGCTTTGGCTCGCTCGGCCACCAACTGACCAACCTTGGACGCGGCGGCCACCGAGCCGGTCGATCCTCCTGAGCGAATGTCGCTCTCGTAGGTGGAGGCGGCGGCCAGCGTCTGGCCTTTCGTATCATCGATCAGCTGGACGCTGATGTGCTTGTTGGACCGGTAGACGGCCAAGCGAGGTCGTTCGCCGGTGCCGTTCACCTTCTTACGAACCCGACGCTGGCGGCGGGCCCGGAGGGCGTGACGGGAAGCGGTCTTGGAAGCCATTACTTGCCAGCCTTTCCGGCAGTGAACCGGTTGGTTGCTGCCATCACTACTTACCGGCCTTTCCGGCCTTGCGCACCACTCGTTCGCCCACGTAGCGGACGCCTTTGCCCTTGTAGGGCTCAGGTTTGCGGTAGGCACGAATTTCGGCCGCCACCTGGCCGACGACCTGCTTGTCGATACCGATCACGCCGATCTTGGTCGGCTCGGGGACATCGAACTCGATGCCGTCGGGAGCCTGGACCTCAACCGGGTGGCTGAAGCCGAGGGCCAACTCGAGCTTGTCCTTGCCTTTGGCCTGGGCCCGGTAGCCCACGCCGATGATCTCGAGGTCCTTGCGGAACCCCTCGCTCACCCCGATGACCATGTTGTTGACCAGCGAACGGGTCAGGCCGTGCAGGGCCTTGGTCTGTCGCTGCTCGTTGGATCGGGCCACACTGATTTCACCGTCGTCAACGGTGACCGAGATGACCTCGGGTACCGAGTGCTCCAGGGTCCCCTTGGGGCCCTTGACAGTGACATCGTGGCCGGAAACCGAGATTTCCACGCCCGACGGAACGGTGATGGGGGCGCTACCAATTCGTGACATGATTAATCAGTTCCTTCTTTCCGATGTTTGGCCGCAGGCCAAACTCGTGGTGGCGTAGCCACACGACTACCAGACGTAGCAGAGCACTTCGCCACCGATCTTGGCCTTGCGAGCAGCCCGATCGGTGAGAAGACCCTTACTGGTGGAGAGAACGGCGACGCCGAGACCGCCCAGAACCCGTGGGATCTGGTCGGTCTTGGTGTAGACCCGCAGCCCGGGCTTCGACACCCGCTTCAGGCCGTTGATCACCCGCTGGCGCTCCGGTGAATACTTCATGTTGATGGTCAGGGTCGAGCCCGGTCCATCGGTGTTCTCGGTGGCTTCGAAACTGGTGATGTAACCCTCGGCCTTCAGCACCTCGGCCAAGGCCACCTTGAGCTTGGACGACGGCATCTGCACCTCATCGTGCATGGCGATGTTGGCGTTGCGGATGCGGGTCAGCATGTCGGCAATCGGATCGGTCATTGACATGTTCTCTTCTCCCTTCCGATCACCAGCTGGCCTTGGTCACGCCCGGAATCTCACCGGCGTGGGCCATCTCACGGAAACAGACACGGCAAAGGTCGAATTTGCGGTAGACGGCGCGGGGCCGACCGCAGACCTGGCACCGGGTGTAGGCCCGGACCTTGAACTTCGGGGTCTTGCGTTGCTTGTTCTTGAGTGCTTTCTTAGCCATTATTGAGCCTGCCCTTCGCGCCGGAACGGGAAGCCGAAGGCGTCGAGCAGGGCCTTACCCTCGGCGTTGGAACGTGCGGTTGTGACGATGGTGATGTCCATACCCCGGGGGGCGTCCACCGTGTCGTAGTCGATCTCCAGGAACACCAGCTGTTCGGTGAGACCAAAGGTGTAGTTGCCGTTGCCGTCGAAGGAACGGGGGTTGAGACCACGAAAGTCGCGGATCCGGGGAATGGCCAGGGTGATGAGCCGGTCGAAGAAGTACCACATCTGGTTGCCCCGGAGGGTCACCTTGGCTCCAATGGCGTTGCCCTGACGAAGCTTGAAGCTGGCCAACGATTTCTTGGCCTTGGTGGCCACCGGCTTCTGGCCGGCGATCAGAGCCAGGTCGGCCATGGCCGATTCAAGGTTCTTGCGGTTGTCCAGTGCTTCGCCAACGCCCATGTTGACCACGATCTTCTCCAGTCGTGGAACTTCCATGATGTTGTCGAGACCGAGGTCGGCTTTGAGCTGATCCCGGATCTGATCCTGATACAGCGCCTTCAGACGAGGCGTTTCAATGGTTGCTGTGCTCATGGTTAGAGGGTGACCTCCGGAATCTCAGCTCCGGTGCGTTTGCAGACCCGGACCTTCTTGCCGTCCTCCACCTTGTAACCGACTCGAGTCGGCTTACCGTCGGACGGGCTGATCACGGCCACGTTCGACACATGAATCGGCATGTCCTTGTCGATGATGCCGCCAGGCTCCTCCTGGGAGCGGGGCTTGGTGTGACGGCGAGCGGTGTTGACTCCCTCGACGATCACCTTGTTGCGGTCGGGGAAGGCGGCGATAACGGTGCCTTCGACTCCCCGGTCCTTGCCGCTCAGCACACGGACCGTATCGCCAGTACGAATTCTCATCACAAGACCTCCGGGGCTAGCGAGACGATGCGCATGAAGCGCTTCTCCCGCAGCTCACGACCAACCGGGCCGAAGATACGGGTGCCTCGGGGCTCCCGGTTCTCGTTGATCAGCACCGCGGCGTTCTCGTCGAATCGGATGTAGGAACCGTCGGCCCGACGGCGCTCCTTGGCGGTGCGGACGACGACGCACTTGACCACGTCGCCCTTCTTGACCGCAGCACCGGGCATGGCGTCTTTGACGGTGGCGACGAAGATGTCGCCGATGCCGGCGTAGCGCCGACGGGATCCGCCCAACACCTTGATGCAGAGGACCTCGCGGGCGCCGGAGTTGTCGGCCACCCGGAGGCGTGACTCTTGTTGGATCATCGGGCACGCTCCAGCACTTCCAGCACCCGCCACCGCTTCTTGCGGGACAGAGGGCGGGTCTCGATGATGCGTACCCGATCCCCCTCGTTGAGGTCGTTGTCCTCGTCGTGGGCGAAGTACTTCTTCGAGTTCTGGACCGTCTTGCCGTACTGGGGGTGGCGGGATCGACGGATGACCTCGACCACGGCGGTCTTGTCCATCTTGGTCGACACCACCAAGCCCTCACGGACTTTGCGGTTCTGGGACCGGTCGGTGGCTTTACCCACTTCCTGGTCTGTTTCGGTCTGATCTGTTTCGGTGCTCATGGTTCGTCTCCAGCAGCTTGGACGAGGGGCTCGGAAGCGAGCTTCTCAGCAGCGGCGATTTCCCGGCTGCGCATTTCGGTCTTGGCTCGGGCAACCTCGCGCTTGACCTTCGAGATGCGAGCGGTGTTGTCGAGCTGCCCGGTGGCCAGCTGGAACCGCAGATTGAACAGTTCCTTCTTGGCATCGTTCAGCATCGACACCAGCTCGGCGTCGGAAATGTCGGTGATTGCGGCGTCAGCCATCGAAACCACTCTCCCGGGTAATAACGCGGGCCTTGACCGGAAGCTTCTGGATAGCCCGGCTCATGGCCGCCCTGGCCACTGCTTCATCGGGGTACGACAACTCGAACACGACTCGGCCCGGTTTGACCACGGCCACCCAGTGCTCGGGGTTGCCCTTGCCGGAACCCATGCGGGTCTCGGCCGGCTTGGCCGTTACCGGTTTGTCGGGGAACACGTTGATCCACACTTTGCCGCCACGACGGACGTGGCGGGTCATGGCGATACGGGCGGCCTCGATCTGGCGGGAGGTCAACCATCCCGGTTCGAGTACCTGGATGCCGTATTCGCCGTAGGCCACCTTGGTGGCACCCTTGGCGTTGCCGGTCATCCGGCCCCGGTGCTGTTTGCGGTGCTTTACCTTCTTGGGCATCAACATGGTACTCAGTCACCATCCCCGGGGCGGAAGCTGAGGTCTTCGGCTTCGCCCTGTTTCTTGAGCGATTCTTCGATGGCCTCCTCTTCGGCCAGCAGACGCTCGAACTCGGGATCGGCCTCCTTGACCAACGGTGCCGGTTCGTCGGCTTGCGCCGCCTCAGCGGGATCCGGGACCTGGGGGGCCGCAGCTCCGGCCGCCCCGCCTTTGGGGCGACGAGACGACGAGACGACGGGACGGGGGGTGTCGACCGTCCCGGCGGCCTCACCGACGGCCATGGCCGCTTCCTTCGTGGCTTTGTCGCTCGATGCCTTGTAGGGCAGGATGTCGCCCTTGTAGAGCCACACCTTCACCCCGATCCGACCGTAGGTGGTGTGAGCCTCCCGCAGGCCGTAGTCGATGTCGGCCCGCAGTGTGTGCAGCGGAACCCGACCCTCGCGGTACCACTCGGTCCGACCCATCTCGGCCCCGCCGAGACGACCGGAGGACTGGATGCGAACACCCTTGGCCCCGGCCTTCATGGCGTTCTGCATGGCCCGCTTCATGGCTCGACGGAAGGCCATACGGCCCATCAGCTGGTCGGCCACACCCTGAGCGATCAGGGCGGCATCCAGCTCGGGCTGCTTGATCTCGACGATGTTGAGCTTGATCCGGGGATTGCCGGTGAGCTTGGTCAACCCGGCCCGCAGCCGGTCGGCTTCGGAACCCTTGCGCCCGATGACGATACCGGGCCGGGCGGTGTGCACATCGACCTGCAGTTTGTCGCGGGTGCGCTCGACCTCGATCCGGCTGATGGCGGCATTGGGCAGCTCGTCCATCAGGTACTTGCGGATGTGATGGTCTTCCAGCAGATAGTCGCGGTATTCCTGCCGATCGGCGATCCAGCGTGACTTCCAGTCGGTGGTGATACCCAGGCGATAGCCGTAGGGGTGAACTTTTTGACCCATTACTCTTCCTCTCCGGCTACGTCGGAGGCGTCTTCGTTGTCGGCACCGTCTTCGGAGTCGGTTGCGGCGTCTTCGGAATCGGCGTCCTCCGACACTTCGGCCTCGACCTCCTCGGTCGGTGCCTCAGCGGCCTCGTCATCGGCGGCTTCGGTCGCCGTGCCGGCTTCGCTCGCCCGAGACTTGGCCACTCGAGCGGCCCGGTCGCCTCCGGAGGACTTCTTCGTTGAAGCCTTGCCGGCGGCCGATCGCTCGCTCCGCTCCCGCAGCTCGTCGAGTTCGTCGGCGGTCAGACGGCTGACCTCGACGGTGATGTGGCAGGTCTGCTTCTGAATCCGGCCGGCCCGACCACGGGCCCGGGGCCGGAATCGACGCAGGGTCGGACCCTCGTCGGCGAAGCAGGCCGAGATGAACAGCTCCTCTTCCGGGATCTCCTCGTTGTGCTCGGCATTGGCCACGGCCGACCGGAGGCCCTTCAGGATCTCCTTGGCCGCCAGACGCTCGGAGAACTCGAGAATCTCGATGGCCTCGGTAACCCGCTTGCCCCGGATCAGATTGAGGACGACCCGCACCTTGGAGGCCGACATCCGCACATAGCGGACCTTGGCCTTGGTGCCGGGCCGAGCCTCGGCCGTTGCCTCTTGTGTTGCGGTAGCCATCTAGCGACGACCTCCCCGCTCCTGCCCGGCGTGGAACTTGAACGTCCGGGTGGGTGAGAACTCGCCCAGCTTGTGACCGACCATCGACTCGGTGATGTACACCGGCACGTGCTTGCGCCCATCGTGGACGGCGATGGTATGGCCGACCATGTCGGGGATGATGGTCGAGCGCCGGGACCAGGTCTTGATGACCCGCTTCTCGTTCTTCTCGTTGAGTTCGTCGACCTTCTTAAGCAGATGATCGTCGACGAACGCACCTTTTTTCAGACTCCGTGGCATGACTACCTCCGTCCTCCACGCGTACGACGACGACGTACGATCAAATCGTCCGACTTCTTACCTTTCTTGCGGGTCCGGCCCTCGGGCTTACCCCACGGCGACACCGGATGGCGCCCTCCTGAGGTCTTGCCTTCGCCACCACCGTGGGGGTGGTCGACCGGGTTCATGGCCACACCGCGGGTTTGGGGGCGCTTGCCCTTCCAGCGGGAACGGCCGGCCTTGCCCACTTTGACCAGCTCGGCCTCGGCGTTGCCGACCTCACCGACGGTGGCCCGGCAATCGATCGACACTCGACGCATCTCGGTGGAGGGCAGCCGCAAGGTGGCCGTGGTGCCTTCCTTGGCCACCAGCTGAATCGACGTGCCGGCGGAGCGGCCCAGTTTGGCCCCGGCGCCGGGCTGCAGCTCGACGGCGTGGATGACGGTACCGACCGGGATGTAACGGATGGGAAGGGCGTTGCCGGGCTTGATGTCGGCCCCCTGTCCTGATTCGACCCGATCGCCGACGCTCAGATCACGAGGAGCGAGGATGTACCGCTTTTCCCCATCGTGGTAGTGGAGCAGGGCGATACGGGCGTTGCGGTTGGGATCGTATTCGATCGAGGCCACGGTGGCGGGCACGCCGTCCTTGTTGCGCCGGAAGTCGATCACCCGGTAGCGGCGCTTGTGGCCTCCGCCCCGGTGGCGGGCGGTCTTGCGACCGTGGTTGTTGCGACCTCCGGTGGAGTGCTGCTTGGCCAGCAGCGACTTCTCCGGTGTATCGGTTGTGATGTCGGAGAAGTCGGAGCTGGTCTGGAAGCGACGACCAGGGCTGGTTGGTTTACGTTTACGGATAGCCATGGTTGCCTCAGTTTCCGTAGAGGTCGATCTCGCCCTCAGACAGGGTGACGATCGCTCGCTTGGTTGACACCCGGGTGCTGACCGTGTTGTTACGACGGTTGCGGACCCGTTTGCCCTTACGGTTCAGGGTGTTGACCTTCGCCACCTTCACCCCTTCGAACAGCTTCTCGATAGCGTCGCTGATCTCGGGCTTCGAAGCGTCGGGGGCGACAATGAAGGTATAGGCGTTGTGGTCTTCGGCCGTTATGTAGGACTTCTCCGACACCACCGGCCGGATCACGACATCTTCAGGAGCTCTCATTACTCTTCCTCTTCAGACTGTTCGGTGGCGGTGTCTTCGGTGGCGGTGTCTTCGGTGACGGGGTCTTCGGAATCGGCCACAGCCTTGGCCGCGGCCTGGTTTGTTGTTTCGCCTCCGGGCACGTCGTCCTTGGCGAACACCACGTAGTCGCTGACCAGGACGTCGTAGCAGTTGAGCTGATCGGCGGCCAGCAGATGAACGTCGGGAAGATTGCGGAAGCTGCGAAGGATCACATCGGCATCGTCGTTGCGACCGACCACCACCAGAGCCTTACCCTCTACACCGAGGGCGGCCAGAGCGGCCTTGGCCGCCTTGGTGCTGGGCTTGTCGAATCCCCAGGAGTCGACAACGACCACCTTGTCGTCGGCAGCCCGGTCCGAGAGTGCCGACCGGAGGGCCAGGTTGATCATCTTCTTGTTGGTCCGCTCGGCGTAGTTGCGGGGCTTGGGCCCGTGGGCCACACCACCGCCGACCCAGATCGGAGAGCGGATCGACCCGGCCCGGGCCCGTCCGGTGCCTTTCTGGCGCCAGGGCTTGGCTCCACCGCCCCGAACCTCGCTGCGGGTCTTGGTGCTGTGGGTACCGGCCCGTCGGGCGGCCAGCTGGGCGTTGACCACCTGGTGCATCACGGCCATGTTGGGCTCGATACCGAAGATCTCCGAGTCGAGATCGACTGAACCGGCGGCTTTGCCGGCTGCGGTTTTGATGGAAACGGTGGGCATCAGGCTTCGCTCCCGTTGCTCGAACCGCCCTTGACGGCGGTGCGGATGACGACGGTTCCGCCCTTGGGACCGGGAACCGACCCCTTGACCAGAACGAGGTTGTTGTCGGGGTCGGACTGGACGACCTGGAGTCCCTGAACGGTCACTCGCTCATTGCCCATCCGCCCAGCCATGCGGGTGCCCTTGAACACCCGGGAGGGGGTGGCGCACTGGCCGATCGAGCCGGGCATGCGGTGCACCAGGTGGGCGCCGTGGCTGGCCCGCTGGCCGCTGAAGTTGTGACGCTTCATGACACCGGCGAACCCCTTACCCTTGCTGGTGCCGATGGCGTCGACCTTTTCGCCGGCCTCGAAGGTCTCGACGCCGAACTCGTGGCCCACCGTGTACTCGGAGACGTCGTCGAGGCGGAGCTCGACGAGCTGGGTGCCGGGAGCGACCCCGGCCGAGGCGAAGTGGCCCGCTTCGGGCGAACTCAGCTTGGCCGCGTTCTTCTCACCGGTGGTGACCTGAATGGCGGAGTAGCCGTCGGTGTCGGGGGTCTTGATCTGCACGACCCGGCAGGGTGTCACCTCGACGATGGTGACCGGAACTATTTTGTTGTCTTCGTTCCACACCTGAGTCATGCCGACTTTCTTGCCGACGATGGCTTTCTGTGTCATCTCTTTCTCTTTCCCGTCAGCGGGCCGCCTCCCGCTCGATGTCGAGCACGCAGCAGCCGTTCACGCGAATACTCCGCGTGTTCGCCGGGGTGACGTACAAGCGGAGCCGATGTAGGTTGTGCCGTCGGGTTCCTCCCCTTCGAGGAGCGGAGGCCTTGACGGACGTCGGTTGGTGTTGGACGGTGGCTGTTCGAGCCACAACCCAAATCCCAGACCTGTTGACTCTACCGTCGTGGTCGGCCGGTTCCACGCCCGGCGGCGGCGATTTGTGGGCCAGCTCACCCCCGTCCTCCTCGCCGCCGATAGGGTCGGCCCGGTGAGAATCGTCAGTGTGAATGCCTGGTGCGGAGCGGTGTTCGAGCCGCTGATCGAATGGTTGACCAGCTGCGATGCCGACGTGATCTGCCTCCAGGAGGTGACGTCCACGCCCGGACTCACCGGCCGCGTCTGCTTCGACGACGGCGAGCGACGCCTCGATCAGCGGGCCAGCCTCTTCGACGACGTCAACTCGAACCTGCCTCGGCACCAGGGGTGGTTCGTGACCAACGACGCCGGCCCGGTCACCGACGACGATGGCAACCGCCACCAGCAGGACTTCGGTCTGGCCACGTTCGTCCACCAACGGCTGCCGGTGATCGGTATCGAGGCCTCGTTTGTGCTCCACCGGTTCAGCGATCAGCAGCAGTGGGCCACGACCAATCGGGCCCGTATGGCCCACGGCGTTCGGGTGTTCGACCGCGAGATACAGCGGTCCGTCGTCGTCGTCCACCTCCACGGGGTTCGCGACGAGGCCGGCAAGGGCGACACGCCGGAACGAAGAACCCAGGCCGAAAATCTGGCTGCGCTGGTCGAGAGACTGAGGCAACCGGGTGACGTCACCGTGGTGGCCGGCGACCTCAACCTCCTGCCCGACAGCGAGACCTTCGAGCTTCTGGGGGAGATCGGGCTGGTCGATCTGGTCGGCTCCCGTGACACCAGGACCTCGCTCTACAGCAAACCGATTCGACACGCCAACTACCTGCTCGTGTCGGATCCGGATCTGGTCAAGCAGTTCGACATCCCCACGACTCCGGAGATTTCCGACCACCGCCCCCTGGTACTCGATATCTAGACACCCCTAGGAGTCGTGTCCTCCACCACCGGTGGCCCCCAGATAGGCCTCGCCCCGTGGTGACAGCCGGTAGCCGATACGGAGGCTGGTGGTCAGACCGAGGTTCTTGAGCTTGCGCACGTCGAGCTTGAACGGGGCCGTTTCCCGACCCATCATCTCGGCCAGATCGGGAGCCCGGCGCTCGGGATGCCGGGCGATGAGCTCAAGGGTTGGGCGGGTCCAGGGGCCGTCGGCCCCGGCCCGATCGAGACGATCCAGCCGGGTCGAAATGGCGGCGATGTCGTCAGCGTCGAGATCGGATTCGTTGGCCAGGATCTCCCTGGGGTCGGGTTCGTCGAGCACCCGGAACCGCACCCGGTACAGGTCCCGGTCGGCCAGGGAGGCATCGTTGAGGTAGTCGAGCAGGTCGGCCCGATCCCCATGGCCGCTGGCCGCCACCTCGGCATCGGTGATCGACGCCGGGTCAACGATGTCGACGGCCAGCACCTCGATCCGCCCCCCGCCGGTGCGGTAGGGCCGTCCCGCCACCACCGTCGGTCGACGCCAACGACGGAAGGCGACCGTGATGGTCCCGTCACTGATTCCGCTCCAGAACGGTTTGGTGAATCGCATCGAGCGCCCACCGTACTTCCACCCCGGCCCGGCGGCACCGGAGGCGACATGCATCATCGACCGATCGGCCTCCCAGGCGCCCCAGCCGTTCCACCTTGAAGCCGTACTTTCAACCCGACGTAACGCCACTGGACCTCACGATGACGGTGTCACACCCCGGGGGGACCCCGAAGCAATCGCCGGAGGGCCCGCGACCAGCCTCGGTTGGCCGGGTGACCGTCGCCGGAGTGGTCGCCATTCTGACTTACGTGATGCTCCTGGCCGCGGCCGGGCGGTCAGGAGTCAGCGTCGAGCAGGCGGTTGCCGATCCCCAGGAGAGCACTGGCCTGCGTCTGCTCGGCATTGTCTCAAACGTCGGCGTGTTGCTGTGGACGGCCGTCGTGACCACCTGTTTCCTCGGGGCGTCCGTCCTACCGCAGCAGTCGGATGGTACCCGGCGGTTTCTTCGGGCGTCGGGCTCGGTCGCCATGATCCTGCTACTCGACGACTTCCTCCTGATCCATGAGTACGCCGACGACGCCGTCGGGTTCTTTGTGGAGTTCGAGCACACCCGTGATCGGAAGGATCTGCTGGAACTCACGGTATTCGCCGCCTACGGCCTGATCGTGAGCTGGTATCTGCTAGCCCACCGAGCAGTGATCGCAGGCACCGACCGTCTCCCCCTCCGGCTGGCCGGCGCCAATCTGGCCACGTCGCTGCTGATCGACATAGGCGTGGCCGACACCATGCTGTCGGCGTTCGGGTCCGGAATGTCGAGCCGTACCGAGACGCTCTTGGAGGAGGGCGCCAAGCTGGTCGGGATTGCCTATCTCACCCTCTACTTCCTCGACACGACCCGGTTGGCCATTCGATCGACGCGTCGCCAACCATCACCATGAGGAATCCTTCCCGTCGGGCTCGGATGGCGTATTTGTCTCGCGGTCAACGGCCACTGGTTCGGGGTGGACGACGCAGCGACGGCTTCAACCCGAGTACTGAACTCGAGGTCCCAAGACCAGACGCGGGGCCGCACCGGGGTCGGGCTGGCTGACGCCGGTCGGCCGGCTCGGCCACCGGCATCCGACGTCGACCTCCGTACCGGGCCGATGGTCTGGGCACCCCGTCCGATGCACCGCTACCGGGGGTACCGGCTGGTGGTCAAGCGTGTTCTCGACATTGTCCTCGGGTCAGTGCTGCTGGTGGCCACAAGCCCACTTGTGGCCATCGCTGTTGCCACCGTACGCATCACCTCACCCGGACCGGGATTGTTCCGCCAGCGTCGGGTAGGCCACGGTGGCCGCCCGTTCCGGATCATCAAGATCCGAACCATGCACCTGGATGCCGAACAACGCCTGGCCGGCGACGCCGTCCTCCAGGCCCGCTACCTCCGCCACGGCTACAAGCTACCCCTGAAGGACGACCCCCGAGTCACCCGACTCGGAGCGTTTCTCCGGCGGACGTCGATCGACGAACTACCCCAACTGTGGAACGTGGTCAAGGGCGACATGAGCCTGGTTGGGCCCCGGCCGGTCCTGTCCGACGAGCTGGCCGAATACGGCGGGTATGTCACCGCCTACCGGATGGCCAAGCCGGGTCTGACCGGACCGTGGCAGGTGGAGGGACGAGACGCCGTGCGGTTTCCGTTCCGGGCTCACATCGACGCCGACTACGTCGACCAGTGGTCGCTGACCACCGACATCATCATCCTGGCCAAAACCCTGCCTGCGGTGTTGAAAGCCAGAGGGGTGACGTAGTGATCGACCGGCGGGTCAGCCCTGAACCCGCGGCGACGGTGGTCAGGCCCGAGACCGTGCCGGCCGAGTCGGTGTACGACGCCGAGGCCGGATTCAGCCTCACGGCATCGCTGGCCGAACTGTGGGACTACCGGGAGGTGGTGATGGCGTTCGGGCTGCGGCGACTTCGCACCCGATACAAGCAGGCGGTGTTCGGATTCGGCTGGGCCGTCCTCCAACCACTGGCCTTTCTGGTGCTGTTCATCGTGTTCCTGAACCAGGCGGTGGGCGGAACGGAGCCGAGCTACGCCGCCGGGTCCTACGGGGCGCTGGTCGGTTGGCAGTTCGCCAGCACCGCCATCACTGCGGCCTGCTCCTCGCTGGTGTCGGAGTCGAGCATGTTACGCAAGGTCTTCTTCCCTCGCGAAGCTCCGATTCTCGGTGCCGTCGGCGCCTACCTCCCGGACTTGGCCATCAACACCGTCTTTCTCTGTGCCCTCGCCCCGTTCCTCGGCGGGCAGTTGGCCGCGACCTGGTTGCTGACCCCACTCCCCTATCTGGTGCTGATCTTGACCGCCCTGGCCGTGGGCATGCCCCTCGGAGCCCTCGCCGTCTACTACCGCGACTTTCTGTATGTGCTTCCCATCGCGGTCCAGCTGCTCCTGTTCGCCAGCCCGGTGGCCTACTCCATCGACCAGTTCGACGGTCGGTGGCACCACGTCTATGCCGCGCTCAACCCGCTGGTCGGCCCACTGGCCGCCCTGCGCCGACTCTACGGCGACGGTCAGGCCCCCGACTGGAGCCTGCTGGCCGTCAGCACGGTTTCGGCCCTGATCATCCTCGGTTTCGGCTACCGACTACTCAAGGCCCTCGATCGAAGAATGGCCGACGTTGTCTGACGTGTGGGCCGTGCGCTTCGAGTCGGTGACGAAACGGTACTTCGGCCACCAGACAAAGTACCGCTCGGTGCGAGCCGACACCGTCGACATCGCCCGCCGCTGGGCCGGGCGCGCGCCCCGGACCCGCCCGTCGGTGGTGGCCCTGAACGATCTCAATCTGGAAATCAAAGCCGGGACCAACACCGCCATCGTCGGGCGGAACGGGGCCGGCAAGTCGACCGCGCTTCGGCTTGTCAGCCGAATCACCTACCCGTCCGAGGGCCGGGTGCGGGTTCGAGGCCGGGTCGGGGCGTTGATCGAGGTGGGTGCCGGGGTTCATCCCGAGCTGTCGGGGCGGGAGAACATCGGCTTGTACGGCAGTTTTCTCGGCTTCAGCCGGACCGGAATCAGACGCCGGTTCGACCAGATCGTAGACTTCGCCGAGATCGAGTCGGCAGTGGACACTCCGGTGAAGTACTACTCGACCGGCATGAAGCTCCGGCTGGGATTCGCCATCGCCGCCTTTCTGGAACCGGCCATATTCATCGTCGACGAATCGTTGGCCGTCGGAGACGGCGCCTTTCAGATCAAATGCATCAACCGGATGCACGAGCTGGCCGAAGACGGCGCCACCATCATCTTCGTCTCCCACGAGCTGGCCGCCGTCGAGACACTGTGTGACCAGGCCGTCTGGCTCGAAGACGGCCGGCTCGTCCAACAGGGGACCATTGGCGACGTGCTGCGCGACTACACCCGGTCGCTGGACTCGCATGTGGCCCCGCTGGTGAACGGTGACGCCATGACGTGCCTGAGGGCCGTCACCTTCGACGGTGACGGCCAGGCCCGGTCGACCTTCAGCCCCGGTGAGCCGCTCGTGGTCCGGCTCAACTTCGCCGACAACGGCCCGTTCGACGGCCGTCGTGTCAGCCTGCGGATTCGTGACGGTAGCGGTCATGATCTCATCGAGACATCCTCCGAGTCGGCCGGACCCATGGGCAATGGGCACAGAAACGCCACCTGGTTCGGCGAGTGCCGTCTTGACGCCTTGCCGCTGAACCCCCGGATGTACCAGATCTGGTGCAGCGTCACCGGCGGCGACCCTCCTCGTCGCCTCCTCGACTGGACCGAGGTCGGAGCGCTGCGAGTAGCAATCCCGTCGTCGTGGAGTGGATCTCGGCGGGCGGCGGCGGCCGCCGGTCCGGCGGTGGCGGTGTCGGCCGACTGGAACCTGGGGCAGGGGGCGGGCCTGCTGTGACCCATGTTCTCTTTTTCGTGGGCGCCCAGCGGTATGCCGGAGCGGAGGAATCACTGCGCTCCCTCGTCGCCGCCCTCCCGGTCGATGTGTCGGTGACGATCGCCGGACCCCACCGACCGGTTTTGGAGCTCATCGCCGGTCCCCGACCAACCACCAACATCGCCCTCCTGCCCGACGTGTCGTCCAAGCAGCATCTCGGCCGACTGCCGCGCCTGTGGCGGGAGCTGGGGAGGATCGACGCCACCGTCGTTCATCTCAACAAGACCGAAGTGGCCGATCTGCGCTACGTCGAAGCGGTGCTGGCCCTGGGCCCAACGCCGGTGGTGTCGGTCGTCCATCACGTCGAGCGCCCGACAACGGCCGTGGCCCGACGACTGGCGGCGATGTTGGCCCACCGGGCCCGGGCCGTGGTGGCGGTCAGCCAATCGACGGCGACCGAACTCGAGACCATTCTCGATCTCCCCGCCGGCAGCACAACGGTGATCCCCAACGCCCTTCCGGCATCGGGGAACATCTCCACCACCAGACCCCCGGAGGAGCCCGCCACCGTCGGGGTGCTGGCCCGGTTTGTTCCCCATAAAGGAGTGGAACATGTCATCGAGGCCATCGCCCGGCTCCCGGCGGTGCGGCTGCTGATCGGGGGCGAAGGGCCGGGGCGGAACGACCTGGAGCAACTCGTCGATCAATTCGACCTGGCATCCCGGGTCACGTTCCTCGGCTGGGTCGACCCAGGCGAGGTGTTCGATCACAGTCACATCATCGTCTCGGCCGCCTTCATCGAAGGCCATCCGATGACATTGCTCGACGCCCAACGTAGAGGACTTCCGGTGGTCGCCGCCGATGCCGGCGGCGTGGCCGACATCGTGGACCACGGCGTCACCGGCCTGGTGGTCGCCCCCGGAGACCCCGACGCCCTGTGCCGTGCTATCGATCGCCTCGTCGGCGATCCGGTTCTGCGGGCCGCCATGGGTCGAGCGGCCATTGAACGAAGCGCCCGGGTTAACGACCACAGCGCCATGGCCGCCGCCTACCTCGACCTGTACCAGTCAACACCGGCAGCCCCCGCGGCCGCACGGTTGGTCGGATAGTCCGGTGGGCCTGCCTCCGTTCATGCACCGTCGCCGCCGTCGGGTCGACGACCGCCACCGAGGTCTGGTGTTGATGTATCACGGACTGGGGTCGGTCGACATCGATCCGTGGGGCTTGTTCGTGTCGGCCGACAACTTCGAGGGTCATCTCGCCGTCATGACCGATGGGGCCCAACCGATGCCGTTGGACGCACTGGTCGCCGCCGCCGCCAACGGCGACCTCCCGCCACGAGCGGTGGCCATCACTTCCGACGACGGCTACGCCAACATCGCCACCACCGGCCGCCCGCTGCTCGAGCGCCACGGCGTTCCGGCCACGTTGTTCGCCTTGAGCGCGCCGCTGACCGACGGGGGCGAATTCTGGTGGGATCGCCTGGCCGCCATCATCCTGGTTCCCGGAGACCTACCCGACCATCTGCGCCTCGGAGTCGGGCCCGACGGGGTCGACATCGAACTGGGACGGGCCGTCACCTACACCGAAGCCCAGTGGCGAACCGATCACCTCCACCGCGACGGTGATCAACCGGGGCCCCGCATGGCCCTCTACCTCCAGCTGTGGAAACTGCTGCTGCCTTGGGACCACCGTCGACGCCGGCAAACCCTGCAGGCCCTGGCCGAGTGGGCTGGAGCCCCCGAGCAAACCCGGCCGACATACCGCAGCCTGACACCAGGCGAACTGGCCGACCTCGACGGCGACACCGTCACCGTCGGCGGACACACCCTCACCCACCCGCTGCTCCCCGATCTGTGCCGGCGGGAACGGCGGCGCGAGATCGACTGCAACAAGCGTCATCTGGAGGAGATTCTGAACCGGCCGGTGACCACCTTCTCCTACCCCTTCGGTGGCCACGACAACAAGACCGTGGCCGCCGTACGGTCGGCGGGCTACCGGGTGGCGGTGACCACCAAGCCGTCGCTGGTTGACGCACACTCCCACCGCCTCCGTATCGGACGATACGACGTCAAGGACTGGACGGCCGACGAGTTCGCCCGTCGGCTCGACCAATGGTTCCGGTCGTGACCGGTCATCGCTTGTGGCGGCCGGCTGTGACGGTGGTGATCATCTTCTGCAACGAGGAGATCCACCTGGCTGAGGCCGTCGACAGCGTGTTCTCCCAGACCTTCACCGACTGGGAACTCATACTGGTCGACGACGGCTCAACCGATCGAAGCAGCGAGCTGGCCCGTACGCTGGCCGCCGACAACCCAGGTCGTGTTCGCCATCTCCAACACCCCGGTCACCGACGGCGGGGCATGAGCGCATCCCGCAACCTGGGAGTGGAGCAGGCCGCCGGCCGGTTCGTGGCCTATCTCGACGCCGACGACCGGTGGCTACCGGACAAGCTTCAAGGCCAGCTTGCCTTGATGAACCGCCATACCCGGGCCGCCGCGGTCTACGGACCCTTGATCCGATGGCGTTCCTGGGCCGGGCCGTCGGCCGGCGATGACGACCTGTACGGCATCCATGGTCAGGGGTTCACCCTGGAAACCGGGCGGCTGTACGAACCACCCGAACTGGTGGCCCACTTCGTCCGCCACAAGGACCTGGTGCCGTCCGGTGCCCTCATCCGCCGGGACGCCATCGTCGAGGTCGGCGGGGGCGACGACTCCTTCACCGACAACTATGAGGACGCCGTGGTGTTCGCCAAGATCGGTTTGCGCCAGCCCATCTACTGCGGGACGGAGTCGTGGTACCTGTATCGCCAGTATCCCACGCCCGACGAGAGAGCCCGCCGCCTCGTCGGCCGGCCCGACGCCGATCGACCCCGAGGTGCTGAGGCCCGCAGCCGGTTCCTCGATTGGCTCGAGGACCACATCGCCGATCACGACATCACCGAACCGCTGGTCGACGCCGCCCTCCGAGACGCCAGGCGGCAGATCGACCACCCTCGCCGCCACCGGGTCCACCGCCTACTGCAACGGAGCCGGCGGGCGCCGGCCCGCCTCCTCCATGACGGCCGCAAGGTACTGGATCGTTGAACCGACGCCGTCGCCCACCGAATCGATGGTCGCGGCCGGTGGCCAACGCCGGCCGCCTGGCCATCCGCCACGCGAAGCTGGCGGCCACCCACCGGCTGCGCCGGGTGCCCATGAACCTGATCTGCGACGAGTTCGCCTTCTCCCTCGCTCCCGGCGGCTGGCATCCGTTCGTGGCTCTGCTCGATGATCTGGTTCGGTCGAACGATCCTCAGGCCACGACCGACTTCGAGCGCTTCTTCCGGTCGTCGAGCGTCAACGCCGTACGCAATCTCAACGACCTGCTCGACCTCGGCCAAGCGACAACAGGACGGCCATCGTCCCCGGAACCTCCAGCGCCGCACAACCCCCCTGACGCGACCGGTTCGGTCACACCACTGCTCGGGGAGCTGCCCCGATTCTGGCTCGGCACCTACCCATGGGGTGGGTTGACCGCGCCGGACGTCGGCAAACCAGGACCGGCCTTCGGGTGGGCTCACGACGCCGAAACCGGGGCGTCGACGGCCGAGCTCTGGGGGCGCCACCGCACGGTGTGGTACCGCCCCGACAACGAGTCGACCCTGGCCAACGAACGTCGACTGACAACCGACCTGGCAGCCTCGATGGCCAATGGTTACCGGCCACTACGGGCCCGGGGGTTCCCCCGACTCACCATTCTTCGCCGGGCCGACAGGTCGTACCGGGCTGTCATCGTCGACGGCCATCACCGGCTGGCCGTGCTGGCCCATCTCGGCGCCACCAGTGTGGTGGCGGAGATCGAAGCCATCGTCGACGAAGTGAACATCGAACGCTGGTTCCATGTCCGCTCCGGCCACTGCTCGCCCCATCACGCCCGCCTCTTCCTCAACGCCTTCTTCGACCTCGACGGATCGGAACGATTCGACCACGTCTCGGAGGAATGGCGTTGACCGACGGGCCCAACCCGGCGCCACCGCTGGTTTCAGCCATCATCATCTTCCTCGATGAGGCACGGTACCTGGCCGAAGCCATCGCCGGCGTTCGCCGTCAGACCCTGGACTCCTGGGAGCTGATCCTGGTCGACGACGGGTCGACCGACGGCAGTACCGACATCGCCAAGACCGCCGCCGCCTCAGACCCCCGACGCATCCGGTACCTGGCCCACCCCGACGGCGAGAACCTTGGCATGAGCGCCTCCCGCAACCTCGGTATCGCTCACGCCCGGGGGCGGTACGTGGCCTTCTGCGACGGCGACGACGTGTGGCTTCCCGACAAGCTCCGGCACCAGACCGACCTGGCCGTCCGCCATGAGGAAGCGGCCATGATCGTCGCTCCCCTCCTGCGTTGGCACCGATGGACCGGCGCCCCCGACGCCGCTGATCTCGAAGATCTGATGGGCGTGGGCAAGCGCAAGTTCGGGTGTCACCCCCATGCCCAACAAGTGGTGGAGCCCCCGACGATCGTCCGGTTGATGCTGCGGGACGACTACTTCATACCCGGCGGGGCGTTGATCCGGCGGGATGTCTTGACGGCGGTCGGCGGTTACCACGACGAGTTTCGATCCATGTACGAGGACGCCGTCGTCATGATGAAGATCGCCGCCCGCTATCCTGTGTACGTCGACAGCGAGGTCCACTACCTCTACCGGATCCACCCTGAGTCCAGCACCAACACCGAGTCGTCGAGCGAGGAGATCGACCGCAAGCGAGCCATCTACCTCGACGCCACAGAGCATCATCTGCGGAACAACGGCCTGCTGAGCCCGACGCTGGAACGGGCACTGACCCGGGCCCGCCGCTCGACCCATCACCGTCGGCGGCGATCAACCCGGGTGCTCAACAGGGCCCGGGTCATCGGACGCATCGTGCTTCCCCGCCCGGTCCGCGACATCCTACGGATCAGCTGGCGGAACCTGACCCGACCCGAGGTGGCCGGTGAACGGTGACGACGACCGGCCGACCTTCTCGGTGATCATCATCTTCCACAACGAGGAGCGGTTTCTGGCCGAGGCCGTGGCCAGTGTGGCGGCCCAGACCGGGCCGTCGTGGGAGCTGATCATGGTCGACGACGGCTCGACCGATCAGAGTGCCCACTTCGCCCGCGTCCTGGCCACCGCCTTTCCCACCTGGATGCGCTGTATCACCCATCCGGGCAGGGCCAACCTCGGTATGAGCGCGTCGCGGAATCTGGGCCTCGATCACGCTCGGGGCGAGTTTGTGACCTTCCTCGACGCCGACGACGTATGGCGGCCGGGCAAACTCGACGCTCAGCTGAAGCTACTGCGATCCCATCCCGATGTTGGTGTGTTGGTGGCCCCGGCGGAGTGGTGGTGGAGTTGGGACGGTGGTGACGAGGACCGTGACCACCGCCAGTGTCTGCTTCCCGTCGACCAGGACGAGGTCGTGGTTGCATCGCCACCACAACTGGCCCGCCACTTTCTGATCGACGAATGGAAGTCGATCTGTGATCTGGTCGTCTCCCGGCAGCTGGCGAACCTGGTCGGTGGCTACGAGGGGGCGTTCACCGCCATGTTCGAAGACCAGGTGTTCCACACGAAGCTGCTGTCGCAGCACCCGGCTCTGGTGGCCGGCCGACACTGGTACCGCTACCGGCAACACGGGGACGCCTGCACCGCCACCAGCCACGATGCCGGGACGCACGCCGTGTCTCGTCGGCGGTTCCTTGATTGGGCCGTCGGCTACCTGGCTGTGCAGACCAAGCCCGCTGCTTGCACCGATGAGCAGGAATGGAGCGACTACGTCAACCTCGTCCGCCGGCAGCGACGGCGGGCCGTCCGGATCGAAACCTTCCAGCGGATGCGGGCTCGGCTGGGCTCGACGTTCAGGACGTTGCTTCGCGGGTGGCGGCAACGGTGAGGATGACAGGGTAGTCCGGGTCGTCGTGCTCGAAGTCACGGCGCCGCAGATCCTCAACCGCCAGACCATGAAGCAGGGCCACCGCCGTCTTCACGTTTCCCTGGGAGCGAACCTCGACGTGCTCGGAGCCGAAGACATCGCCGAACAGCCGCTGCAGCGAGTCGACGGTGAAACTCCAGTGCTGACCCCACAACTGGCGGTCTTCGGGCACCATTTGGCTGATACCGGGAACGGTCACCAGGAGACGACCGCCGGGGCGAAGGGCCCGGTACAGGGTGTCGACGGCGGCCCGGACGTCGTAGATGAACAACAACGTCTGGGGCAACACGATGGCATCGAATCGATTCGACGGTAGGCCGGCGCCGTCGGCCAGGTCGCACACATAGGTGACCTCCGGACCGGCGCCGGCCGGTGCGTGAAGCGTCGACCGACTGGTTATCGCCGGTCCGCCGAACCGATTGATGTAGTCGAGGCCGCCGACCTCGAGCACGTGGCCACCGACGCTGCTCAGCTCCGATCGGAGGAAGGCATCGATGTAATGGCGGTCGACCGGGCGCCCGTAGCGGGGAGGCCAAATGGGGGCGATGGGCGAGGTCCGGCGAAACGAACCGAAACGAACCAGACCGACAACAGGCCAGACCGACAACCGGCCGCCGGCTGCTCGAAGGGGGCGGACCACCCGACCACCAACGATCGACCTGACGCGGCCGGGTCCAACGATCCCCTTACTCATCGAGGCTGCGGAGGATGTCGATCAGCCCTTTCTCGATCTTGCGGCCGTGCTTGATCTTGATGGCCGACTTACCGACGATCTCTATCACCTTCTTCGACTCGACGTCGGGCGATATTTCACGTAGGAGGGCCGCCTGTCCGGTGACAATCGGAGCGGCCATCGACGTGCCGCTCCAGGCCCCGAACCCGCCGCCGGGAAGGGTGCTGACCACATCCTGGCCCGGCGCCGCGACCAGCGCCGCCTTTCCGTGATTGGAGAACTGGGCCACGATGCGGTTGTGGCCCAATGCGGCCACACCGATCACGTTCTTCTCGTTGGCCGGATATCGCTTCTCGTCGTCACCATGGTTGCCCACGGCCGCCACCACCACGACGTCCTCCTTCTTGGCCCGCTTGAACGCCTCCTTGAGAAACTTGGACTTCGGTTTCCCTTCGATACCGAAGCTGATGTTGATCACATCGGCTCCGGCGTCGATGGCGTCGTGGACGGCCAAACCGACCACATAGGGGTTGCCGGTACCATCGGCGTTCAGCACCCGGAAACTCAGGATTTCGGCGTCGGGAGCGACGAGAGCCACAAGACCGGCGGCATGGGTGCCGTGCCCGTAGGCCTCGTCGACCACGCCGTCGCCGTCGTCGTCGACACCGTCGGTCTGCTCCATCGGGTCATCGTCGTCGTCAACGTAGTCGTAGTGGCCGCCAACCATCAGGTGATCCGACAGTTCCGGGTGCTCCCGGTCGACACCGGTGTCGAGAATGGCCACGGTCACGCCGTGGCCTGTGGTCCGTCGGTGAACGGCGTCCAGTCGGAGGTAGCGAAGGCCGTCCTGGTCGAGCCATCGGTCGGCGTCGGCGGTCGGGCTGGAGGGATCGCCATTGGGCCAGGCATGAAAGCGGTCGTCCTCCGGTTCGTCGTCGGAGGACTCGACTTCGGCCCAGATGACGGACGGATCCTTGTCCAGTTCCTTGGCCAGCTTCTTCGCCCCGTCGGACTTCTCGAACTCGGCGTTGGCTGTTACCACCCACAGTCCTCTGCTGGGCACCAGGGCCTCGACCACCTGCAGGTCATGAGCGATCAGCAGCTCGTCGATCGTCGCCGCATCCTGCAACTGCAGCGAAATGTTACGATCCACCGCCTTGTCCTCGGCGGCGGCCGGCGTCACCGGTAGCACTGCGACAACCAGCGTTGCCGCCATCGTCATCACGGTGGTGACAACCAGGCCGCGGGGAGACCGTACCCTCAGGAGTTGGGTGCTCATGGGTTTCCTTTCGTGGAAAGTCCGCCGTGGATCGAGAACGAGGCCCAGGCGGCAGGATGGGGGTGTCGGGCGGCGGTGGTGGTCCGAGCCCGCTGGAGGGCGGCGGCCGGCCGCTGCCCGTCATTCAGGTGGAGGTAGAACTCGGACATGAGTTCGGCGGTGACGGCATCGTCGGCCAGCCACAGGCTGACGACAACGGCCCGAGCTCCAACAGCCAGGAAGGAGTGGGCCAGGCCAACCGGTTCGGCCACCAGCCGTTCCCGTTCCTGGCGGCCGGTCTCGCAGGCGCTGAGGACCACCAGGCTTCCGGCGACATCGAGCGACATCACATCGTGGGCCGTCAGCCAGCCATCGGCCAGCCGGAGCGACGAGAACATTGGGTTCTGCGAGCGATGCATCCCATGACAGGCCAGATGTACGACATCCCGCCGCTGGGCCAGCGCCGCCCGGAGCCCGTCAAGGGTGGCTGATTCGCCCAGAAGTCGGTCGGACTCGGGCAGAAGGGACGCCACCGTCCTGGCTTCGTCCAGTACCGCCGGGGCCGCCTCATCGGCTACTCCGACGACCAGCGACCGTTCGGTTCGCCGGTGCCGGGCGGGCAACAGGTCGGCGGCCGCGTAGCTGAGGGAAAGCGACACGATCCAGGTCTCGCCCAACCGATGCTCCGGTGCCGGGAGAGCGGCGAAGGGCACGGCATGCAGCGGCCCGGAGGGGATGATCAGCAGTTCGCCGCCAGGCTCCAGGTGCTCGATGATCGGGGCGACGAGGCGCAACCAGATCTGCCTCAATGACTGGTTGGCGGCCGCCGTCAGCCCCGAGCGAGCGGCGTCGGGGAGGGTGGAGGCCAGCCGGTACCGCTCGCACTGACGGATCCAGGAATCGACAAGCTGCCGGGCCTCGGCCAGCGCCGGCAGGTTGGAGACCAGACGCAGCTCACCTCGCGACCAGACGAACGCGATGAGTCGACCGTCGGCGATGTGATACTCCACCACCTGCTCATCAGACCTCGGTCGGGCCACGATCGGCCGCTCCGCTGTGGGGCTTGCCCGCCTGCGGGTCTCGCCCCCGGCCTCCAGCCGGGCCCGCTGGAGCATCGTTTCCAGCTCGGTGGCCCGTCGGGCGACGGCGCGACGACGGTCGCGATCAAGATTGCCCCCACCTTGGAGAAGGGCGGCGTAACAAGCGTCAAGGTCAGCCTGCAATTCGACGACCTCCTGTGCGCTACCGGAAGCCTCGGTGGAGGGCGATACCGTGCCGACCGTGGCGTGACCGGCGGTTAGGTGGCCGGCCATCATGTCGGTCAGTGTTCGAGCCCGGGACTGTTCGGCCAGATCAAAGGCGAGAAGCCGGCTTGAGTCCGTGTCGTCGAGAAGCACCGTCGCCAGCAGCTCGTCGTATGCCGCGGTCCGACCCTCCAGGAAGCCGGCACGAGTGGTGGCGTCACCGGTGTGACTACGTAGGACCTCGACCACCTCGATGGCCTGGTTGAACATCTGTCGAGCCTCGCCCGGCCGGCCGACGTCTCGGGCTCGACGCCCGGCCTCGATCAGCACCGGGTAACGAAGGTGGGGAAGGTCAAGTTCATCGGCCAGCTGGGAGGCCACAGCCAGATGTTGCTCCGCTTCGTCTCCTTCGGTCAGGCGACTGAGCTGGAGCCGAGCGCCCCATTCCTCGTGGAGCCACCGACCGACCGCCGCCACTTCCACCGCCTCTCGGGCCGAACGCTCGGCCTCGGGGCAGGCCCCGGCGGCGGCCAAGACTCTACTCCGGAGGGTCAGGGCCCGCAATCGCAGCGGCACGTCATCGCTGTCCTCGGCGCCGGCGACCACCCTTTCGAGCAGTTCGAGGGCTCGCTGAGGTTCGTCAATTGCGGCATGGGCCGCGGCCAACAAGAACCGGGCCTCGGCCAGGTCGTGAGCCAGGCCGAGTTCGTGGAGAAGGTCCTCAGCCTCGTTGCCGATGTCAATCGACTCCCCCCATAGATTCAACGACTGATAGGCCCGGCAAGCGGCCAGGGCCAGTCGAACCCCTTCGGTGGTTGCCTCCAGCTCGGCCAGAACGGTACGGGCCTCGGTGATGTGTTCGAGGCATGCCGTGTACCAGCCGAGAAGCAGTTCGGCATCCGCCATGTGGCCGAGACATTTGGCGTGGCTGTAGCGATCATCGATGTCGAGAAACATCCGGGCGGCGGCAGCAACGTCATTGCGGCCATCGAGGGCGTGTCCCATTGCCACCCGCTCGACACCGCGGTTGGCTCGGCAGCGGGCGACGTCAGCCGAACCGCCGACCTGGTGGTAGGTGACCTCGGCCCGCTCGTAGGAGGCCAGCGCCTCGCGGTACCGCCCGGTGTACCCGTAGGCGGCACCGAGGTTCTCATGGGCTGCCGCCCGCAGCCAGCCGACCAGTCCTGTGCCATCCGCGTCGATTGGGCCCAGCCGGCCGAGATCGTCCAGGAGACTCTCTCCGACCTCGACGGCCTCGCCGTGGCGGCCCAGGTCGTCGAGAACGTTCATCCGGCCGAGATCGGTGCGGAAGGCGTCGAGCGGCCGGTTGATGGCCAGCCAACCGGCTCGGGCCCGGGCGATGAGCGTCAACGCGGAGTCGGGGCGGCCGGCCGTCAGATCCATGCGGGCTCGTATGTAGTCGACGTGGGGTTGCACGTCACGTCGTTGCAGTCGAGAAGCCACGGTCCGGCACACATCGAGGGCGTTGCCGGCCAGAGCCGGGTCCGATTGCGCCCGATTTCGGGCCAGCTCAACCAGGGCATCGAGCTCGGCGTCCAGCCGGCCTCCGCTCTGCCCCTGATTCAACCTCTCGACCATGGCCGCCGGCCCGAGCTCAGCGAGCTGCTGCTCGAGAAGCTCCACCGAAGCCGCCACGGTCTACGATCCCGCCAGACCAAGCGGGTCATCGATGACGATTGTCAGCTCGCCGTTGGACAATCGAAGCCGGTCGATGTCGGGTCGGGCGACGTCAACGGCAAAGCAGCCGTTTTCGTCGCCGCCGATATCGGTTGTCGAGCCGAAGGGGAAGAACACCTGGACCTCCCAGACCCTTGCCTTCGACTCGACGCCCAGCACTTGACCCTCGAGCCGGATGGCGTGATCGGCCAGCGGCTGGATATCGAGGAGTACCCCGTGACTGTCGGAGGCGAACGTACGCTGGTAGCGTTCCTCGACCTCCGCCGGACCCCGCAGCCCGGCGAGCACCGCGTTGTCGCGGCTGTCGAAGACCGGCACGGCCACCTGATGCACCGGCACCGGCTCGACTCCCCGGTGACGGTCGAAAGCCTGAAGCAGTCGCTGTTTGACGATGGGTGGTGGTTTGGGGATCGGGTTGTCGACTCCGAACCGGTGGAGTGCCCGCTCCCACTCGTCGACCGGGTCGCCCTCGGGTTGTTCGGTCACCGGAAACAGCCTTCACCGAGAATGGCCCGCAGCCGGGCCAGACACCGCGCTCGACAGGGCCCGATGCTTCCCACCGGCCGGCTCAGTTGGGCCGCGATCTCAGCGTAGGACGGTGAGGCGGGGTCGAAGTAGAGAGCGATGATGAGGTGTCGGCACGGATCATCCAGTTGCGACAAGCCTTCATAGACCCACATCAACCGTACGACGTCGTCGGAGGCATCGTCGGTCGAGAGTTCATCGAGCGTTCCGGCCGACTCGTCGGGTAGGACGGCCAGTCGACCACGACGATCCCGTACCCGCCACGCCTTGCGGCGGGCGACCGTCATCAGCCAGGAGGCGATACGGCCGTCGTCACGGATGCTGTCGAGCTGGGCCAGCAGCGCCTCGAAGGTCGACTGGGTGAGGTCCGCCGCGTCCTCGGCCGACAAGCCTTCCTTGACGGCGATGGCGAACACCAGATTGTGGTACTTGTCGACCAGCCGCTCCCAGGCATCGGTGTCACCGGAGCGACAGGCGGCGACGAGCTCTTCCGCCGACATTGTGGACACATCATGTTCCCCCACCGACAAAAATGCTCCGTTCCGGTCCCAAGCCGCCTCAGAGGCACACGGTACCGGTCGCAGGGCCGACAATCGACCGGGTTGATACTTTTGGTCACAATTCTCTATGCCGGTCATGCCCACAATCTGAGGCAGGCATAGTGCGGGATAGTTTGTCGAGATTTCTTGTATTTCCAGCTCGGTGAGACGCACTGGAAGTGGGGCTGGTTTGTTTCCTGACCACCCCGGGTCGGGTCGGTCCGGCCGATCGGAAACACCAGCGAACAGTGGAGGTCATGGACTCCAGATAGACGTACTTTCGACCACGGTCGACGGCACTGGATTGAGGAATGACCTTCACTCCAGAACACCGCTTCCGATCCGCCGACCGCACGCCCGACTCAGCCCGCGTTCGACCCGGCGACCGGCGTCGGCGATCAACGGTCCTCATCGTCACCCAACCCGGGAGCGAAGGGGTGGGCAACTACGTGGCCACCATGAGCCGCGCCGTGGCCGGTCGGGGGTATCAGGTTGTGGTCGCCGGCCCGTCCGACTCTCCGATGGCCCGGCTGCTGGACGGTGGCGACGTCGAGGTGGTGGACTGGCTGTCCTCCCGACACCCGGCCAAAGGTCTTCGGGCAGACGTTCAACGCCTTGGCCGCATCGTCGAGACGGTCCAACCCGATGTCGTCCATCTCCTCTCATCCAAGGCAGGGCTGGTCGGCCGGCTCGCCCTCCGCGGTCGTCTCCCCACCGTGTTTCAGCCCCAAGCGTGGTCCTACGACGCTCTGGCCGGCCCGATGGTCGCCGCTGCCGTATCCTGGGAACGGTTGGCCGGCCGTTGGACCGACGTGTTGTTGACGGTCAGCGTGCACGAGCGCGACAGCGCACGGTCCAGAGGTATCAGTGCCTCGGCGATCGAGGTCGTACCCAATCCGGTGAACTGCGACATGTTCCAGCCCGCCGACGGCAAGGACTCTCCGCGACCTATCCTGCCGATCGACCAGGGACCGGTCGCGCTGTGTGTCGGCCGGCTCTGCCGGCAGAAAGGTCAAGACGACTTGGTGGCGGCCTGGCCCATGGTGCGTTCCTACGTACCCGACGCCCAGCTGGTCCTGGCCGGAGACGGTCCGATGCGGGCCGAACTCGAGCCGATGATCGACGAGTCCATAACGTTGCTGGGGAACCGGTCCGACGTCCCCGACCTGTTTCGGCAAGCCGATCTGGCCGTGATGCCGTCGCGGTGGGAGGGAATGTCACTGGCCATGCTGGAGGCCATGGCGTCCGGCTTGAGCCTGGTGGCCACCGATGTGGCCGGCGTGAGCGAAACTGTTGGCCGGGGGGCCGGCGCGGTTGTTGCCATCGGGGATCGGCGGCAGCTGGCCGACGCCATCACCGTTCGGCTACTCGATCCTGACATGAGAGCGGAAGAGGGACGGCTCGGCCGGCAGATCGCCCTGTCGGACCACAGCATCGAAGGAACGACCTCGACCCTGTGCCAGATCTATGACTCGTTGATCGGCGCGGCGTCGGCCAGGAGTCCGCGGAGTCGAGTCGACAGTCCATGACGCACTGCCGACTCCTCGTAGTCGGTCATGAACCGGTCGTGACCGGCTTCGACCAGCCGACCCGCCAGTTCACCGTCGCGGTGAATCTGCAGGCAGGCGCGAGCGAACGCCTCCGGCTCATCGGCCAGCAGCAGCTCTCGCCCGCTTTCGACCTTGAGGCCCTCGGCCCCGAGGCTGGTCGAAACCACAGGCACCCGGTAGGCAAACGACTCGAGGATCTTGATTCGAGTCCCGGCGCCCCAGCGGACCGGTACCACCGTCAGGTCGGCGACCGCCAGCTCGTGGCCGATGTCGTCGACCGAACCAACGAGTTCGACCCCGGGAATCGATCGGAGCCACGGCAGATCACCACCACCGGATCCCACTACTCTGAGCCCGACGTCGGGGGCGGCCTGCCGGATGATCGGCCAGACGTCATCGGCGAACCATCGGAGTCCGTCGGTGTTGGGCTGGTAGACCAGCGACCCGACGAACAGGAACCGGTTTCGGCTCCGCTGCTGGTCGATGGTGACGACTTCGCCGACCCCGTCGTCGCTCGGAGCGGTGTAGCTGTTGGGGGTGACAAAGGCCGGTGGGCCGAGCCGGCGGCGTTCGTCTTCGGAGCAGACGGAGAAACCGGTTGTCGACGCCGCAGCCGCTTGTTCCAGTCGGCACCAGCGGCCGTGGTCGACCCTCATGATCAGACGCTTGAGGACGTTCTCCTTCGATGCGTCATCGAGCCGGCGCCGCAGCTTGAGGCTCTCCAGATCGGCGTCGACGATCGTGCAGCGGGCTTCGACCCCGGCTCGGCCACTGGCCAGCAGGGCATCGATTCCCATAGCCCACACCAGGTCGAAGCGGTGGTCGGCCAGAGCGGACAGGGCCCGGTCGGCGGCGCCCCAGTCGCCGGCGGCCAGAGGCCAGGGAAGCCCGGTTCGCAACCATCGCATTGCCGTCTGCCAGCGCCGGCGATCGGGGGCGGAGACGGCCACAACGGTCACCCGGTCAGCCAGATCCGCCGGCAGTTCAACCGACTCGCCATCGTCGTAGTGATTGCGGGGCGCCACCACCCAGACCGTCGGACCGAGCTCGGCCACCGAGCGCAACAGCTGGGCGGTGCGACGCCGGTAGCCCGAGGTTCGAGGCCAACCTCGTTCGTCACTGATGAACAGGATCTGCGATTGCCCATCCGTTGGTCCCACCTGGCCCGGCTGCATCGGGCGAGTATACGTAGCCGACCTTCCTGTCCACCCCAACCTGACGGAGGGCGTCCCCGATGTCCGTTCACAGTCGTCGAAGCAGGCGTTCGAGGCCTCGACAGTTGACCATGACCCCGGCCCGACCCGCGGTGCTCGACCCGTCCCGGCTGGGGACTCTGCTACGTCGCCACGGCTTGTGGCTTATGCTGCCTCCGCTCGTTTTAGCCACCGTCGCCTTCCTGGTGTCCGATGCCCAGCCTCGTCGCTACGAAGCCAAGGCTGCTCTCGTGTATCAGCCAACAAGGGCCGAACAGCTCCTCGGCGCCGACCGTGACGACGACGTTGTTCAACGCACCATGAAGACTGACGAACAGCTCCTCACCGGTCCCGCCTACCAGGAGCAGTTCGAGTCCACCTTCGGCGGCAATTTCGATGTCGACGCCGACGCCCTCGACGGCACCGACGTCCTGGAAATCGCCGTCGTGGCCCCGACACCGGCAGCGGCGGCCACCATCGCCAACACGGTGGCCGACAACCATGTGGCCCAACGTCGATCGCAGGCCCGGGACGAACTGACCACCGCCCGGGCGGCCGTGGCGGGAACGGTGGAAGAACTCGAGCTGGAGCTGGCCGACGTCGCTGACGAGTTGCTGTCGCTACAGCCGACGCCACCGCCGGCCGAGGACACCTCCCCCACAACCATGTCGAGTGCGACCCAGGCCCGAATCGCCGATCTCGAACGACGCCAAGCCACCCTGGACGACGAGTTGGTGGCGGCCCGAGCGGCGCTACGGGAGATTGACACCGGTGCCGTGCTGACCAACGGGGATGTCTCGGTGGCCGGGCCGGCGGTCGAACCGTCCGACCCCATAGCCCCACAACCAACTCGATCGGCGACCCTGGGGGCCATGCTGGGAGTCCTGCTCGGTCTCGGTCTGGTGTGGCTGCGGGAAACGGGTGACCGGCGACTCTACAGCACTGACGACGTCCTTGAGGTTGACGGTGCTGTGGAGTTCGCCGGTCGGGTTCCCAAACCGGCCGAGCTGCCGCCCACCGGTCCGGCATCCCTGCTGGTGGCCGAGATCGCCGACAGCTTCAAGATCATGGCCAGCAACTCCTTGGCCCGCGATGGTGCACCGGCCGCCGTGCACATCACCGGGGCCCGGGGTGGAGAGGGAGCGACCTATGTCGCCATCAACACGGCGGTGACGCTGGCTCTCGGCGGCTGGCGCACCGCCCTCGTCGACGCCGACCTGGCCGACGGCGACATCCATGGCATTCTCGGCGTCGACCAGGGTCCAGGGACGTCGGATGTGTTGGCCGGCGAGCCGCTCTCAGCCGCCACACAGGCCAGCCGACTCGTACCCGGCCTCCATGTGATCGCCCGGGGTTTGTCTGCCACTGACGACACGGTTCTCAAGACATCACTGCCGAAGATGATCAATGCACTTCGCGCTCGGTTCGATGCGGTGATCATCGACGGGCCGCCGGTTCTTGTCCGGGGCGATGCCGCCGTGCTCGGCAGCCACGTCGACCGCACGATCCTTGTCGCCGAGGCCGGTCGCTCCACCGGACCCGACGTCAGAACAGCGATAGACATCGTGGCCATGGGAGGCGGCCGGATCAGCGGACTGGTCCTGACCGACACGATCCGGGCCCAGCCGACAATCGACCAGTCGACGGTTCCGACCGCCGAACACGACCTGAGGCCGAGACCCCGTCTCGAGGACACTCTGGTGTCCAACGGTTCCCAGCCCACCATTCCCCCACTACCGGCGACCCCGTCGGAAGTCACCCTTCCGGTCGGCGGCAACGGAGCAGACTCTCATCGGGTGGATTCTCACGGATCCGAATCTCCGGAGGGAACGCCACCACCGCTCCGGCCCATCGACCTGCCCGAGCCCCCTCCGCTGGTCGAGACCGACCGTCGGGCGCTCGACCGGCCGCCGTTCAGTACGTGACTGCAGCCCGACTACTCGTGGCGTCAACGATGCTGGTGGCCATCACCGTCACGTGGGATCATGTGGCGAGCGACCGAGGATTTCTCCACGAGTCAGCTCCTGAGTGGTCGCCACCCCAGCTGCTTCGGTCGGCCGCCCTGGCCGTGGCCGCCACCGTCTTTGTGCTCGCCGGGCGGCGAGCCGGCCGCCGATCGAGAAGGGTCACCGACAGTCGACCCATTACGCGACCACAACTCGCCGCCATCGTGGCCGGCAACGCCGTCGCGTTGGTGGCCGCGGCGCTGGTCGTGGTCGCGCCCGAGACGCTGACCCGGTTGGCCCAGGAAGACGGCCTGGTGGAATGGTCATCGGCCGGGCTGGCCTTCCTGGCTTCGGCCCTGTTCGGTTTCGGTGCCTGGCAGGTCGCCCGATCCCCGGCCCACCCCGACCGCCGGCCAGTCGTGACCATGTTGGCCGTCGGGGCCGGGCTGTGCCTCCTGGTCGGTTTGGAGGAGGTCTCATGGTTTCAGCGGGTGCTGGGGGTGGACTCCCCTGAGATGTTCCAGGGCCGCAATCAGCCGGAGTTCAACATCCACAACGGCGCCACCGACGAATCGGAGAACCTCTACTACATGGGCGGTTTCGTCGCCACGGTGCTCCTCCCCGGCCTACTGGCCGGCCACCGCCTTCCCGACCCTTTCCGATCGCTTGAAATCGTCGTTCCGGCACCGTGGGTGATGTACGGTTCCGCTGCCGCCTCCGCCGTTGTCTACGAGATGTGGAACATTGTCGGTATCCAGCTCGTCCTGTTCGTGACCGTGGCCCTGCTGGCAACCGAGCAACGGAAGGCCGGACCACTTCCAGTGGTGGTTCTGGCCGTCGTGATCGTCGTGGCCGGGTTGTTCCTGGGCTACGGATCGAACATGACCCGGTCGTGGGACGACACGGAGGTTCGGGAGCTACTGCTGCCCTACGGCCTCTGCCTCTGGGCCCTCGACATCGTGCGGCGAACTTCGGCCCGCAGCAGATCGAGGTACAGATCGCCGTCCCAGGACGAGAGCGGTCGATCGGCCAGATCCAGCGCCCAGGTCACGAGGCGGAAATCGTCGATCCGCTCGGCGGCCAGGCCGAGCTTCAGCGCATAGGCCGATGGCTGATCGACCAACAAGCGACCCGATGGTGAGTCCGGCTTCATCAGGTCGGCTATGACGGCCGGCCGCCGGTCAGCGCCGTAGCCATCGTAGGCGCACAAACACAGATGGGCGAGAAAGTGGATCAGATCACAGAGCGGGAGGTCGGCTTCGTTCGAGTCGGCCCAGTCGATGATCGTCGGGTTCCCTTCGGCGTCGACATGAACGTTCCATGGGCCAAGATCGCCGTGCCCCTGGACCGAGACGGTGGGCATGATCCGCTCAAAGGCCCCGGCGACAGCCGAGGCCAGTTCGTGACCGTCGTCCAGATGAAGGCCGTCGCCCTCCAAGATGGTGCCAAGCCTCTCGACGGATCGTCGCAGCCGCTCCGTTGTCGACGGTGTCATGGCGCTGGCCGTTTGGTGGGCCAACGTGATGGCCCACCTCGCCACGGTGGCTCCGTAGGTATCGAGACTTGCCGGCCCGACGAGCCGAGCCAGAGCGGCTCCCGGTGCATGGGTCTGGCCCCAGGCGTGAAAGGCGCCGGCTCCTCTGACGGGGAGGGGGCGGGGCACCCCGTCAACCGGTGGTTGGCCGGCGGCCAGCCGGCAAAGCACCTCGGCCTCGCGGCGCCCGGCGACAACCTCCTCCTGCCAGGTCGGCGCCTTGATGACCGCCACCGGCTCGACGGTGTCGGCGAAGTAGAACAGGATCGGCTGATCGGTCGAGCTTCCACCGATCCGCATGACCACTTCGGTCACCGGTCGATCGTCGTCGGGGCGGAGCGCCGGCATGAGGGTCGAGCCTCGATCGGTGAACCGGGTGGCCGGATCGTGGCCGGTGACGACGGCTCCCAGCCGATGGCGCCGCCTCGGATGCAGCAGTGGAGGATGACGAGCAACCAGGTGCGGGAGGCGTGAGCCGACGATCGACGCCAGTCCCCGAATACGGCGGCCCAGCCGGGGCGACGACTTGCCGTTCTCCTGGACCGCTCGGGCCACATATCCGGCTGCGTTCGGTCGACCGATGGGAATCCACCACGACGGACTCCAACGATCGGAGCCCACGGCGATGGAGTACATCGGGCCGGGCCTGAATCCGGCACCGATCAGCCGCTGGGTGAACCAGCGGGCCGGCAGCAGACGAGGCCAGTCGGCCTCCACGTAGGCCACGCCGCCCGGCCCGAGCATTCGGCCGACAGTGGCCAGGGTGTGGCGATCGAACGATCCGGCCACCACCAGATCGGCCTCGTCCTTCGTTGATGTGGTCCCGGACCCGGCCGGCAGCGGGTCGACCGGGCGACAGTTCGACCACAGGTCGGCGGCCGAGACAGAGACCCACCCCGACCCCACCGCCACAACTGATTGGGGTGACGAATCGGGCAGGAGGCAGCGCCAGGCCGATGTCGGGAAGAGTTCGTTGCCGACAGGACGACGTATCATCGCTGCTCCCTCCGAGCACTGGACATTGGTGAGCACAAACGCGACGAACCCGATCGCGGCGACCCTGCGGGCGCTGCTGGACCGCATCCGCCCCTCGTGGTCCGGCCAGGCACTACTGCTTCCCATCTGCGTTGTGGCGGTCGGCGCGGCGGTCGTGTACCGGCTGTCCACCGACCCCCACCAGGAGATGTCGAATCAAGCCACACTCGACCTCCCGCCACTGACCGATGTGGCAGGAACCGCCGACGCGACCGACGAGTCGCAACCCCGAAGCCGCCTGCCCGGCCAACTTTCCCCGGCCGCTGTCGATTCGGGCCCAACCCACACCGAGAGCGCAGCCGACCGGCAGCCAAGCCAGGCCATGCCACCGACATCCGAGGGCCGCTCAACCGGTGCCCTCAACGAGCGGCATCAAGTCGAGGAGTCCGGACGGGCAGCTACTCGGAGTCGAACAGGGACGTCCCCGACCCCCGCCCCGACGGTGACCACCAGCACCACCCGACCGACGACAACAACCCAATCGACCAGCACCACAACCACTCGACCGACAACAACGATCCGGTCGACCACCACCAGTACCACTGCGTCCACGAGCTTGGTGAAGTCCGGCGACGACGAGACCAGTTCGACTACCACCCCGGCCACGACTCCCGCTCCCCGACCGGCCGGACCGGTCGCTGTCGACGATGCCATCACCGGCGACGATGGCAAGGACCTCAAGATCAGCGTCTTGAAGAACGACAGGGAGGGTGCAGCATCGCTCGACAAGGACACGCTCGTCATCGTGTCCGGTCCCAGCCAGGCCGAAAGCCATCGGGTGCACGGCGATCACATCCACTACAAATCGCACGACGACTTCTCCGGAGTCGACCAGCTCAGGTACCAGGTGTGCGATGAGAACGGACAGTGCGCCACCGCCAACGTGCTCGTGACGATCGAGTCCTGACCTCGGCTCATACGGCATCGACGTAGCGCCACAGTTCCGGTTGTTGGGCCGCCAGCAGGCGGAGTTCGGCGAACGACAATGGACCCAGATAGTCGGGCAGCTCGACCGGCTCGGGGGTGCGAACCACGAGCCGGCAGTCGCCGACCGTGTCGGCTGGGTCGGGGCAGAACAGGGCGGAGACACCGGCCAGGTCAGCCCGCCAGTCCTCGAGACCGGACCGGGGCCCGGTCACCAGATACTCGAACCGCTGTCGTAGCTCGCCCTCGTCGGGGCCGGCTCCGACGTGAACCCGATACAGACCAGGCCGGTATTGTTCGGCCACCAGCGCCGGGTCCCGAGTGGCCATCACGGCGCGGGCTCGCAGCGGGGACCGGTCTGCCCGCTCGTCGTCCAGGCCGGCGCTGTCCAGACCTTGGTGGTGTTCGGTGCCGGTGTGTTGCAGGTTGTCCACATCGCCTTCGGCCCGGAACACCTCCCGGTCGGTGGCGGCGACGACAATGTTGTCGGCCACCGCCACGTCGGTGATCGGTTCCTCCAAGCCACTGATGAGGATGGCCGGGTGGGGTACCGCGTGGCCAACATCGACGATGACGTTGTTTCTGATCGTGATCCGGCGACTCCCCGCCGTCTCGTACGACGGCTCCGAGGCCACGATGATGCCGGCGGCGCCGGTGCCCTGCACGAAGTTGTGGTGAATGTCAATGTCCTCACCGCCGATGACGGCCAGTCCCCTACCCCAATCGCTACCCAGATGGACGTTGCCCCACCACTCCATCCGCCGGCAGGGGGCACCGGACCCGTAGGTGACACAGGCAATGCCGTCGTCTCCCAACCACGGCTCCTCAGTGAAGAAGTGGTTGTTCCACACCCATGCATCGTGGGCCCCGTCGGTGAAATGGACGGCATCGGCCCACGTGTGGTGGATGTTGTTGGCGGTCACATAGGTCATCGAACTTGCGCCGAAGACCATGACCGCCACCGAGGCACTGTTGCTCACCTCCAATCCGACGATCTCACTGCCGTGGGCGCCGTCGAGGACCACGGCACTGTCTTCGAGAGCGGTCAGCCGCCGGTCGGCCGTCGACTCGAATCGGAGCCCGAAAAGTCCAACGTTGGACGCCCCGTCGACGATCACCGCCTGTCGCCGGTCGACACCCTCGGTGTCGGCCAGGATGCCTCCCGACCCGCTGGGTGACCACAGCTTGACATGATCGTTGGTGATACGGACCACGTCGGTCGTACGGTAGGTCGTATCGGCGTCAACCCGCAGGATTCCGCCGTCGACCAGCGAATCCAGCGCGCTCTGCAGGGCCAGGGTGTCGTCGGTCAAACCATCGCCGACGGCTCCGAAATCACCCGGATGGATCACCGGCAGGACCGACAGCGGTCCCCAGGACTCGGAGTCGTGCCCGACCATCTCGGTGTCGACCGTCTCGCTGGTGGCCTGACCGGAGCCGGACTGAACACCGCCTCCGGTACCGCAGGCCACGGCCACGGCAGCAAGGACCGGCAGCCAACAGGCCGGAACCCGTCGCCCTCGACCCGACGTCACCGACGGCCAGCGACCATCAGCCGCTGCTGCGCCTGGTTGGCTACTTCCACCAGTTCGCTCGCCGTGTCGTCCCACGTTCTTGACTGGAGCGTTGCTGCCCCGGTGACGCTACGCCTGTCGAGATGGTTGACGATGGCCTCCACCCAACCGGCACGGTCGTCGAATCCGACGACGGTACCGCCGCCGGCCGCCGCCTCGACCTGGGCCGGATCGGTTGAGAGAATCACCGGACAGCCAAGTCCAAGCGCCTCGACCACCGGCAACCCGAACCCTTCCAGCCGGCTGGGGCAGAGCGTGACCGAGGCATGCTCATAGGCCCAACGCAGCTGTCCATCGGAGACATGGCCGGCTTCGACCACCGAGCCGTCGGCCAGCATGGGCACGATGCCGGGCATGGCTTCGTTGGTTCCCCAACCCGGCGGTCCGACCAGCACCAGCCGGGCCCGGGGGCGGTGCCGAACCACCTCGGGCCACAAGTCGACAATGAAGGCAACGTTCTTTCGAGGCGAGTGATCCCCGACGACGAGCACGAAGTCACCCGGGGTCAGGCCGTCCATCGGGTGGGGGGTGGCGGCCGCCAACGACGGCGTCATGGCGTTGGCCACCACCGTCGTGCGGTCCTCCACGTCGGGCACCATGTCGAGCAGCTGGTCCCGGGCGGCGTGGCTGACACAGGCCAGTACGTCGGCCTGCCGAATGGACCGGAAGTACATCGACGGTAGTAACCACCGTTTGGCCCGACCGAAATCTCGGCCCCGGATGACCGGGATCATGTCGTGTACGGTCAACACCCGGCATACGTCGGGCCCCGCCGGGTACAGCGGAATCAGGTGTTTGGAGCCGAACACCACGTCGGGAGCGATCGATTCCATCAACGACCCCAGGCCCACGAGTTCGCGCACTGCGTCACCAATAGCACCGAGAGAAGGGCCGGGGTGGAGCCGCTGGGAGTCAACGCCGGCCACGTCACCCAACACCGGCATGGCTTCGGGCCGGCAGTGGACGTGGATCTCGATATCGGGCCGGGCCTCCAGTGACCTGATCATCTCGAACGTGTAGCGCACCATGCCACCAAGGTGACCTTCCGAGGGGATGTGCGACCCCAGAACCAGCCAGCGATCCCGGTTCATCGGCCGACTCCTGCAGTGGAAACGGGGAGGGGGACGGGATGACGGATGATTCGGGTCGGGCGACTGTGTCGCAACAGCACGGTGACGACGACGGCCACAACCACCGCCGGGGTGGCCCGACCCTGGAACCAGTACAGATAGCGGGGTAGCTCGAGCAGGCCGGTGTAGATCATGGGATAGAACATCAAGCCGCTGATTCGCCCGTGAAGGAACGACAGGTGAAGCGAGCCAATGGTGATTCCGAGGAGAAAGGCGAACAGCAGGCCGCCAACCGTGCCGAAGTCGACCAGCATGGCCGCCACCCCGCCGGGACTGTTGAACTCGGGATTGCCGTACCCCTTCAGGACCCGCCGTTGATCGTCGCCCATGTCATCGTCGATGTCGCCCCCCAACTCGCTGCCGGGGGGAATCTGCCAGAAGAACATCGTCGAGTGATACGGGATGCCACTGACGTCCTCACCGTGATGGAGCAGGAGCGCTCCGTTGTTGTGGGCCGTCGAGTAGTAACCCAGCAACCGTTCGGAGGCGAAGCTGACAAAGCCGACATCGGTCCGGCTGGAGTACCAGTTCCAACTGCGGGAGTACTCCGATGCGGCGAAGCCTGCCAGCAGGAAGACGAGTCCCACCAACGGGGCCAGCGACAGCAGGAGGCGGCGCCAACCGATCAGCCGGTGGCCGAGGGCGGTGGCCCGCAACACCACGATGGGCACGACGATCTCGGCCACGGCCAGCCGCTCGGCCATCAGGAAGGCCCGGACCAGCGCCAGTAGGATCACGATCCGATAGGCCCGGCGTACCGCGACGCTGGGATGGCGCATGTCGATCAGCACACCGACGATGGCGGCCGGAACCGCCGCCTGGGTCAGCGTTGTCAAACCCGGAACGGTTGCCAGTTTGTCTTTGATCGGAAGGAGGAAGTTGTCCTGGGTGGCAATGACCGTACGCACGTCTTCGAGATTCAGACCCCGAGCCAGTCCGACACCGATCCAGACGGTGTAACCAGCCAGCGTCAGCCCGACCAGGACGGGGTACAGGCGGCGAAGCAGGTGGATGGTGTCCTCGCTGATCGCCGGCCAACCGGACCGCAGGCGAGATCGCCGGTCACGTTCCAGGACGGCGGCCAGCAGGCAGCCGGCGGCGATGGCGACAACCACGGCCAGCATGACCACAACCGTCGGCCCGTCGAGTTCCTTCGGGGTACGCCAGGCCCGAAGGAACACATCCTCGTCGATCAACCCGGCGGCGACGAGGGTCGTGGCCGTCAAACCGAACAACGGGGCGACCGGCCACAACCACCAAACCGAGCCTCGGCGGCCGGTCACGAAATCAACTCTTCGGACGGGGCGGGCCGCTTGGCCTGACCGGGCAGCAATCGGTGAATGGCCTTGTCGATATCGAGTCGCGACGGATTGAGGTAGGGCAACATCGGTACACCGGTGGCCACCCAGGCGGTGGCGGCAAGTGCGCTGTAGAGCCCAACCGTGGCCAGAGCGGAGGCAATGGCCAGGCCGACCGGGCCGGCCATCACGGCCGCACCGATGACGACGGGTACGACGATGGCCAGCCAGGTGACGCAGACGTTCATGGCGTGGCGATGGCAATGGGCCATGAGCAACACGACGGGGGCCGCTCCGAGTAGGGCCAGAGCCAGGTTGCCGACCAGAAGAATCAGGAGGTAGGGGTGGGCGTCGCCGTAGGGCGAGCCGTAGCCCAGCTCCAGAAGTCGACGCCCGAACAGCACGGCAATGACCGTGGCCGGGGCGACGATGTAGAGGATGGCGGTGGCCAGCGTGCGGATTGATCGTTCGATCTGATCAACCCGTCCGCGGGCCACGTTGCCGGCGATTACCGGGGCCAGGGCGATGGAAGCCAGGCCGATGGGCAGACCGATCTGGGCCGCCAGCACGCTGGCCGTACCGTACAGGGCGGCCTGGTCGGCGTCGAACACGGAGGCAGCCAGCCAGACGTCACCCCGGGCCACGATCACCACCACCAGATCGACCAACAGGAAGGGAAGTCCGATCCGGGCGGCGGCCCACACGTCGACGCTCAGATCGGGGTCGGAGCGGCTGGGTATCCGCCAGATGCGGTACAGCCCGACGGCGACCAGTGCCACCCCGACGACCGACATGACCTGCAGCAGCCGGACGATGTCGAGACCGGCGCTCGACGTCAGCAGATAAACCACGATGAGGACGGTCACGGCAATGGCCCGAACCTGGTGGGCCAGCGCCGCCGACCAGCCGGTGAAACCCAGACCAATCAGCGTGTCGCTGGCCGTCAGTCGCCACGACTCGGCGGCCAGGACAATGCTGGTCAGGATCACCAGGGCACCGACGGAACGATTCTGGGCCGAGGCAATGATGGCGATTCCGGCGACCAGGGGCGCGGTGAGGACGGCGGGAAGGACGGCGGTGGCGGCAAAGCGGCGAGCGAGACCGGCCACCGTGGCCGGATCCTGACTGGTTCGCATGGCCGCCAGGTCGCGGACCGCCCACTGATTCAATCCGAACCTGCCGAGGATTGGCCCGATCATGAGAGCGGCCAGAACCGCGTACAGAATGGTGACGTCGGCCGGCTCCATCGTGCGGGTGGCGATACCGGTGAGGCCGAAGGTGGCGGCCGTTCCCAGCGGGGCCAGAACAAGGCGCCACGAGAACGAGCGACCGAACTCGGCCTCGGTGGGAGGCCTGGCCTCACCCGGCTCATCGACGGTCGGTTCGACGAGATCTATCGGTTGACGACCGAGGAGCCCGTTGATCGCGCCTCGAACCCACGCCCGATGGGCTCGGCCGATGTCGGGCCGGCCTTGAAGACTCCACAGCCAGCCTCCAACGATGCGACGAACCGCAACCCCGATGATCAACCAGGTCGGGAAGGGGTGGCGCTTCCACAGCCACCCCTGCCCGCATCCATAGACCAGTGCCTTTCGCTCCGCTCTCGGTCCCCCGTCGTAGCGGCTGTCCCGGTGGTTCACCACCGCCGTCGGGTCGTACCAGATCCGGTGGCCCTGAGCGGCCACCCGCAACAGGAAGTCGGCGTCCTCACACGATCCGAACCAGCCGTCGGCCCCGGGTCCGATCGACTCGTTGAATCCGCCGGCGGCGCGGGCGGCAGCGGCCCGGAACAGCATTGTCGAGCCGATCGACGTGCGGTGGTGGTTGCGGGGAGTGACGATCTGGGCCTTGTTGGACCACCGCAGCATGCTGGGTTCCCCGAACCCGTTCTGGAGCTGGGTGCAGTAGCCGTCATGCTCGGGGTGACGAGCCAGATGTTCGACGGCTCGGGCCAGCGTGTCGCCACTGAACCAGGCGTCGTCATCGGGAAACATGACAAGCCGGCCGGTGGCGGCGGCCATACCGACGTTGCGACCCCGCGACACCCCTCGGGGCGACTGGAGGTAGATCGCCGTGAGGTTGTCAACGATGTCGGAGGCGGCTGCCACCACCGGTTGGCAGGAGTGATCCGGGCTCTGGTCGACGACGATCAGCTCAATGGTCACACCGGCCGCCGCCTCGCCGGCCAGCGATTCGATCAGCCTGAGCAGCGGACCCGGTCGGCCAATGGTACTGACGATCAACGAAACCTCAGGACCGACGGTGGGTGGACCGCCCGGCCGGTCACCGGCCGCTGGTGCGCCGGCCAGCTCCGGGCCTGGGGTCGAAGATCTCACTACATACCAGTGCCGATCGATGGACCGGTGATACGTGGATGGGGGCGGTTGCCCAGCGTTTCCGTGGCCACCTCGAACCTGTACTTTCGTCAACCCTTTCCGCACTGGTTAACGGCAATGAGCCGCTCGAACCCACCCGCCTTGAACCCACCTGCCTTGGCCGGTCCGATCACAGCGTCCAGCGGGTGGTGGCCGGTGATGATCGGCGTCAGCCTCATCTCGATGGTTCTTGGTGGCGACCTGGGCGACGATCGACGCCGTCTGGCCTCCGAGGAACCACCCCTCTTCGCCGGACTCCATGGGCTGCGAAGTGCGGTGCTGGCAGTGGCAGCGTTTGCTTTGGTGTTGGGCCTGCGGCGGATTGCCTGCCGTTTGCCTCCCCATGCCTCGCCACCCTCGGTCGTTGAGACATGGATTGCGGCCGCCGGGGGTTCACTCATCGCCCTGGCCGCCGCGCTGGCTCTGCTGGTCGACCCGACAGTTCTCTCGCGTCTGGTCCGGGAGGACCACCTGGTGGAGTGGACGTCAGCGGTGCTGGCCTTCGTTGCCGCCGGCCTCTACGGCGTGGCCGCCACTCGACGGGGGCTCGACGTATCCGGGCTGTTGTTGGGGGCGATGGCCGGGATGTGCGCGCTCCTGGGGTTGGAGGAGATCTCCTGGTTCCAACGGGTGCTCGAAATTGAGTCCCCCGACTTCATGCTGAATCGCAACGGCCAGCAGGAGATCAATGTTCACAACCTGGCCACCGATCTTTCCGGCAACCTCTACTACGTCGGGGCGTTCTGCTGGTGCGTTCTGACGCCGGCACTGATCGGTGATCGCCGGTTTTACGGCCGGTTTCGCTGGCTTGATCCACTGGTGCCGTCGCCGCTCGTGCTGCTCGGCTCGGCCACGGCGGCTGCGGTCGTGTACGAGATGTGGAACATCGCCTGGATCCAACTCACGTTCTGGATGACGCTGGCCGCGGTCGGTATCGTCGGGCGAACGGAGCGATGGCGCCCTCTGGCGGCGGGTGTCGCCCTGGTCACCGTGGTCAGTGCCGCCATCTTCTTGATGCTGGGAGACGATATGGTCCGCAGCTGGGACGATACCGAGGTCCGAGAACTGATCATTCCCTATGGTTTGGCCCTGGCCGGGTTGGAGGCTGCTCGGCGGGCCGGCTCGGCAACCAAAGGTCGTCAGGTCCGCTCCTTGTCCGACGCTCGCAGATAGGCGGCCCGATCCGTCAGGCGGCCGAAAAGCCCCAAACGCCAAAGAGCGGCCGATCGGACCGGCCGCTCCCTTGGCGTTGAAAACACACTGAGCAGGAGCCCAGCTGAGGTGTTCTGCTACAGCTCCTGGATCTTGAGCTCGATGTCGACCCCGGCCGGCAGCTCGAGCCGTTGGAGGGAGTCGACGGTCTTGGGGTTGGGCTCCAGGATGTCTATCAGACGTTTGTGGATCCGCATCTCGAAATGCTCGCGGCTGTCCTTGTCTTTGTGGGGCGACCGGATCACGCAGAAACGGTGCTTCTCGGTGGGCAAGGGGATGGGACCACGGAACTCGGCGTTGGTCCGGGCCACGGTTTCCACGATCTTCTTCGTCGACTGATCGACGATCTCATGATCGTAGGCCTTGAGGCGGATGCGGATCTTCTGCTTAGCCATTGATGTCTACTTCTCGCTCAGTCTCTTCTACTTGAGGATCTTGGTGACGCGTCCGGCGCCGACGGTACGGCCGCCTTCACGGATAGCAAACCGTAAACCCTCATCCATGGCGATCGGGTTGATCAACTCAACCGTCATCTCGGTGTTATCACCGGGCATACACATCTCGGTACCCTCCGGCAACTGCACCGTCCCCGTAATATCAGTCGTCCGGAAATAAAACTGCGGCCGATAATTAGCGAAGAACGGCTTATGACGGCCACCCTCCTCCTTCGTCAACACATACACCTGAGCCTCAAACTCCGTATGCGGCGTAATCGACCCCGGCTTGGCCAACACCTGCCCCCGCTGCACCTCATCCTTCTCAATCCCCCGCAACAACGCACCAATGTTATCCCCAGCCTGCCCCTGATCCAGAAGCTTGCGGAACATCTCCACACCCGTACACGTCGTCTTCTGAGTCGGACGAATCCCAATAATCTCCAACTCATCACCCGTGTTCACAACACCCTGCTCAACCTTACCCGTCACCACCGTCCCCCGACCCGTAATCGAGAACACATCCTCGATCGGCATCAAAAACGGCTTATCCAAATCCCGCTCCGGCTCCGGAATATACGAATCCACCGCCTCCATCAACTCCATAATCTTGTCCGCCGCCTCCGCATCACCCTCCAACGCCTTCAACGCCGAAACATGCACCACCGGCACATCATCACCAGGAAACTCATACTCCGTCAACAGCTCCCTAGCCTCCAACTCCACCAACTCCAACAACTCCTCATCATCAACCATGTCCGCCTTATTGAGAGCGACCACAATAGCCGGCACCCCAACCTGACGAGCCAACAACACATGCTCCCGCGTCTGAGGCATCGGACCATCCGCCGCCGACACCACAAGAATCGCGCCATCAACCTGCGCCGCGCCCGTAATCATATTCTTGATGTAATCCGCATGCCCCGGCATATCCACATGCGCATAATGACGAGCCTCAGTCTCATACTCAACATGAGACACATTAATCGTGATCCCCCGCTCCCGCTCCTCCGGCGCCTTATCAATATTATCAAACGCCGTCGCCTCATTACCCGACACACGATCCGCCAACACCTTCGTAATCGCCGCGGTGAGAGTGGTTTTTCCGTGGTCGATGTGGCCCATGGTGCCGACGTTGACGTGCGGCTTGTTCCGTTCGAACTTTGCTTTAGCCATGACGTGGCTTCCTTTCCAGTTACCGGGGGTCCTATTCGCCCCGGATGCGCTGAACGATCTCTTCCTGCACGTTGGCAGGGGTCTGCTGATAGTTGTGGAATTGCATCGTGTAGGTGGCCCGACCCTGGGTCTTCGACCGTAGGTCGTTGGAATATGCGAACATCTCCGACAGCGGAACCTCGGCCGTCACCACCTGGTTCAGGCCACGGGCCTCCATCTGCCCGACCTTGCCCCGACGGGAGTTGAGGTCGCCGATGACGTCACCCATGTAGTCTTCCGGGGTGACAACCTCGACCGACATGATCGGTTCGAGCAGGATGGGCTTGGCCTTGCGGGCCACCTGCTTGAACGCCATGTTGCCGGCGATCTTGAACGCCATCTCCGAGGAGTCGACGTCGTGGAACTTGCCGTCGAGCAGGGTCACCCGGATATCAACGGTGGGGAACCCGGCCAGCACGCCGGTGGTCATGGCCTCTTCGATGCCATGGCTGACCGACGGGATGTATTCCTTGGGAATACGGCCGCCGGTGATCTTGTCGATGAACTCGTAGCCGCCGCCGGCCTCATTGGGCTCCATCATGATGGTCACTTCGGCGAACTGACCGGAACCACCGGTCTGCTTCTTGTGGGTGTAGGTGTCCTTCTCCACGGTGGAGCTGATGGTTTCCCGGTAGGCCACCTGGGGCTTACCGACGGTGGCGTCGACCTTGAACTCTCGCATCATCCGGTCGACCAACACCTCGAGGTGCAACTCGCCCATGCCGGCGATGATGGTCTGTCCGGTCTCCTCGTCGGTACGGACGGTGAACGTCGGGTCTTCGGCCGACAACGAGGTCAGGGCCTTGGCCAGCTTGTCCTGGTCGCTCTTGGTCTTGGGCTCGACGGCCACGTGGATCACGGGATCGGGGAAGTCGAGTGATTCGAGAACAATGGCGTTCGAGGCGTCGGTGAGGGTGTCGCCGGTGCGGACGTCCTTGATGCCGATGGCAGCCATGATGTCGCCGGTCATGGCGAAATCACGGTCTTCCTGCTTGTTGGCGTGCATCTCCAGGAGACGGCCCATGCGCTCCTTGTTGCCGGTGCGGGTGTTGAGAATCTGACTACCCTTCTCCAGCTTCCCGGAGTAGACCCGGAAGTAGGTCAGCTTGCCGACCTGGGGGGCGGTCATGATCTTGAAGGCCAGAGCGGAGAACGGCTCGTCGTCGGACGCCTTGCGGCTGGCCTCTTCGCCCCCCTTCAGCTCGGTTCCGTCGACCGGAGGAAGGTCGAGCGGCGACGGGAGGTAGTCGATAACGGCGTCGAGCAGCGGCTGGACGCCCTTGTTCTTGAAGGCCGAACCACAGAGAATGGGCACCAGTTCGTTGGCGATGGTGGTGCGGCGCAGCGCGGCCCGAAGCTCAACCTCGGTGAGGTCTTCGTTTTCCAGGTACGACTCCATGGCCTGCTCGTCGACTCCGGCCACCGCTTCCAACAACTCGGCCCGGTACTCGGCGGCCTGATCGGCCATGTCGGCCGGGATGTCGATCTCATCGTAGGTGGCGCCCAGGTCCTTCTCGTCAGTGGCCTTGGGCCAGACGAGTGCCTTCATCTTCACCAGGTCGACCACTCCGATGAAGTCGGCTTCGATACCGATGGGCAGCTGGATGACGGCGATATCGGCGGTCAGACGATCCTTGATGGTGTCGACGCAGAAGTAGAAGTCGGCCCCGGTGCGGTCGAGCTTGTTGACGAAACACATCCGGGGGACTTTGTAACGGTCGGCCTGACGCCAGACGGTCTCGGACTGCGGCTCCACACCGGCCACCCCGTCGAAGACGGCAACGGCGCCGTCGAGCACTCGGAGGGAACGCTCGACCTCGACGGTGAAGTCGACGTGGCCCGGGGTGTCGATGATGTTGATGCGATGATCGTTCCAGAAACAGGTGGTGGCAGCCGACGTGATGGTGATGCCGCGCTCCTGCTCCTGCTCCATCCAGTCCATGGTGGCGCCGCCATCGTGGACCTCACCGATCTTGTAGTTCTTGCCGGTGTAGAACAGGATGCGTTCGGTTGTGGTTGTCTTGCCGGCATCGATGTGGGCCATGATGCCGATGTTGCGATAACGCTCAAGTGGAGATGGTCGATCAGCCATGATTTTGCCTTGGGTGTGCGATCTTCGTTGGAGAGAGGGGTTTGTTATTCGAACTTGTGGCGACGAGAGTTTCGGCTTCGCCGAAACTCTAAACGCCATCCGGCGGCGTCGAGCCGCCGGATCGCGTCACCAGCGGTAGTGGGCGAAGGCCTTGTTGGACTCGGCCATCTTGTGGACGTCTTCACGACGTTTCACCGCGGCGCCAATGCCATTGGAGGCGTCGAGAATCTCGTTGGCCAGACGCTCGGCCATGGTGCGTTCCCGACGGTCACGGGCGTAGCTGACCAGCCAGCGGATGGCCAACGTGGTGGCCCGCCGGGGACGAACCTCAACCGGAACCTGGTAGGTGGCGCCGCCGACCCGACGGCTCTTGACCTCGAGCTGCGGCCGCACGTTGTCAACCGCCCGCTTGAAGGCGGCCACCGGATCACCACCGGTCTTCTCAGCCACGATGTCGAAGGCGGAATAGACGATCCGCTCGGCCGTCGTCTTCTTGCCCGACAGCAGAACCTTGTTTATCAGTTGGGTCACCAGCACCGACCGGTAGACCGGATCGGGCTGCAGTTCACGACGAGGAGCTGGTCCCTTGCGAGGCATATCGAGTGGTCCTTCTAGTCCTTCTTGGCGCCGTAGCGGCTGCGAGCTTGCTTGCGGTCACGAACACCGGAGGTGTCGAGCGTGCCGCGGACGATCTTGTAGCGGACACCGGGCAGATCCTTGACCCGGCCGCCGCGGACCAGAACCATCGAGTGCTCCTGGAGGTTGTGGCCTTCTCCCGGGATGTAGGCGGTAACCTCGATGCCGCTGGTCAGCCGGACACGAGCCACCTTGCGAAGGGCCGAGTTCGGCTTCTTGGGCGTGGCGGTGTAGACCCGGGTGCAAACCCCGCGCCGCTGAGGCGACCCCATCAGAGCAGGGGTCGTACCCTTCTTGGTCTTGCTTTGACGGCCCTTGCGGACCAGTTGTTGTATGGTGGGCACCGGGTACCTCTCGGGGCGTCTACTCGATTGGTTTGCTACAGCGGCTGAACGGATTCGCCGACGTACTTGGGCCTCAAGCCGGGCAACACCACTCGCTTTGCTTTTGTGAGCCGACCCGTCCAAATCAGGGCGGGCCATCCAATCGCTGAGCGATACCGTCGAGATAGTGATGAGCGACGGCTTGAGAGTATGAGACTGGGGCGCGGAGCACGCGCGGTGCGTTTGAGCGCCAGCTAGTTAGGCTACGGCCGGTTCACGATGTTCACAACGAGGGTGAGAATTCTCAGCCCGGGCGGCGAACAGGGTCAACCTGCTGCTTGACTCCCTCGGGAACAAGCGCCGGTCACCCATCATATCGACAGAATTCCGGGAATCTCCCCGTCCCCATCGGGCTCACCAACCGGTCGAAACCCGTAGCCCACGTAGAACGGCTCGGGCGAGCCATGGTCGGGGGCCCACGACACCGCCAACTCGGTCGAACCACGCCGTCGAGCCTCTGCCACCACCAGATCCAGAACCCGACGGCCGATACCGCGCCGCTGGTGAAGACGGTCGATCAACATACGCCAGAGATAGGCAGGACGGTCGGGGGGAAAGGCCATCATCACGAACCCCACAATCAGACCGTCAGCCGAAACCGCCCGATGCCACGATTCAATGGCCACCCCGTGGCGAACAGGGGTATGTAGTGCCTCGGCCAGCGAGTGAAGCACCGGTGACACCAGCTGCTCCTGGGATTTGTGGGTCTTCAGCTCAAACACGGTGTCGAGCATGTCGTGGCTGATCTCAACCAGAGCAACGTCTACCGGAGGTGAGGTGGGACGACCAAGCCACTCAGCCCGATCGGCTCGGGTAAGGCCATAGATCAGATCATCGGTGTTGGGTTCGGACTCGTAGCGGGACGGAAACGACAACCGGGTCCGCCCTTCGTAGCGGAATCCGCAGCGTTCGACCACGGAGGCCGATGCCAGGTTGTCGGGGTGCATCCTGGCCTCGATCCGAACCAGGGCCGGTCCGGCGGCGAACAGGGCGTCGATCACTGCGGCCACCGCCTCGGTGGCATAGCCCCGACCCCAGAACCGTGGCGCCAGCCCGTAACCGATCTCGGCCACGGTCCCCGAGGGGTCGAGCCTGACGGCCACATCACCGGCCACCGCTCCCCCATCGGGCTCAGCGGGTTGGGTCTCCACCGTCACCATCCACCACTCGCCCGGGGTGGGACCCGACATGGCGGCCGCCGCCTTAACCATGGCGTCGGCCCGATCCCAGGGGAAGGGGATGGCCCACGACTGCCAGGCGGCAACAGCCGGTTCGTTGCGTCGAGCGTGCAGTGGGGCGGCGTCCGACGGCACCGGCCCACGCAGGATGAGCCGCTTGGTGGTTATGGGCAGATCAAGCGCGATGGGATCGGCGGGTGCCACATTGGGAGTGTAGTTCCGGACGGTGGGCTCGATCAGGAGACAAGGCCGGCCCGCGGGGTCCGGGCCATCTGGCAAGATGAGACCATGGCCATCGTTGATTCCGCAGCCGCCCGCGCCTTCATCACCGGCAATGCCCGCCTACTCGACCGAAGGTTGTGTGCCGTGGTGCTTGACAATCAGAGCCCGACCCCCGTCATCGCCGCGGTCAAGGCCTATCAGAACGCCGACGGTGGCTTCGGCAACGCCCTCGAACCCGACAAGCGAGCTCCCCAGAGCCAACCGCTCGACACCGAGATCGCGCTGGAGTACCTGGTGGCGGCCGGAATCCCGGCTGATGATGCCGGAGAGCTGATCCGGCCGGCCGTCGACTGGCTTGAGTCAGTGGCCGACGCCAGTGGAGCGGTACCCCCGGTGTTTCCCTCGATCGCCGGCCATCCCCGAGCCGACCACTGGCAGTCGGGCGACTTCCCGGCCGGCGTGAATCCCACCGCCGCCATTGCCGCCCACCTCCTCACCTTGGGCATCGGACACCGCTGGATCGACCAGGCCGTCGACTACTGCTTCGGCGAAATCGAAGCCGACCGGGTCCCGGCCGAAGCCCACGCCCTGCTCACGGTGAGCAGGCTTCTGGCCGCCGCTCCCGACGACCCTCGATCAGCCGGAGGGGCCGACGCCATCGGGAGTGCCCTCTCCACGGCGGCGTTCATGCACCTCGACCCCGGCACCGACGGTTACGGGGTCACTCCCCTGGATTTCGCCCCCACCCCTGGTCATCCGGCCCGCTCGTGGTTCGACGATGCCATCATCGACGGCCACCTCGATCGTCTGGCCCGAGCCCAACAGGATGACGGCGGCTGGCCCATCAGCTGGCGGGCTCCCAGCGCGGCGGCTTTCTGGGAATGGCGAGGCATGCGAACGCTGTCGGCCCTGCGGGTGTTGACGGCTTACGGCCGGGCCTGAATCCGCGCGGAGTGCTCAATCGAAGTTTGGTGGCCGCTTGTCCCGGACCGCGGCCACCCCTTCGGCGGCGTCGGCCCCGCCGAATCCAAGCATCTCCAGGGCGGCCGAGGCATCGAAGGTGGGGCCGGCCATACGCAACCAGTTGTTGAGGGCCAGTTTGGTCCACTGGATGGCTTGGTTGGAACCGGAATTGAGGTTGCGGGCCACGTCGTAGGCCTTGTCAAGCACCACGTCGTCGTCGACCGCCAACGACACCAGACCGATGCGCTCGGCCTCTGCTCCCGACAAGGGTTCGCAGGTCATCAGATAGTACTTGGCCTTGGCCATGCCGCACAGCAGCGGCCAGATGATGGCGGCGTGGTCACCGGCGGCCACCCCGATCTTGGTGTGCCCGTCGATGATCCTGGCCGACCGGCCGACGATCGAGATATCGGCCATGAGAGCAGTGGCCAGACCGGCGCCCACCGCCACCTTCTCGATGGCCGACACCACCGGCTTGGAGCAGTTGACGATGTTGTAGACGAGATCCCGGGCCTCGCGGAACACCTCGGCCCGGTACGACGGGTCGGCGATGATCTCGTCGATCATGCCCAGGTCGCCGCCGGCGGAGAACGCCCCTCCTGCTCCGTGGACCACCACCACGTTGGTGTCGGGATCGCGGTTGACCACCGTCCAGACATCGGCCAGATGAGCGTGCTTGATCCCGTCGACGGCATTGAGCCGGCCGGGGGTGTCGATCACGATGCGGAGGATCCCCGGTTCCAGGCGGTCGATGGCCAGGCTGTCGAAGGGGGCATAGCGGTCGAGTGAAGGATCAGGAGAGTCGCTCATCAGCCACCGACGGTAGCGGGCCACCATTCGCTGTATCAAACGCCGTGGTCGGCGCGTCAACATCAGTCAAGGAGGGAACCGATGTTGAGAATCAAACCGGTGGCGATCGATCGACCGTCCCGGCCGACCGGAACGATCCACTACCGATCGTTCGTGGGGTCGGCCGGCCGCACGGCGGCCAACTCGTTTCTGTATCTGAGCGGTCTACGGCGCAAACCGCTGCTGCTGGAGGGTCGACGGCGCCGTGGGGTGTATCGGAACTGGTCGGGTGATCGCCGCCATCGAGCCGACTGGGCCGAGCCGGAAACGGTGGAGGAACTGGCCCGGCTCGTCCGGTCGGCAAGCACCGTCCGGGTGGTCGGCTCCGGCCACTCGTTCAACGACGCCTTGGCCTCCAACGGATTGACCCTGTCACTCGACCGCATGACGGGAATCGTGGCCGTCAACAGTCGGGATCGCCAGGTTCGGGTGCGAGCCGGAACCCGGTTGCGGGATCTGACCGGGGAGCTGGCAGAGCGGGGCCTGGCCCTACGGTCGCTGGCCTCCCACGATGCCCAGAGCATCGGGGGCATTCTCGCCACCGATGTCCACGGAACGGGGCGGGGCCCCGCCCATCTCAGCGATCAGGTGGTGGCACTGCAGTTGGTCGACGGCACGGGAACAGTGCACACCCTGAGTCCCGACGACGATCTCTTCCGGGCCGCCGTCGGCGGCTTGGGGGCTGTTGGCATCATCACCGAGGTGACGGTTCAGTGCGTCGACGCCTTCAACCTGGCCCAGACCACGGATGTGCGGTCGCTGGCCTGGGCCATGGACAATCTCGATCGGCTGACGGCCGCTCACGACCATGTCAGCTTTTACGCCTACCCGTTCACCGGGCGGGTCCACGTCCACACCTGGGACCGGACCGAGCAGAAGATCACGGCCGGCGGGCCGACCCGCGAGGCCGTCAACGAGGCCAAGGCGGCGGTGGCGGCGGCCGTGGTCGGCGACGCCGCGGCCCACGCCGGCCTGCTGCCCGTCGCCGCCCCGATTTCGATGCGGCTCCAGACTCCGTTGTCGCTGGTTCAGCCGGCCCACCGGGCCTTCAATCGGACCCAATACCACTTGCATCAGGAGCTGGAGCTGGCCGTCCCCCGAGACCGGGTGTGGGCCGATCTGGGTGAACTGATCGCCTTGTACGAGCGAATGTACGGCGAACGGGGTCGGGGCGGCCGACTGCCGTTCCTGCTGGTCGAGGTCCGGTTCAGCCCTCCCGGTCACAACCGCACGCTGTTGGGAGCCGGAGTCGAGCGGGATACGGCATGGCTGTGTTTGTGCTGCAATCAGTCGGGAGCGGTGGGACGCTACTTCGCCGCCGTCGAGGAGTGGGCCCGGGCCAACGACGCCCGGTTTCATCTGGGCAAGTGGTGTGAGTCGCTCGATGTCTTCGACCTGGCTCGCATGCACGGTGAGCGGTTCGACCGGTTCCGGCGGCTGCGGGCCCAAGCCGATCCCCGCGGTTGCTTCATCAATCCCTTCATCGAGCGAATCTTCGGACCGCTGGCCGTGCCCCCATCCGACTAGCTCCTCACCCTCCCGTCCCCCGTCCCCGTCCCCCGTCAAAATTGCAGTAGAAAACGAGCTGTCAGCTCGTTTTCTACTGCAATTTTCGGAAGGACGAGGGTGGGGGTGGGGTGGGGGTAGGGGCGACGTGGTCAGAAGGCGAAGAGTGCGAAGGGTACGGCGTAGGTCGTGCCCAGTCGTGGGCCGGCGGCGGCCGCCCAGCCTCTCAGCATCTCGTCGGGGTCCGGAGCTTCGGAGCCGAGGTTGTCAAGATAGATCTGGTGGCAGCGCAGCGATTCGATGCCGGCCTCCAGCGTGTCGGTGACATCGACGCCGTGGGTCACCGTTGGTCCGTTGGAGAACAGAGCGAAACGGGTTCCCGACCATGGCTCCCCCAGCTCGGGAAAGATCCAGCGGTTGCCGGCATCCCGAACAGCGTCGAGCAGAGCCACCCCCACCGCCCGGTGGTCGGCGTGGTTCCATGACGGCCCGCCCCAGGAATCGCGGAAGTTGATGCCGATGACCACCTCCGGCCGATGGCGACGCAGGGCCGCGGCCAGATCACGACGCAGGTTGAGATCGGCCACCACGAGGCCGTCGGGATGGTCGAGATACTCGAGGCGATCGACGCCGACGGCCCGGCACGACGCCTCCTGTTCCCCGGCCCGGGCCGCCACCGATTCCTCCGGGCTCATCGAATCGATACCGGCTTCGCCCCGGGTCACCAGCAGGTAGCCGATCTCCTTGCCCTGGCCGGTCCAGCGGGCCACGGCCGAGGCCGCACCGTACTCCATGTCGTCGGGGTGGGCCACCACGGCCAGACCGCGGCTCCAATCCTCCGGCACCGGTTCCAGTTCCGTCTCCGTTTCCGTCTCTGTCATTGCGCCAACTGTACCCGTGCCGAAATCTGCCGGTTGGGGAGCAACTCCGGTCGAACCGGCACACAATGGGGGATGGCCGAGGAACTCATTCCCATCTTCCGTGTCACCGACGGCTACGTCACCGCCGAGTGGTACGCCCGCCTGGGATTCAGGATCGTCGGCGAGCACCGCTTCGCCCCCGACCTACCGCTGTACCTGTTCCTGGAGCGCAACGGGATCAGCCTCCACCTGTCGGAGCACACCGGTGACGCCCGCCCGGGAACCCTGGTGTACTTCTGGGTCGACGACGTGGACGTGATCGCCGCCGAGTTCGGCGTCGAGGTTCACGATCAGCCATGGGGACGGGAGATCAAGCTGACCGATCCCGACGGTAATCGGCTGCGGATTGCCGAGCGAGGGGACCGGTGACAGACTCCGGCGCCGCCAACGGCCCCAGGTAACGAGCACCGAGCACCGAGCCGATGAGGCCGCCGGTGCTCGACAACAGCAGATCGCCGATGGTGTCGCCGTAGGTCAGGGCCAGACCGCCGGCACCGCCGAAACCGTCCTCCGATACCGCCCACTCCAGGATCTCCCACCAGACGATGGCCAGCGCCCCGAAGCCGTAGCCCAGCAGGACGGCGTCGCGCTGATCGAACACGTTGCGGAACCGGAAGGCGTGGAATGCCGCCACCAGCGGCACCCAGTTCACCGTGTGCAGTACGTCGTCGGTGACGGCGAACCGGTCGTAGAAGCCGAACAGGTTGCCCAGCGTGTCGATGAGGAAGGGTAGCGACACCAGGGCGTCGGCGGTGTGGGGGTAGGGGTCCCAGGAACGCCATCGAGCCAGTACCGGAATCACCACAGCCGGAGCCAGGAACAGCGGGGCCCGAAAGCCCATGGCCTTTCCGGCCACCGCATCGGGGGGGATGAGGATGGCCACGGCGAAGGCCAGGAACAACCCGGCCTTGACGGCGTAGTTCACCCAGGCCACGGTCGGATTGGCGTCGGCTTGGAGGGCACCGGTCGACTGAACGCTCATCAGCCGCCAACCGTAGCCCCTGGGGGACCTTCGCCGGTGGCAGTTGTCATTGGCCCGGCTCTGTCATCGGCCCGGCTCGGGCCGGGCGGGGCCCGAAACCCACAGCATCGCCGATCAGCTGCCACCAACGATGCAGCAACGGTAGTCGGAGCAGCCAGCCGACCATGGCCCAGCCGAGGTTGAGATGCTCCAGGGCGGCCCCGACGGCGGCCACCCCGTTGAGGGCCAGCCCGTCGGCCCGCTCATAGCGAACCCTCATCAACCGTTCCCGGTGGGTGGCGGCGTCGTCGATGGTCAAGCCCACCGGAGCCCGACGTTGAATGAATCGGCCGACCGGCCGGCACAGCTCACAGGCCAGGTCGACCCAGAGCACGGCCGTCGGACCGCCGGCCACAGGACGCCAACGGGGCAGCCAACGGCGCAGCGAGGCGGCCATGGTGATCCAGTCGTCGCCGAACCGGCGGGCCAGCTCCTGTTCCTCCATCCGGCAGAAGATGCGGGCGTAGGCCAGGGCGACCACGGCGGCGGCGGCGGTCGGTGGGTGACGACCGACCACGGCGATGACCGTCAGGACGGCAACGGCCGATAGCTGCATCGGTGAGCGGAGGAAACGGTAGGGACCGGATCGGACCAGCCGCACCGTGCTGTCCCAAGGCCAGGGCGTACCGCCGGACCGCCGCAGTTCGTCGACGGCGGTCAGGCCGGGTAGGGCCACGAGGCCCAGCGAGCCGATTACGACACCCCACCATGGGGGCGACGGCCACGGACCCAGGGGCCGACCGCTCACGTCGGCGGCCAGGTTGGGTACGGCCCACAGCAGCAGCCCGCTGAACAGCGCGATCTGAAGGACGACCCGCCGGCTCAGGTGGCTGCGTTCGGTCGACCAGCGGGCCAGTAACAGGCCGGGCAGAGCGACAACGGCGATGGCTCCCAGGTCATGGGTCCACCAGGTGGCACCAAGCTGAACCACGGGGTCGAACAGGGGCATGTAGATCAGGTCGACGATCACGAACAGCCCGGTGGTGACCAGAGGCGGCCAGGGAAGCAGCGGGCCCACGACCCCCCACAGAAGAATCCACCCGAACCACAGCGGCAGTGGCAGCCCCATCAGCATCGGGCCGTCGAACCGGTAGGCCCAGGCCCCGGACTCGACGGCCACCGCGTTGGCCGCCGGCAACCAGGTGGCGTTCCAAAGGAGGCACAAGGCGATGCCGCCCTGGAGGTCGCGGTCAGGCCAGCGCCAGATCCACAGGGCCCAGGCCGTCAGCATCGGGACCATGGCTGCGGCCAGGGCCAACGCCACCGGCGGTAGATCAACCGGGGCCGTCATGGATCCTTGCCGCCCCGTCGGTGTCCAGGTTCCGCGCCACCATGTCGAGCATGACCTCGGCCATCTCACCGACACCCCACCGTTGCAGCGGGTCGAAGTAGAAGGCGGGGGCCAGGGCTCGGTCGAACTCGATGGTTACGTCCACCGCCGTCGTCGAGGCGGTGCCGGTCCAGGTGATCTCAATCCTGTGGAGGGCCATCCAGTCGGCCAGTGGCGTGGTGTCGTCGACAACGGCCCACACCATGGCCGTCGACCGTTGCTCAACCAGTTCCATCTCGAGGCGGCCGCCCGGTGAGAAGTGGACGGTCAGCCGGTCGCCGATTGCGGTGGCCCGACCGTCGACCGTGGTGGGGGTGGGAAAGGGAAGTCGCAACAGCAACGGTTCGATCGACGGCAGCCGGGCCGGGCCACCGAACACCGTCTGGATCTCGCCCGGCGCGGCCTCCATGATGCGAGATCGGGTTACCTCGATGGTGGTGGGCGGCTGGTACACGACCCCCTCGGCCGAGAGCCCCAGGAACAGGATGGGGATCACGTAGCGGGGCGCCCGGTCATCGGGAGGTCCGAACATCCAGGCGGCCAGGGCGACGATGGGGATGATGAGCGGCAGGGCCAGGAGAACGCAGATGAAGCCTTCCCGCAGGATGATGGCGCTGGCCAGGATGCCGATGGTGGTGGCTCGAACCACGCCCGTTCGGGTCTGATTGCGGCCGAAGGGGATGATGGAAACCAGGGCGGCCAGCAGACCCGGCACCAGGACGAAGTAGATACCGCTGGCCAGGAAGAGCTCGCGGCGGCTGCCCATCAGCCACATGGCCACCGACCCGAAGGTGGCGACGACGAGAATCGAGAACAGTGTCCACTGGCTCCGGCGGATGGGCTGGAAGCGGCGTTGGCCGTCGGCCGGCAGGTTGATTTCGTCCATGTCACCTAGTTTAAACGATCGTTTAGACAAATTGGCTTCGGGTATTCCGATTGTCTGTCATGGATCCGTCGGCCGGACGGCAACGATAAGGAAGAGATGATGAACAATGGCAAGCCCTTCGATGCCGTGGTGATCGGTGCCGGCCTGGCCGTGGCCCGGGTCCTGCAGCAGGCCGGTCGACGGTTCGTGATCCTGGAGGCCGGTGACGGAGTGGGCGGCCGGGTCCGCAGCGACCTGGTCGACGGCCATCGACTGGACCGGGGCTTTCAGGTGCTGCTGACCGCCTACCCCGAGCTGCACCGGCAGTTGGACCTCGACCGGCTCCGACTCCGTCGCTTCGAACCGGGCGGACTGGTCTGGCTGCCCGACCGGCGATTCCATCCGATCGGCGATCCGCTGCGCCGGCCCCGGACCCTGCCCACCACCGCCCGCTCACCGGTCGGATCATTGGCCGACAAGGTCCGGCTGCTCCGCCAACGGGCCCGGCTCATGACCACCACGACCCCCGACCTTCTCCGGGGCAACGACTCCAGCACCATCGAGGCTCTGCGAGCCGAGGGGTTCGGCCACCGGATGATCGAACAGTTCTTCCGACCGCTGGTCGGCGGCATCCAGCTCGACCCGACACTGCAGACCAGCCGCCGAATGTTCGACACGATACTCAAAAGCCTCTACCAGGGCGATGCCGCCGTGCCGGCCGACGGTATGGGGGCCATCCCGGCCCAGCTGGCGGCCGGGCTACCCCGGACGGCGATCCGGCTGCACTCGCCGGTGGTGAAGGTGGAACCAGGTGGCGTGGTGGTGAAGGGGGGCGAGCCGGTGACGGCGCGCCGGGTGGTGGTGGCCACCGACGGCCCGAGGGCGGCGTCGCTGTTGGCCCTGACTCCGGTGGCGTCCAACCCGGCCACCTGCGTCTGGTACGCCGCCCCCGATCCTCCGGCCACCGACCGGTTGATCGTGCTCGACGGCACCGGTCAGGGACCGGCGCTGAACGTGGCGGTGATGAGTGAGGTGGCACCGGAATACGCCCCTGCTGGCTCGTCGGTGATCGCCGCCGCCTGTCCCGGTGTTGACGACCCCGATGCCGAGCCGGCGGTACGCCGTCAGCTCCGATCGATGTGGGGTCCCCGGGTCGACGACTGGAGACACCTTCGAACCGACGCCATCGCCCACGGTCAACCGGACCAGCGGCCGCCCTTCCACCCCAAGCAGAGGATCGACCTGGGCCAGGGCGTCTTCGTCTGTGGCGACCACCGCGACACCGCCTCCATCCAGGGTGCGTTGCATTCGGGCCGCCGCTGCGGCGAGGCTGTGGTGGCCGATCTGACATGAATCGACCGGCCCGTCGTCGGCCCGAGGAGAACCCATGACACCGATAACCTTCACCGTCACCACCAACTTCGACGCTGAACCCCGCCGGGTGTGGGAGGAGATGATCGACTGGAAGGGCCACGAGCAATGGATCCCGTCGACCCGGGTCGAGATCGGTAGCGGTGATCCAACGGCGGTGGGGGCCGAGTTCACGGCCTGGACCGGTCCGGGACCTCTGGCCCTGGAGGACCGGATGCGAGTGGCCGAGTGCCTCTGGGACGACGAGAACGAAACCGGATACTGCGAGGTCGAGAAATTGGGTCCGGTGCTGGCCGGCCGGGCCGGGTTCACCGTGCGCCCCCACCCTCGGGGGGCTGAGGTGGAATGGTTCGAGGACGTGACCGTGGCCAAGGTTCCCCGCTTCATGCGGCCGCTGGTGGAGCGGCTGTCGGCCGGCGGATTTCGCTACGGCATGCGCCGGCTGGAGCGGCTGGTCAGCCGATAACCGGCAGACAAGCAGCTGCCGTTCTGGGGTTCCCAGGGGTCGCAAGCGACCCCTGGGAACCCCCAGAACCGGATTCGAGGACGACGGAACTCGGGGATCTAAACGCCGAACTGGTCGAACCAGCCGAGGGCGGCGGCTGAGCCGACGGCATTGAAAATCATGTGGGCGATGATGGCCGGTGCCAGCCGGTCGGTCTTGACCGTCACCGCGCCCAGGACGAGTCCAACGGTGAAGATGGAAGCGAACAACACGGTCGTGCCCTGCCAGTCCGGGGTGGTGAAGTGGGGCAGGGTGAAGATCACGGCCGACAGCACCACCGCCCACCGTGAACCCATTCGTTTCTCCAGGGCCCGCAACGTGAGGCCCCGAAAGAACAGCTCCTCGGTCACCGGGGCGCCGACGACGGCGGCGAACAGGATCACCGCCAACCACGGGGTCCCCTCGGCGTCGCGGAGGAACTGGGTGTTGTCGGCTGCGGCCTCATCGGTCAAACCAACCAGCCGGGTGGCGACCATGCCCGCCGCCCCGGCACCGATCAGGCCGACCACGGCCACGCCGAGACCGATGCCGAGATCGCTGGGCTTGAACCGCAGCCGCCAATCGCTGACCGGTCCCAGCCCCTTCCAGCGGGAGACGATGAACGGCCACAGCCCCTGACCCAGCTGCTGGAACAGCAGTGAGAAGCCCAGGATTCCCAGCGGCAGCATCGTCATGTCGCCGGTCTCCACCACGTCGATCAGCCCATCGACCCCGATGACGGCGACGCCGATCACGAACCCCACGATCGACAGGGCGAGAAAGAACGGTACGCCCAGCAGGACATCGCCCAACCCCCACCAGGGACGTTGGGGGCGGTAGCGGCCAATGGGGGGTGGTGCGGTTGTGGGCGATCCGGTCTGGGGACCGAACGGCGGTCCGGTCGGCGCCTCGACAGGAGGTGGGTTCAGTGGTGGCGGTTGGTTCATGAGACTTTCAATTCGCGGACTCTGTCCGATCCGACTCCGGCCAGGATGATGGCCAGCTGTTCCAGCGAGGCGTATGAATGGCCTTCGATAAAACGATCAACATGGGGAAGGGCGGCCGCCATTCCCGCCGCCAGCGGGGCGTAGCCCGGACTGGCCTTCAACGGGTTGACCCAGATCAGCTCCCGGGTCACTCGATGGAGCCGCTCCATCTCCTGCCCGAGTTCGGTGGGATCTCCCCGGTCCCAGCCGTCGCTGAGGATGACCACGATGGCGCCCCGGGCCAAGCCCCTGATGCCCCACTCGTTGTTGAACTCCCGGATGCCGTCTCCCAGCCGAGTACCCCCGGCCCAGTCCTTGACCTCGGGCATGGCCGCTCGCAGGGCGATATCGGGATCACGGCTGGTGAGGTGACGGGTCAGGCGGGTCAGGCGTGTTCCCAGAGCGAAGACCTCGGTCCGGCCTCGGGCCACCACGGCGGCGTGAGCGAAACGAATGAGAGCCCGAGCATAGGGCTCCATGGAACCGGAGACGTCAAGCACCAGAACCAATCGTCGGGGCCGAGTGGCTTTGTCCAGATAGGCCCGACGCAGGGGTTCCCCCTGATGCTGTAGTGCCCAACGCACGGTGCGACGGAGATCAGGTCGATCCCCCCGTCCTTTGGTCGCCACCAGGCGACGGCTGCGGCGTTGACTGGTGGTGAAGGCCAGGCGGGCCATCAGCCGGGTTAGCTCGTCCAGTTCCTCCGGCGTGCAGTCGGCAAAGTCCTTGTTGGTGAGGATCTCGGTCCGGCTGAAGCGAACGGGTTGAATCTCGCTGTCCCGCTCGCCGTCGTCGTCGGAGTCGGGGTCGGGGTCGTCGTCTTCTCCCAGATCAAGAGCCAGGACGACCGGTTGAGGGGTGCCCTCGAAACCGATCGACTCGCCCTGCTGGCGCTGCCAGTAGACGGCGAACACCCGGTCGTAAAGGGCGATGTCCTCCGGGCGGTGGATCAGGGTGGCCCTCCCGGCCCAATACACGGCGTCGCGGGTTTCGGCGCCCACCAGACCGACGGCGTCGACGAAGTTGATGGTGGCCGACGGCGGTAGGCGGACCCCGGCCCGGCGTAGCACCCGGCAGAACCCGACGGCCAGTCGCTCGCCGTGATCGACGGCTGACACCATCTCGACCGGTGCCGCCGCCGGATCCATATCAGCTCCCGGAACGCAACAAGGCGTTGCGAACCAGATCGGGAATGCCGTGGGTGGCCACCCGATCCTGATCTTCCCGGTATTTGAGTACGGTTCCCAGCGTTGCCACCACCGATGCCTCGTCGATCGATTCTCGTCCCAGGGCGGCCAATGACAGCGCCCAGTCAATACTTTCGGCCACACCGGGCGGCTTATAAAGGCCGAATCCCCGCATGGCCTCGGTGGCCGCCGCCACCTGGCGGGCCAGCGTGTCGGCCACCCCCGGGGCTCGCAGTTTGACAATCTCCACCTCCCGATCGAAATCGGGGTGCTCCACCCAGTGGTAGAGACAGCGCCGCTTGAGGGCGTCGTGGACGTCGCGGGTGCGGTTGGAGGTGAGCACCACCCGGGGTGGGCGCTCGGCGGTGAAGGTGCCCAGCTCGGGCACGGTGATGCTGTAGTCGGACAGGGCCTCCAGCAGGAAGGCTTCGAACTCGTCGTCGGCCCGGTCGATCTCGTCGATCAACAGCACCGGCGGTGGTCCGGCCGGAGCGTCGATCGCCTCCAGCAGGGCTCGTCGGATGAGGAAACGTTCGTCGTAGAGCTCGTTCTCCAGCTGCTCGGCATCGAGGTTGGTCGACGTCGCCTCGGCCGTGCGGAGGTGCAGCAGCTGGCGGGAATAGTCCCATTCGTACACGGCCTGGGCCGAGTCGATGCCTTCATAGCACTGCAACCGGATGAGGCGTCCGTCGAGCCAGCGGGACAGAACCCGGGCCACCTCGGTCTTCCCGACGCCGGCCTCGCCCTCCAGAAACAACGGCCGGTTGAGGGAAAGGGAGAGGAAGATCGACGTGGCCAAACCCTCGTCGGCCAGATAGTCGTTGTCGGCCAGACCGGCCATCACCTCGTCGACCGACTTCGGTCCGGTGAGGTCTGAGGGGCCGGGAGATTCGTTGTTCACAACCGTCAAGGCTACTGCTTGACCAGGTAAAGGTCGGAATCGCCACCGCCCGACGGATCGGGCGGCAAAAACGAAGACGCCGTTCGTGGGCGCACTCTTTTCCTCTCCCCGAGAGTGGGCCCACGAACGACGGGGCAATCCTACCATCGCCGGTTAAAAGCGACGAAAAAGACAAGAGCTGCAACCCATCAGACTTCTGGATTGCAGCTCCTGTTCAGATTGGTTACAGCCCCAGGGTTCGGTTTCGTGCCCTCCAGGCCCCGAAAACGGGGCTTGGAGGGCACAGAAACCGGGTTCGATCAGCCGGCCTCGGTGAGCGCCCGCTTGGTCAGCACCCGGGCCAGGTGGCTGCGGTACTCGGCGTCGCCGTTGAGATCCTCAGGCGGTGAGGTCCCCTCGGCGGCCAGGGCGGCGGCATCATCCACGCCCGCTCCACCAGCCAGCGCCTGCTCAACGGCGACCGACGTCATGGGCGTCGGCCCCATGTTGATAAGCGCCACCCGAGCCGGGTCGTTATTCTTGGGCACCAGGGCGGCCACACCAACGATGGCCCAGTCCTGGGCCCGCCGGTTGAACTTCTGGAACGACCACCCGGCGTTGGCCGAGTTGGGAATCCGGATCTCGGTCATCAGCTCGTCAGGGGCCAAAGCGGTCTCCAGAAAGCCGGTGAAGAAATCGCCGGCGGCGATCTCCCGCTCGCCGTTTGGTCCCCGGGCGATCACCGATCCTCCGTGGGCCAACAGGGCGGCCGGAAGATCCGATGCCGGGTCGCCATGAGCCAGCGAACCACCGATCGTCCCTTTGTGCCGCACCTGAGGATCGCCGATCTTGGATGCCACATGAGACAGCATCGGAGCCTGGGCCTTGAGCAGCTGACTGGTCTCCAACGCCCGGTGGGTGGTCAGTGCGCCAATGGCGATATGACCGCCCTCCTCCCGGATGTAGCTCAGGTCATCGAGCCGGCCGATGTCGACCAGGACCGACGGCGTGGCCAGCCGAAACCGCATCAGCGGTATCAGGCTGTGGCCACCGGCCAGCAGCTTGGCCTCATCGCCGTGCTGGCCCAGAGCCGCGATGGCGGCGTCGGCCGATTCCGCCTCAACGTAGTCGAACGCAGCTGGAATCATGACTGACCCTCCTTGGCCGTCTGGATGGCTTTCCACACTCGGGCCGGTGTGGCCGGCATCTTGATGTCGTCGATCCCGTAGGGGCTGAGGGCGTCGCACACGGCGTTGATCACAGCGGCGGCCGAACCGATCGTTCCGGCCTCCCCCACCCCCTTGACCCCCAACGGGTTGGAGGTCGACGGCGTGACGGTCGAGCCCAGCTTCATGTAGGGGACCTCGGCGGCCGAAGGCACCAGATAGTCGAGGAACGACGGGTTACGGCAGTTGCCGTCGTGGTCGTAGCTGGCCCCCTCCCACAGCGCCTGGGCCACACCCTGGACGATGCCGCCGTGGACCTGACCCTCCACGATCAACGGGTTGACCTGGTTGCCGCAGTCGTCGATGGCGGTGTAGTCGATCAGCTCGACACCGCCGGTGTCTTCATCGACCTCGACGACACAAACGTGGGTGCCGAAGGGGAAGGCGAAGTTGGGTGGATCGAAGTTCACCTGCTCCTGCAGGTTGGGCTCCATGCCGTCGGGCAGATCATGGGCCGTGAACGCCCCGAAGGCCACGCCCTGGATGGGCATGGTCTTGTCGGGCGAGCCCTTGACGGTGAAGGCACCGCCTGCGAACTCCAGATCGTCGGGGTTGGCCTCCAGCTGGTGGGCGGCGATCAGCTTGGCCTTCTCCACCACCTTGTCGCAGGCCATGGCGATGGCCACACCGCCGACGGCGAGCGAGCGGGAGCCGTAGGTGTCCATACCGAGAGGGCTGATGGCGGTGTCGGAGTGAAGCACCGTCACATCGTCGGGATCGATGCCGAGTTTGTCGGCCACGATCTGGGACCACGTCGTCTCGTGGCCTTGGCCATGCGGGGTCGAACCCGACACCACCTCGACCTTGCCCGTTGGCAGGAACCGCACCGTGGCGTGCTCCCAACCGCCGGCGCCGTAGTTGAGACCGCCGAGGGCCCGGCTGGGAGCCAGGCCGCAGATCTCCACGTAGGTGCACAAGCCGATGCCGAGCTGCTTCGACTCACCGGCGTCACGGCGGCGCTGCTGTTCGGCCCGCAAGTCGGCATAGCCCGCCATTTCCAGGGCGGCGTCGAGGTTGGGGCCGTAGTTGCCGGAGTCGAACACCAGCGTCGAGGCCGTTTCCAGGTTCTCGAAGGCTTCGCCTCCGGCCAGGTAGTTGCGGCGCCGGATCTCGTCGGGGCCGACACCGACCTTGGCCGCCAACAGGTCCATGGCCCGCTCGATGGCGTAGCTGGCCTCGGGCCGACCGGCGCCACGGTAGGCGTCGGTGGGGGTCAGGTTGGTGAAATAGCCGTCGCAGGTGAACCCGAAAGCGGGCACGTCGTAGACGCCTGTGTAGAGGAAACTGCCCAGCAGCGGCACACCAGGGGTGATGAGCATCATGTAGGCCCCCATGTCGGCGTCGATGTGGACCCGGACGCCCTGAATCTTGCCGTCGCCGTCGGCCGCCACCTCGATCTTCTGCAGCTGACCCCGGCCCTGATGGGTGGAGAACGCCGCCTCCGAGCGGGTTTCGGTCCAGCGCACCGGCCGGCTCAGCTTGTTGGCCAGGGTCAGGGCCAGGATCTCATCGGGATTGATGTTCAGCTTGGCCCCGAAGCCGCCACCGACGGCGGGAGCAACCACCCGGATCTTCATCTCCGGAATCCCGGTGGTGGCCGCCGCCATCACCTTGAGGATGTGGGGCACCTGGGTGGCGCTGTACAGCGTGACGTCGCCCCCGTGGGGGGCGGGCACGGCCAGCACACCCCGGGGCTCCATGGCCGCCGGAATGAGGCGTTGCTGCTCGAACTCGGCCGAGACCACGTGGGTGGCGTTGGTAAAGGCGTCGTCGAGAGCCTCGGGATCGGGCACCAGCGGCCAGTGAAACGCCTTGTTCGACTCGTGATCGGAGTGGGCGGTGGCCTCGCCGTCGCGGGCCTCGGCGATCGAGCAGACGACCGGCAGCGGTTCGTAGTCGACCACCACCTGTTCGGCGGCGTCGGCCGCCCCATAGCGGGAGTCGGCCAGCACCACGGCGATGATCTCACCCACGTGGTGGACTTCGCCGTTGGCTACCGGATAGTGGGGTGGGTTGACCATGTCGGGAGTCACCGGCCAGGCGCAGGGCAGCGGGGCGGCCCACAGGCCCATGTCGGCCAGGTCGGCACCGGTGTAGACGGCGTGGACACCGTCGGCCGCCGCCGCCTCGGCGGTGTCGATGTTGGTTATCCGGGCGTGGGCCATGGTCGATCGAACCATGCCCATCCACAGCTCGCCGGGGGCGTGAATGTCGTCGACATACTTGCCCTCGCCGGTGAGGAGTTTGGGGTCTTCCTTGCGGAGTTTGCGGGATCCCACATGGGGTTCAGTAGCAGTCATTTGTTCAGCCGCCTCCCTGGCCGGAGGCCGAGAGCACGGCCTTGACGATGTTGTGGTAGCCGGTGCAGCGGCAAAGGTTGCCTTCCAGCCCTTCCCGCACGTCGGCCTCGCTGGGCGACGGGTTCTCGTCGAGCAGGGAGGTGGCGGCCATGACCATGCCTGGCGTACAGAAGCCGCACTGCAGGCCGTGGCACTCCATGAACGCCTGCTGCATCGGGTGCAGCTCCCCGTCAGAGGCCATGCCCTCGATGGTGGTCACCTCGGCGCCCCGGGCCTGCACGGCCAACATGGTGCAGGATTTCACCGATTCACCGTTGATGTGAATGGTGCAGGCCCCGCAGGAGCTGGTGTCGCACCCGACATTTGTTCCGGTCAGTCCGAGATTGTCCCGGAGATAGTGGACGAGCAATGTTCGCGGTTCCACGTCGGCTGACATTGCTTGACCGTTCACGGTCATTTCGACCTGCATGTGACCCCCTTCGGTTAGATGCGGTCTGGTTGGTCTAGCTCATGACACATTGCCTTCGCCGTCAAGACATGGCGAAGGATCACGACCCCGGGCGCAGGCCGGCGACAACCGCGCCGCGCCAGCAGGGGACGACTTAGAGCTTGGCACATCCTCACCGGTGATGCATAGTGCGCCGGCCATTTGGCCCTGTCACCAGGGCGGGGCGGGTCGACCACCACGTTGGCGGCTCGACGACCCCCTCGGCGGCACATTGGCGGTTCGGCGACCCGTCTAGGGGGTCGTGTACCCGCCAGGCTGTTGGGAGAACGGCTACTCGTCGCCGTCGCTGTCGCTGTCGCCAGCGCCGGCCGAGGCTGCCGTGATCTCCCAGATGCTCTGGATGGCGGCCGGGTCCAGCTCGCCGGAGCTACGGGCCACGATGGTGTTGTTGGCGTCAACGTAGATGGTGTACGGGAAGCCGCCTCCACCCAACAGGTTGAAGGCCTCGCTGCTCTCGTTGTCACGGATGACCGGCACGTCGAAGCCCTCCCGGTCGAACCAGGCGGCCGGCGGGTAGGCCCCGCCCCGGCTGGCGTCGACCGAGGTGGACACGCCGTAGATGTCGAGGTCGGCCGGTTGGCCGCCGTCCTCGATGAGGTCGACGATCCGTGGCACCTCGGCCTGGCAGTGAGGGCACCAGTGGGCCAGGAAGTAGACGGCCTTGGCCCGACCGTCGTCGGCGATGGCGATCTCCTCGTCAGCGAAACCCGTCCCGGTGATGGTGGGCATGGTCATGCCGATGGCGGGATCGGCCGACGGATCGGTGCTGATTCCGGAGCCGGGCATGGGAGGCAGCACCTCTCCGGTGACCTCGACCGCCGCGGTCTGCTCGCCGTCGAAGTTGACGGCATCGCGGCTGGTGGCCACCCAGGCGATCCCGGCCAGCCCCAGGACGAGAATGCCGGCGATGGCCAGGGTGAATATCTTGTTCGAACCTGCCTCGGGATTGGCGACAGGGGTTTTGGTTTGAGCCATTGAAGTTCTCTTGTGGTTGGTAGCGAACGGATGGATCCGGAGAGCGTTGTCTGCCCAACCACAAAGGGTAGCCGTGACCGGGCCGGGACCGTTCTCACCCGGCCCGGTCCCGGCCGTTTCGTCACACCGGCTGACGGCTGAGGCGTTCGACGATGGCCTCGACGTGTTCGTGGTCGGTTCCACAGCAGCCGCCGACCACCCGGAGGCCGGGCAACAGCTGTCGCAAGGCCACATAGTCGCCGGCCAGTTCGGCCACATCGCCTCGGTCGAGCTCGAGGGCGTTGTCGAGTTCCTCGTGGCTCATGCGCGACGCGTTGGCCCGTACGGCTCCGATCCGGCCGACCCACTCCTCCCCGGCCTCAAGGGCGGCGACGAAGTGGCTGGGGTGGGCACAGTTGATCATGTAGAACTTGGGCCCGGCGTCGCCCCCGGCACCGTCGACTGCCGCTATGGCCTCGGCCAACGTCTGGCCCGAGGGCAGCCGGCCGTCGGTTTCCACGGTGAACGAGATCACCACCGGCTTGCCAACCGCCCGAGCGGCCTGGACGATACCGATGGCCTCGTCGCTGTAGGTCATGGTCACCGCCGTGATCAGGTCGACGTCGGCCTGGGCGAACGCCCGGACCTGCAGGCTGTGATAGCGAGCCGATTCCTCGGCCGTCATCGTCTGACCGATGACGTAGCCGTCGCCTCGGGGCCCGATGACACCGTTGATCAGCCGGGTCTCGGTGGTTCCGACCGCGATGAGCGACCGAACGTAGTCAACGGCCTCGATGTTCACCGCCGTCAGTTCGTCGGCACTGAACCCGAGACGGATTCCCCAGTCGAGATTGGCCCGCCAGGTCGGCGTGTCGACCACCATGCCGATACCGGCTCGACGGGCGGCGGCCAGATAGGGCTGATAGTAGGCGGCCAGCGCCGCTCGGCCATCGTCGCTGCGGAGCAGAGGAAAGGCGGCGAAATCGGGCAGGTCGAGGCCCCGGTGGAACACAAGTGTGGTTTCCAGGCCGCCGTCGGTCATGAGGATGCGGCCGTCGGCCGGCGGAAGTCCACCGATCTCGGTGGACTTGGCGGTCAGGGTTGAGTTGTTGGCCATCATGTGGCTCCTTCGTGTGATGATGTCTGTATTCACCCTGAAGGCGTGAGATTTGCCCGAACATTGTGAGATCGAAGCCGGCATCATCTGAGATACTTGTCACGGAGGTGGTTCCACGTGGGTCTTCTCGGGCGCAGCAACGACAGCCGGCGCCTGGCCGAACGGATCCGGGCCCGCCGACTGATCACCGTGACCGGACCGGGTGGTATCGGCAAGTCGGCCCTGGCCCGGGATGTGGCCCGCAACATCGTGTCGGACTACGAACGGGGATTCGTCGAGGTTGACCTGACCCGGGTCGACTACGGCAACGCCGTGGCCGGTGCTCTGGCCAGCCAACTCGGCTATCCCGATCTGGCCACACTGACCCAGACACCGGAGCCTCGCTCGGTGCTGATACTGGTCGACAACTGCGAACACGTTCTCGATCAGGCCGCCGTGGTGATCAGCGAGCTCGTCGAGAGCTGGCCGGCGGCCACGGTTCTGACCACCAGCCGATCACCGCTCGACCTGCCCCACGAGTCGATCGTGGCTCTGGGTCCATTGGCCGTTCCCGGACCTGAGGCCCTCGATCTCGACGCCGCCGCCGTGCAACTGCTGTTCGAGCGAGCCTCCGACCATGGAGTCGACCTGGATCCTGGGGCCGACGGCCGTCTGGCGGCCGACGTCGTACAGCGTCTGGACGGCATCCCCCTGGCCATCGAACTGGCCGCCGCCCAGCTGCGGACCATGACATTGGCCGAGATGGCCGACAACCTGACGACCCACACCCACGCCCTGGCCCGACCTCGATTCCGGGGACGACCACAGCACCGTAGCGTGACCGAGCTGATCGATTGGTCCTACAGCCTGCTCGATTCCGATCTGGCCCATCACCTCGACAGCCTGGCCGTCTTCGCCGGACCGTTCACCGCCTCGATGGCCGCCGCCGTCACCACCCCTGACGCCACCTCCCCTGAGGAGGCCCGCCGATGGCTGTCGGAGCTGGTCAACTCCTCGCTGGTCGAACGGGCCACCGGGGTCGACGGTGGCTGGTTCCGGCTGCTTCATCCGGTCCGAGCGGTCGCCCGGCAGCGGCTGGCCGGCTCCGGTCGGGAACGCGACGTCGAGAACCGCTACATCGATCACATCGTGGAGATGGCGGTCGGCATCATCGCCCGATCGAGCACCGGCTGGCACTCCAGTCTGATCACCGATCTGCTGGCCCTGTTCGACAACATCTCGGCCGCACTGACCTGGGCCCTCGACCATGATGACGACGGTCACCGGGCCCACTTGCTGATGGCGGTGCTGTGGGGCGTCATTCATCAGGCCCACACGCCCGAGGTTGCCAGGCTGGGGGAAGCGGTGCTGGCCCGCTGGCCCGAGCATCGTGGCCCCACCTGGGCCGATGCGGTGGCCACGGTGGCCACCTGTCGAAACCTCCTGGGTGACCCCGACGGTGCGCTGGCCCTGGCCCGGTCGGCATTCGAGGAAGGATTCAGCTCGCCGACGGCGACGGCCACCCTCCATCGGGTGGTAGCCCAATCTCACCGTGCCCGGTCGGAGGTCGACGAGGCCCACCACCACTTTCGGGTGGGGGCGGAGGCGGCCGAGACGGCAGCTCTGCCCGGCATGGCCATGGAGCTGTGGACCGACTACGGCGCCCTGACCGCCGAACTCGGTGATGTGGCCGCCGGGTTGGCCGCCATCGACACCGCCATTGAGCGGGGCCGGAAGGCGGGAGCCCAGATCAACGTGGCCTGGTCACTGGCGGCCCGGGGCCACGCCCTGGCCCTGGCCCACCGTCGATCAACCTGGCGACCGTCCGACCGAGCCGATCCGGCCGACCGAGACGATCCGGCCGACCGAGCCGATCTGGCCGATGACCCGGCGTCGCTGCTGACCCGGGCCGGTCAGGCGCTGGAAGAAGCGGTGACGTTGTCGAGATCGATCAAGTACCCGGCCGGCACCGTCTGCGGCCTGCGGGGGTTGGCCGAGGTCAAGTTGGCCTCCGATGATCGCCGAGGGGCGGCCCAAGCTCTGCTCGAGGTGCTGGCCACACTCCAGGCCAGCGGCAACCTGACCGAGTTGCGGCTTGTGCTCGACGGGGCCGTGCAGGTACTGGCATCGGTGCCCGGCACGTCGTGGGTCGATCTAGCGGCGACAGCCGAGAGCCTGCCCATCACCAACGTGGCCACGCCGCTGACTGTCGGGGTACCCGACGTGAGCGGTTCGCCCGGTCGGGGGCTGAGCCGTCGGGAGGCGTTTCTGCTGGCCCGAAGGGAACTCACGCAACTGGTCGCCGACTCCGAGCCGGCATCGGACTTCGAGATCACGCACGACGTCGAGCCCAACGCCTGGATCGACGAGGGAGACGTGTGGCGGGTCGACTACGCCGGCCAGACGATCCGGCTACGACAGTCGAAGGGCCTGGCCGACCTGGCTCGGCTGCTGGCCGCACCGGGCCGGGAACTGCACGTTCTCGATCTCGCCGGGGCGACAGGAACCGAACAAAGCGGTCTGTCGACCATCGACGAAGAAGCTCGTCGGGCCTATGAGGGCAGGGTCCGGGAACTGCAGGCCGATCTCGAGGCCGCCGAGGCCGACAACGACATGGGACAGGTGGAGCGCCTCCAAGTCGAGCTCGATGCGGTGGTCGACCAGCTGGCGGCGGGCCTCGGATTGGCGGGACGAACCCGCACCACCGGAGGCGACGCCGAGCGGGCCCGGTCAGCCGTCACCCGTCGAATCCGTGACGCCATCTCCAGGATCACGGCCGAGCACGACACCTTGGGTCGTCACCTCGACGGGGCCATCAGAACCGGAGTCTTCTGCTCCTACCAGCCGGAGATCGATCCGGGTTGGACCGTCAGCCGGCATTAGGCCGGCAGTGGCTCGTCGAACCCGTTGACCGGGCATCGACTTTTCCGCCGGGCGCGCATCCAAAACACCGACGGTCGACGTTCTATGGTTGTCAACTCGTACCAACTATGGAGGTTGATCCTGTGTCGAGATTCCCGGCTCATATGCGTTTGAAGCTGCCGTTCATGATCGCCGGATTTGCATCGTTCGTTTTTTCCGTAACCCTGTATTTCCTGCTGGATGATCCCACGGCCGCCATCTTCGTGGGGCTGTGGGTGCCCTCTATCCACTCGCTGGGCACACTCGTCCTGTCCTCGACCGAGTTGTCGGACAAACCGGTTCTGGAGCGGGTGGCCGGCGAAGGAGGGCCGTCGTGATCGAGACCGTTGTCTTTGTGATCGGGGTGATCGTGTTTGCCATCACCATCTGGGGAACGGTTATGGCCGGTGGTCTCAGATTGACCCGTGTTCAGATCGAGGAGAACCCCCGATTCAGGCAAAATGTAGACGACGAGCAGTTGGAAAAGCCGTTTCCCACCGACGTCGAATACTAGGACACCGCTTGCCGCTCGTCGACCATTGTGGCCGCACCATCGGTTGCTGATCGGTTGCTCCATACGGTCACGGCGACCAGAGCGATGATGGCGGCAAACCCGCAACCGGCCATGGTGGGGATGGTCATGAAGCCGAAGTGGTTGACGAACTTGGTGGAGCACGGGGCGGCGGCGTCGCACAGGCCACCGATCTCCACTCCCGCCGCCTGCTCGTAGCGATGGAAGATCGACACACACAAGCCGGCCACCGACAACATCCCGGCGACACTGGCCAGAGCCATACGCTTGCTGGCGGCGGCCGCAATCAACAACAGGGCGGCCGGATACATGAAGGCCCGCTGGATCCAGCAGTTGAGGCAGGGAACGTAGCCGATGGCTTCGGACAGGATCAGGGAGCCGACCATGGAGGTGGTGGCCACGGCCGCCGCCAACTCGACCCCGATCGGGCGCAGGGCGGCAATCACCCGGAGGCGGTCACCGGTCAGAGCGGAGATCAGCACGGCCACGGCGATGCCGAAGGCGACGATGGCCAGGAGGGCGAAGAAGAACGTGATGGTGTTGGCGGTTGACGGAGCCATGGACACAATCGTAGCGATGGGCGGTTGTGGTTGGAGCGCGTCGATTCAATCGCCGGTCTGGAAGGTGTTCGAAGGCCACGGCGAGGTCGCCGGGGTCGATGTCCATGGCCGAGTCACCGATGGTCACCTCGAAACGGTGAATGCCCGGGACGTCGGTGGCCTGCAACCCGCCGTGGAGCCACAGTCGATGGTCGCGGGCAGTCTGGTCGCGGGCAGCCAGTAGCGCCGCCCGGTCACTGGTCAGGAAGACGTGGAACATGTTGACCTGGGGCCGCTCCGGGTTGACGGTCAGACCGTCAAGCCGGCACAGCACCCCAGCCAGCTCCCGGGCCCGGTCACGGTAGGCCGTCATCTTGGCCAGCTGATCATCGAGCCGCATGGCGGCCGAAGCCCAGTTGGCCATCGAGGTGTAGAGATTACCGCCCGATCGTCGCTGCCAGATCGTGGCCTGCGAAATGACATCGGTCGGTCCGGCCAGCACGGCCCCGGGCAGGGCGCCAATGCCTTTGTAGAACGACACGTAGACCGAATCGAACAGGCCGGCCACCTCGTCCAGCGGTCGCTCGTATCCGGCCGCCGCCTCCCACAACCGCGCCCCGTCGAGGTGAGGATGGATGTGGCGGCGGCGGGCCTCGGTGCTGAGGGCGACCAGGTCGTCCCACGACGCCAGCTGACCTCCGTTCTCCCGGGTGGGAAGCTCGACGATCAGGGCCGCCATCGGTTCGGGCACGGCGTCAAGATTGGCGGGCCTCATCGGCCGTCCCGCCTCCCCCACCAGGACGCGGTGTAGGCCGTGTAGCCGAGCGTAGCCTTCCTCCTCATGGAGTTCGAGGTGACAGGTCGGGTGCATGCCGATCAGGCGGCGACCGGACTGCTCCGACCAGACCCGTACCGCGATCTGTTGAGCCATGGTGCCCGACGGCATGAAGCGGGCGGCCGGGCAACCCAGCAGATCAGCCACCCGATCCTCGAAGGCGGCCAGATCAGGGCCTTGGCCGTAGGAATCGGCTTTGATGTCGTTGCTTTGACACCAGGCCGCCACCCGCTCCAGCTCGCCATGTTCGGGCTCAGGTCGGGATCCGCTCAACGGCCGACAGAGCCGACGCAGCTCGTCACGCTCCTCAGTCACGGCCTCGGCCGCCGCCGCCGTCTCGTTGTTGATCGGTTCACTCATCTCGGCCGCTATCGTCACGGCCATGTCGAACTTCCACGACCTCAACATGCCACGGATCACCGGCGAACCCGTCTCGTTCGAGCAATTTCGGGGCCGGCGCTGCCTTGTTGTCAACGTGGCCAGTCTTTGAGGCCTCACCCCCCAGTACGCAGGTCTGCGTGCTCTCCACAATGATGACGGCAACGACGTGACCGTGCTGGCCTTTCCCTGCAACCAGTTCGGCAACCAGGAGCCGGGCAGCAACGCCGAGATCCTGGAGTTCGCCACGTCGACCTACGACGTCAACTTTCCCATGTTCGCCAAGATCGACGTGAACGGTGACAATGAGGCACCGCTGTACACCCTGTTGAAGGCGGCCCAGCCGGGAAAGGGGGACTCACCCGACATCACCTGGAACTTCGAGAAGTTCCTGGTCGACGGAGCCGGCAACGTCACCGACCGGTTCGGGCCGATGGTCACCCCGGAGGACATCGCCGCCCGGTTATAGGCCAAGGTAGTAGCCATGGGCCCACCACAAGTCCTGCTGATCGCCCTCCTGATGTTGGGCTACGCCCTCTGGTCGGGCTGGCTGAACCGGCGATCGATATCGGGTCCGATGGTGTTCGCCCTGGCCGGGGCGCTGACCGCGGTGGCCGGGCTCACGATCGTCGAGGGTGAGGTGGCCGACCGGACCGTCGAGATCCTGGCCGAGGCCACGCTGGTCATTGTGTTGTTCGGCGACGCCACCCGCATCGATCTGGCCAAACTTCGGGAGAACGCCGGGATACCGATCCGCATGCTGACCATCGGTCTGCCGCTGACCATCGCCGCCGGCACCGTGGCCGGCCGGCTGGTGTTCGGTGAGTTCCTGATCATCGAGGCCGCCGTCCTGGCCGCCGTGTTGACCCCGACCGACGCCGCCCTGGGGCAGGCCGTGGTCAGCGACGAGCGGGTGCCGCTGCGCATTCGTCAGGCCCTGAACGTGGAGAGCGGCCTGAACGACGGGCTGATGGTGCCGGCCATCACGGTGTTGGTGGCAATCGCCGGAGCCGAGGAGGGTTCGCTCGACTGGTTCCAGTTCGTGTCCCGCCAGTTGGGATTCGGGTTGCTGGCCGGCGTGGTGGTCGGCGTGGTGGCCGGCCGGCTGATCGATCGGTTCAACGAGCGGGGCCTGGTCGACGGAGTCCTGCGGCAGATCGCGGTGGTGGCGGTGGCCGCCGCCGCCTTCGCCGCCGCCGAATCACTGGAAGGCAATGGGTTCGTGGCCGCCTTCGTGGCCGGGTTGGCCTTTGGTGCCGTGGCCCGTTCGCAGTGCGAACCGGCCACCGAGTTCGTGGAGGACGAGGGCCAGCTGTTCGTCCTGCTCACCTTCTTCTTCTGGGGCGTGCTGTTGTTGGGGCCACGACTGGACCAGCTGACCCCGGCCATCGCTCTCTACGTCGTGCTGTCGTTGACGGTGGTCCGCATGGTACCGGTCGCCCTGTCACTGCTCGGCACCGGCCTGGAGTGGCCCTCGGTCGGCTACCTCGGCTGGTTCGGCCCCCGAGGATTGGCCTCCATTCTGTTCGTGCAGTTCGTGGTCGAGCATCTGCAGAACGACATGGCCGACACGATCCTCACCATCGTTACCTGGACGTGTCTGGCCAGCATCGTGGCCCACGGCCTGACCGCGCTCCCGCTGGCCGGCCGCTACGGAGCCTGGTTCGCCTCCATGACCGACGAGCAGCTGGAGTCGATGCCCGAGGCGGTCACCGTGTTCGACATGCCGGTCCGAGGCGGCCGGACACAGCCCGACTGACGACTCAGGACGCTAGTCACCGGCCAGTCGGCGAGCGGCCATCTGCGAGATGGAGCCGGCGAACTCGAGGTCAAGATCGGTGATCCCCCCGAGATCATGGGTGGTCAGCTCGATGGACACCTTGTTGTAGACGTTGAACCACTCCGGATGATGGTTGAGGCGTTCGGCCATGTCGGCCACCTCGGTCATGAAGTCGAAGGCGGTGACGAACGAGTCGAACTCGAACTCGGCTTTGATCCTGTCGCCCGCTCGCAGCCAATCACCGATGGCTTCGATGGTGGCGTCGATCTCGGGGGTGGGAATTCGTGTCGGCATAGGACGACAGTAACGGCCATCTAGCTCATCCACCAGCGGATGATCCCGGCGTCGACCGGGTTGAGGGGAAACTTGGCCCGATGGCTGATCGTCATGCAACCGAGCGAGGCCAGCAACTGGTCGGCCTGGGGAAGGGTCAAGTCGAGCAGCTGCCCGATGATGGCCACCGACCGCCAATCCTGGGCCGTCTTCACCGTACCCTGCTGCCAATTCCGGATGGTTGACTTGGCCACCCGAAACTCCCGGTACAGCGCACCGGACTCCGTCGCCAACCAGTGGGGGGTCACCCCTCGTTCCTGAATCAGGAGATCCAACAACGTGCGGCCGTGGTCGGCATCGCCCTGCTCCGCCTCATGGGGCGCGTCAATGATGTTCAAGCCCAAATTCATGTTTCCCTCCGTTGTCGCCCATCGTCAAAACTCCCGCCATGGACAAGACCGTACCGGCCGGGACCGAGCCGGGGGAACTACCAAACTCTGAAGGGCTATAGCTGAACCTGATAACCCCGTTCCCTATCGGGACGCGTCGAAGTGGGCCAGAAGCTCTGACGCCATCGGTTGACGTTCGGGACGCCAGATGGCGTGGTATACGACCGGCGGCAGATCCAGCACAGGTAGACCCACCAACTCATCGGGTAGAGGGACGAAACTGTTTACCACGGTCGACTCAACACCGAATTCGACGAATCGGACCAACAAGTCCCAGTAGAGGGCCTCACTTTCCACGACGACCGATACGTCGTTGGCCCAAAAAATCGCCATCAAATTGTCCCGCAGTCCCACCCCCGACTCGGGCAAGGCCATGCGGAGACCGTCGAGGTCGGCAACCTTCACCTCGGATCGGCCGGCCAGACGGTGGTTGCGGCTGACCACCAGAGTCAGCGGGTAGGTGCCGAGCTCGACCGAATGCAGATCCGATGGTGGCACGACATCACCGATGGTGGCCACATCAGCCACGCCGAGGCGTACAGCCCGAATGGCCGCGTCGTTCTGGGCGGTGACCAGCCGGAGTCCTCCCGGCCGTTGCGAAAGCCTCTTGATGGCATCGGATATGACAAACAGGTAGCTTCCCCGACCGGCAGCGACCGTCATGGTCCGGGGACTCTCATCCCGGAGGGAGGTCCAAAATCCTTCAGCCATCCGGGCGGAATCGAGCGTATAGGCCAGAAGCCGCTCACCTTCGGGCGTGAGAGTCAACACGTTTCGGTCGTTGGTATAGAGGGTCAAATCCAAAATCCGAGACAGCTTCGAGACCTTGGCATGGAGCGCAGGCTGACTGATATGAAGGCGACTGGCCGCCGCCGAGAAGTTCATATCTGCCGCGAACTCAGCGAAAGCCACCAGTGATTCAGCCAGCAACGGCAGCAACGATGTATCGACAATCGGTGCCCGCTGGTCGCCGTCCGTGGGTTTCGCAGCCACCAAACCTCTCTATCAACACCAGGCCATCACGGTCAAGTCAGCCCCCGACGAGCTTCGATCCAGATGCGATCAGGCCGTTGTCCGACCGGCCGGCGATGTCTTACCGTTCGCCTGGTAAGCCATGGAGGGAAGCAATGACAATCAAACATCAGATCGCACGTCCCGGGATCGTTGCCTTCCCCTCTTTCTCCCTGGACGACCTGATCGTGCCGCCGGAGGCCGATCAGGGCGAAGTCCGGTCGATGGTGGCAGCACCCGCAATCTCCGCCACATTGGGGGTCAAGGCCGTCTACAACGTGGACGTGCGGAACTCATGGGTGGATGTCAATCAGCAGACGTTCGAGCGCTTCCGGGCCTACACCCTGGAGCTCGACCGTCAGATTGACCAAGCCTACGCCGCCATCGGCCGGACGACAGCTCGCAGCTCACACCGGAAGATCGAAGCCGAGGACCTGGAACCGTTCGGCCAGGCGTTCTACGATCGTCAGCTACGGCCGGCCCTGCGGGAGTGGTACGAGCTCGCTCCATCGGTTGCCGCCCTCGACCACATACGGCGATCCGGACCGTCGTCGGCCATCAACGGGATCCGAATGGACGCCGGGAGCCTGGTGGTACTGCGACTGTCGATCGACGCCGCCGCCATCATCAACCGGTCGATCGTCATGGCCGACATCGTGACCGAACATGCCGTCCACGTGCTGTCAGCGATGTCATCAACGGCACCAGGACCGAGTACCGACGATCGGCTGCGGTTCTTGAGCCTCGGATGCGGCACGGTGGCACCGACGGCCCAAGCGGCCGCCGCCATCACCAAGAAATCAGGGCGGACCGCCGTGCTCCATGCCGTCGACCACGATCACCAGGCCTTCATCACCGCCCAGCAGGACGCCGACCGCTGGGGCCAGGACCTCACCACGATCCCCTGCTCCCACCTGATGACCGAACCATTGTCGACGGTCAGGGCCCGTCACCGCCTTCCGGCCGCCGACATGGTGGAGATGACCGGCTTTCTGGAATACGTGCCGACCGAACAACGCTCAGCCGAACGACTCAACGTCACAGACGTCATCGCCGACGCCTACCGAGCAGTGGCCGACGGTGGCAACCAGATCACCATCTACCAGACCAACGACGACGGCCAAGGCAGCACCATCTACGATCTGTATCTGGTGGAGAAGCAATGAGGTTTGTGCGTTGCGGTGTCATAGTGACACCGCAACGCACAAACCTTGGAGTTGTCGGCCCGGGCCCGGGGACTAGCCGATTTCGCCGGGGGCGGGCACCGTCGGTAGCTGGGTGACCGCGGCGGCCTGCTCGGCTCCGATGGAGGCCAACCAGGCCGCCGGGTCCTGTTCTTCACCTTCGGTGGAGTAGAACGACATCGGCTTGTAGTCCGGAGCGTCGACCGACATCTCCCGATGACGGGGCAGGCCGGTACCGGCCGGGATCAACTTACCGATGATGATGTTCTCCTTGAGACCGATCATCGAGTCGGACTTGCCCTCGATGGCGGCCTCGGTCAGCACCCGGGTGGTCTCCTGGAACGAAGCAGCCGACAGCCACGAATCGGTGGCCAGCGACGCCTTGGTGATACCCATGATCTCGGGCCGACCCTCGGCCGGACGCTTACCTTCGGTGACCAGACGCTTGTTGGCGTCGGCGAACTGCCACTGATCGCAGCGTTCACCGGGCAGGAAGTCGGAATCACCGGGCTCGGAGATGGCCACCCGTCGAGTCATCTGACGGACGATCAGCTCGATGTGCTTGTCGTGAATCGACACACCCTGATCCCGGTAGACCTTCTGGACCTCCTCCACCAGATACTGCTGGGTTTCCCGGATACCCCGGATCTCCAACAGTTCCTTGGGGTCGCGAGGACCATCGACGATGGAATCACCGGCGTTGATCTCCTGACCGTCGACCACCTCCAGACGGGCGGCCAGGGGCACGATGTAGTCATCCTCGGTGTCATCGTCGCCGATGATGGTGATGACCTTGCCCTTGCCTTCGTCTTCGGCGATCCGCACGGTACCCGAGATTCGAGCCAGGGTGGCCTTGCCCTTGGGACTGCGAGCCTCGAACAGCTCGACCACCCGGGGAAGACCACCGGCGATGTCGGCCCCACCGGCCACACCACCGGTGTGGAAGGTGCGCATGGTCAGCTGGGTGCCGGGCTCACCGATCGATTGGGCGGCGATAACACCCACCGCCTCGCCGACCTCGATCACATCACCGGTGGCCAACGACATGCCGTAGCTGGCGGCGGTGATGCCGACCGGCGAATCGTCAGTCAACGGTGACAGCACCCGGACCCGGGTGACTTGAGGATCGTCACGGAGAACGGCCATCTCGTCTTCCATGACCATGGTGCCCCGCTCCATGACCGAACCGTCGGCCAGCTCGACATCGTCGGCCAGCACCCGGCTATAGAGGCGGGTCTCCAGGTAGGTCCGGATCAGACGGGCATCAGGATCGGAAGCATCGGACGGCTCACCGGTGTCCTTGTGGTAGTAACCGTCGGGCTTGACGTCTTCCAGGAACAGACCACGTACCGGGCGGCCGGGCTCGAAGGGGTCACGATCGTTGATGATGACCTCCTGGGCCACGTCGACCAGACGACGGGTCAGGTAGCCGGAGTCGGCGGTCCGCAAAGCGGTGTCGACCAGGCCCTTGCGAGCACCGGGAGTAGCAATGAAGTACTCCAACATCGACAGACCCTCACGGAAGTTCGACTTGATCGGGCGGGGAATCATGTCACCACGGGGGTTGGCCACCAGACCACGCATACCGGCGATCTGACGAACCTGCATCATGTTGCCCCGAGCTCCGGAGCCGACCATCATGTCGATCGGGTTGAACTGCTTGGCCCGCAGGCTGACCTCCATGGCCTCCCGCACCTCGTCGGTGGCCGAAGTCCAGATCTCCACTTCCTTCTGGCGCCGCTCACCGTCGGTGATGATGCCCTTGCGGAACTGGCCCTCGATCTTCTCCGCCTCCTGCTCGTGACGATCCAGGATCTCCTTCTTCTCCGGAGGAGTGGTGACGTCGTCGATGGAGACGGTCAGACCGGACTTGGCGGCGTAGTGGAAGGCCAGGTCTTTGATCCGGTCGAGGCTGGCCGACACCTCGGCCTTGGGATAACCCGACGCCAGACGATCGACGATCTCACCGATGTCCCGCTTCTTGACCACCTTGTTGATGTAGGGGAAGCCCACGGGCAGCGCCTCGTTGAACAACACCCGGCCGGCCGTGGTCGGCTCGTACTCGGCCCCCTTGCCGTTGGCCGGCTCCAACAAGAGATCGGGGTGACGGAAGGTGATGGGACCGTGCAGGTGGATCTCACCCGACTCATAGGCCCGCTCCACGTCGGCGATGTTGCGATAGACGCCGCCACCCTTCTTGTCCTCCACCATCTCGGTGAGGTAGAAGCAGCCGATGACCATGTCCTGAGTCGGGGTGACCAGCGGCCGGCCGTGAGCCGGTGACAGCACGTTGTTGGCCGACAGCATCAGCACCCGGGCTTCGGCCTGAGCCTCGGCCGACAGCGGCAGGTGTACCGCCATCTGGTCGCCGTCGAAGTCGGCGTTGAAGGCGGTACAGACCAGCGGGTGAATCTGGATGGCCTTGCCCTCCACCAGCACCGGTTCAAAGGCCTGGATGCCCAGACGGTGCAGGGTGGGAGCACGGTTCAGCATCACCGGGTGCTCCTGGATGACATCCTCCAGCACCTCCCACACCTGGGGACGGCGCCGCTCGACCATACGCTTGGCCGACTTGATGTTCTGAGCCAGGCCCTGATCGACCAGCCGCTTCATGACGAAGGGCTTGAACAGCTCCAGAGCCATGATCTTGGGCAGGCCGCACTGGTGGAACTTGAGGGTCGGACCGACCACGATGACCGAACGGCCCGAGTAGTCGACCCGCTTGCCCAGCAGGTTCTGACGGAACCGGCCCTGCTTGCCCTTGAGCATGTCGCTCAACGACTTGAGCGGTCGGGAACCAGGACCGGTCACCGGCCGACCACGGCGCCCGTTGTCGAACAAGGCGTCGACCGCCTCCTGCAGCATGCGCTTCTCGTTGTTGACGATGATCTCGGGAGCACCGAGATCGAGCAGCCGCTTGAGTCGATTGTTGCGGTTGATGACCCGGCGATACAGGTCGTTCAGATCGGAGGTGGCGAAGCGGCCGCCGTCGAGCTGGACCATGGGCCGCAGCTCGGGCGGGATTACCGGCACCACATCGAGGATCATGGCCCGGGGGTCGTTCTGACGGTTGCCGTTGTCGTCGCGCTTGTTGAAGGCGGCCACGATCTTGAGCCGCTTGATGGCCTTCTGCTTGCGCTGGGCCGACAGCGGCTTCATGTCGCCAGGGGCGTCGATGGCCAGGCGGAGTTTCTCCTCCTCCTCGTCGAAATCGATGCGCTCGATCAACTGGGCGATGGCGTCGGCCCCCATGCCGCCCTCGAAATAATCGCCGAAGCGGTCGGCCATCTCCCGCCACAGCAGCTCATCTTCGAGAATCTTACGGGCGAAGAGATCCTTGAACTCCTCGAAGGCCCGGTCGAGTACGTCGATCTCCATCTCGTACTGCTCACGGGTCATGGCCAGCTCCTTGTCGAACGCCCGCTGGCGGGCCTTCAACTCGGTGTCCTTGGCCCCGTCGGCCTCCATCTGCTTGAGCTCGGCCTCGAGATCCTCGTGCTGCTCGGCCAGCCGGAGTTCCATCTCCTTGTTGATGGCGTCCTTCTCCTCCAACAGCTCCGCTTCGAGGTTGGGGAGATCAGCGTCACGCTTCTCCTCGTCGACCCAGGTGACCAGGTTGGCGGCGAAGTAGATGACCTTCTCCAGCTGCTTGGCCTTCAGTTCCTCCCGGGGCTCGGTGCCCATGAGCAGGTAGGCCAGCCACGACCGGGTGCCCCGCAGGTACCAGATGTGCACGCAGGGGGCGGCCAGCTCGATGTGGCCCATACGCTCGCGCCGGACCTTGGACCGAGTGACCTCGACCCCACAACGCTCACAGATGATGCCCTTGAAGCGGACCCGCTTGTATTTGCCGCAGGCACATTCCCAATCCTTCTGCGGACCGAAAATCTTCTCGCAGAACAGGCCGTCCTTCTCGGGCTTGAGGGTGCGGTAGTTGATGGTTTCCGGCTTCTTGACCTCGCCATTGGACCACATCCGGATGGAACCGGCGGTGGCCAAACCAATCTTGAGCTGATCGAAATCGTTGACATCTAGCATGTGTTGTTTCGGTCCCTTACGTCTTCGTTCGTCCTTGTGCACCAGCCCGAGAAATCCGGACACCGTCCGGATTTGCTCGCAGCAAGCGGGCTACGCCCGCTTGCCAGCAGCCCGGGCCGCGTCGTCTTCATCGGATCCTCGCTCGGGGCGACTCAAATCGATCCCGAGTTCCTCAGCAGTGCGGAACAGCTCGTCGTCGAGCTCCCGCATCTCGATCTCCTTGCCGTCTTCGGCCAACACCTCGACGTTGAGGCAGAGGGCCTGCATCTCCTTGATGAGCACCTTGAAGCTCTCGGGGATGCCCGGCTCGGGGATGTTCTCACCCTTGACGATGGCTTCGTAGACCTTGACCCGGCCCAGCACGTCGTCGGATTTGATGGTCAGCAGCTCCTGAAGGCAGTAGGCGGCACCGTAGGCCTCGAGGGCCCACACTTCCATCTCACCGAAGCGCTGACCACCGAACTGGGCCTTACCACCGAGCGGCTGCTGGGTGATCATGGAGTACGGGCCGGTCGACCGGGCGTGGATCTTGTCGTCGACCAGGTGCGACAGCTTCAGGATGTACATGATCCCGACCATGATCGGGTTGTCGAACGGTTCGCCGGTGCGGCCGTCGTAGAGGATGGCCTTGCCGTCGGGCTGGATCAGCCGCTCGCCGTCGACCGACTCGGGGTTCAGGTTCTCGAAGATCGTCTGGATGGTCGGCTTGTCGCCGGCCAGATCCACCTCGTCCCACTTGGCCCCGTCGAACACCGGTGTCGACACCAGGGTGGCGGGGGTGGTGAAGGGCCGGGTCTTGTTCTCGGTTCCCTGGATCGGCAGCGCGCCGACCTGTTCACCGTCGATGTTCCAACCCCAGCGGGCGGCGTAACCCAGGTGCGACTCCAGCACCTGCCCGACGTTCATACGGGAGGGAACGCCCAGCGGGTTGAGGATGATGTCGACCGGGGTGCCGTCGGCCAGGTAGGGCATGTCTTCCACCGGCAGGATGCGGGAGATCACACCCTTGTTGCCGTGGCGCCCGGCCAGCTTGTCGCCGACCGAGATCTTGCGCTTCTGGGCCACATAGACCCGCACCAGCTGATTGACGCCGGGGGGTAGCTCATGGCTGTCGTCTCGGTTGAACACCTTGACGTCGATGACCTTGCCCACCTCGCCGTGAGGGACCTTGAGCGACGTGTCGCGCACCTCACGGGCCTTCTCGCCGAAGATGGCACGGAGCAGACGCTCCTCCGGAGTCAGCTCGGTTTCACCCTTGGGGGTGACCTTGCCCACCAGCACGTCGCCGGGACCGACGTCGGCCCCGACCCGGACAATTCCCCGCTCGTCGAGATCGGCCAGGATGTCCTCGGCCAGATTGGGGATGTCACGAGTGATCTCCTCCGGCCCGAGCTTGGTGTCACGGGCGTCGATCTCGTGTTCCTTGATGTGGATCGAGGTGAGCACGTCGTCGCGCTGGAGGCGTTCGGACAAGATGATGGCGTCCTCGAAGTTGTAGCCCTCCCAGGGCATGAAGGCCACCACCAGGTTCTTGCCCAGAGCCAGCTCGCCGTTGTCGGTCGACGGTCCGTCGGCCAGCAGATCGCCGGCCTTGAACTTGTCGCCCACGGCGACCCGGGGCTTCTGGTTGATGCAGGTGTCCTGGTTGGACCGGGCGAACTTGAGGAGCCGGTACACCTTCTTACCCGACTTCTTGTACTCGACCGTGATCGACTTGCCGTCGGCCTCGGTGACAACGCCGTCTTCTTCGGCCACCAGGGTGTCGGCGGCGTCGGAGGCCGCCCGCCGCTCGATGCCGGTGCCGATGTAGGGGGCCTCGGCCGTGAGCAGAGGCACAGCCTGGCGCTGCATGTTGGCCCCCATGAGGGCCCGGTTGGCGTCGTCGTGCTCCAGGAACGGGATCAGACCGGTGCCGATGGAGACAATCTGCTTGGGTGAGACGTCCATCATCTGGACCTCGTCGGCCGGGACCTGACTGATCTCGGTGGTGGCACCGAAGAAGACATCTCGCTCCAGCTGGAGTTTGAGATCGCGCAGCGAGGCGGCCTGAGGAGAGCGACGGGCCAGGACCCGATCCTCGGAGAACGTGCCGTTGGGATTCAGCTTGGCGTTGGCCTGAGCCACCACGTATTCCTCTTCCTCATCGGCGGTGAGGTAGACGATCTCGTCGGTGACCTTGCCGTTGTTGACCTTGCGGTATGGAGTCTCCAGGAAGCCGAACTCGTTGACCCGGGCGTAGCTCGACAGGTAGCCGATCAACCCGATGTTGGGGCCCTCCGGCGTCTCGATCGGGCACATGCGGCCGTAGTGGGAGAAGTGGACGTCTCGCACCTCGAAACCGGCCCGCTCCCGGCTCAAACCTCCGGGGCCGAGAGCCGACAGCCGGCGACGGTGGGTCAGACCGGACAGCGGGTTCACCTGGTCCATGAACTGCGACAGCTGGGAGGTTCCGAAGAACTCCTTGATGGCGGCCACCACCGGTCGGATGTTGATCAGGGTCTGGGGGGTGATGGCCTCCACGTCCTGGGTGGTCATACGCTCCCGCACGACCCGCTCCATGCGGGACAGGCCAATGCGAACCTGGTTCTGGATGAGCTCGCCCACCGAGCGGACCCGACGGTTGGCGAAGTGATCCTGGTCGTCGAGGCGATAACCGGGCTCGGCGATCATCAGATGCAGCAGGTAGGTGGCCGAGGCCAGCACCTCGCAGCGGGACAACACCGGCTGGTCGATCTCGGGCCGATCGAGCTCGAGCATGGGGAACAGCTTCTCCAGCTTCTCGATCTCGGGACCGAGCTTGCGGTTCAGCTTGTAGCGACCGACCCGGCTCAGGTCGTAACGCCGGTTCTCGAAGAAGGCGTTGCGCAGGTAGGTACGGGCGGCTTCCAGCGTGGGGGGCTCGCCGGGCCGGGCCCGCTTGTAGATCTCGATGAGGGCCTCATCCTGGGTGGGGGCGATCTCACGATCCTTCTCCCACTGGCCTTCGAGGAACTCGAAGTGGCGGACGAAGGCCTCGAGGAAGCCGGGGGCGTTCTCCTCGTCGTAGCCCAGGGCCCGCAGCATGGTGAACAACGACAGGCGGCGCTTGCGGGCCACACGAACGCCGGCGGTCGGGTCCTTGCCCGGCTTCTGCTCGACGTCGAACTCGATCCACTCACCGCGGTAGGGGTGGATGGTGCCGGTGACCATCTGGTGCTTGGCCAGGTTACGGAGACGGAACCGCTCACCGGGCTGGAAGATGACGCCGGGCGACCGCACCAGCTGCGACACCACGACACGCTCGGTGCCGTTGATCACGAACGTTCCCTTGTCGGTCATCATCGGGAAGTCGCCGAGGAAGACCGTCTGTTCTTTGATCTCGCCGGTCTGGGCGTTGATGAAGCGGGCCCGAACGAAGATCGGGGCCGCGTAGGTCATGTCTTTCTCTTTGCACTCCTCGACCGTGAACTTGGGGAACGGCTCGAGGTCCTCATCGTGAGGATCGAACTCCAGCTCCAGCTGGAGGGTCTCGGTGAAGTCCTTGATCGGGCTGATGTCTCGGAAGGCATCGGCCAGACCTTTCTCCAGGAACCACTTGAAGGATTCCTTCTGGACTGCGATCAGCTCCGGTAGCTGAAGGGCTTCGTCGAGATTTCCGAACGAGTATCGGTCGCGGGCGACTGTACGTGCAGGCAAGGGGCACCACCAACATGTTGAGCACGAGAGCGGGCAACCGGAGGGCCACCCGCTACGGAAGACCGGGCCTGGACGCGCTGAACCGAAGACCGAGGGTTGTCGGTGATGCAGGACAGACGAGCAAGCACGGCTTTACAAGGATATCCGCGCAAACGCAACCGACAACCGGATTTTGCGCGAATAATACGAGTATTTTCGCCCGAGGTCAAGGTTCTTTGTTGAAACAGGCCTCCCCAGCGGGCTAGGACTCCTCAGAACCGACCACGAAGACGGCCGAGCCGTCCAGGTCGACGTTCTCGGTGCTGGTGGCCTCGAACTCGACCACAAGCTCGAGGTTACTGTCGTAAACCAGCCAGCCGACGTCCGACGGGCTACGAACAAGGAGAAAGCGCTGACGCCTCCAGACCGCTTCCCGGGCTGAGCTGCCATGCTCGATCTCCGCCAGAGAGCGGCCGTCGAGATCGGTCAGGCGGGCCCGGCCGTCGTCGACGATCACCAGGCCGTGAGCGAACACCCCGACGTTGTCGGGCCCGACGTCGTTCCCCGAGCCCAGCACCGATCCAGTTTCGAGGTCGAAGGCGGTGAAGCCGTCGTCGTCATGGAAGGCCAGGCCGACACCGTGGATCGAGATGTGAAGGCTCTCGATGTCGGTGAGGGTGGGATCATGCCAGGCGGTGGCTCCTGAGAAGTCGTGCTTCTCCAGGCCTTGACCGCCGAAGATGTACAGACCGGAACCGCCGATGGCCCAGCCATTGAACACCCCGTCGCCGGAATCCACGTCGAAACCGGCAGTCGAAATCGAACTGACCGTGGCGATGGTCTCCCCGGTCTCCATCGAGAACACGGTGTGATCGGTGCTGTTGCCGGTCGTCTGCACGCCGACCTCGGGGTGAAAGATGGTTTCAAACTGGCCGCCGCCCGAACCAAGCGGATTCCCCCGCTCCCACAGTTGTTCACCACTACCAAGGTCATAGGCGACCATGGCTCCATCGCTGTCGGAGCTGATCACCTGCGGTGGGTGGAAGTAGACGAGCGCCTCGAGTTCGACGGTGTGCAGCACGTCGCACGTTTGTCGATCGATCACCGTCAACCGGGTGATATCGGCGTTGGCCACCATGATCGAATCGGCATCGACGACGGCGACCCCGTTGGGCATCCCATCGAGCGGAGCCTCCCACAGGATCTGGCCGGCCAGGTCGATCGACCGCAATACGGCCACAGCCGGGCCCGGTTCAGCCCCGTCCAACGCGACAGCCGGGCAGGCCCGGAGGGCGGCGCTGGTCGATGTTGTCGTCACCGTTGTCGGCGCTGCTGTCGAGGAGGTCGGTGGTGCCACCGACGTCTCGGCCGGTTCCTCGGTGGTGGGCTCCGTGGCATCGCTCGACGCAGCCGGAGCGGCTTGCTGGTCAGAACCACAGCCCGCCACCATGACCAAAGCAACGCCCAACCAAACCAGCGACCTACCGCCCATCGGCCGAGTGTAGCAAGCCCCGTTCGCCCCACTCAGGCACCGGCACGTCTGGGCGCACAAAACCAACTGTGCGCCTCACGCCCCGGAAATGGGGCGTGAGGCGCACAGAAGAACGGGCCAAGCCCTACTTCAACTCGACGGAACCGCCGGCGTCTTCGATCTTGCCCTTGGCCGCCTCGGCGTCGTCCTTGTTGGCGCCTTCGAGCACGTTGCTCGGGGCACCCTCGACAAGGTCCTTGGCTTCCTTCAGGCCGAGACCGGTGATCTCGCGCACGGCCTTGATGACCTGGATCTTCTTCTCGCCCGCTCCAGTGAGCACGACGTCGAAATCGGTCTTCTCTTCGGCCTCTTCACCAGGGCCCCCAGCGGGACCGGCGGCGGCAACGGCCACCGGGGCGGCCGCGGTCACACCGAACTTCTCTTCGAAGTCGGTGAGTAGCTCCGACAGTTCGAGCACGCTCATCTGAGCGATGGCATCGAGGATTTCTTCTTTGGACATTATTCTTCTTCTCCGGCTTCTTCGGATTCGGTGGCAGCGTCTTCACTGTCACCATCGGATTGGGGTGCAGGATTCTCGTCGGCGGCCTCTTCGGCCGCGGCTTCGGGTTCAGGCTCGGTGGCTGGAGTCTCGGTCGCCGCTTCGGCAACCCCGGCTCCGGCTCCACCGCCTTCGTCGATAAGGGCCTTGAGCAGACCGGCGAACTCGCGGGGGACGGCTTGGAGCAGGCCGGCGAACTGCTGCATGGGAGCAGCCATGAGCCCGGCCAACTTGGCCAGCAGAACCTCACGGGGTTCGATGTCGGCCAATGCCTTGATGCCATCGGCGTCGATGGGATCGCCGTCGAACAGGCCACCTTTGATGATCAGGTTGGGGTGGGTCTTGGCAAAGTCGCGTAGCGCCTTGGCCATGCTCACCACATCACCTCGTTCCTCACCATCGGCCGGTTCGGCGAAAGCCAGGGCGGTCGGACCGGTCAGATGATCTCCGAGTTCGAGCCCGGCCTCGTCGGCCGCCCGCCGGACCAGGGTGTTCTTGTACACCTTGTAGCGGGCGCCGCTGGGACGCAGCTCACCACGAAGTTCCTGAAGCTCGGCCACGGTGAGACCGCGGTACTCGGTGACCACCACCGATGTGGCGTTCTCCAAACGCTCCTTGACCTCGGTGACGATCGCCACCTTCTCCGGACGTGGGTTATCCATTGCACCTCCTCTCGGTTTGTGTCGGGCCCCCGTTGCCGAGGGCGCTCGGTTGGACATGACGTGTTGGTACCGGTGACCGACGCCCAAGTTCGCCGATCAACCGCAGCCAACGTCCACCGGTAGGAGAGGAGTTGGAGAAGTTCGATCGCCTATTCCAGGATTTGCCCGAACAGTGCCGGTACCTGAGGTCTCTGGCGAAGGGATTCGATTCATCCGCCTCGCCGGAGCCGGTAGGCCCGTCGAGGCGGCGATATCAACCTGTAAAAGGCTAGCATCGGCGGCGACCAACACCACCGGGGGAATGATCATCGCCCGATGACCGGTTAGGTCGATCATGAGAACCGGGGAGCCGGCCGACGCCGTCGATGACCAGGTTGAGTCGCCGGCCGGGGCCAGGAGACAGTTGCTGATCCTGGCCCTGGCCATGGTTCTGGCCATGAGCCCCTGGTTTTCGACCTCTGCCGTTGCCGGGCAGTTGTCGACGGTCTGGGATCTGTCGTCGACCCAGCTGGCCTGGCTGGTCATCGCCGTACAGCTCGGTTTCGTGGCCGGGGCCGTCATCAGCACCCTGGGTGGCCTGGCTGACCGCTTCGGACCTCGGCGCCTGGTCCTGGCCGGCGCCGTGCTGGCCGCCACCGCCAACGCCGCTCTCGTGGTGGCCCCCGGTTATGGCCCGGCCCTGATTGCCCGGTTTGGCACCGGGGCCGCCCTGGCCGCCGTCTACCCGCCGGCACTCAAGGCAATGTCGTCCTGGTACCGCACCGGGCGCGGACTGGCCCTGGGTGTCATGATCGGCGCGCTGACAGTCGGTTCGGCCCTCCCCCACCTCATCAACGGGCTCGGTGGCTTCGAGTGGAAAGGCACGTTGGCCACGGCATCGGTCCTCACCGTGATCGGTGGTCTCATGGCCGAGTTTCTGGCCACCGACGGACCGTACAGCTCAGCCCCGACCCGGGTTTCGATGGCCCACGTCCGCCAGATCATGGGCAACCGTCGGTTTCTTCTGGCCTCGGCCGGGTACTTCGGACACATGTGGGAGTTGTACGCCATGTGGGCCTGGATCGCCGTCTTCCTGCGGGAGTCACTGACCGAACGAGCGGCCTCGGTGGCCGCCTTCGCCGCCATCGGGATCGGGGCCGCCGGATCGGTTCATGTCGGCCGACTGAGTGACGCCACCAGCCGACCGGCCGCCGCCGGCCGGGCCCTGCGGTGGTCGGGACTCACCGCTGTGGTCATCGGCTTCCTGGCCGGCTGGTCATGGTTGGTGGTGGTACCGCTGGCCTTGTTCTGGGGGTTCTGGGTGGTGGCCGACAGTGCCCAGTTCTCCACCATCGTCACCGAGGTCGTCGAACCTCGGGTGATGGGCACGGCGTTGACCCTGCAGCTGTCGCTCGGTTTCGTGTTGACCGTGTTCACCATCTTCCTGGTGCCGCTGGTACAGGAATCACTCGGTTGGGGGTGGGCCTTCGCCATGCTGGCACCTGGGCCGGCCCTGGGCGCACTGGCCATGCGTCAGCTCGACACCGGGCCACCACCCAAACATTGCAGTAGAAAACGAGGTCAGACCTCGTTTTCTACTGCAATGTTTGGGGGAGGGATTGGGGAGCCGACACCTCGCCCAGCTCAGGATCGGGGTTGGCCGGGTTGACCGAACCCGGTAGTCCCTCGAACCGGCCGAGAAACACCGGCTCCGGTTGGACGACGACCTCGTAGAATCCCTTGACCGCGGCCACCGGCTCCCGCAACACCGCCCCCACCCAGACCCGTCGGGGAAACGGCGGAGGGTTGGGAACGGTCAAGACGGTCACATCGAGATCGGCGGCCTGGCAAAGCGATCCGGCCCGACGGGCGTAGCGCTCCTGGGTGACGAACACCGCCTGGGTCACACCGAAGATCTCCGACGCCCGAGCGCAGGTGTCCCAAGTGCTGAAGCCGGCGTAGTCGACCGTGATATCGGTCAGCGGTACCCCGGCCCGATGGATCTCCCGCCGCATCACCGTGGGTTCGTCATAGTGGTTGACCCGGTTGTCACCCGAGACCAGAACATGGTCAACGACGCCCAAGGCGTGCAACTCGGCCGCGCTGTCCAACCGATCTCGCAGTGGGCGGGACGGACGACCATCGGGAAAGACCCGGGCCCCGGGCACGATGACCACCGCCGGCCCGGCCGTCCGGTCGAGTCGATCAATCAACTGGTCGACATCATTCACCACCTGGCCCCGAGCCAGCATCCACAGCGCCACGTTCGACACCACAATCAGGCCGATGACCCCGACAACCAACGACAGGCCGACCCGTCCCGGCCAGGTGCTCACAAGGACCCGCAGCAAGCGCACGGTCACAACCATACCGGTCATCGATAGCGAGGTTCACGCCGCCACCCGCCCATCGGCCCAGGTGAGAGCAGCGGAGCAGAAGCAGCCGGCTGCCACCAACTCGATGGCTTCCTCCCCCGACTGGAAGTAGATCTCATTGGACAGCTGGTAGGTCTCGATGGGCAGCGTGTCGAGGCCGACGGCCACAACGGCCAAGACAACGCCGGCCACGAACCACCGCCGGGCCACCGGCTCATCGTCCATTGCCCGCAGCACCGACCCCAACACGGCCAGGCCGACCATGGCCACAACCACCAACACGATGTCGCCCGGTTCGCCCCACGGTATGAATGGGAGTTTCACGTTGCGGGGGGCCAGCACCCGGTCACGGAGGCGTTCGTGAATGGCCAGGCGCTCGTCGAAGGCCAGGGCGAAGAAACCCAGGGCCAGAAGAGCCATGATCCGCCGATCGGCCGAGCGGCGCCACCACAACCAGGCGGCGATTCCCGAGGTGGCCAGTAGCAGGCCGGTATTGATCTCCCGGGCCAGTGACGCCTCCGGAGCGATCCAGGTCCACCAGCGGGGTCGGGACAGCCAGGTGGCAGCCCCGGCGGTGATCACCAGCCCGGCCCACAGGAACGGAATCAGCCCGGTCAACCGGCCCATGGGAACGGCCGGGGAGGCCGGCTCGGTGCTCACGCCACCCGTCGGTGGTGGCCGACCTGCTCGACCGCCTGTTCGATCAATCCCACCCACTCTTCCTTGCCTCGGGCCATTGATTCGTCGGAGTACCAGCCGGTGTGCATGGTCTGCACGATACGACCAGGTTCGACGTCGGCTTCGGCCAGCACCGGATCGAACTCATCGACCAGGTAGCCGTCAAGACTCCGCCGGCGGATGGCGTTGACAACGGCGTGGTGGTCGACCAGTTCATCGCAGGCGGCGTTGACCAGGTAACGGGCCGATGTCAGCGCCAGCTCGGCCGCCCCGATGATCGGCGGACGACCATAATGGTGCGAAGCGGCCAGGACCAGGAGGTCGCAGTCGAGCGCCCGGTTGAAGCCAACCGACTGGCCGTAGACCGGATCATGAACGACCACATCGCCGGTGATCGGCGTGATCAGCTGATGAATTCGCCGGCCGATGCGGCCATAGCCGATCAGCCCGACCCGGCGATCCCGTAGCTCGAACCCCCGCAGGGATACCGAGTCGGCAACGAGGTGCCGGGATCGATCGTGGGAGAGGTGGGTTCTCCGGCTCAGGGTCAACATGGCGGCCAGGGTGTGTTCGGCCACCGAATCGGTGGCGTAGCCACCGAGACTGTGCACCACCACCCGGCGTCGATCGAGCCAAGCGGTGTCGATCCAGTGGGTACCGGTGGTGTGAACGACAAGCGCTCGGAGCCTCGGTAACCGGGCCAGAGTTTCACGATGCAGATGTTTCAGCGGTCGACGGGTCATGGCCACCACATCGTGGGTCCGGGCCAGCTCAACAAACTCGCCCGGAGTCAGCGGTTCCGGCTGCTCCACGATGTCCACCGCCCCCAGGCGATCGAGTCGGCCCAGCTGGTGGGGGGTGAACGATCCACGGCCCAGTGCGGTGATGACAAGGATTCGGGTCATTGATCGGATTCCGCCTTTCGCCGCGCCTCGGTGTCCGGACGCGTCTAGTTGGAACTTAGACGCATCCGAGGCGGCAGATCTTTCAGATTGGGCGAAGATTATTGTGGGAGCGGTCTACCGACCGGCATTCTCGACCGGCACAGGGCAATGGGCGGTTGACGCCAACCGGGCCCACAGGGCATAGGCCAGCAAACCCAGTGACAGGGCGGCCAGCGCCGGTTGGAGGGGCTCGAACCACTGGCGGGCGCCGGTCGTGCCGATGGCCAGCAGCACGATCTTGTTGCAAACGGGACAGCCGACGGCGAAGAACGACAGCAGTCCGGCCACGCCTCCGGTCTTGGCCTGACGTTCGGCTCCCGGCTCCAAGGGCTCGTCGGCTGCCTGTCCGGTTGCCGGACCGTCGGGCCTGACATAGGTGGCGATGAGCATCCCGCCGAGGACGGCGGTGGCGGCCAGCACCGGATAGGACCACCAGGTCACGGCAACCGGACGGCCGAACACCGGATTGGGAATCACGTCGGTGGGCAGACCGACCATGAGAGCCACGGCCAAAGCCCCCACTACCGCTCCCGACCACTGTCGGAGGGTCCACAACCTGAAGGCCTCGACCACCGGGTGGCTCATGGTGTCGCCCCCGAAATCTCGACGGCCACCGATCCAACCACCGTTCCGGCCCAATTGTGCAGCAGGTGAGCCGTGGCCTCCACGGCACCCAGCCCCACCAGCACATGCTCCATGGCCACCTCGGCCGCCCGGGCCGCGCCGTCACGAGCCTTCATGGCCACGGCCACCCCGTCGTCGGGCAGAGCGGCACAGTACACCCCTTCGGCCCCGACCTTGGCCGCCACCGGTCTGAGCGGGTCGGTCATGAACCGGGTCGAGGCCCTTTCGGTGCCGGCCACGAAGTAAGGTGCCGCCATCATGGCCTCCAGCAGCTGTCGGCCCGGCCCCGCTTCGGTCAGGCCGGCCCAACCCCGAGCCAGGTTGACCAGGGGCATTTGCCACACCGGTATGCCGCAACCGTCGATCGACGGGGTCTGGTCGCCGGAATCGAAGCGGCAGATCTCCTCCATGACCGGCGTGACGTGATCACGCTGCAGCGGGTGGCCGGGATCGATGTAACCGGCGGTGGGCAGATCCTCATGACGGCATACCGACAGGAATCCGGCATGTTTGCCCGAGCAGTTGTTGTGCTCCGGACCAACCGGCCGACCCGATGCCACCAACTCGACCATGGCCGGTTGGTAGCCCGGATACTGCTGCCCACATTCCAGATCCTCGGGGCCCAAACCGATACGGTTGAGCCAGGCCAGTACCCGCTCGACTTGCGCCTCCTCACCGTTGTGGGAAGCACAGGCCAGCGCCAGCTCGATCTGGTCGACCTCGAACGCCGCCGCCGCCCCGGTGGCGATGAGAGCACTGGCCTGTATGGGTTTGGCCGAAGACCGGGGCATCACCAGTCGTTCGCCTTCGCCCCAGGCTTCAACCACCGAGCCGTGGCGGTCGACGACAACGACGTCGACCTCGTGTCGACTCTCGATGTCGTCGCCCCGAAGGACATTGATGACGAGTGGAGTGGCCAACAATGTCAGCCGACGGCGACCTCGTCGAGCCGTGACGGATCGACCTTGACGCCCGGACCCATGGTCGACGAGAGCGTCACCTTCTTGATGTAGCGGCCCTTGGCCGAGGCCGGTTTGACCCGGTTGATCTCCTCGATCAGGGTCGAGAAGTTGCTCACCAGACCGCCGGGATCGAAGCTGGCCTTACCGATGGAGACGTGGATGTTGCCGTTACGGTCGGTGCGGTATTCAACGGTGCCACCCTTGAACTGTTCAACCGCTTTGGCCGGATCCGGTGTCACCGTGCCGGTCTTGGGGTTGGGCATCAAACCTCGGGGCCCCAGGACCCGGCCGAGCTTTCCCACCTGGGGCATCAGCTCGGGGGTGGCGATGGCCAGATCGAAGTCGAGCATGCCGCCCTCGACCTCGGCCACCAGCTCCTCACCGCCGACGATGTCGGCTCCGGCTTCGGAGGCTGCGGTGGCGGCATCGCCGGTGGCGAACACGGCCACCCGCACGTCTTTGCCGGTGCCGGCCGGGAGGGCGACGGTGCCCCGCACGATCTGATCGGCTTTGCGGGGGTCGACCCCGAGCAGGATCGAGATGTCGATCGACTCGTCGAACTTGGCTGTGGCCAGGCTCTTCACCAGGTCGATGGCCTCGCTCGGGCCGTGAAGGTGGGCCCGGTCGAACCGCTTCGTTGCATCGCTGTATCTTTTGCCTTGCGCCATGTTTCTGGCTCCCTGTTGTTGGCCACCTCGGCGGCGGCTGCACTTGCCGAGTTCGTCGGTCGACGAGACTCGCGCCGTCGGACTAGGTCCTTCCGATCGGACTTGATTTGTTGAATCTATCGGCTGAACCCATCGGCCTCTACGACGGGCCGGCGGCTCCAAGCGACCTCAACCTCGGATGTGCACGCCCATCTGACGGGCGGTGCCGGCCACCTGCTTCTTGGCCGCATCGAGGTCGTTGGCGTTGAGATCGGGCATCTTGATTTCAGCGATCTCGGCCACCTGGGCGTCGGTGATGGTGCCGGCCCGCTCCCGCAGAGGGTCACTGGCCCCCTTGTTGATCCGGGCCGCCTTCTTGATCAACTCGGCGGTGGGCGGGGTCTTGAGGATGAAGCTGAAGGTGCGATCCTCAAAGACGGTGATCTCCACCGGGACAATCTGGCCTCGTTGGGCCTCGGTCCTGGCGTTGTACTCCTTGCAGAAGTCCATGATCTGCAGACCGTAGGGACCGAGGGCGGTACCGACGGGAGGGGCAGGTGAGGCCTGCCCGGCGGGAATCTGGATCTTCACGACCGCTAGTACTTGCTTCTTGGCCATCGACTATCTCTCATACGGTTGCCCGGCGAGTGTTCCCGCCGGTGACTGGCTGCTAAAAGACCAACATGGAATTGTGCCGCCGGAAGCAATCCGTTCCAACGTCATCTGGTGCCGAGCGGGCTCGGCACCTAGATCTTGGCCACCTCGGCGAACTGCAACTCGACCGGGGTCTCCCGACCGAAGATGTTGACCAACACCTTGAGCCGGAGCTGGTCTTCGTTGATCTCGACGATCTCCCCCTGGAAGTCGGCGAACGGGCCTTCCTTGACCCGCACGGTCTCGCCCATGGTGTATTCCAGGCGGGGTCGACCCTTGCGGGCGGTATCGTCGCCGTCCTCCTTCACCACCAGGAAGTTCTCCACGTCCTTGCGGGGTAGAGGCGACGGCTTGTTGCCGGCCCCGATGAAGCCGGTGACGCCAGGGGTGTTGCGAACCACGAACCAGGAGTCGTCGTCGAGGTGCATCCGGGTGAGAAGGTAGCCGGGGAACACCTTCTTCTGCACGATGACCTTCTTGCCGTTCTTGAACTCCACCACGTCTTCCATGGGGATGACGACCTCGAAGATCCGCTCCTCCATGTTCATCGACTGGGTGCGGGCCAAGAGGTTGCTTCGGACCTTGTTCTCATAGCCCGATTGGGTGTGGATCACATACCACCGACCAGGACGGTCATAGGGTGAGTCACGGCGGCGGCGGGGGGCGGCGGACTCAGCCTCGTCTTCGGTGTCGTCGGCCGTGTCATCATCGGCCGAGCCGGTCGACTCGTCAGCAGGCCCATCGCCCGAATCTTCAGCGGTCCCCTCGGCGGAATCACCGTCGACCATGTTGGCCTCTTCATCGGCCGAGCCGGCGGTGATGTCGGCGACCGAGACCGCCGGTTCGACGACGGTGTCACCCACCGGGGCATCGGAACTCTCGGTCGACGCCGACTCGGCGTTCTCGACGGCGTCGGCTGCCTCGGTAGAATCAGTACTCTCGGCCGCGTCAGCCGCAGCCTCTCCCGTGGTGGCCAACATCTCGGGCTCGGACGGCACGTCGACCTCCACAGCCGGCGTGGATTCGGTGATATCGCTCATCAATTACCCTCGGTTCCGGCCTTGAGTAAGGCTATGAATCCCTCTGCGAACACGTAGTCGAGTGCGGCCACCAGAAGGGTGACAAACGTGAACGTGATCACGACCACAATCGTGTAGTTGATCACTTCGCTGCGGGTCGGCCAGATGACGCGGTTCAGTTCGGAGCGAACCTCGCCGATGTATTCGCCCGGCGTGACCCGCTCTGTTGGGACCGGGCGGTTGTCCCGCTTGGTCGCAATTGGGTTGCCCTCGCTATCCATCTGGCCTTGCTTCTGCAGATAGCGGCGCTGTTCGCGATTCATCGCCATGTCATTGATCCTTGTCGAGCTTCTCTGCGGCGGGCGTCTCCAAAGCCGGTCGAGCCGGTGGGGCGGACAGACCGACGCCCGGAGCGAACCATGGATCGAAAGGTTTCAGATCAGGTTCGACCCCAGAGGCCTTCGAGCGGTGATCGGTGTTGACCACCTTCTCCTTACAGACTATTGCCTCGGTTCGCTAAGAACTACGCAGGGCAGGAGGGATTTGAACCCCCAACCGTCGGTTTTGGAGACCGGTGCTCTGCCAATTGAGCTACTGCCCTAGGGGAGTGGTGTCGGCTACGGCACCACCAGGTACTACACAGTAGCAGCCTGACCGGTGGGAACCGCCCGCTATTTCGGCCGGACCGGAGGCCGGTGGGTGGGCCCGGGGAGCCATCGCCGGGATGACTGCACCTTGGCGGGTACACGACCCCGTGGCGGGTCGTTGAGCCACCAATGTGCGGGGCCGACGGGTCGGCGAGCAACCAAACTGTTGCCGGTGGGCCGAGATGGGCGAGGAAGCGGCCTAGGAGGCGATGCCCTGGCGGGCGGCCAACCGGGAGGCGATGACCAGCGCCCCGGCGGCGCCGGCGGTGGCGGCCGCCGCGATCCCACCGATGTAGGCCGCCTTTCGTGACCGGGAGGCCGCTCCCAGCCGCTGTAGGCGATGAACAGTGCCACCGGGCTGAAGGGCCAGGAGAATCTCGTTGACCAGGGTCTCATCGACGGCCAGGCGCTGGTTGCGCAACGACGCCAGCGCCCGCAGCAGTTTCTTGTATTGGGCCAATTCGGCCTGGCAACGCAGACAGGTCTCGAAGTGGGACTTGGCCTCGGCCTCGAGTTCGTCGCCGTCCACCACCCCCGCCAGCTGAAGGCTGAAGGTCTCGCAGTCGGTTTGTTGCGGCGCGGTGATCGGCTCAGATCGTTGGTCAGACGGCATGGGCTTGCTCCTCCCCCATTGGATAGAGCGTTTCCCGCAACCGCTTGCGGGCACGGTGGAGACGAACCTTGGCCGCCGATTCGCTGATGTCCAGTTCGGCGGCGATGGCGTCGTGCGACAGGTCATAGATGTCGCGCAAAACAACGACCGACCGCAACTTGGGCGGCAACTCCATCAACGCCTCGACCAGGTTCGACCGCAGGTCACCGAGATCGGCCCGGAACGCCGGATCTCGTTCGGGGACATCGTCGGCCAACTCGAAGTCGTCGGAAAGCCGGTCGTGGCGATGTCGGCCCCGCCGTCCCAGGAACGTGCTGGCGCAATTGGCCGTGATGCGATGCAGCCAGGTCGACAACTGGGCATCACCTCGAAACTTTTTCAGGCCCTTGTGGGCCCGCAAGTAGGTTTCCTGGACCACGTCCCGGGCGTCCTCCTCGTCGCCTACAAGCCGGTAGGCCAGCGTGTAGGTGTCGGCATAGGTTTGGCGCACCAGCTCCTCGAAGGCGCGGTGGTCGCCTTCCTTCGCGGCTGCTACGAGTTCGTCTGTTTTGTGCGAATCCACCTACTAAGACCCCGGCGACACCCATCGGGTTACGTGTTCCCGACCCATCGTAGGCCAAGGCGACATGGATCCGTAATGCCGCCCGTTCCGATTCTCGCACGGGAGATACAGTCTCGGTGGATGGGAGTCTTCGCCGAGGGGTACCACACAGCAGCCGACGTACTCGGCCCGGCGGCGGCCGAACTTGCCGGGCGGCCGATTCTGGTCACGGGGGCCAGCGGCTTCATCGGCGGCCACCTGGTCGAGCTGCTGCATCACTGCGGCTGTGCCGTGCATGCCGTGGCCCGCCGGCCCGACACCCGGGTCACGTTCGACACCCCGGTCACCTGGCATCGAGCCGACTTGACTGATCCGGTGGCCACAGCCGCCGCGGTCGAAGCGGCCGATCCCGAGGTGATCGTGCACCTGGCCAGCCTGGTCAAGGGCGCCCGCGATCCCGCCCTGCTCCTACCCATGTTCGAGGCCAACACCGCCTCGACCGTTCATCTGCTCGACGCCGCCCGCCGCTTCGACGTGGCCCGCGTCCTGCTGGCCGGATCATTGGAGGAGCCCGACGATCCGGGCCAACCGGCGGCCTCGCCCTATGCCCTCAGCAAACTCGCCGCCCACGTCTACGGTGACTACTTCCAGGCGACAACGGCCATCGAGGTGGTGAACCTCCAGATCTTCATGGTGTACGGCCCGGCCCAGCTCGACGAGAACAAGCTGATTCCCTATGTGATCCGTTCGCTGCAGGCGGGCGAGACGCCGGCCCTGTCCAGCGGGACGCGCCTGGTCGACTGGGTCCATGTCGGTGACGTGGTCGAGGGCATGGCCCGGGCCTGCGTCGGCGAGGCGGCCGAGTATCCGGTGCCGTTGGGCAGCGGATCGTTGGCGTCGGTGCGAGATGTGGTCGAACAGCTGGTCGCCCTGATGGAGGCCGACGTGGAACCGAAGTTCGGTTCGGTGGCCGACCGGGCTCGGGAGGTTGAGAAGGTGGCCGATGTGGCCACCACCAGGCAGCTTCTTGGCTGGGCGCCCACCGTAGACTTGTCCCAGGGTCTGGCGGCCACCCTGGACTGGTACCGATGAATCGTCGTAGAGGATTGTGATGGATTCCGACAACGCCCCGACCGCCGCCCACCGCCCGACCGAAACCGGAGCGGCGGCCAGGAAGCAGATGCGGGCCTTCATGGAGGCCGCCTTTCCCCTGTGCCGCTCGATCACCGGCAACGGTGTGCGGGCCACCCTCGACCTGATCGAGGCCGAGCTGGCGGCCGGACCCCGGGGCGTCGACGGCCCGTCGCTGTTTCGCCACGAGGTGCCGACCGGAACCCCGGTGCTGGACTGGACGGTCCCCAACGAATGGAACCTGAACCGGGCCACGCTCGATGGCCCGCTGGGGCGGGTGCTGAGTACCGACGACTCGAACCTCCACGTCGTCTCCTACTCGGTGCCGATCGAGGTCGAACTCGACCTCGACGAGCTACGACCCCACCTGTTCACCCTGCCCGATCAGCCCGACGACATCCCCTATCGCACCTCCTACTACCGGGAGGACTGGGGCCTGTGCATGACCCACCGCCAATACGAATCACTGCCCGACGGCCGCTACCGGGTTACCATCGACAGCACGCTCGAACCGGGGCACCTCAGCTACGGCGAGGCGCTGCTACCCGGCCTGACCGACGATGAGATCCTGCTGTCGACCCACATCTGCCACCCCTCGCTGGCCAACGACAACCTGTCGGGTATCGCCGCCTTGACCGAGGTGGCCCGCCGGCTGTCGGCCCGACCAACACCGCCTCGCCACAGCGTTCGCCTGTTGTTCATCCCCGGGACCATCGGTTCAATCACCTGGTTGGAGCGAAATCGGAAAACCGTGGGCCGCATCAAGGCTGGGCTGGTGCTGGCCGGAGCCGGCGACCGGGCGGCCGCCACCTACAAACGGTCGCGGCGGGCCACCTCCCGCATGGATCTGGTCATGGCCCGCCTGCTCGGCGACAACGGCAGCGGGACCGTCGTCGACTACTACCCCTACGGCTACGACGAGCGCCAGTTCTGTTCACCAGGCTTCGATCTGCCGGTCGGCCGGCTCAGCCGATCGATGCACGGCACGTACCCGGAATATCACACCTCGGCCGACAACCTCGACTTCGTCGACGACGACACCCTGGCCGACACCGTCGATCTTGTCGTTGCCGCTGTTGATGCCGTCGACGGCGAGCGCCGCTTTGTCAACACCAAGCCCCACGGCGAACCCCAGCTCGGCCGTCGCGGCCTCTACACCGCGGTCGGTGGGGCGGTGAACTCGAAGTCGGCCGAGATGGGGTTGTTGTGGATGCTGGCCTACTCCGACGGTGAGCATTCGCTGCCCGACATCGCCCGGCTGTCCCAGCTCCCGACCGAGGCGTTGGAGGCGGCGGCCGCCGCCCTGGTGGAGACCGGCCTGCTGGCCCCGGCCTGAGACCGCCTCCAGCCGAGCGGGCCGGTCCGGTCAGATCTGGTGATCGGGCCAGGTGCGATCTTTGTCCGACATGACGCGCTCGTCGGCCGCCGGCCACTCGATGGCGAACGCCGGGTCGTCCCAGCGGACCCCGGTGGCGTGATCGGGTTGGTAGAAGGTGTCGATCTGGTAGCCGACGATGGTGTCGTCGACCAGGGTCTGGAAGCCGTGGGCCAGTCCGGCCGCCACATAGAGCTGACGGCCGTTCTCGGGGTTGAGTTCGAAGGCCTCCCACTGCCGGTAGGTGTCGGAGTCGGGTCGCATGTCGAGAATGACGTCGTAAATGGCCCCGGCTTCACAACGGATGAGCTTGGTCTCCCCGTAGGGTTCGGTCTGGAAGTGCATCCCCCGCAACGTGTTGGCTTTGGCGTTGTAGGAGATGCTCGACTGGACGAAGCCGGCCGCCAACCCGTCGTCGGAGAACTCGTTCACGCACCAGGCCCGGGCGAAATAGCCGCGGTCGTCGGTGTGCCGCTCCGGGTCGACGGTGTACAAGCCGTCGATTGAGGTCGGTTCAATGAACATCGTGGCTCCTGGCCCAAGCTTAGTGAACCAACCGCCGGGGGCCGGGCATCTGGGGGCGGCGACGACTGGTACGTTGGATGGGTACGACACGCTGTACCTTCACCCCGGCCCCGGCCAAGGGCTTCCTGGCCGCCATGACCCTGGGCTTTGCCCTTGTCGGATGTGGTCAATCGGAGGCCGAGCTCAGTGCTGACCTGGCCGACGAGGCCGCACCATCGCTGGCTGTTGATGACCGACCGGAGTGTGATGCCGAGGTGACGGCCAACATCCTGGGCGCCGGGTTGGCCCAGCTCGACCATTCCCCGAGCCAGTCCCCCGTTGATCTGGCCGCTCGCAGTGTGGCGGTGGTGCGGGGCCGGTTGCAGGCGGCCGAGCCGGTGACCATGGACCGGGTGGAAGGCACCCGCCTGATCGTTGAGGGGACGACCCGATGGACCGGCCAGGATCAGGGCCGCTCGATTTCCGATCTGTGGATCCCGGCCCTCGACGTTCCCGAGATCGAGGTGTCCGCCGACCCCCGTCTGGCCGTTGACGTGTTGGCCTTCGTCGAGCGGGAAATCGGCCCGATCGGCGCCGCCGCCGTCTGGCCCGACGGGCTCTGGGTGGCCTGCGACGGCGCCGACCGCCCCGGTGGCAACCGGGCCTACCCGGTGCTGGTCGAACCGTCGGCTCCCGGCTGGCAGCCGCTGCTCGACCAGGGGGTCACCCTCGACCTTCTCGCCGCTTCGGGCTGACGTCTGGGCTCAGTCGATGTAATAGGAGACGACGTTGATGACGTCGCCGAAGTACAACAGCGGCAACCACAACAACCCGATGACGGCCACAGTGGTCGACCCGGCGACCGCGCCCAGCCGACCTCCGATCCAGCCGGCCACAAGCAGCGCGACCAACGCCCACAGGGTCAGGAGGCTCGATCCCACGATCAGCAGCGGCCAGTAGAGAACGGTTGGGCTGACGGGATTGCCATGGAACGTGTCGAGGCCCTTGTCGATCAGTGCGTCCTGCTCGATCGCTCCGGGCGGGATCTGGTCAGCCGGGGCGTGATCGACGGCGAAGACCGAGTCCGGCGTCAATTCGAGTCCGGCCGCTTCGGCCGTGGCCCGCAACGACTCAACGTGGGGCCTGGCCTCCAGCGACTGGACGATGACGGCGGCAGCCAGGGCCACCGCCGGGCCCAGGAACACGACAAGGGCGGCCGCCGCCACCAGCTTGCCACTCACACTGGCCATCGGGCGAGGCTGGGCATCAGTTTGGTCGGCGATGTCGACCGTCATCGAGGTGAGCGTAGCGGGATGACTGGACTCGGGCTGGGCGACGGGGAACACTCGGACCATGGCTCAAGACCCGATGCTGGCCGACCGCCTCCGTACCGCCCTCACCGGTACGGATTATCGGGAGGTGAAGATGTTCGGCGGTCAGTCGTTCATGGTCAACGACCAGTTGACGGTCAGCGCCAGCAATCAGGGCGACCTGCTGCTTCGCTGTGACCCCGGCGACGTCGAATCGCTCACGGCCGAACCCCACGTCCGCTGGGCCGAGATGGGTAGCCGGCGGATGAGCAAAGGCTGGCTCCGGGTCGATCCCGCCGGCTACGCCGCCGACGACGATCTGGCCCGCTGGGTGGACGTTGCTCTGGCTCACAACCGCGCCACCACGACCTCCGACACCGGCGGCTGAACCCCGCTTCTGTGCGCCCAGCGCCCCGATTCCGGGGCGTAGAGCGCACACAACGATGGTCAACCGGCGTTGTCGGCTTCGACTGCTTCGCCGATACGGTCGAACACATCGGGCATGGCACTGAGCACCCGGGCCCAGCTGGCGATGAACGGGGTGTCCATCGGGTTGTTGACGTAGGCGTCACCGGCGGCCACCAGGGCGCCGGCGAAGACCTCGACGGTGTGCTCCTCGAGATGACGGTCGGTGGTGAGACCGTTGATGACGGCGTTGTTGTGATGGACCTCCACCATCTCCAAGGCTTCCCGGTAGTAGGCGGCCTTGAGCGATCGGAAGGTGGCCGGGGTGAACACCGCGCCGTCGATGGCCAGCTTGCGGAACATGGCCTTGCCGATGTCGATGGCCATCTTGTGGATGCCGTCGGTGGGGTTGTCGCCCGACAGGCGCTGGTGTTTGTGGTCATAGCCATCAGCAATCTCGACCTGGCAGATCCGCCGCGGCGTGTAGCGCCGGTAGATCTCGGCCAACACGCCGACCTCCAGACCCCAGTCGTTGGGAATGCGCATGTTGCGGACGACGTCGGCGTGCATGGCGAACTCGCCGGCCAGCGGGTAGCGGAACCCGGCCAGGTACTCGATGTAGTCGTTGGGGCCGAGCACGGTGGTGAACGCCCGCAATAGCGGCTGCAGGAAGAGCCGGACCACCCGGCCGGTGAGCTGCTGGCCGTCGGTGCGGTAGTAGTAGCCCTTGGCGAAGGCGTAGCCGAACATCGGGTTGACGACCGGGTACAGCAGGCGGGCCAGCATGTGCCGGTCGTAGGTGAGGACGTCGGCGTCGTGCAGGGCCACCACCGTGGCCCGCTCCGAAGCCAGGAAGTAGCCGAGGCAGAACCAGACGTTGCGGCCCTTGCCCTCGTCGCTGGGGGCGACCCCCAGCTTTCGCAGCTCGCCGTCGAGGGCCTGGAGTCGCGGCCCGTGGTTCCACAGCAGGCGGTGGGGCTGGGGCAACACGGAGAAGAACTCGCGGGCCCGGTCGAAGCCGACCCGATCGGCGCCGTCGATGCCGATGATGATCTCGCTGAGGTAGTCGGCCGGTCGGAGTCGCTCGACGATCCGGCCCAAGGCCGGACCGTCGAGCTCGGAGATCAAGGCCGGAATGACCAGGGCCATCGGGGACGACGCCGACCAGCGGTTCAGGTCGGCCTCCAGCTCGGCCAGCGGGCGGCTACCAAGCTGATGGAAGGTCGGTATGGGGCCGAGCTGAGCGAAGTCACCCACGAGGCCAGGGTAGATGGCGTCCGGCCGTTCACCCCGATCGGAGGAGGTGACGGCCGCGACGCCGGTTCCGCTAGTCCTCCATCGCCGATGCTGCCGAGAAGAGGCATTCGTCGTAGGTCTCCTCGCCGAACCTCAGGACGAGTTCGTCCAACTCTTCCGGAATGGCGGGATCAACATGACCAAGTGACACACCCGCCGTCTCCTCCAAACAGCTGACAACCGTCTCGTAGAGGCCTACACCCTGGGCTTCGACGTCCGGGTCGGTGTTCGACTCCGCCCAGACGGCCGAAACGGCTGCAGCGTGCATGAGATAGCACTCGTTGAAGTCGTCGTCGGCCGTCCGGGCGCCGGCCAGGTCAGCACTCGTGATGCTCACGTCGAGGTAAAGCCCCTCGGTGCCGGCGACAACGGGATCGTCGACCTGATGTCCTCGCTGGCGGAGGCAGGAGACGAGGTTGTCGTAGGCGTCAACATACTCGTCGTAGCTGACGAAGTCGTCGGCCAGTGCGGCACGTTGGCTTTCGGGCAGACTGTTATTTGGTGAACTGCAGGCGGCCGGCGAGAGGGCCAGTACCCCCGCCCAGGCGGCGATCATCAGCCGAACCACGGGGACCAGCCGCCCACACCACGCTCTGGATCAAACCAGTAACCCCTCCCCTGCTGATGCTGAACGCCAAACCGCAGGGCAGTGACCGTTGACATCGTCCCCGACGGGCCGTAGGTCGTTCTGTACGGTCCGCCGTCGGGACCGTGGCGGACGGCGGCGCCAATCACCGAGCATCCACCATTGGCATCAATGACATCGGTCTGTGCGTACGGATATCCGCTTTGATCGCCGCCGAAGGTTTTGACCTTTATCCGACAGTTGTGATTACCGAAGTATCGAGTCTCAGCACTACTTCCCTCCGGTACGACGAATACGCCCACAATTACCAGGGCCACCAGGAGCCCGATACGGAAGAATGGCTGATGTCTTGCGGGATAATTCACCATTTCTTCCACCCCGATGACTGCCAGTAGTAGCCGGACTCAGCGTCCTGGGCTCGACCACGGGCGCTGTGCAGGTGAACCTGCGCCCTGTTGAACTCGTGTATCTCGCAAACCTTTTCGTCGGTTATCTCGGCGAAACAGTACTTGGTTCTGACTTCGCTGGTGCCGTTGACCACATACTTGACGTCAGCATCCAGCATTCGGCACCCACCATTTCGGTCAAATGTTCGAGCCCGGGCCCCGGTGATGATAGGACCGAGGGATTCCATCTGAAACGTCCACTCGCACCCTCTGAACGAGTAGTTGTAGTTGTTGTAGCTACTGGCGCTGGCCGAGTTCGGAGACCAAGCAAGTACGACCAGAGTCCCAACGGCCAATAGTGCGCCGGCGAGGCCCGACCATATTCGTCGTGATGGTAGTCGATACATTCGGTTGTGAATCCTTTCGTCTGGGGGCATCAAGCAAGTAGACCGCTGGTAAGACGGCCTGTTGTCTTGCAAACAATCCGCTACTCAAGAAGGAATTTGACTTCGTGTCCAGGTCTCCTTCCAGAACCTTCTAAACGTTCTATTCCACGGCGAAGGAGATCGCACTGAGTTGCCCCCATCTGGTCCAGACCTGGACCGGCGCTCTCCGATCTCCATGACGATGATCGTCAAGCAGCAGAGCGCTCATCCACCCCGCACGGCTTCCGTCGCGGTGGAATCGTTCCGCCGATCCAGGCTCCTACTGGTCGGAGCCTTCGGCCGCCACGACGTTGCTCAGGCCCCGCTCAATCTCCTGCCGCTGTCGCCGGGTGAGGTGCCGGTTGAAGTGCCGCTCGATGGCGGCCAGGTAGATCGGCGCCGCCCGCCGTCGGGCTTTGCGTCCGACCGGGGTGAGGACGGCGAACCAGGAACGGCCGTCGTCGGGGCACTTCTCCCGTCGGACGTAACCGGCGGCCACCAGCTCATCGACCAGGCGGCTCACCCGGGTCCGGGACAGCACGACCCGGTCGCCCAACTCCTGCATCCGCAGCCGCATGTCTGGCGCCGACCGGAGTTCCAGCAACACGTCGTACCAGGTGAGGGGGATGGTGCCGGCCGCGTCGAGGTCACGATCGATGGCTCGCAGGGCAACGTTCTGGGCCTTGAGTAGGGCCCGCCAGGCGCCGAGGTCGGCCTGCTCGGCGTCGTCGTTCGAAGTCATCAGATCATTCTACCAGTTGCGTGCGTCCGCACATTTCGTTAATATGCGTGCAGACGCACATTTATTGAAAGGGAACAAACCTATGACCTCAACCACCGACCTTCACCCGCCAGTCTCCGAAGGTGCCGCCCCTCAGCCCGGCACCTGGCGCATCGACCCCGGGCACACCGAGGTCGCATTCATCGGCCGCCACTTCATGCTCACCAAGATCCGAGGCCGGTTCGTCGGCGTCGAGGGCTCCGTCGCCATCGCCAGCGATCCCACCGACTCACACGTCGAGGTGACGATCGACATGACCTCGGTCAACTCGGGGGCCCAGGACCGGGACGACCACCTTCGCTCCCCCGACTTCTTCGACACCGCCACGTGGCCGACCGCCCGCTTCGGATCCACCGCCGTGTCGTGGTCGGGGACAACCGCCTCGATGACCGGCGATCTGACCATCCGCAACGTCACCCGGCCACTGACCCTGTCGGTCGAGTACCTGGGCCAGCTCGTCGACCCCTGGGGCAGCACCCGGGCCGTATTCTCGGCCACCGGAACGATCGACCGGGGTGACTGGGGGCTCGATTGGAACATGCCACTCGACCGGGGCGGCCTGCTGGTCTCTCAGCGCATCGATCTGGAGATCAATGTCGAGATGATCCTCGAGCCATCGGGGGGCTGACGATGCACCGCTCCCACCTGACTCCACCCCTGATCGCGCTGGGCGTCGCCGCCGTCTGGGCCGCCGCCGTGGTGGCCGTGGCCAGAGTCGACGGATTCGCTGTTGAACCAGGAACGCCGCCGTGGCCCATCCTGTTGGCCGTGGCCGGACCCCTGATCGCCTTCGCCTTGCTGTGGCGGCGCGTATCGGGCGTCCGGCAGCGGATCCTCGACCTCGACCCGATGCTCGTCCTGGCCGTGCAACTGTGGCGGGTGGTCGGCGCCGCCTTCCTCTTCGGCTGGGCCGGCGGTGAGCTCGAAGCCGAATTCGCCATCCCGGCCGGCGTGGGCGACATAGCCACCGGCGTGGCCGCTCTCCTGGTGCTGGGTGCCCTACGCCAGGGCACGCTGCGTCGTTCACACCTGATCGGCTTCACCATGCTCGGCGTGGGTGACTTCGCCGTCGCCGTGGTGGGCGGAGCAATCGTCGGTCCCGACGGGCTGGAGGCCTTGCCCTGGGTACTCTTCCCGGCGCTGGCCGTGCCGTTCTTCCTCGTCGTCCACGTGGTCAACTACCTGCAGTTGGCCCCCATCGCCCGTGACTCCCGGAGCGCCGCCCCGTCGAGCCGAGACGATCAGGCGCTGACGTGCACTGCGGTTCCGTTGGGCAGCTCAGCCGGCAGATACTCGGCAATGTGCATGGGAACCCGAACGCAACCATGGCTGGCCGGATAGTTCGGTACCGACTGGGCCCCGTGGAAGGCGATTCCTCCGGTGAAGTACAGCGGGTTGTAGAGCCGCCCGATGTCGAGGCTTGACTCCCGCCAGCCGCTGATCCGGCGCTGAATGTGGAAATCACCGATCGGGGTGATCGAGCTTCCACTGTGGTTCTCGTTCTCCCAGGGAATGCCGCTCCCACTGGAGATATGGCTGATCAGCACCGGCGTGTTCTGACCGGGGTCGTAGACCTTCATCAACTGCTGTGACAGGTCGACTTCGACCCAACGAGTCTCGTTGCTCCTGGTCGGCCCGCCCAGACGGCCGTCCACCAGCTGGGCGAAGGCCCAATCGTCGGCCGGGCCCCAGCTGCCGTCGATGGGAATACCGGCCAGCTTCTCCAGGGCCCAGATGGCCTGAATGGTCTTGGTCCCGTATTCACCATCGGCGGGACCAGGATCGAAGGGGCCGGTGGCCAGCAGCTCCTGCAGCTGCTCGACCTTCGCTCCCTCGTCTTCGGTGGTCACCACCAAACCGTCGTATTCGTAGCGGTACAGTTCGTCGATGGTGGCCTGGTTGACCGTGCCGGTCTGGACCAACCCATTCACCTTCTGGAAGGACGTGACGGCCCGCTCCGTACGGCGGCCGAAGTCACCATCGGGTTCACCGACACTGAAGCCGACGTCGTTCAGCCGGGTCTGGAGATCGACAATGTGGTCACCATCATCGCCCCGCTCGGCCGGCCGCAGCGTGATGCCCAACACCTCGGCCGGATCGGGTTCGGTGGTGGTCGTGGTCTCGACCTCGGTGGTCGTGGTGGTCGACTCGACCGTGGTTTCGGTCGTGGCATCGGCTTCGTCGGTCACGTCGGTGACGTCGGAGGTGATGACCGGTTGATCGTCGCCGGTGGAAGCCGCCTCGTCCGATCCGGCGGAAGCGGCACCGTCGCCAGAACAGGAAACCAGGAACAGGAGGATGACAATCCCCCACGCCGCAACCACGCCTCTGCGCCACCTCATCGTCCCGGTAACCCCTTGCTCGCTCTGCTGTCGACCGCCTGATGGCCTCAGCTCAAAGTATCGCGCAACTTGAGCAAAATGACCGGGCACGAGGCCCGATCACAGGTCAGCGGGATCGCGAATCGGAAACCAGATCATCGATTGCCTGTGACAGATCAGGCCCCAGACCCGAGCGGATGTCGAAGTCTTCGTGTTCGATGTGAGCGGCGCCGGCGGTCCGGGCGGCGTTGGCCATGTCGGCCACCAGCCCTTTGGGCCCGCAGATGGCCACATGGGCTCCGGCCAGGCCGGGGGCACCCACCGCTTCGGCCAGATTGGACCGGTTCAGGCGGTTCCCTTCGGCCGAGGCCATCACCACCAGATCGATGCGGCCTTCGGCCTGGGCTTGTTCCAGCTGGGCCAGCGCACTGGCTTCAGCCCGATCAGGCACGCAATAGATGAGGCGGGGCGGGCCGGCCAGGTCAGCGGGCGGAGTGGAAGCGGCGGCGCTCAGGAAGGGGGTAATGCCTACCCCGCCGGCGATCCAGACCGGCCGCACGGCCTGATGGCCGTAGGGGTCGAAGGTGCCGTAGGGCCCTTCGATGATGACGGTTGAGCCGACGAGGTCGGCCGTCTGCATCTTGGCCGTCCAGTCACCCAGGTTGCGGATATAGAAGCGCAGTTGGTCTTCCTCCGGCGACGAGGCGATGGTGAACACGTGGGGTTCCCGCAGCCCAGGCTGTTGAAGTTTGAACACCGCGAATTGACCGGCCTTGAATTGGAGGGCCCGGCCCTTGGGCCGGAGCCGGACCTCAGTGGTGACACCGTGGCGTTCCACTGCGGTGATCTCGTAGCGCAGACCGGGGGCAACCACGTCCCGCCCCAGCACCCGGTAAAGGTAGGTCACCACGCCGGCGGCCATGATGGCGCCGAAGTACCATCCCCATGGTGAGTTGTTGGCGTAGGTCTTGGTGGCGGTGATGAAGTGGAAACAGGCCATCACAAACGGGATACCCATCAGCTTGTGGGTGAGGCGCCAGTAGCGGTACGGAAACCAGCGGATCAGGCTGACGGCCACCAGGGCATACAGTGAGTATTCGGCCACACCGGCCAGATCCTCGGCGCTGTCGGCCAGAGATTCGGCGGCGCCCCGGATGCCGTTGTCGACCTCGGGTTCGATCCGGGCGTGGAGGAACATGGCGGGGATGGCCAGCGAGCCGACCCAGCGGTGGACCTTGTAGATGTTGTCGAGCCCGCCGAACAGCGGCTCCAGCCGGCGGAATCGCACGGCCAACACGAAGCTCCAGGCCATCAGGATGATGGCCACCGCCCCGACGTAGAGGCCGAGGGCCACCGTTCCGCCGGCGGGGGCGAAAGCGAACCAGGCCGCCAGCACCGAAGCCACGATGGCAGCCGGACCGACCAGGCTCAGGCGGGGCCGGATCGACGGGATCCGAGGTGTGGCCGCAATCCAGTCCGATGGCCGACCCAGGGCCTGACGCCACAGGGCCGCGTCGTTGGCTCCGGCCGCGGTCGGAACTGGGGATCGTCGAGCAATATCCATGGTCGTGACCGTAAAACGTCGAACCTGAGACGGAGCTGAAGCCACCACCGGTGTCAGCTGGACCACTTCGTCAATGGCGATCGCTACCGTTAACCGGCATGACGCAGGGCAGCGCAACGTCGACAACCGTCATCGACCCGCAGAGTGATCCGGCTGAGCGCGGGGTGTTCGCCAACCGCACGCTGAACCTCCGCTCGATCGAGGCTGTGGGTTACGACATGGACTACACCCTGATCCATTACAAGGTGTCGGAGTGGGAGGAGGCCGCCTTCCGGCACGCTCGGGCCAACCTGGAAGCTCTCGGCCTGCCCGTTTCTTCACTGACGTTCGACCCCGACGCCTTCACCATCGGCCTGACCTTCGACGTCGAAGCCGGCAACCTACTCAAGGCCACCCGGTTCGGTTATGTCGTGCGGGCCAGTCACGGCACCGCCATGCTGCCCTTCGCTGAGCAACGCCGCCAGTACTCCGAGACGGTGGTGGAGCTGTCGGATCCCCGCTTCATGTTCATGAACACCCTGTTCGAACTGTCGCGGGCGTCGTTGTGGTGCCAGCTGGTCGATGCCCACGACCGCACACCCATACCCGGAATCTCCGGTTACGCCGACCTGTACCGGCTGGTCGACAAGGCACTGGCCGACAGCCATCTCGACGGGGCGCTCAAGGCCGAGATCCTGGACGACCCCGACCGTTTCATCGAGCCCGATCCCGATGTCGTGGCCACCTTGCTCGACCAGCGGGCGGCGGGAAAGAACCTGCTGCTCATCACCAACTCCGACTGGGCCTACACCCAGGCCATGATGGCCCACACCGTGGATCCCTACTGCGGACCCGGTCACACCTGGCGCGAGCTGTTCGACATCGTCATCGTGTCGGCCAACAAGCCACGATTCTTCCAGGGCCACGATCCGATCTACCGTGTGGTCGACGAAGAACGCTCGTTGCTGGCCCCCCACCGCGATCTCCTGGAGCCCGGCTCGGTCTACTTCGGGGGTAACGCCCGGATCGTTGAGCAGAGTCTGGGGCTGTCGGGAGGGCAACCGCTTTACGTCGGCGATCACCTGTTCGGCGACGTCCTGGTGACCAAGGATGTGCTGCGGTGGCGCACGGCGCTGATCGTCCGGGAGTTGGAGGCCGAAGTCCGCGACGCCATGGCCTTCGCCCAGCGCCAGCGGAATCTCGAACGGCTGATGGCCGAAAAGGTCGACATCGACCGCCGCCAGGCTCGATTGCGGCTGGCGGTCCAGCGGGCCGAGCACGGTTCCGACCGAGGCCCCGGGGCCACCCCCGGTCCAGCGCCCCGACGGGAACTGGACGCCGTCAGCCGCTCGGCCATGGCCCTCGACGAACAGATAGCCCCGCTGGCGGCGCAGGCCTCACGCTTGGGCAACTCCAACTGGGGGCCCTTGATGCGGGCCGGGAACGACAAGAGCCTGTTCGCCCGGCAGGTGGAACGCTACGCCGACGTGTACACGTCGCGGGTTTCCAACCTGCGCTACGAGACGCCCTACGGCTATCTCAGGGCGGCTCGGGGCTCGCTGCCCCACGATCGGGCCTGTGATGTTTGACGCATCGAAGCGCTACCCATAAGCTGCTGGGCGTCAGTCGTCATCGGCGTCGCTCCAACGCCCGATGACTACGTATGCAGTGAATCTATACAGTGTTTACTGATAGCGACCGACAGAGAGAGGCTGGAGTACATGACCGATGGCGGGCAAATCCCGACATCTCCGCTGGCCCGCAGGATCTCCCAGGCCAAGGCCACGGTGCTGGACTACTACGGCGACCTCGACCCCGCCCTGGCCGCCGGGAAGATCGACGAGGTCAGACGCGGCCTGGAAACCCATACTGCAGGCGACCGTTACCTCTGGCGGGGCATGCACCCGTTCTACGAGCAGACCGGGGTCGACGCCGTCGTCAACACGTTCTACCAGCCTCTGGTTGGAGCCTTCCAGCCGCTGCAACGCCGGCCCCAGATCTTCCTGGCCGGCGTCAACGACGCCCACGGTGGGCCGGCGCCCGCCACCGACGACGGCTCGATCTGGGTATGCCAGATGGGCCATCTCCTCGGACTCTTCGATCAGCCCTGGCTCGACATCCCAGCGACCCGGAAGATGTGTTTCCTGCGCTATGCCGAGTTCCATCGGGTGGCCCACGATGAGCCGACCAAGATCGCCGAAACAGCCCTGTTCGTGGACGTGATGGGAGTCATGGCTCAGGCCGGCGTCTACCCGCTGCCGCCACCGACCGGCGCCTCCTTCGTCCATCCTGGTCCCCTCACCGCCGACGGTATCCTCCTCGATCCTCAGGATCCGGCCGACGGGGCCCGGACAATGGCCGTCGTCAACCGCATGATCGACGATCTGACCCAGTCCAACCTCGTGGCCCAGCGGACCGGCAACGACCGGGTACCCATCGATGTGCTGCGCCGATCCTGGCACGAGGACATGATCTGGTACGGTCCCGAGGGCATCGGGGCCAGCTACACCCTCTCCCGCTACCAGGAACAGCACCAGTATCCCTTCCGTTTCGGACTGGCCGACAAACAGTTCAACGGCCATGTCGCCCGCTTCGCCGAGGGCCCCTACGCCTGCTTCTTCGGTTGGTCGAACCTGACCAACCGGGCGGTCGGCGGCTTCCTCGGCCTTCCCGCCTCCGACCGGGCGGCCGACATGCGGGTGGTCGACGTCTACCGGCGCCACGGCGACAAGCTGGCCGAGAACTGGGTGTTCATCGACTTGCTCCACTGGCTGTCGATGCAGGATCTCGACGTGCTGGCCCGGCTGCGCCGTCAGCAGGGCCTGGAGGGCTTCTGATGACCGGTGAGCGACCGATCCAGGCGGCCTTGTCGGCCGACACCGACATGACCAGAACGGCCGAGACGAAAACGGTGATCGAGGCCATGGTCGACGGCTTGAACGATCACCGGATCGACGACATCGGCGAGTTCTTCGCCCCCGACTTCCGCTGGATGGGCAATCAGGGCTGCGGCACCAAGCTCGGCCTCACGGAGTTCCAGGACCACTGGCAACGACCGTTTCAGGCCGCCTTCGGCGACAAGGTCTGTATCGACGAGGCTCGACTGTTCATGGGCGAGTGGGCGGCCGCCTTCGGACGGCAGGAAGCCACCCACCACGGCGAGTTCATGGGTATCCCGGCCACCGGGGCCAGAGTGGAGATCCGCTACATGGATTTCTGGAAGGTGGTCGACGGCAAGATCGTGGACAACTGGGTCATGGTCGACTTTCCCCACGTGCTGGCCCAGCTGGGGGTCGACGTCTTCGACGGCGAGGGCTGGGAGAAGTTCGACGGCTCCAAGGATCGAACAACGGAACGGGAGTAGATGTGCACCACAGCAGCGATCGGATTCTGACCACCCACGTCGGCAGCCTGCCCCGCAACGAGGCGGTGACCCAAGGGATCTTCGGGTTGGAGAACGGCGAGGATGTCGACATCGACGAACACAACCGCCATGTGGCCGAGGCCGTCGACGCCGTAGTGGCCCGCCAGGTGGCGGTCGGTGTCGACGTGGTCAGCGACGGCGAGATGAGCAAGCTGAGCTACGCCACCTACATCAAGGACCGGATAAGCGGCTTCGAAGGCGACAGCCCCCGGCGGGCGCCGGCTGACCTGGAGGAACACCCGGAGTTCCTCAGGCGACAAGCCAGGATCGGCGGTACCCCCTCCTATAAACGACCGCAGTGCACCGGCCCCATTGCCGTCACCGACACCGAACCCTGCCGGCGGGATCTGGCCAACCTGAGGGCAGCGGTGGCGGCCCACTCCCCCACCGACGCCTTCATGAACGCCGCCTCCCCCGGGGTGATTGCGTTGTTCCAGCCCAACGTCTACTACCCCGATCATGAACGCTACCTGGTGGCCCTGGCCGAGGCCATGCGCCACGAGTACGAGGCCATCGTCGAGGCCGGCTTCGTGCTGCAACTCGACTCGCCCGACCTGGGACTGGGCCGGCACATGATGTTCAAGGGGCAACCCGACGAGGAATATGAGCGACTGGCCAACCTCCATGTCGACGCCCTGAACGACGCCGTGCGCAACATCGACGCTGATCGTATGCGGCTCCACATCTGCTGGGGCAACTATGAAGGTCCCCACACCCACGACGCCCCGATGTCACAGGTGCTGCCCATAGCCCTGCGGGCCAAACCCCAGGCTTTGCTCTTCGAGGCGGCCAATCCCCGCCACGCCCACGAGTGGACGACCTTCGCCCAAGCCGACATTCCCGACGACAAGATCCTGATCCCCGGGGTCCTCGACACCACCACCCATTTCGTGGAGCATCCGGAGCTGGTGGCCCAGCGGATCGAGCGGTTCGCCGCCATCGTCGGCCGGGAGCGGGTCATGGCCGGCACCGACTGCGGGTTCTCCACCTTCGCCGGATATGCCGGGCTCGACACCGACATCGCCTACGCCAAGATGGCGGCCATGGCCGAGGGTGCAGCCATCGCCTCCGATCGTCTGTGGTAGCGGGCGCCCGGGGCGCTGGCCACGGCAGTGGCGCCTACGGAGGTAGCGCCGACCACGAGACCAACCGACGGTTGCTCGATGGACTGCGGGCCGCCATGTACAACTTCGAACCGGAAGGGGTCACGGCCGCGCTGTCAACCGTGTTCAGCCCTGACGCCGCCGTTCATCTGGCCTTCCCCTTCGAGGACCTGGACGGCCCCGGCGGCTGGTACGGCACCGCCCTCGAACCGCTGCATCGGGCCATGCCCGACCTGGAACGGCGGGACTACATCGTCATGGCCGGGGAGGATCCCGATGGTCGGGCCTGGATCGGCTGTGCCGGCGACTATATGGGAACCTTCGACCAGCCCTTCCTGGACATCCCGCCCACCGGTCGCCCGGCGTCGATGCGGTTCCACGAGTTCTTCCGGGTCGTCGATGGCCGGGTGGTGGAAATGCAGGGGCTGTGGGACATCCCCGAGCTGATGCATCAAGCCGGGGTGTGGCCGATGGGCCCCAGCCTCGGTCGCCACTGGCGGGCCCCGGCACCGGCCACCCAGGACGGGCTGGTCACCGGACCGTGGGATCGGGAGCGGTCCACCGCCGCTTGCGGCCACGTCATCGCCATGCTGGGCGACATGCGTCGACATCCGACCGAGCCGGCCGAGGCCATGCGGCTCGACCACTGGTGGCATGCCCGTTTCGGCTGGTACGGACCGGCCGGGATCGGCAGCTCCCGGGGGATCGACCAGTTCCGCCGCTTCCATCAGATTCCCTTCTTGGCCGCCATGCCCGACCGGCAAGGGGGCTACGAAGGCGATGCCAACTTCTTCGGGGACGGCGACTACGTCGGGGTGACGGCCTGGCCCGGTATGCACATGACGGTCAGCGGACCGGGCTGGCTCGGCATCGTTCCCACTGGGGCCGCCATCACCATGCGTAGCCTCGATTTCTGGCGGATCGAGCAGACCGCTGCCGGCCCGAAGATCCGGGAGAACTGGGTCCTGGTCGATCTGTTGGACGTGTGGAATCAACTCGGGGTCGACGTTCTGGCCCGAATGATCGAGCTGCAATAGCCGGCGGCCACCCGCCGCGGCCATCCCCGGCCCGGCCGGGCAGGGCGATCTCAGACCGGCGGCTGGGTCAGGTAGGCCCGACTGGCTTCGGTTGCCGTCTCGATCGTCGTCCTGATGGCCCGGTCGTCGTTGTAGCGCAACTTGGCCAGGTCGTTGAAACGGCCGGGGGGTTTGCCGGTCGGCATGACGTGGATGGCCACACCTTCCCGTTTGGTTTGCAGTTCCCGATGAAACCGATGGCGGCGGGCGATCTCGAACGACACCATGGCCACGTCCCAGGGGTGCCGGGGGGCCTTGAGCGGATCGTCGATGTGGCCGACATGGAGTACGTAGATCTCGGTGGCCCCCAGCTCGACGGCCCGGGAGACGGGAATGGAGTTGACCACCCCGCCGTCGATGTAGTGGAGGCCGTCGATCTCGACCGGAGGCAACACACCGGGCAGGGCACACGAGGCCAAGATGGCGTCGCGTACCGGGCCGGAGTCGAACCAGTGCTCGGCCGAGTTCTCGATGCAGGCGGCAACACACTGATAGCGGGTGTGCGCCTGTTCGATCCGGCTGAACGGCACCCACTGGTCGATCAGTCGCTTGAGCGGCTCGTTGGAATGGAGATGGGTCCAGTGGTTGATGAGGTTGCGGAAACGGCGAGCCAGAGTCTCGTCGAAGACGGCGGTGGCCGCCATGGTCTGCCACATCTCGAGCAGGCGGGGGGAGGTTTCGGTCACCGGTCCGGCGGCCAGGACCGCCCCGTTGATCGATCCCACCGACGTTCCCACGATGAGGTCGGGTTGGATCTTCCGCTCGGCCAGGGCGATGGCCATTCCCACTTCGGCCGCACCCCGCAGTCCCCCACCCCCCAATACCCAGGCGATGCGATGGCTGGTGTCGCTCATGAGTTGGAGGCTAGCCGCCTGCTACTGTGAACCACGGAGCACGGGGCCATGTCCCAGGAGGTATGCGGGTGCGGCGATATCGAGGGTTGCCCGATCGGATCATGACCGTCGTGGCGGCGGCCCTGGTGGTGGCGGCCCCGGCGTGTGCCGGCGGGGCAGTCAACCAGGTCCCTGACGACGCCGGCGGCGCTGACGATGGTCAGGCCATCACATCGGAGGAGGCGCCAGGCGAGGGTTCATCCACCAGCTCGACCTCGAGCGACATTCCCGAATCGTCGACATCGCCCGATGGCGACGATCAGGGGCAGGGCTATGACCTGGTACAGACCCTCACATTCGAGGGCTTCATCGATCGCCTGGTGCTGGGCACCGATCACCTCTGGGTACCCGGACAGGACCTTTTCGGGGTGGATCGGGTCAGTCATGAGGTGACGCTCACCCACGTTGTCGATGGCCGGGTTGACCGGGTTGGCCTGATCGAGAACGATCCGGCCCGGCGATTTGTTGTCGTCACCCAGACCGACGATGGACCGAACCGTCTCAGGATCCTCACCGCTGACGGCGAGGAGGTGAGCACCGTCGATCTGCCGACCAGGTCCAGCTGGGACATCGCCGTCAACAACGATGAGGTGTGGATCGGTGACGGTCACTTCGAGTCGCCCGCCAGCATCGTGTCGCTTGATGATCTCTCGGTTGAGTCGATCGCATCACCGGTGCTGCCCCTCACCGTTGCCATCGACGACGGCTCGGCCTGGGTGATCGGACACGAGCACGCCGAGCTGTGGCGGCTCGACGCCGAGACGCACCAGGTTCGAGAGACCTTCAGCCTCGATCCCCGGGCTCGGCGTTGGCCGGTTACGGTCGACGTGGGCGGCGGCTACGTCTGGGCCGGTCCGACATCAAGCCCTGAGTCGTTCTATCGGTTTGATCCCACCAATGGTGCGGTGTTGGAACAACCCGTCGACGCCCCCGGCGCCCGCGACATTGTCTTTGCCGTCGACCATCTCTGGGTCACCGCAACCGACGATCAGAAGGTCCTGCAGATCGATCCCGACAGCCTCGACGTGGTGGCTGAGATAGCAGTCGACGGTCCGCCGTCCACGGTGTTGGCGTCAGGCAACCTTCTGTACATCATGGTCACCGAGGTGCCTGACCTGCCCGACGACCCGACCCAAGCCGAATTGGATGACATCACTCTCACGTCCAAGTTGTCTGTGTTCCAGCGGGCCTCGACAGACTGATGGCGGTCCGAGTGGGCCCTGAGACGGCCCATTGAGCCATGGTACGATCGGGTTGGGACACGTAGGAGGTTCGACCGGCGGACCCCCACGGTTGTCGGTCGGGAGTCAGCAACAATGGACACTCCCCCTCCTCGATGGGTACGACGTCTTTTCATAACACCGATTGTCTTCGTGGTGGCGGCCGGGTTCGCTCTGGCCTCGCCGCTGATCCACCTGCTGGCCGCCTTGCTCGACCTCGTCTTCGACCGACGGCGCTGGCGGCTGAGTCGGTTTGTCGGATTGGGTCTCGCCTTCTGTGTGGTCGAGGTGTTCGGCCTCTTCACCCTGCTCACCGTCTGGATCGGTAGCGGCTTCGGACGCTACATGAGTCGACCCTTCTGGACGAGAGCCAACTCGGTGCTGGCCGGCCAGTACCTGGAACTGATCACCCGAGCCCTCCGGTTCTTTCTCGGCTTCCGTTTCACCTACAGCTACGAGCCCATTCCGCCAGGGCCCCAACTGGTATTCTGCCGCCATGCCGGCCCCGGTGACGCCTTCCTCATCGCCCGAGTCCTGATACGCGACGCCGGACGTCACCTCCACATGGTGGGTGCAGCCAAGCTTCAGTGGGACCCGTTTCTCGACATCGCCGGGGAACGACTGGGCTACCACTATCTCCGGCAGACGCCGAGCGAAACCGGTACCGAGATGGAGAAGATCCAGGCGCTGGCCGCGGCCATGGCTGACCACGAGAGCCTGGCCATCTTCCCCGAAGGCGGCAACTTCACCCCTGGCCGGAAGGCCCGGCAGCTCGATCGGTTCAGGGCCTCCGGTCGAACCGCTCTACTGGCCCAGGCCGAAGCTCTCAAACACACGCTTCTGCCCCGGGTGGGGGGCACCCAGGCCGCTCTGCAGGGAGCTCCTCACGCCGTGGTTCTGATCATCGCCCATGCCGGCCTGGACGGCCTGCACGGCTTCGGCGACCTCTGGGCCGCGGTGCCTCTTGACCGCACGGTCACAGCCCACTCCTGGAGTGTGGCCGGTCTTCCACCGCCGATCAGCCGTGATGGAGCGGCCCAATGGCTGAGCGAGCACTGGCAACGCCTCGATGAGTGGATCGGAGACCATCTGGATTCCGGACACGGCCTCCCACCGGCCTGACCACGGGTCTGGGAAAACCGGAAATCGACGCTTTCGAGAGGGAAGGGCGGTAGCCTGGGCGTTCGGAAACAGCTGGTACGGGAACCACCCTTCGGGACTCCGGTATCAGCTCCCGGGCAACCGGGCCGCCACCGAGTCCCCGGGCGCCAAGTCCGCGGGCCGATGGAGCCCAAAGCACAGCGACGTAGTACCGCTGCTCTGACAGCAAACCAACTGGTTGTTGAAACCGATACCGGATAAACCGTTACTGAAAAACAAGGAAGGAACAGGTCGTCATGGCCAAGGCAAAGTTCGAGCGTACAAAGCCCCATGTGAATGTGGGAACGATGGGTCATATCGATCATGGTAAGACGACGTTGACGGCGGCGATTACGAAGGTGTTGGCGGATCGTGTGTCGGGTAATGAGGCGACGGCGTTTGATAATATTGATAAGGCGCCGGAGGAGCGGGAGCGGGGGATCACGATTAATGTGTCTCATGTTGAGTATGAGACTGAGGCTCGTCATTATGCGCATGTGGATATGCCGGGGCATGCGGATTACATCAAGAATATGATTACGGGCGCGGCGCAGGTTGATGGCGCGATTCTTGTGGTGTCGGCGGCGGATGGTCCGATGCCTCAGACTCGGGAGCATGTGTTGTTGGCTCGTCAGGTTGGGGTGCCGGCTATTGTGGTCGCTCTCAATAAGGCGGACATGGTTGATGATGAGGAGTTGTTGGAGTTGGTGGAGTTGGAGGCTAGGGAGCTGTTGACGGAGTATGAGTTTCCTGGTGATGATGTGCCGGTGGTGCATGTTTCGGCGTTGAAGGCGTTGGAGGGTGATGCGGAGGCGGCGGACAAGATTATGGAGTTGATGGAGGCTGTGGATTCGTATATTCCGGAGCCGGAGCGGGATTTGGATAAGCCGTTTTTGATGCCGATCGAGGATGTGTTCTCGATTACGGGTCGGGGGACGGTGGTGACGGGTAAGGTTGAGCAGGGTGTTGTGAACACGGGTGATGAGTTGGAGATTATTGGGATTCGTCCGACTCAGAAGACGACGTGTACGGGTGTGGAGATGTTCCGCAAGCTTCTGGATCAGGGGCAGGCTGGGGATAACATTGGTGCGTTGTTGCGGGGGATTGAGAAGGATGAGGTGCAGCGGGGGCAGGTGTTGGCCAAGCCGGGGTCGATTACGCCGCATACGGAGTTTGAGGCTCAGGTGTATGTGTTGACGAAGGAGGAGGGTGGCCGTCATAAGCCGTTCTTCGCTAATTATCGGCCGCAGTTTTATTTCCGGACGACTGATATTACGGGGACGGTGCAGTTACCGGAGGGTACCGAGATGTGTATGCCCGGTGATAACACCGAGATGACGGTTGAGTTGATCAACCCGATCGCCATGGATGAGGGTTTACGGTTTGCTATCCGTGAAGGCGGCCGCACCGTCGGCGCCGGACGCGTCACCAAAATCCTCAAGTAGGGTTGTCACCCGGCACCCGAGTACACCAAAATCCCTCAAGTAACTCGGGCAACAACCAGTTCGGTTTGCGAAACCCCCGTCGGGCACCGATCCGGCGGGGGTTTTCGCGCCCCGACTCGAGGCCTGGCCACCAGCCGTCGGGTCCAACTATCGTGAGATCATGGGGTTTGTCCGACGACCGGCGTTCGTCACCCTGGCCGCCGGCGGCTGGATCCTGATCATGGTGGTGGCCGCCGGACCACGGCCGCCCGACCGGACATGGCTCGGGCTGCCGGACGTCGGCGGGCTGGAAAATGTGATCGGCGTGCTGATCGTGGCCCTGGCTCTCCCCGCCCTGATGCTTGCCCTCCTGATCCGTCGACGACGCAGCTCCGACCGCAAGTCGGCCGGCGCCGGGCTGGTCAGGACACTGGTCGCTCTGGCCATGGCCATTCTCCTTCTTCTGACCTTTCAGGAGATCATGGAGCGATTGGAGGTACAGCAGGAGGCCGCCGGGGCCGAAGAGGAGACTCCAGATCAGCTGGACGAGGAAGCGGCCCCGCTGGACTTCGAGATCACCAGCGGCCAGCTCTACGGGACGCTGCTGGTGATGGCCGGCTGGCTCGTTGTCGCCGCCTTGACCGTGAGGAGGCGGCCATCCATCGACGACCAAGCCGTCGAGCCAGACCAACCCGACCTCACAGCCGCCGTCGACGACGCCATCAACGATCTGATCACGGAGACCGAGCCCCGGATCGCGGTGTTGGCCGCCTATCGTCGACTCGAGCAGACGCTGGCCGAGCAAGGCCATCCCCGCCACCCGACCGAGACCCGAGTCGAGCATCTCAGTCGGATTCTCTCGACAGCACCCATCGACCGGGAACCGTTCCTCAGCCTGGCCGCGCTCTACGAGCGGGCCCGCTACTCCAACCATGCCATCACCGCCCAAGACAGTGAGAGAGCGGCAACCGAGCTGGCCGCGGCCCGCCATCAACTGACCAGTGCCGGATCTGAGCCATGACCGGTCGGGCCACTGGTCGTCGACTACTCCGGTTGGCGCTGTGGGCCGCCGCCCTCGGCCTGCTGATCACCCTCCCCCTCCGGGACCAGCAGCGCATCTCGGTCGAGTTGTGGTTTGCCGCCCTGGCCACCTGGATCCTGTTCGGACTGGCCACAGACCTGCTCAAGGTGTCGCCGGCCGACCGCCGGCCGACCGCCGGCCTGATTCCCGTCCTGGCTCGCCGCGCCCGACCGGCAACCCGACCCGACGACGATCAGCTCACCGGTCATCGCTACCTCGAAGCGCTGGTGATGCAAGCCACCGGCAACGAGCGCTCACACGCCCGCCGATTACGGCCCCGGCTCCAGGCCCTCGTCGACCACCATCTTCAGCATCATGGTGGCATCGATCGTGGCGCCGAACCGACCGAGGCCCACCTGATCCAGCAGCAACTGCTGGGCGACACGGCGTGGCTGATCGATCCGGCCGTCACCGACCGCCGACCCACCCTCGAAGAACTCGACCGATTTCTCCAGCGGCTGAACGACGCCACCGGAATCTCCTATGGTGAGCGACGATGAGCCGGCCTGCACCATTGACCATTGAGGCGGCGGCCTCCATCGGCGAACAGATCCTGGAGGCCGTGGAGTCCGTCGTCGTCGGGAAACGGTCGGAGCTTGAACTGATCCTCGGTGGCCTGCTGGCCAACGGCCACGTTCTCCTGGAGGACCTTCCCGGACTGGGCAAGACGCTGATCGCCCGCTCACTGGCCCAGGCCAGCGGCCTGACCGTGGGCCGTATCCAGTTCACGCCCGACCTGATGCCGGCCGATGTCACCGGTTCACTGCTCTATGACCAGCGCCGAACCGAATTCGAGTTCCGCCCCGGACCGGTCTTCCACAACGTGGTTCTGGCCGACGAAATAAACCGTTCGCCACCAAAGACCCAGGCCGCTCTGCTCGAAGCCATGCAGGAACGACAGGTTACGGTCGACGGTGTCTCCCACCCATTGCCCCGGCCGTTCCTGGTCCTGGCCACGCAGAACCCCATTGAGTTCGAAGGCACCTACCCGTTGCCGGAGGCCCAGATCGACCGGTTCCTGCTTCGCACCTCGGTCGGCTACCCGACCGAAGCCGATGAGGCCGAGATCATACGACGGCGCCTGCATCGCCGGACCGACACCGTCGAACTGAAACCCGTGGTCGACGCCGCCGCCGTTCAGGCGCTGCAGCAGACAATGGAGGATGTGACGGTTTCCGACGCCGTGATCACCTACTGCGTCGGTCTGGTACGAGCCACCCGGACCAATCCCAACGTGCAGGCCGGATCCAGCCCCCGAGGGGTGGAGGCTCTGGTGAAAGTGGCCCGATCCCGGGCGTTGCTGGCCCGTCGCGACTACATCACTCCCGACGATGTCAAGACCGTGGCCGTTCCCGCCCTGGCTCACAGAATCGTGTTGCGGCCCGAACTGTGGGTTCGGGGCACTGATCCGGCATCGGTGATCGTCGATTGTCTGGAGACGGTCCCCACCCCGCCGACGATGCCGACCCGGTCGACCCGCCCCTGACGTCGAGGCCATGGCGCTACCGTGAGTCGACGATCGACCGAGCGCCTACCCGTAGCACTTGTCCTGGTGCTGATCGGGGTGGTGTTGGCCATCGCTCTCGGCCGGGCGGCGCTGGCCATGCTGGTCACGCCGTGGTTGATATTGCTGGCATTGGGTATCACCAGGGCTGAGCGTCAGCATCCCAAACTGATCGTCAACGCCGACGAAACCCGATTGGTGGTTGGCGACACCGTCACCGTAACCACCACGGTCACCGATGCCCAAGGGCGGATGACAGTGCTGGTCCGGCCGTCGTCGCCGGTCGGCCGATTGACAACGAGCACCATCCACCCCACCGAGGTGCTGGTCGACGGCGGCCACCAGACGTCGCTGACATTCGATCTGACCGCCGACCGCTGGGGCACCTTCGACGTCGGACACGTGGCGGTCGAAGTGGTGGAGCCCTACGGTCTGACCCGATGGCTGGGATCAGCCCGCGATCCGACCCCGATCCGGGTGCATCCGACCTCCCAGCAGATCCAGTCGATGGTCAGACCGTGGTTTGTCCGGAGAACGACCGGCGCTCACGGTTCCCGCCATGTTGGTCCCGGCATCGAGTACGCCGACCACCGCCCGTTCGGGCCGGGGGACTCCCTGCGAGACATCAATTGGCGGGTCAGCGCCCGCAGTGATCGGCTGTGGACGTCCCAGCGTCACCCCGATCGAGCTTCCGATGTGGTGTTGCTGCTTGATTCTTTCGTGGAGTCCGGCCACGACGTCCACACGGTGTTCGGCATGGCCATCGAAGCGGCGATGGCAGTGGCCGAGGCCCATCTGTCGGCCACCGATCGGGTCGGACTGGTCGAACTGGGCGGCCTGGTTCGCTGGGTGCTGCCCGGGACCGGTCGATTGCAACTGCAACGACTGGTCGATGCTCTTTTGGCCACCGGCTTGTTCGCCTTCCCGGCCGATCGGGAGCTGACCCGAATCGGCCCCCGGGCTCTACCTCCTCGCTCGTTTGTCATGGCCCTCACTCCGCTGCTGGACGATCGCTTCATCGACTCACTGCTGGAGCTGGCCGGCCGGGGCCACGACATCGCGGTTGTCGAGTGTGATCCGGCCACCGACCCCTTCGGTCCGACCGTCGACGGTGGAAGCAGGCGAGGTGACGAGGGTCCAACGGCGGCCGACGTGGCGTGGAGGATCTGGTCAATCGAACGTACGATGTTGCGGGATCGGTTGACCGACTGCGGCGTTGCCGTGGCTCGCTGGGACCGGGAGGCACCACTCGAGGTCACCCTACGGACCCTGGCCCGCAAGCGACGCCGCATCCATCCGGTGGTGCGACGATGATCGAGGGGGGTCGCCCTCAGGCACTGCTGGCCACGGCCGCGGCGACGATTGCCGGCTGGTATACCGTGGCCACCACGACCAGCTTCCCCGGCGTGGCCTCCCGACTGGTGGCACTCGGCCTGGCCGCGGTGTTGGTGGCGGTGATCCTGGGCTCGCGGTTCACCGTTGGTGCCGCCGTGCTGTCGGGTCTGGCCGGGGCCGGCGTCGAGATCGTGGCGGTCTCGGCTCAGCGTTGGGATCGGGTGTTCATCGTCGGCGCCCTGTGGTTCCTGGTCGCTGAGCTGGGGTGGGATTCCATGGAACGGCGTGACGGCCGTCGCCGGTCGTCGGCGGTGAACCTGGTCCGGGGCCGTGAGGTTGGAACCGTGATCGTGCTGTCTCTGGTGGCCACCGTGATCACCGCCGCCCTGGCCGACGACGCTCCGCCCCGCACCTTGACGATTCTGTCGTTGGTTGTCGTTCTGTTGTCATTGGCCCTGGTGGTGGCGACCCGGCACCTGGCCCGCACCGGACCAGACTAAATTCAACGTCTGTAGAATTCATGGGTTAGAATCGCGGCATGACCGCCGTTCTTCTCCAGTCGATGGCGGTGGCCGCCGGCGGGCTCCTCTCGTTCGGATCGATCACCATCGTGGTGTTGTTGCTGCTGTCGGAGCGAGGGTGGCGACCAGGGGCGGCCTATGCCACCGGGTATGTGGCCGCCTATACGACGATCGGCACCGGGGCAGTACTGCTGGGAACCGGCACCGAGTCGAGCGGCGAAGGCGAACCGGGTTCGGTGTCGGCGGTCATCCTCCTCGTCCTTGGCCTGGTGCTGGTCATCATGGCGATCCGCAACTGGCGGAGGTCGCCGGCCGATGCCAGCGGCCCACCGAAGTTCCTCCAGGCGGTGGACCGCCTCACCACCACCAGGGCCTTCGGCTTGGGTGTTGCCGTCACGGTCCTCAACGTCAAGAACCTCGCCATCTTCCTCTCCGCTGTTTCCGTCGCCGTTCTCAGTGATCTGCCCCGATCGTCGCAGCTCATCATCGTCGGCACCGACGTGGTGGTCTTCGGCATCGTGGTGATCGCCCCGGTCCTCATCTATCTCCTGGCCCCCGCTCAGGCCCAGCGGCGGCTCACCGCCATCAAACAGTCGCTCGACACCCATCGTCGGGCCATCGGAATCTGGGTGCCGGCCCTCTTCGGGGTCGTCATCGCCGTTCTGGGAACCACGAGGCTGCTATGAACCGACCACTGACCGTCGCCTTTGACCAGATCGAACCGGGGAGTCTGCCGATCGTGGGCGGCAAAGGGGCCAACCTGGGAGCGCTGGCCCAGGCCGCCATGCCCGTCCCGCCCGGATTCTGTGTCACCACCGAGGCCTTCGCCCAGTTCATGGCCGGCGTCGACTCCGCCGATCTCTTCGCTCGCCTCGACGCACTGGGGGCCGACGACGTTGACGAGGTTCGACGGGTCGGCAGCCAGGTTCGGGCAACCCTGCTCGAATCGCCGGTCCCGCCCCGAGTGGCCGATGCCGTGATCGGGGCCTGGCGAAGCGCGGGCTCAGAGGAAGCCTATGCCGTCAGGTCGAGCGCAACGGCCGAAGATCTACCCGAGGCGTCGTTCGCCGGTCAACAGGACACCTATCTGAACGTGTTGGGGGCGGCCGATCTCATCGACGCGGTGCACCGATGCTGGGTCTCGCTCTTCACCGATCGTGCCATCGTCTACCGAATACGGAACGGCTTCGCCCACGATGAGGTCGGGCTATCGGTGGTCGTGCAGCAGATGGTCATGGCCGAGATCTCCGGCGTTGCCTTCAGCGCCGATCCCCTCACCTCCGACCGAACCCTGGTCACGATCGACGCCGCCTTCGGGCTGGGGGAAGCCCTGGTCAGCGGGGCGGTCACCCCCGACGCCTACAAGGTGGAGAAGGCCACCCTGTCAATCGTCGATCGCAACGTGGCCGACAAGAAGATCGCCATCGTGGGCCAACCCGGCGGAGGAGTGGCCACGATCGAGCTCGGGCCGGAACGTCGCAGCCGGCCGGCCCTGGACGACGTCCGGATCCAGCAGGTGGCCGAACTGACCAGACGGGTCGAAGACCACTACGGTCAGCCTCAAGACGTGGAATGGGCCTTCGCCGGAAACCAACTGTTTCTGCTCCAGGCCCGGCCGATCACGTCGCTCTTTCCGGTTGACCAGCTCACCTCCCCTGACGGCACTCTGCATGTGTTCTTCAGCATGGGACATCAGCAGAACATGACCGGGGCCATGACTCCACTCGGCCTCTCGACCGTCAGGTGCGTCATCCCCTTCGGCCACAAGGATGGCACCATCGAGTCGTCCCATGTCGGGGCCGCCGGTGGCCGGTTGTACGCCGATATCACCCCGGCACTACGCCACCCGGTTGCCCGTCGAGTAGTACCCGGCCTGCTCGGGTCGTTCCACGCTCTCGCTCCGGACACACTTCGGCTGGCCATGGCCCGGGAAGGACTCGAGGGCTCCGGGCCGCCGGCTTCGCCCCGGTTCCTGGTGTTCGTCGCCGGTCTGGGGCGCCAGGTCCTGGCCTCGCTGTTCTGGCGGGATCTCACCGGAGTACCGGCGGAGGCCATGGACGTGATCGACCAGACCGGGGTCTCGCTACGCCGATCGCTGGAAGACCTCGACGATGAGGCATTGGTGGCGCGACTGGTTCAGGCCATGCCCGAGCTCATCCTTCCGGCCCTCCACTGGATCCCGGCCTTCATGGCCGGCGAGTTGGCCAGACGTCTGGTCGGCCGGTTGGCCGAACACTGGGAGCTCGACGGTGTCAGCGAAACATTCGATCTGGGGCTGCCAGGCAACGCGGTGACCGACATGAATCTGGCGCTCGGTGACCTGGCCGAGACGGCCCGGGCCAACCCTGAACTCATTGCCCGATTCGACCAACTCGACGGCGGTGGGCGGGATTGGTTGGCCGCGGCGGCCGAGGTCGAGGGTTCGGTGCCGTTCCTGTCGGCCATGGAGTCGTTCCTGGGTCGCTACGGCTCGCGGGGCACGGCAGAGATCGACCTGGCCGCACCTCGTTGGCATGAAGAACCGATACCTCTCCTGCAGGTCATCGCCAGCTCGTTACAGCAGCCGGCCGGGAGCCACACTGCCCAGCCGGCGTCTGTCGACGCAGCACGGACCGCGGCCTGGAACGCTCTGAGACGACGGGCGGGGCGTGGGCCCCTGGGACCGTTGCGGCGACGACTCCTCGACCGCCTCCTACACGTCGTGGAGCACGGTTCGGTCCTGCGGGAGCACCACAAGTTTCTCGTGGTCGAGCAACTACGGATCGTGAAGGAGTTCGTGGGCCAGCTGGCCGAGGCCCTGGTGGATGATGGTGTGTTGGCCGACCGGGACGATATCTGGTTCTTCAGCTGGCCCGAGATTCAAGACCTGCAGGGCCAGAACCGGCTCGACGCCGAAACCACGGCGACAGAGAGACGGGCCGAGCACGGCAAATATCAGACGATGACCCCTCCGATGGTCATCACCAGCGACGGAGCCGTACCTATTGCCGACTACGACGTTGACGCTCCCCCTGGAGCCCTGGTTGGCAGTCCGGTCTCGGGTGGGGTGGTCGAGGGGGTGGCCCGGGTGGTTCACGATCCGTCGAGCGAGACCGTCGAACCCGGAGAGGTGCTGGTGGCCAGTTTCACCGATCCCGGGTGGACCCCGTTGTTCGTCAACTCGGCGGCCCTCGTCATGGAGGTGGGAGGCTTGATGACCCACGGGTCGGTGGTCGCCCGGGAGTACGGCATACCGGCCGTGGTCGGAGTTCGAGGGGCGACCGAGCGGATCAAATCGGGGGATCGGATCCGGGTGGACGGGGATCAGGGCTTCGTGATGATCATCAACAGCGATGGCTGACACCCGGCCCCGGGGGCGACGCCCCGGCAATCCCGACGTCACCCGACGAGCGATCCTCGACGCCGCCCGGGCTCGCTTCGGCCAGGTCGGCTTCCATCGGGCCACGATACGATCCATCGCCGAGTCGGCCGGTGTGGATCCGGCCTTGGTGATCCACCACTTCACCAACAAACGGAAGCTGTTCGTGGCGGCCCACGATCTACCGGTCGATCCCAGCCAGGTGATCGACCAGATCGCGGCCATGCCGCTCGGACAGCGGGGCCAGGCCATCGCACGGGCCTACCTGACACTGCTGACGCCCGACTCCCCGGTACTCTCGCTCCACCGAGCCGCCGCCAGCGACGAATCGGCGGCCGCCATGCTGAGGGAGTTCATCGAACGTTCCCTCGTGGCCGAGGCGGCAAGGATCGTTCCCGGACCAAATCCTGAGCTTCGGATGGCACTCATCGGAAGCCACTTCGTCGGCCTGCTCTACGCCCGAGAGGTGATCGGACTGGACCCGCTGGTGACAGCATCGATCGACGACTTGATCGACCTCGTCGCCCCCGCGGTTCAGCACTACCTGCAGCCATAGCCAATCGGTTGCCCACGTCTACGGCGATTCACAGTCGCCGAAGTGTGGCGGCTAGGGGCCCCGGAAATGGGGCCCTCCGCCACCACACTACGAAACCGGCCCAACGGCCGAGGCCGGCGGACCCGGGTGTCCGTTACACCGGACTCACCCGCCTGACCGGCGTCGGGTGGATCGCGCGGACTAGCTCCGGTAGGCGGATCGACCGTCTTTTTCAAGCCCTCGAAGACGTGTACCTTCACGATCAAGGCGATTGCGAGCCCCACAGGAAATGACCGGCAGTAGGCCCAATCAGCTCACGGGTCATGGAACGGCGGGACACGCACAGTGGGTTGAGGCGCGCAAGTAACGAGGCGGACCAGTGGATCGACGAAGATTCTTGCAGATCGGGGCGGGCGCTGCCGGCGCGTTGATGTTGCCGTCAAGAGCGGGCGCCGCCACCACGGCGGCCGGCACGGGAGGCTCCCTACGCATTGGCGACGTGACTCATCAGCGGAAGCCGTATCGTCAGGGTGCCCCAAACCTGTTGTTCATTTCCATTGACGATTTGAACGACTGGGTCGGCTATCTCGGTCACCCAGTGGCCAAGACTCCCAAGTTGGATGCGTTTGCGGCGACCGCAGGCGTATTTGAACGGGCCTACTGTTCTGTCGCCATGTGCGGTCCGTCCCGCACCAGTGTGCTCACCGGCATCAGCCCCTTGACCACCGGTTTGCTTGGGTGGCATGACGCCTACTATCCGGGCCGGAGCGAGTGTGCAGAGAACAACATCTGCATCTACGACATCGTCCGAGAGAACATGACACTGTTCGACTTCCTCTACCTACAGGGGTACGACACCTTCCAGGCGGGAAAGGTCTACCACGACCACTTTTCCCGGCCGTTCGTCGATGGGAACGGCCCTCCGCCGTATCGGGAACAGATTGATCTCATTCGCTCCGACCCCGGCTATGACAAAGTCGGTGAGTTGGAATGGAGCATCGTCAACGATCCGAACATCACCACCTTGCCTGACCATCAGACCGCAGATTGGTGCGTGGCCAAGCTTGGCGAGTTGACGAACCCGGCGAATCAACGCCCTTGGGCGATGGCTTGCGGCATAACGCAACCGCACACGGTGTGGCGTATCCCCAAGCAATTTTGGGACAGGTACGATCGCGACGAAGTGGCGTCGCTCGTCACGTCACCGGTAGCGGCGAATTGGGACTTGCTTGATGTCCCGGTGTTCCCGAAGCGCAGGCTGATCAACGCCAACCACGACTACATGAACAGTGGTGCCTCGATCCGAACCCATACCGCCTACAACCTTTGGGGCGCTGAGAAGACGGCTCACGCCATCCACGCCTACCTTGCCGCCATCAGCTACGCCGACGCAGAGTTCGGCCGCGTCATCCAGGCATTGGAGAACACTCGTTTCCGCCACAACACCAAGATCGTGGTTTGGTCCGATCATGGATGGCACCTCGGCGACAAGCTCGCCTGGCACAAGATGACGCTGTGGGAACAAGGAACTCGGGTGCCGTTTCTGATCAAAGATCCTGGTAACCCGTCCCTCGTTGGTGGAGAACGGTTTCGGCATCCGGTGTCGCTGCTCGATCTGTTCCCGACCATCATGGCCATGCTCGACCTTCCGGTCATGAGTCATTTGAGCGGCCGGCCGTTGCAGGACCAGTTGGCGGCGGCGAGAAACGGGAACTTGGCGCCCACCCGGAGTAACCCTCCCCTGATGTACTGGGAGCCGGGCAACATGGCTGTTCGACAAGATGACTGGCGGTACATCCTGTACCGGTTCGGCGGCCAGGAGTTGTACAACCTCCACTGGGATCCAAAGGAACAACGGAATCGGGCCCACCCCGATCAAAAGAACCCCTACCGTGAAGCCAAGCGCAAAGAGCTGCTCGCCCTCCTCCCCCGCAGGCAAATGCAGAAATGGGTTGATCTGGACGTGCCCGTCAACTGAGTCGTAGCCCAATCGGCGGACAGAAGTCCTTCTGCCAAGACAACTAGATCAGACTCGGACATGTGGCCAGGTCGCCGGTGTCGGGCAGTCTCGGACTGTCTACCTCGACAACAGGGCCAGTGATCCGGCCCGATCCTGTACTGCTGACACAACCCACCATCGTGCCGCTCACCAGGTCAACGACAACAATCGATCCAGGGTGGCAGGCCGGTTCCCGTGGCCCTACCCAGAGTGCGACGAATCGGCCGTTGTGGCCAACCAGGGTGGCCAACATACCTTCGGTTGAGCCCAGCGTCCACGACGTTTCCGCTCCTCCTCCGCTCAGCGTCAGTTCGACTGGGCGTTGTAGGTCGTCATCGGGATCGTCGTCGTAGGTGAGGACGAGCCCAGCCGGGGGATCGGACTCTGTAGCGGGGACGCGTTCGTCCACCGGCTGTGCGTCTTGAGCCCCACCACCCCAGGGAAGCAGCAGTGATTCCGCTTGACTGGCTTCGTTGGGGGTCCTGCTGATGATCAACCCATCGGCTGTCACGGCCAGACCGGCGCTGCAGCTACCAGGAACGTCATCGCTGAAGTCACCCAGGTCAACCGTTTCGGCCTGACCAACCATGTCGAGTTCGACGAAGTGAACGCTTCCATCGATGGCCACGACAAGCCCCGACCAGTCGAAACCGATCGAGTCCGATGCCTGGCCCGGCTCCGGCTGGGCCGCCGACGTCGGCTCGGCATCCGTCGTGAGAGTACTGGACGCTGTCGTCGAGGAGGTCAAGTCGGCCTGGTCGGCAACCAGCGGTTCGTCTCTGATTCCACAGGCGCTGAGTGCCATGATGACACCCAGCGCCCCAACTACAACTCGCATAGGATACCGGGACTCACTGAGGCCCGCCCCCTGTCGAATATCGGTAGTGACCGGCGCTCTTGTTGGCAAACCCATGCATGGCAATGTAGGTGAGGAATATCTGGTAGTGAGTCACATTCGTCTTGGGGCTGAGCGTATGCATGCCCATGCGACTCTTCAGTGTATTGAACGCGCTCTCCGTCTGGTTTCCCCACTTACCGTCGTTGCCGATATTGAAGTCGGACATGAACGCATCAACGCAATCCTGGATGAAGTAGGCCGTTGATCGATACTGACGACTCGACCAGCCACTGTGGCCGTACCACTTTGTATGCATGGCCACCGAACACCCTCGGTCGACATGGAAATGGTTGTGGTGAGCAGGTATGTGCCGATTGAGCACGAAGCCGAAGTTCTTCCGCAGCGTGGCCTCAACGGCCAGGTAACGTCGATTGCGGCTGGTACTTTTCAACTCGTTCTTACCGTAGCAAGGACGAGAATCGGTGCCATTCCATTGCAGCCACCCGATATCGAGCGCCTCACCAGTGAGATGGTAGGAATCGCTGGTTCGGCTGCCGTTGTATCCACCCAGGTGGCCAATCCAATTCAAGGAACGGTAGGACCAGCCGCCGTACTCCCGGCTCAGATACTGGGTGAGCTTTGACCAGTAATCGAGTTGACCCTCGAACGAGGACGTCAACCCTGTTCCGCCCTTCGTGAATCCAGGGGTCGTGGTAGTGCATGTAACCCAGTTCCAGTGTTTGACCCGGCGAAGCTCCACCCCACCGAGCGTGGCTACCGTCCGATTCGGATTCTTAGCCGATCCAGGAGCGTCATAGTTGCAAGCCATAGCTCAGTCCTCCTTCAGTCCGATGACGGCTTGAACATCGTCATCGATGTCAACCAGTACCTCAGTCGCGTTCGCCGGTAGCGCCCGGGGCGTGGACGGAGACTTCTCGAACCACTCGTTGATGGCGAGACGCCGGCCGTCCTGATCGGTCTCCGAGGCGATCACGGTCAGTTGGGCACCGTCATCAAGCCGGAGCCCTTCAACCCGGTGCTCTCCATAGATACGCAGCACTCGCCCATTTCCGGGCGAATAGATCGAGGTTTCACCCAACCCGGTCACGGCAACGAAGGATCGACCTTGGCGGGTCAAGCTGCGGACGACACTGCTGTGAGAGGTGGGAAACACTTCGATCTCTCGACCCGACCTGGTCTGGACGACGGCCACCTCGTAGATGGAATCGGCAATACCGGGATCCAGGAAGCGTTCGACAATGGCGAGGTTGGGTTGGGCGAAGCCGGCCACGGATCCGGAAGCGACCTTTGCGACCGAGTCGACGTTGATGGGGCGTAGCGTGCCGCGGCGAGCATCAACGGCCCACATCGACGGATTGTGGTCAACATAGGTGAAGGTGAATGGAACCGCCTCGGTCGGCGGTTCCGGCATACCTCGAAGCACCTCGGATTGATCACCGGCGCCGGCAAGTAGAGCGGCCATGAAGCTCGGTTCAGCCTCAAATCGCTGCGATCCGATCTCTTCGATCTGGTGACCACCGACGAGCAAGTCGGCGTCTCTGCGAGTCATGGAACGCAGCCGAACGTTGGCTTCAACCGCAAGGTTCTGCTCTGTGCCCCGAACCTCATTGCGAATTAGGTAGCTTCCTGGTTTGCCCCGAAGGGTGTAGAGATCCCCCTGCACCACAGCGCTATCCAATATGGATCCTTCGAGGTGGACCACTTGGGAGCCAGCACTCCCAGCCGCCGGCGTTAGGGTCTGCGCCAATGCATGACCCCTAAAGAGGACCGGTGCCGCCGCAGCACCAGCAGCCGCGACGAGAAAACGCCGACGGCCAATAACCCGCTCTGTCATGTGGGAGCATCCCCCCATTGACCGGTCACCTCGATTAGGAGGTAATCATGTCAGTGATGGAGGAGAAGCCGACGCGAACGCGGCGGGTCTTCACCGATGAGTTCAAGCGTGACGCCGTGTCGATGGTGCTCGATGAGGGCAACAAGATCGTCGATGTGGCCGACCGGCTTGGGATCGGTGACGGCACGCTGGGTAACTGGGTCCGCCAGGAGCGCACCGACCGGGGCGACCGGACCGGGATGACGACGTCAGAGCGTGCTGAGCTGGCCGAGTTGCGCAAGGAGAACGCCCGGCTGCGGATGGAACGAGATCTGCTCAAACGAGCGACGGCCTTCTGGGTGAAGGAGTCGGGACAGTGACCCGCTATCGGTGGGTCGCTGCCCGGAAGGCCGAGGGCTTCCCGATCACGGTGGCTTGCAAAGTCGCCCAGGTGTCGACCACGGCGTTCAACGATTGGCGTCGCCGCCAGGCCGCTGGGCCGACCAAGGCCGAGGTCGCAGAAGCGGCGTTGGTCGAGGCGATTCGTGAGATCCATGCCGAGTCAGACGGCACCTATGGGCAACCGCGTGTGACTCCGGAGCTTCGGGATCGCGGCTGGGACGTGAACCACAAGCGGGTGGAGCGGCTGATGCGGGTGCATGGCATCGTTGGGGTGTACAAGCCGCCGAAGGTTCGCACGACGATCCCGACCCAAGATGCGCCACCGTTGCCGGACCTGGTCGGGCGGCGCTTCGACCCCGGCCAACCCGACGTCACCTGGGTCGGCGATATCACCTACATTCCGACTGGTGAGGGCTGGCTGTACCTGTCCTCGGTGCTCGATCTCGGGTCGCGTCGGTGCCTGGGCTACTCGATGGCCGATCACATGCGAACCGAGCTGGTTGCGGACGCGCTCAAGATGGCCGCCGGTGAACGGGGCGGTCACACCAACGGGATCATCTTCCACGGTGACCGCGGCGCCCAGTACCTGTCTGGTGAGTACCGGGACCTGATCGCCGAACTCGGCATGGTCCAGTCCGTGGGTCGGACCGGGGTGTGCTGGGACAACTCGGTCGCTGAGGCGGCGTGGTCGTCACTCAAACGGGAACTCATACACCGCTACGTTTTCCCCGACCGGGCCAGCGCCCGCCGAGCGATCTTCGCGTGGATCAACCGCTACAACAGCCGGCGACGACACTCAAGCCTCGGCTACATCCCACCCATCGAGTGGGAACACCGATACCGTCAACCCCAGGCCGACCAGGCCGCGTAAACCACGTGGCCGGTCACCGGGGGGAATCCCACTGAATACCCTTCACTATTTGTCGAATTCACCGAATTCAAAATTCGGCGAATACCCGACGCCAAACCACAACACCTAGCTCCCGCCGAGCGATTGTCAGCCTATGCTCCCCCAATCAGCTTGTCAACACTTTTCAATGGCCCCAGCAGTATGCGTCCAATCGGTGCAACGTTTCGGGGGATTCGCTGTTGCTCGGCTGGCGACCAGATCGGACGACTCCTTGAGGTCGGAGTAGCTAAAGCCAAGGGAATCGATTTCGTCGAGCACGTGTCGGAACGAGCCGTTCTGGCCTGTGCCCGCAGCGAGCGTGAAGTCGTCGGAGCGGTAGCGTCGGCCAAACGGGGAAGACCGGTCATCGGAACGGAGAGGTCAGATCGTCAGATCCTCGGCACCTCGGTCCAAGCTGCACAGCATCGTTACGTCGAGGTTGCCTGACACCCGGCTGAACCTTCTTGCCATGTTGTTCAGATCACAACAATTTGTAGCGACGGTGGGACTCGAACCCACGACCTCTCGATTATGAGTCGAGCACTCTTACCAACTGAGCTACGTCGCCTCGACCACTGCAGTCAAGGTTGGTCAGTGTATCAACGGTGCCCGGTCGGGACGCTCTCATTTCCGGCGATGGAGGGGGCCGGTGGACGGCCTCCGCTGCTGAGCAGTTCTAGTGGGCGGCTGCGCCGTCTCCCCGGGGAATCATGTGCATGACCGCCACCACGATGGCCCCGACGATGACGCCGAGGATGGCCGAGGCGGTTGTGTTCGTCAGCCAGGCGGCGAAGCCGCCGATCGACGACAGCGAGTCGGCCACCGCCTCCTCCATGTGGTGGACCTGATCGTAGGGCCAGTGCCATCCCAGCTCATCGAATCCGACCAGGAGGATGTGGCCGCCCACCCACAGCATGGCCACCATCCCGACCGTCGACAGCAAAGCCATGAACGTCGGCATACCCCTGACCAGGGCCTGGCCCGCGGTCTGGGAGAAGCCGGATTCCTGTTCGGCCAGGTGCAGACCAATGTCGTCCATCTTGACGATCAAGGCCACCGCCCCGTAGACCAACAACGTGATACCGATGGCCACCACCAGCAGGATGACGGCCCGGCTGACGAGCGGCTCGGTGGCCACCTCGTTGAGAGCGATGACCATGATTTCCGATGAGAGGATGAAGTCGGTTCGGATGGCGCCCGACACCATCTTGTCCTCCCGCTGATCCACCGACTCACTGTCGGCCCCGGCCTCCCCGGGCCCAGCCGGCTCGGTTTTGGCGTGTCCGACCAGTTCTCCATGTCCGGTGGCGTCGGCGGCCACCGCGGCCGGCCCCTCATGGCCGTGGCCGTGGCCCCCGCCCAGCTTCTCCCAGATCTTCTCCGCTCCCTCGAAGCAGAGATAGGTTCCGCCCAACATGAGTAGAGGTGTCAGCAACCAGGGCAGGAACTCACTCATCAGCAGAGCGGCGGGAAGGATGAAGAACAGCTTGTTGCGCAAGGAGCCCATGGCGATGCGCCTGATCATGGGCAGCTCACGTTCGGCGGCGAAGTTGTGCACGTAGCGCGGGGTGACGGCGGCATCATCGACCACCACCCCGGCCGCCTTGGCCCCGGCCCGGCTGGCCGCCGTTCCCACATCGTCGAGCGAAGCGGCCGCCACCTTGGCCAGGGTGGCAACGTCGTCGAGCAGTGCGGCCAATCCGCCGGCCATCAGCCTTGGCCTCGTCCCATCAGTGCTGGTGGGTTCAGTACTGGTCCAGTGAACATGCAGGCCAGCGTAACGGCAAGCCGCGCTCAAGCAGATTTGCATGCAGCTGGCACGTGTGCAAACATATTTGCAGCGAGTCAATAAGGGTTCGTTACAGGGGGATAGATGGACGAGACGTCGGCCGCTCCGGCCGATCCCATCATCAAAAACTTCGATGACCTGGTGCAGGTCCTACACGACCGCCACGGTGGCCTGAGTCAGAGCCACCGGGATATCAGCGAGTTCGTGCGGAGCCATCCCGACCGCTGCGCCTTCATGACCATCACCGAGTTGTCGACCGAGCTCGGTGTCAACGAGTCGACAATCAGTCGCTTCGTCCGCCGCGTCGGCTTGACCGGCTACACCGAGCTGACCAACCTGTGCGGCGACCACCTGGTTCACCAGTCCCAGTTCCTGACCCGACTCGAGCGGCTGGAGAAGCTGAGCGACGTGGGCCAGGGCGACATGCTCGAGCGGGCCGTCCACGGCGACCTGGACAATTTGACCAAGACCTACGCCCGGATAGACCCGGAGCGCTGGACGGCGGCCGTGACCGCCCTGGCCGAATCGCGGCGGGTCTACGTCATCGGGCTCCGCAAGTGTTTCGCCATCGCCCACCATCTGGCCTACGCCTTGGGCCTGGTCCGAGACGACGTCCGCCTCCTGGCCCTGAACGACGGCAGCCTCCCCGAGCAGGTGCGGAGCATCGGGCCCGACGACACCTGCGTCGCCATCTCCATCCGCCGCTACACCAAAGAGGTGGTGCAAACGCTGGCCTTCGCCCACGGCCGTTCGGCCACCACCATTGCCCTGACCGACGATGCCATGTCACCCCTGATCCCCTACGCCGATCTCACGTTCTACGCCGAGGCCGAAGGGGCATCCGTCCTCCGTTCGCTCACCGCCTTCATGAGCCTGGCCCAAACGCTCACCACCGCCACAGTACGCCATCTGGGAACGAAGTCGAGATCCGGCCTCATGTTGCAGGAGGACCTACTGAAGGAGTTCGAGACCTATCACTCACCGGAGTGATGTACCACCAATGCAGGGAGTCACGTCGAGTCCCGGAGGGATCAGTAACAGTAAGAGGAGGCAGTCATCTGGGATCAATGAGGCGAACGGGCGTACCGCGTCGTTGTAATCGAAGCAGAACGGAGAATTAGATAATGGCAAAAGGTACAGATACCGAGCCGGCAGAGGAAGAAGGCGGCATCGGTCTCGAATGGAAGATTCTGATAGGCATCGTGGCCGGTCTGGCCTTGGGGATATTCCTCAACGCCACCGGCGGGTCGGAGGCAGCAGAGGGCTCGTTCCTCTTCTGGTTCCAGCGGGTGTTCGAATGGGGCGGCGGAATATTCGTCCGTCTCCTGCGGATGCTGATCGTGCCCCTGGTGTTCGCCTCCATCTTCATGGCGATCGCCAACCTCGGCGACCTGCGGGAGCTGGGCAAGCTGGGCCGCAAGACGGTGATCTATTACTTCACCACCACTGCGTTGGCCGTGCTCACCGGCCTGATTCTGGTGCTGATCGTGCATCCTGGACGGGGATTGGGCGGCGATGCCGTCGAATCACTACGGGCCAATGAGGGGGTCCCGGAAACGGTGGCCAACGCCGAGGTCGACGACCCGGTGTCGATCATCGTCAACACCCTGATCGACATGATCCCCACCAACTCGGCCGGCGCCTTCGCCGACGGGAACATCCTCCAGATCATCTTCTTCACCATCTTCCTGGCCGCAGTGACCGCCATGGTGGGCAAGGGCACCGAGCCGATGGTGAGTGTGATCTCCGGCCTCGAGCTGGTGATGAACAGAGCGGTGTGGGTGGTCATGGTCATCGCCCCCTACGCCATCTTCATGCTGGTCACATCGCTGGTCATGGAAATCGGCTTCGACGCCCTGCGGGCGTTGTCACGCTACGCCCTGGTCGTCCTGGTCGGATTGTTGATACACGCCGGCATCGTGTTACCGGCGCTGGTGTTCTTCATCGGCCGCTACAACCCGATCAAGCTGTTCCGAGCCATGTTGCCGGCCATCATGACGGCCTGGTCCACGGCGTCAAGCGCCGCCACCCTGCCGGTGACGATGGAGATGGTGGAAGAGCGGGCCGGGGTCGATCCCAAGGTGTCGAACTTCGTGTTGCCGCTGGGAGCCACCGTCAACATGGATGGTACGGCGCTCTATGAGTCGGTGGCGGTGATCTTCATCGCCGAACTTCTGGGCATCGACCTGACCATCGGCCAGATGTTCATCATCTTCATCACCGCCACCCTGGCCGCCATCGGCGCCGCCGCCATTCCCGGCGCCGGTCTCATCACCATGGGCATCGTGCTCACGGCCGTCGGCCTGCCGCTGGAAGGCATCGGTTTGATACTGGCCATCGATCGGATCCTCGATCAGTTCCGCACCGCGGTAAACGTGTGGGGAGACTCCACCGCAGCCGTCGTCGTCGGGCGCTTGGAGGACGCCATCGACGACAGCGTCGGCAAGGAACCGGCGATATCACCGGCACTGGCCTGACGCCGCTGCGAAACCACTGATCCCCTCGCCGGGCCGGGCGGGGACTCGACGCCTCAACGACGTCGCCTCCCCGCCCGGCATACCGGTTGCGGTTGATCAGATCACAACTCGGAGTCGTCGTCCGAGGGCGCCATTTGGGTCGGCGGCTGGCCTTCGGCCCGGAAGCGGACAACGCTCTGGGCGAAGGGAATCTCGATGCCCTCGGCGTCGAACCGGGACTTGATACGGGCCCGGACCGCCCGAGCCACCATCCACTGTTCGCCCGGTTCGGTGCGCACCACCATGCGCAGCACCACCGAGTTGGCCCCCAGCTGCTCGACGCCCAACACCTGCGGCTCATCGATGATGGTGGCCTCCTCGACGTCGGCTTCCCGCACATCGTTGGCGGCGGCAACCATCGCCCTCTCGGCCCGCTCAATGTCATCTTCGTAGGCGATACCAACGTCGAGCACCGCCTTGGACCACAGCTTCGACAGGTTGCCCACCCGCTGCACCTCGCCGTTGGGAATGAACCAGACCTTGCCCTCGTAATCCCGAAGCCGGGTGAACCGCAGCGTGATGCGCTCCACTTCCCCCGTGGCGTGGCCAAGGTCGACGATGTCACCGACGGCGTACTGGTCCTCCAACACGATGAAGAACCCGGCCAGCAGGTCACGGATAAGGGCCTGAGCGCCAAACCCGACGGCGATGCCGGCCACCCCGGCTCCGGCCAACAGCGGTGCCAGGTCGACTTCGACCTCACCCAGGATCAGCAGGAAGCCGACAAACCACAGCACGCCGGTGAGCACCGACACGGTCACCGTGGCCAGCGTCTTGGCCCGCTGCCGGGACCGCTCCCGTTGCTGTTGACGCTGCAGGAAGTTGGCTTCGGACCCCCGAACCTCATCACGGTTTGACAGGTCCTCGTCTCGCTGCTCGATGAGGCGATCGAGTGACCGGGGAATCCAGCGCTTGGCCACCCGGATTACGATCCAGGTGCCGACGACGATCAAGCCGATTCGCAGGGCGATGATACCGACGTCGGAGGCGATGGCCAGATCGTCGGACAGCTGTGCGGTCAAGTCCTCAGGCACCATGGGCAGGATACCGGCTGACGTCGAAGCCAAGCCGAGCCCGGACCGTTCTGTGCGCTCAGCGCCCCGTCTCCGGGGTCTGGAGCGCACGAAAGGGGAGCGTCAACCCAGGTTGACGGCCCGGTCCTTCAAATGGCAGGCGGCCAGATGGTTGTCGGCAACCGCCACCGTGCCATCACGGCCGGTGACCGGCGGCGTGAGCTCAGGGACCTCGACCATGCACGGATGGTTCTCGGCGATGGGGCAGCGGGGATGGAACGTGCAACCGCTCGGCGGATTGAGGGGGCTGGGCACGTCGCCCGACAACACCAGTCGGGTGCGCTCCAAGGTGGGGTCGGGAATGGGGATGGCCGACAGCAACGCCTTGGTGTAGGGGTGTTGCGGGTTCTCGTAGATGTCGCCGGCCTCGGCCAGTTCCACGATGCGCCCGAGGTACATGACGGCCACCCGGTCGCTGACGTGTTCGACCACGGCCAGATTGTGAGCGATGAACAGCAGGGTCAGGTCGAACTCCGACTGCAACTCCCGCAACAGGTTGAGGACCTGAGCCTGGACCGACACGTCCAGGGCACTGACCGGCTCGTCGGCCACCACGAACTTGGGTCGAAGGATCAACGCCCGGGCGATTCCGATGCGTTGCCGCTGACCCCCCGAGAACTCGTGGGGAAACCTCGACGCGTGTGATTTGCGGAGGCCCACCATCTCCAGCATCTCCTGAACCCGGAGCTGCTGCTCGTCGGTGTCGCCGATGCCGTGAACCTTCAACCCCTCACTGATGCTGTCGCCGACGTGGCTGCGGGGATCGAGCGAGGAGAACGGATCCTGGAAGATCATCTGGACGTCGCGCCGCATCTTTCGCAGCTCCGGCCCCGAAGCCGAGGCCAGGTCGCGGCCCTGGAACCGGATCTCACCCCGGGTGGGTTCGATCAGCCGGACCAGCATCCGCCCGAGCGTCGTCTTGCCGCAGCCCGATTCGCCCACCAGACCCAGGGTCTCGCCCGCTCTCAGGTTGAACGACACCTCGTCGACCGCCCGCACGTTGCCCACGGTGCGACGGGTGATGCCCTTCTTGACCGGGAAGTCCTTGCCCACCTTGTCCACCTCGACCAGGTGCTCCGCCGCCGTCGACACCGCGGCGGTCGAACCGGCTGCCGGTGTCCCCTCTGCGTCATTACTCCCTGGGACCGTCATGCCGGTTCTCCCACCGTGGTGGGAACGTCTTGATGCAGCCAACACCGGCAGAGATGATCGGAGCGTTCTTCGAGGGCCAACAGTTCGGGTCGGCGGTCGGCGCAGATCTCCAGGCCGGCTTCGACCCGGGCCCGGCACCGCCCGGCGAAACGACAGCCCGGCGGCATGTCGATCAGGTGGGGAACCACGCCGGGGATGGTGGCCAGTTCGTCGGCCCGCTGACCGAGCACCGGCACCGACCCGATCAAACCCTGGGTGTAGGGATGATGGGGTCGGGCGAACAGGTCACCGACCGATGCCGTCTCCACGATCTCGCCGGCGTACATGACGGCCACCCGATCGGCCATCTCGGCCACCACCCCCAGATCGTGGGTGATCAGCAACACCGCAGTGCCGGACTCCCGCTGCAGATCCCGCATGAGGTCGAGAATCTGGGCCTGGATGGTGACGTCGAGCGCAGTGGTCGGCTCATCGGCCACCAGCAACGCCGGCTCCAGGGCCAGCGCCATGGCGATCATCACCCGCTGGGCCATACCACCGGAGAGCTCGTGGGGGAAGGCCTTGGAACGACCGGCAGGATCGGGGATGCCAACCCGTTCCAGTAGCTCGATGGCCTTGGCCCGCCCCACCTTCTTCTTGAGGTTGCGGTGGATTTCGTAGACCTCGGCGATCTGATCGCCGGCCCGATAGACCGGATTGAGAGCCGACTGGGGCTGCTGGAAGATCATCGAGATCTCCTCGCCCCTGATCTTCTCCAACTTCTTCTGTGACAGCTCCAACAGGTTGGTGCCCTTGAACCGGACCGAGCCCCCTTCGATCCGTCCCGGCCGAGGAACCAATCCCAGGACCGACAGCGAGGTGACCGACTTGCCACAGCCCGACTCGCCGACCAGGCCCAGCACTTCGCCTTCGTTGATTTTGAAGCTGACGCCGTCGACGGCCTTGGCCACCCCCCGACTGGTGTGGAACCAGGTGCGGAGATCCTCAACCTCGAGAACCGGTGTTTCGCTCATCGTGGCACCGTCCTATTCGTTGAGCGACGGGTCGAGGGCATCTCGCAAGCCATCGCCCAGCAGGTTGAATCCCAGCACGGTGACCATGATGGCGATGCCGGGGAAGAAGACAAGGTGAGGGGCGGTGAAGATCTGTTCCCGCTCGGCCGCCAGCATCGAACCCCACTCCGCCGTCGGCGGCTGAGCACCCAGGCCGAGGAACCCGAAGGCCGCCGCCTCCAGGATGGCGCCGGCCACCCCCAGGGTGCCGATCACCACCAGCGGGGTGAGGGCGTTGGGGATCACCCGGGTGGTCAGGATCCGCCACTTGGACGACCCAAGAGTGGTCGAAGCGGAGACGAAGTCGAGTTCCTTGATCGACAGGACCGACGCCCGCATGACCCGGGCGTACTGGGGAATCGAGACAATACCTATGGCCAGCAGCGTGTTGCGCAGACCAGGACCGAGGGCGGCCACGATGGCGATGGCCAGGAGCAGAGACGGGAAGCCTAGCACCACGTCCATGACCCGCATGATCACGTTGTCGATCCAGCCGCCCCAGTACCCGGCGACGGCCCCCAGCACCGATCCGACGATGAACGAGATGGACACCGCGGCCAAGCCGACCGAGAGGCTGACCCGGGAGCCGTACACCACCCGGCTGAACTCGTCGCGGGCGTTGCCATCGAGACCCATGAGGTGTTGCGGCGTGTCCTCGTCGCAGCCGAGGATGTGGATACAGGGGGGATCCCGCCGCTGGCGCTCGCCTTCACCGATGAAGTCGGCGGTCGGGTCGTAGGGGGCGATCAGGGGGGCGAAGATGGCCACCAGGGTGACGAACCCAAGGATGATCATGCCGGCCACGCCGGTCCGGCGTTTGAGAAGCCGGCGGAAGGCCCCCCGCCACAAGCCCGATGGTTTGGTCGTCAGATCATCGACCTGATCACCGACGGGCGACAACGGATCGCCGGCGGCACCGCCGACCACGTCACCGGCTTCCAGAGAGCTGACAAGTTCGGTCATTCGAGGCGCACCCGGGGATCAAGATAGGCATAGGAGATGTCGACCAGCAGGTTGATGATCACATAGCCGATGGCGATGACCACCACAAAGCCCTGGATGATGGGGAAGTCCCGGGCGGTGATGGCTTCGAACAGCATGGTTCCGGCCCCGGCCAGACCGAAAACCGTTTCGGTGAGAACGGCGCCCGACAACAGCAAACCGAGCTGGAGGCCGATGACGGTGACCACCGGCAGCAGAGCGTTACGCAGGCTGTGCCGGACCACCACCCGCCAGTTGGTACCACCCTTGGCCCGGGCCGTGCGAACGTACTCCCGACCCATCACATCGAGCAGGGAGGAACGGGTGATACGGGCGATGATGGCCATGGGGATGGTGCTGAGAGCCACAGCCGGCAGGATCAGGTGCTTGACCGCATCCCAGAAGACCTCCCAGTCCCAGGTCAGGATCGAGTTCAGCAGGTAGTGGTTGGAGATGAACTCGTAGAGACGGAATCGGAACGATCCCTCCGTCACGAAGAAGCCCCACTCCTCATAGAACGGGGTGGAGCTGACACCGGCCGTCAACCGACCCGACGGTGGTAACCACCCCAGCTGGGCGGCAAAGAGCCAGATCAGCATCAGGCCAAGCCAGAACACGGGCATGGACACACCGGTGTTGGCGAACACCATGGTGGCCACATCGGTGCCGCTGTTGTGCCGCATGGCGGCCAGGACGCCGAGCCCGATACCCATCACGGTGGCGATGATGAGTGCCGTGGTGGTCAGCTCGATGGTCATCGGCAACCGCTCGACCATGATCTGGGTCACCGGGCGGGAGAAGCGGATCGAATCCCCCAGGTCGCCGGTGGCGACGTCTTTCAGGTAGATGCCGAGTTGGACCGGAACCGACCGGTCGAGTCCCTTGTTGCGGTAGAAGGCCTCACACGATTCGGCCGTGGCCTTTTCCCCGAGGATCGACTTGCAGGGATCCCCGGGGATGGCTCGGGCCAGGAGAAACGTGACGATGAGTATTCCTAGTACCACCGGCACGGCTGACAACAGCCGCCGGACTACAAACTGGAACAATTCCGGTCCAACTTTCTCGGCTTATGGGTCGCGGTCGCCTACTCGCTCTCCTCCTCGGCTGGAGGATTGATCAGGCTGTCCCACAGGTAGGTGTAGTACTCGAAGGCACCGGTGTTGCCGACGTGCAGCGGGTTGGCGGCATCGATACCGGCGGCCCACGAGGCAATGACGTCGTTGGCGTCGAAGGTCGAACCGTCGTGGAAGGTCACACCCTCACGCAGGCTGCAGGTCCACACCGTGGCGTCGTCGTTGCCAACGCAGTCGGTGGCCAATCGGGGTTCGATGTTGCCCGAGTCGATGGCGTAGCCCAGCAGCGGCTCCACCACCTGCTGACAGGCGGCCAGCGACTCACCGTCGGTTTCGTCGGTGCAGTACAGCGAGATGGGCTCGGCGTTCTGCATGAAGACGAATGTGTCCTTGCCAGGGTTGGCCCGGTGGAGCAGCGGTGCCCCGAAGGGACGGAAGTGGGCGTTTTCGACCGTGGCCAGAGCAGCCGAAGCCGACGCGCCGTGAGCGATCGGCACCATCGGCACCAGCTCCTTGATGGCGTTGTTGGCTTCCACGTAGAGGCTTTCGGCGTCGGCATCGTTGGCGATCTGGCTGCCCTTCTCCAGGGGCTCGTAGATCTCCGGGTGGGTGTCACCGAACTGCGGGTTCTCCTTGCCGAAATGGAAGTCCAGGAAGTTGGTCACGTGGGGGTAGTCGGCGCCCCAGCCCAACAGGTAGAAGCCGTCGAGGCGACCATTGGTCGACTCGTCGATGAACTCGCCGGACTCCATCACCACAACCTCGGCCGTGATGCCCAGGTTCTCCTGAAGCTGATTCTGGAACTCAACGGCCACCACGCCCGGCTCGGGGAGGTAACCCCGGAACACGTCACGGTAGTAGATGGTGGTCTCGAAACCATCGGGGAAGCCGGCGTCGGCCAGCATCTGCTTGGCCGCCTCGGGGTCGAAGTCGTACCACTCGTCGCCGGTGCAACCGTTGGGAATCGAGCAGGGGGTGAAGTGGCTGGCCACCTCGGACCCACCGGGGTAGAAGTTGTCGACGATCCGCTGACGATCAATGCCCATGGCGATGGCCTTGCGCACGTTGACATCACCAAACGGCTCGAAGGTGTTGGTCATGGCCAGATACAGCGTGTTGGGGTTGGCCACAGGTAGCAGTTGAAGGTTCTCGTCGCTCTCGACGGTCTCAAAGGCGTCGGGGCTGATGTTGGTGATCTGGTCAACGGTGCCGGACTGCAGTTCCAGCAGACGGGTGGCACCCTCGGCAGCCCACCGGATGACGAGGGTCTCGTAGGGAGCCCCGTCGCCCCAGTAGTCGGGGTTGGCCTTGTAGGTGATCGAGTCACCGCGGGCCCACTCCTCGAGCATGAACGGCCCGGTACCGACCGGGTTGTCGAGAGGCGCACCGCCGGTGGCCTCAATGTGCTCCTCCGGCTGAATACCGAAGGGGGTGAAGGCGGCGATCTGGCGGAAGGCCGGGACCGGCTTGCACATGGTGAATGTCACCTCGTGCTCGGCGGTGGCCTCGATGCTGGAGATCTTGCCTCCATAGGAGCAGTCGGGAGCGGCGACGCTGTTACCGGCGAAATCGCCGGCGGCATCCTCCTCCGGCTCCTCCTCTTCCTCCATCTCATCGGAGTCGTCGGCTTCGGTGCTTGGGGTTTCCTCTTCCTCAGCCGAGGTTTCATCACCTGAGGCATCGGTTTCTTCGGCGCTGTCACTACATGCGGCGACCAGAAGGCCCATAACCGCAAGTAGCGCCAGAAGGCGCCTGAACGAGTTGGTCATATTGAACGTTCCTCTCTTACCTGAGCGCGTGAACGAAGGCATCGTCCACCGGTCTCGTCGTCCACACGGTACAGCTACAACACTATTCACCGCCCCGACAGTCATCGAATTCGTTGGCTAATCGACATCAAGTAGCCGAGCTGTTTTCGCCAGGTGAAAGCCGGGATGTGCGATTCCGAGTCCCTACATGGGGGGCCAGTGAACGGTGAAGGCGGCGCCGCCCAACGGGCTGTCGGCGACGTTGACCCGGGCCCCGCCGGCCTCCACGATGGCTTTGACCACGGCCAGACCAAGACCCGCTCCCCCGTCATCGCGGGCCCGTGCCTCGTCGAGTCGCACGAAACGCTCGAAGATCCGGTCCCGGTCGCCAGGATCGACACCGGAGCCGTCGTCGGCCACGACCATCTCCACCCCGTGCTCGGTGCTGTTGACGCTCACCACCACCGTGGTCGAAGCGTGGCGAGCGGCGTTGTCGAGGAGATGGGTCACCGCCCGCTGCACCTGGTCGCGCCGACCCCGGACCCGACCGGCCGAAACCGCGCTGGTGTCGATCAGGACCCGCCGGGGCCGGGCCGCTTCGGTCAGCACCACCTCGTCGAGATCGGTGATGTATTCAGCGCCGTCACCGTTTCGGGCCGTGTAGCCGGCCACACCCTCGGCCGCCAGCACCAGGAGGTCATCGACCATGGCCCCCAGACGCCCCGATTCGCTGTTGGTCAGGGCGGCCAGTTCCGGCACCGTGAACCGTTCCGGGTAGGCCAGGGCCAGCTCCGACTCGTGCTTGAGGATGGAGACGGGTGAGCGCAGTTCGTGGCTGGCATCGGCCACGAACCGTCGCTGGGAATCGTGGGACGATTCAACCCGGGCCAGCATGTGGTTCATCGTTCTGGCCAGTTCTCCCACCTCGTCGGCCGATCCCGGTACCGGTACCCGTCGGCTGAGATCCTCGGCTCCGATGCGATCGACCTCGGCCGTCATCCGCTGAATCGGGCGGAGCGCCCGAGTCCCCAACCACCAGGCCACCAGCGCTCCCAGGGCGGCCAGGACCGGGGCGGCCACCATCAGCAGCCGCTGGACCCGGTTGAGCATGGCGTCGGTGTCGCTGTTGTCGATCCACAGCAACAGATCCCGACCATCCAGGTCCTCCACCACAAAGCGACCGTCGTCCAAGGCCACCAGGCCCTCCGACGGCAAGGCGAAAGCCAGCTCGTAGAGCAACCACTCGGGCACTGCGGGCCCGTCGCCGGCTGTGATGACACCTTCCACCGGCTCGTCGTCGAGCGGTATGAGAATCGTGCTGTCCCAGCCGATGGCCACCGCGACCACGGCATCGCCACCATCGGTTCGAGCGGCCAGTTTCGCCATGATTGACGGTTGCAGCAGGCTCTCGGCAAGCGGTTCCTCGATGACCACACCGCCGATCAGGTCACCGCTGTCGTCGAATCCGCCCCCGTCGAATTCCCCGCCGTCGAATCCGTCGTCGTCGAACTGAATGGCCTCCAAGGCGTCGAAGGTCTCGATCGTCTCGATCAGTGCGGCGTCGATCAAGGCCCCCTCCAGTTGGGAGCGGAAGACGATGTCGCTCACGGCGGCCAGGGCCAACACCATCAGCGTCACGCTGACGGCGGTCGACAGGGCCAATCGGCCCTTCACCCCCACTGGCCGACGACTTCCACTACCCGACCAGCCGGTAGCCGACGCCCCGGACAGTCCGGATGGCCACCCGGCCCAGCTTGCGACGCAGATAGCCGACGTAGACCTCGACGATGTTGGGGTCGCCGACGAAGTCGGCGCCCCAGACCTCATCGAGAAGCCGATCCTTGGCCACCACCTCGGGGGCGCTGCGGGCCAGGCAATGGAGCAGACCGAACTCCCGCTCGGTCAGCGTCACCGGCTGCCCGGCCTGGTGCACCGACCGGCGCACGTCGTTGATCACCAGGTCACCGACAGCCAGGTCGTTGTCGGCGGTGCCGGCCGAGCGGCGGATGGCGGCTCGCAACCGGGCTATGAGCACGACGTGGGAGAACGGCTTGCGGATGAAATCGTCGGCCCCGAGATCAAGACACTCGGCTTCGTCCAGGTCGCCTTCCTTGGCCGTGAGCATGATGATGGGGGTGGCCACGCCGGCCTTGCGGACCTCCCGGCATACCGCGAACCCGTTGAGCTTGGGCAACATGATGTCGAGCAGGATGGCGGCGTAGGCGAATTCGGTCGCCTTCCACAGGCCGTCCTCGCCATTGGCGGCGATGTCGGCGGTGAATCCGGCCGAGTCGAGACCACGAGCGATGGTGGCGGCCAGGGCCTCTTCGTCCTCGACGACCAGAACTCGCACGTTCCCAGTATGGCGCCCGGGCCCTGGTCCCGGTTGGTCGGCCGTTCTCAGATTCTCTCAGGTTCTCAGCCTGTCTCAGGTTCTCAGATCAATCTCAGCGGGCTTGTTCCATGCTTGCCGCCAGTAGTCATCCAACAAAGGAGCACAACCGTGACCGATACCGAAACCAGCAGTCAATCCAACCAAGGTCAATCCAGCCGAGGCCGATCCAGCCGAGGCCGATCGTTTCGAGCCGGCTTGCTGACCGGCGGGCTGGGGCTGGCGGCCTTGATCGTGGGTACCGCCGGCCTGGCCTCGGCCGACGGCGACACTCCCGAAACCGATTCGACCTCCACCGAGCCGACCGAGCAAACCGTCGACCACGAAGACTACGACACCGAGTGGGAGGCCTTCGACAACTGCCTCGACGAGCACCTGTCGGCCGCCGGGTTCGACGAATCAGCCGACTGGTTCGGCGATGAGATCGAGGACGACGAGGCGCTGGCCGCGATCGAAGCCGAGCTCGAAGCCGCCTTCGATGCCGCCGATGAGGCCTGCGGCGATCTTCTGCCTGAAGATGCCTTCCTCATGGACCCGATGTTCGACGACGGTGACTGGGAGGCGTTCGAGCAGTGCATGGACGAGAACCTGGGTGATCTCGGTCATGACGGCGTCTTCGCCTCGTCGGTCTGGGTCGCCGACGGCGACGGTGAATCCATGATCGTCTTCGGCGACGAGATCGGATCAGTGACGATCTCCGGTACAGCCGACGCCATCGACATCGACGCCGACGGGGTCGAGGTGTTGTCGGGCGAAGAACTCGAGGCCGAGTTGGCTGAGTTCGATGCCGAATTCGACACCGAATTTGATGCCGAGATCCTGGCCGCCGAGGAGGAGTGCGGCCAGCACCTGTAGCCACTCGCCCACCCCTGCCCCAAAGGTTTGTGCGTTCCGGTGTCACTATGACACCGGAACGCACAAACCTATCGACGACCTACAACTAGCGGGTGGCGGTGAGTACGGGATCGAGCGACAGGTCGCCGTTGCCCGACCAGACGTTGTGGGCCGAGATGGCCAGCACGTTGTCGCCCACCACCAACAGGTCGGGATCGATGTCGATACTGACGGGGGTGGTCTCGTCGGCTCCCCATCGGGATCCGAGAGCCCGATGTTGGCTCCCGACCTCGGCGGCCGGGTCGACATTGAGCCGCTCCACCTCGTGGCCGTTGACGTGGATGATGACGCCGTCGTCGTAGGCCAGCGACAGGGTGACGGTGCCGGGGATGGCGTCGACCTCGAACCGTTCCCGGAAGAAGTATGTGTGGTGGCCGGGTTCGACCACGGTGGCCTCGTCGCCATCACCGAACCCGAAGTTGGCCGGGCCCGACGACCAGTCGCCGTCGTCGTAGCCGACCGTCGGCCACGACGGCCCGGGCTGGGTTCCGTTGTCGAGGTACCGCCACCAGGCGTCAGCGGCGACAAGGGTGATCGGGCCTCCTGGTCCGCCCCCGTTTCCGGCGTCACCGGTTGCCGTCAGTCCGAGATCAAACGACAGGTCACCGTTGCCCGACCACACGTTGTGAACCTGCACGGCAATCGTGTTGACCCCTTCGACCACCAGGGAGGCGTCGACGGGGTGGTCGACCAGCGACGCTTCGGCGCTCCCCCACCGTGACCCCAGCGCCTTGCTGTCGCCATTGAGCGGCCCGTCCGGCAGATTGTCCCGTACCACTTCCACGCCGTTGATGTAGACGACGGCGCCGTCGTCGGCCAGCAGGCTGATCGTGGCTTCGGCCGGTGGGGTGTCGGCGGTGAACGTGCGGCGGAACCAGTAGGCGTTGTGTCCCGGCTCCATGGTGGTGGCTTCGTCGCCGTCACCGAAACCGAGTTGGGCGGCACCGGCCGACCAGCTCTGATCGTCGAAGTCCGGCTGCCGCCAGCCGTCACCGGCCACGGCACCATCGTCGCGGTAGCGCCAGATGGAGCCGGGAGCGATCAACGTCACCTCGGGGTCAGGGTCAGGATCAGGCGGGTCGGGCGGACCTGGTTGACCGGTGCGGCGACCGATCATCTCGAACCAGAAGCTCAAGTCGCTGGGCTTGTCGTAGGCCCCGTGGACCTCAACGGCGATGGTGTTGGCGCCCGGTCGCAGATGACCGGGCGACACGTGGGATTCGACCCAGGTCTTCTCGCTGGTGGTCCACTTGCCGCTCAGGGCCAGGGACTCGTCGGTCAATGGCCCGGCCGGCAGGTTGTGGCGCATGACCTCGGTCCCGTTGATGTAGACCGCCCCGCCGGCGTCGGCCAGCAGACGAAGGGCGATGTCGTCATACATCGCCGGATCGGGCACAGCGACCGTGGTGCGGGCGTAGAAGGAATCGGTGGCACTGATCGCGGTGGTCTCGTCGTCATTGCCGAAACCGATCTCGCCGACACCGTTCGACCAGCCGGCATCGTCGTACGACGGCTGGGCCCAGGCCGTGGTGTTGTGGGTGGGGGAATCACCGCTGGCCCAGTACCGCCAAGGCTTGTCTCGGGCCAACAACCGATCACCGTCGATCTCCGGGTTTCCGTCGGCCGGGAGGTGGGCGTATCCCTGGCGGGTTTCGCCCTCGATCTCGGTGAACTCGCCCCCCAGCCAGAGGCCCTCCGGTCCAGCCAGTATCTTCCACACCCCATAGAGGGTCAGGACCTCGGGGGCGAAGTCGACGATGTGGCCGTCGGCGGTGTCGACGGCGGCCACTTGACTGCGGGGTAGTCCGCCGAACACCTTGGTGAAGTGGCCACCGACATAGAGCCAGTCACCCCACAGCTCGAGATCCTGGACGTCGCCACTGGCCAGGTAGCGCCATTCGAGCGACCCGTCGGTGGCCGAGTGTTTCTGCAGCCGGTTGTTCTCATAGCCCAGGCCGCCAACGGCCAGGTACACGTCGTCACCCGCCGTTTCGATGTCGAAGATCGGCATGTCGAGTCCGGGTCGCCAGCGGCGGTCGGCTCGCCCGTCGGTCATCGAGAGTCGGGCACTGTAAGCGGTGTTGGCCAGCCCGTCGACCGAGCCGAAGTTACCGCCAATATAGAGGTGGGCATGATCGGGGCTGAGGGCGATGCCGCGGATGGAACCGCCGTCGACAGTAGGAACCCACTGCTCATCCAGCGCCCCCGTCCGGTGATCGACCCGGCCGAGCAACGTCCGGGATCGCCCGGCGATCGACACCAGCTCGCCGGCCACCACCAATCGACCGTCGGACTCGACGAGGTCGAGTACCCGGCCTCCGACGTCGGCCCGGAAGTCAAGATGAAGATTCCCGGCGACATCGACGGCGGCCAAACGCTTGCGGTAGGTGTCGTTGACGTGGCGGAAGTCTCCACCTACGTAGATGTGTGACCCATCCGGCGACACCTCGAGGGCCATCACCGGTCCATCGGTTCGGGGCGACCAGGCCAGTACCTCCCCCGTGGTGGCGTGAAAGGCCGCCAGGTTGGAGCGGGGCCGAGTGAGCCCGTTGCCGTCGGTCACGGCGGAGAATTCACCGCCGGCATAGACGACGTCACCGACTCGGACCAGGTCACGGATCCAACCGTCGGTGTACCACGATGGGCCCGGTCGCTCCTGCTGGGCCGCTTCGGTGTTGCCGGGAACGACGATCGTGACCATCACGGCCACAAGAAACGCCACCAGCGACGTCCACCGACCCGGCCGGCCACGACCGGCCACGAGCTCACCTCGAACACCTAAAGCCATGGGACCGCCGCCCTCCCAACCCATCGATCTGTAGCAATGGAAGCCGAAGGTAACGGGCGGAGCGCCGGGCCGACAGAGTGTTGTCGCCCCGACCAGGCCGTGACCAACGCCCTGCACGGCTGAGCAGATCTACCAACGGCCGCCGCCGGCTCAATCGCTGTGGGCGAACTCCGATAGTTCTCCATGGCCACCACCAACCGACACGAAACCAACCTGTCCGTCCTCTACGCCACCGCCGAGTTGGATCCGTTGATAAAGGTCGGTGGGCTGGGAGAGGCGTCGGCCGGCCTGGTCGGAGGGCTGGAGTCGGTGGGAGTCGACGTCGAGGTCATCATTCCCGACTACGGACATGTCGACCTGGCCGACGAACACGTCCACCCGCTCCGAGACCTCCCCTCCTGGTGTCCACCAATCACAGCCCGAACCGGCTGGCTACCTCATTCGTCGCAACGCTCACCCGCCTCCGGCTCCGACACTCCGGTCACAGTCCTGGCCTTCGACGGGTCGCAACGGCCCCACCCCTACGTGGACCCGGCAACCGGCGAGGGTTGGGAGGACGCAACCCGGTACTTCATGCGATTCTGCGCCGGGATCGCCGCCTACGCCCGGGACCGTCAGCCCGATCTCGTGCACCTCAACGACTGGCACACCGCAGCGACGGCGGCCATGCTGCCGCCGTCCATTACGTCGGTCCTCACCATTCACAACCTGGCATACCAGGGAGTGGCCGAACGGCACTGGGTCGAACGGTGCGGCGACGACAACCGACATCCGAAGGCCTCCCGGCACCTGCCGGCCGACCGATTCAACCCGCTGGCTGTCGGCATCGCCGCCGCCGATCGGATTGTCATGGTCAGCGAAGCGTACACAGCCGAGGTCCTGAGTCCGGAGGGAGGCTGTGGCCTCGACCCGCTCCTCGAATCGCGGCGGGCCGATCTGTCGGGAATCCGCAACGGGATCGATGTGGGGCTCTGGAATCCAGCCGATGATCACCGGCTGCCGGCCAACTTCAACCATCAGGACCTCAGCGGAAAGGACGTGTGCCGCAAGGAACTGATGCGGATGTCCGGACTGGAGCCCGACCGGGGTCCGGTGATCGGCCTGGTGGCCCGGCTCGTTCGCCAGAAGGGGATTGACCTGGCCTTGGAGCTGGTGCCGTTCCTCGAATCGTTGTCGGCCCGTCTCGTGCTGATGGGCTCCGGATCACCCGTGCTGGCCCAACAGGCCCGAGAGATGGCCGACCGCTATCCGGATCAGCTCGCGGTCTACACCGAGTACGACGAACAGACCGCTCATCTGATCGTGGCCGGGTCGGATCTACTCCTGGTGCCAAGTCGCTTCGAGCCATGCGGTCTGACCCAGATGCAGGCCATGACCTGCGGGACCATCCCAGTCGTGTCCGGTGTCGGCGGCCTGCGGGACACGGTTACCGACACCGACACGAATCCCCGGGCCGGAACCGGCTATGTCGCCCAGCGGCCGGCCCCTCTCGAACTCCTCGACGCCCTCCATCGGGCAACCAAAGGGTGGACCAACGGCCGTCGTCGAGCGGCCATCCAACGCCGGGGCATGGTTGCCGATTGGTCATGGGCGGTACCGGCCGGCCGCTACAACCGGCTGTACTCCAGCGCCGTCGCCGCCCGGTCGGCCTGAAGCCGACCCGCACTGGCTCGACCGGGGGAAGCTGCCTAAAGTTGTAACAGGGGGCGCACCAGGGCACCACCAAGGGGGTTCGCCATGACCACGCTCGATTCCCAGCAGTTTCTGGGGGCTTGTCCCCACGACTGCCCCGACACCTGTTCGATGGTCGTCACCGTGACCGACGGCAAGGTGACCAAGGTTCGGGGTAATCCCGATCACCCCTTCACCCGGGGCGGTCTGTGCGTGAAGGTCACCGACTTTCCCAATCACCTGTATTCGCCCGACCGCCTTCTCCAGCCACTGCGTCGAGTCGGCCCCAAAGGTCTCGGCCAGTTCGAGGAGATCACCTGGGACGACGCCCTCGACGAAATCGGGACCCGGCTCACGGCCATTGTCGATGAACACGGGCCAGAGGCAATCCTCCCTTACAGCTACCTGGGCAACATGGGCATACTCAACGGCCTGACCGTGGGCGACCGGTTCTTCAACGGGCTCGGGACCAGTGTCTCGGAGCGCACGTTCTGCGACGGCGGGGGCATCACCGCCTACATCATGACCGTGGGACCGACCGCCGCTGTTGATCCCGAGTCGCTGGTCCACTCCCGCTACATCATCATCTGGGCCTGCAACGTACTGTCGAACAACCTGCATCTGTGGCCCTTCATCGAGGAGGCGCAGCGCAACGGGGCCAAGGTGGTGTGCATCGACCCGATCCGCCACCGCACGGCCGAGAAGTCGGACTGGCACATCCCGATCAAGCCGGGCACCGACGGGGCGTTGGCCATGGCCATGATGCATGTGATCATCACCGAGAATCTCGTCGATGCCGATTACGTGGCCAACCACACCGTCGGCTACGGCGAACTCGTCGAGCAGGTGGCCTCATGCACCCCGGAGTGGGCCGAGGGCGAAACCGGGATCCCGGCCGCCGACATCCGCACCCTGGCCCGGGAGTACGCCGCCGCCTCACCGTCGCTGATACGGGTCGGTGTTGCCCTCGAGCGCTCCTCCGGCGGCGGCAACGCCGCCCGGGCGGTGTTCTCCCTACCGTCGCTGGTTGGTGCGTGGCGGGAGGTCGGCGGTGGTGTGCTACAGATGCCGATCTGGGCCTTCCCGGTCAATTGGGATGAACTTCACGGCCCCCACCCCAACCCTGACACCGTGCCCATCATCAACCAGTGGCGACTCGGCCGGGCGCTGACCGACGGACCCGATGGGGTCTCCGCCATCAAGAGCCTGTTCGTCTACAACTCGAACCCGGCTGTCGTCGCCGGCAACCAGGGCCAGGTGCTCGAGGGCCTCGCCCGCGACGACCTGTTCACCGTCGTCTCGGAGCATTTCGTGACCGACACCGCCCGCTATGCCGACATCGTACTTCCGGCGGCGATGGCCACCGAGCACACCGACCTGATGTTCTCCTGGGGCCACCTCTATCTGACCTACGCTCCGAAGATGGTCGAGCCGCCGGGGTCGTGTGTGCCCAACACCGAACTGTTCCGTCGGTTGGCCAAGGTGATGGGGGTGGAGGATCCATGGTTTGATCTGACCGACGAGGAGCAACTGGTGCGGGCCCTCGATTGGTCGGCTCCACAGATGGAAGGCATCACGATCGAGCGGCTGCAAACGGAGGGGTACGCTCGCCTGAACGTGCCCTCCCCCGACACCTACGCTCCTCATGTTGGGGGCGACTTCCCGACGCCGTCGGGAAAGGTGGAGTTGGCGGCGTCGATGACGGCGGGCGGAAACTTCGTCGCCCCGCTCTTCCGGCAGGGAATCGCCGGTCAACAAGACGGCAGCCCGGTCGAGGCGCTACCCACCTACTATCCGCCGGAGGAAACCGGAGGGGCCGGGCGCTACCCGTTGTCAATGGTCTCGCCCAAGGCCCACGCCTTCATGAACTCCCAGTACGGCAACATGGACAAGCAGCTGGGTCAGCAAGGGCCCCAGGCCTGCCGCATCAATCCGGCCGACGCCGAGGCTCGGGGGATCAGCGACCGCTCGCTGGTGCGGGTCTTCAACGATCGCTCCGAGCTGAGGGCCATGGCCCGGGTGACCGACACGGTCATGCCTGGTGTGGTGTCGATGCCCATGGGCCACTGGTCGTCGGCCGAGTACGGCGAAGCCACCGTGAACGCGTTGAACTCCGATCGCTATGCCGACATCGGTCGGGCGCCCACCTTCTCCGACACCGCGGTGGAAGTCGAGCCGATCACAGCCGACCAGTAGGCATCGACGATTGCCGCCGTGGGGGTGTCGTTCCCGTTCGGGGCCAGCCATACTCTTGTCTGGCCGACGAATGGAGGAACAGACGACCATGACCCAGGAATTCGGGCCCCGGACCGCGGAGATACTTCCTCAACTGACAATTGAGGAGAAGGCGGCGATCACTTCGGGCTCGGGTCAGTTCACCATGACCGGGGTTGAGCGACTCGGCCTGATCGATTGGGGCATGACCGACGGGCCCAACGGGGCCCGAGGTTCATCGTTCCTCGGGGTCGGTGATTCAATGGCCACCTGCGTGCCATCCGGGTCGGCCCTGGGTGCCACCTGGAACCCCGACCTGGTGGCCGAGATCGGGGGTCTCCTGGGCCGGGAAACCAGAACCAAGGGCTGCCGGGTACTTCTGGCCCCCACCGTCAACCTCCATCGCTCACCTCTGGCCGGACGCAATTTCGAGTGCTTCTCCGAGGATCCCCTCCTGTCGGGGAAACTGGCGGCCGCCTACGTGCGGGGGGTGCAGGCTGAGGGCGTGATCACCACCGTCAAACATCTGGTTGGCAACGAATGCGAGACCGATCGCTACGCCAGTAACTCGGTCATCGACGAACGGGCCCTCCGCGAGCTGTATCTCGTGCCCTTCGAGCTGACCGTCACCGAGGGCAACACGCTGGGCATCATGACGGCCTACAACCGGCTCAATGGGCTCTACTGCAACGAGCAGCCGTGGTTGATCGCCGACGTCGTGCGGGGCGAGTGGGGCTTCGAGGGATTCGTCACCACCGACTGGTACGCCGGAGGCGAGACCGAGGCGGCGGCCGCCACCGGGATAAACCTCGAGATGCCGGTGGGCGACCGCCTCTACGGGTCTGTCCTGGCCAAAGCGGTGCACAACGGCCAAGTGACGGAATCGACCCTCGATCGCCTGGCCGGGCAGACCCTTTCGGCCATGGAACGCATCGGTGCCTTCGACGACGAGCCCGAAACCGAGCAGTCGATCGACCTGCCCCACCATAGGGCCCTGGCTCGACGAGCGGCGGCCGAAGCGATGGTCCTGCTCCGCAACGAACCGTCGGCCGACGGTCACGGCGGCGTCGAGCCCGTCCTTCCCCTCGACGTCGCTTCGCTCCGCTCCATGGCCGTGATCGGACCCAATGCCGGCCGGGCCCAGATCATGGGCGGCGGGTCGGCCAATCTCCGCCCTTTCCACCGAACCAGTCCGATCGAGGCGTTGGAAGACCGGCTGGGTGACCAGATCGACATCAGCTACTCCCCCGGTTGCACCATCGACAAGCAGGCGCCTCTCATGTCGGGGGCGACGGTGCGAACCCCGCACGGCGATCAGGGGATCATGGTCGAGGTCTTCGACAACCTCGACCTGGCCGGTGAACCGGTCGGTGCCGTCACCCGGGAGAGCAGCCGCCTGGTGTTCAGCGACGAAACCGTTCCCGGTCATCGTCTGACGACGTTCTCGGCCCGGGCCACCATGGTGTTCACACCAACCGAGTCGGGTCGGTACACCGTCGAGTTGATTCAGGTCACCCCAGGGCGGGTGCTGGTCGACGGTAACCTGATCGTCGACGGGATCAGCGATCCGCCCGAACGTGGATCTGCCTTCTTCGGCCACGGGTCCGAACCGTTGACCGCTGACCTGGAACTGGTTGCCGGCACCGACCACCGGATTGTGATCGAGATGATTCACGACCGCCCACTGGGAATGTGTGGTCTGGATCTGCGGCTGATGCCACCGGTGCCGGACGACATGATGGAACGGGCGGTGACGGTGGCGGCCGGCGCCGACGTCGCCGTCGTCGTCGTGGGAACCAACGACGACTGGGAGACCGAGGGCGAGGACAGGACAACCTTGGCCCTCCCCGGGCAGCAGGACGAGCTGATCGAGGCCGTGGTGGCGGCCAACCCCCGAACCGTGGTCGTGGTCAACACCGGGTCCCCGGTGACCATGCCGTGGGTCGACTCGGCACCGGCGATCATGCAAGGTTGGCTGGGCGGCCAGGAGATGGCCGACGCCCTGGTCGACGTGCTGATCGGCGATACCGACCCCGGCGGCCGTCTCCCCACTTCGCTGCCGCTGTGCTTGGAGCACAATCCGTCATTCGGCAACTTCCCGGGCGACAACGGTCGGGTCCTGTACGGGGAAGGCGTCTTCGTCGGCTACCGGTGGTACGACAGTCGAAGACTACCGGTACTGTTTCCCTTCGGTCACGGTCTCTCCTACACCAGCTTCGAGATCGGTCGACCGGTCGTGGCCCATGACGGCCCGATCTCCATCGACGACCTGATGGCGGGCCGCCAGTTGACCGTCACCGTGCCGGTGACGAACACCGGCGACCGGTGGGGCAGTCACGTCGTCCAGTGCTACATACACCCTCACCAGGCCGCAGTCGTGCGCCCCGACAAGGAGCTCAAGGCCTTCGCCAAAGTCGCCCTGGAAGCGGGGGCATCGACCACCGTGACGCTGACGCTCGATCATCGGTCGTTCGCCTACTGGGACCCCGCCCAGCCGGAGTGGCCCGAGCTGCGGGCCCGCACGGCGACCACGCTACCCCAGTTTCAGGGACAGGATCGGCGCACCGAACCGGGTTGGACCATCGAGGCCGGACGCTACGACATTGCGGTCGGCCACAGCGTGGCCGACCTGGCCCACATAGTCGACCTGGAGTTGCAGTAGGGCCCAAGGAACGGAATTCGCTCCAATTGCCCCTATCTTTAGGTGGGTCCTCGTCGAGTGACGAGCCACATCGAAAAGAGTTCAGCTATGCAAGGCACTGTCAAGTTTTTCAACAACGAAAAGGGCTTCGGCTTCATCTCCCGGGAGGGACAGGACGACGTGTTCGTCCACTACTCCAACATCGTGGGTGACGGCTACAAGTCACTGGAGGAGGGTCAGTCCGTCGAGTTCGACGTCGCCCCCGGCCGCAAGGGAGAAGAAGCTCAGAACGTCCGGGTGATCTGATCAGCCGAAAAACTGGCAACCAGGCGCCGTCGACCCCGGTCGACGGCGCCGTTGCCTTTTTTGGGCGGCCGGCAAAAGGCGGGAACGGCTGGAACCGCTGAGCCACACTGGTGGAATGATCGAACGACCGCTTCGTCCGCCACCCCTGCGCCGGGGCGATCGAATTGCTTTGGTGGCGACGTCGTGGGGAGCGGTCGACGCACTCCCCGAGCGGTCGGCCCGGGCGGTGGCGGCGCTGGCGGCCGTCGGTTTCGAGCCGGTTATGATGGCCAACGCCGGCGGTGGTGGCGACGGAACGAGAGACTGGGTGTCGGCTTCGATCGACGACCGGCTACATGACCTTCACCAGGCCTTCGCCGATCGGTCGATCAACGGAGTTCTCTCCGTGATCGGGGGCGACCACAGCGCCCAGCTGCTCGGCCGACTCGACTTCGATCTCATTGGATCGAACGCCAAGGTCTTCTGCGGCTACTCCGACACCACCTCGCTTCTCCACGCCATCCACGCCAAGACCGGCATGGTCACGTTCTACGGCCCCGCCCTGGTTCCCGAGTTCGGCGAACCCGATGGCCCGGACCCCGAGGTGATCGACCATTGGCGGCGGGTCACCGGGCGGCCGGAACCGGCTGGAGCCTTGCCGGTGATTCCCTGGCAATCGGGTGAGAGCCGGATGGAAGCCGATCCCCAGGGCCGCAACATGAAGCGACGTCGGGGCGAGCCCAGGGTGGTGCTGCGCCCCGGGCGGGCCAGCGGGCCGCTACTTGCAGGCTGCCTGCCCAGCATGCTGCGTTCGGCCGGTACCGAGTGGTGGCCCGCACTCGATGGCCGCATCCTCATTCTCGAATGCCCAGAGGCCCCCTACACCCCGGATTGGGCCGATGCTGATCTGACGCAGCTGGCCAACAGCGGGGTGTTCGACCAGATCGCCGGTCTCGTCATCGGTCGGACCGACAACTGGCCAGGCGAACAGGTTGAGTTGCTCCATTGGCTGGTGTGCGACGCCACCACCGGCCACGACTTTCCGATCCTGGCCGGGGTCGAAGTGACCCACAGCGCTCCGCTACTCACCGTTCCCATCGGTGTCAGGGGCACAATCGACGGTCTCGATCTGTCGATCGACGAACCGGCGGTGGCCTGAGCGGGCGGCCATCCTCAGCCCCCCTGCCAGGGCGGCATGACCCAATCCCAGACGGGGACCGGCTCGTCGAAGTTGGGCGAGGCTCCAGGTTGGGAAAACAGCTTGGCCAGCCGGGTTCCCCACTCGACGTAGCCCATGAAGGTGGCCCGGAACTCGGGATCGTCGGGAAGACCGACGTGGTCGGCGGCGTCGACCAGCAGGTCGATCCAGCGTCGGCGTTGGGCTTCGGTGATCTCGCGGTTGAGATGATGTCGTAGCATCTCGGGGTGACCCCCGTGATGGGCGGTGTAGTCGGCCGGCCCTCCGAAGACCTCGGCGACCCAGGTGGCCACGTGCTGCGGGTGGTTCGGGTCCATGTCCTTGAACAGCGGGTAGAGCAACTCGTCGGCCAGCACGGTGTCGTAGAAGTGAACGAACAAGGCCTCGATGGCCTCGTGACCTCCGGCCCATTGGTAGAGCGAAGGTGACTGCTTGGATCCGGCACCGGGGCCGACCACCGCCGTCTCGTCGTAGTGCTGCATCTCCTCGATGCTTCCGACGTAAGGCTTGATGTGGGAGAAGAACGTGGCGAACTCGCCGCCGGCTCGGAAGCCCTGCAGGTGCCCCTCGACGGAGTCCCATTCGATGCGCAGGATGTAGCGGTCGGGTTCCTCCAGGCAGCGGGCCAGCTCGAACGACCGGCAGTGGGGCGATGCCGCCAGTGGTGTGGCCGCCGCCGCATAGGCCGCCTCAAAGGCTTCGTGGCTATCGTCATCGATCCGATAGCGAATGTATTCAATGGTCATGACCGACCTCTCTGATACCGGGTTGGGTTGCTATCGTAGGGGTGGTAACCAGAAGTTGGGTACAAACTTTTTGGTAAGTAGGTGTCGATGGCCAACAGAATCTACTACTGCCCGGTGGAGGTGACCATGGAGATCATCGGCGGCAAGTGGACCGCTGTGATCCTGGCTCACCTCAAGGAACAGCCACGCCGATTCTCCGAACTCCGACGGCTGATCCCCGACATCAGCGAGAAGATGCTGACCCAACGCCTGCGGGCCATGGAAGCCGAGGGCATCGTGTCCCGGCGGGTGCTGGCCGACACGCCGCCTCATGTCGAGTACGACTTGACCGGCGCCGGTCGATCGCTGGGCCCCACCCTGCAGTCGCTGTACGACTGGGGCCGGCGCTGGGCCGATGAGCGGAGCATCGTCATCGAGCCGCAGACGGCCGACCGCCCAACCGGAGGGCGCAATGGCTGACCCGTCTCGTGACCCCGTCGAGAAGTTGGTGGCCCGGAGGCATGACGACACCTTCGGCTTCGACTGGGAGCTGTGGCTCCGGCGGGTCGACCACCTCGCCGCCCCCCGGCACGTTCCGGTCGTGCGGGTGCCGGGCCAAGGGGGCGTTGGTCACGGTGTCTACGATCTCGATGAGCCGATCGACACAACGCACCCAGCCGGTTCCGGTGTTGGCGAGATCACCCCCGGGTTACTGGCCACCTTCCACGCCCTACCCCAGGGAACCGTTTCGAAGGCCGACGTTCGCTGCGCCGACGGCTCGGTGATCCCTGGACACATCGTCGGAATCCCCGATACGGCGGTGGACTTCTACGTCTGCTTTGCTGATCGGCCGGCGGCGGCGGTGCTGCTCACGGTCGACGGAGGCGTCGTCGAGCACCCGATCAGCACCGCCGGCTTTGACATCTGACCCGGGGAACTAGTGTGTGTCCCGCCGGTACAGAAGCACGGTGCCGATGGTCAGGGCGACGGCGGCGTAGCCACCGAAGACCAAGGCATTTTCCGTGGTGCTGAGGGCCAGCTCGGACGAGACTCCGCCGGGGCCGGCGCCGTCGGTACCGAGCATGCCGTTGCCGGCCACGAAGGGCATGAACCGGGCGAACCGTTCGGCCAGAAAGACGCTGACCAGGTTCTCCACCACCAGCCACCAGACCAGGAGCCCGGAAACGGCGGCGGTGCTGAGGCGAGCGATCATACCGATGCCCAACCCCAACAGAGCCGACAAGGAGGCGAATCCAATGGCCCACAGACTGGTCGACACCATGGTCGAGGTGTCACCCATGGCTACCGGGCCCAGATAGGCACCAAGGAAGCCGGCAGCCAGACCGACCGCTCCCAGAAAAGCCCCGAACCCGGCGGCCACCACGGCCTTGGCGGCGGCAATGATGACTCGGGCCGGTTGGGCGCTGAGAGCCGGGGCCAGGGTGCCGTGCTGCGATTCGGATGTGAAGAGCAGTATCCCGGCAACGGCGGCGAACACGGCGGTGAACACCGTGGCTGCGGTGAAGACGGTGGAAACCGTGAGCAGTCCGCCGGTGGCGTAAGTGGCGATGGCCCACGTCATGAAACCGCCGACCGTGGCCGTCAGGGCGACGATGGCCTTGTTCGACCGAAGCGATACGAGCTTGATCCATTCGGCCTTGAGGGTCGTCGGCAGAGCTCGGATCGAATCGGTGGTCGAACGGCGGGAGGTGAGGTTGTGAGTCGGGCGGGCCGAGGAGAGGGAGGGTTCGGGGGCGAGGGTTGTGGTCATTGTTCTGTTTCCTTTTCGGTTGCGGTTGGGATCAAGCCGAGGTGAACTCGGCGGTGGCGCTGGTCATCTCCAGCAGGCTGTCTTCCAGAGATTTGGTCGACTCGCTCAATTGGTCGAGTCGAATGCGGTGTTCGAACGCCACCTGGGACACGTCGATCCGGGTTGCCCCGTGAACGACCAGTTGGTGACCCAGCGGCTCGGCCTGAATACCCTGGGCGGCCAGAAGATCGAGCAGCTCGACCGACTGAGGGGTCTCGACGATGACCATCACGTCGTTGGCCGCGGTGATGGCTTCGACCGATTCCGAGGCCAGGAGACGTCCACTACCGATGACCACGAGATCGTCGGCGAACATCGACAGCTCGCTGATCAAATGGCTGGAGACGAACACCGTCCCGCCCTCATCGGCGAAACTGCGCAGGTAGGTGCGAAGCCAGCGGATGCCGTCAGGGTCGAGACCGTTGGCCGGTTCGTCGAGTAGTAGCACCTCGGGGTTGCCGAGCAGGGCGGTGGCCAGGGCCAACCGCTGACGCATACCGAGAGAGAATCCGCCGGCCCGCTGCCCGGCCGCCGTCTCGAGCCCCACGTCGGCCAGTACCTGATCAACCCGGCTGGGGGCGATACCGCTCATGGCGGCGGTGGCTCGCAGATGATCCCGGGCTGTGCGACCGGGATGCATGCAGCGGGCATCGAGCACCGATCCCACCACCCGGGCCGGGTTGACGAGATCGGTGTAGCGGGTTCCGGCGTAGCGGACCTCGCCCTGGTCGGGCCTGGTCAGCCCGACCATCATTCTCATGGTCGTCGACTTGCCGGCACCGTTGGGTCCGACGAAACCGGTGACTCGACCGGACGTCACCTCGAAGGTCACGTCGTCGACGGCCACCCGGTGGCCGTAGTGCTTGGTGAGACCAGAGGCCTTGATCATGGTTCGCTCCTTATTCAATGGGGGAATCTGTACGTTGAGACGAACAATGACAGGTCGACGCTGGCAGACCGTTGAGAAACATTGAGAGTTCGTTGAGAGAAATCGCGGCTGGTGTCGAGATGGGCGACAATGGCAGCGATGTGGATTCTCGTGGTGGAAGACGAAGCGATGATCGCCGAAGCCATCAAGATGGGGCTGGAAGCCGAAGGGTTCGCGGTGGACGTCACAGACCGGGGCGACGAGGGCCTGTTCAGGGCTCAAACCAATGACTACGACGCCATCGTGCTCGACATCATGTTGCCGGGCATGAACGGCTACAAGGTGTGCCGCCGGCTCCGGGAGGAGGGCAACACCACGCCGATCCTGATGTTGACGGCCAAGGACGGGGCTCACGATGAAGCCGAGGGCATCGATCTTGGAGCCGACGACTACGTGACCAAGCCGTTCAACTGGGTCGTGCTGCTGGCCCGGCTCCGAGGCATCATCCGCCGGGGAAGAAGTGGAACGACCGCCGCCGACCCGGGGGCGGAGTTGCGGGCCGACGACCTCGTGCTCAACCCGGCGGCCCATACCGTGTTCCGGAGCGACGTCGCCATTGATCTGACGCCGCGGGAGTTCGCCCTCCTGAGATACCTGCTTCACCGCAAAGGTCAGGTCGTATCGAAACGAGAGCTACTGGATCACGTATGGGGTGAACCCGATGCCGACGACGTCAACGTGACCCAGGTGTATGTCGGCTACCTGCGCCGCAAGGTCGACGAGCCGTTCGGGACCAAGACGATTCAGACGGTGCGGGGTATCGGCTACCGCATTGTGGAGACGGGCGTGACATGAAGCCGGCTTCGAGGTTGGGACGGCGTTGGCGCTCGGTCAGTTTTCGTTCCGGACTAGTGGCCGCCTTGTCGGTCGGCGTGGTAGCCACCCTCGCCCTACTACTGATCTCCACTCTGGTGTTCGTCCTGTTCGCCCTGTCGGGCGCGGTGGCTGAGACCACCCTGGTTGATCGAGCAGAGGATCAGCTCCGCTTGGGCGTCGAGCCCGGCGAGTTGAACCTGAGTACCACGATAGAGCGGGGCGGGCCGAGCCAGGAAGGGGGCGATGCGTTTTGGGCCGTGCTGATCGATGATCAAGTCGTCAACGGGGAAGGCGACTTGAATCGGGCGGTGCTCGACGCCGATTTCAGCGACCCGTCGATCGAGGTCGAGTTCAACGCCCAACCTCGACCAGGTGATCTGCTCGGCATCAAGACCGTCGACGGCCAGGACTGGTTCTACCTGGAACGGGAGGTGTCCGCCCCCGGCGGGCAGAACTACCGGGTGGTCACAGCCTACGATGGCACCTTCAGCTGGTGGCGGTTTGTTCGCAGCTCGTTCCCGGTCTCCCTTCCGGTCATCGCCGCGCTGATGGCGGTGGCCATGGCCGTGACCAGCTGGCAGACACGGCGGGCGCTGCGACGGGTTGAACACATGCGGGCCGAGGTTGAACAGATCACGCAGCAGTCCTTGGATCGGCGGGTTCCAACCGTCGACGCCTCCGACGGGATCGCCAGGCTGGCCCACACCATGAACGACATGCTGAGTCGGTTAGAGTCGGCCTCAGCCCAGCAGTCGCAGTTCCTGGCCGACGCTTCCCACGAACTAAGGAGCCCGGTGACCGGACTCCTGGCCCAGCTGGACATCGCCGCCACCTACCCGGACAAGGTCGATCACGAGACCCTCGTACCCAAACTTCGTGACGAGGCCCAGCGACTGCAGCTGCTGGTCGACGACCTGCTCTTCCTCAGCCGATCCGAGGCAAGCTCGGCCTTGGCCGAGGCGTCACCGACCACCGTCTCCGTCGACGCCCTGATCAATGCCGAGATGGCCCATCAGCGGGCAGTCGACGGCTCGACCAACCTGGTGGTGGGTGAACCGAGCGAAGCCCACGTGACCGGCAACCCTCGCGACCTGGAACGGGCGCTGCGCAACCTGGTCGACAATGCGGTAAGGCACCATCGGAACGAAGTGCGGTTGTCGGCCGATGTAGCCGGCGAGCAGGTTGTGATTGCCGTCAGCGACGACGGTCCGGGTGTTGGACCTGAGGATCGGGAGCGGATCTTTCGCCGCTTCGTCCGACTCGACGAGGCCAGGAGCCGCGATGCCGGGGGCGCCGGCCTTGGTCTGGCCATCGCCTCCGAGATTGCCGCCAGACACGGCGGCACCGTTCGGCTGGAGCCGACATCAGGACCGGGAGCCCGGTTCGAACTGACGCTTCCTCTAGGAGACTGACCACGAACGTTCGCCCGGGTTTGGGCGAGCAGGTGGCGACGGTGGCAAGGACGCAGGTGCGCCGCTCACCTGTGAGCGTGAACAGCGTCGGCGAGGACGCCGCCACCGTTGTCAGATGCCGGCCAAACACCGCAAAGGTGGTGGTCAGGACACTAGGAGACTGCTGAATAATGCCGTTGAGGGTCTCGGGAGGAGGATGCAAGCCGATCAAGGACGCAGGTTTCGCCACTGCCTGTGAGCGCAATGGCGGAATCGAGGACGCAGAGCGGCGAAGCAGAATCCTTTCGAGACCCCGGCATGTATTGTTCAGCAGTCTCCTAGCCGGCTAGTTCTGCTCCTGCGCCGCCGCGGCGGCCCGTTCAGCCGCATTCTCGGCGGCGTGTTCGACGGCCTCGACATAGGGCTGGCCGGACAAACTCATCTCGATCAACTCCTGATGCCGATCCAGATAATCCTCAGCGTCATAGTGGTCTTCGAGCAGGTCGAGCTCTCGCTTGAACGCCTTGTTCATACTCCAGATCATGAACACCACTACTGCGGCCAACGGCAACCCGGTGGTCACGATGGCGGCCTGCAAGGCCTGAATACCGTTTCCGGAGAACAGCAGCACGGCGGCCACCGCACCCTCCATGACGGCCCAGAACACCCGCTGGGGTTTCGGCGAGTCGAGCTTTCCGCCCGACGTCAGATGATCGACCACCAGCGATCCCGAGTCCGACGAGGTGACGAAGAACGACACGATGAGGAGGATGGCCAGAACCGACACGATGCCGGAGAACGGCAGCGCGCTCAGGAGTTCGAACAAGGCGGTTGAAATGTCCTGTTCGACGGCTCCGGCCACATCCAGCTCGCCCGTCAGCTGGAGGTTCAGGGCCGTTCCGCTGAAGATGGCGAACCACACGAAGCACATCAGCGTGGGGAATCCCAGCACACCAAGAATGATCTCCCGCACGGTGCGACCCTTCGAGATTCGGGCGATGAACATGCCGACGAACGGAGACCAGCCGATCCACCAGGCCCAATAGAAGATGGTCCAGCCGGCCTGCCAACCGGTTTGTCCCTCGGGAACCAACCGTTCGGTCCATGTTCCGAAGCTGATCATGTTCTGGACGTAGTCGCCGGTGACCTGGGGCATCATGCCGAGGATGAACAGCGTCGGACCGACTACGAGCACGAACACCATGAAGGCCAGAGCCAGGTAGATGTTGAGCTCGCTCAGCCGTTTGACGCCGCCATCGAGCCCGGCCAGGACGGAGAGGGTGGCGAAGCTGGTGATGATGGCGATCAGGATCACCAACCAGGTGGTGTTGTCGGCGCCTGGCAAATCGGTGATCGAGGCCAACCCGGAGGCCACCTGGCTGACCCCGAGGGCCAATGACGTGGCCAACCCGAACAGCGTGGCCAGGACGGTGATGATGTCGATGAAGTGACCCCAGGGTCCGTAGATCCGCTCCTTCAGGATCGGGTAGAACACCGAGCGGAGCGTCAACGGCAGACCACGGTTGTAGGCGAAGAAGGCCAGGGCCAGTGAAACCAGGGCGTAGACGGCCCAGCCGTGGATACCCCAGTGGAACATGGTGGTCACCAGGGCTTTTTGGCCGGCCTCGGCCGTGCCGGGATCCACCCCCCAGAAAGGAGCCGGGGTTTGCAGGTGGTACATCGGTTCGGCCACGCCGAAGAACATCAGCCCGATACCGATGCCGGCCGAAATGAGCATGGCATACCAGGCCGGCGTCGAAAACTCCGGCAACGCCGTCGGTCCGCCGATACGGATCTTGCCGTAGCGACCGAAGGCGAAATAAGCGCAAACAACCAGGTACAGGTTGACCATGGCCACGAAGTACCAGCCAAAGGTCGTGTTCACCCAGTCGCGGGCACCGGCAAACCATTCCAGGGCCAGGTCGGGCTGAATCAAAACCCAAACCAGGAGAGCGATCAGGATGCCACCGGCGATGAAGCTCACATGAGGCTGAATATCGAAACCGAAGCGAACAATGTTGGTGTCGCCTGGTTCCCGGTCGGCCACCTCCGGGTAGAAGTCGATATCGGTATCAACCTGGAGACCCTCGAACGGTTGACGCTGTTCCACCGCCTGTCGGCGCGCCTCCTCCCACCGGGCATCGATCACGTCTGTGACACGATTCAGTTCGGTTAGATCTACATCTTCAGCCATGAAACTTTGCCTTTCGAACCTACGCCGATTGGGATCAAGGGTTTATCTCAAACGAATCGAGGAATTCCGAGGCGACATCTTCGAGCGACTCGCCACCGGCAACACGCCCGTTCAATTCTGTCATTCGCTGCTGCGACAACGGCCTCAGGACATCGGAGATGACATCATCGAAGGCCTCCGGAGCTTGGTCGTAGACCTCGGAGCGGACGTTGAACGAGACGTTGTAGACGTAGAACACGCCGGGATCGACCACCGGGGTGAGCCCCTGCGAGTCGAGCTGCCCGTCGGTGGTGAACACCTCACCGAAGTCGCAGGCCTCGTCGGCCACCTCGCCGTAGACGTCGGCGATGTTCTCGGCCACCACGATCTGGCTGTCGGGAACATCGAAGCCGGTGGCTTCCTCGAACAGCACCATGCCGTCAGCCCGACCGAGAAAGTCCTGCTCCAGGCAAACTACTGCCTCGGGATTGTCCCCCAAGTAGTCAGCCATATCGGCCAGGTCAAAGGCTTCGCCCAAATTGTCCCGCCCAGCCAGGTTTTCTTGACGTATGGAGGGGGCGGCGGCAAATCCGTAGGTGTTGTTGAAGCTTGACCGGTCGACCCAGACAATGCCGTTGGCGCTGTCGGCCTCTCGCACCTTCTCGGTGAGGGCATCGCCGTCGAAGTCGGGATCGCTGTTGCCGAGGTGCACGATCCAGCCGGTCGAGTTGTACTCGAAGTAGCCGTCGATGTCGCCGGCCAATAGGGCCGCCCGGGTCTCATCGGAATCACCGGTGTCGAGCGCTTTCACCACCTCGGCCCCCCGAGCCTCCAAGGCCTGGGAGACGATCTCGCCCAACAACAGCTGTTCGGTGAAGTCCTTCGACCCCACGGTGATTGTCACGCCGTCGAGGTCGTCGGCGCTCGGCCCCTCATCTTCGGAGCCACTGCACGATGCCAGTAGAACCACGGCAACGGCAAGAAACACAACACGTGATCGCTTCATCACCAATCATCCCCCTATCAACCACACGCGGCATGATAGCCCCGCTACGCGGGGTGATTGCCGCTGTTTTCCGCAACTCACTTTACAAAATGTTCGAAGCCGGAGAAGGCGCTATTTGCCGACTTCTTGGGCTGACGCTAACACATCAACGTCGGTTCCGTCCATCGGAATCGTTCCATCCGACGGACCAAATTGCATCGTTGGCCAACTGTGGCTATGCATTAACAACGTTCTCGCGACTTCTACCGAGGAGAGACGTCACACAGTCATGGAATCTTTGGCGGTATCACGTAGGGAGGGAACGCGGCGCGACCGGCGCAGGAGGGCTGTCATCGTGGGCCTCCTGGGGCTGGCGGTTCTGCTGGCCATCGCCTTCTGGTGGGCTTCACGCCAGACCGAACCTGAACCGGTGGCCGTTGAGGTGGTCGAAACCACGACATCCACAACCACCCCACCTCCCCCGCCGGAACCGGTGGCATCGTCGGTGGGTATCGAACGTGACGGCAACACCGTGCGCCTGTCAGGCACCGTGAAGACCGACTCGGAACACGACGCCCTGGTGGCCGCCGTCACCAACTCGGGACTCGAGGTCGATGATCAGATCGTGGTCTCGTCCGACGTGGGCGACTCCGATCCCCGGGTGGTGGCCGCTCTCCTCGCTCCCCTCCTGGATGGCACCGACGACGGCGGACTGAGTCTGGCCGACGGCACCGTGACGATCACCGGTGAAGCCTTCGATCCGGTAGAGGCCGAGGAGATTGGATCCGCCATCGAAACGGCCGCCGCCGCCGGGCTGACAGTCGACGACCAGACGACCATCCGCGTCCTCAGCGAGGAGGTACAGATTCAGGCCCTGCAGGAGGAGATCGATCAGATATTCGAGCTGGCCCGGGAGATCGAGGGACAGTATCCGAACTTCGACACCAGCGTCGAGGAGCTCAGTCCGGGAGCCAAATCGACCCTCGATCGGGTGGCGGTGGCCATGCGCCGGTACCCGTTGCCGGCGGCCGACGTGATAGGGCACACCGACTCCACCGGCTCGACCGAGACCAACCAGAGCCTCAGTGAGGCCCGGGCCCAGGCCGTCACCGACTACCTGGTCGGCGTCGGCGTGGAGGCCGGGCGACTACAGGTCATCGGCCGAGGCGAGAACGAACCGCAGGCCGACAACACCACTGAATCCGGACGAGCCGAAAACCGCCGCGTCGACTTCCTGGTCAAGAAGCGGGAAGGCTGACGCCTGGGTCCGCCGATGATCAGCTACTTCGTTCCCATCACCCTTCTGATGCTGGCCGCCTTCGGTTTGGGCCTCCTGGTCGGCCGCCTGGCCTGGGGCTCGTCATGGTCGGGGGCCAACCGGGAGCGGCGGGGAGGTCCAAACGTTCAGCGGGAGGCCATGGCCAACACGCCCCCATCGGCCACCGACACCACTGACGGTGTACCGACCTGGAAGATGAGAGAGGTCCGCACCCGCCGCCGCAAAGGTGACATCACGGCCGCTGAGGTCGAGGACAGCGGCGGCCCGGCCGATGCCTATGACAACATTGTCGAGGTTAGCGGCCGCTCCGATCCCGTGAGTTGAGCGGGCGTCACCGCACCGGTCACCGGTTCCCGACCTCGACCAATCCGAACTCGTAGGCGGCGATCACCAGCTGGGCTCGATCCCGGGCTCCGAGCTTGGTCAGGAGATGGGAGACGTGGGTCTTCACCGTCGATGCTCCGATGACCATCTCGGCCATGAGGTCGGAGTTGGACAAACCACGACCGATGAGGGTCAGCACCTCGATCTCACGCCTGGTCAAGCGGTCCAGTTCCGGTGACGGCAACTGATCCCCGCTACTGTTCTGCTCGATCAACCGCCGGAGCACCCGCTCGCGAACCAACGACTCGCCGGCCGACACAGCCCGTATGGCAGCCAGGAATGACTCCGGCGATGTGTCTTTCAGCATGAACCCCGATGCCCCGGCCAGGATCGCCTCGTACACATACTCGTCATCGTCGAACATGGTGAGCACCAGGATCTTGACGTGACCTAAATGAGGATCGGCGACGATACTTCGGGTGGCCTGCAAGCCATCCATGATCGGCATCCGGATGTCCATCAACACGATGTCGGGCGCCGTTCGGCCAGCCAGCTCCAAGGCCTGTCGTCCGTTTGAAGCCTCACCGACAACGGTCATGTCACCCTGACCTTCGACGAGGGCCCGCAGGCTGGCTCGCAAGAGATCCTGGTCATCGACCAGAGCGAGCCGGATCATGGGGTGCTGTCCTCGACCGTCATCACGGGATCGGGAATGGTCGCCCTGACCCGGTGGCCGCCGCCGTCCGGTCCGGCGTCCAGCGACCCGTCGACCGCCTTCAGCCTCTCCGAGAGACCGGCCAAGCCCCGTCCCGATCCAGAGGTGGGCACCCAGCCCGGGGTCGGACCGGTGTCTGTGACCTCGACCACGATGTCGTCACCCGCCCGGTCGATCAACACCACGACATCGGTCGGACCGCAATGGCGGGCCGAGTTGAGCAACGCCTCCTGTAGGACCTGGTGGACGAGTAGCTGGGCGCCGGCCGAAGCCTTCAGCGACTGGGCGTGCCCGCCCTCATCGTCACCGGTGACGGTCACGGTCAGCCCATGATCGGTGGCGGTGGCCAGCAGTTCGGCGATGTCGTTCAGGCCTGGGACGGGAGACCGCGGCAACGGTTCGGTGGGTTCGCCGTCCCGCAGCACCGACAGCATGCGGCGCAGCTCGGCAGTCGCCGATCGGGCCGCCGTCTCGATGTCACCGAGGGCCTGTATGGCCTCGGACTCGTGATCGGCATTGGCATTGGCATGACGGACGGTGGCCGCTCGAACCGTGATGAGTCCCAACCCGTGGGAGGCGATGTCGTGGAGCTGTCGGGCCAGGGCCAACCGTTCCTGGGCCACGGCCCGGGTCGCTGCCTGTCGTTGCAACATCGCCTCGTAGAGTTCACGGTCGCGACGAGCCTGACGAACGGTGAACAAGGCCAGGCCGATGGCCGCCAGCACGGTGCCGGTTGGAATCAACCAGGAAATCGGGCCACCAGGACCGACGAACACCAGCGCAACCACCAAAACGACCAGGACCGTGATGGCCAGACGCCACGTCATGGACCGCCGGGGAGGCAAGTTCGCAGAATCGGGGCCCGGCCAATCGTCGTCCACAGGCCGAGCGTAATCACAACATCGGGCCTTGTCGTCATACCACGGGGTGACGGACGGCGCCGACAACCTGCACCGCACCAAGAAATCCGCCCTGGGGCTGACGACGCGGCGCCCCGCCGGCCTCGACAATGGCAACCATGATCGAACTGGACCATGTATCCAAGGCTCGACGGGTGTCTTGGGTTCGACCGCCGGTTCCGGTCCTGACCGATGTATCCTTCGTTGCCCCGCCGGGCTCGGTGACGACGCTGCTCGGGCCCAATGGAGCGGGCAAGACCACGGCATTGCGCATCCTGCTGGGGTTGACCCCGGCCGACGACGGTACCGCCACTATCGGCGGCAAGCCCTACCGGCACCATCGTCAGCCACTTCATCATGTCGGCTCGACCCTCAGCGGGCTGGGCGCTCATCCTTCCCGACGAGTCCACCATCATCTCCGCTGGATGGCGGCCAGCCACGGCATCGGCCGATCGCGGGTCGACCAGCTGCTGGCCTTTGTCGGCCTGGCCGCGGCCGCCCGCACCGCGGTGGGCAAACTGTCGTTCGGGATGCGACAACGCCTGGCCATCGCCGCTGCTCTGATCGGCAACCCACCGGTGCTGATACTCGATGAGCCGACCACGGGTCTCGACCCCGACGGCATCGAATGGCTGCACAGCCTGATCAGGATGTGGGCCTCGGAGGGACGGACGGTTCTCACCACCACCCATCACATCGCCGACACTGCGTCGTCAACCGACCAGGTGGTCATCATCGACCGGGGCCGGGTGGTGGCGGCCAAACCCACGGCCCAGTTGAGCGCCACTCACGGCGACCTGACGGCCGCCTACTTCGCCCACGTCGACCGGGATCAGGACCAGCCATGAGGCTCGTCGGAATCGAACTCTGGAAACTGATGACCCTGCGGATGACCTGGGTTGGTGTGGCCGTGGCCGTGTTGTTCCCTCCCCTGGTTGCTTTGTCATCGGCCGCCACCGTGCGGTCGCTGCTGGGCCAGGGCATCGGGGCCGAGGAACTGCGGGCCGGTCTGGTTGATCGGGGCTTCGGGGAGATGACGGTCGGTCTGGTCGGCGTGGTGCTCATCGCCGCCGCCGCCATGGGATCGGAACTCCATCGTGGTCGCTCGGCCGGGGCGCCCGCTCCGGAGCTGACAACCACTCTCCGGGTGGTCCCCAACCGCCGGCGGCTTCTGGCGGCCAAGGTTGCGGCGGTCGCCGTGGTGGTGACCTTGGTGTGGCTGGTCGCAGTGTTTCCCACTCTGTGGCTGTCGTTCTCCGGCCTCCGGGAGTGGATGGCCGAGCCGGGCTGGGGCGACGGCGGACGTATGATCGGATCTCTGGCCTACCACCACCTGGTGGCGCTGCTGACCCTGGGCGCGGTCACCGTTTCCGGTCGCAGCCTGATCGTGCTGGTGGTGTTCATCACCAACCTGACGATGGTGTCGTTCAGCCACCTTCTAGCCTTCATCACACCGGCAGCCCGTTTCCTCCCCGACATGGCCGGCCAGCAGATGTTCCTGCGCCACGACCCCTGGGATCGAGAGCTGCTCAGCCCCGTGGCCGGTGGGCTGGTGATGGCCGGCTGGGCGGCAGTTCTACTCGTTGGCGCCGGTCTGGTGTTCGACCGTCGCCCGGCATGATCCGTCTGGTGAAGGCAGAGCTACTCAAGGCCCTGACTCTGCCACCACTGTGGGCATGGCTGTTCGGTTGCGGGGCGGCGGCAGGCCTCAGCGGGTTCCTGAGCGGGCTCGAGCCCCCGCAGGCCGACCCGAATACCGCATTGTCGTTACTGCACCTGGCGGCCGCCGCCACCGGGGCGGTACTCGGCGGCTCGGAGTTCGTCGACAATCAGATCGACAGCACCCGACTGGCCGTACCCCGGGGGCTCAGCCTCCTTGTGGCCAAGGGCGGGGCCGGCATCGTGACCCTGGGCGCAGGCTCGGCCGCAATGGTGACAGCCTGGTTGCTGGGGGAACGGATGGCCGGCGGGTGGCCTGGCCCGGTCGGGCCCGGTCCCAGTGGTCGACTGGTTGCCGTCCTGCTGTGCTTCGGCCTCATCGGACTGGGCGCGTCGCTGACCATTCGGGGGGCGATACCGGCCCTGGCCCTGGTGGCCATGCTTTCGGTGGTGGCCACCGCCTTCGACCGCCCGGGACCATCGACGGGCTGGCTGCCCCTGGTGGCGGCCCGACGGGTTGTGGAGCGGCCTGATCTTGATCTGGCCTCAGTTGCCTGGCTGTCGGCGTGGATCGTCGGCTTGGCTACCGCCGGGTTGGTCGTGGCGGAAGCTGGCGATCGCTGCGGGCCTGGGTGACTGAGCAATAGTCCCGCCGAGACGGTGGAAGCCGGAATCAACGCCGAGTATAAAAGACCTTCCGTCGTTACCGACCTCATGGGCCAGCCGCAAAGCAGCCGACATATTGGCCCAGTGGATGTTCCGGCACATACGAAGGCCAAAGACGGTCCAGTACGCCCGCCTGGGCACTCCGGATTGACACGCCACCGCATAGCTGTTTGGCCTGTCAGCGACCTCAACCATGACCAAAGCTGTCCGGTACTGCTTTCGATGGCGGTCCAGCTCACACGATAGTGACATCACCGGCTGCGTCCCCTGAGCTGGTGGTGGAAGTCAGGGCGTGCGAACACCGATGTCCAGAGCTAGAGATCCGCCAAGGCCCCGAGTACATGAGCCGTTATCCGATCACGGTCCATCGCCGCGCCCTGATCGGACAAGGCGCGTGCCGCTTCACTACTAGGCAGAGTCGGCCAATCGACGCCGGTCGGAAACGCCATTTGGATCTGGACATCATGAGCCCGACTACCAGATACGTATCCGTGCAGTATCCATGCTTGCTCAGCAAGTCCGTTACGAAGTAAGATAACGGCGACAAAGGCAAGCGTCATTACGTCGAATGATTTGAAGCGGCTAGTGATGTCAACGCATCGCCGCAGAACCCCCGCCCTCAAGGGTCCTTGATGTTGGGCCAGGGCACTGGCGAGAAGCAACGCAGTTGTCGGTTTCATGATGTGATGGGAGCACTCATCGCACAAGGCGAGGACTTCTTCGTACTTCTCGATCGCATTCTCAAGCCTTCCCTGTGAACGTGCCTCAAGTCCACGAGCGCTGGCCGCCCAAACATGTGGTGCCGGATTCTGCGTTCTCTCGGCGGCAGCGGCTAGCAGGGTGCGGAAAATCGGTCGGTAGGCCGTGTATTGGTGCTAGGGGTGGTTCCAGGTGTCGGGTCCGGTGATGGTGGTGGCCCGGATCGGGTGGCCCCGAGGCCGCCTGGCGGCTTCGGGAGGCCCCTGTTGGGACCGGGCCAGGCAGGGGTCAGGCTGTCGCGGCGTCGAGAGCGCAGATCCGAATCAGGTTGTAGACAGCGGCTTCGGTCTTGAACCAGGCCCGGTTGCGGGCTTGGCCGATGTAGCGGAGCTTGCGGCCAGCCCCGACGGTCTTAATCCAACCGAAGGGCTCCTCGACCCGTTTCCGGATCCGCTGGGACACGCCGTAGCCGTCGTGGCGGGTGGTGCGCCCATCGATCGCCGATCTTCGGTTGCTGGTGTTCTGGGCGACGTGTGGCGTGAACCCCAGCTCACGGACCTCAGCGACGAAGTCCTTCGTGTCGTAGCTCTTGTCCCCAGCGACGGTCCGGCGCCTGCCCGATGCTGGCAACCGTCTGAGCATCTCGGTGGCACAATCGCGCTCGGCGTAGCCGGTCGCTTGGGTCAACTCGGCGTCGACGATCAGCCCGCAGCGGTTCTCGATCAACAGGTGCCCCATATAGGACAGCTCCGCTGGGGCTGCGTTGGACTTGCGGAACAGCATCGCCTCGGGATCGGTCGTGGAGGTGTGCGTGGAGTTCGACCGGCGCTGCCCCTTGAAATCGATCTCGGCGTTGCGGCCCTTGAACCCGTTCCCATCGTCGTCGTCGTTGCTGCGGTCGTTGGGTTTGAAGCTCTTGTTCGATGCCCACGCCTGCAACAAGGTGCCATCGACGGAGAAGTGATCCGACGACATGTAGCGGCGCAGCTTCGCCTGGGTCACCACCGCAGCGAAGAACCGATCCGCGATCTCGTGATCCAAAAGGCGTTCCCGGTTCTTCGTGAACGTCGTCGCGTCGAACGCCCGGTCGTCGATCGCCAGATCCAAGAACCACTTGAACAACATGTCATAGTTGAGTCGCTCGCAGAACGCCCGCTCGGAACGGATCGAGTACATCGCCATCAACACCGTTGCCTTCAACAGGGTCTCCGGTGGCACCGACCGCCGACCCGAGTCCGCATACATAGCGTCGAACTCGCTATCAAGACCGGCCAACACCTCGTCGACCACGACCCGGATCCGGCGGATCGGATGATCCACCGGGATCAGATCCTCGGTGCTCAACGACGACAACATCGACAACTGCCGGTCAGGGGTTCCACGCATCCCCCCATTCTTTTCGATTCCCGACCAGAACGCGAGCACCAACCAGAAGAATTTCAGCACCCTGCTAGATCTCTGACCCCGTCGTTAATCATCTGGTGGCTCGTTGGCAATCCTCTTCTCATGAATACGACGCCGAACAACACCGAGGACCATGCTGATAGGTAGTGATCGAAAGGGTCAGTTGATTTGGCAGCTGCATACTTCCAGTTGATCAAAACATTTTGCTCAATCAACTGTGAGTCGTCCAAGCACAACGTCAGCGCAAACCAGCATCGTGACGTTGATGGATCGGTCGGAGACGGCGCATCCTCTATTCCTTGTCGGGCCAGAGTTGACGCCTCGAGATATCTGGATTGAAGCGCCAACCACCAGGCATGCTGGCCAGCGAGAGCCGCTGGAATCGTCCGTGAAGCTCGGAGAATTGCGTCAGCTACGCTCCCTGTCCATACGCTATGCTCATGACGCACGTCTATGGATGCGAACGATCCAACGGATATAACCAACTGAGCGGCGCCATCGAGATCTCCTTTTGCGAGCAGATGTCTAAGGGCTATTCGGTAGTTGTGCCATTCGTCGTTGAAACTATTGCGCCCGCCGTACCACCGTTCGCCGGTGTATCCACGACGAGCTATTTCGGCTGATTCGATAAAGAACCGAGCGTGGGCATCCTTAGCTAGTTCTTGCTCGAACGAATCGACGAGCCTACTTGCTGCGAACTGCCGTACGGGCTCGAGCATCCGATAACGCGTTCGTTGAGGTAGTCGGACGATCTCGACCAGAGACTGGTCGACCAATTCACTTAGCACATCGACGGGATCCGTCGATAATCCGGCCGCGAGTCCTATGTGTTGCGCACCGGCAAGAGGGAATCCGCTGCCGAATACAGACAACAAGGCGAAGAGCCGTTTCTGCTGCTCGCCTAGAAGGCGGTACGACCAATCGGTGACTGCATCGATGCTCTGATGACGGCGCTCACCGCCGCGTCGGCTTGCCAACGCTCCGAAGTCCTGGCCCACGCGAGCCGCGAGATCGCTGAGGCCGAGCGTTCGACAACGCGGAGCAGCGAGCTCGATCGCCAGCGGAATGCCGTCCAGTTGGGCACACATGACCTGCATAAGATGGAGGCTCGTTGGATCTCTACCGACGTCGAAGCCTGCCTCACTAGCTCGGAGAATAAACAGTTCGACGGCATCGGTATTACTATCCAGAGGGCCTACCCGCCAGACTCGCTCTCCCCGTACGCCTAGCGGCTCGCGACTTGTCACCAGCACAGCCAAGGACGGGCACCGAGCGTTGAGCTCCCCAACGATGTCGGCCACCGTGTCGATCATCCGCTCACAGCTGTCTAGAACAAGAAGGTAGGGCTCCACGGCGAAGTGATCGACAATTGCGTCGACTCGATCCTTCGCTGTTTGTACGAGTCCGATATCTGACGAAATCGATCTAATAACATCAGCGGAATCGGTAATACTCGCGAGCTCGACGGCGGCAACATTCAACTGGTGACGGCGTCTCAGCTCGGCCGCATACTCCATTGCCAAAACCGTCTTGCCGATACCGCCTGGGCCGACGAGGGTGACTACACTACCTCTCGCCAAGTTGGCTGTAAGCCAATCGAGATCGTCGGCGCGGCCGACCAACCGCCTGGCTCGGGGATTCATCAACTCAGCGAGCTGAGCGGTCGTGAGGATCGAACCGGTGACGTCACCAGTCAGGAGGGACAGCTCAAGTTCTTGGAGCTTTGACGACGGATCAACACCAAAGTCTTCGCGAAGACGCTCGCGTGCTCGCTGAAGAGCGCCAAGAGCGTCGTCTCGGCGGTCAAGTGCGGACAGCCCACGAGCTAGTTGTAGCCATATGGCCTCGCGCGTTGGGTGAGTCCGGACAAGTGATTCCAACCGACGTACTGCGACTTTGGCGTGACCGGTAGCCATCTGAGCTTCGACAAGAGTCTCCGTCATCTGAAGCCGAAGTTCGAGATACGGTGCCAGAACGGCTTGCATCTCGATTGAGAGCTCGATTTCCCCAAGCGGTTGACTCCATCGCAGATCCCAGTACTCAAGTTGCCGTCTTGTGAGTTCAGGATCCGAATCCAACCGTGCCGTGGCATCCTCAACAGAGTCTTCAAATCGCAGTAGATCAACCTGTGAACGGGACACGCCAAGCACGTAGCCACCGCCTTTGGCTCGCACAGCCCCCTCCAGGCCGGTGACCGAACGCAAGCCCGCAATATAGGACTGCAACGTACGACGCGCGGTTGTCGGCGGACGGTCCCAAACCAAGTCAATTAGGCGGCGAGACGTCAGCACTTGTCCGGCGCTGAGAGCTAAAGCGGCGAGAATCTGGCGCTGCTTCTGGCCTGTCAGTTCTAGTTCAGCGCCGTCCAGCTCTACTTTGACCCCACCAAGCAGTCGTATCTCTATCGGCATCGGCTACCAACCGGTCGATTCGATCTCCCGCGTTCTTGCCGCGGATTCACCGCAAGACCCACGCGCCAGCAATCGATCATCAGCCGATGACGACCTCCAGAACGCTTGCAGTCGCTGTCCTCCTGGCATTGCTCGTTCCCCCAGCTCCAAGGAACACCCGGTCCACTACTGATGTTACGCCCAACAGTGAGAACCATATCCACGCTGTCGAGAATGCTATCGAAATGTTCACAGCCGCCGGACTAACTCTACCCCAGCTCAAAATATCGTTCACTAGCGAGGTTCGCAACTGCCGGGGTCGTCTCGGATTGTTCAATCCCACACCCGACGTTTGGACGATTACCATATGCAGCGACTTGGCCTTCGTTATTGTTCATGAAATGGCTCACGCCTGGATTCATGACAACGTTGACGAGCGCCAAAGATTGATCTACACCAAGTGGCAGGGAAAGGCTAGTTGGGCAAACTCGAGCCACGACTGGAACGACCGCGGTATGGAAGATGCTGCGTTCGTAATCCAACAGAACCTAATGATACGTCCTACCCCAGGCTCCGACGAGTGGCAGCGTCGCATTAACGCCTATGAGTTTCTGACCGGATGTGTCTCACCGGCACGCGACCAGATCACCAACGACGGGCTCGTCAACCGGGCCTGCCGGTGCAGCATCCGAGGCATCGGTCCGCCGCTGCGGGTCACAAACGCTGTTCCGGTGCCTGGATTCCTGCCGTGCGCAGGTATACGGCTGGACTCGACCACTTGAGGAGCGACCGGAGATGTTGCGCAGCCGATGAAGACAGCACTGTCGAGATCTGAGCGCCGGCATTATTCTCGTTGGAGCCATTGTAGTCAGCACCCATGGTCCCAGATGTTTCTCGACATGGCATTGGCCCCAGAGGACCCCGCTTGGGTAGTCGTGCGTCGTGGCTGTCGACGATCCGGTTTCCGATACCGGAGTGATACTAGGCCGACCCCGCGGTAAAGGTTGGGTTCACCTCCAACCTGGAAATGGTTGGAGTGACCACCGGGCGCCACCACGGCGACTACATTCACCTCATGGTGCTGGGTTGGCGGAATGTGTTTGCCGGAATGGCTGCTGTCGCCATCGTCGCAGTGGTGGGAGCAGGCTGCTCGGCGGTCGAGGCCGACGACATCTTGATCGCTTCCGCCGCCACCGATGGGCTCGAGCTGACCGAAACTCCCGTCGCGGTTGAAGCCGACGGGATCGACGATGTCAATCGGAATCAAGAGCCGCTCGCCGTTCGGGTTGGGGCCGCCCCGTCGGCCACTCCGCCCCAGGGCAACGGGAAGGGCAAGAACGACTCGAAGGAGGACCGGCCGAAGCGAGGCAAAGGCCGTCCAACCACCAGCACAACGACGACCACGGCGACGACGTCGTCCACCTCAACGACCGTGGCCACCAGCTCCTCCAGCACCAGTCCTTCCACCACCTCGACAACCTCCGCCACCTCGACAACCTCCGCCAGCTCCACCACCTCGACAACGGTTCCCGACGGAGCGGTCGTTCACGTCGACGGTGACGCCCCGACCGGTGGCGATGGCTCGGCCGCCAGACCGTTCCGCACGCTGGCCGACGGCCTGAAGGCCGTCGATGCCGGCGAGACCCTACTGGTGCAGGGCGGGACCTATCGGGAGCGGATCAGCTTGGCATCGGACCTGACCAAGGGCACGGCCGGCAACCCGATCCGGGTCCAGGCGGCCGACGACGAGCGGGTTGTGGTCCAGGGCATCCTGCGTCTCCGAGGTCTGGAGCACTGGCGGATCAGCGGAATCAACGTCACCTGGGACGCCGAGCGCAACCGGGCCAATGAGCACATGGTCGTGTTGTCTGCGGGGTCGAACTGGGAGTTCCGTGATGCCGAGATCTGGGGCGCCCAATCCTTCGCCGGGGTGCTGGTGGCCGACAATCCCGCCAACTGGGCGCTACGCCACTTGTATGTCCACGACACCCACCCCAGCAACGACACCAACCAGGATCACCTGATCTACTGCAACTGTGGCCACCGGGGCGGCGTGATCGAACGAAACCTGCTGGTCGGATCGCCGAACGGCCGAGCCATCAAGCTGGGGACCGTTCATGCTGATGACGCCGACATCGCCAACGTCGTGGTCCGCTACAACACCATGGTCGACAACCACGGACCGTCGAACGTCCAGCTCAGCTACCGGACGTCCAACATCATCATCGAGCACAACCTGATGGTGAGCCCCGACCCCCGGCGGGAGAACGTCACCACCTACAAGCTGAGTGGAAACAACAACGTGGTCCGCAACAACCTCGGCTGGGACTCCCAGGGTGTGGTGGAAGACGATCCGGGCGTCATCGACGGAGGAGGCAACGTGTACCTCGATCCTCTCCTCGACAGTCGCTACGCCCCGCAGTCGCCTGAGGCCACCGGTTACGGCCACCTCGCTCGCTAGAGATCAGCTCCCGCAGCCTACGACGACGTTTCGCCTTCGTAGCGGAACACCGGATCACCGCCGGGCTCGCTGGTGGCCGCGTCCCCGCCGTCATCGACGGCGGCGGACGGGACGACTTCACCCGGTGGGGCCAAGCTGAGTACGGCGCCGGCCTGGAGAGCATCGACATCCTCGGCCACGAAGAGATAGACCTGATCGCCAACCTCTCCGGTAAGTTCCAGGGCCACATCGCCCACCCACATGGTGGGCGGCTGGGCCATCGTCAGATTGAGAGGACGGTCGGTACGCACCTGGAATTCGACGGCGTCTTCCCGGGCCGAGATCCGGGATCGGAAGTAGCGGTGCCGGGGAGCCTCGATCGGCACTCGCCGAACCGACAGCAAGTCGACAATCTTCGGCCACGGTGGGCGCTCAGACCGCCGGGGCTCCGGGGAACTGGCGTCGGTCATCGTCACCACATCCTTTCGACGATATGCAGGTCATCAAAGGCGATCGGAAGAGTATCCCGCACGGGACACCGCAACAGTATCGCCACCACCCTGTCGAGCTCGACGTCCTCGTCGCCCTGGAAACAATGACCGGGTGCTCTCAGCGTCGAGAGCATGGTCTTCGACCAGCCCTGACCAAAGGCGGCAATGTCATCGGCCCGGCGGTCGTGGGGCACCGGCAGGCCTCCCAGGGCGTCGCTGCCCACCCATCCGCGGTGCCCGCTGGAGTCCTCGACACCGAGGTCGAACCGCCCGCCGGCACCGGCCGAGCCGTTCTCGTAGACCTCGCAGCACCGAATCCAGATCTCGGCCTGCAGCAGATCGACCGGATCGATCAACTCACTGCGGAACACCCCGTCGTCCTCTTCACAGGCCAGCACCATCCCGATCGACTCGCCGTAGAAGCTGGAGTTGAAGGTGGCCAGGCCACCCAGGAACGCCTGGTGGAAGGCGAACTCATCGGCGTCAACGCCGTTCTGGTCGGTCGGTCCACCGAGGCTGTTGTCCCCGATCCCGTTCAGCTCCTCATGGTTGTCGACCACCAGCCGTTCGGCCCACTCGAAGGACAAGGCGATGTCGTCGGCGGGAACGCCAGGCGGGGCAAGGTGATGGGAAAGGTGTGACAGCAGGGAGAACTCCCCGGCCAAGCTGGCACGGTAGAAGGCTGAGGCGTACACCAGCAGGATCCGCTCGTGCTGGGAGCGACTCGACAGCGGCAGGGTGCGGGCCGGCAGGCTCCCGAAAAGCGAGTCGTACAGGCCGACGTACTGTCCGTCGTCGAGCACCCACTCCCGATTGAAGTAGTTGTGATTGGCCTTCTCGATGTAGATCTGCGATTTGAACGGATAGGGCTCGGCCTGGTCGTAGAACCGCGCCCCGTCGTTACCCCTCACATCACGATCGTCGGCCGGAAGAATAGTCATGAAGGCATAGCCGGCGGGTTGGCCACTCGTTGCCGAGCTCCGGGTCGGCGCCAGGCTCAGCACGGCTTGGATGTTCACATCGCCGAACGGGTTGACCTCGGGAACCAACACCACGGCCTCGCCGCCCCGGGAGTGTCCGAACAGGCCAACTCGATCGAAGTCGATCCGCTCGAAGAATTCGCTCCCCTGCAGGGCCGCCTGCGAACGGAAGTGGTCGATGGCACCGAGGATGAGATCGGCTCGACGTTCGATGTTCTGCACCAGCAGCTCGGAGACACAGTTGGTTTGGACGCAGTCAACCGAAACGGCCACGATTCCCATCCGGGCCAGTTGATCCTGAAGGTAGGTGTAGCCCCGGAAGCTTTCGATCACCGGCCACCCGGCCGGAGCGGCGGAGGGGCACACCTCTTCCAATCGATTGGACGGGTTGTGGCGGGTGGTGTGGTTGCCGTGGGCCAGGAACACGATCGGTACCGGTCCGCTGTCGGCCAGGCGGGGGTTGAACGGCTGACCCTCGCCGTCGTCTTCGGCCGGGTAGTGGACCGAGCCGGAGACATTGCCGTCGTCGAAGTCGAGCCGCCCGATCGGGAAGAGATCGAGTCCGGCCGGGTCACCCCCCAACGGTGGTGCCACACAGACCGGTATGACCTCGGTGACCCACGGCCCGACGCACTCGCCCAGTATCTGCTGGACATGGATGACGTCGGCCGGTTCGATGGGGGCCGGAAGCGGGACGACCGGGCCTCCGCTGGTAGCCACATGGGAGAAGTTCACAAACACTCTGATGACGGCACCCGGTTCATAGTCGATCACCACGATCGAAGTGTCCCCATGTTCTACGGGGTGAACCACCGGGGCCGGCAGGGCGTCACACGGTTGCACGGTCGTTGTCGGGCCCGTGGCCTCGGGCTGGCCGGGACACATTCGCTGCCTTGGGGTGATGGTCTCGCCGTCGCTGAACGGCGGTGACAACCCGACCAGGTGGCGTTGCCCCCAGGTTCGCCAGCTTCCTCCCAGGTCGACTCCGTTCCGGGTGAGACCGAAACGGGCCCCGTTGACCAGATTGGCCACCACGATCTGTTCGGCGCCGTCGACGGTCGGTTCGATCGTCGGCGCCGGAAGCGGGGTGGGAGGCGGGCCGGCCTCGTACTCCTCCGACGGAGGACTGGGGTCGCCACAGAGTTCGAACCAGGCCCGGACGCGCTGACCGAGGCCGTAGTCGGGATTGACGTTGACGCCCTGATGTTCAGAACACCCGTCGACCCGTCCCACCTCCGACCCGTCGGCCGTGATCCAGACGTTCCCCCCGGTCAACAGGTTCGCCACCCCGGTCCGGGACCCGCACTCGTACACCGGCGCCGGACCTATCTGGGGGCGGGGTGGCCCGGTCGGATAGTCGGCGCTGTGGTCGCCGACCGCTACCGGTGCCGACCAATCGCTCACCAACCCATCCTTGGATTGCCGGGCTCGAACCTCGTCGCCAACATCGAGCTGTGCTGGAAGCGCGACGGTCTCGCCGTTGGGCTCAGGAAACCCGGCGGTGACCGCAGCCACCGTCGAACCGTTCACCTCGACCTCCAGGTCGGCGTGGGCCACGAAGCTGAGCACGGTGACCGCTGCGGCACAGCGGTACAACGGCTGATCGACAATGGGCGGTGACAGGATCTCCCTCGGATCGAGGTCGACGCCCTCGACTGGAACCGGACGTTGCATGAGCTCCCTCCTGCTCGTGATGCCAACGTTTCCTTGTCTTACCACTACCACGGATAGCATCGGGCGACAAGGAAACCCCGTCGGACGCGGGCAGCTATGGGCCGCCGCCGTCAGTTAATTCGACGGTTGTCCTGTGGCGGCTGAGGACCCCATTACCGGGGCCCCGAGTGGCCACACTTCACTTCGTCCGTTCGAACCGCCGCCAGACCGATCTTCACGCCCCAGCTGATCGGCAGGCACTCTAGTCAATTGGCGGAGGCGGCGGTCCAAGGACTTCGATGCCATTGGCGGCGCAGGCTGCGGCGACCTCTCCAGGGTCAATCTCAACCGGCTCTGGGATGCAGGCGGCGGTGGTTGCACTACCAAGCGAGGCGACCATCTGGTCGAATCTTGGACGGCTGCCGACCGAAGCCGTGATCGTCGAAAACCTGGCCGTCTCGGACAGGACCTGGAAACCGTGAGGAACGCCATGTGGGAGGAAGACGGTTGTTCCTGAAGTTCCGTTGAATTGGTGGTCACCTGACTGAAAGGCAATCTCACCATCGAGGATGATCATGATCTCGTCCTCGTGGACGTGGCGATGGACGGGCGGACCAAAGCCCCGAGGGGCGACGAACTCGATCGCACTGAGTGCGCCCCCTTCCCCGGGACGAACCTTCATGGTCGCCAAGTGGTTCAGAAAGTGGAGGTGATCACCCTCGTCCGGGCCCAGAGCGTACGGCGTGGTTGGGGTCACTTGTGCTGTGCTATTGATGTCCATAGCACCCATGGTCCGGATCCGGCTTAAGGAATCCTTAGGGCCTGGCTGCTTCAATGACCAGCGGTGGCCGTGAGATGATCTCGGAACGACTGGATGAGGATGCTTCTATGCTCACACCACAGCAATCAAACCCACCAATTCAGTTCGCCGACAGCAAAGGGGCCCGGATCGCCTACCAGCAGTGGGGAGAAGGCAATGTTCATCTCCTTGGCATTCCTCCTGCCGCTCAGAACATCGAGATGGCGTGGGAATGGCCGAACATTCGAGCCATGTTGGAGCGATTCGGCAAATTCGCCGTATATACCCATTTTGACAAACGCGGCACCGGAAGTTCCGATCGACACTTCGGGGTATCCGGGATCGACGAGCGAGTAGAGGATCTCATCGCCGTGATGGATCACGCCGGTGTCGAACAGGCCCACATCCTCGGGATCTCTGAGGGCGGGCCTATGGCCATCCTCCTCGCCGACTCATTCCCCGACCGTGTACTCAGCCTGATCCTCCACGGAACGGGGCCGTCCCTTGTCCCGGCAAGCGCGACTCCAGAGGAACTCGAACAGAGCCGACAAGGCCGCCAGTTCATGGCAGCCAACTGGGGAACGCCCGAGTCGATCATGATCGACCTGTTCGCTCCGTCCCTGGCAGACAGCAAACCCTTCCGACAATGGCATGAGGTCTACGAGCGTCGGGCGAGTACACCGCAGTCGCTGATGGAGATTTTCGACACCTACGAAATCGATGTCGTCAGCGACATCTTGCCTCGCCTGGATGTTCCGGTGCTGGTGCAGCATCGAACCGGCGATCAGGTGATTCCGGTCGAATGCGGCCGTCAGCTTGCCGCCGCCATCCCAGGGGCAAAACTCATCGAATACGACGGGAAAGATCACTTTCAGTACGTAGGCGACGTCGACAGCTGGATGATCGACCTTGAGCGCTGGGTAACGGGTACCGTCGTGGATCGACCTCCAATTCGTGTCGGTCGACCTCGGATCACCGTTCTTGGCGGATTCGCGGTCGAAGTCGATGGAGCAGAGGTCCCGGCGTCAGCGTGGGGGTCCCGCCTGGCCCGCCAGATCTGCAAACGGCTCGTTGTTGCTCGAGGCTGGCCAGTGACAAGGGAACAGCTGATAGATCAACTCTGGCCTGGCGAGACCGATATCCGGAAACTCAGCGCTCGGCTCTCGGTCCACCTTTCCGGAATACGCAAAGTACTCGGAGGCGGTGTAATCGCCGACCGAGAAACCGTGCGACTCGACCTGAACCACGTCGATGTCGACCTCGAACATTTCCATTCGGCCGTCGACGAGGCGGCGATCTTGGCCGCACACACGGGCGAGCTTCTTCCCGAGGATCGCGCCGAGGATTGGAGCAACGCGGCGCGAAGTGAAGTGCGTGACATCGTGGTCTCCAGCGGCCTCCGACTGGCACAGGCAGCGTTGGCGTCGGACGATTTCGCCACCGCTGTGGAGACGGCATCGCTACTGGTAGCAATAGATCGATACGATGAACGTCCACATCGAATTCGAGTACTTGGCTACGTCGGTGCCAATGACCAAACTGGAGCTCGAGACGCCTACACACAATGGGCCGGCGCCATGGCCGAGATTGATGTCAATATCCCGGAATTCGATGAGATCGCAGACCCAGGCTGAACGCCCACCCCCATCCTGAGGCAGGTTGGAACACTGCGAGTGGCTAGCAATCTGGCTAGCACGCCAAGTGCCGATCGGTACCCGTCGGGCACCGATGGCTACGGGTTTGGCTACGGTCACTCAGGAAAATCATCAAGCCAGACGTCGATGCCGAACACTACGAGCGCACCAGGGCGCGGATCGACGGAGTCCTCAGCTACGAAGAGATGAAATCCAGCCACCGTCTGGCCCGCCAAGGTGATTCGTCGACCGGGACCATGAGAGACGCCGATCTCACCCAAACTGCATCAACTTCTGATAGCGCTTCGAGAATTCGGCGAAGGTCGTGACGCAGAAATCATCGAGTCGATTAAATGGGATCTGCGACTCGACGTCATCGAGTACCGCGTCAACCAGTCGGACTGGCCTCACAAACGCCGATTGGCTCGATCAGCAGCCGCCTGAAGCTCCTCCGGGCTACGACGCCGTAGCGCCTCGGCGGCACCCGGTGGCAACTCATCGTCGGGACCATAGAACCGGATCCCGCCCGTCGGGGCTACCTTCGGGTGTGCCCGTCTCAGGGTCCAGTCGTGGTGGCAACCTTCATCGCCGTCGAACTCATCGACCAGCAAATCGTCGTGGCGGCACTGGACGTGGACCCAATCTGACGAGCCCAATTCTTCCCAACGAGGGCAGGCTGCTGGCCAGCTTGGCTATCAGCTCGCTATCGGCACTGGTCGAGGCCGCCCCGACAGACACGAAAATCCTCTCAAACAGCGGGGTTTCGGAGCCTTCTGAGAGAATCGAACTCTCGACCTTTTCCTTACCATGCTGCTCGACGCATGCACGGTGGTGCGTCCCTCCGCGCTGCGACGGGAATATCTAGCGTAGGCGGTCGCCGATGTGCGCTACTGTGCGCTCGTGTTGGGTCCCGGGACGGGTCCCGCCCTGTGCCTCACCGCGCTGTTCGCCTGGGGGAACTCCAACCTCTGGTCGCCTTGACCGTGCTAGACGATGATCACAAGACGGGACGGGTGGCACGGTCGACACTAGACTGTCGTCATGACCACATCGGGCCCAGCGCACGACGCCAGCGTAAGGGTCGGTGACGACGTGTCACCACAGTATCGGGAGGCGCTCGACGCGGCAGCTGAGCGGGCCCAGGAGTTGAGCGACGCTCACATTGCGTCGCATGCGGCCGGCGATCCGCTCCCTACCCACTCTGAGACTGAGGTTCGAGCGTTCATCGAGGGTGTCCGGGCTGCGCGTCAGTCGGTGGCCTAGCACCACTGCAGATGCTCGACATCTGATGGGACCCCGAGCCGTGGGCGTCGCTGCGCCGGTGGCTCGCACCGTTGCCCAACGAGCACAATCCGCCAGACCCTGACCTGGCGTTGGCCGACATCGATCAGATTCTGGCAGTTGTCCGGGTCACGTTTGACGGTTTGTCAATGCCTTTGGCGACACCGGAACGGTTCGCCGCCGAAACGCCGGCTTCGGCCGATCTGATCCAACTGTGGGCCAACCCCGTGAGCCCCGGCGTGGTCGTGGTGGTCAGGTTCGACGTGTGGCCGACCGGGACCTACCCCGATCCGCCGGCATGGATCGACGATGAGGTGTCGCCAACCCATCGGCGGGGCGGTCCAGGGTCAACTCGTCGGCAGTCCAATCTCCAACCGTCTCCCACGGCACGACCCTCGACTCACCAAAGATCACCGTCGGCGCCCGAGGCCCAATCTCCTCCACCCAGGCAACCTCCAGCCGTCATCGCCATCACCGGCCCGACAGCCGAAGACACCCAAGTGCGCTGCAAGCCCGGCCGACTACCCGCATATCGGTCGGCGTAGGGTCCCGGGACCCCAACTCTCCCTGCCGACCTCGACCGAGCCAGGGCGCTGACCAGGCAAAACGGAGCCTCCTGAGAGAATCGAACTCTCGACCTTTTCCTTACCATGGCCAACGGGTTGTCGGCAGATGTCGGCAGGCAGCTGATTCAGCGGCTCGATCGTCCATGCCGACAGCATCCGACGGCTACCGATCGGGTAACCATGACTAGCAATCTGGCTATCAGCGCTACCACGTCAATCCCTCCAGCGGATCGATCGGGTGTATTGTAGGTGTATGGCCGTTCCTCACGTCGAAGGCGATCGACCGAACAAGCGATGGGGCGCCGAAGTCGCGTTCGATGATCTCGACGCGATTGTCACCGATCCCGGTCGTTTGGAACGATACCGAGAGAGAATTGTCAGCACCGGGCGAGCCGCCGCTGCAAGGCTCCGCTCATCGGACGACGGCAAGTAGCCGACTCAAGAGATGCCACCGATCAACTGGCGCGCGCTTCGCGTGTCCTCCAACACCCGGTGGGCAATCTACAACGAGACCTTCCCGGCCCAGCTCGAGGCTGCGTTGGGCCCATACCCAGAGGCGCTCGAAGCCTTCGATCAGGATGCCGCAGTCGATGTCCTTCTCGCTGTAGCCGGCGCATGGCCAACACTTGCCCGTGACCGAGACGATGAATCCATCCGCTACTACCTTCGCGTCTACCCGGTTCAGGATCCAGTCGTGGTGGCGACCTTCATCGCCGTCGAACTCAGCGACCAGCAAATCGTCGTGGCGGCACTGGAAGTGGACCCAGTCTGACGAGCCCAATTCTTCCGAAACGACGGCCCGCTGCTAGCCAGCTTGGCTATCAGACCGCTACCGACCCAGGTCGTGGCCGCCCCAGGAACCGCAAAACCCCGCTCAACCAGCGGGCTCTTTGAGCCTCCTGAGAGAATCGAACTCTCGACCTTTTCCTTACCATGGCCTCAAAGAGGGTCGGCGTGTGTCGGTCGTCGTCGGCAGGTGTCAACTTCAGCGGGACAAACGACCCGGTCCGACAGCAACCGACGGTTACCGATCGGGTGACCATGGCTAGCATTCGGGCTATCACCGCTAGCGCATCTTCAATTCGGCCCGGTTCGGCTTAATCCGCAGAGGAGCTGACCGCCCATGCCTCCCAGGGCCGCCTAACTCTCGACGCGCCCGACCCAATAGCGAGGACGGCGTCGCCCATGGACTACAGCCACGACGGTTATCTGATCATCAGTCGGAAAGTACGCGAGAGAATATGGGAAACGCTCAACCGGAGTCTTTCGAAGTCCTAGTTTCGGATCGACGCCCTCCACAGGAGTTCCTGCCGCTGGCCACCGAGCGATCCTCTCCACAGCTCGATCCACCGCTGCAACGAACGCCAAGCCGAGCCCAACCCGGCGCTCCTCGTACCATGCGCTCGCTTCGCTCAGCTCCTCAACTGCCTCGGCGGTCAGCTTGACCGGCAGGCTCACTCAGCAAGCTCGTCGACAATCGACTCTCGGACCGTCTCCCAATCCGCCACCTTCGTTTCGCCTGAGATCACCGCCAGAGCTCGACGCTCAATCTCCTCCGCCCACGCTACTTCAAGCGCGTCGTCGGACTCGCCGATCGCATCATCAAGACTCGCGAGCAAGTCGGCGGCCAGTTCGGCTCGCTCCTCGTCAGTCAGCGCAAGAGCTTCGCGCCGAACTTCCTCAGTCCTCATAGCCATGAGCCCAGATTAACCGACCGGGCAATCGCAGCCAAGGCATAGTGTGACCGTGGGCCGTCTGATGGGTAGCAGCTCTCGCTGCTAGCCCGCTTGGTTAGCAGAGCACTATCGGCACTGGTCGAGGCCGCCCCGACAGCCACAAAACCCCCTCGAACAGCGGGGTTTGGAGCCTCCTGAGAGAATCGAACTCTCGACCTTTTCCTTACCATGGAAACGCTCTGCCGACTGAGCTAAGGAGGCGTGGTGCCGATGCCGGACGGGTAGCCGTCGAGCACCAAGGCAGGAACAAAGTCTGCCACGGGTTGACGGGTCGGCCAACCAGTTTTCGCAAGTTTCGCGAACCGGTGGATGGCGGGTTCCGGCGCCCCCGGCGAATGTCGACCGACCGTAGGATCCGGGCGACCCCGGCCTCGAGAGCCGAGCTAGCCCTGGGTTACGAGGATGCCGACAGCCACGGCGATGGAGAAGATTACCAGGGCGGCCACGATGAGGACCATAGTCCGACCCCGGCCCTCCAGGGAACGCTCGGCGTCGGGATCGGGGCTGAAATTATGGATCAGGTCGTCGGGGTGGACCTCGAGACCGGTTTGGCGACCACCTTCGACGCCGTCGCCCCCATCGGCCGCCATGAGGTCGCCATCGTCCGTGGGCGACATCGAGTCGGCGTCACGAATCCCGAGGGTGGCGTCGTCGAGCGGATCATCCGGCCCCACGAGCAGACCCATGTCGTCACCGTCGGGACCGTCGCTCACCAGAGCCGAGCCCGGCGGGTCGACCGTCCCCACCCGACGGATGACCGAGCGGGTCTCCGGTTCACCTTGGGAGCGGACCAAGTCGACCGTGGTACGACCACCGAAGGCATCGGAACCAGCACCGTAGCCGCCGGCTTCGGCGAACGCCGACGGCACCGACCGGCCTCGCACCGTGTCACCGTCCAGCAGGTTGCCGGAGCTGCCGTCGACCACACCGATGGCGGCGCCGACGGCGGCGGCCAGGTGACCGTGTTGGTCGTCGGCGCCGACATCGACGCCGTCCTCCACCGATACTCCATGGAACTCGCTTATGGCCACGGCTATCCCGTCGGCGGCAATGATCCGCAAGGGGTCGTGGCTGTCGATCTTGTCGTTCTCCAGCGCTTCCAGCACCTCATCGTCACGCAGCCGGGCCCGCCAGCCTCGACCTGAGCCGACGGTCACCGTGTCGACCCCCGGTTGCAGCGTCCGGACCGCAGCCACGGGAGCGAAATCGATCCGGCTCACCGTGATGTTGGCCTGCTCACAGATCATGATGGCGGTGTCGAGTGCTCGCTGGGGACAGAACGAGATGCCCAGCTTGCCGGCGCAGACCATGTTCTCCCCCAGCTGGCGAGCCCGATGCTCCAGCCAGGCCGGTAACGCCGGCCCGCTGCCCACCCCGGCTCGAGGCGGACCGATGGACACCCCGGCCAAGTGCTCACTCCGGTCGTCGACCCGGAGCCTATAGAGGACCTCGTCGAGGGCCGGGCCGATGGCCGCCGGGTCGAGGGTGGCGGCATCGTCGATCGCCATGACGGGACACTCGGCGGCACCGATCACCGTACGGACGTCGCGATCCAAACGCACGGCCCTGACGACCGTCGGGGTCATCTCAATTCCGAGAATGTCGGGGCTCACGCCCTCCGACCCGATCAACTGGTTCCTCTCGGTGTAGCCCTAGCTAGGCATTCACGCTCTCGAGACCTCATAGTAAACAAAATTACCTATCTTGGCTATCCGACCCCGCTCCGGCTACCACTGTAAGCAAGATCGGGCCGCCGGTGGCAGTTCTGGCGTATCCGGTCAGTAGATGAGCGGCGACCCGCTGCTCCAATCGAGGGCCGCTTCCTCGATGTTGAAGTTGACCTGACGCCAGGTGACCTCGATCTCGTCGTCGCCCGCTCCCTCACCGACCAGCAGCTCGAACATGCCCTTGTTGATCTCGTCATCGGACCGGGCCATCAGCTGGGCGAAGGCCTGAGCGCACTCGTGGGTCTCCAGCATCCGAGGCTGCCAGCGACCGAACACCTTCTCGTTCGACGCGTACTCGTCGGTCATGTCGGTTCGCACGAACGGGAACATCACCGAACAGGCCGACACGTACTCCGCCGATCGGCCGAGGTTGACCTCCAGCACCTTCGGCAACAGCAACACGGCCCAGTTGGATATGGCGTAGCCGGGCACCGCCGGTCCGGGATCGATGGCCTGCCGGGACGACACGTAGACAATGCGCAGCGGCTCCTCGTGGTACACCGCCTCACCGGCCCACAGATGGGTCGAGCCGAGGAACCCGTCAATCTTGGTGTCGAGCACCATGCGGGACTCGTCGAGGGAATCGATGAAGTGTTGACGGACCCGAGCCCGCCTCATGGCCATCGACTCCTCCTCCTTGGGCCGCAAGGCCCGACCGAAGGAGTAGCCACTCTCGGTCAGACCGGAATTGCAGATCACCAGGCTCGGTGGTTTGCCCCCCATCTGCTCGATGACGTAGGTCCGGGAGGCCCACAGGTCACGGGGATTGGTGACGTCGGCCTGAACCGGGAAGGCGTTCACCCCGTGCTTCTCCAGCTCGGCCACCAGGTCGAACCCGTCCTGATAGCTCCGGTGGAAGTGGACGCCAACCGATTCGGCGCCGTTGAGAGCGGCGGCCAGGGCGAACGACTGGCCGATACCTCCATCCTTGCCGGCACCGGTGATAAAAACCCGCTTGCCCTCAAACCCGGTTCCGAACTCGGAATCGAACCGGAACTTGTCCGCATCGGCGCTGTACATGATCCCCTTCTCCTTCTTGATCCCGTGTGATCGAACCAGCCGACGCCCATCCGCTGTCTGCCTCGCCGGTGGCCTCCCACATCGTCGCAGGTCGGGGCGGGCCACGTGAAACCGTAAACGGATCGAAACGGGCCAATATTGCGGTGACTATCCTGACCGCCATGCTTATCCGGCTGGCCACTCTCGACGACGCCGAAGCCCTCGTCGAGATCTACAACCCGCAGGTCCTGGAAACAACCCGAACCCTCGACCTGGAGGCCCGATCGGTCGAAGCCCAACGCCACTGGATCGACGCCCGTTCCGGCGGCCTGGCGGTGCTGGTGGCCGCCGACGATCAGGGCGCCGTCATCGGATTCGGCAGCCTCAGCTTCTACCGCGATCGACCGGGCTACCGGACCTCGGTCGAGGACTCGGTGTATGTGGCCGAAGGCCAGCAAGGTAAAGGTGTCGGCGCCGCCCTGCTGTCGGCCCTGATCGACGCCGCCCGGACCAGAGGGTTCCATGCCATGTTCGCCCGCATCGTCGGCCCCCAGGAGGTCAGCGTGCGTCTCCACGAACGCCACGGCTTCGATCTTGTCGGAATCGAGCGCGAGGTCGCCCGAAAGTTCGGCCGTTGGCACGACGTGGCTCTCATGCAGCGGCTGCTCTAGGCGACGGCCGACCAGCGGGACTGATTTCAATCGCCCGACGACCGAACATTACACTCGGCCCCAGTGGACCACACCGAGCAAGCAATCCAAGCAGCCGGCGGGGCGGCCGAGGTCTCCGAGCCGCTTGTTCGCGGCGTCGACGAGCCGCTGCCGAAGTCGGTGATCGCCGCCCTGTCCATTGGGCAGGGCGGCATGTCGGTGTTGTACAACGTGCTCGGCCTGATCCTGGTGTTCTTCTACCTGCCGCCCGACAGCGCCGGCCTCCCCCAGCTCGTGTCGGACCAGACGTTCCTGTTCGTGCTGAACGCCGTCGTGCTGCTGGCGGCACTGGGGCGAGTGGCCGACGCCGTCACCGACCCGGCGATCGCCGTGTTGTCGGACCGCTCGACCCACCGCAGAGGTCGCCGCATTCCCTTCATGGCCTGGGGCGCCCTACCCGCCGGGTTGGCCACCCTGTCGCTGTTCATCCCCCCGGTCGAGGCGGTCAGCAACTGGAACATCCTGTGGCTGGTTGCGGCCCAGATCGTGCTCTACATCGCCCTCACCGCCTACGTCACACCGGCGTTCTCGCTGATCGCCGACCTGGGCTACACCGCCGAAGAGCGGCTCGACCTGGCCACCTGGACCTCAGTGGCCTGGTCGGTCGGCATCGTGGTCGCCGCCACCACCCCGTTTCTGGCCACGATCATCACCAACCTCGGTTTCGAGGTCCTGCGGTCCTGGCAGATCGCGGCCGGCGTCGTCATCGCCGTGGGCGTGGCGTGCATGTACGTTCCGGTGTTCAAGATCGACGAACCACGCTGGGTGCGCTCGCAACCGGCCGGTGTGCCGCCCCGTCAGGTGATTTCGATCATCGCCAAGAACCGCTTCTTCCGCTACTACGCCGCCGCCGACTTCGCCTACTTCGGCGGACTCATGATCATCCAGACCGGGATGCTCTACTACGTCACCGTTCTCCTGGAACTCGATCAGGCCATCGCCACACTGCTGACGCTGCTGATGATCCTGGTGGCCACCGGGCTCTATCCGCTGGTCAACCGGCGGGCCAAAAAACACAGCGGCAAACGCATGGTCATCGCCGCCTTCGCCCTTTCGGCCTTCGACTTCCTCCTCATCATCTTCCTGGGGCGAATGCCACTGCCCAACCTGCTCCAGGGAGTCATCGTCGCCGCCATCTTCGCCGTCGCCTTCGCCGCCCTCAGCATTCTGCCCCAGTGGATCCTGTCCGACATCGCCGAGCACTCCACCCTCACCGAAGGCACGGCCACCGCCGCCAGCTTCTTCGCCGCCCGCACATTCCTGCAGAAGCTGAGTCAGACCTTCGCCGTCATCGTTTTCGCCCTGTTCACCGCTCTGGGTCGCGACGTCGGCGACGATCTGGGCATCCGTCTGACCGGTCTCGCCGGATTGGCCCTCTATGCCTTCGCCGCCATGCTCTTCTTCCGCTACGACGAACGTCGACTCAAGCGCGAGCTGAACGAGCTGACCCCGGTTCCCGGCTGACCGCCGGCACCACGACGGCGGGCCGATCTACCCAGCTCCCGGGGGGCGGACGGGTCGCAGGACCCAACACAAGCTGGGCAGTCACGGCAACGCCCTGTTCAAGGCCGGATGAGGTTCGTACTCTTCATCGAGAAGGACCAGAGGCGGAGGCCACGTGGGTGATCGAGTTGTGGAGCTGTACGGCGCGACGGCGTGGTGGATCCTGGTCGCGCTCTTCGCCGGTTTCGCCATCGTCGCCGCCGCCGGGTTCGTCTACGGTCTGCTGACACCGCACCGGGTAGCACGCCGTTCCCCCGCCAAACCGCGGCCGCCCCGGCCCGCGCCCTCGATCAACGACTGTGCCATCCTCATCGCCACCAAGAACGGGGCCGGCACACTGGCCACCACCATCGAACACGCCCGAGCCAACGGGATACCAGTCTATGTGTTGAGTGACGGCAGCGATGACAACACGGTGACCGTGGCCCGGGCCGCCGGAGCCGATGTGGTCGACTACGCGGTGAACCGGGGCAAACCGGCGACGCTGCACGCCGGTTGCGGCGACCTCGATCTCCTGGACCGCTACCGGTTCCTGACCATCATCGACGACGACACCCATCTCGAACCGGACTTCGTTGAGCGGTCCCTCGAGTACTTCGATGACGAAACCGCCATCGTGGTGGGCCGAACCTGCACGCTGTGGCCCCGATCGCTGCGCTGGAACCCGTTCGTGGCCTACCGGGCCTTCGCCTACTGGTACTACCAGCTGACCATCCGCACCCCGCAGTCCTGGGTCAACGCCCTCAACTGCATCTCCGGTTCCAACTCGACCTACCGGACCGAGGTGCTAAGAGAGGTTCTGGTCGAGACGACGCCCTACATCGTCGACGACACTTACTGGGTGCTGGAAACCCATCGTCTGGGCCTTGGTCGCATCCGCTACGGCAAGCGGGCCTGGGCCTGGATCCAGGACCCCACGACCGTCCGGGATTTCTACAAACAGAACCTGCGTTGGTTGTGGGGTACCAATCAGGGGATCGTGGGCCACCGGGTGGGAGCGGGCCTACTGCGGGGTCGCACCTCGGTGTTCGAGGCCCTCTACGCCCTGTTGATCGCCCACTGGGTCACCTATCTGCTGGGCCTACCCCTGTTGGTGCTGTTGCTGGTGCTGAAGGGCCCGCTGGTCGTGGGTGTGCTGGTGTTGACCCGCTGGCTGGTGTTCTACTTCATGCTGACGGTGGCCGCGGTCCAGCTCCGCCATCTTCATTTGGTCCTGTTCGCCCCAGTCCTCATTCTGGTCGACCTGCTGTTTAGGGCCATCTGGATCCATGCCGTGGTGAAGACAGTGCGACAGCCCACGGTGGCGGCCTGCGTCTGGGACTCTCCGGCCCGGGTGGCCTCGTGACAGTGAATCGGATTGAGACGTTGAATCGGAGTGAGACGTTCAACTCAGGGATCTTCAGTTCATCGGTGCAGAAAGGAGAAAGACCATGACGGAAACGCTTCCGGTAACCGGCGCTTCGAGCACGTTGTTGACGACGCTCGGTGCGCTGCTGGTGGCGGTCGGCGGATTCTTCGTCAAGTCCGGCCGACGTCTGGCCAGCCGCTGACGGCCCATCGTGCCGGTCCCGACGGACGTGATCGTCGGGACCGGCCAAACAACCACCCAAGCCACTGAAGGGATCATGCAGAACCAAACCTGCCACCAACGAGCTCATCCGGAGGAGCCGGCTGAGGCCGGCCTCGACGTCGGCTTTCTGGCCGAGGTGCTGGCCGACCGGGAGTTCCCCCTGGGAGCCGACGCCAACCTCACCATCATCGATCTGACCGAGGATCAGCCGTCGCCCGGAGCGGAGGCCCCTCCCTGGCCGCTGCACGACGACTCGTGGGTTGGCCAGGCCGTCACCCCGGACCATGTCCTGGCCGCCCGTCGGGCCTATCGCCAGGCCGGCGACGGCCGGCCGTTGACAACATCGGTCGGTACCGTGTACCACACCCCGTCGGGATTCGCCGCCGACTATGTTGCCCGGGAGATCGGAGATCGGGCGCCCGAGGTCTCGACCACTGATATGGCGCACCGACTGGTCCATTTCCTGAACCTGACCGACGACGACTTCCTGGCCTGCTTCCGGTTCAACGGTGAGATAACCGGCGAGTATCTCATCCAGGTCGCCCGCTGCGAGAGTGTTCGGATCGACACCATCGACAAGGCCGAGCGTCGATCCCCTGAGCCGTCACCCCGGCAACGGCGGCGCCGCAAAGCCCGCTCACTGCGCAACACGTGACCGTCGAGGGCGGCATCTTCGGCCACGGTCCAGCGCTGGTCGGCCAAAACCGCCGGCTCGGGCCATGGGATCCGGTCCCCCGGGTACGACACTCTGGCGGCTTGACGACCCCCTTGAGGGGTCGTCAAGCAACCAAAGCTCCTGCTGCCGGGTCGTTGAACGACCAAAGTGCAAGCCTGGAGGACCGCCGATAAACCTCCTAGGCCGAGACGGTCTCAGGATTGCCGTTCTGAACGGCCGCCTCCCGGGCCTCCTGTCGCTCCTTGAGCCGAGCCGCCACCCGGGCCGACTTCTCGATGTAGGCCATCACCCGCTCCCGGGCCTGTTCGGCTTCGGCCGTCAGCCCCTCAAGTCGGGCAAGGTTCCAGAACTTCAGCACGATCGGCTCGAGGATCTGTTCGTAGTGCACGGCCAGGTTGTAGATGCCGCTGGCGGCGATGACCCGGGCGTGGGAGGTGAAGCCGGGGATGCCTTCACCGGGCATGGCGAAGCCGATGACCTGCCGCTCCATGGCCTCGACGGCCGGGCTGGGGTCGATCTCCATGGCCGCTGCTGCGGCGTCGCGGTAGAAGAGGAAGTGGTGGTTCTCGTCGATGGCCACGCGCCGCATGATGTCGTAGCCGGCCCGGTCCTCCAGCAATGCCCCGGTGTTGCGGTGGGAGATGCGGGTGGCCAATTCCTGCAACGTCACGTACACCAGACCGTCGATGGCGGAGGGGGGCTGGGGTACTTGACCACCGCACATCTGCACCATGCGCCCCTCCTCCAACTCGACAGGGTCGATGGCCCGGGTCACGGTCAGGTAGTCGCGGATAACCGCGGCGTGCCGGGCCTCCTCGGCCGTCCACCGTCGGGTCCACTCCCCCCATGGTCCGTCAGCGCCGAACATGCGCTCGATGTCGCGGAAGTAGTAGGGCAGGTTGTCTTCGGTCAACAGGTTGACGAACAGCGCGCTGCGCACCTCGGCCGGAACGTTGGCTTCCTCCGGAGACCATTCATACTCTTCGTCGAAGTCCTCACCGCGGCTCCACGGCACCAGTTTGTGAGGGTGCCACATCTTGGTCGATTTGTAGTGCCGTTCGAGTAGCCGCTCGACCTCGCCTTCCAGGTCGTGGAGGAGATCTGCGTCAGCGTCAAGAACCATGCCGTCAGCCTACCTACCGGTAGGTAGGCCGAGCAAAAGATCGGCTAACACCGTAGACGAGCCGGTAATGGTCGCCCCGTGCCGCTCGGCGCACAGCCCGGCGGTACTCTCGGAATCGTGGCCGAATCCCCTCCTGCCAACGGCACAGCGGGCTGGATCCCCCCGATGAAGGCGGTGTCGTCCGACAGGTTGCCCACTGGTGACGGTTGGGCGGCCGAGATCAAGTGGGACGGCATGCGGATCCAGGCCACCATCGACCGGTCGGCTCAAACGGGCCGAGCCACCCTGGTACTGCGATCGTCCAACGGTCGAGATGTGACCGGGTCCTTTCCTGAGCTGGCCGACCTGGCGGGCGAGCTGAAGGCCGATGCCGTGCTCGACGGTGAGGTTGTGGTGTTCGACGGCGATCGGCCCTCGTTCGCCCGGCTACAACAGCGAATTCACATCGACCGCCCCCACCAGTCACTGGTCGACACCCATCCGGTCGTCTATGTCATCTTCGACCTCCTGATGCTCGACGGCAACCCACTCATCGGGCTGCCCTACCGGACCCGACGGCGACTGCTCCACGACCTCCTACCCGACGGGGCCAACTGGAACACCCCGCCCTTCCTTGATGACGAAGCCGAGACGCTGCTGGAGCTGGCCACAGCCCGCCACCTGGAGGGAATCGTGGTCAAACGACTGGACAGCGTCTACGAACCGGGAGCTCGAAGCTCCAACTGGCGCAAGATCAAGATCAGGCGGCGCCAGGAGTTCGTGGTCGGCGGATGGCTGGAGGGTCAACGGTCGCTGGAGAACCAACTCGGATCACTCATGGTCGGTGTCTGGCAGGACGGCCGCCTGACCATGGCCGGCCGGGTGGGATCGGGTCTGACCGAAGTCGAACGAAGTCGCCTCCGCAAACTCCTGGTCCCCGCGGCGGAACCGCCGTTCGAGACGGTACCCCCGCTCGATCGGAGGCCGACGTGGGTTGAACCAACAGTGGTGGTCGAAGTCGAGTACGGCGAATGGCCGGCCGACGGCCAGCTCAGGCACCCCGTCTATCGTGGGCTCCGTATCGATCGTGACCCGGCCGACGTCGTCCGGGAGGACGGCGCCGGGTGAGAGCCCCGGGTGAGGGCCCCGGGTGAGAATGACAAATATGGGATTGGCCGTGCGGGCACGACCGACCGGAGCCAGTAGTATCAGCGATACGACCGGCAACAGCGTTCGCCGGCAGTGGACATCCCAGCAGTGACATCCCGGCAGTGACAACGAGGTCTTGGAGACGGAACACGAAGCTATGAACGATGGCACCTCCGATGAGATCAAGGTGTCGTTTCCAGCCTCGGAGACCTTCACTCGAATCGGTCGGGTGGCCGTGGCCGGGCTCGCTCTGCGCCTCGGGGTCGACATCGCCACCGTGGAACGGCTACGAGCGGCCGTCGATACCTCGGTCAACGCCCTCCTGGGTAGCGGCCGGATCAGTATGCAGGCGTCGTGGCGCCCTGATCTGCTCAGCATCTCGCTCAGTAATCCCGACGCCGACATCAGGGCCAACGGAGAGTTGCTCGACCAGCTGGAGGCGCTGATCGACGACGCCGTCGTGTCTCCATCGGCCATCGTTCTGCAACTCAGGACGTAGAGCCACCCCGGTCGGGGCCTCAAGACCGGGTGGCAAACGCCGATCATCAGATCACTACTTCGCGATCTGCAAGGCGGCTACGCAGTGGACTCCGATCTGTACGACCAGGCCTTTCCCTTCGGATTCGCGGTTGACGGTGACGGCGTGATCATCGGTTCGGGACCGGCTCTGATCAGACTCCTGGGCCGGTCGATCGCCGGGGAGCCGTTCACCTCGGTGATCGATGGCGACCAGGTCTCGGGCTTCGACCCCGAGGAACCACTCGACCAGTGGTGCGGGGTGACGGTGTCGATGATGCTACGCCAACCATCGGTCCGGCTGACCGGAAGCTTCATCAACGTCGGCCGAAAGGGGGTGGCCTTTGCCGGTTCGCTGGGCATCGACGAGATCGGTCGCCTGGCCGAACTCGGTCTGTCGGAGAGCGACTTCGCCCCCCATGACCTGTCACCGGCCCACGCCCGAATCCTGGCCACAAGCCGACAACGGAGCATCCAGGCCCGGGAAGTCAGGGCCGAGCTGGAGGAGTCGCGGCTTCTCGAGGAGGCACTGCACCACAAGGCCCATACCGACCAGCTCACCGGGGTGGCCAACCGATCGGCCTTCGTCGAGGCGCTGGGAGAGGCGGTTGACGCCCAGCCCGGCGGCAACTGCCGGTTGGTGGTCATGATCGTCGACATAGACCGGTTCAAGTCGATCAACGACATCCACGGCCATCTGGCCGGCGACGAGACGTTGCGCATCGTGGCCCAACACCTCACCCAGGCGGTGGGCGACCACGGGCTGGTGGCCCGCCTCGGTGGTGACGAGTTCGGCATCCTGTTGCCGGCGCTTGCCGTCGACGCCGATCTGCGGGGTACCATCGACGAGATCGTGGCCATCCGGGGTCACCAGCTAACGGTTGACGGCACCACCATCAGTGTCCAGATCACGGTGGGGGTGGTCATCCGCCGGGGAGAGAAGTCGGGCAACGATCTGTTGCGTCATGCCGACATCGCCATGTACGAGGCCCGCCGCACCCATCAGCAGCCAGTCTGCATCTTCAACCCGGCCGCTCGCCGCAACCTGGAGATCCGCCGGGCCATCCGCCACGACCTGCCGGAGGCGCTGGCCGCCGACGCGGTGCAACTGGTCTATCAACCCGAGGTCGACCTCAGCACCGGCCTGCCGACCCGGCTGGAAGCGCTGGTCCGCTGGAACCACCCCGACTTCGGCGCGGTCGACACCCTCATGTTCATCGACGAGGTGGAACGCTGCCAGATGATCCAGCAGCTGACCAGATACGTGCTGCGGCGGGCCACGCTCGATGCCCTCCAGCATTTCCAGACCGACATCGGGCCCATGGCCGTCAGCATCAACCTGTCCCGACTGGCCATTGTCGATACCCTACCGGCTGACGTCGACCAGATCCTGGGGCTCAACGGGTTCCCGGCCGAGCTGCTCACCCTGGAGGTCACCGAGGTCGGCAACAACGACGATCTGCAGCGAATCTCGGCCGTACTCCACGACCTGACCACCATCGGTGTCACCATCGCCCTCGACGACTTCGGCTCCGGACACTCGTCGCTGAAGAACCTCAGTCAGCTGCCCATCGGCGCGCTCAAGATGGACGGCTCGTTCGCCGGGTCGACCAGCTCGTCCCGCAAGGCCCTCGAGCTGGTGCGGGCCACCCTGCACATCTGCCGGATGTTGGAGCTACCGGTTGTGGCCGAAGGGGTGGAGACAGCAGAGCATGCGCAGCTGTTCAGCGCCTTGGGGTTCAAGTTCGGCCAGGGTTACTACTTCAGCCATCCCCAGACGGTGGAGCAGATGGCGACGTTGCTGGGTCAACCGCTGCCTCTCGCTCTGCGACGGTCGAGCGACGTGGCCGAAGGGCCCACGGCCGAGGTCAGCAGCGCGCTGTAGGGAACGGCGCATATGAACAGGGCGGGGACGGCCCGGATTCAGCCCGAGCTACCGAAGCCGGCCGTGCCTCGATCATCACCGGACGGCGGCAGCTCGTCCACCAGGGCCAACGTCGTTTCCGGTACACCCAGGATCAGAAGTTGGGCGATACGTTGGCCCCGCTCGATGGCGACCGGCCGGTCACCGGTGTTGTAGAGAATGATCTGTAATTCCCCCCGGTACCCGGAGTCGATCAGCCCCGGGGTGTTGAGTACGGTCAGGCCGTGTTTGAGGGCCAGGCCGGAGCGAGGGAGCACGAGCCCGCAGTACTGATCGGGTATGGCCACCGCGAATCCGGTGGGAACCAGCAAACGTTGTCCGGGCTCGATGGTGACGTCTATTCGAGACGGTAGATCGGCGGCGGCGTCACCGGCTCGGATACGTTGGGGCGGTTTCAGTCCAGCGTCGAGTTGTTGGAGCGGAATCGTTACCACGAGCTGATGGTAGCGGCCGGGCGAGCCGCTGAATTTCGGATCAAAGTTCGGTAGGGTGAGTGGCTTGCTGGCATGGATGGACTTGGAAATGACCGGGCTGGACCCGGCGAAGCACATCATCGTCGAGATCGCCACCTTGTTGACCGACGATGACCTCAACATCGTCGAGCGCGGCCCGGAGCTGGTGCTCAGCGCCACCGACGACGAACTGGCGCTGATGGACGAGGTCGTGGTTGAGATGCACACCAAGTCGGGGCTGCTCGATCAGGTTCGAGCGTCGACGATCACGCTGGAAGAGGCCACCAGGCAGACCCTCGAATTCCTCAAAGCCCACATCCCGGAGCCCCGATCGGTTCCGTTGTGCGGCAACTCGATCGGTATGGACCGGCGATTCCTGGCCGTCCACATGAACGACGTCGAGGAGTACCTGCACTACCGCTCGATCGATGTGACCACCATCAAGGAGCTGGCTCGCCGGTGGAACCCCGAGGCGCTGGACAACGCGCCGCGCAAGGAGGTCGGCCACCGGGCCCTGGACGACATCACCGAGAGCATCAACGAGCTGCGCTACTACCGGGAAGCGCTGTTCCTGGCCCCGTCGGTGACCCCGGCCGATACCGCCGACAGAGCCGCCGGCGCCGCTCCCGGATCCATCGCCACCGTCGACCGGGCCGGGTAGCGGCTTCGCATCATCCGGTGTACAACTCGGGCGGAAGGTCGGCCACCATGGCCGTGGCCGACGGGCTCTGTCGACCCTCCTCCAACCACCAAAGCAGGAGGATGTCATCGTCGGAGCGGAAGCGGGCAATGCCAACATGGGGTGCGGGGGAAAGCCCCCGACCGTACTCGACCCGGGCTCGCCGGGGCCGGGAGAACGGTCCCACCCATTCCTCCACCGCCGCCCAGTAGGCGGCATTGTTGACGTGACCGAGGGTGTCGAGGTCTGCTCGGCGCAGCTGCCAGGCCTGGGCCACCACGGCCGAGGCCCGCTCACCCAGCGATTCCAGCTTGGGGTTGCGCTGGCGGGCCACCGCCCGGCGACCACCGGCGGCCGTACCGTAGATGGCCAGAAACTGGTCGGACAGCTGTGTTGGCCCGGTCAGCGGGTCGACACAGACCCACAGCGTGGCCACCTCGTAGCGGGCTCCCCGATCGCCGCACACGATCAAGCGCCGTTCGGCCCAACGTTTGCCCAGTGACGAGCAGAACGTCTCGAACGTGAGCGTCTCCCCCAGGCAACCGGGTACGAGTTCGTCGACGACGGTTGAACGCACGACCCAGCCCGGTACTTCGGGCAAACCGGCGTCAGCCGTGTCATCGTTGGAGACGTCCTGGGTGTAGCGGGTCAGACCGTCGAACCGTAGCCTTCCCTCGGGATCGACATCACCCAGGCGAATTTTTCTTGTCCCGGTGAAGACCCGCCCGGTGGTAAGCCGGGGAAGCAGTGCTTCGAGGTCGCCGGGAGCGACAATCGCCTTGTTTTCCGCCCCATTTTGGGGGTTCTCGGAGCCGATCACAGGTGTCGACGGTAGCCAAAACCTTCCACACCATCGGGAACCCGGCGGGCATTTTCGCGATTTCCGGCCGGATTCTGTATTTATTCGGTTGACAAACCGTCCGATACGTAGTTCGTTGGTCTGCAGGTCGGAGTGGGCTTCCACCGCTACGCGGTCGAGGTCCCGCTGTCCACAGACCACACCGATGATCTAGAATATGCTCACCAGTCAGCCAAGCCGGAAAGGAGACGGTTGATGTTAATCAGGATTCAAACCCAACTCACCGATCTTCTGGCTTCGGCCCGCTCAGCGATTCGGTCCCTCGACTCAATCCTGCCCAATCAGCGGCCCACCACGGTCCTGGTGCCGGTGCCAGTCAGCGGCCGACCGCGTCCGGTGAGCCTGCTCGTCTCCAACCGTGGATACGAGGCCGTCGGTATCGAGGCCAATGCTGCCGTGTGCATGCACGCCGCTCCGACGATCCAGGCTTGGCCTGCGTTCGACTTTGGAACGACCAAGACCGGTGATACCGGCCACTCCCAGCCCTCGAGGTTTGCGACTTAGCTCATCAGCCAAAATCGCATACCGCACACCGAGCCGTTGGGAGCAAACCCAGCGGCTTCTTCGTGTTTTCACCCAACACCGAAAGGAGAACCGCATCGACATGAAACGTTGACCAACTGAACGACATTCAACGGCGCAGGCGCTGCGTCGTCGCTCCGGAAAACCGGAGCAATCCCGAAGGAACCATGAACATGACCATCACGGAAGTTGAGATCGGACATCAGATCGGCGACGAGTTCATCGACGCCCCCATCACCGGTGATTGGACGGAGGCTGCGGCCTGCCGCACCGTTCCCGGTGCATCCAACCTCTTCTTCTCCGAAGAGGTTCCCGACATCATCGCGGCCAAGCGCATCTGCGCCGAGTGCCCGGTCATTGCACCGTGCCTCGAGGCGGCCATCGAGCGGCGTGAGCCGTGCGGTGTCTGGGGTGGTCAGCTGTTCGACGGCGGACAGATCATCCACCGGAAGCGTCGTCGGGGACGGCCGCCCAAGGTGGCCCGGCCCGAGGATCAGCTGCTCGAGGTGCCGATTCCGGCCCATCTGCAGAAGCTGATCGCCTAGCAGAGGTGCACCCTCCGCCGAACTTTGTGACCCGGACGACCCACAAACGGGTCGCTCCGGTCCCAAAGTTCCGGCGGGGGGTGCCGTCGCGAAACAAACGCACAACTTCAACCGGCCGGGAATGGCACAAACCGGGCTCCGGTTACCCTTGCTAACAGTCCCGAGCCCCAACTTCGCCATCGCCATGACCACAGCATCCCCCGAATCAGCGGCCCCCGGATCGGAAGAACCGGAACCGTCCGGCCGGTCGGCGCCATCGCCTCGGCGCCGCAACCCGCTATTGACCACCGTGGCCATCGTGGCCGCCATCGCCACCCTTGGCCTGCTGGCGCTGTTCTCCAGCACCGAAGATCGGGTCGACGACGCCTCAGCGGCGGCCCGAGCCGACGCCGACACCATCGTCGACATTGCCTTCACCACCACTGACGGCGGCTCCGGCACCCTCTCCGACTACGAGGGCCGGCCCCTCGTCGTGAACTTCTTCGCCTCCTGGTGCCCACCGTGTCGAGCAGAGCTGCCCGACTTCGAAGCCGTTCACCGTCAACGGAGCGACGACGTGACATTTGTCGGCGTCAACCAGGACTTCAACGCTGAGACCTGGCAGGCCTTCGTGGCCGAGGCCGACGTCAGCTACGACACCGTCTTCCAGCCCAACGGCGAGATCTGGGAGGAACTGGGAACCGGAGCCATGCCCACCACCGCCTTCATCTCCCCCCAGGGTCAGGTCGTCAACGTCTGGGCCGGTGTCCTCACCGACGACAAACTCAACGAATTGATCGACGAGCACCTGGTGGAGAAACCCTGATGTCATTGGACGCCCTGTTCGACCCCAGCGCCTTCGCCCTCGGCATGGTGGCCCTCCTCAACCCGTGCGGATTCGCCCTGCTACCGGCCTACCTCGGTTACTTCCTGGGGCTGGACGACGGGCGAACCGGAGCCAACTCGACACTGGTCGCCCTCAACCGGGGTCAGATCGTAGGCCTGTCGATGTCGGCCGGCTTCCTGGCCGTGTTCGGGATTCTCGGCCTGTTCCTGGCCGGGTCGCTGACCGCCATTGGCCAGTCAGGTTGGCTTCCCCGGCTCACCATCGTGATCGGGGTGGGGCTTGTCATCCTCGGTATTGCCATGCTGCGGGGATTCCAACCGGCGCTCAGCCTGCCCAAACTCAACAAAGGCGGCGGCGACCAGTCGATCGTGTCGATGTTCGTCTTCGGCGTGTCCTACGCCATCGCCTCCCTGAGCTGCACCATCGGCATCTTCATCACCATCGTGGCCAACACCACCCGCAGCGAAGGCTTCGGCGAGCGACTGGGTTCGTTCCTGTCCTACGCCGTGGGCATGGGTTTGCTGGCCACGGTCATCACCCTGGCCGTAGGCTTCGGCAAGAAGGGGCTGGTCAACAACTTCCGCCGCCTCCTGCCCAAGATCAATCTCATCTCGGCCGTCATCCTCATCATCGTCGGTGTCTACGTCGCCCTCTACGGCGTCTGGTCACAGCAGGTGTTCAGTGCCAGCGGTGAGGTCACGCCGTGGATCGATTCGATCGTACTGACGGTGGAAGGCTGGCAGGGGGCTCTGACCGGTTGGATGTCGGGACGGGTCAATCCGTTCGACCTGTTCGCCGAACCGGTGGCCCGTACCAGCATCATGGGCTGGTCGTTCCTGGCCATCAACATCATCGTGGCCGTGGCCGGCTTCCTGGCCCGTCGATCGGCCCCGACCAACCCGCCGACCGCCGACACCGCCGCCCGGGCCGAACACGTCAGCCCCTGAACCCAGGAATTGCAGCAAAAAGCGAGGTCTGACCTCGCTTTTTGCTGCAATTCTTCTGGCGGGACGGCAGTGGCGTAGTCTCGCTGCTATGCCCGGCGCCGACCAAGCCCAGGAGCCACCGCGCGATTTCGCCCAACTACTGGGCACTCCCGGCGTGGTCGAAGAGCTGGAGCTGCGAGGGCGATTCGGATTCTGCGCCTACCACGGCGGTCACCTGGAACGGCAAACCCATGTCATCGCCCGAGAAGCGGCGGCCCACTCCGGATCGTCGTACTACGCCGTCATCCAGCCGGCCGAGCTGTCACACCACATTCCTTCCACCCGGGTCGACCCCGACGTCTCCCCCCACTTCCGCTCCTTCATCGACCACTGCTCGGTGGTGGTGACAGTCCACGGGTTCGGACGGCGAGGCTACTTCACCAGCCTTCTGTGCGGGGGTGGCAACCGGACGCTGGCCAGCCATGTCGCCCATCATCTCGACTCGGCCCTCCCCCACCATCAGGCCATCCACCACCTCGACGACATTCCCAAGAATCTGCGGGGCATCCACCCCCGAAACCCCTGCAACCTCACGGTCGACGGCGGCATGCAGTTGGAGATCCCGCCCCGGATCCGCGGTATCACCCCGGCCGCTCTTCACTGGTATCGGGCCACCAGCGGGCGACGTTTCCCGTTGCTCGACGACCTCATCCATGCCCTGGCCGCGGCGGCTCGCAGCTGGCCCGACAACGACACAACACCAACCCGAGATGAGAGCTGAGCCACCAATGCGAACCACCGACGCTGTCGAAATCGCCAATGCCTTCACCCAACGTTGGCTGTCGCTCATCGACGGCGACCGCAACACCGTTCTCAGCGGAGCGGGAGCCTGTTGTGTACTGGCCGCTCTGCTGCACGGCGCCGGAGGAGATGCTCGGGCCGAACTCCAAGCTGCCACCGGCGTGGCGCCGGAGGTGGCGGCGGCCACCGTCGAGAAGCTGCTGGGTCTGCTGGCCGCCGGGTCGGGCGCGGCGGGAGGGGTGGGGATCTGGACTCGACCCGACGTTGTGCTCGACCCCGACTTCCTGACCGCCCTACCGTCGATGGTCGTCGACCAGCTGCCTGAGGATCTCGAGGAGCTCGACCGCTGGGCCGAGCGAATGACCGGCGGCATAATCGATCGGTTTCCGGCCACGATCGATGACGACATCCGCCTCGCCCTGGCCTCCGTCGTCGCCGCCGATGTCGACTGGGTTGACCCCTTCGATCCGTCGACCACTCCGTGGAACAATGACACGTCATCCCACGTCAGCCTCGTCCGCACGACCTTCGACCCTGACTCGGCGGCCGTGATCCGATCCTCGCAGATCGAGGTCAGTCGGGTTGTCGTGGAGTCGACCGGCAGCATCGATGTGCACCTGGTGGCAGCAAGCCCATGCGATCCGGCGTCGAATGTCCTGGCCACCGCCATCGACGCCCTCGGCCCGACCGACAACGTCACGATCGTCCCCGGATCGGCCTTGAGCGAAGGGGATGCGGCGGGCTGCCTGGAGGTGTCCAGGCGATCATCGTCGGTCGACGGCGATCAGCTCTTCATCAGCCTCCCGGCGTTCGAGTTCTCCGCCTCACACGATCTTCTCGAACACGACGCCCACTTCGGGCTGGTGGCGGCGGGCGATCAGACTCGTAGCCACTTTCCCGGACTCGCCGCTGAACCCTTGGCCGTGAGCCAGGTCGTACAGGATGCTTCCGTCGGATTCAGCGACGCCGGTTTCCGGGCCGCCGCTGTCACCTTCGCCGCAATCAGCGCCGGCGCAGCGCCACCCGCGATCAGCCACACACCGTTGCATATCGACGTGCGTCACGATCGGCCGTTCGGCTTTCTCGCCGTCGACCGATCGACCAGTCTGGCCTTGTTCGCCGGTTGGGTCCACGACCCTCCCCCGCTGGACCCACCCGGGCTATAGTGCCTGGGCCGACAGATCCCATAGCCTCATGATCGTCCTTGGGTCGGCCGCTAACGTCGATTCTCCATGCTGAGAAATTTCATACGGGGAGGAATGGCCGCAGCGACGGCCATCGTCGCAGTGACCAGCGGGGCGGCCATCGGCGCCAGTGCCGCCGACCCCGGTTTCGAACCGGTGGTGATCGCCGAGATCAGCTACATGGATCTGTGCAAGGGAGTCGCCGGAGTTGACTGCACAACCACGCGGGCACGCGACGACGCCCTTCCGGTCGAAGTCGGTGAGAGGCTGGAGTACTTCCACCATCTGTACACCGGATCGAATGTGCCAATCGAGGTCACCCCGATAGATGTTGGTCTTGGTCTACCGGTATACGACCGGGGCGATACCAATGGCAACGGCTACCTGGACCCCGGCGAGAACTGGGTGTTCGTCCAAACTCTGATCGCCGGGCCCGGCGTTCAGAGTTATCCCGTGCGCTACCAGTTCACTCCCCGCTTCCCAATCGACCCGGCCTTCGATCCGACCAACCCGGACTACGACAACGTGGATGCCTGGGCCAACGCCGAAGAGTTCACGGTCATCGACAGTTGGAGTCCAGGCCTGGGCTCGACAGCCCCTTCGTACCTGATCGTGCTCGATACACTGCGTGGTTTGACGGCGACCCAGGTCAGCACCGGCGTGCATCTGTCCTGGGACACAACCGAAGGGGCGGTCGAGTACGCCGTTTGGCGTAGCGGTGAATGGTACGACTGGGTCCGGGCTCCCGAGACGACCTATGTCGACTCGAACCCGTTGTCGGGCGCTCGCTATCAGATTCGGGCCCAGAACACCGACGGCAGGTGGTCGAAGTGGACCAACCCGGTGACCGGCGACGGCACGACTCCGGCCGTTCCCACGAACCTTGAAGTCGCGACCACCGCCGCCGGTGCCCACCTGACCTGGGACGGCTCCGACGATGCGGTCGAGTACGCCATCTGGCGCAACCACAGCTGGTTGGGGTGGGTCGCCGCTCCGACCACCACCTTCACCGACCCCAACCCGGGCGACGGCGCCCTGTATCAAGTTCGTGCCCTTGGCGCCAACGGCTCCTGGTCGAACTGGACCTCGGGGGTCACCGTCGGTGTCCCTCTTATCAGTAGGTGACGCTCGCTCCGATCGATGATGGTTGTGCCCAACCGAGTGGGCTAGGGTACGTCGGTGGAACTACGGATCTTCACCGAACCGCAGCAGGGGGCCCGCTATGAGGATCTGCTGGCCGTGGCTCAGGCGTCCGAGCGGGCCGGATTCGGGGGATTCTTCCGCTCCGACCACTATCTCAAGATGGGTAACGTCTCCGGCAAACCCGGCCCGACCCACGCCTGGGTGACCCTGGCCGGCCTGGCCCGCGAAACCCGCTCCATCCGGCTCGGGACCCTGGTCAGCCCGATCACGTTCTATCGACCGGGCCCCCTGGCCATCGCCGTGGCCCAGGTCGACTCCATGAGCGGTGGTCGCATCGATTTCGGCATCGGCACCGGCTGGTTCGAAGCTGAACACCACGCCTACGGGCTCGACTTTCCCCCGCTGGGCGCCCGGTTCGATCGCCTGGAGGAGGCGATGGAACAAATCCATGGGCTGTGGACCACCCCTGACGGCTCCACCTTCTCCCATGAGGGACGGTTCCACACGTTCGTCGAATCCCCGGCTCTACCCAAACCGGCTCAACGGCCGCATCCACCCATCGTCATCGGCGGGCGGGGAGCCAAGCGAACCCCGGCTCTGGTGGCCCGCTATGCCGCCGACTTCAACCTGCCGTTCACCCCCATCGAGGAGGTGGCGCCGGCCATCGAGCGGGTCAACAAGGAGTGCCTCGACCAGGGTCGCAACCCGGCCGAGATCGTCAAGTCAACCACCATGGTGTTTTGCCTGGGAGCCAGCGAAACCGAGGTCAAACGACGAGCCCGGGCCATCGGCCGAGGGGCCGACGAGCTACGGGAGAACGGCGCGGCCGGCACGACCGAAGAGGTGCTGGACAAGCTCGGCCGGTACCGGGAGGCGGGCATCCAGCGGGTCTATCTGCAGCTTCTCGACCTGGACGACGTTGACCACATCGCCCAGGCCGGGGCCGACCTCATCCCCGCTCTGGCCGACACCTGACAGCCGACCGGAGCCGGTCCCAAGACCGCGGAGCGAGGGCTACGGGGCCAGGCGCTGCCGGGTCCAGGCGTTCGGCGACTCCGGGTGGCGCCGGTAGCGGATGCGATCATGGAGCCGATTGAGGCGGCCCTGCCAGAACTCGATGGTGCGGGGCTCCAGCCGCCAGCCACCCCAGGAGGCCGGCCTCGGGATCTCGGAGCCACCGGCGTAACGGGTTTCGGCCTCGGCGTACCAGTCGTCGACCACGGCACGATCGGTCACCGGCTCACTTTGCCGGGAGGCCAGGCTGCCCAGTTGCGAACCTCGCGGTCGCAGCGCCCAGTAGGCGTCGGATTCGGCGCCGTCGACTCGGGTGACCGTTCCCTCCACGTTGATCTGGCGTCGCAGCTCGAGCCATCCGAACGTCAGCGCTCCCTGCGGGCGGGCGGCCAGATCCATCGACTTGTTGGATTCATAGTTGGTGTAGAACGTGAAGCCCCGATGATCGACGTCCTTCAGCAGCACATACCGGCTCGAAGGGTGTCCCTCTCCGTTCACCGTCGACAGCACCATGGCGTTGGCCTCGGTTACCCCGGCCTGAACGGCGACCTTCAACCAGCGGTGGAACTGGACGATGGGATCGGGATCGAGATCGTCGACGTCCATGCCGGCCGTCTCGTATTCGGCCCGCATCCGGGCCACGTCGAGCGTCGGGTCGGTCACGCCTCGGAAGTACCGGAAGACCCAACGTGGTCGGGCACCGGATCGGAAAGCGAGAACTGGTCGGAAACCTGGTCGAAGGTCAGCGGAGCATTACGACGCTCCTCGTCAGCCTGCATCTCCTTGTGGGCCCAACGGATGAAGATGATGAAGATGGCCCCCCAGAGGAAGAAGCCGGTCAACAGCTTCATCACCAGACCGGCCGCCGTCTGATCATCCATGACCCCGATACCCCAGAGTCGATGTGGTGTGTCGTAGTGCCGGTAGACGACGTCCTCGGCGAAGATCAGCCAGCCGCTGGGCACGGTGGGGATGATGGAGATGCAGAACAGGTAGATGCACTTGGGCACCGGAGCGATCTGCCATTCCGCCACCGGGGAGATGACCGGCATCCACATCAGAAGTCCTGAGGCGAAGATCATCAGGTGGAAGAGAAAGTGGAGGGCCCCACTCTCGAACGACAGCTGGACGGTGACCGACCAGTGGAGCAGGGCGGTAACGGCGTTGAACACCACACCGGCCACCAGCGGCCGGGAACCGGTTTCCAGCCAACCCCAAGCCCGGGATCCCGGTGGGGCCACCAGCTCCACGATCCAACGGGGGGTGGCCAGTAGGAACATGGCGGGGATCAGCATCGACAGGAAGAAGTGCTGAACCATGTGTACGGCGTAGAGGTACTCTTCAGCTATCTCGTGAATGGGCCAATCGGAAAAGATCCACATCGACATCACGGCGGCGCCGAACCAGGCGGCCTGCCGTTTCGAGATCGGGTCGTAGCCGGCGGCCAAGGCCTTGGGCTGAAGGACCCGCCAGCCGTACCAGCCAAGCGCCACGGCGCCGGCGATCAGCGTCCAGACTTCGAAATGGGTTTCGTAGGGGATTGTGACGGCATCCACGGCGATCACATCTTTCCCGCCGAGGGCCGACAAGGCGCTGGGCGGCGTTATCCGCTGTTACTAGATCGGTAGCAGGTCAAAGGCCATGAACATCACGAGGTACACGATGACGGCCACCAGGAATGAGAAACCGAAGGCCCAGGTGAACAACCGGCCGTTGACGATCTTCATGTCGAAGTACAGGTGCATGAACGCCCCGGCCACCAGCAGGAACTTCACCACCATCATGGCCAGGAGGGGTAGGACGAGCGACGGTCCCTCCAGACCGGGGATGTAGGACCAGGCAACCTCAACGGCCGTCAGGATGGCCAGCAGCACAAAGACGATCCAGTACTGGCGCTCTGTCGGGTGATGAGCATGATCGCCATGCTCATGGGAACTGTCGCTGTGGGCGATGTCGGAGGTGGCGGTGCTTTCGGCCATCACGAACCTGCCTTAAGGAATCAGATAGACGATCGTGAAGATGAGCACCCACACGACGTCGACGAAGTGCCAATACAAACCGACCAGCTCCACGGTCTCGGCTCGGTCGGATCGGAGCTTGCCCCGGAAGGCCATGAACAACAACGACATCAGCATCAGGATGCCGCCGGTGACGTGGGCCCCGTGGAACCCGGTCAGCGTATAGAACGACGAACCGAACAGGTTGCCGTCGTAGGTCAGTCCCTCCCGGAAGAAGGCGGTGAACTCATAGACCTGGCCGGCGATGAAGATCGAGCCCAGACCAGCGGTGGCGGCCAGCCAAACCTTGGTCTGCAGATCATCATCCTCCGAAACCGCCTTGTGGGCCAGCACCATGGTCAGCGAACTCATCAGCAGGATGAACGATGAAGCCGAGGTGAAGGGGATGTCCCACATCGGTTCCACCGAACCGACCTCGACGAACTCTTGGACCAGTTCGGCCGGCATGGTGGACGTGACCTCAGGATTGCCGGCCAGGATCTCGGTCACGAAGTTGGCTTTGGACAGCAGGTACGTCGAGATCAGCGCACCGAACAGCAGGCACTCCGAGCCTAGAAACAGCCAGAAGGCCAACTTCATGTTCGACAGGCCAAGACTGGTGTGATGCCCGTGATCGCCATGGGCGCCGAGGTCATGGTCGACGACGGCGTCGGAGTGGTGGGCAACGCTTGTATCACTCATCACACACTCTCCAGTTCCAGGTCGGCTTCAGCGGCGGTGTCATCGTCGCCGGCCGGGCCGTGATCGTCGGGGCCGTGGTGGTCGTCGATGTCGAGGTCATCGGCCGGTTCGAGCGCCCAGCCGTAGAGACCGGCCAGAGTGATGAGGGCACCGGGGATGACCAGCCAGAGGCTGAAGATCAAGCCGTAGCCGACGATCGGGATGCCGAAGGCCACCACGATCGGCCAGTAGGACGGCGCCGGCAGATGGACACCTTCGCCGTTGCCGGGCTGAGCCAGCTCGGCTCCGGTGTGGACCCGGCGGAGTACTCCGTCTTCGTCTCGCTGGTACTTGCGGTACCACCAGTCGTCGAGTTGGGTTACAACCGGGTCGTAATCGAAGTTGTGTTCTGGAGCCGGTGACTGGATCGACCACTCCAAGGCCCGGGCATCCCAGGGATCGGGCCCGACGTCGGGTCGACCCTCTCGGACCCAGGCCCGGTAGGAGACGAGGGCATTGTAGAGAATCATCAACGTGCCGACGCCGAGAATGAACGCGCCCACCGTGGCCACCATGTTCCACAGGTTGAAACCCTGCACCGCATCGTAGCTGTGCATCCGCCGGGGCATCCCCTGCAAACCCAGGATGTGCATCGGGCCGAACGTGACGTTGAAGCCGACGACCATCGTCCAGAACTGGATCTTGCCGATCTTCTCGTTCAGCAGATAGCCGAACGCTTTCGGCCACCAGAAGTACATCCCACCAACGAAGCCGAAGAACGCTCCGCCGAAGAGCACGTAGTGGAAGTGGGCCACGATGTAGTAGGTGTCGGTCTGCTGGGTGTCATGGGCGGCCAGGGCGTGGGACACCCCGGACAGACCACCGACGGTGAACTGGGTGACCAGGGCTATGGCGAACAGCATGGCGCTGTTGAGGATGATCTTGCCCCCCCACATGGTGGCCAGCCAGTTGAGGATCTTCACCCCGGTGGGCACGGCGATGAACATCGTGGCGAAGGTGAAGCCGACCACCGACAACGGGCCGATCCCCGACACGAACATGTGGTGGGCCCACACCCCCCAGCCCATGAAACCAATGGCCACCCCGGAGAACACCATGAAGGGGTAGCCGAAGATGGGTTTGCGGGCGAAGGCGGGGATGATCTCCGACACGATCCCGAACGCCGGCAGGATCATCAGGTACACCTCGGGGTGGCCGAAGATCCAGAACAGGTGCTGCCACAGCAGCGGATCGGCCCCCTGAGCGACGTTGAAGAAGTTGGCCCCGAACAGACGATCCGAGGCCAGCAGGATCTGGGCCACCGTCAAGACGGGGATGGCCAGCAGCAACAAGAACTGGGTGACCAGCGTCATCCAGGTGAAGATCGGGGTCTTCATCAGCGACATGCCGGGGGCCCGCATGTTCAGCACGGTGGTGATCAGGTTGATCGAGCCGGTCAGCGAGCCGATACCGGCGATGAGCAGACCCATGTTCCAGAAGTCGATGCCGTTGGACGGCGAGAAGGCGATCCCGTTGTTGGGGGCGTAGTTGAACCAACCGCCGTCGGCCCCTCCGCCTAGGAACCAGCTGGTGTTCAACATCAGACCGCCGAAGAAGAAGATCCAGAAGCTGAAGGCGTTGATGCGTGGGAAGGCCACGTCACGGGCGCCGACCTGCAACGGCATCAAGAAGTTGGCGAACGCCGCACCGATGGGCATGACCACCAGAAAGACCATGACGGTGCCGTGCATGGTGTAGACCTGATTGTAGAAATCGGCCGACAGCAGCTCGTTGTTGGGAACAGCCAGCTGCAGGCGGATCAGGAGGGCGGCCACACCGCCGATCACCAGAAAGAACAGGGCCGCCGCACCGTACATGATGCCGATCTTCTTGTGATCGACCGTGGTCAGCCACTTGACCAGCCCCGTCGGCTGCCGAGGTCGGCTGAAAGATCCCAGAGGGCTGCCAACCTTGCCGTTGGATGAGCCGCTCGGGAGGGCGAGACGTGGTTCGAGATCTGCCATCGTTCAAGCGCTCCTTAGTCGAGCGTCGACAGGTAGTCGACTATCTGGTCGAGTTCTTCATCTGACAACTGGGGGAAGGGCAGCATGCCTCGGCCGACACCGGTTTCGGGGTCGACGTCGGAGGCCATGGCTTTGCGCTCCGGTGCGTTGGCCACCCAACGCTTCAGCTCGGCGGTGTTCCACCGGTAGTCGTTGGTGGTGGTGGGATCCTCGGCCAACTCGGCGATGTCGACGTAATCGGCCGCCGGAAAAGCATCGTCGTTGGCATCCGTGTCCGGCCCCTCATAGCTGCTGTAGATGCCGCCGGCGAAGGTGGTCCTGGTGGCGAAGTGCGTCAGGTTGGGTGCAGCCCGGGAGGCCAGAGGAACCGTGGAGGCGAAATCGTCGGCGTACTCCAGATCGCCGTCGTTGATCACGTGACAACTCATGCACTGATTCTTGAAGATCTCCCGACCGGCCAAGGCGTCGGGATCGGTTGGCACGTCGGCCAGCTGCTTTTGGTTCTCGAACCAGGCGTCGTATTCGGCCGGTTCGAGAGCAAAGGTCGACATTCGCATACGAGCATGCGACAACCCGCAGAACTCGGTGCACCAGCCAGTGAACTTGCCCGGCTCATCGGCTTCCAGTGACCAGGTGGCCCAGCGGCCGGGCACGGTGTCTCGCTTCCCGTTGAGGCGGGGAATCCAGTAGGAGTGGATGACATCGCGGGAGGTCAGCAGTAGATCGACCTGCTCGCCCACCGGAATGACCAGTTCGTTGGCCGTGACCACATCGTCGGGGTCGAGCACCAAGTCGAGAGGCAGCTCCTGATCCAGGTCATCAACGACACCGTCACTGTTGCCGTCGATGAAGAACCCGTCGCCGTCGGTGTCGTAGCGGTACTCCCACCACCACTGCTGCCCGATGACCATGATGTCGAGGCCGTCGCACTCGTCGGAGAAGTCACCAACGGCGCAGACGTCCTCCGGGTCGTTCTTGTCCTCCAGCGACCAGATGGTGTTGGCTACCGGGATGAACACGAAGGCCAGGATCACGGCGGGAGCGATGGTCCAACCCAGCTCCAACTTGGTGTTGCCGTGGATCTGTTCCGGCAGGTCGTTGGGATCGTAGGTTTCGGGGTCGACCCGGTTGCGCCAGGAGACGAGAATGCCACCACCAACCACCACCACGAACACGGCGACCATGATCCACCAGATGCCCCAGCGCATCATCAGGTCATAGATCTCCTGAGCCTTGGGCCCGCGGGGCTCAAAGGTGTTGAGGGGCTTGTCGTCGGCGCAGCCGGCCAGGACCAGGGCGGTCAGCGCCGGCAACCACCAGACTTTGTGCCTTCGAACCCGGGTCATCACTACAGAATCCCTGTCCTCTCCCGAACCACTTGAACGTTGAGATTGCTTGTCAGCCGACGCCATCTAGCCCTCACCCTCCTCGGCATGGTCGCCCTCCTCCCCATGTTCCTCGCCGTGGTGGAACTCGCGCTCGCCAACTGCGGCGCCGACGATACCACCGGCCAGGACGGCCACCGCCCCGAAGGCCACAATGGCCGAGATGATTGATCGCGGAGCCCGTGACTTGGCGATGAAGATGGCCGATCCGAACACGAAGATGGCGGCGATGACGGCGGCGATGACCGACCCGGCAGCCGAAACCGCCAACAGCACCCGGGACAGCCCGAGCACGATCACGGCGATACCCAGCATGGCCAGGATCGGCACTTCCATGGGTGACAGGAAGCGGCTCCGGATGACATCGTTGACCTCGGGATCACCGGTGGCCCGATCCGACCAGGCCAGTACCGTCCACTCCAGAACGGTCACCGTCAACACCGCGAACCCCAGGTAGAGGAAGGCCGGGCTGGTGGCCACCCCGACGGCGATGCAGGCCAGACCGAAGGCGGCCAACGGACCCCAGAAAGCGGGCCGGCTGGGGGCCCGCACGGCCAGAGCGTGATCAACCCCGACCAACTCCGACATGTCTTCCGAATTACCCTCGCGGGTGGCCACCGACATGACCCCCAACAAGAGGGCCACGAACATCGCCCCCATGAGAATGGTGTAGCCGACGTGCTCCCCCACACCATGCTTGTAGCCCATGCTCAGAGCGCCGATGATATGACCGCCGGTGGACAGCCCGTAGACAACCGCTCCAACGAAAGCCAGCAACGCCACCCCGAACAGATTTCGTGATCCCCAGGTAAACACCTTGCTTCGCTCTCCCTACTTGGTGATGTAGATGACGTACCACATGACGCCATACATCGCGACCATCATTGTCCAAAAGATTGCGGCGCTGAGAACCCCTTCGTAGTCTCGGCTGCTGTAATCGCCCCCGATCGTTCGTAATGCCATGACAATGGCGAACACTATGGCCGCCAGGGCCATGACGATATGGGTGCCGATGATCCCGTAGAGCAACACGGCCCGTTCGCTGGCCAGGATCTCGATCTCCATGATCGTGAACAGGTAGGCCGTCTGGGCCAGATAGGCAAAGGCGAACAGCAACGAGATGGCGAAAGCCAGAAGCGAGTTGGCCCGGTCATCGCTGCGGATGGCCGACACCGCCCACCAGATGGTGACGACGGAGAAGGCCAGCGTCAGGCCCATGAAGTTGGGCTGGGTGAGCGGTATGTTGACACCGTCGGGCAGCCACCGGGTCCCAGTGGCCAGAACGGCCGCTCGCTCGGCGATGTAGACGGCGTGCAGGCCGACGAACCCCATGGCCATTGCCGCCGACACCAGGGAGGTGGCCAGCACCAGAAGCCGGGGCCGGACCGGGGGAGCTTCGGCGTATTCGGCCGGGATCAGATCGTGGGAAGTGGTTGTGGTCATCGGGACTCCTCACCGGCTTCGTCGCCGGTCTGCACCTCGATGGCCCCATCGTCGACATCGACGACGAGACCGTCGTAGGTCAAGGGACCATCGGCCAGCGGGGTGGCTGAGGCCACAATCGGTGGGGCGGGAAAATTGCCGAAGGTCGGAGGCGATGCGGTCGCCCATTCAAGGGTCGAGCCGGCCCAGTCCACGGGACTCGATCCGGCCGGCTTACGCCCGGCGACGACCGACAGGACGTTACCTCCCACCAGCGCAGCCGAGCCGGCCAGGAGGGCGACACCCAACAGGGCGATGAAACCGAAGGCCTGTTGGCCACCGGACGTCTCGACCGATACCGGGTAATAGGGCTGATCGGCGATACCGGCGCCCACCTCACCAACGGCCCACAGCAGACCGCCGGCCAAGGCCAGGACCACGCTCAGGTTGCCCATGGGCTCGGCCAGGGTACGGCCCCAGATCTTGGGCGCCCAGTGATGCAGGGCACCGATCAACGACAGCAGGGCGGTGGCCACCAGCAGACCTCGCACCCCCTCGTGGTATGTGGTGCCGTTGAGCACCAGCGTTCGGGTCATGTCGACCGAGTCGGGGAAGAGGTCGTCGAGGAAACCCATGATGGGCTCCACCAGTCCGAGCAGCGATACCAGAGTCGCCACCATGAGAGCCAGCCCCGACGCCAGCACGGCCAAGAGTGCCGCCTTGGGTCGGCCGATGCCGTGACGAAGGCTGTTGGCTCCGAGGCCGAGAATGACGAGGACCGGGAGGGGGGCGCTCAAGAGCCCGATCACCAGGAGCGCATTGTCGAAGCTGAGGGCTCGTTCGGTGGCCATACCGACCAGGTCTTGACCGAAGGCCAGGAGTTCGAATGCGGTGATGGCCACCATGGCCAGCCGCCGTTGGAACACCGGGTAGCCGGTGTGGGCTCCAATGACGTCGGCGGCGATTCCAAGAGCGGGAAGGCCCAACCAATAGACCGACGGGGCCACGCTGACCCCGTCGAGCACACCGGTCAGCGAGACGGTCTCACCGATGGCGAGATGACCATAGCGAACCCGGAGCAGGACCAGCAGGAGTTCACCCATCACGATCGGCAAGCTGAATATGGCGTGGAGGGCGAACATGAAATAGGCCCAGGCGGTGAAGGGCATGCGATCCATGGTCATGCCCACGGTGCGGGCGCCGAGGATGGTGGTGGCCATCACGATCAAGGCCCAGAGGGCGGCGCCGATCATCATGGCCAGTGAGCAGGCCCACAGCACAACGAAGTCCCGCCGACCGCCGCCGGGACCACCGTTGAGCAGGTAGGCCACAACGAGCAGGCCGGTCCCCAGCAGCCAGGTCCAGAAGGCGCCGGAAGCGCCACGGGCGAAGGCCAGGCTGGGGGCCCCGATCTGCAGCGGCACGAGGTAGAGGCCGATGCCGATCAACACCGGAACCAGCCCGCCGAAGATGGTCAGGTCGCGGCTGATGGACCAGATCTGGGCAAACTCGTCGCCGTCTCGTGCCACCTGGAAAGCCGACCCGTCGGCCGACTCGAAGGCCGCCACCAGGCCGACGATCAGTCCGGCCAACAGCACGATGACACCACTGCCGATGAACATGCGGCCGATCGACTTGTGATCGACCGAGCCAAGAAGACCGTCGGGGGTGAACGACGGCACGGCGCCGACCGTGGCGGGACCGGAGCCGGATTCAGCAGGGCGGGTTTCAGTTAGTGCCATGAGTACATCTCGTGCCAAGGTGTAGCCGCCACCGCCGGAACCTCCGACGGGGCCGATTTCGGGTTGTCAGGCCACCGGTCGGAACCGGCGGCCTGCAGGTGATCTCGGGACTCATCGCCAAGCCCCGGGAGCTTGTCGAGGGCGATCTCGGCAAGCGCGCCACGTAAGCACCCTTGCGGCCACGTACTGTAACCGCGTCGGACGCTCGATGATGAAACCGTCATACGATCAAACCCCCTCTGATTCGACGGGTACACGCTCACCACCCGATCAACTGGTCAACGGCCAGCGCGGCGAACAACACCGTGAGGTGGGTGATGGAGAAGGTGAAATAGCGCAGTGACTGCTGTTGCTGGGCCGCTCGATCGGTCACGTTCATCAGCCGGACCGCCCCTCCGGTGAAGGCCACACCGAGGATCATGGCCACTGCCAGGTAGAGCCAGCCCATGTCGGCCACCCACCAGAAGGCGATGGTGAGAGCCCACACGACAGCCGAATAGACCGCCATCTGACGAGCCGTGGCCCGGTGGCCCTCGACCACCGGCATCATCGGCACCGAGGCGGCCGAGTAGTCGTCTTCGTACTTGATGGCCAGAGCCCAGAAGTGCGGCGGAGTCCAGAAGAAGATGACGCCGAACAGTATGACGGCGGCCCAGCCCACGGAGTTGGTGACCGACGACCAGCCGATGAGTACCGGCACGGCACCGGCCGCCCCGCCGATCACGATGTTCTGGGTGGACGTTCGCTTCAACCACATCGTGTAGACGAACACGTAGAAGGCGCAGGCGGCCACGGCCAGTACGGCCGACAACAGGTTGACGAACAGGGCCAGCCACACGAAGGCCAGGGCTTCGATGGCGGCGGCGAAGACCAGGGCCTCGGCCGGTTCGATCTCGCCGGTGACCAGCGGACGACCCTTGGTCCGGTTCATGACGGCATCGATGTCGCGATCGATGTACATGTTGAAGGCATTGGCCCCGCCGGCGGCCAGGGCCCCACCGATGATGGTGTTGATCACCAGCCACACGGAGGGAAACCCCCGGTTGGCAACGATCATGGTGGGCACCGTCGTCACCAAAAGCAGCTCAATGATTCGAGGTTTCGTCAGGGCAACGAAGGCCCGAACCCGAGAACGCGCAGGAGCAGCTGTCAGCACCAGCCACAAGGGTACTGCGAAACCGCTGGGGGCGGCGGTGGTAGGCCAACTGATTTGGCCAGATCGGCGAATCGTAACCGAGTGGTAGCGTGGAGTCGGTGAGTCTGCGTCGATACCGGCATCTGGTGGCCATAACCACCCTACTTTTGGGCCTGATTGTGCTCAGCGGGGCCACCGTCCGGCTCACCAAAGCGGGCCTCGGCTGCACCGAGTGGCCGGAATGCCACGACGGGCAGCTGCTTCCGGCCGACGAGGATCTCCTCGGCAAAATCGAGTACGGCAACCGGGTGTTCTCCGGCATCATCGGGCTCTTCACCCTGGCGGTTGTCATCGGCGCCTGGCGGCTGCGCCGGCACCGTCCGGATCTGCTGCCGTGGGCCGCCGGTCTGGTCGCAGGATCGGTGGCTCAGGTGTTGCTGGGCCGTGCCGTGGTTGAGCTGCAACTCGACCCCATCGCCGTGGCCGGGCACTTCCTGCTGTCGGCGGTGATGCTCTGGAACGCCGTGGTGCTGTGGCTGAAGGTCGGGTCGACCTCGAACCGACCGGTCCCCCGGGTTCGGCGCCGGCTCATCACCCACAGCCGAATCACGGTCGGGCTGATCTCCGTGGTGCTGATCCTGGGCACGCTGGTGACCGGGACCGGCCCCAACAGCGGCGACAGCCGGGCCGAGCGGCTCGGACTCGAGTTTTCGACGATCGCCCGAACCCACAGCGTCGCGGCCTGGTTGTTCCTCGCCGCCGCCCTGGGGCTCATCGTCGGCCTGCGCCGTGAGCCGATCGAACGACTGCCGTCACCCAACCTCGATCCGGTCCGACTCGGCCACTGGTTGATGGCGGTCACCGCAGCCCAGGGCGCGGTGGGGTACTGGCAGTACCTCACCGGCGTCCCGCCGCTGCTGGTGGGGTTTCACGTCGCCGGCTCGGTCGTCGTCTGGAGCCTGGCCCTGCTCATCCACCTGAGCCTATTCGCCCGCCGCCCGGCCACCGACGTCTCCCGGCAGGAAGAGTCGGCGATTGAATCAGTAGATGTCGCGGCTGGCGTCGTAGTAGACGTAGAGCCGGTGTAGCAGTTGCTGCACCGACAACCAGACGACAGCCTCCACGATCTGGGCCGCTGACAGCGATCCGGCGGCGGCTTCGATGCTGATCTCGTTGACCTGGGACGGGCTGGGCGAGCCCACCTTGGCCAGCATGACGGCCGCCGCCTCCACACTGCTGAGCTGCGACGGCAGCATCGCCGTTTCCGGCGGGGCGGTGGCAAAGCGACCGACGGCCGTGAGCAGGGGATGGTCGATGTCGGGGACGAGGGTCAACGCCAGCTGGATGGCCTCGGACGTCAGGACCTCGTTGCCCACGACCCGGGCGTAGACCAGGCCGACCAGACACTTGGCCCGCAATCCCAGCACCGACAGTTCGGGGTCGAGGTTGTCGCGCAGCACGGTGGCGATGGCTCGAACCGCCCGGGAATGTTGGAGGCTGGCCAGGATGGGGAAGGAATGCCCGACATCGGCTTCCAGGGTCAGGAGGGCCGGCGCTATCCGGCTCGACATACCCTTGGTCCACTGCCGCTCCTTGCGCAGCGCACCCGGGGCTTGGCGGATGACACGGAAATAGGTTCCGAGCGAATCCTGGGGAACATCGAGATAGCCCGGTCGTTGAGCCCCGCTGGGCCCGGTCCCGTTGGTCGACCGTGGGCGGAGCGGGCGCCCGCCGATCATGTCGCCGTCGATCATGTCCTCGGAGTTCCAGCCGTGTTTACCGACCTGCCAGCCGGTGGGACCGATCAGGTCTTCGACATCATGGATCGCCGCCTCCTCCAGCTCGATGCCCATGGTGTCCATGAACTTGTTGAGAAAGCCCATCATGGCCGCGCTGAGCACGACCCACTCGATTTCGTCGGGGGACAGGAACGACTCGATCTCGGCCACGTCGGCCTTGGTGAGGTCGGCCGGCACCCTGGAGATTCCTTCGGCCACCCGGGCCACCGCCGCCTCTCGGGGCGAGTAGTCACCGACCAGAGCCTCGGGGGTGGTGCCTCGGCGGAGGGCGAACGAGCAGGTGTGGGCCGAGCAGTACATACACTCGGCAGCCCGGCTGGAGGTGTACATAGCCAGGCCGACCAGGTCCTTGGGAGCGCCCTGTCCGACCAGTGAGATGGGTAGGTTGAGCAGATTCGGAACCAGCAGATTGTAGGTTCGGAAACCGGTGGGCCAGATCTCCAGCACCGGATCACAGTTGGGGACGACACCGATGAGTTGCTCGACCAACTTCAGCATCGGTCGATAGTCTTTTTCGAGTTCGTCGAAGCCGATCGATGCCGGTTCGATCATCTCCGCCAGGGTGGTCGCAGTCATCGTCTCACGTGGTCCTCGTCTGGCTCCTAGCACGCCTTCGCCATCCGTCCTATATTGAAGTTTGCCACAACATGGGTCGGGAACGACCAGTTCCCGACCAGAGAAAACACGAATGGAACCCATTGCCGGTCCGCCCGTGTGAGGAAAGATCGAGCCGATCGGCAACACTGGTAGCTATGGGCGCCCCGCTGGAACTGGAAGACCCGGAGCTCATCACCGATGAGTTGGTCGATGAGGACCGACCGTGGATCGTGATCGTCTGGAACGATCCAATAAACCTCCAGAGCTACGTTGCCTACGTGTTCCAGAAGGTGTTCGGATACAGCAAGGCCAAGGCCAAGAAGCTCATGTTGGACGTGCACCACAAGGGACGGGCCGTGGTGGCCAGCGGCACCCGTACCGAGGCCGAGCGCGACGTCAACCGGCTCCACGGCCACGGCCTCTGGGCCACCATGGAACACGACGAGTAGAACAGCCGACGAGGACGACAACATGGTCCAATTCCGGCGCTCAAAGCCATTCGTAGCCTTGGCCGACGGGACGTTCAAGGTCAAGCTCGATGCCGACGTCCGCGGTTTTCTGGTGCGTTTGGCCGACGAAATCGACGAGATCGTCACGCTGGATCTCCCGGAGACCCGACGGCTCTTTCCCACCGCCTACCCTCATGATGCCGAGAAGGATGCCGGCTATCAGGTCTTCGCCCGAGATCAGTTGGTCAATCAGCGGCAGACGGCGGCCGACACCATGCGGGCCACGGCCGACAAGGAGATCCTGACCGAGGACGAGTTGTCGCAGTGGATGGCGGTCATCAACGATGCCCGCCTGGTGTTGGGAACCCGACTTGATGTGTCGGAGGACGGCGACATTGAGCTCGATGATCCTCTGTTCGGCTTGTATGTGATCTATGACGAGCTGGGATATCTACTGGATTCGATCGTGAAGGTCATGATCACCGCCCTCCCCGAGCCCACCGAGGACGAACCCCCGGCCCGGTAGTCCGAGCGGCGCTGAGAACGAAATCGTGCCCGTCTTTGTGAGTGATCGGATACTCTTGGTAGCCGGAAGCCCTCGGGTCGGTTCGGCGAACGGAAGCGAGGACTTCGGTGCAGCTCTCGTCGGCTGCTGCTACATTGATTCGGCCCCGGTCGGGTTGGTGGAGCGCATCGGCTAGACGGCACGAGCCCCCATCGTTCAGCGGCCTAGGACGCCTGCCTTTCACGCAGGTAACACGGGTTCAAATCCCGTTGGGGGTGCGAACAACTGAAGAGTTGATCTGGTCCCGTAGTGCAGTCTGGAGTGCACGCCGCCCTGTCAAGGCGGAGGTCGCGAGTTCAAATCTCGTCGGGACCGCCACAAATCTGCTGAAGTCGGCGATCGGCAAGCAATGTGAGCCGGAGTACAACCGTCGACATGGCCGTTATGTCAGCCAAGCCAGGCTCGTGACAAACGTCCAAGTAGCAAATCTGGTCGGGTAGCTCAGTTGGGAGAGCGACCGCCTGAAAAGCGGTAGGTCACCGGATCGACGCCGGTCCCGACCACATCTAACCGGCAGAGGGCTGGAATCATCGATTCCGGCCCTCTTCGGTCTTCTGCTCTCCGTCATCTGGGCCCATTTGTGGTAATGAGCTCAGGGGGGGTCCGGTGATTCGATCTCATAGGTCGATCGACCCAAGCCGACCCATGGACTCGGCCAGAATTTCCCCCAAATCTACAGTTCTGTCGCGCTTGATACCATGATGGACAATCAGTTCAAACCTGAACACCGCCAACTAAGCCGATCCGATCTAGGAAATTTTGTTATATAGCCGACTATGCCATCAGGCCGAATTATCCAGTAGTATGAAAACCGGCGGTTATGCCGGCCTCATGAACGCTGTTCTGGCCGGCGGGTAACAGTGAAGCAACGCTACTACGCCATGTGGTAGGGATAGGATAGGGAATAGGCTATGGCGGCCAAAAAAGCGCAGATGACGGAAGAACACAAGCAGGCTCTAGCCGTTGGCAGAGCCGAAGGACGTATGGTTCGGGCCTACTTGGAGGCCTTGGAGTCAAGTCGCCCCAAGCGAGGCCGGAAACGCACGAAGGATTCGATCGGTCGCCGTCTGGAGCGGATTACCATCGAGCTTGAGTCGGCCGATCCGCTGAAGAGACTGCAGTTGACACAAGAACAACTTGATCTGAGCGATGAGCTCGAAGGAATGGACAGCGGAATCAACCTTGCCGATTTGGAGAATGACTTTGTCAAGGTTGCTCAAGGATATGCCGAGCGTAAAGGAATTACCTACGCCGCGTTTCGTCAGATCGGTGTACCGGCCGCAGTCCTGAAGAGAGCGGGCATTTCCCGAGCGGCATAGCCCTCGACGGCCTGAGGGCCTGGCAACCGCTCAATCACCGGTTAGAGGATCTCAGCTCCTCGATACCAAGGTTCGGCGTATTCTGCAGACAAGGTTTCGATCTCGCTGCAGAATGCGCCGACTTGCTTTTCCACGGTCCCGAGCAGATCGGAAGGTCGGTTAATCAAGGCCCACAGCTCAGAGCCGGATCCGGGGAATCGATCATCGGCTGCCAGTCGATCGATCATCTGGGTACCGTTGCTTTCCCCCTGGCGTATCGATAGTGCCGTGGCCACTGCATGCTCTTTGATGACCTCGTGGGCATCCTCCCGACCCATGCCACGACGAACGGCGTGAACAAGCAGCGTGGTTGAGGCGAGAAACGGTAGGTACTGTTGAAGCTCATTGTCGATGACCTTGGGGAACGCACCCATATTCCCCACCACGTCGAAGCTGGTCTCGAACAGGCCGTCGATGGCGAAGAAGCTGTCGGGAATCACCACCCGGCGAACCACCGAACAGGCAACGTCGCCCTCATTCCACTGCCGACCGGCCAATCCAGCAGCCATCGTCAAGTAGCCCTGCAGCACGGTATACAGCCCGTTGATTCTCTCACATGATCGGGCATTCATCTTGTGGGGCATGGCAGATGATCCGACCTGGCCCGGCCGGAAGCCCTCAGTCATCAGATTGTGGCCGGCCATGAGCCGAACGGTCAGTGCCAAATTGGACGGCCCGGCGGCTAGACGAACCAAGGTGGCGACCACCGACAGGTCGAGGGATCGGGGATAGATCTGGCCCACCGCATTGAAGCGGTTGCCGACCCCCAGATGGGCCGCCACCCGGTCCTCGAGCTGATCCACCTTCTCCCCACTGCCCAACAGATCGAGCTGATCCTGCTGCGACCCGACCGGCCCCTTTATTCCCCTGATGGGATAGCCGGCCCGCAGTTCTCGTAACTGGCGCTGAGCCAGCAACAGCTCCTCGCCAACCTGGGCGAAACGTTTGCCCAGGGTGGTCGGCTGGGCCGGAACATTGTGGGTTCGCCCGACCATGGCCAGCCCGCTGTACTCGGCGGCCCGCTCGGCCATCATTCGCAGCAGCGAGACAGACCGATGCTCCAGCAGCTCCAGTGACCGCCAGATCACCATTTGCTCGACATTCTCGGTCAGATCCCGACTGGTGAGCCCCTTGTGGATCTCCTGGTGACCGGCGAGCTCATTGAACTCCTCGATACGGGCTTTGACGTCATGTTTCAGGACCTGCTCACGACGCTTGATCGACTCGAGATCCACCCGGTCGACCACCGACTCGTAGTCGTCGATCGCCGAGTCGGGAACCACAACGCCAAGCTCGGCCTGGGCTCGAAGAACGGCAATCCAGAATCGGCGTTCCAGCCTGATCCGGTTGGCCGTGTCGTGGATTTCAACCATCTCCGCACTGGCATAGCGATCGGCGAGGATGTTGGGCACGGTCATCTGCGAACCTCTGCTCCGCTTTCCTTAAGCATGATCAACCGGCGGTCGATGGAACATGGTACATCGACGGGTGCTGGAAAGTTAGGAATGAACGGTCACTGTGACTTTCATACATTCGAGAGGGCCGTTGACGTCTGTGGGATCTGTTACGGAGACCTCTGTCGCAACTGCGCTCTACCTCTGAAGGGACGCAAGGACAGCGTCTGCAAGGACTGTGCACTCGCCGTCTCCGGGGTACGGGGTGGGTCCAAGCCCGAGGTGAGGGGCGACCGGCGAACGGTGAAGCAACGACGGCAGGAGTACGCCGCCGCCGGCCCTCCTGAAGATTTCTTCCAGTTCTTCGACGCCGATCTTCCTGACGATGCCCTCATACCTCCTCCTCCGCCCGCCCCCAAGGGTGATCGGCAGAAGGCGACAGCCGCCGACAGTGCCGACGGGCCGGCCGAGGAAACGGGCATCAAGAAACTGCTGGGCCGGCTCAAACCTGATCAGCCCGATGAAGAGGCAGGGGAGTTCGTCGCCATCGATGACATACTCGGCCAGCGGGATGCCTCCGGCGCCGACGATGGTGACGAATTGGGGCAGGATGCCGATGCCGTGAGCCAGCTGGCCGACATTCGACGCCGGGGACGGGCCCGGGTGCCCGATCTCAACCTGTCGCGGGAGATCAGCCAAGACGACGGAGTCAAGACCGACAGCGACGATAGCGGCTCCATCGCCTCGGTCGAGACTGAAACGCCGGCCCCGTCCCCGGCGCCAGGCCACGATGCCGACGACCAAGAGGTGGAGAGCGCTCACCTCAAGGCAGCACCGTCGACCGAGCCCCCGGTGGCACAGCCGACCGTGGCGGGACTCGGTTCCCCGTCGACCCCATACCCGCAGCCTCAGCCGGATCCGGAATTGGCGGAAGGCCAGGGAACAGCGGCATCTTTCCCTGTCGAATCCCCCAATCGACAGGCTGACCAGGGACCGTTGCCATTCGATCCAACCCGTCAGGCCGATCGCCCAGCCGCCGCAGAAACCGCCGCTGACGAGTCGGCCGAGCAACCGCAGGTTCCTCTCGACACGACGTCCCAGCACCCATCCGACCAGGACCTCCCAGCTGTTGAACCGGTAGCATCGACAGGCACCGGTCACCCGGTCTCGCCCACGGACCACAAACCCCTACGACCGTCAGACTTCGACGATCTGTTCTCGGGCGACAATCCAGTCGAGTCGACTGATCTCGGACATTTGTTCGATACAGTCGGCCGTCAGGATCGACGGCGTCAACTACGCCCGATCAGCGAGGTCTCGGCCGGAGAGACTCCGCCGAGCGACGACCTGGCGCCATCAGGAAACAGGCCCTCACAGCTGTCACCCCGACTGCAGGAGGTTGTGGATGAGCTCTCGGGTCGGGGAAAACCAACCGAGAAGGAGGCCAACCCGTTCCGCAAGCGCAATCGGGTGGCCGAACCCGAGTCCATTCCTGATTTTTCCACCGATCCGTTCTCCGACCAGGGTCAAGAGCCGACGCCCGTGGCCTCGGCACCGGACCGGCGGCCGGGGGCAGCGGCAGCGGCAGCGGCAGAGCCGATGGCTTCAGGTCCCGCAGCACCGATCGTCCCCGACGATCACCCACCGCTGTACCATCCACTCGACAACACCGAACCCACCTACCAGCCACTCGACACACCAGCCCCCGAACCCACCTACACACCACTCGACACACCAGCCCCCGAGCCGACGGTCGTCGAACCCAACTACACACCAACCATCGAGCCAGCTGTAGAACCCACCTACCAGCCACTCGATCCACCAGCTGCCGAACCCACCTACACATCAACAGTCGAGCCGGCAGCCGCCGAACACACCTACACACCACTCGACACACCAGCCCCCGAGCCGACGGTCGTCGAACCCAACTACACACCAACCATCGAGCCAGCTGCCGAACCCACCTACCAGCCACTCGACCCACCAGCTGCCGAACCCACCTACACGCCACTCGACCCACCAGCTGCCGAACCCACCTACACACCACTCGACACACCAGCCACCGAACCCACCTACACACCAACCATCGAGCCAGCTGCCGAACCCACCTACCAGCCACTCGACCCACCAGCTGCCGAACCCACCTACCAGCCACTCGACCCACCAGCTGCCGAACCCACCTACCAGCCACTCGACCCACCAGCCACCGAACCCACCTACCAGCCACTCGACACACCAGCTGTCGAACCAGCGGCCGGTATGGAGCCGTCGATCGACGACGTGTTGCCGCCACTTGGCGATCAGCTGTTCAACAGTGAACCGGTCCGCGGTATCGACCCTCCTCCGAGGGTGGCCACCGGATTCGACGAGGTCCTACCAACCAACCCCGGCGAGGGCGAGGCGGCCGAATCCGACCGGGTTTGGCCGAGGCGTGATCTGCCGCCACCTTCGATGGGAGACGCTCCGACGCCGACGGTCGACGACCTCCTCCCCCCGCCTGACACAGCGCCTCCCGGTCACTCTCTTCCACCCGATGTGAGCCCACCGGCACCAGCACCGGCTCCGGCGGTGGCCGACGACGACCTGGCATGGCTGACCGGCCCAGGCTCCGTAACCACCGAGTCCTTCGCCGTTGGTTCGGTTGAGATGAACGGCGCCGAACCGCCTCCTCTCGATGCCGCCGATGCGGAACCCGTCGAACTTCAGGAGGACATCCAAAGGAGTGCTGAGGATCTGGCAGGCGAAACGCCACCGCCACCCGGCTCGACGGTGCTACCAACCGTCGATGATGATTCCGCCGAGTGGACCGTCATGGACGACGTCCCCGACCTGGATGGGACGACATCCAAGCAACGGGCCGACATCGACGCCCGCGGTTCGTGGATTCCCCCGGCTCTGCGGGGCATCGCCCCCGACGCCGCCGAGGCCGCTGAGAACCTTCCCCGACGGCAGCGCTGAGGCCGCCCGGCAACAGGCCCTCCGCTATGTGGGGTTGAGCTGCAGGTACTGGTCGCGGCCGGGCCCGGTTGACACCAGGGAAACGGGAACGCCGACTTGGTCAGCGATGAACCGAAGGTAGTCGGCGGCTTCAGTCGGCAGCTGCTCCACCCGCCGGGCACGAGAGAGATCCGTCTTCCAGCCCGGCATCTCCTCATAGATCGGCGTGACCCGGTGAAGTTCCGATTGGTGGTACGGGAGTTTGTCGGTCCTTTGCCCGTCGATCTCATAGCCGACACACACCTTCACCACGTCGAACGAGTCGAGCACGTCGATCTTGGTGATGGCCAGATCGGTCAGGCTGTTGATGCGGACGGCGTGCCGAAGCATGACCGCGTCGAACCAGCCGGGTCGGCGTCGACGACCGGTGTTGGTGCCGAACTCCCGACCAATGTCGACCATGCGGTTGCCGTAGTCATCGAACAGCTCGGTGGGGAACGGTCCGGCACCCACCCGGGTCACATAGGCCTTGGCCACCCCCAGCACCCGGTCGATGTGGCGGGGGCCGACGCCGGCACCGGTGCAGGCTCCGCCGGCGGTGGGGTTGGACGAGGTCACGAAAGGGTAGGTGCCGTGGTCGAGGTCGAGGAAGGTGGCCTGGGCTCCCTCGAACAACACTTGCTGACCGGCCTCCAGACTCTCGTGGATGAGGTCGGCCGTGTCGGCGATGTAGGGCCTGAGGGGATCGAGGCACTCTGACAGAACCTTGTCGGCCAACGCGTCGGGATCGACCGGTAGACGGTTGAACACCTTGGTCAATACCTTGTTGGTGTGGATGAGAGCAGCCCGCAACTTCTCCCGGAAGATCATCTCGTCGAGCAGATCCTGCACCCGCAGGCCCAGCCGCATGGCCTTGTCGGCGTAGGCCGGACCGATACCCCGCTTGGTGGTGCCTAGCTTGGCCTTGCCCAGGTGACGCTCGTGGAGGGCGTCGAGCTGCTGATGGTAGGGCAGGATGAGGTGGGCGTTTCCCGACACCCGGAGCCGTGAGCAATCGACGCCCCGGCGGGTCAACATGTCGATCTCGGCCAGCAGAACGAACGGGTCGACCACCACCCCGTTGCCGATCACCGGCACGATGTGGTCGTACAGGACGCCGCTGGGCACCAATTGAAGTGCGAAGGTTTCGTCGTCGACCACGAGAGTGTGTCCGGCGTTGTGGCCACCCTGGTACCGCACCACCATCGACATCTCCTTGGACAGGAGATCGGTGAACTTGCCCTTGCCCTCGTCGCCCCATTGGGTTCCGACCACGATCGTTGCTGGCACCATTCGATAGTACCCCGAACCGAGCCTGACCTGTGTGGCCACGACGTTGCCGGTCGCCGGCACAATGTGGTTGCATACTGGAGCTGTGTCCAATGCTCCAGTGGTCTCAATCGACCCGAGGTCGTTCTGGCACGACCCCTATCCGATCTTGGCCCGAATGCGGGCCGAGACTCCGATCTGCTTCGTGCCCGAATTGGGGGCCACCTTGCTGACCCGGCGGGACGATATTCATCGCTGTGAGAAGAACGTCGCCGTGTTCTCCTCCGAACAACCCGGTGGACTGATGAACGTGCTGATGGGACGCAACATGATGCGCAAGGACGGCGACGAACATCGACAGGAGCGCTTCGTCTACTACCCGGCGATCTCGCCGTCAAAGATCAAGAGTTACTGGAACGACCACTTCGCCCGGCTGACCGAGGAAGCCATCGATGCCCTGATGGCGGCCGGTTCGGGAACAGGATCGACGGCCGACCTGTTGTCGTCGTACGCCACCGCGCTCAGTGGGGAGGCGTTGAAGATCACCACCGGGCTGACCAATATCGACTGGGCCGAGATGGACGCCTGGAGTCAGGCCATGATCGACGGTATCGCCAACTACAGCGGCCGGCCCGACGTGGAGCGGCGCTGCCATGAGGCGACGGCGGCCATAGATTCGGCCATCGACGAGCGTCGCCCCGCCGTCGAGACCCGACCCGACGAGAGCCTGCTGTCGGTAATGCTGGCGTCGGGCATGCCCCTCGATCAGGTCCGGGCCAATATCAAGCTGACGATCTCCGGTGGACAGAACGAACCTCGCGACGCCATCGCCGGCGCGGTCTGGGCCCTGTTGATCCACCCCGACCAACTTGGCCTGGTGGACCGCGGTGATGTTTCCTGGCTTGAGGTGTTTGAGGAGTACTGCCGCTGGATCGCCCCCATCGGAATGTCACCCCGACGCATCGCCGCCGACTTCGAATTCAATCCGACCGCAGGCCCGCCCATCCACTTCGAGGCCGAGGAACGCGTCTTCCTCATGTTCGGCTCGGCCAACCGGGACGAAGCCCATTTCGAGCACGCCGACCGGTTCGACATCACCCGGGACACCAGCCCATCACTCACCTTCGGCGCCGGACCGCACTTCTGCGCCGGAGCGGCGGCGTCACGCAACCTGATCGGCGACCATGCCCTTCCCCGGTTGTTCGAACGTCTACCCGGGCTGGGGCTGGACGACCAGGCCGAACCGGTGCGGTTCGGGGGCTGGGCCTTTCGCGGTCCGCTGAACCTACCGGTCCGCTGGTGACAATTGCAGTAGTAAACGAGGCCCAGCCTCGTTTACTACTGCAATTTTTCGGGCTGGGTGGGCGGAAGCGGCGCCGGTGAAGCCAGCAGGGCCAGGCCGGACGCCACCATGATGGCCAGAACGATCTGGCCGAGCCAGAGTTCGGGCGGCCAGCGAACGGTCCAGGCCAGGTGGATCACCAACGTCGAAACCGACCACATGACGAGCGGAACGGCCACCACGATCGACCAGATGGTCCGCCGATCATGGCCGGTTCCTCCCCCGGCACGGCTGCGAGACACCACCAGGTCAGCGGTCAAACCGCCGGCCAGGGGAGCGATGATCTGCCACCAGAACTCGAAGGCGTCCAGGGCGGCCAGCCCCAACCCGGCCAGCAGGAACACGAACGTGAACGTCCCCAACGGCGTTGACCAGCGACGCAGCAGGAAGAACACCGGACCGATCAGGATGACGGTCATGACCAGGGTGGAGAGAACCCCGTAGGCCGCCACCATGTCGTCGTTGTAGGGAACGTAGGGCCTGGTCATCTGCCAGTTGGCCAGACCGTTGGCATACATGAAGAAAAAGGCGGCCGCGGTGGCCACAAGGCCGGCGGCCGCAGCCACCGGAAAGAACGACAGGAAGCTCGACGCAATCTCGGCACCGGGAATCCGCCAATAGGCCCGGACGGGGGCCGTGACCGTCAACAGGATTCCCGTCAGCATCACCAGATGGGTGGGCGAGAGCAGGGCGTCGATACTGGTTTCGATGCCGAAGACGGTATGCCATATGCCGTCGCCGATGCCGCCTAGGGCGAAGACACCGAGTCCGACCGCGGCCAGCCGGTAGCCCGACGGTATGGCCTCGATCAGTGACGACGTCCGGGACCGGCGACGATAGACCATCCAGGCCAGCCAGGCCGCGCCACCGGCGAATCCGCTGTAGAAGACGGCATGCCACGGGGTGAAGAATGATTCGAGTTCCGGCTGGTTGCGGTGAGCCCAGCCGTCGACGCTCAGCCCGACGAGCAGCCACAGGCCGAAGAAGACATAGACGAGGTGCTCACCCCAACTGGCATGGTGGACGTCCACGTCGGCCGGTGTCGCCACCGCCGGTGACTGGAGCGGATCGGCGATAGTCATACTTTCAGTATGCCCCACCCACCATCTGTGCGGCTAGCGCCCCGGAACCGGGGCGCTGAGCGCACAGAACGTCCTTCGTGGATCAGGGGCGGCGCCCGAGGGCCTCAGCCACACCTTCGATGGCGGCCACCACCTTGGCCGCCGGGTCGTCGCCGGTTCCCCCGTAGCGCTGACGCCGACGGAAGGTCTCGATGATCTCGGCCCAGCGGGCCGCCTGCTCCGGCGACTCCCGGTCCCGCAGTTGGGCCAGACGCAGAAGATTGGCCTCGGCCGCTCCGGTCAAGGCCCGGGACTCGGCCACATAATGTTCGTCGATCAGCCGATCGACCTCATCGGCGGTCATGGGCGGCAGCAGTTTGGAGGTGATCCGAGCCATGTTCCGATACGAACCCTGCAGCAGGAACGGGGGCTCGGTGCGGTAGGCGTCGTCGGTGGCGGCCGAGGCGATGTACTGACGGTTGACCGCCAGCACCACGGCCCGCACCTGTTCGATGTGGGCCACCAGGGCCACGATCTGATCGATCTCGGCCGATGAGTAGTCGTGCTTCAATCCATCGTCGGACGGGCGGACCCCTCGGGCCGCCTGCACGAACCACTCCACGTCGGCCGGATCCCGCCCCACCAGCGGCGAGGTGATCGGGTTGGCCGAGAGGGCGTTTTCCAGGTAGCTGAGGGCGAACAAGTCCTCGTTGCCGGCCAGCACGTCACCCAGATCGTAGGTGTCGGCCCGGTTGGCCAGCATGTCGGGCACGGTGAAACGCTGCCCCGACTCGGTGTAGGGATTGCCGGCCATCACCACGGCAAACCGCTTGCCCCGCAGATCGAAGGTTGTGGCCCGACCGTCCCACACGCCCTCCACCCGGCGTTGGGCGTCGCACAGCGAGATGAACCGCTGCAGGAATTCGGCGTTGGTGTGCTGGATGTCGTCGAGATAGAGCATCACGTTGCTGCCCATGGCGAAGGCCAGATTGATCTGCTCCACCTCACGAGCGGCGGTGGCGCTGGGAGCCTGGGACGGATCGAGCGACGTGACATCGTGACCCAAACCGGGACCGGACACCTTGACCAGGGCCATGCCCAACCGCTCGGCCACATACTCGACCAGCATCGTCTTGCCGTAGCCGGGAGGAGACAGCAACATCAGCAGCCCGTTACGGGCACCGCCCCCGTCGTCGACGGCACCGATCTGGCGGGCCAGGTTGTCACCTATCAACGGCAGGTACAGCCGATCGATGAGCTGATTGCGGACAAATCCCTCCGGCACCGACGGTTCCAGATCGTCGAGCCGGAGCTGGGCCGAGATCTCCTCAACGGCGGCCCGCCGAGCGGCCTGGAACTCCCGCTGAGCGGGCAGCACCTCCGCCCCGTGCTGTTCGACCGCGGCCAGCAGCTCGTCGACCCGACCGGTCAGCACACCATCGGCCATCGTCGGGTGCTGTCCCCGCAGATCGGCGACCTCGAGGCCCAGATCGACGTCGACGACGCGGCGGGGTAGGTCAGCGGTGATCAGGGTGGCCGCCGTCTCGGCCACCAGATGTCGGGGCGCGGTGCGGGCCACGAACCCGCAGAGGATGGCATGGGCCGCCCGGACATCTCCGGCCATCGATCCGATGGTCGACTTCACCTCCGGTTTGCCGGCCAGCTGGTCGACCAGGGCGGCAACCTCGGTCGACTGGGCGAAGGCCGGCGTTTCACCGGTCGACAGCTCAGCCAGTAGGTAGCGGGCCTGAGGAACGCTGAGGGCCAAGTCGTGGGCCAGATCCTCGATGAGGGCGGTCCTGGTGGCACCGTCGACGCCAAGGCCGGCCGCCGCTTCGCCCCGCCTCAGCCAATGATCGCGTCGCTCGTCGTCGGTCAGGAACCAGGCCAGCTGGGCTTCAGCCCGGTCGGAGCCGACGGCCACCAGCGTGTCAGCGGCATCGACTTTCGCCCGCACCGCTTGGTAGATGGCGGCGGCATCCAGGTCGTGGACCCCCCGGTCGTATCCCTCGTCCAACCGCTGGTCGGTGGCCGCCCGGATCAGCGCCAACGGGTCGGGCTCGGCCCCCGGTGTCTCACCCACGGCCTCGCTGCCGCCAACGGCGGCCGAAGCCATGCGGTCGAGCAACAGATCACCGGCCAGGAAGGCCGAGCGATACAAGGTTGGCGACTCCGATGGCAGGGGCGAATCCCACAGGGGCCGGAAACGGTCGAGTTCGGGCCGGTCGAGCACCATCCGCAGGTCGGTCCCGGTGAGGACCGCCTCCAGATGGTCGTCGGCCGGGATCAGTGAGAGGTCGCGACGGCGCCGTTCCACACTGAACCGGTGCCGACCGAGTTTAAGGGTGAGGCCACCGGGGCCGCCGTCGAAGAGCTGGAGGCGATCCCGTAACGCCCTGATGGCGTTGTCCTGAGCGTTGCCGATCGACGACTGCAGTTCGTCGGCCTTGACCGACTCACCGATCTCACGCAGCTGCTCGACCAACGCCCGCAGCCGGACGGCCATCGGATCGGCGGCGAACAGGCCGTGGACGTCGTCAACCGATTCGACCGTCTCGGCCCGCGACGCCAGCCGAGCCAGCGTGCGGGTGCCGGCACCGTACAGCCGATCGCCCCGCTGTTGGCGCTGATTGAGCAACTGCTGACGGCGGCCGGCGAACACCTCGGCCACGTGGCTGCGCCGCTCCTCCAGCTCGTCGAGCTGGGCCGGGGTCCGAGGCCCGGCCGTTTCCAGCTGCTCCAGCTGCAACAGCAGCCGAGCCAATGCATCGTCGCAGCTCTCAGGGCTGTCGGCTCGGGCCAGGGAGGTGGCAATGGTCTGACCGAACAGGCTCAGTTCGGTGGCGAACGCTTCACCGGTCTCGGCTTCGACCAGCTCGACGTGGCGGTTGTCGGCCGCGGCCCGAACCCGGTTCAGTTCGGCCAGTACGCCCGATACCTGATCCAGAACCGCGGTCCGGATCCGGGTGTCGTCGACCACCAGATCCCCGACGGTGGCGGCCACCACGTCCATGTCGTCGCCAACGGCGTCGACCCGAGCCAGGATGTCGGCCGCCTCCACCGAACCGGCGACCCGGTCGACCTCCTCGGCCAACGCCGCCAACCGGCGATGGTAGGGAACGAACGAGTCGTCGGCCGCCAGCCGGGCCGCCGCCTGCTGGGCCAATGCGTCGTGGGTCTCCGACGCCTTGGCCTCCAGGGCCTGGACCCGATCGTGCTCGATGTCGCGACGCTGCCCCAGAGCATGGAAGCGACCGATGCTGTGCCGCAGCTCACCCAGCCGATCGACGAACCCCTCGGTGTTGACCGGTGGAGACAGTGCGATCTCCCGGACCACGTGCTCGAACTCGGCTTCGGCTTCGTCGACCTCGGCGATCCCGGCCAGCCTGACCGCCTCGACCCGCTCGAACTCGTCGATGACCTGCTCGGCCACCCGGCGGATGTCGGCCACTGGCTGAGCCAGGTTGCCCACCTCCTCACTCGACATCCACTGATGGGCGTCGAGGGTTCGGCCGGCCGAGACCACCAGATCGCCGTAGACCGTGGCCGACGGGGCCAGGTCACCGACCAGCCGGACCAATGACAGGGCGTCGGCCACCCCGGCCACCAGCCCGGCGTTGCCCACCCGGGTCAGGGCGCTGACCGGCCGGGGCTGAGCCTCGTACCACTCGTCGCTGCAGAACGGCGTCGACCAGATCTGGATCGGGTGGATCCGGGTCGGGGTGGGTTCTTCCCGGAACACCACCATGCCGCCGTTCTCGAACAGACAGTGGCCGTGGCACCAGACCGGCGCGGCCACATCCTGGGTGACGATGTTGTAGGGCAACAGAATGGAGCGCCCCTCATCCGGTTGGTAGAAGACGTAGAGCACGTCCTCACCGTTGGGCGAGTGAACGACCTCCAGCAGTTCCATGCCCCGGGGGTCGACGTCGAAGCTGCGGAGTTGGCCGGTCCGCAGGTAGAGGCCGTCGGGGAAGATGAGACCGTGGCCGTCGGGCAGCTGACGGAACGAGGCGTGCAGGGCGTCGAGTCGGGTGGCGGTGTGCAGCAACCGGTTGACCACGTAATGCCGAAGCGTTTCCTCGCCGTAGGGCCGGACTCGCACCACCACCAGGTCGCCGGCCTCACCATAGGACACCTCGCAGTCCTGGAGAGCCTGGTCGGGGTGGACCACCGATTCGCTGAGCAGCACCGTGGGGTCGGACGCCCGGTCGTCGTAGCAAATCTCCAGGCTGCCGCCCAGAGGGTCGACCAGAATGCGGTCGGCCACCGCCACATAGCGGTTGTCGATGTGATCGGCCCGGGTGGTGGTCACCCAGTCGACGTCGTGGCGGGGCGGGTAGCGGTGATCTCGCTCGCCCCGATCGTCGATGTAGGCGAGGCTGCCGCCGGGCCCGATCTCCCAGCGGAGCACCCGGATGTCGCTGGCCGAGGTGCTGGTGCGGAACACCGCCAGGAGCTTCTGACCCGCGGCATACACCTGCTGAATGCGGGCGTCCTTGAAGTAGGCCATCAGTTCGCCGAAATCGCGGCGGAACCGTTTGTCGTCGAGGGCCGAGCCCGACAGCCCGTCGGGGTTGGGGCTGATGATGGGCGGATCGGCCTGGTTGTCGGCCGGCTCGAAGTGGTGGACCGAGAACACGTCTTCCGGTCGGATCTCGGCCCGCACCCCGGCGGTGGCGTTGTAGGCCAGGATCAGCTGCCGGCCTACGGCGGCCACGTCGCGGGGAATGACGTTGTTGTCGGTGCGGACCCGTTCGGTGGCAATCAGCTCGAAGTCGGCCGATCCGAACACCTCGGTTCGGCTGTCGTTCAGCTCATTGGCCCGCTGGGCCAGATCGGCGGCGGCCACCTCCAGGCGGCGCCGCAGCAGGTCATAGGTTGTGGCCGACCCATCGGTTTCGACTCCGGACCGGTCGGCCGATCCGCTCGACGGCTGATCGCCGGCCGGGGTGTCGGTCATCAGGATCAGCTGTGGTTGATGCCGTCACTGGCGCCGTCATTGGCGTCGACACCGTTGCCGTCGGAGCCCCCGCCCAGAGCGGCCAGGGCCCCCTGGGGCACGGTGATCTCGCCCGACGAGATCTTGTGCAGCAACTCGGCCACGGTCAGATCTTTGATGCCCTGGCTACCCAGACCGCTGACGGCGGTGGCGATGGCCGCCACCAGATCACGTTCACCGTTCATATAGGGGGCGGCCACGCCCGAGGCCACGTCGGAGTTGTTCACGAAGCCGTCGACGGTCTTGCCGTTGGCCGCTGCGTTGACCAGGCGATCAACAAACATGTCGGCCCCGCCCACGATGTCGATGTTGGCCGACTCCAGACCGGCTTTGACCGCCTCGGCTTGGGCGGTGGCCACCCCGACCTGGGCTTCGACCTGAGCCAGGCGTACCTCGGTGTCGGCTTCGAGCTGACGGATGAACTCCTCGTGCTCCTGCCCCACCCCTTCGAGGTCGCGCATGGCCGCCGCCTTCTCCTTGAGACCGGACGCTTCGCCCCGGAGTTTGGCCTCGATGATCTCGGCCTCGGCCACCCCGGATTCCCGCAGTTTGGCCGCCTCGGCCAGGCCGACTTCGCGGATGGCGGTGGCCCGGGCTTCGTCGACCCGGACGTCGGCCATACCCTGCTTCTCCGAGGCCTGGGCCTTGGCTTCGGCCACCTCGGCCTCGGCCAACCCGAAGGCGGCGTGCTTGGCCTTGGCTCCGTCGGCCAGCTTGACTTCGGCCTGGGACGTCAGGTCCGAGGCCTCCAGGTCGGCCTTGGCCAGTGTCAGTTTCTCCGAGGCCTTGTGGCGGGCGGCGGCGTCGGCCGCTTCGGCCGCTTTGATGTCTTTGACCAGAGCCCCCTGGGCCTCGGCCTCGGCGGCGATGATCACCGCCTGCCGCTGACGGTCGGCGTCTTCCACCACCCGGAGGGTGGCGATCTGCTCCTCCTGCTCGGCCACCGTCTTCTCCACCGCCACCCGGTCGCGGCGGATGTCGGCGATGGTGGCCTTCTCCTCCTCCAGCGACTTCTCGGCCGACAGGGTCTCCACCTTGCGGCTCATGACCTCGAGCTCCCGGGCCTTGGACACCCGCTCGTCTTCCACCGCCACCACCCGTTCCCGGTTCTTGGCGGCCACATCGATCTCCCGCTGGAGATTCTCCTTCTCGATGCCGATCTTCTGCTCGACCTCGATGTGGGCCATCTCGGCCTTGAGCCGTTCCTCGGCTCGCACGGCGGCGATGGTGGCCTGTTCCCGGGCCCGTACGGCGGCGATCTCCCGCTCCTGGCGGGCCTCGGCGTCGGCCTGCTGGCGTTCCAGCTCCAGAACCGCTTCCTTGGTCTCGACGTTCTTGGCCGTGATCAGTTTCGACTCGTCGTTGGAGGCGTTGTTGGTGGCAACGTGCTCGACCGCGGTCAGCTCGGTGATCTTGCGGATGCCCTGGGCGTCGAGGATGTTGGACGAGTCGAGGTGGGCCAGCGGCGTCTGTTCCAGGTAGTCGATGGCCACGTCTTCCAGCGAGTAACCGTTGAGGTCGGTGCCGATGACCTCGATGATCTTGTCCCGGAAGGCGGCCCGCTCGGTGTAGAGCGACTCGAACTCCATCTTCTTGCCCACCGTCTTCAGAGCCTCACCGAACTTGGCGGTGAACAGCTCCTCCAGGGTCACCGGGTCGGAGGCCCGCTCGGTGCCGATGGCCTGGGCCACCTTGATGACGTCTTCTTCGGTCTTGTTGACCCGCACGAAGAAGGTGACCTTGATGTCGGCCCGGATGTTGTCCTGACAGATCAGGCCCTCGGTGCCCCGCCGGTCGAGCTCGATGGCCTTGACCGATATGTCCATCAACTCCGCCTTGTGGAGGATGGGCAGGACGACCTTCCCGGTGAACGTGACCACCACGTCCTTCATGGTCGACACCACCAGAGCCTTGCCCTGGGGAACCTTCCGATAGAGCCGAGCCACCATCATGCCGATGGCAAAGATGAGGATCAGCGCAACGGCAACTACCGCCAATACTGCGACGACGATGGTTGGCATGTCACTCCTACTTTCCTGTTTGTCTGCTGTTACTGCTGCTATTGCTGTTGCTCAGGTCAGGCCGTCGACATCGGGCGACACGACAAAGACGCCGTCGTCCACATCCACTACCAGCGCTACGTCGCCGGCCCGCAAATGGTTCTCGGCGGCGCAACGAATCTGCACCACATGCTCGTCGCCTTTCAGGCTTCGGATCACTCCTTGCCCGAATGAGGTGTCGACCCGGCCCGTTTGCACGGTACACATCCGCCCGATCAGGTCACGGTGCCGTTCCCCCCGTTGGGTGACGAACACCGGCGCGACCAGGCGGGCCAGCCGACCGGCCACCACCACACCAACGATGAAGGCGGCGATCACCGTGGCCAGGGCCAGTGGCGATTCCAGGCGCCGATCGGCGCCACCGATGGCCACCACGGCAACCACCGATGTCAGCCATGACGCCAGCGACAGCGCGGTCAACGACACGCTGATGGGCACCAAGTGAAGACCCAGTGTCTCGATCAGCGAGCCCAGACCGGGGCCGCCTTCGGCGTCAAGATCGAAGTCGGGTTCGAGGTCGGTGTCGAGGTCGAGGTCGGTGTCGATGCCGAAATCGCCGGCCAAGCCCAGTGAGGCCGACAGCAGCCAGTATCCAACCGAGATGAGTGAGAGCGTGGTGAACACCACCGTGGGGAACGACAACGAGATGTCGATCAGATCACTCACTGAATCCCGCCTGCATTAGATCTCGTCTTCCCTCACTGTTATGTACTCAATATGTTGAGAGGGAATTGTACCCAGCCGGGGCCGGTCTCGGGGATCGCCCGTCGGCATCGTCCGAACATCACCGACGCAGGCCAACAACATCGTTTCCCATCGGCAGCCCGCCATTGGCGTGAAGTTCTGGTGTGACGTGCTGGGCCGAGCCCCCAGCGCCCGGCTCCCGTACGAAGTGAGCCGCCTTCCGCCAGCCGCTATCGAGCCTGGCTGGCTATCTCACGAAGTTGGTCGATGCGGTGGATATCAAGTCGTTGGCGGCCAGTCGACAAGATCTCGTCGTCGCGCAGCTTGCGAAGCGCCTTGGCGATGCCCTCCCGGGACAAGCCGGCCCACTGACCGAGTTCGTGTTGTGCGATCGGCATCTTGAGCGAGAACGGGCCTGTCTCCGCGGCGTGCTCGGAACGGTCCACGACGGCAACGATTCGCGCTGCGACACGAGCAACGATCGAGCGTTCTCCCGCTTCAACCAGCTGATCAGTCAAGTCTCTGAGACGCTCCACCACTGACTGTGTGAGGATGCGCAGTATCCCGGGATTGGTGGTGTACAAGCTGTCGAGCACGCCGGCTGAAATGACAAGGGTCCGCACCGGAACGATCGCCATGGCCGCCGCCGAACGCGGTCGACCGTCGAGCACACCCAACTCGCCGAACAGGTCGCCCGGTCCGCTGATCTCGAGAAGTATGACTCGGCCATCGGTGGTCGATCGCTCGACCCGCACCAATCCGCTGAGGATGATGAACAAGCGGCTGGACGGATCACCCTCGAGGCAAAGGTACTCACCTCGATCGAAACGACGGATACGCCCGACACGATCAAGCGCATCGCGGTCCGCCGGTGACAGTAGATCGAGCACCGTCCGACGACCCATACCCGATTGTAAGTCACGGTTTGGAAACGGCCGCAAATCCGTCGGGCTGTGCACCAGTACACAGACCGAGGTCGTCGTAGATGAGTAAATGAACTGCAGGAGTCGATACGGGCCTGAGGTGGCCGACGGAGGGAGTCGACATGCTGACAGCGAACGAATTGGCTGAATGTGCCGACCGTAGGCGACCGGGGCGACTGAAAGGGGCGAGTCTCACCTACCTCTTGAGCCACGCACAAGATGGCAGCGAGGCAGCGTGGGCCGAGCTTCTCGATCGATTCGCGAACCTCGTACGTTGCAGGATCCGTCGAGCGGGGGTCACGGGAGCCGAGGCCGACGACGCCTTTCAGCTCACTTGGCTCAAGCTGGCCACGTCTCTTGAATCGATTCGCGATCCGGAACGAATGGCTGGCTGGCTTGCCGTGACCGCCCGAAACGAAGCCGTCAATCTCATCCGGCGCGAGCAGCGTTTCGTACCCAGTGATCGGCTCGACCATCAGATCAGCGCCGATGCAGATGATGACCGACCCTACGTTGGAGACGACGTGGCGGCTGCCGTGACCACCGCCGTCATGAGCCTCAACGATCGGCAGCGTGCGGTCGTGCAGCTCCGTTACCTCGGGGAGGAGCCCGAATCCTACCGAGAAATCGCCGCCAAGCTCGAGATGCGACACGGCGCCATAGGCCCGACACTTGGGCGAGCCCTCGATCGGTTGCGGGGTCACCCGTTGATCGGATCCCTTCGCTGACCTTCGATCCAAGCAGTCGGACCGAAGGATCCAACGCTCGACGAGTTTCTCGGTTCTGCTGAACGCGCTGGGGCGAGATCAGCGCTCGTGGTTGAGGCGGACCAGTCCGTCGAGGATGAGGTCGAGAACCAGTTCGAAGCTCGATCCGGTTTCGCCGGCCAGGTGCTGCTCGACGTGGGCCACGACGTGGGGGTGGCGGGCGACGTCGACGCTGTCGAGAAACTCCCTCGCCTTTTCGTGGGGGTCGTCGCCGTCGTCGAAGGCGGCCATCATCTGCTGTTCCTGCACCGTGTAGCCGACGACATGGTTGACCACGGCGTGAAAGCCGAAATGGGCCAGATCGTCGGCCAGCCCGGCCCGGGAGAACAGCGCCAGCAGCATCTCCATGAAGTGCAGGCGGGCCGGGCCGGGCACGTGGCGATGCCACAACGAGGTGGCCCAGGAGTGACGGGCCAGAGAACGGCGAGCCGACAGGGCCAGCTCCCGGATCAGCTCCATGGGCCGCTCGTCGCCGACGGTGTCGGAGCCGGTGTCCGAGCCGCTGCTCGGACTCTCGATCCCGGTGGCCACATGGTCGGCCATGAGGGTCAACAGATCATGCTTGTTGGCCACGTGGTTGTAGAGCGACATCACCTCGTAACCCAGGCTGCGGGCCAGGCTTCTCATGCTCAAGGCGTCCAGGCCGCCGTCATCGGCCATGACGACGGCGGCGGCCACGATCGACTCCTGGCTGAGCGCCGGCCGTGGTTCGGAGACGTCGGTCATGGCTTCGGTCATAGCTGCAACGTTAACCTTTTCTGTTGACTACGTACAGTGTACGTGATAGAACGTACAGCGTACGCAATCAAGACGTACACTGTACATTCGCCCATCGAGGAGTCGCCATGGATCCCGCCATCACCACAATCTCCGAGGCCCCGGCCTCACTTGACGGCACCGTGCCCACCACCATGAGGGCCGTCACGGCCCGGACCTACGGCGGGCCCGAGGTGCTGGCCGTTGAGGAGCTTCCCGTCCCCCGCCCGGGTGACGGTCAGATCCTGGTTCACATCGCCGCGTCGTCACTCAACGCCCTCGACTGGCACTTCGTGACCGGCACGCCCTACTTCATGCGGGTCATCGCTGGACTACGGCGGCCCAAGCGAGTCATCCCCGGCGCCGATGTGGCCGGAACCGTGGCGGCCGTGGGATCCGGGGTCGACGACTTCGCCGTCGGCGATCGGGTCTTCGGGGAGACCAACGGCGGAGGATTCGCCCATTATGGCGCCTTCAAGACCGGGGAGATCGCCCATCTCCCCGCCGGGGTGACGTTCGAGGCAGCCGGGGCCACCCCGGTGGCCGGGCTGACCGCCATTCAGGCCCTGCGGACCCACGCCGACGTGCAGCCCGGTGAGTCGGTGCTGATAAACGGCGCGGCCGGCGGCGTCGGGACGTTCGCCGTCCAGATAGCCAAAGCCCTCGGCGGCCGGGTGACTGCAGTGTGCAGCGGCCGCAAGGTCGAGATGATCCGGGCTCTGGGAGCCGACCGGGTCATCGACTACACCAAGGAGGACTTCGTGGCCATTGGTGAGCGGTACGACGTGATGATGGACAACGTCGGCAACCGCAAACCGGCAGAATGCATGCAGGTCCTGAAGCCAACGGCACGCTACGTGGTCGTCAGCGGTCCCAAGAAGAACCGCTGGCTCGGCCCGGTCCCCTCCATCATCCGCAGCGCCCTGGCCTTCCGCCGCACCGACATCTCCTTTCATCAATTCACCGCCCACTGCAACCGAGACGATCTCGACCTCCTGGGCGCCATGCTGGCCGACGGTCGGGTGGTGCCCCAGATCGATCGGGTCGTCGGCTTCGGTGGGGCGGCCAACGGCCTGACCGAAATCGGATCGGGACACGCCCGAGCCAAGATCGTGGTCAAACCGGACGCAACCCACTGAGCCGGCAACCTTGCCGTGGGCTCCCAACCGCGGGATCATCGAAGCCATGTCCGACATCTCCCCTACCCCACTCAGCAAGTCGACGGCCGTCGTGCACGGAAAGCAGATGGCCTATCACGAGTCGGGTTCGGGCCCGACCTTGGTGTTCCTCCACGGCAACCCCACCTCGTCGTACCTCTGGCGCAATATCGTGCCCCACGTGGCCGACCGGGCCCGCTGTATCGTGCCCGACCTGATCGGACATGGCGACTCCGACAAGCTCGACGACACCGGACCCGACTCCTACCGCTTCGTCGAGCACCGCCGCTACCTTGACGGGCTGCTCGAACACCTGGATCTGGGCGACGACGTCACGTTCGTTGTCCATGACTGGGGGTCGGCACTCGGCTTCGACTGGGCCAACCGCCACCGGGACCGAGTGGCCGGCCTGGCCTTCATGGAAGCCATCGTGCGGCCGGTGACCTGGGAAGAGTGGCCCGACGCGGCCCGGGCCATCTTCGAAGGATTCCGTTCGCCGGCCGGCGAGGAGATGGTGATCGAGAAGAACCTGTTCGTCGAGGCCGTGCTGCCCGGCTCGATTCTGCGGGATCTCACCCCGGCCGAACACGATGAGTATCGACGCCCCTTCCTCCAGCCCGAGCACCGGCGACCCACACTGACCTGGCCCCGGGAGATCCCGATCGAAGGTCAACCGGCCGACGTGCACGAGATCGTCAGCGACTACGCCCAGTGGTTGTCAACATCTGACATTCCAAAGCTGTTCGTCAACGCCGAACCCGGCGCCATCCTCACCGGTGAGCAGCGGGAGTTCTGCCGGGCCTGGCCCAACCTCACCGAGATCACGGTCGAGGGCAGTCACTTCATTCAGGAGGACTGCCCCCACAAAATCGGGACGGCCTTGGCCCAGTGGCTGTCGGCCAGGTGATCTCAACCGCGGTTCAGGCCGCCCTGTCGGCCCAAACCAGCGCCGCCGTCATTGACGCCATCAGCCGGATTCAACCAGAGGACCTGACCCGCTACTATCACACCGCCCTGGCCGACGGCGACGAGATTGAACCGCTGACCGAGGGGCTGGCGGCGTCACCGGGAGCAGCCTCCGGCCGAATCGTGCTCAGCGCCGCCGATGCCGTGGATCAGGCCGCCGCCGGACATCCCGTCATCCTGGTTCGCCCGGAAACGGCACCCGATGATGTCATGGGCATGGAGGTGTCGCGTGGCATTCTCACCACCCGGGGCGGACTGGCCAGCCATGCCGCGGTGGTGGCCCGTGGTTGGGGCATTCCCGCCGTGGTTGGTGCGTCCGCCGTGCAGATCGACCGTGAACGAAACCGGGTGACCATCGGTTCGACGGTGCTGGGCCCTGGCGACGAGCTGACCGTCGACGGCTCAACCGGAGCCGTGTACCTCGGCCCGCTGACCACGATCGACACCGAAGCGCCCCCGGAGCTGGAGACACTTCTGGCCTGGGCCGACACCGTGGCCGCCGGGCGGGTGCAGGTTCGGGTCAACGCCGACACCGCCGGCGACGCCGCCCGAGGGCGCAGCCTCGGCGCCCAGGGCATCGGGCTGTGCCGAACCGAGCACATGTTTCTGGCCCCGGAACGGCTGGCGGTCTTTCGCCGCTTCATCCTGGCCGCCGACGACGAAACCCGAGCCGCCGCTCTGGCCGAGTTGGAGGAGGTCCAGACCCACGACTTCGAGCAGCTGCTGACAGCCATGGACCGACTCCCGGTGACCGTACGACTACTGGACCCACCACTGCATGAGTTCCTACCGGACTTGACCGAGCTGACCGTCCGGGAGGCCAGGGGCGAGCTGACCCCGTCCGAACGGACGGAGTTGACGGCGGCCCGACAGCTGCGCGAGTCGAACCCGATGATCGGCACCCGGGGTGTCCGCTTGGCGCTGATGCGGTCCGGGCTGTATCAGATGCAGGTGCGAGCCCTGTGCCGGGCGGTCGCCCAGCGTCTGGACCACGGGGGTGAGCCCCATATCGAGATCATGATTCCGCTGGTGGTCGACGGCCGTGAATTGCAGATCGCCCGGGGCTGGGTCGCCGAGGTCGTCCATCAGTTCTTCGGCTCGACGGCCGGCGAACACGGCGGCGCAGTCGGCCTCAGCGCCGACACCATCACGGTGGGGGTCATGATCGAGACGCCAAGGGCGGCTCTCACCGCCGAGCGACTGGCCGAGCATGCCGACTTCTTCTCCTTCGGAACCAACGACCTGACCCAGCTGACCTACGCCTTCAGTCGCGACGATGTGGTGGCCCGACTGCTGCCCGTCTACCAGTCGCTCGGCATCCTGGAGGCCAGTCCCTTCGCCGAACTCGACCTCGATGGTGTGGGCCGGCTGGTGTCCATGGCTTGTCAGGCGTCGCGGGCGGCCAAGCCGTCGATCAGACTGGGGGCCTGTGGCGAACACGCCGGCCACCCGGCATCGATCGACTTCCTGGTGAGCCAAGGCCTCGACTCGATCAGCTGCTCGCCCCTCCGGGTGCCGATGGCCCGGCTGGCGGTGGCGCAGTCGCTGCTGTCGTCGGGGCGGGTATCGGCCGCTGACCTTTCCTTCTCGATCTTCGCCCCACCGGAGGCACAGCATGAAGGGTCGCTGGTGGATGAGGCGCTCGATGTCGACGAGGCCCTGGTGCTCCACCTGCTCAGAGTCAAGGGCTTCGTTACACCGGCCGGATTCGAAGCCAGCCTTGGCACCATGCCCTCCGAAATCGTGGCCGCTCTGGTGGAGGCCGGTCATGTCGGCCACGTCGAGAGCCGAGATCTGTACAGTCTCACGCCCGAGGGTCGGGAATACCAGCAGTCGATGCTCGAAGGCCATGGCGACGGAGCGATGAGGACCGCCCTGGCCGAGCCCTACCGCCGGTTCCTCGCCCACAATGTGGCGTTCAAGGAGCTGTGCACCAACTGGCAGCTCCGCAACGGCCAACCCAACGACCACACTGACGCCGCCTACGACCAGGAATGCATCGATGGATTGACGGCCCTGTGGGCCGAGGCCCGCCCCGACATCGACTCGATGGCCGGTGCCCTACCTCGTCTGGGGCGCTACCGGAGCCGACTCGACGAGGCCGCCGGCGCCGTGGTCGGTGGCGACACGAAGCGCTTCACCGGAGTCATGTGCGAGTCCTTCCACGACGTGTGGATGGAGCTGCACGAGGACCTGATCGTCCTCCAAGGCATCGACCGGGTCGAGGAAGGCAGCTTCTGAGCGGTTCACCCAACGCCCACCCGCCAATTCTTGCAGCAGAAAACGCAGTCCACCCTCGGTTTTTGCTGCAAGATTTCGGGAGAGTGAGGTGGGCTTGGATCAGCCGACGACGGAGAAGTCGAGATCCTCGCCGTCGAACCACGTCCCCTCGATGTCGATATGACGGGTGTTCTGGGTGAAGCCCACTTCGACATCAAAGCTGACACCGTCCGGGGTATCGACCCCTTCATCGGCCGAAACCGGCAACACCACTCGCTGACCGGTTGAATCACGGATCACGAGATCGGAGCCGTCCTGGAGGCCGCGGGCCGTCACCCGCCCGCCAGTGAAGTCGCCCACAAAGCAGATCTCGGGATCATCGCCGAACTCTTCTTCCGTGGCTCGGACAAAGCATGAATCGATATGTTGAACATCTTCGACCGAACTCCATTCGGCCGCCTGGGATTCGACACCATCGCCCAGTGACAGGTCAACGGTGCAACCGGAGGCGACGACAAGCACGGTCATCGCCAATCCGGCCACCAGACGACGTGAACCAGGCGCTGACAACGCAGGCACAAACACTGCAATCCTCATGGTGAAGAAGGTCCGGACTTGTCCGGGTTCGAGCGGACTTGCTCGTGGTCGACTCCGACGGAGTGGATCCTTCCCCCCTCACTATACTCACGACGGAGCCCCTGTCAATAGCTATTGCCAAGATAGGCCGGCATGGGCGGGGCCTACGGGTAGATGCCGGCCATCACCACGAAACCGGGGATCTGCTTGACCCGGTCGGTCCAGCGGCGAATGGCGGGAAACGGCGTGAGTGAGATCCCACCCTGAGGAGCGAGCATGGCGTCGGGGAAGACGGCCAGATCGGCGATGGTCGGGTGATCACCGTCGACCAGCCACTTGCCACCGGCCTGCTCCCCCAGCCACAGATGCCGGTCGAGGTGGCGGAACAGCTCGTTGGCGCCTCGGCGGCAAGCCTCGATGTCGAAGTCGTATCCCAGGGTGTCGTGAAGTCGAGCGGCCGAGGCGGTGTTGGTCGTGCCTTCGGCGAAGGCCAGCCACGAGGCCACCAGACCCAATCGTTGGGGGTCCGCCACCGGATACCAGCGGCCGGCGGCGTCGTAACGGGTGGCCAGATAGATCGAGATGGCGGTGGCGTCCCAGACCACATAGCCGTCGTCGTCCAGCACCGGGATGTGACCAAGAGGGTTGATGCGCCGGAAGGCATCGCTCTGGTGCTCCTTGCCGGGAAAGAAGTCGACGGCGACCCGCTCGTAGTCCAGATCGAGGATCGACAGCAACAACCGCTGCTTGTAGCAGTTGACCGACAGCTCGTAGTCATACAGTTTCACGGCCCGCTACAGCTCCAGCACCAGACGCTCGGTTTCGGCCCTCGAGACGCACACCGCGATTCGATCATGGACCGCCTTCTGGGCCTCGGTCAGGAACACGTCCTGATGCAAGGCCCGACCATCGAGCATCGGGACCACGCAGGTACCGCAGGCTCCCTGCTCACACGATGCCTCGACTGCCACCCCGTCGGCCCGTAGCACCTCGAGTATGGTCTGGCCGGCTGCCACCCTCAGCGTGCGAGCCGAACGGCTCAGGGCGATCTCGAAACTGGATTCGAGATCGATCTCGTTGGGATTCTGGAAGTACTCGAAGTGGACGGCATCGTCGGCCCAACCCGACCGGCGGCTGATGTTCCGAACGGCGTCGAGCATGGGCCCCGGACCGCAGGCGTAGACCTGGTGTCCGAAGGCCGGTTCGGCCAGCAGGCCGGTCAGGATCTCTCCGGTGGCCGCCGGGTCGAGGCCCTGATGCACCACGACGTTCGAACCGAGTCGTTCGAGCACCTCGGCGAAGGCCACATGGGCGGCACCCCGCACGAAGTAGTGCAAGACCCAGGAGGCTTCGGTGGCGGCCAGGGTTTGAGCCATGGCCAGCAGCGGGGTCAGTCCGATGCCGCCGGCGATGAACAGGGTGTGCTCGGCATCACGTCGGAGGGGGAAGTTGTTGCGGGGTCGGGAGATCATGATCCGATCCCCGACCTCGACCCGGTCGTGCATGGCCTCGGACCCACCCCGGGAGGCGGGCTCCCGCTTGACGCCGATTCGATACGAGGTGTCGCCGGGACCGCTGGTCAGCGAGTAGGGCCGGAGCAGGCCTTCGGCCATGTGGACGTCTATGTGAGCGCCGGGTTGCACCGCCGGCAACGGGTCACCGTTGGCCGGCACCAGCTCGAAAGCCATGATCCCGTCCGCCGTCTCCCACTTGTCGGCCACCTCCATTGCAAGGAGGCCGGTCGGTGTGACCCGGCCCTGGGCCACCACCTGGCCGAACCCGTCACCGGGGACGGCCACCGGAATCCGACCGGTCTCGGCCTCGAACCGGCGGGCCATGCTCGACAACGCCTCGGCCGCCGCCTGACGCCCTCGGTCGGTCATTGCCTCGGCCGCCGGGCCGACGACCAGTGGCCGGACCACGGTGGCCGTGACGTCAACCGGCTGCAGCACGACTTCAAGCAGCGGGGCGACGAGACCGGCAGTGGTCAACGCCGCGGTCAACGTCGACTCGATCTCGGCCCGACGATCGGCCAACACCGTCGCCGCCACGGCGAGGGTCATCGCCCACAGAACCACCACCGGTGCGTCGGCCGTTGCATCTCCGGCGGCGAAGGGGGCCACCGTGGGCTCCGATCCAAAGGCGCCCGAACCGCGGGCCCCGTCGAGCGTCGTCCAGATCAGACCGCCATGTTCGACCGCCGGGAGGGTGGCGGTGCACAGCGACTGGGCCGGCGCATTGTCGGGGTGGGCGGGGATGTAGGTGCAGCTGCCGGCCACCGAGGCATAACGCCAACCGTGGTACCGACACACCAGTTCGGTCCCGGTGTTGGTTCCCAGCGACAGACGAACCCCTCGGTGGAGGCAACGATCGGGCCAGACGTTGACCGTGCCGTTGTCGTCGCGCCAAACGACCAGGTCAGAGCCCCATAGTCGAGCGGCGGCCACGTGGCCCATCACAGCGTCGGTCGACGCCGCCACTGGATACCAACCCTGATTGGTGGCGCAGTCGACGCTTGGAACCAGACCAGCCATCAACTCGGGACCGGCGACTCATCGGGCAGCAGGACCCCAAACCGTATACCCAGTTCGGTGAGGTGGCGCCGGTAGGCGATCGAACTCTTGTCGGCCCGGATCGGTGTCTCCGCCCTCGGATCCAGGGGCAGCCGTTTCGGCAGCTGGTTCTCCAGGATCGACTTGTCCTGACCGAAGATCAGCTGCTGGAAGTGCCGCATGCCGTTGTTGGTGTTGAACGAGTCGACCATGCAGAGGAAATTGTGGGCCCGGCTGGTTTCGGCGTCAACCGGTTGCAGGAACAAGGCGATGACGTCGTTGCGGGATGGATCTTCGGCGCACGATTTGTAGAGGATCGACACGTAGGGGTGGGGTACCCGGTAGGTGTATTCGGTCAGCTGACCCTCGGTGGCGTTGGCCGCCGCCTTCGGCTGGTAGAAGACGCACTCGGTGGCCCAGATCTCACCGTTGTCGTCGGTGGCCACCTGGTAGTCGCGCACCTCGGTGTGGGGTTCGGCTCCCAGCAGGTCGGTGTGCACGTAGGGGAAGTGACCCATGTCGAGGAAGTTCTCGACGCAGCGGGGGGCCGAGGTGGCCACCTGCAGGGTCCCGGCGTTCAGGGTTTTGCGGTCGGCCTCGTCGAACTCGGGAATGTCGAACAGAGGTTTCGGGTCGTCGCTCAACGACGTCCACAGATAGCCGTAGCGCTCGGTGACGGGCAGGGCCCGCTCCCCGCCAGGCTCGATCTCGACGGCGACCAGCCCACCGTCGGCCTGGGCGCTCACCCGGATGGGCCGGCCCAGCAGGGCGGTACCGAAGGACCGTCCCGGTGCCAATTCGTCGTCGGCGATGATGGCGTACCACAGTTTCGTGGCCACCGGATCGTCGAGCCCGGAATGGGTTGCAGGATTCACAGGCACTTCCTCGTCAGACCTTCTCCGCCCGACTCTGACCAAGTACGCTGAGCGGTCAGAGTTGCGGGGGTGTACCTGTCACCATCCTAGCTCTATGCGATTAACAAAAAGTAAAGTAGCCTGGTGTCCAGCGGGTAGCAGGTGAACAAGGGAGAGAGATCAATGCTTCAACCGACCAAGCGACTTTTGGTGCTGCTTGCGGCACTGGCCATGCTGGCCGCAGCCTGCGGTTCCGACTCGGACTCGGACAGCAGCGCCGAGGGTGATGGCGACGGAGGCGAAGGGGTATCGGTGGCCCTCGTCCTGCCCGGCGAGATCAACGACCTGTCGTGGAACCAGCAGATGTTCGAAGGAGCCACCGCTCTGCAGGAGGAAGGCCTGGTATCGGAGGTTCTCTACACCGAACTGGTACCGGAGGGAGACTCGGAGCGGGCCATCCGGGGCTACGCCGAGGACGGCATCGATCTGGTGGTGGCCCACTCCTTCGGCTACGGCGACACGGCCAAGGCCGTGTCGGCCGACTTCCCCGACACCGCCTTTGCCTGGGGTGGCGGCATTGACGCCAGCGAAGGCCGGGTGGCCGATTACGCCCAGCCCTTCCACGAGGCCTACTACCTGATGGGCATCCTGGCCGGGGGGGCCAGCGAATCAGGTGTCCTGGGCGGTGCCGGCGGCTTCGACATCCCGGCCTGCCACTCTCTGATCGAGGCCTTCTACCTGGGCGCTCAGGAAGTGCAGCCCGGAGCCTCGGGCATCACCACCTACGTCGGCGATTGGATCGACGTGGCCAAGGCCAAGGAAGCCGCGGTGGCCGCCGCCGATCAGGGGGCCGACGTCTTCGGTGCCTGCGGCGAGGGCCCGGTGCTCGGCCAAATCGAGCTGGCCCAGGAGCGTGACCTGCTGGCCACCGGCTACGTCGGTGACATGTCCAGCATCGCCCCCGACAACATTCTGGCCTCCATGGTGTGGCAGACCGACGCCCTGCTCCGTCAGATGGTGACCGACGTCTCCGACGGCACCTTCGCCGAGGGTGGCACGGCCGACTACTACGAAGTCGGCGTGGCCGACGAAGGTCTGGTGGTGGCCATCAACGACGGTCTGTCCGACCGCATCTCGGCCGAGGCCATGACCCTCTACGAGGAGCGCCTGGCCGAGATCAAGTCGGGCGACTTCACCGTTCCCTTCATTCCCGAGTAGGCACCGAGTAACCACCGAACGGCCCTGCACCCGGCACCTACCATGAACCAAACCAGTGACGACAACCAACCCATCATTCAGGTGGAGAACGTCTCCCGCTGGTTTGGCGACGTGGCCGCCCTGGCCGGCGTCAGTCTCGACGTCCGCCAGGGCGAGGTGCTGGCCGTGCTCGGGGAGAACGGCGCCGGCAAGACGACGCTGATGCGCATCCTGGGCGGGCTCGATTCGCCCACCAGCGGCCAGGTCCTGCTGCGGGGTCGGCCCTATGAACCGCAGTCGCCCAAGGATGCGGTGAACGCCGGGATCGCCCTGGTCCACCAGCACTTCGCCCTCGTCCCGACGATGACGGCGGCCGAGAACATCCTGTTGTTCCGATCCGACCCCGCCCGCCGTTGCCGCCGGGCCGAGGCGTCACGGCAGCTGGCCCAGGAGGCGGCCGAGCTCGGATTCTCGGTTGATCCTGACGCCGTCGTCGGCCGGTTGTCGGTCGGCGAACAACAGCGGCTGGAACTGCTTCGAGCCCTCGACGCCGACCCCGACGTTCTGCTGCTCGACGAACCAACTGCGGTCCTCACCGACGACGAGGCCTCCGCTCTCCTCGACGTGGTCAAACGGCTGGCGGTGGAGCAGAACAAGGCGGTGATCCTGATCACCCATCGGCTGCGAGAGGTGACGGCCGCCGCCGACCGGGTGGTGGTGCTGCGCACCGGCAAGATCGTCAGCCCCGAGGCGGCGGTCGGAGACCGCAGCCCGGCCGATCTGGCGGCCGAGATGGTCGGTTCGGAGGTGGCGTCGATCCACCGTGACGAGCCGACCCCGGGCGATGTGGTCCTCAGTGTCGAGAACCTGAGCGCCGGCAAGGTCCGCAACGCGTCGTTGGAGGTCCGTTCCGGCGAGTTGGTGGGCATAGCCGGGGTCGACGGCAACGGCCAGGTCGGGCTGGAACTGGCCATCTGCGGATTGCTGGAAGCCGACGAGGGCTCGATCACCCTCGAGGGTCGGAGTCTCCTCGGCGTGCATCCCCGGCGGCGCATCCAGATGGGAGTCGCCTACCTACCGTCCGATCGTTATGCCCGAGCCCTGGTCGGACCGATGACCTGTGAGGAAAATCTGCGACTGGGGCGCACCCGGTGGCGCCTCAGTCCCGACCCCGACGGGGCGACCTCCCTGCTGTCGCAGTGGACGGTGAAAGGGGAACGAAGCCACTCGGCCGGATCGCTGTCGGGGGGCAATGCCCAGAAGCTGGTGGCGGCCCGGGAGTTCGGCCAGAACACCAAGCTGCTGGTGGCCTGTCAACCGACCCGGGGACTGGACCCGGGAGCGGCCGGCATGGTCCGCCAGGCCTCGATCGACTTCGCCCGCGACGGCGGTGCCGTCCTGTTCGTCTCGGCCGACCTCGACGAGGTGCTGGAGACCGTCGATCGCCTCTACGTGGCCTCCGACGGACACTTTCATGGCCCCTTCAACCGGCCCTTCGATCGAGCCCGAATCGGTCGGATCATGGCCGGAGTGGACACGTCTCCCGGTGGTCAGGCCGCTTCCGGGGAGGCTTCGTGACGGTGACCACGACCACCACCGCGCCGGCCAATCGAACCCGGGTCACCAACTCGGCCGCCACCGGAGCGCTCACCACCGCAGCCGCCATCCTGGTGGCGTTGACCATCGGTGGCCTACTGATCCTGTGGTCGGGAGCCAACCCCTTCGAGGTCTACCGGCTGACGATCACCGAGTCGATTTTCGCCCGCACCGGCTGGCGGGACACGCTGACCCAGGCCACCCCTCTACTGCTGATCGGGCTGGGCCTGGCTGTGGGCTTCCGGGCCGGCGTGTGGAACATCGGAGCCGAAGGGCAGATGGTGTTGGGGGCGCTGGCCTCAATCGCCGTGCTGGGCGGAACATCGATGCCCACCATCGTGGCCGTGCCGCTGGGTCTTCTCCTCGGTGCCTTGGGAGGAATGGTGTGGGCCGCCGCCGCCGGCATCCTCCACACCCGGTTCGGAGTGAACACCGTGATCGCGACCCTGCTGCTGGTGTTCGTGGCCACCTCGTTACTGGTGTGGGCCACCCGCACCGTGCTCAAGGACCCGGAAAGCCGCTTGCCCCAGTCCCGGGTGGTGGGAACCGGCGCCATCCCCGACCTGCCGTGGATCGACACCGGAGCCGGCGTCCTGCTGGCCCTGGCCGCCGTGCCGGTACTGCACTGGGTGCTGACCTCAACCCGATTCGGGTACATCGTCCGGGCCCACGGCGACAACGCCAGCGCCGTCTACGCCAACGAGGAGCGGCGCACCCTTGTGCCGTTAGTCCTACTGATGTTGGGTGGCGCCTTCGCCGGGGTGGCCGGCTACGTTGTGCTGGCTTCGGACCAGATCCGGGTGGCCTCGGGAACGGCCGCCGGGTTCGGATTCACCGCCATCATCGTAGCCATCCTCGGTCGCAACAAACCCTACGGGGTCCTGGCCGCCGCCGTGGGCCTGGCCGCCCTGCTGGTGGGAGCCGAGGCGGCCCAGCGAAAGACCGGGGTTCCGGTGACCTTGATGCAGACCGTCCAGGGCTTGATCGTGGTCTGTGTGATCACGGCCCGGGCTCTGGTCGAACGCCGGGGCCGGCTGGCCAGAGTCCGCTCCGGACCCGACGACGCAGCCGAGGAGGCTTCCGATGGCTGAACTGGCCGAGCTGGCCTTCTGGACCGCCATCCTGGCCTCGGGGGTGCGACTGGCCCTCTCGGTGGCCATGGCCGCCATCGGGGAGATGATCACCGAACGGGCCGGGGTGCTCAACCTGGGCCTGGAGGGAACCATGATCATCGGTGCCTTCTTCGGTTTCGCCGGCGCCTGGCGGACGGGGTCGGTTCCCGTTGGATTGATCGCCGGCTTCGTCGCCGGTTGTGTGGTTGGCGCTGCCTTTGCCGCTCTGGTGGTTGGCCTGCGGGTCGACCAAGTGGTGGCCGGGTTGTCGTTCACCTTGGTTGGTCTGGCCCTGACTTCGTTCCTCAACACCGAACTGTTCCGCGACCAACCCATCCCACCCCGGTCGCCCTTGCCCGAACCCATCGGCATACCGGTCCTGGAGGATCTGCCCCTGATCGGCGAGGGGATCTTCCGCCAGACCTGGGTGGCCTATGCCGCCGCCATCCTGGTGGCGGCTCTGGCCTGGTGGCTGAAGCGGTCCTATCAAACCATCGTGCTCGACGCCGCCGGGGAGACGCCGGAGGCCGCCGACGCCGCCGGCCATTCGATCAATCTGGTCCGCTACCAGGCCACCATCGTCGGCTCCGGTCTGGCCGGCCTCGGTGGGGCCCTGCTGGTGGTCGGCCAGCTCGGGTTCTTCAACTCCAACATCACCGCCGGACGAGGCTGGATCGCCCTGGCCCTGGTGATCTTCGGTCGCTGGCGACCGGGCTGGATCGTGGCCGGAGCCGTGTTCTTCGGGGCCCTCGACGCCCTCCAGTTCCGGTTCCAGAGCCTCGACTCGTCGGTTCCCTACGAGTTCTTCCTGGCTCTCCCCTACCTGGTGACGCTGGCCGCTCTGGCCGTGGGTAGCCGTCGGGTCAACGCCCCGTCGGCCCTGGGGGTGCCCTACCTGCGCAGCACCGAAGCCTGACCCCGCCACACCGCCACCATCCCTCCGGAACTTTGGGACTGCTACGACCCGTTAATGGGTCGTAGCAGTCCCAAAGTTCGGCGATGGGGGTGGGGTGGGGGGGCTGATTTGGATCTGAAACAGCGCTACCAGGGCGTCTATACTCGCCGGGGATGCGCTTCGTGTTCGATGAATTCGAGCTCGATGATGCAACCTTTCGGCTGACCTCGAGCGGAGACGTTGTCGCCATCGAGCCCCAGGTCTTTGACGTGCTGGTCTACCTGGTCAGCCACCGCGACCGGGTGGTGCCCAAAGAAGAGCTGCTCGACAACATCTGGGGCGATCGGTTCGTGTCGGAATCGGCTCTGACCAGCCGTGTCAAGTCGGCCCGGCGGGCCGTGGGAGACGACGGCCGGGCCCAGCGGGTCATCGCCACGGTCCACGGCCGGGGCTACCAGTTCGTGGCCGACGTCACCGAGGTGGGCGACGAAACCCGAACGACCGCAGGTACCGACTCCACGGCCGGTGTCAACACCACTCCGCCGGGATCGGCAGCCGACGGCGAAGAGCCGATGGTGAGCGCCGTCGAGCGGGCCGAGCGGTTGGCCCTGAGTGTCGACGAGGAGTTCGAGTTCGTCGGTCGCCACGACGTGCTGGAGGCCGCCCGTCAACTCGAGCAACGGGTGCTGGCCGGACAGACGGCGGTGCTGATGGTGGGAGGAGAACCCGGCATCGGCAAGACCAGAGTGGCCACCGAGGTGGCCCGGCGGGCCGCCGGCCGTGGGTTTCTCCCTCTCGGCGGGCGGTGCGATCCCTACATGGCCACCAGCCTCCAACCCTGGCTCGAAGCGCTGGCCATCTACGTCGACACCTCGGATCTCGACCGGCTACAGGCCGATGTGGCCGGCATCGACCTCCACCTGCGGGCGGTGTCGCCATCGCTCCAGGCGCGACTGGGGCCGGTAGAAGCCGAACCGCTGCGGGGGGCCGACGAGTACGCCGTCATCGATGCGTTGGCCGTGTTGATGGAACGGGCCGGTCGGCGCCATCCCATGGCTGTGGTGCTCGACGACGTCCAATGGGCCGGCGGCGCCACCCGGGCTCTGACCTCGCTTCTGCTACGGCGGGGAACCGCTCCGGTGCTGCTGATCATGACATTCCGAACAACCATCGACGACCTGGATCAAGCGGCCCGAGACTGGCTCTTCGAGCTGGGCGAGCACGCCAGCGTGGTCCGTACCGACTTGGACGGATTGACGGCCGCCGAGGTGGCCGAGCTGGCCCGAGCGGTGGCCGCCACCGGGGATGGCGACGACGATGGCGCCGGCGACGGTTCGGCCACCGGGGCGGCCGACATCAGCGATCAGGTGTTCGCCATGTCAGGCGGCCATGCCCTGTTCGCCACCGAGCTGCTGCGGGATCTGCGGGGCGGTGTAGGCGTTGATCGCCTCCCCCGATCGGTGACCGAGTTGGTACGGGTTCGGCTGGAGAGGCTGCCCGACCCGGTCAATCAGCTGGTGAGCACGGGGGCGGCCATTGGCCAGGAGTTTTCGCTGGCTCTGGTCATCGCCGCCACCGAGCTGTCCAGCACCGAAGCCCTCGACGCCATCGACGTGGCCTTGGGAGCGGAGCTGATCCATGAGGTCGATCAGGTGGCCGACCGCTTCCGCTTCTCCCATCAGCTGATGCCTCAGGCCGTCCTCGGCTCCATGAGCAACGCTCGCCGCATCCGCCTTCACGCCCGGCTGGCCCAGGTCATGGAGCAGCGGGGCGGCAACGCCATGGCCGTGGCCCACCACCTGATCTGGGCCGCCCCGGTGCTCGACCGGGATGAGGTGGTGGGCAAGGTCCGGCGGGCGGCGGCCGCCGCCATTGCCGATTTCGACTACGACTCGGCCGCCGGGGTTCTGGCCCGAGCGGTGGATCTCTCGATGGACACCCGCCAGCGGGCCGAGATGTACGCCGAGCTGGGGGCGGCCTACAACGCCGCCGGCCGACAGCCGCAGGCCTTGGAGCCGTTCGAACGCACAGCCCAGCTGGCCCGTACCAATGGCTGGCCCGATCTGTTGATGGCGGCCGCCCTGGGTCGCTGGGGGGTCAGCCCGTTTCGGGCCAGTCAAGACCGCACAGTGGTTCCCTTGATCGACGAGGCGCTGGCCCACACCACCGTGGACGACGGTGATGGCCCGGTGGACGACGCCGAGCGGGTGACGATAGCCCGACTCTTGGCCAAGAAGGCCGCCTTCAACCTGTTCAGCGGTGACCTGGCCGACCGGGAGCGTATCAGCGCCCGGGCCGTCGAGCTGGTCGGGCCGGAGACCAGTCACGAGCGGCTGGAGGTCATGGAGGCCCGGTGGATGGCCATCGCCAGCCCGGTCATGGTGCCCACCACCTCGGTGTTGGACGAGGAACTGGAATCGCTGCGCAAAGAGCTGGGAGCGTTGACCAGCGATGCCTGCGCCCCGGAGATCGGTATGTACGCCCGGGGCGAGGGTGAAGCCCTGTGGGAGCTGGCGGCCGAGATCGCCGATGATCCCCGACACCGACGCGAGGTGGATCAGTGGCGGATGACGTCGCTGGCCGCAACCTTCGCGCTCTTCGACGGCGATCTGGAGCGGGCCAGAAAGCTGGCCGACGAGGCGTTGCCGTTGGGTCGGGAGCCGTGGGGCGAGGCCGGCCTGGTGGTACACGGACTCGTCCACCTGCTGATCGACGTAACGGCCGGAGAGCCGGAACGGTCGCTGGAACGGTGGCGGGAGGTGGCCCGAACCGTGCCCAGTGACGCCATGCGGGCCAGCTGGAGTTGGGTGGAGGCCCTGGCCGGTGACCGGGATACAGCAGGGGCCACGGTGGAGGGAGTTGTTCCCCGCCTCGGGAGGCTGGCCGAGAACTTCATGGGCGGCATGGGGCTGGTGGGAGCGGCTGAAACCGCCCTGGCCCTCGACCGCCCGAACCTGATCCAGCCACTGAGAGAGGTTCTACAACCGCTGAATGCGGTGATGCTGGGGCACCCCTGGGCCCCCAGCCGGGCGGCGGCCGACGTGCTCAGCCTGCTCGATGTCCGGGCCGGCGACAGCACCGCGGCCGAGACCAATTCGGCCATGGCCCTCGACCTGTACCAACGGCTGGGGGCCACGACACTGGCTGAAACCTTGCGGTCCCGTTTGCCCTAAAAGGCCCGAGCAACCCGAAAATTGCAGCAAAAAGCGAGGCTAGACCTCGCTTTTTGCTGCAATTTTCGTTTCTTCAGAACCTCTCCACATCATCTTCAGGACCTGAGGCAGTCCATCGATCATCGTTGATCCCACACAACGCAATCACCGCCCAGCCCAGGATCGAGGAGAAGTCCATGAACGCCATCACCGTCACCGCAGCCCCGGCCGACGAAGCAACCGTGCAATCGGTCGACGAACCGGTGTGGGCCGAAGCGGGGCGGGCCTGGGGCCACGCCGCCATCGACTGGGCCTACCGCTTCGAGCCCTATGGGGCCGACGCCATCGAGTCGATCTTCGGCCGCCTGGCCGTGGGCCGGGGCACCGACCTGTTCGACATGGCCTGCGGCTCCGGGTTCGCCGCTGGGCGGGCCGCCCGGCTGGGGGCAACCGTCAGCGGGTTGGACGCAGCCGAAGCGCTGATCGAGATCGCCCGCCGTAGGGCCCCCGACGCCGATCTTCGGGTAGGCGACATGTTCGCCCTGCCCTGGGCTGATGGCAGCTTCGACACCGTCACGTCGTTCAACGGCATCTGGGGCGGCTGCACCGACGCCCTGCGGGAGGCTCACCGGGTGCTCCGCCCCGGCGGGGGGATCGGCATCACCTTCTGGGGCCGAGGTGATCACCTCGACATGCGCGATTGGTTCATCGCCCTCGGCCAGTCAACTCCCCACGTTGGCGAGGAGATGATCTCCCTGGCCTCGATCGGGACCCCCGGTGTGGTCGAGGAGATGCTGAGCACCGCCGGCTTCGCCGCCATCGAGCGGTGGGAGACACCGTCGATCCTGGAGTTCGCCGACGCCGAGGACGCCTGGAGGGCCATGCGGTCGCCGGGCCTGTTGGTCCCGGCCCTGGAATCGGTGGGCGAGGCCGAGCTGCGTCGCCGGCTGATGCCCACGATCGAGCACTGTCGGGCCGCCGACGGCTCCTACCGAATCGTCAATGAGCTGACCTGTGTGGTCGCTCAGGCCGCCTAGCGCCGGCCCCCAATCACACAAACAACCAACCACAAACCAATCACATCAAGGAGAAAACAATGACCATCACCGAAACCCCCGACACGAAACCGGTCGACAACGGCGTCAACGTGGAGGCTCTGCTCGGCGCCCGAGAGGCCCTGACCCAGGCTCCGCCGGCCGCCGCCTTCACCTGGCGGGCCCGCTGCGACTGGCAGAACGGCACCCATGCCCGGACCGAGGTCCAGGGATTCTTCGGACTGGGTGAGGAGCACCCGGGCCGGGGCCACAGCATCGACACCGACCACCCCGAGATCTTCGCCTCCGAGGACAACGGCATGACCCCCCTCGAAGCCGTGCTCGGCGGCCTGGCCGGCTGCCTGGCCGCCGGCGTGGCCTCGGTGGCCACAAACCGGGGCATCCAGCTCAACTCCGTGTCGGCCGTCGTCGAGGGCGACATGAACATGGCCGGCATCCTCGGTATCGACCCCGACGTCCGCAACGGCTTCAGCGCCATTCGCGTCAACTTCGAGATCGATGCCGACGCCACCGACGACGAGATCAAGGCCGTCGTGGCCCAGTCCCAGAAGCGCTCAGCGGTGTTCGACATCGTCACCAACCCCACCTCCGTAGTGGTTTCGGCCTGATCGGCAAGGAGTGAATGCCATGACAACCGCCATCCCCCGCCACCGAGACGTGACCGCCGTGATCATCGGCGGCGGCCAGGCCGGCCTGGCCATGAGCCACAGCCTGAGCCGACGTGGCATCGACCATGTGGTCCTGGAACGAGGCGAGGTGGCCCACTCCTGGCTGACCGAGCGGTGGGACTCCCTCCGGCTGCTCACTCCCAACTGGATGACCCGACTTGGCGGCTTCTCCTACGACGGAGACGACCCCGACGGCTACATGTCGGCCGGGGAGACCGCCTCGTTTCTCCAACGGTACCGGCGGGCGGTCGACGCCCCGGTCGAGGAGGGGGTGGCGGTCAAGGCCGTTCGCCCCCTCCACGAGGCCACCGGCTCGCTCCCCCGGTTTGTGGTGGAGACCACCCGGGGCCCCTGGCACTGCCAGGCGGTGGTCGTGGCCACCGGGGCCCACAGCAACCCCAACATCCCGGCCATGGCCGGCAATCTTCCCGCCGCCCTGCAACAGCTTGCTCCCATCCACTACCGCAACCCGGACCAGATCGATCGGGGCCGGGTGCTGGTGGTCGGACCGTCGGCCAGCGGCGCTCAGATCGCCGACGAGCTGGCCCGGGCCGGAAGCGACGTCACGCTGGCGGTCGGCCACCATGTCCGGTTGCCTCGCACCTATCGGGGCATGAACATCCACTGGTGGATGGACGCCTTGGGGCTGCTGGACGAGCGCCACACCGAGGTCGACGACATCGACCGGGCCCGCCGGGTCCAGTCGCTGCAACTGGTGGGATCACCGGAACAGCGAAACCTCGACCTCAACACACTTGTCGGCAACGGCGTGCAGCTGGCCGGCCGCTTGGCCGGGGTGACCGACACTCACCTGCAGTTCTCCGGTTCCCTGGCCAACGCCATCACGTCGGCCGACCTCAAGATGGGTCGGCTCCTCGACCAGATCGATGTCTTCGTGGATGACAACGGGCTGACCTTTGAGGTCGAATCGGCCGACCGGCCGGCGGCCACCAGCAACGTCGACGGACCGCTGATGGCGCCCGTCGACCAGTTCGGTTCGGTCATCTGGGCCACCGGATTCCGGCCCCGCTACCCGTGGTTGCCCGACGCCATGCTCGACAGCAAGGGATCAGTTGTCCACGACGGCGGAGTGACGACCGTGCCCGGTATGTACATCCTGGGTCTGCCCTTCCTCCGCCGGCGCAAGTCGAGCTTTCTCGATGGGGTGGGATCGGACGCCGCCGAACTGGCCGACCATCTGGTCGCCACCCTCCGGGGCTCATCCCGAGTGGGAGCGATGGCCGCGGCCGCCGGTGCCGGGAGCTGAAGGCGGCGTCAGCGATCGATCGACGCCGCCCCTGAGGTGCGAACGTCGACGGTGGCGCTTTCCGATGCCTGCAGGCTCGATGCTCCGCTCAACTCCCCCGTGATCGACCGGGCGCCGCCCAGTTCGAGGGAAACGGCACCGTCGGCATCGACCTCGGCTTCGTTGACGTCGACCCGGTCGAACTCCACCGAGACGGCACCGTCGGCGTCGATGGTGAGCCGGGAGACCGAGCCGCTGCCGACGACCGTCGGGGCACCGTCCAGCTTGAGGTTGAGCTCCTGGGCGTTCATCGTGCCGAGATCGAGGTCCACCGCTCCGTTCAGGGTGGCTTCCAACTGATCCGTCTCCAGCCCGTCGACGTCGGTGTCGACGGCACCGTCGAGCTTGAGCACAGTTAGGTCGGGGGTGGTGATGGTGGCCTTGTGGGATCCGGTGTTGGAGAAGAAGCCGGACTGGTCGAGGTCGATGGTGAGGCGACCACCGCTCGAATCGACCACAACGTCGTCGAGCAGATCCTCGGCCACCTCGACCTCCAGGCTGGTCTCGGGCCCGACTTCGATGCTGACGTCCCATGCTCCGCCGACCTGAAGCTCGGTGAAGGGCTCGATGTCGTAGCTCTCGGTTACCGGTGGGCCGGCGTCGTTGTCGCCGAAGCTGACCCGACAACCGGTGACCACCACGGCCAGGCCGGTCAGGGCCAAAGCGATGGCCAGCGGACGGGCAGGATTCCTCAAAATGCTCATGACTCGATTGTGAAGGCCGGGCTGGCCCGGCGGAATCAGGGATGCCCCCGAGTCGACCCTGAGGACAACCCAACCTCATCCCACCGAGCTTTGTGACTACCACGACCCTAAACGGGTCGTACGGGTCACAACGTTCCGGTGGGGTCAGGCCCGGGTGAAGGTCAACTCGTCGTCGCCGGTGGTGTCGATGCGGACCTTGTCGCCGTCGGTCAACTCGCCCTCCAGGATCATGAGAGCCAGGCGGTCGGCGATCTCCTTCTGGACCGTGCGCTTGAGCGGCCGGGCACCAAAGGCCGGATCGTAACCCAAGCGGGCCAGCAGCTCCCGGGCCTGATCGCTGACATCGACGGCGATGCGGCGGTCGGCCAGGCGCCGAGCCAGCAGCTCGAGCTGGATATCGACGATCTTGACCAGGTCGGCCTCGGTCAGTTCGCTGAAGCGGACGATGTCGTCCACCCGGTTGATGAACTCGGGACGGAAGAAGTCCTTGGGGTCGCCCGGCAGGTTGGAGGTCATGATCAGCACCACATTGGCGAAGTCGACGGTGCGGCCCTGTCCGTCGGTCAGACGACCGTCGTCCATCAACTGGAGCAGCACGTTGAACACATCGGGGTGGGCCTTCTCCACCTCGTCGAGCAGGACGACGGCGTAGGGCCGGCGGCGGATGGCCTCGGTCAGCTGACCGCCCTGGTCGTAGCCGACATAACCCGGAGGGGCACCGATGAGACGGCTGACGGTGTGCTTCTCCATGTACTCCGACATGTCGATCCGGATCATGGCCCGCTCGTCGTCGAACAGGAAGTCGGCCAGCGTGCGGGCCAACTCGGTCTTGCCCACACCGGTGGGCCCGAGGAACAGGAACGTGCCGATGGGGCGGTTGGCGTCGGACAGGCCGGCCCGGCTCCGCCGGATGGCGGCCGAGACGGCCGAGACGGCGTCGTCTTGACCGATGACCCTCTTGTGCAGTTCGTCCTCCAGGCGCAGGAGCTTGCGGGCCTCGCCCTCCATCAACCGGGAAACGGGCACGCCGGTCCAGCGGGACACCACCTCGGCGATGTCCTCCTCGTCGACCTCTTCCTTCAGCATTGTCTGGTCGGCCTGCAGCTCGGCCAGCTTTTGCGAGGCCTCTTCGATCTCCCGCTCGACGGTGGGCAGCTGGCCGTAGCGGATCTCGGCCGCCTTCTCCAGGTCGGCCTCCCGCTCCAGCTGGCGGTGCAGGTTGTCGGCCTGCTCCTTCAGGGTGCGGATCTTCTCGATGGCGTCCTTCTCGTTCTGCCAGTGGGCCCGCATGCCGGCGACCTGCTCGTTGAGGTCGGCCAGCTCGGCCTCCAGCTCGTGGCGCCGGGCCGCCGACTGGTCGTCGGTCTCCTTGGCCAGGGCCACCTGTTCCATCTCCAGTTGCCGGATCCGGCGTTCGACCACGTCGATCTCGGTGGGCAACGAGTCGATCTCGATGCGCAGTTTGGAGGCGGCCTCGTCCATCAGGTCGATGGCCTTGTCGGGCAGGAAGCGACCGGTCACATAGCGATCGGACAGGGTGGCGGCGGCCACGATGGCCGAGTCCTGGATGCGGACACCGTGGTGAACCTCGTAGCGTTCCTTGAGACCACGCAAGATGGCGATGGAATCCTCGACCGAGGGCTCACCGACGAACACCTGCTGGAAGCGGCGCTCCAACGCCGGATCCTTTTCCACGTACTGGCGGAACTCGTCGAGGGTGGTGGCGCCGACCATGCGCAGCTCACCTCGGGCCAGCATGGGTTTGATCATGTTGGATGCGTCCATGGCCGAGTCGCCCCCGGCCCCGGTGCCGACGATGGTGTGCATCTCGTCGATGAAGGTGATGACCTCGCCCTCGGCGTCGGTGATCTCCTTGAGTACCGCTTTGAGCCGTTCCTCGAACTCACCCCGGAACTTGGCTCCGGCCAGCATGGCCGAGATGTCGAGGGCGATGACCCGACGGTTGCGGAGCGACTCGGGCACGTCGCCCTCCACCACCCGTTGGGCCAGGCCTTCGACGATGGCCGTCTTGCCCACGCCGGGCTCTCCGATCAGGACCGGGTTGTTCTTGGTTCGACGGCTGAGGACCTGGATGACACGACGGATCTCGTCGTCTCGACCGATGACCGGATCGAGCTTGCCGGCCCGGGCCGCCTCGGTGAGATCGCGGCCGTATTTCTCCAGCGCCTGAAACTGATCCTCGGGGTTCTGGCTGGTGACCCGGTGGGAACCTCGCACCTCGGCCAGGGCCGCCAGCAATTCGTCGCGGGTCAGGTTGAGGCGGGCCGCGGTGGCGCCGCCGGGGTCGGGATTGGCCAGACCCAGGAGCAGATGCTCGGTGGACACGTACTCGTCGCCCAGTTCGGCCCGCACCGAATCGGCGTCTTCCAGTACCCGGTTGGTCTGCCGGGACAGGCGGGGTTCGGTGCCGTAGGCCTTGGGCAGTTTGGCCAGGGCCTCCTCGGTCTCGGCCCGCAGGGCGGCCACCGGCCGTTCGACCTTGGTCAAAAGCGGCAGAACAACACCCTCGGCCTGGCCCAGCAGGGCCGAGAGCAGGTGGTCGGGAGTGACTTCCGGATTGGACATGGCTCCGGCCCGCTCGATGGCTGCGGCCACGGCCTCGTTGGTCTTGATGGTCCACTTTTTGGGATCAATTGCCATAGTGCTCCTATTTTATCGGACCCACCAAAACTTGACAATGCTCCTATCAAGTTTTCTGAGTCCATAAGCTGGATTGGCTCCCGGTGGTGTGGATGTAGGCTGGTAGGCGATGGCCCAACGTCAGCCGAGCGGCTCCATCGTTTCGTCCGGTTCCACGTCGGGCCCGCTGATCCTTCTCGACGATCCCGAGCCCGATCGCAGCCGGGCCGGGGGCCTGGCCGGGGGCCTGGCTGCCAGCCTGGCCCCAACCATCAGCGACACCGCCCGTTACGAACCCCGTCGTCCCGACCAGCCCATGCCGCCGGCCCCCACCTGGGTCGAGCGAGCGGCGGTGGTGGTCACCGTCTTCGTGCTCATCCACGGCCTCCCCATCGACTGGTTCCAGACCCGGGGCGGGTTCCTCGACCAGGAGGGCAACCTCAAAATGGTGGTGGCCCAGCTGGCGCTGATGGGGCTGGGGATCGCCCGGGTGGCCGGCTGGTTCAACTGGGTGATTCGGGCGCTCAAACTCGACCTGACCACGATCTCCCTGGCCGCCCTGGCCTTCACCTCCACCCTGTGGTCGGCCGACCCGTTCGAAACGTTCAAGCAGTCGATCGTGCTCATCGTCGTCACCTGCTACAGCACCTACCTGGTGTTGCGTTTCCCTCTGCGCACCATCCTCGAACTCCTGGCTCGGGTGTTCGCCATCAGCGGTCTGGTCAACCTGGCATTCGTGCTGGCCTTTCCCGCCTACGGCTTCGACGCCGACGGCTTGTGGGACGGCGTGTTCTTTCAGAAGAACGCACTCGGGTTCACCTCGTTGCTGGCCATCCCCATCTTGCTGGTGGTGGCCCGCGACGGGCCACCATGGCGACACCTGTATTACCTGTGCATTCCCATCCAGTTCGCCCTGTTGCTGGGATCGCAATCCAAGACCATGCTGGTGGCAACGCTCGGCTCCACCGTCCTGTTGGTCGTCTACCGTGTCTTCCGTGGCCGCAGAACCCTACGGGGCGCGGCTCTGGTGGCCATCGCCGTTGTCTCGGTGACGATGGCGGCCGTGGCCACCGCCAACATTGAGCTGCTGGCCGAATGGCTGGACAAGGACATCACCCTCACCGGTCGGGTCCCGTTGTGGCAGGGCCTCATCCCCATCGCCCAGGAACAGCCGATTCTGGGCTACGGCTACGAGGCGGCATTCGGTGGCTACTTCAGCCCGGTTCACGAGGTCTGGGTATCGGAGGGCTGGGAGCCCAATCACGCCCACAACGCCTTACTGCAATCGTGGCTGGAGCTCGGTGTCGTCGGCGTGGGGATCGTACTGTTCGGCTTCGTCCGGGCCACCACCCGCTCGCTCAACGCCGTGGCCTACAGCAGTGGTGCGGTGAACCTGTGGCCCATGGTGTACATGTCGTCCACCCTCCTGATCTCCATCACCGAGTCAGGCATCATCCACTCACTGGAGGGTTGGATGCTCTACGTCGTGGCCGCTCTGAGCGCCGCCCTGCACTCCCGGGGCGGCTCGCTCGTCGGCCAACCCGCCGGGGCGCCACCTTCCGGCTACTCCAGAGTTCCGGCCAGGAGATAGGCACCGCTGGTCGGCTCGGCGGTCCGACGATCGCCGCCGTAGCGGTCCCAGTTCAGCCGGGTGGACAGCGTGATCCCGGCCCCCACGGCCGGGCTCCCGGGTTGGGGCCGGAAGTCGGCTTCGGCCTCATCGACCGAAGGGCGGGCCAGCTTGGGATCACCGGGGAAGATGGTGTCGCTGTCGGAGGTGAATCCCGGCGGTCCACCGCCGATGATGACGTTGCCTCCCGACTCGATCTTGTTGGCTTTGGACGCCTTGATGGCTTCTGCTCCCTCCCGGGGCCAGACAAGGTTGTTGAAGAAGCGGACGTCGCTGGCGCTGCCGGCCACCAGCTCAGCCGGCCCGCCGAGCAGTTCGGCCGTTCGACCGTTGTGGTAGACGGTGTTGTGAATTACGTCGACCCGGTCGGTCTCGAACACCATGATTCCTCGGCCGCCGTTGTCGAACACCTCGTTGTTGGCCACCAGCACCCGGCCCTCGTAGCCGGTCTCCCGACCCTGGTCGATGATGATGCCGTTGCCGTCGGTGATCGATTCGTAGTTCTTCCACTTCGACTTGACCCGGTTCTCGTTGCGGTAGAGCCGGTTGCCCATAACCCGGTCGTGGTAGCCGTCGGCGTCGGGCGGTTCACCGTCGGTCTTCGAGTGCCACAGCGAGATACCACTGCCCTGGGAGGCGTTCCAGAAGGCGTTCTCGAAGATCTCGTTGTTGAGGATGGCCAGGTTCGAACTCTCAACCGTCGAGACGCCGTTGAGCGGCATGTTGGAGATGGTGTTGCCCACCACTCGAACATGATGGGAGTTGCGGATCAGAATCCCGTTGCCCCACGGGCTGCTATCGGTGTCGTAGTTCTCGCCCCGGACGGTCAGGCCCGACACCTCGATGTAGTCGGCCTGGATCTCCAGGCCGTTGGCTGCGCCGGTCACGATCTCCGGGGTGTGCCCGGGCAGGGCTTCGATCGTGACCCAGTTCTCCGAGGTACCTCCCCGGCGGGCGATGTAGTGGGCGTTCCCCGGATCGGACAGTTCGTCGTAGCGGCCGGTGAGCAGGTAGATGGTCCACCCCGGCTCAACCCGCTCGAGAGCGTCCTGCAACGACTGCAGCGGGCGTTCGACATCGAGGCCGTCGGAGTCGGCACTACCACCTTCGCTGCTGACGAAGATGGCGTTGGGATTCAACTCCGGCTCGTTGGTCACCTCACTCTGGGACGACAACTGGGTTTCCGGTGAACGATCAACCCGGAGCGCCGGCTCCGGGGCCACCTCGGCCGCCAGCTGCTGCACCGACTTGGTGGGGCCGCCGACCGGGGTGTTCTGCAGAACCAGGGGAACAACGGCCAGCAGCAGGCCGATGCCAATGGCGATCGCCACCTTGGTGTAGGTCGAGGGGCGCCGGCGGCCGCCGACACCGGTCAGGCGATCCCACGGCGACTGCTGGACCACCGTCTGGTCGCGATCGAACTCACCATCACCCCAGAAGGCCCGCCACTCGGCCTCTTCCGGAGGAGGCGACGACGGCTGACCCTCCTCCAGAACGGATCGGCCAGGCGGCCTCCGGCCATCGTTCATCGTTTGACCGACCTCATCGCCCTACCAGAGTAACCAACGGCAAACCCCGGCCCTCCACACCGCTGGGAATCAATACCGATCAAAAAGGTTCAGAGACGGTAAAGGTTGGCCCGATCAGGGCACATTCTGGGGGCGAAACAACGTCTCGGGCGGCGGGCGCGGGCTAGACTCGTCGGCCGTGGGCATACAGCGGTGGATCATCTCTGCGGTAAGTGGGCTGGCCTTGGCCGCCCTTCTCGCCTACGCCGGATCCACCTGTGACGGCTGCCGCCAGTCGGTGGAAGCAACCGGTACCAGCTCCACGACCGCACCGCCCGAGCCGGTCGAGGCTTTGACGGCGGAAGAGGTCGACAAGGCCCTGGAGGTCAAGACCCAGCTGCAGAACTTCGCCGCTCTCAGCGCCGCGTCCACCACCACCGAGACCACGGCCGCGACCGATGAGGACACCACCACCACCGACGGTGAAGACCAGGAGACAACCTCGTCAACCAGCGCCGGCGAGGAGACGACCGCCACCACCGCAGCCGGCGACGCCGCCACGACCGGCGATGGCGACAACAAGGGCGACGGCGATGGCGAATCGTCGGGCGGCACCACCACGAGTACCACGGCCGAAACCACCACAACGACCTCGCCACCACCACCGCCCCCTCCCCCGTCGGGAAGCAACGTGCCGGTCAACGGATCCAAGATCTACGTCGACCCGGTCAACGGCAACGACGGCAACAACGGCACCTCTGAGTCGAGTGCGCTCAGGTCCCTGCAGAACGCCCTGCGTCGAGTGCAGGCCGGTCAGACCGTCCTGCTGATGAACGGCGAATACCGGGAGCTCAAAACCCCCGGCCAGCTCCACTACTTCATCAAGAACAGCGGCAACGCCGGCAACTGGATCCGGATCACCAACGCCCCCGGGCACAGCCCGGTCATCGTGGCCAACAACGGCACCGCCCTGATCGTGGAAGCCAACTACATCGAGATCTCAGGAATCCGGGTCCGTGGTGAGGGCTTCAGCACCAGCAACTCCTGGGGGACCGGATTCGCCATCAGCAACAGCCACCACGTGCGGATCCTGAACTGCTCGATCTCAGGCATGCCGGTGGCCGGTATCAGTGCCAACGAAAGCTCCAACGTCCACCTCATCGGCAACTCGGTCTACGAAAACTCGTTCTGGAGCGATGTCAACGGCAGCGGCATCTCCTTCTTCCACCAGCGCAACCACGGTCAGGGCGCCGACCACGGCCAGTACCACGATGTGGTGATGAACAACCGGGTGTTCCGCAACGAGAACAAGGTGCCGTCCAAGTGGAAGGACCACAAGATCATCACCGACGGCAATGGCATCATCATCGATTCGAACCAGAAGAACGGCTACAGCGGACGGACTCTCATCGCCAACAACCTGGTCTTCGACAACGGCGGCCGGGGCATCATCGCCTTTGAGTCGAACCGGGTCGACATCTTGTTCAACACCACCTACATGAACGGCCGGACCCCGGTCATCATCGGCGGGGCGGCCGAGTTGGTGGCCTTCCGGGTCAACGATGTCAAGGTTCACCACAACATCGGTTGGGCCCGCTCGGGCATTCCGGCCCTGGTCATCAAGGACGCCGGATCCACCAGCACGAAGACCAACATCCTCGTGACCGATGACCCGGACAGCACCGCCTGGGATTCCGACATCGTCATGACCGGCAACCCCGGCCTGCGGAATCCGTCGACCAACACTGGATCGGCCGACTTCCGCCCGAACTCCGGCGGGAGCCTGATCGGCAAGGCGGCCCACAACGGCAACGTCCCGCGCGACCTGGTGGGCACCAGTCGGAGCGGCTCGATTGAACCCGGAGCCTTCGAGGCCGAAGCCTCCTCCGGCCGTTAACATTCGCTGCTGCCCGTCCCTGTACTCCCTCACCGTTCTGTCTGTGTCCAGGCGTCGATATCGACGCGTGGAGGCCGACAGAATGGGTGGGTCGGCGTGGGGTGTGTGACGGTAGGGGCTAGAGATCGGCCACCGTGGCTTCGACCAGCCAATCGACCACGGCCTTGAGGGCCTCTCCCTCGGTGGCCCCGTCGGCCAGCTTTGTCTGATAGACCGAACGCTGAAGATCGGCACTGGTGCCCCGGGCCAGGATGGCTCGACCGTGCAGCAGTTCGTCGACGCAATCGAACATCTCGGCCTCGGGCATCACCATCTCGATCAGTTCCTCCAGCAGATCGGCGTAGGGCACGTTGGCCCCGATCCCGAAGTCGATCAGGCCCTCATCGGCCCCATAGCGTTGAGCCCGCCACCGGTTCTCGTCGATCAGCATGTTGGCGTAGGTCCGCCACCGCTGGTTCGACCGCCGCAACCGCTGGAGCATGCCGGTCAGGCAAAGGTACAGAGCGGCCACCGCCATCCCGTCATTGAGATAGGTGCAAACATCGGCCACCCGCATCTCCAACGTGGGGAAGGTGCCGTGGGGCCTGATGTCCCACCAGATCTTGGACGAGTCCTGAAGGGCACCGGCACTGATCAGCGCATCGAGGTGGCGCTCGTACTCACTCCATGAATCGAACCGTTCCGGCAGTCCGGTGCGGGGCAGCTCGTCGAAGACCGACAACCGGTAGCACTTGAGGCCGGTATCCCGGCCCTCCCAGAACGGCGACGACGTGGACAGCACCAGCAGATGAGGCAGGAAATAGGCCAGCTGGCCGAGCATGTCGATCCGGTGCTCCCGGTCGTTGACGCCGACATGCACGTGCATCCCGCAGATAACCATGCGCCGAGCCACCTCCTGCAGGTCGTGGGCCAGGGTGGAGTAGCGTTCGGCGTCGGTGTGTTTCAGGTTGGCGGCCACGGCAGTGGGATGGGTGGAGGCGGCGATGAAGGCCAGGCCCTGGTCGGCGGCAGCATCACCCACCGCGGTCCGCAGCTGGATCAGACAGTCCTTCAGCTGGGCCATCGAGGTGCAGACCCCGGTGCCCACCTCGACCTGGGCCCGCAGGAATTCAGGGGTGGCGAACCCGATTTCGGCGCCAATGCAGCCCTTCACCGATTCGATCACCGACGCTTGGACCCCGGACTCGGACACCAGCTCTCCGGTGGCCGGGTCGACGAGCAGATATTCCTCCTCGACCCCGATGGTGAACTCCCCCTTGTTGTCTCGCATACCGGCCGACCTCCCATTCGCCGCTCGTTACCGGCAAGAGTACTTGCCCGGTGGTCCCGGCGTCTTGCCCGGTGCCGCGACCAGAACGACCAGAACCATCGCAAAAGGTTTTTCCCTTTGCTTAGTTCCGCATCCTTGTTGCCGGACCGTTTCCGTGGTTTCGTCCAGGGCACGACGCAGCTTCTTGCTGCCCGTTCACGGGGAGGACCCACATGACGACGAAGTGGATGCGGCTGCTGGCCGCCTTGTTGGCACTGCTGTTCCTGGCTGCGGCCTGCGGTGGTGACGACGACGCAGGCGACGAGGCGGCGACCGAAGCCGAAGCTGAGGACGAAGCGACCGACGAGGCGGCCGATGATGCCGCCGAGACCGAAGACGAGCCGGCAGCCGAGGCCGACGAACCTGCCGCTGACGAACCGGCAGATGAGGAGCCGGCCGAAGCAGCCGGAGCCTTCACCCCGGAGACGCCGGAATGTGTTGCCCCGGCCGACGCCGGCGGAGGCTGGGATTTCACCTGTCGCTCCATCGGTCAGCTGTTCGAAGATCTCGGCCTGACCAAGAACGTGGTCGTCACCAATCAGCCCGGTGGTGGTGGCGGCGTGGCCTTCTCCGACATCGCCGCCAACCGCAACGACAACAGCGACCTGGTCATCGCCGCCTCGCCGGCCACCGCCATCCGCTTCGCCCAGAACCAGTACGGCGGCCTGGAGGCCGACCAGTTCCGCTGGATCGGGGCCATCGGCGCCGACTTCGGGGTTGTCGCTGTTCCCACCGATAGTCAATTCGAGTCCTTCGAGCAGCTCATCGAGGCGGTGGAGGCCGACCCGACATCGGTCATCTTCGGTGGCGGTTCCCCGGTGGGCGGCCAGGATCACTTCAAGGTTCTACTGCTCAGTCAGGAACTGGGCATCGACCCGGCGGCCATGCCCTGGGTGGCCTACGACGGCGGTGGTGAAGCGCAGAACGCACTGCTGGGCGGAGAAATCGAGGTGGCCACCCTCGATGTGTCCGAAACCATCGGCAACGAGGATCTGCGCATCCTGGCCGTCATGGCCGAGGAACGGGTCCCCGGTATTCCCGATGTGCCCACCACGGTTGAACTGGGTTACGAAACGACCTTCCCCATCTGGCGAGGGCTGCTGGCCCCCGGCGGAATGAGCGACGAAGCCTACGACTTCTGGGTCGACGCCATCGGCCAGGTCGAGGCGTCGCCCGAATGGGTGGCTGCTCGGGACGAGAACGGACTCAGCCCGTTGCGGCTGACCGGCGACGAGTTCCAGAGCTTCGCCCTCGACGCCGTAGCCGACTTCCGCTCACTGTCCGAGCCCTTCGGCCTGGTCGCCGAGTAGACGGTGGCCGACCCGGTCCAAGACTCGGACACCACCGTCAACAGCGTCACCGACGGCGCCGAGATCAGCAGGTCGGGAACGGTAAGTGATCGGATACTGGGCGTGGTCTGCCTTGTCGGCGCCGCCTGGTACACCGTCACATCCCGCACGTTCGACGGGACCGGCTTCGGCTCCGGTCCCGTCGGACCGAAAACGTTGCCCACCGGCATCGGCATCCTGTTCGCCGCCCTCAGTCTGTATCTGATTCTGCGACCTGACGACGGTCCGACCTGGCCCACCCGCCAGGCGGCATGGCAGATCATTGCCGTGGTGGCCGCCTCCTACGTCTACGGCCAGATCATGGAACCGGTCGGCTTCATTCTGGCCAGCGCCCTGATGACCATCATCATCGGACTGCTGTTCCGGGCCCCGATGGTGCGCCTGCTGCCGATGAGCCTGCTGTTCCCGGTGGTACTGGCCTTCGTGTTCAACAACTGGCTCAGCCTCAAGCTGCCCGACGGCTTGTGGGGAGGTTTCTGAGGTGCAGGCCGTCAACCTGTTGGCGTTCAACATCGTCGACGGCTTCCAGGCCGCCCTGACGCCGGGCAACCTGGGCCTCGCTCTGGTCGGCTGCCTCCTGGGCACGCTGATCGGGGTCCTGCCCGGTATCGGCCCGATCACCGGGGTGGCCATACTCTTTCCCATCACCCTGACCCTCGGCCTGGAGGATTCCTCGACGTTGATCCTGCTGGCCAGCGTCTACTACGGCAGCCAGTACGGAGGTTCGACCACCAGCATCCTGCTGAACGTTCCCGGTGAGGCGTCGTCGGTGGTGACCACCCTCGACGGCTACCAGATGGCCCGCCAGGGCCGGGCCGGCCAGGCCCTGGCCATCGCCGCCATCGGCTCGTTCGTGGCCGGAACGGCGGCGGTGGCCGGACTGATGCTGTTCGGGCCGCCGCTGTCGGCTGTGACCACCGAGTTCCAGTCACCCGAGAAGTTCATGGTCGTGGTCCTGGCCTTCTGTACGGTGTCCAGCCTGGCCGGCACCAACATCGCCAAGGGCCTGCTGGCCGTCACCTTCGGCATCATGTTGGCCACCGTGGGCACTGACCTGCAGACCGGGGTCAACCGCTTCACCTTCGGTCAGCTCAAGCTGCAGGAAGGCATGGACTTCGTGATCATCGCCATCGGCCTGTTCGCCGTGAGTGAGGTGCTGACGCTGCTGGAGGATGCCATCGGCGGCGAATCGGTGGTGTTCCAGAAAGCCGAGCGGGTCTGGGTGACGTTCAAGGAGTTCGTCTTCTCCCTCGGCGCCATCATCCGGGGCAGCGTCATCGGCTTCTTCGTCGGCCTGCTGCCGGGCACCGGAGCATCGGTGGCCGGATTCATGTCCTACGGCCTGGAGAAACGACTGTCCGATCGCCACGGCACATTCGGGTCGGGCGACATCCGGGGCGTCGCCGCCCCCGAGTCGGCCAACAACGCCGCCGCCGGCGGTTCGCTGGTCCCGTTGCTGACACTCGGCATCCCCGGGTCGGGCACGACCGCCGTGCTGTTGGGGATCCTCATCTCGATGGGAATACGGCCCGGAGCGGGCAACGTGTTCGCCGAATCGCCCGAACTCATCTGGACGCTGATCGCCTCCATGTACATCGGCAACCTGGTGCTTCTACTCCTCAACTTCCCGTTGGTGAAGCTGTTCGTGAAGATCCTGGAGATCCCGGCGTGGTTCCTGATGCCGATGATCCTGGTCATCTCCTACATCGGGGTGTACTCGGTCAACAACAGCTCGCTGGACATCACCATCATGACCATCTTCGGGGTCATCGGCTTCCTGTGCCGACGGCTCTCGGTGCCCCTGGCCCCCATTCTGATGGGCCTGATCCTGGGCGACGACCTGGAGGTCAACTTCCGGCGATCGCTGGTGGCCAGCCAGGGCGACTACACGACCTTCGTCTCCGGTCCCCTCAACATCGTGCTCCTGATCATGGCCGTTACCGTGCTCTTCCTGCCCCAGATCCTGAGCCTGATCCGGGGCAGCAACGTGCGGGAGGAGTTCGCCGACACGTCAGCCGAGGTCTGACCGGATGCCGTCGACCGGGGATTTGCCTCGACCCCGGTGGAGGGACCTCGGGCCATCTGCCAAGATCGGGGGTGTGAGCAGCACCCCGATCCACCGCCGTCTGGTCACCCAGGCCATGGCGCTACAGCTGGCGGTGATCGCCTTCGTGTTGATCATCGTGTCGCTGGCGGTGGCCCGATTCGAGCAGTCCGCCCTGGAGGAACAATACGGCCTGCGAGCCCAGGCGGTGGCCGAATCGGTGGCCGAGATTCCCATGGTCAGGGAGTTGGTGGTGAGCGACACCATCTCCCCCGAGCTTCAGGCCACGGCCGAGGCCGTTCGTCTTCGCACCGGGGTCGACTTCGTGGTCATCACCGATATCGAAGGCATCCGCCACTCCCATCCCAACCCGGACCGTATCGGGGCCCGGGTGTCAACCGATCCGGGACGAGCCCTGGCCGGGATCTCCGACTGGTATGTGGAGACCGGCACGCTCGGGCCGTCGGTGCGGGGCAAGGTTCCGATCTGGGGGGTCACCGGCGAGGATGTGGTCGGCATCGTCTCGGTCGGAGTGTTGACCGGTGAGGTCTCCGATTCGCTACGGGAGCGTCGCTCGGGTTTGCTGGCCGCCGCCGGCCTGGCGTTCGCCGCCGGTGCCGTTGCCGCCTACTTTGGTGCCCGCGCCATCCGCCGCCAAACCCTGGGCCTGGAACCACCGGAGATCGCCGCCCTGTATGAGCACCGGGACGGGTTGCTGCGGGCGCTCCACGAGGGAGTCCTCTCGGTCGATGACAACGGGGTGGTGGTTTTGGCCAACAGCGTGGCCACCACCATGCTGCGGCTCGACAAGTCCGACCTCGGAACCAGGCTGGAAGGGCGCCCCGAGCTGGCCAGGCTGCTGGCCATGAGCAAGGTGTCGACCTATCAGGTCGATGTTCCGTTCGAGATCGCCGGACAGGTGCTGCTGGTGACCATCGTGCCGCTCACCATCCGGGGTCGTCATCGTGGCGCCGTCTACACCTTCCGCGATCGCACCGAGCTGCAGGGTCTCGTCAGCGATCTCGAGTCGGCCCAGGGCCTGGTCGATGCGCTCAGGGCCCAAGCCCACGAGCACTCCAACAGCCTCCACACCATCGCCGGGCTGATCGAACTGGGACGACATCAGGACGTGCTCAGTGTCGTCGAGGACCACTCGGTGGCGCAACGGGCCATCGGCGACCTCTACAACGTCGGCATCGGCAGTGATGCCCTCATCGTGGCCTCGTTGCTGGCCAAGGCGGCGGTGGCCGGCGAACGAGACGTACTACTGCGCACTCATATCGGTGAACTGCCCCAGACCGAGGTGAGAGTGTCACGGGACATCGTCACCATCGTCGGCAACCTGATCGACAACGCCGTCGACCATCTGACGTCGACCAGGGTCGGTGGAGGAGAGATCGAGGTCGGGGTGTGGTCGGAGGACGACCTGCTCCACATCGACGTCTCCGACTCGGGGGTGGGGATCGAGCCCGAGGTTCTGGATCGCATTTTCGAACCGGGTTTCACGACCAAGGACCGTCGTAGTCACGACGGCCTCGGACTGGCTCTGGTCTCCGATCTGGTGGCCCACTACAACGGCATCATCACCGTCGACTCGGAGGCCGGTTCGGGGACGCTGTTCTCGGTGACACTCGATCTCGAGATGCCCCACTCGGCCGGTGGCGGCAGCGAGTTCAAGGAGGCGGTTGGTGCCGACCACTGATATCCGGGTGCTGATCGTCGACGACGACTTTCGGGTGGCGGAGATCCACCAGGGGTTCGTCGACGAACTCGAGGGCTTCTCCGTGGTCGGTTCAGCCCAGACCGCAGCCGAGGCCATCGAATCCTGTGCCACCCTCCGGCCCGATCTCGTTCTGCTCGACATCTACCTACCGGACGGATTGGGTACCGATGTGATCGCCCGGCTACGGGCCGAGCAATCAATCGACTGCTTTGTGCTGACGGCGGCCCGCGACATCGCCACAGTGAAGCGGTGCCTCGACCTGGGAGCCCTGCACTACCTGATCAAGCCCTTCTCCAAGGCCGAGCTGGTGAAACGACTCAACGAGTATCGCCGTTGGCGGTCGACCCTGGACCGCGGCGGCGATCTGATTCAGTCCGACGTCGATCGTATCTTCCATGGGGTGGGCCGGGCGGCCGAGCAGCTTCCCAAAGGGTTGTCGCCGGGTACCTTGGAATTGGTGGCCAGTGCGCTGGCCGAGGCGGCCGAACCGTTGACGGCCGACGACGTGGCCCAGCTGACCGGCATCAGCAGAGTGAGCGTGCGACGCTACCTGCGGTACCTGACCGACAAGGGTCAGGCGGTGCTGAGCCAGGACTACGGCACTCCCGGCCGCCCCCGCCACCGCTTCGCCCTGGTCTCGCCCCGGTAGCTCGCTGCCCTGGGCTACGAGCGACGGCGGCGCTGGTAGAGGGTGACGCTCTGGCTGACCGGGACGATGTCGCGCCGGTACTGACGGTGGGTCTCGGCCACCGCTTCATCGGCCGCCGCCCGGAGCCGCTCGATCTTGTCGTGCAGCCCGGCCACCTCGGCTTCCAACTCCAGCACCCGCTTCACGCCGGCCAGGTTGAGGCCCTGGTCGGTCAGCTGCTGAATCCGTTGCAGGTCGGCGATGTCCTGATCGCTGTAGCGACGGCTGCCACCACCGGTACGGGCCGGTTCGAGCAGACCCTTTCGTTCGTAGATGCGGAGTGTCTGGGGGTGGCATCCGGCCAGCTCGGCGGCCACCGAGATGACGTAGACGGCCCGGGTGGAGATGTCGGTTGACTGATTGTCGTCGGCCATGATCTCGTTCCCCTTTCTCCTGATACTACTTTGTGGCGGTCAGATGCTCCCGGGGAGAAGCCGTGGTGGCGGCCCCGAAGGCCTCGACCGCTGCTCGCTGCTCAGCGGACAGATCCGACGGCACATCGACCTTGACCGTGACCAGCAGGTCACCTTGGGCCTTCTTGGTGGCCACTCCTCGACCCTTGACCCGGAAGGTCTTGCCCGACGGGGTTGACGGCGGCACCTTGAGGGTGACCGTCGATCCGTCGAGGGTGGGCACCTTCACCTTGGCCCCGAGGGCCGCTTCGGCGAACGTGATGGGAACGTCGATGGTCAGGTTGTTGCCTTTGCGGCCGAACAGCGCATGGTTGCCGACTCGCACGACCACGAACAGGTCGCCGGCCGGGCCACCGTTGCGGCCCGGTGCGCCCCGACCCTTGAGACGGATGCGTTGCCCGGTCTTGACGCCGGCCGGAATGCGAACCTTGACCTGGCGGGGTTTGCGTTCGATGCCGCTGCCCCGACAGGTACCGCAGGGCGAGGTGATGACCCGGCCCCGGCCCCCACAGCGGGGACAAGGCTGACTGAGGGAGAAGAATCCCTGGTCGTCGTCGAGGACACCCCGGCCCTGGCACTGGCCACATACCTCCGGGCTGGTGCCCGGGGCGGCGCCCGAGCCATGGCAGGTGTCACAGGCCGCGTCCGATGTGAGGTGAACCGAGGTGGTGACCCCGTTCACCGCGTCGTCGAAACTGAGGGTCAACTCGGCCTCGAGGTCGTCGCCCTTGCGGGGCCCGGTGCCCGGTCCGGGACCGTTGCGACTGCCTCGGCCACCCCCGAAAAGGCCGCCGAGAATATCGGACAGGTTGCCGGCGTCGAAGTCGAATCCGGCTCCGCCGCCGGCGGCGCCGCCGAAGGGATTGCCACCGCCGCCGAACATGCCGGCCGCAGGACCGTACTTGCGGATCTGGTCGTATTCGGCCCGGGTCTCGGCGTCGCTGAGGACGTCGTAGGCCTCCGATACCTCCTTGAACCGCTCCTCGGCCGTCTTGTCGTCGGGGTTGGCGTCGGGATGGTACTTGCGGGCCAGCTTCCGGTAGGCCTTGGTCAGCTCCTTGTCGGTGACGTCGGAGGACACGCCCAGAATCTTGTAGAAGTCCTTCTCCAGCCAATCATGTTGCGACATGGGGTTTGCTTCACTCTCCTAGCGGCCTCTAGCCACGAACCCGGACCATGGCCGGCCGCACCACGCGACCCTTCCACGAATATCCGGCCCGCATGACCTCGGCCACGACGGGCCCGGCCTGATCGCCGTCGCCCTCGTCGTGCATCACCGCTTCGTGGAGGTTGGGATCAAACGGGTCGTCTACCGGATCGATTCGCTCAAGACCCTGTTTGGCCAGGGCATCGAGCAGAGCGCTGCGCATGGGGGCGACATCCTCGACCCCGCTCGACAGCGCACCGTCGAAGGCGTCGAGCACCGGCAGCATTTCGCCGACAAGACCCTCATTGGCCCGCTCCCGAGCTTCGGTCTCCCGCTTGCCCACCTGCTTTCGGTAGTTCTCGAACTCGGCCTGGATCCGGCGGGATGCTTCCAGATACTGGTCACGCTCGAAGGTGACCCGCTCCAGATCGGCCACCAAACCCTCGACCGAAAGCTCGCCCTCGGTGGCGGCCGCATCGTTGTCTTCAGCCGTCTCCGAGGCGCCGACGTCGCCGATCTCCGAATCGGCTTCGGGGCTCTCAGCATGAGCCGAGCCGTGGCCGTTGGCTTCGGGAGCCGGGGTTTGTTCTCCTCCGCCGTCGGACGTCGACCCGTCGGCCGCCGGGGGGGCCGGATGGCCGGCCGCCGAATCGTCGGCCGCGCCCCCGGAGCTCTCAGGATCGACGTCGAGCATCTCGTGGTGCTGATCCTGCTGGCTCACGCCTCGCCCTCGGTATCGTCCTCGTCGACGATCTCGGCATCAACGACCTCGTCGTCGTCGGGCATCGATTCGCCACCGGAGGCACTCTCGGCGTTGGCCGCGGCCGACGCCTGCTCGTAGAGCTTGGTCGACACGGTCTGGCTGGCGGTCATCAACTTCTCGGTGGAGTCCTTGATGGCCTCGATGTCATCGCCCTCCAGAGCGGTCTTGGCTTCGGCCAGGGCATCGGTCACCGCCGACTTCTCGTCGTCGGGGATCTTGTCGCCCTGGTCGGCCAGCAGCTTCTCGGTCTGGTAGACGAGGGAGTCGGCGTTGTTGCGGATCTCCGCCTCCTCGCGCCGCTTGCGGTCTTCCTCAGCGTGGGACTCGGCGTCTTTCACCATTTGATTGATCTCGTCATCGGACAGGTTGGACTGACCGGTGATGGTGATCGACTGCTCCTTCTGGGTGGCCCGATCGAGGGCCGAGACGTGCACGATGCCGTTGGCGTCGATGTCGAACGTCACCTCGATCTGGGGGACGCCACGGGGGGCGGGGGGCAGATCGACCAGCTCGAACTTTCCGAGGGTCTTGTTGTACATGGCCATGTCGCGTTCACCCTGAAGCACGTGGATCTGGACCGACGGCTGGTTGTCGTCGGCGGTGGAGAAGACCTCACTCTTGCGGGTGGGGATGGTGGTGTTGCGCTCGATCAGCTTGTGCATGACCTGGCCCTTGGTCTCGATGCCGAGCGACAGCGGCGTGACGTCGAGCAGGAGCACGTCCTTGACGTCACCTTTGAGCACACCGGCCTGAATGGCGGCGCCGATGGCCACCACCTCGTCGGGGTTGACCGACTTGTTGGCCTCCTTGCCCGTCATCGACTCGACCAACTCGGCCACGGCGGGCATGCGGGTGGAACCACCGACCAGGATCACATGATCGATGTCGGCCTGCTTCATGTTGGCATCCGACAGGGCCTGCTCCACCGGGGCCTTGACCCGCTTCAGCAGGTCGGCCGTCATCTCTTCGAACTTGGCCCGGGTCAGGGTGAGTTCGAGATGGAGCGGGCCGTCGGCGGTGGCGGTGACGAACGGCAGATTGATATTGGTCGACATGACCTGCGACAGCTCGATCTTGGCCTTCTCGGCCGCCTCCTTCAGCCGCTGGGCCGCCATCTTGTCGGCCCCGAGGTCAACGCCGTTCGAGTTCTTGAACTCGGTCACCATCCAGTCGATGATGGCCTGGTCCCAGTCGTCGCCACCGAGTTCGGTGTCACCGGAGGTCGACTTGACCTCGAACACACCGTCGCCGATCTCCAGGATCGACACGTCGAACGTACCACCGCCGAGGTCGAAGACCAGGATGGTCTGATCGGCGTCGCCGCCCTTGTCGAGGCCATAGGCCAGCGCGGCCGCCGTGGGCTCATTGATGATGCGCAACACGTTCAGACCGGCAATGGTGCCGGCCTCCTTGGTGGCGGTGCGCTGGGCGTCGTCGAAGTAGGCGGGAACGGTGATCACGGCGTCGGTCACGGTGTCGCCCAGGTAGGCCTCGGCGTCACGCTTGAGCTTCTGCAGCGTCCGGGCGCTGATCTCCTGCGCGGTGTACGACTTGCCGTCGATGTCGGTGCTCCACTTGGTGCCCATGTGGCGCTTGACCGAACGGATGGTGCGATCGGGGTTGGTGATGGCCTGACGTTTGGCCACCTCACCAACCAGGACCTCGCCGCCGTCTTTGGCGAAGGCGACGACCGACGGGGTGGTGCGGGATCCTTCGGCGTTGGGAATCACCACCGGGTCGCCGGCCTCGAGGACCGATACCACGGAGTTGGTGGTTCCAAGGTCAATTCCAACGGCTTTTGCCATGTTGTTTCTAGCTCCTGTTCGGGGTGAACTTCGAAAGTGGGGGCTCCGGATCGGTTAGGGGTCTTGCCCGTCCGGGATCCTTTGTTGTCGAATCAACGTCACTTGAATCAACGATCCGGACTCCATCCTACAAAGTTGAGCGCATGACTATCAACTTTTCTGATGAAAGAAATCCAGATAAGTTCGATACAGGAGCGCGGGCACCCGGTTCTGTGCGCCCCACGCCCCACTTCCGGGGCCCATGGCGCACAGAACGTTTATTGCCGCCCTCCGAGGCGGCCATCAGGTCGGTCTAGCGTTCTCGCGGAGCCAGCTCGGCGAAGTCGTCGGCCAGGGGACCGAGATCGCTCATCAACTGATCCACCTCGGCCGGGGAGTAACCCTTGCGCACCTGGGAGAACTGAATGTGGGGCAACTGCCTGAGCAACGCAATCTTGTGCGGTGGCAGACCACCAGGCGCCATCGATTGTTCCCTGTCGACCGACTGTACGAGACGCTCCAGTTCCTGGCCCAACGGTTTCAGGTTGCGCAGCACCCGGTCCACCTCATCGGTCTTGTAGCCCGGCCGGGAGATGGTGAGACCGACATCGGGGATGCGGCCCAGCAGCTCGATCCGACCGGCGCGGTCGACCGGCCGGAACCTTTCAGTCGGTTGTTTCGTCGTCGTCACCCGGCGCCATTGAGACACGATTGCCACATCCTTCCCGCCCACCACGGAGCAGACTCGCGGTCTGCCCCGACACTAGCGCCTTCGGCGTAGAGCGCTCTCGCGGGCCGCTCGCTTCGGTTCAGCGTACGAGTGGGGCTGGTCGCCGCCGTTGGCCTAGTCTTGATAGGCGTCCCAGGAAAGGAACCAGCCGGCGCCACCACCAGGCGACGGCCGCTCGCAGGCGCGGGGACGAGTAAGGGTGTGACAGGAGAAGGTGTGGTCGACAAAACCGAAACCCAACAGGGCTGGCTGACCGAGGAAGACATCGCCACCGTCCGCGGCCGGGTTCCCATCGTCTACGTCGAAGCCGTCCCGGTCCGGGTTGACGATCACGGGGAGGTGACCAAGATTGGTCTCCTGCTCCGAGCCATGCCCGACGGCACCATCAGCCGGAGTGTGGTCAGTGGACGGGTACTGTTCGGCGAGCGCCTTCGAGACGCCCTGATCCGCAACATCGAGAAAGACCTCGGTTCGCTGGCCCTGCCCAAAATTCCGATCGACCCCTCCCCCTGCACCGTCGTCGAATACTTTCCCGACGGCGAAGTGTCGGGTTACACCGATCCTCGGCAACACGCCGTCAGTCTGGTCTACGTCGTCCCGGTGGAAGGGATCTGCGAGCCGTCGCAGATCACCCTCGATATCGCCTGGCTGACTCCGGACGAGGCCGACAGCCCTGAGGTCCGGGCCGAGATGACATCCGGGCAGGACCGCCTGCTTCGGTTGGCGTTGGCTCATGCCGGCTGCCTGCCCTAGTCGAAGGGCCCGGCGGGCACGCTAGCCTTACCAGCTTCCAGGGAGACGAAATCGTTAAGGGAAGCAGGAAACAGTTATGAAGGTCGCGATCCTGACCGGCGGTGGAGACGTACCCGGTCTCAACCCGTGCATCAAGGCAGCAGTCAATCGGGTGGTTGATGCCGGCTCGGAGATCATCGGTATCCGCCGAGGCTGGGGCGGTCTCGTGGCCTGTAATCCGGCCGACCCTGATTCGCTGGCCGCCAATACCATGCCGCTGGACGCCGCCAGGGTCCGAACCGTCGACCGGAGCGGGGGAACCTTCCTCCACACCTCACGCACCAATCCCGGCCGGGTCAAGGGCTCGGAGATTCCCGAGTTCCTGCGGGCCGCCGACCCCGACCGTTACGTCGATGACGGTCCCCACGATCTGACTGAGCACGTCAAATCGGTGCTCGAGGTGCTGGGCGTCGACGCCCTGCTGCCGATCGGCGGAGACGACACCCTGTCCTACGGGCTGCGGATGCACAACGAAGGTGTGCCGGTCATCGCCATCCCCAAGACCATGGACAACGATGTACACGGCACCGACTACTGCATCGGTTTCTCCACCGCCGTGACCCGAGGGGTCGAATTCATCCACAACCTGCGGACCAGCACCGGCTCGCACGAGCGCATCGCCATCGTCGAGCTGTTCGGACGATACTCCGGTGAGACGTCGCTCATCACCGCCTATTTGTCGGGCGTGGATCGGGCCCTGATCTCCGAGGTGCCGTTCGATGTCGACCGGTTGGCCGGCATGGTCATGGCCGACAAGGCGGCCAACCCGTCGCACTACGCCATGATCACCATTTCGGAGGGGGCGACGGTGAAAGGGGGCGACGTTCACCTGTCGGGTGAGGCCGACGCCTACGGGCATCGTAAGCTCGGTGGCATCGGGCGAACCCTGGGTGACCTGTTGAAGGAGGCCACCGGCGAGGGCATCATCCTGCAGGAGGTGGCCTATCTGATGCGCTCGGGACGACCCGACAGCCTCGATCTGATGGTGGCCACCAACTATGCGGTTATGGCCGCCGACCTGGCCCTGGAAGGATCGTCGGGACGGATGGTGGCTCTTCGCTCCGGTACGTACACCAACGTGCCGATCAGCGTGACCGGCGAAGGGGTCAAGCGGGTCGATGTCGACGAACTGTACGACGCCGACCAGTACCGGCCCAAGGTTCGTCACGTCGGTGGCAAGCCGATGTTCCTCTACTGATCCAGCACGGCATCAACCGCGGCAACGATCTCATGCCACTGGTCGGTGAACTGCCGCCAGGTGACCCGGAGGGCGCTCCAACCCTGGGCCGCCAACCGCAGGTCCCGCAAGCGGTCGCCCTCAAAGGCCAGCGTCGTATGGTGGTGGGCGACGCTATCGAGCTCGAAGGCCAGACGATGTTCGACGTAGGCGGCGTCAACCTGGGCTACAAGCCCACCATCGGAGGCGGTGATCCGATGTTCAAGTCTCGGCCGGGGAAACCCACTCGCCACCAACCGATCGGCAAACCACCGGCTCCAATCGGAAAGGGGAGGCGTGGTCTCGGAACGACGGACCCGAAGCACCTCACCGACGACCGCCGACCCAGCCCTCCGCTGCCCTTGGTACCGGGCCAGGGCCTCGGCGATCCGCTCCGGGGTGGTCATTCGACGGCGTAGCGCCTCATCGAGGAGCTCGTGAAGGCGGGCGGCGGTGAGCACGGCTGATGCGGTGACCACCGCCGACTCCACCGTCGGCACCTCGAGACCGTGCCTACGAGTGAAACGAACGTGATCGAAACTCCTGGGGCGGACGACGTCGACCCCTCGACCGGATCGCCGGCCCTGAACGGCCACTACCGCACGGCGAGGATGGTCGGCGATCTCCCACAGCGCAATGGCGGAAAGTCCCCAGGGCGTTCCTGGTATACCTCGGCAGGCAGCTACCAGTCGAGCGAGTGGGTTGGAGGAGAACTCGGGGAGGAGGTAGACGCCGGGAACAGGGCCGACATCCCACTGGCCGCGCTGAACCCGACGCTTTATCTGGCGATGGGTGAGCCCGAGGTTGAGAGCATCTCGGCGCAGAATGATGCCGTGTCGTTGCGCGGCCTGGTGCTCAAGCGTTTGTCGGACTGATGACGACGACACGAGTGCTCCACGGTTGACCAACGGTGATGGGAGCAATCGCTGCCGAGATCGCCCAGTCTAGTCACCACCGCTGACAGCCGACTCCGGCGAGAAGTGTGGCGGCTCAGGACCCCACTAATGGGGTCCCAACCGACCACACTTCGGGCCGCCGGGGCCGCCGGGGCCCGCTGGGCGGCGGGAGCCGGGCGGGGCGGCGAGGCGGGTCGCCGGGGGCGGGCGGGGGCCAAGGGTTAGGCGAAGGAAATGAGGCTGGGGTTGTAGTCGGCCGGGGCCTGGTAGCCCAGTAGGTTCAAGACGGTGGCAGCCACATGGCTGAGGCCGGCACCGTCGACCGGATCCACGGTGTATTCGCCGTCATATTCCGGATCGTGGATGGCAAAGGGCACCGGGCTCAAGGTGTGAGACGTCTTGGGGGAACGCACGCCGTTTGACTCGGTGTACATGATGTCGGCGTTGCCGTGGTCGGCGGTGTAGATGAGGACTCCGCCCAGCCGGTCGATCACCCGTATCAGCCGCTCGACACACTCTTCCACCACCTCCATGGCCTCGATGGTGGCGTCGAGGTCGCCGGTGTGACCCACCATGTCGCCGTTGGGGAAGTTGATCCGACCCCAGCGGTAGCGGCCGCTCTCCAGCAGTTTGATGGTCTCGGCCGTGATCTCCCGCAGCTTCATGCTCGGCGTCTTGTTGAACTCGACGTTGTCGGAGGGGATCTCGATGTAGGTCTCGAGCTCAGCATCGATGTAGCCCGAGCGATTGCCGTTCCAGAAGTAGGTGACGTGCCCGTACTTCTGGGTCTCACTGATGGCGAAGCTGGGCACCCCCTCGGCGCACAGGTATTGGCTCATCGTGCGATCGATGGCGGGCGGCGCCACCAGGTAGTTGGTGGGCACCTTCAGGTCCCCGTCATACTCCAGCATCCCGGCGAAGAAGATCTCAGGGTGCTCGACGGTCCCGCCGTCGGTGCGATCGAAAGGCGTGAACTCGGCCTCCTCGTAGGCCCGGGAGATCTCGATGGCCCGGTCACCCCGGAAGTTGAACAGCAGGACGGCGTCGCCATCGACCATCGGCCCGACGGGATGACCGCTGCCGTCGACCACCACGAACTCTTCGAGGTACTGGTCGCCCCGGTCGGTTTCACCGTACATGGTCTCCACCGCCTCGGCGGCCGAGGCGAAGGGTCGTCCCACCCCGTGGGTGTGGCAGCGATAGCCCCGCTCGACCATGTCCCAGTCGGCCTCGTAGCGATCCATGGTGATGTACATCCGGCCCCCACCGGATGCGATTCGGAAGTCGGCCCCGTCGTGGCTCTGGTTGATCTCGTCGAGCACGGCCTCGGTGGCGGCGATGTAGTCGAGGGCCGAGCGGGCGGGCACGTCTCGGCCGTCGTGCAGAATGTGGACCCGCACCCGGCGCACCCCCTCGTCGGCCGCCCGCCGCATCATGGTATAGAGGTGATCGGTGTGGGAGTGTACGTTGCCATCGGAGTGCAGCCCCAGGAAGTGCAGCGTGCCACCGGCCAGGCCCCGGCCCACCGCCGTGGCCCAGTGCTCGGAGTCGTACAACGACCCGTCGGCCAACCCCTTGTTGACCAGCTTGGCCCCTTGATCGAAGATCCGCCCCGCTCCCAGGGCATTGTGGCCGACCTCGGAGTTGCCCATGTCATCGTCGCTGGGTAGACCGACGGCCACGCCGTGAGCGGCCAGCTCGGTGTAGAGCGGCGCTTGGGCCAAGGCGTCGAGGGTGGGGGTGTGGGCCCGATACACGGCATTGGAATCGACCGGCGGGGCCACGCCCACGCCGTCGGCCACGATGATGAGTAGCGGCCCCGGTCGACCGGCAAAACTCGGGTGGGCCTCCAGGGCAAGGGTGGCCGGGGCGGGGTCGACGGACGAGTCGACGGAGGGGTCGGAATCGGTGGCAGCCATGATTCCAGGATAGATGGACCGTCGACCCCGAGACCCGGCCGATCGGATGCAAAGATGGTCACATGCCCTACCTCGAACCCTCGGAGGCCAACGCTGTGGCCTTGATGGCCCGGAATCTCGTCGGCCCGGTCACCATGCTGAACCTACTTCGCTTCAGGGAGGTGGCCGACTACTCGAACGACCCCCACCTGGCGCCGCCCACGGCGATCTCGGGAGCCGAGGCCTATCGCCGCTACAGCGACCACACCATGCCCCACCTGCTGGCCGCCGGCGGTGAGGTCGTCCTCCGGGCGGGAGGGGGCCACGCCTTCATCGGGCCTGACGACGAGCGATGGGACCTGATCCTGGCGGTAAGGCAGCAATCGGTCGAGGACTTCTTTGCCTTTGCCACCAATCCGGCCTATACGACCGGTCTCGGTCATCGGACCGCGGCGTTGGAGGATTCTCGCCTCATCCCGATGGTCGAGCTTCCTGATCCGGCCTAGGCCGGCCGTCAGCCGGCGGCGTCAAGTGTCGTCCAAAGCCGCCTCGATGTCGATCACCAGCTGCTCGGCCAAGTGTTGGACGTGGGGTTCGGCCACCATGGTCAGGTGATCGCCGGGGATGACCCGGATGGTCAAACCGCCATGGGCCACCGGCCGCCACCCCAAGTCGATCTCCAGGAAGTGCCCGGTGAACGGATCCTCGGCCGCCTTGTAGACGGCCATGGGCGCCGGGTAGGGCTGGAACCGGTACCGGAGCTGGCTCTGGATGTTCTCCTCGATGAAGCGGCGCACCTCCAGCCGGTGGCCGGGAGCGAGCCCCAGACGATCCCGCAGTTCGGCTTCGGCCAGCTCGGCCACCCGACGCAGTTTCTTCAGATTGAAAGCGGCCCGGCCCAGCACGTAGTCGGCCGGGTCCTCACGGAGGGCGCTGAGGTGGGTGGACAGACGACCTTTGACGCCGATGTCGGCCTGCATCTCGGTGGCCTCGGGGCCGGCAGCGTCGAACAAGGCCAGCAGCGACACCTCACGACCGCCGGCCACCAACTGCTGGGCCGTCTCGAATGCCACCACTCCGCCCAGCGATATGGCGGCCAGGACGATTGGGCCGGAAGGGCTGACCCGATTGATCTCGGCCACATACTCGGCGGCGATGCCGGCCACCGAGGTCGGGCCATCGGTCCGGAGATCGCTGTCGTGGGTTGGCTGGCCGAGCCCGTAGACCGGCTGGTCGTCGCCCAGACGGGCGGCCAGCGGGCGGAAGAAGGCGCAGTCAACGCCCAGCACGTGGATGGCGAAGATCGGGGGCCGGGTGCCCTGCGGTTGGACGGGAACAAGGAAGGCCGAAGGGGTGGCGGTGGCGGCCAGGGCGGCAACCAGCGCCCGCGGGGTCTGCGCCCGATACAGGGTGGAGACGGCGGGCCTGGCCCCGAACTCCTCCTCGACGGCCAGCAGCAGCTTGATGGCGGTGAGCGAATGGCCGCCCCGATCGAAGAAGGAATCGTCGACCCCGTAGTCCGGCATATCGAGGGTGGTGGCGAACACCCGGACCATGTTCCGGAGTCGGTCCCCATCGACCGGTTCCCCACCGGCCGGTTGCCCATCGACCGGTTCGCCGCCGTCGGACAAGGGCCCATGGCCTGGTTCGGTGGTGCCTTCGAGATCGGTCACCGCCTGACGGTCCAGCTTGCCGTTGGCGGTCAGCGGTAGCTCGGTCCGGAAATGGTAGGACGCCGGGCGCCACAGAGGGGGAAGGGTGGCGGCCGCAGCCGAGCGCAGCTGAGTTTCCAAGGCGGCCCGCTGACCGGGGTCGTCAACGGCGTCGGGGCATTCGATCCAGGCCGCCAGTCGTTGGCCGGCCGACGGCGTCACCAGGGCCGCGCCCACACCCACGACCGTGGTCAGCACCCGCTCCACCTCCTCCGGTTCGACCCGGATGCCGCCGACGTTCAGCTGATTGTCGATGCGGCCAAGGAACTGCACGGTGCCGTCGACCAGCGCGGCCCGGTCCCCGGTGGCATAGCTCGAACCGAACTGGGTGGCCACGCCGAGCCCGCCCAACACCAGCTCACCGGCCACCTCCAGCGGCCGCACCGAGCCATCGGGGGCCCGCACCTCCAGCCATGCCCCGGCGATTGGTCGGCCGATGGGGACCGGGTCGTCGTCGGCGGCGACGTGATGGCCGGTGGCCCACACCGTGGCCTCGGTCGGCCCGTATTCATTGGTCAACCGCGATCGGGGAAAGAGACGGTAGTGGTGGTCGACAAGACCCGGAGGGCAGGCCTCCCCGGCCACGATGATCTGACCGGGCCAGGGTCGCGGCACCTGCTCCCGCTCGGCCGAATCGAGGATGGCCTGGTAGAGGGTGGGAACCATCAGGGTGTGGGTGATGGACCGATCGGGGTCGGGCTGGGCCAGCAATTCGGCCAATCGGTCGACGTCGTGAACTTCATCCTCAGTGGGCAGGATCAGGGTGCCCCCTTCGGCCAGCGTCCAGAAGATCCCGGCCACGCTTGAATCGAATGACGGGCTCGACACCATGAGGAATCGCATGGGATCGCCGGCCCCGGTCTCGTCGTAGAAGATCGGTCGGGCCAGAGTGCTGGCCGCCAGTTGGCGATGCTTGATCCAGACGGGCTTGGGCTCGCCGGTCGAGCCCGAGGTGAAGATGAGGTAGGCGGCATCGTCGGGATCGGGAACAGGCAGGGTGGGGTCGGGCTGCGGTGCCGATTCAGGCCCCTGGACGGTCTGCTCCACCATGGCCTGGTCGACCACCACACGGGCGCCCGACCGGGCCAGCAGCAGACTCCGGCGCTGCTCCGGGTAGGTGGGGTCGATGGCGACATAGGCCGCACCGGCCCGCAGCACCCCGAGGATGGCCACAATGAGATCGGTTGAGCGGCCCGCGGTGATGGCCACCGGTTCACCGGAGGCAACGCCGTGACCGATGAGGTGGCGGGCCAGCGCCTCCGAGCGATGGCCGAGTTCGGTCCAGGTCAGGGCGTCGTCGCCGCATCTCACCGCCGGTCGGTTGCCGAGTGATTCCACGTGTTCGACGATCCGGCCGACCAGCGGCACGGCGGCGGCCGGCGGCGGCTCCGGACCCTCCAACCGACCGTGCTCGCCCGATCGAACGTCGGCTGGGGCCCCGGCCACCGCTTCGCCCACCCCCACCAGATCGACCAGGGCGGTGTCGATGGCCGACAACACCCGCCGGGCCTGGGCCGCGGTCATGACCGAGCCCCGGTACTCCAGGGTGAGATCGAGACGATCGGGGCGGCGTTCCACGAATATGGTGGCGTCGGCCACCGCTGAACCGTTGGACAGCACCTGTTGTTGGGCCGAGGCCGCCCCCAACGCCTGGGGGCCGAGATCGTCGTAGGCAATGTAGATCGACGGGGCGGCGGCCGGGAGACCGGTCGCTCGCCGCTCGGCCAGAATGTTGGCCAGGGGAAAGGTGCGGTGGCCCAGGGTTTCCCCCAGGCGCCGGGTCACGGTCACCGGATCTCGGTCGACGATCATGGGCACCGTATTGAGAAAGTAGCCGACGAGGGGTTTGGCCGCGGCGTCGGTCCGGGTCGAGGTGATGAGCCCGACCTCGAGCTCAGGTCCGGTGCAGAACGGCCGGAGCGCCGATCCGACGGCACAGAGAGCCACGGCGAAGGCACTGGCTCCGTCGCTGTGGTCGAGGGCGTCGGCCGCCACCGTGGCCACCCGCTGGATGACGCCGTCGGGCTCGGGGGTGGGCACCACAAACGCCGGTCGGGTGCCGTGGCCCGCATCACGGTCGAGCCAGTAGGCCCGGTCGCGCTGACCACGCTCCTCCTGCTGTCGGCGACAGTAGGAGGCGTAGTCGGTATCGAGGGCCGGCAGCTCGGACCCTTCCAGCACGGTGCTGGTCTCACTCCAGATCAGGTCGAAACTCTCGGCATCGGCCGATGCGTGGTGGACGACCAGCAGTACCGCCGTCGGGCCGTCACTCACCGGTTGGACGAGGCAGCGCAGTAGCGGACCGTCGTCGAGGTCGAAGGGCCGTCGGTGAACGGCGGCCAGGGCCTCGGCCAGTTCGGCTTCGGCCACGGCATCGGCCACCTCGAACCACACGGCGTCGGACCCGGCCAGCGGTCGGCGGTTGGCGCCGTAGGTCCACGACAGCGGCTGATGGCGGACCGCCACCTCTTGCAGCGCTCGGTGTAGAGCATCAAGATCGGCCAGGACAGTGGCCGAGGATGCCACCCGGTAGACCCGCCCGATGTTGTACATCACATCATCGGGGCGGGCCGCTTGATCAAACAGGATGGCCTGTTGACCAGGCGAGAGTTCGGGCGTTTCGGCCTGATCGGATTGTCCGGGGCCGGGCGATGGATCGACGGCGGCCGAACCGACCAGCCCATCGAGCACGGCGGCCAGGCCACGGGCTGTGGTATGACGGAAGGCCAGATCCTCGGCGGCATCGATCGACAATGCCTCGGCCAGGGCCACGATGGACTCCAGAGCGGCCAGCGAGTCACCGCCGAGGGCAAAGAAGTCGTCGTCGATGCCAATGGGCTCGATGCCCAGGACCCGTTCCCAGGTGCGCACCACCCGACGTTCGGTTTCGGTCGACGCCGGTACATGCAGCCCGGCCGACGGACGGTGGAGCCGATCCGGGTCGGGCAGGGCGTCGCGGTCGAGTTTGCCATTGCTGGTCAGCGGCAGGCGGTCGACGGGAACGAAGGCCGCCGGGATGGCGTAGTCGGGCAGGCGGCGGCTGAGGAAACTGCGCAGCTCCGTGCTGTCGGGCCGGACGCTCCCGGCGTCCGGATGGTCGGGTTGAGCCGGTTCGAACCAGGCGGTCAGCACCTCTCGCCGGCGAGGCTGGTAACCCACCTCCGACAGCATGGACCCCACCTCGTCGAGATCGATCCGGTCGTCGAGTTCGGCCATGGCCTCGTCCCGGGTCTTGTGACCGAGGCGCACGTCCCAGGCGTAGGGAATGGCGTAGTTGTGGTACCCCTGTTCGGTGAGGTGGGTGTGAATGCCGGCGGCGTTGATGAGGCAGTTGGTGGAGCGCCCGGTGTCGGCCGGGCGGACCCACGGCGCCCGGTTGGTCAGGAAGTCCAGCATCTCCGACAGCTCGACGTCGACGTAGCGGTAGAAGTCGAGATAACGGATGCGGGAGAACACATCGTCGGTGGCGAACACCTCGGTGTCGAGCAGCCGGTTGGCGGCGTCGTCGGTCCGGTGGTAGATCTTGCGGGCTTCCAGCACGGCTCGATCAATGGCCTCGGGGTCGAACCGGTCGAGGTCGAACTGTTGCGGTATGAGCCGGGTCTCGAACAGCTGACCTCGGGACAGCCCGGTGACGATGAGCGGGATGCCCCGTTGGGAGGCCCGGGTGGTGGCCAGGGTGTAGATCGTCTTGTAGCAGCCGTTGCAGACGTTGGAGTGGGTGGCCAGCGAATCGGCGAAGATGGCGTTCATGGCGTCGCTGGTCATGAACTCGTGGTCGATGCCCAGGTCGGCCACCGAGCGCCTGATGTTGGCCTTGGCTCCCTCGGAGATGAAGCCGTTGTCGAGGGTGACGGCATAGGGTCGGGCCCCCAACTCAACCAGCCGATACAAGGCGTAGGTCGAGTCCTTGCCCCCGCTCAACAGGTGGAGCACGTCGTGGTCGCCGCCGCGGTTGGACCGGGCCTTGTCGAGCTCGGTCCGGAGGTCTTCCGGTGTCTTGAACCAGCTGCGGGCCACCGGGGCCACCGCCTCGTAGGCGTGGCAGGTTTCGCAGATACCGGCACTGTCGAAGGCCACCCCGGGAACGTTGTCGGGCAGACCACAGCGCACGCAGTGGGCGGTGGGATCGGTGGCCGAGGGCGACCACAGACGCACAGCGGCCCGGCCGACAGCCGGGTGTTGGCCCAGCGCCTGCTCGACCTCGATGGGTTCCAGCCGCCGACCGCCGACCTTGACCTGCTCGTCGATCCGGCCCAGATAGATGAGGCCGACGGCTTGGTCGTGCAGCCGGACCAGGTCACCGGAACGGTAGAACCGGCGACCGCCGATGTCGATGAACGGCGTCGAGCCGTCGTGGTCGGTGTCCAGATAACCGGCGGTCAGACCTCGATGGTGAATCAGCAGCTCGCCGGCCACCCCCGGCGGCACCGGCTGCAGGTGGCGGTCGACCACGGCCAGCATGACCCCTGGTGCCGGGCGGCCGATCGGCACCTCGACCAGATCGCCCACGGTCGACGGCTCGACCTGGTGGATCATGCAGCCCACCACGGCTTCGGTGGGGCCGTATTCATTGAAGATCCTGGCTTGGGGATTGAAGGCCAGAATCTGCCGGGCCAGAGCCGAGCCGAAGGCCTCACCCCCCACGACCAGCGTTCGTATCCCGTGATCGGGCGGTAGCAGCCGCATCAGGATGTCGAGGTGCGACGGCGTGGCCTTGGCCCAGTTGATCTCGCGGTGGGCGGCCACGGCACTCAGACCGGACACACCATCGGCTCCGATGATCAACAGACGCCCGCCGGTCAACAGGGGCACAAAGAGGGTGGTGATGGTGAGGTCGAACGTCAGCGCGGTGAACAGGGGGGCGACCGGCGGGCGGTCGGGTTCGACGTAGGCCTCGGTGGCGAAAGCCAGATAGTCGGCCAAGCCCTGCCTGGTGATGGGCACACCCTTGGGCTCGCCCGTTGATCCCGAGGTGAACAGCAGGTAGGCCTCGTCGTCGCCGGCCCGGGGTACGGGATCGAGCATCGGATCGGCGGCCGCCGCATCCGCCAGCCGGGCCACGGCCTCGATCGACGACACCACCACCGTGGCTCCCGACCGTTCGACAAGCCGTCGGCGACGAGGGCCGGGCTGGGTCGGGTCGAGAGGGACGAAGGAACAGCCGACGGTGAGGGCGGCCATGATGGTGACCACGGCTTCGGTCGAGCGGGGCAGGTCGACGGCCACACGGCTCCCCGGCTGAGCTCCCTGTTCCGTCAGCCAATGAGCGGTGCGCCGTATCCAGCCCGCGAGCTCGTGTCCCGCCACCTGGCGTTGCCGGTCGACGACGGCAACGTCGGCGCGACCGTCCAGGGCGGCCAGGAGGCGATCGATGACGGCCCCACCGTGGTCGGCGTCGACCGGTCGACCGCCACCCCATCGAGCCAAGAACGCCTCCTCCGCCGGCGTGGTCAGGGCGACCGACCCGATGGGGGCGTCGGGCCGTTCGACCAGGTGGCGCAGACCGGCCAGGAAGTGGTCGACGACGTGACGGCGGTGGGCGGCGTCGGCCCCCCGGTGCGACACGTCCAGAGCAAAGGTGTGGCCGTCGCCCTCGGTGGCGGCGGCGTAGCGGGTCATCTGGAGACGAATCAGGTGACTGCGATCAATGGCGCCGGGGTGGATCCAACGGGTGTCGACCGGATGGGGCCCGAACCGGGACTGCTCGGCCCGGGGGATGACGTTGACCACCGCGCTGTGGTCGGCCGCCGGGCTGGTCCCGGGAACGGCGTGGCGCATGGTGTCGATCACCGCCCGCCCGACCCGGGCGTGGAGGCGGCGGAACGTGTCGTCCGGTTCGACCACGATGTCGACCGGGAACACTTCCATGGTCGGGCCGACCAGATCCTTGGTGTCGGGGCGGCCCCGATGGTGAACCGGCATACCGATGGCGAAACGGTCGGATCCCGACACCCGGTGGAGCTGCAGGGCCAGGGCCGTCGTCAACAGGACGGTCCATGACAGGTCGGCGCTGAGCAACTTGTAGTCGTCGTCCAATCGTTCGGTGATGGAGGCCAGAAGATCGCCTTCGACCGGGACCGCCAACCTGGTGGCGGCGCTGGGTGACCCGCCATCGGGGGCTGTGAGGCCGACCGGGCGGTAGAGGCGGTCGAGCTCGGCCGCCGCCGGCCGTTGGTTCCAGTGACGGAGCGATCGCTCCCGGGACCGATCGGGGTGGTGCTGCGGGCCGGTCCCTCCGTTCGACGATTCGAACTGCGATCGCACCCAGTCGTAGTACGACGGACCGGGCGTAGCCGTCGCTGTGGTTTCGTCGGCCAGGTAGGCCTCGGTCGTGGCTGCGAACACCAGCGCCGACGATGTGGCGTCGGTGATGACATGGTGCAGGTTGAGATACCACGAGCAGGTCTGGTCATCGGGATGAACCAGGATCAGGCTGTCGAAGGCCCGTCGGGTCACGTCGAGTGGTAGGCGGACCCGCTCCCGGGCCATGGCCTCAACCTGTTCGACGGCGACGGCGGCGATCTCTGTCAGCGACGCCCATTCGGTGGCCGGGTCGACCGGGAACAACACCACTCGGTCACCGTCCGGGCCACGACGAATGGAGGTCCGCAGCACATCGTGAGCGGCCACCACCGAGGCGAAGGCCCGGGCCAGCCGCTGCGGATCGACCGGTCCGGCGATATGGGACAACAGCGCCATGTTCTGCACCGGCTGCCCGTCGTTGAGTCGCTGGGAGGTCCACAGCGAACGCTGCATCGGTGACAGTTCGGGGCCGGAGTCGGCCGACGACCGAAACGAGACCGCGACGCTACCGCCGGACATCGCCCACCCTCGGTTGTGGCCCGCCGGACCGTGCCACCATGACGATCTCTCCCTTGTTCACCACTGTATGAAGACGCGCTGATTTCGGAACCGTTCGGCTCCGAAAACCTTCCAGAACATTCACCTGATTGGGCCTTGGCCGGCGTCCAACGGTTCTATCGTGGTCGCGGTTCGTTCAGATGCACCGGTGGGTGGGGAGTTTGATCGTGTTCCGATTTGTGACCAAGAAGTTTGCGGTCGTGGCGGCGGCCTGCTTGTGTCTGGCCGCCATGTTCGGCGTGGCCTCGGCGGCGTCGGCTCACAGTGGAGACCAGACCTACCTCTACCTCGATGTGACCCAGTCGAGCCTGACCGGCCGGATCGAGGCTCCGGTGCCCGACGTCCGCACCGCCCTCGGGCTGAGTGAGGATCTGGGCAACCAGGACGTGATCGACGGCCACGAGCGGGAGATCATCGACTACCTGGCCCAACACCTCGAGTTCGGCGCCGACGGCCGGCAATGGGACGTCGACTTCGATGAACTGTTCGTGTTCTTCTCCGAAGCCGACGAGGAGGACGACAACTATCTGGTCGCCCCCTTCACCGTCGACCTCGGCCGGGCCGCCACCGCGGCCGACGGGGCCGGCGTGCCCCGCAACTTCGAGCTGCGGTTCGACCCCTTCGTCGACGAGGTCGACGGCCGCAGCGCCCTGTTGCTGATCGGCAATGACTGGGCCGGCGGGGTGATCGAGAACGGTTGGGAGTCGCTGGCCACCTTCGACGGCAACAATCGAACCCAGACCATCGACCTGGGTCAACCGAGCTGGTTCAAGAACCTGGTGGCCAGTATCAAGCAGGGCATCAACCACATTCAGACGGGCCCCGACCACATCCTCTTCGTCCTGGTGTTGCTGCTACCGGCGGTGCTGGTGTTCCACGATCGCTGGTGGCCGACCAGCAGCTTCGGCTCATCACTGTGGCGGGTGCTCAAGATCGTCACCATGTTCACCGTGGCCCACTCCATCACCTTCACCCTGGCCGGGCTCGACGTGCTACCGCTGCCCCCGTCGAAATTGGTGGAGTTCATCATCGCCCTGTCGATCGCCGCGGCCGCCCTGCACAACGTGCGGCCCGTGTTCGCCAACCGGGAATGGCTCCTGTCATTCGTGTTCGGCCTGTTCCACGGCATGGGCTTCGCCTCGCTGGTCGAGGGGCTCGACGTCGCCCGAAGCACCCAGCTCGTATCGCTTCTGGGGCGCAACATCGGGATAGAGATCGGCCAGGCCGCGGTGGTGATCCTGCTGTTCCCGGCCCTCTATCTGCTGCGGCGCACCCGCTTCTACCGGCCGCTGTTCGTGGCCGCCTCGGCCGTAATGGCGGTGATCGCTCTGGTGTGGATGGTGGAGCGGTTGGGCGAGGTCGACCTGGGGATCAACGCCATCATCGAACCGGTCTTCGCCTGGCCCCGGATCCTGTATTTCGTGATCGCCCTCACCCTGCTGGCGGTGGCCACCCACCAGGTCGAGTCGGGAGCGGATCGGCTCCTCCCGACCGTCGACGACCGGGCCGGCGGCCCCACCAACCGTGCCCCGACCGGGGAACGCCAGAAAGCGACGAACCGATCATGACCTCCGGTCCACTGCCGGTCGACTTCACCGAGCGGCTGGTCAAGTTCGTGAACGCCGAGGTGTCCTTGATCGACGAGCCGGTGCAGACCGACACCGACCTGCTGTTGACCGGAGCCGTCGATTCGCTGGGAGTCATGAGCATCACCGGGTGGATCGAATCAGAACTCGACGTCGAGGTCGACGCCACCGAGATAACCCTGGAGAACTTCCAGACAGTAGAACGGGCCCTCCGCTACTGCGAGTCAAAACTGTCCTGATCCGAACCAATCGGGACCTTTGTCCGTATCCAGCCGACGGGGTGGGGAGGACACTGGTAGAGGAGGCGCCAGATCGGCGCTTCCTGTACGGAGGTTGACATGGCTCGGAAGTTGAGGGGTCTTGGTAGTGTGCTCGCCGTTCTCGGCGCGATCTGCCTGATCGCGTCCGGTGTGGCGCTCTATCGAACGCAGCAGGGTATGAACGCCCTGCAGGAGTTCAGCGCAGCCCAGAATGTGACGCTGAACTACGACGATGACGGCAACCTGACTGATCGCGGAACCACCGAGGGTGCGGACGCCATCATGGCCATGCTGACCGACGAGTGGGGCTACCCGGTGCTGGACGGGGAGCTTGATCCCGACGACCCGGTGGTCAACACCGCCTCGGAGTACATGTACCAGATGGCGACAATCGTCTACCACGTACGCAACGGCACCCAGACCGTGGTGCTCGACAGCGATGTGGAGTACAACGGCGAGACGTTCGCCGCCGGTAGCTACGATTTCGAGGTCGACGGCCGCTATTGGACCGACTTCGATCGTCAACATCCAATTGAAGGTCCGGCGCGGGAGCAGGCCTGGTCTGGCACCGTGCATGGCTTGGTCGGCGAGCTCGGTGTCGGTGTGGTCACTCACACGTCGATCCAGGTCGGCTACGCCCTGGCCGGCGTGCTGGCCACGCTGGGCCTGCTCTCGCTCCTTACCGGACTGGGGATGTTCTGGTTGGCCCGAGAACCCGAACTCGTGCTCGACAAAGTCGAGGCGACGACGGATCGAGCCACAGAGCGGGATTTGGTCAAGGCGTGAGCCTCGGCTGACGCTGCGACCTACCCGGTTTGATCGTCCGGACGGTGAGCCAGGGCTCGGCGCACCGTCCGGCGATCGACTTTTCCGCTGGGGGTGAGGGGAAAGCGGTCGAAGGGCTCGAACGAGGTGGGGATGGCGTAGCCCGGTAGCACCGAGGTCAAGGCCGATCGCCAGTCGGCCGGCGGCGGATGTTGGCCCGGCTCGACCGGAATGTAACCGGCCACCAACGTGCCGTCGCCATCACCCCCCGGACGGAGCCCGACGACGGCCTGCTCGATCCCGGGCAGACTTCCCACCGCCGCCTCCACCACTTCCAGCTCGATACGGTAGCCCCGGACCTTGACCTGGTTGTCGCGCCGGCCCAGATACATGAGCAGGCCCTCGGTGTCGCGCCGGCAGAGATCACCGGTGCGGTACCAGCGTTGGCGAAGACCGCCGGGACCGGATCGGTGGAGGAAGCCCAGGTCGTCGAGATCGGGGCGCCTCCAGTAGCCGGCCATCATGGTGGCGGTGCGGGCGATCAACTCACCGGTGCCGGCGCCGACGACGAGATTGTCGTCATCGTCGATCAACTCGACCTCGGCCCCCGGGCTGGCGATCCCGATGGGCATGGTGCCGTCAAAGTCGTCGGGCAGATGGTAGTGGGTGATCTGGTTGACCTCGGCCGGGCCGTAAATGTTGCTGAACCTCACGTCGGCCGGAACCATGGCCCGCAGCTGCTTCAGCGGCTCGGGAGGGAACACCTCGCCGGCCGGCAGTATCCACCGCAGCGACGACCAGTCCCTCTGATCGAACGCCCCCCGGGTCATCATCTGGATCAGCAACGACGGCACGGTGTACATGGTGGTCACCTGCTGAGCCGACAGGTAGTCGGTGAGGCTTCCCGGCATGCGCAGGTGGGGTTCGGGCACCAGTATCACCGTGGCTCCGGCCGCCACTCCGCCGAACACTTCGAACGTCGACATGTCGAAGTGCAAGGGCGAGAAGTTGGCCACCCGGTCATCGGGGCCGAGCCCGTACAGGTCGGCCACCATGAGGGCGTAGGCCAGGCCGCTGCGGTGGGTGTGCATCATGCCCTTGGGCCGGCCGGTCGAGCCCGAGGTGTACATCACATAGGCCAGATCGTCGGCCACCAGGCGGGCCGGGGGGATGGGGTCGGCCTGGGCCACCTCGTCCCAGGTCATGAATCGGACGGCGGGGTTGGCGGCCCGGTCGAGTCCGGCGCCGTCGACTCCGATCACCGTGACCGATTCCAGCTTGGGGAGCAGTTTCGACAGGCTGGCCGAGCGAAGCTGATGGGTGACCAGGGCGGTGATACCGCAGTCGGCCATGATCGTCTCGATCAGGTCGATGGGGGCCAGCGGGTCGATGGGCACGTAGGCCGCCCCCGACCGGAGGATGCCGTGCACCGCCACCAGCGACTCCATCGACTTGTGCAGATAGATGCCAACCCGGTCGCCCCGTTTCACGCCGGCGGCTGCCAGGGTGGCGGCCAACCGGGCGATGCGGTCCTCCAGCTCGACCCAGGTCAGTTGATGATCGTCGCAGACGGCGGCGGTGGCCTCCGGCCGGGCCGATGCCGCCTCGGGCACAAGTGACGAGAGAAGGTAGCGATGCATCCAGGACGTCCTCACAAGCGATGGTTGGTCCGTACACTACCGGTACCTACCGCACCGGCCGGCCGGTGCACTCAACCAAGAACACTGCCGTGTCACTCAATGATTCGCCCCAGAACGACCATCGGATGATGGAATTGGCCGTCGAGGCCATTTGTGATCTCAACCACCCGATCAAGATCGAGGTGGCGGAGTGGGCGGCGGCCAAGCTGGTCGACCCGACGCTGGCCGAGCGGGACGTGGCCTGCCGGTTCTGGTCCGAAGGCTGGATGCTGGCCGCCGATCATGGCATTCAGGGCACGATGGTCGATCCCGCCTACGGCGGTTCGGGCCACGACGTGATCACCGCCCTGTTGCGGTTCGAGGGCCTGGGCTACGGCTGCCCCGACGCCGGCCTGGTGTTCGCCCTCAGCACCCAGGTGTGGACCATGCAGCCGCTGCTGGCCCAGTTCGGTTCGGCCCGGCAGAAGCAGCGCTACCTGCCGGGGTTGGTCGACGGCACCGCCAAGGGGGCGTTCTGTATCACCGAGGCCGAGTCGGGGTCCGACACCTTTGCCATGTCGACCACCTTCACCCCGACCGACGGCGGTCGTTTCCTGCTGTCGGGCCACAAGTCGTATGTAACGATGGGACCGGAGGCCGACGTGTTCATGGTCTTCGCCACGTCCGATCCCCAGCTTGGTCAGTGGGGGGTGACCACGTTCCTGGTCGACCGGAACGCCCCCGGGGTCACCGTGGGTCCCAACCGGCCGAAGATGGGTCTACGGACCACTCCCTTCGCCGACGTGACGTTCGACGATGTCGAACTGGGGGCGGACGCCGTGCTGGGATCGGTCGGTTCCGGCGCCGCCGTCTTCTCCACCGCCATGGAGGCCGAGCGGGCCTTCGTGCTGGCGGTTCAGATCGGCGCCATGGAACGGCAACTGGACGACGCCGTGCGATTCAGTCGGGACCGGCAACAGTTCGGGCAACCGATCGGCGACTTCCAGGCCGTCGGCCATCGCTTGGCCGAGATGAAGCTGCGTCACGACAACTCCCGGCTGCAGTTGTACCGCTCGGCCGCCCTGTTCGCCCTGGGCCGACCGTCTATGGAGGCGGCGGCGCTGGCCAAGATCCAGGCCTCGGAGGCGGCGGTGGCCTCCTCGGTCGACGCCATCTTGACCCACGGCGCCCGGGGCTACGTCACGGAGTTCGGCGTGGAACGAGACCTGCGCAACACCGCCGGCGGCATCGTCTACGGCGGTACGTCCGACATCCAGCGCAACATCGTGGCCCGCCTCCTCCGTCAGAACAAGCGCCTCTGACTCCCCCTCCCCCAACTGTGCGCCCCAGACCCCGGAATCGGGGCGCTGAGCGCACACAAACAGTCTAGAGGCCGAGCCAGCGCAGGATCCAGAAGACGGTCATGCCCACCACGAGCAGGACCGGCATCTTCGGCAACTTCCACATCAGAAGACCGCCAACGACGGCGGCCAGGAGACGGGCGTCGGGCATGAACAGCTCGGAAGGGGAAGCCGAGTCGAAGATTCGGGGAGCGACGATGGCGGCGAACGCGGCCGGGGCGACGTAGCGCAGCGCCCGTTGAACCGGCTGGGGCAACGAACGATCGCTGAAGAAGAGCAGGAACGACGCCCGCTGGAGGAAGGTCACCAGGCCGCCGAGAATGAAGGCCAGCCAGGCCGTGGTTGCCGTGCTCACCGGTCGACCTCCGATGGCACCCGCCGGCTCTCGATCAACCAGTCGAGACCACCGGCCACGACCACCCCCAGCACGGCCCCCAGCAGCAGGCCGGTTCCAGCCGGCCAGCCCCGCCCAACCACTGCCACCATGCCACCAACCACGGCCGCCACCACCCCCGGCCCGTTGAAGATCGACATCACCAGTAGGCCGAGAAACATCAGGGGTATGGCGAATTCGATCTCCCACGACGGTGGAATCAGCTGACCGAGCATGATGCCGGCTGCGACGCCGCCGAACCACACCGACGCCATGGGAACTGCCGATCCGAGATAGAACCGGATCTGATCATCCAACGGTCGATCGGCAAGAGGACCCAGAGTATGTTCGTTGTTGAGGGCGAACACCTGGTCGATCAAGAAGTAGGAGCCAACCCACTTGAACCACCTCGGCCCGGACTGGAAGCGAGGCCCGATGGCGGCCGAGTACATCAGATGTCGGGCATTGATCATGAACACTGCGGCGACCACGGCGACGACTCCCGCTCCCTGATCGAGCAACTCGACGGCGGCGAACTGCGCGGCTCCGGCCAGGATGAGAATGGACGACGCCCACCCCGCCCAGTTTCCCACCACGGCCGAGTCACGAATGGCCACCCCGAGGAGCACACCGATGGGGAGGGCGGGAAGAGCCAACGGGAGAGCGGCCACCATCCCCTGTGCGACCATGCTCAGCGATGGTCGACCGGCCAAGACATCCATCCGGGCGATGGTAGCGCCTTGTGCCGCCTCCAAATCCGGGGATAGTTTGTTGTCACTGATTGCTCGACCGAGCAACCCGTTCCTATGGGGAGAATCAAACAATGGGACGTCCATCTTCCGTAAGTTTCGCCGCCACCGTGCGTAAGGTGCTGGCGCTGTTCGTCGGCTTGGCTCTGGTCGCTGCCGCCTGCGGCTCCGACGGCGATACTGAGGCCGGCGGCGGCGAGGTCGACGGCGACAAGCCGACCATCAACTTCGTGGTCAACGCCTGGACGGCCTCGGCTCTCAATGTCGAGGTGGCCCGGGCCATCATCGAATCCGAGCTCGGCTACCCGACCGACGTCGTCAACATCGATGAGAACGAGGCCATGTTCACCGGCCTGTCCGACGGCACGGCCGACGCCGTGCTCGAGGTCTGGCCCTCCGGCATCACCGAGAGCGAGCAGGCATTCTTCGACGACGGCTCGGTCGAGAACCTCGGCGAACTCGGAGCGGTCGGACGCATCGGCTGGTTCGTACCTTCGTACGTGATCGACGAGAACCCGGAGCTGGCCAGCTGGGAAGGCTATGCCGACCCGGCCGTCGGAGCGATGTTCGCAACGGCCGAGACCGGCGACAACGGCCGGTTCCTAGGAACCGATCCGTCGTACTCCACCTTCGACGAGCAGATCATCGAGAACCTCGATCTCCCGTTCGAGGTCACCTACTCCGGTTCCGAGCCGGCCACCGTGGCCGAACTCGACGCCCGGGTGGCGGCCAACGAACCGGTGCTCATGTACTGGTGGACGCCCACCGCCGCGGTGTCCCGCTACGACCTGGTGAAGGTCGACCTCCCGGCCTACAACGACGATTGCGGAGCCAGCATGACAGCCGGCGACGGCGGAGTCGACTGCGACTACCCGGAGGACGTCATCTTCAAGGCCACCTCGGCCGACCTGGCTGAGAAGGCCCCCGACGTCTACGAGTTCATCAAAGCCTTCACCATCACCAACGAGGACCAACTGTCGATGCTGCCGGCAGTCGAGATCGACGGTGAGGACCCTGAGGACGTGGCGGCCAAGTGGGTGGCCGACAACAGCGACACCTGGTCGGCGTGGCTGCCCTAGCCTCAACCGACGAGGCGGCACCTGCCGTTTCCGGGCCGTCGGCCGAGCAGGTCAAGCTCTCGGCCGACGGCGTCTGGAAGGTATTCGGCAACCGATCGGCCGGCGCCCGGGCTCTCGCCCTGGCCGACTCGGGGGCCAGCCGAGCCGACGTCCTGGAACAAACCGGGGCCACCATCGGTGTGCGCAACGCCTCGTTCGCCGTGGCCCCGGGCGAGACCTTCGTGATCATGGGTCTTTCAGGATCGGGCAAGTCGACGCTGCTACGGTGCGTGGCCTGCCTGACCGACGTCACCCGGGGCACCGTCACCCTCGACGGCGACGAGCTGACCGGCTTGACCGCCGACCGTCTCCGAGAGGTGCGGCGCAAGAAGCTGTCGATGGTCTTCCAGCACTTCGGGCTGTTCCCCCACCGTCGAGTGATCGACAATGCAGCCTACGGACTCGAAGTGCAGGGTTGGGATCGGGGCGACCGTCACGCCCGGGCCAATGAGGTGCTGGAGGTCGTCGGCCTGGCCGGATGGGGCGATCACTACCCCCAACAGCTGTCAGGTGGTATGCAACAACGGGTCGGGCTGGCCCGGGCGTTGGCCGTCGATCCCGAGGTGTTGTTCTTCGACGAACCTTTCTCCGCCCTCGACCCGCTGATCCGCCGCGACATGCAGGAGGAGCTCCTGCGCCTTCAGGGGGACATGAACCGCACCATCGTGTTCGTGACCCATGACTTCGACGAGGCCATCAAGCTGGGCGACCGAATCGCCATCATGAAGGACGGCGAGTTCGACCAGGTGGGCACGGCGGCCGAGCTGCTGGCCAATCCGGCCACCGAATACGTGCGGGAGTTCACCCGGAACGTGTCCCGGGCCAAAGTGGTCACGGTTGATCGAGTAATGGCTCCGCTGCCCGACGGTGACGGTTCAACCATCCCGGCCGACGGACGAACCGTGGCCGCCGACACCCTTCTGCAAGACGTGTTGGGACTATTGGTGGCGACCGACAGGGCCATCGCCGTTGTCGACCGCTCGGGTTCACCGATCGGCACCGTCGACCGCGACCAGGTGAAGGCCGTGCTGGATGCTTGAGGCCGGGGCCGCCCAGACGTCGCCGCCGCTCGACTGGCAGCGCGCCCTGGACTGGCCCCGGAGGATCCCCCCGGGGTTGTGGTGGTTGACCTTGGCCGCCGGCGTCGCCGGCTTGCAGCTGCTCTTCTCATCCCAGGTGGTATTCCCGGCCCGGTGGGCCGAGGCGTTCCGCGATCCCTTCGATCGCTTCGCCGCCTGGGCTCTGCAGAACCGCCGGTCCGACGAGCCTCACGCCGTGTTCACCCTCTTCTTCAACCCGGTGTCGGACGCCGTTCGCTGGGGTCTCGACTCGGTGGAGGCGGCATTGTTGTGGTTCCCGTGGTTTGTGCTCCCGGTGGCCGCCTTCCTGTTCATCGCCCGATCCCGACGCTGGCTCGACGCTGCGGTTGCGGCTGCCGCCCTCATCTACCCCGGCCTGGTCGGATTGTGGGAGGTCACGGTCGAGACCCTTTCGTTGATGCTGATGGCGGTCCTCATCTCAGTGGCCGTCGGCATCCCGCTGGGGGTGGCCGCAGCCTTCCGACCCCGCTTCGAGGCGGCCATCAAACCGATCCTCGACGCCATGCAGACCATCCCCGCTCCGGTCTACTTCGTGCCCATGGTGATGTTCTTCGGCATCGGCGCGGTCCCGGCCACCCTGGCCACCGTCATCTACGCCCTACCGCCGCTGGTGCGACTGACCACGGTTGGTATCCGGGGCGTGCCGGCGGCTTCGGTCGACGCCTCACAGATGTTCGGGGCCTCCGATCGGCAGACCCTGCTCAAGGTTCAGCTGCCGATGGCCATGCCCACGATCCTGACCGGTTTGACCCAAACGATCATGATGGCTCTCGGCATCGTGGTCCTGGCCACCCTGCTGGCCGCCGGCGGACTGGGCCAGGAGATCATGGACACGCTGTTGCAGCGGCGTATGGGCCGAGGCATCGCCGCCGGGCTGGCCATTGTGGCCATCGCCCTGGTGCTCGATCGGCTGGGCCGGGCGGCGGCCACCGCCGACCCGGCGCTGGCGCCGTCCCGCCGGACCGTACTGCTGGCGGCCGGTGGCGTTGTCGCATTGACCGTTGCCGGCAAGCTGGCCGGCATCTCGGGCTTCCCCGAGTTGTGGGACACCAAGATCTTCGATCCCATCGACAACGGCGTCACCTGGGTCCGCGACAATCTGAGCTGGCTGACCCGGGGGGTCACCAACGTTGTCGTCTCAGGCTTCTACGTGCCCATCCGTGATCTGTTGACCGAGGTGGCGGCCTGGCCGGCGGTGGTGTTCGCCGCCACCTGGGCCACCTGGCGGCTGGCCGGGTGGCGGCTGGCCCTGTTCACCGCCCTGTCGGTCAGCTTCATCGGCCTGATCGGGGTCTGGCAGGACACCCTCGACACGTTCACCCAGGTGGTGGCGGCCGTGGTGGTGTCGCTGGCGGTGGCCATCCCGCTCGGTATCTGGTCGGGCCGTAACAAGCGGGTGGAAGCCTTCCTCTCTCCCATACTTGATGCCCTGCAGACCATCCCGTCGCTGGTCTACATCATTCCGGCGGTGACGATCTTCACCCTCGGCGTGGTGCCTGGCATCATCGCCTCCGTTCTCTACGCCATGGTCCCCGGGGTTCGTATCACCGCCCTGGGGATACGACAGGTTCCAACCGAGAGCATCGAGGCGTCGCAGACCTTCGGCGCCACCCCGACCCAGACGATGCTCGGAGTCAGGATCCCGCTGGCCGCCACCACCATCATGGCCGCCATCAACCAGGTCATCATGATGGTGCTGGCCATGGTCATCATCGCCGGGCTGGTTGGTGCCGGCGGGCTGGGATTCCAGGTCATCAGCGCGGTCAAGAACTCCGAGGTCGGTCATGGCATCGCTGTGGGCCTGGCCATCGTGATCATGGCCATCGTCCTTGACCGCTCGACCCAGGCCATCGCCGACCGCCTGCGACCCCCCACCGGCCTGCACTGACCACCGCAGCGGCCAGAGCCCCCTCAATTCTTGCAGTAATAGCCGAGGTCTGACCTCGGTTATTGCGGCAAGAATTGGAGGTGGGCCGCGCCGGCGGCAGGGGCTATGGTCGTCGGTCATGACCGAAGCCGTGATTCCGCCGGTCGACGGGGTGACCCCGTCGACCGTCAACACCTTCGTGGCCGAGCAGTGGCCCGACTCCCCCAACAAGGCCCGCTGCCTGGAGGTCTCCGGCCGCCATGCCCTCGCCGAGGTTCCGGTGCGGCCGGAGCAGATCCGGCCCGGGGGCTACATCTCCGGACCAACCCAGTTCGGGGCGGCCGACGTTGTGCTGTGGTACGCCTGCTTCGGAGCCATCGGACTGGAGGCAATGGCCGTGACCAGCGAGTTGTCGATCCGCTTCCTCCGCCCGGCCCTGGGCGACCTCCTGGTCGCTCGAGCTCGGCTGCACAGTGTCGGCGGTCGCCAGATCGTGGGCTCGGTCGTCATCTGGACCGACGACGCCGACAAACCGGTTTCGGTCGCCCAAGGAACCTACATGGCACCTCGATCCTGACCGGACGCCGGAGGACGTCAGCCGAGCCCCAAACGGTCGGCCACGGTGGCCACGACCTCGTCCTCGCTCAAGGTGCCGTCGATCACCACGGCATGAAGCCCCAGGGCAGCAACCTCGGTCCGGACCCGCTCGGTGAACAGACGATCCCGTTCCAGCAGGTTGGCCAGGGCCCGCTCCGGCTCGGACGTGCGGTTGAGAAAGTGTGAATCCTCAACCATTCGTTGCTCAAGGACCACGCGCCGGAACGCCGGCGTCGGCAGCATCCAAACCGCTCCTCGGGGCGGGTCGACCAGAAACGGGGCCACCAGTCGAGGGAGCAACCGGAACCCCTCGACGACGACCGGTCGACCAGCCGACGGTTGCTCGGCCAGATCGTCGACCAGTAGATCGAATCCCTCACCGGCGAACCACCCGAAGGTGTCGAGCATGTCGGACGGCGACCGCTCAACCCAACGCTGGTCGAGGTTCATGGCCATGAACCTCGACATGAGGGGTATCGAATCCGGGGACGCCACCTCGATGTGATGGCTGATGGCGGCATCGGTCGAATAGGTGGTCAGGTCGTGGTCAACGGCCAGGCGGGCGGCCACGGTCGACTTGCCGGCCCCGCTGCCACCACCGATCCAGAGGACGTGGTCCAACGGTCAGGGTTGCGGGGCGAGAGTGGTGGTGATGTGGGACTTGGCCTCCAGGCTGCGATGAACCGGACACCGGTCGGCGATACGCAGTAGCGAGTCTCGATCCTCGGTCGAGAGTTCGCCTTCCAGGCGGATGTTTCGTTCGAAGTGGTCGATCTGATTGCCCGAGGCCGGGGAGGCGTCGTCGCAGTTGGCACAGTCGTCAGCGTGGACCCGACCGTGGGTCACCTCGACGGTCACCCGGTCGAGGGGGATGCTCTTGCGTTCGGCGTACATCCGCAGCGTCATCGAGGTGCAGGCCCCCAGCCCGGCGGCCACCAGGTCATAGGGTGTGGGCCCGGCGTCGAACCCGCCGACCGACTCCGGTTCGTCGGCCAGGAACATGTGGTTGCCCACCACCACGTGGCTGAGGAACTTGCCCTGACCGGTTTCCGACACCACGACGGGAGCGGTTGGATCGGGGGCCTGGTGGGCCGGGTTCTCGTCGACCAGGTAGCGGTCGGCCCAATGGGCGATGGTTTCGGCCACGAAGGTGGCGTCACGGTGTGAACCCAACAGATGCGAGGCGCCGTCGATAGCCACCAACGACTTGGGCTGGGAAGCGGCTCGATAGATGGCTTCGGCGTTGTCGTAGCCGACGATGGTGTCGCCCGGGGCGTGGAGGACCAGCAGGGCCTGGCCGTCAGGCAGGCCGATCTCATCGAAACGGTTGGCTTCGAGGTCGGCCAGGAAATCCTTGGCAATGGTGAACGGCCGACCGCCGATTGACACTTCGGCTTTGCCATCGGCCTCGATGTCGGCCACCGCGTCGGTGAACAGGTGGCGCACGTGGTTGGGGTCGGCCGGTGCCCCGATGGTGGCCACCGCCTTGACCGACTGCAGATGGGGGGCGGCGGCCAACACCGCGGCCCCGCCCAACGAATGACCAATCAACAGTTGAGGAGCCGAGGCGTTGGCCGTCAACCAGTCGGCGGCCAGGCTGAGGTCATCGAGGTTCGACGAGAAGTCGGTGTTGGCGAACTCGCCGTCGCTGTGACCGAGACCGGTGAAGTCGAAGCGGAACACGGCGATGCCGTGGTTGTTGAGTTCGGCGGCGATTCGGCTGGCGGCGAACAGGTCTTTGCTACAGGTGAAGCAGTGGGCGAACAAGGCGTAGGCCTTGGGGGGACCGGCCGGTAGATCGAGCCGGGCGGCCAGGTCGGCTCCCAGGCTGCCGCGGAAAGTGACTTTCTGTGCACGTGCATCCATGGCCCTATTCAACCATCAGCGGAGGCCCGCTCATTCCGCAGCACCGTTCCGTGCGCCCCAGACCCCGAAAACGGGGCGGTGAGCGCACAGATCACGAGGCGAGCGCAAGATCAGGAGAGGTCGGGGGGATCGTCGAGCCGGGCCAGCAACGACGGCCGGAACAAGACAACCAGACCGACCACCGTCAACAGCGATCCGGCCACCGTCACCACCGGGCGGGGTCCGACCACATCGGCCAGAGCCGTCTGGATCAGGGCCCCCACCGGATAGGCCCCGGTGAAGGTCATGATCCGGGTGGCCATGACCCGGCCCCGGATCCGGTCGGCCACGATCGTCTGCACCGCCGTGTTCGAGGTGGCGACGATGGTGAGAAACCCCATGCCGGCGAACAACAAGCCGATGGCCCCCTGAAGCACCGTGGTCGACAGGCCGAACACCACGATCATCAATCCGTACAGCGGAAGGGCCACCCGCACCGTGGCCGCCCGCGACAGGTCGCCGAAGACACCGGCCACGATGGGAGCGGCCAGCACCGCCCCCACACCCATCAATCCCGACAGCAGCCCCAGGGCCCACGGCCCGACCTGGTAGACCTGCTTGGCATAGACCACCACGAAGCTGACCACCGGAAACCCAAGAAAAGCCACGCAGGCGGCCAGGGCGATGCCGACGCCGATGCCGGGCTGACGGCGGATGTAGCGGATCGAGCTGACGAAACCCTTGATGATCGGCTGCGGGTTGCGTTGCTGGTGGGTGGTCCGGGGGTCGACCAGAGCCAGGGCCAGCAACACTGCACCGAAGCTGGCGGCGTTCAGCCCGAAGGCCCAGCCCGGCCCCAGGGCGGCGATGAAGGCTCCACCGGCGGCCGGCCCTATGGCCCGGGCGATGTTGAACTGGACGCTGTTGAGGCTGATGGCCGACGAGAGGTCCTCGGTATCGACCAGGGTGGGTACGAACGACTGCCAGGTCGGCATGGTGAACCCGCCGATGACTCCTCCCAGCGCGGCCAGCGCCACCAGGGCTCCCGGCGAGCGGACGCCCGACACCCATGCCACACACAGCGCGGCGGCGGCCAGTGCGGCCGCCAATTGACCAACGACCAGCACCGTCCGCCGGTCGAACCGGTCGGCGAGGTTACCGGCCACCGGTCCGAGCAACATGGCCGGGAAAATACTGGCGAAGGCGGCCAGCCCCACCCAGGAGGCGGTGTCGGTGATTTCCAGCAGCACGTAGGGAACCGTCAGGTTCTGCAACCAGGTGCCGGAGTTCGACACCAGGGCCCCCAACCAGAAGCGCCGGTAGTTGTCGTTGCGCAGGGCTCGAAGCCCGTGGGCCAGACCCCGGGGTGAATCAGGGGCCGCCGTAGCGGCCCGACGGCCACCGCTGATGAGCCGGCCGGACGGCGAACGCCGGGGAGTCAACGAGCCAGACCGATTTGGTCGATTCGGGCGAACTCCCGCCGGACCGCCGCCGGCAGGTTGTCCAGCAGGAAGTCGATGACGGTGGCGGGGAAACGATCTTTGATGGCGACGGTGTACCAGACGGCATCGAACAGCGACACGAAGGTCTGCACCGCGTTGAAGTGGGCCACCGAATCGGCTTTCAGCGTGGCCACATAGGCCGTCGACAACTCCTCCGGCTGGTGAAGGTAGTGGACCTGGTCGGCCCGCTGATCGCTCGACTCGGTGGCCAGCCACCAGGTCCGCTCGATGTCGTAGGGCTGGCTGACCTCATCGCCGATCAATCCCAGGGTGTAGCCGTTGCGAGACCCGAGCTCCAGGTTGACCCTGGTCAGCTCCAACTGCTGGGCCACGTACAGGCAGTGCTCGTGGCGGTTTTCCAGGGTCAGACCACCGGGACCGTAAACCGGGTTGGCCGAGTACCACTGATCCTCATCGGTCAGATACCGAACCATCTCCCGCTTGACCACACAGTCGCGGTAGCGGAAGTTCATGGTGTTGGTTTCGAGGCTGAAATGGCGGACCGAACGTTTGTGACGGAGCCGCCGCAACAGTCCGCCCACGTTCTCGAAGCCCCGCTCGCCGATGAGTTCCGTGGCCTGCTCGATCAGCGTGTCGGGCCAGCCTCGGGCCAGGCCTGTCCGATCGGGATCCCCGTTGGCCAGGCGGCGCAGCTGTTCGTTCCAGGCGTCGAATTGGGCGGCGCTGAGAGAATCGGGCAGAGTCGACATGGTGACGTGCGTCTTCAGGGCATAACGCTCGCCCTCCAGTAGCTCGCTGGCCGTGAGCTGCCGATCGAACCACAGGAGGTTGTCGGTCGGCAGGCGGAAGCCGAACGGCAGAGCCCGCCGGTCGAGATAGGCATCCTCGACCTCCGACTGCTCGGCGAACACCGCTCGAGCCTCGGCCCGCAGCTCGGCCACCACCGGGGTCGCCGCCGGCCCGTCCCGACCCCGTCCGGTGATACAACGCACGGCCACCGCCGGGCTGGGAGGACCGGTTTGGCGCGACGGTGTCGACGCATAACCGATACTGGGAAAGACCACCGCCCCGACCCCGTCGACCAGCGTCATGTCGGTGGAGTCGGGCGCCACAATCGGCACCGGAACGTAGACACCGTCGGTCTGCATGTGGGCCAGCAGGTGGGTGGCGAAGTCGGCCTGAACCCGGGCCCGAGCCGAAGCCGAGGTATCGCCACCCCGGTTGAGCACATGGACGATCCGCCAACCGACGGCCAGGCAGTCAATGATCTTCTGATCGAGTTCGGCCCGGATCCAACCGGTCGACTGGTCGAAAATGGTGGTTGACAGGTAGATGGTCTTGGGCGACGGGTGGCGTAGGGCCCGATGCAGGAGGTCGACAACGAAGGCCCGACAAACGTCGTTGAACGTTGCCTGATCGTTGCCGAAATGACCCTTGCTGAAGGTCGACAGGCCAATGGCGGTGTCGTCGCCCCAGCCGGCGGGCAGCCGATCGTAGGCCCGGTTCAGGATGATGTCGGCCTGCACCGGGCGTTGCCCGGCCTGGGGGCTGGTGAGCACATTCAGCCGAGCCACTGTCAGCAGCACCACTTCGTCGCGGGCCGCCTGATCCTCCGGTCGCTGCAGCAGGAAGGCTTCGGCCCAGTCGACCATGGACCGGTACGTGTCGATCAGCCGGACGACCGACTGCGGTCGAGACTCCCTGCCGCTGCCGGCGACCGGCTCGGCGTGGTCCTGGGCCGAAAGATCGTGCACAGCCTCCTCGATGATCGTCAGTAGTGGCGATGTTTCGAACGGCGGATCGAGCCAGGAGCCATCCCCCAACCAGGAGGCCAGATCCTCGAGGTGAGCGGCGATCCCCTGTTCCGAGAGATCGTCGAGATCGATGATCTCGGCTTGCCGAGCACTCGGTCCACCGCCCGGTCCTGAGGGCACGGTGGCCGATCTCACGGCGGCCACCGCATCGTCGCCGGCCCGCTGGTAAAGAAGTTTGGCCGCCGCCAGCGAAGTTTTCGGTGGTTGACCACGTTTTTTTTCGAGGTTTTCCGCCAGGGTTCGCAGCTGGCTGTGAAAGACGCTGACCAGGTGGGTGCCGAGAATAGGGGCCAACACCTCGGTTGGCCGGATATTCGGGCGAGCGTCATCCGGCATGGCATCAATGATGGCAGACGCCCAGCCAACCGGGCGACCCCGACAGCGGCCCGGACCGGACGCGGCGGTGGTGAATAACCGGGCGTCTGGACCACATCGAGGTATTCGGCCAGGGCGGGACCAGAACCGATTTCTCCCCCTCTCGAGCCCGCCCCACTAATTCAAAAACCCGCCTTTTTGGGCGGGAAAATGTACTTTACAGCGCTGAGATTCGTCCTAACATTGCCAACACCCAAGCTCTCCGGAGAGATGGCAGAACCACTGGAGTCGGGTCACCGACTCCGATGGCAGGTGAACAGATAGCTAGGAGCAGGAGGTGAATCGCTATGTTGTTTCCACTACTAATCAGTCTGCTGGTTGTCGCCACCCTCGCCTTGTTCACGATCGGTGCCCTGCTGATCCATCAGCAGCGGGTCGAACAGGCGGAACGGAGCGTCGCCGATGATCACGACCCGGTGATGATCACGCTGGGCGACATGAGCAACGGTTTCACCGACATCAACGATCAGGCGCTGGCCAAGCTGCAACTGGAGTTGCAGGCTCGCCGACAGATGGCTGACATCATCGGCTGATGATCGTCAGCTGAGCGAACCAACAGCTGCCCTACCACACCAGGGTTCGGCCGGGCACCGTTCGGTGCCCGGCCGATTCGTTGCCGGAGGCGGAGATCCCGACGGATTCGGGCACCATGGAGAGGTGGCAGCCTACGATCTCATCGTCATTGGAGCGGGGCCGGCCGGCGCCGCCGCCGCCATCGTGGCCGCTCGTAAGGGCCTGACCGTCGCCGTCTTCGAAAAAAGAGGCTACGGCCGCGACAAGGTTTGCGGCGACGGCCTCACCCCCCGAGCGGTGGGGGCGCTCGAGCAACTGGGCATCGGGCTCGACGGCGCCCACCGGATCGACGGGCTGCGGATGATCGCCGGCACGAAGGTTCGGGAGCTGGCCTGGCCCACCACCAGCCGGTTTCCCGGCTATGGGGCGGTTTGGCCCCGACGTCGTCTCGATGCCGCCCTGATCGACGCCGCCACCGAAGCCGGGGCCGAACTGTTCTGGGAGTCGGAGGCCACCCCGCTGATGGAAGGCGATCGGGTGGTCGGGGCGAAAGCCAACGGTCAGCGATACTCGGCCGACATGGTCATCGTGGCCACCGGCGCTCCCGGGCAGGTGGCCCGCACGCTGGGCGCCGAGCGGATCGAGGGCGAACCGTTCGGGCTGGCCATCCGCACCTACGTCGAATCCCCTCGTCACACCGACCGCCACCTCGAAGCCTGCCTCACCCTGGTCGACGAACACGGCACGGCGGTGCCCGGCTACGGCTGGATGTTCCCGGCCGGAGACGGCACGGTCAACATCGGAGTCGGCGCGCTGTCGACGATGAAGAACTTCAAGCAGTTGAACCTCAATCACCTGCTCGACTCCTATCGGGCCCTCGTCGAGGAAACCTGGGAGATCGGCCCCAACCTGGAACGCCCCCGGGCCTGGCGGCTGCCCATGACCGCCCGCCGTCGTCACGGGCCGGGCTGGATGGCCGTGGGTGACGCCGCCGGGCTGATCAACCCCATGAACGGCGAAGGCATCGACTACGGCCTGGAGTCGGGAATGCTGGCGGCCGAGCTGTTCGCCACCGACCCGACCACCGCTCCCATCAAGTATCACCTGGCGGTGGGCGAGCGATTCGACAGCTTCCTTCGCACCGGTCGCCGCTTCTCGTTTCTCATCGGACATCCCTGGATCCTGCGCAACGGGCTGAAGCTGGCCGTGGGGACCGACGCCATCGCCCGCATCACGCTGGGTGTCATGGGGAATCTGATCGATTCCGACACCCCGGGGGCGGCCGGCCGGGTGCTGACGGTGGCCGACAAGGCGCTGGCCGCCGCCGACCCTCTGCTGCGAAGGACCCGGGCCACGGCCTAGACCGTCGATGGGTGGCTCCACCCCGAGATCCAAGTCCCCGGGAGCACCGTGCACTACTGTGGATGACGCCGGGACCGTTGCGTCCTCGGGGAACAGCATGATGGTGCAGCAACGTTGAGTCACAACATCTACGAGCTCTTCGCCACGAAATTCGGGGAGCGTCAGGACGAGCCGTTCCTCACCTTGCCAGGCGGCGACTCCCACACCTACGGCCAGATCGAGCGACGCAGCGCGGCCATGGCCGCCGTGCTGGCCGATGGTGGGGCCCAACCCGGTGACCGGGTGGTCGTCCAGGTCGACAAGTCGGCCGACGCCGTCGCCCTCTACTTCGCCTGCCTCCGGGCCGGCTTCGTCTATGTGCCCCTCAACACCGCCTACACCCCGGACGAGATCGGCTTCTTCCTGGGCGACGCCGAGCCGGCGGTCTTCGTGTTTCCCCCCGATCTGGCGTCCAAGCTGAAGCCGGTGGCCGATATCGCCAACGTGAAGCGGACCTTTACCCTCAGCCACGACGGCGGCGGCACGTTGGCCGAGACGGCCTCACAGATCACCGCACTGGGCGGGGTGGTGGAGCGGGAGGTCGACGATATCGCCGCCATGTTGTACACCTCGGGCACCACGGGCCGACCCAAAGGGGCCATGCTGTCGCACGGGGGCATGGCCACCAACGCGTTGGCCCTCCACCACATCTGGCGGTTCCGGTTGGGTGACGTGCTGTTGCACACCCTGCCGATCTTCCACGTCCACGGCCTGTTCGTCGCCCTGCACTGCGCCATCCTCAACGCCTCGGAGGTCATCTTCTGTTCCCGATTCGACGTCGAGGTGGTACGACGTCATCTGAAGGAGGCCACGGTCTACATGGGGGTACCCACCCATTACGTGCGGCTCCTGAACGACCCGGATTTCGGCCCCTCCGACTGCCAGACGATTCGCATGTTCACCAGCGGCTCGGCTCCGATGACCGAGGTCGTGTTCAACCAATTCCATGAGCGCACCGGGCACATCATCTGCGAACGCTACGGCATGACCGAATGCGGCATCATCACCTCCAACCCGCCTGAAGGTCAGCGGGTGGCGGGGACGGTGGGCTATGCCCTCCCGGAGATGGAGCTGCGGGTGGTCAACGACGCCGGCCGGGTGGTGGACGACGGTGATGTCGGCCGGGTCCAGGTGCGGGGACCTCACCTGTTCAAGGGCTACTGGCTGCTGCCCGACAAGACGGCCGAATCGTTCACCAGCGACGGCTTCTTCCGCACCGGTGATATCGGCTGGATGGCCGGCGACGGCCGCTTGACGCTGGCCGGGCGGGGCAGCGACATGATCATCTCCGGCGGCTACAACGTCTACCCCAAGGAGATCGAGCTGCGGTTGGACGAGATCCCGGGCGTGGTCGAGTCGGCGGTGGTAGGACTGCCTCATGACGATTTCGGTGAGGCGGTGACAGCGTTCGTGGTGGCGGCCGAGCACATCAACGACGACATCCTGCGGGCCGAGTTGGCCGACAAGCTGGCCGGCTTCAAGCAGCCGAAGAAGTACATCTACCTCAACGCCCTCCCCCGTAACACGATGGGCAAGGTGCAGAAGAGCGAGTTGCGTCAAAGCTACGACGAGCTCTACCGGCCGGCCCCAACCTGACTCCCCCACCCCTCCCCCACCCTCTGTGCGCCCCAGACCCCGGAACCGGGGCGTGGAGCGCACACAATGGTGGGGCGGTAGGTTGAGGAGCTATGCGAATTCTGATTGTGGTGGCTCACCCTGATGACCTCGACTTCGGCTGCGCCGGATCGACGGCCACGTGGACGGCCGATGGACACGAGGTGATCTACTGTCTGGTCACCGATGGCCAGGCCGGCGGCTCCGATCAGTCGATCACCCGGGAGGAGATGGCCCGAATTCGGCGCAAGGAGCAGACGGCAGCGGCCGCCGTGGTCGGGGTCGACGAACTGCATTTCCTTGGCTTTCCCGACGGTCGGGTGGAAGCCACGCTGGACCTTCGCAAGGCCATCAGCCGGACGATTCGCCAAACCAAACCCGATCGGGTGGTGACCCAGTCACCCCAGCGTGATCTCAACCGGATCTATCCCAGCCACCCCGATCATCTGGCGGTGGGCGAAGCCACCCTGTGCGCCGTCTACCCTGACGCCCGCAACCCCTTCGCCTTCCCCGAACTGCTGGCCGACGAAAACCTGGAACCGCATACTGTTCCCGAGGTGTGGATCATGGGCGGACCCAAGGCCGACGCCCACATCGACATCACCGACACCATCGACCACAAGATCGAAGCTCTACTCTGTCACGAGAGCCAGATACAGGACCCGAAGTCGATGGCCGAGCGCATCCGTCAATGGGGTCTTGACTCGGCCCAGGCGGCCCAGCTTCCCGAGGGGCGACTGGCCGAGCGCTTCCGCGTCGTCAACACCGCCTGACCCGATCGGCCCGAACCCCGGCGGAACATTGGGACTGTGACGACCCTCAAACGGGTCGTGGCGGTCCCAAAGTTCGGGCGAGGATGGGGGATGTCAGCCGTCGCCGGCGATCAGGTTGAACTCGATACGACGGTTCAACTCACGATTCTCGTCACTGTCGTTGGGCACGATCGGGAACTGCTCGCCTTCTCCCCGCGAGCTTATCCGGCCCTCATCGACCCCGAGTTCGACGAGACGGGCCTTGACCGCCTCGGCCCGCTGCTCGGACAACACCTGGTTCTCGTCGTCGGGGCCCTGATCGTCGGTGTGGCCCACGATCTCAACCTGAATCTCCGGTACCTCCAACAGCCGATTGGCCACCTCGGTGAGAACGGCGTCGCTGGCCGGATCAAGATCGGCGCTCTGGGGGGCGAACAGGATCGGGTTGGCGGTCACCGTCTCCTCTATCTCGGCTTCCAGCGCCGCCAGTCCGTCGGCGCTGACGTCGGTCGACACCCCGGAGACGTCAACCGGCAGCAGGGTCCCGAAACGATCTTCGATCTCGGCGGCGAAGGTGGCGGCACCGTTGTCGCCGGGGGCAACCGTGCCGCTGACCCGCAACTGGGCGTCGGTCCAGGTGCGTTCGTCTATCGCCATCGCACTGATGTCGGCCGATCCGAAGGCAGCCTGACCGGCCGCCGCCAGATCATCGATCGACGCCTGGTCGGGCATCGCTCCGCTGAACCGGATGGTGCCGTCTTCAACCACGCCGTCGACGCTGACGGGAATAAGCGCTTCGCCGTCGCTGCGTTCGACGGTGACGCCCCCGTCATCGAGACCGAAGTCGTCGACCACCGCATCGCGCAGCCGGCCGGGGCGGTCATCATCTTCCTCGGCGATACCGGTGATGGCGATCGTGCCGGAGTCGAGCACCGTTTCCGGGTCGATGGTCAGCTCGTCGATCACGTTGCTGGCGTTGTAGATCGACTCCACCGTGGCCACCAGCTGGGCCCGAGCCGCCTCGTCGGGAACGGCCCCCCGCAGGGTGACAATGTCGCCTTCGACCTCGACGTTCAACCGGACCGGGGTGGCTACCACTGAGGCGCCGGTCTCATCGCTGACCACCTCGGGGAGGGTGCCGTCGTCTTCGAGAGCCTCGCAACCGAAGGCGAACCCGACCAGCCCGACGAACACTGCGCACAACACCCCGAGGTAGCCCCAGCTGGTGCGTTCGTCGGCCTCGTCGGGACGGAGACGCTTGAGATCCTCATCGACCGCGCCGGGATCGTAGTAGGTCGGGTCGTAGTCGTAACCGGGATAACGGTCCTGGAATCGGACCTGCTCCGAAGGGGGAGGATTCGGCTCGATTTTGGAGTCGGTCATGGAGAGGGTTCCGAATTGACGGATGGCGCTTCGGGTAGTTGACCATCGTAGTCCGACGGCAACTCGGCGAACTCGATGAAGATACACTCACCCGGGCAGTCATGGGCGGCATGAATCACATCTTCCTCCAGGTGCCGGGGAACGGCGGCCAGTTCGGCCGAACCACCGGGATCGTTGAACACCTTGGAGCCTTCCTGGCAGTAGGCGATGCCGTCTTCGAGGATGGTGAACACCGCCGGTGCGTGATCGGTGCAGAGGCCGTCGCCGGTGCACAGATCCTGATCGATCCAGACCCGTAGTTCCGCCGTCAGCGCAGGGCCGTATCGGTCCGAAGTGTTCACCCCCCCAACGGTACTGGCATGGACCGACAACCGGACCCCGACCACCCCGACCCGGTAGCCTGAAACGGTGAGCAGCAGCTTCGGACATCTCTTCCGACTGACCACCTTTGGTGAGTCACATGGTCCGGCCGTGGGCGTGATCGTCGATGGCTGCCCGCCGGGACTCGAGGTCGACATCGCCGACATACAACGGGACCTCGACCGCCGTCGGCCGGGTCAGAGCAAGCTGGTCACCCAACGTCAGGAAGCCGACCAGGTCCGGATTCTGTCAGGGCTGTTCGAGGGCCGGACCACAGGAACGCCGCTGGCCATGGTGGTCGACAATGACGATCAACGTTCGGGCGCCTACGACCACCTGAAGGACCTCTACCGACCCAGCCACGCCGACTACACCTACGAGGCCAAGTACGGCCACCGAGATCACCGGGGCGGCGGCCGCTCGTCGGCCCGGGAAACAGTTGGGCGGGTGGCAGCCGCCGCCGTGGCTCGACGGCTCCTGGCCGAGGCCGGCGGGATCGAGGTGCTGGCCTGGGTGAGCCGGGTGCACACCATCGAAGCGGCCGTCAACACCGCCACGGTGACTCTGGATGAGGTCGAAGCCGACCCCACCCGCTGTCCCGAACCCACGGCGGCCGCCGCCATGACCAGAGCCATAGAGCAGGCCCGTCGTGACGGCGACTCACTGGGCGGAGTGGTCAGCGCGGTGGCCCGACGGGTTCCCCCCGGACTGGGTGAGCCCGTCTTCGATCGGCTCGAGGCCGATCTGGCCAAGGCCATGCTGTCACTGCCGGCGGCCAAGGGTTTCGAAATCGGAAGCGGGTTCGCCGGGACCGCCATGACCGGCCGGGAACACAACGACCCCTTCGTCCCCGGTCCCGATGGCCCGATCACCACCACCAACCACTCCGGGGGTGTCCAGGGCGGGATCAGCAACGGGGCCGACATCGAGTTCCGGGTGGCGTTCAAACCAACCGCCACCATCTCGTCGGAGCAGAAGACCGTGACGACCTCCGGCCAACCAACGATGTTGGCGGCCAAAGGCCGTCACGACCCCTGCGTGCTACCTCGTGCCGTGCCCCTGGTGGAGGCCATGGCGTTGCTGGTTCTGGCCGATCACTGGCTTCGTCAGCAGGCCCTACGCTCCCTTTGACCATCCGACGGTCGGCCGGCCTCCGGTATCAGGTGACGGCGTCGAGGGCCTGGTCTCGTCCGATGTCGATCAGCGGGTCGTCGGTGCCCATGACCTCGTCGGCCGAAAGCCGTCCGGGGCCGAGGAAGATGAGGCCGACCAGACCGGCCAGGTAGGCCAGCTCCAGTTCCGCCCCGTTGAGGATCGACTCGTTCTTCACCCAGATGATGGCGCCGACCATGATGCCGGACAGCAGCAAAGCTGAAAGGCGGGTGGCCAAACCGGCGATCAAGGCCAGCCCGAGCACGATCTCGGCGATGGCCACCAGCGGGGCGGTCAGGGCCGCCGCCGGCACGCCGCTGGAGTCGAAGAACGACTCGACGTTGCTCAAGCCGACACTGAACTTGTCCCAACCGTGGAGAACGAACAGGACGCCGAGAATCAGCCGGATGATGAGCGGCCCGTAGGAGCCGAGGCGGCCCAGGGCGTGGTTCAGGGTTTTCATTGTGGAACTCCTCCTCATTCGACCTTTGGTGGACGGTCGAACTGGTTCGTTTGCAGCGGAAAGTATGCCACCCGTGAACAAGCAACCGAGGGGAGCCGGCATAGATTCCCGTAGGCGATGGAAACCTCGTGCCTGGTGTCGGAGGTCGTATCAGTCTGTTGAGCCGTTACTGTCGCCGTCGGGCCCCTCCTGCTCCCGCAGGAAGGCCTCGAGTTCGCCGGCCAGGTCATCGCCGGAGGGAAACATCTCCTCGTTGGAGTCGGCCTGTTCCTCCAGCCGTTCGACGTACTCCCGACTCTCGTCGTCGGCCGCCACGGCCTGGTCGACCCGCTGCAGCCATTCGGTCACGTCGCCATCCAGCTCCTCATAACCGGTGCTGACCCCGGTTGTCTGCTCCAACCGCCGCAGCAAAGCCCGGGTGGCCTTGGGGTTCGGTGCCCCCGGCACGTAGTGGGGAACCTCCACCCGAAGTGAAATTGCCGGGATGTTGGCCCGCTCAAGCTGCTCGACGATGACGCCGATCAGGCCGGTTGGCCCCTGGTAGGTGGGAGGCGTCAGATTGAGGCGTCGTACCAGCTCGGGGTGGGCGGCGCTGCCGGTTACGGCGAAGGGGCGGGTGTGGGGCACCATGCCGACGAAAGCGCCCACGGTGACCACCATCTCGGCCCGGGTTCGGCGAGCCACCTCCACCACGTGGTGAGAGAACGACGACCACCGCAGGTGGGGTTCGACGCCGGTCAACACCACCAGGTCACGGCCCGACTCGGTGCCTACCGAGAAGACCTCGTTGATCGGCCAATCGATCACCCGCTGTCCGGAACTGTCGAACCGAACCGAGGGTCGAGCCTCGGTGAAGTTGAAGAAGTTCTCGGGATCGATCATGGCGATCTCCATGGACTCCCCCCGCTCCCGGATCCACTGCAGGGCCATGGATGCGGCCGAAGCGGCGTCAAACAGACCTTCGAAAGCGATGAGCAGCAGGGGCCGCCGGAGCTCCGGCAGGTCGTACCAGGTCAGTTCCGATGGCCCGCCTCGGTCGTCTGTCATCTGTTCCTTTGCTGGTCCGTGGCAGAGGGTGCGCCTACCGTGATTCTACGGTGGAATCCTCGGTTACCAAGGCCGGGTGGCGGCCGCTACCGTTGGGGTGTGAAGACGGCAACGGTTGTGCCATGGGACGAAGACCAGATTCGGCTGACGTCGGCGGTCAGTGTGCTCCGAGGAGCCGACAACGGCGCCTACCCATCGGGCAATTCGGTACTGGTGGAGGGGTCGGCCGAGGCGGCCTTGATCGACCCGTCGGTCACCGTGGTCGGGCGGGGCGGGGCCCCGGTGGCCGTCGACGCCGTCATCAACTCCCACGGCCACGAGGATCACATGCCGGGCAACGGCCTGTTCGCCCACTCCCGGCTCCACATCCACCACGATGACCTGCCGGCGGCCCGATCGGTCGAAGGTCTGATGGACGTGTACGGGCTGGCCGGCCAGGCTCGGGCCGACTTCACCCGGCAGGTCGAGGAGGAGTTCTTCTACACCGGTCGCAACGACGCCCAGAGTTTCGGCGATGGCCACGTGTTCGATCTGGGTGGGGTGCGGGTCGAGGCCATGCACCTGCCCGGCCACACCCGTGGTCACAGCGGGTTCCGTATCGACAACGTGTTCTTCCTTTCCGACATCGACCTGACGGGGTTCGGCCCCTATTACGGCGACGCCTGGTCCGACCTGGACCAGTTCGACGACTCGCTCCGGCGAGTGCGGGAGGTCGAGGCCGACTGGTACGTGACCTTCCACCACAAAGGGATCATCGAGGGCCGGGACACCTTCGTGGAGATGGTCGACAAGTTCCACGCCGTCATCGACCGTCGCCATCAGGCCATGCTGGAGTACCTGGTCGAACCGCACACCCTGGCCGAGATGGTGGCCCACCGGTTCGTGTACCGGCCTCACGTTGAGCACGTCTTCCTGGAAGCGGTCGAGCGCCGGACGGCTGAGCTGCACGTGGCCCGCATGATCGAGCGGGGTGAGGCGGACGAGGTCGAACCCGGTCGTTTCCAGCGCACCTGAGCGGTCCCCCTCCTTCCCCGGTCAAGAATTGCAGTAGAAAACGAGCTGTCAGCTCGTTTTCTACTGCAATTCTTCGGTGGCGGGCGTTAAACGTACGTGGAGCCTTTCATTCCGTCGACGTCGCGTCGCATCTCGACGTTGACCAGAGCCGGCTTGCCCGAGTCGAAGGCCCGCCCGAGCGCGGGACCGATATCGTCCGGTCGGATCACATGCTCACCATGGCCGCCCAACGCCTCCACCACCAGGTCGTAGCGGGTGTAGGCCAGTTCGGTGGCCACCAGACGATCGGATCCGTAGATCATGGCCTGCGGGCGCATCATCTGACCCCAGGCTCCGTCGTTGCCGACCACACCGACGATGGGCAGGCCGAAGCGAACGGCGGTGTCGAACTCGAACCCGTTGAGACCGAACGACCCGTCACCGTAGATGATCAACACCCGCTGGTCGGGATAGCTGAGCTGGGCGGCCAGGGCAAAGGGCATCCCAACCCCCAGCGTGCCCAACGGACCGGGATCCATCCAGGTGCCCTGCTCTGGAACCTTCAACACCTTCGACGCCTGAGCCACGATGTCGCCGCCGTCGCCAATCACGATCATCGAGGGATCGGTGGCCACGAAGTCGGCAATACCGGCACACAGCCTCAACGGGTCGATCGGCACCTCGTCGGAGTCGAGCTGGGAGGCCAGGGCCGCCGTCGCCTCGTCCTCGATGGCCCGCAGCTGGTCCGTCCACTCCCCCGCCGTCGTCGCCGCCCGCTCGGACAACAGCGGGCCCAGGGCGGCCAGATTGGCCCCGAGGTTGCCGACCAACCCGACATCGGCCGAACGATTCTGACCGATCAGCGTCTCGTCCAGGTCGAGCTGCACAATCCTGGCATCGGCTCGGATGGAGCCCCCGAATCGCATCCGGAAATCGAGGGCGGTGCCGGCCAGGATGACCACATCGGCCTCGGCCAACGCCTGCTTGCGGCTGCGGTTGAAGAACTGGGGGTGGCTCATGGGCAGCATGCCCCGACCCATACCGTTGGTGTAACACGGTATGCCGGTGGCCTCCACGAACTCCTTGAGCTGAGGACCACCCTCCGACCACTTCAATGCCGTGCCGGCCATGAGCATCGGCCGCTCCGCTGCCTCGATCAGGTCGGCCGCCCGTCCCAGCTGATCGGCCGGCGCCGATGACGTCACCCGGTAATCCCGGAAGCGGGGAATGGGCGCCGACGCCAGGTCTACCGGGGCGTGCAGGATGTCCATCGGGATCTCGAGAAACGACGGCCCGGGCACACCGCTCACGGCGTGTCTGACGGCCAGCTCGATGTACTCGGCTATCCGCTCCGTCTGATAGCAGGCGTCGGCCCACTTTGTGATGGGCTTCATGACCGACACGTGGTCCATCTCCTGCAGCGAGCCCCGACGGAGATTGTTGAACGGACCCTGGCCGCCGATGACCAGGATCGGCGAGTTGGCCCGCCAGGCATTGGCCACGCCGGTCACCCCGTCGGTCACGCCGGGGCCGGCGGTGAGCACGGCCACACCGACTCGACCGGGATTGAGCCGGGCCCAGGCGTCGGCGGCATGAACGGCCGCCTGCTCGTGGCGCACATCGACCACCTTGATCCCCTCGTCGAGACAGCCGTCATAGATGCCCATGACATGGCCACCCGACAGGGTGAACACGCACTCGACACCAGCGGCCTTCAAGGCCCGGGCGGCCAACCGCCCACCATGGGACGGTTCGCCAGGCTCAGTTGTCGGTTCGGGCTCGCTACCAGCTACTTCGTTCATCATGTGACCTCCTGCGACTGGGCCAACTTTAGAACAGAGCCGGTCGGGGTCGGTAAGCTGGAGGGGTGACCGACTTCGAACCGGTAACCGATGTGCCGGACCGCATCGACGCCGACGACACCCCGGTGACGTCGAGTGCCCGGTCCCGGGACGAACGGGTCCAGCAACGGCGTCACCGGATACTCATCGGAGTCGTCGTCGTCATCGCCGGCGGGCTGCTGCTGTCGGGATTCTCACCCCTGAGGGTGCTCATCGCCGCGGCCGCCATGTATCTCATGCTCCGACTCGGTTTCGCTGTGCTCGGGGCGTTCGCCCGACCGATCCCCGAAGCCCCGCCACCCGGTGAACTGCGGAGGGTCAGACTCAAATACCGTTGCTCTGTTTGCGGCACCGAAATCCGTATGACGCTGGCCTCGGAAGAGGTTCCCGACCCGCCCCGGCACTGCACCGAGGAAATGGAACTGACGGCCACCGCCGACGACATGCTCTAAATAGAAGCGTCGCCCCACCGTGACAAAGTTATCCACAGATTGTTGATCATTCGACAGCGACGGCGAATCCCCTACTAAATCGGGCGATCCTACCCGCCGCTGACCTGTGGACAACTAGCCGACATCGGAGAATTTACCCACAGTCTGTGGATCTGATACCACAGGCTTCTGGCCGTATATCGCCGGTTGCTTCTGCCCGTTACCGGTATTGGGTGGCGGCGACAATTCCCACCAGAATCAGACCCAATCCGCCCAGGAGATACCAGTTGCTCGGCATGCCGAACAGGCCGTGGGGCAGGTAGTTGAAGAGGATGATCCCGATCCCCACCACGAACGAGGCGAACATGACGATCGGGACAATGACCGGCGAGGGCTTGTCGGCATCGGTCGTTGGACGAGGCAGATTGGTTGCCGTCGGCCCCGGCTTCGCCCCCTGGGGCACCGTGCCCTTCGGCGTTGTCCGACCGGTCTTTGACTTATCTTGACGAACCACAACACCAAGGGTAGTACTCTGAACCTGTGACCCAGCGCGTTCTCGTGATAGACAACTTTGATTCGTTCGTCTACATCCTGGTGCAGTACATCGGCGAGCTGGGGGCCGAGCCGATCGTGCTCCGAAACAATGCCGCCACCATCGACCAGCTGGCCGAGCTGGATCCCGACGCCGTGCTCATCTCCCCCGGTCCGGGCCGACCGGAGGATGCCGGAATATCCAGCGACACCATCCGCCACTTCGCCCCCACCCGGCCGGTTCTCGGCGTCTGCCTCGGTCACCAGTGCATCGGGCAGATCTACGGTGGCACTGTGGACCGGGCGCCGGAGCTCATGCACGGCAAGACCTCCTTCATCAGCCACAACAACACGGGGGTGTTCGACGGTCTGCCCACTCCGTTGGAGGTCACCCGCTATCACTCGCTCATCGTGGAGCCCGATGATCTCCCCGACGAGCTTGAGGTGTCGGCCGAGACCGACAACGGCATCATCATGGGTCTGCGGCATCGGGAGTACAACGTTCAGGGTGTGCAATTCCATCCCGAGTCGGTGCTCACGGTCGGCGGCAAGCAGATGGTGGCCAACTGGCTCGGTATCGACCCCGCCTGAACTTTGTGACGTTGACGACCCATTAACGGGTCGTGGTGGTCACAAAGTTCTGTCAGTCGGTTGAGGTGGGACGGATGTCGAGTCCGGCGGCCCGGTAGCAGGAATCGATGACCGCCATGTTGGCCACGCCGTCGGCCATTGTGGTGGGAAACGGTTTGCCGGCGACAATGGCGTCACGAAAGGACACCATCTGGTGATCGTAGGTGCTCGACGTCGGCACCTCTTCAAAGCGCCGACCATCCTCACCGACCACGACCAGGGCGGCACCGTGCTGAGGAGCCAACGGGTTGGTGGCTTTCAGGGTGCCCCGATCACCGTGGACGACCAGGTTGGTGATATGGCCCCCGATGACGTCCTCCGGATTCTCATCACTGAAGTCGGCGATCATCGACGTGCGCAAGGCGCCGCTCACGGTGCCACCGGCTGCGGCGCCCCGGGACGCCGGGCCCTGGGACGCCGGGCCCTGGGACCAGGTCAGCTCGGCCTCCAGCGTGCCGTCGACTCCCTCCACCGGGCAATCGGCGGTGGCCGACACCACCTCCGGTTCACCCCATCCCAGCGTCTCTCCCACGAACCGCAACCACTGGACGTTGTAGCACCCCAGGTCCATCAGCGCTCCGCCTCCCAGTGGCAGATCCCAACGAATGTCGGATCGGGCGATGTTGCCCTCGGCGATGTCAAACCGGGTGGTCACTCGGGAGATGGTTCCCAGTTCACCCGAGGTCAGGACGGCCCGTATTTGATCGACAAAAGGGTGATAGCGCCAATGGAAGGCCTCCATGGCCACAACCCCATCGGCGGCCGCAATCTCAGCGGAGGCAGCGATGGCCGCGGCATCGGCGGCATTGGCCGCCAGCGGCTTCTCGCACAACAGATGCTTGCCGGCTTCCAGGGCGGCCACCGCCCAGCGGCGGTGCAAGGCGGCGGGGGTGGCCACGTAGATGGCGTCGACGTCGGAGTCGATCAGCTCCTGGTACGAACCGTGGGAACGGTCGGCCCCCCATTCGGCCGCGGCCGACGCCGCCCGTTCGGCCGATCGGGCGGCCACGGCAGTGACCTCGATTCCGTCGACCTTGGCCGCCGGCTGGACCACGGCCTGATTGGCGATTCGGGACGCGGCCAACAGGCCCAACTTGATCGGTCCGGACATATGACTTGCTCCTGTGGGTGTCAATCCCTCCGAACTTTGGGACCGGGACGACCCACAAACGGGTCGTGGTAGTCACAAAGTTCGGGGGGACGGGGGGCGGCTAACCGCCGTCGTTCTCCGAAGTCGACGTCGACTCGGCTGTGGTATCAGTGGTCTCGGTCGTGGATTGCTCGGTCGTGGTGGTCGACTCCGATGTGGTCGTCGTCTCCTGCGACTCCTGCCCAATCCGGACGATGACCGTCTGACCCTGCTGGGTGACCTGACCGGCCCCGGGGTTGGTGTCGATCACCAAACCAATGTTGGGGTCGCCCGGCTGTAGATCGACCGGCTGGAACTCCGGCACCAGTTCGACGTCGGTCAGCGCCTTCTCGGCCGTGGCCTGGTCCTTGCCGGCCAAGGGCGGTATCTGGACCGGCTGAGGACCGGACGACACGAAGATGGTGATGGCCTGATCGGGAGCTGTCGGCTGGCCCGCCGGCGGCTCCGTTCCGATGATCTGACCGGCCGGAACCGAAGCCGAGCCCCGAGGCTGGAAGGTGAAGTTGGTGAAGGTGGCGTCGGTCATCAACCGGCTGGCATCGGGCTCACTCATCCCCGCCAGGTTGGGCATCGAAACCTGGGCCGGGCCCTGCGAGACGATCAGCTTGACCTGCGAATTGGTGTTGACCCGCTGGCCGGCCTCCGGTTCGGTCCGTATCACCTGGTCGAGCTCGAAATCGTTGTTCGGCTCGCGCTCCAGATCGAACGTCAACCCCAGTTCGGTCAGCTGCTGTTGGGCCTCGTTGAAGTCGAGACCGGCCAGACTCGGCACCTCAACCTGTTCCGGAGTCTGACTGACCACCAACGTCACCGCCTGGGTGACGTCGTAGTCGGTGTTACCCGGCGGGTCCTGGCGAATGACGATCCCGGGCTCAACCTCGTCGCTGAGCTCATACTGCACGTCGAACACGTCGAAGCCGGCTTCGTTCAGGTCGTTCTTGGCGTCGGTCTCGGTCTCGCCCTCCAGAAACGGAACCCGGGCGGTCACGACCTCTTCGGCCACCTCTCCCTCGTCGTCGGTTGTGCTGAACTGTTGGGTGATGTACCAGATCAGTCCGACCAGGCCCACCATCAGGATGGCCAGCATGACCACGAAAACGCCGGTGCGACTGGGGGGTTCGTAATACTCCTCGACCGGCTCCTCCTGGGCCCGGGCGGCCGAGGCCGGCACCGCTCGGGTGGTGTCGATAACCGCTCGTGACGACCCGGTATCGGCGTTGCGAACCGGCATGGCCGCGGTGTTGGCTCCCATCGGCATGGCCATGGTGGCGTCGGCCGCCATCGGATCAAAAGCCTGGGTGGGGGCGGTGACCGGCCGGGCGGCCGCCGCCCCCGCCAGCGGCTGGCCCTCCTGGAACCGGCGTAGATCGGCCCGCAGCTCCTCGGCCGCCGGGTAGCGGTCGACCGGGTTCTTCTGCAGCAGGCGACCGATGATGGCGTCGATGGCCGGAGGCAGGTTGGGATTCCGGGCGATGGCCCGAGGAGCCGGCTCCTGCACGTGCTTGTAGGCGATGGCCACCGGCGTGTTGCCCACGAAGGGCGGTTCACCCACCGTCATCTCGTAGAGGACAACGCCTAGCGAATAAAGATCGCTACGGGGATCGACCGTCTTGCCCTGAGCCTGTTCCGGTGAGAAATACGTGGCGGTGCCCATGACCGAACCGGTTTGGGTCAGCTCGTCGTCGCTACCGCCGAAGGCCCGGGCGATACCAAAGTCGGCCACCTTGACCTGACCGCCCTGGGTGATCATGATGTTGCCCGGCTTGACGTCTCGATGGACGGTGCCGTTGCGATGGGCGAACCCGAGAGCCACGGCGACATCGACCGCTATCTCCGACGCCCGGTGGGGGCTGAGCGGACCCTCGGAGGCGATGATGTCGGCCAGTGTCCGACCTTCGACATACTCCATGACGATGAAGTAGGTGCCCTCATGCTCACCCCAGTCGTAGACCGAGACGATGCTGGGATGATTCAGGTTGGCCGCAGCCTGGGCCTCTCGACGGAATCGGGCCACGAAGGTCGGTTCGGAGGCATACTGGGGGAACAACACCTTGACCGCAACCGGGCGGTCGAGGAGCTGGTCCTTGGCCAGGAAGACGTCGGCCATGCCACCCCGAGCGATACGCCGGTGCAGTTCGTAACGTCCGTTGAGGACAGGACGGGCGGCTGAAGTACTAGTCACAGCATCTCAATGTTAACGACGTATGGCGGCTAACGGGCGTTCATGACCCGCTACTGAAAAAATTGTTCAATGATGGACCGGGCGATCGGACCGGCCACCCCGCCGCCGGTCTGGTCAGGATTACCCTCCTGACCCTCGACCAGGACGGCCACCGCCAACTCGGGCGGGCCATCGGGGCGGCCGGCGAACGCCACAATCCAGGCGTGGGATGCCGGCGGATCGGTGCCGAGCTGGGCCGTACCGGTCTTGGCCCCGACCACCACGCCGGGCACAGCGACCGATTGGGCCGTTCCCCGCTCCACCACCGCAACCATGGCGCCGGCCAAGGCCTCGGCATTGGCTGTCGACATGGCCTGTTGCCAGGTACCGGGGTTGTTGTCGCTGACCACGTCAAGGCTTACCGAGTCCTCGATCCGGTCGACGACGTGAGGGGACGGAACGGCCCCACCGTTGGCCACGGCCGCCGCCACCAGAGCCATCTGCAACGGACTGGCCTGCACCTCGAACTGACCGATGGCAGCCTGGGCCAGGGCCGGCGTGTTGTCGTAGACCCCGGCCGGAATCAGGTCGGACGGACTGGAAACCAGCGAGCCGTAGTCGGTCGGAAAAATACTCTCGGTCGGGTTGGGCAGATCGAACGGCGGGGCCGAGTTGAAGCCGAAGCGCTCGGCCTGCTCGATCATCGGGTCCGGCCCTAACTGCTCGGCCGCCAATTGGCCGAATCCAGTGTTGCACGACACCACGACCAGTTCGGTCAGGTTCCCCCCGCACGAGGCACCGCCGAAGTTGGTGAGCGGCCGCTCGGTCAGCGGCGGGGTATAGGCGTCGGTGACCTCGAACTCGGGATCGGTCATGGTGGCGGCCCCGGATTCCAGGGCAGCGGCCGCCGTGACCAGCTTGAAGGTGGATCCGGGGAACTCCCGCTCCTGATAGGCCCGGGGCCGGATCGGGTTACCTTCGGTCTCGACCAGGGTGGTCCAGGCTTCATTGGCCGCTGTCCCACTGTTGGCCGCCAGCAGATTCGGATCGTAGGACGGGTAGCTCCACATGGCCAGAACGGCGCCGCTGACCGGGTCGAGAGCCACCACCGAACCTTCCCGTTCACCCAACTGGGATCGGGCCAGGCGTTGGAGATCGTCGTCGATGGTGAGCACCACGTTGCCCACCGGATTACGTCCTTCCAGCAGGTCGGTCAGGCCCGACAGTTCCTGGGAGGCGGTGCGCCCCACCAGAGCATCGTTGTACGTTCGTTCCACCCCATCGGCTCCGAAGGTGAACGAGTGGAAGCCGACGATGTGAGCGTACACCTCACCCTGGGGGTAGGTCCGCTGCCGATCGAACAGCCCGCCCGGCGTGTCGATCGACTCGGCCACCACCACCCCGTCGGCGGTGGAGATGATGCCCCGGGGACGGTTGAAGTCTCGTTGGATGGTTCTGGTGTTGGCCGGGTGGGCTTCAAGGGCAGCGGCGTCGAACACCTGCACCCGGTTCAGCTGCACGAACAGAATGGTGAAACAACCAAGGAGCACGGCGATCACGTGCTTCAGCGGCCGATTCACGACCGGGCTCCAACCGCGGTCCAATGCGAGCGGGCCTCCTGGCCGACGACGATGCCGTTGGCGTTACGGGCGTTGGCTTCCTGCTCGGCCGCCGCCTGAACCACCGAGTTGTGGGAGATGCGAACCAGGATCCCGAGGATGATGTAGTTGGAGATCAACGACGAGCCGCCGTAGGACACGAACGGCAGGGTCACCCCGGTGAGCGGCAGGACCCGGAGGATGCCACCGATGATGATGAAGGCCTGGAAGCCGAGCAGCGAAGTCAGCCCGGCGGCCAACAGCTTCTCGAACGGCGACCGGGCATTGGTGGCAACTCGAAAACCGGAAGCCACGAAGAACATGAAGGTGACGAGGATGCCGGTGGCGCCCAACAAACCCAGTTCCTCACCGAAGGCGGCGAAGATCATGTCGGTGGCGGCATAGGGGATCTTCTTGGGTGTGCCCTGGCCCAGACCGGTCCCGGTCACACCACCGTCGGCCAGGGCGAAGGCCGCCTCGGCGATCTGGAACCCCCGGCCCTTGGCGTCGAGGAAGGGGTCGATCCAGATGTCGACCCGGGTCTGCACATGACCGAACAGACGCCAGGCCACCACGGCGCCGATGGAGAACATGAACAGTCCCAGGAACACATAGGCCGCCCGCGAGGTGGCGACATAGATCATCACCAGGAACAGGGTGAAGAACAGTAGCGATGAGCCCAGGTCGCGCTGGGCGATCATCACCATCAGGGCCACCCCCCAGGCCAGGACCAGCGGGCCGAAGTGACGGACGGCCGGTACGTGGAGCGGGCCGATACGGCTGCCGGTCAGCGTCAGCAGTTCCCGCTTGTCTACCAGGTACCCGGCCAGGAAGGCGGCCAGCACGATCTTGGCGAACTCACCGGGCTGAATGGAGAACGGGCCGACCCGCAGCCAGATCCGGGCACCGTTGATCTCGGCCCCCAGACCGGGCACCAAGGGCAACAGCAGCAGACCGACACCGAGCACGGCGAGTGAGTACCGGTAGCGCTCGAGCTTACGAGGGTCACGCAGTACCAGTATCACGAAACAGAAGGCACCGAGGCCCAGGAAGATCCAGGCCGACTGGCTGTCGGCCAGGCCCTCGTCCAGCCGGGTGATCATCACATAACCCAACCCGTTGAGCATGGCCGCGCTGGGAAACAGCATCCCGTCGGCCAACGGGGTGACCAGCCGTATGACGATATGGGTGCCGATCAGCAGGGCCAGCACCACGGCCAGGAAGCCGCCCACCGTGCCCTGAAGGTCGAAGGCGACGTCGCTCTCCACTTCCGAGATTTGGCTGGTGGAGACGGTGACGTAGCCGACTCCGGTGATGAGGGTGGCCAGGATCAACAGACCCAGCTCCAAGGTACGGGCCCGCATGATCTATTCGTTCTGGCCCGTCGTACCGCCCTCTGGTGGGTTGGCTGCGCCGTCGTCGTCCATTCCGTCGTCGTTCCCGTCCGCCTCGTCCTGGAGATTGTCGACCGCCAGCTGGGCTTCCTTGAGCGAAGGGAACGTCCCCCAGGATTCCACCGTGGTCTGCGACGCCTCGGTCAACTGATTGAAGAAGCGGTCCGACCGCTCGGCTTCGGTGGCATCGAGCCACAGTAGACCGCCCGACCGACCCTGATTGATCACCAACTCTCCGCCCTCGTCGACCGAGACGTGATACACCGAGTTGTGGTAGCGGGTGAGGCCGATGTAGCCGCCGACGAGCATGGCCACCGCGGCCAGAAGGCCCAGTATCGACCACAGGACACGGCTGCGGTCGACTCGCCGCACCGGATCGTCGATGATCGGCTTGTCGATGATCGTGCCCACGACCCCCGGATCGTCGACTTCCTCGACGACGGCCTCGGCGCCCTCACCATCCACATCGATACGCCGCAATTCGAGGGTGTCCGGCCCGCCAGGCGACTCGGCGGCAGCCACGGGCTCGATGTCGAACAGGTCGTAGGTCTCAGTGGTCTCGTCGGCCAGCGACGGCGGGTGAGGGCTGTTGCCGTTCCCGCTGGGGCCGTCGGGACGATCGGTTATCTGCACCACGGAGCCGCCGACCACCGGTAGCTGATCGGTGATCTTCTCCGGCGGCGTCAAGTCGATGCCCATGTCGGTCATGTCGACAACCGCCGGATGGTCGTCGGCCACCACGTTGACCACGGCGACGGTGACGTTGTCGCGACAGGGCGTGGCCAGCGCCGCCGCCACCAGCGCATTGGCCGCCTCGGCCGGATCCTCGATCTCGAGCAGGATGTCAGTGATCTCATCGACCGAGATCTCGTTAAAGAGACCGTCGGAGCAGAGCACGAACCGGTCACCGATCTGGGGCTCGATGTCGAACCGATCGACCAGGACCTCGTCGGCGATACCGAGCGCCCGGGTGAGGATGTTGCGCTGCGGGTGGATGGTCGCCTCCTCAGGCGACAGCCGACCCTGACGAACCAGATCCTCGACGAAGCTGTGATCCTCGGTGATCTGAGCCAGATAGTCGCCCCGCAACCAGTAGGCCCGACTGTCACCGACGTTGGCCACCGTGATCGTGTCGTTCTGGTGCAGGCCCAGCGCCACCATGGTGGTGCCCATGCCGCGCAGGCTGGGATCGGCGGCCTGATGGTGGACCTGGCGGTTGGCCTCCTCGACCACGTCGACCAGCTCGGCCTGCGAGAGCTGAGCCCGCACGATCCGGAACTCCCCGATGGCCAGCTCGGCCGCCCGCTCACCCCCCTGGTGGCCCCCCATACCGTCGGCCAGCGCAGCCACCGAACCCCGGAAGTACACCCGGTCCTGGTTGACCTCCCGCACGTTTCCCACGTGCGACGCCGTTCCGCCCCAAAGCCTCATCGGATGCCCGCCCGGATCATGGGCGTATCTCCAACACGATGCCACCCAGCTGGACCAGATCCCCGGCCCCACCGACAACCGGGGCGGTAACCCGTTCGCGGTTGAGGTAGGTGCCGTTGGTCGAACCGAGATCCTCGATCAACATGCCGGTGTCGCTCGGCGAGACCCGGGCGTGAAGTTGGGATATGTAGGTGTCGTCCAGGCTGATCTGGCAGCCGGCCGCTCGTCCAATGGTTGTGTCCCCCGAAATCGAGTACTGTCTTCCCGCCAAGTCAGCCGGTTCGAGCACCACAAGGTGATTGACCGCCTGCTGTACCGCCTCCCGTTTCCGTCGACCGCGGCCGCCCCCGGACTTTGACTCCGTACGCACGGTGACATTCGTGGTGGAACCAAACCATGTGGCCTGCAACACGCGGAAGAAGAAGAGGTACACCAATGCTAGCAGGCACCACTTGAGGAGCGTGAGGAGGGCGTCAGACACTGAGTAAGAGACTAGAAGAATTTATGGAGTGGCGTCAGGGCCGCCGGAACCGAAGTTTGATCGGCCCGAACGTGATCTCGTCGCCGTCGACCAGTACCTGACGCTCGATGCGTTGACCGTTGACCTTGCACCCGTTGGTCGATCCCAGATCGACAAGCTGGTAGGTGTCGCCCACCGGGTGCAGCTCGGCGTGGCGACGGGAAACGTTTTGGTCGTTCAGAACGATGTCGGCGGTGGACAGCCGGCCGATGGTCATCACTCCGTTCTTGAGTTGATGGCGGAACCCGTCCGGGCCTTCCAGCCAACCGTCGGGCTCGACCTCGGGCAGGCGTTCGTCGTAGGACGGATGTAGGCGGAAAAGTCCGACCCGCAAGGCCGGATCGGTCTGCAGCTCCACCGAGACCCGGCCGAGGAAGCTCAGGTTCTCCTGGGAGGCGTAACCCCGCACCGTGGCCGCCAACTCGGCGATGAGGGATCGCTGCACGTCGAGGAAGCGTTCGTAGTCTTCCTCCGACATGCGGATGACGAACCGGTTGGGAGCCAGAGCTCGTCCGCTGACGTCCACCGTGCGACTGGCGTCCATCTCTCTGATCAGCCGCCGACCTATTTCCACCGGCTGAAGACCACTCTTGAACGAACGGGAGAACACACCCTCCACGATCCGTTCAAGTCGGTCCTCGAAACTTTTCAGAACCATACCTCTCTACGCTAGTCGGCCCGGCGGAAATATGTCATCGCTACATCCGGAATCCGCGCTACGATGCAGCGGTACTCGCAGCATCAGCTGAAGTCACTCGCGCGAGTGGCGGAATTGGCAGACGCGCAGGATTCAGGTTCCTGTGTCCGCAAGGACGTGAGGGTTCAAGTCCCTCCTCGCGCACAGTGTGACAGTTGAAGAGTCTCACTTGAACCCTCGCTGTGGAACCAGCGGGGCGTTCGTGAGTCCGCTACTCATTGATGGACTTCAATTGGTGCAAGCCGGTCGACCTGTTGCTCTACTTCTGTCAGCGCCTGAAGTGTGACGCTACCGACTCGCCTCTCGGAGTCTGAGTACATGTGGTTGATGGCTGACCACGCGCCCCTGAGATCGTCCTTTGTCGTCCCCGCGAGATAGGTGAATCTAGCAAGCATGGCCGGGAGACTCTCAAGGATGCGCATGTCGAGATGATCGTCGACACCGAGGATGTGTGAGCACAGCCTCATGAGCTGAGCCACACACTCATCTGGTCCGGCAGCGGAGTGATCAGTCCACTCTGCCAAGCGCATGATGTTCAGGCGATACACGACACCAGCGACGGCGACGCACAGATAGTGCCGCTGCCCGTCGGTTGGAGCGCTCTGCTCAAACCGCCTCGACAGACTGGCTGACACGGCGTAGAGAATGTCTCGGGACGGCCACGTTCCCAGATCTTCGTGAATTGAGTTAAGTTGGTTGAGAAGACTTGCGGCCAGCTCGACTGTGAGTTCGGCGGACGGCCGATCGTCAAGAAAGCCTTGGAGCGCATAGTCTCCCGGCGAATTACCCCTACGAAGTTCGTCGGCAACCACCTTCGCGATCCGCCAAACTTCCACGTCGTGCTTGAAACAAACGTCGGCGAACCGACCGAGATCTCCAAGCTCGGAAGGAAGCTTCACCTCCTCGTATCGTTCGGCCAGAGCGTCGGTGATCGCAGCGGCTACGGACGCTCCGGGCCAATCGTAGGATGGAAGCTTGACCACGGGATTGCGGTGGTAGGCCTTCATGACTTCGCGTCGTGAAAACTGGTCCATGGCCCGACTCTCAACTTCGAGCGCCTTCAAGTACTCGACGTCACGCTCAGTCGCCAGCGATCTTATGATCTCATCGCGCCTTGCCGTTGGGCCCCATCAGCGAGGAGCGAAAGCAGAGCTTGAGACTCGGCGGAGGACCGTTTCTGACCACGCCCAACAGCCAATGCGACCCAACAAGTCGCCAAGATGCCCGCTAGTGCGACAACGATTTGAATCCCCACCATCAGCAGTTGTTCATCTCTTGACACCCAGCTAAACGTAGTCGGCTGCGCAGCTCATCGGTTCGCGCCTGTGAATCGACAACGACGGAACGTCTGCGCTCGGTTACGGCAGAAGAGATAGCGCCGCAACATGGTCGGGTCGCACGACCGAGAAGTGTCGGCGGTCGATCGTTGCCACACGCTCGACACCGAGACGCTCGGCCACCGTGACGACCGATGCATCCACCGTCCCAAGCGGCAAGTCGCGATAGCGGTGGACCAGTTCGGCGATACGAAGCCAATCGGCGGGCTCAACCGGCGCAATATCGAAATCCCCAGACGCCAGATCGCCGAGAAACCGAACCTCGGCATCTGACCCCAGCCGTGAGCCAATCAGATACACGACCTCAGTGATGACTAGCGTGGGCACCACCAACGGCCCTGGATAGGTCAGCAGCAGATCGAGACAGTCGCGATGGTGACGGTCATCGCCGTCGACGTAGGCGTAGAGAGGGCCTGCGTCTACGACGAGTGTGATGACGGCACCTCGCTCGCCAAGATCTCTTCAATGCGCTCCGAGATATCGGCCCGGCCGCTTCGTCCGACTCCAGCTGCTGCCAGGCGCCGCCGAGGGCCAAGGTGAGCGGCAATGGCTTCCCGAGTCAGCTCAGAGACGGTAACGCCCCGACGCTTCGCTTCGTGTCGTAGCCTGGCATCCAGTTCATCCGGCAGCTTTACTGTCGTCCGATTCATGTATGCCAGCATACCGTAGCTGAGTTCGCTGGTCCAGGCATAACTACCGCCTTTGAAGAGCCAGATCCTGAATGAGCACTGCCACTCGGGGTTCGCGAATCGTCCCTTCAACTGCACAGCATGACAGTTGAAGAGTCTTACTTGAACCCTCGCCGTGGAACCAGCGGGGGTTCGTTGATTTTCGGTCTGCGAGCCTCAGGGCAGCCTGACAGATCTGATCACACGTGATATCGTTAGATATCAGCAATGAGTTCGGAGCGATCATGACTGACATTCTCATCCGCGACGTGCCCGAAGAAGTGCTCGCAGCGATCGATGCGCGAGCTACACGAGTTGGACTCTCGCGTACCGAATATCTCCGCCGCGCCCTGGAACGCGAACGCGCCGCCGACGCCGGGCCCATCGGTATCGATCAGCTTCGCCAAGTCGCTCACCTTGCCAAGGATCTCGACGATCCGGATGTCATGTCGGGCGCCTGGTCGTGAGTTCCTGGCTCATCGACAAGTCTGCAATCGGCAGGCTGCATCTGGCGCCCACAGCCCTCGACTGGGCCGGAAGAATCGAGCGCGGTCTTGTTCGCATCTCAACTGTGACAAGACTTGAGGTCGGCTACTCCGCCCGCTCGGCACCAGATCATCACAGCCTGCTTTCGAAGCCACCGATTGCATCTATGCCAGTGGAGTATCTAACACCCAAGATCGAGGATCGAGCCGTTGAACTACAGTCCACGCTGGCATCACGTGGCGAACATCGAGCACCATCAGTCCCAGATCTCCTCCTCGCAGCCACAGCTGAATTGGCCGGCCTCACGGTTCTCCACGTCGACAAAGACTTCGAACTCATCGCAAGCGTCACCGGCCAAGCGGTCGAGCGGCTCGAGATCACCTAACGTCGGCAACCTCCCGTTCCCGACGGGCAATGGCGTCAGCGGTTTCAGGGTTCGCGAATCGTCCCTTCAACTGCACAGCTCGAACACTCAAAGGTTCCTTCTCGAACCCATGCAGCTCAAGCTAAGCCGGCAACAATCGAATGGTCGACCCGGATCGCCAGGGCTTCACAAGTGAACTCATCGATGATGTTCAACATCTTGACCTGCCGGTGATCGATGGTGAGGTCGAAGGAAGTCGCGAACCGTACTTCAACTGCACGGCTCAAACACTTGGAGACTCCTTCTCGAACCCTTCGTGTCAAGATCTCAGACCGGCACCAGCTCAACATCCAGACCAGCGGCCTCGGCCAGAACAGACAAGTCACCAGGGTCTGAAGTTAGGATCTGGTCGCCATCAACAGCTAGAAGTACGACTGCTGCGTCGATGACGTCCACCAGTTTCGCGATGGCCAAAACGGCGCCGGCCTGGCGCCCTAGTGCCTCATCCAGTGGTTGCACAATTGATGCTTTCAGCAGCCTTGACAATTGGGCTTGCCGGACCCGCCCACCTCGCCAGACCTGACCAACGACCCCGCCGTGGGTCACCGGGACGCGACCATCGGCCCGCTCACGCTTCAACAGCGCCATGATTTCGCGATTCCCGGCCTCGATGGCCAGCAGCGCCCCGGCATCAAGCACGAGGGTCATTCGCCTGCAGCTTATGCGAAGCCAGCCGGGCGGACAATGTGCGCTCGGGCCCGGGTCGCTCTCTCGGCCGCTTGGATCTCAGCGTCGGTGATCGGCCCATGCTCCGCTTCGTAGTCGGCTAGAAGGCGATCCATTGCCGCCAACCGTTTGTCGAGGTCGGCCTGCCGCAGAAGAGCTGTGTTGACCCAGGCACTCAGGCTCGGGGCGAGACCGGCGGCGACAGCCGAACGGCCAGCAGCCAAGGCTTCGGACTCGACCGTTGCCGAAAGACGTTCGCGGGATGACATACAACTATCCTACCCGAGTAGTCACTTCATCATACAAACGCCAGGGTCTCAGTTTCGGCTGCATCGGAGACATCGAGTCGAGCGATCAACGTCACCGTTTCGGGGTTCGCGAATCGTCCCTTCAACTGCACAATGTGATGTCTGGCGACATCGGAAACCTTTGAACCCTCGGGTTCAGGGGTTTCGTTGTTTTTGGGGTTGGTAGTGGCGCGTTGGGTTGAGGGTGAGGTGGCGGACGAGTTCGCCGGAGGCCGATGTGGTGCAGTTCTCCCAACGCGGGCAACGAACAAGATCTCGAATCCGGGCAGTCCGAGCATCACTTCCGCCAGGGCCGGTGCCGTCGCACATGTAGGGGTCTCCCATCGGTTGTTGCCGCAACAACAACGACCATGGGCGGGCCCCCACATCCGTTGGTGGGCCGCTGCGATCAGACCCGGTCCCCACTCCGCTGAGAAGAGCCTCGACACCCCAACCGCGACACCGGCCATCCGCCAATATCGTCAAGATCTTAATTAATCCGGTCCCAAGCTGATCCGATGACCGCAAATCATGCCTGGACAAGCAGGTTGAAATGTTGCAAAATCGACCACAATCTCGCCCACGACCACCGGCAGAAGGGCCAGCAGCGCGCTGCATGCCTCGTCTTTTGCGACCCCATCTTTATCCGACCGAGGTGATCGAGTGCCCTACGATCAACTATGCAAGACGATCTCGCAGCTTCCCTTTGACAACGGGAAAACCTGTCGCACCAACAATCTGGCAACCATCAGTCAAATCGCTCAGCCAGAGCACCTTGTCTCGGTGTTGACGTCGATCACAGAGGATGAAGGCCTACTGCGACTGACGGCCAGCCGGTCGTACCGCCATGTCAATCACTTTGACAAGGTCGTACTCTACGACGAGGACCCTACCCAATATCGACTGACCCTACACATATGGGAGCCACCCTACAGCGACGAGGAGCGGCTCGACGAGTGCATTCATGGTCATCGATTCAGTTTCTGGTCGTCAGTACTCACCGGGGAACTGGTATCAATCAACTTCGTTGAGCAAGAAGACGGGCACGTATACCGTAGCTATTCATACTGTCCAGAGGAGCGAGACAAGGAGAACTTCTATACCTACGAAGGAGAAACTCGACTCTCGGCAATCACGACGGTTCTCACCGCGCAGGAAGCGTCCTACTACGCCAGATATGATCAGATACATAGAATCGATCTCCCCCAGATCGACGCAGTAACGACTCTCGTATTGAGAAGTCCCAGAATCAGAGAACGGTCGATCGTCTACAACACTTCCTATCCTGAAACGGATCTGCGGGTGACCAACGTCTTCTTCAGCGAAGAGGAGGTTCGCCAAAAGCTTCTCACGCTGGTCGACCGCATGACCAAAGAAGGTACCCGCCAGGCTTCGACCACATGCTAGGCCTGCATCAGAGATCAACAATAAGCGAAGGCATGTACGGCCGCATTGCCCAGTACGCAATTCGAGGCTCGTTCAACCACCAGAAAGTCGATCTACCTAGGGAGACGTATCGCATCCGGAACTTTGTCGGAATTCTGCCCTACGACGAAGAGACGTCCGAGGTCTTGATGGTCGTGCAGCCAAGAGCAGCGGCCATTGCCTGTGGGTTCGGGGAAGAAGGCGTACTCGAGATCGTCGGCGGCCGCTACGAGGCGGGTGAGGACATACGGAAGGCAGCAGCCCGGGAGCTGGCGGAAGAAACGGGCCTACACGTCGATCGGGAGCAGATCCAGATATTGGGCGAGTTCATGTGTCACCCGTCGGCGTTGGAGGAGGTGACGACCCTGTGTGTCTGCCACACTCAACTGTCGGACCACCAACCGGCGCTCCAAGAGAACGGATCGAATGGTGAACCCGGCGAACCACTGAGGGCCGTCAAGTACGACAAGAGAACAGTGAAAGGGCTCATCGCCGACGGCACGCTGATCGACGCCCGGACTATAGCCTGTTTCAGTATTGCAGAGATGAAAGGATTCATGTGACTACGAAGGTGCCCGACGATGATATTTATGTCAAAGAAGGACAGGCCACGAGGTTTCTTCAACTAGCTCGCAAGATCGAGATGGATCACGTTACGCAGGACGAGTACTTTGGCTGGCTTGACGACAAGAAGCAGACCGTTGATCAACATGTGCCCGGTGCCAAGATCGTCGAGAAGGTTGATGCCCGCGAGAATCCGCCGCTGAACACCGCCATCTACTACGACACCGACGACTTCCAGATCCTGCCTACAGGTGCTCTCTTACGCACCTCATGCAACAAGATTACGCACGCCTTCTGCGCCTACAAGGCACCTGAAGACAACCATGGTGTACGAGAAGACAACCGGCACGTCTTCGACGGCGACGAGAAACGGACCATCCAGCATGATCCGTCGTCGGACGACGCCGTTTCAATCGTCAAGCGACTTCTCCGAAGAGATGACATCACACACCCCGGCACTCACCTCGAACGACGACACGGTATCCGCCCCACCGAACTCCATCCCGCGCTGTTACTGGATGACCTGCGCTACACGTTCTACGGCTGGCTTGATGAGCAGGACGCGCTTCGATGCAGTATCGACCGGGCCCACGTACGCTCCCTTCGAGATGGTGTCGGTGTCGACACCTACGAACCGGTTACCGAGGTCGAGATCGCCATCTATCCCCGTGTGTCACCCGAGGTGGCCCAGGATCCCAGACTCACAGACATGGTCGACTACCTCGTGGCAGACATCTGCGAAACGTTCGGCACGAAGGTCACCAAGAAGATCAAGTATCAGCGGTCTGCCGAAGTCTTGAGGTTCCCGGGGACGCCATTGGATGTCGAATAGAGGGTGCTTCGGCAGATCATTCTGTTTCGACACGGTCAATCCCAATGGCAAGCCGGTCGGTCGGATAGTCTGAATTCACTGTTGTCGCCCCTCGGGGTTCTACAGGTTCGCCAGTCGGTGACGACGGTGCGCAACCTGATCGGGAGTCGGAGGCTTCGCACCATTTCGAGCCCCCTCCGTCGAGCGTTGAGCACAGCAGAGATCCTGGTCCGGGAGTTGACCGGCGTTGAATCAACAGTCGAGGTCGCCCCTGGCTTGAGCGAGGCGCCGTTCCATATCGCCAGCCATGACGGAACCAGGCACAACAACGTCTCGGCGATGTACCGGGACTACTACAACGGCGTCGTCGCCTGCTGGACGGCCTTGGTGGCGGACTTCGTCGGATCGGATGACGAAGTTCTCCTGCTGAGCACCCACAACGGGTACATCAAGTGCGTCCTCCGCCACGAACTTGCCGATCGACAGTTCACCGTCAAGCATGCCAACTGCGGCTACACCGTCGTCTCCGCCGATCAGATTGGTACGACGGTGGGACCCATCGCCGCGGTGCCGAACAGCATGGACCACGATTTGGTGACGCGCTGAGCCCCCCTGGGGACAACCAGCACCAGCCGTCACACGACGATGCCGGTCCCGTACCGGGCAACGGCTCTTGTCACGAAGTGGCAGAGCAGCGCTCGGCTCCCCAGCGCGATCGAGCCCGGACCACCGCACCGGTCAAGCAGTTCCAGATCGAACGGACCGGCATACGGCGTACCGACCGTGCCTTCGATCAGCACCGAGTCGGGCCGCAGGGTCACCAGGTTCGACACGACGGGGCGGTAGGGCCAGATCTTGAGATCAACCACATACGGCGATCCGCGATGGTCAATGAGAACCTCGACGAGGCCATCAACGGGAACACGATCGGCCAACATCAGAATGGTACGGGCGATAGCAGCTCCGGCCACTACCTCCCGGGGCGTGTTCGGGAGATAGTCGACGCCTTCCTGATTGCCGCCGGCCAGGCGAACCAGACCGTCTCCTGAACTGACGAACCTAGCGGCCAGGACTCCGTCGGTCAGTAGCTGCGAGAGATGTCCTCGGACAACCTCGACCAATGTCAAGTCGCCGTTCAGCAGACATCCGCCGGCCACGGCATACACAACCTCATCAACCTGAAGGAGCCGCCCCATGTCCTCCTCGGCGGTCAAAGCCCGCCGGTTCTTGGTGATCCATCGATACGACACAAGTCGTGGCTTGTTGACGACCGTCGAGTGCCACCTCAGATAGAACGCCCGGTCCGGATCGGGCCGGATGGTGTCGAGGGCGGCAATGGACCAGGCTGGAGGTCTCGGTAGCCCGAGCGAGTCGAGGACCGGGTAGAGGCGCCGATGCATCATGATCAGGTTGTGTATGAAAAGGCGATAGCCATCGTCATCCAATCCCCAATTGATGGCCGAGACAGAACAGGAGCCTCATCAGATTCCCACAACGGAGCAGCCCTCGACCATCGGTGCGACATCCACTGAACCTAGTCGCTGGACATTGATTGTCGAAATACTCTATACTTAGCGGACCATTAGCCCGATCCGAAGCCTCTGTTGCTGACCGTTGCATGCAACAAGCAGGGCTTGGCTAGCCTTCCACCGGCATCAACGCACCACCATCCATACCGACTCAACGATGCGAACATGAGCCATAATGGCAAGTAGATCGTCCCTTAAGTATCCGGTCGTAATTCATATCCTATTCGTAGGAATCTTTCTCGTTGGTTGGGCCGAGATGTCGTTTGTCGGTCTAATGCCGATAATCTCCTCAGATCTTTCGGTATCTGTGAGTTCGTTGGCTGTCGTCGTTTCAGCCTACTCGATCTCATTCGCCATAGCCGCTCCCCTTGTCGTCTACAGCGCTCGAACGATCCGAAAGCGAAACCTCCTGACCGTCTTGATGCTGGTTGTGGCGACCACGAACATCCTCACGAGTTTCGCCGACAGTCCTGGCCAGATGTTGATTCTTCGTGTCGTTCTAGCTGCAGCGGCCGGCGCGTTCGCCGGCACATCGCTCGGCACCGTCTCGCTCATAGTCGATTCAAGCAACATCGGCAGAGCCTTGGGCTACATTCTCGTCGGATTCGGCGCTTCCCTGGCTTTTGCTGTACCCGGCAGTGTCTACCTGGCCAGCCAGTTTACATGGAGCATACCGTTCTTGGCCTTGAGTATCTTTGGCTACATTATTGCTGTTCTGCTCTACATCTATGTTCCAAACGAGGCATCCGAGAACCAGACAGACACATCGAAGTACCGATTATCTCTAGCCGCATGGAAGAATGTCAATCCGACTATCTATGTATTCCAGTTGGCCACCGCTTTTTGGATAGCAGGATACGCAATCGTCTTTACGTTTTTGCCAGCTCGAATGGCCAACAGCTACAACTACAGCTATGAAACCGTATCGATCGTCTTGACAGTCTTCGGTCTGTCAACCCTTGTCGGTGCTCGGATCGGGGGTGAACTGGTTGATCGATACGGAGCCTACACGTCGGCCACAGGCGCACTGATCTGTCATTCGCTATCGATATTTCTGGCCATAGTATTGTCAGGGTCTCGTGCTGGACTGATCTTCTTCTCCGCAATCTGGGGTATCACGTCGTGGGCCAGTACCCCGGCTATCCAGGCCGTCATTGCCACCACCACTTCGAACCTGAGAGACCTGATGCTTACCCTGAACAATTCCTTTCTTCACTTGGGAATCGCGGTGGGTGCCGCAATTGGCGCAGGCGTGGTCAAAGCCTCTGACCGAGTGTTCTATGCGAGTTCGGCCGTGGTCGTCCTTGGAGCGGCCATCCTGACGTTCATTGGCCATCGCATGAATCAGGCGATCATCGTCCGGAGGAGATTGGCTTCAGAATGATCAGCGACGGCAGCTACGCACTGCGGTGTGCCCGAGACCTCATCGGAGTGGTCGAGAAGGCGGGCGCGGTGGCCAAGAGTTCGGTGAACGGCTCGTACGACACCGTCGACAAGCCTTATGAGGATGTCGTCACCAGCACAGACGAGAAGTGTGAATCGATATTACTCGATCAGATTTCCAGCCTCTTCCCTGATCACAGCATCTGGTCGGAAGAGGCGGGCGAGATGGACAACGGCAGCGAATGGAAATGGATTGTCGATCCGCTCGACGGCACCCACAACTTCGTCAGCGGTATCCCGCTCTTCGGCGTGATCGTCGCACTGCTCAAGGATGATGTGCCGATAGCCGGCGTCATCCATGACTCGTACCTTGGGGACACCGTGTATGGAGCGGCCGGTGGCGGTGTGTGGAAGAACGGGCGTCCGCTACCAAATCTGCCAGCGGACGTTGACATCAGAAGAACGACCATCGGCTGGACCCAGGGCTACGCGGTCCAGAACGATCCGGTGGCGAGAGCGGTACGAGATGCGGCCGAGGCCGAGGTGAAGAGGCTGTTCATAAGCTGGTCACCGGTTATCGACACCATCCGGGTCCTGTCCGGACAGTTCGGTGCCATCGTCTCATTCGACGGCGAAGTGTCCGATCTTTCAGCCGCCCGTGTGCTGGTACCGGAGCTCGGTGGTGGTGTCGCCCAGTATTCCAGCAAGGGCGAGAATCGCCGATACATCGTCGGCCACACCGGTGTGGTGGAGCAGTTGACCGCTGCGGTGGAGGCGGTGACCGGCGTTTAGCACCGACGCGGTTCGACAAATCCGAAGAAGTTCTGCTCGACCTGTCCAATCCGGCCGGTGCCGTTCGACGTTCGGGTGCAACGAGAGGGTGATCGTCCCTCCACGAGAAAAGGATGCAGAGATGCCCAATTACGTATTGACCTATCACGGCGAGATGGGTGGGATGCCCGACGACCCGGCTGCGGTGGAAGCCGTCATGCAGGAGTGGGGCGCCTGGTACGGGTCGATGGGAGAGGCGCTGGTCGACGGCGGCGCCCCGTTCGGGGAAACGGCGTCCATCGGACCCGATGGTTCTGATACCGCCAATCCGGCCTCCATCACCGGCTACACCATCATCAAGGCCGACGACATCGCCGCTGCCTCGGCCATCGCCAAGGGGTGCCCGGTTCTGAAGAACGGCCACATCGTCCAGATATCCCAGTCGATCGACATGTGATTCGATGGGCCACGGTCCGGCCGACAGACCCGGTGACGACACGTCACGGGTACTCGGCCGGGCTCACCGGCCCCAGCCGGCACGGCATGGCCTCCAGCTGACGGCGACTTTTCGAGTAGCCTGATGATCGAATTCGCTGGACCACCATGTACGACTATCTGACCAACAGGGCCCGCCATACCATCGACCTGGCCCGCTACGAGGCGGCCGAACTCCACTGCCAACAGGTGGAAACCGAGCACCTTCTTCTTGCCCTTCTGGGGGAAAGTCGGACAATCGGGGAGAGCTTCGCCCAGCGGGTTCTCACCGAGCTCGATATCAGCGAGGACCGCGTTCGGCGACGGTGCCGCCGGGGAAGTTGGGAGACGGAAGGCCATCTTCCCTTCTCCCTGGCCGCCAACCGCATCCTGCAGGCTGCGGCCCAGGACATGTTCGAGATGGACCTGGTATGCATAACCACCGGACACCTGGTGTTGGCCCTGGCCGACGATTCCGGCATGGCTGGAACGATCCTGCGCGACCACGGGGCGGACAAGGGGTCAATTCGGTCAACGCTGGCCGAATGGGCGGCCGAAGAGGTCGAGTGGAATGGCAACGCCCAGGTGTTCATGGAGGCCCCCAGGCCGGGAGACCCAACTTTACTTGAACGTTCGTCAGCCGCCGGAAAGGCAAAGGTCTTTCTGTCCTATCGGCGGGTTGATTCGGCTGGTTTCACCGGCTGGCTCTATAGCCGATTCAGCCAGGAGTTCGGCCCCGACTGTCTGTTCAAGGATCTCGAGAACATCAGCTACGGACAGTCGTTCGTCGAGACCATCCAGACCGCCATCTCACAATCGGCGGTCATGCTCGCCATCATCGGGCCGAGATGGAACGAAGCCGCAGCTGACGGAAGACCTCGCATGTTCGCCGCGGGCGACTACATACGGCTCGAACTGGAGACGGCGTTCGACCTCGGAACCACAGTCATCCCTGTGCTGATCGATGACACACCGATGCCGCAGGCGTCGGAGCTGCCCCAGTCGCTGGCCAAACTCCCGGCGATCAATGCTGCCCCGCTGCGATCAACGGCCTGGAGCTACGACGTCAAGCGCCTGATAGACCGGGTGAGGGAGATACTTGATGCGGCCGAATACGACCCCTCGGACAACGACGGGGCCAATAGCTGAATAAGATCAAGTTCAGCCGCCGGCGAATGACTCCTCGAACTTGACGCGGCGGTTATTTGACTCCTCGCCGAACTGCTCGGTCTGCCCGTAGCCCCTGACCTCGATCTTGTCCGGTGAAACACCCCGGTCGATCAGAAGTTGATAGACCTCAGCGGCCCGTTGTTCACTCAACTCCTGGTCGCCGGCCACAGTTCCGGTCGAACTGGCATAGCCCTGGACCTCCACCGTCAGACCAACCGGCGCGGCTTTGATGACATCAGCAATTTCATCAACGATGTCGGCGAACCGTAGATCCACAACGGCGGAGCCATCAGCAAAGAGAATGGGTTCGAGGTCGTCGATGGCGCAGGTCACACACAGCCGTTCCGGTACAGAGTTGGAACTCTCAATACCGCCGTCGGCCCCGTAGGTGTCGATGCGATAGGTGGTGACCGACGGTTCACCGGAATCGGTCAGCTCGTACTGGCCGCCGAGCCCGTCGTAGTCGATGTCATCGCTCTGCTGCAGACCCTCCGCGCACGTGGCGAAGTCGGAACACTTCAGACCCTGACGAGTGACGTCACTGATGAACGACTCCAAGTCGCCCCCTTGCCGAAACGCCTGCTCGGCCGCCACAGCAACGATAACCGTGGCGTCGTATGTCTCGGCGGCAAAGCTGTCGGCTGAGACCCCGCTGTCCGGCGGCACCAGAGCAGCGGGCACGGTTTGTTTCATTCCCCGCAGAATTCCACGGTCGACGCCGTCCGAAAGCCTCTCGGCGATATTGGTGTTCCCGTCGACTCCCCAGACGGCCATCCCGTCGTTCGGACCGATGTCCTGCCCGTCGAGAGCCTCCACGATGGCAGCCGCATCATCGTCGAATCCGACCACCAGAACGATGTCGGGCTGAGTGGCCTTCGCCTCGGTGACCACTCCATCGAAGTTGGAGGTAAGCGGCTGGTAGGCGTGCTCGTAGACAATGGAGCGGTCGGCCTTGGCGAAGTGGGAACGGAACGACTCGGCCAGGCTCCGCCCGTAGGCATCGTCACGGTAGAGGACGGCCGCCCGTTGGTGGTCAGCGGCAATCTGGTTGGCCAGGACACGGCCCTGAAGCAGATCGGACGGGGCGGTGCGGAAGTACCGCGGATTGTCCTCATTTCGTTCGATGTCTTGCGACGTGTTGCTGGACGACATGATCACCACGCCGGCGTTGGTCACCTCGTCGATGATCTCCAGCGTGTACTGCGATGACGACCCAACGATGATGACGTCGACGCCGGCCGCCACCAGCAGGGTGGCCTGCTCAGAACCAAGCCCTGAGTCCAGGACAATCCCGTCAACACTCCTGTCACCGACCCCTCCGGCCTCGTTGATGCGTTCGACGGCCAGCTCGAACGCACGTTGCCGCGCTGGACCGTCGGCCGAAAGCTCACCGGTCAGCGGCAACAGGGCGCCGAGACAGAGAACAGTATCGGCATCGCACTCCTCAACCTCGGGAGTCTCGGGGTCTATCGTGTCGTTGTCGTCACCCTCGGACTCCCCACTGCCGTCTGCCGACCCGCCGTCGTCAGAATCCTCGCCACCGGCCGTTGACTCGTTGCCGCCATTGTCAGACTCCTCGGCTCCGCCGGTGCCGCCGGTTCCATTGTCGTTGTCGTCCAAACTCTGAACAATGATGAATCCCAAAAGCCCGATGAGCACCACGGCCAGGCCCAGAGCGATCGGCTGGCGCCCACCGTCGCCTGATGGCGTCATCGCCATCCCATCCCCTGGGCAAAGGCGTATCCGGCGCCGAAGGCGATGGCCGCCGAACCCAAGGCGACAATGGGGCTCAACACTCCGAACGCTCCAAGGCCGGCAGCGCCGGTGGCCATGACCAGACCCAATCGATTGGATGCCGACTCCAGTTCCCAGCGGGTTCGCGGTGGTCGAATGTCGAGGTCGAGGTTCACCCGTTCGTTCGGTGGCCTGTCGGCATCCATTGAAGCAAGTATGCGGGTGATGTCATCGTTGGCCAGAAAGGCGCCGTCGTCTCCGTTGCCGTCGGTAACAATCCCGATGACCGCCTTTTCGTCTGCGCTCCAAACCGGTGAGCCCCGGAATCCGGCGTCGAGTACCGGTGAGTCCACCAATACCCTGAGCATCAAACGGCCCGACGGATCGTTACGAGGCCGAGCGAGCGATCCCTGGGTCTTTATCGGCTCGGCCCGGCCCGTCGGACAACCAACGGTCTGCCATGCCGAGGCGGTGAGACGTCCGTGGTCGGGATATCGAAGCAAGGCCGGCTTGAACCAGGACGGAACGTCCTGAACCAACGTCAATGCCACCACATCCCGAGCCAGACTGTTTGGCGTGTCACCGACCGTGGCCCGTATGACCGTGTCGCCTTCCCCATCGGACCGGCCGGGCACGGCCACAGCGATCGACTTGGGGTCGTTGGTCCAGAACGTCGAAGCACAGGTGAGGGCCAGATTGGGGCGGACAAGTATTGCGTTGCCCAAGACGGTACTGAGGCGCGGTGAACCGTCGGGCTCGATCATCCAGTAACCGACCCTGATCGATGCATGCATACGAATGTCGCCCACTTCCCTCCGATCCTGACCTGCCTTGCTGTTGCTTGGTGTAGGTAGACAGTCTAGATCAGGCCGAAGCCACCACCCCAGATTCCAGGATGTCGAGTTGGGCTCGATCGTCGACCCGTCTGGGGGTTTTCAGCTGGCTACGGGACGGAGCATGATCACCGGCCATGGCCAGGTCGGCCAGCCGGGCAAAGGTTCCGGGCTCCACGATGGCCAACCTGGGCCGACCAAGGTAGCCGCCTTCTCGGTACTCCACCACCGCCGGGTTGGCGGCTGACAGCAGCGTATCGAACTCGTCGGCCAACTGGTCGAGTTCGGCCTGATCGAGGACTGGACCTCCCGCCGAACCGTCGGAGCGACGATCCAGTTCGAGGTAGATCACATAGCGGGGTGGCGATGCCGCCACATCGGCCGCCGAGGTGTAGTCGTCGATCGCCAGCCCAGGTTGGCGGCGACCCAGCCATGTCCTCAATCCGGCCACCGCGGTGGCAACATGTTCCTCGTTGGTCTTCTCACCGGTCACGTCGAACTGGGTTCCCCGCCGGTAGAGGAACTCGATGATCGGGGCCTGACCATGGAACCCCACCACCCGCACCACATCACCCAGCCGGTAGCGGTACAGACCAGCATGGTTGGTGACCACCAGCTCGTAGGTTCCGCCAACCTGCACCCCGGCCATGTCGACCGTGGTCGGTTGGGCCTGTTCAGCGTCGGCCACGGGGATGAACTCGAAGTACGACGGGTCGGTGGCCATCACATAGTGGCCGGGACGGTCGGGCCACAGGCCGACCCCGATGAACGACTCGGTTGCTCCGTAGCTCGGGCTGTAGATGGGCAGATCGCCGAGATAGCGCCGGAGGGCCGGCAGGTAGACGGCGAAGGAGCCGGAGGTGATGGTCATGGCGTGGCTCATCGACGGCCAAACCCGGGGCAGGAAGCCGTCGAAGCCGGCGGCGGTGGCCGACCTCAACTCGGCCGCTCGAACGGGGTCGGCCGGGTTGTCGGCCAACACCATGGCCCTTACATCGTCGTCGATCTCCAGATCGTTGCTGACCGTGCCGTTGGCGATGTCGGCCACCAGCTCGTCCCAGCGGGCCTCAACCTCCCGGATCCATTCCAGCAGGCGAGGGGCGAACACCGCCTCGACAAACTGGTTGTGACGGTTCCGCAGCCCGTAGAGGGCGTGGAGATAGCGGGCGCTGGGCAGATGACCGAGCGTGTAGATCTCGATGGGTGAGTTCCACAGGTGAGGGACGATGCGGGCCATCCGTCGTACCGCCTCGGCGGTGGCGCTGCCGACCGGAACGCCGCCCGAGGACAGGGTCTGCTCCCCGGCGAAGCTCATCAGATCGACACCCCGCTCGGTCGGTCCGGGTGGGTGCAGCTCGTTGGCAATAACCCCCTGCACCACGGTTCCCATGTACTTGAAGGTGAAGCCGTGATGGCGTTTGGTGGTGGGAACCAGCTTGGTTGTTCCGGTTGTTCCCGACGACAGGGCGAAGAACAGCACATCGTCCGCCGTGTTCCATGCGGGTAATGGCGTGGCGGTAGTCGGCGTAGGTGCTCAAGGGGACGGCCCGGCGGTAGGCCTCCCCGGTTTCGTCGCCCACCAACTGCTTGAAGCGATGGGTCCGACCGAATTCGGTGTCGGCGTTGGCGGTCAGGATCTTGGCCAGAGTCTCGCGGTTGGCCGCCACCGCTTTGCCGCTGGTGCGTTCGAACCGGCGCAGCATGAGACGGCCGCCCCAGAACCCGGTGGCCCGAAACAGCCGTGAACCCAAACCGGTCATTCGCTCCTCCTTGCCGGGACCGGACGTCGATGATCTCATTCCCGGCGCCCGCTGGTACTACGCCCTTTGGTACTACGCCGAGGGTTGAGATGTGGATGCAGCCGATTGCCCGAGTTCAGGCTTCAGCCTCTGATCGAGTCGACGATGTCGGGAATCAAGCCGCCCTTGTCGAGGTGGGCAATCCACTTGTCGTACTCTTCATCGGTGGGTAGCCGGTCGAGGCCGGCCCGGTAGGCCTGGGTCACCTCCAAGGCATGCCAGGTGTTGTTCTTCAACTGGTAGGAGTCGACGAAGTAGGCGGCCATCGAGGCTCGCGATCGGCCCTCGGCCAACTGGCCGGCCCAATAGTCGTGTACCCGGGCCGACGGGGCTCGCCCCCGGGCGTTGCGGTAAAGCACGTTGATGAACTCGGCGTCGGTGAGCGTTCCGTGTTTGCTCGTCCACTCGGAGCCGGCCAGCAGTTCACCGACGATCGTCTCGGTGTCGGCTCCGGCCTCGTAACGCTTCAACCAGGCCCGGATCTCGGTCAGGTCGGGCCGGCGCTGATAGGCCACATGGAACGACCGGTACACCGACCCTGCGGCATCACGACGGGGTGGGGCCATGGTGATGTCGGCGATGAGGTCGTCCTTGGTGGCATACCCGGTGGCCATGCGGTCACTCCAGGCGAACAGCTCTGCATTGGACGGATTCCGCTTGAGAAGCGCCCGATACCAGGCGCTGATCACGCCGTGATACTCGGCCCGATCTTCGGCCGTTGAGGCCAAACTCGAGGCGGCGATGACCCGACCGGCCTCCTGGGCGGCCTGGAGGCTGGCTGTCGGGTTGATGGCTCCCTGCCGAGGCGGCCGGATTTCGAAGTGGACGTGGTTGGGGGTTCGTTCGGCGTTGCCGGAGTCGCCCGAGTAGCCGATGACTTCCCCGGCTTCCACCCGATCACCGGTACGCAGCCGGTTGGCCGTGATCCAGCCCTGGGGGTTGGATCCGTCGTCGGTGCCGGGCGAGTCGTTGTTCAGGTGGATGTAGAGGTATCGCCATCCGTCGTCGTCGGTGATGATCACGGTGTTACCGGAAATCCCGGTTGATGAGCGGCGGACAAAGGTGATGGTCCCGTCGGCTGCCGCCACCAGCGGTGACAGCTTGGGGCCGAAGATGTCGGCCCCCTTGTGCGATCGACTGCATCGATAGCCTCGGCAGGCTCCAAAGGTGTCGCTGTAGGTGACGTTGCCGACCATCGGGAACACGATCTCCCGGACGGCGGGAACCTCCGGCTCCGCCTCCTTCGGCTCGCTCCCGGTCCCGGTGTGGTGGGCGGCAGCCGGCGGCACGATCAATATCAGTGTCAGCAGCGCCACCGCCACCAGCGTCAGCACACGCCAGACGTTGGGCCGATACAGCAGCGGCGTAGGGGACGGAAACGGGGCCATGGGAAAACCTCAGGTGAGAGCTGGCTCCGCTCGCCGACAGACACCTTAGCCTGTGGCATGGCCCAGGGCGCGGCAATCGCTCCGGTTGCCGGGGCTGTCGAGGATCCGTAGCCGTACCCGGCTCATCGACCGACCGCCACCGTTCGACCGCCACCGGTGGGGTCACGGGGCCCCATCGACAGCCACGGCATCGGGGTGGCCGTAGGCCACGTAGGCCAACGGGCTGGGTGACCACGATCTCTCAGCGGCTGTCGTTCGAGCTTTGCTCACCGCCGCCGAGAAACTCTCGCCGTTGTCGAGGAACTCCTGATAGAAGCGTTGAGCGAATTGCTGGGCCGGCTCGTCTTCCACCTCCCAATGGGTACCGATGAACGCACCGGCACCGGCGACGATGAAGGCGTCGGGAAAACCTCCTACCGAGCGGTTGCTGTCCGGTGATCTCAGTAGTCCGCCGGTGGCGCAGGCGTTGAGAACGATCAGCGGCGCCGTGTCCCGCAGAACCCCTTCCTCGATGCTCGTCGGTGCCAAACCCCTGTCGACCACACCTCCGTCGTCATCGAGCCGACTGTCACGGAGCACCAGGCGGGGCAACCCGAGACCGTCATCAGCCTGGTCCAGTACGGAATGTCCGGCAAAGTGGAAGATTGAGAATCGCCCCTCGCTGACCTGCTGCTGGAGCAGGGTGGACGTGGTCGCCCCCGGTTCGAAGCCGAAGCGGGCCTTCAAGTCGTCAGCCTCCGCCGTACCTGCTCTCAAATGATGATGGGCCATCATTCGATAGTCGGGAGCCGATACCAGGCGTCGCCCATCTACTCTGATGGAACGGGGTGGATCCGAGTTGGGGCGTCGTCGGGTCATGCCTCGTTGGGCCAGGAAGTCACGGTCGGACAGAGCGTCACCACGTGAGCTCATCAGACGACAAAGCTCCCATGGCCATTTGGCCAACCGGGTGAACAGCTCGATCTGTTCAAGATCCTGCCGCGACTCCCAGAGCCGATCGCGAATCTCGGTCGGCAGGATCTTGGTCAGCCGACTCCCAAGTCCTCGCATCTCCGCCTCCTGGATGCTGCCGCTTCTCGTGCGGGAGCCTCGGATCGATTCGAATTCGCGCACGAATTGAGCGGCATTGCCGCTGCCGTCGGTCACCATCGACCGACCGTGGTTGAAGTCGAAATCGTTGGCCCGAAGAGCGAGATAGAAGTCGAGGTTGCCGCCATCACTGGTCACCCACAACACGTTTCGCGACGTCGAGTCGGACTTCACAGCGGCCGATGCCGATGTGCGCTGCTGGTCGGTAACCGGATTGTCCGACACCATGACGACGAGTTGGAGGGTGGCCACCGGCTCGGTTCCCTGCAACAGTGTGACCTCCAGCCGACCCTGGCCGACGAGCACGGCCCGGTAGGCGAAGCTCATGGTGACCCGATCTCCCGGCTCCTGGGCAGTCACTGTTGCGTTGTAGTTGTCGGTCAGCTGCAGCGACCCGGAGGCGTGAACCAGAAGCAACAACCTGCTCCCGGCGTTGACCGTGGCCACTGCGGCCGCCGCGTTCTCACCGATGGAATGCAGTTGGGAGCCGCCCAGGGTGACCCGCAGTTCGTGCTCCTGGCCGTGGGCCAAACCCCGAACCGTCTCGGCCAACAGGTACTGCTTGACAACAGCCGGTTGTTCCACCGATTCAAGGATCGGGTCCGCACCCGACTTCGTTCCCCGTCCACCGAGCCAGACAAGATCTTCCGTTCCGGGATTTCCCGAGAGAGCCGGGTCCGGCCTCGAACCGGTCGCGTCGGGAGAAACCGGAACAACCACGGCAGCGGGAATGCCCCCATCGACCAGGACTGATCTGATCTCGGCTGGGAGGACCGGATCGGAGTCGGGGAGGGCAATGTCGGGCATGACGATGACCGTCGAAACCGGGACGTGACTCAGCACGACATCGAGATCAACATGATGGTCGTCGCTTTCGATTGGGCGGTGACGCTCGAGTCGATCGAGCTCGTCCAGGAGTTCGTTGGCGGCCAGAACTCGATACGACTCTCCCGCCTCGACCACAAACCACGGTTTGCCGGATTGGGCCACTACCGAGCGAACGTCGTCGACCTCGACGAAGGGGGCCAGAACCTCGAACCGGTCGTCCAGACCCAGACCCGAGGGCAGCTCATCCCCGTATGGAACGTTCATCGGCAATCTCCGTCGTCGTGTCAACCGGGGGTTGATCCTGATTGCCACGACCCGGTCGAGCGGGTGCGACGGTCAGGTCGACCACCGGATTCGAGAGGTGAAGTCCCGGGGGCCCGTAGTAACGGTAGGCCAGGGCCGAAAGGTTTCGTCGCTCAGCCACAGCCACCCGTCGAGCCTCCAGCACGGCCCACGATACGAAGCGGCCGGCCAGGATGTCGGTCAGAATCTGTCCACTGATGGCCGCCGCCTCCTGGGCCAGAACAGGCGACTCGGTGACGATCACCGCTCGCGCTCCAATCGTCCGAAAGGCGTTGGCCAGGCTGTTGTCGCCGCTGAGCGGTGTGACCCCGGATTCGCAGGCGTTGAGCACGACCAGCGGACCTCGGGTCAACGTCGTCCCCTCGGCCGCGGTCAGGAGTGCCGGTCCATCCAACGCCGGGTTTGTGCCGTCGGCGTCGAGGGAGAGTGTGAAGTCCCGAGTGCCTTGACCGTGTCCGAAGAGATGAACGATGTCGGCCTCGGCGGCCCATTGGGAGAGGCTGGTCAACAGTTCGTCGCGACCGAACCTGGTCGTGATCGTGGCTCCGGCCGGAAGGACGTCAGGAAAAGGATCGGTGTCCCGAAACTCGATGTTGACGCCGTGCACGATCTCAACCGGCGTCCGGTTGTCGAGTATGTTGGGGGCGAGTTGGCGCTGGCCGGCGAGGAGCCGGCGCCACCAACCCAACCCCGGCCGTTCGCTTCGGCCGGCGATCGGAATCCAGCCGTTGGGCCAGGCCAATTCGAAGGCCAAACCCCAGAATCGGCGGACACAAACCACGTCACCGGTGTGGTTCTCACAATCCGACGGTGCCTGTCCGTAGCAGACCGGCCCGGAAGAATCAGGGATTGTCGAGCCGTAGACCCCGGTCCAGGGAATCGTCATCGATCCGGTGGCTTCGGTGTCGTGAGCAATCAGAACCACCCCGTCAGGGGGAGCCACCTGACCAAACACCGCTCGCTGACCGAACAGTGTCTGCCGAAGTTGGTGGCCGACCGACGCCAGGGAATGCATGGCCTCATCCATCGCCCTCTCCTTGGCTGTGGTCAACGCCGGGTCGCCGGCGGGGTCGGATGCCCGGGAGAGCCCGACTCCTGCTCTGATCACCTCAACCAGGCCAATTCGGTATTTTTCTATCACCGCCGCCAATTCGTCGAGGGAGACCGTACACCGAGCCAGCTGACGCCCGGGAGCGGCATCCCCGCTGTAAACCCAGCTTTCAACGGCACGTCGGCCGGCGATGCCGTGCAGCATCACGGTTGCGTCGGTCGGCCGAATGGAGAGGAGATCAGCCGCCCCCCATCCCCCCAGTCGATAGACGACGTGCCCGACAGCCTCTGATATCCGCCCCTGGTCCCGGACTGATATGGGTTCTGTGAGACGTATCGACTGAACCAGGTTGCCGGCCACCGTCAGGTCGGTGACCAGCTGCATGGAGTCGCCCGTGGTGGGCACCGTGAACATCTGTTCCGCCACACCGGACCCGCCACGAGGGTCAATGGTGGAGATCCCCGATGTCACCGTCGACGTCCCGATTCCGACGATCGCCCCCACCACCCCGGCGGCAACCTCGACCGGTCCTGGCACACCGGCGTAGGCGGCCGGGGCATCGGGGAACTCGATCGAAACCCGCACGACGTACTCCGCACCTCGTGTCAGCGGGCCGCGGGCCACATTGCCGGTAGCAGGATCAACGATGTCGATGGACACCCGATCCGGGGTTGTGTAGGTCCACAAGTCGATTCGTTTCCGCCCGACAAGACCCAGCCCGGCCAGCCCCGTCGCCGCACCGCCCAGCATCAGCCAACCGAATCTGCTGCTGAAGGGATTGCCGGCAATCCGGATGTATGCCGGTTGAGCCGGGCAGACCACCCGCCCGTTGCTGGTGAGATCGCCCCACACCCGGTAGACGCCGGGGGCGATGTCGGCGTTCCGGGGTCGCAGCTCGTAGACACCGTTGGAATCGTCGCTGGTGGCTCGATGGAGTACATCGTCCACTCCGGCGATCGAAGTCCAGATGGTCATGACAAGGTCTCGATCGTCGGCGGCTGAAGGCGGGACATTCCAGGTGAGGGTGAACGACTTCCCGTCGCTCGGGTCGATGACGATGGGATTCCCGGCCGAACTGCGGGCCACCGAATCGGGTCCGGCCAGCTTGCCCGAGCCCGACACGATGACTTGACACTGCGCTGCACTTTGGGCCGCCACCGGGGCGGGGGCGCCGATGAGTGAGGTAACAGCGAGGGCAATCGCGACCATGACCGGGAGGAATCCGGAGACGCCGGCCGCCATCTGAATGCGCAACTGCTTGACCAGCCACCGGGTCATGGTGAGAACGACCGACGCCGCCATACCGGCCAGGATTCCGCCGTACCAGGGCCGGCTGCCATGGTGGAACCATCCTGATCCGAACTGGGCCACCAGCTCCGACAGGCAGAATCCGGCGAGGAGACCGAAGGCCAACGACAGCACCCTGCGACGACGCCGGGCCTTGCGGAGCGGAGCGCTGATCGGCATTCCCCGCCTTGGTTGGCGGATCATGCGTGTTGGCGAGAGTCGGTTGAGCATCGTAAACACCAATCCCACTAGCGGATGATGAACACGCCAATGGTTGCCGTGGCACTGGCGGCAGTATGGGTCTCACTTTCCGGTTGGGAGGCGAACAGCTGACACGTTCCGACGTCGCCGAACTCGACCGTGTAGCGGCGAAGGCCGGCGTCGACATCGACGAAGGAGCCAACGGTGCAGTGCTGGGTGGTGGCGGAAGCCAATGAAGCGGTGGGACCGTTGAATGTCACGTCCACTGGCCATTCACTGCCGGCCGAGACCGAGCCGAGGTTCTCAATCGAAACCAGACCCGGCGTTTTGGGTGCGACCACTTCTATCTCGTCGAACGCCGTGGCCTCGGCATAGCGGTCGGTTTCGTCGTGCACGACCGTCACCACACATGTTCCGGAGCTGGAGGCCCGGTAAGTGGCACGAGACTGTCGGACACAGGGATCGCTCAGTTCCACCCGTAGCCGACCGTCACTGTTCGAGCTGACGCCACGAAGAAGTTCGAATCGACAATCGCCGTCGGCGGGGCATCGATCGTGATCACCACCGGTAGCTTTTCCACCTCCACCGGAATCGGTAGGTCGGCGGCCGGCCGGTAGTCGGGGTGGTCGTCCTGGGTGGCCGTGAACTTGCAGACCCCCACGCCGGTCGCATAGAAGAACGGACTGTCCCAGACGCACGGCCCAGAGTCCAGACGGAACGAGATGTCACCTCCAACGACGTCGAAGGGCACCAGCCTCACCTGGTCGAACACACCGATCGGGGAGTCGAAGTCGACGTTGAAACGGCCAACCGGTTGGCGAACCTCGATGACAGCCAACTGAGGTTCAGGGGCCAGGTAGCCGGAGGCCGGATCGGCCGACGCCGTCACCCGACATGCGCCGACCGCGGTGGCCGACAGGGTCAACGTGTTGTCGCTGTCGATCGAGGCGCCGGTCAGCGTTTCGCAGTCGCCGTTCGCCCGCAGGTCGACGGTCGCATCAATTCCCTTGAGGTTCTCCGCCGTCACCGTGAAGGCGTCGCCAACCTCCACCGGATTCGGAGCTGAGAGGGTGAACGTTGCCTGATCGGGTGGTGGCGCCTCCACGATGGTGACCTCCACCACTTGGCTCCGACCGGGCCGATGGGTGTCACTCGGACTCTGATCGGCGCCGATCAGACACGAACCGACTCGTTCGGCCACGATGCGACCTGAAGTGGTCTGGCGACACTCCCGGCTGAGAACCGCCAACGAGACGGCGCCGCCGACGATGCTGTTGATCTCGATGTTGATGGTGTCGCCGACGGTGACCGAAGGAGGCCTCGTGACCTTGAACGAACCGACGGGCAGTGGGTCCGGCGGCTCCGACTCGACCTGCACCGAAATCACCATCGGATCGGCGGCCCGGTGGGTGTCACTGTCCTCCTGGGTCAGCGTGATCTGGCAGATCCCGACGGCCAACGCCCGATAACGCTGTCCTTCGACGGTGGCGCACTCCGACCCGGCGGCCTGAGCCGAAACCGGCCCACCGACCACATCGGAGATCACCACGGCGAACTCGTCTCCCTGATACACCTTCTCCGGCCAGGACGGGTTGAACGAACCGACGGCTGCCGATCCATCGGTCGGCCGGCCGGCGGTCTCGTCATCGATGGCCGGCGACTCACCGGCCCTGACCGTCTCGAAGTCGGCCCCACAGGCGGTGGCGATCAGAAGCAAGGCGACCACCAGAGTCCCTGGCATTCTCGTGCCCGCCATGCCGTGTTTCACTCGGGCGCCCGGGCAAGGCCGGCTCCGTAGTCACCCAGGGCCCAACCAGAAACCAGAGACGTTGTCGTGCAGGCAGCCAACAGATCACCCATGGCCCGCTCGCCGGCAGCGATGTCTCCACCGTTCTCGGCCCTGAGCCTTTCGATATGCAGGGCCAACAGCCCGGCCACATGGGGGGTGGCCATGCTGGTGCCGGACAGAGCGACCAGACCACCCCCGGCCCGGGCCGACAGGACCCCGACTCCGGGGGCAACACAGGATGGCCGGGCGTTGGAAAACTCCGCCACCTCATGGCGATCACCATTGCGACCGATGGCGCCGATGGCATTGACGCCAACGGCCCGAGCCGGTGGTGCGGCATCCAGGACAACGGGCTCCGGGGCGTTGCGTTCGCTCTCATTGCCCGAGGCCGCCACGATGGTGACCGGTTGTCCAAATTCTTGAGCAGCCCGCAGGGAGTCGGCCAGTCGACTGAAGAAGACGACGTTGTCGCTGTAGCCGTTCAGGGCCTTCGACGTGGCCACCCGGATATCGAATCCGAACTGGTCGACCAGCTGCTGTACGTACCCGGGAAAGTCCATGCCCAACGACATGGAGATCACATCGGCTCCCTCTCTGACGGCCCAGTTGATGGCCGCACCAAGCTCCAAGGTGGTCGCCGCCACCCCGGGGGCGAACACCTTGGCCACCAGAGCCTCGGTCACGCCGGGGGCGACCCCGATCTGTATGCCGTCCACGGAGCGGCCGAAGACGGTGCCGGCGCAATGAGTGCCGTGACCGTCGTGGTCGGGAGCTTCGTTGGCCCCGGGATTGGGGGAGACGAAGTCGACGGCCTTGATGTTCACCCCTTCGAAGGCCGGGTGGTCGGCGTCGATCCCGGTGTCGATGACGGCCACCGTCACCCCGTTGCCGGTGAACGGTGAGGCCGAGGCGCCAACGGCGTCGATGCCCCAGGCGACGTCGGCGTCGTGACCGACCACGTCCGGGCCACCGTCGGTCGCCGCCAGAGGTTCAATCGGTACGAGTGGCAGGACCGGGGCCAGAGTTGAATCCTCCGATGCACTGGCCCGATCGGCCTCGGACAACTCGACCAGTTCGATGACGTCGGTCGCTGAGGACTCGCGGCTGGAGCGGCGCAGCGTCTGCTCCGAGAGTCGTAGATAGTCCGGCATGTTTCCCTCCAGCGTCCATCTCTTGTTGATCAACCCGAAAAGCTGAGCTGATTGGTGCCCGTGGGTCACCGGTCCCAGCAGAGCCGATGATTCAAGCAAACAACGTTTGCATAACGCGCCGATAACGCCGGAACGGACGTCAGGAGGGAATCGGCTCCATGGGGCCGGTGGGACGGAGACGGCCCAGGCGGATGGTGAGGAGCCAGGCCACAGCAGCGAAGGCGGCCGAACCCCAGAGGGCGGCGCCCAGCCCACCTCGGAGGTACAGCAGTCCCGACAGCAGCGTGCCCACCAGGCGTCCGGCGGCGTTGGCCGAGTAGTAGAAGCCCACGTCGAGGCTGACGGCGTCGCCGCTGAGGGCCAGGATCAGATAGGAGTGCAGCGAGGAGTTGACGGCGAACACCAGACCGAAGACCGCCAGCCCACCGACCACCGCGACCACCGGGGCCAGATCCAGTCGCACGGCCACGGCAATGGCAGCCGACACGGCGACCAGAGCCAACCCCCATCGGCGGGCCGCCGCCATCTCCGCCGACCACGATCCACTGATCGGTCCCAGCAACCGGGGGGCGGCCACCTGGACCATCCCGTAGCCGATCACCCACAAGGCCAGGAAGCCACCGATGCCTTCGTATGACCAGCCGAGCCGTTCATCGAGGAAGATCGGTAGGGCGACCACGAACCAGATGTCGCGACAGCCGAAGAGGAAGAGCCGGGCCGCCGACAGTCGGTTGACGGCCGGCGACTTGGCCAGGATCGATTTGATCGGGGTCTTCTCCTTGGCCTTGCCGATGTCACCCTCCAGCAGGAGTCCAACGGCGACCATGGCCACCAGTACCAGACCGGCCAGGGTCCACAGTGCGGGCTCGTAGCCGATACCGGAGAGCAACGCGGCGCCCAGGAAGAATCCGACGCCCTTCAAAGCGTTCTTCGAACCGGTGAGTATCGCCACCAACCGGAACAGGCGGCCCTCACCGGCCACGTACTTGACCGCCGACTTGGAACTCATCTTGGTCAGATCCTTGGCCACACCGGACAAAGCCTGGAAACCCATGACGTAGGCCACCGACAACGCCACCGGCCAGGTCCCGGAATGGAAAGTGAGGGCGGCCAGTACCACCACCTGCAGTCCCAGCCCGGCCAGCAACGTTCTGTTCAGCCCGGTGCGGGCTCCCACCCAGCCTCCCAGCAGATTGGTGACCACCCCCATGGCTTCGTAGAGGAGGAAGAGGAAGGCGATGGCCACCGGGGAGTAGCCCAACTCGTGGAAGTGCAGCAGGACCAGCATGCGCAGCGCGCCGTCGGTCAGGGTGAAGGCCCAGTACCCGGCGGTGACGACGATGTAGTTGCGGAGCGGCACGGCGTGGACCTCAGGGAGCAGCGGCCGAGGCAGTGGCGGCGGCCACCTTGGCCGCCAGCTCGGCCAGGCGGAACGAGTAGCCGTATTCGTTGTCATACCAGGCCAGCACCTTGACGAGGCGGCCGTCGGTGACCATGGTCGATGGGCCGTCGACGATGGCCGACCGGGTGTCGTTCACGTAGTCGGCCGACACCAGCGGTCGATCCTCGTAGCCCAGGATGCCTCGCAGGTCGCCGTTGGCCGCAGCCTGGAACAGCTGGTTGATCTCGTCCACGGTGACGTCGCGGCCAACGGCGAACACGGCGTCGGTGAGAGAGGCGTTGAGTAGCGGCACCCGAACCGCCACCCCGTCGAGCTTGCCGGCCAGCTCGGGATAGATCATGGTGATGGCGGTGGCCGATCCGGTCGATGTTGGTACCAGTGAGTTGAGGGCCGAGCGGGCCCGGCGGAGATCGGAGTGGGCGGTGTCGACGATGACCTGGGTGTTGGTGACGTCGTGGATGGTGGTGATCACCCCCCGCTCGACCCCTACAGCCTCATTGATCACCTTGACGATCGGGGCCAGGCAGTTGGTGGTGCACGACGCCGCCGTGACGATCCGGTGTACAGCCGGATCGTAGAGGTGGTCGTTGCATCCCATCACCACGTTGAGCGCCTCCGGGCTCTTGACCGGGGCCGACACGATCACCGTCGACACACCGGCGTCGAAGTAGGGGGCCAGCCGCTCGGCGGTACGGAACCGGCCTGAGCATTCGAGCACGATGTCGACGCCGTGGTCGGACCAGGGAACGGCCCCCGGTGTGTCGTGCGATGTGTGGGCGATGGCGGCGCCGTCGAGGATCAGGGCGTCGGCGGTGGATGAGATGTCGGCCTCGAGCCGTCCGTGCACGGAGTCGAATTCGAGCAGGTGGGCCGAGGTGGGCGGGTCGGCATTTGCGTCGTTGATGCAGACAAGTTCAAGTTCAGGGTGGTGAGGCAACGCCCGGACCACCAGTCGGCCGATGCGGCCGAAGCCGTTGATTCCTATCCGGGTCCGAGAACGGTTTTCAGCGCTCATTGTCGCCAACGGTAGACTCAGGGGGATCGAAAACCTTGGGGGAACGCCATGACCACCACCTTCCGACTTCTCGCGCTGACGGCGTTGCTGGCCTTGATGGGTCCGCTGGCCGCTCCGGTCGATGCCCGGGCCGAACCGTATCCCGACTCCATCGATCTGCCCGACGGCTTCTTTCCCGAGGGCATCACCATCGATGACCAGCGAGGCGTGGGCTACACCGGGTCATTGGTCGGTGGGGCCGTTCAGCGTTTCGATCTGCGCACCGGTGAATCATTCACCCTGGTCCCGTCGCCCGGCACCGACACGATCGCCGTCGGCATGACGATCGACGATCAGGACCGACTGTGGGTGGCCGGCGGCGGTCCTCTCCTGTCTCCGTCGACTGAGGCCGGTTTCCGGGTTTACGACTCCAACACCGGCGAGCTTCTGCTCGATCAGCCGCTCCCGGCCGGATTCGTCAACGACGCCTATTTCACCGGCGACGCGGTGTGGTTCACCGATTCGTTCTCGCCGAACCTGATCCGGGTGCCGATCGGCAGCGATGGCACCATTGGGGCCTTCGAGCTGGTGAGCCTGGGCGGCGACTGGGTGCAAAGTGGCGGATTCAACGCCAACGGCATCACGGCCACAGCCGACGGCAAGAACCTGATCGTCGTACAGTCCAGCGCACCCGATACCGAGGGGGCGGCCCTCTACCTGATTCCCACCGATCCCGCCGGCGCGACGGTTGACGCCGTTCGCATCATGCTCGATCAGCCCCTGGTCAGCGGCGACGGCCTGGTCCTGGTGGGACGCACCCTGTACGTGGTCGGTGGCGGTGTCGTGTCCAAGGTCCGCCTGGGACCGGGACTGAGCAACGGCCAGGTCGTCGAGACACTGGCGGTGCCCGGGGCGCTGACCCCGACCACGGCCGATGCCTTCGGGTCACGGCTCTACGTGATCGACGCCAAGTTCCCGCTACTGGGTGACCCGTCCACCGGCTTCGCTGTCAGCGCCATCGACCGATAGGGGCGACGGCCCACCGACCGGTAGGCTGACCATCCCGCTGAGCGGGACAACCACCGCCGCGGTCAACGACAAGAAGCTAGACGACAGCGAAGGGATGTATCGTGCCTGCTTTTGACTCCTACTCCCCCGGCACTCCGTGCTGGGTTGATCTCATGACGCCCGACGTCGACGGTTCAAAGGCCTTCTATCAATCGGTATTCGGTTGGGAAGCCCACGACCAGTTCGATGACGAGGGCAATCGCATCTATACCCAGTTTCAACAGGGCGACAATCTCATCGCCGGGATGGGTGGGCAGGCCCCCGGTATGGAAGGCATGCCTGCCATCTGGAACAGCTATATCGCCGTCGAAGACGTCAACGCCACCGCAGCCGCGGTTGAAGCGGCCGGTGGTCAGGTGATGATGCCGCCCATGCAGGTCATGGACTCCGGTCACATGGCCATCTTCAGCGACCCGACCGGGGCCGCCATCTCGGTGTGGCAGGCCAACCAGCACAAGGGGGCCGATATCGCCAACGAGCCCAACACCTGGTCGTGGAACGAACTGATCAGCCGCGACGTCGACACGGCCAAGGACTTCTACAGCCAGGTGTTCGGTTGGGAATACGAGAGCCAGGACATGGGCCCGATCGGCATGTACCACGTGATCACCGGTGGGGAGAACGGCGGTCGGGGCGGCATGATGACCATGCCGGCCGAGATGCCCGAGCAGGTTCCCAACCACTGGATGGTCTACTTCGCCACCGCCGATGTCAACGCCACCGTCGAGGCCATCAAGGCCGCCGGCGGCCAGGTGGTGCAGGGGCCGTTCGAAGCCCCGGGCGTCGGGCACATCGCAACCGCCCACGATCCCAACGGCGGATCGTTCTCGCTACTGCAACCGGCGGCCGCCGAGTAGGCACCCCGAGACCCTGCGCCAAGGTTTGTGCGCTGCGGTGTCATAACGACACCTGAGCGCACAAACCTCTGGTCGGGGTGAGCTAGCTGTGCTCCGGGCGCACAGACCCGCCGTGCCAGGAACGCAGGGCGGGAAGCAGCACGTCGGCGGTCACCGCTTGCGGTGACCCGACCATGTACAGGAGATACCAGCGGTTGTGGCGATGGAAGGCGGCGCCCAGTGTTCGGGTCTGCTCACCCTCGTCCATGACGTCCTGCTGGAAACCCCGGACACCGGGCAGATCGGCGATGTCGAAGAACCGCCCCCCGTACCCGCCGATGGTGATCAGACCGTCCTCCAGGTAGAACTCCGCTTCGACCGGGTCGGCGAACTCATACACCGAGGCCACGGCCACTGTTGAATCGTCAGATCGGAAGGCCCTGATCCAGCCGCCGCGATAACCCCGGGTTTCCAGCAGAGCCAGTTCCTCGGTGGGGTCGGGCTGAATGGCGGCCGCCTCGTCGATGGTGAGGAACCGGTCGACGCTGGGATCGTCGATCACGGTCATGCCCTCCAGCGCAACGGGAGCCAGGGCCGCCAGGCCGCCCGGGCCCTCCTGCTTGGCCGGGGCATCGGACGCCGGGTTTGGCGCCGCGGTGGTGGCCGACGACGATGTTGAGGTCGATGGGGTTGGCACGAAGTCCTCCAAACGGGCGGGCGCGGTCGGGGGCGGGACGGTCGGATTGGACCGAGGTGGGACAGCCGGTGTGGACGGGGCGGCGAATTGGCCGGATGATCGACCACTGATCCCTCGGGTCGGCTTCTCGGCGACGCCGACGGCGGCATCATCAGCCGGGCCGCAGGCGGAGAGGGCGGCGGCCACCGTCATCGCACCGGCCAGCACCGTCAAACCGGTCCAGCTACGACGGCGCAACGATCCAACGGCGGCCAGATTCGAACGGGACCGACGACGCAGACCCCACCCGATGACACTGTTGATCACGATCCGCCATGTTGCGAACCACACCGAGACAGCCACGGCAGGCCAGACGCCGATCAGTGCCGCCGCCAGCAGCGCCGACCACCAGAGCCAGGTCGACAAGATGGTCAGGGGCCCGACACCGAGCCGGGCCCCGTAGAGCAGACCGGTGACCGGAGGCGGCAACAGCCGACCCCATTCCCGGGGGACCTGACGACCGATGGCCGGAGGGTGGAAACGGCCGGTGACCAGATGGCAGGCGTCGAGGGCAACCCCCAGGGCGACGACGGCCACCACGTGTCCGGCGAGCCGATCGGGCAGGCCGGAGCCTGCCACCCCGATGATGAAACCCACTGGTACGGCAGATCCGACAGCCCCGACCAGCAACGCCAGCTCAACCAGAACGCGCTGCCGCCCTCGGACCGAGGGGGCGACCGTTTCGGCCACCGAGAGGCCTCACGGCGACCAGAAGGTATGTACCGCGGCCAGCAGCGCCACGCCCAGCAGGAACACGATTTCAGGGCTCATAGCGTCAGGTCCTCCATTGTCGGCTCGTCCGGTGATCGACGAGCTTGAACACTTCTCATGAGACTCATCGGGCGCAGTGTTCGATCATCAAGCTTCATCGGCAAAATCGATGACAGATATCTCCGGGGTGCGGGCGCCTCAAGCCGGGCCGCTGGTCAACGGAGGGTCTGGCCGAGACGAGTCCAGTAGGCGGGCGGGCTCTCGCTCCCCCAATCCAGCGCCCCGTCGATCCGGGCCAGGCCGATCGGCCGTTCGGCCGGCGGTTGCCGGATGACGGGCAACCCCTCACCGGCCACCCCCTGGAGTTGATCGACGCGGTAACCGTTGACTGCGGCCTGCAGCTTCCAGTATTCCGACGTCAGCAGCTGGCCCGGGCCGGCTACATGGAAGACTTCGCTCAGCGCCCCCCACTGGACGGCATGGTCCTGCAACCATTGTTCGAGATGGCCAAGCCGGTCGGGGGGATGGGCCACCACGGCCACCCCGAGGTTGGCCAAGCCGATGACGTCGGTACTGCCGGCGGGGACAATGGCCACCCGGCGACCATCGGCCCCCTGGGCCGCCGTGGGCAGGGCGGCCGCCCACGCCCCCAGTTCAGCGGTCAAGGCGGTCAGCGTGGTCGACCTGGTCTTGTCGTGGACCAGATCGGCGGCCGCTCCGGTCGGGTTGAGGGCGACGAACAACGTCGGGGCACCGACGGCGGCCGCGGCGGCCGGCGTCACCACCAGGGGGAACCCGCCGAGAGCGGCGAAGGCGGCGGCATAGGGGGCGGCATCGGCCGACAAGCCGGCTCGGGCCACGGTCACCGTGCGGTTGATGTCGTTGATCGAGTGGATCCGTTCCGCCACCTCGATCCCGGCCGCCACCGGATCGGCAGTGGACGTTGCCACCTCGATGGAGATGCCGGCCGAGGAGAGCGCCGTGACACCGGCGATGGGCCCGACGGTCACGGCCTCGGAGACGCCAAACTCGGCCATGAGGGCCAGCACGTCGGGGGATGGACCGCCGGAGCCGACGGTGAAAAGGGGCACTCCCAGGGCGCCGGCCAGTGGGGCGGCGATGTACTGCAACCAGCGGCCGGCGGCCGGGACGAGCACGGCCTTGGACACCGGTCGGCCATCGGCCAGGTGACCAAGGCGGGCCGCCGACAGGTAGTAGCCCCCGTCGGCGCCCTGCCAGCTGACCGGACGTAGTTTCACGGTTTGCAGCCGGGGGTCGGTACCGCAGCTCTCGACGATGCAGCGCACGTTGGTGCCGCTGGGACAGTAGCCGTGCACGTTGGGATAGTCGACGGTGCAGCAGTCGCAGATCTTCTTCAGGCCGCCGTTGCGGCAACAGCCGTCGCTGGCATACCAGCACCAACCCCAGACGTCGCCGGGACCGACGCAGTCGAAGGTGGCGCACTTGGGGGTCACCCCGCTCTGGCCACACACCCGGGCCTCGGCCCGTCGCATGAACAGCGCACCGATCGACGGTCCGGCCGCCACCACGATGGCCAGCTGGCCCAGCCGGTGGAGAAACGACCGACGAGACGTCCTGCGGGCCGTCCAGCGTCCGAGAGTCTCGACCGAATCGTCGATCGTGGTCACGAGAGCGCTCCGACGTGATCGACCGCCAGTACCTCCGCCAGCATCTCCTCGACCTGGTCGATGGTGTTGGCCACGCCGCGGGCCCGCACCACCCCGGTGCCGTCGACGGCCACCAGGTACGGCGTGGACCGCACGCCGAAGTCGGCAAAGATGACCGGTTGGTCGTCATGGTCGACGAACCGCAGCCGTAGATCGTCGTAGTGTCGCTCCAACCGTTTCAGATCGGGTTTCAACGAGGCGCAGATCTCACACGTCGGGCTGGTGAAGGCCAGCACTGTGACCGTCGCCTCGCCGTAGTCGAGACCGAGATCGATGACCGGCGCCGGCTGATCGAGCTCGGGACCCTCGCCGGCGAAGTGAACACCCATCGGGGCCACCCGCAGATGGAGCACCCCGATCTGGCGGAGCAGGGCCACCACGACAACCCCCAGCACCAGCACCGCCAGCCACAACATCACATAGGACGCAATCCACACACTGCCACTCATTGCTCATTCCTCCCGGATCGACTACTCGCTTCTCCCGCCAGTTCGACCGACCACAACCGCCCCAATCGCCTACCGGTGGTCACGGCCTGGGTCACCACTACCGCCATCATGGCCGCCACCGACACCGTCATGGCGGCGGCCAGATCGGGGAGTCGCAGATCGGCCTGGCCTCCGGCCAACAGGGCCAACATCAGCAAGACTCCGTTGCGTAGCACCGTCACCGATGAAACCGGCTCCCTACTCAACGGACCGAAACAGCCGCAGCTGACATGGCGTTCGGCGGCCAGCGCCCAGGTGACAACGGCGGTGAAGGCCACCAACAGTCCAGCGGCCAAGACCGCACCGAGCGGCGGACGTATGATCAGGGCCAGTGCGGTGACAGCCTCGGCCACTGCCACCACCAGAGGCAGAGCCCGGCTGCGGCCCACCCCCAAGGCCGAGAAGTCATCAGCCGTGTCCGACAGAGATGTGAACTTCACGGCGGCGGCGGCACCGAGCACGGCGGCCAGGACGACGGCGCTCAGGGTGGACACGGTTTGCCACAGCACCGGAATCATGGTCGCCACCCATCGTCGAAGAACTGCTCGAAGGCCTCGTCGGAGGCCCAGAGGCGGGCGTAGAGGGCTCGTTCCCCTGCGGCGGCAATGAGCGCCGATCCAGCAGCTCGCTCCCCGGCCGTGGGCTCCCGGCCCAGTGTCAAGCGGTAGTAGGAGACGGTGCGGCGGCCCAGGGATTCAGGACCCTGGTAGAAACCGGCCACGATGAGCGGGCGGGGCACTCCCCTGGCCGCTTCACCGGCCCAGTAGGCTGCTCCCCGGGGTTCCGGGGCTCGGCCCAGGACATCCCGATAGAGGGCGGCGATCCAGGATTCGTCGCTGCCCCCACTGGCCCGGTGATACTCGTCGCTGGACATGAGCAGCACCCGGAGATCCAGCACGTCGTGGGTCTGGAGGTGCATGGTCCAGAAGGCGGACCCCGACTGTTCGGGCCCCCGACCAAGCAGGTTACGGTAGGCCCTGTCGACCTCATTGGCCGAGCCTTCCGGCCCGAACAGCAGGGCCCGAGCCACCTGCTCCCGGCTGCGGTCACCGCCGGCCACCAGGCGGTCGAGATGGAAATCGAGACCAGCGGCGGCCGGAGCCCGTCCGAGGAACTGTCGGTAGGAGGCAACCAGGAAGCGGGCATTGGCCGACTCGACGGGCCCGGTTGTGGCCGAGGCTGCCGACGCGGCTGTCGCCAACGTGATTGACAGCAACAGAACGGTGGCGCTCAGTATCAGCGACCCTCGCCGCCCACGACGGCGGACACACACGCAGGAATTCATGGTGCTGGCCCCGTCGGCCAAAGCCTTCCCGGGTTGAGCCGAATGCCCTACTGCGCCCTGTTGGTCCCTCTACCGCCGAGGGACCCAGCGGAAGGCCCGGACGGCCAGCAACCCGGCGACCACTCCCCAAGCCGCCATCACCAGCCAGTTCTGCCACGGCCATGGGGCTCCGGTGGCAAAGGGGTCGTAGCTCTCCTGGAGGGCCAGGCTCAGATGCTTGACCGGGAACAGGTCGGCCACCGTCTGCAGCCATTCCGGTATCTGATCACCGGGCACAAACACGTCGCTGATGAAATAGAGCGGCAGGACAATGGCGTTGGTGACCGCCGGCGCCGCCTCCTCCGACGGGATCATCGTGGTCATGGCCAGGCCGATCACAGCGAAGGACATGGCACCGATTCCGACGGTGATGATGAGCGACGGAATGCCCGGTCCGTTCAATGTCACCCCGTAGAGAATCCACCCGACCACGGTGATCAGGACCGTCATCACCACCGAGATGATGAAACCGGATATGGCCTGGGAGGCGACGAACACCCACGGTGGCATGGGGGTGCCCCGGACCCGCTTGAGGATGCCTCGTTCCCGGCGGGCGGTCATGGTGAATGCCAAGTTGACCGTGGTGGCCGAGATGATGGCCAGGGCCAGGATGCCGGGCACATACAGGGTGGCCACCGTGGCCCCGTTGGGAAGGGTCTCGTTACCGAAGATCGAGGCGAAGATCACCAGGAAGATGATGGGCAGGACCACGGTGAAGAAGGTCGAGGCCGGGTTGCGGCGGAAGATCAACAGGTCGAACAAGATCTGACGGCCCAGCCGGGAAGCAATCGAGGTCATGAGCCGGGGTCCGTTGTCGACTGCTCGATGAGCTGCAGGTAGGTGTCTTCCAGAGTTGGCCGGCGGACCTGGAGGTCGACGAGATCGACCCCGGCGTCGACGGCCCAACCGGTCAACGAATGCAGCGTCGCGGTCACATCGTTGGTGGCGATGATGGCGCCGCCCCGATCGTCGATATCGGCCCCCAAACGGGGCGGAGGCCGCTGAACGTCGGCCGAGTGGTCGACAGTCCATGTGATCCGGGTGATGGCCTGAACCTGGTCGGCCAGATCAGCCGCCGTTCCCCGGGCCACGATATGCCCTCCGGCGATCACCACGATGCGATCGGAGAGACGCTCGGCCTCGTCCATGTAGTGGGTGGTGAGCAGCACCGTCTTGCCCAGCTCTCGCAGCGCCTCGATCATGTCCCACGACTCCCGGCGGGCCGACGGGTCGAAGCCGGTGGTCGGCTCGTCGAGGAAGACCAGGTCGGGGTTACCCACCAGAGCTTGAGCCAAGTCCAGCCGCCGCTTCTGGCCACCCGACAGCTTTCTCGTCCGTTGCCGACCGCTGTCGGTCAGGCCGACGATATTGAGCACCTCATCGATGTCCCGGGGGTTGCTGTAGTAGCCGGCCTGAAGGGCGACCGACTCCCGGGCGGTCAGCTCGGGAATGGGCTCGGACTCCTGCAACACGATACCGATCTGCTCCCGCCAGATCAGCGGCGCAGTGGCGGGATCCTGGCCCAGCACCTCAACCGTCCCGCCGTCCCGGCTCCGGAAACCCTCGAGGATCTCGATGGTCGTGGTCTTTCCCGCCCCGTTGGGACCGAGGAAGGCCACGATTTCACCCAGCTCCACATGTAGATCGATCCCGTCGACGGCGACACGGTCGCCGTAACGCTTGATCAGACCCTCAACCGCAATCGCCACGGCAACAGACTAGTGTTACCGGCTGAGGCGATCCCGGGTTTGCCGCCAGAAGTCGGCTGCCACCGTCGCCGGATCTACATCGCCCGGGAAATCACCGAGTTTGAGGATCCGACCGGTGAACCCGACTCCGTTCCAGAATGGATCGTCGGGGTCGATGTCAAGCCGATCCGGGGTCCAGGGACCCACGTACAGGTAAGGCTCGTTGATGGCGCCGTCGCCCGGCGACGCCCCGTAGCTAGCCCTGGTGTCTTCGGTCCCGGCCTCGATGGCCGGATCGAAGTGACCGGGCCAGAGTTGGGGACGGCTGGGGTTGATCGAGGCGTCATCGGCCCGCAGCGATTCGAGCCCGGCGAAGGCCATTCCGAACCAGTGGCCGATGAAGTCCGCTGCCGCCGGATCGATGGCCAGCACCTCCTCCCGGTTGCCCACCTCGGGGCTGTCGTGTTCGGCCGCGGTCTCGGGATCGATGGTCGACCCGAGGAAATCGGCAGCGGAATGCAGCGACGTGATGGGAGCCTGGCGGACCTCGTGACCGTTCTGGTCGATCAAGACCGTGCCCTCCACCCGAACCTGACGGTCGGCGGCGAAGAACGGGGTGCCGAACCCACCCAACGTCCACCGTAATCCGAACTTGCCGTTGGCCTGATGGCGCACCGGAGCGATCACGTAGGCGGCTAAGCGGTGCAGAGCCAGCCGACTGGCAACCAGGTCCTCGAGCGGTGGCGTCGGCGGCAGCCGGCGGGGCCCACCCAGCCAGCGGTTGGCCGCCCACTGAGCCAGATCGTCGTGGTCGGCGCGCCCGGCCAACCACTGGTCGTAGTCGACGACTTCGCCTGGGGGGTCGGCAGCGACCGCCACCCCGACAGGGACCACCAATGGGCCGTCAGCGGCCAGACCTTCGGCCGGGTCATGGATCGGGTCGTCGGCAAAGTACGGTTCCCGGTCGACGGCCGGGGGTGACGGTTCCAGCACTCGGGCCGCCCCGGCGTCGGAACCGAGCGCCTCCTGGGCTTCTCGGCGGGCGTTGCGAGGGGTGGGCGAGGGCTCGGTGGTCATGGGCTCCAAGCTAATGGCCGGCCGAGCCGGGCCCGCACTCAGTCGGGATCCTCCCGGATTTCCCAGCGCGGGCCGTTCTCCCACCAGGCGTCAATCCGGGATCGGTGGTCCTCGCCCCGAAACTCGACTCTGACCTCGGACGGGTCAGGATCGATGCGCACCTCATAGCCGGCATTGGGGGTGGCCCACAGCACCTTGGTTTGTGACGGAGTGAACTTGATGGCGGTCGTACCGCCGATGAGGGTGAACGTCTTGGTCTCCGACGACCCGGTACTCGTGGTTGTCGCTGGCGAGGCACTGACGGTGGATGGCTGCGTTGTTGTCGTCGTCGACGGGGTGGTGGTCGTGGTGGAGGGCGGGCCAGTCGTCGTTGTGGAGGAACGGGTCGGCCCGGCCGTCGAGGATGTTGGTGCTGACGTAGCCGTCGTGCTCGCTGACGATGAGGTCGACGTTGAGGTGGAGGTGGAGGAGAGCAACGCTTCCGTCGCCCGGTTCGACAGGGTGGATGAGACCGAGCTCGTCGTTGCTTTCGCCTCGATCGAGGAGGTCGACGATGTTGACGACGTTGCCGACGTTGCCGATGGTTCATCGGAGGGGTTCGGCCCATCGATGGTCTCACCGTCAACTGCTTCCGATATCAGCCCTTCGGCGGCGGTTGGGCCGGTCGTGGCCGGCGCCGGGGCCACGAGCTCCTCGTCGAGCACGCCGACTCCGCTCCAGGCGACGCCGATGGCGGTGGCGCTGCCCAGCAGCCACAGGAGCACGAGAGTCGCTGATTTCATGGTTGACAGTGTGACCGAGCCGGCCGGTCCCGCAACTGAACCCAACCCTAAATGAGACCTAAATCATCGAAAGATCGGTTTCTCTCAAGTGACGCCGTGGCATAGGGTGACTGACCATGGCATCGGTGTTGATGGTCGAGGACGATCACCAGATTCGGGATCTGGCGGTCAGGGCCCTGGCGTCGGCCGGTCACGTCGTCCGCTCCGAGGCCATGGCCATGGCCGGGCTGAAGTCGGTGATCGACGATGCTCCCGATCTGGTGATTCTCGATCTCGGTCTTCCCGACGTCGACGGTGAGGATCTGCTGCGAATGATCCGCGCTGTTTCCGACGTGCCGATCATCGTGGCTACCGCCCGCGACGACGAAGCCGACGTGATCCGGCTGCTCAACGCCGGCGCCGACGAGTATGTCGTCAAGCCCTACTCCGGCCCGGAGCTGGAGGCCCGGGTGCGGGCGCTGCTACGTCGGATCCAGATGGGCGGTAAGGCCAGGGTCCTCGCTGTCGGCGATCTGCGAGTGGACCTCCGGGCCCGGACCGTTGAGCTGGCCGGAGAACCCATCACCTGCAACCGCAAGGAGTTCGATCTGCTGGCCCATCTGGCCGGCTCGCCCGGCGTGGTGGTGGAACGAGCCGAACTGTACGCCCAGGTGTGGCGGGAACCCTACGGCGGCGCCGACAAGACCATCGACGTTCATCTGTCGTGGCTGCGACGCAAACTGGGCGAGACGGCAGCCGAACCCCGATACCTGCACACCGTTCGAGGCGTAGGGGTCAAACTGGTCGATCCGACACTGTCATCGGGCGGTCCATGAACCGCTCTCCGAGATCGTGCGCCGGCGCCTGATCCTGGTCTTCCTCGCCGGGTCGAGCCTGGTCACGTTGGCCTTCGTCGTGCCGCTGGCGGCGCTGGTCCAGCGCACCGTGGCCGATCGGGCCATCGACACGGCCCGGGCCGACGTGGCCGCGGTGGTGCCGGCGCTGGTCTCGGAGAACTCCCGCGCTCAGATCGAGGAGGCCATGGGATCGACCGACGCCGGCCGGGACGGCCGAATGTCGATCCTCACCTCGCAGGGATGGCGGATCGGCGCCGAAATCGATCCGTCGGATCGGGTGGAGCAGGCCCTGACCCTCGGCTTGTCCGACATCGGCGACGTCGACGGCGGGATGGAGGTCGTCGCCGCAGTGGCTTCGGCTCCCGACGAACTATCGGCCATCCGGGTTCTGGTGCCGACCTCGATGCTGTGGGACGGCGTTGCTCAGGCCTGGGCCATCCTGGCCGCCATCGGTGTCTTCCTCATCGCCATCTCGGTTCTGGTCGCTGACGTGCTGGCCCGTTCGGTGGTTCGGCCGACCCAGGACCTTGCCGCCGCCGCCCGCCGTCTCGGTCGGGGTGACCTCGACGCCCGGGTCGAACCCAGCGGTCCCGACGAGCTGGTCGACCTGGCCCAGGCCGTCAACAATCTGGGCGGACAGGTCTCCTCGATGCTGGCCCGGGAGCGGGAGATGGTGGCCGACCTGTCGCACCGACTGCGGACACCGCTGACCAAACTACGTCTTCGTATCGACCAGGTCGACGACCAGGACCTGGCCACCGACCTGATGTCCGACGTCGACGACATCACCGCTGTTGTCAGCAACGTGATCCGCGAGGCCCGAGGAGCCATCGACCGCCACCGGCGGTGCGACGTGGCCCGCATCGTGATCGAACGGGCCCAGTTCTGGGCCGCCCTGGCGGAAGACCAGGAGCGGCCGATGCGACTGGAAGGCGGCGTATCGCCTCTGCCGGCAGCAGTCGACGGCACCGAGCTGGCGGCCGTGATCGACAACCTGGTCGACAACGTGTTCGTGCACACCGACGAGGGTGACGGTCTGACCATCGGGTTCGACCGCCACGACGGCTGGGCTCGTATCTGGATCGCCGACGACGGCCCGGGATTTCCCGCCCAGTTCGATGCCACCGGGCGAGGAGAATCGGGCGGTGGTTCCACCGGCCTCGGTCTCGACATCGCTCGCCAGTTGGCCGAGGAGGCCGGGGGACGGTTGGAGATCGGTCGAAGCGACTCAGGTGGTGGGCTGGTCACCCTGTCGCTACCTCCGGCCCCGCTGTTGTCGGGCTGATCGGCCACGACCGGCTCAACCCCGTGCGGCACCGGGCCAAGGGCAAACGGTACTGTTGACCCGGTGGTGCAACAGCACAGGAAAATCGTGGCCGTCATCATGGTGGCCACTGTCTCCACGGTCTATCCCGGCTTTCTGATCGGTGCTCTGACCGTCCAGGTCAGCAACGAATTCTCCGTATCGGAAGCCGTCTACGGTTGGGGCCTCAGTGGGTTCTTCCTGTCGGCCACTGCCGGCTCCGCTCTCTTCGGCCGTCTGGTACAACACATCGGACCCCGCCGTCAGATGCTGTGGGGACTGACCGTGACGGTGGCCATGAACCTGTTCATCGCCCTGTTGGCCAGGAGCTGGTGGGAGCTCGTCGGCGCCCTGGCCGTGGCCGGGTTCGTCAACGCCAGCAATCAGACGGCGGTCAACCTGGCACTGACCCAGGCCGAGATCCCCCGGCTGGGGCTGGCCATCGCCCTGAAACAGTCGGGTATGCCGGCGGCCTCGATGCTGAGCGGGTTCATGGTTCCGGCCATCGCTTTGACCGTCGGTTGGCGCTGGGCCTACGGACTCGGAGCGGTGCTGGCCCTGGCCGCCGTCTTGGGCGTCCGGACCATCATCAAACCCATGGGTCCGGTCGGTGGTCAGGTCCGACCGCGGCCGATGTCGAACCGTGGTGACCTGCTGATCGCGGCGGCCCTCGGTGGTTGCCTGTCCTTTGCCGCCGGGGCGTTGAACGCCTGGATCGTCAGCTCCGGAGTCGACGCCGGTCTTGGCGAGGGCACCGCCGGGCTCATGCTCAGTCTCGGCGCCGGCACCGGCATCGCCCTGCGAGTGCTGGCCGGTACCCGCCTTGACCGCATGCGGCCCCGACCCTTTCTGGTGGCCGGGCTGATGGTGTTGTTCGGTGCCGTTGGTGTGGTGTTGCTGACCGTTCGTTCACCGGGAGTGCACATGGCCGCCACGCTGCTGGCCTTCGCCGGCGGCTGGGTCTGGCCGGTGTTCACCAACTACGGCATCGTTCGCAGCAATGCCGCCGCCGCCGGGGCGGCCACCGGCGTCACCCAGATGGGGGTCTACATCGGCGTGTTCATCGCTCCCCTACTGACCGGTTGGATCATCGAGCGCCACGGCTATGCCGTCATGTGGTTGGTGGTGGCCGGCGCCATTGTCGCTGGTTCCACCCTCGCCCTGTCGGTCAGGAACCGATTCTGATCGGAGATCAGCCGACGAAGTCGACGCCCTCGGCCAGCAGGGTACGCCACCGGTCCTCGTCGATTTCGGTGACGGCCAGCCACTCGGAGAATACCTTGCCGGCCGGGGCGAACGCCTCGCCCTGGCCGGCGTCGATGACGGCCGACACCCGCTCGGCCGGAAGTTTCACCACCATGCCGTCTTTCTTGTGGTGGGGCATGGCCAGGAACTCCTTACCCACCCGGAGGCAGGCTCCCCCCATGATCGTGCCCTCGACCACCCGGGCGTCGGCAGCCTGCAATTCGGCGGCCAGCTCCCAGAAGAGTTGGTTGGCGGTATTGTCGTTCGATCCCACCGGCCTATTCTGCCACGGGGGCGCTGCGCCCCACCCGACTTGGAGTGGCCGATTCGATGGTCCACAATGGAGATCTCATTCGACGGGGTGAATGCTGGGAGGGCGATGCGGCGCCACAGACAACCGATTCCCAATCCACGTCTCCTACCCCTGTTCCTGGTGTGGGCCGTCGTCGCCGCCGCCTGCGGAGGCGATGGGGAGGCGGCGGTCGACAGCCAGGCGTTGCTGCTGGCCGAGTGCCCCGATCCGCTGATCATCCAGACCGACTGGTTTCCCGAACCGGAACACGGTGCCGTCTACAACCTGGTGGGCGAGGGCGGTCGCTTCGATCCGGAGACCGGCTCGTTCCGGGGCCCGCTGGCCGCTGATCGGTCGGTCACCATCGAGATCCGGTCCGGTGGGCCGTTCATCGGCGATCGGTCGACCATCGAGGTGTTGGCTTCGGATCCCGACATCTTTCTCGGCTTTGTCAATACCGACGAGGCGGTGGCCGAGTACATCGCCCATCCGTCGACCGCGGTCGTCGCTCCCCTGGAGATCAACCCTCAGATCATCATGTGGGACCCCGACCGGTATCAGATCGAGTCATGGCGCGACGTCAAATCCACCGAGGCCGTGGTCAGCCACTTCGCCGGGGCCTCCTACCCCGAGTATCTGGTGGCGGCCGGGCTCGTAACCGAAGGCCAACTGGAGGGCAACTACACCGGCTCCCCCCGCCGATTCATCGAATCGAACGGGGCCATCATCCAGCAGGGTTTCGCAACCCAGGAGCCCTACCTGTACGAGAACACCCTCACCGACTGGGGCCGACCGGTCGATTACCTGCTGATCCACGACTCGGGATTCGAGGTGTACCAGGGGTCGTTGACCATTCTCGACGACCGGCTCGATCAGGCTGCCCGTTTCTGCTTGTCGGCGCTCGTACCGTTGGTGCAACAGTCGGTGGTCGACTTCCAGCAGGACCCGACGGCAACCAACGATGTCATTCTCGATGCCGTCGGCATGCTCGGGGATCGCTGGACCCTGAGCGAGTCGGGGGCCATGGAATCAGTGATTCAGATGGGGGCGCTGGGTATCGTCGGCAACGGGCCCGACAACACCGTCGGCAACTTCGACACGGATCGGGTGAACGAGGTGATCATCCAGATTCGTGACGAGCTCCCCTCGATAGCCGGCCCGCCCGGATTGTCGGCCGACGATCTCGTCACCAACGAGTTCATCGACCCCGATATCGGTCTCTAGCGTGTGTGCAGCGCGTTCTGCGGTATCAGGGCGTCGCTGAGCGACGCCGGAGGACCGCAGAGTCGGGGTTCTAGCGGCGCGACGGTGCCCGGACACTGGTTCGGGCGAACTCGGCCAGTAGGAAGCCGATGCGGTCGGCGGCCTCGAACATGATCATGTGGCCACCGCCGTTGATGATCTGCAGCCTTCCTCGCGGTATCCCGTTGGCGATCTGGCGGCTGTAGCGAAGCGGGGTCAGCCAGTCGTTGGTACCGCCGATCACCAAGGTGTCGCGATCGATGCGGTGAAGTTGGTCGGTGATGTCGTAGTCGACGAGAGCGCCCGTGGCTTCCCGTCGGACGTCGTGGGGACAGCGCGCCGTTGACTCGATCAGATGGTCGATCAAGTCGAGGTTGGGGTGGCGACCGAAGGCGATAACACCGGTGCCCAGCCGGAGGCGCTCGTCGAACCGGGTGAACCGGTCGAGCAGTTCAAGCGACAGAAAGCGCAGCCCGAGGCGGGTCTGGGGCTGTTGCAGGGTGGCCGTGCTGGCCACCACGGCCAGCTTGCGGACCCGTTCGGCCGCCAGCTCGGGGTGTTCGAGGATGAGAGTCATGGCCGCCATGCCCCCCATCGAGTGCCCGACGAGTATGACGTCGCGCAGGTCGAGAGCGCTCAACGCCTGGGCCAGATCGGCGGCCAGCCGTCTGGGGCCGTACCCGTCGCGACCCCGGGACGAGTCACCGTGGCCCCGCAGCTCGATGGCGATCACCTCGAATCCACTGGCGATCAACCGGCGGGCCACCGGCCCCCAATCGTCACGATTGCCGGTCAGACCATGCACCATCACAATGGGAGGGCCGGAACCGGAGCGACGTATGGCCAGCCGGGCCCCGTCGTCGGTCTTGACGCTGGCGGCCAGACCGACCGGGAAGTTCAGGGGCTCACCGGCCAGCGGATTCGGGTTCTTCCGCCACCGCCAGATCATGAATTTCGTCCCGCCGATGCCGAGGGCGGCGGCCGATGCACCATAGACGGCCAACTTGGGAACGTTCACGCCGATCCTTGTGTCTACACCCACATCAATTGAGTCTAGTCCGGGCGTCGTGGTGGCCGACAGCGAGCCGGAGCCACTGGAGCCTCCCGAGTTGTCAGCGATCCCTACTCGAAGTAAGACTACGACTATGTCAGTCGCCAAGGTCTCACTCAGCCTCGACGAAGAGGCGCTTGAGGAAGCCCGCGGCCGCGTCGGAAAACGGGAACTGTCCGCCTACGTGTCGGCGGCGCTACGGCGGCAGCTTCAACACGACCGTCTGCACGACCTGCTCCAGTCGATGGACGCCGAAAGTGGCCCGATCCCAACGGACTTGCTCGACGAAGCCCGAAGTCTTTGGCGAAGCTAGCCCCGCGGCGACTCCTACTGGACAGTGGTGCGATAATCGGCCTGTCACGCAACGACGCCCGCCCACGAGCCGTTCTCGGCAGCGCTTGGGAGGCCGGCATCGACGTCTATATCCCCTCCATCGTCCTCGCCGAGACGGTCAGAGGAAACGCAGCCGATGCGCCAGTGAACAGGTTCATCAAGGCCGTCGGCGAGATCATCCTCGTCTACGAGCAAGACGGACGACTAGCAGGATCCCTGCTGGGAACCACAGGGTCCGGTTCGACGATCGACGCCATCATCGTTGCTCTCGCCGTCCGACTCGGTGGTGCCGTGATTCTGACAGGGGACCCCGACGACCTCACCGTGCTGTCAGATCGATATGAGCGGGTCAGAATACAGTCGTTCTAGTGGGACGCCTGTGAGGGAACCGAGAAAGGGACCCGGGAGGGCCGGCCAACGTCGGCCTCCGTTCGCCGCAGGCGGTGTTACCGGCGCGGTACCGGTCGAGCTGCAGGCCAGATCACTCTGAAATGGACGTCACGAGGACCCAACCATTCGATGATGAACTCCCGCTGCCTTCCGGAATCTGGCGATCGGCGTCGGTCTCAGAAGCTCTTCCACTCGGCGGCCGTGACTCGGAGTTCTTGGACGGCTGCGGTTCGCTGTCATCGTGTTCCAGTCTGCGAACCTTCGGCGCTGAGGGCGTCCACGGCGTGATGTTCTGAACAACCTCGGCATAGAAGCTCTCGACAATACCAACCACCGTGTCGATGAATCCTGGACTCCTACCTCCGGCCTTTCGTGCTTGACCCATCTCACATCGATACGTCAATCGGAATCGATTGATATCTTTGCTCTCCGGAACCAGTTCATCCGGATCTACCAGGGCCTCCTCCAACGTTGCGCATACGGGCGTGCGGGCGTGTAGCGCAAAGGCCTCGATGTCCAGCTTAGGGTTCGCAGTCTCATCGATCTGGCGCAGTAGCCAGGACAAGGAACCACGACCCTTCTTGTCGTCCGGGGCCGGAACTTCAATCGAGGCTGTCAACCGACGAGCACGCAGATCGGCAGCGATTTCGATCTCGCCCACGGTGTCTTCAATGCGAAGTCGGTCTCTCAGTAGTCCCTCATCGGCGAGTTGTGTTGCGAGGTGCGATAGCCGAGCCTTGGGATCTTGCTGCGCTCGGGGCAACACTCTTGTCACTTGAGCACCGGTCTCGGACTGCAAGCGTATGGCGAGGAACTGAGTCAGTTCCCCCCACTTGCTGGCGACATCCTCAACAGAATCGCTACGCTTTCTGAGTGCCGACTCCTTGGCACCATCTCGAACGGTCACCCAGTTCGTTCCCATGTCGTTCATGGCCAACGCACCGGACGACGGATGCTCCAGGTAGCGAATGAGTTCGTTCAAGATCCACGACTGCTCAGGATCTTCAACACCGGCATGAACCTTACATTGGATGGCCACCGCCAACAGCTCGATCCAGGAGATGTGATCGACCGTGATCTTCGAGTTTGATCGAACCTTGAGCCCCGGCGTTGGATGAGCACCCGCAATCCCAATCTCATTCGAGATCGAGATCACCTTGTCGGCCCCAATCTCGCGGGCTGCCAACAAGTAGCTGTTGAGCTGGTCTGCATCGAGCTGACTGTCCCTCGTTTTGATCTCGACGAGCGCCGACCAAGAGGTGGAGCCGTAGGTAACACGAATCAGGCCGTCCGGGCGCACCTTGCTCCCATCGGGAAGCTCAACCTCGACTTCGGTGAAAGCCTCGACAGCTGCCTTCTTGGCTCGGCTGGCACCGAGGGGCGACAGTACAGCGATCGAGAAGTCACGAACGATCGTCAGTACAGCGAGGAGAGCACTCGTTGCCCGCTGTTCGGCTTCCCGGTCATTGCCGATCCCTGTGGTCGGGATCAGCCGTGCCCGTTGCATTTTCTTCGTCATCAAGACCTCCAAAGTCGGTGAGTTGGCAGTTCCTCGACGTGGGTCTGACGACTATGGGCATAGATCGGCCACGACCCTCCAGTGGTGATATCGCCCTCTCGATGGAAAACTATAGGTAAATGAATTCCTACCGTAGTAGGATTACTGAATGGCAGTACGAAAGTGGTCCGTGAGCGTTGACGAGTCCTTGGCGGAGGTCGTTGAGCGACACGTCGGCGATCGCGGTTTGAGCAGCTTCGTCGCTCAGGCCGTCGAAAACGAACTTGAACGAGTCTCCCTGGGTCGCTTTCTCGATGAGCTCGACGAAACCTACGGGCCGGTCCCTGATTCGATGATCGAACGCTTCGACTCTCAGTGGCCGTCTTAGTTCTCGACACCGAGGCCACATCCGCACTGGCTCGACCGCACATAAACACCGAACGCCACGCACTAGTTCGCGCCGCCCTAAGATCAGCACACCGCCGCAACCACCCCGTTCGAGTACCTTCGGCGACGCTGGTCGAACTCTACCGAGGCGGCGGAACGGACGAACCAGTCGATCGACTGCTCGGCGGCGGATTCCTGTCGGTGATAACGACCGGAGCGCGAATCGCCCGCACCGCCGGCCACCTGTTGGCCGCGGCGAGAGTTGGGAGCGAGTTTGCTGTCGACGCGCTCGTGATTGCAACCGCAGTCCGCCTCGGCGGTGGCCTTGTGCTGACCCACGACCCACGGGACATGGCCCTGCTGGCAGCCGGCATCCCGAACGTTGCTATTGCTGAAATCTGACGCCGGGCATTGAAGCGCGACACAAACCCAAGTCGGTGCAGCTTCTCAAGGAACGAGCCGCGTCTCGCGGCCACTCAGCGGAGGAAGAGCATCGGCAGATCCTTCGCGCCGCGCTCAACGGGTACCTCGTCGACACCAACGTCGTCTCTGAACTCCGGAAAGGTCAACGGTCCAACGTCGGAGTACGGAAATGGCTGGCCCAACACACCGATGACGACCTCTGGCTGTCAGTCTTGGTAATCGGCGAATTGCGACGCGGCATTGCGCTCATCCCACGGCGCGACGTGGACTCCGCTCGCTCGACATCGCACGCCAATGGTTACCCACAACATCGCTGACCGAACGGACCCAGCTGCCTTCCGCTCCACTGAGGGGGGCCAAGTTGTCAAGGCCGTGGAAGGATACTGGGCGTTCCATCGGCCTTCTTCGAGCGCCGCCGGAGCGAATACTACGATCACCTGCTCTTCACCAGCCAAACAGGCGATCTCGTGCCGTCGATCATGTTCTTCCTCCAAGGCGTGCTACCAGGCAGAGAAGAATCGTGCAGGTGTACATAGCCAAGACTGTGGGACGACGCTGCACCTACCCGTCTGGATAAGCCGCCACCATTGCGTCCGTGTTGGCAATAGCGATCACAGGATGACGTGGTGTGTGCCTAACGATGTCACCTTTGCTAACACAAATCGACCGAGTCTCGACCGTCGAACTGGGAACCACCAGAACGTTTCGCTCGCTCTCTGTCAGAATGGCCGTCCATCGCCCGTTCTCATCGACATCGAGAACATACCCGACGACCTCCATAGGCACTCCCGCTGCCCTCTCGGACTGGATTGAGATGACCTCCAGAGCGACGAAGGGCCTGGCTATCGCACTTTGGAGCTGTGGCGAGTCAACCAACAGGCCGAGGGCTAACACCACCCTGATCAGCTGTATGCCGAAACCTAACCTTCAAGGCTCTCAACTTTGATTCGCCACGACAGCGACAGCCAGAACGCAAGCACCAACAGGACAACGAAAACTATCCAGTACCAGTCGCTCAGAGTCAACGACGAATCAAAGAACATCCTGCTACCGAAGAAGACCACTAGAGTCGCCGCTGAATACGCCACGGCCGACCGAAGATCGACGGCCAGCATAAGCCCAATAGATCGAGCCGCCAACCCAACCATCAACGCAACGATAGCAAGCGGAAGGAGATTGATTGTCGCTCCAACAAGCAGGGAAGCAGGCGGTGTGTACCGTACGACGGTCAACGCGGCCGCGGGTTGAAAGTGTGCCACGAGCAGAGCATCGAGGCCGACGAGAACAGGCGCCAGCAGGTTCGCCGGACTGATAAGCCTGATCTGTCATCTATCAATTCTTGCAGACGACACTCTGCGAGGCAGAGCGCCACCATGCGATTTCAATTGGCGGGAAACCGGGATGCTGATGAGATCTTCGGCGCCTGCGTCCAACGCGGAGAGGTCCGGCAAGTGTCGCGTGTGCCGCCGTCGACGAGCAGTTGAGGCTCGGGCTTGGTTGAGCGGACCCCGCTCGCAAATGAAGTCCGACCGGGGGAAACATCACTGGGAACGCCCCTGAAGCAAGTGATCCGTCGACAACTCTGTCGGTTTGGTTTCCCGGCCGGGCGAATAAGACCATCAGATGCCGGACCATGATGCCGAAGTTGTGAACCTCCCCGCAGAAAAGTGGCCCGCTGCCCGGCCGATAAGTGGCCCGCTACCCGCAGATAAGAAGAACCCCGTGGCCTACTGCTCACGGGGTTCGAACAAGACCATTTTGGCGGAAGGTAAGGGATTCGAACCCTTGGTGACCCTAAGGCCACAACGGCTTTCGAGGCCGCCCCATTCGTCCGCTCTGGCAACCTTCCGTTGATGAGACTACCGGTTGCAGGCCGGGGTTACCACGGCTTTTCGTCGGCTCTAGCGGCGGGCGGTGAAGAAGTCGCTCAGCAGGCGACCGCACTCGTCGGCCGCCACGCCGCTGGCCAGTTCGATTCGATGGTTCAGCCGGGGGTCGTCGCAGACGTTGTAGAGACTGAGGCAGGCTCCGGCCGACGGATCGGCGGCGCCGTAGACCAGGCGGGCGATGCGGGCATTGACCAGCGCCCCTCCGCACATCAGGCAGGGCTCCAGGGTGACGTACAGGGTGCAATCGTTGAGATGCCAGGAGCCGACCTCGCGGGCTGCGTCCCTCAGGGCCAGTATCTCGGCGTGGGCCGTCGGGTCGCCGGTCAGCTCCCGTTCGTTGTGGCGGGCGGCCAGCAGCCGACCGTCGCCACTCACCACCACCGCCCCCACCGGCACATCATCATGGGACTCGGCCTTCCGGGCCTCCTCCAGGGCAAGAGCCATCCAATGGCTGTCGGTTGCCACCACCCCCGATTGCACGCGGTCCGGTTCGGTCAACCTCGGCTCCGCTGGTAGATCTCGATCAGCTCGTCAACCGAAGTCCCCCCGATGACCTGGCCGATAAGTTCCAGGGGCAACTGGTCGAGGGACTTGAAGCGGACACACGACTTGCCCATGTCGAGCTTCTTCCCGGTGGCCCGATACTCGCTGCGGAACCATTCCTCGGCGTCACCATCGGCGTAGATCGAGGTCAGGTAGACCGCCATGTGGTTCTTCTGCGAGGCCAGCGCAGCGTACATCAGCGGCTTGCCGTTGTAGGTCTCGGGGCAGCGTTCGAGCGGAACCTCATAGGAGATCATTCCCCAGTTCATCGCTTCCACGTACCCCTCGGGGAGGTTCTCCAGGATCACGTCCCGGATCTCGGCGATGGCGTCACGACGATCGTCGGGCAACTCGGCCAGGTACTCATCGACCGTTTCCGCCTTACTGCTCACCATGGGATCATCCTCTCAGTGCTCTCCTACAGGTCACTGCACTCCTACAGGATCGTCGTCCCCAGCCACGAGCCGATGGCCCAGGTCAAACCGCAGGCTCCCACCGCCCACCCCACCTGGCGGACGATGGTCCGTACCATCGAGCGTTCGGTGAACCAGGCCAACAGGGCACCAACGGCGGCGGCGGCCACCAGCCCCACCACGATCGATCCGTTCCTGGCCGTCGTGCCCTCCGATATCAGCCAGGGAATCAAGGGCAGGAAGGCGCCGACGGCAAAGGCGATGAAGGAGCTGACGGCGGCGGCCACCGGCCGGCCCACCGACTCCGGGTCGATGCCGAGTTCCTCTCGAGCGTGGACCTCCAGCGCCACCTCCGGGTCATCCATGATGGCGGCGGCCAGCGCGGCGGCATCCTCCTCGTCCACTCCCCGGCTCATGTAGATGTGGGTCAGCTCGCGGATCTCCCGCTGGGGGTTGGCCTGCAGCGAGCGCCGTTCGATCTCCAGCTCGCGTTCCACCAGCTCGTTCTGGGCCTTCATCGAGACATACTCGCCGGCGGCCATGGAGGCGGCGCCGGCCAGCAACCCGGAGGCGCCGGTGATGAGAATGGTGCTGGCCTCGGTTCCGGCCGCGGCAACGCCGAGGATCAGGGCCACATTGGAGACCAGCCCGTCGGACACACCGAAGACAGCGGCCCGGGCCGCGCCGCCCTGGACGTCGCGATGATCGTGAACCATGTGATGGTGATGTTCGTCAACGCCGTCGCCTCCGTCTTGGCTGCGACGTTCTTGGCGGCGGCGATCGGTCAACTCACCCATGGGTCCACGATATCCACCGGTCGACCGCGCTGTACAGCGTCACGCGCTCCGGCGATCCCTCCGTCGCTTGGAGATGACGGAGGGATTGCGCCGGCGGCGGCTAGGCGATCTACCAGTCGAACTGGAGATGAGGGTGGGTGGACTCCCGGTGGGGCCCGACGAGGGCGAAGACCGCTCCCTGAGGATCGACGATGACGCTCTGTCGACCGATCGGTGCATCGTAGGGGTCGGTCATGACGACCCCTCCGAGATCGATTGCGTTCTTGGTCGCGGCCACGACATCATCGACCGAGAAAGCCGGACACCATGAGGCCGGAATCTCATCGACCGTCGGCTTGATGGCACCGGCCACCGGGCCGACCGACGTGTTGAACACCCGATATTCCAACTCGTAGGCCGATTCAGTGCCGGAGACGAGGTCGGATGGGCCGAGAACCCAGTCGAAGACCTTACCGTAGAACGCCTGAGCGGCATCGAGGTCAGGGCATTCCAGTTCGACCCAGGCCAACGATCCGGCCATCTCGGCGAACGGATTGCCGGCCTGATCCCTGGGCTGCCAGAGGCAGATCAAGGCGTCGTTGGGATCGAGAATGGTGGCCACCGTGGCCATCGAACCGCGGGCCTGTGGGCTACGGAGGATGGTGGCGCCGGCGGCTTCGGCTCGCTTCAGCGTGGCCGCGATGTCGACAACGCACAGGTAGACCGACCACCGGGATGAGATGTTCATGTCGACGAAGGGTTCGTCCGGTTCGACGAACTCGGCCGTCGGCCGCCCATGGCAACTGGCCATGGCGGTGACGTTGACCCGTTCCCAGTACTCGCCGTCGTCGTCGATGCCGTTGATTTGCGGGTCGAGGCTGTAGCGGGAGCTGAACGACCATCCGAGAAGCGCACCGTAGAACGCCGTGGATTTCTCGACGTCGGGCGTGTGCAGGTCAACCCAGTTCGGGCAGCCGTGGACCACAAAATGATCAGCAATGGTCGTGGTGGGAACGACGGTCATGTGCCGTTTGCCTGCTCCTGCAAATTATGTGCGGCGGATGTCGATAGCGGCCCGAGGGCCAAGAACGATCACAATGTTAGCCGCAGGCAAACATCTATGCGGAAGATGGCTGAGATCTTTACAGATCCTTGGGATTCGCGGGATTTCCATTGCCGGGATCGGGTCGGGCCGTCCAGCCGGTGATGCCGACGATGTCGAGCACCACCACTGCGGCGAAGGGCCGGTCGGCGTACTGGGGGTAGCGCTCGACCAGTCGGCCGGTCAAGCTGTCGACCAGGGAGGCCGGAGGGTTCGGCCGCCACCGCAGTTCGGCCCTGACCCACCACAGCTTCGACCAGTCGTCGCCATCCCAGTGCTCGATCAACAAGGTGGCCCGGGGGTCGGCTTCGAGATTTCGTTGCCGCTGCAGTTTCAGCGACACCTTGGGCTTGACCTGATCAACGGGAACGGCCACATGGCCCCCGTCGACCACGGCGTACACGACGGGAACGGCATCGACTCCCCGGGCCGGATGGACCGTGCACAGAACTCCATGGTCATGGTGGGAAAGCCGGGTTCGGGCCTGGTCGTTGCTCAGCCTCATCGGGCTTGCCGTACCTCGATCGACATTCGATCAGTGTGCCCTCCCGGCAGGGCAGGTCCGTGGACTACAGAAAGATACTAAAATAAGGGACTAGATTGAGAGACTGAGATGTTCCTAGGGCAAAGGGGGATCCCGTGAACCGTCGCACCCGTCTGATCTCAGCCGGCACAACGCTGGCCATACTGTTGTCCATCCTGGTGGCCTCGCCCGCCGGGGCCATCACCACCACCCGGGCCGAACTGCGGGGCGGCGAGCTGCGGCTCGAGGGCGAAGACGCGGTGGCCAACGCCGACATCACTGCCGACGGCATCGTGGTCGGCAGCGCCGACGGCGGTGGCAACTTCGACATCCGCTTCTCCCCCTTCTCGTCCGCCACCTGCGTGGCCGTGGTCGGTGACGGCACGAACTCGGAGAACGTGAGCCTCGACCGCTGCACACCCAGCGGCGGGAACCAGGACCCGACAGCCAACGCCGGACCGGATCAGACCGTCACCGACAGCGACAACAACGGCAGCGAAACCGTCACCCTCGACGGCACCGGCTCCAGCGACCCCGAGGGCCCCATCGCCTCCTACACCTGGACCAGCAGCGGCAGCCAGATCGCCACCGGAGCCAACCCGAGTGTGGTCCTCGCCGTCGGCAGCCACACCATCACGCTGACCGTGGCCGACGGCGACGGGGCCACCGCCAGCGACACGATGACCGCAGTGGTCAACGCCGCTTCCCCTCCGGGCAACCTGGCGCCGACGGCCAACGCCGGCCCCGACCAGACCGTCACCGACAGTGACAACAACGGCAGCGAAACCGTCACCCTCGACGGCTCGGGGTCAACAGATCCCGACGGCACCATCGTGTCGTGGGAGTGGTCGGAGAACGGCGTCCCCCTGGGTGGCGCTCCGGCCGCCGCCCCCGATCCAACAGGCTCAGCCACCCCGGCCACCGGGAGCGGGCCCAGCAGCGATGCGGAGGCGGCGGTGGCTGCAGTGGCCGGCGGCACCTTCGACCATCTCTTCGAGAGCAACCAGGCCGACCCGCCCGGGGTGGTACCCAACTCGTTCGGCGGATCGGCGGCCAGTGCCGGCGACGTCAACGGCGACGGATTCGACGACATCATCATCGGCTCCGAGGTTTGGGACGCCGGAACCGAGTTCGCCGAAGGCGCGGCCATCGTGTTTCTCGGCGGGGCCAACGGACCGGTCGGCACCAACCCCTCGAACGCCCACGCCCTCATCGAGATGAACCAGGCCGGGGCCACCGTCAACGACGTGTCGACCGCCGGTGACGTCAACGGCGACGGCTTCGACGACATCATCATCGGCTCCCACTTCTACGACTCGACGCTGCCCGGAACCCAGCTCGGCGTCGACGGGGCCGCCTTCGTGTTCCACGGTGGGCCCAACGGCATCACCGCCACCGGCCCGGCCCAGGCCGACGGCGCCATCTTCTCCAACCAGCTCACCTCCGGTATGGGCGACCACGTCGACGCCGCCGGTGATGTCAACGGCGACGGCTTCGGTGACATCCTCATCAGCGTCCCCCGGCAGGGCACCCTGTTCCCGCCCGAGGTTCCGGCCAACGACCGGTCGGGCAACTACGGCGCCATCCTGGTGTTCCACGGCGGACCCAACGGCATCACCGGCACCGGCTTCGGCGACGCCGACGCCGTCATCCTCCCCTACGAAGACACCGGTCAACCCCTGCCACCGGTCGACGCCCAGGTCGGCATGGCTCAAGGGGCGGGCGACATCAACAACGACGGGTTCGACGACATCGTGGTCGGCGGCACCGAACTGACGGTGTACCTGGGCGGACCCAACGGCATCACGGCCCAGGACATCTTCGACGCCACCGACCGGATCTTCGCCAACCCCCCTCTCGGGGTGTCGCAGAGCATCGGCGGGGCCGGTCTGGGCTTCCGGGTCGACGGGGCGGGCGACATCAACGGCGACGGGTTCGCCGATGTCATCGCCTCGGTCCCGACCCGCCAGCTGGTTCCCCAGACGGTGCCGGTCCAGGAAGGGGCGGCCTACATTTTCCTCGGTGGACCCATCGGCCTCGGTGTGTCATCGGTCGACGAGGCTCACACCTCCATCTTCGGCACCATCAGTGTGGAGCGGCTGGGTTGGACGGTGGCCGGTCCCGGCGATGTCGACGGTGACGGCTTCGACGACGTGGTCATCTCGGCCATCCACTACGCCGGCAGCCTCACGGCCGAGGGCGTGGCCTACCTCTACCGGGGTGGCCCCCAGGGCATCACCGCCACCACCATGGCCGAAGCCGACAGCCGGCTCGAGGCGGCCCAGTCGGGAGCCACCATCCATGAGAACCGCAACGGCCTCGACGCCCAGGGGGCGGGCGATGTCGACAACGACGGCCTGGCCGACGTCATCGTGGGCAAAGCGTTCTACGACAACGGTGAGCTGAACGAGGGGGCGGCCTTCCTCTACCGGGGCGAAACGTTCCCGGCCAACCCCAACGTGGCGCCGGTACCGGAGGCCGGGGCCGACCAGACCATTGTCGATGTCGACGCCGACGGTGTCATCACCGCGTCGGTCGACGGATCGGCCTCGGTCGATCCGGACGGAAGCATCGTCAGCTACCAGTGGTACCTGGCCACCAGCGCCGTCGGCACCGGGGAGACACTCCTGGCCACCGGCCCGACGGCCACCTTCGACCTGCCATTGATCAGCCCCATTGCCGCCTGGGGTCACATCGTGACCCTGGTGGTGACCGACGACCAGGGCAGCCGCCGGGGCGACACCGTCAACATCTTCCCTCAGCTGGCGCCCGACTCCTTCGAGTTCGCCGAGTGGGCCGACCTCGGCAACTGGACCACCACCGGCGACGTCAGCTTGGGCGACGCCGGGAACCCCTTCCCCAACCCACCGCACGTCCTCATGCGGGGTTCCTCCACCCTGTCCCGCACCTTCTCACCGACGGCCGGGACAACCGGGCTCGACATCACCTTCTGGGCCCGAGGCGACGCCTTCGGGACCAACGATCGGGTGACGGTTCAGGCCAGCGTGGACGGCGGCCCGTTCGTCGACTACTTCACCATCACTCCGGCCGATGTCAACGGCGACTTCGTGTTCTACGGCGGCTCGGCCATTCCCATTTCGATGTCGTGGTGGCCGGCCACCGCCTCGACCGTCACCCTGCGATTCGACTCCACGCTGTCGCCCGGCGCCGACTTCTGGCTGGCCACCCTCACCGTGCGCTCCATCCAGGCCCCGACCGGGGGTGCCACCAACCGGCTACCGGTGGCCAACGCCGGACCGGATCAGACGGTGATCGACGGCGACGGCAACGGTAGTGAGGTGGTGACGCTTGACGGAACGGCGTCCACCGACCCCGACGGCACCATCGTGTCGTGGGAGTGGCGTGACGGCCCCGTCACCATCGGCACCAGCCCGGTGATCAACCCGACCCTGCCGGTGGGATCGCACACTCTCACCCTGATCGTCACCGACGACAACGACAGCAGTGACGTCGACACGGTGATTGTCACCGTCGGCGATCCCCCGCCACCCACCGGTGGCCCCACCCTCGACGTTGACCTCACCGTCGGCGACCACCTGATAACGCTCACCGTGACCGACGATCAGGGGGCGACCGCCACCGACACGGTTTCGGTGTCGGTCGAGAGCCCGGCCGCCAACCAGGAACCGACGGCCAACGCCGGTCCTGACCAGACCGTCACCGACAGCGACAACACGGGCGTCGAGTTGGTGACACTGGACGGCTCAGGGTCGTCCGATCCCGAGGGTCCGATCACCGGCTATGCCTGGTTCGAGAATGGGGCTCAGATCGCCGCCGGGGTTTCACCCGATGTTCCTTTGGACGTCGGCTCCCACACCGTCACCCTGACGGTGACCGACGGTGACGGCCTCACCGCATCGGACACCGTGGTCATAACGGTCGACCCGTTCGACCCGGCCACCAACCAGCCGCCGATCGCCGACGCCGGCCCCGACCAGACCATCGTCGACAGCGACGGCGACACCCTGGAGGTCGTGACCTTCGACGGCACCGGCTCGTCGGATCCCGACGGCACGATCGTGGCCTGGAACTGGACGCTCAACGGCAACCCGTTCGGCAACGCTCCAACCTTCAGCCTGACCCGCCCCATCGGCACCGATGTGGTGACCTTGACCGTGACCGACGACCTCGGGGCCACCGCCTCCGACACCGTGGTGGTGACCGTCGAAGCCGCGCCCGACCCGGGTAACACGCCACCCACCGCGGCGGCCGGACCCGACCTGACCGTCATCGACACCAACGGCGATGGGATCGAGACCGTGACCCTCGACGGCAGCGGCAGTTCCGATGCCGACGGCTCCGTCGACTTCTGGACGTGGCGGAACGGAGGCACGGTGATCGCCACCAGCCCGACGGCCGACGTGCCGCTGGCCGTAGGAGTCCACGCCATCGAGCTCACCGTGACCGACAACGGCGGTGCCAGTGCCACCGACACGGTGGTCATCACCGTGGAAGCTGGTGGTCCGCCCCCGGCGCGCGAGATGCTGCTGGTTTCGTCATCGTCGGGTGGCAGCGTCGGCGAGGTGTCGTTCGCCGACGAGGATGTGCTGTCGTTCGACACCGCCACCGGCCTCTGGGCCATGGTTCTCGACGGGTCCGACGTCGGACTGGGCGGGGCCGGGGCCCGCGATGTCGATGCCGTGCACCAGTTGGCCGACGGGTCGTTCGTGCTGTCCATCGTCGGCGGATCGACCCTTCCCGATATCGGCTCGGTTGACGACTCCGATCTCGTCCGCTTTGTGCCAACGGCCACCGGAACCAGCACCTCGGGAACGTTCGAGCTGTACTTCGACGGCTCCGACGTCGGTCTCAGCACCAACGGTGAGGACATCGACGGAGTGCACGTGCTCGCCGACGGTGACCTGTTGTTGTCGACCTCCGGCGGCTACTCGGTGGACGGCGCCTCGGGATCCGATGAGGACGTCATCCGGTTCTCCCCCACCACGCTGGGCTCGACCACCGCCGGCAGCTTCGCCCCCTACTTCGACGGTTCCGACATCGACCTGAACACCACCAGCGACGAGGACGTCTGGGGCCTCTCGGCCGCCGGCACCGACCTGCACCTGACGACCAGAGGTTCGTTCAGCACCTCAGGCCTGACCGGGACCGGAGCCGACGTCTTCACCTGCGGTGATCACAGCGCCGGAACAGCCACGTCGTGCGGTGCGCTCGATCTGTTCTTCGACGGCTCGGCCGGCGGCTACGGCGGCGAAGCGATGGACGCTTTCCACCTCGTTCGGTGATCGCCGGCGCGGCCCGGGGCTGATGGGAAAATTCGCCGCCGGGTAAACCTTTCACGTTGCTCGATGGTGTGTTTGGTGTCTCGGTCAATCAGACCGGGCGGGCACAAAGGAGATGCTGCAATGTCCACTCGTCTCTCCCCGCCGTTCCACGGCGGAATCCGGCTCATGGCCAAAGTCGCCATAGCCGCCGTTTTGATTGTCACCACTGTCGGCATCGGGGCGACCGCTCAGGCCGCGCCCCCGACGTGTAACACACCCTATGGATCTCTCCCCAAGTCGGCCGGCGCCACCGCTACCGGTGCCATCAACGGTGTCCGCACCGGACGCCACCGCTGCTTCGACCGCCTGGTCGTCGACCTCGACGGCGACACCACCGGTTACCGCGTCGACTATGTTGATGCCGTCTACGCCGACGGATCCGGTGAACTGGTCCCGGTCAAGGGGGGAGCGATTCTGAACATTGTCTTGTTCGCTCCGGCCTACGACGATACGGGTCGGGCCACCGTCGATCCCGCCACTGTCAGCGCCACCAACGTGGCCGGCTACCGCACGCTTCGCGATGTGGAGTGGGCCGGCAGCTTCGAGGGGCAGACGACGCTCGGTCTGGGGGTCCGGGCCCGACTGCCGTTCCGGGTGTTCACCCTCGACGGTCCCGGTGACGGCTCCCGACTGGTGGTCGATGTGGCCCACCGCTGGACCCCGACGGCAGGAGAGGAACCGTCGACGAACCTGCCCGGCCGGCCGGTCGACGGCTTCGTCCAGACAGGCGACTCGCTGGCCGTCATCGGTGTGGCCTACGACGACCGGTTGAACATCCGCTCAGCCCCGGGCATCAACCAGCGCATCGTGGCCAGGGTCTCATCGGACACTGTCAATCTGGTGGCCAGTGGCCGGGCCCGGGCGTTGACCCGATCGGTCTGGTACGAGGTCACAATTGACGGTGTCACCGGTTGGGCCAGCTCGACCTATCTAGGCGTCCCCGGCAACACCCATGATCCGACGTCGTCGTTTCGCGATAGTGCACCGGTTGGGGTCTCGATGTCGGAGCTGGGCCGCTACATCGCCGAGGAGTACGGTGCCGACCAGCCCTCGGCCCGCATCGTGCGCAGTGGCGCCCCCTCCGTCGGCGGCGACGTGAGCGATGTCATGTTCGACATCACCGGCTTCAGCGACGATTCGATTGCTGCGGTCCGGATCCATGTCTTCGCCACCCCCCACGACAGCGGTGACGGGTTCGTCCTGAAAGCGGTGGAGGCGACCACGTTCTGCCAACGCGGAGTGGATACCTTCGGCCTGTGCATCTGAGTGTGTGACTCGCCGGCACCGTCGTCGGAATCGCGGTCAAAAGCCCCGTTAGGCATGTATCACTGGCGGCCGACGTCCGTCTTCTTGGATGGACCAGGTTGCACAGGGCAACCGCCGCCAGTGAGGAGGGCCCGATGAAACCACGAGAATCGGATCGTTTCAGCTCGGAGTCGCACGGAACGTTCAGCGAGCGGACCGACAACCGAGGCAGCGTCTACGAGGAGGCTCCGCGAGGAGTACCGACACCGATTGAGGTGTCGGGATACCACGACGCCGATCGTGCCGCCGATTCGAGGCCCGACGTCTAGAGCGGTTTGCGGTCCCGCAATTGCCGGCACAGCCCGGCAGGAGGGAAAGAGAAAATGTCAGACATCATCGAAGAGCTTGACGCGTCCGAGTTCGACAACGGCGTCATGTCCATGGCCCCGAGCGAAGACGCCGAGGCGTGGGAGCGTATCGAGCGGGGCATCTCCAACGAGGAGGCGGAGGAAGCCAAAGTCGAAGGCGATGGCCACGAGGCCGTCGAGAGCAATCAGTCGGTTGACACCGGCGACGAGGTAGACACCCTTATCGACGGCGACGCCGGTGAGAGTGGCCAAGAGGGCGGGGTCGAAGTCAGCTACGACCCCGAACTGGATGCCATTGTCGAGGAGGTCGAAGGCTACCTGCCCGAGGAAGACCTGCGGATCGACAGCGTGGACGAGATCGTCCACGGGCGCGACGACCGAGTCAGGGTCAACGGCACCCGGAGCTACCCGTGGCGCACCATCTGTCACCTGCGGATCACGTCGGCCACCGGATCGGTACACGGCTGCAGCGGCACCTTGATCGGACCCCGCACCGTGCTCACCAACGGCCACTGCGTCTACATGCACGGCCGAGGCGGCTGGGTCAAGAAGATCGAGGTGACCCCGGGTCGCAACGGTTCATCCAAACCGTTCGGTACCGCAACCAGCAGTCACTTCATCAGCACCAAGGGTTGGGTGAAGGACCGAAGCTCCAACTACGACTACGCCGTCATCATCCTGCCCAAGTCCAAGAAGCTGGGGAACCAAACCGGCTGGATGGGGTTGGCCAACCTGTCGTTCTTCTCCCTCATGGGGCTGAAGGTGAACAACAGCGGCTACCCCGGCGACAAGCCCTACGGCACGCAATGGTGGAATGCCAACAACGTGCTGGCCGTCACCGGCCGGCGACTCTACTACCGCATCGACACCTACGGTGGTCAGAGCGGCAGTCCGGTGTGGCGTTACAAGAACAAGAAGCGTCACATCGTGGCCGTCCACAACACCGGGGGTAACCCGTTCAACGGATCCGTGCGGATAACCAAGGGCGTATTCGACAACCTGGTCAAGTGGAAGAACACCTACACCTGATGACGACCCGTCGACTCGATACCGGAGGTAACGGCATGACGCGATCCCCATTGGCAACGATCCTGGTTCTCGGCCTCGTTTGGGTCACCGCCGGGTGCTCACCATCCGGTGGCGGTGCCACGACGGTTCGCAAAGCCCTGACGGCCGAGGGGTCCCAGGACGTCTCGGGGTACCTCATCGTCGAGGCCGGGACCGCCTATCTCTGCGACGAGATCGCCGAGTCGTTCCCGCCCCAGTGCGGCCAGCACCGGATCGAGGTCATCGGGCTGGATCTGGCCACCGTGGCCGACGTCCAGTCATTCGAGGACACGTCGTGGACCGATCGCCCGATCACCGTCGGCGGCACCATCGGCTCCGGCGTCCTCACTGTGGATTAAACAACCAGGACCTCCGGGGAGATCGCCCCGGCCTCTCCCCGGAGGTCCAACTCACAACGGCCTACCAGGAAGGACCGACACCATGGCCACCTACGCTTTTGAATTCTCAGGCGCCGCCGTCCAGTCCGGAGACCGGTGTGAGTTCTTCGCCGGCTTCCCGGCCTCGGCCGCCGAGCTGGCCGGTGAGGCCGACCCGCTCATGGGGGTGACACTGGGCGCCGATCGGCGAGCGGTGTACGACAACCAACCCCAGGAACAGGAGATCGCCATCGTCCTCTCCCGGAACGGAGAGCGGTACGCTCGGACCAACAGCCTGGACCTCGACGACCTGTCGACAAGCGACGACAATGAGATCGACGTCTCATCCCTGAGCCAGGTCCTGAGCGAAGCGGAGTTGGCGACGTTCGTACCGCCGACCCCGTTCACCGAGGACAACGTGACCGTGACCTCGGCCTCGGTCGACCTCGATGGCGGTCACCTGGTGCTCTCAGGCGACGCCGAGTCGGACGGCTGGTGGTTCTTCGACTTCACCCTCGAGTACGAATACACCTGCGACCTGGTTCCGGTGACGCTACCGCTCTGGGGATCCGACAACGCCGACTACCTCTCCATCCGCCAAGTCGACTTCAACCTGTCGGGCGCCAACATCATCCAGGACATCCTGCTGATCTTCGCCAGGGGGGCCATCCGTAGCCGGCTGGAGGATCGCCTGGAGAGCGACCTGAATGCCGCCGTGCGGGAGGAGCTCGAAGTGGTGGACGGTCCGGCCGCCACCGTGTCCGACGTCGACATCACCGACACCTCCCTCACCATCGAGCTGACCTTCGCCGGCCTGGAACCGCTGTGCCCTCTGGCCATGGCGACCGCGCCGCCGGCAGCCATGGCTGGTCCCGCTTCGGCCTCGGCCCCGGCCACGGCGGCCCGTCGACGGCGGATGTGGTCGCGGGCCGGCTCCGAGGTGCGCCGCATGCGGCGCATCCGGGATGAGGTGCTCAAGCCCAGCGTTGAGGGCCGGCGCTACATCAAGATGTTCCACCGTCACCGACCGGAGGTGGCCCGGCTCATGGCCGAGCGGCCGGATCTGGCCGACGTGGTCCACCAGGCTGTCGACCAGATCAACCGGGACGTCGGCCGTGAGGGACTGGCCCAGCTGACCGTTCCGAGCCAGTCCATCGAGGCCGGCCGCCGAGCGATCAAGGCGCTGACCAAGGTGGCGTCACCCGATCTGAGGCAAGACTTGGCCGTCGTCGACGACAGGCTCAAGGGGAAGACTGAGCTCACAGTCGACGAACTTCTGGCGGCGGACGAGACCTGATCGGCCAGGCCCGGGGCTCCGATCCGCCCATCGCCGCCCGGGGCCAATAAGGTTTCTCACCGAGGGGAGGAACCTGATGGACCAAACGACGGCCCCGGCCGCGCCCACGCTGGGACCGCTCCGGTTGTCGGGCGGCACAACAAAGCGGCACATGCTCGTCTACTACGTCGCCTCGGTGACGGCGCTGGTGCTCTTCACCTTCGCCCCCCAGGCACAACCCTTCGTGCTGACCGAGCTGCTGGGTATCGCCGAGTCCGAGCAGGGCGTGCTCAGCGGCAACGTCTCGCTCTTCGCCGAGATTGTGATCCTGTTCTCGATCGGTGTCTGGGGCGTCGTGTCCGACCGGCTCGGACGTCGAGTGGTGTTCGGTGCCGGATTCCTGCTGATGGGTTTCGGTGCGTTCCTGACCGCCTCGGTCGATTCGGTGCTGACCCTCTACCTCTACCGTGGCGTGTTCGCCCTTGGTGCTGCTGCCGTCACCACCATGCTGGCCACCGTGATCGCCGACTACGTTGTCGACGAGGACCGGGGCAAGGGTTCGGGGATCGGTGGTATCGGCAACGGGCTGGGAGCACTCATCACGGTCTTCGTGCTCCTGCAGCTGCCGGACATCTTCCAGGACGGCGGGGCAACCGCCATCGAGGCCGCTCGACGAACCTACCTCATCGCCGCGGCGGTGGGCCTTGTCACCGCGATCGTGCTGTGGCTCGGTCTCAAGCCGAGAACCTCCCAACAGCGGGAACAGCGGAAACCGTGGAATGTGCGGGCCCGTGAAGGGTTCGCGGCCGCCCGCGATCCCGGGGTGGCGCTGGCCTACGCTGCAGCCTTCGTCTCCCGGGGTGACTTCGCGGTGGTTGGCACGTTCTTCACGCTGTGGGTCACCACCTACGGGACGACCGAGGCCGGGCTCACGACAGCTGAGGCGCTGGCCGTGGGCGGAATCGTGATCGGCGTCTCGCAAGGTGTGGTGCTGCTGGCGGCGCCATTGTTCGGGGTTTTGGCCGACCGGCTCAACCGGGTCACCAACGTACTCATCGCCCTGGCCATCTCGTCAATCGGATACGGCTCGACCATCCTGGTTGACAATCCGCTCGGCGGCATGATCTACCTGAGCGCAACCTTGATCGGTCTCGGGGAGATCAGCGGACTGATCGCCAGTGGCGTCCTGATCGCCCAGCAGGCCCAGCGCGACATTCGGGGAAGCGTGATCGGCGTCTTCAGCTTCTGTGGAGCCGTCGGCGTCATGACCGCCACCGGGGTCGGCGGGCGACTGTTCGACAACTGGCGACCGCAGGGCCCGTTCGTTCTGTTCAGCGCCTTCGCCGCCCTGGTTTTCCTCTGGGGTTTGACGATCCGCAACAAGGTCGTCCCACTCAACGAAGACGCCGACTTCACCGCCGGCCACTGAGCTGCGGCGGGCCCGGTTCCAACCCTGACGTCCGGCAACTGGCGCTAACATTGTTCGATGGCCAGTATCGCTAGGATGGCCGTCAACGTGTCGACGCCGTGCCGACGTGTAGCCGGTGGGCGGCTTCGATGACCGAACCACTGGTCTCGGTGATCGTCCCGGCCTACAACGCCGAGAGGTACATCGAGCGGACCCTACGGTCAGCCCTCGACCAGACCTACCGGGAGCTGGAGGTGATCGTCGTCGACGACGGCTCGACCGACGACACCGCCGCCGTCGTTGAGGCGGTGAAGGCGACGGACAAACGGGTGCAACTCATACGTCAGGAAAATGCCGGGGTTGCCGCCGCCCGCAACGCCGCCATCGCCGCGGCCTCCGGTCGCTATGTCGCTCCCCTCGATGCCGACGATCTGTGGTGCCCCACCAAGATTGCCTCTCAGGTTCGGCGAATGGAGAATGCAGGCCCGGACGCGGGGATGGTCTACTGCTGGTGGGTGGCCATCGACGCCAACGGCCGCGAACTGTACGGTGCAGCGTCCTGGAGCGCGGAGGGGGATCTCTACGAGGCCTTGGCCTACGTCAACTTCATCGGCAACGCCAGCATTCCTCTGTTTCGCCGATCCTGCCTGGACGCCGTTGGCTGGTACGACTCCACCTTCCTGGCCCACGACGCCCAAGGGTGCGAGGATTGGGATCTGACGCTGCGAGTGGCTGCTCGCTATCGCACAATCTCGGTTCCCGAGTACCTGGTCGGCTACCGCCAGTCGACAACCAGCATGTCCTCCAACGTGGTCTCCATGGGTCGAGCGTTCGAGCTCATCGTCGACCGGGCCCCTCGTGTTCGTCGACCGCAGGACTTGACCGAACGCCGAGCGAGGGGGAACTTCTACTTCTACCTCGCTCGTCTCGGACATCGCCGGAACCCGAAGCTGGCTTTGCAGCATTTCGCCACCGCGGTTCGCTCCGATCCCGCCGTGCTGCTGGCGTTACCGGCAGTGCGGGTGACCCGAAGGCTGCTCGGAGGTGTGGATGTGATGGTCCCCATCTCAGACCTTCCGCCGCCAACCACCAAGGATCTGCTCTGGGCTCGATTCGAGCCGGCTAGAGCGTATACGGCTCTGCTCCGTCGACGAATGACCAGATTGGTGCCACAAGTCACCGATCCTTGGCAATTCTCGGGGCCAGCCGACCAGCGAGGCGTGGTCCCGGGTCGAGTCCTGACTCGGACTCGGACCATCGTTCCCTAATCGGGGCTCGGAGGCGGAGGATGGGCGGAGGCGCTGGTGGAGTCACACCGTTTGTCCGAGTGTCCCCTCCGGATCGCACCGATGATAGCGAGCGAGGATGATTCCGGTGTGACCTGGACTTGTAAAGGTCGAACCGCCGAGCCGAGTCCGGCTCACGTAGTGTGGCGGCCGAGGGCCCCAACAAGGGGGTCCCTGCCCACCACACTTCGGGCGGGCAACATCTTCTGGGCGATCCTCGCTATATTCCTGGCATCGTCGATACCCCGGTGAAGCGTTCCCTCGCCTGGCAGGCCCAGCCTCTCCAGAGCCTTGGCCATGCCACAACGCCGAATATTCCGCCAAGCTGCAAACTCGGTTTTCAGGTTGACATGGTGCCCAGCCATCCACTGGGGAAACGGAACTCCCGCCCGCCGACAATCCGTCTCGAACTGGCGGACGTCGTAGTATCCCCACGAGCAGAACAGAAGTGGCTCGCTGCCAACCCAGTCAACGAACCGCCAGTAGACCGGTCCGAACGGGTCGGCGGCGTCCACGTCGGTCTGCTGTATCGATGTCAACGACACACAGAATTCGCTCAGACGAGGATGTACGACCGGGCGCACGAAGGATCCGAACTCACCACCAACGCTGAAGTCATCACGGAGCATCACCGCACCAATCTCGATGATCTCCATCTGGTCGCGACGGAATGTCGTCTCCGGAGGCCAGCAGGTGGCCTCGACATCCAGAATCAGATACCGCACGATCTCAACCTACCCGGCGTGTGAGACGTCGAAGAGCGCCAGCCAGGACGCGACCAACCTGGTCGCCTCCGGTCACACTATAGACAGTGGCTACTGCGATCGGCTGAACACCCAATTCGGCGAACGTCAGCCCCGGTTGAGGCTCCGAGCCGGGCGGCCGAGGGTCGACTCCTGCTCGAACAGTTCGCGTTCACCGACCTCGAGCCCTAAACCAGCGGATTGTTCGCTTGGCAGTCAGCTACGTATACTAGCTGGTATGCCTGATTCGACTACCATTAAGGTGTCAACCGCGACCCGCGATGCATTGCGGCGCCTCGCTGACCGTGAAGGGATCACGCTCGATGCCCAGCTTCAGAAGCTGATCGGCAGGGAGCGCCGACGCATCATCGGCGCTCAACTCTCATCTGGCCCCCCTGATGAAGACGATCTTACAATCCTGGACGCATCGGCAATTGACGTTGGCAATGCGAGCCGGTGACGTTGTCCGCTGCGACTTTGGGACCCCGGCGCGGGGAGAGCCTGGCTTCATTCGACCAGCGATCGTCGTCACGTCAGATGATGTCCTGGAGTTCAGGCAGCATGCGATTGCGGTTGTACCGTGCACAACGGCCCGACGTGGCTGGCTGACCGAAGTTGAGGTAGCGGAACACGGTGTAGCTCAGGCTCATCTCCCGACGACGATCGGTGTCGATCGCATCATCGAGACGGAGCACGACAATGTAGGACCGGTAGCCCTCCAACAGATCCGGGAACTTATCGCTGACTTGCTCGGTATTGGCACCATGTGATCGGCAACCACGACACCATTGGCGGTAGAGGTCAGATGGTCGGTCGAGTGAACGACCCCAAGGGCCGTCGTAACGCCCTGACCAGGCGAAACTTGGCGGAGGAGGTGGGATTCGAACCCACGGAAGGTCTCCCTTCACACGCTTTCCAAGCGTGCCGATTCGGCCGCTCTCGCACTCCTCCGGTTGTTACCTCGATGACCAGACGGTACCTCGTGGGGTGCCGGCGGGAACCGGGGCAAGAATCGGTAGGATAGCGAACGCCGGAGGGTCTTCGGCGGGTAGTTTTGAAACCCGGGTCCGATGGCCCACCCCCGCATCACCACGTATAGCAGCATCTGTTTTGGCAGGTGACGGTCGGGTCCTGTGCAACCTTGGCCCGTGAACCGAGTCAGGGCCGGAAGGCAGCAGCTCTCAGCGGAACCCATTGTGTGCCGCAGATCGCCTGGCCGTCACTTGCGAGAACAGATGCCGGCTTGGCCAATGTGTGCGCCGTAGACCCCGGAAGTGGGGCGTGGGGCGCACAGAAGCCGCCCGAGAACCGGACCGCCCGAGAACCCCCGGGCACCCGCCCGCGCCGATCCGTCAGCGGGGGCGGTAGAAGTTCTGGGTGGCGAAGTCCTTGCCGCCGTCGCTGCGGACGTGGCCGACGCCGATGTGAGTGTAGGCGCTCGACATCATGTTGCAGTAGTGGGCGTCGGACTCCCGCCATCCGCTGAAGAACAGCTGCGCCACCTCCGATGGTTGGTAGCCGATGGCCCAGGCCACGTTCTCCCCTCGTACCGCCCAGTCGATCCCCAGGGCGGCGTAGATCTCGTCCTGTGACTCGGCGCCGCGGTGCGACATGGCGTCGGCGTCGGCCATCTGCTGCGACCAGTCTCTCGACAGGTTGACCGAGACGCCTTCGCTGGCCGTCAACCGGGCCACCGGTTTGGGTTGACCGGTGTCGGGGTCGAGTTCGATGTCGTCGCCGTCGATCACACATTGGGGGGTCGGTCCCTGGCGCTTGAGCGGGCCTGACGGGTTGGTTCGCAGCTCATTGGTAAGGGCCACGATCTGGCGTTCGATCGCAGTCAGCCCCCGCTCGGGCCCGGGATCGCCGGTGGACGATGTTGTGCTCGATTCGGCCGGGGCGGTGGTGGCCGTGGTGTCGGCTCCATCGGCGCCGTTGTCGGTCGTTGATTCCGACGATGCCGGGGCGGTCGTCGTCGTGGTCGACTCTGAAGTCGGGGTGGAGGAAGAGTCGGTCGAGCTTGAAGAGGTGGAGGTCGACGCCTCGGTTGTCGGGGTCGACGACGACGATGTTGTCGTGGCCTCGGTGGTGGCGGTGCTCGATGTCGACGACGACTCGACCAGAACTGCGGTGGTACTCACGACCAGCGAATCGGACGACCCCTCGGCGCCGGCACCGGCCCCCGATGATGGACCGTCGTCACCAATTGAGGCCGAGGCGGGGTCGACCGAACCGCCGAGACCCGGGGCATTGGCCGCCACATCGACAGAGCCGCCGGCCATCAGACGGACCCCGACGACCAAGGCGAAGACGGCGCTGGCGAAAGCCAACAACCCCAACATCGCCCGCTCGGTTCTCCGGCTCATCGGCCGCTCGCCATCGTGTTCGACATACCGCTCTCGTGCATCGGCACGCCTCAGAGCCGGCGGCCCATCGGCGTCTTTCCCCGCGCCGTTGGCGCGTCCTCTCTCTTCACGAGACCCCGCCCCTCGTGGTGATCGCGCTCGGGTCGGATCTCGCCTCTCATTTGTAGCAGATCGTCGGGCCGGTGCCGCGCCTCGCCGCTGGAATCCACCGGAGTCATTCCACCCGATAGGCTCGGAATCGTGGCCTACCAGTCCCTCTACCGACGCTACCGATCGCAACGATTCTCGGAGCTCCGGGGCCAGGCCCATGTGACCACGGCGCTCACCTCGGCGGTGGCCAATGACCGGGTGGGTCACGCCTATCTGTTCAGCGGACCCCGAGGCACCGGCAAGACCTCCACCGCCCGCATCCTGGCCAAGGCGCTCAACTGCTCGAACCTGGGTGACGACGGCGAGCCGTGCTGCGAGTGTGAGAGTTGCCTGGCCATCGAGCAGGGCCGTTCCTTCGACGTCCATGAACTCGACGCCGCCAGCAACAACAAGGTCGACGACATCCGCGACCTGATCTCCCGGGTCAACCTGGGTTCCCCCGGCAACACGAAGGTCTATATTCTCGACGAGGCCCACATGCTGAGCGCCGGGGCGGAGAACGCCCTGCTCAAGACGCTGGAGGAGCCGCCCGATCACGTCGTCTTCGTGCTGGCCACCACCGAGCCTCACAAGGTGGTGCAGACGATCCGGAGCCGAACTCAACCGTTCGAGTTCCATTTGCTCCCGGCCGACGAGCTGGAGGACCACGTTCGTTACGTCATCGCCGACGCCGGCCTCGACATACCGGCCGACAAGCTCGATGAGGCCGTCGACTACGTCGTCCGTCAGGGGGGCGGTTCGGTCCGTGACACCCTCTCCGCCCTCGAGCTGGTTGCCGCCGGTGGCGTTCCCGCCGGATCCGACATCGGGTTGGTGCTGGCCACCGCCATCGGCGACGGCGACCCTCAGGCCGCAGTGGCCGGTCTGCAGGAAGGGCTGAGCAACGGTCAGGAGCCCCGGGTCATCGGCGAAGCCGTGGTCGAAGTTCTGCGGGGGGCTTTCCTGGCCGCCATGGGAGCCTCCCTCGGCCACCTCAACGACACGGCCCAAACCCAGGCCAAAGAACTGGGCGCCCGGCTCGGCCCGGCCACCGTTACCAGGTCGCTGGAATCGATCGGCACGGCGCTGGTGGAGATGCGCCAAGCGCCCGATCCCCGGGTGCCGCTGGAGGTGACGTTGCTGCAGCTGTGCCGTCACCGCCCCCCGGCGGCAGCCGCAACCGTGGATGGTGACGGCGGATCGGACGAAGCCAACACCGCCCTGGTCGGCGATCTGGTGAGTCGAATCTCGGTTCTCGAAAAGCAGGTGGCGACCCTCAACGACCAGCTGGCAGCGGCCCAGGCTCCGGCGGCCAGCGCTCCGGCGACGGAGGCTGACAGCGGTCCGGCCAAGGCCGCCCGTCACCGACTGGCCGACGCCACCGGAGCCAAGTCGGAGGCCAACCCGGGACCCAAGCCACCTCGCTCCCCTCGCTCCAAGAGTCCATCCACCGAGACGGCGCCGGCCCAACCAACCGAGTCGACCGAAGCCGCCGAACCGTCGCCCAGCGAGACACCTTCGCCGGCGCCTGATCGAGCCATCACCACCGGCGAGATGACCCGGGCGTTCGAAGCCCAACTCGACGAAGTGAGCCAGCGGGCCCGAGTCCGGTTCCAGGTTGGCACCGTGTCGGCGGTCAACGACTCGACGGTGCTGATCGCCGTGCCCAACGCCCACTACGTCGGCCGGTGCCACGATGTCAAGGGGGAGATCGAGCAGGCCCTCAGCCGCCACTTCAATCGGCCGCTGACGGTCGAGGTCATCGTGGACGACGCCGGACCACCGAAATCGATCGACCCGGCCAAGATGGAGTCGTCCCGACCCAAGCCCACGGATGATTCAATGGACGACGTCGGTCCGGTCGAAGAGTTGGTGGACGCCACCGACCAGTCGACCGATGGCGTGGAACGGTTGACCAAGGCCTTCCCCGGTTCCAAAGTCGTCGAACCCCGACCCGAGTAGATCCCCAAACCCAGCAGGAGACAACTGTGTCTGACCAGGAATTCGACAACCAGCCCGACCTGGGTGATCTCGCCGGCGCCCTCGGAGGAGCAGGCGGACTCGATCTGGGAGCGCTCCTGGAGCAGGCTCAGGCCATGCAGGAGCAGGTCCAGGCCGCCCAGGAGGAGCAAGCGGCGCAAATAGTCACCGGTTCGGCCGGAGGGGGCAAGGTCACAGTCGAGATGACCGGTGGGGGCGTCTACCGCAACGTGTCGATTGCCCCCGATGCGGTCGACCCCGACGATGTGGAGTTGCTGGAGGAGTTGGTGCTGGCCGCCTTGCGGGACGCCGGCGCTCAGATCGCCGAACTCCAGGAGGCAACCATGAACGAGCTCGGCATTCCCGACATCGGCGGCATGCCCGGCCTCGGAGAACTCGGCGGCTGAATCGGTGAGCGTCTACGCCCGCCCGGTCGAGATCCTGATCGACGAACTCGGCCGCCTTCCCGGAATCGGACCCAAATCGGCTCAACGCATCGCCTTCTTCCTCTTGAAGGCCGACAAGGTCGATGCCAACCGCTTGGCCGACGCCATTATCTCACTGAAGGAGCACGTGGCCTTCTGTGAGCGCTGCTTCAACGTGGCCGAGGGGGCCGAGTGTGCGGTGTGCACGAACCCCAACCGCAATCCGACTGTCTTGTGCGTCGTGGAGGAACCCAAGGACATTGCCGCCATCGAGAAGACCGGGGCGTTCGACGGTCGCTATCACGTGCTGTTGGGAGCCATCAATCCGTTGGAGGGCATCGGGCCCGAGCACCTCAAGATGCGGGAGCTGGCGCTACGGGTGGCCAGCGAGGACATCAAGGAAGTCATCCTCTGCACCAACCCCAACCTCGAGGGTGACACCACAGCCAGTTTCATCGCCAACAAGATCCTGGCTCCGTTCACCGACGTGGTGGTGTCACGGTTGGCCTCAGGTCTGCCGGTGGGCGGTGACCTGGAGTATGCCGACGAACTGACCTTGGGTCGGGCCCTGGTCGGCCGGCAGGGTGTCAACAACCCCGAGTCGTTCTGAAACCCCCACTTCCGGGCCACCCCTGACCGTTAGAAGTTTACGGAATCATGACGGACTGGTTTCGGGGTGCCGGTGAGCTTGGATCGGTCCCGATTCCCGGCCGGCCGCACCGGCCAAGGCGTACTGAGCCGCCGGACCACTGGACGCCGGCGATATTCAAACTTGAAACAGCTAAAACCGCAGGTAGAACGTTGTTGCTGCAACATTCCCCAAAACGCGACGGCCGGGCCGGCGGGGAGAGGGTGCACCGACCCGGACGCTGCTTCGCTACGACGCCCCAGTGACCGTGGCGCGGGCGGTATGGGTAAACCGGCCACTGAGACGTCGTAACGATGTTTCCTTTATGTTACAACAATTGACAGTACGATGACAAGGAATTTCTGCGGTTTTTTTCGGCAGCCGGAACCCGGTCCGGCCTAGACCGTGCGCACCACGAGGGCGTCGCCCTGGCCACCGCCGCCGCACAGCGCCGCCGCCCCGACGCCGCCCCCTCGCCGCTTCAACTCATGGAGCAGGGTGAGGGCAAGTCGGTTACCGGAGGCACCGATGGGATGACCGAGGGCAATCGCTCCCCCGTTGACGTTGACCACGGAATCGTCGATGCCCAGGTCTTCGATGCTGGCCAGGGCCACAGCCGCGAACGCTTCGTTCAGTTCGAAGAGATCGATGTCGGACACGCTCATGTCGGTGCCGTCCAGCGCATCGAAGATCGCTCGGGACGGTTGGGTCAGCAACGATGGATCGGGGCCCGCCACCTGGCCGTAGGCCACGATCTCCCCCAGGGGGCTCAGGCCGAGCTCGTCGACCTTGGCCCCGCTCATCACCACCATGGCTGAGGCGCCGTCGGAGATCTGCGAGGCATTGCCGGCTGTGATGTTGCCCGCCTTTTCGAAGGCCGGCCGCAGCCCGGCCAGACTCTCAGCCGTGGTGCCTGGTCGCACGCCCTCGTCAGCGTCGACCACAACCGGATCACCCCGGCGTTGCGGGATCTCCAGCGAGATCATCTCGTCGTCGAAACGACCCTCCTTGTGGGCGGCGGCCGCCCGTTCGTGGGAAAGAGCGGCCAACTCATCCTGCGGCTCCCGGGCCAATCCGGCCGAGGCCGCATACTTCTCGGTGCCGGCACCCATGGCGCAGGCGTCGAAGGCGCAGAAGAGGCCGTCGTACATCATCGAATCGACCACGGTCTTGTCGCCGGCCCGGTAGCCGGCCCGGGCACCGGGCAGGAGATACGGTGCGTTGGTCATGGATTCCATGCCACCGGCGATCACGATGTCGGCCATATCGGCCTTGATCAACAGGTCGGCCAGATGGATCGAGTTCAGCCCCGACAGGCAGACCTTGTTGATGGTCGAGGCAGGGACGGTCATCGGAATTCCGGCGGCAACCGCAGCCTGACGAGCGGTGATCTGGCCGGCGCCGGCTTGCAGCACATGACCCATGTACACGTAGTCGACCTGATCGGCGGCAACACCGGCCTTCTCCAGAGCGGCGGCGATGGCCTTGCCCCCCAACTCCGCCGCACTCATGCTTTGCAATGCCCCTGAAAGTTTGCCGACCGGGGTTCGAGCCCCGGCCACGATGTACGAGTTCGTCATTGTTTCCTCCGATCACACGGGCGCGATCTCATCTTGCCCCAACCATGCCACGAACCACCAACCGAGGGCCAGCGGTAGCCGCTCGAAGGTCGAAGGGGGCAGCTAATCGGGCCGTCGTTACGGAAGCTGCGGTATGGGGCCATCCGACGCTCTGATGCCGCCGAGTCGGTCGGTGTAGCGGATCGCACAATATTGACTGCCGGCATCGCTGTGATGGACCAGGCCGTCCACCAACTCGTCAGCCTGGTCCCGAGTCCACAGCGCATCTCGAGGGCTTCGAGGGGTAGCTCGGTCGGCATCGTGGCTTTGGTCGGCCACCCAACGTTCCGTCGGGAGAAGACATCCACCACAAACGCGGTGAACACGGTCCCGGCCCATGTCGGCACGTAGGCGAATTCGACAACCCACAATTCGTTCGGGGCCCTATGCAGCGACAGACCCTCCTCCTGCTCTCTGGCCTCGAGTACAAGCCGGACCGCTCGATCCCGCAACTCCTGCGGATACTTCCTAAGTGCCGGCACCCAGGATCAGGGTCCAAGACTCGTAGCCTCCGCCACGACACCCCAAGAGCGCGGCACCGATCCCTCGCCGCTGTCCTCAGGTGTCACCGAGGGGTCGATTGAGAGCCTGGAGCAACGACATGATCGACTGTTCGGGAGCGTCGATCGCTGCATCGAGAATCGCCTCAAAACGGTCGAGCAGACGCCGGATCGTCGTTGCATCGAATACGTCGGCGTTGTATTCCATGTACACCGAGAGCCGATGGTCAGCCTCGTGGTCATGTTCGGCGCCCAACCCGCCGGTGTGTGGCTGGACAACGACGTTGAGATCGAACTTCGCGGTCTTGTTGTGGGCGGGCATGACCTCGAACGTCAGGCCGCTGCCCTCAATTCGCGGCATGGGCGTATCGAGAAACGTGAACATCACCTGGCAAAGCGGCATGTGGTTGAGGCTACGTTCGGGCTGAATGGCACGGACAAGACGTCCGAAGGGCATGTCTTGGTGCGCATATGCCCGGACCGCGCGACCTCGTACTTCTTGCAGAAAATCTGCGAAGGAAGCATCAGCTGAGATCTGCGCCCTCATCAAAATAGTGTTGATTATCATCCCGATGAGGTCTTCGGCCTCCGGCCGTTGGCGGTTGGCGACACCGACACCTACGACGAAATCATCTTGCTCCGTGAAATCGTAAAGTAGAAGCGAGAACGCCGCGAACGCAGTCATGAAAAGGGTCACCCCCTGTTCATTGCTCAAGTGACGCACATCTCGCCCCTGTTGTTGCTCGATGACTCGAACCTCGAGATCTCCTGCATACGTGACGGCCGGGGGACGAGGTCGATCCGTTGGCAGGGCGAGAATCCGAGGCGCTCCGTCGAGCTCCCTTTTCCAAAAGTCGATGAGTCCTTGCATCGTCTCATCGCTCAGTAGGCGTCGCTGCCAGTGCGCGTAGTCGGCGAACTGCACGGTCAACTCCGGCAGCGATGGGGCACGATCGGACACAAGCGCGTCGTAGGTCTCAAGGAAGTCGCGCAAGAAGACGCCCTGCGACCACCCGTCATGAATGAGATGGTGTTCGATGACGATCAGCACGTGGTCAGCCGGTCCAAGGCGGATGACCATCGTGCGAATCAAAGGACCCGTCGTGAGATCGAATGGGCGACGACCTGCCTCCAGGATCTTTTGGCGAATCGCGCTCTCCAGCTGTTCCTCTTCCATCGGAGCCATTTCGATCATCGACACCGGTATGCCACGGGGTGGATGAACGATCTGCACCGGCTCGCCGTCGATGTCGGGGAAGGTGGTCCGAAGGATCTCATGGCGCCGCTCGAGCACTGCGAGGGCCTCTCGAACATTCACCAGATCGAAGTGTCCTCGAATGCGGAGAGAGCGTGGGACGTTGTAGGTCGACGACTCCGGCGCCAACCGCTGGAGGAACCAGATCCCCTCCTGCGCGAACGTCAGCGGGAGTGGCTGATCACGCGGCACGGGCTCGAGCGGCGGCATTGGTAGCGCCAGAGGCATCCGGTCCAACAGCGCAGCGAGGTCGGAGACGGTAGGAGCGTGGAAGATCTCGTGCAACGGCACGTCCAACTTGAAATGGTCCTGGATGCGACCAATAACCTTGGTCGCCAGCAGCGATTGCCCACCCAGGTCGAAGAAGTCATCGTTCACACCGATCCCGGTCACCCCAAGGACCTCGCTGAACGTCTCGACCAGGAATCTCTCGGTCGGTGTACGAGGTTCGGTTGATTCACCCGAAGCCGTGCGCTCTGGTTCCGGCAACGCCGCGACATCAACCTTTCCGTTCCGGTTGAGCGGGAGCGACCGTACAACGACAAAGGCCGACGGAACCATGTAATGGGGCAGCTTGCTCCTGAGTGAAGCTCGGAACCCGTCGGTCGGCAGCGAATCGGGTGCACGAGCTACTATGTACGCGACCAGTTGACCGGTCGACTCGCTTTGAATGACCAGGGCGTCATCTACCCCTGGGATGTGATGCAGTACCGACTCGATCTCCCCCGGCTCTATGCGGTGGCCGCTCACCTTGACCTGGCGGTCCCGCCGACCGTGGCAGATGAGTTCTCCGCTCGGAGTGAACGAGGCCAGGTCGCCGGTGCGGTAGAGCCGACTGCCCGGGTCGAACGGGTGAGGAACGAACGACTGCGCAGTTAGCCCTGGGCGCTTCAGATATCCGTCAGCCAGCCCTGCGCCTCCCAGGTAGAGCTCTCCAATGACCTCGGCTGACACGGGCTGACGGGCCTCGTCGAGGACGTAGGCGCTACAACCTGGGATTGGCCGACCAATCGGCACCTCTCCCGTGCATACATAGTCGGTCAAATCCCGCGAGATCGCGGTGATGGTCGCCTCGGTCGGGCCGTATTCGTTGATGAGCCGAACGCGGTGGCCAACGTGCTCCTGCCACGCCTGAACCATATGCGGCAACGCCCGCTCGCCCCCCAGCACGACGAGTCGCAGCGACGCTGGGACGGACGCGCCAGCCTTGCTCACGCCGACCACGAGCTCGTTCCAGTACGAGGTCGGGAGGTCCAGCACGGTGACGGACCAATGCCCGCACTGTGAGAGGAACGCTTCGGGCGTGCTCAACATACGGTCGGTCCGAAGCACGAGTGTCGCGCCGCTGACGAGGGAAGCGTAGATCTGCTGCGCGCTTGCATCGAAACTTATCGACGCGAACTGAAGGAACCGATCACCCACCGATAGGCCGAAGTCATCGACCGCAAACCGAACATAGTTGGCGAGTGATCGATGGGTAACAATCACGCCTTTTGGCGCGCCGGTGGAGCCTGACGTGTACATGACATAGACCGGGCTCGTCCCGGAGATCGGCAGATCTGGGTCGTCATCGCGCTGGGAAGGGATGGCCGGGTCGTTGTCGACGCATAGGACGTCGACGCCTTCAGGCAACGTGTCGATGACCTGTTGATGGCTCAGCGCAATGCCAACTTCGGCGTCAGAGAAGATCGCTTGGATTCGACCGGGCGGTTGGGACGGGTCGACTGGGACGTACGTGAGACCAGCCTTGAGCGCTGCGACGAGGGCGACGATCATATCTGGCGACCTCTGAAAGCAGAGCCCAACCTTCGCACCAGGCTCGAAGCCGCGCCCGGCGAGTAGGTGCGCGACGCGATTCGCGCGTTTGTTGAGCTCGCCGTAACTCAACTGGCCAGCTTCGCCAGTCACAGCGAGCGCCTGCGGGGTCTCTGTGGCTTGGCGTTCAATGTCGGCAACAATGGTCGTCACAGCCGAGTGGACGCGTTGCGTTCCGCTCGAGTGCGCCAAGATCTGCTCGCGCTCGACCGGGTCAAGCATTGCGACGGCGGCAGCTGGCTGACCTGCGTCGTCGGCTATGGCAGCGAGAATGTTCTCGAAATGCCGCAGCATGCGGCGGGCGGCACCGTCGTCGAGGATCGTTGACCGGTAGCGAAACGTAACGTACAGCCTGTCGCCAATCTCCGTTACCGTGAGGTGTAGGTCAACTGGTGATTCGCGTTGTTCGAACTCAACTGGCTCCGCCATCAAGTCAGCGAACTGGCACCGCGCTTCGTGCGGACCGCCGGTGGCGAGCAACGCAAGCTCACCGGCGTCGGCTGCCGGAGCTACCTGGTTGAAGATGAACAGCGCGCGAAAGGGAGATTCGCCCGGGCGGCGATCGTTGGGGAGGTCGTGTATCGGAAGCAGTTGGTGGTCCAGCGCGCCGATCACCCGCAGGCGTAGCTGGCCGAGCATCTCGCGGACCGATTCGTTGCCCTTCATCTGACTGCGGATTGCGACAGGGTTCATGCAGTAGCCGACAATGTTGTCAAACTCACGGCGGATACGGCCTGACATGGGGGTGCCCACCAAGAGATCTTCCTGTCCGGTATATCGGTGCAACAGGAGTTGGAACGCCGACAACACCGCCATATTCAAGGTGACCCCCTCGGCGCGAGCCCGTTCCTTGATACGCCGAGTTAGCCGTCTGTCAATCGACAATCGCGTTGTGCCCGCGCTGGCCGACGCTTCACGCGAAGCAGTGGACGTACGCGTCCGCAGGTTCAGATCGGGGACCGACCCATGCAACTCGTCGGTCCAGTAGTCGCGCAACCTACGCCCGCTGTCGCCCGCAAGGTCGCGATTGTAGGCTGCAACGACGTCGCCATAAGAGGCTGGCTGCGATGGGAGTATCGAGGCCGTCGCCTCATGCGCTCCATAGAGCATCTCGAGTTCCCGCAGGATCGTCGTGGCTGACGAGAAGTCCATCACGATGTGATGGGCTGTAAAGAGCATGACCGTCTCGTTGGGTCGCGACGGATACAGATCGACTCGAACGAGGGGACCCGAAGCGAGGTTGAAAGGTTCGCTGGCAGCATCGGCGAGCCGCTCCATGAGCGCTGGGCCTGTCGAGCTGGTGAGGTCGTGTTCGCGTAGACAAAGCGTGGCATTCGCAAGGATGCATGCGACTGGCTCGCCGTCACGTGACTCGAACGTCGTGCGGAGCGCCGGATGGCGATCGACGAGCACATCCAGCGCTCCTCGAAGCTTGGCGACGTCGAGGTTTCCATGAAGGCGCAATGCAGCAGCGATGTTGTGTTCTGAGCTACTCGCCGAGAGTTCTTGCAGGAACCATAGGGCCCGTTGCGGAGGTGACAACGCGGATTCGGTCACGTCACCGTCCGGTCTGACCGGCACGGCGGCAACGTCAGCGCCGACTGCTGCCTCAAGCCCGGCGGCGATTTCGGTCAAGCTGGCCGCGTTCATGAGTTCTGCGATTGATACGGCGACGCCCATGTCATCCTCGATGACCTGCGCCAGTCCGAGTACTGACAGCGAATCCGCACCAAACGTCAGCAATGACTCTTCAGAGTCGATCTCGGCATCAGCGAGTCCGCACGTCATGGCAACCCGCCCGCGGAGATAGCGCATCAACATCTCGCGACGGTCTCGCGAAGGGGCCGCCAGGAGACGCTCTCGGTTCAGTTCGAAGGTTTCGACGGCCGGGTTCGTGTTGGAATCACCCGAGCCGTCGGTGTCGAGGATCCCGGATTCCTGATCACGAACGCCCGCGGGGAGCGAGTATCTCCGACCGCCGAGCTGTCCAGAAGCAAAGGTGGCTGCACAAAGGCTGCGCTGAACCTTGCCACTCGTAGTCTTCTTTATGCCGCCCTTCGGCAGCAGTTCCACCGTGCCCACGTGCAGGCCATGGTCACGAGCAACGGCGGCGCGCACCGCGCGCACGAGCTCGTCCGCATCCACGTCATCGGCGTTGGCGGCGAGCTCCCAGGCCACCACCAAACTCTCGCTGTCGTCGACGCGAGCGGTGAATGCCGCACCGCAGCCAGGCCGCAACGCCGGGTGGCAGCGTTCGACGGTCCACTCGATGTCCTGCGGGTAGTGGTTCTGCCCACGCACAATGATGAGATCCTTGGTTCGGCCCGTGACAAAGAGTTCTCCGTCCGTGACGAATCCAAGGTCCCCAGTGCGCAGGAATTGCCCGCCTTCCTCAGTGGCGAGGTGATTCTGGAAGACTTCCCGCGACAAATCGGGGTTGGCCCAATACGACTTCGCCACGCTTGGTCCTTCCAGCCAGATCTCACCCACCTGACCATCCGGGACCTCCGTACGCGTCGTCGGCTCAACAATCGCGATCCGCTGATCGTCCGCAACTCGTCCGCAAGAAACAAAACCACCGTGAGTCGTGTGACTGGCCAGGCTCGATGACTCGCCCCCGCCAGACGACATCGTCGAAGGTTGGCATACCTCCACGGGCCGGCGCCCGCCGCCCGTGACGATGAGAGTGGCCTCGGCCAGTCCGTAGCAGGGGAGGAAGGAGTCCCGCCGGAAGCCCGCGGGGGCGAACGCGTCGGCGAATCGCTCCATCGTCTCGGACCGGACTGGCTCAGCGCCGTTCGCCGCGACAGCCCAGTGGCTCAGATCGAGCGTCTCACGATCTTCCGCGGTCGTCTTGCGCACGCAGAGGTCGTAGGCGAAGTTGGGGCCGCCGCTGCTCGTCGCCCGGAAAGAGGACACGGCCTCCAGCCATCGAATCGGGCGTCGCAGGAACGTGACCGGTGACATGAGAGTCACCGGAAATCCGCCATAAAGAGGCTGCAGGATTCCGCCGATCAATCCCATGTCGTGGTACGGAGGAAGCCAACTTACGCCGCGGCTGTCGCGTGAGTGGCCGAAGACCTCATGGAACTGATGTGAATTGTGCATGAGGTTGTGATGACTGAGGACCACTCCGCGAGGCGCCGCAGTAGACCCCGATGTGTACTGAATGAACGCAGCAGAGTCGGCGTTCACCTCGACATCTTTGAAGTCGTTCGCCAAGGCGGACGACGTCTCGTCGGTGGCGACGATCCTCGGTAGTGATAGTGCCGCGTTCGAATCGGTGAGACCGCTCAGGGCCGCGCCAATAGCGGACGTGCTGAGGGTTAAGAGTGGCTGCGCATCAGTGACGATCCTGTTGAGGCGGTCGAGGCTGTACTGGAGCCTCGCCGCGTCCGGCGGATACACCGGCACCGCGGTGGTGCCCGCGTACATGCAGCCGAAGAACGCCGAGACGAAGTCCAAGCCCGGTGGATGCAACAACACGGCGCGTTCGCCCTGCGCGCTGAGTTCTCGCAGGTGGACCGCGATCGCAGCGGCACGCTCGTCGAGCTCAGCATAGGTAAGACTTGTCTCGTCGTCGCTGGCTTCGCCCACAAAGCGATAGGCGAGTCGCTCTCCTTCATCGTGCGCTCGCCGTCGCAGCATCGAGGCGAGCGTCTGAGGACGCCTTCCCAATTCCGTAGCGCTTCGTTTCATTGGACGTCCCTGATACAACGACGGGCCTGCTTGTCGCATGATTGACGTGCTCGCATCTGTGGAGGCAGACGAGCGGCATCCAGGTGAAGCCGATCGACGCTCATCGAGCTGCGCCTCGGTCAGCTTCAATGACCCGGGCTAGTGCTTCCGGCTGGTGTTGGAGGAAGTAGTGGCCACCATCGTGCACCTCTGCGAGATCAACACTTGACGAGAATCGATCCCACACCCGATATCGGCGCTTGTACCGAGGTGTCAGGGGGTCGCCCGTACCCACGATGACGGTGATCGGCGCCGCCAGAGGGGGCGTTGCGGAACCCCGCGGCCAGTGCTCAGAGAAGTACTGTCGCCCGATGGAGAGATCGTGATGAAACGCCCGCATCAGGAACGAGATTTCGTCGTCATCGAGGATGTCCGCGAATCCACCGAGCGACTGCAAGAATTGCATTTCCGCAATCTCGGCCGCCCTCCCTGTGCGCCTCCATTGCGGCCGCCCGCTGACGTCGCCGATGAATCCTGACCGAATAAGTGTTCTTCCGACGGCACCGGGTTGCGTAAACGGATACGAAGCGCCGAGGAACAAGCGGTCGACGGTGCGGCCATCCGCTTCGAGCCGACGCACGAGCTCCACGGCGAGAGCAACTCCCACGCAGTGGCCGTAGACCGAGATTGGGATGTCGGGAAGATCGGTCGTTGCCTCAAGGCAACGGTCCGCAACGTTACTCATGGGGTAGAGCTCGGGATCGCCACCGAGCTCGTGCCCGGGCAACGAGACGGCGAAAAGGGCGGTGTCGGGCGACAAAGCAGCAGCCAGCGGCTGGTAAGTGATGGCGCTGCCCCCGCCGAACGGCACGCAGATGAGGAGACGCGAAGCCTCGCCGATTTCTGTCAGGGGTAGTAGGATCCTGTCGAGGCTCGCTGGGCGCTCAAGAGCAACGGCGAGTTCACGAACGCTGGGGTGAGAGGCGAGCAAACCAACGCTGGCACCCTCGATGCGGCGAACGGCGCGCACTGCGCTAAACGAGTCGCCACCCATGTCGAAGAAGCTCGTCACGACATCCGCTTCCTGCAGACCGAGGACGTCGCAGTACACGGCGGCTATGGACGCCTCCCGCTCGGTGGACGGCGCGACCGGTCGGTGGCGGGCCGGTTCCGCCGGAATCCGCGATGCCAATGCCGCCCTGTCCAACTTTCCGTTGTGCGTCAGTGGCATCGCGGGAAGGACAGTGATCGTGGCCGGCAACATGTAGGTAGGCAATTGAAACCGAAGGTGCTCCCGAAGCTGGTGTTCGTCCAGGTCTGGCCGCCCGGTGACATATGCGGCCAACCGCGGGCCGCTCTGCTCTTCCCGGACGACAACGACGCTCTCGAGGACGGGGCCATGCGCGGCGAGGGCCTGTTCAATCTCGCCCAGCTCGATTCGATACCCGCGGATCTTCACCTGGTCGTCGAGTCGGCCAAGAAACTCCAACTCCCCCGCTGGCAAGCGCCTGGCCTTGTCGCCCGTGCGGAGCAAGCGGCCTCCCGGACCGGCAAGCGGATGTGCGACGAACGTCGCTGCAGTGAGAGCAGGTCGCCCGACGAAACCCCTCGCCAGCTGGATGCCGCCGAGATACAACTCGCCGGGGACATTGTCTGGCACCGGTAGCAGGCGGCGGTCGAGTACAACCGCCTGAGTGTTTGAGATCGGCCCACCGATCGGGATCACGCCGGGTGGCGCCGACTGAGCGCAGTCCCACCAAGTAACGTCGACCGTGGCTTCGGTTGGGCCGTAGAGATTGTGCAATTCAACGTGGGGTAACAACGAGCGAAATCGCTCGACCAGAGCATACGGCAGCTGCTCTCCGCTGCACACGACGCGGCGCAGTTCGCCCGTGAGCGAGGCCGCCGGCTCGTCGAGGAATAGTTGCAGCATTGAAGGTACGAAGTGGGCCGTTGTGACCGCATGCCGACGAATCGTCTCGGCCAGATATTCCGGGTCCTGGTGCCCTCCCGGTCGCGCCAGGACGAGCGCCGACCCAGTAATGAGCGGCCAGAACAGTTCCCACACCGAGACGTCGAAGCCAAACGGGGTCTTCTGAAGCACGCGATCGCGTGGAGTCAGCTTGAATGTGTCCTGCATCCAGTGGAGTCGGTTGACGACAGCCTCGTGAGTAATAACAATCCCCTTCGGCTTGCCCGTCGAGCCGGATGTGTACATCACATACGCCGCGTTCGCGCCAACGGGTGCCGTCCCGGAGGTCAGTGAGTGCATCGAGGAATCGCTGTCGTCCGCGGTCGCGAGCTCGTCGAGCACGCGTACCTCCTTGGCTCCAGACTCTCGCGCGACTCGCACCGTTTCGCGTGTCGCTAGCACCACCTCCGCATTGGCATCCTTCACCATGAAGGCGAGCCGTGCCTCGGGTAGCGAGGGATCAAGGGGCAAGTACGCGGCACCCGCGAGGAGCGTCCCCACAAGGCCGGCAACCATGTCTATCGACCGTTCGGCACAAACTCCGACGACATCATCAGGCCCAGCGCCGGCCTCACGCACCGCGTCCGCAACCCGTCGCGCCCGTGCAAGCAGCTGCCGATAGCTGACCGACGTATCATCGGCCAGCGCTGCGATCGCGTTGGGGGACGTCTGAGCTTGCCGTTCGATGAGTTCCACAACAGTCGCGCTTGGATAGGTACACGCGGCGCCCTCACCTCGCCTGGGGTAGTCAGGCGGCACCGTCGCCATCGCAAGGGACGCGATGCGGTCAGCGGTGGGCAGCGCGGTTAGGGTCGCCCGAAGGCAATCGAGGATCTCGTTGGGGACACCGGGAACGAATCGCTCCCGATGAAAGAACAACCAGAGGGTCGATTGAGGCTCCGGCGTGAAGACCACGGTCAGCGGTACGCTGGTCTTCTCGAACGCGTCGACCGGGCGGAACGACAGCTCGCCCAATGCTTCCGAGCCGACAGCCGTTGGATAGTTGTCGAATATCGTGACGGTTTGAAACAGCGGATTCGGTCCGGGTGCCCCGGCCCACTTCTTGATCTCTGCGAGTGGGCTGTACTCGTATCGTCGTGCTGCCGCGACCGTCGCTTGGATGTCCTGCAGCCACGAACCGATGTCTCCGTCGCCAGGGACCGCCACTCGCACAGGAAGCGTGTTCGTGAAGGATCCCACCATGCGATCGACCTCCGGCAACTCGGAGGGGCGGCCGGACGTCGTACACCCGAACATCACTTCCGTATCCCCGGTGAAGCGCTGGAGCACGAGTGCCCACGCAGCCTGGAGCACGGTATTGAGCGTGACGTGGTGGCGGGCGGCCAATTCCCGCAGTGCGGCTTCAAGCGGCGGAGGCAGACTCACGACTCGCTCATCGATCAGCCCGGGAGAACGCTGATGGTCAGCCGGAAGCAGGCCGGCCAACTCCCCAGCGTCGGCTCTGCCGGAAAGGGTGTTCGTCCAGAACTTCTTCGCCGCGCCCAGATCTTGCCCCTGCAACCATGCGATGTAGTTGCGATACGGGGGCGCGGGATCAGCGGGGGAGCCCCCTAACCCAAGGGTCAAATAGCGGCCAATGACGTCCTTCACAAGGATCGGGACCGACCAGCCGTCGACAACCAGCATGTGGTACGTCCAGATCAAGCCATGCCGATTCTCGCCGAGGCGCACCAGGTGCAGTCGCTGTAGTGGGGCGAGCGAAGTATCGAATCCTGCGTTGCGGTCTTCGGTTAGCAGTCGATCGAGTTTGTCGTCTTGCTCGAGCTCTTCGATGTCAGACCAGTCGTGACGCTCCATCGTTACAGAAGCGACACGATGTACTACCTGAAGCGGCTGATCGAGCTCCTCCCAGTGAAAGGACGTGCGTAAGGTCGTGTGCGCATCAACCGCCTGCTGCCAAGCCTCATGCAGCACATCGGCATCGAGCGGACCATCGATGATGTAGCTCCTTTGGGCAAGATAGGTATCAGCATCACCGCTATAGAGGCTGTGGAACAGCATCCCCTGTTGAAGAGGGGACAGCTCACAGACGTCTTCGATGTCACGCGAAGTGATTGCGCCTCGATCTCCTTGATCACGCTGATCCGCTGATGCTTGAGGCTGGGTCATGACAAGACCACCAGAGGTAGACCTTCTCGAATGCCTCGCTGCCACATCCAGACCTTCAACCGTGCAGTCGCTAAGTCCATGTGGTCGTTGACACCTCTCGGTTATCGGATATGCGGGCTGTCTTCTGGAACCAAGCTTTCGATGCTGAGAACGGCGCTTTGCCTGCGTGACTGAGATTACGCGTGCCTCGAAAGCAGGCGCTATCCCAGATACCAGGTACAGCCTGGGTCGAATCTTTAACCTGAAGTACTTGACAAGTTTGGAAGCGGGTGCAACCGTGGTGACAAACACGAATACTGCTACGATCGCTCAATTTCTGGTGGCTGCCCTGACCACTGTGAGCGGAGGACGAAAGATGCTCTTCGATGAGCCGGCAGCGGGCCGGCGCTCACCGCCGAAGAGGAGCAGGCGAAGTAGAGCAGGCGAAGAGGGGGCGGGGCGCCTGCTCGCGATCAGCGATCTTCACCTCCGATACCCTGAGAACAAGGAGCTGCTCTCCTACCTACGGCCGGATTCTCCCGAGGACTGGCTCATCGTTGCGGGCGATGTCGCAGAGAGCGTCGCCGATGTGGTGAGTGCCCTCGGGGTGCTGAGAGAACGGTTCGCCCAAGTGATCTGGACTCCGGGCAACCACGAGTTGTGGACCACACGAGACGACAACATCCAACTTCGTGGCGAAGAGCGGTACCGTGCGCTCGTTGCGCGCTGCCAGACATTGGGCGTCATAACACCCGAAGATGACTATCCAGTGTGGACAGGTGGCGTCGATGGACCGGTCACAGTCGCCCCACTGTTTGTCCTGTACGACTACAGTTTCCGGCCCGAGGGTGCGATGACGAAGGACGAGTCACTCGCCGTCGCCTATGAATCCGGTGCCGTGTGTCTGGACGAAGTGTTGCTGCATCCGGACCCCCATGGGAGTCGAGAGGCCTGGTGTAGCGCTCGACTCAAGGAGACTGAGCGACGGCTCAGCCAGGTGGATCGCTCGATCCCTACGGTCTTGGTGAACCACTATCCCCTCATCAGAGAGCCTACGAGGCTGCTCCGCTATCCCGAGTTCGCTCAGTGGTGTGGTACCGAGCACACTTCCGACTGGCATCGTCGCTTCGGCGCTGTTGCCGTGGTGTACGGTCACCTGCACATTCGCCGGACGTCGTGGCACGATGGAGTCCGGTTCATGGAGGTCTCAATGGGCTATCCGCGGGATCAGGCGAAGATCAGCTCCTCAAACCTGCTGTGCCAGGTGTTGCCAATGAAGGTCTGACATGCTCGAGCAACTCGTGCCGCCTCCCGCTGCGACCGTGGAGGCCTTCGACGATCCACAGGCACTCTTCCTCTATCCAGAGGAAGAGGCCATCGTGGCCCGGGCAGTCGAGAGTCGACGGCGGGAATTCACCACGGGAAGGTCCTGCGCTCGAGCCGCTCTTGCCCGTCTTGGGTTGCTCCCGGCCGCCATCACCAAGGGCGAACAGGGCGCGCCGTGCTGGCCAGATGGAGTAGTAGGAAGCATCACACACTGCAAAGGATACCGAGCTGCTGCGGTGGGGCGAGCGACCGATTTCAGGACGATCGGGATAGACGCCGAACCCAACGCGCCCACGCCGATGGGGGTCTTGGAATTGATCGCATTGCCGCAAGAGCGCGCAAGAGTGGATGCGCTCGCGGGTTCAGCCTCGAGCGTGTCCTGGGATCGTGTGCTCTTCAGCGCCAAGGAGTCGGTCTACAAGGCCTGGTTTCCGCTCACCGGAATGTGGCTTGAATTCGAGGACGTCGAGGTCACTTTCGACCCGGCGTCGGGCGCCTTTACCGCTTCGGTGAGCCTCGCCCCGAGCATGTCTTCACCCGAGCTGGCGGATTTCTCGGTCTCGGGGCGGTTTGCCGTAGGGAACGGTCTGATCCTGACTGCCGTAGCGGAGGTTCCACCGACTCGATGACGGCTCGGCTCCTTGCGTGAAGCCGATTGCACCATCGGGCCGGCTATTGCTTTTCCGCGGCGATTGTGTTGGTTGGTTCACTCAGCCTCGGCGCGGGCTGCGTTCATACCTTCGGTTGTAAGGCGAGGCGCGGCGAACAACAGCAGCAGCAACTGTGCCGCTCCTGCGAGCAGCCATGGCATCCGTAGCGCCAGTTCCCGAGAGCCGAACACCTCGGTGATCGTGACGGTGAGACCTCCAAGCAGCGCACCGATCGGCATCATGCCCCAGGCCAAGAACCGGTAGACGCTGTTGACTCGTCCGAGAAGCCGGTCGGGGATGATTGACTGCCGGAAGCTCACGGTGATCACGTTCCACAGCAGGGCCAGGACCATGAAGATGGCGAACATCAACCACGCGAGCGGCCACAGCGAAGTCAGGCCGATCACGATCGACGTGATCCCTCCACCGATCAAGGTGAGAGCGAGCGACGGACCGGACCCGAGCTTTGCCGCAATCGAAGAAGCCGCCCATCCGCCGATGACGCTACCTACCGCTCCCCCAGTCATGAGTAGGGCAAACTCTGTGGCGTTGGTTGCGAGCACTTCTTGGGCGAACAGGACGAGGACGGCCCCCGACATTGCACCGAACATGTTCAGCAGACCGAGGATCACGGCCATCGGCCGCAGAATGTCGTGAGCCCAGAGCCAGCGGACACCTTCGCTTAGCTCGACTCGCCATGATGGATCGCTCTCGGAGGTTTCGCCGGCGTCGATCGCCTGGGAGGGGCTTCGTTCGGTGGTCGGCGACGTGAGGCCCCGCGGGATCAAGGTGATCATGACGGCAGAGACCGCAAAAGTCGCAGCGTCGACAAAGAACGGCATCGAAAACGCCACAACGAGCAGGAGCGCCCCCAGCGGCGGGCCGACGAAGGTGTTGGCCACCAGCTCGACGCTCCAGAGACGTCCGTTGGCTTTCTCCAGATCGGCGGTGTCGACGATGGCCGGCATGAACGTTTGGGCCGAATTGTCGTAAAGCACTTCGGCGAGACCAAGCAAGAAGGTCGCCAACAACACCACGCTATACAGGACCATGTCTTCGGCTACCGGGATGCCGACATCGAGTTCGTGGGGGCCGATCAGATCGCCCTGACGAGCCAGCACGACCGCAGCAACGACCAGCGTAAGGCCGGCCCGAACCGAGTTCGACCAGACCATCAGGGTCCGGCGATCGTTCCTGTCGACAATGACTCCAGCCGGCAGGCTGAAGAGCAGCCACGGAAGGCCTTGAACGACCACAACCAAAGCGATCAGGAATCCGTTTCGGGTTATGGCCGAAGCCAGCCAGGGATAGGCGATGAGCCCGATGCCGTCGCCGAGGTTGGAAATCGCGCTCGCGCCGAAGAGCTTGTAGTAGTTGGCGCCGAGCCGTGGTTTCGAGCCGTCTTGAACCGGTGTTTGCGTTGCAGGCTCAGTCAATCTGCGGCTCTTTCGTTGGCTACTCGCTCGACGGATTCCGCACCCTCATCCTCACAGATGCGGACGCCGCGTATGGCCGATGGAGGGGTTTCGGCGGGGGCCGAATCAGGCGGGTCAAGTCATGAACCCCAGCCACTCGGCTTATGATCCACGAGTCCGTAAAGTTAGTCAACCTTAGATACCTCGGCGACTCGTCACTGATTCGAGCGACACGACGGGGCACCCAAGCGCGAGATATCGTGCGGCCACATAGAGCTAAACAGAACTCGCAAGGCCGATAGACTCCCAAGGAAGCAGGGCAGAGCGATGGATGCGGGTAACTCAGAAGACGTATCCGGCCATGTCAACGGCAGGGATCGACTTGATGGCTCCGACCCCCATGAGCCGCCGCCATGTTACGACCCCTTCTCTCACACGGTCCACGAAGATCCGTATCCCATCTATAAATGGATGCGCGAGCATGATCCCGTTTACCACAACGCAGAACGCAGTTTCTGGGCGCTTTCTCGCTATCAAGATGTCCTTGATGCTCTGCGTGATACGGCCCGATTCTCAAACAAGAATGGCATTTCTCTCGAGCCATCGCTCTGGGGTCCGCAGGCGTACAAGACCGCCTTCTTTCTGGCGCTCGACCCACCTGATCACGGGCGCCTCAGGGGCTTAGTTTCCCGACGCTTTGCCCCTCGCAGCGTCGGACAAATGGAGGAGCGGATCCGCGAGTTGACGCGCAGACGATTGGCCCCCCTGTTGGAGCAAGACCAGATCGATTTCGCATCCGACTACGCGGCGGCCGTTCCGAACGACGTGGTTTGCGAGATGCTCGGGATCCCGGAATCTGACTGGGACATGATCCGGTACGACACGGATCTTCTCTCGAAACGAGAAAACGAGACTGACGAGCGGTCGCAAGCGACCTTGGGGGCAGCGTTCCGCCTCGGGGCCTACTACCTCGATCATGTCTCACACGTGCGCCGTCATCCGGGCGACAATCTGACGTCCATCCTCGCCGAGGCAGACGTCGATGGGGGAAAGCTCACGGATTCTGAGATCATTGCATTCCTCTTCCTTCTTGTCAGCGGAGGGAACGAATCGACAGGAAAGCTCATCGGCAACGCGTGGTACCACGGCTGGCGCCTGCCAGAGGTCCGACGCGCCGGGTTCACTGGCCGCGTGGATGACTGGATCAGTGAGACTCTACGCTATGACTCCTCGAGCCAGATGACCTCGAGAACGGTCACCGAGGAGGTCGTCCTCCATGACACCACTGTCCCTGCCGGCGCAAGGGTCGTGCTGCTGCCCGCTTCGGCGAATCGCGACCACCGGGCATTCGACAATCCCGACCAATTCGACATCGACCGCGACACACGGAAGATGCTCAGTTTCGGAGCAGGTCCGCATTATTGCCTCGGTGCTGTCTTGGCCAAGCTTGAGATGCAGATCGTGCTTGAGGAAATTGTGGCCGAAATCGAGGACTACGAGATCGACGAGGACGGGGCCAAACGGGTCCGCTCCGCCCATCAGCGCGGCTTCGCATATCTCCCATGCACGGTCACCCGGCGACGCAAGAACCGGCGCGCTCGCTGAGGACGCGAAGTTCTGAGCATTCGGCTTGTCCCCGCGAAAGGCGACAGGACGACCGCGTTGCAACGTGCCACAGTTCTTGCGTGGATCATTACGCGGCACCGACTTCCATCCATGCCGAAGTCTCGCGTATTGCACAAGCGCAGCCCCACGATGTCGCCTTGGTGGGAGATGACGGCGCCGTTCTCAGCTACGGACAGCTTGACGCGCTGACCAGCCGGTGGTCCGTCGAACTGACCGAACGCGGAGTGAAGCCAGGGGACATTGTTCCCTTACTGATGCCGCGTTCATCGAGTCTTGTCGCGGTTCTTCTCGCAATCCTGAAGAGCGGCGCGGCCTATGCGCCGCTTGATCCTCGTTGGCCCGACAGCAGGATTGCATCTCTCATCGCCGAGCTCGCGCCGCCGCTTCTTGTTGCGGACGAGACCGCTCGGCGATTTGGAGTGCCTGCATGGCGAGTGCCCGAACTCGAGGGGAACGAGGTCGGATCGACTGTTCCGACGCCTCCGGGAAGTGACGTCGGTGGGGACTCGCCCGCCTGCGTGTTCTTCACCTCTGGCACTTCGGGCCAACCCAAGGCTGTTGTGTCCCCACACCGAGCCACACTAAGGTTGTTCGCTCCCGGTGGCCCCTTGGCGTTCGGGCCGGGCCGTCGCATGGCGCAAGCAGCGCCGGTGGCGTGGGATGCCTTTAGCCTTGAGGTCTGGGGCATGCTGACGACCGGCGGTAGTTGCGTGATCGTGGCCGACGACCACTTGCTTCCGCATCGACTAGCCGATCTCGTCTCGCTCCATTCCGTGAACACGCTGTGGATGACCGCCTCGCTGTTCAATGTCTTTGTCGCCGACGAGATCGATTGCTTCACTGGACTGCAGACTTTGTACACGGGTGGAGAGCGGTTGTCGCCTCGTCACGTCCGGATGTTCATCGAACAGCATCCCACGATCCAGTTGTACAACGGCTATGGACCGGTCGAGTCTTGCGTCTTCGCCACATGTCATGCCATCACACTGGATGATTGTTGCGCCCCTCACGGGATCCCGATTGGGGAGCCGGTACCCAGCACGCGCATCTTCGTGGTCGATGGTTCGCGGATCTGCCCCGCAGGCGTGCCCGGTGAGTTGTGTATTGCAGGTGCCGGATTGGCACTCGGTTATTTGGGTGACGAGGCGCTCACGCGGTCCAAGTTCGATGATCTGGTCGTTGATGGTGGCAACGTTCGGATCTACCGGACCGGCGATCAGGGCTTGCGGGATGATGACGGTGTCTACCACTTCATCGGTCGCAACGATCGCCAGTTGAAGGTGCGGGGTCATCGGATCGAGCTCGAGGAAGTCGAGGCTCACGCCGCTGCCGTGGAGGGCGTGCTTGCGTGTGCCGCTGTCGCGATCCCTGGCCGCGAAGAGGAGTATGAACGGATCGCGTTGTACTACACCCTTATCGCCGGAACGGAAGTCGCAACATCCGGACTGGACCCTCTTGCAGTCCGCGAGAGGTTGGCGCAACGGATTCCTGCATATCTGTTGCCGGCGGTCGCGCAAGCGGTCCGGGAAATACCCCTTACCGACACCGGAAAAGTTGACTACGCAGTGCTTGGTACCTGGGAGCGACCAGCGCCGAGGATCTAGTCCAAGCAAGCCAGCACTGGACGAAGCGGTCCGGCGTCAAGAGACAGTTGCTCAAAAGGAGAATGGTGATGACGATGGTGATGACGATGGTGATGAGACCTAGGCGTTCGTGCGACAGGCTAGTGGACGCATCACGATGAACGAGCGGACTGCACTCGGCCCGATGACTCCCCCGCGGACGCCCTACGAGGAGGCAGTCGTCGCTATGTGGCGCGATGTGCTCGGTCGATCCGATGTCGGGGTTTTTGACAACTTCTTCGAGCTCGACGGACATTCGCTGCTCGCGCTTCGCGTCGTTGCCCATGTCAAGAAGGTCTTTGGCGTGGAAGTTTCGGTTCACTCCATCTTCGAGTCGCCGACGGTGGCTGCACTTGCCGCGTCCATCGAAGCAGCGAAGGACCGGTCATCGATCCGACCTGCACTGACCAACAGGTCAGCAGGCTACGAATCTGTGCTGTCGTACGATCAGCAGCGACTGTGGCTCGAAGATCAGCTCCGGCCGGGAGCTGCCTACAACGTGCACGGGCGACGTCGGCTCAGAGGCCGCGTCGACATCGTGGCGTTGGAACGCAGCATACGAGCGATCCTTCTGAGACATGAAGCATTACGCACCAGGTTCCCGATCGTGGACGATCGCCCGGTCCAGGTCGTTGAGCAACTCGACGACGATTGGAGAATCCGGTTTGAGGATCTTTCGCAGGTCAACGCCGATCAAGAACGGGCTGCCCGAATACTCGCGGACGAGGATGCAAGAACGCCTTTTGACCTGACCAAGGGTCCGCTACTGAGATGCCAACTAATCAAGCTGAGCGAGTCAGACCACTTGCTCGCGGTAACGATGCATCACATTGTCTCGGATGCTTGGTCGGTCGGTCTCTTCCTCCGTGAGCTTTCGGAGTTGTACAAGACGGGCGGTGACGTACAGCAAGCCGACTTGCCTCAACTACCGGTCCAGTACCGTGACTTCGCTATCTGGCAGCGGGAGTGGCTGGACGGCGGTACCTTGGATACCCAACTCAGGTACTGGCGTGACCACCTGGCTGGTGCTCCGCCAGCAGTGGCCTTGCCGACGAACCGTCGGCGAAGCCGCTCGCAAGGTGCCGTCGGAGGCCGCGTCCGGGCAACTCTGCCGCTTGAGCAGGTAGAGGCCATACGTTCGTTCCGCCGGAAGCACGGCGTGACGCTCTTTATGACGTTGCTGGCGACGCTTGCGACCTTGCTCCGCCGCTGGTCGGGCCAGGAGGACCTGGTCATCGGAGCACCGATCGCCTCCCGAAACAACGTTGAAACCGCTCAACTAATCGGCTTCTTTGTGAACACACTTCCTCTTCGGGTCGATCTGTCAGGCGATCCGACCTTCGCCGAGTTGCTCGAGCGTGTTCGCACTGTGGCGTTGGAGGGGTACGCACACGGCGAGACGCCGTTCGACGTCCTGGTCAAGGAACTACAGCTCTCCCGTGACCCAACCCGCACCCCGTTGTTTCAAGTTGCCCTCAACATGGTCGACATTGCAGAGGAGACCGCGCAATTCGATGGAGTATCGGTGGACTTTGAGGAGTCCCCGGTTCTGCCAAGCAAGTTCGACATGATGCTGAATGCGCGGGAGCGCATCGGGACGCTGGATCTCGAGCTTGCGTTTCATGCCGACCGGTATGACCGTGAGACCGCGCAGAGTTTTCTGGAGCAATGCTGCAATCTCCTCCGAGCCGTCGTCGCCGATCCAGAGGGTCGTATTCAGGACTACCCATTGCAAGATTCAGCAAACCTCGCGACCCTCGAGGAGGTTGGAACGCAAGAAGATGGCGACCGTGCCGCGAACGGCGCGGGTATCGACTGGGCGTATGCGCAAGTCAGCGGTCGGGCCAGTGCGCTTGCGCCGACGCTGGCCGAACGTTACGCAGGCCATCAGGGCAGTATCAGCGTCGTCCAGCGTTCGACAGCAGACTTTGCCACCGCGGTCCTCGCCTGTATGGAGGCTGGAGTGCCGTTCTCAATCGTCGAGGACGGAGAGGCGGTGCTGACTCGAGCACCGCAGAACACCGTCACTCTTGATCCCGATCCGCCCGCAGGTCTCACTCAGGAGGTCGTCGACGTTCGTGCCCTCCTGCACGACGATACTGACAGCCAAGAGCCGCAGCGGAATCCCGGCTCGCGAGGCGGATATTCATCGGCGGTAGCGGAGAGCCTCAGTCTGGACCGCAGTGACCGCGTGGCGATCTTGGGTGGCTGCCGGGGACATGTGATCTTTGGCTTGTCTGCAGCCGTATCTGGCGGAGCGGCTGCGCTCGTTCCCGACAACGGGACCGTCGGCGATTCCGAATCGCTGATCGGTTGGCTCGAGGCAAACTCCGTGAGTGTCCTCTATCTGACGCCAGCTCAGCTGCGTGCTCTGGCAGGCGACGGGATGGGACTCGAGCTACCATCGCTACGGTACGCAGTCATCGACAATTCGGGCGAGCTGACGTCACAGGACATCGTCGCTCTCAGGCGCCTCTCGCCATCATGCCGTTGCATCAGCGCATTCGGCGCGACACGGACGGGGCAGCCGATCGCTATTTTCGCGACGCCTGACACATGGAACTCGGAGACCGCGCCCCTGCGAATTCCGCTGGGCCGGATCGTGCAAGGCGTCGATGCCGAGCTCCGAAATCCTGTCGGCCGACCGTGTGTGGTCGGCGAGGTTGGACAGATCTACTTCCAAGGAGAGCCGACGGGGGACCTCGCTCGCCTCATGCATGACGGAACGATCCAGATCGCAGACGGCACTGACGAACCGCCTGCGGAGATAGTTGCCGCACTGCGTGACCTTCCGGCAGTTACCGATGCCGTTGTCGTTTCCGAGCTTTCCGACACAGACGACCGGTCGACGCGCATCGCATATGTCGCCACCACCGATCCTGAGCTGACGGAGGCAACGCTTTCTCAGCACCTGAGACTTCATGTAGCCGATTACCTCGTACCCGATCGGTTTTCGTTGGTCGATGATCGCCTTCCACTTACCTGCCGAGGTGACTATGACTTGACAGTCCTCCCGGCTCCTGCGGATCTCCTTGAGCCAGCCGAGACGTATGTGGCGCCCCGGACACCCCTTGAAGGGCAGCTCACCGAGATTCTTCAGACCTTGTTGGAAGTGGAGCGAGTGGGCGTCCACGATGCGTTCTTCGAGTTCGGCGGATTCTCTCTGCTCGCTACGCAGCTCGTGTCTCGGATCCACGAGACCTTTCACTGTCAGCTTTCGCTCCTCGATGTGTTCGAGTCACCTACCGTCGAAGGACTGGCCGAGCTTGTCGTGCAGGCACAGGCGGAGCTGGTGGACCCGGGGGATCTCGCGGCACTGCTGGCCGAGATCGAGTAGGAACGTGTCGTTCCGAGACTGATGAAGCCGGAAACGGATCCGGAATCTGACAGTCGACATCAACCGGCTGCGATCCGAACCGGAAGAACCAACTGCGACCCAAGCGCCGAGTCTGTGCCCGATCCACGGCATCAGCGCTCTCGCCGCAGCCAAACTCATTGGCGAGGTCGCCGGCATCGAACGATTCCATTCCCGTCACGCTTTCGCCCGCCACAACGGCACCGTCCCAACCCCGGTCTGGTCAGCCAACCACACCCGCTACCGGCTCAGCCGAGCCGGCATTCGACAACTCAATGCCGCCATCCGACGCCCCTCCGACGTCACCTACCGCGCCATGGTCATGGGACTCAATCGGGGGCTACCGACCATGAACGTGCTTTTCGACTCGCCGAGAAGTCAAAGCCATTTAGGCTGCGATCGATCACAACGTTCGGTCCCACTGCGGGGGACCCGGCAATTTGGACGCACCCGAACCGTTCGAGTGAGATTTCACCGCCGTACTCTCTGACAACTTCTGTATTCGGATACACCTCGACGTCGGAAGGCACGAACCTCATCGCGTATCCCATTCGGTAGTCCCTAGCTGATTCGCCGCGGTTGGGGTGGGAGGCGTGGAGAAGCGTACTCCAGAACATCACCGCCTGCCCAGCTTCCATCACGAGCGACACGGCTTTGCTTTCGTCGACGCTCCAGTTGGGGTCTCGCTGGAGGTAGCGGTAGTCATAGCCGAAGAAGTCGACTGGCGCTCCGGTGGCGTTCGTCTTCGTGCTCCCCGGTTCGTACGGCATGTCCTTGGTCTCGTCGTAGTGGCTCTGGCGGTGAGAGCCAGGAACGATCCGGAGGCATCCTGTCCGAATAGTGGCTGGGGTCAGCGCTGTCCACACAGTGAGCGCGCCGCGTCCAAAGCTGTCGGGCGTCTCGTCTGGCCACAGGATCTGAGGTTGGCCGCTCGCATTGGCGAATGTGTCGGCTTGGTGCCAGTCGGTACCAGGGTCCCCGGGAAACTTGGGGAAGAACTCAGTCCGCCAGCAGATTACATTCTGGCCGAGTACCGCGGCCACGGGGCCGACAATCTCGTCACAAACCACGAGCTCTGACAGCCCGTCGACATCGAGATGCCGGTCGTAGTTAGCGATGTTGGTCGCGCCGCTGACGGAATCGAGCTTGTAGGCGGCGTTTGTACGGTCGAGCAGCGCTATTCGAACGGACCTCCAGCGCTCTGCCATCTCCTGTGGGGTGCACACATCAAAGGGGCCGAAATAGCCGTCTCGTTCAAACTGAACTATCTGTTCAGATGACAGGTACATAGCTAGATCTCAATCCCGGCGAGCGCCCCCGAGAGCGGCCCCTTAAAGAGCGTTTCCAGGTCGAGTTCAAAGTTGAATCGCTCGCGCAATAGCTCGGCAAACTCGACAGCGATAATCGAATGGCCGCCGACATCGAGGAAGTAGTCCTCCAGTTCTACATCGTCTGTTCCGGTCCGGTCTCGAAGAAAATCGAGTAGCTCTTCCATTACTGTCCTCCGAGCATAGACTTCAGTGCTTTGAGGTCCGGCTTGCCGTTGGTGTTCAGTGGAATTCGTTCACAAGTTCGGATGAGGGTCGGCACCTTGTAGTGATCGAGCCTCAATTCTCGACGCAGGTGTCGAGGTGAGAGGAGAGAGCCGTCGCCGACGCACACTGCCCCGAGTTCAGCACCTCGCCCTCGGTCGACCGCCGTAACAACAGCGCGTTCGACTCCCGCGATGGCCTCGAGCGCTAGTTCGATTTCTCGTGGTTCGATCCGAAAGCCCCGGATCTTCAGTTGGCGGTCGAGGCGGTCGATGAACGTGAGTTGCCCGGCGGCTGTGGACGAGAGTTTGTCTCTGGTGGCGAAGAACCTCTTGCCTGTTCGCTCGTCATATGAGAATCGCTTGGCCGAGATCGCTGGTGCGCCGAGGTAGTGAGAGGTGACCTGCGGGCCTGCGAGATAGAGCTCTCCTGTCTCCGATTGACCACCGGACGCGTCGCGGACCTGCGCCGTAAATCCTGGGAGCGGATGTCCTAGTTGAGTGGATGTTGAATCAAGGTCTGTCTTCGTGATGAGGTGGTGTGTTGCGTGCACCGTTGTCTCAGTGATTCCGTACATGTTCACGAGCGAAGGGGAATCGAATCCGAACTGGTCAGTCCACGGCTTCCAGTCGTCCCGCTCCAATCGTTCGCCGCCAAAAATCATATATCGAAGCTGGTGAGCTGCCCTACTCGTCGCGATCGCGCGCCGGTTCATCCGGAAACCTGATGGGACTTGGTTGAGGATCGTGACATCGTGGCGGTGCATGAAGTCAGCGAGACGGGCGCCATCCAGGCGATTGGCAGCCGTTGGTATCGCAAGTGCCGCCCCCCGGAGGAGTGGCTCGAACAGCTCCCACACGCTGAAGTCGAAAGCGAGGCTGTGATAGAGGAGCCAGCTGTCGTCTTCAGTGAACTCGAATAGCGAACCTGCTGCTTCGTGCAAGGCCCGATAGTTCGCATGTGTGATCGGCACACCTTTTGGCAGGCCCGTCGTTCCGGACGTAAAGATGATGTACGCCACATCCGGGGGCAATGGCTGTGCGTCACTTTGAGCCGGAGTGATCTGCTTCAAGTCGCCCGAATCTTCGACAATGGCGCGCATCCCCGTATGGTCAGCGATCTGTTGGATGCGCTCCGGTCCTGAACCATGATGTATTGGCACATAGGCGCAGCCACTGCGAAGTATCGCCAGAATCCAGGCGATTGTGTCGACGGTTGGCGTCGCTATGATCCCGATGGCTTCATCACACAACGACTGGTCGGCTAAAACGCGAGCACGCTGGCCAACAATGTGCGCCAGATCGCGGTAGGTCATCTGTTGCGTGTCAGTCTTCAGTGCCGCGCGACGCGGCGACCGATCAGCGGTCGCTTCAAATTGTTCGTATATCCAATACATGGGTCTTGCCATATGGTGGTGTCGGTGACTTCAGGTATTGATGTTGGGTATCTCGACCGGCGCAGAGGTGTTCGCAAGCGGGTCGACGCACTCGTGCGTGGTAGAATATTGAGCGAGCCGGACACAAAGCTCGTCGATTTCGTCAAAGGTGAGACTCGCGAAACTGAACCGAAGGAGCCCGAGGTCCTCCGGCATGAATGCTGTGCCTGACACGGGCACGATGCCGTGATCCACCACGAGTGCTTCGACGACGGCTGGGGTGGTTCCGGGACCTTGCGGATGTTGTACCCATCCGTAGAAGCCACCACATGATATTAGGATAAATCCTCCCGGACGCTCGGCCATGAGTCGGGTGAAGTGGCGTTGTTTTGCAATCACCTCATTTACCCGTTGTTCCCGCCAGTCTTGCGCCTTTGTCAGCGCGCATAGGGCTGCTTCTTGTCCCAGTCGGGGCGCACATATGGCTACGCAATCAAGTATCTTTGCCATCTCGGCGAGCAAGCTCGGCCCTGCGATGGCTGCGCCGACTCGGTGACCGGGTAGAGCAAACTCCTTTGAGAAGCTGTGGATGCTCACAACGTGGTTGCGCCAGTTTGATCGTTGCAGCAGATGGTGGGGCGGACAAGAGCTGTCTCGGAACGCGCGGTATGTCTCGTCGAGGACCAGAGCGACACCGGCAGATTGTGCGATGTCGGCGATGGACTCTAGGAGATCTGGTGAGAGCGTCACGCCAGTGGGGTTGCCGGGCGATACCAGCACAATTGCCTTTGTTCTTGGATTGACCAGGTCGACAAGTTCCCCGAGCTCGATGCGCCCATTGGAGGATATTGGCAAGAATCTCGACACTAGCTGGTCGAGCTGGAGCCACATGTAGTGGTTGAAGTAGTACGGGGTGCCGAGAATGACTTCGTCTTTGACCGATGCAAGTGCCGAGATTGTCGTGGTGAAGGCTTGATTCGCCCCGGCAGTAATGAGCAGATCGTCTGGCGAAATGGAGGTTCCGTAGTCCAAGGACAGCTCTTGAGCAAACGCACGCCTCAGCTCAGGGATTCCTTCGAGTGGGGTGTAGTGCGCCCAGCGATCATCGTGAGACACGCTACGTATGTGCTGTGCAACGATGTCAGCGGGAGCGTACATCGGTGAGCCCTGCGAAGCGTCGATCAAATCGTGCTTTGACGAATCATGCCTGGCTATTAACGATCGCAATGCGTCGATCGGTGACGCCATCACTGCTTGTGTTCGATGCTGCAATCGCATCCTTAACCCGACCCTTCACTGTTTCCTACAGAGTCCTACATTCGTCCCGTATCGTCAAGTGGGATCGATCTAAGACGGGATCTCCGCGCTTGATGGGGCAGGTCGGGTTGTTAGAGTAGGTCTTATGATGACCCGGTTTGTTGGACACCTGATTACGCAGGATTCCTTTTAAGAGGAGCCCATTATGGGTCGTCCGCACAAGTACCCCGACCAGTCCGGAGAGATACACTCGATCTGGTGCGCTTCTCGGGTCGCCCGATTGAGGGCGGTCAACACCATGTGCACCCGCGTCGCCGCAGATGCCCTCGGGTGGGTCGACCTGTTGGATGGGCTGATCGCCGTGGCGATCGACGAGGTCAAGTACAAGAAGGGCCACGAGTACCTCACCGTGGTGTGCGACCACACATGGGCGAGTTCTTCGACGCACTCGGCGACCAAGCCGAGAACCTACAATTTGTGTCCGCTGACGGCGCCACGTGGATCAACCACCTCGCCACCGAAGGAGCCTCGGACGCCATCGTGTGCTTGGACACCTTGATCACGTGGAACGGGTCTGCGACCTGGACAGCGTCGGGGAGTACCGTGTCGAACGCCAAGCGCCACGGCCCCGACAGGTCCAGCACCGCCCGGCGGATCGCGTCCAACCACGCCTGGGGCAGGCGGCGAGCCATGCACACGCAGTGACGGCCGGCCGGCCATCTATCACGTCCAACAACTGGCCGGTGTTGGCATCGACGATCGTGGTCGATCACGGCTGACGATGCCAGGGGCCCCGGCGGACGAACAACACCTCGTACAGCCCAGCGCTGCGACGGTCCCGATCCGTCCCGCGGTGTCGACCAGGACACGCCGGTAGGCGATCACGGTGTCGTTGACGGTGCGCCAGTCACAACCCAGCTCGGCGGCCACACTTGATACCGGCCGGCCATGGCGGCCGACCTGCTCGGTCGCCCATCGCCCCGCTCGGAAGTCATGGTCCGGCGACGGCCAGCGATCCGGTCGTCGGTCTCGACCCACGAGCCACAGCCTGTGGGCAGGCTCGGCGCCGCTTGCACCACTCGAGCTCGCCGGGTTCCCGAACACGGGTAGATCGACGAACACGACCCGGAGTCTGCCCTTCGATTCCGACACAGCTCCGCACCTGCCACACGGCTTGGGCTGGCCGGTGGTCTCGATCCGGACTCGGACTCTCGGACCAGACGTGTCCACGCCCAACACGCTGATGTCCGGCAGGTCGACCAGGAGCGGGCACATGCGCGTAGGCTCGGTCTCCACGGGGCCCCGTCGATTCTGTGGAGTCAAGAAGCGTCAGAATCGCAGGGTCCTCACCCGCGACCGAGGACCCTCACCCCGACTCAGATCCGAAGCGCCGGTTTGGTCAGGCAGAGAGGGCCGCTGGTTGGGTCATGATGGTCTCGTACTTTGTCTAAGACCATCCTCCATCGAGGCGAAGAACCTGCCCGAAGTGAAATGATGCCCGCCGACTTGAAAGGAAGCATGCGAGTTCTGCGGTCTCAGATGGCAAGCCTAAACGGCCGGCGGGAACATTGACGGCCAGTTCTTGGTTAAACAGCGGATGCTGGACCACTGCTTCGGGATAGTAGGTGTCGCTAGCTATGAAGTTCTGGGCTATTGCATTGAGGCGGATGTTGTACTTCGCAAGCTCCCGCCCTGCGGACTGAACGAAGCTGAGTTGGGCGGAGCGCGCCGCGACGTATGCGACGAGTTGTGGGCTCATGGGTCGCAAAGGCGCTGACGATCCGATCACGACGATCGCACCTCCTCCTGAATCGATCATTTGTGGTACTACTGCTCGGACGAGACGCATGAGCGGGTGAACGAGAACGTCGAATCCTGCGAGCCATTGGTCGTCGCGAATTCGTTGAGTGGCGACACGGTATGGAGCATGCTCGATGTTGACAATGAGCGCGTCCAACGGCGACGTCTCGGCGATTAGTCGCGCTGGTCTATCTGGGTCGGTTAGATCTCGTGTGTCTGCTATGGCCTCTGCGCCCTCTCTCGTTATCTTCTCGAGGATCGCAGGGCCCATGAAACGGTGCGCACGCGTAACCAAGACTCGTGTGTTCTCTAACTCCCCATCCATGGCTACATCGCGCTCCCTGATTGGCCCTCCTCGACGAGTGCATGGCGAGGTAAGTGATGTTCAATCTAGACAGAAAACTATGGGGTGACTAGTTTTGATTGAATAGTACGAACGTCGAATATTCGGGTGTGTGCCCAAAAAGGATGTCTATTCATGTCTGTTTCCGAAACGAGTCTGGGATGAGTGAGATGAACCTAACCACAATGGAGCTGGCTGCGCTCACCGACCCGGATGGTGGCCTGAACATGACCGACGGACATGCTCGCTTGCCTGTGAGCGACGAGCAGGCGGCCGTTATTGAGCAGTTGCCCGCGATGTTTAAGGAAGCTGGGGAACGGGCGTTCGGCGCGATTGAGCTTGATGCCCATAGGGCATTCTTCCGCGCGATTGGCCAGTCGAGTGCTCCTATTGGTACCGACCGGATCCTTAGCTGTTACTCGTCGACCCTGGCCACAGATATCGTCGCCCGCGCTTTGCCATCGGGGTCTTCGATCGCGATCCTTCATCCGACGTTCGACAACATCGCAGACCTGTTTGCAACGCGGGGTTTGCGACTCGTTCCCATGTTTGAGGACGACCTCATTGCGATGTCCTGGCCAGGTGCCCATATCGAGACCGTGATTGTTACGCATCCGAACAATCCAACCGGCTTAGTCACCGACCCGGAGCGCCTTCGTTCGCTCGCTGCCCACTGCGCTCACAACAACCAGACGCTGATCATCGATGCTGCGTTCAGGGGGCAGGTCAGAGCCGCTCAATATGACTGCTACCAGATTCTCAATGACAGCGGCGTGTCGTGGATTGTCATCGAGGACACCGGCAAGCTATGGCCAATGCATGAAATGAAGATCGGTTTCCTCACCTGGAGTGACCGGTGTGACTTGCCTCTCAAGAAGGCATACTCTGAGTCGCTTCTCTCTGCCTCCCCGGTAATCCTCAGGTTGGTGGCTGCCCTAGCTGACGACTGGCTCAATGGCGGCTTCGAAAGGGCTCGGGAACTTGTCGAACGAAACCGCGGGATCGTCAAGAGTAATATGGACGCGGTCGGCTTGAATCTCGCAGATCCTGAGTCAGAGATAAGCGTCGCCAGGATCTCGTTGCCAGTTGGCGGGCCGGACTCTGAAGTTCTATACCAAAGACTCGTCCTGCAGGGGATCCATGTTCTTCCGTGCCCGCCGTTTCATTGGGCAAATCCTGAGGAAGGGTTGCGGTTTATCCGTCTCTCGCTGGCTCGTCCGTCTGGTGTTGTAGAGAAGGCTGCAGAAGGGTTGGCAAAGGCCTACGAGGGCCTACTCGTCCTGCATTAGGGCAATGGCGCGGCTGATTTGGAAGAAGCGGTGATTGTTGTGGTCCAGATTGAAGTCCTGGAGAGTTCTCCAGTGTTCTTACGTGGCCTGATTCAGGTCCTCGATGACCGCGGCGTGGAAATCTCGCAGGCGAGAACCACGCCGGATATCGACGATGAGGTCCTCGCTGACATGTATCTCATAGATGTCTTCGCGCTTCTGGAGATCGGTGAGCTAGCCATTGCATACGTTGCCCGGATGGCTCAGCGATGTCGGGTAGTGATCCTCACGCCGACCCGTGCCTTCGACGCGAGCCCCTTTCTTGACGCCGGTGCGGTCGGTTCTGTGAGCAAGCAGGACGGCGCCGAGGCTCTGGTCGACTCCATTCAGCTCGTCTACGACGCCCCTCGGGACGAGGCCACGGCCCGGAATCTCGACCACAGCTCCCCGCACCCGGCGCTCTCGGGGCGAGAGTCGGAAGTGCTTCGATACATCAGTTGGGGGTTCACTCATCTCCAGACAGCAAGGAGACTGGGCATCAGTCCTCATACGGTCGATACCTACGTCAAGCGCATTCGAGCGAAGCTCAAGGTGGGGAACAAGGCCCAGCTGGTCCGGGCCGCCGTTCTCTGTGGTTCCCTCAATCCGGGGTCGTCCACGGAGTGCCGCGATCCGGAAACGATGGCCCAGTTCGGCATTCCCTCCAACGTCACGGTGATGTGGCCAGCCAGCGAGCCAGCTGCGGAGCCGTAGGCCGCCGGGCGAGCGGATGCCGCTTCCGAAAACTCGTAGTAGACGGACTTTCGCGACGACGAGAACGTCGTCGATCCGGGCTCGGTCAGGACAACGGTCAGTAGATGATGCGGTCGTTGGGTGCAGACCGCCATGCCCGTGATCCGCGCAGATTCCGCGTGATGTTGAGCCGCTTCAGCCAGCGATCCGTCCCGTCATAGCGCGCCTTGAACGACTCACGCCCGTGGACCGCACGGAAGTTGTCGATGAAGGCGAGGTCTCCCGGTTCGAGGCGCAGGTATTGCATCGAGGACTCGATCTCCCGACACAACGAGTCGAACGCTTGGAGCGAACGAGGGGACCAGCCTTCCGTTTGCATGTGATAGGGGTCCAGAGCCATGTAGGGGTGGCTCTGATCCCCGAAGAGCACCGGACGCTTCACCGGGTAGTCGTTCCATGATTGGATGAGATTGAAGCTCCGCTCCCGTAGGTCGTCGATGGTCGGGTTGCCTGTCGATGTCAGTCCACCGTCCGGTTGATGAGAGTTGTCGGGCATCTGAGTGAACGACGCCTCGAAGAGTGCTTCAACATCGAGCGATGTCCACGGGATGTCGCCGGCATCGCAGACCATGGTTGCCACAGCGTCCGGGTTCTTGAGACACATCAGTGAGACGTAGTCGCCGCGGCAGGGATGGAATGCGTCCTCGGTATGCCACGAGAGGTGTTGGAGGCTGTTGGACCCGATCTCGATATGCTCGTGGCCCTTGATCGGCAGGACATCGTGCATGATGCGACCGTCCTGCTGGGTCGACCACCCAAAGACGTCCCCAAGGCACGAAGCGCAAAGGAGGAAGAAGATCTCGTGGTGAAAGGCCGGTGATCGATATTGGGAGTCGCGCCAATGCGACGGTGTCGGACCGATGGACTCCTCATCGACGTTCAATCCGGACACGAGGCATATGGCCGAAGGCTCACGCAAACGGAAGTCCTCAAGCGATCGGGTCAGGTGGTCCGGTAGCCGTCCAGCCAGCTGGCGGGATCGCCGCAGGAGCTCGACGTCTTCAATAGTCTCGAACTCCTCGGCGATCCCCGCAACTAGAGGGAACACAGCCCGGTTGTCTTCGGGCGACAGTGCGATGCGAAACGGCTGTGTCGTCATTGGTCAACCGGGTCTGACATCTCGGCCAGGCGCGGCTCGAGTTCTATGATTTCGGCGTCCAGTCCAGCGTCGAAATCGATCAGCTTCAGTGCGGCGGCCAGGCAGTGCACACTCGGTTTCATGGCCAGCATTTCCGCCGTCGCTCCCATCAGCCTGGACTGTGCTGAAGCTGTCGCCCGTTGACGAGCACGTCGAACGTCCCGTTGGGGTCGTCGAGACGATTCATCTCTCGGACGCTAGTACGAGACTGGTGCGGCGTCCTGTCACATGAATGGACGACGAGGCGGGCATGTAACGCATCAGAGAAGGCGCGACATCGTCGTCACGTCTTCATGTGACAGGAAGCGAACAGCGCCCCAGCAGTACGTTCAGACGTAGCCGATGAGCGTGCGCCCACTGCCGTGATCGTCGCTGCCGCCAGTTTTCGTCGACTGTGGGACGGAGTTCATTTGCCATGAAAATTACCGCAGCGAAGCTTGAGATGTGGATGCGGGACTACTACCACAAGGTCGACCATGACATTGGTAGTAGTGGCGTTCGTGACCTAACCATGGCGGAGCTGCGTCAGATCTGCGGGCTCGACTTGGGCGAACTCGATCGCATGGTCTTCCGTGACAGCGAGAGCCACGGGGGGCCGAGGCTACGGGCGGTCCTGGCCGACCGCTGGACTGGCGGCGACGACGAACGGGTGATGGTGACGCACGGATCCAGCGAGGCGATCTATCTAGTAATGCGCATGGTGCCTGAACCGGGCGATCGAGTGATCGTCGTCGAGCCCGTCTACCAGCAGCTGCGGGACATCGCTGCCGATCGAGGCTGCGAGGTGATTCCCTGGCCACTCGACCCCGATAACGGGTTTCGTGCTGATCTGGATCTTCTGAGGCAGCTCTGCACGGTGGATCCCGCGATGATCGTAGTGAACTTCCCCCACAACCCGACCGGCGTCTCAATCAGCCCAGACCAGCAGACCGAGCTGATCGAGATCGCGTCTGAATGCGGCGCGTGGTTGGTGTGGGATCATGCGTTCGGCGAGCTCACCTACAACGCAGATCCCCTACCGCTGCCGACTGATCGGTACGACCGCTGCATCGCGTTTGGCACGTTCTCCAAGAGCTACGGCCTGGCCGGTATGCGAGTCGGCTGGTGCGTGGCGCCCCCCGAGCTTCTCGCTGAGTTGGCGTTGCTGCGGGACTACATCGCCCTGTACGTGTCTCCAGTGCTCGAGTTCCTGACCGAGCATGCGGTCCGAAACGCCCGGGAGATCGTCGCCATGCAGCGAGACCACGCTGCTGCCAACCTTGGCCTCCTCCGCGACTGGGCAGCGAACATCCCGGACTTTGTGCGCCTCACCGAACCCGACGGGGGCGTGACGACGTTCGTCGAGCTGACAGGACAGCCTGATGTAGAGGGTTCCTGTCGCCGTCTGGCCGAAGAACACCGAGTACTGCTGGTTCCGGGTATGTGCTTCGGCGACCAGTTTAGCCAGTACGCCCGGTTGGGCTTTGGCGGTCCAACAGCAGATCTCAGTGCAGGCCTGGTGCATCTCGAGCAGGTGCTGCGTGCCGGAGCCAGAGAGATCGCATGATGAGTCATCTCGAAGAGCCGCCAAGGATTGGTTCACGAACCCTTGCGAAGCGCCCTTTTAGGGGACACGACAGTTTGGCAGCGCAGAAGTTAGCGTGGTGCGTGGGCGGAATTCCCTTCGAGGAGTAAGGAGTTCAGCAAAGTGAACCCATTCGACGACCCTGACGGAACCTTTCTCGTCTTGATGAATGACGAAGAGCAGTACTCACTGTGGCCGAGCAAGATGGAGGTTCCCGCTGGATGGCGGATCGTTCACAGTGAGGACAGTCGCGAGTTGTGCCTCGAGTTCATCGAGCAAAACTGGACCGACTTGCGCCCTCTGAGCGCACGCACCTAGTGAACGGGTACCATGGTTGCTAGCGGCCCTGGGCGCAACAGATGGTTACGCAGTGAGCCCGGAACAGATGTGTCCGGACGGGTATTCTGCATACCGTATTCCGGATGCGGCACAAGCATGTATCGCCAGTGGCCGCGATCCTACAACGGAGTAGAGTTCCTCCCCGTCGAGCTTCCGGGCCGCGAGACGCGGCTCGCCGAGCCCAACGTGTCGACGTACCAGGAGCTAGCTGCTGCAATGGCGCGAGGGCTGTCGCCGTTTCTCGACATTCCGTATGGATTCTTCGGCCACTGTGGATCTGCTCTCGCCGCATACGAAGTGACGGTTGAATTGCTTCGTGGCGGGTTCCCGGCGCCGGCGCATCTATTCGTGTCCTCCGAAGTTGCGCCTCAGGACGGCCCTTACGGGCGGTTGGTCGGGATGAACGATCGGGAGTTGGCGACGGAACTGGAAGGTCTTATTCGTAGTCTCGGCGGAGAGCCGACTGCCGAGCTGATCTCACTCTACCTTGGTGTGCTGAGTGCGGATGTCGCGATGAACAAACGGTACGTTGTCCCAGATCCCGTCCGTCTGTCATGCCCGATAACTGCAATTGGCTGGACAGAAGACGTGGAGATCCCTCCGACCCTGATGGGCGGGTGGCCAGAGTGCGGGGAAACGACCTTTGTCGAACTCGAGGGTGGCCATGAGCGGTTTCTCGAAGCGCCGCAGGAGCTACTGACGCTGCTGAGTGAGGGCCTACCGTCGGCGTTGTAGGTGACCTGAACTCCCTATCAACGCGACCCTCCGCGCGAAGGCGTCGTCGACTCGGTGCAACGGATGGCTCACGCTCCGTCGATATCGACTGAGACGGTGTGCGTTGAACTGATCGGGAGCTTCGGCCACCAGGTCTTGGTCCGTCCAACGATGTTGTGATCACGGTCGGCCAGTGCGTTGAGGAGGAGGCGGGCTTCGTTCTCCAGCGCCTCCCAGCTGTCGGGGTCAATCGGTTCGAGGGCGCCGATCTCGATGCCCTCGGGGCCGATCTTCCAGACTCCGGCGACTCGTCCGTCGACGAGCACGGTTGGCAGCACGTCACCGTTGCGCCGGATGACGTCACTCCGGTGAGCATCGGGCACGATGCGGCTCCGATCGCGGTAGGCGAGCAGGGTGCTGTCCCACATCGCCATCAGCCGTGGAGGCGCCGGTGTGTCGGCGGCGGGGAGATCGGGGGCATCGGGGACGTCGAACAGCTCGCCGCCATCGATCGTGGCGTGGGTGACGAGCTCGCTTCGCATGGCCTCGAAGGCTGGGCGGGCAACCGACATCGGCTGCAGGCTGAACTGGGCGAAGTCGGCGATGCTCGCCGGGCCGAACCCGGCGAGGTAGCGGCGCACGAGGGATCGAATCGCATCGTCGATCGGGGGGCGATCGAGGGTCGACGCTCGATCGTAGTGGGTGTTGTTATCGAACGACCACGGCCCCCCGGTTGGTGCATGGACCAGCGGCGCATAGGTCTTGAGGGCCCACCACAGTCTTGGCTCGTCGCTGACGTTGCTGGCGAGGTGGTCGAGAATCTCGGCTTTCGATCGGGGTGTCTCGAGGAACTCGAGCAACCGGGGCACAGCTCCGTCGGCGTCCTCGGTTGTCAGGCCGGTGCTGCGGAAGCGCCGATCGTTGAGCCTGGCCGCTCGCAGGAGGGGGGTCGAGGCAGCGTGGAACGCCGGATAGTCGGTGGCATCAACCACGTGCAGCGTGATCCGCATCAGAGACGCCTTCACCAGCGAGCGATCGGCGAAGGCTTGGTCGACGGCGTCGAGTTCCAGGCCGGCGATACGGTTCCACAACGCGATGTAGGGCGCTGGCGGCGACTGACCCTGCAGCGCGACGACGCGCCGCACGACATCAATCACCGTCGCGGGCTCACGTCGGAGTAGCATCTGACGCTGCAGGGTGGCGCGGTTCAGCTGATCGGGCCCGAGGATGCTCATTCGCCGGTTGCACCGCCGACCGCTTCCCGTCGTTGGCTAGCGCGCATGAGTGGCGCTCAGGATGCGACGAGTGCTGCAGTCCACTTGATCGAGGGTAGCCATCACGGGCCTAGCTGGAAGGTTTGGCGGAACTACCATCGTCCTCCTGTGTGTCGCCGGAATCTATTCTCCGAATGCATTCAACCTGAGTCCCTCTGGTGCCGCTTGTCCTGCCTTCTGGCGACATACCGGATCCGCTTGTCCATTGTATCGTTTTCTACGTATCGTTTTCTACGAGGAGTACCAGAAGCGCAACCAGTCCGGAGCCCGTAGGCATGAGATAGCCGCTGCAGGCAAACACGTCCGATTTCCTCAACTATGCGTCTGTCGAACGGCGCCCAGCGGCGTTGTAGCGCGTTGCAACCACAGGTCCGGACGGGCCGAGATAGGAGCGGACTTATGACCGATATTCGCTGGCGACTTGCGTCACTATCCCCGACCCAGCGGACTCACCTAGAGTCACGCATTTCAGAACTCGCCGCGGCCAAGAACACTCCTCTCGGAGACAAGATTCGGCCGCGCGACCCGAGCCAGCCGACCCCTCTTTCCTTCGCTCAACAGCGGGAGTGGGCATTGGAACGTTTCCGGCCGGCGAACAACATCAGTGGCGCACTACGGCTTGATGGGGAGCTCGACGTTGAGCTGCTGAGGCGAATTCTGACCGAGGTGATCACCCGCCACGAGGTGCTTCGCTCAACGGTTGAGATCGTGGATGGGTCGCCGGTTCAGGTCACTCACCCGGGCGTCCCAATCTCGGCTCCAGTTGTGGACATTAGCAACCTCGGTCCTGAGGAACGCGAAGAAGAGGTCCGTCGTCGCTTTGACGAGGAGATCATGCGCCCGTTCCCACCGGAACAGGTCAATCGCATGCGGGCGACTCTCCTGCGACTTGGCCCGAAAGAGCACGTTGCACTCTTGACCCTTCACCATTCGGTTGGTGACGGCTGGTCCTTGTCGATTGCCGTCCGGGAAGCCGGGATCCTCTACAAGGCGCTTCGAGAAGGGGCAGAGCCTTCGTTGCCACCGATGCTGATCCAGTACGGCGACTTCGCAGTCTGGCAGCGCGAACGCCTGTCGGACGAGTGGATGGCATCTGAGCTCGAGCACTGGCGACAAGTCCTCGATGGCATTCCCCCTCGACTAGCGCTGCCGACCGATCGCCCTGAGCCAGCCCGCCGGACGTATGCAGGCGCGGATCACAAGGTCTCGCTGAGGCCTGAAGTGGCGCGCGATTTGCAACGTTTCGCCGAGAGCGAGGCTGTCTCGATGTGGATCGTCATGCTCGCCGCGGCTTCGGTCTTGCTCCATCGATACACACGCCAAGATGATCTCGTCTTTGGCTCGGCTGTCTCGGGTCGCGTCCGGACCGAGACAGAAGCGCTGATTGGTTGTTTCGCAAAGGTGCTCCCCCTTCGCATGCGGGTGTCAGGCCAAGAGAGTCTCCGCGCGGTTCTTCGCCAAGCTCGCGAGGTGACCTCCAGCGCCTTCGACCATCAGGACATTCCTTTCGATCGCCTGATCGAGGAATTGACGCCGAACGAGACTTCACAGACGCCGCTCATCCGAATGATGGTCAACGTCTTGACGGCGCCGGGGCACATGGTGCGACAAGGGAACGAGGCCTTGGACCTCCCGGGCCTGCGCATCACTCCGGTGTCGGTAAGCCTTGGCCCAATTACAATTGACCTCCTTTTGAACGTCGAGGAGCGACCGGGCGTTGTCAACCTGCAATGGCATTACAGCAGCGAGCTCTTCGACGCAGTGACGATCATCGAGCTGGCGAACCAGTTCGAGAATCTCCTCGGTCAGTTGGTCAATGAGCCGGATCTCCTCGTCAACGATGTCAAGCTTCTCACGAGAGAGTCACCGGCCAAGCAGCCCAACCAGGCGGCCGACGATGCGGAGAGCGTGGTCGCACTATTCGAACAGCAGGTCGCACTCGCGCCGGACGCTGCAGCGACAATCCACAACGGCACCGCCACCAGCTTTGGCGAGCTGAATCGACAAGCGAACCAGCTCGCCTACCATCTTCGTTCCCTCGGCGTCGGCGCAGAGACGAGGGTGGGAATCCTTCTGGACAGATCACCGGACTTGGCCATAGCCATTCTTGGTGCGCTCAAGGCAGGTGGAGCATATGTGCCGATCGACCCGGAATACCCTGCCAGCCGCATCAGCTATATACTCTCGGATGCGGAGGCTCAAGTCGTGATCACGACTGAGCAGCTCGCCCCGCGGGCTGCCGGCGCTGGCGACGCGCAAACGGTCCTGGTAGGGGGCCCTGACGCAGTATTGGTCGGAGGCCGCGGCGACGACCCCCCGAATTCACCGGCGCCCACTGCGTCAGCCTATGTCGTTTATACCTCGGGATCATCGGGCGAGCCGAAGGGCGTCGTCATCGAACACCGCTCGTTGGGGACGTTCGCCCTAGATGTCGCTCGCCGGTTACAGCTTGGCGCTGGTGATAGGTTTCTGCAGTTCGCATCGCCCGGTTTCGATGTCCTCGCCGAGGAGCTCTTCCCGGTGTGGCTCGCCGGCGGTGCGGTCGTCTTCCCGCCGTCCCATGAGGCCATTGTCGGCATGGAGCTGACAGAGCTCGTCGAGCGCGAGCGGCTGACCGTGATGGAGTTGCCAGCCGCGTACTGGCATGAATGGGTGCGAGAACTCGAGGCGAGTGGCCGAGAAGTGCCGGGCTCACTCCGGCTCGTCGTCGTCGGAGCGGAGCGCCTGCTCCCTGAGCGACTCGCAAGTTGGCAGAAGCTGGGCGTTCCTTTGATGCATGTCTATGGAACTACCGAGACGACAGTCAGCTCGACGTTCTATCGATTGCAACCGAGCGCCTCCGCTGATGACTTGCAGCATCTTCCCATTGGTACTGCTCTGCCCTTCGCTAGCCTCCGAATTCTGGACACCAACCTGATGCCGGTGCCGGTCGGAGCTGTCGGCGAGCTCTACGTCGGCGGTATCAGCCTGGCGCGTGGATATCTCGGTCGCCCTGGCCTGACTGCGGAGCGATTCATCGCCGATCCGATGCCAGCCAATCCAGGTGAGCGGATGTACCGAACCGGCGACGTCGTTCGTGAGCGGTACGACGGGAATTTGGAGTTCATCTCACGCGCTGATGCGCAGCTGAACTTGCGCGGATTCCGGCTTGAGCCCACCGAGGTCGAGTCTGCGCTGTGCCGATATCCACAAGTTGCACAGGCGGTGGTGACCATGAGTGAGCGAGCGCCCGGCGACCAGCGACTTGTGGCCTATTTGGTTCCCAAACCTCGGACCCAGCCAAACCTCGCGGACCTGCGCAGGTTCTTGATGCGTGAAATTCCTCACTACTTCGTGCCGAGCGTGTTTGTCACGCTCGAAAAACTCCCTCTTACAGCAAACGGCAAGGTCGACTACGACAACTTGCCCGCGCCGACCGAGGATCGGATGGAGGTCTCGGAAGAGTACATCGACCCTCAGTCGCCACTCGAGCAGCAACTCGCTGACATCATCGGCTCGCTCCTCGGCGTCGTCATGGTTGGTGCCAACGACAACTTTTTCGAGCTTGGCGGCGACTCAATTCTCGCCATCCAAGTTGCAGCTCAGGCGAATGAGGCACAGATCAATCTGTTGCCGCTGGACCTCTTCGAGTACCCCACGGTTGCGCTACTCGCGCAGGCGATTGCCGAGGGAACGGTTGCTCTCGAAACAACAGCTGTAGATAGCGAACCCCCCAGCGGCGGCACCGAGCACAGCGAGTCGGCGGCGAGCGACGAGGACGAGTTTCCGCTCGCACGCGTCGATCAAGCTCAACTGGATGCCCTACTCGGTCGACTCGAGTAGGGGCGGCCTGTGCTCCGAGTCGTGAAGAGATGGAGGTTGGCCCTTGTCGTGGCTGCCGGTGTGGTCATCGCACTCGTTGTCGTTGCCTACTGGTGGCAGCGGCCGTTGATCCGGACCGGTACAGGTTTTGCGGCTCACAACGCATGCGGGGTCGAGCACGTGGCCAAACGCACAAACCCCGCTGATGATCTGCCGCCGAGCATCCTCAAACCCCTTCTTCGGCTCGACGATCTCGACGATTCCAACGGTGAAGGGGCTAGGGCCTCGATCATCGGCGGCCTGTCCGGCCAACAAGCCTTCGATACTCCGGGCTTCGGATGCACGATCGCTCATCAGCCACCTGACCTCCCAGATCCAATATCGGTGGGAGCGGACGCCAACCCGTTCGCCGCTGCGGAACATGTGAGTGATGTCAGCGAGTTTGCGACGGAGATCGGCCACGCTTTCGGTGATGATCTTTCGCCCGAGGAACGGAACGCGCTCGGAACACGCGCAATTGTGGTCGTCAGAGACGGTGAGCTGATCGCTGAGCGCTACGAGGAAGGGTTCGACTCATCGACGCGACAGCTCGGTTGGTCGATGACCAAGTCGGTCACGAGCCTGATGGTCGGTCGCCTTGTCCAGCAAGACCTCGTATCCCTCGACGATGACCGCCTCCGGCCCGAATGGGATGACGCCCGAGCAGAAATCACCATTGAGCACTTGTTGACGATGACGAGCGGGCTGGGTTGGGACGAAACCTACGCGCTGGGAACGCCGGTTACCGAGATGCTGTATGCCAATCCAGACATGGCCTCCTATGTCGCCGGCAGGAGTCTTCAACACCAGCCCGGGAGCTTTCTCCAGTATTCGACAGGAAACACCAACCTCCTGTGTGAGGTCGTGGGTCGGCGGACTGGGCGGAATCCGGCATTGCTCCCGGCGCAACTCATTTTCGAGCCGCTCGGACTCTCCAGTGCCGTCCTTGAGCCCGACGGTGCCGGCAATCCTGTTTGCGGTGCGTATATGTGGGCAACGCCACGCGATTGGGCTGCGGTCGGGCAGTTTGCACTGCAGGAAGGGGTTTGGGACGGAACCGAACTCCTGCCAAAGGACTGGATGGGCTGGTCAACGGTCGCCGTCACCGCCGAAGGCGAACAAGAAGGTTACGCCGCCGGATGGTGGGCCAACCGTACTTCTGACGGAACCATTCTGTTCCCCGAAATGCCTGCGGACACCTACTTCGCACACGGGAAGTTCGGGCAATGGCTGGTTGTAGTGCCTTCTGCCGACCTTGTCGTAGTGAGGCTCGGCTTTACACCTGAACGGGCCGACCATCGAGTGCCGACGTTGGTACAGAATCTTCTGGCGAGCGGCTAATTGAGTTCCTGTGTCAGGGGTAGTGTGTTCCAAGCGGTCTGAAGCGCCCAGGGGTTTTGTGGAGGCATCGATTTCGCGGAAAGGTGAAGTTCTGCCTGCACCTAGGAAGTATCCGCAGGAGTTGCGGGATCGAGCGGTCCGGCTTGTGCTCGAGGCCAGAGAGCAGGAGGAGGGTCTGTCGAAGCCAACGAGTTGGTGGCCGGGCTGGTGCATCACAGCGACGCCGGAAGGTTTGTGCGCTCAGGTGTCATTGTGACACCGCAGCGCACAAACCTCGGTCGAGGCGACGGCCACGGGGCCGGGGGCCCCGGGGGCGGAGGGCCGGAGGCGGGGGTGCCGGGGGTGGCGTTATGACTCGCTGGTGCGGGCGCTTTCCACCGCCCGCTGCATGGCCTCGCGAACCAAGCGGGAGAGGGCGTCCTCGTTCTGAAGCTCGATCTCGGGTTCGGCCAGTACTTCGTCGACCTCGGGAACGGTCTCGGAGATCGGCGTGGTGTCGCGGCCGAGGTCGGAGTCGGTGGTGGGGTCCTCGAGGTCGATGATCGTTTCCTCGGTGATGGTGCCGTCGGGGTTGTCGTCGGACAAAGCCTCGGCCTCCTCCAGAGCCCGGGCCTCCGACGCCTTGCTCAGCACGTGTTGGCGGGCCTCATCGAGCACCTGATCGGGGGTCCCCTCACCCAACTCCTGCACCGGCTCGGAGTCGAGGCGGGAGATGGCCGAGTTGAGTTCGCTCTGAGCGGCGATGATCCGCTCCCGCGACGCCTGCTCGGTGATCCGCAGCCGGGCGATCCGGCGTTCGGCCTGGTCGATGTGGGCCCGCACCTTCTCCCGGATCTTCTCCTCGGCTTCCAGGCGGATGAACTCGCTCTGGGCCTGAGCCTGCTGCAGGAGGTCGGCCACCTGAGCCCGTGCCTCGCTGATCTGGGCCAAAGCCTTGTCTCGCTCCCGCTCGGCCTCTTCGGCGTTCTTGTAGACCTCGCCCTGGCGAGCGGCCACGTAGTCGTCGGCTTCCTTGTGCTTCAGCATCACGTAGGCGTCGGCTTCGGTCGACTTGGTGGCGTAGTAGTCGTCGCCCTCGGCCCGGCGGGAGTCGACATAGCTGTCGGCGTCACGACGGCGTGACTCGTTCTCGGCCTCGGCATCGAGCCGCAGTTTCTCGGCGTCGGACTCGCCGGCGGCCCGGATTCGATCGGCCTCGGCCGCTGCTTCGGTCTGGATTCGCTCCGCCTCCACGTTGGCTTCGGCCAGAGCGTCTTCGGCCATCCGCTGGTGATCGGCCAGTGTCCGCTCGGCCTCTTCCCGCAGCCGCTCCGACTCGCTCTGAGCATCGGCCAGCTGCTGCTCCACGTCGTTCTTGGTTGTCTCCAACAGCCGAGCGACCTCGTCCTCAACCGCCTGGCGGTGCTCGGCGGCCTCGTTCTCGACCGCTTCTTTGTATTCGGTGGCCTGGGTGGCGGCGTTCTGCCGGATCTGCTCGGCTTCCTGGCGCCCTTCCTCCCGCAACTTGAAGGCCTCGGCCTCGGCCGAGTTCCACATCTCATCGGCCCGGGCCTTGGAGTCGGCCAGGATGTTGTTGGCCCGCAGACGAAGTTCGTTGGCCTCGGCTTCGGCCGCTTCGACCATGCTGTCGGCTTCGGCCTTGGCCGTCGACTGGAGACGCTCAGCCTCCTCGGCGGCCGCTCGGCGCAGCGATTCGGCTTCGCTGGTTGCGGTCGACACCATCTCCTCGGCGTCGGCCTCGGCCTGGGTGAGCAGGGCCTCCGATTCGAGGCGGGATTCGACCTTGAGGGTGTCGGCGGAGGCCTTGGCCTCGCCCAGCAGCGTGTCGGCTTCGGTGCGGGACGATTCGAGCAGGGCCTGGGCTTCAGTGGTCATCGACTCGGCGTCGGAGTGGGCCCGGCCCAACAGCTCGTCGGCCTTGGCTTCGGCCTGGCTGCGGATCTCGGCCCCCGACTCCTGGGCCAGACGCAACATTTCCGCCACCCGGTCGCCCAGCGCGCCAAACTGGTCGGCCTCAATGGTGCCGGTGGAGGCGCTGGAAGCATGAGCCTCAGCGGCGGCAGCCCGGCGCTTGGCCTCGGCCAACTCGTTCTGAAGATCTCGTACGACTCGCCCAACCTGCTGGAGGTAGTTTCGAACGGCAGTCGGCTCATAGCCCTTTCGCGCTCGCTCGAAATCCTGAACCTCAATATCTTCTGGCGTCATTCCCACCAAATCTCCTAGTTAGTCCGCGCGCCTAGGTTCCTGCATTCGAACCGGGTCCTACCACCCGCTTCCAAGTTTGGAAATCTCCACACCTCCTGGCAAGAGGCAATCACCACACTAGCGAATCCAGGTCGAATGCACTAGACAATGGGCGAGTCCCGGAACCGACGGCCAAACCGACCCAGGGCCGGCCGGCCATACTCCCGGCCGATCGCTCCTATCGCCCGCAGCGGTTGTGCGGCCCAAATTTGAGCACCCGCTTTAACGTGCCAAATTACCGACTGGTATCTTCGGGCCCATGCAGGACATCCTTGACGCCATCAACTCGGGAGCCGGCAGCGACGACATCGCCGCCCTGGAGATTCCCGAGTCCTATAGAGCGGCTTTCGTCCGGCGGGACGAGGTCGACATGTTCGACGGCATCGCCTCGGCCGACAAAGATCCTCGAAAGTCGATCCACGTGAGCGAGGTACCGACACCGGAACTGGCGCCCAATGAAGCCTATGTGGCGGTCATGGCCAGCTCCATCAACTTCAACACCGTGTGGACGTCGATCTTCGAGCCCCTGCCCACATTCGGATTCCTCGACCGGCTGGCCCGGGAAAGTGTGTGGGCCCAGCGCCACGCTCTCGACCACCACATCATCGGCTCCGACGGGTCGGGGGTGGTGCTGCGGGTCGGTTCGGCGGTCCGCAACTTCAAACCCGGCGACCACGTCACCATGCACTGCAACTACGTCGACGATCAGGATCCGTCGGCCCACAACGATTCGATGATGGCGTCCAACCAGCGCATCTGGGGGTTCGAGACCAACTTCGGTGGGCTGGCCGACCTGACGGTGGTCAAAGCCAACCAGCTGATGCCGAAGCCGACCCACCTGACGTGGGAGGAGGCGGCGGTCAACGCTCTGTGCGGCTCGACCAGCTACCGAATGCTGGTGTCGAACAACGCGTCGGCCATGCGCCAGGGGGAGAACGTGCTGATCTGGGGAGCCACCGGTGGGCTCGGCGGTTACGCCGTTCAGCTGGTGCTCAACGGTGGGGGCACTCCCATCGGTGTGGTGTCGTCGCCGGAGAAGGCCGAGCTGCTCAACCAGATGGGCTGTGAGGCGGTCATCGACCGCAAGGCCGAGGGTTACCGATTCTGGTCCGACCCTCACACCCAGGACGAGCAGGAGTGGCGCCGCTTCGGCAAGAAGATCCGGGAGCTCATCGGCGACGATCCCGACATCGTGTTCGAACACCCGGGGCGCCAGACGATGGGGGCCTCGGTGTTCGTGGCCAAGCGGGGCGGTCGGATTGTGACCTGCGCCGCCACGTCGGGCTACATGATCGAGTACGACAACCGCCACCTGTGGATGAAACTCAAGCAGATCGTCTCCAGCCATTTCGCCAACTACTCCGAGGCGTGGGAGATGAACCGGCTTATCGACCAGGGGGCCATCGTCCCCATCATGTCGCACGTCTATTCCCTGGAGGACGTGGGTCTGGCCGCCTTCAAGGTCCACCGCAACGAGCACGAGGGCAAGCTGGCCGTGCTCTGCCTGTCGCCGGAGGAGGGGTTGGGAGTGACCGACCAGGAGAAGAGGCAAAAGGTGGGCGAGGATCGTCTGACCCTGTTCCACCGACACGCCATGGAAACCGTCTCCCCCACCTGATTCCCGATTTCTGTGCGCCCACGACCCCGGAAACGGGGCGTGGGGCGCACACAATGGAGGGATGGATGTGAAACAAGGCCCCGTGGAGGCTCGCCTGGCCGAGCTCGCCGTCGACTACGTGCTCTCCCCACCTCGAGGCCACGACCCGGTGGTCGACTACGCCTCTCCCGACGAGCTTCTGGCCGCCTTCGCCCAGTCTCTGCCCATCGGGCTCGACGACAGCGCGCCAGCGGCAACGCCGGAGGCACTTCTGGACGCCGCTGAGCTGGTGATCCGTCACTCGGTTCACACCAGCCATCCGCGCTTCATGAACCAGAACTTCGCCGGACCCGACCCCATGGCGGTCATCGGCGACTGGCTTGGCTCGGCCCTCAACACCACAGCGGCCACATTCGAGGCGGCTCCGGTTTTCACCCTGATGGAAAGCGCCGTCCTCCACAAGCTCGGTCGGCTGGCCGGCTACCCGGTCGACGGCGATCAACCGGTGCCCATGCTTCCCCCCGGGCTGTTCTGCCCCGGCGGCTCCACCGCCACCCTCTATGCCCTGCAGCTGGCCCGTCATCGACGTCAACCCGATCTGGTTACGGCCGGGGCCGGACCGGAGCGGCTGACGGTGTTCGTGTCGGAGACCGGGCACTACGCCGCCACCAAGTCGGCTGCGCTGCTCGGCCTGGGAACCGATGCCGTGATCAAGGTGGTGGCGGACGGCGAGGGCGCCATGGTGCCGCAGGCGCTGGCCGACGCAATCGACGCCTCGGTGGCCGGCGGAGCGACCCCGTTGGCCGTCATCGGCACCGCCGGCACCACGGTGACCTCGGCCTTCGACGACCTCAACGCCCTGGCCGACATCTGCGCCCAGCACGACATGTGGTTCCACGTCGACGGCTGCTACGGCGGCTCCGCCCTGTTCTCGCCAGGCCAACGCCATCGGCTGGACGGCGTCGACCGGGCCGACTCGTTCGTCTGGAACCTCCACAAGATGATGGGCCTGACCCAGCAGTGCACCGCCCTGCTGGTGCGGGAGCCCGGCCGTTTGGCCTCGTGCTTCTCCGACAACGCCGACTACCTCTTCCAGCCCGACAAACTCAACGCCGGCTACGACAACGGCGACCGGACATTCCAGTGCGCTCGCCGGGTCGACTCGCTCAAGCTGTGGCTGACCTGGCAGGCCCGAGGCGACCACGGTTTCGCCGCCCGCATCGACCATGCGGTGGCCATGGCCGACCACACCCGGGCCGTTATCGCCGGCTCCGACGGACGATTCGCACCGGTGGTCGGCGGCGACTTCACCAACGTGGTGTTTGCCTGGATACCACCCGACCTGCGGCCGCTGGATCTCAGCGCCCCGGCCCAACCGACACTCGACGACGACCTGTACCAGCGTCTCAACCGGATTCCTCCAACCATCAAGGCTCGCATGCAGGCCGAGGGAACGGCCATGGTGGGCTATCAGCCCGTCCCGGTGGGCGATCGTCGGCTCAACACGTTCCGGATGTTGTTCATGAACCCCGAGGTCAGCGCCGGCGACGTCGACGCCATCTTGACCGTGATCGACAAATACGGTTCCGCTCTGTCGGCCTGAGCGAGCCCATGCCACAATGTCGCATGGCCAAATCGACCCGGTCGGACCATCGCCTCGGCTCGTCGCCCCGCCTCCCCCTGGTTGAGCTGGACGAGGTGGAAGCCGGGTCTGAGCTGGGGCAGCTGTTGTCGTCGGCGCTGAGCCGCAACGGTCGCCCCCTCAACATCTTCGCCCTGCTGGCCCACCATCCCAAGCTGCTCAAACGGTTCAACCTGTTCGGCGGGTTTCTGCTCAACAAGGGTCTGGTGCCGGCCCGGGAGCGAGAGATCGTGATCCTTCGTGTCGGGTCGAACGCCGGCTCGGTGTACGAGTTCGGGCAGCACACGGTGATCGGCGGTGAGGCGGGCTTGAGCGGGCAGGAGATTACCGCCCTGGCCTCGGCGTCGTGCCTCGATGATCATCCGTGGGCCGACCCCGACCGCGACTTGATCTGTATGGCCGACGAGCTGTGCGCCGACGACTGCGTCAGCCAACTCACATTCGCCCGCTTGGCCCACCACTGGGACGACGCCCAACTGGTGGAGCTGGTGTTGTGCGCCGGGTTCTATCGCATGGTGGCCGGACTCCTCAACACCATGGAGGTGCCGCTCGACGACGGCGTACCCGGCTGGCCACCGAGCGCCGACTGAACTTTGGGACCGCAGCGACCCGTTTATGGGTCGTGGGAGTCACAAAGTTCTGGGGCGGGGAACGGGAAGGTCAGCCGCCGTAGAGGCGGGATCGGGCCCACACCTCGACCACGATGTCGAGCGGCATCGGTTTGCTCAACACGAAGCCCTGGGCGTAGTGGCAGCCCAGGTCCCGGAGCCGCAGGAGCTGTTCGACCGACTCCACCCCCTCGGCCACCACTTGCATCCCGAGGGCGTCGGCCATCCCGACCGAGGCTTTGACGATGGCCTGATTCTCCGGTGAGTCAATGATTCCGGCGATGAACGAGCGATCGATCTTGATGGCGCTGGCCATGGAGAAGCGACGCAGGTAGTCGAGGCTGGCGTGGCCGATACCGAAGTCGTCGATGGCGATACGGCAGCCCAGACCGGCCAGCTTGTCGAGGTTGGCCAGCGCGGCGTCGGCGTCGAGAACGGCCATCGACTCGGTGATCTCGAACCCGAGCCGGTTGGGGGTCAGATCGTTTCGCTGCAGAGCCCGGATCACCGTCGGAACCAGCGTGTCGACCTCCAGGTGTCGGGCCGCCAGGTTGATCGACACCAGCGGTGAGCGACCTTTGACCTTGGGCCAGCGGGTCAGGTCCTCGCAGGCCCGGTTGATCACCCATTCACCGAGCGGGACCATTAAGTCGGCGTCCTCGGCGATGTCGATGAAGGCGCCCGGGAGCAGCAGGCCGTGTCCCGGCCGCTGCCAGCGAACCAACGCCTCGGCTCCGACCATGAACCCCGATCGGATCTCCACCAACGGCTGGTAGTGCAGCACCAGCTGGTCTTCGGCAATGCCTTGGCGCAGTGCCTGCTCGGTTTCGTGGCGGCGGACCACATCGTGTTGGTGTTCGGCCTCGAACATGGCGAACTGTCCCCGACCGATGTTGGTGGCGTTGGCCAGGGCCGACTCGGCGTTGGAGATGATCTCAGCCGGTACGAGGTCGGCCTCGGCTGCCGTCACCACCACCGCTCCGATGGAGGCGGTGATGTGGAGATCCTGGTCGTGTGACGTCTCGATGGGCTCGGCCAGCGATCGCAGAACCCGGCGGGCCACCGCCGCAGCATCGAGCTCGCCGTTGGTGGCTACGCACATCACCAGGTACTGGTCGCTGCTGATACGGCCCACGGTGTCGCCCAGGCGCACCGCGGCCAGCAGTCGATTGGCCACCTCGACCAACACCCGATCGCCGACCTCGATGCCCCGAACGTCGTTGACCGCTTTGAACCGGTCGATGTCGACCAGCAGCACCGAGAGGGAGCTGCCGTCTCGTTCCAACCGGGCCATGGCCTGGTTGAGACGATCCATGATGAGAGCCCGGTTGGGCAGCTTGGTCAGCGGGTCGTGCAACGCCTGATATTCGTTGTCGGACTCCACGGTGGCGTGTTCGATGGCGACGGCCAGCACCCGGGCCATGTGGTCTAGCAGTTTGGTGGCGTCGGCGTCGGGGGTGACGTCGCCGGTGGCCACCATGATCGCTCCCCGTAGCGACCCGTCGCCGTCAATCGGCGGGGCGGCATCAAAGCCGTCGGCCGGCTCCGGACCCGCGTCCATCGGGCCGTCCGTCGGGTCGCCCAACACCGGTACGTACCACAGGTTGCGAACCCCGTCGGATTCAAGGCCCCGGCCCAGATCGTCCCGGAGACCGCTCACCGAAGCCAGACGTTTGGCCTGATGGCCGCCGGGGTGGGCCACCGCCTCGGTGGTGGCGGCCACCACGTCGGCCGCGAACCCACCGGTTATGACCGGTTCCAGTTGGCCGTCCGGACCGGTGATCGACAACCAACAGGTGGCGTTCACCCCCAACGAACGCTCGATCATCACCGCCACCTGGTGGCACAGCTGTCCCAGATGATGACCGCGCTTGAGCGAGGCGATGACGGCCTCCTGATCGGCCAGCAGGCGTTCGGCCGCCGACTTACGCAGATCACGGAACTGGGCCACCACGTAGGAGCCGCCGGGCTGCGGGCTGGGCAGAGCCTGAGCGGTGAAGTGGACCGGGATCTTCTGGTGAGCCTGATCGACCAGCATGGTCGATGCCTCATAACGGGAGTTGGTGCCGGCCGAACTGAGGTCGATCGTTTCGGTGTTGAGATCCAGCAGGCCGTTCAGACCGTGACCGTTGCTCTGGCCCGCCGTGTCGGCGTCGGCCCGGCCCAGCTCCTGATCTTCGACCTCCGTGGTGCCGATGATCACCGTGTCTTCGGCCTCGGTATCTTCGGCCCCTGTGTCTTCGGCTTGGTTGAAATCCGCCCCGGTTTCGGTCTCCGACGGGCCATGACCCTTCATGACCCTGGGGTCGGCCAGCAGGTCCAGGAGATCGGGGGCGCCGTCGACGTCGGGGCAGGTTGACAACACGGCCCGGCGCATCGCCTCCAGTTGGCGGGGTCCCTCGTCGCCCGAGAACAGGAACGCCGGCGACTGTCCCAACAGCTGGTCGGAGCGCCAGCCGATCAGACGGCACAGCCCCTCGCTGACGTACAGCAGGTGAGGGTTGCGGACGGCCGGGCCCACCAGCATGACGGCCACACCGTCCACCGGTTCGTCGGCTTCCACCGAGGGTTCCCGAAACGAGTCGGGTCCGACGAGCAGGATGTCGGGATCGGGCACCAGTCCGTCGGTGGTCGTATCGGAACCGGTTGGGGCGGCGTTGGATATGGTCACGGCGGTTTCTCTCGGATCGGGGTTTGGATGTCGTCCGCCGCGACAAAACTCACCACCCGGTTCGATCCAGCTGCTTCAACAAGCTAGGTGGTCGGCCTGAGCGGTCCGCCGTTGCCACAAGCTTATCCGCCCGGCATGGGTTCGCCGCCCGGCTACCGGTTGAGCCGTTACCGTGTAGAGCAGTGTCAGCTGAGACTCCCCCGGTCCCCGATTCGCCGCCCGGCGACACCTTCACCGTGCGCCGGCTGTGCGACCGGGTGAGCGCCGTGTTGAGCGACTCCTTTCCCGATCAGATCTGGGTCCAGGGCGCCATCTCCGGTTTGACCCGATCCAACAACGGCCACGTCTACTTCGACCTCGTCGATCCCGACGACACCATGGGTCGCTCGCCTCAGGCGGTGCTCCCGGTGGCCCTGTTCTCGTCCAGCCGCCAGCTGGTCAACCGGATCATGCGCCGCTCGGGCGGCATCCGGATGCACGACGGCGTCGAGATCCGGATCCGCGGCCAGCTGGCCTACTATCCACCCCAGGGTCGGGTTCAGCTGGTGATGTCGCTGATCGACCCGCAGTTCACCCTGGGGCAGATGGCGGCCGCCCGCCAAGCCCTGCTCGACCGGTTGAGCGAGGAGGGCCTCCTCGACCGCAACCTGGGGCGCCCGTTTCCCGCTCTGCCCCTGCGTATCGGCCTGGTGACCAGTGACCAGAGTGCGGCCTACCACGACTTCGTCGAGCAACTCACCACGAGTGGCTATCCGTTCTCCATCACGTTGATCGACAGTCGGGTCCAGGGGGTCGACGCCGTACCAAGCCTGGCCGCCGCCCTCGGAGCGGCGGCCGGACCAGAACTCGATGTTGACGTCATGGTGGTGGTCCGGGGCGGCGGTGCCCGCACCGATCTGGCGGTGTTCGACCATGAAGACGTGGCCCGGGCCATCGCCCGCTGCCCGGTTCCGGTGATCGTCGGTGTCGGCCACGAAACCGACCGGTCGGTGGCCGACGAGGTGGCCCACACCTCGGTCAAGACCCCGACGGCGGCGGCCCAGGCCCTGATCGAATCGGTGGCGTTGTTCGACGCCCGGCTCGATGACGCGGCCCAACGAATCGGGGCCATAACCGGCCTGCATCTTCGCCGGGCCACCGATCAGCTGATGGGCTGTGGCAGCCGGTTGGCGTCGTCGGCCCAACGGGCGGTGGAACGGCAGCGGGCCGCCGTCGACCAGGCGACGTTCCGACTGGGGCGGGCCCCGCAACGGCTCCTGGAGCGGGCCGCCACCGAGCTCGATCTGGCCGACGTACGGCTCAGGGCCAACGATCCAACGGCCGCCCTGCGCCGGGGCTGGACGATCACCTACGTCGAGACGGGGGACGGCAAGGCCGACGGCCCGGCGGCCGGGGCGACGACGCTACTTCGGCGGGCCGATCAGGTTACCGTGGGTGACACCATTCGTACCGTGACCGCAGATGGAGAGTTGACCAGCGCCGTGACCGCCACCGCCCAAACCGACCCGGAACGAGAAGCCGGTGACTGACACCGGAGGCTCACCGGAAACAAGCCTCGATCGGGGCTCCGCGACGTCGGGGCTGCGTTATGGTGAGGCCCTGGCCGAACTCGAGGCGCTGCTGGACGAGTTGGAGGACGCCGACATCGACGTCGATCACCTGGCCGAGCGGGTGGCTCGTGGCGTTGAGCTGGTGCGCTTCTGTCGCGACCGTCTGGCCGTCGTCACCGGCGACGTCGATCAGGTTGTGGCCGACCTGTTGACCGCCGATGCCTCCGGCAACGGCTCCTCGCCCGACGACGAGCCGGACACCGACGCCCGGTGACCGGAGCTCAGTCGACTCCGGCCGTTCCCCATCAGCTGCTCACGGTGGCCAAGAAGGTCGACGCCAAACTCGAAGCAGTACTCGACGGTCAACGCCTCCACTGGGAGAGCGTCGACCCCCGGGTCTGTGAGGCGGTCGACGAGTTGCGACGAATGACGACCAGCGGAGGCAAACGACTGCGGGCCGGATTCTGCTACTGGTCATGGCGGGGCGCAGGGGCCGACGGTCCGGCCGAGGTCCTTGACGATGACCAGGTGATCGATGTGGGAGCGGCCTTCGAGTTCCTCCAGGTCTTCGCCCTGATCCACGACGACATCATGGACAACTCGTCGACCCGGCGAGGGGCGACCACGGTGCACGTGGCCAACGCCCGGCGACTGGCCGACAACGGCTGGCAGGGCGAACCCCGCCGCTACGGCGAAGGAGTGGCCATCCTGGTCGGCGACCTGGGCCACGTCTACGCCGATCAACTGACCGGTCACGTGCTCCCCAGTGCTCGCCGTATCTGGGACGAACTTCGGATCGAACTCAACCTCGGTCAGTATCTCGACATGAGGGCCGCCGCCGCCGGCGAACTCGACCGGCAAACGGCCCGCCAGGTGGCCACGTTCAAGACCGCGCTCTACACCATCGTCCGCCCGCTGCAGTTGGGGGCGGCCCTGCACGGCGATCCCGGACCGGAACTGCTGCAACAACTGGACCGATTCGGTCGCCCTCTGGGTCAGGCCTTTCAGCTCCGCGACGATGCCTTGGGCCTCACCGGCGATGAGCTCTGGCTGGGCAAACCGGTGGGCGACGACCTGCGGGAGGGTAAGCCGACCGAAATCGTGTCCTACGCCCTGGCGACGGCAACACCGGCCCAACAAAACGTGCTCGAAGGGATCGGACGGCGGGATCTGACCCGAGCCGAGGTCGACCGCATCATCGACGTCCTCGATGAAACGGGCGCTCTCGACCACAACGAACGGGAGATCGGCCGCCTGCTCGATCAGGCCCACGACGCACTGGCCCGGCTCCCCTACGACCAGACCAGCACCGACGCCCTGGCCGCTCTGGCCGACTACGTCGCCGCCCGCGATCGCTGACCGCCTACCATACGCGTATCAGTAGCGGACTCGCCCCGTCTCTACTGATGACACCCGAATCTGAGGAAGGGATCTGATGCCTCGTTCAACGAGCTCCGAATCAGAGGTAACGGCCACCAACCTCTCCCGGCTCCACCCCCGGTTGCGAACCATGCTGAACATGAGAACCGGCCCGCTGGTGCTGATGTCGGAGTACCAGGCCACGGTTCGAATCCCCGATGACACACTGGCCGGCGATCGGCTCGATGAGGTGTACCCGATGGCTCGGTCCAAGGCTGATCTGCGCACCGGTCGGGAGGCCCGCACGGTGCAGGTCACGAGCCAGCAGCTGCCGGCACTGGAGGCTGCCGCCCCCGAGTTGGCCCCGGCCGAGGATCTGCCGACGGCCACCAGGCTGGACGAGTCCGAACCGATGCAAGGTCAGCTTCCCGACGCCGAGTTCAGCGTGTTCGTGGAAGTCGACCCTTCGGCTCCCGGCCCGTTGAACGGCGGGCGAGCCGAGGCGGTGGCGGTGGGCTCCGACACCGATCCCCGGATCATCGATCAGGTCGAGCGGTTGGCGGCCGACGAGACCTCGATGTCGCGCCGGGCCGGCCTGTTCGCCATGTCGGTGACAGCCGAGAAGCTGGTCGAGCTGGCCCGAACATCGGGGGTGTCGTCGGTCGAGTCGGGTGAAACGATCAGGAAGCTGCCGACGGTAGCGGAAGCGGCGGCCGGCCAACCCGATGCCCCGGAGCGGGAGGTCAGCGACTCGGACAGCCACAAGCACGGCGCCGGGGTCATCATCGGGATCATCGACGTCGAGGGATTCGACTTCGCCCATCCTGACTTCATCGACCCCGACACCGGCGGAACCCGGTTCCTGGCCATCTGGGACCAGGCCGGGCGGGCCGCCGACGGCTTCCGGGGATCGCCCCACGAGGCCCGACCGGGTCCGTTCCGGCTGGGCTATGGCTCCGAGATCCTCAAGTCGCACATGGATGCCGCCATCGCCGCCGCTCCCGGCCTGGGAGTGCCGGCCACCGATCTCGAACCGCAGACGGTCATGGCCCCCGGCTCCCACGCCACCCACGTGGCCTCCATCGCCGCCGGCAACCTGGGCATCTGCCGCCGGGCCGACATCGTCGGCGTGTCCCTGGCCCTGGCGGCCGAAGACGTCGACCCCCGACGATCGTTCTACGACACCAGCCGGCTGGCTCACGCCGTCGACTACATCTTCGAGATGGCCGAGCACCGGTCGAGGGAGCTGGGCCAACCGGTGCCGGTGTCGATCAACATAAGCCTCGGTACCAACGGTCACTCCCACGACGGCACGGCGGTGATCAACCGCTGGATCGACTATGCGGTGTCGTCGCCGGGACGGGCGGTCACCGTGGCCGCCGGCAACGCCGGACAAACCGATCCCGATGATCGGGGCGGGATCGGCCACCTGCTGGGTCGGGTCCACGCCCACGGTCGGATCCAGACCCGGGGTCTCAGCCAGGAGCTGGGCTGGCTGGTGCTGGGCGACGGGTTGGCCGATATCTCCATGAACGAACTGGAGATCTGGTATCCGGCCCAGGACCGCATCTCGGTGCAGCTGACCGCCCCCGACGGGGAGACGCTGCCGGTGGTTCAGGCCGGGGAGCAGATTCTCAATCACGCCCGGGCCGACAAGACCCGGGTCTCGATCTACAACGACCGCTATCACCCGGTCAACGGGTTCAACCGGATATCCGTCTATCTGGAGCCGTTCTTCGCCTCCAACGATCACGGTGTGAGTGCGGTGGTCGGCGTTCCCGCCGGGGAATGGACGGTGCGGCTGATCGGCGACGAGATCCGTGACGGTACCTGGCACGCCTGGATCGAACGCGACGACCCGGTGGTCATCGGCGATCTCCGAGGGGTGCTGGTGGCCCAGCTGCCGTCGGCCTTCTCCCCCAATACCTACAGCCCGGACATGCAGGTGTCCACCTTGGCCTGCGGGGCGTTCGTGAACTCGGTGGCCAACCTCGACGCCGCCCAACGAACGATCAATCCCACCTCGAGCCGGGGCCCCACCCGCACCGGCGACGCCAAACCCGATATCGCCGCCCCCGGCACCAACGTCGTGGCCGCCAACGGCTTCGCTCCCGACCGGTGGATAGCGATGACCGGCACGTCAATGGCCGCCCCTTACATCAGCGGCGTGGTAGGCCTGATGTTGGCCGTCGATCCCGAGCTGCGGGCGGCCCAGATCACCAGCATCCTGCGCCGCACGGCCGAACCGCTGGCCGGTTACACCTACGCCTGGCAGGGTGATGCCGGGTACGGATTGGTCGACGGTGACCAGGCGGTGGCCGAAGCCAAGGCATTCGCCGCCATCCGGCGGCGGGAAAACCAGTGAAGGCTTTGTCATGAAACTCACCGCATTCGACGCCGGCGACGGCGACTGCCTGCTGCTCACCGGCTCGGGCGGAGGGACCGTTCTCTTCGACGGGGGACGAAGGGGCACCTTTCGGGCCAACGCCGCCCCCGGTCTGACCGCGGTCGACGAAATCGATCTGGTCTGCGTGACCCATATCGACAACGACCACATTCACGGAGTCGTGGTGCTGGTCGACCATCTGATCCAGCAGGCCCGGGCCGACTTCCACGCCAACCACCCCGCCGGTCAGGGCAACCCCAATGCCGCGGCTCCCGACCACCGTCCGCCCCGGCTCCGCCACCTGTGGCACAACTCGTTCCCCGACCTGCTGGGTCGCCAAGCGGCCGACGTGGGAGCGGCTCTGCGGGCTCAGCACCTGATCTTCTCGGCGGTGTTCGACGACGACGGGCACCTGCTCCACGACCGGCAACGGCTGTCAACGGCTCTCGACATCCCCACCGAGGAGGTGCGCCGGGTCGACAACCTGGCCACCGGCTTCCTGCAGGCCATCGAACTCGACCAGAAGATCGGTGGGGGCGGCCTGATCGACTCGGTCAACGACGGATTCGCCGGCGGGCTGGTGGAACGGCCGGGCGGCAACGACCCCACCGTCCCGTCAAGGGTGGTGGGCGGGATGACGGTGCATGTCCTGGCCCCGACCAGCAGTCAGCTGCGGTCGTTCCGGGAAGACTGGGCCGAGTGGGTGGAGAAGAACACCGAGGCCATCGAGGAACTGACGGCCGACATCGCCGAGCGGTTGCTGACCACCGACAGCGGGGCACCCCGCATCGTGGAGAGCGCCCGGCGGTCCAGTCTGACCCCGCAGAATCTGGTTTCCATCGTCGCCCTGGCCGAGGAAAACGGGGTGACGGCCCTGTTCACCGGCGACGCTCACGAGGAGGACATCCTCGACGGTTTGCGCCAGGCCGGTCGGCTCGACCAGAACGGCGACAACGACCCGGAGGAGGCGGCCGGTCACCTCAACCTGGTCAAGGTCCAGCATCACGGCAGCCCCAACAACCTCGACCGGACGTTCGCCACCGCGGTGACGGCCGATCACTACGTTTTCTGCGGCAACGGGGCCCACGGCAACCCGTCGCTGCCGGTGATCGACCACATCATCGACTCCCGAGTGGCCGCCGCCGGTTCGGTGGCCAAGGCCCGCACCCAGGAGGCCGACCAGCCGTTCCACCTGTGGTTCACCGGCCACCCCGATCGCATCACCTCACAAGCCCGCTCAGCCCACATGGCCACAGTGCTCGACCACGTCGAGACCCGTATCGCCCAGCATCCCGATCGGTTGGGGGCCACGGTGCTGAACGGCGCCTCGTTCGACGTCGACCCGGCTGCTCCGGTGGCCGTCGGCGCCCTGACGGGCCGGTGAACCCCTCGGAAAATAGCGGCCGGGGAATCCGTGGCGACGGCCGGCCAACAGTAGGCTGGGACAACTACCTGAAACCTCGTCGAATTTCTGCCGATGGGGAGAATAGTGTCCGGACCAGTAACAACCAAGGCAAGCGAACTCTTGCGGCGGCTCGGCGGGTCACGGCAGAACTTCTACCGGGGCGAGTTCCACACCCAGGAATTCCACACTCAGGAACTGCCGGCGACTCTGACGCCCGAGGAGCTGTACATCAGCCCCCGCATTTCCGCCTCGATCAATGCGGTCATTGCCGCGCTGCGATGGGGAGCGGTGCTGCTCGGCCTGCTCATCACCATCACCGGCCGGGAGGTCGACTGGCGGCTGGTGGTCACGGTCACCATCGCCATCTTCCTCACCCCATGGCGGACCCTTCGCCCGTTGCGACTCGGTCATCTGGGGGCCTACAACATCGGCCTGGCCCTGGCCGATGTGGTGGTGCTTTCGGTGGCCGTCAGCCTGGTCGGTGGTTTCTCCAACCCGATGGCGGGAACGCTGCTGGTGGCCATCGCCGTGGCCGGTTTCGGCTGGGGTCTCCACATGGGATTGGCGGCCACCGCCCTGGCCATTCTCACCGTCACCATCGGCCGGCTGCTGGGGCCGGAGGCCATGATCACCGAGTCGATCGACCTGGATCTGGTGGGAGCGCTGGTTCCCAACACCGCGGCCATGACGGCACTGGCCGGGGTGGCCATCATGCCCGGGGTGGCCCTCAACCGTCTCCTGGAATACGAGGGTCGGCGCAAACTGTTGGTCGACCGCAACGATCGGCTGGCCCAGACCAATGAACTTCTGGCCGCCCTCAACGACCTGGCCCGCACCCTGCCGTCGTCACTCGACCTGGCCGATGTGGTGCAGCACACCCGGCGGGAGTTGATCGAATCGTTCGACGCCCGCCGTATCGCCCTGCTCAGTTTCGAGGACGGCACCTGGTCGCCGGTCATCCAGGACGGGTTCGGCCTACCGCCGGAACTGGCGACCGAACAGCTACCCAACATTCTGCAGCGGGCGCTCAACTCACCGACGATCGTTCGTATCCCCGACCTGGCCGCCGTCTCCAGCCGACCCGGGTCCGGCCTCTACATCCGCCTGGTGGTCCGCAGTGCCGACACCGGACTGCTGGCCATCGAACACACCGAGGCCGGGCGCTACGACGAACGCGACGCCCAGATGCTGACCGGCATGTCGAGCGTGCTGGCCCTGACGTTGGCCAACGCCCGGTCGTTCAACCGGCTGCGGGCCCTGGCGGCGGCCGAGGAACGATCCCGCATCGCCCGCGACCTCCACGATCGTCTTGGCCAATACCTGACCTACATCGCCATGGAGCTCGAGCGGATCAACCGCAACGAGTCGTCGTCGGAACTGAAGGAACTCCACGAAGACGTGCAGGAGGCCATCTCCGAATTCCGGTCGACGTTGCTCGAGCTTCGGGCCGCGGTCTCCGAGGAGCGTCCCCTCAGCGTGGTGCTGGCCGAGGTGGTGGATCGGTTCAGGGCTCGGAGCGAACTGGAAGTGTCGCTGGTGACACCCCGTACGCTGGCCGACCGGCTACCGGCCCGAGTGGAAAACGAACTTCTGCGCATTGCCCAGGAAGCTTTGACTAACATCGAGAAGCATGCGAAGGCTTCAAAGGTTCACGTTGCCTGGTCGATAGCCGATGGGAAGGGTGTGCTCGTCGTCCAAGATGACGGACGTGGCTTCGATCCAACCCAGGGAATCCGCGGCAACGCCTACGGGCTCGTGGGGATGCGTGAACGGGCCACTTCAGTGGGAGCCTTGCTCACGATCTCAAGTAAACCGGAAGAAGGTACGGTGATTACCGTCCGATCCAGTCAAAGCGCCGAGTAGGCGCCGCCGAATAGGAAGTCAAATGATCAAGATCTTGCTGGCCGACGACCACGCGCTCCTGCGGGAAGGACTGCGCAAGTCCTTCGAGGCCGCCGGCGACACCGTGGTGGGCGAAGCATCGACCGGCGAAGAGGCGGTGGCCCTGGCCCGGGCGCTGCAGCCCAACGTTGTGCTGATGGACCTGTCGATGCCGGTGATGGACGGCATCGAGGCCACCCGCCAGATCCGGGAAGAGGGCAACGGGATCAGGGTCGCCGTGCTGACCATGCACGACGACATCGACAAGACCCGCGACGCCATCGCCGCCGGAGCCAGCGCCTACCTGAGCAAGGGCACGTCGTTCACCGAGGTTCGGGAGACCGTGCATCGGGTGGCCGAGGGCGACACGGTGCTGTCGCCGGCTCTGGCCGGAGCGATGCTGAACTCGGCCCGCCAGGCCGAGGCCGGGCAGGATCTGCTGTCGGATCGTCAGGTGGAGATTCTGCAGGCCATCGCCGACGGCATGAGCACCAAGCAGGCCGGGCGTCATCTCGGCATCACCATCAAGACGGTGCACAACCACCTGAATGCCATCTACCGCAAGCTCGACGCCCAGTCGCTGACCCATGCCGTGCTGAGCGCGGTCCGACTGGGGATCATCGACCTGAACAACGTCGACCAAGACGAACCGATGCACTAACCACTCCCCTGGCATCTGTGCGCCGTACGCCCCGATTCCGGGGCGACGAGCGCACACAATGGTGTGCCACCTCGTCCTGTGCGCTCCAGCGTTCGTATTTGACGCGCCGAGCGCACCCAATGGTCCAACGATGACAGGTAGTGTGAAGCGCAGTGAGCGAGCCCAAGGAAGAAGCAAAGCGGCGGCGGACGTTCGCCATCATCTCCCACCCCGACGCCGGTAAGACGACATTGACCGAGAAGTTCCTCCTCTACGGTGGGGCTCTGGGCAAGGAGGCCGGATCGGTCAAAGCCCGAGAGGGTCGCCGCTCGGCCACCTCCGACTGGATGGACCTGGAGCAGCAGCGAGGCATCTCCATCACCTCCACCGCCCTCCAGTTCGACTACCGGGACTGCGTCATCAACCTGCTCGACACCCCCGGCCACCGGGACTTCTCCGAAGACACCTACCGGGTGCTGGCGGCGGCCGACGCCGCGGTGATGGTGCTCGATGCGGCCAAAGGCATCGAGCCCCAGACCCTCAAACTGTTCGAGGTGTGCCGGGAACGGGAGATCCCGTTCCTCACCTTCATCAACAAATGGGACCGACCGGGCAAGGACCCGCTGGTGCTGCTGGACGAGATCGAGGAAACGCTGGTCGTCGAGCCGACGCCGATGACCTGGCCGGTCGGCATCCCCGGCGACTTCCGGGGCGTGATCCACCGAGGCTCCGAGCCCCGCACCTACACCCGGTTCGAGCGAACGGCCCGGGGGTCGACCATCGCCCCGGAAACCGAAGTCGACGCCACCGAGGCCGAAGCACTCGACGGTGAATGGTGGATCCAGGCATCGGAAGAGGTCGGCCTGCTCGACGAGATCGGCCGCGACGTCGACCTCAAGACGTTCCTGGCCGGTGAATCGACGCCGGTGTTCTTCGGCTCGGCTCTCACCAACTTCGGGGTTCGGTTCCTGCTCGACGGGGTGGTCGACCTGGTACCCTCCCCCGCCCCCCGGCTGCTGGCCGACGGCACCCGCCGGGCCCTGGATGAGCCGTTCTGCGGCATGGTGTTCAAGGTTCAAGCCGGGATGGACAAAGCCCACCGGGACCGGATCGCCTTCGTGCGGGTCTGCTCGGGCAAGTTCGAACGGGGCATCACCGCCATCGCCGAACGCACCGGGAAACAGTTCTCCACCAAGTTCGCCCAGACGATGTTCGGGCAGGACCGCGACACCGCCGATGTGGCCTTCCCCGGTGATGTGCTCGGCTTGGTCAACGCCTCCGATCTCCGTGTCGGTGACGCCGTCTGGGTCGACGGACCGGGCAGCCGACCGGCCAGTTTCCCGCCCCTGCCGGCCTTCGCCCCCGAGCACTTCATGCGGGCCCGGGTGAAGGACACGTCGAAGTTCAAGCAGTTCCGGAAAGGCATCGTTCAGCTGGATGAGGAAGGGGCGATCCAGGTGTTGCGGGATCCCGACCTGGGCGACCAGGCTCCTGTGTTCGCCGCCGTCGGCATGCTCCAGTTCGAGGTGGCAAGCCATCGGCTGGAGTCGGAGTTCGGGGCCGCCATCGAACTGACCACCACCCCCTACACCATCGCCCGCCGAACCGACGCCGACAGCGCGGCCGCTCTCAACGCCATGCAGGGAGTCTCGGTCATGAGCCGCGACGACGGCACCATGCTGGCCCTGTTCGAGAGCCGCTACTGGATGGACCGGGTGGTTGCCGATCATCCGGAGCTGACCCTGGAACGAATGGTGGCCGAGGGCGGACTGGGCTAGTGAACCGATCGGCGGAGGCGGAGGCGGTGGCGGTGGGGGCGCAACCGGACGGGCCGTTCTACGTGCCCCCTCCCCCGCCCCGCTGGCTGATTGTCGCCGTGATCCTCGGCCTGCTCGGGATTGCCGGGGCCGTGGCCGCCGACGTTGTGAGCGGGAGCAGCCGGAGCACAGCGACGGTGGCGGTGAGCGGTGCCGATCTGGCCGCGCTGACCAGTGCGGTCGAAGAGCCCTCAATTGTGAGCTCGTCGGTGGCGCCCGACGAGTTGGCGGCCGACGACTCCGTGCCGGACGCCAACGCCGGGGCCGAGGACGCGGACGAGTCCGGCGACGAGCCTGGTGACGACGGGCCCGATGGTGAGCCTGGCTCCACCGCAGACCTCGACAGTGCGGCGAGTTCCGGCGACAGGGCGCCGCCGCCGGCCGGTGTGTGGGTCGACCCGGCGTCATCGGGGCAGCCCTGGAGTGCCCTCGGGTCGGTTGAGGGCCTCCTCACGTTTCGGGGCAGTCCGACCCGCAGCTTCCACGGGCGAGGCCCGGTCCCCAGTCAGCCGGAGGTCCAGTGGTCGGTGAACCTGGGCTGCTCGACGTCGTTTGTGGGCAGCGCGGCCAAGGAATGGTGCGGGACCGGCTGGACCGGACAACCACTGGTCTTCCGACCACCGACGTCGCCGCCGGCGGCGGACGATGACGACGCCGGTTGGTGGGTGGCGGTGGGCGGGTACAACCGGGCCATCAACTTCTTCGATCCGGCCAACGGCCAAACCGTGTACCCGCCGTTCGTGACCGGTGACATCATCAAGGGAACGGCCACAGTCGACCCCGACGGATTTCCCCTGCTCTACACCGGTAGTCGCGACAACTCGATGCACATCGTGGCTCTCGACCGGGCCGAGCCGACCGAGCTGTGGGCGCTGTCGTCCGAAGTTGGTGGACCGACGCTGTGGAACAACGACTGGGACGGCTCACCGATGATCATCGACGATCTCATGATCGTGGGGGGCGAGAACTCGCGGTTCTACGTGGTGAAACTCAACCGGGGCTACGACGCCGACGGTCTGGTTGACATCAACCCGGAGCTGGTGGCCTCGGTCGCCGGTTGGGATCAGGAACTACTGGACGACCTCGGCGATGTGCAGGTGTCGATCGAGAACTCGGTGGCGGTCAGCGGCTCGATCGTCTACTTCGCCAACTCCGGTGGCCTCATTCAAGGCTGGGATCTCGGTCCGGTGGCCACCGGCGGTGAACCGGAGCGGGTGTTCCGGTTCTGGGTCGGTGACGACGTCGACGCCTCGATCGTCATCGACGGCGAAGGCCAACTGTACGTCGGCGCGGAATACGAACGGGGTTCGGCCCGGGCCCAGGAGCTCGGCCAGATCTTCCGGCTCGACCCAAGCCGACCCGACGATCCGGTGGTGTGGAGCATCGAGGCCAACCGCGGCCTCGATACCGGGGTGTGGGCCACACCGGCGCTGTACAACGATCTCGTCCTGGTGGCCAGCTCCGATGGGCGAGTCCTCGGTCTTGACCGAACCGATGGCTCGGAACAGTGGAGCCTGCCGTTCGACCCGCCGTTGTGGTCGTCACCGGTGGTGGTCGACGACACGCTGATACAGGCCGATTGCACCGTCGGACTTCGCGCCTTCGATCTGACGCCGGCCCGGCCCCGGCTGTTGTGGACGCTACCCCTTGACGGCTGCGTCGAGTCCACCCCGGCGGTGTGGGACGGGCAGATCTTCGTCGGTGATCGCGCCGGATTCTTCTACGGGATCGGTGACGCCGGCCGGTGATCGGCCGGTCTAGTTGGCCGACGACGCCTTGTTGCCACCGCCGCCACCGCCGCCACCGCCGGGGGCACTGGCCTCGATCAGATTGATGGAGGTCGAGTCGAACCCGATGCGGGTGCTCCCCCGGTACACGGTGGCCGTGACCGTCAGCCGGCCCGGCGACAGCGAGTTCCAGATGGGATCGTTCTTGTTGAACGTCTTGCCTGTCTCGACGTAGCAGAGTTCACCGGAGCTGTAGCCCGACTGGGTGATGCGGAAGCAGTGGTTGGTGCCGCCGATGTCGATGACCCCGACCCGCAGAGCGTTGCGACCGATGGTCAGGTCACGAGTGGGGTTGTTCAGGACGTTGGCCTTGTAGAGCACGATCGAGATCGAATTGGTCACGGTCCCGAACGGGCCTTTGGCCGTGGCCGTCACCGTGACCGTTCCCGGGACGAGGCCGGCCGGTGAGCCCGGGAGCTGGTAGGTGGTGCCGGAGCTGCAGCTGCTGATCGGAGTGGCCCCGCCCTGGGTGAGCGACCAGCAGTATTCGGTGGCCCCGGGGACGAAATCGGCGGCGAAATTGGTGGCCGTCTCGATTGGGTGACTCGACCCGCTGCCGGGGGCGGCGATCGACAGCGACGGCGGAGGCGCCGTGGTCGGGGTGGTCGGCGGATCGGTGGGGGGCGGCGAGGTGGGATTGGTCGATGGGCTGGTGGGGGCCGGGGTGGACGGTGTCTGCGACACGGTTGCCCCTGTTGACGGCGGATTGGTCACCGACGAGGAGGGCGAGGTGACAACAGCCGTCGGGTTGGTGACCGGTGGGACGGTGGTGGCCGTGGTCGGCATCCCGCCGCCCACGTTGGGACCGGGATTGAGTGTGGTGGAGCTACGAGGGTTGACTGTCGACGGTGTCGTCGTGGCGGTGGGGGCGCCGCCGGTGCTGCCGGCTAGGCCATCGGCGTCGGTGCCGGTGGTGTCGCTGTCGGGGTTGCGGTTCATCAGATCGTCGTCGGTGTTGGGGATCTGACCGCTGAGGTTGGACCTGGGTCTGGGGTTGAGCGCGGTCGGGCCGTCAGGGTCGACGTCGAGGGTGCCGCTGTCCTCGCCGTCACTCCGGCCATCGACCTCATCGGAGACCTTGCCGGCGCCGGTTCGTGACAGCTTCGACTCGTCGGACGTGAAGTTGGCGCCCGACGATCCGCTGGAGGCGAACGAACCCTGGGTGCCGTCAGTCTCCGACGCGGCGGCACCGGCCACCGGATCGTCGGTGCTGCTGTCGGACTCGGAGCCGAGAACCACCGACATGGCGGCGGCGATAATGGAAAAGCAGACCACTCCGGTGGCGACACCGACGATGACCGGATGGCGCTCCAACCAGGCCAGCGTCTCAGCCTTGGTGGGGATCCGGCTGGGGGCAGCGTCAAGTGACCCATCGGCCTCCCGGACGGCAAACGGGGCCTCCGTCTCCTCTTCCGTCAGATCGATGAGTTGTATCGAGCCGCGCGAACCGCTCGCACCCGTCTCGTGGACATCGACTGCCACGACATAAAGCTATCGTCTGTAGGCCCTTCGACACCCATCATTGGGGCAGATTACCGTTCTTTGGCGATACCTTTGACCGGTTCTTGCCCCCTAGGTGGCGTCGGCCAGACCGGCCGGCCGGAGCCGGTGGACGGCGCTTGTCGGCCCGCCGATCCCCAGGGCGACGGCGCCACTCAAGGTGGCCACCGCCGCTACCAGGAAGGCCAGGCGGTAGTCGGCCAGGTCGCGCACCAGGCCGAGAGCAAACGGTCCGGCGGCCACCCCGGCGGTTCCGATCAGCTGGTTGAAGCTGTAGATACGGCTGTACTCGGCCACGCCGAAGGCCTCGGCCAGCAGCAGGGGTTGGAGCATGAGCAGATTGCCGATCGACACGCCGAGAATGACGGCCGAGGCGATCAGGGTGAGCGGGGTGGCGGCCAGACCCAGCAGGGCCAACGCTACGACCTGGACGACGGCCACGACGATCGTGAAGGACCGGGTGTCGACCTTGATGACGACCACACCGCCGACGAGCCGGGCCACCACACTGGCCAGAGCCAGAGCCGACAGCGAGGTACTGGCGGTAGCGGCGTCGGTCCGCTCCTGGACCATGTTGTAGAGCTGGGCCAGGCCGCCGACCTGACCGAAGAAGATGAAGAGATAGGCGGCACACAGCCCGATGAAGAGGCGGGTGCGGCGAGCCTGGGCGTAGGGCACGCCGGGTAAAGGTTCATCGGCGGTGGGGCTGGCCTCGGCGGTGGGGCTGGGTGTGGTGCCGTCGGCCGACGGGGCCTCATCCCCATCAGGCCGCAGTCCCATGGTCGACGGAAACGGCCGCACCAGCAACAAGGCGATCGGCACCGTACCCAGGAGCCAGATGGCCGCCATCGGAGCGCCGGCGTCAGCCAACCCGTCACGGTTGATGAGCCATGCGGCAACCGGGGTCAGGACGATACCGCCGACCGACAGCCCGGTGGAAGCAACCGACAAGGCAATCGAGCGGCGGCGGTCGAACCAGCGGGTCACCAACGTGGTGGCGGGCACCAGGCCACCGGCCCCGAACCCGATCCCGAACAGGGCGAAGAAGAGGTAAAGCGCCGGCACGCTGTCGACCCATCGCAGCCCGTAGAGGGCGCCGGCTCCGGCGATGCCGCCGCCAACGAAGAACCAGCGAAGATCAACCGTTTCCATCCGACCGGCCAGAGCAAAGCCGGTGAGCCCACTGATGGCAAAGAACAGCCCGGTCGCACCCGACACCGCCCCGACCGAGGCGTTCAGCTCCTCCGTCGCCGCCGACAAAATGACCGAGGCATTGTAAAATCCGATCCCCGACGCCACCATCAAGATCACGAAGACGGCAACGACCACCACCCAGCCGTAGAAGGGTCGCTTACTCTGCCGGGGCATCGGACGACGCGTCAACGTCGGCCCATTCGACGACGCGTCGCCTGCCACTCCGGGGGCATCGGCCCCAACATTCCCGGAACTCAAGATCGTCAGCGTAGGACCACTGCGGCCCCGGGGCGAATCGGGCGGGTCTGGTGCGACGATTGCGATATTCACCCCACGGCTGACGTGGGCGGCGATAACCTGGACTGCTGTCCACAAGACACGGGGCTGTAGCTCAGTTGGCTAGAGCACCTGCTTTGCAAGCAGGGGGTCAGGGGTTCGAATCCCCTCAGCTCCACTAGGGCTTCCGGGTCTCCAAAGGGCGGCCGGTAGCCAAACCGGTAGCCTTCAATCCCCGAAAGGCGGCTGATGCTTTGACTGACTTGTCCGCCTCCGACGAACTACGGCGCCGTTTCGAGGGAATCTCGACCATGGACGAGCTTGTCGGTATCGCCGGGTCTGCCGTAAGTGACGATGGAGAAACGGACTGGCTTGAATTCAAGGGGGCGCCGAAGTCCGATCCCACAGCGAAAGACTTCAAGCGAAATCTCCTGAGCAAGGAGATCGGAGCGTTCGCTAATACCTACGGCGGCATTGTCGTTGTTCACGCAGCCGATGATCGACCGGCCGGCGCACTCCGAGGCTTTGACGGTTCAAAGATTGGTCACTTGAACCGGAACATCGCGAGCTGGCTACCGAACAGCCTCGATCCACCGCTCGCTGGGCTAAGGATCAAACAGTGTGATGGCGTGCTGATGATCCTCGTACCCGAGAGCCCAACGAAGCCTCATCGTTCTAGAAACGGCCGCTACTACCATCGGATCGATACTGATTCGCACGAGATGCCTGAGACGATGGTGGCTGCCCTCTACAACGCGGGCCGAAATCTCGTTGTCGACCCTGTACTCTCGTTCGACTTTTTGCTCTTTGACCAGCTTCGCCTGACCTTTGGGGTCAGGAACAGATCCCGGGTCGCCGGCACCAACCCACACTTCGCGATTGCCGTGTACGCCTACTTTGAAGAGTCCGAGGCCGTTCGGGACCTCAGATGGCAGGCATCGGTGCACGATGAGTTCTATACACCCGGGGTCGCAAAGACGAAGCATCCAGCACTGCGCCCAGAAAATCGGATGCGGATGGTTGGTTCGTTCGAATCGGCCAGTCCGCATCGCGGCCGGATTCTGTATCCCGAGGATCAAATGATCCATTTTCGGTTCACAGATAGCAACTCCGCTTTGAAGCCGGAACAGATTCTCATCGTCGAGTTCTGGTATGCCTTTCTTGAGGCAAAGCCGGGCACGGCATGGATCAGAGTCACGCCAGAAGCTCAGTCGGACGCGTTGACAGTCGACCCGGATGTAGTCACGGAGTGGGTGTCGCTGCTCAAGTAGCCCTGACTGGCGCAAGCCCAATCACACCCCCGAGCTTGTGGCGATAGACCTCCGAGATCATACGCGCCGAGGTGCCGGCCCAGTCGGCGATCTGGAAGGCGGCATAGCCAGCCTCCGCTTGGATGCTGATAGCGGTGTGACGGAGTTCGTAGGACGTAATCGGCGGGTCAATGTCGAGGCGGGCGCAGAGCGCTCGGATCGAACGGCGGAGGTTATGGCGCTGGACGGGGCGCCCGGATGCGGTCGCGGCGATGAGGTCGAGGTCAAGCCAGTAGTCTCCGGCGGTCGACCGCTGAACTTCCTGGCGCTCACGCCAGCGGCGGAGCTTGTCAGCCGTCAGCTCATCGATGCGGATCGTTCGGTAGGGCTGACGGGTCTTCGGTTCGACAAACTCAGCCTTGTTGCTCAGCTGTGCTCGAACGGTCATTGTGAGATTGTCGAGGTCGACGAACTGCCATCGCATCGCCCGAGCCTCGGAGGGGCGGAGGCCGTTGCGGCCGATGAGATCGACGAGGATCGCCATCGTGCCTGTTGCGGCTTCGCACAAACGGTTGAGCTCATCGATCGACAACGCTCGACATTCAACCTTCTCGCCGAGACCGGTTGGCATCACTGAGAGATCGGCAACGTTTCGATGGACCAGACCGAGGCGCATGTCGTTTTGATGGCTGCCACGAGCGTGGAGCGGATTCGGCGCAACGATGAGCGGCCGATTGGCCTGCCGTTGCGGCCCTCGGCGGCCACGGCGAGGAAGCGATCGACGTCGGCGACGCCCAGATCGATGATCCGTCGGTTGCCGAGAATGTCATCGATCACGCCGATCATCCAGCGATCGAGTTCCAGGGTTCTGGTTGCGATACGTTTGGCTTCACGCACCTTGTAGAAGTCGGCGAGGGTGGCCGACACTCGACGGTCACGATCGACGATGTCGCCCGTCGTGGCCACCTCGGATTGCAGCAAACGGAGCTTGTCGAGCGCCTCTGCTTTGGTCTTGGCTCGCCTCCGACGGCGGTTGCGTTTCCCGTCCGGGCCACGGGGAAGATCCAGGACAGCAGTCCAGCCGCCCTCAACTCGATAGATCGAACCTTCCCCGTGGCCGCGACGAGTCGCCATCAGGCCACGTCGCCTTGGGCGATCTCTCGACGGTTGGCGATGAACGCTTCCAGGTCCTGCCATGCCACGAGGCGGCGGTGACCGATCTTGAAGCTGCCGAGCTGGCCCTGCTGGACCATCTGCCACGCCAAGGACCGGCCGATGCCGAGCAGGTCGGCGCACTCGTCGACGGAGTAGACGAGCTTCGGATTGTCAGTGGTGTCAACCATTCCACGCCTCCGATCAAGCAGCCTTGGCCGAGCCCGACGGGGCGGCCGTCGGCTTCGACTGGCCGGCCACGGCGAACGCATCGGCCGACCACATGGTGCTGATACCCCGCTCGTTGCGTCGGCTGTATGCCTGCACCCGAAGGTTCGGCAGCATGACCCGCTCCTGGAAGTTTGCTTCGGGCCGATCCTTGGACGCCACCCGCACCTCGAGAGTCTGCTGCTCACGATTGCGGGCATCGGACGCTGTGACCCGGACGGTCCACAGCGGGTAGCCGGTGTCGGTGTCGGTGTCCCGGTCCTGGGTGCGGTCGTTGCCGAATACGCCTTCTTCGTAGACGTAGACCGGCTCGGACTCCTGGAAGAGCAGTTCGTAGGCCGTCTCGCTGACGACCAGGTTCTTGAACAACATGATCATTTCTCCCGTCTTGTTTGGTTGGTTGGTTCATCAGGCGCCCGCAATCGTGGGGCGCCGTCCGAGACGGAGCTCTGACGAAGGCTCTGGGACCAGGTCCACATACGGCGGCCGTGAGAAGAGCGGATCCACTCCCGGAACAAGCGGATGTCGACCACGTCGCCCGTTTCGACCGCGTCGTAGGCGATGGCGAACGGGTGGCGGCTGGTGGATGTGCGCCCGGCTTTACCATCCGCCAAGGCGACCTCCTAGCCGGCTTTGGTGCAGTACATGCCAACGCCTCCGGCGCCGTCGTCCTTGACCGGGCGTAGATCCACACCGACCGATGAGCGCACGTCTCGGCAGTGCTTGACTTCCATGCGTCGCACCCACAGGTCGTGGAAGACTGGGCGATCGACCGGTACTCGTCGGATGTGTTGAAGGGGTCGACCGGGGTGTCGATGAACAGCAGCACGTGCAGGTGGGGGTGCCAGCCGTTGATTCCGTGCGTGACTTCGATGGTGCGGACGAACCCGATGCCCAGTTCGTCACGGAGCTGCGGTAGCGGGAGTGGGCGGTGATGTAGCCCCAGGCGTCCTGCACCGCCGACCACACGTCATCGAGCAGTTCACCGGTGCTGTGCTGGGTGGTCAGCGTCAACAACAACACCGTCCCTCCGATTGCCCGATGGCCGGCGATAGCGAGGGCGATCTCGGCCGACCGCTTCACCCGGATCTTGAACGAACAGATGGGACAGGACCACGCCGACCCGCACGTCTGGAGGCCGCTGGTGAAGGCGTAGCCGTCGCTGTGATGCTCGACGGCGACGTCGGCCAGGCCGTGGCGGACCCTGGTGCCGCACCCGACGAGCTTGGACGCCTCGGCCATGTCGCCGCACGTCTCGGCGATGTGCTGGGCAGCTCAGCTGGGCGGCCGCACGAGCCGTTGCGTCAGTGGTGGATTCGACGGCAAAAGTAGCGCAGACCGTCAAAGTTCCTTGAAGCGAGAGCGTCAAGCTACAAAGAAAGGACCTACTTCTTTGTAGCCTAGTGCTATGGATCCAAAGAGGTTTGAAGCTCCAGGGATGGGTTCGGCCGTCAAAACCCCTGGCCCGCATGGCTACTGGGCCTACCATCCCGAGCCGCTCCCACGCTCATACGTCCTGAAGCCGGAAACCGTCCTTCGGCTCTCCGACGCCGACCGGGCACTGGGCCGTCTTGCCGGGGCCGGACGTCTACTCCCGAACCCGCACCTGCTCATCCAACCCTACGTGGCGCGCGAGGCACTGGCCAGTAGCCGGATTGAAGGAACGCAGGCATCCCTCTCCGATGTGTTCGATGCAGAAGCCCGTCTCTCGGCAGAGGGCCCGGTCGCCGAGGTCACCAACTACATTCGGGCGCTCGAACACGGCCTCAACCGTCTGGACGACCTACCGGTGTCCCGGCGTCTGATCTGCGAAACCCACCATGTGTTGATGACCGGCGTCCGGGGCCAGGAGCGGATGCCAGGCGAGGTCCGCTCGACCCAAAATTGGATTGGCTCACCGGACAACCGGCCGGAGACTGCCATCTTCGTCCCACCGCCGCCCGATGTGATGGAGTCGGCTTTCAGCGACCTCGAACGGTTCCTTCATGAGCCGACGAAGATCCCGCCGCTCCTCGAGATCGCGCTCGTCCACTACCAGTTCGAGACCGTCCACCCCTTCCTCGACGGCAATGGACGCCTGGGCCGGCTTCTGATTGCGTTCCTACTCATCGAGAAGAGGCTGCTACCTCAGCCTTTGCTCTACCTCAGCGCCTATCTGGAGCGGCGACGAGCCGACTACTACGACCGGCTGCAAGCAGTCCGCGAGAACGGTCAGCTCGACGAATGGCTGGACTTCTTCCTTGTCGGTGTCGCCGAGCAGGCCAACGATGCGGTGCAACGGGCCGAGGCCCTTGCCGACCTCCGGGAGCAGTTCAGGCTCCGCCTGCACGGTCACCGCTCGCGAGTCATCGAGGTCGTCGATCTTGTCTTCGAGAACCCCATCATCACGACCAATCGAGTGGCCGACCGTCTCGACGTGACGGTCCAGAGCGCGCTCAACTATGTGCGTAAGCTCGAAGAACTCGGCATCGTGATCGAGATCCAAGGCATCGCCGGCCGCTCGAAGCGTTGGCTCGCCCTCGAGGTCTATCGAATCCTTGACCCAGACGAGGACTCTACGGTAGACCTGAGGTAGAAATCTGGACCGTTGGGAGGCAAACCGGTAGCCACAGCAGCCGAACCGCCTTGACACCACCCAACCGCAAACACCACTCCCCTAGCGACTCCCGCACCTACGCAACACCCCCCGAACCATCCCCGTTCCGCTTTGCAGGCAGGGGGTCACGGGTTCGAATCCCGTCAGCTCCACTCTTGAAATAGCGGGTTTGGCAGGCTCGCACCACCAGCTCCCTACGGGGGGCCAGAGTGGGAGTCTTGGTCAGATCCGCTCCCCTGACGCTCAAGTTCTGTTTCGACGTAGGTGTCGATGGCATCCCAGTCAATCATCGACTGAAACTCGGATTCTGATTCCGCTCGTTGGTTCCGTAGTGGTAGAAGGCCCAGGTCAGCACCGCTGCCATGACCACCGAACCATCATCATCCATATAGGATTCAGCCTCGGCAGCGAACCCGTCGATGTGCAGGTAGTAGCCAAGTGCTCGAATAGCCCCTGCGCGCACATCACCATCGGGGTGTTCGAGGCACCGTCGGATTGCGGGTTCGAGATCGTATCGCTTCTGATATTTGCTTACCTCGATGAGCCAGCCGTAGAGCTCAAGTTCGTCGTCCCACAGTCTCTCGACATCACTGGCCACATAGCCCATCAACGATCCCCCTCCGCAAACTCGACGTACGATTCGTACTCATCGGCCAGCGTTGAGAGGTCGGCCAGCCCACGGACGAGAGTTTCTCGCTCTCGGCTGCTGATACGACTGTCGTCAGCTTCGCAACCACGTTGCTCACGTTCCAATTCGAAGTCCGGTCGAGATACCAACCGCCCGTGCCCGGAAGTACTCTCCAACATGGTGAAAGCTGCGCATGGTTGGCCGTTCACCCACAACCCAACAACGTATGAGCGCCATGAGATCTTGACGTTGGACCAATCCAGAATGAGGCTGGCCGTCCGCTTCGAACCCGACGACAGCAACGTCAAGTATTCCGCTTTGTGCTACCGGAAGTCTCGGCAGTGGGTACCCGAAGACCTGTGGCATTGACGCGGATACCTCTTGATAGTTCTCCTCCGGATTGAGCACAACCAGGATCAGCTGATCGGGAGTCAGGAATTGCTGTGCTTGGAGCACCTCCCAGATGACGCCCTTCGACACCGCCAGCTGGATCACGCAGAATCGACAACGAGAGAGAAGGTCGCGGACCTCGTCTTGCCAACGATCACTGGTGGCATAGATCCGAACTGCGCTGGACCCGGGTAGCCACTCCATTGGATTGCCAATCGCAACAAGTGGCCCGGTTGGCCGTACTGCTCGAGACAGTATCGGCTCCAGGTCTCCCCGACCGTCCACAGAGAACGGACGGAGGAACAGGACCGGATCCGCCGCCAGCGGGGCACTTTTCATCGACTTCGCTGACCGAGTGAGGCGCCAAGCAACGAACCAGGTCCCCGGAACCACGGCTATCAGTATCCTGAACGCAAAATAGTCCCATGTATCGATGTCTGGGACGAGGGTGTACATGCCCAAAAAGATCACGCCGATTAGAGTCAGCACTCCGCCCACAGCAAGCACCGCAAGCCCTCTTGTAGCTCTTGGCCCCATCCGCCCAATCCGTTGTCGAGTTGTCGCGGCTCGTATCTCTCTGGGCAAACGGTCTGTGAGATCACTAGATATATCTGGATCCAAGGTTTGCGCCAGATAGGGCTGTTCTGATCCGACCACTTCCTCTGAGATGGGGTGCTCAGAATCCGAGGGGCGCCTCCACACCCAAACCCCAACGATGATGACCAGCCACATGAGCAACCCGATACCGACCTCCCTCCAACCACCTCGTCGATAACTCAGAAGAGAGCCGACCAATCCCCATAGGAGGACCAAGATGATCCAATACTTCTTGGCAGCTGCCCAAATCGATCTGACAACTCCCCAGGGAACGAGCGGGACCTTGGTTGGCAACGGCAAGTTCAGCAATCGGGCCGCCGTCGCTGCGCAAAGAACCACTATCACTATGGTGGCGATCCAATCTCGGTAGTTCGCTGCCTCGCCGGCCAAAACAGGAGTCAAGAAAACAATCGCCACAACAAGCGCCCAGCGGAGCGATACGGGGAGCCTTTCAACACCCCGAGGGGCGTGCGTGAAGCTCGAAAGCAGATCACGAACTAGCTGATCATCGGACAAGATACTCCTCTCCAGGCGTGACCCGTTCGCTGCCTCAAGTATCCGACTGCGAGCCACCGCCACACAACTCCTTTGTTCGGTCGGTCTCACCGCTGCTGCTTCCTGGTCGGTCAACTCTTGGAGCTGCCCCCGGTTCCCCGGGACCCTAAGCTCTAGTGATGGCCGACGACGGAGACCTCACCAGTCCTGCGGGCCGACAGCGTTTTCTGATGTCGGTCGACCCAAGGAACGTGGATCCCACCTTGGCCCCTACGCTCCGACGGATTCTCGATTCCGAGATCGTCTATCGATCACAGGAGGGGGAGCATTCGTACGAACCTGACGACTCTGACTATTTCGAGAATATCTACCAGTGCAGTCTGCTTCTCCACGCCATCGGCGATGTCGAGGACGTTGAGCAGATGTGGCGAGCAAAGACCGCGACCTTCGACACCTACGCTGGCTATGACATCGAGACCCTCTTCGGCGCCGGCATTGTGAACACGATGGCGCACTTGGAGAGCAACAATCTCAACGAGATCCTCGACTACATCGGGAGTCGGCCACCGAGCGAGGACGAGATCGCCGAATGGTTCCGACTTCGGGTGCAGTACTACTACGGCTCCTAGGCGTCAAACCCTGGGGTGTGGGCCGATCTCGCCGTGGTATCCATGGCCCTTGAGTGGAACTACGGTCCCGGCTTCGAAGGCGCCTTCTTCGACGCCTACGAGATCGATCGCGACGCCGACCGCGGCCGGACACCGGCTTGTGGACCCGACGGCCGATCAGGCTCCCGGGCCGACGTGCAGTACCCGCATCATCTCGTGGTCCTCGTGGGACAGGATGTGGCAATGCCAGACGTACCGGCCGGGTCGATCGAAGGTGGCCCGGATGCGGGTCACCTGATCGGGCAGCGCGGTCACCAGGTCCTTCGGCGCGTTCTCCACGTACTGCGGGGGCCGGGGCACCGTGGCCCCTGCGGTGGGGCTGATGATCCGGAATCCAAGACCCAGCTCCCCGTTGTGCTGGACCACCGGTTGGTTGACGAGGTAGGTGCCGTCTCCGTTCGGTGGCGGGGCGGTGACACCGTCCGGATCGAGGACCCGATCGTCGTTGTTGGTGGCCGAGTCCCACCTGATCAGGGACCGGCCCACGATCTCGAAGTGGACCAGGTGGAGGTGGACCGGGTGGGCGTCGCCGGTGACGTTCCATATCTCCCAGGTCTCGGTGCTGCCCAGCGCCGGATTCTCCGTGGTCGGAGCGTGCCAGGCGATCGAGCCCTCCATCGGCCCCGTCAGCCCGGCGTCGAGGAAGGGTTGGGTCGACGGCCAGTGGATGGGCCGTCCCCGATGATCGGTGGCCGGCTCGGCCGTACCGAGCAGCGGCTGGAGTCGCCCGAACTCGTCCTTGCCTTCGAACAGGGCCACTTTGCGAGTCCGACTCGTCCCGGCCGGGACCCGGGGCCCGGCGGCGATGCGGGTGGGGCTTACGTCCGGCACGCTGCGATCCACCCGACCCACGACGTCGAAGGCCATGATGCGATCGGTCTGACGGTTCGGGAACAGGTCGTCGGGATCGAGCTCATCGCCGAATGCTCCACCGAACGGCGCGTCGCCGCCGATGTTGGCCATGATGACCCGGCTGCCGGGAGACACGGCCCCGAAGTCCATGAGGATGTCATAGCGGGACCCGGTCTCCATCACCAGGGTGTCAACGACGGTGGGGGCCGACGCCAGGCCCTGATCGCCGCCGATCACGGTGAAGTCGAGCGGCCCGACGGCGCCGGTGAGGTCGGTGGCATCGGGCCGGGCCTCATAAAACCGGGTCACCAGGAAACGGCTGTCGCAACCGTTGAGCAACCGGAGTCGGTAGTTTCGAGGCTCGACGTCAGCCCTGGGCCAGATGCTGCCGTTGACCACCATGTGGTCGCCGAAGAACTCGGCCAAGGCGGTGGGGCCGCCACCGGGGAAGACGTCCGACGGCAGGTCGGCACCCTCGCCGATGATGAAGTCGTCGTAGAACGGATCACCGGGAAAGGCCGGATAGAACAACGCGCCGGTGTCGGTGAACATCCGATCCTGAATGGCCAGTGCCATCTCATAGGGGAAGGCCGGGAGGTCCAACGGGTTGCCGGCGGCGCCGGTGTCCTCGTCGTCTCGGAGGATGTAGAAGCCGGCCAGACCGGCGTAGACGTTGAGCCGGGTGATGCCGAGAGTATGGTCGTGATACCACAGCGTGCCCGCCGGCTGGTCGTTGTCGTAGACGAACTTCCGGCCGGGCCAGCGGGGCCCCCGCACCCGGTAACCGGGGCCGAAGAACTGCTCGGGGTTGCCGTCGAAGTCGGACCTGGTGTGGCCGCCGTGGAGGTGGGTGACGACCGGCGGTCCGTCCCGCTCCAGCGAGTACTGGCCGTACCCGGTCAACGAGTAGGCCCAGTGCAGACTCTGGTCGACCGGCAACGGATGCCCCCGCCGCAACTTGTTCTGCCACGTCACCTCGACCGGAGTCCCCGAGCGGGCCACGATGGTCGAACCGGGCCAGGTCGCCGGCCGGCCGTTCCGCCCGTACCCCCAGATCATGGTGTCCAACCTCCGACCGGATCTCAGATCGATCAGGCCGGTGCTGGCCACCCCCTCTCGCATGGCCACCGTGTACTTGTTGTTCGGTGATCCCAGCACGAAGCCGGGGTTGAGGGCGTTGGCCACCGGGACCTCGAACTTGGGCTGGAACGCCGGGTCTGACAGCCCGCCTCGGGCCGGTATGGCGGCCAGTGGGTCGAGACCTCCGACCAGGTTGAACGAAACAGCGGCGCCGGTGGCCGCCGACAGCTTGAGGAAGTGGCGTCTGGTCAGCATTCCGTGCCCTCGTGATCGACCCGCCCCTGTTGCCCATACAGAGAATACGGCCGGACAGGGCCGGTCGGTCAGGGCCAGAAGTCCCGGTGTGAGGCAAGCCGGCGGTTGTCGAATATGACCATCGGCCCTTTCGCTCGGCCGGCGGACACGATCGAATGAAGTCGATGATTGATGGACTGAAACCCCCAACCTTGGTACGGGTCCTGACCGGCCTGCTTCTGGGCTTTGTCGTGATCGGGTCGCTCCTGTTGTCGGCCTGCGGCGATGGCGAGGACGGCGGCGCGACCAGTACGGCCTCGACCCAGGAGGACGCCTCGTCGACCTCCTCGTCGGCCACCACCGACAGCACTGACAGCACGGCAAGCACCGACACCTCTGAGCCGACGACAACCGCGGCCGAGACGACCACATCGGGCACGGCGACCACAAACGGGGGCGATCCGTCCGGTATCGAGGTCGACGTCTACTACGGAGTAGCCGACAGCTCGGATTGCGGTGAAGTCGAGGCCTATACCCGGCGCCTTGACGACGACTTCGAGATCTACCGCCAGGCATTCCAGCAACTCGTGGCCGGACCCTCCGCATCCGAGGTTGCCGACGGTGCCGCCTCGATGTTCTCAGCGGACACCGCCGATGTCACCAAGTCGGCCATCCTGACCAACGGTCTGTTGACCGTCGACTTCGCCGACCTGCGGCCGTTGATCCCGAACGCCTCCACCAGCTGTGGGAGCGAAGCACTCCTGGCCCAGTTGAACGGCACCGCCTTCCAGTTCACCCAGATCGACCGCACCCGCTACCTGATCGACGGCAGCTGCAACGACTTCGCCAACTGGCTGCAGCGGGAGTGCTTCGAAACCGACCGGTCGGGCCGGCAACTGGAGGTCAACACCAATGAGCGAGCCTCCGGCGCCGGGTGCACGCCGCCTACGGCCGACACCTTGCCGCCCGGTCGCTGGTTCGGCTTCATCACCGACGCCCAACCCGAGCAGCTGACCTTCGACCTGGCCTGCTGGTTCGACGGAGCGGCCGCCGCCGCGGCTGCCGCCGAGGACGGCGAAGAGAGCCCGCCGCCCAACGACTACCACATCCGCAACGAGAGTGATCGCCTTCGGGTCCACGTGGTCGAATCGAACGTCGATGTGGTCTGGCTTCCCGATCCGGGCGACCCGGCATCGTCGACCACGACCACGTATGAAGCATGGCTGGTTGATCGACGGTCACGAGCATTTGATCCTGGTGTGTGGATCACGACCACCGACGACAGCCATGTGGTCAGGATCGAGGAGCAGTACGTGCCCTGAGCGGGCCGATCAGGGACCATGACTACCGGCCAATGAGCCGGATTCTTCGCCTACGGACCTACAGAGTCAGTGGTCGTCGAGGTGCGGCTGCCGGTCCCAACGAGATCACTTGGAGGCGTCGATCCTACGACTTCACTCCGACTAATCTGGCGGGATGAAGCCTGTGGTCTTGATACGGCGGCCGCAAGATGCCGTCCTGGTTGAGCGGACGGTGCTGGCTCTGTTGGCCAGCGAGGGCGTCGACGTCACTGTTCTCACCGAGCCGGCCGAGATGTCGGGCCTGGATCTCGACGAAGCCGAGCTCATCATTGTCGCCTACACCGCTTCGACCACCGAGCACGATGGCTGGCTACAAGAAGTCGACGCCGCAGCAGACCGATCGGCGACCCTGACCGTCCACGCCGTGGCCGGGATGGCCGATCTCCGGCACGCAGCAGACGACCTGTCGCACGCAACGGATCTGATGGTCGATCTCGGTGACTGGCCCGGGGCTCGGCGAAACATCCGGTCGCTCCTTCCACTCCACAAGTCCTGGTCAACCGAACCCAGCCCTTTCTGGACCATTGACGACTTCCGGACCGGCCTCCAGGGCGTGGTTGATGACTGGGACCACCGTTCGGCAAGTCGGTTGGTGGCAGTGGCCGTCCTCAACCTTCACTCCGGAACGGCTGTTGCTGATGCTGGTATCGAGGCCGCCGAGTCGACCATGGGCACGCTTCAGAATGCCCGGTACTTCGATCTGGAGCGAGAGCTGGGAGCGGCCTACGCCACGGCAGGAGTCGTGAGTCCCCAGCTCGGTCGCCGGCTCGGTCAGGCGTTGATTGAGACCGGCGCATTGAACGACGCCGACCAGACGCTGCAGGCCGTGGCCGGCACCGTCACCGCTGATCACCCGGAGTGGGCCGAGGCCAACGGTCTCCTCGCCCGATCACAAAAGCAACGCTACTTCGACGCCCTGGGAGCAGGACAGTCCCCACCGAGTCAGTATTTGGACGACGCCATCGACCGCTACGCCGCCATCTACCAACAGTCCAACGACCACATCTGGCCCGGCATCAACGCGGTGAGCCTCAAACAACGGGCCCTGAGAGACGAAATCAATGTTGGTGCAACCGTTCCCCAGCCGGAGGCCGTGGCCGACGACATCCTGCGCACCATCGACCAGCGTCAGCAGGAATCGGAACTGGAACCGTGGGACTATGCCACCGCCGCTGAAGCCCATCTGGCCAACAACGATCCAGATGCAGCCATTGATTGGCTCGACCGCTATGTGTCGTCGGCCAACAGCTTCCAGCTGGGATCGACCCTTCGACAGCTCAGCCAAGTCGTCGAGGTCGACCGCTTCGGACCTCGGGGCCAGCGGCTGATCGACAGCCTGGAGGGGGCGCTGGCGGCCAGACGGGGAGGTGCAAGTCTCATACCGCTGGCCGACACTGACCAGGCAACCACCGACGTCATCCCGCTGTTGGCCCACGTGACCATTGACGACTGGGAGCCCCCCGACGAACGAATTCGGGTGACAGCACGGATGGGCAGAGTGGTGAGCCTGTCGACCGACCAGGTCGGCCTCGATGCCTTGATCCGCGATCTGACGGTCCGTTCGGTCGAGCGCAGCCGCCCTCACGACACCGCCGAATGTGACACGTCGATCCCGTTCGTCGGGGCGGCGGCCGTCCATCACCATCCGCACCTTCCGGAGAAGGGAGACCGGGCCATCGTGGCCTTGATCGACTCGGGCATCGACGTTCTACACCAGGCTTTTCTTGGTGATGACGGGTCGACCCGGATCGCACGCATTTGGAATCAAAACGATCACTCGGGGACGCCGCCGGATGGGTTCGATCACGGCAGCGAGTTCACGGCAGCCGATATCAACCGATTCATCACCGGCACCGACGCCGTGCCGGACGCCTTTCACCGTTCCTGGCGTCATGGAACCCACGTGGCCAGCATCTGTGCCGGACGGGCCGTCAATGGAAGCGGAGGCGAAGACGGGGATGGCCGCTTTGCCGGGGGCATGGCACCAGGCGCCGCCATCGTCGTCGTGATTCCCAATACCGAAGGTCCATCGGTCGGATACTCCAAGAGCCACCTGGAAGCGCTGAAGTACATCGACCAGGTGGCCGCCGAGTTGGACATGCCGGTGGCCGTCAATGTCAGCCTGGGCCAGAACGTCGGAGCCCATGACGGCAAGTCGCCGTTGGAAGCGGCATTCAACAACTTCTCCAGCAGCGGGATTCGGCCGGGGAGAGTGGTCGTCAAGTCGGCGGGCAACGAGCGATCGAAAGGCGGACACGCCACCGTTCCACTGGGCCCCCATTCGGTGGCCATACTCCCCTGGGAGGCCACCAACGACCGGGGCTCGCCCAACAATCACGACATCATCCAGATCTGGTGCCCCTACGGCAACGACTACAGGTTCCAACTCATCTCACCTCGCGGCGACAAGAGCAAGACCGTTGGACCGGACCGCCTGAACGAAAGGGCGGCGTTGGCATCGGGAAACAACTATGTTCTGGCCTTCACCGAGTGCCACGACGACAATGGCCTCACCTGCCTGACCGTCGAGGTCGGACGAGGGGAGGCCGACATGATCGAGCCGGGAAGGTGGAGCCTTCGCATCGAAAGTGGCGACCTACCGGCGAGAGGCGATATCCACGCCTGGATCGAACGCGACAACGCCCGTCCGATCAGCTTCGCCGATCACGTCGACGCTCAGATGACCCTGAGCATCCCCGGCACGGCGGAGAGCGTGATCTCGGTCGGGGCGGTCTCGCCCACGCGACCGTACATGGTGGCCGAGTTCTCGTCGTACGGTCCGACGTTGGGCGGCAACTACGACAAACCCGATCTTGCCGCCCCTGGCGTCGAAATCAACGCCGCCGCCCCGGGAACCGGGACGGGAACGAGGACGGAGTCCGGTACCAGCATGGCTGCCCCTCATGTGACCGGAGCCATTGCCCTGGCCCTGTCGGCGGCGGCAAAGAAGAACGAAGAACTTGCCGCCAACAAGATTGCCACCGTGCTCAGAGCCTCCACCCAGAACCACGACGGCGTCTGGCGTCCCGATCAGGGTTACGGCGTGCTCGACGTGGAAGCGTTCCTCACGAAGCTGAAGCTCATCTAGCAAGGCCGGGTCGCCGAACAATCCAGTCGCCGGCCGCCCCGACATGACGATTGGTCAACCATCAAGCACTCGATCGACCAAAGCCAACAACTCGTCTTCGGTGAGATTCGAGAACCGCACCTCGGTCCCGTCGGGCCGAACCAGCGTGGCGTCGACGTTGGCTGCCTGCCGACCCTTCCACCACTTCCAGAGACGATGGGCCATCTCGGCCCCGCTGATGGCGAAGGAAATAATGGTGACCGGATCCAGACTCTCCAGCGACGGGTCGCTGTGCGTTTCCAGGGCGTCGCTGTCAATGTCGAGCGCCTGCTCCAGTTCCGAGACAGTGACGGTTGAAGTCTCGTCGATCACCTTGACCATCAGCTGGCCGGAATCGGGGGCGGGTTCGGCTGTCATCAGTTCTCCAAGGGATGGCGACAGTAGTTCACTGTATTCGTCATCGACGAAGGTCCGGGGTACGGGACCGATGATCAACCGAAGTTGCAAGCGGGGGGCCCTGATACCCCTAATCGTTGACGCTCGGCTTCGGCGAGGTTGCGGCCGGCCCGCTCGCAGGCCATAGCGACGAGCCGTTCCGGATCGAGTTCCCAGGCGACAACCTTGGAGCCTTGGACCGTGTAGAGAATGCCCTGATCTCCATCGAGTCGCAAAGCTCGAACTGCTGCGTTCTTGTCGTTCTCGGTTGAACGGGACTCCGATGTAGCGGTGTGCAGTAGTCTGCCCGGTCGACCGGTGGTGTCATGTTGGGTTATCCGCCCGTCCTCCCCTCCGAGATATATCCGACGACCGTCAGCCGCGGCAGTGATCCAGCGGACTGCGTCGTCGTGTCCAGCCAGCAACGTGGAACCGCCGTCGGACCGTTCGATCAACTCAGTGGAACCTCCGATGTCATGGCCGACCACAATTGTTTCGTCGTGAATCCATTCGAGCGCGGTGATGGTGGTTGGTTCGGAGGCCGTCAATGTCTCGGTTATCGCCCCCGTGGCTGCGTCGATGATATCGATCCGCCCTGATCGGACAGCCACAGCGATCTCATCCGTGGCGTCGGACCAAGCGACAGCCAACGGATCTTCCTCGAGGCTGGTCGGCGGTGGGATCTCGATGGCGCATCCACCGACATCAACTATCTCGACAGTTTGTCGATGGGCGACGGCGGCCAGGCATCCTTTGACATCAACCGCTGCTGCGCCAGTCAGTACCTCACTGAGCTGATCGCCGTCCGACAACCATACCGTCACTCCATCGTAGGCACGAGCCAAGCTCCGCTGTTCATAGACGAGTGTGGTCCAATTCCCAGCCGTCTCGATCCACCAGGCCCGCCAGGTGCCGTCCGGACCGGACAGAGCTGACACGCCTTCGGCGAGAACCCGACCATCCGTGGTCACAACGGCAAGTGGACCATCCCCTTCGACCACGGTAGATATGGCTTGGCCCTGCCAATCAGCCGACATTGCCTCGTCACGGCTCACGATTCGGGTGGGACCGAAGTCCCACAGGATTGCACGGTCACTCGCCGTAGCGACGACGAGTCGGGTGTTGACGGCAGCAAGGCCCGTGATTTGGGATGTGTGGGCGTCCAGCTCGTCACCTATCGCTGTTCCAGCCGCCAAATCCCACCGTTGGAGGTTTCCATCCAACCCAGCGGTGATGAGCAGCGGGTCGTCGGGCGCAACTGCCACCTCCGTTACCGGGCCGGGATGGCTGCCCAGCACGTCGGCGACGACGCTGTCATCGGACTGTATCGACCATCGGCGGACAGCTGGATCGCTCCCAGCGCCAAGCAGCTGAACCGGGATGTCAGGGTCGTCGGTGACGCTGTCTCGACGGAAGCGAACCAACTCGGTTGTCCGTTGCCCCGGTGTGACTGACAACAGATCCTGTGGGTCGCCAAAGCCATTCTCGCGCTGTGTGTAGAGTCGTACTCCGGTCGACGACGAAGCTGCAAGGTGTTTTCCACTCCTGCTCAGGTCGATTCCGGTTATCGGCGCCTCATGCGAGTCGACAGCAGCTTGGATGCCCGACTGCCGGTCGACGACGGTAACAACCCCCAGGCTGTCCCCAAAGGCCAGGCTGTCTACCGAACCAGCGACAACCCGGATCTCCTCAGGATGGCGATAGACGGCTCCTGTCTTCGCTCCGAAGTCCCAGGTTCCAATCGCCCACCCACCATCGCCATGCAGGCCGCGAAACCAAATTGTCAGGCTATTCGGGATCCGATTCGTCTCCTGGATGAGCACGTTGCCGATATCGGTACCTTCGCCGACTTCGACGAGAGTCCCGGCCACCAGGTCTACCTGGTGGATTCGACCATCGTCGGTGGGCACAAGCCCGTAGTCGCTGTCAAGTAGTCGAAGCTTCGACCAGTCAGCTCGGTCGTCGCTGAAATAGCGCAGCGGCCCGGAGGGTTCCGACAAGGCATTCAGCAGGGCAGCTTCCGTGTCGGCGTTGGGCGATGTTCTGTAGGCGGCCACCGCGGCCAGAAGGGCGAAGTCACCCAACGAATCAGGTGCAGATGCCGCCTCCGCGGCCATCCTCAGTGATCGGGTCACCGTTTCAGCGTCGCGCGCTGTTTGTTCCGCAGCTTTGGCCTCGGATGCTGCTTGCTGGGCTTCATCTTCGGCCTCCCGAGCGGCATTGCGTTGTTGCAGAGCAAGGAAGCCCAGCGTGGCGATCAACACAGCGGCAACAGCGAGTAACCCTGTGAAGACTCGGCGGATCCTGCGGTCACGATCCTGACGGCTGCTGCGACGAATGAACTCCTGAAGTACAGGATCAGTGGAACCAAGATCATGGTTGGTGGCAAACCTCAGTCGGTCACCAGCCAGATACAGACTCTGGTCAACTCGGCCGCCCCGATCCCACTCCTGAGCCGTGCGTTCAATTGACCTTCGTTCAGTGTTGATGGCCCGCCGTTCTGAAATTGCGGTTTCCAGGGGTTGCCATGTGAACAACTTCTCGTGGGTGACGTCGACCAGATGGTTTCCGGTTGGAGTCACACCGGTATCGACCCGATCTCGTAGCGAATACGAGGTTCGGAAAGCCACCAAGCCGGCGGCAACAAAGTGTTCGAGATATCGACGTTCGTTGTCACCAAGAGTGGCCAGTCGGATTGGCGATCGGCTGACTGGCACCTGGTCAGGGACGGCCAGGCGGGACAGTAGCGCCAAGACGTTCTCGACTTCAGCTGGATCACCTTCTGAGGCCACATGGAGTGCCTGATCGGCCAGTCCTTGCAGGACACCCCTTACCCCACCAAGCTGATCCAGCGTGGCCACCTGGAGTTCGTTGGTCTCAACGTTGCGTTGTTTCCACAACTCGTGCAACGTGAGGCTCAGTAGCGGAAGGGCCTCGCCGGACCCCGTTTCATCCACCAGTCGCTGTACCAGATCTTCCGGTAGGTGGAGGTTGACGAAGCGTGCCGGACCGCGAATGATCTCGTACAGCTCAGCTCGCTCCATGTAGGCGATGTAGTGATCAATCGGCTTTGGAATGAGCGCACCAAGACCACTTCGAAACTCAGTGCGAACGGCAACAACGACATAGACCCCGGCCTCGATTGCGTCTCGAATCCAACTGCTGATACGGGCCTGGTCGCCCGGGGTGAGGCTGAGAAGCTCCTCTGCCTGGTCGATGACGACCGCGGCCGGTCTCGTGCTGGGTAACTCCGGCAGAGCGTCTGTTGCCAGCTCGTTGGGCTGGGTCGGGGGCCCCACCGTCCAGTACGCACTGATCAATCTGGGAATGATCCCGGCAAGCACCAGGGACGACTTGCCCGAGCCTGATGGCCCGGTGAGCGTGATAACCCGAGCTTGACCATCCGGATCAAGGTCTTGAAGGATGCGACGAATCTCGGCGGCTCGGCCAAACAGAAGCGGAGCCTGAGTCTGATCGAGGGGATTGAGGCCCGGATAAGGCAACAGACGACCATCCATGGCAATGGTCTCCGATGTGGGAGCCACCAGATTGTCGATCAGTCCCAATAGCCGTTCGGGCGGTTGTCCAAGGGGCGAGGTCTGGAGGTCGGACAGCAGCGGATGGGGGTCGATGGCAGCATCGATTCGCAACGGAAGAAGGTGCTTGCCCAGTAGACGGGCCGCACCAACCTCGGCGCTGCACCAGGCCGATCGGGCACTGTTCGAGTCCAGGAAGATGACCAGATCAGAGTTGTAGATGGAGTTGCGTATCCAGGCCCGCCACTCGGTTCCGCCTACGGGACCCGCCACCTGTTCGGAGGAAAGAAACACTTGATCGGTCGGGTGTTTGGACAGAATCAGATTCCGTAGTCGCCTGGCCTCACCACCGTCGGCCGAGGCATGGGAAAGGAAGATCTGCCTCATTCAGGGGTGGAATCACCCGTCTCGGTCGACTGGGTCGGCTCGGTTGTCGATGTGGTCGTTTCGTCTACCGGAGGATCCGGGACCTGAGGATCGTCCACGGGAGGATCCGGATCCTGAGGATCGTCCACGGGAGGATCCGGATCCTCGGGGTCCTCCGACGATGGGCAGCTCAGCGGCCACTCCGCTGTGACCTCATTGCCGCGGGTGAAGATCTGGAGTCCGCCTCCCAGAATCCACGCCGAAGCACTGACGGTCTTCATTCCGAGGTCACACACATTGTCGTCGACCCGGTACATGGTGCCGCCGTCGATACTGGTCAAGCCTCCAGAGACGCCGACAAAGGGCGACGCCTCACACGGTGCTCCGGCCGGACGAATCTCCATAGCCTCGCTGATTCTCAGAGTGTCCTTTGGACGCAAAGTCTTCCCCGAGGCCACGCTGCTGTCGACTACGGGCGTAGCGTGGCACGCTGCTTCGACTTCGACCCCGATGTCAAAACTCGTTGGCTCGAACTCATCTGTCCCGTCGGCCGACAGGCGAAGAGTACATACGCTTCCGATGTGTGCCTCATCGGAAGTTCCGATGAGCAGCTGGCCGCTGGCCAGGCTGCAGCGGCTTGCGCCCCCGGTCCCTCCCACGGCATCGGCGGAGACCTTCGTCTTGGCGTTCGATGTCACCTCGAATCCATGTGCGTATCCACTGATCACGGACATTGTGAACGGGCTGCTACCCGAACGGGTTTCCGTTCTGTAGTTGTGGCTGATAGTGACGGTGAAGGTTTGTAGGGGAAGGCTGACGTCCCCTTGCTTGTCGTCCTTGGACGTTCCCCCTCCTCCCTGATCAGATTCGCCTGACGCCATCTTGGTGGTCCCATTCGAAATGGCGGCGTCGTCGTTGTTCGGCTTGCTCCCGGTGACCGTCGAAGGCTCAACGGCATCGTCCGCTTGATCGCCAGACTGCCCGTCAGGTTCGGGCACCGTCCTATCCTCGTCTATGCCATCGACTTCATCGGCGATGATGCTTTGCCCGTTTTGGTCGGCGTCGTCTGATTCACCGCCACAGCTGACCATCAGAACGGTACCCAGCAGAGCGGCAGGCAGGATTAACAACAATCTCGTTTTCAACTGCACAATCAGGTTGGGTGCGCTCGTCATGTCGGTCCTCCGGGGGTGGACGGAGCTTCCGGAAGTCCTGCTCCAGCCGCCTCGTCCTTCCTGACCCTTGGCTGAGCCAAGAATAGACGTGAAGCCGTTCACCCCGAAAGCCGTTTGAGCAGGGCCATGGTGCCGAGCTGGAAGTGGTTGGGGGCGGCCTCCAGCGCTGGTTCGGCTGCGGCTTCCAGGGCGGCCAGCTCCTTTTGGGCCAGTTCGGCCCGATCGGCGGTGGCCGAGCCGGCGTTGCCGGTGTCGGGGTAGAGCAACCGTAGGCCGCGCTTGTCGCCGTTCGACAGGTCGGTGCCCTCACCGACCGGGGCGCACGGGCTGGGATCGGATTTGTAGAACAGCGGCGGGAAGCGGTACAACATCACCGACTCCGGGTCGAAGCCGCTGGCCACACCGTCTTCGGCGCCGGCCGAACGAAGGTTGTGATCCACTTTGCCCCGTTCCCAGTTGTTGGGTGGACCACCCAGGTAGGTGTAGATCCCGGGACGTCGTCCCTGGGGGTCGGCGACGAAGCGACCAGAAGCGTCGGTGGTGGGAATGTACATCTCGTCGTCTTCCCAGCGGAACTGATCTTGACACGGTCCCCGCATGTTCTGGTGCTCGTGCTTGAAGGCCAAGGCATGCAGGAACTCGTGCAGAACGGTGCGGCGCCAACCTTCGGGCAGCTCGTCCTCGTAACCGCCGAAGTTCATCGACTGCTGATGGGGGCTCCCTCCCACCGGGTCACCGGGGTGCCCGACCGAGGGATCGACGCTGGCGGTACCAACCAGTGACCAGTAGCCGTTCTTGTCGAAGCCGACCCGGATGTCGGCGGCGTATTCCTGGTCAGCGGTCGACCAGGTCCGGTAGATTGGCCGGGCGCCCTCGTCGCCCTGGCCTTGCCCGTCGCCGAAGTCCAGCGTCAGGCCGCAGACATCGGAGATGGTCGACACGGTGGCGGCGATGGCGGCGTGGAGTTCGCTCGATCCTCCCCGGAAGGCCACCGTCACCGTCGAACCCGGCTTCCACCGGTCGATGTCGGAGACGATGAACTCGAGGCTTGGTGAACCGGTGGCCGCCTGATTTCGCCACTCCTGGCGAGCGGCCAGCGATTTGGCCAGCGCTGCCGGGTAATCTTCCAGCTGGTAGTCGTAGGCACCTCTCACCCTGATTCCTCCTATTGGACGATTGCTATTGGACGATTGCTATTGGACCGTTGCCGGTCACCGGCAACCGGCTGTGGCTTTGGCCGCCTCTTGAGCATGGGTGGCGCTGACAAACCATCGTTGATCGATGTCGTCCGAGCACCAGAGATCGGCCGGGCTTACTCCCCGCTCCAGGGGGACCGAGCGGTCGTCGTCGGCGGCGAAGAAGGCCCAGCCGGCCAACGCTCCACCGATCAACTCCACCCGGTCCCGCCAGGCCCGTAAGTCGGGGCGCCCGACTCCCTCCAGCTCGGGCGCCCCTTCCTCACCGGGGGCCGTCTCCTCAATGACCGCCCGGTAGAGATCGTCTTCTTCATCAGGAAACACCAGCCGCCCATCTTCAACGGCCAGGCCCGGAGCCGGTGTTATCTCCAGGGCGGCATCGGCCCCATCGCTGTAGCAGCGATAGACCAATCCCGAACAGGTGCTGCAGAACTCGGTGACGTCGTCGGCACTCCACGGCAGCCGCAAGACGGACTCAAGCCCCTCATCGACAGGGGGAAGGCTCCGCCAGGCTCCCCGAGCCCGGGCCCGCCGCAACGCGGCGAAGGCCACGCCAAGATCCCAGCCGGAGTATTGAACGGTCTTGGGATCGGCCGCCGCCAGATCGCGGGCGAACCGAGCGGCCGCCTCTCGCTCCGCCGGTGTGCGGCGGGGACGGGCCACGGCCACCCCAGCCGGATAGTTGCCGATGAAGGCCTCCAGGTCGACTTCGCCAACCCCCGCCGTGTAGGCGTGGACAACCGTCGATTCCCCGCAGTAGAGCGCACTGTGGGTCCAGTATCCGTCGAGTCCGGAGATCAGATCGGACAGCCAATGGCCATCGGATCGGCACAGGAGGATGTCTCCTGGCTCCAGAGTTTGCGCCGTTGGGGTGTCGCCGGGCAGGACCTGGGTCTCCTGCAAACCGAGGTCGCAGACCGTCCTGGTCCCTGTAGACGTGCCATCAAGCATGGATTCCAGTCTGACCGGCCTCGGTAACGGGTGGATAACGCGAGCTGGACAGGACCCCCGACCGGCGCCTATCCCAGCCGTTCGAGGTCGGCCACAGCCCGGTCTCGCCAATATGTCGCCCCGGTCCGTTCGGCCTGCCGGCGGGCTCGGGTCAGCAGGGAAACCGCGGTGGCGTGATCGCTCAAGCCGGCGGCCAAACCCAGATAGCGATCGACGGGTCCCAGGTAGACCGACCCGATGCCGAGCACGATCGCCTGACCGGACAACGGTGCCAGCTTCTCCTCGCCGATCTTGGCCAAATCGGAATCATTGATCACGACCGCGGTCTCGATGAGCAGTCCGGCAGCAGCCGCCGACCAGTTGCCGTCCGGTTTGGCCCGCAGTTCTTCGCACACCCTGGTTGTGCAATCGGTGGCCCGATCAAGCTCTCCCACGTTGGCCGCAGCCAGGGCTTCGGCCGCCTTCCAGGCAACGTTGACCACCGTGGAGGCCTGGTCGGTGTCGAGCAGGGACAAGGCCACATCGAACTCTCCGGCGTACCACCGGGCCGACCACAGCTGCACCCCCCAGGCATCGTAGACGTCGGGAATGCCCCACCGCAGGCCACTGATCCGAGCAGTCTCAGGGTCGGCCGAATGTCCCGCCAACTCGGTCATTCCCACCTCGCTCAAGGCCGCCATGAGCACATCAACCGACCATCGGGTTCGAGGCAGTCCGTGGAGTCTCACCTCCGAGGCGGCCCGCAGCAGAGCACCACTGACGGCATCGGTCCGCTGCTCGATGAGGGCGGTTAGCGCCACCCGGAACAGGATCGCGGCCCGCCGGGGGCCATCGGGTAGGCCGGCGGCCAGGTCGGCCAGCTGGTCATGAACCCGTTCACCGGTCGAAACCTGGCGCAGCATGAGCATTTCGGCCGCCACGTCGATCCACCCCTCGTCGGTTCGGAGCGGAGACGAGTCAATGGTGGCGGCGGCGGAACGGGCCAGGTCGGTCTCGTCACAGATCCGAGCCAGTCGCAGCTGCCAGAGATACAGGTCGGCCAGCCGCTCGCTCGGTAGCCGGTGGCCGTCGATCTCGGCCAGCATCTCCAACCGATCGCGATCGCCGCCGACGTATTCGCCCGACGGAAGACCGGCCAGAGCGGCTCGCAGCATGTCGGTTGGGCTGTTGTGTTCCCGGGCAACGGCGAACGCCTTGGCCCGGTGATCGGCGGCGGCGTCGAAGTTGCCGGTGCGGGCATGACAGGCGGCCAGCAGCACCAGCACGTCGAGCCGGAGCCGTTGTATCCGCTCGCTGTCGACCCCGGCAACATCGGCTGAGGCACCGACCAACGACAGAACCTCGTCGAGAGCCGATATGGCCTCCCTGAATGCCATGCGGCCGGCCAGTTCCTCGGCGTCGGCCATCAGCACTGCCACCGATTCATCGGACGGAATGAGGTTGCCCGCTCCCAGGATGTAGCGGACCCGGTCGGACGAGCTGATGAGCGGCAGTCGAGCCAGCTGGGCGCACAGCATCCGGCGTAGCACGCCAAGCTGCTGATCGAAGAGACTGAGGGTCAGGAAGTGATCGAATGTCCAGAGCCCTTGTCCGAGGTGAAAGCAGATGTCTTGCTTTCGGGCCTGGGTCAAGAGATCTTCGGTCGACCTTTCGTCGAGTCCGACGATCTCGGCCAGCTCACTCTGGTGGAATTCGAGCCCGGTGCCGGCCAGCAATGCCGCCACCGACAGCAGCTGCCTCAGATCAGGATCCTGTGTCTTCTCCAGCAACAACGACGCCAGCGCCCCCTTCCATTCCAACGAGTCGGGTAGACGCAACGGATCGAGTCCGGGGGGAGCGTCACGGCTGAGTATCGATGCCACCATTGAGTGGCCCTGTGACAAGTCCCAGAGTCGCTGAGTGAAACGCTCGCGGACGACGGTGGCTTCGTCGGGATGATCGAGGGCAACCAGTTGGCGAAGATCATGCTGGGTGATCGGTCCCAGCTCCACTGTCTGTACCGTCTCCCAGTCGACGATGGCGGCCAGCTCATTCCGGGGCTTGACGCCGGCCACGATCTCGGTCCGGGCCGACATGATGACCATCAGGCTGGACGGGATGGCCGCCGCCACCAGGTACCGGAGTAGCGCCAGGCTCTGGCTGTCGGCGTCGTGGATGTCCTCCAGGACCACGACCGTCGGCTGCAGAGCGGCCAGTTCCTGCACGTAGGAGTGGACCTTCTGCCAGAATCGGATACGTCCACTCTCGTTGTCAACCGACGTTTTCAGCTCCTCCAGTGCCGGCCGCAGCTCCGGTAGAGCATCGACGATGAGACCATAGGTTTCGGGAGGCTCGATGACGTCACCATCGGGGCCGACGGAACGAACGGATCGAACCCGGCCGAGCCGAACGTTGAGATCGGCGGGGTCGAGACTCGCCAACAGCTTGCCCAGCAGCGTGGTCTTGCCTATCCCGGCCGGGCCGGTGATGAGGTGAATCTCGCCCGGCTTGCCCGACGGACGTCGTAGGTCCCCGACGCTGGCCGACAAGTCCGACACCAGCTTGGCCCGACCCACGAACCGCCGGGGTTCGACCAGCGTGTCCGATCTGTCGGAGGGCCCGGGCCGCCGGTCCTGGAGGCTGGGACGGCGGGACGCCAGCCGATCGGCGTCCTGGCTGAGCAGAGCCAACTCGATCTCATCGAGGTGCGGTCCGGGGTTGAGACCGAATTCGTCACGGAGTCTTGTTCGGCAATCGTTGATCAATCCGGTGGCGTCGGTTTGGCGGCCGAGGCGGTAGAACGCACCAGCCGTGCCGGCCACCAGTTGTTCATTGAACGGATCCTCGTCGATCAGGCTCTCCAACCGATGGACGGCCTCCAGACCGAAACCGGGCTCGATCATCCAGGCCAGACGAATCATCATCTGGGTGTAACTGTTGGCCAGCTCATGACGGGAGACGATCAGGAGATCGGCCTCGTCGGTCAGGTCGGCGTAGGGTTCAGCCCACCGACCGGCCAACCCCAGCAGCACGTCGGGATCGTTGGACCCTCGATCGCGCTGAAACTCCCAGATGTCGATGGAGCAGTCCTCCGGGTTGAATCCGAACCGGTCATGGACGTGGATGGCGGAGGCAACATCGTGATCGCGCTGGAGGCGATCACGCAGCCTGCGCACCCGCATGACCGCCGCTTGCTCGCCGCTCTTCTGTATCGACTCTCCGTACAGATTCCGGTAGAGCTCGCTCCGGGTGAGTCCATTGGGTCCGGCTGCCACCATGAGCGCGACTGCGAACGCCTGGTCTTGTCTCAATGGAATCGGCTGGCCGTCAACGGACAGCTGAATGGATCCGAACGCTGTCACCTGGAGCATGTTTCTCGCCGTGTAGTGTCGCTCACTCACCTAATCCCGCTCACGGACCAGGCTGAAATTCACAATATGGATCCTACTTCGGGCCCCATTTGGCCGGCAATCCAATTGCAGCCCGCTGGGTGGTGGGATGAGTCGGACTCAAGGTAGTTCATCCGGGTCGGGGCGGGCCGGGTCGATCGTCAGGCAGGGCCATCCCCGCTGCACGACCCGGGTTCGGAAGTCACTCGATGCACTTTCGTCGCCGGGCCCGGCAATGACCAGGCCCGAGATCGATCGACCGGCGGCCAGCTCCTCAGCAACCGACAAGATGACCTCATTGCCTCGGAGATACCAGTCGTCGTACCTCGACAGGTCCTGCACGCTGAGCCCCTCCGCCTCCGAGACCGCCTCGTCGAACAGACCGGCCCAGTGGTCACCCTGGTCTTCCACCGATCGGGCCCGAAACTCCTCCGTCGGCAGCGGGAGCACGATGTGGCTGGGAATGGCCAACCGTCGGGCCTCACCCAACACGATGAGGTCGGCGCCCGAGGCGGCGGCCCCGACCACAAGTTCCGGCTCCTGCGACTTCAGGTGGGTGGCCACCCGGCGACCAACCGCATCCACGTTTGACGGGGGAAAGCGCGGCACAGGACGATCGGCTGTATCGATTCGGTTGCCGGCAAAGGTCACGATCACTGACCGTAACCCTAGTGTCCTGTCAGGTTGATCCCCGATCGGCCATCGGCAGAACCGGCGGCGAGCGACTTCTTCGGGTCGAAGAATGGGCGTTCGACCACGGTTGCCCTGCGGGTTCCGGTGCCGGTCGCCACCGCCAGTTCGGTGCCGAGCCGGGCGGCGGTCACCGAGATCATGGCCAAAGCGATGTTGTGCTCGAGCCGTGGGGAGTAGACGGCAGACGTGACCTTTCCCACCGGGGTACTGTCGTCCTGAACCGGCCAGAAGGTCGTGTTCGGGCCGGGGAGCGGGTCGCCGTCGATGATGAGGCCAACCTGGGTCCGGCTGATGCCTTCGTCGTGGATTCGGCGTAGGGCGTCTTTGCCGATGAAGTCGTTGTCCATGTCGAGGTCGACGAGTCGATCGAGACCGAGCTCGTAGGGGTTGGTGCCGATGTCGGCATCGGCATGGTAGGAGAGCATGCCACCCTCGATGCGCCTGATGCTCGACGTGTGACCCGGCTTCAATCCGAGGGGCTGACCGACGGCCATGATCGTCTCCCACAGCTCATTGCCTCGGGTGCTGTCCTGCAGGTAGAGCTCGTATCCGAGTTCGCTCGACCAGCCCGTCCTCGACACGATGAGCGGTATGCCGTTGAGCTCGAACTCATCGAACCAGTAGTACTTGAGGTCATGGATTCGATCACCGAAGAGGGCTTCCATCACGGCGCCCGATTTCGGGCCCTGTAGTTGGAGAGGAGAAACGTCGGGCTCAACGATGGTGACGTCCATGCCGGCATGCACCGCCACCCCCTGGGCCCACAGCAACACGTCGCTGTCGGCCAGCGAGATCCAGAAGTGGTTCTGATCCAGCCGGAGCAGCACCGGGTCGTTGATGATTCCGCCGGCGGCGTTGGTGATGAGTATGTACTTGCACTGACCGACGGCCATGTCAGCCAACCGGCGGGGTGTCAGCATCTGCATGAAGGCCGGGGCATCGGGGCCGGTGATCTCCACTTGGCGCTCGACGGCGACGTCACAGAGGATGGCGTCGTTGACCAGGTTCCAGAAGTTCTGCTCCGGATCGCCGAAGTCCCGGGGAATGTACATGTGGTTGTAGACCGAGAAGCGCTGAGCGCCCCAACGGATGGTGGCCTCGAAGTACGGCGACTTGCGGATCTGGGTTCCGAAGTCGGGCAGCTCTGATCGGCCGGTCGACCCTCGTTCCGCCGTCATGCCGTCGTTCGGGCCGGCGGCGAAACGATCACACCGAGGCGATCGGAAAGATCGTGGGTCATGGCCATCAGGTCTCCAGCCACCCGCTTCCGGAACGACGGCGTGAACACCCGGACCGAACCGGTGGCTCCGATTGACAGTGTCGGTGGCTGCCCGTCCGAACCGAACGGCACGGCCACCGAACACATGCCTTTCTCGATCTCCTCCACACACTCGGCATAGCCCCGCCGTCGGACCTCGACGAACTCGGCCTCCACGTCATCGGGATCGGTGAGCGTGAACTCGGTGTAGGCCTTCAACCGGCCCGTGACCTCGTCGGCCAGGTCGGGCGAGAAGGCGGCCAGCGCCTTCGAACACGAGCAGGCATGAAGCGGGCGCTTACCCAGACCGGGATGGAGGAACGACACTCCGGTGTCGGGGGTCTCAACATGGATGATCTCCACCGCTCGACCCCGTAGGCGCGACAGGAAGAACGCGGCCCCGCAGGCATCAGCGGCCCGGCCGAGGGTGGGTGCGATGGCTTCGACCACTGCCTCGTCTGACTGGTCGGGCTCGACGATCCGCTTGAGTCGGGTGCCGATCCCGAATCGGCCTTTGGCCACCGGATCGAGTAGGCCGGCATCGACCAGGTCACCGACGAGCCGGTACGCCGTCGCCCGGGGCAGCTCGCAGTGAGCGTGGATGTCGGCCACCGTGGTCTCTCCCCGCTGACCGACGATCTCCAGGATCGACGTCAATCGTTCTACGTGCAATCGAGCTTCTCCATCTTGATCTCGTTTTGCGGGAACCGTCGTCTCATAATACGATAATGTTGCCGCAGTAGGCAAAAGGGGTCTGGATACGTGAGCACGGCATCAGAGACGGACAGCAGCTGTTGCGGGCCCGGCTACGCCAGCCCGGCCGAAGCCATCAACGGGCCCCGGGAAACCCTCCTCTACACGGTCGCCCTCTACACCGGTACCGGCATTCAAAAGCCCGACTATCTGGCCACCGTCGACGCCGACCCCGACAGCCCAACCTATTCTCAGGTCATCCACCGGTTGGAGATGCCGGGTATCGGCGACGAACTCCACCACACGGGATGGAACGCCTGCTCGTCCTGTCACGACGATGCCTCCATGAGCCGCCAGTATCTGCTGCTCCCCGGCGTGCGCTCCAACAACATCCACATCGTCGACACCGCCACCGACCCCAAAGCCCCCCGCCTCCACCACGTGATCGACGGCGACGAGATCAAAGCCAAGACCAACCTGTCCGGTCCTCACACGGTGCACTGCCTCGGATCCGAGATCATCATCTCCTTTCTGGGCGACGCCGCCGGTGAAGCCCCCGGCGGATACCTCCACCTCGACAAGGACTTCAACATCGTCGGACGGTGGGAGAACTCGATGGGAGACATTCCCTTCGGCTACGACTTCTGGTACCAGCCCCGCCACAACGTGATGGTCAGCTCCGAATGGGCCGCCCCCAACACCTTCATGCCCGGGTTCGATCTGGAGGAGGTCGGCCATCTGAAATACGGCCGACGCCTCCACGTATGGGATTTCGACAAGCGTGAGCCCATCCAGACGATGTACCTGGGCGAAGACGGACTCCTCCCCCTCGAGGTCAAATTCCATCACGACCCCGACAGCACCCACGGCTACTGCTGTGCCGCCCTCAGCTCCAACATCATCCACTTCTGGCAAGGCGACGATGACGAGTGGAAGTGGGAGAAGGTCGTCGACATCGACAACGAGTTGCATCCGGAATGGCCCATCCCGCTACCGGGCGTGATGTCAGCCCTGCTGGTGTCGATGGATGACCGCTTCCTCTACATCAACAACTGGCTGCACGGCGACATGCGCCAGTACGACATCACCGACCCTCATCGCCCGAAACTGACCGGGCAGGTTTGGATGGGGGGGCTGCTGGGACGGGCACCGGAGGTCAACGGGGTGAGGATCGCCGGCGGCCCCCAGATGTTCCAGCTTTCGCTCGACGGCAAGCGCATGTACGTGACCACCTCGCTGTTCTCGACCTGGGACAATCAGTTCTATCCCGACATTCGCACCCAGGGCGGAGTGATGGTCATGATCGATTGCGATGTCGACAACGGTGGCATGCAGATCAACGAAGACTTCATGATCGACTTCGGCCGCGAACCCAACGGACCGAGCCGTTGCCACGAGACCCGCTACCCCGGCGGCGACTGCACCAGCGATATCTGGTTATGAAACCCTCGGCCGTGGCCACCACCTGCACCATCACCATCGCCAACCGAGCGGGAGCGGTCCATGTGGTTGATGGCGACCGTCCCCTGCTCGACACGTTGATCGAGCAGGGCGTCGACCTGCCCTACGGCTGCCGCTACGGCGGCTGTATCACCTGTGCCGCCAAACTGACCGCCGGCCAGGTCGATCAGCACCAACAGGTCGCCCTGAACAACCGCCAGATCGACAACGGCTATGTCGTGCTCTGCGTGGCCCGACCGTTGTCGGACTGCACCATCGAAGTGGGGGTCGACAGCCACGACAAGCTCTACCGCAACCCCTTCCTCGATCCCCTGGCACCCCACGAACTGAAGGCCGACATCGCCTCGCCCAAGGAGAGCTGAGATCAATGCCCGAAGCCGCCATCGACCGCCGCTACGACTACACCCCCGAGTACCTGGCTGCCGTCCTGCGATCGGTCAAGACCATCGCCATGGTCGGGGCCAGTGCCGACAAGACCAAGTTCAGCTACGGCGTTCTCCGAGTGTTGCACGAAATCGGCTACGAGATGCTTCCCGTCAACCCCAACCCGGACATCACCGAGATCCGCGGCATCAAGGTGTGGCGATCCCTCGACGAGATTGATCGGCCCGTCGACATGGTCGAGGTGTTCCGACCATCCGACGAGCTGTACGGTATCGCCCAACAGGCCATCGCCATTGGCGCCAAGGTTCTCTGGGGTCAGATCGGGGTCTACGACGACCGGGCGGCGGCGTTGGCCGAGGAGGCCGGCTTGCAGGTCGTCATGGACCGCTGTCCCAAGATCGAGCTGTTCCGACCGTTCTGGAAACCCAGGCTCGACCTCGAGATCTGAGCGAGATCCCGTGCCGCTCGGGTGACATCGTCACCGGTGACACCTCAGGATCAGTGCCGATGATGAGTGGGCGGGTTGCCGGCCTTGATGTCTGCGATCATGTCAGCAAAGTCGCCGCGCTTGTGGGTATGGGGCAACGGCGATGACGGCACGTCAACGCCGAGGAACTGGCACAACGGCTGCCAGCCGTCGGCCACGTCGTAGACCAGCAGTCGGTCAGGAGCCACGCCGTCAATCACCGCCTGGTTCATCTGCTCGTAACGGGCGATGGCGTAGTCACGGTCCTCGAATCGACCTTCGAATATGTCATCCCACAGGTGATCGACGATCTTGAAAACTGGAAGCATCGATCGGAGATAAGGGTTGAACGGCAACCGCGACAAGATCCGGATCTTTTCCAACGGCCCCGGCGGTGCCGTGTAGATGGTCTTTCTTGCCGACTCGTACCATTGGGCGGCCGGCCTGGTGGTCAGAACGACCTTCGATTCCGGGAACACCTCGATCAGATCCGACCAGAAGTAGAAGCCGGGATAATCGGTGGTCGATTGATACCCGTCGAACAAGGCATCCCAATCGACGGGTCGTCCGGCGAACGCATCTTGCCAATGACCGACCCGTTCCGGCGCGCTCATCAGTTCCAGCATGTGATAGCAGGGCCCAAAACCCAGCTGCTCCAACGCCAACTTCGTTGTGAGCGTCCCAGTTCGACCGTTGCCGGCCCCGATCACTTTCAGAGACATGGCCAGATACTAGTTCGAAGGCCATGTATTCGCCGGGGCCTTAGCTGTTCCTATCTGTGAGCAGATTGTTTGAGGAGCAACAACATGGCTTTACAGGTAGTGGTTCCAGCCCAGCTGGTATTGAGTCCGCCGCTCGACTTCCCGTTGCGGATCAACTCCGTCAATGGCTGCTTCAGCTGCGCCCGGAGTCGTCGCTACGACTTCCAGCACGAATGCTGTAGCGACCACTTTGCCGCAGTTCACCCCGAAGGCGAACAGGGGATCCACCGGATCCACGAGGCGGTCGATCTGGCCAGCTCGAATGGCGCCTGTGTCTACGCTGCCGCCGGCGGGGTGGCGACAACGGTGCAAGCCGACAGCCTGACCGTGACCCACCCCGGCATACATCAGGGTTTCGCCACTCGCTACGTTCACGTGACGCCGCTGGTGGCCCAGAACGACCATGTCGAGACCGGTCAACCGATCGCCACCGTCAACCCCGACCAGAACTACGGTGATCACCTGCACTTCGGGCTGTGGCACTGGGTGGACCGAGACATCAAACCCCTCTCGGCCAACACCACTGTCGGTATTGACCCGGCCCGCCTCCTCTACCACTGGGAGCGATCCTATGAGCTCGACTGGGCCACGGTCGGCGTCATCGACGAGGCTGCGGCCGGCGACCTGGACACTGGAGCGCCAGGGGCCACTCTGGTGACCGAGTTCAACAACGCCGGCCTCACCATCCCCGCCTCGCCGTCGATCGAGATCGTGGCTGAGTCATGTGTCTGGCGTATTGCCGGCGCCGACCTGACCTACCTGTTGCGGAAGGAGCGAAACGCCATCACGGTGTTCGACGAGCGCTACGGAACTCAATCCGTGGCCGTGGCCGAGATCGATCGGATCGGTCTGGTTCAGCGCCACAAGATGCCGGTCTATGCGGTGGCAGCCGGTGATCGGCTGTTCGGCATTCCCCTCCACGATGCGGTCAACGACCAGCTCCACGGCGCCGGGCAAGCGGAGGCGATGATGGCCGATCTGCTCCGTCAGGCCTTCGAGCAACGTAGTGCGGTGACCCTTCACGTGAGGCGATCACCGTTTTGGGCCATGGACGGGTGGACCGATGAGTTCCAGGCAGTGATCGAGGGTGTCACGCTCGGTTGACCTGATCCTGGCCGTTGAACGGAAGCCGTAGGTAATCGAATTCGTCACGTCGACCTATCTGGACCGTTGTTTCGGATATGGCACCAGCACTTGGTTATTCGGTTGCTCGATTGGTCACAGCTGTCGCCGCGACGGCCGTTGTGCTGTCGGGCTGCGGTTCAGACGGAGCGCCCGATGTGGCCGCTCCCCGCCTGACGTCGTCATCGGCCGATCTCAGCACGACTTCCAGCACGACTTCCAGCACCGCACCGCCCACGCTTCCCGAAACACACACTGACGAGGCACCGATCGCGCCCGAGAACCAGTTTGTTGCCACCGTGGACGACATCAACTGGAGTGGTCACGAGCATCCATTCGATCCGGCGTGGAATGCTGAGGAACGAGAGCGGTGGCGGCGGAGCACCTACCTCGAAGCCAGGTTCGATGCCATCGAGACCCTGCTGAATATCGAAGCGATCGACGTTGCCGCATCGCTTGAAGCCAACGGCATGTCACCGCCCTACCCCAGCATCAAGCACTACGGCGTCGCTCTGCACAACAACGCCGATCACATCATCGTGACCAGCATGGACGGTTCGACCATTACTCTGGCCCAGTGGTTCGGGGTGATGGATCGACTATCGGCGAGCACCGTCGAATACACCATGACCTACAGCGATCTTGACTCCCAGTCGGACGAGTAGCACATTCGGTCGACCGACCAGCGCCCCTCAGGCCGACTCCACGATGAAGGATGCAATGGTGGCGGTGCTGCCCCCGATGTTGAGGGTGGCGGCCCGTCGGGCGCCGTCGACTTGATAGTCGCCGGCTGAGCCCGACACCTGCTTGGCTCCGTCGAGCAGCATGCGGGCCCCGGTAGCACCCACCGGGTGGCCGCCGCCGATCAGGCCGCCGCTGGGATTCATGGGAATGGCGCCGTCTCGCTCCAGGGCGCCCTCCTCGATGGCCTTCCAGCTCTCCCCCGGCGCGGTGATGCCGAAATGGTCGATGGCCATGTATTCCGACGGGGTCATGCAGTCGTGGGTCTCGATCAGGTCAAGGTCGGCCACTCCCTCGATGCCGGCCCGGCCAAAGGCGTCGGTGACGGCCCGCCTCACGTGGGGCATCACGTAGGGTGACTGGCCTCCGGGGGCCGACCCGTCGAGTTTCTGGTCCAGGCCCAGGCCGACGGTGGCATGACCCCAGCCGGCGATGCGGGCCACCGGACGGGCGTCGGGGTGGCGTTCCAGCCAACGGTCCGACACCAGTACCAGGCCAACGGCACCGTCGGTGATGTGGGTCACGTCGTTGCGTCGTAGCCGCCCGACGACCACCGGGTTGACCCGGTCATCGTCGGAAAAGCTGTCGCTGGAGATGTCCCAGCTGCGGGTCTGGGCGTTGGGATTCGATTTGGCGTTGCGGTAGTTGAGTTCACCGATGGCCCGCAGGTGAGCGTCATCCAGACCGAAGCGTTCGCCGTAGGTTTCGGCCACCTGGTTGAAGGCGTAGGGCCAGAAGTACTCGACTCCCTCCGTTTCGTGCCCGACCCAGGCCGCCGCCTGCTGCACCGCGGCGGCGTCGCCGCTGGGCATCGTCTTCTCCTGCTCGACGCCCAGCACCAGCACACAGTCGTAGCGGCCGGACTCGATCTCGGCCATGGCCGACAGGGTGGCCATCGACGACGAGGCGCAGGCCGCCTCGTGCCGCATCGACGGCACGCCCCACAACTCCGGCATCACGGTGGCCGGCATGGCCCCGAGGTGACCCTGACCGTTGTAGAGCTGACCGAAGGCGTTGCCGACGTGGATCGACTCGATGTCACCGGCGTCGACACGGGCCTCGGCCAGCGTGGCCTGCACCGCCTCAGCCACCAGGTCGGACACATCCATGTCCTCCTTGACGATGGCCCGGGCGAAGTCGGTTTGATGGCCGCCGAGTATCGAAACGCTGCTGCTCATGGATTCCACCTCTCACGGAGTTGGGGCTTGACCACCTTGCCCACCGGGTTGCGGGGCAGGGCCTCGATGATCTCGAGCCGTTCTGGAAGCTTATAACTCGCCACCTCGGCCGACCGCATTAGCTCGACCACCGCAGCCAGATCGAGCCCGCCGGCCGACCCGTCAACCGCCTCCTGGACCGGCACCACGAACACGCCGACCCGCTCCCCCAGGTCGGCGTCGGGGTAGCCGACGACGGCGCACTCGGCCACCTCCGGGTGGGTTGAGACCAGGGCCTCGACCTCGGCGGCCGAGATGTTCATGCCGCCCCGGATGATGATGTCCTTGGCCCGGTCGACGAATCGCAACAACCGGGGCGACGACGATCCTGCGCCTGCCGCCGGCGTGGCCCACTCGAAGACGTCGCCGCTGCGGAAGAACCCGTGGTGAAACTCGGATCCGTCGGAATCCAGGTACCCGGCGAACACGGTCGGACCACCGAACAGCAGCTCGCCCGGCCGAGCCACCTCGGTGATCTCCTCGCCGGTCTGCTGGTCGACAATACGGGCCTCCACCCCCGGGCGGTCGGGCTCGGGGAACAGCCGGGCCCGCTGGACCGGGTCGGGGACCGAAGCCCGGGTCGACAGCATCGATACGCCTTCGTTGGAGCCGAAGGCGTTGCAGATCTCGACACCCCGTGACTCCCATCCCTCGATCATCCACGGGTCAAGGGGGGCCGAGCCCGAGGTGATGATACGCAAGGCCGACAGGTCGACGCCGGCCAGGATCGCTTCGTCCCGCAGCAACATGTTCAACAGCGCAGGAGGGGCCACGGTGTAGGTGATGGCCTCAGCCTCCAGTTGCCGGAGAAACACCGGCAGGTCCAAGGGTTGATGGAGCACCAGTATCGACCCGGTCATCAACCAGGGGATCAGCATCCCGCCGATGCCCGCCATGTTGACCAGCGGGAACGGGCACAGTAGCCGGTCGGTGGTGCAGAGCCCGAGGGCTTCGACCTGGAAGCGGCCGGTCTCGCTCCACATGGCGTGGGTACGTGGCACTCCTTTGGGGGTGCCCGTGGTGCCCGACGTCCAGCAGATGGTGGCCACATCGTATGACGACCGGCGATCACCAACCATGTTCCTGCCAGGGCCACCGCCGGCCAGCGCGGCCACGTCGACCACCACGATACCGCCCTGCTCGGCGGCCACCGTGGCCAGTACGTCGAGATTGTCGGGCCGGTCGGGCCGATCGGCGGTGACGGCAACACTCACCTGGGCGGCGGCGAACCCCTGCCGCAATTCGTGGGCCCGATGCTGGACGGGGAAAGGCACGGCCACCGCGCCCAGGCGGAAGCAGGCCAGCAGCAGCACCGGCAACTCGACGATGTTGGCCAGCTGGATCGCCACCTTCGAACCGGGCTCGACCCCCAGCCTCTCCAACGATCGGGCGGCGGCGGCCACCTCGTCGCCCAGTTCGCCCCAGCTGAGCCGTTGGGGTTCACCCCCGGCAAACCGTGGTCGATTGGGGGCGTCGGCCAACGCCGGCTCGGCCGGCCGATCGGCCGCGGCTCGGGTCAACCACTCGTCGAGTGTCGCTGGTCCGACCATGGCTCGACAGTACCAGCCCGCTTCCCGGCGGCCCAGCGAAGCTGGAGCGGCGACAGCGGCCGTCAAACGTGCTATCAAGGCCAGCGTGAACTGGAAGAATCCGGGCTGGGCCGGAGCGGCCATCTATGCCGTCGCCGCCGTTGTCGTCGGGGGCCTGGCCTCGGCCCTGACCCGCTTGAGCATCGCCCGCCGCCGGGGCCGGCGCACGGCGGTGGCCCGACTTCCGGCCGGTGCCGTCATCGTCATCTCGAACCACGCCAGCTACGCCGACGGGGTGCTACTGGCCCTCACCTGTCGGCGGATGGGACGCTCGATCCGGCTGCTGGCCACCTCCGGGGTGTTTCGGGCCCCGGTGATCGGCCCGCTGGCCCGACGACTGGGCTTCATCCCGGTGGAGCGGGGCAAGGTCACGGCGGCCAGCGCCCTCAAACCGGCGGCCGAGGCGCTGCGGGCGGGCGAGGCGGTCGGCATCTTCCCCGAAGGGCGAACCACCCGTGACCCCAACATGTGGCCCGAACGGTCCAAGACCGGCGCGGTGCGCCTGGCTCTGGAGACCGGGGTGCCCATCGTGCCCATCGCCATGGTTGGAACCCACCGGGTGATGCCCCGCAAACGACCGTTGCCCACCCTGATCAGGAATCTGATTCTGCGGCCCAATGTGTTGGTGGAAGTGGGTGAGCCGATCGACGTCAAGGCCCTGGCCGGGTCCGATGAGTTGACGGCGGCCCGTATCCGGGAGCTGGCCGATCAGGTCATGGCCGAACTGGTGGCCCTGGTGGCCGAGCTGCGGGGTGAACAACCGCCCCAGCTACCGGCAGCATCGGCTACGGCGGCGGCCACCGACGCCGGTAGCGAGTGACCGCGCCGTAGGTTTGTGCGCTCAGGTGTCACTGTGACACCGCAACGCACAAACCTGAGGAGTGGTGGGCGCCAGGAGGCACTGGGCGGTCGGACGGCCTCAGGGTTGGGCGGCTTCGGCGCAGAGTGCGGCCAGGGGTCGGGGCCGGGCGAAGAGGTGTTGGGGATCGATGGGACAGGCCAGTCCCTCCACGGCGATTGGGACCGTCGACGGGTAGCGGCCCGAGGTCAGGTATCGGCCGCCTTCGTCATCAGGGTCGCGATAGACGTCGAGCAGCCGACGTCGGGTGGTGATGAACCACACCTCCTCAACCCCCTGCTCCGCCAGCCGGGCCAGCGTCGCCGACCGGGCGACGAAGGAATCGGTGTCGGCGATGACGGCAGCCAGGGTCACCCGATCGTCGTGACGTAGCCAGACGTCGGCCCCGACCACCGGTTCGCCGTCGGTTATTCCCAGCGCCCCGTAGTCGTATCCCGGTTGGCCGTGCAGCCGGGCGAAATCCGACAACCAGTGGCGGGCGGCCAGATCGGCGCCGGTGGGGCAGTCGGCGTCCTGGCCCGGAATCAGCGGCGACCGTTCGTTGCGCCGGGAGCGCCACGATCGCTGCTCGTAGCGGCTGATGTCGGCGCTGTTGATGACGATGATCCCGTCCCGCAACAGCTGCTGGCACGGCCAGACGAACACCCGACCGTTGGCCTCGATGATGACCCGCAGTCCGCTGTAGCGATATTGGCCGGTGGTGGCCAGCACGTCGCCATCAGGTTCCAGCCCGAAGGCCTCCAGACCGAGCGGCCTGGCCGCGGTGATGGCGGCCTCGGGGAACTGTTCCGGGTTGCTTTCGGTCCGCAGCGCAGTGGCCACTCCTTGATCGTCGGCCCACTCCCGGGTCAGTTGGAAGAGCGAGCTGACCAGCAGCAACCCGAGGATGAGCTTGAACCAGGCGGTGGCCCGCAGGGCCTCGGCCTCCGACCTGGTCGGCGGCGGACGGCGGATCAGGATCCGGTCCTCGGGTCGCCCGGGGGCAAGGGCGGCGAACCCGCCCAAGGCCAGCAGGGAGGCAATGAAGCTGACCATGGTCGAGGTCACCGGATCGTCGATCGTGGTCATCAACGGCTCGCCCACGGCAACGCCGATCCCGGCGATCACCATCGTCCAACCCAGCACCGGGTAGAGGCGATGTTCGCTGCGACGCCGTCGGAACCATCGCAGTCCGTGAAGGGCCGCCGTCAACAGCAGCCCGAGAATGACCAGCCGCTCGGCCGCCAACACCAGCACCGACATGCTGGTCAGCACATAGTCGGTGGTGCCGAGGCCCAGTTGGCTGGGATGCACTCCCAGCTCCCGGAACACCGCTCGGGTGTGGACCCAACCGAGATAGTAGAGGGCACCGGTGATCAGGCCGGCCGGTACTGCCAGCTGCAGGATCTTCTCCCGGACCGACCGGACGAGGGTGTCTTCGCCCGCCGCCATCAGTCGACCTGTCGGCCCGCGGTGGTCATCGGTCGATCACCCGTCGGCCGTCATGGCCGGATCGACGGTGATCCGGGCCGGGTGGATGTCGAGTTGTCGAACGAGATCCGGGTTCAGGGCGGTCAGCGACTCGGCCGCCCGGGCGACGGCGGTGTCATCGCCCGACAGCTGGGCTTTGGCCAGGTCGCGGTAGGTCCAGACTCGGGTCTGGTCGTCGGCGGTCAGCGAGTCATCCATCAGGATCTGGCCGGCCAGATGGTCGGCCAACTTCCAATCGCCGGCCAGCAACGCCTTCTCCACTGTGGCGATGTCGACCGCCGCCACTTCAGCCGCCTTCTCGGTCTCGGCTTCGGTCTTCTCCCCGGCCTCCTCCTCCGCTTCGACCTCGTGGGCGGCGAGTTCGGCTTCGGCTTCGACTTCGATCGGCGGCGCCCGCAGCACGACTCCGCCGACAACGATGCCCTCCACCAGCTCCGGGTCGATCTGCTCCAGCCGGACGATGGCGTCACCGGCGGCGACGGCGTCATCGCGTTGGGCTGCTCGGGCCAGATCCCGCCACGCCTCGACCTCCTGACGGAACTCCGGCTTGAGGTCGGTTCGCTCCAGGGCCTGGGTGGCCCGCTGCTCGGCCAATTGATAGTCGCCTGCTTCCAGCGGCCGCCGGATGTCGGCTCTGGTCCGCTGACTTTGCGACTGTGGTGCCGTGTCGGGGGTGGTCCCGTCGGGATCGTCCTCGTCGGCCGGGTCGACGATGGCGCCCAGGGCGACCTCCTCGGGGCCAGCCTCGGGGGAGGTGGCGGTGTTGTCGTTGGCGGCTTGGGGGGTGGTGGGTTGGGGAGTGCCGGTCTCGCCGGGGTCGCCGCCCGATCCACCGGCTTCGACGGCGGCGTCTGGGCCAACGTCGCCGGTCGGCAGGCCACAGCCGACCAGAACCAGGGCGACAGCCAACAACCCGACCGCCATCCGCCGACCGGCTGAAAGACATGTGATGATGGTGGTTTCACTCACGACTCGCTCCTTTGGCGATTCCCTCGACGGTCGGTGGTGGGACACAACCGCCGTCGTTGAATACGATCAACCAGGGCGGTCCGTGATACAGCCAATGGTTCACTACCATCACCACATGGCGTCCACCGCACCCACCGATGTGGCCGAAACCGCTATCCCGACGCCGTCACTGGTGGTGCTGGTCGGACCCTCGGGCTCGGGCAAGTCGACCTGGGCCGACGCCAACTTCAGGCCCGGGCAGGTGCTGTCGACCGATGCCTTCCGGGCGCTCTACGGGGCCGGGCCGGAGGATCAGACCGTCGGCAACGAGGCTTTCGCCCTGCTCGATCAACTGGTGGCGGCCCGGCTGGCCAAGGGGCTGACCACCGTGGTCGACACCCTGGGCCTGGATGCCGACAAGCGGGCGGCCTACCGGGAGGCGGCCCAGGCGGCCGGTGTGCCCTGCTGGGTCGTCGGCTTCGACACCTCGGCGGCCGAGTGCCACCGTCGCAACCGGCAGCGAGCCCGGCCGCTGGCCAAGTCGGTCATCGATCGCCAGGTCAGACAGTGGCGGGCCGCCAAGCCGGCGCTGGCCGATGAGGGGTTCGACGCCGTGGTCATCAACCCCGGACCCTCCCGCCGGGTACCGGCCGAGATGGTGGTCACCGAATCACCACCGTCCCAAGCGGCGGCCGCCGACCCCCCGGCAGCCGATCTGGCTTTCGACCTGGCTCTGTCGAACTACGAGTTCGGCGACGCCGACCCGGCCACCACCCTGACCTCCATGGCCCGGGCGGCCGAGACGGCCGGCTTCCGGGCGCTGTGGGTCATGGACCACTTTCGTCAGATTCCTCAGGTGGGCCGGCCGTGGGAACCGATGTTGGAGGCCTACACCACTCTGGCCTACCTGGCCGGGGTCACCGAGCGGCTACGGCTGGGCACGCTGGTCAGCAACGTCGAACACCGCAACGTCGGCCTGCTGGCCAAGATCATCGCCACCCTGGACGTGCTGTCGGGCGGCCGGGCCGAGTGCGGGCTGGGCGCCGGCTGGTTCTCGGCCGAGCTGGCGGCCTACGGCTATCCGGTGAACTCCGATCGGATCCGGCTCGACCGTCTGGAGGATGCACTGGCCGCCCTCCCCGTGCTGTGGGGGCCGGGGGCCAAATCGTTCGAGGGACGAACCTTGTCGGTCCCGGAGGCCATGGCCTACCCTCGACCCATCCAGGATCCGGTGCCCATCCTGGTCGGCGGTGGGGGCGAGCGACGGACCCTGCGACTGGCGGCCCGCTACGCCGACGCCTGCAACGTGATCGGCACCGACCTCGACACCGTGGCCCACAAGATCGCCGTCGTCGGGCAGCATTGTCGTGACCTTGACCGGGACCCCGCCGATCTCACCATCACCACCCTGAATCCGATCCTCCATGCTTCGTCGGGCCGGGAGCTCGACGCGCTGATCGAGTCGATGCGGCCGCCCAACCAACCGGCCGAGGCCTTCGCCGCCGACCACCAGGCCGGCACGACCGACGAACACGTCGACCGCTTCGGCCGCCTTCGAGACCTCGGCGTCGGCCGGATCTGCGTCACCCTTACCCGCCTGACCGGACCGGAACGGATCGAGGCCTTCGCCGCGGTCATACAGCAGTTCCAGTCCGATCCCGACCCCCAGCCAGCCAAACAGCCGGCCAATCATTCGAGGTGACAGCAATGCTCTGCCCCCACTGCCGCACCAACGGCATCGACCAGGCTCTCGAACCGGTGACCCGTCAAGACATCGAAATCGATGTCTGCCCCCGATGCGGGGGTATCTGGCTCGACAAGGGCGAGCTGACCGGGCTGTCCGCCCTCTACCCGGCGATCAACGAGCCCGACCAGGCCGCCTCTGATGGCGGGTCGGATGGCGACGGGTAACATCGGCCCATGAAGGCGATTCAGGTTTCCAGGACCGGTGGGCCCGAGGTGTTGCAGTGGACTGACGTCCCCGATCCATCACCCGGGCCTGATCAGCTGGTGGTTGAGGTGGCGGCCGCCGGCTTGAACTTCATCGACACCTACCACCGGACCGGCCTCTACCCGATGGAGCTGCCCTTCGTTCCCGGTCTGGAAGGAGCAGGCACCGTCACCGCCGTCGGGTCGGAGGTCGACGACGTGGCCGTCGGTGACGCCGTGGCCTGGTCGGCCGCCATTGGCACCTACGCTCACAAGGTGGCGCTGCCGGCCGCCTCGGCCGTCCCCGTGCCCGACGGGGTGGCCCTCGACGACGCCGCCGCCGTCATGCTGCAGGGTATGACGGCTCACTACCTGGTCACCGACACCTTCCCCCTGGGTCAGGGCCACCGGTGCCTGATCCACGCCGGGGCGGGTGGTGTTGGTCTGCTCCTGATCCAGATGGCCAAGATGGCCGGTGCCGAGGTGTTCACCACGGTGGGCACGCCGGCCAAGGCCGAGCTGACCACCGCCGCCGGGGCCGATCACGTGATTCTCTATCGTGATGCCGATTTCGGGGAGGGGGTGGAGGAGATTGCCGGCGAGCGAGCCCTCGACGTGGTCTACGACGGCGTGGGCCAGTCGGTCTTCCGTCGTAGCCTCGACCTGCTGAAGCCCCGAGGGATGATGGCCACCTTCGGCAACGCCTCCGGCCCGGTCGAACCAATCAGTCCACTGGACCTGGCCCCGTCGCTGTTCCTCACCCGGCCGAGCCTGTTCCACTACATCGCCAGCCGCGACGAATTGCTGCGTCGCAGCGGCGATCTGTTCACCTGGATGGCCGCCGGCAACCTCGATGTGCGTATCGGTGATCGGATTCCACTGGCCGAGGCCCGCCGGGCTCACGAACTGCTGGAGGGCCGGCAAACGACCGGCAAGGTGGTGCTGATCCCCTAGAACCAGACGCCCTCCCGGATTACCATGGGGGCAAATGAGCGTTGGGGGCAACGAGGACGTGATCGACCTTCGGACATCGTCCGGAGACGGCGTCGTGCTCTCGGTCCGCAACCTCAGCAAGCGCTACGACATTCGCACCGGTCTGCTGCAGCGGGTCACCTCAACCAATCCGGCCCTCGTCGACGTGTCCTTCGCCCTCCGCCGGGGAACCACATTGGCCGTGGTGGGCGAGTCGGGTGGCGGCAAGAGTACGCTGGCCCGTTGCCTGGCCGGCATGGAGGAACCGACCGGAGGCGGGGTGTATCTCAGTGGGCTGGGTGGGGTGGCGATCAACGGTGCCGCCTCGCCGGCGGACCTCGCCGTGCATCAGCTGGATCGTGGCGGCGAGCGGGAGTTTCATCGCCGCTGCCAGCTGGTCACCCAGCATCCGGCCGGGGCGCTGAACCCCAAGCGCAATGTGGGCGATCACATCAACCGGGCGCTGACGGCCTTTGGGCGATCGACGGAACAATCGGCGGCGGAACGGGCACTCAGGGCGCTCGAGCAGGTGGGGCTGGGAAGACAGGATCTCGAGCGGTATCCCGGCGATTTCTCGCTGGGGCAGCTGCAACGGGTCTGCATCGCCCGGGCGCTGGCCCTCGAGCCCGAGGTTCTGGTCCTCGACGAGCCCACCGCGTCGGTTGACGTGTCGTCGCAGGCCCACATTCTCAACCTGCTGGCCAAGATCCAGCACAACCGACGCCTCAGCTACGTGCTGATCACCCACGACCTGTCGGTGGCCCAGCATCTGGCCGACGACGTCGTCGTACTGCGCTCGGGCACCCTGGTCGAATCGGGCCCGGCCGAGACGGTTCTGAGTCGACCCAGCGACCCTTACACCCAGCGTCTCATCGATTCCGACCCCGACTTCGAACCCCGACCCTGATGTGACAACTGCGACGTGAAAATCGCTCGTGTCCGGCGCAAAAGTGCCGTTGACTGAGTGAGTGAAGACCAAGTCCGCGCTGACCAGGTTGACCACGTCGATGGTCCGTAATCCGGTGTCCGACACCGTGGTCAATGGCATCCAGACCACGGCGGAAACGACCGTCGAGTCGACCAGATGGTTCATCGGACTCACCCGGGGCGGCATCCTGGCGGCGGGCGAGAGGGTTTCCACTCCGGCCGCTCGAAGCGGCTTCTCCCAAATCGCCAGCCTGCTGATGGGGTCCACCATGGTCGGGCTGGGCGTGACCCTCTTTGTGCGGGCCAACCTCGGTGTTCCGGCCTTCGACGTGATGCTCACCGCGCTGCGGGATCAGCTCGGCCTCAGCCTGGGACAGGCCGGTTGGCTGTTCACCGGGGCCATGTTCCTCCTTGCCACCATGCTGGGTCAGCGACCCCGGCCCTCCGCGCTGTTCTACACACTGAGCAACGGCATCGCCGTCGACACCTTCATGCGTCTGGTACGGGAACCACAGGTGATGGCGGTTCGTATCGGATTCGTCGCTCTCGGCATTCTCATCATGAGCGCCGCCATTGCCCTGGTCCTGCACGCCGGTTTCGGTGGCGGCTCACTGGAGCTGTTGATGAAGGCCGGCGAGGAGCGAGGCCTGAATCCCTTCCGGGTCCGTACGGTGCTGGAGGTCCTCATCGTGGGCACCGGCTTCCTGCTGGGAGGCGACTTCGGCCCGGCCACCGTCGTTTTCGTGTTGACCGTCGGTCCGGTGTTGCGAGCCGGACGGCGAGCACTCAGCGATCATCGACTGGGCCGGCAGCTGCGCCTGGCGGTAGACCAGCGAAGCGGGACGCTACAATCCGGTCATTCGCCCGCTTCGTCCCTTCCTTCTGAGCTGCCTGATCGTAGCCGTGGCGCTGCTGATGATCACGGCGTGCGCCGACGACGAAAACTCGCCGCCGCCCGGGTCGGCCGACGAGACGACACCCACCGAGCCTGACACCGACGAGTCGGTCTCCTCCACCGACGGCGGGGAGCCCACCACCAGCGGGACCGAAGAACCCGACCCTGATCCCGAACCGGACCCCGACGCCGACCCCGACCCTGATCTGGCGGACCTACCCGGTGAGGAATGGGACGGCTTTGCCTCCCCCGGTGACGAGTTGGCGGTCATGGGAGTGGCTCACGACGACGAGCTGAACGTTCGAGCCCTACCCAACGCCTCGTCCGACATCGTCTCCTCGGTCGGCCCCACCGAATCCGGTCTCGTGGCCACCGGTCGGGCCCGCCGGTTGCCGCAATCGCTGTGGTATGAGGTCGAGGTCGGCGGCGAGATCGGCTGGGTCAGCGCTTCGTTCGTCGGCTTCATGGCCGGCACCGACGATGCCACGTCGGAGTACGTTCTCATCGGCAGCGAGGCCCAAGCCGAGACCATGGTCGACCTGGCCCGGGTGGTGTCGGAGGCCTTCGCCTCTGAGGAGCCGGCCTCCCGAATCGTGCAGTCGGTGGCCCCGACGGTGGGCGACCTCGGCCAGATCACCTACGACGTCATCGGGTTGGGTGACGATTCGGTGGCCGGGCTGCGGCTCCACATTCTGGCCACGCCCGATGAAAACAACGAAAAGTTCACCCTCAAGACGATCGAGCGCACCCTGTTCTGCAACCGAGGGACCGACGGCGAGCTGTGCCTCTAGCCGAGAGGTCTGGCTGGTCGCCGGGAGATGAAGGTGAGGCCGTCGCCCAGGGGCACGGTCACGTTGATGGTGCTGTCGTCGGCGGCCACGTGGTCGTTGAAGGCCCGGATGGCCCTGGTGTCATCCGACGTGTCGGACTCGTCGATGACCCGGGCGTTCCACATCGTGTTGTCGACGATCATCAGACCGTGGGGGCTCAGCCGTTCCTTGATCTCGTCGTAGTAGCCGATGTAGTTGGTCTTGTCGGCGTCGACGAAGGCCAGGTCGATCGGCGGGTCGGCCGGCAGCGCTTGCAGGGTGTCGAGCGCCGGTCCGATGGCCAGCTCGATGCGATCGGCCACACCGGCGGCCTGCCAGTGGGAGCGGGCCACCGACGTCCATTCTTCATCGACGTCACAGCACAGCATCCGGGCCTGACCGCTGAGACCGAGAGCCATCGACAGCGATGAGTAGCCGATGAACGTCCCGACCTCCACCACAAACATCGGCCGGAGAGCCTGGGTGAGCACGGTCAGGAGCGTGCCGGCCTCGGTCCCGAGGCGCATCCCGCCGTGCTCCATGTCGGCGGCGTGATCGATCAGCGACTGCTGTTCGGCGGTGGGAGGAGTGTTGCGCTGGGACAGGTAGGCCGCCATTTGCACCGGGAGGCTGAAGGGCTTGAGATGGGCGCTGGACATCGTTCCAGTCAAGCCGACAGGACGCCGGTTCGACACATCCCCACCGGTGGCCGGACCTCCGGGCATTATCCTGAAGCCAGGAGCACTGGCGACGACGATGAAGGCAGAACACCTCGGTCAACGAGACGGCTGGACGTGCTGGCTGTGTGGCCACCCCGTCGATCCCCATGCTCCCGCCGGATCGCCATCGGCCGGAACCGTCGATCATGTGGTGCCCCGGAGCAGGGGCGGCAGCAACACCGCCGACAATCTACGGCTGGCTCATCGGCGCTGCAATGGCCGCCGGGGCAATCACCTGCCCGAACTCGACTGGCCCGAGGAGCTGGGTCTCCTCGACGCCCCGCCGCTGTGGCGCTCACTGCGGCATCTCATCCCGGCCCACCCGGCTGATCGACGACGACGGTCCCGCCGTCGAGCCCGACGCCGGATGAACACCGGTCGTCCGCTCGTCGTGGCCTTGGCCCCCACCGCCGACACCGCGGATGCCGCCGGCCGCTGGGCCTGCCGGACGGCCGAACGCTTCGTCGGCGGGAGTTGGACGGCCATCATCGAGCCAACCGGTGTGGCCGACTGCCACGTCGTGCGGATGACGGTCGACGGACCCACCCTCGACCCCGGCCGCCCGACCGTCTGACCACCCGCCGTTTGACGACCCCTCGGCCGGCGATTGCGCTAACACTGTTAGCTCAGGGAGAGGCGAATTTACACATGGTGCCGTCGGGTGGTCTTGGCTAGCTTTGACCGGCAATGGGCATCGTATTGACGGTGCTGAAACCGCCGCACCAACCCGAACCGAATCTCATCGCCGCGCTCCCGCCCGAAGCGGGGCGGGTGATCGACGCCGAACCACGACTGGTTTCCCCCCGCTATGACATGCTCCTGGTGACATCACGGGGGCTTGTGGTTCGCGACCACGTCAGCGGCGACTACCACGGTGTGCCCTGGGCCGGTTTCTCCCTCGACGCTCACCTCCGTCGTCACAGCCGCCACGCCGTCCTGACGCTGTGGCTCGACAGCCGCCGCCCGGTCGAGCTGGCCATCAACATGGGGCTGGCCTCCAACATCGCCGCGGTGGCGCCGGTGCTCCGACTCCATCCCGACGTCGCCGTCGACGATGTCGTGCTCGACGACGGAGCGGCGGCCGGCGGTCTCGTCGCCCCAGCGCCGGCTCAGCCGCCGATCCCCGCTCCCCGGGCCATCAACCTGTTCAACGAGGCCGAGGGGGACACAGTCATGATCGAGAACCCGGAGTTCGATCCGCTTCACCCCGACGCCGGCCAGATCAGCCGGTGGACCCGAAGCCGCCAGGTTCTCCCGGTGGCGGCAGCCGTGGGGTTCCTGATCGTGGCCGGTGTTGTGGGCGGTCTGGCGTCGATGCTGGTGGGTGGCGATGAGAACCCGGTGGTCGGCCCGGCACCGGTGATCACCAGCGAGGCCGCCACCTTCGACTGACTGAACTTCGACTGCCCGAACTTTGTGACTGGGACGACCCACAAACGGGTCGTCCCAGTCACAAAGTTCGGGCAGGGTCGGGGCGGGTCGGGGCCGGGGTCAGGGTTGGGGGACGGCGAATCGTTCCCGGAGCGCCCGTTTGAGGATCTTGTTGGAACCGGTCTTCGGGATCTCGTCAACAAACTCGATCGTCCGTGGAACCTTGTAGCCGGCGAGATGGGAACGGGCGAACCGTTCAACATCGGCCGCGCTCAGCGGTGTGGTCGAGTCCGTTGTCTTGGCCACGACAACGGCCATAACCGTTTCCCCCCAATCCTCCGACGGGACCCCGATAACCGCCGCCTCGAAAATCAACGGGTGGCGCTCCAGTGCCGCCTCGACCTCCGCCGGGTAGATGTTCATCCCCCCGGAGATGATCATGTCCTTCTTCCGGTCGCAGATGTAGTAGAAACCTTCATCGTCCCGGTAGGCCATGTCGCCCACCGTGTGCCAACCGTCGTGCTCATCGGCCTCGTATCGGTCGTGGGCTTTGTGATACGTGTCAAAGATCGAGCTGGCCCGGATGAACACCTCGCCCGGCTTACCGGACTCGGTTATCAGGTTCCGGTCGTCGTCGAACAAGGCGATCTCCACCATCGGGGCCGGTCGACCGCAGGAACCCGGCTTTCGCAGCTGATCCTCGGGGGCCAACACCGTGTTGACGCCCAACTCGGTCGATCCGTACACCTCCCACAACGACTCCGGTGGGAAGTGGCGGACATAGGCCTCCTTCAGGGCGAACGGCCAGGGTGCGGCGTTGGCCACCATGACCCGCATCGACGACGTGTCGTACCGGGCCTTCACCTCCGAAGGCAGGTTGACGATCATCCGGATCGGGGTGGGAGCGGAGAAACTGGTGGAACAGCGGTACTTGTCGACCAGCCGCAGCCAGTCCTCAGCGTCGAACTTGTGCTGGACCACAACCGTGTGACCCATCATGAACCCGAAACTGGCGAACGCCCCCGGTCCCGAGTGGTAGAGCGGGCCGCAGGTGATGTACACGTCGTCGGGCCGGTAGCTGAGCATCTGGAGCAGGGCCCCCACCTGCTCACTACCCAAGGCGGCGTTTCGGACCGCCCCCTTGGGGTTTCCCGTGGTACCCGACGTGTAGATCATGACCTTGCCGGCCCGAGGTGTCGGGGAAGGTTCGTCGGTCGAGCCCAGCATGTCGGCTTCGGCTATCTGGCCGGGGTGGAGTCCGGCCCGATCGGCGGAGAAGATGACAACGTCTTCAACCGCCGGGATGGCGGCCCGAATCCGGTCGAGCATCGGGGCGAAGGCGGCGTCGGCAAAGATGAGGACGGAATCGGAGTTGTTGATGACATAGATCGACTCCTCGTCGGTCAGCCGGTAGTTGAGCGGAACCGAAACGGTACCGATCTTGCGGGCGGCATGGTTGAAGGCCGACACCTCGATCGAGTTCTGGCCCAGCCACATCACGCTGTCGCCCGGTTCGATTCCCAAGTTCACCAACCCGTTGGCCAACCGGTTCACATAGCCATTGAGCTCCCGGTAGGTCATGGATCGGGGTTCCTGACCCGGGCGATCATCAATGATCGCCGTCTTATCGGGTTGAGCCAGCGCCACGGCGGTAAGCGTGTCTTGAGGAACGTCTGCGGCTTCAGGCATGCCATATGGTGTCACACCGGGGGTGACGGGAAAATTCCGATGACCGGCCCCGAAAGCACTCACTACGCTGGAACCATGATCGTCACCGTGTTCCGCAACCGCCTCAACCCGGACCACAGCCCCGAGTATTACGACCTCATCCCCCGGATTGCCGCCCTGGCCGTCGACATGCCCGGCTATGTCTGGCACAAGTCGTTCACCGCCGACGACGGGGAGCGAGTGACCATCGTCGAATTCGCCGACGAGGAGTCGCAGCAGGCCTGGGCCCGGCATCCCGAACACCGGGAGGCCATGAGCAAGGGCCGCGACCGGTTCTACCAGTTCTACGACATCAAAGTCTGCACCGTCGACCGGTCGTCGGCCTTCGGAGAACAGTCATAACCAAAATCGCGAGTTCACGTTCCCGACAACCTACAGTGGGCTCCGGCGATGCGAGGACAGGCGTGATCGACGAGGTCTCGAGCTTTCAATACGGCGACGAACAGGCTCTGCGCGCCCTCTACGAAGAACACGGTGCCCTCATTTACAGCTACTGCCATCGGGTGGTGGGTCCCAACCGGGCGGCCGACGTCACGCAGGAGGTGTTCATCTCGGCCTGGCGATCGCGGGAGAATTTCGACTCCAGCCGGGGTACCTTCGCCGCCTGGCTGATGACGATCGCCAAGCGACGCTGTGTCGACGCTCTACGGCGGTCGGGCCGCCGACCCGAATTCGCCACCGACACCACCAAGACCGGCCGTGAGCCGGTCACCGAAGACGTCGTCGCCCTGGAACGTATCGCCGATCGCATGCTGCTCGACGACGTCATATCAGGGCTCCCCAGTCGGGCCCGACGGGCCGTCGAACTGGCCTTCTTCGAGCAGCTGACCCATCCGGAGATAGCGGCGACCACCGGCAGCCCACTGGGCACGGTCAAGAGTGACATCCGCCGGGCGCTGGCGGCCATGCGCAAACAGCTAGGGGGCGACGATGAGTGAATGGGACCTGGATCCGCCCGACAACGCCGATCACGACGATCACGACGATCTGGCCGACATCGGGACGATCCTGGCCGAGATCACCGATGAGGATCGGCATCGCATCGAACCGCCACCGTCCATCTGGAACGCCATCGTCGACACCGTCACCGCCGACCGAGACGGTCAGCCCAACCTTGGACCGATCCACGGCGACGGCGGCAACGGCGCAGTGGTGGCCGACATGATCCCGATCGAACAGCAGGCCACGACCACCATCTCACTGGCCGCCCGGACCCGGGAGGCCGACCTGGCCGCCCTTCCCTCCGACTCCGGCGGCTGGCGCCGGCAATGGCTTCCGGTGGCGGCCGCAGTGGCCATCGCCATCGTCGGCGGCCTCGTGACCTGGGCGTTCTCCGATGAACTGGCCGACGGCGATGGCACGGCGGCCCCGGTCCCGCTCGACGGCGATGTGGTGGCCACCGTGGAACTGACCAACGACGGGCTGGCGGTGCCGACCGCCGAGGTCGACGAGGTCGCAGTGGCTCGACTGATCAAGGTTGACGACGCCTACTTTGTCGAGTTGGACATTCCCGAGGTGGCCGACATAGACGGCTTCCGCGAGTTGTGGGTCATCGATCCGGACATTGCCGGCATGTTCTCCCTGGGCGTTGTCACCGACGGCGCCCGCCTCGCTCTCCCTCCGGGCCTCGACCCGGGCGACTATCCGGTGGTCGACGTGTCGGTCGAACCGCTCGACGGCGATCCTACGCACTCGGGCCAGAGCATCTGGCGGGGCATGTTCGACCTGTAGGGCGGCGCTGGGTAACGATCGGTCAGTCCGGCCGGACCATCGTGAACAGCTCGTGGGTTCGGCTGTAGGTGCTGCCGGCATGGCGGCCGATGGCGGCCAATGCCGCCTGGTCGACGCGGGTTCCATCGAGCAGATCCTGGTTGACGTGGAAGGCCGCAACCTCACCGACGAACAGCCAGTTGCCGCCGCCTTGGCGACCAACGTGTAGTTGGTGGGTGACCCGGCACTCGAACTGGGCCTTGGCCTCGGCCACCCGGGGGGCGCCGAGCACGAGGCCGGGCAAGGCGGTGACACCGGCATGGTCGAACTCGTCGCTCTCAGGAGGGAGGCCGGCTGCGGTCAGGTTCATGGCGTCGGCCACCTCGTCGGTCACGATATTGACGGTGAACTCGCCACTGATCTTGACGTTGTCGGCGGTGTCCCGCCGGGTGCCGGGGCCGGCCCCGGGCGAGAAGACGACCGTTGGCGGATCGCCGGACACGGCATTGAAGAACGAGTACGGAGCCAGGTTGTTGACACCGCCGGGGGATACCGATCCGATCCATCCGATGGGCCGTGGGACCACCAGCCCCGTCACCAGCTTGTAGCCGTCGACGCCGTCCAATTCGTCGACCAAGAACGTCACCTTGTCAGACACAGCACCTGAGGGTAGTGGCCACCTCACCACATCAAGGCACCGAACCGACCCGCACCTCCTCGAAGCGGTCGATCCGTCGCAGGTCGGGGAACCAGTACACCCACAGCGCTACCACGGCCAGAGTTCCCACCCCGCCCAGCACCACCGCCGGGGCCAGACCGAACCAGCTGGCGGTCAGGCCCGACTCCAGGCTGCCCAACTCGTTGGACCCGCCGATGAAGATGTTCTCCACCGCCAGGATGCGTCCCCGCATGTCCTCCGGAGTGGCCAGGGGGACGATGGTGGCCCGGATGAACACGCTGACGGCGTCGGCCGAGCTGAGCGTCATCAGAGCCAGCAGGGCCACGACGTAGTTTGTGGTCAGACCAAGCACGATGGTGGCCAAGCCGAAGACGGCGATCACCGTGAACAAGGCCTTGCCCACGTGCCGTCGGAGGGGCCTAGCCGACAGGACCAGGGCGGTGATGAGGGCACCGACGCCAACGGCCGAGTACAACATGCCGACCGCCGCTTCATCGACACCGAGACGCTTCTCCCCGATGGCCGGCAACAGGGCGACCGCTCCGCCGAACAGCACGGCGAACAGGTCGAGGCTGATGGCACCGAACACCACCGGTGAGCGCCGCATGAACCGAAGGCCCTCGACGGCATCGCGGATGGCCTGCCGGGGTCCGGTGGGGGTGGCCAGTCGACGGACCCCCGATCCCGGCACCAGTTGGAGGAGCAGGGCGGCGAAACTGAATCCCACGATGGGGACCAGGAAGGGCCAGGATCGGCCGAAGCGGAACAGCTGACCGACGAGAATCGGTCCGATGATGCCGGCGATCTGGAATGAAACCGAGCGGAGGGCCACCACCCGCTCGACCGAGCCTTGAGGGGCGAGGTCGATGGGCAGCGCCCGGCTGGCGGGAGCCACGAAGGAGCGAGCCAGGCCGAACACCACCACCAGAGCGAGGATCGGACCGATCGACGCCTCGGGACTGCGAGCGTAGAAGAACAGCACGACGGCAGCCGCGATCTCCACCAGCAAACCCATCAGGTAGACCACCCGCCGATCGAACCGGTCGGTCACGGCGCCGCTGAACGGGGCCATCACGAACAGCGGCAGAAACTCGGCCAGGCCGAGCAGTCCGAGGTCGAGCTCCCGGCCGGTGACATCGAAAACCAGGAGGCCGAGGGCCACCAGCTGTGAGCGGTTGGCCATCGAGCTGCCGAACAGGGCGGCCAGTAGGACCTTGATCCCGAAGGGCAGCGGCGGCTGCACCGTCCGGGCCGCGAGTTGTCTGTCGCCGGTCAGGGTTTTCGACAACCCGGACGATTGCCCCGACACTTCTTGGTGGTGGTCGTCTCCCCGTCGTGGATCGTGGTCGACGTCGTACGGGGTGGTTTCTTGGTCGTCGTCGTTCCCGAGGTATCCGGTGGCGGTGTGGTTTCGGTTGTCTCGGAGGTCGTGGTCGAGACTGTGGTTGAGACGGTTGGGGCCGTTGTGGCCACCGTGGTGGTGGTCGTGGCGGTGGTAGCCCGCTGGGCCGTGGCTCTGGCCGTGGTGGACGGTGGAGCCGTCGTGGTCACCACGGTCACGTCGGGGTTGAGGGTGAAACGGGCGTTGCTACGAGCGATGTCGGCCGTCTGATCGTCGTTGTCCGACTCCGACGAGGGACCGCCCGACGGTGAGGTGGAGTCGACGGCATCGATCGGGCCGATCGATGGATCAGGGTCGGGAGTGGTCAGGGTGTCGGCCAGCACCAAGCCGAAGATGATCACGACCGCGCTCAGCAGAATTGCCGTTATCGAATGTCGTTGTTGATTCCCAAGGCGGAGTTCCATGAGGCCACCCAAACCCGGGCCGAGTGCTCCGGCCGTCGGCAGCCCATGGTAGCGGGGCCTGACGATGCTCGTAGGCGGGCTAAACTCGGACCTCGTGGGCCCGGCCGACACTACCAGCTCCCCCGATGAGGTGGCCGAGGCTCCCGAGTCATCAACCGGCCGACCGTCAAACGGTAAACCGGCCGACGTGCCCGGACCGCTACCTCGGCGGCCCTGGTGGCATCGATCCTGTTCCCCCGAAGATCGCCGTCGGGTCATGGACGATCTGGCCATTCGCCGAGTCGAGCACTGGGGCTACCGGTTCTCGATGATGCTGACGTTGTCGGCCGTGGTGGCCGTCATGGGCCTGGAGTTGAACTCAGCCGCCGTCGTCATCGGCGCCATGCTGCTGGCACCGTTGATGCAGCCGGTGCTGGCCACCGGCGCCTGCCTGTCCATGGCGTTGTTCGTCAAGGCCCTGGGGGCGTTCACCAAGGTCGTCCTGGCCACCGCCTGGGTCATCCTGCTGGCCTACCTCATCGCCCGGTTCCTACCGGAGCGGGAGTTCACCACCGAGATCCTGTCCCGGACAAAACCTGATATCCGCGACCTGGTGGTGGCCTTGGCCGCCGGCACCGGTGGGGCCTACGCCACCGTCCGGGAAGACGCCTCGGCCTCATTGCCCGGGGTGGCGGTGGCCGTGGCCCTGGTCCCCCCGCTGGCCGCCATCGGTATCACCATGGAGGCCGGTGACAGCGACCGGGCGCTGGGGGCGCTACTGCTCTACACCACCAACCTGGCGGCCATCATCCTGGTGTCCATTGCCGTGTTCGTGATCACCGGTTTCGTCCCACCCCGGCGGTTGGTGTCGACGCTGCCCCGGCTGGCCATAGCGTCGGTCATCGCCGCCGCCCTGGTACTGCTGGTGGCCGTTCCCCTGTATCGGGCGTCGCAGTCGGCCATCCAAGCCAACAACGAACTGGCCGATGCCGAAGCCATCGTCGACGACTGGCTGGGCGAGGTCGATCTGCAGAAGACGGTCCGGTTGGACGACGGGCTACTTTCGGTCGAGCTGCGGGGCTTTGAGGCTCCCATCAATCAAGGTGAGCTGGAAGCGGCCCTGGCCGAACGCTTCCCTGACCTCCAACGAAAGCCGCTGGTCTACTGGATTCGTCCCAGCCAGCAGACCACCACCACAACCACCGCCGACCCCAATCCGGACGAGCAGTTGCGCCGCTCGGTTGAAACCGAGGTCAGGGAATGGCTCGACGAATCGGGTATCGACTACCAGCTCGACACCGTGATCGTGGTCAACGGCGCCGTGCGCATTGATGCCTCCGGAGCGGGGAACCCCCCATCGGTCAACCAGTTGAGCGAGCGCATCGCCGGTTTGACCGACGGGCTGACCCCGCGGCTCAACTGGACGTTCCTGGAGACGATCGAGCCCGGCGACGAGGCGGTGTCGCCCCTGGAGCTGGTGACCGAACAGATCGAGACCGAAGTCGCCACCTGGGCCGGGTTCCGCAACCTCGATGTCCGCTCGGTCGACTACGACGGTGACCTCCTGTCGATCGAGGTGGCCGGCCCCCGTCAGCCCGACGCCGCCGACCTGCGCGACCTGGAGCGGATCATTGACTCCGTGGACCCTGACGGCTACGAACTCGACCTGTTCTTCATCCAGCGGGTGGCGGTGACCACCACCACCTCGACCCTGCCGACCACCACCACGACGACCGCGGCCGACACCGAAGCCACGACGACCACGGCGGAGGGATGAGACCAGGGCCGGTACGGCGGCGATAGAGCAACGCTTTGGCTGCTCACCGACCCCTTTTGGCCTCACGTTGGTGGCTTGACGACCCGTCAGGGGGTCGTGCACCCACCAATGTGCCGGTGTTCTGACAGGGCCGGGACCGACCTGACTTGGTTTTGGGGATCAGAGAACGGTCAGGGTTCTGGTTTCGGCCACGGTAACCAGCTGATCGAGGTCGGTGGGTGAGCGGACAACGAGGGCGCCCTGATCGGTAACGGCGGCGGCCGTTCCCCGGAGTGATCCGCCGGTGACCCGCTCGACGGCGACCGCTCGACCGATGGTTGGGCAGCGATCCTGGTAGGAGGCGGCGATGGCCCAGGGTTCGTCGAGTCGATCGGCCCACAGCTGGAGCGAGGACACGGCGGCGTCGGCCACCGATTCCCGGCGACCGTCGTCGGCCAGGAACGGGGCGGCCAGCCGCACGGTCAGGACGGCGTAGGCCACCTGACCGGGCCCCAGGATCGATTCGGCCAGAACCGAAACCGCATCCACGCCGCCAGGCACGCCATCGGGTACCTGAACCTGGTCGGGCCAACCAACTTGCGGTCGACGACCCTCGATCATCTCTCCAACCGTGTCGGCGGCGCTCAACCCGGTGGCCAGCCAGCAGATGTCGACCGCCGAGGGGGCCAGGCTCGCCGGTCGGGCGACCACGGAAACGGCGACGGCGTCGCCGTGGGTCCACTCCAGCCCGCCCCTCCCCCGGGCCGCGATCTCCCGGTGGGCCACCACCGCCGCTCCATGGGGGGCCGACTCCTGGCGGGCCCACTGGTGGGCCAGCGCCGGGGCCGACAGGGCGACCTCGGCCAGCCTGCGTACGGACGTCACGCTCGACCCGGAGCCATGATCAGCGACCGGCCACCCGGGGCCGCAACCTGTCAACCATCCACTCCCCGTCCTCGGTAGCGCTCAGCTCCAGTTCTCCCGCCGCCCATCCTGGCGATCCGGGTAGGGCCGACGGAACGGTCAAGGTGGCCACTGCCGTCCCGGCCGGAGCCTGGTCGATGGCCGCCACCGACACCTGGTCGATGTCGACACTACGGAGATCGCGGCGCAGACCACCGAGGAGCTGGGCCAGGAAGTCATCGAACTCCGACGGGTCGGCCAGGCCGGCTGCGATTCGACCCGCCACCACCCGATCGAGCCCGTTGGCCCCGGCCACACCGAGGGCGGTCTCCCGACCGATGGGACTGAGCAGATCCCAGATCACCGTGTGCTCCCCCCAGACGATGGCGTGGACAAAGGCGTCGGCCACCTCCTGGACCGATGGCCGGGCCGGCGACCCGGTCATGGACGCTCCCAGCCGGCCGCTTCCAGCAGATCGCGGACCCGGACCCGCTGAGGTCCGAACAGCCGGGCCTGAATGGCGTCGTCGAGCGCCTTGTTGTAGCCGTCGGGGTGGGCCGAAGCGGCGTTGGCCGCCACCAGCGACCGGCAGGCCGTCTCCAGGATCCGGTCCGGCAGTTCCATGAGTACCGCTATCACCGACTCGGCCACCAACCGGTAGGAGTCGACTGACAGCTCGGTCAGGGCGGCGGCCAGACCGGCCAGGTCCGCGGTGACCCGCACCTCGGGCCAGTCGACCATGGGGACAAGCCGGTCCCGGAGGATGGCCCGCCGTTCGTCGTCGTCGGTGGCCGCCAGCAGGTCAACCACCGCTCGGGTCCGGCTGCGAGGGGCCAAGGCGGCCTCGATCTCGGTCACGGTCCGATTGGCGGCCCGCCACTGCCCGGGATGAAGTCGGGGGTCGAACATCTGCCCCGCCAGCTCGCTGTGATGGGCGGCCCGGGCCAGATCGAGGAGGGCCGGCTCGGGCTCGCTGTCCACGGTCTGGCTGCGGTGGCGGTGAGCCACGGCCAGGCTGTGGCGGACGATGGCGTGCTGGAAGGGAAAGCTGTTGGCGGTGAAAACCGCCAACGACTGGTCGAAAGCGCCCAGGGCCTGATCGACCAGGGCCGATGATCCGGCCGACCGCCTGGCCTGTTCCAGTAGGGCTGTGCCCAGACCGTGGTGGGCCATTCCCGATTGGGGCGACTCCGGTGGGAGGGTGGCGACGGCCGAGCGATAGTCGTCCCGCGCCGCCTCCAGATCGCTGTCCGAGCCGAGGCTCTGATGGGCCTGGGCCCGGTTCAGCAGCGCCGCCCCCCGCATACGTGCCGCCTCCTCGCCGTCGACGTCGGCCAACAGCGAAATGGCCTGGTCAAGGGCGGCCAGCGAGCCCGCTCCGTCACCGATCTCGGCTCGGGCCAAGCCGACGTTGACCAGCGCCGCCGCCTGCTCGGCCTCCCCCGTCCGGCCCGTCAACAGCTCGGCGGCCTGGTCGAACGCCTCGGCGGCCAGATCGGAACGCCCGGCGGCACGACGGCAGTTGCCCAGAGCGGTCTGAATGCGGCCGTGCTCCAGCGGTGCCCGCTCGGCGGTCAGAATCCGGGCCGCCTTCTCCAGCAGGTCGACACTGCCGACCAGATCGTGGCGATTGGACGCCAGCTCGCTCCGGGCCACCGCCAGCCGGTAGGCGGTGAGGGCCCAACCGTCGGGATCGGCCGCCAGGTCGATGGCGGCCAAGTCGCCTTCCAAGCTCGCCGAATCGACCATGTCAACCGACCCCGGACAGCTGATCGAGGCAACGATGAATCTCGGTGACGGCGGTATCGACCGCCTGGCTCACCTCGGCGGTCAGACCGATGCCCAGCGTTTCGATCTCCACCGGCTGACAGCCGATCATGATGGTGCGTTCCGGCAATACCCCGACCGCCCTGGCCACCATCAGGGCCCGCTCGGGCGTGGCCAGATGCATGTCGGCCAGCAGATCGTGGCGCTGCTCGACCGGCATTGGTTCAACGTCGATGACGTCGGCTTCAATCACCATGACGGTGCCCGGAGGGCGGCCCCGATCAACTGTGTCGATGACGATCAGGGCGTCGTACCCGGCCATGAGTTCATGGACCAGGTGGATCCCGCCAATGCCGGTTTCGGCCACGGTGACGCCGGCCGGAAGTGGCCCGGCCTGCAACCGGCGGGCCACCTCGACCCCGAAACCATCGTCGCCGTGGAGAACGTTGCCGACGCCGACCACCATGATCCGGGGGCGTTCGGTCATGGTGCCGAGTGGCCCGCCGGGTGGCCGGCCGGGCGGCTCACCGGGTGGTCGGGGGTGACGAACTCGGTGGCCCGGACGGCATAGCCGTGCACCACCCACCAGGCCAGGTAGGCCTCCAGGTCGTGCCAGTCGGAGTCGTCGAGCTGGTCTCGCACGTTTTCGGCCCGCTTGTCCAGCTCGGTGGCGATAAGCCGGTCGAGGGCGGCCACCGTGGTGTCGGGAGCAAGTAGTGTCACCTGTCCGGGGTCGCCCCGGCGCAGGCGATCGGCCACCCGAGCGGCCTCGGCGGCCAGCCCGGGACCGAACTCGGCCGCCGGTGCGACCGAGGGAACGGCCGTCGAGGTCAGGTCCTCCTCCACCCGGCGGAGGCAGTAGCCGACGTCCAGGGCGGTGGTAGCCCAGTCGGCGAACTCGGGGAGCGGCTGTTGGGCTCGCTGCTGCTCGAAGCAGGCCTGCCGGTGGAGGCGGGCGGTTTCGGTCATGGGGTGGGATTGGGCCAAGGCCCGGGCGGCGAAGCACAGCTCGGCCACGTCGACCGCTGAGGGCGCTGAGCCTGCTTTCGGATCGGCGGTCATGGGCCGTGGGGCCTGCTGGCCTGCCCGCCGGCCGGCCCATCGGCCCGCCCACTGGACCCGCCGGCCGGAACCGTTCCGATGGTCAACCCGGTCACCACCTGACCGGGGCGAGGCGGTGGGTGGGCTTCGGCCGTTGGTTCCTCCATCTCGATCCGCCGGAAGTCGATCCAGTGTTCCCGTAGGGCCACCTCGATTCGTTCGGTGACGGTCTGGTCGGCCGCAGTGCAGCCGTTGCAGGAGCCGTGCATCCGCAGTCGTACCACCCCGTCGGCCACCGCCGTCACCTCCACCTCCCCGCCGTGGGAGTGGACGTAGGGGCGGACCTCGTCGAGGGCCAGCTGTATCACCCGGTCGGCCGCGGCCTGATCGACGTCGACCCCCAACGAGTAGGTGGTCAACAACTCACCCACCACCGGGTCGAGGGCGGCCTGCTCCAGGAACAGTTCACCCCGCCACTGCCTGACCATCTCCACCAACCGGCCCAGTCCTTCCCGGTGATAGACATCGAGCCAGTCGAGCATTTCCTCGGCGTCGCCCCGTACCTGCTCATCGCCGTGGTCCAGCAACCGTCGGGCCAGCTTCGCCACCCGGTCGAGGATGTCGCCGTAGGCCAACTCGCTCGACTCACTCACGCCCGGACCCCACCAGTTGCCGTACCAGGCTGACCACCTCGACCACCGCTTCCTCCACCGGCGGTGAGAAGCCCCAACCGAAACTCCGATCCTCGGGCTCGACCTCGATGATCACGGTGTCGTCGGGCAAGGCCCCCCAGTGGCGGCAGACGGCGACGGTGTGATCCAGGTCGATGATTCCGCCTACGGACTCGGCCAGACGATCGTGGACCTCTTCGTCGTCGGCCGCCGGCAGATCACCCAGCCGGTACTGGCGAATGGCACCGGCCGGGTCGCCGCCCCGGGGCATACAGCCCAGGAGGATGACTTGGGCCGGCTCCAGTTCCTGAAGACGGTGCAGCACCCGGTGGGCCGAATACGACAGATCTTCCAGCACCACGTCGTCGGGCCACTCCAGTTCGGCCGCCCGGGCCAGCCAGTTGGTTCCGAAGTCGAGATCCCGCAACCACGGCAATCCGATGCCACCGACCAGCGTGCAACCAGGCCGAGCCTCTCCGCCCGGCCGGACCTGAGCCCCCGAACCCAGCAGCGTGTCGAGCACGGCATCGCGTTCCGGTCCCAGTCGATCCCGGTCGAGCGGACCGGGCTGAGGAGAAGTCGCACCAGTCATGTCGGTGCCCCCAGCCGCCGGCCGGCGGCGGCCGATGCCCGGGCTCGGGCCGTCATTCCAGGGTGCACCCGCACGAGTTTACTTCGCGGGTGATGATGCCCCGACCGGTGTCCATGTGGGTGGTGCAGGGCATGCAGGGATCGAAGCTGCGGATGGCCCGCAGGATGTCGATGCCCTTGATGTCGTCGTCGCCCACGCTCTCCAGGATCGGGGTGCCGACGATGGCTTCCTCGTAGGGGCCGGGATTGTCGAACGGGTCGCGGGGAGCGGCGTTCCAGGTCGACGGCGTGTTGATCTGGTAGTTCACCAGCTTGCCCTTGTCCATGTGCATGTGGTGGGTCAGGTAGCCTCGCCCCGCTTCCCATACGCCGACCGATACCCGCTCATCCCGGGGCACGGTGAACGGCGTCGACACCTTGGTCTCGCCTTTGCGCCAGTACTCGAACGCCTGGTTGAGACAGATCATGCCGATGGCGGCGGTGAAGGCGATGCCGTAGGCTCGACCCCGGTTGCGCTCGAAGGCGTTGAGCTTGGCCGGGATCTTCCAGTTCAGTTCCATCTCGGGCAGGTCGTGCTCCGGCAACATGATGCGCAGGCCGTCACCGGTGGCTTCCAGGTAGGGGTTGTCGGGGAGCTGTTGAGCCATGGCCGTGGTCCACATACGGCCGTAGACCCCGGTTTCCATGGCGATGCGGTCCCACCGGGGCGCCGTCGACCAGGAATACTTCTCCTTGAAGTTCTTGCCCTCGGGTCGGGGGATGGTCTCCTTGTTCCAGGCGTGATAGGGCGACAGCGGGTTGCCCAGCTCATCGGTGGGAAAGCGGGGGCCGCCGTTGGTGGTGGTCCAGTCGTCGTAGTAGGAGTGCTCGACGAACTCCTCGATGCCCATGTTGATCTCGGTGATCTTGGTCGTCACCAGCTCGCCGTCCTTGACGATGCCAGGGGCCGAATACCGGGCCTGACCCCAGGTGTCGATGTTGGCATAGGTTGCGTCGTAGACCTCGGGGTCGTCCCAGATGCCGGTCTGGATCAGATTGGACGGCCGCAGCCCCACGTCGGAGTAGGCCGGGTTGGCGGCCAGGAAGAAGTCGCAGATGTCGTCCCAGATGCCGGCGATGCGTTTGCCGTAGTCGAAGATCTTGCCCAGGTTGGCGTAGTACTCGTTGAAGGTGGTGGTGCTGACCGTGGTCGAGACCCCGCCGGGTACCAGGGTCGAGGGGTGGGGGTACTTGCCGTACATCAGGGTGCACATCGTGCGGGCCACCCGGGTGTACTCCAGCGCCTCCAGGTAGATCGAACCCTCCAGAGGGTTGAACCCGTCCATCAGGTCCTTGACCGTGCGGTAGCCGTGCACGTTGGCGTGCGGGGCCGGGGTCTTTTCCGCCAGCTCCACCAGCTCCGGGTTGGTGACCGACACGATGGCGGTCGAGTAGTCGGGCCCGGCCAGCAGTCCGAGATGGAGCGGGTGGTCGTAGAACATCTCGGCCACCTCGCCCAGGTTGCGTATGCAGACCCCGAGCGGTGGAGGAACGATGCCGAAAGCCATTTCGATGCCCATCGACGACACGGTGGAGTGGACCCCGCCGCAGACCCCGCAGGCCCGGGACGAGATATCGATGGCGTCGCGGGGATCGCGGCCCTGCAGGATGATCTCGTATCCCCGGAACAGCATGGCCATGGAGTGGGCTTCGACCGCCTGCCGGGACCCGAGGTCGAGCACGGTGTGGACGGCCAGGGCGCCGGCCACCCGGGTCACCGGATCAATGCTCCACTCCCGGAGCTTGGGGGGCGCGGCCATCGAGCCGACGCTGCCTCGCAGGTCGGTCCCCCGCACGAAGTCCCGTGGTTCGGCCACCGCCACCGCGTAGGGATTGGTGGCTCCCTCGATGAGGCGGGCTTTACCGTTGGCGTCGAACTCGATCGGGAGGTTCTTGAAACACACGGCTCAGTTTCCGCCTTCGTGGGAGTGCTGCTTGCGGGAGTACAGCTTGTGGATCAGCCGTTCGGTGCCGACCGGTTGGGTCTTGTAGCGACGCCAGCCGCTGGGCAGGTCGCGGCTCTCCTGCCAGCGGGGCGAAACCATCTTGTCTCGTTGGGACAGATAGCGCATACGACGGATGAACCCGCCGACCACCCGGTTGGTGTTGGTCGACAGCAACGCCCCCGGCGGGCGTTCATAGATCGGGGAGAACTTGTCGGGGAAGCCGGGCATGGTGCAGCCGATGCAGATGCCGCCCATGTTCATGCAACCGCCGTGACCGTCGACGATGCCCCGCTCGGCGATGTTGCACTGCACCACCGGGCCCCAGCAGCCCAGCTCGACCAGGCACTCCTTGTCGCCGTAGGAGTGGGCGAACACCCCTTCCTCGTAGTAGCCGGCTCGGGGGCAGTGGCGGTGCACGGTTTCGGTGAAAAGCCAGGCCGGCCGGCCCAGCTCGTCGAATTCCGGCAGCGGGGCCAGGCCGTTGAGGAACAGCAGGGCGGCGGCCGCCGTTTCGGTGATGTTGTCGCCGATGGGCGAGCAACCGGGAATGTTGACCACCGGGAGGCCCAGGGTGGAGCGGTAGTCCTTACCCAGATGGTCCATGACGCCCATGGCGTTGGTGGGGTTGCCGTGAGCGGCCGGGATACCACCCCAGCAGGCGCAGGTCCCGATGGCCAGCACGGCGGCCGCCCCCGGGGCCATCCGATCGAGCCACTCCAGGCTGGTGATCTGGCGGCCGGTTTCCCGGTCTTCCCCCAGTCCCATCCAGTAGCCGTATTCGCCGGAGACCGTCTCGTCCATGATCGACCCCTCCCAGGCGATGAGGTAGGGGGCGTCGAGTTTGCCCTCGGCCGCCAGCCGGAGGTTCTCGGTCCACTCCGGACCGGATTCGACCGAAAGCACGGTGTGCACCAGTTCGACCCGGGGCAGGCCGGGAACCCGGCCGTTGAGCAGATGCTCGACCCTCGGGTGGGTGGCGCCGGATATGGCGATGGTGCAGCCGTCGCAGCTGGCCCCGACGATCCAGAACAGGTACACCTTCTCCAGCGGACCCTCGGAGACAACGGTGTTGTTCTTCGGCCGCCGGGGGCTGCGGTGGGCGATCGGGGCCAGCGGGTCGTCGCCGTCGGTGATCAACGGTTTGGCCTCGATTTCACCGTGGGGAACCCCGGGAACCACCTTGGTGTATTGCGTCACAGGAATTCCCCTTCCGGCACTTGAGCAACCGTCGTTCTCTGCCTAATCTGAACTGTAGCTGCTATATGTGAATCGCATCTACTCATCAGATGTAGGCACTAGATGTACGCACTGCATCTACTCACGGACCGTGCAGAAAGGGATGGCTCGTTGTCAACAGCCTGGCTCATCGGCTACCTGGTGGCCGGCATCATCATCGTGCTGGTGGTGGTGCTTCTGCTGCTCATGATTCGGGGAGCCCGGGATGCCGCGGTCAAGGCCGAATCCATCCTCGACGCCTTGATCGAATCCCGTGACAACACCGCCCCGCTGTGGGAGGTCAACAACGTGAACCACGCCATCGAGCGCATCACCGACGGGGCGGGAGCCATCCGCCGCCACCTGGCCGACAAGGCCGGTTCCTGACATGTCGACCGAGGCGATGTGGTGGCTGACCCTGGGGTTGGGCCTGGTGGTGGCGCTGGTGGCCGTGGTCCTACTCCAGCTGTTCTACAACCAGGTGCGACGCATCGAGGCCGGCTCCGAGGCCATCTGGGAGGCCGGTAAGCAGGTGGCCCGCAACACCGCCACGACCTGGATGCTGCACCAGACCACGGTCCGGCTCGATGCTCTCACCGAAGAAGCCCTGCGCCACGACGAGTTCCTCGATGCCGTGGCCGGCGGCCCCGGGAGCAGCGAGGACGGGGGCGGCGGCCAAGCCGTCGGCAACGGAGCGGGGGGTTCGGCGTGAGGACCCTGCTGGTGGTGTTGACCGTGGTCGAGATCGTGGTGGTGGTGGCCGTGTTGGCCCTCTACCTGATCGCCATCGCCCGGTCGTTGCACCGCATATCGGAGAATCTGGGCAAGGTCAGTTTCGGGGTTCGGGCCATCGAAACCCAGGCCAGTTCCATCGGCCCGTCCGTCACCCGGATCAACGAGCAACTCACCGGCATCGCCGGGGCCCTCGACACCGTGGCCGGTAAGGCCGAGCGGTTGAGCGCCGGGTAGCCGTGTCGGCCGAACCGACCGCCCCCAAGTCAGAGGCTCTGGCTGCGCTGTACTGGCGTAGCGAGATCCTGCAGGTCATGTACTGGCTCCGAGGCGAGGGGTTCGGCGACGTCGTCGACCCCGGGCTCATCGAACGGTTCCTCGGCGTCGACGCCGCCATCGGCATGACCTACCTCGATCGGCTGGCCGACGAGGGCTACCTGGTCCGGGACGGCGACTGGTACGCTCTGTCCGAATTCGGCCTGGAACACGGGGCCCGGGAGTTCGCCTCGTCGTTCTCCGAACTGACCAAACCGACCCACGGTGAGTGCAGCGATGACTGCTGGTGCCACGCTTCGGTCGATGAGGCCGAAGCCTGTCTGGCCCACCGCCTCCAGCACAACGACCATCCCCACCAACACTGAGGCTATGAGTACCAGACCATCGATCCAGCCGCCCCCGGCCCCTCCGTCCCCGTCGCCGGCCGATCTGCCCCGGCGGTTCCTGCCCGACTTCCTCCTCCTGAGCTTGCGGTCGCTGGGTCGGTCCTATGGCTACGAGTTGTGTCAGTCGGTGCAGGCCAAGGGGCTGTCGGCCGACCTGGCCGCCGTCTACCGCTTGCTGCGGACCCTGCAACGCAAGGAACTGGTGGCATCGACCTGGGAGCCGTCGGAGAGCGGACCCGACCGCCGGGTCTATGTCCTGACCGGGGCCGGTCAGGACGCGGCCCAGGAGGCGGCGACCCGGCTGTCGACCATCCGTGATGGGCTGACGGTGGCCTTGGCCGGATTCGAGTTGAGCAACAGCGATCTCGGGCGGCGGGACTGACGTGGGTTACGGACTCAAGGTCGCAGTGGCCGGAAAGGGCGGGGCGGGCAAGACCACCGTGTGTGCCACCATGGGCCGATTGTTGGCCCGAGCCGGTCACGACGTGGTGGCCATCGACGGTGACACCAACCCCAATCTGGGCCCGGCGTTGGGCCTCGACCCCGCCGCCCCTCTGCCCGATTTCCTGCCCACCTCGCTGGTGGCCCGCCGCTTCGACGGACCCCGCCTGACCGCACCAGTGACTGACGTGCTGGCCGGCCACGCCGCCACCGCTCCCGATGGGGTGCGGCTGGTGAGGATGGGCGTTCCCCAACACGCCGATGAGGGTTGCCTGTGCTCGGCCCACGCCACCGTCAGCGCCCTCATGGCCGACCTCGAAGCCGACCGGCGGTTCCTTGTTCTGCTCGATCTCGAAGCGTCACCCGAACACCTGTCTCGGGGCACGGCCGGCAACGCCGACGTACTGTTGCTGGTGGCCGAACCCTACTTCCGATCGCTGGAGGCGGTCCGGCTGCAGGCCACATTGGCGGCCGAGACCGCCATCGGCCGGGTGGCGGTGGTGGCCAACAAGTGTCGCTCACAAACCGACCACCAGGCCATCGAGGAGTTCTGTGCCCGCCACGGTCTCGACCTACTGGCGCGGGTTCCCTACAGCGAAACCGTGCTCGACGCCGACGCCGTCGGTTGTCCCCTGATCGACTTCGATTCCGATGGCCCCGTGGTGGCCGCCATCGAGCAACTGGCCACTGCGTTGATACTCCCGATGTCGGCTACCGAAGGAGCGGCCTGAAATGTGCGTGGGAATCCCGGCTCAAGTGGTGGCGCTGGAACCGGCGGGGCCCCACACCGCCACCGTCGAGGTCGAAGGGGTGCAGCGCGTCGTCAACACCATCATGGTCGACACCGAGGGCGACGGCGAAGCCGGTGGGGCCTTGGCCGTGGGCGACTGGGTGCTACTCCACGTCGGTTTCGCCATGGCCAAGATCGACGAGACCGAGGCCCAGGAGACGTTGGCCTTCATGCGGGAGCTGGGTTCGGTGTACGACGACGAGGTCGAGGCCTTCGGCTCCGACCCGACCTGATGGGCATGATGTGATGGTGACGACGGCGCCCATCGACTGCCACCGGGATCCGGTTGCGGGGGCCCGGCATCTGGCCTCGGCCTTCGACGCCGGTCGGAGGCTGGTGGTATGGGCCCCGGATCATCCCGACCATGCCCATCATGTGGCCGTCGAGTTCCTCCACCCCGTGGTGGCGGGCACGGTCGCCCTACCGGCCCGAGTCGGCCGACCGGGTGACGACCACCACCAGAACGTGGTGCTGGCCATCGGCGACCTCGACCGCTCCGAGGGATCGATTGAGCTGCACATCCCGAACCTGGCGGACGACATCATCATGGTCTCCTACCACCTGCTGTGGGAGCTGGTTCAGCTCGAACTTTCGTCGGTGGTGCAGGGCGACGGCGATTCCACCGAGTTCCTCTACCCGTTTCTCGACGGCCGGACCGACGACGCCGATGACCAGCTGCGAGCCTCGGCCGCGGCCAAAGTGGCCGATTCCCGGGAGGTGGCCGCAGCCGCCCTCGACGGCAACCGGGACGTGCTCCGGGCCGCGGCCCAGGCCGTGACCGAAGCCGTCGACGGCGGGGGACGGTTGCTGACAATGGGCAACGGTGGTAGCGCCTGTGATGCCGCTCGAGCTGCCCGCCTGCTCACCGCTCGGGGTGTCGGCGCTCAGTCACTGGCGGCCGACTATGCCGTCATCACCGCCCTGGCCAACGATCTCGGTCCGGCCATGGTGTTCGCCCGCCAGGTCGAGGCTCAGGGCCGTCCGGGCGACGTGCTGATCGGCTTCAGCACCAGTGGAACGTCGCAGAACCTGTTGGAAGGATTCGACCAGGCCCACAAGATCGGGATGGTCACCATCGGTTTCGCCGGCTATCAGGGCGCCGGGTTCGTCGACCACCCGTCGATCGATCACACGGTGGCCGTGGCCTCCCAGTCGGTGCACCGCATCCAGGAGGCCCAGGCCGTGCTGCTGGCCACCCTGGTGGCCGCCGTCAAACAACTGCGGAGGCACCGATCATGACCGGTCAGGACCGGAATTACATCGACGAGTACCGCGACCCCCGGGCCGCCCGTCGGCTACTGGCCGACATCGAAACCGTGGCCGAGCGGCTGCCGGGCCGCACCTACAAGTTCATGGAGGTGTGCGGGGGCCACACCCACGCCATCTACCGCCACGGAATCGAGTCGCTGCTGCCGTCGTCGATCAAGCTGGTCCACGGCCCCGGCTGCCCGGTCTGTGTCATCCCCATGGGTCGAGTCGACGACGCCCTGGCCATCGCCGCCACCGACGGCGTGACCCTGTGCTGCTTCGGCGACATGATGCGGGTGCCGGGAGGAACGTCGAATCTGCTGGAGGTCAAAGCTCAAGGGGCCGACGTGCGGGTGGTGTACTCGCCGCTCGACGCCCTGGCCATCGCCCGTCGGGAACCCGACCGCCAGGTGGTGTTCCTGGCCGTCGGCTTCGAGACCACTGCTCCCTCCACCGCCGTCACCCTGCTCCAGGCCCGGGAGGGCGAGGTCGACAACTTCTCGGTGATGTGCAATCACGTCACCATCGTCCCGCCCCTGAAGGCCATCCTCGATTCACCGGGCATGTCGCTCGACGGCTTTCTCGGCCCCGGCCACGTGTCGACCGTGATCGGCACCCGACCGTACCGCTTCGTGGCCACCGACTACCAGCGGCCGCTGGTGACCGCCGGGTTCGAACCGGTCGACGTGCTCCAGGGCGTTCTGATGCTGTTGCGGCAGCTCGACGAGGGACGATGCGACATCGAGAACCAGTACCGCCGTGTCGTCTCCGACGACGGCAACAGCAAAGCCCTGGAGCTCATGCGGCAGGTCTTCACCGTGCGCCCCCACTTTGAATGGCGGGGTCTCGGGTTCATCGCCCACAGCGGTTTGGCCATTGCCCCACCCTTCGCCCATTGGGACGCCGAGCAGCGCTTCGCCGTGCCCGGTGTGAGGGTGGCCGACCCCAAGGCCTGCCAATGCGGCGAAGTGTTGAAGGGAGCACTGAGCCCGTGGGAATGCAAGGTCTTCGGCACGGCCTGCACCCCGGAAACCCCCATCGGGACCTGCATGGTTTCCTCCGAGGGAGCGTGCGCCGCCTACTACAACTACGGTCGCTACACCCCGGGAGGCCGGATTCCGGTACAGGCCGGATAGACCGGTACCGATGACCGACGACGGACGAGAGGGGGCGCTGGCCCGCATCGAGGCCTGGCGCCGGCGGGCCCCGGTGTTCAAGGACGACACCATCACCATGGCCCACGGGGCCGGAGGCAAGGCGTCACAGTCGCTGCTGGAAGGCGTCATCCGCCCTGTGCTGTCCAACCCCACCCTCGATCGGCTGGACGACGGTGCGGTTGTAGCGACGCCGAGCGGCCACGATCTGGTGGTGACCACCGACTCCTTCGTCGTGACCCCCCGGTTCTTCCCCGGCGGGTCCATCGGTGATCTGGCCGTCAACGGCACGGTCAATGATCTGGCTGTGATGGGAGCCGTACCCCACGGTTTGACCTTGTCGCTGGTGCTGGAGGAGGGCTTGGCCGTCGACGAACTCCGCCGGGTACTCGGCGACGTGGCCGCCGCCGCCAGGCGGGCCGCGGTCGAGGTGGTGGCCGGCGACACCAAGGTGGTGGAACGGGGCGCGGCCGACGGCTGCTACCTGACCACAACCGGTTTCGGTTTCCGCCCGACCGGCCTGGCCCTGGGGGCCGAGCTGGCTCAACCGGGCGACGTGATCCTGTGCTCCGGGCCGGTCGGCGATCACGGGGTGGCTGTCATGACAGCCCGGGGTGACCTGGCCATCAACGCCCGAGTCGAATCCGACACCGCTCCCTTGACCGACCTGGTGAAGGCGCTGCGAGCGGCCGCCCCCGACACCCGGTGGATGCGGGACGCCACCCGGGGAGGAGTCGCGTCGTCGCTCAACGAGTTGGCGGTGGCGGCGGCGCTGGGGGTTGAGATCGAGGAAGCGGCGGTCCCGGTGAGGCGGCCGGTGGTCGGAGCCTGCGAACTGCTGGGCCTCGACCCGCTCTACATCGCCAATGAGGGCACGATGCTGGCTGTAGTACCGGCCCCCCGGAGCGACCAGGCGATCGAAGCCATGGCCACCGTGGCCGAAGGCGAGCAGGTCGCCGTCATCGGCCACATCGTCGATGACCACCACGGCCTGGTGGTGGCCCGCACCGCCTTGGGCGGCACCCGGATTCTCGACATGTTGGTCGGCGACCCGCTGCCCCGGATCTGTTGACCGGCCTGGCATGAATGACGATCTCAGCTTCCTCGCTCGGCCCGGCCAGTTAGCCGACTGGCGCATGGTGTTGGTCACCAACAACGCCGTCCGGTCGGGGCTGCTCGATGCTCTACCGGGGAGTGTCGACGAGCTGTCGGCGGCGACGCACCTGCACCCGAAGTCGACCCGCATCCTGCTCGACGCCCTGATCGTCTACCACGTGGTGGAAGACGCCGGCGACGGCACCTACCGGCCGGGGCCGGCGATGCCCGATCGCCCGCAGCGCAAGGCCCTGGCCCAGCACGCCCAGTTCATCCTGCGCTGGGCCAATGAGCTGCCGGACCGGCTGTCCGATCCGGTGAACCACGATCGCCGTCCTTGGGTCCGGTCGGGTTTGGCCGCCTGGTTGGGAGCGCTGGGGGCTCGGGCCCGGTTGCAGGCCCCGGCCCTGATCGACCGTTGCCTGGCCGCCTTCCCCGAGGCGAGCACGGTGCTCGATGTGGCCGGTGGTCACGGGGAGTACGGCATGGAGGCGGCCCGCCGGGGCTTGCAGGTGACGGTGTTGGATCTTCCGGCCGTGATCGAGATCGTGGCCGATTGGCCGCCGGTGCAGGATTCGGGGGTGGCGTTGTACGCCGCCGATGTGTTCGACGGCGGCCCCCCGGCCGCCACCTTCGACCTGGTGTTGGCGTTCGGCTTCACCCACACCCAGCCGCCGGCTCGAACGGCCCGGCTCTTTCCCATCCTGGCCGGCCTCACCAACCCTGGGGGCGGCCTTGCCGTCAACACCTTCCTTCGAGGCGACGGCCCGGTGGCCCGCCTGTTCGCGGTGCAGATGCTGATCGCCGGCAACGACGGCGACACCCATCGCCTGGCCGACTACCAGCACTGGATCACCGACGCCGGCTACGACGCCCCCCTGGTCGAACGCCACGACGATCGGGCCCTGCTCCTGGCGGCCAAACCGAACTCAGCCTGAATGGTCGGGGCGGGAGCGGGGCGTTGCCCTGCTGCCCCGCCACACTCTGGCGGCTCGACGAGCCCACCCCCGCCACACTCTGGCGGCTCGACGACCCCCACCCTGGGTCGACGAGAGACCAAAGTGCCCCCGGACGGGTCGGTGAGCAACCAACGTGTCGGAGGTGAGGGCGTGCAGCTGATCGTGTGGGAGGGACCGAGCAAGACCTTCGGCCAGACTCAGGCGCCCCCGGCGGCCAGGGTCTGGGCCAGCACACGGTCGGCCAGGGAGTCGATGGCCGACCACACGTCTGCCGCATGATCGGCGGCCAGGGGGGTGCCCAGGCGGTCGGCGTGGGTCACCTGGCCATCGGCCGGGATGAGGACGTCGACCGGCACGTCGTGTTCGGCGCACAGCTGGTGCAGCAGTTCGACCTGGTCGTCTTCGATCTTGTTGGCCACCCCGACCCAGGCCCCGATGCCCAGCTCCCGAGCCAGCCCGATGGTCCGCTGAGCCGTGACCACGGCCTTGCGGCCGGCCTCGAACACCAGAACGAGCACGTCGGCGTGAGCCAGGGTGCCTCCCGACCGGCTGAGATGCTCGATCCCGGCCTCCATGTCGATGATGGTGTCGTCGACCTCGCTGTCGAGAACCTGGGCCAGCAATGACCGAACCGTGGCATGCCCTCCGCAGGTGCAGCCGGCCCCCGCCTCGGTCACCCGCAGGGCCGACATCAGGGTCACCCCCTCCGGGGTGCTGACACCGTAGTCGGCCATGACCTCGCCCACGGTCAGGTCGCCACGAGTGCCGACCACGATCGACCGGGGCACGGTGGGGGCGGCCTCGACCTCGGCGGCATCGAGCCCCAGCGAAAACCCGAGGTTGGGATTGGAGTCGGTGTCGACGGCCAGCACCCTCCGGCCCCGATGCCGCAGCGACCGGGCCAGCAGCGCACTGATGGTGGTCTTGCCCACTCCCCCTTTTCCGACCACTCCGATCTTCATGGCTTCATGGTACTGCCGGCGGCCCGGCCGATGGCCAGCTGACCGAGAGCGATCCCGCCGTCGTTGGGCGGTACCTGCCGGTGGGTCAACACGGTGAACCCCTCGGCCTCCAACAAACCGTGGGCCAACTCGGTCAGCAGGCGGTTCTGGAATACTCCCCCGGTCAAGGCCACCGTGTCATAGCCGTGATGGCGAAGACCGCACGACACCGAGGTGATCATGTCGGCCATCCAGCGGTGAAAGCCGGCGGCCACCGTGGCCGGGTCGATGCCGTGGCCAAGATCCTGGATAACGGCGGCCATCATCGGGCCGGGGTCGATCGATGCCGGCGGCTCGACCTGTGGCCCGGCCTCGGAGACCGCCGTCGGTCCGATCGATGAGGTCATGACCACCGGATAGCGATCGTGGGGGTCGACGGCTCGCATCGCCAGCTGTTCCAGCTGAACGGCGGCCTGACCCTCGTACGACGTTCGATGCCTGCTCGACACCCCGCAGAGGGCGGCCACCGCGTCGAAAAGCCGGCCCATCGATGTTGTCGTCGGGCCGTTGCCCCGCCGAACCTGCTCAGCCACGGCATAGAGGTCGGCCGCGTCGGGGGCCACGGATCCCAGAACCGTTGTCAGGCCGGCTGCCAGCCCGTGGGCCAACGCCATTCGCCACGGCTCGCGGATGGCGGCTTCGCCGCCTGGCATCACCGTCGGCCGGAGGTGGGCCAGCCGCCGGTAGCCGGTAGCGTCGCCGAGCAGGAACTCCCCACCCCACAGCGTGCCGTCGGGCCCCCAGCCGTGACCGTCGAAGGTAACGCCCAGCACCGTCCGGCCCGGATCGGCCACCCAGCCGTTGTCGGCCAGGCAGGAGGCCAGGTGGGCGTGATGGTGTTGGGCCTCCAGGGTGGGGGCAAGGTCGGCGGCGACGGCGAACTTGGTCGAAAGGTATTCGGGATGGAGGTCGTGGACCACGACATCGGGTTCCTCCCCTACAAGATCGATGAGGTCGGCGATCGTCTGCTCGAAAGCGGCCAACGCCCGAGGATGGTCCAGGTCACCGAGGTGGACCGACAGCTGGGCGTCGGGCCCGGCGGCCAAGCCGACGGTGTTCTTGAGATGGGCCCCGACGGCCAGTACCACCGGACTGTGATCGGGCCCACCGGGCAGCCGGACCGGCCGGGGGGCGAACCCCCGAGCCCGTCGCAGTACCTGGTACTGGCGGTCGATCACCCGACCGACCGAGTCGTCGGCCCGCCGGGCAACTACTCGATCATGGCCGAGTATGAGGTGAGCGATGCCGCCGAGTTCGGCCGCCACCTGAGCGTCGTCGATGACGATCGGTTCATCGGAGATGTTGCCGCTGGTGCACACCAGGACCGAACCGAAGGCCCGGCTGATCAGCAGGTGCAGGGGCGAGGCCGGCAACATCACGCCCAGCAGGGCAGTATCGGGTGCCACAGCCCCGGCCACAGCGATGTCAGGCCTTCGCGGCGCCAGGACGATGGGGGCCGCCGGGTCGGTCAGCGCTCGGCGTTCGGCGTCGCTCAGCACAACAATAGTCTCGGCCTGGGCCAGGTCGAGGCACAGCAGGGCGAACGGTTTCTCCGCCCGTCGTTTGGCCGACCGCAGCCGGGCCACCGCCTCATCGTCGTCGGTCCGGCACAGGAGCTGGTAGCCACCCACTCCTTTGACCGCCACCGTCCAGCCGGCGGCCAAGGCGGCCACGACCTCTGTGATCGGATCATCGCTGTCGAGCAGCGAGCCGTCGGCCGAGCGCAACCACAGCCGGGGGCCACAGTCGGGACAGCAGGTGGCCTGGGCATGGTGGCGTCGATCGTCGGGGTCGTCGTACTCCTGCTGGCAGCGCCGGCAGAGCACAAATGGGGCCATGGTGGTCCGTTCCCGGTCATAGGGCAGGCCGACGATCACGGTGAACCGGGGACCGCAGTCGGTGCAACACAGGAACGGGTAGCGGTGCCGCCGGTCGGTGGGGTCGAGCAACTCGGCCCGACAGGCCGGGCAGGGGGCGAGGTCGGGCGGCACCGAAACAACCGCTCCCTCCGCTCCCCGTTGGCTGCCGGCGATGACGAACGACGTTTCGTCGGTCACCGCCGTCAGCTCGCTAACCTGCAGCTCCGCTATTCGGGCCAGGGGCGGAGCTTCGACTCTGATTCGGGCCACGAACTCGTCGACCGCCTGCGACCAACCCTGGATTTCACACCAGACGCCGTCGCCATCGTTGACCACCACTCCGGTAACGCCGGAGTCGAGGGCCAGTCGGCGGAGGTGAGGCCGGAACCCCACGCCCTGCACCGTTCCCCGGATCCGTAGGCCAACTCGTTTCATTGGCCCCAACAGTAGACAAGACCGCGGGGAGCCCAGTAGCTTCGATGGTCATGCGACGCACGGTATGGGTTCTTTTGGCTGCCTGCTGTTTGCTGCTGTCGTTGACCACGGCACCGGCTTCAGCCCAAGACGACGAGAGGGTGACCGTTCGCATAGGGCTGCACGCCGCCGAGAAGAACCTCAACCCGTTCATCACCCCTCAGGCCCTGCCCATAACCCACGATTTCACCATGCTGGTCTACGACACCCTGTTCTGGTCGCAGGCCAGTCTCGATCCCGAACCCTGGTTGGCCACCGGCGCCGAGCCCTCCGACGATTTCCGGACCTGGACGGTGAACCTGCGGGACGATGTGGCCTGGCACGACGGGGAACCGTTCACCGCCGAGGATGTGGCCTTCACCTTCCAGTACTTCACCGATATCGCCGGACCGGGCCGCTACGGCCACCACGTGTACGACCACCCCGAGTTCCGGTCGGCCGAGGTCATCGACGACACCACCGTGGCCCTGACCTTCGCCGAGCCGGTCGGCAGCTTCGCCCTCCTGCCCGGCGGTGACCTGCCGATCCTGCCCCAACACGTCTGGGACGGGGTCGAGGATCCCCGAGCCGACGCCACCTCCCTACCGGTGGGGACGGGGCCGTTCGTCATGGTCGACTACCAGCCCGGTGAGTCGTACCGGCTGGAAGCCAACCCCGACTACTTCAAGGGCGCCCCCCTGGTCGACGCTCTGGTCATGCCGGTGGTGGCCGACGCCCAGGCCGCCTTCGCCGCCCTCCAGGGGGGTGAACTCGACTTCGTCACCCGTAACGTCCCCGCTCCGCTGTTCGAGCCGATCAATGGCAACCCCGAGGTCGAGTTGATCAACGGCAGTCGCATGCAGTCGACCTACCTGATGTTCAACACCCGCAAACCGATGCTGAATGACGCAGTGGTGCGTAAGGCCCTGAGCATGGGCCTCGATCTCGACGCCTTCGTGGCCACCATCGAGGGCGGTAACGCCCGGCCGGGCAACGACACCTGGACCCATCCCGATTCGCCGTGGGCTCATCCCACCGGCGGCCACGACTACGATCCGGACGCTGCCGCCACCATGCTGGACGAGGCCGGTTACACGCTGGGTGACGACGGGGTGCGGGTCTCGCCCGACGGTGAGCCTCTGGCCTTCACCCTGCTGGTCAACGCCGCCGCCCCGCCTCAGGTCCGCTCGGGTGAACTGATCGCCGAGCAGCTGGCCGAGCTGGGGGTGACCATCACCGTCGAGCCGCTGGACGCTCCGGCCATCGGAGCCGCTCGCCGGCCCACCGATGACGGTCCGCCCACCGTCGACATGTTCGTCGCCGTGTTCGAGTCACACGCCCACGCCGACCCCGACCATCTGTTCTTCTTCTTCCACACCCCCGGTCGAGGTGTCGGCGGAGTGTTCAGCGGCTACGCCAACCCGGCGTTCGACACCATCCTGGAAGACGCCCTCGACGAGTCGATCGACGACAAGGCGGCGCTGATCAACCAGGCCCAGGAGATCTTCGCCACCGACGCACCAGCGGTCACCCTCTACTACCCCGACGGCCGCTGGGGCTACCGTCCCGGGGCCTACAACGGCTGGATCGCCGACCCCGGCCACGGGGTCTTCACCAAGCGATCGTTCCTGGCCGACTACGCCAATCCCGACGATGTGGCCGAGGTGGAGGACGAGGCCGAACCCGAGCCTGAACCGGAACCCGAGCCTGAGCCAACGGAAGAACCGGAGCCTACGACCGATGACGAGCAGGATGAGGACGCCGGAGCCGAGATCACCGAAGACGGCGGCGGCCTGGGCACCAGCGGCGTCGTTGCCATCGGAGCGGCGGCCCTGGCCGCTATCGGTGGCGGACTGTTCCTGGCCCGCCGCCGGACCGAGGGCGATCAGACAACCGTGACGGACTAAGCCGGTGGTGCGGCGTTGGGGCCGGGTTGTCGGACCCTACGCCGTCGCCGTGGCCGCCGCCCTCGTCCTCAACTTCATCCTCCCCCGGTTGGCTCCCGGCGATCCAGCCGACTACCTGGCTCCCCCGGAATCGGGTGTCGTCACCGTCGAGCAGCGGGACGAGATACTGGCCCGGTTCGACCTCGACGGGTCGACGGCCGACCAGTTCGGGCGTTACCTGACCAACCTGGGTCGAGGCGATCTGGGGGTCTCGGTCCGCGACGGCCGCCCGGTTTCGGCTGTCATCGGCGAGCGGCTCGGTTGGTCGCTGCTGCTGGTGGGCTCGGCCGTGGTGGTCTCAACGGTGTTGGGAATCGTACTGGGGTTCGCCTCCGGGTGGCGGAGGGGCTCGGGCCGCGACGTCGGCCTCCTGGCCACGGTGCTCGGGGTCGACGCCCTGCCGGCCTTCTTCGTGGGCCTGATGCTGCTGCTGGTGTTCTCCGTGACCCTCGGCTGGTTCCCGGTCTACGGCGCCAGCGCGGTGACCGGGCTGACCGGTTGGGCCTGGCTGCTGGACGCCGGTCGACGGCTGGTTCTGCCCGCCACCACCTTGACCCTGGTCGGCCTGGCTTCGGTCTTCGTTGTCGCCCGTTCGGCCATGATCTCCGAGACCGGTCAGGACTACGTCTACATGGCCCGGGCCAAGGGTTTGGAAGAGGCGGCGGTCAAGGGGCACGCCATGGGCAACGCCCTGCTCCCGGTCTCCACTGTCGCCCTCCTCGGCTTCTCGACCCTGGTGGGGGCGGCCACCGTGGTGGAGACGGTGTTCTCCTACCCGGGGCTGGGTTCGTTGGCCTTCAGCGCCGTTCGGGCTCGCGACTACCCGGTTCTCCAGGCCGTGTTTCTGCTGCTGTCGTTGATCGCCATCGCCGCCAACCTCGTGGCCGATCTGCTCTACCCGCTGCTGGATCCCCGGATACGGTCGGTGGCCGATCGCTGGGATCGGCCGTGACCCGCCTATCGGCCCCCCGGCCTTCGAGCCGGAGGCCGTCGCCCCCCGGACCATTGGCCTCCAGGCCGTCGTCCCGGTTGCAGCCGGCAACCCGGATGCTGGCCATCACCGGCGCGGTGTTGCTGTTGGCCGTCATCGGCATGGCCGTTCTGGCCGGAGTGGTGGCCGCTCATCCCCCCGATACCGCCAGCGGCCCGCCCTATCTTCGACCCTCGGCCCAGCACTGGCTGGGCACCGACGACCTCGGGCGTGACCTGTGGTCGCAACTGGTGTTCGGGGCTCGGGTGTCGCTGGCCGTCGGGCTGGTGGCGGCAGTGGCGGCCACCGTCATCGGGTTGACAGCGGCCCTGCTGGCCGGCTGGTACCAGGGCTGGGTCGACGTGATCATCATGCGGGTGGTCGACGTGACCCTGTCGCTCCCCTTCCTGGTGCTGGTGTTGGTACTGGCCGCCTACTTCGGGCGCGGTCTCGGGGTTCTCATTGTGCTCATCGCCGCCGTGCTGTGGGCCCGGCCGGCCCGGCTGCTGCGGGCTCAGGTCTTGAAGCTAACCGAGGTCGGCCACGTGGTGGCGGCCAAGGCCATGGGGGTGGGCACCGCCCGCATTCTGGCCCGCCACCTGCTACCCCGGTTGGTGCCGCTGCTCCTGTCGCAGTTCGTGCGGGCTGCGGTCATCGCCGTTGTGGTGCAATCGGGGGTGGCCTTTCTCGGTTTGGGCGACCCGGCTCGGCCCAGCTGGGGCACCACCCTCTACTTCGCCAACAATGGCAACGCCATCCTGACCGATGCCTGGCTGTGGTGGGTTGTTCCTCCGGGGGCGGCCTTGGCCGTGCTCACGGTCGGACTGGCCTTCGTCGGCTACGCCCTGGAGGAGTGGGCCGAACCGCAGCTGGTGTCCCACGGCTGGCGGCGACCGACGACCCGCATCCTGAGCGCCATCGAGCCGGCACCGGCACCGGAGGGCACGGCGTTCGACATCCGGAACCTGTCGGTGGCCTACGACGACAAGTTGGCGGTCGACGAGGTCTCGCTGACGGTGCGATCGGGTCGGATCCTGGGCCTGGTCGGCGGTTCCGGCTGTGGCAAGTCGACGATGGCCAACGCCGTGCTCGGGCTGCTCCCCCACCCCGGCCGGGTGGTCGATGGCGCCGTCATGCTGGGCTCGATTGATCTCCGGCGACTGGGTCGATCGGGGTTGACCCGGGTCCGAGGGCGCCAGGTCGCCCTGATCCCCCAGGCGGCCATGAGTTCGCTCAACCCGATCATGACGGTGCTGGCCCAGGTGACCGAGTCGGCCAGGTTGGGCCCCGCCCGTGGCGCCGCCGCTGAGCCGGCGGCGTTGGCTCGGGCCATGCTGACCCGGGTCGGTATCCGGCCCGACCGCCACGATGCCTTTCCTCATCAGCTCAGTGGCGGACAACGGCAGCGGGTGGCCATCGCCATGGCCGTCGTCAACCATCCCCGGGTGCTGATCGCCGACGAGCCGACCACCGGCCTCGACGTCATCACCCAGCGAGATCTGATGACCCTGCTGGTCAGCCTGACCGAGGAGCTGAACGTCGACACCTGGCTCATCTCCCACGACCTCCCCCTGGTCGCGTCCTATTGCCACGACGTGGCGGTCATGGACGCCGGGCGGGTGGTGGAACGGGGTCCGGTCGATGCGGTATTGACCGAACCGAAGGCTGAGCCCACCCGGGAACTGGTCGTGGCCTTCCCCCGGCTGGGAGATCGTTTCGATCTTCCCGACTCAACCGAGTCCGATGACGGCCCCGGCCTCCCGCTGGCAGCGCTGGCCCTCGATGAGGTCTCGGTCAGGTACCGGAACCGGGTCGGCGCCGAACCCGTTGTGGCCCTGGATACCGTTTCGCTGACCGTGTCCAGGGGTGAGCGAGTGGCGCTGGTCGGTCGCAGCGGCGCCGGCAAGTCGACGGTGGCCAAACTGGTCACCGGTCTGGTCAGTCCGGCCGAGGGGGCCGTCGAGGTGCTGGGGGTCGACGTGAACTCGGCCTCCCACGGCGAGATGCGGAAGCTGCGCCGCCGTGTTCAAACCGTGTTCCAGGATCCCTACGATTCGTTGCACCCGGGCATGACCGTGGCCGACATCGTGGCCGAACCCCTGGTGGTGGCCGGGGTCGACCGTCCGGCCAGAACAGCCGCCGTCAGCCAGGCGCTGGCTTCACTGGGCCTGGAACCGGCTGCCGACTTCGGGCGCCGCCACGTCGGTTCGCTGAGTGGGGGGCAACGCCAGCGGGTGGCGCTGGCCCGGACGCTGGTGGCCCGACCTGAGCTCATCGTGGCCGACGAACCAACCTCGATGCTCGACGCCACCCTGCGACTGACGGTGGCTCGACAGCTGCTGGCGGTTCAGAGCGACGTGGGGGCCACCTTGCTGTTCATAACCCACGACTTGGCCCTGGCGGCCATGGTGGCTGACCGCATCGTGGTTTTGGCCGACGGCGCGGTGGTCGAAGACGGCCCGGTGGAGCAGATCCTGGCGAATCCAGATCACCAAGAGACGGCTCGTCTCCTGGAGGCGGTGAACGAGCTGAGCCGGCGTGCCTGAGCCAGCCGGGCGCCCGGTGACTACAGTACATGTCCAATGGAGGACCCGATGACCGACCGAACTTCGTCGACCAGCGGCCGACGGAAGTTGATCTTCTTCACCACCGCCAATCCGACCACCGACACCGGCGCGCTGTTCCGGGCTTACCATTTCGCCGCGGTGGCGGCCCGATCCGACCTCGAGGCCGAGGTTCGACTGGCCGGCGACGCCGTCGCCGTGGCCGACGTCTCGGTCCTGCCCGACACCGACCAGGGCCGCGACGTTCGCTCCAAGATCGAACAGGCGGCATCGGACGGGCCGTTCCTCGTCTCCCTTTGACCCTTCTCCAGTGACGCCCGTGGGGTGTCAGCCGAGCAGGCGGCCAAGATCGGAGGCGAGTTCCGACCGTTGGCCGACATCCTGACCGAGGTGGCCGATGGCCGCTCGGAGATGATCTTCGTCGGCGGATGACGATGAGCGGCCGGCTGTCGACCGCCTCCGTCGAGCCACAGGAGTACCACGACCCCACCGGCCGACACGTCCGGGTGGCCTTCGTCGGCAAAGGCGGCTCGGGCAAGTCGACCATCGCCGGCACGTTCGCCCGGCTGCTGGCCCGTCGGGTCCACGATCCGGTGGTGGCCCTCGACTCCGATCCGCTGCCGGGCATGCCCTACGCCCTCGGAGTCCCGGTCGACGACAATCCCATTCCTCCCGAGGCGGTGGTCGACGGCCCGGAGGGCGGTCCCCAATACATGCTGTCGCCCGATCTGACCGCCGATGAGTTCATCGACCGACACACCGTGCTCGGTCCCGACAATGTCCGCTACCTCCAGTTCGGCAACCTGTGGGGCCACGTGGTCACGCTGCGCCAGGCTCAGTTCACCTGGAGCCAGGTGGTGCGGGAGATGAGCCCCGACCGCTGGCACGTGGTCGGTGACCTGCCGGGCGGCACCCGCCAACCGATGGCCGGTTGGGCCAAGTACGCCGACGTGGTCTGCGTGGTGGTGGAACCGACGGCCAAGTCCCAGCTCTCGGCCAACCGATTGTTGAACCTGGAGAAGGCCGATTGGCGGCCCTGCCACTTGCTGCTGGTGGCCAACAAGGTCGACGACCAGGCCGAGGTCGACGGCATCGCCTCCCGCCTGGGTCGCCCGGTTTCAATTGTCGTTACCCGGGACGCCACGGTGCTCGACGCCGATCGCCGCGGTCAGGCCCCGCTCGACGACGCCCCGACCGGGCCTCTGGTGACAGCGGTGTCCAACATGGTCGATGAAGTCCTCGACCTCTATCCTCAGATCAAAGCGGCCGACGACGGCAGGGAGAGCACAGCATGAAGATCGCCGTGGTGGGGAAAGGTGGTTCCGGTAAGACCACCACCAGCGCCATCGTCGCCCGCTCGTTGAGTCGGGCCGGTCACCGGGTGGTGGCCATGGACTGCGACACCAATCCCAACCTGGGTCTGTCACTGGGCGTCGGCGACCAGGAGACCGAGCGTCTGTTGTCGCTGCGAGAACAGGTCGACGACGGCGACGGCGCCCACGCCCCGACCTGGGACGACATCATCGAACGCTACGGGACCGACGCCCCCGACGGCGTCCGGTTGACCGTCATCACCCGAATCGAGAATCCGGAACCGGGTTGACCGTGATGTGGCCTGTCCGCTGAGCAGTTGCTCGGCTCCGTAACCTCACCCGACACCACCATCGTGGCCGACCTCGAAGCCGGTATCGGCACCCTCACCCGCCTGCCCCCGGAATCGGTCGACGTGGTCATCGTCGTGGTGGAGCCGACACCGCGATCGATCGACGTGGCCCGCCGGGCCATGACCGTGGCCACCGAGCAGAGGCAGGGCCGCATCATCGTGCTGGCCAACAAGGTGGCCGACGACGCCGACCGTCAACGCATCATCGACGGCCTGGCCGGCGACGCCGACCGCTACCGGCAGATCATCGTGGTACCCCACGACGATTCGGTCGACCGGGCCGACCGCCTCGGGGTCTCGCCGGTGGATCTAAGCGCCGCCTCACCGGCGGTGGAGGCCATGGAGGACCTGATCGCCGTGCTGTGAGCCGAATGGACCGTTCGGCTCCGGTCTTTCGCTACATGCGAACAACATCTAGTATGAACCGGAACGGTTCGAGGTCGGTGGCGACCAGAAGGGAGAACCTACCGCATGTGGCTCTGGTGGATAGGCAACGCCGCTCTGCTGCTGATCGTGGTACCGACTGTTCTGCTCCTGGCCAACCGGGTGATCCGGCCGGCCGGTGAGATCGAACGCTACGCCGATGACATCCTGAAACACGGGGTCATTCTGACCGGACACCTCGACCCTGTTCCCGCCGTGGCCGACACCGGTCGGCTGGTGGCCGGGGCCAAGGGTCTGACCGTCCGCTATCTGACCGCCGCCGGGCCGCTGCTGTAGACCGGAGGAGCCGATATGCCTTTTGTCGCCGTTGTCACCGTCGCCATCGCCCTGATCATCTGCGTGGCCCTGGCCTACTACCTGATCCGGGTCATCCTCGTTCTGCGGGCCGTCAACGACTCGCTGGGCAAGATCACGTTCGGGGTGCGGGCCATCGCCCACCGCACGGCACCGCTCGGTCCGTTGCTGACTCCGATCAAGTCCGATCTGTTGGACGTGGCGGCGGCCGTCGAAGCAGCGGTCGACTCGGTGAGCGAATCGGCGGCGGCGTGATGGCTCTGGAATTCGCCTGCCAACGGGTCGGTGTCACCGACTGCAAGCACAGCGTCAGCGCCGACGGGAAACAGGAGCTGCTGGCCAAGGTGGCCGAGCACGCTCGCACCGTGCACGGGGTCGAGCTCAACGAGACGCTGGTCGACTACGCCCTGAGCACCGTCAAGGAAACCTGACCCCTCTCCCTCTCCGTGTGCGCCCCAACGTTCACATACGGGTGCTGGAGCGCACACTGCGGGAACGGAGTGGCGTAGCTCAGGCCAACTTGGCCCGGACCCAGTCCCACATGGCGGCCACGATGTCGTCGGCCTGTTCGATGGCGGCAGCCACCGAGGTGATGGCATAGGCGTGGTTCACCTGGAGCCACAGCAGGAAGTCGGGCTCGATCGGATAGGAGAGGACGGCCAAAATCCAGGCCAGCAGATCGACAGTGAAGAAAATGAGGGCAATCAACAACAGCTTCTGACGGGTGGCCAAACCACTCTTCAATCGGTCGCCGGTGCCCGGTACACCCTGGTCATAGTTGGGCCAGTCGAGGGTGTCGGGAAAATTGGTGGCGAACTGCAGGTACTGCACGCCATGGGCTTTGCTCCGCTCGTTGCCAAAGTACTCCGCCGTCACCAACCCCAGCTCGCCGTCATGGAGGCCGACCGACGCTCCCCACCGGAACCCCGGTCGGAGCCAGTCACGCAAGCCGTTGGGTTTGGGCAGGATGACCGACCACGACGGCCCGGGAACCAGGGCGGTGCCGGCCCGAGAGATTGAACCCAACACCGGCTCAACCTCCACCCGGAACGTGCTGACGGTATGGGTGGCGTTGTGGCGGGGAAGCAGCGGCGGCAGCTGACCGTATCCGGGCACCCGGACCCACCGGGGAAACTGCAACAACTTCACCGAGAACAGGAACATGTGGATCTGCCCGTCGTGGACCACGAGGCTGACGTTGTCGGTGAAGGTCTTGGGCCAGTCGTCGGGATAGACCTGGCGGGCGTCGAGGAACCGCTTGGGAGTCAATACCGGTGGGCTTGTGGTGGTGTCGAGTTCGATGAAGCGCAGGTATCGGCCCTGGCTGAGCACCACGATCAGGTACTTGCCGTCGGCCCCGGGAAGGGGCGCGATCCCGGCGGCCGAAGCTTTGGTGCTGTCGGCCGGGTCCTGATCGAGAACAGTGAGCCCACCGTTTTCCGACAGTTCGCTGAGCGACGTGATCTGAACGGGGTAGAAGGGATGCTCGATGTCGTAGACATAGAGTCGGGCCACCCGCTTCCTACCGTTGAAGCGGCCGCCCTCTATCGGTACCACCAGGAGATCGTCGACGATACCGATACCCCCGGGGTGGTTGCCTTGGGGCAAGGAGCTTGACTCCATGCCGACGGGCATGCCGTTCTCGACCAGATTGTCGTTGATGAGTAAGCCGCCCCAGCCCCGGGGGAAGTCACTGACGCTGGTGAAGACCGTGAACCGGCCCTGGCGGAGGTGAACCGCCACCCCCTGGACGTGGCCGGTCAACTGCCGGACCTTGAGCGTAGGGAACCACATCCGCTCCAGCTCGAGCCGCATGGGCTCGTCCGGCGGCCATGGCGCATCAGGCGCGGCGGCCGTGGTCGACGGCCTTCCCTCCAGAGTGGTCATGCATCAACTTTATTGGGTTACCCAACAATTCGATGAGCCGGGAAAGGTGTATCACCAGCAGTGCTCGGTCGTCTTCAAGTCACGACACGCTTGGCTAGGAGGGAATGTCATGCCATCCACATCACACAACAATCGCCGGCAGAGGCCGACCCGTAGGGAACGCCGCCTGCTACGGGCCACCGGCAAATACCGGCAGATACGACAGCATCTGGGAACCGCCGACGACGAGACACTGCTCCTGACTCAAATCGGTGAACTCCAGCCCGTTGAGCAGGGGCGGTCGATCGACGGGGGCCGTCACATCACAGTCGGCCTGTCGGGCCGGCTGCAGGTCGGCCGCTTGGCCACGGTATCGGCCCCGTGGTTGGTGGATGTCAAGAGCGACGACGTACCGTTCACCGTCACTGAACCGGGGCTGGTGCTCATCATCGATCGGCGTCAGTTCCACCTGGCTGAGGCCGCTCTGGTCGGCAAGGTCGAACCGGTACACCGGATTGCCTACGCCGCTCGTCTGATTCCCCGCTGGGACAACGACCAGGAGCTGGCTTACGGCCAAGAGCCGGCCACGACCCCACCGGCAACGGTCGCCGGGTAGCAGCCCCTCCCTCCGAGGTTTGTGCGCGCAGGTGTCATAGTGACACCCCAGCGCACAAACCTCGGGCGGGAACGGGGCCGGGAAGAGGCGGGCCGGGAAGAGGCGAGGCGGGGCGGCAGCGGGCCGGGCGGGTGCAGCGAGGCGGGGCGGCAGCGGGCCGGGCGGGTGCAGACCAGGCGGGCAGCGGGGCCGGGAAGAGGCGGGGCGGCAATTCGTCGTGGGCGATGACGGCAACGTCGGTGGGCTTCAGCCGTCTTCTGTCACGTAGGGCCTGCGCCAAGCCGGTGCCGGCTGGGATCCTTCGGTGACCCAGTGCTCGACGCCGTTGGTGATCCGACCCTCAGCCACGGAATAGAACCCGGCGCACCAGAACACGTCATCACCCATCGTCACCTTGACCTGGGCGGCCACCCGGTCGGACTCGGCCACCGTTTCCACCACCTCGATGGTCCAGTCACCCGGGTAGGCCCGATTCATGGCCAGGAAATTGGGGCCGTCAAACCGTTCGCCGGTCTCGGTGAACTCGATGTGCAACGTGGGCGACAACAGCCGGGCGGCCCCGTTCCAGTTGCGAGCCTCCATGCATTCGAAGAAGGCTTGCACCACTGAAGCGGGGCGGTTCGCCATTGGCCGTCGGGTCCTTATCCGGTCTTCACCAGGCTGACCGTGTCGAGCCTCGTGTCAGCCTCCCGCAAATAGAAACTCACCGTATGCTCCCCCGCCGACAAACTCACCGTCACCGGATCAGCACCATCACGATCAGAAACCGAATCCACCTGATAACCAGACGACCGAGTCGTATCCCACAAATACCCCTCAACCGGACCACCATCCACCCGGACAAAGAAACTATCCGACTCCCAATCAACACCCTTCACCCGAGCATCAATCCGATACGTACCAGCCTCAGCCACATCAAAACAAACATCAACCCGAGAATCAGTACGACCAACACCATCATAATTGTGACCCGAACCCCGAGGCACCGCCACATACGACCCACCCGACGCCGACGACTCCTGACCAACAACAAACCGCCCAAACAACACCCCACCCTCAGCTTCCTGACTCAACCCACCACACGACGGACCCGAGCCACCAACCTTCACCAGGCTGACCGTGTCGAGCCTCGTGTCAGCCTCCCGCAAATAGAAACTCACCGTATGCTCCCCCGCCGACAAACTCACCGTCACCGGATCAGCACCATCACGATCAGAAACCGAATCCACCTGATAACCAGACGACCGAGTCGTATCCCACAAATACCCCTCAACCGGACCACCATCCACCCGGACAAAGAAACTATCCGACTCCCAATCAACACCCTTCACCCGAGCATCAATCCGATACGTACCAGCCTCAGCCACATCAAAACAAACATCAACCCGAGAATCAGTACGACCAACACCATCATAATTGTGACCCGAACCCCGAGGCACCGCCACATACGACCCACCCGACGCCGACGACTCCTGACCAACAACAAACCGCCCAAACAACACCCCACCCTCAGCTTCCTGACTCAACCCACCACACGACGGACCCGAGCCACCAACCTTCACCAGGCTGACCGTGTCGAGCCTCGTGTCAGCCTCCCGCAAATAGAAACTCACCGTATGCTCCCCCGCCGACAAACTCACCGTCACCGGATCAGCACCATCACGATCAGAAACCGAATCCACCTGATAACCAGACGACCGAGTCGTATCCCACAAATACCCCTCAACCGGACCACCATCCACCCGGACAAAGAAACTATCCGACTCCCAATCAACACCCTTCACCCGAGCATCAATCCGATACGTACCAGCCTCAGCCACATCAAAACAAACATCAACCCGAGAATCAGTACGACCAACACCATCATAATTGTGACCCGAACCCCGAGGCACCGCCACATACGACCCACCCGACGCCGACGACTCCTGACCAACAACAAACCGCCCAAACAACACCCCACCCTCAGCTTCCTGACTCAACCCACCACACGACGGTGGCGGGTTGGTAGAGACCGGGGCCGTTCCGGTCAGCGTGTAGAAGCCGAGCGAACCGTAGTCGGAGTAGCCGGTGGTGGCGGGATCGCCGGCCCCCACGCCGTCGACAACGAGCGCATAGGTACCGGCGCCGACCGTCGTGTTTATCGTGGCTGTCAAACCAGCGGGATTCGACGCTGACACCGTCGACCCGGAGCTGTTGACCAGGGTCAACGAAGGATCGAGGTTCGGGCCGTCGCCGACGCCGGCCACCGTCACCGAAACCTGGCCACCGGAGGTGCTGAAGGTGAAAGCGTCCTTGTCGCCCCGGGAGCTGATGATGCCGGAAACGTCGACGGTATCCGAGGTCAAGGGAGTGCCGCCGGAGACGCCGTCACCGTGATCATCGGGTACGGCGGGAACGCCGGCGGTCTTCATCTTGGCCACATCGTCTTCCTGGTTGTTGGCCCCGGCGTATTCTCCCCTACTCCACTGGCTCAGCGTCCGGTAGTAGCCGACACCCATGATGGGGGCCCAGTCGCCGTGGCCCCCGTAGTAACCGACCTCACTGGTTCCATCATGACGGAGCGAGAGATTGTGGCCGGCTTCGTGGGAAGCCGCTTCGGCCAGCGCCTTGGCGCTCCGGTTTGAGGCGGCCACGACCCATGCCGGCTGGTAATAGTCGTGCTGGCTGGTCAGGTTGAACACATTGACGTAGGCAACGCCCCCACAGGTGCAGGTGTAGATGATGTTGGGGGAAAAGGCCACTCGGGTGCCGTACTGCTGGTCGGCCGACCCGCTGCGCCTGATCCTGTCCTGGCCCGGGTCCTCGGTTGTCACGTCCACGTCGAACGGGGCGTAGTCCTCAGCCACCCGGCGCCAGACTTCCTGGATGAGTCGTCGTTCGCTGTCGTTGAACGACGACCCGTTGCCGTCCTGGCTCCACGGTTCGGCGTAGGTGTCGGACCTCCCCTGGGCCCAGATCGAACCGGCGGCGTCGTGGCCGTCGAAGTCGAGATAGATCACCCGATTCGACCCGGGCCGACTATGGAGCTTGAAAGTATCGGACAGCGGAGCCGGGACCGGGACCTCCTCGGGACCAGCTACAACAAGGGGCTCCTCGAACGCCGGCTCAACATAGAGCAGCCGACCGTCGGCGTCGATCCAGGCGGTGTCATCGTTGGCCAGGATCGCGGTGAGCTCGGCCTCCGACATGCCGTTGCGATCCGCCGCCTCAGCCGGCGTGACGTCGATTTCTTCGATGGCCGCCGGACCCTGCTTCACCTCATCGGCGATTTCTTCCGGTCCGCCCGACTGGGCCAGCGCGCCGAGCGGCCCGACGAACGCGGCAACGATCAACGCCGCACCGAAGGAAAGTAGGACCCCGACCAACTTCGGACGTCGCACACCGTTCATGTTGTTCGTTGTATTCGCAGCCACCCAGCAAACCGTAGGGAGTGCACTCGCCGATGCGGCCACTTCTCAGACGGCATTTGCTAACCCTTTACGTACCGCAGGCGACATTCCAAACCCCGCACCAGGCACGGGCAAAGAACCCGGAATAGTTGCGGCAGCATGGTATCCATTCCGCTCTGCCCGGCGACTCCTGTAAAGACCGAGCCGGCCGAGGTCGGTCGGTGTGGTAACCAGCGCCGATTTGGTCAAGACTGGTAGCCATGCTTGATCGAGTCCGCAGCGCGGCGGCAAAGGTTGCCGAAACCGCAGGCCGCGCCCCCCAGTGGACCCAATCAATCGTCGATGCCGCCTCCAAACGGGGATCGGGGTCGACCGATCCGGCGGTCACCGAGCTCTGCCAGGCATTGGCTCCCGACAGGGTCCACCTCGACGGGGCCGAACGATCCCTGCTCAGCCACGACGCCTCGGTTATCGACGGCGGGGGCGCCGGCCCGGTCTGCTATCCGACCTCCACCGAGGAGGTGGTGGCCATCATGAAGATCGCGGCCAAACACGACCGTTCGGTGGTGCCCCGAGGAGCGGGCACCGGGCTGTCCGGCGGTGCCATCCCCGTCGGGGCGCCGATCGTGGTGGCCATGACCAAGATGAACGAGATCCTGTCGGTCGATCTCGACAACCGGGTGGCGTGGGTCGGGCCCGGGGTCATCAACCTCGATCTGTCCAAACGGTTGGCACCCCTCGGGTACCACTTCGCCCCTGATCCGTCGTCCCAGCAGGTCTGCACCATCGGCGGCAATGTGGCCAACAACTCCGGTGGTCCCCACTGCCTGGCCTACGGGGTGACCAACGCCCATATCCAGGCCATCGAGGTGGTGTTGCCGTCGGGCCGGGTTGCCATCCTCGGTGGTCTCGACGCCGAACCGGCGGGCCTCGATCTGAGAGGAGTGTTCGTCGGTAGCGAGGGCACCATCGGTATCGCCACCAAGATCGCCGTCACCATCACCAGGAACCCGCCGGCCGTTCGCACGCTGCTGATGTCGTTCTCCGATGTGGGCCATGCCGCCCAGACGGTGAGCGACGTGGTGGCGGCCGGTATTGTGCCGGCGGCCATGGAGGTCATGGATCAGCGGATCACGAGGGCCGTCGAGAACTTCGTCGGAGCCGGTTATCCCACTGATGCCGCCGCCGTTCTCCTGGCCGAGGTCGACGGATTGCCGGGCGGGATCGCCATCGACGCCGACCGCATCGCCGACATCGGACGGGCCAACCATGCGACTGCGGTCAAGGTGGCCCAGTCGGAGGAGGAGCGACTGCTGCTGTGGAAGGGCCGCAAGACGGCGTTCGGGGCCATCGCCCAGATCGCTCCCGACTACTACCTGCACGACACGGTGGTGCCCCGATCCAAGCTGGCCGAGGTTCTGGAACAGGTCTACGAGATCGCCGAGCGCCATGATCTGATCGTGATGAATGTGTTCCACGCCGGTGACGGCAACCTCCACCCTCTGCTGCTGTTCGACGCCCGCCAACCCGGCGTCCTCGACCGGGTACACGCCGCCGGGTCGGAGATCATCACCGCCTCGCTCGACGCCGGAGGCGTGCTGTCGGGTGAGCATGGCATCGGCATCGAGAAGCAGAAGTTCATGGATCGCCTCTACACCGATGATGACCTCGACCACCAGAACCGGCTTCGCCAGGCCTTCGACCCCGGCTGTCGCACCAATCCGGGCAAAGTCCTGCCCAGCGGACACTCCTGTGCCGACATCCAGCAACTGAAGCGCATCCCGGCCGGAGTGTGGGGATGAGGGCGGCCTGGGCGCCATGAGGGCCAGCCTGACCATCGACGACCCGACGCTGGAGAGGTTCGCCGCCGAGGTCGAAGGCTCCGATCCCGTCACCATCGTCGGTGGCCGCACCGCCTGGGATCGAGGCGGGCCCCTCAGCGGCAGCCCCCGGGAGGTTCGAGCCCCATCCGGGATCGTGGGTTACGCCCCCGAGGAGATGACGGTGACGGTTCGGGCGGGAACACCGGTGGCCGAGCTCGACGCCGCATTGGCCGAAGCCGGGCAGCGCTGCGCCCTGCCCGATCGGGGCGGCACCGTGGGCGGAGCCATCGCCGTCGGTGACAACGATCCGCTGGTGCTGGGCAAGGGTCGGTTGCGGGCCGGGGTGCTCCAGGTCCGCTACGCCTCGGCCGAGGGACGGTTGATCACCGGTGGTGGCCCGACGGTCAAGAATGTCACTGGATTCGATCTGCCCCGCTTGATGACCGGGGCCCTGGGCACCCTGGGATTCCTGGCCGAGGTCATTGTCCGCACCAATCCGCGGCCGGCGGTATCGGTCTGGTATCAGGCCGATGACGCCGACCCGTTCGCCACCTACGACGCCCTGCTTGGGCCATCGGCGGTTTTCTGGGACGGTTCCACGACCTGGGTTCTGCTCGAAGGTCACGCCGTCGATGTGTCGGCCGAGGCCGCGGTGTTGACGTCCACCGGCTCGTTCACCGAAACCGGCGGGCCCCCGCCGCTACCTCCCCATCGCTGGTCGCTGACTCCGGGCGAGCTGCGCTCCCTCGACCTCGACCGCTATGTCGCATCCATCGGTGTGGGGACGGTCTACGGCCACGAACCCCAACCACCCCGGCCCATCGACCCGGCGGCCCGGGAGATTGCCGAACAGGTGAAGAATCGATTCGACCCGACGGCTCGGCTGAACCCGGGACGCACACCATGAATCCCGCACCCGCCATCGACCGGTCACCGCCATGGATCTGAAGCTCGACGAAGACGACCTCAACATTTGCGTACAGTGCGGCCTGTGCCTGCCGTTCTGCCCCACGTTCCGGGTGACGGGCGAGGAATCGAAGTCACCCCGGGGCCGAATCCAGCTCATGCGGGAGGTCCAGCTCAACAACGCCCCGGTCACCGCCGAGGTGGTGGATTCGTTTGAAACCTGTGTGCAGTGCCGGGGCTGCGAACCGGCCTGCCCATCCAGTGTTCCGTACGGCCATCTCATGGAGCAGGTGAGGGAGACGTTGGCCGACAAGGGCACGATCACCCCCTGGTGGCAGCGGCTGGCGTTCAAGCCGCTGACCAACCCCCGGTTGTTGCAGCTCGGAACCAAGGCTCTGGCCGCGGCCCAGCGGGCCAAACTCGTGCCGTCGCGGCTCGGGCTGGCCCCGTTGCCCTCCCACCAGGAACCACTGGAGCCATCGGGCGACGACGTCTTCCTGTTCACCGGTTGTGTCATGGATGCCTGGCAACGGGATGTGCACCGGGCCTCCCAGCAGGTCGTCGAAGCCGCCGGATTCGGGGTGCGCCCCACCAGCGAGCTTGCTCCCTGCTGTGGCGCCCTCCATACCCACGCCGGCCTGGCCGGTGATGCCCGCCGGTTGGCCCAGCGCACCATCGATGCCCTGGGGGTGGGGCGACCGATCCTGGTTGATTCCGCCGGCTGTGGGGCGGCCATGAAGGACTACGGCCACCTTCTGGGCACGGCCGAAGCCCGGGCCTTCGTCGGCAATGTGTTCGACATCAGCGAGTGGCTGGCCCCGCACGTCGACCGGCTCCCCACCGTCGAACCTCTGGACGTGGTCGTCGCCGTTCAGGACCCGTGCCACCTGCGCCATGTCCAGCGAGTGCATGACGCCACGAGAGTGGTACTGCGACCGCATGTGAACCGGCTTGTCGAACTCGACGACGACGGCCTGTGTTGCGGAGCGGGCGGCGCCTACTCGGTCACCCAGCCGGAGTTGGCCGGCCTGATCAGGGAGCGCAAGCTGGAGGCAATCGCTCGAGCCGACGCCGACCTGGTGGCGTCGGCCAATCCGGGCTGTTCGATGCATCTGGCGGCGGCCGACGTGCCCGCCATCCACCCCATGGAGATCGTGGCCAACGCCCTGAGGGGCCGGCGCCGGTTATCCCAGGCCTGAGGGCAGCGGGTCGCCGGAGAACCGGTGGGCGTTGCGGATCAGGGTGATCAGGCGCTCAAGGTCGTCTGATCCCACCACCGGTAATGACTGGCGGCTCAGCTCGCCGGTGTCGTCGATCTGGAACGAGCGAACCGTGACCTCGGGGGCCGCGGCCGCCAACGTTGCGGTGAACGACACCACCGGCGCCTGGCCGACGGTCAGATGCGAGAGGCCGTAGCGGGCGGTGTCGATCCTGAGCGCCACCCGGTCGTCCAGGCGCTCGTCCAGCGGCCCGGCCGAACCCAGCAGCAGGTGCATGCCCAGACGGTGACCCCGCTCGGCCAGACTCAGCAGCTCGGCCGCCGGATCGAGGGTGACCACCGAATCGTCGGTCTGTCCACCGAGTTCCTCGACCCTATCGATCCCAACCACCAGGTAGGGGAACGAGTTCGACCGCCCCTGGCGCTCCAGGTCCTCGATCGAATGGCAGTCGAGCGTGGTCAGCAGCGCCTCCCGCCGGTCCAACTCAGCCGACAACATGGCCAGCGCCGGTTTGATCTCCAGTGTCGAAGTGTCGGACAGGTTGCCGATGGTGTGGGGCAGATCCCGGCAACTCCGGAACACCGCCCCGCCGGTGGAGTCGATGAGGTAGAAGTTGAGACGGCGGGGGCTGTAACGGGCGGCCAGGGCCGAGATCCAGGCCGGCAGGAAGCCCTCCAGGTCACCCGAGACGAGGGCGTGGGGGCCGAGCTCCCGGATGTCGACCATCACCGGACCGGTGTTGTTGCTCCCCACCTGGGCCACCAACCGACCGGCAGGATGCTCTCCCTCCCATTGCTCGACCACGATGGCGGGATCGGCGCCCCTGATCAAGCCGTCGAGACCGGAGGATCCGGCCGGTCCGTCGCCGTACGACCCGGCGTCCGGATTGGAGAACATGGCCGGAGTGGCCGTTCTGACCTCGGCTGAGGCGGCCACGGAGAAAGGTTCCATACACGTCAGGCGACGAGCCAGTTCAATGACCTCCTGGCCCGACAGCAACTCGTAATCGATGCCCAGCACGGCCGGTCGATTGACCGCGCTGTCCTCACTGTCGAGAACTGATTCCATCGATGCGTAGTCGCGGTCGACGATCACGATCGACCCCTGGCGGCCGAACGGCAACTCCAGCTGGTGGGACGGGTCGCACTGCCCGACCACCAGAACCGAAAGGCTCGACCGGTCGTCGCCGCCAACCAGCGACTCGACCAGGGCCTGTAGATCGTTGGGGACCTGGGCCTCACCATCGATCAGCAGGACGGCCGACATCGGCCCATTGGCCGAACCGGATTCGAGCGACCCCGCCCGATGGGCCCCATCGTTGATGGAGGCGGCCAACCGTTCGACCACGGCCCGGTACTGGTCCGGATCGGACGTCAGTTGACTGAACGAGCCATCGTCGGTGAAGCCGTCGCAATGAGGCAACCACTTGAGCCAGTCCCAGTACTCGACATTGTCGGGATGCAACAGCGACCAGATCCTGAGCCGGTTGGGCTGATGTTGAACCACCAACTGACCCAACAGTGCGTATGTCAACTCTCGACTCTCGCGTTCATGACCGGCCACCAGAACGGAGTGGTTGCGGGAGAAGTTGACGGTGACCGGAACCCCGTCGACCGATCGGTAGCGGGCGGCGATGGCCATGGCCCGCTCCCGGAGCTCGGGATCGCCACCGTCGGGGACGGTGCAACGAACCCGGCTGGGCAGAGTGGCCAACCCGAATCGGGTCACCAGCGGGTCGGTCGTTCCTCGACCCCATACCGATTGCGGGTCATCGTCGATCGCCGCCATCAGATCGGTTATCGAAGGCGCTTCGGTCAGACGGGCCGTCCACTCGATATCGAGTTCCTTGACCAGGGTGGCCGTGGTCGATTCCAATGACCGGTCGTAGAGGCTGGCCGCAGCCTCGAATCCCTCGCCACCCTTGCGGCGCCATCCGCGGATGCGTTCCGGTGGACTGGGGAAGATGATCCGCTCGCCGTGGTAGGGCCGGTGGGGGCTGGTGCCGGTGGTGACGAGAATCCGGCGAACGTTCAGATCACCGGCGGCCGTCTGGTCGACCGGCGTCGGCACCCCGATGTGGATGGCAAACCACGTCTGGCCGATCAACATCCGTTGTCCCGTGGTGATCGGAGTCGGCCCGGTGATCACCTCCTCCCCCACCAGCACGCCGTTGGTCGATCCGGCATCGGTGACGCACACCGATGAGCCGTCGACGGTGACGGTGGCGTGATAGCGGGAGACGCCGGCGTCAACGATCACAACGTCGTTGTCGGCGGCCCGTCCGATCCGGCTCTCCCCCGGGGCCAGGACGAGTTGCCTACCCTGGTTCGGGCCGGTCAGAAAGGCAAGGGTGACCACACCCAACTCGTGGGTGTCGGTCTCGACCCGGGCATCCACGGCCACCTTGTCGCCCGACCGGACGTCGGAGAGACCGAGCACCGCCGAAGGCAGCAGTACCTTCCCGGTTCGATCGACGGTGAGGACGTCGGTGTCCGATCCCCCCAGCCCGCGGATGACATCACCGACCGTGCATCGTGGATCGGCGAACACCGACCGATCACCGATGCCGGCCACGGTCAGGAAGAGGCCCCGCCGCACAAGCTCGTTGTTTCTCGATCCGATTTTCATGCCACGCCTCGTCCAGCCGCTACCGTCAGCCACAAGGTGCCGCCCCTTTGCCGATGTCTGTCTACGCGATGACATCCAAGAGTGAAAGAATACGCCGTTTTCACGGATTCGTCACATGGGGCCGGTGTCAGCGGGACCGTTCCGACTTGCGCCACACCAGCCGCAGCCCCGACCAGACGTCACTGATGGCGCATACCTTGTTGTCAACCAGCCCCATGGGCAGGGCCAGTTCCCGAACCACGTCTTCGGTGATGTCGGTTGGTACCTTCGATGCTTTCTTGGGCCACGCCACCCACAGTGCACCATCGGGAAAGATCGCCTCGGACCCGTCGTTGATGCGGCGCTCCAGGATGCGCCGCTTGGTGGCGAAGGCCACGATCACGTCGGGGTTTCGACCGAGCGACTTCCGCAACCGGGCCTCATGAGGCTCCAGCCAGTCACGAAATCCGTCGGGTTCGTTGAGCACGGCCACCGTGTGGCCCGGCTTGATGCCCAGCTTCCTGGCCAAGGGCGTTCCTGAGTATCCGGCGGGACTCATGGCGGTAACCGTACCGGCAGTCGGCGCCTCAGGACGCTTCGAGGAGCACGGCTTTGAGATAGCGGCCCTGGGGGAACGACACCGGATGGTCGACCGGTTGACCGGTTCGGCGGATCTCGGTCCAGCGCCGGTCGGAGCTCCCGACCCCCTGTTTGACGGCGTCGACCAACTGCGCGTCGTCGATCCGACTGGAGCACGACGCCTGGAACAGCAGGCCGCCGGGTCGGGTCAGGGTGGCGGCCAGCGAGGCCAATCGTTGGTATGCGGTCAGGGCCCGCCGAACCTGGGAGTGCCGCTGGGCGAACGACGGTGGGTCGACGACCACCAGATCGAAGCCACGGTCTTCAGCCACCATTTGTTCCATGATCTCGAACGCGTCGCCCACCCGGATGCGGTGTCGTAAGGCCGGGTTGATTGGAGGCTGGTTGAGTTCCATGTTGGCCTGGACGGCGGCCAGGGCCGGGCCGCTCAGGTCGACCGAGGTCACCGCGGTCGCTCCCCCGGCGGCGGCGTGCACGGAAAATCCGCCGGTGCAGGCGAAGATATCCAGCACTTCACGCCCGGAGGCCAGCGAACCGATCATCGATCGGTTGTCCCGCTGGTCGAGGAAATGGCCGGTCTTGTGACCACGGATCAGGTCGGCGGTGAATCGCAACCCGTTCTCGATGAAGGTGACGGGACCGTGGAGTTTCGGTCCGGCCAGAATCTCACCGTCCCGCCGGCTGTCGGCGGCGGTCGCCACCTGACGGCTCAGCCGCAACACGATCCGGTCGATCCCGCCCATCCCTTCGATCCCACCGTCATCGAGCGAGCCGACGGCCAGCCCGGCGGCGACCAGGTGGTCGAGCCACGGGAGCCAGGCCGCGGTGTAGAGCTTGATCACCAGGTTGGCGCCGTAGCGATCCATGACCACGCCGCCCAGACCGTCGTTCTCGCCGTGGACCAACCGCAGGGCGTCGCTGTCGCCCCGATCGAGCAACGGTCGACGGCGCTCGGCCGCTCGGGCCACGGTGGACGTCAGCCAGTCGGCATCGATCGTCTGCGGCGCACCGACGTGAAGGATGCGCACGGCCAGGGGTGAGGACGGATCGTAGAGCCCGATGGCCAGGAATTTGCGGTTGTGGTCGAAGATGACGGCCAGGTCACCGGCGGCACCGGACTTGGCCGATTCGATGGAACGGTCGAATACCCACGGGTGACCGGCCCTGATGTGGCGCTCGGCGTCCTTGGTGACCCGCACGGCCAGACGGCGTTGCCACGGCTGCTCCATCGCCGCCCAGGGTACCCACCTTCCCCGAAATCGTCGGTAGCCCAGCGGGGGACAATGCGAGATCACTCATCGGGACGACGGAATTGATGGGCGGCGATGGCGATGACATCCTTGGCCTGTGGTTGTTTCCCGATTCTCTCCCGACATCGATCCGGCCATGGTCAGCGCCCATCTCAGCCGTCACGGCTATGCCATCGTCGAGGGTGTCGTCGACGACACCGTGATGGATGAGCTGGCGGCCGAAGCCGAACCCTTCATCAGTCGCTCGGCCACCGGGCGGGACACCTACGACGGGCGCCACACCCGTCGAACCGGGGCCCTGGTGGCCCGCTGCCCCACCGCCCGCCGGCTGATCATGCACCCGCTGGTATTGGACACCATCAACCAGTTTCTGGGCCATGCCACCACCGTTCAGCTCCATCTGACCCAGATCATCTCCATCGAGCCCGGCGAGACCGACCAGCAACTGCACCGCGATCAGATGGCCTTCGACTTCTTCCCTTTCCCGCCCGACTACCACGTGCAGTGCAACACCCTGTGGGCCCTGACCGACTTCACGGCCGAGAACGGGGCGACCCGGATCCGCCCCGGAACGTCGGCCATGAGCGACGACGATGCCGCCGCCATCGACATCATCCAGGCCGAGATGCCCCGGGGTTCGGTGCTTTTCTACGACGGCAAGGTCCTGCACGCCGGCGGGGCCAACCGGTCGGCCGGGGCACGGCAAGGGGTCAACATAACCTACGCCGTTGGTTGGGTGCGGCAGGAGGAGAACCAGTTCCTGGCCTGCCCGCCCGACATCGCCCGAGGTCTCGACGACGACCTGCTGCGGCTGATGGGCTACCAGCAGGGGGCGTTCGCCTTGGGTTACGTGGGCGACCAGCAGGACCCGCTGGCTGTTCTGCGCCACTCGCTGGACAGGGCGACCGAGAAGGTGAAGGTGGTCGGATCGTTCGCCGAAGCCAACCCGTCGTTCCGATCTTTTGTTGACGAGCTGGACTCGAACGGCGAGTGAGGCATCGGCACCACACGGGCTCGACCGATGTGGAGGCCTACTGTCAATTGCTGAGCCATCTCCCCGGCGACCAGGTTGCGGTGCACTGCTCGGCCCGCTCGGAAACGTTCTCGGTCGAGGTGGCCCGGATCGGGGCCGACCGTGAGGTGGTCTGGCGGCGCTCGGGGCTCCGGGCGGCCGATCAGCACAGCGAGCAGCTCGACGACACCGATGAGGCCTGGGCCCACGGATGCGATTGGCCGGTGGGGTTCGTGGTGCCCACCGAGCGGAGCTGGCCCTCAGGCTTCTACCACATTCGACTGGTTCCCGACGCCGACGCCGGCGGCGGCGCCGGGGGCCACGGCGAGGCCTTCTTCGTGCTTCGGCCGACTCCCGAGCCGCCAACCGATCGGACCGCCCGCCTGTTGCTGGTGCTCAGCACCAACACCTGGAACGCCTACAACCAGTGGGGCGGCCGTTGCCTCTACAGCGGCGCCCGGCAGGTGTCGTTCAGTCGTCCGCTGGAACGGGGCTACCTGCACCGGCCGAGTCGTGACGGTTTCGACGGTCGGGTGGCCAACACCGACGGCGACCGGGAACACACCGCCCTGCGGCGCTACCAGGCCGAAGGCCACTGGCCCCTGTGGACGGCATCGGCCGGCTGGCACAACTGGGAACGCCGTTTCGTGGCCTGGGCGGAGAGCAACGGCCACGTCATCGACGTCGCCGTCAACAGTGATCTCGAGTTCCATCCGGAGGTGCTGGAGGGAACGACCGGGCTGTTGTCGGTGGGTCACGACGAGTATTGGTCGTGGCCCATGCGGGACGCCGTCGACCATTGGGTCGAGGGCGGGGGCCGCTGGGCCGTCTTCTCCGGCAACACCTGCTTCTGGCAGGTCCGCTACGCCGACGGCGGTAGGACCATGATCTGCCACCGGAGCACTGCCCGCACCACCGATCGGGTTGACGACCTTCGGCTGATGACCGGAATGTGGTCCGACCCGCTCATCGGCCGGGCCGAGAACTCGACGACCGGTCTCAGCTTCACCCGGGGCGGCTATGTCCGAATGGGTGACGCCGAGAGCACCGGATCGGGGGCCTACACCATTCACCGGCCCGACCACTGGGCCCTGGACTCGACCGGTCTGCGACGGGGCGACCAGGTCGGCGGTGACCAGTTCGTGGTCGCCTACGAGGTCGACGGCTGCGATCTGCGATGGATCGAGGGCCTACCCGAACCGACAGGCAGCGACGGCACGCCGACCTACCTGGAGATCATCGCTACCGCCCCGGCCCGCCTGATCTCCATCACCGCCGATCGATGCGAGGCCCCTGCGGCCCTGTGGGCCGATGTCGAGCCTCCCGGCGATCTGGAGTTCACAGCCACCGTTCTGTTCGGCGACGACCGACCGGAGCACGTGGCTCGGATCGCCCGGGGCCACGCCGTCATGGGTTCGTTTCGGCGGGGCCGTGGTTCGGTGTTCAATGCCGGCACCACCGATTGGGCCTACGGGCTCGGCCGGCCCGGGCCGGCTGACCCGGCGGTGGAGCGGATCACCAGGAATGTGCTCCAACATCTGGTCGGGGGCCCAGGTACCGTCGCACGTCAACGATGATTCGACCGGGGGCCAATAGGGTAGACGCAAGGTTGATTCGAAAAGCCGAGATCCGGAGGCCCGGATCCTGAACCCGTGGAGCGCTGATGGCTCAGTATCCGAACATCGATCAGGGCGCAGCCGACGTCCAAACGACCGCCGACAATCGATCGAGGCCGATACGGGCGGTTGATCGGCTGCGGTCCGTTTACCGCAGCGATGGACCGTTCACCACTGTCTACCTCGCCGCCACCGACGCCCCCCACGACAGTTGGGCCTCGGTGCGGGGCGATCTGGTCGATCAGGGTGCCACCGCCGATGCCTTGAGAGCCATCGAGGCCCGGTTGGGCCTACCCGCTCCGGAGCACACGGCAGGGCACTGTGTCATCGCCTCAGCCGACGGTACCACGGTCGTTGATCACGCCGCTGAGCCGCCTCATTACGATCTGGCCATCGTCGACACCCTGCCCCACGCGGCACCGCTCCTGGAGTGGGACCAACGTCGGGTGGCGCACGTGGTGGTCACCGTCGACGACGACGGAGCCGACATCGCATCATTCGACATCAACCACCGAAGCGATACCGAATCGATTCCACCGACCCGCTCAACCCGGGATATGGCCGACAACGTCGTTGAGGCCTGCGAAGCCATCGCGGCGCGGCTGGTGGTGGTGGCCGGGGAGGTGGCCAACACGACCCCGCTGGCGGAAACACTGGTTGCCCGCCTTCCCGTGACCTGCCGGGTAGTGACCGAGAACACCGACGACCTGGATGAGCTGGTGGATGCGGTGGTCCGCCACGTTGCCGACACCGTGGCTCGAACCACCGTCGACCATCTCCGTGACCATCGCTTCCTCCGCACCCATGAGGCTGCAGCCGATGGCGTCGCCGACACCCTCAAAGCGCTGATCGCCGGAGCGGCCGAACGGATCCTCATTCACGACGACCCGGCCGATCAACGCCGGCTCTGGATCGGGTCAGCGGCCAACGAACTCTCGTTCAACCAGAGCGAGGGCATGGTTCAGGCTCGGCTCAACGACGCCATCATCCGCAGCGCAGTGCTTCAGGGGGTTGACGTCTACATCATCCCGTCGACCGGCGAGACCGGCCCCAGCGACGACACCGCAGTGTTCACCGCCTGACCGATACATCCCGCCATCACAGCTTCAGCGTTCGTCGTCGTTGATGAGTACGCTCGACAGCGCCCAACTGACCACACTGATGACCAGGGCGCCCAGGAAGGCGGCCCCGAATCCCGATATGGCCAGACTGTCGCTCAGCCAGGCCGTTGCTCCCAGCATGGCGGCGTTGACCACCAGGGTGAACAGTCCGAGCGTGAGCAGCAGGGCCGGGAAGGAGATGGCCATCACCAGCGGACGAAGGAAGGCGTTGATCAGCCCGAAGATCACCGCCACGAACAGGATCGACGTGATCTCCTCACTCAGCGTGATCCCGTCGATGAAGCGGGCCGCCACCCAGAGAGCGGCGGCGTTGATGATGACTCGGAGGAGGATACGAAACATGATTGCCTGCCTTTGCCGAAAGGTGCTTCTCCTACGGTGACAGGGTAATGCGGTAGCGCAGTGCCGGCTGGCCACCGTGGGTTTCGGGCATGGTGAATCGCTCGTGGAGCACGGCCCCGGCCGCCTCCATCACCTTCTGTGAGGCGATGTTGTCGTGCTCGGTGGTCAGCTCGACGAAGGCCAGCCCTCGCGCTCGGGCCTCGGGCAGGATCATCTTCAGAGCCCGAGTGGCATAGCCGCGGCGCCGTTTCCACGGGACCACGCCATAGCCGATGTGGCCCATCACATACCATGGCAGATCGGTCGAACCGTCGGCCGCCCACCGCAAGCCGATGCCGCCACAGAACTCACCGTCCCAGATCCACTTCTGGTAACCGGGGATGCGGTCGACCAGCGTGCCGTCGCTCAGCGGAACCGGAGGAGCCGACCCGTCGAGGTCGACCTGGCGGTGGAGGAAGGCCTGGCGGTCGTTCTCGATGGCGTCGATCTGCTTGGCCGTCGGCTCTGGATCACTCGACGACGGCTGCCAGCCCCGCTTCAGCGCGGCCAGATAGTGTTCGACCAGCGCCTCGTCGGGCCACCGCAACTCGATCTCGGGTTCTCCTGACCGGTCCATAGGTCAACGGTAATCGGGCTCCATCCCGGGCGCAGCCGATTTCTGTCCGCTCCCCGGCGTCGATATCGAGGCCTGGGAACCGACAGAACACTGGGCGGAGGCGCCCTAGCCTGATGTCATGGCCCCGCCACTCAAGCACGAGATCTCACCGGAGCTGGTGGCGAGCCTGGCGGCGGCGGCGGCCGAGATCGACCGGCGTTTCGATGCCAACCGGTTCGTAGCGGCGGTGTTGGCCCGGCTGGAACAACTGGAACTCAAGGATCGCATCAATCTCGTGGCCGATGAGCTGGCCGCCGGACTCGACGCCGCCGGCGACTACCCGGCGGCCCTCACCACGATCGTGGGTTTGAGTGAGGCCGAGGCCATGGACCGCTGGGCCGTGGGCATGTTCGCCGCCTGGCCGCTGTGCTCATTCGTCGAACGGCACGGGGTCGATCATCCGCAGCAGTCGTTGGCCGCCATGCCGTTGTTGACCAAGCGGTGGAGCTGCGAGTTTGCCATCCGGCCCTATCTCGCCAACCATCGAGAACAGACCTGGCGTCATCTGATCGAGTGGCGGGACGATCCCCACGATGCGGTCCGCCGGTTGGTGTCGGAAGGCACCCGACCGAGGCTGCCGTGGGGCACCCGGTTGGCGTCGCTACTCGACCACCCCGAGCGGGGCATCACGTTGATTGCTCCGCTACGGGCTGATCCCTCCCCCGATGTTCGCCGCTCGGTGGCCAATCATCTCAACGACGTGGCCAGAGCCCGGCCCGATCTGGTGACCGAGACCTTGGCCCAATGGCTGGACAGCCCGCAGCCGCCGGACGAGAAGCTGGTCGGCCATGCCCTGCGCACCCTGGTCAAACAGGGCGATCAGGCAGCAATGCGGCTCCTGGGATTCGACACCGAACCCCGGATCTCGATCGCTACCTTCACCTGCCGGCCCCAGGCGATCCTGCTGGGAGACTCCATTGAGCTGTCGGCCACCATCCGTTCAACCTCGAAGGGGGCTCAGAGCCTGGTTGTCGACTACGTTGTCCACCACCCCACGGCCAACGGGAGCCTGTCGCCCAAGGTGTTCAAGTGGACCAACCTGCGGCTCGAACCCGGTGAGCGGTTGACCATCGAGAAACGGCGGACCATCAAAGCCATCAGCACCCGGTCCTATCAGCCGGGGTTCCACCGTGTGGATCTCCAGGTCGCCGGTCAGGTGGTGGCCGAAACCGGCTTCGATCTCCGGCTGCCCTGAGGTTTCTGTCCGCTCGGACGCGTCGATATCGACGCGTGGACGCAGACAGAATGGCGGGCAGCGGCAGCGCGCAGCGGCAGCGGCGCCGCTAACCGAGATAGCGCTCGGCCACCGCTTCGACGATCTCCGCCGGATAGTTGAACACCGGATCGTCGGACCGGGGGTGATGGAACACGAAATCGGTGAATCCCAGCCCCTGGTAGAACTCGACGCTGTCGCTCAGGTTGTCGATGGTCCACAGAGCCGCTCCATCGCCTTCGGCGATCACCACAAATCGCCTCATGACCGCCGGGTCACGCCCGGCGTCGACACAGGCCCGGTTGTAGAGCTCAACCTGCTGGGCGATCATGGCCCGATGTTCGTCCGGGGTCTCAGCGTCGGCCGCTCCGTTGGTGATCCAGGCGTCGCCCAACCGGGCGGCCAGCCGGATGCCCCGGGGGCCACGGCCGGCCATGGCGATCGGCACCCTCGGTTGCTGTAGACAACCGGGCAGCATACGAGCTTCGTTGATGGTGTACCACGGTCCGTCGTGATTGGTCAGATCGCCCGACAGCAGCCCATCGAGCACGGTGGCGAACTCGGTCAGCCGCTCGATCCGGCGGGCCGGCGTTATCTCGTGCTGCCCCAGGACCGAAGCGTCAAACCCGACGCCGCCGGCCCCGATCCCGATTGTCAGTCGGCCACCGGAAATGTGGTCGATGGTCATGGCGTCCTTGGCCAGGATCGCCGGGTGTCGGATGTTGGGGTTGGCCACCAGGGTGCCGATCCGGATGCGGTTGGTGGCGGCGGCGATGCCGGTGAGCCACGGGTAGATGGCGTGCCACGGCCGATCCCGATAACGCTGCCACGTCAAGTGGTCGTAGACCCAGAGATGGTGGTAGCCCAGAGCTTCAAGGCGGCGGGCGGTGGCCACCGACTGGTCCCACGGGTCGGTGGGCATGAGCACGACGCCGAATCGGGGTGTTGCCGTCACCGCCTCGAGATTAGCGGTGATGGCACCCGCTGTGCCCAATGACTCGAGCGCGCCTACAGTTTTTCCATGACTTCCACCGACTCCCCGACGAGCCCCCCGGCGTCGTACCATCGGCTCGAACCACGACTCAAGGCCGCCCTCCCATCCGGTGTCGACTACGCCACGGTCCGTTTCAGTGAGACCCGGGTCGAGTCGGTGACCGTCCGCCAGGGCGTGGCCGAACCGACCTCCACTTCGATCGATGCCGGGGCCATGATCTCGGTCTGGGCCGGTGGCGGAGTCGGGTACGCCGCCACGTCGGACCTCACCGAGTCGGGTCTGCGGGCGGCGGCCGAGCGAGCCGTTGGCTGGGCCGGGGTGACCGCCGGCCGCACCGTGGCCGAATCACCGCCGGCCGCCGCACCCGTCGGCACCTACGTTTCTCCGGTCAGTGACCCATGGACCACCACCACCCTGGCCGACCGACTCGACATCCTCATGGGGGCCGATGCCGCCCTCGACGTCGACGATCGGATCGTGGACCGGGGAGCGATGCTGCGACGCAGCGACACCGATTCACTGATCCTGACCACCGGTGGTGGTCGGATCGAGCAGCTGAATCGCAGCACCCTGCCCTTCATGCATGCCACCGCCAATGTCGGCAGTCGCAGCCAGACCCGGACCTACGGACACTTCGCCTACATCGGCCAGGGAGGTCGGGAGGTGCTCGATCGCTTCGGCTTCGACCGTCGGGCAACCGAGATCGGTCATGAGGCCATCGCCCTGCTGGAGGCTCCCAACTGCCCCAGCGGAACCATGGATCTCGTCCTGGCCCCCGACCAGATGATCCTCCAGATCCACGAATCGATCGGTCACCCGCTGGAGTTGGACCGGATTCTGGGCGACGAACGAAACTACGCCGGTACCAGCTTCGTGACCCTCGACATGTTCGGTTCCTATCGCTACGGCTCCGACCTGCTCAACGTCACGTTCGATCCGACCATCGAAGGTCAGCTGGCCTCCTACGGCTTCGACGACGACGGCACCAAGGCGGCCAAGCAGTATTTGATCCGCCACGGCATCCTCGAGCGTCCGTTGGGCGGGGCGGTGTCCCAGGCCCGGGCCGGGATCGAGGGGGTGGCCAACTCCCGGGCCTGCAGCTGGAACCGACCTCCGATCGACCGCATGGCCAATGTCAACGTCGAGCCGGGCCACAGTTCATTCGAGGATCTGATCGCCGGGGTGGAGAACGGCGTGTACCTGCAGACCAACAACTCCTGGTCGATCGACGACAGCCGCAACAAGTTCCAGTTCGGCTGCGAGTACGGGCGGGTGATCACCGACGGTGAACTCGGACCGGTGGTGCGAAATCCCGGCTATCGGGGCGTATCGGCCACCTTCTGGCGCAACCTCACCGGAGTGGGGGATCCATCGACATCACTGGCCATGGGCACCTCCAACTGCGGCAAGGGCGAACCCAATCAGATGATCAGCACGGCCCATGCGTCTCCGGTCTGCCGGTTCTCCTCGGTCGACGTGTTCGGCGGAGCCCAATGACCGGGGCACAAACCTACTTCAACGAACTGGCAACCTGGGCCAACGGCCGCTTGAGCGGCCACGAGCTCCTGACCTGCCATCTCGCCGCCGAGGACTCCAACTTCGTGCGCTTCAACCGCAACCTGATCCGCCAGGCCGGATCGGTGTCGCAGTGCCGCCTGACCGTGGATCTCATCGCCGGTTCCCGCCACGCCTCGGGCTCGCTCCAGCTGTCTCGCGACTCCGAGATGGACCGGGCCGCGCTGGCCGCCATGATCGACGACCTGCGGGAACAGCGGCGAGCCTTGCCCGAGGATCCGTACCTGGTGGTGTCGACCGACAACCCGTCGACCGAGGAGGTGGTGGGGGGTGACGGTCGGGATTCGGCCTCGGTGATCGACGAGATCCAGACCGTGGCTCGGGACCGGGATCTGGTGGGCATCTATGCCGACGGTGTGGTCCACCACGGCTTCGCCAGTTCGCTGGGCCAGCGCAACTGGTATCAGTCGGACACGTTCAATTTCGACTGGAGCTTCTATCTCCACGGCGACAAGGCGGTCAAGAACGACTACGGCGGGCGAACCTGGGACAGCGCCGCCTTCGCCGCCAAGGTGGAGACGGCATCACGCCAGCTGGATTCGCTGGCCCGACCGGCGATCGACCTGAAGCCCGGAACGTACCGCACCTACATGACTCCCACCGCGGTCGACCAATTGGTGGGGGCGGTGGCCATGTGGGGTGGGTTCGGGGTCAAGGCCCATCGCACCAAACAGTCCCCGTTGCTTCGTATGGCCACCGACGACGCCACGCTGCACCCCTCCATTCGCCTCCAGGAGGACACAGCGGGCGGTAGTGGACCCAACTTCCAGGAACAGGGATTCATCCGGCCGCCTCAGGTCACCCTGATCGACGAGGGCCGCCTGGCCGATCGACTGGTCTCCCCCCGCTCGTCGCAGGAATACGCGGTCGTCACCAACGGGGCGGCGGGCCACGAATGCCCCGAGTCACTGGCCCTCTCCCCCGGTTCACTGCCGACCGACCGGATCATGGAAGAGCTGGGCACCGGGCTGTTCGTGGGCAACCTGTGGTACCTGAACTTCTCCGACCTGACGGCCTGTCGGACCACGGGCATGACCCGTTTCGCCACATTCTGGGTGAAAGACGGGGAGGTGGTGGCGCCGGCCAACGTGATGCGGTTCGACGACACCGTCTACAACCTGCTGGGCGACAAGCTGGTCGGACTGACCGACTCGACCGAGACGCTGCTGAGCAGTCAGACCTACGGAGGGCGCTCGACCGACAGTGCTCGCCTGCCCGGCGCCCTGGTCGAGGACATGGCTTTCACGCTGTAACCCGAGATTCTTGCAGTAGAAAACGCGGCCCCGCCGCGTTTTCTACTGCAAGAATGCGTGGGGGAGAATGCGTGGGGAGAAAACGAGGGGGTGGCTCAGGTGAAGTGCCGGGGTTGGAGCAGGGCCACCAGTTCGCAGGAATAGTTACCGATCCGGGACCAGGAATCACCGTTGTCGATGACGGCCACCGTGGCCGTTCGCATGGCGGTGTTGGCTCCGGTCAACACCTCGACGGTGCGGCTCCAGGTTGTGTCGTGACCGACGATCAGGCAGGTCCCAACCTTGTTGTTCAGCTCCCGCAGCTCGTTGAGCACCACCCCGACCGACGTCTCGTAGAAGTCGTCGGTCTCACGAATCGGGCAGCTCCATTTGCCTGCTTCGGCGGCCAACTTGGCCGTGGTGGCGGCCCGAACCGCGGTTGATGTGATGACCAGATCGGGAGCCAGGTCGATCTTCGTGATGAGCTTGCCCATCCGCCGAGCCGCCTGGGTTCCTCGCTTGTTCAGCGGGCGCTGGTGATCGTTGGTCTTGGTCGACCAGTCGGATTTGGCATGCCGCATTACCAACAGCATGATGGGAATAGTAGCGGCTAACGGCGTCGGAAGGTTGCGTTTTGCCTGCTACCGGGCCGGTGGTCGAGCGGCCCGGGCCAGTAACCACCAGGTGAACCCGGCCTCGGCCATGATGGCGGGAACAGCGACAATGGCCGTGAACACCGCGGCATTGGCCCCGTAATCCGGATACAGGGTGTAGGCCATGGTGTCGAAGATGTAGGCCGTCCCGGCCAGGGCCAGGGCGTACCCCAACCAGCGGCCGGCCAGTGCGGAACGCAAGATCATGATCGCCAGCAGGATGAGGTGCGCCCCGAAGGCCACCAACCCGACAAGCCAAGTGGCATTGAAAGCCTCCAGGGACAACATGACCCCGGATTCGACCGCCGCCGTGTCCAAGACGCCGATGTGGTCCGGTCCGTCGACAAGTTGGATCACGATGTAGAGGAAAACCACGGCCACGCCGAGAAACACCGTGTAGACGATGCGGAACCAGGCGGCCAGAGCCGAGAGAGCAGACCCGGCCGGGCGGAACAGATGGAGTAGGGCCCAGGCCACCACGACATCGAGGGCGAAGACGACGATGAAGGCGGCGATGGCTGCTCGAACCAGGCCCTGGGATTGGGTCAGGTTGGCCACGGTTGCGGTCGGGTCGGCGAGGTCGACCAGACGTTCCCGTACCGCGAAGTTGGCGAAGAGGGCCAGCACAAAGAGGGCAACGTAGGATATGCCTGCCAGTCGGGCCATCGACCGGCGGTCGGGGCCGTCGAGGCTGGGACCGATACCGGCCGGCGGGGCGGCGGGGACGGGGTGAGCGGCGGGCGTGATCATGACGGCGCCACCTCGATGACCGCCTTGCCGGCGATCCGGCCGGCTCCGAGATCGGTCAGTGCGTCTCCCACCTGGGACAGCCGGTAGGTTCGGTCGACTTGGGGGCGCACCAGCCCGGCCTCGACCAGGTCGACCAGGTCCTGCAGGTGACGGTGATCCTCCGACGCCACGAAAAAGGTCAGCCGTTGCGACACGAATGGGTTCAGCGCCGCGGCCCGGAGCTGGCGGCCGATACCACCGGTCAGTTTGTTGCCGCCCTCACCACCGACGATCACCAGCGTCCCGCGGTCGGTCAGCGATCGTCGGAGCTTGGCCAGCGGGTTTCTCCCACCGATGTCGATGATGACGTCGTAGCGTCGGCTGCCGTCGACCGGGTCCACGTCGTGGTAGTCGATGAGGTCGTCGGCGCCGAGGGCTCGGACCATGGCCAGTTTGGATCGACTGGCCACCGCAGTGACGGTGGCCTCTCGGGCTTTGGCGATCTGCACCGCGTAGGAGCCCACGCCACCCGACGCTCCCAGGATGAGAACACGCTGACCGGCCGACACCCTCCCGTGTTCGACCACGGCCTGTAGGGCGGTCGAGCCGGACACCGGGAGCGCAGCCGCCACCACCGCCGGCAATGTGTCAGGCCGCGGTATCAGCTTCGATTCCTGGGCCACGGCGTAGTGGGCGAAGGCACCGTGGGCGATGCCGATGACGTCGTCGCCGACGGCCAGCCGGTCGACGCCAGGGCCAACGGCCATCACCGTGCCGGCCACGTCGAGGCCGGGGATCGGCTGGCGGGGGCGTCGCAGCCCGAACAGGGGCCGCACGAGATATGGGGTGCCGGTGAGCAGATGCTCGGTTCCCCGGTCGATGGCGGCGGCGTGGACCTCGACCAGGATCTGTCCCGGTGCGGGACGGGGTACGGCAACGGTGTCGAGCCGCAGGACCGAGCTGTCGCCGTAGCGATCCTGCACGACGGCGGCCATGGTCTCCGGGATGGTCGGGGTTTCGCCCGGGCCCGGGTCTGTCTTCGGTTCAGTCAGTTGATTGTTCATCTTCTGCGTCCTTCACGTCTTCCGAGAGTTTGTCGTACTTAGTACGACGACATCTGATACGTTACTCGTACTTAGTACGAAAGTCAACGTACTTTGTACGAGAATCGCGACTACTGTGGAGTGAGGAGCCTTCATGAGCAATTCACCGACCAAGACACCACTTTCCCGAGACCGGGTCATCGAAGCCGCTGTGACCCTGGCCGACCGCATCGGCATCGAGCCGCTGACGATCCGCAAGCTGGCCGACGAGCTGGGCGTCGGACCCATGACGATCTATCACCACGTGGCCAACAAGGACGACATCCTCGACGGCATGGTCGACTCGGTCTTCGCCGAGATCGAGCTTCCCCCCGAGGATCTTCCGTGGACCGAGGCCATGGCCGTCCGGGCCCGCTCGGCCCGGGAGGTGCTGGCCCGCCACCAGTGGGCCGCCACGTTGATGGAATCCCGAACCGACCCCGGCCGGGCCACGCTGACCCACCACGATGCCGTCATCGCCTGTCTTCGCCGGGCCGGCATGTCGTGGCCGTTGGTGGGCAACGCCTATGCCCTGATCGACGCCTACATCTACGGGTTCGCCCTTCAGGAGGCCGGGCTGCCCTTCGACTCGCCGGAGGAGGCGGTCGAGCTGGCCACCGTCATGGTGCAGCAGTTTCCGGCCGACGACTATCCCAACCTGGCCGCCTTCACCTTCGAGCATGTGCTGCAACCGGGCTACGACTTCGCCGCCGAATTCGATGTCGGACTCGACTTGATCCTCAGCGGGCTGGCCTCCCGAGCGGTGCACCAGGCCCGTTCGTCACCGTCACGGAGCGCACCGTGACCGACCGGACATCGTCATCAGGGATCCACCGGGCGCTACGAACCGGTTTCGCCCGACAACTCGGCATCGACCTTCCCATCCTGGGCTTCACCCACAGCCCCGAGGTGGCGGCCGCCATCACCAGGGCCGGCGGCCTGGGGGTCTACGGTATCGCCCACGACAAGCCCCATGAGGTCCCGGTCAAGCTCGATGAGCTGCGGCGGCGAACCGGGTCGGGGCCAACAGCGGCCGACATGATGATCCCGGTCGGCATGCCCGAAGGGGAGACGCTGGAATCGGTCCAAGCGCGGCTGCCCTCGGCTCACAGGCAATTCGTGGAGGAGCTGCGGCGGCGCTACGGCGTGCCGCCATCCACCCAACAGACATTCTTTAACACCGTACTACGGACGCCGGAGTACTTCGACGGTCAACTCGACGGTCTGGTGGCCTCCGATGTGGCGCTGGTGGCTTTCGGGGTCGGCCTCACCCGTCAGGCCGTCGAGCGGCTGCGGACAGCGGGCAAGCTGGTTGGGGCCCTGGTCGGCCACCCCCGTCATGTCGAACGCTACCTCGACATCGAACTCGACTTCCTGGTGGCCCAGGGTTCCGAGGCCGGGGCCCACACCGGCACCATCGGGACCATGGTTCTGGTCCCCCAGATCGTGCAGATGGCCGGTGACACCCCGGTGCTGGCCGCCGGCGGCATCGGCCACGGATCCCAGATCGCCGCCGCTCTGGCCATGGGAGCGCAGGGTGTGTGGCTGGGGACGGCCTGGCTGACCACCGAGGAACACAGCCGGGGCGATCACGCCACCGGCCCCCGTCTACGGGAGAAGCTGCTGGCCGCCGGCAGCGGTGACACCGCCATCACGAGAGGAACCAGCGGCAAACCTCAACGCCAGGTCAAGTCGGCCTGGATCGACGAGTGGGCGTCACCCGAGGCCCCGACTCCGCTACCCATGCCCTACCAGCACGCCCTCGTCGGTGATCTGATGACCGCCATCAGGGAACACGAGGTGGAACCGCTGGTCAACTCCCCGGCTGGGCAGAGCGTCGTCTGGTCGACTGAGATGAAACCGGTGGCCGAGGTGATGGCCACGCTGGTGGCAGAGGCCGGCCAGGCGCTGGAACGGCTGACCGGCTGAGTCATCGACCGTCGGTGAGGCTCAGAGATCGTAGACGATGATGCCGCGTACGTTGTGGCCGGCCAGCAGATCGGCGTAGCCCTGATTGATGTCCTCCAGGCGGTAGCGGTTGGTGATCAACTCGTCGAGCTGGAGGCGCCCCGAGCGGTAGAGGTCGAGCATGAGCGGGATGTCGGTCAGCGGGTTGGAATCACCGAAGATCGACCCCTGAATTCGCTTCTGGTAGAGGGTCAGTTCACGGGCGTTGACCGAGACGTCGGTGTCGGCGTGGCTCAAAGCGGTCACCACCACGGTGCCGGCCTTGCGTATGGCGGCGAAGGCCTGCCGGACGTGATCGCTGGTCAGCAGGCCAACGCAGACGATGGCCGAGTCGCTCCCTGGCCGTTGGTCACCGACCGGGCGAAGGCGGTGGCCTGGTCGATGTGGGCGAAGGTCTCGGTGGCACCGACCTGGGAGGCGACCTCCCGCTTGAGGGCCACCGGGTCAACGGCGATGATGTGGGACGCACCGGCGTGACGGGCGCCCTGTACGGCGTTGACCCCGATGCCCCCCACCCCCATCACGATGACGGTCTGCCCCGGCCGTACCTCGGCCGAGTTGACGGCCGAGCCCCAGCCGGTGCCCACCCCGCAGCCGGTGAGGCACACCGCTTCCAGGTTGAGCTCAGGGTCGACCTTGATGGCGGCGGCCACGTCGACCAGGGTGTGACGGCAAAACGTCGACAAGCCACACATCTGCGCCGCCGGCTGCCCGTCGAATGTCATCCGGTAGGTGCCGTCGGCCCGGGTGCCGTCGCGCAGGAAGCGGCCCATGTCGCAGAGGTTCTGTAGACCGCTCGAACACCAGCGGCAACGACCACAGACCGGCAGGAAGGAGAGGGCCACGTGATCACCAGGCTCCCAGCCGGGAGTGTTGGGACCCACCTCGATCACCACACCAGCCCCTTCATGTCCACCCACGAACGGCAGTGATGCCACCGGGGTGTCGCCCTTGGCGTAGTGGTCGTCGGAGTGGCACAGCCCGGCCGCCCGCATCTCAACCAGCAACTCCCCCTGGCGGGGTTCGTCGACGTCCAGCTCCACCAGGTCCCACTCCCCCGGCACCTGACGCAAAACTGCTCCCGTGGTTTTCATGGGACCATTGTCGCCGGGATCGCCGCCGGCAAGTAAGCCCGGCCCGGCCCCTTGGTCAAACCAGGCGCCGCTTGAACACGCAGAAGTAGTGGCGGCCCCAGGCGCTGGATCCACCGGCCGAGATCATGAAGTCGTGGTTGCGACCGGCGTTCACCGGATGAGCGGTGATGAGCTCCCAGCCATTGGCCCCGAAGTCGTTCAGCTGGGGAATGATGGCATAGGGCGAATATCGGGGGTGGTCACCGGAGGGCACACCGTCGACGCCGGCCTGGACCAGGCTCATGTCGGCCTCCAGATAAGTCGAGAAGTACTCCCATTGCTCCATCATCTGGCCAGCGTAGTGCCGGCTGGGCCGTCAGGTCGTGGCACCCCTCCCCCCAAAAGGCGTTGTGTGCGCCCCACGCGTCACATACGAACGCTGGGGCGCACACGGGCTGGGGTGGGGCTGTCGGCGCCGGAAACTAGGCCTTGGTCAGGAAAAGCTGGAACTCGATGACGCCGAAGTCATCCAGGCGAACCACCACCGGAGCCGACGGCGGGGTCACCCCGTAGTCGGCGAAGACAACGTCGGTCGTGCCGACCACGGCGATTGTGTCACCGACCAGCTGAGCCTCGAGCGCCACTTCGACCGGGTTGGTGACCCCGTGAACCGACAGGTTGCCCGACGCCGTGGCCGTGACCGGAGCGCCGGAAGCCGGGTCGGTGCCCAGATCGATCGGCTCGGTCAGAACAAAGGAGGCAGTGGGAAAGGTGTCGGTGTCCAGAGCCCGGCGGGCGGCGCCGTCACGACGGCTGATATCGGTGGTGATGGCGGTCATGTCGGCTTCGAAGGCGGCGGCCGTCACCGTTTGACCGTCGATGGTGATGGTGCCCGAAACGTTGGGCGTCCGCCCGACGGCCTCGGTCTCACCGATGTTGCTCAGCTCCTCTCCGACCCGGAAGCCGACGTAGGTACCGGTCGAGTTCTCGAAGCTGAACTCGCCGATCGAGGTGTCGACGGTCCAGTTGCCGGAGACATCGGTCACCGTTGCCTCGGCAGCCGGGGCATCGGAGGTGCTGTCGGCCACGGCGTCAGCCGACTCGGTGTCGGTGGAGTCGCCCTCCATGGCTCCTCCGTAGCCGTCGTCGGCCGCTGGTTCGGGGTCGGCGGAGGCTTCATCCTGCGTCGCGGCATCGCCGGCACCGGCATCGGCCAGCTCGGCGGTGGCGGCGTCGAGATCGACGGCCTCAGGGGCGTCGCCGCTGAGGAACGTCCAGAGGGCGAAGCCGATCACGGCGATGACAATGGCCCCCAGCCCGATCAGGAGCGGTAGCCGGTTGGGCCGTCGGTCGGGTTCAGGGGGTGTTTGCGGGGTGTTGGTCAGGAGTTGCGACATGGGTGTTCGATCCTTGTGTTGGGTCCGTGGGCGATTGATCGGTGGAAGTTGTGGCACAACCGACAGGCCGGCCTCGGAAGGTATACGTTGCCGAATCCCCTGTCGGTTCGAAAAAATTTCAGCCGGCCTGCAAAAAAATCAGCCGATGGAGATCCATAGCGATGTCGCCTGGGCCACCAGATTGCCGGCGGCGTCAAACGCGGCCGACGCCGCTCGGCGTTTGCGACCGTCCCAGCCGTCGTCGACCGGAACGGCGACCACGGCGAAGGTCCCGGGGACGACCGCGGACTGGTGCATTTTGAGTTGATAGTTCCCGGTGACGGCCACCCGCCCGTCGGGGCCGGCCGCCATCATCAGACCGGCACTGCAATCGAGGGCGGCCCAGAAGGCCCAGGGCTCGACCGTGCCGTCGGCGGCCAGAGCCCAATCCGGGGGTGTGAGGTCGGTGGCGAATCGACCGTCGGCCAGCGGACCAGGGTGCACCCCCATCGATTCCCGCTCCACCCCGCAGGAGAAGCAGGTGGGCAGCCGGGGAAGGTCGGTCATGGTGGCGGCACGGCGGCGGGCTGCTTCGGCCTCGGCCACGGTGAGCGACGCCGGCGGAGGCGAATCGAACCGGTGGGGATGGCCGGACAGGATCAGCGTTTCGTTGGCTTCATCGGTAAGGGTGTAGCCGCCGGTGGCGTCGTCACGGTCGACCACCAGGTCGATACCGATCGGGATGGGAGCATGGAAGCGTACGCTCAGCTCCTGGCCAACCACCGCGCAGAATCGGTAGGCGGTCAATCCACCCTGCCCCGACCCGGGCGGGCCTTCCTGCCAATCGTCGAGTCGAATTGTGCCCAGCATGGGGCAACAGCCTAGTGCGGAACCAGGACGCCAAGTTTTGCCGGGAGGTCAGCTCCAGCGGTTGATGGTTAGAACCTCGCACCGGGTGACCCGCTCCGACCCTTCTATCCACCAGCCGGTGTCGGCCGCCGCCACCTCGCCGGGCCGGAGGTCGCGCACCCAGCTGGAGAACTCGTCCAACCGGATGTCGCCGTCGTAGAAGGCCACGGTGATCTCGTAGCTGGCCACCTTGGGCGAGTTGTTGGTCACTTCGGCGCTGAACTGCCACTGCCCGAGGTCGCCGGGCTCGCATCCGTCGAACGACGTCAGGTCGTACTGTGGGGGATGGTTCTCGTCAGCCGTGCGGGTGCCGATCCCGTCGATTTCGGAGTATTCGCACCCCGCCACCACCAACATGGCCAACACCAACACAAGCGCTTTTGTTCTCATGCCAACCCTGTCGATTGTCAGAGCCCGAGCGGTTCACCGAGTCCGTCTCCAGCGCTCATAAAGAGGCTCCCACTCAGTGAGGGCTACGAATCGAGGACCCGATCCGACCCAGGCGGCCCAGCCGTCGAACTCGGCCGACAGCATCTGCAGGTCATCGATCTGCCGTTCGGACAGGGGGTAGGGCCACGTGGGATCGGGGACTGCGCCCGTGGCCGTCCCGTAGGCGTGGTACTCGATGTCAGCCAGCCAGCCTGCAGCCCAGTGCGACGACAGCTCGCGGAAATAGTCGACGACAAGTAACTCGGTCGGGGTCCAACGCGGTGAACGAGCGCCCTGTGACAACAGAGGAATGACCGATGCCAGGATTCCTTTCCGGAGCGCCAGCTCGAGCAGGTCATCCAGGTCCTCGGTGTCACCGGTGTCATGGTTCGACCGGGCCGTTGCCGACAAGAGCGACCAGACAAGCTCGCTGTCGCCTTCGAGAATGGCTTTGCCCACCGGACCCACTGCACCATTGTGCCACGACCCGATTCAGGCAGAGTCCGTATCGTGATCAGTTGGCTTTGAGCTTCTCCTGCACCGTTCGCTCGAACCGCTCAATGGCTTCACGGTGCTCGGATCGCCTTCGCTGAAATTCGGCCTCGTCGGCCGAGGCGGCGTCGGTCAGGGCGTTCGTCTTACCCATGAGTTCCAGCATGCGTTCACGCACGTCGTCGGCGTCGGGTAGGGTCCACAGCTTCGACGCCGCCATCCGCCGTTCCTGACCGAAACGCTCTTCCAGACCGGCCGTGATGTCACCCTCGGGCCGGCGGCTGTTGGAGGCCACCACCTCACGATGCCACTCGTAGTGGATCAGTTCGGAGGCGGCATCGTGCATCCGTTCCAGCCAGCGACGTCGATCCTCGGCCCGCCGGGCCAGCACCTCGCTGAGCACCACCATTCCCCCTCCGATGAAAGCGCCCAACAGGGCGGCAAATGCTTCGCTCATGGATCCATCCTTCCACAGACGTCACCGTCGACAACCTCCGGAGCGGCAAGCGGCGCCATGCAATAATTGACTTGTGATGAAGCTGTCGCTCTTCGGTTCGACGGAACTAACGGCTTCCGGAGGGCAACGAGTCGAAATCGGGTCGCGGCGACAGCGCCAGCTGCTGGCGGTCCTCGGCCTGCATCGGGCCCGGGTGGTCGACGTGGCCCGGCTGGCCACGTTCGTGTGGGACGACAACCCACCGGCCGACCCGGCGGCGGCGGTGCAGACCCTGGTGTCCCGACTGCGGCGGGTGCTGGTCGCTCCGCTCGTCATCGAAACCGGCCAGAACGGGTATCTGTTCGGCTGCCCGGAGTCCAATCTCGACCTGACCCGGTTCGAGCAGCTGGTCGATCAGGTGAGAACCGAGCCGCTCCCCCGCCGTCCCCACTTGGCGGCCGAGGCGTTGGCCCTGTGGCGGGGCGACCCGCTGGCCGATCTCGACCACCCCCACCTCGAGGCCGAGCGGCAACGCCTGCGAGAACTCCGGATCGAGGTGACCGAGCTGCTGGCCGAGGCCCTGGGTCAGCTCGGTCGTCACGGCGAAGCGGTCGAGGTGGCCGGCGGTGTCGTCCGAGAGCATCCCTATCGGGAGCGACCGGTGGCGACCTTGATGCGATCCCTCTACGCCTCGGGGCGCCAGGCCGACGCCCTGGGGGCCTTCGCCGACCTCCGATCCCGACTGCTCGACGATCTGGGCGTCGATCCCTCGGTCGAACTTCGTGACCTGGAGATGGCGATACTCCGCCAGGACGTCGAGTCGATCACGCCGGCCGAGACCAGCGGGGCCGATCCCCCAACGGATGAGCCCCGGCCGGAGACGGAACACGGGGCCAACGTCCGGGAGCTGACCCAACACATCCGGATGTGCACCACACCGGACGGAACCAGCCTGGCCTACGCCACCTCGGGCCAGGGTCCACCCCTGGTCAAGGCGGCCAACTGGATGACCAACCTCGACTACGACTGGCGGTCGCCGGTGTGGCGACACTGGAACGAGGCGCTCAGCCGCAATCACATGCTCGTCCGCTACGACGAACGGGGCTGCGGCATGTCGGATTGGCAGGTTGAGCGGTTCACCTTCGAAGCCTGGGTCGATGATCTGGCCGCCGTTGTCGACGCCGCCGAACTCGATCGATTCCCCCTGCTCGGTATCTCATAGGGCGGGGCGGTCGCCGTCGCCTACGCCGTGCGCCACCCGGAACGGGTCAGTCGCCTGGTCCTCTTCGGCGCCTACCCGCAGGGACGGGCGGTGCGGGCCACCACGGCCGAGCAGAAGCGGGCCGCCGATCTGCATCTGGAGTTGGCCCGGGTGGGTTGGGGAACCAGTGAGCCGACCTTCCGCCAGGTCTTCACCTCCCAGTTCATGCCCGAGGGGACCCAGGAGCAATGGGAGGCGTTCAACGAGTTGCAGCGTATGACCTGTTCGGTGGAGAATGCCGTGCGGTTCATGGAGGTCTTCGCCAACATCGACGTGGTCGATCTGGCCCGGGCCGTGCGGTGCCCGACCTTGATCATGCATTCCGGCAACGAGCTGCGGGTCCCGTTCTCGTCGGCCCGGCATCTGGCCTCGTTGATTCCCGACAGCCTGTTGGTGCCGCTCCAGAGTTCCAATCACATTCTGTTGGAACCGGAGCCGGCCTGGCCGAGATTCCTCGATGAGCTGGAGGACTTCCTGGCCGCCGACTGAGATCAGCGGCCGGTCGGTGAGGCAATGGCCCGCCAGGCCAACGGGCCGACGAGGTCGGCAACAGTGGCCGGCAACGGCGGATAGGCGGCCACCGCGCTGTGCCGGACAGCCAGTAGAGCCGGGCCGAGAGACGGCCGACCGTCGGCCTGACCCAGAAGATAGGTGATCAGAACCGCGTCCCGATCGTCGATCCGTACCCGGTAGTGGTCGTAAGGGACCAGCAGATCGAGCTGTGCTTGATCTGCGTCGGCCTCGAACCATTCGATCGCCATGACCTCACGATGGAGGGACGCCCTGTCGGCCCGCTGTCACCAGTGGCGGCACGGCCGACAGCGAGATGACAGCGATGGGAACAGCAGCTGAAAGCGACGGTGACCAGAGTCGTGACCATGTTGCCGTCAACCACCATCACGCTGTACCCGACGCCGGTCACCGCCGTGGCCACGGCCGACACGACGTCAGCGGTGTTCGAGTTCGTCTCACAGCCCTTCGGAGCGGTGGGCGCGGTCTGCATCATGCTGGCGGTCACCGTCGTCAACAGCATGAAGCTGAAGTCGATCTTCCCCATCGGTGAGATCTCGGTCGACCAGCTGTTCAACGGTTTGAACCTGGTCGGCGGGTCGACGCTGCTGGTCAATGCCGTCCTGCGGGACGAGGTGGTGTGGATCGTGCTCGAAACCTATTTCGTGGTGGTGGCGGTCAAGGGAATCACCCAGTCCGGCCTACCTCTGCGCCTGACCCCGGCGCCAAGAGATCGACGACCAGGGAACCCAACCGGGCGGCGGCGCCCCTCCTGATCGCCGCCGCCCTCGGGGCCGCCGTGTCACTGTCACTGGGGGCCTATGGTCGGATCCACACCCCGACCGGAGGCACCGTATTCACCTTCGGCTTTCCCGCCCTCATCTCCATGAAGGTCTGGCTGGGGTCGGCCGCCGCCGCTCTCGGCATCGGCCAGGCCCTTTCGGCGGCCTGGATGTGGGGCCGACTACCGGCCCTGGGATCGCCACCGTCAAGCCTGGCCACCTGGCACCGTTGGCTGGGGACGCTGGCCTTCCTCGTGTCGTTGCCGGTGGCCTACCACTGCCTCTGGGCCCTCGGCTTCCAGACCACCACCACCCGGGTGCTGGCCCATTCCCTGCTGGGCTGCCTGTTCTACGGAGCGCTGGCGGCGAAGCTGCTGTTGCTCCGCTCGACCCGGTTGCCGGGATGGGCGCTACCGGCGGCCGGCGGGCTGCTGGTGGCCACGTTGACCGGCATCTGGCTCACCTCGTCGCTGTGGTTCTTCACCACCGTTGACTTCCCCGCCCTTTGACCCGGGGCCGCCCCATCCCCGCCGCATCCACCCTCGCCTCCGTCCGACCTTCCAACCACTGGAGTACCTCATGAACCGCATCATGACCCCCACCCTGGCCTTGATCCTGGCCGGGGGGCTGGCCGCCGGTATAGGCCTGGCCCGCCCCTCCAACACCACCCCCGACGCCGAGCGGGCCACCGCCGTCGAGCAGGCGCCGGCTACATCCGACGGCAGCAGCCGTCGACAGGGCACCCGAACAGCGAGCCGCGGTGGCCCCCCACCCGAGGAGGCCGTCGCTGAGCCGTCGGCCTTGGCGGTACCGGAACCGGAGGCGGCCATCACCATCGAAGACTTCGCCTTCGCCGCTCCCCAGTCGGTGGCGGCCGGCGCCGACGTGGCCGTGAACAACCTCGACAGCGCAGCCCACACCATGACCTTCCGCTCGGGCGGCATCGACACCGGCACCCTGACCGGTGGATCCTCCACCACGGTGCAGGCCCCGGCGACCGCCGGGACCTACGACTTCTTCTGCGCCATCCATCCCTCGATGGAGGGCCGCATCACCGTCACCGGCTGAGCCTCGGCCCGGTCGCGAACCAATCGCCCATCCCACAACGAACACCACAAACAAAGAGAGACCCTGAGGAGAACACCATGTCCACCCGATTCCTGGCCCTCGCCGCCGGCCTGGCCCTTACCCTGGCCGCCTGCGGCGACGGCGCCGAACCATTGGCCACCCCGGCCGGCGCCGAAACCCAATCCGCCGATGCCGTCGAGGCCGCACCGCAACCTGCACCCGCTGACGAGCCCGCCGCCGCTGACCAGTCCGACGTCTTCACCGTCGACGTTCTGGCCGGCGAATCCGAGCTGGGCCCGATCCTGGTCGGCGCCGATGGCCGGACACTCTACGGCTTCACCAACGATGTCGATGCCATCAGCGCCTGCTATGGCACCTGCGCCGACGCCTGGCCCCCGGTGATCGTATCCGACGACTGGACGGCCGGTCCTGGTCTCGACTTCGGCATCTTCGCCACCACGGTCCGCGAGGACGGCCAACGTCAACTTGTGGCCGGACGCTGGCCCCTCTACTTCTTCGCCGGTGACGCCGCCCCGGGCGACATCAAAGGTCAAGGTTCAGGCGACGTCTGGTTCGCCGTTGATCTCGACGGCCGCCTGATCGAGGGCGCCGGCGGCGAGAACGCCGTCGCTCCCGCCGACGACGGGGCCGAAACCGAGGCCACCGCCGAGACCGCTGCGGCCGTGGTGGCCACCGGTTCCACCGAGCTCGGTGAGGTCCTGATCGACGGCGACGGCCTCACTCTCTACGGATTCCTCAACGACCGCGACGCCGGCGGCCCGAGCTGTAACGACGCCTGCGCTGACGCCTGGCCACCGGTTGTCGTCGACGGTACCGAGCTGCCGGCCGGACTCGACCCCGAGGTGTTTTCCCTGATGCCACGGGACGACGGTTCGATGCAGCTGGCCGCCGGTATCTGGCCCCTCTACCTGTTCGCCGGTGACGCCGCCCCCGGCGATGTCAACGGCCAGGGATCGGGTGACGTCTGGTTCGCCGTGGCCCCTGACGGAAAACTCGTCGGGGCCCCCGAGGCGGCCATGGCCGAAACGGCCGATACCAGCGAGACCTCGGACTCCGACGACTCCGGTGAGGGCCAGTCGAACTCGGGCTACGGCTCCTATTCAGGCTGAACACCGCCGGTCCTTGACCTTCATGGCGCCCCGCTCCCCCACCTCCCCTGGCGGGGCGCCGGCACTCCCGTGACCGGGGGTGCCCATCGAGGGGGTGGATGCCCTCCCACCCCCTCCCCGGTTCGCCGGCCGAGTTCAGGCTCCCTCCTGTCTCGGTCGGCGAACTGCTGTTCCCGGCCCGGGTTCAGTGCCGGACGTGTTCGATGATGGCCTGGGTGGCGGCCGACGGAGAGCAACCGAACTCGGTGCGCATGACCTGCTCGCACCGGTCGAACGCTCTGAGGGCGGCGCTCAGGTCCCCCCGGCTCAGCTCGGCCTCCATCAGCCGCTGATAGCCGACCTCCCGCATGGGATCGAGCCCGATGGCCCGCTCGGCGATCGACGCCGCCAGGCGCCCGTCACCCTGTTTGGTCCACCCGTCGGCCAGCACCTCGTAGCTGCGGTAGAGGGCGGCCCGGGTCGAACGCCGGACCTGCTCGATCCACTCCCCTTCGGCCCCGCTGAGGAACGGGCGGCGAAAGATGCTGGAGGCCACGGTGGCGTCGGGCAGGGCCTCAACGGCCGAGCCTCGTCGCAGCGCCCCCTCGGCCTGGTCCAGGCGCTTCCGGGCCACCTCCAGATCGACCCAGGCGCCGGCCGGGAGCTCAATCGAATACGAACTGCCGACCGATCGCAGTACCGACTTGCCGTCGAACCCGACCCGGTTGAGCAACGACCGTATGCGGCTGATCAACGAGTTGAGCGACGTGCTCCAGCCCTCGGCCAGGCTGTCGCCCCAGACGATGCCGGCCAACCGGTCCCGACCCACCGGCACCCGCTCGTAGACCAGAGCAGCCAGCACGATCCGGGTCTGGTTACCGGCCAGATCGGTCTCGTCGAAGGAGCCGTTCGGCCCCTCAACCGTCAACCGTCCGGTGAGATGGACCCGGGCCGAACCATCCAGGGACAAGAAATCACCAACCTTTCTGCAATACCATGTTGTCAGAATCGCACACAGGAGGAGACGACATGGCCGCTCAACTCATCGAGTGTCCGTGCGGGACCGTGCTACGGGGCGACGACCTCGACGCCGTGGTGGCCGAAGCGCAGGTTCACGCCCGTGACGTACACGACATGGAACTCGACGACGAGCAGGCCCGCTCGATGGCTCGCCCGAGCTGACCTCCGAGTGCGATCCGATACCCGTCGGATCACCGATACCTGAACCGATACCGATGGAGGAACAATGAAGCAGTTCGCATGTGGCACCGTGGTCGACGGCTGTGACGGTGTGGTCACCGGTGAAACCACCGATGACGTACTGGCGGCTGCGGCCGCCCACGCCGCCGAAGCCCACGGCATGACCGATGTCCCCGACGAGGTGGTGGCCGCCATCAAGGCCGGTATCACCGACTCCTGAGCCGGCCGAAGAGCGACGGGGTGGCGCGGCGAAGGCCGGACCGGACGGCGATACGCCTATCCGATCCGGCCCCGCGGTGGCAGCCGACCGTCAACGAGCGTCGACCAACTCCCGAGCGTCGGCACCGGCAACCGCTGCCGGGCCGTCGCTGCCACCGGCATCATCCCAGCTGACGCCCCGACGTCGACCACCAACGGCTCGGCCAGACCAAACCGATCGTGGAGACGGCGCAGCGGGACCGGTGCCCACCAGTTCCACTCGCCCAGGAGCTTCATCGTGGCCGGCACCAGCAGCGACCGGACAATGGTGGCGTCGACGATCACGGCCAAAGCCAAGCCGACACCGAGCTGTTTGATGGTCAAGGTCTCACCGGCCGCAAAGCCGGCGAACACCACCACAATGAGAAATGCGGCCGAGGTGATGATCCGTCCGGTCTTCTGCAAACCCATCGACACCGCATGGTCGTTGTCACCGGTGCGATCGTGGATTTCCTTGATCCGTCCCAGCAGGAACACCTCGTAGTCCATCGACAGACCGAAGGCGAAGAGGAAGATGATGGTGGGCAGCCACAGGTCGATCGAGCCGATCGGGTCGAAACCCAACAGACCTGACAGGTTGCCGTCCTGGAAGACCCACACCAAGGCCCCGAAGCTGGCCCCCAGGCTCAACACGTTCATGATCACGGCCTTGATGGGAATGGCGATCGATCCGGTCATCAGGAAGAGCAGGACCAGAGTGGCGGCCACGACCACGCCGATGGCCCACGGAACACGATCACCGATCATCTCCCGGGCGTCCATGGTCGAGGCGGCCAGACCGCCCACTTCGACGTCGAAATCAACATCGGCGCCGCGACCACGAATGGTGGTGACCACGTCCATGGCGGTCTGACCCTGGGAGGTTCCCTCCGGGATCACCTCCACCACGGTCGTACCGGCAGGGAACCCGTCGCGGGGCACGACGCCGGCCACTCCGTCGATGGAGGCCAGCTCGCCCACCCAGGAATCGGCCGTCGCAGTGTCGGTGGCGACATCGGCCATGACCACGATGGGGGCGGCTCCCCGACTGGGGAACCGATCGGCCAGGGCCAGGGCGGCGGCCCGAGCCTCCGACGAACGGGGCAGGCTTCGGGGGTCGCCGTTCTCCAGGTTGGCGTCGAGGAACGGGGTGGCCAGGAGAGCCAACCCGGTTCCCACCACCAACAGGATGGGCAGGGCGAACCGCTGGACCCGGCGTGACAGACGGTAGAACGCTCCGGTCCCATCGGCGGTGACCTTGGCCGGGCGGATCTTGGCCCCGAACATGCCGAGGAGGGCGGGCAGCAGGGTCAGCGAGGCGACCATGGAGAAGATCACGGCCGACAGGCCACCGACACCGAAACTGGTCATCGTCGGATCCTGGAACACGAACATCCCGCTCATGGCCACGGCCACGGTGAGAGCGCTGAACACCACGGTGATACCGGCAGTGGCCACGGTGGTTTCCACCGCCCGGCCGACGGTCTCGCCACCGGCCCGCTCCTCCCGGAACCGGGACACCAGTAGTAGGCCGTAGTCGATGCCCAGGCCCAGTCCCAGCATCGAGACCACGTTGATGGCGAAAACCGACACCGAGTCGAGCACGAAGGTGGCCCCCAGGAGGGCGATTCCGGCGGTCAGGAATCCGGCGGCGGCCACCGCCAGCGGCATACCGGCGGCCCGGAGACCACCGAAGATGAACACCATGGCCAGGAGGGCGATGGGGATGGCGATGGCTTCACCCCGGACGAGATCCTCCTCGGCCTGGGTCTCGAACTCCTGGAGGACGATGGGTTCGCCCCCGACCAGAACCTCGGTCACCGTCCCGGCCTCAGTGGCTGTTCCCTCCAGCTCGTGGGCCAACTCAACCACGGCGTCGGCCAAGGCGTGTTCAGCCTCGGGATCCAGCCCGTTGACATAGCTGACAACGACCAGGGCGGCGTTGCCGTCAGTGGCGGTCAACTGAGGGCCGACCGGCCCGGCCGACCAGGGCTCGACGACGGCCATCACCCCGTCGATGGCGGCCATGTCGGCCAAGGTGTTTGCCACCTCCGACGGCGGGCTCGCCGCCTCCACGGTGATCCCGTCAATGATGATGGCGATGTCACCGCCGGTCGGAGCGGTCTCGTTCAACCGCTCGAGGACCCGGGCCGACTCGATCCGCTCACTACCGGTGAACTCAGCGGTCACCCTCTCGGTCAGCGGGCCCTGGGCCACCACCCCGATCACGGCTATGGCCAACCAGGCGGCCACCACCCATCGGCGCCGCCGATACACAACAGCTCCCAACTTCCTGAACATGGCTGCGTCCTCCTTGCAAATGCGACTCTGCTGCCACCGAACCGGTCCATCCGGTCGGTGGAGTCATCGTCACCGCAGTCCCTTAGGAAGTGCTGTCGACCCGCTGGCCCGACACCTACGACCCGCTGACGGGCCACTGACCGATGACGGTCAGGCCTCCGAGGGGGAGTCGGGGCCCGGGCCGACCAACCGATCCAGGGCCTCCAACCATTCGGTCCGGCCCAGCTCGATGATCGTGTCCGACGACAGGGCGATGGCCTGCCGGTAGAGTTCGGCGGCTTGATCGATGGCGTCGCGGGCGACGGCGGTGTAGGCCATGCCGGCCAGCGCCAGGGCCACGCAGCCGTCGTAGCCGTCGGCCTCGGCGATCCTCAGGGCCTCGGCGTTGAGTCGGTCGGCCCGCCCGAATTGACCACGATCGGCGGCCAGCCGGGCCAGCTCGGTGAGCACGTAGTGGCTGCCGTGGTTGTCATCACCGTCGAACAACTCCAACGATTCCAGGTAGCAGGCTTCGGCCGATTCCAGGTCGCCCAGCCGCTGGTGGAGGCGGCCCATCTCGCTCAACGTGGTCCCCAGCGCCCAGGTTTCACCGAACTCCCGGAACGTGGCCATGGCCCGGGTCCCTCGTTGCACCGCCGCTGATCCGTCGGCGCCGGACGGCTCGAGCCCCAGCACGATCGAGTTGACGATCATGGTCGACATGTCGACCAGGGCCCGGGCGAACAGGTCGTCGGCCGATGTCATCCGGTCGGCCTCGGCCAGAAGCTGCAGGGGTAGCTCGAGGTCGCCGCCCCCGGTCTGAGCGAACACCGCGGCCAGACGCACCAGGGCACGATCTGGATGGTCGTGGTCGTCGAAGATCTTCAGTGCCTCGATCGACTGTCCCGCCACCGCCGATCCGGGGTGGGCGGCCGAAGCCATTCCCAACCCCAGCACCACCTTGGCCCAACCGAGCGGGTCGACGGCCCGATCGACCACGTCGAGCAGCCGGCCCAGCGCCTTCTCGCCGGCCCGGGCGTCTCCGGAGAGGAACCACCAGCCGACCGGGTAGGCCAGGTCACCGGCCAGGTCGGCCTGGCCGGCGTCGGCGATCCAGTTCAGGGCGGCCAGTACCTGGTCGGACTCGGCGTCGAGGCGCTTCCGAGCTTCGGCCCGCGACCGGTCGCGCCGCCGGTGAGCGTCGGCCGCCACCTCGGTGATCCACTGGGCGTGGGCTCGTCTGCTGGCCGGCTCCAATCCTCGCCTGGTCAGCTCGGCCGCGGCGAACTGCCGGATAGGTTCCAGCATCCGGAACCGGCTGCCACCGTGTTCGACGGTGATGAGTGAGGCGCTGTGGAGTTCGTCGACGGCCTCCAGCTCATCGATGTGGGTGAGGTCGCAGTGCTCCAGGAGGCCGGCCAACCCGTCGAGACCGAAGCTCCCGGCCATCACCGACAACCGGTTGAACACCTCCCGGGCCTCAGTTGACAGCTGATCGACGCTCCAACCGACGACCGCTTCCAGACTGCGGTGGCGGCGATCACGCTGGGACCGGACCTGACGCAACAACCTCAGCTGGTCGTCGAGGCGGGCGGCGATGTCGTCGATCGACAGGAGCGAAGCTCGGCCGGCGGCCAGCTCGATGGCCAATGGCATCCCGTCGAGACGACGGCAGATGTGGGCCACGACCGGCAGAAGGCCGTCGGACACGACGAACCCTGGTTGGAGGGCGCGGGCCCGCTCGACGAACAACGTCACGGCCGGCGAGCGCCCGGTGGCATCGAGGTCGTCGCTGTCGTCGGGCACCTCCAGCGGCGGGACGCCAACGATGGTCTCGTCGGTCAAACCGAGCGGGTGGCGAGACGTGACGAGGAACGAGCCTTTGAGCCGCGAGGTCAGAACCGCGTCGACGATGTCGGTGACGGCGTCGATTACGTGCTCGGCGTTGTCGATGATGACGAGGTCCGTGCTGGACGACAACCGTTCGGCCAGCCGAGCGGCCGCAGGTCGAGGGTCGTCGTGGCCGGGCACCGCCGCCTCGACCAGGCGGTCGGCCACCACTGCGGGGTCGTCGACCCGAGCCAGGTCGACAAAGCAAACCGACCGACCGCCGATGACCGACCAGCCAACGGCCAGCGCCATTGACGTCTTGCCGATACCGCCGGGACCGAGAAGGGTGACGAGCGGTTCGTCGGCCACCAGCTCCGACAGCCGTTCGAGAAGTCGGTCACGACCCAGCAGCGCTCCCCGTAGGCGGGGTAGCGACGTGCGATCGGCGCTGGCCAGTGGGGGAAAGGTCGATGGCAACGCCGGTCCGGTGACCTGCCAGAGGTTCATCGGCTCCGGTACGTCACGAAGCCAGTGCGAACCCAACTCCCGCACACCGAGCCCGGCTCCGATCTGGTCCGCGGTGCCGCCGACCACGGGGTCGGTTTCGGCCGGCGGGTCTGCCGTCAGGTGGCCCCGGGCCAGTTCGGCCGTGGAGCCCGACACCAGGATCTGTCCGCCCTGGGCCAGCTCCAGGATCCGGGCGCAACGGTTGACCACCGGTCCCCGATAGTCGCCGTGATCAGTGGGCTCCAGTGTCCCGGTGTGGATGGCCGCCCTGGTGGCAAGGTCGAGTCCGGCCTGGTCAGCCATGGCCCGGGCCGCGGCCCGAATGGCCTGCTCAGCGGTCTCGAAGATCGCCATGATCCCCTCGCCGCTGGTCCGGGGCCCGCCAACGACAGCCACTCCCCCGCCGGATGTCACCGCCTCGCTCCACAGGCGACGAACGTTGTCGATCACCGACGCGGTATCGGCCGGGTCATCCTCCCAGCGTCGAACCGAACCCACGACGTCGCTCAGGAGCACGCTGAGGGTGCCCGACGGCAGTTGCGGCCCCCGCTCAAACTCAACCGAGTCCGATTGCTCGGCCAGGCCATCGGACGGTCGATCCTGTTCGGAGTCGGGCTGAGGATCCAAGCCGGGATCGTGGGCCAGGATGCGGCGCTCCAGCTCGATGAGGCTCGGGCCGGGCTCGAGACCCAGATGCTCGGCCAGCAGGCCCCGAGCCCGCTGGAAAGCCCGCAGGGCGTCGGCCTGGCGACCCATCTGGTAGAGGACGAGCATCAACAGCTCCCAGCGCTGCTCCCGCAGCGGTTGGTGGCGTACGGCGGCTTCGAGGTCGCCGATCAGATCACGACGGTGGCGACCATCGTCCCCGGGGCTCGACCCGACCCGGACCCGCCGCACCAGAAGTCCGTCCTCGACGTCGTGGAGGAGTCCGTCGATTCGTAGCCGTTCGGCCTCGATCAGTTCTCCGTCGAGCCCGTCGAACGACGAGCCTCTCCACAACCGCCGAGCTTGATCGAGTCGGTCGACGGCGCCCTTCAGATCATCACCGAGGGAGGCTTCCCGCAACAATGCTTCGGCCTCGTCGACGTCGACGGTGACATCAACCAGTCGGTAGCCGTTGACCGTGGTCTCCAGACAACCGGCCGAGCGGCCGAGCGCCTTACGCAATCGCGACACCATGGCCTGCACCGCGTTGCGGGGATCAGCGGTGCCCCCTTCCCGGTACAGCTCGGCGGCCAACCGTTCGGTCGACAGGGACTCCGGTGATACCACAGCCAGGGTGGCCAGGCCGTTGCGCTCCCGGCCCCCGCCGGGGGTGCGGTCACGGCCCTCAGCGTCGCTGACCACGAGCGGGCCCAGCAGCTCGATCCGAAGCATACCTCAACGCTAACCCAGCTGACCCGGTGGGAACAGGGGCCGAGCGGCCGTGATCAGCGGCTCGTCAGCCCGCCGTCAGCCAATCAGTCATCGTCATCGTCGACGTCGTCGACGTCGGTCATGGCTTCCACCATCGACCGGTACGACAACATCATGCCGACGAGGCTGAGGTCGGTGGCGGTGTCAACCACCTGTGAAACCCGCCCTCGCAGCCGATCGAACTCGTCGGGATCGAGATCGGCCAGCCAGGCCCGCAAGAGCACCAGGCGGATCCAACTCCCGGCCAACTCCGCCTTGAGCGGGGTTGGCATCTGCTCGACGCCCGTCGCCGGCTCGGTTCGTAGATAGGGCAGTTGGGTCGGCCGGCGATCGGCCAGGGCGAGTACGATCCGGTTGATCTCGTGGCGAGCGGTCACCGCGTCGGCGGTGACAACGACGCCCGACTCCTCGACCAGGACGGCGGGATTGCGAGCCCGGACCATGGCCATGACCGGGTTCTCGGCCAGAGCCAGCCGTTCCCGGTGCTGATCGAGCTGGTACATCGAGGTCAGCGCCTTGTGCCGGTTGTCGGCCCGCTCCACGGGGTCGAGAAAGGCCAACCCGTTGACGGCAAAGGCGATCCTCTTCAATTCGGCCATGGCCCGGTCCGGATGCGATTCGAACTCGCGGGCCATGGCGTCGATCAGCCACTCCCGTTCGGCCCGGTCGAAGCCGACTCCGCCCAGGAACTCGGTGAAGGCCACCACATCGGCGACGTGTCGACCGGTGAAGTCACCAGCCGGTGTCGAGGCGAACACCGATGCCGGGTCGGGCCGGTCCGGGCCGTCGGTTCCCCAGCTTCCCGGCGGGAAGCCGGAGACGGATTCGATCCACGACGGATCTCCGAGAAGTTCGTGGCGGTCGGTCTCCTCGACGATGGTCACAGTCTGCTCCTTGGATTTGACGTCCGTTATGTAGCACTACGGATCTCCGGCCCGATCGGTTCTCACCTTCTTCGCTGTGAACCGATCACGACCGTTGGGGAGAACGGTTACCAAAGCCACTACCAGGAGCTGTGAGATGGCGTTCGTTGGACTGGTGCCGGAAAAGGCCAGAGATCTGTCAACCACCATGAAGACCGGGGCCGCCACCGCCGATGGCCTCAGCAGTGAGGTGACGGCGGCGTTGACGCTGTCGCAGCTGGAGTCCGACGTCCCCGGTCAACTGGTCAACACCGGCGACGAGCTCGACCAGGTGGCGATCGTCATCTCCACCCGAGCCGACATCGTCGACGGATTCGTGATCGACCCGCAAACCCTGGCCACCGACCTCGGTATCACGCTGGCTCAAGCCGAGGCCGCCATCGAGGCGTTCAGCACGGCCGAGAACGACAACACGGCCGCCATCACCCCCATCCTGGATGCGCTGGTCGAGAACAAGAAGCAGGCCGAGATCCTACGGGCCTCGTTTGCCGGCCTGCCGCCGCTGGGAGAAGATCCCGCGCTCGACGCCACACTGGCTCGCCTCGCTCTGTGGCTGCCGGCGGCGTTGAAGGCCGGTGAGCGGCCCACCATGACCGCCGAGCGGCTGAAGGATCTCGAGGTCCTTGGCAACATGCTCGACACCGGGGAGTTGACCGTCGATCCGGACACCTGGAAAAGGGCCGTCGGTTCCGCCACCGGTGACGCCGCCGAACGTGAGATTCACTTTGCCATGTGGTTCGACCGGATCTCGCGGGCCTACGAACTCGACTCCCGGCTGCGAACGGCGGCCGGGCTTCCCACCATCGAAGACCTGGTCGAGGGCTTCCGAAACACCGTCAACGACGACGTTCACTTTCAGCCCCGGTGGTCGGCACTCAACGAGTGGTTGCCCGCCTTCCTGGCCGGGGAGGGTCCACCGTCGGCCGATCCGGCCCAGCTGGCCCTGGCCCTGAACCTGGCCGGCCACCTGGGGTGGGACGGCGACGGCAACCCGGGCGAAACCTGGGCCGCCATACTCAAGGACCCGGCGGCCGGAGCGAAGCTGGTCGACGGCGGTTTCAGCTTCCTGAAGGGCAACCGGTTCCTCCAGAAGGCGCTGATTCCGGGCGACTTCGAGGGTTTCGACAGCCCCATGATCCCCATCACCGTCGAGGGCCTCGGAGCCGCCATCCTGGCCGGGCAACGCAACGGAATCCTGACCGAGGAATCGCAACAACGAGCCGACGGGTACGCCAGGCAGATGCTCACCAATCCCGGCGGGGGCGACGGGCCCATCGAGTTGACGGCCGAACACCAGCAGGCGCTCATCGCCGCCGTCATCCAGCAGAACGGTGAGGAGTTCGTACTCGAAGATCCCAACATCCAGCGCCAGTTGGTTGCCACCTTGCTGCTGGTCGGTCGTCAGCCGACGCTGGCGGCCCAACAGCAGGTGTTCGCCAACTCGATCCAGGCCTTCCAGTCGCTGGCCACCGTGGGCGCCCCGTCGATGACGTTCCGTCAGATCAAAGAGGCCATCGGACCCGAGGCGGCCGCCGAGTTGGGTTACAAGGACCTTTCCCGCCGGTCGGCCGACGGCGTGGCCAAGCGCCCGTTCTACCTGAGCATGCTGGCCAACTGGGGGGTCCCGGGCGGCGACAAGATCAAGACCAAGAAGCGAAAGTTCAAATACGAGTTCAGCGAAACCGGTGAACTCATCTCGGTCCGCAAGAAGAAGATCAGCAAGTGGAAGCGGTTCAAGAACGCCCTCAAGGCCATCGGCAAGTCGCTCTGGAGCGAGTGGAAGGACAACCCGTGGAAGTACCTGTTCCTGGGCTATGCCGGACTGTTCCCCGGCGCCAACCAGCTGGCCGAAGGAGTGGAGGAGGGAGACTTCGACGACATCGTCGAGGGCGGCTTCGAGATGACGAAGTTCGCAGCCACCGCGGCGGCCGCCGCCTTCCCCCCGTCGTCGGCCCCGGCCATCGTGACCCTGGCCGGCGCCGCGGTGGCAACGGTTGACACGATCAAAGCCGTTCGCGAAGACAACTGGCTGGGAGCATTGGGCAGCGCCTTCGGCGCCATCGGTGGAGCGGCCTCGGTGTTCAAGGGGGCGGCGGTGGCCGGATCGACGGCCAACCTGGTGAAGACCGGAGCGGAAGCGGCCGGGAAGGTGATCGACACCATCGATGCCGGCGACAAGCTGATCGACGCCATCGACGACGGCGAGATCATCGACATCGTGGGCTCGGGATTCGCCTTCGCCGGCCACGCGGCCAAGGGCGTCGCCGCCGGAAGCGAGTTTGCCAACAGCGCCTCCGTTGGACTGGGCGGTGCCGGCGACCTGGTCTCCGACGGTCTCATCGAATCGATCAGTCATGTCGGCGGCGAGCTGAGCGACCTGAGTCAGGCCACGGTCGGCACCGGCCTGGTCATCGACGGGGTGAGATCGGGCGACGCCCTGCTGGTGGCCGACGGCCTCGTCACGGTCGGCAGTTCCCAGGTGGATTCCGAGTCCCGCCTCGGAGGCCAGCTGAATGTCATCGGTGAAGGCATCGACGTCGCCCAGATAGTCGATCGTGTCTACCAGGGGGGAGCGGTCCCCGACTTCGCCACCTTGGCCACCGAACTCACCGACGTTGGAATCGCCGCCGGAACGGTTCCCGATGCCCCGACACCTGCTCTGCCACCGAACCTTCAGCTCGTCGACCTCGACGGCGACGGTCGGGGAGACGGGATCCTCCTGGGGTCCGACGGCGACGGCAACATCCTCATCGACCAAACGGGCGACGGACAACCCGACGCCATCCTCCGACCAGCGTCCGGGCCGGGCCAGACCGCCAACGGGGCCCCGGTTGACAGCGACGGCGACCTCATTCCCGACCACCTCGACTTCGAACCGACGGTGGCCAACAACGGTGGCGATGCCGGCGGCATTTCGACGATCGAGATCGGCCCGCCGCTGACGGTCGGAGCAGGCCAGACCCTGTCGGAGATCGCCGAGGACTACGGCGTGTCCGAAGACGCCATCCTGGAACTGAATCCCGACATCACCGATCGTCACTCCATCCGGGAGGGCCAGAACATCACGCTGCCGCCGGGGGCCCAACCCACGTTCTATCCATCACCGGCACGGCCGGACGGACTGGTGCCTCCCGACCCGACGAACCCACCGATCCCGGCCGCTCGACCGTCGCCGTTCCTGGGCGATGGCGGGGCCTACGGTCCGCCGTCGGTCGTGGCCGGCCAACAGTTCCCGGGCGGTCTTGGGCTCGACTACCGCTGGCAGCACAGCGGTGGAGCGGTCATCCCGCCCAACGGCGTGGTCGGCGGCCAGGCGGTCTCCACCACTGGTGGCGGTGGACAGGTCTTCGGCCGGCAGCAGGTGTTCACCGAGGGCACGCAGATATCGCTTGGCAGTGGCCTGGGCAAGGTCGGCGTCACCGTCAACGCCAGTCAGATCGTCTACGATCCGCCTCCGGGCGGCGATCCGGCCGGATTCGTGTTCGACGAGACCAACCCGACCAACATCCCGCCCGGAGCCAAGGTCACCATCAAGACCGACGGAACCGCCACCCAGGCCGGACTGGAGACCGGGGTGGGGCTGGGCAAGGTACCAGGACTGGAAAACACCGGCGTCAAGGCCGATGCCAAATTCGGGGTCGGGGTGACGGAGTCGAACTTCGGGCAGACGCTTCGCCTGGAGAACAACGGCAACACCACCACCGTGACCGTCGGCCGGCAAACCTCGTCGTCGGTCGGGGCCAACGCCGGAATCGATCTGCAGACCCCGAACAAACTGGACATCGTCGATCCTGGCGGCGGCCTCCCCGACGCCCCGGTGGACCCCGACGGCGGGGGCTCGGCTTCGCTTCCCACGGTCGGTGCCGGTGTCGAGGTAGGGGCGAACACCGGGTCGACGACCACCACCAGCTACCGGCTGGTCCTGGACAAGCAACATCCGGCATCGGATGCCGCACTCGACGACCTGATTCTCGGGGGAACACCACCTCCCGGCGCCAGCTACGAACGGGTGGTGACCGAGAGCCACGGGGGCGGCATCCAAGGTTCAGTGTCGGGCAACGCCAACGTGATCATCGGCAGCGGATCGGGCCAGGCCGGCCTGGAGATCAACAACGAATCCCGCGTGGTCGAAACCGTCACCAGATTCGACGGCAACGATACCGAACTCGGCTCGAGGCGAACCATGACCGCCAATCACGCTCAGGTCGACCAGTACTTCGACGGCGACGGCAACCTGACCAACATCTCCGTGGTCCAGAACGTCCCCGGATACATCACCGGCACGTCCGACTCGAGCGCTCCAGTGCCGGCCCGGGTGGTTTTCAAGCCGGGCGAGATCGAGCAACGCAACGAGATCATCCGCAACCTGGGAACCAGCGATCCCAATCTCTGGGCCATCATTCGCAAGACCAACTTCGCCGCCACCAACTCCAACGGCGAGGGCCACCAGGCCGAGAACTACTTCGACCTGGAAACCGACCTGAACATCAGGCACTATCTCAAGAACAACGGCATCGAACTGCCGGGGACGGTCCAGTTCGGAACCTCGCCATGAAGATGCAGACTCCCACGGGGTCGAGTCACGGGCGCCTTGGCATCACACCGAGATGCCAGCAGCCAGCTCCAACAGACGGTTGTACTTGGCCAGCCGATCCGACTGCCGAACCGAGCCGACCTTTATATAGTCGCCGGCCCAGCCCATGGCGGCGTCGGCCAGCCAGCGGTCTTCGGTCTCGCCACTGCGAGCGCTGACCGTCACCGACCAACCGGCCGCCCGGGCGGCATCCAGGGCATCAACGGCGGCACTGAGCGTCCCGGCCTGATTGACCTTGAGCAGCAATCCGTCGGCCGCCCCACTGGTGGCGGCGCGATCGACCCTCTCGACGTTGCTACACAGCAGATCGTCGCCGATGACCACAACGTTCCGGGGCAAACGTTGTCGCAGCTGGGGCCAGGCCTGCCATTGGTCCTCGGCCAATCCGTCCTCGACGCTGACGACTGGGAAGTCGGCACACCAGCCGGAAACCACCGCTATCAACTCGGCAGCGTCAAGATTCCGTCCGTCGATACGGTAGGTCGTACCGTCGAAGAACTCACTGGCCGCAACGTCGACGGCGAAACCGATGTCGTCGCCCAATCTCAGGCCGGTCCGCTCGACGGCCTCGGCGGCGTCGATGAAGAGATCGACGCAGCGGATGAAGTCAGGGGCCAGACCTCCCTCGTCGGCCGTCAGCTCCCGCATGCCGTATTTACGCAAGACGAGCTGGGCGGCGGCGGCATAGACCTGTTCAACCTGATGAAGTTGGTCGGCGGTTTCGTCGGCCATCGGCACCACCAGGAGATCCTGAATCGCGACCTGCCCTCCGGCGTGCCGCCCACCGCTGAACAGGTTCACCATCGGGCGGGGCAGCTTGGGCTCGGGCTTGGTGGTAGGCAGGGTGGCCAGGTACTGGTACAGGTCGAGATTCCGCCAACGGGCCAGCGCCGCGGCCGCAGCCAGCGAGGTGGCCAGTGTGGCGTTCGCTCCCAGGCGGCCGAGATTGGGTGTACCGTCGAGATCGATGAGAAGCTGATCGAGCTGACGGTGGTCTTCGAGCGACCGACCGACCACAGCCGACGCGATCTCAGTGTTGACGGCGGCCACCGCCTGGCGGCAACCTAGGCCGTTGTACCGGTTCGGGTCGCCGTCGCGACGCTCCCACGCCTCGTGGCTGCCGGTTGAGGCACCCGAGGGCACGGTGGCCCAAGCCCGCTGGCCACCAATGTCGCAGAAAGCCCGGACGGTCGGCCGACCTCGGCTGTCGAGCACTTCAAGCGCTTGCAGGCGATCAATGCTGAAACTCATCGGGACAATCCGCGGGTGTAACGGGTCACAAGCTGGTCATAGGTGGCCGGGGGCTGGTCGATCAGAGCTAGAACCGCCGCTCGTTGGTCGGCTCTCTGGCTGACGGTCAGGTACTCCAGCGGAGACTTGCCGCAGACCCGCGCCAGCGTGCAGGCCATCGAGTGATGCAGCGCTCGTCTGGTCAACGACGGATACCATGGCAGCTCGGCCACCTCGGCGGCGTATTCCGACCAGAAAAGCCGAGCGGCGTCGCTGAACTCATCTCGCTGTTCACTGAGGTGATTGGCTTTGCCGAGGAAGTGGGCTGTGGCGAAACCGATGTCGAAGGCCGGATCACCCCAGTGAGCGACCTCATGATCCAGCAGCACACAGCCCGCCGAACTCAGGAGCACATTCTTGGGGCTGTAGTCGCCGTGAACCAGGGTGACGGCAGTGGCCTCGGTGTTTTCGATCAGGGTCCCCATCCATGGGGCCACGGAGGGAACGGCGCCGGCGGTGAACCGGTAGTAGGGATCGAGCCGCAAGTCGTCGAACTGTGACCGGTCGGCAAACCGCTTGGCCAACTCATGGCGACGGTCGTAGGCCCCGACGTGGATGGCGGCAAGCATCCGGGCGAACTCGACGACGTGCCGATCGTCGAGCGCTCCCGCCAACAAGGCGGCCTTCCAGCTCCTATGGGGCTCGGGCACAGCGGTCATGGCCAGCAGGTGTAGGCTGCGGTCCTCGAACAGCAGGGTCGGCACCTGACCGGGCTTGAGCAGCTCGCCCAGGACCCGCATCGCATCGGCTTCGATCTCAATGCGCCCGGGGTCGCCCTCCCAGACCTCGGCCACCCGCAGCAGGGCCAGAGCCTGCTTGAGCACAATGTCAACCGGCGGGTTCGACGGATCGGTTCCGGAGCTTCGCCGCACCAGAACCGTCCGGCACGAAACACCTCCGGCCAACGTCTCGCAGGCAACCGCCTCGTTGGGCGAGATGTGTCCTCGCTGTCGGAGGTAGGCGACAAGTTCGTCGTGGTCTTCAATGTTCAGCATGTGATGTTCGCCGTGAGTCCGCCCGCCACGATGGTGTGAGGGTGGGGCCGCCTGACAGAGTAGCTGAGGGTGCTCGGTTGGAGCCCGGTCAGCCGGTCTGATCGAACTGCCGGGGACGGTCCAGTTCGGAACCTCGCCGTGACGTCGGATCGTCGGCTACTGCACCGCGGCGTCGGCGATGGCTGATCCTCGATCCGAGGAGCGAGGGATCCTAGGCCCGGCTCTCGGCCAGCTGGGCTTTGACGGCTTCGGCGGTGCCAGGGATCATCTCCCCAGCCCCAGTGACCACCGTTGGGACTTCTTCGTCGCCGCCGCGAACGCTGGCCACATACTGGGCGGCATCGGGATCTCTGAGAATGTTGACCCACGAAACATCGTTCCGAGCCTTGCCCAAGCCACGCTTGAGCCGGTCACAATAGATTCAACCCGGCCGCCAGTACACGATCAAGCCGTCGGAGCCGGCCGCTTGCCGGGCCTCGGCGTGACTGACGTGGAACCCGCCGGCGCTGGGCCGGGTCCACCACACCAGCAAGCCGGCGGCGATCACCACGGCTGCCAGCACAATCGACGCAACCAGATAGTCACCCTGGATGAAGTCGATCACCACCACGATCAGGCCCGACAAGATGACAGACCAGCCGATCGATCGGCGGTAGTCGCTGAAGTACTCCGTGATCACGGATCTAGTTTAGTCGACAGCGAGGCGGCGTTCTGGAGGTGCCACCCAACCGAGTCGGCCGCTCAGGAGCCTTGCCCCTGCCGGCCCGGTATGACCAGGTTGTCTGGCGTCAGGTGTGGATTCGATCTGCCGGACTCACGATTCGCCGGCCGTGGGTCTGAGTTGTCGGCCATGCCCACGCGGTCCAGATGATGATCCCCAAGAAGACTGCTTCGAGGATCTCAAGTAGTCTCCAATACCCCCAAACCTCGCCCTCACCGACGAACTGCGTACCGACGAGCACGAAGAGGTGGAAGCCGCCCACCACGAGATTCACCACCCGGTTGACCCGGGCGCTCAGTGTGAGCGACAACAGGATCATGACGCTGGGGAGTGCCATCAACATGGCCCCTCCGAACAGGATGCCTTGAGTGATCTCGACGCCCTGAAGCTCGCCGGCCATCAGTTCCGCCAGATGCCCAGGCTGTTGGAGCGAGAAGATGTCGTTGTAGATGTAGAAGAACATCAATGCGACCCACAGCATTGCGAGCTTGACCTTCGGGTTGACCGAACTGTCGGCCAGCGCATCGACAGTCTGTTCTGTGTTCATTGCGTTTCCTCCTTGGGTTCGACGATCACCGGGCGTATACACGTCACGCTCGCTTCACGTCTGAGAACCCACTCGCCCACAGCCACCCACAGTGTCCATCCGCAGCGACTCGATCCACCAGAGGCCTACGTCCCAAGGAAACCCACTTGAGAGAGCCTTGACTCGCCCGAGAGCACAACGTCGCGGCGTCCTTGGCCTATTTACGCAGTTCAGCTGCGGCAGCCGAGTCTAGATACTCGTCGCCCCTAGTGATCTTCCCGTCGTCATTGAACTGCATCACAGCGCAGATATCCGCCCGAGAGGCGGCCGATGCGACTCTGGCTGCGGTCAGACAATCCGACCGCAGCCAGGGCCCTCTCAGCTGCCACTGATCTTGTATCCCGGTCGACGTCCTGCACCCAGGCCGCGTACTCCTGATAGTCGCGGGAGCGGGGTGGGCAGGCAGGGGAAGGTCTTGGGGGACGCAGCCGACCCGGTCGGCGCCGACGGTGACCTCGCCGGAGTCCGGCGCTGAAATACCGGCCAGAATCCGCAGCAGGGTCGACTTGGCGGCACCGTTGAGGCCGAGGAGGCAGGTGATGCCTCGATCGAGGGAGAACGACACGGGACCCAGCTCGAAACCGGACGAGTCGTAGCGCCGGTGGAGATCCCGGCAATGGAGGACTTCGGTGGCAGCGAGAGTCATCAGAAGTTACCAGCCGATCAACGAGGAGGTGGCCGAGCCGGAACACTTGTCGTAGCGGACCGGAACATCAATGCAAACCGAAGAGGTTCCCTTGGCCTTGGCCGCACCGCTCCGTGCGATCGAGGCGTAGGGACCAACCTTGGTGTACGACGAGCTCGACTTGTGGGTCGAGTTCTTGAATCCGGAACTGATCCGGTGGGAGCCATCGGCGTTGTGGAGGCTGGTGTTGCCCCTGGCGTAGACGGTGTGGTTGTCAACGTTGTTGATCTTGATGTAGGCGTACTGCTGAGCCTTGTCACCGGTGGACGGACGAACGGTCTCCACATATCCGTAGCCCCAGCCGGTGCTCCTTTAGTGGGTCACCAAAAGGGGGCTCGACGAGCTCCGCCAGTTGCTGGTCAGCGCTGACGCCATCCCGGGGCGGATACGGCTAGGGCCGCCGCCACACCGGTAACGATCAACAAGCGCGTGATGATGTTCATTGAGGTATCCATTCGCTGGTGGTTGTCAATCGACCGTTTGCCGATGTGACGTTGTCAGCTGATCGAACCACGGGCATTCGCGGGTTGCGTACCCCCTTGAAAGCTCGGTGAGTCCGGCTCCTCAGCCGATGTATCTCAATTTGTGATACACTCACTCTATGGCTCAAGCGATCTCGGTCCGGCTAGACGAAGAGGCCGAACAAGCCCTCCGAGCGCTGGAAGCGTCGGGTCTCAGCCGCTCTGAAGCGATTCGCACGGCGCTTGTCGATTCAGCTCGCCGGCTCCAGCACGGTTCGGAACTGGCGGCCGAGGTCGCCGAACTCGAGGCCGATGACGACGATCGTGCTGAGATGAGCGCAGTGGCCCAGCTGATGGAGTCGCTTCGTGCTGCGGGGTGACGTCTTCCGCTTCAAACTGCCCAAAGGCATCGGACACGAACAGCACGGAGATCGATTCGGCGTTGTCGTCCAGGCCAACGAGTTCCTCCCACGATCGGTAGTACTCGTTGCTCCCACATCGCGTTCGGCACGACCCGCTTCGTTCCGACCCGAGATCGATATTGGCGGCGACCGGACCCGGGTACTGGTCGAACAACTCGGCGCAGTGGACGCCACCAGGCTTGGCGAACTGGCCGGGCACCTCAGTTCCGAGGAGCAATGGGGCATCGACGAAGCACTCCTCACCGTGCTCAGCCTCCGGTAGGTTGTGGAGCGTCCCGATCTGGCGACGAGCGGCGGCGCGAGGCGGCGAGTTCCAATCGATGCGAGTAGCCTGAACCACGATGGTGAAGGGGAGTGGGGAAGCCGCAATCCGAGCCTTTGTTCGTGGCATCTGGTCGAACATCCCCAGCACACAGGATCTCTCCTGGGTGCAGGCCGTGGCCGCCGAGCCCGAGGACCCGGAAGGGCTTCACGGAGATCATGGGGTCCTGGTACGTCGCATGCTGGACGCCGGCGTCAGCGAGTACGACATTGCCCGCTTTGCCAAGATCTCGTCCTACCTCACCGCCTTCGGTATCTGCTACCTCCTCGATGATCCTGAAGCCTCGTACGAGGGCATGGACGATTCCGAGAAGGCTTTCGCCTGGGATCTCGAAGTAGTCGACTACCAGACCGGGGAACCGATTCCTGGACTTGGTCCACTGAAGTTCGTCCGTTCGTACCTGCCCGGTGGAGATCCAACCGGCCGGGGGATGATGCCCGAACATCGTCCCTCGTGAAGACCACCCTGGTCCGGCCTGAGCAGCAGGTCGCTACCGGTCACGAAGTCCCTTGCCGTCGAGTATCCGTGGAACGATCTTGTCGATTCGCCGGTTCCGTGTTGCCGACTGTTTGGCGTCGGAGATGTGGAGGTTGTACTCACGTTGGCGGCCCGGCGTGAGCTCGTTGAACGCTTCGGCGAGTTGGTCGTCGTTCGCCAGTCGTTCGGACAGCTCGACTGCCAGCTCCTCATCGGGCCGGGGCGGTAGATCCGTGCCGACCCGAGCGTGGTGAATCGCTTCTTCCACGTACGTTTCGATGACGTCGGCCAGCGCCTCGACCTCGGCGGCTGAGGTGAACTTCATCCGTTTCGCACCGTGCGTGTTCGGTCCCTGGGCGTGAAGAACCTTTTCCGGGTCGCTGAGCAGGACGCCTTGGAAGAACATCAGCGCCAGGTGATCGGAGAACTCCTGCAACAGGACGATGTTGGTGTCGTCTTCGATCCGGTAGCAGGGCTTTCCCCACTTGATCGTCTCGTCCAGTCCGCGTGACAACAGGATCGGACGGATCGCCGCGATCTCGTCGGGCCACTGGTCACTGTCGGCAAGGTAGGCGTCTACGTCTGGATAGTCCTTCATCGGTGTTTCCTTCGAGGTCCTGTCGGCTCCATGGTACGGGTTCGCTGTTGGCCGGCCGGCGGCAAAGGCAGAAGCCTTCGTGGATCTCGGCGCGGTGCCGCTGTTATGACTTCCTACCTGGATGACGGGCGCCACCTGCGACCCTTCACGCGACCAGTAGTCGATCCTCCCCAACCCGCGGCGCCAGTTCAGTTAATCCTTGTCAACTTGGATTACGATCGTGTAATTCCAAGTTTCGTGTTCGAAACTTGGAATTACACCGTTACAGTCCAAGTCGTGTTGTCGCTAGCGAACTCTCCAATAGGCCGCGTCGTGTCCATCTCTGGGCACGACGCCCGCTTCGGCGAGGACTACGACGTTGAGGCGTTCGTACCCTTGGATCTACCTGACCGGGTGGACCTGGCGGGGCCTGTTTGGATGGCCGTTACCGACGCTACGGCGGAACTCGGTCGGTTGGATGCCGCGGCGGGTGTTGTCCCGAACCCTCACTTGGTGGCTCGTATCGCCACGAGGCGAGAAGCGATCGGGACCTCTGCACTGGAGGGAACCTACGCAGACTTGACCGAATTGTTTGCTGCCGAGGTCCTCCCGCCCGAGGAACAGGACACCGAAGTTGCGCCCAATGTTCGGGAAGTCATGAACTATACGAGAGCTGCTGACGCCGCCTATGCCTGGATCACTGAGCGCCCCATCACCCTGTCGATGCTTGCCGCCATGCAGGCCGAGATTGTGAAGGGTACCGACAGCGACGGTCCTGAGGCGGGTGCGATTCGCGAGACCCAGGTCTTCATTGGTGCCAAGAACCGTCGGGTAAGCGAGGCCCGCTTCATACCACCGCCCCCTGGGGATCAACTACGGGCAATGTGTGAGCGATGGGTTGACTGGCTGACGGCGCCTACCCCAATCGCCAACATCCCACTCATTGCACGAGTAGCAATGGCGCACTATCAATTCGAGACCCTTCATCCCTTCACGGACGGTAATGGACGTCTAGGTCGTCTCGCCGCAGTCCTGCAGATGATGAAGGAGGAGGCCTTGCGGGCTCCGGTCCTGTCCGTGTCATCGTGGCTGAAGAACCGCTCCGACGATTATCGCGACCATCTTCTTGCGGTTAGTGTGTCAGGAGACTGGACGCCCTGGATTGAGTTCTTTGCAGAAGCAGTCTACGAAGAGGCTCGGTCAGGCCACGACAGGATCACGCAGTTACTCAGTCTGCGAGATGAGATCGGGGAAACAGTTCGGTCGGCGTTACCGCGGGCTCGATTAGCAGTCGAGATAGCTGATGATTTGATCGCGTATCCAATTCTCTCGGTGTCAGCCGCTGAGCGTCGATACGGTCGTTCGAATCAGGCCAATCGCAATGCCGTATCAGCACTACATGACCTCGGGTTGCTCGAACCTTACAACGACTCGAGATATGGCCAGCTGTTCTGGAACTCCCGCGTGTTTGACATCATCAGGAGCTAAAGATTTCCGATCCACCCTGATCAGCGGCCTGGAGCGGATGACGGGAATCGAACCCGCGTTATCAGCTTGGGAAGCTGATGTTCTACCATTGAACTACATCCGCAAGAGGACTTGATTCTAGCGTGGGTTGGAGCAGGCGCCAGGCGCACTCCGCGAGCTGGCGGCAGTAGGCCGCTGTTGAGACAGCCCCGCCGGCCTCAAGTAGTATTGTCGCCATGCGGACCAGTGGCGCACCATCGTGGGCGGTCAGCCTTGGCTTGGGCACGGAAGACGAGTCGCAGGCTCGGCCGGTGGGCGTCAAGGTTGTGGCCTGGCTGTTGTGGTCGGCCGTGGTCACAGGGGTGCTGGCGATCTACGGGGCGTTGGATCCGACACTGGACGTCACTGCGGAGGCGCTGGCTCAGATGGCCGCCATCGGGTCGATCGTCGTTTTCGGCGTGGTCGGTGGCGTTCACCTGTTGCGGCGGTTCGAGCGCCGTCGAACCGCGTCATCGTGAGCCAGACCCTACACGGCATCCAAGCCGAGTTCTCACCTCACCGCATTCACTTCGACTCGGCGTCGCTGGGCTTGGCCCCGGCCACGACCACCCGGGCGCTGACCGAGGCCATCGAAGCGTGGAGCCGGGGGGAGGTCGCCGCCACCGACTACGACGCCGCCATCGCCCGGGCCCGCACCGCCTACGCCGGCATCGTCGGTTGCCCGGTCGACTGGCTGGCCATCGCCACCCCGGTTTCGGTGGCCACCGCCCATGCCGCCAGCCTGCTCCAGCCCGGTGAGACGGTACTGGTGGCCGTCGAGGAGTTCACTTCCGTGCTGTTCCCCTTCCTGGCTCGGGAAGGCGAAGGCATCGTGGTCCGGCAAGTCCCCGTCGCCGAGTTGGTCGACCATATCGACGCCTCGATCGAGATGGTGGCGGTCAGCGCCGTGCAATCGGCCGACGGCCATCGCCTCGACCTCGACACGCTGGCCGAGCGGGCGGCCGAAGCCGGCGCCTTGACCTACGTCGACATCACCCAGGCCGCCGGCTGGCAGTCGATCAACGCCGCCCGATTCGATATGACCTCGGCCGGGCTCTACAAGTGGTTGTGCTCCCCCCGGGGCTCGGGGTTCTTCTCCGTCGCCCCCCACCTCTGGGGTCGCCTCTCCGCCCTGGCCCCCGGCTGGTATGCCGGACCCAACCCCTGGACCTCGACCTACCGGGCACCGTTGCGGCTGGCCGACAGCGCCCGACGCTACGACCTCTCCCCCGCTTGGCTGTGCTGGGAGGGGGCGGCCAGTTCACTGGAGCTCCTGGCCCAGATCGATCCCGAGACCATCGGCGACCACAACATCGCCCTGGCCGAGCGATTCCGGGCCGGACTTGGCCTGGGTCGGCCGGCGGGATTGCCCAGCGCCATCGTCGGCACCGATCTCTCCCCCCGGCAGACGACGGCTCTCGACGACCTGGGGGTCAACTACGCCGCCCGTGATGGTCGCAGCCGTTTCTCGTTTCACCTCTACAACACTGAGGCCGAGGTCGACAAAGCCCTCGATGTTCTGGCCGGATAGGTCGTTATTGGCGCGCATTGTCAACCGGAGGCAATTAGCCTTGGGGGAGTGCCTTGGCGACCGTTCCCGGTAACGATATTCGACTGCGATTCGACGCTCTCATCGGTGGAAGGGATCGACGAACTGGCCACCGCACCCGATGAGCGGCAGGCCATCGCCGAGCTGACCGACTCGGCCATGGCCGGCGACCTCCCGCTGGAAGACGTGTACGGCCGCCGGCTGTCGATGCTGCAACCCACCAAGGGCGACGTGGTCTCGGTACGCGACCGTTATAAGGCCAACGCCGTGCCCGATGCCAAGGCCACGATCGCCGCCCTGACCGAGGCCGAGAACGAGACCTGGGTGGTCAGCGGCGGCCTGGCCGGTCCGGTCATCGAGTTCGCCACCTGGCTGGGTGTCGATCCTGATCGGGTCAAGGCGGTTGAGGCCGAGTTCGACCCGTTCGAGGGAGCCTGGTGGGAAGCCGACCAGGGTCACCATCTCGGCGGCGCTCGCTACGCCGACTTCAACAAGGGCTACCTCACCTCATCCGACGGCAAGGCCGACGTTATCCGGTCAACCATCAACACTCCCGGCCGTAAGCTGCTGGTCGGCGACGGGGCCAGCGACATGGCGGCATCGTCTGCCGTCGACCTCTTCGTCGCCTACGCCGGGGTGGTTGATCGCCAGTCGGTCACCAACTCGGCTCCAGTGGTCATCACCTCCCAGACGCTGGCCCCCGTTCTCGCTCTGTCGCTCGGCCCCCAGGAGGTCAAGGACATGATCGGCGGAACCCACGACGCAGTGGCCCGGGCCTGCTGGGACGCAATCGACGCCGGCGGTCTCCGCTTCAACGACAAGGCGCTGGCCGCCCGATTCGACTCCTCCTGCTGAACAGGCTGCTGAACAATGACGTCCCCCATGCCCAATACACCATCCCGTAGTCATCGCGTGCTTGTCTCCGACAAACTGGGCCAGGACGGGCTGGCCGTACTGGAACAAGCCGACGGGATCAGCTTCGACGTCAACACCGGGCTGTCGGAGGAAGAGTTGTGCAAGATCATGGGCGACTACGATGCCCTGATCGTTCGCTCCGGCACCCAGGTCACGGCCAAGGTGATGGAGCACGCTCCCCTCTTGAAGGTTGTCGGCCGGGCCGGGGTGGGCATCGACAACGTCGCCGTCGATGAGGCGACCCGCCGGGGAATCCTTGTCATGAACACGCCGGAGGCCAACACCGTGGCCACTGCCGAGCATGCGCTGGCCCTGCTCATGGCCACCGCCCGCAATGTGGTGGCGGCCCACAATTCGTTGGCCGACGGCCGGTGGGAACGGTCGACCTTCACCGGTACCGAGCTCAGCGGAAAGACGTTGGGGGTGGTCGGGTTCGGCCGGGTCGGCCGAGCGGTGGCGGCCCGGGCCCAAGCCTTCGGTATGACGATCCTGGCCTACGATCCCTTCGTCAGCGAGCGGGTGGCCAAGGAGGCCAGGGTCGAGCTGGTCGACCTCGAGGAACTGCTCGAAGCGGCCGACTTCGTCACCCTCCACACTTCTCTCACCGATGACACCCGCAACCTCATCAACCGCCAAAGGCTGGCGTTGATGAAGCCGACGGCCACCATCATCAACGCCGCCCGGGGTGGCCTCCTCGATCCCCACGCCGTGGCCGAGGCTCTCGACGCCGACCGGCTACGAGCAGTGGCCGTCGATGTCTACGCCACCGAACCACCGGACGACGACCACCCTCTGGTCGGCCATCCGAAGGTGGTCCACACCCCCCATCTGGGCGCTTCCACCACCGAGGCTCAGCGCAGCGTCGCCATCGAGATAGCCCAGCAGGTGATCGACGCCCTCCAGGGAACCCGGATCGCCAATTGTGTGAACCTGGCCTTCGCCCCCGGCCTCGACTTCGAACGGGTCAACAGCTTCATCACGCTGGCCTCCAAGATCGGCCGGCTTCAGGCCGCCATGGCCGACAACCCCATCGAGAGCGTGGAACTCGAGCTCTACTGCGACGACGCCGAGGACCTGATGCGCCCGGTGGCCGCCGGCCTACTCAAGGGGCTTTTGGACTCCGTCATGCCCGGCACCGTCAACTTCATCAACGCCCCGATGCTGGCCCGGGATCGAGGTCTCAAGATCTCCCGCTCGGTCGGGCTGGGGGCGGCCGACCACATCAACCAGATCACCTGCCGGGTCCACTGGGACGGCGGGCTGCGCACGGTGTCGGGGGCCATCTTCGCCGGCGACCGGGGACGCATCGTACAGATTTCGGGCTATCACCTGGAGGCCGAGCCGACGGGAACGATCCTGTTGCTGTTGAACGACGATGTGCCCGGCGTGGTCGGCGCGGTGGGCAACGTCTTCGGCGAATACCACATCAACATCGGTGAGTGGCGTCTCGGTCGCAACGTCGATCGACACGAGGCGCTGTCGTTCATCAACCTCGACTCAACCCCAGAACCCGGCATCGTCGACTCGTTGCGAGCCATCGACGCCGTCCGCAAAGCCATCCTACTCGAGCTGTAAGCCCTCACAGTCTGCTGTGTGCGCTCCAGCGTTCACATGTGAACGCTGGAGCGCACACAACCCAAGGGGGTCAGCGGGGGTCGCGGCCGGTGAAGGCCAGAAAGCGCTCGGTCTCGTCGGTGATCTCGCCAACATCGATCGGCTCCTCGAACATGCCCGGACCCCGGATGGCGTCGCCCACCGCGGTGAGCAGGGCCATGGCCCGGCGGGTCAGCTCCGGGGGCAGCGCAGCGTCGACGCCGGCAGCGGTGGCGATGTCCCAGGCGTGGGTCAACGGCTCGGTGAAGAACGTGCCGATGGCGTCGTCGACCGTCATCTCCCCGAACGGGGTGTTGATCACCTTGTCCAGCACGCCCTTGTGATCGAGCGCTTCCAGCACGCTGTCCATCGCCTCCGACCACGATGCCGCCGGATCGTCTCCGGCGATCTCGGCCTCGGATTGGGAGGGCGGTGGCGCTTCGTCACGCACGGCGCTGGCCATCCGCCGCACGCCCCAGATGAGGTGACCCAGAGTCTGGCGGGCCGTCCACTCCTTGTTGGGTGACGGCGAATCCCAGTCGAAATCCTTCAGTCGCCTCACGACCCCGTCAACCGTGTACAGGGCCTTTGTGTAATCTCGCAGGTTCTTGCTCATGGCCACCACTGTAGTGAGGGGCCTGTCGCCCGTAGACGGTAGGGTGCCGATGTGATTCTTTCCGACCGAACCATCAAGCAGGAGATCGCTGAGGGCCGCATCATCATCGAGCCCTTCGACGAAGGTGCGGTGCAGCCATCCTCGGTCGACCTAACACTCGACCATCGGTTCATCGTGTTCCGCAATCACACCATGGGCCACATCGACGTCAAAGCCAATCTCGAAGCGCTCACCGACACGGTGGAAGCGGCCGACGGCGATCCCTTCATCCTCCATCCCGGCGAGTTCGTTCTCGGCTCGACGGCCGAGCGGGTGGCCATACCCGCCGATCTGGTCGGACGCATCGAAGGCAAGTCGAGTCTGGGCCGCCTCGGTCTCCTGATCCACACCACCGCCGGCTTCGTCGATGCTGGATGGGACGGTCAGCTCACGCTCGAATTCTCCAATGTGGCCAGCCTGCCCATCACTCTTTATCCCGGAATGAAGATCGGGCAGATCAGTTTCATCCGGATGACGACCGACGCCGACAACCCCTACGGCTCCGGTCAGCTCGGCTCGAAGTACCAGGGCCAGGTCGGTCCTCGGCCGTCACGCTACTGGGAGAATTTCGAGCGCTGACCCGCTGCTCGACAGTGGCCACCCTTCGGCCGATCAATGTGTCACCGACCGTTCGAGCATCCACCACCCGGCCGAATGTTTCTGCTACGCGACATTTCGCGACCATTTCGCCTGCACCTCGTCGTTTGGTCATCGAGATCTGAACGGGTCTCGGTACCTTAAAAACAGGCTCATCATCACAACAGACTGACTTCGGAGGAGGGCGGCGTGGTACGGGCGGCACTTGGCAATCTAGTTTGGCGACCCTCCGGCAAACGGGCGACGTCCGGTCGCTTGGTGCTGGTTGCTTGGTTGGCCACCACCGCCGCCCTGGTGATCCTCCTGTTCATGGCCGCCGTCGACACCGCCGCCTCCCGCTGGTTCAGCGCCGCCGACGCCGAATCGGTCAGCCCGTCGGCCGTCGTCATCGCCGACCCCGATCTCGGAAATTCCGTGGTCTACGGGTCCATCCAATGGCGTCTTTTGCAGACTCGACTGGTCCCTCGTTCCTATGATGATCCGTTCTCCAAGCCGGTCATCATCATTGAAACCACGGCCACCAACCTGTCGCCCGAGGTCCCGGTCCGGGCCCACGGCCGCGACATGGCCCTCGTGCTGGAGAACGGTGAGCGGGTTCCCATCCAGCGGTTCGAACACACCCCGTCAACCGAACGGGTCGTGCTGGAGCCCGGACAATCCCTGCCGGTCACCATGGTGTTCAAACCAGTGGTCCGTCACGACCCCTACATCGATCACCTCGTGCTCGAGATCCAGGAACCCAACCGTTACCCGGCCCACCTCAATCTCGACGGCTCGCCGGGATCGGATCTCTACCCCCGTGAGCTGAACGTCGCGCCGAGCAGCGACGCCATCACCATCAGCGACGCCTACCTCGACGTCAACGCCGCCGCCTACCGGGCCCGGGTCGACGAGCGTCTAGTGGTCCTGCAGGTCACGGTCGATGGTGCCGCCTTGGCCGACAACGCGGCCGCCGGTCCGATCTGGCCGGCCAACGAGTACTGGCGGCTGAACGTGGCCGGCGACAGCGTTGAAGGCGACGTTCCCAGGCCGCAGGCCGTCGGACCAACCCGCATGACGGTTCTCGATCGCCAGTCGCTGGCCTCCGATGGGGCTCCGGCCTTCGGCGACGCCGACTCCGACCTCACCGTCCTCGAATTCGTGTTCGTCATTCCGGCTGATGCCACCTCCCACCCCATGGCCCTGACCGCCGGTCACGCCGACGCCAAGGTTGGCGTGGTCGGCACCGGTTCGGTTGAGGACCGACCGGTGGTGCCCGGCTGGCCCTGGTAGCAGGGGACGGGGCGGCGACGCCTACAGGCCGCTGAGGCTCATCTGATCGGCCGACGCTCCGGCCACGTTATGGCACCGGTTGTGGCCGGTGGTGGCCCAGGCCAGAGCCAGGCAGCGGCCCAGCGCCCGCTGGCCGAAGGCGTTGGGGTGAATCGACTCCTGAGCCTGACCCTGGACGGTTCCCGACACCAGGAACCGGACCCATTCATGGCGGGTGCTACTCGGGGTGTCGCCGTCGCCGTTGACCAGTGACGACGAGGTGCTGCAGATCTCACGGCCCTGGAACGATTCGGCCAGCGACAAGAACTCAACCCCGCGGTCGGTGGCCACCGATCGCAGGTTGGCGTCGATCTGGGGAACCAGCGAGTCACGGGCCCAGTCGGCGTCGGCGTTCCACAGCGGGCAACCACCGATGGTCACCCGGTCCCAGCCGCTCTCGGAGTAGCGCATCTCCGAGGCCCGGGGCATGGGTGACGGATACGACTGGAGGATGATGCGGTAGCTGTCGGGCTTCTGACCGGCCGAGTCGAGGGCGGCCCGGATCTCGTCGATGGCTTTCGACACGTCGGCCATGGTCGAGGCCATGCGGCCGTCGACCGCCGCCTGCTCTTGCTGATGGCAGGGGCCGGCCCCGGTCGAGAACGAGGAGAAGCAGGCCAGCAGGATGTCGGTGAATCCCAGGTCGTTGCCTCCTATCGACAGCACCACCAACTCGATGTCGTGGGTGTCGGCCAGAGCGGCCAGCTGGTCGGCTTGTGGGGCCTCGCCCTTGAAGGTGACCCCACCATTGGACGAACGGAAGATGTTGGCCGTTTGTGCCCCGGAGCAGGCCAGGTTGAACGAGGCATCGGTCCCAAGGGCGGCTGAATGGATCTCGGCCACATCGCTGCGATGACAGTCATTGTCGTACGACCCGGGATAGACGGCGTCGTAGTCATACCACCAACCTCCATACCAGGTGGACCGGTAGGCCCGGTCGGTGCCGTCGCGGTCGGGGTCGAGGCCGTCGTTGGAGTTGCCATCCCAGCGACCCGCTTCACCCGAGATGTAGGAATCGCCCAGAGAAACCACCGCGGTCGGCAGATTGTTCTTACCGCCCTTCCCACCGCCACCACCACCGCCGCCTCCCTTACCGTTGTCGCCTTTGGCCGCCGCCGCCGGGCTGACCATGGCCGTGACCAGCAGCAGTGACAGCAATACGGTCAGAACGGTGAGGACCGACGGGGTCGCGGTCTTGGAGGCGGACGTTGCGGCGGAGGCTTTGTCAAACATGGGTGGATGGTAGTAGACGACCCGGACTCGATCCAGAGTCACCGCGGCCGTGAAATGGACGAAAGGATCAATTGGCAGTAGTTTTGCTGCAAACACTGAGGAACTTGATATGCCCCCCAAAATCCCTATTACACGCGCCCGCGTCCTTGACGCCGCGTTGGAGCTCGTGAACGAGCGTGGAGCGTCGGGCCTGACGATGCGTGCCCTGGCCACCCAACTTGATATTGAGGCTCCGTCGCTCTACAAGCACATCGCCAACAAGGATGAAATCCTCGACGGCCTCTGTGAGTTGGTCTACAACCAGGTAACCGTTGGTGAGCTGGGCAACGACTGGCAGAGTCGCCTCAAGGCCTATACCCGAGGATTGCGCACCGCCCTGCTCGACAACCGCAACGTTGCCTGCATCCTGGCCACTCGCCCTGTGGCCACCGAGGAATCGATGGCGTTGGTCGAGGCATCGTTGGGCGAGTTCACCCGGGCCGGAGTCGACGTCGAGACCGGTCGCCGGCTACTGAACATCATCGTCGGGATGGTGATCGGACATGTGCTGTCAGAGGTGGCGGACCCCGTTCCCGGGGCGGCTGAGTACGACCGCCTGGTCGCCTTTCGGGCGTCGCTCGATCCGGAGTTGTTCCCGCTCACGTTGGCCAGCGTGGCCACCGCCGCCCACGACCGCGACGCCGAGTTCGAACTGGCCCTGGATCTGCTGATCGACGGCATTTCCGTCCGCTTCGCCGACCAGCTGGCCATGGCTCAGAGCGTCTCCAACTGACACCCTGCGGGGTGGCCTAGAGAGACTCGGCCCGCTCGATCGCTTCCAGCAGGTGCATGGAGATGTCGGCCACCTTGACGTCTGATTCCTCGTAGCCGTGGCCCTTGACACCGTCGTCCATCATCACGTAGCAGAAGGGGCAGGCGGTGGCGATCCGTTTGGCTCCGGTATCGACCAGCTCCAGGGACCGTTCGTCGTTGACCTTGGTGCCGATGTCTTCCTCCATCCACATCCGGGCACCACCGGCGCCGCAGCACATGCCCTGAGTGCCGTTGCGTCCGGCCTCCACGATCTGGATGCCCTTGAGCGATCCGATCACGTTGCGGGGCGACAGGTAGACGTCGTTGTGGCGGCCCAGGTAGCACGAGTCGTGGTAGACCACCCGCTCCTCCAGCGTGGCTTCGCCCACGTCGAGCTTGCCCTGGTCGATCAGCCATTCCAGGAACTGGCTGTGGTGCACCACCTCGTAGTGGCCGCCGAGTTGGGGATACTCGTTCTTCAGGGTATTGAAGCAGTGGGGGCACTGGGTGACGATCTTTTGCACGCCGATGCCGTTGAGGGTGTCGACGTTCTGCTTGGCCAGCATCTGGAAGATGTATTCGTTGCCCGACCGGCGGGCCGGGTCGCCGGTGCAGAGTTCGGCCGGCCCGAGAATGGCGAAATCGACACCGGCCCGCTGCATCAGCTTGGCCATGGCCTGACTGACCTTCTGGTTCTTGTCGTCGAACGACCCGGCACATCCCACCCAGTAGAGGTACTCGTGGTTGAAGACGCCGCCGGCTTCGATGTCGACCCGAACGTCGTCGGGCTCGATAACCGGAACGGCCAGATCCTTCACCCAGTCGAGCCGTTGGGTTTGACTCATGGCCCACGGGTTGGAGGAATTCTCCATGGCCCGGAAGGCGCTACCGAGCTCGCCCGGGAAGTTAGACTCCATCAGCGTGAGGTAGCGCCGCATGTCGAGGATCTTGTCGAGGATTTCGATGTTGACCGGACAGATCTCATCGCAGGCCTTGCACGACGTGCACGACCAGACCTCGTCGGTGGTGATGCGATCGAATACCCAGTTGGCCTCCACCGTGATCTCCGGATCGACACCGATCGGGGGTGACACCGCCGGCGAACCGGTGCGGGCCATGACCTCCCCCGTCTTGAGCACGATCTCCCGAGGGTCGAGCGGTTTGCCGGTGGCGTGGGCCGGGCAGACCGACGTGCAGCGGCCGCACATGGTGCAGGCGTCGGTGTCCATCAGCTGTTTCCAGGTGAACGATTCCACGGTCGAGGCGCCGAACGTCTCCAGCTCGGTCGACTCCAGGTCGGGCAGCGGCTTCATGGCCCCCTTGGGCCGATCCCGATCGGACCAGTACATGTTGAGTGGCGAGGTGAACATGTGGCGCAGCATCGTGCCCGGGATGATGGCCAGGAAGGCGCAGAAGCTAACGACATGGGCGATCCACCAGGCCTGATGCCAGCCCGACAGATTGCCTGAACCGTCGACCAGCTGGGCCAGCGGGTAGCCCACGATGGACCACTGTTCATACTCCGGTGAACCCTCCAGGGCGATCCGGTAGGCCTCGGCTCCGAATCCGGTTACTCCAATGGCAGTGAGCACACCGAGGATCACCGCATGTTCCGGTCGGGTCTTGATGGCGATCCGGTAGGGCCGCCAGCGACGGGGACCATAACGGCGGACGATGGCGATGGCCATGCCGGCCAGGAACCCGAGCCCGGCCAGATCCCCGATCAGAGCGTAGGCCTTGTAGACGTTGCCGTTGAGGAATTTGAGGTTCTCCGGCACCTGGTGATTGATCTCCAACACGGTGGTCACGGCCAAGAGGATGATGAAGCTGAAGTAGATGAGCGAGTGCATGATGCCGGCACCCGGTTCCCGCATCAGCGTCTGCATGTAGATCCCGGAGCGGAAGTCCTCCAACCGCTTCTTGATGTTGCGACGGTTGGTGGTGCGCCGGTCGGGGGCACCCCGCTCCCAGTTGCGGACCCGGTAGGAGAGTTGGAGCGATCCCCACACCAGCAGGACGGGAACAACGGTGTAGAAGGCCAACTTGAACGAACCGGGGATATTGACGAAGATCTCTCGCTGGATCTCCGAGTCGTCGTGGAACTGGAAAACGGCTGAGGCGATGCCCGACAGCACCGTCACCAACGCCATCATCAGGCCGACGCCGAGCCAGAGCCGGCCGGCGGTCAGGCCCGAACCCGGGCTGTCGGGATTGGTTGTGGCTCCGGCCGTCTCGGCCTCGGCCTCGGCCTCCATCACTGTTCCGTCCATACGGCCACAAACCGTAGTGGATAACGGCCGCCGTCGGCATCCCCAATGACCCAGAAGTTGCCCAGATGTTACGGAACGGCGCGACCGGGATTCACCGACGCCGGCGGCTCACGCCGCTAGGTCCTTGAGGACGCGAACCCACGACCTGGTGTCAAGTCTCACCAGTTTCGGCCCGGCCGAAACTGCAAGCAAGGCGCTCCGCGCCGAGGCCGCTAGCGATCGGAGAGGGTGCCCGCTACTGTGGGCGGATGCATCTGGTCACCGCAGTTATCAAGCCTCACAAACTCGATGATGTGAAGAACGAGTTGGCCAAGGTCGGCATTCAGGGGATGACGTCCTCCGAGGTCAAGGGGTTCGGGCGTCAGGGCGGTCACACCGAGACCTACAGGGGGGCCGAGTATCGGGTGGAGTTCGTCCCCAAGGTGAAACTGGAGATCGTGGTCGACCCCGGCCAGGTCGATCAGGCGGTCGATGCCATCGTCGCCGGGGCCAAGTCGGGCAAGATCGGCGACGGCAAGATCTGGGTGAGCGAACTGTCGACTGTCGTCCGGATCCGCACCGGCGAGGTCAACACCGACGCCATCTGATCGACCTCAAGACTGGTTGCCGGCGGGCCTACCGAACATGGCGAAGTAGTTTGCCGCGGTCAGCGCCTCCACGGCCGGTTCCAGAAGATCGCCCAGGCGGTTGACCGTGGCATCGTCGAAGCCGTTCCACATGGCTGCTGCCACTTCATTGGTTCTCGTCTCCAGCTGTCGACGCCGTGCCTTGCCTTCATCGGTCATGGCGTCCTCGGCACTGATCCACCCCTCGGCTGTCAACCGATCGACGGCCGACGACCAGACCTCGTCGGGCCAGCTTCGGGATCGTTTGAGGAAGCTGCGGCCCTTGCTCAGGGCGTAGGTGATCACCGTGCACTCGACCCCGTCGAGGGGTTCGGCGGTGAGGAGAGCCACATGGCCGTCGCCCCGCCACTCCCGCAACACCGACAGCAACTGCCAGAGCCGTACCAGATCGTGGTCGGGGCACTGCTCGAGCGAGGCGGCGTGGCCGGCGGCCAGGGGACGGCCGGGCCAGGTCAGTCCGTCGACGGCCCGCTGGGCGATGTCGGTGGCCTCGGCGACGGCATCGTCCGACAGGGCGGGGCGAACGTGGCTGTCGAGCACCCGGGCCACCGCCTGCCAGCGGGCGGCCAACGCCTGTTCGGGAGTGACGCGGTCCCAGCAGCCGGTCATCCACCGCTCGACCAGCGAGTGGGGGAAGTTGTAGAAGGTGGCGGTGATCACCTCGGGCGTCACCGGGCCCATGCCGGCGGCCCGGGAGGCGAAATAGCCGCTTCGCCCCTCGAGCCCAACCCGTTCGAACTCCTCCGTGGCCTCATCGGCCGAGTAGATGAAGACGTGGAACCAGGTGACTATTCCGTGGAGGCGGGCCACGGTGTCGAGCGTTACCGAGCCGGTGTCGTGTTCTGCAGCAGCCATGGTTTGAACGTAGTGGCTGGGCGGCCGGGGAGCGAAACGTCAGCCGGCTGACAGCTCGGCCATGATCTGGAGCTGGGTTCCACTGGGGGCGGGCCCCAACCTGGACCGGTAGTTGCTCGATCGGGTTTGCCAGTAGGCAAAGCTCTCGGCGAAGTCACCGGCTCCGGTGTGGAAGTCGGAGGCGGCGGCGTTGGGCCACCACGGCTCGTCTTCGATTCCCCGGGCCGCTTGCCAGCGTCGACGATCATCGCCGTCGTTGAGGGTCACATCGACGGCGTGGCCCAACTCGTGGGCCACGATGTGATCCAGTAGGTCATCGGTTTGGTCGACCCGGACGTAGATCTCGATTCGTTTCTCGTCGACCACGGTGAGCCCGTACAGCCCCTTGCGGCCATCGAGGAACTCGATCGTCCAACCGGGAAGTCGCTCCGACCACGGATAGCCGATGCGGCCCAGGGCTGCCCGGCCTCGGTCGGCCGGGTCAACGGTCGGCGCCGGTGCCGGCGCTGTTGTGATGGTCGGGGCCGCGGGTGTCGGCGCTGTGGTGATGGTCGGGGCCGGCGAGCTTGGAGTTGTTGTCGTGGTGGAGGTTGGCGGTTCCGATACCGATGTCGTTCCCGGCTCAACCGCCGTCGGGCCGAGGAGGGCGGCCGTCCGTTCGGAGGTGGTGGTCGTGGGCGCCACCACGGTCGGGCCGGGACCGGTACGAGGCTCGACCATCGTCTGTTGGCCCCGCCCGCCCGTCATCTGGGACACATCGGCCACCAGAGCCATAGCCGACTGACGGTCGACGTAGGTCGATCCGATGTGCAAACCGATCAGGGCGAACACCACCGACAGCAATGTCATCGCCGCCGTCAACCAGGCAATGGCGCGACGGCTGCGCTCAAAAACCCATTCCGCCTCTTGATCCACCCAACCGACGATATTCACCGTCACGGGCACCGGACAGAGCGAAAGCGCCACCAACCCGGGGGCCGATCGACCCAGATCTCCGGCCGACGGCCCCGTACTGGGGTTCTCAGGGGTCGATATCGACCGCTGAGAACCCCAGATGCGCCAGCGGGGTAGAGTCGGACGATGGCCACCGACTTCCAGATCACGTTCGACGCCGACGACCCGCCCGCCCTGGCCGCCTTCTGGCAGCTGGCCATGGGTTACGTGGACGAACCACCACCACCGGGGTTCGCCACTTGGGCCGATTTCGCCGCCGCGAACGACATTCCGGCCGATCAGATCGGCAACTACGGGTCGGCCATCGACCCCAACGGTCAAGGACCAAGGATGTTGTTTCTCAAGGTCCCCGAATCCAAGACGGCCAAGAACCGGATGCACCTCGACCTCCACGTCCCGGATCCGGAGGCCCACGTGGCCCGCCTGGTCGAAGCCGGTGGGACCGTGATCGAGAACCGGTCGGAAATGGGGATCAGCTGGACGGTCATGCACGACCCCGAACAGAATGAGTTCTGCGTGGCCCAGTCGAACTCCTCCGACACCAAAGACGACGGATAGAGGCTGGCCGTGGCTTCGATCTTCACCAAGATCATCGATGGCGAGATTCCCGGTCGGATCATCTGGGCCGACGACGTTTGCGTGGCCATGGTCGATATCCGGCCGCTCCACCCAGGGCACTGCCTGGTGATCCCCCGGGCCGAGGTCGACCAGTGGACCGATCTCGACGGCGATACCGTGCAGCATCTGATGGCAGTGGCCCACCACATCGGGGCGGCCCAGAAGGCCACCGTCGACTGCCGCCGGATCGGCCTGATGATCGCCGGCTTCGAGGTTCCTCACGCCCATGTACACGTGGTCCCGATTTCGTCGATGGCCCATCTCGATTTCAGGAACGCCGACGGCAGCGCCGCAGCCGAAGATCTGGACGCCGTGGCCGAACAGCTGCGGGGGGCGCTGCGTCAGGCCGGGCACTCGGCGGTCGCTGGGTAGGAGTTCCCGCCTCGAATGTGAGCCCCGACCCATACAGAACTTCAGCTGGACCGACGATCACATCTGTGCAAGCCCGAAATGGGACGGAATACAGCACAGAACAAGGAACAAACAATGGTCCACTACGAATTCATCACCGCTTGGCTCAAGGCCCACACCAAGAGCGAACGAGGCGCCTCGCTCGTCGAGTACGCCCTCTTGGTCGCCCTGATCGCCGTCGTGTGTATCGCCGCCATCACCTTCCTGGGACAGGAAGCCGCTGAGAACTTCAGCGAGGTCGGCAACTCCATCAACACCCAGAACAACTAGTTCATCCCCAAAATGGCTCGATCCCGCCGGCAATGGCGCACGGCGGGATCGCAGCCGTCATCGATCACCGAAGGGCGGGACCGGCAGTGCGTATCGGTCCCGCCCTTTGGCGCGTCCAGGGACCAAGCGATACCGTCGGCCTGGTGGGCCATACCGACGTCATCATCATCGGGGCCGGCCTGTCCGGTATCGGAGCGGCCTATCACCTACAGAAACACTGCCCGGAGCGGTCGTACCTGATTCTGGAGGGACGGCCCCGCCTGGGCGGAACCTGGGACAAGTTCCGCTATCCCGGTGTCCGCTCCGACAGCGACATGCACACCCTGGGCTACCACTTCAAACCGTGGAACGCCCCCACGTCGATCTCCGACGGTCCGAGCATCCTCGAGTACCTCAGGGAAACGGCTGACGAGAACGGAATCACCGATCGGATCCGCTTCAACCGTCGCATGACCTCGGCTCACTGGACGACCGAGACGGCCACATGGACCGTCACCGTCGAGACTCCCGGCTCAGCCGACCGGTCACCCTCCACCGAAACGTTCACCGCCAACTTCCTGCTGATGTGCTCCGGCTACTACAGCTACCGGGCCGGATATCAGCCCACGTTCGCCGGCCAGAACGATTTCACCGGACCGATCATCCACCCCCAGGATTGGCCGGAGGATCTCTCGTTCAGCAACAAGAAGGTGACGATCATCGGATCCGGAGCCACCGCGGTGACCATGGTGCCGGCCATGGCCGGCCAAGCAGCCCACGTCACCATGGTCCAACGCTCCCCCAGCTATGTGCTGTCCCGCCCGTCGCAGGACCCGCTGGCCCGGCGGCTGAAACGCATCCTGCCCAATGCCTGGGCTCACCGGCTGGTACGGCGCAAGAACATCCGCTTGGGGGCCATGCTCTACCGGCGAACCCGGACCGAGCCGGACCAGATTCGAGCCCTCCTCATCGGTGGTGTTCGCCGAGCTCTGGATCCGGCCATCGACGTCGACAAACACTTCACGCCCCGCTACGACCCGTGGGATCAGCGGCTCTGCCTGGTTCCCGACGGTGACCTGTTCGAGGCGCTGAATTCCGGCCGGGCGTCGATTGTGACCGGCCATATCGATCGGTTCCTGCCTCACGGTGTACTGATGGAGTCGGGGGAGATCATCGAGGCCGATCTCATCGTGACCGCCACCGGTCTGCAGATGGTGACACTGGGCGAAGCCGATTTCGTGGTTGACGGCCGGCCGATCGACTTCTCCCGGACTTGGACCTACAAGGGGCTGGCCTATTCCGACATCCCCAACATGGTGTCGGTCTTCGGTTACATCAACGCCTCGTGGACCCTGCGGGCCGACATGATCGCCGACTACGTTTGTCGCCTCCTCAACCACATGGCGGCCACCGGCACCGACACCGTTGTGCCCCGGCTGCGGCCCGGCGACGACGACATGGTGGCCCGGCCGTGGATAGACGACTTCACCTCCGGGTACATGCAGCGAACCATGGCGCTCCTTCCCCGCCAGGGCGACCGGGCACCGTGGCTCAATACCCAGAGCTACCACCGTGACCGCGACCTCATCGCCCGAGCCGGCATCGCCGACGACGTGCTGGCCTTCTCGTCGTCGGCGGCCATGAGGACTTCCGTCGGGCCATGATGGTCCGTTCGACCCGGGCCGAACGAATCGTTTTGACAGGATCCCGCCCATCGAGCGGGAATCCGGCCGGCCGATGTGTCCAGTTTTGTTTCCAGGTGTCGATGTAGCTCTCTGTAAGCCCCGTCGGGGGAACAGTTAACTACAGAGAACCTAGGACTGAATAATGATCCACTACGAATTCATCACCGCTTGGCTCAAGGCCCACACCAAGAGCGAACGAGGCGCCTCGCTCGTCGAGTACGCCCTCCTGGTCGCCCTGATCGCCGTCGTGTGTATCGCCGCCATCACCTTCCTGGGACAGGAAGCCGCTGAGAACTTCAGCGAGGTCGGCAACTCCATCAACACCCAGAACAACTAGTCGATCGGCCTGCAGGCCGATTCCGATGTTCGTCCGAGGGCGGGGTTCAGGACCCCGCCCTCGGCCCGTTCACAGGCGATTCACAGGCGGGGGTGAGGGATCCGGTCGTGGCGCCGTTTGAGCATGACGACGACAGCCCAGAGCAACAGGTTGGCCAGGACGGCGGCCGGGTTGTCGTCGAACAGGACGGCCATGGCCAGCGGCAGCGTGTTGAAGGCGGCGTGGATGACGATGCTCAGGGCCACACTGCGGGTTGGTTGATAGAACCAGGTGTGGAGGATGGCCATGGCGACGATGCCGATGGCGAAGCCCAGCAGCGATCCGATCATGGCCGCCGGTTCCAGGCCCTGCTGATCGAAGATCATGACCACGATGGGCAGGTGCCATAGGGCCCAGACGGGCCCGACGAGCCACCCGGTCTGCCAGAAATCCCGGCCCGGGAGGAGCTTCTCGGTCAGGTATCCCCTCCAGCCGACTTCCTCGGTGCCCGAGGTCAGCAGCTGCCAGACGAAGAACACGATCAGGAAGATAGCCACCCGAGCCGGACCGGGGGCGTCGTCCACCAGGTCGGAGGTGAGCCAGACCACCACGAACGTCGGGCCGTTGAGCAGCAGGAGCAGCAGGAGGACCAGTCGCCACCATCGTCGACCAACCGTGATTCGTGCGATCCGGCGGCCGAGATCGGCCAAGCTGGTGGCCGGGTCGAGGCCCGTGGCCACCAGTCCGGCCACCAGGGGACCGTAAACGCCGAGGCCGGCGAGAACCGACCAGCGGATGGTCGATGACGAGGCATCTCCGAGGAACAGACCGTCCCACACCAGTGATTCGTTGAACAGCAGTTGCTCACCGGAGGCCGGGGCGGCCACAAACCAGACCAGAATCCAGGCTGACCACGACAGGCCGTAGGCCATGGCCAGGTACAGCAGATGATGCCGTGTGATCAGCGGCGCCGGTTGGTGCGGGGCGGTGGTCGGCGAGGCGATCACCGGGGCGGAGACCGAATCAGTGCCCCGTCTACTGGGATTACCACTGTCCACGGTTCAAACAGTAGATGGCGGCCCACATGTTGCCCTAGGGCCGGACGTCCTTGACCCACCGATTCCGTGTTGTGTGCGCTCCAGCGTTCATATGTGAACGCTGGAGCGCACACAAGTGGGTTGGGTAAGAGTTCCCGGGCGGTTTGTACGGGCTGGCCTATGCAGAAATTCGGCGAGACCGACGATCACATCTGTGCAAGCCCGCAATGGGACGGAACAGAAAGCAAAACAAGGAAGAATCAAAATGGTCCACTACGAATTCATCACCGCTTGGCTCAAGGCCCACACCAAGAGCGAACGAGGCGCCTCGCTCGTCGAGTACGCCCTCCTGGTCGCCCTGATCGCCGTCGTGTGTATCGCCGCCGTGACCTTCCTGGGACAGGAAGCCGCTGAGAACTTCAGCGAGGTCGGCAACTCCATCAACACCCAGAACAACTAAGTTCGAGGGCCCCGATCCGGCCGGTGTTCGCCTCCTCCGGCCGGCCCGTCTCAACCAGCGGGCAACATGGCAACCGGCGTACCTTCCCTCCAGCGCCGGTTGCACCTTCAAAGAGTGGGAGCGTCCGATCCGGACGCTCCCACTTGGGCGTTGACGGTTGTGACCATCGCCACGGCAATGGTGCCACGGACCGAGGTCAGCTGTAGTAGCTTCAAGACTGATGGGGAACCTGAATCACCAACAGCTGGCCGACGGCCTCGATCACATCCAGGACTCGCCCTCCAACGCCGGTCTGGTCGAAATGCTCGTCGTGCGGCCCGATGTCGACGAGCGCACGGTTCTCGATGCCGCCGAGTTCGTGGTTGGTGCCGGCCTGGTGGGCGACAATTATGTGGCCAGGGGCAATCAACGAACCGAGGACGGCAAAGCCCACCCCGAGGCCCAGGTCACCATCATGAACTCGCGGGTCCTGAACCTCATCGCCGACGGCGACCGGGAACGGTGGCCCCTGGCCGGTGATCAGGTCCTGGTCGACATGGATCTCAGCCTGAGCAACCTGCCGCCGGGTACCCGCCTGGCCCTGGGCACCGCGGTGTTGGAGGTGTCGGCCAAACCTCACACCGGCTGCGCCAAGTTCGCCCAACGGTTCGGGCTGGATGCCGCCAAGTGGATCAATTCCGACGCCGAGCTGAGGCTACGAGGCATCAACGCCATGGTCGTCGAGAGCGGGACATGCTCGGTGGGCGACGTCGTCACCAAGCTTTGAGCATGCCTTCGAGTCCGTAGTCGATCAGGTTCTCCAGCTCAGGCCGGGAGAAGCGCTGGTTGCGGAACAGGGTGCGGAACAGCACCGGCCCGACCAGCAGCTCGGTCACGAGTTGATGGTCGATGTCGGCTGCCAACTCACCCCGGGCCACCGCTCGATCGACGATGGCCTCAACCGGGCGGCAGCGGCTCGACAGCATACGGTTGAACACCTCCTCCAACCGGCGATCGGAGACCGAGGCGGCGAACAAGCCGGAGAACAACCGTCGCCGGGCCTCCCGTTCGTCGTCCGACATCGACACCAGATGATCGACGAAGCCGAGCAGATCGCCTCGCATCGTCCCGGTGTCGGGCTCGGGATCAGGCTCGATGACGAGGATGAGGGCGTCGAACAACAAGGCGTCGACCGATGACCAGTTGCGGTAGATGGTGGTCTTGGCCACCCCCGATCGGCGGGCCACGGCTTCAACGGTGAAGCCGCCCACGCCTTCCTCAACCAGGACGTCAACGGCCGAGTCGAGGGCTTTGCGCCGGGCTTCTGCACTTTTTGGTCGGGCCATGGCGGTCTCGATGTGCCCTACGTCTCATCAATAAAGGGTGGCGGACGTAGTCGATGGGGGTTAGCATGAGTTACGCTACTCAATAGTAGCGAAACTCTTCCGGTACCTCCAACCGCGGGCCGGACAGGCCGATGGAAGAGTGACACACGAAACGTTCGATGAGCCCATGCGGGTCGTGTCGAAGAACGGAGATCACAATGCTCGCCTCGATCGGTAGGTGGTCGTTCAGCCACCCGAAGGCCGCCCTGGCCGCCTGGCTTGTCGCCTTCGCCGCCGTCCTGGGTTTGGCCGGCCAGTTGGGTCCGACCTTCAATGCCACCTTCGAGGTGCCCGAATCGGAGACATCGGCCGGCTTCGAGACCCTGGACACCCACTTCGACGGTCTGGGGGCCGGGGCCCCGGGATCTATCGTGTTCAAGACCGACCGGGGAGTGGCCGACCCTGAGGTTCAGGCCGACATGTCCCAGCTGTTCGCCGACGTTCAGCAGATCGACGGCGTGACCGTGATCAGCCCCTACGGGCCGACCGGTCAGACCCAGATCGCCCCCGACGGAACCATCGCCTTCGCCCAGCTCAGCCTGGCCGAGTCGGTCAGCCAGACCAGGGCTGTCGAGATCGGCCAGGAGATCGAGGCGCTGCTACCGGACGATCTGGCCGACACCCAGATCGAGATCGGCGGCGCCATGCTGGCCGAGTTCGAACCACCCGAGTCGGAGCTGATCGGCCTGTCGTTCGCCGTGGTCATCCTGATCGTCTCGTTCGGTTCGGTCATGGCCATGGGTCTGCCCATCGGCACCGCAGTGTTCGGCGTGGGCATCGGCATCGGCCTGATCACCCTGCTCAGCCGGCTGATCGACATGCCCGACTTCTCCATCCAGCTGGGAGCCATGATCGGCCTTGGCGTCGGGATCGACTATGCCCTGTTCATCGTGACCCGCTACCGGGAGAGCCTGCATCGCGACAACCCGCCGGTGGTGGCGGCCGCCGAAGCGCTCGACACCGCCGGCCGGGCCGTGCTGTTCGCCGGCATGACCGTGGTGATCTCACTGCTCGGCATGGTCCTCATGGGGCTGCCCTTCATCGCCGGTTTGGGTATTGGAGCGTCGGTCACGGTGCTGGTCACCATGATCGCATCCATCACCCTCCTGCCTGCCTTCCTCGGATTCGCCGGTGAGAAGATCGAGCGAACCCGGCTTGGTCAGTTGGTGGCCGCCGGCCTGATTTCGCTGACCCTGCTGATAGCCGGTCTGGGGCTGTTCGGGGCCTCGGTGATGGGCGCCCTGGCCCTGGCCGCCGTGATCATCTTCGTGATCTCGTTCTTCCTGCCACCCCTCAACCGGTTCCTCCCGGAGCGGGCACCCAAACCGATACGGGACAGCATCTGGTACCGCTGGAGCCGCCTGATCCAGGCCCGACCCTGGCTATTCGCCATCGGCGGCACGGTGCTGCTGCTGGCCATGGCCTACCCGGTGCTCGATCTGCGCCTCGGTTTCAGCGACGAGGGCAACTTCCCGGAGGAGACGACGACCCGCCAGGCCTATGAGCTGCTGGCCGAAGGGTTCGGGCCGGGCTTCAACGGACCGTTCATGGCCGCCGTCGAGATCGACGACCCGACCAACCCGCAGGGCATGGCCCAGCTGGCTGCGCTGGCCCAGGCCATCGAGGCCGACCCCGGAGTGCAAACGGTGGCCGGCCCCATCCCCAACAACTTCGCCAACCCATCGGCTCCCCCCGAGGCCGCCATCATCCAGATCATTCCCACCACCGCCCCCCAGGAAGCCGCCACCGAGGATCTGGTGGAGCGCCTGCGAGATGATGTGGTGCCGGCCGCCGACACCGAGGGGTTGACCGTCAACATCACCGGCGGGGTCCCGGCCAACATCGACTTCACCGACTATCTGGCCCAGCGCATCATCATCTTCTTCGGTGCCGTCCTGGGTCTCAGCTTCCTGCTGCTGATGATGGTGTTCCGCTCACTCCTGGTGCCACTCAAAGCGGTCATCATGAACATGTTGTCGATAGCCGCCGCCTACGGCATCGTGGTCGCCATCTTCCAATGGGGTTGGGGCGGCGACCTGCTCGGCATCGAGCCGGCCCCCATCGAGCCGTTCATTCCCATGATGCTGTTCGCCATCGTGTTCGGCCTGTCGATGGACTACGAGGTGTTCCTGCTGTCGCGGGTCAAGGAGGAGTTCGACGTCAGTGGCGATCCGGTCAACTCCGTGGCCGACGGACTGGCCGCCACCGCCCGGGTCATCTCGGCGGCCGCCGCCATCATGGTGGTGGTCTTCGGAGCCTTCCTGCTGGAGGACATGAGGGTCATCAAGATCTTCGGTATCGGGCTGGCCACTGCCGTGTTCCTCGATGCCACCCTGGTCCGGATGCTGCTGGTGCCGGCCACCATGGAGCTGTTGGGAGCCAGGAACTGGTGGCTGCCCCGCTGGCTGGATCGCATCCTGCCCTCGATCAACGTCGAAGGCAGACCAACCCATCACGAGACCCCACCCGACGACACCTCTTCGGGTCCGGCCACCGACAGCCCACCCGAGACCGTGGGAGTGGGCTGAGCCCGACGACCGGGGTGGGCTACCATGGTGCTCCGGGGAATTCATGACCAACTTGTCGGCCGAAGCGAAGAAGTGGGGCGCCCTGCCCGACACCTCGGCCCGGTCGGTCCTGGTCACCATATTGGGCGACAGCGTGGCCCCTCTGGGCGGAGAGATCTGGCTGGCTGACCTGTTCACCCTCACCGAGCCGTTCGGTTTCAATCAGCGGCTGGTGCGGACATCGATGTACCGGCTGGTCAACGAGAGCTGGGTGGTCAACGAACGTGTCGGCCGCCGGAGCCGCTATCGGCTCACGCCCTATGCCGCCCTGGAAACGGCCGATGCCGATCGCCGCATCTATCAACGTAAGCCTCCTTCGTGGAACGAAGTCTGGTCGCTGGTGCTGACCGAGACGTTGCTGTCGGGTGAGGGCGACGACGAACGTCGCCTGGCCCGCCATCTGCGATGGCACGGCTTCGTCGAGATCGCCCGGGGGGTGTGGGCCACTCCCGAGCCCGACCTGGGAACAACCAACGAACTGCTCGACCGCCTCGACCTGGTGGTCCGGCCGCCGGTGGCCCAAGCCCGATTCGATCGACTGGACGATCTGGTGCGAGGCGGGCTGTTCCGCTCATCGTTCGCCCTGGCCGACACGGAGAAGGCCTATCAGGCGTTCATCGACCGGTACCGGCGCCTCGGCGGAATCGATGCGGCCGCATTGACACCGGACGAGGCGTTTGCCCTTCGGACCATGATCGTGCACGACCTCCGTCGGGCCCGCCTCAGCGATCCCGATCTCCCAGCGGCACTACTCCCCGACGGCTGGGTTGGGGCCGAGGCCTTCGACCTGGCTGCCGGCCTGTATCGCGCGGTGGACTCCCGAGCCTGGGAGGAGGTGGAGCGGGCCACCGATCTGGTGGTGGCCGACGGCGACGCCCGCCTCAACCTCCGTTTCGCCTGACCAGAGCCGCATCGGCGACTCGCCCACCGACCGGTGAAGCGCTACGTTGACACCATGAGCAGCTCCACCCCGGTTCTCGAAAGCCATGTTCTCGGCCGCTGGCATCGCCCGGCCGCCGCCTCCTCGACCGGTGGCAACGGCACCGACCGCATCCTGGCCAATGCGGTGACGGGCGAGCCGGTGGCCGAACTGCGGGATCAGGATGTCGACATGGCGGCAGTTCGTCGCTACGGGCTGGACGCCGGACCGGCCCTGCGTTCCATGACCTTCCATGAACGGGCCTTCATCCTGCGAACCTTGGGCAAGTACCTGATGGAGCGCAAAGACGAGCTTTATCCGATCTCGGCTCAGACCGGGGCCACCAACTCCGATTCCTGGTTCGATGTCGACGGCGGTATCGGAGTGCTCTTGAGCTATGCCTCCAAGGGCCGGCGTGAGCTGCCCGACTCCACCGTTCTGGTCGACGGCGATGTCGAGCCGCTGGCCCGCGACGGATCGTTCCTCGGGGCCCATGTGGGCACGCCCCGACAGGGGGTGGCGGTGCAGATCAACGCCTTCAACTTCCCCTGCTGGGGCATGCTGGAGAAGTTCGCCCCCGCCTTCCTGGCCGGTGTACCGACCATCGCCAAACCGGCCTCACCCACGGCCTACCTGACCGAGGCCGTCGTTCGCCTCATCGCCGAATCCGATCTGCTGCCCGCCGGATCGCTGCAGTTGATCTGCGGGGGGATCGGAGATCTGCTCGACCATCTCGATGGGCAGGACAGTCTGGCCTTCACCGGATCGGCCTCGACGGCGGCCAAACTTCGATCCCACCCCAACATCATCGCCCGGGCCGTTCGTTTCACCGCTGAAGCCGATTCGCTCAACTGTGCCATTCTCGGTGAGGGGGCGGAGCCGGGCTCGGCCACCTTCGACGGGTTCGTGGCCGAGGTGGTCAACGAGATGACGACCAAGGCCGGGCAGAAGTGCACCGCCATTCGCCGTATCCTGGTTCCGGAACGGCACCGCCAGGCAACCGTCGAAGCGTTGCGTGCCGCTCTGGACGACGTTGTGGTCGGCGACCCGACCGACAAGGCGACGACCATGGGAGCGCTGGCCGGTATCGACCAGCGAGCCGAGGTCAGGGAGGCGGTTGCTCGCCTTCAGGCCGCCACGTCAACCATCACCGACCAGTGCGAGTTCGCCGGGGTCGACCCGGACCGGGGAGCGTTCATGGCCCCGACGCTGTTGCTTGCCGACGATCGCCGAGCCGAGGCCGTGCATCAGATCGAGGCCTTTGGTCCGGTGTCGACGGTCATCGGTTACGACTCCGCCGACGAAGCCGTCGAACTGGCCGCCCTGGGACGGGGCAGCCTGGTGGCTTCGGTGTTCAGCGACGACACAACCGAAGCCGCCGGCCTGACGGTGGGACTGGGCTCGCACCACGGCCGGGTCCAGGTGGTCGACGAGGCCAGCCTGGCCTCTCACACCGGCCACGGTGCACCGCTGCCCAATCTGGTCCACGGCGGTCCTGGTCGTGCCGGCGGAGGCGAGGAACTGGGTGGGATGCGGGCGGTGAAACACCATCTCCAGATCAGTGCGGTGCAGGCTTCACCGGCGGCCATGACCGCCATCACCGGGGAGTACCAGACCGGCGCCCCCCGCAATGAGAACAAGGGGCATCCTTTCCGGCTGTACTTTGACGACCTCGAGATCGGCGATTCGATCGTGACCGAGAGCCGCACCGTCACCATCGAGGACATCGAACGATTCGCCGACCTCTCCGGTGACACGTTCTATGCTCACATGGACGATGAGGCGGCCAAAGCTTCACCGATCTTCGACGGTCGGGTGGCCCACGGGTATTTCGTGCTGTCGGCCGCCGCCGGCCTCTTCGTTGAACCCGACCCCGGACCGGTGCTGGCCAACTACGGTCTCGACCGACTCCGCTTCGCCAAACCCACGTATCCGGGCGACACCCTGACCGTGACCCTCACCTGCAAGCGGAAGACGTTGCGGCCCGGCGTCGGCTACGGCGAGGTGGCCTGGGACACCCAGGTGGTCAATCAAGACGGCGAGGTGGCGGCCGCCTACGACGTGCTGACCATGGTGGCCACCAGGGACGGCTGATCATGACGGATCGACCGTTCTCCCCTGTCTGACGGGGCTGCTATTGATACAGACTCAATACTGTCTAAACTAGGTGCTGGCCGGGCCGGTGGCGGCTCCGTTCACTATGCGGCGCGGCCATCGGGGACAAACAAAGGAGGCGACAGGTTTGACTACGGCAGACCACCGGATCGACGACGATGAGCTGCGCACATGGCGGCTGTTTCTGGAGGCCCATACCCGGATCGTGCGGCGGATGGACGATGACCTGCAGGCCCAACACCGCCTTCCCATCGAATGGTATGACGTGCTCGTTCACCTGGTCGAGGCCGGCGGTCGTCGGACCATGGGAAATCTGGCCTCGTCGCTGCTGATATCGCCATCGAACTGCAGTCGGTTGGTCGACCGACTGGGAGCTGAGGGACTGGTGCGCCGCGAAGCCGACGCCAACGATGGACGGGTCAAGCACGCGGTTCTCACCGACGAGGGGTTCGCCGTGCTCAAGGCGGCCAGCCCCACCCACATGGCCGGGGTGGAGCGGTACTTCACCCGACACCTGGGCGACAACACGGCCGCCCTGCACGAGCTGTTCAGCCAAGTCCTGCTGGCTCTCGGTTACGAGCAGGACTGAGGACACCGACATCGAGATCCTGTCTCGACATGCGAGTGCCGACGACCCGGGGCGAGGTGGAGGCACGTAGCGGCGGATCCATGCCTCCACCTCTGATCGGGGCGACGCCCCAGGCGGTTAGTTGGAGCGTCGCTTTTGATTGTGGTCACAAATGACACGAAAAGCGAGCAGTTCGCCAAGAAATCCTCGAACGTGCAACATCCAGCCCGTGTCCATCGGTTTGAGATATGGGTCTGGGACCGGAAATCCGCTGGGAGTGTCGATTTGACCGCTCACCGGCTCCACCCGACCGTTCAGCCAGACGGGCCGGGTTGATCAGGTGGGATCGATGATGAATTCGATCCGCCGGTTTCGGCGCCGACCCTCAGCTGTGTTGTTGTCGCCCACCGGCTGTTCATAGCCATAGCCGGCGATCTTGAGCACGTCTCCGGCCACGCCGAGTTCTTCGAGCGCAGTGCGTACGGTAATGGCCCGGGCCTGCGAGAGTTCCAGGTTGTCGACCCGGGTGCCGGTCTTGTCGGTATGGCCGGCCACCGTCAGCTTCCAATCGGGATTGGCGGCCAGCACCTTGGCCATCGTCTCCAACACCTCGCTGTTGTCGCCTTCGAGCTGATCGCTGCCGACACCGAACGTGAGGCCTTCGTTGGCGATGAACTTTCCGGACGGCAACGGCGCCCCGGGAACAACAATCAACTCGTTGACAACGGGTACCCCGGCGGCCTCGAGTGAGGAGATCAGCTCGTCCATGACCTCCTGGTTGTCGACCTCGCCGGTGACGATGAGCGTCGAACCGTCGAACTGCACCCTGGCGCTGGCTCCACCGGCGTTCGGGTCGGTATCGAAGGCGGCCGTGCCGTCTTCCACCTCAGGGATCAGGGCAGGATCCCGAAGATCCTCGAAGGGATCGGCTTCGGAGAGCTGGCCGCGCACCGTGAACTCGCCGCCGACGTCGTGCATCTCGCCGTAGTATTCGGACCGATCGGCCAGCAGGTCGTTGACATCATCCACATCGTTACCGACGCAGACCTGCTCGTTGTCGGTCATGTCGCCGAAATTGAAGACGACCGGACCCCGCTCCCGGTAGGAACCGAGGTGAATATGGGAGGCATAGGGCCCGGACACGCCACTGGTGGTGACCAGAGCGCAAACCTCACCGGTTGTCGAGTCGACGGTGAAGGTCACGCTGCCGGTGGCGTTGCTCTCACTGAAGATGTCCTGCATGGGCACTTCCATCGTGACGAGACCGGTGAACTCACCCGGCATGGCGGCTGTTCCCTCGGGGTCGGCCTCGGCATCGACCGCGGCATCATCGGATGCAGCGGTAGTGTTCTCGTCGACCGTCTCCGTGTCGGCGTCTTCGGCCAAAGGGGTCGATTCGCCGTCGGCTGTCTCGACATCGGTGTCGTCGCCCCGGCCGATCAGGTACCAGGCGCCGGCGGCCAGCAACAAGACGGCGGCCAGCGCCACCGCGATCGGCCAGCGTCGAGGCTCCGGTTCGGGCATGGCCCGAGGTCGGGTGTGGCGGGGGGCGGGCTGGGGTGCCGCCATCGGGCGGCGGCGGCCTGAGGCCAGGCGGGGATCGGAATAGTCGCCCCGGCCGTAGTCGCCCGGCGCAGCCCGGCCCGGGCGTTCCGGGGGCCCATAGCCACCGAGCCCGCCACCGCCGGCCGGCGCATCATAGCCATCGGACGTCCGGGAGGGAGGGGTTGGTTCCGGAGTGAAGATCTGGCCCGGACCATCACCACGATCACCGCGGCTCACCGGTGGCGGATAGCGCCCCGAGCGATCGCCGGCGCTGGCCGTGGCGCCGGTCGGAGGCGACGGCAACGAGTCGGCGTACATGGTTTCGTTGCCGGTGACGGCGTTGGTTTCCCACTCGACGGATCGGATCCAGGGATCCCAGCCCTGTTCCGACAGCAGCCGCCGTTCCTCATCGGCCACCCGGAGCAGGGTCTGCCGGTCGAGGGAGCGGCTGTAACGGTTTACCAGCACGGCCAGGAGCATCCAGGTGCTGGAGCCGAGAATACCGCGGGCCGTTTCGTGGCTTACCCGGGCCCGCTCCGCCAGCTTGGCGATGACGGTCTCGTGAGTACTGCGCCCGTTGCCGTCACGGAAGAGAATCTCGGTCAGGTCGGGGCCCATGACCGTGCGATGCGAGGTGCGGCTCCACATGGCGGGAGTACCCAGCTGGCTGGTGTCGAGCGAACGAACCAGGTTGAGCAGGTTGACGATCCCGGCCGAATCCTCGGCTCGACGCTTCAGGCCGGCCACCACCAACGGAAGTCCGTAGTCGATGGCTGATGAGGTGGACGCTATGGTCGGTGAGTTGTATTGCGACATGAGAGCGGCCACTGCGTCATCGACCGTGAGGTAGCCTCTCGCTTCCTCATTCAGCTCCACCATGTATCAACTCCTGAACGTTCCAACCATCCGCCGACCGGGACCCCATTGAAATCCCGTTGTCGAAGTGTCAGATTGACCGCTGTCTGCTGTCAGCCCATTCCGGCCCCCGGCCTCCCTACCGCCGAACCGTCATTGAGCCGACTTCCTAGCTCCTCTATTTGCCGTTACAGGCCGTTCGAAGACCACAGGACAGCCTGCTTCATCGAACGCCTCCATCGAGCCTAGCGCCCAACGCATGTATGTTGTAGTCCAATCGTAGGATTTGATGATCACGCGGGTACATCGACTTGTCGGCATCGACATGATTCTCACGGCAGTGACGGCGACCCCGCCCCGAGGGCGGCCGGCTCCCCCGAGCGAGCAGCCCGGCTCATACGGGTAACGCCCGCATCCGACCAACCTTACGAAACGGAGTCCACGGCCCGGCGGAAACGACCGTGGCCGGGCCACAATATTTCATCGCGATGACAACCCGGCCTGGTATCGAAGTTTGGGGCTGCAGGTCGTTTCAGGTTGACAGATCCAGAGGAGCGGCTAATCTATGCGTTGTCGCAGAACGTAGCGACACACCTCACCCGCCGACAAGGAGCGCCACCTCCAGCCTATTCGTGGATGATCTGCCGCACTAACGAGAATCCCGCATGGGATGATCGGCCCCGCTTCGGCGAGGCAACCAGGTATCTCTGTAGATGATCCGCCGCAACCAGGACTCAGGAGTGGAACTCCTCCGAACGTTGTGACAGTGAACTGAGCAGCGCTCGATAGTCGAATTCCAACATCAGAACTCCCCGATTTTCTCAATTCGAAGCGCTCATGTGGCGCTTAGGAAAATGCTGTGTGAGCTTCTGACGTTGGACATGTGCCTGGGCCTCACGGTCCGGGCACATGGGCGTTTTGGGGTCGGGTTCAGGCCCCCAAGGACCTAGTGTCCTGACAGGACACTAGAGAGCGTCGATCAGGTCACCAAACGAGTTTGTGACCCAGAGGACGAGGATGATCATGGCCAGCCCGGCGAAGAAGACGATGGATGCCGCCAACCAGCCACCCTGCCGGGCCGGGTCATCGACCGACTCGATGATCTCCATGACATCGACGAAGGCGTCATACCACTCGTCGATGCTCTCGTAGCGGTTGTCGGGATCGTCGGCCAGACCGCCCAGCAGGAACGGTTCGAGTGACTTGGCGAACGGTCCGTCATAGACCGTCCAGTCGATCACGGCGGTGGCACTGAAGATGTCGGTCCGGTGATCGACGACGGTGACCTCGTTGAGTTGTTCAGGGGAGGCGAACCCGCGGGTACCTCCGCCGGCGGTGAAGCCGGAAGCCCACTCCAGATCTTTGGCAAACCCGAGATCGGAGAGAATGAACCGCTCGCCTGGCTCCAGCAGGTTGGCCGCCGGCAGACCGGTCAGCTCGCTACGATGCTGGATCAAGATGTTGCCGGGTGAGACGTCGCGATGGATGATCCCAATGTGATGGAGCGAACTCAGAGCCTCGTGCAGATGCCGACCCAGAGCCCACAGGTCGGTCCAGTCGATCGACTCGCCTCGTGCTCGCAGTTCATCGACCCGGCGCCGGAGATCGCCCCGATCGGCCAACTCCAGGACCATGAAAGGCTGCCCGCTGTCGGTCTCGCCGACGTGGTAGATCTTGGCGATGGCCGAACTCTGGATGGTGAGCAGGATCTCGGCTTCGTCGAAGAAGCGTTGGCGGGGTTCGGGTAACAGGCTGAGATTCTCGGCCAGGACCTTGATGGCCACTTCGTAGCCGTTGGACTCATCGATCGCCCGGTAGACGGTGGCCGACGAACCAACTCCGATCGGCGCGATGATTCTGTAGTTGCCGATGCGCTTCGATCGAGCGGTCGGCAGGTCGGTCATAGCCCTCGGAACGTGGCCAGCTGAGCGGCCAACAGCGCCCGACCACGAGATAACCGTGATCGCACGGTGTTGAGAGCGATGCCCTCCCGGTTGGCGATGTCTTCGTAGCTCATGCGCTGGATGTCCCGCAGGTAGACGATGTCACGGAATATCGCCGGAAGCTGAGCGATCGCGCCCTGAATGATCTGGCGATCGGTCGCCCGTGAGCTGAAACGCAGCCCGTCCTGTTCGTTGCCGGGTTCGTCGTCGTAGGACACTTCGCGCCGATTGCGCCGCAGCTCGGCCACCGCCGTGTTGCGAGCCACCGTGTAGAGCCAGGTCGTGAACTTCGAGTCACCCCGGTAGCGATGGATCGAACGGGACACGGCGATGAGCACTTCCTGGGCCACGTCCTCCTGCATCGACCGGGAAAAGATGTGGCGGGTGATGCCGGGGTAGGCCAGCCGATGCTCGGAGATCAGGTTGAGCAGCAGCTGTAGCGCATAGGGGGAGCCGCCGGCGGCCTGGGTGGCCACGCTGTCGAGAAGCCGGTCGGCCACGGCGGGATCAGCGCCGGCGTACATGGTGGCCAGGCGCGCATCAACCACGGGTGAGCCTGACCTGAGGTCGGCTACAAGTTCATCGACTATCGCGGCGTCGTTGTTAATGATTGAAGTCCCTACGTAAACCGCCAACACGTTTGCCCCTACACGATATTGGATGGGGGTTGGGAGCCGCTAGGCAGGGGCCAGGATTTCCGATTTCTTGTCCTGTCCCGGCTCCCGGCCGGCGGTGGGCCCGAACGCGAACAAACGCCCCGCGCCAGGACGTTCATTCGAGTACCGATATTCGTGGTTGATCGGCTACATAGTCCTCGATTACCTAGCTCTGTAGCTACACAGCTCTCCGACGGCGAAAGGAAAGACCATAAGAAGTCCGGGGAGGAACGCCGTCGGAGAGAGAGTGACATCTGGCAGCCATTGTTCAGCGGTTTTGCGTTAGGCCGGTGGATCCGCCTCGGGTCCGCCGCGTGGTCCAAGGCGAGTCCAACGGTTAGAGGAACTCCGGCTGCCAGATGTCAGAACTATGTATTGAGCAAACAGGTCCGCCGCACAAGAAGGTTGCTTCGCTGTCCGTTCAAGAGCTATGTCGCGATCCGTGGCGCAAAAGTTCCCCGAATTCCGAAAATCTTTTCGGCCGGGTCAGGGCGGTAGGCTGAACGGCAATGATCGAGGCCGACCAGGTGGTCAAACATTTTGGCGAGGTCCACGCCCTGAACGGCATCAGCCTGGCGGTCAGCGAGGGTGAGGTGTTCGGCCTCCTCGGGCCGAACGGAGCGGGAAAGACGACCCTGGTCAGGATTCTGGCCACCCTGCTGAAACCCACGTCGGGCCGCTGCCGCCTGGGCGGCATCGACGCCCACCGCGATCCCATGGCGGTGAGAGCGTTGATCGGACTGGCCGGTCAAAGCGCGGCGGTCGACGATCTGCTGACCGGCCGGGAGAACCTCGAGATCGTGGGCCGGCTCTACCAACTGGGCCGATCAGAGGCCCGGCGACGGGCCGATGCCATTCTGGAGCGCCTCTCGCTGACCGATGCCGCCGACCGCCAGGTCCGGACCTATTCGGGGGGCATGAGACGGCGCATCGACCTCGGTGCCAGCCTGGTCGGGCAGCCTCGCATCCTGATACTCGACGAGCCGACCACCGGCCTCGACCCCCGCACCCGCAACGAACTGTGGCAGTTGATCCGCGACCTGGTGTCCGACGGCGCCACCCTCCTACTCACCACCCAGTATCTGGACGAGGCCGATGAGTTGGCCGACCGGCTGGCGGTGATCGATCACGGTCACATCATCGCCGAAGGTACCCCTGACGAGCTGAAGGAACGCCTGGGCGGCGACCGGCTGATGGCCAGCCCCAGCGAGGCCGCCGACATGGGCCGGGTGGTTTCGGTGCTGCAGCGGGTGGGCTCGACCGCACCGTATGTCGACGATCGGCGCCAGCAGGCGTCGGTGCCGGTGACCAACCGCATCGACGCTCTCCTGGCCGCCGGGCAGTTGTTCGAAGACGAGGCCATCCCGTTGCGGGATCTGGCCGTGACCCGCCCCTCCCTCGACGACGTCTTTCTCTCCATCACCGGCAAAAGGGCCGAACAGGAGGAGCCGGAGGGGGCCATCGTCAACGGTCGGCGAGGACGACGCTGATGGTGGCGGAAACCTCGACGTCTGACGCCGCAGGAACCTCCCCCACCCACCCGTCGCCCATCGGGGTGGGCGCAGGGCCGAGGCAACGGACCGTGGTCGGTCGCTTCATCAGCGACACCCTGACCATGACCCGCCGCAATGTGCTCTACCTGGTGCGTCGGCCCCAGGTGATCGTGTTCGCCCTCGTCTCGCCGGTCATGTTCGTGGCCCTGTTCAACTTCGTCTTCGGCGGGTCACTCGATGTACCGGGAATCAAGTACGCCGACTTCCTGATCCCCGGGGTGATGGTGCAGACGGTCATGTTCGGGGGCGGCAACACCGCGGTGGGGTTGGCCGAAGACATGACCCGGGGCGTGATCGACCGCTTCCGGTCGTTGCCGATGTCGCGCTTGGCGGTGTTGACCGGGCGTACTCTGGCCGACGCCATGCGGGGGATCATCACCAACACCGTGATCATCGCCATGGGTTTCGTGATCGGATTCCGGTTTCACAACGGCCTGGGCTGGGCCGTCGCTTCGTTCTGCCTGGTGCTGCTGTTCGGCTACTCCGTCACCTGGTTCTTCGCCTGGATGGGATTGACGCTGCGTAGCGTCGAGGCCGTTCAGGCGGCCACGTTCCTGCCGGCCTTCCCTCTGACATTCGCCGCATCGACATTCGCCCCGGTGGAGAACATGCCCGGCTGGCTGCAGACCTTCTCGGCCAACCAGCCGGTGACCCAGGTGGTCGATGCCACCAGAGCGATGATGCACGGCGGCGAGATCGCCGGGCCACTGGTCCGTTCGCTGTTGTGGTGCATCGGCATCATCATCGTGTTCGGCTTCCTCAGCGTGCGCCAGTACCGCAACGGCTGACCCCCGTCGTTGTGTGCGCCCCACGCGTCGTATACGAACGCTGGAGCGCACACGATGGGGTTGTTCACGCAAACTCGGCTCGGATGAGATCGCTATGGGCGCCCAGGGAGGGAACCGCCGACCGGTCGGCTGTTCCCTCACCAGTGCGGACCGGGAGGGCGGGCAGCTCGACCACCGTTCCCGTCGAGCTCGTCACCGAGCGGCGCCGCAGGGCAGGGTGGTTCGACAAGTCCTCCAGGGAGTTGACAGAACCGTAGGCGACGGCTGCCGCCGCCAGTCGGCGCTGGATCTCAGCCCGGTCCATGGCCACCACCAACGACGACAACACCGCCTCCAACTCAACCCGGTTGGCCACCCGGGCGTTGTTGGACACGAAGCGAGGGTCGTCAGCCAGCTCAGGCGACTGCAGCACTTGACGGCACAACCGCACCCACTCCCGCTCGTTCTGGACGGCGATCAGGATCAACGCCCCGTCGGCGGTGGCGTAGGCGCCATAGGGAGCGATCGTCGGATGGCGTAGGCCGACCCGGACCGGACCACCGCCGCCGTACTCATGTTGCAGCAACGGGACGGTCATCCACTCGGCCATCATGTCGAACAGCGACAACCGGATACCGCGGCCACGACCGGTGGCAGCCCGGGCCAGTAGCGCCTCCAGCACCGCCCCGTAGGCGGTGACTCCGGTACCGATGTCACAGACCGACACCCCGATCCGGCCCAGCTCGTTGGGCCCACCGGAGATCCCGATAAGGCCACTCTCGGCTTGAACCAGGAGATCGTAGGCCTTCTTGTCAGCCAGCTCCGGTGATTCGCCGTAGCCGCTGATGTCAACGGTGATGAGCGACGGGTGTCCGGCCCGCAGGTCGTCGGACCCGAACCCGGCTCGGTCCAAGGCCCCGGGGGCGAGATTCTGTACGAACACGTCGGCGGAGGCGATCAGCCGCCGGAGGAGGGCGGCGTCAGCAGCATCGGTGAAGTCGAGTACGACCGACTCCTTGCCGTGGTTGGCCCAGGCGAAGTATGAACTGTCACCCCCGGCCGCAGTGTCGTAGCCCCGGGCGAAGTCACCGGTTGCCCGCTCAACCTTGATCACCCGGGCACCGGCATCCCGCATCCGGGCCGTGCACACCGGGGCCGCCACCGCCTGTTCAACGGCTACGACGAGAAGCCCCGTCAACGCCCCGGTCACAGGGAGCCGTCCGACAGCGGTGGTGTCAACTCGGGGGACATCGTCGAGCAGCCCACGTTGGCTACTATGTCACTGAATTCGGCGCCGATCAGCCATAGCAGTACCGCCTCGGCCTACCAGCCAGGACCGATCTCCGGGGAGTCGGCGTGGTAGGCCCGGTCCAGGACCGGTTGAGGGTCGCCGCCCGACTGGTTGCCTTCCACCACCGCGCCACGAACCTCCTGATCGACCAGGAAACCGCTGCGGATCTCGCCCAGGAAGAGATCGATCTCGATTTCAAGACCGGCGTTGTAGAAGTGATTGCCGGTGACGACGGCATCGTCGGCCACCGCGAGGCCATAGATCGGATCAGGGATACCCGTTCGCCCTGGGTGGCCGGCGACAAGGGCTATACCCCACCGCTGGTAGTCGACGAAGTCGTTGTCGACGATCCGGTTTCTCATGCCGTTGACATTGATTCCGTAGCGGCCATTGATCAGAATGTTGTCGGCGAACACGTTGTCGTTGCCGATTCGAAGGCGGACGGCCGAATCGTTGCTGTCAACAAAGGTGTTGTGCTGGATCACATTGCCCGACGACTTGACGCTGATCAGTTCATGTTCGCCATTGATCCGTTCAAAGAGGTTGTGCTCGATCAGGACGCCGGCGTTCGTCTGGCTGCGTTCGTTGCCTGAACCGATACGAATAGCCTCCAAACCGTTTTCACCGATGGGGGGAACATCGCGGAAGTGATTGTGGTGTATCCAGTGGTTGGCCGGACCGTCGGAGTTCGACGATGACCGGATTACCCGCAGCATTGCTCCCTGGTGGAACTTGTTGGCCAGCTCGTTGTGATCGACCTGGCTTTCAGGCCCGTACAACCTGATCCACGGGTAGTAGCCGTCCTGACCGGTCTGGATGGCGTCGTAGTCGTCGATCACCGAGTCGGTCAGCCGGCAGCGGACGCAGTCACCGTCGAAGAACACGACCGATGCCGACCCGCCATCGGCGTCGAGAACACCGTCTTCGAACCGGAAGCCGGACAGCGTCAAGTCGGGCCCGCTCAGTCGGACGTGGACGTTGCCGGTCAAGACGACCCCGCCAGGCGTCTCGGCCTGCACCACTATCGGCTCCTGGGCTGTGCCGGCGCCGTTGAGCCGAATCTCACCCTGGGTGCCGTAGACCCCGTTTTGAACGGCGATCACATCTCCCGGTTGGGCGGTGGCCACGGCGCCTTCCAAATCCGAGATGGCGACAACGACCACCGGGTCGACGGTGGTGGTTGTGGTCGGTTCAGTAGTGGTGGTGGTCGGTTCAGTAGTGGTGGTGGTCGGTTCTGTTGTCGTCGTGGTCGGTTCAGTGGTGGTGGTGGCCGAGGTGGTCGTCGTTCGGCAGCGGGGGGAGTTGGATTTGCCGTTGCACGGCTTGTCCGATTGGGCCGCCACCGGACTGAGGGCGTTGGAGACATCCGGTCGGCCGATCACTCCGGCGGCCAAGACGACCACCATGGACATCACGACGAGCCCGAGCACCATGGATAGATGTCGCCACTGCGGTTTCATGAGTACGCCCTTATCGCCTTCGACCGGCCGCCGATCGGTAACGGTGGGCCAAACCTACATTCTTCTCCGTTGCTATTACGAAAAACTGGCCATCAGCTGACAGAACCTTGACCCAAGATTAACGATCAACCGTACCGGCCAGAGTCGCCATAAATCCCATGAACACCGGATGAGGACGTCGGCGACTCGACTTGAGCTGGGGTTGGTAGAGGGTGGCGACGAAGAACGGATGATCAATAAGCTCGACGGCCCGTATTTCGTCGAACTCGTCGGTCGCCCCCACCCTCATTCCATGTTCAGAGGCGATACGGTCCAGGTCGGTGTTGAGCCCGTAGTTGCAGGTCGTGTGCTCGATTATCGACGGGGCGTCGTCATGGAGGGAGGCCAGCAGCGTGCCGGGATTGGGGGCGATGGTGATGTCAACGCCGTTGATGGAACAGCTCAGCAGCGACACCACAGGTGTGCCGACGGTGCCGTACTCGGCGTGGGTGGCGTCGGCGATACCGATACGGGAACGAGCATGTTCTACCAGAACATGTTGGAAACCGCCTCACGTGGCCACCAGCGGCAGCCCCTTCTCCCTGGCGCTACGGATCACGTTCTCAGCGGCCCGGGGTTCCCGGTAGGGCGCTCCGGGGCCGATCACCACGCCATCGGGAGGGTTGGCCCCGTAGCGTTCGCCGATGGCATCGGTGTTCACCACGGTCACCGCGACATCGATGGCGGCCGCCGTTGCCGCATCGGTCACGGCCTCAATCGTCGGCCGATGATAGGGATGATCGGGCGATAGGTCGAATACGACATCGATCCGGTAGACCATCGGTTGACGGTAACACGTCGCTTCGATGGACGGGTCTGATTAAGAGCCGTCGAGCTGCCGGGTCTGATTGCGTCGCAGGTAATGTCCGGGAGTGGTGCCCAGATGTCGCTGGAAGTCACGGATCAGATGTGACTGGTCGGCATACCCCAAGCGGGCCGACAGTTCCGACCATTCGACGGTGGATCGGACTTGATCCGGCCCGGCGTCGAACGCCGCCTTGGCCGATTCGGCCGCCTCGATGATTCGCCAGCGGCGGATGATCCAGGATGGGCTGACACCGACATGGGTGTCGAACAGGCGCTGCAGGCTACGGACGCTCACATGACCGGCTGCGGCCAGCTGATCCACCCGACAGACGGTGCGATCCCGTTCAGCCACGGCGGCGATGGCTGCCACCCGGCGAGCCTCTGCCACCTGGCCGGCCGGACGGGCCGCCACCACGGCCAGCAGCGCTCGTTGCAGCACCTCGACTCTCTCCACCGGGTCGGGAGCCCGGCGGACCTGGTCGGACAAGGCGGCGCCGTCGCAGCCGGGCAACGCGTCGACCAGGTCGAGTTCGCAGTCGGTGATCTCCCGAGCCGGCCGGTCGATCAAGACCCCCAGGCCACCCGTCGTGGTCTTGGCTGCCACCGTCCAGCCGGAGCCGGTCAGCCGCCGTTGACTGATTCCGGTGAGGACACCGTAGACCCGACCCCGAGCCGGGTCGAGGGGCACTCCCGAGTCGTCGACGGTACCGACACTGACGTGGCCGCTGGGATGGTTGAGCACTTCCTGCATGTGTACGGTTTCGGCCGGCAGGGTCCATGACACCGACCAGAACCAGTCGATCAGACCTTCGAGTTCATCAACCGGCCGGTAGCGGGCGAAATCGACCAACCGTCTCATCTCCGCCGGGTCGATGATGCCCCTGGTGTCTTCGGGCCACGAGCCCCGCTCGGTCATGGCCGGACCCTACCGAGGTTGGCGCAAATGTTCAATCAAGGCGGCTCCGGTCGGTTTACCGTCGCCTCATGACCGATCATGAACTTCCTGTCTTTCCCGCCGAGGCACCGCCGGGGTTGACCGATCCGGCATCCGCCATCGCCCTGCTGGACCCGGTGCTCGACGACCTGGCCTCGATGGTCGAGATCGCCGAGGAGGATGTCGACGGACCCACTCCGTGCCGCAACTACACCGTGGGCCAACTTCGCCACCACGTTCTCGGTTGGCTGCAGTTCTTCGCCGCCGCGCTCAACGATCCGGACGGTCAAAGCGAACGCATCGACCCTCAGAGCCCGATTCCGCCGGACCAGGATCCCGCCGCCATCGTCAGGGCGGCCGCCGGCGACATCAAGGCAGCCATCGAGGCCGGTGTCGGTCGGCGGCTGGTGGTGATGTCGCAGGCCAGGATGCGGGGCGATGCCGTGGTGGCCATGGCCCTGGGCGAGTACATCGTGCACGGCTGGGATCTGGCCACCGCCACCGGACGTGGATGGTCGGTGACCGACGAAGCGGCCGATCAAGCCCGGATCTTCCTCCAGGCAACGGTGGCTCCCGAATATCGAGGCGAGGACAGCGGCTTCTTCGGCGAGGAGGTTCGGGTGGCCGATGATGCGCCGGCGCTCGACCGCCTCCTCGGATTTGCCGGCCGCGATCCCGATTGGCGACCCTAGTGGTGCAGGGCCGGGGGCAGGCTACGGGGGTGGAACGGTGAGCGGGCGGCGGGCCAGTACCGTGGGCCGTCGTGAAGACGGCCCAGGCACCTGAGCCCATCGGTTCGGACAAGCTCAAATGGTCGCTGCTGTCCCTCCAGCTCATCGGATTTCTCAGTGCCCTGGCGGTCGGGGTTGACGGTCATGCCATCTTCCAGATCCTGGCTCTGGAGGAGCTGGGGCTCGGTCCCCGGGCCATTGGTATCGCCCTGGGACTGGGCACGCTGTCGATCCCCATCCAGATCTGGGCCGCCCGTATTCCCCTGCATCGTGCTCGCCACAACGCCCGGCTGTATCTCCTGGCCGCCGGGTTGATGGCGTTGGCCACCGCCGCCCTGATCACCTGGGCCGAACCGGGATCGTGGGTGGCCGGGCTGGCCCTGGTCATCGCCATCCTGGCCGAGATCTCGGTGTCGGTTCTCCTGGCCACCTCATGGCAGCCGTTGATCTCCTACTGTCTGACCAGTGGCCAGCGGGCGTTCATGCTGGGCCCGGCCGGAGCCGTCAACGGTTTTGTCATCCTCGGCTCGACCCTGCTGTTCGGCGAACTCAACCGGACCGGTCGCATCGGCTTCCTGATTGCCATCGCCTTGACCGCCTTCGCCGTCTCCCGATTCCTGGCCGTGCTGCCACCGCCCCCCGACGAGGGCGAGGTTGATCAGGCTTCCAACGCCGCCACTGGGATCGAGCCCGAGGCCGTCGGCCATCAATCCACGGCGGTCGACTACGACGGCCGGGCCGGCATCCACAGCCTGTACCTGCTGATTCCGGCGCTCGGCCTGGTGCAATGGCCGTTGCTGGTCACCTACGCCGCGTTCGTGCTGTGGCCCGAGGGCAGCCTCGGCCTGATCGGTGCCGCCCTGGCTGCCGGACCGATCGTGGCCTCGTTGTTGTGGCGCGACCCCGGACGTCATGTGGTGACGGTGGTCAAGGCCGGGGCCACGGTGTTGGCGGCCTGCACCGTCGCCGTGGTCGCCATCGACGGACCGATCACCTCGGGCCGGGCCGGGGTCTGGCTGCTGACGCTGATCGTGGTCGGAACCTGCGCCCGCCGATTCGCCGGGATCGGTATCACCGAACTCAGCCATCGCCGGGTCGACAACTCCAACTCGGTTCGGGTCATGACGATGATGGACGTCATCGGCTCAACCTCCCACCAGGCCGGTCTGTTCGTGGCCGGATTCCTCATTGCCGCCAGTGCCGTCGGAAGAACCCCTCTCGAACCCGTGACCGGCCTCGACCCGTACCAGCTCTGGATCCTGGCCACCGCCCTTCTGATGATGGCGGCGTCGCTCCGTCTCCGGCTGCGGCCCGGTGACATCGAGGCCGTATCGTGATCCGTTATGAGTGGACAACCATCGGCCGCCGGCCGGCACCGGGACTGTGTGATCGTGGGTGGCGGCATCATCGGTCTGGCCGTGGCCGCCGAGCTGTCGGAGCGCCTGCCCAATGCCTCCATCACGGTGCTGGAGAAGGAGGCGGAGCTGGCCCGCCACCAGACCGGACGCAACTCCGGGGTCATCCACTCCGGCATCTACTACCAGCCCGGTAGTCTCAAGGCCGAGCTCTGTCGCCGGGGGCGGGAGTCGATGGTGCGCTTCGCCGCCGACCGGGGTGTCGCCCACGAGCTGTGCGGCAAGCTGATCGTGGCCACCCGACCCGAGCAGTTGGAACGATTGCGGGCCCTGCACCAGCGGGGCGTGGACAACGGCCTCGATGTGTCGCTGATCTCGCCGGCCGAAGCGGCTGAGATCGAACCTCACGTGCATTGTGTGGCGGCCATCAGGGTTCCCAGCACCGGCATCATCGACTACGTCGGCGTGTGTCGCGCCCTGGCCGCCGACGCCACCGAACGGGGGGTGGTGATCCGGCTGGGCGAGCGGGTCACCGGGATCGAGGCCGACACCGACTCCCACCGGGTCATCACCAACCGCAGCGACATCCGTACCCGGTTCGTCATCACCTGCGGCGGCCAGTATTCCGATCGCCTGGCCCGGGCCGAGGGAAGTGACCCCGGGGCTCAGATCGTGCCCTTCCGGGGCGAATACTTCGAGCTGGTGCCGGAGCGGGAGCATCTCGTCCGCACCTTGATCTATCCGGTGCCCGACCCGGCCTTTCCCTTCCTCGGGGTGCACTTCACCAAGATGGTCGGTGGTGGGGTGCATGCCGGGCCGAATGCCGTGTTGGCCCTGGCCCGGGAGGGCTACTCGAAAACCGATGTCGACCTTCGGGAACTGGCCGAGGTCCTGGCCTACCCCGGCTTCCGCAAACTGGCGGCCAAACACTGGCGCACCGGGATCGACGAGGTCCGGCGCTCCCTGAGCCGCCGCCGTTTCACCGCATCGCTCCAGCAGCTGATCCCGGAGATTCGAGCCGAGGACCTGGTGCCCTCCCCCGCCGGCATCCGGGCCCAGGCCCTACGTCCCGACGGTTCGCTGGTCGACGATTTTCTGTTGGTCGACCGGCCGCGGGCGCTGCATGTGTGTAATGCCCCATCGCCGGCGGCGACGGCCTCCCTGGAGATCGCCGGTACCATTGTCGACCGGGCGCTCCCGGCCCTGGCCGAGGCCGGCGTGGCCGACCGACCCCGGCCCTGAATCGGAGGCCGCAGCGAAAGGAAGCGTGTGCGCATTCTGGTAACCGGCACCGAGGGCTATCTGGGTTCGCTGCTGGCCCCCCGCCTCATGGCCCGGGGCCACGAGGTGGTCGGGCTCGACACCGGCTACTACATGACCGGCTGGCTGTACCACGGCGTGGCGAGCACCGCTCACACGCTGATCAAGGACTTGCGCCACGTGGAGGCGGCCGACCTCGAGGCTGTCGACGCCGTGGTTCACATGGCCGAGCTGTCGAACGACCCGACCGGGGAGCTGCGGCCCGGCATCACCCACGAGATCAACCACCAGGGTTCGGTCAAGCTGGCCGAACTGGCCAAGGCGGCCGGGGTCGAGCGCTTCGTCTACATGTCGTCGTGCTCGGTCTACGGCGTGGCCGACGGTGAGCTCGACGAGACCTCGGCGGTCAACCCGCAAACGGCCTACGCCGAGTGCAAGACCCTGGTCGAGCGTGATCTGGCCCCCATGGCCGACGACAACTTCTCTCCCACCTTTCTCCGCAACGCCACCGCCTTCGGCGCCTCGCCTCGCATGCGGTTCGACATCGTGTTGAACAACCTGTCGGGCCTGGCCTGGACCACCAAGGAGATCGCCATGATCTCCGACGGCTCACCGTGGCGTCCGCTGGTCCACGCCCTCGACATCGCCAAGGCCATCGAGTGTGTCCTGACCGCTCCCCGGGAGGCCATCCACAACGAGGTGTTCAATGTCGGGTCGAACGAGCAGAACTATCAGGTTCGCCAGATCGCCGAGATCGTGGCCGACGTGTTCCCGGGCTGTGAGCTGACCTTCGGGCCGGCCTCGGACAACCGCAGCTACCGGGTCAACTTCGACAAAATCTCCAGCCAACTACCCGGTTTCGCCTGCGAGTGGAACGCCGAACGGGGGTCCCGCCAGCTGCTCGGTGTGTTCGAAGCCGTCGACATGAACGAAGCCATGTTCCTGGCCCCACCCTTCACCCGACTCAAGCGCCTGCAGCAGTTGCTGGAAACCAAGCAGCTCAGCCCCGACTTCTACTGGGCGGTCCCGCCGCTGACGGCCTAAGGCCTGAGGGTCGCCGACCCGTCAGCGTCGGCCTGCTGGCCGTCAGCCGGGCGACACCATCATCGACAGCGGGCCTCGAATGGCCAGGTTGCGACGCCATTCGATCGACGACTCGTCGACCGTGTACTCGCCGAAGTGGTCGAGAAAGGCTCGCATACCGACCCGTAGTTCCTGTCGGGCCAGATGGGCGCCGAGGCAGTAGTGGACGCCGTGGCCGAACGAGAGCGGGGTGGGTTCGGGCCGATCCAGGATCAGCTCACCGGGCTGCTCGTACCGTCGAGGATCGCGGTTGCCGGCCTGCATCATCAGTGAGATGGCCGAACCGGGTGGAATGACCTTACCTCCCACCTCGATCTCGGCGGTGGTGAACCGCTGATTCAGCGCCGTCGGACCGTCATAGCGCAAAAGTTCCTCGATGGCATTGGGCCACAGTTCGGGGTTGTCGATGACCAGGCGACGCTGGGCCGGGTTGCGGTGAAGGGCCAGTATGAAGTTGCCCAGGGCACTGGCCGTGGTGTCGAACCCGGCGAAGGCCAACAACCCGACGTTGGCGATCAGCTCGTGGCGGCTCAGCCGACCGCCAGCCTCCTCCGGATCCTCGGCCGTGGCCAGGGCGGTCAGCAGGTCGTCTTGGGGGTTGTCCCGCCGCTCATCGGCCAACTGGCCGAAGTAGGCGTCGAGTTCGGCCACCGCTCGATCGAGTCGGGCCGGTTCCCAGATGTCGAATGGGCTGAAGAACAAACCGACCTCGGCCGCCTGCTCCCGCAGCCACTCTTCTCGCTCCAGAGGAACACCAAGCATGCCCAGGATCACGTTGACCGGCAGCCGGGCGTTGAACTCGGTGGCGATGTCTACCTCGTCGCGGCCTGCCAGTGGTTCCAGCAGCCGGGTCGCCGCCGCCTCCACCAACGGCTCCAGCTCGGCGATCCGCCGCGGGGTGAAGGCCCGATTGACCAGGCGGCGCAGACGCCCATGATCAGGTTCGTCGCGGGTCAACATCCACTGGCAGAAGAACTGCTGGGTCCTGGGGGCCAGCCGGCTGTAGGGGCGGACCTCCATGATCTGGTCGATGAGCTGCGAGGCGCTGACGTCGCGGTGGGCCACGACATGCTGAATCTCGTCGTAGCCGAAGATGAACCACGACTGGTAGGCCTTGCGTTCGACCACCGGCCCGTCGGCCCGCATCCGTTCCATCAGGGGAAAGGGGTTCGAGTACCGTTCGTCGGTGAGCGGGTTGCCCCAGCGGTCGCGGCCGAAGAGGAATTCGGCCAACCGGGGACGGTTGACCACCTGCCTCAGCATTGGAATGACGATTCGTTGGGGGTTGAAAGCCATAAACGGCCTCCTTGGCGTCGACCTCTGGTTCTGAGTATACACCAAGGGAATAGTGGGTCTGTCATCGACCATTGACATGGTCGCTCGGCGGGCTCACAATCAGCGCCATGGAGACTGTGCGGCCGGCCGGTCGTTGGCATTTCGTCCCCCCGCTACCCCTCCGGTCGTGGCCGCTGTTCCATCGGCCGTTGAAGCCGACCTCGATAGTGACGTTCTGGCTTCGAGGATGGCGAATCGCCACCCCCCGGGTCCTGATGCTGGCCGCCGCCGTGGTCCTATGGCGCTTCGCCAGCCCATCGCTCGAGTCGGCGGCCACCCTCGAACCGGGCTGGATACTCCGACTCTGGCTCCGCAACCTGGCGGTGGTGGCGGTGGCCGCCGGTGGAACCCATCTGTATCTCTACACCTTGGCCCGCCAGGGCGACGACCTGCGCTACGACGCCCGACCGTTGGGCCGCAACAAACGCATCTTCCTGTTCAACGACCAGGTCAAGGACAACATGGCCCTCACCCTGGGCCCGGCCGTGCTGTGCTGGACCGGATGGGAAGCCTTCATCTGGTGGGCCTACGCCAACGGGTGGGCCGACATGATCACGTGGTCGTCCAATCCACTGTGGTTCACCGCCCTCATCCTCATTGTCCCCCTGTGGTCGGTGCTGTACTTCTCGCTTCATCACTGGCTGCTCCACCGCCGGCCGGTCTACCGCCACGTCCACTCCTGGCACCACCGCAACGTCAACATCGGACCGTGGTCCGGCCTGGCCATGCACCCGGTCGAGCAGTTCATCCTGTTCTCCGACGTGCTGGTGCTTCTGGTGGTGCCCTCCCATCCGGTACACATGCTGTTCGCCATGCTCCATCACGGCGTGGGTGCGCCGCTGTCCCACACCGGATACGACGCCATCAAACTCCCACTCGGCGTCAGGCTCCACGTCGGCGACTTCCATCACCAGCTCCACCATCGGCTCATCGAATGCAACTACGGCGGACTCGAATCGCCCCTTGACGACATCATCGGAGCCTTCCACGACGGCACCACCGAAGGCGATCAGCTCACCGCCGACCGGCGCAAGCGGCTTTCGGCCAAGGCCAAGGCCACTGGCTGACGGGCCAGGCCCGGCCCCTTGCTGCTACAAGGCCTCAACGCCGGAAGGCGTCATCGACTGGAACCCTCATGCCGTTGGCCAAGGCATTGGTCTGTGACGCCATGGCCACCACGGCCAGCAACTCGCCGTACTGCTCCTCGGTCATGCCCTTGGCCCGAGCCGATGCCGTGTGGGAGTGGGCGCAGTAGTCGCAGTTGTTGGTCACCGAGACCGCCAGATAGATCAGCTCCTTGGTCAGCGGGTCGAGTGCCCCTGGAGCCATCACCTGGGCCAGCCCGTCCCAGACACGGCGCAGCTCGGCCGGGTGGTGGGCCAGCGCCTTCCAGAAATTGTTGACGTCGTCAACGCCTCGGGCCACCTTGATGTCGTCGACGACGGCCTGAGCTTCGGGCGACATGTCTTGATAATCGAGCAGGGGAAGAGTTGCCATCGCCGCAGCCTAATCCCCATCTCGGTGTCACGGTCCGAAGCGCTCACGCCACCGGCTGGTGGGGTGCAAGCCACCGTCGTGGTCGATGATCAACCCGGCCAGCGGTGTCGTGGCCGCCAGATCATCGAGAAACACCACCGCCTCCGATGACGGCAGAATCAGCGCCGAGGTGGCCACCACATCGGCCACCATGGCCGACGGGGCCACAATGGTGGCTTGGGCCGAGCCCTCGGCCGTCTGACCGGTCCGGGGGTCGAGCACGTGGCCCAGCCGTCGGTCGCCCACCTGGAATCCCCGCCGGGTGGCCCCGCTGGTGGCCACCGCCTCGTTGCCGATCTCAATGACGGTCAGCGGCGGCTCGTTGTCATAGGGCCGCCCGGGGTTCTCGATCCCCACTCGGGCCCGACCACTCCCCCGATGGCAGAGGTCGCCCCCGGCGTTGACCAGCAGATTGTCGAGAAGGCCGAAGCGGGCGCCGGTGGCCGACAGCGCTCGATCAACGATGTAGCCCTTGGCCATGGCGTTGAGGTTGAAACGGGAGCAGTCGCCGTCGGGCTGAGGGTGACCGTCAACGAAGTTGAAACGGGGAGTGGCGATGGCGCCGGCCATGGCAGCCAAGCGGCCCGGCGCGGGTTCACGCCCCTCGACCTCGGCTTCGGCCCACAGTACCGACAGCTCACCAGTCAGCGGGTTGAACAGACCGCCGGTCAACCGCTGCCAGCGGAGGGCCTGGGCCATCAATTGGCTGAACTCCCCGTCGGACTCGGACTCGACCCACTCTCCTCGACACCAACGGCTCAGTTGGCTGTCGGGGTCGAAGACGTTGAAGATCGCCTGGAGTCGTACCACCTCGGCCAGAAGGTGGGCGCCGGCCCTATCGGCCACATCGTCGTCATCGTGATCACCCACTCCCCCAACCTCGAACGAGAAGTCGACAACCGTGCCCAGCAGGGCCGGGTTCTGGTAGCGATAACGCCGGCCGGTCACCCCGTCGAGACTAGTGCGCCCGTTCCGGCCGCGACGATGCGACGGGATGGGGTAGCCTCGACCGCAGTGTCCCAGCCCGCCTCACCCCCGCTGAACGACAACGACCGGTTGATACAGGCCATCCACCAGGATCGACTGGCCGACGTGGACCACCCCGACGCCAAAGCCGCCTGTCAGGCCATCGGGCGGCGGACGGCGGACGACGTGGAAGCGGTGATCGCCCACCTCGGCCACCTTGGCATCAGTGCCGAGATCGATGGCGACCCGGCGGCACCCGCTCAGCGCCACCACGCCACCCTCAGATTCGGCCGCGTCGACCAGGCCATCAGCGCCGCCTCCACCCTCCTGGCCCACGGCTACCAGCCGTGGCAACCGATCGAGGGGGCCGCCGGCGCCGCCCTACGCCGGACGGGTAGCAGCCTGACAGTGGCCCGCACAACCGACGTCACCACGGTGCTCGACCTCGGCTGGCCGTCTCCCACCGGCCCGGTGGGCGCCATCCCCGACATCCTGATCCCCAACGAGAGCGACTACGCCGCCATCGACCTGCCAGCCCGGCTGTGGCCGCTGTACTTCGCCCTCCGCCCGGTCCGGCTGCTGGCCGAACGAATCGGCCGGCGAACCCCGGCCCACACCCTCGGACCGTTTCTCAGCACGCCACTCGATCTCATACCCCCATTGCTCGATCTCGCCGCCGTGGCCCCCACTGACATCCTGGTTGATCTGGGATGTGGTGACGGGCGGGTGCTGGCCCAGGCCGTCAAGGATCGGGGATGCCGGGCAGTGGGCGTGGAGTCGAATCCCGACCTGGTGGCCGAAGCCCGGCGACGGGTGGCCGGCGACGGACTCGGAGACCGCGTCCAGATCTTCGAAGGTGACGCCTCAGGCGATCAGCTGCCGGCCGAGGCCTCCGACGGAACAGTGTTCTTCCTGTTCGTACCGGCCGCCATGGTGACGCCTGTCGTTCGCCGAATACTTGATCGAACGCCGCCCGGCACCCGGTTGGTGGCCCACGAACAGCACCCCTTGCCGGCGGGCCTCACCCCCAGCCGCACGACACCATTGATCCGAGGTCAAGGCGTCACAGTCGGTCACCTCTTCACCTCCGATTGATCGGCCGCTCGATACCCATGATGATGTATCGGCCGGTCGATACCCATGATGATGTGGCGGGGATCGTCGATGGGGTTGTCCGGTTCGAGATCGCCCTCTCCCAGCTTGTGGAAACCGGCTCCGGCCAGGGCCTTCCACGATGCCACATTGGCCGCCGACACCGGCACCACAAGCTGGGTCAGGGCAGGAAACCGAAGCCAGACCCGATCGATGTAGGCGGCGATCATCGCTCGACCGACACCACGACCTCGGCAGTCGGGCTCACCGACCAGGTAATCGATACTGCCGTCACCGGGACGTATCTCCATCACGGTCGAGAGCTCCTCGACGTAGGTCGGGAAGTCGTGCAACAGATACGACTGGATCAGTCCGACCGGGCGGGCCATGCCGTCGGACCCGTCAGCCAACAGCGCCAAGTCGAGGTCGCCCGGTTCGTTTCCGTCGATCGTGGCCCCGAAGTCACGTTCGAGCGCCTCGACCGTGTACTCGTGATTCCACCAGCGGCGGACCAGCGGATCGGCCAACCAGCGGGCCAGCAGATCGAAGTCGGATCGGGCAACAGGACGGAAGGACAGGCCCACGACTGTGAATGTAGCGAACGACGGTCAGCACCGGCCAGGCATCAGTCAACCGCTTCGGCATAGGCCACGACGTTGGAATCGTAACTCCGAAGCCGGGGGTTGAAGGTGCCCCCGCAGGTGATGAGCACCATACGATCCGACCCGGATTCGGCGAACAGATCCTCGACCGGCAGGTCGCTCTTGTGGTACTCGACGACGTCGACAACCTCATAGCGCTCGACGGAGCCGTCGGCCATGTCGACGTCGACCGCAGCGCCGACGGTCACCGATTCCAGATGTCGGAAGACACCGTCGATGCCGTCATAGGAGATGTGAGCGGCCAGCACCGTTGATCCGGCCTGGCCGGCGCTCGAGCCGAAACGGTACCAACCCACCTGATGCACCGCCGGAACCTCGAACGCCCCGTCGCTCTCCACTCCCACCGGAACGACGTCGCCGTCTATCCCGATATCGGCGATGCGGATGCCGATCGGAGCCGAGGCATCCGGCTCCCGCTCGGGCAGACCCTGGGCCTGGGGCAGGCGACGGATACGGTCGGTGCCGGTGTCGCCTTCTGTGACCTCTGAACCGATGGTGTCGGATCCATTGCCGCCGGCGGTCTCCTGTGCGACGGCAGCAGCCGCCGCCGGCACTGCCGGTTCGCTGTCACCGGACGGCGATTGTCGTCCGGCGGCACTCCAGGCGAACAGGCCGAGAATGACCAACGGCCCGACGATCAGGCCGATGACGAGCTGGCGACCGAAGGGCGTCATGGCCACCGGTTCTCGCCGATATCAGGGCTGATGGACGCCAATCCAGCGACGACGGAGGCCGTACCCACCAGTAATGGCCAGGCCGACCACAACCGAAGCCAGCACGGCAACCGTGGACAGGGCAAGAGCCGACGGGGCGGAGTTGCCGGTGTCGACGCCGGACGGCGGGGTGTCGAGATCGGTGATCGACTCGGTGATCACGGTCATGGTGTCATCGTCGACCGAGCCGAGACCGTAGACGATCAACATGTCGCCTTCCACCAACGGAAGGTCGGCCGGTCCAATGATCACCGGACCATCATCGCCCGACGGAACAAGGCTGGCCGACACCTCACCGGCATCGACATCGGCGCTCCGTTCCTGGCCGTTGCCGAGAGCGTCGAACACCACCTCGCCGGCGGCCAATACATCAACCGGGGGTGCGGCCGCCAGGTGACGGATCACCAGACGACTCTTTCCGGCTTCAACCCGCGACAGATCGTTCTCGAAATGGGACAAGCTGTACGAACCGTCGACCTTGAGATGCAGGAGAACCGAAACGTTGCCCGATGCCGGCAACACCAACTGATCGACGTCGAGCAACGTGTCATCGGAGGTCGAATCATTGATGACCACTCCGACGGTTGAGCCGGCCAGGCCCGAGAGATCATAGGTGTCGCGGAAAGCAAAGTCGGAGATCGTGTCGCCGGTGGAGAACTGGAGATCGACTGAACTGTCGGGGATACCGTTGATGAGGTTGATCCTGGGCGAGTCGCTCTGGGCCGCCGCCCCACCGGGCAGGAAACCGATCAAGCCCATGACCAACAGGGCTCCGCAGACCGCGGCCAAAACCTTCTTCGCGCCATCACCCATAATGCACTTCTCCTATCCCGGGCTCTTACCCCAATGGACTCACCACGGTGAGCTGAGGCGACCAACTCTTCCACGACATTGATCGACACCATTGTTACATCATCGAAGGACAGTAGCGGCAGAACGGGAGAACAGCCCAGGCCACACCGAGCCATCTTGACCCGCCGGTGACATGATCAGCTTGACAGGACACTAACCTTGAACGTGGAATGTTTGACAATCATGTCGACGAGTCGTCCGGATAGGAGAGGATGACCAGTACCTACATTTCGTGGAACGGTGAGGAGCTGCCGTGGCCGCCGCCCGAGAACTGGTACCGAGCACAGGACGGACGGTGGTGGCATCCGGCGTACGGGCCCGATGATCCTCCCGATGAACCGGCAGTCGATCCGCAGTCGACTTCTCAGGCCGACACCGATCCCGAACCTTCACCCAACTATGTCAGAAGGCCGGCTGGAGACGATGCTGAGGACTCGATCACCGTTCCGGTCGGGATCGGCGGCGAGGAGTGGGTCGACACGATCGAACGGTCGGCCACCGACCACGCTCGGTCGGCGAACTCGGCGGACTCGATCCCGGACGAGGAGCCCACTCTCGATTTCAAGGACAAGCAGGAGATCGAGGTCGAGATCGAACCCGAGGTCGAGGCCGAGGCCGAACCCGAGGTCGAGGTCGAGGATCGAAGAGGCGGCGCCGATGACCCGGACCACCATCCCGACAATCCGCCGGCCGGCGCCACCGGCAACAGCCGGCGGCAATGGGTCATCGCCGCCATCATCGGTGGGCTGATCCTGGTGCCGGCGACCGTGGCTCAGGTCATGTACGGTTCGGCCAGCACCGATCTGGCCACCACCGAGGAAGGTTCTGAGTCGTCAGTCGTCGACTCAACCCCTTCGACCGCCACCTCGGCCGGCGACCTCCCTGCGACCACAGCCGAAGCCGAGTCGACGACAGCCGACCCGCCGGCTGATCCCGAGGTCGCTGTCAAGGTCACCGACTTCCGGGCCCGATTGGAACAACATGAGCTGGCAACCTCGGAGTTGAGCGACCATCAGATCACGACGTTCGCTTCGACCTACTGCGTGTACGCCACCGGAGCCGAAGATCGAGCAGCCTTTGATGATCTCCGTCAAGTTGCCGTGACCACCAGCGAAAGCGACCTGACGCCGGAGCAGCTGAACGTCACCATCACCACGGCCATCATGGTGTTCTGCCCCGAAGAGTCCCAACGGTTGGGGATCAACTACGAGACGTCTCCCTGACCCTCGACCAGCAGCGACAGGCCGAGCCACAGCGGCACCAGCTGGGCCACGGCAAAGGCCAGACCGGCCAGCAGGATCAGCCACCGCAGAGCCGACTGATCCCGGCTCAGGTCGGCCTGCGATGACAGCGCCACCTGTCGAGCCCGGGCAACGTCATCTCGGTACTGGACCAGAAGCTCCTCGCCGGCGGCCAGCTCCTCGTTGACCGCACCGATGGTCACGACCAGGGCGTCGACGTCTGTCCGGAGATCCCCCAACGAACCTTCGAATGCCTCCAGACTCCGGGCGGTGTCGGCCAGCTCCTCATCGAGCGGATCGATGTCGTCGGCCAGGCGACCGAAGGTGACACCCAACCCTCCCTCGGGATCGAAGTCGGGAGTGAAGGGGATGTTGGCCACGGCGGCCAGGAACCCGTCGATGCGTTCGCCGATCGACTCCATCTGGCGGAGTGTGACCGTGGCGTCGGCCAGGGCCGGTGCCGCCGTCTCGGTCAGTTGGCCGGTGTCGTCGACCACGGTGGCCCCCGACTCCAGCGAATCGGCCAGGGTGACAAGAGTGCTCTCCAGCTCGGCGAGGGCCTGCGAGGTGGAGGCCACCGTGCCGTCGGCCACGTCGATGGTGTCCTCGATGGAGTCCAGGGCGTCGATGGTGACGGCCAGCGTGTCGGTGGTGGCGTCATTCAATCCGGCCAGCAGGCGCCAGGCCACCACGACCCCGATGGCGGCGGCCAGCACACCGATCAACGACACCACCAACATGGTCCAACCGACCGACCGCCGGACCCGGTGATCGGTGAGCCGACGACCCCAGTCGGCGCGGCGAGGGGAACCAACGGAACCGTCGGGGTCACCGTCGCCCCCGTCGCCATCTCCGTTGTCACCGTCGTCCGGCTCCGAGTTGACCACCAGCAAGGGCACCAGTGTAGGGCCGGCCGTCATTCAGCGGGCTCGATCCCCCTTGGCCGACTGGCCGATCACGATGGCGGCCAGAGCGCCCAGGACGACCATGGTGCCGACGATCTGGGCCGTGCTGAGCGGCTCGTCGAGCCAGGCCCAGGCGATCATCGACGCCGCCACCGGGATCAGCAGCGTGAAGGTCGAACCGACCCACAGCGGGATCTGGACCAGCGACCAGTTCATCAGGCTGTGGCCGAAGACCCCGGCCACGAAGGTGATGATCAGAATCAGGACCAGATCCCGTTCGCCGGGAATCGTCAGGTCCTGACCGAAGGCAACGGCCAGGGGCAGGTTGAGCCCACCGGCCCACAGGGCGGCCCCGGCGGTGAACTCGGTTGGCGTCAGTCGACCGGCCGAGTTCTTGGAGGCGATGAAGTAGCCGCTCCAGGAAATGAGAGCGGCCACCGCCAGTAGGTCGCCCCGCAGGCTGGACACATCGTTGTCGGCGGCGGTGAACACCACGGCGAAGACTCCGGCCAGGGCGACAATGGACCAGAGGGCGTCTCGACCCCGGATCCGTTCGCCGAAGAAGCGGGCCGCCACCACACCCACCAGCACCGGCTGGAGAGCGCCGATGAGGGTGGCGTTGATGACCGACGTCTCCTTGATGGCGGTGAAGAAGAAGGCCACGTCGAGGGCGAGGGCGATGCCGCCGAAGGCCGAGCGGCGTAGGGCCACCAGGGTGAACGGCTTGCCCCGCAACGACATCCAGGCGGCGATGGCGACGAAATGGAGCAGGAAGCGGTAGACGGCCACGGCCAGTCCGCCCATGTCGACGGCCTTGACCAGCACGCTGGCTGACCCCCAGGCGGTCACGGCCAGGGCCGCTCCCAGCAGCCCTGACACCGTGGCCGACGAGGGCGACGGGGGTGCCGGGTCGTCGTGGTGACGGCCGACGTCGCCTGAACCAGCGCTCGGTCCCTCGGCTGTCCGACCGACCAGGCCCCCTTCGGCCACGACGTCTAGCAGGGTGCGGAAAATCGGTCGGTAGGCCGTGTATTGGTGCTAGGGGTGGTTCCAGGTGTCGGGTCCGGTGATGGTGGTGGCCCGGATCGGGTGGCCCCGAGGCCGCCTGGCGGCTTCGGGAGGCCCCTGTTGGGACCGGGCCAGGCAGGGGTCAGGCTGTCGCGGCGTCGAGAGCGCAGATCCGAATCAGGTTGTAGACAGCGGCTTCGGTCTTGAACCAGGCCCGGTTGCGGGCTTGGCCGATGTAGCGGAGCTTGCGGCCAGCCCCGACGGTCTTAATCCAACCGAAGGGCTCCTCGACCCGTTTCCGGATCCGCTGGGACACGCCGTAGCCGTCGTGGCGGGTGGTGCGCCCATCGATCGCCGATCTTCGGTTGCTGGTGTTCTGGGCGACGTGTGGCGTGAACCCCAGCTCACGGACCTCAGCGACGAAGTCCTTCGTGTCGTAGCTCTTGTCCCCAGCGACGGTCCGGCGCCTGCCCGATGCTGGCAACCGTCTGAGCATCTCGGTGGCACAATCGCGCTCGGCGTAGCCGGTCGCTTGGGTCAACTCGGCGTCGACGATCAGCCCGCAGCGGTTCTCGATCAACAGGTGCCCCATATAGGACAGCTCCGCTGGGGCTGCGTTGGACTTGCGGAACAGCATCGCCTCGGGATCGGTCGTGGAGGTGTGCGTGGAGTTCGACCGGCGCTGCCCCTTGAAATCGATCTCGGCGTTGCGGCCCTTGAACCCGTTCCCATCGTCGTCGTCGTTGCTGCGGTCGTTGGGTTTGAAGCTCTTGTTCGATGCCCACGCCTGCAACAAGGTGCCATCGACGGAGAAGTGATCCGACGACATGTAGCGGCGCAGCTTCGCCTGGGTCACCACCGCAGCGAAGAACCGATCCGCGATCTCGTGATCCAAAAGGCGTTCCCGGTTCTTCGTGAACGTCGTCGCGTCGAACGCCCGGTCGTCGATCGCCAGATCCAAGAACCACTTGAACAACATGTCATAGTTGAGTCGCTCGCAGAACGCCCGCTCGGAACGGATCGAGTACATCGCCATCAACACCGTTGCCTTCAACAGGGTCTCCGGTGGCACCGACCGCCGACCCGAGTCCGCATACATAGCGTCGAACTCGCTATCAAGACCGGCCAACACCTCGTCGACCACGACCCGGATCCGGCGGATCGGATGATCCACCGGGATCAGATCCTCGGTGCTCAACGACGACAACATCGACAACTGCCGGTCAGGGGTTCCACGCATCCCCCCATTCTTTTCGATTCCCGACCAGAACGCGAGCACCAACCAGAAGAATTTCAGCACCCTGCTAGCCGGCTTCCAGCGGTCGATCAGCCAACCACCTGGTCGTGCTGTCGACCAGGCGGGCGCAATCGTCGTCGGTCACCTCTCGGGACAGGGCCATGAAACCCCGGCGGGCCAGGTACAGGCCATCGGCCAACATGGCGTGGAAGTAGAGCTCGACGCGACGATCGTCGTCGCTGTGGACACAGAGCATCGATCCCAGCCCGGTCACCCAGTAGTGGCCGCCGGCGGCGTCGAAGGCGGCCTGGAGGTCATCCCGGAGACGGTCGCCCCTGGCATTGACCTTGCCCACCATGTCGGCGTCGAGCTCGTGACGAAGGGTGGCGATGGCGGCCGTCATCGACACGATGTTGTTGTTGAAGGTGCCGGCCTGGGTCAGCGAACCGGAGCCGGGGACGAAGGCGGCCATGATGTCCCGCCGACCGCCGAAGGCCCCGAACGTCATGCCCCCGGCCAGATACTTACCCAGGGTGGTCATGTCGGGCATCACATCGAACCGTTGTTGGGCGCCGCCCGGAGCAAGGCGGGAGGTCATCACCTCGTCGAAGATGAGGACGACACCGGCGTCGTCGCAGCGGTGACGCAGTTCGCGGAGGAAGGCGGTGGAGGCCGGCCGGCAGCCGCCGGAGCCCTGTACCGCCTCCACCAGCACACAGGCCAGATCGGGCTGGAAGAGTTCATCGAGACCGGCGATGTCGTCGAACGGAGCCACCCGGAACCGGTGGGGGACGTTCATCGGGCTGTGGGGTCCGCCCTGGGGGCCGAACGACAGGACGCCACCATGGTAGGCACGGCCGAACACCCCGATGGTCTGTCGGTCCGCCCCGGCCTGGTTCACGTGATGGAGAGCGGTGCCGATGGCCATGAGGTTGGCCTCGGTACCGGAGTTGGTGAAACGAACCTGGTCGATCGACCCGAAGCGGTCGCAGATCAGGCGGGCCAACTCGACCTCTCGGGGATGGGTGGCGCCCAGGGCCCAGCCGTCGCTGAGCACTTCGGTCACGGCCGCGGCCACCCCGGCCGGGGAATGGCCGAGGAGGCCGGCGGTGTAGTTGCCACAGAAGTCGATGTACCGGTGGCCGTCGACGTCGATCAGTACCTGATCATGGGCCGAAGCCACCCGAAACGGGAAGGGGTCGAAATGCAGCACGGACCGGGTGTTGCCGCCGGGCAGATAGCGGCAGGCTTCGGTGTGCCAGCGGGCGCTGAGGGGCCGATCGGACCGGTAGGCCTCGTGAGCCTCGGCCACCAGCTGATTGAGGTCCGCGAGAGTCACTCGCTTATCGTGTCACAGCTCTCCGGTAGCGACCCATACCAGGGCGCAGAGCATCGAGCCGGAACCGGGACCGGGCCAGCTCGGCCACGGGGGCGCCGGTGCGGCGAAGCTCCTGGTGGTTGTTCCAGGTGGTGAGCAGTTCGGCCAGATCGGCTTCGAATCGGGCTCGGAACTTCTCCAGTTCGGCACCGATGGCGTCCCACTCGGCGGCCAGCCGACTGAAGGCCCGGGTCCGCACGACGTCGGCCTGGGTGTCGTCGATGATGGCGTCGAGGACGGCCCACTGAGGACGGGTTTGACGAGCAAGCGCAGCCAGGTCGACCACTGCCTGTTCATTCGGTTGGAACCCCTGATCGTGGATGGATTCACCGATCCGGGTGAGGTCTTCTGTGCTGGGAATCTTCTTCATGTATTCATGCTACGACTGCAGTTAATTAATCAAAAGCGATGATTATTTGACGTATTGATCAGCTTTGCTTATGATATGAGTATGTGGAACGATCTGAGCGTCCGCCATCTCCTGGCCCTGCGGGCGGTGGCCGAGGAAGGCACCTTCGGCAAGGCCGCCACCAGGCTGGGGTTCACCCAGTCGGCGGTGTCCCAGCAGGTGGCGGCACTGGAGCAAATGGTGGGTCAACCGTTGTTCGACCGTCCATCCGGGCCCCGCCGGCCGGTGTTGACGGCGGCCGGCGAACTCATGCTGGAACATGCCACCGCTCTGATCGAACGCATCGAGCTGGCCGAGCACGATCTGGACCGCTTCGGCCGGGGGGTGTCGGGCAAGCTGGCGGTCGGGACCTTCCAGTCGATCTCGGCCCGGGTTCTGCCCTTGATCTTTCGTCGTCTCAACCAGGAGGCGCCCGACATCGAGGTGACCGTGGTCGAGGAGGACGCCGACCAGGACTTCCGGATCGGATCGCTGCGTCGGGGCGATATCGACCTGGCCTTCATCGTCGGCCAACCCGACCCCGACACCGAGTCGGTCTACCTGGGAGCCGACCCCCATGTCGCCCTGGTCCCGGCCGACCATCCCCCCGGCCCGGTCGACCTGACGACGCTGTCGGGCAAGCCGGCCGTCGGTCAGCCCCCCGGTGACACCTGCGGCTTGGCCGTCGACCGGGGCCTCGAGCGGCTGGGCGTCACCCCCAACTACGCCTTCCGCTCCCATGACAACGGGGCCATCCAGGGCATGGTGAGCGCCGGGGTGGGCATCGCCGTGGTGCCGCTGCTCACGGTTGACACCTCCGACCCCACGGTCTCGGTACGGTCCACCGTGCCCGAGATCGAACCTCGGGAACTGAACCTGGTCTGGGTGGGCGAGCGTTCACTGTCACCGGTGGCCCGCCGTTTCGTCGACATCGCCACCGACGTATGCGCCCAACTGTTGGCCGCTGCTCCTGAGATCGACAGCGCCGCCTGACCCTCGCCCAAGAGTTCCTTCACCCAATCATTCCGCCGCCCAATCACTCCGCCGCCCAATCATTCCGCCGCCCAAAACTGCAGTAGAAAACGAGGCTGGGCCTCGTTTTCTACTGCAAGAATCGTGGGTGGGATCGATCGTGGGTGGGATCGATCGTGGGTGAGGGTCAGCCGTCGTCGATGACGGCGTCGGCACCGTCGGCTCCGCCACCGCCGTTGCCGTTTCCATTGTTGCCGTTCCCGTTGCCATTGCCATTGCCGTTACCGCCCCCGTCGGCGGTGGTCGAAGTCGAGGTCTCCGTCGAGGTGGCCGCCGTGGTCTCGGTGGTGGTGTCCTCGGCCGCGGTCGACGTGGTGTTCTCGGGGTCCTCGGTCGACGACGTCGACTCTTCCGGTTCGGTCGACGAGGAATTGGGGTCCGACGTTGACGGGCCGGCCGGATCGGTGGTGGTCGTGGCGTCCTCGATCACCTTGCCGTCGAGATCAATGGGTAGACAGGGGGCCGTGGTGGGCACGATCACATTCCCGCCACCATTGCCGTTGCCGTTCCCGTTTCCGTTGTTGCCGTTGCCGTTCCCGTTGTCCTGGGCAACGATCGGGCCTCGCAGAGCGAACGCCGGACCGGTGATGTACCCGAACCCGGTTCCGGTGCCCGAGCCACCCCCGATCAAACCGAGCGCTCCTTCTCCCCCGCCGTCGCCACCGTCGCCGTCACCACCGCCGCCTTCGGGCTCGGAGGTCGACGTCGATTGGGCCTCGGCCTGGGCCGCCGCCACCAGTGCCGGGTCGGGCTCGGCGCAGGGCACCAACGTGGTCAGCAGATCCAGGCCAAGCACATGCTGGCTGGAACTCGACGACTCGGTGGCGATCTCACACGGTTCGTCGTTGGCGGTGGCCGCCATCATGAAGTCGTGCCACATCAGCGCCGGGATGTCGCCACCGTGGATCTCGTCATAGTCGGGGAACAGCTCACTGATCAGCGGCCACGGCGGCTCGCCGGCCGCCTCCCGCTTCACATTCTCCTCGGCCAGGGTGCCGTCGCTCATGGTGCGGAAGCCAACCTGACCATCGACGCCGGGGTATCCCATCCAGACCGTGGTCGTCAGCTCGCAGCTGAATCCCGAGAACCAGGCGTGCTGGGCGTTGTTGGTGGTACCGGTCTTGCCTGCGGTGGCCCGAACCGTGCCGTCGTCATCAACCAGTAGGGCGTTCTTGCCGGTGCCGTTGGCGGCCACGTCGACCAGTGTCTTGTTGACCTGGCGGGCCACCGACCCGTCGAGCACCGACTCACCCTGGCGGACGCCGTCGGCCGATGAGACGTCGCCGTCGCAGTCACCGATGTCGGTCGGATACCAGCACAGCACGTTGCCGTCGGCGTCCTCGATCCGTTCGATGTAGATCGGGTCGAGACGCACACCTTCATGCTTGAACGTCGAGTACACGGTGGCCATCTCAATCGGGGCCACTGTGTTCGAGCCCAGCACGATCGACGGGATGGCCGGCACCTCGGAGGTGATGCCCAGGCGATGGGCCATGTCGACCGCCGGTTCGATGCCAGTTTCGAAGATCATCTGGGCGAAGATCGAGTTGCGGGACCAACGCATGGCGTCGGCCACCGTGCGGTGACGATTGACGGGATTGTTGGTACCGCCACTGGGCGACCAGTCCCACTCCGGGTACCTGACCGGCTTGTTGTCGTACAGTGAGTCGAGGGAGAAGCCCTGCTCCAGGAACTCGGCCAGTACCACCGGCTTCATGGTCGACCCGGGCTCGAAGCCGCTGCCCCCTCGGCCCGTGACCAGGTTCACCTTCGACTTCTCCCAGTCGACGCCGGCCATCATGGCCACCACCCGCCCTTGATCATCAATGCTGACCAGAGAGCCCAGCGGCATGTCAGGGTTGTTGGGGTCGAGCGTTGCGTTGACGGTGTCGTAGGCCAGCTTCTGCAGATCGGGATCGAGAGTGGTGTAGACCCGCATACTCCGGCGGTAGTACTCCTCCTGAGGGAAGATCTGATCCAGTTGTTTCCGGGCCTCCCAGATGAAGTACTGGGAGCCGATATCGGCCCCCTTCACGTCGCCCAAGCCCTCGACGTTGGCTTCCACCCGGATGAGCGACGACCAGTCGTCCTCCTCGGCCAGCAACCGTTGATCGGCGGTTACGTACTCCTGCTCCTCCATCAAGCCGAGGGTGACCGAACGGCGGCGAGCGGCTTCGTCGGGGAAGTCAAGCGGGTCGGCGGCCGTGGGGTTACGGATCAGGCCGGCCAGATAGGCCGCCTCCGGCACGGTGAGTTCGGCCAGTTCCTTGTCGAAGTAGTTGCGGGCGGCCGCCGCGATGCCGTAGGACCGTCGTCCGAACCAGATGCGGTTCAGGTAGTTCTCCAGGATCTGCTGCTTGGCTGCTTCCTTCGAGCCCAGCTCGTCGGCCAGCTCCTGCTCGAACTTGATGGCCCGAACCACTTCACGAGCCTTTCGGGAAACACTGTCGGAGGTGTCCCCGGAGATCAGCTTGATGTATTGCTGGGTGATGGTCGATCCGCCCTGCAGGCTGCCCTCGCCGGTCAACCGCCGTTTGCCCACCTGATACACGGCTCGGGAGAGACCGACGGGATCGACTCCCTGGTGGTCGAAGTAGTTCTTGTCTTCGGTGGCGATAACCGCCTGGATGACCAGCTCGGGTATTTCGGCGTAGGGCACGACGATACGGTCCTCGGCGTTGCGGGCCAATTCGTAGGCCGCCGTCTCAGGGCCGCACTCGAAACCGACTTCGGCGGTGCAGAGGTAGGTGGTCTCGTCGAGGTCGGCCGAGTCGTCGGGAGTGAGTTCGACCTGGCTGGCGAACGACCAGGCAACGGCGATGGCGGCACCGGCCATCACGGCCAGAACGAAGAAGAGGCGACGGAATCGCCAGAACGGGTTGCGTCTCCGGTTACGGAGGGGACCAGGACCGGACAGAGGCCCGGGGACATACGTCGTCATGTTGCATCACCAACTGTCAACCGACTGTGCGGTTCAACGTGTGGGCTGTTCAGCCCGAGACTTCGAAGGACTCCCGCAGGTGGTTCCACCAGCACTGGCGGCACACCTCGATGACATACCACGTAGACGGTCTACCACGGTTTCTCAGCTTGCGGGCTTCACTCAGATCGGCGACGACCCGCCCCGATTTGGGAAGGGCCGCTCCAAAGGCAAACGTTACCGCCACCAGATCGGAACCGTCACACAACGGGCAAGGTTCTGGCAACAATGTTCCACAGTTATGAGCAACCCGCCTCAACTCGACCTGCGCATCGCAGGCCGATTCGATGGGCCGATCGCCCCGCAGAATCGAATCGACAACACGTTGTCGAGCCAGCCGGTAACTGACAACGGCCGACGTCTTCGGGGCCGCGGTTGGCGTCTGTTGGCGGCCCTGAACGGACCGGGGCGTGCTCACGCCGACCAGGTTAGCCAATGCCGGGTATCGGAGTCGTGTCGAATATGAATCAAAGATTCCCGTCAAACGCACTATTCGAAGGTCTCATGACCCAACGCCTCAACCCATCGCCCAGGGCGATGGATGGGATCGACGGGATGATCAGTTCAGCTGAGCGAACCCGACGAGCGGGGCTCCGGCCATAACCAGGCCGGCTGACAACAGCGCCATGACCGTTCGGGGAGAGAGCCGTACCGCCAGCCGGGCGCCCAGGGTGGAGCCGATCACGGCACCGATCATCAACAGGGGGGCATAGCTCCAGACGATGTTGCCGGCCAACCCGTGACCGACACCGGCCGACGAGCTGGCCACCGTTCCGGCGGCGGCGGTGGTGGCTGCCGCCTGGTGGGCGGGCAGCCGTTGGACCGTGGCCAGGTAGGGAACGGTGATCAAGCCCCCACCAACGGCAAAAGTACCGTTGAGGAAGCCGACACCTACGGCCCCGGCCAGGAGCGGCCCAACCCGGGGACGAAGGGCGTTGCCCGGCCCCGACGACGGCGTCCGCCCGTTGGCGGCCATCGATCCGGTGACGACGAACAGGGCGAGGGCCATCATCAGCAACCCGATCAGGGTCAGCAACAGATCGGAGTCGAAGCGGTTGGTCAACAGCCAACCACTGAGCAGCGCCACCGGGGCCGCTCCCAACGCCCACCAGGCCGCCACCCGACGGACCACCAAGCCCTGCCGATCGTAGGCCAGCGCGCCCCCGGCGTGAAGGCAGGCCAGGGTGATGACCCCGGTGCCGACGGCTTCGGCCCCCTGCAGCCCGAAGAGCAGGGCCAGCCCCGGGATCAACAGAAATCCACCACCGGCCCCGATGATGGAGCCGTAGGCACCTACCGCCAGGGCGAAGGCCAGCAATCCTGCTGCGGTTGCGGGGTCCAAGGACCGACAGTGTAAGGACACGACGGACCGGCGGACGCACCGGACCACGGGGCGCGGTTGTCAGTCGGTCGGCAGCACGCCGTCCCAAACGATGCGGGCACCCTCATGGCCGGTCCTCACCATCCACGCCGCGGCCACGATTCCCAGCAGCGCAGTGCCGACGGCCAGAACAGTGGCCGGAAGCCGGAGCTGACCTTGATCGTCGCCCGGTGATCGGGCTGCCAGGCGGTCCACGATGGCGGTGATGGCAGCGGCCACGAAGAACAACGCCACCAGGATGAGCGTCTGCCGTCCCAACTCCTCGTGAGTCTCGGCCAACTCGCCGATGCGGTCCTCGATGGCGTCGTAGAACGCTTCGCCCGACCGGGTGGCCAGGAAGGTGGACAGCAACCCGACGCCGACCAAACCGGCCAACCAGCTGCTGAGCCGCGGCCGTAGCGGCGGTGAGAAGGCGAGTACGACGGCGACCACGGCGGCCACCGGGATGACAACCACCGGTAGGTGGACAAAGAGAGGATGGCTGGGTATACCGAACAACGACTCCACGACGGCCCCTGGTGCGACAGCTTTCCAACCCCAAGATAGACATTGGAAAGCGAAGTTCGACGCCGAACAACCGGGCCGTGGAACGCGCCCACAAATCAGGGCGGCCAAAGCGTCGGCTGACAGAAGCTGAACGTGATGCCCAGCGATAGTGATGTTATGATGTAACAGTATGAGAACACAGATTGCGCTTGATGATGAGGTGCATGCTCGGGTACGTCAGAAGGCGGCCGATCTCGGGCTGACGATGGCAGAGTACATTCGTCAGCTTGTTCATCGCGATCTGGACGGCCCCGAGCCGGTTACTGATCCGAGTGCCATTTTTGCCCTCGGTGCTTCGGGGGGATCTGACATCGCAAATGAGAGGGAAGCGGTTGAGGACGCGTTCGTGAAGATGCAGAATCCGCATTGAGCAGGCGATCACCGGTGTTTGTGGACACGTCTGCCTGGTATGCAGCTGTTGATGCGGACGATGCGAGCCATTCCCGGTCAACGGCGCGGCTGTCGGAGTTTGCCGGGACGCTTGTCACGAGCGACCACGTTCTTGTTGAGACGTGGTACTTGGTGGCAAGCCGACTCGGCCGGAGTATCGCAGAGCAAGTTATCGACGGAATTCGGGGTGGCATCGCCCGTGTCGAGTCGGCGCAGTTGGTTGATTTCGAGGCTGCGTCGACGATCTATGTTCAGTTCCCAGATCAGAATTTTTCGATCGTTGACCGCACGTCGTGGTCGGTGATGCGCAGGCTGGGATTGTCAGAAGCAATCGCATTCGATGTTGACTTCTCCGTCTACCGCTTCGGCCGAGCTCGGCGGCAAGCGTTCACGGTGTACAACTGACCTCGAGTCCACGACGACGGCACTGCCAAACGTCGGCCCGGACGCTAACCCTCGACCGTGATACTGAGCACCTGGCCGTTGGCGGCGTGACTGCTGGGTCCGGATCCCAGGTTGCAGAAGATCACGTAGTTGCCCGGCTCGAGATCGACGGTGAGGGTGGCACTCTGACCGGGGCTGATCCGTTCGGTGCGACCAAGCACATCGGCCCCCAGGGCGTCTTCGTCGACGGCCCCGGTTGTGGTCTGGGGAAGGCTGTCGTAGCTGTCGCCCCGGGCGATGGCCAGCTCGTGGGGGAACTCGCCATTGTTGCCGGCCACGAACGAGACCTCGCCGGCCGGGTAGGAGGTGGGGGCTTCGACGGCCCACTCGACCAGCGTCACCTCGTTGCCGGCCGCCTCGGCGCCGGCGTCCTCTTGGCCGGCGGCGTCCTCGGCCTCTGCGTCAGCAGGGTCTGCACCCTCGTCCTCGTCCTCGCCCTCGGCCATGGCGTCTTCATCGTCGGCGTCCTCTTGGCCGGCGGCGTCCTCGTCGGTTGCGGCGTCATCCTCTTGGCCGGCGGCGTCCTCGTCGGTTGCGGCGTCATCCTCTTGGCCGGCGGCGTCCTCATCAGCATCCTCGTCGGTTGCGGTGGTGGCAGCTTCCTCGGTGGCCGCGTCGTCGTCGCTGTCGGATCCGCAGGCCGCGATTCCGAACGTCATCAGGACGGCCAGCAGAATGGCGAATGCGAACGAGCGTGGGCCTGATCCGGATAGTCGTGACATGATTCCCTCCCAGGGATGGCTTGGTCACAGCCAGCTTAGAGGCTCCGTGGTTCAGGTGTGGTCGCTCGCTCGCCGTGGCTGATGCCGCCGTGGGTCCTCAGATGTTCACAGCAGACCGCCGGTGGCGCCCACGACCAGGGCCACCAGGAGTGGAGTGAAAACCAGGTCGTCGGCTCGGGAGAAGGCGGTGACCCGTACCGACTTCGTGAACCCCACGAACCGCCCGTCACCGACCACCCGGGCCGCCATCAACGCCACCCCGACCCAGCCGATGACTCGGGCGGGACCGAGATCCATGCCGGCGGTCGCCGCTCCGACGATCAGCGTCATGATCATCAGGGCAATGGCCACCAGGGCGGTGAGCCAGGCGGCGGGCAGCGACGGTGAATGATCGGCGGCCGACGGGGCGGCGGTGGGAATCACCCGATCAGCCAACCAACGGCCCCCGGCGACCCAGTACCAGTGCAGGGCGGCCGCCCCGGCCAAACCGGCCGTGGCCACCACCCCGCCAAGGGTCCTCACCTCTGGCGGGAGCACATCGCCGGTCTCGAGACCGGCCAAACCGGCCAGCAGGAAGATCGGCCAGGCCGGATGGGTCCGCAGTGAACCGAAGACAATGGCTGCGGTGGGCAGGCATACCAGACCGACCACCAGTCCGGGGCTCAGGCCGACCACGGCGGCCGCCAGCCCGAGCCAGGCGATCGACGTGATGTGCCAGGCGAAGCGCAGTATCCGGTCGGCCGCCGGCCTCGGCACGGCCACGGTCCAGGTTTGGGCCAGCAGGGGGACCAGGATCCGTCTCTCGCCCAGAAAGGAATGCATGGCGGCCAGGGCGACGAGTCCGACGGCGGCCAGGACAGAAGGCGACATGTTGCCTCGTTTCGTTGGTCAGGTGGCTCCCATGCGGTGCCATGGACGTCACCATACGGTACCGTCACCATACGGTACCGTATGGAAGTTCTTACCGTACGGTACCGTATGGTGGTGGCAATGGTCAACCCCAGTCCGCAACATCCAGAGCCAGGGGGCGAGCCGATGAGCCGCAACACCTGGACCGACGCCGCCCTGGAGGCTTTGGCCGCAGGCGGCATCGAGGCGGTGCGGGTCGAGTCGCTGGCCAAGAAGCTGGCCGTCACCAAGGGCAGCTTCTACTGGCACTTCTCCGACCGCCGTGATCTGCGGGAAGCCGTGCTGGAGCGGTGGGAAGAACGTGCCACCAGTCAGATCATCGAACAGGTCGAACGACAACAACCCGATGACCCCCGCAGTCAGCTGCGGGCCCTGATCCAGGCTGTTTTCCGGGCCGGACCCATGGGCTATCGCATCGAGAACGAGATCCGGAACTGGGCGGCCGCCGACGAGCTGGCGGCCCAAGCGGTGAAGCGTGTCGACCGGCGCCGTCTGGACTACGTCGTCGGCCTGCTGCGGCCGATGGGTCATAGTCCGGCATCGGCCCGCCGCCGGGCCCGCCTGCTCTACCGGGCCATGATCGGCGAGTTCCTGTGGCGAACCAGCGGGGGGCCGAGCGGCACCAGGGGCGACATGGACGACCTGATCGATCTCGTGACGACCGTGAAAGAACAGTAAGGTCGGCGTCATGAATCGGCCCCGATCCACCAGCGGCGAAACCGGAGGGCGGTGATGACCGCTCAGGCCATTGGCGACCACCTCACCAACATCCCCCACGCCACCGCACTCGGATTGCGGTACCACGGCGCCGGTGACAACTTCGTGGAGATCACCCTGCCCTACGACGATCGTCTGGTCGGCGACCCCGACACCGGTGTCATTCACGGTGGAGCAATCACGGCGCTACTCGACAATGCCGCCGGCTTCGCCGTACGGATCCCGGGCCGCGATCGCGAGCCGGTGGCCATTGCCACCCTCGACCTGCGAATCGACTACATGGGTCCGGCCACGCCGGGGCGAGACGTCATCGCCAGGGCCGTCTGCTTCAAGCGCACCCGCACGATCACCTTTGTCCGAGCCGTGGCCTACCACGATTCGCCCGACGACCCCATCGCCACCTGTACCGCCACCTTCATGACCGGTACGCCCAACTCGACACGACCACTGGGCAGCCGGTGAAGTTTCTCACCGAACTGCGGCACCAGGGTCGGGTCAACGACCTCGACGCCCTACTCGACCACATTCCCTACGCCCGCTTCATCGGGCTCAACGTGCACCAGCTGGGCGACGAGGTGATCACCGAACTGCCGCCGTCGGACCACCTGACCGGTAACCCCAACCTTCCGGCGGTACACGGTGGAGTGGTGGGGGCCGTTCTGGAGATGACGGCGATTCTTCAGCTGATCCACGACACCGATTGCGAACGGCTGCCCAAAACGGTGGACGTCTCGTTCAACTATCTTCGACCGGTGCGCTCCGATACCACCACCTATGGTCGGGCCATCGTGACCCGCCAGGGACGGAGGGTGGCCAATGTGCGCTGCGAGCTGTGGCAGAACGAACGGGATCGGGTGGTGGCCAACAGCCACGGTCACTTCGTGCTGGCCCCGCTCGACCCGGGCCACTAGCCCCGGCAACCGGAACGACAGCCGATCAGAGGCTGGCGGCGTAGTCGTCGGGGCTGGCAGTGAAAGCCTGCCGGCAGCCGGGTCCGCAGAAGTAGACGCTGGTGCCGCGATGGTCGACGTGGAGTGAAGCGGGCACAGCCGCCACCGTCATGCCGCACACCGGGTCGACGGCCTGCTCGGCCACGGGGCTTCCGTCGTGATGATGGTGAATCTCCTGGTCGAGCTCGACCTCGGCGATCACCCGGGGTCGGAGGGCGACGATCTCAGCCAGGATCGACAGGGCGATCTCCTCCGGGGTCTGAGCCCCGATGTCGAGCCCGGCCGGGGTGCGAATCGACTGGGCCCGATCGTCGGTCATCTTGAGCGAGTCGATCACCGCCCGGCCCCGTTTCCGGCTGGCCACCAGACCGATGTAGGGCACCCCGGCGTCGGCGGCCACCGTCAGTGACGACTCTTCGGCCCGCCCGTGGGAGGCCACGATCACGGCCGACACGTCCTCCGGCAGCGGCATCGGCAGTTCATCGACCAGCCGGAGATCGAAGCCGAACAGACCGGCCCCCCGATTGAGGGCCAGGGCGATGGGACTCGTCCCGATGGTGTAGACGAGCGACGGCGGGATGATGGGCTCGAGGAAGATCTCCAGCGTCCCACCCGACAGGCAGGGGTTGGCGACCGTTCGCTGACCCACCGGGTCGATCGCCTCGTCGGCCGCCGCCGACTCACCGACGATACGGAGCAGCATCGACGCCCCTCGTTCGAGACACTCCAGGGCCTGGACCCGAACCGATGACTCGGCACAGGCCCCGCCCACGAAACCCTCCAGATCGCCGGTCGGCAACACGATGGCGGTGTCACCGGCCTTGGCCGACGTCGGACGCTCGGCCCGCACCACCGTGGCCGAAACGAACGGCACCCGGGCGGCCCGCAGCTCAATGGCCCGCCCGTCGGCCAATCCTCGCGCCATGCTCATGGTCTGATTATCCCATCTCCTTCTCGACCTACTCGTCGGTGATGGCCAGATCGGTGCGGAAACTCCGACCCTGCATGGCCCGCCACACCTGGGCCGGGGTGCAGGGCATGTCGATGTCGACGACGTTGAACGGAGCCAGGGCATCGATCACGGCATTGATCACCGCCGGCGGTGAGCCGACTGTGGCCGACTCCCCCACTCCCTTCACCCCCAGCGGATGGTGAGGCGACGGGGTGACCGTCTCGCCGGTCTCCCACGACGGGCACTCCATCGACGTGGGCAACAGGTAGTCCATGAACGACGTGCCCAGGCAGTTACCACCCTCGTCGAAGGCGATCACCTCCATGAGGGCCATGCCGATCCCGTCGGCCAAGCCGCCGTGGACCTGGCCCTCGACGATCATCGGGTTGATACGGGGACCGCAGTCATCGACGGCGATGAAGCGGCGGACCTTGACCTCGCCGGTGCCCCGGTCGATGTCGACAACACAGATGTAGCAGCCGAAGGGGTAGGTCAGGTTGGGCGGATCATAGACACATTGGGCGTCGAGCTGGCCCTCAACCCCTTCCGGCAGCTCGATCGACCCGTGGGCCCCCAGAGCGACCTCCTGGATGGTCACCGACTTGTCGGGCGACCCCTTGATGCTGAAGGTCCCCGTGTCGAATTCGAGATCGTCGGGATTGGCCTCCATCATGGTGGCGGCAATGATCTTGGCTTTGTCGACCACCCGGCGGGAAGCCACGGCCGCCGCCGCCCCGGAGACCGGAGTCGAGCGGGAGCCGTAGGTTCCCAGACCAAAGGGGGTGTTGTCGGTGTCGCCGTGGACGACCTCGATATCGGCGGTGGGGATGCCGGTGACCTCGGAGACAATCTGGGCGAAGGTTGTCTCGTGGCCCTGGCCCTGGGTCTGCACCGACAAACGGACCACCGCTTTGCCGGTGGGGTGAACCCTGACCTCACAGCCGTCGGCCATGCCCAGACCGAGGATGTCCATGTGTTTGCGGGGGCCGGCACCGACCGTTTCGGTGAAGAACGAGACGCCGATGCCCATCAGCTCACCGCGTTGGCGCCGCTCGGCCTGCTCCTGGCGCAGTTCGTCGTAGCCGGCCATGTCCATGGCCAGCTGCAGGGCGGCCGGGTAGTTGCCCGAGTCGTACTCCCATCCGGTGGGCGAATGGTAGGGGAACTGATCGGGTTGGATGAAGTTGCGCATCCGCAGCTCGGCCTCGTCGATTCCCAGTTCGTCGGCCAGCCGCTTCACCATCCGCTCGATGAGATACACCGCCTCGGTCACCCGGAACGAGCAGGCGTAGGCCACCCCACCCGGCGCCTTGTTGGTGTAGACCCCCGTGACCTTGCAGTGGGCCGCCGGGTAGTCGTACGAGCCGGTGAACACGTGGAAGAACCCGGCCGGGAACTTGGTCGGCTGGGCGGTGTTGTTGAAGGCCCCGTGATCGGCCAACACGTCGACCTTGACCCCGAGGATCTTGCCGTCGGAGGTGGCGGCGATCTCGCCGTGCATGTGGTAGTCACGGGCGAAGGCGGTGGAGATCAGGTTCTCCGACCGGTCCTCCATCCACTTGACCGGCTTCTTGGTCACGATGGAACCGACGACCGACAGCACATAGCCCGGATAGATGCCGACCTTGCCCCCGAAGCCACCCCCGATATCGGGCGAGATGACCCTGATCTTGTGCTCCGGCAACCCGGCCACCAGAGCGTAGACGGTGCGATGGGCATGGGGGGCCTGGGTGGTGCACCACAGGGTGAGCTTGCCCTCAACCGGGTCCATGTGGGCCACCGACCCGCATGTCTCCAGCGGGGCCGGGTGGACCCGGGGGTAGAGGATGTCCTCGGTGACGATCACATCGGCCTGATCGAACTGGGCCTGGGTGGCGGCGGCATCGCCCGACTCCCAATCGAAGATGTGGTTGTCGGTCTTGCCCTCGATATCGGTGCGGATCACCGGTGCCCCCTCATCGAGAGCGGTGCGGGCGTCGACCACCGGATCGAGCTCCTCGTATTCGACGTCGATCAGCTCCAGGGCGTCGCGGGCCGAGTAGTGATCTTCGGCCACGACAAAGGCCACCTCTTGACCCTGGTAGCGGACCTTGTCGGTGGCCAGGATGGCGATCACGTCATGGCTGAGCGAGGGAGCCCAGGCCAGGTTCAACGTCTCCAGCACCGCCCCGGTGATGACCGCCACCACCTTGGGGTGAGCCTCGGCCGCCGAGGTGTCGATGTTGACGATGTTGGCGTGGGCCACCGGACTGCGAAGCACGGCCCCATGGAGCATTCCCGGCAGCTTGATGTCGTCGACGTAGTTGCCTTTGCCCCGGACGAACCGAACGTCTTCCTTGCGCAAGGTCCGGCCGAAGCCGACAGTCGCCTCCTCGGCTTCACCGGGAGGTATCTCGGTCGTGCTCATTGTTGCTCCTCGCCTTCCCCGTTGGTGCTGGTTTCGGCCGCCCCGCCGGCGGCTGCGGCCCACCTGATCGATCGGATGATGTTTTCATAACCCGTGCAGCGGCAGAGGTTGCCGGAGATGGCCTCCCGGATCTCATCCTCGGACGGATCGGGGTTGGCGTCGAGCAGGGCCCGACCGGTCATCATCATGCCCGGCGTGCAGAACCCGCACTGCAGGCCGTGGCACTTCATGAAGCCCTCCTGCACCGGGTCGAGACCGTCTTCGCCCTCCAGATCCTCCACGGTACGAACCTCGTGGCCGCCGGCCATGGCCGCCAGCATGGTGCAGGACTTGACCGGCTCACTGTCGACCCACACCACACACGCTCCGCAGTTGGAGGTGTCACAGCCCCAGTGGGTGCCGGTGAGATCGAGGTGGTCCCGCAGGAAATGGACCAACAGGAGGCGGGGTTCGATGGTCTTGGTCACGGCTTCACCGTTGACGGTGACCGTCACCTCCATCGTGGGGGAAAGCATCTCCGAAATGTCCGTCATTGGTTGCCCCGATCGTCGGCTGCGTCATCAGTGTCGTTGTCGTAGGCCCCGGCGCCCACCAGGGCCCGGCGCATGGCCCGTTTTGTCAGTTCGCCGGCCAGGTGCCGCTTGTAGTCGGCCGGGCCCCGCTGGTCGGTGTTGGGGTTGGTGGCCTGAGCCGCCAGCTCACCAACGTGTTCGACCAGCGCCTCGTTGGCCACCTGACCCCGAGCCGCGTCCTCGGCCATCTCGGCCACGAAGTGGGGGGCCTCGACCGCGGTCAGGCCGATACCGATGTCGGCGATGGTGTCGCCGTCGAGCCACAGGGCCACACCGGCGGCGGCGATGGCCCAGTCGCCCACCCGACGCTCCACCTTCTCATAGGCCGAACATCCGCCGGGGCGAACGGGGACGGTAACCGATGTGACCATCTCGTTGTCGCCCACCACCGTCTGGTACGGACCATCGTGGAATTCCCGGACGGGCACCGAGCGGGGTCCGTCGGGACCGATGATGTGCACGTCGGCTCGCACCGCGGCGAACGCGGCCGACAGGTCTTCGGCGGGGTCGGCTTGGCACAGCGAGCCACCGACGGTGCCCCGATTTCGGACCACGGGGTCGGCGATGACCCGTTCGGCCTCGGCGAACATCGGATAGTGCTCGGCCACGATCTCGGAGTTGAGCAGTTGGGCGTGGCGGACCATGGCCCCAATGCTGATGGCGTCGCCCTCCATTCGAATGTCGGACAAACCCTCGATGTCATTGATGTCGATCAAGGCTGTCGGTGCGGCGAACCGGAGCTTCATCATTGGCAGCAGACTGTGGCCACCCGCCACCAGTCGCGCGTCGGGTCCGTGTTGAGCGAGCAGTGCCAGCGCATGATCAACGCTGGACGCCCGTTCGTACACGAACGGTGCCGGTACCTGCATATTCGGTTCCCCTTTGATGTCTCGTCGGCCGCCGCCACGAGGAGGGGCGGCCGCCACCGACAGTAGCGGTATGACGATTTCGGCACCAGAACGGCTGTCCCGCTCTACGGAATTTCCCGAAGCCGGGGGATTTGCAGCCAAAAGCACGGCCATTGGCCCTTTTCCGCCGGTGTAGGTTCGCTCCATGAACGCATTCGGACGCGAGCTGTTGAACCTGTGGCCCCTCGACCCCGGGTTCGCCTACCTCAACCACGGCACCGTCGGCGTCACCCCCCGGCATGTCCTGGACGCCCAGCGGACCTGGATCGAACGTATCGAACGTCAACCGGCCGAGTTCATGCTCCGCCGGCTGGCTCATCCGTTTGCCGCCGAGTGGCCGGGCCAGCAACCGCCGCTGATGCGTCAAGCGGCGGCGGCCGTGGCTGATTTCGTGGGGGCTGACGCCGACGGGGTGGCGTTGGTGGAGAACATAACCACCGGAGCCAATGCCGTTCTCCGTTCGTTGCCGCTGGAACCGGGCGACGTTCTGGCCCTGACCAATCACGGCTACGGCGGCGTCAACAACGCCGTCCGGTTCGTGGCCGAACGGGCCGGGGCCACGGTCGACGTCATCGATCTACCGGCCCCGGGGGCGAGCGCTGATCAGTTTGTGGCCGCCTTCGAGGCCCAGCTGCGATCGGAGACCCGCCTGGTCGTCATCGACCACATCACCTCGTTTTCGGCTCTGGTGCTCCCCATCGAGCAACTGGTGACGAGCGCCCGGGCCAAGGACGTGATGGTCCTGGTCGACGGGGCCCACGTGCCCGGTCAGATCGACCTCGATGTCGGTCGCCTGGCCGAGGCCGGGGCCGACTTCTACGCCGCCAACCTCCACAAGTGGGGCTGGACACCCCGCAGCAGCGGTCTGTTGTGGGTGGCCGAGGCCCACCGATCGTGGATCCATCCCACCGTGACGTCGTGGGGTTGGGGCAACGGCTTGGCCGCCGAGTTCGATCTGCTGGGTACCCGGGATCCCTCTCCCGTACTGGCCATCGAAGATGCGTTGGCCTACCGGGCGTCGTTCGGCGAGGACAAGATTCAGGCCCACAACCACAGCACCTGCTGGTCCGGGGCCCGGTACATGGCCGGTGAGTGGGACACCGGATTCTCGACACCGGAGGCCATGATCGGAGCCATGGCCGTTGTTTCCCTACCGGGACGGCTGGGGGCCACCGTCGACGATGCCGAGCACGTCAGGTCCCACCTGTATCACCAGCACCGAATCGAGGTGCCGGTGTTCGCCGTCGGAGGCGAGCGGGATCAGCCCGATCCTCACGGCTCAGGGGCCGACCCGGGGCTGGTGGTGCGCATCTGCACCCAGATCTACAACGACGCTTCCGACATCGAGCGCCTGGTCGAGGCTGTCGATCGCACTCCCGAGCCGTCGCGGTAACGGCCCCCGAAACCGTCGCACGTTGGCGGGTACACGACCCCCCTGGTGGGTCGTCCAGCCACCAATGCTGCTGCCAAAGGGTCGTTGAGCAGCCAACGTGTTGGTGGCCAGGGGGCCAGCGGTGGGGGTGGGACTACTCGCTCTGTTCGTAGACCGGGATGATGGTGGCCCGAGCCAGGGTGGTGCCGAACATGTTGAACCCGCAGATGGCCGGAGTCACGCCATCGTCGATTGGCAGGGTGTCCACGCTCAAGGCGTGCACGGCAAAGATGTAGCGGTGCGGACCATGGCCGGCCGGTGGAGCCGAACCAAGGTAGCCCGGCAGGCCGGCGTCGTTGCGAAGATGACCAGCACCCTCCGGGAGGCCGGAACCGTCCTGGGCTCCAGCCCCGGTGGCCAGCTCGGTGACCGATGCCGGGATGTTGTAGACCGTCCAATGCCAGAAACCACTACCCGTCGGGGCATCAGGATCGAAACAGGTGACCACGAAGCTCCTGGTCTCGTCGGGGAAGCCCGACCACGACAGCTGGGGAGAGATGTCTTCGCCGCCGGCCCCGAAGATGCCACTCACCTGCGGCATGGACAACATCTCACCGTCGGCGACATCGGTGCTGGTGACCTCGAACGATCCAACTTCAGGCAGGAAGTCATATGGAATAGGTGGACGTGCAGTCATGGCGGAGAGTGTAGATGACCACTCCAGCACATGGTCTGATGGAAGGGGACCCCCGGGATCTATCCCGCTTTCCATTTGGCCCCAGGCACGGGTAAGCTCATCCCCTGGAGAAACTTGTTCAATCTTGTCATTGATTGACCGGTTTGCGGCGAAAACGAGGCAACACCTCGGCGGCGGGGTGCGGAGGAGGCGTCGATGACATCGACGTTACAAACGGCGAGCACGGTCGGGCAGAATGGCGGGTCCGCATCGACCGGCGGTCGTCCCACCACCATCAAGAGCCGCCGCTCGTGGCGGCCCGGTCTGCTTTTCCTCAGCCTGTTTCTCATTGTCGGTTCGATGCTGGCCGGACTGTGGCTGTACCAGTCGACGACGTCGCGGGTCGGCATTCTGGTGGCGGCATCCGATCTGGAACCCGGCAACCTGCTGACGGTGGCCGATACCCGGGTGCAATACGTGGCCGCCGAACCGGAGTTCCTGCAGACCCTGTTCACCGAGGATCAGGCCAACAGCGTCGGCTTCTACGGCGGGACGAAGAACCTCACCGTTGGTCGCTCAATCCCGGCCGGCGCGCCTCTGGTCAGGGCCTATCTCGTGCCCGACGAAAATCTCGTTCCCGGCGGCAAGGCCGTCGTTGGCGTCAAGCTGGAACGGGGCGAGTACCCCAACCTGATCCGCGACGGTCAGACAGTGGCCGTTCACGCTGTCACCTCCGACGACGAGGACCTGGTGGCCATCCCCATAACCGAAGCCGAAGTCTGGAGCGCCACCATCGATCCCAACAACGGCGAATTGACAGCGGACCTGATCGTTGATCTGGGCGAACAGTTCGCCATCGTGCAGACCCACAGCAACGAACTGCTGCGCCTCACCATGGTCGAGGGAGGCGGCTGACCGATGCTGGTGGCGGTTTCATCGTGCCGGGGGGCACCGGGCGTGTCCAGCTGGTCGTTGACCCTGGCCACGGCCTGGCCGCACCATGAAGACCGGGTGTTGGTCGAGGCCGACTGTTCCGGTGGCGTGTTCGGGGCCCGCTACGACATCCCGACCGAACCCGGTGCCGCCGAGCTGGTGTCCCAAGCCCGACGGGGACGGTTCGAGGGGTCGGTCGACCGGTCCCAGTTCGCCCGCCACATCAAAACCACCGACAATCACGGCAGCGAACTGTGGGTCGTGCCGGCACCTCTGTCCAGCCATGAGGCCACCGACGTTTGGCGGGCCATGGCCACCCAAACGGCGGAAGCCATGCACTACGACGACGGCTTGTGGCTGGCCGACTGTGGCCGGGTCTGGCACCGATCCCCGGTCGAGCCGCTCCTGGCTGTGGCCCCGTTGAGCATCATCGTCAGCGACGGCACCATGCCCTCACTCCTGGTCCTCAAAGCCCGAGTTGGTTCGCTGCCCAACCGCTGCGCCATCGTCGTCGTGGGCGACGTACGCTACACCACCGACGACCTGCTGGAGTTCACCGGCGCCGACTACGTGTGGAACGTTCCCGACGTCAAAGGACTCGACAAACTGGCGGCTCAGTTCGCCACCAGCGGCCGGGCCCGACGATCCAAGGCCTGGCGCACGGCCCTCACCATCGCCCACACCCTGGCCGCCGACCTGCAAACCACCGACCCCCGGGCCTCGTCGGCGCCGGCGGGTCCGCCCCAGCCCGAGACCGGGCCGCCTCCGGTTGCGCCACCCGGTGCCGAACCGCCCGCTCCCAGCGGACCGCCAGCCGACATTCCCCCGCCGACGACCAACCAGAGCCGCCTTCTCAACGTGGTGGAAGACCAGGACCACAAGGCCGCCGGCTGATGAGCGAGCAAGTCTTCGAGGACCTCGTCGAGGTGGCCCGGGCCGCCGTCCAGGAGGCCCAGGCCCGCAACGTCGACAGCGGCAAACCCCGCCTCTCCTACGAGGCCATGGAGGCCGTCGTGGTCGATGCCGTGCGAGCCGGGCTCAGCCGGGTGGCCAACGAACAGGTCAGGCTCGGTCGCCGTACGTTCACCGCCTCCCAGGAACAGGCCATGCTGCGGCGGGTGGTGCGCTTCGTCACCGGTCTCGGACCGATCGAGGAGCTGCTGGCCGACGACGAGGTGGAGGAGATCTACGGCCACTACGACTACGTCCAGATCGACAAGGGCGGCCAGCCCGTGGGCGTGGTGCGCGATCTGTGGCCCTCCGAGCAGGCCATGGTGCAATGGCTGTCCGACCTGGCCCGCAACCGGGGCCTCACCGAGCGGCAGTTCAACTCCGGTTCACCACTGCTGGTACTGCGGCTCAAAGCGGGAATGCGGCTCAGCGCAGTCCGCGATGTCTCACAGCGGGCCATGTTCAACCTGCGCCGCAACACGTTGGCCTATGTCAACATCCACATGCTGGTGCGCAAAGGCATGATGCCTCCCTACATCGGTGAGCTGCTACAGGCGGCCATGGCCTGCGAGCTGATGCGCATCGTGTTCGTGGGCGCCACCGGGGCGGGCAAGACCACGCTGGCCCGAGCCTGCCTCGACGAGCTGCCACCCCAGAAGAACGTGGTGATCGTGGAAGACACGGCGGAGATCGACATGTGGCACCGAGAGCGCCATCCGCTGTTCCACTCGTTCGAGGTGCGCGAGGCCAACGCCGAAGGTGAGGGCTCGGTCCCCATGGCCCAGCTGGTGAAGCAGACGCTGCGCCACCGCCCCGACTGGTTCTCGGTGGGCGAGTGCCGTGACGGCGACACGGCGGCCGAGATGCTCAAGGCCATGACCTCCGGGCACTCGTCGCTGACCACCGTCCACGCCGAGTCGGCCAAAGGGGGCATAGCCAAGATGGCCCTGATGCTGGCCCTGTCGGAAGGCCAGCTGTCTCTGCCCGTGGCCCACAACCTGATCTCCCAGGGTGTCGACCTCATCATCCATGTGGCCCGCGACCCCCGCCAGGGCCACCGCTACATAACCGAGGTGATCGAGGTGGCCGGGTTCGACGGCGAGCAGGCATCGGTCAACCAGATCTATCGGGCCGAGGATTCGCCCTTCGGCTACGCCTCGACCTCGACGTTCACGCCCCACCTGGAGGAACGGCTGGCCGCCGCCGGACTCAACCCCAGCCGCTTCTACCAGCAGTGCGAACAGCTGCCGAAGGCGGTGTCGTAATGGGCTCGACCGGCGCGCTCATTGCCGCCCTGGTGGCCGGCGGGATGATGGCCGGCCCGATTCTGCTGGTCTATTCGTTGACCGAGCCGCCGGCCAAGGAGGCGACGCCGGACTGGATGAAAGCCGAGGTCAGCGGCACAATCATCGCCTGGGCCGTGGCCAGCGCGATCCTCGGCCTGCTGGCCTGGATCGGCTCAGGATGGCCGGCGGTCGGCCTGGGCGCCGCCGCCCTGGTTTGGATCGGAAAGTTCTGGTTGTGGGCCAGCCGGGAACGTGATGTCTACTTCAAGACGACCGAGGCCATCTCGACCTGGGTCGACATGGTGAAGGACTCGCTCAGTGGGGGCGCCGGACTGAGCCAAGCGATCGAGGCGACAGTGCCGGTGGCCCCCGAGATCGTTCGACCCCACGTGGTGCGCCTGGCCACCGAACAGCGCACGATCAGCCAAACCACTGCGCTGCGCAATTTCGCCGAGGCGGTGGCCCACCCCACATCCGACCTCGTGGCCCAGGCCTTGATCACGGCCAGCGAGCATCAGGGCCGTGACCTCCCCAACCTTCTGACCAAAACCTCGGAGCAGGCCAGGGCTCGCAACGCCGCCACCCTGCAGACGGAGTCAGAGCGTGCTCAGCTCTACACCGAGGCCTGGATCATGGTGGTCGGTATCGGCTTGCTGGGCATGATCATCACGCTGATCGCCCGTAGATTCTTCACCCCCTACGACACCACCTTCGGGCAGCTGGTTCTGGTCGGCCTGGTGGCCATCGTCATCGGCTCCATCGCCTCGCTCATCCACGCCGGACGGCCCCGGAAGGAGCTGCGGCTTCTGGCCAACCCCGGTCAGCTGCGAGAGAGGGCCGAAACATGATTCTGGTCGCCGTTCTCTTCGTGTCGGCGGTGTTGGGGCTGGGCCTCATGATGGCCTACCGGGCCTTCAGCCTGCCGGCCACCACGCTCGACAACGCTCTCGCCCGCTCCAACAACACATGGCAGGATGCTCCCGAGACACTCCTGGATCGATTGATCCGGCAGGTCGAATCCTTGGGGTCGGCCCTGCCGTCATCCGATCTCGAGGTCCTGGGATGGTCGGGCTACGAGTGGCACCGGCGACGTCTCTACTTCGTCATCGGGTCGGCCGGATTCGGCGTGCTCGTCACCGTCGTTCTCCGACTCTTCTACTCCTTCCCCATCGTCTTGGTTCTGCCCATCATGACCGCAGTCTTCGGGGCCGTTGGACTGATACTGGTCGAATCCGACCGGACCACCAAGGCGGCGTCGGCCCGGGCCGAGATCCGGGTTGCGCTGATCCAGTTTCTCGAACTCACGTCCATCATGCTGGCCGGAGGAGCCGGGGCCGAGACGGCGTTGGAGCGGGCCTCGGTCATCGGTCACGGGCGGGGCTTTTCCCTGTTCGCCCGCGAGATCGTTCGAGCCAAGGACGATCCCCGAATCAACGCCTTCATCGCCCTCCGGGACCTGGGCACGCGGATCAATGTCAACGAACTCATCGACTTCGGAAACGTGATGATTCTCAGCAGCGAGAACTCGGCCACCATCCGCCAGGCCCTGAACGACAAGGCCAGCCTGGTGGTCCTCCAGGATCAAGAACGACGGCGGGCCGACGCCAATTCCCGCAACGTGTGGATGTCCCTTCCCGTCGTGGGCATGGCCGGGGCCTTCATCTTCTGGCTCATGTTCGCCGCCATCGCCGGGCTTACCGGCGCCACCTAGACAGTCCTCAAATGTAAAGCTATGGAGCAAACAATGAAATCACTGAATCAAACCCTCATCTCCACCTACGTTTCGGTCCGGAACACCGTTGGGCGGTTGTGGCGCGATGAGCAGGGGGCGGCGGTTTCCACCGTCTTGCTCATTGCCGTTCTGGTCATCGCCATCGCCGCCTTCGGAGTGATCGTGGCCGGCCAGATCAACACCGCCGGGCAATCGGTGGGCGGTGTCGACTTCACCGGCAACAACAACTAGCGGTCATCCCTTGTGAACCGGCTGGCCCAGGAGGAAGGCGAATCAGCAGTGGCATCGACCCTGCTGGTTCCGCTGCTCCTCTTCGGGCTGTTCATGGTGATCCAGATTCTTCTTGGATACTACGTGCGGTCGGTGGCGTCGGCCGCCGCTACCGATGCCGCTTCGTTCCTGGCCCAGGACGGGGTCACCGCCGCCCAAGCCGAGAACTATGCCCGGACGTTCGTCATGGATCAATCGGGAGGCCTGGTGACGGCGGGAAGCCTGAACGTCCAGGCCACGAAGGGCACCGAGTTCACCAACGTCAGCGTCGACGGCCAGACCAACCTACTGTGGAGTGTCGGTCTCGGGGTCGACGCCTCGGCCCCGGTCGAGCGATTCGAACCCCAAGGCTGATGGCGGCGCACGGGGCACGACGGATGAGTTCGCACCTCGCTTCCGATGAGGGGTCGGCGGGGTACTCGACGCTGATCGTCGTGTTGTCGTTCTTCACCTTGTTGGGGCTGGGCGTGGCCGGCATGCGTATCTTCATCGGGGCCGGTGATCTACAGGCGGCGGCCCAGTCGGCAGCCCGGGCGGCGGCCCTGGAACACGAGCCGGGCCTGGCCACCACCCAGGCCAACGCGGTGGCTACGGCCGAGGTGCAGCGGGCCGAGGAGGCGTGTGAGAACCTACAGGTCGCGCTCGACTTGGCCGACTTCCGGCCGGGGGGAGACGTCGAGGTCACGCTGACCTGCACGGTCTCCTACCAGGGACTCTATGTTCCGTTCATGGGCAGTTCCCGGCCGGTGACGGTCCGAGCCGTCGAACCCATCGACTGTCTTCGGGGCGGAGGCAACGCGCCGATCGACGACAACTGCTATCTCGGGGGCTGACGTGGGACGTTGTCGGAATGAGCGTGGAGATGCCGGAGTGGCGTTCATTCTCATCATTCCCGCCATGCTGTTGATCGTGGTCCACCTGGTGGCTGCCAGCCAGCAACTCTATGAACGGCGCCAGGCCTGGGCCGTGGCCGCCTCGGCCAGCCGGGTCGGTGCTCAGGCCGATCCCTTTGAGGTCCGGCGGACCAACGCCGCCACCATCGATGTCACCAAAGCCCAGGCCGCGGTGGCCAACTACGTGACGGCCCAGGGCTATCAGCTTCAACTTGCCGACTTCGATCTGGCCAACAACACGCTGGAAGTGACGGTCCAGAAGAACATCGACTACGTCTTCCCCACGGTCTTGTCGGCCACCAACGGCGTCATCACCGGCCGGGCGGAAACGACGCTGCGGGTCGGGGTCACCCAGGAGGGCGGCTGATGTCGGGCTCACCACGACCTCTGGTCCGCGCCCTGCAAACGTTGGCCGCCGGGTTGGTGGGGCTGGTCATCCTGGTCGGCGTGCCGCTGGCTCTGTGGCGATTCATCGGCAATCCCATTGATCTGCTACCCCAGTCGTGGGACGAAGCCCAGCGCATGGCTCAGCAACGCAACATCACAGGCGATCTGCTACTGGCCGTCCTGGCCATCGTCATGTGGATCCTGTGGCTGCAGTTCGTGTGGGCCACGCTGTGGGAGCTGCTGGTCATCGGTCCCCGGTCGAAGCGGGGTCAGATGGCCCGGAACGCCCCTGGTGTACCCCGATTCGTACGCTCGATCGTCTCCGCCGTCAGCTCCGGCCTGCTGTCGGCCAGCGTGGTGGCCAGCGCCTCGTCGGCCGGATCGCTGCTTCCCGACCTGGTGGCCAGCGCCCCGGTCCTGGCCTCCGAAACCGGCTACAACGACACGGCGACCGCCGACGCCCCACTGGCCAAAGTGGTGAACGTGCAGTTCTACCGGATAACCGACAACGACCGCATGTGGGATCTGGCCGGCCAGAACGATGCCATGCTCCAACGTATCCTGGAGATGAACTCCGATCAGGTGAAGTCACCGATCGACTTTCGACCGGGTATGAAGATCCGGGTGCCGTCCGGGCTCGGGCTGGAGAATGCAGTCGACGACGAAGCCGAGCTCGATGCCGTCGACCAGACCGAGGGCGTCGCCACGACCAACGCCACCGGGGCCGGCAATGTGGTGTATGAGGTGGTGGAGGGCGACAACCTGTGGAACATCTCCAAAGCCCATCTGGCCGACGAGTCCGGGGGTGAACGACCGTCGAACCAGGAGATCGCCGAGGAGGTGGCCGACGTTGTCGACCGCAACCCCGACGTCATCGAAGACCCCGATCTCATCTACCCCGGCGAACTGCTGTCGCTGCGGTCGGTGGAGGAAATCGCCCAGGTCGGTGGGGTCACCGACCCGGCTCAGGAACCCGTTGCCCCGGAACCGGTGCCTTCGTTCCACGATCACGAGTCAAGTCGCCGGCCGGAGGAAGACCTGCATTCGGTTCCCATCGATCCCGACGCCGCGGTCTTCGCTCACGACGCTGACGTCGACGACGAGCCAGGGGAAGCCAGTGATCCAGGGGAAGCCAGTGATCCGGGGGAAGACGCCGATCCCGAGGAAGACGCCGATCCCGAGGAAGACAGTGTCGACACCGACTCCGAAACCGCACCGGTCGGCTCGGTGGTCTCTCTGTTTGCCGGTGGTGCTGCTCTCTCCTCGGCGCTGCTCGGCCTCTACCTGACCAACCGCCGGCGGTCCAACGGGGACTCGGTCGGATTCTCCCGCAGAAACGGCGAACCGACCGAGGCCACCCCTCCCCTGCTCCAGGCCATCGCCCGCACCGCCGATCCTGTGTTCATATCCTGGGTGGCCCGCCGACTCGACGAGACACTGGCCGGGCACGGTGAACGCTCAGCCTATCCCACGGCCATGATCGTGGACCCCGGCCGCGACCTGGAGATGCAGTGGGACAAGCCGGTCGTGCTCACCATGCCTGGATGGTCGATGGTCGACGCCGAAGGCCGACACTGGGTCAGCCGCTACCAGGCCGAGATCCCCCAATCGGTGGTGCCAACCGACGGTCAAGCAACCACGACGGCCGCCCTACCGGCCATGCTGAGCCTGGGTCGCGTCGTCGACCCCGGCCGGACGGAGGAGGCCAATCGACCCGAACTTCTGATCAATCTCGAGCACTTCGGCTCGATGGCGGTGTGCGGCTCAACCGCCCACGTCTTTCCCGCCATCAGATCGATGGTCTTCGAACTGGGCTCGGGTGGTCAAGTGTGCCGAACCACCGTGACCACCGTCGATTTCGAGGCCGAGGGGACCGGCGCCCTCCCCACCGTCCGAGCGGTCACCGAAGCCGAGGCGTTGGCGGCGGCAACCGGATCAACCGATCCGAGTTCAACCCTCCACGTCTACGTGGTCCAGGCCACGGGGGCCCAACTCGATCGATGGTTCGAGCTGGCCCGACCGGGGACCGGGATCGCCGTCATTCTCATCGGCGATGTACGGTCCAGTCGCCTCGGCTCCCGGTTCGTCCTCAACGACGACGGGACCGGCGAGTTCCACGGCCTCGATACCAAGGTTCAGGTGTTCGGCCTGGAGTCGGCCACCGCCCAGGCCCTGGAGCGCCTTCTCCGGACCGAGGGGTTCAGCGACGAGCCCGACCGGCCCGCTTTCCCATCGCCACCGGGAAGTTCGGTCGAGCCGACGGCCGGTTGATGGTCGCCCTCAGCTGGGCCTGGTTCGCCCTGGTCTCGACCGTCATCGTCATCGTGGCCGTTGTCGACTGGCAACGACGGCTGGTGCCCAACAAGGCGGTGCTGGCCCTGATGGCGCTGGCCGTGCTGTTCGTTCTGCTGGGTGATGTCGGGCCTCTGGTGGCCGATCGTCGCCTGGCCTTCATGGTGTCCGGTTCGGCCCTGGTCGCCGGGCTTGTTCTGTGGGCTGTGGGCTTGATCGGCGGCGGTGACGTCAAACTGGTGCTGCCGGTGGCGCTGATACTCAGTCGGCTCGGGGCCGCCAGCTGGCTGTGGTATCTGGCCGTGTTCATCGCCGCCACTGCGGTGACACTGGTTGTCGGGCGTCGGCGGCCGGGCCGTGGCCATCCCATGGCCCCGTTGCTCGGCCTCGGCCTCATTCCGGCGCTGCTGACAGCCCCGGTTGACCGGCTGTTCCAGTAACGACACCGGCGCGTTCTGTCGGTTTCCAGGCGTCGACATCGACGCCTGGAAACCGACAGAATCAGTCGATCGCCCAGATCTGGGCTGAGCCGTCGAGGCGGCCGACGGCCAGGGCTCGGCCGTCGGGCGTCCAGCTGACCGAGGTGGCGTCGTCGGCGTCGCCCGAAGCCGACAACTTCACCACCTCCCGACCGGTGGCCAGGTCCCATACCCGGACCGAGCCGTCCTCGTAGCCGGCGGCCAGCATGACGGCCTGGTCGACGAACAGGTCGGTGGCCAGCACCTCGGGGCCGATCTCGATCGACGACAGTTGCTCGGGCACAGTGGTGCTGGCCATCAGCGACCACAGCGTCACGGTCCCGTCTTCATCAGTGGTGAGAAAGAGGGTTGGCGCCACCCACTCGACCGATCGGGTCCAGGCCCCGTCAGGATGGTCGATGACGGCGATCGGTGTGGCGCTGTCCACGTTCCAGATGATGACCCGGCCATCCTTACCGCTCGACAGGGCACGATCGTCGACCTGCCAATCGACGTCGAGGATGGCAGCGTCGTGGCCGGGCAACGGCAGGGACCCCTCGCCGGCCGACTGATTGTCGTGTATCAACAGCCCACCATTGTCGTCGCCGGCCAGCAGCCGCTGCCCGTCGGGCGACCACACCACCGCTTCCTGCGGATTCGGTCCCTGACGTGAGATCGTCGGCCCTTGACCGTCGGCCGGGCTGATGGCCAGCGTGCCGTCGGCCACCGCCGCGGCCAGAAAGCCGCCATCGGGCGACCAGGTGACATCGACCACCCAATCCCCGTACCCCCCCGTCGCCGCCGGCGATCCCGGCTGGTCGAACCAGAGCCAGGTCTTGACCCGACCGTCGGTTCCGGCCGAAGCCAACGAGTCGCCGCCGGGCCCGAACTCCACCACCGTTGTCCAGGCCGACGGATGGGCGTCCCAGGTGCTGACCGGCCCGGCCGCCGCCTCCCAGGCCGACAGCAGAGCCGCCCTCCCGGCGTCGGCCTCGGGCTCGATGATCTCACCAGGCTTGGGGCTGGACGGACCGAAAACCGAGTAGGCCAGGGCGGCCGCCGTCAGCGCGGCGGCGGCTCCGACCGCCCACCGCAGAGCGGGCCGGGTCGAAGGCCGGCGGCTCCGCCGGGGATACACCGTCTTGGGATCTTCAATGGCGGGCTCGGTCGGGCGATCGAGTGAACCGACCGGGCGGGTGGTCGCCCCCGAGCGGCCCCGGTTCCCCGGCCCGGCAACCGGACCAACCACGCCGGGCAGCGGCTCGATCACCGGTTTGGGTTCGACCAGCCCGGCCTCCCCGGGCCTGGAGTCGATCGATTCAGCCGGTTCAACGGGCGCCGATCTGGGAACCGCGGATTGATGATCGGCGGCCGGCGGCCGTTCGGCCGGCGCCACGGTGGCCACCTCGGGCCGTCCGGTCGTGTCGTCGACCTCATCGGTGACGATCGGTGTGGGGTCGAGGCCGTGCTCCTTCTGCAGCGCCACCAGACGGCGGGCGATCTCCAGACAGGTCGCAGGCCGTTGATCGGGATCGCGGGCCATCATCTGGGCGATCAAATCGGACAGTGCCGACGGCATGGCGACCGTCGGCCGGGGGGCCACCCGGGCCGCCGTGACCCGGTAGACCACCACCTCGGTCGACGGATCGGCGAATGCGGGGGCCCCCTCGACCAGGGCGAACAGGGTGGCACCGAACGAGTAGATGTCGCTTCGCTCGGTCGGCCGCTCCCCCTCCAGCACCTCCGGCGCTCCGTACAGCGGGGTCGTCGACACCTTGACGGTCATCGACCCGGCCAGACCAGGGCTGGCGAACGAGGCGATGCCGAAGTCGGCCAGGATCGGTTGGCGGTCGAACTCACCGAGAAAGATGTTGGCCGGCTTTATGTCCCGGTGAACAAATCCCCTGGTATGGGCCGTATGCAAAGCGGCGGCGATCTTTATGGCAAAGTCGACCAGTTCCTGCCAAGCCATTGGGCCGTTCTCGTCAACATTATCGGCGTAATTTCCTCTCCCGTAGTACGGCGTGACGATGAACGGGTGGCGGTCGACGGTGGTGCCGCTGTCGTAGAGGTCGATGATGTTGGGATGGGTCGACAGCCGTCCCATGGCCGCCAGCTCCCGGTCCAGGGCCAGCTCGTCTTCGGCACTCACTCGCCCGGCGTTCAGGACCTTCACGGCAACGGTGCGGGCGTGGCGGACGTCCTCAGCCCGGTAGACGATGCTCGATCCACCGGAGGCGATTCGCTCCAGGGCGGTCAAGCCCGGGATGCCGAGGTCGTTGCCATCGTCGCCATCGCCGACCGGGCCGCTCCGAGCGCCGCCCTGCCCACCACCGTGGCTGCCGTCACCGTCACCGCTCATCACCGCACAGAGTACCGGTTCGGTCCGGGATCGATCCCCATTGTCGGTTCCAGCCAATCGCCTTAGTGTGATCTGCACAAGCCAAATACGGTTCGTAATAGCAAATAGCTATGGGGCTCGGCGGAATTAAGTTTCTTCCGGGCGACAAAGAAACTCATCATAAGAGGAGACAGAAATGGCTGATATGTTTGGTGCAAACATTGAGATGTTGAAGGGTCTGGCCGGCAAGCTCGACGGGACGTGGGCCGGTGAACTGGAGAACCTCATCAGCACGATCAGTGGTGAGGTCGCCAACTCGGCCGACATCTGGAAAGGCCCCGATGCCGATCAGTTCCGTGGTGGCATCTGGGAAGGCCACCGGGCCGATCTGATGAAGGCGGTCAACGCTTTGACCGAAGCAGGGGTCATGGCTCGCCGGCAGGCCGAAGCCCAGGAGGCCACCAGCAACGCCATCTAGGGGCGAGGGAACGGGGCCCGAGCGGCGGAATCGACCCTTTCGTGATCCGGCAACACAACCTGCCGGGGCGGGTATGCGAAGGGGACGTAAGAAGGGGAGTGGGTACGCCCCACTCCCCTTCGAGTATTTTGAGCCGCCTCCCGGAGTGTGGACGGTCAGGCCCGGTCGGCCAACGCTGCGACGTAGGCATCGAGGTCGACCAGATCGGCTTCGGAGAGGATGCCCCGCTCGACGGCCACCTCGGCCAGGATCCGGCGCCGGTGGTTGTTACGACCGCCCACTCCCTTGTCCAAGCCCCGCACACCGAGGTTGGTCAGCCGCTCACACAAGTTGTCGAGCTTGCGGTTGAACTTGGTCTTGCTCCAATCCAACCGGGATTGGGCGTCATCGTTGGTCGGAAGTTGAAGGGGCTGGTGAGGATTCCGCAGGAGGGACTCGGCCAGCACAGTCATGAGGAGTCGTTGTTCATGAGTCCAGGGAATGAGATGCAAACCAACAGTGTCGCTCGGTTCGGCCGGCTCGACCCGTTCGATGGCCGGGCCATTGACCAGCAGTTCATAGCGGGTCGAGCCGGCCACGAAATGCACCAGCAGCTTCTCGCCAGGAAGCATTTGAGCGGTTCCGGTGGTCAACCGGGCGCTGGCCTTGGTGGTTCGATCGAACATCTCCAACTCGATTCGCGACCCGGTGTTGACCAGCCACCAGCGCCCGTCCCGGTGCTCGAACCGACCAAGCTGACGATGGAGGAAGGCGTTGTCGTCGATGTCGAGTTCGGCCCCCCGCCCGAAGGTCAGGGTCTGGTCGACCTCGAGCAACGTCATTTCGCCGCAGTAGTCGACCAGCAGGCAGCCTTCGCTGACCGCCTCCGAATACTCCTCCGGCAGATCGTCGATGTCGTCCATGGCCTACTCAAAGATAGTGGCTCCACGGGGAGCCCGGTCACAAGCGGGGCGGGATCCGACCGACACCGGGTCGGTTTGGGCGAGATCACTCGAGAGAGGTTGAGCAGATGACATTGGTGGGTGCAGATCTCGATGGACTGGATCGGCTCCGGTCGACATTCGAGCAGGGGGCGGACGACGTCACCCGGCTGGCGGCCGAGGCCACCCGGGGGGCCGAGCGGCTGCAGGGTCTTTGGCACGGCCCCGACGCCGCCCAGTTCACATCACAATGGATGACCCGGCATCGGTTGACCATGCAACATGCGGCCACGGCGCTGAACCGGGCGGCCGAGTTGATTGCCCGGAACCGCGACGAGCAGGAACGAACCAGCTCGGCCACCGGACCATCGGGTCGCCCCGGAGGCGGCCCGACGTTCGGGCCCGGCGGCGGCGACATGGGAACGGGCAAGGGCAAGATCGACGACAACATCCGGATCACCGGCTGGGAGGAGGCGGCCGGACCACTGTTCGCCGGCCCCAGCGGCGAGGACGACGTGCACGCCAACGACATCGACCAACGCAGCCTGGGCGACTGCTACTACGTGTCGGCCCTGGCCGGGCTGGCCAACCACGATCCCGATATGATCCGTGATGCCATCGTTGACAACGGTGACGGCACCTACACCGTCACCCTGTGGGAGGAGCGGGACGGCAGCTACCAACCGGTTGAGGTGACGGTGACGGCCGACATGCCGGTGACCGAGGTGTGGGACGAAACGGCCGGGGTGTGGGAGGAGAAGAGCAGCTATACCTTGGGCGACGCCGATGGTGAGCTGTGGCCCCGGATCTTCGAAAAGGCCTACGCCCACCATCTGGGCGACGGCGACCTGGTGGCCGGTTACGACGAGATCATCGGCGGCGACGGGGCCGACGCCCTCACCGCGTTGACCGGTGTCGAAGGACAGACCGCCTCCTCCGACCACTTCACCATCGAGGAGCTTTCGGAGATGCACGACAACGGGGTGCTGTTGCCGGCGTCGCAGCGGCACCAGCCGGGATCGAGCTGGTGGGCTCGGAACTTCGGCGGCGACACCACCGGGGCCTACGACGTCGGCGGGTACGAGTTGACAACCCGGCACCAGTACTGGATCGAAGACATCGACGTGGCCAACGACACCGTTACCATCCGTAATCCCTGGGGTTACCAGGACGACAACCGGCATCTGATCGAAATGAGCTACGAGGAGTTCACCGAAGGATTCCGGGAGGTCGACTACGTCGAAACCCCCGACTCCCCCGAACCGGCCACGGCAGGAGGCCCGTCATGACCGACGACGCAATCAACGAGTTCAGTGGAGCGACCGTCGGTCGGCTCATGAAGTTCGACCAGGATCACTTGCGCATCGGCCTGATGGCCGCCGGCCCCGACCGGGCTCTCCTGGCCGTGCATCTGCGGTCCCACCCGGGCGACGACGGAACCTATCCCGTGGTCGAAGGTGACGAATTGACCGTCGGCCCGTACCACGTCGTGGTGGTCACCGCCGGTCCGACCTCGGTGGCCGTCAGGGTGACCAGGCCGGCGAATCCCGAATCGCCGGTGCCCGCTCCGGTGTTGTCGTGAAGTTCCTGCTCACGGTGGATGGGGTGGGCGACCGGTCCATCGACGCGTCAGCCCAGGCCACGATCGGGGATCTGATCGATACCACCGTCGACGTTGAATCGGGCGGACCGGGTCGGGATCTGGAGAGTCGTAGGTCGGGGCTGGTGGTCAAACGAACCGGACAGGTGGTGACCCGGGAAACTCCGCTCGACAAGGCCAACCTGCGCTCCGGCGACCAGGTTCGTCTCATCGACGACGGCGAGGCCCGACGCCTCAGCCGGACATCGTGGGAGCAGCCGGCACCCGTGGGCGACCGACCCGCCGCCTGGGTGAAGCTGTTGACCGGTCCCCGGGCCAACACCGTGATCGAGATCCCGTTCGGCGACAGCGCCATCGGCCGGGGCGACGAATGCGACATCGTCATCGCCGACGACGCCTTGTCCCGACACCACGCGGTGATCACCGTCGACGACCACTCGATCACCATCACCGATCTCTCGTCGACCAACGGTGTCGTCACCGACGGCCGGGGCGACAACCAGACGATCACCCGGACGATGACGTTGCTGCCGGGCCGCCGGGTGCTGCTGGGAACAACCTGGCTGGAGGTCGAGCACTGCCGGCGGACCCGGGGTCTGAACGATATCGACGGCCCCACGGTTGAGTTCAACCGACCACCTCGACTGGTGCCGCCCGAAGAGTCCCGGTCGGTGACCCTTCCCGATCCCCCGGACCACCCCAGGAAGGCCCGCCTGCCCTACATCACGGCGGTGGTGCCCCTGTTCATGGCCGGAGTCATGGTCTATTCACCGGTCCTCTTCGGGGGCGAACCCAACTACCGGTTCGGCATCTTCATGCTGTTCTCACCGCTGATGATCGTCGGCTCCTTCTGGGAGCGGAAACGAAGCGGACGGGCCGAATTCAAGGAGGCCCTGGCTCAGTTCCGGGCCGCCGTGGCACAGACCGAAGCCGACCTCGAGGCGGCCCAGGGGGCCGAACAGCGGGCCCGCCTCCGGGCCGCCCCCTCCATCGGCGAGTTGAGCGACGCCGTCGACGCCCTTTCCCCCCGGCTGTGGGAACGAGCGGTGGGCGACCCCGACACCTTCTCGCTCCGGGTCGGGTTGGCCGATCAGCCCTCGGTGATCGAGATCGTGGACAACGGCCGAGGTCCGGCCGACCTGCGGGCCGAGGTGGAGGAGCTGCCGGCTCGGTTCTCGACCGTACCCCGGGTTCCGGCGCTGGCCGACATGCGTGCTCACGGCGGCATCGGCGTGTCGGGGACGTGGGAGTATGTCACTCCGCTGTGCCATTCGCTGGTCGGGCAGGTGGCCTGTCTTCACAGCCCGGCCGAGGTCCAGCTGGCGGCCATGGTTCCGCCCGAAGCCCGGTCCGACTGGGAGTGGATGAAATGGCTGCCCCACTGTCCGGCCGAGGACTCCCCCCTGTCGGGCGGACACCTGGCGGCCAGCGAACTGGAGTGCCGCAACCTGCTGGGTCGGCTGCTGTCGATGGTCGAGGAACGTTCGGGTGGCTACAACTCCGACACTTCGCTGACCGTTCCCTGCGTGGTGGTGGTGATCGTCGAGGGGGTACCGGTCGTCCAGCACGAACTGACGAGGCTGCTGGAGGCCGGGCCGGCGGCCGGTGTCTTCCCCATCTGGGTGTCGGGCGCCTCCCGCCGGGTGCCCCGACCCATCGGCAACGTCATCGAAATCAGCCCCGACGGGGTGGCCGCCACCTTGGCCTACGCCGGCACCGATCAGACGGTGGCCGGCATCGAGATCGAGACCATGAACAGCGATGCGGCCGCCGATCTGGCCCGGCGGCTGGCCCCCATCGAGGACCTCAGCGCCCGCTTCACCCAGACATCGGCCATTCCCGACATGGTCAGCCTGGTCGACCTGCTGGGCGGACCGGAGATCATGGATTCGACCGAGACCCTGCAGCAGCGGTGGCAGGGTCGACCCAAACACCTCGAGGCCCCGGTCGGGCGGACAGCCGACGGGGTCTTCACCCTCGACATCCGCCGTGACGGACCGCACGGCCTGGTGGGAGGAACCACCGGTGCCGGCAAGAGCGAGTTCCTGCAGAGCTGGATCATGGCCATGGCCGCCACCTTCAGTCCGGAGACCGTCAACTTCCTGCTCGTCGACTACAAGGGCGGGGCCGCCTTCAAGGACTGCAGCCGGCTACCCCACTCGGTCGGGATGGTCACCGATCTCGACATGGCCGGCATCCGGCGGGCTCTGGTCTCGTTGGGAGCCGAGGTCAGGCGGCGGGAGCTGATCCAGGACGAGCACAACTGCTCCAGCCTGCTCGACATGATCGACAAGGGCATCGACGAGGCCCCACCCAGCCTGCTGATCATCGTCGACGAGTTCGCCGCCCTGGTCCAGGAGGTTCCCGAGTTCATCGAGGGCATGGTCGACATCGCCCAGCGAGGCCGAAGCCTCGGCGTTCATCTGGTGTTGGCCACCCAGCGACCGGCCGGCGTCATAACCGGTCAGATCAAGGCCAACACCGACCTGAGGGTTGCCCTGCGCACCTCCGATCGTGAGGACTCGACCGACGTCATCGAGATCCCGGACGCCGCCGACATCGACCGGCGGACACCCGGTCGGGCCATCTCCCGGATCGGCCGCCAGCGAACCCAGTTCCAGTCGGCCTACGTGGGCGGGATAACCGAAAGCGACACGCTCACCGGGCCCGAGGTGACGGTGTCGACCTTCGATTTCGACGGCGTGAATCCCATGGAGGTTCCGGGGATGGCGGCCAGGGTGGAGCCCAGCGGCCCAACCGATCTCGAACGGCTGGTCGACAACATCGGGGCGGCCCACGACCAGTCGGGACGGCCACTGCCCCGCCGCCCGTGGCTCGATCCGTTGAGTGGTGCCTACGATCTGCGAGCGGTGATGGAGGACACCGACGCCGTCACCGACGGTGGTCCGGACGGTCTCCCGCTGGGTATCGTCGATCTACCCGACGATCAGGCTCAGGTGCCGTTCTCCTTCCGCTTCGATGTCGATGGCAGCCTGGGAATTCTGGGTGTCGGGGGCACGGGCAAGACGGTGGCCCTGCGTACCATCGCCGCCGCGGCCGCCCTGGCGGTCGAGGAACCGGCCGACGCCCCCGTCGTCTATGGGCTGGACTTCGCCGGCCGGGGCCTGCAGATGCTGGAAGTGCTGCCTCACGTGGCCGGTGTCGTGGCCGACGACGAACAGGAGCGGATCCAACGGGTGCTGTCGGACCTGGAGGCCGAACTGCTCAACCGGACCCAGTTGTTCTCGCAGGCCCGAGCTTCATCGTTCACCGAGTTCCGCCGGGTGTCGACCATCCCCATGGTGCGACAACTCCTACTGATCGACGGCTATCCCGCCTTCCACGAGATGTTCACCAACGTCGAGCGGGAACGGTGGATCAACATCGTGCGCCGCCTGATGGTCGAGGGTCGCCAGTTCGGCCTCCACGTGGTGCTGACCGCCCCCCGCCGCGACACCGTGGCTTCCATCACCGCCCGATCCGTCGGCCGCTGGCTGGTCCTGCGGCAGGGTTCGACCGATGACTACCGCAACATGGAACTGCCCACCGATCTCCTCACCGAGGACGCACCCCCGGGTCGGGCTCTGCACGGCAAGCGGTTGGCCCACGTCGCCCTGCTGGGCGGCCGTCTCGACACCCAGGACCAGGTCGACGCCATGGTTGAACTGGCGGAGGAACTTCAGAGCCGGGGCTTCGAGCCGGCCCCCGAGATCCGCCTACTGCCGTCGGAAATCGACCGCCGCTCCCTGACCGAACCGAGAGCGGCCGGCCTCCTCGACCGAGACTTCAGCCAGTGGACCATGCCCGAACGCTTCCGGGTGTTCCTCATCAGCGGCCCCCGCTCCAGCGGCCGGACCACGTCGCTGCTGACCCTGGGCCGGGCTGCGGCCCAGCGGCCCGACGGCCGACCGGCATCCGATCTCGACGTGGCCGTCCTGGCGGCCAAACCGGCGATGCTCCCACTGCCACCGAATTGGGGGGCGGTCTTCGGCGACAGCGACGTCCGAGCCGCCGTCGATCAACTGATGGCCGAGTTGAGCGCTCCGGCCGATCCGACCGACCAGCCGGCCAGACGGCGCCTGATCTTGATCGACGACGCCCCGGCCCTCAACGAGATGGGGATTCCTCTGGGGCCGCTGGTGGAGGCAGCCGATGGGGATCGGCTGCAGGTGATCGTGGTCATGGACGACACCAAAGCTCGTTCCAACTTCGACTCCTTCTCCCGTTCGGTGAGAGCGCCCCGGCTCGGGTTGCTGCTGCGGCCCAGTCCCATGGAGGACAAGGAGATATTCGGGCTGCCTCTGCCCCGGGTGCCCAGCCATCTGTGGCCGGCCGGGCGGGGATACCTGGTGGACGACCAGGCGGTCGAGCTGATCCAGGTTGCCGGCCCATGACCGATCTCCATTACCCTGGCTGGCGACAACTATGAACACCGACCCACAAGATGGGCCGTTGGAGGCCTCGATGCGGGACGGCATCGTCGCCATGTCCCGTGCCGTTCCGGTCTTGGCCCGGGTGTTGGGGGGTTTGGCCGTGATCGTCGGCGGTGTGCTGACCGTGGCCGGTGTGATGGTGGTCGTTTCCGGGTCGATCGGTTTCGGACTGGTGTTCATGGCCGCCGGTCTGGTGCTCCAAGCCATCGGTGTGCTGGCAGTTCGGGGTGGTCCCCGAGCCGCTCGGGCCGTGCGACGCCATCACCGCGCCGAATCCTGACGGTCACCGGTCGGCCTGTCGCCCCGGGGATCGATCCCGATGTTCGACCCGACCCTGGTCTCCTACCATCAGGGCAGGCGGGCAACGCTCGCTCTCGGAACCCGGCGGGCACCGGCTCGCCCCTGGACATGGTGGAGGACCGATGGCCGAGCTGTTCGGACTGGACGTCGGACAGATCAACCGGTTGGCCGACTCGGTCGACCAGTCGGCTGAAGCGGTCGAACGGCTGGCCGACCGGGCTCGGGCCGGAGTGACGCAGTCGACGGCGATCTGGGCCGGCGGCGATGCGGATCAGTTCCGCTCGCTGTGGGTCAACGGCCACGACCCCACCATCCGCCGGGCGGCGGCCGAGCTGCGATCGATGTCCGAACGGATTCGCCTCAACCGGGATCAGCAGATCGAGGCCAGCGCCGCCGATCTCGTTGCCGGTGGTTCGACCGGCCAACCGGCCTGGACCGGGGCGTTCGTGTACGGCGACCGGCCCGACGGCCGCCTCGTCCCCGATTACGGCACCGGGTGGGGTGCCGGAGGAGCGGCCGCCGGCTCCTACCACTACCGGCAGCTGCCGGGCGGCGGCTTCGTGTTGGAGGCCGAGGTGGACGCCCGCTACGGAACGCAGGGTCAGGGGGCCGGTACGTTCGAGGGTTCGATCTTCGGTCACGATCTGACCGCCCGGGGTCGAGGCGGGGCCTTCGTCGGCGCCCGGGGGGAGGGCTCGGCCAACCTGGAGTTCTCCGACGCCGGGTGGTTCGTCGACGTCAACGGCGAAGCCTTCATCGGAGCCGAGATCTACGGCGACGCCTCGATGGACTACGGCATCTTCTCCGCCGCCGTCGACGGCCGAGCGGCAGCTGGCGCCTACGCCCAGGGAGAGGTGACCTATCACATCACCGACGACGGGTACCTTATCGCCCTGGGAGCCGACGCCGGCGTCTCGGCCGAGGTCGGTGTCGCCGGTGACGTGGCCCTGGGCGAATACGTGGCCGTCGGGGCCGGAGGCTCCGCCATGGTCGGCGTCGTGGCCAGCGGCCATGTCATGCAGGAGTTCGACGGCCGCAACTTCCGCACCGGTGCCGACGGCGAGGCTTTCGCCGGGAAGAAGGCTTCGGTCGAAGGCGAGGTGGCGTTGCTGGGAGGCGATGTCGACATGGGCGGCAGCGTCGGCGTGTCCGCCGGGGTCGGCGCCGGTTTCAGCGGCGGCTTTGCCTTCGGTGCAGACGAGATCGGTTACGAGATCGACCTCGGTTTGGCCCTCGGGCTCGGCTTCGACCTGTCGATCGAGCAGTCGTTCGACCCGTCCGGCCTGGCCGGCCACATCGGCGATGCCGGAGGTGCGGCCGTCGATGTTGGCAAGGACGCCACCGGCTGGATAAGCCCGTGGTGGTGACCTTGCCGCCACGACGGCGACGACGATCAGCCCTGGATATGATGGCGAAGTGGGTCTGATGCGCGGTCGACGGGCGGATTCGTTTTTGATGTTGCGGTCCTTGACGACCGTGGCAGTGGCGGCGTTGCTCGTCAGCCTGTCGGCTTGTGGCGGCTCCGACGGCGATGGGGTCGACGACGGGGAACTTTCGTCATCGGCGGTGGAGGAAACCTCGTCGACCGAGTCATCCACCACAACCTCCTCGTCGACCACGACGAGATCGACCACCGAAGCAACGGCCGAGGACCCCGACGGTGGTGAGGTCAATGACGACGAGCTGGTCGACCAGCTGATGGCAACCCTGACGACGTTCGGTCGTCTCTACGGCCGATGCGCCGCCGATCCGGCGGCCTGCGATGTGACCACCCTCGATCCCTACCTCGGCCAGCCCCTGAAAGGCCAGATCGAGGCGGCGGTGGCCGAGTGGGCGGCCCAAGGACGTCAACTGCGGGGGTTCGCCGACGAGGAGTACACCTACGTTCAGCACGAACAGGCGCTCAGTCAACCACCGACCTACGGCCTGGAGGTCTGCGTCTCGGCCGGCCCCCAGACCGTATACGAGGTGGCGGCCGACGGCAGCGAGACCCTGATTCAAGACTCCGGCGGCCCGGTTTCCCGGGTCCTGCAGGTGCTCATGGAACAGCGACCGGATGGCGAGTTCGTGATCAATGTTTCTCAGGCGGGCGACGAAACGGCGGAGGGCACGACGTGCGAGAGCAGTTTGGACGAGTAGTCGCGGCCGGGGCCTTGGCTCTGATGCTGCTGGCGGTGTCGGCCGGGCCGGCGGCCGCCCACGACGACATCTGGAATCCCCATCCTCACCCTCACAGCACGGGGGGGTCGTCGGGCAACACCATCTGGGTGTCGACCGGCGCCGTGGGTGGGGCCAAGCGGGGCTACAACAACTGTCCGTGGCAGCGGGGCTGGCCCGGCTCCAGCGGGATCACCGAGACCCGCACACTGCCGTCGCTGCTGCAGTTCGTCCTGGCCAACTTCGGCTGGGCCTTCGGTGACATCAGCGACCCGACGGCCACGGTCGAACTGGTGCCCACCGACGAGGCCGACCTCGATGGCGACGGCAACATCGACGACGACTTCTCCGTCCCCTTCTTCACCGACGAGACCGACTACGTCATCGGCGAGACCGAGGGACTCAGCTGGCTCGAGGATCTCGTCCTCAACATGGTCGGCACCCACGATCTTGGCGTGTTCATACCAGACCCCAATGCCGGGGCCGACGTCGACACCCTCCCCCCTGAGGCCCTGGAAGGAGATCGCTACCAGCAGAGCGGTTTCTACCCGCTGGTGCAACGGGGCAACGATCCATTGACCGGGGACGCCCTGTGGTGGGATCCGTGGTTCGTGGCCATCGAAGACCAGACCGGGTCGTGCCCGGCCGGGGTCATCTACTCACCCCGAATCAACAATCCGGGGATCCTGTTTCCCGATCTGCAGGCCTACGTGACCCGGTTGTTGCCACCGGCCCAGCCCATCATTCGGCCCCTCGACAGTCAGTACGGCTGGGCCTACGTGCAGGTGCCGACCAACTTCGCGGTGGCGTCGGCTTCTCTGACCCGGCCTTCGGCTCATGCCGAGGTCCAATACATCGATCCCGCCGGCAACTCGTCGGCGCTGTGGGCCGAGATCGAGGCCGTGCCCACCCATCTGGTGTTCGACCCGGGCGACGGCTCGGATCGGGTTGTCTGTCATCTCTCTCAGATGGGATACGACCCGGCCGACGCCGGACCGTGCAGCCACATCTACCTCGACTCCTCCAACACCGCGGGAGGAACGTTCACGGCCACCGTCTCGGTGTTGTGGATCGGGCTTTACACCGACTCCAGCGGAGCGAACCGTACGGTGAATATTGCGCCGACCTCGGCCAGCTTTGCCATCGCCGTGGGCGAGGCCCGTCCGGCGACATAGCGAACCCCGCCTCCTGCTCCGCCGCCCTCCTCCCCCAGGCTCCTCCCGCCGCCCTCCTCCCCCAGGTTTGTGCGTTGCGGTGTCATAGTGACACCGCAACGCACAAACCTCAGATGGTCACGGGTGCATCCAGGACCGTTTACAGCTCGTAAACACCTGTTGCCAACCCGTAAACTGCGGCCGCCCACCGGCCCCGCCGTCCGACGACAAGGTGGTTTGACATGTTCGAGGGCTTTGCCCATCTTCTTTCCCGCTTCGTGACCAGCCGACCCAAGCTGGCTCTGTTGGCCATCCTGGCCATCGCCGCCGCCGGCATCGCCCAAGGCATGCCGACTACGGACAACGACGATTCCAGCGCCTTCGCCCCCGACAATCCAGCCATCGCGGCCTCGGACTACATCAGCGAGAACTTCTCCGAGTCCAGCTCTGTGGCGGCCATGCAGTTCGTGATCTCATCGAACTTCAGCCCGGTGGACGGCTCGTCGAGCGACGAACCGGATGTCGCCGGCACCGGCGATGTCATCGGGCTCGACGGTATGGCCGCAGTGGAGGCCGTGATCACCGCCATCAACCAGGCCGAGTACGAAGGCACCACCCTGGCCGACCTGGCGGTGGCCCAACCGGGGGCCGGTCCGATCGTCAGCTTTCTCAACCCGGTTGATCAGGCGGTGGCCGACGGTGGGCCGCAGCCTTCCGACGACGCCGAGGTCAAGGAAGCCTTTGCCGCCGCCTTGAGCCAGGCCCCACCACAGGTGGTCGGCATCGTCGGCGGGCTGCTGTCGACCGACGCCGATCTCAATGCCGCCACCGCCTCGTCCGGTCTGGTCCTGGCTTTCTTCCAGGCACCGTCCGACAATGACGAGACCGAGGTGCTGGTCGAACTCCAATCCCAGGTCTTGGACGATCTTCGAGATCAACGGTTCGGCGACCTGGCCGCCATCCCCTTCTCGGCCGAATTGATCGGAGTGGCCGCCGACGAGTCGGCCATCGAGATTCCGCTACTGTTGCTGGCCGCCCTGCTCATCATCGCCCTGCTGCTACTGGTGGCCTATGTCCCCCGCCGCCCGCTGTCCACCGGTAGGAGGATCCGTCGAACCCTGGCCGATACCGGCCTCACCCTCCTGGTGGTGTTGCTGGCCATCTCATTCGCCCAGGGCATCGCGGCATTACTCGGCCCCGACGGACTTGGCGTCATCGGCAACCTGGGGGGACCGTCATCGATCGTCCCCATCCTGGTGGTGGGGCTCGGGGTCGACTACGCCATCCACCTCCAGGCCAACTACCAGCGGGGTCTGTCGGAGGGCCGGGCCGTCGAGCAGGCCACCGCCCGATCGGTTCGGGTGGTTGGCGGGGCGCTGGTGTTGTCGTCGGTCACCACCATCATCGGCTTCCTGACCAACATCTTCTCCGGCATCTCCGGTCTGGCCGATTTCGGCATCTACTCTGCGGTCGGCATCGCCTCGGCCTTCCTGTTCACCGTGGTGTTGTTCCCCGCCGCCCGCCTACTCCTGGACCGCCGGAACCCCGAGCTCCTGGCCGCCAACGCCCAAGCCTTCGCCCGATCGGAACGCAGCGTGCTCGACCGGATCGTCGGCGGCGCCGCCGTGCTGGCCCGACGGGTTCCTGGCCTCACCGTGGCCACGTTCGCCCTGCTGGTGGCGGGGTCGGCGGCGGTGGCGACAAACCTGAAATCTGAGTTCACCTTCGTTGATTTCGTACCGGAAGACTCCATCGTCCGGGAGGCCTTCGTGACCCTGATCGACGACTTCGGCGGCACGGTGGGCGAGTCGACCCAGGTGCTGGTTCGCTCCGACCTGAGCGACCCCACCGTGTGGAACTCGGCCCTTGACGCCGCCTCATCACTGGGCGACACCCCTGGTGTGCTGAACAACAACGGTATTGTCCAGATCACCTCGCCCCAGTCGATCATCGGGGAGTTGATCGATCCCGAGTCCGCCACCCACCAGCCTGAGTTGGCGGCCGTGGCCCAGGCGTCGGGCTTGAACTCCGACCTCAGCGCCGCCGCCGACGCCGATCTCCCCGCCGTCCTGACCGCCGCCGAAGACAGCATCGAATCGACTTGGAACGGCGAGTCCTTTCTGGTCACCATCGGCACCCAGTCGGCATCGTCCAACGCCACCGCCCAACTGGCCGACGATCTGGAGGCGGCCTACGGTCCCACCGCCACGGCCACCTCGCGCGACATCGTCGACGCCGAGGTGGTCTCGGCCATCTCCAACGTCCAGGTTCAGTCGGTGATCTTCGTCATCATCGCCGCCGGACTGTTCGTGGCCCTCAGCTTCTTCGTGTCCGATCGAAGGCCGGTTATGGGTCTCATCACTGTGCTACCGGTGGCTGCCGTCGTCGTCTTCCTCTTCGCCTTCATGGTCTTGGTCGGCATTCCTCTCGGCCCGGTGACGGCCACCCTGGCCGCGGTGGTGATCGGGGTGGGGGTCGACTACACCATCCACATCACCCACCGCTTCCTCGATTTCCGCCGGGACGGGCTGGACACGGCCGCCGCCATCACCGCCACCCTGGGCACCACCGGTGCCGCTCTCGTGGTGTCGGGCTTGACGACCGGGATCGGATTCGCGGTGTTGTTGTTGTCGTCGCTGATCCCGTTCCAGCAGTTGGGGGCGTTGCTGATCGTGGCCGTCGTCGGATCGGGGCTGGTATCGATCCTGGTGTTGCCGTCGATGCTCGTGCTGTGGGAGCGGTTCATCATCAGTCGCCGGCCGGCGCTGGTCGAGCCGGAGCCAGGACAGGTCGAGGCCGGTGCCGCCTGATGACGGCCTGGGACTCAACCCTGTCGGGCTTTCGCAATGAGCAGCGGTCCCGAATCCTCGACGCCGTCGAGCGCCTCATGACCGACCGGCCGGACCGTCGGCTGACCATCAAAGCAGTGGCCGACGAAGCCGGGTTGACCCGGCCCACCGTCTACAAGTACTTCCCGGATCTGCACCACATCGTGGCCGAGACAGCCGCCCGGTGGCTGGCCGTCACCGAAGATCAGGTGGCTCGACGATTGCAGACCGAACCCGATCCCGGCCGGCAGCTTCGGATCCTGTTGGCCCACCTGATGGAACGGTTGCGAGGATCCAGGATCGGCGGAACCAGTGCGACCGACATCAGTCCGGAGGCGGCATCGATCGTGCTGGCCGAGGTGGACAAGATCCGGGCTCACGTGGAACGGATCCTGGCCGCCGGTCTGGCCGCTGGATCGTTCCGGGCCGACCTCGACCCCGACACCGACTCCCGGGTCATCATGGTGCTTATCAACGGGTTACGAGCCCCTGTGGCCGATGGTCGGGTCACGCCTGAGGCCGTCGACCGAACGATCGAGCTGCTCAGCTCGGCCATCGAACAGCACCCAAACCTTCGATGAAGGCGGGGTCGGACGCCACGAGGGATCGGGGATCGATCCCGATTGGCCGACATCGCCCCGTTTCCTACCATCAACGGCGAGCCACGAAAGGACGACGACATGACCATGACGCTCGGATTCCCCTCAGCCGACTTTCCCGGACCGCCGCCTTTCCGCTTCGAACTGCCCCAGGGCTGGACCGTGGTGCCCTCGGTGAACGCCGATGCCGTCGTCGTCAGTCCGACCGAAGCCGACGGGGTCCGACCCAATGTCGTGATCACCAACCACAAGGTTCGAGCCACCGAGGACCCGGAGACGCTGCTGCGAGACATGATCGGTCAGCAGCTGACCCGGGATGACGTGATCGACGTCGACGCCGAGATCGAAACAGCCGGTGCCGGTTCACGGTCGTGCTCCGTGCGGTTCGGACGTCTGGTGCCGGCTTCGGAGGTTGCCGACGACGGCCGAGCCGAGACGTGGGCCGAAACCGCCGACCTGATCCCGGTTCAACAGACCCTCAACCTCTGTTACGTACCCGGACCCCACCTGGCCTACGTCTTGGCCGCCACCGGCACCTATGGGCCCGACAACGACGAAGGCCGCCGCCAGGTGGACGCCGTGGTTCGATCGGTCAAGTGCTGAACGGAGCAACGGGGCGGCTGTACCCTGAACGGCGTGGGGCTGCGGCGAGAACATGTCGAGCGATTCGGTCGGCTGGACGACGGTGAGCGCACGGCGCTACTCGACGGCCTGGCCGCCGACGCCGGCGGTGGCGACGCTGCGGCCCTCGACCAGCTCCTGTCCCTGATCGACGCTCACCGGCTGGGCCGGGGGCCGATTCGGAGTCTGATCGTCAACGATGCCGATGCCGACGACGTGGCTCAGGACGTGCTGATCAAGGTGGCCGCCGGTATCGGCGGCTTCCGGGGTGAGAGTCGGTTCACCACCTGGCTGCACACCGTCGCCCGCAACTGCGCCATCGCCCACCTCCGCCGACGGCGGGACGACACAACCCTGAGGGAGCAGGATTTGAGCCTGCAGCGGCGAGTCAGCTCATTGATCGCCACCCGGGACGATCTGCGGGCCGCCATCGAAGATCTGCCCGAGCACTATCGAGCGGTGATCGTTCTCCGTGACGTCCATGGCCGCTCCTATGCCGAAGTGGCTCGGCAACTCGACCTGGAAGTGGGCACCGTGCGATCCCGCCTGGCTCGGGGTCGAGCACTCCTGGCTCAGACATTGGAGACGGTCTAGATCGTGGCGCCATGTCGCTGAGTGCACTGGGTCCTGCCGGCCGCTGGCAGATCTCCCACACCTTGGGAGCCGGGGGATTCGCCACGGTCCATGCCGCCCTCGACACCCGGTTCGAGAGCCCGGTGGCGGTCAAGATCCTGGCCGAGAACTACGCCTCGAACATCGAGGTGCGGGAACGCTTTCTGTCAGAGGCCCTGCTGCAACGCCGCCTGGCCGGTCCGGTGGTCCCGGTCTACGACACCGGCGAGTCCTCATCGGGACAGCCGTTCATGGTGATGCCTCTGGCCGAAGGGGGCGATCTCCAGCGGCGGGTTGAGCGCTGGCGGGCCGGTGGCGGGACACCGTCGGGCGATGACGTGTACCGACTGTCGCTCATCCTCACCAACGCCATAGGAGCATTGCACGCTCAGGGCATCGTCCATCGAGATCTGAAGCCCTCGAATCTGTTGCTCTTCGGTGGTGGACCCGACGCCGGCGCCATCGACCACACCTGGATGAGGAGCAATGAGACGTTGCTGCTGGCCGACTTGGGATTCGCCAAGGATCTGGTCGAAAGCTCCGGTTTGACAGTCGGCGGCGGCACCCCCGGGTTCCTTCCCCCCGAGCAGCTCAAGCCCGGCCGGATCACCCGTCGGGCCGACATCTGGGGTGCGGCTGCCATCCTCCATTGGTTCATCACCGGCCACCGGCCCAACGACTCGGCCGCCATCCGACGAACCCACCTGTTGGAGTCCGGGGCCGGTGAACCCCTGACCGACGTTCTCGAGCTGGCCATGGCCGATGATCCATCGGCTCGACCCTCGTCGATCGAGGCCTGGAGTCGGCTGGTCAGAGAAGCGTTGGGCCGAGACGGGCTTGTGGCCCCAGCCGCCGGTGGTGGAGCGGATCGAAGCGGAGACCGTGGAGTAGGTGCGGGCCGACCTCAGAGGATGGCCACCATGGCCGCTACCGCCGCCCTGGCCATGGTGATCGGCGGGATAGGGGGATTCATCGTGAGCGGCCGAAGCACGGCCGACGGAGGGTCGACCACCATCGTCGGCCGGGCCGACGGTCTGACCACCTATGCCGTGGTCGACGGCTCCCTGGAGATCTCGATCACCGGGCCGGAGACGGTCGGCCTGGGCGACACCGCTCTGTTCAGTTCTGGCGGCAGCGCCGAAGTGGTGAGCCGCCTGTGGATCACTCCCTCCGGCACCACTCATGATGGTTTCGCCCAGTTGCCCATTCGGGCCACCAGGCCCGGTCCGGGTACCGTCACCTTGATCGCCACCACCGGCCAGGGCCGAACCTATCGGGTGGAAGCCCCGATCACCGTGACCGAATAGGCGGTATGACCGACCGGCATGGCAAAAGACGCTCCCCGGTCCTACCCTGACTTCCGTACCGTTTCTCGGTACGGCGGAACTTTTGTGGCGGCGGCCGCGTCGGACAGTTCATCAGTGAGCTACCGGCAAGTCCTGACCATGGTCAGGCGGCCGAGCGGAGGAGACAGGCGTGATATACGGGTGGGGTACGGATCACCGTACGAAGCAGTTGGACGAGTCGACGGTTGCGGTCTGTCGGTTCAAGTACGTGTCGCTGGCGTTCATCTTTTCGTTCGTGTGGCAGCGGCGTTGGTTCCTGCAAGGACGCGACCGAGCCATGGATCGGGAGGTCACAGCCGATGAGATCGAGGCCGTCTACGGCCCGGGCAGCGCTCCCAGCCCCGGTGTGTGGAAGCGCTTCGGCGGGTTCATCACCGTCGGCGCCTTCCTGGTCTACGCCCTGGTCTTCAGCGCGGTCGGTTCGCTGATCGGTGACGACGACGAGACCCTGGCCGCCGGAGACGAAGCGGTGGCCGAGTTCGCCGGCGACCTCAGCTCCGAGGAAGTGGCGGAACCGGCGGCCGATCAGGATCTGGACCAACCGGCGACCGATGAGCCCATATCTGGCGAGCCCGAGCCCGATGACGATGTGGCTGATGACCCGGCGGCCGAAGATCCCGGGGACGAGACGGCGACGGAATCGGGCAGCGCGGTGGACGCCCTTGGTGTCGTCACTCTGGTCGGAGATTCCAACCTCATCTCGGTGGACATGGGTGATCTCGTCGACGAATACGGCGAGTTGACCATCGACGGAATCTACGCCACCAAGGGGATCTACTACTCCGCGGGGGTCGGCATGATCCACCGCAGCGGCGAGATCGAGGCCGCCGACCAATCCAAGCTGGTGGTGGTCGACTACCAGATGTTGTTCACCAGCGACATCGGTAACTTCAGTTCGGAGGCCTTCAGGCTGATCGACGACAGCGGCCGCATCTACGATCCGCTGGTCGACTTCCACTCGATGGTATGGGCCGGATCCCTCTACAACGAACATGTGGTGTTCGAAGTACCGGCCGATCTGATGACCTTCACCTTCCAGGGCGGGGCGCTCGACAGCATGCGTGACGGGTTCCAGGCCCAATGGGAGGTCGAGCTGCAACCGGGCGACATCAGCTCCGTCCTCCCCGACGAGTCCCCGGTGGTCGAGGGACCGGCAACGTTTGAACGGATCACCGAATCCGAGGTCGGCAACGGCAGCCTCCGGCTACTCGACGATGTCGCCTCCCTGACCATTCTCGACGCCGTGGTCCAGGAGCGCGTCGATGGCGATGCGCCCGACCTCGGTTTCAAGTGGCTCCTGGTCGACGTGCAGATCATCGGAGTGGATCGGGGTCTGATCGGTAATGAGGCGTTCCGGGTGGGCGCCGACAATGAGTGGTTCCCCGAACCGAGGCAGATCAACGACGACATCCAGGTCGGCGGTGTCTGGTCGGGACTGCTCATGTTCGAGATTCCGGTCGCCGCCACCGAGGCTGTCTTCGAGTTCGGCACGCCCGCTCACTGGGAGTCCGGAGAGCGAACCCAGTACCGGCTCACCCTTCCCTGACCAGGCCGGACGTTGGCGCTGTCCCGATGGGGCGCGCTAGCGTTTGTGAGCTGGACCCGGGAGGAAACGATGATCACAACGGCAGAGCCCGAATCGGTTGGCATGAGTTCGACCCGACTGGCCCGGATCGCCCCGGTCATGCAGGCCTACACCGAGGAGCGCGGTCTGGTCGGCATCTCCACCATGGTCAGCCGCCGGGGACAGGTGGTGCACGCCGAGCTGTTCGGGCAGCAGGACCGTGAGGCCGGGATCCCGATGGCCGACGACACCATCTTCCGCATCTACTCGATGACCAAGCCGATCGTGGCCACGGCCCTGATGATGCTTCACGAGGAGGCCCGGTTCCAGCTGGAGCATCCGGTACAGAACTATCTTCCAGCCTTCGCCTCCACCAAGGTGCTGGAGGCCGACGGGACGCTGGTCGACCAGAACCGGCCCATGAACATCGGTGATGTACTGACCCACACCAGCGGCCTGACCTACGACTTCATGATCGACACCGCCGTCCCGGCCATGTACCGGGAGGCCCGGCTGATGAACGACGCCGGCCGTACCCTGACCGAGGTGATCGACGTGCTGGCCGAGCTTCCGCTGTCATCTCAGCCCGGTGCCCGCTGGCACTACAGCGTGGGTATCGACGTGGCCGCCCGGCTCGTCGAGGTGTTGGCCGATCAGCCGCTGGGGGACTTCGTGGGCGAGCGGATCTTCGAACCGCTGGGAATGACCGACACCGGTTTCGGGGTCGAGGAGGCAAAATTGGACCGGCTGGCCGCCATGTACGGGCTACCCGATCTGGTCGGGCAGGATTACACGGCCAAGGATCTGGTAACCGCCGCTCTCGATGGTTTCAACGAACGGATCGACGTCTCCCGGACCCATCCGACCGACTCGCCCAAGGTGTTTCAGCGGGGCGGCTTCGGGCTGTTCTCCACCACAACCGACTACCACCGCTTCGCTCAACTGCTGGCCGACAACGGGCGGGGACCGGGCGGTGAACCGCTGGTGGGGCGCAAGACGCTCGAGTTGATGCACCGCAATCACGTCTCACCCGATCTGTTGCCCTACGAGATCATGGGCATCTACAACCCGGGTATGGGTTTCGGTCTGGGCTCGCGGGTGATGTTGGACGGCGCCCAGACCCTGGGCAGCGGTTCCGACGGGGAGTTCGGCTGGGCCGGGGCGGCCAAGACCTACTACTGGGTTGATCCGACCGAGGAGCTGGTCGGGGTGTTCATGTCGCAGTACATGACCGGCGTGCTCCTCCCCGACCGCGACTTCCGGTCTCTGGTCTACCAGGCCATCATCGACTGAGCGGAGGTCTGTGCGCTGGGGTGTCGCTATGACACCTGAGGGCACAAACCTCGGCCCGGAGTCAGCGTTAATTCGGTTGCGCCGCCGGGGCGTCGACCGTATTCTCAAATCCGAGGTGGGTCGGTGGGCCCGATGCGATGACTCGGGCTTACTTCACTTGGAATGAGAAGGTTGCGGGTTCGAGTCCCGCCTGGCCCGATACTTCGGGCCAGTAGCTCAATTGGTAGAGCATCTGCTCGGTCGCCCCGGTTCTCGGGTCCACCGTCTCACCTCGACCAACCGCCGACCCTGAAACCTGATATCAGCGCGCCCGAAAGGAGGCGACAACCATGAGCAAATTCAACGTCAAGCGAGGCCGCTACGAGGCCACAGCCCGACCCACGGCGGCCATCGCCACCTCCGGTCTACCGATCGCCACCTTTCAGGGTGGTATCGGCCACCAGCCTGATCTGGAGAGCGAGCTGGTGATCATGGCCGCCTCGTTCCTGGTGGGAGAGGACACGTTCTACGAGTCGGCCAGGCTACGTGATGACCGCTTCGTCGATCTCGTGCATCGGATCACCGCCACCAACCCGGACTTCCTGGTCCGATTCGCCCCCTACCTGCGGAACGCCCTGAAGATCCGATCGGCATCGGTGATGCTGGCCGCCGAATACGTGGCGGCCGGCGGGCCCGGTGGTCGAGCGATCATCGACTCGGTTCTGGCCCGACCCGACGAGCCGGGCGAGCTGATCGGCTACTGGTTCGGTCGCTACGGCCGGAGTCTCAAGATGGCGGTCAAGCGCGGGGTGGCCGATGCCGCCTCCCGTCTCTACACCGAGCAGGCGGTGCTCCGCTACGACAGCAAGGCCCGGCCGGTGCGGATGGCCGATGTCATTGAGCTGACCCATCCCAAGCCGACCGGTCCGGCCCAGTCGGCGTTGTTCCGGTGGCTGCTCGACGATCGTCACCACGGCGACGCCGTGGCCGACCCATCGCTGTTGCCGACTCTGGCCGCGGCGGCCGAACTGGCGGCGGTACCGGAGTCGGACCGCCACGGTGTGCTGGCCGAGCAGGGGGCCGAGGCCCTGAACCGGGCCGGCATGTCGTGGGAGCGACTGTCGTCGTGGCGGGCCGGTGGTATGGACGCCGAGGCTTGGGAGGCGGTGATCCCGTCGATGAAGCCAATGGCGTTGATCCGTAACCTGCGGAACTTCGATGAGGCCGGTATCGGCCGGGCCGCGGCCAAGACCGTGACCAGGCGGATCACCGATCGTCGGGGGGTGGCGGCAGCCCGCCTGTTTCCCTACCACGTGTGGTCGGCCTACAAGCAGGCTCCGTCGGATCGGTGGAAGGTGGCGCTGGGCAAGACGCTGGCCCACACCACGGCCAACATCCCGGCCCTCGACCGCACCCTGGTGGTCATCGACACGTCCGGTTCCATGCAGGCGACGCTCGGTCGCCGATCAAAGGTCCAGCGAGTGGAGGTGGCGGCGGTCATGGCCGCCGTCACCGCAGCTCGGGCGGCCGAGGTCGGTACCGGCACCGTTGATGTCGTCATCTTCGGACAGAGCCACCGCCGGGTCGAGCTTCGGCCGGGCGGATCGGTGCTGGGTCACGTCCGGGAGCTGGTCTCGACGGTCGGCTCGGTGGGCCACGCCACCTTCGGTCACACGGCTATCGCTGCGCACTTCGATCGGCGACGTCACGACCGGGTGATCATGTTCACCGACGACCAGCAGCACGACGCCGGATCGGTTGATCTGTCGGCCGTGCCGCTCATCTATACGGTCGATCTGGCCGGCTACCGGCCGCGGTCGCTGCCATCGGGAGGCCGCGGTCGCTACACCCTGGCCGGGTTCAGCGACGCCACCTTCGCCTTGATGCCGGTGATCGAGGCCGGCCGCAACGGCCACTGGCCGTTCTAGATACCCAGTGGGTTCGGGGCCCGGCGCGATGCCGGGCCCCAGCCGTCCGGGGCGGCGACTCAAACCCGGAGTCGGTTCGACACCTCGACCGGGTCGACCAGCGCCTGCAACGCCGCGGTATGGGCGGCCAGAGCCGCTCGTCCCGGTTTGGTGATCGACAGCCACGTGCGACGGGTGGAGGCTTTGCCGGTCTTGTTCGATTTGATGTAGCCGGCGTCGACCAGAACTTTGAGCTGCTTGGACAGATCGGAGTCGCTGAGATCGAGCAGGTCCCGCAGCGACGAGAACTCCACCTTGGCCGCAGCGGCCACCGCCCCCATGCAGGCCAGTCGTTTCGGCGGGGTGAGTACGGGGTCGAGATCGGACAGGCTCACCGAGGAGCACCGGCCCACTGGTTCCGCACACGATTGCCCACGAACACTCCAAGGGCAAAGATCGCTGTTGTCAGAACCCAGCCTCCGATCAGCCACACCAGCCGAGCACCGGTGCCGGCCGGCCACTCGACATTGAACCAGGGGATGGAGATGGCCAGCGTGACCAAGAAGATGAAGAGGTAGAAGGCAACGACCCGCAGGGGCTTGGTCAAGCGGCGGGGCATGACCCGCTGCCGCCTGATCTGGTCGCCCAGACCAATGGTCAGGGCGATGGCCCCGACAACCAGGGCGATTGGTCGCCAGCCCTCGGGATCTCCGCTGGACACGATGGCCATCGAGATGATGGTGGCGGCCAGCAGCGGAGCGTGCCAGACCGGGGTGGGAGGTATCCAGCCATCGACCTCGGTGGCGTTCTGGACCTGCTGGAGCATTTCCAGCTGGGAGATCGGGTCCAATGGCTGCTCGTCGGACGCCGTCGATATACTTTCCATACTGGAAACTGTATCTTGCACTTTCCAATCCGTCAAGTAAAAGAAGGTGGTTGGACAGCGGGGAATCCTCAACCGTTGCCGTGGTGGTGGGGGACGTGATCGGGTAGCACATGGTGGGCCTGGGCCTCGTGGGCATACCACACGCCACCGAGGCGGAGGCCGTCGGCCGAGTCGAGAGGACCGACCATCACGCTGGTCGTCTCCTCGGTTTCGGCCGACACCCAGAACAGCGTCGCTCCGCAGTGGCGGCAAAACCCGTAACGGGCATAGGGCAGGTGATACCAGGTCAGGCTGTCTTCGGCGTCGCTCACCTCGATGGCGGCGCTGGCCACCCGGGCGGCGGCCACGAAGTTGCCGGTGGTGCGACGGCAGTTCTCGCAGTGGCAATGGAGCACGTCGGCCAGCGGCTCGGTAAGCCGGTAGGTCACGGCGCCACAGAGGCAACCGCCGGTGCGCTCGGCCGTCATCGGCCGACCTCGGTGTCGACCAGCGGCGGGTGGGGCGGTTGGCTGGGCCAGGGGTAGGACTGACCCAGCATCTGACGCACGACGGGCGAGGCGGCGTCGAGCCAGCCGTCGGGCAGATCCGACAGCATGTCCTCGATAGGCGTCACGAACTTGGGCAGGAACTCGATCAGCAATCCGATCCGTCCCCCGTGGCTGCGGTTGGGCATGGCGCAATGCCAGGTCAGGCCGAAGAAGAGGATGAGATCGCCCGGCTCCCCCAGCATCTGGGCGTAGTCGTCAAAGAACCGATCCTCGGCCGTGGGATAGTGCATGGCGGCCGCCGACCCGGGACGGTAGGCGGTGGCCCCCGACTCCACGGTAAAGGGATCGATCACCACCGTGCCCTGGCAGTTCAGCGGGAACGACGAGTTGATCCGGGCCGGGAAGCTGTGGCGGCGGTGAAAGTCCCAATAGGGATAGTCGATGTGGGGTTCCTGACCGCCGAACCCGGGCATGGTCCGGGTGGCGCAATAGGAACCGACGATGAAGTCGCTACCGAGCAGAGCCTTCATCGAGTCGACGATCAGGGGGTGGCTGATCATCTCGGTGAACACCGGATGGCGAGGAAACAGGTTCCAGATCCGGCGCTGCAGGAGAGCATCGTCGTCGCCGTGGTTGAAATGGGAGCCGGTGATGGCGGCATCGCTGGTTTCGGCCTCCACGAACGCTTTGGCCCGCCCAACCTGGTCGGCGGTGAAGAGCTGGGGAATCCGGATCGCCCCGCCGCCGTCGAGCAGCTCTGATACCACCACGGCCGGGTCGAACTCGTCGACTGTCATGGTTCTCATACCCGTCCATACTTGCAGCAAAAAGCGAGCCGTCGGCTCGCCTTTCACAGCAATTTTTTGGGGGTCAGGGGGTGTAGCCGTCGGGTTGCACGTCGAAACCCCGGTTGAACCGGGCTCGGGCGTTCTCCCAAGCGATCAGGTTGGTCAGCTCCACCACCTGCTTCGCAGTAAAGGCGGCGGCCATCCGGTGGCGCAGGTCGTCGTCGACCGCGGCCGGGGTGGCGGTCAACGCCTCGGCGTACTCCACCACCAACTTTTCGGTGTCGGTCAGCTTGTCGGTCAGCCGCCAGTTGGCGACGGCGTCAATGGTTTCGGTGTCGATGCCCAGCTCACGGCCGATGGCGGTGCCGAAATCATGTCACCACATGCAGCCGATGATGGCCGACGTCCGCAGTTGGGCGATGGTCTTTATGCGATCGTCGACCGACCGGCCGGAGGCGATCCAGCGTTCCATGGCCAGCTTGCCCAACAGGGTTGGCTTGTGGGCGGCGGCGATCCGGTAGGGGCCGGGCATGGTCGGGCCCCGCCGCAGCACTTTCAGTGGTGTGAGAAGGTTCATGGCCTTGCTCCCGACAGGGCCTCTGTTCTGGTGGATTCGACCTGGGCCGGTGACCTCAGGGTCGGGTGCCACTGCCACATCAGAACCACACCGGCCCCGACGACGGCGGCGGCCAGCGAGATGTCGTTCACCGTGTCCTCGGCCGCCGCCAGTGCATCAGACGGGTTGAGGAAGTGCCACAAGAAGTGGGGCAGGGCGAAAGCCAGGAAGGCCACGGCAGCGGTGATCACCACCTCCCGGCGGGGCCACAAGGCAGCCAGACCCATCACCAGGCCCGTGGCCAAGAGCCCGGACCCGGCGTCAGTGGCCAGGTGTTCGTTGTAGGGAGGAAAGGCTGCCACCAGCTGGGGCGCCCATCCGGGAAAGTTGTCGAACCAGTGTTGTGGGCTGAACACAGCCCACAGGCCGGTGATCACGTTGGGGACGGCCAGCAGCACCATCAGCACTCGCAGCCAAGTCGGTTGTCGGGTCATGGCGTTTCCTCCACGATGTTGAGGGATCGGAGGGTCATATCGACCCAGGCATCGAGGAACCGTTCGGTCTCGATGTTGTGTGGTGGGCGGCCCAACAGCCACTCCTGGCGGCGGTGATGGACCAGGGCACTCAGGAAGACGGCGGCCACGGCGGGAACGTCGAAATCGTGCTTGGCCCCGAATCTCGATTGGATCAGGGCGGCCAGGGCCTCCTCGGCGTAACAGAATCCCGGTTCGACCATGTCGGACAGCATCCGGTCGCGCAGCTCGGGGAATCGGGCGCCGTCCTTCTCGACGATCTGATTGATGTGCTTCTCCCGATCCAGCTCATCGAGCACGACGTGGGCGATGAGCCGCAGCGAGCCGGCGGCGTCGGCCAAGGCCTCGGGAGAGGCGAACCAGACAACCGCCTCCGACAGGTCGACGACCCCGGCAATGCGTTCCTCCATGGCCGCCTCGACCAAAGCCCGCTTGGACGGGAAGTGCTTGTAGAGCGCCCCTCGACGAGGGGCCAAACCTACGGCCGCCTCGATCTCACCCACCGAGACCCCGTTGAAGCCGCGCTCGGCGATCAAGGCCATGCCGGCCTCGAGTAGACGATCGCGGGTCGGGTGGTTCCCCTCGGTCGAGTCGGTAATCACTGGATTACTCACTCCTCCATCGTAGGTAATCCACTGATTACTGTCAAGGCTGCTGTGTGTTACCCTTGTGTCCATGGCTTCATCGGTCTACTCACCGGTCGAAGACGACCCGCTCTTGCCCGAGCCGGACCCCGCCCCGTCGAACCAGGACGAGGTGAAGGTGCCGGAAAGTCCAGTGCACCGGGAGGCGATCGACGTGATCGCCTTCGGCGCCAAGACGCTGCTCGGCGACAGTGTCGAGATCGGACTCCGACTCGTGGTACGCCATCCGCCACAAGATCGACCGTTACCTGGCCCTCGGCTGCATGACCTACGTGATCAGCGTCGATCAACCGGTTGGCGTTGATCGCTACGGTCCCGGCCATGCGGACCCGGCCGATTGGACCGGCCAGGCGATCCCCGAGCTGGGGGGTGTGCGGGTCGAGTTCGACGATGACGGACGCCTGGTCGTCGTCATGCCCAACGGAACCCAAGGGTCGGATCACGCCGAACTCGGCGCCGCTCTGGTCGAGGCACGGGTGGCCGTGTTGTCTCGCCAGCTACGAGATCTGGGAGTCGAGCCCGAGCCGGCCGCCGATCGCCAGGGCCCCTGAGCGGGCCTCCCTCTTCTGACTACTGTCAACCCATGAGCCAGCGTGTTAGGTTCGGACCATGACCGGCACAGCATCGGAATCCGCCCCGGCACGCCAGATCATCGAGGGCCAACCGGTCCTGCTGGTCATCGACATCCAGGGCGGGGCCTCGCCCGGCGACACCTCCGACAACAGCGGCTCGAACGGCTCCGCCATCCCGTTCATGGACGGCTACGACGAAGCCATGGACCGGGCCCCGACGCTGGTAGCAGCAGCCCGACGCTGCGGGGTTCCGGTGATCTTCTTCCAGGAGGCCCACCGTCGTGACCTGGTCGATTTCGGGCGCGAACTCGACGGCGCCGAGGGTGTTCACCTGCTGGAGGGTGATCCCGGCACCGAGGTCAACCCGGCACTGGGCATGGGAGCCGACGACTACTTCATCCGCAAGCGCCGCTATTCATGCTTCTTCGGTACCGAGCTGGAGATCCTGCTCAAAGGGCTGGGGGCCGACACCCTGATACTGATCGGCGGCCATACCGACGTCTGCGTCCACTACACCTTCGTCGACGGCCACCAGCACGACTACTTCTGCCGGGTGGTGACCGACGTGGTGGCCGGCTCCAGCCGGCCGGCCCACGAGGCCGCCTTGGCTGCCATGGAGTACCTGCAGACAGGAGCCGGTCGAACCTCGGCCGAGATCATCGAGGCCTTCGAGAACTTGGCCGCCGTCGAGGCCCACTAGCGGCGGCTACAGCTCGTCGACGTCGATGATGGTGCGGGGCTCCGGGCCGCCGGGACCGTCACCGGCGGTCAGCTGGTTGCGCAGGTGATTGATGTAGGCCAGGGCGGCGATGAGCACCCCGATGTCGTCGAACAGCAGCGGGTCGGGCAAGAGGTCGACCGGCAGCACGGTGTATCCCAGGGCCAGCCAGAACGCCGCCTTGGCCCCCAAGGGCATGAACTGGCCGTGAACCAGGCGGAACTTGGCCAACAACTTCAGAAACAGGAAGCCGGCGGCCACCACCATGACAATGGCCACCACCATCAGGAGGATCAGGGCGGTGCCGCCGCGATCCCCGAAAAGTGATTCCATGAGCCATCACCTCGTCAAGCTGTCGTGGGATCAGCCTACTGCGACCGGGATCAACGGTAGGAGTCGGCCTGGATGCGGTACAGCTCGGCGTAGGTGCCGTCGGCCGCCATCAGTTCGGAGTGGCTTCCGAACTCCACCAGGCGGGCTCCGTCGAGCACCACGATCAGGTCGGCCATACGCACCGTGGAGAAGCGGTGCGACACCAGCAGCGTGATCCGGCCCTCATGCTCGCCGCTCCGGGCGGTGGAGGCGTAGCGCTCGAACAAGGCGTGTTCGGTCTCGGCGTCGAGCGCCGACGTCGGCTCATCCAGGATCAACAGCAGGGCATCGTCGCGCATGAAACCGCGGGCCAGAGCCAACTTCTGCCACTGGCCGTGCGACACCTCAACCCCCTCGTCCCAGGTCGGACCCAGCTGGGTGTCGAGGCCATGGGCCAGCCGGTCGATGATATCGTCGGCCCCGGCTCGGGAGACCGCCGCCCCGACAACGTCGGTGTCTTCCATACGCCGCTCGTCGCCCAGACCGACCGAGGTCAGGGCCCGGAACTCGAAGCGGAAGAAATCCTGGAACGCTCCGGCCAGGCGGTGGCGCCAACGATCGGTGGGCATGCGGGCCAGGTCGACACCATCGATCAGGACCTGGCCCGATGTCGGGGCGTACATGCCGGCCAGCAGTTTGACCAACGTCGACTTACCGGCGCCGTTCTCGCCGACGATGGCCACCACCGAGCCGGCCGGTAGGGCCAGGTTGATGTCGTCCAGCACCAGCTTGTCGGTGCCGGGATAGGAGAACGACACGCCGTCGAAGGCGATACCGGTCATCAGCCGGTCGGGCACCGGTTGGTCGGCCGATTGGGCCGAGGCCTCGGCCAGCAGCTCCAGCCAGCCCAGCTTGCGGGACGAGTCCAGCCAGATTCCCCGCAGGAACCCCAGCTCACCGATGGCCGCCCCGATGTAGGACGACAGGCGACCGCCGGCGGCCAGCACCAGCACCACCCCGGCGGCGCCGGCATCGGGCCGGGAGGCCACGAACACGATGGCGGCCACGTAGGCCAGGCCGAACAAGGCCCAGGCGGCAAAGCTCCAGGCGGCACTGACCGCCTGGGTGCGGGCCACCGGCCCGTACCAGCGGCGCCAGGCCTCGGCTCGTCGGTCGACCAGGCTGGGGCCCAGCCGCTGCAGCCTCACCTCCTTGCCGGGGGCGGCGGTGGTCCCGACCATGAACAGGTGGCGGGCCAGCCGGTTGTGGACGGCCACCTCCTCCTCCACCCGCCGTTCCACGCCGGGGCGCCAGGCGGCGGTGGCCACCATGGGCAGCCCGAAGAGGCCGAGCAGCAGGAGGGAGGGGTGGATCGACGCCAGCAGGGCCAGTGTCACGGCAAAGCGAATAATCCAGCCGATCAGGGAGAACAGCGACATGAACAGGTGGTCGAGGGCGAACACGTGATCCCGCAGTACGGCCAGGCGGTCGAGATAGGCCGGCCGTTCGTGATGCTCGACGGTGGCGATCTGGGCCTGCAACGAAGCCACATGGACCTCGAGGGCAATGCCGATGCGATCCCGGAAGCGACGTTCGATCCGCTGGAACACCACCCGCAGCAGCCACATCAACACGGCCGACACCGCCAGGCCGACGGTGGCCCAGTAGATCCTCGTCCGGTTGCCGGTGACGACCCCGTCAGTGAGCAGGGCCAGCCACAAGGCGATGAGGGCATCGGGCAGGGCGGTGACCACCGTCATGAAAATGGAAGCCCACAACAGCCGGGGCTCGGCTCGGTAGCCGATCTTGAACGTCCGCCACAGCGCAGGCAGCGTCGGTGGCAGGTCGTCGAGCGCGCTAGTCGAGACGGTCATAGACGATCTCCTCCCCGGTGTCGCCGGCGGCCACAAACCGCGACGCCTGCAGGTCGTACATTGTCTGGTAGCGCCCACCCAAGGCCATCAGCTCGTCGTGGGTACCCTGCTCGATGACCCGGCCGTGTTCCACCACGGCGATGCGATCGGCCAGCCGCACGGTGGAGAAGCGGTGGGAGACGAGGATGGTGGTGCAGGCCCGGGTGGCTTCGAGCAGACGGCGGAAGATCTCCATCTCGCCCCTGACGTCGAGCTGGGCCGTCGGTTCGTCGAGCAGCACCAGACCGGCCCCCTGCTTGACCCCGCAGATGGCCCGGGCCAGAGCCACCCGCTGCCACTGGCCGCCCGAGAGGTCGATGCCGCCGGGGTAACCCTTGGCCAGCGGCGTGTCGAGATCGCCCGGTCCGCTGACCAGGCCATCGGCTCCGGCCTCCACCAGGGCCTGGCGTATCACGTCGTCGGGTGCCCCCAGGGGAGCGACGTTCTCCCGGAGGCTCAGCTCGAAGCGGACGAAGTCCTGGAACACGGCGGTGACCCGGGATCGCCAGGCCTCGACGTCGAGACCGGTCAGCGGCCGGCCGTCGATCTCGATGACCCCTTCCTGGGGGTCGTAGAACCGGCACAGCAGTTTGGCCAGTGTCGTCTTCCCCGCCCCGTTCTGGCCGACGATGGCCAGCGAGCCACCGGCTTCGACTCGCAGATCCAGGCCCGACAGCACCGGAGCCGAGGCCCGGGGGTAGGTGAAGCCGACGCGGCGGAACTCGACGGTGTGGGCACCCGTCGCCGTCGTCGACCGCGGCGGCTCCTCCCCCGCCACCGGCGGCGAGTGAAGCGTCTCGGTGGCGGCGAAGATGTCGACCAGCCGGTCGACGGCGGTGGCCGGAGCCGAAGCGTGATCAAGGGCCCAGCCCAGGGCTCCGAAGGCCATGGCCGAGACCATGATGGCGGCCATGAGGTAGACGACGGCATCCCCGGCGGCCAGCGATCCGTTGGCCATGGCCACCGCCAGACGCCAGAAGACCAGGGCGTTGGCCGCCACCACCGCCACCAGGCTGGACAGCACCGAACGTTCCCGTAGACGAGTCGCCTCCCAGTAGAGGTCGAACAACTGGCGACGCCGCTCGGCGAAGCGCTCAACGGTCCAGTCGGCCAGACCGAACAAGCGGAGCTCCTTGGCCGCAGGCGGATCGACGGCCAGCCGGTAGGCATAGTCGGAGTGTCGCTGGGCCCGGCGAACCTCGTCGGTGTTGCGATCCTTCCACACGCTGCTCTCCTTGAGCAGCCAGTGGGTCGAGCCCCAACCGGCCAACAGCACCAGCGGAGCCCACCAGCTGAACCCCAACAACACCACGGCGGCCGCCAACCCTCCAAGCAGGGGCTGCATGCCACTGGCGATGAACCCCATGGCGATGAAGATCGGGGGACCGGTGACCCCGAGATCGAAGTCGCGGGCCATCGACAGATCGTCGGCCCGTTCCGGATCCTCCAGGTGGCTGATGCCGGGCGGACCGGTGGTCGCTTCGATCAGCCGGTGGTTGAGATGATCGGCGGTGCGCCGGCCCAACAGCTGACCAACCACCTGCTGCAACGGGCTGACAACCTGTATGGCCACGAAGAGCACCCCGGCGGCGGCCAACACGGTCCCTAGGGGCCGGTTGCTCTCCAAGGCGTCGACCACCGAACCGGAGACAACGGCAAACAACGCCGGTAGCACGGCCCCCAGAATCAGCAGGGTCCACCACATTGTCGTCAGACCGCCGGCGGCCCGGTAGACGGTTCGAAAGAAGATGATCTGGGGATGGGCCCGCAACCGCGACAAGAGATCCACACCCCCATCATCGCTCACCGCCACCACAATCCGACGATGTTTTCGCCCGATACATCAACCCACCGGAACTTTGTGACCGGGACGACCCGTTTACGGGTCGTAGGAGTCCCAAAGTTCAAACGGGGGCGATCAAATCTGGGGGACCATGGCGCCGTAGCGGTCGCGCTTGAGCCGGTTGCCGGGTAGGGCATCGAGGGCCTGCCAGCGCAGCAGGGCGGGGACGCTGAAGTCGAACAGCTCCCGGCGGACGGCATCGGGGGCCCGACGATGGCCCCACCACAGGAGCCGAGCCAGGTTGGGAGGCGTCAGGTCCATGCCGAACAACCAGGGGTCGTCGAAGTCCAACAGGTTGTGCGGCAGATAGTCGGCGGCGGCCAGGCGGGACGAGATACGTTGCCGCGCCTTGGTCGCCGTCATCCTGCCCCGTTCGACTTGATCGAGGTCGCGTTCGGCCGCGTCGATCTGATGCTGCAGATCAGCAGAGTAGGAGAATCCGGTGGCCGGCCGCCGCTCACCCCGCATCCGGTCGAACACCGACATGTCGCCGCTGGCCACGCAACGGAACGTGGCGGCCAGGAGGGGGATGGTGGTGAGGAACTCGTCGGCGAACCAGATCCGCAACCACGCCGTCCAGGTGTGATAGTCGGCCATGGCCCGGTAGGCGTTGTGTGCCATCTGGTCGTTGTCGTCGAGCATGGCCTGCTGCATCCGGTCGACGGCGGCGAACCGTTCGGCTGACAGGTCGCCATCCTCCAGCGCCGCCAACAACTCGTCGGCCACGACGTCGACCGCCTCCTGCGACCGCCAGATGCCGCGGGAGAACAGGGGGTCGATGAACCCGTAGGCGTGCTGGAGGAGCAGGAAGCGGTCACCGACCGACGTGGTCGACGAGTACTGGATGCGATCGGTTCCGATGAAGGGGAACGACGGCTCGGCCCCCTTGAGGTGACGGCGGACCGATGGGAACCGGTCGACGAACTCCCAGAACTCCTTCTCCGGATCGACACCGGCGGGCCGGGGAAACCGCTGACTGTCGATGGTGAGACCGACGCTCACCAGGTTGTTCTGAGAGAGGTGGTAGTTGTCGAAGGGGATGACCCAGAACCAGCCGCCGTCGAACACATGATGCAACGTCCCCTTGGAGAAGCTGTCGGACACTCGCCGACCCTCCGAGCCGGGCTCGACCTCCTCGAACGGTTCGACCCCGGTCAGGTGACTGAAGATGGTGCGGGAGTGATGGCGCAACCGACTCGGCTCCTCCCGTAACCCGTACTGGGCGGCCAGCACCGAGTTGCGGCCCGAGGCGTCGACGATGTAGCGAGCCGACAGCTCCGACCCGTCTTCGACGGTGACCCGAACCAGGTCGGGTTCGACGGCGACCCCGGTGACGGTGGTGTTGTCCCGGTAGTCGACGCCGTAGTCGATGGCGGTCCGGACCAGGTAATGGTCGACGTCTTGACGGTACAGCTGGCTCTCCCGGAACACCGGTTGCAGCGGCCCGATGAACAGACTCGACTCCTCAGGTTTGACCCGCTCCTGACCGGGGCGGTGGTACACGTAGCTGAACCCCCGTTTCACTCCCGAGGTGGGACCCGCATTGGCCGACAGCGTGTCGAGGTGGGCCAGGGTCCGTATCTCCGGCACGTCGAACTTCTGGCCCAGATACCAGAACAACATGGCCGAGGCCGGGACCAGCGATTCGCCGATGGCCAGACGAGGATGCTCACCACGTTCCAACATGGCCACCTTTCGGCCCCGGCGGGCCAGGATGGTGGCCAGCATCGAGCCGGCCAGGCCTGAACCGAGCACGACAACATCAACGTCATGGCTCTTCACGATTTTCCCTCCAATGGTGATTGCTGACGAAACTTTGGGACCACCACGACCCGTAAACGGGTCGTCCCGGTCCCAAAGTTCGGGCCAGTGGGCGCCTGGTTCAGTTATAACCGAGGAGCGGGTCGGGCGCCAGGGCGGTCAGAGCCTCACGCCCGTGACGCCACCACCAACAGGATCAGGGCGACGACGGCGGTGGAAGCGGACAGGGCGACCGGCCCGTTGATGCCGTAACCCTCGTAGAGGACGCCACTCAGGCTCACCCCGATGCCTCGCAGCATCGTTCCCAGGGCGTTGTTGATGGCCAGGACCCGGCCCCGGGCGGCAGGAACGGCTTCGCTGACGAACGAGAACGAGGTGACGATCGAAAACTCGAACCCGATGAAGAACAAGAACAGGCCGCCGGCCCCCACAGGTAGCGACGAACCGGCCCGGGTCATCACCAGCAACCCGATCAGGGTGATGACGAGAGCGACCTGGGTGGCCCGGGTGGGGCCGGCCCGATCGGCGATGGCGGCCGAACTGGACGACGCCATCAACTCGGCCGCCCCGAACGCCATGGCCACCAGGCCGACCCCACCGGTCGAGACTCCGAGAGCCTCGTCGAGCCACGTTCCGGCAATGACCACGGTGGTGAGCCCGGTGATGGCGATGGCAGCCGACGCCGCAATCAGGATCCAGCCGGCAGCCGGGATGGGGGGCGACGGTCCGTCGCTGACGGCGTCGTCGAGCACCACCGACTCATCCCGGGCGCTGAACAACACGACCAACATCACGACCGAAGCGGCGGCGAACAACACGAACGGGCCCCGCCAGCCGAACCAGCCGATCAGCACGGCGGCGGCCGGAGCGCCGAGCAGCAGGGCCAGAGCCCACGACGTCTCGAAAATCCCGATGGCCCGGGCCCGCCGGACATAGCGAACCCGTCGGCTCAGGTAGGTATGGCCACCCACGGTGACAAACGAGACACCGAGCATGATCAGGAAGTAGGCGACGGCGAAGGCGGTGAAGTTGCCGACCAGGGCCAGCGTCGAACCCAGCCCGGTCAACGTCAATGCCGTCACCAGCGCCAGCCGTTCCCGGCCCCGGTCGAGGTGGCGACCGATGGCCAGACTGCTCAAGCCGGCCATCTCCCCCACCCCCAGAACGGCGGTCAGCTGGGCGGTGGTGGCACCGAAGGCGGCCGACAAGGTGGGCAGGAAGAAGGCCACCCACCGGAACCCGGCGTTGGTGGTGGCCTTGGCCGCGGTGAGTCGGGCCAACATGGCGTTGGACACGTTGGCCTTCTCGGCCGGGACGGAGTCGGGTGGGCGGGGCGAAACAATGTCCGAAGGGTACAAACCTCGTTTCCCATCACCGCCGGTCATGGGCCATCATTGTTCCGAAGGGATCACGAGAGGAGGAGATCCGGTGACAACAATCGTGCGTGACTATTCGTTGACCGGACCGGACAGCAAGGCGGCGGTCAAGGCCGGGCTGGTCCAGGCCGAGTGGTACCGCACTCCCATCCCCCGTCAACGGATGAAGGAGCTGATGAAACGGTCGGATCATCCGGCGCTGCGGGACACCGCCCTCTGGCTGGGGTTGATGGTGGTGTTCGCCACCGTCGGGGTGATCACGTGGGGCGACAACTGGTTCATCTCGCTGGCCGCCTTCTTCTGCTACGGCGTGCTCTACGGCTCCGGTGGCGACTCCCGCTGGCACGAGGCGGGCCATGGCACGGCGTTCAAGACGCAGTGGATGAATGACGTGGTCTACCACATCGCCTGCTTCTGTATGATGCGCAGCCCGACGGCGTGGCGCTGGAGCCACACCCGCCATCACACCGACACCATCATCATCGGCCGGGACCCCGAAATCATCGCCATGCGGCCCCCGAAGCTGTGGAAGATCATCCCCAACTTCCTCGGCATCTTCGACGTACCCCAGTCGCTGTGGATCATGGTCAAGCACGCCGCCGGTCGACTGTCGAGCGACGAGGCCGACTACATTCCGGAATCGGAACAGCCCAAGGTTTTCCTGGTGGCCCGGATCTGGATGGTGATCTACGCCGCCACCATCGCCGCCTGCTTCTGGTTCAACTCGATCCTGCCGCTGATGGTGATCGGCCTACCCCGCATGTACGGCGCTTGGCATCACCTGATGACCGGCTTGACCCAGCACGGCGGTCTGGCCGACAACGTGATCGACCACCGGCTCAACAGCCGCACCGTCTACATGAACCCCATCAGCCGGTTCGTCTACCTCAACATGAACTACCACGTGGAACACCACATGTTCCCCATGGTCCCCTATCACCAGCTGCCGGCGCTGCACGAGGAGATGAAGGACGATTGTGTGCCGGCGTCACCCAGCATCGCCGCCGCCTTCGCCGAGTTCATGCCGGTGATGGTCCGTCAATTGCGCGATCCCGAGGTGTTCATCGACCGGCGACCGCTGCTGGCCGGCCACGGGTTCGGCTACGGCCAGGATGGCGAGGCCGACGGGACAGGCACCTAGCCCACCGAGCGAAGGTCGCAGGTGAAGATCAGGGTCTCATTGGGGCCGATCACACCGCCGGCACCGGCCGGGCCGTAGGCCATGTACGGCGGGATGGTGATGGTGCGGCGGCCGCCGACCCGCATCCCGGCCACACCCTGGTCCCAGCCCGAGATCACCTGGCCGACTCCAAGGGTGAAGGCCAGCGGTTCGCCCCGGTTCCAGGAGGCGTCGAACTCTTGGCCCGTGCTCCAGGCCACGCCCACGTAGTCGACGTTGACCTGAGCACCGGCCACCGCTTCGGTGCCGTCGCCCACCACCTCGTCGGTGACCACCAGTTCGGTCGGAGGCTCGCCATCGGGCACGGTCACGGTCGGACGTTGGAAGGTATCCATGGGGCCAAGGCTAACCCCCCGAGCCGGACGGTCGGCGATTTCGACCGGGCCCAGGCGGCTACTGTTGGATCCGTGACGCTTCCCGGCCGACTCCGGTCCGCCCTCTCATCGACGGCGGCCGTTCTCATCGTTGGACTGGGAGCGGCCTGCGTGGCCGACGATCCCGGGGGCACCGATGGCGCCGTCTCACCGATCGAGGGTGAGGTGGTGCTGGAGGGGCTGGCCGGGCCGACTCAGCTGACCATCGACGACGACGGAGCGTGGTGGCTGGCTCAGCTGGCCGGCAGAGAGAACGAAGGACAGGGCCAGGTGATCCGGCTCGATCCCGACGACCCGTCGGCGCCGCCCGAGCCCACCGGCGTTGCCCTCTTCGCCGGTGAGCTCTGGTCATGGAACGGGATCGATTGACCCGGGGTCCGACCGGCGGAGCGGTCGACGGTTCCGACCGCACGGTGGTGGTCGACAACCTGCCCACCAACGGTCGGTCGGAGGGCACCCTGACGGTCGACGGTGAGCAGTTGCTCTACGACACGTCCGGCTCGCTCGATGATGAAGGCCGACCCGAAACCGACTCGGGAATGCTGTGGGCTGTGACCGCCGACGGCGAGGTCAGTCCGGTGGCCGGCGGATTCAAGCACGCCTATGCCCAGGTGCGGGCGGCCGACGGCACCCTTTACACCACCGAAGTGGGTGACGGCCGCTATGACGGCGAACCCCCGGCCGACGAGCTGGTGCCGGTCACCCCCGGGGCCGATCACGGCTGGCCCCGATGTGTGGGCGACAACCGCCCGGTGGCTGAGTACGGCGGTAGCGAGAGTGTCTGCGCCGAGGTGCCTCGGTCGGAGGCGCTGTTCCCTCCGGGGTCAACACCGACCTCGGTGGTGGTGGCGCCGTGGGATGACGGGTTGTTGCTGGTGGCCCTGTGGAACACCGGTCAGGTGGTGGCGGTGGCCGCCGGCGATGGCGCCGACACCACGTTCGAGGTGGTGTACACCGGGGCCGAACGTCCTCAGCATCTGACCGTCGACGGCGATCGGGTGCTGCTGACCGATCACGGATCGGGATCGATCATCGGCCTGACCCCCGGATGACGACTGATTCGCCTCTGTCGCACCCCATTCTCATTCCGCACGTTGGCTCCTCACCGACCCCTCTGGAGGCACTTTGGTCTCTCAGCGTCCCGGTTAGGGGGTCGTCCGGAGACCACCGTGCGGCCAGGGGCGGGAGGGGGCGCCGGGGCGGGTGCCCGCGAGCTCGCCGCTCAGCCGGCGAGGCGACGGGCCCGGGAGCGCAGGGCGTCGATGTCGATGTAACAGCCCTGGAGGTGGCGGGCCGACGCCGTGTTGAAAGCGGTTCGGGCGTGGAGCACCCGGCGGTTGTCGAACACGATCAGCTGGCCGGCCTCCATGGTCAGCTCGACCACCAGGTCGGGATGGTCGAGCAGGCCGCAGAACCGGCCGTAGGCCCGGTAGAAGTCGTCGACCCCCGGCCCCGGGGCCGGCGCCTCCATGCTGCGATGGTTGACGTTGACGGCCACCACCTCCCCGGTGGCGTCGACCTCGATAATCGAGCGCACTGCCTGCAGATCGACCCCGCTCGTTCCCTCCGTTCCATGGTCGGCGGAATGGAACCGGAACCGCACCGGGGTCCGGGTCAGGAGGGCGAAGGCCTCAGGATCGTCGTGGCCCAGCCGCCGGGCCGCTTCGAACCCGTCGGTCAGGATCGAGGCCCCGCCCTCGGCCGCCGGCTGCAGGCAGTGCAGCAGCTGCACGGTGGGGCAGGGCTCCCGGTAGGGGTTGTCGGTGTGCAGAGGCAGACCGATCGAGCTGTAGGCCAGGTTCTCCGGTTGCGGTTCGTTGCGGACATCGAAGAGATCGCCGTAGTTGGTGACCCGGACAAAACCCAGGGCCCGGCCCACCGTCAGCACTGTGCCCGGATCGGTGGGCACACCGCTGAGCACGGCCAAGCCGTAGCGGTCGACGGCCAACGACGTGGTGTCAACCCAGTCGGCCGACTGATAGGAGATCGCCACCTCGTGGTTCGCCGCCTCCAGCCGGCGACGGTCCCAAGAGACGATCGAGGATCCCGTCCGGTGCCGATCTTCAACCCAGGCCTCAGCCGGGATCAGGCAGCGATGGCTTTCCTCGCCATCGCGCCGGGCGATCTCCACCACGGTCGGGTCGGACGAGCGGTCGACCGAAATCGTGCGCCATCCCTCGAGGTCGGCCGCGGTCAAAAGGTGCTGGTCATTGTGTTCATCCCGACAAGCCGGGCAGCGACAAGCATCGCGGGCCCAGCTGGCCGACACCGTCTCCGACCGTTCGCCCGGGCCGCCGCCGACCACCTCCTCCAGCAGCGAGCGTATGGCGGTGGCGTTCAACGCCGTCACCGGAGCCCCGTCGACACCGACCTGTTTACCCTGATCGTCCCAGCGGCGCAGGGCCAGGGCATCGGCGGCAAACGGCCGGGCCAGGAAGGCCTCGGATTCGGTGGGCGACAACGGTCCGCCCTGCTGGCCGAGGGTCACCAGCGAGGCCTCGCTCAGTTCACGGCGGTAGTCGGGATCGTTGGCCACCAACCACCGCTTGGCCGCCACGTGCAACCGGATCGGCTCCACCAACGCCGGCGGCAGCAGCGCCTGCAACGCCCGACCGGCCACCTCGGCGTGATCGGGCAGCCCCCACGGTCCGGCCTCGCCCCACAGGTGTCCGATGTCGTGCAGCAGAGCGGCCGCCGTCAGTTCCGGTGACGCCTGGGCCGACCGGGCGTTGGCCGCCGCCTGCAATGAGTGGTCCTTCATGGTGACCCGCTCGCCGTAGGTGTGGCCTTCCATCTCCTCCACCGTGTCGACCAGAACGTCAACCAGCGGTCGCTCCCGACCGAGCAACGATCGGCCCTGCCACCGGGAGTCGGGGTCGAGGCGGCACAGCTCGGCCACCGTGGGGGCCACGTCGAGGATCGAGGCCGACGACCAGATCGAGCCGCCGGCCACCCGAGGTGAACGCACGGCGATGAAGGTTTCCAGGTCCTCCGGCCGACCAAGGCTGTGCTCGGTTCCCAGCCCACCGTGGTCGGTGGTGACGATCAGCGAGTCGTCGTTTCGGCCTGCCGCCATCAGGCGGCCCAGGGCGCGATCGGCCCTCCCCAGGGCGGCCAGGTAGGGTTCGCTCCCCCATCCGTGATCGTGGCCGGCCAGATCGGGGGCGATCAGGTAGCCGTACAGAGCGTCGTAGGTTCCCTCGGCCACCAGGTCGGCCATCCGCTCGACGATGACATCATCGATGTCGGGGTTGTAGCCGTCGTCGAACAACACCCGGGTCGACACCGCACCTCGATCCTCGGCGGCGTCCATGGCCGACCACGAAACCACCGAAGCCGTCCGACCTTCACCGACCCGGCGCACGACTTCGAGGAACGTCGGCACCGCAGCGGCCTCCGGTGACAGGGTGATGTCGTCGTTGTCAACCACACCGTGCACGGCCGGATCGAGGCCCCGCAGCAGCGAAATGTGGGCCGGCATGGTGATGGGCGGTGACACGGTACGGGCCTGGTAGCAGGCACCGCCCGAGCGACCCAGCGCCACCAGGTTGGGCATGGTGTCGGGGGTGACGTAGCGGGGGGCGACAGCGTCAATGGAAAGGACGACGACGGTCATGACAGGGCCCCGATCTGAGTTCCCATCGAGGGATGGTAGCGCCGGTGGCCCGCGGACTCCAGAGGTCTTATGCCACCTCCGACCGGATCCGGCCGACGACCTTTCGGTAGGCGTCCTTGGTGGCGATCCGATGGCCGTCGAAGGTCCACAGATCGACACCCTCGACCATCGTTACCTCCCCCGATTCGTCCACCGTGGGGTAGGACCAACGGGAGATCGCCCCACCAACGGAGGTGGTGGCCGGTGGTGGCCCGGACGGGCCGCCGTCGACCTCGTGTCCCACCTCCCGCTCGGCGGCCAGGACGGCCTGGAACCCTGCTCGCACCGCGTCTCGACCACGGTATTCGAATCCGTGGTAGGGCTGGATCGAGGGCCGGTAGCCGGGATCGTCAGCGGTGAGGGCCATGAGGCCGTCGATGTCGCCGGCGGTCCACGCCTTGGTGAATGACTCGACCAACCGGCGGTACCGACGTTCGTCCTGGTCGACCCGTTCCAACCCGGTGGTGGTGGCCACGTCGGCCAGATAGCCGGCCGGATCGGGACCGTCGACGGGATCGAGCACATGGGCGATGAAGGCGATGCGTTCGTGACTGTGCACGGCCAGCTCCCACACGCAAGCCGTGGGGCCGCCGGCGGGTACGGGCTTGAAGTCATTCGGGCTGGTCAGATCGGCCGACCAGGTTTGCTGTGAGACGATGTCGCCGGTCCAGCAATCCAGCAGCAACCAGACCGACTCGGCCCCGTGATGGAGAACGACGAAGCCCAGGCCGTTGTCCGACCCCGCTGTTCTGTGCGCTCCACGCCCCGTTTCCGGGGCGGGAGACGCACACAATGACTCGTCGACCAGCCGCCGGGCCGCCTGCACGACGGTGGGATCGACCGGCTCGCCGTCGAGAGTGATCTCATACCACTTGATGCTCCAGCCGCCGTGGTGACCCACGCCGGTGAACCGAACCGGGCGGGGCCGGAACCGTCCCGCTGCTTCGCTCACGCCGCCTCCACCTCGACCATCGTGTCGTGGAAGAAGGCCGATCCCTGGTCGTCGGGCGGAAGCTCGGGGCTGGTCAGCGAGTTGACGGCCCGCCCTTCGGGGGTGGAGTCGTGCCACCACCCGAAGGGCACGGTGACCAGGCCGGGTTGGGTTTCGTCGCTGATCCGGGCGGTCAGCGTCAGGCTGCCCCGCTGGTTGTGGATCCGAACGGTCATGCCGTCGCCGATACCCCGCTCGGCGGCATCGGTCGGGTGGATGGCCACCTGCGGCCGGGGTGGTGAGGGAAGGTGTTCGGCGAAGCCGCCGTAGTTGGCGTTGAGGAACTTGGGGTGCTGCTTGCGGGTCAGCAAGCCAAGCGGGTAGGGGCCACGATCGGTTCGGTGCCGTCGGTGGTCGTTGGCCGGCTGATGGTTGAGGGCGCCCAGCTGCAGGCGGCCGTCGGGGGTGTCGGGTTTCGAGTCGACGTAGGGTCGGTGGTCGGTCGGCACCCGGAGGCGGGCCCAGCCGTCTTGTCGGAGCGAGTCGAAGGTGATGCCGTCGAGCCACGGGTGGTCGCTGTCGAGCATCTGGCGGATGAGCGTCTCGTCGCTGTCGCCCAGCCCGGGGGCGTCCAACCCGACCAGGGCGCTGAGGCGGCGGAAGATTTCGGTGTTGGGTAGCGCTTGGCCCACCGGGTCGATGGCCGGCTGGTTGAGCGACAGGTAGAGGTGGCCCCAGGCGATGCCGAGATCGAGATGCTCGATCTGGGTGGTGGCCGGTAGCACGATGTCGGCGTAGCGGGCGGTGTCGGTCATGAACTGCTCGATGACCACGGTGAACAGATCCTCCCGCTGCAGGCCGGTCACGATGCGGTTCTGGTCGGGTACGATCACCGCCGGGTTGGAGTTGTGGACCACCAGGGCCTCGATGGCCGGTTCGAGGTCGGGGCTGGTCAGGATCTCCCCCAGCCGGGCCATGTTGAAGCGTCGGCGGTCGGGCCGGTCCTCCGGATAGTTGAGGGCGGTCTCGAAGTAGACCTGGGTCGATCGGGCCAGCCCGCCGCCGTGGTCCCGCCAGGTGCCGGTCACCGCCGCCAGTACCGCCACCGAGCGCATGATCTCCCGCCCGTTGACCCGGTGCTCCGGACCGACCAGGGTTCGCAGGGCGGTTGGGCCGGACCGGGCCAGGCGGTGGGCCAGCCACTCGATCCGCTCCGGCTCGATGCCGGTCGCTTCGGCACCCCGGGTGGTGGTCCACTCCCGGGCCGAGGCCTGCAGCTCGCCCCAGCCGGTGGTGTGGTCGTCGAGCCAGTCGGCATTGAGTAGACCGTCGCGGTCCATGACGTTGATCAAGGTCAAGACCAGGGCCACGTCGGCGCCGGGGCGGACGGCGAAGTGCTCGTCGGCCCGCTTGGCCGTGGCCGTACGCACCGGGTCGATCACCACCACCACCGCTCCGGCCGCTCGGGCCCGCTCGACGGTGGGCCAGAGGTGGCGGTTGGTCAGCAGCGTGTCGGTGCCCCACAGCACGATGGTCCGAGCCCGGCTGAGCTGTTCGGGGTCGATGCCGTAGGGGATACCGCTGACGTCGGCCGCTCCCATCCAGGCGGTGGCGCCGCACAGGTGACGGACGATGTCGCTGGCCCCGTAGGCGTCGAAGAAGCGGTCGGCCAGGATGCCCTTCTGGATCACGCCTTGGGTTCCGTCGAAGGAGAATTGGAGCACCGATTCCGGTCGGCCGGCTTGGCGCAGCTCGACCAGTCCCTGGGCCACCTGACCCAACGCCTCGTCCCAGCCTATGGGTTCGAACCGGCCGGAGCCTTTGGGGCCGACTCGTCGCAACGGTTGGAGCAGCCGGTCGGGGTGGTAGACCCGTTCCAGGAATCGGTTGACCTTGGGGCAAAGTTGGCCGTCGGTCACCGGATGATCGGCCGAACCCCGCAAGCGAACGGCTCGACCGTCGGCCACCTCGACCTCCCAGATGCAGGTGTCGGGGCAGTCGTGGTGGCACGACCCGGTCACGGTTTTCTCGGTCAAAGGGGGGCTGAGGGTCATGGTCCTCTAATCTGACCTATCTCTTCTGTGTTGTACAGGTCCAATCGTCGACGATCCGGGGGGTCCATCGGTGACTGAGCTGTTCCTCGACCTGGCCGGACGGTCGGAACCGACCAAGTCGCGACGACTCCAGGCCGCCCTGCGGGAGGCCATCCGGGCCGGGCGGCTGCGGTCGGGCGACCGGCTGCCGGCATCCCGGGCCCTGGCCGAGGAGTTGGGGTGGGCCCGCAACGTGGTGGTCGAAGCCTACGACCAACTCAACGCCGAGGGATATCTCGTGGCCCGGGTGGGCGACGGAACCCGAGTCGCTCCCCGACCGCTGGAGCCCGTTGGGGGGTCTGGCCCGGGGCCTGGTTGGGGGTCCGGTTCGGCCGGTGGCCCCGGTCCTGGTCCGGCTGACCTCGGGCCAGCAGAGCCCGATCCGGCCGAGCCTGGGTCGGCGGCCCGTACGGCGCCTGAGCCGTCGGCCCGGATCAACCTGCAGCCCGGCCTCCCCGACCTGGTGGCCTTTCCCTCCCGGGAGTGGCGGCGCAGTCTCAACAACGCCTTGTCCCGGATGCCCAGCTCCGAGCTCGGTTACCACGGTGGGACGGGAGCCGAAGTACTACGCCGGGCCATCGTCGGGCATCTGGCCCGGACTCGGGCCGTCAACGCCGATCCTGACAACGTGGTGATCACCACCGGGGTCAGTGCCTCCCTCCGCCTGCTGGCGGCCGAACTGGTTTCGGCCGGGGCGGTGCGGGGAGCCGTGCGGGTGGCGGTGGAAGACCCGGGCGCCTACACCCAGTGGGACGCATTGCGGGCCGCCGGGGCCGACGTGGTGCCGGTCCCGGTCGACGGCGAGGGCATCGACACCTCCCGACTCGGCGGGCCCGACGGTTCTGACGGTTCTGGCGGCCTCGACGCCGACATGGTCGTGGTCACCCCGGCCCACCAGTACCCGCTGGGTGGCGTCCTCACCCCCGAGCGGCGCCACCGGTTGGTGGCCTGGGCCCGAGCCCGGCCGGGCCGACTGATCATCGAGGACGACTATGACGCCGAGTTCCGTTACGACCGCCAGCCGGTGGGGGCCATCGCCGGCATCGCCCCTGACGTGACCGCCCACACCGGTTCGGTGGCCAAGACGCTGGCCCCGGCCCTGCGGCTGGGGTGGCTGTGCCTGCCGGCGGCGGTGGCCGAGCGGGTCAAGGTGCGACTGGCCCACGAGTTCGTGACCCCCGACGTGGTGCAGCAACACGCCCTGGCCGACCTCCTGGTCAGTGGCGGCTACGACCGGATCGTGCGAGCCCGGCGGCGGGCCTACCACAAACGGCGAGCGCTGATGGTCGACGCCCTCGACCCGGTTTCCGGGGTCACGGCGGTGGGGGCGGCCGGTGGCCTGCATCTCACCATCATGTTGCCCGACGGCGTCGATGACCGGGCGGTGTCGGCGGCACTGCTGGACAGCGGCATCGACGTGCCCCCGTTGTCCCGCTACCGTCTCCGCCCCGGCCCACCGGGTCTGGTGGCCTCCTACGCCTCCCTCAACCAAGCCGACGCCGCCGACTTCGCCCGATACTTGGCTCAATCGCTTTCCGCGGTCTCCCAGCGTCGCTGAGCGACGCCCCGAGACCGCAGAACATGGCGTGCTGCCCGGCTTCTGGGCACGGCGAGCCGGCTGCAAGGGCACTTCGAGCCAGGTCACGATTCCTGAAATCGGCATCGGGGGAGTCGCGCAGTTCGGCGAGTGCCTCATCGAGTTCGGGCCAACGCAGCGAAGCAACAACGAATTCGAGGGTTTCGACTGCTCCAACCCGTGGCGGTTCAGCGCTGATGAAATCCGTCAGCACACTCTACGTCAAACCACCCTGGGCGGCGAAGGCGTCGGTGGCAGCCGTCTCCCGAGACACCAATCCAGCATCGAGAAACTCAACCAGACCCAACAAGCAGATGCTCCACGACACGAACACCTTGATGAACGTGACTAAATGCTTCGATGGCGTGCAACATCTCATGAAGACTCTCGGGTGGCGACCATTCGGTCACGGGGATCCGATTTCCTGATAGACCCCGGGCCCTACGTCAAACCCACCGTGGGCGGCGAAGGCATCGGTGGCGGCCGTCTCGGCGCCCAGACCGTCATCACCCATCGCCTCATGGCTAGCGTCATTGCCCGTTGGCGGCGTTCACCGCTCAGGCCCCAAGTACAGCGACTCTACCGCGACAGTACGAATTGTCTCGTTGAGGTCGCTCTTGTCTGCCCAAACAGGTGACTGATCCAGCAGCTCCTTGGCCACACCGAGCCGAGCACCTTCCAGCTTACGCAGCACACGGACGGAATCGGCCTGACTTGCGCCCTCCACCCTCAGTGCGGCCAGGATGGCGTCGACAGACGCTTCAACCGCTCGCATTGTCTGCGCCAGCTGCAGCAACTGCTCATGCGACAGGGCGTCTCCGCGGCGGCTCATACGCTCTTGATCGACACTGTTGGCCCATAGTCGTTCTCTTCGTTGCTGAAATGAACCTCCGAGAGCCGATCCCACCATCCGGCAAACGTCTCGGGGCTGTACTCCCACGGCAGCAGAATACATCCATCGGTTTCTACAAATTTCGGCGATAGGAACCGCAGAGCAACCATGATTGGAGCGAAACCCACGCAATGTGCAACCGTCTCAAGGAGTCCGGGAGGGTGGGTGAAGCCCTCACGCCACTCACGCACCTCAGGTGCATCAAGAGGGTCGAAGTTCGTCACAACGGAATCTCCTCCGGCAGTATCTGCTCATATGTTATGTCCATCACCCGGGCTTCCAGGCCTGACACTCAACTGACTTCCGTACGGTGTCGTCCAGCTGGTCACTCGTCGCTCCAACGGGGAGGAAGACAACAGCCGAGTTCATGGCTCTACGCTCGCCGCGTTTGGATTTCCTCGGAGCGAAGAAGCTCGAGCGTCTCCACGCCGTGGAACACTCATTCAATCTGCGGACCATCCGATCCGCCACAGCCACCGGATGACACAGCTCCTGTCGTGCTGGCCGCGGTCGCGCCTTACTCATGAACCAAGACGAGATTCGTTTCTCCGCAGCTAGTGTCCTGTCAGGTTGATCCGTTGTCTTATTCGACGAGCAGATGGCGTCCGTGGCAAGGACGCAGTTCCGCTCGCTACCTGGTGGTAGCGGAGGAACGAGGACGCTGCCAGGGGCTTCAGATGCCGACGAATATGTGACATGATCAGCTTGACAGGACACTAGGACAGGTCAAGCGAAACTCGCCTCCCACGGTCGTATCGAAAGGAACCCAGTCGATGACAAGCTCATTCTCCTCATGTCGACCTCCAATCGTCGCCCGCAGCGTTATCCCACCAGCCGACCGTACGACCCGTGCCAGGTGCAGATACACATGTCGCTGATATCTCAAGTACCCTCACCGGCTTCGACGTCGGCTACGACCTGTTCGACGTCCTGTTCGGTGTAGGCAAACGGCGCCATCAGTGTCGATGCAATCTCAAGCTGCTGTTCTCGATCCATCGTGAACCAGCCGTTCATACCAGCCAACGTCGCAACCAGCGAATCTCGCTCCGCCTCCCTGGCGCTCCACTGAAGCCAGCTCTCAAGGCGGGTGGCAGCTGTCTCGTCGCCAACCTCCTCATAGTGATCGGCAATGCACTTCACGACCTGCCCATGCAGAGCTGCCAACAGCGGACTACCTGGCAACTCCGGACCTCGAGCTCCGGAGAAGAACCGCGCCTCGAGAAGGGCACGCTGCAACAACTGCAGAGTCGAGAGGTCGTTGAGCATGAACGGACTGTTCAGTTCCATGGGTTCGGCCCTACGTAGACCAGATTTTCCTCCGTGAGGCGAATGGCGCCCTGGTGGATCAACTCGTTTACCTGCGTACCTGGCGAGAGTCGAAGTCCAGGATCAACCCGAAAGGCCACCACGGCATCCCCTCGCCCGGTGAAGCCCGGGTTGCCGGCAAACAGGTGGGTGAAGGCTTCATCCGTTGTAAGCATGTCTTGTGTCACGTACACGTACCCGGAATCGCCGGGAATGATGCGCCCGGATTCCACGATACTCTCGGCAGCTGTGCCGGTGGTGTAGTGGAAGACCACATCGTCGTCCAGGTCATCGAATAGTCGTTCGACGTCATCGAGCGCCCTACCGTTCGGCACATCAGGGCCGCCCCCGGCAAGAGTGGTGGGTGGGCTGGATCCGGGATCTCGGCGGGTGGTGGAGCCGGCTTCTTCGAGGGCGTCAACGGCATTGTCAACTGCTCCGGGAGACGGTGATGATCGGAGGATACCTCGGAAGAACCGGGCCAGGCCGGCACTGAGGAAGGGAATGGCGGCGGCGGCGCAGGAGGTGGAGGCGTCGAGTTTGGCCTCCTCGAACTCGCTGGCCGCCGCCTGGCCGCTGTAGTACCCGCACTCGGCCCCGTCGATAACCTCACCCACGAAGGGAAGCGAGCCGGCGCCGATATAGGCCAACCCGAACATCAGCCACGCTGCGGCATGCCACCCCATGTTGCCGTTGCCGAAGCTGGCGCACTCGTATTGATGGGGGATGCTGGGGATGGTGGTTGTGGTCGTAGTCGTCGGCGACTGCGGTTGGGTTGTGGTGGTGGTTGACGGCGGGATGGTGCCGCTGGGACCCTGCGGGACGGTGGTGGTGGTTGACGGTTGGGTGGTGGGCGGCAGCGGTCGGAGGACACCGCCTTCGCAGAATTTGCCGTCTCCCGGGGCCAGGCCCAGCGGGTCGACGAGGTTGATCGGGTCGTTGGCGGCGTAGGCGTAACGGCTGGTGGCCGACGAGCCGGCCGACGGCCGCACCGGGTCGACGGTCAGGAATCGACCCAGTTGCGGGTTGAGGTCGCGGTACTTGAGGTTGATGGTCGGGCCGGTGTGCAGCTCGCCTCGATAACCCAGCCCGAAGCCTGGCTGGTCGGCCGACGAAGAGCCGGTCGTGCCGAAGGGTCCGTAGTGGTCGCTGACCGCCACCGGGGAGCCGACGATGTCGCCCAACGGGCCCAGCTCGACCGGTGACGCCACGCCGTCGGCCACCGCCAGCGTCGGGCCCACACCGTGGACCAGTTCGATGTCGGATGGGCCACTCCACCCCAGGGGTTGGGGCGGGAAGGCGGTGCGGTCCCAGGTCAACTCCCAGGTGGTGGTCGACTTGTCGGGCCCGGTCCGGGTGACGGTGGCCAGCAGGTTGTCGGGCCCGTAGGTCCGGGTCCAGGTGTGGGTTCCGTCGGCCTTGGCCTCGGTGACGGTGTCGAGGCGGCCTCGCACGTCGTAGCGGTAGCTGGTGGCCACGCCGTCCAGGTCGGAGTCGGTCAGGCGGCCGGCGCCGTCGTGGGTCCAGTCCTTCGATGAGTTAGCCGTCTTGATCTGGTTGGCCGGGTCGTGGTTGAAGGTCGACGACGTGTCACCATCGGGATCGGAAACCTCGGAGATCGACGTGAGGTTGCCCACCGGGTCGTAGCTATAGCTCCAGCGCTGTTTGTTGCGTGACGCCGTGTCCAGCTGGCCGTCTTGGCCGTAGCTGAAGGCCCAGTGGTCGGCGCCGGTGATCTCATCGATCCGGCCCCGGCCGTCGTAGGAAAGATGCCACTGCTTGTCGCCGTCGGCGAAACTGGTCAGCTGATCGTTGGTGTAGCCATACGACCGTTCCTCGCCGCCGGGGAAGACGACCCGCACCAGGCGGGAATCGTCGTCGTAGTGGTAGGTGGTCACGCCGTGCTCGCTGTGGGTGGCCGACACCATCCGGTTCAGCTCGTCGTAGCCGTAGTCGACGGTGGCCCCGTCGGGGTAGGTCAGGCTGGTCCGGTTGCCGACGGCGTCGTAGCTGTAGCCGACGACATCACCGTCGGTTTCGGTTACCGAGGTCAGCGACCCTCCCGGTTCGTAGCCGTAGCCGATGCGGCCGACCTCGGAGCCGTCGGGAGCCCGGTCGGTTCGGGCCACCACCCGGTCGAGGTTGTCGTAGGTGATCTCCTGCGACGACCCGTCGGCGTAGGTGGTCGACACCACCCGGCCCTCGGGGTCATAGCCGATGGTGTACGTGCGGTCCGAGCCGTCGTCGATCGTCGACGGGCGACCCTGTCCGTCGAACGTGGTGGTCCGGCGGCGGCCCAACGGGTCGGTCCTGGTGGTGACCTCATCGGACTGGCTGTATTCGTAGGTGCTGGCCTGACCGTTCTGGTCGACCCACCGGGTCATGTTGTAGCGGCCGTCGTAGCTGAACTCGGTTGAGCCGCCGTTGGAGTCGGTGGCGCCGTTGACCACCAGGGCGTCGACGTCGAAGCTGCGGGTCTGCCCACCGGGACCGGTGAAGGTCACCCCGGCCGGGGTCACCGAGTTCCACTGACGCTCCCCCAGGTCGAAGGCGTGGCGGGCCCGGACGGCGGCCACCCCGGTCATGTCGTGGCGCCCCACCATCGTCTCGTTGCCGGCCCGATCATCGGGAATGTCGTCGCTGGGGGCCGTGGTGAACAGCACGTGGCCCTTGTCGTCGAGGGCCTCCAGCACCCACTGTTCCTGGGGTTGATCCTGACGGGGAAGACGGGCGTGGCGGGAGTCGAACGACCGGAGGGTGATGTCGTACTCGCCGTCGATCCCGGTGATGGGAACGACCTTCGAGGCCTTCAGACCATCGGGCGTGGCCATGAGCCGGGGCGAGCCGAAGTCGACCCGGGGGCACACCACCGGCTCCCCGCCGACCTGGCAACCACCACCGACGGTGGCCGAGGTGACGGTGCCGTTGCCGTTGTAGGTGAACCGGTTCACGATGCCCGACGGAGATATCAGCTCGGTGATCCGGCCCTCGAGGTCGTACCCGGTCTGGTAGCGGAGCCCCTCGGGTGAGGTGACGGCCACCACCCGACTGTTGCTGTCGTAGTGGTAGCGGACCACCCGATCGCCGGGCTGGGTCACGGTCTCGACCCGGCCGGCGGCATCGTAGCCGAACGTGGTGGTGTTGCCGTTGGCGTCGGTCACCGAGGCCAGACGGCCGGCCGGCGTGTACTGGTAGCGGGTCACCTGGCCCGATCGGGGACCGGACACCGAGACCACCCGGTACTGGTCGTCGTAGCCATAGTCGACGGCCACCTCGTCGGCCGTACCGACGGCATAGCCCTCGGTCAACAGCACGCCACCACCATCGGAGTCGTAGGTGAAGGTCGACACGACCCCATTGCCGTCGGTGATGGTGATCGGCCGGTTGGCGTCGTCGCGGACGATCTCGGTACCGGCGCCGTCGGCTTGCTCGACCGAGGCCACCAGGCCTTCGACATCGTGACCGAACCGGAAGGTGGGTTCGTCCTGCGATGGTTCGGTGACCGCCTGCATCCGACCCAGTTCGGCGAATTCGAACTGCCAGGTCGCCGCCCCCGGCAGGGTCAGGGCCGTCATCTGACCGAACCCGTCGTAGCCGTAAGAGGTGGTGTTGCTCCGCTGATCGCTGAAGGCCGACAACAACCCGGCGGAGTCATAGGTCAGCTCGGCCCGGCTGTCGATGCCGGCCGCGGCGTCGAGGGCATCGGTGTAGGCCACCAGCCGATCGGCGGCGTCGAACTCCTGGCCGAACACGGCCCCGGTGCGGTCGGTGACCGACAGCAACCGGCCCTCGTCGTCGTAGGTCATGACGGTGGCCGCCCCGCCGGGATCGATGATCCGGGTGATGCGGCCGGCGTCGTCGTAGAGCAACCGGGACCGGTTACCGACCCCGTCGGTGATGTCGGTAAGGCGCCGGTACCGGTCGTAGCCGAAGGTGGTCGTGACCCCGTCGGCGTCGCTGGTCGAGGTCACCAGTCCGTCTTCGATCGTGTTGTCAATGGCCAGGCCCTCGGGCCCGGTGATCGTCGACGGCACCGTGTTCAACCCTTCGTAGGTGTAGCTCGTCACCCCACCGTTGGGGGCGGTGACCGAGGCCAGCCGGTGCAACGTCACCGCCTCGCCGTCGTCACCGGTGGCCGAGTAGGTGTAGGTGAAGGAATAGGTGCCGACGCCGGGAAGGACCTGAGCGGTGATGTTGCCGAATTCGTCGTACTGGTAGTCGAGCTGCGCCCCGGCGGGGTCGTCATCCTCGTTGGCCCGGCGATCGGCGGCCCCGGTCGGCTGACCGTCGCCGTCCAACTCCAGGTCGACCTCGGCCCCCAGCGGATCGGTCAGCCCCACGGTGTAGCCTCGTTCGTCGGACTCGTAGCGGTAGACGTCGCTGCGGGTTGTGCCGTCCGAGTCGACGGCGGCGGTGGCGGTCAGGGTTGTCACCCCGTCGTCGCCGTAGGAGAACTCATTGCGCTCGCCGGTGGGCATCAGTTGGGTGGCCACCCGACCTTCGGAGTCGTACGTCATCTCCACCCGAACCACGCCGGTGGCGTCGGTCACCGACGTGACCCGGCCGTCGGCGTCGCTGCCGTAGGTGGTGCGGTTGCCGATGGCATCGACGACGGCGGCCAGATGGCCCGCGGCGTCGTACTCATAGGAGATCGACCGGTCGACCTCACCGTCGACCACGGCGTCGACATCGGACACAAGACCCTGGGTGTTGTATCGAAGCCGGTACTCCGCCCCCGTTGTGGACCTGATGACCGTCAACCGCCCGGCGGCGTCGTAGTCGAGGTGAACGGCACCCCGATCCGGTGAGGTCATGGCCGTGACCCGGTTGTCGGTGAAGTCCCAGCGTTCGCCGTTGAAGAACTCGATCCGGAACCGGCCGCCGTCGGTGATCAGGTCGCCGTAGAAGGCCGACGGGCGGACAAAGCCTCCGGAGCCATCGGGCTGGAATCGCACGATGCGACCGGAGCCCAAGGTGATGGCCACCCGACCGTCGGCCTCGGTGTGAGCCGTCATGTGATGACCGAGGCGCCAGCCGTCACCCAGTACCGACCGCTGGGGATCCGAGGAGGCTCCGGGCAGCACGGCGGCCGAGTTGTAGGAGCGAACCAAATCCATCCCGAACACTGATTGGCCGAAGCTCAAATCCACCGCCGCATCGGTGAAGTTTCCGGAGGAAACCTGAACCGGATCCGACACCGTTACCACCGAAGGCACACCGATGTTGGCGTTGCTTTGCTCCACGAAGTCACTGTCTCTGGGAGGAGGAGGTGGCGGTGGATCCGTGATGCTTTGCTGCAGCGACTCCCGCAGCGCGTCCTCGTCTTCAACGGCAAAGGTGCGACCGCCGGTTGCTCCGGCGATGCAGCGCAGCGCCTGCTCGGCTGCCGACCCGCCGGCAATGTTGAAGCTCACGGTGTCAACCTGGATCTCGCGACCCTGAGCGGCGATTCCCTGAGCCACCGCACAAGGCTGCGGGTCGCCGCAGTTGTGACCTCCGTCGGAGATCAGGACGATCCGGCCGCCGACTGGAACATCGCCGGCCGCCGCGCTCAACGACGTGGAGATGTCGGTGGAGCCGAAAGCCGACAATCCATCGACGGCGGCGAGATAGGCCGCCTTGTTGAGGGGCCCGACGGCCACCACCGAGTTGCTGACACCGCAGTCGGGGAAGGTCCGAAGTCCAAGATTGACTTCTCCCTCATCGAGTCCGCCGACCACCGACGAGATGGCGCCCTTGGCCTGGTCCAGGCGAGGGCCGAACATCGAACCCGACAGGTCCAGCACCACCACCACGCTGCCCGGCTGACCGGATGACTGGGCCGACGCTGCGCCGGCCGGAATGGCCACCACCCCTGCTGCGACCAGAAGTAGTACAGCCAGAACCCTGAATATTTGACTAATGCGACCCGCCATTGTTCCCTCCGCCGTGTCAACCAACCATGGCCGGGTTGAACGCTAGTACAGGTCGACCGTTGAAACAAGGCTGAAACAAGGCTGAAACAAGGGTGAAACTCGGCGGAATAGGCCCCAAGCGTGGTCGTCAATCGGTGAAGAAGCCGCCGTCGGGATGGAGGATCTCGCCGGTCATGTAGCTCGATTCATCCGAGGCCAGAAACAGCGCGGCATTGGCCACGTCCCTCGGCTCCCCGAATCGACCCAACGGGATCTGGCCCATCACCTCGGCTTTGTGCTGGCCCAGGTCGTCGAACACCGCCGTCATGTTGGTGGTGATGAACCCGGGGCCGATGGCATTGACCCGGATCCCGGCCGGGGCCAGTTCCCGGGCCGCCTTCTTGGTCAACATCCAGACACCGGCCTTCGACGCCGTGTACGCCACCGGACCGGCGCCCGGATGTTTGCCGGCGATCGAGGCGATGGTGATGAAACGACCGGCGATGCCGAGTTCGATCATGGGACGGGCGCAGGCCTGGAGGGCCAGGAACGTTCCGGTCAGGTTGACGTCGATGACCCGTTGCCAGTCGTCGAGTTCGATGGCGCAGAAGGCCATGGCCGGTTGGTCGAGATGGTCGAGTCGGCCCATCACCATCTTGAGGTCGGCCTCGGAGTCGCCGCTGACGTAGCCGCCGTGGCTGATACCGGCCGCAGTGACCACCACATCGATCCGGCCGAACCGCTCCACCGCGGCCTGGGCCATGGCTTCGTTCGACTCCTTACCGGCGGCGTCCAGCTCGACGAAAACGGCCTGGCGGCCGAGGGCCTCGACCGCTTCGACCGTCTCCGCTCCCGGTCCGGTTTGCAGGTCGGCCACCACGATGTCGGCCCCCTCCTCGGCGAAGCGGATGGCGCTGGCCCGACCCAGACCGTTGGCCCCGCCGGTGATGACCGCCACCTGACCCTGCAACCTCATCGTGTGCTCCGTTCTGTTACCCGGCCACTGTTACCCGGCCACAGCCTAGTTAGAAGGGCATGCCTACGTACTGTTCGGCCAGGGCGGCTTGAGCCAGCGTCGAGGCGGCCAGGTGGCTCAGCTCCTGATCCTGGGCCCGCAGATCAAAGGCCGTCTGCTCCGGAAAGCGATGGAGCAACCCGGTCATCCACCACGAGAATCGAACCGCCCCCCAGACCCGTCTGAGAGCCAGCTCACCGTAGCCGTCGAGAGCCACCGTGGAGTTGAAGCGGTATCGGTTGATCAAGGCCTCCGACAGGTAGTGCACGTCGGAAACGGCCAGGTTCAGGCCCTTGGCTCCCGTCGGGGGCACAATGTGGGCGGCGTCACCGGCCAGGAACAGCGACCCGTATTGCATGGGCTCGGACACGAAACTGCGAAGCGGGGCGATCGACTTCTCCACCGCCGGGCCGGTAACAATCTGCGATGCATGGCTCTCCGGTAGTCGGGCCAGCAGTTCGGCCCAGAACAGATCGTCGGGCCAGTCATCAACGGTGTCGGTCAACGGACACTGCACGTAGTACCGGCTGAGCATCGGGGTGCGCATCGAACACAGGGCGAATCCTCGATCGTGGTTGGAGTAGAGCAACGTGGGCAGCGGTGGCGTTTCCGACAGCACCCCCAACCAGCCGAACGGATACACCTTCTCATATTCGGTCCGGATCCGGGCCGGGATCGACTGCCGGCTCACCCCGTGGAAGCCGTCGCAGCCGGCCACGTAGTCGCAGTCGATTCGTTGCTCCACTCCGTCGTGCCTGTAGGTGACGAACGGTTGGTCGCCGCTCAGATCATGCAGCCGTACGTCGGCCGTCTCGAACATCGGAGGACGACCGAGGTCGTCGAGGGCCTGGTAGAGGTCCTCCTGTATGGCGGTCTGGCCATAGGCCATCATCACTTTGCCGATGCTCTTGGCGAAGTCGATGGTGATGACCTCGCGTCCCCGGCGGCCGATGTTGATGGTTTCGTGGACGTGCCCCTCCTGATCCATACGCTGGCCCACACCGGCCCGGCGCAGCACCTCCATCGTGGTCAACTCCAGAACACCGGCTCGTATTCGACTCAGCACGTAAGCCCTGGTCTGGCGCTCCAGCACGATGTTGTCGATCCCGGCCTGATTGAGCAGCAGCGACAGGAGCGACCCGGCGGGCCCGGCACCGACAATGACCACCTGAGTCCGCGATCCCGGCATGCCCGTCCTTTCCACCTGTAGTGAGCTGCGATCCGCTGCTGTATTGCATTGAACCACGCAACCACCAAATCTTGCCGTAGAAAACGAGGTGAGACCTCGTTTTCTACGGCAAGAATTCGACCGGGATGGGGATCGGTTGATGGACTCAGCGGGACCGGAGGCCGCCGGCGACATCGAGCACGGCGCCGGTGCTGTAGCCGCTGACGGGCGACAGTAGCCAGCATATGGCGGCCGCCACCTGGGTGGCGGTGCCGGGCCTCCCCAACGGAACCGAGCGGCGGTGGGCTTCGTCGACCAACCACTCCTGGTACGGACTGGGTGCGGTCACCTTGCCGTGCCGGGCCCGTTGCCGGGGCGTGTCGATCAGTCCGACGCCAACGGCGTTCACCCGGATGTGGACCGGAGCCAACTCGGCGGCCAGCACCGTCAGGGCGTTGCCCAGGGCGGCCCGACCGACACCGATGGCTCCCATCGTCGGGTCGGGGGCGAAGGCCGTCGGGGCGGTGAGGCCCACGATTCGACCTTCGGTCTCGGTCAGGTGCGGTACCGCCGGTCCGACCACATTGAGCAGCGCCAGTAGTTTGTCGGCCACTTCGGTCACCACCGCCGACGGATCCAGCTTCAAGAGGCTTCCCGGCCGACCGTGTCCGGCCACGGCGGCCAGGCCGTCGAGACGACCCCAGTGCTCTGCAGCGGCGGCCACGGCCCGGGCCGCCGCCGACGGCTTGACCACGTCGGCCTCCACCGTCTGGAGCTGCGACCGCGACCCCAAGGTCTGCTCGGCCGACCGGAGCCTCGCCGGGTCCCGGCCGCAGATCGTGACCGAGCCCCCCTCGGCCAGCAGCAGCCGGGCCGTCTCCAAGCCGATACCGGAAGAACCGCCGGTGACCAGGTAACTCTGTCCGTCGAGCTGAAGATCCATTGGCGCCACTCCCCTCTGCCCACCATCTCAGATTCTTGCAGCAATAAACGAGGCTCGGCCTCGCTTTCTACTGCGAGAACGGCTGGAGGCGATCCGGATTTGGGTGCGTGCTATAGATGGTAAATGAAATCGGGACCGGATGAGGCCAAGCCACCCACGCCGTCGACCGTGGCAGCCAACACCGCAGCGGTCGTATCGTTTGACGATCCCGGCGACTTCGACCGGGCCACCCGTGGTCTCATCGCCCGGCTGGCCGACGGCCAGGTCACCATCGGCAACCACGTCGTATTCGACGTGGCCCGCCACTCGTTCGTTGCCGAATCGGCCGACAGCCCCGACTCGGTTCATCCCGGCCTGTGGCGCCAGGCTCGGCTCAATGTCGGCCACGGACTGTTCGAGGTGGCCGAAGGCGTGTGGCAGGTGCGGGGCTACGACATCGCCAACATCACCTTCATGGCCGGCACCGACGGCTGGCTGGTCATCGACCCGCTCACCAACGGCCCGGCGGCGGCGGCCGCCCTCGATCTGGCCAACCGCACGCTGGGCCGACGTCCGGTCACGGCCGTCATCTACACCCATTCCCACGTCGACCACTTCGGCGGGGTCCTGGGGGTGACCAGCCGGGAGGCGGTCGAGCGGGGCGACGTGCGCATCGTCGCTCCCGACGGGTTCATCGAGGAGGTGGTCAGCGAGTTCGTGATCGCCGGCCCGATCATGGGCCGTCGGGCCGCCTACCAGTTCGGCCCCCTGCTGGCGCCCGGCCCTCGGGGCCACGTCGACTGCGGCCTGGGCTCGGCCATGGGCTTGGCCCGATCGGATCTGCTGGCCCCCACCGAGTCGATCACCGAGACCGGGCAGGAGCTGACACTCAGCGGCATCCGGGTCGTCTTCCAGATGACGCCCGAGGCCGAGGCCCCGGCCGAGATGAACTTCCACTTCCCCGACAAGCGCCTCTTGTGCATGGCCGAGAACTGCACCCACACCATGCACAACGTCTACCCCATCCGGGGAGCCAAGATCCGGGACTCGTTGGCCTGGAGCAAGTACATCCAGGAGGCGCTGGCGCTGTGGGGCGACCGATCCGACGTGCTGTTCGCCAGCCACCACTGGCCCCGGTTCGGGGCCGACGACGTTCGTGCCTTCCTCACCATGCAGCGCGACCTCTACCGCTGGCTGCACGACCAGACCATGCGGCTGGCCAACCTGGGGTACCGGCCCGACGAGATCGCCGCCGAGCTGGTGTTGCCGGAGGAGTTCAATCAGTCACACGTGCAGGGCTACTACGGCACCGTGTCGCACAACACCCGGTCGATCTACCACCGTTACCTCGGGTGGTACGACGGCAATCCGGCCAACCTGAATCCCCACCCCCCGGTGGAGTCGGCCCGCCGATACGTCGAGTTCATGGGCGGCGCCGAGGCGGTGCTGATCAAGGCCCGCCGGAGTTTCGAGGCCGGCGACTACCGCTGGGTGGTCCAGGTGGTCAACCATGTGGTGTTCGCTGATCCCACCAACAGCGAGGCCCGCAATCTGCAGGCCGATGCCCTGGAGCAGCTGGGATATCAGGCTGAGGCCGCCACCTGGCGCAACGCCTACCTGATGGGAGCCAAGGAGCTGAGGGAGGGTTCACCCCCCTGGCGTCGTAGTCCGACCCGGGACATGTCGTCGGCCATGGGGGCCGACCATATCTTCGACGTCATCGGCGTACGCTTCGACCCGGCGGCTTTCACCGCCGGGCCGCTGACGATCAATGTGCACCTCAGCGATCTCGACGAGGATCACGTGCTGGGGGTGAGCCGCTCGGCCGTGCATCACCGGCCCAACACCGTCGATCCCGACGCCGTGGCCACGATCCGTACCGACCGGGCGACGCTGCTGGCCGCCCTCGACGAGGCCGACGGCTCGCCCTTGGCCGTCAGCGGCGACGGCGAGGTGGTGCAGACGCTGTTGGCGAGCTTGACCGTGTTCGGTTCACAGTCCCTCATCGAGCCCTCGCCCCACCCCCACCGAACTTTGTGACTGTCACGACCCACAAACGGGTCGCCCCGGTCACAAAGTTCGGGCGACTTCGAGTTGCTGGTCCAGTTCGGCGGCGTGGCGGATGCGCCACATGGCCAGCACGGCCAGGACGGCACCGGCGGCGGCCGTGACCAGGAACAGGCCGCGGCCCAGCTGACCGTAGATGAGAGGGGCCAACGTGGCGGTGATGGAGGCCGAGATCATGCCGGCGGCATCGAGCAATCCGGTGCCCACCGCCGCCTTCTCAGCCTTCGTGACCTCGAGGGCCAGCACCTGGGTGCTGATGGCGGCGAACGACTCGGCCGTTCCGTGGAAGAATCCGACGGCGGCGAACCACATGGCCGAACTGACCAGCGAGTATCCCAACATGATGGGCACCAGGCAGAGCAAGGCCGGCACCATGACCCGGGTGCCGCCCAGGGCCTCAGCCCTCTGGCCGGCGATCCGGGGCAGCACCAACAGCGGCAGGCCGACGAAGGCAATGGCGGTGGCGATGTCGGCGGTGGACGCTCCGAGGTCGGTCAGGAAGCGGTCGATGATGGCGTCGAACACGCCGATGTAGCCCAGCACAATGCACTGCACCAGCACCGCGGCCTGAATCCGGGGCCGCCGCAGTAGCTCGCCCAGCACGCTGTAGTCGACGGGGGTGGCGGCAATCTCGGACCGTACGATGGCCACGGTGGCCGGGCCGCCGATGGCCACCAGGGCGACCGACACGGCCAGGAACGGGGCCTCGAATCCCCAGGGTTCGAACAACGCCCCGATGGGTGGCCCGACGATGAACCCGGCGACCGCGGCCGACAGCAGCGTGCCCAGCTTGGCCCCGCCTCCGGTGGCGTCGAGACCGATGAGCGCCTTGCGGGCCAGCAGGGCGAAAAGGCCGAGGCCGATCCCCGAGAGACCGCGGCTGCCGGCCAGAACCAGCATCGACGATCCGTAGGCGAACCCCAGCAGTCCGGCCACCCCGGAGGCCAGAGCGCCGATGGCCAGCGGTACCTTGACTCCCCTGTCGGCCAGGGGCGAGAGTCCGGTCTGGACCACCAGGGCGGCTCCGAAACCGGTGCCGGCGATCACCCCCAACTGCCAGTCGGTCAAGCCGTGGCGAGTCTGTAGATCTTCGAGGAAGACGAACCCGACACCCAGGGCCGCGGTGAGTAGGAAATAGGTGATGTAGATGAGTAGCGATCGGATGTCGTTCACTCGGGGCCATGGTACAGCCGGTGATCGATCGGGTCCGCCGATTTCGGGTTCGGGGACGCCGATCGTTGACAGGACCCGCCGACGTTGTAAGTTTAGTGATCATGCAAAGTACGCCACCGATCCACCGACCGGAGCGTGGTCATCGTAAGGCCGGGCGGGCGGACACCAAGCGACGCAACCTGCGTACCATCCTCAGCCTCGTGGCTTCCAGTGGCACCACCACCCGGGCCGAGGTGGCCCGGGTCACCGGCTTGACCCGGGCCACGGTGTCATCGCTGGTCGGCGATCTCATCGATGACGGCCTGGTCATCGAGGCCGGGCAGGGGCCGTCACTGGGCGGCAAGCCGCCCACCCTGATCGAACTCAACCGATCCGGCCGTCACCTGGCCGTGGCCGATCTCAGCGTGAGTCCCTTCGTCGGCACCATCATCGACCTCTCCGGCCGGCCGGTCACGCCGGTGTTCACCGCGCCGACAGGAGCCAACCATCAGGCCAACATCGAGAGCCTGCTGACCGAAATGATCGGGCAGAGTCCCCATCCGATTTCCGGTATCAGTCTGGCCTCGCCCGGTGTGATCAGCGACGACGGGATCGTCATCGAGGCCACCAACCTGGGGTGGCACGAGCATCACCTGGCCGAGCTGACCAGTCGGGCGCTCGGTCTTCCGGTGGCGGTGGTCAACGACGCCCAGGCCATCGCCGTGGCCGCCCGGGACCAGCTGACCGGGGGGCCGACGGGCGATGCCGGCTTGGTGCCCGATCTGTTACTGGTGCAGGTCGGGCGGGGAATCGGTGCCGGCATCATTCTCGGCGGCCGGATCCACGTCGGCAGCCATCGGGCGGCGGGCGAGATCGGCCACTCGGTCATCGACCTGGACGGTCCGGAGTGCCGCTGCGGCAACCGCGGCTGCCTGGAAACCGTTGCCTCCTCCACCATGATCTACCGGAAGGTGGCCGGTCGGATGCCGCCCACCGTCAACTGGAACATGGCCAATCTGCAACGACGGCATGGGCCCGATGCGGTGGCCGGCGCCATCAACGAGGCCGGTCGGGCCATCGCCTTCGCCATCAGCTTTCTGATCAACGCCTTGGATGTGACCAAGATCGCCATCGCCATGCAACCAGGCGAGGCGGCTGCTCCCATGGCCGAGGCGGTGGCTGTCGCCCTGGCCAACCGGGTTCTCCCCGCCCTTGCCCCCGACCTACAGGTGGTGGCCGTCGACGGCGACAACCTGGCCCTGGTGGGAGCGGCCATGGTGGTACTCAACCGCAAGTACGGCCTGACCAGGGGATCGCTCGTCGAATGATTGGTCCCCAGCGCTTGACATTCTTAGTTTGTTCACTGACAATACTAACTGCGGCGTTTCAGAGGAAGACGCCCGATTTCCAGGAAGAGGAAGAGGAGAACCGCGATGCAGAGATTGGCTGTGCGGAAACTTGCTGTATGGATTGCCCTGTTACTGGCCTTGACCCTGGCGGCGGCCGCCTGCGGTGGTGATGGCGACGACTCGGCCGACGGGTCGGGAGATGAGGGCGACACCGCAGCCGAGGACAGCGGGGCCGAAGACGCCGAGGCCGACGACGACTCGGCCGATGAATCTGGCGACGACTCCGGCGACGATGGCGATGCCGACAGCGACGGCGGCGACGGCGAGGCAGTCACCATCACCATCGAGAGCTGGCGCAGCGACGACCTGGCCATCTGGAACGACCAGATCATCCCGGCCTTCGAGGCCGAGAACCCGGGGATCAACGTGGAGTTCAGCCCAACACCCCCGGCCGACTACAACGCCGCACTGGCGGCCCGGCTCGAAGGCGGTACGGCGGGAGACCTCATCACCTGCCGGCCCTTCGACGCCTCCCTCGAGCTGTTCGACAACGGCCACCTGGCCCCTCTGACCGACCTCAAGGGCATCGACAACTTCAGCTCCGTGGCCCAGAGCGCCTGGATCACCGACGACGGCAGCACCCCGTTCTGCGTCCCCATGGCCTCGGTCATCCACGGCTTCATGTACAACGTGGACGCCTTCACCGAGCTCGGCCTGGAGGTTCCTGAAACCGAGGACGAGTTCTACGCCGTGCTCGATGCCATCGCCGCCGACGGAACCTACACCGCTCTGGGCATGGGCACAGCCGACCAGTGGGAGGCCGCCACCATGGGATTCCAGAACATCGGCCCCAACTACTGGGCCGGAGAGGACGGCCGGTTGGCCCTCATCTCAGGTGAAGCCAAGCTGACCGACCAGCCCTACGTCGACACCTTCGCCTCGCTGGCCCAATGGTCCGAGTACCTGCCCAACGGCGCGTCAGCCGTGGCCTACACCGACGCCCAGAACCTGTTCACCCTGGGCCAGGCCGCCGTCTACCCCACCGGTTCGTGGGAGATCGCCGGGTTCAACGAGAACTCCGACTTCGAGTTCAGCGCCTTCAAACCCCCGGTGGCCAACGCCGGCGACACCTGCTATATCAGCGACCACACCGACATCGGGATCGGACTCAACGCCGCCTCGCCCAACGCCGAGGCGGCCCAGACGTTCCTGAGCTGGGTGGCGTCGCCCGAGTTTGCCGGGCTCTATGCCAACGCCCTTCCCGGGTTCTTCAGCCTGCAGGACACCCCGGTCGAATTGAGCGATCCGGTGGCCCAGGAGTTCGTGTCGTGGCGGGAGGAATGCGAGTCGACCATCCGCAACTCCTACCAGATCCTGTCACGGGGAGAACCCAACCTGGAAGACGAGCTGTGGGCCACCAGCGCCGGCGTCCTCAACGGTGACCTGACCCCGGAGGCCGCCACCGAGCGGCTCCAGGAAGGTCTCGACAACTGGTACACCCCGGGCGGCTGACCGCCCGTTCAAGAGGAGTCGACCGATGACTTCCCCCCCGGTGTCAGCGTCGGACTCAACCTCGACCGAGACGGGGACGACGGCCGGCAAGCGCCGTCGTCCCCCCACGGTCGGTGGGTCGAGCCGACGCAACCGGACCTCGCCTGCCCTGGCCGGCGGGTTCCCCCTTCACATCATCGTGTTCCTGGCCCCGGCCGTCATCGTGTACTCGGTGTTCATGGTCTACCCGCTGATCGACTCGCTGCGCCTCAGTCTGTTCGATGATGCCGGCGCCTACGTCGGGCTGGCCAACTTCGACGTCCTGTTCAACGATCCGCTGTGGGCCGATCAGTTCTGGAACGCCCTCAAGAACAACTTCATCTTCTTCGCCTTCCACTTTCTGGTGCAGAACCCGGTCGGCCTGCTGCTGGCCGTGCTGCTCACCGCCCACGGGATCCGGGGCCAGTCGCTGTACCGGACCGCCATCTTCATCCCCACCACCCTGTCGGTGGTGATCGTGGGCTTCATCTGGCGACAGATCCTCAGTCCGCTGTGGGGTCTGATCGAGACGCCGCTGCTGGGTGAGCCGGAAACCGTACTGCCCACCCTGTCGCTCATCTCGGTGTGGCAGTTCATCGGCATTCCCATGATCTTCTTCTACGCCGTGCTCATCGCCATCCCCGTCGACCTGATCGAAGCGGCCCGGGTCGACGGGGCCACATCGTGGCAGACGTTCTGGCGGGTCACCTTCCCCCTCATCCTGCCCATGCTGGGCATCATCACCATCGTGACCTACGTGGCCAACTTCAACGCCTTCGACCTCATCTTCACGGTCAAGGGGGCGCTGGCCGGGCCGGACTTCTCGGCCGACATCATGGGCACCCTGTTCTACCGCAGCTTCTTCGGCAACCAGCTTCGAGCCGGCAGTCCGGCCATGGGGGCCACGGTAGCTTCGGCCATGTTCCTGATCATCCTGCTCGGCGTGTTGGTGTACACGTTCGCCTGGCAGCGTCGAGTCACCACCTACGAGCTATGAGCGGCAAGCCCCGCAACCCGTCGGGCCTGCTGGTCCACGCCATCCTGTTGGCCTACACCTTCCTGGCTCTCGGGCCGATCGTGTTGATCATCGCCAACTCGATGAAGTCTCGGCGGGCCATCTTCGACTCACCGTTCTCGCTGCCCAACGGCGAGACGTTCGACCTCGACGGCTACCACACCGTGCTCGACACCGCGTCGTTCGACGTCTACTTCCGCAACAGCCTGATCGTCACCATCGTCTCGCTGCTGCTGGTCGTGCTGTTCTCCACCATGGCCGCCTTCGCCCTGGTCGAATACAACTTCCCCGGCAACACCCTGCTGGGCCTCTACATGGCCATCGGCATCATGATCCCCATCAGGCTGGGCACGGTCAGCCTGCTCGACCTGATGGTCTCACTCAAGCTGGTCAACACCCTGTGGGCCCTCATCCTGGTCTACACCGCCATGGGCATCCCCCTCGGCGTGTTCCTGATGAGCCAGTTCATGCGGCAGGTTCCGTCCGACCTCAAGGCGGCGGCCCGGGTCGACGGCGCCGGCGAGTACCGGGTGTTCGGGCTCATCGTGCCGCTGGTCCGACCGGGCATGGCGGCGGTCGCCGTCTTCACCATGATGCCGGTGTGGAACGACCTGTGGTTCCCGCTGATCCTGGCCCCCAGCGAGGGGACCAAGACGGTGACGCTGGGCGCCCAGGCCTTCCTGGGCCAGTTCGCCTCCGACTGGAACGCCGTGCTGGCCGCCCTCACCCTGGCCATGGTCCCGATCGTCATCCTCTATGTGGTGTTCTCCCGCCAGTTCCTGGGCGGCCTGACCGCCGGAGCGATCAAATAGTGGCGGCAACGGCCCCGCTGTCGATCGACGGCGGTCGCCGGCTGACCGATGACCGGCCCGGTCAACTGCTGATCGACCAGGGCCGGATCATTGAGCCCGACCGGGCCCGCCCCCACGACGGGGGTTGCCTGTCGATCGACGCCCACGGGTTGCTGGTGGCTCCCGGGTTCGTCGACCTGCAGATCAACGGCGGATTCGGGATCGATCTGGCCACCGATCCCGAGGCCATGTGGGAGCTGGGGCGGCTGCTACCCCGCCACGGCGTGACCGCCTTCCTGCCCACCATTGTCAGTTCGCCCCCAACGGTGACCGACCGGGCCCTGGCCTCACTGGCCCGACGACCGGCCGACCATACCGGGGCCGAACCGCTGGGGCTCCACTTCGAGGGCCCGATGCTCAACCGGGATCGGTCAGGAGCCCACGAGTTGGACAACCTGGTGGAACCCGATCTCGAACTGGTGGCCCGCTGGACCGCCGATCACGGTGTCGCCCTGGTCACCCTGGCCCCGGAACTGCCGGGTGCCCTCGACGTCATCCAACGGTTGACCGGGGCCGGAGTCACCGTGGCGGCCGGTCACACACTGGCCACCTCCGCCCAGGCCGTGGCCGGGGTGGAGGCCGGAATGACCATGGTGACCCACCTGTTCAACGCCATGGGCCCCATCAGCCATCGAGCCCCCGGGCTGGCCGGGGCCGCTTTGACCGACGACGGGGTCAGCGTGGGGCTCATCGTCGACGGGGTGCACGTCGATCCGCTGATGGTGAAGCTGGCCTGGCGGGCCAAGGGACCCCGAGGGGTGGTGCTGGTCTCCGACGCCGTGGCCGCCATGGGGCTGGACCCCGGTCGCTACGAGTTCGGCAACCAGGTGGTGACCGCCGACGCCACCACGGTGCGAACCGAAGACGGTGTGCTGGCGGGAAGCGTGCTCACCATGGATCGGGCGGTGGCCAACACCATGGCCTTCACCGGCTGCTCATTGCCTGATGCGGTGGCGGCCGCCTCGACCACGCCGGCGGCCGCCGTCGGGTCGTCGGACCGGGGCCATCTGGACGCCGGGGCGGTGGCCGATGTCGTGCTGCTGGAATCGGACGGCACGGTGGCCATCACCATCTGCCGGGGCGACGTGGCCTACGTCGCCCCGGGACACGACAACCGCCTGACCACCACCGGGAGCCTCCGACCGTGACGACAACCCAAGAATCGATTCGCGTGCTCCTGGTCGGGGCCGGCAACATGGGCCGTTCCCACGGACAGGCCTACCACGACCTCGACCGGTTCGAGCTGTGTGGGGTGGTGACCAGGGGCGAGTCGGGGGCCCGATTGGCCGCCGATCTCGGCGGGGTGCCCTACTACCGGCGGTTCTCCGATGCCCTGACCGCCACTCGCCCCCACGCCGTTGCCATCGCCTCGTTCACCGAGAGCCACGTGCCCTACACCACCGAGGCGCTCGAGGCCGGTTGCCACGTGTTCGTGGAGAAGCCGCTGGCGGCCACGCTGGCCGAGGCCGAGGCCCTGGTGGCGTTGGCCGCCCGGCAGCAGCGAGGGCTGGTCGTCGGCTACATTCTCCGCCACCACCCCTCGTGGCAGGAGTTCATCGCCCGGGCTCGCACCTTGGGCAAGCCGCTGGTGATGCGTATGAACCTCAACCAGCAGAGCGACGGTGAGGCCTGGGCCACCCACCAGTCGATCATGGCCTCGACCTCTCCCCTGGTCGACTGCGGGGTGCACTACGTTGACGTCATGAATCAGATGACCGAGGCCGAGCCGGTCCGGGTCCACGCCATGGCCGCCCGCCTGACCGACGACCTGCCGGCCCAGATGTTCAACTACGGCCAGCTTCAGGTCGGCTACGCCGACGGATCGGTGGGCTGGTACGAGGTTGGCTGGGGGCCGATGATGAGTGAGACGGCATTCTTCATCAAAGATGTGATCGGGCCCCGAGGCTCGGTGTCGATCGACTCGGGGCTGGAGGAGGGTCGAGCCGATTCGGCCGATGTCGACAACCACACGGTGACCAACACCATCCGCCACCACCACGCCGACCTCGACCGCAGCGGCAACCTGGCCCGGGAGGACGAGATCGTCCGGTTCCCGGACGAGCCCACCCACGACGACCTGTGCCGGCGGGAGCAGGAGTGGTTCGTGCGAGCCATCGACGGGGAGGTCGACGTGGCCCGCCACCTGCGTGACGTGATCAACAGCATGCGGATCGTACTGGCCGCCGACCAGTCGATCGCCACCGGTCGAGTGGTCGAACTCTGATCCATGAAGGTCGAGGTGAGGGCGGCCCGCGCCGAGGAGGTCGAGACCATCCGGGCCATCGCCCAGGCGGCCTACGAGCCCTACATCGCCCGCATGGGTCGTCGCCCCGGTCCGATGGACACCGACTACGCGGCTGAACAGGCCAAGGGCCATCTCCACTCGGTGCTGGTCGACGGCGAGCTGGGGGGCTACCTGGGGCTGGGCGATCAGGACCCGGCCCGGCCGGGCGATCTCGAGGTCGACAACATAGCCCTCCTGCCCCAGGCCCAGGGGTTGGGGCTGCTGGCCACCTTCATCCGGGTGTGCGACTGGATCGCCTGGGCGTCGGGCCGGCAGCGTCTCCATCTCTACACCCATGTGACGATGACGGAGAACATCGACCGCTACCGTTCCGTGGGGTTCGAGGACATAGCCGAGGTTGAGGAATACGGGTTTCGCCGCTTGTACATGGCCAAGCCGGTGTTCTCCGCCCGGCAGCGCTCACTGCCCCGGGTCGTCGCCCACTGGGCCAAGGCCTATCCCGACATCGCCCCCTCAGCCGAAGAACAGCTGGCGGCGCTGTCGCTGCGGTCGACCGACAGTGGGGTCTCGGTCGAGGTCGAACAGTCATCGATCGGCCTCCGGGCCCGCTCGACGGTGGGTGCCTTCGAGGTCACCAGTCGACCTCCCGAGCTGAGCGGCCATCCCGATCCTCGCTACCTGGGCTAGCTTCAGCCTGCAGCCGGGCCCGCTGACGCCGCTCGGCCATACTGCCACAGCCATTCTGGATCAAACTACCCAAAATGCTTGTTGGGTGTGTTGCCGGGCACTAGGGTCGGTCGCGCTCAGCCTCAACTTTCCGCCGCGCTGAGCCGAACATGAGGGAGGAGTGCACGCTGCTCCTTGCCCACCCCTTGGTGACGCCGAACCGGATCTCGGTCCGGCCGGAATCACCTGTTGAAGCAACGACAAATGTCGGCGACCATCGCCGGTTTGTCGCGCTCCTGCCACCGAACCCTGAGGAGGGAAGTCCATGAAATCCGCACCGAATCGTCGGTTCTGGCGGCCGGTGGCGTTTGTCGCCCTGGTCGTCGCAACCCTTGTCGCCATGGCCGGTAGCGCCCTGGCCGTCACCGAACCCAACGTCGAGCCGCCGCCCGACATCCAGCCCAATGACGGCGCCCTCCAGGCCTACTGCGACGAGAACTATCCCGGCACCACCGGCATCGTGTTCTCCACCGGCTCGGCCACCACCAACTCGCAGGGCGAGCTGACCAAGACCGAGGCCGGTTACACGCTCACCTGGGTGGAAGCAATCGAGGGCGATGACTTCGACATCCGCGTTGTCTCGGTGACCGAGGCCGGTGACACGGAGCATCTCTCGTTCAGCCTGGTTGTCACCTTCCTGGGAGGCAACGACGCCAATGGCTACGCGTACGAGGAACCCATCAGCTCCGATGAACTGATCGTCGACGGCAGCAATGGCAACAACATCACCTTCTTCGGCTTCTGTGCCATCACCACCGGTGAGATCAAGGTCGAGAAGGTGACCGACCCGGCCGGGTCGACCGACACGTTCGACTTCACCGCCAGCTGGGACGGCGACGGGTTCTCGTTGAGCGACGGTGGTTCGGAGAACAGTGGCCCGCTGGAGGAGGGCACCTACTCGGTGGCCGAAACCGTTCCCGACGGCTGGGATTTGACCTCGGCCACCTGTGACAACGGCGACGATCCGGGAGCCATCAACCTTGAGATCGGCGACACCATCATCTGCACATTCATGAACCAGGCCGACGCCAACATCATCGTCGAGAAGCAGACCAACCCCGACGGCTCCACCCAGGAGTTCACGTTCACCACCAGCTACGGCGACGACTTCAACCTGACCGACGGCCAGACCAACGACTCGGGCGACCTCGACCCCGGCACCTACTCGGTGGCCGAAACCGTACCCGACGGCTGGGCCCTCGACTCGGTTGAGTGCTCCGACGGCAGCAACCCCGGAGCCATCAGCCTCCAGGCCGGTGAAACCGTAACCTGCGTCTTCAACAACCAGCAGAACTCCAACATCATTGTCGAGAAGCAGACCAACCCCGACGGCTCGCCCCAGCTGTTCACGTTCACCACCGACTACGGTGACGACTTCCAGCTGGCCGATGGTCAAACCAACGATTCGGGGAACCTTGATCCCGGCACCTACTCGGTGGCCGAGACCGTACCCGACGGCTGGTCGCTGGAGTCGGTTGAGTGCTCCGATGGCAGCGACCCGGGAGCCATTGCCCTGGCCGCCGGTGAAACCGTGACCTGTGTCTTCACCAACGAACAGGATTCGGTCATCATCGTCGAGAAGGAGACCGACCCCGACGGATCGACCCAGCCCTTCACCTTCACCACCGACTACGGCGACGACTTCCAACTGGCCGACGGTGAAACCAACAACTCCGGCGACCTCGACCCCGGCACCTACTCGGTGGCCGAAACCGTACCCGACGGCTGGGAACTGGACTCGGCCACCTGCGACGACGGCAGCGACCCGGGAGCCATTGCCCTGGCCGCCGGTGAAACCGTGACCTGCACGTTCTACAACCAGGCCGACGCCAACATCATCATCGCAAAGCAAACCGACCCCGACGGGTCAACCCAGGAGTTCACATTCGTCACCAGCTATTCGCCTATCGTTCCGCTGGCCGACGGCCAAACCAACGACTCCGGCGACCTCGACCCCGGCACCTACTCGGTGGCCGAGATCGTGCCCGACGGCTGGGCCCTGACCTCCGAGGAGTGTGACGACGGTAGCGACCCAGGCGCCATCGACCTCCAGGCCGGCGAGACCGTGACCTGTGTTTTCACCAACACCCAGGACGGCCGGATCATCGTCGAGAAGCAGACCGACCCGGCTGACTCGCCCCAGGAGTTCACCTTCACCACCAGCTACGGCGACGACTTCGTCCTCACCGACAACGGCACCAACGATTCGGGCAACCTGGCCCCTGGCACCTACTCGGTGGCCGAGATCGTGCCCGACGGCTGGGAACTCGACTCGGTTGAATGCTCCGACGGCAGCGATCCTGAGGCCATCAGCGTCCAGCCGGGCGAAACCGTGACCTGCGTCTTCAACAACCAGGCCGACGCCAACATCATCGTGGAGAAGCAGACCAATCCGGCTGACTCCCCCCAGGAGTTCACGTTCACCACCAGCTACGGCGACGACTTCGTCCTCACCGACAACGGCACCAACGTCTCCGGTGACCTCGACCCCGGCACCTACTCGGTGGCCGAAACCGTACCCGACGGCTGGGAGCTGGATCTGGTGGTATGCAGCGATGGCAGCGACCCGGGAGCCATTGCCCTGGCCGCCGGTGAAACCGTGACCTGCACGTTCTACAACGAAGCCGATGCCGGCATCGTGGTTCAGAAGCAGACCGAGCCCGACGGATCGACCCAGGCTTTCGACTTCAGCTCGACGTACGGGGCCGACTTCCAGCTGGCCGACGGTGAATCGAACGCATCGGGTGATCTCGATCCGGGCACCTATTCGGTGGCCGAAACCGTACCCGACGGTTGGGAGCTGACCTCAGCCGAGTGCTCCGATGGCAGCAGCCCGGGGTCGATCAGCCTCCAGGCCGGTGAAACCGTGGTCTGCGTGTTCACCAACACCCAGGACGGGCAGATCGTCGTCGAGAAGCAGACCAACCCCGACGGATCGACCCAACCCTTCACCTTCACCACCGACTACGGCGACGACTTCCAACTGGCCGACGGTGAAACCAACAACTCCGGCAACCTGGCCCCCGGCACCTACTCGGTGGCCGAAACCGTGCCCGATGGTTGGGCTCTCGAATCGGCCACCTGTGACGATGGCAGTGACCCCGGAGCCATCGACCTCGCCGCCGGCGAGCTGGTGACCTGTGTGTTCACCAACATCCAGGACGGGCAGATCGTCGTCGAGAAACGGACCCTGCCGACCGGATCCCCGCAGACGTTCACGTTCACCACCGACTACGGCGACGACTTCCAACTGGCCGACGGTGAAACCAACAACTCCGGCAACCTGGCCCCCGGCACCTACTCGGTGGCCGAAACCGTGCCCGATGGTTGGGCTCTCGAATCGGCCACCTGTGACGATGGCAGTGACCCCGGAGCCATCGACCTCGCCGCCGGCGAGCTGGTGACCTGTGTGTTCACCAACATCCAGGACGGGCAGATCGTCGTCGAGAAGCAGACCAACCCCGACGGATCGACCCAACCCTTCACCTTCACCACCGACTACGGCGACGACTTCCAACTGGCCGACGGTGAAACCAACAACTCCGGCAACCTGGCCCCCGGCACCTACTCGGTGGCCGAAACCGTACCCGACGGCTGGGACCTGACCTCAGCCGAATGCGACGACGACAGCGACCCCGGAGCCATCGACCTCGGCCCCGGCGAAACCGTCACCTGCACATTCACCAACACCCAGCGAGGCATGGTCGAGCTGACCAAGCTGAACAACGGGTTGGAGGAGACCACGGTGGAGTGGACGTTCACCCTGACCGGTCCCGAGGTTGACACCAGCGACACCACCCCGCCGGCATTGCTGGACTTCGGTGGAGCCAAGCTCATCCCCGGCGAGACCTACACCGTGTGCGAGACCGGCATCCCCGCCGGTTGGGCCACCGAGTGGACGGTCGACGGCGTGGTGGTCGAACCCTACGACAACGGTTCCATCGAGAACGACACGCTGTGTGTCGACTTCACCGTCGAACCGGGTCAAACGCTGGGCATCGTGGTCAACAACGTGCCGCCGCCCGGTGGCGGTCAGCGGACCCCGGGATACTGGAAGAACTGGAACGAGTGCAGCCCGGGCCGGCAGGCGGACACAGCCGAACGCAACGGCGGGGCCGAGGCCGGGTTCTACCTCCTGGAAGACGTGCTGCCCATGACCGTTGGTGACCTTGTCCTGGACGACTGCGAGGACGCCCGCAACCTGCTGGACCGCCGTGAACTCGACGGTCGCAACAAGAAGCGGGCCAGTGATGCCGCCTACTACCTGGCCAGTCACCTCATCGCCGCCCAGGCCAACGTGGAGGCCGGCGCCAGCGTCTGTCTCGAAGTGAGCAACGCCATCGCCGAAGCCAACGCTCTGCTGTCGATCATCGGCTTCGACGGCACCTCGTCGTACCTGCCCCCCAAGAAGAACGGAGCGGATCGTCGGCTGGCCCTTGAACTGGCTGCGCTACTCGATGCCTATAACAACGGCGACATCTGCTAAACCGGTTCTGGGACTAGATCCCACTCTCCCCAATTAAGGAGCCTCACAGCTCCTCATTACGAACCCCGGGTCGTTGGCCCGGGGTTCGTCCTGTGGTCGGGACCGGTGCTAGGGCATGGTGACCACGATATTGCCGATGTGGGCCTTGGTGAGAAAGGCCTTCTGGGCCTTGACCAGATCGGCCAGCGGATACGTGGCGGCCAACACCGGGCGCAGGGTCCCAGCCTCAACCGCGGTCACCACCCGGGCGAAGGTCCCGGGAGGACAGACGGTGGCCCCGGCCATGTTGAGATCGCCGTAGATCAACCAGCGCAGGTCGAAGCGGGTCATGGGATCGGCGATGGCGCCGGAGGTGGCGTAGCTCCCGCCGGGTCGAATGACCGGCAACAGCTGTTCGAACTGGGCGCCGCCGACCACATCGGCCACGGCGTCGATTCGACCCGAGGGAGCGACCGAAACGGCGGCGGCCCCGACGTCGTCGGCCGCCCGGTCGACCACGGCATCGGCCCCCAAGGCAAGAAGCCCGGAGGCCTTGCCCACCGAGGCCACCGCCACCACGTGGGCCCCCCGAGCCTTGGCCAGCTGCACCGCGGCGGTGCCCACACCACCCGAGGCCCCGGTGATCACCACCACATCACCGTTTGTCACCCGGGCCTTGGTCAGCAGATTCTCAGCCGTCTGGGAGGAGCAGGCGAAGGTGGCCAACTCGGCGTCGCTCAGCGGAGAGTCGACCGGGTGGACGTTGACGACCGGAGCGACGCAGTACTGGGCGAACCCCCCGTCGACCTCGGAACCGAAGTAGCGAGCGGCGCCGAGGTTCAGCGGATCATCGGCATCCAGCCACCACGGATCGAGCAGAACCCGACGACCGATCAGTCCAGCAGCAGCGCCGGAATCAACCCCTGACCCGACCGACACGACCGTGCCGCAGACATCGGCTCCCTGGATGCGGGGGAACGACAGCGAGCCCGACCAGCCACCGCCCCCATCATCGTCGTCGCCCTCGTCGTCGGCCGTGGCGCCGTACCAGCCGATCCTGGTGTTGATGTCGGTGTTGTTCAGGCCGCAGGCCGTCACCCGGATCAGCGCCTGATCGGAGCCCGGTTGGGGAACCGGCACGTCGGTCCGATACTCCAGCCGGTCATAGTCGCCGTGGCCGGTCAGGACCACGGCGGTCATGGTGCTGGCACTCATGGTTCAGTCCTCCAGGTGGTAGCGGGCGGTCGAACGGCCGAGGGCGGCCACATCGGGCCATGCTCCCAAGCCGACGTCGGTGGGAGCGGTGGACCATCCTGCGTCGTTGATGACACCACCCTCCACCGGATCGTGGGTCAGGTGTTCAACGCACAGCCAGGTGGCCCGCCGGAACGGCTCAGGGGTCGACTGAGCCAGGTGGACGGCGGCCGTGGCCTGAACCGTGGTGCCCCCGGTGTCCTCGATGTTCATCCGAAGGCCGGCCTCCAGGCAGAGGTCACGCATGCGGCGGGCCACGGTCAGGCCCCCGACCCGACCGACCTTCAGCCCGACCACCTCGCAGGCTCCGGTTTCGATGATCCGGAGCAGATCGGCCATGGTTTGCAGCGACTCGTCGACGGCCAGGGGCTGACCGACCAGGCGCCGGACCTGCAGGTGCTGGTCCAGTGTTTCGCACGGCTGCTCGATGACCCGTTGGAGGTCGGCGGTGGCGTTGAGGGCGGCCACCGCCTCGGCCGGCAGCCAGGCCCGGTTGGCATCGAACGTCACCTCCTCGCCCGGCTCCATGCGGGAGTCGAGGAACCGCATGCGTTCAACATCGCCGGCGACATCGGCCCCGACCTTGGCCGAATGGAAGCGGTAACCCTCAGCCCGGGCCAGATCGATCTCAGCCATCAGTTCATCCGGTGTGCCGCTGGGAATCGACGAGTGCAGCCGCACCCGACCGTCGGTCCGGCCGCCCAGCACATCGCACAGTGGTAGGCCGGCCGACTGGGCGGCGATGTCCCAGCAGGCCATGTCGATCGGTGACTTCACGTAGCGGTGACCGGGCAGGGCCAGGTTCATGGCCCGGTAGACGACATCGGTGCGGCGAGGATCGAGGCCGAGCACGGCCGGCGCCAGTTCCTCGATCCCGGCCCTGATGCCACGGGCGAAGGCCGGCAGGTAGGTGGAGCCCCAGGGGCAGCCCTCGCCCCAGCCGACGAGGCCCTCGTCGGTCCCCACCCGAACCAGGGTGGAGTCGAGGCGATCCAAACGCAGCCGTCCGCCCGACAGCGAATAGGGCCGAGCCAGGGGAAGATCGACAGTCCAGACATCAATCGAGGTGATCCTCATCGCTGCCAGCGTAGACGGCGCCGGCTGCGGGCGAACTTACCCACGCCTCCAACACCGAGGGATTGTTCCGATACTCTCGGCGTCCAGTCAAATTTTGACTAACAAAGATAGCTTCTGGTGGAGACCTCGGGCGGAACCCGGGCGGACGAAAGGTTGTGGGATGAAGCTGTATCGACGAATGGTCGCCTTGGTGGCGGCCTTGATGATGACGATCGTGGCCACGCCGGCCTCGGCCGCCACCCCTGACGTGCCGGTGGTCGACGTCAAGGTGATGAGCCAGAACCTCTACATCGGTGCCGATCTCGGCCGCATCCTGCAGGGCGAATCACCGGCCGCCGTGTTCCAGACTGCGGTGTCGTCCAACATCGGTGAGCGTCTTGCCACCTTCAGCGCTCAGGTGGCGGCCCAGCAGCCTGATCTGATCGGCCTTCAGGAAGTGACCAACATCGTGGTGTTCACCGCTGACGGCACCGTGGTCCAGAACATCGACTACCTCGACATCGTGACCGGCACGCTGGCGGCCCAGGGCCGGAACTACGCCGTCTCCTCCGTCGTGGTCAACGCCGACGTGACCCTGCCCATAGACCTGGCGGCCGGCATCTTCGCCCGGGTCATCGACCGGGACGTGATCGTCCACAACACGGCCACCACCACGGTGTCCAACCCCGAATCGGCCAACTTCGCCGTCAACTTCGCCGTGCCTCTGGGCGGTGTACCGGTCGAGTTCACCCGAGGCTACACCGCGGTCGACGCCGTGGTCGGAGGCAACGACTTCCGGTTCGTCAACACCCACCTGGAAGTGCAGAACGCACCCTGCCTTACTCCTGAAGGGCTGGTCATCTGCCAAGAGGTCCAGGCCGCTGAGCTGGTCGAGGCCTTGGCCGACGAGACCGCTCCGGTCATCCTGCTGGGCGACTTCAACTCCGAGCCCGGCGAGCCGACCTACCAGACCATCGTCGACGGCGGCTACGCCGACACCTGGAACGCTCCCGACGGCGACACCTGCTGCGAGACCGAGCTCCTCGACGAACCGACCAGCAACCTGACCCAGCGAATCGACCACATCTTCCACGGCACGGCCACCTCCTCGCTGGTCTCGGCCACCACCGAGACCATCACGGCCAAGACCCCCAGCGGACTCTGGTACTCAGACCACGCCGGCGTGGTGGCCGACCTGAGGCTGCTCGACGCCCGGTTCTGTGATGGGTTGACCCCAACGATCGAAGGCACCGAAGGATCCGATGTCATCATCGGCACCGCCGGTGACGACATCATCTTCAGCTACGGCGGCAACGATGTGATCCAGAGCTTCGGGGGCGACGACATCATCTGCGACTCCGGTGGCAACGACACCATCGACGCCGGCGACAACGACGACGCTGTCGTGGCCGTGGGCGGCAACAACGTCATCGAAACCGGCCAAGGCGACGATGTGGTCATCACCGGTCAGGGCAACGACGTCGTGTCGGCCGGCGCCGGTGACGATCGGGTCGACGTCGGCGACGGCAGCAACGTCGTTGATGCCGGGTCGGGTGACAACATTGTCCTGGGAGCGGGCAACTAGATTCGGGCGACCCTAAGGGGACCGGATCTCGTCGAATCGACGGCGAGATCCGGTCCGCTGGGCCGTTGCCGCCGCTGGATCAAGCGCCCGACCGAGTTCCGTCAATCGCAGGCCGGAGGCGTCGATGGGCTTGACACCGGCGTCGACCATGCCCTGGTAGCGGGCGGCCAGAGCCTGTTTCTTCCGCACCTGGTGGGGCTGGAAGTCGTTGAGATCGCCAGCGGTCAGAGAGTCGCCCACTGCGACCTTCCCACTGGTCACGGCGGCCGCCATCAACCGTTCACCGGCCTGCGTACGAACCACGACGGCGTTGAACCCTTCGTCATCACCAGTGGGTGCGCCGCCGGGCCAGGCGTCGGCGGCGGCGATGTCGGCGCACTCGCCCAGGGCGTCGGGACACAGCTTGCATCGGGTCTCCAGCTCCCAGCCGCCCTCGTCGGCCCACATGTCGAGATAGGTCAACTCGTGGCCCTGGCCCGATGTCGACTCCACCCGGGTCGGACCAGGGTTGCCGTGACCCCGGTAGCGCATCAGCCCGGTGTCGGCCTCGGTGAGGCCAAACCTATCGAGCACCCCGAGGGTCTTGGTCAGACGCGACTGTCCACCGCACACCATGGCCAGCCGGAACCGGCATAGCTCGTCGGCCCGGGGATCGACGGTGGCGTAACCATGCACCGCTCCCAGGTCACAGGGTTTGGCGATCAGGGCAAACGGTTGGCCCCGGTCGAGCGCCGCCACCAGTCCGGCCAGCGGAGCGGTCGGCCCATAACGCGATCCCGTGTTGGCCGACACTTCGGCCGCTGTCTCGCTCATGAACCAGCGGCTCCTGGTGGGGGCATCGGGATCGGGGCCGACGTGGAGCACGAAGGCCACCTCACCAGTGGCGATCAGGTGACGGCCCAGAGCCGTCAGCACCCCACCGGTCGCTCCTTTGAACCGTACGTGGGGTTCGGCCGCCCAGGCCATCATCATCGAGCGATGGGCTCCCCACACCAGATCGGTGGCGACCTCGCCGCCATCGACCCGGACCGGGGCCACCACTCCGGGGCAGGCGGCGGCCAGGACGTCGTCTTCGGCCGTTGTGATGTCGGCCACCGGCGACGGCCGTAGCGAACCCCGCTCGGTCATGGTCATGGCCACCCGGCCGCCGGAAACCGCCTCGCACAGACCGCAACCGATGCACAGGTCGTCGGCCACCACCTGAGCCATCGCCCGGGCCCTGGCCTGGGATCCGGCCACGGTCAGACCACGATCCGGTGGGCCCGCATGGCGTCGTAGTGGGGCCGGATGATCTCATGGACCTGGCGCACCCGGTCGGGGGCGTCCTCGAGCGAGACCTGGCGGTTGGGTTGAGGCTTCAGCCCGTCGGAGTTACGGAGGTTGGCGTGGAACACCCCGCCGTCCCACCAACTGACCTCGTCGCGGGGACCGGGCTCCCAGCTCAGCGCCTCGGGAATGAACCGCAGGCCCACCGCCTCACACCAGGCCTCGACCACCGCCGCCGGCTGCTGCAACAGGTCGTCGGAGTCGATGACCGGCGGCGGCGTGCCCGACCGGGCCCACAGCCGATCGAACAGCTGCCGCTGCTCGGCGAAGCCGGTCTCCTTGAAGTGGAAGTCGGGCCATTTCGATTCCATCGACAGCAGCGTCTTCAGCGGATCGCGGATGAGAAACGAGTGGGTGAAGTGGGCCAGGAACCGGTCGTCCCACAACGACTCCAGATAGTGGGGGAAGTCCTTGATGAACACCGGGCCATCGTGGGCGGCGGCCACCAGCTCGGCCCACCGCGACTCGAAGGTCAGACCCGGAGTACGGACCGACACTCCCTCCTGGTAGCGGGGCCAACGGGGGTCGTCGCCCTGATACCAGACCTCACCGAACGGTTCATGGAAGCACGTCAGATCGCCCCGCTGACGCATCATCCACTCGAAGGCGGTCGACGTCGAACGGGGAACGGCCCACAGGGCCACGATCGGGGTCGACAGGTCAGCCGGAGCCAGCCGGATGGTCACTCCCCGTCTCCGACCGAGCCGAGGGTGGACAGCAGGGCACCGTGGCCCGGGGCGGCCGGCAGGCCCAGTTCTCGCAACATGGCCCAGTAGAGGGCGAAGTCGGAGGCCACCACCGGGGTGCCGGTTCGTCCCTCGATGGTGTCGACCACCTGCAACATGCGGAACCCGGCTCCCGTCTGCACGATAGCGTCGGCCTCGGGAGCCGCTTCCCAGGCCCCCACCGCGGCGGCGATCATCAAATGGTTGGGGTAGTCCCACAATGTCTCGGCCTCGATGGCCAGCTTCTCGGCCTGGTCGACCACCAGACCCTGGTCGATCAGGTCGCCGGCCCACAGGATCTCGAATCCGGCCGCTTCCAGGTAGCGGTTGATGCCATCGGACCAGTCGGGCCGGTAGTAGCCGTTGGCCACGGTTATGGCCTTGGCCCCGATGGCCCGCAGCCCCTCGACCAGGCAATGCCCGGCCATGAGGAAGCGGACCCCGATCCGCTCCGACACGTCGTGGCAGAACTGCTCGATCTCGTTGGGGCCGGTGGTGCCCTGGCAGTGCACCCAGTTGGATCCGACCTGGCCCACCACCTGACAGAAGGACTGGGCCAGACACTCGGCCGCCTCGTCCATGAGCGAGAAGTTGCGGGCCCTCTCGTCGAGTCCCCATTCATAGCCGGGCACATGCATGACCCGCTGCAGGATGCCGGTTCCCGGTGGCGCCACCTGGAGAAACTGTTGCGGGCTGTCGTCGAAGTATCGGGGGGTGGTGACGAACCCGGCGTAGGCCTGATAGCGGCGATGCACCGGTTGCACGGTTACGTCGGTTGGCATGGTCGACTACCTCCTGGTCTACATGCGTAGTCGTGAGCTTGACGGATCGTAGACGGCCTCGTCCAGTACTCGGGCCGGGCGATGCTCGCCCACCACCCGCACCGAGAGCGGGGTGCCGGGTGAGGCGTGTTCCGGAGCGAGATAGGCGAAGGCCAGTCCCTGGTCGACGGTGTAGCCGTAGGCCCCGGTGGTGACCAGCCCGATGGGGCGTCCGATGGGGGTCCCAGGGCCCCCACCACCGCCTACAGGGTTCCCGACGGGGTAGACGGCATCGGAGCCGTGGACCTCGGCCCCGTCGGTGTCGACGGCCAGGTGGCAGAGCCGCCAGCGATACGGTCGCTCACCGGAGGCGGCAACGGCCCGGCGGGCCAGGAGAGCGTCGCGGCCGACGAAGTCGCCTTTGGCCCGGTGATCGGTCTTGACGAAGAAGTCGAGGCCGGCCTCGTCGGGTCCGACGTCGTGGGTCAGGTCGCGGCTGATGCGATAGCCCTTCTCCATGCGCAGCGAGTCGAGGGCGTGGTTGCCCACGTTGGCCACACCGAGATCCTCCCCGGCCGCCCAAAGGGCGTCGTAGACGATGCCGAGATCAGAGGTGGGCAGGTGCAGCTCCCACCCCAACTCGCCGACGAAGCCGACCCGCAATGCCCTGGTGGTCACGCCGGCCACGTCGATCTCCCGGGCCCGGAGCCAGGCGAAGGTGTCGTTGCCGAGGTCGGCGGCAGTGCAGCGGCTCAGCAGTTCCCGGCTCCGCGGCCCGGCCACGGTGATGACGCCGTAGTCGCCGGACACGACCCGCAGCTCGGCTTCGGCTCCTGCCGGCCAATGGGTTTCGAAGTACTCCCGGTCCTTCTGCTCGCCGACGGCGGCCGAAACGAGGTAGAAGCGCTGGTTGGCGCCGTCGTCGGGCAGCCGCGTCACTGTCATCTCCCCCTCGATCCGTCCGCGGGGGGTGAGCAGGTAGGTCAAGCCGATGCGGCCGACGGCGGGCACGGTGTTGGTGGTGAGCTGGTCGAGCACGGCCGCCGCGTGCGGCCCGACCAGCTCGAACTTGGCGAAGGCGGTGGAATCGAGGATACCAACTCGCTCCCGCACCGCCTGCACCTCGGCCCGAACCGGCTCGAACCAGTCGGTGTGGCGGAAGGCCACCACGTCTTCCTGGGGCAGCCCGGCCACGGTGGGATACCACTTGGGGCGCTCCCAACCGTAGACCTGGGTGAAGACGGCGCCGCCGGCACGGAAGCGTTCCACCAGCGGGTTTGATCGGTAGGGCCGTTCGGCCGGGTGTTCCAGCCCGGGCACCGGGGTCTGGTGGCGGAACTCGTAGTCTTCGGTCCCTTTGATGCGGCCGTAGCGCAGGGCGTCGTCGGCCGGGACGAAGCCGAAGCGGCGGGCGTCGTAGCCCCGCAGACTCACGTTGGTCTCGCCGTGGACCATCCAGCGGGCCAGCTCCCGACCCAACCCGGGTCCATCGGCAATGCCGACCTGAACACCGGCCAACTGCCAGAAATCGGGGACACCGGACGGACCGAGCAGCGGTTCACCATCGGGGGTGTGGGCGATGGCCCCCCGGATCACCTGCTTGATGCCGTGGTCGGCCAGGATGGGCACCCGCTCGAAGGCCCGTTCCAGCCAGAATCCGATGCGATCGTAGTCGGCCGGGAACAGCGGGTTCTCCAGCGACCAGTCGGGCCCCTCCGGCCAGGCCGCTTCAGCGTTGGTCTGCTCGTAGATGCCGATGAGGCCCGACTCCTGCTCCTGGCGAACGTAACCCGACAGGTAGTCGTCCCGCACCACCGGCAGCTCTTGATCGAGGGCGGCGAACTCGGGCACCGGGGTGGTGATGAGGTAGGTGTGGAGGGCGTTGGCCATGGGCACCGACAATCCGACCATGGCCGCCACCTGGTGGGCGTAACAGCCGGCGGCGTTGACCACGTGCTCGGCCTCCACCGTTCCCTGCTCGGTGACGACATCGAAGCCGCCGCCCGTGGGGCGGGACGAGGTGGCCGGCCGGCGGTTGATGTCGAGCACCCGGTTGCGGCGACTGACCAGCACCCCCATCGATCGGGCGGCGGCGATCATGGCATTGGTGGCCCCGCTGGGGTCGACGTGGCCGTCGTCGGGGGTGTAGACGGCACCGACGATCTTGTCGACGTCGTAGAACGGATGCTTCTCGGCGATGAACGCTTTGTCCACCCAGTGCATCTCATTGCCCACGTACTCGGCCAGACCGAGCTGACCTCGCAGCCAGTCGACCTCGACCGGGTCATAGGCCACCCGGAAGCTGCCGCTCTGATGCCAGGTGGTGGCCACCCCGGTTTCGGTCTCCAGGGCGGCGTAGAGTTCGCAGGCGTACTTCCGGAAGGTGGCCAGCGTGTAGCTCGACACCGAGTGGGTGACCTGACCGGCGGCGTGCCAGGTCGACCCCGAGGTCAGCTCGGCCTTTTCCACCAGCAGCGTGTCGGTCCAGCCCTCGTGGGCCAGATGGTAGGCCAGGCTGGCGCCGGTGATGCCGCCTCCGACGATGACGACCCGGGCTCGATCAGGAAAAGCCATAGTTCGCACGACTGTACCATCCTCGACTTGGATTGGTACAACTGCACCATCGCTCTGCGGGTTGCCACCGTGGGGGTTTGCTAGCGTGGGGCGGGCCATGACAGACGCCGACACCTCGCTCCCCCACCGCCACCTCGAGGAGCTGACCGTGGCCGACCTGCAGCAGGCCATGGACGCCGGCGAACTCAGCGCGGTCGAGCTGACGAACATGTACCAGGAACGGATCGAGGTGATCGACTACGGCCCCATCGACCTCCGGTCGATCATGGAGCTGAATCCCGAGGCCGTCGACATCGCCCACGACCTCGACCAGGAGCGCCGCCAGGGCAACGTCCGGGGTCCGCTCCACGGCATCCCCATCCTGTTGAAGGACAACATCGACACCGACGATCAGATGCTGACCACCGCCGGGTCGCTGGCCCTGGTCGACTCCCGACCCACCGCTGATGCCACCGTGGTCGCCCGATTGAGAGAGGCCGGAGCAGTCATTCTGGGCAAGACCAACCTCTCGGAATGGGCCAACTTTCGTGCGCCCCGAAGCACCAGCGGATGGAGCGCCCGTCGAGGAGTCTGCCGCAATCCCTACGCCCTCGACCGCAACCCCTGCGGCTCCAGTTCCGGCTCGGGGGCGGCCGTCTCGGCCAACCTGGCGGCGCTGGCCATCGGCACCGAGACCGACGGATCAATCGTCTGCCCGTCGAGCGCCAACGGCATCGTTGGCCTCAAACCCACGGTGGGTCTTACCAGCCGGGCCGGGGTCATCCCCATCTCACGCACTCAGGACAGCGTGGGGCCGATGGCCCGCACCGTGGCCGACGCCGCCGCCGTATTGGGGGCCATCGCCGGGTTCGACCAGCGCGACCCGGCCACCGAAGCGGCGGCCGATCACCGGTTCGGCGACTACCGCCAATTCGTCGACCCGGACGGCCTGGATGGGGCCCGCATCGGCATCGCCCGGCAACTACTGGTCGAGTTCACCAAGACCAACGCCGTCTTCGAGGCCGCCGTCGAGGCGCTCATTGCCGCCGGGGCCGTGGTGGTGGACCCGGTCGAGTTCCCGTCATACGACGAGCTGGAGCCCAGCTCGGCCGAGTTCGATGTGTTGCTGTGCGAGTTCAAGACCGACATCGCCCTCTACCTGGAAACCCGGGCCGGCGGCCCCAAGACCCTGGGCGAGTTGATCGCCTTCAACCAGGCCAACGACGAGGCGGAACTGGCCTGGTTCGGCCAGGAGATCTTCGAGCTGTCGGAGTCACGGGGTGGCATCGACGATCCGGGATACCAGCAGGCCCTGGCCGATTCACGGCGCATCGCTCGGACCGAAGGCCTCGATGTCGTGTTGGCTGAGCACAACCTCGACGCCATCGTGGCTCCCACCTTGTCGCCGGCCTGGCTGACCGACCCGGTCAACGGGGACCATCACATCCATTCCTCGGCCACCTACGCCGCCATGGCCGGGTACCCGCTGATCACGGTGCCCATGGGCGCGGTCTCCGGATTGCCGGTGGGGCTGAGCTTCATGGGTCTGGCCTGGTCCGAGCCGACACTGATCAAGTTGGCGTCGGGCTTCGAGGCCCAGCGGGGACCTCGCCTGGTCCCCCGGTTCGCAGCCACCGCTGGATGAGGCTTCCCCCTTCCGTTCCGTGCGCTCTACGCCCCGGAAACGGGGCGTAGAGCGCACAGTTCAGTGCCGGCGGACGACGAAGGTCTCGTCGTTGAACCACAATCCGCCGTGGCGCTGCAGAACGGTGGTGGTGGCGTCGAGATAGTTGCCGGCGATGGCCACGTTCTCCACCCGATCATCCTCGATCTGGGCCACGTAGATGGCGGCATTCCAGGCCGCGAACAGGGTGGAGGTACCGATGGTGTTGCCGATCTCGGTGGGCAGGGTGTGCATGGAGTAGCACAGTTTGGACTGGGCGTCGGGCAGCGCCATGAGGTCGTAATCACGAACCTCGTCGCCCAGCTCGTCGTGGAGGGCGCTGATCAGGGCATGACGGTCGACGGGGAACGGGTCTGCGTCGGGCCAGATTTCATGGATGATTTCCAGACCCGGGTCGTCGCCCATCGACTGGATGCCGAGCAGCACACCGTGGCTACGGAGGCTGCGGCTGAGGGGGGCCAGAATACGTTTGACCTTGAACTCGGCTCCCACCCGGGATCGCCACGGCTGGGAGGCGATGATCAGGTCGTAATCGGCCACCGGCTGACCGGGCCGGGGTAGGACGGCGTCGAGAGCGAACCGCTGATCGGCCCGATGGATAACCAGCACCGTCGGGGTGACGTAGAGGGGGTTGCCGGTTTTCTCACTCGGCCGGACCTGCCAGTTCTCAGCCAGAAAGTCGTCGAGGCCGCGGAGCTGTTCGCCAAACTCGTGCGACCCCCGACCGGTGAGTTCCACACGGTGGAACACCAGCTGCTCCTGCTTCTCGGTGGTGTTGGGCCACAACACGGGAGCTTCGCTGTAGTGCAGGTTGGTGAGGGCGATCACCGTCTGAGGGTGCTCGACCAGACGATCGGGCAGTTTGTCGAGCGTCAGCCGGATGTCTTCCAGGCTGATCTCCTTGCCGGCCACGAAGAACGGCATGGTGGGGAAACGCTGGTGCATGGCCCGCAGGAGATGGGCCAGTACGGTGCCGTCACCGATCCCGGCGTCGAACAGGCGGAAAGCCGGAGGTTGAGGTCGGAGCCCGTCGAGTTCCCGCCCGGCCCGTTCGGCCACCTGCCACTTCTCGTCGCAGGTGGTGACGAACGTGAGGTACTTCTGACGGTTGTCGTAGAACCGGAAGGGCCGAGGCTCCGGGCGTTCGAGTTCGGAAGGTGACACGGCGTCGAGCCTAGTACGCCGCGACCCTGGCCCGACGATCCCCGTTCTGGGGTTTCCAGGGGTCGATTGCGACCCCTGGGAACCCCAGAACGGTCGGTTGGTTGGCCGGACGACTGTACCAAGCAGTCGACTGTTTGGTACAGTTGCACCATCACATCGGTACCGCTGCTGGATCCGCCCGAGGTTGACCTCGACGCTCTACGTAGCCACCGCCTGCGGCGGGTACGGGAACAGATGGCGGCCCACGACGTGGCCCTGGTCGTGTTGACCAGCCCGGTGAGCCTTCGTTACGTCGCCGATTGGCGGGAATACCAGGCCTTCCAGTCGCACCTCCAGACCTACACCCTGTTCGTTCCCCTCGACGGACCCCTGGTGTTGCACGGGGCCTATGCCGGCGACCATCCGGTCATCGACGAGTTCCGGCCCAGCCACGGCCTCAACGTCTTCGACGCTGGTCTGTCGGCCGAGGCCATGGCCACCCGGATCAGCCAGTTCGCCGCCGACATCAACCGGTCCCTGGAACCAGGCGAACGGGTGGCGGTCGAAGCCATGAGCGCCAGCGTCATCAGCGGCTTGACGGATTCGGGACTGCCCGTGGTCGACGCCGAACCGCTCATCGAGCAGGCCAAGTACATCAAGTCTGTCCAGGAGCTGACCTGCATCCGCCACTCCATCGCCGTGGCCGAAGCCGCCATCGCCGCCATGCAGGAAGCGTCCCGACCCGGCGTCACCGAGAACCAGTTGTTCGCCCTGCTCCACCAGACCAACATCGCCAACAACGGCGATTGGATCGAGGGACGCATGCTGTGCAGCGGACCCCGCACCAATCCCTGGTACCAGGAGGCCTCCGATCGGGTCATCGAGGCCGGCGACCTGGTGGCGGTCGACACCGACATGGTCGGCCCGTTCGGCTACGGAGCCGACGTCTCCCGAACCTGGGTGGCCGGCGGCGGACAAAACGTACTGTGCGCCCCCGGCCTCGGTTCCGGGGCGCAGGCCGCACAGAAGGATCGCTATCAGCGGGCCCACGCCGAGATCTGCCACAACGCCGCCCTGCTGGGGCCCGGCCTCAGCTTTGCCGAACTCAGCACTAAGGCCTTCCGCCAGGCCGACGAGTTCATCGCCCACCGCTACGCCTGCGTGGCCCATGGCGTTGGCATGACCGACGAGTATCCCCGGATCGCCTACCGCCAGGACTGGGAGGCCATGGGCTACGACGGCGTCTTGGCACCGGGGGCGGTTGTCTCGGTCGAGAGCTTCGTCGGTTCCCAACACGGCGGGCCCGGCGTCAAGCTCGAAGACATGTACGTCATCACCGAAAGCGGAGCGGAACGGCTGTCGGCCCACCCCTTCGAGAAGGACCTACTGGCATGACCACCGCACCCCCCGACGAACCCAACGCCATTCTCGGGGCCCTGGCCGCCGCCATCGACGACTTCTCGCCCCAGGTGGAGCGGGCCGCCGGCTACGTGCTCGACAATCCGGGCGAGATCGCCGTCAACTCCATGCGGACCCTGGCCGACGCCGCCGGGGTCAAGCCCAACACCCTGGTCCGCATGGCCCGGGCCGTCGGCTTCGAGGGCTACGAGGACTTCCGCCGGCCCTTCCGCCAGTATGCGGCCGAGGGCACTCTGTCGTTCCCCGACCGGGCCCGCTTTCTGCAGACCATCAGCCAAGGTGGCAGCCACTGGTCGCTGGTGGCCGACATGGCCGGGGCGGCCATGGCCAACGTGGAGGCGCTGTTCGCCGCCATCGACGCCGACGACCTCAAAGCGGCGGCCGACCTCATCGACGGGGCTCGCCGGGCCAACATCTGCGGCGTGGGAACAGCCCGAACCCTGGCCGACAACTTCGCCTACGTGGCCACTATGGCCGTCGACAACGTGGTGGCCATCCCCAGCGTCGGGCTGGCCATCGACGACGTGGCCCGCATGACCCCCGACGACGTGCTGGTGGCCATGACCTTCAGCCCCTACCGGGCCGAGATCGTGGAAGCGGTGCGATTGGCCGAGCAACGTGGAGTCCCCATCATCGCCATCACCGACAGCCACGGGTCGCCTCTCGTCCCCATGGCCACCCACAGCTTCGTCGTCCCCAACGACTCGCCGCTCCCCTTCTCCTCCAATGTGGCCTCGACGGCCCTGCTGGAAACGTTGCTGGCCTTCGTGGTGGCCGAATCGCCAGGCGACGTGGCCGCCGCCATCGACGCCTTCCACGGCAACCGCCGAGCCGCCGGCATCTACCACGACTAGACCTTCCAAGGAGCCTCACCATGCAACAAAATGGCCCTCGAGTCACTCGCCCCCGAGTCGCCCACCCTGGACTGGCCGAACCCGAGTACTATGTGGCCGGTCTCCCCACCGACCACGTGGCCCAACGTTACGGCATCGCCCCCGAGCGGATCGCCAAGCTGGGGTCGGCCGAGAACCCGTTCGGGGCCTCGCCCAAAGCACGAGCCGCCGTGGTCGACGCCCTCGATCGACTCCATCTCTACCCCACCTGGACCGCTGAGCCCCTGCGGGAGAAGATCGCCGAGGTCTACGGCTACAGCCCGGATCAGGTCGTGTGCGGGGCCGGTGAGACCGAGATCATCTCGCTCGTCATCCGGGCCTTCTGTGAACCTGGGGGACGCATCCTGATGCCGGGGCCGTGCTTTCCCATCTACCACCTCTTCGCTGAGGCCGAGGGCCGGGTGCCGGTCCTGGCCCAGGCCGCCACCAACCGGGCCACCATGGCCATGGACGTCGACGGCTACATCGAGCACATCACCGACGACACCCGCATCGTCTTCATCACCAACCCCCACAGCCCGTCGGGTACCTGGATGAGCGAAGCCGACGTTTGCCGCATCATCGAAGCCGCCCCCCACGCTCTGGTGGTGCTGGACGAGGCCTACGTCCACTACTCCGACACTCCCGGCTACATCCATCTGGCTCGCCAGTATCCGCACCTGGCCGTGCTGCGCACGTTCTCCAAGGCCTTCGGGCTGGCCGGGCTGCGGATCGGGTTCGGGGTGGCGGCCCGGTCCATCATCGATGCCCTGTTGGCGGTCAAGACGACCTGGAACATGGGTCAGCTCCAGATCGCCGGGGGTGTGGCCGCCCTCGACGACGACGAGCATGTGAGCCGTACGGTTGACGCCATCGTGTCGTCCCGAGCCTACGTTCAGGACCGGTTCGACGACGGCTCGGCCGGTCTCGACCGGTTTCGCATGGTGCCGGGCAGTCGGTCGAACTTCTTCCTGGTCGAGATTCTCGACCCCGGAACCGACTCGACCAGGGTTTTCGAGGGTCTCCTGGAGCGGGGCGTGATCGTCAAGGACGGGTCGATCTCGTTCCGGGGCCTCGAGAAACGGTTCCTGCGCTGCGACGTCAACGTGAAGGAGAAGATGGATCAGCTGGTGGCCGCCCTCGGTGACCTGCCATGACCCCATCGCTTGTCGACGGCAGTTTCTACACCGATGCCGTCCTGTTCGAGCGGGAACTCGACCAGATCTTCGGCCGGACCTGGCAGCTGGTCGGTCATGTCTCTCAACTGGCCGACCCGGGCGACGTGATCACCGCCACCGTCGGCCGGGAGCGGATCGTGGTGGCCAACAATGGCTCAGAGGTCAATGCCTTCTACAACGTCTGCCAGCACCGGGGCCATCAGCTGGTGATGGAGGACCAGGTCAACCTGACCGACATCTCATGCCCGTACCACGCCTGGCTCTACGATCTGTCCGGGCGGCTGGTGAAGGCCCGACGGCTCGCCCCGGCCGACGTGGGCGACATCTGCGTGCCTCCGGTCCGGGTCGAGACCATGGCCGGCTACGTGTTCGTCAACCTCGACCCCGACGCCGGCCCGCTGACCTCGACCGCTCCCGGCGTGGCCGAGGCCCTACTGACCCTGGCCCCCCGGGCCGCCGAACGGGTGCTGACCGCCCGGTTGACCCACACCTTCGCCGCCAACTGGAAGCTGGCGGTGGAGAACTACAACGAGTGCTATCACTGCCCCAACGTGCACCGCTCGTTCACCACCGGCGTGGTCGACCCCAAGACGTTCACGATCACTCCCAAAGGGCAGACGATCTGGCACACCGCCTCGGCCGCACCGCCCGACCGAAGGCCCTACGAACTCGACGACGCCCACACCGACTACGGTTCGTTCTTCATCTGGCCGGTGTCTTCCATCCAGTGCTATCCCGGTCGAATCCTCAACACCTTCCGCTGGGTACCGCTGGCCGTTGATCGCACCCAACTGATCCGGGAGTGGTGGTTCGAAACCTCGGAACCGACACCGGAGCAGGACAAGGCCATACAGCTCGACTGGTCCACCACGGTGGCTGAGGACTTCGACCTGATGGAGTCGGTACAACACAACATGTCGAGCCGGGGCTACCGGCCGGGGCCGTTGATCGTTGATCCCAGCGGCTCGGCCGACGTGCATCATGAGAACGCCGTGCTCCACCTCCAGGGTCTGGCCCTGGACGCAGTGGACGGCTGAGCATGACTGACGGCCCGGCCAGCCGGGAGCTGGCCGATTTTCTGGCCGGACTCTCGGGTTCGGTGGGCGAAAATCTGACCGCACTGGCCGCCGACTACCTGGTCGACACCTTGGGTTGCATCGTCTTCGGGGCCGGTCAGCCTTGGTCCCAGGCCGTCATCGGCCATGCCCTGGCCTCCGGCTGCGGCGGCGCCGGTGGGCCGAGCGCGGTGATCGATCCGTCGGGAGGCGGACCGACCACCATCAGCCCGGCCATGGCGGCGCTGGCCAACGGGGCGTCGGCCCACGCCTTCGAGCTGGACGACGTACACGAGGAGGCCATCAGCCACCCCGGGGCCGTGGTGGTCCCGGCCGCCCTGGCTGTCGGCCAGGCGGTGGAGGCGTCGGCGGCCGATGTGCTGGAGGCCATCGTCATCGGCTACGAGGCCATGGGCCGGGCCGGGATCGCCGTCGGACCGGCATCCCACATGCTGGGCGGCTTCCACCCGACGTCGATGTCGGGGGTGTTCGGCGCGGCCGCCGCCGCCGGGCGGCTGCTGGGATTCGACGGCCGGCTCCTCAACCACGCGTTCGGCATCGCCACCAGCCTGGCTTCGGGCACCATGGAGTTCGCCGCCTCGGGGGGTATGGCCAAACGGCTGCACGCCGGGCGGGCGGCCGAAGGCGGAGTGACGGCGGCCCTGCTGGCCCAACGAGGGTTCGAGGGGGCCGACGACGGGCTGGCCGGGCGGTACGGGTTCTGCCGGGTGTTCACCGACGAGCCACGGGTCGAATTGCTGACCGACCGGCTGGGCCACCGCTGGATGATCGACGAGATCACGGTGAAACCCTGGGCCGCCTGCAGCGACATCCATCCCATGATCCAGGCGGCAACAGAGCTGCGGACCGCCGAGGGGCTGGGGGCCGACGCCGCCGGCCGGATCGTGAGGATCGAGGCCGAGGGCCCGACCAAGGCGGCCGAGCAGAACAGCCTGGACGGAACGAAGTCGGTCATGGCCGCCCAGTACTCGGCCCAGTGGAACATCGCCGCCGCCCTGGTGGCCGAAGATCTGAGCGACCCGGCCACCTACCACCCCGATCGCATCGCCGACCCCGATATCGCGGCGGTGCAGGCCAAGGTCGTGAGCGTCAGCGCCCACCCCGACTTCGACGCCACCTACGCCTGGAAGATGGGGGGACGGATTCGCATCACCCTTGACTGCGGTCGGATGGTGGAACGGACGGTGCACGGCCAGCTCGGCTCGATGCATGATCCGTTCTCCTCGGCTCAGATCGACGCCAAGTTCACCCGGGTCACCGCCGGGTTGTTGTCGGCCGACCCCGCTACCACAGCCGCTGCCATCCGCTCAACGGCCGCCGACCCCGCCGCCACCGCCACCACCATCATCGAGGCGCTCACCACCGGCTTGATTGAACAGATTGGCCCATAGACGACCCTCTGGTGGGTCGGTGAGTCACCAATGTGATGGCCCAAGGGTCGGTAGGCCACCAAAGTGAGAGCCACGGGGCTGGTTGAGCCATCAACGGGGCCATGGGTGAATCGCTTCCGCGACCTTGATCATGGTTCGAGCGTCGGTATGATCATCGTCGCACTGGGAGGGTCAGAAATCGGGCGAAACGACCATGGCCAAATCGGCGACCACAAGAGCAGCAAGCCATTTCGACCAATCGACGGCCGATACCGCGGCATCTCTCGTAGAGGGGCAACTGCGGGAGGAGTGGCTGGAGCAACTGGCGGCCGACGACGAGGCCGCCGAGTTTCCAGCCGACCGCTCACGCCCGGCGTCATTGGGGCTTCGGTGTCACCGGGCAGAGCGACCAGTCGGTGACCTGATCCAAGGCGCTCGATATCCGGTCGAAACGCTGATCGCGGCCTGGGCCGTGTTCTTTGCCCGGGCCAGCGGCTACAAGAGCGTCATGGTCGCCGAACATGACGGCGACCACCGGAAGGGTTCACTGCTCAACGTGAGCGTCGGAGACCACCCGTCGATGGCCGATCTGATCGCCTCGCTCGTCCAAGCCCGCCAGGCTGAGGCCGAACGCGGCGCTGTCAGCTTTGCCGATCTGGCCAATGCGTTGGGGCTTCCCAATCGGGCCGACCGCAATCCTCTTTGCTCGACCATGGTCGGGCCGTCCCCACAGTCCGAGACCTCCACCATCCACGGCGACCTCACCATCGCCGATCTTCAGCTGCAATGGACGTCAGCCGGCGCCTACGGCATCAGCACGATCGAGGTGGTGGCCAGCGCCGCCCTGTTCGAGCCCGACCGGGTCGAGCGGATCGCCGACGAGTTTGTCACTCTGCTCGGCTCGGCCACCGCCTCCCCCGACCAGCACCCCGACCATCTGACCTGGGTTCCCAGCTACGAGATGGCGCTGATGGCGTCGTGGCAGGGATCGCGGCGAGAACCGGACGATCCGCTTCTCGGTCGCCGGTTCACAACGCTCGCCTCCCAGTGGTCGGATCAAGTTGCCGTGACCTTCGAGGGCTCCGACTGGAGCTACGGCCAACTCGAAACGTGGTCGAACCGTCTGGCCCACGACCTGCGGCAGCGGGGAATTGGTCCCGACAGCATCGTGGCCATACGGATGGGCCGCTCCATCGAACTGATCGGATCGATACTGGCGGTGTTGAAAGCCGGCGGTGGCTATCTCCCCGTCGACCCCACGTACCCGCCGGTCCGGCAGCGTCACATGCTGGATCACGCCCAGGTGTCGTTGATCCTGACCGACTCGACCACCGGCCCGACCGACGGTGACAATGGGGCCACGACCATCGACGTCACCCGTCCCGACGCCGCTTTCCACCAGTTGAGCGGAGAGCCGGTTTCTCCCCGGGGAGACGGATCCGAACTGGGCTATGTCATCTTCACATCGGGCTCGACCGGCACCCCGAAGGCGGTTGGCATGCCGGTCGGGGCGCTGGCCAACCTGATGGACTGGCAGCTCGACCAGCCGGAGTTCCAGCCGGGACGACGAACCCTCCAGTTCTCGTCTCCCAGTTTCGACGTCTCGTTTCAGGAGATCATGTCGACCCTGCTGTCGGGTGGCACCCTGGTATTGATTGACGACACCGGCCGGCGGGATTCCGGCCGATTGCACCAGCACATCGTCGACCATGCGGTTGAACGAATCTTCCTTCCCAATGTGGCCTTGCGGGGATTGGCCGAGGTGGCGGCGAACTCCGGCACGGCGGCCAAGCTGCCGCTGCGAGAGGTCTACACCGCGGGCGAACAGCTTCGGGTCGACGAGGTGATGCGGTCACTATTCCAGCAACTACCTGATTGCCGGTTGGCCAACCACTATGGTCCGTCGGAAACCCACGTTGCCACCGCCCATGTTCTGAGCAGAGACGCTTCGAGCTGGCCGGTGCTGCCTCCCATCGGTGGACCCATCGCCAACTCGGTGGCCGAGGTACTGGACCCGTCGGGTCAACGGGTTCCCATCGGGGTCCCCGGCGAACTGTGGCTCGGGGGCCGTTGCCTGGCTCGAGGGTACCTCGGCAATCCGGAGGGCACGGCCGAGCGGTTCGTCCCCGATCCGTTCCGCCCCGGTGAGCCGCTGTACCGCACCGGCGATCAGGTGAAGTGGACCGATCAGGGGGAGCTGGAGTTCCTGGGCCGACTCGATCACCAGGTGAAGTTCCGCGGCTTCCGTATCGAGCCGGAGGAGATCGCCGCCGTCTTGTCGACCGTCGAAGGGGTCAATCAGTGTTTCGTCGCCGTGCGCGACGTCGCCGCCGCCGGGGCCCGCCTGGTCGCCTACATCCAGGTTGACGATCCCACGGTCGGCGTCGGTGAACTTCGCCGTCGGGCAACCGAGATCCTCCCCGACTACATGGTGCCAACCCACTACGTGCCGATAGACACCGTCCCCTTGACGTCGAGCGGCAAGGTCGATCTTGATGGCCTGCCCACCCCGTCGTTCGATCGCCGGGTGCTGGAGACCGAGTTCGTGCCTCCCGGTGATGCGGTGGAGGAGGCGATTCAGTCAATCTGGGAATCGTTGCTGGGCATCGACACGATAGGGGTCGTCGACGACTTCTTCGACCTCGGGGGTGACTCCCTGATGGCGGTCGAACTGTTCGCCCTGATCGAGGAACGTTTCGGGATCGAGCTACCTCTTGGCGCCCTGGCCCGGCAACCGACCATTCGAGGGGTGGCCGCTCAGGTCGCCCGGGCCGGTGTCGACGCTGACGATTTCGCCGTGATCGTCCCGATTCGAACCGGTGGCGAACGAAACCCGCTCTTCTGTGTCCACGGCGGTTCGGGCAACGTGGCGTCGTTCCCTCGACTGGCCCGCCTGCTCGATCCGGATCAGCCGTTCTACGGGCTGCAATGGCCGGGGCTGCGCTACGGCGACTTCCCCCAAACCATGGCGGCGCTGGCCGCCCACTACGTGGACAAGATCCGAGCTGTTCAACCGAACGGCCCCTACCGGTTGTCGGGGCAGTGTATTGGTGGCCTCATTGCTCACGAGATGGCCCGGCAGCTGGTCGAAGCCGGGCACGCCGTCGACTTTGTGGTGCTCTACGACAGCCCCATGCTCTACTCCCCGGACTACCATCCGAAGGCGTCTCTGCCGGCGGTTCCGTCCTGGTTGCAGCCGGCGGCGATGCGAGCCCTGTCGGGGGCGGTCGGGCTCCGGCGACTGCTCAGAGGCGGGTCGGGATTCGGGTCACGAACCGACGTGGTGAAGACCAGGATGCGCCGCCTTCTCCGACGCCGGGTCCCCCGCCCCCACCTGTTCCTGCACGGAGCTTCGGTGATGTGTGGCATCGCCTGGCGCCACCGGCCACCGGTGCTCGACGGTGTTCGCACCGTGCTCATTCACAGCGGGTTGGACAACGCCGGTGAGATGGCGTTGACCGGACGCTGGACCGACGACACGTTGGGCTGGCGCCATCGTGAGGGTGCGTTCTTCACCGCCCACCGGGTTCCCGGTGGCCACAACGAGCTTCTCTACAGCGCCGAGAGCGTTGCCATCCTCCAGGATCTGCTTGACAGCTGATCCCGATCCTGGATCCCGATCCTGGTTCTGGTGTTGATTTCCTCCGATTATTCGGAGGAAATCAACACCAGAACGCTCAAGCGGGGGTAGTGGCCAAGCCGGCTTCGATCCGTTCGACCACTCGATCAGGATCGACGTGCCAATCGCTGAGCGGCACCCGCACGATCCTCCAGCCGAAGGCCTGCAACACCCCGGCCTCGGCCAGATAACGGCCGTAGGTCGAAGCGCCGATCTCCGGCTCCAGCAGCACCCCGAGGCCGGCACCGTCACCGTCGCCACTCTCGACGACGCCGCTGTCGACGGCCCCGCTCTGGACGACCAGGTCGATACGGAACGACGACCGCCCGACCGCCGTCTCCACTCGATGGCCCCGATCCCGCAGCCGGGCCGCCAGCAGCTCGGCCACCGCCCCCGCCTCCGGTGCCCGAGACTCTGGACCGGGCCGATCCGGTCCGCCAACCTGGGATTCCAGGATGGCCTGGGCGGTGGCCTGGTCACCAATGCTCTCCGCTTCGGCGTACTGCAGGAAGCGGGCCAGGTGGTTGGCCCCCTCGTTGTGCACGTTGGTGATGGCCCCACCTCGCATGGAGGCCACCACCACCATGTGGCGTTTGGCCCGGCTGAAGATCACGTTGAGACGTCGCTCTCCACCGGTGTTGTTGATCGGGCCGAAGTTCATCTTGATCAGACCGGCTGGATCCGGCCCGTAACAGACGCTCATGATGACGATGTCCCGCTCATCGCCCTGGACATTCTCCAGGTTCTTGACGAACAAACCGACGAACTCATTGCCGTCGACCCGGACCTGCTCCCGCTCGTACCGCTCGGCGAAGTCGGGGTCGAGGGCCGCCAGTTCGTCGAGGGCGTCTTCGATGTTCGACTGCTGAGCTTCGGAGAAGGCGACGACGCCGATCGTCGGGTTGTCGGGCCGGGCCAGCAGCGCCCTGACCAGCTCGGCCACGTAGTCGGCCTCGGGCCGGTTGCGACGGTCGCGATACTCGCCGTGCAGCAGGTAGTGGAAGGAGATCGGTCGGCTCATCACCTCGGCCACGTTGGCCGCCGCCTCACCGGCCACCGCCCCCTCCGAGCCGCCGACGATGATGGGAGGACGGCTGGTCGAGCCAACGGTCGTGTCGGGCACCGTGGCCAGCCGGCGCTGATAGAAGGCGTGGTTGCTGTAGGCGATCAACGCCTCCGACCGCGACCGGTAATGCCAGTTCAACATGGTCGAGTCGAGCGCCTGGTCGGCCTGGGTCAGGAAGCTGTCGGCATCAAGACTGATGGACAGTCGGAACCCCTCGTCGTCGACCAGGATGTCGCCGTCCTCGTCGTCAACGGAGGAGAAGAAGCGGGTGGGCGGCATCTGCATGCGGTCACCCACCACGATGACCTGGGGGGCTCGGAACACCGAGGGCACAGCGTCCTCGACCGGAATCTGGCTGGCTTCGTCGAAGATCACCGTGTCGAACTCTTGAGCCAGTGGCAGGGTGTCGGATACCGACAGCGGGCTCATCAGCCACACGGGACGCAGATCACGGACCACCAATCCGCTGTCGCCGCTCGACATCTCCCGGATCGACCGGAAACGCATCTTCTTGTCGTACTCCCGCTCCACGATCCGCCGGCCGGCGTTGTAGGCCCGCTTGTGAGCCTTGTCGGCCTCGCTGCGGCCGGCCATCGAGGCCTCGGAATGAGCGATGTTGTCGAGAAAGTTCGTGCGCACCCGGGCTCGGGCCGCCTCGGCGTTGACCGCCAGCAGCTCCCGATGTAGCACCGATAGGCGGTTCACGGCCTCATCCAGGCGGGGTCCGGAGAACGACGGGTGATCGATGACCGTGACCCAGCGGTCGAGCTCACCTCGAATGATTCCGGCCTCGATGGCGTCGAGACCGGCCCGCTGGTCAAGAACAACGGTAAGTTCGGCCTCGACAGCCGGGTCAAGCCCCGACCAGACGACCAGGGCCGCCTCCAGGGCCACCGGGGTTGATTCGAGAGCAGCGGCGATGGGGCCGAGGTCGGACAGCGGCGTCGCCGGCCCGAGCAGCAAGGCCGCGGCGGCGGCAGCCAGCTGCTCCAACTCATCCAGCCTCCGGGCGGCGCCGTCACCCTCGCTGAGGCAGTGGCGATAGAGCGTCTGGTCGTGGTGGCGGTCGACCAGATCCCGCAACGCCACGGCGTCGGCGGTCCCGAACCGCTGCTGTGACGCCTCCACGGCTTGGGCCACGGCGGCGACCGCCTGGTGATGGCTGTCGAGCTCGGTCAGGACATCGGTGATGGTGGGGGCCACCTGATGCTGATCGAACCGGTAGGACTCCTCCACCAACCGTCGAACCGAACGCCAGCGGCCACTGAAGAACCGGAAGGGGGAACGTTCCTTCTCCACCGCCACGGCCAGGGCGGTCGCGGTGTCGGCTCCGCTCAGCGGCGAGCCCCAGCGGCTGGTGATCTTGGCGGTGGCCTGGACCTCGGCTCGCAACTCGTCGAGCTGCCGGGCCGCCGCCCGCAGGTCGAGGTGGGCCGGCTTGGTCGGGTCGAGGGCGGCAACGGCATCGACGGCCAGGGCAGCTCGCACCGATGGGGCGAAGGCGGCGACCGAATCGAGATCAGCCACCGTTGCCGCCCCGCCGTCGCCACCACCGCCACCGGGACCGACGCTCGACAACACTGGTTGGGCCGCCTCCCGGAGACGCTGACCGACCTGGCGACAGGTGGCCAACACATCTGTCCCGGTGATCACCGACGGTCGAACTCGAAGCGGTAAATGCCGGCTCAGCACCGGTTGCGGCCCGGTGACGGCCAAAGCCTGCACCACCCGATCCAGCTCCGGCCGCAGCACCGCCCAACGGGCCGACGACAAGCGATCGGCCCCATCGGCCGGTAGCGCCTCGGAGTCGGCCCCGGCCACTCCGGCCCCGGTCAGTCCGGCCCCGGTCAGGACGGCCAGCCGCTGAATGGCCGGGCCCACGGCCATGCCGCCGTCGATGGCCCGGCCCAGCTCGGCCGCCGCCGCCTCCAGCGGCTGGACCACCTGTTCGACCGCTGCCAGCAGTTCAGCCCGCCGCCGTTCGGGATCGCCTTCATCGCCGGCAGCCTCCAGCCAGTTGTGGTAGGTGGCGCCCAATTCCTTGACGAACTGCTTGCGGTCGAGTTGGGAGTCGTGGATGGTGGCTGTCAGCTCGCCCAGTCCGACTTGACGCAAACGCTGGGCCACCACATCGATGGCGGCCCGCTTCTCACACACGAACAGCACCCGCTTGCCTGCCGCCACCAGGGCGGCGATCACGTTGGTGATGGTCTGACTCTTGCCGGTGCCGGGCGGACCCTGGATGATGAACGAGTCACCGCGAATCGCTCGCTGTACTGCTCGGGACTGGGCGTCGTCGGCCGGGAGCACCAACCGTTGTTCGAGGTCGATGGGCCGGGTCGGTTCGGATGAATGCCGGGCCGGCCGAGGGCTGAACAGCTGCTCGAACGGGGTCTCCGACACATCAATGGGCGACTGGTCCAGAACCTCGTCGTAGTCCCGGGCCAGGCTGGTGCGGCGTGACCCCAACATGGCCAGCGTGACCGCGCACAGGTCGACCTCCCATCGCTCGGCCGAGACATCGGCCACCCGGGTCTGGTAGACCGACGTGGTGCGTTCGGCTCCGGGGGCGCCGGCCAGCGCCTCGTCGACCATTGATTGGCGGCGAGGGCGAGGCGGAGCACCGGCCAGATCCCGCATCGGCAGGTCGGCCGAGCGCACGAACCGCTGGTACAGGGCCAGGCCCAGCGGACGCCAGTCGTCGGAATCGTACGAGTGGTCCTGACGGCGCCAGCGGCCCGAACTGGCCATGCTTCTGGCTCGCCGCCGCCGATAGCGGTCGACCCGCAGCCGGGCTTGACGCCGCAGCAGATCGATCCGCGGCTTGTCGACCAGCTCGATGGAAACGGCCGGGGCCGAACGTTGCACCATTCGCTCCAGCTCGGTCACAAAGGCCGCAATCGACTCGGGATCGGTGGCCACCGTTGTGGGCAGCGCGATGTCGAACCGGGTCTTGAACACGTGACGCAGAATCGGGTTGACGGCGGCGTCGTCGGAGTCGACCTCCAGCAGGTAGCGGACCGTCACCCCTTTCTTGCGGGTCAGCTTCGCCCCCAGCAACAGCAATGGAGTGGAGACGGTCTCGCCGCTCTCGGGATCGTGCCAGTGGAGAAAGGCGATGATGAGTCGCAACCGGCTGTAGCCGGTTTCCAACCGCACTTTGCGTTCGGCCGAGATCAGCTTGGCCAGAGCGGGGGCCAGGTATGGCGTCTCCTCGAACCGGCACCACTGGGCCAGATCGACCGGCTTGCCCCGGCGAAGCCTGCGGTTGCTCGGTTCGGTCCAGGTCAGCAGATCATCGGCGGTGATGCGGTCCACGTTGAGCAGCAGGGGAACCGAGGCCTCGGTCAGGGAGACGCTGGAGGCGGTGGGGCGGAAGTAGAGCTGCCGGTTGCGGCGTGTGGTGTCGAAGACCCGGTCCCGCAGGATCGACAGAACGGGTCGGCGCCAATCGGTGTCTGGTTGGTAGGCCGGACCCAGGTCGAGATCGGTGGGTAGATCGCGATGGTGTTCCAGCCGGGCGATGACATGCCCCACATCGGTCGGCCGTCGACTGCGGTCGGGGAGCACCATCTCGGTCAGAACGTTGAGAACAACCGGGTGGATGTCGGCGTTCAGCCGGCTGGGATGGCGATGGTGGAGGGCCAGCTGGTTGACTCCCTCGATCGTTTCGAGGTCGAGACCGAAGGCGTAGCTGGACAGCCAGAGCCCGGCCAGGGTGATGTCGGTCAGCTGGTCGTGGTGACCCAGCAGCTGTTCCCAGGCCCGGTAGCCGACGACGAACTGTGGCCGGTCGGGTGTGCCGTGGGCCGGGTCGAAGATGTCCTCACTCCTGACGGCGTTCCACGGTTGGGTGGCATCGTGGTCGACGATGGTGCGGGCGGCCACCGTCACCCCCGACCGGGTGGCCCGGGCCGACACCGCCTCGATCGCCCGCCGGTTGTTCTGTTCGGTGGCCGACTGGGCCGACGTCACCGACAGAGCCCGGCCATCGTAGTCGAGAGCCGACACCCCCGAGGTTCCGGTGACGGCGCCTCGCCGGTGCAGGCTCTCGATCTGTCGGAGCAGCGGCAGACCGACGGCCAGCACGTCGCCGGTGCGGGGCAGCGATTCCGACGCCGTGGCCTCACTCAGCAGGCGGGCGAAGCTCATGACTTTGAAACCCGGAGCTGCTCGATGTCGGGCTTGGGTCGATCGGTGGCCTTGGCCAGGATCTTGTCGAATTCGGCGGCCACCCCTTGACGTGCCGCCTCGGCCGACAGGGCCCGGAGCCCGGCCAGGTCGTCGAGGTGATCGTCGACCAGGGCCAGATCGACCAGCAGGGCGGCGGCGTACCAGCGGACCGAGGGAGTGTGGGCCGACAGTTCGTCATCGGTGATGGGCTCGGCGCCGGAGCCGGTCGGGATGAGGTTCAGATCGTGGAAGTAGGCCAGCTGATCGGCGATGGCCTGGCCGCTGTCGGCGGTGGCTGCGGTGGCCACTGTTGAGCCCGAGCGCAACACCCGGGCGGTCAGCTGCTGCAGCCGACGCTGACCCAGCAGGTCGAGGCGGTCCAGGTCATCCGGTCCGTTGATCAGGGTGGCCAGGATCTCGTCGGCCGCCCCTCGCTCCCGGGCGGCCAGGCAGGCCACCCGGATGTGGAGTTCGGGATGGGTCCAGGCGGTGGTGGCCCGGGAGTCGAGAGCGAGGATCTCCTCAGCCTGGCGGAGGTAGGCCTGGGAGTCGACGTGTCGCAGACCGGAGCTCATCTTGACCATGGCCGCCACCATGACATCGAGGGCGTCCACCGCGGCGGCCGCGGCGGCGTCGGCCCAGACTTCGGTGTGGAGCCGGAGGCGGCGAGAGGTCTCGATCAGGACGTCATCGGCCGATGTCTCGGCCACCAGGCGGTGAACCATCTGGTCGAGTACGTCGAACTCGTCATCGGCCCGGCTCCACAGCGCCATGTGGGCCAACTCGTGGGCCAGAACGGCATGCTGCTCGGGAGGGGTCAGTAGATCCAGCATGTCGCCGCCGAAGACGACATGGATCTGCCCGGCCAGGCGAAACACCTGAGCGTTGCGCTCCCCCGATCGTAACTCCTGGTAGAGCACGACCGGAGCGTCGATCCCGAATCCTTGGGCCAGCAGGGAGGCGTGGGCCACCAGCACATCGTGGACGCCGCCGTCGAGACGGTAGGCCGACTTCAACAACTCGACCTCGGCCTCGTCATCTCGCCGTGAGGCCAGGGCCGTGGCCTCGGTGAACCATCGCCACAACTCGGGCTCGGCCGTCTTGAGCAGATCGCGAAGTTCGACGTGATAACCGGGCGTCGGCAGCTGAACCGGCTCAGCCATCAACCGGTCCGCTCGCCGCTCAAGACTTGCAGCAAAAAGCGAGCGTGGTGCTCGCTTTTTGCTGCAAGATTCGACATGGCGGGAACGACTGAAAGGTCTACCCGGCGGCCCGGGCCGCCACGTCACCCAGTAGGGCCACTCGACCGGGGATGTGGCCGTTGGCCGGGGCGTTGATGGTGAGACCGTCCAGGCCGGCGGCGAACAGAGCCTCCATCTGGCCACCGACGGTGTCGGGGTCGCCGTGTAGCAGCACACCCTTGATGCCTGGGACCATCTCCTCGCTCCAGCCCTTGACCGCGGCCATGGCTTCGAGGTCGGCGTCGGCCTCTTCCATGGTGGGGGCCAGGTTGCACATGGTCAGCGCCGTCACCTTGATCTCGGAACGATCGCGACCCAGGCGTTGACAGTGGGCTTCGAGGGCGTCGAACTTGCGGGCCACGTCGTCGGGGCCGACACCCACCAGGTTGGACTCGTCGGCGTACTGGGCCACCATACGCAGCGTCTTCTTCTCGCCGCTACCGCCGATCATCACCGGAATGCGGGAAACCGGCGGCGGTGAGTTGAAGGCGTCGCTCACCTGGTAGTGCTTACCGTCGAGTGAGACCGTCTCCCCCCGCAACAGGGGAAGGATGATCTGCAACGCCTCCTCCAGCTTCTCGAACCGGTCGGTGAAGGTGCCGAACTCGAAGCCCAGCGACTGGTGCTCCATCTCGAACCAACCGGCACCGATGCCCAGGGTGGCCCGCCCGCTGGACACATGGTCAAGGGCGGTCAGCTCCTTGGCCAGCAGAGTGGGATTGCGGTAGGTGTTGCCGGTCACCAGGGCCGACAACCGCACCGACGACGTGTGCTGAGCCAGGGCCGACAGGAGCGTGTAGCACTCCAGCATCGGTTCGGTGGGAGCGCCGATCATCGGCAACTGGTAGAAGTGGTCCATGACGAAGACCCGGTCGAACCCGGCGTCTTCGGCCTCCTTGGCCTGGGCCACGATGGCGGCGAACAGGTGGGTGTTGGCGGTGTCGGGGTAGGTGAAGTTGGGGATCTGATAGCCGAGTCGAGTCATGGCCCGATGCTATCGGGCCGCGGCTGCGGGGTGGGCCGGGCGCCGCGGGCGCGCCTCGGTTCTGCGGTCCAGGGACGTCGCTGAGCGATGCCTGGAGGCCGCAGAACGGTGGTGCGAGGTCAATCGTTGTCGGTGAGACCGGCCCCGGCGCCCCTCAGCCGGGACTCCTCGCTCACCGGAACATAGGTCCGCCATGCCAGACCACCGAGCCGATCCCACACCTCGCCGTCCAGCTCACACCCCTGGGCGATCGCCTGGGTCGACGCGGCATCGAGGTCGTCCTGGCCAAGGAGCACGGCCAGGTCGGCGCCCCGGTCCGCTGCCGCCCTCACCATCACATCGTCGGCCACGGGCGCCGTCAGGGCCGACCACGACCGGCCCCTGATCGCCACAGCGCCGTCGGCGGTACCGTCGACCACCACCACGTCGCCGGCGGCCGTCCACCGCATCGAGATACCGTGGCCCCGACCGGCGGCCCGGGCCACGAACGGTACCACCAGTAGCGGTCGAGTCAAGAGCTCGACCCGTACCGGCCCCAAGGTCGACAGCTCCACCAACGACGGGCCCGCCTGGAGTGCCGACACCGCCCCGCCGGGCCCACCGCGGCCGGAGACAACAATCCGGCGGCCACCATCGCCATCGCTCAGGGCCACAACCTCCACCGCCTCGAACTCATCGAGGGCGGCCAGCAGCTGCGCCGCTCCGGGAAGAGCTCGCTGACACAACCAGCGGGTGGCGAAACCCATGTCCTCCGCCATCCCCACGCTGTGGCCACCACCCCGCGTCGCCTTGGCCGCGGTGGCGGCGATCTCGTTCAGCGACACCACCACTGACCGGCTCACGGCGTCATCATTCCGTGTCGAGCCACGGTTGCAGCATCCACTGGTCGCACCCGGCGGTGCCCAGCTCGTCGGGTAGGGGCGCCCCCTGGTACATGGTGATGCGGGTCCACTTGTCGGACTTGGGATCGAACTTGGTGGCCCCGAACACCGAGAGCTTGAACCGCAGCATGTCGATGGCCAGGAGATCGTGGCCGATCAGGTTGTCGCGGATCTCGCCGTAGGGGTGGTCGGCCAGGGTCTGGGACCGACGAACGATGTGTCGGTGCTCGGGCTGGGCCAACAGGAACTCGGCCACCGTCATGTCCGGGAGTCCGTCCAGGGCCGAGCGCAACCGGGACACGTCGCGGGCCACGGCCAGGGGATGTTCCCGCTCCGCTCCCGGTTCCCGGCGGCGCTCTCCCAGCCGTGGTTCCAGCTTCTCCTCCGAGGTGTACCAGAAGTAGTGGTCGGCCTGGCCGGCGTCGAAGTCGACGGCCAGAGCCCAGTCGTAGTGGCGGTCGAGCAGCGCCGCCAGTTCGGCCACGGTCGACGCCGGGTCGATGCGGGGTCGTTCGATGGCCGCCATCGTCGGCGCCAGCTGATCGACCAGCTCCGGGTGCATCTCGACGATCAGCGAGACCACCATCTCCTGGCCCTCCACCGACAGCCGCTGCTCGGCCCACCGATACAGGCCGTCCCACGGCCTCTCGGCCGCCAGCCCGCCGCCGGTGACCATCTCGGCCAGGGCGGCCAGATCGGAGCGCAGCTCGACCACCCGGGCCATCTGCCGCTCATCGTCGACGTTCCACTGCTCACAACACCGTCGGGCGGCGTTCACCAGATCAGCGAAGCGGGCCGCCTGATCGTGGTCGATGCGTTCGACTTGGCGGCAACGGGCCAGCGCCGTTTCCAGGGCCGTCACCCAGTTGTTGAGCAGAATGGGATGGTGGTAGAGGAAAGGGGCCATACCCAGACCGGTGGCGTTGCCGATGCCGAGGTGGCGTCGGATGGTGCGCTCCAGCGGCACGAAGTCGGTCGGGTTCCGCTGCCGGGCCACGTGCTCCACCAGGTCGTGGCTGAAGCAGCGGATCAGGTAGACGGTCAACAGTTCGGCTTGGTACGGCTCGGCCAGTTCCGGGCGGTCACAGGTACGATCGCGGTCGGACAACCCGAACTTGCCGTTGCCGTAGACGGCGGTGGTTCGCATCAGGTAGCCGATGCGGTTGATCATGTCCCGATCCGGTTGCCGGCCCGAGGCCAACCGCTCGGTCACGTGGTCGAACAGCCGGACGCTCTTGTTGGCCCGGCTCAAGGTCAGCTCACGGCTGGAGCAGCGCCCGGCTTCCTGGCGGGGAACATTGTCGGCCAGGCGGGCGATGTCGTCGTCGGTCGGCTCCCCGTCGAACAGGGTGAAGGCGGCATCCCACCGTTCGGCGATGACTCGGTCCGACCGGTCGGCCGGGTCGAGATCGTTGGAGTAGGCGATGAGGCTGTAGGTCCGGGATGGGCCCCGGGCGGTGTAGACGGCCGTTCCGAATCCGTCGGCGTCCCAGTCGCAGCGGGTGCGTTCGATGGTCCAGCCCTCGTCGGTCAGACGTCGCAACACCGAACGCATGAAACTCAAGCGGGTCTGGAAGCGGGAACCCATCCGCTCCAGGCCCATGACCTGATCCGGGGGGCGGAGGGTAAGACCTTCGGCGCTGGAACCGGGCGCCGTCATTGTGACCCGAACGACCGCTGGAAGAACGACACCCAGTTGCCGCCGATGATCTTGGCCCGGTCGGTCTCGTCGAACCCGGCGGCGGCCAGGCCATCGAGGAGGTTGCCGAAGTCCCGGTTGTCGGTGAACCATGGTGGCTGCGGGGGGAAGCCCGGGTCGTCGGCCGAACCTTCGCCGTAGTCGGTCTGCTTCGACCAGCGCCCTACCCGCATCCACTCCACCACCGAGTCGGGCTGGTTCTGGCACAGGTCGGACCCGATGCCAATGTGGTCGACCCCCATCAGCTCGGCCGTGTCGGCCACCATGGCGCAGAACTCCTGCACGGTACAGTGGCTGCCCTTGGCCAGGTGGTGGGGGTAGAGGCTGAATCCCAGCATGCCGCCCGATTGGCCCAGAGCCCTCAAGACATCGTCGGACTTGTTGCGTAACGCCGGGTGCCATGAGGCCGGATTGGCGTGGGTGATGGCGATCGGTCGGTTCGACAACTCGATGGCTTCCAGCGTCGAGCGCTCGGCTGAGTGCGACATGTCGATCACGAGACCGACCCGGTTCATCTCGGCGATGGCCTGCCGGCCGAAGCGGGTGATGCCGGGATCCTCGGCCTCGTAACATCCGGTGGCCAGCAGACTCTGGTTGTTGTACGACAGCTGCATGAACCGGGCACCGAGGGTGTGCACGATCTCGATCAGACCGATGTCGTCCTCGATGGGGGAACAGTTCTGGAAGCCGAACACGATGGCGGTGCGACCATCGGCGTGGGCCTGGCGAACGTCGGCGGCGGTGCGACCATGGGTTATGTAGTGGGGGTACCGCTCGAACCAGCGGTTCCACTGTTCGATGTTGGCCACCGTCTCCCGGAAGTTCTCGTGGTAGCAGATGGTGGCGTGCACCGCAGCCACGCCACCATCGTGCATCTGGGCGAAGATGTCCTCCGACCAGTTCCCGTACTGCAACCCGTCGACGATCAGCGGCCGGTCCGGCATGGCCCCCTCCCCTATCTATTACCCGCCGCGGCCGCCGCTTCCAGCTGGGCCGCCATCAGCTGGTGTAGCTTGTTGACCGCTTGGAGGGGTCGCACCATCACCTTGAACTCGACAATGGTGCCGCCGTGCCGGCCGTCGGTGGCCACGGTGATGAGGTCGACACCGTTGATGTAGATGCCGTCGAGCGACGACTCGAATTCCAGCACCGCCTGGTTCCCGGAGGCGATCTCCGAACGGTAGGCGAAATCGGCGCTTCGACCGAAGACGTCGGTGGCGGCCTGGAGGTAGGCCACGGTGATGGCCCGGCCCTGCTGTGGGGTGTAGACCACCGGCGAGTGGAAGACGCAGTCGGGATGGATCAGGTCGGCCAGCACGACCTCGTCGTCGCCCCGGACGTGCCGGTGCCATCGTTCGAGCACGCTGGTCAGAGCGGGGTGGACGGCGGTCACGGAGCGCCTCCCTCCCCGCCGGCCGATTCCAGGGGCAGTCGGGCGAACTTCGGGGGGCGCTTCTGGATGAACGACTGGACCCCCTCGGCGAAATCGGGGCGACGGAAGCTGTCGACCATCAAGGTCTGCGATTCCCGTTCGGCCGGGCCCAGGCCGGCGTGGATCTGCTGGTGGACCTGGCGTTTCATCACGGCGATGGAGGTGGGCGAACAGCGGGCGGCCAGGTCCTCGATGTAGGTCCGGCAGTAGCCGAGCAGCTCGTCCGGTTCGACCAGGTGGTTGGCCAACCCCAGCCGCCGCGCCTCACGACCGTCGACCCGGCGGGACGACATCAGCAGGTCGAGGGCCACCGACGGGCCGACGAGGCGGGGAAGCAGGAAGCTCAGCCCCCACTCGGCGATGAGGCCCCGCTGGGCGAAGGCGGTGACGAACAAGGCGTCGGGGGTGACGACCCGCATGTCGCAGGCCAGGGCCAGTGGGTAGGCCATGCCGGCCACCGCTCCGTTGATGGCGGCGATGACCGGCTTGTTCAGGGCCAGGGGGTAGGTGAGTCGGCCGTCGAAGTCGCCCTCCGAGGTGGCCCAGGGGAACCGCTCCCCCGGCTCCGGGTTTGGCCGGCGGCTCCGGTCGCCCGACGAGAGGGCGTCGAGCCGACCCATGTCGGCGCCGGCACAGAAACCCCGACCGGCTCCGGTCAGGATGATGCCGACCACCCGCCGGTCGTTGTCGGCCCTGGTCATGGCGTCGCGGACTTCGCCATCCATGGCTTCGGTCCAGGCGTTGAGCTGGTCGGGCCGGTTCAAGGTGATGGTGGCCACCGGATCGTCGACCTCATAGAGGATGTCGTGGTATGCGGCCCCCGGGGGCGGCTCACTGTTGCTCATGGGCCTTTGGTAACACATGGGACCCCGATGTACCAGACCGGCGGCCGGCCCGCAGGTGACCGAAATCACCTTCGGCGGCCGAGCCGGCGGGTGGAGGTGAGGCGTAGACTCGACGTCCGGCGACCAGATCTTTCATCCGAAATGATTGTTAGCGCGGACATTATCGACTGCTCGATCAACTGCACCAAGGAGAACTGTCATGTCACTCCGTCTTGGCGACAAAGCCCCCGACTTCACCGCCGACACCACCGACGGTGAAATCAACTTCCATCAATGGAAGGGCGACTCGTGGGCCGTCTTCTTCAGCCACCCGGCCGACTTCACCCCCGTCTGCACCACCGAACTGGGGCGAGCGTCCGGTCTCGACGACGAATTCTCCAAGCGGGGAGCCAAGACCATCGCCATCTCGGTCGACTCCGTCGATGATCACAAGGCCTGGGCTCCCGACATCGGCGAGGTCGGCGGCACCCCGCTGGCCTTCCCCATCATCGCCGACCCCGACCACCGGGTCTCCGAGCTGTATGACATGATCCATCCCGGAGCGGGCGACACCTCCACGGTGCGGTCGGTGTACTTCATCGACCCCCAGAACACCATCCGCACCATCCTCACCTACCCCAAGTCGGTGGGTCGCAACTTCGACGAGATCCTGCGAGTGGTCGACGCCCTGCAGGCCACCGACGCCGCCCCCATCTCAACTCCGGTCGACTGGCAGCCGGGCCAACGGATCATCGTGTCGCCCACGTTGTCGACCGAGGAAGCGCCTGAGCAACTGACCAACGTCACCGAGGTCAAGCCCTACCTTCGCTGGGCCGACGACCCCTCCGGAACTTTGGGACTCCAGCGACCCGGTAATGGGTCGTAGCGGTCCCAAAGTTCCGAGGATGGGAATGGGGGGTCAGTCGAGGCCGGGGAGCATCTTGACGGTGATGGGACCGCCGGTGTTGCGAACCCCGGGCAAGGCGAAGCTCTCCAAACCGAAGAACTGGGCGAAGGCTTCGTCGGGCATGGCCAGGAAGAAGCTCTCCGGTCCGACCTGACTGCGGTGCACGGCAATGGCCGCCTTCTTCTCGGCCGCCATGTCGCTCACATCGACCAGAAAGCTGAGATCGGTCTCCTCCATCCCGAAGTTCGGGTCCTCCTCGAAATCCCGGGCCTCCTCCTCGGGTATTGCTCCCGAATCAATGGCCTGCTGCATCTGTTCGATGGCCCGGGTGCGGTTGATGGTGGCCTCATAGACATGGTCGACACCGGCCGCCTCGGCCGCGGCCAGGCCGACCCGGTGCACCTGGATGTGGTCGGGGTGACCGTAGCCGCCGTTGTCGTCATAGATGGTGACGACGTCGGCCTCCACCTCACGAAGGATGGCGGCCATGCGGTCGACGGCCTCGTCCAAGTCGGCTTGCCAGAAGCAGGCCGGGTTGTCGTTGGTGGGCTCGCCCATCATGCCCGAGTCCTCGTAGCCGAGGAAACGGGGCGGTTCGGCCCCCAACAGCTCGCAAGCCTCGGCCAGCTCGACCACCCGACGCTGGGCCAGCGTCTCACCGTCGGCCAGAACACCATCTTGAGGTTCACCCACCTCGCCCCGGGTGGCGCACACCAGCACCACCCGATGCCCGGCCCGCGATGCCCGCAACATGAGACCGCCGGTGGCGATGGCCTCGTCATCGGGGTGGGCGTGAAAACAAACCAGCGTTGCCATAGCCGTTCAGCCTACGGGCAGCCCGGTCGTCCGGCGATGTGGCGGACTCCGGCCACGAAGGCGGCCACATCGTCGGCGGTGGTGTCCCAACCAGTCATCCAGCGAACCTGATTGACTGCCGGGTCCCAGTCCCAGAAGAAGCTCCAATCCTGCAGCGGCCGGATCAGGTCGGGCGCCAGGCAGGGAAAGACACTGTTGACGGCCGGGGCCTGCCCGGCGTCGACGCCGGCGATGTCGGCCACCTCGGCATGGAGAGTCTTGGCCAGACCGTTGGCCTGGGCCCCCAGCTGCAACCACAGATCGTCGCTGAGCAGGGCGTTGAACTGGGCGGCCAGATACCGCATCTTGGAAGCCAGCTGGGTCACCTGCTTGCGCACGAACTCCGAGCCGACGGCCACCTGGGGATTGAGGAAGACGACGGCCTCCGCTCCCAACGCTCCGATCTTGGTCCCGCCGAAGCTGATGGCGTCGACCCCGGCGTCGATGGTCATGGCCCGCAGTGCTTCCGGCGTCGCCCCCAGGGCGGCGGTGGCGTTGGCGATGCGGGCCCCGTCGAGGTGGACCAGCAGGCCCATGTCGGCCGCCGTCTGGCACAGCACCTGAATCTCGTCGATCGAGTACAGCGTGCCCAACTCCGTCGGTTGAGTGATGCTCACGATGCCCGGTTGGGCGTGGTGCACCACGCCCTGAACGTCGGCCTGCTCCCGCAGCTGGGCCGGCGTCAGTTTGGCGTCAGGCGACGGTAGATCGATCAGCTTGGTGCCCAGGATCCGCTCGGGGGCGCCCGTTTCATCGACGTTGATGTGGGCCCACTCGGAGCAGATGACGGCCGGACGGGGGCCGGGGCGGGACGCCATCATGGTGGCCAGGGCCATGATGTTGGCCCCGGTTCCGTTGAAGGCCAGACGGGTGGTCACATCGGCGTCGAACAACTCACGAAACCGCTCCTGGCAGCGGGCGGTGTGGTCGTCGGAGCCATAGGCCAGGGCGTGACCCTGGTTGACGGCGACGACCGCCTCCAGCACCGCCGGGTGGGCCCCGGCGGCGTTGTCGCTGGCAAACGAGCGTTGCGGCGGCGGGGGCATCGTCTCCCGTCGTGGCGAAGGTGCTTCCGTGGCGGGTTCCATGGCACCAACCATGGCAGCATCACCGGGCAAAACCGCCTCCCATGTATCACCGCTGCGACCAGGACGTTCAGATAGGCAACCTGCTGGGGGTGAGGTTCGGAGCACGGTTCCCCCTTTCCCACCCGCACTTCACCCCCGGCACGGTTTCCCGAACGGGCCTGCTACAGTTCCCCGCTCTATGACCGCGGTGCTGGCCCTGGCCGGGGCGTTGATCGTCGGGGCGTCGGACTTCGCCGGAGGCTACGCCGCCCAACGCGATCCCGCGGTGCGGGTCACCGCCTGGATTCAAGCGGCCAGCCTCGGGCTGCTGGCGGTGGCGCTGGTCCCCTTCGGCTGGGATGAGGTCGTGGGCCGAGATCTGGTGGCCGGGGTGGTGGCCGGTCTGTCCGGCACGTTCTCGTTCGTCTGCCTCTACAAGTCGTTCACCCTCGGGCCGATCTCGCTGCTGGCGCCGGTGGCCGCGGTGCTGTCGGCCGTCATCCCCACGGTGGTGGGGGTGTTCCGGGGCGAATCAATGTCGACCGTCAACACCGTCGGTGTGATCGTCAGCCTGCTGGCCATCGTGCTGGTCTCCCAGGATCGTTCCGGGGTCGCCGCCGTGGGTCATGACCGCAGATCGTCGGTCCTCGGTTTCGCCCTGGCCGCTCTGGCCGGAACGGGGTTTTCGATCTTCTTTCTCGCCCTGGCCGAGACCGAACCGGCGGCCGGGCTGTGGCCGCTGGTGGTGGCCCGGCTCGTGTCGGTGCCGGTCGTTTCCCTCATCGCCCTGGCCGCCACCCGGTCGCTGGCTCCGGCCGTCGGTAACATGACGGCCCTGCTGCTGGGCGGCATCGGAGAGGCGGCGGCCAACGTCTGCGCCATGGCCGCCTACCAGCGGGGCCCGTTGTCGGTGGCCGCCGTGCTGAGTGCGCTGTTTCCGGTGAGCACGGTGATACTGGCCCGGCTGGTGTTCAGCGAGGAACTGCGGCGCTGGCAATGGGCCGGGGTCGGCCTGGCTCTGACCGCCATTCCGCTGGTCGTCTGGCCCTGACGGAGCTCTCGGGGGCGGCCCGACCGTGGGCCGGGCCGCCAACGCTGTGTCCGACGTCACGGAAGCAACAATTGGGGCTATCGGTTAAATATGAGTAATCTGGTCATGTATATGGACTTTGTCGTGAATTATCGCTCGATGCGGCAGGTCGAATCGAACGTTGAGGACGTGGTTACGCCATGAAGCCAGGAAACACACCGCTCGTCGAGTTCTCGGAGCTGGCCCCTCGGGGGACCCGCCTGTTCGCCAAGCTGGAGTGGTACAACCCAACCGGGTCGGTCAAGGATCGGCCGGCCTGGCAGATGTTCCACCAGGCGGTCACCGATGGCAAGTTGCCCCCCGGCATGCCACTGATCGAGGCCACCTCGGGCAACACCGGGATCGGCCTGGCCCGTATCGCTCTCATCAACAAACACCCGATGACGATCTGCCTGCCGGCCAAATCCACCGAGGAGCGCAAACAGCTGCTGCGGGCCTACGGGGCCGACCTGATCGAGGTCGACGGCGGCCCCAACGACGCCATCGCCTTCGCCCGCCAACAGGTCGACGAGGGCCACGGCTACATGTGCTACCAGTACGGCAACCCGGCCAACCCGGCCTCCCATGAATTCGGTACGTCGTTGGAGATCCAGCGGGACTGGCCCCTGGAGGCACCCCCCGACCACATCTTCTGCGCCTACGGAACCGGCGGAACCCTCACCGGCAACAGCCGGGCCATGAAGCGTTTCCACCCCGCCATCCAGGTTCACTCGGTGGAGGAGTTCAAAGACGATCCCATCGGCGGGATGCGCAGCCAGGAAGATCCGTTCCAGCCACCGGTGGCCGACCTCTCATTGGTCGACCATCGGCACCAGGTTGGCAGGAAGACGGCCGAAGACATGGTGCTCATCACCATGAACACCGAGGGACACTTCGTGGGCACCTCGTCGGGAGCCATCATCCACGCCGCCTTGGAGTACCTCGAAGCCCAGGGGGGCACGGCGGTGATGGTGCTGCCCGACGCCGGCTGGAAGTATCTCTCGGGCAACCCGTGGGCCGATGCAACCACCAGCACGGCCGACCAACCGGTCCCGGCCCTGGCCGGCTGAACCCTCTCCCGGCCCTCCCTGCCAGGAGACCAGGGAGCAACCACCATGGCCCCTCGGTTAGGATCGGCGGTGTCGGGGTTGCTTGTCGTTCCTGGACGCCCCGGCGGACGAGAGGGTGCCAACCATGACTGCGGCCGACACAACCACGATTCAGGTCGAAGACCTCCACAAAGCCTTTGGATCGACCAGAGCGCTCGACGGGCTCGACCTCCGGGTCGAACCGGGCGAGGTGATGGGATTCCTCGGACCAAACGGTTCGGGTAAATCCACCACCATCCGGGTGCTCATGGGCCTGCTCCGCCACGACGGCGGCCGGGTCCGGCTGCTCGGTCGAGACCCGTGGGCCGACGCCGTCGAGCTCCACCGGCGAATCGCCTACGTCCCCGGCGACGTCAACCTCTGGCCCGGTCTCTCCGGCGGCGAAACCATCGACCTGTTGGGGCGGCTGGGATCCGGCCTCGACCAGAAGCGACGGGCCGAGATGATCGAACGGTTCGACCTCGACCCGACCAAGAAGGGCCGAACCTACTCCAAAGGCAACCGCCAGAAGGTGGCCCTGGTGGCCGCCCTGGCCGGCAACGCCGAGCTGTTCGTGCTGGACGAGCCGACGGCCGGCCTCGATCCACTGATGGAGTCGGTGTTCCAGGACGCCATCCGGGAGCAGATCGACGACGGCAAGACCGTGCTCTTGTCAAGTCACATCCTGGCCGAGGTCGAATCGCTATGCGACCGGGTCACCATCATCCGGGAAGGCCGCACGGTGGAAACCGGAACGCTGGCCGAACTCCGGCACCTGACCAGGACATCGATCGACGCCGCTACCACTCGACCCATCGATCAGGTGGCGGTACTGGAGGGCGTATCCGATTTCTTGGCCCGAGACCAGAACCGGGCCAGCTTCTCGGTGGCCAATGACCACATGGCCTCGGTCATGACGGCCTTGTCGTCGCTGGGGATCGAAGCATTGGAGAGCCAGCCGCCCACCCTCGAGGAATTGTTCATGCGCCACTACGCCATCGGCGGCAACAACTCCGGCTCCAAACCCGAGCCCGGGCCCGGTATCGACACCGATGGGGCCGGGCGATGAAGAACGGCTTCGTCGGTACCAAGGATCTGCTGCGCCTGATCCTGCGCCTCGACCGGATCAAGCTGACACTGTGGTTGGCCGGCATTGCCTTCCTGGTGGCCATTACCCCCTTTTCGATACGGACGGTCACCAACAACGAAGCCGAGGCCCAGGGCATCACCCCGGAGATGGCCCTGGCCCAACAGGCCGTGCTCGTCGGCACCAGCGGAGCTTCGATCGCCCTGCAGGGTCCACCCGACGCCCTCGAAACCTTCGGCGGACGTTACGCCTTCGAAATCGGGGCCTTCACCTTCGCCATCATCGGTCTGATGAACGTGCTGCTGATCGCCCGCCACACCAGGGCGGAGGAGGAGTCGGGGCGGGCCGAGCTGGTTCGGGCCGCCGCCGTCGGCCCCTGGAGCTCCATCGCCGCCGTCAGCATCGTGGCCCTGGCCGCCAACCTGTTCATCGCCCTGGTGACCACCATCGTCTTCGCCGCCGACGGTCTCGACCCGGGCCGATCATTCCTGTTCGGTGCCGCCCTCGGTCTGTGTGGCCTGGTGTTCGCCGCCGTGGCCCTGGTCTGGGTTCAGGTCTTCGAATACGGCCGGGCGGCCACCGGTGCATCGCTGGCCGTCATCGCCGTGGCTTTCGCTCTGCGAGCGGTGGGCGACGTCCAGGAGAACGGCCTGTCGTACCTCTCCCCCATCGGCTGGTCGCAGGCCATCAATCCGTTCGGCCAGCCCGTGGTCTGGCCGATCGTGATCCTGGTGGTGGCCACTGCGATGGCGTTCGCCGTTGCCATCCTGCTGGTGCTGCGACGCGACGTGGGGGCCGGGTTGATCGACCAGCGCCCCGGTCCCGAGGTTGCCGCCTCGTCGTTGCTTTCGCCCCTGGGTTTGGCCTGGCGGCTGCAACGCAACACGCTGGCCTGGTGGTGCGTCGGGATTGCCTTCATGGGCGCCACCTACGGGTCGGTGCTGAGCGAGATCGAGTCGTTCATAGAGGAGATGGAATCGATGCGCGACGTCCTCGAACAGATGGGCATGACCGGCGAGGCCATTCGCGACGGGTTCCTCACCCTCATCCTGTCGATGATCGCCCTGATCGCCGGGGCCGGAGTGATCCAGTCGATGCTGCGGCCCCGGGGCGAGGAACTGGCCGGCCGGGCCGAACCGGTGCTGGCCGGCCACGTGTCCCGCACCGGTTGGCTGGGCGCCCATCTCGTGCTCACTGTGCTGGCCGCCCCGGTGTTCATGGTGGTGGCCGCCCTGTCGGTGGCGGCGTCCGACGCCGCCATCACCGGACAACTGACCGACCTCGGCGGGGTGGTCGGCGCCGCTCTGGTCCGCACACCGGCCCTGTGGGCGGTGGCCGGTGTCGGCGTGCTGCTCTACGGCCTGGCCAAGGAGTACACACTCGGGGTGTGGGCGGCCTTCGCTCTCACCGCCTTCGTCTTCCTGTTCGGCGAACTGGTCCGTCTGCCCGACATGGCGCTCAACCTTTCACCCCTGCGCCACGTCACCCATCTCCCCGGAGGCGACCAGGGTGGACTGGCCCTGGTGGTGCTCAGCCTCATCGGCCTGACCACCTTCGCCGGCGGAATGGCCCTGTTCACCCGCCGCGACATCGGCTGAGCCGGGGCGACCTGCTTGGCCGCCCTCCTCCCCCGAATCCTGCAGCAAAGAACGAGCCGACAGCTCGTTTTTTGCTGCAAGAATTGCCGGGTGGGGTCCGGTCAGTCTCCTAGCGCCCGATCCGGGTTCGCCAATCCGGGTCGGTCACCTCGTCGATGTAACAGTAGGCCCAGGTGGCGCCGGACTCGACCGAGGCCATGACCGGGTGGCCGGTCTGGTGATGGTGGCTGGTGGCATGCTGCCCGGGCGAATCATCACAGCAGCCCGTGTACCCGCAGGTGAGACACCATCGGAGCTGAACCCAGTCGAGGCCCTTTTCGGCGCAAAGATGGCACTCCGCCAGCGGTCGAGTGGGAGCAGCGGCCGCCGCCACCAGGTGGTCGCAGGATCCGGCCAGTTCGGCGATCTGGTTGCGCACGTCCCGACCCAGGCGGAACTCCGACCGATGGGCCGACACCACCTCGGCCATGATCTGGCCGACCACGATGGCGACCACCAGCCCGATCCCGGTCACGGCGTTGACCGAACCGATGTCGATCACCACGGCGACAGGAATCAGGAGAGCGGCCGCCGCCAGTCGAGGACCGATCCGCTCGGGGGCGCCAATGGCGAAGTGGGGGCTGACGGTAACCAGATCGAGAACGGCCACCGCCACCAACGTGGTGATGAGGGCGGCCACCAGTAACCAGGTGTAGCTGCCTTTGAACGGATCGGTAAAGGCTTCGACACCCACCACTTTCTTGGCCGCAACCCCGAAGGCGGTGATGCCGACGGCCAGCGGCAGGTGGGTGTAGACCCAGATCAGACGGTTCCACTGGGCGGAGCCGGCGATGGCGCTGACAGGGCGGATGTGGGCGTCGGCCACATCGTCGAAATAGGTCCACCACAAGGCGATCAGCATGAGAAAGGCCATCGCCCCGAACACCTGGGTGGTGGTCGAGATCCCGATCCGGCCGATCTCGGTCAACGTCTTCACGAATGTCTCTCCCAACACGATGATGGTGAACAGGGCGTAGCGTTCCTGGAAGTGCTCGGCGTAGGCCGGAGCGATGGGCCCCTCCGGCTCGGCCGCAGCGTCGGCCTCGGCGTCGGATCGGCGGAAGCGGATGACGGGAGCGGTGAACTCGACCAGCAGGGCCAAGGCCCACACGGCGAACCGGGCCCGGCCGGGTACGGCCAGCGACAGGAGCCACAGAACGGCCCCGGCGCCGAAGAACCGTAGGAAGAGGTCGGCTGTGACTCGAACTGACGGAATCGACGAGCGAACCCGCCAGTACATGGCCAACAACGGAAGGCGGGCGGCCACGTAGGCCACGGCCAGCCAACGTTCCCAGTTGTCCGGGTTGGTGGCGGCCAGGACGGCGATGTTGCCGACGGCGAACATCTGGGCGAAGGCCAGGACCCGGTGCACGACGTCGTCGACGGCGAACTGATTGGTGAAGGCGGTGGTGCCGGTCCAGGTCCACCACAGCATCACGAAGGCACCGACGAAGGCGGCCGCTCCCGACCACGACACGTTGTCGGCCAGCCGATCACCCAACTGAATGAGGGCGGCCACGTACACCAGGTCGAAGAACAGTTCGAGCCAGGTGACCCTGGTATCGGCGGCCACCTCGTGGCGCCGAGCCGGTGGTTGCCATTTGGTCAGCGGCATGGTCGGGGCCTGTCGATCACGTTTCCCATTTTGAGCACGGTCTCAGCCTAGATAGGTCTACGGTTGGAGCTGTGCCCAGATCCTGCGTCGCCCTGCTGGTCGCTCTGCCGGTGCTCACCCAGTGCCGACCGGCGGTCGATTTCGGTCATGCCGATCCCTGCCCCTACACCCGGCTGACCAACTCCGCCGATGACGAGGCCAACCTGTCGGAGGGTCGGGCCTGCTTCGACCGAACGGTGGCCGAGGGAACTCCGATCACCTGGGATCTGGAGGCCTTCACCGTGGAGGGCGACCCGGTCTTCTACCGGGTGGAATGGCAAGACGACACCTACTCCATCTTCTTCGACGCCAGCGCCGACACCTACGGCGGAGGCTCGGGAACCGACAAGTGCGCCGCCCTCGCCTCCGGCGAGTTCCCGGCCTGTCCCTAGTTCCCGAGCGCAACGCCGTGCCACCGCGACGGAGGCTCACGTCACCTGTCGACACCATGACCTCCGGCCCTATCGGGACGATCCCCCGGCCATCACAATGAGCTGCGTGTACCCGTAGCCAACCGCCGAGGGATACGAGATGGTGCCGTACGCTCCCGAAAGACCCGATGTCCTGATCGTCTGCCAGACGCACGATCAGGTCGGCAAAGACTGGGCGTGGTACGCCGACCGGCTGGTCGAGCACCTGCAGGACAGCGGCGTTCCAGTCCACTATCTGAAAGGCGACGTCGCCAGCCCAAACGCCATCAAGACAGCGATGGTCGAGTGGATGTCGGACACGACCGTCACCAAACTCGCCTTCTTCTTCACTCATGGCAACCGATCACAACTGGTTCTACGGATGGTCCCGGAGGAACTGGCCATGACGAGAGACGATGTCGAGGAGAAGGCGGCCGGATTGCACGTGAGCGCCTTTGCCTGTGGCACCGGTTCGGACCTGCCGGACTCCCTGGGATCGATGGCCATCTCGCTGGGCTGCCGGTCATGGATGGGTTTCGACATTGACGATGCCTATCAGCTGAGTGCACCCGAGCAGGACGAAGACTTCCGATGTTGTCTGTTCGAATACGTGGACGCCCTGCTCGATCCGACAACCACAGTGGAAAACGCCACCCACGGCATACTGGTGCCGTCGATCGAAGACCTCCGATCGAAATACCTCGACTACGCCGATCGGACCGACATCGACCTGGTCGAACGTGACAAGTTCCGAGACGGTGCGGATCTGCTGGCCTTGATGATCGACAACCTCCGGCTGTATACGATCACCGACGACCAGACCGTCCAACGGAACAACCGTTTGTCGGAAAAGACGGTGGTGATCTGCAAGCATCCGGAACCGACCCGCGGCCGGGTGACGGTGAAGGTGATCTGCGTCGAAGCGTTGACGGCCAGTGGATTTGCGGTTGCCGACATCGTCAGCGCAGACGGATCTCCGATCAGGCTGAGCAACGGCGAGTCGTTCGAGGCCGATGAGCTGCCGGCAGCCTACGTCTTGGACAAGCCGGAGGATGTGGAGGCATGGATCGATGTGAACGCCACAGTCCGGTTGTACGACCTGCTGGGCCACCCCATCGGCACCAAGCCCGTCACGGCCAAAGTGTTACTTTCAACCGAGTTGAAGAAGATCGAGGCCACCGGCCCGGCTCCCGAAGCCCCACCGGTGGCCGGAGCGGCCTGTGACGACAGCCCACTGGCATCATTGGCGGTTGGCGACGACAGAGATGCCCGGGTCTACTACATCGACACCCGAGGTCATGTCCGCGAGCTGGCCGGTATGGAAATCGAGTGGCAGGGACGGGATCTGACCACCGAGACCCGAGCCGAGCCGGCCGCTCTCGACGGGGCGATGACGGCAACCGGGGTCGGACACAACGGCGATCCTCGGGTCTACTACATCGACCGCCGGGCCCATGTGAGCGAACTGGCGTGGTATGGCGGCGCCTGGCACCACCGCGACCTGACCGCCGAAGCCGCACCGGAAGTCGTAACCGACGGCGCGATCACCTCAATGACGGTCGGGCCCGACAGCGACCCTCGGGTCTTCCACCTCGATCAACGAGGTCACGTGAACGAACTGGCATGGTATGGCGGCGCCTGGCACCACCGCGACCTGACCGCCGACACGGGCGCCGACCGGGCACGATATGGAGGCCATCTGGTTTCGATCGGCGTTGGAGGATCAAGCGACCCCCGGGTCTTCTTCCTCGACTGGAGGGACCACGTCCGGGAGCTGGCCTGGTACGGGGGTGCCTGGCACGACCGGGACCTGACCGTCCACACCGGTGCGTCCCGTGCCGACTCGCGGAGTTCCATCACCGCAGTGGCGGTCGGTGGAAACCGAGATCCACGGGTCTACCATCTCGACGAGCAGGGCCACATCGTGGAGCTCCGATGGACCGGAACCGACTGGACCAGCGCCGACCTGACCGCGGAGTTGGGTGGCCAGGCGGCACGGACCGGGAGCGCGCTGGCAGCCACCGGTGCCGGACCGAACGCCGATCCCAGAGTGTTCTACCTCGACGATCGCTCACACCTTCGTGCCCTTGTGTGGCACGCGAACGTCTGGCACCGGCGTGACGTGACCGCCGATCTCGGCATCGCACGGCCGGCTGCGAGCACCGAGCTCACCGCCGCCCCGACAGGGCCCGCAGCCAGTGCCCAGGTCTTCTACACCGACGATTCGAATCAGGTCCACCAGGAGTACCGGGTGTAGCAGGCCCAAATCTTGCAGCAAAAAGCGAGGTTACACCTCGCTTTTTGCTGCAAGATTTGGCTGCAAGATTGGGCGCAGAGGTCTACGACACCGAACAGCCCAGGACGGCTGCTTGGGGGACACCACCGGGCTCGGCCACACTGATCGGGTAGCGGACCAGGGGTTTCAGCCGATCACCTCGTGTCACTTCGCCCGTGTTGGTTCGGACCGTGACGCTGATGACGACGGTTGTGGACCGAGCGGCTTCCACGTCGCTCTCCACGTCGGACAGCACTCGATCGAGGCTGTCGGCCTCGAGGAGCGATCGGGGCCATACCGGATCGTGGTCGGCTTCGGTGGCGAAACGGTGGAAGACCTGTTCACACACATCGGCCGGCCCCGACAGGTCCAGAGCCCACGACGGTATGGGGAAGCGGACCGCGACCCGGTCGCCGCTCTCCTGCCCCCGCTCGGGCTCGACGATCAACTCGGAGAACTCGGCGCTGTGGAACACCGTGGCCGAACGAGACTCCTCGGTGAACTCGTCGAACACGGTGACCGAACGGGGTTCGGGGCGGCGGCTGTAGGACCAGCGGCCGTCGAGCCGATCGCCCGAACCGACGTCGAGGATGACCACAGTGGCCGGTCCCGTTCCAGCTGACCTCACGCCGTGGACCTCAAATCCCCCGGCACCGGCTGATCCGACGGTGAGCACGAACCAGCCATCGAGACCGTTGACCGGGCCGGCCGGAATCGTGATCGTCAACACCGGCCGGACCGACGGACCCTCGGCCGGAGCGGGCCGGCCGAGGACAATGCCTCCGCCCTCGGCCGCCAGACCCGGCCCGTCGGCCACCAGCCGTGCGCTGGCCTGACGGTCAACGGTATGCAGAGCGAACTCGGGCTGTCGGTCCTCCAACAGCACCACGGCGGCAATCCGGTGATCGTCGTTGCTGTCCGGTTCAGGCATGGCCGGCTCCTCTTGAGGGGCAGATGTCAAGGTTACGGCGACGTCCTCGGCTCCACCCTGGTTGACGGTACAGCCGACCGTCAACAGGATGGACACCAAGCCACCGAGGACGCCGCGTCGAGCCGGGGCCACCCGCTCCCTCATAACGGGCGACCCCGGAGCGATGGTTCGGTCAGCCACGCATTGACGTCGGATCGTCGGCAAACTCCTCAGGAGCCTCGTCCTCAACGTCGACCGAGTCGTCAGCCAACTCGCCGTCGACCTTGTTCATCGTCCACGTCCCGGCGCCGCCACACGAGTTGGTCCAGTCGCCGCCGCCGGCCGAGCAATCGGTGATCGTTCCGGTGTAGGTGAAGTCGCAGCAGCCGCCGGTGGCCTGCAACTCGACGTTGTCGCCGTCGATGCTGCCGGCAACCTGGTAGACACCACAGCCCCGGGTGGTGACGGTTCCACTGATGGCGGTGCCCGATTGCCGCAGCCGCCACACGAACCCGAAGCGATCCCGCCACGAACCGGTGACACAGGCGTTGATACCCACGGTGTACGATCCGCCGGTTTCCAGACCATTGACCACCAGCACACAGCGGTTGTAATCGCCCGGGTCGAACTTCAGGACCCGGGAGGAATCCACCACCACCGACCGGTTGTAGATGACCCGCCAACGATCGTCCTTGATCATGATCAGGTGGCTCGAGTAGGAGCCGGATTCGCCGCCGGCATTGCCGTCGAGCCGTACCTCGAACGAGCTGACCGATATGTCAATCATGAAGGCGTGGTAGTTGGTGCCGTAGGCCGGCACGACCTGGGTTCCGGACGTCCAGCTGGTGTCGTTGCCGGCGATCGCGGTACTGGTGACGGGGGCGACGTGACCATAGGGTCCGTAGCTGCGACCACAGCTGTTGGTGGTCTGCTCGTCCTCGTCGTACTCGTAGCGCAGACCGGGATTGTCCAGATCCTTGATGTAGTTGGCCTTGGTCCAGTCCTGGAATATGCCGTTGAACGAGCGGGACATGCGGTTGGTCGACACCGTGCCCACCGCCGCTTTGGCGTCGAATCCATTGACGGCGTAGCGGTCGAGAATCTCGTCGATGGCCTGATGTTCGGTGGCGATGGCTGAGCTTCGCTTGACCAGCTGCTCGCCCACGTACTTCCAGAAGTGGCAGGCGTCGTAGCTGCGGGTCAGCAGGCCCCGGTCGGGAGTGGCCAGACCACTGTTGACCCGGGAGATGTAGTCGTCGACATCGGGAGCGTAGTACTCCTGTGACCACGACCCCAGAGCCTCCACCCACCACCGCTGATTGGGGGTGCCGGTGATGTAACCGTAGGAGTACTCGACCCGGTGGAACAGTTCATGGGCCGACGTCGTGTGCCGTCGACAGTCGTCGTTGACCACGGTGTGGCTGTTGAGGAAGATCCGGTTGCTGGCCGACGAGGTGCTGCCGTGCAGGCTGCTGTTGTAGTAGACCTCGATGTCGACCATACGGGTGCCACCGACCAGGTTGGCCTTGGGTCGGCGGAAGTCGGCCACGTAGCGATCCCAGCAGTCGTTGAGGATGACGCCGGTGGCGTCGATGTTGGTCTCGTTCGTGTTGTGGCGGGTGTCGGCGGTGTTGTTCTCGGTCCAGAAGAACCGGAAATGGCCGATGGTCTTGTTCCTCTCGAGAGTCGGGGTGGCGGCGTCAAGCATGGCGTTGACGTCGCTGCGAGCCTGCTCCGACAGCAGATCGGTGGTGAGGACGGCTTCCAGCATCCCGTGGGTGGCCTCCCCGCACCAGGTGATGTCCGGGTCGTCGCTGGCCAGCAGGTCGACGGGCCCGTTGGCCGTCTCCAGGTGGACGGCCGATTCGCTCTGCTGATCGCTCGGTTCCAACAGGCGGCGGGCGAAGTCCCGGGCGTAGTCGTCGTTGGTGGGAGCGTCGGGATTCTGAAGCAGAACTTCTTTGAGGGTTGGATCGGACATCAGACTTCCTCCGTGGGCGATGGTCAGGCACCAACACAGACGCACTCAGCGCCGGTGAGATACATCAGGTCAGGCAACGCTACTGTTTGTGCCATGAGCCTGCTTGATGAGCTGACCAACACCGGCGCCACTCAGCTGTACATAAACGGTGAATGGCGTGAAGCGTCCGACGGGAACCGCATCGACGTGCTGGATCCGTCGACCGCCGACTCGCTGGCTTCGGTGGCCAGCGGAGCCGAGGCCGATGCTCTGGCCGCTGTCGACGCCGCGGCCGAGGCCCAGGAGGCGTGGGCCGCCACCTCACCCCGGGAGCGGGCCGAGATCCTCAACCGGGCCTTCCAACTCATGATCGACAACAAGGACGCGCTGGCCGAACTGGTCGTCCAGGAGATGGGCAAGGCCCTGTCGGAAGCGGCCGGCGAGGTGGCCTACGCCGCCGAGTTCTACCGCTGGTACGCCGGTGAGGCCGTCCGCAACCTCGGGTCGATCTCAACCGCCCCCGGCGGCGACAAACGCATCATCGCCATCGGTCAGCCGGTCGGCCCTTCACTGTTGATCACTCCGTGGAACTTTCCCCTGGCCATGGCCACCCGCAAGATCGGTCCGGCCATCGCCGCCGGCTGCACCATGATCTTGAAGCCGGCATCGGACACCCCGCTGTCGGCCCTGGCCCTCGGCCGGTTGATGGCCGACGCCGGACTTCCCGCCGGAGTCCTCAACATCTTGCCGTCCAACCGGTCATCCAAAGTGGTGCCGACGATTCTGGGCGACGAGCGGGTGAGAATGGTGTCGTTCACCGGGTCGACCGAGGTCGGCCGGACCCTCCTGGCCGAGGCGGCCAAGACGGTGGTCAAGACAGCCATGGAGCTCGGAGGCAATGCCCCCTTCATCGTGTGTGATGACGCCGACATCGAAGCCTCCATCGAAGGAGCGATGGTGGCCAAGATGCGCAACGGCGGCCAGTCGTGTATCGCCGCCAATCGTTTCCTGGTCCACGAGGCGGTGGCCGACGAGTTCACCCGGCAGTTGACCGCGGCGATGAAGAGCCTCAAGGTGGGGCCCGGACTGGAGCCCGGGGTGGAGCTGGGACCGCTGATCAATCAGAGCGCCCAGGACGACATGGCCGCCTCGGTCGAGGTTGCGGTCGGCAACGGATCCGAGGTGCGAACCGGCGGCGACACCGGCCGCTCACCCGGCTTCTACTTCGAGCCGACGGTCCTGGCCGGCGTCTCGGCCGACAATCCGGTGCTCGACCGGGAGATCTTCGGCCCGATCGCCCCGGTCACCACATTCAGCTCCGACGATGAGGCTGTGGTCTTGGCCAACGACACGATCTACGGGCTGGCCGCCTATGTGTATTCCCGGGATCTGGGCCGGGCCATGCGAATCTCGGAGGCCATCGAATACGGCATGGTGGGGGTCAACCGCGGTTTGATCTCCGACCCGGCGGCCCCGTTCGGCGGCGTGAAGCAATCGGGGGTGGGCCGGGAGGGTGGCCACGACGGACTGCTCGAGTTCCTGGAGACGAAATACATCGCCGCCGATTGGTAGGCCAGCCTGTCCAACAATGTTGCCGCTTGACGTCGTTCAAACACGAACCTGTCGGCTGAGGGTAAGATGACTGACGGCCGTCGGCCGGGCAGGCAAACAATCGGGGGAGCCTGGCCAACCACCTATCGACGGCGCGTTGTCTCGGCCGACGGCGCAGAACCGATCGTGACATAGAAGGGGGCAATATGTCAGGGGGACCAGATGACCTGCGGGGTCGCGGCCGTCGTCTGAACCGTGGTGGCCGACAAGAGCTGGACGGGCCGGAGCAAGACGCCCCCACAAGGGCGGTGCCGGCGATGAATGGGAACGCCGGCCATCAGCTCCGGGAATGGAGCGCCGTGGCCAATGGGGGCACGGCCCCGGCTCCAGGAGCAGGGCCGACGACCGAGAAGTGGTCGTCAGCCGCTGCCCTCTCCCGACAACCGGCCGCCCCGCCGGCAAGCGACCGGAGACCGGTCCACTATCCAGCCATCGACCACCATCCCATTCCCCGACATCTCGGTGGCGACCTCGGTTCCGGTCAGGGCGTCAACCCACTGATCGCCGTGTTCAGCGCCCTGGCCCTGGTGGCGCTGGGCGCAGCCGGGTTCGCCCTTCTGACCCAAGGCGGCAACAGCACCGATTCAGCCCCTGGGGCCACCCTGTCGTCCAGCTCGTCGGAAGCGGTAGTCGATGACATCCAGTCGCTGTTGCAGGGCATCGGCTACGGCGACGTGGTGGTGGAGGACCGCGACGGCACGGTACACGTCTCCGGCTCGGTCGATACCCAAGCCGACATGGCCGCCGTGATCACAGCGACGTCGTCCCTGGCCGACGGCACCCCGATCAACACCGATGAGCTGGCTGTGGGGACGATCGCTCGTGCTGACGTATCCGAAACCGAGACCGACGGCGAGGGGGAGGTGACCGGTGAGCTGGTCGTGGCCCAGTCGGGGCTGGCCGACCCGTTGCAGCGGCTCCAGGTGGTACTGCACCGCACGGTGGCCGCCGCGCCGATCATCTTCGAGCCGGCCACCTCCGGCCTGTCGCGCTGGCACAGCAACACCCTGGATCAGGTGGCGGCCATCCTCGAAACCCATCCTGGTATCGCCATCACCGTCGTGGGCTACACCGACCAGAGCGGGTCGGAAGCGGAGAACCAGGCCCTGAGCCTGCAACGGGCCGAGGCGGTCAAGGAGTATCTGGTGGCCCAGGGCATCGCTCCGGGCACTCTGCAGACGGAGGCCCGAGGCGAGTCGGAGGCCAGCGGCATCCGCGACATCGGCTACCTGGAGCGCCGGGTGGAGTTCGAGGTGGTGGGGGCATCGGTCGATCCAGCCACCGTCCAGCCACTCGATGTCGGCATCATCGTGCCCAGCGGCCGCGACGATCGAGCCTTCTCCCAGAGCCTGGTCGACGCCCTCGACGTGCTCAACGAGGAGCGGGGAGGCTTGACCATCGACGTCACCGAGAACGTGTTCGAGCTCGACCAGGCCATGGAGCAGACCCGGCAGTACGTGGCCGACGGCAATGATGTGGTCATCCTGCACGGAGCCCAGTTCCGCCCCATTGTGGAGGAGCTGGCCGGCGAGTTCCCCGAGGTTGTCTTCATCGTCGGACCGGATCCGCTGACCACCGATCTGCCCAATGTCTTCGTCTACACAGTGGCGGCCGAGCAGGGAGCCTTCGTGCTCGGCGACCTGGCCGCCAGCCTCTCCACCACCAAGACCATCGGCATCGTCGGACCCATCCCTGCTCCCGAGCCGGTGCGGTTCGTCGAAGGCTTCCGCCAAGGAGCCGAAGGGGGTGGGGCCGAGGTGCTGGTCGAGTACACCGGTTCGTTCAGCGACAGCGAGGCGGCGGCCGAGATCGCCCAGGCTCATGTGGCCGCCGGGGCCGATGTCTTGACCGGTACATCGCAGCTCACCGTCGGGCCGATCGGGGTGGCCGAGGACGAGGGTTTGCTGTGGTTCGCCAACCAGGCCAACCAGACCGACATGGCTCCCGGGGCGGTGGTGGCCTCGCAGGTCTACCACTTCGAGGTGGCCATCAGGGAGATCATGGCCGAGATCGACGCCGATTCAACCAGCGGCGGCACCTTCCCTCTCACCCTGGGGAACGGAGGGATGCTGTTGGAGTTCAATCCCGACTACGGGCTGGGCCGGGACCTGCGGTTCCGGGCCGACGATCTACTCCTCGGGGTGGCCGCCGGCTCCATCAACGTCGAGGTCGACGTCGAGGAGTAGCCGGCGCGGTTGAAATCTTGCTGTAGAAAACGAGCCCCGTGCTCGTTTTCTACAGCAAGAATCGGTGGCGGGCTCCGGTTACCGAGCCCAGCCGCACATGCCCAGGGAGGCACCGGCGGCCAACTGGCGCTCGGCCTTGGCCTCGTCGACGATCCTCGTCTTGCCTTTGCGACAGACCAGGATCTGGTCGGTGCGGCCGGTCGACATGTCGACCATGATCTGATCCCAATGGCGATACTGGGCGTCGTGGCCCAGGCCGGGGTAGACCCGGATGTTGGCCACGTTGGGGAACGTCTCCTGCCAGACCGGAATGTGGAAGTCAGGTGGGGTGGTGGTGTCGTCGGCGCCGTAGTAGAGGTGGACGGGGGCGTCGACGGCCGATACGTCGGCCAGCGGCTCGTTGCAGTACAGATCGAACTCGTGGATCAGGGGATCTGGTTCACCCATCTGACCGGCAATGAAGAACGTTCGGGCCGAGTCGTCGAACGCTTCATCCTGCAGACCGGGGACCTGCTGAACGGGGCTGTCAGGACTGAAGGCGAACCACACCTGGGGGTTCTGAGCCAGGAAGGCCACCGTGGCCGGATCCTGGGTCAGGGCGCAGATGGCCGAGCCGTCGGGGACTTCCGACAGGGCCGAAGCCAGGTGCACTGCGGTCACCCGGTCGGCGTTGCGGGACACGACCTCGGTCAGGTAGGGCGAACCGCCGGAGATGCCGAAGGCGATGAACTCGTCCACCCCGAGATGATCGAGCACGGCCTCGACGTCGGTGGCATAGTCGCTGTAGCCGAGCGTTGGATCGAAGGCCGTCTGCCCGAACCCGTTGCGCTCGACGGAGATGAGTCGCAACTCCAGTTCGCCCCGCAGGGTGTGGGCGAACTCCAGCAGATTCATGACCCGAACGCTGGTGCCGGAGCCACCGAAGAACACGACCGGTGTCCAGTCGGAGTCACCATCGTCGACATAGGCCACTGTGCGGCCGCTGTCGGTGTCGAGCGTCTGGACCGTCGGACCGATGGGGTCGAACTCGCCCGTCAGCTGACCGGCTGATGCCACTCCGGCCACCAGAGCGATTACGGCGGCAACGAGAAGCTGGCGCATGGATCTTGTCCCTTCATCCAAATGCCCGCCGATGTGGATGCTGGCAGACGAGCCAAAGCCGGTCAAGTCTCGACCGGAACCGTCAAACCAGATTTAGGTAAGTTGTGGCTTACTCATATGGCGGGTAGGTTGAACTCCCGGCCAACGACGGTCGGCACGACTGAAGGGGATTCCATCATGGACGCTACGACCGCACTGGCCCAGACCAACGAGGTGTTGACGTCGGTCATCGGCCGGCTCAGCTCCGACCACCGGGAGCAGTCAACGCCTTGCACCGAGTGGAACGTGCACCAAGTCATCGAGCATGTCTGTCAGGGCAGCCACATGGTGGCCGGAGCCCTCAACCAGCAATCCCCACCGGAGGAGGCCCCGGACTTCCTGGCCAATGGGCCGGCCGAGGGTTGGATCAACGCTCACGCCGCCCTGGTCGAGGCCGCCACCCCGGAGAACCTGTCGGCTATCCGATCGCTACCCGGGCTGGGCGAGATGCCGGGTGAGGTGGCGATGTCGGTCATCGTGGCCGACGCTGCAGTGCACGCCTGGGACGTGGCCAAGGGGGCCGGTGTCGACATCGAGATGTCCGACGAGTTGGCCGCCTGGGCCCTGGCCACCTGGAAGCAGGTCGTACCGCCGGAAGGGCGCCAGGGCGGATTCGGCCCCGTCGTTCCGGTGGCCGACGACGCGCCGACCATCGACCAACTGGTGGGATACACCGGGCGGCAGCCATGACCGAACACGCCGTCGTCGACGCCGCGGAGTGGACCGAGGCCCGGCTGGCCTTTCTCGATCAGGAGAAGGAGTTCACCCGGCAGCGAGACGCCCTCAGTGCCGCCCGGCGTGAGCTGCCGTGGACCGAGATCACCGCCGACTACCGGTTCGACTCGACCGACGGCGAGGTGACGCTGGCCGATCTGTTCAGCAACCGCAACCAACTCCTGATCTACCACTTCATGATGGGCCCGGACTGGGAGGAGGGCTGCCCGTCGTGCTCGTTCTGGGCCGACAACTACAACGGCACCATGGTCCACCTGGCCCACCGCGACACCGCCTTCGCCGCCGTTTCCCGAACCAGCGTGGCCAACATCGAGGCCTATCGACGGCGCATGGGTTGGGATTTCCGCTGGGTGTCGTCGCTCAACTCCAGCTTCAACTTCGATATGGGCGTCAGCTTCACCCCGGAGCAGATCGAGTCGGGCGAGCCGCTCTACAACCACGGCACCCAGGTCTTCGCCGGGGAGGAAGCGCCCGGTCTCAGCACCTTCATCCGGGATGATGAAGGCCGCATCTTCCTCACCTACCAGACTTTCTCCCGAGGGCTCGACATGCTCAACGGCACATACCATCACCTCGACCTGGTGGCCAAAGGCCGTGATGAGGACAACCTCGACTGGTCCATGCAGTGGCTTCGCCGCCACGACGCCTATCCCGACTGAACATCCACAGCGTCAAGGTCCACCGCGTCGCCGGCCCGATCGTCAGTGGCCGCAGTCGACGACACGGCCGCTGCCCGGCGACGGGCCGCTGTGACCCCCAGCGCCTCCCCCACCAGGCCAACAGCCCAGGGCCAGCGCTGCTGAGCCTGAATTCGCCAATACAACAGTGACTGGAAACGGGTGGCGTCGAGCCCATCCCTCGCCTCCCGGCGAGCTTCCTCATCGATGTCGAGGGTCGTGGCCCGACCGAGCACCGCCTCGATCTCGGCCACGTCGCTGAGGATCTCGCCCCCTTCACCCAGCCCGACACGGTTGGTGGCACCGAGGGCCACAAACTGATCGCGGTAGAACTGACAGTCATCGGGCCCCACCACCGAGTAGCGAAGATCGGCTGACCGGCCCACGAACGGCACCGGGTCGATTGACGGAGGTCGGCCCCAGTAGCGAACCGGAACCAACACGGCGGCCCGCTCACCATCAGCCCACCCAATCTCGGTCGAGAGCCATTCGACGACGGTGTCGACCTCCTCCACGGTCTCCGGAAGATACTCTTCGGAACAGGCCAGAGCCGGGGCCGGGAACAACACCACCGAGAGCAGACCGCAGGCCGCGGCCACCGAAACCGGTATCAAACGGGCCATGGAGGAGTTTCGGCACCGCCCGACCGCCCCTGTAGCCGAAGCCCGATTCCACCTACCATGGAACCATGTCGATCTACCGAACCCCCGAGGGTCACCGGCGGATCGTCGAATGGTGCCAGGCCGGCCTCGCACGCTGGCCCGAGCACCGCCGGTGGACCGCCGAATCGGCCCTCGGTCCAACCCATGTGACCGCGGCAGGCACCGGGCCCCGGACCCTGGTCTGGATCCCGGGCACCAACTTCAACGCCGGGATCCATCATGACCTGGCCCGACGGGTGGTGGAGACCGGCCAGGGTCAGCATCGCCTGGATGGCTCGACCCAACACCGCTCGGGCCGCCGACCTGGCCCGCTACATGGCCCGGTCCGGGTCGCCCTCGTTCCCCCGAGTGATAGAGCTGCTCGAGCTCTCCGCTCGCCACACCCGCCCCGACGGTGCACCACCACCGCTGCCGCCCTCCATCCTGAGCCGTTGGCAGGGTCGGGCCAGGGTGATCACCGGCGACCGCGATCCCTTTCTGCCGCCCAGTCGGCTCAGAGGACCGGCCCGCACCCACCTGCATGCCGAAGTCGAGGTGGTGACCGAAGCCGGGCATCTGATCCCCGAAGAGCAGCCCGATCAGCTCATCGCCTTGCTCGCCGGCAATGAGCCAACGGCCACAGGCTGACTTTGATGGCCGGTGAGCACGATGACCCTCGTTCGACGGTTGAGCTGATCACCCCGTCCGGTTCCGGGGACCTGGCCGACCGGCCATCGAAAGCCACCGGAAACCGTGGCGGGCGGGCGTTGGCCATGATCATCACGATCGTGATCGGATACATCTTCGTCCAGCTGGTCAACACCGACGTGGCAGTGGCGCCGGACCAGGAAGCCGCCCCTTCCACCGACCCCGGGCCGGCCGAGTCGGAAGAGGTTTGTGTGTTGGAGTGTCACCATGACACCGGAGGGCACAATCCTCAGAGTTGGGAACGGGGAGAACGGTGGGATCTGCAGGCTGCCTGGGCCTTTCAGGCCGAACCGGGAGCCGATACCCTGCGACACCTCTTTGAAGCCATGGGCGGCATCGACGGCATCACCGTGGCCACCGCCGAGGGCAGCTTCGACATGGTGACATTTCACCCGATGAACCCGGATCTCCTCACCGCCTCCCGTCGATCAAGCTACGGCCCGGCCCAGAACCAGGACCAGAATCAGGCCTGGACGGTGGGCCAGGACGGGACGGTGACCGCCTCCCTGCTCGCCCCCGACGTGGCCCACGACTTCGCCCACTACAACGACCGCGGCGGGGTGAGCATCTGGTCTCATGCTGATGTCGGCGAGCTCAATGGCAGCAGCACCGGCGCTACCGGCGTTACCGGCGACGACTTCGTGCCCCGGGTGGTGGCCCTCGGGCCCGACCGGCCGGCGCAGAGTCGCCGTTCCGATCCCCTCCACCCGTCCCGATTCGTGATCGAGGCCGACACGCTGTTCGCCCTCACCGGTGACCCCGACTACTACTCGACCCAGCGGCAATTCGAATCACTGATTGCCGACCGGGGCGATGGGCAGATCGTACTCGACGACGGTGCGCCCTGGAGCTGGATCGACAGCCCCCTTCCCGGCTTCGCCGTGGCCTATCCGGCCGACGATCAAGGCGAAACGGCGGTGTGGGCCGCCGACACCCTGGAGCGCCTCGATGACCACTTCCTGAGTGGGCGGGCCTATCGACGGCTGGCGGTGTCAGCGGACGAAACCACCATGGTGGGCGTCACGGCCGAGGGCGATCTCGAAGTGGTGGACATCGGCTCAGACCAGGTCACCGGGCGGTTCGGTCACGTCGATCCCAACGGTATTGCCCAGCCGATCAGCCTCAACCACAACGGCACGATCGCCGTCACGATCGACCACGACGGCACCGTCTCGATGTGGTGGGTGGGAGACACCGATCCGATCATGGTCATCGATGCCGACGCCGGACCGCCCCGCCTGTTGTCGGAGTACCGGGCGCCCCGCGTCTCCTCCGCGGTCGCATCCGGCACGGAACGGGTTGCGGTGCGAACCCGGGCCCGGCCGGGTCAGGCCACAGCCTGGGCCATTATCGACACCAACCCGATCCGATGGATCGACAGGGCCTGCAGCCAGGCGCCGAGGACGCTGACCTACCACATGGAACTGGGTCTGAAGATGAACCCTCCGGCCTGCGCCTGACATCCACGGCATACTGGTGCGATGACAGGCGAGCGCAGTGGGGTGACCGGGCAGGTTTTCAGTCGATGCCAGGAGGTGTTCCCGGCGTGGCGTCAACACTCGATCCATGATTTTCACTTCGCCGATCCCAAAGGTTTTTCGTCGTTCACCATGGGTATCGAGGCCCGATCAGGGGTGGCAGCCGACCCGTCTGCTGTGCTGTACCGACATCTGGAAGGCAAGGAGAACGCCATCCTGGACTCGCCCACCGAGCGGAGGGTGTTCCTCCTGTTGGGCGATCATCAAATCGCGGCTCGATGCCTGCACTACGACGACACCTGCCGAATCGAGGAGTTCTACCGCGGTCGAACCTTGACGGCCGACGATGTCTACCACCCGGCGATGCAACAGGGGGTGGCCACCGAGCTGCGACGGTTTCACCAGCTCCGGCCGGAGGGCCTGCCGGAAGCAACGTTCTTCGAGCTGTTGTTCGAACGTTGGGGTCCGCTGGTCGAGCGGGTCCTGATCCAGGAGCGCAACCAGTTCCCCGCCCATGAGCGCCATCTCTGCGAACCCCTGCTGGAGATGCTGGAGCCGGCCACGCTGGACAAGGTTCTGGCCCGGCTACCCGATCCTGATGAGGATGAGCCGGTGTTCTGCCACAACGACACCTACCACGGCAACACCTTCCTGCTCGACAGCGGGGAGGTCAAACTGTTGGACTTCGAGTTCTCCTGCCGCAACCACCGGGTGTTCGATTTCGCCAACTTCTTCGCCGAGACGGCGATGCTGCACGGCTATGCCGAGGAACCGCACTTCAAGATCGGGCCGGCTCGCCACACCAGAGACGACCTGGCCCGGTTCATCGGGTTCTACCTGGACGAGGTGGACGGAACGAGCGAGGATCCGCCCGACCGGCAGTCCCGCCTGGATCGGCTGGTCGACCAGACCGATCGGGCCATTGCCGCCTCGGACTACATGTATGCCATGGCCGCCGTCCCACTCTCGGTCGAACCGATCCAGAAGATCCGCTTCCTCCCCTACGCCGCTCAGCGATTCGCCAAGTTCCTGGCCGCCTGCCGGTAGTACAAGCGAGACGCTAGCACTCACCGAAGCCGTGTCTGAGGTGGTCGAGCCCCTCGTCGACGAGGGGCTGGAGTGCTCCCGGCCCGCTACCGGTGATAACCCAACGTTCGATGGCGATGCGAAGCACCGATGTGGCTGCCGCCGCCAGCAGCCGGGGCGCGATGTCGTCGTCGTCTCGACCCTGCCGTCGGGCCAGCGCTTGGGCGAATGGTTCCTCGAACCGGTGAAATGACTGGCGCCGAAGGTCCTGGAGTTCCGCCGTGGCCATGAGAACCCGGAATTGGCGTTCGACCAGCTCGCGCTGGGCCTCCAGGGCTGTCACCGGATGGGCGAGGGCATGGCGCACCACATCGATCAACGGCTCATCAGTGGGCCGGTCGTGCACCTCGGAGATGGCGGCCAGGGGGCCGGTCTCGTCACTCCTCCCGGCGAAGAGCACATCGGGCTTCGTTGCGAAGTAGCGAAAGAACGTGCGCACCGAGACGTCGGCGGCGTTGGCGATGTCTTCGCATGTCGTCTCGGCATAGCCCTGCGTCTCGAAGAGATGGAGGGCGGCCTCGGCGATCTCACGCTGGGTGCGGATTCTGTTGCGGTGACGAAGTCCAGTCCCAGCCACGGCCCCACCGTAGCACACAACGCCAATTTGATACTTCTTGACATAGTGACAGTTACTGTCATATTGTCGTGTCATGTCAGAAAATCCCAGCCTCAGTCGCCAAAAGCCCTTGACCGGACCAGTCGCAGGAGATGTCGCCATCGCGGCCGCCACTTTGCTGATGAGCACTCTTTCCGGGCTCTTCCTCACGTATGGCTTCACGGTCATGCCGGGACTTGCCACCGTTGACGACTACACCTTCGTGTCGGCCTTCCAAGGCCTGGAGCGAATGTTCGGAACCTTCGACTACGGCGTTAACCTGCCGGTGCTGTTGGGTTATGCGGTCGGACCGTTCGTGATCGTCCTTGCCATCATTCTCAACTTCCGCCGTCCCCTGCGACGTTGGCTGATTGCCGCTCTGGCCCTCGTCATCGTCAGCGTGCTGGTGTCTCAGATCTTCAATGTTCCGCTCAACAATGCCATCGTTTCGGCCGGAGATCCCGGCCTGATCGATCCCACCCAGGTTCGCCTCGACTTCGACGAGCAGACCTGGCGTTTCTGGAACATGGTGCGCAGCGCCACCACGCTCGGAGCGTTCATGTGTTCAGGCTGGGCGCTGTACCAGAGCGGTCGTCAGACGACAACTCACCCCGCCCCATGATCTCCGGCACCCCTACGGTGATGTGTGATCGACCACGGTTCGCCGTTCCACCCGTTCCGCTCCCCCGTTGGTGATCCGCTGGACGGCCGATACCGAGCGGAACGACCCGAGCTCGTGGTCGTAGCGCCCGGTGACCACGTTCTCGAACTCGATGCCGTCGAACGCCTCCTCGGGTACCTCGGTGGCACCGTCGCTCAGCTCGTCGAGGGTGGTGCCGACGACCTCACCCACCGCTTCACTCTCCACCGTGGTCCGCATCTCGATCACCACACAGCCGTCGGCGTCTTGGAGTTCGGTGACCTCGATGGTGGTCCTACCCGGGATCACTGCACCTCCCAGCTGGTTGGGCAGCGCATCGTCGAACGTGTAGCGTCGGCCGACCTCCACGTCGACACCCTCGAAGGCATGGAGAATCTGTGTGTTCTCGCCCACCAGGTTGCCGATAACCTCATCGGGCCACGTCGTGACCAGGGCCACGAGGTCGAACTCGCTCTCCTTGGCCGGTATCCAGCCCTGGATCGTCTCGAACACCTCAAGGAGATGCTCCCGGTTCTCGTCGACATTGTCGACGCCGCTCCAGGCCCGATTCCGGTCGAGCCGGTAGGCCACCGGAGGCGGCGGGATGTCGATGACGTCAAGCATTCCTTCGGGTATGTTCACCCCGTCCAGCTGCAGCGTGGTGGTATCGCTACTCCACTGGAAACCGATGCCATTGTCGTCGGCCGATGTCACCTCCAGGGTGACCGGCGTGGTGCTGGCCCCGAGATCACCCAGCCGGGGGTCGGTGCGCTCGACGATCAGCTCGAGGTCTCGCACGTCCCCCTCCTGCCACGATGGTCGGATGCTGACCTCGGCCAGGTCATCGGGGGCCGGTGTGCACGAGACCTCATCGGATCGGGACTGGGCCGGTCGGGTCACCGATTCGGCGTCTTCTTCGGCCGAATCTCCATCGCCCCCGGTGGCCGCCTCGCCGAACAGCACCTCCTCGGCCACCGTGTCGGCGGTGGCACCGTCACCGGCTGCGGTGTCAGCCCTGCCGGCCTCGGTGTTGCCGCCGGAACCAGCATTGGCGCAGGCCGCCGTGGCCATGGCCAGCACAACCGCCGCCGCCATCAATCCCACTCTTCCCGCCATGACCACCGCCGTCATTGGATCCGCTCGTGCCTGGAGTTTAGCGGTAGCTCCCGCCGGTCGCTTGCCGGTGCCCCGGCCGACAATACGATGGGATGGTGAGCAATCGACCGGCCACCCGGCTACGTGAGCTGGCCGCCACCACTGAGCAGGTGAGGGCGACGTCAAGCCGCAAGACCAAGACCGAGCTACTGGCCGAACTGCTGCGCCGACTGCACCCGGCAGAGATCGAGCCGGCCGTGGGATTCCTGGTGGCCAAACCCCGGCAAGGGGCCATCGGCGTTGGCTGGGCCACGGTGGCCGGGCTCGACCAGGCGACGAGCGATGACGACGAGACCGTGGGCGGCGACGCTGACAGCGGGAACCCGGCGGCCGGCCACCCGCCGACTGTCATTGGCCTCGACACCCTGTTGACCGAAGTTCTGGGGACCACCGGTTCAGGGTCGGTCGGCGCTCGCTCGCAGCTGCTCAACCGGTTCCTGGCCGGTTGCGACGATGATGAGGCCGAGTTCGTCAAGCGAGTGCTGATCGGTGAAGCCCGTCAGGGGGCGTTGGCCGGGGTGGTGACCGAAGCGGGAGCCAAGGCGGCCGGGGTCAAGGCGGCGGCCATGCGGCGGGGAGCCATGCTCCAGGGCGACCTGGGCCAGGCCATCAGCATCGCCATGGCCGACGGGGCCGACGGCTTGGACGCCATCGACCTGGTGGTGCAGCGCCCGATCCAACCGATGCTGGCCTCCACCGCGGCCGATGTGACCGAAGCGCTGGAGGCGACCGGGCCGGAACCGGCGGCCGTCGAATGGAAGTTCGACGGCGCCCGGATCCAGGTTCACGTCAGCCAAGGCACCAGCTCGATCTACACCCGCAACCTCAACCGGGTCACCGATCGTCTGGGCGTGGTCAAGGCGGTGGTCGAGCAGCTGGCCTGCCGGTCGGCGGTGCTCGACGGCGAGGTGCTGGGCTTCTTCGGCGACGACGACACTCCCAGCACCTTTCAGGACACGATCAGTGTGTTCGCCACCCAGGCCGACGACGATGGTGGCCACCCGGCGGAGGCTGGTCTGCAGCCGTACTTCTTCGACCTCATGTATCTCGACGGCGAGAGCCTCATCGATCGGCCATTACGTGAACGGTCGGAGGCCTTGCGAGCGCTGGCCGAAGCCAGCGGGCTACCGGAGATACTGATTCCCCAGATCGTGACCGACGAACCCACGATGGCCCAACGTCATCTCGATGCCGCCCTGGCCGCCGGGCACGAAGGAGTGATGATCAAGGCCACCGACGGGCTCTACGAAGCCGGCCGACGGGGTAAGTCGTGGCGCAAAGTCAAGCCGGTTCACACCCTCGACCTTGTCGTGCTGGGAGCCGAATGGGGCCACGGTCGGCGGCGGGGCTGGTTGTCGAACCTCCATCTCGGGGCCCGGGATCCGGCCGGCGGCGAGTTCGTGATGGTGGGCAAGACGTTCAAGGGTCTGACCGACGAACTGTTGGGCTGGCAGACCGAGCAGTTCCTGGCCCGCAAGCTGAGCGAAGATCAGCAACCGGGACGTCACATCGTGATGATCCGACCGGAGCTGGTGGTGGAGATAGCCCTCGACGGGGCCCAGACCTCGACCCGCTATCCCGGTGGCGTGGCTCTGCGGTTCGCCCGGGTGCGCCGCTATCGGGACGATAAGGACCCGAGCGAGGCCGACACCCTCGACGCCGTACGCCGCCTGCTGTAGTTGTGTGCGCTCCTCCTCCGGATCGGCTAACGGCCCGACGCTGAGAAGTGTTGATAGTCGGACAGGCTGGTCCAATCGCCGCCCCAGGTCCAGCCGATGGCGGCGAAGGCTCGGACCACGACGTCATCGGGTTGGATCATGCCCGGCCGGTCCAGGGTCCGGTCGGTGTAGGCGGTGGCCTGCTCCGGCAACACCCGGTCACCGCGAACGTAGGGATTGTGAAACGGGTTGAGGTCGACGGCCAGCCCTTTGGCGTGTTCGGAGAAGGCGGTTCCCCCGGTGACCGGGCGGCAGACGAAGCCACCGCTGTTGTTGCCGTCGCCGGTGGGTGGGCCGTCAAGGTCGGCCGGCGTGACGATACGTAGCTCCTCGATCGGGAACCGGGCTTGGTGGAGCTTGGCGAAGACCGAGACGATGTCGTCGGCCACCGACGAGTGCACGATGAGCTCGCCGGTGTGATTCCAGCCGTCGAAGCCGTGGAACGACACCGTCAGGTAGGCCAGTTCGTCAGGGGGCACCGGGCACCCTTCGACCCAGGTCGACCGAGCCAGCGCCTCGGGAACCTCGGCCAGGTTTTCGACGGTGGCGAGGAACTCGTCGTCGGGGGGAGGGGGCAGGGTGTCGATGGTGGCGAACCGACGGTCGCTCAGCTCGGCCGGTGTTTCCACCGCCTGACCGATGCCGGTGGCATCGGTGGGCACGGTGCGGCGGCCCAGCCATGGTGGCCGAGGTGTTGTTGTCGATGGGCTGTCCGACGTTGTCGGCTGGTCGGTGGTGGGCTGTGTTGTCGTGGGCGTTGCCGTGGTTGGCAGGTCGATGGTGGACGACGGGGCGGCCAGCACCACCGTGTCCGACGACGGAAGTGCCTCATCGTCAACCGAAAGGGCTCCGCAACCGGCCAGCAGTCCGGTAATCAACAGCCCGGCGGCCCCCACGCCGGCGGCCGCTCGCAGCGCCGGTCCGACGGCCATGAGCCGAGCTGTCATCGAGCGGTGTAGCCGCCGTCGACGTGCACGATCTCGCCCGTCATGTAGCCGGCCTCGTCGGAGGCCAGGAACACCACCACTTTGGCGATCTCCGGGGGCTCGGCCAACCGCCTGATCGGGATGGTGGCGTCGGCCAGGGCCTGCAGGTCGGCGGCGGTGGGCGGCGTCTCCCGCTGAGCCGACAGCATCGGGGTGTTGACCTCGCCGGGGGCCACGGCGTTGACCCGGATGCCGTCCTCGGCGTGATCGAGGGCCAGGGCTCGGGTCAGCTGATGGACCGCCCCTTTTGACACGCAGTAGGCGGTGGCACCGGCCGAGCCCACACCGCCCCAGATCGAACCGAAGTTGACGATCACACCGGACCGGGCGGCGGCCATGTGACGCAGAGCGGCCCGGCAGAGATAGAACATGCCGTCGACGTTGACGGCCATGACCCGGCGCCAGTCGGCATCAGAGGTGCCCAGCGCATCGCCTCGGTGGATGGTGCCGGCGGCATTGACCAGGACATCGACCGCACCGAACCGGTCGACCACCTCGTCGATCGCCTCGGTGCAGAAGGCGGAGTCGCTGACATCCCCGCTGATGACGGCGACCTCGGCCCCGGAGGACCGGCATTGATCGGCCACCGCCTGCGCCCCCACCCGGTTGATGTCGACCAGCACCACGGTGGCTCCCCGTGCCGCGAATTCGGTTGCGCTGGCTGCTCCCATGCCGGAGGCGGCGCCGCTGACCACCACCACCCGGTCCTCGAACCGATCGCCCATCAGGCCTCGCCCTCCGGGCCGTCGAACGGATCCTGGATCGGATCGAAGCGGGCTCCCCCGTAGGTCTGCTCGGTCGGCTGCAGTTCGATGCGGTTGATATTCACGTGGCGGGGGACCGACAGGGCGTAGGCCACCGCATCGGCCACGTCGGCGGCGGTGACTTCGTCGACCCCCGATTCCTTGGTGGCCCGGCGACGCTCCGGATCGTCGAGGGCCACGTCGTAGAACTCGGTGGCCACCCGTCCGGGGTTGATCTCGGTGACCCGTACGCCACTGCCCCGCAACTCGATGCGGAGGTTGGTCGACAGGCGGTACACCGCGGCCTTGGATGCCCCGTAGGTGGCGGACGAGACCGGGTAGAGGCCGGCCATCGATCCGATGTTGACGATGTGGCCCCGGCGGTGGGCGATCATGGGCGGGAGTACGGCCTTGGTCGCCACCATCAGAGCCGTGACGTTGGTGTCGACGGTGCGGGCGATGTCGTCGAGGGTACTCTCGGCCAGTGTCCCGTTCATGCGACCCAGACCGGCGTTGTTGACCAGCACGTCGAGCGCGCCGTAGCGGTCGGCCAACTCATCGGCCAGAGCCACCAGTGCAGCCGAGTCCCTGACATCGAGCACATGGGTCTCGACTCCGGTCCGGGCGGCCAGGTCGGCCAACCGATGGGCCCGGCGGGCCACGGCGTGCACCCGGTAGCCGTCGGCCGCCAGTCGAGTGGCCACGGCCGCACCGATCCCGCTCGACGCCCCGGTGACGAGGGCGATGCCAGCCTGTGTTTCCCCGTTGTCGGCCATGGCAGCCGACGGTAGCGGCTGAGGTTACCTTTCCTTTGCCCTTACCTCGACGGTTTGGCCGGGGACGACACCTAGATCGGCTGCCGGGTCGCCTTCGACCACCACCACCGGCACGATGTGATCGTACAGTTCGGCCGCCACCAGCGAACCGACGGCCAGCATCTCGTCGGGGTGACGGAGAACGAAAGCGGCCGGCGCCGTCCCCCGGCGCACCATCTCGACCAGGATCGACGACGCCGAGCTCGACCCCCGGCCCTGGGCCATGAACACCACCGCCCCCGAAATCGACGTCTCATGCTGGGGGTGCAGGCGGTCGACGATCCGACCCGTCGCCGGATCAACGCCGCCCCACAGGCTGAGCGGTTCGGTCAACACCAGGGCCGGGCCGGTGGCCGATCCGGCGAGCACCGACGTGACCTCGATGGTGGTAACCCTCCCGGTCATGACCACAGCTCGGTGTCGCGGACAACGTGTCCGGCCACCGCCGAGTCGACGCACTCGCCCACACTGCCGAAGACGGCGTCGACGCCGATGTTGCCCGGAGCGTAGTAGGCCCACTTGGCCGAATCGGTCATGGCCAGACCCGTTCGGTTGCGGACAATGGGGGTTATATAGGTACAGGTGTCGGTCACGAAGGATACGCCGGCCTCGCTCAACCGGTCGACCCAGCCCCGCAGCTTGGCTTCGGTCAACACCTCCCGCCCGGTCGAAACGTAGAAGTCGACTGACGGGTGGACCGAGCGGTGGCCAAGGGTTTCGGCCAGGACACCGATCTCAGCCACCGAATAGTGGGGCGTGCCCAGGCTGACGGTAGCCAGCGGGACACCGTCACCTCCGGCCGATGCGCTCAGGGCATCCCGGGCCCTACGGCAATCATCGGTGGTGATGGTATGACGATCGGTGGGGACGGCGCCCTGGCAGGCCGCATCCAGGGTCGCCGCCTCCGGCGTCAGGCCGACGGCGTGGAACATAGCCAGGCTGCCGGAAGAGGCGGCAGCGGCGCCGAGCGCCTTCAGGTTGTCTTCGCTTGCGGTCGGCGGCAGACCGACGATGGCCGGGATCTCGGTCCGACAGCGCCGGCCGACGAGATAGCCGATAGTGGGATAGACGGCATCGGCGGCCAGCAACCGGTCGGGCAGCCGACCGACATCGACCACCAGGGTGGCTCGACGATTCTCCGATCGGTGCATCCCGGCGGCGGGCACCCGGCCGGTGACGGCGGCGGCGATATCGATGAAGTCGCTGTAGCGATTGGTGCGGGCTCCCAGCACGCTGTTGGCGAACACGATGGCGTTCGACTCGGCCCAGGCCACGTGATCACCGAACCCAGGGCGAACCTCCCGCTGATAGGGGGCGCAGGTCCAGGTCGGTTGGCACCCCAGTGCGGTGTAGGCGTCCATGAGGGCCTGGGATCGCCGTCGAGTGTGCTCGTCGCCCCGGAACAACTCGGGGTGAAGGAGATCGATGCTGGAAACGTTGAGGGTGGAGGGGACGACGACCTCGGCTCCCCCGTCGACCAGGCGGCGGGCGAAGTCGAGCGACGATTGGCCGTGGTACAGGCAGCTGTCGATGTGGGCTCCGCTGATGGGCAACAACGCCGGGGCCTCCATGGCCACCGCCAGCCCGACGACCAGCCTCATGGCCATGGCCGTCCCGGTGCCCTCGGCCCCCGACAGTAGTGACTGCTCGTGATCGGTCAGCTCGACGGTCATGGGCTGATCGGGCGGCGGACCGCCGACCTACTGCAACCCGGCAACGTGGCGCAGCGGCTCCTCGGCGCACGACAGATCGACGCCCCGTTCGGCCGCCTCGTAGTGGGCGATCTTGCGGTCCAGAGCGGCCAGCGCCTCACCCAGCTCAGTGATGGCGGCGGCCACCGTTGACCGATGGTCCTCCAGCATACGTCGGCGCTGGGACACGGTGCCCTCCCCGGCCCGCACCATGGTCGTGTAGGAGACAATGGTCTGCATCGACATCCCGGTGGCCCGCAACCGGCGGACGAAGGCGATCCAACCGAGATCGTCGTGGGAGAACAACCGTTGGTTGCCCTCGGTCCGATGGATCGGCGGCAAGACACCGGCCCGTTCGTAGTAGCGCAGGGTGTCGACCGTGGTGCCGCTGGCCTCGGCCGCCTCGGCAATGGGGTAACAGGGCTCGTTGGGCGACGGCAGTCGATTGGTGACATCCATGGTTCCCAGGATACGACACCCGTTGTGTGCGCTCCACGCCCCGTTTCCGGGGCGTGGAGCGCACACAACAGAGACGGCGGTGCGTTGGCGGCCCTGGTACCGGTTGGGCCACAATCAGCTATGGCCAATTCACAGCTATCGATCGACCGGGGGCCGACCGACGTACCGCTCCTCGACGAGACCATCCCGGCCAACCTGGCCCGCACGGTGGCCTCCTACCCCGACAACGACGCTCTGATCTCGGTCGAGCAGGGGCAACGCTACAGCTACACGACCTTCGCCGCCGCCGTCGATCAGCTGGCCAAGGCACTGATGGCGGCCGATACGGCCGCCGGCGACCGGGTCGGCATCTGGAGCCCCAACTACGCCGAGTGGGCCATCCTGCAGTACGCCACCGCCCGAATCGGCGCCGTCCTCGTCACCATCAACCCGGCCTACCGGGTCAACGAACTGGAGTATGTACTCAACCAGTCGGGGGTCTCGCTACTGGTGGCCGCCCCGTCCTACCTGACCAGCAATTACCGGCAGATGATCGGCCAGGTGTGGGACCAGGTCGACTGTGACCGGGTCGTCTACCTGCCGGTCGGCGATGAGCCCGACGCCGCCGGCGACTGGGACGAGCTGCTGGCCGGGGCAGCATCGATCACCGAGGAGCAATTGGAGGAACGAACTGCCGCCCTCCACCCCGACGATCCCATCAACATCCAGTACACGTCCGGGACCACCGGGTTCCCCAAGGGGGCCACCCTCAGCCATCGCAACATCTTGAACAACGGCTTCTTCATCGGCGAGGCCTGTGGCTACTCCGATCAGGATCGGGTCTGCATACCCGTGCCCTTCTACCACTGCTTCGGGATGGTGCTGGGCAACCTGGCCTGCACCACTCACGGGGCCACCATGGTGATCCCGTCGGCCGGGTTCCAACCCAAGGCGGTCCTGGAGGCCGTCCAGGCCGAGGGCTGCACGTCGCTCTACGGTGTGCCCACGATGTTCATCGCCGAGCTGGGTGAGCCCGACCTCGACGACTACGACCTGTCGACGCTGCGCACCGGCATCATGGCCGGCTCACCGTGCCCGGTGGAGGTCATGAAGCAGGTGGTCAATCGGATGAACATGGACGAGGTGACGATCGCCTACGGCATGACCGAGACGTCACCGGTGTCGACCCAGACCTCGGCCGACGATTCGCTGGAGCATCGGGTGTCGACGGTGGGTCGGGTCCATCCTCACGTCGAGATCAAGATCGTCGACCCCGACACGGGCGACATCGTGCCCCGGGGTCAGGGCGGTGAGTTCATGACCCGAGGCTATTCGGTGATGCTGGGTTACTGGAACGACCCGGAACGCACGGCCGAGGCCATCGACGGCGACGGCTGGATGCACACCGGCGACCTGGCCACCATGGACGCCGACGGCTACGTCAACATCATCGGTCGGATCAAGGACATGATCATCCGGGGTGGCGAGAACGTGTACCCCCGGGAGATCGAGGAGTTCCTCTACAGCCATCCCGACATCGTCGAGGTGCAGGTCATCGGCGTGCCCGACATGAAGTACGGCGAGGAGATCATGGCCTGGGTGCAGCTCCGGGAGGACTCCGACCTGGCCGCTGTCGCCGCCACCGATGCCGAGGCGGCGACCGAAGCGGTCAGGGAGTTCTGCCGGGGAACGATCGCCCACTACAAGGTGCCCCGCTATGTCCGGGTCAGCGACGAATTCCCGATGACGGTCACCGGCAAGATCCGCAAGGTGGCCATGCGGGAGACCTCGATCACCGAGCTGGGCTTGGAGGACGCGGCCGCCATCCGCAACGCCTGAGCACCGGCTGCCAGGCAGAGGTCCGGTCGGCTTACGGCGGCGACTTACGCTGCAACCCAGCCTGTTCCGGCTCACACGGCTCCGACCGGCAAATAGCCAGCGACGACGAAAAGAACTCCTTGTACTCCGTGTCGCCCTGCTTATACTCAACCGACCAGCCGACAACGGTGGCCCGCTCAACCCCACCCAGAAACCGAAGACCAAAGTTGACGTTGACCCCGAAATCGTCGTCGGGGTGGACGGCAAATCCCTCCTCAGGCATAGGGAAAGGCGGGTTCGCATACCATTCCGGCGTGTCCTGAGGTGGCCATTCAAAGCCGAAGGCGACGGCACCAACGCGGCGGTCGACATCCCATACCAATGGCCCGCCGATAATCTCCAGACCAGGTTCACCCATCACCAGCGAGACATCAGTGACCGTGATGACCTGATCAGACTCGTTCACGAGGATCATCCAGCCTAGAGTCATCTCCTGCCCAGCCTCGATCGGAGAGCCATCCGGTCCCACGCCGGTCATGTTTCCAGTATCGTCGAATCCTTTGAGCGGGCCGTCAACATAGCCACCGGGGCCACCGCAGCTCGCTGCGACGGTGGCCCCGAACATGAGGGCGCCAAGCGCACTATACCTCTTTCGCTTTGTCCGCATAAATAGCGTGGTCATTGTCGCCACACAATAGGAACTTGCGATTCGCCGGCTTGTTGTAGACCAGCTGATGACCGCTAGTCGTGCGTTGTTTGGTCGTCCAACTCAATCCACGAATGCCTGTCATACCACCACTGAAGTAGACAGTTTCATATCGGGAGACCCAGGTATTACCCTGATGCTCCGTCCGCCAGTATCGACAGCCGAAGTCACGGTTGGTGAGGTACTGGCGGGAACCACCCGTCCATTGGTAGGGCTGCCACTTGGAGTAGCTGGTCCACTTGGCCTCGTGGCCGTAGTTGTTGACACAGTAAAGACGGTACTGGCGATACTCAACTTCGAGCTGTAGGTCACGACGGGTCCACGAACGGATGGGAAAGTCAACACCCCAGGCCCTGTCGTATCCCTTGGTGTAGCCCATGGAACCCTTGATTGACGAGCCGAACTGTAGAGCGATCTGCATCGACGTCTGCCGTTTGTCGTTCATTGACCAGGATGCGGTTGTGTAGCGGGATACCAGTTCTCCTCGTCAGGATTGGACTTGTCGACGGCGAAGGCAATGACCTTCGCTCCGGCGATCGGACTGCCCGTGTTGGTCTTGAGCGTGCCCTCGGCCACTATTGGTACCCGATTGCGCGGCGCAGCATCGGCGCCTATCGGCGCAACTACCGAGCCGACCATCATGAGGACCACGGCGGTAAGCACCGCAATCCCCAGCCATCTGCTGACTGGTCTCATTTGAGTCAACCACCTTCATTGTCCAGTCAAGGGATGGCATCAGAACCACTGCCCCGAGCAGATTTCAGCGGCCCCGATCACGGTGCCCCTGCCTGTGCCTAGTTTGTTGGACTGGTAATAGTACGCTGAGTACTACCAACAACGGACACTAGTGCCCAAACTGGTTTGAGTCAATAGATGACAAAGAATCTCTATTTTCAAACAATGGAGCGAACGGATCAACTTCTTTCAGGTGTTCAAAATGACCAGCACATGCGAACGATTACCGAATAGTAGCTGTCTCACATCCTGACAAATGCGGCGATCACGGCGCCGCCTCCTACGCCTGAGCGATTAGCTAGAACCACATCGATCGGGTTGGGGTCGCTGTCACCGGGACTTCGATACGAAGGGGGCCGAAGGCTCCCCGACGACCAGTTCGGCCCCGGCCGACGATCCTCCGGATTCGGTCTTGTAGATCCGGGGGAACAACCAGGCCGGCGAGTGTCTCCGGCCCTCGGGTGAGGGCCGCCATCAACCGATCGGTGGATGGCGATTGTCAACGACCGGTCGATACCCGGCTTGAGGATCGTGGTTCATAGTTGAACCATGGAATCAGTCATCTCGGCCCGTGGGGTCAACAAGAGTTACGACGGGCGGCCGGTTCTGAGCGGACTCGACCTCGACATCGAGGCCGGCGAGATCTTCGCCCTGCTCGGCCCCAACGGAGCAGGCAAAACCACAGCGGTCGAGATCCTCGAGGGCTATCGCCAAGCCGACGAGGGCCAGGTGCGGGTGCTGGGTGTCGATCCAATCGACGGCGGTGTGGCGTTCCGGCGTCGTATCGGCATCGTCCTGCAGCACACCACGGCCTTCGAGAAGTCGACGGTGGCCGAGACCGTCGAGATGTTCGCCGTGCTCTATCCCCACCCGATGTCGGTGGCCGACGCCGTCGGCCTCGTCGACCTCACGGCCCAGTCCGATCAGCTGGCGGTCGACATGTCGGGCGGGCAGCGACGTCGGCTGGAGGTGGCCTGCGGACTGGTGGGACGACCGGAGGTTCTGTTTCTCGACGAACCCACCACCGGACTCGATCCGGAGGCCCGGCGGCGCATGTGGGAGATCATCGCCGCCATCAAGGAGCAGGGCACCACGGTCCTGCTGACCACCCACTACCTCGACGAGGCCGAAGCCCTGGCCGACCGGATCGGCATCCTGCTCGGTGGGCGGCTGCAGGAGGTGGCCGAGCCCAGCCGAATCGGAGGGCGATCCCAGGCTTCGGCCACCGTCCGCTTCACCCCGCCACCGGGCTTTGCCCCACCACCGGAGGTCACCGTCGACAACGGCGCCGTCGTAATCAGTACCGACTCTCCGTCAACCGTCGTGGCCGGGCTGACCAACCGCTTCGGAGAGCTTGCCGAGCTGACCGTGACCCGACCCTCGCTGGAGGACGTCTACCTCGATCTTGTCGCCCGCTGGAGCACGGAGGTTCAACCATGACCGCAGTCACCGCCACCACAACCGAGCGCCAACCGTCGCTGCTCGGCACCTCGCTCTACCGCTACCGGGTGGAGCTGCGAACCTTCACCCGGGTGCGGGATGAGGTCATCTTCACCTTCGGCCTTCCCGTCGCCCTCCTCATACTGTTCGCCACCATCTTCGGCGGCGAGATCGAAAACACCGGGGTCGACGTCAGCCAGTATTTCGTGGCCGGCATGTTGGCCGCCACCGGCATCACCGTGGGCTTCCAGAGCCTGGCCACCCAGCTGGCCCTGGAACAGCACGACGGCACGCTGAAACGATTGGCCGGTACGCCCATGCCCAAAGCGGCCTACATGGCGGGCAAGATCGGCATGGTGGTCACGGTGGCCGTAGTCCAGACGATCGCCATGTTCGCCGTCGGCTACCTGTTCTTCAACATCGCCCTGCCCGACTCTCAGGGGTGGCTCATCCTGGCCTCGGTGCTGGCCCTCAACCTGGCCATCTGGACACTCCTGGGTTTGGCCTTCAGCCGCTTCATCAGCAACCCCCGAGCCGGTAGCGCCGTGGTGGTACCACCGACGCTGATCCTGCAGTTCATCTCCGGGGTCTACATCCCCTTCAACCAGATTCCGGATTGGCTCCAGTCGTTGGCGTCATTGTTCCCCCTGCGGTGGGCGGCCCTGGGGCTCCGTCAGGCTCTGCTTCCTGACGGGTTCGCCCCGGTCGAACCGGGCGGCAGCTGGCAGACGGGTCAGATGTACCTGGCCCTGGCCAACTGGTTGATTGTGTCGGGTGTGCTGGCCGCCGTATTCTTCCGGTGGAGAGGAAGGGAGTAGGTTGAGCGACGCGACCGAGACCGTCGGTGACGGCACCGAACATCTGGAGCGGTGGCACGGACGAGGCTGGCTCCTTCTGCTGTGGGTGACCGTGGCCGTCGCCACGTTCAGTTCCGACGGGGCCGATCGGCCCCCGTTGGTGCTCGGCACCACCGGCCTCGCCGTCGCCACCGCGGCGTTGCTGGGAGGGGGAACGCTGGTGTTCCTACCCGTCACTCGGCGGTTCGGTCCCTGGGCCCGTGTCGTGACCGCAGTCGTCGCCCTCGTCGGGTGGTCGGTGCTCATGTTCACCGGCGATCGCTGGTCGCTGGTGACATTCGCCGTCTACGCCGTCTGCTACTCGTTCGGGACCCGTCTCGGCCTGATCCTGGCGGCCTACGTGTCGGTGATCTGGGGGGTGGCGCTGCTGGCGTTCGGTGCTCCGGAGTGGGCGCTCGTCATGCCGTTCGGGGTGTTCGCCGTTAGTTCGATCCTGGCCATCACGATCCACCGCATCGCCGAGTTGAACGCCAACAAGGCCGAGCTGATCTCCGAACTTCGGGCCACCCAGCGGGATCTGGTCGACGCCGAACGGACCAAAGGAGTACTGGCCGAACGAACCAGGATGGCGGCCGAGATTCATGACACCCTGGCCCAGGGGTTCACGTCGATCGTGCTGCTCAGCCGGGCCGGTTTACGATCGGGCGACGCCACCGAGGCCCTGAAGTCGATCGAGGAGACCGCCCAGGAGAACCTGGGCGACGCTCGGCGCCTCATCGAGGCGGTGCGGCCCCCGGAGCTGGGGGCCGGTTCGTTGACGATGGCACTGAAGCGCCAACTCGACTCGGCCCTGCCGGAATCGGTCGACCGCAACTTCGCGGTCGAAGGGGAGCCACGGCCGCTCAACGGCACCGTCGAGGTGACGGTGCTTCGGGCGGCCCAGGAGGCGTTGCTCAACATCCGAACCCACGCCAAGGCCGATCGAGTCGACATGACCCTACGCTTCACCGACGACACCGTCAGCCTCGACGTCCGCGACAACGGCGTCGGCTTCACGCCGGGCGAGGTGACCGATCGGGGCGAGCTCACCGGTGGGCAGGGTTTGATGCTCCTCCGGCGGCGAGCCGAGTCGCTGTCGGGCCGGCTGACCGTGGCTTCACCGGGCCGAGGTTCGCTCATGTCCCTGATGTTGCCGGTCGCCGAATCGTGACCGTTGAATCGATAACACTGGTGGTGGTCGACGACCACCCGGTGGTCCGTCAGGGTCTGGTGGCCTTGCTGGGGGCCGAGCCCGACATTGAGGTTGTGGGCGAGGCGGCCGACGGGACCGAGGCGGTGCAGCTGGTGCTGGCCTTGCGGCCCTCGGCCGTGATCATGGACCTGCGGATGCCGAACATGGACGGCGTGGCCGCCACCACCGCCATCCGGGAGGCCTGGCCCGAGGCCGCGGTTCTGGTGCTGACCACCTACGACACCGACGAGGCCATCGTTCGGGCGGTGGAGGCCGGCGCCTCCGGATACCTGCTGAAAGACGCACCGCCCGAGGATCTACTCGACGCCATCCGCCGAGCAGCCGCCGGCGAGACGGTACTGGCCCCGCCGGTGGCCAAACGTCTGGTCGACCGCATTCGAGAGCCCGAGGCGGTGGCGCTGTCACGGCGTGAGCTGGAAGTGCTGCGGGAGGTGGCGGCCGGCAACACCAACGCCGGCATTGCCGGCCGCCTCCACATCAGCGAGGCCACGGTGAAAACCCACCTACTCCACGTCTACGACAAACTCGGTGTCTCCGACCGAGCAGCGGCCGTGGCCCAGGGCTATGAACGCGGTCTCCTCTGACTGGAGCCGCCCCCCGACCGTGGCCCGGTCCGGGACCCGTTCTGAGGTGCCACAGCCCCGCTCAGCGACGCCGGGGAACCGCAGAACCGGTGTGCCGCCGAATCGGTCAGACCGGGGAGCGCCGAAGCAGTTGGGTTACACGGGGAACCAGCGGAGTGATTCGAAGTCGGCGCTGAGGTCCTTGGTCCGCTCGGGGTGGGCGTCGCAACCGGCCGAGGCCATCTGCTGCTCGGCCTCGGCCAGGAAGTCGGGCAGGCTCTTGGTGGTGGCCTGGACCCGATGGTCGGTGTGGCTCATAACGCCGCCGGTGTAGCTGATCTCGTGCAGGCTCATGGGGGGCACCGCGTTGCCGCTGTGGTGATGCCACAACCCGGTCGATGGCTCGAACTCGTAGCAGTTCACCAGCCGGTGCCCGTGATCGGCCACCGCCTCCACCGCCGACAGGATGTAGTCGAACGTCTCCTCGTCGATGAAGTAGTTGAAGTTGACCCGGACCCAACCGGGCTTGATGCCTTCGCAGCCTTCGTTGATCTCCCGCTCGAATGCGTGCGATCGGTCGAGGTCGATGCCCAGCAGCCGGTGACCGTAGGGGCCGGCACAGCTGCAACCGCCCCGCGACTGGATGCCGAACAGGTCGTTGAGGATGCCGACCACGAGGTTGTGGTGGAGGTAGGGAAAACCGGTGGTGTCTGCGGCCCGGACCACGAACGAGACGATGCTCAACCGTTCGGCGTCACGGCTGCCGAGGATCTGTATGTTGGGATGGCGGTCCCAGCGGTCGATGGCCCGGCGGACAAAACTCTCTTCCCGTTCCCGGATGGTGTCGACCCCGACCGCCTCTTTCAGCTGGAACACCAGACCGGCCCGGATCGACTCCACGATGGCCGGCGTGCCGCCTTCCTCCCGGTGCTCCACGTCGTCGAGGTAGTCGTGCTCGCTGGGGTTGACGTAGGCCACGGTCCCTCCCCCGGGAACCACCGGTACCCGGTTGGTGAACAGCTCCTTGCGGGCCACCAGCAGGCCGGGGGTGCCCGGTCCGCCGATGAGTTTGTGGGGGGAGATGAAGATGGCGTCGTAGTAGGAGGGACCATCGGCCGGTGAACCCATGTCGATGGCGACGTAGGGGGCGGCGGCGGCAAAGTCCCAGAAGGCGTAGGCCCCGTAGCGGTGCAACAGTGAGGAGACGGCGTTGCAGTCGGTGATGATGCCGGTCACGTTGGAGGCGGCGGAAAACGATCCGATCAGCAGCGGTCGATCCTTGTGTCGCTCCAGCTCGGCTTCGAGATGGACCAGGTCGACGTGACCGTCGGCGTCCTCGTTGATGGTGACGACGTCGGCGATCGACTCCCGCCACGGCAGCTCGTTGGAATGATGTTCGAACGGGCCGATGAACACCACCGGTCGTTCCTCGACCGGGATCTGGCTGCTGAAGTGGTAGCGATCGTCGAGGGCCGATGGAATGGCCAACCCCAGGGCGCCGATGACCTTGGCGATGGCGTAGGTCGATCCCGACCCGCAGAACAGCACGGCGTGCTCGTCGGTGGCGCCGACGCAGCGACGGATTATCTCCCGGGCCTCCTCCCGGAACCGGGTGGTCTGCAGCCCGGTGCCTGATGATTCGGTATGGGTGTTGGCGTAGAGCGGGAGGACCGCTTCCCGCAGGTAGTCCTCGATGAACTCGAGCGCTCGGCCCGAGGCCGTGTAGTCGGCGTAGACCACCGGTCGGGGTCCAAAGGGGCCGTTGACCACGTCGTCGCGGCCGATGACGGCCGCTCGGATCGTCTCGATCAGCTGCTCAGCACCCATTCCTCAAGCATACGGTTGAAGGCGGGTACCGGGCGTGGGACTCTGGTTGCCGCTTGACATGATTCGTGTCGTCATGTCATGATTCATGACATGAGCGAGGCGACGGTGAACAGTTCCATGACGCTGCGGGAGCGTCAACACGCCGCCACCGGCGACGCCATCATCGAGGCCTACCTCGAACTGGCCCATCGTGATGGCGCCGGTCAGGTTTCGATACCGGCCGTGGCCCGCCAGGCCGGCGTCTCCACCCGGACCGTCTACCGCCATTTCGCCACCAAGGACGAGCTGCAGACCGCAGCCGCCTTCCGCTTCGCCCGTCGGGCCGATGCCGCACTTGACGACGCCCTCGATGCCGACAACTTCCCCCGCTACCTGACCAGTCTGTGGCGCGACTTCGCCGCCATGCTTCCCGCCGTCATCGCCGAACACGCCACACCGGCGGGACGGGAGCTGAGAGCCACCCGGCTACCGGCCAGCCGGGCACGGGTGGCGGCGGCCATGCCCGATAGCAACGCCCAAACAATCGACCTGGCCATCGCCGTCTCCTCATCGTCGATGTTTCTCGAACTGGTCGACCGGATGCAGTACTCCCCCGACGAGGCGGTGGCCATGGTCGTCCGCCTCCTGCAACTACTGATAGAGGACTCATCATGACCCCGCCCGCCACACCAACCTGGACCCCACCGGGCCCGGGATCCTGGACCTGTGATCGATCTCACTGTTCCCCCGCCCCGACCCTACTGTTCCGCCGGATAGCCGGCAATCACACCGCGCCCGTCTACCGCAGGATCATGGAACAGTTCGGCGGGGCCGCCGGCACCATGGAACTGCAATTCGTCCACGGGGCGATGTACCGGCGGGTTGTTCCCCTCGTCGCTCCCGATCGGGACCGGGGCAAGGTGCCACCGGCGTTCGTTCTGTGGCTTCTCACCCGCCTCCATCCCGAGTTCCGCCGACGAGAGCGCACCGCCTACCGGGTACTCAATGAACGGATCTTCGAAGACGACGTCACCAACTGGATCGAACGGGAACGATTCGAATGGATCGATGACAACACCGCTCTCCAGTCGATCGATGTGGGCCAGCTCGACGATCGGGGCCTGGCCGAACACCTTCGGCACCTGAACCGGCGTCTGATCGACGGCTGGGTGCGGCACCACGAGCTCCACGCCAATGATCTCGGCCCCATCGGCGATCTACTCGTCCATGCCCGGAAGTGGGGCATCGACGAGGTAGAGGTGATGAGCCTCCTGCGGGGTTCGTCGCCGGCAACGCTGGCCGCCACCGACCACGGTGAGGCCATTGCCGCTGCCCTGCGGGGTGGTGGAGTCGATCCGGCCACGGTCACCCAGCTGGATCAGATCAAAGCGGTTCCGGAGGCGGCGATCGCCGTTGACGACTATCTGGCGACGTTCGGATGGCGGCTGATCACCGACAACGACATCGAAGGGCTCACACTGCACGAACTACCCGGTGCGATCGTGACGCTCGTACGGCGAGCCGGTCAAAATGCCACAGCCGAGTTGAACGACGACAACGATCACAGCCGAGCCGAAGCGACCCTACGGGCCCGAGCCGGGGATCCCGAACTCTTCGACGAGCTTCTCGGCGCGGCCCGGGACGCCTACGGTGTCCGAGACGACAACGGCCCCATCCTCTGGGCCTGGCCGGCGGGACTGACCCGCCGGGCCTACCTCGAAGCGGGGCGCCGGCTGGCCGACCGCAACCGTCTCGACGACCCCGGACTGGTCTTCGAACTCGACATCGACGAGCTGGCCGACGCTCTCGACGGGTCGCCCCGACCGACGTCATCGGACCTCGCCCAACGAGCGGCCACCCGCCGCTGGGAGGCCACCCTCGACCCACCCGACGTGCTGGGCCCGCCGGTACCGGATCTTGACACATCGGCCCTACCGCCGTCGATCCGGCGGATGATGGACATCCTCCTGGCCACCACGTCAATGCTGGAACCGGCTCCGGTCGACGCCCCCGTACCCCTGACCGGACTCGGCATCGGCTCCGAATCGCACACCGGAACAGCCCGGGTGGCCGACGACCCGGCCGAGCTGGTGGCCGTCATGGAACCGGGCGACGTGCTGGTCGCCCCCTGGACCAGCCCATCGTTCAACGCCGTGCTGGCCATCGCCGGGGCCGTCGTCGTGCAGGAAGGTGGCCTACTGTGCCACGCCGCGGTCATGGTCCGGGAGCTGGGTATTCCCGCCGTCATCGGCTGCCGGGAGGCCATGTCGGGGATCGGGAACGGTGACACCGTCACCGTCGACCCGACCTCGGGAATGGTTCATGTCATCGATGCCGCCTTGACCACCGCCACGTCGTAACCTACCTTCGATCGGCCCGTCGGGCATCACACTGAACCGGGGGGGTTCGAGATGATCGTTGGTTTCATCGGCCTGGGCAACGTTGGCTCCAAGTTGGCCGGATCGCTGCTCGACCAGGGCATCGACCTCGTTGTCCACGACCTGGACGACGGCGTTGTCGCCTCATTCGTGAGTCGAGGTGCCCGGGCGGCCGACTCGGCCGAATCCCTGGCCGGCCAGTGTGATGTGGTCATCACCTGCCTGCCGTCGCCGGCCATCTGCGCCGCCGTGGTCGAAGGAACGACCGAGAAGCCCGGGGGCATCCTGGCCAACATGAGACCAGGGTCGCTGTGGATGGAGATGTCGACCACCGATGCCGCCGAGGTCCAGCGGTTGGGGGCCAAGGCGGCCGAGCACCAGGTCACCCTGCTGGAGTGCCCGGTGTCGGGCGGTTGTCATCGGGCGGCCACCGGCAACATCTCCATCTTCGGCGGGGGTCCCCGGGAGGCGTTCGAGCGGGGCCTTCCGCTGCTCACGATCCTGGGCCGACAAATTCTGCACACTGGCGACTGGGGGTCGGCGTCGGTGCTCAAGGTGGTGACCAACTACCTGGCCGCCATCCACCTGGCCGCCACCGGCGAGGCCTTCGCCGTGGCCGCCGCCTCCGGCATCGACATGGCCACGGCCTACCACGCCATCCGTATCTCGTCCGGCAACTCGTTCTCCCACGAGACCGAAGGTCAGCTGATCCTCAACGGCAGCTACGACATCAACTTCACCATGGACCTGGTGGAGAAGGACACCGATCTGTTTCTCGACGTGGCCCGGGCCAACGGCGTCGACCTGGAGCTTGGTCCGGTGGTGCGGGCGGCCTTCGCCGACGCCAAGGAGCGCTACGGACCACGTGCCCTCAGTCCCCGGGTGGTACAGCGCTGGGAGGACGACCTCGGCCTCGACTTCCGGGCCGGCGGCTTCCCCGCCGACCTGGTCGACACCGAACCTCGGGTCGACGGCTTCGAGGTGACGGCGGAGCGGCCCTAGCCGCCGGGCCCCCACCGTTCTGCCGTTCTGGGGTTCCCAGGGGTCGGTGGCGACCCCTGGGAACCCCAGTTCGTGGTTATGACGCTGTCGGGCGGGTCCAACCGTGACCATGCGCCCGTTTGGGCCCGTTCAGGATCTATGCTTCGGCCATCGAACGAACCGATTCCGAGCTTGTCGCTCAGGCTCAAGCGGGTGCGAGGGAAGCGGTAGACGAGCTTCTTCGACGCCACTACGACCGGCTGTACGCCGTCTGTCGTCGTGTCGCCGGCAACGACGCCGATGCCGCCGACGCCTGCCAGGAGGCGTTGCTGGCCATCGTGCGGGGCCTGCCCCGATTCGACGGCCGGTCGTCGTTCAAGACATGGAGTTACCGGGTGGCCACCAACGCCACCCTCGACGAGCTGCGCCGCCGCAAACGGCGGCCGGTGGCGGTCGACGCCGACGAGAGGCCGGAGATTCCGAGCGATGACCCGTCGTTCGAGGAGCGGCTGACCGAGAACGATCGCCTGGATGACGCCCTCCGCCTGCTCCCGCCTGAGTTCCGGGTACCGGTGGTCATGCGGGACGTCGGCGGGCTCGACTACGCCGAGATCGCCCAGTCGCTCGATATTCCGCCCGGCACCGTGCGCTCCCGGATCGCCCGGGGCCGGCGTCACCTGGCGGGCATTTTGACTCAGTCCGACTCCAGCGGCGCAGGAATATCAAAATTGGAATGAAATTTCGGCCGGCGACGGGAACCAGCCCGACCCGGCCGTCGTCATAGAGAAGCAACAACCGTTACCGGTACGCAACAGGCACGAAACAGAGTCGTATCGAGCGAAGTCAACAGGAAGCACCGGACCAACCCGCAAACCGATGACCGACGAAGAACTCGATCTCCTGGCATCCAGTTATCTGGATGGGGAGGCCACCCCGGACGAGGTGGCCATGATCGAACGCGACCCGGCACTGCTGGCCCGGATCGAGGAACTCCGGGTCGCCCAGATCGCTCTTCGGGCTCCGGTGCCGGCACCATCGGGCCAAACGAAGGAGGCCCACCTGGCCGCCGCCTTCAAGGCCTTCGACGCCTCGGCCGGGGCCGAACGGCGAACCACCCTGATGGCCGTCGACCCCGACATCGACGACACCGACGACGCCGACGACACCGCCGTCGAACCTGACACCGACCCCGTGATCGACCTGCGAGCCCGCCGCAACGAGCAGGAGCAGCGGGAGGCCGCGGCCGCCGGACGTATGCGCTGGCTATCGGCCGTGGCCGGCGTCCTGGTGTTCGCCGCCGGGGCTGTGTTCCTGGTCGGCCAGGTCGGTGGAGGCGACGACACCGAGCTGGCCGGCGACGTCGTGTCCGACGAGGCTTCGACTGAGGCCGCCGGGCAGGGAGGAGACGCCTCGGCCGCCGAGGCGGCCGAGCCGGCGACCGCCGCCGATGACGCGGCCGACATCGACCAGGCCGATGAGGCCATCGAGAGCGAAGCCATGCCGACCGATGCCGAGGGAGACTTCGCCCTGGAGGTGCCGGAGGAAGCCGTCGAGGAAGCGGCCGATGCGGCGGAGGCTGATGGCACCGACGGCGATACGGCGCAGGCCCAAGGACCGGTCATCAACGGTGATCTGGCCGAAGAGGGATTCTTCGGGGATGAACCGGCGGCCACCTTTGCCACCGTTCCCACCAGCGATGATCTGCTGGCCGAGCTGGAACTGCCATGGCGAGGTCTCGCGTCGGCCCGCTGTGCCGATCAGGCCGCCCTGCCTGACGGCACCGAGGTCATCGCCTACCTGCCGATCGAGATCCCGGCCGGCGACGGGGCTGACGACGGTTCGCCCCGGGTGGTGGAGGCGCTGTATCTCACGGCCGGCAACCAGTCGCAGGTCATTCTCGTCGATCCCGAAACCTGCCAGGGGATCTGACGGATTTCCGGCTGAGCGGCGCCGACCATCTGGTGTGTGCTGAAATTCTTGTCGTATGACTGAATCATCGACCTGCGCATTCATCGGCCTGGGCAACATGGGTTACCCCATGGCCGGGCATCTACTGGCCGCCGGGCACACCGTCCGGGTCTTCAACCGGACCGCGGCGGTGGCCCAACGCTGGATGGAACAGCACGGCAACGGCGACGGACCGACGGCCTCGGTACACGAAACTCCGGCGGGCGCGGCCACCGGGGCCGACTTCGTGTTCGTCTGCGTCGGCGGCGACGACGATGTACGCTCGGTGGTCGGCGGCGACGACGGGGCACTGGGAGCGCTGGCCCCGGGGGCGATCATCGTCGACCACACCACCGCGTCGGCCGAACTGGCCCGAGAACTCGACGAGGCGTGCCGAGCGGCCGGGATCGGTTTCATCGACGCCCCCATCTCCGGCGGGCAGGCCGGGGCGGAAGCCGGTCAGCTGAGCGTCATGTGTGGCGGCGATCCCGCCGACTTCGCCCGGGCCGAGCCTGTCATCGACGCCTACGCCAAGGCCATCACTCTGGTGGGACCGGCCGGTTCCGGCCAGTTGACGAAGATGGTCAACCAGATACTCTGCGCCGGGGCCATCCAGGGGGCGGCCGAAGCCCTTGCCTTCGGGGAGCAGGCCGGCCTCGACATGGACCTGGTGTTCCAGGCCGTGTCCCAGGGCGCAGCCGGCTCGTGGTACCTGTCGAACCGGGCCGAGACGATGCTGGCCGACGAATTCGACTTCGGCTTCGCCGTCGACTGGATGGCCAAGGATCTTGGTTTGGTGGCCGACGAGGCGGCTGCCATCGGCGCCCCCACTCCCCTCACGGCCATGACCCGCCGGTACCTGGCCGACAGCCAGGAAGCCGGCGACAACCGGATGGATGCCACCGTCATCATCCGCCGCTACCGGGAGCAGCGAACCTAGAGCAGCGAACCTGGATTCGGCGCGGTGCCCGGCCGGGGGATGACTGCTGTGGACCCGGGCCGACTACCCTGGAGTACATGACCGGCGGCATGCCTTACGAATTCGATGCCGACACCGGCGCCTTCAACGGCGGCCCGGAAGACGAAACGATCCTGGGGCGGATAACCCGGCTGACCGCCCGCTCGGCCTTCGCCCTGATCGCCGCCTACATCGCCCTGATCTGGGCCGTCGAGGTGGTCGACACCTTTGTCTTCAGCAGTAATCTTCAGCGGGGTGGCATCCATCCCCGGGAGACCGAAGGGTTGGACGGCATCCTGTGGGCGCCGTTTCTTCACAGCGACTGGGGCCACGTGTTCTCCAACACCGCCCCTCTGGCCGTGCTCGGCGGGCTGGTCGCCATCCGGGGTCGAGCTCGCTGGATCGGTGTCACCGTGGCCTCCATCGTCATCGGCGGCGGTCTGACCTGGCTGCTGGGCGGCGACGGCAACCATATCGGGGCCAGTGGCGTGGTCTTCGGCTACTTCGGAGCGCTCCTGGGTGCCGCCTTCTTCGAACGGCGACCGGCCGCCCTCGGACCGGCTCTGGTGGCCATCATGTTGTACTACGGTCTCATCGTCGGGCTGGTACCTCAGGCCGGCATCTCCTGGGAGGGACACCTGTTCGGGGTCATCGCCGGCCTCACCGTGGCCAAGCTCATCTCCGAGATCCCGGAACCGGTCGACGAGGACGACGTCGATCTGAGCGCCTTCCCTCCCGACTTCGATTTCGGTATCGAAGACTGACCCCCCGGTTCCGAAAATTGCAGTAAATAACGAGGTGTCGCCTCGTTATTTACTGCAATTTTCGGAACGGGAGACGGTTAGCCGATATTCGCTTGCGGCTGGTTGTGGCCCGAGATTAGGGTTTTGATGTCCGGGCGACCCGGACAGGCCGGCGGCTGAGGGGCCGGGCCAAGGAGGGAATAGTCGACGATGGGTGTCCGCACCACCGAGTCCCGTCTGCCGTCGGGCTTCCGCGCTCGGGATCTCGGCCAGGCCGAGGTGATCGAGGGAGCCGGTGGAAGCGAGGACATCGCCCTGGTCAGTTCGCTCAGCTCCCCTGTCGGCATCTCGTCGTTCATCGACTACAGCGTGTTCGTCACCACCGGCGAGCAGATCGACGAGTACCGGTGGACGTTCGATCCGATCTCGTCGCCCACCGTTGACACCGTGACCACCACTGACGGGGTCACCACGTATCAACCGTTGGTGCTGGGCTTGTTGGAGGTCACGGTCAAACTGATGCGGGCCGGGACGGAGCAGCATACGCTGACCATGTTCCAGGAGATCCGTCCCCGCTTCCAGGGGTTCGGGTTCAGTGACATGGAAGTCCCGGGCTACGAGGCGTTGTTCGCCCTGGCCGCCGGCGATCCGCTGAGCACGCCGGAGGTGACCGATGACTTCCGGGGTTACATCAACGAGTCGGCCGCCGGTCACGACCTGCCGCCCCGGTTCCTGGCGGCGGTGATCTATCAGGGGTGCATGCAGGCCCCCAAACATCAGCGAGTCAGCGTGACCGTTTGGACACCAGGCCGCGATCAGAAGTTGGATCGGGCGGCCGACGACATCAATCTGGCCTGGTGGCGCAACGTGGTGGACCACCTCGACAACCGGTTGGGCGTGGCCCAGTGGCGACCGCCGAACATGGCCGCCCTGGTCGGGGAGGACGGGCTAGGCGGCGACCCGCACATCGACTGGCGGGAGAAGGCCGTCGACGGATCCGATGCCTCCGAAATCGATCATGTGTTGTGGACCGATTTCGATGAGCTAACGGTCGACAACAAGACCGACCTGTTCAACCTGGCCCGGTTCCCCAAGGCCAGCATTGAAACGGCGGCCGCCTACCTGGCCGCCCTGCGAGCCCGCTGGCCGGCATGGCAGAATCTGTCGGTTGACGAGCTCGTGGCCGACGAGGACGCCCTGGTCACGCTGGCCACGGAGTACGAAGCCGGGGCCCACGTCACCGGTGGGGCCACGCCGTCGACCGGGTGGGGCAAGTCCACCGTCGGGTTGATGTGGCTGCCGGTGCTCGTCGGCGTCTTCCCCGACTCGCTGCAGGACGGGGCTGACGCCTACGGCGGCCATGATCTCCAGCGGGACGACAACGACGACCGCCAAGTGTGGGGCGGACAACCAGGGGCCGGGCCGGGAACCTACGTCGACGACCTCCAATGGGACCTGAGCGAGCTGGGGTTCCGGGGCGTCGGCAACCCCGACGGCGACTTCGGCCGCCGCACCGAGTGGGCCGTGCGGGAGTTCCAGATCTACGCCGGCATGCGTTTCCTGGCCACCGAAACGGCCACCCCGAACGAGGAACCCCGCTACATCGACCGCCTGGAACAGGTGCTCAACCTGTACCCCTACAGCGGCCCCATCTCCGGAGTGGCCAACCTCGCCACCCGCATCCTGATTGCCTTGTGGAAACGACGAGGCTGGCGCTGTCCGGTGGTCATCGAGGCTTGGGATACCGACTGGAACCCGCCGGCCAGTCCCCCGGCCGGGGTGGCCACCACCCCGGGGGCGCCCATCGGCGATTACGAGAACATCTGGCGACACAACGATGCCACCATCGCTGATGGTCAACACGCCGACACCCGCCTGATGTTCGCCCTCGACCTCAGCGGCTACTACGACATGCCGGCCGACGCCGTCTATCACGACGGCACGCTGATCGATGTCGGCTGCTACGTGGACGGGCCCAATCCTCATGGTGGACCGACGACCAGACCGAACCTGAATATCGAGGTGCCACCCGAGTCGGGCGTGTGGAAGAAGGTCTACTCATCGGTCTGGCCGGCGGGCGAGATGACATCGGAGCGACTCCTGGGGGTGCCGCTGGCCGAGCTGTCTGCGGCCCAGCGGGCAACGTTCAAGGTGGTCCGAGCCGTTTCCGAGGTCGAATGCCTCGGCTACTTCGACAGCATCAACTGCTACGACCGGGCCATCGTGTCGTTGGGTCCGGCCCACTGGACCCTGGGCCTGTACGAGCGGGACACCGACGCGGTGGAGGACGGTGAGCTCTGTGGATTTCTCGCCTACCTGGCCGCTTTCGACGGGGCGGCCTTCCATCAGGCCGTTGAGCGGTTCGGTATTCGAATCGAGGAGTCGTGGATAAACGGTGCGGATCGAAGCGGGGGGGCACTGTTCGACCAGGTGCAACGGAAATACAAGAGCATGGTGACCGTGCAAACCGACGATGGCCGGTACACGACAACGTCCACCAAGTTGGCCGATTTCGACTACTACCGCAGCTGGCACTGGGCCTACCGCTGGATCATGGCCGGTCGGACGGTGACCGGATTCCAGAGAGCGATGTGGGACATGGCCCGCATCCGGCTCCGTGACGTTCGAGACACGCCGTTTCCTGACGGGATTGGACCACAGATAGACGGCCGTTCAGCCACGATCGGTGAGATCTTCACCTCGGAGAAGGCGGCCGGCATGCTGCACCGCTGGCACATCTACCAGCCGGAGTCCCTGATCGAACCGGCCGCCGCTGGGGCCGGAACGGGGATAGCCGGTCAGCATCTACAGGAGGCCGTGGCCGCTGCCACCACAGCCAACGCATTCACCGATCCTGATCCCGACAACTGGAACGAGGACGAGGTGATCACCGCCTTGCAGGCCGAGGTCGACGACATTGGCGGCGAGCTCAAACGGACCGTACGAAACGTGACCAGATGGCCCCGATATCCGGGTCGAGCAACTCGGGGCTATGCGCTCAACTATCCCGATGTGGTCGAGCTCAGCGCGGTTCGCAACTCGTTCAAGAACAACTTCGACGCCGACGACCTACCCGATCCCCCGACGCCATGAGCGCCAATCTGGGAGCCGTCAACGGGGTGATCAAGGAACTCGGCGCGGCCTTTCTGCCGCTGTCCCGGCTGAACTCGGTCGAGGCCGCCACCGGCCTCCTGGCCGATCTGGGCTGGGAGTTCGCCGCCATCGACCAGCTCAACAGCGACTTCGGCATCATCGGCGATCTGATCGGCGGGTTGCGCGACGCCATCGAGGCCCTGGAGGGGGGCGACGGCAACCCGGTCGAGGTGGTCATCGGGCTGCTCGACGATCTGGCCGCCATCGTCAGCGCGGCCGACGACCTGTTGGACGACATCGAGTCGGCCATCGGGTCGGACGCCATCGACGAGAGCGGCATCCGCCAGGCCTTCGTGCGGCGCCTGGTCGACCACCTGGTCATCAGCCATCTCAGCAGTCGGCGACCGGGTTTCCATGGTGTGTTGGCCAACCTCGGTCTGGTGGCTCAGATCCCCACCGCCGCCGACCCGGCCATCCACCAGCCCGAGTTCACCCTCCACATCGTGTACTGGGATCGGCTGCCCATGCTGGTGGGCGACCCGATGAGCCTGGTCGAGCTTGTTTACGACTGGCAGACTTCGGCCCCCAACGTCGAGTTGCTGGTGGAGAAGCTCGATCGCCTGGTCCGCTCGCTCCGGCTACCCGGAGCGTTGCGGGATCAGGACCCGGAGTTGGTCGCAGCCTTGGGCCGGGTCGAGGACGACCCCCAGGAGCTGCGCATCCCCATCGAGCAGATCGGGTTCTGGCCCGACGACTACGCCGAGGCGGGGCTGGGCGTGTCACCGCTGCTTCCAGGGACCGACGTCGGGATGGGCCTGGCTCTGGTACCCTACGCCTTCGGCAACTGGAGTGTCGATCGGGACCTCGGTGCCGGCTGGACGTTGGAGATCGAAACCGAACTCGACACCGGGATCGGCCCCGCCCTGATCATCCACCCACCCCTCGACCTCGACCTCTACGCCGACCTGGTGGCCGGCGACTCTGCCAGTGGCTTCCGGTTCGCCATTGCCGTCCGCAAGGTCGACCCCGACGGAGCCAAGACGGTGCTGTTCGGAAGCGACGAAGGCTCCCGGCTCGATCTCGGATCGCTGGAGCTGGAGGCCGCGGTCGAGAAGAACAGCGAGGGGGCGGGCGTCGACCTCACGCTCGCCCTCAACGACCTGGCGCTGGTCATCGGCACCGGTGGGGCCGACACCTTCGCCCGCCAGGTGCTGCCCAGCAGCAACATCGACGGCAACTTCGACCTGCTCCTCGGCTGGTCATCCGACATCGGCTTCCACTTCCAGGGCGGCGCCCGGTTCGACGTGACCATCCCGGTGTTCCGGTCGTTGGGACCGATCACCGTCGAGGTGCTCCACCTCACGGCCCGGGTTGATCAGAACGGCTTCCTCGACTTCGACTTCACCGCCGACCTGGCGGCCGAACTGTTGGTCTTTGCCGTCGGAGTCGACCGTTTCGGTTTGCGCTCCAACCTCGATGTGAGCGAATCGGGAGGAAGTCTTGGTCCTCTCGACATCGGCTTCGGTTTGGCCCCGCCCAGCCGGGTCGACTTCCAGATCACCACCGAGACGGTGACCGGTGGTGGCTTCGTCGAGTACTTCGAAGACACCGGCCGCTACCTGGGCGGGCTGACCCTGGATGTCATCAGTGTCGGCATCGACGCCTTCGTCATCGTCGACACCCGCCTGCCCGGCGACCCCTCCGGCTGGGCCTTCTACGCCAGCCTGACCGCCACGTTCCCCGGCATACCGATCGGGTTCGGCTTCACCCTGGAGGGGGTGGGCGGATTGCTGGCCCTCAACCGTTCGCTCGACGCCGAGGCGCTGGCCGCCGGGCTGCGCACGGGGGCGGTCGACGCTCTGCTGTTCCCCGATGATCCGGTCAACAACTCCCTGGAGCTGGCGGCCCAGATCGACGAGTACTTCCCCTTGACCGACGGCAACACCGTGGTCGGCCCGGTCATCCAGATCGGGTGGGGTAGCCCCAAGAGCATCACCGGGCAGTTGGGGATCGTGATCAGCTTCCCCGACGGCCTGATCGCGGTGATGGGATCGGTGGCCGCCACCCTGCCCACCCCCGACGAGCCGCTGCTGATCATCAACATGGATTCGCTGGGGGTGATCGACATACCGGCGGCCACGTTCTCCCTGACCGCCTCGCTCTACGACTCCCGGCTGCTGGGCACCATTGATCTGGGCGGCGACATGGCCATGTTCCTCAGCGTGGGCCGCCAACCCTATTTCCTGCTGTCGGTGGGCGGGTTCCACCCCGGGTTCGAACCACCGAGTGTGGTCCCGGCCCACATGCACGATCTGAGGCGGATGTTCGCCGCCATCGACGTGGCCGCCAACGTGTTCGTCAGGGTCGAGGCCTACCTGGCCGTCACGTCCAACTCGCTGCAGTTCGGGTCGTCGGTCAACCTGGAGGCCACCGTCGATGTGGGGTTGGCCACCTACTCGGCCCGGGGATGGTTCTCCTTCGACGTTCTCCTCCAGTTCTCGCCCTTCCGCATCATGGCCTCCATGGCCGCCGGGGTCGGCGTCTACTCCGGCGACCGGGAGCTGATGGGGGTCAGCCTGACGTTCATGTTGGAGGGCCCGGAGCCGTGGGCCGCCGCCGGTACCGCATCGTTCAAGTTCTTCGGGCTCAAGGTCAACTTCGCCTTCGACGTGGGTAGTGGTGCCGGCTCGGAGCCGCGACCGTTGGCCCGCCCGCTGGACGATGCGGTGGCGGCGCTGCAGTCGGTGTCGGCCTGGCGGGAGTCGGCCCCGGTCGGCGGATTCGCCGCCGGACTCATCTACGACGGTTCGGCCGACGACGGTGGGGACGAAGCCGCAGAGGTCGTCTGGATCCGACCCGACCACCAGCTGGAGGCCCGCCAGAGCGTGGCTCCGCTGGAACGCAACCTGGAGGTGGTCGGTCAGGCCGTGCCGGCCGACGGCCAGGAGCTGCTGACCGTGACCGATTACGGGATCGGGGACACCTCGTATCTGGAGGGCGAAGCAGGCAAGGAACCGAGCTACGCCTACGACTGGTTCGCCCCGGCCCAGTATGAGGACCTGGGCACCTCCCAGCGCCTGTCCCGCGAGTCGTTCGAGGAGATGAAGGCCGGGTTGACCTTCGGCAGCGACGCCATCTCGGTGCCCGGCCAGGCCGTCAGTTCCTCGGTCACCACCGACTACGAGGAGGGCACCCTGGAGAATTCGGTCGGCACCGGAGCCTTCGCCGCCGGACTGTCCCGATTCACCGCCGACATCAAACCCCTGCTGGCGGTCGAGCCCACGACCTACACGGTGGCCCGGGCCGACAACGGTTGGGAGGCCACCCAGGTGCTGGGCGACAACGGTGTCCCGGCCGGCGGGGTCGACCAGTACACGGCATTGGCCGCCCTGCGGTCGGAGAACGACGCCGACGCCGCCCGTTACGTTGTCGTCCCGGCCACGTCATCGCTGGACCGAGGAGACTGAGATGTCGGAAACGCTGCACTTCCTACCGTGGCTGCGGCGGGGCATCGCCCTCACCATCGCCGAAACCGACGACGGGCAATCCGATCTTCCCCGATCGGCCCCGCTCGACGCCTACGTCGACCTCAACGGTCGCCAGGCCACAGCACCCATCGCTCTGCGCCCGGCCGACCATGTCACCGGCCTGTCCTCGACGATGATCGTGCGTCGTTATCCGGCCGCCGCGGCGGGCGAGGCCGAGTACGGCTACTTTCCCCTGGTGGAGGTGGCCACCCCCGATCTGCCCTGGGTGGTGACCCCGGCCGGGCCGGGCTCCGGTGGTCTGCTGCGCCCCTGGGTGGTGTTGGTCTGCGTGGAGCAGGAGGCGGCCGACTACGTTCCCGGGTCCGAGGATCGACCGGCTCGCCTGGTGGTGGCCGGATCCGAACTCCCCCACCCCTCCGAAGTGTGGGCCTGGGCCCACGTGCAGTCGACGGTCGAGCTCGACGATGTGGCTGACGCCGTCACCGAACAGCCGGGAGCCGTGATCGCCCGCCTGGTGTGCCCTCGTCGTTTGCGGCCCGGCACCGCCTACCGGGCGGCGCTGGTCAACGGATTCAAGGTTTCTGACGACGGCGCCACCCTGCAGCCGGCCTGGGACCCGACCGAGCAGGCCGACCTGACCGTCTACGACTCCTGGACCTTCACCACCGGTCAGGCCGGATCGTTCGAGGAACTGTGTGAGCGGTTGGCCCCCATCGACGACCCGAACCTGCAGCTTGGGGTCACAGCCATGGCCGTCGATGATCTCGGTCCGATCGATCCCTGGCCCCGGGACGTCAAACCGGACCACACCGTGGTCGACTACGCCGGGGCCATCTGGGACGTCGGGGTCACACCGGAACCGTTGGGGCCGACGGCCGTCGACTACTTCGAGACCGAGACGATCGAGCTGCTGAATCAGGGGGAGATCCGGCCGGCGTTGCGTCCCGGCGAGCCCGACCCGGTGGTCACCATCCCCTTCCACGGGGCCTACGCCCTGGGCCACCACACCGTGCCCGACGATGGGTGGGCCCGGGAGGTGAACGTGGAGCCGACGTGGCGGTCGGCCGCCGGATTGGGGGCGTTGGTGGTCCGCCGCAACCAGGAGCGGTTCATGGCTCTGGCCTGGCAGCAGGTCGGCCAGCTACGGGAGACAAACCGGCAGTTGTCGTTCGCCCGGCTGCAGTCGGAGATCGGCCGGACGGTGAAATCCCGGGTCGACAAGCTCGACGCCCACCAGCAGGTCGCCCTCACCTGGTCCCAGCTCAGCTTCCTGCGGGACGACGATGGCGAGCCGCCCCGGGTGTTGCTGGCCGACAGCACGATCCCCAGTGGCCTGGTCACCACCGCCTACCAGCGGGTCATGCGGCCCAGCGGGGTGGTGACCAAAGCGGCGGCGGCCCGGGTGGACGACCTGCCCACGGTGACCGCCGCCGTCGGCGCCACCTTCGGCTCGGCCGCCCTGCGGGACGAACTGCAGTTTGCCGCCCCGGTGGAGCCGGCGGGCATGGCCTACGCCCACCCGGTTCGCGACACCTACCTGCCGGCCCCCGTCGGCGACGACCCGCCGATCATCGACGAACCTCCCCCCGGTGACGATCCCCCCGACATCGAACCGCCGCCTCCCGGCATCGACCGACCCGGCATCGACGGGCCCGGCATCGACGGGCCCGGCGGATTTCGGAGGCGACGAAGGCCACGGTCGAAGGCCACCGTCGTCCTCGGCTCAGCGGAGAACCTGGGCCTCGACGAGGTGGCGGCGGTGGCCACCGAAGGCATCGACCCGATCGGCTCGGCCCGGGCCCGCACCGAGCAACGCGTCGCCGCCCTGGGCCCCATCTTCAACCGCCGCCAGGTTCCCGACGACGAGCTGCCCAGTCGCATCAGGCTCGGCCCGGTGATCGACGAGGCGCTGGTCTGGTCGCTGACCGAGCTGGGATCCGAACTCCTCATGCCGGGCGCGGCCGACTTCCCCGACAACGCCGTGCGCATGGCGGTCACCAACCCCGAGTTCGTGGCCGCGTTCCTGGCCGGAGCCAACACCGAGATGACCGAGGAGTTGGTGTGGCGGGAATTCCCGGCCCAGCTGGGATCCACCACCTTTCGCCGGTTCTGGGAACGACCCGACCGGACGTCGGTCGACATCGACCCCATGGCCACCTGGATCGAGAAGACCAAGCTGGTCGATCTGGTCGGCGACAAGGACGAAGCAACGCTGGTGCTGCTGGTTCGGGGCGACCTCATCCGCCACTACCCCACGGTTCGGATCCTGCTGCGGGGCGACATCGACGACACGCTCGCCGAGATCATGCCTTCGTTCGCCGGCACCATCGATCCCGACATCCGGTTCCTGGCCTTCGACCTCGACGAGGACCTGGCCGACGAGGTCGTCACCCCCAACTCGGGTTGGCAAGTGGTGTTCGAAGAGCAGCTGACCGAACCCCGATTCGGCCTCGATGTGGTGGCCGAAGGCGACTCCGTCCCTCCGCTGACCGACTGGAACCAGCTCACCTGGGACCATCTGGCCAACCAGGGCGGACCAGGATCGCACCTGCTCATCGCCGCTGGATTCAAGGCCGGCCACCAGCCGCCGGGCGGCGACCCGTGGGGCACCAACAGCGCCCATATGGCCCGGGCCACCTACCAGGCCCCGTACCGACACGTCATCGACGTCGACGACCTGCTGCCGGGAGGCGGACAATGAGCACGTCGCCGGGAGGCGAACAATGAGCACGTCGCCGGGAGGCGAACAATGAGCACCGCCGCCTTCGAGCAACTCGACCCCGACCTCCCCCTGACGTTGCTGCCCGTCAGGTTGGAGGCCCGCTACCTGCCCCGGGGGCGGCCCCGGCACCTGCTCATCCGGGTCTACCCCGATGTGGTGCACGCCGACGGGCACCAGCCAACGTTGACCGAGCGGGAGCTGCTACTGGGACAACAGTTCTGGCACTCGATTTGGAACCAGACCGACGCCACCGTCATCAGCGAGGCCCGAACCTGGCTGGCCTCCCAAACCACCAACCCCTACCGGGCGCTGTGGGTGTCGACCGCCACCACCCCGACCAACCTCGATTCGGGCGACGACGAACCGACCTTCGCCGACCTCACCACCTCCGAGGAGGCCACCCCGGTGACGGCCCGGCTCCTCCCCGACCAGTGGATGGTGCGCCTCTACGACAAGGACGGTCAGCTCGCTCACACCCAGTTCTCCCAGCCGGTGGCCGACGACCTGGCCATGGCACCGTCGCTGGCCAATCAACCACCCGACGCCGTGCATCCCATCACCGGCAAGCCTCTGTCGGCTCCCGAAGCGTTTCTGGCCAATCAGGATCTGCTGTGGACCGTCGACTTCGACGTGGCCGAACGCCGGGGTATGGGCATCCGGATCCCCATCGGCCAGGTACCGAAGCCGGTCAGCCGCCTACTGGTTCTGGGGGTGCGCCCCGACCGCGACCCGATCGGCGAGGGCGACGCCCTCGACGACGTGATGGCCGCCCACTGGTACACCCGGGGCGTCGACCTGGTGCCTCAGGGGACGCCAACCAACAACACCGAGAGAGCCCGATCGGGGGTTTCGCTCAGCGATCCCGACATCGATGAGCTGTTCGACCGGGAGGTGTCGGACCGGCCGGTGGCCCAGGCCGGTCGGGGGGTCCTGATCGCCGCCAACCCGGCCTTGCTGTACCGACTGGCCGCCGCCGACTCGGTCTCGCTGGGACTGGGTCGGGTCAGAGCCAACGTCTTCGATCGGGCGGTCCATGCCGACTGGGGCGAGGGGGCGGCGGCCTGGGCCATGAACCTGTCGCTCGGCTACGCCGTCGTCGGTCGGTACCTCTCGTCGCCGTTCGGCAAGGCCGACGGGTCGAGGGCCACCGGTGACCTGACCGCCACCTTCCGGCAGTGGTATGTCGACTGGGTCCGGGGCGCCGGTCCCCTGCCGGTGTTGCGGGTGGGGGAACAACCCTACGGACTACTGCCCATCACCGACCGACCGGAGCAGAACAACGCCGCTTTCTCCTTCGACCAGAAGCTGGAACATCAACTGGCCACCATGGTCGACTTCTGGCAGGCATCACTCCCGGTACCGGTGCTCGACCCCGAGGCGGCCGACGGCGTGGCCACCGACAGCCCGGAGGCGGTGGCCGGCACGGTGGGCGAGGTGCTGGGCGCCGTACCCCATCCAACCGCCCTGCGGCTACGGACGGCCACCAACCATCTGCCCGACGACGAAGCCCGGTTCGACGAGCTGATCGATCGCATGGAGGCGCACATCGAGAATGATCAGCACAATGCCCAGAATCTGGCCGAGGGCGGTCCGGTCGACTCGTTGATCTGGCGCTACTGGTGGGAGAACGACCGCAAACGTTACGTGACCGGGAGGCCCGACGAGAACCCGCCGATCCCTCCCCCTGACAGCGGCACCCAGACGGCCAACCTCGGCTACTTTCGGGACGAGGTGCAGCACGCCTACGACCTGCTGGACGAAATCGGAGCCCACAATCCGGGTCACTATCCGACATTGGCCCTGTCGATCCTTCAGCTCATCGACGATGACCTCACCCCGCTACTGGACATGCACCGGGAGTCGGCCAATGCGGTTCCCCAGCAGCTGTGGGACTGGGTCGACGGGGCAGGGCTGGGATCGGATGAGGTGGTGCGGCTGATGTCGAGCACCTACGCCGACAACACCACCGATGCCGCCCCCCTGGTGGTCAGCCGAGGAGCCACCGTCACCGAGATCCGGGACCTGCTGACGGCCGCCATCGCCGAATTGGACCGGGCCGAGACCAACAACGTTCCCCCGCCGTCACGCCTGTCGCTGATCGACGAAGCTGCGCCCGCTCCCCTGCTGGCCCACTTGGTCAACATCAATGTGGGGACGGTGCCCACCACCGAGATCGGCCCGGTCCGCCTGGCTCTCCAGGTGCTGGTGGCCATGATCGACCACGAATCGGTGACCGACCCCATCAAACAGCTGGAACGGCTGCTGCGGGAGAGCCTGGGCCTGGCCATGTACCGCTGGGACGCCTGGGCCACCGGTCGGGCGGCCGAACTGCTGGCCAAGAAACGGCGGGTCAAGTACGGCTCCCAGATCGGAGCCTACGGCTGGCTGCTCGACCTGCAACGGTCCGACGATCCCGTCTCCCAGGGCTTCATCCACGCCTCGTCACTGACCCATGCCTCGACCGCCGCCGTGTTGCGCTCAGGCTGGAGTGCCTACGGCACCCAGAGCGGCGAAACCCCCCTGTCGGTCGACCTGTCATCGCAACGGGTGCGGGGTGGCCAGTGGATCCTCGACGGTGTCCGCAACGGTCAGGATCTGGCCGAACTCCTGGGGGCCCGCTTCGAGCGCTACCTGCACGACCTGCGGCGTGACGTCTGGATCGAGACGGTGCGTCGGGCGGCGCTGGAGGTCACCGGGTCGAGCGATCCGCCCACCGCCATTGTCGACGGACTGCTGGTGGCCGGCGCCTACTCCGAGGTGGATCACACCGACCGAGAGGAGGAGTTCTTCACCAAGATCGAGGCCGAGCTGACCTCTACCGCCGACGGCGAGGAGGCCGATGAGGTGCGCCAAGCGCTGGCAGCCATCGCCGGTGACCTCGATTCGGTGGCCGACCTGTCGATGGCCCAGAGCGTGCACAGCATCCTCCAGGGCAACTCCGATGCCGCCGCCGCCATGCTGGCGGTGACCGGAGGCGGCGACGGCGCCGTTCCCCCGATCACCGTGGTCGACAGTCAGCGAGAAGCCCAGCTGATCACCCACCGGGTGCTGGCCGCCTGGTCAACCGAGACCGACCCGCCGACCCGGACACTGGTGGCCAGCCTGGCCGGGCGGGCCGAACCCCGGCTGGCGGCCTGGCTCGAAGGACTGTTGCCCGACCCCGCTGCGGTGGTGGCCGAGGCGACGATCCGAGACGCCGGCGGCGCCGTCGTCGGCAGCGACGTGGTGGTATTGGCGGCGCTCGGACTGCCGGTCGACGACGCCGCCCGCCTGGCCGGCACCGCCGCCGGCCAGTCCCGATCCCGACTCGGTCGGCTGCTGGCCGCCTTCGCTGCCCTGGAGGCTCAGGCCCAGTACGGGCCCGACGTGACTGTGGAACTGGACACGACCGCCCCCGCCCGTTCCGATGATCAGTTGAGCCTGGACGAGTTCGGGCTGTTGGCCGCAGCCGGTCAGCACGCCATCGGCCGCAGCCGGCCCCTCACGGCCGCCGATCTCGAGGTCCCCGGGGTGATACTGGAGGAGCCAAAGATCCTGCTCGACGAACTGGATCAGCGGGTGGCAGCAACTGAGCAGGCGTTGGCCGAGCTGTTGAACCATCTCACCGGCGGCGACACCGCGATCCGGTTCCAGGCGCTGGCCCAAGCCGCCGTCATCGGGGCTGCCGCCGCAGTGGCGGCGGCCGAGGCCGGATCGGGCCGGGATGACGCCGATTCGGTGGCCGGCGCCCTCAAGAATCGGCTCTACCCGGTTGACGGTCAGGATCAGGTCGACCGGCTACGTCAACTCACCGGCAACGCCACCCCGATCCTGCCGGTCTTCAAACCGTCGGCCAACAGCGAACGGGCGTCGTCGGCCTCGTCGGCTCGCCGCCGCAATCAAGTGTCGGCCGACGGTCACCGCTGGCTGCGGCAATCCGGTCGGGTCCGACCCGATCTCGGAGCGGCCACCGACTGGTTGCTGCTGGCCGAGACGGCCCTCGATCGACCCCCGGCGACGCTGGGCCTGGCCCAGCTGCCGGAGGACAACGACGGGTGGGCGGCCGTCACCAACCCGAGAGGCCGGGGTGATCGTCTCTGCCTGGTGTCGCTGACCGGTCCCAAGTCGCTGGCCGATCAGGAAGCCATGACCGGCGTTCTCTTCGACAGCTGGACCGAGGGCATCCCCCGCCCCAACCAGCAGACCGGGGTGGCGGTCCACTTCGACGGCCCCACGGCCCGGGCCCCTCAGGCCATCCTGCTCTCGGTGGTCGACGAAGAGGAGTCCGGCTTCAACGCCGACGGCTTGGCCGACCAGCTGCTGCACACCATCGACATGTTCAAATACCGATCGGTGGGCCCCGATCACGTGGCCGACATCGGTCACTACCTGCCGGCGGTGTTCCTTCCGTCGAACGTCACGATCGGGGATCTCCCATGACCGTCGCAGGGCCGGACGTCGCACCTGCGGCGCAGGTGCTTACCGGATTTCGCCTCACGGCGAAACACCGCCAGCGGTATCTCGAGTTTCGCCTGACGGCGAAACATCGTCCGACGAAGCTCTTCGTATGGGACAGGAAGGTACGCCAGTGACGTGGAAACGGTTGGAAGGCAGCGCCGTTGATCCCCAGCTGAGCGAGGGGATCAGCTCGCCGCTGGCCGACCCGCTGTGGATGCTGGCCCGGCAGTGGCAGGTGGGAGAGTTCCGGGGCGAGGACGCGGCCAGCCCGGTGCTGATGACGGGCACGGTGCTGGCCTCCCCCATCGCCGAGTACCGGGTGGGCGACGGTCCCTCCCCCGACATCGTGCCCCGGGACCGCACCGGTGTTCCTCTGGAGACGCTGACCGAGTCGGAGCCGATCAGTACCGGTCCGGCCGAACTGCGGATGCGGTTGGAGAGCGGCGCCGCCCTGGTGCGACGGCTGCGAGCGGCCCGGCTCCCGGCCGACCTCGTCCAGGGCCTTGGCGATGGTTACCCCCTGGCCACCCCGGTGGGCGACAGCGACGACGAAGCCCTCGACCCGGTGGGCACGGCCCGGCTGCGGCTGCTGGCCCGGCGTTCGCCCGATGCCTGGGCTCTGGCCGATGCGGTGGCGGCCGCCGGGGGCGACCCGGCAAACCTGCCGGAGCTGGCCGGGCGACCCGACCGCACCGTCACCCGGGCGGCCAGGATCATCACGTCGTGGCTGGAGCAGGAAGCCGACCTGTTCCGCCAACCGTCGCCCGAGCAGCCGTCGGCCTGGTCGGCCCGACGACAGGAGTACCGCATGGGGGTGGCGGCCGAGAGCACGGCCGGCACCATCGCCCTCGATGCTCCCGAGTATCCGGGTGGTCGACTGGACTGGTTCCACTTCGACGTGGAGTCGCGGCCCGAGGTCGACGGGCCGGGCGACAGCCCACCGGGCCTGATCCGCAAGCGGTTGACCTCGCTGCCGGTGCCGCTGGAGATCGCCGGCATGCCGGCCGCCCGCTGGTGGGAGTTCGAGGACGGCGACGTGTCGTTCGGTGACCTGGCCCGGGGCCCGGAGGATCTGGCCCGGTCGGTGGTGGCGGCCTACGCCATGGTGGCCGGAGAAGACTGGTACCTGCTGCCCTGCACCCTGCCGGTCGGTTCGGTGGCGGTGATCACCGATCTTCGGGTGCGGGACAACTTCGGGATGACGACCAGGATCGAAGCCACTGCGGTGAACGACGGTGACACCGATCGACCATGGCGGTGGTTCGAACTGTCCGGCGACCCCGGACCCGAGCGGGGTGACGCTCCGCTGCTGTTCCTGCCCCCGGTGGTCACCTCCACCGAGGCCGGCCCGCCGTTGGAGTCGGTCGAGTTCCGGCGGGACGAGCAGGCCAACCTGGGTTGGGCCATCGAACGCCGGGTGGAGAGCATCGCCGGCCGTCCGGTCGACCGGGAGAAGGGCAACCCGCCCGATCCGTGGGGCAGGGACGTGTCCGACGACGGCACCTGGGCCTACCAGCTGGCCACCGACGTGTGGGACAACTGGGTTCCGCTCGTCCCCGTCCGCATCACCGCGGCCCGACCCGAGATCGTGATGAGGCGAGGCACGATCGCCGGAGCCGACGGCGATGCTCATTCGGCCAAGGGCCGGATCCTGGAGCCGGACGGGGTGTTCGTCGTCCACGAGGAGGAGGTCCCGAGCGGCGGAGTGCGGGTGAGCCGCCGTTGGCAGCTGGCCCGTAGCGCCGATGGCGATGTGCACCTGTGGGTCGGTCGTCGCAAGCGCCCGGCCGGCGGCCCGATGCGCCGGACGCCGCTGCGCTACGACTCGGTCCGCCCCTCCTCCCCACCGGAAGACTTGCAGTAAAAAGCTGGGCGTCGCCTGGCTTTTTACTGCAAGTCTCGGCGACGATCTAGGCTTGGCCCCATGTTCATCAACGGTGCATGGATCGACGCCCAGTCGGGAGCCACCTTCGAGGTCGTCAACCCGGCAACCGGGGAGGTGATCGGCACCGTTGCCGATGGTGGAGCGGCCGATGCCAGCGCCGCCATCGACGCTGCCGACTCCGCCTTCGCCCGATGGTCGACCACCACGGCATTCGAGCGGGCCGACATCTTGATGAAGGCCTGGGACCTGATGAACGCCCGAGCCGACGAGCTGGCCCTGCTGATGGTGTCGGAGCAGGGCAAGCCACTGCGGGCCGCCACCTTCGAGGTCGGCTACGCCGCCGACTTCATCCGCTGGTTCGCCGAGGAGGGCCGCCGCTTGAGCGGCCAGTGGCTACCGTCGGGCCGTCCCGATCAGCGGTTCCTGTCGATCCGCCAGCCCATTGGTGTGGTAGCCGCCGTAACCCCGTGGAACTACCCGATCTCGATGCTGACCAGGAAGATGGCCCCGGCCCTGGCCGCCGGGTGCACAGTGGTGCTCAAGCCGGCCGAAGCCACTCCGCTGTGCGCCAAGGCGGTGTTCGAGATCTTCGACGAGGCTGGAGTGCCGCCGGGAGTGATCAACATGGTCACCGCCGCCGACCCGGTGCCCATCGGCGACGTCTTCACCTCCGACAGCCGCGTCGGCAAACTGACCTTCACCGGATCAACTGCCGTGGGGCGCATCCTGGCGGCCAAAGCCGGGGTGTCGCTGCAGCGGGTGTCGGTCGAGCTGGGCGGGCACGCTCCGTTCATCGTCTACCCCGACGCCGACCCCGAGAACGCAGCCAAGGGGGCGGCGGCCCTCAAGTTTCTCAACGCCGGCCAGGCCTGCATCAGCCCCAACCGGCTGTACGTCCACCGTGACGCCGCCGACGCCTTCGTCAACATGTTGACCAAGCGGGTGACCGGGCTGATCACCGGCAACGGTATGGATGACGGGGTCGGCGTGGGCCCGCTGGTCGACGACGCCGCCGTCGACAAGGTGGCGGCCCAGGTCGACGACGCCCGATCCAAGGGGGCCGGGGTGCCGGTGGGTGGACAACGATTGACCGACAACGGGCTCGACCAGGGCTTCTTCTACGCCCCCACGGTGCTGACCGAGGTCACGCCGGAGATGACCGTGTACCAGGAGGAGACCTTCGGCCCGGTGGCACCGGTGGTGGTGTACGACGATGTCGACCAGGTGATCGAGCTGGCCAACGACACCCACTATGGGCTGGCGGCTTATGTCTACACCGATTCGATGCGGACCGCCATAACCGCGTTCGAGGCACTGCGCTTCGGCATCATCGGCATCAACGACGTCAACCCCACGTCGGCCACCGTGCCCTTCGGCGGCATGAAGGACTCCGGCCTGGGCCGTGAGGGCGGCCACGAAGGTCTCGACGAATACCTGGAAACCAAGGTCGCCGGCATCTCACTGCGGTAGCCCACCCGTCTCACCCCCCGACCCATCTGGAACTTTGGGACTCCCACGACCCAGAAACGGGTCGTGGGAGTCCCAAAGTTCGGCGAGAGTGGAGGGGCCGTTGACTTGTGGGGCCGACCTCAGTGTTTGGCCGAGAAGCGACGCTGGTCGGTTTGGATCTCGGCGAACACCTCGGGAATGTTCTCCTTGTACAACGACCACGGGTAGGCCGTCGGCCGCTGGGCAATCCGGTCGAACACCTCGGTCATGAGGTGAGCGGTGAGAGAGCTGTCGGCACTGATGGCCAGGGCGTAGGCATTCAGCACCGGCAACGTCTCGGTGGGTCCTGAAGGGGGTGTGGCCAACAAGAACGACTCCAGCGCCCCGGCGAGTTCACCCACCACTGATTCCTGATTGAGATAGGCCGCCAACTTCGAACCCTGGCCGTCGAGGAGACCCTGTTCCAGATGGGCCACCGGCAGCGACATCCGGGCCGGTGAATCGGCCGGCGCCTCCTGCTCGATCCATCGGGCGAAGTCGAAGGTGGCCTCCTGGGAGCCACCCCATTTCTCGGTCAATCCCTCCAGATACTCGCGGCAGGCATCAGGACGAAACGGATCACGGCTGTGGGCATTGTCGAACCGTTGCCGTAGCTCCTCCAACCGAACCCCCAGTCCCCGCCCACTGATCAGCAGAAACACCCAGGGATCGGACAGTCCGGGCCGGTGGCGGATGACATCGTACAGATCTCGCTCGGCCTGCTTGAGCGATTCGTGACAGTCGGCAATGGCATCCTCCGAGTGGCGAGCCACCTCAGCGTCGCCGTATTCGGCCCGAAACACCGGGTCGGCCACTCGGGATTCGACCGCAGCCCGCACCTGGTAGGCGTCGCGAATCAGGGCGGCTGCGTGGTAGCACCGGGCCCTGGGAGAGTTGGTGGATTCCATCCAACGCAGGAAGGTGATCGTCTCAACGCCGACCAGCTGACTTGTGACCGTCGAGGAGAACAACCAGTACTTGGAGGAGCTGTCGAGAAACGACTCCAGCCGACGCCAATCGCCGTCGACCAGATAGCGGTAACCGTTCCGCAGTTCGACATCGCCCAGAAACGGATCGAACCGGTCGAGACGGGGAGCCGGCACCACGCTCCCTTTCGACTGCTGCTTGTTCCGGAATGCCATGGGCTCTGCTGATTCCCCTCCGACTCAGCAACCAAGGGTACAGCCGACCCCAATCGCAGCCCACAGCCGTACGCTGGACCCAATGATGTCGATGCACATGCTGTGGCCTCGAGACCCCGAATCGGTGAAAGACGTCCGCATCGGGCCCGAGACCGCAGGCCGGATCTGGCGTTTCGCCCAGCCCTATCGAATGCAGGTTGTCGGCTTTCTGAGTGCGGTGATCCTGCAGGCCGTTCTGGGGCTCGTGCCCCCGCTGCTGTTCGGTTCCATCATCGATCGAGCGATTCCCAATGAGGACCGCCGGCTGCTCCTGATCTTCGCCATCGCCATCGTGGCCGCCGCCATCCTCCAGGGGGCCGTCGGCCTGTTCGAACGGTTCTGGTCGTCCCGCATCGGCGAAGGAGTCATCTACGATCTGCGGGTCGCCTTGTTCGATCACGTGCAGCAGCTGCCACTGGCCTTCTTCACCCGAACCCAGACCGGCACCCTGACCAACCGGCTCAACAACGACGTCATCGGAGCTCAACGGGCCCTGACCACCACCCTCGGCACAGTCGTTTCGAACGTGATAGTTCTCGTCACCACGCTGGTGGCCATGTTCGTGTTGGAGTGGCGACTGACCCTGCTGGCCCTGGTCTTGACTCCGCTGTTCGTACTGCCCTACCGCCGCATCGGTCGGATCCAGCAGGCCATCACCCGCGACGGCATGGATCTCAACGCGGCGATGAACTCCACCATGACGGAGCGATTCAACGTGGCCGGGGCGCTGCTGGTCAAACTCTTCGGCCGGGGCGACGACGAACTGGAACTGTTCTCCGACCGGGCCTCCCAGGTACGCGACATCGGCATCCGGTCGGCCATCTTCACCCGGGGCTTCATGACCGTGCTCTCGCTGCTGGGTGCCATCGGGACGGCGCTGGTCTACGGACTGGGCGGACTGTTCGCCCTCAACGGCTCCTTCTCCGTGGGCGAGCTAACAGCCATGGGCCTGCTGGTGGGTCGTATCTACATGCCCCTGACCGGATTGACCAACGCCCGCATCGACGTGCTCACCGCCATGGTCTCGTTCGACCGGGTCTTCGAGGTGCTCGACGCCAAGAGCCCCCTGACCGACGCCGCCGACGCCCGGTCGCTGACCGACCCCCGAGGTCGGATCGAGTTCCGCGACGTCTCATTCCGCTACCCCCGCTCCGACGAGCTGATCGTGCCCGGCCTGGAAACGCCGGGCGGCTCGCCGGAGCTCACGGTCGAGGCGGAAACAGCAGCGGCCCCGGTGCTGAAGAACCTGAGCTTCACCATCGAGCCTGGTCAACTGGTGGCCGTGGTCGGCCCATCGGGGGCGGGCAAGACCACCCTCACCTCACTGATCCCCCGGCTCTACGACGTGACCGGCGGAGCCGTCCTGGTCGACGGCCATGACGTGCGCACCCTCACCCAGGAGTCGTTGCGGTCCGCCATCGGTGTTGTCGTGCAGGATCCTCACCTGTTCCATGAGTCGATCGGCGACAACCTGCGCTACGCCAAACCCGAGGCCAGCGAGGCCGAACTGATCGAGGTCTGCCGGGCGGCCCAGATCCATGAGGTGATCGAGGCTCTGCCCGCCGGGTTCGACACCATCGTCGGTGAGCGGGGCTATCGAATGTCGGGCGGTGAGAAACAGCGGCTGTCGATCGCCCGGATGTTGCTGAAGAACCCGGCCATGGTGATACTCGACGAAGCCACCAGCCATCTCGACTCGGAGAACGAAGCCTTGGTCCAGTCGGCACTGGCCCAGGCTCTGACCGGCCGCACCTCGGTGGTGATCGCCCACCGGCTGTCGACCATCACCGAGGCCGACCAGATCCTGGTGCTGGACGAAGGCCGCCTGGTCGAACACGGCACCCACGATCAACTGCTGGCGGCCGACGGCCTCTATGCCGATCTCTACCACCTGTTGGTGCGAGACGGGGAAACGATGGTGGGCTGAACCCCGCCGACCCCATTCGCTAGAATTGACCAATGACGCAGACGGATAGAGACGACATACCTCCGTTTCGCTACAACAGTTCGTTGGCCCAGGACATAGAGCGGAAGTGGCGTGACAGATGGGACGAAAGCGGCGCCTTTGTCACCCCAAATCCTTCGGTAACGGCAGACGATCCGGCGGCTTCCGACGCCCTCGGCCAAAAGCTCTTCGTTCTCGACATGTTCCCCTATCCATCAGGCACAGGCCTTCATGTCGGTCACCCCCTGGGCTATATCGCCACCGACACCTACGTGCGTTTTCAGCGAATGCTGGGCCGCAACGTTCTCTACACCATGGGATTCGATGCCTTCGGACTCCCGGCTGAACAGTACGCCATCGAAACCGGTCAACACCCGGCGATCACCACCGACGGCAACGTGGCCATCATGAGACGCCAGCTTCACCGGCTCGGCCTCAGCCACGACCCGAACCGCAGCGTGTCGACCACCGACCCCTCGTACTATCGCTGGACCCAGTGGATCTTCTCCCGCATCTTCAACGCCTGGTACGATTCGCAGCTCGACCAGGCCCGGCCCATCGACGAACTGGAGGCCGAGTTGGCCGCCGGCACCCGGGCCTCGCCCGACGGGCGACCGTGGTCGTCGCTGTCGCCGGTCGAACAGGCGGCCGTGATCGACAACCACCGCCTGGCCTACCGGGCCGAAGCCCCGGTCAACTGGTGTCCGGGGCTGGGAACAGTGGTGGCCAATGAGGAGGTGACGGCCGATGGCCGCAGTGATCGGGGCAACTTCCCGGTCTACCAGCGGACCATGCGGCAGTGGATGATGCGGATCACGGTCTACGCCGATCGGCTGCTGGCCGACCTCGACCTGCTCGATTGGCCGGAACCGATCAAGGCCATGCAGCGCAACTGGATCGGCCGCTCGACCGGCGCCGTGATCCGGTTCGAGACCGAGGCCGGTCCGATCCCGGTCTTCACCACCAGGCACGACACCGTGTTCGGCGCCACCTTCCTGGTCTTGGCCCCCGAACACCCGATGGTCGACGCCGTGACCAACGAAGGCCAGGCCGAGGCGGTGGCCGCCTACCGCCGCCAGGCTGACCAGACCAGCGACCTCGACCGCCAGGACGAGAGCCGGCGGAAGTCGGGCGTCGACACCGGAGCGGTGGCCGTCAACCCGGCCACCGGGGAGGAGATCCCCATTTGGATCGCCGACTACGTGCTCATGGGCTACGGCACCGGTGCCATCATGTCGGTGCCCTGCGGCGACCAGCGCGACTTCGAGATGGCCCGGCGGTTCGATCTTCCCATCAGGGCCATCCAGCGGCCGCCCGATTCCTGGTTCGATGAACACCGGCTGGATCCAACCCTCGACTGCTCCCGCTGGCCCCAGGCCTTTGTGGGCGACGCCGAGTACGTGCAGTCGAGCAACGACTCTCTGACCCTCGACGGTCTCACCACCGTCGAGGAGGCCATCTCCCGAACCGATGCCTGGCTGGAGGAATCCGGATCCGGCCATCCGGCCGTCACCTACCGCCTGCGGGACTGGCTGTTCAGCCGGCAACGGTACTGGGGCGAACCGTTCCCCATCGTCTACGACCGGGACGGGATCGCCCACAGCATTCCCGATGAGCTGCTGCCGGTCCTGCTGCCGGAGACCGAGAGCTTCTCGCCCCGGACCTTCGACCCGGAGGACGAGTTCAGCGAACCGGAGAGCCCGCTCGATCGCATCGACTCGTTCATGAACGTCGAGCTCGACATCGGCCACGGACGGCAGCAGTATCGACGCGACGGCAACGTGATGCCCCAGTGGGCCGGATCGTGCTGGTACGAGTTGCGCTACCTCGACCCTGGCAATGACGACGCCCTGGTCGATCCCGAGATCGAACGCTACTGGATGGGACCCGACCCCGATGTTCCCGGTCACCCCGGAGGGGTAGACCTGTATGTCGGCGGCGTGGAACATGCGGTGCTCCACCTGCTGTACGCCCGATTCTGGCACAAGATCCTGTTCGATCTGGGCCACGTCTCGTCAAAGGAACCGTTCTACCGGCTGTTCAATCAGGGATACATCCTGGCCGCCGCCTACACCGACGATCGTGGCGTCTACGTGCCGGCCGACAAGGTGACCGAAACCGCCGATGGACGATACCTCCATGAAGGCTCTCCGGTGGAGCGGGAATGGGGCAAGATGGGAAAGAGCCTGAAAAACGGCATTTCTCCCGACGACATCTACCACCAATATGGGGCCGACACACTGCGCCTCTACGAGATGTCGATGGGGCCGTTGGACCAGTCCCGCCCGTGGGACACCCGAGACATTGTGGGCATGTACCGGTTCCTGCAGCGGTTGTGGCGAAACGTGGTCGACGAGGACAGCGGGGAGACGATTGTTGTCGACGAGGAGCCCGACCCCGACACCCGGCGCCTACTCCACCGCTGCATCGCCGCCGTGAACGAAGACATGCAGACCCTTCGGTTCAACACCGCAGTGGCCAAGCTGATCGAACTGAACAACCACCTGACCAAGCTGGAAGCGACCCCTCGGGCGGTGGCCGAGGCCCTGACCGTTATGGTGGCGCCGCTGGCCCCCCACGTGGCCGAAGAGCTCTGGAGCCGGCTGGGCCACGAAAACATGCTTGTCAGAGAGCCGTTCCCGGTGGCCGACCCGACCCTGCTGGTGACCGACACCATCGAGTTGCCGATTCAAGTCAACGGCAAGGTCCGCAGCCGGATCACCGTGGCCGCCGACGCCGAGCACGCGGTGATCACGGCCGCCGCCCTGGCCGACGATCGCATCCAGAACGTCCTGGGCGACTCGAAACCGAAGAAGGTGATCGTGGTCGACCAGCGGCTGGTCAGCATCGTGGCCTGAATGATGCCGCTCTGGACGGGGTGTCGTTACGGAAGGTGTGGTATCGGGCCGGCCTAGACCCCGTCGGGCCGATAGACCCCGATCACCAGCCCGCTGTCCCAGTCGAGCAGCACGGCGTCCAGGCCCGGTTCGTTCACGATCTCCCGCCGAAACCGCTTCACCCGAGCCGGATGATCCTCGGTCCAGGTGTCGTTGGGCAACAGATCATCGCCCACGAAGTAGGCACCGGGCTTCATCACGCCGTACACCAGGTCGCGGCGATGGAACTTAGCCGACGTGGTGTCGACGAAGACAAAGTCGAATGCCTGGTCGCGGTTGGCGGCCAACCAGTCGTCGGCGTCGGCACAAACCGTTTCCACCCGGGGGTCGTCACCCACAATGTGGTGACATACGGCGTGAACCCGCTCGTGGGACTCGATCGTCACCAGTCTGGAGTCGGCGTCCATGCCGGCCAGTAGCCAACCGCTGCCCACGCCGACACCGGATCCCAACTCGAGAAATCGGCCGCCGGGGATACCGGCGGCCAGGGCACACAGCAACCCTCCCACCTCCCGGCTCGAAGACAGCCGGTACTGGGACCGCTGAGCGATCAGTTCCGCCTTCCTGACCCGCTCGGGCACGGCGATGTGGGCGTCGAGTTCGGGGGCCGGTCGAGCAGTGGTCTGTTCTGTTGTCGTCATGACACCTTCACGTCCTTTGGTGATTGTTGGCTGCGTTGTTCCTCGATGACCGCCCGCCGGCTCTGGATCTCGGTGAAGACGGCCCGCACGATCCAGTAGCCGAGCACGCCGACGAAGGCTCCCGACACACCCAGATCGAACCGGTTGACCAGGACCCAACTCACGGGTAGTTGCACGGCCAGCATCGGGCCCACGTTGCTGATCATCTCCGCCTTGGTCCGACCGAGGGCCCGTAGCACCCCGGAGTTGGCCAGCGTGTATCCCAGGAGCGGCAGGGACAGGCCGACCCAGATGACGGCCGGCACGGTGGAGGAGATGATGTCGGCCGAGGGGGTGAAGATCCGGGCCACCCACTCGGCGCCGAAGGCGAGGACCGCTCCCACCGCCAGGCCGCCCACCACCATGGCCCCCTGCCCGATCCGCCAGTACAGTCCGAGGTCGTTCCAGTTCTGGGCACCGGCCGAGCGGCCGACCAGGATTCGACCGGCGGCGGCGAAGGCGCTCCACAGGGTGAACAGGAGTAACAGGATTTCGAAGGCGATCCGGCCTCCGGCAAGATCGGCTTGGCCCGCACTCCCGATGATGGCGAAGAAGATGACGATCGAGGCGTAGTCGAGCAGGGCCGACGACATGGCCGGCCAGATGAGCCGGGTGTTCGACGTTTCAAAGTCGACCGGGCCCGGTTCGGGTCGTCGACCGATGGCCCGAGCCAGGGGGTGGTGGGTGGCCACCGCCAGCAGGAAGGCCACGCCGATCAGCCAGGCCAAGGTGGTTGATAACCCGTTGCCCACCGCTCCCAGTCGGGGGAAGGGTCCGGGTCCGTAGATGAGCAGCACATCAAAGAAGATGTTGAGGGCACTGATGATGATTCCGGCCACCACGGCGGGACGGGGATTCTCGAAGGCGTTGAGCACCGCCGCCACCAGGGCATAGGCGACGACGAGAAGCAGTGTCGGGCTGCGGGCCATCATGTAGTCGGCCCCGATGGCCTGATGGGCGGGGTCGGATGAGATCAATCCGACGAGCGAGCCGCCGAAGACGACGACCAGGGCGACGAACAGCCCGGCCAACCCCAGCGACAGGCGTCCGGCCGTCCGCATCGACCGGCCGACCGCCCCCGGGTCGTCCCGTCCGGCGAACCGGGCGGCCAGAATCTGATGGCCGACCATGGAGGCCAACACCAGGTTGACGAACACATCGAAGACGGCGCTGGAGGCGGCCACGGCCGCCAGTTCGGTGTCGCCGAAGCGGCCCATCATGGCGGCGTCGATGATTCCTGACACGGCGGCGGCCACCGACCCGATGACAAACGGGATACCGAGATTGGCGATGCGCTTCAACGGGGCCAGCACCCCGGGTGACGTCGCTCCCGTACCGGTTTGAGGTCGGGTGGTCATCCGACGGGAACCCGGGGGCTCCGGTCGAGGAGGAACTGTCGCGGTTCCTCGGCCGAGGGGTCGAGAGCGAGGCAGTGGGCCATGGCGTCGACCGCCTCCCACTCCTGGTCGATCATGGTGAAACACTGGGCTGCCCGGAACCAGCCGATGGCACCGGAACTGGTGCCCAGCTCCCCGGCCAGCATGTACCAGCGAGCCGCCTCCTCGATTGATCCTTCCGAAAGGTGGGAGTCGCCCACCACCAGCCGGGCTTCGACGCAGTTCGGATCGATCTCCAACAGCTCGGCCCGCATGGCGGCGGCATCGACCGTGTCGGCGTAGTGGGGCAGGGCCGAGGCCGCCTTGAGTTGGGCCTCGATGATGATGCGCCGGTTCTCCTGCTCGATCAACGAGTCGGACCCCGATGTCACTCGACCACGGAAGTCGGCATTGACCGCCAGCGCTTCTTCCAGGGTCTGTCCCATGTCGGTCCAGCGGTCCAACCGGAACTCCAGCAACGCCCTGGCCCGCAGGAACCGGGAAACCGTCAACGGCCAGTAGTGGGCGGTCGACCCCAGGTCGACCAGTTCATCGCCTCGGGCCACCAGGCCCCGGGCCACGTCCAGCGAACTCCCGCGCCTGATCGAATGGCCGATGCCCTGGAAACAGGCCTGCAGCGCCAGTGGTCGGTCGGCGGCATCGTTGGCCAACTTCACGTAGATCGGTATCGCCAGTTTCGATCCGCCGGGGAAGCGGGAGTAGGCCCGGGCGACTTCGTGACAGTAGCGGTCTGCCAGGTAGTCGCCGGTGGGGGAAACCGGACCGGCCAGCTTGAGGGCCAGCCGGCAGTACGACAGCTGATTCAGGTGGAAGATGACAAGGGCCTTGGTGGTGACCGCCAGCGAGTCGAATCGCTCGACGGCGTCGACCAGACGGTGCCACCGTTCGGTCCGCAGTTGTTCCGGCAGATCACCGGGGGTGGGGGCGTCCCAGGCCGTCAGCCCGGAGTGGCGCACCACCTGGTGCCGGAGACCGGGCACGGCGATCATGGAGAACCATGACTCGTGGTCGACGTCGACGTCGACCATCCAGTCGGAGACATAGCCCACCATCTGCAGCCGAAGGGGCGCCAGGCGGCACTCTTCAAGTGAGAGCAGGGGTCGCCAGAATTGGGCCAGTCGATTGAACCGGATGTCGTCCGTGGGCGAATCCCAGCGCTCGGCCGGTCCGTCCTTCGCCCGCTGATAGCGCATGTCGATTTTGGTCATGGTTGAACCTCCAGAAAGGCGTCGATGGCGGCGAAGAGCGTTCTCCGGTTTCGGGGAGCCGAGATCTGGTGACCCTCATCGTCGAAACGCATGAGCTCGACCTCCACTCCAAGGGAGCGGGCCCGGTCGACGAACTCCTCGATCTTGTCAACCGGGATGCGTGGATCGCGGGCTCCATGGGCGATGAACAACGGCGCCGAGCGGGCCGACAGGGCGTGCCATGGCGATCGCTGCTGGAGCCAGATCAGATCCGGGTCGGCGCCGTTGGCTCCGACTATCTGTTCACGGAGCTCCTCGGAGATCGGCTGCCAGTAGCGGGGTGGGTCGAGCGCCATCGCCAGCAGGTCGACGGGCGGGCTGATGGCCACGGCCCGATCGACAAGATCCGGTCTGGTCAGGGCCGCCATCAACGAGGCGTACCCACCGTAGGACGACCCGAAGAAGACGATTCGGGCGTCAGGGGTCACGATCTCCTCGGCCACGGCGGCAGCCACCCCGTCGTACAGGTCGGTTTGCATCGCCCCGCCCCATTCTCCTCTCCCCCGCCGGCGAAACTCGGCTCCGAACCCGACCGAGCCGCGAAAGTTGAGGTGAATGGAGGCATGGCTCAGGGAGGCCAGATAGTGGGCGTCGCTGTGGAACCGCCAGTAGTCACGAGCGTGGGGCCCGCCGTGTACGATCACCGCCAGCCGGTCGGCCGGGCCGTTGACCGGCGGGCTCATGGCGTAGCCGGGGATCACCACGCCGTCGCGTGCGGTCACGACAAAGTCCCGCAGACCGGTCAGGGGGATGTGTTCGAGGTCGGGTCGGTTGACGAACAAGGGTTTGTCGGCACCGGTTTCCGGCTGGAATATGCGGTAGCCGATAGGCCCGTCGGTGGTGACGTCGACCACCAGCCAGCGTCCATCGTCGCGGGAACGGTCCAGAAGGACCACGGGTACCCCTTTCCCCGACTCGGTCATTGCCTCCAAGCGCCGATCGATGGTGGACACCAGGGGCAGATAGAGGGGACGCTGGTCGATGATCGAACAGATCTCGGGTTCGAAGGTGTGGGGGTCGAGGCTGATCGGGCGATGCACGATGGGGTACCAGTCCAGATCGTGCGTTTCGTGAGCCATCAACAGTCTCACCTCGCCCGTCTCGGTGTCGGCGGCGAAGAGGGCACGACCAGCGGTGGCGCCGGTCGTGGCCAGAACGTAGAGGGTCACCCCCGAGCGGTCGAAGCCGACTACCGTCACGTCGGACCCGACCGGTCCTGCGCTCATGGTGAGCGTACGGGCGGTGTCGAGGTCGGACCCGACCCACAGTTCGAGGCCGCCTTCGGTTCCGGCGGCGATGCCGCCGCGGAGCTGGAGCTGACGGTCGACGAGGAGCGAACTGAACGGTTGACCGTCGAGCGACGTCGATGAGATCGGCCGGCCGCTGTGGTCGAAGACCCGGTAGACGTTGCTTTTGGTCTCGGGGTCCAAACCGTGCACGGCGAAGCCGGCCGGCCCCGGCCAGTGGTCTCGCACCACAAAGGGGGGGACCGGCTCAAGCTTCACCTCTCCGTCGGGCCAAGGTCCCTCGACAGTGGCCCGCCCCAGCACTTTGAAACCTCGGCCCCGGGGGCTGAACGTGTAGAGGAGGTAGCGCTCGTCGGTTCCCCAGTCCAGGTCGACGATGAGATGCTCGGCCGGGAGCGGGCACGAGGTCGAGCTGTCGGTGTCGGTGTTGACGACGGTCAGCCTCTGCGGGCCATCGCCCCGGGAGTCGGCAAAGGCCACGAGAGAACCGCTCGGGCTCAACCGCACCTTGGTTATCTGCTCCCCGGCCAGCAGTCTGTGCCTGATCTCGGCCCCGGTGATCTGGCTGACGGTTCCCGTGCCATCGGCCGTTTCCGTGGATCGTTCCTCGAAGGTGGCGGCCATCACGTGCTCACTTCGCCGGCTTCGCGGTCGTGGCGGGTCGGGCCGCAGGTCAGGGTGTAGACCGGGCAGTAGCGGTCGGCCGGCAGGTCGAGCAGGGTCAGTGTCTCGCTGTCGCGTTGGGCCGGGGTGACGAGGGTGCCCAGACCGTGGGACATGGCGATCACGATCAGTTCCTGGGCCATGATGCCGGTCTCGATGTAGAGCCGACGCAAGGCGTGCTCATGGCGGTAGCGCCACTGGAAGCGAGGGAAGTCGGCCACCAGGATCAACACGAAGGATGCCAACCGGGGCGCGTTCATACCCTGCAGACACGAGACCAGCTCGTCTCGGTGGTCGCCGGACCGGACCTGGGTGAGAGCGTGGTCGGTGATGTCGTAGCGGTAGATGCCGGGTTCGACGTCGTCGACCGAGAAGATCGCCAGGTAGGGGTCCCAGGCCGAGCCGTAGCTGTCGAGATAGCTGAGCGGGGAGTCGGCTCCAACGGCACCGAGTCTGGTTCGGAGTTCGGCGAAGCCGTAGTGCAGGATGCCGGCCAGTACCGGTTTGGCGATCGGTTCCGGGAGGAAGGAGCGAGCCGTCACCCGCTGTTTCAGCAATGAGACGACACCGGCCGGGCCGGGTGGTTCGGTCTCCTCGAACTCGATCTGCGGGCCGTCGAGTCGAGCAGGGTCGGGCGGCGGGCCCTCGTCGTTGAGGAATCGGCGCAGAACCTGTTCGCGGATGTGGCCCGAGTGGTCGAACTCGTCGACGTAGTTCCAGCGGCGGGATGCCAGGTAGAACTGATCGGACGGGAACCAGCCCCGCTTGTGCCAATGCTTGAGGCCGGGCACCAGACCGGGAGCCCGGTCCGATCCGATCATGAATCGGTGCCAGGCGGCGGCTCCGCTCCGCCGATCCGCACCGTTCGACAAGGCTCGACCGGGCGTTCCGCTCAGTATCAGTTTGGCCAGGGCCGGCGGGCGCCAGCGGAAGGTCTGTCCCGACTCGACGTTGACCACTTCGAGCGACCCGGCGACCGACGGGTGGGGCCTGATACGTACCTCGGGCGGCCAGTCGGCCGGCCGGTCGACGGTGGGAACCGGGGTTTCGGCCTGGGTTTCCAGGGGTGAGCTGTCAACGGTCATTGTCTCGTCCTTCACTCAGCGCCACGGTCAGCATGTATCCTTCCTCCAGCCCATCGAGGCCCAGCACTTCCTCCACCGCGGTGGCGTTGTCGCAGGTGTAGACGCCGGACTGCAGGCCCGCCGCGGTGGCGGCGATCCGCAATGTCGACGCCAGGTGGCCGGCGTCCATGTGGACTGTGCGAAACGTCCGGGGCTCCCGGTATCGATACATGTTGCGCTCGAATCGGGTGGTGACGACCAACAGTGCGTCGGGCTCGTGGGGATAGCGACCGAAGGTTTCGGCGAAGGCAGTTCTCAGGCCGTTGGCGTCCGGGTCCAGCGCTTGGATGCGACGCAGACCGAAGGGTCGCATCGTGATGTGGTGGATGCCGGGTTCGAGGCCGTCAACCAACAAGGCGATCAGATAGCCCTCGCTGGGGTGCCGGGCTCCGCCCGACGGGCTGGTCCGGCGAAGAAGCGGAGCTCCACCTTCACCCTGGCGGAGGGACCCCGTCTCTCCGAAGGTCACGCTGATCAAGTCGAGCAGTCGAGCTCGAGTGACCGGGGCAGCCGAGACGTTCCTCCTCCATGTCTGACGGGCGGAGGCCAGTTCCTCGACGGTATCGATCGGTGGCAGATCGACCGCCGGACGGTCCAGATAGTCGACCTTGTGGCGATCGTCGTCGCGTTCCTGTGAGCGGAAGCTCTCCATCCGTTGCTGATCGATCCGGAAGGCCGAGGCCACCGAGTAGTCGACGCAGGGATAATCGAACGTGGTCATGTGGTACTCCGCCGCCTCACTCCAGCCGTAACGAGTCCACTGCTTCCGCACAGCGGCCATCCACCGCAGTCTTTCGTCGTTCTCCACCTCCTGTTGACTGAGGATCAGCCGCCTGGCTCGGAGCGTGACAACCAGACGATCCCACCAGTCACGGCTTCGCTGCGGCGCCAGCCGGGTCAAGCCGTCGACCAGATCGGCCTCCGACATCTGCTCGGCGCTGGACACGAGAGCAGCCGCCGCTTCCTGCGGAACTTTGAACCGCCGCCGGGCGGCGATGTCGTCGACCAGCCAATGGGCGCCGGAAACCTGATTGGGCGGCACCAGGCGAGCCGCCGGACTGAGCTGGACTAACATCTGACCTCCAAGATGGTGTATTCTGCGTGGCTTCAGGGCCGTGTCGTGTCGGCCCGGCAAGGGCCGACACGACACGGGTCAGCGCTATCCCGGGCTAGTCGAACGACCGGGATTGACGCTTAGTAGATGGAGTGCTGCAGAAGCATCACTTCATAGTCAGATGTCTCCTCGATTACATCGAGAAGATCGTCGAGGCTGGTTAGAGTCTCAGCCTCCGTCTCTTCTGTGATCGTCTGAGTCTCAGGCATGCTTATCACCCCCTTTCACTCAATAGTGGATGGGACATCAAGGCGCGCCAGATTCGAAGGAGCAAAGGGGTCTCGGGCAGCATGTGAACTAAGTACGTAAGGCGAGACAAATGGCGGAAATGATTAGATAAAAGGCCTCGCCTGGCCACCCGCCACGACATTGTAAACATCGCTCTGAGCCTTGTCAAACAATGATTCCGTCCGATGATTTGGTCGAATCGTCGACGAAAATCTTTCCTTGACACTCAAAATGAAGCTTGATAAATGTAACTGAGACGTGCGCGGATTGCCAACACTCACGTGAAATCAGCGTGATTCTTAGGAGGAATTCCTACCTCGGATTGAATCCAACACATCGATCAATCCGCCCGATATTTGCAATCTCAGCAAACAGTGTTCGCCGCACTGGCCTGCAATACTCTCACGGATCTGCCTAATCATTTTGTTTCTACTTGGCGATCCGGAGTTCACACTTGTTGCCAGTTCTTGCCACGAAACACGTTGATGACGGATCGAACTTGATGGCGTATCAACCCCACATAGGAAACTTACGAGACCTCTACTCGGCCGTCGTGCTCGACACCGACTTCCGGAGGAAACTGCTTTCGGATCCCGACGAAGCCCTCCATGGTCCTCAACTGAGCCTGACCAAGCGACAGATCGACGGCATTCGGAGGAATGTGGCCCATCTGGCCGAAAACCGGCAGTATCCGGCGGCGGTTGACACCCCGTCCGCCACCGGAGCGGATATCCGCCTGCTGACCCTTCGCCTGGCCGAGGAGCAGCTGGCCGACAACCCAGGTCCTCATGTGGCCCTCGTGGTCATGCCGTTTGCCGCGGTGCGTTACGCCTCAATCGGTGTCTCGATCCTGCAGGAGGCGCTGCAGGAACAGGGCATCCCGGCCACCGTGCTGTATCTCAACCTGGATTTCGCCGAGTCGGTCGGTTACGAACGCTACGACGCCGTGGGCCTGAGCTCACCGCCTACGTCCTTGGTCGGAGAGTGGTCGTTCCAGGATCCCGAGCTCACCGGGGGTTTGGCCGGCCGGCGTTACATCGACGAGATCCTGCTCGACCATCACAACGGCGCCTTCCGTTTCGCCGATCTCGTTCGGTTGGGGGAGGTCAGATCGGCCGCGGAACCGTTTCTGCTGCAAGCGGGCCGCGACCCCTTGTGGGATCGATTCGACCTCGTCGGCTTCACCACGACGTTCCAGCAGAACGTCGCCTCGCTCCGACTGGCCCGGCAACTCCGACGCCGCCGGCCCCAGCTCCCCATCGTTTTCGGCGGAGCCAACGCCGAAGGGGCCATGGGCCGGGCGCTGCTCGATCAACACCCGTGGGTATCGGCCGTGTTCCAGGGCGAGTCCGAGCACAGCTTCCCCGAGTTCGTCGACCATCACCTGCGGCAACACAAGCCCGGCGACTCGATCAGACGACAGGTCCACGTCGGCCGGCCGGTCGAGGATATGGACACTCTCCCCGTACCGTCCTACCGGGATTACCTCAATCGCAAGCGAGCCGGCTCACTGCCGGCCGGATTCGCCATTCCGTTCGAAACCTCACGAGGCTGCTGGTGGGGAGAGCGCCGACACTGCACCTTCTGCGGGTTGAACGGATCGACGATGGCGTATCGCAGCAAGTCAACCGACCGGGCCATGGCCGAACTGACAGCCCTGGTGAAGGAAGCCGGGCGGCCCAGTCCGGCCAACATCCTCGTGGTCGACAATATTCTCGACTATCGGTACTTCGACCGGTTCCTCCCCGACCTGGCCGACAGCGACCTCGACGCCCGACTCCACTTCGAGGTGAAGGCCAACCTGACTCTCGACCAGATCGAAACGCTGGCTCAAGCGGGAGTGGTTCATCTCCAACCGGGGATCGAGTCGTTGAACGACCATGTCCTGCGGCTCATGCGCAAGGGGACAACCCGGCTACGGAACATCCAGACCCTGAAGTGGTGCCGGGAGAAGGGAATCAAGGCCGACTGGAACTACCTGTACGGATTTCCCGGCGAGAGCCTCGAACAGTATGAAGATCTGCCGGCGCTGTTCGCCCTGATCGAGCATCTCGATCCTCCGGGCCACGTTGGCAGGGCTCGGGCCGACCGATTCTCCCCTTTCTTCCAGGAGCCGGAAGAACTGGGAATTCAAAGCCTCGATGTGGAGCCGGCCTACTACCACGTCTACCCGGAAATTCCACCTGACAAGGTTGTCGACATGGCCTACCACTTTCAGCTGCGGTCCGATGGTGTGGTGCCGGAACCGGAAATGGGTCTGCTCAAGCGCAGTGCCGAGGAATGGCGACGGCGCCACCCGGCGGCTGCGCTGTCGGCCCGGTGGGTGGACGGCACCATCGTGGTCGACGATCAGCGAGCCTGCGCGTCGTCGACGACAAACATGCGGTTCGAAGCCGAGATGGCGAGAGCACTGGTTGCCATCGACACCACCAATTCGGTGACCCAGGTGGCGCGAGCCGTCGGCATCGAGAATGATGAAGCACGATCGTTGCTGACGGTGCTGGTGGAGGCCGGGATGGCCCTGTCCAAGGGCGATCAGTTCCTCGGCCTACCGGTGCTCGACCGCCCCAGCATTCCCCCGAGCTGGTTGAAGGAGATCGGACGACGGCGCCTGACGGTGTCGGTCGCCTCGACGTGAACAGGCTGGGGCGCCAGGAGGCCGGGTTCGGGCGGCTACTGTGCGGAGATGGCATCCGAATCCGAGCTTTGCGACCTACCGGCCACCGAGCAGACCCGGATGTTCCGCCACCGGGAGGTATCGGCCACCGAACTGCTGGATGCTCACCTGGCCCGTATCGGGGAACGAAATCCGTCGATCAACGCCATCGTGGCCATGGACCCCGAGGTGGCCCGACAACGAGCGGCCGATCTCGACCGGCGGCGTGGTCAGGCCGTCACCGAGGCCGAGGTCGAGGCGCTGGGCCCGCTGGCCGGGCTGGTTACCGCCTTCAAGGATCTGACCGACACCGCCGATTTCGTCACCACCTACGGCTCCCCGGCCTACGCCGATCACAGGCCGAAGGTCGACTCGCTGATCGTCTCCCGCATCAAGGCCGCCGGGGCCATGGCGGTGGGCAAGACCAACGTGCCGGAGTTCGGCGCCGGCTCCCACACCTTCAACCCGGTCTACGGCACCACGGTCAACCCGTTCGACCAGACCCGCAGCGCCGGCGGTTCATCGGGTGGAGCGGCCGCCGCCTTGAGCTCCGGGATGATCGGGGTGGCCGACGGCAGCGACTCCGGGGGATCGCTTCGCAACCCGGCGGCCTGGAACAACGTGGTCGGCTTCCGGCCCTCGGCCGGCGTGGTCCCGGTGGGAGGAGAGGGCAACGCCTGGGACCCCCTACCGATCCACGGACCAATGGCCCGCACCGTCGATGACATGACCCTGCTGCTGTCGGTCATCGCCCAGCCCGACAGCCGCGACCCGATGGGCCGAGGTCTGCCCCTGGTCCGCCCGTCGACCCATCCTGCCGACCATCCGTTGCGGGTGGCCTGGAGTAGCGATCTGGGCGGCCTTCCCATCGAGTCGGCCATCACCGACACGCTGGCCGATCTGATACCGGTTATGGAGAACGAGTTGGGCTGGACGGTGAGCGACGCCGAACCCGATCTCAGCGGGGTCGACGAAACCTACCTGACGCTGCGGTCCTTCACCTACGCCGGCAAAGCCAACCGTCTGGCCCCACACCTGGATCGGATCAAGGCACCGGTGCGGTCCGAGATCGAAAAGGGCGTGGCCTTGACCGGCCTCCAGGTGACAGAAGCCCTGGCCCACCTCAAGACCCTGTGGGACGGGGCCAACCGCTTCTTCAGTGACTACGACCTGCTCATCGCCCCCGTCACCCAGGTGATGCCGTTTCCCGCCGAAGAGGAGTACCCGACGGAGGTGGCCGGCCAGCCCATGGGTCACTACGTGGAGTGGATGCAGGTGTGTTCCCGCATCACCGCCCTGGGACTACCGGCTCTGTCGTTGCCGGCCGGATTCCACGACAGTCTTCCCGTGGGCGCCCAGCTCATCGGTCGGCCACACGGCGATCTCGATCTGCTGCGGGCGGCCAAGACGCTGGAGTCGGCCCTGGCCTAGACAGTCCTGTCAGCACACTAGTTTGGCAGACCCTGGGAAGAGGTGCGGGCCAGGAGCACGGCCGGTGGGGCGAACCCGGTCGGATCGGTGTCGGCCGTCGTGGTGGCCCCGGCACAGCCCGAGGCGGCGGCATCGCCGCTGGCCGTCAACTCCCAGCAGCTCGACGTCGTGTTGTCGGTTCCCGGTGCCAGGGAGATCGACCGGCCATCGGCCGCCCCGGCCAGGCGGGACTCGGCCCCGGTGTCCCACAGTCCGAGTTCCGGCGGCGGGCGGGAGGCGATGTGGGCGTTGCCCGATCCGTCATCCCAGGCCACAAAGGCCACCAGCAGACCGTCGCCATCCCAGAACCAGAGGTCATCGCCGCTGTTCTCGAACGCCTCCCAGTTGGAGTTCTGGCCCGGCGGGAAGCCATAATCGACGCCGACGAACCACGGGTCCCAGAACGTCGCCGGGCGCAGCGAGCCGTCCTGCAAGGGATAGGCCGTCCACCACGGACGACGAATGGGGGCGGTGATCACCTGGCCGGCGGTCAGTGGGGTGGGCTGGGTGAAGGCCTGGTTGACCCGCCCGGTGTGCTGTGGGAGGAAGGGCGGGGCCGTGGGGTGGAACTGGAAGTCGGTGGCCGTTCCCGGATCCTCGGTGTCGGTGAGGAAGAAGTTCTCGACGTCGATGGTGGCGCCCGAGACGTTGGTGAATTCGATGTATTCATCCATGAGGTAGGGGTCGAACGGTCGGGCCGTGTCGTAGGGATCGGACTCGGCGTAGAGTACTTCGCTGATGACGATCTGGCCGGCGAAGGGCGACCGGCCGACGGGGTCGACGACGATGTCGAATGTCATGATCGGTGACAGCGCAAGGTTGTTGTCGGTGGCCACGACGGTGACGGTGTAGGTGTTGCCCAGCGTGACCGCGTGGGGCGAGCCGCTCATGGTGACGGTCTGGGTGATCGGGTCATAGACGGAGGTCAGGTTGATCGGGTGGCCCAACACGGTCACTGAGGTGACGAACCCATCGGGATCGCTGACGTTGAAAACCAGGTTGAACGGTACGTTGACGAACGCCGTCTGGTCGGCCACCGGTTCGACCAGCGGGGGGTCGTTGACCGGGTTTATGGTGACGGCGATGGTTCCCGCCCCGGTGTTGCCGGCCGAGTCGGTGACGATGTAGGCCACGGTGTCCGATGTGGTTTCCGAACCGTTGTGGGCATAGGTGATGGTGGTCCCGTCGGTGGTGGTCGAGGTGCTGTTGGTTCCCGGATCGGTGATCAGGGTGATGGTCAGCGGGTCGCCTTCGGGGTCGCTGTGCAGGGCCGTCAGGTCGACGGTGGTGCCGGCCGCTCCCTCATTGACGGTCAGGGTCGACGACGCCGGACCGGGGGGCTCGTTGGCATCGACCACGGTGACGGTCACGGTCTGGGTCACCGGGTTCACGCCATCGGACACTTCCACTACCAGCGAGTACGACGGGGTCGATTCGAAGTCGAGGGACCCGGCCACCGTGATCTCGCCCGACACCGGGTCGATGGTGAACTGGGAACCAGGGTCGCCGGCCACGATGGCAAATGACAACGGATCGGCTTCGGGATCCGACGCCACCACAGTGACGACGGGGGCGCCCACCGGGGCGGCCTCCGATACCGAGCCGGTGGCCGGTGGGACCACCGGGGCCTCGTTGACGTCGGTGACGGTGACGATCACCGTCGCCGTCGTGGTGGCCAGACCATCGTCGACGGCCACCGACAGCGAATGGGAGGCCGCCGTCTCGTGGTCGAGGGGGGTGGTTGTGGTGATGATCCCGGACCCGGGATCGATGGCGAAACGGCCACCGGGATCGCCCCCGACGATGGAGAATACCGGTGGGCCACCGTCGATGTCGACGGCGACGACGGTGCCCACTGCAGTGCCGGCCGGCTGGTTCTCAGCCACCGTGAACGCCTGGTCGGCAACGACGGGCGGGTCGTTCACCGGGTTGACGGTGACGGTCACCGTGGCGCCGGCCGTTCCGCCGCGACCGTCGGTGACGGTGTAGGTGAAGGTGTCGGTTCCGGCAAAGTCGGCGTTCGGGATGTAGGTCACCGTTCCGCCACTCACCACCACGGTTCCGTTGGCCGCCGGCCCGACCGAGCCGATGGTCAGGGGATCACCGTCAGCGTCGGAATCGTTGCTGAGCGGAGTGATGGCAACGGCGGCGTCTTCGTTGGTACCGACCGCGTCGGGCTGAGCCACCGGCGGTTGGTTGACCGGCGGCGGCGCCGTTGTCGTCGTGGTCGGAGCAGTGGTCGTGGTGGGAGCAGTGGTCGTGGGGGGAGCCGTGATCGTGGTGGTGGTAGTGGGAGCGGCCGTGGTCGTCGTGGGAGCCGTGGTCGGCGCGGCAGTGGTGGCCGGTGATGTTGTAGTTGTTGTCGTCGGCGCCACCGTGGTGGAGGTGGAGGTCGTGGGAGGCCGGGCCGTGGTCGAGGCCGTGGTCGTGCTGGTTGTCGATCGGGTGAAGTCGCCGGGATCGAACACCGTGAACACGATTGAGGCCTGGGCCGTATTGCCGGCTGGGTCGGCCACCTCGTAGCTCACCACGTACCGTCCGGGCTCCGACGGTGCCCGATAGCGGACGCGGTGCCCGTCGGCGGTGGCCACCCCGGAGACCGGGCGACCGACGGCGACCAGCGAAAGCGGTTCGTCATCGGGGTCGCGGTCGTTGGCCAGAGGCGAAACCGAAACAGTGGTGTTGACCGCAACCGTATAGGAATCGTCAGCCGGCCGGGGGGCGTCTTGTACCGGCATGACCGTTATCAGCACGTCGACCGTCCGGCACTGCTCGAAGCGATCGCAAGCGGTGACCGACACCCGGTCGCGGCCCACGAAATCGTCGAACGGCTGGTAGGTGGCGGTCCACGTTTCACCAGCCGATGCCCCGGTGTCGTCTCGACCCGGTGCACCCACGGTGCCGTTCACCGGAGGTTCGTCGATCCGGACCTCGACGATGTCCCGACCGTCGATGGCTATCAGAACGGGCGCCGCCGAATCCTCGTCGGTGACGACGTCATCGGCCGACAGTGACAACCCGGGGGGCTCATCGACAAAGGCCAGATCCGGCGGGCCATCAGGGGGAATGCCGGCCCCGAAGATCACGCCGGCCGCCACCGCCACCGCTTCACCCACGACCACACCAACCGAGCCGATGGCCGGCGTCGGAGCCGAACCGGTGGCGCCGGCCAACCAGGCCAGCGGGCCGGCCACCCGGCGGAGCTGGCCAACACTGATTCGCAGGAAGGCCCGCACGACGGCCGGGTCGAACTGGGTTCCGGAACCTTTGGCCAGTTCGCGGCGGGCCACGTCGGCCGCCATGGCCTTCTTGTAGCTGCGGACGCTGGTCATGACGTCGTAGGCGTCGGCCACGGCGGCAATGCGACCGGCCAAGGTGATGTCGGTTCCCTTGAGGTTGTAGGGGTAGCCCTTGCCGTCCCACCGGCAGTGATGCTCGTCAACGGCCCCCAGCCACTCGCCCAGCCAGGGCAGAAGAGGAACGATGTGCACTCGCCCGGACGCCGGGTGGGTTTGCAGAATTCGCCATTCGTCGTCGGTCGGGCGGCTGTCCTTGTTGAGAATCTCGGCCGGCACGTCGAGTTTGCCGATGTCGTGGAGGAGCGCCCCCCATCGGAGCTTCGCCCGATCCTCATCGGGCAGACCCATCTCCTCGGCAATGAGATCGCAGTAGGCCTGCACCCGCTCGGAGTGCCCCCGGGTCATGCGATCGTGGTCGCTGAGGGCGGAGACGAGGGAGATCAGCACTCCGCTGTGTTCGACTTCGCTGGTCTGCACACCCTGGGCCTGGGCCTCTCTCAGCCGCTTGATGCTCTTGCGGCCGTTCATTGATCGCAGGGCGGTCTTGAACCGGCTGGGGGCCTGGTCGGGGAAGATCAGCGAGAGGCGGAACAGCGCCGCTACCGGCATGAGCCGGGCCATCACCTTGTCGGCCAGGATGAGGTAGGTGTTGGCCACCGAGAAGACGGCGAACCACCAGAACCAGCGATTGACGCCGAGCCGCCAGTAGGGGGCCACCCGGCCGATGTAGTAGGCCAGGGCGAAGGCGCTGACGACCGGGGTGAGAATGACGAACCACCGAATGGCAAAGGCCAGCCGCGGTTGCTCACGCCACTCGGTCTCGGTCGTCGTCTGGGTTGGGCCGCCCACCTCTATTCTGTCGGCAGACACGGTATCGGCGTGACGATTTGTTCGATCAGACCCCGGACCGGGACGCCGCACGCTCGACCCGGATCCAATCAACCATCATGTTGACCTCTCCCTGCATGATCGGTTGCTGGCCCGGCGCCGACGGCCGGTCAAAGGCGTCGAGCTGCACGGTCAGGTCCATCGGTGACTGGGGAATGTGATCGGCGTCGTTGGACAATGCCATCGGCTGACCGCCGTCGATCGAGACGGTGACACGGTTCGGTGCCCAATCGAGGGTGTAGACATGCCACTGAGCGGCCGAGACGGGGCCCGCCTCGGTGACATGGGTCAACCCCACGAATTTGTCCTGTCCGTTCTCCGGCCAGTGCAGGTGCGACTCGACCGGCGTTCGGGTCGAGCGGTTGCCCCATGTTTCCATGATGTCGATCTCGCCCCCCTCGGGCCAGACGTTGTCGGCCGGCCACAGCAGAACCACTCCCGACGTCGCCTCGTCGGGATCGGGCTCCACCCGGGCCCGGAAGCTGTAGCGGCCATAGGCCATGCTGTGACCCAGCAGTCTCATGCCTCCCGAGACCAGCTGACCGGCCTCGTCGCCTTGACCCATGGCCGCGGTGATCTGCAACACGTGGCCGCCGGCGGCCCCCGCATCGGGGGCGACGGTGACGGCCGAGGGGCGCCGCAGACCCCAACCGGCGTGGCCGGGAGAGTCGTAGATCTCCCACTGTCCGGGTTTGAGTTGCCCCTCGGAGAAGTCCTCGTAGAAGACGGTGGTCAGGCCAGGCTCGTTCCCGTCGCCAGAGGTCGGCGTCCGGGTGGTCGTCGGCGTCGAGACCGGCGGGACCGACGGATCCGGACTGTCACCACGGGGTGTTGTGGTGGCCGAGCCCGGTTCCTGTTCGCCGACACGACCATCACCATCGCTGTGCCCGGCCGGTGACGTCGGGGCTGTGGTGGTCGGGCGGGTGGTGGTGGTGGTCGGACGCAACAGGTTGGCGTCGCCCCCGTCGAGGCCGCCGGAGTCAAGATCGCCGAAGGCCAGATCGGACGGCGGTGAGGCGTCATCGTTCCCAGGTTCGAACCGACCAACGGCCTCGGTTCGCTGTCCAACGCCGTCAACGACGACCGACGAGCTGGCGCTGTCCCACAGGGCCAGGACGGCCAACGTCAGGCCGACCATCACCCAAAGGGAAAGTTGCCATCGCCTGGCCATACCCGCCCTATCGGCCCCAGCCGGACAACGATGAGCGATGTCTCCCCAGCTGGAACTTTGGGACCGGCACGACCCACAAACGGGTCGTGCCGGTCCCAAAGTTCCGGTTGGTGGGGTCTGACGGTTAAGTTTCGGACAGCGATCCCTTACCATCGCGGCCGAGAGCTAGCCTCAGATCCTATGGTCGGGACCGCTGGAGAGGGAGTCAAAGACCGTTTTGACGCGTTCTGGGACACGACCCCGGTCGTCAAACTCGTCCTCTACGGGCTGCTACTGCTGGCCCTCCCTGTCGTCGCCGGCTGGTTCTTGTTCGGCCGCTCCGCTCAACCGGAATCGAGCACCGAGGCCGAGTCCGTGGCCGGGCCACAGCAGCTGGTCACCACCACCACCGAACCGCCCCCGCCCGACCCCACGGAGTCCGATCCATTCTTCGTGGTTGGAGACAAGATCGTGGATCCCGACGGCGACCTGTTCGTTCCCGTCGGCACCAATGCCGCCATCAGGGCCACCGAGTACGCCTACGTGTACGACGGGGGTAACGGCGGGGTGAATGGTCGAGTCGACAGCGTGATCGACTGGGATTGGAACACGGTGCGAGCCACCCTGTCGTGCTACGACGAGAGCGGTATCCCCAGTCAGCGGCAGATCATCGACGGTATTGACGCCACCGTGCAAGAACTGACCCGGGCCGGCATCGTCGTCATTCTGGCCTGCCACGACGCCACCGGAGCCGATCTCGAACTGAACGGGCCGATCGAGGTGCAGGTCCGGGCTTTCTGGGACGAGGTTGCCCTCAAGTATCAGGACAACCCCTTCGTCTGGTTCAACTTCTACAACGAGCCCTTCGCCGGCGACGACACCGACCAGTGGAACGAGCTTCACCAGTTCTACTACGACCGGTATCGCTCCCAGGGTGTCAACAACATCATGATCTTCGATCTGCCGCTCTTCGCCCAGGGCATCCACCTGGCAGCCGAGGGGGAGTTCGTCGATGCCCTCGGTGGTGCCTGCAACACGGTGCTGGGCTGGCATGCCTGGGGGTCGCTGTCGGGCCGGCAGGCCACCACCGAGGATTACACCACCTTCTCCCAGGCCGTCACCGACCGTGGTCTGGCCGTGATCATAAGTGAGGCCGGCGTGCCCGATCCTCCAGGAGCGGGAACGGCCGGTAATCCCGAGTGGAACGAATCGGGCTACTACGCCGCCCTAGAGGTGGCAGGGAATGCAGACATCGGCTTGTTGTGGTGGCACGGCACGGGCGACACATCCGACGACCTCTACTATCCGTTGAAGGTCGACAAGTCGGGATTCTGGACGGCCAACAACTCCGGTAACCTGACCATTGCCGGTGCCACATTCTGGGAATTCAGCCACCGGGATCGACCAACCCGGAGCTTCACCGGCGACCTGACCGACAGCGGTTGTGTCGCCGCCGGGGCCGGTTCGGAGCCCGGCAGCTGACCGAGTACAGCACCTTCAACTGCTTCGAGTTCAAGCTGTCAACCCGCGAGGTGAATACCCGATTTGGAGACCAGGACCACACGGTTCCACAGACTGTCGGTCACCCTGGCCGTGGTTGTCGCGTTGGCCCTGCTAGCGGCTGCTTGCACCCCGGGCGACGATGGTGACAACCAGGCCGGCCGCCGGGCCGAGGGCCCGGCCCGGGAGATCGACCCCGGAGAGTCGGGCGACGGCAACGGTGGTGCAGACCTCGGCGGGCTCGACGAAACGAGCGCTCCCACCAGCATGGACTTCGGTTCCGGCCCCGACATCGATGGGGTGACGGCACCCGACACAACTCCCATCGCCGTGACCGCCGATATCACCGTGGGGCAACTCGACAACGGGTTGCGCTACTTCATCCAGGAGAACGACGCGCCCGGTGGCCAGGTCGAGCTGATATTGGCCGTCAACGCCGGATCGGCCCAGGAACCGGTGCCCGACTCGGGCAACGCCCACTTCCTGGAACACATGATGTTCAACGGCACCGAGGACTACCCGGTCAATGAGTTGGACGCCGTGCTGCGGGGATTGGGGGTTGAGATCGGACCGGATCTCAACGCCTACACGTCGTTCGACGAGACGGTGTATCAGCTGTCGATGCCGACCGTCAACGACGACAACCTGGAGCTGGGTCTGCGAGTGCTGGCCCAGTGGGCCGGGGCGGCCACCATCAACCAGAGCGACGTGGAAGACGAGCGGGGCGTGGTGCGGGAGGAACACCGGCTCCGCAACGAATCCGGATCGGCCGAAATCACCGAGCGGCTCTTCGAGTACTACACGCAGAACAGCGGCTACGAGAACCGTCTGCCCATCGGTTCCCCCGAGATGATCCTCGCTACCGACGCCGACGAACTGCGATCCTTCTACGACGACTGGTACCGGCCCGACAACATGGCCATCATCGCCGTTGGCGACATCGAAATCGACACGGTCGAGCGTCTGATCAAACAGGAGCTGGCCGGCCTGACCGATCGCGGTTCGACTCCGGCCCGCACCCCGGTGGCCAGCGGACCGATCGTTGAGCCGGTGGTCGAGATCCTGACCGCCGACGGCGGACCGGAGCCGTCGATCTCCCTCGACTACCTGTGGCCCACCTGGGATCCGTCAACCATCGGCGGCCAGCGCATGTTGCTGGCCGATCAGCTGATCGCCGCCATGCTCAACGCCTACCTCGACGAGGTGGCGGCCGATCCCGAACTGGACATCATCCGTCCCCATGTCGAGGTGGCACCAGTAGCCCGCCGTCGCAGCCTTCTCGGCATGAACGTCGCGGCCGACAACTACCAACAGGGCCCGACCGATCTGATCAGGGCGATGCGCTCGGCCGAAGTCAACGGTTTCAGCCCCCGCCACTTCGAGGCCGCCCGCCGCCAGGCCCTGTCGCTTCTCGACCAGGCCGTGGCGGCCGAACCGACCAAACAGGATTTCCAGCACGCGGCCGAGATCACCGAGCATTTCCTGGCCGGAGCACCATTGGAGAGCATCGAGGATCGGGCCGCCCGTACCGCCGCTCAGATCGACTCCTTCACCCTCGACGAACTCAACCTCATTTTCCGCTGGGAGATGAGCATCACGGTCCCGATTCTGGCCCTGCTCGGTTCGGATCCGGCCGAGCTCCCCTCGCGGGCCGAACTGCAGACGGCCGTGGCCGAAGGCTTGACGGCCGAGCCCCTGGCCGATGTCGAAACCGACGACGTCACTGAACTGGTGGCCCGACCCGACGGCCCGGCCGGGACGGACCAGGGCTCGGTGTTGTCGGGCTACGACGAGGACAGCGCCTGGACCTTCCCCAACGGGTTGACGGTGCTGTTCTGGCAGTCGACCATCGCCGCCAACCAGGTCGATGTGTTGGCCGTCGGCGGTTCCGGCCGTGAAGCCTTGACCGAATCCAAGAGTGCGCTGGCCGACATGGCGGTGGCCGCCGTCACCAGTTCGGGCGTGGCCGAAGTCAACCAGAACACCTTGGAGCGCTACCTGTCGGATCGCCAGGTCTTCGTGGCCCCGTTTGTCGACACCCGCTTCCAGGGGTTCAGCGCCTCGGCCGCCAGCAACGACATCGACGTGATGTTCGAACTGTTGCACGCCTACATGACCGAGCCTCGGGTTGACGGCAGCGGCCTGGCCGAAGCCCGAAACCGGATGGCTACCCAGCTGCGTACGGTGGAGACCGATCCCGGCTCGGCCTCTTTCGTGGCCGAACGTGCCGCCCGGTTCGAGAACCACCCCAACCTTTTCGCCGTGCCGACGGCAGGCGCCGTTGAGGAGGCCGGTGCTGAGGAGCTGCTGGCCATCTTCCGGGATCGGTTCTCGTCGCCCGACGATCTGGTGGTGCTGATCGCCGGCGACGTCGGGAAGGACGAGTTGGAGGCCGCGGTCAGCGACTATCTGGGTTCGCTGCCATCGAACGGCTCCGATCCCCCACCGGCGGCCACCGACTACCCCGACGGCCCGATCCGACTCAGCGTCGGCGCCGGCCAGAACGACTCCGGAGCCGGATTCGACCGTACCTACGTGTTGCCCGGAGTGCTGAACACCGCCGAAACCGTCCAGGCCGAACTGCTGATCGGGATCATCAACGATCGGTTGTTCAGCCGGGTTCGGGAGGAGCTGGGGGCGTCATACGGTGGGGGCAACGCCGCCATCGACAGTGGCTACCTGAACTCGGGGGAAACCACATTCCGCATAAGCGTCGACGGCGACCCGAGCCGTCTCGACGAGATCAAGGCCGCGGTCGACGACGAACTCAACACACTCATGATCGACGGGCCCTCGGCCGTCGACTTGGCTGAGGCCAAGGCCGTCCTGAGCAACGATCTACAGTTCATCACCAACTTCGATCTGCTGGAGGCGTTGCTCAGCACCCGGTCGGGCGGCGAGGTTCGTGGACCGTTCGTCGACCCGGCCCTGGTGGCCGCCGCCGACGCCGGCGACATCAGCCGGATGGCTCGACGACTGATGGTCGAGGAAAACCTGATCGAGGTGACCCGCCAACCAGCCGGGTAAGCACACCCGGCCCGGCGGTTGAGCCCTGTTGCCGGCCGAGGTTTGGCCCGTCTTCCCGTTTCCAGCACCGGGCCGTGTCCAAACTTGCGTCGGGTCACAGATTCCCGGTGATCTGGTGGCGCAGTGAGTCCATCCACTGGTGGGCGTCGGCCCAGGCCGACTCGGCCTCGGCCCTGGTGGCGGTGGAGCCGTCGCCGGCCGTGGGGTAGCTGCCCAGGAACTTGATGTCGGCGTGTTTGGCGTGGATGCTGCGGAGGCAGTCGGCCGTCAGCTCATCGGCGATGTGACCCTCGAAGTCGACGATGAAACAATAGTCGCCCAGGCCCCGCTTGACCGGGCGGGAGGACAAGCGGGACAGGTTGATACTGCGGGCGGCAAACTGCTGGAGGATGGCCACCAGCGATCCCGGACGATCTTCCCGCTGGCGCAGGACCACGGTGGTCTTGTCGTGACCGGTGGGCTGGGGCACCCCGTTGGAACCGACCAGCACGAACCGGGTCTTGTTGCCCGGGTGGTCGGCGATATTGGAGGCCAGGATGTCGAGGCCGTAGTTGGTGGCGGCCAGGGCGGGGCCGATGGCGGCCAGCCCTGGGGTGGCGGCGGCCTGAACGGCGGCCTCGGCGGTGGCGTTGGCCGCCTTCACCGGGGCATCCGGCAGCTCCTGGTGCAGGAACTTGCGGCACTGGGCACTGGCCACAGGGTGAGACGACACGGTGGTCACCGTCTCCATTGTCGTGCCGGGAGCGGCCATGAGGTTGAGTTCGATGTCGAGAACGACCTCCCGGCGGATGATCAGATCGTGGTCGAAGGCCAAGGCGTCGAGGGTGACGTTGACCGTTCCCTCGATGGCGTTCTCGATGGCCACGAATCCCAGGTCGGTCTCTCCCCCGGCGGCGGCGTCGAGCACGTCGACGAACTTGGGGTACGGAACCAACTCCATCACCGCCAGATCGGGCTCGGAGCGGAGGGCCTGCTCGGTGAAGGTGCCGGATGGCCCCAGATAGGCGATGCGTTTGCTGGTCACCCGTTCACTGTATCGACCGTCGGCGGGGGCGATCGGCCATATGCCTGGGGGTGGGCGACGGTCACTTGTAGCCTTGAATGATGGATGATCGCCTCTACTTCCGGCAGCTGCTGAGCGGACGGGACTTCGCCGCCGACAACTTCATCGCCGAGCAGATGGTCAACTTCGCTTACCTGATCGGTGACCGGGAGACCGGCGAAGCGGTGGTGGTCGACCCGGCCTACAACGTCGATGACCTCCTGGCCGTGGCCGAAGCCGACGGTATGACGATCACCGGTGTGCTCGGCACTCACTACCATCCCGATCACGTCGGCGGCGACATGATGGGACACACGCTGATCGGTATTTCCGAACTGTTGGAGCGCGTCGATGTGCCGGTGCACCTGCAGGCGCCGGAGGTCGAGTTCGTGACCAAGGTGACCGGAGTATCGGCTGACCATCTGGTCGGCCACAGCTCGGGCGATGTGGTGTCGGTCGGCTCCGTCAACATCGAGCTGATCCACACCCCCGGCCACACCCCTGGTTCCCAGTGCTTCCTGGTGGGCGACGGTGGCACAGGACGCTTGGTCTCGGGCGACACGCTCTTTCTCGACGGCTGTGGTCGCACCGACCTGCCCGGGGGCAACGCCGAGCAGCTCTACTACTCCCTGACCGATCGCCTGGCCAAAGTGCCGGACTCCGCCGTGCTCTACCCCGGTCACCTCTACTCCCCGCCTGAAACCTCCCGCTCCATGGGAGACACCCGGGCCCGCAATGTGGTCTACAAGCCCACGTCGGTCGAGCAGTGGCTGATGATGTTCGGACGGTAGACTTCCCCCGCAGTTGGAAGGCGGGACTGACAATGCACATAGAACTCGACGGCCAGTGGGACCCTGACGAGATCAAGTCCGGAATACTGGAAACCAGGACGTATTCACTGTGGCCTCTGGCCCTCATCGCTGCCGTTCCGCTGGTTCTGGTGTGGTTGGGATCGGGCGGAGATCCCGGACGCCGCGATCTGGCCGCCGCACTCATCGCCATCGGGGTCACAGGGGCCTTCCTGGTGCTCGGCCTGCGCCGCCAAGTGGCCAAGTTGGTCGAGCAGCCGTCGATGACCGGGCCGGTGAAGGGCACCGTCACCGATTCCGGTCTGACGGTGGTCAGCCGGCAGACATCGTCGCAGGCGCCGTGGTCGCAGTTCAAGACGATGCGGTTCAACGACTCGGCGGCCGCCCTCATCACCAGACAGCGCACCTGCCTGCTCGTTCTGCGAAACTGGTTCCCCGACCAGGAATCGTGGAATCAGTTCACCGCCACCACTCCGACTCTCATCGCCAATCCGCCAGGTTCGGCCGGCGGTGCCGTGGAGGTGACGCCGGTGACGGCCGTTGTCGGTGGTGTCGACCGCGAACAAGAGGGCGCAGGCGAAACCGTGCGGTTCGGAGGGTCGTTCACCTGGACCGAGCACTACGGGGTGCTGGCCCGCATGTCGACAGCCCGCCGTTACGGCTTCGTTCTGTTGGCCCTCGGCGCTTTGGTGATCGCCCTATCGGCCGTGGCCGGAGGCGCCAGCTCGCCGCCGCCGGTGGCCCTCCTACCGTCCGGCTTGATGATCATCGTGCTCGGACTGGTGATTGTCTTCGGCCTGCCGGCCCTGGCCACGGTAATGGTCCGGCGGGGATCGATCGGCCAAGGATTCACCGGGAGCGCCGACGGCAACGGCATCGACCTGGTCTACCGGAGTGGGCAGTCCGCCGTGCGCTGGTCGGCCATCATCAACGTGGTCAGGTCAGCCCGCGGGGTCGGGCTGATGATGACCGACCAAGCCGGCATCGTCATCGTGCGGTCATGGTTTGCCTCCGACGCCGACTGGCAGCGGTTTCTCGCCCTGGTCGACGGTAACGCTGCCCAGTCCAGCGTCGCCCAGCCCTAACAGGGCAGGGTCACGGTTTCGGTCCGGCGGGCCGCTATCCGGGGGCCGGGCAGGATGACCCCGGTCAGGTTGAGGGGGTCACAGCCGCTGACGGTGACCGTGCCGACCGCCGTCCGGCCGTTGCTGGTGCCGGGGCGCCGGCCGGCCCGACCCACCAGCTTCATTGCTTCCACCGCCTCGGGCAGGGCGAACTGCTCGCCGCTGAACCCCTTGACGAACCGGCCTCCCTTGACCAGGCCCCGATCCTCCAGCCGCCGCAAGGCCCACTGGAGATCCCGCCAGGGAATGGCCAGGCGGGCCCGGCCATTCTCGTGGGCCACCAGATCGTAGAACAGAACACCCCAACGCTGAAGCAGCTGGTCGGCCAGGGCTTCGACCAGCTCGTCTCGACCGTCGATCCCCAGATCGGGTGACGCCCCCACCAGCGACCACCGTCCGGCCGCCGCCGCCGACGCCTGACCAGCTCCCCGGCCCCGGAGCCGGGACAACGACCTGGCCTGTTGGCGCTGGCGGCGAGCCTGGTGACGCTGCTGGCCCGGTGGCATGGTCAGCGAGCGGATCGCTCCGAAACCGTCGGCGGTGAACAGCCCCCGAGCCACCCCCTCCCACAGGGCCGTTTCCAGGTCGGAGGCGAGGCGACCGGTGTCGACCACCAGCTCGGCCAGGAACCGGGGGCCATGACGACTCAGCGCCTCGGCGATCTCGGCCACCGGCCCACTGGTCGGGATGACCGCTTCGGTTTCGCCTCGGTGGGCGGCCAGCAGCCAGGCCAGATGGTGGCGGTGGACGATGCTGACCGGCGTGGCCTTGGAGACGCCGGAGCGGCGGCGATCAGGATCGTCGATCGCCGGAGGGCTGAGCCGCAGCCATTGAATTTCGCCGTCGTGCCCCAGGCGATCCATCCACGACTGCCGGTAGTCACGGACTCGGGCTCCCAACAGGTCGGGCTCCCACGACGCCACCGCCGCCTCCCAGCCCTGGAGCTGCTCCAGCACCTGCCGTAGCCCGACCGGCGACGTGACCTGGGTGCCGGGAGCCACATGCTGCCAGCGACACAGGAACCGCATGAAGTGCTCGGGGGTGACGGGTTCGACGTTGCGGCGTCGGGTTCGGCGAGAGCGGCTGTGCATCCGGGCCAACAGGCGGCGGGAACACCACTCGACCGCCGGGCCCGCTCCGGTACCCACCTCTCCAACCTCGCCGCCAGATCGGGTTGGTTTCCGGGGTTGGCTGAAGTGACCCTGGATGGCCGAACCTTCGGTCTCCAGGGCGGCCAATCCCACCGTCACCAGCGTGGCCGACAGACCGGTCAGCTCGGCCAACCCCCCGACGGTGACCGGGGAGTGCAACTCCAGGTGCCCTCGCACCATCCGAGCCGCCACCTGCTCGGGGTGGACGTCGCCATCGGCCGAGGGCCGGGGTTGGCCGGTCAACAGCACCTCGACGTCGACCGCCGACTCGGCGGCATGCCACCGTTCCGGTGCCCCATCGCCGCCGCCGATGGCCACCGCCCGGCCCCGGCCGGCCAGCTCCTCCATGAGGGGACGCCAGCGATCCCGGGCCGCCAGCAGCACGACATCTCGCAGCAGATCATGCAGCTCATCGGCGGTGCGGGGATCGGGAGCCAGTTCGGCCCGGACCTCGGCGATGGCCTCCGGGTGCAGAGTGGCGATGTCGTTGGGATCGACCGGTAGGCCCCGCCGCAGCGACACCGCCTGGGTCCGCCGTTCGGCCACCTCGGCGTCGTCGTCGAGAAAGGCATAGGGCCGGGCGGTCAGGATCTCGTGGGCCAGCAGTGACGGTTCGGTGGTGTCGACACAGTGCATGGTGGCCCGCCCGTCGCCCAGTGCCCGCCACAGTTCGATCAGCCCGTCGACATCCATCCCTTCGGTCAGGGTGTCGTGCATGGTTTGGCGGACCAGCGGATGATCGGGGATCTCGGCCGGGCCGCTGACGTTCTCCTGGCAGGCGGCGGCGTCGGGAAACAAGGCGGCCAGCAGATCGTCGCTCTCCATGCGCTGGATGGGCGGCGGGTTTCGTTTCCCGTTGCGCATCCGCAGCACGATCAGGGCCCGGTTCAGGTTCCAGCGCCAGCGGGACTGGAAGGCCGGTTGGTCGAGCACGGCCTGGGACAAGGTGGCCTTGATGTTGTCCGGTCGGAGGAAATGCTGCACGTCGGCCAGCGGGAACGAGTGATGGGGACCGAGGGAGATGACCACAGCATCGTCGGAGGCGGCGGCCTGCAACTCGAAGTTGAAGCCGACGCAGAACTTCTTGCGCAGGGCGTAGCCCATGGCTCGGTTGATGCGACCGCCCAGCGGCGAATGGATCACCAGCTGCGTGCCGTCGGCCCCGTCGAAGAACCGCTCCATGACCAGGTCGGTTGATGTCGGCAACAGACCGAGGGCGGCCCGGGCTCCAGCCAGGTAGGCCACGATCAGGGCGGCGGCATCGGGCGGGATTCCCGAGGCGTCGATCAGCCATGCCTTGGCGGCCAGATGCCCGTCGCCGGGCCGGCCGCCACCTGGCTCATCATCGGCGGCCAGGAAACCGTCGACCGCCTCCCTGAGCCGTGACACCTCAGCCGACAGCTCGGCGGTGCGGGCCGGTGCCTCGCCCGTCCAGAAGGGAACCGTCGGCGGCTTGTCTCCGGCGTCGACCACTCGCACCTCTCCCCCGCTGACCCGCCGGATCTGCCAGGAGTGGGTGCCCAGGAGGAAGATGTCGCCGGCCATGGATTCGGTGGCCCAATCTTCGGTGACCGTTCCGATGAAGAGCTCGTCAGGCTCGGCAATCACCCGCATGTCGTAAATCTCGGGGATGGCCCCGCCGGAGGTCAGGGCCACGTAGCGGGCTCCTCGGCGGCCTCGCAGTTCGCCGTTGACCTCGTCGTGATGAACCCAGGCCGCCCGCCGACCCCGACCGGTGAGTATGCCGTCGGAGGTCATCTTGACCACCTCGTCGAACGTCTCCCGGCTGACCAAACTGTAGGGGGCGGCCGTGGTCAGCAGCTGGTGCAGATCATCGGGGCGCCATTCCTCGGCCCCGGTTTCGGCCACGATCTGTTGGGCCAGGATGTCGAGCGGGGCGTCGGGCGGATGCAGCCGGTCGAGGGCCCCCCGGCGGACCGCGGCCAGCAGCGCAGTGCACTCGATCAGTTCGTCGCGGGTGAGGGGATAGAGACGACCCCGGGGTGTGCCATGGCGGGTGTGGTTGGAGCGACCGACCCGCTGGAGGAAGGTGGCGATCGATCGGGGTGACCCGATCTGGCACACCAGCTCGACCGGGCCGACGTCGATCCCCAACTCCAACGAGGCGGTGGCCACCAGAGCCTTCAGCTCCCCCGCCCGGAGACGGCGCTCGACGCGGTGACGGCGATCCTTGCTCAGGCTGCCGTGGTGAGCGGCCACCACTGCATCGGCCCCGTCGGCCCTCGCCCCGTTGTTCCCGGCACCCACCTCCACCTCGGCCAGACGTTCACCCAGTTGATGGGCCAACCGCTCGGCCAGGCGGCGGGTGTTGACGAAGATCAGCGTGGTACGGTGCTCGGCCACCAGCTCGGCGATCCGATCGAGAATCTGATCCATCTGGGTGTGGGAGGCCACCGCTTCCAGCTCGATGTCGGGCAACTCGATCTGCAGGTCGAGGGTGCGCTGGTGGCCGGTGTCGACGACGGCGCAATCGGCCGAACCGTCGGCGTCAATCCGGGTGCCGACCAGCAGCCGGGCCACCGTCTCGATCGGCCGCTGGGTGGCCGACAGCCCGATCCGCACCGGCTCGGCTCGGCACACATGATGAAGCCGCTCCAGGGTGAGGGCCAGATGTGATCCCCGCTTGTCGCGGGCCATGGCGTGAATCTCGTCGACGATGACGGTCTGCACCGATCGCAGGGTCTCCCGGCTCTTGGCCGCGGTGACCAGTAGATAGAGCGACTCCGGCGTGGTGACCACAAACGTCCGCGGTCGGCGGATCATCGACTGGCGCTCACTCGACGGGGTGTCGCCTGTGCGCACCCCGATGGTCAGGGTTGGGGCCGGCAACCCCATCTCAGCGGCCACGGCGGCGATCCCGGCCAGGGGCCGCTCCAGGTTCTCGGCGATGTCGACCACCAGCGCCTTCAGGGGCGACACGTACACCACCTGCGTACCCTCGATCCCCGCCGGATCGACGCTGTGGCGCAGGTACAGGTCGTTGATGCTCATCAAGAACCCGGCCAGGGTCTTGCCCGAACCGGTCGGGGCGGCGATCAGGGTGTGACGGCCGGCGGCGATATGGGGCCAGCCCTCAATCTGGGGCGGTGTCGGCCCGCCGTCGAAGCGGCGCTCGAACCAGCGGGCCACCGCTGGATGCAGACCGACACCGGGCACCAGATCACGACGGAGCTCCAGCGACGGCTGCAGCCCCAGACTGAGCTGTTGGCAGCCGGGTTCGAGCAAGACCACGTCCCCCACCGTACCGAACAGAAGTGACAGCGTCCGCTGCGGGTTCCGGCAAGAGGCCGGTCAGGGTGGGGGTGACCGGAAGCGGGTGCCGTGAGACACTAAGGGAGTGACACGGTTGTCACTCCACGGGATCGACGTTCAGCTCGGAGACGTCGAGGTCCTCGTCGACCTCGACCTGCTTGTCGAGTCCGGCGCCTCCCTGGCGGTTCTTGGCTCGTCGGGATCGGGCAAGACAACTCTGCTGCGAACCATCGTCGGACTCCAGCAACCGTCCCGGGGGCGAATCCTGCTGAACGACGTCGACATCACCGCCACCCCCACCCGGGAGCGGGGGATCTCCCTCGTGTCCCAGGATCCGGCCTTGCAGCCCAACCTGACCTTGGCCGACAACGTCGAACGGCCGCTGAACTTCGCGGCCAAGCAACCGCCGAAGCAGCGCCGCCGGCGAGCTTTCCGCGAGCTCCGACGATTCGGAATCGGTCGGCTGGGCGATCGTCGCTCCGACCAGGCTTCGGCCGGTGAACGGCAGGCCGCGGCCACCGCCCGGGGAACGGTTCGCGATCGCGCCGTGCTGCTCCTGGACGAGCCGGTCACGGCCCTGGATCCAGCGGCCCGACGGTCGATGATACGCCAGATTCGAACCCAGCAGGTGTCGGAGGGCACGACCATGGTGGTGGCCACCAACGACTGGGAGGTGGCCGTGGCTCTGGCCGATCATCTGGCTGTCCTGTTCGAGGGCCGGATCCTGCAGTCGGGAACGGCAGGCGATCTCTACGACCGGCCGGCCAACCTCGACGTGGCCGAGTTGACGGGCCGCTGGAAGCTCAACCGGCTGGCCGGTCGGGTCCGCCCCGTGCAGGGCGAACGGACCGAGATCGTCACCGCCGCCGGGGTGCTGCAGACCTGGAAACCGCTCGGGCCACAACCGATGATCGTCGGCATCCGACCCGAAGACCTCGAGGTGGTCGACGACGGTGGTCCGAGCGCCAGTACCGGGTTGACGGCCACCGTGACGGCGGGCACCGTGCTGGGGCGGACAGCCCTGCTGCAACTCGACGGGGACGGCATCCCCCTGCAGGCCATGGGTCCGTCGCCCGCCCCGCCAACCGGATCGACGGTCAGGCTGACCTGGCGGCAGGCCCACCTGTTCGATCTCAATGGGGTGGCCTTCGACCACCTCGACTAGCCTCGGTGTCGGGTGGACAGGCGCTTGAGTGGTCCGGGAGACCGATATGAGCGACGAAGAGACGTGTTGTGGGCCGGGGTACGCCTCGCCCGAGGAGGCCCAGCAGGCGGAGCGGGAGAAGCTCCTGTACACCGCGGCCCTGTACACCGGGACCGGGGTGGAAGCCCCCGACTACCTGGCCACCATCGACGCCGATCCCTCCTCACCGACCTACTCCCAGGTGATCAGCCGCCTGGAGATGCCCAACATCGGTGACGAGTTGCATCACACCGGCTGGAACGCCTGCTCCTCATGCCACGACGACTCGACCAAAGAACGAAAGTACATGATCATCCCCGGCGTGCGATCGACCCGAATCCACATCGTCGACACCGCCACCGATCCGGCCAACCCCCGCCTGCACAAGGTGATCGAAGGCGACGAGATCAAGGCCAAAACCAACCTGTCGGCCCCCCACACCGTGCACTGCCTGGGATCCGACATCATCATCTCCATGCTGGGCGACGCCGAAGGCAACGCCCCCGGCGGCTTCCTCCATCTCAACGAGGACTTCGAGATCGTGGGCCGCTGGGAGAACGACATCTCCGGCATGAACTTCAACTACGACTTCTGGTACCAGCCCCGCCACAACATGATGGTGTCAACCGAATGGGGAGCCCCCAACACCTTCATGCCCGGCTTCGACCTGGCCGACGTCGAGGCCGGCAAGTACGGGCACAGCATTCACTTCTGGGACTTCGAGGGCAAACGCATCATCCGCTCGGTCGATCTGGGCGAGGAGGGCATGATCCCGCTGGAGGTGCGATTCCACCACGATCCCACCTCATCCCACGGGTTCGTGGGGGCGACCCTGTCGTCCAACGTCTTCCACTGGCACAAGAACGGTTCCCGGCCTTCGGCCGCCTCGGCCGACGACGGGTCCGACATCAACATCGAGAAGGTGATCGACGTCGACCCGATCGAACTCGACGGCTGGGACTTCCCCGTACCCGGCCTGATCACCGACATCCTCATCTCCATGGACGACCGCTACCTCTACTTCTCCAACTGGTTGCACGGCGACGTACGACAATACGACATCAGCGACCCGTCGAACCCCAAGCTGACCGGCCAGGTGTGGCTCGGTGGCCTGCTGGGCAACGCCCCCGACGTCAACGGCCACCGGATCGAGGGGGCGCCCCAGATGATCCAACTGTCGCTCGACGGCAAGCGGCTGTACGTGACCACCTCGCTCTTCTCCACCTGGGACAATCAGTTCTACCCGGCCATGAACGACGTCGGATCGGCCATGGTGATGGTCGACTGCGATCCCGACAACGGCGGTATGGCCATCAACCCCGACTTCTTCGTCGACTTCGGAACCGAACCCCACGGCCCGGCCCGCTGCCACGAAACCCGCTACCCCGGTGGGGACTGCTCGTCGGACATCTGGCTCTAGGTCCTTGGGGCCGTGAAGCGCATCACGCTGATCAATCGCGGGGGCCGGGAGGTCGAGGTACCGGAGGGGCAGACGATACTGGAGGCGACCGAGGCCGACGGTCTTGTGCTGCCCTACGGGTGTCGCTATGGCGGCTGCGTCACCTGTGCCGCCCGGCTGGTGACCGGGTCGGTTGATCAACCGGAGGCGGTCGGCCTGAAGGACTACATGGCCGACGCTGGTTACGTTCTGACCTGTGTGGCCCGGCCAACGACTGACTGCGAACTGGAGGTCGGTGTCCGCAGCCATTTCCGGGGCCTGTACCGCAACCCGTTCCGGTCGGCCTCCCGGGTCCAGACCGATCTGTTGGATCTCGACGATTAAGCTCGGTCCGGTGGAAGCACCGCCGGCCAACAAATTCGACGCCGAGCTGGCCCCGGGCTGTGGGCGCTACCTGGTTCTCGGGGCGGCGGCCCTGATGGTGCTGGTGGTGGCGGGCGACACCGGACTGCCGCTGCTGGCCATCGGTGCTGTTCTCCTGTGGGCCGGACGTCAGATTCACCGGCAGGGCACCCCGTTCGCCGACGGCGTACCGGTGACCGGAACCGTCACCGACGTGACCGCCACCCGGCGACGGACCGGTGGGCTCCGGTTCCCGGCAGAAGCTCGCATGCTCTACGGCGGCCACGTCACCTACCGGGATCCCATCGTCGGTGAGTCTCGAACCCTGGAACCCCGGTCCTACCGTCGGGGTCGGCGCAAGCCGGTGATGGGCGACACCGTCGAGTTGAGCGTGTCGGCTTCCGACCACAATCGGGTCCGCATCATCGAGGGACCAACGGTACCTCTCATCTTCTACGGCCTGGGCAGCGGCGCCATCGTCGGCGGCCTGGTCGAACTCTTCGGGGTGCTGGCCCCCGGTTAGACACCCAACCGCCAAGCACCGTGACTCTCGTCACAAACGTAAACCTTTCCCGTCCCCCCAATTGTGTGGATGGTGTGTATGCGAGAATCGACACCATGACCGAACCACCGGTCCACGATTCGCTCCCCGGCGATACGGAACACCGCGACACGAATCATGACGACACGGGGCGTCTGGATTTCGACCGCTTCTACCGGCAGGAGCTCCCGGCCATGGTCGCCCTGGCGGCGGCTATAACCGGTTCGACGGTGGCAGCCGAGGACCTGGCCCAGGAGGCCCTGCTGCGGGCCTATGACCGCTGGGATCAGGTCGGTCGCTACGACCGGCCGGGGGCCTGGGTCCGTCGGGTCACCATCAACCTGGCGCTGACCAGTCGCAAGCGAGCCGGCGCCGAACTCAAGGCCAAGCTCCGCCTCGGCCGCCGTCAACCCGTCGTCGAACCCCACCCCCCTCGGTTCGACGATGTCTGGTCGGCGGTGGCCAAGCTGAGTGGCCGGCAACGGGCGGCAGTGGCGCTCCACTACCTGGAGGACCGCCCGGTGAGTGACATCGCCGAGATCCTCGACTGTTCAGAATCGACCGCCCGAGTTCACCTACACCGAGGCCGCAGCACCTTGGCTTCGCTCCTGGAAGGAGCACGCTCATGAACCTCCACGACGCCAACGGAAACCCCACTGGCAGCAACAACGCCGGCGAGGAGCACATCATGGCCGCCTTCACCGACCTCCGACGCCGCACCGGCACCGTTCCGGTTGACAACGGTCCTCATCTTCAGCCGACGAAGGGCCGCTCACCGGCCGGTCTGGGCAACGGGGGCCCGGGAAACCGCCTCATCCCTGCTCTGGCTCTTGCCGTCGCCGCCGCGGTGGCCGGATTCTCGGCCTGGCAACTCCTGCCCGGCGACGATCCCGACTCGATCAACGTCACCGCCGACGGCGAGCTGAGAAGCGAAGCCACCACCGACGGCGACCCCGACGGCGACACTGACGGTGAGAACGGCACCACCGGCGAAACCAGTGAAGTGGGAGGCAACGGCGATCCCGACGACGTCAGCGACAACGGTGCTGCCATCAGCGGCGAATCGGGCCGGCGCTACCGGGTCGACACCGCCAAGGTGGAGGCCGACTCGGCCGATCCGTTCCTCAACGTGCGGGTTGACCCCGACCCTTCCGCCCCCATCATCGCCAAGCTGCCGCCGACCTACCGGGGCCTGGTGACCACCGAACTGCCGCCGTCGGTCACCCCTGAGGGTGGCACCTGGATCGCGGTCGAACTGATCGACCCGGTCCGCTACGACGCCGCGGAGGCTCCGCTGGAGGGTGGCTCCAATCCGGTGGGCTGGGTCAACTCGGCGTTCACCGTGCCGCTCGACGACGGCTTGGCCGTGGACGGCGACGAGGTGGCGGCCTGCACCTCGCCCGCCAGTGAGCCGGTGGCCCTGGGCGCTCTGAGTTCGGTGGGCTATGTCTACGGTCTGGAGAGCGGCTACATCGACGGCGGCGATTGCCTGCGGATCGTGCTGACGGTGGCCGCCGGGTCATCGCCCTTCCTGTGGGACGACATACCGGCCGGCACCGCTCCCGCCACCGCCCTGCCCGAAGTCTTCATCGCCGAGAGCGGAGGCGGCGGAGTGGTGGTCAACCTGGGCAACGTGGCTTCGGCCTGGCCGTCGGCCACCGAGACCGACGATGACGTGTACATCGTGCGGGGCGATGACGGCAACGTCGACCTGGTCAGTCCGATTCCGGTGGGCCGGGTCCACCTGACTGCCCTACCGGCCGACGGGATAGTCGTCGTCGATCTGGAAGTGGCGGGTGACCCGCCCACCACCGGACGGTTCGTGGCCTTGACCGACGAGCCCCAGGTCACGGCGGGAACGGTCACGGTCAGCGGGTTGGCCCGACCGTTCGAGGCCAACCTGGGGGTATCGATCATCGACGAGGACGGCTCACCAACCGCCGCCCTGTTCAGTGGTAGCGCCGACCTGGGCACCCGCCGGGGCTTGGAGTACGGGGTCCAGACCAACGACTGGACCGAGGCTTGGGGTCGGTTCACCGTCACCGCTTCCGACCTGGCGCCCGGCTCCTACACGATGCTGCTCGACGGTGAGGGCGGAGTCGACAGGCCGACCCGCACCGCCGTGCCCTTCACCATCGTCGAGGGTCCCACGGCGGCGGCCAACGAGCCGACGGCCGAGGAGCAGGCGGCAGCCCAGGCCCTGGTCCGCTTCGCTCAAGGCGGCTCGCTGGCCGACGTGAACCTGGCCGATGAGGTCGTGCTCAGCCTCGGCTTGGCCTATGACGAGACCTTCGTCCCGGCCCAGCTGGAGGACCGGAGCAACTGGTCGTTCGACTACGAGCCCTACGCCGGGCGGGTGGCCCCGTTCGACATCCTGGCTCCACTGATCGACGGGCAGGTCAAGTTCTCGGTGGGGTCGATCCCCCACTGCGCATCACCGGCGCTCGACTGGCCCACCGAATGGGAGGCAATGACCCAGATCAACATCGAGCCGGTCGACGCCACCAGCTGTCTGGACTGGTACGGCATCAGCCTCTTCCGCAACAACGAGGGCGCCGTCGAGGTCATCGTGCTCGACCTGTTCGAGCCCTAGGCTCCGCAACCACCGTTCTGGTCTTGATTTCCTCCGAGAAACCGGAGGAAATCAAGACCAGAACGGGCAAGCGGCGGGGTCTGGGCCCTGGTTCGGCTTCACTGTCACAGCACGATGGCACGCTGGGGACATGTCCGCCAAGGCCGATGTCATCATCCTGACGGTGGCGTCCCGCAGCGCCGGTGTGGTCACCCGGGCCGAGCTCCTGGGCGCCGGGCTGGCCTCATCCACCATCGCCGAGCGGGTCAACCGGGGCTTTCTCCTGTCGGTCTGGCGAGGCTTGTACGAGGTGCCGGAGATGACCACCGACCACACGCCGCTGTTCCGGGCGGTGAAATCGATCCCGAACTCGGTCGTTTCCCACCGCTCGGCGGCCCGACTGTGGGGATTCCCCGTCGCTGGCGACCGGCGGGATCAGGAGATCCACCTCACGGCGATGCGAGGCGGACAGCATATGCCGATTCCCGGTTGCACGCTGCACCGCACCCGGCGGCCGATCGACCGAGCCGTCAAGAGCCCTGTCGCCAGCCTCCCGATCACATCGGCGGCCCAGACTCTTCTTGATCTGGCCGGGACATCCATCCTCCACCGCCGGCTCCGTCATGTCGTCGAAACCCAGCTCACTGCGGCCACTCCTGATATCGAGGCGCTCACCCACCTGCTCAACGGTGGCCACAATCGTGGCGTCAGCGGTACACGAAGGCTACGACGGCTGCTTCACGAGTTGTTCGACGCCGACCCGATTCCCGACTCCACGCTCGAACGCCGATTGGCGGGATTGTTGGCCCAACACGGTATTGATGGGTTCCAGCCTCAGGTCAAGCCGCCGTGGTACGACGGCCGTCGCGGGATCGTCGATTTCGCCCACCCGGGGGCGGCCGTCATCGTTGAGGTCGACGGTCGACGCTGGCACGCCGGCCGTCAAGCCATGACCGACGACCGTCGCCGCGACCGCGAGGCCGCCGCCTGGGGCTGGCTCGTCCTGCGGGTAACGGCGAACGATCTGAACGAGTCGCCTACGGCAACGGCTGCGCAGGTGGCGGAGGTGGTGGCCACCCGGCTCGGCCGCCGACCGTCAAGCCATGGAACCACAACGGCGGCGTAGCCACAGCCGATAGTCAGCCGAAGAGTCCGGCACCATCGGACACACTGGATGCCATGCATCACAGCTGTGGACCGAGAACCGGGCCCGAAAATACGACCGGAATCACCGAGCCATGTTCGAGCCGGAAGTGTTGAGCCCCACTGTCGACTTCCTGGTCAATCTGATTGGCGACACCCAAGACCCACACGCCCTGGAACTTGCCATCGGCACCGGTCGGGTGGCATCCGAACATCGCTATGTCTGGCCGTCCGAACTCGATCTCATGGCCCGTCTGGCCGGCATGGAACTCCTACGTCGGGTGGCCGACTGGGACGGCACGACCTTCACGGAGGACAGCCCGTCGGCCGTGTCGGTTTGGCGGCGAGCCGACTGATCACCGCCGGCGTGTGTTCAGTTGCACCGCCAACTAGGTTGAATCAGGTGCCGATCGACCGGCCCCACCAGCGGGCCCGCTTGACAAGATGGCGAGGAGCGGGAGCGAAGCCTCCGTCCATGGCCGATTTGAAGTCGGGATCCGATCCGGCGTGGGAGCATGCAGTTCGGGTCCTGGGACCTCCGCTGCGAGGCTTTGCCAGCATGCGAGGAGCGGCCGACCCCGATGAGATCGTCGGGCAGGTCTTCATGGAGCTGGCCCGGGGCGTCGAACGATTCGACGACGACTGGGAGGCCTTCCGCACCCTGGCTTTCGTGATCGCCCGGCGTCGGACGGTGGATGAGATCCGCTATCACACCCGGCGGCCGTCGGATCCAATGGCCTCCAGTGCCTTCGACACCACCATCGTCGGCGGCGATGTCGAGCAAGAGGCCATGACCAACCTCGATCGGGCCTGGCTGCTCAATCTGCTCGAACTACTCACCCCGATCCAGCGCGACATCTTGACGATGAGGCTGGTGTCGGGGCTGACGGTTCGGGAGATCGCCGCCATCACCGGGGCAACCGAAACCGGAGTCAAAGCCAATCAGCGTCGGGCCATCGAGTCGCTTCGTCGACACCTGACCGCCCCGGACACGGTGGACGAGTCGGTGCTGCGGGAGCTGATCGTCGAGCTGGGGGGCAGGTCGTGACCCGGCAACACCTCGACGACGTACTCGACGCCTTGACCGAGATCGGCCGGGCCGAGAGCCGGCTCGATGATGCCTCCATTCAGCAGATGGCAGCGGCCGCGTCCGCCGCCGCCAGGGGCCTCGACGAGCCCGTCACCGTCAGCGCCGGTAGCCAGGTCGAGACTCGACCCGCTCACCGTTTCTCGTTGCTGGCGGTCGCCGCGGCCGCGGTGGTGATCCTGGGCGTCACGCTCGGGGTGCTGAGCCGTAGCAATCAGCAGATCGCCACCGACACCGGAGTCTTGTCGTTGGATCAACCACCGATCGATTCCCCCGGGCCGGCCGACGACGAGCCGGCCCCACCGACCAGCCAGGGGGATGCCCCGCTGATCATCGAGGCGGAGACAACGGTTCCCTCCACCAGCACCACGACGGCCACCGATACCGGGGATCTCTCGACATCATCGACGGTGGGAACGGCGACCCCCTCCTCCGCCGGGCCGTCGTCGATGCCTCCACAACCGGAAGGCTCGACCTCGACCGAAGCCGGTTCCGACTCACCGGCCACGACCGCATCGGCGTCGCCGTCATCGGAGGCGGGCCAGGCCCCGGCCGAAGGAATGACCATCGTCGTCGGCGGCGCCGGTTCGGTGGCGTTCACGATGGACGATGGTCAACCGGTCGTTTCGGCCGTGAGCGACGCTCCGGGCTGGAGCCACGAGGTTGACCAGCCGGCGATCGGCGAGCTGGTCGTCAGCTTCGTCGGGGCCGACGACACTGCTTCGCTTCGGATCTGGTCGACCGATCAGAGGTTCGTGCTCGAGGTGACACCGGACAGCGACCACTGGGTGGGTCGCACCTCCACCCGAACCATCACCTACGAAACGGCGGGGTCGGTTGTCGTACACCACGGGGCCGACGGCATCATGGGCCTTGACGTGGCGGCCGAAGGCTATTGGACCGCCCGGGTTGCCGTGGTCGGCCGACAACACGTTGATGTGAGGTTCGTCGGGCCGGACGGGGTGAGGGCCGACGGCTATGACCTCGGTATCGGCTCGCAGCGACTGACCATCGGCGTCGGGTCCTGATCCAGCGACGGCGGTAGCCGTCGGCGACCTCGTCCAAAGGTTCGGTAAAGCTTGGCCGCCATGGTGTCGCGACCGGGCCTCCCGGCGACTCAACCAGTAGCCCCGATTGCGCCGGGGCCCCAGCGCCGGGCGGGAGTCGCCCCCCGCCCGGCGCACCAATCGTGTTGGACCACGGGAAGCGGAATCGACCATGATCCTGAACAGCAATCAACGCCTGGGGGCGGCCGCCTGCGGACTGATGTTGGCCCTGGTGGCCGCAGTGATGGTCTACGCCGGGCGGCCCGGGCCTGATACAGCGGTCGACAGCGCAGCCGGGCTGGATGTGGGGAGCCAGGATCCGGTGACGACCGCGGCCGAAGGCGGAGCAACCGAGCCGACCCCGTTCAGCTCGACCGCGTCGTCGACCAAGGCCACGGTCGAGGTCGACTCACAGTCGGAACAGCGAACGGCTGAGGTGGCCCCGGCGCTGGAGGTGACCGCATCCACCACCGCCGCTCGCTCCTCGACGTCATCTTCCTCCTCGACGTCATCGTCATCCTCAACGACCTCGGAACCGCCGTCCACCACGACCTCGTCATCAACCACCACCTCATCCACCACCTCATCCACTGCTGCCACGGAACCGGCACCGACCACCACGTCGACCATGGCCGAGACCACGCCGTCCTCCACCACGACGACGGCCCCGCCTGAACCCGAGGCCCCGGCCAAGGACGAGACCACCACGTCCAGCTCGACCACCACCACCCAACCGTCAACCTCGACGACAGCGGTCGCGACCGGCAACCAGGCCCGCGACTTCGAGCGGGCGGTGATCCGACTCACCAACCAGCACCGCCGCCAGACCGGCTGTTCCGACCTGAGCCACAACGACAAACTGCACGCCTCAGCGCTGGGACACAGCATCGACATGGCGGAGAAGAACTACTTCTCCCACACCAGCCTCGACGGGTCACAGCTACGCGATCGGATCGACCGACAGGGCTACCGGTGGTGGACCATCGGCGAGAACATCGCCAGCGGGTACCGGACTCCCGAGAGCGTCGTCGACGGCTGGATGAACAGCCCGGGCCACCGAGCCAACATGTTGAACTGCGACTTCGCCGAGATCGGAGTCGGCTTCCACCAGTTCTACTGGACTCAGAACTTCGGCAGCCCTCGCTAGTCGGGCCCGGCCCGGACTCGGTTGACCACCAGGAACTCGGGTATCTTCCGGTGAGAGGACTGGAAGGACGGATGCCATGAGTGATCGAATCACGGTGGAGCGGGACGGCGGTGTGGCTGATGTGCGCCTCAGCCGAGCCGACAAGATGAACGCCCTCGACCCGGCGATGTTCGAGGCACTCATCGAAACCGCCGATCAGCTGGCGGCCGATCCAACTCTCCGTAGCGTGGTGCTGTCGGGCGAGGGTAAGTCGTTCTGCGCCGGCCTCGACTTCGCCAGCTTCCAGCAAATGGAAGACCGAGGTGGCCGGACCGGCGACATCACCAAACCCATGGACGGCCGCATCACCCACCGGGCTCAACAGGCGGTGTACGGCTGGACATCACTGCCGGTGCCGGTCATCGCCGCCGTTCACGGCCACGCCCTGGGTGGCGGCATTCAGCTGGCCCTGGGGGCCGACATCCGGGTGGTGGCTCCCGACGCCACCCTGTCGGTGCTGGAGATCCGCTGGGGACTGATCCCCGACATGACCGGCACCCAGGCGCTGGTCAATCTGGTAGGGATCGACGTGGCCAAGGAGTTGACCTTCACCGGGCGGATGATTTCGGGGACCGAGGCTCATCAGCTGGGGTTGGCCACCAAGCTCAGTGACGACCCCCGAGGGGCCGCTCTGGAGCTGGCGGCCGACATCGCCGCCAAGTCACCCGACGCCATACGGGCCGCCAAACGGCTGTTCAACGAGGCCCCCAAACTGTCGGTGGCCGACGGATTCGCCCGGGAGAGGGCCGAGATCGGGCAACTCATCGGCTCACCCAATCAAGTCGAGCAGGTCATGTCCTTCTTCGAGAAACGACCGGCCAACTTCATCGATCCGAGCTGACGGCCCTGCTGGGGATCGGCGCTTGACCACCAAATCATCCTGTCCTCCGGTCTCGACGCTCCCTTCGGCTGGTGGGACCTTCGACTCTGGAGATGCGATCCCAGAGCGGCCATTGTGTCCTCATTCACCCGTCGAAGGAGGACCGATGATTACCCCGGGAACCGAGTTCGGTCGGTGGTCGCTCGGTCTGCTGGTCGCCTTTGCCGCCGGTCTTTCACTATTCTCGCTGGCGGTGGCCGCCGGCCACAGAGGCGGGGACGATCTCTTCGACAACATGTGGCTGACCGGCCCGATGCTGTTCGCCGTCGGGGCCGCCGCCGGGGCCGCCGTCTCCGGGCTGGTGGCCATGATCGGGCAGGGTGAGCGAGCCGTTTCGGTGCTAGTGGCCATCGTTGTCGGCTCCCTCGTGACCATCTTCGGCGTGATGGAGGTTGCGTTCCCCCACTGAGCCCGTCGATCGGGTGAGATCGACGACCGTGTCGTTGCCGGCAACCGGAGAGTCGGACTCGGCCAGGTCCTTCACGGTGAGGAGTGCAGCTTGCATCACGATCCGGACGAAGGGCCGCACCAGCCACCAGTACCGCATGAACTTACGGCTCGCTGCGGCGTCGGTACCGGCCGTTCGGGCCTCGTAGCTCAACAGGGCCCGGTCGGGCCCGTAGGGCCGGATCGAGAACTCGGCGGCGATCTTGGCGTAGTCGGGTTCAGCGAACTGCGGGAACTCCTCGGATGTGACCGGCCTCCAGGCGATGTCCGGTTGCCAGACCTTGCCGATTGCGGCGAAGGCGAGCTCTCGTCCCGGGACCTCCCCCAAGGCAAGCCAACCTTCCAGCCCGCCGGCATCCCCGCTGCCGTCGAGCATGTCGGCCAGGCGCATAGCCGGTGGAGCCGGGGGCCGGGGCCGCCGGCCCAGCCGACCGAACACCCGGCTCGGTAGGTCGCGCACGAACATGACCGTGTCGACGGCCGGAGAGCTGATCTGCAGGAAGTCCATTTCCCTCGTCGTCCGGTAGACGATGTCGCACGGGGCGTCGATGACGATGTGTTCGACGAGGGTGGTGTCGAAGTCAGGTAGTGCGTCGTCGATTAGCACGTTTCCTCCTCGTCTCGGTTGTTCTCTGGATTTCTTCGCAGATGTCGACGGGGTCGGTGGTTGTTGCTCCCGCTGGTTGGTCTCCACTCTGCTCGCTCAAACCGTGATCCGTTGAGGGTCGTTGGTCCCTTCCTGGCCTGCCATCGCCCACCCGAGGGGGGTTGGGACCTCCGCCTCTGCCGAAGGACTCACGACCGGAGGACCATGATGGAGAGCGAAGGACTGCACGATGAGATCTCGGCCGATCCGGACGCCCCTCGGACCAAGGGACGTCGGCGCCATGGCCTCCGAACCGGAGCGACGATGACCACCGTTGTCGTGACGGAGGCGCTGTCGAAGTACTACGGCCAGTCCCGCGGCGTCGTCGACCTCGACCTGTCGGTTCGGTCGGGCGAGGTGTTCGGCTTCATCGGCCCCAACGGGGCGGGGAAGACCACAACGATCCGTCTTCTGCTCGACTTCATTCGGCCTACGTCCGGCACGGCTCGAGTGTTCGGGCTCGACGTCAACCGGAAGTCGATCGAGATACGCAAGCGCATCGGCTACGTCCCGGGCGATCTTCAGCTCTTCGAGCGCCTTACCCCGGTCGAACTCTACACGTGGCTCGGCCGCCTCCGGGACCGCCACGATCCGGATCGGGCGCTCCAGTTGTCAGAGCGACTGTCGCTCGATCCGACCCGCCCGATCGGCGAACTCTCCACCGGCAACCGGCAGAAGGTGGCCATCGTCCAGGCCTTCATGCATCAACCGGATCTGTTGATTCTCGACGAACCGATGAGCGGCCTCGATCCGCTGGTGCGACGGTCATTCCGGCAACTGGTGGATGAGGAGGTGGCCAAAGGGGCGACCGTATTTCTCTCTTCGCATGTTCTGGCCGAAGTCGAAGACATGTGCGACCGGGTCGGAATGGTCGTCAACGGTCGCCTTCGACGGGTCGACCGGGTCTCCGACCTCCAGGCCTGGTCCCGTCGTCGGGTGCGACTGACCATCGTCGGACGGCCCGACGTCGCGGCGTTCGCTCGACTCCCCGCCGTCGATCGGGTAGTGGAACTACCGGCTCGCAACGCGGACGGTCCCATCGGGCTGGAGCTTGACATCACGGGCGATGTCGACGGCCTGATCAAGGAGTTGTCCCGATACCGGGTGCTGGATCTGATCAGCGAACCGCTCTCGCTGGAAGACATCTTCCTCGAGTCGTTCGACGATCACCTCGACGGTGACCTGTCGCCGGGAAGGGAACTGTCCGATGTCGATTGACCTTGCCCTGAGATACCTCGTCGATCGGGCCCGCGGACTAACGGGTTGGCTGGTGGCGCTCGTGTTCTACTGTGCCCTGATCGTGGCCTTCTATCCCTCCATTCGTGGTTCGGAGGCGTACGCGGCGGCGCTCGACGACTACCCCGAGGCGTTCAAGGAGTTCTTCGGGGGCGAAACAACCTTTCAACTGACGACCGGGCCGGGGTTCATCAACGCCCAGCTGTACTCGCTCATGGTGCCGCTGCTGTTGTCGATTGTCGCCATCGGGGCCGGGGCCGCCATCGGTAGCGACCAGCGAAACGGACTCCTCGACCTGATACTGGCCAACCCGGTACCCCGCTGGAGAGTGGTGGTCGAACGGGCGCTGGCCATGGCCGCCATCGTCGTCGGACTGGCGGCGGCGGCCATGGTTTCCGTGGTTGTCGTCGGTGCGTTGGTTGATCTCGGTGTCGGCGTCAACGAACTGGCAGCGGCAACGGCCGCCACGGTACTGATCGTTCTCCTCCACGGGTTCAGCGCGCTGGCGGTGGCCGCCGCCACCGGCCGCCGATCCCTGGCCGTAGGGACAGCTACTGCCGTCTTCGCCTCCGGCTACCTGTTGCAGTCACTGGCCGGCATCGTCGACACAATCGAGCCGTTCCGGGTGCTGTCGCCGTTCTACCACGCCGTCGGGACGAGCCCGTTGTTCCATGGGTGGCGCTGGCCCAACCTTGGTTTGCTGGTCGGGTTGTGCGGTATCGTCCTGGCGGTGGCGGTCTACTCGTTCGAACGTCGAGACCTGGCTTGAGGAGTGGCCGCCGCCCGACGGGATTCCCCGGTCGGCTCACGTCACCACGGCGACAGCGGTTAAAGTTGGTCGCAGTCAGCCCGAAACTCGTGCGAGGTAAGAGCGTATGAACCACATTCTTCAGGAGCGGGAGGTCCGCTCGATCCCCGAACTGCTGCGCCTGCGGGCCGAGCAGACCCCCCACAAGACCGCCTTCCGCTTTCCCGACGGATCCTCCTGGGGCACGCTGACCTGGAGTGAGCTGAACGACAAGGTGCGCCGGGTGGCCGCCGGGCTTCGCAGCATCGGGATCCAGCCCCAGGACCGGGTGGCCCTCCTGTGTTCCACCCGGGTCGACTGGGTGGTGGCCGACCTCGGCATCCTCACCGCCGGTGGCGCCACCACCACCATCTACCCGTCGAACACGGCGGAGGAATGCGCCTTCATCATCAATGACTCCGGGTCCAAGGTGGTGATGGTCGAGAACACCGATCAGCTGGCCAAGATCCAGAGTGTGGCCGGTGAGCTCAACGAGCTCAGCGACATCGTGCTGCTCGAGGGATGGGCCGATGGCGCCATCTCACTCGACGATCTGTCGTCCAGGGGCGACCTCAGCACCATCGACGACGTTATCGACTCGATTGCCAATGAGCATCTGGCCACGCTGATCTACACCTCCGGTACCACGGGTCAACCCAAGGGCGTCGAGTTGACCCACGACAACTGGCTGTACGCCTCGGAGGCATCGTCCCGGATCGGAATCCTCGAGCCCGATGACGTGCACTTCCTGTGGCTGCCGCTGTCCCACTCGATGGGCAAGGTGCTGGAGATCCTGATGATCGATGCCGGGGTCGAAACCGCCATCGATGGCCGGGTCGACAAGATCGTCGAGAATCTGGCCGAGATCAGGCCGACCCTGATGGCGGCCGCCCCTCGCATCTTCGAAAAGGTACACAACGTGGCCGTGTCCACGGTGCGGGCCGAAGGCGGGGCAAAGTCGAAGATCTTCGACTGGGCGGTCAAGGTCGGGACCGAGGCGTCGGCCAAGCAGCGGGCCGGAGTAGTGCCTGGCAAGGCGCTGCAAGTACAGGCCAACCTGGCCGACAAGCTGGTCTTCTCCAAGGTGCGCGACCGCTTCGGTGGCCGGGTCCGCTACTTCATCTCCGGCTCGGCCCCGCTGGCCGAGGAGCTGTGCGAGTTCTTCGACGCCGCCGGACTCACGGTGTTGGAGGGCTACGGCCTGACGGAGTCCTCGGCCTCGACGTTCGTCAACCTTCCGGACAAACCCAAGTTCGGTACTGTGGGGCCGCCGCTCGACGGTACCGACATCAGGATCGCCGACGACGGCGAGGTCCTCATCAAGAGCCGGGGCATCATGCGGGGCTACCACGGCCTGCCGGAGGAGACGGCCAACACCCTCAAAGACGGCTGGCTCTACACCGGCGATCTGGGCGAGATCGACGACGACGGCTACCTCCGCATCACCGGCCGCAAGAAGGAGCTGATCAAGACGTCGGGCGGCAAATACGTGGCTCCGGCCAAGATCGAGGGCCTGATCAAGGCGGCATCACCGTACGTGTCGAACGCCCTGGTCCACGGGGACCGCCGCAAGTATTGCGTGGCCCTGGTGACCCTCGACCCCGACGCCATCGGCCATTGGGCCACCGAGCACGGGGTGGAGAACGATCCGGCGACCATCGCCAAGCATCCGGAGATGATCGCCGCCGTCAACCAGGCGGTGGAGGAGGCCAACTCCGGTCTGGCCTCCTATGAGACCATCAAGAAGGTGTCGATCCTGCCGTCCGAGTTTGCGGTCGAGACCGGCGAGTTGACCCCGTCGATGAAGGTGAAACGCAAGGTGGTGGAGGAACGCAACATGGATGTCCTCGACTCCATGTTCGACTGACCCCCTGAGCGGAGCCTTTCGGGGCGTTCTGCATCCATCTTCGCCCCCTTGGCGTAGTTCCTAGAAGGAGAATCCCAAGGGGGTCTATTTCTCATGAACCGAATCAAGTCGCTGGCCGGACTGCTGGTGCTTGCTGCTGTGATCGTCGGCACCGCACCACCGGCGGCGGCCCACGATCCGATCTTTGTCGAGCAGTCGCAGACAACGCCCGACACCGGACCCTATATGCCCGACGGGACGATCTCCTGGGCCTTGTACGGCAGTGTGCTGGAAGCCGGCGACACCCGCGGATTCGAGTTCGACCTGAGGGAGGGCGACCAGTTGTATGTCGGTCTGCTCATTCCCAACCTGGAACCGGAGCTCAGTTTGGGCGATGACGAGTTGCCGACGTTGGCGTTGGAAGCCCCGGACGGGTCGACCATGGACATAACCCCCGAAATCAGGGAGATCTTCGACGAGCCGTTCAGCAACACGTCATACGTGACCCTGGCCGAAATCCGTGAACCGGGCCAGGACGGGCGATACCGGGGTGTCATCACCGGCAACGCCCCGTCCCGATTCACGGTGGCCATCGGTGAACGAGAGATCTTCTTCACCGAAACCGAACGCAGCGGTGACCGTCCGTCGTCGTTCCCGGCGATGGCCGCCCCGTTGCAGGCCTGGTACTCCACGCCACCGGGTGAGGAACCCGCCCCGGTCGACGACGGCGGCGACGAAGAGGCGGGCGAGATCCAGATGGACTTGATCGACGAGGCCATGGAATCGGGCGAAGCCACCGACTCCCGCGATGGTGAGGAGGCTGACGACGATGAGGCCACCGCCGATGTCTCCAATGACGCCGGTGACGGCGGCGATGAGGAGGCCTCGGCGGCCGGGACCGCCGACGGCGATGACGGCTCGTCGCTTGGCTTCGTTGCCCCCCTGCTGGTCACGGCGGCCATCGCCGCCGGTGTAGTCGTGTTCATGGTCCGTCGTCGGGACGGCTCCGATGTCGCAGCGTGAGCCTCGACTCCTGCCGGTGCGGCGGGGTCAGGGCGCCATCAGACCGTGGCTGCTCCCCGTTGCCGTGGCCGTCGTGGTGGCGGCGGCGCTGCTGGGGCTGTGGCCGATGCCGGCGGCGGCCCATACCACCGAGCAGCCCTATCTCTACGTCTTCGTCGAACCGGAGCGGATAGACGGACGGGTGGAGCTGGCCATCGGCGACGTGGCCACCGTGCTCGGGGTCGACCTGAGCGGCAGCGATCAGCAGATCGAAGAGACGCTGCGAGCCAACCGGGATCAGCTGGTGGCCTACCTCGCAGACCATCTACAGCTCGGCGGCGACGGCGATCCGCTGACGCTGAGTTTCGGTGACGTCGACCTGTTCCGGGAGGCGCCGGGTTCGCTGGCCTTCGCCGTCGTCCAGTTCGACGCCGACAGCGCCCCACTCGAACCGCCGGCCACCCTGGACGTGACCTTCGACCCGTTCTTCACCGAGGTTCCGGGTCGGGATGGGCTGCTCCTCCACCGGGGTGGCTACGAGGCCGGCGAGTTCGTGGCCGACAAGGAGGTGCTCGTCACCTTCACCGACGACAGCCGGACCCAGTCGGTCGATCTGGGAGCCCGGGGGGCCGGAGCCAACATCGGGTCGAGCATCACGTTGGGCATCGATCACATAAAGACCGGGCCCGACCACATCCTGTTCGTGCTGGCCCTGCTGTTGCCCTCGGTACTGGTGTACCGCCGCGGCTGGCACCCTATCGCCGGCTTCGGCGGGGCGCTGTGGCGGGTGCTGAAGATCGCCACGTTCTTCACCCTGGCCCATTCGATCACCTTCACCATGGCCGGCATGGGGTGGCTGCCCACCCCACCGGCCAAAGTCGTCGAGTCGATCATCGCCTTGTCGATCGCTGCCACCGCGCTGCACAACATCCGCCCCATCGCCCCCAACCGGGAGTGGAGCCTGTCGTTCATCTTCGGGCTCTTCCACGGCATGGGGTTTGCCTCGCTGGTGTCCGAGCTCGACGTGTCCCGCACCAGCCAGCTGCTGTCACTGCTGGGCCGCAACATTGGTATTGAGATCGGCCAGGTGGCGGTGATCTGCCTGCTGTTCCCCGCCTTGTTCATGCTGCGCCGGACACCCATCTACCCGGCCCTGCTGACTACCTTCTCGCTGGCCCTGACCGCTCTGGCCCTGTTGTGGACGGTGGAGCGGATCTGGGAGATCGACTTGGGGACCGACGGCCTGGTCGATCAGGCGGTCTCGGTTCCTACCGCCTACTGGATCAGCGGCGGACTCACCGCCCTGGCCGCGGTGGCCCTGGTGGTGTTCACTCGCCGGGACGAACTCAGCGCCACCATGCCCCTGAAGGGTTGACACCCCCTCCGAACTTTGGGACCGCTACGACCCCCAAAAGGGTCGTAGCGGTCCCAAAGTTCCAGCAGGGTCAGCCCACGCGGGCCACGTTCTCCGGTGACTCGGTGAACGCCACCATCACTTCCCCCCGGGTCACCCCGATCGCCAGCTGGCCCAGCCAGTAGTTGCGGCCACCGGAGTCGGGCGGGCGGCCCAGCACGTTGTTGTAGACCAGATCGACGAACTGGGCGTTGCTGGTCTGCCCGTAGCGGCTCAACGCTTCATTCGATGCTGCGAACTCGTCGGACACCGCCATCAGCGAGACCCCGGAGGCCCGGACGCCTACCCAATGGTCCAGCCCGCCAGGGTCCGGTTCCCGCAGGAAGTAGCCGAGATAGAGGCGGCGCACCTCGCCCTGGTAGGTCGCAGTATCGGGTCCGGTGGCCGGATCGGTTCCCGGGGCCGGCGGCGGCGCAGTACTGGTGGCCGGGCCGAGATCAACCGGACGCAGACCGGCGGTGCCGGTGCGGGACTGGAACTCGGGCGACTCGGAGAAGGCCAACAGCAGATCGGCCCGGGTGGCCCCGACGGCCAACTGGGAGAGCCAGTAGTTGCGTTCGGCCGGCTGCGGGGTGCGGCCCAGCACGTTCTGGTAGAGCCGGTCGACGAATCCCGAGTTGTTGAGCAGGCCGTAGCGTTTGGTGAACTCGGCGCTGGCGGTGAACACGTCGGCAATGGCGACCGGTGGCAGGCCGCCGATGAGCTGGCGCCGCCAATAGACGAACGCTTCCGGGTCGGGCAACCGCTGGAAGGCGGCCCGGTAGAGGCGCACGATCTGCCCGTCGAGACTGCTGGTGGGCCGGGCGGGGTCGGGGACCTCGACCTTGACCAGCTCCGAGATCGACGGGATGCCGCCGCTGCCGAGCACCGACAGCAGGTAGTAGCCGGGGGTGATGGTGGCGTCGTTGTCGGGCAGGTGGGTGACGACCGTGTCGCTGTTGGCGCCGTCGCTGACCTCGAAGCCGAGCTCGACGAACCGTTGCTCCATGTTGAACGAATGGGTGACCGATCCGGTCTTCACCAGTGTGACCCGGGCGATGTCAGACCCGTTTGGCACGGTGATGGCCAGACGTTGCCCGGCGGTCACGGTGTCCTCGGAGATCCCGAGGATACGGGGCCGGGGCATGGGGGTGCCGGCGGCCGTGGTCAAATAGTCGGGGTGGTACAGCTCGGCGTCGGCTCGGGTGATGGGGCCGGGTGAGCCACCACCGGCGGTCAGGACCCGACCGTCGGGCAACAGCACGGCGGTGGAATGGTAGAGGCGGGGAACCTGGGCGCTGCTGCCCACCGTCCACCGGTTGGTGGCGGGATCCCAGATTTCGGCCGTCAGGTTGGAGCCGTAGGTGCTGATGGGATCGTCGGTGACGATGCTCGACTGTTTGACCGAACCGCCGGTGGCCAGCACCCTTCCGTCGGGCAGCAGGGTTCCGTCAACCCACTGCCGGGCCGAACTCAACGTTCCGGCCGGGGTCACCACCGGCGCTCCACCGGCCCGCACATCGATCACCAGCGCTTGTCGAGTACCACCACCGAACAGCAGGATCCGACCCGGTTCGAACATGACAGCGGTGGAGGCGATGCCGCCGTAGCCGGCCGGAAGACGGCCCACGATGTCGAGCGATCCCAGCGACTCCGATACGTAGTACATCCAGCGGTCCGACGAGATGCCGAACACCCGACCGTCGGGGATCACAAAGTTGCGGGGGTAGTACCAGTCGATGCCGGCGGTGTTGATGCCAAGAAGTTCGGCCCCTTTGCCCGGTGACCACCGCTCGGGCCGATCCTCACCGTCGAGCCCGCCCTGCACGTAGATCGAGCCGTTGGCCATGGTGGTTCCTGTGGCGTACCAGCGGGCCCGGTTCATGCCGGGTAACGCAGAAATGGCGCCGGTCTGGGCGTTGATCTGGTTGATGTCGGCGTTGCCCCGGTTGTTGGTGCCGGCCCCTGTCCAGTTGTCGCCCCCAAACAGGATCATGTCGCCGGTATCGGCCCGGTTGAGTTGCAGACTGCAGAACAGATCGGTCCGGGTGGTGTTGGCCAGCGTGTTGTGGCCGGTGGCGGCCGACGGCGACGGGGTCCAGATGTCGTAGATGAACCGGCCCGTCTGGGTGCCGTCACCATTGGTGCCGTAGGTGACAACCCGACCCTTGCTGTCGAGGGCGGCGTGAATGGCCACCATCGGCCAGTTCTCGACCGGGCCCCAGTGGCCGCCCTGTTCCCGGGTGATCGGCGCACCGGGTGCGGCCGCCGCCGGCGCCGGGTTCAGCACCAAAATCGATGAGATGAGTGCGGTGGCCAACACCGCCGCCGCCGCCGGCGACCGCCGTCGCCGCTTCCGCCACACGCCCATGTTCCGCATCCGCCTTTCCGGTGACGACGGTATGGCTCATGGCTGCGGGCCTTGAGAGGCGATTTCCCCAAACCGGGATGGGTGCTCACCCGGTTCGGGTCGGTCGGCCTACGAGCTGCCGGGTCAGCGGTCGACCCACCTGGGGCGGTCGACACAGCCCGATGTATCTGCCGACCGGTCTGGGCCTTCTAACCATCGATGACACAAGCCCGGCGCGACCGGGTCACGGAGGGAAAACGACAATGGTCACCACCTACAAGATTCATCCGGCGATCGGCATCGCCCGGGTTGGCAACAGCCCCGACGAGTTCTTCATCGGACCCGAGCGGGTGGGCGAACGACCCGACCCGCCCGGCGGATTCAAAGACGCCGACTGCCGGGTCAAGCGCCAAGCGGCCCGGTTCCGGATCTTCGCTTATCACGACGACGAGACGGTTGAGGAGGTCACGGCCGATGTGGCCGACATCACCTGGTCGGTGCACGTGGCCAACAAGAAAGCGCCGTTTCCCGGTCGGGGCAACGCCGAACCGGAGGCCGACATCACCATCGACCCCGGCCTTCGCTCGCTCTCGACCCCGAACTCGATCGAAACGTTGGACGGCGGCACCATCACCTTCTCCGGGCAGAACCCGGTGGAGGTTCCACTGGGGGAAATGCGAACCGACGATGACGGTCGGCTCCTGGTGCTCGGTGGTTCAGGCGACGCCGACACACCGGTGGGCGTACCGGTGCTCTTCTTCTGGGGCAACGCCGGTTGGTACGACGACATCGCCGACGGTCCGGTCACCGCCACGGTCACCCTGCATGAGGACGGTTCAACCCACGACGCCGACGGGGCCTGGGTCATCGTTGCTCCACCCAAGTTCGCCCCGGACCAGGACAGCGTCACCACCCTCTACGATCGCCTGACCCAGACAATGGTCGAGTCCGCGCTGCTGACCGAACCGACCACGACCTCCTACACCAACGACGTCTACCCCATCCTCAAACGGGCCCACGACATGGCCTGGGTGGAGGGCCTGACCGCCTACCACCAGTGGCCCCACCCCGTCACCGACCAAACGCAGATCGACGCCATCATGAGCCGGGTCATCGACCCGGCGACAGGCGGGCGGGATATGCCCGATCTCAACGAGAACACCGACGATCAGAACCTGACTCTGATCCAGTACGCCCATTTGGCCCGGTGGCAAGCCGGCAACTACACCAACGATTGGACGGGGGTGCCGGAACCCGAAGCCGACATCACCCCCGAGGGCCTCGACCGGGCCGCTCTGGAGGCTTGCGTCGGTGGCGCCTTCTATCCCGGCATCGAGGCCGGTGGCCGCGATGATGGCGAACGCCCGATCCTGGAGGTGACCTACAGCGAAGCCTTCCGCATCGACCACGACTTCACCGGACCGGGCGACATCTCGGCCTCCATGGCTCTTCCCTGGCAGGCCGACTTCAACGCCTGCGGCGAGAACTGGTGGCCGGTTCCCCGGCCCAACGACGTGTTCGTGAACCCTGGTGACCCGTCACTCAAGTGGGACCGGACCATCGGCAGCCACCAGGACATGGTCGACAACTGGGCCACCCTGGGGTTCGTCGTCCGCCAGGGGGCCGAACATCTGGAAACCGATCGCTGTGACACGTCGTCTGTCCAGTTGCTGACTCCGTACCTCAACTTCCTCGACGTGCCTGAGGGACCAATGGGCACGGTGCGGGAACTGCCGCTGGCCATCACCTTCGAAGTGATATCGGAGGCCAGCGCAGTGACCCTGGAGTACGCCCCCGGTGGGGCTCCCAGCCACGCTCAGCTGATCCCGGTGGCCAACTCGGTCACCGTCGGTCCCACCGCACCCAATGGGGTGGCCACCGCCCGGTTGTGGCTGATCTACCAGACCGGAGCGGCCGGATCGGACATCCCAACCCAGGTGCTGACGGTGCAGGATCCGGCGACCGGGCGGACCTGGGACGTCACCGTCGACGCCAACACCGTCGGTCGGCAGACGACCGCCGTCGGCCTGGCCCTCGATAGATCGGGGTCCATGAGCGGCGATCGGGGCGATGGCCAGTCGAAACACGATTCGTTGCAGGAGGCGGCCAACCTCTTTGTGGAGATGATGTTGGAAGGCGACGGTTGTGGCATCGCCCGCTTCAACCAGGACGCCCAGGAACTGAGCCCGGTCCTGACCCTGGGTAACGGATTGATCAGCGACCTCAACCGCACCGCCATCCGCGACGTCATCGACGGTGACGGTCTGGATCCGTCCGGTGGCACCTCGATCGGCGACGGTATTCACGAAGCTCGCACGCTGCTCGACAACGCCGCCGACCCCTACGACCGCGACGCCCTGGTGGTCCTGACCGACGGAATCGAGAACCAACCGCAGTGGATCGCCGACGTGGCCGCCGACATCGACGCCCGGACCTACGCCATCGGATTCGGTCCACCGGAGAACATCAGCGTGGCCGCCCTCCAGACCATCTCCGGCAACTCAGGAGGCTACACCCTGATCACCGGGGCGATCACCGGGGACAATCGCTACCGGCTGCAGAAGCAGTTCCTGCAGATCCTGGCCGGGATCAACAACGCCGAGGTCGTACTCGACCCCGACGGTGAGATGGTGCCGGGACAGGTGGTGAAGGTTCCGTTCCGGATCACCGACGCCGATAACGCCATCGAGGTGGTGCTGCTGACCCCCCGGCCCAGCGCCGTCGACTTCCGGTTGCTGTCGCCACTGGGTCAGTTGATCGAACCCTGGCAGGCGTTGAGCGAACCAACGATGCACTACTCGACGGCCGACCAGGCGGCGTTCTACCGGATCGCGCTGCCCATCCGGGTGGGCGACGACGGCCGGTTCGATCAGGCGGGAACGTGGCACGCCGTGTTCCGCCTGGGCAAACCGCGAATCGACAAGCCCGACGGCGGGCCCGACATCGACATCCTCCGCCGCCGACCGCGAGGCAAGGTCCGGTCGAAGCGGCGAGCGTCGAACGAGACCGAGCGCCGGTTCGACCTGATTCAGTCACATGCCGCCGGCGATGCGGCCGACAGTGTGGCCCGAGGGCACGGGACCGGCGCGACCGTCGGTTCACAATCCTCCCGCCGCCAACCGGCTGTGCCCTACAGCGTGGTGGTCCACGCCTACTCCAGTACCACCCTGCAGGCCAGCGTCGAGCAGGACGGGTACCGCCCGGGATCGATGGTCAACGTCCGGGCCAAGGTGCTGCAGTCGGGCCTGGCGGCGCGAGCGGCTACCGTCTGGGCCGAGATCACCGGGCCCGATGGCGAAACGTCGACCTACGATCTGGCCCGGGACCAAGACGGCGAGGGCGGCCGCTACCAGGCCCGGTTCCCGGTCAGGGAGGCCGGAGTACACCGCATCCGTGTGCGGGCCAACGGCACCACCCGATCGGGTTACCGGTTCAGCCGGGAACAGTCGCTGTCGGCTCAGGTGTGGCACGGGGCCGACCGACCCGGCGACCGGGCCAGCGATCCCCGACCGCCGACCGGTGGGCGGGGAGACGGCGGCGGTGACGGCGGCGGAGAAGGCGGAGGCGACGCCGGTCGTGATCTGGGCCGCCTTCTGTGGTGCATCTTCGGTCGTGAAGGTGCCATCGACGACAAGCTGTGGAAACGCTGGGCCAACAAGGGTCTCAAGGTCGAACGCCTCTGGGACTGCCTGGAACGCTACGCCAAGGGCAAGACCTCGTGACCGAAGCGGTGGACCACGATGTCGTGATCGTCGGGGCCGGGCCGGCCGGATCGGCGCTGGCCACCCGGTTGGTCGACACCGGCCGGTCGGTGGCGCTGCTGGAAAGCGGGCGGTTCGGCAAACCAAGAATCGGCGAGTCGTTGACCCCGGCCGTCCGGCCGCTCCTGACCGAACTCGGCCTGTGGTCCGAGATTGCGGCCACCGGGCCGCTGCCATCGTGGGGCACCCGCAGCATCTGGTCGGACCCTGAACCGGAGATGCACAGCCACCTGTCGAGCCCCTACCGCCAGGGATGGCACGTCGACCGGCGGGCCTTCGACCACACGTTGGCCCTGGCCGCCCGACGGCGGGGAGCAGCGCTCTGCTGCGGAACGAGGCTGCGGCGGGCCGTCTTCGTCTCCGGCCAATGGGAGTTGACGGTTGCCGAGGACGGGCTGGGTGATCGGCCGGCCGGCGACCGGGTGGTCACGGCCGGCGTCCTGGTCGATGCATCCGGTCGCAGCGGCCGAGTGGCCCGCATGCTCGATGCCCAGCGGATCGTGTTCGATCACCTGGTCGGTCTGGGCCGGGTGTGGTCTGAAAACCAGGCCACGGGCAACGGGGCCGCCGACCACTGCGTGCTGGTCGAAGCCACCGCCGATGGATGGTGGTATTCGGCTCCGCTACCCGACGGTGGGCTCATCACCCTGTTGATGACCGACGCCGACATCGGTCGGCGCCGGGGGCTCGGCCGCGAAGACGTGTGGCGGACGGCGTTGGCCGAGACGACGGCTACCCGAGCTCGGGTCGGGGCCCGGTGTGGCGACAGCAGGATCCGCTCCCACGCTGCCGGCAGCGCCCGCACCGTCCGCCGGCCCGATGACACCCGGCCGTGGTTGGCCGTGGGCGACGCCGCCCTGGCCGTCGACCCGTTGACCGGCAGTGGGGTCAACCGGGCTTTGCGCACCGCGGCCGACGCCGCCCCGGTTGTCGACGACATGCTGGCCTCCGGCCGGGCCGGCACGACCCGGGCCGCTGACATCGTCGGCCGCTACGAGCATGACGGCAACGTCGAGTGCCACCGCTACCTGCATGAGCGTCTCGGCTTCTACGCCGCCGGGCCTCACATCGAGTCTCCGTTCTGGGCCAAGAGGAGGCGGGTGGCGGCTCAAGTGGCCGCCGACCGGCGTCGACATTCAATCTGATGCCGTGAATCTGATGTCCTGACGCCTCGGAGGTCTTGCGTGCAGTCAGAAGCCAATCCCTCACCACGATCAACCGCCACCGCCTTGATCGCCGCCGCCGCCCCGGTCGACGTGGTCAACCACGAGGCCATGCTTCGCCGCATCTTCGGTGAGCCGGGGCACAAGTCCGAAGAAGCAGTGGTGGTCCGCCGGCTGATGGACGAAAACGTGGCCGGTGTAGCCGTGTACGCCGAGTCGGGTGAGCTGCTGTTCGCCAACGGGGCCTACCGGCAGTTCGATCTGCCACCGGGGTCCGAGCTACGGGAGCGGTACCGGACATCGTCGACCGGGATGTTGCGGATCCGTCAGGACCTGGTCAGCAGCACCAGCGTCAAGGTGGTCGAACTCGACGGCGGCTACAGCATCATCACCGACCCGGTCAGCGACCGGCTCGGTATCCGCGACAAGGCCTTCGGTTATCTGCTCGACCCCAGCCTGGCCGACGAGGACATCTTCCGCCGCACCGCCCTGGCCCTGGGCCGGGCCGGCGGTTGGCGCTGGATCGGGGTCAGCCGCTTCGCCACCGACGACGGCGAACGTGACCGTGTCACCTTTGCCGGCTGGTGGGACACCGCCGAGCTGAAACCGGAGTTCGAGGAGAGCCTGACCGGTACACCCGGCGAGGTGGTGGCCGACACCGGCGAGTTCTGCTATTACGACGGCCAGAGCGACATCCAGCGCCGTTTCCCCAATTGGACGGCAGTCGAGGACTATCCGGTGAAGAGCTTCGCCGGCCTGGTCTACAAGGTGAACGGCTCGGCCGCCGGACATATCGTGGCCATGAACGACGAGCCGGGCATGTCGCGGGAGGTGGTGGAGGATCTGCTGCGGCTGTTCAGCCACTTCATCGGCGTGCATCTCGAGTTGGAGCAGCAGCGTGACCGGTCACGGGCGGCCAAGGAGGCGGCGCTGATCGACGACCTGACGGGCCTCGGTAACCGGGCGGCCTACGACGAGCAGCTGACCACCGTGACCGACTCCTTTGAGGCGGGCGAGGTGGCGGACGTGCTGCTGGTGCTGGCCAACCTCGACAACCTCGACGCCGTCAACCGGGAGTACGGCCGCGACATCGGCGACCGCTATCTCCGGTCATACGCCGAGGTGATCCGCAAGATGTGGCGGCCGACCGACCACTTCTTCCGACTGGGCGGTGACGAGTACGCCATGGTCATCACCGGCATCAACCCCGACCAGATGGCGCTGGTCGAACGGCGGATGACCGAGGGGGCGGCCGACCTGAAGAAGGCCGTCGACCTGGAAGGCGTGACCACCGATGTCAGCTACGGGCTGGCCTTTGCCTCCCTTCACGACGGCGACCTCTCGGCTACGGCTCAGACCGCCGATGCCATGATGGCGAAGATGAAGAAGACCCACCGGGCCCGGGAGATCGTGCGCGACGAGATCTCCCGCTGAATCCACCCCCTCCTGGTTCTGTGCGCTCCTCGCCCCGGTTTCGGGGCGAGGAGCGCACAGAAACCGCGTCAGGTGGGTGGGAGGGGGAGTTGCAGCCAGGACGGGCGGTCGATGACGGCCACGTCGACCACCCACTTCACCCACTGGGGGCCACGACGATTGGGAGCGACCAGTCGAACCGGGGCGCCATGGCCCGGCAGGAGCGGGCGACCGTCGTAGCCCACGGCCAGGAACAGCTGATCGGCGTCGGCCAGCGGGAACAGCCGACGATACCCCGTGCTCGATGTGACCTGGATACTGCGACCGGCAGCCTCGGTTTCAAGACCTGCGGCCCGGTCGACGGCCAGCAACTCGGCCAGGCTCACCACGTCCCAGTTCTGATCGGAGAACCAGCCGCCGGTACAGTCCAGCCGGGCCACCAATGGCTGGGCGAGCGCCCACAGGTCAGCCACTGCCACCGGAGCATCGGCCAGAGTCAGGGCCCAGGTCTCCGGTGAGGTGTCGGCCGGCGCCCGGTCGTCGATCCACTGCACCCGAGGCATGGCGTCGGGGTCGAACGATCCGGTCTCGTGGGATCCGGTGCCGACACGGTCGGCGGCCACGGTTTCCCACAGCCTCGCCACCGACTCCTGGGCGGCCACGACAGCAAGGGCGGCCACGCCGACCACTCCCGAGGCCAGTAGCCCTCGACGATCGAGATCGGTCGTCGACGGTCTCACCGGACGGGTGGCCACGTGCCACAACAACAGCGGCACGAGTGCGAACCCAACCAGTTGATGGGTCCACAGGGCGCTCCAGTAGCCGACACCGAACGACAACCCGATGGCGTGCAATGCGCCCAGGGCCACCGTGGCCAGGACCATGACACCGAAGGCGGTCGAGAGCCAGCGCGACGGCCGACGGCGTTTGAACCCGGCCTTCACTGAGCCGCCCAACTTCAGTGGGGCCACCACCACGATCATCAACCCCAGGGCGGCGTGGACCACCATGACCGGCCGGGCCGCCGACAGCGGAACGACCCAGGAAACCAACCCACTGATCAGGGCGCTGAGCACCAACACTTCGAGCAGAAGGTTGACCTGGCGGTTGGTCAGTCGGGGACGCTGGCGCCGTCGAAGCCTGTCGGTAGCCACCCCTCCAGGGTCCCACAGCCACCACCGTGATTGTCAGCGCCACCGTCCGGGTTTCCCCGGGACCCGATGGATGGTTGGAGCTCACCCTCGGGTCCCGGAGGAAACCGTCCTCCCGGGCAGCTACATAGAGTCACCGGGGTGCCGTCCTGATACATCGATTGTCGCTGCTCCCTGGGACGGTCGGTCCGGGGTGGAATAAGGTGGGGTCCCGGCAACCGGAGGTTTGTAAGACGATGAGACGTACCAAGATCGTGGCCACGGTGGGCCCGGCGTCCTTTGACCCGGCCATCTTGAAGCGGATGATCGGTGCCGGGATGAACGTGGCCCGAATCGGCCTGGCCCACGGATCGCTCGACGACCACCTCGCCACCTATCACAAGGTTCGGGCCGCCGGCGAGGAAGCGGGCTCGGACCTGTCGATCATGGTCGACCTGCCCGGTCCGAAGATCCGCTGTGCCACCTTTCCCGATGGCGGTGTCGAGTTGTTGGGTGGCAGCGAAGTATTGATCACGGCCGGTCGCGAGTCGAGTTCGGCCTCGATCATCTCTGTTGACTATCCGGATCTCATGAAGAGCATGCAGATCGGCGACCGCATCGCCCTTGGCGACGGCAACATCGCCATGCTGGTCGAGGGGCTTGGTGTCGACGGAATCGAGACCCGGGTGGTGCGAGGCGGTGTGGTCCAGGGTCGGCCCGGCCTGCAGGTGCCGTCGGATCGGCTGCGCATGTCGACGCCCACAGCGGAAGATCTCAGGCTGGCCGACGCCTTCGTCGATGTCGGGGTCGACATGATCGCCGTGTCCTTCGTGCGCTCGGCCCACGACATCCGCAGTGTCGGGGTCGAGGCCGCACCCAACGGGCCGCTGCTGGTGGCCAAGGTGGAAACGGCAGCCGCCGTCACCAACCTCGACGGGATCATTCAGGCCAGCGGTGCCGTCATGGTGGCCCGGGGCGATCTGGGCACCGACTATGCCCTGTCGGAACTGCCCCACTTGCAGAAGTACATCATCCGCCGCTGCATCGCCATGGGCCGGCCCGTCATAACCGCCACCCAGATGTTGGAGTCGATGGTGTACGCGGCAACGCCGACCAGAGCGGAAGCGTCCGACGTGGCCAACGCCGTGTTCGACGGATCGAGCGCACTGATGCTGTCGGGAGAGAGCGCCATCGGTGTAGACCCGGTCAACGCGGTTACAACCATGGCCGAGATCGTTCAACGGGCCGACGAGGAGTTCGACCACGAGGCCTGGGCCGAGGTGATCGAGGACCTTCGGGAGGACGACCGGCAGAAAGACGGTCCTGCCATCACCACCGATGCCCTGACCATGGCCGCCTGCAAAGTGGCCGACCAGGTCGACGCCAAGGCCATTGTCTGCCTGTCCCGCACCGGGTTCACCGCCCGCTCGGTCACCCGCTTCCGGCCCAAGGCACCGATCCTGGCCTTCAGTCCCAACGAAGCATCGGTCCGCCAACTGGCGGTCAGTTGGGGTACTCGGGCGGCGCTGACCGAGGAGCGGGCCACTGCCATCGAGGTTCGTGACGACGCCCTGCGCATCGCCCGCGATCGCCTGGGGATGTCGCCCGGTGACCGGGTGGTGGTGATCTCCGGTCAGTCGACCAGGGCGCTGGCCACCGACACCCTCCGGGTCATGCCCATCCCCTGATCGGCCGGCCACCGGCCACCGGCCGCCACCCGCCCCGTTCTGTCTGCTCGGGCGCGTCGATATCGACGCGCCCGGACAGCCAGAATGCAGCCCATGATCAGAGGTGGGTGTTGACCACCGTGCCCATGGCCGGCAACCGGAACAGATGAGGATCGTCGACGACGCAGAAGACGGCATCGGCCAACTTGGTGGCCATGTCGCCGTCGCCACCATTGAGCATCGCCTCCCGAGCAATCACTCCGGCCACGATCGGGGCGGCAAACGATGTACCGCTCCAACTGGCCCAGCCGTCGGAGTTCTCGATGATCTCGCGCACCGAGTCGAACGTGGCCCGGGGCCCGAATTCGTCGTCGTGGGCCCGGCTGGGTTCGTCGTGATGGGCCCTTCCGACCCGGGTGGCGCCGGCTTCGGTGGCCTTGAACAGACCCTCGATGCCCTTCTCCGGGTCGTAGTCAGCCAGCTTCTCTTCCAACTTCTTGAAGTCATACCACCAGCTGACGACCTCGACACCGGGAGCGCTGGCCCGTACCCACGGCCCGTAGTTGGAGAACGGGGCGGGGCCACCGGCGCTGAGGGCACCGACCGAGATGACACCCGGTTGGGCCGCCGGCCATGCTTTGCGGCAGGTCGCGTCGTTGCCGGCCGACGCCACCACCACCCATCCCTCATCCAGCGCCCGGTCGATCACCTTCGACAAGGCGAACGGCGGTTCGTCGTCCTCGGTGTAGCCGGTGAGGCTGAGATTGAGAATGCAGGGAGTGCCCTGGTTGGCCCTGAGCAGATCGCGGACCGCCTGGGCCAATTGCAGATCGTCGGTGTCGCCGTAGCTGGACAGCACCGACCTCACGGTGATGTCGGAGCACGAGATGCGTCGAATCAGACCGGCTATGAAGGTGCCGTGTCCGGCGTGGGTGTCGAGGGTGGCGTCAGGCTCGATGTCGAAGAAGTCGTAGTGTCGCCAATTACCTTCGATCTTGTCGGGGGCGACCCCCCGACCGTCGACCCCGAAGTAGGTGGAGTCGCCGGCGTAGCCGGTATCAAGGACGAAGACCTTGCAGGTGGCTCCGTCGGCGAACTTGCGGGGCTGCAGATCGGGGTCGGAGGCGGGCGACGCGGTGTGTCGGCGGCTGGCTCTTCCCGACCAGGGATCCCGGGTCGGAATGGCACCGCCGGTGCAGCAGCAGTCGGTCACCTGCATCCAGCCCCACTGGCCGTACCATGCCGGGTTGCCCGACATCACGGGATTACCCGACATCACAGGGTTGCCCGACATCACCGGATTACCCGACATCACAGGGTTGCCCGACATCACCGGATTACCCGACATCACAGGGTTGCCCGACATCACCGGATTACCCGACATGACCGGAGCACCTCGCATAAAACGCCCGGCCCGGGCCTGGGCGGCCCGATACTCCGGTTCGAGGCGGTGGTTGGCAGCAAAGAAGACGGTGTTGGGGGCAGCCGAAAGCCCGGCCTCCTTGAGCAGGCGAAGCGCTGACTTGACGTCGAGGTTCTCGGCGCTGACCCACATCAGGTTGAGATCTTCGTCGACCTCCCATTCAGGCGGTTCGTCCACGCCGGGCAGTCGGGCCAGGGTCGGATCGACCAGCGCCCTCGCCTCATCGGTCGCCTCGAGTAGTACCTGGTTCGCTCGCCGAGCAGCGGCGCCGGCCCGGCCGCTGAGAAACTCGATGCGCTGATCCCACACTCCGCTGGCAATCGACCTGTCGTCCTCGCGGGCCTTCGCCTGCTCCGACACCTGCTTGGCCCCTGTCGTGTCCTCGGCCGGCTGCTTCGCGACCGCGCCTGATGTGTCTGCCATTTTCAATGCCTCCTCATTTACCAACGGCTACTGTTGAATGTCTAACAAATCGAGTCGTTAAGTGCTGTCGTGATACATCATTGTCAAATGAGCATCCCCGATGAGAACCGATCCGGCACTCATTGAGGCCGAGGGACTCCTAAGGGCTGTTCAAGACCAGCCGGCCGAGGTGGCCCAGCAGGCCGATCGACTCATAGCCAATCCGACGGTTCAAGGTGAAGCCAGAATCGTCGCCGCATACGCCCTCGGTCGGGCCCACCATGAGCAGGGATCGATAGCCGACGCCTGCCGGATCCTGGCCAACGCCGCCTCCGCCGCCCACGACGCCGGACTGGCCGGGCGGGAGGGCCACATCAGGGGGAGCCTGGCCCTGTCACTCTTCACCCACGGCGACAACGAACCGGCGTGGCAGCAGATCGACCGAGCCGAGGCCCTTCTGACCGGGCCGGAGCAGGCCCGCATGACCATGCAGCGGGCCATCATGGCCGTACACGAAGGCAATCTCGAGTCGGGTTTGTCGGCATTCAACCGCGCCCTCCCGGTGTTGCGGGAGGCCGGCGATGACCTGGCAGTGGCCCGACTTCTCATCAGCCGGGGAGTCGCCTACTCGCTGCGCGGCTCGAACCAGGAGGCCGAGTCGGACTACCAGGCCGGGTCCGAGATAGCCCGACGGATCGGGCAGACGACGCTGGCCGCCAGCGGCCAGGCCAACATGGCGTTCTCGCTCGGTCGACGGGGCGACATCCCAGCCTCGCTTCGCTGGTTCGACGAGGCCCGTAGCGGCTACGCCGCCGGCGGTGATCCGGGCCGCTACATCGCCGCGCTGGAAACCGATCTGTGCGATGTGTTGCTGCTGGCCGGGCTCAACGAGGAGGCTTGTGATGCCGCCGAGCGGGCGCTGGAACTCGCCGTCGGCGGCGAGAACCGGGTTCAGGAGGCAGAGGCCAACCTGTTGCTGGCCCGGGCGCTGCTGGCCCGTCGCCGACTACCGGTGGCGGCCGAACGAGCGGCGGAGGCGGCCGCCTTGTTCAACGACGCCGGGCGTTCGAGCTGGGCGGCCCAGGCCCGCTACATCGAGTTCCTGGCCCGCCAGGACGAGCTCGATCCCGGAGATCTACCGGCTCTGCGCACCATCGCCAGTCAGCTGGAGGAGGCCGGCTGGGACCACGAGTCACTGCAGGTCCGCACCATGATCGGTATGACCGAGGTCCGTCGGGGCAATGATCAGGACGGCCTGCGGGAACTCGACCGAGCGGCCGCCCTCCGCCGTCGGGGCACCGCTCCCGAGCGAGCCAACTCGTGGTACGCCACCGCCCTGGCCCGGCGGGCCACCGGCGATCGGCGGGGAGCCCGGCTGGCCGTGAACGCCGGGCTTCGCATCGTCGACGAACACCGGGCCGTGCTCGGGGCCACCGAGCTGCGGGTCCTGGCCTCCAATCGGCGGCGGGCCCTGACCGAGCTCGGCCTCGAACTGGCGGTCGAGAGCGGGCGGCTGGTCGACATCGTCAACTGGACCGAGCGAGGCCGGGAAGGGGCCCTCTCCCTACCCCCGGTTCTACCGCCCCGCGACCCGGAACTGGCGGCCCACATCGCCGACTACCGCCGACTGAGCACCCAACACGTCGAGGCCATCGCCACCCGGGGGGAGGCACCGCCCGACGCCGACCTCCTGGCCGCCGAACGCCGAGTGGCCGAAGCCATGCGCCGGCTCGACGGCTCGGGCGGAGCCCGGACCCAGGCCATCGAACTCCGGGCCCTCCGGCGACGCCTGGGCGACCGCACGCTGTTGCAGTTCCACGAGGTCGGCGGTCGGGTCGGAGTGGTCGCTCTCGGGGAGACCTGGACCAAGCGGGGTGTGCTGGCCTCGACCGCGGCGGTACGGGATCGGGTGGATTCACTGTTCTTCGGACTGCGACGCTTGACCGGCCGGCTGGGAACACCGGCCGGGTTGACGGCGGCGGCCGCCGCCACCCTGGACGACGCCGCCTGGCTGCAACAAAACCTGATCGATCCCGTCGTCAGGGACGACGACGCCGACATCGTGATCGTCCCGTCGGATGCCCTGGCCGACATGGCCTGGAACTGCTGCCCCATCGCCGCCGAAAGGCCGATCACTGTGGCCCCGTCACTGCACTTCTGGGCCCGGGAGCAGCAGACCCGTCCAACGAAGGGAACGCTGGCGGTGGCCGGACCCGATGTGGCCGGGGCCCGAGCGGAACTCGAGCAGATCGCCAATCTGATGCCCGACACCACGGTGCTCACCGGGGCCGACGCCAAGGTCGATGCCGTGGCCGAGTTGATGTCACAGGTGAGGTTGGCCCACATCGCCGCCCATGGCACGTTCCGGGGCGACTCACCGCTGTTCTCGTCGCTGGCCATGGCCGACGGGGCGCTGACCATCTTCGACATCGAGCGGCTGGCCGGTGCACCCGAATGCGTGATCCTGTCGGCCTGCCACGCCGCCCGGGGTGACTTCGGATTGGCCGGCGAGGTGATGGGTACCAGCCACGCCTTCGTGCGCATGGGGGCCGATGCCGTGGTCGCTCCCTTGATCGCCGTGGCCGATACTGTCTCAGCCGAGTTGATGGTCAACGTTCACCAGGCCATCGTCGGAGGTCGCACTCCGAGCCAGGCGTTGCGCCAGGTGATCGCGGCCACCACCGGTGACGACGACCTGGCCTTCTGGACCATTCGGTCGTTCATGGTCGTCGGCTGCGACGACCGACCAACGCCGTGAGCGGGCTCGATTGTGGATCACAGGTCGAAGGTACAGAGCAGATCGTGATCGTCGCCCGATACCCGCACGGCGACCGTGGTGGCGTCGTCGATCCGGGAGAACACGAAGCGGCCGAGTTCGTCGGCGGTGGTCGTTTCCACCGCTACCCCGTCGAGCTCCAAGGTGAGCGAAGCCGCCGCCGGGGGGGCGATCTGACCCCGGATACGACCCCGATCGGGGTGGATCTCCAGTTCGATCGACCGTTGGTCGGCCTGGAAGGACAAGGCCCGCGGTGCGGAACCGCGCATGGCCAGGACGGCGCCGTCACGAGCCGAGTCGCTGACCAGAGCGGCCAGCTCGGCATCGAGATGGCGGGTCAGGAACACCGCCTTGGCTGCAGCCACTGCGTCCGGGGGCACAGGATCCACTTCGTGGAGTGCCTGCCGGGTGGCAGCGAGGAGACTGTCGTCAAAATTGCTCACGAGTAACCTTCTCCTTCAAGGACCTTGCGCAACTTGGCCAGACATCGGGCCCGGGTGGGACCGATGCTGCCCATTGGCATGTCCATGATCGAGGAAATATCTTCGTATGAAACCTGGGGTTCCGCCATCAGGAGGCGGAGGAGTAGCTGAGACCGCTCGTCGAGAGATTCGAGAGCGCGAACCGCGGCTACGACCTCATCGGCGTGGACAACCGTCCTCGAAACATCATCGACCCGGGGCGACTGATGGAGGGCGTCACCCAGTTCGGTGGTGGTCGAGTCCGGGCGTTCCCGGTCGGCCGACCGCAACACCCGGATGGCCTCGTTTCGTGAAGTGGTGGCCAACCAGCCGGCAATACGACTCGGTTCACGAATCGAACCGATGTGCTTGCTGAGCCGGGCCCACACCTCCTGGAACACGTCGCTCGCCGTGTGGCGATCAAGCCGAAACGATCGAGTGACCGACCACACCAGCGGTGAGAATCGATCGACCAGAGCCTCCCACGACGCCTCGTTACCGGCGGCCGCCGAAAGCACCAGCTCCTCGTTCGACATGCTCTGCACATGGCAGAGTCTAGGCCATTCCGAGGAGCCCCCTTTTAGTGGCATACTCACGCTTTCCCTCCGTGTCGTGCCAGCACAGCACCCCTGCGAGGGCAACGGTCGACGGTGGGCGGCACCGTCGCTGCGCTGGTCTACGGTCATGTGTCGTCTCCTGTGCTACGCCTAACGTCGTTTACCCGACGTCGACCTACAGAGCGCGCCGCAAGCACCCTGATACAAGAAACTCGAAAATATCCTGGCGAACCAGGAGATTGTCTCCTAGATCGGGTAGGTGACGCCGGTCAGCTTCTCCGACTCGGACCAGAGCCGCTGCTGGGTGTCGAGTTCGTGGGATCGGGCGCTTGATGACACCACCACGGGATGGCCCTGGGTCTCGGCGAACCCGTCGGGACCGTAGTACTGGCCACCGACGGCGCCGGGATCAGTGGCCGCTCGCAACGTCGGCAGGGCACCCATGGCTGCGCTCTGGGTCATGTACTTCAGAATCGGGCGGAGGAACCCGGCACCTGGGATGTGACGGCCCAGCTCGGTGTCGGATCCGCCGGGGTGGGCGGCCAGGGCGACGGCTTCGGACCCCGAGTTCGCCAGACGACGCTGCAGTTCGTAGGTGAACAGAAGATTGGCCAGCTTCGACCGGCCGTAGGCCGAGACACGGTTGTAGCCCTCATCGGCGTTGAGGTCGTCGAAGTCGATACGGGAGCGAACGCGGTGGCCAAGGCTACTGACCGTCACGATTCGGGCATCCTCGACGGATCTGATCTGGTCGATCAGGCGGCCGGTCCAGGCAAAATGTCCGAGGTGGTTGGTGCCAAACTGCATCTCGAAGCCGTCGGCCGTCTGCTGCTTGGGGGTGTACATGACCCCGGCATTGTTGATGAGAAGATCGATCCGCGGCAGTCGCTCCGCCACCTCAGCCGCCGCTTGTTCAATCGAGGCCAGCGAGGCCAGGTCAAGCTGGGTCAGGTGGAGGTCGGCGTTGGGAACGTCGGACTCGATATCGTCGATCGCCTGCTGACCTCGGTCGAGGCTGCGAACGGCCAGCGTGACACTGGCACCCTTGCGAGCCAGCTCACGGGCCGTTTCCAGGCCAAGGCCGGAGTTGGCGCCGGTGATGACCGCCACTCGTCCGCTTTGATCGGGAATGTCTTGGGCCGTCCATCTTGTGGTGGTCATGTCCACAACGGTAACCGGCAGACACTTCGCCGGCGACGTGTGGGGTCAGAGTTCACCCGGTCAGCGGCCGGTATTTCGGTCGGTCCCGGCTCTCGTGGTCCGGCGAACCCACAGTACCCACCCTTAGCGGGTTTTGTGGCGGTCCTGCTGCGACAAAGTTCGAACCCCTGAAAGAGAGGAATCACACGACCGATTTCCTCTACGCATGCATTTCTGCTAACGCAATCGCATGCAAAGTACCAGCGTCCGGATCGACGTCGACACGCACAACGAGATCAAGAAACTCGCTGAGTCGCTCGGGACAACAGTCGGCGACACCGTAGCCCTGGCCATTCGCCGACTCCGGCAGGACAAGATCGGCGAGCAACTACGGACCCCGCTCACCCCTAGCGAGACCGACTGGCTCGATGCTGACCTCGGGTGACGTCGTAGATCTCGACCTGGGAACGCGGCAAGGACACGAGGCGGGGTTTCGGCACCCTGCCATCGTCGTCACCGCCCAGCGCATTCTCGATGCAGGACCAGCTGTGCTCCAGGTAGTCCCGCTCACATCAACCGATCGTGGATTCGCGACCGAGATTGAGGTGCCAGCAGACGAATCGAACGGTCTCGTCAAAGACTCGTCCGCGCAGTGTCAACACGTCGGAGCCATCTCATCTGGTCGCATCCTGGACACAAGAGGAAACGTCGGACCAGCGCTCGTCGCTCGGATCCGGGAAGCGTTGGCCCTTATTCTTGACATCCCGACCTAAATCAAACCTGCTCCGACGGGGTTCGAACAAGACACATCCTCTTCCAGATTGCGGTCCTAATGCGACCAAGTTCGAACCCCTGAAACATCGGGATTTGGGCTGCCACAACCTCTGATGCCTACCCGGAGGCGCTGCTAGGCTGGATCGGGCGCTGGTCGGGGCCGGCGCAGTGAAGGGCGGTTGTCGGTGGTTTTGTAGTATTCGTTGGCGTTGCTGTACGGCGTGTTCCAGCTGTGGGTGTTGGCGTCGCCGACCCGGACGATCCGATTCCGTACTGCGGTCACCGGGTTCGTGTGCGGCGCCGTGGTGACGTTCCCATTGGCGGTGTTGGTGGAATGGAGCTGGATAAGGTTTGCCAGCCGTTGGGTCGACCGCCCTCGCTTCGATCTAGTGCGGTGGGCGTCGTGGACCGTCGACCCGTTCATCGAAGAACTGGTCCGGCTCGTCCCGCTGGTCATAGTGCTGGCGGCGGTACGAAGGTGTCGCCACCAGTGGTCGATGACGGATCTGGTGGTGTTGGGCGCCGCGCTGGGATCGGGATACCGGTGGGGTGAGCACCTCGCCCGCTTTCCTGACGCTCCGGAGCCGGCGTGGGCCGAGTTGGCTGAGGGTGAGCGAGGATGGTTCCTCGGTGGCTTAGACCTCGTCAAGGTCGAACCGCCGACCGTTTGGCTCTTCGAATGGGTGCCTGAAGGGATCACGACTGCGTTTGGTGATGTGGTGCCGACGGCGTTGTTCAGCACCTACAACGTGTTGCTGGTTTGGGGCACCTTTGGAGGGTTGGCCGTTGCCCTGTGGACCACAGCTGGGCGTTCGACGGCACTGTCGCCGTGGTTACCACGGTCGGTTGCGGTCGTGCTGGTTGTCGTTGCTGGATTGTCGCACGCCTCGGTCAACGCCCACGCGACAGGCGGGAGTGGCCTTATGACATGTTGGTGCTGGTCCGAGCGCTCGAACGGTGGTTCTGGGCGTGGCCGTTGTTCGCTCTCGGCACAGCCCTGGCCGGTGACCGGGTCCGGAAGCGTGGCATACCCGTCGACACAGCCCGGTTCCGGGTGTCTGAATCCGGTGAGTCCATTTCATTGATGAGGTTGGCGTGCCAGCAGCCACTCGTGTCGCTGCCCGCAGTGTTGAGCTTCGTGCGGATCCGCCGCCAAGTCCTCAACACACTCACCGCCATCGTCGAACCAGATGGTGTTCCCGCCGATGCGGTGGCCGATTCTGTGGCGGCCGCGGCGAGGGCCCTTCGAACCCAACTCGAAACCGACTCCGGTCTGTGGGAACACGTCCGGAGGGAACGGACCCGGATTGTTCGGACCAGGTTCAACAGGCTCGTGCAATGGCCAGCCGTCCTGGCCTGGTCGATAGTCGCCGCGGTGGGGATCTTGCCGTTCGCCTACTTCGTGATCGGCGGGACATCGAGGTGGGCCAACGTCCAAGACTGGTTCAGCAACCGCCCGACGGTCGTCGTTGCCTCCACTCTGTTCAGTGCGCTGGTCACCGCCGTCATCGCCGGCCTGACAGTCATCGGCTGGTCAACCATCGCCGAAACCGCCGGCGAACTCAAAGCCCGACTCCTAATGGGCCTGCTCAGCCAAGGATTCGCCCTGGCCGGCATCGGGCTCATCCTCTACCGCTACCAAACCATCCCACTACTCGACTTCCCGCTCATCACCGACATCTACCACGGCCTCGAAGCTATTGCCGTGATGTACATGATCGTCGGACTCGCAGCGATCCTCCTCGCCACCGGCGTCGTTGCCCTCCCCGCCGGAGCAGTCCTATTAGGTGTCACCACCACAGAACTCGCCATCGCCGGCGTCCTCGCCAGCGCCACCGGCCTGGCACTACTGAGCGTCAGCAGCTCAGACGTTGGCGGGCTGTCGGAGCTACCGGGCCAGACCCGGGTCCAGATACCAGGCGCTCCGCTACCACCCATCCCACCCGAAGTGGCCATCGCTGCCGCGGCCGCCGCCATCACCGCAATGACCAACAACGCCAACGGATGGCAGCCCGACACCCCAGCCGACCCCCACCACTACGTCGACGCCAACGGAAACCTCCGCTGGCGCGACACCAACCAACTCGTCGCCCACAACCCCAATCGAGCCCGCTACACCGGGGAGGATGGCATCGAGCGCTGGGCCGACACCGACCAGCCAGTCGAGGAGGCAGCGGGCACCGGTGAACCAGCATCCGCACCAACTGACAGTTTGACTGACGACGAGCGCTCGTTCGTTGAGTACGAGGAGGCACGCGGCCGATCGCCCCGGGCCATTCCCCGAGCATCCGAACGGACGGCCGACTTTGACTACCCCAGCGATCCGGAGCTTGGAACGTGGGAGCTGAAGACAATCTCGGGACTCTCTAGTACATCTGCAGATAGCATTTCGGGCGCCATCGCCTCACGAGCCATGGACGGACGTGGCCAGTCCGGACAGGTCGTGATTGACGTGCGAGCGCAATCGGGTTCTACCCAATCGATCGCTGAGCGTGGGATCCGACGAGCGTACGGAGCTGACAACGTGACCGGGGGTAGGCTACGAGCGATCCGAGTAATTGGTTCCGATTTCGATATCACGGTTCCAAAAAGGGACAATTAGATATGGAAGGTCCAACTTTGGACGAGTTGCTGTCCCGAGTGCGCACAACTTGCCGTAGCGATTCACTCACCGATGAAAAAATTGCAGCCTGGTACGGCTACCTCGCAGCGCTGCTCGAATGGAACTTGATTTCAATCGGCGACCACAAGGAGATCGTTGCCGAACTCCCCAATCTTGATCCGAATCCGACTATTGATATCTTGTTGGGGTTGGAGCCAGGCCCGCACTAGACGGCCCGTGTGTCGGTGTTCGAAAGCCGCCCGACTGTCGTCGTTGCGACACCGGAGTGAATCTCGTCACGGTTACGAGGCAAGAGAATTGGCTACGGGTTGCAGTAACCCACCACGAAACACTCAGGGACGCAGAAGTATGCAAGCGGCCAGATTCGAGCTTGGTCGCATTCCCGTGAACTTTGCGGTCCTAATGCGACTTTGTTCGGTGGTGGTCTACCAACCGTGGGCGAGGATATCAGACGCCCGCGATGGGTCTTGGTCAGCGCCGTCAACGAGGTAGGCCAGAAGTAGAGCTGCCAGAATACGTCGGCCGTATCGTGTGGCGTCTACTACATCCTGTGAATCCGGATAGAAGTCTCCTGCCGAACGATGTGATTCTGCCACTCGAACCTTGACGATCTTCCCCGGCACCTCGCCAATGTCATCGCTGATCGTGTGTCCGGCGGCTTCAAGGAACTTCAGCACTGCCTCGGCGCGAGATCGTAGAGACGGACTTGTCGCTGCTCGCTTCAGCTCGGTGGCAAAGCTATCGCTCCATTCGATGTTGCATCCGTTGAAGAGCTTCTTCAGTTCGGGCTTGAGGACCTTCCACTGGTCCTTGGACATCGCTGTCGCACTGTGGGCTTTGGCAATGTCCGACAGCCCCTCGATAGCCATCGCGACCTGGCGGGCCGCTTCATTTGAGATTGTGCCGTGGAGTCCATCCAGGCCGGACCGAACTGCTCGGAGGTGGTCCGGATACAAGGAGAACCATCGGGCTACGACCTGGCCGAGGTCAACGGAGGGGCCGCTCAAGACGAGATTCGGCCACCTGTGGTTCGACTCAGGCAGCTCGTGACCCGGCTGAAGCTCTCGATGGTACAGGTCGGCAAGCGTGCCCGAGTCGTCAACCTTGACTCTGACGGAGGTCCATCGGCCTGACCTTCCTGAGGCAAACTCCAGGAGTTCACCAAAGGGTCGTAGGGTGTCATCATAGAACGTGCCGTATCGGACGGCGACTCCTCTGGTTGCCTGAACCGAATAGAGGATGGCACCTCCAAATCGAGCGTCTGGGCCCTTCGGGACGGTCGGCTGGCCCAGCGCACTCAGTTCGACCGAGATCTCGAACATTGCCTTTGAGGGGATTGAGAACTGTACTGGGTCGGTGGCCTCGAACGAGAAGTCAGCCCCTGCAAACGATTGGCCGTCCGGGTCCTCGAAGCGAAGGATCTGCTTGGCGCTGTCCGATTGCCAAACATGCGGCAGAGACGAGTGCTTGGCGTAGACCTGCTCGACCTCGTCGAGGTTCGGGACGTGGGCACCAGCCACCAGGAGGCCAGCCCGCAGATGGCGCTCCACGTAGGGAGATGGAAACGAACGGGATGCGAGCCCATCCCACACATTCAGCAACGTGAAGTCCGTCGACTTGGTCGACCTGGTTCCGATCGTTTTACCCCAGATTGTGGGAACGTGGACCTGTTCGTGGTCGAGGAACTGATCTACCACGCCATCGCCCCACCCTTCAACGACCCGAGCTCTGGGGTGCTGGCCGACTTCGAGAATCAAGTAGCCAGCCCGAGCCTCATCTGGTGATCCAGGAAGCCAGAGCCGAGCAGGAAGGATGTTCTCACCTGGCGCGAGCTGGTCCAACATGACGACCAGGTTGCCTCATACCGAAAGAGGTCGCCAGCCCTTATCAGGAACCTACGCCGACGAGGGCAGTGGTCGACCCCCGACAAGCATCTCATTTACCAGAGACCGGAATTCCTCAGGCAGGTCCTCTAGGTCCATCGCCCCGGACCTAATGACCGCGCGTTGCTCCGCTTCAGACATCTTCCGCCATTCGGCCACCGGCACTCTGCGAAGTTTCACGCTCCCAAGGCTACCACGCCTAGGTCGACCGCGTCCGGTAGCGTACAGGGGTGCTCCTGATCGCAGCCCATGTTCTTGGCGATATCGACCGGTGGTGGCAAAGCCATGGTCCCGCTGTGGACAGTGACCTTGAGGTCGGCGATCTGTACCAGCTTCTTCATCGAACGGCGGCTGAAGCAAACGCAGCATGGTCGCTACTCCCAGTGCGTGAGGACGGAACACGAGTCTTCACGACAGGCATTGCGCTAGTCCCAATCGCTCTCCAGCTCATCGGCTGCCACGACGACGTCATTGTTTGGGATATCCGAATCTTCCCAGGGGGAGACACCATTCAGGGTTCGAACTAGACACATTCTCTTTCAGATTGCGGAGAGAGGGGGATTCGAACCCCCGGAACCCTTGCGGGCTCAACGGTTTTCAAGACCGACGCAATCGTCCGCTCTGCCATCTCTCCGTCCACCAGTTTAGCGTCCAACGGCTGGTTGGGCGGCTGGATTGTCGTCATCCAAAGCAGTCCGGCGACGTCAACGGCCGGCGGCGGCTTCGGCTGCGATGAGTAGCACGCTGACGACGGTGGCGGCCACGACGGCGACCAGTCCGATTGGGCCGGAGTCGCTGGTGGACACAACCAGGGCCAAGAGCGAGTTGGCCGGCAGAATCACCGAGAACGACCACTTCAGGGGGAAGGCGGTCCCGTCGTTGGACGACCGGCGGAGTGACATCGGGGCCTCGGAACCGACACCGCCCGGCTGCAGAATCCGACCCGATTGGCCGGACGGTGCCCAGGCCTCGAATCCAGTATCCGACCCGGCCTCACCGGGTACGGATCCGAGGCTCACAACGGGCGATACACCGATGCCTCTGGGCCACGATCGCTTCTGGTCGTCTGGTGGCCCTATTCGAGATCTGGCCGAGTCATGCAGATCGCCGTCGGCGGATCCTGATCCGAAGGGCGATAGCGGCGACAGCATCGAGCATGGGCCCGCTTCGTCCGTGATGTCCTCCGCCAAGGAGCCTAATCCGACGGCCAGTAGTATCGACCGGGTGACCCCACTCCGGCGGAACCGGACGATCAATGCCAGCTGACCTGTCCGAACGCGTCGAACACGGATCGATCCGATGCGGTCATCCGAGCTACCAAGTCGTTCGACGGCCACGACCAACTCACCGAGATCATGATCTGCGGTTGGCAGGATACCCCAGCCGATGGTCCGGTGGTCGAAGGCCCGAGGCATGACCGACAGGCGAGGAGCGGCTAGTACCGGCCGGAGACCACCGGGGACGCTGTAGTGGTTCTCGGACACCACAGATGGACGACGGTGCGGCCGATACGCTCGCGAGAATTGCGCCGGCCAGCGCCGCCGGAATCGACAGAGTTGGCCCCAGAGGTGGATGGACCGGGCTCCCTTGGTTGGTCCGGCATAGCCCCACAGACCGAGCGCCAGTTCGGCTGCGGCCCCGAGAAGCCAGGCGTGCCGCCACCACAGCCCGGCGTCGACAGCGAGTAGGAGAACCACCAATCCGAAGGGGTGACCGGCCACCAGCCAAACCAACCATCGAATCCCGACTCCGACACCAGCGGCCGTCGGATGGCGAGCGAACAGTGATTGGGCGACCGAGCGCATGACGTCCCTCCCGACATCTGAGGTGAGTATCGAGTGGACGCCACCGAGGGCCCGGATCGCTACTCGTTAGCAGGATTTGGTGCTAGGATCACAACTTGCCTGCTGGCAGGTCACGTTGGTCGATTACCGTAACTAGGAGCGGTAATCAATCGTTGACCGACTCCTAAAGCAAACATTTCGCTCTATCCGCATGCCGGGAAAAGTTTGAAATCACCAACGCTCGCTCGTCTCGAACTTTCGCGCCGACTCAGTTCTCGGCGCAAGCGGCGCGGTCATACAGTCGATGAAGTCGTCAAACATCTGGGGTTCAGCCGCAACTACTTCTCAGCCGTGGAGAACGAACGAACGCTCCTGGCCGAGGACAAGCTGGACCTCCTTTTGGAGCTTTACGACTTCGATCCAAGTGATCGTAAGCACATCAAAGAACTGAGCAAGGCGGCCCGGCGCCGGAGCAGGTGGGTTGACTTCCGCGAGGTGCTGGGTGACGACGCCGTACAGTTCTTCGGCCTCGAGGACGGCGCAGAGAAAATCCGGGTGTTCGAGAGCATCCTCATCCCGGGGCTTCTGCAACTGCCCGAGTACACCAGGTCCGTCGTTTCCATCGAGCCGTCGATCAGTCAGGTTCACCTCGAGCGGGTTGTTCACGCCCGCCAGCTTCGTCAAGAAAGACTACGGAACGGCGCCGTCGAGTTTGTTGCCCTTCTCAGTGAGGCGGCGTTGCGGCAACAATGGGGTGGCGCAGCGCTACAGGTTCGCCAACTGTTGTCCCTGGCCGACCAAGTGGAGCGCAACGACAACCTCGTCATTCGTGTCCTCCCCTTCGACCGGCCTTCGGGCACCATCGCCGGGTCGTCCACACTCGTCGAGCTCGGGTTCGACTCGGAGTACGTACCCCATCTGATCTACCAGGAGGCGGTTCGCTCGCTGACCCCGATCGAGCCGGACGACGACGACTTCCTCAGGCTGCGCTTGGCCTTCGATGACGGTTTGCACCGATCGCTCAGCCCACCGGAGTCATTGGATCTCATTCGACATGTCGCCGCGTCGATCAAGTAAATAGACAATCAACTGGAGAGGAAATTGAAGTGAACCATCCACCACTGTCCAGCAATGGAGCTGGAAACGATCCGGGCTGGGTGAGCATGTGCTCAAACGGAACCTGCGTTGAAGTGCAGCTGACGTCTCGAATGGCCTACGTACGGGACAGCAAGGCCAAGAGTCTTGGGATTCAGCAACCGATCATCGCCGTCGACTTGGCGGAGTGGGACCAGTTCAAGGGCGCGGTGACCGGCTCGGCCCCGGTCGACGCCGACGCCCGTCTACAGTTCCGTGATTCTGCTGGCGGCATGGTGGAGATTGTCGACACCTCAACCGACACCATATTGGAGTACAACTCTGACGAGTGGACGGCCTTTACGACCGGATTGAGGTCGGGTCGTTTCAGCACTCGCTACATAGAGGCATCGATGGCAGTCTGATATCAAACCTCTCGACGACTGCCGAGTCAGCAGTCCGCAGCCAGAAGCACCTTCAGTGCCTTGCAGTCGAAGGTGCTTCTGGCGTTTTGGGACTGCATTGACAGCAACATCTTGCGCTGGCACGACGGACAGTGTAAGTTGTACACAACAGGAACTGCCTACGTGATTACGGTACCGGAGGCAGTTACCGTAACCAGCTTCACTTGGAGGGGTGCAGATGGTAGCCAGGGGAACCACACCACCAATCACCAAACCGTCGGATACCGAACTCGCCCATGTCTTGACCGTGGCCAAGGCAGCTGCTCGCCGTGCTGGTGCCGTGGCCCACGAACTCGACGAAGTCGCCCAACGCACCACCATCAAGCTCTGGCATCGTTGGGACGACGCCACGGTGAAAGCGGTGCGGGAAGGGTCGTCGTTCCGGTGGGATGCCTACATCCGTCAGACCGCCCGCAACGTGCATCACGATCTCATCCGCAGCCATCATCGTCGGTTGAACCGCAATACGGTGGCGGCCGGCGCCAGTATTGCCATGGCCATGAGTCGCCCCCGCCCGGGAACCGTCCGGTCGATTCCGCAAAATCCCAACGGCATCATCAGCTACCTGGCCCGGCAACGCATCCTCGAGTCGATTGACGTGCTGCCCCACAACCAACGCATCGTCGCCACCCTCATTCTGATCGGTGAGCTGACTCCCGTCGAAGCCGGCGAGCTGCTCGATCTCCAACCGCAGACGATCCGCAAACATCTCCGCAAGGCCAAGCTGACGCTGATGGCTGTACTAAGCGATCCGGGCGACGGCCCACACCCAAGATCCTTCCCGAGAGATACCTGAGTAGACCTCCGTCCGACCCGGCAACCTCCCATCCGCCGGGTCGGGCGGAGGGGCGCATGACCGGCCAGGGGAAAGGGAAGAGCGATCAGTTGTTGTGTCGATTCTCCTGATCGCGCGACTCAGGCGGTGTCGAGTCGCCCCGATCGGAGAACGTCGGCAGCGGCTCCATTCGCCATTGGTCGTCGTCGCAGTCGACGGACTCGACCTGGCGGAGCGCTTCCTGACGAATTTCCTCTTCGACGGCGGTGACCACCAAGTCATCGGATGCCGGCCCTGGACTCTGGAAAATCGATGTCATGATCGCTGCTCCGCTCCGTTGCGGTGGAGGCCAACATGTGACCTCAACACCAACACTACATCAACTCCGTTCCGCCGACCAGGGTGCACGTCGGGCGTCGATGGACGCGATTTCCTCATCGATGCACGGGGCATCGGCCCACCAGTACATATCTCCGTTGACACGTATCTCCTTATGAGGGATTGTCCAAATGACCACAAGCCACGGCCCATGTACCCCGATCGGGGCCTGACTTGCTCCTACCCCGTCTGACGCCGCCGGTCGGGCGAAACGATACCGACGATCGAGAGATTCAGAATCGGCAGCGCCGGGGCCGGCGCCGAACCTGGGGGAACGAGGGCCGATTCCGGCCGGTCAGTCGTCGACGCTGAGTGGTTGCTGCTCGACGAGTTCGTCGCCGGTGGATGACAACATGTCAGGTGCGGTCTCGGGCTTAGTCGGCTCGGACACAACCGTTTCGCCGCTACCGTCCGCCGGTGTTGTCGGTGCCGGGTCGACGACATCGGTCGACTGGGCGGTGTCGGCCAAGGGACTGTCGATTCCCGGCAGATCGATCAACCCGAACAATGCGGCCGCGATTCCCGCCGCGGCCAGGGCAACCGCAGCCAAGGCCACCTTGGCCGTGGACCGACCGGAAGAACGCTTCACCGGACGACCATCGGGCCCGACGACTTCGATCATCGAGGTGAAGTCGACCACGGGAACCTCGTCGGTCCGCAGGTGCGGATTGTCGCCGGCCATGAACTTGGCGAACGCCGCATCGGTCCGGGCCGTGGTGATGGCATCCTCGACCTCATACCAGCCCTCGCTTTCGATGGCAGGGTGGTTGGCGTCAAGGTTGATCACCGCCGCCTGGGAGGACGGACCGTGGGCCGTCGGTTGTCCGCCGGCCGGTGGCTGCCCGACCCGAACTTGACGATCGGGTGTCGATCGAAGGGGCGAACGGTGATCGAGGGGGGGCTCGATCACCCGAGACAAGCTCAGCGCCGGTGCCGGCGGCTTGGGCCTACGAACCGCTCCAGGGCGCGGAATTGAGAAATGATGTCGGCCGCGCTCCACTCCGGAAACGTGAACCCTGCTCGCCTGTCGACCGTTCGGCCGCGTTACCTCGGGTGTCATCGAACTGACATGGTACCAGAGATATCTCCAAAGACACCGTTCTTGATCCGTAAAGGATCATCAAGGCTTGAACCAGCCGGCGAGGGCCTGCCTGCAGTCAACTGCCGGGTGACCGGCCTTTGGAACAGAATGAAGGCAGAGACACGTTGAGGGGGAGTCGGTGTCTCTGCCTTCATGTGGCATTACATCGAGATCGCATCACTCCAGGCGAACGAAGCGTGCTCCTCGGGCAATATGAGCGAGCCAGGCGAAGCGGCCCGCTATGACCCCATCGTCCGAACGTACGACACCCTTTAGGGTTTGGGCATAAATACCCAGGTGCGAGGAAGCTCGGCCGCCTTCGTCGAACCATTCAACCCCGTCCCGAGGCGGGCCAAATCCCCGGTGGCAGACCATCAAGCGGCGCTAGACTGAGCCCACCCTGGAGAGGTGACAGAGTACGGCCGATTGTGCCTCCCTGCTAAGGAGGTGTCTGCGCAAGTGGACCGTGGGTTCAAATCCCACCCTCTCCGCACGACGGAACCCGCCTCAGCCCAGTGCTGGAGCGGGTTTCTGCCGTTATGGCCTCGGTGACTCGGAGTCGGCCGATCGGCGGGTGAAGGCTGACTGGGAGCCACGCCGTGAGCTATGGACCCAGCGATCACCCCTGAGGCGACAAGAGGTCACGACCTATGCTCGAAGAAGCCGGTATGCGTCTCGGGGAATGCGAAGTTGCCGACGACGGCGGCAATCCGACTTTGGGCGATTCCGAAGGTGTCATACTGTCCGTATGACGGAGTGGTTGGATCAAGCGCTCGAGGAGGCGGTGCGAAGGAGCTGGGAAGCGGGATCTCCAATTACCGGAAGCGACCACGGCAGGCACAGCCACATCGCCGCCGTCGCCCGCCGCCGAATTCAGTCGTTCCCACGTCGAGGCAAAAAGTCAAATGGCCGTTTGGCTCGCACTGACGACCTTGCGAAAGGACTCGTCGCCGCCATGGAGCACGATCCCGAGCTAGTCGGAGCTCTTATCGAAGACTACAGATGGCTTGCCGAACAGCTGGTCACGGCCTACGACGCGGCCCATCAACTCGACCAGGCCGGCGGCCCAACCACGCAGCCGCTCCGGCTCGTGGACGGGCCGCGCTCAACGAGGGCGAGACACGGGCTCTGACGGCCTTTGCGCAGCTCGAGAGCAAAGTCCGCCTCGATCTTCACGTCTCTGGTCGACCGACTCAAGTTGTTCAGACTCGGCTTTTCCCTGCGGCCGCGCCCTGGCTACTGTTGTTACACCACTCGAACCACCAAGGCGTGATGCGGTCAGTTTGTCGGCTGAGCAGAGTCGGGTGAGCGGAACGAAAGAGGGGGACTCGAACCGATGCTTCAGCGGTTCAAGCACGACATCTTCATAAGTTACAACGAGCGGGATCTGAAAGCCGTGCGTGACATTGCCAACGGTTACCGGGATCGCGGACTGCGACCGTTTGTGGCTGATCGGGAGTTGCGGGGGATGTCCGGCCAGCCGGAATGGGAAGACCGGATCATGGAAGAACTGGTCCAGAGCCAGGATCTGGCGCTGTACTGCTCGGCCGACGCGCTCAAGTCGCAATGGGTGCAGCGGGAGCTCGAGGTCTTCAGCCAGAAGTGTGCGACCATCGATCCACAGACCCGCCGGATACACATCATTCGTCCCGACGAGGTCACTCAAGACCAATTGGATCTCTATATCGCGGAGAATTCGCTTCTGAAGACCAGCTACCGGCAACGAACCGCCGACGAGCTGATGAAGGTTCTGGTCAGCCTGCGAATCGACCGCCTCCAGGAGGAGATCAAGGAGGTCGAGGAACTCCACCGCAAGGCATTCGAATACTACAAGTTTCGCCGTTTCTGGCACTCCTTCGTCAACGACGAGGAGGGTGTCAGCATCTTCGCCTGTGGTCGCGACGCTCCAAAGGGATCGGCCCAGATCTCCCGGACCACCGACGGTGGACGCACCAACATCGATGTCTGGGACTACCGGTCCGCCATCGACTTCACCCAGTACTTTGCCAAGGAGCATCCGGCCATATCGGTCACCATCGAAGATCCGGTGCCCAAAGATCCGATGGAGGAGACAAAACGGCGGTTTGACTCCTCGAAGTACACCGATCCCCTGAACGATCGCCACTGTATCGTCATCGGCTCACCCGATGTAAGTGACTACGCCGAAATGGCTCTGGCCCGCATTATTGGTGTCGACCCCTATGAACCGGAGATCGATCTACACGCCGGATTTCGAATCTTCAAGTCGGGAACAAGTGCAACCAGTACGTTCTACCGAGAAGAAGACAATCCCGACGCCCAACGAATCGAGATCTATGATCCAAGCGAGGGTGGAAGAGTTCGAGAATTCCCGTTGGCGATCGCCGAACGGCAATACGTGAGCTACGGAGTCTTGGTGGTGGCCAACAATCCCTGCCGATCGATCCGGTCGGCTCAGCGCCGCCGTCCCGAACCCCGGAAACGGATCCTCATCACGGCCGGCTTCAGCGGCGTGGCCACTCAAGCCTTGGCCCTCCTGTTGACCAGCGACGTGTACATCGACCGATTTGAGCAGTTCAACCAGGAGTTCGCCGGACTGGGCGAAGCCGGTGAATGTATTGCCGTGGTCAAGGTGATCTACGAACAGGGTCGAGACTACGACGCCCGCGACACGAGGCGGATAGACGACATCCAATACGAGGGTCTCGTACCGATCAGGGCTCCAAGGCCCCACCAGTAGCTTTGTCGCCATCCACGAGTCCGGGATCGGGCGAGGGCGGCGGGAGCTGAGATGCGAGATCTGACCGACCGGCAGCAGAATCGACACGTGCTTCATCGAGCTTCGGAGCTGTTGACGACTCACGGACCAGAGGTCGTCGAGCTCGATCGAATGGCAACCGTGGGCGGCCTGTCCAATACCGATCCGCTGGCCCTTGAAGCGTTGCGATGTGCCCGTTCCCGGTGGGTGATCCAGCAGGCTGTCGAGAACATGTCCGACGCGTCGGAGGCCGAGCGCAGCGTCTCGAACCCGGTGGCCAAATTGTCGGTGGTGTGGGCCATGTACCGGGAAACGGCCCGCATGAGCGGCTCGGACGGCGGCCAGGACTTCATCCGGATGAAGATCGAGCAGATTCGATGGCTGGTTGCCGATTTGGGGATCGCCTGGCATCTCATCGCGGTGGACGATGGTTGCCCCGACCGTCCGAGTAGTGCCGAAGTGGCCCGAGCCATCGCCGACGACGCGATGGAGAGTAGCGGCATCGATGAACGTATGAGCGTCCTCGCCTTGGCCGACGGCATCGGGCGGTCGGTGAGTCCCGAGGGCGTTCGACTCGATCGGCTCAGCACAGAATGGGGTCAACTGTCCTCACCGAAGCAGTCCCGAAAAGGGGGTTCGATCCTCTACGGACTGTGGCATGCCGTCAACGACGGCCACGACCACGACCAACGACCTCACGTCGTGGCCTACACCGACGCCGACCTGTCGGCCAACCTGGCCCAGCTGGGACTCGTGGCCGAACCGATCATCGCCGGCCGGGCTTCGACGGTGGCGGGTCAGCGATACGGTTTGGACGGCTCGGTCCTCGTCACCGCCGCCGGGCCCAAGGTCGAACCAGCCAGCACCGGATCCAAACCAGACAAGATGATCGTGCTGTTCCGACATTTCGTCCGCTGCCGCCTGCTCCCCATGATCGCCGACGTGCTCGACACTCAGGCCGCGTTCAAGGGTTTCGACGCCAGGGTTCTGGGCAACGCCCTTCGGTTGATGACTTCGTTCGACGAGTCGTTCGACGTTGAGTTGTTGCTTCGTCTGACCCTCGACGCCACTGACCATGCCGGCGTCGAGGTGGTTCCCATCGTCTTCGTGGAGGACTTCGCCGGCTCGCAGTTCCCGACGGCGATCGAGCACGACGATGCTGGGTCCTACGCTGTGGCCGGGCCGCGCCACCTCGACATGATCAAACAGCTCTTGGCCGTCTATGAACAGGTCGTGGCCCGGCGAATCGAGCCGACTGCTGAGGCGGCTCAACTGGCAATGTGGCTTCGGGGCCTCTCGGTCGACGAGTACGCCGCCATCATCAGATACCTCCAGGACCAGGATCGACGGCGGGCGAGAGCCGGTCGGCCCGACCCGATGTTCGAGTGGCGCTGGACGGTTGAGGAGCTGACAGCGGCGGGGCGGCACTGAGCAGTCGATGAAAACCGGCCTGGCCAACGACAGCGCCGTCAACTCGACGTAGCCTTGTCAGGTGGCATGAAGCCGATGGGAATCCACCTGTAGTGGCTCCAGCCGTAACGACGGCGAGGGCAACCCCGGCCCGCGCTACGGCAGGCCGTCGATCATGAAATCGACCAGGCGACGTACCCACTTGACCTCACGGGCGGCCTGGAAGAAGGGGCGCAGCGGCAGGACGACGAGGGCAACGGTGACCGCCACCGCTATCGGGGCCACCCACCATGGCAGAGTCCACGTGACGTCGGGCCAGATCCGACCGGCCAGGTAGATCCAGCCTGTGAGGACGATGGCCCAGGCGAAACCAAACGCCCATGACATGACGCTCGGTTTTCTCACTTTGGTCGATGAGGTCAGCCGGGACCCGAACGGCGAGAGGAACAGTAGTGCAAAGCCGGTTCCCAACAGGGCGGCGAGGCCCATCTCGATGGGGTTGAGGGTCACGGTGAGGGTTCGCTCGAAGATGGCCCGAGCACCAATCACGGCGGCCATGAAAGCTGTCGTCGCCGAGGCAAGCAGGCCCAGCCGTGTTCCCCATGTCTTCGGTTCGACGTTGACGTCGGCCCAGTTGTCGGCAAAGGCTTTGATGTTGGGACCGGTGACCTGCTCGAGAGGAGTTCCATCGGCGGTGGCGGCGCCCAGGTGATCGGCGAGCTCGTCCTTCATCTCAGCCGCCAGCTCGGCGTCGAGGCCACGATGCACGATCCAGTGCTCGTAGACCGCCTCGATTGCGTCCCGGGTTGAATCGACGGATTGTGTCATGAACGCTCCTTTCCTTGGCCGGCCCCTGAGGCTCCGACGGCTCGATGAGTACGATCGATCAACCGCTCGACCTGTTCGTTGACCAGGCGCCATTCGGCCAGCCCATCATCCAAGGTCGTGCGACCGTCGTCGGTCAGCTCGTAGTATTTGCGCCTCGGACCATCAGGCGACGGAGCCTTGAAGCTGCTGACCATGCCCGCCTTCTCCATCCTGGTCAGCAGGGGGTAGATCGAACCTTCGGCCACCAGCTCGAACCCTCGCTCCTTCATCGCCGCCACCAATCCGTAGCCGTATTGCGGACCATCCCGCAGCACGGCCAGCAGGCAGAGGTCGAGCACCCCTTTGAGGAGTTGACTGCGGCGCTTCTCTAGCATGTATTACATACTAGTGCACAGTGTCTTGCATTGCAAGAGAGTGGCGGCCACAACAACGACCGTCAGGCGGCGACGACTACCACGATCACGACCACGGCGCTCGATCAAGAGGTGGGGGCGTACTCCGAATCGGGGCTCGGTGACATGCGCTCGTGCAGGTGGACCGGGTCCTTGGTCTTGCGCCGCACCCCGATATTGAGCACTTCGACAAACACCGAGAAAGCCATGGCCGCATACACATAACCCTTGGGGATCTTCTCCCCCAGCCCTTCGGCCAGCAGCGTCATGCCGATCAACAACAGGAAAGCCAGGGCCAGTACCTTGACCGACGGATGCTGATTGACGAACCGGTAGATGGCACCGGAGGCGACCAGCATGATCAGCACCGCCGTCATCACCGCAATCACCATCACCGGTACGTACTGAGTCATACCAACGGCGGTGATGACCGAGTCGATGGAGAAAACCAGATCGAGCAGCAACACCTGCCCGATGACGGCGGCGAACGTCGGCGTCACCTTGGCTTCGCCGTGTTCGTCTTCGCCCTCCAGCTTGTGATGGATCTCCTTGGTCGCCTTGTATATGAGGAACAGTCCGCCGGCCAGCAGGATCAGATCCTTGCCGCTGAACCCCCGACCGAACAGCTCGAACAGTTCCTCGGTCAGCGTGATGATCCAGCCAACGGCCAGCAAGAGGAGAACCCGCATGCCGCCGGCGGCCAGAATGCCGGTCCGGCGAGCCCGGTCCTGTTGATCTTCGGGCAACTTGTTGGCCAGGATCGAAATGAAGACGACGTTGTCGACGCCAAGCACGATCTCCAGGGCCAGCAAGGCCACCAAGGCGCTCCACGCTTCGGGATCTGATAACCACTCCATGGCCCGGAGGCTATCCGGGATGGCCCGATCCGAAACACCCCACTTGACGCCCGACACGGGTGCCCGAAGCCGGCATCATCACTCTATTCTGGGCTGATGTCGGCATTCCTCATCTGCGATGTGACGGTGAAAGACCGCGAGGCTCTGCGAGAGTATCTCAAGCTGTCGGAGCACACCCTCGAACCTTTCGGCGGTAGGTTCCAGGCCCAGGCGGGCGAGGTTGTGGTCCTGGAAGGCGACTGGTCACCAACCGTCGTCATCGTGGCCGAATTCCCATCCATTGAGGCGGCCAAAGCCTGGTATTCCTCCGGCGACTACGCCCCCGCCCTGGAAGTGAAGCCACTGGCCATGGACCGCAACATGCTGGTGGTGGCCGGCCTCGACACCGACAGCTGAGGCCGGTTGCGCTGTGCCGGCGTGAGCGACCGGCGGCAGCGGCCTTCGGCCGGGCTATTCGTTGCCTTGAACCCGGGTGAGATGATGGGCGTCGGCCCGGAGAAGTTCGACGGCGTCGGAGGCGCTCAGGGCGGTGCAGAACTCGCCGTGCAACGATGTCACGGCCAGGTCGTGAACGACCTCGGGATCATGGTCGACGCCATCGAGCCCGATGCGATTGGTGGTGGCACAGGCTTCGGGCACCAGGTAGGTGTCGAAACTGAGGTTTCCTGCCGTGCGGGTGGTGGTGTCGACGCACATGTTGGTGAAGAACCCGGCCACGACCAGGCGGTTCACCCCCAGGCGGCGGAGCCGCATCTCCAGGTCGGTCCCGAAGAACGCGCCGTTGACGTGCTTGACCACGACCTCCTCGCCGGCCTCGGCTTCCAGGCCCGGCTTGAGATCGCCGGTGGGGAGCGACAGCTTGAGCGGCGATTGCGCCTCGTGGGAGTCGTGCAGGGTGAAGACGACCGGTCGTCCCTCCTGCCGCCAGGCCGACAGCAAACGGCGTTGCTGCTCCTCGGCGGCGGGGTTGTTACGCCGCGCCGTTGCTCCACCCCAGTAGTCGAGGACATCGACGCCTTTCTGCACGTCGACCAGCAGCAGAGCGGTGTCATCGGCGAACGACCTGATCATGATTCGTAGCCTACGTGATGGGCGTCGAGCGTCGCCATCCCAAACCGGGGCCGCTTACCGTTTGCGTGGAAGGGTGAGCGCCGGTACTGTCCGGCACATGGTCGAGCCCGATTTTCTCCGATTCGACACCCTGAGCCTGCATGCCGGTCAGCAACCCGATCCAACAACCGGAGCCCGGGCTGTTCCCATCTTCGCCACCACCTCCTACTCGTTCCCCGACACCGACGAGGCGGCCGCCCTGTTCAACCTCGAGGCGCCGGGGCACATCTACAGTCGGATCTCGAATCCGACCGTGGCCGTGCTCGAGGAGCGCATGGCCGCGCTGGAGGGTGGGGTCGGCGCCGTCTGCACCGCCAGCGGAACGGCGGCTTTGCATCTGGCGGTGACCACGCTGCTATCGGCCGGCGATCACATCGTGTCGTCGAAGAACCTCTACGGCGGCTCCTACAACATGATGAACCTGACGCTGCCCCGGTTCGGCATCACCACCAGCTTCGTCGACCCCCGTGATCCCGGGGCCTTCGCCGCCGCCATCCGGCCCGAGACCAGAATCGTCTACGCCGAAACCCTCGGCAACCCCGGCATCGAAGTGCTCGACATCGAAGCGGTGGCCCACGTGTCCCACGCCGCCGGGCTGCCCCTTGTCGTCGACTCCACCTTCTCCACCCCCTACCTGATCCGCCCGATCGAACACGGGGCCGACATCGTGACCCACTCGCTCACCAAGTTCCTGGGCGGTCACGGTGTCGCCCTGGGCGGCGTGCTGATCGACGGCGGACGGTTCGACTGGGCCCAGAACGACAAATTCCCCACCCTCACCGAACCCTATGCCGGATACCACGGTGTCGTCTTCACCGAGGAGTTCGGGCCCTCGGCTCTCGGTATGCGGGCCCGAGCCGAAGGCCTGCGGGACTTCGGCGCCTGTTTGAGCCCCCACAACGCCTTCACCCTGCTGCAGGGAATCGAGACGCTGCCACTGCGAATGGCCCGCCACATCGACAACACCGATCGAGTCATCGAAGCTCTACTGGCCAACGAGGCCGTCAGCTGGGTCCGCCATCCCCGGGTGCCCGACCACCCCGACCACGAGCTGGCCCAACGGCTCTACCCCCGAGGGGCCGGCGCCATCCTCAGCTTCGGGATCAAGGGGGGCCGGGCCGCGGGCCGAACGTTCATCGAATCGGTGCGCCTGGCCTCCCACCTGGCCAACGTCGGCGACGCCAAGACCCTGGTCATCCACCCCGGGTCAACCACCCACGGCCAGCTCTCGCCTGAGCAGCTGGAGGTGGCCGGCATCAGCGAGGACCTGATCCGATTGTCGGTCGGCCTGGAAGACCCCGACGACATCATCGACGACCTCGAACGAGCGTTGAAGGCCAGCCAACGATGATCGTGACCGTCGACGGCCAGGCCGCCCACGGGTCGACCGGCGGGGTCGAACCGACCGGCGATGATCCCGTCGTCCTGCTGATCCACGGCGCCGGCATGGACGGCACGATCTGGCAGCTTCAGACCCGCTATCTGGCCTACCGGGGTCACCGGGCGGTCGCCGTCGACCTACCCGGCCACGGCCGCAGCGAGGGCGAGCCGCCCGAATCCGTTTCCGAGATGGCCGACTGGGTGGCTCGGTTCGCCCAGGCCGCCGGATTCGACCACTATCATCTCGTCGGTCACTCCATGGGTAGCCTGATCGCCCTCGATCTGGCCGCCCGCCACCGCGACCGGGTCGACAGCATCACCCTGCTCGGTGTGGCCACGGCCATGCCGGTTCATCCCGAGCTGCTCGACGCCGCCGCCAACGATGTACCCCGGGCGGCGGCGCTGATGGCGGCCTGGGGGCTCGGCCGACCGGCCCATGCCGGGGTCAACCCGACGCCCGGCATGTGGATGGCCGGTGGCTCCCGGGCGCTGGTGGAGAACTCGGCGCCGGGCGTGCTGTTGGCCGACTTCAACGCCTGCCGGAGCCACGACGGCGCCCTTGATGCCGCCCGAGTGATCACCTGCCCGGCCACGGTGGTGATCGGGTCCGACGACCGGATGACGGTCCCGGCCCAGGGGAGAAAGGTGGCCGACGCCGTGCCCGGCGCTCGGTTGGTTGAACTCGACGGCGTCGGTCACTCCATGATGATCGAAGCCCCGGGCGCGGTGAAGCAGGCCATCATCGACACGGTCGGTCGGGCCGGCTCCTGACCCGATCGGCCAGTGCGGGCGGCCACGGGGCCGCCCAGAGCTCAGGCGTTCCAGGAACCGTCGTGGCCGAGGAATCCGCCGTCACGGTAGAAGGTGTCCGAATCCGACTCGTCGAGCACGGCCAACATGTGCGGCAACTCGGCCCCATCGGCCCGAACCTTGTCGATCACCCGTTGCGGGCCCAGGTGATCGAGCAGTTCGAACGGGCCCTTGGCCCAGTTGAACCCCCAGCGGATGGCGTTGTCGACGTTGACGATGTCGTCGGCGATCTCGGGGATGAGATCGGCGGCGTAGAGAAGTGTCCCGCCGAAGATCTCCCAGGCCAGCGCCCCGTGCTGCGACTCGGCGAACAGAACCTCACCGAGGTCGGCGGGCACGCCGGTCAGGTCGGGCTCGGTGGCATCCCGCCACGATTCGGTGACCAGATCGAACGTCTCGAATCGTTTCGATCCGTCCTCCAGCTTCTGCACCCGGCCGAAACCACCGAGCTGGCGGGCCTTGCGTCCCAGCTGGCCCCGGTCGAGCATCCGCTGCTCGACTTCGGGGAAGGAAGTGTAAGCTCGACCGGCATCGCCTTCGGGCAGATTGACGGCAAGGTTCCGGCCGACCAGGTCCATGACATCGAGTCCGATGAGGTCGATCAGCCCGTAGAGGCCCGTCGGCGGCAGGCCTACCGGGCGGCCCAGTACGGCGTCGATCGTTTCCTGGCTCATTCCGTCGGCCAGGAACGGTTTGGCTTTGTGGAGCCCGCTCAGCATGAAGAAGCAGCCGATGCGGTTGCCGATGAAGTTGACGGTGTCCTTGGCGTGCACCACTCCTTTGTCGAGCTGCTGGGATCCGAATGAGGCGAAGGCTTCGATCACATCGTCGGTGGTGTCGGCCCCGGGCACCAGCTCGAACAGCTTCATGACCCGAACGGGGTTGAAGAAGTGGGTGATGGCCACGTCGGCCCGGAACCGGTCGGGAAAGCCATCGGCGATATCCCGCAGTGGAATCCCCGACGTGTTGGAGCTGATCACCGACCCGGGGCGACGGAGGGGCTCGACCCGTTCGAACAGTTCCCGCTTGGTGTCCAGATCTTCGACGATGGCCTCACAGATCCAGTCGTAGTCGGCGATTCTGGCCAGGTCGTCGTCGAACGTCCCGGTGGCCACCAGGTGACGGTGCTCCTCGTCGACCGTGGCCAGGCCCCGCTCCACCGCCTCCGCACTCACGTCGAGCATGAGTACTCGACATCCGGCCGCCGCGCTGGCGGCGGCGATACCCGACCCCATTGTTCCGCATCCCAACACCGCAACCGACTTGATCGTTCGACTCATGCTCACAAGTTTGGCGGCCAATCACCGATTCCCCACAGTGGTGGCCCAACTCCTTGGCCGCTTCCGCTCCGGCCCGTCGGGACCTTGACCACTTCCACTATATAGGCTACCTATATAGATATGCTTCCAATTAAGGGGTGGCTCGAAATGCTTGTTCTGGCCGTACTCGACAACGAATCACTCCATGGCTACGGGATCGCCGCCCGACTGGAGGAGGCCGGAGCGGGGACAGTGGCCGGGGGCACGCTGTATCCGGTTCTCAAACGGCTTCTGGCCGGCGGCCTGGTCAACGCCGAATGGGAGACTGGAGGTCATGGTCCGGCCCGAAAGGTCTACTCGTTGACCCCCTCCGGTCGAGGTGATCTGGCCCGCCACCGGCAGGAATGGCTACGGACCCATCAGGCCGTGAGCCGGGTACTCGGCGACGTCGACCCTGTTGTGCCCGAGGGCGTTCGATGACCGCCGCCGGAGCCGCCGGGCCCAGTGCCTCACCCGCCGTCATGCGCCACTATCTCGAGCAGCTACTGGTCCATCTGGTCATGTCACCGATGGACACCACCGAGGCGGTCGACCTGGTGGCCGAGGTCGAGAGCCACTGTCGGGCCATCGGTGGCGCCGGCCCACCGATTGACCCCTTCGTCGAATTCGGCCCCCCGGAGGATCTGGCCCGGCGCATGATGCGGCCACCCACCACGGCTGACGCCGCCCGCGGTGTTGTCATCACATCACTGTTCAGCGCGGTCAACGCCGGCCTGCTCGTTCTGGTTCTCGCCCTCTCCGGCGTCGAACGGATCGCCACCACTGCGGCTCAGGTGACGTTGCTGTTCATAGGAGGGTTGTCGGCCATGATGTCACTCTCCAGCTCACTGCCGGCCGATGAGGATCATCCCCGCTGGTCGGCGGCCCGCGCTCAGGTCGGCGGCTATGCGCTGATCGTCACCGCCATCGCCATCGTGGCCATCGGTGCCTTCTTCGGTGACGGTGTGCCACTCAACACCCGGGTCGCCGGGGCACTGGTGGCGGTCGGCCTTTCCGGGTGCCTGTACTGGCTGTGGCGGCAGCGGCTACGGCCAACAGTGGTGAAGTCGCCTGTCACCGACGGCGTGACCGCCGAGATCGTTGCCGACATCCAGACTGCGTCGTTTCCTGAAGGATGGGTTCGCTATGGAGTCGACGGTAGACCCCTGGAGAATGTCCCGCTCAGCGAGGAGTTTCGAGATCTCGCCGCCTTCTTCCGGTCGACGTACCGCAAGGTCCGTGAAGCCCTCGACCAGACCCCGGATCAGCGCTGACCAAAGGCCGACAAACTCGCGGCCGAGGCGTCAGGTCGGGCACTACCATGAGCGGTGATGTCCGACAGCGCACTTCTCTCCCAGATCCGATCCGACCTGACCGCGGCCATGAAGGCCCGGGACGCGGTGACCACCCGCACCCTGCGTGCGGTGATCGCCGCCGTGCAGGAGGCCGAGGTGGCCGGCCCGGCGGCCGAAGCCCTCGACGACGACGGCGTGCAGAAGGTCATCGCCGCTCAGGCCAAGCGCCGGGTTGAGGCGGCCGAGGCCTTCGACCAGGGTGACCGTCCGGAGAAGGCGGCCGACGAACGGGCCGAGCTGGCGGTGTTGGAGCAGTACCTCCCCAAGGCGTTGACCGACGAGGAGTTGGTGGCACTGGTGGAGGAAACCCTGGCCGCCGAGGGCATCACGGCCAAGGCCGACATGGGCCGAGCCATGAAGGCGGTGAACGCCAAGGTGGCCGGCCGGGCCGACGGAAAGACGGTGGCCGATCTGGTCAAGGAGCGATTGGCCTGAGTCTGAAATCTGGGGCTCCTCAACAAGAGTTTCGGAAACGTTTAGCTCCGTTTGACCGGATTTTTTGCTCAGACCCGAATAATGCAGGGGTGACGCCGGTTACCGATTGGATGAAACCTGTGGCCAAACACCGTTCCTTGCGCGCCCTGTTGCTGGTTCTGGCGCTGCTGGCCGCCGCCTGCAGCGGCACTGACGACTCGGCCCCGGTCGAAGCCGGCGCCTCCGACGACGCCATGACCGATGATTCCGAATCCGAAGACGCCATGGCCGACGAGGCCTCCGACGAAGACGCCATGGCCGACGACTCCGATTCCGATGACGCCATGGCCGACGACGAATCTGACGACGGCGCTGCTTCCGACGACGACGGCGACACCGCCCCGGTCAGCGGACCACCGGCGTCGCTCCCTCCTGAGGAGGCCCAAGCGGCGGCCGAGCAGAACATCCCCAACCTGCAGCCGTCCGACGACGTCCGTGACATCGAGGTCGTGTCGGTCTACGACGGGTCCATAACCTCGCTGCGGGAGGTGGTGGCCGGCGACCGGCCCGTGCTCCTCTGGTTCTGGGCCCCGCATTGACCGACGTGCCGGCGTGAAGGTCCGGCCGTTGAGCAGTTTGCTCAAGACAACATCGACAAGATCCAGGTCGTCGGCATGGGTGCCCAGGACGACTTCCCCTTCGCTCTCAACTTCCTCGACCACACCGGCGTGCAGACTCCCACCATGCTGTGGGACCCCAGCTTCGCCACCTGGCAGACCTTCGAGGTTCGGACCAACTCCCAGATGATGGTGTTGTCGCCCGACCTCAGCGCCGGTAGCTCGTTGCTCTTCGGGTTTGACGCCGAGCAGCAGGCCGCCATCCTCGACTTCGCCGAGACCGGCTTCGAGTCCTAGCCCTCGTTGTGTGCGCTCCTCGCCCCAAAAAACGGGGCGAGGAGCGCACACAAAAGCGGGTCAGGTGGTGGGGCGCTTGAGATACATGCCGACGCCGCTGAAGGTCATCACCTTCTCGCCGTCGGGATCAAACAGGTCGGTGGTGGTGGAGATCATGCCCCGATCGGGCTTTGACCTCGACTCCCGCACCGAGTCGACCATATAGACGGCCCGGTACTCCACCCCCGGCCGGACCGGCTTGAGCCATCGGAGGTTGTCGATACCGGGTGATCCCAGCGACGACTTGGCCGGGATGAGGTTGTCCACCATCAGGCGCATCACGCACGACACCGTGTGCCAGCCGGAGGCGATCAGCCCGCCGAACACCGATTCCCGGGCGGCGTCGGGGTCGACATGGAACGACTGGGGGTCGAACCGGGTGGCGAAGTCGATGATCTCGGCCTCGGTCAAGGTGAACGAACCCAGCTCGAACACCTGACCGGGCTGGAAGTCGTCGAGATACTCGATCGGGGGATTGGCCGCGCTGCCCATGGCCGACCAGTATCGCGCACCCGGCCGGTATCGGGGTCAACCCTGAGACGTCGTCAGGGTTTTTGGGGGCACGACTCGGGCCATCCCCACTACCGGGACCGGACCGAATGGATGAGGCTGAGGAGAAAGAAGGAATCAACCAACCGGCAGAACGCCGAATCGCCCATTGCAGGAGGATCGTCATGACTTCAATCGCCGCCCCACCGGCCATAACCCAGGTCGGAACCCACCCCCACAACGGCACCAGCGCGGCCTCGGCCCCGCTGGCTGCTCGCGCCGTCGGCGCCACCAAGGTCTACGGCTCGAAGTCAACCCAGGTGGTGGCTCTCGATGACGTCTCGCTCACCCTTCCCCGGGGCCGCTTCACCGCGGTGATGGGGCCGTCCGGGTCGGGTAAGTCCACCCTCATGCACTGCCTGGCCGGGCTCGACAACCTGACCACCGGCCAGGTCTTCATCGGCGACGCCGACCTGTCGGCCATGAACGAGAAGGAGCTCACCCTGCTGCGCCGGGAGCGGGTCGGCTTCATCTTCCAGGCCTTCAACCTGGTGCCGACCCTCACCGCCCACGAGAACATCACCCTGCCTCTCGACCTGGCTGGTCGCCCTGTCGATCAGGCCTGGTTCGACCAGGTGATCCAAGCCACCGGCCTCCGCAACCGGATGAGCCACAAGCCCGAGGAGTTGTCGGGCGGCCAGCAACAACGAGTCGCCGTGTCCCGGGCCCTGATCTCCCAGCCCGAGATCATCTTCGCCGACGAGCCGACCGGCAACCTCGACTCCGCTTCCGGCGACGAGATCCTGTCGTTCATGCGGCGGGCCACCGACGAGTTCGGTCAGACCATCGTCATGGTGACCCACTCCCCCACCGCCGCCGCCTACGCCGACAACGTCCTGTTCCTGGCCGACGGCCGCATCGTCGACGACCTGGCCAACCCCACCGCCGACTCGGTCCTCGACCGGATCCGGGAGCTGGGTGCGTAAGCACCTACTCCCCGTACGGAAAGGACGCAAGACATGTGGAAAGTCACCCTCAAGAACCTGGCCGCCAACAAGGCTCGACTGAGCCTCACCGGGCTGGCCGTCGTACTGGGCGTCGGATTCGTCGTCGCCTCATTCATCACCTCCGACGGGTTGCGGGACTCATTCGGAACACTGTCACAGGACGTCAGCTCGGGATTCGAGCTGGTACTCCGCGAAGCCGACGAGTTCGGCTCCGACGACGTCATCGACGAGTCGGTCATGGAAACCGTCCGGGCCACCGAAGGAGTGGCGTTGGCCGAGGGATCGGTCGATGGTGCGGTGCAGCCGGTGCGAGCCGACGGCACCCCGGTCGAAACCCAGGGCCCACCCCTGATCGGGTTCTCCTGGGCCACCGACACCGGTGTCGGCAGCATCGTCGAAGGAGCCGCCCCCCAAGCCGGTGAGTTCGTCATGGACATCGACTCGGCCGCCAACAACGACTTCGTCGTCGGCCGGTCCTACGATGTCGTCACCTCCCAGGGCACCTTCAACTACGTGCTGTCGGGCACCTTCCGGTTCGGCGAGGAGAACGCCACTCTGGGCGCCGTACTCACGGGTTACGACCTCGACGACGCCCGCACCATGCTGGCCATCGAAGACGGAACATTCGACGAGGTCGCCATCGTCACCACCGAGGGTTGGACTGCCAGTGAGGTCGAAGCCGCTCTGGCCGACCAGCTGCCGACCGGCGTCGAGGTGGTCAACCAGCAGACCGTTGAGCAGGAAACGGCGGCCGAGTTCAACGAGGCCATCGGCATCATCGAGAACGTGTTCCTCGGGTTCGCCGGCGTTTCGCTCTTCGTCTCGATCTTCATCATCTACAACACCTTCGGGGTTGTCCTGGCCCAACGGGTGCGGGAGATCGGCCTGCTCCGGGCCATCGGAGCCGAGGCCTCGCAGATTCGACGGGGCATCGTGGCCGAGTCGTTCATCGTGGGCTTGATCGCCTCCGCCATCGGCGTGGCCGCCGGTATCGGCCTCCACCTCGGGCTCCTCAGCCTGTTCGAGGCCATCGGTGCTGGGCTGCCGGAGATGGATTTGATCATCGAACCGGCCACCGTGATCGTGGCCATGGCCGTCGGCGTTCTCACCACCATGGTGTCGGCCATCGCCCCCGCCTTGCGGGCGGCCCGGGTCAGTCCCATCGCCGCCCTGACCGGCGACACCGGCGGACAGATCGGTTCTATCCGGCGTCGCACCATCGTCGGTGCCCTGATGCTGGCGGCCGGAATCGGCCTCGGTGTCATCGGCTTCGGGGGCGTCGGTGGAACCAGCGGCACCGTGGCCGCCCTGGCCGTGGCCGCCGCCCTGGTCTTCTTCGGGGTCACGCTGTTGAGCCCGCTGGCCGCCCGACCCGTCATCGGACTCCTGGCCGCTCCCATCTCCACCCTGGCAGGAACATCGGGAGAGCTGGCGGGCAAGAACGCCATCCGCAATCCTCGACGCACCGCCACCACAGCCGCGGCGCTCATGATCGGGCTTTCGCTGATCAGCGCCGCCCTGGTCGTCGGTGACTCGCTCAAGGAACAGCTGGGTAGCACCATCGAGCAGGCCACCAGTGCCGACTTCGTCATCAGCGACTCCCAGTTCGGTGACTTCCCCCTGGTGGTGGCGGACGAGGTGGCGGCCGTGCCCGAGATCGAGACCGTCCTCCCGGTGGGCGAGGTCAACGTGCGGGCCAACCCGCCGGCCACCAACGACGCCGGTGAACCCGTCGTGGTCGAGGACTGGTACAGCGTGGTCGACCTGTCGCTCATGGCCGACCTGTTCGACCTCGGCGTCGACACCGGTTCGATGGACTCGGACGTGGCCAACGCCCTGGTCCTACCGTCGGATGAGGCCGAGGAGTACGGCATGGTCATTGGTGACACCTCGCTCGTCGAGTTCACCGACGGGTCGAAGGGTGAGTTCGAACTGGTGGCCACCTACACCGACGAGACCATCGTCGGTGGCGGGTTCCTGGCCACAGAGGGGGTTGAGGAGTTCCTCGACCTCGAGGGCTACACCTGGATCGCGGCCACGGCCCAGACCGGCATCTCGCTGGACGAGGCCGAGACGGCCATGGCCGCCGCCATCGCCGACTACCCCCAGCTCGAAGCCCGTACCGGCTCCGACTACCAGCAGGAGATAGAGGGCGAGATCGACACGTTGATGAACATGGTGTCGCTCATGCTCGGCCTGGCCATCATCATCGCTCTGCTCGGTATCGGTCTCACCTTGGCCCTGTCGATCGTGGAGCGGACCCGGGAGATCGGCCTGTTGCGAGCCGTGGGTATGACCCGCAGCCAGACCCGCCGCATGATCCGCTGGGAGGCCGCCGCCATCGCCATGTTCGGTGCGGTGCTCGGTGTGACCACCGGCCTGCTGTTCGGATGGGGTGCGGTGACGGCCATGCCTGATTCGTTCATGACGGTGGTGGCCATCCCCTGGGTCCGGCTGGTCATCATGGTCGGCATCGCCGGCGTGGCCGGCCTGGTGGCGGCGCTGTTGCCGGCTCGTCGGGCCGGGCGTCTGAACGTGCTCGACGCCATCGCCGTCGGCGGCTGATCATCCCTATCCCAAGCAAAATCTTGCAGTAGAAAGCGAGGCTGAGCCTCGCTTTCTACTGCAATTTTCAGGGGTTGGGGGCAGGGCGGTAGGGGTGGTCGAACTCGACGATTGACTGGCTGGGCCAATCGAGCAGAGCCAACGCCGCTTCCACCACCGCTCGCTGCCGCCCATGATCACCGGGAGCACCCAGGGGGCGACCCATGGGGTGACGGGTAATGAGGCTGCGTGACAGCCCCATCAGCTCGGGCAGGTGGCCGAAGGCCCGCACGTAGACGCTGACAGTGGGGATGCCGGCCTGCTCCATGGCTCGCTGAACGTGTCCCACGGACACGTGGCACACCGGTCAAAGGGGCACCAGCAGCACCACATCGGTTTCTTCCGACCGAAGTTGGGAGGCCCATTCGGGAGCCACCTCCCGTTTGAGCCGCACCTGGGAGGCCGCCCCGACGAACGAGTAGGCCGTTGGGTTGAGTTGACCGATGACGCCGGCCTCGACCAGGTCGGCCAGGTGGCCTATGGGGAGGCCGACCTGGTGATCGGACCGCACCGCCTCGGTGGGGTAGCCGCCATGGCGGACCCGCAGCTGTCGGGGGTCGACGTCGACCGGGATCGACGACAAGGTGGGTGCGACTTTGAGGAACTCGCCGATGCGGGCTTCGGCTTCGGCCTGGGTCATGGCGTCGGCCCCGAACGGTTTCGGGTCGTCACCTTCGACAAAGTGCCCGCTCGATGCCACCAGGGTGAGGCGGCACTCCGACAGCGGCTTGGGCAACGGGTTGATGGGCACGTCGTCGAAGCGATGGGGAAAGTCGTCGGCGTCGCCGAGGTGGCCGGCGTAGGCCTGGATCTGCCAGCGGTAGGCGGCGTCGATCACCGCGGTGGCATCACCGGAGTTGATGGTGGCCGCCACCTCGGCCAGCAGGTCGTTGAGAAAGTGGCCGAACTCGCCGTCGGACAGGTCTTTCAGGAACTTGAAGCTGAGGTTCGATCGCGAGCCGTACCAGAACGACTTCCGCAGATCCTCGATGGTTTCGTCAGGGGGCGCCATGGCCACAAGCTACCGGAGTAATCGCCACTGCCGCTTCAGCTCGGCCGTCACGGTGGTCCAATCGGCGCCGTGCTGGTGGGCGGCCACGGCGTAGGCCTGGGCGGCGTCACTCAGCGACGGCACCTCCTCGGCCACCGGTTCGGCCGGCGGATCGACGATGAAGGTACCCCGGTGGCCTCGGCTCTCGACCACCGCCGACGACTCCAACAAGCCGTAGGCCTTGGCCACCGTACCCTTGGCCAGGCCGAGATCAGTGGCCAGTTGGCGGATGGTCGGTAGTCGGGTCCCGGGGGTCAACACACCCGACACGGCCATCACCGTGATCTGTTGCCGTATCTGCTCGTAGACCGGCAGGGCTGCCGCCGGGTCGATGTTGAGAATCATGCCGGAGCGGTGGTGGCGTCGAGCGGCGGTTCGGCCAGCAGCCGGTCGAGCCCCAGTCGACGGAAGCGCCAGAAGATGGCAACGGCGGCCAGCCAGGCCGCGGCCGACAAGACCGGAGCGGTGTTGGTCAAGGCCTGGCCGATGAAGGCCAGGGCCAGACTCAGCGCCGGGTTGGCCACACCGTGGGTGATGGCCAGCGAGCGGACCAGATCGTCGGAGGAGCGAAGCGCCGCCGACAGCGCCGGCCGGGCCCGAGTGGCCACCCGATACTGGATGGCGAGGGCGGCCACCACAACGACGGCCGCCGCCACCGCCCACCCGGTGTGCATACCAACCATCCACCATCCGAACCGTTGGGCCACGACGGCGGCGACGGCGCCGAGGCCGATGGCAGCCAGCAAGGCTTGCCGGAGCGGCCGCCAGTAGTGGGTCAGCGAGCGGCGTTCGAGACCGACGGTGCGCCGGTCCCCGGCGGCCGGCCGTTCCGGGCGAATGAGGTGGACTTCGGCCAGCAACGAACCGACGGTCAGGCCGATCAAACCGACGAGAATCATGCCGCCGAGCCCGCCGATCAGGAAGCCGCTGATCACCCCGGTCACCCCGCCGATGTTGCGATAGCGGCGACTGCGACGGAGCCAGCGACCCAGCAGTAGACGTTGTTCTGGCCGTTGGCCCAGCCGGTCGGCGATGGCCGAGGCGTCGGGATCGGGGCCGACAAACATCCTGAGGATGTCACGAACGGCCAAAAAGAGCGCCCACAGCAGTGCCAGGATCAGCACCGCCGGACCGACGTAGCCGGTCGGACCACTTTCATCCCCGGCGGCCGAGGCCAGCACCACGGCCACTCCGACCACCGTGACCACGCCGACCAGAATCACCGCTGACCGGGCCCCGACGGAGCGAGCGCGGCCGGTCATTGGTCGATTCCCAACAGCAGGCACGATCCGCTCAACGGTCCGTCGAGTGAGACCGGATTACCCGACCGGTCGACGGTGTCGAGGCGGACGGCGCTTTGCTCAGTGGCGTCACCGGAACCGGCGGCCATGTCGGGATTCCACAGCGGGTTGTCCAGCGACTCCCAGCGGTGCCACCACGACGGCCGATCATGGTACTCCCAGCGGGCCTTCACCTCACCCCAGGCGACCTCGGGATCAATGCAGGTCTCCGATCGGGCCCAGAACTCGACATTGACGGTGCTGTCGGGAGCCACCGCCACCGGTGGTTCGGACGAACCGTCCCAGGTGATGCGATCGACAATCAGCCCGGGGGCGTCGATGGAAACGTCGGCCAGCTGCAGCGTGGTGCCACTGTTGTTGTCAAACGAAAGCCCAGCGATGATGACGTGCTCGCCGTCGGGGGCCACGGTTATGCTCGCCGACTGGATGCTGGTGCTGCGGACCGTGGGCTCCGGTACGACCAGACCGACCATCCACAGCACGCCCAGTGTCGTGCCGGCCGCCAACACGGCCAAGGCGGCGACCAAGCGACGACCGAAAGACGGTTCAGGGGGAATGAGCTGATCGATCAAGCGCTCGAACTCGGTGTCGAGGTCGAGATCGGGGCCCGGATCGGGCTGAGCGGTTGAGGAGGTTTGTATCACTGTCCTATGACAATAGGACAGACCTAACTGGAGGTCAAGGGTGATGGTGGCCGCCGGCGTAGTGATCGGCCAGCGGGTCACTCAACTGGTGGCGGCCGAAGTCTCGCCGCCGGTCGCGCCACACGGCATGCACGTGGTTGACGTCTCGTTGGGTGTTGTCGTACTCCACCAACAGGTCGGCACCCTGGATCCGGTAGTAGTGAGGCCGACCGGGCTCGACCGAGCCGGCCCACAGGAACGACAGGCTGTCCAGACGGTCGCCGTCGAACTTGGCCTTCTCGTCATCGGCCAGGCCGTCGGGCAGCCGATCGAGATAGAGGTCGAGTAGGGCCCGTAGCGTGTCCCGGTCGCCGGCCGAGAGTTCGGCGGCCGACAGGCCCTTGGGCCGGGATGTGAGGCGGAGGGCGGCGAGGTGGGTCTCGTCCAACCCCAGCTTCTCCTCGGCTTCGGACTGCACCTCGTGCATGCGGTCGTCCAGCTCCTGCTCGAACCGGGCTCGCCAGATGTGAGGCAGGCGGAGCATGCCGTCGCCGTCACGCAGGGTGGACCGGTTGCCGCCGATGATGTCGGTCGGGGCCACCGGGGAAACCAGGGCGGCGGCCAGCTGATCGTCGGGCAACGATCGGATCAGTTCGCGGCCGACGTCTTCCACCCCGGCCAGGGGGCGCAGCGGATGGGGTCCCAGCAGCGGGGCCGACGCCGGATCGGCGCCGAAGAACAGCGGAGTCGACGACACCACCTCCCCGTCGAGAACGGTGTGGCTGATCGAGATGTGGTGGCCACCGAACCGCCAACCCCAGGCGTCCGAGCCCGGGGCCCCGAACATGGCGACCCAGTACAGCAACGGGTCCCGGCCCCGCTCCCGATCGAAGTATGAGGCCCAGTCCTCGGAGAGGTCGAGCACGTTTTCCAACCCCATGATGGTGGAGGCGGTCACGTAGCCGGCGGTCGACAAACCGGTCGACAGCAGGCGGTGGGTCAGGCGATGCTGGGCCGACGACATGGCGGTCAGAGGCAATCCACCGTGGTCGGTCGGAGTGTAGAACCAGAGCTCCCGCTCGGCCGCCGGGAACGGCCAGGTGGCGGCGGCCCGCTGCTCGGAGTCAAGGGCGTCGAGCAGATCGACGGCGGCTTCAGCCATCCGAGCGGCGGTCTCTCGCCTGGCGTTCATGGTCGTCTACCCTTCATCGGCCAGGGGCGTGCAGCCCGAAGATCAGGTCGGGATCCCCCGGCAGCCAGGTGTTGCCGACCTGCGATCGAGAGCCGACGTCGCGGGTGCGGGCCAACAGGTTGCGGCCAAGAGCCAGCCGCTCCGGCTCCCAGGCGGCCAGCGCTTCGGGCACAGTCCCACCACAGGCCCGTTCCCTCAGAGCCCGGTCGAGGGCCCAGGCGTCGTCGGCCGCCTTGGCCGAGCCGGCGGCGGCGTGAGGTCGGACGGCAAAGGCGGCGTCGCCCAGCAGGCAGACACGGCCGAACGCCATCCGTTCCACCTCGATGTCGTACACCACCTGGAGAAACGGCTCGGCCGTGGCCGCCACCACCTGGCCCAGCAGCTCGGGAAGCCGGGCGGCGGCGTGGGCCCGGAGTTCCTCGACGTGGTGGTCGGCCACCGCCCCGGGCGGCACCGACAGCTCCCGCCGTGACCCGTGACGATCGGTCAGCAACTCGTCGAGCTCACCGTGGTCCGGACCGCCCAGGTAGTTGCGGTACCACACGAAGTTGATCAAACGGTCGCCGGCCGACACCGAACCGTCGAGGCCGGGGATGGGGTACACCAGAACATGGCTGTTGGCGTAGACGTAGTAGGTGATGGAGTCGGTCAGGGCGGCGGCCACCTGGGTCGGAAGTTCCGCCTCGGGCACCATGCCCCGCCAGGCCACATAGCCGGCGTAGCCGGGCCGGGCCGCCGGCAGCAACTGCGATCGGGCGGTGGAACCCACCCCGTCGGCGCAAACCAGAAGGTCGGCCACCACCGGATCCCGGCCGGCGAACCGAACCTCGACAGGCCCCTGCCGGGCCGCGTCGTCCTGGTCGAAACCCACCATCTCGTGTCCCAACCGGTAACGATCAGGACCACCGCCGGGCGCCGCCATCCAGTGGTCGAGCAACCGCCGGTATACGGTGTTCCACGACGAGAACAGGTAGGGGTGCTCGGTGTCGTGAACCACTGAACCGTGACGGTCGAGGTAGCGGATGTGGTCGGTGGTGATACTGATCTCGTCGAGGGCCAGGTCGGCCCGCTCCACCAGGTACCGGTAGGTGGCTTCCAGGAAACCGATGCCGGCCCCCCGCTGCTCCAGTTCGGTGCCCGACCGCTCGTACACCGTGACATCGTGACCGGAGTCGGCCAGCAGGCAGGCTGCGGTCAAGCCACCGATGGATCCGCCGACCACGGCGACGGCGAGCGGCCCGCCCAGCGGAGCCAGCCCGGCCGGCCCGGGTGAAGGAACAGGATCAGGGCTGGCCAAAGGTGGCGATCTTGTCGACCCGACACTCGAACAACACCCGGCGCTCGTTGATGGACGGGTCCCGCAGACCGTAGTCGTCGCCGCCGTCGGCAATGTACTTGCGCCAGATCCGATTCAATTGCTCGGTGACCCGAGGACCCTCCTCCGGGTCGTCTTCGGATATCTCCCGCTCCACGGTGACCTTGAGGCTCATCCAGTGGTACATGTTCTCCGGGTTCATGATGAGGATGCTGATCTGGGGGTTGTCCCGAATCCACGACGTCTTCTTGCGGTGGCTGGCCACGTTGACCAGAACCTTGTCGCCTTCATAGTCGAACCACATCGGAGTGAGGTTGGGCCGGCCGTCGCCCCCCATGACCGCCATGACACAAGCCAGCGGCTTGTCCATCAGCTGCTTGTAGGTCTCGTCGAGTTCGCTGATCGAGTTGATCTCGTCCTTCGAGCCGACCGAGAACTGGTTCGGTTGTAGACCTTCGGCCACGTCGAGAAATCTGGCTACTTGCACCATGTGGTGAAACCCCCTTCAGGTTCGGTTGACGGGCGAGTTCAGCCTCGGGTTGCGGTGATCAGGTGCCGGTACTCGCCCGGGTCGATCCGGGCGTCGATCAGTCGAGGCCCGGTCGGCCGGTTGACCAGGAGGCGCCCGACATCTTCGACGCTGTGAGCCACGGACCCTTCGAGACCGCTCGCCTCCGCGATGGTAGCGAAATCGGTTGCCCGATACCGAATTGCCGACTCGTCGCCCTGCCCCGGCCGCTGCTTGACGGCGATCAAACTCAGCGTGGCGTCGTTGAACACCACGACCGTGATCGGTAGCCGGAGACGGGCCGCCGTCTCCAGCTCCGCCATCGTCATCGACAGACCACCGTCACCGCACAGGGCCAGCACCGGCCGATCGGGGTGGGCCAGGGCCGCCCCGATGGCCGCCGGCAGGGCGAAACCCATGGTGGCCAGACCGTTGCTGATCAGCAGGTCGAAGGGCCGCCGCACCGGCCAGCGGGGCATCACCGCCAGGAAGTGGGCCCCGGCGTCGACGGTGGTCACCGGGGCCACATCGAACCCGGCCAACCGATCGAGCATGGCGCCGACCAGCCCGATCGGGCCCATGGGCCCCTCGGGCTGCGACACCCGACGGCGGGCCCCGACCCGCATGGCCGCGCCAGCTTCGGCCGGCCAGTGGTGACGCCACCGTCGCCGGCGGGCGGTTGCGACCAGCTGATGAGCCAGGGTGGCCAGATCACCGACCAGCGACACATCGGCCGGCACAAAGCGGTCGATGGCAGCGCCGGCTGACAGGGTGATGGTGGGCGCCGTGGCCTGCCACGGTGTCGGTATCGGTTCGACCGTGTCGAGCCCAATGGTGATGATCAGGTCTGCAGCTTCGAGCACCGGCCGTTCCAGCGCGCCGTTGGTGAACAGACCGGCGTTGACCGGCCCTTCGGTGGGCACCAGGCCGATGGCCTGATAGGTGGTGAGTACGGGACAACCCAGGTCGGTCAGCAACTGCCGGATCGGTCCGTCAGCTCCGGCCAGCCGGTGTAGATGATCGAGCCAGGCGGCCTCCATCCCGGCGATGATCACCGGCCGGCGGGCCGCCGTCAACAGTTCGACGGCCGGTTCGATGCGGTCGCCCACCGGTGGGTCGACCGGCGGCAGCACGTGTGGTTCGGGGCATTGGCCGGGCGCGGCATCGGGATCGTAGTCGAGGTGGACGGCGCCGGGCGGCCACTGGGCGGCCCGATCGACCGCCGCTTCCAGATCGAGCGATGACGAGGCGGTCATCGAGGCCACCGAGATCGGCCGGAACAGCGCTCGCTGGTCGAACCGCTGATGGGAGATCCGGGGGGTTTGCTCGGCAGTGACCGTGTCGGTGACCACCACCAGCGGGTAGCGATCGAGGGTGGCCTGAGCGGCTCCGTTGGCCACCGAGGTCGCCCCCGGTCCCCGAGTCACGACCACGCCCGTAGGTCGACCGGTGAGCAACCCGTAGCTGGAGGCCATGATGGCGGCCGCCGATTCCCCGTGGGCCAGCACGAAGCGCATGCCGGCGGCGGCAGCAGCTCCCACCACATCGAGGTTGGGGCCTCCTCCGGGCACCCCAAACAGCAGATCACTCCGGTCGGCCAGTGTGGTCGCCAGACGGTGGGCAAACCCGGTCACGGTCCGCCAATGTAGCCCAGGGACCGGGGCCGCCGGGCTACCGGTTGAGCCGAGGAACTATCCTGGTCACATGTCGATCCGGGTCAACGCCGTTCATCATCTGGCCATCAGTACCAAGGACATCAAAGGGCAGATCGAGTTCTTCAGCGACGTGCTGGGAGCGGAACTGGTCGGCCTGTTCTGGATGCACGGCGTGGAGGGGGCGTGGCACGCCTTCTGCCGGCTCAACGACCACTGCTACATCGCCTTCGTCGAACTCCCGGCCAACCACGACATCGAACCCCAGCTCGGGGTCAGTCATTCGGGCACGGCCGAACGGCCCAGCGCCCCCGGCACGACCCAGCACCTGGCCCTCAACGTCGACACCGTCGAGGAGCTGTTGGCCATGCGGGACCGCATCCGTTCCAAAGGCATCAACGTCCTCGGCCACATCGATCACGGCGTCTGCCAGTCCATCTACTTCGCCGGCCCCGAAGGTTTGGTGTTGGAGGTGGCCACGTCCGACGTCGGCATCGACGGCGATCGTTGGATCGATCCCGAGGTGGTGGAGCTGGCCGGCATAACCGCTGAGGAGCTGGCCCGCTTCCGGAATCCCGAACCGTTCCTGGTCGACCCCGACGCCTCCCCCCTCCCCCAGCCACCGTTCGACCCCGACAAGCCACACCTGACCTATCCCGATGTGATGTACGCCAAGATGTTGAAGGTGCCCGACGACGTGATCCGGGCCAACGCCAGCTATCCCGATCCCCCGGTCCCCGCTCCCTCGGGCCCCTGAGTCGGGCGGTCGGCCGACGTGAAGATTCCCGGCACGCCACGGGGCTGTGAGCGGCAAGCCTATGTCGTCGTTCACCACGAGGCCGCAGCCTTCAGCGACACCTACGGGGGTGGGGGTGACATCATCGGGCTCGACTGTCACCTGGTTCGCCCCACCGACCAACCGTCGTCAACCGTGATCGTGTTCATGCACCCCACCGGTGGGGGCATGTATCTACCCATCGTCAACGGTTTGGCCCGGGACGGGCATCATGTGATCTGGGCCAACTCCCGCTACCGGGGGACCGACTCGGCGCTGATCATGGAGAAGGTGGTGGCCGACCTCGGTCGGGTGCTGGTCGACGCCCGGGACCGTTGGGGCTACGAGCAGGTCGTGCTGGCCGGATGGTCGGGCGGCGGTTCGCTCTCGATGTACTACCAGGCGGTGGCCAATCGGGGTCAGGGGATCAGCGACACGCCTGCCGGGGATGCCTACGAGGTCGACCCGGCCTGGCTGCCACCAGCCGCCGGGGTCATGATGTTGGCCGCCCACATCAGTCGTCACGGCATCCTGACCGAGTGGCTCGACGCCTCCATCCTCGATGAGAGCCGGCCGTTCGAGCGGGAGCCGACACTCAACCTGTACGATCCGGCCAACCCCGATCAGCCGCCCTACAGCGCCGAGTTCGTGGCCCGGTACCGGGCAGCCCAGGTCGAGCGCAACCGTCGGATCACCGGGTGGGTGAGCGACGAGTTGGAGCGGCGACGGTCCTCCCCCGATCGTTTCGGCCCCGAGCTGGCCTTCGTGGTCCAGGGCACCATGGCCGATCCTCGCTGGCTCGACCCGGCAATCGATCCCAGCGACCGGCGACCCAACTGGTGCTACCTCGGCGATCCCCGCACGGTCAACGACGGCCCGGTGGGGCTGGCTCGATTCTCCACGCTACGGAGCTGGCTGTCGCAATGGGGCCACGACACGGCCCGGGGTGATGCTCTGGCCTCGGCCGCTGATGTGGTCGAGCCGGTCCTGGTCATCGGCAACACCGCCGACGACGCCTGCACCCCATCGCATACCCACCGCCTGTTCGAGGCCGTGCCCCATGAGCGCAAATGGCTTCACGAGATCGTGGGAGCCGGCCACTACTACGGGGCCGGGGGCGGCGACGAAGCCGGACGTGATCACCTGAACCAGGCGGTGGGCCACATCACCGACTTCGTGGAACGGCTCAGGTGACCGACGGGGCGTCGGCCAGGGCGATGAGGGTGCGTCGGCTCAGCCGGTCCAGCACCGGATGATCACCCGAGTTGGTGGCGATGGCGCAAGCCATCGCCAAGGCCCAGCCGGCGGCTCGCATCCAGGTGGCCTCGTCGACCGGGGCACCGTCGATACGGGCCAGGTCCTGGAAGTGACGACGCTGGGCCGGGTCGGGAAACACATACCAGGCCACAGCCAGGTCGGTGGCCGGGTCGCCCCGGCAGATGTCACCGAAGTCGATCACGGCAACCAACCGCTCGTGGCGCCACACCAGGTTCAACGGGTGCAGGTCACCATGCAGCCAGCGAGGCCCGACCGACCATGCCGGTTGATCAAGGGCTCGGGCCCAGATGGTGCGCAGCCGGCCGGCCGCCTCGTCGGAACCGACGGCGTCCATGGCGGCCGACCCCGGCGTGAGGTGGGCCACGGTGCGTTCGGCCCGGGTCGTCAACGGGATGCCTCGGAAGGGATTCCGGGGGGCGTCGGCCGGAGCCGGCCGGTGAAGTCGATGGAGGAACTCAGCCAGGTCGGCGGCCAGCCGGTCGGCGGTGGCCACCGGGACATCGGGCAGGCCGCGATCGCCCAAGGGCTGCCCCTCGAACCACGGCACAATCGACCATGGGTGGTCGAAAAGAGACGTCGGACTGCCGGCAAAGATCGGAACCGGCACCGGAATGGACAGGCCGGGAGCGATTTCAGGTAACCACCGCAGCTCGTTGACCATCAACGGAACGGCGGCCCGACGGCGAGGAAGCCGAACGATGTGGTCGGACCCTAACCGATACAAGACATTGTCCCAGCCGTTGGTCAGCTGGTGAAGATCTCGGCCCGCCATCTCCGAATCAAGCCCATGATGGGCGGCGGCGTCGACCAGCAAACGGCGGACAAGATTTTCGTCGATATCGATGTCGCCTGACGGCGTCATACCCGCTCCGTTATCGGCTCTCACTTGCCGGTAAGAGTATCCGCTGGTGGACAAAGTTGGCGGTCATCAACCGATTGAGTCCACGTTCCCAATTCACATTTCCCCAATGATCGGCCAGGCCGGACACTAGGATTCATGGGTATGGACGACCACGCACCGGCCGTCGATCAGAGGGGCAGTGGCGGTCAGCGATTTCCCGGGTTTGAGAATGTAAGCCGCATCGGATCCGGCGGATCGAGCACTGTGTATCGGGCGATCGACGTACGACACCAGCGATCGGTAGCCATTAAGGTGCTCGAACTCGACGTCTCCAGTGGTTCTCGCCGCAGCGCGTTCCAGCGGGAGATCGAGGCCATAGGTCGAGTCGGCAGCCACCCCTACGTTGTCACCATTCTCGGGTCAGGCTTCACCGCCGACGATCGCCCCTACCTGGTGCTGCCCCTTTTCGCCCGCGGCACCTTCGGTCAACTGATCGACGAGCACGGTCCTCTGACCTGGGCGGCCGCGGTCGACATCGGCATCAAGCTGTGCTCTGCGGTGGAGACGGTGCATCGGGCCGGCGTGATTCACCGAGACATCAAACCGGATAATGTCTTTGTCGGCGTCACCTCGGAACACCCGCTGCTGGCCGACTTCGGAATCTCGTCAACCATCGACGGCGAGCGGACCAGGACCCAGACGATGGCCGTGACTTTCGGATACACCGCCCCCGAGGTGCTGGACGACGAACGACCGACGACGGCCAGCGACATGTACTCGCTGACCATGACGATCTACCGTTTGATTCAGGGGCTCCATGCCTACCACGCCGAAACGCCGGCCGCCGTTATGCGTAAGATGTTGTCCGATCCCGAACGGCCGCAGTTGTCGGCCGGAGTACCGGAAGGGGTGGCCCAGGTGGTGGCCGACGGTCTGGCCCGGGAACCGGCCGCCCGACCGGCGTCGGCCCTGATCATGGCCCGCCGGCTCCAGCAGGTTCAAGCCGATCATGGGCAGGCGCCGACCCCGGTGGTCATCGCCGGAGAGGCGCCGGTTGATCTCGAACAGCCTGTGTCTCCGGGCCCGGTTACAGCTCCACGGGCGACAGCCCAGGCCAGAGCGATCGAAGACTCGATGGTCGGTGCCGTTCGGAGGCGTCGGTCCACCCTGCACTCCCAGCAGACCGAGCCGTCCCGGGACGAAGGCGGGGCGGAACCGATGACAGGGCAACGATCCCCGTCGGCCAGGGCCGACGTCGGGTCGATTCTGGCCGCCGCCATCGGGGCTGAGAGGAGCGACGAGAGGAACGACGAACCGGGAGTCGAGCAGCAATCTCCACCGCAATCTCAACCGCCAGGACCGCTCGATCTTCCCACGGTGGTCACCCCCCGAACGCCACGACCCGACCGGATCCGCTCGAGTTCGGGCGCCGAAGCCGATGTCGACAACAGGCGACGGAACCAGGTGATGGGTTTGACCGCTCTCCTGCTACTGCTCTTGGTGGCGGTGGCGGTGGCGGTGGTTTCGGGGCTGATCTTCTTCTAGGAGACTCCTAGTGCTGAGGCTCCAGGGTGTCGGAGTCGATCGAGCGAACAGGGCCCGGTTTGGACCGACGGTAGGACTCGTAGAGGTCGACCAGATCAGTGTCGAGCTGAGACGCCGCTTCCGGGCGGTGATCGTCGGCCATGACCACCGCTTGATAGTGCTGGAAGACGGCATCGGGTGACAACGATCGATCAGACGGGGATGACTGATCGGTATCGAGAGCGATGGCCGCCCGGAGACGAAGGCGATGCAGCTCGACCGAGTGGGGGCTGGCCAGCAGGCCCTGTGACGTGGCCCACTCAGCCAAGGTCGGGTCGTCGAATTGGTCGAGAGCCAAGGCGGCCACGCAGCGGGCGGCTTCGTCGACCATGACGGTCGCCTCCTGCCAATGGCCTTCGGTGATCGGCCACCGTGAGGTGATGTTGGCGTAGGGAATACCGCCGATCATGGCCAGTGCCTCGGTCAGCAGCTCCACGGCTTCGTCGGCCGAACGGCTGACGGCGGCCGTCACCAGTGCCCTGAACCGTTCGACGTCGCTGATGACGCCGGTCGCCAGCCGATACTCGTCGTCCGCTCCCGGTCGCGGCGTCAACGTGACTCCGCCGTCGGCCGAGTCGAGACTGCGGGCGGCGTCGGCGTAGACGTTGGCGATCCATGTCCTCCGGGCTGTGGTCGACGGCCACAGGGTGTCCATGACATGGCCGACCTCGGCGCCATCTCGATGATGGACCAGGTAGGCCAGGAACTCGGGGGTGGCCGAGCGGGCGAACTGCACGCCTTGGCCGTCACGATCCTCGACCCGCAACGGACCGAGGAGACGAACAATGTAGTCGTGAGGCTGAGCAGTGGTGTCGCCGTTGTTGCCGGCCGCGGCGTCAGTGGAGGTCGGGGTTTCAGGCGGAGTCGGCCCGCCGAGGGCGGCCAACAGATCAGGTGTGAGGGTGTGACCAGGATCCTTGGCCGCCGAAACGGCGGAGGAGAGGTCGGTGCGTTCCACCCGGGTCAGGGGGCGGCGATCGAGGTCGACCCCGTAGGACGGGATCGAAACCCGATCGTCGGTCAGTTCCATGGCCAGGGCGGCGGAGTCGACCGAGTTGACGACGGCCGAAACACCGGCCAGCGGGGTCTGCTCGACTGCGGTCAGTAGATCGGATGAGCTGCCGGCCAGTTCGGACAACGGGTCGAAGACCACCAGCGGCGTCCAGTCGCCAACGCCGGCGGCTCGGCCGGTCGGGCCGTTGCTGTCGGTGGCCGCGATCAGGGCCGCCGCCCCGGCAGCGTGTTCGGCAACCCTGGAGGCCAGGGCGTCGACGGAGGGCACGACCGTGATGCGTTCGAGGTCGGCCAGCTCCTCCCCGAAGCCGACGCAGACCACGTCGATGGTGTCGGCCAGCGGGCTGGTGGCCAACTGCAAAGCCATCGTGCCCATGGCGTCGACGATGTCGGCGAAACCGCCGGACACGCTGAGCGAGCCGACGTATTCGAGGTCGACGAGCAGGCGAGCCGACTCGGTGAAGCCGATCGATACCAGCGTGGGGTAGGGATTGAGGGCCGGCGGCCCACCGAATCGAGGAACGGGACGGGCAATGGACCACACCATTCCGTCGCGGTCGACGGTGAACGGCGCCGGCGGGGCATTGTGCGGGGTGGCCACCAGAAGACGGATGTCGTCGGGGCCCAGCAGCACGCCGACCAGGTCGGGCATGGCCAGGTCTTCGGCGTCCAAACGTGACCCGAGATGGCGCAGCGCCCGGTCGAGGTCGGCCAACGCCGGCTCGTCCGAGGTTTCCGAGATCAGCGACTCGGCGGCCGCCGAGACGTCGAACCGGGGAACGGTACCGGGTCGGCGGCCGCCGATGCGCCGAGCCTGGTTACGGGCGATGATCCCCCCGACCGCAGCCGTCACCAGGCCAATACCGCTGATGGCGACCACACCGACCGGGACGTTGTCCTCGCCTTGAGTGGGGTCGGCGGGGCCCGGGGCCGCGGCCTCGGCCTCGGCCGGCAATTCGGTGGTATCGCCGGGCGCCGAGGGGGCGAGGCGGTCGGCCGCAGCGGTGCTGGTGCCTGGTGTCGCGGCGGCAGTGGCGGGGGGTGGGGTCGGCGGGATCGGACGGGGGGCAGCGGTGGATTCGGTTGACCCTTGCGACAGCCGGACATTGTCTGTTGGTTGGGCCGAGCCGGTCGGGGACGGTTTACCCCGAGACCCGTCAACATCAGTTTCGGCAGGAGTCGGCGGTCGCGGCACGGGTGGATACATAAGCTCCTGGCCAGGGTGAATGAGATCAGGATCGCCCGGCGGCAACAGCCGATCTTCGTTGAGCAACAACATTTCCGACCAGTACGGTGTCAGCTCATCGTCCGTCGGTGCCCGTCCCCACGAGGCAGCAAGCCTGTCGTGGGCCAAGCTCCAGAAGTGATCGCCGTCGGTGACGGTTACGGGTCCGGTTGCCGTGTCCCCCGTCGCCGACGGTGACGACAACGATTGCGGGACCCGCACGATCGAGCCGGCCTGCAACAACTCGGTAGAGCCCGAGATCACCGAGCCGTCGGCCATCACGCGGCCGTGATTCGCTTCTCGAATCTGTCGCCAACGGAAACCGTCGCCCAGACCACGTTCGGCCAAAGACCAGAAGGTATCACCCGGCTGCACGACATACTCGACATCACCGATGTCCGCGGTCTCGGCCAAAGCTTCGAGGTTGGGCGGTGATCCGTCGATGCCTGTCTGGTCGACGGCCGTGAAGATCTCGTCAACCGCCGGCCAGCCCGAATCAAGTGGATGTCCGTCAAGTGACTCGGCCATGCCCGGATCGGTCAAGGCATTCAGTCCCGTCGCCGCGGCCGGGGTGGCAAAGACTGTCAGCAAAAGCATGGCGATGGCGACGAGGTGGCGGGCCGACCGTTGGATGGGTGCAGGGACCAGTCGAGATGACGACGCCGCCCTACCCCGGGCCACGGCCACCAGCTCGACGAGAAGAGACCAGGCAACTTGCCCCCAGGCCAGCAGCACGATCGCCGACAGGCCGAGACGGAGGGCGGCCGCCGCCTTCGTGGCATCGGATGTCAGCGGGTCGGTCAAGTCGCCGATCAACTCGGCGAAGGGCATTCCAATCACACTGAAGAGCACGACCGGTACTCCGCCGAGAAGAAACAAGATGGCGGACGACGCAAGTGCGCCCTTGATCAGATCACGGAAGCGGGTCATGGCGAACTCCGATAGGTATCGACGACTTCGTGGGCGGTGGCGGTGAACGCCTTCGACAGAGGAATGGCCGAGCCGAGATGCGAGACATCTGCAAGGTCGGCCGTACAAGAGACGGTGACCGTAACTATGGTTCCCGGTTGTAGATCGGCTGCACCAGCGCTCGTCGTGGTACTGACCACCAGTGGACCGGCGGTGCAGCTTTGACCGGCAGTCGTGAGGTTGGATTGGGCCGTTTGCCTGGCTTGTGCTGAAGCGGCAGCGAATGAACTCTTGAAGGTGGCCGCCCGAGCGGCTTCCTGAGCGGCCGACATGACATCGGTTTCGGCTTGTACCCACCGGCCACCGAGCATTATCAAGGACACGAAGCCGAACAAGACGATCGGGACGAGCAGCGCCAGCTCGGTGGAGAGCATCCCCGTCTCATCACGCCAACGCCGAACGAGGCGGCTCTGTCCAACGCGCTTGATCACCTTTCGTTCTCGCTGACGAACTCTTCGATCCGACCAGACGCTTCGCTACGAACAACCCAGTTGAGCGGGAGGATCTGGTATCGAAGGTCACCGGCTACGACAACGGACACCGTCCGGGATGCACTGTTCCGGCTGACGGTTACCGTTGGATTGAGAAGTTGATTGGTGCTGGCCACGACTGACTGACCTGCGCTCTCGGCCTCTCCTGTTGTTGCATCGATTCGTTGGCCGACGTCCAGGGCGACCTCTGCCGCCAGCACGGCGCTCTGCTGAGCATGCCAGAACAGCGCGACCTGAATCGGAAACATCGTCAGCACGAGGATCAGCCCGAATAGCAGCATCAATTCCGAACTGGCTGCGCCTGACTCCTCCTGACCCATCCGGTCCTCAGGGGCTGGTCTGTATGTTGTTGGCGGCCTCCGTGATCTTGCTTCGAAGGAGAACGAGAGCCAGTGCAGCGGCGATGCTCAAGGCGGCGGTGAGTATCATCATCTCGGTCGTCATAGCTCCATTCTCATCGAAGGCCCGGCGGCCAACCCGATGCAAGAGCATGCTGGCCGTCAGTTCGAGTCGGTGTTTCACATTCATGGTTGTCTCCGTTTCTGCGGGTCATCTACGGGGAGAATTGGTCGATCGGGTTGGGCGGCACCACGTCCGACACCGTGCCGCCGTCTCCGATGGCAGCGAGAGCAGCGAACCCGACAAAGAGCGTTAGGCCAAGGGTCATGATGGCAACGGGAATGATCATCTTCTCGGTCTGCGTCTCGGCCATGCCCTCGAAGTCGGTGGCCAGGCTGTGGCGCATGGCGTCCGACTTGGCAATCAGCGACTCTTTGACCCGGGCGCCGTGACCGCCGGCCAAGGACAGTGAGGCGGACAGATCACGAAGATCGTCGACGCCAAGTTCAGCGCTCAGTTCCTCGAAGAGTTCGGAGACGGGGCGATTGGTGGCTGCGGCCCGATCAATGGCCCGTCGGAGTTCGACGAACGGCCATCCGGCTCCCGACTCAGCGGCGGCGGCAAGTGCCGTTTGGGTACCGGCGCCTCCGGCCAGCATCACGCAGACAAGTTCGAGGTAGGAGCCCAAGGCGTGACGAAAAGATCGACGCCGCTCGACAACAAGATCCTTCAGTGGCAGTTCCGGGTACAGGAATCCACCAACGGCCAGAACCAGCGAAGCCACGAACAGCAGCAGGATTGGTGGTTGGATGCCGCCCAAGATCAGCATGAGCATGAAGATGAGGGGAAATGTGAACCCGGCCACAGCGGCCGTCAGCTTCTCAAAGGCGTGCTGCTCGATGGACTTGTCGACGACCCTCAGTCGAGATCTCGTGAGCTCGAGATCGCCAACACCGAACGAATTGAGCAGACCAACCGACCAGCTCTTGGAGGTGCGGCCGGTCGACCCATCGTCGGGCTGGTCCAGCTGGGCTACCGATCGCCCGCTGGAGGTCAACGTGCCGGCCAGGACCTCGAGATCCGTGTTGCGATTCCGAAAGGCCCGGACAAGTATCATGAGCCCGATCCCAACTCCACCGCCGAGCAGCGCGATGACGAACCTGGTCATGTGGAGTTCACCGTCACCTCGATTGCGTCGACCAGACGCCGTCTGGCCTGGAAGCGATCGGGAACATCGAAGCGGGCGAAACGCCGCAGCATCGAACCCCCGGCCACGAAGACACCGGCGACAACGCACATCCAGATCTGGCCCGCCAGCGAGTCGTAGACACCGAGGAGTTCACCGGCGAAAAGCCAGAGAAACAGGATCGTTCCGACAGTCGTGATGACGACGATGCGGGCCGAGGTGCGGATTCGGGCACGACCTACTTCAACTCGTTCTCGCATTCGAGTGTCGGCCCTGGTCGCCACGGCCAACCGGCTGAGCAGTGGGCCCAGCTCCCGGACCTCCATGGTCGCGGCGTTCGAGAGCGCCGCTATGACAAGGTCGGCCGAAGGGTGGTCCAAGTCTTCTCCGAGATCGCCGAGGGCTTCAACCAATGGAAGCCGATCCGCACTACGTCGGAACCGCTGAAGCTCTATAGCTATCGGTTCCGGCGCCACTTGTGCGCTGGCCAGCAGCGCTTGCTCCAGACCAGCCGCTCCGGCCATGTTGTCGCGAATCATCTCGGTCCACGAGGCGATGGCATTCGTTCTGGCCACGTGAGAGGCATGTTCACGTCGGTCACCAAGGTTGCGCGGTATCAATAGAACCATCGCGGCCACGCCCAGGGCTGCCACCGGCCACCCCGATGCGAGGTAGACGAAGACTCCGATCAGCAGGGCGGCCAGGGTGGCGGACAACGCAAGCTCACGACTCGTCTCAGTACCAAACAAATGCCCGATCGACGGCACGATCCGTTCACCCCTGAACCCGGCTATCAGAAGGAAAAGGCCGAGTCCGGCGATGGCGCCCAGGATCGGAGCGATGAGCAGACTCATACCGCCATCTCCCATCGGTTGACCGACGGATCGAGCCAGCGGGCATCAAAACCGGCCTGCTCCAAACGGTGGAGGGTCTCGTCTTCGAAACGCCAGTGAGGCGACGCCTGACCGAACTGATCAGGCGCGTACACCTCGTTGGAGGTAACCAGTTGACCGTCGGCTCCCGTGACCTCCCTGACGCTGGTCAGCACCCTACGGCCATCGCCCCGACGGCGAGTGATGTGCACAATGACATCAATGGCGTTGGCGACCATCAGATTCGACGTCCGAGCATCAAAACGTTCAGGCGTCATCGCCATATAGGTCTGTAGACGAGAGAACACACCGACAGTTGAATCAGCGTGGATGGTCGACATCGATCCATCGTTGCCCTGACTCATGGCCAAGAGCATGGGAACCACCTCGGCGCCCCGAATCTCACCAACGATGACCCGATCAGGCCCCATTCGTAGCCCGGCCCGCACAAGGTCATGCATCGACACCTCGCCCGAGCCCTCAATATTCGCCTCCCGTGCTTCCAGCTCAACAGCGTTGGGGTGACGGTCGCTGTACTGGCTGATGCCGATCTCGAGCGAATCCTCGATCGTGATCAGCCGCTCGGCCGGCGGAATCTCGTTGATGAGACAGCGCAACAAGGTGGTCTTACCTGCTCCAGTGCCACCGGCGACAATGATATTCAGCTGAGCTCGAACCATGGCCGCCAGGAGCTGGAGTAGCGCCTCATTGATCGTGCCGCGATCAACCAACTCGGACAGCCGGGCAATGGCAAAATCATGACGGCGGATGGAGATCGAAGGCCGTTGAGCCACCCAAGCCACAGCGTTCAGCCGATCGCCGGACGGTAGCTGAAGGTCGAGAACCGGAGCGGCAGGATCCCAGTGATGTTCGTGACGGGTGCGACGAGCCTGGGACCGAATCATCTCAATGAGGTCGGCGTCGCTCTCGGCCACCGGAGCCTCGCTGGAGGTGCGGCCGTCCCGCCACTTCAGGTGCACGTTGTCGAAGCCATTCACATAGATGTCGGTGACGTCGGGGTTGTCGATGTGCACCTGGAGTCGACCGAGGCCGAACATCCGGTTGATAACCGCAGTGCTGAGCCCGGCAACGGCAGCGTGATCAAGGGGCTCGACACCTCGGCCCAGCCGGACCTCGTTCTCCTGGGAGATCGCCCGATGAACGAGATTGCGGGCAAACATCCGACGATCGTCATCGCTCCAGTTCTCGACGGCCTGGTCGGTCAGCTCCTCACCGACTGACAGGGCGATCTTGCGAATGAGCGATTGATCAAGTGCGGTCATCTCGACCCTGCCCGGTTGCCGGATTCAGGGCCAACCGGTGCCTTGCCAGGTGCCTCGGACACCGCCTCGCCGGCAGATCCTGCCGGAGTAGCAGCGGCCATCGTGTCAAGCCAGGTCGTCAAAGAGCGAGCAAACCGCCCAACCTCTCGGATCAATGAGGACCGCCGGTACTTGGCCGGATCGGCGCCTCCAACGAGCGCAGCGGCAACCTTGCGATCGTCGGGCAAGACGGCCACCACCGGAAAGTCGTAGGCGCCGGCCACGTCCTCGGGCGAATACGGCCTTTCACCGATCAGGACCCATCCGATCTGTAGTCGTTCGCCGAACGCCTTCATTCGAGGAACTGCGGACTGCAGCTGGTCGGCGGTCGGACGGGCAACGACTAGAACGGCATCGGCCGACGACAGGAAGCGAGCGGTCGGTGCCGCCGGTGAGAGGCGCCCCACATCGGCGATCACGTCGATCGGAGCGGCCGAAAGCCAGTCGCCCATATCGGCGCCGACAGACCTCATTGCCACCGACGCCTGGTCGGGTGATGGTGGCCCCACAACCGCTGGCAGACCACCGGGAAGACGCTGAGCGTGTTCCCACAACCCATCTCGGCTGAGGGTATTGCCAGTGGCCGCAGCCAGTGACAGAAGACCGGGCCTCGTTGGCATCTGGTATCGGATTGCAAGTGCCCCACCATCAGGGTCGGCCTCCAACAGCACCTTCCGGCGGCCGGAGCGGCTGGGCCACGCTGCGGCGGTGAGCAGGGCGGTCAATGTCGTCCCCGGCGAACCTTTCATCGAGCCAAAGCAGACCAGTGTCATTGGTCCTCCTCGTCCGCCGCCTCCTTGCTGTCTTCATCTTCGGTGCGATCCCCGGCGGTTGGATCATCGGTTGTGGTTTCATCGGGCGCAGGTGGAGCCGGCAACGGCCGATCGTCGGGTACCGCAAGAAGCCGAATCCGGTCAGCCGATGCGGCTCGGGCGACGGTCACCGCATCAGCTTCGCCAACGGCGAGCGAGAGATAGGTCTCCTCTTCGCCGATGATCAGCTCGGCCACAACAGCATTTCGTACGAGTACGGAATCGCTTGTATCGGCCAGGGCATCTTCACCCGTATTGCCCGGCGTTGCAACCACGTCAAGCAACGACCCAACTCGAAGTGTTGTGGTCGGTACTGAACTTCGATCGACTGCGACGCCGACGAGGGCCTGGCCCGGTTCGATTGTGGCGATGTCGGCCACCATTTCCGGAGCGATCACCGTGCCAACGGCAAGATCCACTTGAGCGATACGGCCAACGACAAGATCGGACTCCGTGACGTCGAGCACATTCAGGAGATCGTTGGAGGCGAGTTCGATCGAATGGAGGTCGGAACTAGTGATGAGTTGGCCCCGGGCGATATCGGATCCGGCCGCCAGTACCGTGCGTGACGGATCGGCAATTGTCTGCCATGCCAGTGCTGCCAGCGCACAACCCGCTACGAGCAGAACACCAAGTGCAATCTCAGGTATGCGCGACTTTCTCTTCGTAACCGCGGCCTCGGCCAAGTCGAAAACCTGCCCATCAGATCCTCGAAGAGGGCCCGACCGCTGTTGGGTGACCGCCATGGGTTCGCAAAACCGCCTCTCGCCTCTGTCAACTACTCCCCCTGATCAGCCCCGAATCCGACCAGCGACTTCGGCAGAGTCTAGCCGATATCGATCAAGCAGCCTAGAGATAAGCGAAAAATCTTACCATGTTGGGATTGGTGTGCGTGGTTGGTGTTAGGGTGTTGGTCGACAGGTTGGGGTTCGGGGCCCGCATTTGTCGGTTTGTCTGTTGTTTTGCTGTTGCTGATAGGCCTGTTTCGTTTGATGCGGAGTGGGGAAGAGCGGTTTGAGATGCGATTGGGCGTAGGAAGCAGTTGGCGGCTGCTAGTGAACGGCCTGCTGGTAGTGGGGCTGGTTGCTGCGGGCTGTACCGGGGTTGAGGCGGTGGGCGAGGATTCGTCGACCTCGACTGAGACGGTGGTGTCTGAACAGGTGGAACCGGAAACCACCACCACGACAACGGCGACGACCACGTCGGTGGTGTTGGATCCTGATGAGGAAGCTGTCCTGGCGTTGCTTGACCGGTTCTTTGTTGATCTTCGGGACAGGCCGGATCGGACCAGACCGATCGATTCGTGGCCCGATGTTGCCAGCGAGATCATGGTTGATCCGGTGCTCAGCCGCTGGCAGGAGATCGACACGCAGAATCTGGAACTTGATCGGCGTGACGAGATCTACCCGTCGTTGTATCACGTGATGGAGGTTGAGATCGACGGTGACTCTGCTGAGGTGATGACGTGTGATCTGGGTCGGGGTGCCGGTTACAGCGCCGAGGGCGAGCTCGTTGTCCCGTCGGCCGGCAGCTTTGGGTTGTCAGTCGTGAGGTTCGTCCGCCTGGACGATGGTTGGTGGATCAGTGATTGGATTGACCCCCGCACGTCGGAGGAGCCGGCGTTGTGTGACCCAGTTGAGTTGTGGGGACCGTTCACTGATGACGGCCAGCCCGACAACGGCGATGGCGAGTTTGATGATGTTGGTGACCCGGCCGTAATCGCTGAGGTGACCGGCCGGTTCGAAGACTACGTGACCAATGTGTGGACCTTTGATGAGCGGGTGCAAGATGTGGCCGAGATGACAGCTCCGATTGAGGAGTACGCCACCCGCACCGAAGTGTACTGGATGAACCGAATCTATGACGAGCAGGCCATCCAGGACAGCGAGGCCGACCTCGTTCTTGACGGGTGGGATATTCGTGTCGAGTCAGTTCGAGTTGATGGTGATCAAGCACGGATCCTGACCTGTGGCCACCCGAAATCACAATACCTGTCCGTAGATGACGAATCGCTACTGGCCGCTGAGACCGAACCCGAGTGGGAGGTTGCCTACATGCTGAAGGAACCTGACGGGCGGTGGCGAGTTGAGTTCTTCTGGACTGGAAACGAGGAACCATGCGAATAGTCACCGCCCTGATAGTCGCCGGCGGCCTGCTGGCTATCTCCGCCGCCACATCCAGCGCCACCGTCACCACACCAGCCCAAGACAGCAGTACGGCGACCACCACACCGGGCGAGGAGAACCCCACGGATTCCAATCGAAGTACTGGCGGGAATCGAGGTGGTGGCCAGCGCACCGATGCTCGTGGGGGTGGTCAGCATTGGGATTTTGTGGACCCTGGTTCGGGGGAGGCTGGTGTGGTGTCTCGGGTGTCGCTGGCTGAGGGTGGTCAGTCTCAGGCGGTGTGGACACCACCAGCGTGGTTGCGGGCCTGCCAGACCAGAACAGTGAAGGTTTCCCAGATGACCGGAGACCAGTCAGCACTGTTGACGTTTGTGAATCGGCGAAACACCGCAGCCGAACATCAGACACCGGACACCGAGTGGGTGATACTCCACTGTCCCCCACCATCAGCCTCAGCACTACGAGGCGGGGTGGTCGGGCTCACCTCTGGCGTTATGAGCGGGTGGGTGTCCTCCGGCTACCCTCGCGGGACGACACCACCCCAGTTTGTGATCGACTGGTTGATTGCTGATGCCTTGACCAAAGTCAAGGTCCCCATCCAGGCTGGGTCATCGGCCCCCAATGGTGAAGACCAGATCATCTACTACCAACTCCAGGTCGTGACCTGGGTCGACCCTGCCATCTGGCAACCAGTGTCGGCGTCGTCAAGCCTGTGGTCCGGTGGCCCCACCGTCACGGTCACCGCCACCCCGGTGTCGGCGGTGTTTGAGGCCCGACCCAACGAGCCGGGTGACGCCGAATCCTACGCTGACTGCGGTGACTGGGCAACCACCCCCTGGTCTCTCGCCCTCGACGACCAACTCATCGCTCAAGGATGTCATGTCACGTTCAAACGGGCCGGGGACCACCACCTCCACTCCGAGATCACCTGGTCTCTCGCCTGGCAATGTATCCCCGGTTGTGGCAGCGGCAACTTTGGCGGCCGGCAACTCACCCGCCAAAACAACCGACCCGTCCAAGTCAGCGAGTACCAAGTCGTCGAAGTCAACCCCACCCCGTAGCCAACGAGTACGAAATTGCCGCGTTCACATTCAATCACCAGTGACGAGGGTGCGACGAGCATCTACTTCGCAGTGATCGCGGCGGCTGCGCTCCTTGCCACCGGGCTCGTGGTTGACGGCGGACGCAAGATGAATGCCTTGGCCGAGGCCATCCACATCGCCGACAACGCCGCCCGAGCGTGCGCCCAACACCTTGATCAGTCTCGGGCCCGGATGGGTTCATCCGTGCTTGATCCTGCCAACGCGGTTGCCGCTGGAAACGCCTATCTCGGCTCCACTGGCCACAACGGTCAGGTGGTGGTTTCGGCGTCGGAGCCGAGCCGATGCGATGTGACCGTGCGCGTACAAGTCAACACCATCCTTCTCCCGGGGCCGCTCTTCGTCCAAGCCACCCAATCCGCCAACGGGCTGGACGAACGAGGCTGACAGCCGTCCTCAGCTATCGCCGGCTCCGGACACACCAACCAAGTGTCGTAGACAACGATCGCGCTCGCCGCTCGATTGGATCATTCGTGGTCGACGTCGGTGCCGGCTCGATCGGCGTCGGGTGACTCAGTCGTCCGGCGCGGCCGAATCGTCCGCTATAACCGGTGCAGCAACCGGCTGACAGAACCAAGACTCCGCTCGCCTACCTCCCCGCGATTCTGCGGTACCAGGGCACCGGAGAACGACGTCGAGGAACCGCAGAACACGCAAACACAGTCGACTTGGCTCCGCACCTGGTGCCGCCTTGCCTGGCGCCTGGCGCCGGGCGACGGGGCGCATGCCGACGGCGTCCGGACGCGGAACACCCGGGCCCTTTGGGGAGCCCGGGTGTTCCTACGTTACGGTCAGCGTCGCCGCTGACGTTTGTCTCTCAGGGAGAGACTCAGGAGTTGTGGTAGTCGTAGACCAACGTCGACCCGGTGGATGTCGTGATGGTGATCACGAGACCATCTGGGGCGTCGCCGCTGCTGAAGTCGAGCTTCAGCCAGTCCTTGCTGCGGGCCGGCAAGTCGGTGTCGATGTTGGCGATCTGCGGCGAGGTGCCGGAGATCCCGAGATCGACGCCGTCCTGGTAGGAACCGTCGATGAGCGTCACCGAAGGGTCATCCCACTCGACCTGGATGATCTCGATTTCGAGATCCTCCTGGCTGGTGTTGAAGTACTGGACCTCAACCGCTCCCCGACGGACCCGCTTGCGGGTGACTTCGATCGGAGCGGGGTTGATGACCTCCACTGAGGCTTCAGCAGTGATCGGATTCGGGGTCAGGGTTCCGCCGGCCGGTGTCGACGTGGCCTCGGCCACGTTGTTGACATCGATCGGAGCGAAGGTCTGACCGCAGTCCTTGAAGAAGCCGTTGGTGTTGTAACGGTTCACCTTGTAGCCCAGGATCTTCCAGTCCGGATGGTCAGCAGCCGTCGGGCCGCTGGCGCCGTAACCGTCAATAAAGATCTCCGAGCATGACAGGTGCAGCTGGAATCCTTCCTCTTCGCCAGGTGGGATGAAGAAGATGTCCTGGTTGCGGCCCTCGATCGTGTAGGTCGAAGGATCGACCACGTCATCGCCGAGGAACAAGGTGGCTGAACCATCGTCGGTGGAACCAACAAGGGTGTAGCCGTTCTCGAAGATGAAGAGGTAATCGACACCAGTGGTCTGGTTCGGGTCCGGCTCGAAGTCGGCCAGCGGTGACAGCGGTATGTAGGTAACGGTCACCGTGGCCGACTCGCCTGGCGCCAATGAATCGGCGGTGCAGACGATGTTCTGCGCCGTGTTGCATGTGGCGTCATCGGACTGGACGGTCTGAACGTCGAGTGTCGGGTCCACCGCATCGGTGATCGACACGTCGCTCAGGGTGACGTTACCGGTGTTGGTGTAGACCAGCGTGAAGGTGCCGGTGTCGCCGACGTTGACCTGATCAGGATCGAAGGTCTTGGTCAGGGTGTGATCGGGCTCCTGAGGAATCGTGGTCGTGGTCGTGTCCTCATCACAAACCTCAACCCCAGCAGGATCATCACCACACGCATCAGCGTTGTTCGTCACCGACCCAGCATCAATCTCAGCCTGAGTCAAATCATGAACAGCCGAACAATCAGTCGACTCACCCGGAGCCAACTCCTCGACACCACCACAAACAGCATCAGCAAACCCGACCAGCGCATCATCAAGATCAACACCAGTCAACGTCACATTGCCATCATTCGTGATCGTGAACGTGTACGTCACCTGATCACCAGCATCAGCACGATCAGCCGGCGCAACCACCGACGTATCAATCACCGACGCCGACTTCACCAAATCAATCGACGGGTCCTGAGGAATCGTGGTCGTGGTCGTGTCCTCATCACAAACCTCAACCCCAGCAGGATCATCACCACACGCATCAGCGTTGTTCGTCACCGACCCAGCATCAATCTCAGCCTGAGTCAAATCATGAACAGCCGAACAATCAGTCGACTCACCCGGAGCCAACTCCTCGACACCACCACAAACAGCATCAGCAAACCCGACCAGCGCATCATCAAGATCAACACCAGTCAACGTCACATTGCCATCATTCGTGATCGTGAACGTGTACGTCACCTGATCACCAGCATCAGCACGATCAGCCGGCGCAACCACCGACGTATCAATCACCGACGCCGACTTCACCAAATCAATCGACGGGTCCTGAGGAATCGTGGTCGTGGTCGTGTCCTCATCACAAACCTCAACCCCAGCAGGATCATCACCACACGCATCAGCGTTGTTCGTCACCGACCCAGCATCAATCTCAGCCTGAGTCAAATCATGAACAGCCGAACAATCAGTCGACTCACCCGGAGCCAACTCCTCGACACCACCACAAACAGCATCAGCAAACCCGACCAGCGCATCATCAAGATCAACACCAGTCAACGTCACATTGCCATCATTCGTGATCGTGAACGTGTACGTCACCTGATCACCAGCATCAGCACGATCAGCCGGCGCAACCACCGACGTATCAATCACCGACGCCGACTTCACCAAATCAATCGACGGGTCCTGAGGAATCGTGGTCGTGGTCGTGTCCTCATCACAAACCTCAACCCCAGCAGGATCATCACCACACGCATCAGCGTTGTTCGTCACCGACCCAGCATCAATCTCAGCCTGAGTCAAATCATGAACAGCCGAACAATCAGTCGACTCACCCGGAGCCAACTCCTCGACACCACCACAAACAGCATCAGCAAACCCGACCAGCGCATCATCAAGATCAACACCAGTCAACGTCACATTGCCATCATTCGTGATCGTGAACGTGTACGTCACCTGATCACCAGCATCAGCACGATCAGCCGGCGCAACCACCGACGTATCAATCACCGACGCCGACTTCACCAAATCAATCGACGGGAAGGGAGTGATGTCCACCGTCTCCGGGTCCTCGTCTTCGACATCGGGCCCAACCGGCGGTGTACCGGCGGCGGTCGCCGTGTTGTTGACCGATCCGCTGTCGATGTCGCTCTGAGTCAACGCATAGGTTGCGGAACATTCGACCGAATCACCGACGCCGAGGGTGCCGGTGCCGTTGCCGTCGAAGGTCTCCCCGTTGGTCGTCGTGGCGTCACAGGTGACGGCCGAGAGACCGGGCAGAGGATCGCTTACGGTCACATTGGTCAACACCGAATCGCCGGTGTTGGCGACAACGAATGTGTAGGTGATGAGATCGCCCTCGCTGGCGCCGTCGGCGTCATTGGGGTCGCTGCCGATCTTGTCGATATCAATCGACGGGTTGATCACATCAACATCAGCATCGTCACTGTCGGTTACGGTGCCGCCGGCCGGGGTTGTGCCGGTCACCGTGGCAGTGTTGGTGAAATCAGCAGTCACATCAGCAAGCGAACAGGTGTAGGTCTCGGTCGCACCAACAGCCAACGACGCAAACGTCGCATCACAACCAGGAGCAGCCGGATCACTCACCGTCACATCAGTGAGATCAACCTCACCATTATTCGTCACCGAAATCGAGAACGTCGCTGTGTCACCGGAGCGGATCGTCTGGTTGTCAGGCGTCTTCTCAATCAAAATCGACGGCGTCACAACATCAACATCAGCAGTGTCACTGTCCTCAACCGTGTTACCACCCGGCGTCGTACCCGACGCCGTCGCAGTATTGGTGAAATCAGCAGTCACATCAGCAAGCGAACAGGTGTAGGTCTCGGTCGCACCAACAGCCAACGACGCAAACGTCGCATCACAACCAGGAGCAGCCGGATCACTCACCGTCACATCAGTGAGATCAACCTCACCATTATTCGTCACCGAAATCGAGAACGTCGCCGTACCACCAGTCTCAACAATCTGCGAATCAGGCGTCTTCTCAATCAAAATCGACGGCGTCACAACATCAACATCAGCAGTGTCACTGTCCTCAACCGTGTTACCACCCGGCGTCGTACCCGACGCCGTCGCAGTATTGGTGAAATCAGCAGTCACATCAGCAAGCGAACAGGTGTAGGTCTCGGTCGCACCAACAGCCAACGACGCAAACGTCGCATCACAACCAGGAGCAGCCGGATCACTCACCGTCACATCAGTGAGATCAACCTCACCATTATTCGTCACCGAAATCGAGAACGTCGCCGTACCACCAGTCTCAACAATCTGCGAATCAGGCGTCTTCTCAATCAAAATCGACGGCGTCACAACATCAACATCAGCAGTGTCACTGTCCTCAACCGTGTTACCACCCGGCGTCGTACCCGACGCCGTCGCAGTATTGGTGAAATCAGCAGTCACATCAGCAAGCGAACAGGTGTAGGTCTCGGTCGCACCAACAGCCAACGACGCAAACGTCGCATCACAACCAGGAGCAGCCGGATCACTCACCGTCACATCAGTGAGATCAACCTCACCATTATTCGTCACCGAAATCGAGAACGTCGCCGTACCACCAGTCTCAACAATCTGCGAATCAGGCGTCTTCTCAATCAAAATCGAACCAGCGACGACGGCAACGACGGCGTCATCGGTAGCCGTGACCGTGGTTCCCTCGGGAGAAGTGCCGCTGACATCGGCCACATTGGTGAATCCGTCGGTGACGCCGGCGAGGGAGCAAGTGTAAGTCTCCGTCGCACCAACGGCCAAGGTGGCAAAGGTGGCGTCACAACCGGGGGCAAGAACATCGGTTACCGACACATTGCTCAGGTCGACGTTACCGGTGTTGGTCACCTCGATCGTGAAGTTGGCCGTGCCTCCGGACTCAATGGTCTGGGTGTCGGGAGTCTTCTCGATACCGATCGAGGGGTCCTCCATGAAGGCCACCTCGTTGGTGAACACACACTCGACCCGCTGGCCTACGCCTACCGTCACCGAGCCACTGGAGGAGTCAACAACTGCGCCCGAGTCAAGATCGGTACAGACGATGCCGGCCAGTTGGTAGGTGCCGTCGTCGATCAGGGGCGACGACTCGCTCAGGGCCTGCGGTGTATCGGCGGTAACCGGGGAGAGCGGCACCAGGGGGCCGGGGCCGGTCAAGGTGCCGGCGGTGAGCGTGAAGTCTCCGGGGGAGGCGTCACCGTCGGCCACCACCTTCACCAGCTGGAGGAAGCCAACAGCGTCGGAGAACAGACAGTCATTCGAATTCGACGAGGGCGAAGCACTCGTCTTGGTACACGTATTGAGCAGAAGCAGGTTGTCGGCCGGGTCGCCATTGGCCAAGGTGAGCGTACAGTCGGCCTGAAGATCGGGCTGGTCGTCAGGGGTGAAGTACGACGGGACCTGAACCGGATCTCCACAGCTGACCACATAGTCGGTCGAAACCGGGTTGTTGCCGGTGCACTTCTGCTGAGCGCCGTCATATGTGGTGCCGCAGTCGTAGACCTCAAAGGTGGGGAATCCGGCGGTCACGGTGCCACCCGGATCGAACTGGACCGAGTAGCACACCGAAATCACGGTGCCGTCGGCCTCCTCAAAATAGGTGCAGGTGTCAATCGAGTTGTTACCCGATAGATCGGTTTCGTCCCAGGCCCAGCCGAAGGAACCTTCGTTACCGATTCGAGCACCGGTGATGTCCTGCTGGCTGTTGCCCGGATCGTTGGCCTGGTCGAGCTGGTCGGGACCCTGGTCGTCGACCACGGTCACGAACGTCTCGGCCGCTGCCGCCGGTGTCGGCGCCAGCCCGGTAAAAGCCAAAAAGCTGGGCAGCAGGGCGAACAGCATCAGCACCATTCGACCACGCCGACCCAGCCGGGACGTACTCTTCGTTTTACGCATCTTGTTCAGTCTTTCGTTGACTTTGAACGAGGAGGCGGATTGCCCTTCGCCCGTTCCCTCTGCTTGCCACCCTCAAAGTCCACGTATTCCGCCGCAGACTGCACTTGGCTAGAGCCGACCTTACCGGTGGTGTTCAACGCGGGACCAGTGGATCAACAGGATTGCCCAAGCTGGTTCGCACCGACCTACAGCGGCGGATCATCAATAACTTACGAGTGGCAAAACAACGTTAGCCGCGCGGCAGCAACGAAATCAACCGGTTCGCAAGTTCTTTCACCGTCACTCGTTCGAGGAGGCGGCGGCCTTCGTTGGGCGACGGTTCGGTCAGCCACAGGCCGTGATCACCAGCATCCATCCAGGTGAGCTCGACACCATGAATTTCGTCGTGAGTCGGGCGTAGCAGGAGGATGACCGAACTGGTTGACCGCACGGCGGCCACCGCGGCGACCAAGGTGTCGGCAGCGTCGGCGGCCACACCGTCGGCCACGAGAGCGGCCACTGCCGGCGCCGGATCACCGGCTTGGGCGAACAAGGCCTCGATGACCACTGCCGACACCTCGATGGTCAGCTCCTCAGCGCTGGTTGTCGGCGGAGCCGGGGCATCGGCGGCCACGAACATCATGATGCGGTCGACCAGAACCGATGGATCGAACGGGGTGAACCGAACCCGGCCATCGGCCAGGCGGCGCTGCTCGACCGCCATCTCCGGACGGGACGTGAAGGCTCGCACCTCGACCATGCCGTTGGCCTCGCGAGCGACTCGGGCCACCAGGTGCGGTGAGCCGGTGACGGTCAGCATGTCGGCCACCGGGGCGGCCACCGTGCCCTCATCATCGACCAAGCGCCGTTCGATGAGGCCCGGTGCCACCACCTCGGCCACCTTGGTGACCGCCGACCCGGAAATTGGCGCATCCGGCGCCAGCTCGTCGTCATCGAAGACGACAACGGCGTCTTCGTCGGGATCGACAAGGCCGGGTGGTGGGGCCACCCCGAGTACGTCGGCCAGGAAGGATGCCTCGCTGACCGTCAGATCAAGCACCGCCTCGTCGACTTGGCTCATGGCACCATCCTACCGCCGCCCTCCGACATGGTGTCCGGGTTCGGACCGCCCAGATCTAGGGGCAGTCGTACTCGATGTAGGTGGCCCACGACCCCTTGCCGGTGAACATCGCACCGTCGGCCCAGGCCCGCAGTCGGCCCGACCGGCGCGTGCCGTCGGCCCCGCTCAACTCGGCGTGGACGGCGATGATCAACTCGCCGTCATCGCCAGCCGGCCGCGGAATCCGGAAGGTGATCACGCCGTCGAGATCGTCGTCGGTCTCGACGTGGTCGAAGCGGGCGGGAATGGGATTACCGGTCCCGCCGCCCGGGATGTCGACCACATCGTCGGCGGCGTGGAGCCAGGCCTTCGTTAACGTCGCTTCGGTTTCGTTCCCGCTGACGGTCACCCACAGCTCATCGCCGCGTTTCTCCACCCGGACCTCGCCGACATCGGTTCCCGAGCGCGTCATCAGAGCGGCGAGCAGGGCATTGAACGGATCGTCGTCGCAGACGTCACCCAGCCCGTCGCCGTCGCTGTCCAGCTGATCCCGATTGCGGGTCAAGGGACAGTTGTCGACGTCGTCGAGAGCGTAATCGTTGTCATCGTCGTCGTCGCAGGCATCGCCCACTTCATCGAGGTCGTTGTCCCGCTGATCAGGGTTCGGCGTCGACGGACAGTTGTCCAGCTCGTTGCGAACCCCGTCACCGTCGTCGTCGATCCCCTCACACTCGACCGGAACGTCGGCCGCTCCCATGGTGAAGATGTAGGCTGCGCCGGTTTCCAGCACTTCACACGATGCTCCCATCCGGGCTCCGACCACCATCACATCGCCGTCGACGGCCACGTTGCCGGCGCCGAAGAACGAGAAGGAGACGCCGTCGGATGCCGTGATCTTCTGAATCTGCTCGCCGGCAATGCTGAACAGGTAGGCGGCGCCGGCCAGGAAGCCGTTGTCGTCGTCACGACCGACACCGACGACAATGGACTCACCGTCGGTGGCGACGCCGGTGCCGAACGAATGGTCCCGTTGGAGATCGTCGGCCATCAGCTTGTCGATCTGGGTTCCGGTGGTGGCGTCGAACAGGTACACCGAGCCGGTGTTGAAGTCGACGCCATCATCACCTGGTGCACCGATGACAATCGTTGTGCCGCTGACGGCGAGGCCGCCGCCGAACCGGTCGCCGGCGGCGGCATCGTCGGCCGTCAGCTTGAATCTCAGCGCTCCGGTGGCGGCATCGAACACGTAGACCGCACCGCTACTGACGCCGGCATCGTCGTCGCCGGTCGAACTGACCACCACGACATCGCCGGACACTGCGACGTTGGACCCGTAGGAAACGAGGGGGGCGAGGTCGTCGGGAACCAGCTTGTGAACCAGGGCACCGGTGGTGGCGTCGAACACGTAGACCTCACCCGGGTTGTCGCCGTTGTCGATTCCGTGGGCTCCCACCACGATGGTGCCGCCGTCAACGGCCACCGATACACCGAAGTAGTCGTCGGGGGTGCTGGTGTCGGCCATCAACTTGTGGAGCTGGACGCCGCTGACGGCGTCGAACACGTAGGCCGCTCCGGAATCAGGACCGTTCTCGTCATTGCCGTAGGCGCCGATGACAATGGTTTGACCGTCGGTGGCGATGTCACCGCCGAACAGGTCGCCGGCCGTGGCGTCGTCGGCCGTGAGCTTGCGAAGCTGATCTCCGCTGATGGCGTCGAAGACATAGGCCGAACCGGAACTCGCGCCGTCGTCGTCATTCGACGGCGAGCCGACGACGACCAGGTCGCCGGATACGGCAACACCGTGGCCAAAGGCATCTCCCACCGCAAGGTCTTCGGGATCGAGTTTGGCTGTCTGGCCGGCTGTTGTCGGCTCGGCGTCGGCCGGAACGGCCGCCAGGCCTGATCCCAACAGCAACAGAACTGCGGCCATCAATACGGCCAACGTGCTTCGCATATCGTCGTTCCTTTCGCCCTGGTCGCCTTGTCGCCTTCGTCGCCTTTGTGCCTCAGGTCAGAGTAGCGGCAAATCGGCGGCGGCTACCTGCACCACCCGGACAGTCGACCGGACCACCAGGTAACCCCGACCCGGCGGGAAACGTAGGGCCGAGCCCCGGGGGAACCTGACATCGAAGAGGTCCTCCTCCTTGTCACCGTCGGGTTGGAGCACCAGCCCGTGGCCGTTGCTGCGCATGGCTCGTATCCAGGTTTCGTAGGCGGTACCGGCCCGGAACGACGATGCCGCCATCAGCACCACCACCCCGGCGTCGCGTCCCTTGAGGACCAGCGTGGTCAACGCTGACGACGCCTGGTTGTTGTCGAAGAACAGGTCGGCATCGTCGACCGCCACCACCATCGGCTCCTGGTAGCCGACGGTGGCCCGCTGCTCAACCTCGGCCGCCAGCGCCGACAGCGAGTCGACGTCGGCTCCCACCAGCACCGGATACGGCCGCTCGCGGTCCTCGCCGCCCCCCGGCCTGGCCGCCGGGCTGGCCACCGGGCTGGTCCGCTTGGGCGCGATGGCCCGTCGATCGGCAATCAGTGACGAGAGCTGATGACCCAACGTCAGCAACACGGTTGAGCGGCCGGAACCCGGAGCCCCGGCCACCAGCAGCGTGGGCAGCCCGACCAGATCGAGCGCCACTTCTGCATGGGTGGGGTCGAGGCCGATGGCCACGGCCGACAACTGCCGCGGTGCCGTCAGCTCGTCGGCGGCGACGATGTCGGCCAGGGCCCGGACCGGTCGACCCTGCCTGGTCATCCCCCGGGCTTGCAGATCGGCGGCAACCTCGGCAATGGCGGCCACCGATCCATCGCCCACCAGGGCCACCTGCATCTCGGGTCCGTCGACCACCAGGGTGCGGCCGGGAGTCATGCGTTGGGGATCAGGGGCACTGTTCAAACCAAGCGACCGGTACTCGTCGACAGAGGCCAGACGTTGAAGCAGCCGGAGGCCGACGGAGCCCAAGCAGCTGAACGGTAGGGCCGAGCGTTGATCGGCGGTCATCACCATGTGTACACCGGCCGACGGGGCCCGACTCAACAGCCGACTGAATCGGTCGGCCTGCCGCCCGAGGTCGAAGCTCTCCAGTGTGTCCCAGAAGGAGCCGAAGCCGTCGATCAACACGATCATCCTGTGACCCGGCTGCGATTTATTGGCTTCCAACCGCTGGTCAACCTCGGCCTCCAGCATGGCCAACAGCAGCTGCAGGCGCTCGGGATCGGAACCGGCGACCACATCGGCCACAGTGGGCAGGGCGGAGATCGCCTCCAGGCCGGCGCCGAAGTCGATGCCGTAGATCACCGGCGGGCCCGGCTCGGCGGCCGATGTCGTCGACAGCGAACAAGCCAGGGTCCGCAGCAGGGTCGTCTTGCCGGAACCGGCCGTTCCAAACACGGCCACATTGCCGGCCTGCCCAAAGTCGATGCCGTAGCGAACCTGGGCCTGGGCGTCGGGGAGGTCGGCCAGCCCGATGGCGACAGGCAGCGGACCGTCGTCGACGGCCCGGGGAACGGGCGTCGGCAGCTCGGTCAACGAAACCGCGGCGGGCAGGGGAGGCAGCCAGGGACGACGAAGCTCACGGGGTCGAGTCGACGCCGCCGATTGCCAGGCCACCCGGCAGGTCTCGACGATGCGGCCGAGATCGGTGGCCTCGGCCCAGGCCGGAGACCGGTCGTCGCTGTCGGCCGGACGACCGCCATCATCGCCCCTTTCGAGGTCGACCGGTCGGAACGGACCGAGCCTCATGCCGTAACCGAATTCGGCCACACCACAGCGTTCGGCGGCCCCGCCAACCGTCGAGCGACCACCGACGAAGGCCGCCTGGAACGGGGTGAGGGCGGGAGCACCACCGATCTTGAGTACGGCCCGACCCGGCCGCTCGGTGGGGATTCGGGCGGCGTCGGCCACCCCGATCAGATCCCGGCTGTCGCCATCGGAGGCCACTCGAAGGGCCACCCGGATGTTGGTGTTGGCATCGATCTGAGGGGTGATCACGCCACCGGGTTTCTGGGTGGCCAGGATCATGTGCACCCCCATGCTCCGGCCCCGTTGGGCCACGTCGACCAATCCGTCGACGAACTCGGGGACCTCGCTCCGCAGCGCGGCGAACTCGTCGACGACGATCACCAGTGACGGCGGCACCTGATCGCTGTTGACGCTGTGGCGGTAGCGGGCCCGCATGGCGGCCAGATCGCTGACATCGAACTCGGCCAGCACCCGCTCCCGATGGCGCAGCTCGGCCCGCAGCGAGATCAGGGCTCGAGCGGCCAAGTGGTCGTCGAGATCGGTGACGAAGCCAACAGTGTGGGGCAGGTGCCGGCACTCCCGGAAGGCCGAACCGCCCTTGTAGTCGATGAGGATGAAGTTGAGATCTCCGGGTCCGTGGTGGGCGGCCAGATCGGCCACCATGGTCTGCAGCAGCTCACTCTTCCCCGATCCGGTGGTGCCGGCCACCAGCCCGTGGGGACCGTCGGCCTGCAGATCGATCGCCACCGGACCGTTGCCATCGGCTCCGACGGTGGCCACCAGTCCGCTGGGGTCGGCGGCCCAACGGCGGCCGGTGGCCTCGACGTCGAACAGTGAACCCGCACTGTATTCGCCCCCTTCGGATTGACGGACGGCGGGCAGGCTGACGGCGGCCGGGATACCCCCACCGGGCCGGGTCACGGTCACGTCTATCAGTGGGGCCAGGTCGCGAGCCAGGGCGGTGGCCTGCTCGCTGTCGGCGACGTTGAGGTCGACGTCGCCGACCGTGGCACCCTCGGTGAGGTAGTGCACGTCGGCGGTCTCGGAGGCTACCTCGATGTGTACGACAGCTTCGGCCGGTAGACCTCGGGAGTCGGGCGTCACGAACAAGACCGACAGACCGGCGGTGGAGGCGGTTCCCAGCAGCCGGGCCACCGCCGCCGGAGACAGGCCGACCGGCGGGTGGATCACCACTACGATATGAGGACCGAGATGCTCGCTCCGGCCGCCCCCGATGCGGTCACCGGCGACCGCCACCCGCCGTTCGGCCCGGGCCGTGAGGTCGGACAGAAGCGTCAGCGCCTCCTCATCGTCGGCCGCCACCATTCGCCGTCCGGAGTGGGGGTCATCGCCCGTCGGATCGACCACGTGGGGCAGCCATTTCGTCCAACTCCAATGGTCGGACTGCTCGGGAGCCAGGATGGCCAGCTCCAGATCCTTGGGCGATCGCAACCCCACCAGCTGCATGACCAGCGAACGGGCCACGGCAACCGCTCCCCCACCGCCGGTGATGCCGACAATCGGGGTTGCGGCCAGATCGATCACCACCGGGCCGGCCCCTTCCACCGCCACCTCCTCGGCCACCGTGACCGCCTCGGCCACCAGCTCCGGAGCTCCTCGCTCGGGCACCACAACCGACAGGGCCGAGGGCCGGTCGGCCCGGCCGGCGGTCACCATCAGGAAATCGTCGTGCGCGGGGCGACGCGACCACAGGTCCGGGGCACCACAACGAACCCAGCGGACGATCTGGTCCAGGGCCGGGGTGCGGCGTCGGTGCCAGGCCGCCAGCTCGTCGGCGGCGTCGTTGATTCGCAACCGGGCGGCAGCCAGGTCGGCCAGGAAGGTGTGGCGTTCGGTGGCGTAGGTTCGGCGACCCGAACGTCGATCGTCAACGTAGGTCCAGACCACCATCAGCGGACTCATGGCCATGAACAGAGCAAAGATCGGTGAGAAGATCATCGCCATCATCGCCCCCAGGATCAGGGGGAGCAGGGCTGCGCCCAGGGGAAAGCGGCGCTTGGTCGGCTGGGACGGCGGCTCGGGCAGCTCGATGCGGGACGGCGGCGGCGGGTCGGCGGCCCGGGGGGCCGGCTGGAAGGCCAGGTGACCACCGGCCGGGGCGAACGGTGGGCCGAGCGGTCGCCGACCGGGCGGCAACGCGGTCACGGTGAATCCAACATCGCCCAGCTCCACCACGTCGCCCGGGTGGATCTCGGTCGGCCGGCCGGCGGTCGGCTCCAAGGGTTGACCGTTGACGGTTGTACCGTTGGTCGAGCCCAGGTCCCGGATCGTCGGCCCGCCGGCGATGAATTCCAGCATGGCGTGTCGCCGGGACACCGACGGGTGGTCGAAACCGGGGTCGAGGCGTCGCCCGATGACAAGCGGCGATTCGGGGTCGCCGTGGTCGATCACGGGGACAGCATCGCGGTGCCCCTGGCGGGGGCCGGTCAGGAACTGCCAGGTCAACGGTTGCTCGTCGGCCGAACCGATCACCGGGGCCAGGCGGTCACCGGTCACGACGTCGGCCTCAACCAGGGGTTCGTCGTGTTGCAGGGCCCGCCCGGTCCGCTGGTTCACCAGCAGGGGCGGGACCTGGTTGAGGCCCACGCCGCTGGCGGGGTTACCCAGGAGCCGGTAGAGATCGCTACCTGTGGCTGCCACCGGTACCTCTATATAGAGGTCACGATCACCGGCCCCGAGGTCGACCGTGATCCGCATCGTCAAACGTTTCACTCCCCCGCTCATCGGCCCCCGCCCTCCTGTTCCGACGGACCGACTGAGCCGGTGGCCAGGAAGTCGTCGCCCAGCTTCGACCGCATGGCCTGTAGGGCCCGGTAGGTGAGGGCCCGCACCCCTTGATCGGTCAACGACAGGATGGCGGCGCACTCGGCCACCGAGCGTTCGTCCATGAACCGCAGCTCCAGGATGCGACGCTGCCGGGGTTTCAACTCGGCCAGTGCTTCCAGCATCTCGGCGTCGCCTGAACGATCCATGAGCTGGTCGTCGACAGCCGGGTCGAGGCGGGCGTCGCCGGTGTTGACGATGGCCCGCTCCGCCCGTCGAGCTCGGGAGCGATGATGCGACGCCACCAGGTTGCGGGCGATCGTGACCAGCCAGGCGGCCGCCGGTCGACCCTCGTCACGGAAGCGGCCGGCCGACCGGTAGGCCCGGAGGTAGGTCTCGGCCATCACGTCGTCGACTTCGCCGGCCGCCACCCTGGTCGAGACATAGCGGCGCAGGAAGGTCTCGGTGTCGAGGAAGAACCGGTGGAAGGCCGCGTGATCACCGTCGGCGGCACGCGCCAACAGCACTGCATGACTTTGGACTTCGCCTCTCTGGTCCACCACCGCCGGTGTTTCACGATCCCCAATCGCTCAGGGCCGCAACTTGCCGAGCCCCCTAGGTACATCACACTGTAGCCGTGTCCACTTGTTGAAGCTGCTCTATGCTTTCAGACGCAGATGTAGGGGCGGGTCGTTATCGCCGGGTTGGCGCCACAGGGCCAGCAGGAACAGCCGGCGCACATGAGGAGAGCGTGATGGTCGAGGTGACCGCTTCAGGGCGACGATCGGCGGCAACTCAGATGGCGACGGTGGTGGCCGTCGCCGGAGTGGTGGCGGCGCTGACGCTGCTGGCGGTCATCATCACCTCGCCACCGGCCGACGCCCAGTCGACATCGGGACAACAGATCCGGCCCACCCACTCCGGCCTGTGCCTCGGCGTCGAGGGCGGATCGACGGCGGCCACCGCTGCGGTGGTCCAACAGCAGTGCAACGGCGCCGACTATCAAAGCTGGACGACGACCGATGTCGGCGGCGGCTACATCCGATTGGCGGTGGCCCACACCGGCATGTGTCTCAACGTCGAGGCTTCGAGCACCGCCGATCTGGCCCGTCTCATCCAGTATCCGTGCTCCGACACGGCCAATGAACAGTTCGAGCTTCGGCCCGTCACCACCGACACGGTGCACTTGGTGGCCCGTCATTCCGACAAATGTGTCGACATCGAAGCGGCCAGCACGGCCGCTGGGGCCCGGGCCATCCAGTACGGCTGCCACTTCGGGGCCAACCAGACCTTCGCCCTGACCTCGACCCAGGTCGACGCCTCACAGGGAATCTGGGGACCGGTGGAGACGCTGCCGCTGGTACCGGTGGCGGCCTCGGCTCTGCCCGATGGCCGGATCCTGATGTGGTCGAGCTCCCGCAAGTTCGGGATCGGTCCGGCCCGGGAGGGTTACACCGAGAGTGTCATCTTCAACCCGGCCAACGGCTCACTGACCGAGCAGCGGGTCACGGCCACCGAACACAACATGTTCTGTCCCGGGATCGCTCACCTGGCCGATGGTCGCATTCTCATCAACGGTGGTAGCTCGGCGGCCGAGACCTCGATCTACGACCCGGCCACCGGTCAGTGGCAGGACGCCGAAGACATGAACATCACCCGGGGCTACAACGGCAGCACCCTCCTGGGCGACGGGTCGGCCTTCACCGTCGGCGGTTCCTGGTCGGGCGGCCAAGGGGGCAAGTCGGCCGAGGTGTGGACCGATGGTCAAGGCTGGCGGCGGCTCGACGGCATCCCGGCCGATCCGTTGATCGATCCCGATCCTCGCGGTATCTACCGGGCCGACAACCACATGTGGCTGTTCGCCTGGACCGACGATCGGGTGTTCCACGCCGGGCCGTCGGAGGACATGCACTGGCTGGGAACCACCGGCAACGGGTCGATCACCAACGTGGGCCGGCGGGGCAACGACACCTACGCCATGAACGGCAACGCCGTCATGTACGACGTGGGCAAGATCCTGACCGTGGGCGGCGCCCCGGCCTACGATTCGGGCGACGCCACCAGTCGGGCCACCGTCATCGACATCAACGGTCAAACGGTGACCAGCCGAAACGTGGCCCCGATGGCCAACCGGCGGTCGTTGCACTCCAGTGTGGTGCTACCCAACGGCGAGGTGGTGGTGACCGGAGGCCAAGAGGTCCCCCGCCTGTTCACCGACGAGCGGGCCATCATGACCACCGAGATCTGGAACCCGGACAGCGAGACGTTCCGCACCGCGGCGCCGATGTCGGTGCCCCGCACCTACCACAGCTTCTCCCTCCTGCTGCCCGATGGCCGGGTAGTGGTGGGGGGCGGAGGCCTGTGCGGCACGTGCAGCACCAACCATCCCGACATCCAGATCTTCACCCCGCCCTACCTGCTCGACCGCGACGGGTCGGCGGCGACCCGACCCCAGGTGGTGTCGGCTCCCGACGAGGTCGACCTCAACGAACGGTTCGCGGTGTCGACCAGCGGTGCGGTGAGCGAGTTCGCACTGGTGCGTATGAGTTCGGCCACCCACTCGGTCAACAACGATCAGCGGCGGATCCCGCTCAGCCATTCCGGATCCGGGGGCTCGTTCCAGCTGCAGATGCCGGCCGAGCCGGGAGTGGCCATTCCCGGCCTCTACATGCTGTTCGCCCTCGACGGCGACGGCACACCGAGCGTGGCCGAGGTCATTCGGGTGACGGCCGAGGTGGCCCAGAACCAGCCGGCCCAGGTCGGCGGCACGGTGACCGAAGGCGGCGGGTCGGCTGTTGGTGGGGTGGCCGTCGACCTGTTCACCGAGGGACGGGCCGGCTACCTCGACTCGACGGTGACCGACGGATCCGGCACCTACGCCTTCGACGTCGAACCCGGATGCTATGTGGTGACCATGGTGGCCCCCGACGGCCGCTCGTTCCCCGGCGGTCAGTATCAGAATGTTGAAGGCTGTGTGACCGCCGGCCAACAGAACCTCTCGTTCGACGCCACCCTTGTCGGCGGTGGAGGCGGAGGGGGCGCCGCGGTCACCGGCCAGGTCGTCGAGGGCGGCGGTTCACCCGTTGGTGGGGTGGCCGTCGACCTGTTCAGCTCCGACTCGTCGGGCCGGCGGATCTCCTATCTGCGTTCCACCTCCAGCGACGGGGGTGGAAACTACCGGTTTGATCTCGACGCCGGTTGCTATGCCTTGACCTTTGTCGCTCCGTCGGGGCGCACCTTCAGCAACGGTAGTCCGTGGTTCAACACTGATCTTTGCCTGGCCGCCGGTGAAACGGCGTCGGGGGTGGACGCTGTTCTCATCGGTGGTGGCGGCGGGTCGGAGGGGGCGATCAGCGGTGCCGTCAGCGATGGGCCGGGAGGATCGGGGGTGGCGGGGATAGACATAGACCTGTTCGCCGCCCTGGCCGACGGCAGCCGGGGTTCCTACCTCCGCTCGGCGGTCACCGACGGTGATGGTGACTACACCTTTGCCACCGACAGCGGGTGCTACGTGGTCACCTTCGTCGCTCCGTCGGGGCGGACCTGGGTGGAGAGTGGTAGTCAGTGGTGGAACGCCTCGGCCTGCACTGATGGCGGCGAGACGAGTGTTGTCGACGCCACGCTCGCTCCCTGAGGGTCCTCTCCCGTTGCCAAACAGGTAAGTCGACGCTAACGTTTAGTTGGTATGGATGCCCTGGAGGCGATCTCCCAACCGACTCGACGCCGCATCGTGGCCCGCATCGCTGAACTGGGCGAGGCGTCGGTCAACGACATCGCCGCCCCGCTCAACATCACTCGACCGGCGGTCTCCCAACACCTCAAGGTGCTGCGGGATTGCGGCGTGGTGTTGGAGCGAAAGGTCGGACGACGCCGCCTCCATCGCCTCAATCCCGACGGCCTGGCCCAAGCCAGAGCCCAGATCGAACTGTTCCTGGTCAACGAACTCGACGACCTGGAAACCGCAGCCCGACAAGTCGTCGGCAACCGGCCGAAGAAAGCAGCAGAGGTACAGCCATGACCGAACCAATCGTGATCGAACGCCTGCTCGACACCGACCCCGACGAAACGTTCGCTCTACTCACCGAACCCGAACGGCTCCGGCGTTGGCTGGCGGTCTCGGCCTCGGTCGACCTGCGGGTCGGAGGCGATCACCGCATCCTGTGTGTACCGGGTCACGTCGCCGTCGGCCAGGTCACCGAGGTCGACCCGGGCAAGCGGGTTGTCTACAGCTGGGGCTGGCAGGGCAACGACGAGGTTCCGCCCGGATCGACCACGCTGATCGTGGAACTGGAGCCGGTGGGCGATCAGACCCGGGTCCGCCTCACTCACGAAGGCCTTGTCGGGGAGTGGCGGGAAGGTCACCTGGCCGGTTGGAACCAGCATCTCGACCGGCTGGTCAAGGCGGCGGTCGAGGGGGAGGCCGGGTTGGAACCTTGGTTCACCGACCCGGAGGACAAGAACCATCTCACCGTGGCCGAAGCCACCTGGACCATCTGCCGCCGGCAGCTACTGGGTCTCGGTCCTGACGACGCCGAGCGACCAACTCCGTGTTCCGAGTTCAACGCCCATCAACTGGTGGTCCACCTGCGCAACAGCATGGAGGCCCTGGGCGGTGCCGCCGGGGCCGTGGTCGACGAGTCCATCGAGTCGTCAACCGCCGAGGATTACGTGGCCGTTGCCGTCGAGGCGGCCCTGGCCGCCTGGCGGAATCGTGGTGTCGAGGGTGACGTTCCCTTCGCCGGGGGCACGGCGCCGGCCCTGGTGCCGGCCGGCATCCTCAGCCTGGAGTTCCTGGTTCATGCCTGGGACATCGCCCAGGTCACCGGGCTCGAACTCGACGTGTCGGAGAGTGTGGCGGCCTACGTTCTCGACATTGCCCAGGCCATCATCGCCGACGACAACCGGGGCCCGGGCAAGGGATTCGCTCCGGCCCTCGACCCGGCCGACGATGACGCCATGACCCGGCTGCTGGCCTTCACCGGCCGCAAGACCTCCTGACCGCCGCCCCGGCCAGAATTGCAGTAAAAAGCGAGCTGTCCGCTCGCTTTTTACTGCAAGAATTCCGAGGAGTGGGGGGATCAGCGGGGCGGGTGTCAGCCGGTCCACAGTTCGGTGTCGGGATGGAACTGCGACCAGGCGAACCAGAACGCCTGGTGGCTGCCCACCTCGTCGCCGCCTTCATCGATGGCTCGTATCCCGCCGCCGAACAGTTCCACCGTGATGTCGTCGAAGCCGACGGCTTGGCCGTTGTTCAGGGCTTGGCGGGCGGCGTCGACCGGGAAGGCAACCGGTTGCCCGGCGCCGGTGGTGACCCCGAGCACCGGTTCCTGCACCGGCAGGCGAGGATCGACGTCGCCGATGGGGAAGATGGGTCCTTCGGCGTCGCGGGTGTTGAGCAGATCGGAGTCACGGCCCAAAGCCTCGGATTCGGCCAGGATCGTGGTGTCGGGGTGGGCCGCCTTCCACTCCCCCCACGTGGTGGTGACCACCGAGGCCTGATCCAGCTGCAGCCCGGCCTCGGCCAGGGGACCGGTCACCGCCGTCCCGAGAAAGGTGTCGAACACGCTGAAGCTGTTGACGTCGTACATCACCTTGTTGGACCGGGTCAGCAGGCCTGAGGTCCGCAGCACGGGACGCTCCACCCCGGCCGGCAACTCGTCGGTGAAGTAGACCTGGGCCGCGCCGCACAACGTGCAGTAGGGCATACCGATATCGCGACCACCAAGGGTGTCGTTGACCATCTCCCGGATCTCCATGATGTTGCGGGGGTAGGCCCGGGCCTCGCCGTTGATCTCGACGCCGAACACGATGCGATCGTCGGCGTACCAGTCTCCGCCGGCGGCGTCGGTGACCTCGGGATTGTCAACGGCGGGAATGCAGTTGCAGGGAATGTCGGTGCGGCCCAGCGGCCGGTCGTCGATGCCGACACCGCCCCACGACCAGAGCCGGTAGTCAACATCGGAGTCATCTTCGAAGAAGGGCTCCCACTCGGCCACGACCTCGGTGAAAAGAGCCCGCTTGTGGGTGACATATCCGGGAGGGGCGGGCACATCCCAGGCGATCAGGTGGTTGGTGAGGTAGCCCCAGGGCGAAACGTCCGACAGATCGAGGCCGGTCAGTGTCTCGGCCGCGGTGATGAGGGATCCCTGGGTACCGCCGAAGAAGCGGAGCAGGTCAGCGATGTACCAGGCCATGCGAGGATCGCCCGAGTCCTCGATGGCTTGCAGGGCGTCACGCTCGGTGGTGGCGAACCCGGCGGTGGGGAGGGTGTCACCGAAGACCCGGGCCAGGGCGGCGTCGAGATCGGTGTTGTAGTCGGTGGGAATGGGAGGTGGTTCCCCGAACGTGTCGCGGGCGTTGAACTGTCCGGCGGCGGTGTTCGGGTCGGCCGTCACGGCCTCGTCATCGGCCGGCTCGCCCTCGGCCTCCCCGGTGGGCTCGGTCCCATCATCGGCCAACGTCTCTTCGGTCGCTGCATTGGTGGCCTCGGCTTCATCAGCCGATTGATCGGCCGCCGATGAGCAGGCGGCGGCCAACAACCCAAGTCCCACCAGCATCACCAGGAGGGGCTTGGCTCTTCGATACCGGGACGATCGATACAGGGACGATCGATACAGGGACGAAAGCACCATGATCTCCCAACCGTCGACCGGCACCGATACTTCCCGTGGCCCGGGTGAGAACCGCTCAACTGCCGAGGCGACCGGCCGATGGAAGGGTACGGGCGCACCAGCTCGCACCACGGCGGATGCGAACATGGTGCGCCCTTCTTCTATTGAAGCGACCGGGCCGGAGGCCGGAGCAGGGCCGGGTCCGGGGTGTCGTACATCCAGGCCAGCACCTCCCCGCCGGGAACCGAGGACAGACCCGTGAGCGGGCGGTCGAACCGCACCGGATCGGCCAGCGGTTCCATGGTGGCCCGATCGAACCAGACCACACCCGAACCAACGCCGACCGCGATGCCGGTGCCGGCTGTGGCCAGGTGCACGGTTTGTTCATCCCAGCTGCCACCGTTGTCGGCCATTGCCGCCACCATCAGCGGTTTCATGGCCTGGTGGAAGGCCACCGGCAGATCGACAACATCGGTGATCTGATGGTCGTCAAGCGAAGCGTAGGCCATCTGTCCGGATTCACCGGCGTTTAGATCGAGCACCGCCAGTGACTCGGTGCCCACGGTCAGCGCCGTTGTCGACAACGACCCTTGGCCGAACTCGGGTGGCAGATCGAGACAGAAAGCCCACTCCTCGTCGAGGTCGAGTATGTGGACGAACCCGTCGGTGCCGGACGCGCCGGAGGCGTGGACGTGATGAGTTTGGCGGATGTAGAGGGTGTACAGGCGATTGTTGGTCAGGCCCCATATCTGGCGGCGGCCGTTTCCGTTCATATCCTCGATGATCGGCTGCTTGGACGGGCCTAGCATCTCGTCCAGCTCCCCACTGACCAGGTTGAGGCTGCGGACCCGGTAGGTGCCCGGCGCCCGCCCGGCCTGGTGGTCGATCACGAACAACGCCTCCCCGTCGGTGGAGAACGCTTCGGGTTCGACAAGGCCGTCGAAGTGGTGGATGGCGGGTGTGGCCTTGGCCGCCACCGACCGGCCGGCGACCATCACTGCACTGCCGGTCACCGTGCCGGCGCTATCGGTTTCGACCCGGAGCAGGGCGGCCCGATCCCCCCGGTTGGACAGCGCCCGAACCTCAAACCCCGGTGCGACTTCGATCCCCGGCTGGTCGACGGTTCCACCGGCCACGGTGAACATCAGCACACCATCGACCACCGAGGCCACAACCGTGCCGTCGTGGTTGGCCACCGACACCTCCGGGTCGAAGCCGCTGGCCGGAGCCGCCGTGGGAAGGGGCGGTTCGACCGACGAGTGATAGCTCGTGAGCTCGTCGGCCGCTGCTTCGGTGTGATCGTGATCGGTGTGATGGTCGTCGTCGGTGGCGCGGTCGGTGGCGGGATCGGCCTGGCCCAGCAGACCGACGGCGGCGACCACCGTCGTCAACACGGCCAGCACGACGACCAGTGCCACCCGGCCGCCTCGACTGCGGCTGACCACCTCGGCGGTGATCGACGATTCGGGCCGTCGGCCTCGGTCGGAGCCGTCTACCGGGACATCCTCTACAAGTGTCATACCGGAACTACTCCGCCGACAGCAGGGAGGTTCCATCCGTGATCTCGGCGGCCAGAGTGAGAGCCTCGCTCCGGTCGGCCGGCCCTTCCAGCCGCAGCTCCACGTCGCCGTCCAGCCAGATGAGCACCGGGCCCGAATCGACGCTGAGCTCAACGTCGAGTCCCTCGATGGGGTAGGACAGCTCATGGGGGGCGCCAACCCAGACGCCGAACAGCTCCCGGCCGTCAGCCCGCTCCACCGCCAGGAACTCGACGTCATCGGCCCCAGCCAGCGACTTGATCGACTGGATGGAGTTGTCAACCTGGCGAACCGACAGCGACAGCGACTCACCGTCGTCGCCCTCCCACAGGTAGATCCGACCCCGCTGCCGGTGGTCGAGCACCGCCGTCGGTCGTCCCAGCGACTCGATGGGCCTGATGTCCGGGTCGGGGTCGGCCGGAACACCGCCGGGCACCGCATTCGAGCCGACGGTGCCGCCCGAGGCCCCGTTGTCCTCCACCGTCGGGTCGATCTCGAACCGGGTGGCTCCAATGCCGAACCAGTCGGCCACCGCCTGACCGACCGGGGTGGTCACCACCACCAGGCCGAGCAGCAGAACCACGGCGGCCGCCACCACCGGCCGATTCCACCACGACCGGGGCTGGGGCGATGCCGGCCCGGCGGGGGCGGCCGTCTCGGCGGTGATGTGATCCAGGACGCCGGGGGTCAGATCGACCTCGGGCAGATGGAGTCGGTCGATGACGTCGACAAAGGTGGTGCTCAGATCATTCATGGTTCGCTCATCTCAGTCATCTCGCTGCGCAGTCGCTGCATGGCCCGGCTCAGCCGCGACTTGACGGTGCCGGCCGGGCAGTCGAGGGCCTCGGCCATCTCGGCCTCCGACAGCTGGTCGAACCACCGGTAGGTCAGGATCAGGCGGTCATCGGACCCCAGACGGTTGATGGCCTCGATCATGCGGCGCCGCTGGTCGAGATGCTCGGCGATGTCGGCCGGACCATCGTCGGTCGACGTCCGACCGGGCGGGCCGACGGCCCCAACCGCGGCCGCCCGCAGACGAAGATCATGGCGACGCTTGCTCGATCGCTGGCTGCTGCGGGCGGTGTTGACCACGATGCGGTAGAGCCAGGGCCGAAAGGGAGCAGTCAGATCGAATCGGGGCAGGGCCTGATGGATCTTGACGAACGCGTCCTGCGCCACATCGTCGGCATCGGTGGCCGAGCCCAGGGCCAGGGCGGCGATCCGCACCGCGTCGCGCTGGTAGCGGGCCACCAGCCGACCGAAGGCCGCGACATCCCCGCCGATGGCAGCCACGATCAACTCGTGGTCGGACTCGTCGGGGGAGACCATATGTCAGTTCTACCCCGTGGCGGCCCGATCGGTTCCCTGTCAGCGCACGGCTTCGGACCGCAACGCCTCCAGCCAGCCCAACTTGCGGTCGGTGTGGATGACGCTGCGGGAGTAGATCCGAGCGCCGAACTGCAGGATGACGGTCAGACTCACCGCCGCGATCCCGAAGGCCAGAGCGTGCTCCCACATCGGCAGATCCCCGCCCAGGAACCGGGACGGCATGACGAACGGCGACACAAACGGCAGGTTGGAAAGGAGCCGAGCTGCTGATGTGTCGGGGTTGGAGGCCACGTAGACCGAAGCCATGTAGCCGGCCAGCAATACCAGGAAGACCGGTGTCATCACCGACTGGGCGTCCTCTTGGGACGGGGCCAACGAAGCGGCGGCGGCGATCAACACCCCGAAGAAGGCGAAGCCGACGATGAACCACAGCAGGGCCACGAGCAACAACGACGTGGGTATCGCCGGCAGGTCGCCCAGGTCGGCCAGGTTCACGGCCACAATGGCCGTCCCGATCAGGATGAAGACCTGAATCAGGCCGAGTAGGCCGTTGGCCACCAGCTTGCCCAGGAGCAGAGCCCGGCTCGACATCGATGACAGCAGCAGCTCCACGATGTTGTTGCCCTTCTCCTCGGTGATTGAAAGCAACAGCATGCTGCCCATGAGCTGAATGGTGAGGAACAGCACGACCACCAGGCCAACCCCGACCGCTCGCTTGGCTCCCGACTCCGGATCGGGCTCCAGTTCGGTCAGCGGGAGTTCGGAGGCCGCCGCCGCCAGCGACTGGTCGGCGCCACCGGCGTCGGTTCCGGCAATGGCCTCGCCCAACCGGGCGTCGCGCCACAGCAGGCCGAGAAAGCCGGGCAGGGTGCCGTCCCTGGTCTTGACCACCAGTTCTTCACCGTCGACCACCCCGACCCGGACCTCGCCGGCCAGCACCGCCTCCTCCAGATCCGCCCGCGACTCGAACACCTCGACCTCGACAGCATCAAATCCCGCTTCCTCGGCCAGCTCCGGTAGCGCTTCGACCAGACCGGCGGGCTGGGGCCCGACGACACCGACGGTGTCGAAACCCGATTCGGTGATCTTGACGAAGACCACACCGCCGATGATCATGGCCAGGGCGAAGGCCATGGTGGCCAGGAAGAGGTTCGACCGGATTCGGCTGAAGAACTCGCGCCGGAATACCAGGCCGGCGTCGCCCAGCAGCGACGACGATGTGCCGGCCGGCGGCCGGGGGGATCCAATATCGGTGGTCATGCCGTTACCTCCTGGAAGACGTCGGACAGGGATGGGAGATCGAAGGAGAACCGGCTGAGCGACCCGGCGTCGTCGGCCACCTTCAAAAGGTGGTGGAGCCGTTCGGTGCCCTGGAGCACGATCGAGCCGGTGCGGGTTCCCTGGGCGCTGACGCCCTCCCGGGCCAGCAGGGTCCAGTCGGGGGCGGTGGCGTAGGCCAGGTTGAGAACGTGGTGATTGCTCCGGCTGCGAACGTCGAACACCGAGCCGGTGGCCATGATCCGCCCTTCGTCGATGATCACCACCTCGTCGCACAAGTCCTCGATGAGATCCAGCTGGTGCGACGAGAACAGTACTGCCTTGCCTCGCTCGGCCAGGCGACGCAGCCGCTGGTTGAGCACGACCACAGCCGAAGGATCCAGCCCGTTGAAAGGTTCGTCGAGCACCGCCAGCACTGGATCGTGGGCCAGGGATGCGGCCAGCTGAACCCGTTGCTGATTGCCGTGGCTCAGATCCTCCAGCTTGTCACCCAGCCGGTCACCGAGCCCGAGCTCCTCCAGCAGCTGGCCGGCGGCGGCATCGGCCGAGGTTCGGTCCATGCCCTTCAGCTGAGCGAACCACGAGACCTGGCTACGGATGGCCATCTTGCGGTACAGACCACGCTGCTCGGGCATGAACCCGAACCCCGACATCGCCTCCTCGTCGACCGGTCGACCCTGCCATCGCACGTCGCCCTGATCGAGATTGACCAGGCCGAAGATCGAGCGCATGGTGGTTGATTTACCGGCCCCGTTTCGACCCAGGAACCCGGTGATGCGACCCGGCTCGACCGAAAACGACACCTCACGCAGCGCTTGCACGTCACCAAACGACTTCTGCAACCCATGAAGTTCCAACATGGCTCCAGTCTGACCCATGTCGGGTGGCGGACGGATCCGTCTACAGGCTGATGGCCATCCCCCGGAAGGGGGAGGTGCCGCTCCGCCCGGTGAAGTAGCGTGGCGGTATGCCTGGCCCTCGAACGCAATCGATCGTGCCGCCGTGGTCCGACGTGGCCGTGGCCGCGCTGTTGGTGGCCATGGGAATCGTGCTGGCCATCTGGAACGATCGGGTGTTCGCCGATCTGATCGATGATCACGTCGGGCCCTCGACGACGACGATCGTGGTGACCGCCACGGTGGCCATCGCCCCGGTGATGTTCCGCCGGGTGTTCCCCCTCGGCTCGCTGGTGGTGATCACCGTCGGCATGGTGCTGATGACCATCAACGAGGTAGCCGAGATCACCGCCACCAATGTTGCCGCTTTCGTGGCCCTGGTGTCGGCCGGCGTCTACGGACGCGAGGCCTATCGAGACTGGGCCCGTGGGCTGTTTGCGGTGGCGGTGGGGGCCGTCCTGCTGGCGTTCTTCGTCACTCGCAGTGGGATCGACAGCGACAACTTCTCGGCCCGGTTGATGGTGGGGGTGGCGGCGGCCGAACTGGTGGCCAATGTCGGTTTCGTGGGGTTGGGCTGGTTCCTGGGTGACTGGGAACGACGTCGACGGCACCTGGCCACCGAGCTGACCGAACGTAGCCGGGAACTGGAGTCGGCCGTCACCGAGCTGGACGCCCAGGTCGGCAACAGCGAACGGCTGGCCATCGCCCGGGAGGTTCATGATGTGGTGGGCCACACCGTCAGCCTGCTGGGGATTCAGGCCGCAGCCGCCCGCCGCCAGATCGCCCGCAATCCCGACGCCGCCGAGACGATGCTGCTCAACATGGAGCAGCAGAGCCGCAACGCCGTCGATGAACTCCGTGGTCTCATCACCATGCTGCGGGAGCCGACCGGGGAGCCCACCAGCCCGGCCTCCACTCCCACCATCGCCCAACTCGACGAACTGGTCGGCGGACTCCGGGCCGCCGGGACCGAGGTCGCCTTCTCCCGTACCGGGCCCGTTCCCGACAGCCCGGCCCTCGGCGTGTCGGTCTATCGGATCGTGCAGGAGGCGCTGTCCAATGCCATCCGTCACGGCAGCGGTGGGATCGAGGTGGTGGTGGCCACCGAGGACGACGGGGTCAACATCCTGGTGTCGAACGATGTGGCCAGGACCGCCGCCCAGACGAGTACCGGCAACCTTCAGCGGGCCGGTTCGGGGCTGGCCGGCATGCGGGAACGAGTGGGGCTGCACGGCGGTACCTTCGCCGCCGGACGAGGACCGGACGGCCGCTACGAGGTGAAGGCCACTCTGCCCGTCGGCTGGCTGAGTCAGCCCCTGGTGGAGACATGATTCGGGTCATGCTGGTCGACGACCAGGAAATGGTCCGGGCCGGCTTCCGCATGCTGCTCGACGTGGAGCCCGACATCACCATCGTGGCCGAGGCCGGCGATGGGATCGACGCCGTGACCATGGTTGAGGCCGCTCGACCCGATGTGATCCTCATGGATGTCGAGATGCCCCGGCTCAACGGCCTGGAAGCCACCGAACGAATCCTGGCGGCCGAATCGGACGGTCCGGAGATCGGACCCCGGATCATCATCTTGACCACGTTCGAGCAGGACGACTACATCTTCGAGGCGTTGCGCCTGGGGGCCAGCGGCTTTCTGCTCAAGAACGCTCCGGCCGAAGACCTGGTCGACGCCATTCGGGTCGTGGCCAGTGGCGACGCCTTGCTGGATCCGTCGGTCACCCGGCGGGTGATCGGTTCCTTCGCCACCGGTTCGGCCGGGCCCGGCGGTCCGACCGGCCCGGAGCCGCCGGAACTCGAACAGCTCACCGACCGGGAGCGGGAGGTCTTGTTGCTGGTGGCCCGGGGCCTGACCAACAGCGAGATCGCGTCCGAACTGATTCTGGGCGAGGCGACAATTAAGACCTACGTCTCCAACCTGTTGTCCAAGCTGGCCTTGCGGGATCGGGTGCAGGCCGTGGTCTTCGCCCACGACCACAACCTGCTCGGCCGCTGATGACCGACGCCTCGCCCGGGCCGATCGGCCCGCAACTCCCGGTCGAGGCCGTGGTGCCGGAGCTGCGGGCGGCGCTGGCCGACCAGCTACTGGCGGTGCTGGTCGCCCCGCCCGGCTCGGGCAAGACCACCATCGTGCCCCTCCGGCTGCTCGACGAACCGTGGCTCGACGGCCGACGCCTTCTGGTGCTGGAGCCCCGGCGACTGGCCACTCGGGCCGCCGCCCACCGCATGGCATCGCTGCTGGGTGAGCGGGTGGGGCGAACCGTGGGCTACACCACCCGGGACGATCGCGCCACCAGCGACGAAACCCGCATCGAAGTGGTCACCGAGGGCATTCTGACCCGACGACTACAGAACGATCCTGAACTGTCGGGCGTCGGCGCCGTCCTGTTCGACGAGTTCCACGAACGTAACCTGCAGACCGACCTCGGCCTGGCTTTGACCATCGATGTGGCCCAGTCGTTACGGCCCGACCTTCGGCTGCTGTTGATGTCAGCCACCATCGACGCCGATCGAGTGGCCGCCGCCCTGTCGGACCACCTGGCCGGGGCCCCGGTTCCGGTCATCACCTCGGCCAGCCGGGAGCATCCGATCGACGTTCGCCACGTACCGGTCAAACCTCCGGGAGGAGGCCGTCGAGTCCGGCGGGCCCGCCACGATCGACGGGAGCTGATACGTCACGTGACCGCCGTTGTTCATCAGGCCCTCGACGAGGAAGTGGGGGACGCCTTGGTTTTCCTCCCCGGAGTGGGCGAGATCAATGCCGTGGCCGAGGCGTTGACCGACGGCGGTGTGCCGGCCGAGGTCCACCGGCTCCACGGTGGCCTCTCCCTCGACGACCAGGATGCTGCGCTGGCGCCGTCGGTCCGGCGCAAAGTGGTTCTGTCGACCGACATCGCCGAGACCAGCCTGACGGTTGAAGGGGTGCGGATCGTGATCGACTCCGGTCTGGCCCGCAAGCCCCGGTTCGACACCCGCACCGGTATGCCTCGACTCCAGACCATCACCGTCTCCCAGGCTTCGGCCGCCCAGCGATCAGGGCGGGCGGGACGAACCGAGCCGGGGGTGGCCTACCGGTTGTGGTCGAAGCTGGAACACGCCGGCCGGGAGCGGCAGCGGGCGGCCGAGATCACCCAGGTCGACCTCGCCGGCCTGGTCCTCGAACTACGGGCCTGGGGCCTGCGGGATGCCGAGTCGCTGTTCTTCCTGGATCGCCCTCCGCCCAAGGTGTGGACCGAAGCGGAACAACTCCTGAAGGAGTTGGGGGCCATCGACAACAGTGGTCTGCTCAACGATCTCGGTCATCAGATGGTGCGGCTACCGGCCCATCCCCGTTTGGCCCGTATGATCCTGGAGGCCGATAGCGAAGCCGACCAGCGCCTGGCCTGCCTGGTGGCGGCCTTCCTCGACGAGCGGGATCCGCTGGCCGGAAACCGGCCCAACCCACCGGCCGACCTCGGCCTGCGGGTCCAGCTCCTGGTGGGCCAACCCGACCGCCACGACCTGAAGATCGACCGCCGGGCCCTGCGGCGGGTGCTGCGGACCGCCGAGGACCTGGCCCGCCGGTCCCGGCTGTCGTGGGGTCGAGACGGCGTTACCGACGGTGTCGACACCAACCGAATTGGCCGCCTGCTGGCCCTGGCCTTCCCCGATCGTCTGGCGGTGGCCCGGGGTAGCCGGGGCCGATTTCAGCTGCGGACCGGTACCACCGCCTGGGTCCCCGACAGCGACCGGCTGTCGAACGAACGGTTCCTGGTGGCGGCCGATCTCGACGGCAAACGAGCCGACGCCCGCATCCGTCTGGCCGCCGCCCTGGACGAGGTGGACGTTTTCGATCGGTTCGAGAACCGGATCGAGACCCAGGTTGATCTGGTGATCGACGACGGTCGGGTGATGGAAAATCGTATCTCCCGGATAGGCGGCGTGGTGCTGGCCGAGGGTAAACGGCGGGCCCAACCGGGCGAGGAGGCGGCCGCCGCGTTGGCCGATCTGATCCGCCGCGATTTCTCACTGCTCGACTGGGGCGGCGGCTCCGGCCGTAATGGGCAGGGCGCCAAGTCTCGGGGCGGGAAGGCCGACCGGGCGAAGTCCAAGAAGTCCAAGAAGTCGGGGAAAAAGCAGAAGGGCAAAGGCAGCGGCGTCACCCGGTCGCCCGGCAACCGGGCTTCGGCCCAGCGTTCCCAGGGCAACGGTCTGCGCTACCGGGTCATGGCCTTGCGTGACCGCTTCGGTGACCCCTGGCCCGATTGGTCCGACGATGGCTTGCTGGATTCGCTCGACCAGTGGCTGGGCCCGTCGCTGCGGGCGGCCACCTCGGTCGACGAGGTCAACCGGCTCGACCCGAACCGGATGCTGGAGCGCTCGCTTGACCACTCGCTCCGGGCCGATGTGGCCCAGCTGGCTCCGACCCACCTCGACCTGCCCGGTGGGCGGCGCCTACCGATCGACTATCGGGAGGAAGGACCTACGGTGTCGTCGCGGGCCCAGGACTTCTTCGGGTTGGCGGAGCACCCCCAAGTGGCGGGCCGGCCGGTGGTGATCGAGCTGCTGTCGCCGGCTCAGCGGCCGATCCAGACGACAACCGACCTGCTCGGATTCTGGTCGGGATCGTGGGCCGAGGTCCGCAAGGACATGGTCGGCCGCTATCCCAAACACCACTGGCCCGAGAACCCGGTCACGACGGGCGACTGAGCAGCTGGTGGGAGACACCCCACTCGGTTCCGTCGGCATAACCGAACAACTCGGAGCAGGCCATGAGGAACATCCGCCACCGTTGCACCCAGCGGTCGGTGTCGTCGCCGTAGACCGGAGCGAGCACCTCGGTGACGGCCGGGCGATCGGCGTCGAGGCGGTCGAGCCAGGCATCGAGGGTTCGGGCGTAGTGGGTGCCGTTGAACCACCAGCGCTCGGCCACCTCGAGCAGCGGTCGACCTTCGCCCCTTGAGATGCTTTCGGCCAGTAGCCGCTCGAACAGATGGTGGGAGGGCATGACGCCGCCGGTGAAAAAGTGGCGGGCCATCCAGTTGGCCGCCCCGTCATCGGCGAAGGGCCAGAAGAGGTTGCGATGGGCGAACACATGCACGTAGAAGGCGCCACCGGCCCTGAGCCGCCCGGCCACCACCTCGAACAGCCGAGCGTGATTGCGGACGTGTTCCAGCATCTCCACCGAGACCACCCGATCGAAGTGATCGCCCAGGTCGGCTTCGGCCAGAGCATTGACATCGACCACCTGGTGCTCGATGTTGTCGAGGTCGGCGGCGCGGGCCCGCTGTCGGATGAAATCGCCCTGCGGTCGGGAGTTGGAGACGGCCAGCACCGTGGCGGTGGGAAACCGTTCGGCCATTCGCAGTGACAGCGAACCCCAGCCACAGCCCAGGTCGAGCACTCGGGCACCGGGGGTGATACCGGCCTGGTCGATGGTGAGATCGAGCATGCGTTCCTCGGCCTGAGCCAGCGTGTCTTCCCGGTGGCCGACGGCCCACAGGGCTGAGGAGTACTTGAGCCGGGGTCCGAGAATCAGCTCGAAGAATTCAGGTGGGACCTCGTAGTGCTGCCGGTTGGCCTCGTCCGGTACCAGCGCGATGGGACCGTCGGCCCACTGGGCCAGCCAGCGGGTCCGCTCGGTGGTCGAGCGGGCGACCTCAGACGAAAGCCGCCGGCCCACTGCGGCCCGCATGGCCCGGCGGACCAGCCGATCGGGAGCCCCCCGCTCGGCCAACGCCACACCGGCGGTCACCAGCCGCTCGGTCACCGATGCTTTGGATGCCACAGCCATAGGCAGTCTTTCGTCGGGCGGCCGTTTGACGGATTCACCCTGGCGGCGCTCAATGTTGGCCCGGCATACCCGATGGATGAGCCGATGGCCTCTCGACCCCCCACCCTAACCAGCAGCCGGCCCCATCTGATATCGGTCGTGATCGCGGTCGTGGCCGTCCTGCTCCTGATGACCACCGTGACGGCGGGAGCAGCGCCGGCGATGGCCGCATCCCAGCTTGGGGCGACACCGCACCAGTCCGACCCGATCCCGCTCAGCCCGACCCAGGTCGCGCCCGACGCCCTGGTCGACCGGATCTACCGTGACCTGCTGGGCCGCCCGGCCGATCCCGGCGGACTCGATTTCTGGGCCACCGCCATTGGATCAGGAATGCCGCCGGCCCGGGTGATCGAAGCCTTCATCCAGTCGGTCGAGGTCGGCGGGGCCTACGAGCCGACCGTCCGGCTCTACCGTGCCGCCTTCCTCCGGTCTCCCGACCCGTCGGGTCTGTCCTACTGGGTGAAAGCGGCCCGCGGCGGCTCCGACTTCAAGACCATCGCCGAGGTCTTCGCCACCTCCACCGAGTTCGTCAACCGCTACGGGTCGTTGACCGACCGCCAGTTCGTCGACCGCATCTACCGAAACGTGCTGGGCCGAGCGGCCGACCGGGCGGGGGCCGACTACTGGGTCGGCCAGCTGCAGCGAGGGCAGGACCGGGGCGAATTGCTGCTGGCGTTCTCCGAATCGCCGGAGAACGCCCGCCGGACCAGCGTGTCGGCCCGTCTGTCGGTGCTGTGGATCACCCTGCTCAAGAGGATTCCCGACAATGCCGCGGTCGAAGCATGGGCCGGTCGGCCGGCCACCACGCCAACCGCCGACCTGATCAACGAGGTCATCGGATCGCCGGCCTACCGGGCCCGACTGGGACGGCTGTTCCCTGCTCGCCGTCCCCTGACCGGGCAGTTCGGCGTCGCCGCGGTCGACCGCCCGGCGCTGGCCGTCAAGATCGACAACGTCGACGCCGGTCGCCCCCAGATCGGCCTGAACCGGGCCGACATCGTCTACGAGGAAATGGTGGAAGGCAGGTTGACCCGCCTCATCGGCGTCTTTCACAGTCAAACCCCACCCGTGGTCGGACCGGTCCGCTCGGTGCGGATCTCGGACTTCGACGTGCTCGCCCCCTACAACCGTCCGCTGCTGGCCGCCTCCGGGGCCAATCCCGGGGTGCTGGCCGCGTTGGAAGGCGCCCCGGTGGTCAACGTCAACGCGCTGAAGGTCAACGAGTACTGGCGGGATTCGCGCCGTCGGGCCCCTCACAACCTGATGACCAGTCCCGCCGGTCTCTGGAAACATGCCCCCGACAATGCGGCTGCTCCCCCGGTTATGTTCAGCACCGGGGCGATTCCGTCGACCGGCGAACCACGACCCGGCGGGGTGGCCATTGACTTTGGTCGGGCTTCCGTCCGCTGGCATTGGGACGGCTCCCAACGGGTCTGGCGGCGAACCCAGAACGGTACCGCCCACGTCGACTCCGCCGGCCAACCGATGGGTGCTGAGAACGTCATCGTCATGGTCGTCGACTACACCGCCAACGCCATCGACGCCCAGTCGCCCGAGGCTCACACCATCGGTCGGGGTCGTGCCCTGATGTTCGTCGCCGGCACCTGGATCGACGGGTGGTGGGCTCGGGGGGCGGCTACGCAACCGATCCGATTCACCACTAAGGCAGGCAGCCCGGTGGCCTTCCGGCCGGGCCAAACCTGGATCGAGTTGGCACCACCCGGTACCACCCGTCTGCGCTGACGGCTAGACTAGCAGGCCGATCAGCAACCAGATGATCAGCGGGATCGACGCCACCGCCGTCACCACCAACGTGGGTGGCCACAGTGCTTTGATGACGGTCACAACCACCGGCTCGACGATCTCGCTCAGTTTGAGTGTTGCCGCCACCTCCGTCTCCGGGGACGGCCCGACATGGGAGTCGGCATGAAACAGGGCTCGACTGCTGATCACCACATCGGCGTCGAGACGCTCGCTGGGCAGGTGGTCGATGGCCAGGGAGACGGTACGGCCCAGTAGCCGTTTCGGCAGCCAGACAATGGGAGCAGCCAGCAGGCCGAGGGGGCCGGGCAGGAACAGCGTGACGCTTTCGAACAGGGCCGGGACGACGACGTCCTCCATCAGGGCCGAAGCCAGCTCCCGGGTCGTGATCTGCTTGCTGCCGTTTGACAGGTAATACATGTCATCGCGAATCAGGACCGCCGTCTCCAGAACCCGCACCGAGGCCTTCAATGCGCTGACCACCCGTCTCCGGGCCACGAGGAGGAGGGCCAGAGTGGACCCCGCCACCAGAGCCAAGAGACCGGCGACGATGACAAAGGGGATGGTGGCCCAGATCGGCATGTCGGCGGCGACGAACCAGGCCGCAACGGCAGCCAGGAGTGATCCTCGCAGTACCAGATTCAGGGCGTCTCTCAGGGCCAACTGCACGTCGACGATCTCGATGACGTCACGGCGCAGCCCATCGAGGTTGTAGGCCGACAGGTCGACGGAACTCACGGCATGGCCCCTGCGCTGGTCAAGACCGGTAGCCGGCGTTTATGTCGATGTAGCCGTGGGTGAGGTCGCAGGTCCAGACCGTGGCCTCACCTCCCGCCGGGCCGCCGGAAAGGCCGCCGGCCACCCCGACGTCGACCCGCAACGACACCTCGCGACCCTGCAGATGTTTGCCGGCCCGAGCCTCGGAATACTCGTCGAGCTGCCGGCCGTCGGCTGCCACCTGCTCCTCGCCGATCCAGATGGCCAGGCGATCGCGGTCGGCGGCCTGACCCGACTTGCCCACCGCCATCACGATGCGGCCCCAGTTGGCGTCCTCGGCGGCGATGGCCGTCTTGACCAGCGGCGAATCGGCAATGGACCGGGCGATGATCTCAGCCGCCCGGTCGTCGGCCGCCCCGGTCACCGTCACGGCCACGAACTTGGTGGCGCCCTCCCCGTCGCGCACGACCTGGTGGGCCAGGTCCAGGCAGACCCGATCGAGGGCGACCTGAAGGGCCGCCTCGTCAACTGCGGCGCCGACAGCGGCACCGGTGGCGAAGAGGAGCACGGTGTCACTGGTCGAGGTGTCGGAGTCGACCGTGATCCGATTGAAACTCCGGTCGACGGCCTCGGCCAAGGCGCTCTGGGCCACGTCGGCCGCCACTGCGGCGTCGGTGAACACGAAGGCCAGCATGGTGGCCATGTCGGGGGCGATCATGCCGCTGCCCTTGGCGATCCCCACCACGCCGGCCGGCGATCCTTCGATGGGGGCCCACGCCCCTTTGGCGTAGGTGTCGGTGGTACGAATGGCTTCGGCCGCGGCCGACCAGGTGACGTTGTCGGCCGGGGCCAGCGTGGGCGACAGCCGAGCCAGGGCGGCGGTGAGGACAGGGTCGTCCATCCGTTCGCCGATGACGCCGGTCGACGCCAGATACACGTCGTCGGGCTCGACCTCCAGATCTGAGGCCACGGTCCGGGCCGTCAATTCGGCCGACGTGGCCCCGGCCGAGCCGGTGAAGGCGTTGGCGTTGCCGGCGTTGCACACCAGGGCTCGGGCCGTGCCACGCTCGATGATGCGGCGGCACCAGTCAACCGGGGCCGAGGGGCACAGGGACCGGGTGAAGACACCGGCCACCGTCGTGCCCGGAGCCAGTTCGGCCAACAGGAGATCGGGCCGGTCGTGATAGCGAAGGCCGGCAGCGTGGGTGGCCAGGCGGACACCGGCCACCGGGGGCAGCTCGGGAAACCGGTCGGGTGCCAGTGGTGAAACGTCAACCATGGCGAAAACCTACCCCCAACCACCGTTGCGTGCGCTGCAGCGTTCGTATACGGGTGCTCGGGCGCACACAATGGCGGCCTGGGGCCGATTACTCGGCTTTGACGGTGACCGACAGGCCGGTGTCGTTGCGAACGTCGATCAGGTCGCTGGATATCTGCGGCGGTATCAGGTTGGCGACATCGCCACCCTCGTCGACCGGCACGAACTCCAGCTTCAGCTCACCCGACTCGTCATCGAGCGTGACCTGGAGCCGGGCCGCGCCGGGAACCCGGGCCGCGGTGGCCAGCATCTCCTGAGCCACCCGAACCACCATCAAGCGGCGGCGGACCGACTCGATCGGCGGGGCCTGCCAGTCGACCGAAATGAGGGCCCCGACGTCTTCCCGGAGGGCTGCCGCTTCGATCTCCACCGCCTCCCGCACCGGATCGTCGGTCGTCTCGAACGGGCTGGTCTCCCCCAGGGGATCAATGGCCACACTATTGCGCCACTGGCGTTCACTCCGGGCCAGCTCCAGCGACCACAGCACCTCGGCACTGGCACTGGCACCGGCGTCGCTGCCGGCCACGGCCAGGTCGCCCACCACCACACCAGGTCGAGCGGCCAGGGTGACCATGCGCTCCTCGGCGTCGCTGACCTGCTGCCGCAGTTCGTCGCGCTCGCCGCTGAGGGCGTCGATCTGCAGGGCTTGGGCATCAGCCAACTCGGTGCGCTTGCGCAGAGCGTCGGAGGCGTCGGTGAGACGCGACTTGGTGCTGGTCAGCTCGTTGTCGAGCGACGAGTTCTTGACCTCCAGTGACGAGATCCGACCGTTGGCGTCCTTCAGCTCACCGTCTCTGGTGGTCAACTCGCGGTTGACCCGGTCGAGGTTGGCCTCGATGTCGTCACGTTCGGCCGTCAACCCGGCGACCTTTGATTGCGTCGTCAACCACAAGCCAAGAAAGACCAGGGCCACTACCACGGCGATGATCAACGCAATCAGCATCAACTCAAACCCTACCCAACGCTGTGACCATCACTGCGCATGGTTCGAGTTTAGACTCAGCCCATGGGTGCGCCCGACGACCCGACCGGGGCCATGGCCGACTTCGTGTTCCGACGGCGTACGCCCTCCGGCATCCTGGGCCGGCTGGTGGAATCGATCTGGTATGCCCGGGGCGTCGTCCCCTACGACCAGGAGCAGGTGGCCCCCACAGGCTCAACGGTGGCGGCCGTCGTTCTGGGTGATCCCATCCGGCAACAGGCGGCCAACGGCCACGGCGAGGAACTCACCGCCACCACCGGCTTCCTGGTCGGCCCCCACGATGAGCCGATGATCAACGCCCCCACCGGTGAAACCTACGCCGTTGGCATCGTCACCACCCCAATCGGCTGCCAACCGCTGTTCGGGATCGCACCGCTCGACCTGGCCCGCCGGGTGGTCGACCTGGAATCCTGGTGGCCGGAGGCCACGACGCTTCGGCGTCTGCTCCGGGCCGGCGACCCCGACCCCGATCGCATGCTGGACGGCACCGTCGAACTGCTCGATCGGCGGGCCCGAGCCGTTGAACTGGGACAAGACATCGGACGCATCGAGCAGGCGGTGGCCATGGTCGAGGCTGATCCGCTGCGGCCCATCTCCACGGTGGCCGAGGCTGTCGGGCTGTCGCACGGGCACCTGGACGACGAGTTCGGCCGGCTGGTCGGACTGAGCCCCCGAGCGCTCAGTCGACTCCTGCGGATGCGGCGCCTGCTGGACGAGGTCAACGACGCCGACCGGGACGGTGGATTCGGTTCGTGGTCGGAGCTGGCGGCCCGCCATGGTTGGTTCGACCAGGCCCACATGAACCGCGATTTCAAACGTCACACCGGTGTCAGCCCCACTGTATATATGTCCCGCCGACGCCAAGCGTTCGGTGAGGTGCCGTCGGAGCCGGGATTCGTTCCCGAACCGCACGGCCCGAATGAGCGAATCTGAAATCCGTACAAGACGCCATCCGGCCGGCCAATTATCGTGCATCACCATGGCACAAGCATTTGCGGTGGAGACCACCATCAACCGACCGGCCGACGAGGTGTGGGCCACCCTGGTCGACTGGCCCAACGCCGGACGGTGGATGGGCGGCGTCGAGTCGATGTCGGCCGACGGGCCCAACGAAGTGGGCACCAGGCTGACCTTCCGAGCCCGGGGCAAGGACCGTCCATCGTCGATCACCGCCATCGACCCGGGACGGTCGATCACGCTTCGTTCCATCCAGGGCGGAGTGGTGGCCGACTACCGCTACCGGCTCGAACCGCTGGGTGAACAGGCCACCCGGGCCTGTCTCGACGCCGATTGTTCGACGTCGGGACTGTGGTCGATCGTGGGCCCGATTCTGCGCATGGCCATGAAGCGCACTGACTCGGGCCAGCTGGACTCGTTGAAAGCGGTGGTGGAAGCGGGCTGAGACGCTGCTCAGTCGACGACCACGACCCGGCCGCCGGCCGCCGCCACCAGCTCGGACGGCCGGAATCGAGCCCCGCCGGCGGTGGGCGGCCCGTCGGTAGAAGCGTGGGCAGGAGCCTGGGTCAGAGCCTGGGTGAGGGCCTGGGTGAGGGCACTGCGGTCCACCGCTTCGGGAGATCGGACCAGGTTCAGGGTGTTCCGGTCCACCGCCTCGATCACCACACCATCACGCACCCGCTTGGCTGCGTTGACGGCGGCAACCCGGGGCAGGGCCACCGCCGCCCCGGCCGAGATCAGACCGTCGACCAGCCGCCTTACCGCCGGGTCGTCGAGGCGATCTTCGGCCGTCAGGAACACCAGGATGGTGGCCGCCTGGTCGAGCCCGGCCAGCAGTTCGGTCAGCGGCCCACGGTCGACCAGTAGGGTTGCCGGGTGGGCATCGTCGGCGACCACGCCCATCACCCGGCCGGCCAGCGGTTCGGGAAGACCGAGTTCGGGCCCAGGTATCGGAGACAACGTCGAATCACTCACCCCGACCCAGGTTAGCGGCCGGCACGCAGCCGGTACTCTTGGGTCGTGAGCGCTCAGACCGACAACCGGACGGCTGGCGACGGCCCGCGGGCCGCAGTGGTCATCCTGGCCGGCGGCATGGGTTCCCGCCTGGGCGCGGGCGTCAACAAGGTGTATCTGCCCATCAGGGGCCGGAACATACTCGACTACTCGGTGGACACCGCTCTGGCCTGCCCGCTGGTGACCGATGTCGTGCTCGTCCACCGACCCGACGACGCCGACCAGGTCGCCCCTCCGGCCCAACGGGTCGACCAGCACCCGACAACCACGGCGCACACAACACCGGGGGGTGAAACCCGCCACCTGTCCGAGCGAGCCGGAGTCAGTGCCCTCCGTTCGCTCATCGACGGAGACCGGCTCGACGTGGTGGCCGTGCACGACGGGGCTCGACCGTTCATGAGCCCGGCGTTGCTCGACCGCCTGCTGCGGGCGGCGGAGGCCGAGGGATCGGCCGTCCCCGGGTTGGCGGTGACCGATGCCCTCTACTCGCTCGACCGGCAGCGGTTCGTGCCCGCCGCCGACCACGTGTGGGTGCAGACCCCTCAAGCCTTCGACGCCTCGACCCTCCTGACCGCGCATGATCGAGCGGCCGAAGTGGGGTTTCAGGGGGTCGACACGGCCGAGGTGGTGCAGCGGTTCAGCGATACGCCGGTGAGGGTGATCGCCGGTGAGGAGGCCAACATCAAGATCACCTACGAGACCGACCTGGCCACGGCCGAGAAACTGGCTGCGGATTGGGAAGCGGCCCGGAAGACAGCGCTGGAGACGGGCGGCGAATCGGCGCAATCGTCCTCTTGACAGCAAACGGGCCCCGCAGGCACGCTTGAGCCATGACGGCTCATGATGCGGCTGCCGCTGGCCTCGACCGTGACAGTGGCAGCAGGGATTGGCGCAACCCGTCGGCCTGGACCGGGTCGCGTTTGCCTCTCAACCAGTGCCTCGGCCTCGACCCGGGGTGCTACACCGATCCGGAGTTCTTCCAGATCGAGCAACAGCAGGTGTTCGAGCGGGCCTGGGTCTGTGTCGGCGTGGCGGCCGATGTCGCTCGCCCCGGTCGGCTGATCGTTCGCCGCCTGGGCAGTCGATCCATCATCATCACCCGTGATGGTGCGACCGGGCAGCTCCACGGTTTCCTCAACGCCTGCCGCCACCGGGGCACCGAACTGACCGACGTCGACTGCGAGGTGGCCAACACCATCCGCTGTCCCTACCACCGTTGGTCCTATGCCCTCGACGGCTCGCTGCGGGCCGCCCCCTACGTCGACCAGATTCCCCGGGCCTCGTTCGACAAGGCCGACTACTCGCTGCTGCCGGTACGGGTCGAAGTGTGGGGTCCGCTGCTGTTCGCCTGTCTCGACCCGGCCACCCCGCCGTTGCCGACCTGGTTGGGTGACCTGCCCGACCGAATGGCCGGTTACCGATTCGACGAGTGGGACAAGCGGGAGGAACAGACCCTCACCATCGACGCCAACTGGAAGCTCATCAGCGAGAACTACCAGGAGTACTACCACCTGACCTGGGTCCATCCCGAGCTGGCCAAGGTGTCACGGGTGGCCGACCACTACCGCTACCAGGGACCGGGGCAATACTGCGGTCAGACGACAACGCCGGTATCGGGCGACGAGCGCGACGATTGGCTGGCTCTGCCGCCGCTCGACGGACTGGATCCGTCGGACTCGGTGAGCGGACGGTTCGTGGCCATCTTCCCCAACGTGTTGCTGTCGGTGCTGCCCAACCACATCTTCGTGATGCGACTCGATCCCCTGGCTCCCGGGGTGACGGCTGAGACCTGCACCTTCCTCCTGCCCTCAGCCTCCATCGACGTCGACGAGGCGGCCTTCGCCCCGACCCGCAAATTCTGGTTCGAGGTCAACGGCGAAGACATCGACATCGTGCAGCGGTCGCAGCGAGGCTTGACCCGAGGGGCTCCCCCACCGGGCCCACTGATCGGGCGGTTCGAGGAACCGCTGCGGCGTTTCCACAACATCCTGGCCGACTGTATGACCCTCGACTCCCTGGCCTCGATCGTCACCCAGCCGGGCGACGATCCGTCCGACCCGGCCTCCCGGCTGGGCACGGCGGCCAACCCGACACCACCCACCATCGACTTGGCGCCCTAGGTTCGTAGGGGGCGCAGCCATCGGGACTCGACCCAGAATCCCCCGAAGGGCAGAGCGCCCAGCACCACGGCGTAAACGGCCTTCTGGCCCGACCAACCCAACCGGCTTCGGGTCAGGAACACCATGGCCGCGAACACCAGGTACAGCACACCGTGGATCGGGCCCAGCACCTGGACCCCCCAAGTGTTGGCGGCCACGTACTTGTAGACCGTCGCCGCCAGCAGGGCAAGATAGGTCGTGGCCTCGACGATCGACATCGCCCGCAAACCGGTGATCACCCGGACCTGTCTACCAACTCGTCCCTCCCGTCCAACAACTGCAGTAAAAAGCGAGGCTGGGCCTCGCTTTTTACTGCAAGAATTGGGGTTGGGGGTTGGGAGGTTGGGGGTGAGTCAGGGCGAGCACTCGGCCAGGCGGCTGGTGAGGAAGCGGCGTTCGGAGTCGTTGCCGGTGAGCTCCAGCGCTCGGCGGTAGCAGGCCGCGGCCTCGGGTCCCCGGTCGAGCCGCAGCAGCATGTCGGCCCGGGCCGAGTGGAAGTAGCGGTAGTTGTCGAGCTCGGCCGACGCCTTGTCGTCGAGAGCCAGGGAGTCCAGCGCCTCGAGCCCGGCCGCCGGTCCACAGGCCTGCGACACCGCAGCGGCCCGGTTCAGCCCCACCACCGGGGTGGGCTCGAAGGTCATCAGACGATCGTAGAGGACGACGATCGTCCCCCATCGGGTCTCGGCCGCGGTGGTAGCCATGGCGTGAACCAAGGCGATGGCGGCCTGCAGTTGGTAGGGGCCGGGGTCGTCGAGCTCGTCGGCCGCCTGCAGCCGCCGCCGACCGGCTTCGATGAGATCGGTGTCCCAGCGGCTGCGGTCCTGGTCGGCCAGCAGCACCACATGGCCGGCCCCGTCGACCCGGGTCATACGGCGGGAATCCGACAGGTTGACCAGGGCGCTCAACCCCAGCGCTTCGGCTTGATCGGGCAGCAGGTCGGCCACCAGATCAGCCAGCCACCGGGCCTCGTCGCACAGACCACCCCGAATGAGGGCCGGGCCGTCGTTGGCGGCATGACCGGCGGTGTAGATGAGATAGACCACGGCCAAGACGGCGTCGAGTCGCTCGGTCAGCCGATCTCGGGGCGGCACTGTGAAGGGAATACCAGCGGTTCGGACCTTGTCTTTGGCCCGAACCAGCCGCTTGCTCATCGTCGCCTCTGGAACCAGGAAGGCGGCGGCAATCTGGCGTGTCGACAGGCCACACACGGTGCGCAGGGTCAATGCGATCTGGGCCTCACGATTGAGGGCCGGGTGACAGCACCCGAAAATGAGCGCCAGCTGATCGTCGAGCAGCTGATTGGGCTCAGGCTCCTCGTCGGGTGGGAAGGCCCCCGGCCAGGCCCCGGGGACGGCCACCGGACGCTCCAGCTTGTCGCGCAGATTCGTCTTGCGGCGGATCACGTCGATGGCCCGACGGCGGGCCGTGGTCAGCAACCAGGCCCCCGGACGGGTTGGGGTGCTGCCGGGACCCCAAGCGGCGGCGGCCTCGGCGAAGGCCTGCTGGGCAGCATCCTCGGCCAAGTCGATGTCGCCCAGCTCTCGCACCAGCGTGGCCACGATTCGGGGCCATTCGCCGGCAAAGACCTGGGCGACGACTGACTGCTGCATACAGGCCAGGGTAGGGGCCGACGGCTACGGCCCACCCCAAACCTACTCGGTCGGCAACTCCATGATCGGACGAATCTCGATTGAACCGTAGGGAGCGTTGGGCAGCTTGGTCGCCCACTCGATGGCGTCGTCCAGCGAATCGACATCCAGCATGTAGAACCCGCCCAGGGTCTCCTTGGTTTCGGCGAACGGGCCGTCAGTGGTGACGGTCTTGCCGTCTCGGACCCGCACGGTGGTGGCGGTCTCGACGCCGTGGAGCGCCTCGCCCCCGAGCATCACACCGGCCTTGCCCATCTCCTCGGTCACTGCGAACCACTGCGGCATCTCGGCCGCCTCCTCCGGGCTACCCGGCTCGGGGCCGGCGTCGGGAGCGGAATGGAGCAGAAGCAAGTAGCGCATGAGTATCAGTCCTCCTGAAGATCAAGCATATTTTGCTGTGACTTCGCCTCAACGTCGAGTGGCCCCGGACGTTTTGGACACATCCGACCACAATTTTCAGAGTTGTTGCCACGACGGCTTCGCCGCGTACGTCTCCTCATAGTAGGACCGCAGCCGGAGCCGGCCGGCGGCTTCGTGGTCGACAATGACGGTGGCGTGGGGGTGCAACTGCAGAGCCGAGGCGGGAACCATGGACGAGACCGGCCCTTCGATCGCCCGGGCCGTGGCCTCGGCCTTGCCCTCTCCGGTGGCCAGCAGCACCAGGTGGCGGGCGTCGAGAATGGTGCCGATGCCCTGGGTGATGACGTGGCGGGGCACCTGATCGATGTCGTGATCGAAGAAACGGGCGTTGTCGTGGCGGGTGTCCGACGTGAGCGTCTTGATCCTGGTCCGGGAACCGAGCGAGGAGGTCGGTTCGTTGAAGCCGATGTGACCATCCGATCCGATACCGAGGATCTGCAGGTCAACGCCGCCCAGGGATCGGATCCGTTCCTCGAATTCGGCTGCTGCCTGCTCGACGGCCGCTCCGGCCCGGGTGACGTCCGGTCCGATGAGGTTGCTCTCATCGAGTCCTATGGGTCCGACGACATTGTCGAGGAGGAACCGACGGTACGACTGGGGGTGGCCGGTCGGCAGACCAAGATATTCGTCCAGCATGACGGCCCGAACCCCGGCGAAGTCGATGCGTCCCTCAGCCCGTCGCCGGCTCAGCTGAGCGTAGAGCGGGAGCGGAGTACTTCCGGTGGCCAGCCCGATCACCGCATCCGGTTTGGCGGCCACCAGGCGCTCGATGGCGCCGGCTGCCAGTTGAGCGACGGCAGCGGGGTCGGGAACGACGACAACTTCCATGGCGGTTGCTCCTGCTCAGTGGCGTACGAGTCGATGGCCGGTGGGGTACAGGCCGGGAATCGGGCTGGGCAGCGCCCCCGGAGCATCACCGGAGGCCAGAGTGTCGGCCAGAGCCATGAGCGACGGGGTCAGAAGCCCGTAGGTGCAGAGGTGGCTGGTGGCGGTCGGATAGGTCAGCAGATCGAAGGGGGTGCGAAGGGCGGCGGTGACCGTGGGCCGCAGCTCGTCAACCTGTCGGACAAGTTCGCCCTGCTCGGCGGTGGCGGTGATGGTGCCGACGACCACGACCTCGACCCGATCACTTGCCGCCGCGGCCACCGCCCGGTCGATGTCGGCGCCTGACGGTCGGTGACCCACCACCACGTCGGCCACCACATCGAAGTGGCGGGCCAGAGCGGCGGCCAACCCGGGTTCCTGGTACGACGACGTGTCGGCCGGTGTCAGATCGACCGGCTTCACCATGACCGAAACGACCCTGGTGCCGGGAGCCAGAGGGAGAAGGGCCGGCTCGTCCCGCACCAGGGTCGTCGAACGCCGAGCCAGCTCGCCGGCCAGCTCCTCGGCGGCGCCACGGTCAAAGTCAGAGTCGAAGTCGGAGTTGGCCGCCCTTGAGCCCATGGTGGCCAGCCCCTTGCGGGCCTGGGTGATGCGATCATGCGATCGCAGCAGCTCGGCGTCGTCGATGATGCCCCGGCTGTAGGCCAGGCGAAGGCCGGTCGACAGCGACTCGGCCCGATCCAGATCAGCCGAGCAGAGCAGGAGATCGAGCGGGGCCCGGAGAGCGGCGACGGCCTCGATGACCGAGCCCGCGCCCTGGGCCAGCGAGCCCATGTCGAGGGCATCGGTGATGGTCAGTCCGTCGAAGCCGAGATGCCGGCGGATCAGCGGCTTGACGACGGCCGCTGACACGGTGGCCGGGAGGTCCCGCCGGCCGTCGATCGCCGGTAGGGCGTAGTGCCCCATCATGATTCCGTCGACGCCGGCATCGACCGCGGCCTGGAAGGGCACCAGTTCCACCCTCTTAAGTCGCTCGAGATCGAGTTCCAGCACCGGCAGCCGGTGGTGGGGATCGACGTCGGCCTCGCCCTTGCCGGGGAAGTGTTTGGCCACCGTCAACACTCCGCCCCGACGCAACCCTCGGACCATGGCCCCGACGTGGGCGGCCACTGCGGCCGGATCGGATCCGAACGACCGGATGCCGAGCGACGGGTTGTCGGGCCGGGTGATGATGTCGGCCACCGGCGCGTAGTTCATGGTGATGCCAACCGAGCGCAGCTCCCCCCCGATGGCCTGCCCGACCCGTTCGGTCAGCTCGACGTCGTTGACGGCTCCCAGTGCCAGGTTGCCGGCGAACGGGGTTGAACCGCCCAGGCCGAGAAACTGGCCGGTCTCCTGATCGATGGCCACCAGGGCCGGCGGTTGACCGGCCCGCCCGGTGGCTTCGGCCAGCTGGCCGCTGATGTCGGCGGCCACCGACTTGGTCAAGCGGTTGTAGTGGCGGAAGAGGGTGATGCCGCTGACCAGGCCGGCGGCCGCCCGCTGGGAGACCGCAGCTGGTACCTCGGTGCCTTCGAAGGCCCACAGCAGGCTGCGATCAATGGTGTGAAACATCGGGTCCATTCGTTGTGTCCTAACCCTTGACCGATCCAGCCAGCAGACCACGGACGAAGAACCGTTGCAACGCCAGGAACACCACCAGAGGCACGGCCATCGAGACGAAGGCCCCGGCGGTCAGGATGTGCCAGGCCTCGCCCCGGGACCCGACCAGCTCGTTGAGGCGGGCGGTCAGGGTGGCCACTTCGGAGTCGGTGCCGAGGAAGACCAGGCTGACCAGCAGATCGTTCCAGACCCACAGGAACTGGAAGATGGCGAACGAGGCCAGAGCCGGGACCGACAGCGGCAGGACCAGTCGACGGAAGATGTCGTAGTGGGAGGCCCCGTCGATGCGGGCCGATTCCATGATCTCGTTGGGTAGCGACGAGATGTAGTTGTAGAGAAGGTAGACGGCCAGGGGAAGCCCGAAGGAGGCGTGGGCCAGCCAGGTGCCGACGTAGGTCCCGCTCAGCTCGAAGTTGTTGTAGAGACGGAGCAGCGGGACCAGCGTCATCTGCAGCGGGACCACCAGCAGCAGGACCACAGCGGAGAAGATGAACTGGCGACCGGGAAACTTCATCCAGGCGAAGGCGTAGGCGGCGAAGGCGGCCACGGTGATGGGGATGACGGTGGCCGGGATCGATATGACCACACTGTTGCCGAAGGCCCGCCACAGCCCGTCGGCGTTGAGCACGCCGTCGTAGTTGGCGGCGGTCCAGGTTGCCGTCTCGAACGGGTGGGCGAAGGCCGACCACCAGCCGGTGGTGGCCACGTCACCCTGGGGGCGGAAGGAGCTGATCAACAGGCCGGTGGTCGGCAGCGACCACAGAGCCACGATGAGCACCACCGCCACCTGCAGAGGGGCTCGACGAAGGGTCGTCATCGGTCCATCTCCTGACGTCGGAAGTTGCGTACGTTCAGCACCATCACCGGTATGACCATGATGAACAGCACCACGGCCGAGGCGCTGGCCAGACCGAAGGTTCGGAACTTGAACATCTGGGTGAACATGCGGTTGGCGATCACCTCGGTTTCGAACCGGCCGCCGGTCATCACGAACACGATGTCGAAGACCTTGAGCACAGCGACGGCAATGGTGGTGGTCACGGTGACGATGCTGCCCCGGATGGAGGGGATGATGATGCGGGTGAAGACCTGGAACTCGTTGGCCCCGTCGAGGCGGGCCGCTTCCAACAGTTCCGTGCCCACCGCCTTGATGGCGGCCGACAGGATGACCATGGCGAACCCGGTCTGCAGCCAGACCATGATGGCGATCAGGGCCAGGGTGTTGATGGGTACCTCCTGCAGCAACGAAATGGGCGGTGCTCCCACCGAGGTCAACACGGCGTTGATCAGCCCGATCTGGGGCTGGCCCTCCGGCCGCCAGATGTACATGAACCGCCAGATGACACTGGCGCCGACCATCGACAGGGCCAGCGGCAGAAACACGAAGGTCTTGGCCAGTGCCTCCCGCTTGACCCGATCGAACAGCTGGGCGATGACCAATCCGATCAGCACGCTGCCGCCGGTGGCCACCACCAGCCAGATGAGGTTGTTGATCAGGGCCCGCTGCACCTCGCTGTCGCCCAGCAGCGAGGTGAAGTTACCGACGCCGTCATCCAGCGTGAGGCTGAAGTAGACGGTGGCCACCAGCGGGTAGATCAGATACAGGCCGAGCATGATCACGGCCGGAGCGATGTAGACGTAGGGCCGTATCCGTTCGGCCCACCGTGGGCCTACGGCGTCAACCAGGGTGTTGAGGGCCCAGTACAGAAGCCAGATCCCCACCGATCCGAGCACCAGGGCCCAGACCAGGGTCAATCCGGAAGCGGCGAGTGGTTGCAGGCCGCGGTCACGAATGGCGTCGGCTTGACCGCCGAGACCGAACAGGTCGTAGATCCCGGCCATCAGCCGGCCGGCTCCGTCGGCGTCGGTCAACGTCCGCAGGCTGACCCAGCCGGCCAGGGCGACGGCGGTCAGAACGGCCAGCGCCTTGACCGGTCCTACGATGTCGGCCCGATTGGGCGGCCGACTCACGGCGCGACTTGCAACCATCTCGTCCTCCTCTCAAACTCTCGGTGCGTGACGCTCGGACTAGGGCCAGCTCGACTCGATGGTGGCGAGGACCTCGTCGGTCCCCTCGCCGTCGGCTGCCACCCAATCGACCATGCCGGCCAGGAACGTTCCGCTGCCGACTTCGGCCGGCATGGTGTCGGAGGCGTCGAACCGGAAGGTGGTGGCCTCGTTGAGGATGGCGGCCAGATCGGTCTGGGGATACTGGGTGTACCAGTCGAGGGGCACGCTCTGGTTGGGCGAGAGGAAGCCGCCGGCCTCGATCCATCCCTGAGCGCCCTCGGCGCTGGCCAGGAACTCCATCACGGCCCGGACCTCGGGGCGATCGTTGAACATGACGAACTGGTCGCCGCCGCCCAGCGCCGGGCTGCCGAACTCGGCCTCAATGGGAGGGAAGTAGAAGAACGACGAGTCGACGCCGGGCTCGTAGATGGGTTCCTCGTTGGCGTCGGTCGGCCAGAAGCCGGGGATCCAGGCCGCCTGCTTGTGCATCCAGCACTGCGGTCCGGCCTCGTCGAACATCGGGGTCTGGGTGTCGCCCACCCAGATCGAGTTGATGCCGGTGCTGCCGCCGAACACATAGTCGTCGGCGAACCAGATCTGCTCCATGTACTCGGCCGCCTCCAGGATCTCGGGATCGTTGAAGGCGATCTCGTGATTCACCCACTGGTCATAGACCGAGGGGTCGGCGGTACGCAGGAGGATGTCCTCCATCCAGTCGGTGGCCACCCAGCCGGAGACGTCGCCGTGCTCGATGGAGATGCACCACGGGTTGCCGTTGCCGTCGGCCACGATCTGGTCGGACAGAGCCACCAGGTCGTCCCAGGTTTCGGGGATCTCGTAGCCGTTGTCGGCGAAGGCCTGGACCGGGTACCACACGATCGATTTGATGTCGGCCTTGTAGAAGACGCCGTAGACCTGGCCCTCATGTGATCCCAGGTCGACGAAGGAGTCGATGTAGTCGGTCGACAGCTGGTCGAGGTTCATCCAGTCCGACAGCGACACCAGCTTGCCCTCCGAAGCGAACGTCCGCATCAGGCCGGGCTGGGCGATCTGGGCCAGGTCGGGGGCGTTGCCGCCGTCGACCCTGACGGTCAGGACGGTTTCGTAGTCGGTGATGCCTTCGTAGTTGACGGTGATCCCGGTCGACTCCTCCAGGTTGGCCAGGGCGGCCTCGAAGCCCTCGGCTTCGGCTTCGACCCACTGACCGAGGATCTCGACCTCGGTGCCTTCGAACTCACCGGCCAGGGCCCGGTTCAGATGTTCATATGGTGTTTCGGCCGCAACCTCGCCACCATCGGCCGCTTCACCGCCGTCATCATCGTCGGTGTCGGCTTCACCGTCATCGGCGGCCTCGTCGGCTTCGGCTTCGGTCGATTCGGTGGTCTCATCGTCAGATGAGTCGCTCGCTTCGGTCGAGTCCTCGCTGTTGGCGCAGGACGCCAGCAGCAAGGCCAGCGCCACTGCGATTATCACTAGTCTCTTGACGTTCATTGTTCTCCTCTTCCTGAGTTTGTTTCTGCGTTGGGTTCGAGATCGGTGAGCAGGGCGGCCCCCAAGATGCCGGGCTCGGCCGCCGGGCTCAGGGTGCGGAGCCGAGAGGGAATCTCGGTCGGCGTATGACCTTCCATGACGAGATCGGGTCGGGCCAGCCTCCGAGCCACCAGCCGGCGGAGGTTCGGGGTTGACGAACCCACTCCCCCACCGAGGACAACGATGGCCGGATCGACGGTCGCCGCCAGCCAGGTGATGAGCTGGGCCAGGGTGTCGATGATGGGCTCGGCCACTTGCCGGGCGGACCGATCATCGGCGGCGCAACGATCGAACAGATCACGGGCCGGTTCGGCCGTCGGCCAGCGATCGGCGATGGCCGGTCCGCCAACGATGGCCTCCACACACCCCTGGCGGCCACAGCGGCAGTTGGTTTCAGCTCGCCCCAGGGCCAGGTGGCCGATCTCGCCGGCGAACCCGAGGCTGCCTCGGTAGAGGCTTTCGCCGATGACAAGTCCTGCGGCCACCCCGGTGCCGATGCCCAGATACAGGACCGACGGGGCGGGCTCAGTTGATCGGATGACACTGGCCGCGCCGAGGGCGGCGGCCCGGGAGTCGTTCTCCACTCTCACCGGCCGTCCGAGGTGGGCCCACAGCCTGGCTCTCACCGGCCAGGGGGTGGAACCGATCCCGAGGTTGACGGCGTTGCGTACTGTTCCCTCGGCGGGGTCGACGATGCCGGGGGCCACCAACCCGACGGATGAGATGTCCTCCGGCGTTGGGCAGACGTCGTCGATGCATTGGCTGATGGTCGACTCCAGGCGCCGGGGGCGTCCACCCGGTGTGGGTCGCTGAGTCCGTGCCACCAGCCGCATGTCAGCACCGTCGTAGCGGCCGACCTTGATGGTCGTGCCCCCCACGTCAATACCGAGTCTCACCGCCGTCCGGCTTTGCATGTTCAATAAACTAACATTCTATGGCGATGAAAGGCAAGAGCATTTTCAGCCAACTGGGGTTTCCAGGGGTCGCTGCCGACCCCTGGAAACCCCAGTTCGGTTATTGGGACCTGGATGGGTTAACGATGGAGGCGATCGACGAACTGCTGCCGGTCGACGACAACCCGGGCAATCGATCCCGCGCCCACCCGCTGGCCCCGACCGTCGGAAGCCGACACCGCCAACGTGACCATACGACCGTCGATCTTCTCCACCGTGGCGACAACGTCGACCGAGTCACCAACCGCAGTGGGAGCCAGGTGATCGACCTCGACCCGAAAACCGACCGATGTCGCTCCGGCCTCGAGGGCGGGGGCCAGGGCGGCCACCGTAGCCGCCTCACACCAGGCGACGAGACGGGGCGTACCCAGGACCGGTACGTCACCCGAGCCCAGGGCAATGGCGGTATCGCCATCGGTCACGGTGAAAGTCAAGGTGGCGCCGTCGCCTGTGTTCACGGTCATGGTTCAGCCCTGCGATTCCTCGAAGTCGGCCTTGTCCTGGGCGATGGCGGCGGCCAGGGATGCCGCCAGCGACCCCCGAGCCCTGGCCTTGGTTCCGGCAAATGCTCCCCGCGAAAGCTTGGAGAAGCTCTCGGCCTTGAGCAACGCTGCCGCCGGGTGGGCGTCGACCGCCACCACCTCGTCGAGGTAGCCGACGTCGCAAGCGGCGGCCGGACGATGCATCTCAGCCAGTGTGGTGGCTCGGAGAAAGTGACGCTTCGACAGGCGGTTCTCGGCCAGCGTCAGAGCGAAATTGGGCAACGTCATCCCGATCGACACTTCGTTGAGCCCGATCTTGAACCGGCCGTCGACCCCCACCCGGTAGTCGGCCGCCAGCAGCAACAGGGCCCCCATGGCCACGGCGTGGCCCGAGGCGGCGATCACCACCGGGACCGGGGCCGCCACCATCCGGTGCAGCAGCTCGGCCCCCTGCATCACCAGCCCGGCGAACTCCTCAACCCCCTGGTCGAACACCTTGAGATCGAATCCGGCCGAAAACATTCCCTCCCGCCCCACCACAACAAGGGGAAGTTCGGCCTCGATGGCCCGGTCGATGGCCGAATTCAGGCCGTCGACCGCGGTGAACCCGATCACGTTCGGACCACCGTCGTCGAGGCGGGCCACCACGGCAGTACCGGTGACGGATGTATTCACGGGTGAGGCGTCGGACATCGTGTATACCCTGTGTGGTTAGGTGTCAGTTTCTGCGTTCGGCTGGACATAAACCGTAGTCAAGCCGCGCCCACCAAACCTTACTGAGGAAGCAACCACATGAGCACACTGGACATGGCCGCGCAGGCAAAGGCGGCGAGCAAGGTCTACGGGCAAGGCGAAACCGCGGTCCACGCTCTTCGCAGCGTGGATGTCGGCTTTCGCAAGGGCAAGTTCACCGCCATCATGGGTCCCAGCGGCTCCGGCAAGTCGACCCTCATGCACTGCATGGCCGGGCTCGACCGCCTCACCGGCGGCGAGGTCTTCATCGGCGAGACACCACTGTCGACTCTCAACGACAAACAGATGACCGAACTGCGGCGCAACCGCGTCGGCTTCATCTTCCAGGCCTACAACCTGGTTCCCACCCTCAACGCCCGGGAGAACATCACCCTGCCCATGGACCTCGGTGGCCGCGATCTCGACAACACCTGGGTCGATGAAGTGATCTCCACCGTGGGGCTGGCCGACCGGGTCACCCATCGCCCCAATGAACTGTCGGGCGGGCAGCAGCAGCGGGTGGCGGTGGCCCGGGCCCTGGCCTCGAAGCCGGAAATCGTCTATGGCGACGAACCGACCGGCAACCTCGACTCCAGAACGTCGGCCGAGATCCTCGACTTCATGCGGGCCGCCGTCGACCAGCTCGGACAGACCATCGTGATGGTCACCCACGACCCCCGGGGCGCCTCCTACGCCGACACCGTACTCTTCCTGGCCGACGGTGAGATCGTGCACGAACTCGAATCGCCCAACGCCGATCTGATCTACGACACCATCCGGACCCTGGGCGACGAGTAGCGGAGACTTCGATGCTGAAACTCGTACGACGCGGGATAACCGCCAACCTCGGGCGACTCATACTCACCCTCATATCGGTGACGTTGGGCGTGGCCTTCGTCTCCGGCTCCTTCGTGCTGGCCGACAGCCTGCGGGCCATCTTCAACCAGGTGTCGGAGGAGGCCTTCGCCGGAGTCGACGCCCAGATCCGGGCGGTCGAGCCCGAACTCAACTCCGGCCAGGACCTCATCCGGTTCGACGGTTCGCTGGTCGAGGAGGTGTCGGCCCTCGACGAGGTCGAGTACGCCGAGGGCGGTCTGTTCGCCTTCGAACAGACCTACACCACCAACGCCGACGGGGAGGTGGTGCGGCCCAACGGCCCGCCGGTGTTCACCTCGTCATGGGGCGGTCCGAGCCCGGCCTCCAGCTTCAACCTCCTCGACGGTGAAGCCCCGGTGGGCCAGCAGATCGCCATCGACGAGGCTCAGGCCGACGCCGGAGGCTTCACCATCGGTGACACCATCACCGTCACCGTGCCCATCGGCGAACCGCAGGAGTTCGAGCTGGCCGGCATCATCGACTTCGGCGAGGGCGGAACCGGCGGCGCCTACTTCAACCTCTATGATCTGCCCACGGTGCAACGGGTTCTCGGGGTCGAGGGCAACGCCGTCGACTCGATCGTGGTCACGGCCAAGCCGGGCACCGATACCGACGATCTTCTGACCGCCATCGGCGCCGTCCTGCCGGCCGACCTCGAAGTGCTGTCGTCGGAAGAGGTCATCGCCGACCAGCAGGAGCAGTTCGGCACCTTCATCGACATCTTCGGCAACGTGCTGTTGGGCTTTGCCGTGGTCGTGCTGTTCGTGTCGATCTTCATCATCTACAACACGTTCGCCATTCTCGTCGGGCAGCGAACCAAACAGCTCGGCCTGCTGCGCTCCATTGGAGCCAGCGGCCCCCAGATCCGGGCCATGGTGCTGATCGAAGCCCTTATCATCGGCATCCTGGCCTCCGTCATCGGGCTCTTCGGTGGCATCGGCGTGGCCTGGCTGCTCAAGCAACTGTTCAGCACCGGCGGAGGCTCGTTCCCCGACGGACCACTGCAGATCCTGCCCCGTACCGTGCTGGTGGTGGTTGTGGTCGGCCTGCTGGTCACGCTGGTCTCGGCCATCCTGCCCGCCATCCGGGCCTCCCGGGTCTCACCGTTGGAAGCGGTGCGAGACGGCGGGCAGCGGGAACGGTCCATGCGTTTCCGCATCCTCACCGGGGTGGCGGTGCTCGTTCCCGGACTGGTGGCCCTGTTCTTCGGCATGTTCGGCGACATCGACGGGACCACGCCCCGGCTGGCCGCCATCGGCGTGGGCGCCGCTCTGACCTTCATCGGTGTGGCCATGCTGAGCGCCCTGTTCGCCGGCCGGGCGGCCTCGGTTCTCGGTCTGCCGGCCCAGGCCCTCAAGGGGGTCACCGGGCGGCTGGCCCGCGACAACGCCAGCCGCAACCCGCAGCGGACGGCGGCCACCGCCACCGCGCTCATGATCGGCCTGGCCCTGATCACCGGTGTGGCGGTGCTGACCGAATCGCTACTGAGGACCTTCGACGAGGTGCTCGAGGAGGCCATCACCGCCGACCTGTTCGTGTTCGAGGAGGCCCAGGGGCTGCCCTTCTCAGCCGCCATCGTCGACCAACTCGACGCCCTGCCGGAGGTGGCCGAGGTCACCGGCTTCACCCCGGTGGAGGCCAGGATCGACGACACGATCGGGGCCATGGCCGCCTACGACACCAAGACCGGAACGTCGGTGGTCAACATCGGTGTGGTCGACGGATCGGTCGACGGACCGGACGGCCTGGGGCTCGACGGTATCGCCGTATTGGAGGAGGAGGCCGAGGTCCTCGGGCTCGAACTGGGCGACAGTGTCGCCATCGAACTGGAGGATGGCTTCACCACCGACCTGACGGTCAAAGCGATCTACGACGAAGACACCGTGGTCGGCGCCCCGTTCGTGGTCGACCGCGAGCTGACCAGCCCCCACCTGAACGTCGACAACGTGGCCTTCGTCGGTCTGACCTTCGCCGATGGGGTGGAGACCGAGGCGGGCCGAGCGGCGGTCGAAGACGTCACCTCCAACTTCGCCCAACTATCGGTGCAGGACAACACCGAGTTCCAGGAGCAGACCGAGGACCAGGTCGGCCAGCTCCAGATCGTGATCAACGGACTGTTGGTGCTGTGTCTGGTGGTGGCATTCTTCGGCATCGTCAACACCATGGCTCTGTCGATACTGGAGCGGATCAGGGAGATCGGTCTGCTCCGGGCTGTGGGTACGACCCGTCGTCAGCTCCGCTCGGCCGTGCGCTGGGAGGCCGTCATCGTTGCCGTGTTCGGATCGCTGCTGGGCATCGCCATGGGTCTACTGCTGGGGTGGGCGGCGGTGGTCGCCATCCCCGACTCGTTCATCAGCAAGGTCGGCATCCCCTGGGTCAGCCTGATCGTCTACCTGATCGTGGGCGCCGTGCTCGGGGTGATCGCCGCCTTCTTCCCGGCCGCCCGGGCCGCCCGGCTCAACGTCCTCGACGCCATCGCCCACGAATAAGGGTGTCTCGGCAACCACTCGTGTGCGCTCCAGCGTTCGTATACGAACGCTGGAGCGCACACAACGTAGTCGTTTTCGACCTGGCGGCGAGCGACCGCTAGGATCTATTGGACGCGATCCATTCTCAGGGGGACCGTGAACAACTTCGGCGATTTTCTTGATGCCCCGGAGGCGCCACCGGTGCCCTCGCTGTCGGTGTACGTGTCGTCGACGCTCGACGACTTCGGCGATCTCCGGCGGCTGTTGCAAGGGCTGCCCGACGCCCTCGACGTACCATTGGAGGTTGACAACCTCGACGAGACGCCATCGGTCAAACCACTCAGCGAATCGCTGGCCCGGGCCGGTGAGGCCGACCTGTTGCTGCTGCTTCTGGGCAGCCAGGCCGGGCCGACCATCCCCGGCGACCGACGGACCCGGATCGAAGCCGAATACGAGGAGGCGATCCGAAGGAATCGTGACGTCATCATCTTTGAGCAGACGCCTCCGACCGGGGCCAAGGTCGACACCCGGCTCACGAAGTTCAAAGAAGAGCTGCGAACCCGTCACCCCATCGGCATGCTCGATCAGCTGGCCGATGCCCTGCAGTACGAGGTCATCCATGACCGCCTGATCAAGTGGCTGAACGAGACGGGGCGTACCCAACACACCAGCTCGCTGGTGGCCTTGGGCGAGACACTGGTCATCTCCCTCGACGACAACTGGTACGACCACCGCATCAATCAGCTCGACCGTTGGGTGATGGGGCTGCCGGCGCCCCGAGCCGACAGCGGCAGCGGCAGTCTGGTCGGACGGGCCAACGACGAGTGGAACGAAGCCTGCCTGGCCTTCAATCTGCGGGCGGCCAACGTGATGAAGCTTCACCTGAAGCGGGTGGTACGGCTCCGCCCACTCGATGGTCAGGCCCGCTACTGGCTCGGCCGACTACTGATGACAACCGCCTCCACCCGATCCGACTGGAAGGACGTGCTTCGCCACATCGAGGTGGCGACCAAGGTCCACGAGCAGCAGCAACCTCAGGGGGCCCCGGCCGGATTGGGGCATCTGGTGCAAGCCAAATGCCTGCGCCACATGGGCGAGCTGGACCAGGCCCAGCGAGCGGTGTGGGAGGCCCTCGACCGCCTGCAGTGGCACTCCGAAACCCACCTCGAAGCCTGCTATCTCGAACTGGTGGCCGGCAACATCGGAATCGCCGAAGACCATCTCCAGGACGCTTTCCATCGGTTCCCGCCCAGTTTCAGCTTCGTCGAAGACGAGGTGGCCGATCTCACCGGCGGTGATGTCGCCCACGCCAGGGTGCGACAGCGACTTCTGCGCAACGGACGCAAACACCTGTCGGCCATGCACGAGTTCGAGATCGACATCGGTCGAGCCGTCACCGTGGCCCGGCGACGCAACACCGAGACCGAGATCGCCCTCGGTTTCATCAGCGGATTCGCCGTGAGCCTGGGCGACGGCAGCGCCCACGAAGTCCCCCCGACCACCGAAGCCGATGTCGGCCAGGGGATCACCGCAGTGCTCGGATCGAACGACAAGGCCAGCGCCGGGCGATCCCGGCGGCGGCCCCGGGACACAACCACACTGAAGCCCATCGGCAACAACGACGGGGTCACCCAGGTGGCCATGCACTCCGACGATCCGCTTCGGTTGGCCAACCTGGCCCAGTCGCTGTCGACGCTCAACCACACCCGTCTCGTCGATCTCGAGCACCAGGTTGAGCGAGGGTTTGCCATCTACGCTCAGTCTCGCCGCTACACCGATGAGCTCATCGAGACCACCGCCGAGCAGCGCCGCCAAGGTCTCATCAGCGGTGCCGCCGTGCTGGCGATCATCCTGTTCATCGGCCTGATCGGCCAGATGTCGGCTCCAACCACCGCCGCTCTGGCCTGGTTGACTCTGGTTGCCACCGGATTCGGAGTGTGGTGGTGGAACCGAGACCGGGTCAAACGAAGCGCCACCGCCACCGGACAGGCCTTGAACCAACTCCGAAAGACGGTCGACCAGTTCGAGGCCCTGGTCGGTCGGTATGAGAAGGTTCACACCGTGCTCCGCTACTACGTTCCCCGGAGCAACGATCCGTCGGCCGATCAGAAGTTGTGGCGGCTGCAGAGCGGTTCCGGCGTCTTCTCACTGATTTCCAACGACGTCCTGGCCCCCCACGTTCGGGAGGCGGTGGGCGGACTGCCGATCAACCCTCAAACCTCGACGCGCCTCTACCGGGCAACCCCGGGAGCGGGCCGCTCGGCCCAGGCCGAACGATGGCGGGCCTACGCTTCGAAGGCGGCTCTGGCTTACCACGATCCCAACCCGGCGGTTACGGTCACACCGGCCCGGCCCGGCCCCGGCCCCGGCGCCGACGGCGACGAGGCCTGAGTCGACAGCCGCTCGATCGAACGTGGGGGGTCGAAGGCGGGGGTCGAAGGTGGGGCTCGAACGTGCGCCCGGGACGTTCGGCGTGACACCATGGGGCCATGGCGACCGAGACCCGCACCACGTTCACCAACTTCGAGGAGTCGACGGCCGACGACTGGGCCAAGATCGTTCCTCAGCTCAAGATCACCCAGTCAATGGTGGCCGATCGGGTCATCGGCCTGCTGCAGGACCTGGCCTCAGACCACGGCGGATTTCCGGTCGATCGGCTGGAGCACAGCCTGCAGACCGCCACCCGGGCCGAGCGGGACAACCGGGACGACGAGTACATTCTCTGCGCCCTGCTGCACGACATCGGCGACACCCTGGCGCCTTATAATCATCCGTCGATAGCGGCCGGCATCCTGAAGCCGTTCGTGTCGGAGGCCAACCACTTCATGGTGGCCAAGCACGGCGTCTTCCAGGGCTACTACTTCTGGGACTACATCGGAATGGACGGCAACGCTCGGGACGAGTACCGCGATTCACCCTGGTTCGACTACACGGCCGAGTTCTGCCACCTCTACGACCAGGCGGCGTTCGACGCCTCCTACCGCAGCAATCCGCTGGAGCACTACAAGCCGTTGATCCGCCAGTTCCTCACTCCCGAGTCGGAAACGGGCTGACCCCACCGGCTGATTTCGCCGCTTGAATGGGGGCATGACCGAAACCGCTCTGCTCTACCTTCACGACGCCTACCTCCGGGAGTTCACCGCCACGGTGGTGGACGTGCGGACCGACGAAGCCGGGAGTGTGGCCGTGGCTCTCGACCGAACCGCCTTCTACGCCACCGGAGGGGGCCAACCCCACGACACCGGCTCGCTGGCCGGCAGCCCGGTGATCAACGTGCGGAAGGAGGGCCCACTGGTCTGGCACACCATCGACGGTGCGCCACCCGAGGCGGGCGATGAGGTGGCAGGGGTCATCGACTGGGACCGCCGTCACCAGCTGATGCGGACCCACACCGCACTGCATATTCTCTGCGGAGTGATCTGGAACGAGTGGGGGGTGTCGGTGACCGGGGGCAACATGGAGCCACTCAAGGCCAGGATGGATTTCGAGTTCGACCCGCTGCCTGACGGGTTCGCCGACCGCATCACCGAACTGGTCAACGCCGAGATCGACGCCGATCGGCCCATCGAGGTGAGTTTTCTGCCCCGGACCGTGGCGCTGGCCGACGAGGATCTGATCCGGACCAAGGTCAACCTCATCCCCGAGTTCGTCACCGAGATCCGGGTGGTCGACATCATGGGGCTGGACAAGCAGGCCGACGGCGGCACCCACGTGGCCTCGACCAAGGAGGTGGGAACGTTCATCGTGACCAAGACCGAGTCGAAGGGCAAGGGCAACAAGCGGGTGCGGATCGCGCTGGCCGATTGAGGCCCGCCGACTGAGGCCCGCAGACACAGCTGTGCGCTCAGCGCCCCGAAAACGGGGTCTGGGGCGCACAGAAAAGGGGGGTGGCTAGTCCATGACGCCGACGTCGATCCAGCGGTGGCGGGGTAGCTCGGTCGGGGCGGCCACCGGCACATCCTGGCAACCGGCCGGCACGGGCTGCGACGAGTGCGGAGCGTCGCCCAGCCGGGACTGCTCACGCCACATGGCCGCCTTCAGTTCCTCCCGGACCCGGGCATAGGCCGGGTCGTGGTAGACGTTGTTGACCTCGTCGGGATCGGCCACCAGATCGTAGAGCTCCCAGTCGGGCGGATAGCTGAACGGCCCGGTGAACGGCAAACCCAGACCGTCGTTGTAGTAGTAGATCAGCTTGTGGCGATCGGTGCGGTAGCCGTAGTGGGCCGGCGCCTTGTGGATGACATCGTCGTTCTCCCAGTAGCGGTAGTAGAACCCCTCGACCGGTTCTCGAACAGGTGGCGGCCCGCCATCGCCATCGCCATCGCCGTCGGTCGAGGTCGTGATGTCGGGCCAGAAGCTGCGGCCCTGCATTCGTGGGTGGGGTTCGATCCCGGCGGCAGCGAGAATGGTGGGTGCCATGTCGACGTTCGTTACGATCCCGGCGAACGTTCGCCCGGCGTCGAGCTGCCGGGGATAGCTGATGAGCAGTGGCATGCGCAGCGATTCCTCGAACATGAGCCGCTTGTCGAACCAGCCGTGATCGCCGAGGAAGAATCCCTGGTCGGATGAGTAGATGACCATGGTGTCGTCGTAGTGGCCCCGGTCCCGCAACCAGCTGGTCAGGCGACCGACGTTCTCGTCGATCGAGTGTACGCAGGCGGCGTAGTCGGTCAGGTAGCGCTGATACTTCCAGACCGCTTCCTGCTCGAACGTCAGCCCCTCCGGCGGCGTTTCCTTGAGATCCTCGATGTTGAGATGGTCGGCCACCCGCATGGCCGTTCGCCGGACCGATGCGCTGCGGGTCGAGTAGTCGTCCCAGAAAGTGGCGGGGACGGGCCGGGGCTCGGTGTAGAGGGCCCGGTGTTCGGGTTTGGGCTCCCACGGGCGATGAGGCGCCTTGTGCCAGACCAGCAGGCACCACGGATCATCGCCTTCCAGCGAGTCGACCCAGTCGATGGCCAGGTCGGTGATGACATCGGTGGCGTAGCCCTCGACAACCCGACGACCGGCGGCGCTGATGAAGGTTGGATCCCAGTAGTCGCCCTGGCCGGGTACGACGTCCCAGTAGTCGAAGCCGTGAGGATCGTGACCGGGGCCGTGGCCCATGTGCCACTTGCCGATCATGGCGGTGCGATACCCGGCCGTCTTCAGTTGGGACACGAAGGTCGGCTGGGCGGCGTCGATCGGCGTCAGCAGTGAGTAGACGCCATTGATGTGACTGTAGGTTCCGGTGAGGATCGAGGCCCGGGACGGGGTGCACAGCGAGTTGGTGACAAAGCAGTTGTCGAAGCGCCAGCCGTTGGCCCCGATCTCGTCGATGTGGGGCGTCTCGTTCACCACCGAGCCGTAGCTACCAATGGCGTGGGCGGCGTGATCGTCAGTCAGGACGAACACCACGTTGGGCCGGGGGGCGTCGGACATGGCTCGGATTCTAGGAGGCTGGACGCGGCCAAGCGAGCCGTGGATGGCTCGCTTGGACGCTCTCACCCGGAGCTGAGATCCAGTCCCTCAGGGAGAAACTTCCCTCCGTCACATCACTATAAAGGTGCTAAACTGATTACGCAACTCAATTTTGCAGAGCGGAGGGGCTAACAGCGATAGCATGACCGTCTTGGCCGACTCGGAATTCGAAGATCACGTTCCGTGGCTGCAGCAGGATCGCCCCTTCCTGGGACGCCGTCGCCGCACCCGGCGCCGCCTGGCCATGGAGCTGATCGACGCCGGGCTGCGCATCCTCGAACGCGACGGCCCCAAGCTGGCCGGCGACCAGCTCACCCTGGCAGCCGCCCTCAACGAACTGAACGCCGGCCGAGCCGAAGATGATCAGGTCTCGGCCGGGTCGGTCTACGACCGACTGTGGGCCAACCCGGAGGACTACCGGGTCGATGTACTGTCGGCCGCCCTCTACCGCTGGTTCTCATCCAACACCACGCCCCAACAAGACGAGATCGCCGCCACCGTGGGCCAAGCCCTGGAAGCAGCCGACCTATCCACCGAGACCGGGCGATGGGAAGCACTGAAAGAGGTGGTTCGCCTGGCCTCCCACACCTCGGTCGAAGCCAGCCTCAACTACCGACCGGCTCAGGTCCGGGTGGCGATACTGGCCGCCCTGTCGGCCACCGGCGAGGACGCACCGGGCAACGCCCAGCTCCAGAAGGCGGCCCGGGCGGCCCACGACGAAACGGTCACGTCCTACGTGACCCTCTACGGCACAGTGCTCGAGCTGCTCCAGCTCCGGCCCAAGGAAGCCATATTCGGCCCGACCGACACGCCCGAGGCGAGACTGCAGGCGGTGGAGACGTTCACCCGGATCATCATCACCTACAACGACGGGGCCGACATCCGTCGACCGGTCGAAGAACCCAGTGCCGACGTTCTCGACCTACCCACCGGCCCAGACGGTGAAATACAACGCTGGAATCAGCTGGGCCTGGGCGTATGGGCCATCGCCTGCGCCCTGGCCGAACCGGACTCCCCCACCGCCTGACCGGCTACCGTCAAGCCGGTCGAACGATCCTGGGATCAGACGTTCTTGGGCAAATCCTGGAACGGGGTCTCCCGAGACGGACCCGGTTCTCGAGGCAAACCCAGCACCCGCTCACCAAGAATATTGCGCTGGATCTGATCGGTGCCACCGTAGATGGCCGGCGCCTGGGCGTGCAGCACGAACTCGGCGATGGCCGGGTCGGTGGCCGACGAGGCTCCGGCCAACATCCCGTCGGCCTGGACGATCCGCAGGGACAGGTCGCGGAACCGGCGATGGATCTCAGCGTCGAACAGCTTGGCGATGTTGGGTTCACCGCCCGTTCGCTGCTCCTTGTGCCGTGCTCGCTGCAGGTTCCAGCGGTTGACCTGCAGGATCGAGTAGAGCGCGGTGATCTCCTGCCGCAGCACCGGGTCGATCGACCGGCCGAGGCTGCGGGCCAGCTCGGTCCACCGGCCGTAGAGCTTCATGCCCACGCCGGGAGCGTGGCCCCCGACCTTACGCCGCGACGCCGACTCCACGATGTCACCGACCCGCCGACCGAACTGATTGGCCTTCGACCCGGGCGCGGCGACGGCGAACCCGGCCGACCCGGCCCCAATGGTCGAGCGCTCCACCGCCAGGGTGGTGTTGGCCACCCGCCAACCCTCGCCCCGGTCACCGATCATGGCGGCGTCGGCCACCCGGGCACCGTCGATGAACACCTCACTGAAAAAGGTACGGCCGGTCATCTCCTTCAGGGGGCGGACATCGACTCCCGCCTGGTCCATATCGAAGGCGAAGTACGACATGCCCTGATGTTTCGGCAACTCGGGGTCGGTCCGGGCCACCAGCAGGCCAAGGTCGGCATAGTGGCCCTGGGAGGTCCAGACCTTCTGGCCGCTGACCACCCATTCATCGCCGTCTCGCCGGGCCCGGGTTTGCAGCCCGGCCAGGTCGGATCCGGCCACCGGTTCCGAGAACAACTGACACCATGCTTTGCGGCCGTTCAGGATTTCCGGAATGTAGCGCTCGATCTGCTCCTCGGTGCCGTGAGCGGCAATGGTGGGAGCGGCCAGCATGGTCCCGAGGCCGGGTGGAGGGCCGACCACGTTCTTCTCGGCCAATACTCTCATGGCCCGAACCGAATCGCCGTGAGTCCAGCCCCTTCCGCCTGCCTCAACGGGAAGCGACGGATGAGCGTAGCCGGAGTCGGCCAACAGCTGCCACCACTCCCCCAGCGTCAACTCGGGGTTCCAATGGTCATCGACCCAGGCGGCCAGCTCGTGCGCCCCGTCGATATCAGCCCTGTTGTCAGCCATGGTCGGCCATGGTACCGCCGGGCCGTTGCCGGCTCTAAACCTCGGCCGACCGCTCCGATCCGGTGAAGAAGAAGGTACGGAGGTAGGTGTCGGGATCGAGGTCGGAAGCCCGGACCAGAGAATAGATCTCGGCCCCTTGCGACGCCTGCATGCCGGCGTCGGACAGGTGGAAGCAGTCGCACGACCCCAGATATTCACCGTCGGGGTAACTTTCGGCCTCGGCCTCGGCCAGATCGATGGCCTCATCGAATCCAATGGCCTGCCAGACGGTGATCCGCTCCTCGTAGTGCCGTTCGTCGACCCGGAAGTGGCAGCGCACCGAATACCAGCGGAGCGCCGGCCTCTCCGACTTCACCATGAAGTTGGCGATCCCCTGGTGCTTGTCTCGACGGTTGGGCTTGGGCCGCGGTTCTTCGGCCTCGTCTTTGATGGAAAACCCGCTGTCAACATCTTCGTGGTAGGTCATGGTTCCTTGGGTCGGCAGACTGGGTATCGGGCGGTCCATTGCTTCCATGATTTCCGCCGGGGAAGCAGCCCGTAGCTCCTGCAGGTCGGTTTCCAACGACGTCGACGCCTCCGAGCTGCGGCGAGGCCCCCGACCGCGCCGCGAAGGCGAACGACCGGCGTCGGGGAGGATCAGCTCACCGGGCCGGACGCCGATGGTGCCGCCGGATGCTCGAGCCGAGTCATCCTCATCGACCAGCTCTCCGTATGTCAACCAACAGGACACGGCGAACAGCGAACTCAACATGATCAGGATGAGCGACGGATCCTCGATCACCTCGGCCGGATTGAATGTGGTGATGAATGGTCCGCACACCAACAGGGCGATCACGGCCACGCCGGTGGCCCACACGGCCATCCGCCTGGCGCGAGCGGCGCTCATCCGATCGAGCATGATCCACAGCACGACGCCCGCCCCCATGACGACGTAGAACACCGACGGGTTCACCGCACCGGCCAGAATGAAGTTGAAGTTCAGGAACATCCCGATCAGAGCCCAGGCCACGGGCCTGATGTTGGCCAGCAGGGCCAAGCCGATCAGCAGCTGCAGGATGACCACAACGACCGAAATCAGGATGGGGAACGGTCGGACGACGAATTCGACGAACGGATCATAGACCGGCAACCGCATGTCGGCGGTGTCGACCAGGAAGGCCAGCAGGTCCTGTCCCGTCCACCATGACCCGGCCACGCCATGGGCCACGGAAGCGCGAATCCATCCCAGGGCCAGAAACCACTGAGGGATCAACACGCTCGCGGGAACCGAGCGATATCGAGCCGCTGCGGCGCGGGCAGCACGAATTAGGGTTTGCACGCAGAACCTTCCGCCAGACTGAGTTTGCTGCGGTTCCCCGAACTCCCCCGCAACAGAAGGTCATGGTAGTAAAAACGCCTACTATTGTCCAACTCAGGATTAACGTTTCGCAATGATTCGGTGCAGCCGGCCGTCCCAGTCGACGGTCAGCAGCTCGCCCCCGCCATCGACCCCGAAACTGGTCACCTGGCCCAGCGGAGCCAGGTCGTCGCTCCAGTCGAACTGGTCGGTCACCGTGCCGCCGGCAGTGTCATAGCGCATGCTGCGGACCCAACCCCGGCACCAGTCGGCGTAGAAGTAGTGGCCCTCGAATTCGGGAATGGCCGAACCCCGGTAGACGTGGCCACCGGTGATCGAGCAACCCTCGTCGTGTGAATACTGCAGCACCGGGAGGGTGAAGTCAGTCGGGTTGCAGCCTGACCGGAAGCAGCTGTCGCCCTCCATCTGAATCCAGCCGAAGTTGCTGCCGGCGCCGGACTCAACCGGGATGACGTTGATCTCCTCGTATTGCTCCTGACCGACATCGCCGATGTACATGAAGCCGTCATCGATGGAAAACCGCCAGGGATTGCGAAGGCCGTAGACCCAGATCCGGCCTTCGTGGTTGCCGGCAACCGGGTTGCCGTCGAGGTCGAGGCGGAGGATGGCGCCCAGCAGATTGGACGTGTCCTGGGCCGGGCCGCCCCCGCTGCCCCCGTCGCCCAGCGAAAGATAGAGGTACCCGCCGTCGATGACGATGTGGCCGGCGTTGTGCCGTTCGGCCGGCTGGTCAACGGTCAGCAGGACCTGCTGGCTGTCGAGATCCAAGATCTCGGCTCCGTTGGGGAAACGGGCCAGGACACTGTCACCCTGAGGGTCGGTCCAGTAGGCGTAGAGGTCGTTGCCATCGAAGGCCAGCCCCAGCAGACCCTGCTCGATGCTGGATGATCCAATCCGGTCGGTCAGGTCGGCGTGCACCGCCACCTGCCCGGTGGCCGGATCCACCACCTTGATCACCCCTTCCCGCTCGGCCACGAAGATGGATGCTCCAGCCGGGCCGGTGGCCACCGTGACCGGTTGATCGAAGCCGTCGGCCAGGAGCTCGACGTCAAGCCCCTGCAGGGGTGGCAGCGGTTCGGTGGTTGAGCTGCCGGTCGTGGTTGTGCTCTCGGGCTCGACCTCCGACTCGACCTCGGCCTCGGTCTCGCCGGCCGGTGGGGCGGTTGTCGCCGCCTCGGTGACGGGGGGCAGCGTCGACTGGGCCACGAAGGTGGCGGCCGTCGGATCATCGGCCACGCAGGCCGAAACCAGAGTGGCCAGCGCAGCCAAGGTCGCCAACGGCGACCAGCGAGTGGGGAGCAGCCGCCTCATGCCGGCGGCAACCAGTCGGCCCGGTAGTTGCCACTGAAGTTCCAGAGCATCCATCCCGCTCCCCGATTCTCCGCTTCGCTGATCTGAGCCTGGATCTGGCGACCGTTGTAGAAGAAGGCTTGGATCCACGGTCGCATCCCGGTGCCGACGGCCATCTTGTCGGCCGCTGAATCGAGGGCGTGGGCGATGACAGGGCCCGGGTGCTCGTTGGGGTCGTCGAACCCGATCCAGCCCGGTCCGTAGTGGCTGGGATACAGCATCGGGCTGAGGGTGTCGACGTTGGGCGAGAGCGAATCGACGGTCTGGCCGATGCCCTCGTCGGTGACGCTGGCGGTGATGATCCCGAACACCGCGGCCGATGTCTGGCAGCCCACCTCGCCGAGAGCGGCCCGGGCCGTGCTGAGGAACTCGGCGATCACGCCGGTCCGCTCGTCGGCCGTGACCGGGACACCGGCGGACCGGGCGGCTCGACCGTCGGGGAAGCGGACGTAGTCGAACTGGATCTCATCGAAACCGAGCTTGCATGATTCAACCGCCAGGTTGATGGGGTATGCCCAGTTTGCTCGGTCGGCGGCGTTCACCCATGTTCCCTCCAGTGAGGCCGCCGGCCGGGCAGATGCCCACCGGTCGTCCTCGAAGGTGACGATCCTGGTGATGGTGTACAGATCGTGGTCGCGGGCCACGGCCAGCAGCTCGGCGGCGTCATACACGTCGCGCTGTGCGCCGATTTCGGCCGCCAACTCGACGTCGACCGGGTGGAGCACATCGCCGGTTTCGGTCTTGGTGTCGAACACCAGGCTGTTGACCACGCTGCCTTCGGCCAGGTCGATCAGTTCATCGAACCGGGCCCGATCACCGGCCACCGCCTCGCTGACCCGCAGGGCCCGCACCACCGGCGGCGGTTCGACCTTCAGAGGCGCGGTTGTGGTTGTGGTCGTTGTCGTGGTCGTTGTCGTGGTCGTCGTGATGGTGGTGGGGGCGGCGGAGGTTGTGGTGGAGTCGCCCGCGGTCGACTCCACCGTCGGCGGGGTGGCCGCGGTCTCGGCCAGGGAGCTGCAGGCGGCGAGACCGAACACGGCCAGAAGAAGGATGGCCATGCGCAGTCGGGGCAACGTCACCTGGCGATGGTACCGGCTGGGGCTGATCGGCGGTTCGCAAAACGCCCAAGGTTGTTCTACCCTGAACAATCACGTCCGGACGACCTGGGGGGATTCGATCCGGCGGCGGATCCATGGAGGAATCTCATGAAGCGCCCTGCGCTTGTGTTGTCGTTGTCGCTACTGCTGTTTGCTGTGGTCCTGGCCCCAACCCCATCTGACGCGGCCAAGCCGCCGTGGTTTGTCGACGAGGACTCGCTGCCGTTCGACGCCATCGCCGGCCACGAGGACGCCGAGCGGCTCTGGGGCGTGCACAACAACGCCGGCTACCGGATCGAGGTCCCGGCTGACTGGAACGGCGACCTCATCATGTGGACTCACGGCTACCGGGGTGAAGGCGATCGGCTCTTCTTCAACGAGAACGAGTTCAACCCCGGGTTCCGGGAGTGGATGCTCGACGAGGGCTACGCCTGGGCGGCGTCGACCTACTCCAAAAACAGCTACAACGTGTCGCAGGGAGTCAAGGACACCCACGCCCTGTCACAGTTCTTCAACGGCAAGGTCGGCCAGGCCGACGAGATCTACATCGGCGGCTACTCGATGGGCGGCCACATCGCCGCCGTGCTGGCCGAGAACTACGGCAACACCTACTCCGGTTCGATGCCGCTGTGCGGGGTGGTCGGCGACTACGAGCTGTTCGACTACTTCCTCGACGTCAACGTGGCCGGCCAGCAACTGGCTCTGGGAGCATCGCAATTCCCGGTGGACGACGACTACCTGACCGACGAAGCCCCCCGTATGCAGGACGCCTTCGGCATGGAGGTCAACCCGGCTACCTGGTTCTTCTTCCAGGACTTCCCGCTGACGGCCAAGGGGCAACAGTTCAAGCAACTGGTTGAACTGCGGAGCGGGGGCGATCGACCGAACTTCGACAAGGCCTTCAACTTCTGGTTCTCCATCCCCACCGATTCGGGATTCGGTAACTTCCTGTGGGAACTCGGAGAGGGTGACGGAACCATCGCCGGTCGACCCGGCAACATACTCGACAACACCGACGTGGTCTACCAGGTCGACCTCGACCCGGCGGTCAGTGCCGCCGAGGCGGCACTCAACGACGGGATCGTGCGGGTGGCGGCCGATCCTCAGGGTCGATCCAAGAAGGGGCTGAACAACCCGCCGGCCGTCACCGGCGATCTGAGGATGCCGGTACTCACCATTCACAATCTCGGTGACCTGTTCGTGCCCTTCCACAACGAGGTCGAGTACGCCCACGACGTGGCCGCCCAGGGTAAGAGCGACATGTTGGTGCAGCGGGCGGTGCGAGGGGTGAGCCACTGCGGGTTCACCGATGCCGAGCTGATCGAGGGCATGTCGGACCTGATCGAGTGGTCCCGGACCGGGGTCCGCCCCGAGGGTGACGAGATGCTCGACCCCGCGGCGGTGGCCGATCCGAACTACGGCTGCCGGTTCACCCGCGATATCGGCGGGCACACCCTGGCCACCCCCTGCCCCTAGGCCCACCGTCAACTCTCCCGAATCCCGACCCATAGTTTGTGCGTTGTGGTGTCATAGTGACACCACAACGCACAAACCTATGGGCGGCGGCAGGCGGCCGGCGAGCCGGCCGACCCGACCACGGTTGGAGCGGTCGAATCAGACCCGAGGGGGATGACCGGATGTGGGCGGTCGCCTATCGTTGATTCACATGAACCTCGCCGTTGAGTCGTGGCTGCGCGACCGACAGGCGGCCAAGATCGTTATCGCCCTCCTCGTCACGCTGGCCGCCATCGCCGCCTTCGTCGACCGCGAAAACGAAACGATCAGCTGGATCTTTCTCGGCCCCACCGTCGGCCTCTACTGGGCCTGGGCCCGAACCGACGGCTGGGTGGCCGGACTGACCTACACCGCCGGATTGTCGGTACCGCTCATCCTCAACCTGATCGAGAGCGACGGCGAGTACTCGATGTTCATCGCTGTCTTCACCGCCGCCGCCCTGGCATCAAGCGGCATCGCCAGGCGGACGGTACGGGCACCGCTGGTGATCTTCGTGTTCCTCATGGTGTTGTTCGGGGTCACCGGCGCCATCAATGACTTCGACTGGCCCAAATGGCTTCTCGGCCTGATCTTCGCCTGGGGGGCCGGCGAGTTGGTCTGGCGATTCCTGCAGACGGCGGAAGAACTGGAGCAGACTCGATCGCTGGTGACCGATCAGGCCACTCTGGAGGAGCGACGGCGAATCGCCCGGGACGTACACGACCTGGTCGGCCACTCCCTGACCGTGGTGTTGATGCATGTCACCGGCGCTCGTCACCTGGTACACAACGATCCTGACGAAGCCGAACGGGCCCTTGAACAAGCCGAATCGGCCGGACGTCAGAGCCTGGCCGAGATTCGCCGGACCGTCGGGATGTTGCGGGACGACACCGACCACGGCGAGGCGCCGCCGCCGTTCCCGAATCTGACCGACGTCGCGTCCCTCGTCGACGAGTTCGCCACCGCAGGACTTCTGGTGACGTTCTCATCTGACGGCCCGCTCGACCGGCTCTCGCCGTCGGCCGCGCTGGCCGGCTACCGGATCATCCAGGAGGCCTTGACCAACGCATCACGGCACACGGTTGGGGCCGAAGTCTCAGTGGCCATCCAGATCGTCGACGACGAGTGTCGAATCGAGGTGGCCAACCGCGGTGGCGACATGATCGACGCCGGCCACCGATCGGGCTTCGGGTTGACCTCGATGCGGGAACGGGCCCGATCGGCCGGCGGCTCGCTCCTGGCCGGTCCCAGCGCCGACGGATGGTCGGTCGAGGCCATCCTGCCGATTGAACCGGTTGGTCTTCGGACGTGACGGTTGGCCCATGAAGGTGCTGCTGGTCGACGACCAGGAACTCATCCGGGTCGGCCTGCGCCGCATCCTGGCCAGCACCGACGACCTCGACGTCGTTGCCGAGGCCGAGGACGGGGTGGCCGCCCTCAGCGCGCTGGCCGAGAAAACCATAGACGTGGTGGTGATGGACATCCGGATGCGAGGCATGGACGGCATCGAAGCCACCCGACGTATCAGGACCGAGAACGGACCACCGGTGCTGGTACTGACCACATTCGACGAAGACGAGGTTCTCTGGGGGGCCATCGACGCCGGCGCCGCCGGGTTCATTCTCAAAGAAGCCTCGGCCGGTGACCTGATCCGGGCCACCCGAGCGGTGGCCCACGGGGGCGCCTGGCTGGACCCGGTCGTGACCCCACGGGTGTTGGCCCATCACCGAAAGCACGTGCTGCCCCAGTCCCGGGAGGCGGCCCGCCTGAACGAACTGACCGACCGGGAGAACGAAGTCCTGTTGGCCATGGCCCGGGGTTTGTCCAACACCGAGATCGCCGAAGAGCTCATTGTCGGGATGGCCACGGTCAAGTCGCACGTCGGCTCGATCTTCACCAAGCTGGCTGTGCGGGACCGGGCCGGTGCCATCGTCTACGCCTATCAGCAAGGCATCGTGGACCCGATCTGAGAGGCCGTCTCCCCCGACGGTAGGAGCTCACCAATCCACTGCCGGTCGGAAGACAACGCCGGTTTCGGCCATCAGGCTTGGAGTCATGAGAACCATGACACCGGCCAGCAGACCTCCCTTTCGGTCCGAGCCCATCCTGGAGATGGAAGGTCTGAACAAGAGGTACGGCGAGGTTCAGGCCGTTGCCGACCTGAGCCTCTCGGTACACCGGGGGGAGATCTTCGGCATCCTGGGAACAAACGGGGCGGGCAAGACGACTTCGGTCGAATGCGCTCAGGGCCTCCGGCGACCCGACTCCGGCACCGTTCGAGTGCTCGGCCTGGACCCCATCAGGGATCGGGCCGCACTGGCCGGCAGAGTCGGCAGCCAGCTGCAGGACTCCAACCTGCCTGACCGGCTCAGAGTGGCCGAGGCAGTCCGCCTCTTTGCCTCCGATCGCCGTCAGGCCAACGCCTCCATGGACGATTGGCAGCTGCACGACCTGGCCCGCCGACCGTTCGCCGGCCTGTCCGGCGGACAACGTCAGCGGCTGATGGTGGCGCTGGCTCTCCTCAACGATCCGGAGATCGTGTTTCTGGACGAGCTGACGCAGGGGCTGGATCCCAACGCCCGAAGTGCCGTCTGGCGTTTGATCGAGAACGTCCGTGACCGGGGTACGACCGTCGTCCTCGTCACCCACTTCATGGAGGAGGCCGAACGGCTCTGCGACCGGGTGGCCGTCATGGTCGACGGCCGCCTTGTCGACCAGGGAAGCCCGGAGGAACTCATCGACCGGCACGGCCACGGGGTTCGGGCCCGGTTCCCGGGAGGAGCCGAGGACCTGGAATGGGTCGAGCGTGTTCCCGGAGTGACCAAAGCCACGGTCGCCGGCTCCGACATCGAGGTACAGGGTCCACCGACCATCGTGGCCCACCTCGGACACGTTCTGATCCAGCAGGGCCGCCGGCAAGTCGCTCTGCGAGTGCACCAGCCAACGCTGGAGGAGGCCCTGCTCTCACTGATCGACGGACCGCCCATGGTCCTGAACTCCGCCCTCAAGGAGACACAACAATGACCGACGTAACAGTACAGGACCCCCCGACAATGGAACCAACACCGCCGGTGGTGGCCACCGCTGGACCACAGGCCGAGCGTCGGCTCTCGTTGCCGACCGGGCGGCGTCTGCTCCGCATGTACCTGACCGAACTGCGCCTCGTCCTGCGCGAACCCCAGGTGCTGGTGTTCGTGTTCGGTTTCCCGGTGATAACGGTGTTGGTCTTGAGCGGTGTGTTCGGAACCGGCACCGACGATTCCGGATTCGAATTCATCAATCCCAGCCACTACTACGCCTCGGCCTACTTCGGCGTCGTGTTGTCGGCCATTGGTCTGATCATGTTGCCGGCCCACATCGCCGGGTACCGCCACCTGGGTGTCCTGCGGCGCTATCGAACCTCGGGCATCGCCCCCTGGGTGTTCCCGGCGGTTCAGTTCCTGACCGGTCTGACGATGGCGGTGTTGGGATTCGTGGTACTTACGGCCACCGCGCTGCTGGGATCAGGCATGCCCGAAATGGCAGACGTCGGACGCACGTTGGCCGGACTCGCCGTCGGAACCCTGGCGTTCATCAGTATCGGCATCGCCCTTGGCCTGCTCTATCCCTCGCCGCGGGCCGCCCAGGGCCTCGGACTCACCATGTTCTTCCCCATGTTCCTGCTGGCCGGCGGCGGCCCTCCACCGGAGGCGTTGACCGACGGGATGCGGGTCGTGGCCGACTGGATGCCGTTGACCCACGTCATCCGCTCGGCCCAGGAACCGTGGTTGGGACTGGGTAGCGGCGGCGACCACCTGGCCATCATCACAGCGATCCTGGCCGCCAGCACCATGCTGTGGCTGTGGCGGGCGGCCTCGGTGTCCCGCACGGCCTGACCTTCACCAAGGTCGGACCATCCTCCGGTTACCCCAACCCACGGTTTGTGCGCTGTGGTGTCATAGTGACACCACCGCGCACAAACCTGCGGGGGCAGCGGGGGACGACTAGTCTCGCCCCATGGTTGACGATCGAGCCGGCCGGCAAGCCACCAGCAATGACCTGATCGACGTTCCCCACGTGGTCTCGGCCTACTACACCGGGACACCGGACGTGGCCGAGGTGAGTCAGCGAGTGGCCTTCGGAACGTCGGGCCACCGGGGCTCCAGCCTCACCAACTCCTTCAACGACGCCCACATCGCCGCCATCACCCAAGCCATCTGCGAGTACCGGCGGGGAGAGTCGATCGACGGACCGCTGTTCCTGGGCCGGGACACCCACGCGCTGTCGGAGCCGGCGTGGGCCACCGCCCTCGAAGTGCTGGCGGCCAATGAGATAGATGTGCTGGTGGATTCAGACGGTCGCTACACCCCGACCCCCGCCCTGTCCCACGCCATCCTGAGCCACAACAACTCGGGGAGGGGTGGCGAGCGGGCCGATGGCGCTCAGGGAGGTGGGCGGGCCGATGGCATTGTAGTTACGCCGTCGCACAACCCACCGAAAGACGGCGGCTTCAAGTACAACCCGCCCCACGGCGGGCCGGCCGACACCGACTGCACCAGCTGGGTGGCCGATCGGGCCAATGAGCTGATGGCCTCGGGTAACCAGGGGGTGAAGCGGGTCGCTCTCAATAAGGCTCTGGCCGCCGACACCACCAGGCGCTATGACTACTGTTCGGCCTACGTCGACGATCTCCCGTCGGTCCTCGACCTGGATGCCATCCGATCGGCCGGGGTTCGGATCGGGGCCGATCCCCTGGGGGGCGCAGCCGTCGACTACTGGGCCCGGATCGCCGACCGCCACGACATCGACCTCACAGTGGTGAACCCCGAGGTCGACCCCACCTGGCGGTTCATGACCCTCGACTGGGACGGCGCCATCCGCATGGACTGCTCGTCGCCCTACGCCATGGCCTCACTCATCGAGTCCCGTGATCGGTTTGACGTGTCCACCGGCAACGATGCCGACGCCGACCGCCACGGCATCGTCACCCCCGACGCCGGGCTCATGAACCCCAACCACTTTCTGGCCGTGGCCATCCAGTACCTGTTCTCCCACCGGTCCGACTGGCCGACCGCCGCCGCGGTGGGCAAGACGCTGGTGTCATCGTCGATGATCGACCGGGTGGTGGCCGACCTGGGCCGGAATCTGGTCGAGGTGCCGGTCGGCTTCAAGTGGTTCGTCGGTGGCCTCGTCGACTCGTCGGTCGGGTTCGGTGGTGAGGAGTCGGCCGGGGCATCGTTTCTGCGCCGCGACGGTTCGGTCTGGACCACCGACAAGGACGGCATCATCCTGGCCCTGCTGGCGGCCGAGATACAGGCGGTGACCGGGTCGAGCCCCAGTGAGCTCTACCAGGCGTTGACCGAGACCCACGGCACTCCCGCCTACGCCCGCATCGACGCTCCCGCCACCCGGGAGGAGAAAGCAGTGCTGGCCGCCCTGACACCCAGTCAGGTGACGGCCGACGAACTGGCCGGCGAACCAATCACCGCCATCCTCACCGAAGCACCGGGCAACGGCGCCGCCATCGGCGGACTCAAGGTCACCACCGAATCGGCCTGGTTCGCGGCCCGGCCGTCGGGCACCGAAGACGTCTACAAGATCTACGGAGAAAGCTTCAAGGGACCCGAGCATCTGGCCCAGGTCCAGGAGGCGGCTCGAGCCCTCGTGGCGTCAGTGCTGTAGGCCGAAGGGCGCGGACCGGGTGGTCCGTCGCTCAGTCTCGGCGGACAACCTACTCCCATCGTGCCGCCAGCTCCGCTGTGCATTGGGGGCGGTCTCGGTAGTGAGTTCCATCGTCCATGACGATCGTTGTCGCCGCGGGCCCCGTCTCTTCTGCGACGGCCACGAACACGGTGGTCTCGTTCCTCAGACTCGCGCCGGTGACGAACCCCTCAGGTCGGTCCTCGTGGTCCCGGGCTTCGATTGCCCCGGTCTCAGGATCATGGTCCTCGAACACCGTCCACTCGACGTCGACGAGTCCAGCATCGGCGAGAGCACGCTCCACCTCGTCGGTCGACAAGGGACGGTCGGGATAGGCGCAGTGCATGCCGGCCAGGGGCTGGTCGGGCGCAAACAACGAGGGCGACGCCTGGTAGTCTTCCCCGGGCTCCGCCCTGGTGTAGAGCAGGATCTCAACGAGTCCTTCCACCTCGACGGCGTCGATTCGGAATGCCGACCCTTCGAATTCCATCGCCGCGGTACCTTCATTGTCGTGACTGACGACTTCGGCAACGCCGTCAAGCGACGGGTCGGCTCGTAGCTGCACCACTTCGACATCGAGTCCAGCGTCGGTGAGGTCGGAGGCCAACGCCTCGGCGTCGTCGAAGTCGGGGAATATCTCGACCTCGATGATTCCGTCGGCCCCGTGCGTCAATGCATAGGCCGGCGTGTGATCTCCGCCGGATGCGACAGCCCCGACGCCAACCAGCACCCCAATAACCGGGATCGCAGCCACGGCGTAGCGACGTCGACGACGGATGCGGTGACGATTCACGCCGGCAACCAGCTCGGTGCCGATGTTGTTCAGTTCGGATTCAGTCAGTGTCATTGGTTTCCTCCTTGCGACGCGTGGCCACCCTCCGGAGCTGGAGCCTGGGACCCGTCGACCCGGTCAAGGTGTTCATGCATGGTGTGAAGAGCGCGGCTCACCCGAACACGAGCGGCTGACGGTGAGCAACCGAGCTGCGCTCCCACTGCCTGGTAGGGCAGCCCATGGCCGATTCGGAGCACAACGGCCTCGGCCGCGGGTTCGCTCAACAGGTTCAGGAGCGCCTCGAGCCGGGGTTGAAGCTGGCGAAGGTGATCGATTTCCTCCACCCGGTCGAATTCGTCGGTGTTGTAGTCGGTCGGGACCCCGAGTCGGTTCCGATACTTGGCCGAGATTCGTTGAGTCCGGTAGAACTCATTGAGTTGACGACGGGCGATGGTGAACAGCCAGCCGGCCGCCGAAGCGCCGGTATCCCGGTAGCGGCGCCGCGAAGCAAACGCCTCAGCAAAGGTCTCGGAGGTCAGATCGGCGACCAGCGCCCGGTCACCGGCTCGCCGGGCGAAGTAGTCCGCCACCGGCCGGGCATGACGCAGGTAGAACGCACCAAAAGCGTCGGCGTCGTGGGCCGATGCTCGCAACAGCTCGGCATCTGATCTCGGATCATGCGTACTCATCAATAGCTTTATGGATCAACCCGTCAAAACTGTTACACGATCGGACAGCGACTGGAGCGCACGTTGCCAGCGTCTGCTCGACCGGGGAACGGCGCGCCCAGGACCGTTGAGCGAGCCCAGGGGACGGTGGCCACGAGGCGCTAACATCTAGGGGTGATGTCTGGCGAACCGGAATCCCACCTCGAACCCGATCGGCTCACGCTGGCCAACGACGATTGGGCGGCCAAAGCCACCAGCTCGATAACTCAATATGTCGGCCAGGTCCGGGACAAGACCACAGGGCCTGCGCTGGTGGCCTCCCGCACTGCGGTCTACATGCTGGCCATCGGGCTCATCGGGCTCGTGCTGTTGATCGTGGCCCTGCTGTTGCTCTTCCGCTTCCTGGTTGTGGTGTCGGGCGAGCTGTTGCCCTTCGTCGAACCCAACGAATCGTGGCTGGCCCACTACGTGCTGGGGGGAATATTTTTGATTGCCGGGCTCTTCCTTTGGCGTAAGAAAGATCAGTAACCGCGGCCCCATCGGGGACGGTGGCCACCTCTTCAGGATTCAACCAGGAGCATCATGTCCGCTTCGATTCACGACGTCGTCATTCTCGGCAGCGGCCCGGCTGGCCTGACCGCCGCCATCTACACCGCCCGGGCCTCGCTCAGCCCCCTCGTTCTGGAGGGGGAGCCATCGTCGACCGGCGATCAACCGGGCGGCCAGCTCATGTTGACCACCGAGGTCGAGAACTACCCCGGTTTCCCCGAAGGAATCATGGGACCGGAGCTGATGCTGAACTTCAAGGCCCAGGCCGAGCGGTTCGGAGCCAAGATGGAAGCGGTCAAGGCATCACGGGTCGACTTCAGCGAACGGCCGTTCAAGATCTGGGTCGGTGACCCGGAGGCGGCCGAGCCGACCCACCTGGCCAAGACCGTCATCGTGTCGACCGGAGCCGAAGCGCTCATGCTCGGCCTACCCAAGGAGACCGAGCTGACCGGCCACGGGGTGTCGACCTGCGCCACCTGCGACGGCTTCTTCTTCCGCGACCACGACATCGCCGTCATCGGTGGTGGCGACTCGGCCATCGAGGAGGCCACATTCCTGACCAAGTTCGCCTCGTCTGTCACCATCGTGCACCGACGCGACGAACTGCGGGCGTCCAAGATCATGCAGGACCGGGCGTTCGCCAACCCCAAGATCAAGTTCCGGTGGAACACCGTGGTCAAGGAGCTCAAGGGCGACTCCAAGCTGGAAGGACTGGTGGTCGAGGACACCCAGACCGGGGAGACGTCAGACCTCGACGTGACCGGCATGTTCGTGGCCATCGGCCACCGGCCCAACACCGCCATATTCCAGGGACAGCTGCCGATGAAGGACAACGGCTACCTGATCACCGAGAGTCCGTCGAGCCGTACTGCGGTGGAAGGAGTGTTCGCCTGCGGCGACGTCCAGGACGACTACTATCGTCAGGCCATCACCGCCGCCGGGTCGGGCTGCACCGCCGCCATCGACGCCGAGCGGTTCCTGGAGGACCAGGAATCCTGACCCGTTCAGTCACCACCGCCACTCGAACACAGTCACCGCCACTTGAACTTTGGGACCGGGACGACCCGTTAGTGGGTCGTAGCAGTCCCAAAGTTCCCGGGGGTGTGGGGCTGGGGGTGCGGGGCCGGGCTGGGAATAACCAAACTGGTTGGTTGGTTCCATTCACCGGGCCTTATCATCGCAAAGACCCTTCCTCTCCCCTCAAGAAAACCCCGATCCGGAGGATCACAATGTCCGAGAATGTTACCGCCCTCACCGAGGCCACCTTCGACGAGGTGGTCAACGGCACCGAAGAACCGGTGATCGTCGATTTCTGGGCGGAGTGGTGCGGACCGTGTAAGACCGTCGGCCCGCTCCTCGACCAGATCGCCGATGAGCAGGTCGGCAAGGTGAAGGTCACCAAGCTGAACGTCGACGAGAACCCCTCGATCGCCCAGCGCTACGGCGTCATGAGTATCCCCACGATGCTGGTGTTCGAAGGTGGCGAGGTCACCAAGTCGGTCGTCGGGGCCAAGCCCAAGGAAATCCTCATGGAGGAGTTCGGCCTCTAAGGCTGATGACGGTCAACTCCGAAGCTGCGGTTCGAGCCGCCGACACCTTCCAATCGGTCTTCAACGACTCCGCCCCGGTGCTGGTACAGGCGCCGGGGCGAGTCAATGTCATCGGGGAACACACCGACTACAACGACGGGTACGTGCTACCCATCGCCCTGCCGTTCAACACCGCCATCGCCGCCCGGCCCCGCAATGACGGCCAGGTGGTGGCCGAATCGGAGGGATTCGGCCGGGCCACATTCCGCCTGAGCGACGATCCCCGCTCGACCGACGGCTGGGCCCGCTACGTTCACGGCTCGGCCTGGGCCCTGGCCCAACACCTCGGCGACGGCCAGCGCGACGACGATGCCCCGATCGTGCTCAGCGGCTGGGACGGCGTCATCACCACCGACATCCCGGCCGGGGCGTCACTGTCATCGTCGGCCGCCATCGAGGTGGCCACTCTCTTGCTGTTCCAGCAGCTCGGCCAATCCAACCAGGTGCTCTCGGTGGCCGAGCTGGCCCGCATAGGGCAGCGAGTGGAGAACGAGGTGATGGGTCTGCCCAGCGGGCTGCTCGATCAGCTGGCCTCGGCCGGCGGGCGTGAAGGCCACGCCACCCTCATCGACTGCCGAGATCTCTCCACCCGCCCGGTCGCCTTCCCCCCGGCGGCCACCATCGTCGTGCTCGACACCGGCACCCGACGGGAGCTGGTCGAGTCCGAGTACGCCGACCGTCAGGCCACCTGCGCCGCCGCGGCCGCCGCCCTCGGATTGCCGTCGTTGCGGGAGGCCACGCTCGATGACCTCGAACGGTTGGTCGGAGCCGAAACCCTGTCCGTTGATGCTGACGTCGCCGTGCGTCGGGTACGCCACGTGGTCACCGAGAACGAGCGGACGCTGGCCGCGGCCGAAGCCATGGAGGCCGGTGAATTGGGAGAGTTGGGCCGGCTGATGACGGCCAGCCACGTGAGTCTGCGGGACGACTATGAGGTGTCGGGACCAGCCCTCGATGCCGTGGTCGAAGCGGCCCGGGAATGCTCCGGATGCTATGGCGCCCGGATGACCGGCGGCGGCTTCGCCGGCGGAGCCATCGCCCTGGTGGCGACAGAGGAAGTCGAGCAGTTCTGCGCCGACATCGAGGAGCGCTATGTGGCGCCCCTCAACCAGCCTGCGGTGAGGCCGCTGCGGCTCTACCCCACTCCCCCGTCGGCCGGCGCCACGGTGCTGCGCCCCTGACCTCCCATTGCATCTTCTTTACGAAAGTTTGTCAGAAACGTGACGCAGGCTGGGTGAGCCTGTTCTAGATTGAGTCGTGCATGGTTGGCATGGTTGGAACACGGACTGAATCAGCGGAGGTCGCCGCCCCGCCGTCGGTCGGGCGGGCAGCCCTCGGCGGGCCCATCGATCGGCTGCGGGGCCGGCCGCCCTGGTTCGTCATCACCGGCGTCTTCATCGGGCTGGGATGGCTGCGGACGGTGGCCGAAAAGGCCATCTCCACCGACTGGTGGACCGGGACCACTCTCACCGATTTCGTGGTCGAGCATCAGGCGGCCACGCTGCCCTGGGCCCGACCGTTCGTCGAGCTGGCCGTGGCCTCCACTCCGATTGTTGTCATCGGCATGATCGTGGCCCAGTTCTTCGTCGCCATCTCGCTGATGACCCATCGCCACCTGACCACCGGCCTCACCATCGGCATGGCCATGAACGTCTGCTTCCTGGTCGTCGGGGCCGTCAATCCGTCGGTCTTCTACCTCCTGGCCCAAGGATCGATGCTGCTCTGGTTGGCGGGGCGTCAACGGCGCCGCCCCGCCACCGCAACCACGCTGCGCCTGGCCACCGCCGGCGCCGTGGCCCTGGCAGTGATCAGCATTCCCTTCATCCAGACCCTGCACCCGGCCCGGGTGGTGGATGATCCAGCCGTCGTGATGATCATGCTCGGTTCACTCACCGCTCTTGGCTGTGATCTGACCCATCGTCGACTGTTCGGCTCCGGTCTGCCGTAGGCCCGGCGGCAGGCGCCGCGATAGCATCGTCGCCAACGATCAATCTGGCAACGAGCAAGGGAGCCGGCGGCGAATGACAACCGATCTGTCAACCGATCAGCCGGGCGATGCCTGGTTCCGGCGCTTCCTGTGGCAAGGCCCTCGGCCCCACGGTGAGATCTGGGCCGACCGCGAGGTCAGCTTCCTCGAACTGTTCTACGACCTCGTCTACGTGGTGGTCATCGCCCGGGCGGCCCACCACCTGGCCGCCCATGTGTCCTGGCAGGGCGTCTTCGATTTCGTTGTTGTTTTCGCCCTGATCTGGCTGGCCTGGCTCAACGGGACCCTCTATCACGAGTTGCACGGTCGGGAGGACGTTCGTAGCCGGTTGGCCATCTTCGCTCAAATGATGTTGCTGGCCTGGCTCGGCGTGTACACCGGAGAGGCCACGGCCAGCGGGGGCGAGATGTTCGCCATCGTCTACGGCATCCTGTTTCTGCTCTTCACCGTGCTCTGGTTCACCGTCTGGCGCCAAGACGACGATCAGTACCGACCGGTCGCTCAGAAGTACATCATCATGATGGTGTTGTCGACGATCGTCATCTTCGCCAGCTCGCAGCTCGAACCAGAAACCAGAACGTTGGTATGGCTGGCGATCGTGGTGTTGACCTTTGCCGCCTTCGGACTCATCTCCACCAGCGGCCCCGGGATGGACGGTTCGGTCACCTTCGCCATGGTCGAACGGTTCGGACTGTTCTCCATCATCGTGCTGGGCGAGGTCGTGGTGGGAGTGGTCGAGGGTTTGTCGGAGGTCGACGAGGGCCATCCCGACGCCAAGACGGTGGCCATCGGACTGCTGGCTCTCACAATCGGCTTCGGATTCTGGTGGACCTACTTCGACTTCACCGGACGGCGCCTACCTCACAACACCCAGCCCGGACTGGGGATCTGGATGACCGCCCACCTGCCGGTCACCACCGCCATCGCCGCCGCCGGGGCCGCCATGGTCGACCTGGTGGCCCACGGGACCGACGAGGAAACGCCGACGGCCACCGCCTGGTTGCTTGGCGGATCCACCGCTGTCATGTTCATCGGCGTGGCCATCATCATGTCACGGCTCATGGCCTATCAACGTATGAATGCCGTCTACCGGCCGATGATGGGGGTCATGACGGCGGCCGCCGCCGGCGCCTTGTTGATCGCCCTCTGGCGACCCGGGCCGTTCATCTTCGTCCTGGCTTTGAGCGGCCTGCTTGGCGCCACCTGGTGGGTCGGCATCATGCTGTTCCGGTGGGGCCTGAACAGCGGTGGTATCACCCTGGAGTCGGCGGCCGAGCCCACGGCTCACTAGCCATCTCCGCCATTCTGTCGGGGGCGGCGCGTCGGTATCGACGCCTGAGACCGGACAGAATTGGGCAGGGAGCGGGTGATTCTCAGGGGGAACGCATCCTCAAGGAAACACCGTGGTGATCAGCTCACCCTCGGTGTCGTAGACGTCGAGCACTGGACCGAGGGCACTGCCGTCGGCCGCCAGTCGTTCCCGAGGCATCAAGATTGTCTCCTCACCGACGACAAGAGCGTCACCACCGAGCGGTGAACGGGCCGAGAACACGACCTCACCCCGACGATCGTCGAGGAACACGTCGCGCTCGCCGCCTCCGTCATCGACGCTGAGGGCCACGCCGGCCGGGCCGACACTGGTCACGAACACCGATTGGCCGTCGGAGCCGACGGGAATGGCATCACTCCAGGTTTGGCCCTCGTCGTGGGAGACCATCACCAGCTTGTCGCCCCGATCACTGAACTCGGTGTTGTCGGACAGCAGCAGAGCCACGTCGCCGGCCCGGCCGGCCGCCACCCCGGCGAGCCGCCAGTCGCCGGTCTCGACCGGCCACGGTTGCCAGCTGAACCCGTCGATGCTGGTGACGAGACCAGCGTCGCTCACGGCCCAGAATCGGGAGCCGGAGGAGACGATGGATGCAATACTCGTCCAGGTCACGTCGGTTTCGGCAAGGTCCTCGTGATAGGTGGCCATTGGTGGGTTCTGCACCCGTTCGTTGCTGCCGTCGGCTCGTACCACCCAGAGCTCGGGTTCGGAACCCTGAGTGACCAACGACATCTCCTCGGGGCTGAGATGGTCGGCCAGATTGACGGTGAAGACAGTCTCGACACCGTCACGGCGGCACGTGGCGGTGAGCTGCCCGTCGTTGCCCGAAGTGTTGCTGCCGTAGCCGGTGATGGTGGGATCATCGGGACCCGGCTCGTAACCGGGGCCAGCGGCCTGGACTTCTTTGAAGCAGTCGTCCTCTCGGGCGGCCATGGCCAGGACGGACGGATGGATACGAACGCCGAGACCAGACTGTTCCCGGCCGGTGAGCACCGTGTTCTCCGTGAAGTCGTAGCGGACACTGACCTTGGTCAGAGTCACATCGTCGCTGGCCGCCTCCAACCACGAAGTCGGACGGGGAAACATCAGGGGGACCTGAGGCACGTTGTCGGGACGGAGATCACAAGGAAAGTCGGGATGGCATCGAAGATTGCCGACGCCGACAACGAGGCCCGGTTCACGGGTCCATTCGATCCCGTCGACCGACGCCCAATGCTCGGGTTCATCGAGGTTGGAGGCGTCGTTGATGACAAACTGCGCGCCGTCCCATTCCGGCCCATCCCAGATGGGTGGTCCGTTCCCGCCACCCGGATTGGTCAGCGCCCGCAAGCCGACTACCGCCCCGAGGAGCAGGAGAACCGTGGCCAGGAACCCGATCATCATCACCCGCACCGCTGACACGCCGACCATCGTAGTTCCCGACGACCTGCCGGAGTCGTCGGCGCGACGGCCGACAAGAGGTTGGAGGCAACGGTTCGGGGACGACGCCACCCGGACGCCGTCCCCCAACCGACCACAAGAATTTCCCTCCATGTGCGTGCTGGCTTCTCGCGGTCGGCCACCAAGGTTCTGCGGTGATCACCGTCGGCAACGTAGCCGTGACCGCCGGACCGAGTGTCGTTTGTTCGATCCGACGCACCTCACCACATTCGTGTGCCGATTGCGACCCGATTATATAAGAGATTTATGTTACTGTGCAAGGTCAGGGGCCAAGATCAGAGGCCAAGATCAGGGACCAAAATCAGAGATAGTGAGAAGCACCAAGGATCAGACCAGACAACGGCTGCTGGCCACCGGACGAGACCTGATCATCGAGCAGGGACTGCGGGACACGATCGACATCAAGTTGACCGAGGTTCTGGCCCGTGCCGGCATGACGACCGGTGCCGCCTACAACATCTGGAGTAGCCAAGACGACTACCGTCGCAGCCTGGCCCTCCACATCGCCGAGACCATGGAGTGGGCCGACGAACGCCTGGTGGGCCAAGCCATCGACGGCCTCAGCCCCGACGTGGCCCTGGACGATTGGATCACCCTGGCCTGCGACTTCTACTTCAGCGCCTTCGTATCACGCTGGGACTACTACATCCTGCTTCAGTTCTGGGGCGTCAAAGACCCCGGCGACGACCTCGTGGCGGCCGTCAACCGCGGCTACGACGTGGTACATCAGCGGTTCCGGACGCTGTTCCAGAAGGCCCTCGATGTGCACCGGCTGGAAATGATCGAACCCCACACGCTCGATGACCTGTGCGTGATGGCCACTGCGACCTGCGAAGGCCTGGCCCTCCGTCATCGCTTCCAAGGCCAACGACTTGACACCGAGGCCGGGCACCTGTTCACGGTTATGACCAAACATCTGGTCCACGGTTGTGTCCGCCCCCGGGCCTGAGTAGTCAAAGGGACCTCCGACCCTGGCCGTTGTCGCCCGTCGCACATAGATTGCTGCTGTCCGTTCCTCCAACAACGCCAGACAACCGATCGAGAAGGTGATGTCCATGACCGGGTCAAACTCGCACGATCAGATCGTCGCCGATCTGATGACGGCCGACCTCATTACCCTACGACCGGTCGATTCGATCAAACAGGTCCGAGAGATCCTCGACGGCAGTGGCCTGCATGCCGTCCCGATCTCCTACGAGGGCCAAGCCTACGGTGTGGTCACCCTGGCCGACTGTCAGGGCCGCGAGGATTCGGAGCTGCTGGCCGACGTGGTGACCCGGTCCCCAGTGACGATAAAGAGCAACGCGTCGGTGATCGAGGCGGCCGAGTTGATGCGATCCGAACATGTCCATCACCTCCTCATCACCGACGACTCCGACCGGTTCCAGTTGGTCGGCATCCTGTCGACCTTCGATCTGCTGAAGGTCATCGGGGCCTGAGTCGGGGCCGCCGGGCCGACCGACCGATAATTCCCGGACCGACAATGCCAAGGTAGGGCACACTGGGAGGGATGTCCGCCCCGTCCCACAACTATTGGCGCGCCCTGGTCGACCTGGTTCGCCCGGCCAAAGCCCGATACATCGGGTTGACCCTGGGTGTATCGGTCGCCGCCCTGCTGCCCCTGGTGGGCCCACTTCTCGTCGGGCGGGTGGTCGACGAGGTCGCAGCCGGAGCCGGACCGGCGACCGTGGTCCGCTACGGCGTGGCCTTTCTGGTGATCACCGTGATTGCCCAGCTGATGACCCTGGCCACCACCTGGTACGGCAACACCATTGCCTGGTACACGGCCAATGACCTCCGGCTCGACCTGACCCGTCACGTTCTGGGTCTTGACCACGAGTTTCACCGAACCCACACTCCGGGCGAACTCATCCAGCGGATCGACGGCGACGTCACCTCGGTCTCCGATTTCCTGGGCCGCGTCCTGGCCACGTTGGCCGCCGCCGTTCTCACCGTTGCCGGTGTGCTGGTGGTGATCTCCTACATCGATTGGCGCTTGGGGTTGATGATCGTCGTCTACGCCGGGGCCGGGGCCGTCACTCTGTACATCCTGCGCGACGGAGCGGTGGCCGAAAGTGAAGGGGCGATGAGCGCAACGGCCCGGCTCTACGGGGGAATCGAGGAGCGGCTGGCGGCGGGAGAAGACCTGCGCAGCAACGGCGCCCAGGCCCATGCCGTCAGCCGGTTCGTGGAGGACGCCACCGTCGCCGTGCACCATGGGGTCAACGAGGAGCACGCCTTCATGAAACTGTGGTGGGGGCTGCAGGGATCGGTGGCCGGCGGGGCGGTCCTGGCCCTGATTGTCGGAGGCTGGCTGGTCTCGATCAAGGCCATCACCCTGGGCTCGGCCTTCGTACTGTTTCAGTACGTGCAGATCATTCGCCGGCCCATGGAGGAGATCGTCGACCGGATCGAGATGGTGCAGAAGGCCAGTGCGGCGATGGTACGGGTGGCCGAGCTGAGGGCCCTGCAACCCTCGATCGTCGAGCCCGACAACCCCGTCTCCCCTCCCCCGGGGCCGCTGTCGGTTGGTTTCAACCAGGTCGACTTCGACTACGGCGACGGCCAACCGGTCTTGACCGGAATCAACCTCGAGCTGGGCGCCGGCCGGACCATCGGTGTGGTCGGTCGAACCGGAGGGGGCAAGAGCACCCTGTCCCGGCTCGCTCTCAGACTGGTCGACGCCACCGCCGGCACGGTCACACTGGGGGGTGTTCCCATCGCCGACATCCCACTGGCCGAGCTGCGGCACCGGGTGGCCATGATTCCCCAGGAGGTCCAGTTGGTGCACGGCACCATCCGGGACAACGTGACGCTGTTCGATCCCGGCCCGTCCGACGACGAGGTGGCCGCTGCCGTCCGCCAAGTGGGGCTGGAGCCGCTGCTTCGTGAACAAGGCGGTATACACGCCGAGTTGACCGGGGGCGGCGGCGGCTTGTCGGCCGGTGAATCACAGCTACTGGCCCTGGCCCGGGTGTGGCTGCGCAACCCTGATCTGGTGGTGCTGGACGAAGCCACGGCCCGCATCGACCCCGAAACCGAGACCCGACTCCAGCGAGCGGTGGCCCGGCTACTGGAGAATCGCACCGCCATCATCATCGCCCACCGGCTCTCGACCCTCCGGGAGGTCGACGACATCGTAGTGGTCCACGAAGGTCGGATCCTGGAGTACGGTCGTCGAGCCGAGCTGGAGAGCGACAGCTCGGGCCGCTTCCGCCGCCTGCTCGACCTGGCGATGGAGACCGACGACGACGAGCGACAGGGAGCGCTGTCATGATCGACGTCGACCACGACAAGTCCGTGCCGGTGTGGCGGCTCACGTGGATGGTCACCCAGGAGCGACCCAAGCAGTTCTGGTTGTCCTACGGGGCCTTTGCCGTGTTCTTCGCCTTCCCGGCTCTCATCGGCTTCATCCTGGGTGAGGCCTTCGACGCCTTGACCGACGGCGACAGTCGGCGCCTGTACTGGATGGCCGCCGCCTTGGCCGTGGCCGAGATCATCAGGCTGGCCGTCCTCCACTACGGCGTGCTCGTGTTCATCCGCCTGTGGAACGTGATGAAGGCCCAGATGCAGGGCAACATGCTGATCGGCCAGGTCTCCTCCGGTGGCGAGGACGCCGGCCGGCCGGTGGGATCGGCCGGCCAGTCGATGACCCGCTTCCGGGATGACACCGAGGACGTCATCCAGTTCATCGACGGCTGGGTCGATGTCAGCGGTGCCTTCCTGTTCGCCGTCATCGCCCTCTGGGTGATGGCCACCATCGATGCCACCGCCACCGCCGTGGTGCTCATACCCATGGCCGCCGCCGCGGTGGTCACCAAGATGCTGGACACTAGGATCAAGTACTACCGGGCGGCCGATCGGGCGGCCACCGGCGCGGTCACCGGCCTGGTTGGCGACGTCATGGCCGGAGCCACCACAGTCAAGGTCAACGACGCCATCGACCACGTGCTGGCTCGCCTCCGGGAGTTGGTCGACATCCGGCGCCGCACCGCCACCCGCGACCGCATTCTCGACGACACCCTTCAGTCGGTTACCACCGGATCGGGCGATGTGGCCATGGGGCTGGTCTTGATCACCGCCGCCGGGGCCATCGCCTCCGGCCGGTTCGCTCTGGGTGAGCTGGTGCTGTTCACCTTCTATCTGGGATGGCTCGGGTTCTTTCCCCGCATGATCGGGCGCACCATCGCCCGGCGTAACCAGGCCGCGGTGGCCTTCAACGGCATGCGCACGCTGGTGGCTCGACAGGATCCCGAGTGGGTGGCCCGCCACCGTCACCTGCCGGTGGCCACCGACGGTGCGGTGGTGCGGGAGAGTCGGCGCCGGGTGCCGCTGGTGGAGATGAGGGTCGAAGGTCTGACCACGGTGTACGCCCAGGACGGCACCGGGGTGTGGGACGTTTCGTTCGTGGTTCCCCGAGGATCGTTCACCGTTGTCACCGGACCGGTCGGGTCGGGCAAGAGCACGCTGCTGCGGTCGCTGTTGGGACTGGCCTGGCAGGCCGAGGAGGCCTCGGGCCGGGTCTTGTGGAACGGGGTCGAGGTGGAGGATCGAGCGGCCTTCTTCGTGCCACCCCAGGCTGCGTTCCTGTCGCAGGTTCCGCAACTCCTGTCCGACTCCCTGGCCGACAACATTCTCCTCGGGTCCGAGGAGGCCACAGCCGATGAGTCGCTGTGGTGGGCGCTGGGCGTCGCATCGGTCGAATCCGACGTGGCCGAGATGTCCGACGGTATCGAGACGCTGATCGGGCCCCGCGGCCTGCGATTGTCGGGCGGGCAACGGCAACGGGTGGCCGCGGCCCGATCACTGGTGCAACGACCGGAGCTACTGGTCCTCGACGACTTGTCGAGCGCGGTCGACGTGGAGACCGAGCTTCGGTTGTGGTCGAATCTGGCCGACGCCGGGATGACCGTCATCGCCGTATCCCACCGCAAGGTTGCCTTCGACCGGGCCGACCAGGTTCTGACCCTCAACCGGGGTCGCCTGGCCTAACTCGACCGGACGCCGCCGTTCCGGCCGGAACAGGGCGGCCCGCCACTGACCTGGTCGGACAGCTTGTCGACGGCCCGACCGTGTAACCGGTTCACCGTTCCCTTCGTCACGCACAGCCAGCTGGCTGCTTCGGTACGAGACATGCCCACCCAGTAGATGAGAAACAGGACCATTCGTTCACTGACGGTCAGCACTTTCATCACGGTCACGATTTCGATGTTGCCCTCGGTCGAAACCGGTCCTGAGGGTTCGGGATGCGAACGCTCCTCCAACCGCCGCCGCCGCTCACTCGTTCGCAGGTGGTTCTTGGCCGCGTTGCCCACGGCCCGGTACAGGTACCCCCGGATGTTGGCCACCGGGCTCGGCTTGGACTCCAGGATCTTGATGATCGTCTGGGATACGACATCCTCAGCCGAGCCTGGTCCGACGACGAAGGCCACGTACCTGATCAAGTCTTGACCAATATCGTCATAGGCCGTGGCCCAGGCGTCGAGGTCGAAACCGCAATCTTCGAATCCGGCGGACTTGTGATCGTTCAAAGCCCCGCCCGTCCACCCGCTGCCTAGGCGTCCACGAGCCACTGATCGGCGGCTTCGTCGATGGGCACGGCTTTGAAGTCGCCGGTTATGAAGTCCTCCGACACCGTCCCCCCGTCGTCGTAGGCAACGACGATGGTGGTGCTTGATCCGTTGTCGATCCGGCGCACCAGCAACGTCAGTTGACCACGGTCGCCAAGGTCGTGTCGGCAGCGGACCACAAGTGGACGTTCGATGTAGGGCTGGCAGGCTTCGCTATCGGAGTCGGGGGCCGAGTCACCGGGCAGGTTCTTCATGACCTCGACGAACTCCGGGGTTTCGGCGTCGGCCTCCCCCGTCCAGGTTTCGACTCGATTGATCTGAAACCCCACGACCATTGACTCCTTGTCGATGTCGGGGTTGAACGTCGGATCCCAGTTGGACCGGATGGTGTAGTTGTCGGCCGAGTCGTGAAGGGTGAATTCCCAGGCCGACGAGAATCGGGAATCAACCGGGATGAGTAGGTCGGCACTGGATGATGCGGCGAGATCCTCGGCCCCCGAACCCAGCGGGCTGGTGCAAGACGTCACGGCCGCCGCGATCACAACAGCGACCATGACGGAGATGACAGTAGCGCTCAACTCCTGTATGCCATCAACCACTGGTCCCGCCTTCCGTCGACCGACGATGCTCCATGATGTCGAGAATTCCGACAATAGTCTCCTCATTGTCGGAGATGAAGTCCACCTCATACTCCCGGACTATGGCAGGCGCCTCCGCCGCCAGTTCTGCGCTACATTCCAGATCGGCGACGGCGAGCTGGATCTCATTGGCTTTGAATTGGGCGATGGCATGCTCGGCTTGCGCTTCGGTCAGCTCATGGTGGTCTTCTATGATCTGGTGCTCAATATCATGGGCTTCATCCAGCAGTTGATCGACAATCTCCTGTGACGACCGATAGCTGTAGCCCCGCTCGGCCATGCACCGTGACCACGCCTGCACAAGGTCGACCATCCGGTCGTCGCTCATGATCCGGTTCTGGAGATTGGAGTAGGCCTCGCTGGCCAGCAGCCGCACAACCTCGTCCTGGCCGTCGTCTCCAACGTAGGCACGATGGAGGCACCCGTCGGAACTGGCCTGTTGATATTGGGCGAATGACATTGGTTCACCGCTGGCCGGGTCCAGGGGTATCCCGGTTTCACTATCCCACACGACCTCACCGGGTACGAGCCCGGACATGGCCTCATCGTAGACCTGCTGCTCGTCCGCTGTCAGCCGGCCACGGATGGCCTCGTTGGGATCGGGCTGAGGGGGAACCGAATTGCCGGTCTGGTGTTCGAGGGCGTCGGCGATTCCGTAGCCGTGCTGGTGTATCGTCTCGGGCTTGGTGGTCGGTGCAAAGCCGGTGTCGACCGACATTCCAGTGGCCGGAGAGGCTTCGTGGGGGATGTAGGTGAAGCCATGGTCGGCCATGCAGGCCGCCAGATCCTCCTGGGCCTCCTGTTCCCGGGCTCTGATCTGTTCCAGGTCGTTCTCGGCTATGTCGAGCAGATAGGTAAGCGGCGACTGGATGCCGCTGTCGGCGATTGCCGTTTCTATGCGTTCATCCGACTGGCCGGTTGCGCATCCGGCCGCGGTGCCGGTCAGGACGACCGTGGCGGTGAGCGTCGTCAGGACGGTCCGCGCCAACGTCGAACCCCTGCCGAGGCAGGAGTTCGTGTCGCCGGTCGCCATGTGATGCGTTGGGCCTACCCGTTCTGACGACGTGTCCGGCTCACCAGCCGGACGGTCCCGAAATGCTCCATCCGTTGTAGGCGGGATAGCCGAGGGCCCGAACACCGGCATAGTAGGTGTCACGTACGGTCTTGCAGGCGGCCCGGGCCGGGTTCCACCACGCCCAGTTGTAATTGCAGGCGGAGTTCATGTTCCACCAGAACCTGTCATCGCAGCCTCGGCGGGATTCCCAGTGCCCGCTGTAGCAGCCATCGTGGTGATCGCACGGGTGGTTGAAGTAGAAGATGCCGGGGATGCTGTCGGGCACTGCGGTGCAACCGTTGGTGGCCCACTCGTAGTTGTGGGAGGTTGACGTTCCGCTGTCGTTTCCGCTCACGGCGTTCGTGGCGTACTTGCCGCCATGAGCGTCGGCGGTCGATGGTGAAAACCAGAGCAGTCCGAACAGTACGACAGCGGCCAGCGAGATGCGTTTCATGGTTTCCCCCTTGAAGTGGTTGAGTACGGCAATGGCGCCGTCCTCGGCGAGTCGGTCCCCTGTAATACAGACACCGTTGAGGGGCCAAAAGGGCGACAATTGGTGCCAGATCGTGGAACCCGGTTCCCCCGTACCGTCCGGTGTCATACCTGGTGTCACACCCAGCGTCACGCCCAGTTTCATACCCATTCATACCCATCACATACCCGGATCTACTCGAAATATCCTGCCTATGACCCCGTTTCTGCCCGCAATTCCCCTTCTGACGGGTTAGTATGGGGCGACGCACGCTGGCAGCAGGGCCCTGGTCGGCCCGCCGTGGAGGACAGCGGAGGAGTCTGTATGCGCACCATCCCCGACTCGATTGTCGTTGGTATCGGTAAGGGCGGAAGCTGCAAAACAACCTTGGCCACCCAGTTGAGTGGCATCTGGGCGTCCGAGGGGAAGCGGATTCTGCTGGCCGATCTCGACATGCAGGCCTCGGCCACCAAGGTGGTCGGCCTCGACCCCGACCAGCACGGCGCCGGCCGCCACCTGATGGATTCGATCATGTACGGCGACGATCTCGTCACCGTGAAGGCCCGAGACCATCTCGATGTCGTGGTGGCCGGTCGCCACACCAAAACCCTCTCCAATCATCTGGTCACGGCCAACGGACCGGCGGAAGCCTTCGCTCTGCCGTTCGAGAAGCTCATGGCTTCGGGTCGATTCGACCGGATCGTGTTCGACCTCCCCCCTTCCGGCTCGTCACGGCTGGCCGACATGGCCATGCAAACCGGCAAGTATCTCCTGGTTCCCACCAGTGCCGGCGTCGACAATATCGAGGGGCTCCGGGTGCTGGCCAGCGAACTCGATGAGTTGGAGTCGCGGATTCTGCTCCTGGGCGTCGTGCTGATGAAGATTTCAGCCGGTGCCACCCGAAAGCGGGCGGAGGCCCAGCGTGACATCGCCAAGATCCTGGCCGGAGTGGCCGACCCCTTCCAGACCGTGATCCGGGAGGCCGGGGCCGCCTACGACGATTCCCGCAAGGCCGGCCTCTTCCTCCACGAGTACGCCGAGTGGGCGTCCACCATCTCGGTGAGGAACCAGATCCAGGGCCGAATCAAAATTGCTTCGAATCTCCCTGACCTAGCACGGGAGTTCTACTCTTTGGCCGATGAGGTGGACGATCGTATCGCCTTGGCCGAGCGACTGCTGGAGGGCGGGCGATGAGTGACAAGACATTGGGTCGGGCCAGAGGCCTCAACTCGATCGCCGATCCGGCTGACTTCAAGGGAGCCCGGGGCCGAGGTCGAGCCGATCAGGGCGGCCAGGGCGACGGCCCCGACCGTGGCCGCGCCGGCGGACCGCGCTCGGGGAACGTGTCGTCGGAAGGCCATTCGCCGTCGGAACCCGCACCCTCGGGCGACGACGTAACGGCCACCCCTCACCGGGCCGTGGTACCGGGAGTACAACGGACAAGACGAGAACTTTCGGTTCCCATTCCAATCGCCGAGGCCGTCGACAAGACCGGTATCAATCCGGCCGACGTGGTGATGTCGGCCTACCGCAAGCACAGCGATGCGGTCTACGCCGGCACCGGTGGCCGGTTGGTCTCGCGGGGGCGCCGACGACTCCGCCTGTCGATTTCAGATGCCGAATTCGACAAGCTGACCCGTCTCGGCCAAGCCCGGGGATGGAATCGCTCGGAGACGGTGGCTGTGCTGCTGGCCCTCGACCTACTCCCATCGGAAACCATCACCGACTAGCCATACCCATACTTACCCGGTATCGCCGCTAAATATACCCCTGATCAACCCTTATCATACCCATTCTGGACCCACCAATGGCTGAGATGGGGTATCAAACGGGCATAAACTGGCTTGAACCGGTGGCGATTGATGGCGCCGCCCGCCCCTCACCGTCCGGCCGGCCCAGCACCGCCACCCCCGCCTACGCACCGGGCCATCCTGCCCGCCTACGCCGGTCAGCGCGCCCACCGTCCACCGCCCCAGCCACCAGCACAGACACACAGCGTCGCGTCCGCTGTCCCTTGCGCCGCTTCCTGCCACCAACATGGCAGTACGGACGCTCTCAGGCGCCCTGACGGGCGGCTGAGAGCGAAGACCGGGCACGATCGACCCCGGCAGCGGTCGTAGGGGCGGCACTGCCTGCTTGGCCTTCCATGCCACTGTCGCTGAGCAGGGCCGATCGGGCCAAGGGTAATCATCCATCGGAGGTTTGGACGCTGAGGTGTCACTATGACACCTCAGCGTCCAAACCTTTTCGGGGTATCACCCGATACATACCCAGATATACCCAATCACCACATCAGTACGCCCGAGATACACCATGAGCGTACCCAGATCACCCACGATCTGGGTACGAACCGGGTGGAAACATGGGTCGACGGAGGGGAGAACGTGGAGTGTTGGGTAGAGCGCCAAGCCTAATCTCACCCACAGCCTGTGTACATCATTGTGCACAGTTCGTACAGCTGTTTGGTGGTCCAAGACACCAACCAAGCAACCTGTTTCACGTGAAACAGGCGCTCTACTCCCCCTCGCCCTTGTCGCCGTGTCTCGGATCGTTGGGCCCGCCCAACACCATCTGAAAGATGCGATCCAGGTCGTCGTCGTCGGCGTACTCGATAACGACCCGGCCACCAGCAGCCAGTTCGTCGACCCTGACACGGGTTTCCAAGTGCCGACTCAGCCGAGCGGCGACCTCCAGGGCTCCGGCCGAAGCTTCCTTCTGCCCGTTCCCCGAGCGGCCACCGGATACCGGATGATCGACCCCCTCTGCCGAACCGGTCGAGGATCTCGACCAGTTCTGGGCCAGTTCCTCGGCCTGCCGAACGCTCAGGTCGTCATCGAGGATTCGTCGAGCGAAGGGCGGCTGATCGTAAGACGGGACGGCCAGCACCGCCCGGGCGTGGCCAGCCGAAAGTTGACCCGATACCACCAGGCGCTGAACCGAGACCGGTAGCTGGACCAACCGCAAGGTATTGGCCACCGCACTTCTGCTCTTTCCCACTCGCTGGGCCACCTGCGACTGGGTCAGACCAAACTCGTTGATCAACTGCTGGTAGGCCGCTGCTTCCTCCAGCGGGTTGAGATCTGAGCGGTGAAGGTTCTCAACGATCGCCTCTTCCAGCGACCGCCGGTCGGACACATCACGAACCACCGCCGGCAGCTTGGACAAGCCAGCCCGACGAGCCGCCCGCCAGCGCCGTTCCCCGGCCACCAACTCGAATTCGACCGTTGATTCAGGACCGATCCGGGGGGCCGAAAGACGGCGGACCAACACCGGCTGCAACACACCGAGTTCCCGCACCGACTCGGTCAATGCCGCCAGCGAGTCCTCGTCGAACCGCCGCCGGGGTTGGAACTCGTTGGGCTGAATGGCATCCACCGGGATGTGCAACAACAATCCACCGGAGGACCCGGTGTAGCTGACGGTCGGTGGTGGCTCGAGACTCGATCCGGCTGAGGGCGATGGCGAACGGGGCGAGACCTCGCCCACGCCGACGCTTTGTAGAACGTTTGTTCGACTTGACGAGCTGACGGCAGGCGGTGGGGGAGAGGGCGGTGTTGGGTTGGCCAGTAGAGAGTCGAGGGAGGTCGGGCCACCCGGAGACGTGAGGTCGACCGGCGATACACCGCCGTCAGCGTCGACGGACGAGCCGCCCGATTCAGCCGTCTCAGCACCTGCGCCGGCTGTGCCATCGGCATCAGCAGGTGATGGCGCCGGGTCGGAGACGCGTTCGATCTCGCCATCATCGCCCGGGCTCACGGCGAGCTCCGGATCAGGATCAGGATCCTTCGGCCGAACCCGCCGCCGCCGTCTGTCCGGAAACCGCACCGGCAGATCCCCCTGCCGGTTCGCCGGCTACCTCTCGCGCCAGATCCCGATAGGCCTTGGCCCCCCGGGAGGCGGTGTCGAATACCGTGATCGGCTGCCCGAAACTCGGGGCCTCAGAAAGGCGAACCGTGCGGGGAATCACCGTCTTGCACACCAGGTCGCCGAAGTGTTCCCGTACCTCGGCCGCCACCTGGGAAGCCAGATTGGTGCGGGCATCGAACATGACAAGGACGATGCTCGACAGGTGCAGATCGGCGTTCAGATTGCGCTGCACGAGATCGACGTTGCGTAGCAGCTGGCCCAGGCCCTCCAGGGCGTAGTATTCGCACTGGATCGGGACCAGCACCTCGGCCGCCGCCGCCAGGGCGTTGACCGTCAGCAGGCCGAGCGAAGGCGGGCAGTCGATCAGGATCAGGTCGAAATCATCGGAGATCTTGGCAATGGCGTTCTTCAGTCGCATCTCCCGGCTGAAGGCCGGCACCAGCTCGATCTCCGCCCCGGCCAGCTCCAGGTTGGCCGGGGCCAGAAACAGATTGCGGACGGCCACCGCCTCGATGGCATCGTCGAGAGGAACATCGCGCAGCAACACGTCGTACATCGAGAGGTCAAGGGCCCGAGGATTGATACCCAGGCCGGTGCTGGCATTACCTTGCGGATCCAGGTCGATGATGAGAACGCGGTGACCCTGCTCGGCCGCCGCCGCTCCCAGATTCACGGTGGTTGTGGTCTTGCCCACGCCGCCTTTCTGATTGGCGACGGCGATCAACCGGGCCCCTCCACGTTCGGACGTGTCGGGAATCGAGCTGGCTTCGGTGGAACCGGTTTTGGTCAACAGCACTCCTTCGATGCGTCGGTTGCCGCTGACCGACAACCTCGGCTGCAACACGTTCAGGCGCGCCCCATCAACCTACTACGAACTGGGCAGTCCTCCCCGTCTCCACCCCCGAATTGTCCCCCGAACGCCCCCACCAGCACACTTGAGACCATGTGGTTTGAGGAGCTGACCGGCTTTCAGGAGGGCGACGTCGACGACGTTGCCTCCCAGTTCGTGCTTGACGGCCCATCGCTGACGTCTCGAGCCAACGGGCGGCGAATGACCTGGGGCCGTTTCGAGCTGGTTCGGCTCAACGTCTTGCGGGACCGGGTGGCCGACACATCCACAGCGGCCGAACCGTCGACCGGCATGTTGAAGCTGCGGGAGGTGGTGGCCGACGTCCAGGACCTCCACCTCGACCCGGCCAACGCCGGAGCAATGTTTCAGGTGGCCTCCCAGTTCAACACCCTGGAAATGGTCTCACCGTCGGTCAGGCCCGAAGACGGCATCGACCGCTATGAGTCGGATCGGACCCAGGGGCCGGCCTGCGCGGTGGCCTGCGGGGCCGGCACCATCTACCGCAACTACCTGGTCGACGTCGACGGTGGCCAGGGTCAGAGCGAACAGCACCAACTCGACGGTCTGGCTCATCTGGCCACCGCACTGGGCGAGACGATCGCGATGACCAACGGCTACGCCTTCCCCACCGCCTCCCAGCTCGACCGGATCACCGCCCGGCTGGATCGCTTCGGCCTCGACGACGACCGGCGCCGCCGGCTGGCCGGCGAGCTGGCCATCGGGATGCAGTGGGATACCGAGGTCACGTTGGCTCCGGGCGGGGCCGGGCCGCTGGTCAGCCAGGCCTATTGCTCGGCTCTACCGGTGGCCTACTCGTCGGTGCCGGTCAGCCGGTGGGAGGCCTTCGCCCGGTTGGTGCTCGACGCCGCTTACGAGGCCACCCTGGCCGCCGCCGTCGTCAACGCTCGGGCCACCGGTAACAAACGGGTGTACCTCACGTTGCTCGGTGGGGGAGTGTTCGGCAACCGTATCGAGTGGATCATCGATGCCATCGTCCGGGCCGCCGGCCGCTATCACCACCACGACCTCGATGTCGCCATCGTCAGCTTCGGTCGATCCAACCCCGATCTGATGGCCAAGGTCATGGCGCGACGGGGCCGTCTGGCCGATAATGCCGATCATGCCGATAGTGCACGGTAATCGAAAGATCCTGACGGTCCTGGTGAACGCCGAGACGAAGTGGGAGCCGGGATGGACCAGCACGTCCTTCGCCGTCATCGGCGGCCGGACCCGGTTGGTGATGGCCAACACGTCGACGGGCGACGTTCACGTTCGAACGGTCAACTCGGCGTCGCTGCTGGGCGGAATCCACGACGGTCGGAAGGATTGGAGTGCCGGGTGGACAACCGTCGACTACTTCAGTGTCGACGGCACCCCGTATCTGTTCATCCTGAAGGAGTCCGACGGACGGTCCCAGGTTCGGGCGGTGGCCGACGACGGCAACATCGGGGTCGAGCGGCACAGCCGGAACCTGGGAGCGGGCTGGACCACAGCCGAGTTCTACACCATCGGCGGGGCGACCTACCTCTTGCTGCTCAAGGAGTCGGACGGTTCGGCCCAGGTCATTCGGATGAATGACGATGGCTCGCTGGGAACCACGGTGGCCGACCACGATTGGACATCAGGCTGGACGACGGCCACATCCTACGTTGTTGGTTCGACCCCGTATCTGTTCCTGCTCAAGGAATCATCGGGAACTGTGCATATCCACGAGCTGAACTCCGACGGCTCGATCGGCTCCCGAGTCGAGACCCACGATTGGACCAACGGGTGGACAACAGCCAAGACGTTCCAATCCGGCGGCAAGACGTTCTTGTTCCTGCTCAAGAAGTCGACGGGGCAAGTCCACATCCACGAAATGAAACCCGGTGGCGGCGTGGGGCGTGAGGTGGAGCGCCACGACTGGACAGCCGGATGGTCGACCGTCGACATCTACCGCGCCAACGGCCGGAACAACCTCTTCCTACTCAAAGAATCGACCGGTGACGGGCATCTTCACCGCATGAATAACGACGGCTCGGTGGGGGAGCGACTTGACCCTGAAGAGCCGACCCCCAAGTCGGCCTACCAGCGTCTGATGATCGCAGCCGGCCGGGGACAGGACCTGTTGTACGACTACATCGCCGACCAGTCGGAGGGTCGGGTCAGCATCGACGGTTCGGTGGTGACCGGTTGGCACACCTATCCGGGGTCGTGGCAGATGATGAAGGATCGCAGCCGCAACGCCAAGATCCGTTTGGGGATCAAGGTGGCCGAGGACGCCGGCTACGACGTCGACGCCTTCGACCATCATGTGGTCTTCATGCACGACGGGCCCGACTCCGGTGCCGCGGCCCTGGGGGTTCTCGGCCACCCGGCGAGGGAGAGCCTCGAGTTCGTGAGCCATGAGGTCTTCCATGACTTCGGGTTGGGCCACTCCTTCTCCGATGATCCCAACGCCCCCGGGAACGCCGACTGGGAGAAGGTCGGCGAGTACGACGACCCCTACGACATCATGAGTGCGCTGCGGTCAACGGGGTACGGCGGGGTCGAGTTCTCCCAACGGGGACCGAACCTCAACGCCTTCGGTCGGGCCTGGATGGGTTGGCTGGGCGACAACGTCGTGCGTCTCCGCACCGATGATCTCCACGGCCGGCTGCGCAAGGTCCATCTCGATCCGCTGCACCTCCACGGGCGGCGGTCGGCTCGGGTCTTGAGGTTGTACGCCCGCTCGGGTGAGTACCACTCGATCGAGTATCGAACGTCTGCCGGCTGGGACCGAGCGCTCGAGACGCGGCCCCTCGTTCATTTGGTGGGGGCGAGCCGCTACCTGGGAAGCGAAGTCGATCGGCGCAACTGGTCGGCGGGATGGACGTCGGTCTCGTTCTTCCGCTGTGGCTACGAGAGCTTCGCGCTGATGATGAAATCGGGCTCGGGTGATGTCGTGACGCTGTCCATGACCGACCACGGTCGGGCCGGGCCGGAGGTCGATCGGCGCCAGTGGTCGGCAGGTTGGACGACGGCCAAAACCTACCGTCCTTCCGGGCGGGCCGACCGGACATTCCTGTTTCTGCTCAAGGAGTCGACCGGCGAGGTGCACATCCACCGGATGAACCCCGACGGCACCATCGGACCCGAAATCGAGCGCCGTCACTGGTCGGGAGGCTGGACGACGGTCGAGTTCTTCGACGTCGGCGATGTCACCTACCTCTTTCTGCTCAAGGAGTCGACCGGCGAGGTGCACATCCACCGGATGAACCCCGACGGCACCATCGGACCCGAAATCGAGCGTCGACACTGGTCGGGAGGCTGGACGACAGCCCAGTTCTACTACATCGACGACCAGCCCCACCTGCTGTTGTTGAAAGAGTCGACCGGTGACGTTCACGTCCACCGAATGGCGGCCGACGGCGACGTCGGCCCGGAAATACAGCGCCAGGTCTGGGAACCGGGCTGGGCCCAGGCCCGCTTCAGCGGTACCCAGCGTCTGCCGGTGTTCTTCACCGCCAATCCCGACGGTCGAATCGACGGTGAACCGAAGACACTGGTCCGCTTCCGGGCCGTGGCCGCCGATGGCACCATCGGAGACGTGATCCGGAGCCACGACTGGACGGCAGGGTGGACCAACCTCGAACCGTTCACCACCGGACTGGGAACCTTCCTCTTCGGGCTGAAAACCTCCACCGGCACGATGTTCAGCACGCTGATGTGCAAGTCGTTTCTTCGCCGCCACGGCGATATGACGAGTCGGCCTCCGATCGCCGATTTCGTGACCGACGGCATCGAGGTCACGGTCACCCACAACGGCTCTCAAGCCGAGGTCGTCATTGACGGGCGGTAGCCGGCCGGAGCGTCGATCAATTGCTGACAGCGCCCGGAATCGAACGTTTCTTGGCGCCGAGGTTGGCGGTGCGTCTAGGATCTCTCGTTGCGGGCCAGGCGAAAGAAAGCAAATCAACATGCGCAGACCACCAAACCTGTTGGCCATCGTGTTTGCCGCGCTGATGGTGGCGGTTATCGCCGCTGCTCCAGTGTCGGCCAATCCAAAGCTTCCCGATAAGGAACCGGTCGCCGTCGGCACCGGGGGAGCAGTGGCCACCGTCGACCCGGCGGCCACCGATGCCGGCCTGGCCATGCTGCGGCGAGGGGGCAACGCCGTCGACGCCGCGGTGGCGGCGGCCGCCACCCTCGGAGTCACCGAGCCCTACTCGGCCGGCATCGGGGGCGGTGGCTTCATGGTCATCTATCTGGCCGACGAGGACCGGGTGGTCACCATAGACGGCCGGGAAGAGGCACCGAGCGATCCGGCCTTCGACCGGGATGTGTTCATCGAGGACGGGTCACCCATTCCCTTCTTCCCCGAGCGGATAACCAGCGGCCTGGCCGTCGGCGTGCCCGGCACGTTCGCCACCTGGGTCGACGCCCTGGAGCGTTACGGCACCGTCTCGCTGTCACAAGCCCTGCAACCGGGCCGGGTTGTGGCCCAGCAGGGTTTTGTCGTCGACCAGACGTTCGCCGATCAGACGGCAGCCAACCAATCCCGGTTCGCGGCGTTCACCTCCACCAGTGATCTGTTCCTGCCCGGCGGCGACGTACCGGCTGTGGGATCGGTGTTCCGCAACCCCGATCTGGCCCGAACCTACCGGCTGTTGCAGCAGGAGGGAATGGACGGCTTCTACTCCGGTGATCTGGCGGCCGACATCGTGGCCACCGTCCAGGACCCACCCACCGTCGACAACCCGCCGTTCACCGTCCGACCCGGTCTGATGACCGAGGCCGATCTGGCTCAATACGAAGTCCTGAATCCCGAGCCCACCATGCACGACTACCAGGGCTATGAGGTGTACGGCATGGGTCCGCCTTCGTCGGGCGGGACCACTGTGGGTGAGGCGTTGAACATCCTGGAGGAGTTCGACCTGACCGGGCTGAGCGACGCCGAGCGCTGGCACCTGGTGTTGGAGGCCACGGCCACTGCCTTCGCCGACCGCAACGCCTACCTGGGCGACAACCGCCCGCAGTACAACTACGTGCCGATCACCGGTCTGCTGTCCCAGGAGTTCGCAGCTGAACGGGCGGCCACCATCGACCCGGCCGCGGCCGCAGCCAAGCCGGTGGCCCCGGGCGACCCGTGCGACGAAGACGGCAGCCCGCTGTGCGTGCCCGACCCGGCGGCGCTGGCCACAGCCGACTCCAGTGTGTCGACCACCCATCTGGTCACCGCCGACAAGTGGGGCAACGTGGTCTCCTACACCCTGACCATCGAGGCCACCGGGGGCAGCGGCATCGTGGTGCCGGGCCGGGGATTCCTGCTCAACAACGAGCTGACCGACTTCAACTCCACCGGCGACGGCCCCAACCTGCCGGCGCCGGGCAAGCGCCCCCGGTCGTCGATGAGCCCCACCATCGTGCTCGACGACGGTGAGCCGTTCATCGCCGTCGGTACTCCCGGCGGCTCGACCATCATCACCACGGTGGCCGAGATCCTGGTCAACCGGCTCGATGGGGGCATGGATCTGGCCGACGCCCTGGCCGCTCCCCGGGCCACCCAACGCAACACCTCCACCATCCCGGCCGAGGCCGACTTCCGCTCAGCCTTCGGTGCCGAGCTGGAGGCCTTGGGCCACGTGTTCAGTGACCGCTCCGAGATCGGGGCGGCCACCGGCCTCGAGTTCCTGGACGCCGACACGATCCAGGCTGTGGCCGAGCCCACCCGACGGGGTGGCGGATCGGCCGGCGTGCTGCGCCCGGCCCGGGGCCGCTAACCGGGCGGACAGATCCACAGCCCGCCGGCTTCACAGGTTTGTGCGTTCCGGTGTCACTACGACACCGGAACGCACAAACCCCGGGCGCCTCTCAGAACAACGGCGACCGCTGCTGGGCCTTGGCCCGGCGGGGATGACGCTCGGCGATGTCGCCGGTCCGTCGTAGCACCACCACTCCGGGATCAAACCGGGTCGCCGGCCCAACATCGCGCTCCAGACCCACGGTGGCCAACGGACCCGGGGGCCACTCCCGCTCCTCCGGCGGTTCGCTGATCACCAGGCGGCCACCGACCCGCAACAGTGGGGCCCCACATTCGACCGTGATCGCCGGTGGGCCAAACCCTCGAGCCACCACGGCGTCGAACCGGAAACGGGCCCGCGGTTGATGGCCGATCTCCTCGGCCCGACCGCACCATACGTCGACCCGGTCGGCCATACCGAGCCGCCCGACCGCCCACACCAGGAAGGAGCACCGTTTCTGGATGGCGTCGAGCAACACGGCCGACATGCCGGGCCGAACGGTAAGAATCGGCAGTGACGGCACGCCACCACCGGCTCCCAGATCGACAAACCGAAAACCGCTCGACGGATCGGCCGCCGAACGGCGCAGATCATCGAGCGGTTCCAGGAACCGGGAGGCGTGATCAATGTGGTCGGCCACCGGGCCGGGCCCGAGGAATCCCAGCCGTTTGGACTCCTCCAGAACCTCGAGGAGTGTCTGGTCGACGCCGCCGTCCGAGGTTATTCTTCTTCGCCCTCGGCCTCACCGGCGGCGGCCGGGGCCTCCAGCGGAATGACGATGACCTTGCGCCGGGGTTCGGTGCCGACCGAGCGGGTCTCCACCCGGTTGTCGTCGACCAGGGCGTCGTGGATCGACTTGCGGTCGGCCGGTGACATCGGCTCGAGCGCCACCTCCGAAGCGTTGTCGACCGCCTTGTCGGCCGCCTTGCGGGCGAAGTCGCCCAGGGCGGCGGCCCGCTGTTTGCGGTAGCCGCCTACGTCGATCCGGATGCGGATGTTGCTGGGGGCGGCCCGCTGGGACGAGACCCGGGCCAGCTCCTGGATGGCGTCGAGGGTGCGACCCTTCGGGCCCACCATCAGACCGTGCTGGCCCTGCACCGTGGCCACCATCACGTCGGTCTCGGACGTGTCGATATCGACTCCACCCTCCAAACCAAACGCCTCGGTGAGTCCACCGAGGAATGACCGTAGATGTTCTGCAACCTCTTCCACCGGTGTCTCCTCACTGTTGTTGACCGTACTGTTGTCGGCCGTGCTGCTGTTGGCCGTACTGTTGCCACGATTGCCGGACGAGCCCTTCGACCGGCGTCGCCGCCGCCGGGTTTGACCGCCGTTGTCGGACGACGCGGCCGCGCCGGCAGCAGCCCCGGTCGAAGCCGATGGCTTCTCATCGGTGGCGTTGGCCTCGACCTTGGTCGACGATCGGTGAGAATCCTGCGAATGCTTGCTCTGACCGCGCCGGCCCTCGTTCTTGTTGCCCGCACCCTTGTTGCCGTTGCTCCGCTTGCCGCCGTTGTTCGACGAGCGTCCGCCCCGGTCGTTCCGATCGCTCCGCTCGTTCGATCGATTGCGGCGACCGGAACGATCGGACCGCTTTCGGTCGTTGCCCCGACCCTTGCGGTTGCGACCTCGTTCGGCCTTGGGGCGGATGGCCTTCGGTTTCACCCGGGCTTCGACCCGGGCCGTGCCCCGAACTCGACCGAACAGACCTTTGCTCGGTTCCTCCAGGACAACGATCTCGGCCTCGGACTCGTCGACGCCAAGATTGTCGAGAGCGAGGTCGATGGCCTCAGGGAGTGTCTTCGCCGTTGTCGTGACCCATTCCACGTTGCTGTTTCCTCTTGATACTCGTGCTGTCGTCGACCGAAGGTCGGTGCAAGTTACCCACCAGGTCGAGCGGAAGTGCCGCCGTCTACCGTTTGCGTTTGTTCTTCTTCGACGATGCTGGTTTGGTGCCCTTGGGCGTCAACCGACTGGATGTCGATGACGACCCTGATGATCCCGATCCGGACGCGGCCGATCGGCGGGCTTGAATCTTTGCTTTCTGGGCCCTTCGTTCGGCCCACCGTTTCTCCCGATCGGTGGTCACGGCATCATCGGTGCCGGCACCGTTGCTTTGAGCGGCGGCATCGGCGTCGCCCGAGCCGTTGCTGGACGCCGCCCCCGCCGTGCTGCTCTTGACTCCGCTCTTCCCGCTCTTGCCCTTGCCGCCACCTTTATTCTTGTTCTGCGACGTCTTGGTCGAGGCGGTGGCGGCCTCGTCTTCATCGTCGGCTTCCGCTACATCCTCGGTCTCGGCCTCGGCCCGCCGGGCCTCCTGGTCGGCCAACATCTTGGCCCCTGGGGCGTCGCCGGTATACAGCGACCGGGTGATATAGGCCTGCTGCCCGATACGGAACAGGTTCGAGGTGGCCCAATAGAGCACCAGGCCGGCCGGGAACACGAAGCTCCAGGCGCCCGACATCAGCGGCAGGATCTTCAGCAGCTGTTGTTGGGTCTGCTGCTGAGGGGTCAGCTGTTCGTTGGCCCCGGTTCGGCGGGCCGAGATCTGACGCTGCTGGTAGTAGCTGGAACCGACGACGAAGGCGATCAGGACCAGGTAGGGGAGCGAGGTGACGAAGTTGTCCTGGACGACCTCCCAGGTGCTGAGGGCCAGGTCGAACGGACCGAAATCCATCGAGGTTCGCCCATCGGTCAGGTCGAGGTACATCTGGGAATCGTGGTTCAGGTACTGCGGGGCGAACGTCTCCGGGTTGATCTCCGAGGCCCGACCGGTGATGGTCCGGGCCTGGTCGGCCACCGCGAAGTAGGGCTCGTCCGATACCCGCCGAGCCAATCCCCGCAACACATTGAACAGCACCAGGAAGACGGGCAGCTGGGCCAGCATGGGCAGGCAGCCGCCGACCGGGTTGACACCCTCCGACTGATACATCGCCATCATCTCGGCGTTGAGCTGCTGCTTGTCGTCCTTGTACTTCTTCTGCAGCTCCCGCAGCTTGGGCTGGAGCTGGGTCATCTTGATGGTGGACTTGGTCGCCTTCAGGGTGAGGGGCATCAGCAGCACCATCACCGTGAGGGTCAACATGATGATGGCCAGGCCGAACGAGCCGTTGATCACCGGCAGCTCGTAGAAGACACCCAGGAGGCGGGCTACCGATCCAAGGCTGGTGTCTATCAGGGAGTCGAACATCTGGGCGTTTCCTTCAGGGCATCGGGCGCGTCGAATGCATCGGGCGAATCGGGTGGGTCCGGAACGGGGTCGTAGCCGTGGGAACCGAGGGGATGGCAGCGCCCGAGACGACGAATGGCCAGCCACGACCCTTTGGCCGGTCCGAACCGTTCAATGGCTTCGGCCGCATACTCCGAACAGGTTGGCAGGTAGCGACAGCGGGGAGCCCGAGCCGGGGAGGTGTACTGGTAGGCCCGGATCAACCCGAGCAGTGCTCGTTTGGCCAGCGCCTTCATGTAAGCGTCTCTCGCTTCCGAGCCTCTGCCATCAGCCTGGTCAGGCAGGAGCCGACGTCGTCGACCAGCGAATCAAAGGGGGCCGTCAGTAGCCGGCGGTGGCCCGACAACAAGAACGCTCCGTCGAGACGGAGCGCTGGCGGGGTGGTCTGAAGATGACGGTCCCAGGCCACGGCGAAGGCATCGCGCAGTCGACGACGGGCTCGGTTGCGTTCGGTGGCCGGGCCGAACTTGCGGCTGAGCGCGAAAGCAATCTGCGGCGTCGATTCCAGGGTGGTATCGGCTGCCGCGTGGTCGAGATAGGTGAGGCGGACGGCTCCGTGTGACACTCGGTGACCTCGGTCCCGCAGTTCAGCGAACACTCGCCGACGGCGGATCGATGCGATCACGCACTCAGACGCTTACGTCCTCTGGCCCGACGGGACTTCAGCACGGCGCGGCCGCCGGCGGTGGCTTTGCGAGCGCGGAAGCCGTGTTTACGGGCCCGCTGCAGGTTGTTCGGTTGGAATGTGCGCTTTGACACGGAATCTCTTCTCCAGCATCTCCGACGGTCCCAGCCTCGACCCTTCCCGTGGGGAGCGGGCGGCGCCGGTGGGCGCAGCTCACGAGGTTCGATGCCCGGTGCGGCGTGGTGAGCATTCGACCACGGTGGCGAGCGGGGGGCTCGTCGTATGAAATAACGTTCCGACGCTGCTCTGTCAGCTGGATCGACCAGGAGATCCGATCGAACGGCGAGCGCGTCGAAGTTCCTTTTCAGGCTACGGCTAACGCTGCTCGGTACCAACTCCGGGGCGTGCCCCGAGCCGGCCCAGCACCAGTCGAGCACCGCCGACGAGCAGGCCGACCAGCACCACGGTGACCACCAACGCCGCCACCAGCCAGTCGCCTGCGTCCTGGGGATTGTCGGCAACGGTCCGGCCGACCGGCGAGACCAACACCTCGGTTTCACCGAGCGTGCGTAGCTTGTCCATCTCGGCCTGCAGGATCTCCTGCTCGTCGGGCGACCACCCCAACTCGCCCGAGGTCACGATCTGGAAGTCGTGGGCGACCGGTGGTCTGGCTGGCAGGTAGACCTCCATGGTGTCGTCGCCGCCCCACGGAACCCAGTCGGCCACCGTCCAGAGGGCGGCGACGAGGACAACAGCCAGACCGGCGGCGGCCGGCAACAGACCCCGACCACGAGGCCGATGGCCAACACCGCCCGGGTCCTGGTCGTCCCCCGACGACGTCCCCACCTTGAACGGGGGCTCGGCCCTGTCACCAACATTCCCGCCCTGGTACACGTCTTCAAGGTACCACGGGGCCGGCGGGAAGAAGCCGGCTGGTCGACACCGACGGGGCATTCTGGTCTTGATTTCCTCCGATTAATCGGAGGAAATCAAGGCCAGAACAAGGGTCATGGGGTTCGACCCGGCGACGCAGGGCCGGCTCATGGATACGGGTGGGCGGCCGACCGGAACGGTATGGAGTACCTGCAGCCCCAACCCGGCCGGTACGGCACCAAGGCCAGGGTGATGTTGACGATCCTGTTGGTGATGACCACCGGGCTGATGGCCACGCCGTCCCCGGCCGCTGCGTCGGACACCGGTACGACGCTGTCGCCTGGTGTCACCGGCTCCATCACTCGTATCTACCTTGCTGTGTTCGACCGGGCCCCCGATCCCGAGGGCCATCGGTACTGGGTGGACCAGTACCGGAGCGGGGTCGGACTGCCTCGAATAGCCGACGCCTTCCTGGCGTCGAGCGAGTGGGAGAACACGATCGGTCTCCTCGACGACGCCGGCTTCGTCGATCTCCTGTATCACAACGTGCTTGATCGGTCGGCCGATCCCGTCGGTCGTCGCTACTGGATCGATCAGGCGGCGGCCGGGCTGACCAGAACCGAGATGCTGTTGTGGTTCTCCGAAGGCGACGAGTTCGTGGCCCTCACCGGAACCGCCCCTCCGGCTCCGCCACCGTTTCCCCCTTTGCCGCCGAACTCCGGAACCGGACGACGCATCGTCTATGACGACTCGGCCCAGCGTGTCTGGGTCGTCGAGGCCACCGAGATCGTCCGCGATTCCTACCTGGTCTCGGGCCGAAAGGGCGTACCGGCGCCCGGCCACTACAACGTGTTCTCGAAGTCGGAGCGGGCCTGGGCCGGACACGACGGCATCACCATGAACCACATGGTGCGCTTCGCTCACGGTCGCAACCTGGCCATCGGCTTTCACAGCATCCCCCGGTACAGCAACGGCACCCCGATGCAGACCCAGGCCCAACTCGGCACCCACCAGTCAGCGGGTTGTGTCCGCCAGGCCGACCATCAGGCCAAGGCATTGTTCGCTTGGGCCCGCATCGGCGACAGCGTTGTCGTCGTGCCGTAGGAGGCGTCAGATGCCATCCGGAGGGTCGGCAACCACATCGTCGACGAGGTCGTCAACCACGTGCATCGCCGCCTCTTCAGCCGTGGGACCGGCATCGGGGTCGCCGACCCCGGAGAGCGCGATGGCTTGCGATTCGTCGTCAACCAACTCGCCCTCGGCGGCCGGGTCTCCGGCGGCGGGATCCATCAGTGGTGGAGCTGCGTCGACATCGACATCGTGCTGTTCGAGTTCACTGGCCGCCTCACGAGCCACCCTGGTGACCAGATTGTCGGAAGCGTCGTCGCTGTTGACCAGGGCTGGGTCTTCGGCACCCCACGAATGCTCGGGCGGATAGTCCTTGTCGATCCCGGGAAGCCCGTCGTCGTCGAACTGGTTGGCGTTCATACTGTCTGACGGATCTGTCGGAGTGCTCATTCATCGGACTATACCGGTCGCTACACTCGGCGTTGTCAGGAGGGTTACCCGTGTCCGATGATCCCTACACCACCGGCGACGGGGCTGACGAGCGTCCCGTCGATCCACCGCCTCCGGGGCCGCCGCCCTCGACCTATGGGCAGCCGCCAACCTCGCCTCCACCCGGTCACGTTCCTCCCAGCCAGCCTCCTCCCGGCCAGCCGCCGCCGGGCCTGCCATCTACCGCCCTCCCCCCACCCGACCCATTGAGGGCGCCGCCTCCGGCTCCACTCCCCCCACCGCCCGATGCCGCCCCTGGTCTCGGCTATCCGTCGATGCCACCCCCAGCGCCCGGTGGCGGCGGGGGTGGCATGAGCACCTTGACCAAGGTCCTACTGGGCGTTGGCGGACTCATCGTGTTGGTCTTCGTTGGACTGGTGGTTCTGGCCTTTCTGTTGGCCGAGAGCGGATTCACCCGCGCCGTGGCCATCGACGTGGGCGAGTGCTTCGCCGATTTCAGCCAGTTCGAATCCGATGGCACCGAAACGAGCGAGGTCTCCGTCGTCGACCGGTCCGACTGTGCCGAGCCCCACGCTCTGGAGGCCTACTACGTCGGCCCCGACTACGAGGGCTACGATGCCTTCCCCGGTAACGAGGAGGTCAACGCAGTGGCCGTGGACTCCTGCCAACGCGAGTTCGAACGCTTCGTGGGGTTCGACTGGGAATCGTCGGAACTCGATTTCTGGTGGCTCACGCCGACCGCCGGAGGATGGGATCTCGGCGACCGTGAACTGGTGTGTCTGGTCGGTGACTACGACAAGGAACTCGTCACCGGGACCCTGGAGAACGCCGGCCGCTGACGAGTCCCACTGCACAACCTTTTCCACAGAGCGGGTGGGCACGGCGGCCTATGCCTGCTAGCGTTCTGTATCCACAGCTAGGAATAGTGGGAGTGGGGCAGACGGGCGAAGTTGACGTGACTCACGACTCCGATTCTGGTTCAAGCATTGAACATCGGCCTGACCAGAGACGGAACTCGGCTGAACATATCACACAGTCCAAAAGAGCCTAAATTACAGGGATGGCATTTGCCAGCCTTTCCTGAAAGATTTCCTCCCCCTCACCCAATTCGAGTTGTGGATAACAATGTGGACAGTGGGGAGAACGCCACACATGGAGATGATTTGCATGGGTCGGAGGGAGTGGCAAGAATCGTCGGCCCACCGTTGTGGTAATCCACATCATCACTTTTCCACGAGATATCCACAGGCTGTGTGCGAGTCACGCAGCGCCGCCGTTTGTTTGATTTTCGCTTCAGGACTCCACCGATGACCGCCGCCCAAGATCTCTGGACCAGCGCGTCCGAATTACTCCGCAGTCAAGTTTCGGAGGGGGTCTGGCAAAGCACGTTTGCCCAGCTCAGTCCGGTGGAGCTGACCGCCGACCGTCTCGTCCTCGGCATGCCCAACGGCATCATCCGGGATCGGCTCGACGGCCGCTACCGGCCGCTGGTGGAAGACGCCGTTACCGAAGCCGCCGGGCAGGATCTCCGGGTCGACTTCCAGCTGGCCGTGCCGACCCTGTTCGACGACGGACAAGCGGCCAATGGCGGTGAGAGCACCATCGACCTCCGTCAACCAGCACCATCGTCGGGCGACAGTTCCGGCGATGACAGTTCATTATCGCCGGGGGGCGACGATGACCAGGCTGCGGCCAGCATCGGCGCATCGGCCACCGCCGTCACCGCCGACACGCTGCAGGCCGGCGTCAGCAACGGATCCGACGATCCTGAACAGCGCTACACGTTCAAGAACTTCGTGACCGGTCCGTCCAACCGCTTCGCCATCGCCGCCGCCCTGTCGGTGGCCGAGCGTCCCGGCGGATCCTACAACCCGCTGTTCATCTACGGGTCGGCCGGGCTGGGCAAGACCCACATTCTGCGGGCCATCCAGCACTTCATCAACGATCTGGAACCGCAGAAGAAGGTGCTGTACGTCTCGACCGAGACGTTTCTGAACGAGTTCGTCGACTCGATCAAGAATTCATCGGGCAACGATTTCAAACGGCGCTACCGCCAGATCGACGTGCTCCTGGTCGATGACATCCAGTTCATCGAGGGCAAGGACCGACTTCAGGAGGAACTGTTCCACACGTTCAATGACCTGTATGGAGCCAACAGTCAGATCGTGTTGTCGTCGGATCGGCCGCCGGATGCCATACCGACGTTGGAGGATCGGCTCCGCAGCCGCTTCATGATGGGTCTGTTGACCGACATCCAGCCGCCCGACATTGAAACCCGGATGGCCATTCTGCGCAAGAAGTCCGAGCGCGACGGCTACTACCTACCCAACGACGTCAGCGAGTTCATCGCCGCCAACATCGTCAACAACATCCGTGAATTGGAAGGGGCGCTCAACAAGGTGACGGCCTTCGCCAACCTCAACGGCGAACCGATGACCAAGGCACTGGCCGAACAGGTGTTGGGCGACTTCATCGCCGACCGGCAACCTCGGCCCATCACCGTGGCCATGATCCTGGACGCCACCGTCGACCAGTTCGGTTTCCCCATCGACGAATTGATCGGCAAGTCCCGTCGGCGACCGCTGGTGATCGCCCGCCAGATGGCAATGTATGTGACCCGTGAGCTCACCGATCTCAGCTTTCCTCATATTGCCCGCGAGTTCGGCGGCCGGGATCACACCACCGTCATGCACGCCTGCGACAAGATCTCAGCCCTGATGAAGGAACGCTCGCAGATCTACAACCACGTCATGGCGTTGGAGAAGTCGGTTCGGGCTCAGGCGCAATCGGTCGACTACTAGCGGCTTGGGCCCGGAGCGCCTCGCTTGCCCGCGCCCCCACCACCAGTACCCTCGGCCCACGACATGTGGATAACGAGTGGACAATCTGCGGTGGATGCTGTGGACAACAGCTGATTCGACGGTGTAATTGACCGGTGTAGTTCACGGGTGTGAGGCCTGGTCGGCGATCACCGTGGCCAGGGCCGCCGGGCGGGAGAACATGGGCCAATGTCCGGTGGGCAGATCAATATAGGTCACGTCGTCAACCTCGGCGATCTCGCTGGGAATGTGCCCGGCCGTCACCAGCCTGATCAGCTGCTGGGACGGGATGGAGGTGCAGATCACGGTGGCCGGAACCCTCAATCGGGCCGGATCAGTGAGTTGAACCTCCGACCGGATCACGCCGGCCGGTTCGGGACGGGCCCGGCGGCGGAACTCGTCCCGTGTCGCGTCATCCAACCCCTTCAAGGCATCAACCTCGCCCTGCCAGTGATCCCAAGGGGGAAGCGGCACCCGGTCGGCACCGGGGGCGGGCTCAACCGTGACGGTCGACATCGGCGTGCCGGCGGCCAGCGGCCCGGTATCCACATAGATGACCCGGTCGACCACATCCGGCCGCTGATCGACCACGCCCTGCACCACCGGACCGGCGCCGCTGTGGCCGACCAGGATCAGGGCCGGCGGGGAGGACCGGGCAAGCTCGTCGACCAGCGCCACGACCTGCTCGACTCGGTCGGCCAGGGTGACTAGATGGCCGTCATCGGCTTCATAGTCGAGGCCGATCGGCGTGATGGCGTGGAGAACCAGGCCCTCGTGGAGCCGGTCGACGACCTGGTCCCAGGCCCAGGCTCCAAGCCAGAATCCGGGAACCAGAATCACGACCGGCCGGCGACGATCGGTCTGTTGATCTGACTGTTGAAAGGTCATTGTTTGACCTTAGGGACAGCCGGGTGTCACCATTGTGTCACTAGTATCGAAATGGTGAATCGAACCGACCGCCTCTACGCCATCGGTGAGGAACTGCGTCGCTCGGGCGACGGTGGAGTCACTGCCGCCGAACTGGCCCAACGGTTCGAAACCAGCGTGCGGACCATCAAACGAGACATAGCCGCCCTGCAACAGACCGGCATGCCCATCTGGGCCCAGACCGGTCCGGGTGGCGGCTACTTCCTCAGTGGAACCACGAGCCTCCCACCGATCAACTTCACCCCGACCCAGGCGGCGGCAGTGGCTTTGGCCTTGGCCGCCCTGCCCGAGGGCAGCCCGTTCGCCGCCGACATCCGGGCCGCCTCGGCCAAGATCCTCGATGCACTACCACAGGCCGGCAGGGCTCGCGCCGAGGCTCTGGCCGAGCGACTTTGGGTGATGCCGGCAGGACAGGTCGGCAACCAGGTCATCCCCGATCCTCCCATTCGCCATGCCGTTGAATGCGCCTTGACCGACCACCGAGCCCTCTCCATCACCTACCGGTCGGCCGACGGCACCAGCACGACCCGGACCGTCGAGGCCATTATCCTGGCTGCCTCCGGCGATTGGTACCTGGTGGCCTACTGCCGGTTGCGTCAGGCCATCCGCTGGTTCCGTGTCGATCGCATCGAACGGGCCCATCTCACCCGGCAGACCTACCAACCTCGTCCGGTTTCCGACATCGGCACCCCGCCTCCGACCGCCCGACCCAGCATCGCCTGACCGCCGCCGAGGACAGCGGCTGAGGACACCATGTGGACAAATGGTGGAGCAGGCCCGGACAACACCAACGGGAAATGGGGATAGCGCGAACGTCGTCCCCAAGCGGCGAAATTACATCACTGTCAGATCAGGACAACGGCATCGGCCCTCGGGAAAACAAAATCCGGCCTGACCAGGCCAAATGCCGGGTTATCCACTATCCACAGCATTACTACTCCTACCACCGGTTCTAAAACAAAAGAGAACAGAAATGAGCCGCAGCCTGCGGACAAGCCAATCCCATGACCGAGGGTAGGGTCGAAGAGCGTATGGACAGTATTCCCCTGGAGCCCGGATCGGCCGATCGGACCATTCTCACTACGGCTGTGATGTCGTTCGTCGATGCCTTTCTCGATGATCGTCAACACGGTCCGGCCGTCAGTGAGCCGGCAACGGCGGCGCTGCTCGACCAACTGTTGGGCGCTCCCCCGGAAGACGGGACCGACATTGGGTCACTCATCGAGTTGGTCGCGGCGGCCGTCGACACCGGGTTCGACACCGCGTCCGGTCGCCACCTGTCCTACATCCCCAGCGGAGGCCTGTACAGTGCGGCCCTCGGCGGGTTGCTGGGAGCAGTGGCCAACCGCTACACCGCCGGGGCCCATGCCGCTCCCGGCATGGTGGCCGTCGAGGAGTCCGTCATCCAGTGGATGGCGTCGCTGTTCGCGCTCGGTCCCCGGGCCGGTGGCCTGTTACTGTCGGGTGGGTCGATGGCCAACCTGACGGCCATCGTGACCGCCCGCTCCCGGCTGGGCGACCGTTTCGACCATGGTGTCATCTACACCTCCCGCCGCACCCACCATTCGTTGACCAAGGGCGCTCGGATCGCCGGCATCGCCCCCGATCGGGTGCGGCTGGTGGCCACCGATGATCGTCTCCGTCTTGATCCCGAGGCTTTGGCCGCCGCCATCGAATCCGACAGCGATGCCGGGCTGTGTCCGCTGATGGTCTCGGCCACCGCCGGTACCACCGACACCGGAGCGGTCGATCCGCTGGAAGCCTGCGCCGAGATCGCGGCCCACCACCAAGCCTGGTTCCACGTCGACGCCGCCTACGGCGGCTTCTTTCAACTGACCGACCGCGGTCGACGCCTGCTGGCCGGTATCGAACGAGCCGACTCGATCACGGTGGACGCCCACAAGTCGCTCTTCCTCCCCTTCGGCATCGGCGGTCTCCTGGTGCGTGATGTTGAGCACCTGGTCGATGCCCACGAGGGTGAGGGGGCCTACATGCAGGACGTGATCGACAGCCGGCTGCCCCACTACATGGCCATGGGTCCCGAACAGTCGAGACCGAACCGGGGTCTCCCGGTCTGGCTCGCCCTGCATGTGCACGGTGTGGCAGCATTTCGGCAGACACTCGACTCGATGCTCGATCTGGCCGTCGCCGCCGCCGACCACTTGGTTGCCATTCCCGGCATCGAGTTGATCACCCGGCCCCAGCTGTCGATCGTGGCTTTCCGGTCGGTCGACGGTGACGACGCCACCGCCCACATGTTGCGTCGCCTGAACGAGTCGAGCGAGGTCCACGTGTCGAGCACCACCATCGATGACAAACTGTGGGTGCGTCTGGCCCTGCTCAGCCAACGGACCACCGCCTCAATCGTCGACCGGGTCATCGAGCTGATCAGCGATCCAGCGCTGTAGATCCCGAGTCGCCGACGTCACATCGGGTTACAGTAGAGCCACTGTTTACAAGGAGATCGGTGCATGAAATTTCGTTGCGAACGTGACGTCATTGTCGAAGCCCTTGGCATCGCCGGTCGGGCCGTCACCGGCCGCGGCGGCATGCCCGGACTGTCGGGCGTGCGAGCCGAGCTGATCGGTGATCAGCTCACCCTCACCGGCTCCGATCTCGATCTCACCATCTCGGTCAATGTGACTGTGGCCGGCGAGGCCGACGGGCTGGTGGTGGTTCCCTCCCGGCTGGTGAACGACATCGTGCGGGCCCTGCCGCCCGGGGCCGTGCAGTTCGTGGCCGAGGAGGAATCGCTCTCGATCTCGGCCGGTCGTAGCGATTTCAGCATCCGGCTCATCACCGGCGACGAGTTCCCCAAGATGACCGATCTGGGGGAGGAATCGGTTCAGCTGTCGAGCGAGCAGCTCACCCAGGCCCTCAAGCAGGTGGTTCTGGCCGCCTCCACCGACGATTCCCGCCCGGTGCTGACCGGGGTGTTGTTGGCGGCCGAGGCCGACGGACTCCGCCTGGTCTCCACCGACTCGTTCCGCCTGGCCTGGCGTGACGTGGCCGGAGCATCGGTCCTGCCCGAGGGCCAGAGCGTGCTGATCCCGTCTCGGGCGCTGGGGGAGTTGAACCGGGTGCTCGGTCAGGGGGAAACCGTCGACCTGAAGCTGGGCGAGCGGGAGGCGTCGTTCGAGGTGGGCGACGTCAAGTTGGTGACCCGCCTGATCGAGGGGAACTTCCCCGACTATCGGGTGCTGGTGCCTGAATCCCACCCCAACGTGTTGACCGTCAACCGCTCCGACCTGATGGATGCCCTACGCCGGGTCAAGCTCCTGGCCCGGGAATCGACTCCGATCCGGCTGGAGATCTCCGACAATGGCGTGGAGCTGGTGGCCATCACCCAAGACGTCGGTACGGCCCGGGAGAGCGTGGAGGCCCAGCACATCGGTTCGGAGCTGACCATCGCCTTCAACCCCGACTTCCTGCTCGACGGCATCGACGTCGCCCCCGGCGAGGAGGTCACCCTGTCGACCATCGATGAGCTGAAGCCGGCCATCGTGCGTAGCGCCGAGTCCGACGATTTCCTGTACCTGATCATGCCGGTGCGGGTCTCCTAGGCGGCGGCGGTCCAACCGGGTGCAGATCACCCGTCTCTGGCTCCACGACTTCCGCAGCTACGAGACCCTGGAGTTGCCGCTCGAACCGGGGCTGACGGCCATCATCGGTCCCAACGGTTCGGGCAAGACCAATCTGCTGGAGGCGCTTGGCGTTCTGGCCACGTTGAAGTCGTTTCGGGGTTCGCCCACCGAGTCGATGGTTCGCCGAGGGGCCGACATGGCTGTGGTCCGGGCCGAAGGCCTTCGAGACGATCGGCCGGTGTTGATCGAGCTCGAGCTTGGTCGGGGGCGGACCCGGGCCCAGGTCAACCGGCAGCGACTGAAGCGGGGCCGTGACCTGCTGGGGGCGTTGCGGATCTCGGTGTTCGCCCCCGATGATCTGGCCCTGATCAAGGAGGGTCCGGCCCTTCGCCGTGACTTTCTCGACGATGCCCTGGTGGCACTGAACCCGGCGGCCGACGCCATGTTTCGCGACTTCGAGCGCATCCTCAAGCAGCGCAACGCCCTGTTGCGGCAGTGCCAGGGTACGCCGGTCGACCGGCTCGACGAGTCGACCGCCATCACCCTCAACGTGTGGGACGAGAAGTTCAACTCGGTGGGCAGCCGCCTGGCCGACGAGCGGGAAGAGCTGACGGGGCGGCTGGCCCCGTTGGTCCAGGACTCCTATGACCTGCTGGCCGGTGAGCCATCCGGGGCGCAGCCGGTCGAGGCCACCTACCAGCGTTCCTGGGGCGAGGGGCCACTGTCCGATGCGGTGGCCGAAAGCAGGGCCGTCGACCTGCGGCGCGGCATCACCACCGTCGGTCCCCACCGTGACGAGCTGGAACTGCGACTGAATCGGCTGGCGGCCCGAACCGAGGCATCGCAGGGCGAGCAGCGCACGCTGTCGCTGGCCCTGCGGTTGGCCGCCCACCGGTTGATCACCGACACCATCGGCGAGCCACCCCTGCTGTTGCTGGACGACGTATTGTCGGAGCTCGACGTCGACCGGGCCGACGCCCTGTTGGCCAACCTGCCGTCGGGCCAGACGGTGATCACCAGCGCCACCGAACTGCCGAACGGCACCGACCCCGACCGGGTACTGCGCCTCACCCCCTCCCGAACTTTGTGACCGTCACGACCCGGAAACGGGTCGTCCTGGTCCCAAAGTTCGGGGGAGTTGGGGGGGAGATCAGGCGAGGGTGGCGTCGATCGAGTTGTCGGTCTGGCCGGGGTCGAGGCAGACGTAGGAGTTGGCGTAGCCGGTGCCGGTGGTGGTGAAGGTCTGACCCGATGGGGCCACGAAGGTGACCACGTAGCACCCGGGCGTGACATCGAAACGGTAGTTGCCGTTGCTGTTGGTGGCCGTCGACCGCAGGTAGGCGCCCCGGGAGCCGTCGCCGTTGGCCTGGAACAGATCGATGGCCACGCCGGCGACCCCGGAGCCGGCCTGGTTGGTGACCCGGTCACCGATCGAGGCCCCACCGGATCCGGCCACGGTGGCGTCGACCGAGCTGAGGGTCTGGCCGTCGGTGACGCAGAACGAGGTGTTCTGCCACGACGAACCGGAGTCGACGAACGTCGATCCCGACGGCGCCACGAAGGTCACGACGTAGCACCCGGCCGAGCCCAGATCGAACCGGTAGTCGCCGGCCGAGTCGGTGGTGGTGGAACGAAGGTAACCGGTGCGGTTGCCCGACTGGTCGCCGGAGAACAGATCGATGGCCACTCCGGCCAAGCCGGAGCCGTCGGCCGAGTTGACCGAGCCTTCGACCGCGGCCGCTCCTTGCCCGGCGATGGTCAGCACGGCGTCGACCGAGTTGTCGGTTTCGCCGGGTTCGATGCAGACGTCACGATTGAGATACTGCCCACCCTGGTTGAACGTCGCACCCGAGGGGGCTACGAAGGTGACCACATAGCATCCGGCCTCGACGTCGAAGCGGTAGTTGCCGTTGCCGTCGGTCGTGGTCGACCGCAGGTAGGACGCCCGGTCTTCGGAGAACAGGTCGATGGCCACGCCCGAAACCCCGTTGCCGTTGCTGTCAACCACCCGGTCGCCGATCGCACCAGCCGGTGGCGGATCGGTATCACCGAACTGCATCCGGATACCGGTGGAGTGCCACAGATTGGGACCCTCGGCCGCCGAGTGGGGCATGAAGCCCGAATACCACAGGACCAGGTCACTGATGGTCTCACCCTGGTCGCCGAACAGGTCGTAACTGGCCGGGCCGCTCCACGCCAGCTCGTTCGAGCGGTACTGGCGCCCGTACACCCGGTTGTTCTCATAGTCGGTGATCGGCAGGTTTTCACCAGCGACCTCAAACGACCCGTCGTCGAACTGCACCGTCACCGAATCCCCGGTGACGGTGTCGTAGACCTCCCAGTCGTGATTGACGGCGGCGTCAGCGTCGAGCGAGAACTCGTTGGTGAAGGTCTGGCCGCCTCCGATGGCGGCCCGAACCGCATCGTTGTCATCGTCGCCGCCCAGGGCGAAGTCGATGCGCCAGAACGGAACGTGGACGTGATCGATGTTGCACTGCAGGCCCTTGGAGAAGATGTGGGCGTCAAGGTCGCCGTTCTCGCTCACGTAGAAGGCCTGGGTGATGATGTAGCTGCCGATCCGATCGGTGATGGTGATCGACATCCAGCGCACCCCGTTCTGGGTGAACTCCTGGGCCGTCGGGCCGTCTTGCAGCGTGCCACCCAGGCGGTCGACGTAGGGGCCGCAGGCGTCGTTGTCGTAGAAGACGTTCATGGCCGGCAGGGAGATCCGGCGTATCACCAGCTCACCGTCGAGGGTCACGTTGCGTAGTGACAGGCCGTCCCAGTTGCTGCTGTTGGCCGAGTAGTCGAACTCCCAACCGGCGAAGCTGGCGGCGTCGGCCGGTCGGGCCTGCGAGGTGACCAGCAGGGGGAACACCAAGGCCAGGATCATCATCATGGTGCGGATACGGCGCCTCATCGGTCGACCTCCGCTGAGAAGATTTCGCCCCGGGTCAGATCGACCCAGGTGATCAGCTCGGGCCGGGCATCGATGTCGGCGTGAAAGCTGACATAGGCCATCCGAGTGTCGTAATGGGCACCACCGGGTTGGAAGGCCAGAATGCCGTAGCCTTCCAGCCGGTCGACCGCCGACTCGCCCTGGTCTCGCCAGTATCGTCGGGCCAGCTCGACTGCGGTGGCCTCCTCGGTGGTGTCGAGGGGGGGTTGGAACTCCGAACCAGGACGAACCACATGGTCGACGATGCGGCCGTCCCGCACCTCGGCTTCGACGGTTCGGTTGGTGGCAAGGCTGTAGAACATCAGGTGGATGCTGTTGGCACCGTCGTTCTTGTCGTTGTGCTGCTCGACGGCCACCAGCCGGCCCTGATCGCCCAAGGCGTCGATGGTGCGCCGATCGGCCAGCACCAACTGATCGGCCCCGACCGCCCGATCTGATTGGGCCTGGGCATTGCTTCGACCCTCGGCCTGGACGGCCGCTTCGATTTCGGCCAACCGGAGTAGCGGATCGCTCGACTCGGCGGGAAGGGGAATGTCGACAACATCGACGGCATCACGGGGTTGAGGAGGCCAGCCTTCGTCGGGACCGGTGAAACGACCGTCGGCACCAAGGGTGCTGGAGTGGTCGTGATCGCGGTCGTGATCGCCTTCGTCCTGCTCGGTACTCTGCCCGCTCTCGACAACGGTTGGTCGTGCGGCCAGATCGTTGGCCAGCCAGAGGCCACCCAAGCCGATCGAAGCCGTCGTCGTCGCCAACAGCAGGCGCGGTCGCACCCACCGACTGGGCCGTTGTTCCTCGGCCAATGTTCCACCTCACCATGCTTGATTGGTGATGAACAACATAGTGGGATGTTGTCGATCCGTGGCGCCGGTGGAGAACCTTGCTCATGCCAGGATGATGTTGAAGAGATAATCTGACGCAGGAGTTTTTCGGTTCAACCGCGAACTACTTGGATATGTAGTACGGTCGGGACCCTCAAACCACCACAAGTCAACCGTGCACCATACCGGTTGGCTCACCGCCGCACCGCCGTATAACTCATCACCTCTTTGGTGATGACAGCTGAATTCCAAGGGGACAACTTCAATCGTCGCATCTACAAGACGCGGGGCGACGGTTCATGAAAACGCTTTCCCAAATCAAAGATCTTGTACCCGAGTCGATTTCCGACGCGTCGCAGGCCGACGTGTCCCTCACCAAACGGAGGGGAAATGACTACCGGTGACGAAGCCTATCCGCCGCCATTACCCAGAAACAGACGACCGCTCTCCGAACCGCCGGGGCCAACGGCCACGCCGGCAGCCGGGCCTCCGCCTCCACCGTTGCAGCCCGGTCCGAGACCCGACGGGCATCCACCCCGGATTTCGGCACCGGCCGCACCGAACGCGTTGGCTGGTCTGAACACGCTGGCCGATCTGGACGGACTGGATGGGGGCCAGGAAGGCCCGGGGTTCTCGGCCGGGCCCCTCGACGCCATGCGATCCGGCCCCCTCCCCGTCGTCGGCGCCGTGGTGGCGCTGATCGCAGCCGCTGCACTCATCGGCTGGCTGTTCCGGGGTACCGGGGGAAACCAGGAAATCACGATTGGGGGCGACGCCGCCGCCGCCGGAGAATCGGCCGATGGTCAATCGGGCGATGGGGGCGGCGATGGCGACGACGGCGGTCGCGATGCGAGCGGGTCGGGAGCCGATGCCGGTCTGCCGCCGCTCAGTCCGGCAACCCTCCCGGCCGTCAATGAAGACGGTCTGGTCGGATTGGACCTCGCCCTCATCGATCCCTACACCGGGACCGGGTCGACCGGCACCGTGGAGCTGTACCTGAACGCCTTGACCGGTCAGGTTTGTCATCTGTTTGATTCACCGGCCCTCAGTGGCCGTTACCACGCCTACATTCACGAAGCCGAGTTTCCCCGGGCCGGCCCGATCGTCGTCGATCTGGGCGAAGTGGCCAACACGGTGGCCCGCTGCGTCAACGCCAGCCCGATCGATGTGTCGAGGGCTCTGGTCGATGGCGAGGCCTTCTACGTGGCCGCCCACAGCGACGATCGGGAAATCGTCCTGCGGGCCCAGCTGTCGTCGGCCACCACCGCGTTCGACAACCGTGATCCTGCCCTGGTGGCCAGCCAGCAGGCCGCCCGGAACCGGGCCGAGTCGGGCGAGGGTGACGGCCTGTTCGGTACGGCCGAAGAGGGCGCCTACCTGGTGGTCGAGTCGGGGCGGGTGTCGTTCGAGGGCCTGGTGCCCGACGAGCAAACGGCCCAGCGGCTGCAGGCGGCGTTCATCGCACTGTCGGGTCTGGGCGTCGAGGTGGTCGACAATCTGGTGGTGACGCCTGGTGCGCCCGCCCCCAGCGGCAAGGTCATCGTGGCCGACGCCCTCCTGTTCGGGTCGGGCCAGGACCAGATCTCCGGTGATCCGGCGGTCCTGGCCACCCTGGCCGACCTGCTGATCGTCAACCCGACCTGGACGATGACCGTCACCGGTCACACCGATGATGTTGGGCCCTATTCATTCAATATCGAGCTGTCGTTGCGGCGGGCCAACAACATACGAACCCGCCTTTCCGAACTGGGTGTACCGGCTGAACGTATTCGGGTTCAGGGAGCCGGTCCCGAGCAGCCGATTGACGACAATTCGACCGACGAGGGCCGGGCCCGCAACCGTCGTATCGAAATCAGTATCGACTCCTAATCGTTCCAATACCGTCGCAACCCCAGGAATGCAGCTCAATGGACATTCAAAACACCATCGATCAAAACACCGTCGACAAACATCGGATGGCTCAGGCCGACCGCTGGCACAAGATCCGGCTCGGCTTCGAAGCCATCTTGATCGCCCTGTGCGGCTACCTGATAGGGGTGGCCGGCCTACCCCCGCTGTTCGACGCCCCCGGGCGATCCGGCGGTGGCGAGGTGGTGACGTCGTCGGCTCTCGGCTCCGACGGGGCCGATACCGTGGCCGCCCCGACCGCCGTCGACGCCGGAGTCAATGCCACTCCCGGCGCCGGCGTTTCGGTCACCATCGGCCGCTCGACCTGGAGCACCGGCTACTTCCAGGCCGCTCTCTTCCGGGCGCTGCTCGAAGAGCTGGGTTACACCGTCAATGATCCCGCTCTCCATGAGCAGGGGCCGACCGACGCCTTCAAAGCGATGGCCGACGGCACCATCGACTTCTGGGCCAATTCGTGGCTACCCAACCACGATGCCTTCATCGACGAGGAGCTGGGTGACGGATCGATGGTGGGAGACCATGTGACCTCGGTTGGCGATCTGCTGCCGGCGGCCGGCCTGGAGGGGGTGGTCGTGACCAGGTCGGTGGCTGAGGAGCGGGGGATAACGTCTCTCGATCAGATCAACGGGGATCCGGCCCTGGTGGAGTTGTTCGACGCCAACGGCAACGGTCAAGCCGATGTCTACGGTTGCCCCGACGATTGGGGGTGTTTCAAGATCCTGAACGAACTGATCGAGTACAACGGTTGGACCAATATCGAGCAGATCAGCGATGACTATGATGCCATGGTCGATCAGTCGGCCGCTCAGGTCGACGGCGGAACCGCAGTACTGCAGTACACCTGGAGCCCGTCCGGCTATCTGACCAGGCTCCGCCCGGGCGACAACGTGGTGTGGTTGAGCATCGGCGGCCCGGACAACATGCTCGACGGGTCGATCACCCCGGAGTATGACTTCAACGACGGTCAACCGCCGGCGCTGGGCCCGGCCTGCACCGCCGATCCTTGCTGGCTGGGGTGGCCGGCCGCCGACATCAAGGTGACGGCCCGCAACGACTTCCTCGACGCCAACCCGGCGGCCCGGGTGCTCTTCGAGCAGGCCCAGTTGAAGGTGCTCGATGTCGCCTTGGCCAACGTGAAGTACGACACGGGGGAGACGTCGCCCGAGGATCTGACCCGTCACGCTCAGGAGTGGATCACCGACAACCGTCCCGTTGTCGACCAATGGTTGACCGCGGCTCGGGCCGCCGGGTAGGCCGCCTCAATACACGCCCGAAAACACATCGAGCGCCAGGTCTCACAAGAAGGCCTGGCGCTCGACGTTACCTCAGTCCGCACTGGGAGATTTACTCAGCTGAAGGCAATTGTGGTCCTGCCCGGTGGGCAGATCAATGGGCGTTCACCAAACAGTTGGTTAAAAGCACAACAAGTAACTGATCAAGGTTCCAGAGGCAAGCTGAAACGTGGCCCGGGTTGCGCCCACTCAGGCCGTCCTCAGAGGTTGGCCAGAAGGTGTTCGGCCACCGTCCTCAGCTTGTCCCCACCAACCGGGTCGAAGCCGACCCTGCCCCCAACCGCAATCACCGTCTCGCCCTCCAACACCCACAGGGTGGCGCCCCGGGTGTTGCCGCCGGTGATCGACGAATAGCCGGGTACGAGCAACGCTTCGTCGCCCAGACCGGCCACTGGTTTACCGCTCTCCCGGGCGAAGTCCATGGCCTGGCTGTAGATCGATGCCGCCCCGGACTGGACGGCGAAGTCGACATCGTCACCTCTCCATGTGCAGCCGTGGGCCGAGAGCTGGTCACCGCCCTCAGGGGTGGGTGCCGGCTCACCGATCACGGCCGTGACCATCTCGTCGGAAACGAGATCACAGAGGTCGTTGCCCTGTTGCTCGCCCTGGCCGCAGTCGGCGATGCCCAACTCCTCGGACAGGGCGGTCAGGGGCGCACCCAGTTCGGACTCCGGGTCGGCCAGCTCGACCATCAGTGTGGTGGTGTCGCTGGGCTCTTCCATCCGTTTGACAATGTCGTCCAACAGCACCAACAGTTCCTCCGCCGTCTGCTCGTGACCGGCCGGCCGGGGTAGTGCCCGCATCCCGTCGATCCGCTGCTGCCAGCCCTTGATCAGGGCCGCCCCGTGCTCTTCGCCTTGCATTGCCAGCATCGCCATCTCCACATCGGCGAGGCGGCAGATCTCATCCATCTCGTCGCCCCACTGGTCGAGGGGCAGCGTCCCGTCGTCGTCAGCAGGCTCGTCCTCGGTAGGTTCGTCGTCGGCAGGCTGGTCGTCGGGAGCCTCGTTGTCGGCTGATGGCGCAGGGTCGGTGTCGTCTTGGTCGGCCGACTCGTCGTCACCATTGCTGACGGTGCCGAAGGTGATCTCCTCGGCCTCGGCCCGGGTCACGGCCCCACGGTCGCCACCGCAGGAAGCGATCAGCACCGCCACAAGCACGGCCATCAATACCACCTTCACCCCGGCCACCGGCCGGTTGCCGCCACGCCCTACCCGCATGAGTACCCTCACCGTTTCTCCGGCCCGACCGGTTGCCGCCGGGCATCCACCAGTTGGTGAGTATAGGGCGCCGTCGGCCCCCGGTTCGGGCGCGGCGTTTCGTCACGGGCCGCTCGCCCCGGCGTTATGGAGGGTGGGCAGGCAACCAAGCCCGACATCACCGCGAGGGAGGTCCGTACGCCATGGCTGGTCGAATTGTTGTCACGCCACTCGAGCTGGCGCAGCTCGGCCGACGGTTCGCGGCCGCCGCCGACGATGTTGAACGCAGAATCTGGCTGGTGAGATCGGCCACCGCCACGGTGCGTCTGAACGACCGCGACCCGGCCCTCTCAGTCGTGGCGCTCCGCGGCGAGTTGGCGGCCGTCGGTCATCATCTGGTGGGAGCGAGCCGTGAATATGGCGACGACGCCGGGTTGATGTCCGACACCGCGGCCGCCGCCTTGGCCGCCGACGAGGCCGGCCGACGGTTGGCCGTGGCCGCCCACGTCGACGAGTTGTCGGACCAGATCAGAACGTGGCGGCCCGGGATGTCGTTGCTGGCGGTCGAGCACCTGGGCGAGCAGAGGCATCAGCTGATCACCGAACTGGGCGGCAACAGCCCGTCGGCCACGATGGTGCTGGCGGCCCATGCCGCATCGGGCGGATCACTGCGGAACGTGTTCGAAGCGGCCACCGCTGGACCCGGGGCCATGCCGGTCGAGGTTCGGCGACTGGCCGACGACGGTCGGTGGGAGGAGGCCAGGGAGCTGGACGCCACGCTGGCGGTGGCCCGCCTGCTGGTGAGTTCCCCAGGTTCGTCGCCCATAGCCCTTTTCGACGACTACGTGGGGAACGGCACGGCCGTCGATGTGGCCGCCAACACCATTCTGGCCGGTCGGGACTTGCCCACGCCGCAGGAGTTGCGAGCCCTGCTCGACGACCTGACCATCGGCTTGGGCCCGGATCGAGCAGCCAGTCGAGGAGCGGTTCGAGGATCGGAGCGGCTGGGTGGCGTCACCGCCGGGCAGTGGGTGTGGCTACCGTTCGAGGTGCGAATGGCGCTGCTGGCACCTCCGGCGACGGCGACTGAGGGTGAGGCGGCAACCCGGATTCGATTGCTGGGCTCACTGGGACGAGCCGGTCTCGACCATCAGCGCGGGGACCGGATCCTGGCCTCTGAGCTGACCGACCTCGCCTTTGACTGGAGAACCGGCTCGGACCCCGAGGTTCATGGGCGCATAGCCGATGTGGTGGCCGATCGATCCAGCAACCTGGACCAGGCCTATTTCAACCTGCTCGGCGTCGACGGTGTAGTTCGGCTGACCAACACCGTGGCCACCATCGAAGCCGGGGCGGAGGAACGGGTCGAGGTACTGGGCCGCTACGGAGCGGCCATGGCCGCCGTCGAGCAACGGGATCAGCTCGGATTCACCGCTACCGAGCTCTTCACCCAAGCGCAGGCCGCCCGCCACTCGCCCGCCCTGCTGCTGGCCGGCACCACCGCCTTCAGCGACGAGTTCGCCCTGGCCTCGGCGTTGGCCGTCCTGCGGGATTCGGTCCCGCTGGCCGGTTTCGCCGGCACCATTGCCGACCCTCGGGCACTGGTTCTCCACCAGGTGAACCTGAACGGTGCAGCCACCTCGGCCCGGCTGGTGGCGGCGCTGGGCGACGACTCGCTCGACCTTCTGCTGTGGAGCGACCAACCGATCGATGCCGCGCCCGGTCAATCCCGCCACCCGGTGAACGACATGTTCGACGGATTGCTGGCCAGCGGCCGGCTGCCTGGGCTGGCCGCCGAGATCGTGGCGACGGCCGGCACGGCGCGGCGAGGCCGGGTGGCGGAGTACGCCGGTCAGGTCGTTGAGGCGGCCATGATGTCCGACATCACCCTTCTGGCCCCGGTCAGTACCGGCTCAGTGTCGGGATCAAGCCCGACTTCGAGCGATGAGCAACTGCTTTCCGTCATCAACGCCATCGAGACGGTGTTCCTCTCCGGAGCGGGGGGCGGTCTGATCGAGTACAGCGAGACGGTCACGGAGCTGCTGGCCGTCACCGGCCGCATCGGGGGCTACGAGGCCATCAGCGACGATCTGCTGGAGGCCAACGGTGAGATCCTGGCGGTTGTCAAGCTCGTCCTGGAGGAGGTCCAGCTCAGCGAGGCCGCCCGGCAGGACCTGATCAATGGTCGCATAGCATTCTGGGGATCAGCGGCGGTGTCGGCCTACAGCGGTGGATTCATCAAGGGAGACCAGGCCTTCGTCTTCTTGGCCAACGTGGCCAACAACGCCCTGGTGGGGGAGGGGGCCAACCGGATTCTGGCCACCGACAACCAGCAACGTCGACTCAACAACATCCGCCTCCACCAGGACGACTGGGGTGCGGCACAGGGACAGCGGATCTTCGTTGCCATGACCAGGACCGGTGGGCTCGAGCCCCGACATCTTTCGCTGTCGAGTCGGGAGCTGGGCGATCACCCCGTTCGGCTGGCCGACGGCTCGGTCGACGGTCGGCCCTACCGGGACTGGGTCAGTCGTCTCAACGATCTGGAGGCCGAGGCCAGCGGTAAGGGACAGCTGTACCGGGGGGCCATCGAGCGCCGCGATGGCTGAGTCAGCCGGTCAGTGACGGGTCCGGCGTACCGATGCGGTCGTAGACGGAAACGAGATCGAGGCCACGCTGGGCCCCCGCTCGAACACAGAGCATGAACAGACGCAGGTCGAGGGTCTGCTGCTCCCGCTCCGGAACCGTGACCGGCTCAAGCCGGTTCAGCTCGGCGGTCAGCTCCTGGTGGGTGGCCCAACCGATGAACGGGTAGTCGTCGGCCACCAGGCCGGCCAGCGGTCGCCGTACCAGCCCGGCCGTCAGTGGTATTCCCAGGACCGAGGCGACATTGTCGGTGATGCCTTGCCGGAACCCCGTGGTGTCGCCGGCGGCGTGAGCGAGGGTGTGCCAGTGGTAGGAATGACGGCGGACGACGGCGGCCATGTAGTGCGACACCTCGGGCTCGGTGGTGACCGGCCGGTGAGCGCCGATGGCCCGGGCGGTCAAGGCCTGGAGATCGGTCCAGTTGTCGGCCACAACCGTTGGCATCGATGCCGTGTCGATGTCGGCCGGGGTGAGGGCCGGTCGGGTCAGCTCCTCGACGATATCGGCGAGCCGGGTGGCGAACAGGTCGAGACGGGAGGCTACCGAGCCAGGCCCGTCAACCGGGGTGTCGACGGATCGTCGTCGACTGACATTATGTAGGGGCTGGTCGGCCATCGCATTCCTCGCCAGGTCGCAGTTCGGCATATCAGTGTGAGTGTCGGATACAGCAGCGACTCCGGTCCGGCCGCTCGGTTTCGCAGGGGAGCCACCCGGTCGACGAACAGCTCGGTGGTGTAGTCGGCGGCATCGTCGAGCGCGGCCTGATCCCGGCGGGCCACGGCGTCGATGGCATGGGGAATACCGTCGAGGTGGATGCCGGGTGGGGTTCGGACATGGTGGAACTGGCGGTGGAGGCGAACCGACGCCGCCTGGGCTTTGGCGTCATGGCCCACAACCAGGTCGATGAGACCATCAAGCAGATCGTGGCGGTAACCGTGCGGGTCTCTGTCGTTGGGAGCCCGCCGGGCCCGCTGGTCAAGCGCGGTGGCCAAGCGTTGCAGCGTTTCCACGTCGTCTCCGGCCCCGGCGCGGGCCAACGTCTGATAGCTGCTGATCTGCTGGATCTCGGCCCGCCGGTAACGGTCGAGGGTGTGGGTCACCAGGCTGGTGATCTCCTGCCGCAGCTGGGTCAGGGCATTGTCGTCGCCGAATCCCCAGGCGAAGCAGACACCCTCGTGGTACACGTCGAGAGCATCGGTCAGGTTGAAATGGGCGGTCGAACCGTCGGCCAGCCGAGTCCGGGTGTCCCGGAGCCGGTCCGACCATGAGCCGCTGAGCCGGCGACGCAGTTCGTCCTCGACCACAGTGTGGTGATAGGGCCGCATCATGGTTCGGGTAGTCCGGTTTGGTCGGCGTCGGGTGGGAGGTAGCCGTAGGGTCCGAGTTCGTTTGAGTCTCGGCCTACGAAGACGGCGTCGAGTTCGGTGTGGAGTGAGGTGAGGAAGGCGGTGAGCCGGGGGCCGTTGTATCGGTGTTGCTGTTTGAAGAGGGCGTCGTCCTCGTCGGGGTCGGGTGGTCGGAAGATCTCCCCGTCGAGGGAGATCATGAGCCCGACACCAGGTCCGTCGACTGATTCTTCGAGCGAGATGAGGATGTCGTAGTTCTGTTCGTAGATGTGTCCCGACGGGGTTTGTAGGTTCAGTCGCACGAACAGGCTTGCTTCGGTTCTGAGATTGGTGGGCAGTGCGTTGAGGAGGAGGTTGTCGCGTTGGTCCTGATCGGTTGGTAGGTTCCTCAGGTCGATTCGTCCGTCCTGGTCGGCGAGGAAGACGATCCGGGGTTGGCCGAATGGGGGGAGCAGGTCTTTGATCAGTGATTGGTAGACGCGGCGGAATGCGTCGTTGATGCTCTCGCCTGGCTTGGCCGGGCAGTGATACATCCACACGTACTCGGCGAACAAGTGACGAACGATCAACGGGACCATCGGCCCGGCCTGCTCACTGCGAGTCATGGTCCCACCTTCGTCCACCCAGTTTCGTCACGTACCCATTCTGTCAGCTTGGTGCCCTGGGCGTTGTACACAGTAACTCGACCGATATCGGAAGACCTCGAGCTCAGTGGCACCTTTCGCAGGGCAGCATCGGCCTTGGCCAGGTCAAACGAAGACTCCGCCTCGCCCCGTATCCGAAGCTGAACGGCGCCTCGCTCTCCGGTCGCTCCGATCTGCTCACCAGCGCTCTCCACACGCTTTCGGAAGAAGTTGTCGAAGTGACGATCGGTCGTGAAAGCGGTCTCACGGGACTTGACTTCCGTGACAACGCCGTCGATCCGATAGTCAGGGGTATCCACGTCCGGCAGGTTGGGCAAGCGTTCGACGGACACATTGGCATTCTGAGCATCGCGGATCGCTTCGAGTTCTCCTCGTGCGCCAGTGCCGGAAGCGCTGCCGAGTTGTGTGTTCTTTGCCTTGTCGACGACTGTGGAAAAGTCGTCGAGTGAGCCGTTGATCTTGGCCGGGTCGATCGACCAATCCGATTCGAGATTGCTGACCTGGCTTTCGCTGAGATATTGATCGATGTCGGTCCGACGGCCGCCGCCGCTCCCATCGCCCGCATCACCGCCAGAGCCGCCCCCGTCACCGCCACGACCGCCGCCTGACCCGCCGCTCCCATCGCCACCGGATCCACCGCTCCCGCGGCCGCCGCCTGAACCACCCCCGCTGCCACTTCCGCCGCTGGAACCTCCCCGGCCTGACCCACCACTTCCACCGCCACTGCCGGATCCACCGCTACCGCCTGACCCGCCACCGCCGCTCCCTCCGCCTCCGCCGACGTTGGCCTCGGCCCGGTCGGGCGCTCGCTCGGGGGAAGGCGATCGTGGTGGGGGAGGGGCGTCGGCGCTAGACCGCAGCGGTGGGAGGGATGGCTGATCGGAGCCTCGTAGTGGTGGCAGGGGGCTGACGGCGCTGACTGTTCCCGGGGTTCCCGGGGATCCGAGCCCGAAAGGGTCGAACTCCGGCGTCGGCCGGGGGGTTGAGCGGGAAGGAGGTGTCGGCAGGGGGGTCGAGCGGGGAGGAGGTGTCGGCAGGGGGGTCGAGCGGGGTGGTGGTGGCGGCAAATCGAGTCCCCGACCGGTTGTGCCCAGGGCGCCGGCGCCCCGGGCCGCCGTACCGGCTGTGTCGGCCATCTCGGCCCCGATCTTGGCCAGGCGGAACAGGTCGCCGCCGGGAATGAGGCCGACCAGGCCCAGTGAACGTTCCCAGGCCGCCAGCTCCTCGCCGGTCAGCAGGTCCCGTCCGGTGCCCATCTCGATGAGGCCTTTGACGTCGCCAACGATGGGGATGAAGTCGATCACCAGTGACAACGCGGCCAGGAACGTCAACCCCAGGGCCGCCTCCGACGCCGCTTCCGATTGTCCGAAGCAGTCAGTGAAGACACTGCAGTTGTCGGCCGCCGCCGGCGACGCTCCCACCCCGAGCACCACGACTGCGAACACGATCCCCAGCCAGCCGACGGCGGCGATACGACGCGGCCAGCGCCAACGGACCCACACCCGGCCGGCGGCGGCCACGACCCGGCTCGCCCGTCCGACGACCGCCGCTGTCGGCCGACTCGCCGGCCGAGGCCCGCCGCCCCTCACGATTGCTCCCGATCCGCCGGTGGGAGGCCGCCGACGTTCTCACCGGCCGTGGCCGGTCGGGGTCGGCCGGGGAAGATGAGAAACCCCAGCACCACCCCGACCAGCACGATGATGGCCATTGTCCGGTAGGAACCGATCACGTCGTTGGACAGCAGCGAACGGTAGAGCACGGCGGCGAGCCAGGTCAGGCCCAGTCGCACCACCACCGGCACCCGGTTGGCCAGCTGCTTCCACCGTTCAACCGGTGGAAGCCGAACGGTACCTGATCGCAGGAAACGGATGACGAGGAAGGCGGCGAAGAAGGTGAACCACAGCCCCCGGGTCTCCAGAATGCCCGACAGCACGAGGGTGGCCAGTAGGGCGCCGAACAGATCGCCGACGAAACGTGAGGTGGTGGTGGGCGCCCGGGGCGGAGCCGGCGGACCGTCACCGGCGATCCGGACATGGCCTCTGGCCTCCAACGCCGCCAACCGCTCCTCGAACCACGGCACATAGATGAACAGGGCGGTGACGAACTGGCGGGCCACGGTGGCGGCCACACCGTAGGCCACCAGCTGCGACGTCTCGCCCTGAAACACCTCAATGGCCTCTCGGGTCGGCACCCCGCCGGCCCACACGAAGAACGGGCGGATCAAGGTGGGAGACAATGCCGCCCACGTTCGCAACCCGAGCCACGACACCAGGATCACCGCCGGGGTGGTGATCAGCCAGGCCAGGTCGGGCGGTATGCGCCGCCATTGGCCGATGCCGAGCACGATGTTCTTGCCCAGCCGGGGGATGAACAACACGGCGACGCCCAGCAACAGGTAGGAGATGATGAGCGGTACCCGGGCCCGGATGACTTCCTCCACGACGGTGCCGTAGCGCCCGTCGAACGTCCACTGCCGGTGGCCGAACAGGAAGTCGCCGACGGCGAAACTCACCAGTCCGATCAGGCCGAGCTGGCCCGACAGCGCACCCAGCGCCACCAGCGAGCCCATCAGGAACAGCGACTCGGAGTAGATGTCGACGAAACCCAGGCCGAACAACCCGACCCCGAAGTAGCCCACCGCCACCACCACCATCGAGACGACGGCCAGCGGCGGGAGGAGGGCCACCATGTGACCGTCGCCGACGATGCCCCGGGTCGACGAATAGCGACGCTGAACCCGTAGGGGTCCGCTGACCCACATCGATTCGGCGGCCATGGTGATGGGGTCAGCCACGGGACCGTCCCGAGGAACCGGGCGCCGGGGTCGGCAACAGCCGGCGGGCGGTCAGCCCGAGCGTGGCCCCGTAGGCGAAGTGGCCGACCAGCGAGACCTGGGTCAGCTCGGCGATCGACGCCGGGTCGAGCCAACCGGGGTAGAGGGCGAGCATGAACGCCTCCAACCCGAGAGCGAACACGATCCCCCACCACCAGGCCCGCCGGCCGAACCAGATGACATAGGCGGTACCGAAGGCCACCCCGTTGAGCAGGTGGTAGCCGATTCCGGCGACGGTGACCAGGAGCCCTTCCCGGGATTGGCCCAGCAGGGCCTGCCCGAACAGCGGGAGGGCCTCGAAGGGCGACAGTCGCATGCCGCCCAGCTGCACCAGCAGCCATCGTGAGGCGTCGTAAGCCGCGGTGCCGACCAGACCGACGACAACACCTCGGCTGACCAGGGTTCGCAGCCCGGCCCATGACGACCGGTCGTTGGCCGCCACCACCGCCACCGCCATCGAGGCGGCAAAGCCGAGCCCGGCCAGGACCAACCACAGGGGCGAACCGGTGAGAATGTGCACGACGAGGGCCACGCCCGAGATGCAGCAGGCCGCTCCCGCCACCAACCGGACCCGGGTGGTGACCGCCGATTCGAACTGCTGGGGCGACCGGGTGTCCACCGTCATGGCAGTATCACCTCGAACTGGAGGCTTTCGGAGATCGTGCCTGGTTGATCATCGGCGGTGAAGTTGACGGTGACGTCGAGTTGCAGGGTGACTCGCTCGGTGTCCTCCGGAACCCGGAAGAACGGGCCCCGGTTCGACGGAGCCCGGGTCGGATCGTCGCGCTGGTCGTCTACCAACGACGGGGCGGCCGCCGTGGTGGTGGAGGTGGTCGAGTCGCCGGTCGGGGCCGGGCTGACAGCACCGGCGGTCAGCGTGAAGGTGGGCACCACGTCGTCGACCCGTACATCGCAGCACGGGCGATCGACATCCCAGTCGTCGAAGGTGAACAACAGGTCCGACTCCCCCTCCGGTAACCAGTTGCGCTCGCCGTCGACCGCCGACCACAACGCCGTCTCCAACACCCCCGACACCAGCACGGCCTCGCCCACCGGCATGTCGATACGCAAACTGAACGGCTCATTGAGCTGCACTTCGGGCCGGTACAGGGCCAACGGGAAGCCGTCGCCCAGCGTGCCGTCGAGCAACGAGATGGTCTGGGGACGGCCGTTGTTCTCCACCGTCATCGCCACCTCACGGGCCGACGAGGGCACAACGACCACCAGCGTGGCCCCGCCGTCGCCGGACCGCCAGTTGGGCAAGGGACGTTCGCTGCCGTCGACCACCAGGACACCGCGGGGCGACGCCGGTCGCTCGGACGGGGCGACACCGGCCACCACCAGATCATGGTCGGGCGGGGCGGCAAACGACTGGGCCCCCGACCCGATCTGATCGGTGCGCACCAGCGAGTCGAACTCGATTTCGTAGCGGTCGGTCACCAGCCGCCCGGTGGCTGCCGGTTGGCTCCCGTCGATCGACAGCCGGTAGTCGACGACGGTGGCGAAATCGGTGGCCACCGGAGGCCGGTTCACCCCATCAGCATCGGGCGGCGTTGCCCCATCGGGTCGGAACAACGTTGCTCCCTCGGGCAGGGCCTGCAGGTTGGAGGAGAAGACCTGGGCTGATTCGAACTGCGATGAACCGTAGGTCGGGCCCGGCTCAAGGCTGACGTTGACCGGCAGCCAGATGCGGTCATCCCTGCTGTCGGCCGTCCTGGCCGGCCCGCACCACAGGTTGCTGTCGGTGACGGGAAGGTCGTGAATGAGGTCGGGGCCCTGGCGCAGGAAACAGGCCGGATCGTCGGCCGCGGTCAACGGGTCATCGGTGGGGGCGGTCAGATAGGCGGCGAACGCCGCTTCGGTTTCGCCGATCACGTTCTCCGGGTCGAGCAGTAGCGACCCGTCGGCCAGGCGGGGTCCGGTGGCGGGGTGGACGGGACTGGGAACCTCAGCCGGTCGGGCGCCATCAGGTCGGCTCAAGCTGCGGGGTTCAGCCCCGGTGGTGGTTCGAACCGAGTCGACCTGGCCGACCGCCTCCTGGTCGATGATGTCGTAGTTCACGTTCATCAACAGCCAGGGCTCGTCATCGTTCGAGCGGCCCAACCACACCGGGCCACAGAAGACACCGACCAGGCCGTTGTCGGGTCCGAAGAAGCAGCGGGCGTCGTCGACCACCGTTGCTCCGTCAACGGTTGCCGTGTCACGAAACAGCTCCTCGGCCTCGACCAGGATCTCATCGGGATTGGCGATCTCGTTGTCGAAGTAGCGCAGATCGACCCGCTCCGAAGTCGACCAGAAGTAGTAGCCGGCGGCGGCGATGGCGATGATGCCGGCGGCGGTCAACGCGGCGTAGAGCGAGCCGCGGTTTTTTGCCGGGTCGGCCGCGGTGGGCGATCCGATTGGTTCCCTCTGCTCCTGATCCGCCTGATCCGCCAACCCGATCCGCTCCTGGGGAGTCGGGCCGGTGAACCGCAAAATGTCCTCGCCCACGTGGCAACGACCATAGTCGACTTCATCGACTGCGACCGTTAGCTTTGCTGGATGGCTCGGCTGTCCAACAACGCCTTGGGGTCGCTCTACATGGTCATCGGGTCGCTGGGCTATGTCATCAACGACGGCTTCATCCGGGCCGCCGCCGATGCCGGCCTCAACGTGTTCCAGGCGTTGTTCCTCCGGGGACTGGCCATGTGCGCCCTGTTCGCGGCCTACGCCCGCCTCCGGTCACAGCCCGTGGGTCGAGCCTCGGGGCCGGTGGCGTCACCACCGCTGCGCCACGCCTTCTCCAGCCGGCCGGTGCTCATCCGGGTACGGGCGGAGTTGGTGGCCACTGCGTTGTTCTTCGCCGCTCTGGTCAACCTCGATTTCGCCAACGCCCAGACCATCCTGATGCTGGTTCCCTTCGCCGTCACCCTGGTGGCCGCCTTGTTCCTGGGCGAGCGGGTCACCACCGCCCACTACCTGGCCGTGCTGCTCGGGTTCGCAGGCGTGCTGGCGGTGATGCGGCCCACGCCATCGGACTTCTCGGCCTGGTCGCTGGTGGTGGTGGCCAGCGCGCTGGCCCTGGTGATCAGGGAGGTGGCCACCAGGGGAGTCGACACTCGGATGCCGGCCTTTCCCGTCGCTTTTCTCACCGCCCTGGCCATCACCGTCATGACCGGTGTGCTCACGGTCTTCACCGGCTGGGGTACGCCAACACCGCGTGCTGTCGGCTACCTGGCCCTGGCCTGCGGGTTCCTGATGGTGGGCTACGTGTTCGCCATTCAGACCGTTCGGGTCGGCGACCTCAGTGTGTCGGCCCCGTTCCGTTACGCCACTCTGGTCGGCGCCGTGATCATAGGATTCGTGGCCTTCGACGAAGCGCCCGACGGGCTCACCCTGCTGGGGTGTGGGCTGATCCTGGTGGCTGGATTGTGGTCGACGGTGCTCGATCGTCGCCTCCGGCTGGCCTCGGTGTAGGCGCGGGGCCATGAGGAAAGGATGGTGGCATGGACGACAGCACCGATCCTGATGTCCGGGCCGTCGTCAACCCGGAGCGAGCCGACGCCGTCGAGCAGCTGACCGACGAGGCCGACGTCGAACTGATCGAGCCCGGTACGGCCGGTGATGTGACCCAGGCGGTGGCGGAGGCCGGCAGCGACGGGGCTGACATCGTCGCCGCCGTCGGCGGTGACGGCACTCAGCGCATGGTGGCCGAGGCCGTGGCCGGCAGCGACACCGATCTGGCCGTCGTCCCCGCCGGACGGCGAAACGGTCTACGACGACGATGCACTGACCGTGCTTGTCCTCAGGTGGCCCGACTCCGGAATCGCAGGCCCCGTCCCGGTGACGCCGTCATCGCCCAAGGGGCGGCGATCTCAGTGCATTGGATGGGCTCGGTGGCCGTTCAATGCGACGGTGACGCCATCGACGACGTGGCCGAGATCAGCTACACCGTCGAACCCGGTGCTGTCGGGGTCCGGGTCCCCGAGGCTTGAACCTGGGTCACGGTGAGTCGGTGATGGTGACGCCGACCTCGGCCATTTCCGTCATGGCGGCATCCAGTGAGCCGTCCAGATCTATGGCTCGACAGCCGTCGAGCGCCACCGTCACGTCGTAGCCGAGTTTGGCGCCGTCGACGGCCGAGTAGCGCACACAAAAGTCGGTGGCCAGCCCGACCATGACCAGCGACTCGACTCCCCGGGATCGCAGGTATCCGTCGAGCCCGGTTGGTGTCGACTGGTCGTTCTCGAAGAACGCCGAGTACGAGTCGACCGATGGCCGGAACCCCTTGCGCACGATCATGTCGGCCCGGTCCACGGCCAGCGACGGATGAAAGTCCGCCCCCGAGGATCCCTGGACACAGTGGATTGGCCACAGCACCTGCGGGCCGTAGGACGCCTCGATCACCGAGTACGGTTCGTGCCCGGGATTGTTGACGGCGAACGACATGTGGTCGCCGGGATGCCAATCCTGGGTCACGACCTTGACCCCGAACCCGGAGGCCGAAGAGTCGCCCAACAGCTCGTTGGCCACTGGAACCACGGCATCGCCGTCGGCCACCTGGAGCGCCCCGCCGGGACAGAAGTCGTTCTGCACATCGATCACGATCAGGGCTCGGCCCGCAGCGTCGCTCATGATTCCAACCTACCGTCGACCATCCCGGAAGAATCGCAGCAAAGATTGCAGTAATAAGCGAGCTGACAGCTCGCTTACTACTGCAAGAATTGTGGTATTGGGAGGCCGCTATGAGTCGGCGTCGAGCCGGTCGAAGAACTCGGTCCGGTCGGCGGTCCAGACGACGACGCCCACGTCGTCGCCGCCGATGGCGATCACCTCGTCGTCGGTCAGGTGGATCTCCTGGATCCAGGTGAAGCTGCCGAGGCCGTCAGGACCCAAACCCGACTCGGCCAGGGGCAGTTCCTGCCAGCCGTCGTCGGTCTCCCACCACAACGCCGCCCGCTCCCCGCCGTCGATGTTGACGAACCCCGCGACCACCCTGATCCCGTCGACCACATCGAACCAACTGGCTCGGGCACCCTCCGGCAGGGCCAGCGGCTCACCGGCTGTGCCGTCGACTGCCAGGGGAACGAGCCGTTCATCCTCATTCAGGCCCGCTTTCACAATCAGTTCGCCGTCGACCAGGAAACAGTCGGTGATCCGTTCCTGGCCGACGTCCTCGCTCACCGTCGTCCAGGTCACCCCATCGGGACTGGACAGCAGCAGATCGGGCTGCGATGGTGTGGTCAACACCGCCAGCACCTGGTCGCCAACCTCCTGCAGGCAACCGATGTTTCCTTCGAACGACTCGGCCCGGGAAACGCCGAAGTTCCCAGCCGTCAACGACCCGTCGGGGCCGACGAGCTTGGGCACCACCAACCCCCGTCCTTGACTGAAATCGAAGCTGGCCACGACGGCGCCACCGTCGGCCGTGGCAGTGGCGGCGACCGGGATCGACCGTGCCAGTCCGTCGATCGGGTCGTGATCGGTCTTCGACCACTGGCTGCCGTCGAACTCCCACACGTTCAGCGGGTCGTCGGTGAACGACGATCTCGTGGTGAAGATCCAACTACGGTCGGGTGCATCAGCTGTCACCAGGCCATCGCGATTCTCGTTCTGGAACACGTCGTCGGAGGTCCAGGTCCGGCCGTCCGATGAACGCCAGATTCGAAGCTTCTGACCGCGGTCGACGGCGTCCGGTTGCACCACCATGGCCGTCAGTACGATTTCGGAGTCGGAGCCGGTGACCACGACACGTTCGAGTCGGGAATCGGTGGTCACGGCCCAGTCACCGCTGAAGGGATCCCAGTCGGCGCCGTCCCACCCGTTGACATAGAAGCCATGGCCGGCCACCACCTGGTCGGCAGTCACCGCCGCTCCGGTCACAGCCCGGCCGCTCCTGCCCTCATCGGCCAGGTAGGCCAGCTGGTTCCAGCTGCGGCCCCCGTCGGTCGACTCGATCACCTGACGGGCATATCCGGACCAGGTCCAGGCAATGAGCCGCTCGCCGTTCCCGGTTGTTCCGCGGAGACCGATACCCCGGCTGTCGAAACGGTTGTTGGTGTCGATCGAAACCGGGACGGCCGACCATGCCCCTTCACCGCCTGGTTCGTACTCGTCGATGCGGTACACCAGGGGCTTGCCGTCGAGGAAGCTGGTCCCACCGACGATCACCAGGGCGCCGTCGGCGGTGGTTGTCACCCCGGTCAGCATCACCGTCTCATCCAAGCCGGCCGGAACCCGCCAGGTCGGAGTCAACGTGTCGCCGTCCACGTCCCAGAAGCCGGTGACCCTGACGTCGGACCCGGGCGTCCAACCGTGACCGACGACCACGAGGTCATCTCCGGCCACCCGGACCACGCCATCAAGATCCACTCGTTCACTGCCGGGTGGCGGATCGATCGATACCTCGGTCCAGCCGTTGCCGTCGGAAACCCACAGCGCGTGCACGTGGGAGTTGTCCAGCGTCTTCCGGCCAACGGCCGCCGTTCCGTCGGCCGACAATCCGGTAACCCAGCCCGAGGTGCCGTCCACGGGTAGCTGCTGGGCGGAGAATTCTTGACCGTTGCCCGTCCACACCACGGGCTGCCGGGTGGAACCGTCGAGGTGCTCCCAGCCACCGACGACCAAGCTGCCATCGGCCAGGACAACGACGTCGTCAGCGCCGGCCACCGGGGCGTCGGTTGGCAGATCAACCGTGGTGAATGCACTCGACTCGGCGTCGAACACCAGCCGGGCCGTCTGGGTCCGGGCGTCGAAGTCGGTTTGAGTGCCGACCAGGATGATCGAGCCTGTGGCATCGGCCGTCGCCTCCCACATGCTGAAGCGTTGCCCCGCCGGGTTCATTTCGGGCGGATAGTGGGCGGTGAACAGCGGCGGCAGGGGCTCCGGTTCGGCCTCGACCGCCTCCTCGCCTTGGCCCGCTTCGCTGTCGCCCGTTTCGGCCCCGGCCGGATCGGTCGCGTCGTCAACGACTTCACTGCCGATGGCCTCTTCGCCATCACCGGTGATGGCCGAGCATCCGCTCAATACAAATACGGCTGCCGTCACGCAACCGAGTAGTCGCCTCATCATGCCGCGCCCTCCTTGTTCACGTGTCGTGACCCGGGAACCCTGATCCCGGCCGACACTCCCGCTCTGTGGTCACAAACATAGACAGCGATCGGGCATTCTCCAAGTCACCGCCGGTCGGTACATTCAATCGGTGATGACAATCACCATCCTCGACGGTGGCATGGGCAAGGAGCTGCGCCGCATAGGTGCTCCGTTCCGCCAGCCCGAGTGGTCTGCTCTGGCCCTCATGGAAGACCCGCGCTCGGTGGTCAGAGCCCATCGCAACTTCATCGAGGCCGGGGCCCAGGTCATCATCACCAATACCTACGCCGTCGTCCCCTACCACCTCGGGGCCGCCCGGTTCACCGCCCGGGGCCGGGAGTTGGTGGGGCTGGCCGCCCGGCTGGCCCGCTCGGCGGTGACCGAGAGCGGCAACGATCGGGTGACGGTGGCCGGCTCGTTGCCCCCGTTGTTCGGATCCTACGAGCCCGACAACTTCGAACCGTCAACTGCTCCCGCCCTGTGGCGAACCTTGATCGAGCCCCAAATCCCCTTCGTTGACGTCTGGATCGGCGAGACCATATCGAGCACGATCGAGGCTCGGGTCCTGATCGAGACCGTGGCCGCGGTCGACGGGGCGGCCGGTCGAGCGGCGCCCAAGCCGCTGTGGCTGTCGTTCACCCTCAACGACACGCTCTCGGCCGACTCCCGGACCGGCAAAGGCCGGGCGACGCTCCGGTCGGGGGAGCCGGTATCGGCCATCGCCGAGTTGCCGGCTTCTCGGCCCAACGACGGGGGTGGGCCCACCGTGGCCGCCGTGCTGTTCAACTGCAGCCAACCCGAGGTCATCGGTCCTGCCCTGGCCGAGCTGGCCCCGCTCCTTCCGGGAACGGCCCTGGGCGCCTACCCCAACGGCTTCGCCGACCACAACGCCGATTCCAGCGACTACGCGGCCAACGAGATCATCCTTGAGGCCCGGCCCGATCTCACGCCCGAACGCTATGCCGAACTGGCGGCCACCTGGATCGAGCGGGGCGCCACCATCGTCGGTGGCTGTTGCGAGATCTTCCCCGAACACATCGCCGCTCTGGCCCGACGGTTCTAGCCGGGCTCCGGTACGACGTCAACCCACAGCGGCCAGTGATCACTGGCAATCACGGTTCGCTCGACGCCAACACCCTGCACCGTCAGACCGCGGCCGAAGATGTGGTCGAGGTGGAACAGGCGCCCGGCCCGACGCAGGCTGGGACCGGCCGGTTCGGTCAGACGGTCAAGGTCGAACATGTCGTAGAGGTCGTCGATGGCGACGACGGCGGTGGCCGTTGTGGTATTGAAGTCGCCGGCCAGCAGTAGGTGATCGGGGTTGGGGGCGATTGCTCTGGCCGCCACCGCAGTGAACTGGGCCACCCGACGACTGAGCGACAACGGCGGAATCTCGGTATGGACCGACCACACCGATACAGTCGGGCCGCCGGACTTGGTGACGTTGGCCCCCACCGCCGCCCGGGGGCGACCATAGGCCTTGGCCACATGGGGTAACTCGATGGCTTGGGGATCCTCCAGCGGCCACGGTGAGAGAATGGCGTTGCCGAAGCCCCGCCCGGTGCGCTCGTCCTGCGACGATTCGAAATAAAGATGGTTCAAGCCCAACCGCCGGCCGATGTGTTCGACTCCTTCGGCGTCCATCTCCTGCAGGCAGACCGCATCGGCTCCCATCAGGTTGGGGTGACCGGTGAGTCCGGCGATGGCGCCGTCGATGTCGAGGCCATCTTCGATATTCCAGCACACCAGGCGGAAGGCGGTGCGACTGTTCAGCCGCCCGCGGTCGTCACCGACGGGCCCGTGGTGGCCCAACACCATCGGCCGGTCGGAGTGCACAGCTCGGCGGCGAAGGCGCTCGACCGGAGTGAACCGCTCCCGGCGGGGCGGCACCCGGTCGCGCAACCGCGGCCGGTCCGGAGGTTTCTGCTCGTTACCAGATGAGCGGGTTGGCATCGTTGATCGATTCTATTGTTGTCGATCCCAGCAGGCGATTGCTCACCAGCGGCGCTCCCACGACGCTACGGTGGTGGTCGTCGTTTCATCACGCCTCATCGACATCAATACCTACGGAGCCTTTCCATGGCGGCCAGATTCATTCCCGGGGCCGGACGCCTCGTGGCCACAACCAATTGCATCGCCTTCTTCACCGCACCTCACGAGAGCCTGGTGAGGCTTGTCGGTGGCCATCTCTTCGACCCCACGGCCACCGCAACCGACCAGCCGGTGGCCGACCTGTTCAAAGAGGTCGCCGCCTTTGTGGCCGCGTCCGACGACAGCTTCGAGCCATTCGTGCTGGTGACCAAGGAGTCGCCAACGAAGCTGCTGCTCTTCGGAGACATGGCGGTGCGGGTCAACGGTACGACCCTCACGCCGTCGGCCCAGTTTCCCTGGCTGGGGCACACGGTGGAGGAGGGCGAGGCGGTGTCGGTATCGGTCGGTTCGATCAATCTCGACGGCGAAAGCGACATCCTCAACGTGGTCGAATCGGGCTGCGTTCCCGCCGCCAGTTTCAGCTGGACGTCAGGTGCCCCTGAGGTGTTGGCTCCCGTCGCCGTGGCCCCCGCGATGGCGGCCGAAGCGTCGGTCAACGGCGACGGCCACGAGATCCTCGGTTTGATCCCGTCGCCGGATGCACTGGAGTCCCCGGAATTACAGGCGCCCCTTCCCACCCCCGACCCGGGCTCCGACCTGGGCGCCGACCCGGCTCGATACTACGGTCGCCTGCGATTCGACGACGGCCAGGAACACGAGGTCACCGGCGGTCTCTACGTGGGCCGTCACCCCACGAAGATGGGTTTGCCCGACGGCTACGGCACGGTGGTCGTCACCGGTCAGCACGTGTCCCGGGTCCACTGGAAGCTTGTCGTCGGTCACCGTATCGAGGTGGTCGATCTGGGTTCGACCACCGGCACGACCGTGGTATTGCCGGCCACCGGCATCCAGTATTCGGTGGGGGCCGAGGATCAGCCGATGGAGATCGTGCCCGGCACCAAGATCAATTTCGGCGACCGCTGGGCCGTGTTCGAAGCCTGACCGGCCGTGATCAACGCCTGTCAGCTCTGGTCGGCGAACTTGTAACCCACACCCCGGACGGTGTGGATCAAGGCGGGATTTGACGGGTCGGCTTCGATCTTGGATCGAAGTCTTTTGATGTGAACGTCGAGCGTCTTGCTGTCGCCCACGTAGTCGAACCCCCACACCCGATCGAGCAGCTCGTGGCGGGGAACGACATAGCCGACGTTGGCCATCAACTGACTGAGCAGCTGAAACTCCTTCAACGGCATGCGAACCTTCTCATTCCTGACCCAGACCTCGTGCCGTTGGGGGTCGAGCCGTACCGGCCCCGACGTGATTTCGCCATCAGACCGCCCGGCCGTCAACGGCGACGTTCGGCGCCCTCGACGCAACACCGACCGCATGCGGGCCACGAGCTCTCGCGTGCGGTACGGCTTGGTGATGTAGTCGTCGGCCCCCACCTCGAGGGCGACGACGGTGTCGACCTCCTCCGACCGGGCCGACACCATGATGATCGGCGTGTCAGCGGTGGATCGGATGGTGCGGCACACGTCGATACCACTCATGGAGGGAAGCATCACATCGAGCAGAACGATGTCGAACGGTCGGCTGGCGAACAGTTCCAGGGCTCGCTCGCCGTCGGCCGCTGTGGCCACGTCGAATCCTTCGCTACTGAGCGATTGCCGCAGGGCGAGAAGAAACGACGGCTCATCGTCGACAACCAGAACCGACACCCGGCTCATATATCGCGCTCCTCGACGGGGAGTTGCACGGTGAAGGTCGAGCCTTCGCCCAACCTTGATTCTACGAACACCCGGCCACCGTGATTCTCGACGACATGTCGCACGATGGACAGCCCGAGGCCTGTTCCCCCGGTTTGGCGGCTGCGGGCCGGGTCGACCCGATAGAACCGTTCGAAAACCCGCTCCAGCTCGGGCCGGGGGATGCCCACCCCCGAGTCGGCCACGGCGATGTCGACGTTGGGACCCAGCCGGTTCACCGTCAGTGAAACCTCGTCGGCCTGCTCGCTGTACTTGATGGCGTTGTCGAGGAGGTTCACCAGCGCTCGAATCAGTTGCCGATGCTCGCCCCGCACTGATACCCCGCTGGGGACACCGGCTACCGCGATGCTCACCCCGGAGGCGTTGGCCAGCCCGGTGACAACGTCGACCGATTGTCGGACGACGTCGTCGATGACAAGAACGCCCTGCGACTGTTGGTCGGCCGATGGCGGGTCTTCGAGACGGGCCAATTCCAGCAGATCGTCGATGATGGCTTCGATCCGGCCGACCTCGTGGCCGATCTGGCTGACGATCTCGGCCCGGCTGTCGGAACTCGACGACGTTTGTGCCCCGTCGGTGCCGACCAGCGCTTCGGCCAGTAGAGCGATGGCGGCCACTGGTGTCTTGAGTTCGTGGCTCACGTTGGCCACGAACGCTCGACGGGTGGCGTCGATCTGCCGCTCTTCGGCCAGTCGGTCGATCACGGCCAGGCCTCGGCTCGGGGGGGCGACGGCCGAAGCCCTGGCCTTTCGCCGAGCCCGTTCGGCGCCGGCCTGTTCCGGGGTCCAGCCGTCGATGATGTATCGGATCCGCTCCCCCATGTTTTCGGCGTGATCGCCGATCCGTTCGTAGAATCGGCCGATCAGGGCCAGCTGGAGGGTCTGCTGGGGGTGCACGTCACCCTGCCGTGACTTGGCGATGACGGTGCTGATGTAGGTCTTGTGGAGTTCGTCGAGCACGTCGTCGAGCTCGTCGATGGCGGCCGCCTTGGCCTCGTCGAGCTCCCGGTAGGCGTCGGCCGCCTCACGGAACAGGAAGGTGGCTTGATCGGCCATCTGAAGAATCAGGGCCCGTATCTCGTCATCGGTTCTGGTCCCCTGCAACCGGCCTACGGCTTTGGCGATATTGGTCGTCAAGTCGCCGGACCGCTCGATGTCACTGTTCATGTGCAACGCGGCAACAACGGCCCGAAGATCTCGAGCGACCGGCTGTTCCCTCAGCAGGATCTCAATACACAGCTGTTCGGCATTGCTCGACATCAAGTCGAGATCGTCGTCCTCGGAGATCAGGATGTCGGCCCGGGCGACGTCGCGTTCGAGCAAGGCCGCGGTGACCTCGTCGACCCGGTCGGCCACGATCTCCGACATCTCCAGCAGGACATCGCGCACGTTGTTCAGGCGACCGTCGAACTCGGATCGAATGTGGGAATCTGCCATGGCGATGAACTCCTGTGGCCAACGGTATGGCCCTCGTAGAAATTGCGCCTAGCCCGAAGGTTAACGGAAGGTGAACACTGCGGCCGGGGATCGCCGCTCCTGAAACGTTCACCTGCCGTTCACCTTGGTTCTCACTGGACTTCACCGGCCCTGCGTACCGTTGGCCACATCCAGCTGGGAGAGGTCCGGCGGGATCGGCCCAGTCCGGGCCACGAACAATTCGACTACTGGAGATCAACGCATGAAGCACCTGATCAAGCTGTTGGCCGTGGGCCTGGCGCTCGCCCTCGTGGCCGCATCGTGTGGAGGCTCGGACGAGGATTCAGCCCCGCAGACCACTGCTCCAGCCGCCGACGAGGCGAACGACACCGACGACACCGACGACGCCATGGACGAGGAAGCCGACGACTCGACGGCCGAGGCAACCGGCGAGACGTCGGACATGGGCCTGCCGGTCATCGACCCCCTTTCGGTGGCTTCCGGTGATGTGGCCATTGCCGGCTCCTCCACCGTGTTCCCTCTCTCGACCGCGGTGTTGTCGCAGTGGATCGACGAGGGTGGTCCCGAATACTCGATCGACTCCATCGGTTCCGGTGGCGGCTTCGAGCGGTTCTGCGTCGAAGGCGCGTCCGACATCGCCAACGCCTCCCGCCCCATCAAGGAGGAGGAGTTCGCGGCCTGCACCGAAACCTGGGGTGACGAGCCCATCGAGATCCGGGTCGGCACCGACGCCCTGTCGGTCGTTGTCTCCAACGGCAACTACTTCGCCTCCGAGCTGACCATCGAAGAGCTCAACACCGCGTTCTCCCTCACCGACCCGGCCGCCACCTGGGCCGACGTCAACCCCGACTTCCCGGCCCACCCCATCGTGCTCTACAGCCCGGGCGAGGACTCCGGAACGTTCGACTACTTCAACGAGGTCGTGTTCGATGAGGCCGAACCGTCACCCATCTCCTCCTCGATCGCCGAGATCGTCGGTGAAGACGACAACGTGACGGTGCGGGGTGTGGCCGACGACGGTTGCACCGAGGGCGATCTCAGCACCAGCTGCGCCGTCGGCTACTTCGGCTACGCCTTCTTCCAGCAGAACGCCGGTGAGCTGGTCGCCGTGTCGGTAGACGGGGTTGAGCCCAGCGCCGAGACCGTCGACGCCGCCGAGTATCCGCTGGCCCGCCCGCTGTACATGTACACCGCCCCCAGCATCGTGGCCGAGAAACCGCAGGTGGCCGACTTCATTGCCTACTACCTCAACAACGTGAACGACGTCATCGGCGACGTCGGTTATTTCCCGGCCCCGATCGACGCCCTCCAGGGCGCGGCCGACAACATCAGCGCCGCCGCCGGGTTCTGATTCGGGTCCGGGCATGACGACGGCGACCAGTGATAGGCCCATGGATCGAGCGGCCATCGCTGCTTCCCTGACCAAGAAGGCTCGACCGGGCGAAACGGTTGTTCGCGGTCTGCTGTTCGCCTGCGGTGCCATCTCGGTCGCCACCACTCTGGGCATCCTGTACGAGCTGGGCAAGGAAGCGCTCCTCTTCTTCCGCGACGATCGGGTGTCGATCGCCGAGTTCCTCAGTGGCACGACGTGGCAACCCCAGGCCGGGGCCTTCGGCATCTGGGCCCTGATCCTGTCCACCCTGTACATCGCCCTGATCGCCATGCTGGTAGCGGTGCCGCTGGGGCTGGCCGCCGCCATCTATTTGTCGGAGTACGCCTCCGAACGGGCCCGCTCGATCCTGAAACCGCTGCTGGAGGTGCTGGTCGGCATCCCCACCGTGGTCTACGGCTTCTTCGCCCTCACCTTCATGACCCCGATTCTCCGTTCGTTGTTCGGCTCGACCGTCGGCTTCTTCAACATCGCCTCGGCCGGGATCGTGGTGGGAATCCTCATCATCCCCCTGGTCAGCTCGCTGTCGGAAGACGCCCTGCATGCGGTTCCCGACGCCTTGCGGCAGGCGGCCTACGGTATGGGGGCCACCAAGCTGGAGGTGTCGCTGCGGATCGTCGTTCCCGCCGCCCTCTCGGGCATCGCCGCCGCCGTCGTGGTGGCATTGTCTCGAGCGGTCGGGGAAACGATGGTGGTGGCCCTGGCCGCCGGCGCCTCGCCTCGCAACTTCACCATCGGTGAGGATTCGCTATTCGGCTACATCCTCAACCCCTTCATCGGGGGCGAGGCCATGACCGGGCACATCGTGCGCATCTCCAGCGGTGACCTCAGCTACAACACCATCGACTACAACTCGATCTTCTCCATCGGTCTCACGCTGTTCTTCATGACGTTGATCCTGAACATCATCAGCCGCCGCCTGGTGAAACGCTTCCGGGAGGAATACGAGTAATGGCGGTTGACGCCCCGGAACGACCACGGGAACTCCCGGGCCCCGGCGATCAGGATTGGTTCCCGGCCGACGCCGAGTTCGAGCAGCTTCTCGGCCGCCGGACCCGCAGGGCCCGAGTCAGTCACATGGCTTTCCTGTCGGCCCTGATCGTGGCCGTGCTGGCCCTGGCCACGCTGCTCTACTCAATCATCAACGACGCCTTCGGGTTGGTGGCCATCGTCAACGAGAACAACCCCGAAGATGTGGTGGCCGAGGCCGGCTACGACCCGGCAACGGTCGACCTGGAAGATCTCACGCAGGATCAGCTGGTCACCCTCCTGGAAGGAGCGGTGTCGCGCAACGTCGGGCGCCGCCTCGAACGGGAGCAGCGGTTCTACGAGGACCGGTATGTCTTCGAAGACGCTGCGGTCTACCAGGAGCTGTGCGCCTCGGCCGAACCGGTCGAGGGATGCAGCCGCGACGCCCGCGACAAGACCAACGTGTTCAATCTGGTGCAGGAACGGGTGGTGGTGCCCGATGTGATCGCGGCCGAGGAGCTGGTTCCCTCCATCTTCGCTCCCGACGCCTTCGAAGAGGAGATCCTCCAGGCCTTCGTCGACAGCCCTCAGCGCTTCGGAGATTACAGCGCTGATCAGGTGCGGTTCGAGTGGCGTTCCTGGGTGTCGACGGCCTTTCTCCGGTCCTCGGCCAGCGCCACCCCTGAGGTGGCCGGGATCCGGACGGCCGCCCTGGGCACGCTGTGGATTGCCGCCATCACCATCCTGTTCGCCGTTCCCGTTGGCGTCGGCGCCGCCATCTATCTGGTCGAGTTCGCCAAGCCGACCCGCTTCAACGACTTCATCCAGACCAACATCAACAACCTGGCCGGTGTTCCGTCGGTCATCTACGGGATGCTCGGTCTGGCCGTTCTGGTCCGGACCTTCGAACCGGTGACGTCAGGTGATGTGTTCACCGCCGGTGCCCCACCGTCGGAGAACGGCCGAACGGTGTTATCGGCCGGTATCACGCTCGGGTTGCTGGTGCTGCCCATCATCATCATTTCGGCCCAGGAGGCGTTGAAGGCCGTTCCCAACTCGCTCCGACAGGCGGGGATGGGCCTGGGGGCAACCCGATGGCAGACGGTTCGCAGCCAGGTTCTGCCGGTTGCCCTGCCCGGCATTCTGACCGGTGTGATCCTGTCGGTGGCTCGGGCCATCGGTGAGACGGCGCCGCTGATCGTGGTTGGTGCGGCCAGCTTCATCACCGCCGATCCGACCGGTCCGTTCTCCAAGTACACGGCCATGCCCATCCAGATCTTCCAGTGGACCAGCCTCCCTCAGGCCGAGTGGCGGCATCTGGCGGCCGCCGCCATCATCGTGTTGCTGGTGATCCTGCTCGTCCTGAACGCCACAGCCGTCATCCTGAGAAACCGATATTCGAGAAGAGCATGAGGAATGAGAGCCAACCAATCCGCAAACGGCACGGCAACAAACGGGAGGCTGGGCGTTGTGACCACCGATGAACCCAGGCCGGTTCGTGTCACTCCCTCCGTCGATCTGATTGCCGGAGATAGGGTCGCCGACATGAGTCTGACCGATCTCGAAACGATCATTGCCACCGAGGACATGGACGTCTACTACGGTGAGTTCCGAGCTGTTCGTGACATCACCATGAACTTCGCCGACAACGAGATCACGGCCATCATCGGACCGTCGGGCTGCGGCAAGTCGACGGTGCTCCGAGCTCTCAACCGGATGAACGATCTCATCCCCACCGCCCGGGTCACCGGGGCCGTCAACTTTCATGGTCGCAACATCTACGAGTCCAATGTCGACCCGGTCGAGATCCGACGGCGAATCGGCATGGTCTTCCAGAAACCGAATCCGTTCCCCAAATCGATTTTCGACAATGTGGCCTGGGGAGCCAAGATCAACGGTTTCAAGGGCTCCAAGTCGGATCTGTCCGACCTGGTTGAGCGGGCCCTGACCCAGGCGGCCCTGTGGGATGAGGTGAAGGACAAACTCAACGAAAGCGGCTATTCCCTGTCCGGCGGTCAGCAGCAGAGGCTGTGTATCGCCCGAGCGGTGGCTCCCAGCCCCGACGTGTTGCTGATGGACGAGCCGTGTTCGGCCCTCGACCCGATCGCCACCCTCCGGATCGAGGAACTGATGCTCGAACTCAAGCAGGACTACACGATCATCATCGTCACCCACAACATGCAGCAGGCGGCCCGAGTATCGGACAAGACGGCCTTCTTGTCGGTCGACGTCAACGATGAGGGCCAGCGAACCGGCCGACTGGTCGAATACGCCCCGACCGACCGGATCTTCACCTCGCCCGAACACGACGAGACCGAGCAGTACATCACCGGCCGTTTCGGATAGGGGCAGCCGGATGGTCGATCAGCGAAGCCACTTCCACAACGAGCTCGACGCCTTGGAGGAATCGATTCTCGGTGTGGCCGATCGGGCCGAACATGTCCTCGGCACGGCCGTCGACGCCTTGACCGCGGCTGATAGCCAGATGGCCGCTGCGGTGTCTCGTGAGGGGGTGGCGCTGGCCGAGATTCACGTCGACGTCCACAGTCGTTGGCTGAATCTGATGGCCCGTCAACAACCGATGGGTGGCGACCTCCGCCTCATGTCGGCGCTACTGCATCTCAACGTGACGTTGGAGCGAACCGCGGCCCAGTGCGTCAACATCGCCGAGCTCGCCCGACTGGCCCAGGGTCTGCCGACCAGAGATCGGATCATCCAACAGATCGAGCAGATGGGCGACCTGGTGCGGCCGATGATGCGAACGGCGGTGCACGCCTTCCAGAGTCGTGATGCCGACGAGGCTCGCCGCCTTCCGGCCATGGATGAACCGGTCGATGAGATCAATCGGGCCATGTACCGGGAAGTGGTCGACTGCGCCCCCGATGAGCGCCTTATTGAGTGGGCCACCCACATGATGATGGCGGCCCGGGCTCTGGAACGGATCGGCGACCAGGCGGTCGACATCGGCGAGCAGGTCGTCTTCCTGGCCGGCGGCGACCACCACGGGTTCGCCAGCCAGGAGGGGAGCAACAGCCCGTTATCCTGAGGCTGTGTCTGACGGCAGCGGAGAACGGGTTGACGATCTTGGCCTGACGCCTCTGGGTGACAGCCTGGAACGGTTCGTCAACCACCTAGGCGCCCCGCCGATCAGCATCCTCAGCCAGCTCCATGATCGCTGGCCCGAGATCGTCGGGCCCGGATTGGCCGCCGCCACCGAGCCGGTCGAGCTGCTCAACGGGGTGTTGACCGTCGGTTGTCAGGATGCGGCCTGGGCGTCCCAGATCGGCTGGATGGAAGCGCAGATCATCCGCCGATTCGATGCCACATTCAGCGCCGGCATGGTCCAGCAGGTCAGAGCTCGGGTCAAACTCCCGGGCGAGGATTCCGCCGAGGCTGTTCCATCTGACAATGAGATGGGGAAACACCGCTAAAACAGCGGATTTCGAGAGCTGGTGGGCCGGTCGAGAGCCACCCGACAGGCCCCGAAACCTGGTAAAATGAAGCGTCCGGGCCATCACACATTCGGCCACGATTCGGGCCCCCTCAGCGCCTTCAGTACAGGCTGCTCCCTAGACCGAAATCGAGATCGTGATATCTGCATGACCAATCCCTCTGCGCAATCTGAGTCGAACGCCACCGCGGCCACCAACGGGGCCGGCCCGCCCGATGGCGAACGTTCAACCAACGGCGTTGTCGGCGGGGAATACGGTGCCGAGTCGATCCAGGTTCTGGAAGGCTTGGAGGCCGTGCGCAAACGTCCGGGCATGTACATCGGATCCACCGGGCCCACCGGTCTACACCATCTGGTGTGGGAGATCGTCGACAACTCGGTCGATGAGGCCATGGCCGGCCACTGCGATCGGATCGACGTTACGGTGAAGGGTGATGGGTCGGTCGAGGTGATCGACAACGGGCGAGGCATCCCGGTCGACCAACACCCCAAGTATGAAGATCTGACGGCGGCCGAGGTGGCGCTCACCATGCTCCACGCCGGCGGCAAGTTCGGCGGTGGCGGCTACAAGGTGTCAGGGGGCCTGCACGGGGTCGGTGTCTCGGTCGTCAACGCCCTGTCCACCCGAGTCGAGGTTGAGATCGACCGTCACGGCAAGCGTCATGCCATGGCCTTCAAGAACGGCGGCTCGCCCGACGAGCCGCTCAAGGTCGTCGGTGATGCTCCGGTCGACCCCGGCAGCGGTGAGCCCCGAACGGGAACCATGGTTCGATTCTGGCCCGACCCGGCCATCTTCAAGGAAGGCACGGAGTTCCGTTTTGCCACCCTGGTCGATCGATTCCAGGTGATGGCCTTCCTCAACGCCGGGCTCGAATTCCGGGTCAACGATGAGCGCAATCCTGATACCGAAGAAGTGGTGCTGCGCTACGACGGTGGCATCAAGGATTTCGTCAACCATCTCAATGCCTCCAAGGAGGCTCTGTTCGCCGAGGTCGGCTGGTTCACCGACGAGGGCGACGATGAGGAGGTGGAGATCGCCTTCAGCTGGAACACCGGCTACCAGACCGACGGCATCCACAGCTTCGCCAACGGTATCAGCACCATCGAGGGCGGCATGCACGAGCAGGGTTTCCGCTCGGCTCTGACCCGTACGGTCAACGCCTACGCCCGGGATCGCAACTTCTTGAAGGAGAAAGACGACAACCTGCAGGGCGAAGACATCCGCGAGGGTCTCACCGCGGTGATCTCGGTTCGGGTGGTCGAGCCCCAGTTCGAGGGTCAGACCAAGTCGAAGCTGGGCAACGTTTCGGTCCGCTCACTGGTGGAGAAGGCCACCAACGAGCATCTGCGAGAGTGGTTCGAGGAGCACCCCAACGAGGCCAAAGCCATCCTGACCAAAGCGTCGAACGCGGCCAAAGCCCGTATCGCCGCCACACAGGCCCGGCAGAACATCCGCCGCAAGTCGGCTCTCGATGGTGCCGGACTACCGGGGAAGCTGGCCGACTGCCAGACCAAGAATCCTGAGGAAGCCGAACTCTACATCGTGGAGGGCAACTCAGCCGGCGGTTCGGCCAAGGACGCTCGCGATCCGCGCACCATGGCCATCCTTCCCATCAGGGGCAAGATCCTCAACGTCGAACGGGCCCGCATCGACCGGATGTTCAAGAACACCGAGATCATCTCGCTGATCCAGGCCATCGGAGCCGGGTTGGGTGAAGAGGAGTTCGAGCTTGAGAAGGCCCGCTATCACAAGGTGATCCTGCTGGCCGACGCCGACGTCGACGGTTCCCACATCCGCACCCTGCTGCTCACCTTCTTCTTCCGGCAGATGCGTCCCCTGGTTGAGGCGGGCTACATCTACATTGCCCAACCCCCGCTGTATTCGACGGTGGTGGGCAAGAAGAAGCTGTATCTGAAGGACGACCCGGCCCGGAACGCCTACGCCATCGAGCATCCCAAGGCCGAGTTCCAACGGTTGAAGGGTCTGGGCGAGATGGACGCCGACGAGCTGTGGGAGACCACCATGAATCCCGACACCCGCACCTTGTTGCAGGTCACGGTCGAGCAGGCCGCCATCGCCGACGAGGTCTTCGCCGTCCTCATGGGCGACGACGTCGAGTCCCGCAAGAAGTTCATTCAGACCAACGCCGACGACGTCAGGTTCCTGGATATCTAGGAGGAGCCCCCGGCGGGTTGCCTGCCGGGGCGCGCGCCCTGATTGCGGCGTTCTCAATGTGGTGAGAGGGCGAAAGATGGGCCGAATGACCCCTTGGTCGGCCGGTGGCCTGGGTCTAGGTTTGTGTGTGGGTCGGGTTCGGTCGACCCATGCGGGCACCACCAGCAAAGGAAATCGTTCATGGATCGCACTGTTCGTCGCGCCCTCTTGGCGCTCATCGGGTTGCTCGCGCTGAGCGTGGGCGTCGTGGCTCCCGCTTCGGCCCACCCCGACGGCAAAGCCCATCATGCCCCCATCCCGGAACACGCCACCGACGTGATGAAGGCCTTCTTCGTCGACGACCTGGAGCCTCAGGATCTGGCGTCGCTCAGCACAACCACCTGCCAGGGTGGTTCGGCGGCCGGATACCCGTGTTCCAACGTCGATCTCGAGGCCTTCGTCTCGTTGGCCGATCTGGGAGGATCGGGCACCGAGGAGGCCAACGACATCTGGGGTTGGACCGATCCGGTCACCGGATCGGAGTACGCACTCATCGGCATGACCTTCGGCACCGCCTTCGTCGACGTTTCCACCCCGTCGGCTCCGGTCTACGTCGGTGAGCTGCCGACCCACGGTGTGTTCGGGTCGTCGTGGCGCGACATCAAAACCTACGCCGACCATGCCTTCATCGTGTCCGAGGCCAGGTCTCACGGCATGCAGGTCTTCGACCTGACCGAGCTGCGCAACTACACCGGCAGCCCCATCACCTTCAGCGAAACCGCCCACTACGGCCGGTTCGGCTCATCGCACAACATCGCCATCAACGAAGACACCGGTTTCGCCTACCCGGTCGGCATCAGCGGCTCCAACAGCTGCGGCGGCGGTCTCCACGCCATCGACATCTCCACCCCGGCGTCGCCCAGCTTCGCCGGATGCTTCTCCGACGATGGGTACACCCACGACGTGCAGTGTGTGGTCTACAACGGCCCGGACACCGCCCATCAGGGTTCGGAGATCTGTCTGGCCTCCAACGAGGACACGCTCACCATTGTCGACTTCAGCGACAAGTCGGCACCGATCGAGCTGTCCCGCACCGGCTACAGCGGCTCGCACTACACCCATCAGGGGTGGCTCACCGAGGACCACAGCTACTTCCTGCTCGACGACGAGCTCGACGAGAGCGATGCCGGTCACAACACCCGGACCTGGATTGTCGACGTGAGCGATCTGGATGGCCCGAGCTTCACCGGCTACCACGAGGCGACCACAGCTGCCATCGACCACAACCAGTACGTGAAAGGTGACTACAGCTACCAGTCGAATTACCGGGCCGGTCTGCGGATTCTCGATGTCAGCGACATCGCCAACGGCAACCTGATCGAGGTCGGCTACTTCGACATCTGGCCGGCCGACGATGCCGCCGGGTTCAACGCCAACTGGAGCAACTACCCGTACTTCGACTCCGGCATCGTGGTCATGAGCGGGATTGAGCAGGGCCTGTTCGTGGTCCGCCCCGATCTGGACGGCGGCCCGGGGGGAGATGATCCGCCCTCGGTGACGGTGACCGACCCGGCCGACGGGGCCACGGTGAGCGGCACCGTATCGGTGACGGCCGACGCCTCTGACGACAACGGCGTCACCTCGGTCGAGTTCCTGATCGACGGCGTCGGGATCGGAACCGACAACGACGGATCCGACGGCTGGTCGATCGACTGGGATACCACAGCCGAAGCCGAGGGCTCCCACACGGTGACCGCCACGGCCACCGACACCGTCGGCCAGACCGCCTCCGACTCGATTGCCGTTGACGTCGACAACATCGTGCAGCTGGCGGTTCACGTCGGCGATCTCGACGGCGTCGGCACCTCCACCGGGCGGGGCGGCAAATGGGAGGCCACGGTAACGGTGACCGTGCACGACGCCACCGAGAATCCGGTCAGCGGGGCCACGGTCGACGGTACATGGAACGGCAACACCGGGGGCTCATGCGTCACCGCGGTTGACGGCACCTGCAGCACCACCTTGTCGGGCCTGCGCAAGAAGGACCAGACGGTCGACTTCTCGGTGGACATGATCTTGTCCGCCGGCGCCTCCTACGATCCAGGGTCCAACCACGATCCTGACGGCGGCAGCGACGGTACGACCATCTCCATCGCCGCTCCCTGATTCATACGACGATTGCCGGGAGAGTGAGCTGGCCGGTCGCTCTCCCGGCAAGAATCGGCCGTCGGGGACGTCAGGTGAGCAGGGCGGTGATCACGGCCACGGTGTTGGCCCCGACGATGACCGCACCCCACCGGTAGAACTCGCCCTTGAGTTCGCCCCGGAGGGCGGCCATCTCGCCTCGGAGTTCAGCGTTCAGGGTGACCATCTCGCTGCGTAATTCGGTGCTGAGGGTGGCCATTTCGCTACGAAGTTCGGTGCGAAGCTCGGTGCTGAGGGTGGCCATCTCGCCGCGGAGTTCAGCCTTCAGGGCGGCCATCTCGCTGCGAAGCTCGGTCCGAAGTTCGACCATCTCGCCCGTGAGTTCGCTGCGGAGTTCCGCCATCTGGCCCTGCAGGAGGACGGTGGTGGCGTTGAGATCCGAACGGGTGGCCAAGTCGGCGGATGATTGAAAGGGAAGTAGTTCCATCATCGATTCGGCCGCTTCCAGCCCTACTGCTTGTTCGAGCATGGTGAAGACGTGCCGTCGTTCACGGTCGGTTACTGACATAAGTATTCCAGATCATCATGGGAGGCGTCGAACGCCTTGTCGATTGATGGAGGAACTCCAATGCCGTCCTCGAAGGCCGTGGCTGAAGTCTAACTTGACCCACCGACAGTCAGAGGCAACAAGCCGGATCAGCGGGCCAGCGCCGCCAGGATCTGGTCGAGACGATCGTGCACGGCGTGGACGTCCCGCTCGTTGTGGGCCACGGTGCGTAGGATTTCGCGTTCCAGGGCCCGATCGCGTTCCAGGGCTCGCCGCTGGGCGAGGAGGATCAGCGGGGCCTGGAGGGCCGACATGCTCGAGAGGGCGGCGGCCAGACCGGCCAGCATGCTCATGGGATAGCCGTCGAAGGGCCGGAACACCACGTTGATGAACAGCCAAACGCCGATGCCGACGAGGATCAGCGACGGGAACCACCAGGTGGCCAGCCGGGCCGTCACGGCCTGGGCCGCCCGTTCGCCCCGGTCGGGTTCGTGTTCGGCGAACATGGAGAACTCGTGGCCGCAGTGAGGGCATCGGAAGGGTTTGGCGCCGTTGCTCATATCGCTCCAGTATCCATTGTGTCAATAGCTATTGTCAGGGCCGCTATACTCACCTGATGTCGCAACCACTGGAACACACGCAGGCATTCCTGGCTGCTCTCGCCCGGATCGACGGAGCCATGGACGACAACATCGGTCGCAGCAAGATCATCCAGAAACGGGCCCGGCAACTTCGACGGCAGATCGAGAACGGTCGCTCCGTTGGTGAGGCGGTCGAAGCCGAGGAGCTTCCCCGGATGGTCGAGCTGCTGACGGCCAATATGACGACGCTGGAAACGGCCGGAGCCGAGTTTCGAGCGGGCGAGGCCCAAGCCTTGCGAGCCGACGGTCTGACCATCGACGCCATTGCCGGACTGTTCGGGGTGAGCAGGCAGCGAATCAGTGCTCTCTTGAAACAGAAGGCGGCCACCGCCGGCCTCTGAGGGCAGGAACCGTCCTAGCGTCGGCGCCGACCACCGTTGGGCTTGTTCTTGCGGTTCTTGGGCCGCGGCTTGCCTGATCGTTTGGACGCCGGGCGACCCGGCGACCGCTTCGACTTGGCCGTTCCCGCCTTCTTACCCGATCGCTTCGCCGACTTCGAGGGCTTCGCCCCGCGATTCGTGCTCGGCTTAGCCGCCGACCGGGACGAATCCGCCGTCGACGAGTTGTCTTCGCCCGACCGCTTCCCGTTGTGCTCCCGTCGCTGCACCGGCTGGCTCTTGCCCTTGGCGGTGCTCTTGGCGGTGCCTTGGCCTCTGGATTTGGGTCGGTCGCCGCCCTTGCCGTTGCTCTTGCCCTTGGTGGTGCCGGCCCGTCGTGAGCCGTTGCTCTTGCCCTTGGTGGTGCCGGCCCGTCGTGAGCCGTTGCGCTGGCCCGATCCCGATCCCGATCCGGATCGGGAGCGAATCGGATCGAGGTGATGCAGCCGCTCGGGGGTGGCCTCAATGTCGGACTCGATGCCCAGGCGATCCTGCATCCGCAACGACTCCCGCACCTGGGGTTTGTCGAGCAGAGAGATCACCACGCCGCTCGCTCCGGCCCTCCCGGTTCGACCGGAGCGGTGCATGTAGTCCTTGTCCTCAGCTGGAGGGTCGTAGTGGATGACCGACTCCACCCCGTCGACATGGATCCCTCGGGCGGCCACGTCGGTGGCCACCATGGCCTGGACCCGGCCACTGGTGAACTGGGCCAGGGCCTGATCCCGCTGGGCCTGGCTCCGGCCGCCGTGTATGGCCGCCGTCTTCACCCCGTGGGCTCGCAGCTGCCGGGCCACCCGGTCGGCCCCGTGCCGGGTGCGGACGAACACGATGGTCGACCCGGCGTCGGTCACCAGGTCGGCGGCCAGCCAGATCCGATCCCGTTTGGGGACCTGGATGAACCGGTGGGTGAGCAGGCTCAGATCGGGCTCCAGTTCGGCCACCGCGTGCTCGATCGGGTCCGTCTGGTAGGTGTCGATCAGAACCTGGACCTCGCGGTCGAGGGTGGCCGAGTAGAGCATCGTCTGGCGGTCGGGCGAGGTCTGGTCGAGTAGTTTGCGCACATCGGGCAGGAACCCCATGTCGGCCATCCGATCGGCCTCGTCGACCACCACCCTGTCGACGTCGCCCAGGTCGACGGCCTCCTGATTGATCAGATCGATCAACCGGCCAGGGCAGGCCACCAGCAGGTCGACGCCTCTGGTCAAGCCCTTCAACTGCTGGCCCAGACCCTTGCCCCCGTACACCGCCAGCACCGAACGGTCGACGGCGTCGGCCAGGGGTTCCAACTCACGGCGGATCTGCTCCGCCAGCTCCCGGGTCGGGCAGAGAACGAGGCCGGTGGGTTGGGCCGGTCGACCCGGCTTGGTCGGTCGGTTTGGCCGACGAGGGTCGGGTGGGGGTGACATTCGACCGGGCCGACCCCGACGCAGGTCGGCCAGCAGCGGTAGCCCGAAGGCCAGGGTCTTACCCGATCCGGTGGGGGCCCGGCCGAGAATATCGCGGCCGGCCAGGGCATCGGGGATGGTCAACGTCTGGATCTCGAACGGCTGACGGAACCTCAGCGATTCGAGAGCAAGAACCAGCGGCTTCGGCACGCCAAGCGAGGCGAAGGTGGGTTCGGGGGACACGGGTACTCCAACTTTCTGCCCCAGAAGACGGCACGCACGAGCGCAAGACGGAGCACTATCAATCCCCAGTCTATCGGCGTCAACCCCGTCCTAGCCTGGACTGGATGACGGAGGCGTTGCGGGCCCGGGATCCGGGCCAGGTTGATCGGGGTGAGGGCACGGCGCTCATTGTCCGCCAGCTGGGCCGAGCCCGGCGACCGTTCGCCGTGGGGGCCGTCGGCACATTCTGCTATGCCCTGGCCACCATTGCCTCGTCGTATGTGATCGGCTGGGTGACCGACGGTGTGCTGCTACCGGCGGTGGCCGCCGGCGAGTTGAGCGCGGCCGCTCAAGCCTTGGCTGCCGCCGCCATCATCGGCGTGGCCGGTGTCAGAGCCGGCGGCATCGCCCTGCGGCGGGCTGGAGCCTACACCGCCCAGTACCGGCTCCAGGCCCGCGACCGCACCGACCTGACCGATCGTTATCTCGAACTCCCCATCGAGTGGCACCGCCGCCACCCCACCGGCCAGCTGCTGTCCAACGTCAACGCCGATGTGGAGGTGGCGGCCAACATCGCCTCCCCGCTACCGATGGCGCTGGGGGTGGTGGTCATGTTGGTGGTGACCGCAGTACTGCTGATCGTCACCGATCCGTTCCTGGCCGTTGTCGGCTTTGCCGTCGGCCCGGCTCTGGCCTTCACCAACGTCGCCTTCCAGCGACGGATGCGAGTGGTCACCACCGAAGCCCAACGGCTACGGGCCGAGGTGTCGGAGATCGCCCACGAGTCGTTCGACGCCGCCCTGGTGGTCAAGACGCTGGGCCGGGAGGATGCCGAGGTCGGTCGCTTCGGGGCCAGCTCCGACGCCCTGCGGGACCGCATGGTCGACGTGGGCCGGCTGCGGGCCATGTTCGACCCGCTGATGGAAGCCCTGCCCAGCCTGGGCACCCTGGCCGTGTTGGCCGTCGGGGCTTGGCGGGTCGACGCCGGATTGATCAGCGCCGGCACCCTGGTCACCTTCGCCTACCTGTTCCGGCTGGTGGCTTTGCCCATGCGGGTTTTCGCCTGGATGATGATGCTCATCCCGGCCGCGGTGGCCGGCTGGCGGCGGGTCGACGGCGTGCTGTCGACCGACGTGACCGTGACCTACGGCGACACCGTGCCCACCGTGGGCCGGGCGGCGGCGGCCGAGGTCGACGCCATCGGCTACACCTATCCCGAAGACCCGGTCGGCGACCTGGCCGCCGGGTCGGCTCCGGCGTCGATGCCCGATCCGATCGAGGCCGACGGGCGGGGTATCGAATCCATCTCGCTCGACGTCGCTCCCGGGGCCACGGTGGCCATCGTCGGCCCAACGGGATCGGGCAAGTCGACCATCGCCCAGCTGATGGTGCGCCTGTTCGACCCGGATCGGGGCCGCATCTGTCTCGACGGCCACGGCTTGGTGGCCGTCGACCGATCGGCCATGGCCGACCAGACCGCCATCGTGTTCCAGGAGGCCTTCCTGTTCGACGACACGGTTCGGGCCAACATCACTCTGGGCGGCGAGTTCGACGACGCCGATGTGGCCGAGGCCGCTCGGCTGGCTCAGGCTGACAAGTTCATCGACGCTCTGCCCGACGGCTACCACACCCACGTCGGTGAGCGGGGGGCGGCCCTGTCGGGAGGGCAACGGCAGCGCATCGCTTTGGCCCGGGCCCTGATCCGCCGGCCCCGCCTACTCATCCTCGACGACGCCACGTCGGCCGTCGACCCGGCGGTGGAAGCGGCCATCCTCGACGAACTGGCCGATCTCGACACCAGCGTGGTCATCGTGGCCTATCGGCGCAGCTCGATTCTCCTGGCCGACGCCGTCATCTATGTGGAGGATGGTCGGGTGATCGGGCGGGGCGGCCACGAACAGCTCTACCGCACCGTCCCGGCCTACGCCGACTTGATCGACGCCTACGATGTCGATGGCGATGCTCCGGAAGGGGCCGAGTCGTGACGGCCACGGCGGCCCGCACCCCGCAGTCGGATCCGGCCGTTGAGGAGGCGGGGGCCGAACAGGCCGGGGCGTGGGAGACGGTTCGCCGGGGTCTGGCCCTGTCACCCGAGCTGCGGGTCGGTATCGGCGGCACCCTGCTGTTGGCGCTGCTGGCCACGGCCGGACGGGTGGTGGTCCCTATCGCCGTGCAGCAGGTCATCGACAACGGCCTGGTCAACGCCGGAACCGATGGTGGGGCGGCGACGGTCGACATGGATTTCGTGCTCCGCATGGTCGGGCTGGCGGTGTTGGCCGTTGCCATCACGGCCGGAGCGACGGCCTGGATGCATCTACGGTTGGCTCGGGTTTCGGAGACGGCCCTGTCCCAACTCCGCATCCGGTCGTTCCGCCACATCCACGACTTGTCGATGCTGCATCAGGCGTCCGAGCAGCGGGGAGCTTTGGTGTCTCGGGTGACGTCCGACATCGACGAGATCAGCCGGTTCATGCAATGGGCCGGTCTGCAGTTGTTGACCAACGGCGGCCAGGCCCTGTTGGCCTTGGCGGTGATGCTGTTCTACTCAGTGCCGCTTGGGTTGGTGGTGCTGGCCACCGTACCTGTCATTCTCGGCACGATCCGCTGGTTCCAGGTTCGGCTCGACGCCGCCTTTCTGGTGGTGCGGGAACGGGTGGGGCGCATGCTGGCGGTGCTGGCCGAGGTGGTGGTGGGGGCTCCGGTGATCCGGGCCTACGGCATCGAGAACCGCATCCGGGAGCGTCTGGCCGACTCGATCGAGGACCACCGGACGGCGGCGGTTCGGGCCGGGCGACTTTCGGCCATGTTTTCCGGGGCGGGCGAGATGTTGTCGGCCCTGGTGCTGGCGGTGACGTTGGTCATCGGTTCGGCCCTGGCCGTCGGCGGTTCGGTGTCGGTGGGCACGGTGGTGGCATTCCTGTTCCTGGTTCAGCTGTTCGTGCAGCCGGTGCAGATGTTGGGCGAGGCGGTCAACGAAGCCCAGACCGCAGTGGCCGGTTGGCGCCGGGTGCTCGATGTTCTGTCCATTCCCCCCGACGTGGCCGATCCCGGTGATGGCGGTCGGCCGCTGCCGCCGGGTCCGCTGGCCATCGAGTTCGACGAGGTGGCCTTCCGCTATCCGCTGAAGGGCGAATCGGCCGGTACGGCCAGCGGTCATCTGGCCGTGCGCGACGTGTCGCTCACCATCGATCCCCGGTCCAACGTGGCTGTGGTCGGCGAAACCGGGTCGGGCAAGACCACCTTCGCCAAATTGTTGTGCCGGCTGATGGACCCAACCGCCGGGGCCGTCCGGGTGGGCGGTGTCGAGCTACCGACGGTGGCCTTCCGGTCGCTGCGGGATCGGGTGGTGATGGTTCCCCAGGAGGGATCCTTGTTCAGGGGGACCATTGCCGACAACGTGCGTATGGGCCGACCGACCGCCGGCGACGCCGAGGTTCGAGCCGCCTTCGTCGACCTCGGTCTCGACGAGTGGCTCGACGAATTGGACCACGGCGTCAACACCCAGGTGGGGGAGCGAGGCGGGTCGCTGTCGATCGGGGAGCGTCAGCTGGTGACGCTGGTCAGGGCCGCCATCGCCGACCCCGACCTGCTGGTGCTCGACGAGGCCACATCCTCGGTCGACCCGGCCACCGAGGTCCGCATCAGTCGGGCCCTGAGCATGCTCACCTCGTCCCGGACCGTGGTCACCATCGCCCACCGACTGTCCACTGCCGAGGCCGCCGACCGGATCCTGGTGTTCGACGACGGCCGGGTGGTGGAGGACGGCCGCCACAGCGACCTGGTGGCGGCCGGCGGCGTCTACGCCGGCTTGTTCGAAGCCTGGCAGCGGGGGACTACCGGCTAGCACCCCCTGCCCCCCAATTCTTGCAGCAAAAAGCGAGGGTGGAGCTCGCTTTTTGCTGCAAGGTTTCGGGGGTGTGCTCGTTCAGTGTTTCCGGGCTCGGATGATGGCGCCGTGTAGGCCGGGGCCGACGTCGTGGGTGAACTCGATGGAGGCGTCGGTGAGCCCTGCCTCGTGAAGGCCGGCCAGGTAATCGTCGTGTTGCAGGGCACCAGCCCCGCATTCGGCCCACGCCGATCCGTCGTCGGGCGGAGTCACGCCGTTCTCGGCCACGACATCGGAGACGGCGACCCGGCCGCCCGGTTTCAGCACCCGTTCGATCTCGGTGAAGACCGGCCGCTTGTCGGGGGCCAGGTTGATGACGCAGTTGGAGATGACGACGTCGACGGTTTGGTCGTCCAAGGGAAGGTCCTCGATGTGGCCTTCCAGGAAATGAGCGTTGTCGACTCCGGCTTCGACCGCGTTCCGGCGGGCCAGTTCAAGCATTTCCGGCAGGAAGTCGACGCCGTAGGCGATGCCGGTCGATCCAACCCGCTTTGCCGACAGGATGACGTCGAGACCGCCTCCCGACCCCAGGTCGAGAACGGTTTCGCCCTCGACCAGGTCGGCCAGGGCGTAGGGATTGCCGCATCCCATGGACAGGTTGCCGGCCGCCGCCGGACCGTCGGCCAGCGTGTCGGCGTCGTATTGGCTGGCTCCCCACAACCCGCCGCCGTCACTGCAGGCGTTGTCGTCGGGACAACAGCTGTCTCCGGCTCGTGTCCTGGCCGCCTCCCGGTAGTACTCCTTGACCTCCTGGTGAACGGTGTCTTCAGTCATCGGCGCACTCCATTGCTGTGGTGAATTCGATCGGGACCTTCCCCATCACCATCTCGGCGGCCGAGGGGAATGCCTCGATGCAGCGCCGGTTAACCTGCCACAGGCTGGACGTGGCGACGCGGTCGACCGTCACGAAGCCGACGTCGGCCAGCTTGGCCAGATGGTGGGAGACGGTGGACTGTCCGACATCAACCGCATCGGTCAGCTCCCCGACCGTCAACGGCCGATCACGACCGGCCAGCACATTGAGCAAGAGCACCCGCGTCGGGTTACCGAGCGCCTGGAACCACGTCGCCCACTCGGTGGCCTGCGCTCGGTCGAACCCTGGCCTGGGTCGGGGGTTCGCGTCTTTCATCGACAATCGACGATAATCGATGGAAAAGGGCTGGTCAAGCGGCAAGGCCCGCTGGCTCACCGGCCGCTGATGGTGGCCTCCAGCTAGATAGCTGGGCCCCGTTCACCCGATAATGCAGTGTGGCGGCTCGTCGACCCCTTTGGGGGTCGTTGAGCAACCAAAGGTCCTGCTAACGGGTCGTTGAGCCACCAGAGTGTGGGGCTACCACACCCAGGGCCCCCGGGCGCTGAGACCCCTACCGTCTGCGGCCCAGACCGACGCTGGCCAGGATGGAGATACCGATCAGCATCAGGACCAATGGGCCGAAGTAGCGGAAGTACTCGAGCTGGAAACTCCACTGCCCGTTGGCTTCGAGCACGAAGGCCACTCCGATGGCCATGAAGGCCAACCCGGCGACGAAGCTGCCGAGATTGGCGGTTGCACCGGCTGTACCGGTTGTATCTGTATCAGCTGTGGCGTTCATCGTTCGACCTCGATTGCCCCGGCGCCAACGTCGACCTCGATGTGGAGGCGGGCTTCGGCTCCGTTGTAGTCCGGGCTGCGGTAGGTTCGTTCCACTCCGACTCCGTCGTCCTGCTCGCCGAACAGCACGATTTCGCCGGCGCCGGTTTCGGCGGTGATGAGCAGCGGCAGATCCTCGGGAACGGTGATGTTCAGGTTGCCGGCTCCGATGGCCACCTTGACCCGGCGGTGTTCGTCGAGTTCGAGATCGGACAGGTCGACGGTGAGGTCGCCCAGGCCCAGCTCGTAGCGGGACTGCAGTTCGGCGGCGGTGGTCGGGGCGTAGGCCCGCTCGCCCATCCCGCCGCGTAGAGCCTCGGGCGGAGCGACGGCGGCGAAGCCGGTGGCCACCGTGAGCACGGTTCCGAGCACGATGAGACCGGGTTGTGGTCGGCGCAGGCTCCCGATGGCGATGATCAGACCGACGACCCCGAGCAGCGCCGGGAGCACGTAGGCGGCCCGCAGCTCGATCACGTCGGTGATGCTCAGCAGCCATGCCGCCCCCAGCAGGACGAGCACGATACCGGTGGTGATACCGGTCCAGCCCTCGTCGACCGGGGCGCCGCCTGACGTGTCAGCGCCGGTGGATTCCACGTCGGATACCGGCGCGGTCATGATCGCCTCCGGGCCGCACCGAAGTAGATCAGACCGAGCCCCAGGCCGACAACGGCGATAGGCCAGGCCACCCGGTCGAACCACGGTAGAAGGGCGTCGACGAACAGGGCCGAGCCAATGGCCAGGAGGAAGATGCCGAAGGCCACGGCGCCGTTGTTGGCCGCCGCCGGCGGCAAAGCCACCCCTTCGGGTGCTTCGGGGATGATGATCCAGGCGATCAGATAGAGGAGAAATCCGATGCCGGTGCTGAGAGCCAGGAAGACGAAGCCAAGCCGGAACCACACCGGATCGACCCCTACTGCCGCCCCCAGACCACTGCACACTCCTCCCACCATCTTGTCATCGGGGTTGCGTTGGATGCGGGTCGGCCCCGGGCCAGAGATGAACGGCGGCTGATCAGCCCGCTCATCGGCCGGAGCGTTCGGCACACCCTGTGATGGATTCTGGGTGTTCATACCCGTATCTTGGCCGCCGCCCGCCCGGCCTGGTAGAGGCCAAAGGCCCCTGCGTGGCCAACCGGCTATCGGCGGAGCACGGCCAACACATTGCCCCCTGGGAACAGGCGGGCCAGGAACGTGGCCTCGTAACCGTCCTGGATTAGGCGGGAGTGGTTGACCAGCGGTTCGAACGCCCGATGCCACAGCAGCCACTTGCCGGGCCCGTCGCCGTCGTTCATCTGCAGCGTGACATCCTCGATGGCGGAGAAGGCGAAGTCGAAATAGTATGAGCGGTCGCCGCCGGCCACGAACATGTCCAGGGTGCGCAGCGAGAAACCCCGCCGGTGGGTGGGATCGATCCACAGGTTCCGGGAGGTGAAATGCACGGTGGAGATGATCAGCCTCCCGCCCTTGGCCAACACCCGGTGCAACTCGGCCAGGGCCGGAATCAGGTCGACATGCTCCAGCACATCGCGGGCCACGATCACCTCGAAGTGGCCGTCGGGAAACGGTAGCTTGTCCTCGCCCAGCGCACAGACCACGTCGACGTCGGGCAGCTCGGCCACGTCCTGGTTGACCCAGCCCGGCCAGATGTCGTGGCCGCAACCGACGTTGAGGCCCGAACCATCGGTCGGCGGCTCCGGCATCACTCGTTCCAGGTAGCGGTCAAAGGTCAGAGCCATGGTTACCCGATCGGCCTACGGCGGCCACCGATGAGCGTGGAAGCGACACACACCAGCAAGAAAACCGTCTGCCCGCCCACAAAGGCCACACCGACCAGTGCCAGGGTGTCGACCACCGCCACCGCCACCACCGTGGCCGTTCCCCCCATGGCGGCGTTGAGCAGCATGCGCCCACCACCATGGCGGGCACCGACACCGATGTTCAGCGTCAGGGCCACCAGCCCCAACAGCTGACCGACGAGAATCATCGGAAGCATGCGAGTGGTGGGATCGAAGCCCCGGTCGTAGAGCAGCGGCACGATCACCGGGGCGGCCAGAGACAGCGTCGCCACCACAACCACACCCCGAACCGTGAGCCGCCTGAGCTGGGCCCGCATGGTGTGGTTGTAGGTCTGTCGCTCCCCGGCCGCTCCGGCGATGCGAGCGGCGAAGTCGCCGTTGAGTTCGAAGGTGAACAGGGTGGCCATACCGGCGGCCACCGTGGCCGCCGCCCGGTAGAACCCTGCGCCATCGACCCCCTGCCCGGCCGCCACCACCAGCGGCACGATCAAGAGCATGCTGGCGGTGAACAGCGTCCCCAACACATGGGGCACGCCGTAGCGAAGCAGAGCCGGGACCTCGGCCAGTGCGGCCCGGACCGAGACGCTGCCCGTCGGCCTCTTGGTACCAAGGCGAGAGGCGTCGGCCCGGGAAACGACAAGGCCGGTGGTGACGAGGGAGGCCAGCATGGCCAGTAGGTGAACCCGACCGATCCCGGCGACATCCCAGCTCCGGAACCCGACCAAGGCCACCACCGGGGTGGAAGCGGCGGCCAGAGCCAGAGCCAGACTGACCCGGCCGACCCGCCGCCGGGCCACCATCGAGTTGACCTGCAGGGTGACCCAACCGAAGGTGATGCCGGCCGCCACGGCCAGCAGGAACATCTCCCGCCGTCCCTCACCGAAGACCATCCGGGACAGCGGACCCGACCAGGCCACGGCGGCGACCGCCACCACCGTCAGGGAGGCCAAACCGGCCAGTTCCGCTCCCCGCAACATGGCGTCGAAGCGGTAGCTCTGCTGTCTGGGCGGCAATGGCCGTAGGTGGCTCTGGCTCCGCCCCCACTCCCGAACCAGAGCTTCGCCGGTACCGAGGGCGCACAGCGCCACGATGTTGGCCACCGCCTGGACGAGGGCGTAGGCCCCGACACCGACCGGGCCCAGCAGGGTGGCCGCCAACTTGGTGGTGATGACGCCGGCCACCAGTTGTATGACGGCGGCCACAGTCAGACTGTTGTCGGCCAGGAGGCTGCGGGCGACCGACCCCGCGGCCATGGGCCGACTGGGAGCAGCCGACATGACGGTCAGTGATCCCGCCGACCGGCTGCACCCTCGACAGCGCGGTCGGCCCGGTTGGCGCCGCCGTCGAGCGTGTCCCCGAACAGATCGAACACCGATGCCACCATGTCGTCACGATCGAAGGTGGCGAGAGCCCACCGCTGGGCTCGGGCCGCCAGATTGCTCCGGTGGCCGGAGTCGTCAACCAGTTGTTGCATGGCCCCGGCCAGCGCCCCGACATCACCCAGCGGTGCCACCAGCCCGGTCTCGCCATGGCGGTTGACCCAGGTCACCCCGGTAGGCAGGTCGTAGGTGACAACCGGGGTACGGCAGGCCATGGCTTCCACCTGGGCGATACCGAAGGCCTCCGAGTTGTGGATCGACGGCATGGCGAACACGTCGGCCGCCCACAGCAGATCGACGAAGGCCTCGTCGTCCAGGTGGGGCATCATGGTCAAACGACGGGAGGCCACAGCGGTGCTGGAGGCGACCAGATCAGCGTCGGGCCCATCGCCGGCCACCACCAGATGGGCCCCGGACACCCGGTCGAAGGCGTCGAGGAGGTGACCGACACCTTTGTATCGGGCCAACCGCCCGGCGTTCACGATGAGCACACCGTCGGGCAGTGACGCCCTGAGGGCCTCGACCCGGCCGGCCCGTTCCGGTGACCAGGCGTAGCGGGCGAGGTCGATCCCGTAGGGAATGACCGCCACCTTCTCGGCGAACCGGGGCAGTACCCCGGAGCTGGAAATGTGGTTGGGGGTGGCCACGATGATCCGATCGGCGTTGACCAGGTGACGTTCGATCAGCGGCCGGTAGACGGGGGCCAGGGCCCGTTGGCGGATGATGTCGGAGTGCCACCAGACGGCCACCTGGCCGAACAGTCGGCGGCGAGACGGCCGGGCCACCAGCGCGGCGGCGGCCAGCAACGTGGGCTCGTGGATCAACAGAACGTCGGCCGGCTCGGCTGCCAGGGCCGGACCGAATCCCCGGGTCAGAGGGAAGGAGAGGGGTCGGGCCAGGGTCGGCGTGCGGACGACAGTCGTGCCCGCTCGCTGTTCGACGTGGGTCCGTCGATCGTCGGAAGCGACGACCACCCGGCTCTGCCAACCCCGGGCCACGGCCCCGCCGGCCACCTCCCGCATGACGGTTTCCACCCCGCCGATATGGGGATCGTAGGCTTTGCCCGCTTGGGTTAGCTTCACGGCGTTCTATCGGCGGCCGACCCGGCCCGGTTGAGGTTGGCGGTGGGTCGGGGCCGGCCGGTACCGTTGGCCTCCATGGTGGACGGGTCCAACCGACAGCACGAGCAAATTTTCGCCCTGCGGTTCGAGCGGAGCCGCCAGGACCTGTTGGGCATGCTGGACCGGCTCTACGGCCATCGCCCCGACTACGCCCAGTTCGTCGACGCTCTGGTGGAGACCCTCCGAGACAATTGGCGGCGCCGACCGGAGGATCTGAAGTGGCTCGACCTGCAGCGAGACCTCGAACCCGACTGGTTCCAGCGCAGCGATCAGATCGGCTACGTCTTCTACATCGACCGGTTCAACGGCGACATCACCGGCATCGTCGACAGACTCGACTGGTTGGAGGAGCTGGGTGTCACCTACATCCATCTGATGCCGTGCCTGAAACCCCGGGAGGGCGACAACGACGGCGGCTATTCGGTGCAGGACTACCGGTCCGTCGACCCCCGTTACGGGACCATGGCCGATCTGGAACGCCTGGCCTCGGTGCTGCGGGCCCGGGGCATCAGCCTGTGCATCGATCTGGTGTTGAATCACACGGCCAAGGAGCACGAGTGGGCGGTACGGGCCCGGGCCGGTGAGCAACGCTACCTCGACTACTACCTGGTGTTCGAAGACGACACCCTGCCTCGCCAATATGAGGAAACCCTGGTCGAGGTCTTCCCCGACCAGGCCCCCGGCAGCTTCACGGCCTATCGGGATTTTGGGCCGGCTGGTCAGCAAGGCGATTCTGATGGTGCCCCCGACAACAACACCCGTTGGGTGTGGACCACATTCAACGAACACCAGTGGGACCTCAACTGGGCCAACCCCTGGGTCTTCCGGGAGATCGTCGACATCGCCCTCAACCTGGCCAACAAGGGGGCCTCGGTACTGCGGCTCGATGCCGTGGCCTTCATGTGGAAACGAATGGGGACCCGCTGCCAGTCGGAGCCCGAGGTTCACATGATCCTCCACGCCTTCCGGGCCGCCACCCGGATTGCCGCCGCCGGGGTCATTCATCTGGAGGAGGCCATTGTCTCCCCCGAGGAGATGATCCCCTATCTCGGGGCGGGTGAACATACCGGCAAGGAGGGCAACCTGGCCTACCACAACTCACTGATGGTGCAGTTCTGGTCGGCCCTGGCTCAGGGCAACGCCCGGCTGATGACCCATGTTCTCGCCAGCCACTTCCCGCCGTCGATCCCCAACGCCACCTACGCCACCTATCTGCGCTGCCACGACGACATCGGCTGGGCCGTGACCGATGCCGACGCCGCCGCCGTCGGCCTGACCGGCCTGGCCCACCGCCGGTTCCTGGCCGACTACTACACCGGCGACTTTCCCGGTTCGGTGGCCCGAGGCACGTTGTTCCAGGTCAACCCGGCCACTGGTGACGCCCGCAGCAACGGTTCGACCGCCTCGCTGGCCGGGCTGGAGGCTGCGCTCGAGATCGACGAAACCACCGACCCGGAAGCCCGGCAGGCGGCCGTCAACCGGGCCGTCGACCGCATACTTCTGGGTCACGCCATCATCGCCTCCTACGGGGGGATCCCCCTCATCTACATGGGTGACGAGATCGCCACCCTCAACGACTACGACCAGCTGACCGATCCGGCCAACACGGGAGACGGCCGCTGGATCCAGCGGCCGTTCATGGACTGGGATCGGGCCGAGGAGGCCGGCGGCGGTCGGGGCGTGGCCGGTCGGGTGCTGTCCGGGATCAAACACATTCTGCACCGGCGACGCACGGTGCCCGAGTTCCACGGCGGCTATGCCACCGTTGTGCTCGACGCACCTGACGATCGGGTCTTCGCCTTCGCCCGACCCACCCCGGCCTCGACCGTGGTCTGTGTGTTCAACGTCAGCCCCGACCACCTGACCGTGGACCGCCACTGGCTACGGGACCACGGCGTCAGCGAGTTCCGTGATCTGCTGTCGGATCGGGTGGTCGCCCTCTATGACGCCCGACTGCGGCTCCCGCCCTACGGCCGAGTCTGGCTCCGGTAGCCACCCGACCTACGATCTGGGGTTTCCAGGGGTCGATCGCGACCCCTGGAAACCCCAGATGAGCATGGGGCTCATGTCGCCACGCCCGGAGCTGCGCTAGGTCTCCTCCACCACGGCAGCGCTGATGACTTCCTCCCGTTCCCCGATGGTGACCAGTGCTGCGTCCATTGTCGTTCCGGTCATGCCCCGAACCGTTGCCCGCAAGGTGCGCAGGCCCTCAACGTCATACAGGTCGATGTTGTACACCCTGCCCCCGCTCTGCGAGATTGACTCGATGACCGGGCCGAGGGTGCCGAACCCGGTACGGTACACGAGCTCGATGTTGCGAGCCTGCCGACGCAACGCCAATGGGGCCACATAACCGAAGATCGTCACGATGACGAGCGTGCCGAGTCCGCCGGCCAGAGCGATGGTGTAGAGGCCGAAGGCGCAGGCCAACCCGAGAGCGGCCGACACCCAGAGGGTGGCCGCCGTCGTCACGCCACTTACCGAGCCCCGACCCTGGACGATGGCGCCGGCGCCGATGAAGCCGATGCCGCTGGCCACCTGGGCCGCCACTCGAGTGTGGTCGCCGTCGACCACGGCAAAGGCGCCGGCCGAGGCGAAGACGGCGGCGCCCAGAGCCACCAGCGCATGGGTGCGGACACCGGCGATCTTGTTGCGGGACTCCCGCTCCAGACCGACGATCGCCCCGAGCGCGATGGCCAATGCCAGCCGTACCACCAACTCCATCGATTCGGGATTGTTCATGAACCTCTCCTGCCCACCTTCGGAGAGTACTTCGCGTCGGCGACGTAGTATCGCCCGACACCGAATCTTTGCCCACCGGCGGCCACGTCGACTCGTCTTTCCTCTCGATCGCAGGCGCTAACCTTGACGCCAATCTTCGCCGCAACCACCAGAGGGTGCCACCTCATGAACGTTCACCGTTCGCCAACCAGTGACGCTTTGCGCGTGCTCAAGCAGCTACAGAGCCATGACCACCGACTGGTTGGTCCGCTACGTCGCCGACGGTTCGGGCATCGGACGCCGCCCACCAACGACCTCATCGGCGTCGACAAGGCGGGCAACACCTTCATGGCGGCCGGCGGTGTGACCGACGGAGATCTACTTGAGCTTTCTCACCACAACCTCATCAGCAGTGGTGCGGAAGACGTGGCTCTGACCGATCGGGGCCGCAATTACGTCACGAGCGAACGGTGGGGGCGGTCGGTGGCGGAGAAGAACCTAGTCTGGCAGCGAACCGCTGCCGTGGTGGCCGTGATCGGTTTGCCGTTTATTGTCTGGCAGGCGATTGTCGCCTGGCGGTCATTCGACTCAGGCGGTTCGAATGAGTCAGCCGCCACGTTGGCCGAGGCCGGGACCGATGTCGCGGTTGATCCGGCCAGTGCTTCAGCTGATCCGGCTCCGTTGGTGCCCACTACGTCGATTGTCACTCCGGCGACCACCGCTTCGGTCACTACTGCACTGGCCGTTACCGGGTCTTCGGCCGATCCACTGATGGCCGAGCCGTCGACCACGACGATCTACAAGGCGGCATCCGGCCGGCCGGCGACCTTGCTGGAGTATCCGCGCTTCCAGGCCCCGGATGCGGTGCGGACCTCCATCGACCAGCCTGGCCCCGGGACTCAGACCAGAGCCTTCCCGACGTTCCAGGGTTCGGCCGACCATTCCAGTGGTATCAGCCACATCGAGGCTGTACTGCTGCACACGGGCCGCAACGTCTTCTGGAATCCCGACGAACGCGTTTGGCAGCAACGAAGCCGCCGGTTTTCTCTGGCCGTCGGTCCGGTCGAGTCCGGCGACTTTCTCTGGACTTGGACGCCGGTCGGGCCGTTGCCACCTGGTCACTACCAGTTCCGGGTTTGGGCGAAGTCGCTCGACGGCCAGGGCGACACGGTCGGTCCAGCCGTCAACGTTGCTGTGACTGACGATCCCGGTCTGACAGCAGGCCAACTCGACGAGGCCGTTGATCTTCTGGACAATGCCGTAGCGTCGGCCGAATACGAGGTGGAGCAGGCCAACCCGACCCACCCCCAGGTCAAGGTGAGGGCGCCCGTGAACGGGGCCCGAGTGCGAACTCCGGTCCGGGTCAAGATCATCGGCCACTCGACCGGTGCCACCACCATCAGCTCGGTGAAGATTGCACTCCGGGACGAAACCGGAGGTTGGTGGGATATGGAGCGGCTCCGGTGGTCGGCCGACGAGCAATGGTGGGCATTACCGCTACCGGGTGACGCTCGGCCGGACACCGAGCACGAGTTCTACCTGGATGAGTCGGTCACCCCGCCGGGCCGCTACACCATCAGCGCTCGGATCGTCGACTCCGATGATCGAGCCTCGCCTCTGGGACGAACCAATGAGTTCGAGGTGTTCGCCCCATAGCGGGACCGCCGGCAAGGAAATAGGCCCTGGTGTGCCCCGGCGCCGCATGGGCGGTGACGGCAGCCGGGGACACCAGGGCCCGACCCTGGGGCAGTGGAGAGGTTAGCTACACCAGGGGTAGACGAACAGGCTGTTGTCGCCGGCCCGGTGGTCGGCCAGCACAACACTGAAGGGGATGGGATCGGGTACGCCGGAGATGTCGGCTCCGTCCCGCACGGTCACGCCGACCGACACGGCGGTGGCGATGGGCAGGCCGTCGGCGGCAACGGCGGGGAGCAGTCCCGCATCCTGCAGGACGCCGATGCCGGCTTGCATGCAGGCGGTGTCGGGGCCGCTGCCCGGTGCGGCACTGACCGCCGACGTGGCGGTTCCGAAGAGGGCGGCGGTGGCGACTAGTCCCCCAAGAATCTTGCGCTTCATAGTCAACTCCTGTTGATAAACAATGGTGTTGCTGGTGGTGTACGGGCGCTCAGCCGATCCAGATGCACTCGGCCGGAATTCCTGGTTGCGGTCCCTCGTTCCCGGCACCGAATCAGGCCAGAAATCGGCTAGAATCAGAGGGTGCCAAGTTGTGGCGACAAACCCGGGAAACCGTCTGAATTCAGCGGATTTCGGGCGGCTGGATCCGTTGGATCCGCAACCGGATTGTCGACGCCACCCCCGGTCGCCCGATGACCGATCGTCGGCCGTCCCGATCCCGTCGGCAGGCTGGACCGGGTCCGGCTGGAACCGGCCTGTGAAAGGTATGCATGTCTGATACACCCGTGGAACCGGATGATTCGATCGAGCCGATCGAAATTCAAACCGAGATGGAGCAGTCGTTCCTCGAGTACGCCATGTCGGTCATCATCTCCCGGGCCCTACCTGATGCCCGCGATGGGCTCAAGCCGGTCCACCGTCGGATCCTGTGGTCGATGTTCGATTCCGGTCACCGACCCGATCGCAGCCACGTCAAGTGCGCCACCGTGGTGGGCGACGTCATCGGCAAGTATCACCCTCACGGCGACACCGCCATCTACGACTCGCTGGTCCGCATGGGCCAGCACTTCTCGCTGCGCCACCCGCTGATCGATCCCCACGGCAACTTCGGCACACCCTATGAGGGTCCGGCCGCCTACCGCTACACCGAGTGTCGGCTCACCCCGCTGGCCATGCAGATGCTGGCCGACATCGACGAGGACACCGTCGACTTCTCCGACAACTTCGACGGCAAGTTCAAAGAACCCGACGTGTTGCCCAGCCGGTTCCCCAACCTGCTGGTCAACGGTTCCCAGGGCATCGCCGTCGGTATGGCCACCAACATTCCGCCCCACAACCTGGGCGAGGTGATCGACGCCGTGGTCCACCTGATGGAGAATCCGGAGGCCACCCCCGATGACCTGATGGAGTTCGTGAAGGGCCCCGACTTTCCGACCAGGGCCCAGATCCTGGGTCGGGTCGGTATCCGTGACGCCTACCGCACCGGCAAGGGCTCGGTCCGTATCAGGGCGCTGGCCGAGGCGGTCGAAACCAAGTCCGGCGGTCACCAGATCGTTGTCACCGAGATCCCCTACCAGACCTCGGTGGAGGTGATCGAGCGCAAGATCGCCGAGATCGTGGAGCGAGGTGACCTGACCGGCATCCGCGATCTCAACAACGAGTCGGCCAAGGGCAAGACCCGCCTGGTCATCGAGCTCAAGCGAGACGCCAACCCGTCGGTGGTGCTCAACAACCTCTACAAGTACACGCCGCTGCAGACCACCTTCAGCGTGAACATGGTGGCTCTGGTCGACGGCGTTCCCCTCACCCTCAACCTGCGTGACGCTCTGGTGGCCTACGTGGCCCACCAGCGTGAGGTGGTACGACGGCGCAGTGAGTACCGTCTGGCCGACGCCAAACACAAGGAGCACATCGATGAGGGTCTGCTCAAGGCTCTCGATGTCATCGATGAGATCATCGCCACCATCCGGGCCTCCGAGGACCGGGGCGATGCCCGCCAGCGGCTGATGGGTGAGACCCCGACCCCCGACGGGGTGTCGGTGACGTTCGATTTCTCCGAGATTCAGGCCAACTACATTCTCGACATGCCGCTCGGTCGGCTGACCCGGCTGGCCCGCATCGAGATCGAGCAACGGCTGGCCGACACCCGCGAGGTCATCGGCGATCTGGAGGCCATCCTGGCCGACGCGACCCTCCTCGACCAGGTCATCAAGAACGAGATCCTGGCCATCAAGGAGGAGTTCGCCACCCCCCGTCTCACCGCCCTGGTCCAGGACCCGGGCGAGCTCGACATCGAGGACCTGATCGATGACGACGATCTGGTGGTCACCCTGTCGTCGTCGGGATACATCAAGTCGGTGTCGGCCGAGGAGTTCCGCACCCAGGGCCGTGGTGGTCGGGGTGTCACCGGGGCCAAGCTGAAGGACGACGACGATGATCTGGTGACGCACCTGCTGCACACCACGGCCCATGCCTATCTGCTGTTCTTCTCCACCCGAGGCAAGGTGTACCGGATCAAGGCCCACGAGATCCCGGTGACGTCGCGCACCTCGCGGGGCACGGCCCTGGTCAACCTCCTGCCCCTGGAGGGGGAGGAGAAGGTGCAGGCCATCATCGACACCCGGGATTACGAGACCAACCGGTTCCTGTTCTTCGCCACCCGCCTGGGTCGGGTGAAGAAGACTCTGTTCACCGCCTACGACTCATCGCTCAAGGCCGGCCTGATCGCCATCAAACTCAACGAGGGCGATGAGCTGGTCCACGTGGTACCGACCAACGGCGACGACGACATCTTCCTGACCTCACGCCGGGGTCAGACCATCCGTTTCCATGAGGGCGACGTTCGACCCATGGGTCGCACTGCGGCCGGGGTGGTGGGCATGAAGTTCCGGGGCGACGATCAGCTGGTCAGCCTCGACGTGCGAGCCGACGACACCGAGTTCCTGACCATCACCTCCGAGGGCTACGGCAAGCGGACCGACCCCGAGGAGTTCACCGGCAAGAAGCGGGGCGGCCTGGGTGTGCGGGGTATGAAGGTGAGCGAACGCAAGGGTGAAATCGTAGGCGCCATGTTCGTGCGCCCCGAAGACGAGATACTGCTGATCTCCACCGGCGGTGTGGTCATCCGCACCTCGGTCCAGGACATCTCGGTGCAAGGCCGTGACGCCGGCGGGGTCACAGTGATGAACCTCGACGACGGCGACGAGGTCTCGGCCGTGGCCCGGCTGCTGGAAGCCGACGAGGAGGACCTCATCGACGGCGACGACGGCGACGACGCCGAGGAGGTCGCCGGCGACGAGTAGAGGACACCGGTAGGTGGCGGTCAGAGCAGTCCGTTGCCTCCGGTGTTCTGATCACCGCTGAAGTCGTCATCCCGGATCGACGGGTCGTGTCCTTCGCGAGCGAGGTTGTCACGGCGATCCGAGTCGTTGTCGAAGTCGCGCCGGTCCTGTTCCAGCTGCCGTTCCTTCTCCGCTTTCTCCTTCTCCTCCTTGGCCTTCTGCTGGGCTTGCAGTTGCTCTTTGGCCAGCGATTCGGCGATGGTGGGGGCCTCGACGTCGTAGCCGAAGGCTGACCACCCGAGGTCGGCAATAGCGGTACCGACAACGGCAACATCGATGGCGGTACCGAAGACCGAGTTGATGGCGGCGACGGCAGGGGCGGTGACGACGGCTGCGGCGTAGCCCACGGTGGCGGTGACGGCGTTTGGAATGTCGACGCCTAGCCAACCGGGGTCGTTGCGGTTCTGAATCTCGGCCTGGGTGGCCTGGTAGTCGTGAGAGAAGGCGAAGTTCTGGGAGCCGAACACACTACCCATGGCTTCATAGAAGGCGTCCTGTTCCGACCCGACCGGTCCCACCACATTGTCCCCCCGCTTCACGGCGTCGAGTCGGTCCTGTTCGACGGCCTCGATGTAGGCCCGGTCACCTTCCTCCCCTTCAGGGAAGTCGTTGCGGTCGGGGAACGATGCGTCGGTGACGGCGCCGGTGTCGATTCCCCGGACGTTGCCATCGTTGGCGGCGGCCATGAGGTCGACGGTGGCCAGGGTGGCGCTCAGCTCTTCTTTTGATACGCCCAGCTCGGCCGCCTCCCTGTCGAGGTTGTTGCGGTCGATACGTTCGGTGGCTCGAATCAGGTCGGTGGTGGACCGGCGGCGGTCGTCGTCGCGGTTCAGCTGGGTTATGAGGAAGTTCCGCACTGCGCCTGGTCCCAGTTCGGTCAAGGCGACCTGCTCGCTTTCGGTCTCATAGAAGTGGCCCGTCTGCCCGTCGCTGTGCATGACTTCCCGCTCGACGGTGATCAAAAGCTGGTCGGCGCCGAGGGCGGCCGCCACCACCGTCAGGTCGGATCGTTGCTGCTCGCTCAGCACGTCGAGTCCCACCGACTCCCCGTTCAGTAGTGCGTTGAGGAAGGGTTCGTCGATGCGGTCGATGGCGGCGTCGAGGGTGGGGTCTTCGCCTTCGGGCGGTAATCCGATGAGGACGTCTCGTATCGAAGTGGGGGCGTCGCTGAAGAGGTAGTTGTGGTCGGCGACGAGGGTGAGGAGTGGATCGGCGCCGCTGTCGGGCTCGGCGGTGCTGATGGTGTTGACGGCTGCTTCGACCTGGCCTTTGGGGATGTCGAGCTGTTTGGCCAGGGCGTCGATGTCGATTGTGAATCCCTCGACCAGGTCGGCTCGGGCGTGGAGGACGAGTCCGACCTTCTCCAGTTCTTCGGCTTCGGTGACAAGAATGGCGGGTGTGTCTGACTCCAGTTGGGCCAGCTGGAGGAGGGCGTTGACATCACCGATGGTGGCGTCGATTTCGGTGGCGGCCCGGTTCATGGAGAGGGCGAGATCGCGGGTGGCCATGGGGTCGAGTCCGGTTAGGGCCATATGCGGTGTACGCCGCCACCGGGTCGAACGGTTCGTTGCCGTGCACCCGCACCCGGCCGCTTGTCACGTTGCGTACTTGAGGTAGTCCAAGCCGGGCAGAAGGCGCCCATCGCGGTGATCGTGAGCGGCCTTGATGAGGTCGGCCAGCTTCCGACCGTTTCCTTCGGGATCGAAAACCTCGCGGAGAAGCAGAATGGTTCGCCTCTTGTAGGCTTCGCGGGCCTGGTCGCCTTTGGCTGTCAACGACCACAGCACCCGGCCGGTCGAGTGTTCCTTCATGTCGTTCTCAATGCGCTTGAGCCAACCCCAGTTGACGAGGCGATTGATGGCGGTTTGGGCCACCGGTCGGGTCAGAGCGTCATTCAGCCGGCAGATGGTGCCGAGGTTCAGTCCGTCCAACTTGTGTTTTCGGGCATACCCGATGGCGTCCAGAACCCGCCGCTCCACGGGCCCCACTCCGGTCAGTCGCATGGCGTGGTAGAGCGAGTCGCTCACATAGAGGTGGACGCGACGCAGGCCGGACCACGGCGATGTCGGCACCAGGTTTGGTCGCAACTCCGAAACCGACCGGTCGACCGAAGGGTTGAGGTAGACGTTGATGTAGTCGAGCGCCGCCGGCACTCGATCCAGCAGCGGGTTGCTGGCCCGTCCCTTTCGACTGTCGTAGAACACCTGCAGCTGGCGTTCGACATCCTTGCAATAGGCGGCCCGGGTCTGGATACCGGTTTCGGTGAGCCGCCAGAACTTCGTTCTCCCTGACTGTGACGCCGCCACCAGTCCTTCCGGGGGGTTGGAGGCCTTGCCCCTACGACGACCGTTGCCGTTGGCGCCGTCGGTTTCGTCGGCGTTGCGTCGGCGACTCTCCAACCGGGCCAGGACGGACGCCGCCGTTTGCGGTGGGAGGGTGGGCACAAGCTCGCAGATCGCCGGCGTCGGCATCTCCTCCGCCCCGCGATGATGCGAGAAGTAGAGGGCGTCGAGAACCCGGCGCTCGGCCGTCCTGATCCCCCGGCGGTGCAGATGGTTGGCGATGAGATCGTCAACATACCAATGCACTTTCCGCATGATGACGAACACGTCGCTCTCGTCGCCGGTATCGATGGGATACGTTGCCCGTGGGCTCATTCGATGGCCTTCCGTCCCGGATGCAATCTATGACGCGCTGAGGATCGTCTGACAGTCGAGATCGAGATGATTCTCGCAGAATGTTCGGATGAAGCTCCGGTGTTCGGTCACGAAACGGGTGAACTCCACCAGCGGCCAGGTGGTTGCCTGACTGCGGGGAACCCCGATGTCGGTGGCTTTGACCCTCTTTCGGATCTCCCGCCCGAGCCGGCCCTTGACGTTCTTGACGTGTCCTTCGGCGAAGTCCAAGCGAGCGGCCAGATCTTTCCATGCCCCCCAGGTGGGGTCGACGGCGGCGGCATAGAGCAGTCGGCCGTAGGTCAGTTCGCCGTTGCTGTGCTTGTCGGCGTTGGTGGCGATGAGATCGCCGAGATCGAAGGCGTGGCGCCCGAAAGCCAATTCGGAAGGGATGTGCCCGGTTGTGTCGATCAGTCGTCCCCCTCCCTTGCCTCGAGCCATCTGGTCGATCTTGTTGACCACGTCGGTGGCCGACAAGGACTGCGACGGATAGTGCAGGAGCATTCGGGGGTGGCAGTTCCCCTTGCTGGCGTGTACGTAGTAGACCGTGTGGGAACTACCGAGACTTGGAAACAGCACCACGATCAGGGTGTGGGGGGCCACAACATTCTGGGCTGCGCAAGGACCCTCGATCCCATTGGTCGTGATGACCAGCGGGTTGATGACGATGACATCCGGTCTGGGTTGCAGGTGACGGATATCGGCGACGGATTTCACGTAGTGCGTTTCATGGTTGAGGTACACGTGCTCGGCCATATAGGCAGCCCGAGCGATGTCCATGTTCTGTCCTACGTAGGCGATTCGAAGCACCGAGGATGGTGGTGGGAATGGGGCGGTGAGCGGTTCCTCCGACATGGGTCGACTCCGATCGGGCTGTGGCGGGTTCGGCGGGTGTTGCCTTGTTGACGGCGGCCATTGCCGTGTTCGTTACCCATAGATGAACATTCTCGTCATATTTTCACCACTGGAGTCAACCGAATCGCGACACTAAGTGCCGATCGGCACCTGACCGAAGGTGACCTGAGTGCCGACCGTCAGCCCGATGGCCGTCACAGCACTCGATTTGCCGTGTTCGGCAGCCGCTCGTTTTGTCAGGCTTGTACTCAGAACCTGAGGAGGAACGAGATGAACACCGTGGTGTTGGTCGGCCTGTTCGCTCTGGTGGTCGTGGCCGTTGTCATGATCGTCGCCATCGGCGCCACGATCTGGGAGAGCACGAGTCGCCGGCGGGCCAACGAACTCTACTGGTACCTGGAGGATCTACTGGCGGCGGAGCGCGACGGGTCCGACGATGTGCTGGGCCGGAGGTGACGGTCGGTGATGGGTTGAGCCGGTCCGGGATCGTTGTGGAAGCCGTGGCGGCGGCATAACCTCGGGGTTGAGGTTGGCTCGACGGCCCCGGCTGTCCATCGAAATGCCGTGAGAAGTCATGAGATGTGGGATCGGTGGATGGACGAACGAGGATCGGTGCTACCGCTGGTGGCGCTGTGGTTGATGGCGCTGGCGGTCATGGCGATGGTCATGGTGGCCGGCATCGATGTGGTGGTGGACCGGGCCAGAGCCCAGGCGGCGGCCGATGCCGGGGCGTTGGCCGGAGCGGCCGGAGGTCGAGCGGCGGCCCAGCGTGTGGTAGAAATGAACGACGCGGTGTTGATCAACTATCTGGAGCGAACAGGTCGTTCTGCTCAGTCGTTGGTGGTGGTCGGAGTCGTCGTTCAAGTCGACGGAGTGGCTGCCGAAGCGACAGGGGAGAGGTTTCTTGACCCGGTTGGTTTTCCTTAGGGTTGCGTGACATCCGACTTTGTAAATCCTGTCGTAGACTGAGAGGGTTATGGGCCCCAAAGACGAAACATCGGCGAAGGCCGCCGAGATAGGCGACGGGCTGATCGAGGCGCTGGGATTCGAGCCGGCTGACGGCAAGAAGTTTGGGCGGAGCGCGGTTGCCGAGGTATCAGATCAACTTTCCGAAGCCGGCTTTTCGGTGACCGACGCCCTCGACGGCGCGTCCGATGAGTCGTCGAAAAACGGTGACACCAAGTCGGAACCAAAGACGGAATCGAAGAACGGGTCGGGGTCGGAGTCGGCCAACGGCGCGTCCTCGAAGAACGGCGGCGACGATGTCGACGTCTTGGTCGACGCCGATCCGTCGGCCGCCACCGATGGTGATGACAACGACGTATCCGAGGCCGAGGCGGCAGCGGTCATCAGTGGGCCCATCGATCTTGAGGCCCTTCTCCTCGGTGACACCACCGAGGAGGCCAAGGCCGACAGCACAAGCTCCGATGGGGTCACCGCCGACGTGACCACTGCGGACCCGGTCGTCGAGTCGGACAAGTCGGACAAGTCGGACGAGGCCGAGAAGTCGGCGGCGAAGCGGTCGTCGGCCAAATCGGGCAAAAGGTCGAAGTCGGGGAAGGGCCGCTCCAAGTCGAAAGGGCCCCGACAATCAGCGACCTCGGTCAGCGCTGCCGCTTCGGCCGCCACCGCGGCCATTTCGGCCAAGGTCCGCGATCGCGAGCGTCAGGGCACCAACGGGGCAAAGGTGTCCGACGAGGCCAAGGCGACCAAGGTGGCCGAGCCCACCGAGGTCGTGCCCATCACGCCGGATGAAGAGGCGCCCACCAGCCCGCCGGTGGCTGATGCCAAGGCACCCACTGCGCCGGCCGAGCCGGCGGTCACCGGTGAGATCCCCCGGGTCGACGCCGATGCCGGCGACGCCAAGGTCGAGGCCGCCCCCAAGGCGGTTGACCGGCCGGTCGCCGTCGACAGCCGTTCGATCATCGAGCGACCCCGGTCGGTGTCGGATCTGTTCAGTGGAGGAATCACCGGGCGTCGCCGGTTGCAGGCCCGGAAGGTTCGCCGGGTCATCCGTCATATCGATCCGTGGTCGGTATTGACCTTCTCGGTGATGTTCCATCTGTGCCTTTTCGCTGCTCTGCTGCTGGCCAGCGCCCTGGTGTTCAATGTGGCCGAGGAAGCGGGCACCATCGAAAACGTCGAGAGCTTCATCCGTGAGTTGGGCGACTACGAGGAGTTCGAGATCGACGGGCAGGCCATCTTCAAGGCCGCCGTCGCTATCGCCGGCATCATGACGTTGGCCGCTTCGGTCCTGGTGGTGTTGCTGACGGTGATGTTCAACCTGCTGTCCGATCTTCTGGGTGGGGTGCGAATCACCGTCATCGAGGAGGAGACGTTGCGGGTGAAGCCCAAGAAGTCCGACTCGAACGCGTCATAAAGACCTGGGCCGGTTGATCGGGCTATCGGCCCGCACTCAAGTTCGGCCGGTGACCGGTCGATACTCAACCTCTCACCACCGTCATCCTCCAACAATCTGTTCGTCCGATCTTCGCGCCCTGACCCCGCTCATGGGCTGACCGGGATCGGGCGACCCGCCCGGATCCCGTGGCGGCGTGACGATGGTGTGTTCGACGGCATGCGCCTGGTTGACGGGCCGTCGATTGTTCAGACACGCCGACAGCTGATTGCGAGGGAATTCATGAGTTCGTCCACCACCCCGACCAGGGGTTCGAGGTCTCGACGTTCGCCGGGACGAGTACTGGCCGCCTTGTCGCTACTGTTTTCAGTGGTGACCGCGGTCGGCGTGACGGCGGCCGATGCCGCCCACGACCTGGCCTCGCTGCCCGGCAGCAATTTCGAGATCGACGTCGAAGCCAATCTGGCCACCGACGACGCCGCCCCGTCCTACGACTGGATCGACGCCGCCCCGTCCATCCAGAACGATCTCCCGTCGGGCGGATCCGACGACGCCTTCGGGCAGGGTTCGAAGGAGGATTCAGTGCCGCCCAAGGTGGTGTCGGGTTCGATCCCACCCAACAAAAGCGACCTCAAGTCGTTCGGGTTCGTGATGGAGGAGGCGGTCGACGACGACTTCCTGCACGTGTTCTGGAGCCGGGTCCAGGACCCGCAGGGAACCACCAACATGGACTTCGAGTTCAACCAGTCGGGTGATGTCGACGGCAACGGGATTCCCGAGCGTACCGCCGGCGACGCCCTGGTGGTCTACGAGCTGAGCAAGGGGGGAACGGTGCCGGTACTGTTCCTGTTCCGGTGGCTGACGGCGGCCGATCAGGGGACGTGCGAGGCTACCAACCGCTATCCCTGTTGGGGGGAGCGGACCAGCCTGTCCGACGCCGGGCTGGCCACCGGCTCGGTCAACACGTCGGTCGTCGATTCCGGTGCCCTCGGCCTGGGGACCTTCGACCCGTTCACCTTCGGTGAGGCGTCGATCAACCTCGATGTGTTCTTCACCACCAGTGACTCCTGCACAACATTCTCCAGCGTCTACCTGAAGAGCCGCTCGTCGGATTCGTTCTCCTCGGCCTTGAAGGACTTCATCCTCCCGGTCAACTCCGAGATCACCAACTGCGGTTCGGTCCGGATCATCAAGACCGACGACGCCGTACCGGCCATGCCGCTGGAGGGGGCGACGTTCGTCCTGTATCGGGACGAGAACGGCAACGGCGTCTACGATGACGCCGACTCCGTCGATCCCGATCCGGTGGCCGTCGACCCCGGGACCGGTCTGCCGCTCACCTGCACAACAGCACTGGATGGGAGCGACGCCGTCTGCCAGATCGACAACGTACTGTTCGGCACCTACTGGGTGGTGGAAACGGTTGTGCCGGTCAATCACGAGCCGGCCGACCCGGTCATGGTGACCCTGACCGAGGACGACGAGTTCCCGGTCGATGTCGGCCCGCTGGTCAACCCCCGGTCGAGGGGAGCGGTGAAGATCGTCAAGGAACGCAAGCACGCGGCGTCGGGCATCGGCCTGAATCACCCCCACGCCGGTGTCGAGTTCACTGTGGCCGGGGGACCTGAAGCGGTCGACCTGACCGTGACCACCGACGTCAACGGTGTCGCCTGTGTGCCTGACCTGCTGCTGGGCGACTACACGGTGACCGAGACCGTACCCTCGGGCTACGTTGCCGACGGCGACACAATTAAGATCGTCGGGGTGACCAACAACGACGGCGACTGTACCGATGGGTCGGGAGCCTTCGACACGGTCGAATTCCTGAACATCCCACTCACCGATCTACTGGTGAGTGTCGACTCCCAGGTCGACGGCGGAACCTACTCCAGCATCTCGTGCATCGGCCCTGGTGACGTGTCCGTGATCGACGTCGACGCCATCACCGGGGAAACCGGTCCGGACGACATCGCCGGCGCCGCCGTCGACCTGGCGCCGGGGACCTACACCTGCACCATCGTGATCGATCCCTGATTCATCTTCGACAGGGATCGAACCTGGGCCTTCGGCCCCATCGTCGCCCCACGGCGAGGGTGGGGCCGTCGCCCGGGCTCGACGGCGTGAGGCGAATTCACCAAATCCAGTAGCGGCCCCGGCACCCAGGCGGTACGGTTATGTGTTGCCTCGGGGCTATAGCTCAGTTGGTTAGAGCGCACCCCTGATAAGGGTGAGGTCACAAGTTCAACTCTTGTTAGCCCCACGTGTCGAGCGTCCGGCTCGACCTACGAAACGCCGCTCCAGGTCAGCACGCCGGGCGGGTTTTTCTATGGGCGGCCTCGGGTTCCGGTTCAGGTGTCGATCGAGGTGGGGTTTCTATGGTCGTTCAGGGCCACACTCGGGAGCGTCGACGTCTCGGCAGGCAAAGAACGCGTGCTCGTTGCACGTTCGGCGCAGACCCCTCGTACCTTCGAGGACGAAATCCAGACAGTATCCCGAGTAGCCGGCCACCTCTTGGTCAGTGGGAACCCGCAAGTGGAGCACGACTTCCTCGGATCGCTCGGCGCCTTGGCCTTGCGGGTTGGGCGTAATCGTGTAGTTCGACAGTGGCTCCAGGGTAAGCTCGACGTCCCTTGGTGGGAACTGGGAATCAGACGATACGTAGAGCGTCTCCCGTCCGGGAGGAGCCACATATGCAGCGACGAGTGTGACCGAGCCAACAACGTCCATCAACTCAACTTGCTGCAATCGCACCTCAACGTCAGTCGAGTTTTCCACGGTCAGGATCCCATGGGTGAAGTCGGCAACGTCGCCGTCCGCTGGCAGCTCCTCTGCGGCCACCGTCCACGCGCCATCGTCGGAGTTTGTTACCAGGGAGGAGTGGTCCTCAACCACATCCCGATTGATCAGCGACAGCGACGCCACCCCGATACCGACCGGGCCGAGGAGACCGATCCAAAGCAAACGAGAGTTCACAACACCGACCCTTCCGATGGTTCCACTCGGTCTCGACCACTGCCAACTGTATGCCACACGCACCAGGCGATGAGCGACTTGCTGGCTGGTAGCGAAGGCCAGCCATTGTGACACCGAGGTGATGTCCTCTTCCGGGGCTATATGGCTTGCCAGGGAGCCAGTAGGGTCCTCGACAGCAACGTCGACCGGCCCTCTGAGCAGATCGCAGACCATGCATGGCGAAGGACGGTATCACCAGGGTCGAGCCGAGTGCTGTCGTAGGATCTTTCCACTGCCGCCGCAAGTCGTGGAGGGATACCCGTGCCGGACCATCGACAGGTTGGTTCGCCGCCAACCGCTGCCCCGACCTCGGGGTGGGAGAAGGCGACGACGCTCTCGTCGATCTTTGTTTCGGTGACCGTGCCCTTTCTCATCCTCGCCCTCGGCTGGCGTTATACCGCCAGTCTCGAGTCGGAGTCGGTGCGAAAGGACCTCGTCGGGATCTCGGTGGAAATTCTGGCCGAGCCGATACCGGAAGCGAGGTATGTCACCCGGGGTGAATCGGATCATGCCGTGGCCGAGAGTGAGATCGAACGTGACCGCTATCTGAGGGACTGGGCGGTCGACATCCTCGAGGAGGCCAGTACCGTTCCCATCGAGGATGATATGGCGGAGGCGCTGCGGGGTCCACAGGTACAGCTGCCGTCAGCAGCCCCGGCCGGCCCCGCCGCCAGCACCGATGGCGACGGTGGCGGAGCATCCGACACGGCGCCGGAAGAACCCCAGCCGAACGACCCGATCCCAGGTGACGACCAGTCGAGCTCGGAACCGCCCGGCCCCGCCACCGACGTGACCACCAACACCACACCCACCAACACCACACCAGTCAACACCTCGGCCACGAGAGTCACCATCGACAACTGGTTCGGACAACCCAGGGCCGATGCAGTCACCGCCCTACGCAACCAGGGATTCCAGGTCAACGACTTCGAGGTTTGCTCCGGGTCGGTGGCCGCCGGTGAGGTCAGGCAGATCCTCAACGGCAACGAGACGGTGGTCTACGTCGACATCGCCGGGACGACCGCGGCCGGCCGCTCGGTGCCGGTGGGGTCAATGGTAGCGGTCAAGGTTGGCAACGGCAGCCCCTGTTGAATCCGCTGCTGAACCCCGCTACCACTGACGACTCCTCACCTCCACCTACGAACCCTCGGTGCGGTAGAACTGGAAGAAGCACCACGTCGACACTGCGGTCAACAGGTGCCAGATGGCGTGGGCTTGGACGACCGAGTCGGGGCGGCACCATGGGTGGTCGTCAGTGCCGGTGGTCCAGATGGCGAAGGCGACCAGAAACGAAGCCAGCCCGGCCCAGAACCATGGGGTGTAACGGCGCCTGGCCCCACCACCGCCCCCGGCCGTAGCCAGCAGCCCCGGCACCCAGAACAGGATCACCCACCAGTAGTCACCGACGTTCGACGCCATGTCGACCGGCGTGATGCCGAAGACGAGGGCGACGGCGAAACCGATCAGCCCTGACCAGAATCGAGCGGCCGGCGACCAGAACCGGTACAGCGCCTCCGACACCATCCACAACGCGATGGACAGCCCGAACAGATCGAGTCCGATACCGAGTTCGCTGTCGAACAACCAGTAGGCGGTGGCGTAGCCGACCAACACGCCGCCGTAGGCTCCGAGCAAAGCACGGGCCGAGGTGCCTCGCATGGCCGAAACGTTGGCCATCCAGGGGATGAGGATGTAGGCCACCATCGAGACGTTGTCGATCCACGCCCCGAAGAACGTGTGACTACCGTGCATCATCATCGAGCCCGGCCCCAGAAAGACGGTGGCCGAGGCGTAGGTCAAGGCCACCGGCTGGTTGCCGATGAAGCGGTTCACCCGGGGCCGCCCGGCCGTCGTCTCCCGGGCCAGCACCACAAACATGGCCAGTCCCGAAACCACGAAACCCAGGTTGCCCATCGTGTTCACCGGTTCCCGGGCCAGGCCCGACTGGACCCGTTCGCACCAGCGGGAGATCTCGCCGATGGCCGGTTCGTTGTCGGCCGGTGTCCACCAGCCGGTCAGCCCCCCGGCCAGGAAGACCAGGGCGAATCCAGCGAGCAGCAGCAACGTGATTCGCAGGGGTCGGTAGGCCGGAGCGGTGATCCCGCCAACGTACTACCCCGACCAGGACCACCACCACCGGCCGCCAAGCCACCTGGTGGCTTGGGACGTTGTCCTCTAGCCTCGCTCCGTCGACGTCGGGTTCGATGAGATCACGATCACCCGTGAGGAGGAATCTCATGCGCCCGAACTCGGCGGCCACGGCCCCGGAACTGGATGCCGGACGGCCCATCACCCGCATCGTGTTGCCATCGGCCGGTGGTCGGCTGCACGACCGCCCGACCACCCTCGGTCTGCAATTGGCCGAAGCTTGGGGAACGGAGGTCGAGCTCGTCCACGTGACCCCGTCGATCGCCTCGGCCGACGCCGAGCTGGCCCACCTGGCCGAGCAGGTGGAAACCAGTCATCCCCAACTCGACATCCGGGCCAGCCACCTCCATGGCGACGATCCGGCGGCCGCCATCGTCGACCACACCGGCCCGGGAAGCCTCGTCGTCCTGGCCACCGAGCACATGGACGCCTGGCGGATCAAGGACTCGGTGGCCGAGCGACTGCTCGACCGGGTGGGCGGCCCGGTCATGCTCATCGGTCCCAACGTGACCGTGGCCCGGCTGCGGGAGCAGGGGATCGACGGCGAGATCGTCGTGGCCTTCGACGGCTCGGCCGCGGCTGAGGCCGCCATCGCCCCGGCCCGGGCATTGGCCCGGTCCGTCGGTCATCGGTTGTGGTTGACCCGCGTCGTGCCCGACCCGGAACCGGGTGACTCCCCCCATCCGGAAGTGGCCCTGCACCTGCAGCGATTGGCCGAACGGTTCAGCGATGACGTGACCATCCGGTGGGAGATCGTGCAGCACAATGATCCGGTCGATGCCCTCGAGGTGTTCGCCGACCGGCGTGACGCCGCGGTGCTGGTCACCAGTCGGCGCCGGCGGACCAGCCCCAACCGCAGCTCCATGGCCAGCGTCACCGCCGGGCTGGTGGCCACCGCCGCCCGCCCCGTCCTGGCCCTGGCCGCCCCCGAGGTTCCAGCCGTCGACGCTGGTTGAGTGGACGGGCCCACCGGCCCGCCGCCCCCAGACCGGCCCGTCCGGTCCCAGGATCAGCTAGCCCGGTCCACCGTTTTGGACAACGCGAAACGGGGTGAGCAGCACGCTCACCACCGAACCGAAGAGGGCGACGATCAACACGAACCGGGCCAGGAGATCCCAGCGCACGTCATAGGGCGAGAAGTCGAACGGAAAGACCATGAAGATGCGGAACAGGGCGTAGAACCCGACGATGGTTGTTGCCGCATCCACCACCAGTCCCACCCGCCGCCCGGGGACGACGATGCGCACGGCCCGGCCGATGATGGTGGCGACGATGCTCACAGTGATCGGGTCGACCACCTGGTCGTAGTCAGCGGTGAGGAACGGCACCACGTCCCAGCGGCCCAGGTTGCGGACCACGTAGAGCAGCACGAGGTTGACGGCGATGGCCACCAGGTGGCCGAAGGCGGCCAGACTCCACCCCCCGCCGCCAGCCGGGCCGGTCCGGTGGGAACGAGCCTGGGTGACGTCGGCCCCCACCGTCATCCCCCGGCCCCTCTCGCCACCTGTTGCTCGGCCTCGGCCACCACCCCGATGGTGGCCACCAGGGCGTCGGGGGTGACACTGATCGAGTCGATGCCCTGCTCCACCAGGAAGGCGGTGAAGTCGGGGAAATCGGATGGCCCCTGACCGCAGATCCCGATGCGGCGGCCGGCCGCCTTGGCCCCGCTGATGGCCATGGCACAGGACCGCAGCACCGCCGGGTTCCGCTCGTCGAACAGGTCGGCCACCAGCTCGGAATCACGGTCGACGCCGAGGGTCAGCTGGGTCAGATCGTTCGACCCGATGGAGAACCCGTCGAACACCTCGGCGAACTCGTCGGCCTGGAGGACATTGGCCGGGATCTCGGTCATCACGTAGACCCGCAGCCCGTTCTCGCCCTGCACCAGTCCGTTGTCGGCCATCACCTCGATGACCTGCCGGCCCTCGGCCGGGGTTCGGCAAAACGGCACCATGACCTGCAGGTTGGTCAGACCGAACGTCTCCCTGACCCGGCGGACGGCCGCCAGCTCCAACTCGAAGGCCGCCCGGTAGTCGGGATGGTGGTAGCGGCTGGCTCCCCGCCAGCCGATCATGGGGTTCTCCTCCACCGGCTCGAACAGCTCGCCGCCCAGGAGTCCGGCGTACTCGTTGGTCTTGAAGTCGCTGAAGCGGACGATGATCGGACGGGGCCAGAAGGCGGCGGCCAGCGTGCCGACCCCCAGGGCCACCCGATCGATCAGGAAATCGGCCGGGCGATCGTAGCCCACGGTGCGCTGCTTGATGTCGGCCCTGACCCGCACGCTCAGCATCTCGGGGCGGAGCAAGGCCAGGGGATGGATGCCGACGTGGCCGGCGAAGATGAACTCCATACGAGCCAACCCGATCCCGGCCGCCGGCAGCAGCGCCGTCTGGTAGGCCAGGCCGGGGTCGCCGACGTTGACCATGATGTCGGTCCTGGTCTCCGGCAGGTGACCGACGTCGATCCGTTCGACCTCGTGGGCCAGGAGCCCGTCGTACACCCGGCCGACCGCCCCCTCGGCACAACTCACGGTGACGTCGGTGCCCGAACCCAGCAGCTCCCGGGCTCCCGTCATTCCGACAATGGCCGGGATGCCCAGCTCCCGGGCCACGATGGCGGCATGTGATGTCCGGCCGCCCCGCTCGGTGACCAGTGCCGCCGCCCGCTTCATGATCGGTTCCCAGTCGGGGTCGGTGGTTTCGGCCACCAGTACGTCGCCCTCACGGATCGAGCCCATGTCCGAGGGGTCGATGACGATGCGGGTCGGTCCCGACGCCACCCGGTCGCCAACCGCCAGTCCGGTACCCAGTACCGACCCCGACTCCAACAGGTGATGGACCTCCATGACCGCTCCAGCATCACGCTGCGAGTGCACCGTTTCCGGCCGGGCCTGCACGATGAACAGTTCACCGCTCCGCCCGTCCTTGGCCCACTCGATGTCCATTGGGGTGTCGACCCCGCGGGTCCGGGTGTAGAACTCTTCGATGGCGACGGCCCAGCGGGCCAGCTGCAACACGTCGTCGTCGGACACACAGAACCGTTCTCGATCGGCGTCGGGGGTGCGCCGGTTGCGGATCCGACTCGAATGCTCGTCGTAGGTCATCCGCAGTTCCTTGGCCCCCACCGTCTTGCCCACCAGCGGAGCGAAACCGGCGGCCAATCGATCCTTGTGCACGGTGAAGCTGTCGGGCACGATCCGACCCTGCACGATGTTCTCACCCAGACCCCAGGTGGCGGTGATGGACACGACGCCCCGATGCCCGGAGTCGGGGTCGAGGGTGAAGATCACGCCGCTGGCCGCCTGGTCGGCCCTGACCATGCGCTGCACCCCGGCCGACAGAGCGATGTCGGTCTCGTCGATCCCCAGATGGCGCCGGTAGCTGATGGCCCGGGCGTTGTACAGGCTGGCGAAGCAGCCCCGCACGGCATCGAGCACGGCGGCCGGACCGATGACCATCAGATACGACTCCTGCTGACCGGCGAACGACGCTTCCGGCAGATCCTCGGCCGTGGCACTGGAGCGAACCGCCACCTCGACCTGATCGACGCCGGCCTCGGCCGAGAGTCGACCGTAGGCCTCAACGATCTCGCCCACCAGTTCGGGTCCGAGGTCGGCGCTCCGTATGAGTTCCCGGACCCGGTGGGCCCGGGCCGCCAGATCATCGACGTCGGTCCCGTCCCACGGTTCCAGTTCGGCTGCGATACGCCCTTCCAGGTCGTTGGCGGCCAGGAACCGGCGGAAGGCGTCGGCGGTGGTGGCGAACCCGTAGGGCACCCGGATCCCGGCGTCGCTGAGCCGCTGGTACATCTCGCCCAGGGAGGCGTTCTTGCCTCCCACGGTGGCCACGTCGTCGATTGAGATCTGGTCAAACCAGCGCACCGCGTTCGCCCCGGGCTGATCGGCCCGGCCGTCGAGGTGGGATGTCGTTCCTGCCGAAGTCATACCTCCAGCCTCATCGCCCGCCCATCAGCCCGGCAGGGCCCTACGTCCCTTTGGTTCAATCCGGGGGGACCTTCGGCCCTGGAGCGGCGGCCGGCCGGAGGGCACACTGGCGACAAACGAGAGGAGATCTCCATGTTCGACCGGCTGCTCGTACCTCTTGACGGCACCCAGGGAGCGACGTCGGCCTTGTGGGCCGCGGAACGTCTGGCTGATCGCTGGGAGGCTGACATCACCGTTCTCACCGTGCTCAACGACGAGAACAAGAATCTGGGCCTCGACGAGATCGTGGCCCGCCAGGTGGCCGGCATCGGCCACGCCGACAAGGTCGACGTGCGACCGGCGTCGTATTCGGTTGCCGACGACATCGCCGTCGCCTCCGAGCAGGAGGACGACACGCTGGTGATCATGAGCACCATGGCCCGGGGTCGGGTGGCCGGAGTGGCGGCCAACGTGGCCGAGGAGGTCATGCGCCAGACCCGGGAACCGATGCTGTTACTGGGGCCGGCCGTGGAACTGACCGATGGCTGGCCCGATGGCGAGCTGATGATCTGCATCGACGGTTCCGACTTCGCCGAGACGATCGTGCCGCTGGCCGCCCGCTGGGCCGACGCCCTCGACCTCGACCCGATGATCGTGGCCGTCATCGACCCGGCCAAGATTCCGGCCGGTATCCCGGCGGCCTATGAGAACAACGTGGTGGCCCGGGCCGCCGCCGCCATGGGAAGGATGACGGAACGCGAGATCAACTACGACACCCTCCACGGTGCCGACCCGGCCAAGGCCATCGTCGATCACGCCCGAGACGCCGACGTGGCCATGCTGGCCATGGCCACCCACATCCGCTCGGGAATGGATCGCATCCTCCACGACAGCGTGGCCATGGGGGTGGTTCGCACCGCCCGCTGCCCGGTTCTGGTCAATCGACCGCCGATCGATCCCGGTCACTGACCGGTCGGGCTGGCGGCTCGACCACCGATGGCGGCGGCGATCCCGACCGCCCACTGCTCGATCTCATCCCAATCCCGGTAGTCGCCGTCGTCGGCCCCGATCCAGCGGACCAGGAACCGTTCCTTGGTCGGCAGCCGACTCCGTTCGAGTCGACCTCCGAACAGTCGGTGCTCGACGGCGCCGGTGAGGTCGAGCAGCCGGTCGACAAACCCCTCTCGCACCGGTTCGGGCGGGGTGGCCGCCCCCAGCGGCCCGCTGCTGAACAACCACGTCGGCTTGGCCTGCAGTACTGCGGCCTGTTCCTCCACGAAGGTCATGGCGGCATCAAGCCACTGGCCGTAGTAGAGGGCGCTGCCGATGACGTGGGCATCGTACGGTGACAGGTTGAACATCTGATCGGGCTGGCTGACATCGACATCGAGCCCTTCGGCTCGCAAGACCTTGGCCATGGCCCGACCGATTTCGGCCGTGCCGCCGAAGCGACTGGCGGGGACGACGAGTACTCGCATACTGAATAATCCTCCGTTCTCAACTCTCACCATGACCCGAATCCAAGGGGCCGACCAGGGGCGTTGGACCCTGGCCCCAGCCGGGGACTTTGGGCTCTGGCCATGAGGCGCTGGTTGGGTTCATGCTGATGGCGTGACCATCCAACAATTGCTGTTCTCCCGGCCGGCCCGGATCATGTTCATCGTGGCCGCAGTGTTTGTGCTGTTGCTTGGAGCGTGTGCCGAGGACGGCGACGACGCCACCACGACCAGCACCAGTGCGGTGGACACCACCGACACCACCGGCGACGAATCGTCGACCACCTCCGCCTCGGACTCGTCGTCGACGTCGACCACCGCCGACACCTCCTCGACCACGTCGTCCTCGTCCTCCACCTCCTCGACCACGACAACGACGGCGAGCGGCGGTTCGACGACGCTCCCGGGGGAGGAGTTCATCGGGTATGTGGCCGACGGTGACGTCCTCGGCGTGGTCGCCGTGCGCCACGACGACGTCCTCAACATCCGGGCCCTACCGGGGGCCGGCCAGCCGGTGGTGGCCACCGCCGCCCCCACCCAGGCCGACCTGGTGGCCACCGGACGGGCCCGGCTGCTACCTGGCTCGATCTGGTTCGAGGTCACGAAGGCCGGCACCACGGGGTGGGCCAACAGTCGGTTCCTGGGCCATGTGGCCGGCACCGACGACGTGACCGCCACCTTCCTGGCCGACTACGGCGAGAGGCCGGTGGCCGAAACCCTCGTTCAACTGGGTGAGCTGGTGGCGGCCGAGTTCGCCTCGGTCGATCCCCCATCGCAGATCGTGCTCACCGTGGCCCCTTCCGTCGGCGATCTCGGGGAGGTCACCTACGACGTGATCGGCCTGGGTGACGACTCGGTGCTCGGCTTCCGGCTCCACCTGTTCGCCGTTGAGGGCGCCGGGGGTGAGAGCTTCGAATTGCGGACCATTGAGCAGACGGTGTTCTGCATGCGGGGGACCAGCGGCGAAATCTGCGTCTGAGCGGTCCGCCGCGTGCGCCCCACAACTCTGACATTGACAACGAAGATATTGAGAACGAAAGACAACCGCAATCGACAAGAACGAACGAAAAGGAAGAGATCAATGACTGTTACCGATCTGTCCATGGAAACGAAAGACTCCGTTTTCGACAACATCAAAGGAACCCGCGATGCCCTCACGGTCAAGCGGGTATTCGGCGATGCCTATGAGGTCGACGGGGTGACTATCATCCCGGTGGCCCGGGTGGCCGGCGGCGCCGGCGGCGGTGCCGGTGAAGGCTCCGACGAAGAGAGCACCGGTCAGGGCCGGGGTTTCGGCAGTGGGTTCGGCCTCGGTGTCGAACCGGTCGGCGTCTACGAGGTTCGCGACGGGGTGGTGGAATGGACCCCCACCTTTGACATCAACCGCGTCATCGACCGGGGCCAGATGCTGGCCGGACTCCTTGCCGTGTGCGCCACCGTTGTGATGTGGATGCGCCGGTAGGCCGGAGGTATGGACCCGTGATCCCGCCAAAGCTTTCCCGGTTCGCTCCGCTCCTGTTCATCGTGGCCATGGTGGCCTCCCTTCTCGTCCCCACTCCGGCGACAGCCGACACGTCATGTGCCAATCGATGGGGTTCGCTGGCCAAGTCGGCCGTGGACGACGTCAATCCTGCACGGATCGTCAACCTCCGCTCGGGCCGCCATCGCTGCTTCGACCGCCTGGTGGTCGATCTCGAAGGTCGGGGCACGGGTTACTCGGTCGAGTACGTCGATCAGCTGATCGAGGACGGCCGGGGCAACGTGGTGCCCCTGCGGGGTGGGGCCCGGCTCGAGGTCCGGGTCAATCGCCCGGCCCACGACGAGGACTTGAACCCAACCTATATGCCGTCCGACCGCTACGAGGCGCTCGACGTCGGCCACTACGACACGTTCCGCCAGGTCGCCTTCCTGGGAACCTTCGAGGGGATCACCCAGATCGGCCTCGGCGTCCGAGCCCGCCTGCCCTTCCAGGTGTTCATCCTTCCCGGCCCGGGGTCGGGCTCCCGACTGGTTCTCGATGTGGCCCATCGTTGGGTGTCCGACCCGCCCCCTCCGCCTGATCCCGACCCGCCGGCGTCGACCGGTGTCAAGGTCTTCTTCAGTACCGGTGACGGGACCGACTGCAGCGAGGTGACCGGCTACTTCCGGGACTCGAGCGGCGTCATCGCCCCCATCGGGTTCGCCCTTGACGAGCTGGTGGCCGGCCCCACTGCGGCCGAGGAGGCTCAGGGGGCGTCATCGTGGTTCTCGTCGGATACCGCTGGTTCGATTCGCTCCATCAACCTGAGATCCGATGGTCTGCTGCTCGTCGATTTCGACGACATCCGATCCACCATCCCCGGTGCCTCCTCCAGCTGCGGTAGCGCCGCGCTGCTGGCCAACCTCACCGCCACCGTCTTCCGCTTTCCCGCTGTTGAGCGGGTGCAGTTCCAGATCAAGGGTCACTGCGACCTGTTCTACAACTGGCTGCAACGAGACTGCACGGTGATCGAGCGTTGAACCGTTCATCGCCGGTGTTGGCCGGGCTGATGGCCGTCGCCGCGGCGGCGGCCATCGGCGGGGGTCTGATGGAGCGTCGTTACCGTCGCCATCTCCGGGCGGCGGAGCAACGCCTGGCCTCGGCCGATAGGTCGGGTGTCGCCACCGAGTTCGGCCAGATCGAATACGCCGACGTGGGGGTCGGATCCCCGGTGTTGGTCAGCCACGGCATCTTCCACGGCTTCGACGGTGGCCTGCTTTCGGTTGAAGGTCTGCTGGCCGATCATCGGGTGATCGCCCCCTCCCGCTTCGGTTACCCGGGGTCGGACATGCCGCCGTCGGCCACGGTGGCCGACCAGGCCGACGCCTTCGCCGCCCTACTCGATCAACTGGGGTTGGCCACGGCCACGGTGGTCGGCATCTCGGCCGGCACCGGAGCGGCAGTGCAGTTCGCCCTGCGTCACGGCGATCGGGCCGACCACCTGATTCTCAGCTCCGGCAGCTTCCCCGGCAGCCCCACCGCTCAAGCTCCTCCCCGATGGGCCAGACGGTTCTATGCCGATCGACCGATGTGGGCGGCCAAGGTGCTGGCCGGCCCGGCATTTGCCCAACTCATGGGTGTACCCCGCGGCTTTCCCCGTGACGATGACCAGACCCGGGAAGTCGAGCGGCTGACCAACAGCATCTTTCCCATCGGTCCGAGAACAACCGGGGCCCTCTTCGACGCCTACGTGTCGAACCCCGAAATCGGCGAGTACCCGCTGGAACAGATCGGGGTCCCGACGTTGATCGTCCACGCCGCCGACGACCCGCTGGCCTCCCACGACGCCGCCGTTGCCGCCGCTGAACGCATCCCGGGCGCCATCCTGGTGACCCTCGAATCGGGCGGCCACTTCCAACTCGGTCAGACCGAGAAGGTGCGGACGGCGATTGCATCGTTTCTGACCCAACCGGCCACCGGCTGAACCGCTTCCGGTCCTTTCTGTGCGCTCAGCGCCCCACTTCCGGGGTCTGGGGCGCACAGTTGGGTGGCGGCGGGATGCGGGCGGCGGTCGGTGCCGGCGGTGGGGGTTACGACGTGGCCAGGGCTCGTTGAATGTCGGCTTCCACCGGTCGGGTGAACATCCATTGGCTCAGCTCATCGACGATTTCGATCCGCTGTTCGTCGCTGAGTCGGGGGTCGCGGCCCAGGTCGGTGATGAGCTGGTCGATGGTGTCGACGGCGGCCACGGCCACGATGCCACCGTCGTCGTCGGCGTCGAGCCGCAGGTAGGTTCCGCCCGCCTCGTCGAAGTGCGGCCACCGGGGCCGGTTGGGGCATGCCGGTCGCCCGTGTCGAGCGAACGAGGTCCAGTACCGGCCCATGGCCTCACTCAGCCGTTCCCGCTGCCGCCGGGTCCGTTTGGGGAAGAGGAACCGGTCGGCGTCGCCCAGATGGTGGAAGTGGTTGAACACAAAGGGGATCTCGAAACCGTGGGCGGCGCCGAACAACCGGTGAAAGTCCATGGCCAGGAATCGGCCGCCGTCATCCCAGTCGAACCGGTAGGCGTAGACGTCCCGGTGGCCGGCTTCGATCATGGTTCGGGCTGGTTCGTCCACCGCCCGGATGCGCCAGATGCGGCTCAGATAGTGGGACTTGAGGTCGTAGAAGTTCTGGTCGCGGGCCACCGGCAGGAACCCCAGCTTGCGGCCGGTCATGGTGGGGTCGCTGGCGTAGAACAGCTTCATCTCGTCCTTGTTGGCACCGGTGATGATCGGCACCCGATGAAACGAACCGGTTGCCGTGAAGGCGTCCCGCAGGGGTTCGGCGGGAATGACCACACCGTCGGCGATCATGCGGGGCACGTCGAGAAACCAGCCGCCGTCGGTCTGGCAGGTGGCGTAGAGCTGCTCGACCGACGCCGTCCGCAGATCGGCGGCCGTCACCGCACCGAGCCGCTCGGCGATCTCGGTCGACGGGTTCTTCAGCCGGCCCGCCGATCCTTCGGCTTCGGCCACTGAGACGCTGTCGAAGCTGCCCGACTGGATGATGGCCCGGTGAAACAGCCCGCCGGCAAAGGGGGAGGCCAGCAGGGCGGCGACATTGTGGCCACCCGAGCTCTCACCGAAGATGGTCACACAGTCCGGGTCACCGCCGAAGGCGGCGATGTTGTCGGCCACCCACCGTAACGAGGCGATCAGATCGAGCAGAGCGAAGTCGGCGGCCCGATCCTCGGCGCTGGCCGCGTCATCCCGCAGCGCCGGGTGGGCGAACCAGCCGAGAGGCCCCAACCGGTACTGGGGAACCACCACGCACACGTCACGGTCGACGGCCAGGTTCGAACCGTCGTAGAGGCTCGACCGTCCCCACACGTTGCCGCCACCGTGAATCCACACCATGACCGGCAGCCCCTCATTCCGGCCGCCCGGTGGGGCGTAGATGTCGAGGGCCAGGCAGTCTTCCGAGCCGACGACGAGCCCCGGTTCGATGCCCTCGTCGGAGTCGCCCTGGTTGGTGAGTTGGGCGCACCGCGGTGCGAACTCGACCGCCGGACGCACCCCGTCCCACCGGGGTGGTGGCTGTGGGGCCCGCCACCGGTTGGCCCCGGCGGTGGAGGCGCCATAGGGGATGCCCCGCCACACGTGGGCTCCGTTGGCCGCCACCAGGCCGATGACGTCACCCTGGCCGGTGCTTCGCCTCGTGACCTCGGCCGAGCGGGGATCGGGGTCGGAGATCGGCTGGTCGGTCCAGGCCTCCTTGATGTACCAGACGGCGGCCACCAGGAACATGAAGCGCTGCAGTGCCCCCCCAGTATTCGGTCGAGGCCGTCCAGGGGACGGCGGCTGTCACCAGGAAGGCCAACCAGTCGGTGGCGGCGGCCCCGGCCGCCCGCTGTCGGCGAACCACGATCAGGGTCGCCACGCCGGCCACGAAGCCGAAACCTGCGGTGCCGGCGAAGAACGAGTGGAGCATGTCCTCGTTTTCGACGAAGGGGGCGCTCTCCTCCCATGGTCGAGCGGAGAAGGCGGCCACCGCCACCATGGACCCACCGAACAGGGTGTGAAAGGCGGTGGCCAGGGGTCCCCAGGTCGAGCGGCGTAGGCCGACCAGCCAGAGAACGGCCAGCCCATAAAGGAGCAGCCCGCCCCGGGCCGGCCAGGCCCCGTCGATCCCCTGGGCCGCCGATTCGCTGATGCCGTGCTCGATCCAGGAGTAGGAATCGGGCAACAGCAGTGGGCCGGCGGCGATGGCCACCAGGGCGGTGGTCATCAGCCCGGTCACGGCCGCCGGGCCTAGGGAGGTCGGAGGCCTGCCTTCCATTACGGGACCGGGTGGTCGACGAAGGGGATAACGGTCGGTCCGTCCTCGCCGACGACCACCAGCACGCTGCTGTGCCGCTCGTCGTCGACCCGTTGATCGAGGTCACCGACGTCGATCGGGCCGTCGATCTCGTCGGTCCGTTGCCAGTGGACGACCGGTGCCCCACTCACGTCGGCCAGGTGGCGGGCCAGCTCGGCGTGGTCGGCCGAAACCAGGATCACTCGTCGCTGGGGCGATACCCGGTGCCGTGTATCCGGCGGGCCCGGCTCGTCGTCAACCCGTTCAGCCCGGTAGACCTGGAAGTGGTACCAGGCCACGCCGGTGACGGTGAGCAGGATGGCCAGGCCGACCCGATCGTCGTGCAGCGTCTGGCGGGAGAGGGTTCCGTCGAGAGCGTCCTCGATGGTGGTGAACAGCACGGCCAGACCACTGATCAGTACCATCAATCCACCCAGCCCGAACAGGGCGAACAGGTACACCCGGCGGACCGGCCAATCCTGGTGGCGGGAGGCGTCGGTGCTGACCCAGCTACTGATCCTGGCCCAGAACCAGGCCCAGACCGGCCCGGCCACCAGCACCGTGGTCGCCCCGTAGACGGCGGAGTTGGCCACCGAACCCGGCCCGTGATGGAACAGGGCCACCAGCAGCATGGCCACTCCCACCACCGACGCCACCAGGGCGGCGAAGGCCAGCAGATAGTGGTAGACCTGGATGGCCACACCCCGCGACGGATCGGGCCCCAGCTCCCACCGGTGATACAGCCAGCACAGCAGACCGGCGGCCACCACACCGGACAGCACGGGCAGCGATTCGAAGTGCCGCACCGCGGTCGCCGCCTCCGGTCGGCCCAGGAACCAGACCCCGGCGATACCAACAGCGATGGCCAGGCCGACGATGCTGGCCACGAACCCGGCCAGGGCCCCCACCGGGACGACGGTGACGTACCAGATCTCGGTCCGCTCGGCCCGACGGTAGTGGCGCCACCAGTACCAGGCCCAGACGGCGGCGCCGACGACGGCTAGAGCCGACAGGTAGGCCATGGTCGGCTCTTCCCGAGCCGTCAGAGGATCGTTGGTGACGGCGTTGTAGAGTTCGTCGGCCCCGATGTAGATCATGCCGCCAACACCGATGACCAGAGGCACCAGGCCGATCACGGTGCCGATGGCCAGGTGGAGGTCGCCGCTGATGCCGTGGCGGCGCCGGAACCCGAACCAGTGGGCGGCCCACACCGCACCCCACACGGCAGCCGCCACCAGATTGGCGGCGTCGAACTCCCGCTCGGCCGGCGGAGCCAGCAGCGCATGGAGCACGGCGTGACCCTCGATCAGCAGGCCGAACAGGGCGGTGGCCAAAATGGCGTTGAGGTAGATCGTCCAGGCCAGCGACCGGCGCTCGTCGCCACTGCCGGCCAGGCGGCGATCGATGTAGCGACCCAACAGGCCGGTGATGGGGATACCGAGAATCAGGAAGCTGATGGCCCGGGCCAGCGCGGTGTTGGAGCGGCCATCGCCGTCGGTCAGTTCACGGGCCAACTCGATGACGCCCTGAGCGGCCAGTACCACAGTGGCGTAGAGGAGACCGTAGAGGAAGAGTCGCCGGACGACGGTGGCCGGATCCCGCACCTCAGTTCCCGACTTGCCGGTGACCCGCAGGATCACCCAGCCGGCGAGGAGAGCGAGGAGAAACGTCGTCAGACCAACCTGCATCGCCGACCCCCTATCCGTCTCCGTCGTCCCCGTCGTAGGGAGATGTGTCGGGCGGGGTGATGAGGCCGTAGTGGCCATCGAGGCGCCGGTAGACGACATTCCCCCGCTCTGTCAGGCGGTCGACGAAGAACACAAACCGGTCGCCGCCGACCTCCAGGAGCTCCACCGCCTCGGTCTGCTTGAGCAACGGGGCGGGGGTCTCGGCCACCACCACGTCGGCCACACAGCTGATGGATACGTTGGTTGGCCGGCGGAAGCGGAGCAGGAGTTGGTCGTTGTCGTCCCGGGTCAGGAAGGCATCGTCGCCGCTGTCGGCCTCGACAAACAGGAGGAATTCATAGTCCAGCAGTCCCAGGTCCCACACCGCCTCGTCGATCGTCAGCTCGTCGGGGGCGAAGGATCGGTGACGCACGATCTCGGGATGCCCGGACTCGGGCCGTTTCCGCGGTCCGGCCGGTTGGGGCCGATCGGGTCGGCCGATGGGAGCCCGGTCCAACCGCCGGGCTCGACGCCGGCTGCGATCGTGGCGAATGCGGACCTGCAGTCGGTCGATGACCCGGTCGACCGCTTCGGTGAAGGTCGGGGCGGCGGCATGAGCTCGGATGATGGTGCGGTCGAGGTCGAGCACCACTTCGGCCATGGCCGGTCGGTCGTGGCCGGGGTTGTCGATGGCGGTCAGCTTCAGCCGCACGAAGCGGACCGGTCGGCCGACGGTGGTGATGAGGTGCTCGATCCGGCTCCCGGCATAGGCCTGGGCGTCGCCGGTCACCGTTCCCCGCATCACCAGCTGGAGGGGCGGGGCCGTCGGGGTCTCCCCCTCGCCATACTCGCCGTCGGGGTCGACGTCGATCCACTGCTCCACGATCTCGCCCCGATCGACGATCAACGACACCCCATGGTCGTGCCCGCCCGCCACGTCTTGGCCCGGGTAGTCGACCCGGACATAGCGGCCCAGACCGTAGATCTCGGCACTGTCAGGATCGAGACCGGTCAGGGGCGAGTGTTCCAGGGCGGCTCGCAGACGGTGCAATCCGCTGAGGTCGTCGTCGGGGGAGTGGAGCACGGCGTCGGGACGGTACAGGGACACCGCACCGTCGAGATCGCGGTCTCCCATGGCCTCCAGCCAGGCCTCGACCACCCGAAACGGCGGCGACGACGAATCGACTCGATATCGTTCGGCCGCCGCCGTCGCCACCTTCGAGCCCGGTCGGCTGGCCCCCGTCAGATCACCGAACCGGCGTTGCCGCCTGCTGGTTCGAGTACCGGTGCGGAGGCGAACGTCGGCCGCCGACTCGTCGCCGTGGTGTCGGACCAGCCGGAACTCGACCCGGGCGTTGGGCACTCGGGCCTTGGTGTCCACCTCGGCCAGGGGGGCGGCCAGGGTACGGCCCCGGCGCACGATGTATGCCACCTTGCGCTGCTGGTCGATTCGTTTCATGCGTCCAGTGGGCATGACACTCCTCGCTTCGGCCTACGCCCTCACTCTGCCCCCATCAACGACCGGTGTTCAGAGTCGTTGGTCCTTTCCTCGACGGCGGCTACCCGCTCTCCGGCCAGCCGTCGCCGCTGCCGGGCCAGCGTCGTGATCATCGACACCACGTCGCCTACGGCGCCGGCCACCACCCCGGTCAACGGGCCCAGGTGGCCGGTGTCACCCAGCTCGACGGCCACCACGGTGAGAGTTCGGGGCAGGCGATCGAGCCGGCGAGCCAGTTCGATGGTGTCGGCCAGCCCGAACCCGTGGCTCGACAACGGCCGGTAGCCGACCGGCAGGTGGTGGCGCAAGGCGTCGAACAGAACGATTGTGCCCGGTGCCCTCCCACTGGCCATGGCGTCGACCACAACGACGTCATCACCGGGGCACCATGTGACCACCAGATCGCTCAGGTCGCCGCCCGCCACCATCGTTTCCACGTCGGCCAGTCGAGGGTCGGCCCGTACGGCCTCGACCACCGCCGGACCGATCCCGTCGTCGCCCCGGTCGAGGTTGCCGACCCCCACGACCAGCAGCGGCCGGGTGCTCACCGACCGCCTCGCTGCTCGATGGTCAGATCGAGGAAGTGGGTGGCGCAGGAGATGCAGGGGTCGTAGTTCCGGATCGTCTGTTCGCACCGGAGCTCCAGCTCGTCTCGGTCGAGGTGGAGGTGACCGGACACGAAGCGTCTGAGGTCGGCCTCGATCGTCGGTAGATTCTGCGATGTCGGGGGGATGATTCGGGCGTCGGTGATGGTGCCGTCATCGTCGGCTCGGTAGAGGTGATAGAGGATTCCCCGGGGGGCCTCGGTGACGGCGGCGCCGCTACCGGCGCGGGCCGGAACCGTTTGGGCCGGCGGGGTGGGGGGCTGATACCGCTCGATCAGCCGAAGGGCCTCGTCGATGGCGAAGAACGCCTCCAGGCTGCGGACGATGATGCTGCGGAACGGGTTGGTCTCCGTTGTTCCCAGGCCCACGTCGGCGGCCAGGTCGATCACGCTTGACGGCATCAGGTCAGCGTTGTTGGCCCACCGAGCCAGAGGCCCCACGTGGTACCAACCGCCCGATCGGAGCCGTCCGTGAAGGGCTGTGGAGTGGGCCACGTGGTCTTCGACGATGTGTTCCTCCAGCTCGGCCTGGTCGATGTCGAGACCCCGGTTGGACACCACCCGGCCCTCGATGAAGGGGTAACGTTCACCGTTGCGGAGGGAAACGAACTCGTAGTCGTGGCTCAGTTGGGGGAAGGTGAAGCCGGCGGTCCAGCGAACCAGTTCGACGGCGAATTCCCGGGCCGCCTCCAGGTCCGGTACCAGGCCGCCGAGGTCGGCGGGCGAAGGAGCCCGATGGAAGCCGCCGGCCTTGACGTTGATGGGGTGGATGGCCCGACCCCCCACAACCTCCATGATCCGGTTGCCGGTCCGCTTGAGGTGCAACAGACCCTCGACCGTGGCCGGGTGATCGGCGGCCAGGTCGAGCCCGCTGTGGAAGCCGAGGAAGTCGGGGGCGTGGAGGAAACCGATGTGGAGCCCATGACTGGAGATCCACTCCCCGCAATACAGCAGGCGGCGCAGTTCGCCGACCTCGTGGCTGACGGCGACCCCGCTCAGCCGTTCCACCGCCCGGCAGGCCGACATCTGGTAGGCCACCGGGCAGATCCCGCAGATGCGGGCGGTGATGTCGACCGGTTCGGTCAGACCCCGCCCCCGGAGGAAGGCCTCGAAGAAGCGGGGCGGCTCGTAGATCTCGAGCCGAATGTCGGTGATTTCGCCGTCGGTCACCTCGACGTGCATCGCCCCCTCGCCCTCGACCCGGGCCAGTACCGGCACGTTCAGGCGGACACTCTTGTGGGTCATGATCGGTCACCACCTGAAGGTCCGGCCCGGTCGATCTGCTCGGCGTGGTCGGCGGCGTCGGCGGCGGCCCGGAACGGTTCCGACCACCCGTTGTAACTGCGGAACGTCCGGGCGATCTCCCGCTCGTCCATTCCGAGCTGGCGGAACCAGCGCACCAGCGATGCCGTATTGGGTTGCTCCATCGGCCCGAAGCAGCCGTAGCAGCCCCGGTCGTAGGCCGGGCACAGCGCCCCGCAGCCCCCCATCGTCACCGGCCCCAGGCAGGGAGTGCCGGCCGCCACCATGACACACGGGTTGCCCCGGGCCTTGCACTCCAGGCACACGCTGGTGGTGGGGATGCGAGCCGGCCGCCCGGCCAGATAAGCGGCAATGGTCTCCACCAGTTGGCCCCGATCGATCGGGCAGCCTCGCAGCTCGAAGTCGACGTCAACATGATCGGCTATGGGGGTCGAGGTGCCGAGGGTGGAGATGAACTCCGGGTGGGCGTAGACGATGCCCAGGAATTCGCTGACATCCTGGCCGTTGCGCAGGGCCTGGATACCGCCACTGGTGGCGCAGGCCCCGATGGTGACGAGGGTTTTCGACTGGCGGCGAATGTCGACGATCCGTTCGGCGTCGGCGGCGGTGGTGATCGAGCCCTCGACCAGCGAAAGGTCATAGGGGCCGGCCACCATGGAACTGGATGCTTCGGGGAAGTAGGCAATGTCGACCCGGCCGACCAGTGGGAGCAGCTGGTCTTCGCAGTCGAGCAGGGTGAGCTGGCAGCCGTCGCACGAGGCGAACTTCCACACCGCCAGCGTCGGTTTGGTGGCGTGGTGAGACGGCAGGCTTACCGGCTGGCTCATTGCCGGCTCACAGGTCGACGATCGAATGGAAGCGGGCGATGCGGTCGTAGCGGACCACCGGTCCGTCCCGGCAGACGATGAAGGGCCCGAGCTGGCAGTGGCCGCACAGGGCGTTGCCGCACTGCATGTTGCGCTCCAGAGTCAGCCAGATCCGGTCGTCGGGCACCGCTCGTCTCCTGAGGGCGGCCGCCGTGTGGTGCATCATCACGTCGGGTCCGCACACGAAGGCGGTGGTGTCGGACCAGTCGACGTCGAGACCGTGCTCGGGTGACAGCAGCTCGGGAACCAGGCCGACGGGACCGCGCCAATCGCTCGTCCCGTCGGCCTGGTCGACTATCAGCGAAACGTCGGCCCCCCGGTTGCGCCACCGGTCGAGATCGGCCCGGTAGACGAGGAGTTCCGGTCGTTTGGCCCCGTAGACGATAACCACCCGGCGCTGCTCACCGTGATGTTCAGCCTGCTGGCCGACGGCCTCGTCGATGGCCGCCCGCAGGGGTGCGATTCCGAGCCCGCCCCCGATGATCAGCAGCGTTCCCGTGGTGACGTCGGCCAGCGGCCAAGGTTGGCCGAAGGGACCTCGCACGGTGATGGTGCCCCCGATCGGAGTGTCGACCAGCGCCCCGCTGATGGGGCCGGCCCGCCGGATGGTGTAGGCGTGGTAGTCGGTGCAGTCGACGGCCGAGCTGATGGAGATGGCGGCCTCGCCCACCCCGAAGGCGCCGAGCATGCCGACCTGGGCCGGCCGGAACGGTGGCAGAGGTCCACCATCGCCGGGTGCGACATGGAGGCTGGTGATATCGGCGACCTCTTCGACCTTGTCGATCACCCGGTAGGGCTTGGGCACCAGGAGTGGGTCGATGATGCTCATCGGCCCACTCGCTCCCCGTTCCGCATCACGGCCAGCTCCTCGGTGATGTCGATACCAACCGGACACCAGGTGATGCACCGCCCACAGCCGACACAGCCTGATTGGTCGAACTGGTCGATCCAGCCGGCCAGCTTGTGGCTGAACCACTGGCGATAGCGGGAGGCGGTGGAGGCCCGGACCGGGCCCGGTCCCAGGTGGGAGAACTCGGTGCTGAAGCAGGTGTCCCAGACCCGCCACCGGGTGGATGTTTGGCCGGTGAGATCGGTGAGATCCTCCAGGTTGGTGCAGAAGCAGGTGGGGCACACCAGCGTGCAGTTGCCGCAGGCCAGGCAGCGCTCGGCCACGTCGTCCCACTGCGGACTTTGGAGATGGTCATAGACGACGTCCCGGATGCCCTCGGTGTCGAGCGATCGGGTCATGGATTCGGTGGCCCCGGCAATCACCGCCGAGGCGGCGGCCAGCTCGTCGGGCCGGGCCGGTCGGGATTCGACGGCGGCGAGAAGGGCCCGGCCCCGGTCGGAACCGATGGTGACGACGTAGCGGCCGTCGAGGCCGGCCGGATCCCTCCCGGTCAACTCGGTGATGGCCAGATCGTGGCCCGGCCCCGACCGGGGTCCCGTGCCCAGCGACGAGCAGAAGCAGGTGTCGGCCGGATTCCCGCAGTCGACGGCGACGAGGAACACGTTCTCCCGGTTGGCGACGTAGACCGGGTCGGGATGGGGTCCGTCGACCAGTACCCGGTCCTGGACGCCGATGGCCGCCAGCTCGCATGGTCTGATGCCGAAGAACGCTCGCTTCACCGGTTCCGTCTCGTGCATCGTCACCGACAGGGCGCCGTCGTCCGATCTGTTCATCGTCCAGACCTGCTGGCGGGGGGGATGGAGCAGGTCCTTGAACGAACGGGGTCCGACGGCGTACCCGAAGCGGGCGCCGTCGGTTCGGGTTTCGACCCGGTAGTGGCCGCCGCTCTGCCGGTCGGTCCAGCCAATGGGCAGGTCGTCGATCGACTGCAGGAGACCGGGGCCGATCACTCCGTTGTCCAGCCGAGGTCCCCAGACTTCGTAGCCGTCGGCCTGGAGATGATCGACCAGTCGGCCCAGACCGTTGCCGTCGATTGTCTGTTCGTTCACCTCGTACCTGTTCACCGCATCGGGCCGCCAACCGCCCCGGCCGGTTCGGCGGCCGGTTCGGCCGAACTCAGCGCGCCGTCGCCCGTTTCAGGCCGCTGGGCTGCGGTGTCGTCGGAGGAGGATGGGTGGGGCGGACCAGGCAGGGGTCCCGGTTCCGCCCCACCCTGATCGAGCCGGAACGGGGGATACCGGTCGGTCATCAATGCGGCATAAGCGACGACTCGGTAGATCCAACGGTTCAGCCCGACGATCAGGTCGAAAAGGCTTCGGGGGTAGCGGCCGGTCACCAGCATGACGACGGCTGCCACCAGGGTGAGGACGCCGAGCAGGCCACCACCGGTCGGTCCCCAACCGACCGAGGCACCCTCTTCGACCTCCCAGGCGAATCCGCCGCCGGCCAGGACGGCCACGACTATGTAGTGGGGGATGGCCAGCAACCACCATTTGACCAGCACCAGCCCCCGCGACAGCTGCTGGGGATACTCGATGTCGAGCGTGGCCGGGTAGTCGGGTTCCGGCCCGAGGCTGAATGGTGGATACCGGTCGGTGCCGAGGCCACCGCTGAAGGCGTAGTAGCTGACTCGCCAACTCCATCGCAGCACTCCGAGGTTGAAATCGAAGATGCCCCTCGGGTAGCGCCCGGTGAAGAGGATGACCACCCCGGCCACCACCGACAGCACGATGAAGGCGATCCACAACAGGACAAAGACGAGCAGGTGGGGGATGGCCAGGAACCACTTGAACAGCCACATCCAGGTCGTGAGCTGGGGATCGAGACGGGCTTCGAGCGATACCGGGTAGGGGTCGGCCACCGGTCCCGCCGCCACGGCTCCAGCCGGTTCGGCCAGGGTGGTCGGCTGGTCCTCCGGATCGGGCTGGGCGCCCAGGCCCCGTCCGCCGGCCACGATCAACATGACCGATCCCAAAAGGATGAACAGGCCGGCTCCCAGCAGTCCCAGCGCCACCGGCAGGAACACGCTAGACCGTACTCCGACGTTGACATCGGCGTTGACGCCCGGTGAGCCGTCGGCGTTCATCACCGCCAGGGCCCAGCGGCCGGAAGCCGCCTCCCACACCAATTCCTGGGTTCCCTCGCCGGAGGCCGAAGCGGTCCAGAAGTTCTCAGCGGTTGGCGGTCCGACGTCGATGGTACCGGGACGGGAGCGGTAGAGGGCCTCCAGGTTGTCGTCGACATCCCGGACCTCGTCGTGGGCCACACCGGCCAGGTAGGCGTCGAGCTCGTTCTCCGGGGCGATGCCCACGAAGATCGGACCTTGACCGTCGGCTGCCGTGACCTGGAGCCTCACATCGGTCTCCAAAAGGTCGAAGACCCAGTTCGGTGTGCCCGGTTCGATCTGCAGGTCGATCTCCTCGGCCGTTACCGCCGCCGTCTCGCTGACGAGCGGTTCGAGGGTCACGTCGATGAACCCGGCTTCCTCCCGGGCGGCATAGGTGCCACCCAGCACCGTGCCCGACACCAGCAGCACCGCCGCCACCAGGCTGAGCAGGCTTCCGACCACCAAAGCGACTATTCGTGTTGCTCGCATTTTCTGAACCTCCGCGGGCGATGGGTGAGGCTCGGCGTCTCCTTCAGAGTGACCGTTCCGGCCCGGTACCGCCCAGAGGCCAAAGTCCCGCCCGATCGTCGCTTTGGCCCGGAACCAGCGGTCAACGACGGCCGATCGAAACCTTCTTCACCGCTCGATCGTTCTCGGCGGTGAGCGGAACGGTGACTTCCAGAATCCCGTCTCGGTACTCCGCCTCGATACCGTCGATGTCAGCCCCGTCGGGCAGGCTCACGATTCGGGATACCGAGCCGTAGTGGAACTCCGAGCGGTATCCGTCGGTGTCGTCCTCCCGGCTGGCCTTCCGCTCGGCCCGAATGCACAGTCGGTGGTTCTCGACCGAGATGTCCACGTCGTTGTCGGGATCCACCCCGGGTATTTCGGCCCGTACCACCAGTGAATCGTCTTCGGCGTACTCCTCGATCTTGATGTGATCGAACAGTCCGCCGACCTCGCCCAGCAACCGGTCGGGCCAGCGAAGGCCGAACCATGAAGGCCGCCAGGCGAAATCACCCCAACGGTCCCACGGATCCAGCGTATGGGAACGGGCTCCGGGCTTTGATTCGGCGCTGTCGATCTCGACGGAGGTTTCCGGCTCGACATCGGACTCGTCGGACTGTGTCTTGGACTGTGACTTGGTCTTGGTCTTTGACGGTGACTGTGACTTGGTCTTTGACGGTGACTGTGACTTGGATTTGGTCTTGGCCATGGCCGCTCTCCTTCCTGTTCAACCCACTTCTGGCGTGGGTGCTCTGTCGACATTGCAGATCAGCGGGCCGGCGGCGAACAGAGGCCAAGGTCACTCCGGGGGACCTTCGGCTCTGATTCGGTGGTTCGACCCCCGTCACAATGGGCGTCGAGGAGGAGGCTGTGGCCCGCCTGCACACCGCTCCGGTCGCCGAACCGGTCTGGACAGTGGAAACCGAGCGTCTCGTCGACGAACTCCGGACCGATCCCGCCGCCGGCCTGACCGGGGAGGAGGCGGAACGGCGCCTGGCGTCGGTCGGGCCCAATGAGCTCCCGTCGCCGGCGCCCCCTCCGTGGTGGCGGCGTCTGCTCGGTCACCTGGCCGATCCCGTCGTCTATCTATTGGTGGCGGCCATCGCGGTGTCGGCAACGGCCTGGCTCGTCGAGGGCGGCGACGGCCTACCCCTCGACGCCCTGGTGATCGCCGTCATCATCGTGGCCAACGCCCTCCTGGGCTACTTCCAGGAGGCCCGGGCCGAGGCGGCCATGGCCGGTCTGCGGGCCATGACCGGCAACGAGGCCACGGTCATCCGATCGGGTACGACGTCCCGGCGGCCGGCGGTCGAGCTGGTGCCCGGTGATGTGATCGTGCTGGCCGCCGGCGACATCGTGCCGGCCGACGGCCGGCTGCTGGAAGCGGCGGCCATGGAGCTGGCCGAGGCGACGCTCACCGGTGAGAGTGCACCGGTACCGAAGTCCATCGAACCCGCCGCTCCGATGGCCGCCCTGGGCGATCGGTCGTCCATGGTCCACAGCGGCACGGTGGTCGTCAAGGGCCGGGGCCGGGCTGTGGTCACCGCCACCGGCAGCGACACCGAGGTCGGTCGCATCGCCCAGCTGCTGGGGTCCACCGCGGCCGAGCCGACACCATTGCAACGGGAGATGGCGACGGTGGGGCGGGTCCTGGGTGCCGCCGTGGTGGCCATCGCCGTCGTCGTGGTCGTCACCATCGTGCTGATCGGCGAGCTGCGGACGGCGACCGATCTCGTCGATGCTCTCCTCATCGGGGTCTCGCTGGCGGTGGCCGCCGTGCCCGAAGGACTGCCGGCGGTGCTGTCGGTCGTCCTGGCCATCGGTGTGCAACGTATGTCCCAGCGCAACGCCCTGGTCAAGAGGCTGATGTCGGTGGAGGCCCTGGGCTCGGCCACCGTCATCTGCTCCGACAAAACCGGAACTCTGACCCGCAACGAGATGATGGTCCGGACCCTGGTCGTACCAACGGCCGAGTTGGAGTTCGAGGGCAACGGCTACGATCCGGTCGGGCCGATCACCATCGGCGGCGTGGAGGCAGACGACGGAGCCGACTCCGGCGCATCGTGGGACGAAGCCCGGTGGACGCTGGCGGTGGCCGAGCTGGCCGGTGACGGATCGATCGTGTTCGACCACGACCGTTGGCTGCCGGTCGGTGATCCGACCGAGGCGGCGCTGGTGGCCGCCCGGGCCAAGGTCGGCGTCGACGATCCGTCGGAGGTGGTGGGTGACGTCCGTCGGGCGGCCGAGGTCCCGTTCACCTCCGAACGCCGGCTGATGAGTACGGTCAACGTCGGAAGCTGCCGACCACCGCTTCTGGCCGTCAAGGGAGCCCCCGATCAGGTCATCGATCGTTGCCCCTGGGAGTGGAGGTCCGGCCGCCCGGTCGACTTGGATGCTGATCGGCGGCAGTGGTGGCGGACCCGGGTCAACGCCTTGGCCGACCAGGGCCTGCGGACGCTGGCCATCGCCCACCGCCACCTCGATCCCGACGACGCCTGGCCGACCTCGCCGGGCAAGGGCCGGGAAGACGACCTGGTCCTGTGTGGCGTCGTCGGCATCATTGATCCGCCCAGATCGGAGGCCCGTGAGTCGATAGCCCTGGCCGGCCAAGCGGGCATCCGGGTGGTCATGATCACCGGTGACCATCCGGGCACGGCCCTACAGATCGCCCGGGAGGTCGGCATCGTCGGTCAACAGGGAGCGGTCGTCACCGGCCCCGAGCTGGCGGCAGCCGACCGTTCCACCGTGGCCGAGCTGATTCGCTCCCGCTCAGTGTTCGCCCGGGTCGCCCCGGAGCAGAAGCTGACAATCGTTCGAGCGTTGCTGGCCCAGGGCGAGGTGGTGGCCGTCACCGGCGACGGGGTCAACGACGCTCCGGCCCTGCGGGCGGCCAGCATCGGTGTGGCCATGGGTGTCACCGGCAGCGACGTGTCCAAGGAGACGGCCGACATGATCCTGGCCGACGACAACATCGCCACCATCGTCGCCGCGGTACACGAGGGTCGTACCATCTTTCACAACATTCGCAGCTTCCTTCGCTACCTGCTGTCGTCGAACATCGGCGAAGTGCTGACCGTCTTTCTCGGGGTGATCGGAGCGGGGGTTATCGGGTTGGGCGACGCCGCCGCCGGCGGGGTGGTCGCCCCGCTGTTGGCCGTCCAGATCTTGTGGATCAACCTGGTGACCGACACCGGACCGGCCCTGGCCCTGGGTGTCGATCCGCCACCCCCCGGTCTCATGGAACTGGACCCCCGGCCCATCGGCCGCCGTGTCATCGACCGCCGGATGCAACTCGGCATCGGGCTCATCGGGTTGACCATGGCCTTGGCCGCCCTGGTCATGCTGGATCTGAAGCTGCCCGCTGGGCTGCTGGGCGGACCCTACTGGGGTGAGGGCGACCTCGTGACCGCCCGAACCGGGGCGTTCACCGTGTTGGTGCTGGCTCAGCTGGTCAACACGGTGAACGCCCGCTCGGAGGTCGAGTCGGTCCGAGGAAGGGTCCTGATCAATCGACTGCTGTTCGTGGCTGTGGCCGTTTCGCTGTTGCTCCAGGTGGCGGTTGTCCATCTGCCGTGGCTTCAGGAGCCGTTCGGCACCGCCCCCCTCGGCCTGGTCGACTGGCTGGTGGCCTGGCTGCTGGCGCTCTCGGTGGTGGTGGTGAGCGAGATCCGCAAGTGGGTACTGCGGGCCCGGCTCTAGTCGGTCAGAGGAACCACGACCGTTGATGACAGCGGGTGATGCAACAGCGACGTAGTGGTCGAGCCGAGCAGCAGGTGGGAGACCCCCCGGTGACCCCGGGCGCCCAGAACGAGAAGACCGGCATCGGCCGCCAGCCGGCGGAGAACGATCCGAGGGTCGCCCTGCTCGACGTGACGTTCCACGGTCGGACCGGTTCCACTATGTCCGGCCGAGGCCCGGGCGTCGGCAATGGCGGCATCCACCAGCTCCGTGGTCGCCTGTTCGAGTTCGGGGTTCGGCAGTGGCGGATCGCCGAACTTGTGGTCGGTCCAGCAGCCGACAGCGATCACCTGTCCGGCGGGATCGACGTGGCCCAGTGCCCATTCCAGGGCCTTGACCGAGTTGTCCGAGCCGTCGACCCCGACGACGGCCCGGTTGATGTTGGGTTCGCTGTCAGCCTCGGAGATGATGACGGCCACCGGCACGTTGGCGTGATTGACGCAATAGGAGCCCACCGATCCGAACAGCGTCTCGGCCAGCGCACTGCGACCTCGACTGCCCACCACCAGCAGCTCGGCGTCGGCCGAGGCCCGCACCAGGGCCGGCCCGGCGGCACTGGCCACCAGGCGGGCCCGGCCGGCCAGGTCGGGGTGGTCCTCGATGCTGGTGCGCAGGCGGTCCTCGGCCTCCTCCTTGACGATGCGTTCGACGTCGACGTACATGGACGGCATACCGAACCCGCCACCGAGCGGCTGCATCGTGTAGGCCAGGACCGGGGTGACCGGTCCCAGTACCTCGGATTTGGCCACCGCCCAGCCCAGGGCTCGTTTGCTGTGCTCCGATCCGTCGACACCGACGACTACATGACCCTGTGACTCCGGCATGGCTGCCTCCCTTTGCTGTCGTTGAGGGGCTCGCTCTGTGATCATGGCCAGCGGCGGCCCACGCCACCAGGGGCCATCGTCCCCTTCTCCGGTTCCCCCGCTTTGCGGTCAGTGACCGAGCACAGCCTGCCCGGTGCCCTCTTGGAGTACGCTCGAGACCCGGGTCCAGCTGGCGTCGAGTTGGGCGGCCAACCGGGGATCGATGTCGGCTGGCCGATGGTCGGGGTCGGATCGATGCACGGTGAGTGTGACAGGGTCCAGATAGAGGGGAATGGCCTCCAGCTCGGTGGAGAATGTTCCGTCGGCCTCTTCGCTGACGGTGATCCGAACCATGAGTTCGTCGCGGCGGTCAGCCTGGGAATAGTCGGCCAGCAGGTTACCCAGTCCGTAGACGAGCCATTTGCCGTCGATACGGTCGATGGGCTGGACGACATGAGCATGGTGCCCGATGATCACGTCGATGTCGGCCGACTGGAGAAGGCGGGCTCCCATGTCTCGTTGTTGCCGGTTCGGGGTCTGCCGGTACTGGTCGCCCCAGTGCAGCGAGAGGACGACATACTCGGCTCCCTGTTCCCGGGCCTTCCCCGCCGCAGTCAGGATCTCGGTCTCGTCGATGAGGTTCGACAGCCACGGCATGTCACGGGGTACGGCGAACCCGTTGAAGCTGTAGGTGTAGGACAGGTGGGCCACCTTGACGTCGCCGACGTCGAGCCAGATACCGTTGTCGGCCTCCTGGGCGCTGCGGGCGGCACCGCTGTGGCCGAGGCCGGCATCGTCGAGGACGCCCAGGGTTTCCGTCACGCCGGCCGGGCCGTGGTCGAGGATGTGGTTGGACGCGGTCGAGCACGAGTCGTAGCCGATTCGGCGGATGTCGTGGGCGATGTCACCCGGGGACCGGAAGACGGGAAAGGGCCTGAGGCGGGTGTTGTCGGCCGACAGGTTCACCTCCATGTGGCAGACGGCCCAGTCGACCTGGGAGATCAGAGGCCGGAGGGGCTCGAGCAGCGACTCGTAGTTGTACTCCCGGAAGTCGTCACCGGCGGCGTTGGCCGCTGCGGTGGCGGTGACCCGGTTGTGGAGTAGCAGGTCGCCGGTGAAGGCCATGGTGAACGAACGCAGGTCTCGGACGGTGGACGTTCCCTTGACGGTGCTTCCGGTCACCGCTGCCACCTCGGTGGCCGGCGTCGTCGTCACGACCGTCCTGGCCGGGGGACGACTGACGGTCGCCGGCCGGCGGACCGCACCGCTTGTCTGCTCGCCGGCAGTACCGCCGGCACCGCCGGGAGGGGCGCAGCTGATGCTGAGGGCGAGGATCGCGGCCGTGGTCAAGCCGCCGAGCCGAGACATACCACCAGCATCGGTCAAATGCGATGGTGATAGCAAGATCAGCAAGTATCGACAAGCCGCGGCTAGCAGTGTTCGGGACCTAGGACCCTGTCGCCTCCCTGGCCGATGGATCACAATGGACTGCAATCCACGAGATGTGAGAGGGAGCCTCAGGCTGAGAGGCGGCCAAGACTCGCAAGAGTTCCGGCCGCGACCCCCAACCACCTGATCCGGACAATACCGGCGAAGGGAGATCATCTCGTGGATGCTTCGCGTCCGCCTGTCGGGGGACACGCTGCGAGATGACAACGGCGGCCAGTACCAGCAGCGCCCCCACCGCCTGCACCGTCGACAGCGACTGGGCCAGCACGGCCCAGCCGGCCACGGTGGCCACCAAGGGGCTGAGCAGGCCGAGGAAGCTGACGACCGTCACCGGCAGGGCCTGCACCCCGGCGAACCAGTTGATGTAGGCCAGGCCGGTGCCGACCACGGCCAGCCAGACGAAGCCGCCGATGTCGAGCGCGGTGGGCACCGGCGGCAGCCCCTCGGTCAGCATCACGATGGGCACCAGGAACAACCCACCGGCGGTGAGTTGCCAGCCGGTGAAGGTGACGAGGTCGACCGGGCGGCCCCAGTGTTTGGTCAACACCACACCGCCGGCCATCGACAGGGTTCCGGCCAGGGCGGCGGCCACACCGACGGGGTCGAGTGAGGCCTCGGGGCCCAGCACCAGCATGGCCACCCCGGCCACGCCGATCGCTCCGGCCAGGGCCGCACGCCGAGTGAACGTCTCGCCCAGGATCAGCGCCGCCAGCACAGCGGCCACCAGCGGTTGGGTGGCCCCGGCGGTGGCGGCCACCCCGCCCGGCAGGCGGAAGGCGGCCACGAACAGGAGGGCGAAGAAGGCCCCGATGTTCAGCAGGCCGAGCACCAGGCTGCGCCACCACCATGCACCGGAAGGCAGCCGTCGGGACCACAGCACGAAGGCCAGACCCACGGGTAGGGCCCGCACGGTGGCGGCCAGCATGGGGCGGCCGTCGGGAAGCAGCTCGGAAGCCACGATGTAGGTCGTACCCCAAACCGCCGGGGTCAGGGCCGTCCGGGCCACGGTCCCAGACACAGAATATCTCAACATAAAGATAAATCTAGTCGGCAGGGTGTCTCGATGTCAAGATAAATGCCTTGATGTGAAGGTATCAACTCGATTGGACCGGCTACAGTCGCCAACCATGGAGCAAACGCCCGATCACGTCGACCACATCGTCGCCCAGTGGAACCGGGAGCGACCCGACATCGACGTGTCGGGCATGGCCATCATCGGGCGGCTGAGCAGACTGAGCGCCCACATTCGACCCCGACTCAACCGGGTGTTCGCCCAACACGATCTGGAATCGTGGGAGTTCGACGTACTGGCCACCCTGCTACGCCACGGCGAACCGCACCAGCTCACCGCCGGGCAGCTCATGAACTCGGTGATGATCACCTCGGGGGCCATGACCAACCGCATCGACCGGCTGGAGAACAGAGGTCTGGTCAAGCGGGTCAAGAACCCCGACGACGGCCGCCAGGTCCTGGTGACCCTCACCAGGAAGGGGCTCAAGAAGGTCGACCGGGCCCTGGTCGACCACGCCGCCAACGAGCTGGACATCATCGCCGCCCTCAGCCCGGCTCAACAGGCCCAGCTGGTCGACCTCCTGCGCACACTCCATCAGTCAGTGGTCGACGGCGCCTGATCCAATGGCTTGGTTTCTGGCCTCGAGCGCAGTCGCCCTGGTGGCGGCCATCGCTCTGGTGGCCCGACTGGTACGGCGCCGGCCCAGCCGTCGTCGGGTCGGGCTGGCCGCCACCGGCGTCGCCGTGTTGCTCGGCCTGTACGGGCTGCTACCGGTGGCCTGGCTCATCTTCAGTAGCAGCGGTGACGACAGCCCTCGCAGCCATGACATCACCCCCTTCATCCGCTACCAACGGAGCGCCGAGCAGATCTTCGGCGGCCGCCAGGTGCTGCACCTGGCGGTGGCCGACCTGAATGATCCCTGCCTGGGCCTGATCACCACCATTCCCGATGACGACGGCGGGGTGAACGCCCAGACGGGAACCGAGTTCGTGGCCGCCAGCGGTGCGGCGGTGGCCGTCAACGCCGCCTTCTTCTTCCCGATCCGGGAGTACCCCCACTGGTCGACCTACCCCCGACCGGGAGATCCCATCACCGCCATCGGCGCCGTCGTGGCCGACGGCTCGATCCATGGTCGGTCGGCCGGTTGGGAGCAGCATGTCGTCTTCCGACCGGGGGAGCGGGGCATCGAGGTTTCAATCGAGACGCTCACCGACGACACCCCGCTGACCGCCGGAACCTGGGCTGTCCCCGGTCGCAGCACCTTGATCGACAACGGGGCGTTGGCTTCCTGGTTCGTGGCGTCTCGTCCTCCGGGCGGGCCGGCCGACACTTCCTACCCCCGCACCGTAATCGGTGTCGACCACGACTCCGATCAGCTCTACCTGGTAGTGGTCGACGGCAAGCAGCCCGGCTACTCCAACGGCGTCAGCCTGTACGGCCTGGCCCAGCACCTGCTCGATCTGGGGGTGGACGCCGCCCTCGAACTCGACGGGGGTGGTTCGGCCACCATGGCCGCCACCATGGATGGCCGGGTCGAGCTGCTCAACCGGCCGAGCCACACCCGCATCCCCGGCCGGCAACGGCCGGTGGCCACCCACTTCGGTTTGCTCGACCACTGCTGATTCGGCCGACTCGGCCAGTCGATTGACCTACACCAGCACTGCTTGTCCAAGCAGTACCATGCACATGATGCGTGCCGTGGACAGAAGGCCGGGAAAGCGTCGTGCCACCCGACCCATCGGGTTCGACGATCGCGCCGCCACCGACCCTGTTCACCGCCAGGACCGGCACCGTCAGCCCTTCCGGCAATCACCACGACCGTCACGTCGTCGACGAATCTGGTTGGCGGCGTTCGTTGTCCTCCTCGCCCTGATCGCCTACCCGGCCTGGAGTGCGCTCGGTATCTGGAACGACTGGCGCAGTGTCGAGCGGGAGACGTTCAACACCGCTGCCTTCGAACAGCTCCCGGAGCTGCAGTCGATCGCCGCCGTCAACGAGGACCTGCCCGAAGAGGCCGCACTGGTGGCTCCGGTGGAAACACCGGTCGGCCCCACCAACTATCAGACGTTCATGATCGTCGGCCTCGACGCCAGCGAGCTACGGGCCGACGTCATCATCATGGCCATGCTCCCCGACGACGACTCCCCTCCCATCATGGTTTCGTTGCCCCGTGACCTCTACCTTCCCAACCGCTGCACCCAGAGCCTCACCCGAATCAACGCCAACTACAACGGTTGCGGTGCCGTCAACGGCGCCACCGCCCTGTCGGGAGCGATCACCGACTTCACCGGCTACAAGATCGATCACTTCGCCATCTTCACCTTCGACGGGTTCGCCGCCATCATCGATCAGCTCGGTGGTCATGAGATCTGTGTCGACCGTCCGACCCGGGAGCTCAACCAGTTCGACTTCCCCGCCGGGTGCACCCTGGCCGACGGACAGACGACACTGGGCTGGGTCCGATCCCGCAAGACCCAGGAATACGTTGACGGCCGCTGGCAGCGGGTCAGCGACGTGTCCGACTTCACCCGTAACGAACGGCAACAGGATCTCATTCTGACCATCTTCCGGCGAGCGGCCGACTTCTCGTCACCCCAGGAGATGATGGGTGTCGTCAGCTCCATGGCCGATGCCTTCACCCTCGACGACCAACTCGGCATCAGCGCCGCCGTCGACCTGGCCTGGAACAATCGCAGCCTCGACCCCTCGACCATCGTCCGACCCAAGATCCCGGTGGTCGATCACGTCACCCCCGGCGGGGCCCAGGTGCTCATCCCCACCAGCACCCTGCAAGAGGTACTCGAAGAGGAACTGGCCCGCTAGGTGCTTGGGGGCGCCCCGCCGTCGCCTCTCAGCTGAGAGCGGCGACGACGTCGGCCGGGGCCTGAACCAGCTCGATCAGCACGCCCTGACCCGACAGGGGAAACTCGTCGTTGCCCTTGGGATGGATGAAGATTATGTCGTGGCCGGCCGCTCCCGGGCGGATGCCACCGGGAGTGAACCTCATGCCCCGATCGGTCAACCAGTCGACTGCGGCCGCCAGGTCGTCAACCCAGAGACCGATGTGGTTGAGGGTTGGCTCATGGACCTTGGGCCGCGACTCGGGATCAAGCGGCTGCATCAGATCGATCTCCACCGCATGGGGGCCGTCGCCGAGGCGGAGGATGTCCTCCTGCACGTTCTCGGTCTCACTGGTGTAGTCGCCGACCTTGTCGACCCCGAACGTGTCGACCCACAGATGGCTGAGGGCGGCCAGGTCCAACCCGCCGATGGCGATCTGTTGCAGGCCGAGGATCTTGAACGGGCGCTCGCTCATGGCCGGAAATGGTAGCGGTGAGCCCCATGCCGCGCCCCGTCGGCCGAACTATCCCGACACAACCGTGGCCAGGCTGTAGTTGTTGTTGTTCGACCAGAACCAGTACGGGGGTGGAGCAGCCGACCGCACACCCTCGAAGCCGCCGTTGCCCGCCAGTTGCCGTTCGGTCGTCGAGTTGTAGACGTGGAAGCTGTCTATGCGGGCCGTTCCCCGTCCGTTGACCACGAACATCGGCTCGATCATCGTGGTTCCCGGCGGCACGACGAAGGTTGTGGCCACCTGGGTCCAACCGCGGGTTCCCGACACCTGATTCGACCGCTGAACCACGTTGCGTTTGACGCCATGCTGCCAATGATTCAGCGACACGAACGTGCTGCCGCTCAACCCCGACGTCTTCACCCACGCTGAGATCACGACCCGATCGCCGGCTGAGATGCCGGTCAGCCGCTGACCGACCGCCACCCACGAGCCCTGGGCCGTGACCTGGTATTCCTGCCGGTCCACCACTTCGACCGGAACGACGGAGTGTCCGATCGAGGTGTTGATGCGAACATCGATCGGGCCGGCGGGCCAGTGTGTCGGCGCTACCACGTCGAAGGTGCAGCTGTCGCCCGGCCCCAGGACGAGCGACGGGTTGACTGCGTTGGTGGGGGGTGGCGGGAACTCGGCGGCCACCGACACTGTCGACAGGTCACAGGCTGACGGGTCCCCGGACGGCAGAACCCTGGGGCCGTGCCGGTCGCCGGCGACGAGGGCGCTGACAACGGCGGGCAACGACGCGTTGTTGACCAGCGTGGCCCGCCGGCGGTGTGACTCGATGGGCCGGGCCGGACCCTGTAGCTCGACCCGACCGTCGTCGAGTCGGCATCGACCTTGGCTGTGGTCGACCACGGCGTCGGGGCGCGACGCCTGCCACGCCGGGTCGAGATACTCACGGGTCAGTGTGGCCGACGCCCCGCTGTCTTCGATGATGAAGCCGTGCTCCTGAAGGTTGGCCGGATACAAGTTCCGGGACCCGACGTAGAAGGCCTCGTTATCAACGCTGATCAGTTTGGTGTGGTTCCGGGGCGGGGTTCCGTTGGGCCAGGTGGCCACGTTGGCTTTGTGGCGAAGGGGAGCCAGTTCCAGGTTCTCGCACAGCGTCGTGTCGTTCACCCGGGACCGCAGGGAACTGGTGATCTCCGGGAGGCGGGGGTCGGTCGATCCGCCATAGCCGGCACTACCGGTTCCGGCGCCGGTGACGATGATCCGCACCTTCACACCGGCTCGCATCTTCTGCGCCAGCAAATCGAACAGCCGGTTGTCGATCGGATGGCTAGGACCGACGATCGGGTTGTCAATCTCGTTGCAGGGCCCGAGAGCGGCTGACAGCTGTTGGGCCGAGATGTCGATTCTGCGGTCGGCCGACTCGATCAGGCTCCACAGGGCGATGAGTTCCGGGTTCATACGGACCATGGTCTCGTCGTAGCGGTACATTCCCCGGCATCGGGTCAGTGGGCTCGGATAGGCGGCGCCGGGATCGGTCAGCGTGTTGTCGACAATGCCAGTCCCCATACTGGCCACCGACAGCACATCGACCGTGCCCCTCTGCCCACCCGACCGCTCCCGATGCTCCCGGGGACAGGGGGTGGCCGGCCAGTTCTTGGCCGTGCGGGAGTCGGGGCAGGCCTTGTCAGTCCACAGCTCATCGAGGAAGTCGTGAGCCGAGCCGGCCGCCGGCCCGACAACTCGAACCGACAGATCGGCCACCGGACTTGCGCTCTCGTAGGCTTCAGCCCACAGATTCTGCCCGCCGGTGATCGCCGTCCGCCCGTCGACGGCGACTATCTTGGCGTGGTTCCAGGCGCCGGCATCGGTGGTGTGTCGCATCACCGTCAGGTCGACATCGAATTTGGCTTCGGTCGACAACGCCTGCTGGAGCCGGCTGACGTACTTCTCCTGAGGGATTCCGTTGGACAGCACGGCCTGGGGGCTCCCGCCGAGGATGCGGACGACCAGCTTGTTGTTGATGTTGATGGCATCGCCTTTGACCGCCTCATTGAGTCCGTCGACGATGGCCTGGTGAAACGACCCGTCGGGGAAGCCATCGACCGTGCATTGATCGTTTCCGCTACCGCTGCCACTGCCGTCGGTCCCGCTGCAGTTCATCAGGGTGGCGATGTCGACCCAGGTGGTGGCGGCGGCGATATCGGTGCGGATGGCATCGCTGAGAGCTCGATTGCCCGGTGTTGGGCTCCCGTTGGCCACACAACTGTTGTAGTCACCGGCCCAGCAGTCGGGGGTGTCGAGCAACCAGTGACCCGTGAGAGTGTTGTCGGTGGTGTGTTCCCAGATCCGTCCTCGCCCGCCGGGCACGTGATGAGCCAGCTGACACTTGATGTAGTCGATGTGAGAACCGTTGGTCGAGCAGGAGTGTTGGCCGCTGGCCGCCGCTCCGACCGCCGGTGTTGGGGAGATTGACGCCCCACCGACAGACGCGGCCAGAAGAACAGCGGTCGCCAGGATGAGCAAACCCCGGACACGAGACAACCGTATGGGCGACATGATTACCTTTCAATTGGTGGTGCCCGGCCACCATGTACACGCGTTGGCGACCCGATCGGTTCCATCTCGCCACCAAAAAAGTTCTGAAACCCGGCCGATCTACGCTTGCTACTGTTGCGGGATGAGCGGTGACGGTCGTCCATCAGGTCGTGGCGTTGCCTCGCTGGGGTGCGTGGTGGTTGACCTGGCCAAGTCGATCGACGTCTATCCCGAACCCAACCGGCTGGCCTTGATCGATCAGGTTGCCCTCAGCACCGGCGGCCCTGCTCTCAACATGGCGGTGAACCTCAACCGGCTGGGCGCCGATTACCCGCTGTGGATTTTCGGCGCTGTTGGCGACGACGAGCCCGGTCGGTTCCTCCGAGCCGAGTGCGACCGGCTGGGGATCAAGACATCCGGGCTGCAGATTACGCCCAAGGCGGCCACCGCCTTCACCGACGTTTTCCTCGAACCGGGCAACGGACGGCGGACCATGTTCCATCACCCGGGGGCCAGCAACGTGTTCGAGGTGTCGCCCGGGTCGGTGGAGACATCAGGGGCCCGCATCGTGCACCTCGGGTCGCCGGGCGTGCTGAAGCGGATGGACGAGGCTCAACCCGACGGCGGTAACGGCTGGTCGGCGCTGCTGGCCCGCTGCCGGGCCGCCGGCCTGCACACCAACATGGAGTTGGTCGACCTCACCGCTGAGCGGGCCCGGGCGCTGGTCCTGCCCTGTCTGCCTCATCTCGACACCCTGGTGATAAACGAGTTGGAGGCCGGCGACCTAACCGGGATGTCGTCGCCCGCCCCCGATGCCGACGGTCCGGTTGACTGGGCCGTGCTTGAAGCCATGGCCGTTCGCCTGGTGGAGCTGGGCGTGTCCACCCTGGCCGTCGTGCACTTCCCGGCCGGGGCGGTGGCCGCCGCCCCCGGCGGTCGCACCTGGCGCCAAGGCTCGGTGTTGCTCCCACCCGATCGAGTGCGCAGCGCGGTGGGGGCGGGCGACGCCTTCGGAGCCGGCATGCTGCACGGATTCCACGAAGGCTGGGATGTGACCCGGTCGCTGCGTTTGGCCGTGGCCGCGGCCGCCGCCTGCATCAGCGACACCCACACCTCGGCCGGGATCAAGGCGGCCGAAGCGTGTCTGGCCGATGCCGACGCCCTCGGCTACCGGCCCACGGGCTAGCTCCTCCCATGCTCCCAGAATTGCAGGAGAAAACGAGCTGACAGCTCGTTTTCTACTGCAAGAATCGGTGGGGTCAGGCCTTGGCGGGCTGGCCCAAGGCGTCGGCATCGGCCAGCTGGAGAGCGACGGTGGCCAGCTGGGTCCGGCGACGGAGGCCGAGCTTGCGGAACACGGCGGTGAGATGGGCCTCGACCGTCCTGGTCGAACAGTTGAGCCGGGATGCCGTCTCCTTGTTGGTCAGCCCCTGAGACACGGCCACGACCACCGATCGCTGGGCCGGAGTCAACAATGCCGACAGCTCGGGGGCCAGGGCGCTGCCGGCCAGATCGTCGGTCATGTCATCGGCAAAGCCTCGGCGTATGGTGTCGGCCCGGCGAGACCAGCGGCTGCGATCGGCTTCGGTCCTGGCTGCTCGGGCGGCATCGTCGAACGCTTGGGCCGCCAGGTAGTCGGCTCCACCGTCAAGCAGAAGATGAGCCCGGTCGACCAGCCCATAGTGGTCGCCGACGATGATGGCCGTCATCCATTCCTGAGCGGCCCTGACCGCAGTGCCGGCAGCAGCCTCATAGGCCACGAGGTCGCCGAGCAGCGTTGCTCCAGCCTGTCCGGTCTGACCGTTGTGGCCGGCGTGGCGGGCCATATGGGGCCCAAGCACCGGTAGTTCCGCTGTCAGTGGATGACCGTCGGCCCTAAGTCGAGTCACGAAGTCGAGGGCCAGACATCCGGAGACAGACGCTCGGGGCAGCTGTTCCACCGCCAACGTCAACCAGCCCAGACCAAATCGATGGCCGGTGATCAGGTGGCGGTAGGCGGCCTGCAGCTGTTGGTTGGCCAGTCGAGCGTTACCCAGGCCGTGCATGGCCAGGGCGGACAGGGCCACCACCTGCACCGATAGCCGGTTGTCGGCCGAGGAAGCGCCGTTGAGATCCTTCAACGTGTCGGCCATTCGGCCCTGTCGGAGTCGTTGGACCGCCCGCAGAACCAAGGCGGCATGTCCAAGGTCGCCGACTGGGCCGGCACCGGTCAACGCTCGATCGAAGCTCGCTTCGGCCCGAAGGTAGTCGCCGTCGGCTTCCGCTTCGGCTCCGTTGATCAACTCGACCAGGGCCGGCGGCGCAGCTCGACCCAGCTCGGCGAGACCCGCTCGATCGCCCCGCTGATGACAGTCGAGGAATCGATCGACAACACACTCACCGGAAGAGGTACCCACACCGTCTCGAAGCATCGCCCTTTGGACGAACCGTCGACGTCGATTCTTCCCCCAGGGAAAAAGAAGTTGTGGTTGCGGACATCCCCGATGACGTCGTCGGGCCAATCCCATCTAATCGACGGTGCCGAAATCAAAGGAGATGACGAAATGCACCACCAAGCCCGAACACCCAGGCCGGGCACCGGCCACCGGAAACGGCCCCCGGGCATCGAGCGACCAGCCCGTCTTGCCGCCATGGTCGTCGTACTATTGTCGGCCCTTCTGATGGCCACGCCCCCGGCCGGAGCGCAAGACCCGGCCGTCGGGGAACTGGTCCTCTGCTACGACCTCTCGTGCGACGACGCCGAACAACTGGTCAACGGCATGGAGGTGTCGGAACAGATCTTCGGCATTCGCTGGCTGGGCCAGGGGGAGTCGGTGACGTTCACCGTGGACGGACCCACCGCGGCGTCCACCGGTACCACCACCGAACGGTACGCTCCCTACGACGCCTACACCACCGGGCCCGACAACACTTCACGCCAGAAGTTCCATCCGACCGGACCGTACACGGTGGCGGCGGAGACGAACGACGGCCGGCGGTTCGAGTCGACGTTCACAGTCACCAAGTTGGTCGCCTGCCTTGATCCCGGTTGTGGCGACCGGCTGGCGCTGGAGAACGCTGTGCTTTCACAGTCAACCTTCGGTATACGCTGGCTCGGGAACTCGCCGTACGTCGATTTCGAGGTCGACGGCCGACGCTTGCGCCGGGAGAGCATCAAGCCGTTCGACGCCTACGGCACCGGGCCCGACAACACCAGCAACCAGCAGACTCACAGTCCCGGCGTCCACACGGTGGTGGCCACCCGCAACAACGGTGACACCTTCGAAGCCCGGTTCACCGTCGTCGATGGGGGAGGTGAGTGGTCGATCGACGGCCCGGCGGCGGCAACGCTGGCCGAGCCGTTCCCGGTGGCGGCGTCCACCACCGGCGGTCAACCGGTCGACGGTGACTGGAGCCTGCCCGATGGTCCCTACCCCGTCGACCGAACCGGCAATCCGCTGGTGTCGATAGCCGGGGCCGGCCCCGGACAGGCCGAGGTGACTGCTCTGGTACCGGGCGATCTGCGCATCGCCTATCGCTCGACCGACGGCACCACCAAGGAGCTCACCGTCACCATGAACAGAGTCGACGGCTACGAGCCCGACCAGATCCGCAACCGCACCTACGGTCCTCGGTCGGGGGTCGGCCGCCCGGCCAATGCGGTTGACATTGGGACCGACCAGGATCTCGTCGCCGAGGTTGCCGCCCGGCCCGACGACACGGTCTTCTACCTGGCCGCCGGTGTCCACCGCATCGACCGGACTCTTCGACTCAAGCCCGGACAGGAACTGATCGGCCGCTACGGGGCGGTCATCACCGGAGCGATCGAGGTCACCGAGAGCCCTGCGTCAGTGGGCGGCGGTGTCTACCGGATCAGCGACGGGGTGCCGGCCAACCCACGGCGCTCCGATGAGCACGCCGGAAAATGCAAAGCCGATCGTTCCGGCTGTCACCTGCCGGAGCAGCTGTTCATCGGTGACCGGCAACTCAGGCAGGTCACATCCCGGAGCGAGGTGTCGGACGAGACCTTCTACTACGACCCGGCCGGAGCCATCTACTTCGCCCGGTTGCCGGCCGGGGGCGAAGCCATCGAGTTCACCGTCAACCCGCAACGCATGATCGAGCTGTCGACCGGAAGCGTGCTGCAAAACCTGGAAATCAGGCGCTGGCCGGGAAGCTACCAGCAGACGGCCGTCGGCGGCCCGGCTGACGCCTTGGGGGTGGTGATGGTCAGCAACCGTTTCCACCAGATTTCCGGAGCGGCGGTTGGCTTACCCTCAGGCTCGACCTTCACCGGGAATGTCGTGTCCCAGGCCGGCGAGCTCGGATTGAACGCCAGCGGTACCTTCACCGCTCCGCTGTCGAACGTCCGCATCATCGACAACCGGCTGGAAGGCAACAACGTCGACGGCTGGAAGTGGGCGATCGAGGGTGGCGGTTCCAAATTCACCCACGTGAGGGGCCTGCTGGCCCGGGGCAACCACCTGGTGGGCAACGACGGGTCCGGTTTGTGGTCTGACGGCAGCAACTGGAACCACGTCTACGAGTACAACCTGGCCGAAGACAATCTTGGTGACAGCTACTTCTACGAGATCAGCACCGAGGCCACCATCAGGTACAACGTGGCCCGGCAGACCGGCAACGCCCCGGTTCCGATCGACGAGACCGGCAACGCCGTCACCGTGTCCGAGTCGCACGATGTCGACGTCTACGGCAATCAACTGATGGACAACAACGCCGCCGTGCACATCAAGCAGGAGATGTGCCGGGGTATGGACGGCGACGGTACCGTGCCCGCCGACGGTCGAGCCGACGAGTGGTACATCGACGACGTCGTGGTGGCCTACAACGACATCCGGCAACGGGACTACGGCACTGAGAGCGGCGACTGGCCCGACGGCAAGGGGGTCAAGTTCGCCCTCGAGAGGTGGAGCGGCCCGGCCGGCATCGACTGTCAGCTCAGCTACAGGCCCGACGACGACCGGGAGAACTGGACCCTCGAAGACTGGTATCTGCGATCCGACATCCGCTTCCAGGGCAACGCCTTCGCCCTGTTCGACGCGGCCGGCAACCCCGATGACGGTTCGGCCCGACTGTTCTGGGACTACGACGACATCGCCCGGGCCAAGGCTGAGCTGACCTTGGCCCAATGGAAGGACATCGTTGATCGCCGGGCGCCCTGAGGGAGCGAGCCCGGTTTGACGATCAACCATCGTCGGTCGGTCCGGCCCTGCCGCCGCAGTGAGCCGGCCCGGCCGACGTTCGGTCGATGATGGGTCCGACTAAGGTTGATCCATCGACAGGCACCATGTCTTCGGCTCGGGTGACGGCCCTGGACCCGATGATGAGAGCGGGCTGATCGCCCGTTCGGCTGCCGGCGACGCCGACGCATTCAGCATCCTGGTTCGTCGCTACGATGACCGGATGCGCGGAGTCGTCTACCAGGTGACGGGCTCCCGCGACGCTACCAACGATGTCCTGCAGGATTCCTACGTCAAGGCCTTTCGGGCTGTGGCCAAATTCCGTGGCGAGTCGTCGTTCGGCACCTGGCTGTATCGCATAACCCGCAACACGGCCGTAGATCACGTTCGTTCGATGTCGCGGCACAGACGCCACACCACCCACGAGTTCGACGAGGCGGCGTTGCGGGCCACGGGCGCAATCGACGTCAGCCGGCAGGTCGAGCTGCGGCAGAGCCTGGCCTGGGCGCTGTCGCAGTTGAGCGAGGATCAGCTGGCGATCGTGACCCTGGTCGAGGGTGAGGGGTACAGCTACGACCAGGTCGCCCAGATCCTCGACGTCAGCCCGGGCACGGTGGCCAGCCGCTTGAGTCGGGCCCGAGCCGCTCTGCGGCAGCTTCTGGGGGCTGACGAGAGCGAGTACGGAACCCGGGAGGTGAGGTCATGACCGACCCGACCGAACATGAACATCGCGACCCGGTGGCCATGGTCAGGGCCACATCGACCCCACCGGCACCCGACTCGTTTTGGGACGACCTGGAGACCGCACTCGGCAATGTGAGCCCGACCTCTGAGCGCGCTGCTGCTTCACCCCCTGGCCGCGATCCGATGTTCGGAGGTCGTCGATCCCTGGTGATGGCCATCGCCGCCTCAGTGGCGGCGCTGGTCGTTGCGGTGACCTGGATCGTCGGTCAACAACGGGTCTCCACCGTCGACCCGGCGGTCACCACGACAACGACGGTCGACGAGCCGGTGGTCGACCAGGTCGAAGAAGGGTCCGGCGATGAGGAGACCGGCGATGAGCTGCGGGTGGACGGCGACGAGTCCCCGATCTCCACCGAAGCAACGGCATCGACCGCATCGACCGCACCATCGGAAGCGGCGTCGAACGACGAGTCGCAATCGACCAGCTCGACAACCGATCCCACCGGCCAACAAGGGTTGGTGGTGCCCCATTCGGTGGTGGTCTTCGACGGCGACAGCCCGGTCGGACGGCTCACCGATGGCGACACGATCGACTTCGCCACCATTGACCAGTGGCTACGGATTCGGGTCCAGGATCCCGGTGTCGGCGGAGCCCACTTCGAACTGACCGGCACCCAGACCATCAGTCGCACCGATGTTTCCCAACCATTCACCCTCACCAGTGGGGCCTGGTTACCGGCCGATGGCTCCTACACACTGACGGTCACGCCACTCGACTCCGAAGGCCGTTCGGGCCAGTCGAACACCATAAGCTTCACGGTCGTCGACGGGCCCGGTTCGGCGCTGGCCACCAACCATTCGCAGGCTGTTGCTCAGCGGGTCTATCTGGTCAACCACGACGGATTCGCCAACATCGTCGAACTGAACGACGGGGATGAGATCACGGTCGATCCCGACGATGCGATCAACATTCGGGTGTTCGGACCGGGTACCCATGGGGCCCGTTTCGAACTGACGGGGGCCATGTCCATGAACACTGCCGACACGACCAGACCGTTTCTGTTGGGAGGCTTCGACCCCTGGCCTCCGGCGGAAGGTGCCTACCAACTGGTCATCACGCCACTCAACGAAGATGGAGAACCGGGCCTGGTCCGCACGTTGCGGTTCACCGTCGCGTTCACCTCGGGCTGATCACCGCTCCCCCCATGCTCCCAGAATTGCAGTAGAAAACGAGCTGACAGCTCGTTTTCTACTGCAATTATTCCGGGGAGGAGTCGGGAACGAGGATTCGGGCTTGGCGGATGACGCCCTGGAAGCGGTCGTCGCCGGTCAGGGTCGATCCCGGGCAGAGCGGTTTGTTGCCAATGGCGATCTGATTGGCCAAAGCCTTCCAGCAGTCGCCCTCGTCGTGAGGGGCAACGTCGCCGAAGGCTTCGCCCGCCCCCCGGTCGACGTCACCCGACTCCTTGTCGACAACGACGGTAAGAGTGTCGGCCCGATCATCGACGAGGCAACTCACCGCCGCTTCCACCTCGGGCCGGAACTCGGTTCGGGAGTGGACCCGGAGCACGTTGCCGTCATCGTCTCGCACCACACATTGGGCGGCCGCCGTGCCGTCGTCCAGCGTGACCAGCGACAGCTTCCACTGGCCCCCGGCCGAATCGGCCAGTCCCCGCTGCATGATGTTCCACGACGGGTCGTCGGTGTCAGCGAGCGCAGCCAGATTCTCCCGGCTCAGGGTGAGCCAGACCTGGAACACGAAAAGATCTCCAGCAGGGTTCAGAGCCTCGGGCCCCGAATCGTTGACATCGACATCGGCATCGACATCGGCATCGGCATCGATGATGACAACATCGCCGTCGGCACCGGAGAACGCTCGCTCCGGCTTGACCAGGGATGCCACCTCGAAGGTTCGGCAGAACTCGGCGGTGGCCGGGTCGAGCATGGGACACAAGTCAACCACATTCGACCCGCCCGGAACCGCCGCCGCCCGTTCCTGGGCCCCCGGGCCACATCCGGCGAGGATGAGCACAGGGGACGAGGCAGAACAGGAGCGGTGATGCGCTGGGTGGCAACAACCGCCGGAAGAAGTCCATTTTTGGTTTCTTCGGCGGCGACGGACTGGACGTTAGCGATTTTCCGGCCGATGGCCGGTGCCGGTCAGACCCGGTTTCAGGTCAGACCCGGATTCAGGTCAGACCCGGTTTATGGAGAAGGCGGGGATGACCCGGGGGGCGGCCGACTCGATGTATTCCCCGAACTGGGGCATCAGCGCCGCTTGGCGTTGCAGGGCGGCCTGCCCTTGATCCTCCGGCAGCTCCTCCACCCTGGCGGTGAAGGATTCGGTCCCGTACTCCACCGTGATCTCAGGGTTGGCTTTGAGGTTGTGGTACCAGTCGGGGTTGGTGGGAGCACCGGCCTTGGAGGCGAAGACGAACATGTTGTCGTCCTCCACCAGCGCCACCAGCGGCGTCTCCCGGATCTGGCCCGACTTGGCCCCGATGGTGTTCAGAATCACCAGAGGGGCATCGCCGAACTGAGCGACCTTGCCTCCGTTGGCCCGGAACTCTTCAATGACCTGCTTGTTCCAATCATTCATGGAAACCAAGCTAACGGCCGGAGGGTGATCTGCAGATCGAGATCTACGAAGCGGCCGATGTGGCGGCCGGCCCCGACTGATGGAGAATTCCCGACGAACCTCGGGCCAGCAGCTCAGGATTGAAGACGTAGTGGTCACGAAACCGTCGACCGCCGTTCAACTCGTCGATGGCGGCATCGCAAATGAGCTGAGCCATGTCTTCGAACGGCTGTCGCAGCGTGGTCAGCGGAGGACTGGTGACGGAGGTGAACTCGGTGCCGTCATAGCCGACCACCGACACTTCGTGGGGCACTCGCAGCCCGGCCCCGGCCGCGGCCTGTATCGCCCCCAAGGCCATGAGGTCATTGCCGGCCACGATGCCGGTGATGCCCCGGTTCAGGAGTCGGGCGGCGCCGGCCCTTCCTCCCTCCAGGGTGAAGACGGTCTCCACCAGCGCTCCCGCCGGTTCCTCCAGATCGAAGCGCTGCAGCGCTCGCTGATACCCGGCGATGAAGCGTCGGGTTGGGACGTAGCGGCTGGCCCCGAGCAACAGCCCGACCCGGGTGTGGCCCAACTGGAGAAGATGGCTGGTGGCCTTGACCGAGCCCGCCTCCTCGTCGCTGCGAACGTGGGGCACATCGAGATCGGTGGCTCGACCGTTGACCAGCACGATGCCCCGACCCTGATCGACCAGAGCCCGGTACACGTCGAGATCGCCGTCCATCTCGGCGTGGTGTCCCCCGATGAAGATGATGCTGCCGACCCCGGTATCCAGGAACTCGTCGATGCAACGCTGTTCGGGGTTGAGATGGCGGTCGGTGACGGCAACCGAGGTGAGGTGACCCCGCTGGGCCAGCGCAGTCGAGATTTGATGGACGAAGGTGGGAAACACCGGGTTGGTGAACTCGCCGCAGATCAGGCCGACCACGCCGTCACGGGTTCGGTTCGGGTCGGGCACGGCATCGAAGCCAAGTTGGCTGAGGGCGGCGATGACCCGGTTCCTGGTGGCCGTGGCCACCCCGGCCTTACCGTTGAGGACGCGGCTCACGGTCGGCTCGCTCACCTCGGCCAGCGCGGCCACGTCTTTCAGCGGAGGTCGCTTCATTCCTTCCAAATATAGGCCGGAGATCACACAAACTTTCAAGTTTCTGGTTGAACTTTCTGAAAGAGTCGCCTAGTCTTTCGAATGTTCATCCGACTTAGGGAGACTTTCATGAAGCGATTCCAACTGGTTATCGCCCTGCTGGCGGCCCTCGGCCTTCTGGCCGCCGCCTGCGGCAGCGGCGATGACGAAACCACCGAAGCCGACGACACCGCCACCGAAGAGGCCGACGCCGATAGCGAAGACGCCGACGCCGACGCCGATACCGACGCTGACGCCGAGGAAGCCGAGGCCGAGGAAGAGCCGGCGGACGAGGCCGACGACGCCGACACCGCGGCCGAGACCCTGCTGATCTGGGCCGACGAAAAGCGAGCCGAGCCCCTTCAGGAGATCGCCCCGGCCTTCACCGCCGAAACCGGCGTCGACGTCCAGGTCGAGCTGGTGCCGTTCGAAGACATCCGCGACCAGGTGACTCAGGCCGGACCGGCCGGTGAGGGCCCGGACATCTTCGTCGGCGCCCATGACTGGACCGGCGAACTGGCGGCCAACGGCATCATCGAATCGATCGACCTCAGCGCCGTCGAGTCCAACATCGTCCCCGTGGCTCTCAACGGCTTCAACTTCGAGGGCCAGAACTTCGCCCTGCCCTACGCCATCGAAGCCATCGCCATGTATCGCAACACCGATCTGGTGGCTGACGCCCCGGCCACCTGGGAAGAGGCCCTGGCCGCCTGCGAGGCCGCTTCGGTCGAGAACTGCTTCGTCATCCCCGGTGGCGGCAACGCCGGTGACGCCTACCATCAGTACCCGTTCATCACCGCCTTCGGGGGCTACCTGTTCCAGTTCGACCCGTCGACCGGATTCGATGCCAGCGATGTCGGTCTCGACAGTCCCGACACCATCAAGGGTGTGTCCACGCTGGCCGACCAGGTGGCCGCCGGCAACATCGCCTCCACCGACTACGACACGGCCAAGAACCTGTTCCTCGAGGGCAATGCCGCCTTCTGGATCACCGGTCCGTGGGAGCTGGGCGGCCTGCAGGAGCAGAGCGACGTCAACTGGGAGGTGTCACTGATCCCTCAGATCGGTGATCAGCCCGCTCAGGCCTTCGTCGGCGCTCAGGGCTTCTACCTGTCGGCCTTCTCCGAGAACCAGCTTCTGGCCAACTCGTTCCTGGTCGACTTCATGGCCACCGACGAGCTGATGCAGGCTCTCTACGACGCCGATCCCCGCGGCACCGCCTGGAACCCGCTGCTGTCCACCCTGGGTGACAGCCCCGAGGTCGCCACCTTCACCGAGGCCGCGGCCAACGGAACCCCGACCCCCAACATCCCCGAGATGGCAGCGGTGTGGGGTCCGCTGGGCGACAACCTGTTGCTGGTCCGCAACGGCGAGCAGGACGGTGAAACGGCAATGACAACGGCGGCCGAAGCGGTCCGGACCGCGGTCACCGGCGGCTAGTTCGTTCCGAACGGGGGGCCGGTCAGATGCAGAAGCAAGGTGAGTCAAACTACGGGGCTGTCGACAAGGCGCCGCGACCATGAAGACAATCGTGGAAGCGTGGAGCAGTCGAGAACAGCCCCGGACCCACCTGGCCCATGCATCGGGCCGGTCCCTGATCATCCGAGCCGTCGCCGTCGCCGTCTTCGACGCCCTGGCTCTGCTGGCCATCCTCATCCTGGTCTCCAACTCGCTGTGGACGCTGACCGTCCTGTTGGCCCTGGCCGCCCTCCTGGTCAACTGGGCCTATCTCAGTCCCCGCACCAGCGCCTCCCGGTGGTTGACACCGGGTTTGATCCTGATGGCCGTCTTCGTCGTCTATCCAGTGCTGTACACCGGCTACGTGTCGTTCACCAACTGGCAGACGGGAAGCGTTCTGACCAAACAACAGGTGATCGAAAACCTCGAGGCTCGCCAGACCCAGTCGAGCGAGCGATCGGAGACCGGCGATCTCGCCGTCTACCGTAACGATGCCGACGAGTTGGGGCTGCTGGTCGGCGGCGACACCATCGACGTCTTCTTCGGCCAACTCCGGCCCCCCGACGGCGAAGCGCAAGCCCTCCCGGCCACCGACATCGAAGGTCTGGAGATCGATCTGGCCGAACCGCCACCGCAGATCGGTGACTACAGCCTGCTGTCCCGGCTCCAGGTCACCGGGGTGGCCTCAGAGCTCGAAGGTGGAGTCATCGACCTGCCCGACGGCCGACTGGCCCGTATCGAGACCCTGTCGACCGTCGCCGTCAACGATTCCAGCCAGCGGTTCGTCTACGACGAGGCGGCCGACACCGTCTTCGACAACCAGAACGGTCTGTCCTGTACCTCGGGGGAAGGGGCCTTCTACTGTGACGATGTTCCTCAGGACCTGGTGGCTGCCATCGATCTGCAACGGCAGGACTCCGTCATCTCCTGTGGTGGTGGGACGTGCAACAATGTGCCGTTGTACGCCATTGACGGATCGCTACCCGGCTGGCGGCAGTTCATCGGCCCCGACAACTACGTCGACATCTTCACCAGTCCGACCATCCGCACCCCATTCCTCCGGGTCTTGATCTGGAACGTGGTCTTCGCCTTCTTCTCCGTGCTGTCGACCTTCGCCCTGGGCCTGGGCCTCGCCTTGGCCCTCAAGGACGAGCACATGAAGGGTCGGGCCGTCTACCGCTCGATCTACATCCTGCCCTACGCCATCCCCGCCTTCCTGTCGGTCCTGGTCTGGCGGGGCCTGCTCAACAGCGACTTCGGCAAGGTCAACGGGGTGATCCAAACCTTCGGTCTGCCCGCCGTGGACTGGCTGGGTCGGGGGGCTACCGCCATGATCGCCGTACTGGTCGTCAACCTCTGGTTGGGCTTCCCCTACATGTTCCTCATCACCTCCGGTGCCCTGACCTCGGTGCCGGAAGACCTGCTGGAGGCGGCCCGGGTCGACGGCGCCGGACCGTGGAAGTCGTTCCGGATGATCACCCTGCCTCTGCTGCTGGTGTCGACGGCGCCGCTGTTGATCGGGTCATTCGCCTTCAACTTCAACAACTTCATACTGATCTTCCTGCTGACCTCCGGTGGCCCGCCACTCAGTGGCTATGACGTGCCCGTCGGCTCAACCGATCTGCTGATCTCCTTCACCTTCCGTCTGGCCCAAGCCGCCGGTCGGGGGGCGCAGTTCGGCCTGGCCTCGGCCATCGTGGTCCTGATCTTCCTCGTATTGGCCACCACGTCGGCCTTCAGCTTCCGGCTGACCAAACGTCTGGAGGAAATCTATGACCAGTAGTGTCACGCCGACCACTAAGCCGGCTTCGGTCGGGGCCGCGGCCGGGCAACCGACAACACTGCACCGCTTCCAACGGTGGTTCCGCCGCTCCGGTGGCCGACACCTGTTCGCCTCGACGGTGGCTGTGTTCTCCCTGTTCCCCGTGGTGTGGATCGTGTCGGCCGCCTTCAACGCCTCCAACAGCCTGGCCTCGTCCCGTCTCATTCCCCGCCGGGTCACGCTGGAGAACTTCAGCGGCATGTTCGGCGACGACATAACCCCCATCGGCCGCTGGCTGTGGAACAGCTTCTACATCGCCCTCATTGCCGCCGTGGCCAACGTGGCCGTGGCCGCCCTGTCGGCCTACGCCTTCAGCCGTCTCCGCTTCACCGGCCGTCGGGCCCTGCTGACGTCGCTCCTGGTCATGCAGATCTTCCCCCAGTTCCTGGGATTCGTGGCCTTCTTCGTGTTGGCCCAGCAGGTGGGGGAGGTGGCCCCGTGGGCCGGGGTCAACACCCACATCTTCCTGATCATGGTCTACGCCGGCGGTGCCGCCGGATTCAACGCCTTCCTCCTCAAAGGCTTCCTCGACTCAGTACCGGGTTCGCTCGACGAGGCGGCCTTGATCGACGGCGCCAGCCCGTTCGGCATCTTCTGGCGCATCATCCTGCCGTTGGCCCGACCGATGCTGGCGGTGATCTTCATCATCAGCTTCATCGCCATCTTCGGCGAGTTCATCCTGGCCGCCTTCTTGTTGCAGAGCACCGACAACTACACCCTGCCGGTCGGCCTCCAAGCCTTCCTCAAGGAGGGCTACAACGCCAAGTGGGGGCTGCTGGCCGCCACCGCTCTGGTGGGGGCCGCCCCCATCGTCACCGTGTTCCTGGTGGCCCAGCGACATATCCTCGGCGGCCTGACGGCCGGAGCAACCAAGGGTTGAGTCGGCGGCGCCCGCCCTCAAACCACGAAAATTGCAGCAAAAAACGAGGGTAGACCTCGCTTTTTACCGCAATTCTTTGGTGCTGTGGGCCTCTAAGCTGGAGCGATGCTCACCCTGGTTCGACGAGTGGTGGCCGCTCTCGGTTTGACCGGCCTGATCGCCACCCTCTTTCGACTGCGGGGGCGAGGAGGGGTGCCGCCCCAGACCGGTGGCTGGCGGGAACTGACCGAGGCCGAACTCACCGAGTTTCTCGGCCCCGAGGAGTGAACGTCTCGACGCCTCCCATCGTGGCGGTGGCCGGGCTCGGTACCACCGGCTCCCACATCATCCGACACCTGACCGATCACTGGTCGCCGCCGCTGTCGCTACGGCTCGTTGATCCCAATCCCCAAGCCGAGGAACGGGCCAGGAACATCGTCGGCCGTCGAGCGGCCGTCGAGTTCGGCCCCGTCGTCGGTGACCGGCCGCCGGTGGTTGCCATCCTGGCCGGTCCCTGCCGGACCCAGGTACCGCTGGCCGAAGACCTGCTGGCTGCCGGCAGTCATGTGGTGTCGATTTCCGATGCTCCGGAGGACGTCACCGCCCTCCTGGAGCTGGACGACCTGGCCCACCGGGTCCAGCGGTCCATGGTGGTCGGGGCCGGTATGGCCCCCGGGTTGGGCTGCCTGCTGGCCCGCCACGCCGGCAACCAGCTCGACGTTGTCGATGCCATCAACATCGCCAAGGCCGGCACCGCCGGCCCGGCCTGTGCTCGCCAACATCACCGTGCCCTGAAACGTCCCGGTCGCGATTGGGTCAATGATGGCTGGGAACTGCGGGCCGGGGGTTCCGGTCGGGACCTGGCCTGGTTCCCGGAACCCATCGGGGCCCGGGACTGCTACCGGGGAGCGCTTCCCAGCCCCATCCTGTTGCATCGCACCTATCCCCGGGCCCAACGTTTATCGGCTCGGGTCTCCGCCACCCGCCGCGATCGGTTCACCTCCCGCCTGCCCATGCTGCGCAAGCCCCACCAGGATGGCGGGCCGGGCGCAGTGCGGGCCGAGGTTCGGGGCTGGCGAAACGGTCAAGTCGAGACCATCGTCTACGCCGCCACCGCCTTCCCATCGATGGTGGCGGCCGCTGTGGCCACGGTCGTCACCCTGCGGCTCTTGGCCGGCGACGGACCGGTCGGGGCGTCCGGTTTGAGCGAGTGGAACTCGACCAACCTCCTCCTGGCCCACCTCCATCGCCGGGGCGTTCCCATCTCAGCCTTCAGCGGCCTGTAGCCCCTCCCCCGACCCATATTCCCGACGAGGCTCAAGTTCGGGCGTGATCTGGTCGAAGTTCAAGCCGGACGGCTTTTGGAATTTTTGCTAAAGGTTTCGTCCCATTGTGTCGAGAACCCTTTTTGTCATGGAGGACTATCGAAGGGTGATACCAACCAATGGGTGACAAGACTCGAGTATCGGGGAAGGCGCGGGAGGAGCTCAACGCTCGCATCGAAACGAACCTGCCGCTGGTCAAGCACGTCGTCTATCAGGTGGCCGTGCACTTTCCCCGGCACGTCGACCGGGAGGAACTGGCCCGAGCCGGAGCGCTCGGCCTGGTGGAAGCAGCTCGGCGCTATGACGAGGGTCGAGGCGTTCCTTTCGAACGGTTCGCAGCCCAGCGGATCCGGGGTGCCATCCTCGACTCGGTCCGGGCCGCCGACTGGGCTCCCCGCTCGGTGCGGCTCCTGGCCCGCCGGCTGGAGTCGGCCGAGCAGCAGCTGGCCAGCGAGTTGGGCCGCCTGCCCGACATCGACGAGACGGCCAAGGCCCTTGGTGTCACCAAAGACGAGTTGGCCCGGCTACGGGATCGCCTCTTCCGATCGGTTGTCTTGGCCCTCGATCACGAGACCAGCGCCGACACCACCGAAGAGCTGACACTGGTCGACATCCTCAGCGACGACAACGCCGTCGAACCGTCGGAAGAACTGGAGACCCGGGAACTCCACAACTATCTGCGAGACGCCGTCAAGCTGTTGCCGGAACGGCAGCGTCTGGTGATCGTCGGGTACTTCCTGGAGGGCAAGACGTCAAAGGAACTGGCCCGCTTCCTGGGCGTCACGGAGTCCCGCGTGTCACAGCTGCGCAGCGAAGCGCTCCGCAACCTGAAGTTGGGCATCGAAGCCCAGTACGATCCGTCGACCGAAGATGAACCGCCAATCGGGCGAGTGGCCAAGCGCCAGGCCGCTTATGTCGACCAGATCGGCGAGGCGTCACAATGGCGCAACCGTCTCAATTCATGGGATGACCAGTACGAGGTCCCTGAGGATCCGCTACTGCCACTACGGCGGGTGGCCCTCAGCTGATCGTTGCGGCGATTCGGGATCAAAGCGAGTTGCAGATCCGTTCCCTGCTTTGACCCCGAATCACCCGTAAGCGCTAGCCCCAGCTGAGCTGGTAGCTCACCGACACCAGAGAGGTGCCGGACGGACACGTTGCCGAGGATGTCGAACCCTTGGTCCAGTTGCCGTAGTACGTCGTCGGCCAGCCCCGGTAGGGGACGACGCATTCAATCACGGCTCGATGCTTCTGACCCGGGGCTTTGCCCTGACAGATGGCGTAGCCCGTGTTCCGGTATGACGTCGTGTCGCAACTGGCCGCATCGGCTGCGGCAGGAAAAAAAGAGAAACCAGCGATCACGATCGCCACGATCGCTGGAACCCGCCAAATTTTGGACATTACTCTACTCCTTTGAGTCGAAGAGATCCCTGGTGTTTCCACGAATCTCAGAGAAGACACTAATCCACATTCGCCAACAAGGACAGCCAGGCGCTCCAACTTGTTGTTGGCCCGTGATCAGTGCTGGTTGGTGTCCATGGCCGGCAATTCGACGGCAGCCATGATGTGATGCTCGTCGAACACGAACCGTCCGCTGAGCGTCCGGATGGGGCCGTCGATGAGGATCTCGACGTGGAAACGGCCGCCGGTCGCCTGGCCATCGGCCTGGCCATCGGCCTGGCCGTCGGCCTGAGAACCAGTCTCGATTCGGACCGATGCATCCTCGTATCCCAGCCAGCAGCGGGCCAGGGGGAACCACACTTTGTACACGGCCTCCTTGGCGCAGAACAGCAGCCGGTCGGCGTGTAAGCCGGTCGCCGTCAGACCGGTGGCCGTCAGGTCGGCCAGCCGGTCGATCTCCTCCGGCCGGGCGATGCTGGTGATCACTCCGTCCGGCACCGGCCCGTTGGGCTCGACGTCGATCCCCACCCCACGCCGATCACGGCGTCGAGCCAGGGCGGCGGCGGCGTAGCCGTCGGTGTGGGTGATGGCCCCCACCAGCCCGTCGGGCCACAGCGGCTCCCGCTGGTCGCCGGACAGGACCGGTTGCGGCTCGACCCCCAGTTCGTTCATGGCCAGGTGGGCGCACCGCCGACCCAGCGTGTAGTCTCGGCGCCTCTTGTCCACCGCCCGTTCGATGTTGGGTTGTTCGGACGGGAACAGCCAGGCCGGATCCCACTCGGTGGTCCTGGCTTCGACCAGCACGACGCCGGAGCTGAACAGCTCGCCGCCGGCGCCCAGTAGCCGGCCTGCCATCACCGGTTGGCGATCGACCAGCAGCCGGTCGACAGCCAGCCGTCCGGGCCGGGCCGCAGCTCGGCCTGGTAGCTCCAGCCCAGCCGCCGCCGTCGCAGCCGCCTGACTTGGCGGAGAGCCAGCCGGGAGGGTTGGGTCAGCGGCGGGGCCCAATCCTGGTTGACGTCGACCAGGGAGAAGGTCACCGCCTGTCCGCCGCTGTCGTTGCCGCCCGGCTGCGCCGTCATCTCCCACCTTCCGCCGGCAACGGGGCCGAGCGAGGAGTCGACCCGGAACCGACCGCCGGCCGGACCAGCGGCCAGAACGGCCTCAGGGTGGGGGAGTGGATCGACGAACCGCAGCACGAACCGGGCGTGGTCGTTGGCCACGCCGACCTCCGACAACCGGTCACCCACGAACCCGGTCGTGGTGGCACGATCCCAATGGTCCAGGGCTTCCATCGCCCCCGGCGACAGTGGACGGTCGACGTGGTTGGGCAACAGCCCGGCCATCAGCAGGTTGGTGCTCATTCTGGCCTGGGTGAAGGGAGCAATCGCCGCCGGCAACAGCAGCGGTCGGGGTTCGGCCGCCCGGCCGTCGATCGTCACCCGAAGCTCCGATCCTCGCCGGGGCAGCATGCGGAACTCACGCATCAACAGGAAGCGCAGCGTGGCCGGGTCGGCTTGCAGCGGTGCCGGGGTCACCAGGGCAGGCGCTGACCGCGACGACCGGTGGGCGGCGGCCGCATCTATTCGGCGACCCTCGTCATCGCAAAAGGAAACCGCCATGTCGACCGAACCGGGGACGACCTGGCAGCGGGCCACGTCGAAGTTGCGGTCGGCCAGGACCGCCACCTCGAACTGGGCGAAAGCCGGATCACCGGCACACCAGTCCTTGTCGAGACCGAGCTGAGGTTGAGCGTAGATCTCCAGTGCCCCCGACGGCCGGTGCAGGGCCACCATGATGCCTTCGGTCGCCCGGTAGGAGACACGCTGAACCTCGATCGACACGTAGGGAGCCTGGTCGATGGGAATTTCGGCGAACGATCGGGTGACCCCGGTCCGCCAGAAGACCGGGACCGGAAACTCGTCGGGAGGTCGTGAGCCCATGGCGGTCAGGCCGGTCGGGAAGCCGGGTTCAGCTCAGAGACTCGACCACGGTGGTGGCCACCCGGTCGATCTGGGTCTCGGTCAGGTAGGGATGCATGGGCAGGCTGAGCACCTGCGACGACAGCGACGTCGACCGGGGCAGATCGATGCCCGACTCGTGGTAGTGGCGATAGCCCGACTGGAGGTGAAGCGGCTTGGGGTAGTAGACGGCACTACCGATGCCGGCATCGCCCAACGCCGCCTGCAACTCGTCTCGGCGATCGGTTATCACCGTGTACTGGGCCCAAGCGGACGTGCTGCCGGCCGGCAGCTCCGGAACCTGGACCACCTCGCTCAACGCCTGGCTGTAACGGTCGGCCACAGCCTGGCGCCGTTCGATCTCGTCGGCCAGCACCGCCAGCTTGGGTAACAGGATGGCGGCCTGCAGGGTGTCGAGCCGGGAGTTCTGCCCGATCCGGATGTTGTCGTACTTCTCGGTGCCTTTGCCGTGGTGGCGCAGCGACACCATGACCTCGGCCCGCTCGCCGTCGGTGGTGAACACCATGCCGCCATCGCCATAGCAGCCCAAAGGTTTGGCCGGGAAGAAGCTGGTGGTGGTGACCTCGGCCAAGGCCCCGACTCGGACTCCGCCGTGGGAGCCGCCGAAGGACTGGGCCCCATCGGCCAATACCCAGCAGCCGAGCTCCTCGGCCACGGTAGCCAGAGCCTCGTAGTCAGCGGGCTCGCCGAACAGGTCGACGGCACAGATCCCCTTGACCGGGATGCCGGCCTTCTCAGCCTGCTTGGCCGCCAGCCGCACCGACTCGGCCGACAGGTTGAAGCCGTGATCCTCCACGTCGGCGAAGACCGGGCGCCCGCCACAGATGGCCACCGCCTCGGCCGTGGCCACGAAGGTGAAGGATGGACAGATGACACCATCGCCCGGTTCGATGCCGTAGGCCTGCATGGCCAGAACCAGCGCATCGGTGCCGTTGGCGCAGCTGATGGCGTGTACTGGTTCGCCGGTGCCCACGGCACCGACAAACTCGGCGGCTGCCGCTTCGAACTCGGCCACCTCCGGCCCCATGATGAACCGGCCGTGAGCCATCACGTCGGCCACCCGGCGGTCGATCTCGGTCCCGATCACCGACCGGTGGGCCAGGACGTCGATCAAATCGATCCGCTCAGTCATTGTCTGCTCCCTCATTCTGCGTCGTCGTTTCCTCTGCTTCGGCCGACACCTCGACCAGCCGGCCGGCGTCGACGGCGTAGCGTTGACCGGTGCGGGGACAGGTCATGTCGTCGCCCAGGATCTCCCCCTCATGGGACACCCAGCCGACCTGGCGGGCCGGTACACCCACCATCAAGGCATGGTCGGGCACGTCTTTCGTGACCACGGCGCCGGCGGCCACGAAGGCGTACGATCCAATGGTGGTGCCACAGACCACGGTGGCGTTGGCCCCGATCGACGCCCCCCGCCGCACCAGTGTCGCTGCGAACTCGTCCTTGCGGGACACGAAGGCCCGGGGATTGACGACGTTGGTGAACACCATGGACGGACCGCAGAACACGTCGTCCTCCAGGGTCACACCCTCGTAGACGCTCACGTTGTTCTGGATCTTGACGCCGTCGCCGATCCGCACGTTGGGGCCGGCCACCACGTTCTGACCGAGCGAGCAGTTACGGCCGATGATGGTCTTGGGCATGATGTGGCTGTAATGCCAGATCTTGGTGTTGTCGCCGATCTCCACCCCGGAATCGATCACCGCCGTGGGGTGCACGCCCGGGCCCGGCCGTTCGGCCAGGGGCTGGTCGGTGGCCGCCGTCGCCGTGGCGTCGCCCATTTCGTCGGCCGCTGGTGGGGGCGAGGAGCGGTCGGCGGTCAGTTGGCGGCTGGCTTCGGTCAGCAGGTCGAGCACCCGCAGACCCTCGTGGCCGTCGGTACGGGGGGTGGCCCGGGTCTGCACACATTCGATGAAGTGTCTCATCTCGTTGAGCAGCGGTTCCTCGTCGGGCACGGCGACGAATTCCGGCTCCACCGCGGCGGCGGTGGGGTGACCGTCCAGCCACTCCACCCGGGAGCGGTGAAGGGCCAGCTTCTCCTCCCGGGGCCGCCGGTCGTCGAACACGGCCATGGCTTCGTCGCCGATGACAACCAGCCGCTGCTCCTTGCCCGGATGGAGCCACGACACGAAAACGTGGGCGGCCAGGCCCGACGGGAACGTCAGATGAGTGGTGGTGACATCGGCGATACGCCCGTGCAACACGAACCGACCCTCGGTGCGGACCGAGTCGGGCCGTTCACCGGCCAGGCCGAGAATCATGGAGAGGTCGTGAGGAGCAAAGCTCCAGAGGACGTCCTCCTCTCGACGGATCTTGCCGAAGTTCAACCGGTTGGAGTACACGTACTGCAGCCGGCCCAGTTGGCCGGCGTTGACCAGTTCCTTCAGCCGCAGGAAGGCCGGGTGATACTGCAACAGGTGACCCACCATCAGCAGCCGTGACTCCTGCTGGGCCAAGGCCACCATGGCCCGGGCGTCGTCGGGGTGGAGGGCCATGGGCTTCTCCACGAACACGTCCTTACCGGCCCGGAAGGCGGCCGAGGCCACGGCGGCGTGGGTGGCGGCCGGGGTGGCGATGGCCACGGCGGAGATCGAATCGTCGGCCAGCACCTCGTCGAGGGCGGCCACGGTCGAGCCGTGCTGCTGGGCGATGGTGGCCGCCGTCTGGGGATTGTCGTCGACCACGGCGGCCAGTGACTCCAGCCGGGCCAGGGCCCGAGCCAGGTTCTTGCCCCAGTAACCGCAGCCGATCAGGGCAACGGACTCAGCCGTCATTGGTCTACTTTCCCTCCCCGGTTGTGGCCGTGCTACGAGAACGCAACTCCCTGGAGGTCGGCGTAGGTGTAGAAGGTGTCGCTCCACCCGCCGCCGGATGAGTACTGGGAGTGCCCGTTGGTCCAGGAGCCACCACCGAGGTAGTTCTTGCCAAGTCCACTCGAGCCGTCCCTGTAGGTCGCCATCGTCATCGATCCGGAGTCAGCAGAAAATTCTAGTTGATACTGAACCCCTTGCCGCAGAGTGAGATTGCCCACATTCATGAGGTAATGGTTGAAACCGGAGCCCGAGGTGCCGACCGTCCAGCTGCCCACGGTTTCCCCACCACCGGTGAGGGTGGCCCGCAGCGTGCCGCTGCCGGCGGCGAAGACGGTGAGGCGGGAGGCCGAGACGTTGTGGCCGGGGGTGAACAGCTGGCGAACCTTCGACGAGCCGGAGACCGAGTAGTCGTTCTTGGCTTCCATGTAGGCGTTGCCGAAGTGGCCCCCGTCGGCCATCAGGACCAGCATGTTGATGTCGTAGCGACCACCACCGCCCAGTTGCTCCCGGTTGGTGGTCTCGGCGAAGCCGCTTCCCTTGTCGAGAGTCATGCCCCAGTTGGAGACCGAGGGGGCCAGGCTGCTGCGGCCGCCGTCACGGGTGGCGTAGGGGTTGTTGAGCGAGATCCAGTTGTTGGAGTTGCCGTCGACGTTCTGGAAGACGACGTGGTACCGCTTGCCGGCGGTGATGCTTGGGCGGGAGTCCCAGTACTTCTCGGCGAAGTGGGTGGGGTGACCCTTGGAGTAGGAAGCGCCGGGGGGCGACGACAGGCCGTTGCTCAAGTTGGGCTTCCAGGTCATCCGGGCCAACACGTTGGACATGTCGGGCAGGCCGGAACCGTTGTCGGGCACCAGCTGGATCTGGATGGTGCCGCCGTTACCCGAGGCGTAACCGTCGCGGCCGACGTTGCCGGTGAAGTAGTTCTGGATGCCCGACATCTGACCGGATCGCTTGGCTTCGAACCGGTAGGAGATCTTCCAACCGTTGCGCAGCGGCAGATTGGCCAGATAGGTGGGGGTCCAGGGGTTGCCGTAGTAGTTCCAGTTGGCGCTGCCGCTGCTGGCCGGAGGCGGTGGTTCGGTGGTCGACGATTCAGTGGTCGTGGTCGACTCCGTGGTTGTTGTCGCTTCGGTGGTGGTGGTCGATTCCGACGTCGTGGTCGCTTCGGTGGTCGTGGTCTTGTCGGCGTCGTCGGCCGGCATCGAAGCCGATGTTGTGTCCGACTTGGCCGTGGTTCCACCCGTCTCCGCCTTCGACGTGTCTGTACCGGACCGACCGACATCGAGAGCGGTGGTGGGCGATTGCTTGGTTGCCGTTGTTGGTGCCGGCGCGCTGGCCGCGGCCTGGCGCTTGGTGGAACTGGAGGCGGCGGCCGCCGCGGTGGTGGCCGGCGCTTCCTTGGGCTGGGCCCTGGGGGCCACAGCCAGGGTTGACGCGGTCGTCGACTTGGCGGTCGAGCTGGTCGTCGACTCCGATTCGTTGGTCGGCGCTTCGGTCGACGCCGTGGTGGCCACCGTGGTCGAGGTCGAGGTCGAGGTCGAGGTGGAGGTGGCGGCCGACAGACTGGGCACACCGGCATCGGGCACGAGTATCTCCAGCGCAGGAGCAAGCTCGCCCGATTCCACCGCCGGCGCCGTGGTCGAGGTGGCGGCCGTCTCCTCGACATCGGTGGTTTCCAGCTGGAGATCGTTGGAGTCGGCGACTTTGGTACCGATCAGTCCGACCAGTAGGACGACGGCCAGTATCGGGCCGTAGCGCAGGGCGGCGCTGCTCCATCGAGGTTGGTCGGCGGCGGTGGCCGAGGTGGCCTCGGTCTCCAGCGCCAATATGGGTGTCGCCGAAGTTGCTTCGGAAGCCGTTTCGGCCCGGGCTTCGATCGCTGGGAAACCGGCGGGAGCATCGACGGTGACGCTGGACTCCGACTCGATCGGATTCCGGTCTTCGAACGTCAGCTCTTTCGACAGCAGCAGCCCCGTTGGGCGGGGGGAGCCCTGCCCGGTTCGCGCAGCGTCTAGCGAAGTCATCAATCCACCAATCCCCAGGCCGCACCCGACTATAGCGAGCGTCAAATAAACCGGAGCTTTCAGACCAAATCATCGTCAAAATCTGGCCAAACCATAGCCTTGACTTGCCGATCAGACGGTTTTCAGGCCCAAACGGCCCAACGTCTCCATCCACAGGGGTTCGATGGCCGGTCTCCCGTAGTTCTCGATGGCGGTGGTTCGGCGCTCAGAACGACTGGTTCGCAGCTCGGCCAGCCGCTTTTCGGCCGCGCTGAAACCGGCGGCCCAGCCCTCGGCCGAGGCCGGCACCAGCTGCCCCAGGCCCAGGCGGTCAAGGGCACCGGCCGACTCGGACTCCAGCGAGTTGAGCACGAACAGACCGGTCCCGATGTACTCGATCACCTTGTTGCTGAACGTCGTACCGAATCCGGGCCGGGTGGCGGCGATCCCGATGTCGGCCTCGGCCAGTCGTTCACCGACGGTGGAGGACGGCACTCGGCCCAACAACTCGACTCCGGGCAGGTCGCGGGTCAGGGCGTCGACCTCGCCCGCCCGTTCGCCGTCGCCGCACACCACCAGCGTCGGTTCGGGGCTGTCACCGGGGCGCCGCCCGACATAGTGGCGCCAGCCCCCGAACAGCGCCGGCAGGTCGACCCCCTGGGTGAACGTTCCGACGAACACCGCCCGCAGCCCCCGGTCGTGGTCGACGTTGCTGGCGGCTTCGGCCAGGGCGGCCGGGATGGCGTGGGGAATGGCCTGTAGCCGCACCGAGGCTGGAGCCCGGGCCAGCATGGTCTCCGACATGGCCACCACCCCGTCGGCCCGACGCAGTTCGGTGGCCAGGCCGTGGCCCAGCAGCTCGGCCCCGGTGACCAGCACCCGCCGTTTGGCCGGAACGAGGGCGTCGGGCCACAGGTCCCGGATATCGGCCAGGATGGGCACGTCGTAATCGAGCGATCGTCGTAGCCGGGTGATCACCCCGGGTGGGGGATAACCGACGATCATGGCGTCGAACGGAGCCAGTGCGGCGGCTCGAGCAGCCGTACCGGCCCCGAAGTCGAGCAGGAACCCGAAACGGTCGCGGCTGACGCTGCGGACATAGGAACGGGTGGGGACCATCTGAATCGTTCCCTCGTCGGTGGTGACACCCGACCATTCGGCCGGCCGCTGGGTTCCGGTGAAGGGGGAGTAGGTGGGCACGAACCGGGTGACGTCGAACCCGGCCTCGGTCAACCACTGGGCCAACTGGCCCATGCGGGCCCGGCGATATTCGGTGTCGAGCGGGGTGTGTTCGCCGTAGTGGACGATGCCGATGCGTTGGGATGGCAAGCGTGGATTCATGTCGGCTCTCTGGCTATCGTCGAATGGTGTCCGGCCCAATGGTGGAGGACGAGCCGTGCTTCGAGTGACCTGCCCTCCGACGCGGCCCGCAGCGCGTCGCTACATCATAGAGACCATCCTCGGCCGCTGGCTTGGGCACGACTACACGGTTGTCGAGTCCGAACCCGAAGCGCCGGTCACCATCGAACTGGCCGGGGCCGACGGTCGGCTGATCCTGGCCGATCACATCCTCAGCCTCGACCGCCTCGACCGGCTGACCGAGTTGGAGTCGGGACCCGACGCCTGGGTGGATCCGGGGCTGGGCGCCGCTCCCGGTGAGGAGCAGCTGCCCGTGCTCTGGGGGCCCACTCCGGCGGTGGCCGTGGGCCCGCCGACGAGCGACGCCATGACCGTCACCAGCCTGGCCGTCAACATCCTGACCGTCAATATTGATGTGCTGGGCTCGGCGTTCGCCCTGATCACCGGCCTGTCCGAACTGTCGATCGGCGAGCGTGACGCTCATGGCCGGATCCCCATGGCGGCCACCATCATCGGTCGTCGGAACCTGGTCGGCCGCCCCGTGGTCGACGAGTACGTGGCCGTCTTGGCGTCGGCCATGACCCGGCTGTGGCCCAACGTGGCCCACCACGCCCGTTCGCCGAGCTCGGTGCCGACCCACGACGTCGACCGCCTGCGCCGTTATGGCACCACGGCGGCTGGTGCGCCGCTCGCCGTGCTGGGACGACTACGAACCGGAGACGTGGCGGGCACGCTGACGGCGGCCCGGGAAGCGTTCGGGGTTCACGTCCGGGGTCGCGACGATCCCCACTTCAGCTTCGACCGCATCATGGATGCGTCCGACCAGCTGGGCGTCGTCAGCAACTTCTATTTCATTCCCCGCTATCGCCGCAATGACGGCACGCCACCGAGCCGCTATTCGATGGACGACCCGATGGTCGGCGAACTCCTGACCCGGATCGATCGTCGGGGCCACAACATCGGAATCCACCCCGGCTACGACTCGTTCCGTGACGCCGCGGCGTTGTTGGCCGACGTCGCCGCCCTTCAGGCCGCGGCGGCCCGGGCCGGCGTCACCTTGGAGGACGTCGGTGGCCGCCACCACTATCTCCGTTGGGACCCGGAACACTCGCCCGGCTGTTGGGATGACGCCGGGTTGGCTCACGACTCGTCGTTCGGATTCGCCGAGCAACCCGGTTTCCGGGCCGGGACGTCGCGGCCCTTCCTGTTGTGGGATCACGTGCGGGAGCGGGCCACCGGGGTGGAGGAGCGGCCCCTCATCTGGATGGACGCCTCGATCTTCGCCACCGATCCGGATGGTCTGGAATCGGAGGCCGTGCTGTCCCAGGCCGTCGCCCTACGAGAGCACTGCTACCGTCACGGCGGCGACTTCACCTTCCTGGTCCACAACGACGGCTACACCGCCCCCGGCGGCCCGGCCGCCTACCGGCTGCTGCTCACCGGCCGCTGACCGCCTTCCCCCGCCCGGCTCGCCCCGCCGCCCGGCTCGCCCCCCCGCCCCGCCCATTCTTGCAGTAGAAAACGAGGTGACACCGCGTTTTCTACTGCAAGTTTTTCGGGGGACGTTGCCGGTCTGTCAGGCGCCGCCGTACCGCCGGGATCCGAAGGACGAAGCCCCCGGCGATCATGACCGAACCGGGTCCAATGTCGGGAATGAGCAGCAGATGGGCCAGGAGGGCAACCGCGACCAGGTAGGTGGCCTTGTGCAGCAGGCGCCAGCGCTTCATGCCCATGGTCCGTTGCGACCAGCGGCTGCTGGTCAGGAACAGCGGCAGCGACAACAGCAGGGCGATACCACCGGCAACCAGAAACGGGCTGCTCATCGTCTCCGCCGCCGCCGTGGCCAGATCTCTCTCGGCCACGAACATGGCACCATTGCTCGTCGCCAGCAGAAAGAAGACGATGCCCAGATACTTGCGGACCCGGACCTGCGACCGTCCGGTCAGCCACTGAACCGGCGAGGCCAGGAACATGGCTCCGAAGGTGATCATCCCCGGATCCTCGCCCGCCTCCAACGCCACGTCGATCATCGTGTCGGTGGCGATGATCCCGGCCAAGCCGGCCACGATGGCGGCGCCGACGACCAGCGGCGCAATCGTGGCCAGTGAGAGCACCAGAAGCTGGAGTGGGGTGAATCGGTTCCACGCAGGCCGCCGCCACCAGGAGATCGGTCCAGTAGGCGGGGCCTCGTCGCCGGCCGGGCCGGGTCGGTTCAGTACAGCAGCCATCGGATCGGCTCCTTTCGGGTCGGCTGCCTGCCAGTCTGATCGCCGACTCCTCGGTCGACATCGGCCTCCGGAAGGTGACCAGTACTCTCCGGGGAGTACGGCCGTCGCCGGCCGGTGAGCGATACTTGGGTGCGAGGACCACGTGGTGATCGAGAGCAGAACCCCCGCAGCCGTACTGGCCAGGCGAAGCCTGCTGAAACCTGGAGCGGTCGACGCTCTGGTGGCCGTGGCCGCTGCCGCTTTTGCTGTGGCCGCACTGGCCGATGGGTTGGGTGACGGCGGTACGCCCACCGGGCGCTCCTACGTTGTGGCCGTGGTCGCCGGCCTGTCGCTGGTCGCCCGGCGTCACCGCCCCATGGCCGTGCTCTGCCTGGTTGTGCTCGGGCGGCTGTTCGTGACGTGGGATGTCGGCAACGAGCTGGCCCTGACACCGGCCGCGGTCGTGAGTCTGTACACGGTGGCCCGCCACAGTGACCGTCGGATAGGGCTCGTTGTCGCGTCACTGGCGGCGTTGATCATGGCGCTGACGGCGTCGATCCTGGGCGACGAGCAACTGGTGCATGAACTACTGGGCGAGGGAGCACAGGGTTTGTTCCCGATTGCCGTCGGCGACGCCGTGCGCACTCGGGCCGAGCGGATGCGTGACCTCATCGAAGCCGAAGCCGGGGCCAGGGTGCAGGCCGAACGTCTGCGCATCGCTCGGGATCTTCACGATGTTGTGGCCCATGGCCTGGCGACCATCGCGGTTCAGTCGGGCATTGCCGCCCACCTGTTCGATCGCTCTCCCGAGCGGGCTCGGGAGGCCCTGGAGATCATCAACTCGACCGGCAAGGCGTCACTCGAGGAACTTCGGGCCATGGTCGGTGTGCTGCGGTCGACTGACAGTGTTCCCCTGCGGCCGACGCCGGCCGACCCCAACGACATCAGCGAGGTCGTGGCCGGAGCCACCCGAGCCGGGGTTGACGTCTCATGTGAGGTGGTTGGTGAGTTTCCGCCCGACGCCAGTGACGCCGCGGTGGTGGCCGTGCACCGGATTCTGCAGGAGGCGCTCACCAATGTGGCCCGCCACGGCGGTTCCTCTCCGGCCGAGGTCCGGCTCGATCATCGCCCCGGTCATGCTCTGGTCCAGGTCCTCAACGTCGGCAACCGGCGTTCGGGTGCCTCAATCCGTCGGGTGGCGTCGACCGGTGTCGGGATCGTCGGGATGACGGAGCGGGCGGAGTCGTTGGGGGGCCGACTCGATGCCGGACCGACCGCTGACGGCGGCTATCAGGTGACCGCCGAGATCCCCTACCATCGGGCCACGACGTGAACCCATCACCGGTGATCAGGGTTGTGTTGGCCGATGACCAGGAGCTGGTACGTCGAGGCTTTGCCGCCCTGATCGCCTGCGAGGACGACCTGGAAGTGGTGGGAGAGGCGGCAACCGGAAGCGAGGCCATCGATCGGACCTTCACCGCCCGGCCCGACGTGATCCTGATGGACATCCGCATGCCTGAACTCGACGGCATCGAGGCCACACGACGCATCACGGCCGACAACCGGCTCGAACAGACCCGGGTGTTGATGCTGACGACGTTCGATCTCGATCAGTACGTCTACAACGCCCTACGGGCGGGGGCTTCGGGATTCCTGCTGAAGGACACCGCCCCCCAACAGCTGCTCGATGCCATTCGGGTGGTGGCCGGCGGCGATGCCCTGATTGCCCCCGCCATCACCCGACGGCTCATCGAGGAGTTCGCCGCCCGCCCCGACCCCGGCCGCAGTGAGCATCTTCTGGGCTCACTCACTGATCGGGAACGCGATGTCCTGGCCGAGGTAGGCCGGGGATACAGCAACGCCGAGATCGCCGAGCGGTTGTTCATCTCGCCGCTCACAGCCAAGACACACGTCAGTCGGATCTTCGCCAAGCTGGGAGCGCGGGATCGCGCTCAGTTGGTGGTTACGGCCTACGAGACAGGCGTGGTCACTCCGGGGTCCTGACCGGTCGCGGGGGAAGGCGACCGACCACCCACTCTCTCCCCCGAATTCTTGCAGCAAAAACCGAGGCGTCACCTCGCTTTTTACTGCAATTCTTGGGGTTCTTGGGGTTCTTGGGGTTCTTGGGGTTCTTGGGGTTCGGGGGTTGGGGACGGGCGACCGACCCGGAACACGCCGGCCAGAACGACGAGGTAGGCCAGCGCCCCGCCGATGGCCGAGGCCCCGATGGCTGTCCGGGCCGAGCCGCCGGCTTCGGCCACCGCCAGGATGGGGACGGCCAGAAACGTCACCTTGACCACCTCGGTCAACAGTTCGAGATCCTGGCGCTCGGCCAGGTCGAACATGGCGGTCACCGGGCTGGCCACGAACTGGACCAGGATCATCACCGCCAGCAGCTGCACGTACACCGCGGCCTCGGCCCACTCCTGCCCGAGCACGAAGGGGATGACATAGGGAGCGATCAGGGCGGCCACTCCGATCAACAGCGCCCCCAGGACCAGTTGGGCCAGCACGGTTCGTCGCAGCAGCCGTTGTACCTCGTGGTGGCGGCCGGCGCGGTGCAGCACCCCGGCCTCTCCGAAGAACACGCTCTGCAGGGCCGTCCCCAGCAGGGCGACCGGCAGCGCCAGGATCTGTAGGGCCAGGCCGACGTAGCCGCCGATGGTCGTGCCGTAGTTGGTGGTGATGAGCAGGATGGGAAGGCCCCGAGCGGTGGTTTGCAGCAGCGCGGCGCTGCCCGACAGCATGGGGAACCGCCGGTAGCGGACGAACACCGCCCGCAACCGATCCCACGACCGCAACCCGTCCAGCGTCAAACCGGTCCGCCGACTGCTCCGGGCCAAGGCCAGAACCCCGGCGGTCCGGCCCACGATGCCGCCGGCCACCAGCCCCCCCGATGAGAACCCCAGGGCCCCGGTGGACAAATGGGTGGCCACCAGACCGAGGCCCTGCTGGACCCGGGTTCGGGCCAGGGTGGCGAACTCACGACTGCGGATGGCCCACCCGTTGAGCGAAGCGTAGATCCCGCTGACCACAACAGCCGGCCCCAACACCCACAGGTAGGGCGTGATCTCGGGGATACCGAAGCGGCGGGCCAGGCTCGGGCCGGCCAGCAACGAGACCACCGTCACCACGGTGCCCACCGTGGCCACCAGGACCAGGCACAGCGAAACGAGATCCGAGCCCTCGGAATCGGAGTTGGGCAGGGCCACCGCCAGTTCGTAGCGAAGGTTGGCGGCGATGGTCAGGATGGCGAACACGGCGGCGTAGTTGGAGTAGACGCCGAACTCCGACGGGTTGAACAGACGGGTCACAATCGGGGTCGACAAGACCACGGCCACCTGACCGAGGGCTGTTCCGCTGGCCATCACCATGATGTTGCGGACATAGTTCGACTGGAGAAAGCCGCCGAACCGGCCCTGGGATAGTGACGTGAGAAGTTTGCGAACCATGTGCCCTGTCGTGGTGTTCCCCAACCCCCGACGCTAGCCCGAGCCGCCGGTAATCCCCTTGAGCATTGCTGCTGAACGGGTGATTTGCATCCTTGTCGACGGGGCGGGTGAAAGGTACCCTCACCTGGTGAACCCTGATCCCCCAGTGAACAGCCTGTTCCAGCAGCCGTGGTGGTTGGATGCGGTTGCTCCGGGTCGATGGGATGCGGTTCAGATCAAGGGTGACGGTGGCGAACTGCTGGCCTGGATGCCCTATGTCGTCCGGCTCGACAAGTGGGGTCTGAAGGTCATCGACATGCCTCAGCTGACCATGACACTGGGGCCGTGGATCAGCGAGCCCCGAGCCGAAGCCCCCCGTCGACGGCTCGGCCACTACCTGTCGTTGCTGGGTGAGCTGGCCGACGCCCTGCCCGAAGCCGACCTGGTCCGGCAGCGCTTCGACTCCTCGGTCCCCACCGCCCTACCGTTCAAGCAACGGGGCTACACGGTTGAGACGGCCTACACCTACCGGTTCAACGACTTGACCGATGAGGATCAGGTGTGGACGGCGATGTCGTCGGATCGTCGGCGTCAGATCAAGAAGGCGGCGAAGCAGGTAGCTGTCGAACCGACTGATGATCTCGACGTTTTTCTGCGACTCAATCGAATGACCTTTGATCGTCAGGGGATGACTCCACCGTATTCCGACGACTACGTCCGCCGGATCGACCACGCATGTCGGGCCAACGATTGTCGTGAGATCCTGGTGGCCAAGGACGAGGCCGGCAACGTCCACGCCGCCAGCTATGAGGTGTTCGACGAGACGACCACCTACAACCTGATGTCGGGCTATGACCCGCAGTACCACCACTTCGGCTCGGGTAGTCTTCTCACTTGGGAGAAGATCCGCCGGACAGTCAAACGGTCGAAAGCGTTCGACTTCGAAGGAGGAACGAGCCCCAATGTGGCCGCTTTCGTCGGCACGTTTGGAGCAGAACTGGTTCCCTATTCCGTGGTGATCAAGGAGTCGCTGCGGTGGCGAACGCTCGAATTGGCCCGAGCCCAGGGAGCGGCCGGGGCGTCGATGGCATCGAGCATGTCGGTGGGTATGAGGAAGCGTTTCGGTGGCCGTCGACACCCAGAATGAGCGCCCCTCGCCGGTAGACCGTCAACCTGAGTCGATGGCCAACACCCTGATCCGGCCGATCGTCGTCGTTCTGGTGGCCGCCGCCGTCCTGGCCATGTTGTTCTTCGTGCTGTGGCCCGACGACCAGGTCGACCCGTTGTCGTTGCCGCCGTTGCCGGCCACCACCACAACCCCGTCCACCCTGGTGGTCACCGGGCCGGAGTCGACCGCCCCGGGTTCCACGGTCCCGGTTCCGGTCGAACCCGACATGTGGGACTACTACGGCAACCCGTGGAGCGCCACCTACCTGGCCAATCTCCCGCTCGACGATCAGCGGGTCAGCTACCGGTTCACGGCCAAGACGTCGGGTCAGATGGCCGGCTTCCAGAACTACTTCACCGCCAATGTGGGTGGCGACGGTTACGCCTCGGGAACCGGTGGGATCATCCACATCCAGTTGGTACCCGACGACGGCAACGGTCTGCCCGACCTGACCCAGGTGCTGGCCGATACCACCTGGACTCCGGGATTGAATAACGGCCTCTCCTCACCCCCGGACGCATCCACCACCGAAGGCCATCCCATCCACTTCGCCGAGAAGTTCTGGAACTCGCCTCCGACCCTGACCGCCGGACTGCGCTACCACATCGTGTTCGACAACATCGACGCGAACCCCGACAACTGGATCTCGCTCAACAACTCCTACGCCGTGCGCGACCCCGATCGTGGCCCGCTGGCCCCCTCCATCGACGACTGGGGAATCACCATCGACCTGGCCGACGGCAACGGTTTCGGTGAGACGACCAAGCGGGAGAAGCTCGACGGCAGCGGCAACCGCTACGAAACCAACCTGCTGATCATCATGGACGACGGCAGCACCTACGGCAACGCCTACATGGAAGCCAAGCAGGACTTCCTTATCTCCGGATCGGACCGGATTCGCCAGATCTTCCGACCCCGGGCTGACTTCGTCGTCGATCAGCTGTCGATCTTCGGTGGGGGCAACGGCACCATGCGGATCGACCTGCTTGGCGACGATGCTCCGGTGGGGTCCTGGACGATCGAGATGGCGGGCGAGGAGTGGACCCACCACGTCATCGAGCTGGGCTCGCTCACCCTTGAGACCGGCGTCCTGTATTCGCTGGAGTTCTCAGCCGACTCCGGCTCCATGGAGATGGGGTTGTTCCGCGACGGATCCATCGGCACCGGCAAGGTCTACGGCCTCGGCGGTTCGTGGAGCGACGGCTACGCCCAGGTGTCAACCGGCGGCGACTGGGAAGACGCCTTCTTCGCCTACGCCGACCTCACCGGCGTCGCCTTCTCCATCGTGACTTGAGCTCTGTGGCAGGGCCCAGGCGCCCCAACCCCAGCCGACGCTGCAGGGCGGGACTACGCTCGAACCATGACGGACCCCGGTGATTCGCTGACCAGTGCCGAGCTGACCGACAACACCGACGCCGTTGCCGTGCCGGCGGCCCGGATCGATCGAACGGTTCTGACCAACCCACTGGTGCTGCGGGCCCTCGGGGCCATCGTCATCGGGCTGGCCATCGTGCTCTGGCCCACCCGATCCAACGTCATCCTGTCCCGACTGCTCGGGGCCGCCGTGTGCTGGCTGGCCATCGGTGGGATCAGCACTGCCCTGCGCCGTCGGCCCCGGCGCTGGTTGATGGTGTTGGGCGGTTTGGCCGGCATGGCCGTCGGGGCTTTCCTGCTGATCAACCCCAACCAGTCGGGCGAGTTCCTGGGCCGGCTGTTGGGCGCGGTGGCGCTGCTGTATGCCGCCCAGCTGGTGTGGCGTCAGCGGCAACACTCCAAAAAGAACGGCGCGAACCAGGTACGGGCGTCGGTGATCCTGTCCACCGCCGTCTCCCTCACCGCCGTCGGGCTGCTGCTGTTCCTGTTTCCGGAGCAGGCGCTGGGGGCGCTGACCACGGTGGTGGCCATTGCCTGGATTGCGGTTTCGGTGCTGGTGGTCATCGCCTCCCTCGATGCCGACACCGACGGCGTTGTTTCCTACCAGCGGGCGGTCGAGGTGATCGGCCGATGGTTGATCGACCGACCGAAGTCGGTCGACGCCCGGCAGGCGCTGTACGACAAGATTCTCTACGAAGGGCCCTACACCCGCCAACGGGTCGTACGGTTCTTCGCCCTGATGTCGTTTGCTGCCGTCATCGCCTCCATGGGAGTCATCACCGACTCCACCGCCGTGGTCATCGGGGCCATGCTGATCGCCCCGCTGATGACACCACTCATGGGTATGGCCATCTCACTGGTCATGGGCTGGCCCAACCGCCTGAAACGATCCACGGCCATGGCCCTGGGCGGTATCGCCTGCGCCATCGCCATCGGGGTGTTGCTGGGCCTGTCGGAGCCGTCGATCATCAACACCGCAACCAACAGTCAGATTCTCGGACGGTCGAGCCCGACCACCGCCGATCTCATCACCGCTCTGGCCGCCGGTGCGGCCGGGGCCTACGGGCTGTCCCGGCCCGACGTGTCCGACTCCCTACCCGGGGTGGCCATCGCCATCTCGCTTGTCCCCCCGTTGACCGTCGTCGGCATCGCCTACTCCCAGGGCGACTGGCGGGCCGGCAACGGCGCCCTGCTGCTGTTCGCCACCAACATGTTGGCCATCCTGGTGATGGGCGGACTCACCTTCGTGGCTACCGGAGTGACCCCGATCGCCCAGGTGGCGGCCAACCAGCATCGGGTCCGAACCTCGGTGTCAGCCGTCATCGTGCTGGCCGCCCTGGTGCTGGGTGCCCTGTTCCTCAACAGCTCCCAGCTGACCCGGTCATTGCTCGACCAGCAGGACGTGGACGCCGCCGTCAAGGCCTGGTTGGGTGCCGACTCCGGCCATCAGGCGGTGTCGTCGACCGTCGACGCCGACACCGTCTCGGTGGTCGTGACCGGTCCGGCCGATGGTTTGGGCGACCCGCAGCAACTGGCCGACGAGTTGGGCCTCATGCTGGAGCGATCGGTGAACGTCGACATCCGACTCATCGTCGAGGAGCGAATATCGGCCACCGCCGGCGGCTGACACCGGCCGGCGGCAGCCGGCTGCTTCCGGGTCAGCGGAGGCCGAGGTCGATGATGTTGTTGACGACGGCGCCGAAGGTGGGGCAGCGTTCGGCCCAGGGAGCCGAACCGACCGAACTCATGTTGGCCACCCAACCGCCACTACCGCCGGGATCGTCTTTCCAGGTCATGAAGGCCGGCCCCTCGGGATTCAGCCCCACGGCCAGGACGTCGACCACACCGCTGGAGGCGTTCAGCTTGTCGGTCTCGTAACCGCTGGCCCCGTTGCCGTCGCCGTCGGGTCCGCCGAACACATCACCGGCGGTCAGGTCCAGCCCGGCGAACACCGGATGGTCGGCGTCCACCACCCGGAACGGGGCCGAGGTCTCGTAGCCGTCGGCGGTGTAGCCGGTACCGAGCACCCCGGCCACGAACCCGGCGTCGAGCTTCTGATCGATGACCTCTAGACCGTGTTCCAGGTGCTTGACCTGGCGGTACCAGTTGTTGCCCGACATGAACAGGGCCCGTCCCCCTGAGCCGATGTAGGCCGAGAACCGCCCCATCATCTCGGCCGACCAGTACTCGCTGTGAGCGGTGAAGATCACCAGTCGGGACGCTGTCGGACCGGAGTTGAAAGCGAAGTCGTGATCGGAGTAGACGTTGTAGTCGACGCCCAAGCCGTCGAGGTGACGCAGCAAGGCCCACTCGGCCCGCACCAGGTGGCTCAAGTCGGTGACCGGGTCGGCCTCCAGGTCGGCGAGATCCTCGTGCACCCTGGCGTTGGGGCGGTGAGCCGGGAGCGGCACGGTAGGGAGGTAGCGGCGTTCGCCCAGCACCATGCGCCGGTTGGTGAGCCGGGCCACCTGAAACAGCTCTCGCAGCGGGTGGGGCAGCACATGGTCGTCGTAGTTGGACAGCCCACCGAAGTCGTTGTAGGCGGCCCAGGTGTTGGTTGACACCACGACGCTCAGCGCCGCCGGCTCCGGACCGGTGACGATCACCGCCTGCCGGTAGCGGTCCGATCCTGATGACAGCTCGGCCAGGTACAGGCCGGGCTTCCACTCCGACTCGCTGGAGAAGGTCAGCGGCGGCCACTCCAGACCCCGCCACAGATCGTAGGTTCCGTTGCCGGAGATCGGATCGATGGTCTCCTTGAGCACCACCGGAGCCGGTGTCGACACCCGCTCCAGTCGGCGCAGGGTCAACTCCCCGCCGGCGGGGCAGTGGACGTGCAGGTCGAAGGGTTGTCCGGCCACCGCGGTGTCGAAGGGAAGGTAGAAACAGGGTGACGGTGGGTCGATGGCCAGCGAGCGGTTGCGGCGAACAGCGAACTCGACCAGCTGCCGCCCGACCACGGCGGCCACACCTCCGGCCGCGGCACCGACCCCGGCCAGCGGCAGCGCCACCGAAGCCAGCGCTCCCCGCCGGTCGGTCATGACGTGACCACGGTGGGTTTCGATTCGTTCGCCGCCCGCCAACGGTCGTAGGCGATGGGGGCCGCCCCGGCCACCAGAACGGCGAAGAACAGCTTGTTGCCGTTGACGTCGCTGCTGACCTGCGCCGCCATCAGCCAGTAGACAACCAGCCCGACGGCCAGGGTACCGATGGCCCGATCCCACTCGTAGACCCCCAGCAGGCGGGCGGCCACCAGGACGATGGCGGCCAGCAGCACGATCAACCCCAGCAGCCCGGCCTCGTACCAGATCTCGAGGATGATGTTGTGGGGATAGCCGATACGAACCGGCGACTCCAGATCCCAGCTGCCCCATCCGTTGCCGAACGGTGAGGCATCGACGTTCGACCAGGTGTAGGTCCAGGCTCGCAATCGAGACCCGGCCGAGTTACCGGAGGCCAGTTGCAGGAGACGTTCCCGGCTCCACAGCGGCACCCGGTCCCAGACCGCGAACAGGGCAACGGTGAGCACGGCGATGATCCCGAAGATGCGCACGGTGGTGGTCGGGTTCAGCCGCCGGATCTGGAGCACGATCATGGCTATGGTGGCCACCGCCACCGCCTGGATCGGCCCCTTGCTGGCAATGGCGAACATCGTCCAGATCTCGAAGGCGACGAGGGCTCCGGCCACCGCCAACTTGATTGGGCTCAGCCGACGCGACGTCATGAGCCACGCGGCGGTGGCCACCACCACCGCACCGCAGGCCTGTCCGAACAGGATGGTGCCGCCCTCGGAGGTGGTGAGGCGGCCCAGTGTCTCGTCGTACTCCCGTTCCCCGCCGATGGCGATGAACAGAGACAGACCGAGGGCCACGCCCAGCACGGCTTTGAGGAAGCGGAACGAGTCGTATTGGTCCCGCACCAGCATGGCCACGGCGGCGGCCGACGTCCACGTCAGCAGGAAGTAGCGCAGCGTTTTGTCGAGGGCGTAGTCGGTAGCCACGTAGTTGACGGCCCCGAAGATCCCGAGGGCGAACAGCAGGACCAGAACGAGGAGCGGGTCGCGTCGGATCGACGACCTGACGGTCACGCTGTAGAAAACGGCGGCGGCCAAAGCCAGGAAGGTGGCGGCCAGGGTGAAGTCGACCGGTAGGTCGTTGAGTGGGGGAATCTGTTTCACCTGCCCGCCCCACACCATGAGGGCGGCCAACACCATGCCCACGAGCTGGGTTCGGGCTCCGAGTCTCGACCGCTGATCGACGACCGCGGGGCGAGCCGACCGGCCCCCGCCACCGCCGTCGGAGTGGCGGGCCGATTCGGTGGCCGAAGCGCGGTTGGTGGGCAGCTCCAGCATCAGGCCCCCTCGATGGCGTGGCGGTAGGCGTCGACCAGGAGCCCCTGCTCGCCATCCCAGGAGATTTCCTTGGCCGCGGCCACGGAGTTCGATCGTTTGGCCTCCAGGTCTTGGGCGGTGATCGAGGTCACCAGCTTGGCCACGGCGTCGGCCTCGACCGGACTGAGCCAGCCGAAGTCGTAGCGGTCGTGCAGGAGCTGGACCTCAGGGAAGTCACTGGAGATGACGGGCAACCCGGCCTGCATGTATTCGAACAGCTTGTTGGGCAGGCTGTAGTAGTAGCTCAGACTGATGTTCTCGATCAGTGACATGCCGACATCGGCGCTGGCCGTGTAACGGGCCAGCTGATCGGGGGTCACGGCCGGGAGGTGATGGATGTTGGCCCGTTCCCGGGCATGGGCTTTGACCTCCTCGCTCATACCGCCGTATCCAAGAAACACGATATGACGATCGAGGGGTACCTGGCCAAACGCCGCCAGCAGAACCTTGATGCCCCGCCCGTCGTGGATGCCGCCCTGGTAGAGGAACACCAGTTCCTCGGCCTCGATACCCAGCTGCTGGCGGATCACGTCGGACCGCCCGGTCGCCGCCTCCAGCCGACGAGGAATGTTGCGCACCACCATCACATTGTCGAGCCCGTACTCGGCGGCGTACCACTCACCGATCTTGTCGCCGACCACGATCACCACGTCGGCCTGGCCGATCAAGCGCCGTTCGATGAGCTTGCCCAGCGACCGGGGGATGGGGGGCGTGGCCACCTCGGTCTCCAACTCATGGGGCGTGTAGACGAGAGTGGACCGTCGCAGCAGCCGGAACAGCACGCCAATGGGCAGCACGGTGAGACTGTGGCAGCTGACCACATCGATCCGGCGGCGGCCGAATCGAACCAGCACCCGCAGCATCCATTCCAGGTGGGAGCCCAGCTTGTCCCAGCGGCCACCTCGGCGCCCGAAGCGGGTCTTCAGCCGGTGGACCTCACGATCGGGGCCGAACCGTTCCCTCATCGCCAGACCGTCGCTCCAGGTCGCTCCGATCACGACATCGGACACCACTCCGGCGTCGAGCACGGCCTCGGTCTCCCGCAGCATCCGCGACTCGTGGGTGAAGTCCGACGGATAGAGGTGGAGGTTGACGAGACCCACGGAACGCTTCCCCGGTTCAGGCCGATGTGGCGATCTTGCGAAACATCTGCCGGTACTTGTACATCGTGTCGAACAGGAACGTCTGGCTCGGGTATTCCTGAGCCCGTTTGGGTGGCGCCGCCAGCAGGGCCTCGAACTCGTCGGCCGTCACCCCGAACTTCTTCAGCACGTACTGGAGGTCCTCCTCCAACAGGTTTTCGTCGTAGGGGGGTGTCTCCAGGTCGGCCAAGGCCTCGTCTCTGGTCATCTGACCGGTCACGATCAGCGACGAGTGGTGGGCCCGCCGCTTGTCGTAGCCGGCCTTGCGCAGCAGGAAGTAGCCCTGGAAGAAACGGGTCCACACCGACTCATAGTGCTTGCCGCCATAGTCCCGCCAGCCGATCGACTCCGACAGCTGCTTCTTCCATACCTCTTTGTCGTAGTCGATGTAGTTGAGGAAGGGGATGGGGCGGATGCGTTTGCCCAGGATGTAGTAGAGGTACTGTTTCACGCTGATGGTGGGCATCGTCTTCATCGGCACCGTGCCGAAGCGTTTGTGCAGCGCCTTGAGCTGCCGGAGATCCTGGTTGTAGTGGCCATAGGGCATGGCCTGGATGGTCTCGCTCGACAGGTTGGACCCGGTCAGGATGTGTCGCACTCCGTGTTCGGATGCGGTGTGCAGCAGCAGGGCGCTGATGCCGTGGTCGGTGGGGGCTTCGCAGTTGACCACCGACGCCTTGATGAACGACAGCTGGATGTCTTTGAACTCTTCCCAGTCGACGACGTAGGTGTAGAGCTCGATGTCGAGTTCGGACAGGGTCTTGGTGATGTTGTCGACCGCCAGCTCCGAATTCCAGCCGTTGTCGAAGTGCACGGCCAGGGGGCGGAGGCCGAGTTCGCTCACGGTGTAGGCCACGGTGGTGGAGTCGACACCGCCGCTGACACCGATGATGCAGTCATACGGTTTGTTGCGACCGTGTTCTTTGACCGTGGCCGCCAGCTGCTCGAGCCGCGAGTCCCGTTCCGCCGGATCGAAACTCTCGGTCTCGATGCGGGCCAGGGCGGCGGTGCAGTGGTTGCAGAAGCCGTTCTCGTCGAAGGTGATGTCGACCACCGACGTGTCCATCACGCAGCGTTGGCAGATCTGGTAGGTGTCGTGGTGGGGAATGTTCATGGTTGCGTTCACCGTCGAGTTCATCATCAAGAGGCTTCGTATCCAAAGACCCGGTCGAGCTCACTGCGGGAGGGGTAGCTGATCATGACCGACCGGTGCCGACCCTGGAACACGAACAGGCTTCCCGCCGCCACCGCGGCGGCCCCGCCCTCGACCACGGCGGCTCCCAGGTCGGCGATCGAACCGGCCCCGCCGGCGGCGATCACCGGAACGTCCACCGCCTGCACGACCGACTGTATCAGTTCGATGTCGTAGCCGTTCTGGCGGCCGTCCCGGTCGATCGAGTTGAGCAGGATCTCCCCTGCCCCGGCGTCCACCGCCGACCGGGCGAACGTGACCGGGTCGGTTTTGGTTCGCTTTTTGCCGGAGTGGGTATAGACCTCCTGCCGGCCCCGGCGCCGCTGCTTCACGTCGATGGACGCCACCACGCTCTGGCGCCCGAGGTCGTCGGCCAGAGCCGACAGCAGGCTGCGATCGGTGGCGATGGCACTGTTGATGATCACCTTCTCCACTCCGAGGTTGATGACCCGGCGGGCGTCGGCCACATTGTTGATGCCGCCCCCGTAGGAGACGGGCATGAACGCCTCGGTCACGATCTCGGAGATCAGCTCGAAGTTGGGGGAGCGGCCCTCGTTGGTGGCGGTGATGTCGAGGAGGGCGAGCTCGTCAACCTCCTTCTCGTTGAAGATCTTCATGGCGTTGCGGGGGTCACCGACATACTTCGGGTCGTCGAACTTCATGGTTTTAACCAGCCCTCGACCCTTGAGCAGCAGCGTGGGAATGACCCTGGTGGGCAGCGGCATCATAGCTCGGTGAACCTGGTCAGAACGCCCTTGCCGAAGCGGTGGCTCTTTTCCGGGTGGAACTGCAGACCGATGACGTTGTCACGCTGAAACCCCGAGTGGAACCGGTAGCCGTATTCGGTGGTGCCGATCACATCCGACTCGTGGTCGCACACGGCATGGTAGGAGTGGGCGAAGTAGAACCTGGTGCCCTCGGGGGGATCGGACAGCACCGACGATTGGTCAGCGTCCGCCGCCACCCGGTTCCACCCCATGTGGGGGATGGGCAGCCCGGAGGCCGGGCCGGCGTCGTCGAAGCTGAAGCGGCGAACGTCGGCCTCGATCCAGCCCAGGCCGCTCAATTCACCCTCCTCGCTGGAGCGGCAGAAAAGGTGCATGCCCAGGCAGAGACCGAGGATCGGCACGTTGTCGTGGGTCACCCGTTCGTGCAACGGTTGGATGAGATCCAGTTGTTTCAGCCGGATCATGGCGTTGTCGAACGCTCCGACGCCGGGGAGGATCAGTTTGTCGGCCCGGTAGACGCCGTCGGGGTCGCTGATGATCTCGGCCTTGGTCCCGATCCGGGCCAGCATGTTCTGGATCGAGCCGACGTTGCCCATCCCGTAGTCGATGATGGAGATCATGCTGTGCGGCCCTCCTTTTCGGTTTCCGTGGGCTCGGTGGGTGGTGATGTGGCCGCCGGCCTGCTCAGAGCAGCTCGCCTTCGAAGCCCTCGGACCGGAGCACGGCCTTGGTGTCGAACACCAACGAGGCGTTGGCCGCCACCACGTGGGAGTCGAATTCGGGATGGTCGACCAGGATGACCACGAGGTCGGCCTTGGCCAGCTCCTCGGGGGTGAAGTCGACCAGCGGAGCGTCGGCCGGGAGCGCCACCGATGGCGGCAGGTGGGGGTCGCAGATCGTCAGCTCGGCCCCCTTGTCGGCCAGGCGTTGGGCCACGGCGATGGCCGGCGACTCCCGCCAATCCGACGTGCCGGCCTTGTAGGTGGCCCCCAGCAGCAGGGTCTTGGTGCCGTTGATGGCCCGCTTCTCCTGGTTGAGCAGCGACTGGATCCGGTGGACCACATAGTCGGGCATGTGCTCGTTGATGTCGTTGGCCAGTTCGACGAAACGGAACGTCTGGCCCAGGTTCTGCTTGACCCGCCATGACAGGTACGACGGGTCGATGGGTAGGCAGTGTCCGCCCACTCCCGGGCCGGGCCAGAACGGGGTGTAGCCGAACGGTTTGGTTGAGGCGGCGTCGATGGCCGACCAGATGTTGACCCCGAGTTCCCGGGCGAACATGGCGATCTCGTTGACCAGGGCGATGTTGACGTGGCGATAGGTGTTTTCCAGGATTTTGACCAGCTCGGCGGTGGCCGTGCTCTCCACCTCGACCACGGCGTCGACCAGCTGCTCGTAGAAGGCGGCCACCAGTTGCCGTGACGTGTCGTCGATGCCCGAGACCACCTTCGGAGTATTGGTGAAGGTCCACGTCTTGTTGCCGGGGTCGATGCGTTCCGGTGAATAGCCGAGATGGAAGTCGACACCGGCCCGCAGCCCGGACGATTCGAGGATCGGCTTCAGGAAGTCTTCGGTGGTGCCGGGGAAGGTGGTGGACTCGAGGATGATCAAGGCGCCGGCCCGCAGCACCCGAACCAGGGCGTCGCCGGCCGAGGCCACATACGACAGGTCGGGGGCACCGTCGTTCAGTGGGGTGGGAACGGTGATGACGGCCACGTCGAAGCCGGCCAGTTCACCCAGGTCGGAGGTTGGACGATACGATCCGGCCAACGCCCCTGCCAGCTCGTCGTCGGCCACGTCCTCGACATAGGACCGTCCCTGCTGGAGCATCTCGATGCGGCGGAGGTCGATCTCGTAGCCGACGGTGAGGAAGCCCTGGTGGGCTGCGGTCATGGCCACCGGCAGCCCGACGTAGCCCTGACCGATGACCGCCACCTTGGCCGTTTGCGACTTGATCCTGTCGAGCAGGCGGCTGCCGTGGTCGAGTCCGGGATCGGCCATCACCGGGCCTGAGGTTTCGTGTTCTGTGCCTGACATCGCAAGTTCCGACACGGGTGTCCCTCTTTCCTGTTGCCCGACCGCCGGGCTCGCCAAGTATTCTCGTTCGTACTCGAGAATAATCATCAGCGTACCCCTTCAAGTGGCCTGGCCGAACTAGGTGAATTCCACCCACACGGCCCTCCCGAAGGGCTTCTCCGCCGCTCCTGCGCTATCGTGGAGTGTCCAATAATCTTGCTATCTACTCTTGCCGTCTGGTCTTGCCATAGAGCCGTGGCAATTGTTGTTAATGGATGGGGCGCCGGCGGCCCATGGCCGGCTGAGAAGAACCGATGGTGTAGCTTTGCCAAGCACTGAACGAGGCGAACAGCGCGAGCTGACCGACTACCTGGCCGTCCTACGACGGAGGTGGCCTTGGGTCCTGCTGCCGATCCTGGCCTTCGGTGCGTTGGCCTGGTTCTACTCGACGTCGCGCCCGTTGACCTACGAGGCCACGGCCCGGGTCCTGCTCGGCACGACGGCCGCGCAGGACGCGGTGGCCAGTCGGATCGACGTGAACACCGAAGTGGCCAGTCGGGACCTCGGCAACGAGATCAACCTGGCCGAGAGCGACACGGTGAGGCAGGAGGTGGCCGACCGACTGAACATCACCCAGGACGAACTGGAGGAGATCGACGGGGCCATCACCGCCGACATCGACTCCGACGTTCTCAACTTCCGTTTCCGGGAATCGAGCCCGCAGCGGGCCAGCCGGGTGGCCAACACCTGGGCCGAGGCCTACGTCGACCACAAACGGGAGGCGGCTCAGGCCAGCATCGACGCCATTGTCGAGGAGCTGGAACGAGAACTGGCCACCCTGCGCGATGAGCGGGCCCGGATCAGGCAGACGATTGAGTCACTGGAGGATGATCTCGTTCGAGCCATTGGGCAGGAGCAGCGGGCCACCATTCAGTTGCGCATCGACCGGGAGGCCAGCGCCATCTCCGGCGAGCTCGGCCTGGTCGACGCCCAGATCGAGGCCAGCGTCGAGAGCATCACCCAGCTGCGGTTGAGCAGCGAGTTGGCCGGCTCGGCTCAGGTGTTCCAGACGGCGGCCGCCCCCAAGGAGCCCATCAACGCCCCGGTGTCGCGTGACATCGCCATCGGCGCCCTGCTCGGTCTCATCGTCGGCGGCGGTATCGCTCTGGTGGTCGACGGTCTCGATCGCACGATCCGGAGTTCGGAGACGGTGGAACGTCTCGGCCTCACCGTGCTCGGTGAAGTGCCGGTGGCTCCCCGCCAACTGGCCCGGCGAGGCCTGGCCACCATCTCCCAGACCAGGCCGGGAAGCATCTACGCCGACGGCTACCAGAAGGTTCGCAGTGCTGTCCGCTTCCTGACCGTCGACACCGACATCAAGACCATCCTGGTCACCAGTCCTCACGAGGGCGACGGCAAATCAACCATGGCCGTCAACCTGGCCACCGCCTACGCCAACGTCGGTACCCGAGTGGTGCTGGTCGATGTCGACTTCCGTCGCCCCTCGATCCACGATCTGTTCTCCGCCCCCAAGGTCCCCGGCTTCAGCGATGCCCTGACCGACGACATTCCGCTCGACCAGCTTGCGGTCAGCCTGCCCAGCCTGTCGAGCACCTTGCGGGTGCTGACCGCCGGAACCTGCCCCGACGACCCGGCCGCTTTCCTGGCCTCTCAGGCGGTGTCGTCGACCCTCAGTCAGATTCGTTCCCTGGCCGACCTCGTCCTGCTCGACGCCCCGCCCACGTTGCCGGTGGCCGACGCGTTGTCGATCACCCCGGCGGTCGACGGCGTCATCGTGGTGGTGAGCGCCAAGCAGACCAAGGAGGCCGAGTTGGTCGAGACCATCCAGAGCCTGCGCCGGGTCGGTGGCAACGTTCTGGGTGTGGTTGTCAACCGGGCCCCGAGAAGGAAGGAAGGGGCCTACAACGCCTTCGGCGATCTGAGCACCGAGAACCGCCACCGTGATACCGACTCGGGCGATTTCGTCCCCCTGTACCCGTCGCGTCCCCAGCCCCCGGACGACGGAATGCCACAGATCGTCGAGTTGGGGGGCGGCCCCCGAGCCAACGGCGACAACGAACCGACCAACGTGTTCAACCAGGAACGGCCTGCCTCGACCTGGCCGGCCGACGAACCGGCCGAGTACAGTGATGCGGCTTTCGAGCTGCCGGGGGAGCCCGAGGCCGACGACGATCTCGTCGAGTTCGACGGCGGTGATCAACCCACCCGGGAGATCCCCCTCGAACTGCTGGCTGCGGTCGGCGCCTACTCGTCGGAGGAGTTCCCGGAGTCGTTGGAGGACGAGATGCATGTCGACGACGAGTGGTCACCGGCTGAGGAATCCCTCGATGAGGTGACCGACGATGACTCCGGCGAGGCCGTCGTGGTCTTCGATGACGAAGACGATGAGCTGGACCTGATTGAGGAAGATGAATTCGTGGACGAGGATGACCTCGTCGACGAAGACGTCGACGGCGACGAACCGGTGGAGGTCATCGCCTTGAACGGCCACGGCCCGGAATCGGCCAACGGCGCCTCGTCGCACTCCGACGGCGGCCTGGCTGACGAGTCCGAGCCGACCACCACCAAGGTCGACCGCTCCGAAATCGACAAGCTGCTCGACGATCTCTTCTAGCGCCTGACCAGTTCGTTCTGCGGTGCCGTAGCACCGCTCAGCGAGGCCGTGGCACCGCAGAACCCGAGCCTAAGTCGTTGTTCTTATCGCGATCACAGCCTCGGTGTCGATGGTTATACTTCGCTGCGACAATCGCCAAGCAGGGAGGGGCCTGGGCGCAATGAGTCGAATGAGTTTCGAAACCGAGGTGTTGTTGACCGGTCGGGATCCCGGCAGTGACGCCACGACAGCATCTCCCGTCATCTCCGATTACGAGGTGACCCACATGAGGCTGGAGCATGCCCCAGCCGACCTCCGGGCCTACTACGACGCCTTCGTCGAGGCGTTGGGAACCCCGGTCGACATCGCTGAGGACTACGCCACCGGCGGCCGGCCGACCGGTGAACGCTGGTCGGAGATCTGCTACCGGTCGGATGTGCCCGACGACGTTGCCTTCCGCCACAGCAAGAACGCCCAGCCGCTCCACACCGACGAGTCGTATGTGTCATCGCCGGCCGGAATCATGTTGTTCTACTGTGTTCATTCCGCCCCCCGGGGCGGCGAGACCATCTTCGTGAGTGGTCGTCAGCTTGTGGAATTTCTGACCACCAAGGACCCGGGGCTGCTCGATCGCCTGCAGTCGGTCGACGTGCGCTACGAGAAGGCCGGCGATTTCAAGCATCGTCCCATCCTCACCATCGACGGCGAAGGAAAGGTTGACCTGAACTACAACTACTACTGCGCCGAACCCGGTCAACCGGCCGAAGCGTTGGAACTGAACCAGGAGTTCTTCGACCTCCTTCAGACCGGCCTGCCGACCGAGCTGGTTCATCCCGTCGGCCTGGATCGAGGTGACGCCGTGGCCTGGCGCGACAGCCTGGTCCTGCATGGCCGCAACGCCTTCGCCGCCCAGAAGACCGGCGATCGCCTCATCTGGAAGACCGGCGTCGTTCTCGCCTCGTGACGGTTCCCCGCCGCCGCTTGGCCCCGGCCGGCCCGGAACTGAGCCAGGTGTGCTACGGGTCGATGCGACTGACTCCCGAGACCGCCGGCGGTGACCCGGCCGCCCATCTCTGCCGGTTGCACGATCTCGGTATCGACACCCATCACTCCTCCCACGAGTACGACAGCCACGGTCTGTATCTGGAGGCGCTGGCCGCGGCCCGGGGGACCGGCCGGGAGTTCCATCACATCGTCAAGTTGGCCGAACCAGGGTTCGACCACCATCGGTTCGATGGATCCCGTTTGACGGCGCTGCTCGATGACCGCCTGACCGAGTTGAAGGCCGACATCATTGCCTCAGTCCAGTGGCTGTTTCGGACTCCCGATGCCCAGAACAGCGAAGCCCGGGTCGCCGCCCTCACCGCTCAGATCGAGGAGATAGCGGCCTGGTCCAACAGCCAGGTCGAGGCCGGCAAGATCGGCAACCTGTCGTTCTTCCCCTACTCCACCGAGTTCGCCTCCGCTGTCATGAAGTCGGGGGTGTCAACCACCCCGGCCATGTATCTGAACCTGGCCGAACTCGAATCGGCTCCATTCGTCGACGAGTCCGACGGATTCATCGCCCTGCGTCCGCTGGCCGGTGGCCGTCTAACCGCCGATCCGGTAACCGCCGACGATCTGGTCAGCCCGGCGGTGGCCGCCTTCGCCAACTCGCTCCTGCCGGAGGAGCGGATTGTCACCGCCCTCCGCTTCCCCTTGCTCCACCCGGCGGTGACGACCACCGTGATCAGCGTGAACTCGCCGGACCACGTCGACCGTCTGCTCACCGTGGCCGACACTGCACCCGACGAGGAGGCCTTCAAAGCCACGGTGGCCGCCCTGGCCTAGCCCACGCCCCCAAAAAGCCGGTAGAAACACCGATCCAGGTTGTTTTACCCTGCGGTTATTGGCGGAAGGTGGAGCTAAAGCGCGCCTTTTGGGCGGTTTTGACCAATGCCGTCGGTATGCGTAGTTCTTTATACTTATACCGCACCGAAGTGCGATGAGGGTAAGGCGAAGGTCATGGTGGCATCGAAAGTGGCAGTGGAGGAGAGCAGTCCGCTCTCAGCCGCGCCTCCCGGGCCCCTCTCGGCGGTAGCCGTGCGCCCTCTCCCGATGTGGAAGCGTCTGTTCGACATCGTCACCGCCGGAACCGTTCTGATCGTGGCCACCCCGGTGCTGCTGGTCGTGGCCGCCATCACCCTGCTGGTCATGGGCCGTCCCCTTTTGTATCGTCAGACCAGGGGCGGTCTGGGTGGAACCACGTTCGAGATCCTCAAGCTTCGGACCATGGCCAACGCCTTCGACCGCAACGGCGTGCCGTTGGCCGACGATCAGCGCCGTCATCCCTGGGGTGACTTTCTGCGCCGTACCAGCCTCGACGAGCTGCCGGCACTGGTGAACATCATCCGGGGCGAGATGAGCGTGGTCGGTCCCCGGCCGCTGATGGCCAAGTACCTGCACCGCTACGACGACCATCAGGCCCAACGTCACAGTGTCACCCCGGGCCTGACCGGCCTGGCCCAGACCAAGGGCCGCAACAAGCTCGACTGGGCCGAGCGATTCGAGCTGGATCTGGAGTACGCCAACTCGATGTCGCTGCGCACCGACCTGCGCATCCTGATGGACACGGTCAAGATCGTGCTCAGCCGGGAGGGGGCGGACGGCAACGATCACTGCACCGAATTCCAGGGGTCGCAGATACTCGAGTTGGCCCGCCGCACCGCCGATATCGTTCTCCCCCGTCGCAGCTGACCGATTCGGCCGGGTCCACGGGCCGCGGCCGAGTTGTCTAGGCTCGATCAGGCGATGTCTTCGGCCGAACCGGATTCTTGCAGCAAAAAGCGCGCTGTCAGCTCGCTTTTTGCTGCAAGATTTCGGTGGGTGGTGGCGGGAATCGTGCTCTCGCTGGCTGGCGTCGTCGCCTCGGTGGCCCGACCGATCATGGCCCCGTCGGCCACGGCGGTCGAACACGGTGAATTGGTTGACGCCGTGGTCGTTCTGGCCGGGGGTAATGGCGAACGACTGACCGCCGCCCTCGACTTGATGGAGGCCGAGGTGGCCCCGGTCCTCGTTGTCAGCCTGGGCAACCAGAGTTGGGTGGGGCGGGCCGAGCGGGATCGGCTCTGTGCCGAGCCGCAGGCGTTCACGGTGATCTGTCGTGAGGTCGTGCCCGACAACACCGTGGGGGAGGCTCGCCAGCTTTCGCAGCTGGCCGAAGACGAGCAGTGGTCGTCGATCGGCCTGGTGACATCGACCTATCACCTGCACCGGGCCACCGTTCTGTTCGCCCGATGTTTCGACGGGTCGGTGCTGCCCTACGACGCTGCGGCCCGACCCAACGGCGAGAACCTGGCCCATGAATCACTGGGCATTCTTTACGCCACCCTGATCGCCCGCACCTGCGGCGACTCTACCTAGGACAGGACAGGCCCCTCCACCTACAACGCCGTTGACCGGGCATGGGCGATTTCCCATGGCCGGTCGCCGAGTCGTGGCCCGGTTGGTATTGGAGGGGTACGGTGGAGGCATTCTGAACATGGATCAGCCAGGAGGGTGGAATTGACCACGGAGAGTCAGACGAGCAGTGCCGCCACTCCGCTCCAGGCCGGGATGCTGTTCCATGCCGCCGCTCATCCGGGGACCGGGGTCGACGTCGAACAGATCTCGATCCGGATCGATGAGCCCCTCGACCTCGACCGGTTCACGGCCGCCTGGCAGACGGTGTTCGATCGCCACGCGGTGCTCAGCGCCCGGTTCTCATGGCGCGGTCAACCCGAGCCGGTGATGGTCCTCGATCGCACCGAACGAGTGTCCTTCACCGTGGCCGATTGGACCGATTCCGGCCCGGCTGATGAGGACGATCGGATCAGCCAGGCCATGACGGCCGACCGGCTCACCGACTTCGACCTCACCAACGGTCCGCTGCACCGTTTCACCGCAGCCCGGTTGGCCGACGACCGCTGGTGGATCCTGTGGTCGTTCCACCATTCGATTCTCGATGGGCGATCATTCCCCATCGTGTTGACCGAGGTCTTCACCCTCTACGACCGGGGGCTCGACCAGCCCCTGCCCGAACGGCCCGGGTTCGACCACTACGCCACCGCCATCGCCGCCCAGGACCTGGCCCCGGCCCGCCAATACTGGTCGAACAAGTTGGCCTCGTTCGAGTCGGCCTCGTCGGTCCCGGCTGCCGTTGCCCCGATGGACGATCCCTCGGCCCGCGCCACTCCTTCGGTGGCCCCCATCGAAGTCGAGTTGGGTGAGGAGCGCACCGCCCGGCTGCGGGCGCTGGCCCGCAAGACCGGGTCGTCGCTCAACACCTGCGTCCAGGCCGCCTGGTACCTGACGCTGGCCCACTACTCGCAGCAGTCGATGGTCACCTTCGGCACAACCCGGGCCTGCCGTCACGCCGTCGAAGGTTCGGCCGACATGATCGGCCTGCTGATCAACACCGTGCCCATGGCCCTCCCGGTCGATCGGGGGGAGACGGTCGAGCAGCTGTTGGCCCGGCTGCGAGCCGAGCAGATCGAGCTGCGGGCCCACGAGACCACGCCGCTACCGGTCATCGGTGACTGTGTCGACGGGTCGAGCGAATTGTTCGAGAGCATCGTCGTTTTCGACGACGCTTCGCTCGACGGCCGGATGAACGCCGCCTTTCCTTCCCATGCCGAGACCCGCCACTTCCGCTACGACGGCCAGACCAACTTCGCCCTGACCCTGCTGGCCTACGGTGACCCGTCGATGCTGGTGCGGTTGGAGTACGCCGTCGACCGCTACCATCCGTCGACCGCCCGCCTGTTGCTCGACCACTATCTCAACCTGCTTGACGGCATGGCGACCGGGGAGGCCGATGCCGCCGCCTTGACGATTCCCTATCTCACCGACGCCGAGCACGAGCAGTACGACCGGTGGAACGCCACCGACAAACCGTATGAACTGGAGACCACGCTGCCGGCGATCTTCGAGCGCCAGGTCGAGGCCACTCCCGACGCACCGGCTCTGATCTGCGGCCACGACGTGCTCAGCTTCGACGAGTTCAACCGCCGCAGCAACCGGCTGGCCCACCACCTGAGAGCCAACGGCGTGGCCGCCAACGTCCCGGTCGGCATCTACGCCGAGCGGTCGTTCGAGATGATGGTCGCCGTCTACGCCATCGTCAAAGCCGGCGGCGCCTACGTCCCTCTCGATCCCGAGCACCCCGGCGACCGGCTGCAGTTCATGGCCTCCGATTCCGGCGTCCGGTTCGTGCTCACCCAGTCGCACCTCGTCGACTCGTTGCCGTCCACCGACGCCACCCACCTGGTGCTCGATGACGCCAACCCGCCGTGGTCCGATCAACCAGACGGCAATCCGCCGGCGCTGGCCGGGCCCGACGACATGGCCTACCTGCTGTACACCTCCGGCTCGACCGGCCGGCCCAAAGGGGTGATGATCGAACATCGGGCCATCGTCAACCGGCTGATCTGGATGCAGGAGGCCTACGGTCTGACCGCTGCCGATTGTGTGCTGCAGAAGACGCCCTACACCTTCGACGTTTCGGTGTGGGAGCTGTTCTGGCCGCTGCAGGTCGGGGCCCGGCTGGTGATGGCCGAACCGGGGGGCCATCGCGACACCGCCTACCTGGCCGAGACCATCGAGCGTCACTCGGTCACCACCCTGCACTTCGTGCCCTCGATGCTGCAGCTGTTCGTGGAGGAACCGACCATCGGTCGCTGCCGGTCGGTGAAGCGGGTCATCTGTTCGGGCGAAGCCCTGCCCCGCTCGCTGCAGGACCGGCTGTTCGAGGTTCTGACCACCGAACTCCACAACCTCTACGGTCCGACCGAGGCCGCGGTCGACGTCACCTGGTGGGAGTGCGACGCCGACTCCCCGCTCGACACCGTCCCCATCGGCTACCCGATCGCCAACACCCAGGTCCACGTGCTCGACCCCGACCTTGGACGCCTGCCCCTGGGGGTGGCCGGCGAACTCCACATCGGAGGGGTGCAGCTGGCCCGAGGCTATCACAACCGGGAGGAGCTGACGGCCGAGAAGTTCATTCCCGACCCGTGGTCGGACCGGGCCGGTGACCGCCTCTACAAGACCGGTGACCTGGTCCGCCATATGCCCGATGGCGCCGTCGAATTCCTGGGCCGGCTCGACCACCAGATCAAGATCCGGGGCCAGCGCATCGAGCTGGGCGAGATCGAGGCCAAGATCGCCGACCATCGGGCCATTCGGGAGGTTGTGGTGGTGGCCAGCGGTACCAACGCCGCCGACACCCAGCTGGTGGCCTACCTGGTCGGCGACCTCGACGACCTCGACGACCTCGACGACCTCGACGACCTGGGTCGGCCGGAACAGGCCGAGCAGGTCCTACGGGACCACTGCGAGGTGTCGTTGCCGTCCTATATGGTGCCCTCCATCTGGATGTTCCTGCCCGCCTTGCCCTTGAACGCCAACGGCAAGGTCGACCGGGGAGCGCTGCCCAAGCCCGAGGTCGGGACCGCCGGTCGGGACATCGTCGACGCCGACTCGACGGCCGAATCCGATGTGTTGGCCCTGTGGCAATCACTGCTGGGTGACCAACCCGTTGGGGTGACCGAGACGTTCTTCGACGTCGGCGGCAACTCGCTACTCCTGGTCCGGTTGGCCCAGCTGCTGGGCGAGCGGTTCAACCGAGCCGTCACCGTGCGGGAGCTGCTGCGGCACAGCACGGTACGCCAGCAGGCCGCTCTGCTGTCCGGTGCCACCCACGGCCCCGATGCCGCCGTGGAGGCCGGGGTGGCGGCGGCCACCGCCCGGCGGGCCAAGCGGGGAGGCCGTCGAGGCCGAGGTGCCGGGGCCCGGCCCACTCGAAGCTGAGAAAGGGAGGACATGGTCAATAGCGGCGACGCCATCCACGACGACAATCCCGGTGATACCCATGAGGATGATCTCGCCGAGGAGTTCGTGGCGGTCGTCGGCATGGCCGGACGATTTCCCGAGTCGCCCGACCTGGACGCCTTCTGGGACAACCTGCGGCAGGGTCGCGACTGTCTGCACACCTTCAGCGACGATGAGCTGACCGAGCTGGGCATTCCGCTGGAGACGGTTCACGTTGACAACTTCGTGCGTCGAGGCACGATCCTGCCCGACCGTGACCGCTTCGACGCCCGCTTCTTCGGCTACACCCCCAAGCAGGCCGGCATCACCGATCCTCAGGCTCGGATCTTCCTTGAGACCTGCTATGAGGCGCTGGAGCACGCCGGCTACAACCCCTTCGATCCCGGCTGCCCGGTTGGGGTGTTCGCCGGCTCCAACCCCAACGACTACGCCCTGTTGCTGGGGGTGGCCGACCCCACGGACTCGCTCGGCGCCTTCGATCAGTTGATCGGGATCGACCGTGACTTCATAGCCACCCGGGTGTCCCACCGGTTGGGTTTGACCGGACCGGCCATGACCATCCAGACGGCCTGCTCCACGTCGCTGGTAACCGTTCACGCCGCGGTGCAGTCGTTGTTGGCCTACGAGTGCGCCATGGCCCTGGCCGGTGGGGTCAGCATCAACCTCCGTCAGGGCATCGGCTACTTCTACCAGCCGGGTATGATCCTGTCGCCCACCGGGGAATGCCGGGCCTTCGACATCGACGCCCAGGGCACCACCCTCGGTCAGGGTTGTGGGGTGGCCGTGCTCAAGCGGCTGGCCGACGCCGAAGCCGACGGCGACCACATCATGGCGGTGGTGAGGGCGTCGGCCATCAACAACGACGGCAGCAACAAGATCGGCTACACCGCTCCCAGCGAGGACGGTCAGGCCGAAGTCATCAGCACGGCCCACGTGCTGGCCGGGGTGGAGAGCGACTCGATCGGCTATGTCGAAACCCACGGCACGGGTACGCTGCTGGGCGATCCGATCGAGATTGCCGCTCTGACCCGGGCGTTCAAGCCGGGCACCACCCGCCGCCAATACTGCGCCATCGGGTCGGCCAAGACCAACTTCGGCCACACCGACGCCGCCGCCGGCATCACGGGCTTCATGAAGGCGGTGCTCACCCTCTATCACGCCGAGATCCCGCCCAGCCTGCACTTCAGCCAACCCAACCCCGAGATCGATTTCGCCAACAGCCCGTTCTTCGTCAACACCGAACTGCGGGCGTTCCCCTCGGGTTCGACTCCCCGCCGGGCCGGGGTCAGCGCCTTCGGAATCGGGGGAACCAACGCCCACGTCGTGCTGGAGGAGCCACCCCGATCGACGGCCCCCGCCACCGCCGACACCGGTGATCGGCCCCGGGTGCTGGTGCTGTCGGGCCGGACCGCCTCGGCTGCCGACCAGCGGGTGGCCGATGTGGCCGCCGCCGTAGCCGGAACCGGGCCCGACCCGACCGCGGTCGACTTCACCCTGCGGCACGGCCGGCCGATGCTCGATCATCGACGAGCAGTGGTGGTCGGGCCTGACCGCCCGATCGACGTCACCGTTGCCGGCGGCAACGACGGCACAGTGGTCCGGGGCAGCACGGCCGAACTGGAGGCCGTCGACGGCGGCGATCCGAACCCGGTCTGGCTGTTCGCCGGCCAGGGGGCGCAGTACCCGGGGATGGGCTTGGACCTCTACGACAAGGAGCCGGTGTTCCGCCAGGCCGTCGACCGGGTGGCCGATCACCTGCTCGAACCGCTCGGCGTTGATCTGCGGACCGTGATCTTCCCGCCGCCCGATATCGAGACGGACGTGGCGTCGGCCGCCCTGCGGCAGACGTCGATGACCCAGCCCGCCCTGTTCGCGGTGGAGCACGCCATGGCCCAACTTCTGCGGTCGTGGGGCCAGACGCCGCGAGCGGTGGTCGGGCACAGCATCGGCGAGTACGCCGCCGCGGTCGAGGCCGGCATCATGTCGTGGTCCGACGGGGCCACCCTGGTGGCCGAACGGGGTCGACTGATGCAGTCGATGGAGCCGGGGTCCATGCTGTCGGCCAAGCTGCCGGCCGCCGACCTGGCCGCCCGGCTCCCCCCGGGAGCCGAGCTGGCGGCCGACAACTCGACCGCCCTGTCGGTGGCCTCCGGTCCGACCGACGTCATCGAGGCGCTGGTTTCGACGCTGGAAGCCGACGGCGTCTCGGCCCAGATCCTGCACACCTCCCACGCCTTCCACTCGGCCATGATGGACGAGGCAGCCGAGCGGTTCGGCCAGGTGGTGGCCCAGGTCAAGCTGTCGCCGCCGACGATCCCCCTGATGGCCAACGTCACCGGTGCGGCCATCACCGACGCCGAAGCGGTCGACCCCGCATTCTGGGCCGGCCAGATCCGCCGGCCGGTGCGTTTCACCCAGTGCCTGCAGGCTGCGGTCGTGAGCGGGTCGGCGGCCTTTCTGGAACTCGGGCCCGGTCGGGCCCTGTCCACCTTCGCTCTGGGCCACGAAGCACTGGGCTCCCCGGGCGATGGCCCTGGCGATGCCGATGGCGGTGTCGGCGTCGGCGTTGTCGCTGTTCCCACCATGCGCCACCCCCGCTCCGAGCGCGATGATCAGGTGGTCCTGCTCGAAGCCATGGGGCGGCTGTGGACCGTCGGCCTGCCCGTCGACTGGGATGCCATCAACGGCGACACCCGGCCCCGGCGGGTGCCGCTGCCCACCTATCCGTTCGAACGGACCGACGCTTGGTTGCCGCCCTACCGCCATGTGTTGGCCCTGCCCGATTTCGGGCCACCGTCGCCCACCGCCGGGCGGGTGGCACGACGGGAGCCGCTCGATCGCTGGCTGTACACCCCGTCGTGGCAACGGCAGCCGGCGGGCGACCACCAACCGGCCGACGGCGTGACCGTTGTTCTGGCGCCGGCCGGAGGGCCCGGCGATCGGCTGGTGGCCGAACTGGAGGCGGCCGGCCGGGAGGTTGTCGAGCTCCGTCCCGACCCGACCGGAGACCAAGCCGATCCCGAACAACGGTTGGTTGAGTTCTTCGCCGACCTCAACGAGCGCCAGGTTGCGGTGAGCGACGTGATCCATGGCTGGACGGCGGCCCCCGGTGATCAGTTCGCCACGGTGTCGGATCTGGAGCACCATCTCGACCTCGGTGTGCATTCGGCCTTGGCCTGTGCCCGGGGGTTGAGCGCCCTGAGCCGTCGTCGTCCGATCCGGCTCGACATCGTGACCAGTGGTGCCTTCTCGGTCACCGGTTCCGAGCAGGTGAGGCCCGACGCCGCCGCCCTGCTCGGTCCGACCAAGGTCATCCCGCTGGAGTACAGCGGGCTCACCACCCGGCTGGTCGATCTGGCCGACGGGTTGGCCTCGGCCGACGATGTGGCCGCCGCCGTGGCCGAGCTGACGTCGACCGTTGCCGGCCGGCCTCCCGATGAGGTGGTGGCCCTCCGAGGGGGCCAGCGCTGGACGCCGGGGGTCGCCGTCCGCCCCACGTCCGACGATGGGGGCACGCCGCTGCTCCGCTCCGGCGGCCGGTACTTGATCGTCGGTGGCCTGGGCGGGGTGGGCTTGAGCATTGCCCGGTTCCTGGCCGAGCGCTATCAGGCCTCGATTGTCTTGACCAGCCGCGGTGGTCGCCCGGAGGCCACGGCCGCCGACGACCCGGAGACCAGCCGCCGGCTGGCCCTGCTCGATGAGATCGAACAACTGGCCGACAGTCTGGAGGTGGTGGAGGTCGACGCCACCGACGAAGGGGCCATGACGGCCATGGTCGAACAGGTCGAAGCCGACGGCCGACCGATCAACGGGGTGATCGTGGCCGCCGGGGTGGCCGACCGGGCCGGAGCCATCCACCGCCGCTCCCGCGGCGACATGACGGCGGCCATGGCCTCCAAGGTCCACGGGTCACTGATCCTGGAGCGGGCCCTGGGCGACCGGGACCTCGACTTCGTGCTGCTGTCATCGTCCATCGCCGCCACCCTGTACCACAACCGTTTCGCCCAGGTGGGCTACGTCACCGGTAACGCCTTCGCCGAGGCCTTCGCCCTGCGGGGCCGCCGGCAGAACCGACCGACCTTCACCGTGGCCTGGGACGACTGGCTCGACATCGGCATGAGCGTGCGGGCGGCCCAGGACTTCAGCGCCGACTTCGGCACCGAGGTCGACCTGGTCGACAAGCTCAACTCGTTCTCCCCGGCCGACGGCGTCAAGCTGTTCGACCGGGCGCTCCGCACCGGAGAGCCGGTCCTGCTGGTGTCGCCCACCGATCTGGGCCAGCGGATCGCCGATGACGTCACCGTGGTTTCGCCCTTCCTGGAGCAGGCCATGGCCGACGATGATGATGACGACGACGCCGAACGAGACCTCGTCGCCGGGGGGACCATGACCGACCTCGTAACCTCCGTGTGGTCGGCTCTCCTGGGGTTCGAGTCATTCGAACCCCAGGACGACTTCTTCGACCTCGGTGGCGATTCGTTGCAGGCGGCCCGCATGGTCGATCGGCTGACTCGGGCGCTGGGTATCGAGGTGCCGGTCGACGTGGTGTTCGACTCCTCGACCCTGTCCCGGCTGGTGGCCGTCCTGGAGGAGCTGCAATCGTCGATCGCCCCCACCATCGAACGGGCTGATGCCGTCGGTCGGGTGGCCCCCCTCGGTCCGGCCCAACGTCGATTCCTCGACCGGGCCGGCGAACGCCCCCATCACTTCAACGTCTCGGTTCTGCTCCAGCCCGGCACGCCGCTCGAACCCGACCACGTCGAGTCGGCGGTGGCGGCGGCCGTGGCCGACCATGACGCCCTTCACCTGACTCTCACCTCTGTTGACACCGTCGCCGACGGTCAAGATCCCCAGCAGATGGTGGCCGCCGGCCGTGACGACCTGTTCACCGTGGTCGATCTCCGCTCGGCGCCGGCCGACGAGGCCCTGGCCGAGCTGGACCGATCGGCGGCCGAGGTGCAACAAAGCCTCGATCTCGAACACGGCCCGATCCTGCGAACCGTGCTCTACCAGCTGCCCGACAATCAGCAGCGATTGCTGGTGACCATCCACCACTTGATGTCGGATCGGATCTCCCTGCTGCTGCTGATGGACGTCCTCGATGCCGAAATCCAGCGATTGCAGGCCGGTGGCGAGCCGCCACCTCCTCGACCGGTGACGTCCTACCTCGACTGGGTCGATGCGCAGGCCCGGGTGGCCGGATCCGACCACAATCAGCTGGCACCCTACTGGACCGAGCGCCCCTGGCAGCTGGTTTCACCCCTGCCGGTTGACCACACCGCCGACCGGCATCGCAACCGCAACAGCAATGGTGCCGCCGTCACCGTCGAGATACCGGTCGACCAGACACAGGCCGCGGTCGAGCGGACCGGGGGCCGGCCGGACGAGATCGTGCTTCTGGCCTTGGCCGACGTCATCGGGCAGTGGTCGGGCGATGAGGCGGTGCTGATCGACGTGTTGGGTCACGGTCGGCGCTTGCCTCTCGACGTCGACGTCAGCCGCAGCGTCGGCATGTTCATCACCTACAGCCCGGTCCTGATCGGCGCCGACCGGGCATCGGCTGATGGGGCCGACGACCGGCTCGACCGGTTACGGGCCGACCTGGAGCAAGGGTGGACGTTCGATGCCCTCCGGTTCTACGGACCGCCCGAGGTCCGATCGGCCCTCGACGCCCTGCCCCGGGCCGATGTCCTGTTCAACTACGTCGGCCGGGCCATCGCCACCGACGGCGACGCCCTTCTCACCTCAACCGACGAAGCCAAGGGCCCCGAGGTCGATCCCGACGGCCGCCGCGACCACCTGATAGCGGTACGGGCCGATCTGGGTGACGACGGCGGACTAACGTTGCTGTTCGTCTACTCCACGCTGTTCCACGACGAGGCCACCATCGACAACCTGGCCCAACAGACGGCCGCTGCCGTCAAGAGCCTGACGTGAGGATGGAGCCCAGCTCGCCGGCCACCCGATCGACGTCATCGTCGGACAGGGCCGAACTGGACGGGATGCACAGGCCCCGCCGGAAGATCTGTTCGCTCACCGAGCCGCCCACCATCGGCGCCCCCTGGAACACCGGTTGGAGATGCATCGGTTTCCAGGCCGGCCGGGCTTCGATGTCGACCCGGTCAAGCCGGGTACACACATCGGCCGGTGAGAATCCGGGGGGCAGGAGGGCGACGTTCAGCCAGTGGTTGGGGCGCTCGGTCTCCCCGTAGGGGCACCATTCGAGTGCGGCCAGATCGGGGTGGCGACGGTAGCGCTGGTGGATGACGGTGCGCCGGGCGATCTTGTCCTCCAGCGAGGCCAGCTGGCTTCGGCCGAGGGCGGCCAGGAGGTTCGACAGCCGGTAGTTGAATCCGATGCTCTGGTGTTCGTAGTGAAGCTCCGGCATGCGGGCCTGGGTGGCCAGGTGGCGGGCGTGGGCCACCACTTCGGCTGTTCCCAGCAGTGCCCCACCGCCGCTGGTGGTCATGATCTTGTTGCCGTTGAAGCTGAGAGCGGCCGGGTGACCAAAGGCGCCGGCCATACGTCCACGGCGACGCGAACCGAGGGCCTCGGCCGCGTCCTCCACCAGGGCCACCTCATAGCGATCACACACCGAGGTCAAGGCGTCGTAGTCGGCGCAGCTGCCGTAGAGGTCGACCGGCATCACCGCCGTGGGCAGGCTGCCCATCGCCGCTCGCTTGTCCAGCAGGTCGGCCAGAAGTTCGGGATCCATGGTCCAGGTGGTGGTGTCGACATCGCAGAAGACCGGGGAGGCCCCGGCGTGGACAACAGCGAAAGCGCTGGCGGCGAAGGTGGCCGACTGAACCACCACCTCATCACCCGGTGCCACCCCCACCCCCAGTAGCGCCAGGTGGAGGGCGGCTGTTCCAGAGGCCAGGGCGACACAGGCCTCGGCGCCGGTGTAGGCGACCAGCTCCTCCTCGAACCGGGCCAGCTCCGGACCGACCGGAGCAATCCACCCGCCGTCGAAGGCCCGGAGCAGGGCGTCACGATCAGCCGACCCGACATCGGGACCGGACAGCAGTAGGCGCGTCATCTCCGAGCCACCTCGTTGCCGGGCGACCGGATCATCGATACAGCGGTTGGAACAGCGGCGATTCGCTCAGGATAGCCCTGGTATCGAACACCACTTCCGGACCCATGGTCTCCAAGGCGTCAGCGGGGTCGGCGTACTCGGCCGCGGTGTGGGTGATCCGGGGGTGGATCCGGGCTGTGCCGACCTCGGTCTTGGCGATCAGCACCTCGTGCATCTTCTCGCCCGGCCGCAGCCCGGTGAATTCGATCTCGGCCTCCGGTCGGAGCAGGTCGATCAGCTGCTGGGCCAGATCGACGATCTTGACCGGCCGACCCATGTCGAGCACCAGCACCTCGCCCGGGTCGCCGATGGCGCCGGCCTGAATGACCAGTCGCACCGCCTCGGGAATGGTCATGAAGTAGCGGGTGACCTCGGGATGGGTCACGGTGATCTTGTTGCCCCGTTCGATCTGATCGAGGAACGTCGGCAACACCGATCCCCGCGATCCGAGGACGTTGCCGAACCGCACCGACAGATAGGGAGCACCCGACTCCTTGGCCGCCAGGGCGGTCAGGCGCTCGGCCGCCAACTTGGTGGCCCCCAGCACCGACGTGGGATCAGCGGCCTTGTCGGTGCTGATGTTGACGAACCGTTCAACCTCGAACTCGACCGCAGCCTCCAGCAGGTTCTTGGTGCCCAGGGTGTTGGTCTTGATGCCCTCACAGGGATGGTTCTCCAGCAGCGTGAGATGTTTGAGGGCCGCGGTGTGGAAGACGACCTCCGGCCGGCACCGGGCGAACACGTCGAACATTCGCTGCCGGTCGCGGATGTTGGCCACCACCAGCTCGTCGGAGTCGAGCAGGGCCCGGCCCTGCATGCTGAGTTGCAGCCCGTGCAGGGCGCTTTCGTCCCGGTCCAGCAGGTACATCTTGGCCGGATTGAAGCGTCCGACCTGGCGGGCCAGTTCCGATCCGATGGAGCCGCCGGCCCCGGTTATCAGAACCCGTTTGCCGGCGATGTAGTCGGCCACCGAGTCGAGGTCGATCTCAACCGGATCGCGACCGAGCAGATCCTCGACGGTGGGTGGTCGGACGTCGGCCACCGTCATCTTACCCACCAGCTCGGAGGTGGAGGGCAGCACCCGGAACTCCAGGCCGACCTCGGCCGCCATCTTGGCCGCTTCCTTGATCAGGGTGGAGTTGGCATAGACGATGGCGATGAGGAGGACATCGGCGTTGTGGCGGGCCGCCACCTCCTTCAGATCATCCCGGGTGCCCTCGACCTTGACCCCGGCGATACGGCGGTTGGCCAGCACCGGGTTGTCGTCGAGTAGAGCCACCGGGTAGTAGGCCGAGTTGGTGTCGGAGAACATGGCTCGGATCACCATGTCTCCCCCTTCTCCCGCGCCGAACACCACGGTGCGTTTACGACCCTCGACGTCGGGTCGACGCCGCATCTCCCACCAGCGACGCCACAGGGCCCGTTCGAAGAACATCAGGCCGATGGCCAGGACAACGCCGGCCACCAGGGGGGCCAAACCAAGTTCGGAGCTTGTGGCGGAATCGATGATGGTGCTGGCGGCAACCACGCCGAGGGCGGTCACCAACCAGACGAAGCCGAGGCCGGCCACCTCCTCGAAGGAGCTGATGCGCCAGCGGTAGCGGTAGTTGCCGACAACCTGCCCGATGACGGCCTGCAGGACGACGGCCAAGCCGACGAGAACGGCGGTACCGACAACGGTTGGTCGGTCGAGGGGCCCGGGGCTGAGGGCCAGGCCGATGGCCAATCCGGCAAACCAGGACAGGCAGTCGGTGACCAGCGGAAAGACCCGCGGTTTCGAATAGATTCCCTCAAAGACAGGCTCCACGAACCCAGTCAGTGTTATCACCAGATAGCCCCTGACAATCGCAATCCGCGCTTTTCAGAGACACCCGCTTCGACGCGCCATGGCTGTTCCCTCACGAGCGAACAAGCAGAGTGTCGCCACGTTCAACAGTAGTCCGTTTGCCCGGAAGCCACCGTGGGTAAACATCCCCGAAGGGATTTTAGAGGGATTTTGGTGTAGAGAACGTCAAGATCAGAAGGTGGCGGCCGTCTGCCACCGATCCAGCAACGAGGCGTCGCCGAACAGCTCCAACCGGCTGGGCGGCAGCCGGCACCATACCAGGAGAAGCAGATCCGATGCCGATCCCCGGGCAGCCACATCCGACTTGGCGTGGGCATGCTCCCAGTCGATTCCGTCGGTCTGATAGGTGAGCACCCACTCGCCGTCGTCGACGTCGGTGGCGTGGAGGTGTACGGTCTCCCCCTGGCCGGCCAGCACCTCGAACTGCATGCGGTTGGGAGCGAAGATCTCGAGCACCTCATCGATCCCGTCGGTGGCCTGACGAGCGTCGATCGGGCTGGGGGTGGTGGTGGCCGACTCGGCGTCCCAGCGGTGCATGGCCACCTCATGGGCGATCCGTCGCAGCCACCACGCCGCCGGCTGGGGTCCCGTCCAGGTGGGGCGAACGGAGTCGAGGTCGACCTCGGCCAGCGTCTTCTCCAGGTCGTGCCCGCCCTCGGCCGTCCATTCGATGACCTCCGGTCCGGGCGGCGGCTCGGGAATGGAACCCCGGTTTGGTGGTTCCTCCGGCGTGGCCTGCAGGGCCTTGTTGGCGAAGCGGTACACCCACCCGGTGTGGCCCACCACCGATTGCACGGTCCACCCCTCGAGGTGGGGGACCTCCACCCGCAGGTCACGTTCGTCGACCTGGGTCAGACGAGCCGCCTCCACTCTGAATAGATGCTGGTAATCGGCTGCCGACAATCGGGTCACAACCACCTCATTCGGGGCTACCTCACCGAGGCGAGGTTTCGAACCTTGCTAACGACGTTCAAGACTAGCCTCTGGTCCGGTCGCTATCGACCAGGGACTGATCGGTTCTCGTCGTCGAGCACCGATCCGATCCAGTGGTCCAACTCAACCCAGCGGCGACGGAGCCACCGCTCCTGTTCCTCCGGATCGTCCGGGATCTCGTGGCGGGGGTAGGTCCAGCACCTGACCACGATCGGGTGGCGGAGCGGGATCCGCCGGCGGAGCCCACCGAGACCGGCCATGTCCTCCAGGCCGACATGTCCCAAGATGACCACGTCGGCGTCGGGCCGATGCGACAGCAAGGCCAACGATCCTGCCGGCTTGGGCGGCAACAGGTGGTTGAGCCCCCGGGCGTAGTCGACCAGCTCCGGTTCCAGTTCGCCGTCGGCCGCCTTGCGTTGCAGCGAGCTGAGCACCCGGGCCCGGTTGGCCGACGTGGCGTAGGTGCCTTCGGGAAAGATGACGAGAGCGGAATCGGGCAGGGCGCCGTCGGCCAGTCGGGCGATCCCGTCGAGGTCGTCGCCGGTCCGGGATCCCCGGGCCACGAACTGGTTGCCCAACCGCCGGCCGAAGATGTTGATCACCGGATCCCACAACAGTTCGTCCTTGATCACGTAGTGGGCGTAGCGGTTCAGATGACCGAGAATCACCACGATGGGGAGAACGGCGTCGACCATGGAGGCGTGCCGGCTGAACAGGATGAACGATCCGTTCGGAAGCCCGGAAAGATCGATGGGAGCGAAGTCGACGCCGAGCAGGCGCCGGGCCCACTGCAGCAGCGAGACGGCCCACCAAGCCTGGGTGTCGCGATCGTCGGACAACGTTGCCGTGCCGGTCAATCGGCTCATCGACAATTGCACCGCTCGGGCGATTCCGGTCCACTGGTGGGCCAGGTAGACAACGGCGAACATCCCCAGCCGCAGCGTGGGGAGACGCCAAAGACCACCGGCCAGGTCGACCACCACGGCCAGTGGCATCCAGATGGGGGCCGTGACGACGGCCAGCGGAAGGGCGACTCCGACAGCGGCGATGCTGACCAGCCTGCGAATCACCGGCGGGGCGCCGCGGTTAGACGATCAGCGCTCTTCTTTGAAGATGACGTGCTTGCGAACGACCGGATCGTACTTCTTCAGTTCGATACGTTCGCGGCTGTTGACCTTGTTCTTGCGGGTCACATACATGTAGCCGGTTCCGGCCGTCGACCGCAGTTTGATGATGGGACGCTTGTCGCTTGCCTTGGCCATCAGACCTTCACTCCCCGGCGGCGCATGTCGGCCACCACCGACTCGATGCCCTTCTTGTTGATCGTCTTGATCCCCTTGGCCGATACGGTCAGCTTGATCCAGCGTTTCTCGCTGGGCAGCCAGAAGCGCTGAGTCTGAATGTTGGGGTTCCAACGTCGATTGGTGACACGGTGTGAGTGGGAAATGCTCCTACCGAACGACGGCTTGCGGCCGGTCACCTGGCAGATCTTGGACATCGTGGGACCTCAGGATGATCTAAGGAGGGTGTAGGTACTTCGGTTGCTCGAACCCGGGCGGTCAGGCCTCGTGGTTCGAACGGTGCGGAGCACGGCGGAGGCTCCGCGGGGAACCATTCAAGGCTAGCGACTCCCACCGAATCCCAAAACCCGGCCTCCCACCCCCGCATCCCAATTCCTGCAGCAGAAAACGAGGTGCCACCTCGTTTTCTGCTGCAAGATTCGGAGAGGGTCGGGGTGGTGCCGGGGTCCGGGCTCAGCCCGGTGGGGGTGGGATGCGGGTGCCGGGGACCCATCGCTTGTCGCTGTTGTGGGGGGCCCGGATGGTGGGCACGATGATGATCAGGTAGGCCACGGCCAGCAGGGTCAGGACCGCGGCCGGCATCCACAGCCAGGTCCGCTCCGGTCCGCCACCGGCCAGCAGCGAGGCTCCAATTCCACCAAACCCGATGGCCGAGGCCACCGCCACGGCCACCATCGATCCCACGAACACCGAAGGATCGACCGAGGCGTCACGCCGTCGGGTGTAGTTGACACGAATGGTCTCGTTGTAGGCCAGGGCGCTGGCTCCGCCGAAGGTCAAGGCCAACGGGCCGACATCGGACAGGATCACCGAGTAGGCCACCAACACATAGAGCAGGACGGCTCCGGTGGCCAACCACAGCCAGGTGTGGCTACCGGTCTCCATGGCCACGTAGTGCAGGACCATGCCGAAGATGACCGCCCCGGCCCCGAAGATCAGACCGGAGTTGGCGAAGGCGATGACCGCCCACAGCAGCATGATGGCCAAACCGAGCAGCCACTCGGGCTGGGTGTGATGGTTGACGAAGTTGGCCCGCCAGTTCTCGACCCGTTCCCGCCCTGTCTGACGATCATCCGACACGGCGGGACCCCCCGATGTTGACCCGTTGCCGCACCGCCACCCGCCTCAGCACATGCTCCAGCGAATCCTCCGGTTTCCACGGGATCACCACCACCTGCCGTTCCCGCAGCCAGCGTTCGTTCAACTCATTACCGACGGCGAAGATGCGTTGGGCCAACAGGCTGACCCGTTCCTCCGGCTCCGGTAGGGCCGGCTTGATGACCATGATGTCGTGGCCCCGGCTGCGCAGCGTCACCAGCATCGACAACGTGCGTTCGTTCAGCAGAGGCGAGATGGCCACGATAGTGGCCGACGGAGGCAGGTTGGCCGGCAACATCAGCTGCTGGGTGTGGACATCATGGGGGAAGACCTCGGTGGCCAGCAGCGAATCGACGATCGTGTGTAGGTGGCGTCGACCCAATCGCGGTGGCAGCCAGCGGATGGTGCGGCCCACGTCGAGGAGGCCGAGCCGGTCCTGAGCCCGGAGGTGGCGTTCGCCCAGAGCCATGGCCGCCGTGACCGTCCACCGCAACGAGGTCTCGATGTCGACTCCGAGGTCCTGGGCCGAATCGACCAGCAGGACGATGGTGGACGAACGATCGGGATGCCGCTCGATGACCATTGGTGAGCCCCGCCGGGCCGTCAGTTGGGGGTGGATCATGCGCACCGAGTCGCCGTGGCGATAGGGCCGGATCTCGGCGAACTCGCTGCCGGCCCCCTTGCTCTTGGCCCGGTGCTCGCCGGTCACCGGCCGTTCCCGGTAGAGGGGGATCAGGCTGGTGAGCCGTTCCGCCGGGGGATGGATCCGAACCGGCATGTTGATCGGGTAGCGCACCACCTGTTCCGACAGGCCGAGGCGATCCCGGGTGGTGATGCTCACCCACTCCGGGCCGCCGGCACCCCACCGCCGAGCCTCCAACTCCACCGGAAACGAACGGCGGTCGGAAACCACGGCCACGAACCGGGCCGAACTGGTGGGGATCAACGTCGGTGGGAACTGGATCTCCACGTCGGCCTCGGCGGGGTGATCCGCCTCGAGGGTGGCGGTGAAGGTCAGCGAGTCGCCTTCGACCACCCGGTCCGAGCTCAGCTCAGTGGCCACGACCCGGACCTCGGGCCACCAACCGTCGGCCAAGGAGAAGGCCAGCGCCCCGATGAACGGGGCGGCCAACGCCGCCGGTTCAAGGGCTCGAAAGGCCAGAGCCAGAGTCAACCCTCCGAGGCCGATGACGAAACACAGCCAGAACCGGTGGGTCAGGTGCCTGGTCATCGGACAGCTGGTGGCTCCGGAGGTCCTGTGCGCCGTGGCCCCTGTCGCTCGCCTCGCTGGGCGATCAACGGGTTGGGGTCCGGTCCGTTCGAGCGAGGCTCGCCGTCTCGGTCGTTGGAGAGCAACGTTCGGGCCTGAGGATCGAAGCCCCGACCCCACCCTTGCTCCCCGGGTACGAAGCCGCCGTCGGTCGACCGGGTTGGGTCTTGCTGGGGCTGGTTGCCGGGCAGCATGCCCGACCGGGCTGCCGGCTGCTGGTTGGGCTTGGGTGGCGGTGCCTGTTGCCATGTCATGGTGTCGGTGGCCCGGCCGGCGGCAGAACCGGTCGGGGGTCTGAAATCAGCTTGGGTCGGCTGATCCATGGGTTCGATCGATTGCGGCGCCGGTACCTGGCCGACGATCTCTCGGACCACTTGTTCTGTTCGCACCCCTCGAACCCATTGGTCGGGCTGCAGCAGCAGTCGGTGGGCCAGACACGGCTCGGCCACCGCTTTGATGTCGTCGGGCAGGACGTGGGAGCGACCGGCCATGGCCGCCCTGGCCCGCCCGGCCTTCAGCAGCGCCAGCGACCCCCGAGGGCTGGCTCCGGCCTCGGTCCGTGGGCTGTTGCGGGTGGCTTCAACCAGATCGACGACGTATTGGGCCACCGGACGGGAGACGTGAACCTGCTCGACCCGATGCTGGAGACCGGCCACGTCGTCTCGGGTCATCACCGGCTGGAGGGCGACCCGGTCGCCGATCCGGTCGGCCCGCCTCATCAGGAGTTCCACCTCGTGATCTCGGCCGGGATAGCCGACTCCGGTGCGGATGAGGAAGCGGTCGAGCTGGGCCTCGGGCAGGGGATAGGTGCCCTCCTGCTCGATCGGATTCTGGGTCCCCACCACCAGGAACGGCTCGGGCAGCCGCCGGGTGACGGCATCGGCGGTGACTTGACGCTCCTCCATGGCTTCCAGCAGGGCCGACTGGGTCTTGGGCGGCGCCCGGTTGATCTCATCACCCAGTACCAGATTGGCGAACACCGGACCGGGTTGGAACGTCGGCTCGCCGTTGGCCCCGGCCAGAACGGTGGCCCCGGTGATATCGGCCGGGATCAGGTCGGGCGTGAACTGAACCCGGGCGAACTGTAGGCCGGCGGCTTCGGCCAGAGCCCGGGCAATGGCTGTCTTGGCCACCCCGGGCACATCCTCCAGAAGAATATGGCCGTCGGCCAGCAGAGCGGTAACGATCAGTTCCAGAACCTGGCGCTTGCCAACGATCGCCCTCTCAAGCTCGTCAAGCAGACGCCCGGCGGCCATCTGCACATCCACGTGACTCATTCGTTGCTGATCCTATCCGTGCCTGGTCCCGTCCGGAGTCATTGGGGGGTTGCCGGTCGGTGTCAACCCCGAGCGGTGGTCGTCCAGGTCGAGCTGTGACTCCAGAACGTTGATGACCCGTTCGATGTCGTCATTGCTGGCGTTGGGCGGAATCGGGGCCAGGTCCACCCGGTCCCGGCTGGCGGTGATGAGCCGGTTGACGGTCGACACCAGATCTCGTCGGGCCACCGTCTCGGTGGCTGATCGGAGCTGCAAGTCGATGGCTTCCAGCTCCCATGGGGTGGCGGCCAGTCCCGGCGGGTTGGGGGGTTCGACAATGCGGGGGCCGGCCGATCGGCTGCCCCGACTGATCCGACGGTTCAACCGGATCAGGAGGATGGTCAGCCCGATGAAACCGAGTGTGGCGATGAGGGGCAGGGCGTCGGCCAGGACAGTCATGGTGTCAAAATCAACCGGGCCTCAACCGGCGTCGACGGGACCCGCCGGTTGCGGGGTGTGGGTGCCGTGCACCAGTCGGCGGACGTGGTCGATCATACTGTTGCGATCTTCGTCGGTGGCCTGCCCGGGAGCAAATCGGGCTTTGGCGTACAGGTCGCAGATGCGGCCCAGGGTGGTCTCGACGGCCGGGACGGTGTCCGAAGCCCGCCGGTGCCACTCGAACGGTGTCTCCTCCTCCCGCCGTACGGGCAGACCGCTCAGTCCCCGCTCAACGGCGTTGAAGGCCAGCCGTATGGCCCGGGTCGGGTCGGGATCGTTGGCCAGTCGCTCCAGGAAGCCGTCGATGTCCTCGGTTCCATCGCTGGCCCAGTCGAGGGTCTGGGTCACGGCGAAGTTGGGTTCGACGTGATTGCGGTGCAGTAGGTAGCCGGTCAGGGCGCTGGCAATGGCCACTCCGGCGATGGCGGAGAAGATCCAGCGCCACGGCATCTCGCGGGGGTCGACGGCGACCAGGATCCCGTCGCCGCTGCCCGGAGCCTCGATCGGATCGATGGTGGTTCCGTCGTTGAGTACCACGACGCCGTCTTCGCCGGAGAGGGTCGTTACGTCGGTACCGTCGAACTGGGTGGCCGACACCCCGCCGAACTCGCCGTCGGGACGCAACTCGACCAACGGGTTGGTTGGGGCGTGCAGGTCGACGCCGTTGTCGGTCGGGGTGAGGCCCAGATCGTCGGGTCCGATGACGCCCGGAGGCACCGGCTCGAGCCGCGGTCCGTCGCCGCCATCGTCGGTCAGCCGCACGCCGGAGCCGGTGCCTTGTACAAGGTCGAACTCTCCGTCTTGACCTTCGACCGACGCTCGGGCCACCCCGTCGGGATCGAAGCGGACCTCGATGACGCCGGCTTCGCTGCTGATGGTGACGGTGGGGGCTTCGACCGTGGACGCCGATCTGGTTCGGGCCGGCTGTGGCTGGGGCGACGGTTCCGGCTCGGGCTCCGGGCTCGGTTGGCTACGCTCGCCGCTTTCCGGTTGGGGCGCCGACACCAACGCCAATCCCACCATGACCAGGAGGAAGACGGCGGCCGGGATCACCAGCCAGCGAACGCTGCGAACAAGTCCGGACACGACAACCAGTGTGCCCTGGAACGCCCTGGGGGTACCACGGCGACCCGATGATTTGGGTGAGATCCCCCGGCGTCAGGTGCCGTCGTCGAAGTCGATCCGGGTCACGGGCGTGACCTGGGTTACCGACGTGTCGTCGACGATGTCGGTGCCCACCATGGTCTGGCCCTGGCCGCCTGACGAACGGGCGGTCGATCCGGCCGCCCCGGAGAAGCGGCGCAGGATCGACGGTAGCCGCACCGGACGTTCACCCCGGGGCCTGATCGTGACGGCCCGGGACTCGGCCATCCTCTCCTTCGACAGCGGATCCTTGACCGACCCGATGGCGCTGGTGGAGAGGCCGATGAGAATGTTGTAGAACATGTCGGGCTGGTTGAGGAAGGTGAGCAGTCCCAGGGCCTGATCCTGGCCCGCGCTCTCGATCCGGAGGGTGCCATAGTCGAGGATCTCGCCGGGAACCGTTCGCTTGAAGGCGATGTCGGTGATGCGGGTGAGGGGCATGGCGTCGATGTTGGCTCCCAGGAACCCGGATGAGGCGATCACCCGCCGGTTGGTGATGAACAGGCGATCATAGAAGGCCCACATGGCGGCCCGGTAGACAAAGCGGAGGGCGGCTCCGATGATCAGGGTGATGGCCATCGTCTCCAGCCCGAAGACCAGGAACCCGATGATCAGCGCGGCCACTGCGCCGTAGATCGACAGCTTCTTCCATTTCTTCTGGCGGTACATCACGAAGCCCACGGCCAGGGCCAGCAAGACCAGAAATCCGCCGATCGCCCCATTGGGGAGCCCACCGGCGAACATGGTGATGAAGATGAGGATGGCCACCGTCTCCAGGAACGGCTGGATCAGGCTGGCCCAGTGCTTTCGTTCGTTGTATTGGACGATCTCATCGGGAATGAGAACGTCGAGGACCCTGAGCGGGGTGAAGAGAGATGAAGTACCGCGAGATCCCCGAGCGGCCATGACGCTGTCTCAGCCGCCCGTGATGCCGTGATGGTGGCCGTGAACGTAGACGTCGGTCGTCGGTGACGCCGGTACGGAGACTTGAGGTTGGATCTGGAGATCGACGCCGTTCCCGGCTGTGGTCGGCGCGGTGGTGTCGCCGCCGAACAGACCGGAGAAGAATTCACCGAGAGCGCTGATGAGTCGTCCCACGAAATCGGCAAAGGCGTGGGCCATGGTGCCCGCACCGGTCGGATCGTTGTAGATCACGAAGATGAGGAACACGAATGCGAGTGGATAAACCCATTTAGGCATGTTGTGCCTCCGTAGAGGGTCGGAAAAGTAAACTCGACGACTCCACCCGTCAGGACGATACTAACTCCTCGTCGGACCGATTGTCGATCAATGTAACTAATCTGGCGCGGTTGGCGGCATCAAGCGACAGCACCGGAAGTTATCCACAGGTTGTGGATGGTCTGTGGGTATAAGTTGGGGGACCAGAGGGGGTGAGTCGTTCATAAAGCGTGGTTCGCTGGGCCAGGCTGCGATCGATGGACGATGCCAGTTCCCCGAAGTCGGCCACCGTCACCTCCTGACCGTGGGTGGCACCGGCCGCTCGGGAGATGTTCTCATCCATCAGCGTGCCCCCGACATCATTACAGCCGGCCTGCAACAGTTGGCGCACGCTGTCGAACCCGATCTTGACCCAGCCCGACTGGATGTTGTCGATGACTCCCCGGTAGGCGATGCGGGCCACGGCGTGAACCAGCAGGTTCTCCCGGAACGTCGGACCCCGCCGGGCCTTGCGCTGCAGGTAGATGGGAGCGGCCATATGGACGAACGGGAGGCCCACGAATTCGGTGAAGCCCCCGGTCTCCCGCTGAAGCTGTCGGGTCACCAGCAGATGTCGGACCCACGACGCCGGCTTCTCAATCGAGCCGAACATCATCGTCACGTTGGATCGCAGACCCACCGAGTGGGCGATGCGGTGGGCCTCCAACCACTCCTCGGTGCTCAGCTTGTCAGGACAGAGCACCCGGCGCACGTCGTCGTCGAGGATCTCGGCCGCAGTTCCCGGCAGCGACCGTAACCCGGCGTCCATGGCCCGGCGAAGATAGTCGGCCAACGGCTCACCCAACCGCTTCGCTCCCTCGGTCACCTCCAAGGCCGTGAATCCGTGGATGTGGATGTCGGGTGCCGCCTCCTTGACCGCTCGGCACACGTCGATGTAGTAGTCGCCGTCGAAATCGGGATGGATGCCACCCTGCAGGCAAACCTCGGTTGCCCCCTTCTCCCGGGCTTCGATGACCCGCTCCTGCATCTCTTCCAGCGTGAGAAGGTACGGGGTGCCCCGCAGATTCAGGCTCAGCGGGCCTTTGGAGAAACCGCAGAAGCGGCACTTGAAGGTGCAGACGTTGGTGTAGTTGATGTTGCGGTTGATGACGAAGGTGATGTCGTCGCCCACGATCTCCTGCCGGAGGTCGTCGGCCAGTGCCGCCACCGCCGCCACTTCCGGGCCGCGAGCGGCGAACAGAGCCGCCAGCTCGTCGAACCCCGGTTCCTGACCGGCCCGCACCCCGCTGATGACCTCGGCCACCGGTCCCTCGGTCACGTTGGCCGCACCCTCCCGGTCGATGAGATCGACCGGTGTGACCGGAGCGCCGGAATACCACTGCGTGCTGATGCCTGTTCCGGTCTTGTCACCCACCAGCACGACGTCGGCTCCGTCGCCGCCCTGTTTGACGAACTCCGTTCGCTCCGGGAACACCGCCCCCGGGTCGTCCCGGGCCAGGCCTTCGGCATCGGACCGGTCAAGGACGGCAAAGGCCAGGTCCCGGTCGAGCCAGCGGTCGGGCGCCGAGGCGTACTCCGGATAGACGGTGAGCCGGGGGGCCAGGGTGAAACCGCGGGCCTCGGTGGTCGCCCGCAGCCGATCGAGCGAAGGCCAGGGCCGTTCCGGGTTGACATGATCGGCGGTCACGGGCGAGACACCGCCCCAATCGTCGATCCCGGCGTCGAGCAGCAGGCCGAAGTCGTCGGACAGGTTGGGAGGGGCCTGGAGGTGGACGTCATCGGGCAGGATGAGCCGGGCCAGGGCAATGGCCCGGAGGTAGACGTCGCTGGGGCAGGGATCGGAACGCCACATGGCGGTGCCCGGCTTGGGCAGGAAGTTCTGGACGATCACCTCCTGAACGTGACCGTGGCGGCGATGAGCCTGGGCGATGGCCCGCAGGGCCTCAATCCGGTCGGCCTCCGTCTCACCGATGCCGACGAGAATCCCGGTGGTGAAGGGGATGGCCAGCTCGCCGGCCGCCTCCAGGGTGGCCAGCCGCCGCTCCGGCGTCTTGTCCGGGGCGTTGCCATGACAGTCGAGATCCGATCGCAGCGATTCGACCATCATGCCCTGGCCCGGGGCCACTGCTCGCAGCCGGGCCAGCTCATCGTCGGTCAGGGCCCCGGCGTTGGCGTGGGGCAACAGGCCGGTTTCCCGCCGGACCAGGTCGGCCACCGCCGCCAGGTAGTCGATGGTCGATTCATGGCCGTGATCGGCCAACCACTGGGCCGCCGCCGGGTAACGCAGCTCCGGCCTCTCGCCCAAGGTGAACAACGCCTCGTGGCAGCCGACCGTGGCTCCCCGGCGGGCGATGACGAGCACCTCATCGGGGCTCAGATAGGGGGCCTCGACCCGGGCCGGTGGCTGGGCGAAGGTGCAATAGCCGCACTGATCCCGGCACAGCTTGGTCAGCGGGATGAAGACCTTGGGGGAATAGGTGATTCGGCGGCCGAAGTTCTCGTCCCTCCTCCGGCCGGCACGATCCAACAGTTCGGCCGTGGTCATGGTTGACGGCAGATCAAGAGTTGAGGGGTTTGGGCTCACAATCCTGCGACGGTAGTCCGACCGACCGGGCCAGGGCCAAAGCGAACTCCTACTTCCCCCGTTTGGGGCTGTCGGCCTCCACCGCCTGCTGCAAGGCGTCGACGTGGCCCGCCGCCGACCGGGCCATGGCCCACAGGTCGGGAACCAGGTCGCGGTCGGCCACGAAACCGAAGTCGAGCATCCCGTTGTTCGACTGCACCGTGACGTTGAGGCCGACGCCGTCGATGATGGCCGAGACCGGGAAGTTGCCGACCACCTTGGCCCCACAGAAGTAGAACGGAACACTCGGCCCCGGGACGTTGGAAACGACGACGTTGAACGGCAGCGTCAACCGGTCGGCCAGTTTCGTGGACGCCACCAACCGGGCGGCCAGCGCGGAAACGGCGGGTGGCGCCACCTGGGTCAGATCGGTGAGGATGTCGGCCGGTAGGGCCTGATGCCGGGTCTTGGCCTGCTGCATGCCCTCGTGGACCAGCCGCAACCGTTCGGTCAGAGACTCCACGTGGGTGGCCAGGGGGGCCACCGTGGCCGACACGAAGTTGCCCACGGCGTTCTCCTGCCCCGGTTGACGGACCGACAGCGGCACCATGGCCGTCAGTGACCGGTCGGGCACGGCTTGGCGATCGTCCAACCAGCCTCGCAGCACGCTGCCGACCACGGTGAGGACAACATCGTTGACCGAGACACCGGCCGTGTTCTTGATGGCCTTGACCTGGTCGAGGGGAACCGAGGTGAAGGCCCAGCGGCGATGGGGGCCGATGGTGGCGTTGAACGGGGTACGGGGGGCGGTGAGACCCAAAGCCACAGCCTCGTCGACCACCGATCGGAAGCGGCCGCCGGGCAGGGCCTGGGCCAGCACCGGGCCGAGAACCGGCAGGGACCGTCCCAGGGTCAATCCGGCCCGAGCCGCCCGTATGGGTGAGAGAGCCACGGCGGCCAGGGCCCGAACCAGCACCTCGTCGCTCGACTGGCCCGGCCGGCCCTCGTAGGGTTCGGGATCCTCGGGAACCGGGGCCGCCGGGTCGATGTCGACCAGGGTGGCCAGCAGTTCCTGACCCGAGATGCCGTCGATGGCGGCGTGATGGATCTTGGTGACCATGGCCATGAGGCCGTCGTCCAGCCCCTCGATGAGATAGCTTTCCCACAGAGGCCGGGAGCGATCGAGGGGACGGCCGTGGATCCGAGCAACGAACTCGGAGAAGTTCTCCGGTCCGGCCCCTCCGGGGACGGCGCTGTGCCGAAGGTGGTAGTCGAGATCGAAGTCGGGGTCGTCGACCCAGTACGGTCGGTCCAGTCCGAGCGGCACCTCGACCAGCTTCCGGGTGAACGGGGCCAGCCGGCCCAGCTTGGACTGTATGTGGCGCCTGACCCGATCGAACGTGAACGGTTCCGGTGAAGTCGAGGGATCCAGCAGCAACACCCCGGTGACATGACCCACCGTGGTTCTGGTCTCGATGGAGAGAAAAGTCGTGTCGATACCGGTCAGTTGTCGCATGGCCCTCCGTCTGTTTTACCAGCACGGGATGGTTGCAGCTGAATGCCGCCCCGTATCGCCGGTTGCCGGTCGAAGGCGGCCTTGGCCTCACAGCCGCCGGCCCAGGGGCAGTCCCGGCAGGTGAATCCCGACGGCGTGCGGGTCAGGGCGACCGGTGGTACCTCGATGCCTATCGGTCGTCGGCTGACGGCTTCGGCCGCCCGTGCCGCCGCGTCGAGTCCCCGCTCCAGCAGCTCGTCGGTGGCCAGCCGATGCAGGGCGCTGGTCGGCAGCTCGACCACCAGAACCTCCTCCGGTGGCTTGCGTTGCCGGATCGTCCACAGGCAGATGTTGTAGGCCGCCTGGTCGAGTACCGCCGGGTGGAGCGACGTCAGAACAAACACCGGGAGACGATTACCGACGGCCGGCAATGACAGATCAACCCGGCCGTCGAGCGCCAACCCCCGGCCGGGATAGCGCCACCGGGGACGGATGTCGTAACGCCAACCCTGGGTCGTCTTCGGGTCGTCGATACCGAGGACGGCCAGCGTGGTCGTCAACCAGGTGGTGGCCCGGGCGGCGATACGGACCCGAACGTCGATCGGGGCCCGTTCCGGATCGGACAGGTAGTCGTCCAACCAGTCGACGTCGATCGACGGGTCGTCAGCGGGTTGCCGGGCCCGACGCATGGTGTGGCCGACGGCGTCGATCACCGAGCCTTCCCGCCGCAACCAGCGCATCGAACGCAGGGCCACCGCTCGGCTGGTGGTGAAGATGTTGGCCTCGAACTCGGTGGGCGGGGCCGCCGCCTTGGCTTGACAGCGGGCCGCCGCCTGGACGTCGTGGTCGGAGACCCTGACCACCTCCTGACGATCCAGATCTCGGACCTCGCCCTCGGGGCAACGTAGTGCCGGGGCCGACAGTCGCTCGACCAGCTGTCCGGCCAGCTGCCGGTGAGCGCACGGCTCGTCGTTCATGAGGCGCCACTCGCCGTCTCCTCGACAGTGGTCTCATCGAACCCCTCGTCGACCGGGCCGTCGTCGAAGTCGGGATCGAACCGGGACCGCTCACCATCGCCTTCGAGGGGACGAAGTGACTGGTTGAGTTCGGCCATCACCAGGTCGGGGGCATCACCGCACTCGTTGACCCGACGGCACCAGCGGCAGTGATCTCCGGGATTGGTGGTCGGACGACCGCCGGATCGCATGGTTTCGTCAATGGCCAGTAGCCCCTTGGCCGTGTCCAGCAGGCGGCGGACCGACGTTTCCAGCACCTCGATACCGAGCTGGATCGGCGTGACGGCCAGGTCGCCGAGGCTGACCGAACAGCCCACCACCAGCGGCGGTCGCCCCGCCGTGATCCCGACCTCGGACTCGTCGGCCGGCAGACGCTGCAGGGCGGTGATCAGACCGTAGTGGGCCAGCTCATCGGCGATCCGAGGGTTGAAGCGGCCGCTCTTCACCTCGGCCAGGATGCGACCACCGGCCGGCTGATCGCCGGGGGCGACATCGCACGAGATATCGACCTCGCCGGTGATCTGCACTCCCGGCGCCGGAACGTAGGCCAGGCGATGATGCACGGTCGGTCGATACGGTCGCAGGTCGCCCACCAGATCGGAAAGCGTGCCGCACAAGTCGTCGGTCACGTGTTCGAAGTCGGCCCGGTCGCCGGCTCCCAGCCCGTCGGCGAAGTCGACCAGGTGAGGGTGTTCCTGTTGGAGGCTGGGTCGGAGTGAGTCGAACCAACCGGTGGCGCCGCGGTGTCCCGGTTCGAAGGCCGGATGGAGCGCAAGTATCCCGGCGGCGGCGTCACACACAATGCCGACGGCGATGTTGAAGTTGATTCCGAACGGTTGAACTTCGCCCAGCACCTGGGCCGGGCAGATGGCCATGGTTCGCACCCGGCCCTTGGTCAGACGCAGCGGGGCCGCCTCACCCCGATCGGCGGTGAGCTCGGCCATGCCCAGCTGCAGATGACGACGCAGCTCGAACAGTTCGGCCCATGTCGGCCCCGGGTCGAACTCGATGAACAGCGCGTCGTCGTCGGCCAGTGCTGCCAGCGAAAGGTCCACCACAAAACCATAGTCAGCGCCACCGACAGCACCCGATCCCCGTTCTGGTGTTGATTTCCTCCGGAAAGCCGGAGGAAATCAACACCAGAACGCCAAGGTGCGATCCGATGAGGCCGACACGGTCACCGACCGACACTGACCTACTGTGGAGCGATGGCGGCCATTCCTTTTCCCTCGCCGATGCCCACCGAGCTGGTGGATCTCCCTTCCCAGCCGCCTGACGTCGCATTTCCCACCGAAGGCTGGCCCACCGGCCAACCGGTGGGGGCCGACAACCTCCGGCTCCAGGCCGAGATCACCCGAGCGTTCGCCCCGCCCAACGAATCGACGGTGGGCGACGGGCTTGGCCAATCGCTGGCTCTACTGGTTGTCCAGGGTGGTCGTCTGGTGGTCGAGCGCTACCACCAGGATTCCGGGCCCGACGAACCCCTCATCTCGTGGTCGATGGCCAAGTCATTCACCCACGCCCTGTTGGGAATACTGGTTCGGCAGGGTCGTATCGACGCCGTCCTCGGCCCGACCCGTTTGGCCACCTGGTCGGCGGCCGACGACCAGCGGGCCGCCATCACCGTGGCCCAGCTGTTGGAGATGCGCTCCGGGCTGGCCTGGGTCGAGGAGTATGAGGAGGACGCCGACGGGCGGCTGACCGATGTGCTGGAGATGCTGTTCGGGGTCGGGGCCGATGATGTGGCCGCCTTTGCCGCCGACCAGCCGCCGGCCCACCGTCCGGGTGAGCACTACTACTATTCGAGCGGTACCACCAACATCTTGTGCCGGCTTGTCACCGCCACGGTGGCCGACCCCGCCGCCCCGGTGGCCGAGCAGGAGGCGGCGGTCCGCCGGTTCATGACCGATGAGCTGTTCGCCCCGCTGGGCATGTCGTCGGCCGACCCCCGGTTCGACCCGTCGGCCACCTTCATCGGTTCCAGCTTCCTCTACGCCACCGCCCGCGACTTTGCCCGTTTCGGGCTGCTCTATCTGCGGGACGGTGTGTGGGACGGGCGACGAATCCTGCCCCAGGGATGGGTCGATGACGCCCGCCGTCCCCGTTCGCTCGAGCCCGACTCGCTCAATTGGTACGGCCGCCACTGGTGGGTGTATCCCTGCAGCCACGGGTCGTTCAAGGCCAGCGGCTATGAGGGGCAGGCCATCGTGGTGGCGCCGGGCCTGGATCTGATCATCGTCCGCCTGGGCAAGACGCCGTTCGAGAACGGGGCCGATCCGCTGTTCTGCCACCTGGCCGAACTCATTGCCTGCTTCGAATGAACAAGGCCTGAGAGTCGTGTAGCGCGAACCGGGGGCTTGCGGGTTTAGTGGGGTGAAAGGAAGGACCGTGACTCGATCCACTTCACCGTCGACCGCAGCCGTCGACTTTGATCACTTCGTTCGTGACGCCGAACCCCGCCTGCGCCGAGCCTACCTGGGTGTTGTCGGGGTCGACCGTATGCCCGATGCCGTGGCCGAGGCCCTGGCCTACTCCTGGCAGAATTGGGACCGGGTGTCGACAATGGCCAATCCCGTCGGCTACATCTTCCGGGTCGGCCAGTCGAAGATCCGCACCCGCCGCCAACCCCGCCTGTTCGAACGGCCGCCGGCCATGCCCGACATCGAACCGGGCCTACCGGTCGCCCTCATGAAGCTTCCTCAGCAACAGCGAACCGCGGTGTGGTTGGTCCACGGCTGTCGCTGGTCGCATCAAGAGGTGGCCGAAGTCCTGGGCGTTTCGCCTTCCACCGTCTCCACCCACGTCAACCGAGCCCTCATCCGACTGCGCACCGAACTGGGAGTACCTTCCGATGTCTGACACCGATCTCTTGCCCGGCAACGAGGAACTCGAACAACAAATCGCCGCCCTGGCCGACTTGGCCTTCGACCAGACCGAGCCGGTGGTTATTCCTGATCTCCCGGGCCGATCGCCCTCCGGGCCCCGAACCCGGGCGTGGGCGGTGCCGCCCCGGTTGGCTTTGGTGGCCGCCGTGATACTGGCGGCCCTGGCCGTCGGCGGCTTCGCCTGGGTCGTGGGCCGACCGGCCACCACCGTCGACCCGATCGGTGACTCCGGTCAACGGCAGCGCACCGTGGCCGACGATGGTTCCGGCGACCCGGACTCCGACACCGACTCGGACGAGCGCCCGGTGACCGAGGACGCCATCGAGGAGGGCGCCACGGAGGAGGGCGACTTGTCGTCAGCCGACTTGGCCTGGCAACCCCATCTGGACATCAGCGATCCCGAAGCCATCGACCTGGACGGGTTGGTGCCGATGTCCGATCAGAATCAGCTGTCGCTCCTCGACCAGCCCATCCGCACGGTGGCCTTCGACGACCTGCCGGAAGGATGGGAGGTCACGGGCGAGGACCTGAACATCGGGTACCACTTTGCCGGTCGGCCATCGGTCAGCCACTTCATCACCCTGAACGGGCCGGGTCCACTGCGGGCCACCGTCAACGTCGACGCCGCCTGGGAACCGGGGGTGGTTCGGGCTGCTCGCTCGTTGCCGGATGAGGCCCGGCAGCTGACCCTGGGCGACAGCATCGCCACCTATCACCTCAACGAGCTCAGCTGGCCGGTGGACGACAAACTGTCGGTCCTGATGTTCGGCTACGCCGAGAGCAACGTGGCCAACACCGAGGCCGAGCTGGTCGAGCTGGCTCGAGCCATCACCCTGGTGGAGCGAACCCTGCAGCCGGTGGCGGCCACCCCCGAACAGGGGCCGTCGCTGATCGAGGAACCGCCGCTGCTGGCCGGAATCCTCGCCGGTGACAAGTGGGCGGTGGTGGCCGACGGCGACTGGCTGGGCGTGGGCTACGGGCCAGGGCTCGAGAGCCTGGGGGCCATCGAGATCGGCGAGACGGTGGTTTCGGCGGCCGAGGAGCTGGCCGCCGACGGGACCCGTCCCAATCACACGGCGGAAACCGCCACCATCGCCCTGCCCGGTGGCATGTTGTGGATCGGCACCATATCGGAGCCCGACGCGACCCTCGACGTGTTCTTCGAGAATAGTCAGGCCACCATTCCCACCGTGCCTCACGGTTCCGGTTCGGCCTTCGCCGTACCCATCGATCACCGACTCGATGTCATCGAGGTGCTTGTGACCGGGGCTGACGGCCAGAAGCTGATGCTTGAAGACCTGCGGCAGTACGGCCCGGTCGAGTTCAGCCCATAGCACTTGAGCGGCCGAGCTGGTTGAATCAATGTCATGCCCCTCAACGTGCTCGGTGAAGAACTGCAGGTGTGTTCAATGAACCCCCGGACCGGATGGTTCCGCGACGGCTGCTGCAACACCGACGGCAACGACCACGGCGTGCACACCGTGTGCGCGGTGATGACCGACGAGTTCCTGGAGTTCTCGGCCGGCGTGGGCAACGACCTGTCGACCCCCCGGCCCGAGTTCGGATTCGTCGGCTTGTCGGACGGCGACCAATGGTGCCTGTGCGCCCCCCGCTGGGCCGAAGCGCTGGAAGCGGGCATGGCTCCCAAGGTCGTTCTGGCCGCCACCCACGCTCGCACCCTCGACTGGTGCGAGCTGAGCGACCTCAAAGCCTACGCCGTCGACCCGGTCGACTGACGGCGCCCGAACGCGGCAAAGCCGGGCCGGTTCGTCCTTGGAGGGGGACGGACGACCGGCCCGGCGCCAACCGGCGGCTCGTTTGCGGCTAAGCCCGCCGGAAGGGGGCGAGCCCGAACGGGCGGGCGACTGCCCATCCGGGTTCGCCGATCGGTGCCACCACTACGCCGGATGGGCGGGGGTCGTGGCGGCCCGCTTGAGGGCTTCGCCTTCCTCCGGGATGATGATCCAGGCCACGATGTAGGCCAGCGGGATGGCCGGCCCGGTCAGAAGGGCCAGGGCCACCAGGAACAGGCGGACAACGGTGGCGTCGACCTCGAAGTAGTCGGCGATACCGCAGGCCACTCCGGCAATCATGCCGTTCTTGCGTTCCAGCACCTTGGCCCGGGGGTTGATGCTGGTCTCGGTGGAGGAGCTGTGGTAGCTGTGGCTCGAGGTGCCGTTCGCCTCTTCGGCGGGAGGAACCTCGGTGCCCTGGAATGAGGTTGTGGTGTTGATTTCGTTCATGCCTTCATCATGAACCGGCGGACGGCAATCCGGTATCAGGTCTCACCCTGATTCGACCCTGATATCCCCCTGACCCCCTCGGAACTTTGGGACTCCAGCGACCCGTTTAGGGGTCGTCCCGGTCCCAAAGTTCGGGTGGGGGAGCGGGCGGGTGGGGGCTAGCAGCCCTCCGGGTCGATGACGTGGATCGGCCAGCCTCGGGCCTCCGCCTTGGTGGCGAAGTCGGCGGTGCCGCTCGAGCCCGAGCAGCGGCCGGACTTGACCACCACGGCGGCGATCGGTTCGCCCGAACCGTCGGCCCCGGCTGCGCTGTCGAGGATCAGATCGTTACCTCGCCGGGACCAGTCGTCATAGCCGGAGTAGTCGGCGACGATGACGTCGTCAGCGTGATCCAACGCCCGATCGTAAGCCTCCACCCAGCGGTCGCCCTGATTGGCCACCGAGCGACGTCGGAACTCGTCGACCGGCAAGGGAAGGGCGATGACCGTGGGAACGAACAAGTCCTCCGCCGTGCGCAGCATGAGTAGGTCGGCACCGCCGGAGGCGGCCGACACCACCAGCCGCGGTCGCATCTCCAACATGAGCAGATACAACCGGCGATAGACCCGGCCGTCGCAGCTGACCGGGAACAGCGGCCGGTCCTGCTCCGCGGTGTCGACCCGATGGCCGGCGTGGGCGACGATCACGGCGGCCTAGTCATCAGCTGAGGAACACCGCGGCAAGCACCACGACAACCAGGACGGCCACGGCCACGATGATCACGATCGGGCTTATTCCATAGCCTCCGACCGTCGGCTGGGGCCGACGATACCGACCGGCCGGGGCACTGTCGTAGGTCTGGCGGCCCGGTTGCTCCGGGCCGTAAGCGCTGTCGGGGTGAGTCCCGAACGGGCCGCTGTAGCCCGACTCGATGTCGAACATCTCCCGGCTCAGCTCTCCGTATCCTTCGGTGACCGCCTCGATGTCGGTGATGGTGATCCCGGTAGGGGGCGTGGTTGGAGGCACGGTTTCGGGGGGCACGTCATCGGGAATGTCGCCGGCGATCGATGGCATGGTCGAGGCCTTCAACCGTTCGGTCGGGGTGTCACCGGGCGACGGTCTTGGTTTCGGCGGCGTGGTCAGGGGTGGGATCTCGCCGGTGATGTCGGCTTGTCGCAGGGTGGGGATCTCGCCGCTGATGTCGGGCTGATGGAAGGGTGGGGGAGGAAACCGCTCGGCCGGGTCGGTCAGGTTGATGTCGGCCGGGAGCCTGACCACCGCCTCCACTCCGCCGAACTCGATCACGTCGCCGTCGGCCAGGGTCGTCCAGCCCACCACCGGCACACCGTTGACCAGGGTGCCGTTGGTCGAGCTGAGATCGAGCACCTTGAGCTGGCCATGCTGCCAGTTCAAGCGGGCGTGGTGGGTACTGACGAAGGTTTCGGACAGGCAAAGGTCAGCGTCGGCGGCTCGACCCAGAACCTGTTCTCCCTCTCGGATCTTCAGTTCGGTCGGTATCGACGACGCATTGCCAAACCAAAGAGTAGGCAGCACCGACACGCTTCCAGTCAAGCACTACTCGTGCGCTCCGTCGAGCCCATAGAAGACCGTGAGCCGGTGTATGAGCTGTAGAACCGAGATCCAGACGGCGATTTCCACCGTTTCGGCCGATGAGAGATGCTCCTCGGCCAGGGCGACGGTGGCGGCATCAACCCTAGCCGGGCTGGGAGCGATTCGGTGGGCCACGGTGAGGGCGGCCCGGCTGCGATCGTCGAACGCCCCGTCGTCGTCGAAGGGGATCTCCGGGGTGAAGCGGGCCGCGGCGTTGACAGCCGCCGGATCGGCACCATTGCGGGCGGCCAGCAGTTCCGACTGTTCAATCAGGTGCTGGTTCTTGGCGTGGTGGGCGAACACCAGGCCGACCAGAGCCTTGAGGTCCAGTCCGAGCACCGATTGCCGGGAATCCAGATTGTGCCGGAGCACCGTGGCCAGCGCCCTGCCGGTACGGGCCTGACCCATCGTGGTCAACACCGGCTCATCGAAGCCGTAGTGTTCGGCCACATGGCGGCGGGCGGCCTCCAGGTCCTTGGGGACGCCGGCCATCCATTGTCTCTCCAGCCGCACCGCCCCGGGGGCGTTGCGGAACACCTTGAGCATCGTGGTCAATGAGTCGGTGGGGGGAAGCTCGTCGCCGTCGCCACCGTTGCTCCCGCTCTTCAGCGCCTCGGGCCCGGCCTCCCAGCCGTGTTGACCGATCGACCAACCGGTCGGTTCGATCAGGTCGGCCACGTCGTTCACCGCCTCGGCTTCCAGCTCCACCCCGATGGCGTCCATGAACTTGTTGAGGAAGCCCATCATGGCCACCCCCATGACGATCCACTCGGTGTCGGCGGCCGAGAAGTGGCGCTGCAACTCCCGCCCCAGCTCCGGCGTGTAGTGATGGGGCATGGTCGACAGCGCCTCGGCCACGGCCACGGCGGCCGCCTCACCGGGGGTGCGGGATTCGCCGGTCACCGCATCCGGACTCGACCCCCGCCGCAGGGCGAATGAGCAGGTGTGGGCTGAGCAGTACATACAGTCAGCGGCTCGGGAGGAGGCGTACATGCCGAGGCCGACGACGTCCTTGGGTGCCCCCCGCCCCAATAGTGACTGCGGCAGGTTCAAGAAGTTGGGAACGATGAGGTTGTAGGTGCGGAACCCGGGTTGCCATATCTCCAGGTAGGGGTCGCATTTGGGAACAACCCCGATCAACACGTCGACCAGGTTGAGAACCGGCCGGTACTGCTGTTCAAGCTCGCTGAATTCGATGCGGTCCTCGGCCAGGACCTCTGCCAGTGTGGTGGACACCGCCTACTCCTCTTGTGTCTTGGTCCCTCGGGATGTCGCCCATTCCCCCTGGGCAGATACAACGTTAGTCCGAAGTTGAATCGACGACCAAAGTGGCGGGCGGGCGGCCCGGTCGAGCCCGTCTTGTCTTGCCCTGACCCTCCACCTACTATCGATTCGTCGCCATCCGTCGGGGATGTGTCCAACAACGAAGGGGAAGCTCATGCGAACTCGAGCCGCGGTACTGCGGGAAATGAATCAGCCGTGGAGTGTGGAGGAGATCGAACTCGACCCTCCGAAGCACAACGAGGTCCTGGTCAAGATGGTGGCCTCGGGCATGTGCCATTCCGACGAACACGCTATGGACGGCCATATCGCCGGCCTCGTCCCCGGCCCGCCCATGATCGGGGGTCACGAGGGTGCCGGCATCGTCCAGGAGGTCGGTGACGGTGTCGACTGGTTGGAGCCGGGCGACCACGTGGTGTTCGGCTTCATCCCGGCCTGTGGCCGTTGCCCGTCCTGCGCCGACGGTCACTCCAACCTCTGTGACCTGCTGGCCACGTTCGCCGAAGGTACCCAGGCTCTCGACGGAACCCACCGCCATCACACCCTCGACGGTCAGGATCTCGGTCTGATGTGTCTGATCGGCACCTTTGCCGAGCACACCGTCGTCAACGAAGCCAGCTGCATCAAGGTCGACAAGGATTGGCCGCTCGACAAGGGTTGCCTGCTGGGCTGCGGTGTGGTCACCGGTTGGGGATCGGCCGTCTACTCGGCCGGAGTCGAACCGGGTGACTATGTGGCCGTGGTCGGCTGCGGCGGCATCGGGGCCAACGCCGTGCAGGGGGCGGCCATGGCCGGCGCCCGGGTGGTGGCCGCCATCGACCCGGTGGCCTTCAAGCGGGAGCAGGCCATGGAGTTCGGGGCCACCCACACGTTCTCGTCGATGGAGGAGGCCCAGGAGAAGCTGGGCGAGACGACCTGGGACCGGGGGTACGACAAGGTCATCATGACCATGGGCACCGGCGACGCCGACGCCCTGGGCCAAGGCTTCAACCTGGGAGGCAAGCGGGCCAAGATCGTGGTCACCAACCTCCACTCCACCGGTGAGGGCACGATCAACGTGCCCGGCATCATGTTGACGATGATGGAGAAGCAGCTGATCGGATCGCTGTTCGGATCGGCCAACATCCGTAAGGACATCCCCCGGCTGTTCGAGCTGTATCTCGACGGCAAGCTCAAGCTCGACGAGCTGATCACCAAGACCTACACCCTTGATCAGATCAACGAGGGTTACCAGGCCATGCGCGACGGCGAGAACATCCGGGGCGTGATCCTCTTCGATTAGTTCTCTTCGACCAGTAGGCGGCGACGGGCTTCGTCCCGTCGCACCTCGACAGGCTTCTTCTCCGGGGGTGACGATCCACTGCGGGCCGTCGCCCCCACCGCGTCCGGTCGGGTAAAGGGCCGGCCTGTATCGGCCGAATCTGAAGGCCATGGACGAATGTGCAAACTGTGGCGAACGAGGGTTCACCGGGCACGCCTGCCTCAAGTGCGGCAAGCGGGTCGGGTCGCCGGTTCCGGCCGAGCCACCGCCTCCTCCGCCTTCCCCGGCCGTGTCGGCGCCGGGCACGACGGCGACGGCTGCCACCGGCGGCGGCCGGTCCGGGTTCAATGTCAAGAAGCTGGCGGTGCTGGCCGGTGCCGGGTTCGTCGGGCTGCTGGTGGTCGTGATGGCGGTCGGTCTCATCGGCACCTTGGTCAGCGGCGACCAGCCTCAGGAGTTGGCGGCCACTGACGACCAGACCACCTCGTCGGATCAGCCGACCACGGCCCCAAGCGGAACGTTCTGCGACGACCCGCAGCCGCAGGCCGATGTGCCCCTGCCGTCGGCCGAGGGCGGCAACCTGATCCTGAACCGCGAGCGGCGAGGGGCGACCGGCTTCGAGGGGGCCCGGATCAGCGCCTATTCGACGTTCTTCTACGACGACGAGAGCGTCAGGTACGCCCTTCCGGAACCAGCGTCCGACGTGCCGCCCTATGCCCTCTGCCTCTCGGTCAACGTCGTACCCGACGCTACCCCGGTCACCTGCACCGGCTATGACGACGGCATCGCCAGGAAGATATGGCCTTCGACCACCGAAGCGGTGCTCTTCGAACGGGCAACGGCGGAACGGGTGGCCGAGTACACCTTCGGCCACGGCTCGATGGACTGTCCGCAGTACGTTCAGTCGACAAGGCGGGATCTGCTGGCCCCCACCAGCGATATGGAGGTCGCCGTCGCTCTCAGCGAATTCGCCACGCCGGGAACGCTGACCTTCCTGGGGGTGGAGCGGATCCTGACCGCCGGCGAAGCCGATTGGTGTGATCAGCCGATCCCGATCGAAGGCGTCGATTCCGGGGCCGACGGCGGCCTCTATCTGGCCGACTCGGGATGGCCGATCGATGTTATGGAGAACTATCGGGCGGCCACCCCGGCGTCGATCTCCCATATCGCCTGTCACCGGTTTGAGCCCGGTGACGAGGAGCCGGTGGTGTGTGAGTTCGAGGGCGGACTTTCCTACCGGATCGTCGGCGGTTCCTTCACCGTCAAACTGATTGAAGCCGCCACCGGCCAGCCGGCGGGGGAGACGGTGGTGGAGGGAAGCACCGGTTGCCCGGCGTTCGTTCTGGAGCGCCATGCCGGCCGAGACCGCACGGCCACCATCCCCGACGAGATCACCGGCTGGCTGGATGAGACATTGGCCGGATCGGCGGGCGCCGAGCCGACGGGCTAGCCTCGGTCGGATCGGGCCGGTAGGCCACGAGCGACCACATCGAGGAGCGACCATGACCACCACCCGCACCGAATCGATCACGGTTGACGACGGCACCTTCGCCGCTCACGTCGCCGTTCCCGGGTCGGGTTCCGGTCCGGGTCTGGTGGTGCTGCAGGAGATCTTCGGGGTCAACGACTACATCAAGGCGGTCTGCCAACGGCTGGCCGAGATGGGCTACGTGGCTCTCGCCCCCGACATGTTCTGGCGTCAGGAGCCCGGATTCACCGTTGAACCGGCTGAGGGCGACGCCGGGATGGAGGCCGCCTTCGCCAGGATGGGAGGCTTCGACTGGGCCACCGTCGAGGGTGACGTTGGTGCCGCCCTCGACCTGCTGCGGGGTCTGCCTGAATGCAGCGGTGAAGCCGGGCTCATCGGCTTCTGTTTCGGGGGCACACTGACGTTTCTGGGAGCGGCCGCCCTCGACCCGACCTGCGCCGTCAGCTACTACGGCAGCGGCGTGGCCGGCAACCTCGACCAGGCCGACAACGTCTCGTGCCCCATCCTGTTCCATTTCGGCGGTTCCGACCCCTACCTGCCCAGCGAGGATTCACAGGCGGTGGCCGCCCGCTTCGCCGACGTCGACAGCGCCGAGGTGTTGATCCAGCCCGACGCCGGTCATGCCTTCGACAACTTCATGAACCCGGTGTTCTCCAACCCGCCGGCGGCCGCTGTCGCCTGGGAGGCCACGGCGGCGTTCCTGGCCCAACACCTACCCGTCGCCGGCTGAAGTCCCGTCAAACTGTGCGCTGTACGCCCCGGAAACGGGGCGTAGAGCGCACGGATCGAAGTTTCAGGCTCGACCGTCGCCGATGGCTCGCACCGTTCGTTCGGCCTGATCCCGAACGTCGTCGAGGTCCGACAGCCGATCGAGGTTGGCCAGGGGCCGGGCCATGCGGCCGGACTCGCTCAGAGTTTCCCGGTGGCGGGCCAGGAAATCCCAGTAGAGGGTGGTGAAGGGGCAGGCGTCGTCACCGGTGCGGTGACGCGGGTTGTAGCGACAGTCGGCGCAGTGGTCGCTCATCCGGTTGATGTAGGCTCCGCCGGAGACGTAGGGTTTGGTGGCCATGCGCCCGCCGTCGGCCCACAGGGCCATACCCATGACGTTCGGCACCATGACCCACTCGGCGGCGTCGATGTAGCGGTCGGACATCCACTCCATCACCCGCCGGGGGTGGATCCCGTAGAGGTTGGCCATGTTCGACAGCAGCATGAGCCGGGGAATGTGATGGACCCAGGCCCGCTCGTCGAGCCCGGCGAAGGTGGCGGCCAGGCAGGCCATGTCGGTGGTGGCCTCGCCGGTGAACATCGGCGGTAGCCGGCGGCGATGATTGAGACGGTTGGCTTCGACGTGATCGGGCCACAGCCAGTAGAGCCCCCAGACGTACTCCCGCCAGCCGACGACCTGGCGGATGAATCCCTCGGCCGAGTTGATGGGCACCCGACCTTCCCGGTAGCGGTCCTCGACGGCAACGCAGACCTCGTCGGGCATGAGCAGTCCGATGTTGAGGGCCGGGCTGAGCAGGGAATGGGCCAGATGCCACGATTGGGTCGTCATGGCGTCCTCGTAGCGACCGAAGTGTTCGAGGTTGTGGTCGAGGAAGTGGTTGAGCCGGGCCAGCGCCGCCCGGCGGGATGTGGCCCACAAACCGATTGGCTCGGCGCCGGGGGTTGGCGGCAGCGAGTCGAGCACCTCGTGGTCGAGGTCGTCGAGGCGCGACGTCGGCGGGGCGCTGAAGATCGACGGATCGTCGGGCGGCGGTTCCCGGTTGTCGTGGTCGAAGTTCCAGCGTCCTTCGACCGGTTCGGCCCCCTCCCCGTCGCCGTCCATGAGGTAGCCGAGCCGACGGCGATTCCACCGGTAGAACTGTTCGAGCCGCAACCCTGAGCGACCGTCGGCCCAGGTGGCGAAGTCGTGGTGATGGCAGAGGAACTGGTTGCTGGGCCTCTGGGTTATGTCGAGCCGCCGGCACAGGGCCCGGGCCGGCCGGGAGTTCGGTTCGGTGGCGATCGTCTCGTCGGGTTTGAACTCCCGACGGTGACCTTCGATTCCGGCGGCCATGGTCGGTGCCCGCCGCTGGTCGACCGTGAATCCGGCGTCGCTCAGCTCCTGGCCGAAGCGACGCATGGCTGTGACCACCATATGGTTGCGTTGCCGGTGCCGGCCGGCGGTCAGCAACTCCTCGCTCTCGACCAGCAGCACCCTGGTCGTCTCGGGGTTGACCTCGTCATCGGCCAGCGCCCCAATCCTCTTGTTCAGTTGGTCGCCGAAAATCAGCAGCGAGCGATCCGGCCCGCTCACCGCTGAGCGGGGTCGACGCCGCTCCGCTCGATCACCCATTCCCACAGCCGACGTCGCCGGTCGGGGGTGTCGCTGCGGCGGGTTGAACCCAGTTTGTGGATTGGTCGGATGCGGCGGTCGAGCCAGAAGCTTCCGTTGCTGTTGAGCGGGGTGTCGGCCGCCGCCAACCACACCAGGGTGTCGGCCCCCTGCTCGGCGGTGCGCAGCAGCGGGCCGACGATGCGGGAGAAGCCAGGCAGCGAGTCGCTGACCCCGGGGGTGTCGGCCCAGCCGGGGTGAAGGGCGTGAAAGTGGACGCCCTGACCGCCAAACCGTTCAGCCCACATCTCATTGAGGGTGACCTGGGCCCGTTTGGCCCGGGCGTACTGCTCGGTGCCGCGGTATTCGTCGGCCGGCATCTCCAACTTGGCCACCGTCAGCCCCGAGCTGTACATGCCGCCCGACGACATGGTCAGCACCCGGGAGGGGGCCGATGCCGCCAGTCGGTCGTACAACAGCGTGGTCAGCAGGAACGGGCCCACGACCTGGGCCGCCACCGTGGCTTCGGTGCCGTCCGGCGCGTTCTCCCTCTGGTTGCTGAGTGCGCCGGCGTTGTGGATCAGCACGTCGAGGCGGTCGTGGTCGCTGAGCACCCGGTCGGCCAGGTTCCTGACCTCGTCGTAGCGGCTCATGTCGGCCGCCACGTGGGTGATGTCCGGGTTTGCGGTTTCCTCCCGCATCTCCGACACCACGGCCTCGTTGCGCTCGGCCGTTCGACCGACGATGATCACGGTGGCCCCGTTGGCCGCCAACCGGGTGGCGGCCGCCCGGCCCAGGCCTGATGTCGCTCCGGTCACCACCATGGTCCGGCCGGTCAGGTCGTAGTCGGCCAGATCCGTCCAGCCCTCCAGCCGGCGCCGGGTCTCATAGCCGATGCGGGTGAAGCTGGGAACGATGGGGGCCTCGAGCAGGGTGTCGACGGCCTGCTTGAGCGGGTTGTCGGTCACGACTTGTGCCAGTCGATCTCGTTGCCGTCCAGGGCCTCAATCAGGCCGGCGGCCGCCCGGTCACCGATTCGCTGGAACGCCAAGCCCAGCAGCGGATCGGCCAGAGCCAGCGGCCCGTTGAGAGTGAGCCGGGCGTCGTAGGTCACGACCGTTCCGTTGTCTCCGCTTTCGATGGTGATGCGGTCGAGGGAGGTAAGGAAGCGGTTCTCGGCCCGGGCCACGACCAGGCGGTCGGGCTCGAACTCGATGACCCGGTAGCGAAGGACGATGGGCTTGGGCACGCCTTCGACGGTGACGTCGTATTCAGCGCCGAGGGCGGGCGTCGACCCTTCGATTTGATGGGCGCTCACCACGCCGGGATCCCAGTGGGCGAAATTCTGGAGATCGGCCATGTACTCGAAGGCTTCGGGCGGAGTGCGCGGTGTCTGCACGTGTACGACGTAATGGGCCATGGGCCGACGATACCCCTGGTTCGTATGCTTCTAAACGTGGGCCGTTGGTGGCGCAACGACAACATTGACGGCTGGCGACATCTCTACTATGGTCGTCCCCTGTGGGAGCGCTCCCACAGGCTCCACGACAGTCACTTTCGGAAGGATCCTCGATTCAATGTCGCCGTTACGCCGATTCCGCGCCCTGTTCAGCCTGCTCACCGGCCTGGTGGCCATCGCCGCCGTCCTGGCCGTGATCCCGACCCCGGCGGCCGCCGCCGATCCGGTCGTCATCGACGACTTCAACGACGGCGACACCTCCGATTGGGGATTCTTCGGCGGCAATGCCGCCGGCGGTGGCGGCGGCCCGGCCGGCGACCGACCCTACGAGGGCAGCGGCTACTTCAGCACCGGCTGGGGTGGTGAAGGCACGGCGTCGGGCTTCTACGGCGGCGCCTTCCGCAACTTCGACGACGCCGCCCAGGTGGTCCCGCCGGCCGATGCCTGGTTCAACGTCTGGGTCCTCAACCAATCCGACGCCACGGTCGACGGCTACACCCTGGAGATCACCATCCGTGAAGATCTCGACGGCGACGGCTGGACCAACGGGGCCGACGATTCCTTCCGCCTCGACACGGCCTACACCGCCGCCGACTTCAATGATCAGTGGACCCTCGTCAGTGCTCCGGTTTCGTCGTTCGCCAACCTCAACACCGGCGGTGACGGCACCTTCGACGGCGCCCTCGACGAGATCGTGATCGTGGTGGCCGGAGTGACGGGGGCCAACCCGTCGGTCGTCGAGCTGGACTTCGATCTCTTCCACTTCACCGAAGGACCACCCAACGGCGGCGGCGACGAGATCGTCGACGACTTCGAGTCCGGTCTGCCTTTCGCCGAGTCGGCCAATGGTGAACTGCTCGGCTTCTACACCTTTGCCGGGGCCGGCAGCTCCATCGACATCTCCACCGTGGCCACGCCCCCGGCGCCGGTGCTCGACGCCGTGGGTGAACCCAACAACGTCATGGCCATGAGTGTCGACTCCACCTCGTTCGCCGGCTACATCCACGCCTTCACCAACCCCGGGGTCGACGCCTGGGTGTCCCAGGACTGGTCGACCAGAGAGGGAATCTCGCTGTGGTTCCACGGCCAGGGCACCGGCAACGACCTGTTCATCGACATTCTCGACAACCGCAATCCCGGCTCGACCACCGACGATGCCGAGCGTTGGACCGTCCCCTTCGTCGACGACTTCAGCGGCTGGCAGCTGCTGGAGTTCCCCTTCGCCGACTTTGTCCGCAAGGAGATCGGCAACGGCGCTCCCAACGACGGACTCGGTCTGTTCGAGATGTGGGGCTACGCCATCGGCACCCTGGGCACCGGCGGACCCCAGACCTATTACATTGATCAGGTCAGCCTCTACGGGGTGGCCGAACCACCGGCCCTGGCCGCCGCCCTCTCGATCAACAACACCTTGATCACCGAGGGCACCACCGGTGAGGTCGCCATCAGGCTGAACCGGCCCATGACCGACGAAGACCCGGCCCAGGTTTCGATCAGCTACCAGACCGAGCCGTCGACCGCCACCCCCGGCGTCGATTACACCCCGACCAGCGGCACCGTCACCTTCGTCAACGGGGGGCCGACCGAGCAGACCTTCTCGCTGGAAACTCTGGCCGACACCAAGTTCGAGGGCAACGAGCGCATCGTCATTCGTCTCACCGACCCGGTCGATGTGGAGCGGGGCGCCCTGTTCCAGGGATCGGTGCTGATCGAGGACGACGAGAGCTTCGACCCCAACCTGCTGGACGACTACGTCCAGGGTTCCTTCCTGTGGGAGGCCAGTGACGGGGTCACCCTGACCACCGAAACCATCGCCTCCTCCGACCCCGGAGCCCGACCCGATCAAGACGCGGTGGAGAACGTGGCCACTGCAGTGGTGGTGGCCCCCGGCGACGCCTACCAGGCCTCGATCGACGAGCTGGTGGCCCGCCTCGGAGCCCTGATCCCGACCGACGACAAACAAGACGGCAAGCGGATCGAGAACGCCCTCCGTCAGCTGGCTCGCCCGGCCGACGGAACCCTTGAGGCCTTCGATCAACTGGCCAACGCCGTCCGCCAGTTGACCAAGGTCGATGACAACGGCGCCCTGGGCGATGAGGTCGACGCCATCGTCGACGAGCTGGTGGGCCTGGCCGCCGATCTGGCCGCCGACGGGATCGCCCGGGCCGAGGCCAGCGGCGTGGCCGGCGAGGATCTGGCCGACGCCTACGCCCGTCTGGCCGACGGTGACGGCGATGCCGCCGCCGGCCGCTACGATCGGGCCATCGTCCGCTACCGCCAGGCCTGGGAGGCTGCCTACGAGGCGGCCAACGCCGCCGGGGTCGGCCTGATGCCGGCCCGCCCCACCATCAGCCGCGACTTCCCCCTGGCCCAGGACTGGAGCGACACCGAGTCGATCGACTTGTGGTTCAACGGTACCGGATCTGGTGAACCCGTGACCCTGATCGTCAAGGACAACGCCGCCCCCGATCCCGGTCCCGACGGCTGGACCCTGGCCTGGGCCGACGAGTTCAACGCCGAGACCGGTACGCCTCCCAACCCCGACAACTGGGGCTATGAGATCGGCGACGTGACCCCCGACGGCAAGAACGGCTGGGGCAACGAGGAGCTCCAGTACTACACCGATGATCTCGACAACGCCGCCCACGACGGCAGCGGCAACCTGGTACTGACCCTCGATGCCGCCGACGAGGGGCTGGAGTGCTACTACGGCCCGTGCGAGTACGAGTCGGCCCGTCTCATCTCGCTCGACCGTCAGGAGTTCGCCTACGGTCGCATCGAGTCCCGGTTGCTGGTGCCCGAGGGTCAGGGCATCTGGCCCGCCTTCTGGAGCCTCGGAACCGACATCACCTACAACCCGTGGCCTGCCGCCGGCGAGATCGACTTCATGGAGTTCGTGGGCCGGTTGCCCAACGAGATCTTCGGCACCATCCACGGTCCCGGCTATGCCGGGGGCAACAGCTTCGGCGGCATCTACGATTTCGGTGAGCCGGTGTTCGGCAGCTACCACACGTTCACCGTCGAGTGGGAGCCCGAGCTGATCACCTGGTACGTCGACGGCATTCAATATCACCAGGCCACGCCGGCCGACGTGGCTCCCAACCCGTGGGTGTTCGAGAAGCCGTTCTTCCTGCTGCTCAACGTGGCCATCGGCGGCAACTTCGGCGGCCCGGTGGGCGAAGACTTCACCGTTCCCCAATCGCTGCTGGTCGACTACGTGCGGCTCTATCAGGCCCCCGACACCGCCGAGCGGTTCGAGGCTGACTTCATCGACGACACCGAAGGTTGGACCCGGGTTTCGATTCCGGTCAGCGAGCTGACCCGCAGCGCCGAGCAGCCGGATGGGGCGCCCGACGACGGGCTCACCCTGACCGAGGTCAACGGCTACGGATTCAGCTTTCCGGCCACGGTGTCGGGCACCTACCAGATCGACCTGGTGGAGCGGATCCCGGTGCCGCCTCCCACCGAGCTGACGGTGACCACCCTCGACGGTGACGGCGAAGGCTCGCTGCGGGCGGCCATGGCCGCCATCGCCGACGGGGGAACGATCACCTTCGACCCGAGCCTGGCCGGGGGCACGGTGGGGCTGTCGCAGCAACTCACCGCCACCCGCTCGATGACCATCGACGCCTCGGCTTCTCCCGGCTTGATCCTCAGTGGGTCGGGGGTTGATCGGGTTCTGGCCGTCGACGCCGGGGCCTCGGTCACGCTGCGGGATCTGGTCGTGCGGGACGGTGTGGCCGGCCCTCAGGGTGCCGGCATCTTCAACAACGGTGAGCTGACGCTGGAGCGGGTCACCGTCACGGACAACACTCTCGACACCGCCGGTCCGCCCAACTTCGCCTTCGGTGGCGCCGGTGTCTACAACGGTGAGGGTGCTTCGCTGGTGATGCGGGAATCGACCGTCAGCAACAACCAGAGCATCAACCATCCGGGGGCCGGGGTCTACGGCTTCTTCGGTTCGACCATGTTGATCGAGGCCAGCACCATCTCCGGCAACGTGACCGGTGATGTGGCCGGCGGGGTGCGTTCACTGGGTAACACCACGGTGATCAACTCCACCATCTCCGGCAACACCTCCACCGCCTGGCACGGCGGCGGCATCTTCCACACCGACGGTTCGCTGGTGATCACCAACTCCACGGTCACCGACAACATCGCCCCGGCCGGTACGGCGTCGGGTGTGGTGGTGGCCACCTTCGGTGCCCCGGCCGACCTGACGCTGACCAACAGCATCATGGAGGGTCGTGACGGGGCGTTGGCCTGCTTCGCCGAAGGCGGGGGTGCAGCGGTGATCACGTCGGCCGGCGGCAACATCGACAACGACGGATCGTGTTTCCTGACCGCCACCGGTGATCAGCCCAACACCGACGCCCAACTCGGTCCGCTGGCCGACAACGGCGGACCCACGTTGACCCATGCCCCGTCGGCCACCGGCCCGGCCGTCGACGCCGCCTTGGCCGGTGCCTGTCCGGCCACCGATCAGCGAGGCGTGACCCGACCCCAGGGTGCCGGCTGCGACGTCGGCAGCGTCGAGGTCGGCTAACCCCAGACGCCCCCTTCCGGAAACCCCCGGAACTTTGTGACCGCTACGACCCGTTAACGGGTCGTGCGAGTCACAAAGTTCGGGGTGGGTGAGGTAGAGTCGCCGGGGTGTTTGCCCAAGACATCGGCGACGGCGTCATCGACAACTTCATCATCAGTTCGGCCGCCCACCGCTGGTGGGGAGCGCTGACCCTGGCCGTGCTGCTGATGGCGCTGGTGATGTTGATGTGGGATGTGCGGCGGGGGCAGGCGTCGTCGGTGGGCACCCGGTGGTCATTCCTGGCCGCCAGATCGCGCTGGTCGGCCAGGCCCTGCTTGGCATCAAACTTCTCGATCAGGGTCAGGGCATCAGCCAGCTGTACATCCACTACATCGGCGGCCTGATTCCGCTCGGTGTCTTCCTGGCCGGTGGTTGGCTGGTGCGGGGCGACACCCCTCGCTCGGCCCGAGTGCTGCTGGTGCTGCTGGCGGTTGGTCTGGCCTCGGCGGTCATGGCCTTCACCATCGGCCAGGCCTACGTCAACCGCTGACCGGCTCGATCCCGACGGCACGATGGGCCTCGTCGGCTTGCGCTGTCAGCGGCCGGTCAATACCTTTGATGAGGTTGCGGTTCAGGGCACGGGGAATCGCTATGCCGACCACAAAATGGAGAGCCCATGCGCCTAGTGAAAGTTCTACTTGCCTTACTGTTCGCCCTGTCGTTGGTGGCGTCGGGTATAAGTCCCGCCGCCGCTCACGATCCCAACCACAAAGAGAGCACCGCCCTCAAGGGGAGATTGAAGGACAGCAACCTGGGGTTGGGCGACATCGCCCTCGGCGGGGTGCCGCTCGTGCCCCAGTCCGACGTCCGTTGCGAGGACGGGATGGCCTGGGTCTTTCCCTGTCACAAGGTTGATCTCGACGCCTTCGTCCCGCTCCCCCTGATGGACTCGTCGTTCTTGAACGACGTCTGGGGCTGGGAGGATTCGGTGACCGGCATGCAGCTGGCCATCGTCGGCTCGTTCGAGGGCACCATCTTCGTTGACGTCACCGACGGTCAGAATCCGGTGTATCTGGGCACGCTGGATGCCGTCGTCCCCGGCGACTTCGGCAACATCTGGGGCGACGTCAGGGTCTATGGTGATGCCGCCTACATCGGCACCGAGGCCATCGACATGGCCAACTTCGAGGGCAACGGCATCCAGGTCGTCGACCTGACCCAGTTCCGGGGGGCCACCGGCCCGATGGAGGTAGCCGAGGCTGCCCGGATCAGCGATGTGACCAACTCCCACAACCTGTCGCTCAACGTCGACACCGGTCGGCTCTACGTCGTCGGCTCGACCTGGGCCCTGAGTGCCTGCGAGACCAACCCAGGGTCCATCCGCAACGGCAACGGCGGTGCGCTGATCTACGACGTGGCCACCGATCCGCTCGACCCGCAGCTCATCGGCTGTATGACCGAGGACGGCTACACCCATGACGTGCAGTGCGTCATCTACCACGGCCCCGACAGCGAACACCGGGGCAAGGAGATCTGCATCGGGTCCAATGAGGACACGCTGACCATCTACGACGCCACCGATGCCGCCGATCCCCAGATCCTGTCGATTCTCGACTACCAGACGTTGCCGTTCCTCCCGCCCGACGGCGGCCCGCCCAACTACTACACCCACCAGGGTTGGTTGTCGGAGGACCATGAGCACTTCTTCCTCGGTGACGAGCTGGATGAGTTCTTCGGAGGTAACGAGGAGCGGTCGACCTACATCTGGGACGTGTCCGATCTGGACAACGCCTATGTGATCAACGCCTACACTGACGGCAACGAGTCGATCGACCACAACATGTTCACCCTGGACGACCTGCTGGTCCAGGCCAACTACACGGACGGCCTGACCATCTATGACACCTGGAAGGCCGACCAGGGTCGGATGAAGATGCGAGGCCACTTCGACATCTATCCGGATGACGACAGCACCATCTTCGCCGGGGCGTGGGGCGTCTATCCCTACTTCGGCGACGGCAAGGTGATCCTCACCGGTTCCGAGCAGGGCTTGTTCATCCTCGACTCACGGGCCAAATCGTCGGCTCCGCTGAACAACAAGCGCAAGAACCGCTGATCTGATCGGCTTTGGACCGGGCGCCGTGCTGACCACGGCGCCCGGTCAACCGGTACGGGGTGGCGCCATCCAGCCATGGTTCTTGCAGTAGAAAGCGAGGTCACACCTCGCTTTCTATTGCAAGTCGTGAGGCGCTAGCGGTTAGGAGCCGGATTCGTCGGTGGTCTCGTCCGGGGCCTCGGTGCTTGTGGTCTCCCGGTCGCCGGCGGTCGTCGTGGTCTCGGCCGGAGCCTCCGGCGGCGACGAGGTGGGCGACGAGGTGGGCACCGATGCCTCCGGGGCCTCGGTGGTTGCCGGACCGGGGGTCAGCGAGACATCCCAGTCGATGACCGGCGGAGGCACGTTGCGGTACAGGGGTTCGCCGTCGAAGGCATCCCAGTCGACCTCCCGCAGCCGGCGGGGATACAAGTTGGCGATGATCGACTGCTCGGCTTCGTATTCGGTGTCGAGCGCCGGGGAGTAACCGTTCTCCGGTAGGTCGAGTGGGCGTCCGGCTTCGTCGTAGAGCAGGACCTGATCGAGGACCGTGCCGTCGGGCAGCACGGCGTAAATGTTGGCCGGCATGTCGTTGCTGGGGGACGACCCGTCGACCACGCTGTAACCCCCGGGGTATGTCTCGATCGGATGGATCTCGGCGCCGTGGTCGGTGTAGTTGTTGGCCGCCTCGTCGAACAGAATGAGGGCGATCCACGCCGCCAACAAGGCGGTTGCCACCGTCGCCACCTTGGCCCAGCCGCCACTGAGCCGCCGCCGGCCGAACTGGACCGAGGCGACGATGAAGGCCGCGGTGACGAGGAAACCAAACAGCACGCTGCCGGCGACCGACGGGACCACCACCGCAGTGACCACCGAACCCCCGGTCAACAATCCCACGAAGCCGGCCAGCAAGTAGCCCCGAGCGACCCACCATGCCGGGCGTAACTCGGGTATGAACTCCCGGGTTGCCTCGAACCAGCGGTGGCCCGTCACCGGGGCGGCCGCCTCCCGCAGGTTGTGATACAGCGCCGACGGTGGTCGGGTCCAGCGGTCCCAGCGTTGATCGGTCGACGACAGCTCGGCCAACCCGGCCGACTGTCGAAGCTCGGCGGCGAATTGTTCGGGGGTCCCGATGATCTGATCGAAGGGCTCGTCGGTATCGGCTCGGATCTCGGCCAGGTGGGATCGCAGGTCATCGGTCAGATCATCGATCTCCTCGGGATCGAGATCGACCAGCCGGGCTCGGACGGCGGCCACGTAGTCGCCTACTTCGGCCGGAACGGTCTCGTCCGGTTGGTCCGGTTGATCGGATTCGGGGTTGACGGTTGCGGTCATCAGGCTGCCCCCTCCAGGAGTGAGTCGAGTGTCTCGGTGAATGACCTCCAGGTCTTGGTTCCCTCGGCCAGGTGGTCGCGGCCCTCGTCGTTCAGTCCGTAGTACTTGCGGTGCGGGCCTTCGTCCGACGGCTTGACATAGGAGGTCAACTTTCCGCTGCGATAGAGGCGGCGCAGCGTCCCGTAGACCGAGGCGTCGCCCACCTCCTCCAGTCCGGACTCCCGTAGGGTGCGGACGATGTGGTAGCCGTAGGCGTCGTCGTCGTCCAACACCGAGAGAACGGCGAGGTCGAGTACTCCTTTAAGGAGTTGAGTTGTGTCCATTTGCCAAGCCCTGTTCTGAAGATGTAGCGCTAGCCGATGTAGTACGCAATGCATAGTACCACCGCTAGCCGAATAGTTGCACCCGCCCTCCGATGTTTTTGAGGGCCGTCAGCCGAATGGCTAAACTTGATCGAAGGCCGTACCGAGGGGGTTCGCCGATGGCTTACGGGGTCGACGACAAGCAGGATCTTCCGCCCGTCACCGACTGGGTCAACGACTGGGACTGGCTGGACGACCAGTGGGGCTCCAACGCCATCGACATCTGGAACGAGGTTCGCCGGCAGTGCCCCATGGCCAGTACCGAGCGCTACGGTCGGGCCTACATGCCGGTGACCATGGAGGCGGTCAGCCAGGTATCGCACGACACCGAGCACTTCTCCTCGATCTGGGTCAACGTCAGCCGACCTGACGCCCCTCGTTCCCCAGCCCCGCCGATCACCTCCGATCCTCCCGACCACCACGGCCACCGCCGCCTCTTGCTGCCGGCCTTCAACCCCAAGAACATCGCCCTGCTGGAAGACGACCTGAGGGCCTTCTGCCGCCGCCTGATCGCCGACATCGGAGACAGTGAAACCGCTGACGCCGCCGAGCAGTACGTCCAACACATCCCGGTCCACGGCATCTGCCTACTAACCGGCCTGCCCGAGGGCGACGCCGACATCTTCCGTGACTGGATCTACCGCAACTTCCAGCTTGCCCCCCGGGACAACCGGGTCAAACTGCAGGTCATCACCGAAATGGGTGCCTACATCGATCAACTGCTCCGGGAGCGGCTGGCCGAGCCCCGGGACGACATGTTGACCATGATCGCCAACGCCGAGATCGACGGCCGGCCCGTCGACTGGGATCTCAAGGTGGGATACATCCGGTTGCTCATCGTGGCCGGTATCGACACCACCTGGAGCGCCATCGGGTCCGGGCTCTGGCACTTCGCCCAACACCCGGGTGAGGTCGAACGCCTGGTGGCGGTTGACGATGACGACCCATTGTGGCAAATGGCCAGCGAGGAGGTGCTCCGGTACTACGCCCCGGTGACCATGGCCCGCAAGATCATCGCCGACACCGAAGTGGCCGGCTGCCCGGTACGGGAGGGCGAGCAGATGCTGTTGCCGTTCCCGGCCGCCAATCACGACCCGGCGGCCTTCGACAACCCCGAGGAATTCCAGTTGGACCGGGCCCGCAACCGTCATGTCGCCTTCGGCCTGGGCATCCACCGCTGCGTCGGATCCAACCTGGCCCGGCTCGAACTGCTGGTCGCCATCCAGGAGTGGCTGCGGGCTTTTCCCCGCTACCGACTCGACGAGACCAAGACGACAACCTGGGCCAACGGCCAGGTTCGGGGGCCCCGCAACATCCCGGTGCTGCTCCGCTGATCGCATACAACCGAAATCACAAGGGGGAGAGATGACCGAGGGAACACACTGGATCGTGGCCAGCGAAGTCGACGCTCGCTGGCCCATTTACACCCGGGGAAACGTGGGGGAGGTGTTTCCCGAGGTCGTCACCGCCCTCGGCTACCACTACGGGGTGTTGCCGGCCGAACGGGCCTGGCGAGACGCCTACGCCGAGCTCGGAATCCAGGCCAAGGGCGATTTCAGCTCCGACGACCCGGTGATCCTCGGCCTGTTCTGCGGCTACACCTACCTCAACCTGTCGTATCTTCGGATGATGGGGGTGCGGGCCCCGGGCTCGTCGGCCGAGGCCATCGACGTATCGTTTTTCGGTGAAGGCAACCCACCGCCCTACGTGCCCCGCAAGGGCGACAAGAGCCTCGGCTCCACCATGAAGATCCTCCGCACCGTACTCAAGGGTCTGGGCCAGGACGAGTCACCGCCACCGGTGGCCGACAGCTTCGCCCGGGCCGCGGCCTTCGAGGCCCGCCGACCGGCGCTGGACGCCCCCGATGCCGAGCTCATGGCCTACATCCACTCCTTCCCCGCCGCCTTCGAACCCGTCTTCGGTAACCACATGAAGACCACGGCGCTGGCCGCCATCGTGTCCGGCGTCCTGGCCGATGCCGCCGCAGCCGCCGGTGAACCGGGCCTGGTCACCCACCTGATCGGAGCGGCCGGCAACGTGCACTCCACCCGGTACTCCCAGGAGTTGTACGAGATCGCCAGGGAGGTGCACGACAACGCCCCCGTCTCCGCCGCCTTCGATCAGGGCATCGACGGGATCCTGGGCCGGCTGGCCTCTCAGCCTGAAGCGTCGTCATTCCTGTCGAGTTTCGACAAGTTCGTGACCGAACACGGTCATCGCGGCCCTAACGATTGGGAGCTGTCCGCCCGCACCTGGGACAACACGCCGGAGCTGGCCCTGGTCGCCATCGACTCGATGCGGCGGGCTGATGGCGATTTGTCGCCGGACCACCGGCTTGTCGACGACGGCATCAAGCGGCAGGCCGCCATCGAACGGGTACGGCCCCATGTGGGATTGATGGATCGCATGAACTTCGACAAGGCCATCACGGCTGTGACCCACTGGGCCCAGGCCCGGGAGGCCACCCGAGACCGGGCCGTCCGCATCATGTTGCCGGTCAAGCAGGTCTACCGTCAGTTGGTGCAGCGGGCGGCTGAGCGAGGTGGCCACCCCGATCCGGTGTGGGTGGCTCTGCTCGACCCCCGATCCGAACTCGAGCAGTACCTGGCCGACCCACGTTCCATGCTGACCACCGTGGAGGAGCGGGGACGATTGTTCGAACGGTTCCGGGCCGTCGACCCGCCGTTCTTCGTCACCAGCCCCAACGACGTCGCCTCCCTGGAGGAGATGGAGGCCGAAGCGGCCAACCGGGAAGCGGTGGCCATGGCCTCGGCCGGGACCGTACTCACCGGAGATTCCGGCTGCAGCGGCATAGCCGAGGGCAGCGTCCGAGTGATCATGGACCCGTCGGAAGGCGGGGCCCTGCAACCGGGCGAGATCCTGGTGGCCCCCCTCACCGATCCGGCCTGGACACCGTTGTTCCTTCCGGCGGCCGCCGTGGTGGTCAACGTCGGGGCGCTGATGAGCCACGCCGTGATCGTGGCCCGGGAGCTGGCCATTCCCTGTGTGATTGCGGTCGATGAGGCCACCCAGCGCCTGCAGACCGGTATGCGGGTTCGGGTCGACGGGACGGCGGGCACGGTGACGGTGCTCGACAGCTGACCTCGCCGGTACGCTCGTCGCCATGGGCCCGGCAGAACTCCTCGGCTACGCGGCGTCGCTACTGATCATCGGTTCGGTCAGCCGAACCTCGATCCTCCAGCTCCGGATCCTCGGTTTCATCGGGGCGCTGACGTTCATGACCTACGGCCTGATCATCGGTGCATGGCCGGTGGCGCTGACCAACGTGGTGCTGGCCGGTCTGCACGGCTACTTCCTCATCCAGATGTCGCTCCGAACCCGGGAGTTCTTCACCTCCCTGCCCTTGCGCAAGGACTCGCAGTACCTGAGACATTTTCTGGAGTTCTACGGTGACGACATTCGTGATCATCAGCCGGGCTACGAGTTCGTGCCTGCCGATGATCAGATCCGGGCGTTCGTACTGCGTGACATGGCTCCGGCCGGCGTCTTCATCGGCCGGGGTTGTGACGACGGCTCCATCGAGATCGAGCTGGACTACGTCATCCCGAAGTACCGGGATCTGAAGGTGGCCCGCTACCTCTATTCGGAGCAGTCCGGCATCTTCAACCAGGTGCGGGACCGGCGCATCTGGACCGCTGCCGGCAGCGAGGCCCACGTCGACTACTTCGAACGGCTGGGATTCGATCATGCCAACCTGGACGACCAGCCGGTGCTGATCTCCGATATCGGCGACCTCATCACGTGAACCTTCGCCGGACGGTGGTCGCCTTGGTCGGGGTCGCCCTGGTCGTCGCCGCCGTGGCCACAACCGGCTGCTCGTCGTCGCCCGACGGTGATACGGTCACCGTCGATTCGACCACGACCACCCTGTCGTCGCCCGCTCCTGACGCCGACAGCCCGGCGCCTGGTTCCGGAGAATCGGGCGGGGTCGCCACCCTGGCCGACGTGCCGCTTTCGGCCCGGGCCAATGCCCTTGGCCTGTGGACGGGATCCGAGGTCCTGGTCATCGGCGGTGATCCCGAGCCGTGGTGCCCGCCCGATGCCGATTGCACTGCGCCCGAGTTCCAGTCGCTGTCCGACGGGGTGGCTCTCAATCCCGAGACCGTGGTCTGGCGGCCGCTGTCGGACGCGCCGGTGCCTGTCACCAGGTACGCCGGTTCGGTCATGCTGGTTGAAGCAGGAGAGCTGTACGTGCTCACCCGACCGGTCTTCACCGACCGGGGCCGCAGCCAACCGTCGTTCCTCCGATACAACGTAAAGGCCGACAGTTGGGCCGAGCTGCCCCTGCCCCCCGGGGCCGACGACGCCTGGCCCGCCCTCATCGAGGTCGACGGCTCGGTCATGGCCTACCACACCAGCGACGAGAACGGCGAAACTCCCGACCACTGGTTCGACGCCGACAGCAACACGTGGATCGAGCTGCCGGCCGACCCGCTGTCACCGTCGTACGACCGGCTGTACGTTGCCACCGGCTCCGATCTGCTGCTGTTGGCCAAGGACATCGACGACGTGGGAGCCGATGGCCCGTCCTTCGCCCGCATGGCCCGCCTCGACCTCGCCGCCAACACCTGGTCGGAGGAGGGGTGGGCCGAGGTGCTGTGGTCGGACTTCGCGGTGGCGATCGGCGATCGCCTGGTCTTTCCCTACGGCGGTTCATCCGACGGTGGCCAGGTCAACGGCTGGGGCCGCGACGTGCCTCACGGCGGCATCCACCATCTCGGCACCGGCCAGTGGGAACCGCTACCACCTCCGGCGGTGGAGGATTCGCTGAGGATCGGGGGTGTCATCGGCGATGGCGAAGCTCATATATGGTCGGCCGACGATGTGGTCCTCGACCTCGACACCAACCGCTGGCTCCAGGTTCCGCTACCCGAGATCGACGGCGGCGTGACCGTTCAGCGCCGGACCGTGGTCGGCACCGGGTCGGGTGTCTTCGTCTTCGGCGGCGAACTGTGGAATGAAGACGGCGGCCGGGTCTTGGGCGACGCCCAGCTGTTCACCTTCGGCTGACCGCCTTCCGACGGCGCCCGGTCTATCGCTCCAGGCGGATGAAGGCGTTGAGATCGAACCCGTAGCCGGCGAAGGCGGTGCTGCGATCGTGGCCGGCCAGCGCTGGGTCGAACACCCAGGCGTCGAAGGCCTGGACCTTGGTGTTGTTGCCGTAGAGATCGTAGATGTAGGCGTACCAGAAGCCGGTGACCGGACTGGCTTTGGTGCCACCCTGGGTCGGCCAGTCGAGGATGATGGGGATGGCGGCGAAGCGGGTGTCGGTGAGCATGGCCGGGTCGAAGATCGGGTCCATGAGTCGCCCCTGAGCTTGCACTCGGGTGTAGGTGTCGATCGTCAGGGTCGAGGCCTGCATCTGGCCTTGCACACCGTTCTGATCGATGGTGCGGCGGTATCGCAGGTAGACGGAGGAGGCGCCGCCGGTGTCGATGGTCACGTCGTGCACCACCAGGCCCGGGCTGTTGATGGCCACAACGGTGTCCCAGGTGATGTTGTCGAGCGAATACTCGAGGGCGAAGCTGTTCGACTGGTCACCGAAGATATGACCTTTGATGTGGAGGACGTCGGTGTCCACCGGCAGGTCGACCCGGCGGTGCAGGCTCTGGCTGGATGCCGCCTTGTTCATGATGAAGATGTGGCCGATGCCGGGGTCCATCTGGAAGTTGCCCAGGGTTTCGCCCTTGTCGTTGGCCGGTTCGACCCAGGGGGTGGCCCAGGCCGGGCTGCCCGGATCGGCGTACGAGGTGTAACCGGCGGTCCAGGTGCTCTGATATTGCAGGCCGTTGGGGTTGGGCAGGCTGAGTCCGACCGAGGTGCAGTCGGGAATGGTTTCCTGGCCGGTGGTGATGTCGAGCCGGTAGCCGTCCATGAAACACTGGAGGCGAGCGTCGCCGGTGTGATAGATGGGATCGGTCAGCGGCGGCTCCAGTGTGCCGACGGGGACGTTGACCTCGGGGTAGAACAAGCTGCGGGCATCAGGGGTCAACCAGTGATAGAGGTGGCGGCCGTTGATGGTGTGGCCGATGTGGTCGATGGTCGGTTCGGCCGGGTTCTGGCAGTTGTCGGGCAGGGGCACCAGGGCGTTGTCGGCGGTGAAGTCGGGCCGGGTCAGGCGACCGCAGAACGTGACGTCGCCGAAGTCGCTGGTGTTCACCGACCCTCCTGTCACCAAACCTTCGGTGACCGGAGGCACCGAGTTGCCGGTGCTGATGACCAGGTGGTTGGGGGTCTGACCGGTCATGGCCACGCTCGACACCGAGCACGGGCTCCAGATGGTGCCGTCGCACACGGCCACGTCACCGACGTCGAAGGGCACGACGTCGTGGTCGAGGTTGAGGGCGAAGTTGAGGGCCTGAGCCTCGCCGTCCATGTTCCCGGTGGCCGGCTTGAAGTGGTAGAGGCGGGGGCTGAGTATGGTGCCGAAGAAACCGTCGACGTGGGTCGGGCAGCCGGTGTTGGCCCCGCTCGTCTCCACGCAGCGCAGGCCGGGGTCGACGGCGGCGCTGACGGTGGCGGGGATGATGCGGTTGGAGCGGGCCACGATGGCCGCCGCCTCGGCGCTGGTGGTCACCGACAGGGTGTCGACGCCGACCACGACACCGAAGAACGTCTCCACCGTCTGGGTGGGGAGCGTGACCCGGATGATGTTGAACTCGTTGTTGAACGAGACACAGTTCGATCCCGTTACCCCGGTGATGACGATCGTCTGGTCCAGCGCGTCGGGGTCCTGGCAACCGTTCCAGGCGCTACGGGGCAACCCGATGTTCAGCTCGACGGAATCGAGGGCGGCGTTGGCGGCGTCGTGGGCGTTGGGCAGGTCCTGAGCGCCGGCCAGAGCGGCCAGGTCGACGGCCCCCTGCAGGTGAACCTGCTTCTGGCGCACGTTGCCCAGGTCTATGGCGAAGGCGGCCACCGTCAACAAGAAGATCATCAGGACGCCGGCCATGAGGACGATCACGCCTCGCTCGCCGCCGCGGTCGTTGTTGAGTTCGCTGCGATCGGGGTATCGACCGCGGATGATCAGGTACACCATGCCCAGTCCTGTCCTGCCGGCAGCGTGTCGGAGTGGTTGGTCACGTCGACGTCGTCGGATTCGATGCGGACGTGGCGGGTGCTGCGCATCCAGACGTCACCGGCCAAAGGTTGGGTGATGCCGGTGATGCTCTGGGCCGGCGAGGCCAGGCACAGCAGCACCTGCTCGCCGGCAGCCATCGTGGCCGGCGGCTCAACCCGGACATAGGTCTGGGCGTGGGGCTGACCGGAGTAGTTGCGGATCATGCACACGATCTTCTCGGTGTCGGTGGCCCCTGCCGGATTGGACACACATCCGGTGGTGCCGCTGTACTCGTCAACCGACAGTTCCCGGGCCGAGCGGAAGGTGGCGTTGTTTATCTGTTGCATGTCGTTGAGGATGAAACCGAAATCGACGATGCCGGCAAAGAACAGGACGAGCAGCGGTAGGGCGAAGGCCGCTTCGACGATGGCGGCACCGCGTTCGCTGGATCTACCCATTGCTGGCATAGGCCTAGCATCGGAGAGGCCGGGAAAGCCCTTTAGTGAGGTCGATCCTCCGGAACTAGAACGGTGATGCGGTCGAATCGTCGCCCTCTGCCCGGCCGACCCACCCCTCTTGGTCAATCTCACCCAGCGAGCATCGGGTCTCGGCCTCCAGGCCCCTCCGGTCGGCTGCCGGCGCTACAGCGAGGGTAGCCCGAAGACGTTGACGATTTCCGTTCGCCCGAGTTCGGTGATCTGAACGCTGCGGGGCCGTCGTCCGGGACGTATCCAACCGTTGCCGGTGAGGGCGGCCAGCAGCTCCTTGCCGGCGGCCCCGGCCAGGTGATGACGGCGTTGCGTCCAGTCGAGGCACGGTCGGGCTTTGGGTCGCCGGGCCGATTCGATGGCGGCGGTGTCGGCCCCGATGGCCGACAGCAGCGACAAACCTGAGGGGCTGATGTGCAAGTCGCCGTTGTCGTCGGCCAGGTGGCCGTCGGCCCGTAGTTGCTCATAGATGGCCACCGCCAGCTGACCGGCCAGATGGTCATAACAGGTCCGGGCGTGGGTCAGTTCGCTCGGCGCCCGTGGCCCTCCAGGTCTGGTGGCCGCTGCTCCCAACGCCTCCAACAACCGGGCGAATCGGGGATCGGCCAGACGCCAGTATCGATACCGGCCCTGGGCCTCCACGGCCACGATGTCGGCGTCGAGCAGCTTGGAGAGATGTTCGCTGGCGGTCGAAGGGGCCACACCAATGTGGCGGGCAAGTTCACTGCCGGTATGGGCCCGCCCGTCCATCAGAGCGCAGAGAATCTCGGCCCGGGTTTCGTCGGCCAGTAGGGAGGCGAACCGGGCGATCTCCGCCGAGGTCGAGCTGGGTGGCGTCATGACAACAGCGTACCCAGCAACGTTTCGGCCCACGCCGAAGTGTGGTTGCCATACCGTCGTGACAACGGACGACGACAGGAGCGGAACGTGATTGCCATGATTTTCGAATTCTGGATGAACCCGGACGACGCCCTACAGGATCAGTACGCCGCCACGTCATCGGCGTTGCGGACGGTGCTGGCCGATATCGATGGATTCGCCGGGGTCGAACGCTACGAGAGTTGCCGCCAACCCGGCAAGTTCGTGGCCATCGGGTTCTTCGTCGATGAAGAGGCCGTAGCCCGATGGCGCAACCATCCGGCCCACCGGCGGGCCCAGGAACTCGGTCGGCGGAACTACTTCACCAACTACCGGTTGCGGATGGCCGAACTGATCCGGGACTACGGACCAACCTCCCGAGCCGAGGTCCCGGCCGACAGCCTTGTCTACTTCGAAGACCCGAATCCCGAAAGGACCCCCAATGTTTGATCTCGAGATCCATATGGAAAATCAGCCGGGCGAGCTGGCCCGCATGGGTGAAACACTGGGAGCGGCCGGCATCAGCGTTGAGGGCGGCGGCATGTGGGTGGTGGCCGGGCGCGGTGTGGCCCACTTCCTGGTCGACGACGGTGATCGGGCCCATGCCGCCCTCACCGAAGCTGGGATGACGGTGACGGCCTGCCGCGAGGTCCTGACCCAGCGACTGAATCAGGACGAACCCGGTCAACTGGGGAAGTTCTGCCGGGCTCTGGCCGAGGCCGGCGTCAACATCGAGGTGCTCTACAGTGACCACGACCACCAACTGATCGTGGTGGTCGACCCCGGTCAGCAGCATGCCGCCCAGGCCGTCAGTGAATCCTGGACGGCTGCCCGGTCGGTTTGATCCCATCAGCCTGGGTCGGGTGGACCCCACCCCAGGGAACGAACCAGAGCCCGTTCGGCTCCGGTGACTGGCTCATAGCCGCAACCGTGGCCGCTCTCTGGGGATCGTCATTCCTGTGGATCGCCGTCGGACTCGAATCGTTGAGCCCCGGCGTTGTCGCCTGGGCCCGGGTCGCCTTGGGGGCGACGGCGTTGTGGGCCCTGCCGTCGGCCCGCCGCCCGGTGGGCGGAGAGGTCTGGCCCACGATCGCCGTCATCGCCGTGGCCGGAAACGCCGCTCCGGCGCTGCTGTTCGCCGTGGCCCAGCAGCGGGTCGACTCGGCGGTGGCGGCCATGATCAACTCGGCCACACCGCTGGCCGTACTCGTCACCGGACTTGTCCTGGGTGGCCGGCTCCCCGGTGAACGCCAGACATTCGGTCTCGTCGTGGGCTTCGTCGGTGTTGCCACCATCGCCGCCCCGTCGTTGCAGGGGGCCTCGGGCGAGCCCTGGGCGGTGGCACTGTTGGCGGTGGCCGTCCTGGGCTACGGAGTCTCCAACAACCTGATTGTCGGCCCACAACAACGGTACGGTGCGGCCGCGGTGGTGGCCCGGGCCTTGACGGTGTCAACCATACTGCTGGCCCCCGTCGCCCTGCTCGGCCGGCCCGGAACCGTCCCAGCGGCTGGGCCCGTCATCGCCGTGGCCATCCTCGGAATCGGGGGCACGGGAGCGGCCCGGGCCTTGAACGCCAAACTCGCCGGTCGAACCGGGGCTGCCCGCGGCTCGATCACCACGTATCTGGTCCCGGTCGTGGCCATTGCCCTGGGGGTGGGCCTTCGGGGTGAGATGGTTCGACCGATCGAGGTGGTGGGCACCGGACTTGTCCTGGCCGCCGCCGGGCTCACCAGCCGGGGGACCGGATAGGCCTACGGGCTGAGGTCTTGATCCATCGGTTCCTGCCTGAGGTTTGTGCGTTCCGGTGTCGTAATGACACCGGAACGCACAAACCTGTCGGCCCTCCGGCCAACATCAGCCGATGGATCAAGACAGTCTGCCGGCTGAGCGGGCCAGCTCCCGGACGTCGGTAGCCAACGGCCGGCTCAAACAGCCGGCCGGCATGCGCCACTGCCAGTTGCCGCCTTCGGTGCCGGGAACGTTCATGCGGGCGCTGTCGTCCAGGCCCAGCAGATCCTGCAAAGGAACGATGGCCACCGTGGCCTCGGTCCGGAAGGCGACGCCGATCAACCAGCGGGCCGCCTTCCGGGCTCGTATCCGGGGCGGCATCGCCGTGTCGGTCCGGATACGAGACCGAAGCCGCCGGCCCAGATCCTGCCACCATCCGACCAGGGTGGGGTTGTCGTGGGTACCGGTGTAGACGATCGAGTGCTCCACCACGTTGTCGGGGTGGTGGGAGTTGCGTCGGTGGGCCCGGCGGTCGAGGTCGAAACCGAACTGCAGCACCCGCATCCCCAGGAGGTCGTTGTCGTCCCGCAGGGCCACCACGTCGGCATCGAGATCGCCCAGATCCTCAGCCACGATCGGCAGCTGGGGGAAGGCCTGGCGCACGGCGTCGACGAACGGCTGTCCCGGACCCTCCACCCAGTGGCCGTTGGCCGCCGTTTCGTCGACGGCCGGGACCGACCAGTAGGCCGACAGTCCCCGGAAGTGATCGATGCGAACGACGTCGGCCTGGGCCAGGGCCCGTCGTAGGCGGCTGATCCACCATGAGAAACCGTCGGCCGCCATGACGTCCCAGCGATAGAGCGGGTTACGCCACAGCTGGCCGGTTTCGCTGAAGTAGTCGGGGGGAACACCGGCCTGGGTCGTTTGCCGGCCGCCGCGGTCGAGCTGGAACTGCTCCTGGTGGGCCCACACATCGGCCGAGTCGGGAGCGACGTAGATGGGCACGTCGCCCAGCACGGTGACGCCGACGGCCGCCGCTCGAGCCCGAAGCACCTGCCATTGCCGTTCGAAGAAGAACTGCAACGCCTGTTCCCGTTCGATCTCGTCGGCCAGTCGGGCTGCCGACTCGGCCAGGGCGTCGGGGTGGCGCCGCCGCAATGGTGTCTTCCATTCCCACCAGGGCCTCGACGGGTCGATGGCCTTCAGAGCGAAGAAGTGACAGGCGTCGGTCAACCAGGCGTTGGCCGGGTCGGCCACGAAGGCCTCATAATCGGGCCGCCAGCTGTGACCGGGGTCGGCCAGGAAGCGGTCGGCGGCCGCCGTCAGCTGCGGCTGTTTCCGGGCTCGCATAGCCTCGTAGTCGATCGGCCCCGGTCCGGCTGCGGCCGCCGCCGACGGTGGCGGTGGCTCGGCGGGGTCGATCAGGCCGGCGGCGGCCAGGTTCTGCAGATCGATGAGCCAGGGGCTGCCGGCGAAGGCCGAGGCGCTGAAGTAGGGCGAGTCCTCATCTCCGGGATAGGTGAGGGGAAGGATCTGCCAGACCCCGGCGCCGCTCTGGCCCAACCAGTCGATCCAGGCCTCTGCCTGCCGACCCAGGGTGCCGATCGGCTCCGGCCCGGCCAATGAGGTGGGGTGGAGCAACACGCCGAAGGTTCGTCGGGGGAAGAGTTGTGACGTTGGCACTCGATGATGCTCCCATGCTTGATGGTTGTCTGCCAGGCAAAATTTTGGCCGACCGACTGGACCGGCGGGCCCTCTGCGGAGTGTGTAATGCTATGGAGGCTGTGTCCACCTTCGGCGAAACACGCCACGACTCAAGCTTGACTCCGCCGTGCGCCTACGTATCGCCGTCGTACACGGTCTTCTTCCAGGCCGAGTTCGCCCGCATGGTCTCACTGGCTTCGACCATCTGTGGTGACTATCAGCAGGGGGAGGACGTGGCTCAGGAGGCCATGTCGCGAGCCCATCGTCACTGGGACCGGATCTCCACCTACGACCGACCAGGGGCCTGGGTTCGCCGGGTCACGATCAACCTGTCGCTGTCGGCCACTCGCCGCTTGAAACGCGAACTCAACGTGTTGCGCCGCATCGGTACCGAAAACCGGTTCGACGAGCCGGCCACCGTCGAGCCCGCCGCCGAATCTCTGGTCCTCGACCGTGAAGTCTGGGACGCCGTGGGTCAGCTGGCCCCCCGGCAGCGGGCGGTGATAGCCCTCTTCTACCAGGAGGACATGGCCTGCGCCGATATTGCCGAGATTCTCGACTGCCGGGTCTCGACCGCCACTTCCCACCTCAACCAAGCCCGCCGCAACCTGGCCGCCCTGTTGGGCGACGATTCGACAGGAACGGCACGATGAACATCGACGACCGAATTCGCTCAGCCCAGAAGCGTCAGCTGGAGGTGATCGAGTCCGATCTCCGGCATCGAGGCCTGGATCGGCCGCCGCTGGCCGGACCGACGACTCGAGCCGCTCGGGCCGCTCGGGCCGGTGGCTCGTCTCGGGGGCCTTGGATAATGGCCATTGCCGCCGTGGCCATTGTCGGCGGTCTGGCCGTGACCGTCTGGCCGTCGATCAGCCGCCCAACCGAGGTGACCACCTCGGCCGGCGACCCGGTACTCCAGCTCGATGAGCAGACCGCCCCTGGCGACGAACCGCAGTCCGACCCGCCGGTGACGACATCCGCCCCGACCACCACGTCCTCGACCGCCGACTCGCTCCCGGCGGCAACGGTGTCGTCGACGCCGGCCGTCGCCGATGAGACCGCGGCCGACCAGCCCACAGTCGAAGGGTCGACCGGTCCCACCTCGACATCGCCGACATCGCCGTCGACATCACCGTCGTCGAGCCGGCCGGCCAGCACCGGCTCGGCCCAGTCGACCAGCCAGGTCCCGGCCCCAACCCCCGTCGGGGCGGGAGTGGTCAACGATGTCTGCGCCAGCGGCTTCCGGGCACCGCTGGAACGGGCAGCGCTGCGCTATCTGAGCGAGGAGCGGGGCTGGAACCGCATGGCCGACCTCACCAACGAGCAGGACGGGCCCGACTACTACGGGCTGTGGGAACCCGACTATCCCGGCACGGTGACGGTCGAGGTCCGGTTGGCCGAACCGGTGGAGGCCACCGAGGTTCGGTTGGCGCAGCATCCCTTCGCCCAGGTGTCGGGCACCATCACCGTCGACGCCGGAGGCCAGGTCCTTCCCATCGAGCTGTCGGGCATGGGAGGATGGCGCTCCCATGTCTTCGCCCAGCCGACGGTGTTGGAGTCGTTCACCATCACTCGCAATCAGCCGGAGTCGAACATCGTCGAGGTACTGGTTTGCGTGACCGGCTAATGGCCCGAGGGAAGCACGCATCTGGGGTTTCCAGGGGTCGCAATCGACCCCTGGAAACCCCAGTTCGTCGGTGGGGCCGGCCTCGGTCGGTCTTCGGCGGGCCGGATCAGAGGAGCCCGTCCACGATCCCGTCAACGGCCGTTCGCAGGGCGGCCAGCCGAGCTGGATCAATCGACGCCGGCAGCATACGGAACTCGACCGTGGGAAGCTTGGGTTGTTGGGCGACCAGGTTGAGCACGTTGACGTCGGCGAACTTGGTGACGCCATCGATCGTCCGGGCCTTGGCCGCCACCTCGTCCCAGGTCAGTCGATCGTAGGCCGGATCCTCGACCAGATCGACAAGCGACTGAGGCAGCGGGCCCAGCCGGCGACAGTTCGGGTTGGTGCCAACAGCCCGCCTGATGGAGTCGAGGTCGTGACCGAACGTGGTCACCAGCCGGGCGAACGCCTCGGGTTGGGCAAACAGCTCGGCGTCGTAGTGGAAGTGGGTGGCTCCCTCGGCCGGTACGGTGAAGCCGAGCCGGTCGGCGGTTCCGACCACAACCTCAACCCACTGGCCGTGATCATCGACCAGCGGCGGTGAAATACACTCCGCCACCCGCTGTTTCTCGCCCCGGTCTCCGGTGATCATGGCCACCGAGGCTCCGCTGGAATCAAAGAAGCGGGTCATACCGTTTCTGGTTTCGTGGCCCAGGGCGAACCGGCCGGCCACGGCTGAGATGTCATCATCGCCCAGTCCGGTGGCCGGCAGGAATGGCTCGACCATACGGAGAATGCGGCGGTCGTCGGACACCACCCGGTACCACCCGTCGACGGCCGGAGCCTTGACGTTGAGGTCGGAGTGAATGGTCACATCGTGGACGACCCGGAGATACCGTTCGCCGTTTCCATCGAGCACGTCGAAGGCGGCAGTGAGGTGCTGGAACACCTCGATCGACCGGTGGGCTGACGGCTCGGTGTCAAGATGCCATCCGGCCACCACGGTGCCCCCGATGACCCGGGCCACCTCATGGGCCAGTGTCGCCCGGCTCATCCCGACCGGGGCCAGCAGCTCCAGCTCGGTCCCAACCCGATAGGTCACGGCTCCACCGTCTCCTCGCAGTGTTCGTCAGTCTCGTGAACCACCGGTGTGACGTCGTCGGCCGCCGGGGGTAGGTCGGCCACGCCGAGGAGGAACTTGCCCTTGGCCACCTTGGCCCAGTAGGGGTCGTCGCTACCCCAGAAGTCGGCCAGCAGAACAGCGTCCTCATAGTCGTAGCCCGCTTCGAAGAACGCTTCGACGGCCCGGACTTCGAGGTTGTCCTCGTGACCGCCGAAAGGTGGGAGGTCGTCGATGACGCCGAGGAGGAACTTGCCTTTGACTATCTTGGCGGTGGCGGGGTCGTCGTAGCCCCAGAGTTCGGCCAGCTCGACGGCGTGGTCGTAGTCGAGCCCGGCTTCGAAGTATGCGTTGAGGGCCTGGTCTTCGATGTTGGCCGACGGTGGGAAGTCGATGAGGCCGAGGAGAACCTTGCCCTTTGTGATCTTGGCCTGGGTGGGGTCGTCGTAGCCCCAGTAGTCGGCCAGGCTGACGGCGTGGTCGTAGTCGTAGCCGGCCTTGAAGAAGGCCCGGATTGCTCGACGCTCAACGCTGCGCCCTCGGTTGTCGCGATGGCTGTTGCCGTTGGCCTGGTAACGGGCGAACTCCGGCATCATCCGCTCGATTACGACGGCCGGCCGATCGGAGCCGAAGTTGATGGTCGCTCCCGCCGCCGGTGCAAATGAGGCAACGCCGAGAGCGGCAAGTACGGTCGCCCTGGTGAGGCGCGACTGGTTGGTGGACACGGAATGGTCTCCTTGGTGAAATCGTCTGGTGGGTCGACTCGCCCTGTCACTCACCGACGGGTGATTGGTATGCAGGTAAGACGAACCGTTCCCCCGGTTCCGTCCATCAGACTCGAAATATTTTCGGTACGGACCCCGGGCCGTTTACCGGCGGCGGAAAACGGGTAGTCAATCATGGTCCGACAGTCGGGCACGATGACACCAGGAGCACCGACGATGACCGTCCGCGCCGTATTGGCTGACCATCCCAAACTCGAATCGCTCGATCTCGATGAGCTGGTGGCATGCCTCGAAGCCTGCCTCCGTTGCGTCGGCATATGCTCGGCTTGCGCCGACGTCTGCCTGTTCGAGGAAGGCGACCATCACCGACGCTGTGTACAGACCTGCTTGACCACGGCCGACATCTGTGCCGCCACGGCCAAGGTCATCGGTCGTGCCGGGCCCGACAATGATGTGTGGGCGGCCATGGTTCGGGTCTGCCGTGAGGCGTGCGAGACATGTGCGTCGGAATGTGACCGGCACGACAACGAACACTGTCGGCAATGCGCCGCCGCCTGTCGGGAGTGTGTGGCCGCATGTGATGCGTTGCTGGCCGTGGCCGACTGAGGCGATGGATCTTGCCGGTTGGCTACTCAACAGCTAGGTTGGTGGCCGATCGGTGCGGGAAAGTCCAGCAAGATTGGGGCAGTAGTATGAGAGCGTTCTCGGCGATTGTTTTGGTGCTGTCGATGGTGACCGGTTTGGCCGGTTCAGCGGCGGCACGGAGTGTCAAAGATCCGATCGACGTGGTTGTCACATCGGGTTTTGATCGGCCGGAGTCGGCAGTGCACGACACCAAGAACGACGTCTACCTCGTCAGTAACATCACCGGGGGACCAACCGACCGGGACAACACCGGTTTCATCTCCAAGGTCGGCCCCGACGGGACTGTGATCGACGCCCGTTTCATCGAGGGTGGCGTAAACGGTGTCACGTTGAATGGGCCCAAGGGTATGGCCATCACGAAAGGCGTGCTCCATGTCGCCGATATCGACCATGTGCGGTTCTTCGATGTGGACACCGGTGACCCGCTCGGTTCGATCTTCTTTCCCGATGCCACCTTCCTCAATGACGTCGCCACCAACAGTCGAGGTGACGTCTATGTGAGCGATATCGGCTTCCAGACCGAACCCACCTTCGGAGAAAGCGGCGCCGATGCGGTCTATCGCATCGCCAAATCCGGCGAGGTGACGGTGCTGGCGGCCGGCAACGACCTGTTGCACCACCCGAACGGCATCCATGCCTTTGCCAATGGCGACGTGATGGTCATCAACTTCGATCCCTTCGGCGGGTTTTCCGATGTTTCCCGAATCGATCGACGGGGCACGGTGGAAACCGTTGCCACCCTCCCGACCGGACTGCTCGACGGAATCGTCCGGATCAAAGATGGCTTCCTCATATCCAGTTGGGTAGGTTTCGACACCCAGGCCGGGAGCGTCGTCTACTACCTGACCGACGATGGTGACCTGTCGGTCGTGGCCGAGAACAAGTTCGCCAACTATGCCGCCGACATCGGTTGGGACGACAGGCGCCAGCGCCTCCTGGTGCCGCAGCTTCCCGAGCCAGGCGACGGTGGCCAATTCAGCATCCTCAGTATCGCTCTGCCGTAGCGGCAGTATCGACGTGCCGTGGCGGCGTGCCGTGACGACGCGGTCAGCCAGATCGATCCGGCACTACGCCAGGCAGGCCAGGTCCTCATTCCGTCGTTCTGCCGGATCAGTGAAGGCCACCAGATCGGCTCGCACGCTGATCGACCCGTCGACCTCGTCGAGATGATCGATCCGTCGCACATTGATGGTCATGCGGGCCTGGAAGTCGGCATAGTCCTTCAGCCCGGTGAGTTTCGCGCTCCGGAAGCTGCCGCCATCCAGGCCATCACACAAGGCAACCAGCTGCGACCATCCAGCCGCTTCGGCAAAGGCCACCATGGCTCGCAGCTCCGTCACGACGTCGCTGTCGGCCGGCAGGTCGTAAGAACGGAACGCGGAGTTGACCGGTGAGTCGGTCTCGGCTCGACCGCCGACCTCTTTCCGGATCCCTCCGTCGGGCTCCCAGTGGGGTTGGGGGTGATCAGCGGCCAGAATCGGGTCGTCGGCCAGCGCGCTGGTCCGACCCCGGTCCTCCGGGGTGCCGCCGGCACACCCCGTGGTGATCGCCAGGAGAAGGACGAGGGAGGGCAACGACCTCGACAAAGATCGTCGCCCGGCGACCGCTCTGACCCCGACGACCCTGGGCGTCATACTGGAAGTGTAGATTGCCGCGTCGCCATCGATGTTGTTCCCGGCGGTTGACGTGGCTCGAACCAGACGGCGGACTCACGGCGTAGGAGAAGATATGAACCGACACATCCTCTCTCCCGCCGGTCCTGTGGCGGCCGCCCTGGTGTGGGCCGTCGCCGTCTTCTTGTTGGCCAGCTGCTCGGGTGATGGACAGGTTTCCGGTACTGCAGCCGACGATCCAATCGCCACCGGGTCGACCGCCGGTGTCATCGAGTCGAGTTCACCCGAACCTGTGTTGGACGACAGTGAATCCGACGATGCAGCCGACGACGGCTCGGAGTCCGAAGGGCCCGACGACGATCAGAACCCCGATTCGGACATCGACACCGGTGATGCCTCGACCATCCAGGGAATGTTGGACGAGATCGGGGGAGCCACCGGTACCGATGCCGCTCAACCCGACTCGACGACAACCACCAGCGTCGGTCCGGCCTCCCGGACTCTGCCCTCCGGTCGTCACTGCTGGGCCGGCCCGGCCGACGGCTACGAGATGACGGTTGCTTCGGACGGTGCTGTGACCATGCGAGCCTATGTCACCGACGACTCGGTGGATCGCACGGTCACCACCATCGAGCGGGGCCGCGGCGGCTTTGTCGAAGATGGCACAATCTCACTTGGTGTCGAGTCGTGGACGGCGTCGGGTTTCACCACCTTCGACGCCGACTACGTCGTCGCCGATGGCCGGTTGGAGCCGTCCCCATATCCCGGTCTCAAGGTGGCGCCGGCCGACTGCGCGGTGTTCGACCAGACCACCGTCGGGACTAGTGATCTCAACGTTCGAAGCAGGGAGACCGTGAAATTCGCCGCCGGCGCCAGTGGGGCCTCCATCGATGCCAGCCTCGTACGGGCTGAGGTGGTGGTCTACGAACTCGAGGCATCACGTGGTCAGACGATGACGGCCGCCATCTCTTCTCTGGAAGACAACGCCGCCGTCAGCATCTACACCCCGGAAGGCCAGCTCGTCTCCGACAACGAGGACGGCCACGGCTCCCGCTCCCTTGTTCTACCCCAATCAGGGGTGTACGAGGTGGCCATCTCCAGCATCCGGGGCAACGTCAGCTTCACCCTCGACATCTCGATCACCTGAGAAGGATCATTCGGTTCGTTATGGTGCTCCGGCCCGAACCAGGGCCTCCAGGTCCTGAAGCGACTCTCCGGGGGAGAGTCCGACCATGACCAGATCCACCGTCTCCTGCCAGCGGGCCAGACCGGCGGCCACATCGTCGGCGGTGCCGTACACGCCGAACTCGTCAAGGAGACGCTCGCCGGCCGGTGGTACGACGCACCGGCCGGGACGAGGCTCGGGGTTGGCTTGCTGAATGGCATCGACCTCGGCGCTGAATCCCTGCCGACGGGCCAGTTCGGGGTAGGTGTCGCCCATGGAACACATGTACCAGGCAAGGTTGGACGCCACTCGGGCCTTGGCCCGATCACGGTTGTCGTCGATGGCCACCAAGGGACCGGCGGTGGTGGTGAATCGGTCGGCGTCCAGCCCGGCTTCGGCCCGCCACTGACGGTGTTCGGCGATGTGGCCTTGGAGGGTGCTGAGGGTCAGGAAGACCGGCATCCACCCGTCGCCCAGCTGAGCGGCCACCCGTCTGGCCCTGGGGCCGGTGGCGGCGATGTGGATCTCCTGATCGGGCACCGGTGGTTGACCCAGGCGGAGCGCCCGCAACTCGGTTTCCACGCTCGGTTCGATCCGTTCCCCTTGAAGAAGCCGCCGAACCTGGCGGGTCACGTCGGCCAACTTCTGAGTCGGCGTCCGGAACGGGATGTCGTGAAACCCTTCGGCCAGCTGCGGTGTCGATGTTCCCAGACCGAGCACATAACGGCCCTCGGAGACGGCACTTAGTGTGGCCGTGTTCATGGCGATCGTGGCCGGCGTTCGACCCCACACCGAAAGGATGCATGACGTCGGCCGGATCTGCTCGGTGGCCAGCGCGATCTGGGTGAGGATGACGGTGGAGTCGAGCCCCCATCCCTCGGGGAGCGTGACTGATTCATAGCCGAGCGAGTCGGCAATGCGGGCGACCTCGACGATGACCTCCGGTCGGGTCTCCATGGGTGTGAAGCCCACCGCCCGTCTTGGTCGATCAGCCATGGCTCGTCTGCGGTATCTGATCAAGCGCGATCCAAGTCGCCCACCCATGAGCCAACTGGCCGCCCGCCTCGTCGACGACGAACACATCGCTCACGAGCCGCCGACCGTCTCTCCCCCGGGGCTGGGCGATGACCTGATACCTTGTGCCGACGATCGGCGATTGGTTGATGCGCACCGCCAACTCGCCCAGCAGCATCGCCGATGATTCCTCGAGGAGGGAGATGACCGCACCTCCACTGGGACAGTCGACAGCAGCCCACACCGCCCAGTCGGCGACAACGCCGTCCTCTCCCAACGAGCTGTCCGGCGTCCACGCTGCTGCGGCCACGTCGGTTCCGGGCACCGTTCCGGCAAACAACTCCAGGCCGTCGCCGTCCGGTCGACCATGCCCGCAACCGAAGCAGGTTGGGAAGAGGTGATCAGGCTGAACCTCATCAACCCACTGCCGCCTCGCCCCATCAAGCTCCTCGTCGGGGATCCATCCCATCGGCCCATCAGCGAGGTCGGTGGTCGGGGTGGTCAGGGGTCGAACCTGGGCGATCGACACCCCGCCGGACCCGATGACGGCAGTATCTCCGTCGATCTCGACGTCGAACTCCTGGTCGAGTGGCGGCGGTTGCAGTAGGCGAACAACAGCGGCCCGTGAATCAATGGCCCCGGCGAAGATCCCGCAGGCAACGCCGCCATGGGCCGAGTCGGGTGGCCCGTTGTACCGTCGATCAATTCGCATGATCCCCCCTCCTGCCCGAACAACCTGCCGGCTTCCCTGGTGAGAACCATAGTGCAAGTCGGCCGTCGGCGAGAGTGTCGGCCGCTTGATCGGCGCTAACCCGAGCGATACCAGTCCTCGATGTTCCAGTACTCGGAGTCCCAGCCGTTGACGTCGCCGAAGCCCTCGATGTCGTTGCCGATGGCCGACAGGTCGGCCCGGTGTACCAACGGCACGATGGCGCCGGATTCGATCATGAGATCCTGGAGCTTCTTCACATTGACCAACCAGGTCGGATCAGCGGGGTTCAGCTGTGACGTCGCATCGTGCAGATCGTCGAACTCGCTCGATTGCATGCGAGGGAAGTTGTCACCGATCCAGTCGGTATCGGCCGACGGGATCTCATCACTCGTCCAGCTGCGGAGGTAGCTGACAGGGTCGGGTGTCGCCGGTGCGTTGGTGAACATCTGGATGTCGGAGTTGAACTTCCAGATGCATTCCTCAGCGTCGCACGTGCCGTCAAAGAAGAACGCAGCATCGGCGTTCGTCATATTGGCCACGACGCCGATGTCGGCCCAGTTGTCTTTGATGATGTCTTGGCTCGCCTGCCGTACCGCATTGGTCGAGGTGACGAAATCGAATTCGAGGGGGACGCCGTTGGCTTCCCGTACGCCGTCACCGTCGGTGTCGGTGTAGCCAAGGTCGTCGAGGATCTGGTTGGCTGTGGTCACATCCCGGTTCAGGCACCAGTCGTTTGTCGTCGACCGTTGACCGTCAATCGGCCACATGGTGCAGGTCGGTATTCCGGCCGGGCCATAACCGACGGCGTCGATGTTGTCCCGGTCGATGGCCAGCGACAGGGCCCGAGCCAACTCCGGGTTGTCCGCCAGGATCGGGTGGGGGTTCGACACATCGGACGGCGGTGATCCATCAGGATCTGTCTGGTTGAGGCTGATGTGTTCGACGAAGCCGGCGAATGCGGTCAACACCCGACCCATCCCCCCGGCCTCCATTTCTTCGAGGATCTCGGGCGCGACCTGAAGGTTCCAGCCATAGTTGGCCTCACCGATTTCGAGGACCGATCGCGCTGACGACTCGGCGTCGCCGCCGCCGGCAATAGTGACGGTACCGAAGGCCGGCTTGCCGTCGGCCACGCCGCGGTAGTTTTCATTCCAGTCGAAGACGACGGTGTCCTCCGGCTTGAACTGCGTAACCCGGTAGGGTCCGGTTCCGATCGGTGCGAGGTCGTGTGAGCGGCAGTCGGGGGTTTGGCCGCCCAGGCAGTCGGCAAACTGGTCCCGTTGGATGATGGGACTGGTATAGCCGACGAACGACCCGTAGGGGTACGGCTTCGGTTCGGTGAAATGGACGGTGACGGTGTGGTCGTCGTCAGCCGCCACTCGTTCCACCCCGTCGAATGCGGCCTTGCAGTCGTCGCCCCTGGCCTGGCAGTACTCGTACGTGAACTCGACATCTGCGGCGGTGAAAGGCGTGCCGTCGGACCACTGCACGTCGTCGCGAAGGGTCCAGGTGATCGCTGTGAAATCGGCGGCCACCCCGCCGTTGTCGACTGTCGGAATCTCGGCCGCCAGGGCCGGAACCAGTGATCCGTCGGGGCGGTATTCGGCCAGAGGCTCGAGAACGAGCGACGCCGCCAGGAGGTCCTTGGTGCCGGTCGAGATCATGGCGTTTCCGACCGATGGGGCCTGCCATTGCGACAGGATGAGATCGCCGCCGGCGCCCGCTCCGCTGGCAACGGGTGCCTCGACGTCGTTCGCCGAGTCGGTGCCGCTTGAACCATCGTCGGCGTCGATCATCGCGTCGTCGGGCGAGGTGCTGACCCCGGCTTGGTCGTCGCCGTTGGTCAATACCGCAAACAATCCGACAATACCCACAACGACGACGAGCAGAGTGGCCAGCGCCACCGCCTGCGGTGATCGATTGACCATGTCGGTTGTCTTCTCGATCACAGGTGACAGCAGGGTTACCGCTGGTTCTGCGTCGGACTGTTGTTCGGCGATACCTCGGCGGGCAGTATCCTCTTCGGCCTGTTTTTGGGCGGCGGCCTGGTGCTCTCGTTCGACTTGACGGGCCTTTTCGGCCCGGCGTCGCTCTTCTGCTCGCCGGGATTGTTCGGCTTGCCGGGCCTCGTCGGCCCGCCGCTGTTGTTCGGCCTGGCGGGCTTGCTCCGCTTGACGGGCTTCTTCGGCTTGACGGGCTTCTTCGGCTTGTCGTGCCTCCTCGGCCAGGCCTCTCAGCACTCTGAGAATCGGTCGAAGGTCTCGGTCCCAGCTCTGATGTTCGATCTCTGCGGCGTTGATGAACGGCAGCCAACCAAGACTGTCGGGGAGATCCTGCGAGCTGGGCACGACGGCTCGCCGTACCCGAATCGGAATGATGGTCTTGTCCAGGCGGCGGGCCGCCTCCAGCTCCAGCCGCACCCAATCGTCGGGATTGGCCAGGCGCGCCGTCCCCCAATTCGGCCCGATGACGACGAGAACGACAAACGATTGGTCGATGGCCGACTCGATGAACTCCTGTACGTCGGCGCCCAGGGGAACGTTGTCGACGTCTTTGAAGATGTTCTCGGCGCCGAACTCGTGCCGGAGATCCGAATACAGGCGACCGGAATCGGCTTCACTGTCGGCTCGTCGATATGAGATGAAGATTCGCTGCACGACTACGTTGGATGCTGGCGCCGGATCTCGGCCGGGCACACATCCGGCCAGGCGACGTTTCTGCCCGGCTGGTGGTTGGGATGGCGGGACCCCCCTTGGATCAGCCAACCGCCGGTGATGAACGCCGTTATCTTAGCCGATGAAGCGGGTGTGCCTGTAGGGAATCAACCCCGCCACCCGTGCCACGGAAATCCCGCCTCGCCCCTCGCCCCGCTCCGATCGTCATATCAGCCCAACGCCGCCTTCAAGCGGTCGGCGCTCATTCCCGGTTGATCGGATGGCGGTGACGGGAAGGAGGCGAGCAGCCGAACCAGTTGCTCCCGGCCAACGGGATCGGCGGCCGCCTGCCTGGGCGTCTGGCCATCGAGGGCTGGTATCGACTCGTCGAGCCAGGCCGCCTCGAACTCGGCGATCCTGGTTTCCAGCAGTTGGCGGATGGCCGGGTCGCCTCCGATTCGTTCCGAGTCCTGATTCAGTTCGATGTCCTCGACCTTGACGTTGGTTGCCGTGCGGTCGATCAACTCGGCGCCGGGTAGACGGTGGGCCACGATGGCTTCCAGCTCGTCGGCTCGTTCGACCGAGTTGACCGATCCCTCCAGCCGTATGGCGTCCGACTCGGTGGCCCGGCGACGGAGCGTGGCGATGATTGAATCAGCCTGGTTGGTGGTGTCGCGAACCAGCACCCACTCGTCATCGGCTGCCGGTTTGAACCCCGCCGGCTCCAGTCGACCGGTCACGTCGACGTCAGCCGGCACCAACCAGGCGAGATCGGTCATGACCATATCTTCGCCGTCGGTGTTGGCCAGACGAGGCGGTCGCGTAAGCGCGCCGAAGTAGGCGGCGATGTCGAATGGATCACCGGCTTCGATCAGGTCGAGTAGGCCGCCGACGTTGTGGGGGCGCACCGGCACGAATCCCGAGAATGGCCGATGGCTTTCCTCCACCGGTAGCGGCCGCCCGACCAGCAGTTGATGCGGTTTGGCCGCCGAGCCGTCTACGCCCTCGATCACGATCTCGTCGCCGGTGGCCAGGTTCCGTAGGATCAAGCGTTGGTCGTCACCGGTCACCGTCTCAAACACCGATCGGTCGATCAGCTGCCACTGTTGCCCCAGCAACAGCTCGTCGTCCGGAAGCGTTCGCTCAGCGGCAGCAAGGTAGCGGCCGACCCCCTCGTCCTCGTGTAGGGCGAGATCGATCATCAGCGGGGATTCGGCGATATCGGTGTCGCTGTGATAGCCGGCGGCGTCGTCGTATTCATCGCTCAGGTCGCCGATCACCTCGGCGTCGTGTCGCCGGCAGTAGCCCGACATCTTCAACCACAGCAAGCCGGCTCTGTCCGACAACGGCAGCAGCTCCCGACCCCGGTGACACACCTTGTACTTCCGCCCCGAACCGCAGGGGCAGGGATCGTTTCGCCTGGCCAATTGGGCCGGACGGGATTCGGAGAACGGCCCGACAACGTCAAAGAGGTCGTCGAGCCGCCGGCCGAGTAACGACACGGCCATGCTAAAGGGGGCGGCGTCGACCACCAGCTCGACCTTGGTCAGAAGACGGTGGGCCGCCCCGACGTTGCTGCGATGCACCTCGATCTCCGCCTGATCGAGGAGCAGCACGGGGTGTCGGTGGTCGACCGTCACCTGCCCCAACATGGCGGCCGCTTCGTCGATCCGCCCCATGGCCAACAGGCAGTGACCCTGTAGCCAGGCCAAACCTTGATGGCCGGCCCCGTCACCGTCGAGATGTCCGCCGGCGGCGTGAGCGAATGCCAGCGCCGCGTCGTGGCCGACCTTGGTGGCCAGCTCCAACGCCACCGCCGGTGACAGATCGCCCTGCTGAAGAATCGTCGAGAACAACCGAGCCGCCGCTTCGTGTTCGGTTGTGTCCTGACCGAACGCTTCCGGATCGCCGTCGACATGCAACAGCATGGCTCCCACCAACAGCTCGATCTTGACCACGTCATCGTCGTCAAGACCAAACCGACCCCGGGCCCGCCGGACGGCGTCTTCGGCCGCCATGACCTCCTCATCAGCATCGGCGGGAACCAGGAAACTGCGCCGGAGCCGGAGGCCGGCCGGTGCCAGGTGGACGTCGTCAAGGATCACCGGCGGACCGACCAGCACCGACGAGTCAGCGGCCAATGCCTCCAGCACAACATCGCCGGGAACGGCGCTGGGGGTGGCCGAGTGGCCATTGCCCTCCCGACCATCGACTGGGTCTTCCGAGCCCAACGCCCGTTCGGCCGACAAGAAACGTTCAGCCTGTTCGTCGAAGGCAGCACGCAGCACATCGCCCCGGCGACCTATCAATTCCTCCGACAGCTCGGGAGCAGAGTCCAGCGATTCGACGTGAACGCGACCATCCCGGATCCGAAGGGCCATCCACCGGCCCCGGTGTGTGTCCAACCAACCTGTGGGACCGAAGACGATGTCGGTGTCGACGCCGTCGATGAAGCGGCCCTCGGTTCCGATCGGCCCGAGCGATGTGCCGTCGACGTCGACCAGTTCCGGATGGGCCGAGATCAACCACCAACCGATGGGATCCAGCCACGGGTGCATCAGCACAAAGCCCTGATCGGCGGTCTGGTCGTCCACCGGTAAGGCCAGGGCCACACCCTCCATGAGGACGGGAACATGGCCGATACCGGTCGACAACGACACGAACGACGGATTGAAATTGATGTGCTGCTGGAGCACCGATTCGGTACCGCGATAGCCGTCGGCTCTCAACCGGCGATGTAGTTCACCGATCGGTAGTGGCCCATCGGCCAGGGCGGCTGTGATGGCGTCGTCATGGATTTCGCCTGCCATGACCTGACCCTACCGCCACCGGTGACCGGTCGCAGCGGGGGCAGGCAGGACCTGAGGGTTCGAGGCTTGGTCAGCTGAAGCTGAGGTGCCCTTTGTAGGGGGCGTTGCCCGCCTCGATGTCGTCCTTGTAGTCGAGGCGACCGGTGATGCCTTCGAAGTCACCAGTGCCGGAACCGGCCACGATCGGGTGCTTGCAGCGGCCCCACACCTGGTTCCCGTCATCGTCGAACTTGGCGGTGAAGAACTCGGTCAGTTCGAACGTGCCGCTCAGCTCGCCGTAGGTTCCGACGAAGATCTCGTCGGCGTACTCCTGGTAGACGCCGCTGGGGTGGAAGCGGAAGTCGGTGATGTAGCCGTAGACGCAGCCTTCGAGGTCCCCGCTCATCCCGATGGCGTAGTCGGCGTCGGCGTACTCGGCATCGTCGCAGGGCGCTGCACCGGGCGCGCCCGGCAGGCCGAGGCCGGAAACCTGGGTCGCTCCATCAGCACCGGACGGCGATGCCCACCCGAACACGATCGTTGCGCTCAGCAGGGCCACGATGGTGGTGATGTGCTTCATCTTCCTCATGTTGTTCTTCCCTTCATGGACAGACGTCTTCAGCGTTCCATCTGCGTGTGTTGACACCTGATTATCGACGTTGTCGTTGGGTTCTGGGAATAGACCATTGGCGAACGGAACATTCGGAAATTCCGTACGATACGCGTTGCCGAAGTATCATGCTGGACACCACATCCGGGCTTAGCCCTGGAGTGGCGATTCGACGCAGAGGGGGAGCGGTGCAGATCGCACACATACGGTGGGTCCTGCAGGTGGCCGAGCGCAAAAGCATCACGCAGGCGGCAAAGGCGCTCTATGCCACACCCTCGTCAGTGAGTGAGGCGGTCCGCTCCATCGAGGCCAAGATCGGTGTGGTCCTGTTTGAGCGTTCGGTGCGCGGTATGGCGTTGACCCCCGACGGCCACCGCTTGCTACCGAAACTCAGGTCGATCGTGGACGCTCATGATCAGCTGATTGATGCGTCAGCCGATCTGAGCGCCTTGGCCAATCCGCTGACCATCAACAGCTTCCTGGGCTACGGCGGACCGAACATCATCGCCCTGAACGACGCCAGCCTGTCGGCCGCCGATGCCCCGATCAGGGTACGAACGTTGCCGTACTTCGATTGGTCGGATCCGACCGCCGATGTCAGGAACCGCACGGTTGATGCCGTACTGATAGGTGGACCGACCGCGTTCGACCAAGAGCTTGTTCGTCGTGACGTCGAGCGCCTACCGATAATCGCCATACTCAACGAATCGATCCTTCCCGGCCGCGACATGGTCTCCGTGGCTGATCTCGACTCCGTCGGTTGGATACTGGCGGGTCCGGCGATAGCAGACGAGCGGTACTTTCGGTTCTGGACGTTGAACTCGATCCGTGGTGGTCCCGCTCCAGGAAGCGGAGCATTGGCGGAGCACCCGGGACAAGTTCAGACCATCGTCGCCCAAGGAGGCGGGGTGATCGCGTCAATCGAACCCGTTGCCCAACGCTTCTCAGTGGGTCGACAGAGGATCGTGCCAATAGAAGGATCCCCGATGGTGAACATTTCCCTGGTGTACCGTCGAGATCATCCGTCACTCGAGGCTCTCGACATGGTGGCCGGAGCACTCGCCGCTTCGACCCCGCTGAGCATCGATGGGCCGTAGCCGAATCAGCGGCGAGGGTGCCGTGGTCTTGCTCACCAAGAATCTGGAAGACGCAGGCTGCACGCTCGATCCATAGATTGGTGAGGATTCGGGATCCCTTGAACTGTCACCTCGACCAGGGAAGGGCTGAATATGCCGCACGGGCCGAAGTCCTTGGGGCACAGATGTCGGGAGCGAGACACCGAGCCGGCCCACATACTACAGTTCGTAGTACTGACGGTACGCAACGAAAAGGGGGAATCGTGATGCGGCGTATGTCGTCATTGGTTGCAGGGGTCATCTGCCTTGTTGCTGTCATGGCGTTCGGGACTGATCGAGCGGGAGCGATCCCACCGGTCACCCAGTCGTTCGACTTCGCACAAACCATCGAGGGTGTTGCGCCTTCGTGCGGTCTTCCGTTGAGTTGGAACATCGAAGGGTCGGTCGATCGCACCTTGTTCTTCGATCAGGACGGCCAGGTGGTTCGAATCCAGGATCAGGTCCGCGAGTCGAACACCATCACCAACCTCAGTACCGGGGAAACGTTGCAGGAAGGGCCGGATTCGTTCATTCAGCGCATCCTGTTCGGCGACGACGGGTCGGTGACCCTGCAAATCAACGGATTGTCGGTCCTCGTCAACCAGGGCGACAACTCCGTGGTCGACGCCGGTCAGGTGGTGCTGTTCTTCGGGCCCGACGGTGCCAGCGTCTTGAGCATCTCAGGCCGACACGACATCCGGGGGATCGACCCTCTGACCGTCGACGATCCGATCCTTCTCGACGGTTTCTGCCCCGCCTTCGCTTAGAGAACACGGACCGACGGGGTGGTCGCCCCCGTTCGCGTTCGTCGGTTGACCTCCGCCATCATCGAGACGACCTGCATGCGATGCCCGGCCTCCGACACTTGACCCGCCAGCAACCGTTCGTGAACCGACAAGACAACAGGTAACCGGCGCGGCAAATCAATCTCAGGAGGATCAAATCGTGCGATCAATTCGCTACCTACTAGCCGTTGCAGCGCTGCTGCTCGGCCTCATCGTCTCTGCGCCGTTGACACCGGCGGGGGCGGAGCATGCAACCGAGCCCAGTACCAACAACATGCACGCCATGGGTACAGCCCCCAGCCTGCGACGTTTGCCGTGCCCGACGGCCAGCGTGTCATCAGTTCGGACATTGCCTTCCAGGGAGACCTGGCTTACCAGGGCAACTACGACGGGTTCCGGATCATCGACATCTCGGCGCCCGGCAATCCCAAACTTCTATCCCATCCCGCCTGCAACGGCGATCAGGGTGACATCGTGATCTGGGACGACATCCTGGTCCGGTCGTGGAATACGAAACGCTCCGAAGAGAGGGAATGCGGCGACTCCATCGTGCCGGCCGGATTCGAGGGCGTTCACGTGTTCGATGTCAGTGATCCGACCGAGCCGGCCCTCGTCGGGTCGCTCGAACTGCCCTGTGGATCTCACACAGCCACGGTGGCCGGCGTCGACCAGGGGGACCTCATCATCTACAGCAACAACTCCAGCAGTGCGGGTTGCGGTGTCGGCCTCGACCGAGCCGGGCAGGACGCGCTGGGCGACTTCATGGACATCATCGCCGTTCCACTGGATGATCCCGGTGCCATCAGCTTGATTGGTCGTGAGCCGCTGGCTGGGCCCCTTGATCCGCTGGTCAGGACCGGCTGCCATGATGCGGCTGCCATCCTGGGAGACGTCAATCTGGCGGCCTGTGCCAGCGCCGACACCATCAACATCTGGGACATCAGCGATCCCCGTGATCCGGCTCTCAATGTCACCATCAACGAACCAGGGGTCGGCAGTTCCGACACGAACGGCCGCTGGCATTCCGCCGGCTTCACCTGGGACGGCAAAGTCCTGGTCGCCGGGTGGGAGCCTGGCGGTGGCGGCGCCGGCGAGTGTGAGGCCGACGATCCGGACGTCGACAAGACAATGTTCTTCTACGACGCCGACACCGGCGCCAAACTGGGCGAGTGGGTCCTGCCCCGGGCTCAGGGCCAGGACGAGAACTGCACCATCCACAACTACAACATCGTGCCGCTCCGTAGTGGTCGCTATGTGGTGGTCAGCGGTAACTACCAAGCGGGAACATGGGTTGTCGACTTCACCGACCCGGCCAACGCCGTTCCGGTCGCCTGGTCGGATCCCGTGTCACTCGGGCCCGGTCCGTTCTGCGGCGGTTTCTGCCAGCTCGGCGGATCGTGGTCGACGTATTGGTACAACAACTTCGTGTACGAATCCGACATCACCCGCGGGCTGAACGTCTTCCGGGTGAGCGACAATGCCGTCGCCGGAGCGATCAAGCTCGATCGCCTCAACCCACAAACCCAGGAGTTCAGTCAGTAGAACCGGTTCCATGAGGAGTCGCCGGGGGGCCCGTTTCGTCTTGACGCCGGCCTCCCGGCCCCTCGGTGCGCGCCGTGCCGGTCGTTCAGTCGGCTCAGGTGGATGATCCGAGGGGTGAGGTTGGTGCTATGGCGAGCTTCGCTGAACTACTGTTGCTTGGTGGGCGGGCCCCATGACCGGATGGATCAGATGATGGACTTCACAAAGTCAACGGCGACGGTCGCCGCGTGGAATCTGAACGGGTTCACCGGCATCAACGATGAAAGGCTGGCCAGACAGGCCTACGGTCTGAGCCTGGTTGATGCTGAGTTCGTGACACTAGTGGAGATCCCATCGGAAACGCATCTCGAGAAGCTCAAGGCGCTGTTGGCCGACACCTTCGGCCTCGTCTATGGAAGTGCCTACATTGATCAACAGGCCTCTCCCACTCACCCGCTCAACATTGGCGTGCTGTTCAAACAGGGAATCACGGTTGACAACGTTGAACTGCTTCCGGGCTCGAATGGGGGTGACCCGACTCGTCGCAAGGCTTTTCTTGCCGATGTCAAGATCGGCAAGTTTGATTTCAAACTGATTGCCGTTCACCTGAAGTCGGGTCGAGAGGCCGCCAGCCAGAAGTTGCGGGACGCTCAGTGCAAGGTGATCGGCGAGTACATAACTGCGTTGCGGGGCCCTGGTGATCGGAATCCAGATGTGTTGTTGATGGGAGACTTCAACATGATCCCCGGTCAAGACATCAGCAACTTCCACCACCTCGGAGGCGACGACATCATGGACTTTCTGTCGTCGTGGGATCTGCAGGAACGCTATTCGCACATCTTGTCTGCAGGTCGGGCCAACCTACTCGATGGGTTTGCCATCAGTCGGCGGTACTCCACCGAATACATTCGAGGCAGCCTCCGGCTCTTCCCGCTGCACTGGACAATGGACATCGGTCGAGAACGATTTCGGCGCGACGTATCAGACCACCTACCGTTTGTGGCCTCATTCCGACTGTGGTCCGACGCCGACTGAATCGACGCTCCGCGATCGCAGCTGGCATTGCTCAACACCCGTTCACAAAGCGTGACCAAACAGATCCGGCTTGGTCGCATCGCCGCCATCGCCGGCGTCTTGTGTGAGCGGGGTTTCGCCTCGTGTGAGGTTTGCGCGCTTGTAGGGACTCGAACCCCAAACCTTCTGATCCGTAGTTCTGATGACGCGAGATTCCGGGGGTGGCCGGTACTGGCCGCAGGCGCCCGGAAGTCGCTGTTCTAGCGGGGTTTCGGCGGTTCAGCGGTGCTCGTCGTGTCCGCTGGTGTCCCGAGGATTCCGAGAGTTTGTTCTCAGATTCTTCTCATGTTGTGGTCAGTTGAAGAGCCTGCCCACGCTGCAACGACTTCCGCGTCAACCCACCCCTTCGACAGCCGGAAGAGCAGCGCCTTCAGCGAACCGTTGTCGACAGTGACGGTAGACTGGCCGATGAGCTGGTCAGCTAACCGCCCGGGCCGGCTCAACCCGACCAGTGGCCGACCACTTTAGCCTGGACCAATTCAGGCAAGAGGTTGGCCGCTCTCGTTCATGATGCACTACGAGTCTTTCCCACGCCCGGAGCCACATATCGGATTGGCTATGGCCGCGCTCGACACCCTCAGTGAGAAGGCTACGACACCCGAAGTCCGCAACGTCGTGAATCAAACCCTTGGCCAGCTACGTGAGGTTATCGATGCGGACGATGCAACTGAGCTTGAGAGGATTCAAGCCCACCTGGCGATCGCAGAGGTGATAGAGAGATTCACACATTCGTCTGGATTCACGGACCTGGACGTGGCCATCCAGCATCTGCGGGCGGCACATGTCGAGACCCGAGACTATAATCCCGAGGAGCCTTGCGGACAGATAGCTCCTCTCATTGCCAGCAAGTTTGGGCAACTGCTTACACGGCGATCCGAACATGCTGAGCCTGCGACGATGGAGGCGCTCGTCGACGAGGCCGAGGACGCCCTCCGTTTCGCTGTTGCGCGAAGCGGCGAGCACGACGACGAGCTACCGGGTCGGATGTGCAACCTCGCCTCGCACCTACTCCGCCACCGTCGTGGTCCCGGCCCGGAGGGGCCGGCCGAGGCCTGTGAACTTCTGCAACAGGCACTGAACATTCTCGACGGGGATCCGCGAGAAGCGCTTGTCTGGCGCGATCTTGGCCACGCCCGGCGATCTCTTGGGCTGGCGGCACACGACCCAGACCAGCTCGGCGAACTTTTCGACGACGTTGAACGCTGCTACGAGACCGCTCGCCGGAAGGCGGAGGCCTTCGGGCACCCGAATCCCGTTGCGCTCAGCGACCGAGCGCTACTAGCGGCGAACCGATACGAGCATCTGTGCGACGAATCAGCACTCGACGATGCCATCGACCTCGGCCAGAAGGCACTCGATGCTGTTCCCGACGATTGGCCTCACCGCCCGGAGGCCGCGATGCAGCTGGCCGAGAACCACGCAGCTCGATACCGGATATCACGAGATGAGGCAGACGGTCGATCCGCCGCTCGTCGCAGCGAGGCGTCAGTCGAATCGCCCCACGTTCAACGACACGGGGCCAAACATCATCAGTTGAAGCAGCGTCGAGTCGAGTTGCTTCGCACCATTTCCTCTGCTGCCGGCGATTGGGGCGATGAGCGCCGAGATCTGCGCCGTCTGCACGACGAGATCCTTGAGACCGACGGAATCGAGTCACCGCCCGAGACGCTCTTTCTGAGGCTGGAGGACGACCTGGAGCAGATTCGGCGGCATCTGCCCAACGAGCGCTCACCTGAGGACGCCTACGAGGTAGCCGACCAGCTGCGCAACCTGCTCAGAACATCTAGCTTTGAACCCCATCAGACTCAGTTCAGTGCCCGTTACGCTGCGTCCGAACTAAGGCTGGCGAAAACGATCAACTTCCACGCTCCGGGAACCGCATCGACCGAGCGCCTACGGGACGCAGTCCGTCACCTACAGGGCACCCTGACCGAACGCCAAGACTCCGATACATCGCGTCGGTTCTATGGCATGGTCGTCGCAACAGAGCTCCTCGCCCACATCGCCGCGCAGGATCAAGACAACGACGCCTTCCGAGTTGCCGCCAACAGCGCTCGGGCGACGCTTGAGTTAGGACGATTGGTGGACGACCAGGCGCCCACGGAGAACCTCGTCGAGGCTGCCGCACTGGCAATGCGCCTAGACGCCTACACCAACGATCAGGATGGACGCCGGGCAGCTGCCGCTGCGCTGGCCACGTACGCGAACCAATTGCCCCGAGCGGCCGCGGCCACGGACCTGCTAATGGACCGACCACGATTCCGGCGGGCTCACGCTGCTGCCGTGGCAACAGCCCAGGACGATGCCCGATCAGCAGCGTGGGCACACCTTGCGCTGACTGCCGATGGCGATCTCTACGACTCATCATCTCGCAACCGCGTTCTTCAGGACGTGGAGGTCGCATCGCAATCAGCAACCCAAGTCTTCCTCTCCATCGGCCACCTGATGGCGCACGCCGTCACCATCCGAAACGGTGAGTGGGCGATGGTCGAGTTGCCCGACCTTGCTGAAGATCGAATCGGACCGATACTCACCAGGGCCTATCGAGCTCATCAGGCTGCTGCGACTGGCACGGAGAATGACCGAGAGGCATGGAACACCAGCCGTTCCGATCTCCTCGACCAGCTGGCGGCCGACCTCGCCCCGTTGGCGTATCGCGTCGCCGAATCCGACGCCGTCGACGTCCATCTCGCCGGCCTTGCCCATCTAGTCCCGATCGTTCCGATCCTCGCACGCGCGACCAAATACGCAGCTAGTCTCACAGCGATTCTCCCGACCTTCCAACGTCGATCGACACGACACCAGGAGGCGGAAATACCACTCGGTGCCATCGTCGTCCCCGGAACGCACTACGACGAATATCTGGCGGCCGCGTTGGAGGACGCCGAAACGATCGTTGTCGATTCTGAAGCACGACTGGTCAACCCTACTCTGGCGGAAGCACTGGAGTTCCTCCCCCGGTGCCGACAGATCCTCCTCGCAGGCCATGCCTTTGGCAGTTCTGAGAGACCTGGTGACTCGGCATTCCTCCTCGACCCGGGCCGACTCACAGTTGCCGACGTCCTCGGGCTCGATCTGGCTAAAACCGACCTCGTCGTGTTCTCGTCCTGCGAAAGCCTCTCACCCGACTCCCAGGTCCACGAGAATCCACTCTCGCTCGCCACGGCCGCACTTCTGGCCGGCGCCAACGCCGCAGTCGGATCCCACTGGCGAGTGGGTGACTCCGAAGCGAGTACCTTCACCCGATCGTTCTTCTCGCACCTTCAGCGAGGACACGACGTAACGGCTGCGTACACGAGGACCCTGTCAGCTACGAACCATCTCGATGCCCGTTTCAGCCTCTACCGTTCCCGCCGCTACTCCTTAGGCGATTGACCACAGCAGTCGGCGTCAGCTGCGCGACCGTGGGCCTTCCGCCCGCTGATCGACCTCAACCATTCTGATGGGCACGGCCGTCTCGAATCGCTCGACCGCCTCCTGAAGATCGTCGTCGGACACTTCGACGGCGTATGCGCCGATCGATGCCGCCCAAACGGTCGAAGTTGCTGCGGCATTCGCTGCCCGTGCGTCGGCCGAGAATCCGGCAAGAGGTACTCCAGCGATTTGGGAACGAGCAGTGATGGCGAGGGCGAAGTCAGCGTGTGCCTCCAGGTAGGACAGTAAGCCGTGGTAGAACTCGATTTCTTCGCACCTAACAATGCTGTAGTGCCCGGCCTGAGCTGTGGCCTTCATTCGCTTGAAGAGTTTCGTCGGCATCCAGGTTGCGGTCTTGAGTTCTCTCGGAACCTCGGTGCCTTCGGCGTGATGCAGGTGCCGGGCCGCCCATGCCTGGGAGGACTCGACGAGGCCAGCGAAGTCGTCGGGTGTTCCGAATCCGGCAATCAGGGCCGCGGCCTCATTCTCGATACATGGTCGGGCGATTGTGTGAGTACCGGCTGGCAGGGCATGTTGATACAAAACCGTGAACGAACGCAGCAGCTCTAATGATCTCGCCGGGTAGGCATAGGCGGCGTAGCCGCGATTCTCCAGAGCGTGACGAAGGGCGACCGCCATCGGATCATCGCTAGGACCTAGGTCGACCGAACTCCTCGGCATGTTGGTCGCCAAGTGCGATGCAACGGAGCCCACCAGCTCATACAAATGCTCAGCGATCCGGGCCATCTCGTCGGCTTGGACTCGGTTCGGATCTGAAGCATCGGTCACCGTGCCAAGACTACGGGCGATTAAGTCCGTCCGGGTCACCGATATCGGGCAGACATGAACAGCTGCGCCATGCTGGTGCAGTAGGAAGGACCGTTCATGACATCATCTCGACGCCGGCGTTCGCCGGAGCAGATCATCCGCAAACTGGCCGAGGGCCAGAAACTCCTCGCTTCGGGCATGACCGTGGAGGAGGTGTGCCGCCAGTTCGGGATCGCCGAATCGACCTGGGCCCGCTGGTTGAATCAGTACGGCGGCATGAAGGCCGACGACGCCAAACGACTCAAAGAGCTCGAGGGCGAGAACGCTCGGTTGAAGAAACTGTTGGCCGAGGCTGAGTTGGATAAGGCGATGCTGAAGGAGATCGCGGAGGGAAACTTTTGACCCCGAACCGTCGCCGTGACGCAGTGACCATGCTGCAGGATCGGTTCGGGGTTGCCGAACGTCGAGCATGTCGAGTGGTCGGCCAGCATCGCTCGACCCAACGCCACAAGCGACCGGCTCCGCCGCCGGACGAGGACAAGATCAGAGCCGAGCTTCGAGCGTTCTCCAAAGAGCGGCCGAGGTGGGGCTGGCGACGAGCCGCCACCCACTTGCGGAACAAGGGCTGGTCGATCAACAACAAGCGAGTACGGCGCCTGTGGCGAGACGAGGGCCTCAGTGTCCCCGTGCGCCGCAAGAAGAAGCGGCTCACCGGGCGAGGCGTCCACGTCGGCGCCATGTCACTGATCGCCCCCAACGCCCTGTGGGCGCTCGACTTCCAATTCGACCACACCATCGATCACCGTCAGGTCAAGATGTTGAACATCATCGACGAGTTCACCCGAGAAGCCCTCGCCATCCGAGTCGACCACTCCATCGTCGCCGACGACGTCGTCGCCACCCTCGACCGCCTCGTCATCGAACGAGGCCGACCACCAGCCTTTGTCCGCTTCGACAACGGCCCCGAATTCGTGGCCAACGCCATAGCCGAGTGGTGTGCAGAAACCGGGGTGAACGCCATCTTCATCGACCCCGGATCGCCGTGGCAGAACGCCTGGATCGAATCGTTCAACTCCCGCCTACGCGACGAACTGTTGAACCTGTGGCAATTCGACTCGCTCCTCGAAGCCCAAGTCTTGATCGAAGACTGGCGCATCGACTACAACATCAACCGACCCCACAGCGCGCATGGCGGCCTCACCCCAACCGAGTTCGCCCAAGCCTGGACCAACCAACACCAACCCCAACCCGCATAGCACCTGGACCGATCAACGGGACCCTCTCAGCAGCCGAACGCCTCGGCCACGCCGACGCCACGCTGTTCACGAACCTCTACAGCCACGTCACTCCGACAATGCAGCGTCAGGCCGCTGAGTCCTTGGGTTCGAGTCTCTTTAGTCAGTCAGCCGAGTAGCTGAGACAGTATGGAGCCTGTGCTGAGCAGGACGGCGATAGCTCCTGCAACAAGGGTTCCGACCAACACGCGTGTCTCGAACTCTGACCGTTCACTGTTGACGACCCGCTCCTGTAGCATGTCGACAACGCGGACGAGATGGTCGTTGGTGCCAAGTGTCATGTGAGGTACGGCTCCCGATCCGCCAGCTTCTGCGGCGAGAGCGACGTCAATAGGAAGTTCATGAGCCAGGGTTGCTTGGCTGTAGAGAGCGCCGTAGTAGACGGCATCCGTGATGGAGTCGAGCAAGTCGTTGGAAATAGACTTGCCGGCCAAGTAGACAACAGTGCTCGGAACGCTGACGCGGAATATGTGCTTTCTGAAATTCCAGAGATGGTTGGTTTCTCGAACTCTTAGTGTGAATGTTGTCGTAGTAGTCGAAAAAATTTGATGGAACTCTTCTTGGACCAGTTGGGCATCTTCGGCTCGGATAAGGCGCTGACCGTTAGGGACGAGAACGAGGGGGTAGGCAACGATGTTTGCGATCTGACCGATGCCATCTGAGAGCAAGATTATTTCATTGAATATTCGTCGAGCATAGATGCTGACGTGTTGACGAAGACTTCTTATGCGATTGAGGGATGGCTTCGGAACGTTTAGATCAAAGACCATTATTATGCGGTGATGATAGACACCGACCTGAAGCTCCGTGACTGCGTCAAGCTCGTTTGGTAGCGACGTCATCAGCGCCTCCGATGCTTCGCCGTTGCGGCGAGCTCTGACGCGCCGGTATGTCTCCGCACCACCCTTGCGCATCTCCAGGTCTGGAGAAATCGCCTTCATCACCCAGCCCGCAACGTCATTAAGCTCGGTGTTCGATAACACCGCGGTGCCGTATTGCTGCTCGATCGCGTAGTCGATCTTGCCAAGAACGATAACCTGCACAATGCAAGTATCGCTGTTCTAGCTAACGAGATTCAAATCCTTCAACATCGCCAGTGCCTTCGACTTCGGTCTGATCAGGAAGTTAGATTCGACTGCTTCCTCTAGTGCACCGACGCGACCGTCAAGGGCTGCGTCGACTACCGATACCTCGTACTCAGCCATCCAACTCAGCTGACTGCGTATCGGCGCAGGTACTTCCATGGGATCTGGCAAGAATCGACCGTCTCGCAGGAGGCCGGAGGTTTCGAATGCGGCCGGCGATCCGACCTTGGTGGTCAGATCCTTGTTGGGGTAGCAGAGAACCGTCCTCAACTCGTTGCCGTATGTCAGGCTGCGAACAACCTCTGGGAGGACGCCACAAAGGTCGTATCCTCCTCGACGTCGTATCAGCTGAATGTATTGCAGCCACGAGTCTCCCGTTTCGATGACGTCCATCGTTTCACGGGCCAGAGACAGTGCAGTGGTTGCTCGAGGTTCAACTTGATCCTCGAAGAAGAGGTAGCCCAGGTAAGGGTTCGCGATAAGATCAGCCCACCTTGCTGCGGCGATGTAGGCTGTGCTTTCTTCGATGCTGGCGGGTCTATAGCGTGTCTCAAAGTGTTCGATAGCTGCGATGTCGGTCAAGATTGTCTCACCACTTGGCTTTGTGATGGCGTCGATGAGCCAACCAAAGTGATTCAAGCCGAGATATCTGAACTCGACCTCCTGGCCGGCATCAATCAGACCTAGTTTTCCTGCTAATTCCGTAGCCGACCTAGTCATGCCGTACGGCATTTCGCACAGTCCGATTGCGTTGATCCCAAGACGAGTCGCAGCGGCTGTTACCATTCCGAGGGGATTGGTCAGCAGGAGTACCGGTTGGCATTCGCTGCTTCGAGCGAGTGCTTCACTCATTGGGATTAGTTCCCTGATGTTGTCAATTGCAGAGACTAGGCCGCAAATTCCATGGGTTTCCTGCGGCAGGAGCCCATACGAGCGGGCAAGCGCATCGAGCTCGAAGCGCCGCTCAAGTCCCCCCGATCGGTAGCTCACGATGACGGCGTCAGCACCGTCGAGAGTCTCGTCGAGATTCTCAGACCAATCGAATTCTGCGGAGCACTGATCCCACAGCGGCGAACTCGCGGCCGACTTCGATGCCTGTGGCTCCTTGTCGAAAAACGATACGTGATCGATTTGGAATTTGTCCGAGCAGCTTTTGACCAGGAGGGGGGTGTAGGTGGATCCGGCCCCGACGACTGCTAAAGATCTTCCTCGACTCAACTAAAGCTCCGATCAATACTGACATCCTGATCCGACGGCTGACACGCGACGAGTCGGCACCAAGATAGCCAAATGTACCAGCTGCCGTCGCCTTTAACCGTAACCGGTTCCTGTAACGAATTTGGGCCACTGCTGCGCCATGTGTTGAGGGCGAACCCACCCGCGTCGAGCATCGCCGATTGGGCAACTAGTTCGGCTTGGTCGAAGCGGAGGACTAGTCACCGGACGGCGCCTAGTTGAGACGTTTGTAGTCACCTTTGTGGTCAGCGGTACTGAATCCAAGGATGCGAACTCCACCGCGAGATATCAAAACCCCGCTGTTGGAGCGGGGTCTCGCCTCGTGGGAGGGTAGCGCGCTTGTAGGGACTCGAACCCCAAACCTTCTGATCCGTAGTCAGATGCTCTATCCAATTGAGCTACAAGCGCTGGTGCATGCAGTTGCACCGTTGGCGAGCGGGGCCCGGCGACCGCACTCTGGTGCAGACATTGATTGTAGAGCACGTGACAGCCTGACTCCACCGGGTTTCAGTGGTCGAACACATTTCGCAGCTCGTCGAGGCAGCTCGATTCGCCACCGTCGAGGAAGTCAGGCGAGCCGTCGACGCGGTCTTCCCAGAATCGGGTCTGGGTCCGGATCCGTTCGTCGGCCACGGCCAGACGTTCGGGCCGTAGTCGGCAGGAGTGGGATCGACCGGATCACCAGTCGGGCACGATGCCGGCCCTCGGCGACAGCTCCGCCATCCACGGGGCCCGGCCCCACAACAGCCCCTGACCTTCAGACTGAACGCCGGCCCGCAGCGACACCACGCGGCCTACGGTCCGATTGTCGGCAGCCTGTCAGCGTCAGAACTGGTGGATACGGTGGTTCGACGGATCGGTGCATTTCTGTGACCGACCTTGTCCGGTTTGGTGAGAAGTCGCCGGACGCCAATCAGTCTCGTACATCCAACACTTAGGAGAACAGTATGGCGAGCGGTAGCAGTGTTAGACGAATCATTGTGTCGCTGGTGGCCTTTTGTGCTCTGGCCGTGGCCTGCGGCGACGACGGTGGAACCGAAGCGGCCTCCGGCGATCTTGAAACGGTCACCGCCGGCACGCTCACGGTGTGCACCGACGTTCCCTATCCGCCCATGGAGTTCGAAGATCCAAATGCGGCTGGAGGCTACACCGGCTTCGATATTGAGCTGATGAGGGCCATCGCTGATGACATGGGCCTCGAACTCGCTGTTGCCGTTCCGGGCTGGGATGCCATCACCAGCGGTCTGGCCATGGAACGGGGTGACTGCGACATCTCGGCCGCCTCGATCACGATCACTGACGAGCGGGAGGAAAACGTCGACTTCTCCGAGGCCTACTTCACGGCCGAGCAGTCGCTCCTGGTCAAAGAGGACGCCGCCTTTGCCGAGCTGGGTGAACTGGGTCGGGTCGCAGTGCAGAGCGGCACCACGGGTGAGACCTGGCTGGGGGAAAACACCCCTGACGGTGTTGAGATGGTCTCGTTTGAGCAGATCGGCGATCTGTACCTGGCTCTCGAAGCCGGTGACGTCGACGGTGTGATCACGGACCTTGTCGGCAACCAGGGTTATGTCGACGAGACCGGTGGAGCTAAGGTTATTGAGTCCTACGACACCGGTGAGCTCTACGGATTCGCGGTCCAGGAGGAAGGATCTGAGGCGCTGCTTGAGGCCGTCAACGCCTCTCTGGCCTCGGTCCGGGGCGCCGGAACCTACGACGACATCTACGACGAATGGTTCTCGGCCTAGGCCGACTTCGACGACCCCTCGTCAACCCAAGGGGGAACACTGACTACCGAATTGACAGAAGGGGAGTCCCAATCGGCAGGGTCCGAGCGCGTCGCCACGACGCGCTCGGACCCGCCGCCTCGGCGGTCGCGGCTGACTCCCCGGCAGCGAGAACAGTACTTCAAGATCGCCATGTACGCGCTGGCTTTGCTGGCGGTGGTCGCCGTCGCTTTCCTGGCAGATTGGCCCACCATCGGCCGGAACTTCTTCAACTTAGAGGTCATGGCCGACATGTTCCCGCAGGTGCTGACCAGCGCAGCCAAGAACACGATTCTCTATACAGTGTTCTCGTTCACGCTCGGCTTCATTCTGGCCTTGTTGCTGGCCCTGATGCGGATGTCTACTGTTGTCCCCTTCCGGGCGTTCGCCATGGCATACATCGAATTGTTCAGGGGTCTGCCCGCCTTGGTCACCCTGATCCTCATCGGATTCGGCCTTCCGATCGCCTTTGGGGTGTCGCTTGGCGGTACTCTCGTGAGCGGTTCGGTTGGTTTGGCCATTGTGGCCGGCGCCTATATGGCCGAGACCATCCGGGCTGGAATCGAAGCGGTGCCCAAAGGGCAAACCGAAGCGGCTCGGTCGCTCGGAATGTCGAAGAACCGCACCATGTTCACCATCGTGTTGCCCCAGGCGTTCCGGATCATCATCCCACCTCTGACCAACGAGTTGGTGTTGTTGATCAAGGACACCTCGCTGTTCTATGTACTCGGCAGCACGGCGGGCAGCAAGGAGCTGACCAAGTTCGCCCGCGACTTCATGTCGACGTCGCGCAACGCCACCCCGCTCACGGTGGTGGCCATCGTCTATCTGTTGATCACGCTACCACTGACCTTCCTGGTCAGACGCATGGAACGAAACGCAGCCCAGTCACGATGACCGAATCAGCCATCACCGTATTGGATCTACACAAGTCGTTCGACGAACTCGAGGTACTCCAGGGCATCGATTTCCACGTCGACCACGGCGAGGTGGTATGTGTCATCGGGCCATCAGGTTCGGGTAAGTCGACTCTGCTGCGCTGTGTCAACCGTCTTGAGGAGCCCACTTCGGGCACCATCCTCATCGAGGGCGACGACATCACTCACCCCGACGCCGACGTCGACCTGCTCCGCACTCGAATAGGGATGGTGTTTCAACAGTTCAACCTGTTCCCGCACCTCACGGTTCTGCGGAACCTCACAATCGGTCAGACGGGAGTGCTCAAGCGACCCAAGGGCGAGGCCGAGGCCATTGCCGAGGAGATGTTGGGTCGGGTCGGTCTGGTCGACAAGCGGGACGAGTACCCCATTCGCTTGTCGGGGGGTCAACAGCAGCGGGTGGCCATCGCTCGGGCCCTGTGCATGAAACCCGACATGATGCTGTTCGACGAACCGACGTCGGCGCTCGATCCGGAGCTGGTCAGCGAAGTGCTCGACGTGATGCGCTCCCTGGCCGATGAGGGTATGACGATGATGAGCGTCACCCACGAGATGGGATTCGCAGCCGAGGTTGCCGACCGCGTCGTGTTCATGGACGATGGCGTGGTGGTGGAACAAGGGCCCCCGGACCAGATCCTCAAGAACCCCGAAACCGAGCGGGCCCAACGATTCCTACGCATGATCGAAACCAACTGAAACAACGGACTGAGGAGGCCGGTTGCATTCCATCACCGTCAATGACTCCGGGTTGACCCTCACGTTGCCAGGCATGGAGGGTCACGCAAACTTCTCGTGGTTCTGGTTGAGGGATCACGGCGAGGACGAGGCCAGCCAAGACCCTGACACCCACCAGCGGCGCGTCGACACCTTCGCCCTTGACCCGGACGAGGTCGTTGCTGCACATGCCGATGTGACTGTCGCCGACGACGGAGTCACGGTTGTATGGCACGACGGGACGACGAGTTGGTGTTCTCGATCGATGCTGGAGGCAGTGGCACTCGAGTATCTGTCGACAGACTGGGCGTCGCGCCCCGAGCTGACACCCAAGATAGGCCCCGACGTTACCTTGTGGCCAACGCCGGATATCGGGCCCGACGAGGTTGACCTGGCCGAGTTTCTGGATCCCAGCACGCAGCGCACGCTGACCCACGGAGTTGAACACCTCTGCCGTTTCGGCTATCTGGTGCTCCGTGGCGACGTGGTCGACCGGGCCATTGCCCACACCTTCGTGGCCCGGCTCGGTTACGTTCGCCACACGATCTTCGGAGGGATGTGGGATCTGGCCCCCGATCTCTCTGAGCACGCCGACACGGCCTACACCAGCGTCTACCTCGGCCCGCACACTGATGGAACCTACAGCCACGACGCACCGGGCCTTCAGTTCTTTCTTTGTATGGAGGCTGCTCCGTCCGGCGGCGAGAGCCTCCTCGTTGACGGGTTTGCCGTTGCCGACCATCTCGCCTGGAATGAGCCTGAGGTCTACCGCGCTCTGGCTTCGATCCCGGTGCCGGGCCGCTACATCGAACCAGGCGTGCATCTGCGGGCCGAACGGCCGGTGTTCCGCAGCGACGCTCGTGGTGTGCTCGATCAGGTCAGCTTCAACAACTACGACCGGGCTCCGTTCCTCCTACCGGCCGATCAGGAGGCCTCCTTCTACCGGGCGTACCGTCGATTCGCTCAACTGGCGGCCGACCCCGCCCGTCGGGTTGCCGTATCGTTGACCCCGGGCGACATCCTGATCTTCGACAACTGGCGGACGATGCACGGGCGGGCCGCCTTTACCGGCCCCCGTCACTATGTTGGCGCCTACATGAACCACGAGGATCTCGAGAGCAAACGCCGAGTACTTCTGGCCGGCTGATCGTAGTGAAGACCAGCTGATCGCCAATCCGACCGGGTGGAGTGAGCGTTGAAACTGGGAGTCGAAACGACCCAGCGGCCCCGGGTACTTCTTCACACGCTCTGTCATCCCCGACCTTCGCCCTGGTAACTTGTGAAAGCACTGCGAAGGCGGGCGAATCACAAAGGTGGAGGAAATGGGTACACAGAGAACCGACCTGGCCGGGCCGATCCCGTCCAAGTCTTCGATGCGACTGGGAGCGCTGGCCCTACTGGCCGTGTCGCTGCTGATCGCCCTGATCGCGCCGGCGTCGGCCGCCGGTCGAGACGGCAACAACGGTCAGGGCCCGGCCGACCCGCCGGGACAGCTGGTCGAGCTGCAACTGCTGGCCTTCAACGATTATCATGGCCACGTCGAAGCGGGCGGCGCCGGCGAGGTCAACGGTGAACCGGCCGGTGGGGGCGAGTACCTGGCAGCCAAGCTCAATGAACTGCGTCAAGGCAACAAGCACAGCCTGACCGTGGCCGCCGGTGACCTCATCGGCGGATCGCCCTTCTTCAGCGGCCTCTTCCACGATGAGCCGTCGGTCGAATCGCTGAACGCCATGGAGCTCGACGTGTCCGGCGTCGGTAACCACGAGTTCGACGAAGGCGTCACCGAGCTGCTGCGCATGCAGAACGGCGGCTGCCATCCCGAAGACGGATGTTACTTCCCCGACGAGCCCTACGCCGGGGCCGACTTCCAATGGCTGTCGGCCAACGTGGTCGACGAGAGCGGCGCCACCCCGCTCCCGCCCTACTGGATCAAGCGGGTCAACAATATCGACGTCGCCTTCATCGGTATGACCCTTGAGGCCACCGACACCCTGGTCGCCGCCGCCGGCATCGTGGGCTACGACTTCCTCGACGAGGTCGAGACGGCCAACGCCCTGGTGCCCGAGCTTCAGGCCCAAGGCGTCGAAGCCATCATCGTGCTGCTGCACGAAGGCGGCATCCCGGCCCCGATCGAGATCAACGGCTGCTCCGGCATCTCGGGCCCGATCGTTGCCATCAACGACGGCCTTGACCCCGCCATCGACGCCGTGATCACCGGTCACACCCACCTGCCCTACAACTGTGTACTGTCCGACCCGAGCGGCGCCGACCGCATGGTCACCAGCGCCTTCTCGTTCGGTCGGGTCGTCACCGAGATGGATCTGGTGCTCGACAAGCGGACCAAGGATGTGCGCCGGGACCTGTCCTCGGCGGTGAACCACGCCGTGATCCGGGCCGACCTGGCTCCCGATCCCGGGGTCACCGCCGTCATCGACAAGTGGGCTCCGCTGGCCGAAGAGGTCGGCAGCGTCCCGGTCGGTACCATCAGCGCCGACATCAACCGTGGTGGCGATCCCACTGGCAGCGACCGGGGTGTCGAGTCGCCGGCCGGCAACCTCGTGGCCGATGCCCAGAACTGGTCGGCCTCGGCCGCCGGATCGCAGGTGGCGTTCATGAACCCCGGTGGTGTCCGCTCGGATCTGACCTTCGCCTCATCCGATGGCGAGGGCGACGGTGTGGTGACCTTCGGCGAAGCGCAGACCTTCCAGCCGTTCGGCAACACCGTGTTGACATTCCCCATGACCGGGGCCCAGATCATCTCGGTGCTGGAAGAGCAGTGTCAGCCCGCCGGCTCGAGCCGCCCGGTGCTGCACCTCGGCGTATCCGAGGGCTTCACCTATGACCTGGCCATCACCATTGCCGACGGCAACTGCACCGGCATCTCGGTGACCAACGTTCAGCTCGACGGCGTTGCCTTGGACCCGGGCGCTACCTACATGGTGACGGCCAACAGCTTCCTGGCCGACGGCGGCGACAACTTCACCACGTTCGCCGACATCGATCCGGGAACGCGGATCGACGGCGGCAACGATCTGCTGGCCTTGATCAACTACCTGGGCACCTTCAGCCCGGTCGATCCTCCGTCGACCGATCGGGTCAACGAGCTTCCCTAGGATCGGCTGAACCAACCCGACCAACTTGATTCTGAGGTGCCCGGCCATCGCTCAGCGATGCCGGCGCACCTCAGAATCGCGTCCGGGGCGGCGAGCGGCGCGGTCCGGGGCGACGCGCCGGCGGGGGGCGATGACGTGACGCAGCTCGTCGGCGGTGGCCAGTGGGCGCTCGGTGATCTCGGCCCAGATAACCCGAACCGTGAGCCAGCCGTGCCCTGCGGCTACACGATCACGTCGCCTGTCGATCGCCATCTCCTGGTCGCGTTGGTGCCAGCGGCGCCCGTCGGCCTCGAGCACCAGCTGCAGGCCGGGGTGGGCGAAGTCGACGATTCCGGCCCGACCGTCGTACCACGGCGGGCGGAACTGGGGAACGAAGCCGCCGATTCCCTCGGTGCTGAGCAAGTGGACGACACGCTCCTCCAGTATCGACCCGAGCACCGGCTGCTCGTCGAACAGTGACGCCAGCAGCCGGCGAAGGAGGCCGACGCCTGTCACCCCTCGCCGGGCCACCGCTTCGAAGCAGCCGATCAGCTCGGCCGGTGTTGGCTTGGCGGCCCGGACTTGAGTTTGGATGACGTGCCGCAGGCCGGCCGGGCCCTGCAGCGAGGCCAGGTCGACGATCGTGCGAGCCGGAGCCGTGACGGTGATACCGCCGATCTCCACAAGATCGGTCGATGCCGGGAGCTGGCGCCGACGGTGCAGCACGACATCTGGTAGCCGTCGGTTGGTGCCGTTGGCGACCGTGACATGAACGGCGGCCTAGCCGTCGTCGGGTACGACTGGAAAGTCGTGGAGTCGCGCCGCGCTCAGGTGGGACACCGCCGCCCCGGGGAGGGCGACTGTTGCTGCGTGGTACCGGGTGGAGCGGTTGGCCAAGCCCTCGACGACATAAACTCCCCGACAATACGATCGGAGCATCCCGGCCTTGATGCGCCGATCGACGGCACTGGGGCTCAATCCGCGTTCGATGAGGTCGGCGCGGGTACACACCCCGGCCCGACTCGCCGCCAACTCCAACACGATCTGATTCATCGCCATCGCTCCCGCCATGCCGTCGATACTGCCACCAGCCTGTGACAACGACAGCTGCCCCGCATTCTGCGGTGCTGGGACACCGCTGAGCGACGCCTCGACACCGCAGAACGGCTGGGGCTGGGGGCGGGGAGGCTACTCCATGTCGGTCAGGAATTCATAGACACCGGCCTGCCCGATGGTGACGTCGTCGCCATCGGGGCCGCTGTCGGGGGCGAACACCGCCAGCGGTCGACGCCGGTAGCCACGACCCTCGAAGTCGTCAACCTTGGACACATGGGCGGCCCAGTCATCGGATATCAACACCGACACCGATACTCGGTGACCGTCGGCATCGGCGACGAAGCCGGGGTAGCCCTCATATTCTCCCCACGTGATGTCGAAGACATAGCCCCGGATGACGCCCGGCACCCAGACGCCCGGCACGTCCCTCACCACCCAGTGGCTCGACCGGCCCGGCCGCAGCGTCCCGTAGAAGGCCAGGGCGTTGTCGAACCGCATCTCGGTTGTCGTGCTCATCGTTCCCAGTCAATCCGGGCGGCCCGGGGTTCGCGCCCGAAACCAGGGCGCAGGGGACGGTACCCTCCCAACCATGGATCGCAGTCTTGCCACCGGTGTGCTCTACACCGATCAGTATCAGCTGACGATGGCCCAGCTCTACCATCGGCGAGGCCTGGCCGAGCGCCCGGCCCGGTTTGAGCATTTCTTCCGTCGCTACCCCGACTATGGTCGCCACCAGGCCGGCTACTGCATCAACGCCGGAGCGGCCTGGTTGGCCGACTGGATTCGGTCGGTCCGGTTCGACGACGCCTCGCTCAACCAGTTGCGCTCCCATCTGGACCACAACGGCCAGCCTCTCTTCGGCGATGACTTCCTGAGCTGGCTGGCTGATGTGGGTGACTTCTCCTCGCTGCGAATCGAGGCCATTCCCGAGGGACGGGTGGTCCATCCCAATGTTCCGTTGACGGTGGTCGAGGGCCCGCTGGCTCTGGCCCAGCTGCTGGAGACGTCGCTACTCAACCACCTCAACTATCAAACACTGATCGCCACCAAGGCGTCGCGGGTGGTGGAGGCGGCCAATGGCGGAGCCGTCTTGGAGTTCGGTATGCGCCGGGCCCCCGAGCGGGGGGCGTTGGCCGCCAGCCGAGCCTCGTTGATCGGAGGAGCGGTGGGCTCATCCAACGTCGGGCTCAGTCACGCTCTGGGCTTCACCCCGGTTGGCACCCACGCCCACTCCCTGGTGCAGGTGTTCATGGCCTTGGGCGACGGGGAGCTGGGCGCCTTCCGGGCCTACGCCGAGCTGTACCCCGATGATTGCCTTCTGCTGGTCGACACCATCGACACCATCCGGTCCGGTATCCCCAACGCCATCACCGTGTTCGACGAGCTGCGCTCGAGCGGGCATGAGCCGATCGGTATCCGACTCGACTCGGGCGACCTGGCCCACCTGGCGGTCAGGGCCTCGGCCATGCTCGACGACGCTGGATTCGGCGAGGCCATCGTGGTGCTGTCGTCCAGCCTCGACGAGATCACCATATGGCAGATCTTGAACCAGATCACCATAGAGGCCCCGCAATACGGCCAGGACCCGAGCCGGGTCATTGGCCGTCTGGTCTATGGGGCCGGTACCCGCATGGCCACCAGCGAGGGGGCGCCCAGCCTTGACGGGGTCTACAAGCTGGTGGCCATCGATGACGACGGCTCATGGAAGCCTGCCATCAAGCTCAGTGACACACCGGCCAAGGTCGTCAATCCCGGCCGCAAGAAGGTCTGGCGTATCCTCAGCGCCCGCGGCCCGGCCACCGCCGACCTGCTGGCCCAAGCCGACGAGACGCTGGGTGACCCGCTTGTCCTCCATCACCCGAGCACCCCCGGCGTGACCCGCACCCTGACCGCCGATCAGATCGCCGGCCGGGAGGAGTTGCTGCAGCCGTTCGATCCCTGGGTCGAGATCGACGACCACGAGGCGGTGGAGGCTGCCCGGCAGCGGCGGGACGCCGACCTGGCCCGACTCGACGTCGGTGTGCGCCGTATCGTCAACCCCCACGTCTATCACGTGTCGTTGAGTGAGGGATCGTGGCGGGTCAAGCACGAGATCATGGCCCGCGTCACCCACGCCTGAAAGCCTTCTGTGCGCTCTACGCCCCAAAAAACCGGGTGTAGAGCGCACAGAACGGGTGATGGGAGGGGTCAGTAGCGGGGGTGCCAGGTGTGGCTGTCGACCAGGGCCTCGATGTCGGTGTCGTCGATTGGGCGGCAGACACCGTCGGTCACGGCCTGGCGAGCCACCGCGATGGCCACCAGCCGGGCCGCCTCGGCCGCCCCGCCGCTGCCCGCCCTGCCGCCGGCCGCCGCTCCGGCCACCAGCCCGGCCCCGGGCCTGTCCTCGCCCTCGATGGGAGGCAACAGGCAATCGGAGCTTCCGGCCACCGCCAGGTCGGCCACCGCCCCCGAAGCCGCCGTGATCATGGCGTCGGTGACGCCGGTGGCGCCCACGGCCATGGCTCCCAGTCCGACACCGGGGAAGATGTAGACGTTATTGACCTGGGCGATGTCATGGGTTCGCTCGCCCCGGGTCACCGGGTCGAACGGGCTGCCGGTGCCCACCAGGGCCCGCCCGCCCGTCCAGTCGATCACATCGGCGGGAATGGCCTCAGCCCGGGGGGTGGGATTCGACAGCGGCATGATGATCGGTCGCTCGGTGCCGTCGGCCATGGCCTCCACCACCTCCTGGGTGAACAGGCCGGGTTGGCCCGACACGCCGATCAGCACCTGGGGCTTGACGGCGCGGACCACGTCCACCAGCGACCCGTCGCCCGGCACTTCCTCGGTGGTGCGGAGGTAGCGGGTCTGGAAGTCGTGCAACTCGTCGACGTTGGGAACATCATCGTGCAACAGCCCGTAGCGGTCGACCAGCCAGCAGCGGCCGACGGCATCGGCCTCGTTCAGCCCGGCAGCCACCAGATAGCGCACCAGTTCGTCGGCCACGCCGGTTCCGGCCGACCCGGCCCCAACGACCACCACCCGGAGATCGTGGGGTGACACACCGGTTCGACCCAGCCCGGCCCTCACCGCCGCCGCCGTCACCGCCGCCGTGCCCTGAATGTCGTCGTTGAACGAGCTGATCCGATCCCGATGGCGGTCGAGGAGTCGACGAGCGTTGGCCTGGGCGAAGTCCTCCCACTGAACGATGGCATTGGGCAACCGGTCGGCCACGGCATCGACGAAGGCGTCGACCAGCTCGTCGTAGTCGTCGCCCCGAACCCGCCGGTTGCGCCAGCCGAGATACAGCGGATCGGACAAGAGCGTTTCGTTGTCGGTTCCGGCATCGAGCAGAATCGGCAGGGAGCGACTGGGGTCGACGCCACCGACGGCGGTGTAGAGCGCCAGCTTGCCGATGGGGATGCCCATGCCCCCGGCGCCCAGATCACCCAGTCCGAGGATTCGCTCGCCGTCGCTGACCACGATGATGTCGATCTGGCCACCGACACCGTCGCCTCCCAGGGGTCCACCGAGGGCGTTGTCCAGCATCTCGGGGATGCGGTGGCGATCGGGCCACGACAGGTAGAGACCGTGTTCCTGGCGGTAGATGCGTGACCACTCCTGGCAGGCCAACCCCACGGTGGGGGTGTAGACGATAGGCAGCATCTCCTCGAGATGGCGCTGGATGAACGAGTAGAACAGGACCGAGTTCCGGGCCTGCAACAGCCGGAGGAAAATGTGGCGGCCTAGGTCGGTGCCCTTGGTGTCGAACTCGATGCGGGTCCGTGCCAGCTGCTGGTCGAGGGTCTCGACCACCGGCGGCAGCAGGCCGTTGAGGTGGTACCGGTCACGCTCGGCGGCGGTGAAGGCGGTGCCTTTGTTGAGGAAGCGGTTTCTGATGCGGTTCCAGCCGGTCGGTTCGCTCACCCGAGCCACCCTAACTCCCCGCCTCGCGCCGGTGCACGTTGGCTCAGAGGAGGTTGCCGTAGCGGTGGAGGGTGCGGGACACCGCCTGTTCCCGCAGATAGTGGAGCAGCTCGATCCGGCCGTTGGCGGTGACCGGATCGTCGGCCACATGGATGCCGGCGGCGGCACCAGCGGCCACGAGCCCGCTTGGCGCTCGGCCGATGACACGGATCCTGGTCACCCCTTGGTCCGACAACGGGCCCAATCGGGCCGAGAAGTCGGCGGCCGACTCGACATCGCTGTCGGAGACGACGGTGGGCACCCCACAGCGCTGCGCCGCCGCCAGCACCCGCGCCAGTTCCACCTCGGCCTCGGCGTGAGCGGCAGTGCCATTGGCTGAGCGCTCGACCCGCACGGCGACCCGTTCCAACGGCCGGTAGCGGAACACGTTGGACTCACAGAAGAGCCCGGTCTCATCGTGCTCCACCGCGAACTCGGTGGCCCACCAGTGGTCGTCGCTGGCCTGGGCGGCGGCCAGCCACTGATCCGACCGAGCCCCCGGGCCGGCCTCATCCTCTTCGGCCCAGCGGCCGAGTTGGGCCACGTAGTTCGGACCGCCGGCCTTGGCCCCCGGCCCGATCGACGACCGCTTCCAGCCGCCGAAGGGTTGCCGCTGCACGATGGCTCCGGTGATGGTGCGGTTGATGTAGGCGTTGCCGATCTCGACCCGCTCGGTCCACTCGTCGATCTCGCCGGGATCGAGCGAGTGGATGCCACCGGTCAGTCCGAACGGGGTGCTGTTCTGGATGGCCAGCGCCTCGTCGAGGTCGGCGGCCGCCATCAGCCCAAGAACCGGGCCGAAACACTCGGTCTGGTGGAACCACGAGCCCGGTTTCACCCCCAGCCGCACCCCCGGCGACCACATGACCACACCGTCGTCGCCGTCGATCCGCCGTGGTTCGACCAGCCATTCCTCGCCGTCGTCCAGCACGGTCAAGCCTCGGGCCAGCTTGCCCGACGGCACCTCGATGGTCGGGGTCATGTCGGTCGACAGATCCTCGGCCGGGCCGACGGTCAATGAGGTGACGGCGTCGATCAGCTGACGGCGGAAGCGTTCGGACCGGTAGACGTCGCCCACGCAGATGCCGAGACTGGCGGCCGAACACTTCTGGCCGGCGTGACCGAAGGCCGAATAGGCCAGGTCGGCCACCGCCAGATCGAGATCGGCGTGGGGGGTGACGACGATGGCGTTCTTGCCCGACGTCTCGGCCAGGATCCGCAGCTCCGGCTTCCATGATCGGAACAGCTCGGCCGTTTCGTAGGCTCCGGTCAGCACGATCGTTTCCGATGCCGTGATCAAGTGCCGACCCAGGTCGTCGTCGGGTACCCGGATGAACTGTAGGGCGTCGTCGGGCACGCCGGCGGCCCAGCAGCATTCGGCCACGATCTCGGCGCAGCGGGGTGTCTGCGGGGCCGGTTTGAAGGCAACGCTGTTTCCGGCGGCCAGGGCCGAGAGTACCCCTCCAGCCGGAATGGCCACCGGGAAGTTCCAGGGCGGAACCACGGTGACCACGCCCAGCGGCTCGAACCGCAGCCCGTCCCGCTGATCCAGTTCGCCGATTCGGTCGCCGTAGTAGCGGGCGAAATCGACGGCCTCCGATACCTCGGGGTCGGCCTGGGCCAAGGTCTTGTTGGCCTCATACATCATGGCGTTGATCAGATCGCCCCGTCGTCGGGCCAGCTCATCGGCCACGGCATGGAGCACCGCCCGCCGCTCGGCTGCCGGTCGACCCGACCACTTGGCCACTCCGGCCTCCAGCTGGGCCATGACCCGGTCGACCTGGGCCCGTCCTTCCGCTGAGTCGACCAGCATCGGCGTCTTCACCGGTTCGTATCGGTCGGCCCGGATCACCTCGGTGGCCCAGCGCCGGTTGGCGGCCAGCGCCGGATCGGAGTCGGGCTCGTTGACGAACCCGTTGGGTCGGGCCGGGCCGGGCCGTTCGGTCAAACGGTTCTGGGTGCGGTTGGGGCCGCTGAAGACATCATGGCGGTCGGCCACCGCCCGCCGGAACTTGTCGGCTTCCGATCCGAAGTCGGGGCCGCCCGGCCTCAGCGTGAACAGGTGACGGATGAAATTCTCGTCCGACGAGTTCTCCTCCAACCGGCGGAACAGGTAGCTGATGGCCACGTCGAACTCCGAGGCCGCCACCACCGGGGTGTAGAGCAGCAGGTCGCCTGCGGTCTCCCGGGCCGCCCGGGCCTGAGGCACGGCCATGCCCTGCAGCATCTCCAACTCCAACCGGTCGGCCACCCCCCGTTGATCGGCCAGCAGGTACCCCCAGGCCGTGTCGAACAGGTTGTGGCTGGCCAGGCCGATCCGCACCGACCGGGTTCGCTCCGGAGTGAGCACCCAATCGAGACACCGTTTGTAGTTGGCGTCCACCTCGGCCTTGGTGCGGTAGGGGGCCTGGGGCCAGCCGTGCATGGCCGCCTCGACCTTCTCCATGGCCAGGTTGGCCCCCTTCACCAGCCGGATCTTGATCGTGCCCGGCCGTCCCTCAGCCCAGTCGACCAGATGCTGCAGAGCGGGGAAGGAGTCGGGGAGGTAGGCCTGGAGCACGATGCCGGCATCGGCGCCGGCCAGCTCGGGTTCGTCAAGCAGCGAGCAGAAGGCGGCGATCGTCAGCTCCAGGTCGTGATACTCCTCCATGTCGAGGTTGACGAAGGTGCCCCGGTGGCGGGCCTTCAGAAACAGGGGCCGCAGCCGCTCCACCACCCGGTCGACGCTGTCATCCCAGGCCCAGTAGTTGAGTTGGGACACGATCGATGAGGTCTTCACCGACACATAGTTGACGTTGGGATCGTCGAGCAACCGGTCGGCCTTGTCGAACCGCCGCTGGGCCTCGGCTTCACCCAGTACGGCCTCGCCCAGCTGATTGACGTTGAGTCGGAAACCTTCGGCCCGTCGGCTGCTGAGGTGGGCCGCCATCTTCTCGGGGTCGGCATCGACGACCAGCGGGCCGACGATCTGGCGCATACGCCGCACCGCCAGGGGCATGACGATCTGGGGGATGACCGGGGCCAGCCGGGCCCCGGCCCGTAGCAGCGTCTTGTCGATGGTCGACAGGAAACGGGGGAGGGGTTCGCCCTGACGGTGGCGTACCAGCGCCTCCAGCTCCTCGGCCGCAACCCGGTGGTCTTCGGGCCGGATGACCCGGTCGACGAAGCGCATGGCGAAACGAACTCCCGCCTCATCGGAGACGACACCATCGAGCTGGGCCGCCTGGGCCCGCTCCCGTTTCGTCTCCAACTCCTCGGCTCGGCTCAACCACCGGCCGACCAGCTCAATGGCGGGATCGATCAGATCGTCGGCTGAACCGTCGTCGGGTGATGGGTTGCTCATGTCAAATCCGGTCCCTCGTCTTCTCGGCGCCCGTAATGAAGTGGATTGTGCCAATCCGGTCGATCCAGCGGCCCAGTGCATGCAAGATCGCACTACACGACCTATTGTATTGGAGCATGATTGACCTAAGCTATGCCCTCGGGTGACGAAAGAAGACCATACCGTGGACGACCTCGACCGAAAAATTGTTCAACTGCTCCAGGATGACGCCACGCTTTCGGTTCGGGAGATCGGCGAGGCGGTCGGGCTGAGCGCCACCCCGTGCTGGCGTCGGATCCGCAACCTTGAGGAGCGGGGGGTGCTGACGAAGCGGGTCACATTGGTCGATCCGGCCAAAATCAACCTCGGGGTGTCGGCCCTGGTCTTCATCCGCACCAACGAACACAACAAGCTGTGGTTGCAGAAGTTCGTCGACGGTGTGTCCGATATTCCCGAGATCATCGAGGCCTACCGCACCAGCGGTGAGGTCGACTACGTACTGAAGGTGCTGGTGCCCGACCTGGCCGCCTTCGACGACTTCTACAAACGGTTGATCGACAAGGTCGAGCTGTACGACGTCCGCTCCACCTTCATCCTGGAGGCGGTCAAACACTCCACATCGCTACCCCTCGACTACGTTTAGCGTCACGGTCTAGATACACGGTCTAGATACACGGCCTGAAACCGCTGTTAATGGAACGGGCGGCAAACGGCCCTGTACTCTTGCATGCGAGTTCTGGTCATGGATCCGATCGAAGCGGCGTATCGCGCCCACCACCAGCGATTGTGGAGGTCACTCTTCGCCTACACCGGTGACGCCGAGGTGGCCACCGAAGCCGCGGCCGAAACCTACAGCCAGGCGGTGGCCAGGGGCGACCAACTCCTTGACCCTGCGGCCTGGATCTGGCGAAGTGCCTTCCGGGTGGCGGCCGGCATCCTGGGCGATCGCCGTCGCCTTCAATTGATCGGCTCCGACCACGATCTCGACCACCACCCGGTGGAACCCGACCCGGAACTGGTGCTGTTCCTCGACCAGCTGAGCACGCTGTCGAATCAGCAACGGGCGGTGGTGGTGCTCCGCTACGGCGGTGGTTTCACCCCCACCGAGATCGCCGAGGTTCTCGACACCACGCCCAACTCGGTTCGCGTGCAACTCCATCGAGCCCATGCTCACCTGCGGGAGAGGATTGACCGCCAATGACCGAACAGCCCCCACGTGACGACTTCGACCCGGTGATCGCCGAGCGGTTCCGGCTACTCGACCGGGTGGACGCTCCCGATGCGTCGGCCGTCGCCACCGTCACACAGTCTCGCCATCAGCCCCGGCCCCAGCCCGAACGGCCCGGTCGCCGCTCACCGTTCCTGGTGGCGGTGGCCGCTTGCGTCGGCCTGCTGGTGGTTGGTGCCGGAGCCATCCTGGCCCTCAACCGGTCGAGCCAGACCAACCTGATCGAGGGAGCCGACGAGACCGTCGACGGGGCGGAGATCCCGGTGGTGACCAGTGATCGGACGACCACCACCGCCGCCCTGGTGATCGACGGTGACAGTGTGGTTTCGACCAGCCGCTCCTCGGACACCGGGGACGCCGATGGTGCCGAGTCCGGATCCGACGAGTCGACCACCGACGGCACACCGGTGGACGACACCGGGTCGGAGAGCTCGTCTCCCACGGCGGTTGGCGACGTCGGTGGGGCCATGCCGGCCGACGACGGCGACCGGACTGCGGTTACCACTCCAACCGAATCCGACCGAGACGTCAACGGTGGTGACGGCGAGTTGACAACCACTGTCTACCGGGAGAAGAACCCGACCGAGACCAACGATTCCGACCCCGGAGACAAGGCGCCGGAGACGGTGACTCTTCAGGGCATGGTCACCGAGGTGTTCACCGACTGTGTCGGTCACCTGGTGTTGAACGAGGCCGGTGACGTGGTCGACGGAGGCCCCGTGACCTGCGACGGAGGGTCCTACATCGTGGTCGACCGCATCCGGGTCTTCACCTCCTCCGGGTTCACCACCGCCGACAAGGCATACGACAAACACCCCTCGGAGCTTCGACCGGGCCGTCAGGTCTCGGTGACGGCCGCCCCCATCGGCGGGACCATCGGACGGCTGGGACTGGCCTGCAGTACCTGCGAGGTTCGGGTTCTGTGACGGCCTGAGATGGTTAAAGATTGAGTTAGCGGCCACGGTGGGTGGGGGCCGGCGGTAGTAGGTTCACCGGTGGTGGGACGACCCGGGGGGCCGGCGGGTGAACCGTTTGATGGCACGAAAGCAGAGGTGGGCGACAGGTTGGCTGGTCGCCGCCGTTGCCATCGGTAGCGGCTGCTCGGCCCCAGAACCCGATCCGGTTGCCGATCTCGGTGTCACCGTGGTGGCCGAAGACAACGCCCTGGCCCCCGAGTCGGGCGACGGGGCCATCCCGGTCGGCGAGGCGTTGCGGGTGACCGTCCCCGGGGAGACCATGGACGAGTCCTCGACCGTGTCCTCGTCATCGTCCACCTCCTCGTCGACGAGCTCAACCACCTCCACCACTCCTACCACCGCTCCCACCATCTCCACCGTGGCGACGACGGTATCGACCACCACCATGTCGACCACATCGTCGACCGAGTCCTCCACCTCCACCTCGATGGCCCCGTCGGATTCGTCGACCTCGAGCACGACGGCCGGCGACACCACGACCTCGACCACCGCCACCACAACTCCTCAACCGGCGGTCAACTTCCCCGACATCTCGGTGACCAGGCACGGGTCCGGTCAGGTCGCCTCCCTGGTCGACCAGGTGGCCGGCAGCCGCCCGGTGCTGGTCTGGTTCTGGTTACCGGGTTGAGGCATCTGTCGGGCTGAAGGGCCCGACGTTGAGCAGTTCGCTCAACAGTACGACGGACAGCTGCTGACGGTCGGGCTGGGTATCACCGGCAGCCCCAACCAGGCCAATGACTTCCTGTCGGCCACCGGACTGAACAAACCGCTGATCCTGCTCGACCACGAGTTCCGGGTCATCAGCCACTACGGAGTGACCGGTACGCCGACCTGGCTGCTGTTCGACGGCAACGGCAACCAGCTGGCCCGGGGCAGCCGCATCAACCAGACGCTCCACGACGCTGTGGCATCGGCCCTCGGCTGAACTGTCAGCCGATATCAAGGCCGAACAGCTGACCGAAGCGGGCGGCGTACTCGTCGTCATCGTCGATGGCGCCCAGCGCCACCCAATCCTCGTCGGACACCTTGGGCTTGGCCGCCGTCAGCTCGGGGCCGCCCCAGCCGCAGGTCCACCGTAGCTTGGGCGTGGTCGTGGTGACCGCCTGGTGGATGACGTCGGCCACCTCGGATGGGTGGCCCGGCTCGGCCAGCCCGGCCTGGTAGAACCGGAACAGCCGGCGGTAGGCCCGATCGTAGGCTCCGGAGGCGTTCTCGGCGTCGGTGTTCTTGGCCAGGATGGCGGTGCGGATCACCCCGGGTTCGATGAGCACGACCCTGATGCCGAACTCCGCCATCTCCTGAGCCAGGCCCTCGGTCAGCCCCTCAACCGCCCACTTGGAGGCCACGTAGGGGGCCTGGCCGACGGCGGCGATGACGCCGGCCACCGAACCGATGTTGACGATGCAGCCGCTGCCGCGCTCCCGCATCTGGGGTAGCACGGCCTGCACGCCCCGAACGATGCCGTACAGGTTCACGTCCATGATCTCGGCGAAACGCTCGACCGGTGTCTCCTCGGTCACGCCGTTGCCGCCGACGCCGGCGTTGTTGATCAGCACGTCGATCCTCCCGGTGGCGGCCGTCACCTCGGCCACCGCCCGGTTGACCGATTCGGTGTCGGTGACGTCACACACCACCGGATGGACCCGGTCGGCCACCCCGGCCTCGGCGGCCATGGCGGCCAACCGCTCGCCTTTGTCCAGCGACCGCATCGACCCGTAGACCGTCCATCCCTTTGCCGCCAGGTCGATGGCGGCGGAGCGGCCGATACCCGAGTTGGCTCCGGTGATCAGGGCGATGGTGTGGGCTGAGGTCATGGCTGAACTCTAGTCTCGGGCAGAAAATGCCGGGGATCCGAAGCGGAGCCCCGCCCACTGCCAAACGAAGGAAGACAGTGGGCGGGGCCCCAGGGAGCGAGGGGGGTGCGCTCCCGGACCTTGCCTGGAGGTCGCCGCCGTCACGTGCGCTACGTTGCACGCTTCGTTGGTTGCCCTCCGGTGCCGATCAACCTCGACTCTAGTTGAGCCGCACCCCGATGTCCGGTCGCCTGCCCCCGACTCCCCCGTTCAATTCTTGCAGCAGAAAACGAGGCCGCACCTCGTTTTCTACGGCAAGACTTGGGGGCCTGGGGCCTGCATTCGGGCCAGCCGGGCCGGCTTGTCGGTGATCAGCAGGGCGGCGAACCCGGCGGCGATGGCGATGGCCCCGGCGGCGTTGAAGGCCCAGTCGTAGCTGCCGGCCGAATCCCGTACCAGGCCGGCCAGCCAGGCGGCGGCCGCCGCCCCCACCTGATGGGCGCCGAAAACCCAGGCGTAGACCACGCCGGCATTGTGGCGGCCGAACAGCTTGGCCCCCAGCATGATGGTGGGGGGCACGGTGGCGATGTAGTCGAGCCCGAACAGCACGGCGAAGGCCCCGATCGACAGGTTGTCGTGGATGAAGGGCAACATCAGCAGCGACAATCCCCGGAAGCCGTAGTAGATCATCAGCAGGCGGCGAGGATCGTAGCGGTCGGTCAGCCAGCCCGAGGCCACGGTGCCGATGAAGTTGAACACCCCCATCACCGCCAGCCAGTTGGCCGCCGTCACCTCATCGAACCCGTGGTCCTGGGCGTGGGCGATGAAGTGCTGTCCCACCAACCCGTTGCTGGTGGCGCCGCAGACCAGGAAGGTGGAGGCCAGCAGCCAGAACTCGGGCCGGGCGAACATGCGGCCGATGATGTCGGAGTCGGGCGGAGTCGGCGGTTCCGGTTGACCGCCGAGAGGGGCGGCGCCCACGTCGGCCGGAGCGTTGCGGAAGAACAGAAAGGTGAGCGGGATCAAGGCGGCGGCGGCCAACGACCCCCACACCAGAGCTTGACGCCAACCGGCGGCCACCGCCGAGGCGGCGAAGAAGGGCACGAAGATCAACAGGCCGGCGCTCTGCGATGCCCCGAAGATGCCGGTGACCAGACCCCGCTTGTCGACGAACCAGCCGTTGGCCACCGCCGCCCCCAGGAACGAGGCCACCAACCCGGCGGCAATGCCCGACACCAGCCCGAACCAGATGGTGAGAGCCCACAGACTCTGCACCCGGCTCGACAGGTAGAGAGCGACCGTGGTCAGCACCACCGACCCCAAGGCCAGGTTGCGCATCCCGATCCGGCGGGCGATCATCCCGGCCGTCGGCCCCCCGGCTCCGTAGGCCAGCAGCCCCAGAGCGGCGGCCAGCGACAGTTGCGCCGTCGACCAACCGGTGTTTCGTTCCATGTCGACCAGCAGTGCACCGGGGGCAGCCCTCGTCCCCGACGTCACCAGCAGGATCAGGGCGGTCAACGCCACCATGATCCAGCCGTAGAAGATGCGGGGAGTACCCGACGGGGCCGCACTCATCCCGCCAACGCTAGTGCCGTCACCACGAGCGCGCCGGGCCCGCCCGGAACGGGCCGAGGATCTGGGCTAGGTTCAGGCCATGCCGCCCCCACGACCGCTTGCCACTGCACTGGCCGCGGTCTTGATGGTGGCGGCGGCCGGTTGCTCCTATCTGAGCAACAGCAGTGAGGACCAGCTGCTCGGCCAGTGGCGGGTGGAGTCGTTCAATGAGGAACGACCGTTGGTCGGCGTCAACACCGCCGAGGCTCCGACCTTCGAGTTCAGCCGCGGCGTTTCCGGCTACACGGTCGGCGGCAGTCTGGGCTGCAACACCTTCGGTGCCGCCTACACCTTCGACGGGGCGACCCTGGAGCTGAGCGAGGGGTCCAGCACCGCCATGGCCTGCATCCTCGACGGCGCCGACGACCTGGTGGGGGAGGAGGCGGCCATGCGGGCGGAGAACCAGATCTCCGACATCATCTTCTCCCCACCGCTCACCGTCGAGTTCGACGGCGACGGTGAGGCGTTGATCATCGGCTCCGACCGGGGTGAGGTCGTCTTGATCCGGGTCGGCGGTGGTGGCGACGGCGAGGATCGTATCCCGGAGCCGTTGAGCTGCCCCGACGGGGTGCGATCCGATGAACTCCTGCGGGCATCGGGTCTGAGTCAGTCCGAGGCGGCCATGGCTGCCGATCCCGAGGTGGTGGAAACGGCGGCCAACGCGTTCACCACCTATGGGTTCGACGGCGACGGTCGCATTATCGTCGAGGTCCAGAACTCCGACACCGCCCCCGGCGACTACCTGATCATCACCTGTGACAACGGTTGAGGCCCGTCGGATCCTCATTCCGGCAAGGACGTAACGATGCGGTTTGGAATCAGTGTCAGCAGCACTCATCCCGATCAACCGGCCCATGTGGCCGTGACCAACGTGGTGGCCCGGGCCCGCACCGCCGCCGCCGCCGGTCTCGACCACCTGACGCTGGGCGATCACCATTCGTCGGGCCCGACGTCCAACTACGTGCAGAACGTTCCCATGATCGGTCGCATCATGGCCGAGTGGCCGTCCGACCGGTCGATTGGTTGCCTGTTCGTGCTGCCGCTGTGGCACCCGGTTCTGGTGGCCGAGCAGGTGGGGACGCTGGCCGCCATGATGGACGTGAATCAGCCGGAGGCCCGCTTCATCGTCCAGACCGGTATCGGTGGCCGGCCTGGCGAGTTCCGGGCCATGGGTTCCGACCTGGCCACCCGGGGTCGGCGGACCGACGAAGCCATCACCGTGGTCAAGGCCCTGCTGGCCGGCGAGCGGGTCGATGCCGAGCTGGCGGGCTCACCGCCGCTGACCATCGGCGGGGCGGCCGTCGCCCCCCGGGCTCCGGTCGAGTGGTGGATCGGTTCCGGATTGGGGGACCGACCCCTGGAGCGGGCGGCCCGTGAGGGCGACGCCTGGTACGTGTCACCGGGTGTCACCGCCGCCGCCCTGACCGAGCGTCTGCCCCGGTACCGGGAGCTGTGCGCCGATTTCGGCACCACGCCGCGGGTGGCCCTGCGGCGCGACATCCTGGTGACCGACGACGACGCCGTCGGTCAGGCCCGAGGACGGGAGCTGATAGCCGCCGGCTATCGGGGTCTCGGTGAAGAGCAGCTCATCTTCGGCGGCGTGGAACGGGTGACCGAGGCCATGGTCGCTCTGGCCGCCGCCGGGGTTGACGACGTGGTGGTCCGGACCATGGCCGTCGACCAGCCAACGGCGCTGCGTTCGATCGAGCTGCTGGCCGAGGTGCGAGCCGACATCTGATTCTGTGCGCCGCACGCCCCAAAAAACGGGGCGTAGGGCGCACAGAACGGTGGTGCGGGAATTACACCGACAGTTCGTCGATGGCGGCCAGCAGCAGGGCCACGTTCCGTTCCCGGGCGGTGTGGCCCATGCAGCCGATCCGCCAGATCCTGCCGGCGAAGTCACCCAGGCCTCCGCCCACTTCGATGCCGTGCCGCTGGAGCAGGGCCCGGCGGACGTCGGCCTCGCTCAGGGCTCCGAACCGGCCCTCGGGTATGACCACCGAGGTCAACTGGGGCAGCCGGAAACCGTCGGCCGCGAACAGCTCGAAGCCTCGGTCCTGCAGTCCGGCCTGGAGCAGGCTCCCGCAGCGCCGGTGGCGGTCGATGGCGTTGTCCAGCCCCTCGTCGAGCACGGCGCCCAGCCCGGCGTGGAGGCTGAAGATCATGCTGATGGGAGCGGTGTGGTGGTAGGCCCGGGCCCCCGAGCCGGTCACATAATCGGCGATCATGTTGAGATCGAGATACCACGACTGGGGTTTGGCCTTGATCCGGTCGATGGCCCGGTCGGAGACGCTCAACGGCGCCAGCCCGGGGGCCACCCCCAGGCACTTCTGGGTGCCGGAGTAGGCGATGTCGACTCCGGCGGCATCGAGGTCGACCGGCATGCCCCCCAGCGAGGTGACACAGTCGACGATCAGCAGGGCATCGCCCTTGTTGGCGCCGACATCGGCCGGCGGGCTGAGCGCACCGGTGGACGTTTCGGCGTGGACCATGGCGATGGCCGTTGGATTCGGGTGGGCGGTCAGCAGTCGCTCCGCCTCCACCGGGGACCCCCAGTCGAAGTTGACCGGCACGACCTCGGCCCCGGCCCGGGCCGCCACATCACACATTCGGTTGCCAAACACGCCGTTGACCCCGACCACAACCGTGTCGCCGGGACCCAACACGTTGACCAGCGCCGCTTCCATCCCCGACGAGCCGGTGCCCGACACGGGGAACGTCAGCCGGTTGGTGGTGCCGAAGACGGTCCGGAGACGCTCGTTGGTTTCGTCGAGCAGGGCAATGAACTCAGGATCGAGATGGCCCAGCATCGGCCGGCCCAGGGCGGACACGGCCTCGGGATAGGGGTTGCAGGGCCCGGGGCCCATGAGGACGCGGTCGCTCAACACGGTGGTCATGGCCAGACCTTACCGCCTGGCCTGCTAACAGCCGATGCCAAGCCACACCGGAATGTCGCGCCCGGTGCCGGCCACCACCGCCCGGCCGTCCACGTTGAATTCGGTGGAGGCGCCGCCGTCGAACTTGATCAGGTCCTCGTATCCGGCGGCCTGGGCCCAGGCCACCAGATCACGGGTGTCCAGCGTCGCCGTGGCCCCCAACACCAGCCGGCCGGAGTCGAGATCGACGGCCACGAAGGAGTGGTTCAGTGTCCGGTAGGTGTAGGGGTCGTTGCCGTAGTCGGCGGTGAAGTCGACATCGGTTTGCCCGGCGATGCGCAGCGGAATCCCGGCCGCCGCCCACAGCCACTGGCCGGCCTCCACCCGCTCGTCTGGTTCGAGCCGCTGGAGGTAGGGCGACGCTTCGGCCGCGGCGTGCCACGATTCGAGCACCAGATCACCGTCGGTGGCCAGCACACTGTTGAGCCGGATGTCGTCGAGACTGAGGGTGTCACCGGGCCACACTTCGACCACCGGTTTCGGGTTCGGGTCGACTCGCAGCCCGAACACACCACGATCGGTGCGATCGGCCGAGTTTCTGGCCGGCCGACCGTCGACAATTCCCAATCCGAGCACGCCGGGGTCGGGGCCGTCCTTTTGCCATGCCACCAACCAGTTACCGTTGATCGACGCCACCGAGCAACGCCGGTCGCCGCTGGACAACAGGCTGAGACCCCGGCGGAGATCGATCTCAACGGCTCGCAGCGTGCCCGTCCCGCCGCCGATCCGGTTGACGGTGCGGTTGAACGCCTGGTAGCCGTCGGCCGCCAGGGTGGACCGGGTCAGCGGCGTCAAGCCTGCCCCCTGGCAGTGGGGCGATGCGGCGTTCTCGCTGTCGTGGATGCTGTGGCAGGTCTGGGTGAACCGCAGGTACTCCCGGAGCTCGGCGAAGTTCACGATCAGTTCGGGCCGGGAGATCGTCCCCGAGCGGAGCAGCCCGGTCCAGTAGGCTCGGCCCTCGGCGTCTGGGGTGCGGCACAACACGTTGCCGTAGACCAGGTCGACGAATTCGGTCTGGCCCAGCGCTCCGTAGCGGTTTCGGAACTCGGGTCCGTCGGTGAAGTAGGCGGCGATGGCGGTCAGCGACATGCCGTTGTCGGCCGCTTCGACCCAGTGGGCCAGACCCTCGGCGTCGGGTTGACGAAGAAACGTCGCCTGGTACAGCCGCCAGACCCGGGCGTGATCGGGGGACTGGCTGACAACGGCGGCGAAGCCGGCCGACGGTTCAGAGATCAGGCAGTCATCGGTCGGACCGGCCGCCCCGGCCGGCCGGGGAACCAGAACCAGGCTGACCATCATGGTCAGCGTGGCGACCAGCAGGTAGCGTCGATCGGCCATCACCGTCAGGTAACGGCCACCGGACGACGGCCATGAAGTCGTTTGGGCTGATCGACCCGCCTCCCGTGGGTAGATCAGCCGGTACGGTCGTCCAGGAGATCGGCCGGGGTGGGGTTCGATCCGTCGAGCAGACCCGACATGGCGTAGGGCTGGAAGCCGAAGAAGCCGCCGGGGGCAACGTATCGGTGGGTGTCGGTGGTGAAGTCGTAGTGGTTGGCCATGGCCGCGGCGTGGGCCCCTCGCCCCACGTAGGCGTCGGTGGCATCCTGGTCATCCCAGAAGGTGAGGGTCATGACGATCCGGGGAAGCATGCTGACGGCGATGCCCCAGCGGCTCCCGGGATCATCGACAAACTGGTCCTCAATGGCCGACGAGGTGCGGAGAAAGCCAACCAAGGATCGCACATGAGCAACGCCGAGGGTGATGGCGGCGTGGACACCGTCGTGTCGCTCCGGCCCCGACGGCAGCGGATCGAAGTCGGCCCCAGGCCACTGGGCCCGGGTCCGGGTGGGGCGAAGGCGGATACTCCACCCATCCCGATACGGCTCGGCCAGGGGGTTGGCGGACAGGAACTCGTCGAGGGCGTCATCCCCGTCCCACCAGGCGACGAACCCGCTTCGACCGAGTTGGGGGTCGGGCCGGACGCCGGGTGAGAACCGGCCGCAAAACGCCTTGCGGCACCATCGCAGGCCAGGTGTCGACGATGGCTTGGGGGCCCGCCGGGTCAACGTTTGGAGGGCGGAACCGTCGACGAGATGAATCGATGCAATCACAGCACTACACCTCCGTGAGTAGCTTGGCCAGTTTGATGCCGTCGATCGTGGTGGGGGCGGTCACCGCGGCCAGGGCGTTCTCCCAGTCGGGCAGAGTGTGGACGAAGCCGTCGTGACCCAGCATCCAGAACCGGTCGAAGTTGGCCAGAAAGGCCCGGTCGTGGGACACCGCGATGACCGTGCCCTCGAACGTGTTGAGGGCTGATTCCAACGCCTCGGCCGAGTCGATGTCGAGGTTGTCGGTCGGCTCGTCGAGCAGCAGGAGGTTGTGGCCGTCAAGCTCCAGGCAGAGAATCTCCAACCGGGCCTTCTGCCCGCCCGACAGGGTTTCATACGACTGGGCCGAGGTGCCGGCCACCGCCGAGGCCAAGCCGTAACGGGCCAGCGCGCCCATGGCCCGCTCGTGGTTGCCCAGCCGGGCCATCACCGGATCGAGCACCGATCCTCCGGTCAGCTCGGGATTGTCGTTGACCTGGGTGAACAGCCCGGGCTCGACCCGGGCTCCCAGCTTCACCACACCGCTGTGGGCCACCTCGTGTCCGGCCAGCAGGCGCAACAGGTGGGTCTTGCCCGACCCGTTGGGGCCGATCAGTCCCAGCCGCTCACCGAGGAAGACCTCGTCGGAGAACGGGAACACCAGCTCGGGTAGCTCAACCGACTGCAACGCCACCACCCGCCGGCCTGAATCGCCACCGCGAAGCCGAACCTGGACGTTCTGTTCGGGGGCCGGTGGCGGCGGCGGTCCGTCGTCGACGAACCGTTGCCACCGGGTCTCGGCCGCATTGGCCCGGTTGGCCATGTCGGCGTTGTAGGAGGCCTTGAACTTCATGTCCTTGTAGAACTTGTAGAGTCGACGTTCCTCGTCCTTCCACCGTTGCAGGGCGTCACCCAGCTGCCGCTGCCGGGCCTGCCTGGCCTCCGGGTAGGTGGCGTAGGACGCACCGTGAACCCAAGCCCCGAAGGCTTCCAGGGTCACGATGTGGTTGGTGCAGTCTCGCAGCAGTTGCCGGTCGTGGGAGACCATCAGCACCGTCTTGGTGGTGTTGGCGATGAGTTCCTCCAGCCATTGTTTGGCCGGTACGTCGAGGTAGTTGTCCGGTTCGTCGAGCAGCAGGATGTCGGCGTCGGACGAGAACAGCAGGTCGAGCACGATCTGCTTGCGCTCACCCCCCGACAGCTGGGTGGTGAGCCGCCGTCCCACGTCGTCCAGGCTGGATCGAACCACCCGACTCAAGGTGGCGTCCCACTCGGCCTCGGCCAGATAGCCGCCGCAGTCCGACCACTCGCCGATCACCTCGGCCAGCCTCATGGCCTCGTCGGTACCGCGGTGGGCCTCCGCCTCGGCTGCCAGTAGACGGCGGCCGATGGAGCGCAACGGTTCGGGCGAACAATTGATCAGCATCTCCCGGACCGTGGTGGCACCCGACGAACCGGTGCCGACCCCGATGTCTTGAGCCATGTAGCGGACCCGGCCACCGAGGTTGGCGTCGCCGTCGGTCGAATCCAACTCTCCGGCCAGAATTCGCATCAATGTGGTCTTGCCCACGCCGTTGTTGCCGATCAGCCCGGCCCGAGCGCCGGGGCTGAGGGTGAAGGACACGTCGGTGAACAGCATTGACCCGCCGGGGTGGGCATACCCCAGATCACTGACCGCGATGTGTCCCATGGCCCCAGCTTAGGTGGCCTTGCTACAGCCCGGTCGGGGATAACCCGGCGCCGGGTCCAGACCACGGGGCGCCGGTTAGGGTGCGCTCAGAGGCTTCTCCACCGGTGGTAACGGATCTGCGGCCCGAACCATGAGCCGGATGCGACCGTACACGAGCCCGGCGGCGGCGCAGCCCAGGCCGAAGCCAATGGCGGCGGCTCGCCGCAGCTCGGACGGGCGGCGCTGACGGAAGGCGTCGGAGAGAGATCGATGAACCCCGCTGACCAGGGTCTTGCGGGTGTAGTCGACCTCTTCGTTGAGGCTGTCGCGGTTGCCCCGGTACGAAGACAGCAGGGCCTTGGACATGCCCTCATGGAAACAGCGGGAGCGAAAGTAGGAGAGGGTGGCCCGCTCGGGGGGTACCTGGTGGTGGATGACGGCGTCGGGCTCGTAGAAGAATCGGGCCTGGGGATCGGCCTGCCTGATCCGGATACAGATCTCGGTGTCCTCGCCGCCCACGGGCCGGGAGCCGATGCGGCCCAGTCCTTCCTCGATGAAACCACCCTGGTCGATGAGGGTTTGGCGGAGGAAGGCGTTGTTGCCGCCCCACACATTGCGGATCTCCCGGGCGGTGGTGACGCCATCGGCGATGGAACAACCCACGGCCCACAGGAACTCACCGGGGAACCACTCCGGCTGTTCGCCGTCGATCCAGTCGGGCACGGTGCGGCCGCCGACACCGACGACATTGGCCTCTTTGAGTCTGGAGGTCAGGGCGGCCAACCATTCGGGATGGGCCACCGCGTCGTCGTCCAGGTAGGCGATGACGTCGCCCCGGGCCCGCAGCAGAGCGGTGTTGCTGCCCCCGCCGATCCCCTGACGCCGTTCGTTGGCGATAACCGACACCAGGTCGGCGTGGCGATACTGGTCGGTCAGGATCTGCCGGAGCGTCTCGTTGTGGTCGATCACGACCAGCAGTTCGTCGGGCTGACGGGTCTGCTGGAGAACCGAGTCGATGGCGGCCCGGGTGGCGTCAAGTCGCCGCTCGGTGAAGGCTCGTATGACGGCGGTCGTCGTGGTCATGGCTGGATTGGTCACCTTGTCGCCCTTGCTCGGTGTGGCCTTGCCGATGGCCGGCCACCTATCGACGCTATCGGCTCGTCACGTCATCGAATCGTTCCCCCGAGATCACTGGGGAACGTTGCCCGGTGGGTTGAGAATCAGCCAGGTATCGGTATGGGGACGGTGCACCGGGTCGCCCATGCTCTAACCTGGTCACAGTGAGCCACAACGACGACTTCTGGTCCGGTTCGCAGCAGGACGCTGGGCAGCCCGACGACCAGTCCCAGTTCTTCGACGACTCGGTCTTCGCCCAGCCTCGTCAACCGCAGCAGTACCCCGCCAACGATCCGTATGCCGCCGACCCCTACGCCCAGCAGGCTGACCCCTACGGTCAGCCAGCTGACCCCCACGGTCAGCGCCATGATCGTGATGAGGCGGCTCGCCGGCGGGTTCTGGCCACCGGTCCCCACCAGTTTGGTGATCAGTGGAACGAGCAGGAGGATCCGTTCCGCGATCCCTTCGACCCCAACCAGGGTCGTCGCGACGAGTTTTCGGCCCGTCGGGGCGGCGGAGGACGGGGTGGCTTCCTGGCCGCCTTCATAGGGGCCGCCATTCTCGTTGCTTTGGCCGCCGGAGCCTACGCCGTCTACACCGTGCTGAGCGACACACCCGAATTCGACACCGCTACCGAGCCCACTGACGACTCGTCGACAACCACGTCCAGTTCCTCCTCGACCACGGTCAGTACCACCGTCACCACGGTCCCGGTGGGTATGCAGATCCAGCTCACCTCCGATCAGTTCATCTGCAACGACGAGGTCCGTGAGTTCGGGTTGATAACCGGAGCCACGGCCAACGAGGACATCGCCTTCAGCTCCCCTCAATCTCCCAACCTCAGCCCTGGTAAGGCCGATGAGAACGGCCGGTTGCCGATCCGGTGGTCGTGCTCGGCCGACCAGGTCGGCACCACCTGGGAACTGACGGCCACCGGGGCGTCGTCGAACCTGTCGGCCACCACATCGTTCACCGGGGTACCCGCCGGCACCGAGGTTTCCGAGGCGTCGACCACCACCACCATGCCGACCACCACATCCATCGAAACGGGTGAGTTCACGGTGGTGCTGACGGAGAACCCCTTCACCTGTGATGGCGGAGCCAGGGTGTTCGGCACGTTGTCGGGCGCCACCCCCAACGGTCAGATCTCGTTCACCTCGCCTCAGGCCAGCGGCATCAGCCCCGGTACCGCCGATGAGAACGGCAACCGGGACATACGGTGGGTGTGCTCTCCCGATCAGGCTGAGACCGTCTGGGAGCTGACCGCCACCGATGACGAATCGGGCCGGGCGCTGACCTTCAAACTGTCGGGCCAGCCCTAGGGTCCTGTCAGGCCAGTTCGGCCGATCCGAAGCCAACACCGAAGCGCACACACCAGACGACCACCGTGTCGTAGACGCTGAGATCGACGTCGGCCGGTATCTCATAGTTCTGCGATCCGATGTTGCCTTTGAGGTCGCCGAGATCGATGTATTCGTCGCCGAAACCATCGGCTGAGGAGGCCAGGTAGACGTTGAGGTCGGGCCCGTTGTCGGTGGCGAAGTCCTCCTCCAGGCGCAGCACCCGTTGAGTCCCCCCGTCGGTAAGGACGACGGCACTCCCCGAGGTGGGGTGAGCGCCGTCGACGAATGATCCGGAGGCCGCCGTTCCCGGCCCGGCCGCCGCTTCGTCGGTGGCGGCGCCCTCGTCAGGTTCGTCGTCGGTCATGGCTTCGTCGCCCGTCTGGTCGGCTCCCTCGGTGGCGAACACCGGGGCGGCCTCGTTCACCTCCTCGTCGATGAACAGGGTGTGTACGCCGAAGACACCGAAAGCCAGGAAAGCGGCCAGGGCGGCTCCCACCACCAGAGCGGGGAGCAGCCACTTGCGTTCGGTCAGTGGAGACATGGATTCGTTCCTTCAGTAAGCAGAGTCTTGTCGGTTCCAAGAAGCCAACCAGCGGCCGTATCACGGTCTTCCGCCGCGGCGGGGCGTTTCGTCAATGTTTCGATGGGGGTTACCGGTTGTTGTGTGCGCTCCTGCGTGGGGGAACAAACCGACACAATTCGGTGTTTTCTAGCTGGTGCCGAGTAAATCGGCCCAATTTCAGCCGATACTGGATAAGAACACTTCGGCACGGAGGTACCAGCCAGCCATGGCAACGTATTCAACAACAGTTCCGGTCATTCAGACCGACGAGGCTACACGAACCCAGTTCCTGGTGCGGGTCTACCAGCATTTGGCTCTGGCTCTCGTGGCCTTCATCGGCTTCGAATCCCTGCTGTTCACCACCGGGGTGGCGGAGCGCTTCGCCCGGTTCCTGTTCGAAACCGGCGGGTTTGCCTGGTTGCTGGTTCTCGGCGGTTTCGCCATCGTCAGCGCCATCACATCCCGGGCCGCCTACAACTTCGCCAACCCCAACGCCCAATACGCCGGGCTGTTCGGCCTGGCGGCGGCGGAAGCGGTGATCTTCGCCCCGTTCCTGTGGTTCGTGTTCAACACCGAATCCGGCACCACCGACGTGACCCTGGCCGCCATCACCACCTTCATCGGCTTCGCCGCTCTCACGGTGGTGGCCATGGTGACCCGGCGGGACCTCTCGGTGCTGCGACCGCTCCTGATCTGGGGTGGGGTCGCCGCCATCGGCTTGATCATCGCCGCCGTGATCTTCAACTTCACGCTCGGCCCGATCTTCTCGGTGGCCATGATCGCTCTGGCCGGAGCGTCGATTCTGTACCAGACCCAGCGCATCGTGCGGGAGTATCCGGCCGGTGCCTACGTCGGCGCCGCCGTCAGCCTGTTCGGTTCGCTGATGATGATGTTCTGGTACGTTCTGCGGCTGTTCGTCGGCCGCGACTGATCCGATCCGGGGGTTCCAGGGGTCGCAAGCGACCCCTGGAACCCCCAGTACGGCACGAGGGCACTCCTAGATCTTGATCAGCTCGGGGTTCTGTCCGGCGTCGGCCATACCCCGGCGCACGTCGACGGTGACCAGCACGGCGATACCGATCACGAAAAAGGCGATCAACGAGATGATGGCCTGTCGCTGGGAGCCGGTTATCTGATTGACGATGCCGAACAGCAGCGGCCCGATCCAGGTGGTGCCCCGCGAGGCGATCTCGTAGAACCCGAAGTACTCGCCCTCGGAGTCCGACGGGATCATCTGGGAGAACAATGAGCGGGCGATGGCCTGCGATCCACCGAGGACCAGGGCCAGCACCGCTCCCATGATCCACAGCTGGGTGATGGAGGTGAGGAAGGCGTAGGCGTAGATGACGAGCCCGGCCCACACCACCAGGTTGATGATCAGCGCCTGCTTGGCCCCGATGCGTTCGGCCCAACGACCAAAACCCATGGCGCCGGGGGTGGCCACGAACTGGATCATCAGTACCAGGAGGAGCAGGGTCTCGTTCTCGGCGTCGAGCTCGTCGGCCGCGAACGACGTCGACACGGCGATCACCGTCTGAATGCCGTCGTTGAAGATGATGTAGGCGATGAGATAGCGGAAGGTCACCGGGTAGCGGGTCCACAGGTCGCGTCCGGTGGCGATCACTCCTCGCAGCGAGAAGCCCAGCCAGCCTTCACCCGCCGGTTTGTTGCGGGCCGGCAGACGGTTCTTCAACCGCCGGTGGGTGAACAGGGCAATGAAGACTGCAGCCCACACCCCAGCTCCGCCCAGACTGAGACGGACGGCCAAACCGTCGTCTTCCATCAGAGCGATGAGGGCGAAGTTGAGCGCCAGGTAGATGCCCCCACCCACGTAACCGAAGGCGTAGCCGTCCGACGAGACGCGATCGCGTAGCTGGGGAGGGGCGATGTCGGGTAGGTAGGAGTTGTAGACCACACCGGCGGCGGCGAATCCGATGGCTCCCAGTACGAACAGGGCGCCGCCCAGCAACACCGTCCTGCTGGTGACCAGGAACAGGGCGGCGGTGAAGAAGCAGGCGGCGTAGGCCATGGTCATCAGCAGCTGCTTCTTGTGGGCGGTGTGATCGGCCACCGTGCCGATCAGCGGTAGGGCCAACACCTGGACGATGGCCGACAGGGCGACGGCGAAGGGGAAGAACGAGGCTGGGTCGATGGTCCACCCCAACAGATCCACGCCACCGTTGTCGTCGGCCAGAGCGAAGAGATAGGGCCCGAGCAGGGCCGTCAGCACCGTGGTGGTGTGGGCCGACCAGCCCCAGTCGTACATCTTCCAGCCGAAGACCTCGCTCTTGTCGTAGCCGGCTTCGTGATCAACGGTCGTCGGGGCGCTGGTCATTGCGATTCAGAGTATCTCAGCGTGGTTGCCTCGGCTGTACCCTGAGCGAAGCGGCCGAACATCATCAGGATCGAGGAACGTGCAGCCAACCGACTATCACGACCGGTTCGTCACCATCGGCCGGTGGAGTGCCCAGCTGGTCAAACCGCTGGCCCAACTCGATGTCCCGGATTCGATCCGACTGGTCAAGGATCGGCCGATTCTCTTCGCCGGCAACCACCGCAGCCTGTTCGACGTTTTCGCCACCCTGGCCGTGCTGGGCCGGTTCGACGTGTCGAGCCGGATCCTGATCCGGGCCGATCTGGTCGACAGCGGCGCCACCGGGGTGCTGCTCCGCCGGCTCGGTTCGATCGCCACCTCGAAGCTGACCCGGGAGGAGGCCGAGAACGAGGCGGTGGAGGCGTTGCGTCGAGGGCAAACCGTGTCGGTCATGCCCGAGGGTCGGTTGGTTCCGCCTGAGGAACGGGCGGCCATCGGGGTTGGCCCCGGTCGCCCGGGGTTGTCCCGCATCGCTCGCCGGGCCGGCGCCGCCGTGATTCCGGTGGCCTTCGTCGGCACCGACAAGGTGTGGCCCCGAGGGTCGTGGCCCCGCCTCAGCGTGCCCCGGCCCGAGGTCAAGGTCCGGGTCGGGCCGCCCATGGAGATGACCGGCGACGACGATCAGGCCAACGTCGACGCCTTCATGGCCGAACTGGGTCGACTGGTCCGCCACCACGAATCGGCGGTGTAGCCCACTGAACGTTCAGTTTGGGTTATAGGTTCCGGAAGAAAAATAACTTTAGGTAGCACTTGGGTTATAATTGCAGCCGTGTCGACCGCATGGCCCGCTACCACCCGTGAGATTCAGCAGGAGCCGAATCCCCATGTTCACATGGGTGAGCAGGAGCCGGAGATGCTCGTCTACCACCAGCAGGTCCCTCCCCGGATTGCCGACCGGTCGATTCCCAAGCTTGGCCCCGAGGCCAATCGGGCGCTTCGCCGGGCCGGCGAGTCGATTGGTCGACTGGCTGACGCCACGGCATCATCGGGCATAAACATCACCCCGCTGTTGGTCGGGGTTCTCGTGCGCCTGGAGGCCATATCGTCTTCGCAGATCGAGGATCTCGACGCCGACCTCGAAACCGAGCTGGTGCGTGACCACACCGATCTCGGCGAGATGGACACCGAGACGGCCTTGGTCCGCCACAACATCGCTGTCGTGGCGTCCGCAGTGACAACGGCGGCGACGGTCGACATCGCCTGGTTCTGCGACCTTCACCGTCGCCTGATGACGGGATCCGACCTTCTCCCCGGCCACATCGGATCCTTTCGTGATGGTCCGGTGTGGATCGGTCGAACCCGGGCATCGGCCGAGTTCGAGGGGCCACCGCACCGCCTTGTCGGTGCCCTGATGGACGACCTGTCATCGTTTGTGGCCCGCGCCGATGTGCACCCGGTGGTCCAGGCCGCCATCGCCCATGCTCAGTTCGAGACCATTCATCCCTTTGTCGACGGCAACGGTCGGGTTGGTAGGGCCCTGGTCCATCCCATTCTCGGCAAGATGGCGGCCAACGTCATCGTGCCGGCATCACACGCTCTCCTGGCCCGAAGGTCGGCCTACTTCGCCGGGCTTGGCTCCTACCGCCAGGGTGATCTCGACGGCTGGACGGCGGAGTTCGCTCGAGCCGTGGCCGTGGCCGCCGATGGGGCGGCAATCGTGACCCGTGAGCTCATTGCGCTGGGTGAGCGGTGGCAGGAGCAGATCACCACTCACCGGGATGGCACAACCCGCGCTGTCCTCGAGGGCTTGCCCACCAATCCGGTTGTCACGATCGCTTCGGCCCGGGCATTGCGCAAGGTGTCCCAACCGGCTGCCCTGAAGGCGGTGACCAGACTGGTCGATGCCGGGGTTCTCCGGCCGACCGTTGTCAAGACGCCGGGCAAGGAAGCGGTGTGGGTGGCGGGGGGCGTCATCGACGCCCTGTCGTCGTTGGAGCGGCAATTCGGACGGCGCCCCGGGCTGTAGTCGGCCGGATCACCGTAGCGAGAGCACCAGGAAGGCCAGGGCCAGATGGTAGGTGATCATGACGGCCGGCGGGGACCAGCGGCGGGCGGCTACGAACTTGTTGTCGGCCAGCGTCAGGTCGGACACGGCGAAGCTGGCCGCGCCCAGGGGAGCGGCCCAGTGGCCACCCCACCACGAGGCCACCGCCATGGCGCCGATGACGACGACGTAGGCGGTCACCGGGGCGAACAGATCGGGGGCGTTGACCCGTACTGTCGGCAGTAGGTGGCGCAGGCCGATGGTCAGGCAGATGCCGAGCAGCATGGCGCCGACGGCGATGGCCCAGGTCGGTGCCATCGTCGCCCGGGTGGCGAAGCCGACGACGAAGGCCAGATGTCCCAGCAGGAACGACACCAGCCCGGTGCGAAACAACTCGGGCTGCCACATCAACGCCACGTCGCCGCCCAGGCACAGTACCAGGCCGAGTAGGAACCACCAGTGCTGTGCTCCGTCGGCCGGTTCGATCTGGACGGCCAGGGCGATCAGTCCGATCGTCGCCGCCGGTTTGGACAACCACTCCAGCCAGCGTCCGGTGTCGGCCCCTGGCGCCCGGCTGTACCAGTTGACGATGGCGGCGACGACCACCACCGCGGCCAGAATCTCTTGTTGTGAAAGCGTCACTGTCGAGCCTCCGGCCGATGGTCTGTGACGACGGTACCGCAAGTGGTGGGCGGTCCAGAATTCCCGACCAGGTTGGTCGAGAATTTGGTAGCGTCAGTGGAAAGCCAATCCTGAGGAGCAAGAACCGTGTCCGAATCAACCGATTCCAGCCCCGCCTCTTGGGGCTTCGAGACCCGCCAGATCCACTCCGGGCAGGAGCCCGACTCCGCCACCGGCGCTCGGGCCGTGCCGATCTACCAGACAACGGCCTACCAGTTCAACAGCTCGGAGCACGCCGCCAATCTCTTCGCCTTGGCCGAGCCGGGCAACATCTACACCCGCATCATGAATCCCACCCAGGGGGTGGCCGAGGTTCGCCTGGCCGCCCTGGAGAACGGCCTGGCCGAGACGGCGGCCGGAGTGCCCGGCGGCCTGGTGGTTGCGTCCGGTCAGGCGGCCGAGACCATGACGATCATGAACATCGCCGAGGCCGGCGACCATCTCGTGGCCTCCGCCGCGCTCTACGGCGGCACCTACAACCTGCTTCACTACACGCTGCCCAAATACGGGATCGAGACGTCGTTCGTGGACGACCCCGACGATCTCGACGAGTGGCGGGCCGCGGTCAGACCCAACACCAAGCTCTTCTACGGCGAGTCCATCGGCAACCCCAAGAACAACGTGCTCGACATCGAAGGGGTGGCCAACACCGCCCATGAGGCCGGTGTCCCCCTGGTGGTCGACAACACAGTGGCCACCCCGTACTTGATCCGGCCCCTCGACTGGGGGGCCGACATCGTGGTCCACTCGGCCACCAAGTTCCTCGGTGGCCACGGCAACTCGATCGTGGGCGCCATCATCGACGGCGGCTCGTTCGAGTTCTCCGACGCCGAGCGCTACCCCAACTACAACCAGCCCGACCCCAGCTACCACGGCCTCAACTACTGGCCCATGCTCGGCGCCGGTTCCTTCATTGCCAAGGCTCGGGTCCAGCTGCTGCGCGACATCGGCGCCGCCGTCAGTCCGTTCAACGCCTTCCTGCTGCTGCAGGGGCTGGAGACGCTGTCGCTGCGTATGGAGCGCCACGTCGACAACGCCCAGGCAGTGGCCGAATGGCTGGAAGGCCGAGACGAGGTCGAGTCGGTCAACTATGCCGGGCTGGCCTCGTCACCGTGGCATGCCGCGGCCGAGAAGTACTCCCAGGGCCGGGGTGCCGGCTCCGTGCCGTCGTTCATCATCAAGGGTGGGCGGGAGGCCGGGCAAGCCTTCGTCGACGCCCTGGAACTGCACAGCCACGTGGCCAACATCGGCGACGTGCGTTCGCTGGTGATCCATCCGGCCTCGACCACCCACAGTCAGCTGTCCGCCGAGGAGCAGGCGGCGACCGGAACCCATCCCGGCCTGGTCCGCCTGTCGGTGGGCCTGGAGTCGATCGACGACATCCTGGCCGATCTCGACAACGGTTTCCGGGCGGCCAAAGCGGCCATGTGACGATCGGGGCCGCGTTGCATTTGTGTATCGGTGACACCGTGACGGGAACCGCCGGTCGGTGGTGGCCGTCGGAGCGGTAACAGACTTCACACGGAGGGTTCCCCTATGCGGCAGCAACGTCGTTTCCATACCGCCTATCTGCTGATCGTCGCGCTGGCGCTGGCGGTGCTGGCCGCTTCGTGCAGCGGCTCGGATGAGACAACCGATTCGGTTTCCGATGTGGCCGGTGCCGCCAACGAGAGCTTCGAGGCTGACGCCCCCGAGGTCGACGCGGCCGACGCGGTTGACGACGCGGCCGAAGAGGGCGAGGCGGCCGACTTCGCTGAGCCATCGGCCACCACGGTCGCTCCGGCCGTCGGGGTGGACAGCGACGGTGACGCCCTGGACGCCGGGCAGGCGGAGGAGGAACCGGCCGAAGAACCGGCCGAGGGTGAGGGTCGCGATCTCGGTTCTGGAGCGGCCGGTGGGTCGGCGGCTCCGCTTACTGCGGCCGATTTCGGGCGCCAGATCATCTTCACCGCCGACATCACCGTCGAGGTCGACGATGTGGCCGCCGCCGGCCAGGAGGCCACCGACCTCATTTCGTCGGTCGGCGGTTTTGTGTTCGGCCAACAGACCCAGGGGGGCTCCCAGCCCCAGTCGGTCCTGGTCTTCAAGGTGCTGCCCGAAGACTTCGATCGGGCGGTCGAGGCCCTGGGCGGGGTGGGCGAACTCCGCAACCAGGTGATCTCGGCCGACGACGTCACCGAACGGGTCGTCGACCTGGAGACCAGGATCGAGGTGGCCGAACTGGGGGTCGACCGGCTGCGGGCCACCTTGGAGGGAACCCAGGATCTGGAGGACTACGCCGAACTGGAACGCCTGCTGCTCGATCGGGAGAGCGAACTGGAGGTCATGCGGGGACAGCTCCGAACCCTGCAGGACCGAATTGACCTGGCCACCATCACCCTCCGCCTCCTTCAGGATGCGGTGAACCATTCGATGATCCTGAACACCTCGATCTACCACGCCCAGGACGGTGGGGCGTCCTGCCCTGGCAACGACGGCTCCAACGTCGAGTCGGGAACCGACATCACCATCTGCTTCGAGGTGATCAACACCGGTGAAGAGCCGATCGCCGACCTGGTGTTCATCGACACCGCTCTCGGAGTCGACTCGATCGACGACCTGACCCTGGTCTACGGCGACGCCGAACGGCTCGACGGTGGCCAGAGCCTGATGCTGGCCTACGAAGGCACCGCTGATCGCCGCACCCAACTGCGGCCCAAGGTCACCGGCCGCCCGATTACCGTCGACGGTGAACCGGCCGGGCCATCGGTCGACGCCAGGGGAGAGGGATTCATCGATGCCTTCGAACCGGAAGGCGAACCGGGATTCGGCGACGGGTTCGGGGCCGGGGTCAGCGTGCTCAAGGCGGTGTGGACGGCGTTGACGGTCGTGGTCGGGTTCGCCCTCCCGATGTTGGTGCTGCTGGCTGTCGTCGGCCCGCTGCTGTGGTTTGCCGGCCAATGGCTCCGCCGTCGTCGCCCCGCCGACCCGTTCCGGGGCGACCCGTCGCCCCCGCCACCGGCCTCCCCCCAACCGCCACCCCCCACCGGCGAACCCATCGAAACGGCGGCTGACTGACCGCCCCTCCTCCGCCCCTCCTCCGCCCCCACCGAACTTTGGGACTCGGGCGACCCAGTAACGGGTCGTGCCGGTCCCAAAGTTCGGAGAGGGGTGTGGGAGACTCGGTGGATGGAAGAAGACGACACGCTGACCACCGTGGCTCCCGCCTTCGTGGCCATGGCTCACCAGATCGTGTGGTGTTCCGTGGCCACGGTCGATGGGCGGAACCGTCCTCGGAGTCGGGTATTGCATCCCATCTGGGAGTGGGACGGCGCCGAGCTCACCGGCTGGATCGCCACCATGCCGACGGCGATCAAGCGGGCCCACGTCGAACACAGTCCCTACGCCTCGCTGTCATACTGGGCCGCCAACCAAGACACCTGCCAGGCCGAGTGCCGGGTCGAATGGGCCTTCGACGACGAGACCCGCACCCGGGTGTGGGACCTGTTCCTCAATGGGCCGGAACCGGTGGGCTACGACCCGAGCCTCATACCGGCCTGGACCTCGCCCACCGTCGACGAGTTCGCCGCGCTCCGCCTCGAACCATGGCGACTGCGGGTCTTCCCCGGCACCCTGCTCCTGAAAGGGGAAGGCGACCGGCTCACCTGGAGCCGCTAGGACAGCGGCACCATCGACGGTTGGGACTGTCGACCGACGAGGTCTCGAAGGATCGTGTCGTTCGACCCATCGGTCAGCCAGAGGTCGGTGCCGTCATTGTCGCTCCTGGTGAACACCGCGCTGTCGCAGCCCGGAATCCATGCCGGATCCTCGTCGATCTCCGTTGATCGGGGCTGCGTGATGCGACGGCTGCTGGAACCGTCCGAAGTTGAGATGTGAATAGCCCGACCGTCGCCGAACGGGGCCGAGTGGAGCAGCCGCGACCCATCGCCGTCGAGATCCGGGCTGGAGCCCTCAAGTATCCCAATCTCGGACACTGCTAGGTTCGACAATCGAGCGACACGGATTGTGGCCTGTCGGCCCGAACCCTGGACCCAGGCAATGTGCGAGCCGTCAGCCGACAACGACGGCGAATCAACCTCTTCGGAACGGTCAAGGAGTACGCCCACCTCCCCGCTGGCCACATTCCAGTAAACAAGGCGCGAACCGGCATCGGTTCGCTGGGTCGCCACCACAAGCGTGCCGTCGGCCGTGACTGTTGGCTCGGCCGCTTCGGGATCGACCGAGCGAGATTGCACATTGGTTGGATCATCGACGGAACGGATCTCGATTCCCGAGCCGTCAGCTACGGCTGAGACCACAAAGCCGCCGGACGAATCGGGATCCTGCCCCTCGAACCTGGCACCGACCGCCGCGTCCCACTGAACCAAGGGATTGCGACCAACCTCCTCGTAAACCAACGACATCGTTCCAACGTCTTCGTCACACACCGGGGAGGCCGGCGGCTGGGGTTTGGACGTCCCCTGCTCAATGGTCGATACAGACCCGGCTTGTGCTCCGCCTTGTTCCTGCTCGGTGGGGCCGAGTACGGTGTCTGAACGCTCGGTCGTCCCTTCGCTGGTGAGTATCGGCCAGAAGAGAACAACCAGGATTGCCCCCGTCAGCCACACCGCCGAAATGGCAATCAACGTTGCCCGACCGCCGATGTTGTCGGGCCCGAAGATCCGAACTGCAGCGGTTGCCGCCAGCAGAAGAAGACCGACGCTGGCGAAACGGCTCACTGGCCGGTCGGCGAAGACACCGGTAACGACGGCGAAGAAGAGGCCGAGCACCGTTACCCACTCGGCGAATCTCGAGAATCGCCGCGGCGGGGGATCCGTCATTGGACCGTTCGCAGGGTCGAGCCCAGACATCTGGCACGCTACTCATCGGACTGAGCCTGGGGGACCTGACCCTCAACGCCGAGCAGCTTAGGCGATCCCCAGGCCAGGCCGACCCGGCCGTCGTCGAGAGCAACCACCTCCAACCGCAGCCGAAGACCGTCGGCAACGTTGAGACTAACCGCCTCATCTTCTCCGAACTTCACATCATCCTGTTCCCAAATAGTGGCTCCATCGAGCAGGACACGGAATCGCCCTCGCTGCTCGAACTCGCTGTCGTCGGTGAGACCGACGGTTGCTTCGAAAATCTCCCAGTCGCGCCCGAGGTTGAATTCCCACACGGCGATGTCACCGGCATCGGTGTGACGGGACCCGCTGCCGAACAGCGAATTCTCGTAGAGAATCCCGTTGACTTCGACCGGCTGACCGACATAGGGGCTTATTCCGTTCCCTCCGTCCTCAATGAGAGGGGCGTCATCGGTGGCCAGCTGCCCTGTGACCGGCGCGGCCGAAACGGTGACCACCACCTCCGTCCCGATCCGCTGACCGGCTGGGGGCGTGGTTTCCAGCACTTCACCGTCTGGCCGGTCAGTGGAGAGGACGAGCTCCCGGGTGACGGTGATGCCCCAGTTTTCCAGCTCTGTCTGCACGTCACCGTACCTTCGACCGGAGTAGTCGGGCATCGGCGGCAGCGGCACCGCCACAGTGAGGGTGACCGGACCGCCGACACTGGCGCCGGGCGACGGCAGCTGCTCGAGGACGGTGCCCTCCGGATCGTTCGACTCCTTGTCGATGTATCGGACGTCGTCGACTCCGAGGCCGGACAGTTCTGTTGTGGCTGCCGATTCGAGCAACCCGACCACGTTCGGCATGACCACATCGGACGACTCCTCCTCGGAGACCGGCGCAGCCGCTTCGTCGTCGTCGCTCGGATCTGCTACGGCAGCGGAATCGGGTGGGGTCTGATCCCCGCTGTCGTCGACGGTTGCCGCTGGGGCTTCGTCGCCGGCATCGGTTTCGGTGGCCACTCGATCGTCATCACCAGCCCCCGGAATCGACCCGCACCCTGTCAATGAAGCTACAAGGAGAAGGACGATTATGCCGTATCGAATCGTTGGTGGTGGATTCATACGGCAATCATATGGTCTTATACATCGGACAATAGATGTCTATGTCAAACTGCAAAGTTGCCGTACTCTGAGTATGGATAAATTTGCCTATGGCGGCGATTCGAGAAGGCCTGAGCGCACGACCAGCCAGCGGGTCGTAGCGGTCCCAAAGTTCGGAGCAGATGTGGAGCCGCTAGCGTTGGGCCATGGCAGCCGATGAGCACGGGGAGCCGGTGGTCCGACAGATTGCCGGTCACGAGGTCAAGATCTCCAGTCCCTACAAGGTGTTCTTCTCCAAACGGGGGGAAACCAAGCTCGATCTCATCGACTACTACCTGGCTGTCGAAGAACCGCTGATGGCCACCATGGGCGGTCGACCGACGTTGATGCAGCGATTCCCCGACGGAGCCTCGGGCAAATCCTTCTTCCAGAAACGGGTGCCCAAGGGTGCCCCGACATGGTTGCAGACCACCACGATGTCGACTCCCAACGGCACGACGTCCAATGCCATGGTGGCCGCTGATGTGGCCCATATGGTGTGGGCCGCTCACATGGGATGCCTCGGCTTTCACGTCTGGCCCCTCCTGGCCGCCACCCCTCAATACACCGACGAGCTTCGCATAGACCTCGATCCGTCGCCCGGCATCAGCTTCGACGACATCCGCTGGGCCGCCCTTCAGGTCAACGAGTTGTTCGCCGAGCTCGGTATCGCCGCCTACCCCAAGACCACCGGCAGCCGGGGACTGCACATCTTCGTCCGGCTGCAGCCCCGGTGGGACAGCTACCAGGTCCGGGCGGCCGCCGTGGCCCTGGCCCGCGAGCTCGAGCGCCGCCACCCCGAACGGCTGACTGCGGCCTGGTGGAAGGAGGAGCGGGGGCAGCGGGTGTTCATCGACTTCAATCAGAACGCCCCCCACAAGACGGTGTTCGGAGCGTGGAGTGTGCGGTCCCGAGTCGGGGCCCAGGTCTCGACCCCGTTCCGCTGGGATGAGATCGAGCGGATAACGCCGGACAACCTGACCATGGACATGGTGCCGGCCCGGCTGGCGGCCGAAGGCGATCCATGGGCTGACATGTACGACAACCCCAACTCCATCGAGCCGCTACTCGACATGTACGCCGCCGACCTGGCAGCCGGGATGATGGACGCCCCGTGGCCTCCCGTCTACCCCAAGATGCCGAACGAGCCACCGCGGGTGGCGCCATCGCGGGCCAAGGCGCCCGAATAGAGTCCACCGGAACAGCGCCCCTAGGATTGAGGCCATGGCGATGATTCCGGCCAACGGCATCGAGATCTGTTACGAGGACAGCGGCGGTTCCGGAGAACCGATGCTGTTGGTGATGGGATTGGCGGGGCAGCTGGTCGACTGGCCGGCCGGCTTCGTTGATCTACTGGTCGACAGGGGGTTTCGGGTCATCCGGTTCGACAACCGCGATGTCGGCTTGAGCACCGAGTTCAGCTGGCCTGTGCCGCCCCGCCGTCGGGTGATCGCCGGACATCTGGCTCAACGGCCGGTTGACGTCGGCTACCGTCTCACCGACATGGCGGCCGACGCCGCCGGGCTGCTCGACGCCCTGTCCATCGAATCGGCTCACGTGGTCGGCGTCTCGATGGGGGGAATGATTGCTCAAACGATGGCCTTTGAGCACCGGGCGCAGGTGCGCTCGTTGACCTCGATCATGTCCAACACCGGAGACCGTCGACACGGCGGGGTGGACCGGCGGATCATGGCTCGAATGATCAGACCTCCCAAGGTCACGCGTCAAGAGGCGGCCAGGGTCGCCACTGAGATGTATTCACTGTGGGCCGGCTCGGCCTGGAGTTGGGACGAACACCTGGCCAGGGCTCAGGCCGCGGTGGACCGCAGCTGGCGCCCCCAGGGGGTGGAACGGCAGGCGGCGGCCATTGCCGCCAGCCCCGACCGCACTCCCGATCTGGCCACTGTGACCGCGCCGACGCTCGTCATCCACGGACTGCAGGATCGGTTGATAGTGCCGTCGGGGGGCATGGCCACCGCTCGGGCCGTTCCGGGCTCGCGGTTGGTGATGTATCCCGACATGGGTCATGATCTTCCCCGCACCCGGTGGGAGGAGATTGTCGACGAGATCGTCATCAACGCTCGGCGGGGTCAGTCGGATCAGCCGTTGTTCGTTCCCACCAGCTCATCATCGAGGTTGTAGGCCTCGGCGGACCGCCGGGCAGCTAGTGCTTCTGCCCGGTGTTTGTCGGCTTGCTCATCATCACCACCCGATAGTCGGCTGATCCGGTTGGCTGGAACTCCTCCAGGGCTTCGAACCCGAAGAGCTCGTGGAATCGCACCGACCGGGGATTGGGAGGCACGATGTTGACCTCGGCGCACAGTCGGGGGAGTCCGGCACCGGCCGCCCACCGCTCGAAATCGTGGTAGAGGGCCGGGCCCCAACCTTGACCCCGTTGCTGGGCGGCGATGGCGACCCGGTCGATGTAGGCGAATCGGTCGAGATGGTCGACGAACCAGCCGTAGTTGGGGCTGCCGTAGGGTGCGGTGTGATCGAGGCCGATGAGTAGACCGACGATGCGGTCGGCCACCTCGACCACCCGGAAGTAGGGGGCCCACTCGACGAAGGACGCCAGCTTGGTGTCGTCCATCGGGCCGACCTCGGGCTGGCAGGCCGCGTTGAGGGCGAGCACCTGGGCGGCGTCGTCGGCCGCGAAATGGCGGATCATCCGATTGACCGTAGCGCCTACCCACAGACACCCCCATGCCCATGCCGCCATCCAACCGCGCACTCTGGCGACACACCCCCACCCCTGCCCATGGACACCCCATCCAACCGCGCACTCTGGCGACTCACCGACCCGGTTGGGGGGTCGTCATGCCGCCAAAGTGGTTGGCAGGGGGTCGTCTAACCGCCAGAGTGTTGAGGAGAGGCGGATCGATCGACGAGATGCGCTAGCTTGATCGCATACCTTGGAGGTGCGCCTCCCGTCGTAGTCTTTCCACGGGAGTTGGCATGCTCGATCCGAGGAATGCCCTGGAGGTGTGGGCCATGGACGAGAACCATGGCACCTTCTCACGTGCGGACGCCCTGGCTGCCGGTCTGACCACGGCCCAGATCGACCGCAGGGTCCGTCGCGGCCAGTGGCAGGTACTCGGTCCGCGAGGCTGGTACGTCTTGGCGGGTAAAGCATCCTGTCCGCTGGCCCAACTGTGCGGCGCCACTCGGGCCCTGGATGCACCGGCCTGGGGGCGATCGGCCCTCGCCCTGGTCGACCTCACCACTCATCCGCAGGACCCGATGGTCGCCGCTCCAGTTCGGTATTCCGGTCGTGGGTTGCATCGGGTGTCGGTGGTCGACATCGATGAGCTCCCTCGTTGTCGTGTTCAGGGTATTCAGACCGTAACCCCGGCGGTGGCAGTGGCGGCTGCCGCCAGATGGCACCGAAACGAAACCGAGCTTCAGATCCTGATCGACAAGGCCATCGGCCAAGGCGTAACGACCTGGGCTGAGATCGAACGGGTGCTGCGAAGATTCCCCCGAATGGGTCGAGGTGGGTCCGTTCGAGTGCGCAATGTCCTCGAAGACCGATTGATCGATGGGGCTGTGGCGCTGTCGGCCTGGAGTCGATGGTTTCTGGCTGGTTTGAGCGACGCCGGAATAGCCCGCCCTTGCCTGGAGTACCGCGTGTTGGACGGCGCCGGCCGGCTGGTGGCTCAGGTTGACCTTGCCTATCCAACGGTGCGCTACGCCATCGAGCTCGATAGCCGAACCCATCATCTCAACGAGCACGCATTTGAGTTGGACCGTGATCGGGACGGAAACCTGGCTCGTCTCGGGTGGCAGGTTAGACGGTTCACCTGGAAGCAATGGGATCAGCGGCGGCGTTGGGTGATGTCGGTCGTGAGGTCGGACTTGGCCCAGCGGTCCACCGTCTTCGGGATCTCTTCACCCGGCTCCCGGGGTGTGAATCCGTTCCCCAACCACGCACTCTGGCGGCTCACCGACCCGGTTGGGGGGTCGTCATGCCGCCAAAGTGGTTGGCGGGGGGTCGTCAAGCCGCCAGAGTGTTGACGGGCCGGGGACGGGAGCGGCGGGGGAGGGCGGCCTCTCAGGCGGCCCGCTGTTCGGCCAGTTTGGCGGTGCGGGCGACGAGGTCCGGGGCGTCGAGTCGGTCGGCCACTTCGGCCAGGTTCTCGGCCGGGGCGGTCCAGCGCAGCTCATCCACCGACGTGATGGTCGGAGCGTCGGCTTCCAGCGTGGCTATACGACGGAAGAGCAGCGCCTCGTCCAGCAGGTCGGCCAGCGTCTTGGCCAGCTTCGCGCCGCCCCGCACCGTGATGTCCCACTGCCCGGCGGCCAGCGGAATGTGCTCGATGTGCTTGTATCGCTTGAGCACGGTGGCCGCCGACTTCGCCCCCCACCCGGGCAGGCCGGGGAACCCGTCGGCCGAGTCGCCCACCAGCCCCAGGTAGTCGGGGATCGACTCAGGCTCCACCCCGTACTTGGCCACCACATCGGCCACGTCGAGAATCTTGTTGTTTCGGCGGTCGAACTGCAGCACCCGTCCGGCTTGCACACACTGGGCCAGATCCTTGTCCGGTGTGCAGATGAGCACTTTCGAAACCCGCTCGTCGGCGGCGGCCACGGCCACCATCGAGGCCATGCCGTCGTCGGCTTCGTATTCGACCATCGGGTAGGTGGCGATCCCGCAGGCCATCAACACGTCCTCCAGTGGACCGAACTGGTTGGTTATCGCCGGGTCGAGGCCCGACCCGTCCTTGTAACCGGCGTAGAGGTCGTTGCGGAAGGATTCGATCACGTGGTCGGTGGCCACCCCGAGATGGGTCACACCCTCCTCCAACATGGTCACCATGTTGCGGGCCACCGCCCGGGCGGCGCCGACGTCGATCCCGTCGGCGTTCAGGTGGGCCGGTCGACCGGGGGCAAAGAACTGCCGGAACAGCTCATAGGTGCCGTCGACAACATGGACCATGAACTTCTCGTCAGCCACCCCGCCACTATAGGGCGGTCGTCGCCACCCGATCCGAGCAGGTTCAAGCTCCGCCCGGATCGACGAAGTCGGAGGGCACCAACCCGAATGTGTGCTGGTCCAGCCTGCCGGAGCCGTCGCCGCAGTGGCCGGCGGCCAGGCTGCGGCGGGTGCCCTCCAATTTGAATCCCACCGACTCCAACGTGCGACACGACGCCACGTTGCCCACCAGGACCTCGGCCTCGATCCGCTGCAGGCCGAGATCGAGCAACCATCGACAGAAGCCGCCCACTGCGGTCGAAGCCACCCGGTGGCCGCGAGCGTCGACGTGCATCCAGTAGCCGACGGTGGCCTGCTCGCCGTCCCAGTCGAGTCGGGCCCCTACCGCCCCCAGCAGCCCCAGGTCGGCCAGCGGGTGACCTTCACCCGGGGTGATTATCGTCTCCAGCGCCCGCCGGGTGCCCCAGCCGACGGCCGTGGCCTCCACGAATTCCCGTGCCTCGGCTGGACCGTAGGGCGCCGGCACCGTGGTCCAACGGGGGATTTCGGGGTCCTGGCAGGCGTCGACGACGGCCGGGATGTCGTCGAGAATCGGCAATCGACAGATCAACGTCGACGAGCGGTGGGGAACGATCAACTCAGTCGGCAGAGGCTGTGGCTCCATGCCCGAAACCATAGCCATCCCAACCGGTACTAGGATCTGAATTGTGCGTTGGACCCGCCTCGCCTTGGCCGCCACCGTCATCCTCGCCGGCCTGACGATGATTGCTTCGCCGGCCTCGGCCTGCAGCTGTGCCGGCCCACCGTTTGAACCGGATGGCTTTGGTTGGAACGGCATCGACGAGTTCGACGGCGTGTTCATCGGGACGGCCACTGATCGTCGGCCGGTCGGCCAGCAGCAGGTGGTCTGGACCTTCGAAATCGACTCCGTGGTGGCGGAGAAGACCCCAGGGGAGTTGATGACCCCGATCGAGGTCGTCACCCCCGAGGAAGGTGGGGCCTGTGGCCTCGACACCGTCTCGATCGGCGATCAGAGGGCCATCGGCGTTTCCTGGGACGACGGCGATTGGCGGAGCGGCCTGTGCAGTCAGGATGAGGTGGCGGCCCTGGATGGACTGGGCGATCGACGGGAACCAGGGTCGTCTGCCCCGCCGGCCGATGACGCCGGCCTGTCCACCGGGTCCGGTTGGGGACTGACCCTGGTCGGCGCCGGCTTTGGGGCCGTGGTCGGAGCGGCCGTCATGGCGGTCGTCCTGGCCCGCCGCCGCTCATCGGAGCAGCCGGCCGGCTAACCCAAAATTGGGGAGCCGGTCAGCGTTTGAAGAATCCGGGTACGACCAGGGTCACGTCGGTGTCGACGTCGGAACTGACGATGATCGAGCCGTCCTCGTCGACCTCGGTGATGGTGAAGCCGAACCGGCTGGTCCCCGCCCCCAGCTCGACCGTCGGTGAGGAGGGATCGCTCTGTCCCGGTGCCTGCACGTACAGGTCGCCGGCCGTCTCGGCGGCGGCGAAGGTGTTCACCACCACCGAACCGACCTCGGCGGGGGGTGCTCCCAGCAGATCGGCGATGTCGACCGTGGTCGGTTCGCTGGCGGCCACGTCGATCGTCACCGGGGTGGTGTCGGCCGATGGTACGAAGATCCCCGACTCGCCTTCCAGGGCCGTGTCGTCGGTGAAGTATCCCAGAGCGTCCAGGTCGAGCACGCTGCCGCCGGTGTAGACGAAGGCCAGCTCGTCCACTTCGCTCAACGGCACCACGGCCACGCCCTGCCGGGTCCGGTCGTCTCCGCTGGTGGCGGCCCACATCATGGTGTTGGGCAGTGTTTCCAGATCTTGGCCCAAGCGCACCATGCCCCCTTCCTCGCCGACGTCGGCGGTGATGCGAACCACCACCGACGTCACGCCGGAGGCCGGCAGCGCCGGGTTGGACAGCGGGTTGACCACCGCCTCCCGGCCGTCGACCTCGGTGACCAGCCGGGCCAGTCGCTGGGTGGCCACCGGCACGAACCGTCCGGCGGTGGCCACGTCGGCCTCTTCGAAGTAGCCAACGAGATCGACCACCAGGTGGCCGCCGCCGGCTGTCGTCACCGCAACCGGTTCACCGGCGATGTAAGGAACGAAGACCATGTTGGTCGTCATCTGTCCGGCGGCGACCACGTTGATGGCGGTGACCGGACCGCCACCGGCGGCCACTGTGATCGGGCCGGGACCCTGAGCCATGGCCACGTTGACCGAAAGCACCACCATTCGTACCCCGCCTCCCGGCAGGAACTGGTCGATGTCGACCTCCACCGACTCTCCGGCTTCCACCGGTGGGGCCGACTCCCCGGCCGTTCGGGTGTCGAGCACCCTGGTCGTGGCCAGGTCGACGAATCGGGTACCGGTAAGATCGCCACTGTCCTCGGGATCGCTGCCGGTTTCGGTGTCATCGTCAACCGCCGTGACCGCCTGGTCGGCGATGTCGAGTACCGGCTCGCCGGCGGTGGAATCGATGGTGAGCTGGGTGTCGGAGGCGTTCGTTGTTTCGACCGCTTCGGTTGTCGGGGCCGCCGGTTCGGTGTCGATCGAGTCGGCCAGCGGGCCTTGGAGGGCGATCCAACCGGCACCGGCAATCAGTCCGACGGCGGCAAGAACGGTCATCAATCGGTGGACGAGGACGGCTCGTGATGATGGTTCGGTGGTGATCACGACGACCTCGATTCCAGCAGGTTGCCGGACAGGTCGGGCATGAACTCCCCCAGAGCCGCTCCGACGGCGGCGGTGAAGGGTTCCGGTTGGGGAACCCGAGCGGTCACGGCCGATTCGGCTCGTACGGAACCCCAGCCCACGGCTTCCATCCGGGCCTGGTTGGGGCCGCTGGCCAGGTGGGGAACACCGCCCCCTTGGGGCCTGACCTCGACCTCGAAGCTTCCGACGGCGTCGCACATCGTCCAGCGTCGGTCGGGCTCGGTCAACCGGGCGAACCGCAGCGGCAGTCCCGGTTGGGACAGCCTCAGGAACCGGGCAATCGACACCGGGCTGGGTTCGATGCCGCGGGCCCGGCCGGCCATTGACTGAACCGTGCCCAGCGTGGAGCTGAAGATGGGCTCGGCCACGGCCAGGGTGCCGATTTCGAGAGCCGTCCGGCGATCGGATCCGTTGATCCCGGTGGCGTCACGAACAGCGGTGGTCACGATTCCCGGGGCGGTGACCCCGGTCCAGGTTTCGGGGGGAATGGCCACCCGGATCGACGGCTTCCGTCGCCAGTGGATGGCGGCCAGCGCATCGTTGACGATGGCGGCCGTTTCCGCCGGCCGGCGTATCTGGCCGTCGACCACCGAGCCCGGAGGCAGCGGAACATGTCCGACCCCGACGACGGTTGCCGCCGGTCGAACGAGAGCCACATATGCGCCATCGTTGCGGAACTCGATTCCCACCGCAGGCGGCGAACCCAACCCCAACCATCGCTTGACCCGTTGAACCATGGACACCCTCCGGTTATCAGTATCGTACAGCTGTGTTTTCAGTCCATACGTAGTCCAACGTCGATTCGGTTCTCGCCAAGAACCGAATCTGGCGGTGGAAACGTACTGTGTATATGCTGGCCAATGTTGTAATGGCACCGCCGCTGTCGACCCCGACAGTGCGAACCCTGATTCCGGTGCCTATCGTCGAACATACACACCAGCCGGTTGACGGAGCGGAGCGGGTGACACTCGGAGCATCGCAGGAGCAAGGGGCGACTTCGACCGACGGTGCCGATTGCCGGGCCGATGACGCTCTGCGGCAGGCCTTTCACGACGGCGACGTCGATGCTCTCGGCCGTGTCTTCGACCTCTATTCCCGCCCTGTTTGGGGTGTGGCCATGGGGGTGTTGCGGGATCGGCAGCTGGCCGACGAAGCGACCCAGGAGGCTTTCATGCGGGCCTGGCGGGCGGCCGACCGCTTCGATCCCAATCGCTCGTTGGCGCCCTGGCTGATGACGATTGCCCGCCGGACTGCGCTGGATGTGCTCCGCCGAGAGAATCGACCCACCCGCGGTGATCACGAACCGGAGCAGGATGCAGTGGTGCATCTTCCCGGCATCGAACGAGCGTGGGAGACTTGGGAGGTGAAGGCCGCCCTGGAGCAGATACCGGAGGAGGAGCGGCAGGTGGTCTGGTTTGCCCACTTTCACGGTATGTCCCATCCTCAAATTGCCGATCAACTGGGAGTTCCGGTCGGCACCGTCAAATCTCGATCATTTCGAGCTCATAAGCGACTGGCCTCGCTGTTGCAGCACGTTGTAGCGGAAGGAGCAACCTCATGAACGCCCATGATCAGTGGGCGTTGTATCTCGACCCCGACACCCATCCTGATGTTCGCGCCGAAATCGGTTCCGACCTCGGTGAGCAGGAAACCGACGCCCTCGACCGGGTGGGCGGGATCCTGGCCGACGAAGCGGCGTGGGGCGAGCCGTCGGCCGGTTTGCGTGAGCAGCTCCTGGCCCAGGCTCGGGCCGAGAAAGAGGCGCCCTCCGGCGGTCTTGGATCACCGGACCACGTGACCGCCGACCGGCCACCTGCCGACTCGCCCCTCGATGAGTTGGCCGAGCGCCGGGCCCGCCGTCGGCGGACCGGTTGGATCGGTGGCGGGCTGGCGGCAGCGGCGGCGGCGGTGGTCGCCTTCCTGCTGGTGGCCTCTCCTCTCGACGATGCCGACGACGGCAACTTCACCACCTACGAGGTGGCGGGAACGGCGCTGACTCCCGACCTCAACGCCACCGTCGATGTCGAACCGCAAGCGGCCGGTGTCGCCATCACCCTCAACATCGAAGGTCTGCCCCCGGCCGAGGAGGGCACCTACTACGCCGCTTGGCTCATGCCCGATGGGGCCATGGACTCAGATGCCATGCCCGGAGACGATGCAGATGCGATGGCCGACGACGATGACGCCATGGCCGACGACAGCATGGCCGGCAATGATGCCGATGCCATGGCTGAGGACGCCATGGGCGACATGGCCGACATGACCATGGTCGGCATCGGCAGCTTCCACTGGCGAGAGGGTGGCATCCCCATCGAGCTGTGGAGCGGGGTCGACACCGATCGCTTCCCGATCTTCATTGTGACCCTCCAGAATGAAGACGACCCGCCGATCGCCTCCGACATCATCGTCATGACCGGCCGCCTGACCGGCGGGTAGTAGCCGGGCGCTATAGCCGCCCGGTCCGCCGGTCGGTTTGCATGATGGCACCGGCCGCCTCCGGCAGCATCGTCATGCATCGGGGGTTGGCGGTGACCAGAGTGCGGGTGCCGCTGGCCTCGAGGAGCACGAAGCCCTGTTCGGCCAGGATGCGCAGATGGTGCGAGACGTTGGACTGGGTCAGGCTCAGCGTTTCCACGATGCTGCCCACCGTGACCGGCTCATCCTGTCCGGCGAGGTGGTGCAGGATCTCCAACCGGGTCGGATCGGCCAGGCACTTGAACCAGCCGGCCCACTCGGCGAAGTCGTCTCGGGCGGGGTTGTTCACATCGCAAGTGTAGGCCGCACGGTGGGTTGCCTGGTCTCGTTTAATCAATTATCATCGATTATTGATGGAGAGAATCATGGACACGATCATCCTCATAATCGAGATCGGCGTCCTGTTCTTCGCCGTCACCGTTGCGGTTCAGCTGTTCCAGGCCCGTTTCGGAGCCGACCGGTTGCGGTCCTGGATGGGCGGTCGGCCGTTGACGTCAGCCCTCAAGGGCATCGGGCTGGGGTTCGTGACGCCATTCTGCACCTTCACCGCCATACCCATGCTGGTCGGATTGCGACAGGCTCGGGTCCCACCGGCCGGCTACGTGGCCTTCATCATCGCCGCCCCCATCCTCGATCCCGTGTTGTTCGGGGCGCTGGCCATCATCGCCGGTCTCAACGCCGCCCTGACCTACTCATTCGTAGCCTTCGGCGCCGCCATCGGTCTGGCCCTGCTGGCCGAGAACCGCCACATCGAACGTCATCTCGCTCCGGTCGAGTCGCTCCTGGCCACTGCTCAAAGCGATGGCGATTGCCAGTCATCGTGTTCGGCAGATACGGCTCAGCCGTGGCGCGGGCTGTGGGCCGAACTGCCGTCGGCGGCCCGGGCCGGCTGGTCGCTGCTGACCGGTATGGCTCCGATCCTGGCCGTCGGGGTGGCCGTCTCGCTCCTCATCGAGGCCGCGGTACCCCCTGAGGTCACCGAGCGCTTGACCTCGCTCAGTCCCACGCTCTCCATTCCCATCGCCGCCGCCCTGGGCACCCCGCTGTACGTCAGCACCGCGGTGTTCGTCCCCCTGGCCGACGCCCTGACCACAGCCGGGGTCGGCATTGGAGCCATTGTCGCCCTGACCATCGCCGGCGCCGGGGCCAACCTGCCGGAGTTCGTGATCCTGTCGAAGCTGGCCCGCCTGCCGGTCATCGCCACGTTCTTCGTCTACGTGTTCGGGGTGGCCGTGGTGGGTGGCTTCCTGGCCCAGTCGCTGCTGGCGGCGTAGATCTGGCTGCCAGGCCCACCCGCATTCGCTCCCACGGCTGAACCTCGCTGTAGATCAAATCTGGATTCACCAGGTTTGGACCGTACACCGGCGTGGGGCCTGGTAGCGGTCCAAACCTGCTGCCGCCGGCTCAGGTCGCTATGGCAGCTGCCAGCGCCGATTCGGTCGGCGACGCTTTCACCATGGCGATCTGGGCCAAGCTGGCGATGCCTTCGTTGACGACATAGCCTCGACCGGGCGGAACCAGTCCCCGGGGAGTGGGGAAGCGGCACCGGAAGAGATCGCCGTGGTCGGGGGTGGCTCGGAGGGCGATGCCGGTGCGGTGGGAGCAGACGGCTCTGACCCAGGGGTCAGGCATGCGGAAGCTGTCATCCCGGCCGCCCAGGGCGATATGGAAACCGGGGATCGGCTGGGCCGTCAGCTGAGCGAACACGTCATTCGGAACCGACACCGATTCGATGCCGTCGATGATGAGCAGTGTGCGTCGTCCGGCCTCCGATGGGCTGTCGGGGGCGATCAGGAAGTCGAGATCGGTCAACTCCAGCTCGTCCCGCAGGTGGTCCCATTCCTCGGGCCGGGCCGACTCGACAGCCACGTAGGCCTCCGGGTCGGTGGCCCGGGCGGCGGCGGCCATGACCATCAAGGCCGTCGTCTTGCCGCTGCCGGCTGGTCCGGTGATGACAACGTGTCGACCGGCCCTCAGATCGAGGCCGACCGGTTGCAGCTCGCCGTGACTGAGACCGACCGACAGGTGCCAGACCTTGTCGGCAGCCCGCGACATGGAGCGGACCTCGGTGAAGTCGATCTCCGGTCGTAGCACCTCGATAGCAGTGGGTCCGGAACCATCGGCCCATCCGGCGGGATCGTGGGACACGGCGGCCACCGCCGTTCGCAGGTCGCCCCCACCGAAGCGGCCGATCTGCAGCTCCTCCTTGGTCCGGGCGTCCACCGCCCGGCCCGGAACCAGGTCGGGTACCTCCTTCGACTTCAGGCCGAACATCATGTAGGAGTTGGGGTCGGCCATCCGCAGGATCAGCTTGGATTCGATCTGCTGGGCCACCCGGTTGGGTACGTCACGCTCCGAACTGGAGGCGATGAATACGAACACGCCGAGGGCGGGTCCGTCCCGCACGATCTGACCAAGCCGGCCCGGACCTCCGTGCTCCCCCAGCTCCTCGAACATCTCCAGCACGGCGCCGTAGTTGGCGATCACCACGCCGACCAGCGGGGTCGGCTCCGGTAGCACGCCCTGACTGACGACCTCGGGGCCGATGCGATCGACCTGCTCCGACTCGACCAGCCGCCGTCGCCGGTCCAACTCGTCTTCCAGGAACTTCACGGTCCGCATCAGTCGCTCGTCGTCGTCGGAGCTGACATAGCCGCCGGTGTGGGGTAGAGCCCGCAGAGCGGCCAGCGACCCGGCGAAATCGATGACGTAGAGGTGGAACTCGCTGGGCGTGTGGCGGTGGGCCAGGCCGACGACCATGGTCGCCACCGCGCCGGGAGCAGCCCCGGGTTCGATGCCGTAGGCGATCACGTTGCCGTCACCGGGTCCCCACCAGGCCGGGCGTTGACACTGTTCGTCGGGCAGGTCGATCAAGCCGTAGGGGGTCGACCAGGGACGGGGCCCGGCGGCACTCAGCAGATCCTCGGCCGCCAGCGAGGCGGGCAGCGGGTCGGGCCACGGCACCCGGGGTGGCGGCAGACCCAGGTCGCGGGCCGCGGTTCCGGCGGCGATGACGTAGGCGGCCAGGTCGTCGGGTCCCTCGTCGATCTCGGTCTCGATGGCCACGTCCTCCGGCCGATCGGCCGTGATGTCGACCTCGGCCACCGCCGGATCACCTGAGGTGGCGGCGCCGTCGGCAGGAGCACTGTCGGTCTCTCCGGACTCTCCGGCATCCTCGGCTTCGTCGGGTTGTTCCCCGGCCGGGAGCAGGGCGAAGGCGTCGAGATGTAGGGGCGGTCCTGAATCGCCCTCGGAGTGAATCGACACCAAGGCAGTCTGGAAACCGACCAGCTCGCTGGCCCCCAGCCGGGCAAAGGCCCGCCCCGGATGGCGACGGTTGATGTCAGCCGCCGACTTGGCGCCGATGATGTCCATGGAATCGACATCGTCCTGCACCCGTAGGGCGATCCGGAGGTTGGTGTTGGCCCGGATCTTGGCGTCGACCACACCGGTCGGGCGCTGGGTGGCCAGCACCATGTGGATACCGAGGCTGCGGCCCCGCTGGGCCACGTCGACCAGGGAGTTCATGAAGTCCGGCAGTTCGGCCGCCAGGGTGGCGAACTCGTCGACCACGATCAGGAGTCGGGGTAGAGGGTCGGCATCAGCCGGCAGGTCGGTCAGATCGCTGACGCCGGCGTCCCGTAGGCGGTGTTCCCGATGTTTGAGTTCGGCCTGCAGACAGCGCAGGGCCCGGGCCGACAGGTGCTCGTCGAGGTCGGTGACAACGCCGACGTTGTGGGGTAGGTCCTGGAACACGTCGAACGCCCCGCCGCCCTTGAAGTCGACCAGCACGAACGTGACCCGGTCGGGCCCGTAGAAGGCGGCCATCGACACGATCATCGACCGGAGCAGCTCGCTCTTGCCGGCGCCGGTGGTGCCACCGACCAGGGCGTGGGGACCGTCGGTCAGGAAGTCGACCCGCATCGGCCCCGTTTCGGCCACCCCCAGCACCGAGCGGCAACCCGATGGAGGGTCGGACCATGCCGTGGTGAGGGCCTCCACGGAATGGTCGACCCCGAGAATGTCGGTCAGTCGCACGTAATCGGGTAGGGAGGCCGCTGCCGTCCGGGAGTCGGGGTCGGTGAATCGGGCCAGGGACCGACAGATGTCGGCGGCCACACCATGGTCGGAGTAGGCACCGATGATGCCGTCGGTCCGCCGGCCGGCCACCACGTCGGTCACCACGATCTCTCCGTTCGGCTTGATCTCGGCCACGGTGGTGCAGAAGGCCGGGAGTTCGTCGATGGTTTCGGCCAGCACGACCGCTCGCCCCGGCAGCCGGGGGAAGCGGGAGGCCAGGGGTCGCACCCCGGTCGACACGATGTCGTCGGCGTCGACCAGAAAGACGGGTATCGGGGTGTCGAGGTCGTCGCCGGCCGGACGGTACGATTTCGTTTCCCGGTCCGGCAGGACTCGTCCGGCCAGGTGCTCGGCTTCGGCCGGGTTGAGGGCCAGGCGGGGTGAGCCCGACTCGTCCCCGACGTGGGGCAGCCACTTCAGATGATCCCACCGCCGGGCCGAATCCGGGGTCATGAACAATGCCAGCTCGACGTCGCCCGGTCCGTGCTCCACCACCAGATGGCTGACCACACTGGAGGCCAGTGATCGTCGGGCCGGGGCCGGGCCGACGATCCCCAGGGCCAATCCGTTGAAGAGGTCGACGGTGAACGGGGTCATGGGCAGCGAAGCGGCATCGACCGCCGCCGCTTTGAGGGCGTCGGTGGCCAGGTCGCCCAGGATCTCCGGTTGCCACCGGGTGGGGCCGACGCCGATAACCGGTTGGAGGAAGTCGTCGTGGGTGCTGCGGCTACGCCACAGATCGGGGTGACCGGTCCGGGCCAGCTCGGCCAGTGCGGCCAGATCGGGCCGATCCTCCCGGGCCCGGGCCGCCGCCTCGGCCCGCCGGTCGTCGAGCTGTTCGACGAAACCGGCCAGGTCACGGGTCAGGGTCTCCGCGTTCTCCGCCTCCTGCTTGCGCTTCTTGCGTTTGGCGTCGTAGTTGCGGCCTATGGCCATCAGCGGTGACAGACCGGTGAAGATCAGGTAGAAGGGGCTCTTGAAGACGAAGGCCATGATGAATCCGACCGGCAGCGGGAGCAGCAGCAGCAGGAAGGAAAGCGGTTCGGGGTCCCGGGGTTCGGCCGGAGGTTTGGGGGCCAGGACGGGCCGCTCCTCCACTGGCTCGACCACCCGAGGGGGCCGCACGAACGACGTCCGACCCCCGTTGGTCGGAGCCGGCCGCCGGCGGATGCCGTCAGGGTCGAGACGGTCGATCCGGAAGACGAACCGGTCGGCCGCCACCCAGGAACCGGGAGTCGGAACAGAGCCGGTCGGTCGGCCGTCGACCAGAATCTCGGAGCCGCTCAAGCCGGTGATCGTTGTGCTGCCGTCGGCTCCCACGTTGATCCGGAACAGTGGGGTCAGTGAGCGGGGACGGTCGTCCGCCGGTAGTTGGCAGACGTCGTAGGTACCGACCGCGAACTTCAGGCAACGCCCGGCCCCCGGCCCGGCAATCGACACCAGCTCGATCAGGGCGTCGCCGGTTCCGGTGGCGGCGCCGGTGGGGTTGGTCGGGTCGCTGTCGCCGTCGGTGCCCGGTGTCGCCTGAGGGCTGACCACAACCGAGCCATCGGCCAGATCGAGGGCGTCGAGCGGAGTTGCCGGGTCGTACCGGAAGTCGCCAACGCTGACCGGACCGTCGGGCTGGTTCAGGCCGGCTGCGGTGAACAGGTCGCCAACGGTGATGGTTTCGGCCGCCGAGGTGACCTGCACGTCGAGCGTGGCTCGCTCGGCCAGAAGGGAGATTCTCATGACTACAACCCCTGACGCTGCTCGGTGACCGGCCTACCAGTCGACGTCGGCGTTCGACTCGAACGCTTCGATCATCGAGCGGAAGGAGAGTTGCAGGGTGACCAGGTCGAGGTCGGTGGCGGTGTCGATGACGTCGGCCAGTCGGGCTCTGAGCTGGTCCATCTCGGCCTGGGGGAGGTCGGCCAGCCAGGCTCGCAGCACCACCAGTCGGATCTGGCTGCCGGCCAGTTCGACCAGCATGGGGGCCGGTAGACCGGCGTAGTCCCGGTCGAGATCAATACGTAGGTTGGGTTGGCTGCGTCGGCTGTGGCCGCCGAGGCTGAGCACCAGTTCGTTGAGAATGGCTCGGGCCTCCAGGGCGTCGGCCACCACCACAACGCCGGTCTTGTCGGTGAACACCGCCGGGTTGTGGGCCCGGATGAGGACCATGGTCGGGTTCTCGGGGAGGCCGTGGCTCTGGCGAACCGTCTCGGCCCGATACATGGTGGTCAGGGCCTTGTGCCGGTTGTTGGCTCTCTCCACCGGCTCGAGGTCGGGAATGGCCTTGACTGCGTTGGCGATGGGTTCGAACTGTTCGATGGCGGCGGCCGGGTCCTTCAGGAACTCCCGGCCCATGGCCTCCACCAACCAGGTTCGTTCCCCCTCGTCGAAGGCTGTACCGGCCAGGAACTCGGTGAAGGCCACCACATCGGCGGCATAGCCGGAGGTGAAGGCCGGTACCGTTCCGCCTCCCGTGGGCTGGGCGGCCACCACGACATCGTCGGGATCAGGCCGCAGCTCGGGCCGAGCCCCGAAGCCTCCGGGGGGAAAGCCCCGCTCGCTCTCGATCCACGTCGGCCGACCAAGGTCGGCGTCGTTGGCCGGCCGGTCATCGTGCCGGCCCGGTTTGCGGGGTGACGTTCGGTGTGAGTTCTGCATGGTTTCGAGCCTCCTCGGGTGTCTTGGGTGATACGGGCCAGGGGCCGGAAACGGTTCGCGCCGACAACCATTTTCACGTCATCTGAGATTTGATCTGAAATCGCGAACCGTTTCCCGGCAAGGCTTCGTAGATCCGTCAACACAAATAGCCTCGGATCTTCGGGGCCCTATCAGGAGGAAACAATATGCCCATGATTGGTGCATCGCTGGAAGATCTGGCGAACGTAAGTGGTAAATACCAGATTACCACCGGAGTCATTCGTGATTCTGGAAGTACGGTGGTGTCCACGGTCGACGGGGCGGTAAGCGCCCTGCAGGCCGAGACCACCAGGGCCGAATCGACCTGCATCACCTCGATCGAGGCGATGAAGGCCGAGATGTCCAACACCTGGCAGTTGCTGGAATCGGCCGAGTACGTCGGCAAGAACGCCGACACGGCCCGTCAGGCCGGCGCCGATCTCGATCAGCGCTGTGCTCAAGCGGTCTCCGACATGTCGGAGGCCTTTGCCGAGTTCCGGAATCAGATCACCGGCTTGGGTGAGAACCTGACCGAGATCGCCCGAGGCTACGACCAGTACGCGGCCGAGACGGCTGAGTCCGGTGAGAGCATGAGCGAGGCCATGCGCAAGCAGCTGGACACCCTCGATCAGGCCATGTCCGGCATGACCTACGGCTGACCCCGTCGGTCCGAGCAACCTGGCGACGGAGGTCCAGATGCCCACCGCAGAGCAATTCGAGGAAGCCAAAGTGCGATTCTTCGTACTGGCCGACGACACGGAAGTACTGTTGCGGCCAACCCGCAAGGCCATGGGGCCCGACGTGTTGACCGGCGGCAAGTTGACTGCCGATGTCGACGGTTTCATCGACGCCACCGGTGTTCGTTTGGACTCCGTCGCCGAGTCGCTCAGAGACTTGGCCCGGGAGTGTCGCAAACGAGCCGAGGAGTGCCGTCAGGCCGCCGCGGCCCAGCAGGCCTTTCTGGCCGCAAACGCCGAGCACCAGACGGCCATGACCCAACACGCCGAACGGACAGCGGCCTATACCGCTGATCCCACGGCCGGCAACCCCGGCCCGGCCCCCACCGCCCCGACTCCACCCCCCACCCCACCCCCCTACGTCGAGTTCTAAGCACAACTCGATCCCCCCATCCCCCAACCGGAGCGACCGCACTGACCAGTTCAGTGTGGTCGCTCCACGCGTTCCTTTACGGACGAATATGTCCTTGTTTCTCATCATCAATTTATGAGAATTCGCGAACCGATCTGCTGTCTGATTGCGAACCCGAGCTATAGGCAAACGCAAAGGATTTGACCGATGCCGTTCGTAGGATTGGCGCCAGAGAAGGCCCGAGATCTCTCCACTGTTATGAAGGCCGGCGCCGCCACCGCCGATGGGTTGAGCAGCGAGGTAACCGCGGCGTTGACGTTGTCGGTGCTTGAATCCGATGTGCCCGGCCACCTGGTCGCCACCGGCGACGAGCTCGACCAGGTGGCGGTCGTCATCTCGGCCCGGGCCGATATCGCCGACGGCTTCGTCGTTGATCCAATCCGGCTGGCCGCCGACCTCGGTATCACCGTGACCCAGGCCGAAGCAGCCATCGCCGCCTTCGACGACGTCGAGGGGGGCAAGACGGCCGAGATCACACCGTTCCTCGACGTGCTGGTGGCCAACCAGCGGGCTTCAGCCATTCTGCGCTCCACCTTCGTGAATCTGCCCGAACCGGGGACCGACGTCGAACTCGACCAGGCCATGACCCGAATGGGAGCCTGGCTCCTGGAGGCCCTCGAGTCGGGTGAGCTACCGGCCAACCTCGACGCCGCCCAGGTGGCCGACCTGGCCCTGCTCAATCAGTACCTCAACCCGACCGCCGGGGTCGAGGCCGGAGCTCCGGTGGCCGTCGGCCTTCTCGGCGGCGCGTTCGCCGCCATCGGTGCCGACCTGGCCCACCTCGACGGCCTCGGTGCCGACGGGTTGAAGGCGGTGGCCCAAGGCCTGTTCGACAAAGTCGAGAGCACCTACGAACTGGACTCCCGCCTGAACAAGGCCGCCGGCCTACCCCAGATCGAGGATCTGCTCCATCACTTCCAGCGGGAACGCGACACGTTCTTCGACATACCGCCCGAGTGGTCAAGCCTGAACGACTGGTTGCCGGCCTTTCTGGCCGGCGAGGGGCCGGCGTCCACCGACCCCGAGCAACTGGCCATGGCCATGGCCGTGGCCCGAGCCACCGGGTGGAACAACGGAACCGGCGACACGGTGAAGGCGGGAGCTTTCGGCCTGGCCAAGATCGCATCCAGCCTGGCGGAGGCGGTGTCCGGCGGTCTTCAACCTGCCGACCCGGCCGACATCGACGCCGCCCTGGCTCATCTGCAGAACGGTCGATTCCTGCAGCGGTCACTGATCCCCGGCGAGTTCGAGGACATCGACAGCCCGTTGATCCCGATCACCGAGAACGGACTCGGATCGGCCATCCTGGCCGGACAGCGCAACGGTGTGCTGACCGCCGAGAGCCGTCAGCAGGTCGAAGCCTACGCCCAACAGATCCTGGCCGCAGGCGGTGGCACGGTGGCCGGAGACCTGACCGAGGAACAACAGCAGGCGTTGATCGCCGCCGTCATCGGACAGAACGGCCAGGAGTTCGTTTCCGACGACCCTCACATCCAACGCCAGCTGGTGGCCGCCATCAACCTGATCAACCGGCAGGAAACCCGGGCCGCCCAACAGAAGCTGTTTGCCGACACCATCGAGGCCTTCCGCTCCCTGGCCGTGGTCGGGGCGCCGGCCATGACCCATCGTCAGCTCGACGCCGCCATCGGTGCCGAGGCCGCCGAGGAACTCAGCTACAAGGATCTGAGCGCCCGGTCTTCCGAGCGGGTGGGCAAGCGTCCGTTCTATCTGACCCTGCTGGCCAACTGGGGAATCGAGGGCAGCGACAAGATCAAGACCAAGAAGCGCAAGTTCAAGTTCCGGTTCGACGCCAACGGCGAACTTATCTCGATCCGCAAGAAGAAGATCAGCAAGTGGAAGCGATTCAAGAACTCGCTCAAGGCCTTCGGCAAGGCCTGGCTGCAGTCGTGGAAGGACAACCCGTGGAAGGCACTGTTCGACACGGCCAAGATCGCCGCCTCAGTGGTGGCCACCGTCTTCCCGGCCACATCGGCCGCCGGGATCGCTGCCATCACTGTGCTGGCGGCCGACACCGCGGTTTCGGTGGCCGAAGGCGATGTGCTCGGTGCCCTCAGCAGCGCCTTCGGAGCGGTCGGCGGCGTGGCCGCCAACTTCGCCACCGCCGCCACCGCCGGTTCCACCGCCAGCATGGTGGTCAAGGGAGCCAATATCGGCAAGAACGTGGTCGACGGCATCGAGGCCACCGACAATCTGATCGACGCCGTCGACGACGGCAACATCCTGGGCATCGTCGGCTCCAGCTTCGGTCTACTCGGCAACGTGGCCAACGTCGTCTCCAGTGGGGCTGAACTCACCGGTGAGTTGGGTGTACTCGGCGACGCGGCCGGTGAAACGGCCAAGACCATCGCCAACACCGGGGCCGAGATCGCCGAGACCGCCGGTCAGCTGCAGAACATCACGGCCGGAGTGGGCACCACCATCGCCGGCATCGAAGACGACAACTTCGCCCAGGCCCTTCTCGGCGGAGTCTCGGTTGTGGGGGAGAGCGTCAAGGCCGTCACCAACGACGCCGGCATCATCGACGACGGGATCGGGCTGACCGAGGACTTCGAGGGCAACCTGTCGGAAATCGGCCACAGCCTGGCCGACATCGGCCAGACCGGACTCACCGGTCTGGCGGCCAACCAGGCCTACAAGAACGACGATCTGATCGGACTGGTGACCAGCGGCTACCACTTCGCCGACCAGGCCATCAACATCGTGACCAACCCCGATGGAGCCATCAACGGGCTCGTCACCGGGGAGCCGGAACCTGAACAGCCCGGGGTCGTCCAGCTGCCCCCCGACACCGAAGTCGTGGGCGAGACCAGCGACGGCCGACCAATCGTACGGCTCCCCGACGGCCGGGAGGTGGCGTTGACTCCGGCCGGCGGTCCGGGAACGAGATCGATCGAAGGAGCCCCGGGTGAGCAGTCCAACGGTTCGGGGGAAATCACCGTTACCGAGTTGGGACCACTGGTCGAGGTGGGCGATGGACAGTCCTTGTCCCAGATCGCCCAAGACAACGGTGTGACCGTCGATCGCCTCCTCGAGCTCAACCCGAACATCACCGATCCCAATCAGATCCAGGCCGGGCAGTCGATCACGCTCCCTCCGGAGGCCCAACCAACCTTCTACCCTTCCCCGGCCCGGCCCGGTGAACTCGGACAGACCCCAGAACTCACCCCCGAGGCCGAGCAGGCCATCCTGCGGCTGGCCGAAGTGGAGGAGCAGGCTGCCCGCAACGGCGATGGCGACGCGGCCACGGCGGCCGCGGTGGCCCTGATGGCCGGCGCCTTGACCGGCACGCCGGCGTTGAAAGGCTCGCCCTACCACCCTGACGAGGTTGAGCGACGGGTGCGTCCGAAGTATCAAGCGGTTCACGAGATGCCCGGCTATGTGGCCAATCCCCGTAAGTCGCCCGAACCGCCCGACGCCCGTCGGATCTTCGAGGACAGAAGGGTGACCAGAGTCGACACGACGACCTGGATAGGCCGCAGCGAGGACGGCACCAAACTCTACCGCTACTCGTCATCCCAAACGGGGCCCAACGGCGAGCGCCGAGTTCATTGGAGCGGCGAGGTGCAGCCCAACAACAAGAAGGTTCCGAAGGAGCTGCGCACCGGCTCTGGGTCGAACCTGGGGGCGATGGGTCGGATCGCCCGGGTGCTTGGCCCGATCGGCTACCTGGGTATGTACCTCGATTTCAAGGACATGATCGACCAGTCGAAAAACCGACCCCCCGATGCGTAGCTGGGAGCCAACACCATGATTTTCGATCCCTACCTCAACTGGCTTGGATTCCGACCCCGCCGCCCGGTACTCGGCCTGCACGTGACGTCGACCCACGTCATCGTGGTCGCCGTTCGGCGGTGGCCCCTCAGGGTCGTGGCCATCGCCCGCCGGGCTGTTCCCGACGCCGCCGTCGTCGACGGCGACATCCGCCTCGTCGAACCGCTGGCGGCCTCGCTTCAGCTCATGACCGAGCGGGCCCGTATCAGCCCCGGTACGCCGACCGTGGCCGTGATCGAACCGTTGACCGACACCATCTCGATCGGCCTCAACGGGCCGTCGGGCCCGTCATGTGACGTGGCCGATCGCCACTACCAACGCATGGTGGAGGTGATCACCGGTGCCGGGTTGCGGGTGCTGGGAATCGACGTTGTGCCGGTCGCTCTGGCCCGCCTTGGCTTCCGGGTCGGCGCCCCGGCGGTGGCCCTCAACGGGCCGTCCGGCTGGGCCGCCACGTTGACTCCCGACCGCTTGCACGGTCACCGGCTCACCAGCCCTGGTGGTCGACCCACCCTGGCCCTGGGAACGGCGGTCGAGACCGCCAACGCCGTTGGCGACATTCCCGGGGTGCAGTTGCCCGATGCCCTGCGACCGCTGATCGACCCGGGTCGCGACGCTCCTGCCATCGGGGCCGCCCTGGCCGCCTTCGGACAAGGACCACGGGTGGTGGCCCGCCCGGCAGAGGTCCCGGTCGGCTCCGGCTGGACCGTTCAGTCGGCCCTGTCCACCTACTCCCGATGACCCACTTGAACTCACACTCGAACAGAAGGAAGAACCATGATCAATCTCCGAGAACGAAACGACGAACGACATAGTCCAACCGATGTCCGGGCCGGGCCGGACGATCGCTTCGGCGTCGCCGCCGGCCCCTCGCCCGACGATGTCGACCGCTCGGTCGAGCCCACCCCCGGGGTGTACCTGGCTCGACGGGCCGTGGTCGTTGTGGCCATGCTGGCCCTGCTGGCCATCGGCGCCACCGGCGGCCGCTATCTCCTGCAGAGCGGGTCGGCCCCGCTGACCGCTCTGGCCGTACCCCCCGATTCCGGCGACCAGCCGGTCACCGAGCAACCGGCGGTCGACCAGCAGCCTCAGACCGTTCCCCCACCCACACTGCCCCCGACCGCACCGGCCACCACCGAGCCGCCGCCGACCGATGTCCCGGCAACCGAGCCGCCGGTCAAGGCGCTGCCCGAGGGTACGTCGCGACTGGTTCCACTCGACCCGACCCGGATTCTCGACAGCCAGGACCTGCCGTCGACCGGCGATGCCTACGCCGTTGAGCTGGCCAGGGACTGGGTGGCGGTTGCCTTGTCGGTGACCATCGCCGGTGATCCTGACGCTGGAACCGTGATGATCGACGGCGGGGCCGGAGCGGTCGAAGCCATTGTCCTCGACCAGCCGGGGGCGACATCGACCAACCTGGTCGTCGTGCCCACCATCGGTCGCAACCTCACCGTCTGGTCAACGGCCGGGGGCCGGGTCATCGTCGACATGGTCGGCGGTTTCGAGCCGTCACAAGCCACCGAGGCCGGCCGCTTCGTGGCCACCGAACCCGTCGAGATCGCCCGGCTGGTCACCGCCGAACAGGGACGGGAAACCGACCTGCCGTTTGCCGAGGCCGTGTCGGGCGAACGGGCCGACGCCTACCTGGTGTCCATCGTGGCCGACGTCGGGGCCGACGGCGGCATGGTCCGCCTGGGATCAGGAGCCGACGACTACGACCAGGTGATGATGTGGGGGCCCGACAGTGCCGGCAGTATCGAGCGTCGAGGTTTGGTGCTGCTGCGACCCAACGACCTGGGTGAGGTCCATCTGCGTTACGACGGCGGTTCGATATTGACAGCCGAGGTCGTGGGCTACTTCACCAACGAGAGCCAACCGACGTCGACCACCGGACTGTTCGTGGTTGCCGGACCGGAAACCCTCTACGAAGGAGTGCTCAGCCCGACCCAACCGGTGACCGTCGACGATCTGGAACCGACGGCCGATCTGGCCCTCGTCACCGTTAGCTCGCCGACAACCGACCCCGGCCGGCTGGGGACATTCCTCGTGCCGGTCACCGATGGCCGGGCGACCTTGACGCCGTCCACCGAGATCAACTCGGTGGTGACCCTGCTGGGAGTCTTTGTCGGAGACGAACGATGACGACCACCGTGGCCGACCCCCGAATCGACGGCGCCCTACCGTCGCACCTGACGCCGGGTATCGTCGCCGGCCTGGAGATCCGCCTGCTCGGCCGGACGGGCAGTGGCGGCCTGGCCGAGCAGGGCCGGTTGGTGCTTCAACCCGGATCGGCTCTCACCGCCCACGGGAAACTGGTTCACGTCGAACAATCCACCGGCGTGGACATTCCCCGGGCGGCCGACATTCCCGGCGGTCGGTGTTTGAACGTCGTCCTCCTGGCCGGCGGCGCCGACGGAACCGGACTCCCCCGGGTGAGGGTTCAACTCGACGACCGGGGGCTGCCCCCTGACGGAGTGAAGATCGCCACCTTGAGCCGAGTCGACGGCGACGGTCTGCGGCTCGCACCGGTTCCGGCCGGCCTGGGAGGCCGTCGGCTCACCGTCGGCCGGCCTGATCGCCCCGACCTGGTGGTCGATGAGGGGCAGACAATGGTGACCGGCACCCTCACCGTGAGCGACGACGCCGTCACCGGTTTCAACCAGGCCGGCGTTGTTGTCGGTCACCGGGCCGGCGCCCACCTCCGGATCGACGACGAAGGGGTGAACGCCGGCAGCGGCGCCGACAGGGCGGAGCTCCACCTGCAGCGCCATGGAGGAGAGACCCGTTTCGGCGGACCAGTCGAAGGTCCGGAGTACGACCCGTTGAACATCATCGGCGGCTCGGATCTATCGCTGGGCGGCGGCGGCGTGCTCATGCTCGGTCGGCCCGACGGGCCGAACCTGGTTCTGGACGAGAACGAGATCATGGCCCGCGATACCGGTCGATCGGCAGCCCTCATGCTCCAGTGGGACGGTGGCGAGACCCGTTTCGGCGGCCCGCTTCGGGGCCCGGTCGATGGCCCCTTGCGGGTGGTCGGGGGAACCGATCTGTCGCTGGGAGGCGAAGGGGTTCTGCTCATCGGCTCGAAGGAGGCCCACCATCTCATGGTCGACGAAAACGAGATCATGGCCGGCAACGGGGGCCACACCGCCGACCTCTATATGCAGTGGCGGGGCGGTGGGACGTCGTTCGGCGGTCCCATCAGCGGCCCCAGCCACCGGCCCCTCAACGTCGTGGGCGAGCGTGATGCCTCACTGCCCGGGGGCGGCTTTCTTTCCGTCGGGCCCGAGGACCAAGGTCACGTTGTGGTCGACGACCGGCGCATCCTGGCTCGTCGCGGCCGGGTGCCATCGGCACTCGAGGTTCAGGGCGAGGGCGGCACCACCCGATTGGGTGGCCGGCTGGAGTTTCGGCCCGGTGGCCACTTGGCCGCCTGGATCGAACCCGACGGCGGGGGCCAGGCCGTTGTCCGCTGCGATCGGTCAACGGTGATCGATCCCATCGACGTCGAGGGGGCGCTCGATGCCGTCGACCGGCTTCGCCCCGTGACCTACCGCCTGTCCGATCCGGACCAAGAGTCGGATCGGGAGATCCTTGGCTTCGTGGCCGAGGAAGTGGCCGAGCTGAGCGGTGATCTGGTGGCGTCGCTGGACGACATCGAGGGACCCGATGGCGCCGACGGCGGCTCGGCCCTTGGCGTCCGGCCCGCCGATTTCGCTGTGATCGCCATCGCCGCCATCAAGGAACAGCAGAAACGCATCGACCGCCTCGAAGACCTGGTAGCCGACCTGGTGGACCTGGCCTAACCAGGGTGGAGGCCTGTCCCGGCGGCTGTCAGGATCCAGGTTCCAGAATCCTGATGACCTGAGATTCGCCGCGATGGTTCGACTCCAGGTAACACTCGGCACCCTCCGAGGATGAGAAGTAGATTCTTCCCTCCAGCCCAGCATCGCTGGCGGCGACTTCTTCGCCGTCACAGCGAATCCGGAGCTCCGCCGCTATGTCCGAGGGTCCGGCAAACCGAAGGTCCACCGCATGAACCCAGTTGCCGCCGAACGGTTGGAAGGTGGCTGCATCACCGCGGCCCCAGAGCCTGGTCACCTGGACCTCGAAGGGCTCAATCGTGACGGTGCCCGCTCCAAACAACGGTTCTCCATACGATGCCTCAAACCGGTTCGACTCTACGATCGAGGTCTCGACCGGTAGGTCAGCGAAATAGGGGATGTGATTGTCGACGTCCGTGGCGTACAACGCTGAGTCGTGGCCGAGCGGATCTGTGGTCCAGGTGGCAAGATCCAACAACTCGGGCTTCAAACCATCATCGGACTGACTGTAGACAAGGTGGCCCTCGGCCCAGAGGTCCACCACATAGTCGTTGGTATCGACGTGAGGTCCGCATCGTAGGCCTTCGGTTAACCGGTCACGGCGGGCAACGATGTAGCACCGCAGATGTTCAGCCGGTCGAAAGTCCGCCGGGACGACGGTCGGATCGCTGAGGTATTGAGATGTTGTCGACGCCAAGAAACCTGAAACATCGCTGACCGGCCGACCATCGACAACTCGAGGCCCGCTCGACCGTCCGCACGCAGCCAGAACGAGCAGAGCGCATATGACCCGCATGTAATGGTGGCCTGCCGGCCTTGTCAAGACCCGCTCTTCTTGATGGTGGCGGCGATGGCCGCCACCATCAGTTCGAAGAGTCCGAGGCAGGAAATCACGACCCCGATTGACCGCGCACTGCCTATCAGAAGTGCAAGCAGCAGCCCGGCCAACACGAGGGCCAATCCGACTCGCCAGTCAACTATCAGCCCGGAAGGAGGGGTGTGCTCTCCCGGCATTATCGGACTGGGCATGCTCAAACATTGTAGTGGCAGTGCTCGGCGCTACCGTGCGCATGGTTCATATTCTTAGGTAGGAACCAAGCATATGGATCCTCCCAGTGGTATCGGCGGAAGGTCAAGCAGCGGTATGTTCCGTTGGTTTCCTTTATCAATTCTCGAATTTCGTAGGCAACTGCTGCTTTGCATGCATAGTAAGCGACCTGCTTCCACCCCGGGAGCTTGACGGCGGCACGCACATAATCGCAGATTCTGTTAACCACGTAGGAACCGACGATCGCCTGGTAGTTATCCGGATCAAGATGCTTCAGCTGATCGCGCACCCAGTAGGTTTTGGCTCGCTCAAGGTAGAACGTACAGCTCCCCCACGAGCAGTGCATCACGCCGGCCCAAAAGCTCCATGCTGGGTCGGCGACGATTGGGTACGCCGAATCTTTGTCGGCATGAACGCGCATTTGCAGCATTTTCCCGCTGGCCGGGATGTGATAGCTGACACTGACCTCCCGGCCCTCGGCGTCGTACGCCCACGGTGCGTCGACGGTGCCGTAGGCCAAGAAGTCATCTTCCGTGCCCGAGCCGACCAGTATCTCACCGGCGTCATTCTCGATGAAGCTGAGACGCTCGCCGTCACGCTCGGCGCTGAATGTATACGTTCGCTTGGCGGCCTTCTTGTCACGCAGGACTGTGAAGATTTGAATGCCGTTGTCGTTCGCTGTCGCCAGGGTGTCGGAACTCGAATCCGACGCCTGAGCCCGTCCGCTCGAGAGCATGGCATGATTGTTTCCCACGCCGTGAGCGGTTACGGAGATCACCGACGCCTGACTCTCTTCGTCGATGGCTTCTGGTGCCGTAAGCTTCCGGTTGACCCGTAGCTCTCCAGAGGCTGCCGACTCGTCAAGCACGAGTTCGAAGACACCAGTATCAGGAAGAGCCTTCTCGGGATGAAGGTCAAGAGTTTTGTCAACAGCTTGTTCGACGTCCGACTTCTTGTTTTGCGCTGAAGCACTTGCTGGGGTGCTGGCGACAAGAGCCGCGATCAGTAAGAACGCCAAAAAAGAAACAAACAGCTTTGAGAGCCGCTTCATTGTAACCCGCCTTTCGATGATTCCTAGCTTGGACGGACCCTAGCACGACCGACCGAACAGCTGTCAAGCGCTGACTAGATTCTCTCGTCGTTCGTCGGAGGATAACGGTCGACCCTACGGTGCCGGGCGTGGACCGTATTCCATGATCTCGTCGAGTTGGAGGGCCGTCCAACCTAGGTTCTGGTCGTCGCCGACGGCGGCGTACCAGCCGAGATGGGAGGCTCCGATCTGGAGCTCGTAGGCGTGGTGACGCACGGCGACGTCAACCAGGTCGGGCGCTGACAGCATCGGCACCACCTCGTTCCACAGATCCAGAGCGCCGATGCCCGGATGCCAGCGGCCCCAGAACGTGCACCATGCCAGGTCGTAGAGGGCGTCGCCCCAGGTTGAACACTTCCAGGAGAACACGGCGGTCACGGTGTCGGCCGTTGGGGAAACCAGCACGTTGTAGTGGAGCAGGTCGGAGTGGACCAGTTGGCGGCGGTCGGCGCAGGCATCGAGGAGTGAACGGATGCGCTGGTCGGCGGCCACCAACGTCTGTTCGACCTGCGGCTCGGCCGCGATCCGTGATCGCCACCCGGACGTCGGTCCGCCTGGCTCGTCGGTGATGCCGGCCAGCAGGAAATCGTGCCACGCCATGGCCTCCTCACCTCGGTCGGGCACGGCCCGTAGCGCGGCCAGAAGTCCAGTCACGGTCGGTTTCAGAGACGCTGCCTCCTCGGGCCCGACCTCCTCCAGGAAGCGTCCGTGGTGGCGGCGGGAGATGGCGAACCAGCGGTCGAGCCCCTGACCGACGGCCAGCACCTCGGGGACCGGCAGTGCCGCCGACCGGTAGGCCATGGCTCGTTGATCGGCCCGGAACCCGTCGGGATCGTCGTTGAGGCGGAGAACCAGTTCCTCGCCGTCGAAGCGGTAGCCGAACGCCGCCGACCAGAATCCGCCGCCCAGCACTTCGAGATCGTTCGGCTCAACGCCGTGGTGGGACCGCAGGAACTCGGCGACAACGTCCAGAGGTGGTCGGTTCTCGCTCGGGGGATGCAGCGTCATGGTGGAACCATGGTGTCATGTCGGCGGGGGGAGATGGCCCCTATTTCCAATCTCGGATAACACCGTTAGGTAAATCGGACCACAACCACCATCTATCGGCGCGATACCGGGTAATCTTTCTTTACGATTCCGAGTCAAGATTGTCCGGGGTCGTGCCGAGAGCCTGCGAATGCGTTTTCACCAGTCCGTGCTCGTCGGTCATCCGCCGCTCATCAGTCCGTTACGCCTGTTGGTGGTTGTGGCCGCACTGGTCAGCTCCCTGACCGTCGGTATTCAGCGCGCCGACGCCGCCATCTATCCCATCACCCACCCGGTTCACGCCGACCATCTCGACAACGTCTACTGGAACGACACCTGGGGTGCCCCCCGCAGTGGTGGCCGCTCCCACATCGGTGTCGACATCATGGGCCCCCGTATGACCCCGCTGGTGGCGGCCAACGATTCGGTCGTCACCTGGGGTGAGTTCGACAACGCCGGCGGCAACATCGTCCGCATCCGCGACACCAACGGCTGGGAGTACCAGTACATCCACATCAACAACGACAACCCGGGCACCGACGACGGCCGAGCGTCATGTCACCATGCGTTCGCGGCCAAGATCTGCGCCACGCTCGACGGTCACCGCATCCAGCGGGGCCTGGAGTTCAAGGCCGGCGAACTCATCGCCTACATGGGCGACTCCGGCAATGCCGAGTGGACGGCCCCCCACCTCCACTTCGAGATCTACGCCCCCAACGGTGACGGATCGGTCAGCCCGGTCAACCCCACCCCCTACGTCGACGCCGCCGCCACCAATCCGCCACCCCCCGACGTGCCCGACACCCCGCTTCCCGACGGTGCTCCCTGGCCCACGGTGGCCTCGGCCGTCACCGACATCTTCGCCGCCACCGAAGGTCGCTCGCCGACGACCGCCGAGGCCAACGATCTGGCCCGGAGACTGCAGGACCAATCAATGGCCGAGGTGCTGGCCGCCGTTGTCGAACAGAACAACTCGGCCGCCATGGTCGACCGGCTCTACCTCATCTTCTTCGGCCGTACTCCCGACGCCGACGGCTACGACTACTGGATCGCCGAGCGGGGCGAGGGTCACTCACTGGAAGACATCGCCGAGTGGTTCGCCCAATCGACCGAGTTTCAAGACCGCTACGGCGGGGGCACGTTCGGTGACTTCCTCGACCGTCTGTACCGTGATGTCCTCGGCCGCAGCCCCGACCACGAGGGCAACCGGTACTGGCTCGACCAGCTGGAACGAGGCGAGGTCAACCGGGGAACCATCGTCGTCTACTTCAGCGAGGGCGAGGAAGCGGTGGACCTGTCACGTCTACGCACCGAGCGGGTGGTGCTGGAGCGAATCCTGACCGGTGGCCGTCCGACCGAAGCCGAGATCAAAGCCTGGGTCCAGCTCCGAGGCTCCCGCAACCTGGCTTCGGCCATTGAGAAACTGCTGGGCTGACCGGTCGGACAACTACCAGGAGATCTCGAACTCGATCTTGCCGCCGTTGTCTTCGATCTCGATCTCGTAGTCGACGGTTACCGGGCTCGGTACCCGCACGGTGTGTTTGAGATTCCCTTTGACGAACTGGCACCTGATTGTTGCGGGACAGGGCATCGGCCAGCCGCCGGAGCTCCTCGGCCGCTTCCTCCCGGGACATGGTGCGCTCGCTCTCGAACTCGATGAGATCCATGACGGTGGTCCTTTCCTCGATCGTTTCCATTCGGCCCTGCCGATTGTGATCGACTGTAGGCCATGGCCCGGAGGACCCGGTGCCGGGTTGACCGGTTCTCACCGTCACTCGTAGGGTGCAGGTATGGCCCGCCTTGATGCCCGCCATCCGGCCGGGGCTCCCGGTCCATGGTTTGTCGATGATCGCTGCATCGACTGCGACGCCGCCCGCCACGTCGCCCCCGGGCTGATCGAACGTAATCCCGGCGATGGTGTCTCCTTCTTCGTCCGGCAACCGGAGACCCCGGACGAGATCGCTATGGCCTGGCGGGCGGTGCTGGTGTGCCCGACCCGGTCGGTCGGCCACGAGACGCTACGTCGACCGCCCCACCCGGTCTTTCCCCAACCGCTGGGCGACGACGTCCACCGGCTCGGTCACAACTCCCGCGACTCGTTCGGCGCCCATTCCTATCTCATGGTTCGTCCCTCCGACCGCGGCGGCAACCTCATGATCGACGCTCCCCGCTGGACCCGGGAGGTGGCCGGCCCGGTGGGCGAGATGGGGGGCATCGACCATATCCTGCTGTCTCACCGGGACGATGTGGCCGACGCCGAGCGTTACGCCACCGAGTTCGAGGCCCGGGTCTGGATCCACGCCGACGACGCTTCGGCTGCGCCCTACGCCACCGATCTGATCACCGGGATCGAGCCTCATGACATCGCCCCCGGCGTGATCGCCTTCCCGGTACCGGGCCACACCAGGGGCAGCGTCCTGTTTCACGTCGACGGTCATCTGCTGTTCTCCGGCGACTCGCTGGCCTGGAACCCACGGCGACGGGAACTCATGGGCTTTCGCCGGGCCTGCTGGTACTCCTGGGAGGCGCAAACCGAGTCACTGGGGCGGTTCGCCCGATCCGGTCTTCGCTTCGACCGATTGTTCTGTGGCCACGGCTGGAGTTGCGACGCCGCCGAACTCGATCCCCCGGCGGTGGACTTCAGCCGCCACCTGTCGGAGCTGGTTGAACGGATGCCCAATCAATAGCGGCCGGGCTAGCCCAGCCCGACATCGGCGCCGCTGGTCGAGACAACGAAGTCATCAAAGCGGGCATATGAGGTTCTTGTGGGATACCACTTGGAACTGTTGCCGCCGAAGAAGGTCGAGAAGTAGAGGGTGTCGATTCCCCAATCGGCGGTCCGGAACTCCAGGTCGGTGACATCGACTACCTGCCGGCCATCCATCCAGATCTCGACCTCACCGTTGCGCCGGCCCACGGTGTTGAGACGTACCCGCTGGACGAGGCGGTGCCAGGTGCCGGGCTGGAACGACACGGAGCGGCCATCGTCATCGAAGTACACCTCGCGCCCATAGCCGGAACCTTTGGTCATGTCGTAGAGGTAGAGCTGGGCCCGCCCGCCGTCACGCCACATGTATCGAGCCGTGAAACCGTTGGTGCCATCGCATGTTTGGCCGCCGGAGCACAGTTTGCCCGCTCCCAGTCCCGGTAGCTTCCCGCCGCTGTGCTCGGGCCCGTCGAAGTCAAACCCCGGCTCGAAGTAGACCGAGTAGGCCATGTAGTACTCGTCGTCGGATGGAAGCAGCCAGGCGGCGTTGCCCCCACCGGGCTGTCCGGCCGGATAGCTCAAGCGGAGCGATCGACTACCGGCTGAGGCTGTGGGCCCGGCGATGACGGCGTTGGCCTCCATCCTGGAGTTGGACCATTTGACGTCCCAGTCCCGACGCTGAGCAGCGAGATCGTAGCGGACTCCGTCGGGATGAATCTCAAATCCGACCTGCTTCGTCGGGCCTGGCCCTGGTGGGGTGGTTGTCGTTGTGGTTGTGGTTGTGGTGATCGGCTGGGTCGTCGTTGTCTGCGACGTCGTGGTTGTCGGTCGAGTGGTGGTGTCCTTGATTGTCGTCGACGTGGTCGACGTCGTGACTGTGGTTGCCGTGGTCGACGTCGTGACCGTGGTTGAGGTGGTTGGTCGACCTTTACCTTTCGGGTTCGGCTTCTTCTCCCGGCTGTTGCCGTTCCTCCTGGTGTGGCCGGTCTGCTCGGCACCGATCGGCAGCTCAACCCGTAGTTGGCCGACGGTGGTCGTGGGCGCCATGGCCGTGTTGGCAGCCGAACCACATTCGTCGGTACAACCGAGGCCGGCAACCTGGTGGTTGCCACCGGCTTGGTTCTGGAGAAGCCAGACCGTGGCCGCTGCCGCCAGTAAGACGCCGGCGACGGCAATTGACCGACTACGAGATGTTGCGCCGATCCTGCCCGCCATGACCGCACCGTATCGCACCAGGCGGCGACGATCAGCCGGACGGGGCCCTCTTGGTCGAATCCTGGAGTGTCGATGGCGATACCTGTACGGAATGCAGGACGATCCGTAGCCTACGTCGCCGCTGCCAAGGGGCGGACCCACACTATATTGATCAATCTGTTCAGTTCGTGACTCGCCTCGACAGACGGCTGAGACAGATCTGCGACATGAAGTATGTGGCTAAGGAAATCTGACCTACACGTTTTGGACATGTAACTGTCATCGGATACCGTCGGCCGTTGTGTCTTGTTACCCGCGGGGCACATAGCCGCACACCCAATTTCATCCCAGGGGGAAAGAAGGATCAATGATTAAGCGTCTGCTGGCCGTTCTCGCGGCCCTCGCCGTGCTTGCCGTGGTTCCCACGGTGGCATCGGCCGACCCACCCGAAGGGTCTCCAAGCGAAATGCGAGGTCAAGGCCGACTTGACCTCTACACGATCGAGACCACGGCCGGCGTGGCCGCAGCCATGAGAGCCGAGGGATACGACATCGTGTCCGAGGTGGTCGAAGGGGAAACCCTGATCATCGAGGTGATCATGTCTCCGGGTGAGGCCAACAAAGCTCGCCGAGCCTACGACCTCGACATCTCCCTCAAGCGCAACGGCAACGGTCAGACCACGGCCCAGGCGGCATTCGAGGAAGCTGAGAACGGTTTCGAGGTGTGGCGCCAATGGGGCGAGGAAGGTGGCCACAAGGACGAGATGGAGTTCCTGGCCCAACAGTATGACGACCTCACTGAGCTGATCGTCATCGGCGAGTCGGTGCAGGGCCAGGAGATCTGGGCCATGCGGATCACCGAGAAGGCCGACACCAAGCGCCGTGGTTCCCGCCCCGCCATCCTCAACATCTCGGCCCAGCACGCTCGGGAGTGGATCTCGCCTGAGGTCAACACGCGGCTGATGCGGTACTACCTGGAGAACTACGGCACCGATGAGCGGGTGACCAACATCCTCGACACCACCGAGGTGTGGTTTGTCATCGTGGCCAACCCCGACGGCTACGACTGGACCTTCACCGAGGGCAACCGCCTGTGGCGCAAGAACCTGGCCGACAACAACGGTGACGGTCAGATCACCAACCTCGACGGCGTCGACCTGAACCGCAACTTCTCCTTCAACTGGGGTCAGGACAACGAAGGCTCGTCCGACAACCCGATCAGCCAGGTTTACCGCGGTCCGTCCCCACTGTCGGAGCCCGAGACCGTGGCCCTCGACAGCCTGATGGGTCAGTACGACTTCTCGTTCCTGGTCAACTACCACTCGGCCGCCGAGCTGCTGCTCTACGGCACCGGCAACCAGGTCGACAGCCCGACTCCCGATGATCTGATCAACATCGCCATCAACGGCACCGACGCCAACCCGGGTGTCGAGGGCTACGATCCCGATCTGTCGGCCGAGCTGTACATCACCAACGGCACCACCACCGGTCACGCCGTCGGTCAACACGGCATCATCGCCTACACCCCGGAGCTGGCCACCTGCCAGACGGCAACCACCTACATCGACGACGATGAGTTTGGTCCGTCCTACTGCCAGGACGAGGCCCGCTCCGGCTTCGAGTTCCCCGATGATGAGGAACTGGTGCAGTTCGAGTTCGAGAAGAACATCGAGTACCAGCTGGCCATCGCCGAGTCGGCTGCCGACCCGGCCAATCCGGTCTCACCGGTCGGCACCCCCGCCCCCGACTTCCAGGTCACAACCTTCGGCGAAAGCTGGGGTGCCGATCAGGAAGTGGCCGTGTGGGCCAAGCGGGAGTTCAAGCAGCTGCGCATGCACTACTCGATCAACGGTGGTCCCGAGGTCACGAAGGCCATCTCCGAGTGGGGCGGCGGTGAACGCTACGGCGCCACCGGCAACATCTACTACGGCGAATACCGGGGCACCGTAACCGGCGCCTCGGCCGGCGACAGTGTTGAAGTCTGGTTCACCGCAGTCGACACTCCGTCTGGTGGCGGTAGCCAAGCGGCGGCCAAAGTCGAGTCCGAGCACTTCACCTACGACGTGATCACCACGTCGGGGGCCGACGTGCTGATCGTGGTCGACAACAGCCCCGGCACCTTCCTTGGTGGCGGCGCTCCGCTGGAGTACCTCAGCTACTACACCGACGCCCTCGATGCCAACGGCAAGACCTACGAGGTCTTCGACGTGGGCACGACCAACGTCCCCCATCACCTGGGTGTGCTCAACCACTACGACGTGGTGATCTGGTACACCGGCGAGAAGCTGGTGACCGACTACCAGGGTGGCCTGAGCACCATCTTGACCGCTCATGAGATGAACATGACCATCCGGGACTACATCAACGAGGGCGGCAAGGTGCTGGCCACCGGCAAGAACCACGGCTTCGAGGAGTTCTTCCCGCTGGACTATGGCACCAACGGCGCTCCCGAGATCCCGTGTGTGATCGCCCACCAGACCGACCCGGATCTGGAGTGTCTGATCCTGACCGACGACGTCTACCAGTACTGGTTCGGCGCCTTCACCCGGTCCCGTCGTGGCGGCCTCAACCCCGACGGTGAGGCCTACGACGTCACCGGTGTGGGCGGAGCGTTCGACGGCTACACCTTCGGACTCGACGGTGGCGACTCGGCCGACAATCAGGGCCTGCCCGGTGCCGCCAGCACCGGAACCGCCTCATTCGTGGTGACCGACAGCGTGCTGCCCAACAGCGACTTCCCGTTGCTCAAGCCGTCGGAACGGCTGGCCAGCTGGGACACCGGCGGCGGTGCCCCGTTCGAGCCGGTGACCGGCGACTGGCAGGTTGCCACCGACCATGACGACGTGGCCTACAAGCGGCTGTCGACCACCATCGACCTGACCGGCGCCTCGTCGGCCACGATGGAGTTCGCCACCTCCTATGCCATCGAAGCCGACTGGGACTACATGTTCGTCGAGGCCCACACCGTGGGTCAGGACGATTGGACCACGCTGCCCGACCAGAACGGTCATACCGGGCAGGACACCGGCCAATCATGTCAGTCGGGATGGGTGGATCAGCTCCATCCGTTCCTGGCCCGCTACATGGACGGCGACTGCAACCCGACCGGCACCACTGGTGAATGGCACGCCACCACCGGTCCGTCGGACGGCATCGAGCAGTGGTCGATCGACCTGTCGGCTTACGCCGGATCCCAGGTCGAGGTGTCGATCACCTTCGCCACCGACTGGGCCACCGGCGACCTCGGCGTCTTCGTCGATGACGTGTCGGTGACCGCCGATGGTGCCACCGTGTTGGAGACCTCCTTCGAGGACGGACTGGGTGGCTTCACCGTGCCTGGTTCCCCCGAGGGCAGCGCCGCCAACACCGGTGACTGGGATCGTGTTGGCATTCTCTTCGAGATCGCCAGCATTGTCGCCACCGAAGACACCCTGTACTTCGGCTTCGGCTTCGAGGGAATCTCGACCGCCGAGGAGCGCAACGAGGTGATGGCCCGCTCGCTGCAGCATCTGGCGCCATAGTCGACCGCCAGTTGACGAACTAGCAGTCCCCTTCAGGACGGCCCGGATCGGCTTTCAGAGTCGGTCCGGGCCGTTCGGGCGTTTTGGCCCTTGGCTCGGGGCGATCCGGAGCCTTGCCAAGGCCAATTCTTGCAGTAGAAGACGAGCCCAGTCCTCGTCTTCTACTGCAAGAAACAGGCCGTCGGAGCCTATGTTCCCGGATTGGGCCACCCACGCGGGGTCGACAAGGCTTTGGGAGAGGGCTCGCCGATGCCACTGGCCTCCGAGCCGGCCCGGGCCTCCGAGTCGGTCCGGGCCGTGCGGGCGTTTTGGGACCGGAGCGAGCCAGAATGAGGCCATCAGCCGTCGGCCAATTCCTCCATGCGGGCCCACAGTTCGTCGGGTACGTCAACAGGATCCTTGATCGGTCGGTTTGTTCCCGGCAGCCGCGAGCCCGGCTGGGCGTCGACCAGGTCACGCAGCTGAGCGGTGAGGGCGTGGAGTCGCTCGGCGGTGAAGGCCTCCGGGTCGATGAGTAGATAGAACTGGCCGAGATCATGGGGTGGTCCATCGGTGGCCTTCAGCGGCGGCACCTCGACGCTGGCCCGACCGCCCGTCAGCCCGGCGGCCAGGATCTCGACCATCAACCCCAGCCCGAACCCCTTGTAGCCCCCGGTGCTGACCAGCGAACCGGCCAACGCCGCCTGGGGGTCGGTAGTCGGTGTGCCGGTGTTGTCGATCGCCCACCCGAGGGGGATGTCTTCGCCGGCGGCGGCGGCCATGGTGATACGGCCCAGGGCCACCGCACTGGTGCTGAAGTCGAACCCGAAAGCGATCCCGCCCTGTCCGTCGGGTACGGCCAGGGCCAGCGGGTTGGTGCCCAGCAAGGCGACCGAGCCGCCGGGAGGAGCAACCCGGGGTGAGGCGTTGGTGCAGCCGAAGGCAATTACGCCGGCCCGTCCCAGACGTTCGGTGAAGTAACCGACGGCGGTGCAGGTGTGGGTGTGTTCGATCGAGAGCCCGGCCACACCGCAGGCCCGAGCAGCCTCCAGGGCCGAGTCGAAGCCGGCGTCGAAGGCCGGCTGGGCGAACCCCAGCTGACCGTCGACCCGGATGGCCCCCGGCCTGGTGCTGGTCACCACCGGCGTAGCCCATCCGTCGACTCGACCTGATCGCAGCTGCAGGCAGTAGCTCTCCACGTAGTAGAGGCCGCAGATCCGGTTGCCGTTGCCCTCCGCTGCCCGCACCGCGGCGGACACGCTGGCGGCCACCGCCTCCGATGCGCCGTGAGCCGCCAGCGCCCTGGCCGTGGTGGCTTCGATGCTGTCAAGGGTTATCTCCATGGATCCTCCGGTCAGGCGGCCTCGTAATTGGTTGCTTCAGGCGGCCTTGTCATTGGTTGCCTCAAGAGGCTTCGTAATTAGTTGCCTCAGGCGGCAACGGCAACGATCACGATAGGCACCAGTAGTAGGAGATAGGTGGCGAAGAACATTCGTCCGGTGATGGCCGCTCGACGCCAGGCCTCCCGGTCGCCCCGCAGCAGGCGGATCACCTGGGCCAGGTGGCGCTGCAGCCAGGTGAGAGCGGCGGCGGCCGCCGCCACCAGCAGGAGCCCGGCCACCACCCCGATCTTGCGGATCACCTCGAGTGGTCCGTCGATCAGTCCGGACAGCCCGGGCACGGTGAGGGCGTCGCCCACCACCGGGTCATCGTCGCCCAGCCCCAAGGCCTCGGCTACCGAATCGACCGCACCGGCCACCCCGGTGGCCGCTCCCAGGTCGGCGCCGTTGCACATGAACTGTGGGGCATCAACGCTGTCGACGATGAGGTGGTCGCAGCGGAACTGGTCGTCAAAGGCGGAGGAGTACAGCCACAGCGACAGGGCCAAGGCCACCACCGCCAAAGCGCCGGTGACCATCACGGGGTTGCTCGAGGTTTGCGCCGTCATTGCCATCTCCGAATGACAACACACATCGGCCGGCGGTGAAAGCCGGGGACTACGGCCGCTGGGCCGGCAGCTCGGCCAGGTATCGACCGACGGCGTGGGAGAACCGGTCGGCCGCCTCCGGACCGAGGTGGGTGAAATCGACAAAGTCGGCGTCGCTGAATCCATCAGGAGCCGTGGCGGCCAGGGGTATGAACGGCACGTCGAGTTCGTCGGCCAAATGCTGCATCGCCTCCCGGAATCGAACCTGGACGTTGGTGCCCTGGTCGGCCGTGCCCTGGTCGGTCCTGGCGTTGTCGATCAGCTGGTGGAGGCGGGGTGGAACGGGAAGTTCGACGAAGATCACCCGAACATCGAGGGCGGTGAGCCGATCGACGGTCCGGATCATGGCGGCCAGGTCCTCCCGGTCGAGCTGATAGGGGGTGAGCCGGCGTCTGATCTCATCGGCCCGTTGGGCCGAGAGATCGAGATCGTAGGCCAAACGCCGCCCGTCGGGTCCAACCTCGGATTCGGCCGCCGACCGCCGTTGTCGATTCTCGTCGGCCTTGCTGCCCCAGAGGGCGGAGGGGTCGCGTAGCACTTGGCGGGCCGCCACCAAGCGGGAAGCGGCTGACACGTTCCGATCGAGGTCGGCCAGGACTCCCGGCCTGGTGGCCGGCGCCTCCCGGTAGGCCTTCATGGTGGCGTCGCCATAGCGGGCCGACAGATCGAGGCCGGCCACTCCCCAGATCACGGTTTCCGGCTGGACCCGGGGCACGATCTCGTCCAGCAGCCAACGTTCCATGACCACCGGCACGCCGCCGTTGAGCCCCACGTTGTAGACGTCGCCCGATCCGACGGTCGATGGTCCGGCGATCTCGGCCAGCACCTCGGGGAGGAGATCCTGCTGGGCCATCGACGTGCCGGCCACCACGGTGCTCACCGATCGACCCTGCCGACCGCTGTCGGTCAACGTTTCGATCTTGATGGCCGCCGGGTGTTCGTGCCACCGCAGAAGCTCCGACTGGGGAACCAGGGCCCGGGCTCCCAGCTCGGCGGCGGTCACGATGACCAGGAAGCCGACGACGAATCGAACGGTGGCCGTCATCCGACTCCCACTGTCACCAACTCCTCGGCCACCAGCCGGGTGTAGCTGTCGGCTCCGGTGGCGGTCATGTGGGTCAGGTCCGACCACTGCCCGGGATCGTCGACGGCCCCGGTCAGGTCGATGAAAGCAACACCGGCCGGTAGGAGATCGACCAGGGCCGACATGGAGTCGGCGTCAGCCGGTCGAACCCCCCGTAGTTCGGGATGAACCGGCATCCCGACCAGGATCACCCGCCGACCCCGGGCGGTCAACCCGGCAACCGTGTCGGCCACGATGGCCGCCCGCTCCCGGCAAAACCGGCCCTGCTGGAACCCGGGAAGGTACTGCTCCCGGTGGACGGCCAGCCCCTCGACATCGATGCCCGGCCGCTTCTCGTGATCGCCCCGCACCGTCTCCGCCGGCTGGGCCGGACCCAGGATACGTTCGATGGGTGTGGCGGCGGCGACGAAACCTCCCGGCCCGAAGGCCGCGGCCCGGGCCTCGGCCAGCCGCCGGTACTCCGCTCCTCGGGCGGTGGTGTCGCAGTCGACGAACAGGTCGAGGGGGCCAATGAACCACACGTAGGTTTCGGCCCCGGTGTAGGCCTCCACCTCCGGTATCCAGAGCTGCTGAACTTCAGGCAGCGCCCCTGGCAGCCAGGCCGAGCCGACCTCGGATTCCAGCTGATCGTTGAGCAGGCCGACGTCGATGCCCGCTCCCAACTGGGAGGTGCCCAGCAGGGCAACGTCGATGGCGGTCGTCTCCGACCGCATCCAGACGTAGTTGGGGAGGGTGGAGTAGAGGTGGAACAGCGGGCCGTAGGCCGAAGCTCGGAGCGTGTTGTCGATGGCCACGGTGGCCGCCGCCGCATCGGCGGTGGTCACGAGCGTGTCGTCGCTGACGGCGGCCCGGGACCGGATGGGGGCACCGGGTTGGGAACAGCCGGAGCCCATGATGGCCCGCTCCACCAGCGCCCGGGCCAGAACCTTGGCCTCCAGCGAGCCTACGAAGCCATCCAGGATGGCGGTGGCTGCTGCCAGCTCGCCGGCCACCGTTTCGGCGGCATCGGCGTAGGCGGCCAGCGCCTCCTCCCACCGCCCGGCGTCCCGCCCGCAGTGATGCTCGACCACCCGCAGGTAACGGTCGAGCTCGACGAAACGTTCGACCAGCGCGGCCTCGGGGACCAGAGCCGCCAAATCGAGGAAATGGGCCGGGTCGAGGTGCCCATCGAGAGCGTTCAGGTCGACCACCGTCGGCTTGGAACCGCCGACCGAATCCGGAGCACCCACCGGTGGTGGGTCGGCACAAATCAGTTCCTCCGACTCGAACCCGTACTCGTCGGCGGTCGTCGTCAACCGACAGTCGGTGGCCGCCAACTGGTTCGGCTCGGCCGGGGTGACGCCGGCGGGGGCGGCCGCCTGATCTCGGTCGATGATGGCCTGAGCCACGGCATAGGGATCGCGTTCGCCGGCCGTCGCCCTGTCACCGTGTCCACAGCTCGTGGTGGCAACGGCCAGGACGGTGGCGGCAGCCAGGACGATGAGGCGGGGGGCCGGTACGTTCACAGGTCAGAACTGGAAATAGACAAAGGGTCGAGGAGTGTCGCCGGAGAACAGGACGATGGCGGTCATGGACAGAGCGGCCAGCGCCCCACTGGTCATCGGGCGGTGGCGGAGCAGCTCCGGGGTGACGAGCCTGAACCGGGTGGCCAGGTCCAGGGTCAGAGCGACCCCGGCGATGGCGAGCACAACCGCCAGCTCGGCCGGACTCCAGAACCCCCGAGGCCGAACCAGGGCGGCGAAGACCTGGCCCGACGTGGTGAAGTCGGGTGCCCGAAAGAAGATCCAGGTGAGCGAGACCATCACAAAGGTGGCGGCCACGGCCGGCCCGTCGGCCGGGCGGGGATCGCCCACCGGCACAGTACCGCCACGGGTCAACCGGTGGATCACCAGATAGATACCGTGCAGGGCACCCCACACCACGAAGTTCCACGACGCGCCGTGCCACAATCCCCCCAGCAACATGGTGACCATCAGGTTGACGTAGGTTCGGAGCGGGCCTCGCCGGTTACCACCCAGCGAGATGTAGAGGTAGTCCCGCAGCCAGTTCGACAGCGAGATGTGCCAGCGCCGCCAGAACTCGGTGATGTTGCGGGACAGGTAGGGCTGGGCGAAGTTGACGCTCAACTCGATGCCGAGCAGGCGGGACACGCCGCGGGCGATGTCGGTGTAGCCGGCAAAGTCACCGTAGATCTGCACCGAAAACGCCAATACGCCGGCCCAGGCCGCCACCATTGACACCTCGCCCGGGGCGTCGAAAACCCGGTCGGCGATGTGGGCCACCCCGTCGGCCAGTACCACCTTCTTGACCAGCCCAGCCAGGATCAAACCCAGGCCCGAGCCGATCCCGGTCCGGTCCAGGTGACGCCCGGTGCTCACGATCTGGGGCATCAGCACCCGGGCCCGCTCGATGGGTCCGGCCACCAGCTGGGGGAAATAGGCCACGTAGGTGGCGAAGTCGACCAGGTGGTGAACCGGTTCGATCTGTCGCCGGTACACGTCGATGGTGTAGGACATCGTCTGGAAGGTGTAGAAACTTATGCCGACGGGCAGGACGACCGAAAGCAGCGGCTCATTGGGCTCCAGGCCCACCCCGCTCAGCAGATCAGCCATGCCGGCCACGAAGAAGTTCAGGTATTTGAACAGCCCGAGGAGCCCGAGGTTCACCGTCATCGAGAGGGCCAACAGAACCCTGCGCCCGGGGTTGTCGCCCCGCCGGCCGAGCGCGTGGCCCACCGTGTAGTCGACCACCGTGGACAGGGCCAGCAAACCCAGGAACCGCCAGTCCCACATGCCGTAGAAGAAGTAGGAGCCGACCAGCAACAGCCCATTCCGACGGCTCGGCGGCAACGTCCAATACAGGACGAAGAACAGGCTGAAGAAGATCAGGAACTGAACGGTGTTGAACAACATGGGGCGGCGGACGTGGCCCTGAGGCGGGGAGCCCGGCAGGCCACGCCGTGATGCTAGCAGGGTGCCGCCACCACAGCGGTGGGCAAACGAGCACGATTTTGACAGTCGCAGGCGCTGCCGTCGGTGATGATGAGGTCTGATCGAGGAGAACCACCATGCACCGCTATCGATGGCCCATCATCGCCACCCTCACCGCCGTCCTGACCATGATGGTGCCGACCATCGCCTACGCCATGGGGTTCGTCGAGCCCGACGTGACCGTGCTCCGAACCCATGTCGAGTCAGGGGCGGCCGGTTACTTCGGCTGGGTCGGTGCCGATCTGGGCGACCTCGACGGTGATGGGGTCGACGACTACGGGGTGACCGCCATTCTGGATTCCACCGGCGGTCCCGTGGCCGGTCGGGCTTTCGTGTTCTCCGGCGCAGGCGGAGCAACCCTGAACGTTGTCGACGGCGTGGCCGGGGAGCTGCTGGGGTACTCCATGGCCGCCGCCGGTGACGTCGACGCCGACGGTACGCCCGACTACATCGTCGGCGCCCCCGGTCCGGCCTTCGCCTCGCCGACCCCGCCGGGTCGGGCCCTGGTGTTCTCCGGGGCCGACCACACCGTGATCCATGAGTTCACCCCGGCCGTTGCCTCCCGCATGGGCACCGCCGTGTCGGGAGCGGGCGATGTCAACGGGGACGGCCACGCCGACTTGATCGTCGGAGCGGAGAACGCCGGATCGTCCAAGCCGTTGGCCGGTCGGGTCACCGTGTTCTCCGGGGCCGACGGCTCCGAACTGTGGTCTCGTGACGGCAAGCACGCCTGGGATGTGCTGGGCTCGGCCGTTGACGTGATCGGCGATGTCACCGGTGACGGTGTGCCCGACCAGGTGGCCGGGGCCTGGGGAGCCACCGGACGGGACGGCGGAGCGGCCCAGGGTTCGGGTCGAGGCGAAGCCTATGTGCTGAGCGGCGCCGACGGCTCCATCGTGCACACCCTCAAACCCCGCGGCGACGCCGAGAACTTCGCCCGCTTCTTCGCCCGTCGGGCCGGTGACGTGGACGGTGACGGAACCCCTGATGTGTTCGTGGCCGACTACGCCGCCGGCCGAGGCGGGGCCGGTGGAACCAGTGCCGTTCCCGGCGGCGGGACACCGGTCAACGGAACCGGGGCCTTCTACCTGTTCTCCGGTGCCACCGGCAAGCCGATCCTGGTGGAGAAGGGCCAGGTGACCGGCGAGGGTCTGGGACCGGGCCGGGTCGTCGACGACAGCAACGGTGACGGTACCCCCGACGTACTGGTGGCGGCCTGGGGTTCATCGGAGGGCGCCCCCTTCGCCGGGACGGTCCGCCTCTACTCGGGGAGTGATGGCAGCGTTCTCCGCACCATCACCAGTACCACGCCGGGCGAGTTCCTGGGCGTTGACGCCCTGGCCATCGGCGATGTCGATGGTGACGGTCGGGCCGACTATCTGTTGACCGGATTCGGTGTGGCCTACGTGGTGGCCAGTACGGCCGCCGGCTGACGACGATACCGGCTGGGGCTGATTCCGAAGGTCCGTCGGAAAGCCTGGCTGAGGTGACTGTGACTGGAGAAGCCGACATCGACGGCGATATCGGCGATGCCCTCCTCGCCGTCGGCCAGCCGGTTCAGGGCCGCCCGCAACCGCAACGATGTGAGATGCTGGTGGAGCGATGTACCCGTGACCTGGCGAAACACCCGGGCCAGGTGAAATCGGGACGAGCCGACGGCGGTGCCGATGTCGGTCAAGGAAATCCGGTCATCGAAGTTGGTGGCCATGAATGTCTTGGCGTCGTCGACCAGGCCGTGGTGGGTGGCGCTGACCGGTTGTTGGCTGCTGAACCGTTGGTAGGCCGTGGGAATGACCAGGTCGACCAACCGGAGAAGCGCCTCCTCCACTCGGAGAGGGTCGAGCGGCCGGCCCCGAGGATCGCTCAGCAGGCGGGTCAGCGCCCGTTGCAGCGCGTAGGCCTCGGGCCGGGCCGGGGCATGGGTGTGGCGAACCGGTGGGGTGTCGCCGGCGTTCAGCTCGGGATCGTAGGGGGCCGCCGCCTCTCGTAGCCAGGCCGGCTCGACCTCGAACCACTCGCAGAAGTCACCGGCGGAGTCGACCTTGGACCGCGAGTATTCCTGCCCGCCCCGGTACAGCATCACGGTGTTTGGATCGGCCACCACCGTGTCAGCCCCCTGCTGGGTGATCTTCACACAGGTGCGGGGAAAGACGATGGTGGGCCGGTCCATCCAGCCCCCACCGAAGGCGGCGTCGCTGGGCCGGCAACGGAATGTGCCCACCGCCAGGGGCCCGGCCCGATACAGCTCCAGAGATGGGCCGGTCACTGTTCGTCCCTGGCCGATGTCGAGGTGGCGGCGACCGAGGCGATACGTCCGCTGAGGGTGGCGATGGCGGGAACGCCGGCTTCCACGAACGCTCTGGTCTGCACCAGGCGCCGCCGGGTGGGCACCAGTTCGAGCACGGTGAGGTTGGCCGAAGGCGAGGGGTAGGCCCGCAGGGTGGCCCGGCGACTGCGCCGCCGTCGGGGGCCGAAGCGTTTGCAGCGAACGGTCACGTCCCATGAGGAGCCCTGGGAGTCGACTTCAAGGCTGTCGACATCGACCGTCAGTCCCGGCAGCGGTTCGACGAACACTCCGCCGTCGTGCAAGGTTCGGCTGGCCAGGCCCGGCAGGACGGGAACCGGGGCGATCACATCCTCCCGGCCGCCCCGCCTGGTCGGCCGGTCGGCGTACCCGCCGGGCCGGGCCGCCCGGCGAGAGCCGGTCGACGACAGGCCGGTCGATGACAGGCCGGTCGATGATGGGCCGGCGTGGAGCCCGCCGCCCCATAGTCGGTCCGCGTCGCCCTGCTCCTGCGGTGCCGACGATGACGGACTGTTGAGCGGGATCAAACGGCCGTCCGGTCCGACACCGAATACTTCCACGGGAGCTGGAGTTTCGGTCATCTCGACCTCCAACGGAGGGCTGTCCGGCGATGAGTCGGTGCTTCCAGCGTAGTTGCGAGCCCGGCCTTGGCGCTACTGGGAGGTCGGGTTGGGCGTTCGGTCGTGGAGGAGGAGCAGGTAACCGTCCTCCAGGCGGGGGGCAACGCCGATCGCCTCGGGAGGAGGGGTGCCCAGGCAGCGGTAGCTGCCGTCGGCCTCCCGCCAGTGGGCCAGGATATGGGAGTCCAAGGGCGGCGTTGGCGGCGGCGTCGGCTGGGCCCAGGTTCGCCCGGCCGCAGCTTCGGCCAGCCGGGCCGGCGGACCGTCGAAGATGATGTGACCGGCGGCCATGACCAGGACCCGGTCGCTGTAGGCGGCCTCGTCGGTCAGGTGGGTCGATTGGACGATGGTGGCCCGGTGGCGGTGTTCGCTGAGAATGGATCGCAACCGGGAGCGCTCCTCGGGATCAAGGCCGGCCGCCGGCTCATCGAGCAGGAGCAGGGTCGGCCATCCCAGCAGTGCTTGGGCCAGCCCGACCCGTCGCTTCATTCCCCCCGACAGCGACTCGACCCGGTCGGCCGCCCGGTCGGCCAGCCCGACCCGGGCCAGCTGTTCCATCACATGAAGCCGCCGGTTTCGCTCGGGATTGAGGGCCTCGGCGCCCACCTTCTTCATCACGGCCACGTAGTCGACCACGTCGAACACGGTGGCCGATCCGGCCAACCCCGGTTCCTGGGGCAGGTAGCCCAGTCGGCGGCGAATCTCCTCCCGGTCCCGTTCGTGGCGGGGATTGAGTCCGTCGATCACGATCGAGTCGCCATCGGTCATCCATAGCGTGGTCAGGCAGCGGAGCAGCGTGGTCTTACCGGCACCGTTGGGACCCAACACCGTGGTCAACCCACCCTGGATCGACAGGTCGAGACTCTGGAGAACGGCTCTCCCCCGCAATGTCTTGGCCGCGCCGAAGGCCAGGACCTGGGCCGGTCGACCTACCGGAGGCGGGGCGGCAATCATGTTTGAATGGCCAACAGGTCGAAACGGTCCCGCCGTAGGTAGCAGACGACGAGGGCGGCCAGTCCGATGGTCAGCAGCAACACCTGGCCGCCGAGGGCGAAGGCGGTCAACGGTGCATTCTCACCGCCCCGGGCCGCACCCACACCGAGAACCCACAGGACCGACACTACCGACCCGGCCCGGCGAGGCGAGGTGAAGGTCATCAGAGCCAGCGAGGCCGAGGTCAGCCCCAACGCCGGGAGCAACCAGGCGAAGGCCATCGGGGTCAATGTTCCCGAGATCAGTGAAGCCACCGCCAAGAGCACAACCGAACATGCCACCACGGTGGCCGTGCGGATCATGACCAGACGGAATCCGGAAAGCGGGGTGGCCAGCGAAACCTCGTGGGCCGGGTCGGCGGCCGGGCCGTAGGCCATGACCACACCCAGCACCGGAACCAGGGGAGCGAGCAGCAGCAGGAGGAACAGATCGTCTTCGGTCTTGGCGCCGTCACCGGCGCCGATACCGATGATCATGACCAGACCGAGGGCCAGGAACCAGGCCCGGCGAAGGGCGGGAGTCGACACCATGAGCCTGGTTACGGTGGGCGGTAGTGAGAGCCGCCGCAGCCAGCGTTCGACCCGGCGGGGCTGAGGAGCGAACAGCTCGGTGGAGATGGCCATCCAGTTTCGCTGAAGCCGAACGGGATCGATGGGCGGAGGAGGGGTTCCCATCGACGGTGGGTGATGGTCGGCGTTCATCGCAGCGCCTCCTGAAGTGATGATCGGGCTCGCATGAGCCGGGTCTTGACCGTGCCTTGGGGAATGTCGAGCAGACGGGCCGCTTCCTTGGTGGTCAGACCGTCGATGGCGGTGGCAATGAGGACGGCCTGCAGGTCCGGGTGGAGAGTGCGGAAGGCCGGCCCGAGTTCGGTGTGGGCCGCCTGCTGGGTGATGACGTCTTCGAAGGAGGTGGAGCGAACGGTACCTCCATCGTTGTAAACCTGCAGCATCTCGTCGGGAACCGGAGTGGGGCGGCGGCGGCGGAGCTGGTCGATCAACCGCCGGATGGCGATGCTCCACAACCAGGCCGCCACCGCCCCGTCGGCCCGGTACTTGGAGGCCGACCGCCAAACGGCGATGAAGGTGTCCTGCACCGCGATGTCAGCCAGGTCCGGATCGCCACAGCGGCTCTGCAAGCGTCCCAGTAGCCACGAGGCGTGGCGAAAGTACAGCTGTTCGAGTGCCACCCGGTCGCCCCGACTGATGCGGGCCACCAGGGCTCGGTCGTCGGCCTCGGAGCCGTCAGGGGTCGTTCGGGGCTGCATCACAGTGTCTGTCGAGTCATCGGCCGTTACCGGTTCATGAGCGAGGGAAAAGCTGGTGAACCGATGGCCGCCGTTCACTCGACAGTAGGACATGGTCGCCTTCGATTCTCCCCCTCCCCCGATAGAGCCCCCACCACCCTTTCCCGCCGCACCTCCGCCGCCGCCGCCCCCGCCCCGGTCACCGATGCCCGCCCTGGCCGACCGGGGCGGGGAGACCGGGGCCCCCAGGGGCGGTGCCCGGCGGCGTGCCCTCTGGGCCGGCCGGTTCCTGGCCCTTTCGCTGATTGCCCTCTCTCTGGCCATCGACGCCTCGACCCCGATCGTCGTCGGTCTGGTCTTTGTTCTGGTCGTCCCGTTCGAGAAGCTGTTTCCCCGCCATCGTCAGCGGATCCGCCGACCGGAACTGGGAACCGACATCGGCTACGCCCTGGCCGGAACCCTGCTCAACATCATCGGTCTGATCGTGGCCATCCCGGTCGGGGTGCTGAGCCTGTTCTGGGTTCCCGGACTGATGGTGAGGCCGCTGGTGGCCGTGCTGCCGGCCCCGGTCATGCTCATCGTCGGCATTGCCCTGTTCGACCTGGCCATCTACTGGACCCATCGCTGGTATCACGAGGTGCCGATCTTGTGGCGCTTCCACGCCATCCACCACTCGACTGAACGGCTGGATTGGATAAGCGGCTTTCGCACCCACCCGCTCGACGGCACCCTGATCGCACCGGCTGCCGTCTTCCTGCTGGCCGCCGGCTTCGAGCCCGAGGTCACCGGTGCGCTGGCCGTCGTCCAGATCGTGATCGGGATCTTCCTCCACGCCAACGTACGCTGGCGGCTCCGACCGCTGCACAAGCTGATCATCACTCCGGAGTTTCATCACTGGCACCACGCCAACGAGGTGGGGGCCATCAACGCCAACTACTCGGTGTTCCTACCGGCTTGGGATCTCATGTTCGGGACCTACTTCATGCCCCGGGATCGCCGCCCGGTCCGCTACGGGGTCAACGAGCACATTCCCACCGGGGTAGTGGCCCAACTCCGCCACCCGCTGCGGGGTCTACCCGGCCTGCGGGGGTTGTTGTGGGCCGGGTTTCGCCATCCCATCCGTTCGGTCCGACGACTGGTGAGGTTGACCAGGATTCACATCATCGGCCCCATCGGCGCCGCCGGCGTCCGCCGTCGCCCCAGCCAACAGGAGCGCTACGCCTGACCGGGCCTGACCAGTCTCGCCCCGCCCCGAGGTTTGGACACAATCCCGCACCAGGCACCGCTTGCCGTCCAAAACCTCACCAATGCCTGGTGGCGGTCCCCGGTGGGCCGGTTACTCGTCAAGGGTGATCACGATGCCGGTGTCGGTGCCGCTGCCTCGACCGATCAGCTTGGCCGCCTGACCGACGAGGCTGATCAAGGCGAACTGCCAGCCGTACTTGGCCTTGATTCGGCTCCTGACCGCTTCGAAACCGGCGGCGTCGTCACGGATGGATGCCGTCCCCGACACGGTCTCACTGCCGGGCAGGGGCTCACCCTTGTTGTTGGACGGCTGTAGCGTGACCTGGGGGTTGTTGCCGATGCGCTTGACCTTCCAGCTCGACGATGCGGTGGTGAATCCAACGGTGCCGTCGCCCAGGTCGGCAATCCAGACCGGCACCGCCACCGGGGAACCGTCTCGTTTGTAGGTGGTGAGCCTTACATACTTCTCGTTCACGATGGGGTGCATACCCATCGACCGTAGCCCACCTCCCCTGGAACTTTGTGACTGCTACGACCCGTTAACGGGTCGTAGCAGTCACAAAGTTTGGTTCAGCTGGGAAGCGGCGCCGGCCGCCCAGGCTTCCACCGCCGCCGGCAACCCGTCCATCTCAGAGTCGAGCACGTAGAGACCACGGGTGGGCACCGAGGCTCCCAGCTCTACCAGCAGCGGTCGCAGGTGTACCTCCGGGGCCAGGGCATGGCGGGGGGTGCCGCCGACCATCACCGGAACTGCGATCGTTCCCGCCAGGCCGTCGTTGCCGTAGTTGTCGAGGAACGCCTTCAGCAGTCCGGTGTAGGTGGCCTTGTAGGTCGGGCAGGCGAACACGTTGACCGTGCTCGAAGCAACCCGGTCGACAAGGTCCTTGACCTCGTCGTTGCCCCATTCGAACAAATGAGGGCCGATATGGGCCAACTCGATTGTCTCGCCATCAGCTTCAGAGTCGTCGCCACCGACCAGCTCGGCCACGGCGGCGGCCACCGCCTCCCCCACGGTCGTGGTGCGACCGCCGGGGTTGGGGTTGCCGATCACAGCCCGGACCATTGGTCGAGCGCCGGTCACGAACGACTCTCCATCTTGGGCATCACCTGCGAGCCGAACTCGGCGGTGGCCACCGGGTAGTCGTCGAATACGCACATCACACCCTTGACCCCGTCGATCTGCGAGACCTCATCAAGTCGAGCGGCAATGGTGGCGTGGGAGCCCACGATCGGGCCGATGTTGAGGTTGAACGCCCCCTGCATCTCGGTGATCTTCTCAGCCGTTGCTCCCGCCGTGTCGAGTTCGGCCTGCCCGGTCATGAACTTGATGGCCTCCAGGTCGGCGCCGTCGCGGTAGTGCTGCCACTTGGCCTCGGCCTCGTCGTCGGTCTCGCCCATGGTGATCTGAAACAGCACGTACACGCCGACGTCCCGTCCGCTCACTTCGGCCGCGGCCACGAGCCGGGCGGCATCGCTGCGAACCACATCGAGGTCGCCGGTGCCGATGATGAACTGGTAGTCGCCGTGGTGGGCGCAGAACTCCATGCCCCGATCGGATTGGCCGGCGCACACCAGCGGCACCCCACTGTCTTTCGGCGGAGGCGACAGGCGGCAGTCGTCGAGCTGGAAGTACTCCCCCTTGAAATCGCTGACCCCGGTTGACCACAGTTCCTTCATGATGGTCACGTACTCGGTGGCGTAGTCGTAGCGTTTCTCGTAGTACCAGTCGCCGGGCCACACCCCCATCTGGGCGTACTCGCTCTGGTTCCAACCCGACACGATGTTGATGCCGAACCGGCCGTTGGAGATGTCATCGATGGTGGATGCCATGCGGGCCACCATGGCCGGGTGCAGCGTGGGCAGCGCCACGGAGGCGAACAGCTGGATGTCGTTGGTGACGGCCGCCAGTCCGGCCATCAGGTTGAACGACTCGAGGTTGTGATCCCAGAACTCCGTCTCGCCGCCGAAGCCCCGCAGCTTCACCATCGACAGGAGGAAGTCGAAGCCCGCCGCCTCCGCCCGTTCCGCCGTTGTGCGGTTGAGGTCGAAGCTCGGCATGTACTGCGGAGCGTTCTTCGACATCATCCAGCCGTTGTTGCCGATCGGGATGAAGATTCCCAGATCCATGTCATTCCCCTTCTTCTTGTCAGACTTTCGCCGCCAGGATGGCGACCGCATCGCTGAGCTCGATGACGTCGGCGTACTTGGCGCCCAGGTCGAACAGGTTGGCGTCGTGAACCCGCTGATCGCGGTCGCCGCAGGCGTCGGCCACCACCAACGGCCGAAACCCGTGTTGCAGGGCGTCGAGGGCGGTGGCCCGCACGCAGCCCGAGGTCGACACCCCGCAGATCAGGAGCGTGTCGATGCCGGCCGTGTTGAGCGACGACGCCAGCGAGGTTCCGAAGAACGACGAGGCGTACTGCTTGCTGACCACCACCTCACCCTCGGTCGGCGTCAGTTCGTCGAGCCAGTCGCCCAACGGATTGCCCTCATCGAAGCAGGACAGAGCGCCGACCTTGCGGTAGAACAATCCTCCGTCGGCTCCCCCCGGTTGATAACGCACCCTGGTCCACACCACGGGAGCACCGTGGGCTCGGGCCCGGCCCACCAGCTCGACGCAGGCATCGAAGGCCGGTTGGCAGTTGGCGTAGAGCGGCGACTCGGGCTCGGCGTAGGCCCGGCACACGTCGACCACCAGCACGCCGACCTTGTCGCCGACGCCCAAACCCTGACCGAAACCCGAACGGCGATAATCGTCGGCCAGCTCCTTGCCGGCCGCCGTCCGCAGTGAATCCGGCTCAGCCACCGGGCCAGTGTACGGCCGCCCCACCGGTCGCTCAAGTTGCTCCGGTCGCCGTGATCGCCGCCGGCCCGTTCGCTGCCGTTGCCGCCGGGCTCTACATTTGGCGCTATGGCTGAACTGTTGTCGACACCCCCGGACCCGGGCCGCCTCCGTCAGTTGATGGAGACCGTCGACGGGCCCGTGCTGCTACCCGGATGCTACGACGCGTTGGGGGCCAGGCTGATCGAACAGGCCGGGTTCGACGGGGTGTACATGACCGGCTTCGGTACGGCGGCCTCACTTCTGGGCCGCCCCGACATCGGGTTGTTGGGCCTGGCCGAGATGGTCGACAACGCCCGCCGCATCGCCGCCGCGGTGGCCGTGCCCGTGGTGGCCGACGCCGACACCGGCTACGGCAATCCCATCAACGTCATCCACACCGTTCAGGCCTACGAGCGGGCCGGGGTGGCGGCCATCCACCTCGAGGATCAGGTGACGCCCAAACGGTGCGGGCACATGGAGGGCAAGGAGGTGGTCCCGGTGACCGAGTTCGCGGCCAAGATCCGGGCTGCCGTCGACGCCCGCACCTCGCCGGACTTCCTCATCATCGCCCGCACCGACGCCCGAGCTCCTCTGGGGTTGGACGAGGCCCGCCGCCGAGCCGACGCCGCAGTCGAGGCCGGCGCCGACGTGTTGTTCATCGAAGCCCTGCGGACCTACGACGAGATCGAGGCCATGGCCGCCGAATACCGGGGCACGCCGTTGCTCCACAACTGGGTGGAGGGCGGCAAATCTCCGTCGTTGACCCACGACGAGTTGGTCGAGTTGGGCTTCGCCCTGTGCATCATGCCCATCACCGCGCTGCTGGCCGCCGTCGGGGCGATGCGGTCAACGCTGGCGGCGGTGAAGGCCGACGGCACCCCGAGCAACGTCGAGGCCGGCCTGCCGTCGTTCGCCGATTTCACCGATCTCATCGGTCTCGACGAGATCAGCCGGCTGCAGCACCGCTATCTCTGACGCACAAACCCTCGAGAACTTTGGGACCGGGACGACCCTCTAATGGGTCGTAGTGGTCCCAAAGTTCGGGGGAGGGTCGGCCGGCGTCATCTCCCCCATGATCTCGACGGTCCGGTCGATCTCGTCGTCGGTGGTGGTGATGTGGACCGAGAGCCGGAGCATGGGGTCGAGGTCCCGTCGCTCGAAGTCCCAGCGGGTCGAGTCCGGTTTGGTGACCGAGACGTTGACGCCGGCGTCGGCCAGTCGCTGCTTGGCCTCGGTGGCCGGTACTCCGGTGACGTTGGTGGTGACGATGCCGCAGCGATCGATTCCCAGATCGAACACCGGGTGGCCGGCCGCGGTAAGAGCGGCTCGGAGGCGGTCGGCCTGCCGCCGAACGGTGGCCTCGATGCGGTCAATGCCGATGGTCAGGGCCTCGTCGACTGCAACGCCCAACCCCAACCAGGCGGCGTGGTTGTACTCCCAATGCTCGAAGCGTCTGGCCCCGGCCCGGAACTCATAGCCGGTGGTTGATACCCAATCGGCCCCGTGGTGATCGGGGGTGGCGGGGACCAGGCGATCGATGATCCGATCGGAGGCGTAGAGAAAGCCGGTGCCCCGAGGCCCCCGCAGGTACTTGCGGCCGGTGGCCGACAGTAGATCGCAACCCAGCTCGCCGACGTCGAGATCGAGTTGGCCGACCGACTGGCAGGCGTCGAGCAGAAAGGGCACGTCGGCCGCCCGGGCCAGTGCCCCCACGTCGGCCGCCGGGTTGACGAGGCCGCCGTTGGTCGGCACGTGGGTGATGGCGATCAGTGCCACGTCGTCGCCCTGGTCAAGTGATGAGGCCAGGGCCGAGACGTCGACTTGGCCGTGCTCGTCGCTCGGTATCACCTCGACCGTGACGCCCCTGTGCCGTTGGGCATGGAGGAAGGCCACGGCGTTGGCCCCGTAGGCCACCTCGGCGGTGAGAATACGCTGACCGGGGCTCATGGGTACAGCCCAGAAGCCGGCGTTCCAGGCCGCGGTGGCGTGTTCCTGGCGGGCGATCTCACTCGGCCGGCAGCACAGCATGGCGGCGATCGAGTCGTACACGGCGCTGTCGGCCTCGGCCGACTCCCGGGCCGCCTCGTAGCCGCCGATCTCCGCCTCCCGCCGGAGATGATCGAGCTGGGTGGTCAGCACCCGGCGGGGCGACGGCGAGGCGCCGGCGTGATTCAGATGAATGCGGTCGGCGGTGAAACCGACGTCGGCCCGTAGAGCGTCGACTTCGGATCGGAGAAGGGGTGCACCGGTCATGGCCGTCGATTCTCGCAGTAAAAAGCGAGCCTCAGGCTCGCTTTTTACTGCAATTTTGGCGGTATGGCGGTGGCCCTACCCCTTGGTGGAGCCGAGGGTCAGGCCGGCGATGAAGTGTTTCTGCAGTGCGAAGTAGACGATCATCACCGGGATGATGACGAAGATCGACGCTGCCGCCACCACGTTGGTGTCGGTCACGAACTCGCCGCCGAGGTTGGCCAGGGCCGAGGTGATCGGACGGTCGTCGCCCCGCTGCTCGAAGATGACGGCCCAGAAGAAGTCGTTGTAGATCCAGGCGAACTCCAGCGTGGCCAGCGCCGCCATGGCCGGGCGGGTCAGCGGCATCACCACCTTGGAGTAGATGGTCCACAGGCTGGCTCCGTCGACCATTGCCGCCTCGTTCAACTCCTTGGGCAACAACTTCATGTAGTTGCTCAACACAAAGGTGCAGAACCCCATCTGGAAGCCGACGTGCAGCAGGATGATGGCCCAGTTGGAGCCGTTCAGATTGCCGGAGTTGGACATGAAGTCCGGCAACGGGATCCGCCGGAAGGCCTGGAACAGCGGCGCCACCATGATCTGCTGAGGGAGCAGGTTACCGGCGGTGAACAGCACCAGGAAGAAGATGTTGAACCGCCACGAATAGCGGCTGGCCACGAAGGCGATCAGCGAGGCCAGGAACAGGGTCAGGATCAGCGACGGAACCAGGATCAGCGCGGTGTTCCAGTATTTGTCGAGGAAATCACCCTGGTCGAGGGCCGAGCGATAGTTCTCGAGGCTCAGGGAGCTGGGTAGCGACAGGAAGCCGTCGGCCTGGGTTTCGCTGAACGGTCGGAAGGAGGCGTAGAGCGAAACCACCAGCGGTGTCAGCCACAACAGGCCAAGGGCGATCAGGAAGACGTGAAGCACGACCCGGGCCGGCTTCAGCGGGGCCTTTTGCACCACCACCTTGGCGGCGGAGTCGGAATCGTCGAGGGGGGTTGTGATGGCGGTGTCGGTCATACCGAGCTCTCCTGATTCCGATAGTGGTTGGTGACGTACCAGAGGACGAAGCCGATGCAGAGGAGGAACAACATGGTGGCGTAGGCCGAGCCTCGCCCGATGTTGTCGGCCCCCTCACCGATCAGGTTGTCGGTGGTGAGGATCGACAACAGCTCCGTGTTGCGGGGGGTGTTCAGCACATAGACGATGTCGAAGGCCCGCAGGGCCTCGATGACGGTGATGACGACCACGATCACGTTGATGGGTTTCAACGTGGGGAACAAGACGTGGCGGAATGTCTGCCACTCGTTGCAGCCGTCGAGCGAGGCCGATTCCTTCAGCGAGGCGTCGACGCTCTTCAGCCCGGCCAGATACAGCACCATGATGTAGCCGGTGTGGCGCCAGGCCATGGCGGCCAGGATGGCCACGAAGTTCTTCGACAACCCGTAGCCGCCGAACTCGATGAGGAAGTCCTGGTTGCCCAGCCAGTCGACCGAATCGCCACCGCCGAAGGCCCAGGTGGCCAGACCGAACTCCTGGTCGTACATGATGTTCTGCCAGATGAAACCGACGACGGCCAGCGACAACACCACCGGGGTGTAGAACACGCTCTGGTAGATGCGACTACCCCGGATGTTCTTGTCGAGCAGGTAGGCCAGGAACATGCCCAACAGAGTCGGCCCCAGGAACAGGAAGACCAGCAACCAGACGTTGTTGAGGATGGCCTGGAAGAAGTCGGTCTGGAACGCCCCGAAGATGATCTGGTCGTAGTTCTCGACCGAGACCCACTCGAGGTCGGAGATCCGGATGCCGTTCCACTTGGTCAGCGACAGCACGATCGACAGGATCGTGGGAATCCACACGATGAGAATGTGGATGGTGGCCGGAATGAGCAGCATGGCCAGGAAGACCCGGCGATCCGACCCGGTGAACTGTGATTTCTTCTTGGTCCCCTCGGTCGACTCGGTCGACCGGGCCACCGGGGAGGCGTCGCCCAGCTCGATGTCTTCGGTCGGAGACGGATCAGCAGCCGTCGTCACGATGTAGTCCCCCTTGCGTTGTCGGTGAGCCCGGCCGCCGGAGCGGCCGGACCCACGCTTCACGATGTGTTACTGCATTACTGTGCGCCGGAAGTTCGGCTTACAGGAGGGCCTCGGCCTTGCTCTGCAGGTCCTCCAGGATGGTGTCAATGCTGCCAGGATCGTTGAGGAAGTCGGCAAAGGCCTGTCCGGCCTCGTTGGCGAACGCCGGCAGCGTGTCGCGGTCGAGGAACTGGGTGACGTTGGCGGCGTTCTGCACCAGAGCGGCCGACTTCGTCTGCAGTGCGTTGTAGGCACTGGTATCAACGCCCTCGGCCGGAGCCTGAACGCCGGGAGCAATGGACAGGTAGGTGTTCTGGGCCAGCGCCGTACCCATGTAGCCCACAACCTCTTTGGCCGCTTCCGGGTTCTCCGGCTCGGCCACAACGACCCAGCCGTCGATCGGAGCCTCGACGGTATCTTGACCGTGCTCCTCGTTCAGCGTGGGGAAGGGGAAGAAGTCGAGGTCGTCGAGATCCTCCTCGGCGAACAGGTCACCCACGAAGTTGCCGATGACATACATGGCGGCTTCGCCGTCGACCAGGGCCTGGCCGGCGTCCTGCCACTCCCGACCGTTGGGGTTCTCCTGGGTGAAGGGAAGCAGCTCGGCCCAGCGGGCGAAGACCTCCTTGGTCCGGTCGTCGGTCCAGCTTTCCTTGCCGGCCATGAGGTCGACGTGGTACTGGTAGCCGTTGAGGCGGAAGTTGATCTGGTCGAAGGTGCCCATGGCCGGCCAGCGGCCGTCGTTGCCGGCGGCGATCGGCGTGACGCCGGCGCTCTGTAGCTCGGCGCAGAGGGCCAGGAACGTGTCCCAGTCCTCCGGCGGGGTGGCCCCCAGTTCGTCCCACACGCTCTTGCGGTAGTGCACGCCCCACGAGTAGAAGGTCCAGGGCACCAGATACTGCTTGCCGTCGTAGGTCGAGGCCTGCTTGAAGCCCGACGAGAGCACGTCGTCGAGCTGGTTGGTCCAGACGTCGCTGATGTCGCTCAGCAAACCGACCGAGGCCAGCGGCACCAGCCGGTAGGCGGCGAACCACGGAGCCACGTCGTCGGGCGGATCCTGCATGTAGGCAACGATCTGCTCCTGGTAGGTGTTGTGGTCCACCTCGTTCAATTCAATGGTGACGTCCTTGTTGGGGAAGGCGTCGAGGGCGGCCTTGAGGGCCTCGTTGGGCTTGGCATCGGAATAGTTGGATGCGACCCGGAGGGTGCCGGAGGCCGATCCGGCGGCTGCGGCACCGTCGCCGCTGTCGTCGTCCGAGCCGGCTTCGGTCGAATCATCTCCGCCACAGGCGGCGAGGAAAGCGGCCGCACTCATGGCCGATGCCCCGCCGACAAGGAACTTTCTGCGGGTCAGCGGGTAGCCGACCTGACTCGGGCTGGGTGAGCGCTCTACGCGTCCTGACATGGTTCTCCCCATTGTTGGTTGTTCGGAAGGATGAAGTCGGGGGGAACACGTCTCGGCCCCCCGGCTGATACTAACCGAATGTGGCACCCGTCGGGCCGTACTGTCAAATAATTTCGTTCGAACGGCGTCAGGTACGAACATAAAACCAGGCAATCTCTTGAGCATTGGCCCTATTTTGTTTGATTTTGTTGACAACTCGGGGTTAATGTGAGTAAGTTGAGCCATGGCTAAACGGGGACGGCCTTCACTCGCTCGGCAGCGACACGCACTCATTGTCAGCCACGTTCGCCGCCAGGGGTCGGCCCGGGTGGTTGAGCTGGCCGAACGTCTCGACGTGTCGGAGATGACCATCCGCCGAGATCTCGACATCCTGGCCGACAACGGCCTGATCGAGAAGGTGCATGGCGGAGCAACCATCAGCTACGAACGGGTGGCCGAGGAACCCGGCTTCGAGTTGAAGTCCTCCCAGAACGTTGACGAGAAACAGGCCATCGCCGCCGCCGCCGCCGTGTTGACCGGGGTGGGAGCGGCCATTGGTATGACCGCCGGGACCACCACGACCCACCTGGCGGCTGAGCTGGTCACCGTGCCCGACCTCACCGTCGTGACCAACAGCGTGAGGGTGGCCGACGTCTTCCACTCCCACCGTCGACCCGACCGCAAGGTGATCCTGGTCGGCGGTGAGCGCACTCCCAGCGACGCACTCGTGGGGCCGATTGCGGTGCGCACCCTGACCGCTTTTCATCTCGACACGGTGTTCATGGGAGTTCACGGGATGGACGAGCGGGCCGGCTTCACCACCCCAAACCTTCTGGAGGCCGAAACCAATCAAGCGTTCGTGCGGTCGACCGACGAGGTGGTGGTACTGGCCGATCACACCAAGTGGGGTGTGACCGGGTTGGCCGGCATCATCGGCCTGAGTGAGGCCGCGGTCTGCGTCAGCGATGTCGGCTTGAGCGACGAGGCCCGGTCGGTACTACAGGCCAAGGTCGGTCGCCTGGTCATCGGATCGCCCAGTGGTGTGGAGGATCAGAAAGCCGACGAGAGTCTTCAGCTAGCGTAGGTCGTTGCCGGAGAGTGTCCGGGTGGCGTGACGGAGGCCGTTACTGATGTTCTCGATTCTTGGTGAGGTCAAGCCGTGGGCCGACCCGGCCCTGCTGCAACTGGGGCGCATGCCCGGCCACGTTCCCCTCCAGGGGTTCCCCCGGCGCAGCCTCGACGGGACGTGGGCCTTTGCCCTGTACGAGAACCCGACCGAGCTGGAGGCCGGTTCGAAACCGCTGGTCGCCGCCGAGGTCGAGGTACCCGGCAACTGGACGATGCAGTTTCCCGACCTCGACCCACCGCACTACACCAACATCCAGATGCCGTTCGACGGGCCGCCGCCCCGATTGCCCGATCGCAACCGGGCCGGCCTGTATCGGCGGAGTTTCGAGGTGCCGAAGTCATGGACCGGTGGTTCGAAACGCATTGTGCTGCATGTCGGCGGGGCCGAGAGCGTGCACGCCGTCTGGATCAACGGATCGTTCGCCGGGTACGGCACCGGCAGCCGCCTGCCCAGCGAATACGACATCTCCGGCCACGCTCGCCCCGGCGACAACGACATCGCCATCGTCGTGATTCGCTACAGCGCCCACAGCTACATCGAGGATCAGGATCAGTGGTGGATGGCCGGGCTGCACCGCTCGTTGTGGGTCGAGTCCCGCCCCCGGGTCCACATCGCCGACCTCCCCATCGAGGTTCACTACAACCCCGAGAACCGCCACGGCACGGTCAACGTGACCGCCGTGGTCGACCCCGGCGGCCAACCGGAACCGGGGTGGACGGTTCGGGCCGGCATCTATCGCCCCAACGGCGGCCTGGTCCAGCGCTACGGCGGGTTCCGGGTCGTCCCGGTGCCTCACCATCACACCCGCTACGATCTCTTCACCGGCTTCGAGGCCAAGGTTCACTTCACCGTCGACCCGGCCAAGCCGTGGAGTGCCGAGCGGCCCGACCGCTACCGGGTCGTCGTCGAGCTGATCAACCCCGGCGGCACTGTGGTCCAGACCGAGGAACAACACATCGGCTTCCGTCGGGTCGAGGTTCGGGACAGCCGGCTGCTGGTCAACGGCGAGCCGATCTGGATCTTCGGGGTCAACCGCCACGACCACCACCCCGACCGGGGCAAGGCGGTGACCGTCGACGACATGCGAGCCGACCTGGTGGCCATGCGGGCTCACAACATCAATGCCGTGCGCACCTCCCACTACCCCAACGACTCTGCTTTCTACGACCTGTGCGATGAGCTCGGGTTTTATGTCATCGACGAGGCCAACATCGAGAGTCACGGCTACAACTTCTTCCTCTGCGACGACCCCCGCTACCGGGCGGCCTGGGTCGATCGGGGGGCCCGCATGGTGGAGCGGGACCGCAACCACCCGTGCATCATCGCCTGGAGCCTGGGCAACGAAAGCGGCTACGGACACAACCACGAGGCCCTGGCCGCCTGGATTCGATCGACCGATGGTTCCCGCCCGCTGCACTACGAGGGTGCCACCTGGGGCAACTGGGCCACCAGTGGCTGGACGGTCACCGATCTGGTCTGCCCCATGTATCCCGAGATCGCCGCCATCGAACGCTACGGCCGGGACGTGGTGGGTGATGGGGTGACCGTCGAGTTCGCCGGCGGTGAACATGCGCCCCGGCCGCTCATCATGTGCGAGTACAGCCACGCCATGGGCAACAGCAACGGATCGCTGGCCGACTACTGGGACGTGATCACCTCGACCCCGGGCCTCCAGGGGGGATTCCTGTGGGAGTGGAAGGATCACGGAATCCGACAATTGACGGCCGACGGTGTCGAGCGTCTGGCCTACGGCGGCCAATTCGGTGACGAGCCCAACGACTGCAACTTCGTGGCCGACGGACTGATGTCGGCCGATCTCCGACCCCACCCGGTGATGGCCGAGGTGGCCTGGGTCCACCGGCCGGTGACTGTGAGCCGGGTCCCCGGCGGGTTGCGGGTGGAGAACCGGCGCTCGTTCGTCGGCTTGGGCGATCTGGCCGCCCGCTGGATGGTGGTCGACGAATCGGGCACGGTGGCCGAAGGTGTGCTCAAGGTGCCCCGTGTCGGTCCGGGGGAATCGGTCAAGGTGCCCTGGCCCAAGGCGGCCCTGGCCGCCCGATCAGGCGGCGGATCCCACTGGTTGTCCGTGCGCTGGACCTCCCGGTTCGACGCCTGGTTCGCCCCGGCCGGACACCTGGTGGCTTGGGATCAGGTGGAACTGCCCGGTGGCGGGCGCCGTCGCCCCGGCCGCAGTCGGATCACGGTTCCGGAGTCGGCCGAGCGGCCGGTGGCGCCGGCGGTGGAACCTCAGCTGGAGCTGTGGCGGGCCCCGACCGACAACGACGGTTTCAAGCTGATGCCGGAGCTCTCGCTCAGGCTGGGGGTCGGCGGCCAGGCATTGAAGCGATGGCAGGAACAATCCTTGCCCGACCGCCCGGCCGAGGAGTTGGTGGGCCATCAGCTGGAGGTGACGGCCGATGGAGCGGCCACCGTCTACCGCCATGTGATCGAGGTGCCCGACGAGCTGGCCGACCTGCCCCGGATCGGGGTGGTGTTCGAGCTGCCCTCCGACATCGCCCGGTTCCGTTACTTCGGTCGGGGACCGCACGAGAACTATCCTGATCGGAACCGATCGGCCACACTCGGCGTGTGGGAGGCCGAACCCGACGAGTCGCCCTACCTGGTACCGCAGGAGCATGGGCTGCGGACCGACTGTCGGTGGCTGGAGCTGCTGGACGACGGATCCGGCGGATCCGGCGGTTCAGGCGGTTCAATCGTGCGCATCGACGTTCTCGAACCGTCGGTCATGCATTGCTCGGTTCGCCGTCACACTGCCGATGAGTTGTATCGGGCCACCACCCACACCGAACTTCCGGTGTCGGATCGAGTGGTGGTGAACCTCGACGTGGCCCACCGGGGGCTGGGGACGGCATCTTGTGGCCCCGATGTTCTCGACCGCTATCGCATCAGCCAGGGAACCTACGAGTTGTCCTACCGGGTCGAGCGGCGCTGATCCGGGGTGCCGCCCCCCCAACCCTGACACGTTGGCGGGTACACGACCCCCTGCTGGGTCGTTGAGCCGCCAAAGGTTTGGTCCGGAGGGTCGTCGAGCCGCCAATGTGCTGGGCATGGGGGGTGGGGCCGCGCCCTGGGCAGGCGGCTGGCGATCGTTTGGGGGGTCCCCAGCGGACAATGGGGGATTTCCAGGATTCGGTCGGCCCATTCGGTCATCGACCATAAGGACATGACCGAACATACGAACCCTCCAACATCAACCCACGTCCATCCGCCGCCTCCGACCGGCCCGCCGGTCACCCCGCCGCCGTCATCGTCTCCTCCGTCGCCTCCACCGCCCCGGCCGCCCGGGCCACCGGTTTCCTCGCCGCCGCCAGGGCCTACCCGCCCCGCAGGGGAGGGCTTTGATCTGCTGGCCGCTGTCATGCGCTGGGTCGGCCCGGCGTTCATCGTCCTGGGCATGATCTACGGTGCCGTCTACCTGGTGGAGACCGATCTGTTCGGTCCGCCGGAACGACTGGTTGCCGGTATCGCCGTGACCGCCGGTTTCGGCTGGCTCGGTCAATGGTTCATCCGCCGGGGTCAGGAGTTGTTGGGCGAGCTGGTGACCGGCACCTTCTTCGCCGGCGCCTTCCTCTGCTCGTGGGCCGTGCCGGCGGTGACCGGCTGGCCGGTGGGCACATCAATACTGCTGTCGGGGGCCGTGGGCCTGGCCGCCCTCGGATACTCGTGGATACGGACCGACTCGACCAGCTTCACCGTTGGTGTCGTCGGGCTGGCCGGCATCCCCATATCCGGTCCGCTGTACTCCGATTTCCGCTTCCTCGACACGGTGGAGGACCTCTACTCCCAGCCGGAGATGATCACCCCGCTGGTGTTGTTCACCCTCCTGGCCCTGGGCCTGCGGTTGACCAAAGGCTGGTTCCTGCCGTGGGCCATCACCATCACCGCCCTGTTCATCAGCTTCGGCTACGTCTATGACCTCGACCGGGGCCCCCAGGAACGTATTCCCGTCATGACGCTCATGGTGGCCGTGATAGCCGGTTCGTCGTTGCTTGGTGTGCTGCGGGGTGCGCCCGACGACAACTCGGTGATGGAGCGGCTCATGCGACCGGTGTTCGCCCTGATCGACGGGGCCGCCCCGATCCTGGCCCTGCTGCCCTACTGGCTGTTGGCCGACGCCTTTCCCGGCGGTCGTCTGACGGAGCGGCTGGCGTTGGGTCTGTGGGCCGCCATCACCGTCGCCCTGGCCCTCACCTTCTACCGAGGGGTGGCGGCGTGGGGGGTGAAGCCGTCCGCCGGCCGGCGTATTGGAGCGTTCCTGTCGGCCTTCTTCGCTCTGCTCATAGCCATCGGCAACCTCAACTGGTACATCTACGTCGTCGTCTTGGCCGCCGCCTTCGTGGTGTCGATCGTGGCCGGCAACAACGGCAGTGGCGACCCCATCGGTGACGACTCCAACGGCTCGACTTCGACCGCCCGTCGTGTGATCGACTCGACCACGGCCACGATCGTGGCCGGGGTCCAGGCCGTATTCGGTGTAGCCACCGCCATTGGTCTGCTGTTCATGATCATGACCGGGCTCAGTGGTCCCTTGACCGACGATGTGCCGACGCTGATTTCGGCCTGGTCGGCGCTGCTGCTGTTCGCCGCCGGTTTCCATCTTCGACCCGAGCTTCGACGGTCATGGGGTGTTCCCTACACCTTCGCCCTCGGCTTGCTGGCGGCCAGCCTGGGCAGCGGTGCGGTCACCCTGCTGGTCACGTCGGGGGCCTGGCTGCTGGTGGGCTATGGAGCCGTCCGGTTCGGTCTGTCCCGCCGGCAGCGCACTGCGGTGCTCATCGGTCTGGCCACCATTGGCGTGGCCGTTGGCAAGTTCCTGCTGGTCGACACGCCGCAGTTCGAGGGCAACCTGATGCGAGCGTTGTCGTTCCTGGTGGCTGGGCTGGTGATCGTGTTGGTGTCGGCCGAGTCGGCCGAGATCCGCTCAATCCTGCGCTCCCCGGACTCCCCGGATTCCCCGGACTCCCCGGACTCCCAGCCCAGCCAAACGCCCAGCCAAACTTTGTGACCGCTACGACCCGTTTGTGGGTCGTACCGGTCCCAAAGTTCCACGGGTCGGGTCGCCCGGAGATGTTGTCCCCTTGTTCGGTCACCAGCATCTCCGGGCTCCCAGCCTCGCTCAGTGTCCGCCTCAGTCTCCGCCGTCGGCTGAAGCGGTCGGCGCCTTGAACCCGGGCGCTACTTTCAACTGACGGCGGTGGTCGATGATGGCGTCGACCAGGCCGTATTCCACCGCCTCGGCACCTCTGACGATGTAGTCACGTTCGATGTCGGCGGCGATCCGGTCGATGGGTTGGCCGGTGTGGTGGGCCAGCAGTTCCTCGATCCGTCTCCGGGCCAGCTGCATCTCGGCAACCTGAATCTCCAGATCGGTGGTCTGACCCTGGGCGCCGCCATGGGGTTGATGGATGAGGACCCGGGAGTTGGGTAGGGCGTGGCGTTTCCCGGGAGCGCCGCCGGTGAGGAGCACAGCAGCCCAGGAGGCAGCCTGGCCCACGCAGATGGTGGCGACATCGGGACCGATGTACTGCATGGTGTCGTAGATGCCGAACCCGGCGGTGACCACGCCTCCCGGGCTGTTGATGTAGAGCGAGATATCACGTTCGTCGTCTTGAGCCTCGAGATGCAGGAGTTGCCCGATCACGAGGTTGGCGCTGGCGTCATCGATCTGGGTGCCGAGGAAGACGACCCGGTCGGCCAGCAGTCGGGAGTACAGGTCGAAGGCTCGCTCCCCGCTGGATGTCTTCTCGATCACGGTCGGTACGAGGTAGCCGGAGGCTGAGATGGACACGGCGCTACTCCTTATATGAGAAGGGTCTCTTGTCAGAGAGTCACGTGGATAACGCGCAATCGTTCGATTGCGTATCCGTATCGGTACAGTCTGGTCGCTCGGCTCGGTTTGCGCAACTCTCAAGTTGCGCATACCATGGCGCTATGGTTCGACAGGTACTTGACCGCAGCCCGGCCGACATATGGCGGCAGCTGACCGGACCTGACGGGTTCGAGCGGTGGATGGGCCCGGGCAGCACCATCGATCCGCAGCCCGGCGGCCCCCTCATCGCCGCCGATCCGGAAAGTGGCCAACCCAAGACCGGGAGGGTGCTTGAGGTCGTCCCCGAGCGCCGCCTCCACTGGGTCTGGCGTCGCCTGGGTGACGACTCCGTGGGCCGGGCAACCGAGGTGATCATCGAACTCGAACCGACCGAGTATGTCGACCACGACGACGGCCCAACGCCGCCCGGTACTGTCATAACGGTCATCGAGCGGCCGACACCACTGACGGTTTCCGGTCCGGCGTCGCCGTCGGCCCTGGCCCTGGCCCGCTAGTCCATCGCCGATGGTTTCGCCAGCGACCGTCTCCGACGTCGAATCCGTACTGGCCGCACTCGGCGACCCCACTCGGCGTCGAACGTTCGAACTCCTGGCCGCCCACGGTCCGACGACCGCCACCGCCCTGGCTCCAATGCTCGACATCAGCCGCCAAGCAGTGGCCAAACACCTCACGCTTCTGGCCGCCAGCGGACTGGCGGTCAGCAGACGAGTCGGACGCGAGACCCGCTACGAGGCCGTACCCGAGCGGTTGGAACTGTTGGTGGTTTGGTCCGACGAGACCCGGGCATTGTGGTCACGGCGACTTGACCGCCTGGCCTGAACATCGGCCGACCCACCCCACTTGTGTGCGCTCCTGCATCCACCGGTGAACGTTGGGGCGCACACGAATTCAATTTCCTTCGATCAGGTGTGTCTTGGACCACATGACCCGACCGTCGCGGTCGAAGGCCCGGAGAATGAACTCTTCGCCGGTATGAAACTCGACGGGAAACAGGGCGATGCCGTCGACGGGCCGGACCCACAGTCGAGTGTCGGAGTCGGCCAATGACACCACCGAGACCGTTTCCGGTAGTCGATCGAGTACGAGGTGGCCGCGAGGGGGGTCGAAGGAGAATCCGGCGCCCCATGGATCATCCGGATTCGGCGGTTCGATCACCTCCATGCTGGCGGTCGGTACGAAGTGACGCGACACCGACCCTCCGTCGGGGCTGATCAGGTGCCTGGTCCGGAGGTTGGCGGTGAGGGGCCGGCCGTCAAGACCGTCGATATTGGGTCCGTCGAGCACCGCAGTCAGCACCGTTTCCTCCCCCAGCCGACCGACCAGCGTCACCTTGGTGATTGCACGGGGCGGACCGTCCTCCCGCAGCTGCAGGGTGCCCGTCACCAGGGTGTTGATCTCGTCGTCGATCTCGGTGATGGGTTCGACCACAATCTCGCGGCCGAGGATCGTGGTGTCAAAGGCCGGCGTTGGACCGACCCGGCCCTGCACGATCAGCGGGTTTTCCGATATCACGACCTCACCTGGAAGGACGTAGTCGACGGTGGAGCCAACGGAGGTGATGTTGGCCTCCGGGACGGAAGCGACCAACATGAAGGCCCCCAGACAGAGCATCGCCACCAGTGCGGCCGCCGCCAACAGGAACGGCCGACTACCTGATCGGTCGGCCGCCGACGGCCACGGCCGGCGGCCACCGCCAACCCGGTGCACCGGGATCTCGATGTCGTCCACCAGCTGTTCCCATCGATTGGTGGCGATCGTCTGTCGGGCCACGGCCTCGAAGGTGTCGGCCAGCCGATCCTCGGTTGACTGCATCCGGTTCATGTCTCCAACTCCTGGCGCAGCGAGGTCAGCCCTCGATGAATGGTCGACTTCACGGTTCCCTCCCGGACACCCATGATCTCGGCGATCTCCTTGACCGGAAGGTCGAGGTAGAACCGCAGCACCAACGCCGTTCGCTGCTTGATGTTGAGAACGTGCAGTGACTGCCAGGTCTCGTCGAGCTCCGGCGGGAGGCTGACGAAGGCATCCCCGGGCGTGCCGTCGGCCAGTTCGCTCACCTTGCGCCGACCGGTGGTCGAGCGACGCAAGCTGCTGCGGCAGTTGTTGACCACCACCTGGCGCAGGTAGGCCCCGGGATTGTCGAGGCGATGGTGACGCTGAAAGACCACGATGAAGGCGTCGTGCACCAGCTCCTCGGCCAGTGCCATCGATCCGACGATCAGGCGGGCCAGCCGCACCATTGACTGATGTTCCCGCCGGTACAGGTCAGCGAACTCGGCGGTGGCCGCCGGCTTGACCAGCTCACCGACCATCATATGTCGTCCTCGAAAAATACTCGGCATGACCCCGGTCCATACCTAACCGATGAACGAGCGGGACGAAACGTTCCATGGGTCTCACCCGGTGGCGGTCACATTAGCCTGATAGCCATGGCTCGAACCGTGGCAACCGAGAAGACCGTCAACAGCGAAGGACTGCTGGATTTCGTGCGGCCCCGCCATCAGTGGGTTCTGGCCACCATGAGGACCGATGGGCGTCCTCAGATGTCGCCGGTGACCGGGGGTGTGAACAGCGACGGCCAGCTGGTCGTCTCCACCTATCCCCATCGCGACAAGGTCCACAACATCCGCCGCGACGGTCGGGTCACAGCCTGCGTCTTGAGCGATCATTTTGGCGGCGCCTGGGTTCAGGTCGACGGGACGGCCACTGTGGTCGACCTACCCGAGGCCATGGAGGGTCTGGTCGACTACTTCCGCTCGGTCTCGGGCGAGCATCCTGATTGGGATGAGTACCGGGCGGCCATGGAGCGTCAGGGCAAGTGTCTGATTGTGATCGAGCCGCAACGGTGGGGTCCGGTGGCCACCGGCGGATTTCCGGCACCGGTGGTCAAGTTGCTGGATGAGCTGGACGAGCTCGACGAGGCCGAGGGCACCGACGCCGAGGTCTCAAATGATGCCGCGGCCGCGGACGAGGGCGGAACCGGCTCCATGGACATCGCCGGCTTCGCTGACTAGTCGCTGTTCTAGAATATTGTCGGACTATAGAACATTATACTCAATCTTTAGATCAGTGTAGTTGAAGTCTCTACACTGATGCCTGGAGCAGACTCTTTGTTCTGCTGATTGACGGCTCACTTCTCTCCGAGGGGAAAAGCGGCAATACTGGAATCGTGGCTGAAGCCGAAGTCCGTCTCCACGTACCCGAACCGGCCGCACGGCCGGGGGAATCCCCTGACTTTTCCCATCTCGACATACCTGAGGTGGGCCAGGCCCGCCGTCCCGAAATCGACCAGCCGGCCAGCGAAACCTACGACCTGGCCACCTCGATGATCAGGGTCATGGCCGATGACGGCACCACCGCCGGAGCCTGGGTGCCGGACATCCCCGGCGAGACGAAGCTGAAGGCGCTTCGCCACATGGTGGTGACCCGACTCATCGAGGAGCAGTTCGAACTTCTGCAGCGGCAAGGCAAGGCGGCCTTCGCCATGCGGTCATTGGGTGAAGAGGCGGTGGCCGTTTCCGGAGCCATGGCCGTCGACGCCACCTCGCCCGGCTATGGGGCCGGGCTCGACATGCACTTCCCCACCTACCGCCAGGCCGGCCTACTGGTGGCCAACGGCCACTCGTTGTTCGAAATGACCTGCCAGGTTCTGTCCAACGAAGGGGACCGACTCAAGGGAGCCCAGCTCCCCGTGTTGCACTCGGTTCCCGAATGCGGCTTCTTCTCGGTGTCGGGCAATCTGGGAACCCAGATGATCCAGGCGGTCGGCTGGGCCATGGCCGGGGCCATCGAGGGCAAGCGGATCGTCGCCTCGGCCTGGACGGGCGAAGGCGCCACCGCCGAAAACGACTTCCACTCCGCTCTGGTCTTCGCCTCGGTCTACCAACCGCCGGTCATCCTCAACGTCGTCAACAACCAATGGGCCATCTCCAGCTTCCAGGGGATCGCCGGTGGGGCCAACGCCCCGTTCGCCCAGCGAGGTATCGGCTACGGCATCGCCACCCTGCGGGTCGACGGCAACGATTTTCTGGCCGGCTACGCCGCCACCCTGTGGGCCACCGCCCGAGCCCGGGCGGCCCACGGGCCGACCATCATTGAATGGGTCACCTACCGGGCCGCCTCCCATTCCACTTCGGATGACCCCAGCCGCTACCGACCCAAGGATGCAGCCGAGGCCTGGCCGCTGGGCGATCCGGTCGAGCGGCTCACCCAACACCTGTTCGCCACCGGAGCGGCCACCAAAGCCGACATCGACCGCATCCACGATGACGCCGCCGCCACGGTGAGCGAGGCGGTGGAGAAGGCCGAGAAGCTCGGCACCCTCAACTCCGGGCCCAAACCGTCGCCGGCCGAGATGTTCCGCCACGTCTACGCCGACATGCCACCGCACCTGGTGGAACAGCGACAAGAGTTGGGCTACTAGACCGTGGACGCTCACTATGGCTGAGACCAAGTCGATGACCATGATCCAGGCCATCCGCGATGCCATGGCCGTGATGATGGCCCGCGACGAGCGGGTGGTGTCGTTCGGGGAGGACGCCGGGTACTTCGGCGGAGTGTTCCGCTGCACCGAAGGGCTCCAGCAGGAGTTCGGCAAACACCGCTCGTTCGACACTCCCATATCCGAGAGCGGCATCGTTGGTTCGGCCGTCGGCATGGCCGCCTACGGGCTCCGCCCGGTGGCCGAAATCCAGTTCGCCGACTACGTCTACCCGGGCTATGACCAGATCGTTTCCGAAGCGGCCCGTCTCCGCTCCCGCTCCGCCGGTGGGTTCATCGCCCCGCTGGTGATCCGGATGCCGGTCGGGGGCGGCATCCGTGGTGGTCAAACCCACTCCCAGAGCCCCGAGGCCCTCTTCACCCATGTGGCCGGGCTCAAGACCGTCATCCCCTCCAATCCGGTCGACGCCAAAGGTCTGCTCATCGCCTCGATCGAGAGCGAGGACCCGATCATCTTTCTCGAACCGAAACGGCTCTACAACGGCCCGTTCGACGGACACCACGATCGACCGATCCAGCCCTGGAGCCGTCACCCCATGGGGGAGGTACCGACCGGGCACTACACCATCGAGCTGGGATCGGCCCGGGTCACCCGTCCCGGCGATGAGCTCACCGTGCTGACCTACGGCACCCTGGTCCATGTGGCCGAGGCCGCCGCCACCGAATCCGGCATCGACGCTGAAGTCATCGATCTCCGCACACTCCTTCCCCTCGACACCGGCACCATCGTCGAGTCGGTTCAGAAGACCGGTCGCTGCGTCATCGTGCATGAAGCCACCCGCACCAGCGGTTTCGGGGCTGAATTGTCGGCCCAGGTTCAGGAGCGGTGCTTCGACTATCTGGAGGCTCCCATCACTCGGGTCACCGGTTTCGACACGCCATATCCGGTCGGCCTGGAGTGGGTCTACTTTCCCGGCCCCGATCGAGTGATCGAGGCCATGCAGCGGGTTCTCAAGTATGGGTAGGACGGCGACATGAGCGATGGGCAGACGACATCGGGATCGTTCACCGTAAAGGTTCCCGACGTGGGTGAAGGCGTAGCCGAGGTCGAGATCGTCAGCTGGGCTGTGGCTGTCGGTGACACCGTGGCCCGGTTGCAGACGGTGGCCGAAGTGATGACCGACAAGGCCACCGTCGAGGTTCCATCGCCGGTCGACGGGGTGGTGACCGAGCTGGGCGGCCAGGTGGGTGACGTCCTGCTGGTCGGCTCCCCGCTGATCCATCTGGGCCTGGGCGGTGCGCCGCCGCCGGCCGAGAGTCCCGAATCCGAACCTCCGGCCGTCCCGGCAGCCCCGCCCAAACCGCAGGCCGTCCCGGCACCCGAGCCCGATCCGGCACCCCGGTCGGCCCCCCACCCGCCGGGAGTCGAGGCCCGGCCCCACGCCACCGGTGCTCCGCTGCCAACCGCCACACCTCAACCCGCACCACCGACCACTGCTCCGGTCACGCCGCCGGCCCGGGCGGTGGCGGCCGGCTACCCCGGCCGCACCACCGATGGGCGGGTGCTGGCCACCCCGGCGGTGCGCCGTCGGGCCCGCGACCTCGGGATCGACCTGCGTCGGGTGGGGGCAACCGGTCCCGCCGGTCGGGTCACCCACCACGACCTCGACCTTCACCACGCCACCCGGACCGACTCCGGCTTCGGTGCCGTCGGCGCCTCACCCGCTGGTGCGGCCGCCGGGATCCGGGTGGCCCGTACCGGCGTCCAGGAGAATGCTGTTGTCGGTCTGCGCCGGCGGATCGCTCAGCAGATGGTGGCTTCGACCTCCACCATTCCTCATATCACCTATGTGGAAGAGGTCGACATGACGTCGTTGGAGGAGCTGCGGGCATCACTCAACCAGCAGGTCCAGGGCCACGAGAACCAGACCCGGCTCACCCTGTTGCCCTTCCTGGTCCGGGCCCTGACCAACGTGCTGGTCGACTTCCCCCGGTTCAACGCCCACCTCGACGATTCCGGTGACGGCGGCTCGCCCGACGTCCTGACGGTGCACGAGGGGGTGCACGTCGGCATCGCCACCCAGACCGACAACGGGCTCATCGTCCCGGTGCTGCGCCACGCCGAGGCCCACACCATCTGGTCGGCGGCCGGCGCCATTGCCGAGGTCACGGAGGCCACCCGATCGGGTCGGGCACCGGCCGAGGATCTGAGCGGATCCACCATCACCATCTCCAGCCTCGGTGCCCTGGGTGGCATTGTCTCGACACCGGTGATCAACAAGCCGGAGGTGGCCATCGTCGGGGTCAACAAGATGGCCGTCCGTCCGGTGTGGAACGACGACCACGGCGAGTTCCGGCCCCGCAAGATCATGAACCTGTCGTCCTCGTTCGACCACAGGGTCATCGACGGCTGGGACGCCGCCAACTTCGTGCAAGCGCTACGTCGCCAACTGGAGCAATCGGCGCTGCTCTTCGTCGACCCGATTCCCGGAGGAACATCGTGACCACCATCGAACCGGGAGCGGAGACGACCACCACTCAGGTGCTGATCATCGGGGCTGGACCGGGCGGTTATGTCGCCGGGGTTCGGGCCGGTCAGCTGGGCCTCGACGTCACCATCGTCGATCCTCAACCCATGGGCGGGACCTGTCTCAACGTCGGCTGTATTCCCTCCAAAGCCATGATCCACGTGGCCGACGAGTACGCCGCCGCCCAGGCCAAGACCGGCAAGCCGGAAATGGGCATCTCGGTGTCGGGCGTGACCCTCGACCTGGCCGAGGCCACGGCCTGGAAGGACGACATCGTCGGCCGGCTCAACGCCGGGGTGTCGGGGCTGCTGGGCCGGTCCGGAGCCCGCATCATCGCCGGCCGGGCCGAACTGATCGACGGCAAGACCGCCCGTATCACCGGCAACGACGGCGCCCAGACGACCGTGGCGGCCGAGCACGTGGTCATCGCCACCGGGTCGGCTCCGATCGAGTTGCCCCATCTGCCCTTCGGCCCCACGCCGTTCGGGGCGGTGATCTCCTCCACCGAAGCGCTGGCCCTGACCGCGGTGCCGGAACGACTGGTGGTGGTGGGCGGGGGATACATCGGACTCGAGCTGGGAGAAGCCCTGGCCAAACTCGGATCGGCCGTGACCGTGGTCGAGGCCGAGAAACAGATCCTGCCCCTCTATGACCGTCGGCTCACCATGCCGCTCGGTCGCAAGCTGAAACAGTTGGGTGTCGAGGTGCTGACCGGGGCTCGGGCCATCGGGCTCGACCCGGCCGGTTTGCTGATCGACGACGGCACGGAGCGCCGCACCCTGCCGGCCGACCGGGTGCTGGTGACAGTGGGCCGCCGTCCGGTCACCGACGGTTGGGGACTGGACAGCCTCGGTCTGACCATGAACGGGAAGTTCGTGGCCGTCGACGAGCGGTGTCACACGTCGATGAAGAACGTCTGGGCCATCGGCGACATCACAGGCGAACCGATGCTGGCCCATCGGGCCATGAAGCAGGGTGAGGTGGTGGCCGAGGCCATCGCCGGTCGACCGACGGTGTTCGATGCTCGGGCCATCCCGGCCATCGTGTTCACCGACCCCGAGATCGTCTCGGTCGGGCTGGGCCCCGATGAGGCGGCCGAAGCCCTGGGGAGCGACGGCGTCGAGGTTACCGAGGGTCGGTTCTCCTTGGCCGCCAACGGTCGGTCGATGACGTTGCGCCCCGATCAGGATGCCTCACCGGCCGATGCCGGCTTCTTCCGAGTCCTGGCCCGGTCCGACAATCACCTGGTGGTCGGGATCCAGGCCGTCGGCCAGGGGGTGGCGGAAATGGCCGCCGCCTTCGGCCTGGCCATCGAGATGGGGGCGCGGCTGGAGGACATCGCCGACACCATTCACGCCCACCCCACCGTAGGCGAGGGCCTGGCCGAAGCATCGGCCGCCGCCCTGGGTCACGCCATTCACGGCTAGGGCGGCGGGCCGCGTCCACCCTTTGCGGTCGGTCCATGACGGCACTCTGGTTCCTCACCGACCCGCCCAATCGAGCTTTGGTCGTTGGCCGACCCGGGGAGGGGGTCGTGGGTAGACAAAAGTGTGGCGCCGTCCGGAGGTAGAGTGGCGGCCATGACCACCATGGAGTACCGCCATCTGGGACGATCCGGGCTGAAAGTGAGCGTGCTGTCGTTCGGATCCTGGGTGTCGTTCGGCGATCAACTCGACGTGGATCTGGCCGAGGCCTGCATGGTCGAGGCCCGCAACCACGGCGTGAACTTCTTCGACAACGCCGAGGCCTACGCCGGTGGCCGTTCCGAGGAGATCATGGGCGAGGTCATCCAGCGCCAAGGTTGGCCCCGCCACAGCTATGTGATCTCGTCGAAGTACTTCTGGGGCATCCACGGGTCCGACGCCGTGAATGCCCACCACACGCTGAACCGCAAGTACCTTCTGGAGGCCATCGATCCCTCGCTGGAACGGCTTCAGCTCGACCACCTTGATCTGATCTACTGTCACCGGGCCGATCCCGACACCCCCATCGAGGAGACGGTGTTCGCCATGAGCGAAATCGTGTCGTCGGGTCGGGCCCTCTACTGGGGCACGTCGGAGTGGACGGCCGACGAGATCCGGGCGGCCTACGAGATCGCCGAACGGCACAGCCTGCACAAGCCGGTGATGGAACAGCCCCAGTACAACATGTTCGAACGAGACAAGGTGGAGAACGAGTTCGCCCGCCTCTACGAGGACATCGCCCTGGGGCTCACCACCTTCTCACCGCTGGCCAGCGGCCTGCTCACCGGCAAGTATCTCGATGGGATACCCGACGACAGCCGAGCCGCCCTCGAGGGCTATGAATGGCTGGCCGATTCCCTCACCGACCCGCAACGCAACAGCATCGTGGCCAATCTGGGCTCAGTGGCCGACGATCTCGGCTGCACGCTGGCCCAGCTGGCTCTGGCCTGGTGCGCCTCCAACCCCAACGTCTCGTCGGTCATCACCGGGGCCAGCCGACCGGAACAGGTCACCGAGAACATGAAGGCCCTCGATGTGCTGGCCCAGCTGGACGACGACGTCCTGTCCCGCATCGAGGAGGTGCTGGCCGGCGGCTGACCCTCGTTTACCGCCTCCGTGGATCGGGTAGCAACAGGATTGTGAACTGGGCTGCAACCGTTGTATGGCAGGATGATTCGGGTCTCGACTCGCCAACCGAAGAGGTGACCGACTCGGCCCGATCGATACTCGAGGGCTTTCTGGAAACCTTGCCTCGTCTGGGCATAGCCCTGATCGTGGTGTTCCTGGCCTGGGTGGTGGCCCGGGTCGTGCGGGTTGTGCTCCGCCGGCTGCTCGAAGGGCATCAGACGCCGAGCTTCCGGCGGGTCATGAGCAAGCTCGGCAGCTGGCTCGTACTTGGTCTCGGCATCCTCATCGCCATGGCCGTGGCCTTTCCGTCGGTCAAGCCGGTCGACCTGCTGGCCGGGCTGGGTATCTTCTCGGTGGCCGTCGGCTTCGCCTTTCAGGACATTCTCGAAAATACGCTGGCCGGGGTGCTGCTTCTGTTCCGGCAGCCGTTCGAGTCGGGCGACCAGATCCACGTCGAAGGTGAGACGGGCACGGTGGAGGCCATAACCATCCGGGAAACGAGGCTGAAGACGTTTGATGGCCAGATGGTCATCATCCCCAACCGCGACGTCTACAAGAGCGTGATCACCGTGCAGACCCACTACGATCTGCGGCGGGTCAACTTCGTGGTCGGTGTGGCCTACGAGAACGATGCGGCCGAGGCTCGTCAGGTGGTGGTGGAAGCCTTGCGTTCGGTCGACGGGGTGTCAGCCGATGCGGGGCCGGAGGCATTGGTCAACCAGCTGAACGTGTCGACGGTCGACATCGACGCCCGCTTCTGGACCGAGCCCGACCAGCACAATGTCCGGCTGGTTCAAGACGACGCCATTCGAGCGGTCAAGGCGGCGCTGGACTCCCACGGCATCGAGATGCCGGCCGACATCGTCGCTTTGCAGGCCACCCCCAGCTTCAAGGCGGCGTTGCAGAACGAAGCCGACGTGACCCCGGCCGGCGGGGTCATCAGCCGTTAGCTTCCGCTGCGCCGTCGGCGGCCGGCCGGCGGCCCTGAACCTATCGGCTGACGGCGGCCAACCCGAGGTCGAAGCGGGAGGCCGCCCCGGAAGGTACGACCGTGACCTCGGCCCCCAGGCGGTGGGCCAGGAGGAGAGCGGCGTCGGTGACCGGCACGATCTGAGCGTGATCGGTCTCCCAACCGTCGGGTTCGCCGACGTAGGCCGGGATGGTCAGGTCGAACTCGGCGGTCGGCCGGTCGGTGTCCAAGTGATCGTTGGCGATGACGACGTGACCGGCCCGTCCCTCGGTGATGAGGCGCAACGCCTTGGTGCCGGTCTCGCCGGTACCAACTCCGACGGCCTCCGACGCCCGGTTCAGCGCCTCCACCTGGTGAGTGGCCGCCCGGTCGCGCAGCACCGGGTCGGCGTTGTCGAGGAAGGCGTCGTGGTCGGCTGATGGCGAGCCCTCGACGGTGACCACATCAGGACCATTGGGAACGTGTTCGGTGAAGTACCCCACGGCCCGCACATCGCCGCCGACGATGATCAACTCGACGTCGGGATGGGCGTCCATGATCTCGTCCACGGCCTGCTTGGCATTCTGCTCCCAGGTGTTCTCGGCCCGAGTTTGAAAGCGCTTCTGCGACCACCCGCCGGGTTGTGATCGATGGACGTGAAGCTCCTGCCCGTCGACCTGGTCGACGTCGACCGGGTCGGCCACCCCGTGGCGTTCGTGGATATCGGCTCCAGTGCGGTCCACCAGCACGGCGATGTGGGGCACGTCGATCTGGGAGACCTCCAGCATGGGCAGTAACGCCGGCAGGGAACCGAGCGTGATGTCGACCCTCTCCACCGGGCGCACCAGCTCCCGGTCCAACAGCAGGCGTTGGTCACTCGCCAGGCCCGGCCGAGTGTGTCGGCCACGAGGGCGATCATCGTCTCGGAGGCACCGGCCTGTTCCAGTTCCTGCCGCACGTTCTTGGTTCGGATGGCGAATTGCTGTTCGGCGTCCTCGACGGCGCTGGGCGACGGAAGGTAGATCGACGCGAACTGTGACGGCGGTTCGTCGAGCACAGCCAGGAGCCGGGAACGGGCGGATTGTCCGGAACGGTTCATGGTTTGCTATCTATCCCGGCCACGACCACCTGAAACGTTTGCTCGACACCGAATCGGGTAGGAATGGCCATGGCCAGCGAGAAACCGGACAGCCTGATCCTGCAAGCCCTCAACCATCGAGTGGCCTTCGCCTTCGACTTCGACGAGACGTTGGCCCCCAACACCACCAACGCCCTACTGGAACACATGGGCCAGGATCCGTCCACGTTTCGGGCCGAGCAGGTCGATCCTCTGGTCGACGACGGCTGGGAGCAACGGCTGGCCGAGGCCCACGCCCTGATCCAGCTGTCCGACCGCTTGAGAGCCGACGGTGGTGATGGCATCACCGGTGAGACGTTCGCCGCGGTGGCCCGGGCGTTACCGCTCTACGACGGAGTGGAGGAGATGTTCGACGCCGTGGTTTCGGCCGTGCACGAGGTCGCCGACGACATCGAGGTCGAGTTCCATCTGATCACCGCCGGGTTCGTCAATGTCCCGGGGGAAACGGTCATCGCCGACCGGTTCGACCAGCTGATCGGCGGCCGCTGGGCCTTCGCCGACCACGGCGCCATCTGCTTTCCCAAGAAACACCGTCGGCCACTACGCCAAGGTCCGTCATCTGAAGGCGCTGGCCAAGGGTCTGCCGTCGATCGAGTCGGACCAGGACCACGACGTCGACGCCCACGTCCCGGCCGAGGACTGGCATGTGCCCTTTCCCAGGGCTGGGAGTCGAGGGGCGACATGCGGGACGGACGCCAGGTCATGGCGCTGGCCAAATCCGACTTCTCGACCGACTCGAAGCTGCTCAACGCCCTCTGTGCCGCCGGCCGACAGGCAGCGTGGCGGATACGGCTCCTGGAACTCGGCCACTCGGGCTGACGCCGCCGGTCGTTTCGCCGCCGGCCGCCGGCAGAGGTAATGTCGGATCATGCAGCCGTATCACGGGCCTGAGACCGAGTCGTATCGGGCCGAGATAAACGCCTTCCTCGATCAACACCTGCCGGCCGGTTGGCAGGGCATCGGCACCCTGGTCGGTCAGGAGCGGTCGGACTTCTACCATCGTTGGCGCCAGGTACTGGTCGACAACAAGCTGCTGGCGCCCAACTGGCCGGGGGAATACGGCGGGGCCGGGCTGTCCCACGTCGAACACGTGATCCTCAATGAGGAGTTCGCCAAACGGGGCGTGCCCACCATGGGCGTCAACGACAACTTCAGCATCGGGATGGTCGGCAACACGATCCTGACGTTGGGCACCGACCAGCAGAAGGCCCACTACATTCCCCGCATCCTGTCGGGTCAGGACGTCTGGTGCCAGGGCTACTCCGAGCCCGACGCCGGATCCGATCTGGCCAATCTGGGATTCCGGGCCGTGCTCGACGGCGATCAGTGGATCCTCAACGGTCAGAAGATCTGGACCTCGGCCGCCACCACGGCCAACATGATCTTCGTCCTGGCCCGCACCGACCCCGACGCCCCCAAACACAAAGGCATCAGTTTCCTCCTGGTGTCGATGGACCAACCCGGCATCGAGATCCGGCCCATCACCAACATTGCCGGCCACGACCACTTCAATGAGGTGTTCTTCGACAACGTGGTCTGCCCCCGGGACAACGTGCTGGGCGGCGTCAACAACGGCTGGGTGGTGGCCAACACCCTGCTGGGATTCGAGCGGGGAATCGGGGCCACCACCACCCACCTCAAGTTCCGGGCCGAACTCGACAACTTCATCGAGCTGGCCCGGCAACAGGGCAAGGTCGACGACCCACTGGTCCGCCAGCGCATCGCCCGCTTCCACACGGTGGTGGAGATCATGCGCTACCAGGGCATGGCCGCCCTCACTCGGTTCCTGGCCGGCCAAGCCCCGGGGCCGGAGTCGTCGATCGGGAAACTGCGGTGGAGCCACTATCACCGCGAGATCACCGAAGCCTCCCTCGATCTGCTGGGCCCGCAGGCCACCGTGGCCCGAGGTCAGGACAGCCGGGCCGGACTCGGCCCGCCCGACATCGGAACCCCCAACACCGCCGGCAACTGGCTGGCCGGCTTCTACATCGCCCGGTCCGGCACCATCTACGCCGGCACGTCGCAGGTGCAGCGCAACATCATCGGCGACCGGATCCTCGGGCTGCCCCGCGAACCACGGGCCGACTCGGGTTCGTGGAAGGAGAATCAGCGCCCGGTCGGTGCCCCGGCGGGCTGAACGGCGACCTCAGTAGGGAGGGCCGCTCGGCGACTTCCCGAGAACGTTCCGTCGTCGTACAATAGGTGGGTACTGATCATGAACTCACCGCGATGAAGCCGCTGCCCACCCCACCCGCCTCCACCAGCCGGACCCACGACGATGGCGCCCGGTTCGATCGGGATGAGGTGGCCGCCATCCTGCGGCGAGCCACCGAAGTGGCTCACGACCGTCATCCCACCGACGAGCACCTGGCCGTCGAAGATCTGGTGGCGGTGGCCGACGAGGTCGGGTTGTCCCGCTCGGCCGTGATCACCGCGGTGGCCGAGGCCCGGGCCGGCGTCGAACATCGCTCCGGTCTGATCGACCGCCTGGTCGGTCCCCGTCAGGTGTGGGCCATCAGCCAGTTGCCGGTCGACGTTCCCGCCGCCCGAACCGTGCAGCACTGGCTGGAGGTCGATCACGGCATGCGGACCTATCTGAACGGCGACGGTGTTGTGGTGGCCGAGCCCCGGGGTGGGCTGGCCGGTGCCATCGGCCGCGGGGTTCGTAGCATCGGCGGCACCGCCGGTCTCGACCGGGTCCGTCGGGTTCAGGCCGCCACCGCCTCGGTTGATCACACCGGCTCGGTCTGCCTGGTGGCCGACGTGTCCAACAAGCGGGCCGAAGCGGTCACCGGGGGAGCAGCGGTGGCCACCGGCACGGCCGCGGTGGCCGGCCTGGTGGGGATACTCGTCACCCCCTTCGCCCTGGCCGCCCTACCGTTCGGGGCGCTGGCCGGTGTGGCCACGGCCCGGGTCGTGCATCACTACAACGTCAAACACATCTCGGCCCAGATCGAGATGACCACCGAGGCCGTGGTCCGTGGCCATTCACCGGTTCATCCGGTCGAACGCTTCTTCCGCTCCCGCTTCGGTCGCCGAGTCGGACCCTGACCGACAACCGGCACGGTCGTCACTCGTCGTTCGCCCCCATAGCTTCGAGTTCCCGCCCGACGGCAGCCACTTGTTCGGCCAGCTGGCGGCGGCCCTCGTTGGTTAGGGCGCCGAGCCGCAGGCTGCGGAGCAGGTAGGTGGCCTGCCCGGCCGACAGGTTGGGTGGCTCCCCCTGTAGCCTCTCCCGGGCGTCGGCCCGACTGGGACACGACGAGATGACGGCGATGGCCTCGGCCAGCTTCTGCTCGGCCTCCAGCTTGGTCAGCACACTGTCTGGAGCAGATCGGAGGAGATCCGGTCGGGATAAGCCGACGTCCAGTACGGACCGCTGCCGTTGGCCATGACGGTCACGTCTCGGTCGGCCATGGACCGGGCGAATTCGATTGCGGCCGCCGGATCGGTGAACGTCCCGTCGTCACGGGGCAACTCGAACGGCACTCCGTTTTCCGGGTCGGGCTTCCAGCCGGCCGGGCGGCTCAGGGTCCGGAAGACCACACCGTGGGCCAGGGCCAGGCCGTGGTCCTGGCCACCGACGTCGGGTTCATCGGTGGGCGACGACATCTACCCAGTTTCCCATGCCCGCCGGCCTGTGGCCATGCAGTAGGGTGTGGGGCCATGAAACCCGCTCCGTTCATCTACCACCGCCCGGAGTCGGTGTCCGAGGCGCTGGCTCTCCTGGCCGAGCACGGCGACGAAGCCAAGATCCTGGCCGGCGGTCAAAGCCTGTTGCCGGTCATGAGCCTGCGGCTGGCCGCCCCCGGCCACCTCATCGACATAGGCCGGCTGTCCGACCTCGACACTATCGACAGCGGTCCCGCCGGCACCCGGATCGGGGCTCTCGTCCGCCACGCCACGGCCGAGCGGTCGGAGGCGTTGGCCGCTCACTGCCCCCTGGTCCACCAGGCCATGCCCGCCATCGGCCACCGGGCCATCCGCACCCGAGGAACCGTGGTCGGCAGCATCGCTCACGCCGACCCGGCAGCGGAGATGCCGGCTGTATGCCTGGCCCTGGGGGCCACCATGACGATGACTTCGGCTCAGCGGGGCGAGCGGACGGTTGGGGCCGACGAGTTCTTCGACGGCTATCTGACCACGGCGCTGCAGCCCGACGAGCTGCTGCTTTCGGTGGAGTTCGAACCGCCCCCGGCGGGACTCGGTTCGGCTCTGGTCGAAGTGGCCCGCCGCCACGGCGACTATGCAGTCGTCGGCCTGGCCTGCACCGTCACTGCTCCGGCCGGCACCATCGAGGCCGCCGCCCTGTCGTTCTTCGGCGTGGCCTCCACTCCAGTCCGCGTCACGGCGGCCGAGCGGTCGTTGGTCGGCCAACCACCGACCGAGGAGGCCTTCAGTCGGGCCGCCGCCGTCGTCAGCGAAACATTGGAGCCAACGGCCGACATCCACGGCACCACCGCCTACCGTCGACATCTGGCCGGGGTGCTGACCAGGCGGGGTCTGACCGAGGCCACTGCCCGGATGGGGGTGGGCGTGTGAGCGTCAGCATCACGGTCGCCGTCAACGGTCGCCGGGAGACACTCGAGGTCGATCCCCGGCGCTCACTGGCCGACGTCATCCGCGACGAACTCGGTCTGACCGGTACCCACCTGGGCTGCGAGCACGGCGTGTGCGGCGCCTGCACCGTGCTGGTCGACGGCCAGCCGGCTCGATCCTGCCTGATGCTGGCGGTGCAGGCCGATCAATCCGAGATCACCACCATCGAAGGGCTGGGAACGGCCGAATCGATGCACCCGGTTCAGCAGGCCATGTATGAGGCCATGTCGTTCCAGTGCGCCTTCTGTTCTCCGGGATTCATCCTGAGCACCGTGGCGCTGCTGGCCGAAAACCCCAGCCCGACCGAACGACAGATCCGGGAGGAGCTGAGCGGCAACGTTTGCCGCTGCACCGGATACCAGTCGATCGTGGCCGGGGTACAGACCGCGGTCCAGATCATGGGCGACTCCGAAAGTGATGACTGAGCGATGAGTGAGCAGATGAGCGGGCACACCCAAACCTCCGGCCTGGGTTTCACCGGCCAGTCGGTCAAGCGGCTGGAGGACGAGCGGCTGCTGGTCGGTCGGGGCCGGTTCGTGGCCGACGTCAACCCCGACGGGGTGCTGCACGCCGCCTTCGTGCGCAGCCCCTACGCTCACGCCCGGATCAACGGCATCAAGACGGTGGCCGCCCGTATGCTGCCGGGGGTGGTTCGGGTCTTCACCGGGGCCGAGATCAACGAGATCACCAACCGCATCCCTCCGGTGGCCACGGCCGAAGGCGTCTACATGCCGATCTACGAGTGTTTGAGTGCCGACAAGGTCCGTCACGTCGGTGATCCGGTGGCGGTGGTGATCGCTCATTCCCGGGCCATCGCCGAAGACGGAGTGGAGTTGATCGAGGTCGACTATGAGCCGCTGGAGGGTATTGGTGAGGTCGACCGGGCTCTGGAGAGCTCGGCCCCCCAGGTGTGGGATCGGGCGGCCGGCAACCTGCTGGGTGACACCACCGACACCTTCGGCGACATCGACGCCGTTTTCGCCCGGGCCGATCGGGTGATCACCAAGACGTTCAGCAGCCAGCGGCTGTCGAACCAGCCGATGGAAACCCGGGGCATCGTGGTCGAGGTCGATCCCGACACCCGCCATCTCACCGTGCACAGCACCACCCAGTCACCTCACGCACTGAAATGGATGATCGCCGCCGTCACCGCCGATCAGGGGCTCAGGCGCTCGCTCCGGCGGGTGGCGTCCGATCCGGAGCGCCGTCGTGGCTTCCTGGCCGGGGCTCGAACCTTCGTTGGTCAACAGCGGGACAACCTGATGAAGCAGGACCCTCGGTCCATGCTGACCCAGACCCGCACCGAGAACGCCATGGGGACGATGTCCCGCATGGGGCTGGGGCTGCTGGCCGCCACCGACTACCCGACCGTCCTGACCGAGGACATCGGCGGCGGTTTCGGGTCCAAGGGGGCGGTGTCGAGGGAGGAGCTGACGGTGGCGGCGGCGGCCAAACGTCTCGGTCGCGGCGTTCAGTGGATCGAAGACCGGGTGGAGAACCTGACCAATGGTGGTCAGGCCCGGGAGGAGCGGCTGACCATGAGTATCGCCGTCGACCACGACGGCACCTTCCGGGGTCTGCGCTGCGATGCCGTCATCGACCACGGGGCCTACCCGGGTCTGCCGTTCGGGGCCGCCCTGGTCAAGCTGTTGTGGAAGGTCTACATGCCCGGGCCCTACGACTTCGAGGCCTTCGAGCTGCGCTGCCGGATTGTGGCCACCAACAAGGGCACCGTCGTCCCCTACCGGGGGCCGTGGGCCCACGAGACCTGGGCCCGGGAACGCATCATCGACGTGGCCGCGGCCGAGCTGGGCATCGCCCCCGGCGAGCTGCGGCAGCGCAACATCATCGGCGAGGACAAGCTGCCGACATCGATGATCACCGGCCCCGACTTCGACGCCACCATGTCGGCGGCCCGAACCCTCGACCGGGCCCTGGAGCTGATCGACTTCGAACAACTGGCGGCCGACAAGGCCGAGGCCCGAGACCGTGGTCACCGAATCGGTCTCGGACTGGCCACTTATCACGAGGCGGCGCCCGGTCCCGACAACTTTGCCGATTCGGTCCAGCCGGGTATGGGCATGATCCTGGGGGAGGACGGTCGGGCCACCATCGAGGCCGACGGCCGCATCGTGATGTACACGTCGCAGTCGCCCCACGGTCAATCACACGAGACGACCTACAGCCAGGTCGTGGCCGACGAGTTCGGCGTGGCCATGGACGACGTCGAGATCCGCTGGGGTGACACCGACGTCACCGAATTCAGTCCGCTGGGGACAGGCGGCTCCCGGGGCGCTCCCATGGGGGCCGGGGTGATGCGGGCGTCGGCCCGGGAGCTGCGGCGCCAGGTGGTGGAGGTGGCGGCCACCCTGCTGGAGGCGGCACCGGGCGACGTCACCATTGTCGGCGGCAACATCCACGTTGCCGGGGTCCCGGCCCGGGGCCTGAGCTATGCCGAGGTGGCGGCCCACGTTCAACAAGAGCAAGGAGTGGGCGACGGCCATCCGGTCTTCGAACACACGGCCACCGTGACCGGCACCGGCAGCGGCGGTTGGTCGGTGGCCACCCATGTGGCGGTGGTCGACATCGACCTGGAGACCGGGGTCGTCACCATTCCCCGCTACCTGGTGGTGGAGGACTGCGGCCGAATCATCAACCCGGCCGTCGTCGACGGGCAGATCCGTGGGGGAGTGGCTCAGGGAATCGGCGCCGTGTTCTACGAACGGTTGGCCTATGACGCCGACGCCAATCTCACATCGACCACCTACATGGACTACCTGATTCCCTCGGCGGCGGAGATTCCGCAGATCGAGGTCGAGCACATCGAGACCGTGCTGTCGGGCGACGGCGACTCCCGGGGCACCGGCGAGGGCGGCATGATCGGAGCCCCGCCGGCGCTGGGCAACGCGGTGTCGGATGCGTTGGGGGTGCAGGTCGAGGAGCTGTTCCTGCCTCCACACCGAATCCTGGAGCTGGCCGGGGTCATCGACCAGCCGGAATCCTTGCAGCAAAAAGCGAGGTGACACCTCGCTTTTTGCTGCAAGAATTGGCTGACCATGAACATCTCGAGGTTCCGTACTCTCCTTGCCGTGTCTGCCGCCGTGGCTGTTGCCGGGGCCGGCTGTGGTGGAGGCGAAGCGGTGGTCACGGCCGGTAGTGACGGCGCCATCGGTTGTGGCGGTGGGGTGCAGCCCATTGTCGACCTCCTGGCCGAAGGCATCCCGGCCTACGACTACGATCCGTTCGACAGTCTGGAAGAGCTGATCGAGGCCTCCGACGAGATCGTGGTGGGCACGTTGCGCTCGGCCCAGCGGATTCCGGTCGAGTCGGGCGACGGCTCGGAGCGATGGGTCACCCGGGTCGAGCCGGCCGAGGCGTCGTCCATCAAGTCGACCGCCGAGCCGTTCACCGAACCGTTCTCCTACGACTCGTTCTGGGGTCGGCAGGATGAGTCCGATCCGCTGGGCCGCCCGGTCGTGTTCGATGAGCCTCAGGTTCGTTTCGTCGCCTTTCTCAACCACGGCGGACCGGTGTTCAGCCCCCACATCCAGGGCTTCGCCGTCGGCTGCCACGAGGGCGAACCTGCCGCCCCGGTCGTTGATCCGATACCCGGCGCCCAGGGAATGACGATCGAGGAGTTGGCATTGACGGTCGCCATCGAGGCCGGCACAACGACCGCCAACGGTTCCACCGCCACCGGCGATGTCGTCACCATCCCCCATCGGCTGGCGGTCGAGGACCTCGACTACGGATCGCCCTACACCACCCGTCGGTTGACGGCCGAGGAGGTGTGGGCGGTGGCTCCCGACTTCGAACTCGATCCCGACAGCGAGGTGTTCTTCGAATTCAACATTCCCGAGTCCGGCGGCTGCGACGCCGGTCGGTTGGAGCGGATCGAATACAACGCCGCCACCGGCCGTGTCTACCCCGTACTTCAAGGGGCCGAAGCGGAGCGGAGTTGCCGGCTCGACGCTCGACCCCACGTTGTCATCGTGGCCATCGTCCGTCAGGATCTGCCCGACGCCCCGCTCACCCTGTGGGTTGGGCCCGGCGACCCGATTGACGACATTCCCGACGACGCCATCGCCACCTTCGAGCGAGGTGAACTTCGGGCCCCCACCGGTGGTGATCTCGAACACCGCGTCATCGGTGAATCCGATTCACTGGCCGTGGGGGAAACCGGGATCATCCTGGACGCCTCAACCCACTGTGGCCTGGAGCGTCTCTTTCATCTGGTCGACGGTCGTCAGTGGCTGCTGACCGACGAGTCGGCCGACACCGGCATCCCCGCCTCCTGGCGCGACGTCACCCGAGGGGAGAACATCGACCTGGTGGTCGAGCGCACAGCCACCGATCAGCTCATCGTCGCCGCCCGGGGAACCACCGACCCGCTCACCTACCGCCCGGCCCCCGACCTCGAAGGCTGCGACTGAACTTTGGGACTCCGGCGACCCCTAAACGGGTCGTCCCGGTCCCAAAGTTCGGCGGTGGTGAACCGAGGGCTCGGGGCCAGGCTCAGCCCTCGCCGGAGCGTCAGCTTCGAGACAGGATGCGTTCGATCCAGGCCTGGTAGGCGTCGACCTCCTGAGCCCCCGGCACCGGCATCATGTTGTTGATGACAACGGTGGGGACGGCGGTCACCCCGTTTTCGATGGCGCTGTTGTGGTCATCGATCACGGCCTGGGTCATGGCCTGGTTGTGTTCCTGGCCGGCGGCCACGAACCCGGCCCGGTCGACGCCGCACTCGGCTGCGATGTCGGCCAGAACGTCGGCGTTCGAGATGTCACGGTTGTCGGTGAAGTAGGCCGAGAGCAACGCCCGGTGGTAGGTGAACACCGCATCGGGGGCGTGGAGCTCCATGGTCTTGGCCGCCACCTGGGCCGGCAGCGACGATGACGGGGGCGGAGCGTCGGACGACCAGACCTGGAATTCGGCCCGAGGTTCCATCTCGGCCGGACGCAACCAGGAGCGGGTGTACTCGACGAACTTCTCCCGGCTGGGTGTCTTGGGTTCGACCCGCAGCAGGAAGGATCGCCACTCGATGGAGATCCGGTCACCCATGCGTTGTGCCAGTTCATCGAGACGGACCGTCCCCACATAGCACCACGGTCAAAGGAAGTCCGACCAGACGACGAGTGGAACAGATTGTCCGTCAACAGGGGCCATGACGTGAAAACGTACCAATTGAGACCAGTGTGCGTCGAATCTCGCTCCACTGGATTGAGTCAATTCGCGATCAAAGCGCATGCGACACCGGAACGAGATAGTCTCGTCATACTCTGAAGCTATGCTTTGGGGGTCCGTGGCGTGGCTGTACGACAATAGTCGTCGGTGACGATGCGGGTTCCCGTCAGATCCGCCGCTCGGCGGAGACTCAATGGGGAGAGGAGCTCCTTTCAATATGACGCTTTCAAAATTGCTACGTCTGTTGTCGCTTCTTCTCGCTCTCACTCTGGTGGCCTCGGCCTGCGGTAGTGACAGCGATGATGACAGTGGCGACGCCGACACAGAAGAAGAAGACGGATCGGCCGACACCGATGGTGACTCGGGCGACTCCGATTCCGACTCCGACTCCGACTCGGTCGAGCTGAGCCAGGGTGGCAGCACCCTCGATGCCGTTCGCGAGCGGGGCAGCGTAATCTGCGGTGGTAACGAGACCCTGCCCGGGTTCGGTATCGTCGACGAGGCCGGTGAGTTCAGCGGCTTCGACATCGACTACTGCAAGGTTGTGGCCGCCGCCGTGCTGGGTGACGCCAACGCCGTGGAGTTCCGAGCGCTGACCGCCGAGGCTCGTTTCACCGCGCTGCAGTCGGGCGAGGTCGACGTGCTGATCCGCAACACCACCTGGACCGCCACCCGTGACGGCCAGGAGGGTGCCAACTTCCTGTTCACCACCTTCTACGACGGCCAGGGCATGATGGTGCGGGAAGACTCCGGTCTGACCACCCTCGAAGATCTGGCTGACGCCAACATCTGCGTGCTGTCGGGCACCACGACGGAGCTGAACCTCAACGCCGTGTTCGGCGCCCGGGGCATCAACTTCAACCCGGTGGTGTTCGAAGACAACAACCAGCTGCGCCCGGCCTACGAAGAGGGCCAGTGTGAAGCCTGGACGTCCGACGCCTCCCAGCTGGCGGCCTTCAAGTCCTCCATCGAGAGCGAGGGCGGTGCCACCCAGTTCATCATGCCCGAGGTCATCTCCAAGGAGCCGCTCGGTCCGGTTGTGGCCGATGGCGACACCCAGTGGGCCCAGGTTGTGAACTGGGCGGTCATGTCGACCGTTCAGGCCTGGGAGTTCGGTCTCGACTCATCCAACATCGAGGGCTTCTCCAGCGAGGATCCCAACATCTTGAACTTCCTTGGTGACGGTGGCTTCGATCCGGGGCTGGGCCTCGACCCCGACTTCGCCATCAACGTCGTCTCCCAGGTGGGCAACTACCAGGAGATCTACGAGCGCAACATCACCCCCATTGGTCTCAGCCTCACGGGTTCGCCCAACGATCTGTGGACCAACGGTGGCCTGATGTACGTTCCGCCCTACCGCTGAGCACATATTCCCAACCGGTCGGACCTGGCTTCCGGCCGGGGAACGTGATTAGCTCGTTGTGAGCGATGAGAGGGACCGGCGGGATTCCCGTCGGTCCCTCTCCTATCAGGGCATCAATACAAGTGAAAGGGGGAATGCCTGGTGGCTACAGCTACGCCTACCGTGTCACAGGAGCGACCGCCGTTCTGGCGAGACGAACGAGTTCTGCGCATTGTCGGCCAGATCATCGCCGTCGTCGGTGTCGTGCTGGTGGCGAGATGGTTGATCGGCAACCTGCTCGACAATCTCAACCAGCAGGGGATCGACACCGGTTTCGACATTCTGCGTCAACCGACCAATTTCAGTGTGCGGGATGATCCCGGCTTCGACGACCGGAGCCCGATCTTTCCCAACATGCTGTGGGTCGGCATCAAGAACACCGCCATTTCGGCCGTCGTCGGTATCGCCATGGCGGTGGTGCTGGGAACACTGATCGGCATCGGTCGACTGTCCAGCAACTGGCTCGTGTCCAAACTCTCGATGCTCTACGTCGAGACGTTGCGGAACATTCCTCCGCTGGTCCTCATCATCTTCTTCGGTTTTGCCGTGTTCACCTTCGGGCCGTTCCCGGCGATGAACCCCAACAGTCCACCATGGGAGTGGAAGGTTCCGGGTACCGACAACAACTTCGCCATCCTGTCCAACGACCGCTGGGGCATACCGTCGTTCGCCTCGACCAACAACAATGTGACCTTGTTCTGGTTGTTGCTGCTGGCCGCTCTGGTGGTGGCCGGTCTGGTGTGGCGCTGGCGGACCCAGGTCAACATCAAGACCGGTCAGCCTCATCGCCGGGTGCTGTATTCGCTGGCCGCCTTCCTGGCGTTGGGAGTCGTGGCCTTCCTGGCCGCCGGTCGCCCACTGGCCATGTCGTGGCCCGCGGTATCGGAAAGCGGTCGGGTCATCGAAGGAGGGTTCGCCACCAATGCCGGCTACATGGCGGTGACCGTGGCCCTTGGCCTCTACACCGCCTCTCACGTGGCCGAGATCATCCGTGGTTCCATCCTGGCCGTGCCCAAGGGACAGTCGGAGGCGTCGAACGCTCTGGCTCTGACCGGGTTTCAGCGCTACCGCTTCGTGGTGCTCCCCCAGGCCCTGCGTATCGCCATTCCCCCGATGATCAACCAGTTCCTCAACCTGACGAAGAACACGTCGCTGGCCACCGCTGTCGGCTACCCGGACGTCACGGCCCTGGTCAAAACGGCGATCGGCAACGGCAAGCCGGCTGTGCAGCTGTTGCTCGTCCTGATGATCATCTATCTGCTGTTCTCGTTCATGTGGTCGATTCTGTTGAACATCGTCAACCGACGATTCCAACTGGTGGGGAGGTGATCTGATGGGAGGCGCAATGGATGCAACCTTCCCTCGGGCCGAGGACATAGCCGCCGGCTTGGATCCGCTTCAGCGGATCCCCGACGACAAACCGCCCAGTGAGGATCTCAGTCCGGGCGAGTGGGTCAAGGCCAATCTGTTCAACTCAACGCTGAACACCATCATCACCGTGGTGCTCACGCCGATCTTCCTCTACTTCGCCTACCGCTTCTTCCGGTTCGTGTTCATAACCGGTCGGTGGGAGCCGGTCGAGAGAAACCTGACCCTGTTCATGGTCGGCCAGTATCCCAGGGAGGAGCTGTGGCGCACACAGGCCCAGCTGATCCTCGGCGGTTTGGCCATCGGGCTGATCATCGGCCTCGTCCGGTCCCGCAACCGGGACGTGGCCGAGGAGACCGGCGTGGAGATGGTCAAGACCGGGTGGCGAACCTACCTGTCGAACTACTGGTCGATCGCCCTGTTCGTGCTGGTGTGTTTGATCATGTTCGCCAACACCGTCGGGCCGTGGCTGATGACGGTGGCCGCCGTGGCCGCCGCCGTGATCGGCATGCTGATCACATCACGGTTCAACGCTGCTCTCCGGCCGCTGGGCTGGACGATCGCCGGCCTGGCCGGCGTGGCTGCCTTCCAGGTCATGTCGGGCACCGGGGGGTGGGCCTGGTTCTTCACCACCTTGGCCCTGGTCCCGCTGGTGTCCAGTCTGATAGGGCGGCTGCCGGTCAACGCCGCTTGGCCGATTGCCGCTGCCGGCGCTCTCATCGGTATCGGTGTGGCCGTCACCCAGGGCGGCATCATCGGCATCGTGGCGGTGCTCGTCGGTCTCTACGCCCTGTTCAACGTGTACCAGGGGGACCGGGTCGACGGCATGCGAGTGGCGGCGGTCGTCATCGTCGGTGCCCTGGCCTATCTGGTCAGTCAGGCCATTGGCCTGGAGGGCATCGACTGGCAGGAGTGGGGTGGTCTCCAACTCAACCTGATCGTGTCGGCGGCCGCCATCGTGCTGGCCTTCCCGCTCGGGATCCTCCTGGCCATGGGTCGACGGTCGACGCTGCCGGCGGTCAAATACATGTCGGTCGGCTACATCGAGTTCTTCCGAGGGGCTCCGCTCATCACCTTCCTGCTGGCGGCGCAGTTCTTCCTCGGATTCTTCCTCGACACCGCTACGCCGCTGTCGCTGATCACGAGGGCCATCGCCGCCATCACCCTGTTCTCCGGTGCCTATATCGCCGAGATCATCCGGGGTGGGTTGCAGGCGGTACCCAACGGTCAGACCGAAGCCGGGCAGGCGCTGGGTCTATCGGCGGCCAAGAACATGCGACTGATCGTGCTACCCCAGGCTCTCCGGGCGGTCATTCCCGCCATGGTGGGCCAGTTCATCTCGCTGTTCAAGGACACCACCCTGTTGTTCATTCTCGGTATCCCCGAGTTCCTGCGGGTTCGCTCGCTGGTCCATGCTCAGGAGGACTTCCGTGGTTTCGGCATCGCCGAGACGTTGGTATTCGTGGCCTTCGGCTTCTGGGCCGTGGCCTTCAGCATGTCACGAGAAAGTCAGCGGCTTGAGCGTCGCCTCGGAGTGGGGCAACGATGATGGGCCTTTTAGATACGCAGTCTCGCCATACAGGAGCACAACGATGAGCGATCAAACCCTGAACGTCGATAGCGACGCAACAAACATCGGCGACCGTGAGGTCATGATCGAGGTCGCCGGTATGGACAAGTTCTTCGGCGATTTCCAAGCCCTGAAGAACATCAACATGTTGGTGGGCAAACAGGAGGTGGTGGTGGTCATCGGACCTTCCGGTTCCGGCAAGTCCACCCTCATCCGCTGCATCAACCGGCTGGAGAAACACGACCGAGGCCGCATCGTGGTCGACGGGGTGGAGCTGTCGGAGGATGTACGCAACATCCAGGAGATCCGGCGGGAAACCGGCATGGTGTTCCAGAGCTTCAATCTGTTTCCCCATCTCACGGTGCTCGACAACATCACCCTGGCTCCCCGCCAGGTCCGCCGCATCCCCAAGGCTGAGGCCGAGGAGACGGCCATGGAACTGCTGGATCGGGTGAAGATCCCCGACCAGGCCCGGAAGTACCCGGGCCAGCTGTCGGGCGGTCAGCAGCAGCGGGTGGCCATCGCCCGGTCGCTGGCCATGAACCCCAAGGTCATGTTGTTTGACGAGCCGACGTCGGCTCTCGACCCGGAGATGATCAAGGAGGTTCTCGACACCATGAAGGACCTGGCCACCGAGGGCATGACCATGATCTGCGTCACCCACGAAATGGGCTTCGCCCGTGAAGTGGCCGACCGGGTGGTGTTCATGGCCGACGGCGAGGTGGTCGAGGTCGGTACTCCCGAGCACTTCTTCACGAACCCTCAGGAGGATCGGACGAAGCTGTTCCTGTCGCAGATCCTCTAGCGTCCTGTAAATCATCGCGGCGTCACCGCCGTACCGGAGCCGGATCGAAGGCGCGCCAACGGGCCGTCGGTCCGGCTCTATGGTTTTCTCCATGAGCACACGTCCGGCGCCGGTCCTCGCCGCCCTACTGGTGCTGGCCGTGGGTTGGGGGGCGGCGTCGTGCTCCGACACCTCGGTGGTCGAGGCCGGGCCCGAGCCGCCGCCGGCATCGAGCGGCCCGGTACCCGAGGGCGATGCCGAGAGCTCGACGACTACCGAGGTCGCGGCCACGACCTTGACCACCACAGTGGGCACACGGCCGATCGACAATCCGGCCACCGAGGTCGACGAAGCGGTGGCCTACCAGACGCTGGTCGACTTGATCGAGGCACTGGCCGGCGGCGACTATGCGGCGGCATCGCGTCTGCTGGTCAACGAAGGGGTCTCGGAGCGGGTCCTGGATCAGCTGGCCCTGACCGAGGATCAGGCATTGCGTCCCGGGGGCCTGGAGCCGGCGCTGGCCCGCTACTGCTCGGTCACCGACTGTGAGGACGACTATGAGGTGACCGGCCTGGTGGAAGCCGAGTTTCTGACCACGGTGTGGGAGGTCCTGGTGATCGGGTCCAACGGTGATCTGGCCACGAGTGAGATACCGGTGGGTGCCTTCGAGGGCCAGTACACCGTGGGGGCCCTGCCCTTCGGCTCTCCGCCTCTCGGCCCGGGGGCCGGCGGTGGTGGGGAGGCTCCGATTGTCGGCCAGGACGGGGTGCCCTTCTACTTCGGCTCCGCATCGCCGGAAGGTTGGCGACTGGCCCCGATGACCGGCGGCGACCCGTTGCTGACCTACTGGAACCGGGACGGGTTCCGTCAGGCCGGCCATGGTGGGTTGGCCGATCGCACTCCGTTGGTGGCGGCCGGATACGGGCCGATTTCGGTGGCGGTCAACGGCTACGGGGCCATGTATTTCCAACTGGTGGGAGACGAGCAGACCATCTGGCGGGACGAGGGCGACGGCCGGTTGGAAGCGGTGGTGACCGTCCCGGTACCTCAGCGCATCGTGCTGGAAGGGGTACATGTCCGCGATCTCGGCGATGTGGATCTGTTCTATCAGATACGGTTCGGTGGCTCACCGCAGACGGCGGTCGACAAGCTGTTCCGTCGCCGCCTCCCCGCCGGCCAGGAGACGGAGATAATGGTGACCGGGGGCTGGGAATCGGGCACGGTGTTCCACGACCTCGAGGGTGCCTACCCGCTGGCCGTCGGTAGCAGCTTCGCCGAAGCCGCCAGCTGGCACGTGATCCTCAACCTGGAGACCGGCGAGCTTCTCTACGACGGCGGAATCGAGGGTTCGACCTGTTTCGACGGCGAGCCCGGTTGCCCGTTCTACGAGGTGGCGACTCTTCACGACGGCGTCATCTACGGTATTGGCCCCGGAGGCGACGACTCGGTTCCGGCATTCTCCCAGGCCCTTCGCCGCTTCAATCCGGCGACGGGGGCGGAGGAAGCCGTCGCCCGTTTCGAGTGGGACAACGGGCTGTGGTATCCCCACGGCCTGCTCTCGACCGAGGAGGGGCTGATCCTGTCGGTCGGTGACTTCGAGGGCGACACGGCGTTCCCGGCAGTGGTCATCGACCCGACGACCGGGCTGGCCGAGACCCTCGTCGTCGCCGGATTCGTCGGGCCGGCCTACCTGAGTTGACCGTCCAGTACTCCCGTTGGATGGTCCACAGAACTTTTCCGGTATTTTTCGTCACGCTGCCTCGGGAGCGGCGTTGGAAGGGTTGACGACCAACAACCTGGAGGAAATCACATGGCCGCACCAAAGATCGCCGGCAACATGGCGCAGATGGACAACCTGGCCAGCCAGTTCACCAAGTCCGGTGAAAACGTGCAGACGCTCATGTCCACCTTGAGCACCATCACCACCGACACGATCGGGCCAGGCTGGGAAGGAGCCTCGGCCCAGCGGTTCCTTGCCGCCTGGACCAACGAGTTCAAGCCGGCGCTCGACAAGCTCAACCTGGCGCTCAATGAGGCGTCGGCCGAGGTGGTGCGGCGCAAAGAGGCGCTGACCATGGCCGACAGCTGACCGGCATCATGGCGAACCCTGTTGGTGATCCGGAAGCGGTACAGCGGCTGGCTGATCTGTATCGGCGGGAGGCGAAGCAGATCGACGGCGTCTCGGCGTCGGCGGTGCAGGCTCTGGCCGACCTCGAGTGGGTGGGTCGCAGGGCAACGTCGACTCGCTATCGAGCGCGAAGGCGTCACGGTGAGGTGGTGGCCCAGGTGGCCGAGCTGCGTTCACTGGCTCGTTCGCTCGACGCTCATGCCCAGTGGATGCGAACCACCATTGAAGAGCTGCGCTCTCTGGAGCAGCGGATACGGCACTGGGCGTCAACCCATCCACCGTCGCCGGAACGGGTGGGCCCCGACTCCTCCCTCATCGGGGTCTACCCGCCGGACTGCAGCTTCGAGTGGCGTCGGGTGGCGTCACGGCTGCGTTCGGCCGGAGCCGTGTTCTAGTGCGGTACCAGGACGGTCCTGGGAGAGTGGGTTGCTGATCGGGGCGACGTTTCACCCCAAGGTGGTTGTCACCGAGGTCTCGGCGGAACTCGGTGAGACCTGCGGCCGCCGTACCCTCCAGGCCGCAGGAGGCGAACCCGGGTCGGGCACCAGACGCGGTATGGAGCCCGGCCCGGGTGCTCGCCAACAACCCACCCTCCTTCCAACTCTTGCAGCGGAAAACGAGCTGACAGCTCGTTTTCCGCTGCAAGAACAACGATCGACTGCCAGTCAGGTAACCAGATCGCCCAGTTGGCGCTTGAGAATCTTGCCCGAGGCGTTGCGGGGCAGCTGCTGGTCGACAACCACGATCCGGGTCGGCACCTTGAAGGGGGCGAGCCGTGCGCGCAGGAATTCGGTCAGGGCTGGGAGGTCGAGTTGAGTGCCGGGTTTGGCCATGACGGCGGCCGCCACCTCCTCGCCCAGCCGCTGGTGGGGCACGCCGAACACTGCGGCCTCGTAGATGCCGGGATACTCGTAGATCGCTGCTTCCACCTCGGCGCAGTACACGTTCTCGCCTCCACGCAGGACCATGTCCTTGACCCGGTCGCTCACGTAGATGAACCCCTCATCATCAAGTGATCCCAGATCGCCCGATCGGAGCCAGCCGTCGACGATCGTCTCCGCCGTGGCCTCCGGCCGGTTCCAGTAGCCCCGGATCAAGTTGGCTCCTTTGAACCAGATCTCGCCCACGGTGCCCGGCGGTACAACGATGCCGTCGCTGTCGGTGACCCTCACCTCCATGGTGGGGATGACCCGGCCGCTGGAGCGCGGTCGGGCCACGAACTCGGAACCGACGATGGAGGGACCATAGGCATTGGTTTCGGTCATCCCGTAACCCAACTGGGGACGGCCGTTGGGGAAACGCTGGGCGATTCGGTTCACCAGCTCGGCCGGCATCGGTGCTCCACCGCCGCCCACCGATTGCAGACTGGACACATCGCGGTCGGGGAAGGTCTCGGCCTCCAGCAGATCCCAACTCATGGTGGGAACGCCGACGAAGTTCGTGACCTGCTCCCGCTCGATGAGCTCCAACGCCCGGTCCGGGTCCCAGCGGTGAGTCATGACCAACTTCGCCCCCGAGACAAACGAACCCAACATGATGGGAATGAGTCCGGTCACGTGAAACAGTGGCACCGGCAACATGAAGATCGTCGCCTTGGGGGTGCCGTCGTCGTTGAGCGTGTGGGGAGGCGGCGGGTCCATGAGGTCGACGGTGGCCGCCCGGGCGGCGAACGACATCAAGGCGTTGAGCACCGCTCGGTGGGTGCTGACCGCTCCCTTGGGAAAGCCGGTGGTTCCGGAAGTGTAGAGTATGGTGATGTCGTCATCGGGGGCGATGTCGACTGCGGGCATGGTGGCGCCGTCGATCAGGTCCTCGGCCAGCGGTCGGATCCCGGCCCGAACGAGGTCGCCGGCTTCGGCCGTCTTCTCGGTGTGACTCAACACCAGGAGTGGGTTCTCCTCGAGTTCGACACCGTCCAGTCGTTGCAGGCGGGTGCGGTCGGCCAACACGACCTTGGGCCGGCAGTCGTTTATGGCAAACGCCATCTCATCACCCGTCCACCAGGCGTTCAAGGGTACGGCGATGGCCCCCACCGAGGTTATGGCCACGAACGACGCCACCCATTGAGGACAGTTCCGCATGGCGATCGTCACCCGGTCACCGGGCTTCACCCCATAGTGGTCGACCAGAGCGTGGCCCACCCGCCCGGCCAGATCCAGGACCTTGGGCATGGTCCAACGCTCGTCCTCGTAGATGATGAAGTCGTCGGTCCGCAAGGCGGCCAGGTCGTAGAGGGTCCGAATGTTGGGCGGAGCGGCGGCGAAGACGGTGGTGGGGGAGCCGTCGAGCTCAATCTCGGTCAGTTCAAGTGGGGTGCCGGGGGCGCACACCAACTCCACCGCCTGTTCGAACGTCATGGTTGGTCGGGACTTGTCGGAATCGCTCACAGTAGTCAGCCTTTCTACCATCTGGGCCGTTGGCCGGCCAAGCTGCGCCCCGCGCTCTTATTGGCTTGGCAGTGAAATGTCGACGGCCATCATCGAGCCCGGAGGGTCGTATCCTGCCGCCGCCACCGAGCCGAGAAAGTCGGCGACGATCCTGCGGTGATCGGCGACCAGCACCGACTGGTCTGACAGTGCGGCCCGGTAGACGCCCACACCGTGGCCCGCACCGTCCAGGCCGCCGTCGAACTCGACGACGGACACCGGCCCGCCCTCAACCCGGTCCGGCGGCCGGCAGCCCAATGCCCCGGCCTCGGTCGTCGGCATGGCCGAACCCAGCCGAACGACCACGTCGCGACGATTCTGCAGAGCCAGAACGCTGGTGGCCGGGCTGACCAATGGGGTGCCGGGCGGCGTGAAGTAGCCGGTGGCCACCACATGGGTGACCCGGTAGCGTGCGGCGAACTCGGGATCACCGGCCAGATCGAGCGCAGTGTCGGCTCCGTAGCTGTGGCCGACCAGCATCAGTCGGGCGTCGGCCGGTACTTCGTTGACCGTCAACGCCTCGGCCACCATCTGGGCATAGATGTTGTCGCCGACGGCGGTCGAGCGGGCCGACGGCAGCGCCGCCATATCGAGATCGCGGGGCGTACGGTGCATCGGGTTCCAACCCGATCGGGGACGGCGGAGATCGGTCACCCCGGGGAGCACCACGGTGAAGTGGCCGGAACCATGGTCGATCAGCCCGAACTCGTCGTGAGCCAGCAGCGCCAGGTTGTCGGTGGCGTCGAGGGCGTCGGCGATGGTGGACCCGGACGAGATGGTCTCAACCCGCCTCGTCGTGAACGTGCCTCCGGCATCGCCCGAGGTCGGCCCGCCGGCCGGCCGGCCGGTCAACTGCTCCGCCGCCGCCACTGCCACCCGAGCGGATGTGATCAGACCACCACCGACGGCATCGGTCAACCATCGGTCGGCGACCGACCATGCCTCGGCCCGGCCACGATCGCCCTCGATGAGGGGACACAGCAGACCTCGCCCCTGGTCGGCCGATGAGGCCCGGCTGCTGGTTTCGGCCAGGTCGGCGGCCATGGCCTCCTGGTCGGCGGCTGAGCGCCGGAGAGCGGCGACAACGCCGGATTGTCGGACGGTCAAATCGGCCGGCAGGCCAGGGTCGCGGCGCTGGAGGGCAGTGGCCCCGGCCATGGCCAGCAACCCGTGGGCCCTACTGCGGATCTCCTCGGCCGCCAGTTGGTAATGTCGGCCGGCTGTGAGCAGATCTTGGGGTCGGTACAGCACGGCGGCGGCCGGGGGATCAGAGGAGCGGGTCATGATCCGCCTCCTGTCTGTCGAGATTCGGGTTGCCCGGGGCAACGAGTCGTCGCGAAGACGAGGAGAGCCTTATTATGCCTGGATGCCCACAGCTGCCAACGCCATCGTCGTCGGAGCGGGAGTGATTGGATGCTCCGTCGCTCTGGAGTTGGCCCGCCGTGACCACCCGGTGACCGTGGTCGACGCCCTGCCGGCGGCCGGCTACGGCTCGACCAGTAGCTCGAGTGGCATAATCCGATTCCACTATTCGACCGAGGCCGGGGTGGCCATGGCCTGGGAGGGTCGACGGTACTGGATGGATTGGCCCAATCATGTTCGGGCCGTACCGTCGGACGGAACCCGGTCGAAGCTTGAACACGATGCGTTGGCCTCGGTCGTCGATGTGCCCATGTTCATGTTGTTGGCTCCCGGAGCCGAACGGCCGATCTTCCTGACCCATTTCGACACCTTCGGCATTCCCTACGAGATTCGCTCCCGAGCCGATCTGGAGTCCGGCGCAGTCAACATCGACTTCCGCATCTTCGGTCCACCGGCCCGTATGGACGACCTCGACCATCCGTTCTGGTCGGAGCCGACCGACGTCTTCGAGGACGTGCTGTGGATGGGGGGAGCGGGCTATGTTCCCGATCCCCAGCTGGCGGCTCACAACCTGTACACGGTGGCGGCAGCCGAGGGGGTTGAGTTCCTGTTCAACCACAAGGTCGTGGCCGTGGACCGGACCGCCGACGGCAGCCGGGTGGCCGGGGTGACCTTGGCCGACGGACGGGAACTGAAGGCCCCGATCGTGGTCAACGTGGCCGGTCCCCACTCGTCGATCGTCAACGGAATGGCCGGGGTCACCGAAGACATGGCCCGATCAGGTCGGGCGCTGCGGCGGGAGGTTTATATCGCCCCCGCCCCGCCCGGTTTCGACCACGAAAACGGCTTTCAGACCGCCGACCTCGACGTGGGCGTCTACTACCGTCCGGAAGCGGGCAACAACCTCATGGTCGGCAGCGTCGAACCGGAATGCGACGAACTGGAGTGGGTCGACCCCGACGCCTTCGACGAGACCGTCACCGAGGACGAGTTCCAGCTGGCCATGATGCGGACGGCCCGCCGCCTGCCAGAACTGGGCATCCCCCACTCCAAACGAGGGCTCGTCGCCCTCTACGACGCCACCGAGGACTGGACCCCGATCTACGATCGTTCCAGCCTCGACGGCTTCTACATGGCGTGTGGTTCAAGCGGCAATCAGTTCAAGAACGCCGGGGTGGCCGGTCATGTCATGGCCGAGCTGATCGATGCCGTTGAGGCCGGCCACGACCACGACGCCGACCCGATCGTCGTCACCGGAAAGTACACCGGGTTCGGTATCGACACCGCCACCTTCAGTCGCCGGCGTCGGGTCGACCCCAACGCCGCCAACACGGTTCTGGGCTGAGGCGCCGCCCGGGTCGGTGCATTATCGGCGTCGGCGCCGGGAGCGAGAGCCGTAGATTTCGGGATCGGAGTAGACGGGTCGACGGTGGGCCTCCTCCTGGGCCGCCTCCAGGTCCACGATTGGTGGGCCGGGCGGAAGATCGCTGCTCCACACCATCGGTTGTCGGCTGCAGTGTCGCACCCGCAGGCCCAGGGTGAACTGGTCGACCGTGAGTTCGCCCGGCCCGGTGCCGGCCGACTCGACATCCAGCAGCAGCGCCCCCCGGAACGACACCACCTTCTCCCAGTAGCATTCCGGTGGAACCGTCCAGATGCCGGTGGCCAGGTCGCCGATCCAGTAGTCGCCGCTACCGGCGGTGGTCAGCGGGTCGACCAGCGGCGACCAGGGTGACCACTGCCCGCAGGATTCGGTGGCCACGAAGGAGTCGGGCTCGACCTCGTTGATCGATACCAGCATCCGGCCGTTCTCGACCCGGTCGTGTCCGATCACGTGGTCGCGGTTGTCGTCCATGATCCGCCGCAGTTCGTATTCGCAATCGTCGACGCCGAACCGGGTTGCGTACAGTCCGGGCACGATCGAGGGCAGGCCATCCCGATCGGTGGGCTCGGCCTCGCTGTCAGAATCGCTGTCAGAATCGTTGTCGGATTCGTCCGATTCGTCGTCGGCGTCTTGGTCGGAGTCGTCCTCGGCCGGTTGGCTGCCGTCGTTTTCGGGACCGGACACGTACTGACTCTCGGTCACAGTGATCTCTTCGGCCACGGGGTTGTCGGCGCTGATGTGGGAAGGCTCTGGGGTGCGGCCCCGACGCTCACCGTAGTCCCAATCACGACTGCCCGGCAGGTCGGCCACGTTGTAGCGGCCCGACGGGATGCCGCCGCTGAAGGCCAGATACTCCGGTACCGAACCATCCTCGCTGGCGGCCAGAATGGATCCGTCGCCCGGGTCATCGTCGGTCGTCGTCTCGTCCCGTGAGCCATCGTGGGCTGCCGTGGTGTTGTCCAGGGTGTCCAATGAATAACTGATGGACCAGGCGATCAGTCCGAGAACAATGCCGAGCCCGAGGAGGCGAGGTAGCCAGCGCATGAGGAACCTGTCGGCAGGCCCCGCGCCGGTTCAAGCGTTCGTCTGGGTCCAATGACCTGGGTCCACTGGCCTGAGCCAAGCGACCTGGGTCCAACGACCTGGGTTCAGTGCCCTGGTGCCGCCGTCCGGCGCCGCTATGGTCGAGAGGTGAGCAGCCAGGGGCAGCGGCCCGAATCCGAAGTAGGGGTTGGACCGCATCCTCGGCCGTGGCCGGCCGGTGATCACTACGACCCCGAGTTGCTGGCCGAGGGAGATCGCCGCAATGTCGTCGACCGTTACCGCTACTGGACGGTGGAGGCCATCAAGGCCGACCTCGACCGGCGGCGCCACCCGTTCCACGTGGTCATCGAGAACTGGCAGCACGACCTCAACATCGGCACGGTCGTCCGCAGCGCCAACGCCTTCCTGGCGGCCGAGGTCCATATCGTCGGGCGCAAACGGTGGAACCGCCGGGGGGCCATGGTCACCGACCGGTACCAGCACGTGCGCCACCATGCCACCCCCGAGGCGTTGGTCTCCTGGGCCGGTGAGGCCGAGGTCGAACTCATAGGCATCGACAACCTGCCGGGCTCGATCCCCCTCGATTCCCAGCCGCTGCCGGAGCGCTGTGCCCTGGTGTTCGGGCAGGAGGGCCCTGGCTTGTCCGAGAGCATGCGGCCGGTACTGAGTCAGTGCCGATCCATCCCCCAGTTCGGTTCGACCCGATCAATCAACGCCGGGGTGGCGGCCGGTATCGCCATGTACAGCTGGATCAGGCAGCACCACCGCCACTGACCGGGCAGTCGTCAGGATCGCCCAGCGGCCGGAAGTGTCACCTCCGGCCGCCTGGGGTGGACCGGCTAGAGCTGGCGGAACTCGATCCGTCGGTTCTCCTGTTGGGCCTCGGGCGTGTCATCCGGATCAACCTTGAGGCGGCGTTCGCCGAACCCGACGGGTCGCAACTCGTTGGTGACACCCCGCTCCTCCAGCGCCGCCTTCACCGCATCGGCTCGAGCCTGGCTGAGGGCCTGGTTCGACTCCTCGCTGCCCTGGGAGTCGGTGTGGCCGCCTATCTCGACGATGACGTCGGGATTCTCGGTTAGGAAGGCGGCCGCTTCGTCGAGTATCGAGTTCGATTCCGGCTGAATGATGGCGCTACCGGAAGCGAACTGAATCGGCTCCAGCGTGTTGAGTGACGTCTCCAAAGCGCTCGACTCCTCCAGGGTGATCGAGCGGGTGGCGACCTCAACCCCTTCCAGGCCGTCGAAGGCGGCCGAGATCTGGTCGAACAATACCGGATCGGTCATGGCCCCGGCGATGGTGACCTGGGTGGGGGTCACCCGGGCGGCGTCGACCACCAGCTGATTGTCGACCTGTTCCTCCGAGTACACCGTCACCGCTCGCTGGTAGATCTCGTCGGCGATGGCCTGGTCGGGCACGGTACCGGTGAGAACAACAGAGGCCTGGGCCGCAGTAACGGTGGCGTCACCCTGGACCTCCTCGGCTGCCGGGGCGGCGACGGTCAGCTCGTCGATGACCGACTCGACGCCGGGCTGAGAGGAGATGAAGTCGATCACCTGGGTGCGGGCGGCCTCGTCGGCCACCTCGCCGGTAGCGGTGACCACGCCGTCGGTCCCGCTCAGATCGATGTCGCCCAGCCCGAGGCCGGCCAGTCCGGCCACGACGGCGGCAAGATCGAACCCGGCGTCGGCGTCGTCATCGGCGGCATCATCGTGGTCGCCGTCTTCCTCCCCGGCGTGATCATCATCATCGTCGTCGGAGTGGGCGCCATCCTCATCATCAGCGGTCTGGGTGGCGGCCACCGCGGCGTCATCGCTCTGGTTCAGCGGGTCGATCGTGGGCCAGACGATGGCGATGGCCAGAATGGCAACACCGACGGCGATGGCCAGAAGAGCCGGCAGTTCATCGGGAGATTCATCGGCGAGAGCCACCGCCCCTTTGGGCCTCTCAGGCTCCCCTTTGCGCTCATCATCGTGAATGATCTCGTCAGCCATGGCTGGAAGTCTGCCAGGAAACGGCGGCGAAACCTCGGTCTGTCACGGTCGGCGCCGGTGAATGATCGGAGCCGCTCCGGAGACCCCCGGCTAGGCTGTGACCTTTTGCTCGGCCCGTCGCCGACGGTTGGCGGCGATGGCCTGTTCGATGGCCACGACGCCACCGATCGTCAGCCCCAGAAGGATCAGCCACCTGATCAGCCGACCCACCAGTGCCGGTTGCTCGGCCACCCTGACCGAGGTCAGCTCCTCGGCAAAGGCCAGCGTGGCCCGAGCGGGATCGGCGATGGCCCTGGCCTTCTCCGTGGCTCGGATGCGGGCCGGAGCCAACTCGTCGATCACGAACGTCTCCAGAGTGCCGTCGGGCATGAAAATGATGGCGGCATCGGAGTCGACGGCCTCCTGAATTCGGCGGGCGAAGGCCTCACCGTCGGGTTGAGGATCGATGGGAGCGACCGCCACCAACCGGAGCCCGTCGAAGCGAACCTCCTGGACCGCCGCCTCCAACGCCTCCTCGTCTATCTCGGTCCGAACCCGGGAAACGTAGACGCCGTCGTCGGCCAGCTCTTCACTCAGCGCCACCGGTGACTCGGCCATCGCCGGGGAGATCGGCAGCCAAACCGCCACGCCCAGGCTCAACGCCACCACGGCCACGACGAGCCTCGGCCCGATCGACGTGGCCGGCAGCCGCGGCGAGCGGCGGGAGGAACAAGCGAGATCGCCCACGTTGATGATGGTACTGGCCGTCAGTGGCGATGGGGTTTCACCATGACGCCTACTTGTTGGACGGCCAAGGTGCGATCGGCAGTCAGTCGATGAGAAACCGGCGGATCTTGTCCAAATGAGGGTCAGGAGCGTTGAAGAACTGATCGAATGCGGCGGCCGACTCGTCATCCTCGGCGAACTCGCATGACCGGTCGGCGGCCACCCGGGGAGCTCCCGGTTCGGCCGGCGCCGACGTTCCCCCGTCGACGACCGGGCGGGGGATGTAGCGGCCGTCGGTCAGGCGCCGCCCCGAGGGATCGAGGGTGGCCGGGGGGTTGGTCAACGACGACAGAACAGTCTGGATCTCCAGGTCGAGTGGATGATCCGGTCGTCCCTGAAGCTCGTCACTCAGCCGGTCGACTTCACGACGTAGTCGATCGATCTCGGCCAGCAGCTGTTGCTCGCTGGTCGCCGGCTTGAGTTCTCGGCCGGCGGTACGAGCAGCTTGACGAATGTCGGATTTGATAGCCACATAGGTCTTTCGGAACCTGGGTGCGGTCCTTTAGCCCCGGTGGATGATTGCCCTGTCAGTCGTCGGGCTCGAGAACCTTGTGCAGCCCGACCGGTTCCGGTTCGTCGAGCTGGGAGAAGTCGCATTCGGCCGGTGTCTTGTCGGGACGCCAGCGCAGCACCTTGGTCACCTCGCGGAAACGCCCGTTGAGGGTGCTCCCGTACTTCACTTCCACCACTCGCTCGATCCGTAGCGGGACCCAGGAGTGGTCCTTCTTGCCGCTCCAGCGGTTGGGTGCTCCCGGCATACGTCCCTGTTCGGTTTCATGGGCCTCGGCATCGGCCCAGGCCTTCCACGGGTGGACGTCAAGTGCCCCCTCGGTCAGCGGTGCCAGTTCGTCGACCAACTCGGCCCGCCGCTTGGCCGGGAACGAGGCCGCCACCCCGACATGGTGCAGATCGCCGCTGTCGTTGTAGAGGCCGAGGAGCAACGACCCAACGCCTTCGCCGTCCTTGTGCCAGCGGTAGCCGGCTACCACGGCGTCGGCCGAACGGATGTGCTTGACCTTGAGTTGGGTCCGTTTGTTCTCGACATAGGGGTCGTCGGCCGGCTTGGCGATCAGCCCGTCGAGCCCGGCCCCCTCGAACACGGTGAACCAGCGAGCGGCGGTGTCGTGATCGGTGGTCGTCGGTGTCAGATGCACCGGTGGTTTCGTACCGGCCAGCGCATCTTCCAGCCGGGCCCGGCGGACCTGGAATGGCTCGTTGCGTAGATCCTTATCGCCCACGGCCAGCAGGTCGAAGGCGATGAAAGCGGCCGGGGTCTTCTCGGCCAACATGTTGACCCGGGATTCGGCCGGGTGGATGCGCTGCTGCAGGCCGTCGAAGTCGAGGTGGTTGTCGGTGGCCACGATCAGCTCGCCGTCGACCACGCAACGCTCGGGGAGATGGCGGCGGATCGGATCCAACATCTCCGGAAAGTATCGGGTGAGCGGACGTTCGTTGCGGGAACCGAGAATGACCTCGTCACCGTCCCGGAAGACGATGCAGCGGAAGCCATCCCACTTGGGTTCGAAGATGAGGTCGTCGCGCTCGGGAATGCCGGCCACCGCCTTGGCCAACATCGGTTTGACAGGAGGGTTGACGGGAAGATCCACAGTGCTCATGGTAAACACCACCTCGAACTTTGGGACCAGGACGACCCACCAACGGGTCGTAGGAGTCCCAAAGTTCGGGTTGACTTCAATTGCAGTTGAAGTTTTATGGTGGAGTGATGGACCGGAATCACAGCACAACCAACGAGGTGACGACCGAGGTGGTCGGCCGTCTCGACGAACTGGCCGTGGGCGACATGAAGATGGTCAAGGTTGGTGACACCGCGGTCGCTCTCATTCGTTCCCGCACCGGCGTTCACGCCATTGACAATGCCTGTCCCCATCAGGGATACGGCCTGGTGACCGGCGCACTGGCCGACGGCATCGTCACCTGTCAATGGCACAACTGGAAGTTCGACGCTGCAACCGGCCGCTGCCTGATCGGTGAGGAGGACGTGCCCTGCCACCGGGTCGACATAAACGACGGCGATGTGTCGGTCACGGTGGAGAAGCCATCGCCGGCCGAACGTCGGGACCGGCTGTGGCCCAGCCTCCGCCGCGGGGTCGAGCGCGATTACGTCGGCCAGATGGCCCGCGACTCGGCTCGCCTGCTGGAGGCGGGCGCCACCCCTGTTCAGATCATGGCCGAGGCGTTGAAGGTGGCGGCGCCCAAGGCCGACGACGGGGTCGGCCACGAGATGGCGCTGGCCGCCGACGCTCTGGCCATCGCCGAGGTTCGCATCGGCGACGACGGTTCGGCCACCGACGGTTCCCTGTTGGCCCTCGTCCAGGGGCTGTCCGGGTTGTCGGAGGCGACCCGGGACTTCCCGGTCAACCCCGTTCCGGCCGCCGACCCTTCCATCGACATTCTGGCCGCGGTCGAGGCCGAAGACCTGGACCGGGCCAAAGCAGGGTTGGTGGGACGGATCGAACGAGGCGACGATCCGGCGGCCGTGCGGGCCACCGTGATCGATGCCGTTGCTCCCCACCACCTGGCCTACGGCCACGGCATCATCTACACCCAGAAAGCGTTCGAGCTGCTCGACCGTACCGGCTGGGAGCTGGCCCCCGGGTTACTGCCCCATCTCATGACCCGGATCGTCTACTCCACCAGGGAGGACACCCTCCCCTACATGCGCAAAGCCATGCGGGAGTTGAGCAACCTCGACCTGGGATCGCTGGCCGAGCGGGTGGCGCCCGACTCCGCCGCCACCAGCGGGATTGCCGGCGGGTCGTTGGATCCCGATTGGGATCCCAGCCCGCTGGCCGACACCATACTGACGGCGGCTGATGCTCCGATCTCGGTCGCCGCCGATGCCGTGTTGTCGGGGGCCGGGGTCGACGGCCTGCTCGATGCGGTGGTGATGGCCGTGTCCGAGCGCCTGCTCCGCCACGACCTGAACGTCGAGTTCGACAACTCCGAGCCGTTCGGTTGGCTCGACATCACCCACGGTCTGACCACGGCCCGAGCGGCCCGCTGGGCCTGGCACCATCATCCTGGCCCGTCGGCTCTCCGCCTGGCGCTGTTCGCCGTGTGGTTGGCCTTCGACACCGGCCGCAGCGAACGGCGCCACGACCGAGCCGAGGCCCGGCGCCCAAGCGACGACTGGATCCCATCCTCGATCGGCACCGACTCGATCGGCGAGGCCGTCCTGTGGCGCCGCCCGGACGATGCGGTGGGCCTGGCCCTGACCAGCGACGCCGACACGGTGGCCCGGCAGCTGCGGGATGCCTCATTGGCCGACCGGGCCGGCTCGTTCATCGTGGTCGCTCACCTGGTCAAGACGGCCCAGGCCGCCATCGAAGAGTCGCAGCGTTCGGGTTCACCCCTGCCACTGGCCGCCGCCGCCCGCTTTCTGGCCGCCCCCCGGCTGGAACGGTTCGTGGCCCAGGCCACGGCTGAGTCGGCCGAGTTTGTGCGCACCGGCCGCCCGCCCAAGCGGTAGCGGCAGGTCGGCTGGGCCGCACCCGAAGTCAATAGAATAGGATCCCATGGTGGATGAAAAGACGACTTGTGGGCTCTGCGGTGGTGTGATGGAGACGGGCATGCTGATGGGTTACCGCAGTCTCGCCTGGCTCCCAGCGGGACGACCGGTGCCCCGGCTCTCGGTACTCGGCCTGGAAAGTCTGGACGAGGGCATCATGCGCCCGGCCAAGATCTCCGCCGCTCGCTGCCCGAAGTGTCGGACCGGTACCTTCAGCTACTGAGCCGATCCGATCAGGGCACGACCAACCAGCGCACATCAATCGACGTTGGGCCCAGCACATCATCGGTCGGTTCGCTTCTCACCGCCTGGATGGTGAGCGTTGTTGTGCTCCCGGCCCGAGTCACCCTCGACGTCAGCCGGGGAACCGAGCCGTTGTCCGGCCCCACCCTCTCGATCTGTGCGGCGGCGAACACCCGGTCGGGAACATAACGGAAGTCGGCCGGCAGCTCGATCTCGGCGGTGGCCACCGTCTGCCCCGAATCCCAGCTGATCGTCTCGATACCGGCCACCGGCTCCCGGTCCGAAAGTTCCTCGACGCCGGCCTCGAGCCCGTCGAGCTGCTCGAACCGGTCGGACCAGTTGTCGACCTGCTGGTAGGCCCGCAGCGCCGGCAGCGCCAGTAGGGCCAGGAGCCCGATGACGGTGTAGCCGACGTTACGTTTGGCCATGGCGTTGAGCTGGCGGAGCCGCCGCAGCCAGGTTCGCGGCGGCTCGATGGTGGCCCGCTCGGGAAACGGGTCGATGCCGTCGTCGAAGATCCGCTTCCAGCTGTAGCCGAAGTGCAGACCCTGGTGGGCCACCGCCAGCGGGTCGGGGGTGGAGTCCGGCGTGGCGAACAGGAACATACGCCCGATCTCGTTGCCCAGCCGCAGGGCAACCGGCCGGTGGGCGGTGTTGTGGATATGGAGGCGAACGACCCCGCTCCAGGTGGGATCGAGATAGGAGCCGTTGACCACCAGACCGTCGCTGTTGGACGAAACCCGGCCCAGCACCAGAGCCCCGATCCGGTGAGACAGGTCGATCTGTTCGTTGGTCAAGACCAGGGCCGCTTCCCCTGGACGCAGCAGGTATCCGGTCGCGCCCCGACGGAGATCGACCACGTTGTCGTGACCCTCGAACCGTAGGTGGCGAGCGACCCGGGCGGTGTGGTCCAGCGGCTTGACCAGAGGCCCGACCGTCAGCGCAACCCGGGACTTCACCGACAGGTTCTCGAACAGTGCCCGACCGTCGGGATCGTCACGGGCACCGGCCAGCGGCTCCTGATAGACCCATGTGCCCTCGGCATTGGGCACGAACGAGTAGCCCAACGAGAGGTCACCGCTTTCCAGGGCGGCGGCGATGGCCACATCAGACAGCATCAGCCGGAGTCACCCCCTCTCCTATGGGCGCCGGTTCCCGACTGGTCCTCGGCCCCGAATTGACCGTCGGCTCGGGGTGGACCGCCGGCTCCCGGTATGCGGTGTCCCCGGCGGGCCTTGGCCGCCAGGTGCCGGAGCGACCGGAGGGGCGGATGAGCATCGAGACAGGGCAGCTGGTCGTCGATGACCAGGCCGAAGTGAGCCAGCGCAGCCGCCTTGTCGGGGTTGTTGGTGAGCAGCCGAATGGAACGGATCTTCAGCGCCTCCAGGATCAGGGCGGCATCGCCGTAGTTGCGGTTGTCGGCCGGGAAACCGAGCTGCTCGATGGCGGCAAAGGTGTCGAGCCCGGCTTCCTTGCCGTTGAGAGCCTGGACCTTGGCCACCAGGCCGTTGCCCCGACCCTCCTGGTCAAGGTGGATGAGCACGCCTTGGCCGGCAGTGTCGATGGCTTCCAGCGCGCTGTGATTCTGGCCGGCGCAGTCGCAGTCGTCGGCATCGAGAGCGGTGGATGTGATGCAGGCCGAGGCGACGCGGCAAAGCACGCCCGACTCGTCCGTCACCTGCCCTTTGACCAGCACGAGATGCCGACCTTCGGTGATCCTGTCGTCGGTCACCAGGATTCGGAATCGCCCGTGATGTACGGTTCGGAAGGGTGCGGACGCCGCGAAGAGGGTGGTGGCAGACGTCATGTACCCCTTTATTGTCCCCACTCGCTGTGACATCGAAGGCGGGCACGATTCTGCTGTTCCGACCCGTCGATATCGACGCCCCAGGGCCAGCAGAATGGCAACAGGAACGTGCTACGAGGAGATGGCCGGTTGGCCGGCGTCGCGGCCCGGGCTCTCGTGGCCGAAGGCCAGCTGCAATGCCTGGAAGATACGCCTGAGATAGGCCTCAGCCGAATAGTGGGTGCGGACCCACTCGTGAGCCTTGTCGGCCTTGGCCTGAGCTGCACCGGGGTCGGCCAGCACGTTCTCGATGGCCTGGCGCAGCCCATCGCCGTCGCCCATCTCGTACCAGCCCACCAGATCGCGGGCGATCAGCTCGTCGACCACGCCTGGTGATCGGGCCACCACAACCGGACGTCCGCAGGCCACCGCTTCGAACACGGTGGTCAGACCGGCGGCGTAGCGGTTGGGGAGCACGGGCACCACGACGACGTCGGCGTCCTGATAGAGCTGGCGCAGTTCGGCGAAGCTGAAATAGCGGATCTCCATGTAGTCGGGCATGGGATCGGGCACGGTGAATCGGGTTTTGGCCGTGAGGTTGGGGGAGGCGAAACACACCTTGACATCGAGATCCATACCGGCCGTGGCCTTGGCCAGAAGATCGTAGTCACGGGCCTCGGTGCCACAGCTGGCCACCAGCGTGCGAGCCTTCTTCGGCCCTGGCCCCGACCCCGGCCCCGGCTCGGGCCGAAGACCAGGCGCCGGCTCGGCCGCCGTATCCAGTCCGTCTTCGAATTCGGCCCGAGGGCGAAAGAAGTCGAAATCGGTGAGTCCGTTGATGGCCATGATGCCGGCCAGAAATCGGCCGAACCCCTTTGAGCCCACGTCGACCATCTCGGTGTGGGGCACGATCATGAGCCACTTGGTCCGCAGCAAGGCCAGCAGCCAACCGAAGAGCCGGATCTTGGGTCGCTGCGCGTCGGTCACGGCGATGGCGAACTTGACCTGTCGGGGACCGGACAGCGCACACAGCAGGGCCAGCGGCAGGCCGGCGTTGGATCCGGCGGCGTACACACCGTCTCCCGGCTCCAGTTGCCGGCGGACCCGTCGGGCCATGGCCCAGAACTCGGGTTCGGAGTAGAACACGGCGGCCAGACGATCCAGCATTGAGGTCGACGACTTTTCGTTGGGGTCCGACGGCTGATGAATGGGGGCCTTGATCTCCTGGGAGAGGAAGCGCAGGAAATGCCGCGGCGCTCGGTCCGCGTCGGCATCACGTTCGATCGCATCAAAATCGAAATAGCTGCTGGCCAGTATGTGCCACGCCATGGTCGGATACCTCGTCGCCGGTACGGGCGCCCTCTACTTCCCTGGCGACCAACCTATCGCCGGGACCGGGCAACGTCCAGGCACGCCTTCCAATTGAGGAATATTGCTGGTGCGGGAAACCGTAGCGTGTTGTCGGCCCGACCACGAGCTGCATCGAGCGCCGCGATTATCCTGTAATGATGGAGCCCTACGAGGTGCTGGACGACTTCGAGCGGTTCAGCCAGGTCGACGACGTCTTCTCCCGTTCATTCTGGGACGACGAGATCCGCTCCGAGAAGTCCGACCGCTTCTACGCCACCTATCGTCGACCGCTGGACCAATGGCGCAAGGCCAACGGCTTCACCCAGCGGGACTATGCCCTCCGCAATGCCTCCTGGCACGTCAGCGACGTCTTCACCGAGATGTACGAGGAGAGTGACGGTCGTCGCGACGGCTTCATCGATCCCTTGTCGATGCTGCGGGACGGACCGGAAGACAAGCTTGCTCCCGAATCACCGGAAGCCGGGGCCGCCGACATCAAGATGGTTGGCACCACATTCGGGGCCGACCTGGTCGGCATCTGCGCTTTCGACGAACGATGGGTCTACACCGAGCGATTCAACCATCGAACGGGCGGGGCCAAGCCCAACGAGTTGGGCGACGGCCTGACCTCGGTCATCGTGATCGGTCAATCGATGGACCGCCATCTGATCCAGACCGCCCCCTCGGCTCTGGCCGGGTCGGCCACCGGGCTCGGTTACTCCCAGGACGCCGCCGTGTTGCTGGCCATCTCGCAGTACATCCGCAACCTCGGCTACCAAGCAGTTCCGTCGATGAACGACTCGGCGCTGGCCATACCGCTGGCCCTGGCCGCCGGCCTGGGGGAGTACGGCCGCCACGGCATGGTCATAACCCCGGAGTTCGGGCCCCGGCTGCGGTTCGGAAAGATCTTCACCGACATGCCGCTGGCCCACGACGAGCCGATCAGCTTCGGGGTCAAGCAGTTCTGTGAGCAGTGCGATCGGTGCGCCGGCGCCTGCCCGGCTCGAGCCATTCCCCACGGCGAACCGGTGCCGGTGGCCCTCAACCGCTCCGGGCTGAAGGGGGTGCGCAAGTGGTCGGTCGACGGCGAGGCCTGCTTCGGGTACTGGTCCAAGATCAACACCGACTGTGCCATCTGCGTCCGGGTCTGCCCTTACAACCGCGACTACTCGAAACGGTGGAACCGCTGGTGGCGTAAGCTGGCCGGCACCCGGCTGCGGGGTTTGATGCTGCGGCTCGACGATCGCCTGGGCGGTGGGCGACGGCTAAAGCCGAACGACTGGTGGGCGGCGTCCAGTAGGCTTTCACGGTGGCAATGATCGAAGCCGACGGGCTGGAGAAACGATTCGGAGAGACCGTGGCCCTGGCCGGCCTCGGGCTCTCGGTGCCCGAAGGTCAGGTCCTGGGACTGCTCGGCCCCAACGGAGCGGGCAAGACCACGGCCGTCCGGGTGTTGACCACGCTCATGCGGCCCGATGCCGGTCGCGCCGTGATCGACGGCGTCGACGTGTTGACCGAACCGGCCCGGATCCGGGCCCGGATAGGGGTGACCGGCCAGTACGCCGCCGTCGACGAGGGCCTCACCGCTCGGGAGAACCTCGACATCGTCGCCCGGTTCAACCACCTGGGCCGGGCCGCGGCGGTCCGCCGGTCAAACGAACTGCTGGAACGGTTCGCCCTCACCGACGCCGCCGACCGGCTGGTCAGGGAGTTCTCCGGCGGCATGCGCCGTCGCATCGACATCGCTTTGAGCCTGGTCGCTCGACCCAAGGTGCTGTTCCTCGACGAACCGACCACCGGCCTCGACCCCCGCAGCCGGTTGGCCATGTGGGACCTGATCGACGAACTGAAGAACGAAGGCATGACCACCCTGTTGACCACTCAATACCTGGATGAGGCCGATCAGCTGTCGGACGACATCGTGGTCATCGATCACGGTCGTTCCATCGCCCAGGGCACGGCGTCGGAGTTGAAGGAACAGGTCGGCGGGGCCCGAGCCGTCATCACCCTGCCCGACGCCGTCACCCGGGGGGCGGCCGGCGAACACGATGAGCAAGTGGTGATCAACGCCATCGGCGACATGGCCAGCGCCGCCGCCACCCCCTACCGCGATGGATCAACCGTCTCGGTCGCGGTGCGGGCCAGCGTGACAACGCCCGACATCGTCCGCCGGCTCGACGCCGCCGGTATCGACGTGGCCGATGTGGCCGTGACTCGACCGACCCTCGATGACGTGTTTCTGACTCTCACCGGTCGCTCCGCCGAGGCCGAGTCCGTCAACCAGCTGGAAGGAGTGAACTGATGGTCACCGACGTCGCCCCGGAATCGATCGCTGCCCCGTCGGTCGATCCGACCGACTACGAGCCGAAGTCAGGTTTGGTCTGGGCCATCCGCGATTCCTGGACCGAGGCCGTCCGCCACCTGCGCATCATCCCCCGCAACATGGAACTGATGATGTTCGCCACCCTGCAGCCCATCATGTTCGTGCTGCTCTTCAACTATGTGTTCGGTGGCGCCATCGAGGCCCCGGGATTCGAGGGCAACTACACCCAATTCCTGCTTCCCGGGGTGTTCGCCCAAACGGTGCTGTTCGGGTCGGCCTTCACCGGGATCGGTCTGGCCACCGACATGGAGAAGGGATACGTCGACCGGCTACGGACCCTGCCCATCTCCCAGTCGGCGGTACTGATCGGCCGCACCATCTCTGATTTCGTGCGCAACATCATCACCTTCGCCGTGATGTTGATCGTCGGGTTCCTGATCGGTTTCCGGTTTGACGGCGGCTGGGTGCGGGGTCTTCTGGCCTGCGGTCTACTGCTGTTGTTCAGCTACGCCTTCAGTTGGGTGCAGGCCTTGATCGGGCTTTCGGTCAAGTCGGTGGAAGCGGCCAACTCCGCCGGGTTCATCTGGATGTTCCCCCTCACCTTCATCTCCTCGGCCTTTGTGCCCACCCAGTCGATGCCCGGCTGGTTGCAGCCGGTGGCCGACGCCAACCCGTTCACCATCGTCACCGACGCCTCCCGATCGCTCTACAACGGTCTGCCGGTGGGCAACAGCGCCTGGATTTCACTGGCTTGGGCCCTGGGCTTGACTGTGGTCTTCGCCACCCTGGCCGTCCGCAAGTTCACCCACTCGATCGAATAGCCGGGTTGGTCGATGACCGAGGTGGTGATCGTCGGCGCCGGGTTCGGTGGACTTGAGGCGGCCAAGGCCTTGGCCGACGCTCCCCCGTCGGTCAACGTCACCGTGATCGACAAGCGCAATCACCACACCTTCCAGCCCTTGCTGTATCAAGTGGCCACGGCCGGGCTCAACCCGTCCGACATCGCCCAACCCATCCGCCAGATCGTCGGTGGCCAGGCCAACTGTCGGGTGCTGCTGGCCGAGGTGACCGAGGTGGACGTGGCCCGGCGGCGGCTCGACACGTCGTTGGGGCCGGTCGATTTCGACTACCTGATAGTTGCCACCGGGGCCACCCACGCCTACTTCGGTCACGACGAATGGGCATCGTTGGCCCCCGGGCTGAAGACGGTGGAGGACGCCCTCGACATCCGCCGTCGGATCCTGCTTGCCTTCGAGCGGGCCGAAGCCTCGGCCGACCGGGCCGAGCAGCAGCGCCACATGACTTTCGTGGTGGTCGGAGCCGGGCCGACCGGAGTCGAGCTGGCCGGTGCCATCCAGGAAATCGCCACCCAGACCCTACGTGGTCAGTACCGAGCCATCGACACCACGCGCAGCCGGGTGGTCCTGTTGGAGGCCGGACCCCGGGTTCTGCCCACGTTCTCCGAGAAGCTGTCGGCGGCGGCGGCCGAACAGTTGACGAGCCTGGGGGTCGAGGTTCACACGTCCCGACCCGTGACCGACATCGATCCCGAGGGTGTCGACACCGAGGAAGGACCGATTCCGGCCTCGACCGTTTTGTGGGCAGCCGGTGTGGCCGCCTCATCGTTGGGTGAGTCGTTGAGCCGGGGCTCGGACGTTGAGCTCGACCGTTCCGGTCGGGTCAAGGTGACCGCCGGATTGACCGTGCCCGGTGCCGACAACGTCTTCGTGGTCGGCGACCTGGCCGCCGCCACCGATGCCGACGGGGTGCCCGTGCCGGGGGTTGCCCCCGGGGCCCAGCAGGGGGGCCGACATGCCGCCGCCTGCATCGAGGCCGATCTGGCCAACCGACCCCGCCCCGATTTCGTCTACCGAGACAAGGGTTCGATGGCCACGGTGGGCCGGTCCCGGGCCGTGGTCGAGCTCGGGCCGCGACTCCAGTTCTCGGGGTTCGTGGCCTGGGTGGCGTGGTGGTTGGTCCACATCTGGTCGCTGGTCGGTTTCCGATCGCGGGCCACGGTGATGGCCGGCTGGGGCTGGCAGTACCTGACCCGGCGCCGTGACGCCCGTCTGATCACCAACACCCCGACCCTCGACCCGTGACCGCTCAGGCGTGACCGGGTTCCCGTGATCCTGCGGGTGGGGGCACCGATGTGGTCGCTGCCCGACTGGGTCGGACGGTACCTGCCGGCCGACCGAACCGACACGCTGGCCGCCTATGCGTCGTGGTGCAATGCGGTTGAGGGCAACACCACGTTCTACGCCGTACCGTCGGCCTCGACGGTGGCGTCGTGGTCGGACCAGGCGCCGCCCGATTTCCGGTTCTGTTTCAAGCTGCCCCGCTCCATCACCCACGACCGGCGGCTGCGCAACGTCGACGACGAACTCCAGAGGTTCCTCACCGCCATGGAACCGCTGGCCGATCGTTGCGGCCCACTGTTGATCCAGCTTCCCCCTACCTTCGGGCCCGACGATCTTGGGGCGCTGATCGACTTCATCGACTCGGTGCCCCGGGCCGACTGGACATGGGCCGTCGAGGTCCGCCACCACGCCTTCTTCCCCGGTGGACGGTTCGAACGGGCTCTCAACGACCGCCTGGCCGAGCACGGCATCAACCGAGTTCTACTCGACAGTCGACCCCTGTTTGCCGGACCCTGCAGGACCGAGGCCGAAATCGACGCCTTCGCCACCAAACCCCGGGTCCCGGTCCGGCCGGTGACCACCGCCGACCAGCCGGTGGTACGACTCATCGGCCAGACCGATCCCGACGCCACCCGCCACGGCTGGCAGCAGTGGCTGCCCAAGGTGGCGGAGTGGTTGTCGCAAGGGCTGGCGCCCTATGTCTTCGTCCACACCCCCGACAACATCGACTCGCTCTGGCTCAACCGGGAGTTCCACGCCGCAGTGGCGGCCCTGGTGGGCGGCGACACGGTCGAGCCGCTCCCGCAGCCGCCGGAACTCGACCGCCAACTCGACCTCTTCGGGTGAGAACCACAAAATCTTGCAGTAATAGGCGAGGCGTCGCCTCGCCTATTACTGCAAGATTTTGGAACGTCAGGGACGGCGGCGGCGATCGTTGTGGTTCCACCAGCGACCGCTGAATCGCCACCGGGTGGAGGTCGACCGGGTCGGCGGCTCAGCCGCCGGCTGAGGCCAGGCCGTCATCACGGCGGCGGCGATGGCCGCCGCTTCGTCGTCGGTCGGGGTCGGTCGAATGTCCATGGCTCGCTGGAAACTATACGACCGGCGACCGTCCGTCGGCCACTCCGGTCGGTTCCCTCGGGTCGAGCATGATGGTACGGTCGACGGCCAGCTGTTGGCGAAAGCGCTGGTCGTGGGTCACCACCAGCATCGTTCCCTGGTACCCGTCGAGGGCCTGCTCCAACTGCTCGATGGCTTCCATGTCGAGGTGGTTGGTCGGTTCGTCGAGCACGACGAGGTTGACCCCTCGGGCCTGGAACACGGCCAGCTCGGCTCTGGTTTGCTGGCCCGGCGACAGCGTTGCCGCCGGCCGAACCACTGTGTCGGTGTCGAGCCCGAACTTGGCCAGCAGCGATCTGGAGGCCGTGGGATCGAGTGCGGCCTGGCGGCCGAACACCGTCAGCAGATCGTCGTCGCCGATGAACGACTGGCGGAGTTGACCGACCACACCCGTCACCACCGAAGGGCCGACCGCCACCGCGCCCGCCGCCGGTTCCAGCCGTCCCAGCAGACCGTCGATCAGCGTCGTCTTGCCCGATCCGTTGGGCCCGTCGATCAGCACCCGTTGGCCCCAAGCGATCGTCAACGACATCGGACCAAGGCGGAACGAACCCCGGATCAACACCAGGTCGATCGCCGTCACCACCTCCGATGAACCGCGGTCGGCGGCCGCGATCTCGAACTGCAGCCGCCACGGCTGCCACGGCTTGGCCACCGGCTCCAACCGGGCCAGACGCTTGTTGACGGCCTTGGCTGCTCCGATCTGTTCGTTGGCCGATGCCAGCTCGGCCATCCGGCGGTTGCGGTCATTGTCGGCCGGCCGCTTCCGGGCCCGGCTGGCCCCCCGGTCGGCCCATTCCCGTTTCTGCTGAGCCAGCGACGTGAGACGATCCCGCTCGGCCGTGTAGCTCTCATAACGTTGCTGGGCCTGCCGGCGCCGCTGGGCCACCTGGGCCTCATAGTCGCTCCACCCTCCGGTGAACACGTTCACATTCCCCGCCGCCGGATCGAAGTCGTGAGCCTCGATCCGGGCCACCGAGGTGATGGTCCGTTCCAGGAAGGCCCGATCGTGGGAGACAACCACGATGGCACCGACCTGGCGGCCCATCCACCGATCGAGTACATCCAGGCCGTGTCGATCGAGGTTGTTGGTCGGCTCGTCCAGCAGAGTGATGTCGAACCGGCTGATCATGATGGCGGCCAAACCCAATTTGGCCAGCTGTCCGCCCGACAGGGTGGCGGTCGGCCGGTCGAGATCTGCGGAGTCGAGTCCCAACTCGAGGCAGGCCTTCTCCAGACGGTGATCGAAGTCGAAGCCGCCGACAGCTTCCCAAACCTGAAGGGCATGATCGTAGCGGTCGGCCGCGGTGTCCCGTCCGACCCCGCCGATCCCGCCGGCCAGGGCCTCGGTTGCTTTCTCGAACTCCGATTGAGCAGCGGCCACCCCCACCCGATGGGCGACCACGACCCGACCGGTGGCTATGTCGGACCGTTTCTGTACCTGGTCCAGCAAACCGACCCGGCCGGACGGGGGATGGCAGACCACCGTTCCCGAACGGATGGGAATCCGGCCGGCCAGGCTCTGTAGCAGCGTCGACTTGCCCACACCGTTGGGTCCGACCACAGCCATGCGAGCAGCGGGGGTGATGGTCAGGCCGGCGTTGTGGAGGACGTTGTGTCCGCCGCGATCGACGAACAGCCCTCGGGCCACCAGGGTGACGGGTGAGTGTGAAGCCATGCGAATCCTTCGTTGCCACAGATGACGCCGTCCGACTGATCAGCCGGACTGAGGGAGCGGGCCGAGCCCGACGCATGTGTGCTACTTCACGGGGTCAACAGTAGCGGTGGTCGGTGCTGGTGTCGAGAGCGGCCGATGGCAAGGCGGCTCAGGGTCGGTCGGTATGGGCCGATGGGACCAGGTGCCGACCTTTTCCATTCCTGCCAAAGCGCTGGTCGCTGCCCTGGTGGCCGCCCTGCTCCTACCCCTCCACCCCCCGGCTCCGCTGGCGGCCGAAGCCGACTCACAGGCTGTCGACTTCGCCCTGGTGGCCGAGCTGGACGAGCTGACCGGCGAGCATGCCACCTTGTTCCGGCTCTACTGGGCCTTCTTCGGGCGGAACCCCGACGGAGCCGGGGCGCTGTACTGGATCGAACGCCAGGAGCGGTGCCACCCCCTGACCGCCATCGCCCAACAGTTTGCCCAGGGAGAGGAGTTCGTCGACCGCTACGGTCGGCTCAGCGACGACCGGTTCGTCGAACAGATCTATCGCAACGTGCTCGGCCGCCGGGCCGACGCCGGCGGCCTGAGCTACTGGACCGGGCTGGTGGCCGGCGGCCGGTTGACCCGGGGGGAGATGGTCCTCCACGTGTCGATGTCCAACGAGTTCCGTTCCCGGCACCGCTACCCGTCCGACAACGTACCGGCCCGGGGCTGTCGACTGCCGTCGGGCCCTTCACCGACAAACCGGCACTTCGTTGAGGCCAGCGGAGATGTGCTGGCCACCGTCGACGGCGGCCACGGCCAGGAGGCCATCACGGTATCGGCCCCGGCCTCCATCATCGAGCGGGCCGGGTTTCATCAGTCGACCCATCCTGGAGCCCAGGCCATGGATCCCTTGCCCGGCGACGTGCCCCTGACCACGATGGCCGGCCGGAACCGCGGCACCCACGCCCGGAGTGCCATCGACGTGGCCGTCCACCCGCTGGTCCCCATTGTCTCCCCGGTGGACGGCCGGGTGATCCGGGCCGGAAACTACGTCCTCTACTGCCGGTATCGGGACGGCTATGTGGTGATCGCCCCCGACAGCCGCTTGGATCTGGAGGTCAAGATCCTCCACATGCAGGACGTCTCGGTCCGGCCCGGTGACCGGGTGGCGGCCGGTGATCAGATAGCGGCCCGGGCCACCCCGTTTCCCTTCACCTCCCAGATCGACAGGTTGACGGCTGAGCCCTCGTGGCCCCACGTGCACATCGAAACCGTCGATCCGACCATTCCCCGCCGGCCGTCGTCCGGATCGTGCTGACCGGGCGACGGCGCTCCTACAGCGGCACGTTGCCGTGTTTGCGCTGGGGCAGTTCCTCTTTCTTGGTGCTGAGCATCTCCAGCCCGGCCACGATCTTGATCCTGGTGTCGGCCGGATCGATCACGTCATCGACATAGCCCCGCTCGGCCGCGATCCACGGGTTGGCGAACTGCTCCTTGTAGTCGTCGATCAGTTCGGCCCGCCGTGATTCAGGGTCGGCGGCGGCCTGGATCTCACGCCGGTGAACGATCTCGGCCGCCCCTTCGGGGCCCATGACCGCCAGCTCGGCCGACGGCCAGGCCAGGCTCAGATCAGAACCGATGCCTTTGGAGTCCATCACCACGTAGGCGCCGCCATAGGCCTTACGGGTGATGATCTGGATCCGGGGCACGGTGGCCTCACAGTAGGCATAGAGCAGTTTGGCCCCATGGCGGATGATGCCGCCGTACTCCTGGTCGACGCCGGGGAGGAACCCGGGCACGTCGACAAAGGTCAGGATGGGAATGTTGAAGGCATCACAGGTTCGCACGAAGCGGGCGCCCTTGGACGACGACTCGATGTCGAGCACACCGGCCAGCATCATGGGCTGGTTGGCCACGATGCCGACGGCCTGACCGTTCACCCGGGCGAATCCGCAGACGAGGGACCGGGCCCAGTTGGCGTGTTGTTCCAAGAACTCGCCGTCGTCGACGACCTCGGCGATCACCGCCTTCATGTCATAGGGCATGTTGGGCGAGTCGGGCATGATGTCGATCAGGCCGGGGCAGCGCCGCTGCGGATCGTCTCCGGTTTCGACGATCGGGGGCTCACTCATGTTGTTGGACGGAAGGAACGACAGCAGGTGACGGACGTCGTCGAGCACGGCCTTCTCGTCGGGAGCGACGAAGTTGGCCACGCCCGAGCGGGACGAGTGCGACCCGGCACCGCCCAGTTCCTCCAGTGTCACCTCCTCACGGGTCACCGTCTTGACCACGTCGGGCCCGGTGATGAACATGTGCGACGTTTCCTGGACCATGAAGATGAAGTCGGTCATGGCCGGGCTGTAGACCGCCCCTCCGGCGCACGGACCCATGATCACGCTGATCTGGGGGATGACGCCGGAGGCCTGGACGTTCCGGTAGAAGATGCCGCCGTAGCCGTCGAGGCTGACCACTCCCTCGGGTATGCGGGCGCCGGCGCCGTCGTTGAGACCGATGAACGGGGCACCGGTGGACAGGGCCAGATCCATGGTCTTGTGGATCTTCTCGGCGAACACCTCGCCCAGCGACCCACCCATGATGGTGAAATCCTGACTGAAGACGAAAACCTTGCGCCCGTCGATGGTGCCCCACCCGGTAACCACCCCGTCGGTGTAGGGCCGGCTGGTGGCGTCGGGATGGCGGGTCCGGGCCAACATGTCGAGCTCGTGAAACGAGCCGTCGTCGAGCAGATAGTCGAGCCGCTCCCGGGCCAGCATCTTGCCCTTCTCGTGTTGACGCTGTACCGCCCGCTCGGAGCCACCCTGAAGGGCTTCCGCCTTGCGACGTTCCAGATCGGCCAGCTTCTCACTCAGCGGATGTTCCACCAAAGCAGAATATCCGGGGGACCGGGCCGAAGGCGAGGCCAACCTGGCTATCGGGTCGAAGTCGTCCCGTCAGCGCCGCTAACGGAACTCGATCTCGCGAATCTGGAACCGGTTGAAGGGAGTTCCGTTGTTGCTGACCGTGGTTCCGGTTTCGGTGATCCAGATCATCACGCCCCGGCCCGTGGCTTCGTCGAGGTCGACGTCGATCGTGCCCGACCCGTCATCGACCTCACCGATCTTGTCGCCCACCTCGGAGGGGTCGGACCAGCCGGTCGAAGGGGGAACCTCGTTGAGAATGTAGATTTGACCCGACCAGTTCTCGGTGTTGGAGTGCACGGTCATGGTGTCGACGGTCTGGCGGCCGTCGAAGGCGAAAGCCACACCAACCCCGTCCTTCACGCTGGGCAGACCCGACCGGTAGGTTTCGGTCACCCAGCTACTGGTGTCGTCGCCGTCGATGGCCCGCCCCACCCGGTCCTCCCGCTCGAAGCCGTTGTCACCCAGCGGATCGAGGGTGGTGGCGTTGACGATGGTCAGCGGTTGGCCCGACGCTCCGCCCAGGCCTCGCGGTAGGCCGCCGGTCATGGCCAACAGCGCGGCCACCACCAGGGCGGCCATGAACAGCGAGATGAAGAGTGTTCGCCCGAACCAGGCCCGCTTCGGTTTGGCCGCCGCCTTGTCCCGCTTGCGGGCCTTGCGGGCTTGGCGGCCCTTCAGCGGTTGGTCGGCTCCTGACCGCTGGTCGACGCCGACATTGCCCATCATCTCCGGTGTCATGATGGCCGTGCCGTCGGCCGGTGGGGGAGGAGCGGCTGCCGCCGGGGGCGGCGGCTCGGCGGCCGGGAGGGAGGGAGCCGGACCGTAGATCGACTCGTCGATCGCCGGTGCCATCAGATCGGCGGCGGCCAACGCGTCCTTCATCACCACCGCCCGCTCGAACCGATCGTCGGGTTCCTGGGCCATGGCCCGGGCGATGATGGCGTCCAACGCCGCCGGTACCGAAGCCAACCGCTCCCGGCACCGGGGCACCGGCCCCTGGAGGCGGGCCAGGGCGATGGCGGCGTCGGTTTCGGCGTTGAACGGCGGTTCGCCGGTCACCGTCTCGAACAACACCACGCCGAGCGAGTACAGGTCGGCCCGAGGATCGATGGGATCGCCGCTGACCTGCTCGGGAGCCAGATACTTGGCCGTGCCCAGCAGGGTGCCGGTGTTGGTCAGGTCGACATCCCGGGTCGCCGGGTCGGTGGTCGTCGCCTTGGCAATACCGAAGTCGGTGACGACGACCCGCATCTCGTTGTCGATCATGATGTTGGCCGGCTTGATGTCGCGATGCACGATGCCGTGGGAGTGGGCCACACTGAGGGCGTCGGCGATCTGCATGCCGATCTGCACCGTTGTACTGGGCGGCAGTGTTCGGGCGTGATCGAGAATGGTGCGCAGGGTCCGTCCCTCGATCAGCTCCATCACGATGGCCTCTATGCCGTTGTCACTGATCGTGTCGTACACCGCCACGATCGAGCTGTGTTGCAGGCGGGCCGAGGCGATGGCCTCCCGCCGGAAGCGGGTCACGAAGGCGTCGTCGGTGGCCAGGTGACCGTGCAGGATCTTGATGGCCACCGGACGGTTGAGAACCTTGTCTCGGGCGCGCCACACTTGCGCCATGCCGCCCGATGCCATTGCCGCGGTCAACTCGTAGCGGCCGGCCAATACCGAGCCGGCCGACACGTAGTTCGTGTTCACGCCACCAAGCTTAGGAGACTGCTGAACAATACATGCCGGGGTCTCGAAAGGATTCTGCTTCGCCGCTCTGCGTCCTCGATTCCGCCATTGCGCTCACAGGCAGTGGCGAAACCTGCGTCCTTGATCGGCTTGCATCCTCCTCCCGAGACCCTCAACGGCATTATTCAGCAGTCTCCTGGTCAGCCTTGGCCGACTCTCGGCGGCGTTGGGCCGGTCGACCGTCGGCCGACCGCCGGGGGCGGGACAATGGCCGACGAGGTTCTACTGTGGTGGCATGACTGAACCGTCCGATGTGGTGGAGATGGTGCGTAGTGCGGCCCGGCCGTTGCTGGCCACCGATTTCGACGGAACGCTGAGCGACATCGTCGACCAACCCCAGTCGGCCCGACCGGTCCCGGGCGCGGTCGGCGCTCTGGGGTCTCTCTCGTCGGTCGGGATCGAGGTAGCCATCGTTTCCGGGCGACCGATCTCCTTCCTGGCCGAGGTTCTGACGCCGGTGCCCGATCTGCAACTTGTCGGCCAGAGTGGTCTCGAACGTTCCTCGGGCGGCGTCCGCACCGTTCACCCCGATGCCGAGGCGTCACTACCGGCGCTGCAGTCGGCGCTGGCCGAGGCTCGCCGCCGCCGGGCGAACGGAGTCGACGTCGAGTTCAAAGGTTTCTCCTTCACCCTCCACTATCGAGAAGTGCCGGACCGGGCCGTCGACACCGACCGGCTGGCCGATGAGATCGCGGCCCGCCACCAGCTTGTCGTCGTCCCGGGCAAGATGAGTGTTGAGGTCCGGGTGCCAGTCGAGGTCGACAAGGGCGCCGCGGTACGGTCGTTGATCACTGATCATGATCTGGTGTTGTTCGCCGGCGATGATGTGGTCGACCTGAGTGCCTTCCACCAGCTGAACGCCATGACCGATCTCGCCACGGTGAACATCGCCGTGTGCAGTTCGGAGACACCATCCGTCGTTCTCGACAGCGCCGACCTATTGCTGGAATCACCGCTCGACTTCGTCGCTTTGCTGGACCGGCTGGCCGATTCTCGACCGGCCGATGTCGGGTCGGGATCCGATACCGATGGCTGAGCGGGATCCGCTGACCCAAGCCGTGCGGCTGACGCCACAGATCAGTGCCCGATCGGCTGAGATCGAGGCCGCCGGTGCCCTGCCGGCCGACATCGTCGAGCTGATCAAGCCCAGCGGCGCCTTCCGTCAATGGGTGCCGGCCGAACTGGACGGCCCGGCGGTGCCGGCCTGGGAATCGCTGCGGGTCATCGAACAATACGGCTACGCCGACGGCGCCGTTGGCTGGTGCGTGGCCATCGCCACCACCAGTTCCCTACTGTCGGCCTTCCTCCCGGCCCAGTGGGGCCGCCGGATCTACGCCGATCCCGATTCGATCACCGGAGGCTTCGCCATGCCCAAGGGTCGGGCCCGGCCGGTCGAGGGCGGCCTCGAGGTGTCGGGTCGCTGGCAGTGGGGCTCAGGCACCGGTCACTGCACCTGGATCGGCGGTGGCTGTCTGGTGGTCGACGGGGCGGGCAAGCCGTCGCCCCGACCCTCCGACGGCCTTCGGGTGCCCTTTGTCTTCTTCGATCGCGACGATGTGGAGATCATCCCGACCTGGGACGTGTCGGGCTTGGCCGGAACCGGATCAAACGACTACGCCGTGGAGTCGGCCTTCGTGCCCGAGGGTCGTTGGGTCGAGATCGGGGTCGGCGCCGCCACCTTCCCCAACCCGCTCACCGACTTCTCCTTCTACGGGCTGCTGGCGCTGGCTGTGGCCGCCACCACCGTGGGCATCGCCCGCCGTTCGATCGACGAGCTGGTCGGCTTGGCCGCCGACAAACGACCGCAGGGCAGTTCCCGCAGCCTGCGGGAGCGGGCCTCGACCCAGTACGACGTGGCCGCGGCCGAAGCCCAGCTGGAGGCGGCGTGGGCCTTGATGGAAGCCACGGTCGTGGAGAGCTGGCAGCGGGCCGAGTCGGGGGCCGAGGCGTCGGGCCGGGAACGGCGCCGGCTGCGAATGGCCGCCACCCACGCCACCCAGACGGCCGCCGCGGTGGCCGAGGCGATGTACAAGGCCGGAGGCGGAGCTGCCGTCTACCGGTCGAGCCCCCTGCAGCGTTGCCTACGGGACAGCCTGGTGGCCACCCAGCACGCCATGGTGGCCCCCCGGACCCTGGAGGTCGTCGGCCGCCACCGCCTCGGTCTCGACACCGACCTGAGCCTCTTCTGAACCAGGAAACCACACGATGAACGATCTCTACGATCTGATGAGCACTCTGCGGGCGGTACGGCGGCTGAAGCCCGACCCGATTCCAGCCGACGTACTGCAGAGGGTTCTGCAGGCCGCCTGCTGGGCTCCGACCGGTGGCAACCAGCAGCCGTGGCGGGTCGTTGTGGTCACCGACCCCGACCTGAAGCGGGGCCTGGCCGACATCTACCGGCCCCAGTGGGAGCGCTATGTGGCCTTTGCCCGGAAACGGTCGGCCGCCGCCGGGCAATCCACTGACACCGTCGCCGCCTTTGAACGGACCATCGCCGCCGGTGACCACCTGGCGGCCAACATGGGCCAGGCTCCGGCGCTGCTCCTGTTCGTGGCCGACCCTTCCCGCATGGCCATCACCGACGCCAAACTCGGCCGGATCTCCATGGTCGGCGGGGCCTCGGTCTACACCGCGGTGCAGAACGCCATGCTGGCCTGCCGGGCCGAGGGGCTGGGCTGCACCCTTACCACCTTGCACTGCTACCGGGAGGATGACGTCAAGGCCCTGCTCGACATTCCGGACTCGTGGGCCACGGTGGCTCTGGTCCCGATCGGCTACCCGGTGGGCCGTGGTCACGGCCCCATCACCCGTCAGGGCCCGGCCAGGATGGCTTTCAGCGACCGTTTCGGTCAAGCCTGGACGGACCAACTCGAAGGTGGGCGACCGGCTGATACTTGAATCATCGTTCCAGAACCTGTAGGGTGTGCCGGTGGCCCGACCAAAGGAGTTTGATGTCGACCAGGCGATCGACAATGCCCTCGATCTGTTCTGGTCCAACGGGTTCGAGGCGACTTCGGTTCAGCAGATCGTTGATCACCTCGGCATACAGCGCGGTTCGATCTACTCCACCTTCGGTTCCAAGGAAGGTCTGTATCGTCGAGCCTTCGACCGCTATTGCGATAACGCCGTCCGTGAGCTGACGGAGTTGCTGACACCGGAGGGGAACGTCGACGACGGTACACCACTGCTCAGGGACAGGATCGAGGCCCTTCTGGTCTCCGTTGCCGCCGACCCGGAACGGCGCGGCTGCTTCATCGTCAACACCGTCGTCGAGCGCAATGCGCGGGACCCGGCAAGTCGTGAGTTCACCGCGGCAGCCATCGACGGCACCAGGGGAAGACTGCAAGTGGCCTTCGAAGAGGCGGCCCAACGTGGTGAGCTGAACCCTACCATGAAGCCTGCGGTGGCCGCCGACGTGGTTCTGGTGACGATGCAGGGTTTGCGGGTGATGACCAAGGCCGGCGCCGGCCAACCCATGCTCAAGGAGGTGATCGGAGCGACCGTGGACCGGCTGTTCTCCTAGCGAGAACCCCGTCCAACATCGCTCGCTGAGCCCAGACCCCCGGTACCCGACTTGGCATCGCCAAGCGATCACCAAGTTCTAGAACGAAATGTTCGTTCTAAAACTTCCCAATCAGAACACCTTGAAGGAGACCAACCCATGCCCGAACACATCGTTGCCAACCACCGTACGAGCGGCAGCCCCGGCGGTCGTCGTACAGCCGTGATCATGGCTCTAGTGACCCTGGTCGCTACGCTCGTTTCCACCGGAGCGTCATCGGCCTCGGCCGCCTCCAGCCGGCCCGATACCGGCGGTCGTTCCACCCAAGCCGTGCTGAAGAAGGCCTTCAACGCCGCCGGCGGAGTCGACGTTCTCAGCGAGGTCGAAACCATCCGCATCGAGGCGGTCGGCACAACACAGATCAGATTTGAAGGATTTGCCCCCGAAGAGGTGGTGGACACCAGTTCCTACAGCCGTACCTACTCGGTCGATCGAGCCGACGACATGATCCGGGTCGACACCACCCGGCAGCCCCTGTTCGAAGGCTTCCGGTTCCTCCCCGAGGAGCAATTCACCATTGTGGCCAACAGCGCCGTCGGCTACCTCTCAGACCAGGCCGTCTTCGTTCCCCCTGGCGACGTTCCGACCCAATACGTGACTGCGCTGGGGCGACAACAGATGCTGTTCAATCCCCAGTCGCTCCTGATGGCCGCCGTCGAAGATCCCGAGATCGCAACAAGCGACGGCATTGTCATCCTCGGCGGAGCTCCCCATCGGGTTTTTGTCTTCGACAACGACGTGGCCCCGATACGGCTCCACATCAACCAACGCACCGGTCTCATCTCGAAACTGACCACCACCGAAAGCAGCCCGCTAACCCGTGACGTCGAGATCGAAGTCGACTACTTCGACTGGCAGACCGACTCGGCTTTGGCCTATCCGTCACGAGTCGAACTCTTGGTTGACGGCGTGCCGGTGTGGGAGGAGACCCGGTCATCGTTCACCATCAACGAGGGCTTCCCGGCCCACCACTTCGCCGACCTGGCGCTGGCTGACCCCACCGCTTACAACGCCGACCAGGCCGACTTCGGCCGGCAAAGCCAGCACCACGTGATGGGCTTCTTCGAGATCGGGTTCATGTACTCCGCCGTCAACCCTGTTGCCGGTCCGATCACCCTCGTGCCCGGCGTCCATCTTCTGGCCTCCACCGCCAACACCGTGGTGGTCGAGCAGTCCGACGGACTGGTGGTCCTGGAGGCTCCAACTTCGCCGTTCCACACATCGAACGTGATTGACCTCATCGAGGAGATCTGGCCCGACCAGTCGATCACCCATCTCATCCAGAGCCACCATCACATCGATCACGCCGCCGGAGTCCGCTCCTACGTGTCCGCCGGCGCCGACATCGTGACAGGACCGGGAGTCGGAGAGCTGTACCAGGATGTGCTTGCCGCATCGTCAACCATTCGTCCCGACGCGTTGGCGGCCACCCCGGCCGACGCCGTCATCCACGAGGTGGCCGAAGCGTCGAGCCTGACTCTGGTCGATGAGACCAACGTGGTCACGTCGTATCACATCGCCGACCCTCACGCTCGGGACATGTTGATCACCGCCATCGACAACGGCGAGCAGATCGTTGTCGTCAACGCCGACAACTTCAACGGCGGCTTCGGCCTGTCCGTCGTCCTTGACGGACCGACGACGTTCTTCGACGGCCTACGGTCAGTCGGCCTGATCGACGACCAGTGCGACTCCGAGCTGCCCATGACAATCATGTCGATCCACGGCTTCCCGATCACCCTGGAAACCGCCATCACGGAGGCAATCGGACTCGGCTTCGACATCGGCTGCTAGCAGCGAGACATGCGCCGGGGGTTGCGATCAGCCAGAGCGTCAACCCCCGGCGTTGTGCAAACGGCAACGAACCGCGAACCGTTCCCGCCCTCCGTGTCGTAGCTTGGCAAAAGAACCCTTGAGGAGGGATAGTCATGTCCAGTCGAAACCGCTCATCGGCCGCCGCTCGTCTCCCCCGCACGCTGCTGGTGGCACTGGCCGTGCTCCTGGTGGCAGCTGCGTGCAACACCAGTAGCCCCACCGCCACCGACGATCCCAACCTGATCGTGTCCGAACAGGGTGACCCCGACGGCGCAGGCGACGACTACGGCGAGGGTGTTGCCGTCACCGGCGTCTCGGCCTCAGGTTCGGGAATCGACTCGGCCCGGGCCGCCGTGGTCCGGATCCTTCAGATCGGTGACATCGCCACCCCGGAGGGTGAAGGGGTCACGGTCGGAACCGGTAGTGGATTCATCGTGGACTCGGCGGGAATCGCCGTCACCAACAACCACGTGGCCGGCGGAGCGGCCATCCTCGAAGTCACGGTCGACGGCGAAACCGAGCCTCGTAACGCCCGGGTCCTCGGCCTGTCGGAATGCGCCGATCTGGCCGTCATCGACATCGAAGGCGACGACTTCCCCTTCGTCGAGTTCCAGCGGGGTGACGTCCGGGTCGGTACCGACATCCTGGCCGCCGGCTACCCGCTTGGCACCACCGAGTTCACCCTCACCCGAGGCATCATCTCCACCGCCGAACAGGTGGGCGACACCAACTGGGCCTCGGTCGAGGCCACCATCGAACACGACGCCCGCATCCGAGGCGGCAACTCCGGCGGGCCGCTGTTCACCACCGACGGCTACGTCATCGGTGTCAACTACGCCGGCAACGACCAGTACGACTACAACAAGGCCATCTCGGCCGAGTATGCCGTCCCCATCATCGACGTGTTGAAGTCGGGTACCGACGTCGAGTCCATCGGTCTCAACGCCACCGCCTACGCCATCGGTGAGGTCACCGGTCTGTGGGTGAACGCCATCGAGACCGGCTCGCCGGCCGACAAGGCCGGGATCAAACCCGGCGACTTCGTGCTCGAACTGGAAGGGGTGCCACTGGCCCTCGACGGCACGCTGCGTGACTACTGCGACATCCTCCGGTCCCAAGGCATCACCGACGAGCTGAACATCGAGGTGATCCGGCCTGACACCGGCGAGATCCTGCAGGGCAACCTGAACAGCGGCGAGAAGTTGGAGGTGGTCTTCAGTCCCGAGCTCAACGGCCAGGCCTCGGTCGCGCCGTCCAACACCCCCTACACCGACTTCGTCCGCCTCATCGACGACACCGGCGTGATGTCGTTCCAGGTGCCGTCGGCCCTGGCCGACGTGTCCACCGCCCCGCTGCCCATTGACGGCTACGGCACGATCCCCGTCATCGCCGCCGCCGAGAACCTGGCCACCGCCTTCGGGACCACGGCCGAGGCCTACTCCGGCAACGGCGCCGCCTTGGTGGCCTTCACCGACCCCAACCTCGACTTCTCCACCACAGTGGCGGACATGATCGGTGAGGACGCCGTCAACTGCACCCAGGTGGGCGACGTGGAGACCTTTGTCACCAACGGGTTCGAAGGGGTCACGGTGCTCTACAACAACTGCCTGGGCAAGCAGACCACCATCGTCTATGTGGCCGCCCAGATCCCCGGCGAATCCCGGTTCATCATCCTTGGCATCCAGGCGGTCGACGAGGCCATGATCAACGCCATTCCCACCATTCTCAGCAGCTTCCGCTGGGAATCGTAGGCGAGGACACCGGATCAGCCCTCAGTCTCGCCCGCCGTCCCCCAGCACCACCGGTTCTCGCCTGCCGGGTGCGGGGGGCGGCGGCGTCGGGTCCGTTGTCTGACCGATGATCCGGGCGGCGCTGGCCTCGATGCGTTCGGCCCGGCCCCGCCGGTGATCGACATACCACCAGACGATGAGGAACAGTACGGCGGCGGCTGAAATGAGCAGCCCCAGGCCCGGTACCGCGGTGGAGCGAACCTGGAACTGGCTGGTGGCCAGAACCCGCTCACCGTCCGGTGTCCAAACCGAGACCTCCAGCTGCGACGCTCCCAGCGAGCGGGCCTCCACCTCCACGTCGATCGAACTGGTTCCCGGCTCGACCACCAGCAACTGGGAGTCCTGCTTGACCTCCACCCGGTCGCTGCGGAACTGCAACATGATCAGCCTCGGGCCGGCCGCCCGACTCTCGACGATCAACGGGATCGACCCCTGCCGGGCCGCCATGGTCACCGGTTGGGCGTCGGGCAGCGAGATCACCTCCAGCTCTCGGCCCAGTTCGTCGGCGAACAACACCAGGGCGCGGCGTCGATCCTGAGGATTGCGGGCCAGCGACAGTGTCGACTGGAGACGCTCCAGGAATTCCTCGGGTTCAGTACCACCACCCGAATACCCTCCCGAGTGCCCTCCCGAATGCCCTCCCGAATACATGGCCTCGTAGCTGGCCAACAACGCCTGGCTGTCGTCGATCAAACCCGATACCGGCTCCAGGTCCTGGCGGGGATGCTCGGCCGGCTGGCGTTCGAAGCTGCTGGTGGTCACGTCCGACAGCAACACCGGCTGGGGGGCGCCGGGCTGGGCCAGTGATCGGAAGAAGACGTTCAGACCCCGTGCCGGCCGGGCACCCAAGGCCGGGCCGCCGATCACCACCGGCGAGCGGTTCGACTGACCCCGCACCGACAGTCGGGCCAGCGCCTCGTTGGCTTGACTGACGGCGGTTGACGGTTCGCCGAACACGGCACTGACCGGACTGTCGTAGCGCAGCAGGTGGAGTTTCCGGCCGTCGACGGTGACGAAGCCGTTGGGAGCCGGACTGGAGCTGGCGTCGATGACCACCTCGACTCCGGCTCTGACCAGGGCCTCGGCTCCCGGTCGGGTCAGCTGCTCGGTGATCACCGCGGTGTCGGTGGACGGGGTCAGGCCCAGGTCGAGGAGCTGATCAATGGTGTCGGTCAGAGCCTGGTGGTACAACTCGATCTGGCCGACGGCGGCCAGCGCCGAGGGATCGAGGTCCACGCTCGGGGTGGCCACCAGGGGGCGAGCGCCGAGGGCCCGAGCGAACGACGCAGTGAGGGCGGCGTCGTCGGTCAACTGGGAGACCACGCCACGATCCAACAGGACCGTGACCGGAAGGTCGGGGTGGGTCTCCAGCAACACCTGGGCATCGGCCACAGTGATTCCCTCAGCCGGAACGACGGGCAAGACGTTGGCCACCAACAGCGAATCGGGATCTTCGGCTGCGTTGGGAGCCAAACGGATGAGGTTGGTGCGGGTCGAGGCCACCACACCGTCGACATTCCGCAGCTCAACGGCCACCGGGTAGACGCCGGCCTCCGTCAGCTGCAGTCGCAGTACGTCGTCGAACGGCTCGCCCACCCGAACCGGGATCTCCAGTCGGTAGCGGCCCGGCCCGCTGGCCGTCAGATCGCTCAGAGCCACCGGTTCCAACCGGCTGGCCGCCCGGCTCGGCGGCTCCTCCACCTCCGACTCCGACAGGATGCGGTCGAACACCGTCACTGCGAACTCCAGCCCGGCCCTGGCATCCTCACCGCCAATGGGTAGGTCACCGTCGATGGATATCTCCACGATGAAACTCCCGTTGGGAGCGACAAAAGCCGACTGGCCCGTGACCCGTATACCGGTGATGCCGTCGGCTGCCGCCCCGGGGCCGGGCAGGGCCACAAGGGTCACCACCGCGGCCAGGGCGCCCGCCACCCACGTTGCTATGGAGTTGAGCTTCGTCCGCCGACGAACTCCGATCACGTACTCCAACGCAACACGATCAGCCCCTCCGTTTGGCGGACGAAACCGTGGCGTTGGTACAGGTCGAAGGCACGGGTGTTGATCTCCTGGGTGTTGACCAGGGCCAGGGTGGCGCGGCGGTGGCGAAGCCAGGTGATGGCGTCATTCACCAATGTCGACCCTACACCGTCACCTTGCGCTTCCGGCACCACGGCCAATCGTTGCAGATACCCCCGGTCGCCGGCTCGGCCGGTTACGGCGTAACCCACCGTCTCGCCGTCGATCACGGCCAACCGGGCCCAGTAGTGGGGAGTGGCGTTGAGGGCCTCCCGGAGGGAAACGGCGTCGAACTGCCAGAAACCCTGGAAGGCCCGCCGGTCCACGTCCAGCATGAGCCGCCGGTGCCACAGCCGGGCCGTTCTGAGGCTCAGCCGTTCGGGAGTGGGGAGAATCGGTGGTCCGTCGGGTCCGTTGCCGTCAGGATCGGGCGTGGTCAGGTCCTTGGCCAGCAGGTAGAGCCGCTCGTGGAGGGTGAAACCGGCCTGGAAGAACGGCTCAGCCTCATAGGCGCTGAGGGCCGGCGTGACCGCGGTGGTCACCCCCTTACGCTGCAGCCGGGCCAGACAATCCCTGATGTCGGCCGGCATCGGACCCTGTCCGCCTCGGGCCGGGCCGACCAGCGCGGTCTTGGGGTCGCCCTGCCACCGGGCGACTCGCAGTCGACGCTTGTTCATGGGGAGGGTGGACGGCGGTCCTGGACTTCGAGCCAGGCCAGCACGGCCAGGACCCGTCGGTGCTGGCTGGCCCCCGGTTCCAGCCCCAGCTTGGCGAAAATGGCGGAGCTGTGCTTCTCGATGGCGCCGACACTGATCGACATATGGTCGGCGATGGCCCCGTTGGTGAGCCCCTGGGCCATCAGGGCCAGTGTCTCCTGCTCCCGGGTGGTGAGCGTCTCGATGGGGTCGCGCCGCCGGGCGAACAGTTGGGAGACGACGGCCGGATCCAGCGCCGTTCCCCCGCCGGCCACCCGTTGCACGGCCTCGACGAACTCGTCGACGTCGGCGATTCGGTCCTTCAGCAGATAGCCGATTCCACCGTGTCCGTCGGCCAACAGCTCGGAGGCGTAGCGCTCCTCCACGTACTGCGAAAGCACCAGGATGGGGGCTCCGGGGTGGCGGCTTCGCAGCTCGATTGCGGCTCGGATGCCCTCGTCGGTGTGGGTCGGCGGCATGCGGACATCGACGATGCTGATGTCGGGTTCGGTCTGTTCCCAGACCTCGATGAACTCGTGACCGTTGGCCGCTTGGCCGACCACCTCGTGGTCCTCGTCGGCCAGGAGCCGGCTGAGGCCCTCCCGCAAAAGCACCGAATCCTCGGCCACCACGACCCTCACGGCCGCCGCCTGGATTGGGTCGTGTAGTCCGCTTCAGCGTTGGGTGTGCTCGTTGTCGGGTTCGCCATCGGTTGGTGCCAGTCCACTGGTCATCGGCAACTCGATGGTAGCGGTGGTGCCGCCGCCCAGAGGACTGTCGACCGACAGGAATCCGCCCAGGCTCTCGATCCGCTGGTGCAGTCCGGCCACTCCGGTGCCGAGCACGACGTCGACCCCGCCTACCCCGTCGTCGCCCACTTCGATCATCAGGGTGTCGCCCTGTCCGGACACGGTGATCCAACCCCGCCGGGCTGAGGAGTGCCGATTCAGGTTGGTGACCAGCTCGCACACGGCGAAGTAGGCGGCGCTCTCGGTGGTGGCCGAGGGCCGGCGAGCCATGTTGACACTGAGGGTGATGGGGATCTCGCTGCGGCTGATGACCTCCGACAGGGCGGCATCGAGCCCCCGGTCGGTCAGCACCGCGGGATGGATGCCCCGAGCCAGATTGCGGAGCTCGACGATGGCAGCCTTGGCGTCGGCGTGGGCCGACTCGATGACGGCCGCCACCTCGTCGGCGTCGGCTCCCTGCTGCAGCTTCCGCTTGGCCCGGCCCAGGTCGAGGGCCACCGTCGACAGCCGGGCCTGAGCTCCGTCGTGGAGGTCGCGTTCGATGCGCTGGCGTTCCGCTTCGGCCGCGCTCAGCGACTGGTTGCGGCGCCGTTCGGCCTGGGTGACCCGGTGGCTGAGGGTGGCGGTCGACGGGCCCAGGAGATAGTGGCCGATGAGGCCCTGGAACTGGGCGTAGGCCCAGATGATGGTCGGTCCGAAGGCGAAGGCGGCGACGGCGGCGGCCAGCCACAGCAACGTCGGCGGTCCGCCCCCCTGAAAGCCCAGACCGAACGGCACCAACGATTCATTGACGGCACCGACCACCGCGCCGATCGACATGGCGACGATCAAGACCAGCAGCACAAAGGAGCCGAGGCCGAGGAAGAAGCGGAGCAGCAGAAACAGCAGCTCCCGCCAGTACGACCCGTCGGTCAGTGGGGACAGAAAGCGGAGGTTGGCCCGGTTGGGGTTGTTGTCGAACAGCGAACATCGCTCGGGGGTCTCGATGGAGCGGCCCAGCAAATCGGCGATGAGTCGGCGCTCGAAGCCGGCGCATATTCCGGCCAGATTCAGCGTGCCCACCATCACCAGCAGGCCGATCATGATGGGGATCAGGCCAATCGACAGCGACATCAGGGTGATGAAGAGACAGAACCAGAACAGTCCGATGGGGAAGCCAACGGCGAGATACAGAGCCTCGTTGGCCACTTCCCTCGGTGTGCGCAATCTCATGGTTCAAGTATCGATCATCGTGGCCGGCGGTGCCATGGGGCCGCCCTCCGAAATGGGGTGGGGGTAACCCCCCGGTGACCGATGCCGAGGTCGGGTCTACGATGGGCGTCATGGTCGATGCCAAAGCTGACATGGTCGAACGTCTGGGTCGGTTGAACGATGAGGTGCTGGCCAAGCTCGACGGTGTCGGTGAGTATGATCTGCGCCGCCCCATGACCGACACCGGAACCAATCTGTTGGGGGTGGTCAAGCACTTGGCCAGCGTCCAGGCCTGGTACTTCGGCGACACCTTCGGGCGGCCCTGGCCTGAGCCGATGCCGTGGCTGGGCCACGACTCCGACCTCAATGCCGACATGTTCGCCACGGCGGAGGAGAGTAGCGACTGGGTCCGTGATTTCTACCGGCGGTCGTGGGCCCACGCCCTGGAGACGTTTGCCGTGGCCGAACTCGACGACACCGGGACGGTCCCGTGGTGGCCGCCCGAGCGCCGCCACCCGACATTGTCGACGGTGCTCCAACACATGACCATCGAAACGGCTCGTCATGCCGGCCACCTCGACATCGTGCGGGAACTCATAGACGGTCAGGCCGGACGCTTCCCCGGCGATCCCAGCATGGCCGCTGCCGACGAGATCAGCTGGCCCGACTACGTGGCCAAGGTGGCCGAAGCGGCCGAAGCGGCCCGAGCGGCCTCCGACCACCCCGACTGACCGTTCTGTGCGCCCTGCGCCCCGGAAGTGGGGTCGGGGGCGCACAGAAGGCGGGGTGGGGTGTATCACAGCCACGTCCCCGGCGTCTACTAGTGCACAGCCACCATCCCGGTTGCCCGAAGGCCGCTGAAATCGCCCGACATCTGCCACTAGTGTCGTAGGCGGCTGAAGGCTCCACACCAACAATCCGGAGGGACCATGTCGGATGGACTAGAACTGCTCAGGACGCTGGTCGACGGGATCGATCCCGTCGCCACCGACGGTGCCCTGCCTCCCGATGTCCTGCGTTACGTGCTCGAGTACCCCACCATGCCCGACCTCGACGGCGAGCGGGAGAGGATCGCCGAGCTGATCGGCACCGATCGGTTTGAGCTCGACTACCTGTTCGCCGACCCGGAGGAGCCCGATGCCGACGACGGCGTTTTCGTGATCCTGCAGCTTCCCGGCCTGGAGCGCACGCCCAGCCGGGCCGGGCTCTTCTCCATCGGCTATGGGTTGGCCGACGCTCTCGACCTCCGATCGGCCGAACCGGACCTGGGCAGCGATCTCTTCGTCGACCAGCCCGACCAATCGCAGGTCGCCGAGGAAGGAGCGGTGGGCGAGGCGCTGCAGGGATTCTGCTTCGTCGACGACGACCCCCCGGCCGACCACCAGTGGGCCTTGGATCTGATCAAGGCGCCCGCCGCCTGGACCATCGCCCCCGGCCAGGGCCAGGGCATTCTGGTGGGCCAGCCTGATACCGGGGTGGCCGTTCACCACGAACTGGAACTCGACGCCGTGGACATGGACATCGGCATCGACATCGTCGACGGCGACTCTGATCCCACCGACCCCCGCACCGGTGGCGGCAATCCCGGTCATGGCACCGGAACGGGAAGCGTTGTGGTCAGTCGGGAGATCCATGAACTGGTCGGCTCGGCCCCCCAGGCCACCCTCGTGCCCATCCGCTGCATTGAAGATGTCAAGGTGTTCAACGCCTCGCCGGTGGCCCGGGCCATCGACCACGCCCGCACCTCCGGCTGCCACATCGTCACCATGAGCCTGGGCGGACTGCCGTCTTGGGGCCTGCACACCGCGGTCAAGCGGGCGGTGCGGGACGACCTGATCGTGCTGGCCGCGGCCGGCAACTGCGTCAAGACCGTGGTCTGGCCTGCCCGATTCGGTCGGGTGATCGCGGTGGCGGGCTGCAACGCGGCCAAGGAACCATGGCGGGGCACCTGCAAGGGCGAAGCGGTTGACATCACTGCTCCCGGTGAGCTGGTCTGGCGGGCCAACTGGGACGAGTCCGGCAACTCGACCATCGGCGGGGGTCAGGGCACGTCGTTTGCCGTGGCTCTCACCGCCGGGGTGGCGGCCCTGTGGTTGAGTCATCATGGCATCGACCAGGTCAAGACGGCCGCCTCCGATCAGAACACGTCGGTTCAGGAGCTGTTCCGGCGGCTGTTGCGGGAATCGGCCGACACTCCGACCGGCTGGGACACCAATCGCATGGGAGCCGGCATTGTCGATGCTGAGCGGCTGCTCAACACCGATCTGGTCGACGGTCGGGCGGTGGTCGGTCTCGAATCGACCGGGGCCGCCACCGGTGCCCTGGAGGAACGGTTCGTGCAGGGAGCGCCGGCGGGGCGGGGCGACGAGTCGGAACGAGAATTGATTGACGCCCTCGACTGGCGGCGTTACAACCTGGAAGTGGCCTCCACGGTCACCGAGGACCTACGGCGGGGCTCCGGTCCCGGGGTCGAGACCGGCAGCGAGCGCATCAGCGATGAGCTGAGGGCAGCGGCGGAGTCGTCGACGTCACCGGTGGTCCGACGGGTGGCCGCCCGCCCGGCCGGGATACGCCCTCCGGGTTCGGGAGCGACGCCGGCCGATCAGCGGGCCGCCACCACCTTACGGTCGGTGGCCACCGGGCCGACCGTCGGGCTGGAATCGGCCAAGACCATGTCGAACGACGACGCCCGGGACGCTCTGACCGACGACTTCATCGACGCCAAGCTGGGCAACCTCGAACGGCGGATGGCCGGCGCCGACAGCGGAGACCCCCGAACGCCGCTGTCGCCGGCCCAGGCGTCGCTCATGGCCGATGCCCGCCGGGTCATGACCGATCTTCGTGAGGGTCGCTTCCCGGCCTCCGGTGACATCGACGGCCGCACCGCGCTGGAGGCGCTGGTCGCCCTCGACGGTCGACCGGTCGTGCCCCTTTTCCAGGACACCATCGACCTGACCGACGAGCGCCTGGGGGCGTGGCAGACCAAGGTGGCCTTCCTGGCCAGCCACCTGAACGAGGCCATGAAGTCGGTTGGTCGCATCGACGTCAACGGGGTGCACGCCGGCACCGGTTTCGTGGCCGGACCGGCCCACGTGTTGACCAACCGCCACGTGGTTGAGACGCTGGCGGCCGCCGTGCCCAGCCACAATGACCCGGACCGCTGGGTCCTGGAAGGCGAAGCCACCATCAACTTCGATCCGGCCGGCGTCGACCCCGAGCGTCGATTCCGGATCACCGAGGTCATCTTCACCGGCCGACAGCGAATCCACGGCTCGCCCATCGACTTCAACAAGCTCGACATGGCTGTGTTGAGAGTTGAAGCCGGCAACGATTCCGGCCCTCTCCCCGAGCCGCTGCCGATCTCCACCGATCCGACCTTCACCACACAGGGCGACGAACTGTTTGTCATCGGCTATCCGGCCCGACCGGTCAGCGTGCCTCTTGATGACGAGGGACTACCCCGATTGGATGTCGTCGAACGTCTGAACGAACTGTTCGGCCTCAACTACAGCATGCAGTACATGAGCCCGGGCATGGTGTTGGACAGCACGGCCACTTTGGCCGACAACCCCCGCAAGTGGGTGTTCTCCCACGACGCCACCTCGCTGGGAGGCAGCTCCGGTTCCTGCGTGTTCACCTTCGATCGGGAGTTCCTGGTTTCCGGGCTGCACTTCGCCGGCCACTGGCTCAGCGCCAACTTCGCCCACGATTTCGCCGCCATGGCCGGAGCTGACGACCTGCCGGACGAGATCCGCCGTCTGCTGTTCGACGTGGAGCGATCGTGAGTGACGTCGCCGACATCGTCGCCGCGCTGGCGGTCGACCGGCAACGTCTGCGCGATGTCTACGAGCGGGTCAGGACCGAGGTGGCGCCCGGTTCACAGAACTTCCTGAACATCTCGAAGCGGCTGCCCGACGACATCGACCTGGTGGCCACCGCCGTGCTGACCGAAGCCGAAACCGAGGGTTGGCTGGAGGACCTGGGCCAGGCCCTGCTGATCGACGACCTGGTTGACCGGGAGACAACCGGCCGCACCATCCTGCAACGCATGGTGCGGCCCAACCTGGCCTTCCTCGACACCGGGACCACCATGACCGGGATGATTCGGTGCCCTCAGCAGGTCTGCCTGGTCGACGTGGACGACGGGGCGGGCTCCGGCACCGGGTTCCTGGTCGGCCCCCACATGGTCATGACCAGCTGGCACGTGGTGGCGCCGCTGCTCACTGCATCCGGTCAGCCCAAACCAGGATCGGGCCGACTTCTGTCGGTCCACTTCGATCGCATCTCCAATCGGCGGCAATCGTCGGACCACCGGGTGGAGGACGACGAGTGGCTGTTGGCGGCCTCACCCTGTGGCCTGGCTGACCTGGAGGAGCTGGTCGGCCCCGAAGGCATCGACGCCGGTCTCCGTCTTTGGCTGGAAGGCGAGGAGCGGGCCGGTGCCACCCTGCTCGACTTCGCCATCGTCGACCTGCAGGACTCCCCCGGTCAGGTTCGGGGCTGGATCGAGCTGGCCGACGCCGTGGTTCCACAGGCCGACCGTCTGCCTCAACTCCAGATCCTCCAGCATCCGGGGGCCCACTATCAGCAGCTGGGCAACGGCGAGTTCATGGGCTGGCGGGACAACCAGATCCGCCGCACCATGCTCTACACCAACAACACGGCCTCAGGCTCCTCCGGCGGTCTGGTGGTCGATCACCGCTACCGGTTCGTGGGCCTGCACCAGGGAGCGGCCGCCCCACCGTCGAGCAACGGCAGTAGTAGTGGCAATGGCAGTAGTAATGGCACTGACAATGGCGATGGCAGCAGTAGCAATGGCAGCGGCCCGGCCGATTCTGCCGGCTCGTTGAACGTCGGAATCTCCGGCCAGGCCATAGCCCGCTATCTCGAAGATCAGCCGGCCATGGTGGAACGCCTCCAGGCCGACGACAGCAAGATCTTCCAGCACCGCCGCCTGCGCAACACCGGCCCGATCCTCGGTCGCAAGAAGTGTCAGGATCAGCTGACCCGGTGCCGTCAGGGCACAGCCCAGGTGATGTCGGTGTTCTCCCGTGATCCCGAGGAGGAGCGTCCGGGTAAGACCTTCACCTATGAGATCATGAAGGCCTGCCTGCCCGATGTCGATCATGTGGTGGCCTTCGTCGACGCCGATGTGGAGCTGTTCGGTCGGGAGGCCAGCGTCGGCGATCTGAGCGACGCCACCGATCGCTCGAAACAGGCCGTCGATCCGGTTGACGGCGCGGCCAGCCTGCTCAGGATCCTGGGAGCCAACGGTGACGGCCTGCCCCGGCCCGACGGTGACACCGGGGCGCCCACGTGGATACGGGAGACGCTCTGCCCGGTGTTCATCGACCGGGTCAACCAACATCCCCGCCCCGACTGCCAGCTGTGGCTTGTGCTCGACAACATCGACAAGGATCGCCTGCGGGGCTCCCGCATCGATGTGTTGATCGAAACCGTGCTGCAACGAATCGAGCTCATGCCCCGGCTCCGTATCGTCCTACTGGGCTATGACGGCAAACCGCCCGGTGTCAGCGAAGACCGTCACAGCAGGGAACCGATCGAAGGCCCGAGTCGACAGGACATCGAGTGGTACCTGGGCAACCGCTACAAGACGGCCAACATCGCCGTTGGCCCCGGCGAGGTGGATCGCATGGCCCGGCTCATTCAGAGGTCGGGCGGCCGCAGGATCGCCAAGCTGTCGGACTACGTCGAGCGAGTTGTCGACGAGATGTTCCAGGAGTTGGCGTCATGAGATCCGAGCAACCGGCCGAACGACTGTTGATGGCGGCCTCCACCGTCGGCTACTTCGACCCGATGTCGTTCGGCCAGGACCTGGTGGCATCGGAGATCCATGAGGAGGCCATGAGCGAGCTGGCCGACGACTGCCGGGAACAGAAGGTTGACGGCAGCTGGTACTGGACGGTTGAGCCCACGGCCCGCCGTCGGGCCCTGCGAGCCCTGGCTGAAACCCAAGGTCGCGATCAGCTGCTGAACGCCATCGAGGACCAGATCCATCCCAAGGACCAGCTCGGCCGCTATCTGATTCCGGCCATGGGCGGGCAATCCCTCGAATCCCATGTGAAGGCCGGCAACCCCGATCCGGCACTGCTGCTGGCCACCCGGTTGGCGGCCGACAGTGGTGTCGAGAACACGGAGGCGTTGGCCGAAACCGGACGCCGGGTGCTCCGGGCCATCGAGCTCGACGAACGGCAGCAGATCCTGGACACGGTGATACCCCCGAACCTGATCGGTCGCGACGATGAGTACGACCGTCTCCTGGCCTTCCTGCGGGACCGTCCCCTGGGCGATGCCGTCGACCTGTTCGCCGTCACCGGGATGGGCGGCGTCGGGAAGTCGGCGTTGGTGTCGACGTTCGTCGACCGGCAGATCCGGCGACCCAACTGGCCCCCGGTGGTCCACTTCGACTTCGACCGCCCGTCCCTTCTGACCGGTTTCGGTCAGATGTTGACCGCCGAGCTCAGTCATCAGCTGGGTCTCTGCGACCCGTCCATCAGTGAGTCGATGACGGAGCTTCGTCACGCCTACTCAGACGCCGAACCCAACTTCGAGTCCGGATCGACCAGGGCCTACTCGATGGTGGCGTCGCTCGGTGAGCGGTTGATCGACTGGCGTTTCCGGCACCGTCCGCTGATCGTGGTCCTCGACACCTTCGAGGAGGTCGCCCTGCGGGGCCCGTCGGTCACAACCGCCGTTCTCGACTGGGTCGTTCAGCTGCGTGATGTTGCCGGACTGAGCGGCCTCCGTCCCGTCCTGGCCGGTCGTGAGCTGCCGGATGAGCTGACCAGAAGGTCCGACCTTCGGGTGTGGGACCATCTGCCTCTGGAGGACTTGAGCATCAAGGACGGCGTCGAGATGCTGAGCCAGCTGCTGACCGAACCGGACATCGCCCGGCGGGCGGTAACCGTCTTCGGCGGCAATCCTCTGGTGCTGAAGATGTTCAACCGGTTCGACAAGTCCAGCCCGTCATCGGAGGTCGAGGCGTTGCTGGTGGACGCCGAGAATGAGCGGGCCCGCGACGGCGAAAGCTACCAGCCCGGCCCCCGGGGTGTGTTGGCCGTCAGGTTCCTGACCGACCGGATCCTCAACCGGCTCAGCGACGACTTGAAGTCGTTGGCCGACCCGGGGCTGGTCCTGCGCAAGGTCAGCCCCGAGTTGGTCAGGACGGTGCTGGCCGAGCCCTGCGGCTTGGGTCAGCTGTCCGATCAGGAGGCGGCCGACATGCTTGGGGCCCTGGAGGGCCACATCTGGTTGGTCCAGCCGATCGACGGTGGGCGGGCCGTCAGGCATCGCAGCGACGTCCGGCGCATGATGTTGCCGGGCACATTGGCTCGAAGCAAGGAGGCGTGTGAGCTGATCCACGCCAACGCCATCGCCTACTACTCGGCACCGGGCCGAGCCGGCGACATCGACAGTAACGTCGAAGCCGACTACCACCGGGCCTTCATCGTTCCCCAGTCGGAACTGGCCGACGAGTGGATCACCGAGCCCAGCGAGCTGATCAACCGGATCGGAGCCGACATTCAGGACTGGCCGGTGCCGTCCCGGGCGCTGCTCCGTAGCCTCACCGACCACTACGAGACGATGAGCCTGGACGAAGGAGGTTCGCTGTCGGGCGATCGGCTGGCCAAAGCCCGCATCAGCAATGTGGAACAGAGCCTGGCCCACGGCGATGTTTCCGGGGCCCGAGACGTGTGGGTCCAGCTGTCCGACGAGTCTGAATCTTTTGACGTGTCGGCTCTGAAGTTGGACTTCGCCGAGTGCAAGTTCGACCGCATCGTGGACCGGAGTCGGGCCGCCCTCCACTGGTACTTCGGCGATCGAGGGGGTGAGCAGCCGGGTGATCTCTGGACCGATCCCCGACTCCAGGAACACGTGCCGTGGTTGGTGGCGCTGGCTTGCCTGGCCACCGGTGAACGGCCACCCGACCTGGTCGACGACGAACTCGTCGCGATTGTGGCCGAGCGGGCCGGCGATGGCCGGGGTTCGTCCCACATGTTCATGGCGCTGGCCGGTTTGCTTGACGCCGGTGCCGTCGCCCGACAGCTGGTTCGGCCCGACAACCGGCCGGAGGTGGTCCCCGACATTTCGTCGGAGGCGGCCGTTCACCTCGTCCAGCTACAGGGCGCCATCAATCCCGGCGCCGTCCTGGCCGGGGGTATGTATTCCCTGGAGGCCATTCGTCGCTCGGCCGTCGGCACCATCCTCGGTCTGCCATTGAAGCCGTCGGCCTACGGTCGCCTGCTGGCCATGGAGCGGGCCGATGAACAACGATCGAGCCACCCCACGTTGACCGAGCTGAACGACGACCTCCGCACCCTGGCTGAGATCTCGGTGCGGTTCCCGTCGGGGTCTGATCTGGCCGGGCTGCCGGCTCATCTGGTGCAAACCCATCGTCCCGGCCGGTTGGCCCTGCTGGAAGCTGGTCCGGAATGGGTGGTGGGCCGGCTCGAGGTTCTGGCCCATGACGTGCGCTGGCCCTACCAGCTTCTGCCGGAAAAGGTCGATCCGCTGGTCCGCAAGAAGGGCGACCACCGCTTGATCGCGTCCGTGGTGGAAACCGCCGATCGGCTGGGACTGCTGGCCAAGCTGTTCGACCCGTCGGCCCACTCGCCGGCGGTGATCGAAATGTGGAACATGGTCACCGGTTTCGAGGCCCGACTCCGACAGGCCCGAACATGACGCACAACTGTTTCGTCTCCCGAACATTTAGAGACCTCAATAGTTCCGTCGGCGGATTCGGCCGCGGGGGATAGCCAGTACAGATCCACCGTTTACAGCCCAGCGTCATCGTGTCACCATCAAGGCAGCTCCAAGATCCACGAGGCACTAACCGGAGGCGCAGACCCAGGACCCCGCCACAAGCGGAGATCATGGCCACTCGCCTCAAGACTATTCCGGGTCAAATCGGAAAGACCTCGTGGATCTTGCGCGTCCGGCCGCTGGGAGCGCCGGCCGCACCGGCCCTACTTCCGAAAATTGCAGCAGAAAACGAGGTTCACCCTCGTTTTCTGCTGCAGTTTTGGAAAGGCCCGTGGGGTACGGTGGAGGCATGTCTGCGAAGGGGCTTCTGGTGGCCACCCACGACCTGTGCTGGCTGCACGATCCCGGCCCCGGCCATCCGGAGAATCAGCATCGACTCACGGCGGTCAGGCGGGGCATAACCGAGGCTGGACTCGACGAGGCCATCGAGTGGATCGAGGCCCCGCCCGCCGATCGGGCCGCCATCGACGCCGTCCACGACCGCTACCTGTACGACCGCCTCGACCAGCTGGCTGAAGCCGGGGGAGGGGCCATTGACCCCGACACCACGGTGTCGGCCGACTCGGCGGCGGCTGCCCACCGGGCGGCCGGGGCCGGTCTGGCTCTGATCGAGGAGCTGGATGCCGGCCGGGGCGCCGCCGGGTGGTCGGTGGTCAGGCCGCCCGGTCATCACGCCACCGCTGATCGCCAGATGGGATTCTGCCTGTTCAACAACATTGCGGTGGCGGCCCGTCACCTGGCCGACCGGGGCCAGCGGGTCATGATCGTCGACGTCGACGCCCACCACGGCAACGGCACCCAGGACATCTTCTACCTGGACCCCGACGTACTGTTCGTCAGCTTCCATCAGTTTCCCTGGTACCCGTTCACCGGCCGCCCCGACGAGATTGGCGAAGGGCCCGGCCGAGGACGGACCGTCAACATCGCCATGCCGGCCGGCGCCACCGGAGACCACTACCGGCGGGCCTTCACCACCGTGGTCGAACCGGTGGCCCAGCGATTCCAACCGACCTGGGTTCTGGTGTCGGCCGGATTCGACGGCCACCGTCGTGACCCGCTGACCGATCTGGGTTTGACGTCGGTCGACTACTCCGACCTGATTGAAGCCATCTGTGATCTGGTTCCGGCCGGTCGGCGGCTGCTCTTCCTCGAAGGCGGCTACGACTACGAGGCGCTGGCCGCCACCGCTGGTGCGGTGGCCGCCGCCATGCTCGATGTCAACTACCGACCGGAGGATCCGTCTCGCGGTGGACCGGGGGCCGAACACGTGGAGGTGGCCCAAGCCATCCACGCCCAGGCCGAATCCGGGAGTGCCTGAAGCGGTGGCCGACCTCAAACCGGTTGATGCCGAGACCCTGGCGTCGCTGGCCCCGGTCATCAATCCGGTGGCCGCGCGGTTCGTGACCGCCGGCTATCGCCTGTACCTGGTGGGGGGGATCGTCCGTGATCTCTCGCTCGGGCTGGGTTCGGGCTTCGACGTCGACTTCACCACCGACGCCGAGCCCAAGGCCATCAAGGATCTGGTCGCTCCGCTGGCCAAACACATCTGGACCCAGGGTGAGCGATTCGGGACCATCGGGGCTCAGGTCGGCGGGCTGCCGCTGGAGATCACCACCCACCGGGCCGAACGTTACGACCCCGAATCCCGAAAGCCGGAGGTGTCCTTCGGCAACCGGCTGGACGAAGATCTGTCACGTCGCGATTTCACCATCAACGCCATGGCCATCGAGGTGCCCGACGGCACGCTGCACGACCCGTTCGGTGGGGCCGATGATCTGGCCCGGCGGCTGTTGCGAACCCCCCTGGCACCCGAAGTTTCGTTCACCGACGATCCGCTACGCATGCTGCGGGCCGCCCGCTTCATCTCCCGCTTCGACCTGACCGTGGCCGACGACCTGGTGGCCGCCGCCACCGAGCTGGCCGACCGATTGGCCATCGTGTCGGTCGAACGGGTCAACGATGAACTGGAGAGGCTGCTGGCGGTCGACGACCCATCGGGCGGTCTGGACTTCATCGCCCGCACCGGTCTCCTCGACCTGGCTGTCGCCCCTATGGAACCGGACGACGCCACGCTGGCCTGTGCCCTGGCCGCCGCCCCGGGCTCCGTTCTGGTTCGTCGAGCCGGATTGTTGTGGTCCACCGATCCGGGGCCGGTACTCAGCCGCCTGCGCTACTCCAACCACGACCACCGCCAGACCAAGGCTCTGGTCACGGCCGTGCGGGACTGGGTCGACAACGGTCGCTCCACGCCGGCCGACGGTCGGCGCCTGATCGCGGCGGCCGGAGTTGAGGCCCCACGGGCCCTGGCTCGGAACCTGACCATGATGGCCGGTGTCGACGACAGTGGCCGGGCCGCCGCCCGCCGGTTGGTTGAGACCCTGAATAGGTTGGCGGCGGCGGGAGACACCGGTCCCTTTTCGTCTCCCCTGTCGGGGACCGAGATCATGGCCGTTCTTGAGCTCGGGCCCGGTCCGGTCATCGGTCGGGCCGAGCGCATGCTGCGGGAACACCGTATCCAACACGGGCCGTTCGAAGCGGCCGAAGCGGCCGAGATACTGCGGCGCTGGCACTCCTGACGGCACCGGCCCGGGGCCATCGGATCAGCGTTTGAACTTGCCCTTCTTCTCCCGGTGGGCCTCCATGATCTGGACTTCGTCGGCCCCGTCGATCACGATGTCGGGATCGGGTTTGAAGTCGACCTCGGGATCACGGCCCTCGTAGTCGACGGCGTTGAGGATCACCTTCATGGCGTTGAGACGAGCCTGCTGTTTGTCTTCGGAGCGGATGATCGTCCACGGTGCCATATCGGTATGGGTTCGCTTCAGCATTTCGTATTTGCGCTCGGTGAACTCATCCCAAAGGTCTTGAGCCTGCATGTCGATCTCACTGAGCTTCCAGCTACGCAGGGGATCGTCACGCCGCCGATCAAATCGCCGCTGCTGCTCCTTCTTGGTCACTGAGAAGTAGAGCTTCAGCAGAATCGTGCCCTGACGGACCAGGTCTTTCTCGAAGCCGACGACCCCCCGCATGAAGTTGTCGTACTCCTCCTCGGAGCAGAAACCGAAGACCGGTTCGACCATCGCCCGGTTGTACCAGCTGCGGTCGAACAGGACCATTTCGCCCCCGGCCGGGAACTGCGACACATAGCGCTGGAAATACCATTGCGATCGCTGGTCCACGGTGGGCTTGCCCAGGGCGACCACCCGGTAGCGTTTCTCGTTCATATAGCGGGTTACCCGCCGGATCGTCCCACCTTTACCGGCGGCGTCCCGGCCTTCGAACAACACGATGAACCGTTCATTGGTCCGCTCGATGTGTTTCTGCAGCTTCAGTAGTTCCACCTGATAGGGGACGAGCTGAAGATCGTTGTCCTCGCGTTTCGACAGCCGACGGTATCGGTCGTAGTCGAGGATTTCAGGGACTTCATCGCCAGCCATCGGATTTCGCTTCCACTAGGTGCCGGTCACCGGGGCTCTACCGGGTTGTCGGACATTCTCATCCCATTCTGCCAGGAATCCCTGTCGGCGCCAGATCGGGTGGACCAAGCGATTGGTAAAGCTTGGCCGACCGATGCGACCCGCAGGCTGCCACAATGGTGGGCATGACGGCACGGCTACTCGCTCAACGACCGGGCTCGACCACGATGGTGCGTGAGGACGTCGAGAAGTGCGATGATCTGGTGGCCGCCGGAACCTCCATCTGGCTTGATGTCGTCACCACCGACGCCGACGACCTCGACCGTCTGGGTGAACGTTTCAACTTCGACCCGGCGGCCATCGAGGACATTCTCGACATCGAACAGCTGCCGAAGTTCGACAACTACGGAGACCACCTCTTTGTCGTCCTCCATGCCCTCACCTCGGAGGGTGAGCGCATCGACACCGTGGAGGTCGACTGTTTCGTCGGGGCCGGTCTGCTGGTCACCGTCAGCTCACAATCGGTACCGGGCATCGACTGGTTGTGGCGCTCGGTCCAGACCCACGACCAAATGGGAAGCCTCGGGCCCGACGAACTGTTCGCCCAGCTGGCCGAGGTGATCGGCCGGCGGTACCTGGAGGTCATCGCCGAGTTCGAGGCCCGGATCGACGACATCGCCGACGACGCCCTCGACGCCGACCCCGATGTACTGGGCGACATCCAGGTTCTACGCCGGGAGGAGACCACGGTGCGCAAGGTGTTGCGACCGCAACGGTTGGTCCTGGCCAACCTGCGCCGGGGCACGATCGAGGTACTCGGGCCACCGTCGCTGGCCATGTTGGGCGACGCCTTCGACGTGCACAATCAGGTGGTGGAGTCGCTTTCGGCCGCTCGGGCCCTGCTGAGCGACGCCCTCGACACGTACCGGGGAGCGGCCGCCGATCGTCAGGCCACCGCCACCACCATTCTCGCCGTGTACTCGGCCATCCTCCTGCCCCTGACGCTCATCACCGGCTGGTACGGCATGAACATCGCCAGCCTCCCCGGTTCGGAGAGCCGGTTCAGCTGGGAGCTGGTTCTGGCCGTCATGCTCGTGCTGGCCCTGGCCTCGTTCGCCGCCTTCGTGAAAGCGGGCTTCATTCGAGCCCCCGAACTTCGCCGGGAAACCGTCCTGCGTGGCCTGGCCGGCGCGGCCAAGGCCCCGGTCAAGCCATTCACCATGTTGCGCAGCCCCCGGGCTCGTAAGAACGGCGGCAACCGATCGACCCCGACCCGTCGCAACCAGACGAGAAGCGGCTGACCTCGGCGTCAGCGGTGGAGATCAGCCCGGGTCGGTGGTGGCGGTGACGGTGACGATTCGGCTCTGGTTGGGGCCTTCGATGCGGCGTACCCCGATATCGTAGGTGGTGTCGGGTTCGAGGTCGAGAAAGGTGAACTCGGTTTCGTCGCCCACGGTCGATGAGCCGCCGACATCGCCGAACTGCAGGTAGGCGCCGTCCAGGTAGACGTTGTGGGTGTCGGCCCCGGGTCGGGGATCCCAGGTCACGGTGATCGAGGTGGCCGATGTGTCGATGACGGTCACACCGGTGGGGGCCGTCACCCCGATCAGTTGGTCGTCGCCCGGCAACGCAGCGTCGTTGGTGGTGGCGCAGGCCGTGCTCGGCTCACCGGTCTGGGGTTCGACCCCCACCGTGTATTCGGTGTCGGGAGACAGCGGGGTCTCGGTCAAGGGAAGGGTCTCGATCACGTAGCGGAACGCTTCAGCCGGAACGGTGTCGACGAACGCACCGTCGAGGGTGATGTCGACGGCTTCGCCGGTCGGAACCCATGACACCACGATCTTGGTTTCACTGACCTGGTCGATGGTGACGGCGCCGAGGGGACCGACTCGGGCGCACGCCGACGACGGATCGTCTTCGGCGGCCGGCTGGTCGTCGGCCGGCTGGTCGGCCTGGGGTTCCGGCGCCACTGTCTCATCGGTGGATGTTTCCGGTCCCTCCGGTTCGGCGTCGGCGTCAACTCCGTCCTCGGCTTCTACGGTGGCCGTGTCGTCGGCGGCCTCGGCGGTTTCCGCTGTGGTTGTGTCGCGGTTCAGGAACCAGAACAACCCGGCGGCCAGGGCAACCACGGCCAGCGCGACCGCGGTCATGGGTACGAACCGCCGGTCGCCATCCTCCTTGTCGACCATAGTGGCGGTGGCGGCATCCGATCGCAGGGCGGTGTCCACCGCTCGACGCCACTGACCGATCGACCCGTATCGGGCCTGCGGTTCGCCGGCCAGGCCGACCCAAAGGGCCGAGGCCAGGGCCGGTCGATTGTCGGCCTCGAGTTGCTGGATGACGTCATCCCAACTCTCATCCGGGCCTCGTTCCCGCCCCAACGAAACCTGGGCCAGGCAGGCGCTGGCATTGAACACCCCTTGGCGTTCGTCGGGCCCCGGCTCCTCGGCTCCATCTTCGGCCTCTTCCTCGGCCCGCTCACCGGTCGACAGCGTTGGGCCGAACGTCAGCCGATCGCCGCTGTCCAGCAGCCCGGAACCGTCGGTCTCCTCGGCCGGTCCGCCGTGAGACTGGGGGGTGATGATGATGTTGGCCGGATCGGTTGAGGGTGGAGCTCCGTCGGACTCGAGCTGATACCAGCGGCCCAGGGTCTCGTAGAGGAAGCCGATCAGCTGGTGCAGATCACGGTCGACAACCGACCGCGAGCCGGCCAGCCGTTGGGCCAGGGTGGTGTCCTCCTCGTTTGTTTCGGTCGCCGCGCTGCTCAATCTGGATCACCGTGTTTTCTACAGATTGGACATGAACCAGTGATGGAGATCACGGCCGGCGTTCAACCTCCGCATGCACCAGTCGACGAACGATGCCTTTGACGCCGAGGCCGGGGTCGGCTCGACCCAACGGGCCTGCAAGCCATGCTTGTGGCGAAGCAGGTCGGCCCGGGGGTGATCCTCGTCGTAGGGCTTCGGAACCTTCTTGTATTCCTGGCCGGCAATGTCCAGCCTGCGACCCTTACCCAGGGCGGTGAGAATGCGGTCGAGTTCGCCCCCGGTGGTGTCATCGGCCACCAGTTCCCGCCACCGGTCAAGCGACGCGATGGAGGCTCCCGAAGCGAAGCCGACGTCGTTCTCGCTGATCCGGAGCCACAACGCCGGGGCTGCCTTCTTGTCGGGGCCGTCCCAGAACCGCAGCAGCAGATGATCCTTGTAGGGGGCCCGATCGGGGGAGAATCGCAGATCGTTGTTGATGGGAGAAATCGAACCGTTGGTCTTGGGCACGGCGACGAAGCCAAGCGAAATCTCTTCCACCAGGCGCTCTCCCACGGCTTGCACAAACGCCTTGGTCGGGGCCACGACCGACTGCTCGTAGGTCTTACGGTTCTCGTCGAACCATGCCTTGTCCTTGGTGCCCAGGGTGGTGAGAAACTCCAGGCCTTCCCGAGGGAAGCCGGAGAAGGTGTCGGTGTCGGCCATACTCCATGCTATGCCATGACAGACTGAGCGAGTGTCCTTCGGCCGACAGCCTGGGCGCCGGTTACGGCTCGGGGATGGTGACGGTCACGACCCGGCGCTTCTGCTGCCCGCCGGCCGAACGGCTGAGCACCACGATTCGGTATTCGCCGGGGGGCACGGCGGTGAAGTTCTGGGCGTGGTTCTTGAAGCAGGTTCCCGTCACCTCGGGCCAGCCGGCTGTGGCGTAGCTCTGGCCCGCTCCCTGGTAGTTGGCGACGGTGCACAGGTTGGTGCTGAAGCTGATCTTGAAGCTGCCGTCGGCGTTGATATCGGCCGTCAGCGGCGTCATCGTCAGATCGGGCTCCTCGGCCGTTGTCGGCGGCGTGTCGTCCTCGATCTCCACCGTGATGCTGCGCTGGGTCTGCTGGCCACCGGCCGATCGGGTGGCGACGACGATGTCGTAGCTACCCGGGGCCACGGCGGTGAAGTTCTGTCCGTGGTTCTTGAAACAGGTTCCCGTCACCTCGGGCCAGCCGGCTGTGATGTAGCTCTGGCCCGCTCCCTGGTAGTTGGCGACGGTGCACAGGTTGGTGCTGAAGCTGATCTTGAAGCTGCCGTCGGCGTTGATATCGGCCGTCAGCGGCGTCATCGTCAGGTCGGCCTCGGGTGGAGTGGTGGTTTCGGTGGTCGACGACGAGCTGGAGGATGACGACGAGGACGATGACGACGTGGTCGATTCGGTGGTCGAGGCCACGGTCGACGATGTGGTGGAGGCCGTAGTCGACGGTCGGCTCGACGTCGTGGTGTCGGCCGCCACCTCGGGAGCCAGGACCACCACGCTGATCGTGGCCTCTATCTCGCCGATCGACACCGTCAGCGTGGTCCGGCCTGGTCGGAGGCCTCGCACCGAGTGGCCTGCTGTCACCTCGGCAATGGTGGGATCCTCGACCTCCCATACCGCGGCGGCCAGGGCCGCCGGGTCGATCAGGCTGCCGTTGGACAGCGTTCCCTGCAGATCGGCGCTGGAGATGTCACCGACCGCAACCTCGACCGCCGACGGGGTCAGGGTCAGCGAGGTCAATTCACCCTCGGTGTCCATCGCCTCCTGGGCCGCCTGGGCCGGCAACGATTCCAGGAATTCAGCCTCGACCGCCAGCTGTGATTCGGCCAGCGCCTGAAGCTCCTCCACCGAGGTCACGCCCTCGGGCGCCAGCATCTCGTAGATCAGCACGAAGCGCCGGCTGGGCTCCAGCTCGCCGATGTTGAAGATGGCCACCCCGGGATCGAAGCGGATCTCATTGGGTTCGGGCCGGAACGTGGTGACCAGATGATCGACGTCGATCGATTCGGGAAAGGCCTCATAGTGGGTGACCTCGGCCGGATCGGCACCGGTGTTGGCCACGATGACCTCGGCCTTGATGACCCGGCGGTTCTGACCATCGACGTCGAGTTCCCAGCGGCGGGTGGTGATGACACCGTTGCTGGCCAGATGGGGTAGGAACGAGAAGGCGGCGTTGGTGGTAGTGGCTTCGACGTTGGTCGAATCGGAACGGCCCTGACTCCACACAAACCACCCGATGGGGAGAATCAGCAGGAGCGCCAGGGCCACCAGGCCCATGGCCAGCCACGGTCGTTGGACCGATGAGGCGGTGGTTCGGGCCAGGCCTCGCCGGGCCCCACCCTCGGTTGGCCGATCGGCTTCCCACCGTTGCGGGCCGGGCAGGGCTCCGTTGCCGGGTCGTTCCGGCGGTCCGTAACCCAGAATCGGGCGACTCGGCCGGTCGTCGTCGATCCTGTTGTCGGTTGAAGGAAACCCGAACGAACCGCCGACCATGGGTCGGGTCGGGTCGGCGTGCTTGTCGACTTGCCTGTCGGCGGGTGGATCGGCGAAGAAATCGTTACCGGGGGGAGCCTGCTGCGGCGGACGGCTGTCGAGCCGGGCCCCGGCCGCCGCGCCGGCCATCAGGACCGTGGCCGATGAGCGACCGTCGGACCGATTGTCGACCGCCACTCCATCGCCGAAGAACCCTTCGCCGGCGCCGTTGGGCTGGACGGTGGTGGTCAGGTCGATGACCGGTTCGTTGAGCACGGTGGGCTGAAGATCGGGAGGAATGTGGGGGGCGAGCGCACCGAGGGCTCTAGCCACCGCCGCCGCCTCGGGACGCTGGGCCGGCTCCTTGGCCAGCATCGCCTGTAGTAGCTCCGAAAGCTGATCAGGGACGCCGCCCAGAACCGGGACCGGGCTGTTCACGTGGGCCACGGCGATGGCGATGGGCTCCTCGGCCTGGTAGGGCGGGTGGCCGGTGAGCATCTCGAACAGCATGACGCCAAGCGAGTAGATGTCGGCCGGTCGGCCGATCGGGGTGGAACCGCCGGTGGCCTCCGGCGACATGTAGAGGGGTGTGCCCAAGGTGGTGGTCGACGAGCTGACCACCGACTGACCGATCAGTCGGGACACACCGAAGTCGGCGATCTTGGGGACACCGCCGGATGTGGTGCCTGGGGTCGGATCGTCGCCGACCGTCGGCTCGAGGGCCACAATCACGTTGGCCGGTTTGAGATCGCGGTGGGCCACCCGGGCGTCGTGAATGGCGGCCACTCCGGAAGCGATCCCGGCCCCCAGTTCAACGGCTTGGCGGGAGTTGATGCCGGAGCCGATCACATGACCGAGATGGGGGTGGTTCAGGTACTCCATGACGATGCCGAGCCGAGGGTCGTCGACGACGAGTTCGATCACTTTCACCACATTGGGGTGATCGATGCGGCTCAGTGCCTGATGTTCGCGCACGAATCGACCGACCACAGCCAGATCCGAAGTAAGGTGGGGATGAAGGACCTTGACGGCAACATCGGTGCCGTCAAGCACGGCCTTGTAGACCACGCCCATAGCGCCGCGACCGATTTCCTCGCCTAACGCTATTCGCCCACCAAACAGTCCCTCCGCCAAGGTTTCCTCCCGGTTCGCAATCTCTCATTCTATTGCCGTGCCGACCCGAATATTCGTCGCTTGGTCAACCGTGGGCCGTTCTCACTACACTGGCGGGGCGAAGACGGCCCTGTCGGTGGCAGATCGGTGTCAATTCCAGCCGATTTCCCGCTGAGAAGGTCGCCAAATCGTCACGATTTGAATCGCCGATGTAGCCGGCGCCGCCTGCTAACCTGCCTCCAGGTTCACCTCGAAGCATCGACAAGCAGTAGGTGCCAGCGTCGACGCGATCGGATTCGGGGTGTTTGAGAAGAGGTATGGGATGCGTGTTCGACGTTTGTCCGCCCTTGGGGCGGCGGTAGTACTGTGTTCGATGTTCGGCTCGGCCGCCGTGGCCCAGGAGCCCGACACCGTGATCGACGTGCCGGTGGAGCCGGTGTACGACACCGGTGAGGTCGGTGCCAGCGTGGCCGTCGGCTCGGCCGCTGTGGCCGCTGAGCTGGTTGGCCGTTCCTGCAACGTCGTGGTCACCGCCACCAACCAGTCATCGGTCCATCCCGGCAACACCCTGGTGGTCAGCAGTGGAGAATCGTCGGTGTCGGTGGCCGGCATCGAGGACGCGGCCGGAGCGGTCAGTACCGAAGCCGGCACCATCACCCTGGGCGACACCATCTCGTTGGCCGTCGTCCTCGGTGAGGACGGAGCAACCAGCGTCGGATCCAGCCTGAAGGTTACCTGTGAGGCCCTGCCCGAAGCCACGCCCACGCCGCCCACTCCAGCCGAGCCGACCTACACCGGCTAGCCTCCGGGCCGCCACCATGGCCCGGCTGCTGCTGGTGGCGGGGCTGCTGGTTGCCGCCTGTGGAAGCGCTCAGGAGCCGGTCCTGGTCAACCCCGCAGGTGACTCAGGCTCGGTGGCATCCCAAGCCGAGGGAGGCGACGCCGGCAGCGCCGCTGCCGACGGCGCGGCGTCGACCACGGACGATGGCGGCCAGACCGGAGCACCGGTGGTGGCCGACACCGAGTCGGAGCCGGCAACCAGGCCGGAGGCCGAGCCGTCGGCCTTCACCGTCGTGGCCGCCGCCTCCGGTCCGTCGGTAACGGCCCACACCGACCCCGACGACACATCACCTGTGGTCGAGGAGTTCGCCAACCCCACTGCCGTCGGGTCACCACTGGTCTTCCGGGCCGTCAGCGGTGAAACCAACGGCGACTGGATCCAGGTCCACCTCCCGGTTCAACCCAACGGCACCATCGGCTGGGTCCGCCGAGGCGACGTCACCCTGTCCAACAACCCCTTCCGTATCGAGATCGAGCGGGCCTCCTACGCCCTCCGGGTCTACAACCAGAATTCCCTGTGGTTGGAGACCGAGATCGCGGTGGGCACCGGTGACACGCCGACCCCGGTGGGCGATTTCTACCTGCTGGAGCTGCTGGCCCCAGCCGACCCATCCGGGCCCTACGGGCCGTTCGCCTTCGGGCTGTCGGGCTTCAGTGAGGTGCTCGATTCCTTCGGTGGGGCCGACACCGCCATCATCGGGCTGCATGGCACCAACGATCCTGCTTCCCTCGGCACCGACGTGTCGCACGGCTGCATCCGGATCGAGAACTCGGTGATCGAGCAACTTGCCGTCACCGTTCCGCTGGGGACACCGGTTCTCATCACCTGATCGGACCTTCCTTCGGCTTTACCCGGCCCGGTGTAGCGTTGGGTCCATGTCCGGCCATCATCTTCCCCACCACCACGATCACCACCATGACCACGACGGTCGGTCCCATCGTCACCAGGGCCCGGTGATCCGTCCGCTGCCGCTGCTGCGATCCCGTCGTGCCTTTCTGGGCGACATCGGGGGCGGAGCGTTGGCCTTGGCCGTGCTGTCGCCGGTGGCCATCGCCGCCTGTTCCGGTGGCGATGACGATGACTCAGCCGGCGACCCTGGATCCGATTCATCCGATCCGGACGTGGAGACCGACGAGCCAACGGCGGAGAGCATCGCCGATGATGCCGGCGACGCCCCCGACACCGACGGTGTAGGCGACGCCGGTGGCGAGCTGCGGTGGTCGCGAGCCAACCTCGGGTTCGTCTCGGCCTATGTCGTGGCCCGGGGTAACAAAGCGGCCATCGTCGACACCGGCGGGTCCGGTAGCGCCGACACCATCGGTGAGTCGCTGGCCGAGCTCGGCCTCAACTACAGCGATGTCGAGAGTCTGATCCTGACCCACAACCATGACGACCACATCGGTTCGGTCGGTGAGGTGATGGAGATGGCGGTCAACGCCACGGTGTTCATCGGTGAAGCCGACATCGAGCGGCTCACCGTGCCCGCCACCGGCCTGGTCGGCGGGGAGGACGTGTTCGGTATGGAGATACTGGCCACCCCCGGCCACACCCCCGGATCGATGTCGGCCTTCGATCGGGCCGCCGGACTGCTGATCGCCGGCGACGCCATGGTGGTGGAGGACGGGGTGGCGGCGGAAGCCCCGGCCCAGTTCACCGCCAGTGTGACCACGGCCCGGGAGAGCGTGCAGGCTTTGGCCGACCTGTCGTTCAACACCCTGCTGGTCGGCCACGGTGCCCCCATCGAAACGGCGGCCGACCAGGCGGTGGCCGAACTGGCGGCGTCGTTCTAGCTGACCCGTCACCGGCCGCCACGACGCCCGGCCGCCACGACGCCCCGGCCGCCACGACGCCCCGGCCGCCACGACGGCCGCACTTTGGCGGCTCGGCGACCCCCGGAGCCACACCCTGGCGGCTCGACGACCCGCCAGAGGGGTCGTGTACCCGCCAGTGTGATTCAGCGCCTTGGCCGCTCGGCCGGCCGGGCCGGCTCTACCGTTTGCGGCCGAATCGGTCGAAAGGGGTGTCGAGGTCGACGCCGGCGGACCGGGCCGCGGCCACGATCTCCTCGACCGGCAACGTTTGCCGCCGCTCACTCAGATTGGGCCGGGTCAGGATGTCGTCGACTTCGGACAGCGTCCACTGGTCGGGGGCCACGTCGGCCACCTCCGACCACTCGACCGGCACCGCCACCGACGCCTTGGTCGTGGCCCGGAGCGAGAACGGAGCCACCACCGTGGCCCCCCGGTTGGCCCGCAACCAGTCGACGAACACTCGGCCACCCCGATCCTTCTTGAGGAATTCGGTGGTGGCGATGTCGGGTCGACGGGCCGCCACCAGCCCGGCCAGCGCCCGATTGGCCAGGGCCGAGTCGATGGTCGCCCCGGGATCCAGCGGGATCCAGACATGGAAGCCCTTCGAGCCGGTCACCACCGGCTGAGAGAACAGACCGAACTCGTCGAGAAGGTCGCCGACCAGCAACACCACCTCGTGCACGTCGGCCCCGTCGGCCGACGGATCGAGGTCGAGCACCATCCAGTCGGCCACCAGGTCGGGCAGCCGTGACGTCCAGATGTGAAAGGTGATGGTTCCCTGATTGGCCAGCCACGGAATGTGCTCCGCCTCGGTCACCACCGGGTAGACGGTCGTGCCCCCCTCCTGCTTGGGTACCTCGAACCGGCCGATCGACTCCGGGAAGTGTTTGGCCACGTTCTTCTGCATGAACCCCTTTGATCCGACCCCGTTGGGGAAGCGGTGCAGGGTCAGCGGTCGGCCCAGCAACATGGGCAGCATGTGCTCGGCCACCCGGTTGTAGTAGCCGACCAGGTCGGCCTTGGTGGCCGGCCCTCCGTCGGCCCCCCCATTCGGGAACATGACCTTGTCGGGGTTCGAAGCCTCCACCGGGTCAGGTCCCGGCGTTCATGGCTGGGAGTTCAGGGCGGCCAGGTGGTGCTCGATCTTGGCCCGCAGCGTCGGCTCGGGGTGAGCCCCGATCACCTTCTCCAGGGTGCGTCCGCCGTGGATGAACACCAGCATCGGGATGCTCTGGGCCCGATAGTCCATCGATGTCTGGGGGTTCACATCGACGTTGACCTTCACCACTTTGAGTCGATCACTAAACTCGACCGACAGCTTCTTCAAGATCGGGGCCACCAGCTGGCACGGTCCACACCACGGGGCCCAGAGATCGACCAGAACCAACCGCTTGGTGCGGATGGCGTCGGCGAACGTGGCATCGGTGGCCTCGACCAGCCACGGAAGGTCGGACTGGCAGTTGGCGCAGCGAGGTCGACCGCTGACCGCCACCGGCGTCCGGTTCTTCTGGCCGCACGACGGACAGGCAACCACCGACGAGTCAGCGTTCGAAGCCATGGCCCCAAGTTACTACGGACGTCACTCCGGCTTCTCGTCGAAGAGGTCCAGCACAAGCACGTCGGCTCGGCCCTCGGGATCCATCAGGGCCAGGATGGGATCCTCGTCGACCACATGTTTGCGAGACGAACCCCGCCCGATACCGAAGGCCCCGGTGCCGAACCGCTGCCACCAGCGGCGGGTTTGGCGTCGGTACCGGGGATCGGCGTCGGCCGGTGGGGGGACGAAGATGTGGCGCACCTCGGCCTCGGCCCGATGGCCGAGCAGGGCACCGACCAGCCGGAACGACAAGCCGGCGGTGCCGACGATGCCCGATGCCGTCAGCAATCGGCCCCACTCGACCAGCGGCTCTTCCGACAGCTCCAGGCCCCGATCGGTGATGAGGTCACCGGCCAGCCAATGGGTGGTCACCCGGGCCCCGTCGATGATGCCGGCGGCGGCCAGCAGAACCGAGCCGGTCGAGGTCGCCCCCAGCCAGCGGGCCCCGGTCGAGAGCTGGGCGATGGCCCGGAGAACCGCCGGGTTCTCGGCCGTGCTCCGCACCCCCAACCCGCCGGGTACGAGCAGGGCGCTGCAGCGGCCGATCTCCGCGGCCTTGCGAGACACCACCACCTGGCCGTTGTAGGACGTGACCGGCTGGGCCAGCACGCTGGCGATCACCACATCGAGTTTGGCCGTGGTCAGGATCTCGATGAGCACCGATGCCTCATCGGCGGCCAAGCCGTCGTAGGCCAGGATCACCACCGGGTCGGGGTTGTCGGCAGACGGCTCGACCATTGTCCAAGTATCGCACCGATCGGCCCGCCCCCGCTCCCCGCCGATTTCGGGAAGAGTTGGCCTTGACTACGGTGGGAGGGCTATGACAACCGTTGATCGCTACGCCGACGAGGACCACGAACTCATCCGCCAGGAGGTGCGGCGGCTGTGCGACAAGTACGGCAACGAATACTGGCGGTCGCTGGAACCCGACCGTTATCCCGAAGCGTTCGTGGCCGAACTCACCACCCAGGGTTGGCTGGGCTCCTTGATCCCCACCGAATACGGGGGCGGCGGCCTGAGCCTGGGAGGGGCGTCGGTGATCCTGGAGGAGATCTCGGCCTCCGGCGGGAATCCGTCGGCCTGTCACGCCCAGATGTACATCATGGGCACAGTGCTCCGTCATGGGTCGGAGGAGCAGAAGCAACGCTACCTGCCCCAGATCGCCGATGGCCGCAAGCGGCTGCAGGCCTTCGGGGTGACCGAACCGACGGCCGGTTCGGAGACCACCGCCATCCGGACCCGGGCCGAATTGATCACCCGGCCCGACGGCGACGTATGGCGGATCAACGGTCAGAAGATCTGGACATCGCGCGCCCTGTACTCCGACATGATGCTGTTGTTGGCCCGGACCGGATCGAGCACCGATCGTCTGCAGGGCATGTCGACGCTCCTGTTCGACTTGCGGGGCGACGACGGCGAACTGCTGCCCGGACTCACCATCAAGCCGATCGAAACGATGATGAACCACAACTCGACCGAGGTGTTCTTCGCCGACGTGGAGATCCCCGGTGACGCCCTGGTCGGAACCGAGGGCAACGGGTTCCGGCAGATTCTCGACGGTATGAACGCCGAACGAATCCTCATCGCGTCGGAGTGCATCGGCGACGGCCGGTTCTTTCTCCAACGGGCCTCGGCTTATGCCCGGGAACGGGAGGTGTTCGGCCGTCCCATCGGCATGAATCAGGGGGTGGCCTTCCCCCTGGCCAAGGCCTACGCTCACCTCGAAGCAGCCGATCTGATGCGGTGGAAGGCGGCGGCCCTGTTCGATTCCGAACAGCCCTGCGGGGCCGAGGCCAACATGGCCAAGATGCTGGCCTCGGAGGCATCGTGGGAGGCGGGCAACGCCGCCCTCAACACTCATGGCGGGTTCGGCTTCGCCACCGAGTACGACATCGAACGCAAGCTGCGGGAAACCCGCCTCTACCAGGTCGCTCCCATCAACAACAATCTCGTGCTGGCCTTCGTGGCCCAGAAATGCCTGGGCCTGCCCAAGAGTTACTGAGATTTCAGCCGCGGTCGGGGCGATAGGGTGGCCCCATGACCGACTACGAGTGGCTGGAAGAGGTCGAGGGTGAGCGGGCCCTGGAGTGGGTGGAGGCCATCAGCGCCCGGACGCTGTCGGAGTTCGAGGCGTCGCCGGCCTACGAGCGCTACCAGTCGGCCGTCCTCGAGATCCTGGAGGCCGACGACCGGATAGCCTTCGGGGTGATCCGGGGTGACCAGGTCTACAACTTCTGGCAGGACGCCGACCACGTACGTGGCCTGTGGCGACGGGTCGACCGGGCCGGCTATGAGGCCGACGACCCCGACTGGGAGATCGTGATCGATCTCGATGCCCTGGCCGCCGAGGCCGGAGCCAACTGGGTGTGGAAGGGGGCGGCGGTCAGCCCCGATTACAGCCGGGCCATGGTCATGCTGTCCGACGGCGGTAAGGACGCCGTCACCGTGCGGGAGTTCGACCTGCAAACCAAGGAGTTCGTGGCCGATGGGTTCAGCGTGGAGGAGGCCAAGACGTTCGTCATCCACATCGACGGTGACACGTTGCTGGTCGGCACCGATTTTGGCAACGGCTCCCTCACCGAGTCCGGCTACCCGGCGGTGATCAAACGGTGGCGGCGGGGCCAACCGTTGGGTGAGGCCGAGACCGTGCACGAGGTCGACCGGGCCGACATGCTGATCCACCCAGCGGTGCAGCATCGACCGGAGGCCACCTATGTGTCGGTGATGTCGAAGCCCGACTTCTTCACCAACACCATCCACCTGGTGGCCGATGACGGCACGCTGACCAAGGTCGACCTGCCAATCGACGCTGAGTTCCAAGGCTTCTTCAACGGCCATGCCCTGGCCGTTCTGCGCTCCGATTGGGGCCGGCTGACCCAGGGCAGCCTCATCTCACTCGATCTCGATTCCGGCGACACCCATTGCATCTACCAGCCCGACGAAACGTCATCGGTGGCCGGAGCCGCCACCACACGGGACGCCGTTGTCTACTCGGTCATCGAGAACGTCGTCGGTGCCCTCTACGTCGCCCGCCTCGATCAGGGAGAGGGCTCCAGTCGCTGGACGAGCGGGCCCGTGCCCATCGAAGGGCTGGGTACGGTCAGCCTGTTGTCGGCCTCCGACGACAACCGCGAGTGCTTCCTGTCCTACAACGACCACCTGACCCCGCCGTCGTTGATGACGGTCGACGTCGGTCCCGACGACGCCGGTTTGGCTCCTCGATTGTTGCGTAGCCAACCGGCCCGCTTCAACAGTGCCGGGTTGGCTGTCGAGCAGCGATTCGCCACCAGCGCCGACGGCACCCGGGTGCCATACTTCGTGGTCGCCGACCCGGCGACGCCCGGACCCAAACGCACCATTCTCTACGGCTACGGCGGGTTTGAGGTTCCCCTGACTCCCGGATACAGCGCCGCCACCGGTCGGCTGTGGCTGGAACGGGGCTACACCTTTGTCGTGGCCAACATCCGGGGTGGCGGCGAGTTCGGTCCGTCGTGGCATCAAGCCGCCCTCAAGGAGAATCGGCACAAGGCCTTTGAAGACTTCGAAGCAGTGGCCGCTCAGCTGACGGCCGACGGCCTGACCACCCCCGACCAGCTGGCCATCTCCGGTGGTAGCAACGGGGGTCTGCTGGTCGGCTCGGTCTTCACCCGCAGCCCCGACCTGTGCGCCGGCGTGATCTGCGCCGTACCGCTGCTCGACATGTTGCGCTATCACCTACTGCTGGCCGGGGCCAGCTGGATGGGCGAATTCGGCGACCCGACCGACGACGACATGGCCGCTTACCTTGCCTCCTATTCGCCGTTCCACAACGTGGCCCCCGACGTCGACTATCCGAAGGTCTTCTTCGTGACCTCGACCCGCGATGACCGGGTGCATCCCGGCCACGCCCGCAAGATGGTGGCCCGCATGATCGACCAGGGCCACGACGTCTACTACTACGAGAACACCGAAGGCGGTCACAGCGCCGGAGCCAACCTGAAACAGCAGGCCCGTTTGAGTGCCCTGGAGTACGTCTACCTCGACACCGTGCTCGCTCCCTGAACGGAGCTATTGTCGGATCATGCGACCGATGACCGACGATGAGGTGGTGGCGTTCATGCGCCAGGGCTCACGCACCGGAAAGCTGGGGGTGGTCCGGGCCGACGGTCGTCCCCACGTGGTGCCGATCTGGTTCGATTTCGACGACGCCACCGGTGACCTGATGTTCGTGATGGGGGCCGCCAGCCTCAAGGCCAGGTGTATCGCCCGCGACCCCCGGGTGACGGTGTGTGTCGACGAGATGGCCTTTCCCTTCGCCTTCGCCCGTATCGACGGTGTGGCTACGACGTCGACCCACGCCGACGACCCCGACGCCCTGCTCCACTGGGCCACCGAGACCTCCCGGCGGTTTGTGGGCGACGACCGGGCGGCTGAGTTCGGTGCCCGCAACAGCGACCCCGATGAACTGTTGGTTCGGGTTCGTCCCACCCGCTATGTGGGGGCCAGCGGCGTGGCCGATTAGCAGTCGACAGGGCACGACCACCGAGTATCCAGCCAACCAGGAGAAACAGATCATGGACATCGAAACGGCATTGCAGTGGGCGTCAGATCGTCGAAACGGAGTGCTGATCACCATCAGAGCCGATGGCCGTCCCCAGTCGTCGGACGTGTCGTACTACATCGATGACGGGGCCATCGTCATATCGGTCACCGACGATCGGGCCAAGACCAGGAACCTCCGTCGTGACTCCCGGGCGGTGTTCCACATCACCGAGCCGTCGTCCTGGAGTTATGTGTCGTTCGACGGCACGGTCGAATTGTCGCCGGTGGCTTCCGACACCGACGATGGCACCGCCGACCGTTTGGTCGACTACTACCGCACCGTGGCCGGGCAGGAGCACCCCGACTGGGACGAGTACCGGCAGGCCATGGTGGATGAGGGGCGGTTGCTGATTCGGCTGACGCCGACGTCGGCCGTCGGGCAGGTTCAGGGGTGAGTGGGATGGAGATCGGGATACTGGCCGGGTCGCTGGGTCGAGGAGGCTATGACGCCTTGCTGGCCGACACCGCCCGGGCGGCCGAGGCCGGGTTCCACACGGTGTGGATGTCGCAGATCGTGGGCGAGGCCGACGCCATGACGCTGCTGGCCTCGGTGGGTCGCCAGGTGCCGGGTATCCGGGTCGGCACGTCGGTGGTGCCCACCTACCCCCGCCATCCGTTTGTGATGGCCGAGCAGGCCCGCACCGTCAACCTGATGACCGATGGACGGTTCAGCCTCGGCATCGGGCTCTCCCATCAGCCGGTGGTCGAAGGAATGTGGGGGGTTTCCTTCGACAAGCCGGTGCGACACGCTCGGGAGTATCTCGAGGCGCTGATGCCGTTGATGCGGTGCGAGGAGACCAGGGTTTCGGGGGAGACGATAACCGCTCGGGGCCGGCTCAACGTCGGCGATCCCGCCGATGTGCCGCCTGTCTATCTGGCCGCCCTCGGCCCCCAAATGCTCAAGCTGGCGGGACGGTTGTGCGACGGCACCATCACCTGGATGACGGGGGCCAGGACACTGGCGTCGCATACCGTTCCCACCATCGTCGCCGCTGCTTCCGATGCCGACCGCCCGCCGCCCCGGATCGTGGCCGGCCTGCCGATCTGTGTCACCGACGATGTCGACGGGGCCCGGCAACGAGCGGCCAAAGTGTTCGAGATCTACGGTCAGCTGCCGTCGTATCGGGCCATGCTTGACCGCGAGGGCCTCGACGGCCCGGCCGACCTGGCCATCATCGGCGACGAGTCGACCTGTGCCGCCCGGGTCGACGAACTGGGCGAGGCCGGCGTCACCCAGTTCGCGGCCGGAAGTTTCGCCGACAACCCCGACGACACCGCCCGGACCAAGGCCTTCCTCACCACCCTGCTCTCCTGACCCTCCTTCATTTGTGCGCCCCAGCGTTCATATATGAACGCTGGGGCGCACAGACGGCGGATATTGCCGCTCCACCCTCGTTGCGTGCGCTCCACGGTTCGTATGTGAACCCTGGGGCGCACAGAACGCTGGGTCAGGGGTCTTCGATGGGTGGGATTGGGGCGCTTCGTTGGGACCAGGGGCCGCAACCGTTGGCGTTGCAGGCCCGAACTTCAAACTGATGGACCGTGGACTCCGACAAGCGGTAGCGGTGCGAGGTGTCGCTGATCTTCAGGCTGTCGAGAACTCCGCTCAAGGCGCCCCAGGCCTCCTGCACCTCCTCGGTGGTGTCACCGTCGAAGCTGCGGACCTGGTAGAGGGTGCTGGCCTGATTATCGTTGGCTGCCGGGGCGTCCCACGATAGATCGATTTCCCACGGTCCGACGGCTACCCCGGTCAGTCCGGTGGGCGCACCCAGAGCCGGGTTGGAGGGGGCCGTGCCCGCCGGCGGAGCCAGGTAGAAACCGCCGAACTGGTGGTAGGTCCGGCCAACGCCGAAGCAGACGTTGGGCTCGGTCTCCGAGTAGCAGCTGGAAATGGTGACGAACTGCACCTCGTCGGCGGGGACGCCGTCGAACACGGCCACCGCCCGGCTGTCGTCATCGGCCACCGCCCGCTGGTTGAAGCTGTACGTTTCGCCGAACACGTCAACGGTGTAGTAGTCGACGGCGTCGGCGGCGAACATCTCCCAGAAGGCGACCGCTACCGACCCGGCGCCATCGCCGGGGGCCGCTTCAGGGGCGATGGGTGAGTTGGACCGTTGCCGGCAGTCCGTCCCGACGAGTGTGTCGGCGATGAACTCACCGTCGGTCACTCCGATGGCCACCACGGATTCGGGATCGGAGGTCAGCGTCTCGATCACATAGGACGTGCTGTCAGGCGGCAGCAGGTAGACATCCCGGTCGGTCTCCACGAAGTAGTTGGTCTCGGCCGTGGACTCGTCGGACCAGATATACCGGGTGACCGTTGAGGCTGTGGCATCGTCGCCCGGCACCGGAAGACTGCTGAGCACGTCGCACGCTTCGATGGCCGGAGCGACCAGGCCGTCACCGCCGTCATCGACTGGGACCCCGTCGCCGTCCTGGAACTCGAACCAGCCGTTGCAGGCCAAAACCCGACTGTCGTGACGGTCGACTCGGGTGCAGCTGGAGCCGTCCCATACCCCCTTGCCCAGAAGGGTCTCCGCTTCGGCCCGGAAGCCGTTGACCTCGACCCAGTCGACGAACACGTTGCGGTCACGGCCCCGCTGATCGAAGCCGTCGTTCTCGAAGTTGATCCGGATGGCGTCGAAGACACCGCTGAACTCGAAGGTGTAGACCGTTTCGGTGTCAGCGGCCACGAAGGACTCACTGGTTACCTCACCGGCCGATACGAAGACCGATTCGGTTCCCGTCGCTCCTCGCAGCTGAACGCTGACGTATCCGTCGGTGGGTGGTGGGGGTGGCGGGTCGGTTGGGTCGATGATGAACTCGAACCAGCCGTTGCAGGCCAGGACTTGGGACTGGCGGAAGCCGATGCCGCAGTCGGTTCCGTTCCAGACGCCTTTGGAGCGCACGTCGATGGGGTCGAAGACCTGGTCGCCGTAGGTGACTTGGGAGACGGCGACGTTGCGGTCGCGTCCGGTGGCGTCGTTGCCGTCGTTGACGAAGTTGACTCGGATCACCTCAGCGGCTGGACCTGAGTAGTCGTAGGCGTAGGTCTCGGACCCGGCGAAGATGCCCCATTCCTCCACCACGTCACCGTTGATCTCGAGTTGAATTATCTCGCTGCCGGTCCAGCCCCGGGCGGTAACGGTTATCAAGCCATCACCGGGTGGTGGGGGTGGTGGTGGGTTGGTTGGGTCGATGATGAACTCGAACCAGCCGTTGCAGGCCAGGATTTGGGATTGGCGGAAGCCGATGCCGCAGTCGGTTCCGTTCCAGACGCCTTTGGAGCGCACGTCGATGGGGTCGAAGACCTGGTCGCCGTAGGTGACTTGGGAGACGGCGACGTTGCGGTCGCGTCCGGTGGCGCCTACGCCGTCGTTGACAAAGTTGACCCGGATCACCTCAGCGGCTGGACCCGAGTAGTCGAAGGTGTGGGTTGCGGCGGAGGCCGAGACCGTCCACTGGTCGACCACATCACCGTCGACTTCGAGCTGCAGCACTTCGCTGCCGGTCCAGCCTCGGGCCGTGACGGTAATGGTGCCGTCGTCGGGCGGGGGTGGCGGCGGTGGCGACCCGTCGTCCGGGACGGGGAATTTGAACCAGCCGTTGCAGGCCAGGAATTGTGATTGGCGGAACCCGACGCCGCAATCGACGCCGTTCCATACTCCCATGGATTCGACGGTCTCGGCCTGAACAACCTCTTGGGTGTCGAGCCACGTCACCTTGTCGACCAGTACGTTGCGGTCGGCTCCCGTGGCCGTGCGGCCGTCATTGACGAAGGCCACGTACATGAACTCGGCATTGGCCGGAACCGGGGTCTGAAACTCTGTCCACTCGGTGGTCTCCAGCGGGGCGCTGAACAGCAGCACATCGGTGTCGGTGTAGACCCGAATCTGCTCGGTCCCCGTGGTTCCCCGGACCCTGATCACCGCTGTTTGGTCAGTCTGCCCGGCCACCGGGGAAACTCCGGTGACAACAGTGCCGATCAGCATCACACTGAGAACCGCCCATGCCCATGACGCACGTCGTACCAATCGCAAACGTCTGCCCTTCCGCCAATTGAGTTTCCGGCAGTGTAGTGCCGGCGGCGACAGGCTTCAGTGCGCCCCGGCCTTGGCCTCTTGTCGCCGACCGGGTCGGGTGGTAGCTTGCCGGTTCATGACGACAGCTTCCAGCCGTGCCGGGTCCCGGCCGGACATCCTGCTGGTGATGGCCGATCAGTTGGCCCCCCACTTCACCTCGACCTACGGCCACCCTGTGGTCAAGACGCCGCATCTCGACGCCCTGGCCGAACGAGGCGTCCGTTTCGACGCCGCCTATTGTCACGCTCCGCTCTGTGCCCCGTCACGGTTCACCATGCTGTCGGGTCTGACCGCCTCTACCCTCGGCGCGTGGGACAATGCGTCGGAGTTCCCGGCTTCGGTGCCGACGCTGAACCACTACTTGCGGGCCGGCGGATACCGCACGATCCTGTCGGGCAAGATGCACTTCGTCGGCCCCGACCAGCTGCACGGTTACGAGGAGCGCCTGACCACCGACATCTACCCGGCCGACTTCGCCTGGACCCCCGACTGGGACAATGCCGAGGCCCGAATCGACAAGTGGTACCACAACATGGATGTGCTGGCCGACGCCGGCTCGGCCGTGACCACCTACCAGATCGACTACGACGAAGAGGTCGGGTTCGCCGCCCGCCGCAAGCTCCTCGACCTGGCCCGGGACCGAGACGACCGACCGTTTTTCCTCACGGCCTCGTTCATCCACCCTCACGATCCCTACGTGGCCCGACCGGAATGGTGGGATCGCTACGATCACGAGGCCATCGACCTGCCCGACCCCTATGACCAGGCCACCGCCGATCCCCACACCCGCCGCATCCGGGCCGGTATTCAGGCCGACACCGTCGGTTACACCCAGGATCAGCTGCGCAACGCCCGCCACGGCTACTACGCCAACACCTCCTACTTCGATGACTGGCTGGGCCGCCTGGTGGCCACGCTGGCCGAGCTCGGTCGGCTGGAACGCACGGTGATCATCGTTACCAGCGACCACGGTGACATGCTGGGCGACCGCGGGGTGTTCTTCAAGATGTCGTTCCATGAGCGTTCGGCCCGTGTCCCCCTCGTCATGGCCGGACCGGGAATCGACGGCTCGGCCCATCAGGGCGCCACGATGGCCAACGCCTGCTCCCTGCTCGACCTGGTGCCGACCGTGGTCGACATGGCCACCGACGGGAACGGGCTGGGCGATGACATCGACAGCGATGTCTGGGCCGGCCGGAGCCTGTGGCCGCTGGCCACCGGTAGCCGGGCTCCGGCCGACGAAGCCGACGAGATCACCGGGGAGTACATGGGCGAGATGACAGCCCAACCGATGTTCATGATCCGGCGGGGTCGCTACAAGTTCATCAGCTGCGCCTCCGACCCCGACCAACTCTACGATCTCGAAGTCGATCCGCTGGAGCGTCACAACCTGGCCACCCCGGCGCTGGGTGGGGGGCAAAGCCGGGATGACCACCGGGAACAGGCAGCGGCCTTCGCCGCCGAGGTGGCCCAGCGCTGGGATTCCGACGCCATCCGCCGGCGGGTGCTGGAATCACAGCGCCGGCGCCGGATACTGCATCGAGCCATGTCGATCGGTCCGTTGACCTCATGGGATCATCGGCCCGACAACGACGTGGCCAACGCCTATGTCCGCAACCACCAGGACTGGGCCGAGGCCGGTCCCCGGATGCGTTTCCCCTAGCGGACCGGCCCGGCCGCCGCCATCCCCCAGCCACCCCGCCGCCTCACCAAACCGTGATTGGCGGTATCAGGTCGCGTCCTGCCGCTTCCTAAAAGGCAAACCCACCCCGACCGCCGTCGAACCACTGTGCGGATCCCTCCCGGTTGGACTGACAAACAAGGAACGGCAATGAACAGCAAATCCAAATCCAAGGACGCGGCGTATCTGGCCAAGACCAAAGCCGGGGGCGCAGTCCGTATCTCCATGCCGGCCGCCGTGGCCAACGATCTCGATGCCTTCAAGAAGGGGGTCGTGGCTTTCGCTGAACGCCTCGGCTGTCCCGAGTGCTTCTCCGGTCTCGACTGCACGTTCGAGAGCGAACGTGATTTCGTGATCAACGAGAACTTCGACGTCACCCCCAACTCGGTGGCCATCGGCCAGCAGTTCTCCCGGGGAACCGGATCCCGCACCGCCTCCATTCCCGTGCCCCCGGCCCGGGAATTCGATCTGGGCTGGATCCTCGAACGTATCGACATCCTCGGCCGTAACCTCGGCTCCCACTGGGAGCAGGGCGGCGGCGCCTGGTGCTGCTCCGGCTTCGACGTGACCTTCGGTCGCGAAGTCGACTATCTCCTCGACAGCGGCAACAATCTCGTCCCCGGCCGCTGAGACGATGGTCGTGCTACCCGAAATCGGGGTTGGGATAACCTATTCGACGGCCATGGAGCCCTTTCTCGCCGCCCACGGTGATCTGGTCGACGTGGTCGAGTTCGAGCCCCAGACCACCTGGTTGCCGTCGGGCGGCAACGGCGAGATCGAGGTGGTCGACGAGGCGATATCCCATCTCAGCGATCTCGGGTACCACAAGCTGGTGCACAGCATCAACTGCCCGGTCGGGGGAACCTCCGCCCCCGACCGGCGGCAGATCGAGCTGTTGAAGGACACCGTGGCTCGTCTCGGCTCGCCCTGGGTCAGCGAACATCTGAGTTTCAATCGGGTCGACGATCTGGCCACCGGATTCTTCCTGCCGCCCCGCCAGACGGCGGCCGGGGTGGCGGTGGCCGCCCGGTCGGTGCGCCGGCTCCGGTCGGAACTCGGCCTGCCCTTGGCCTTTGAGACCGGAGTCAACTACCTGGCTCCCCGACCAGACGAGCTGGATGACGGCGAATTCATCGCCCGGGTGGCCAACGAGGCCGACTCCGGCATCCTGCTCGATCTGCACAACGTCTACACCAACGAGCGCAACGGCCGTCAGTCGCTGGCTCGCTTCCTGGAACAGATACCGCTGGATCGGGTCTGGGAGGTCCACCTGGCCGGAGGCTTCTGGCTGGACGGGTTCTGGCTCGACGCCCATTCCGGGGCAATTCCCTCCGATCTCATGGGTCAGGCCCTCGACGTGGTCGGCGATCTTCCCAATCTCAAGGCCATCATCTTCGAAATGTATCCGGCCTTCGCCGACAAGGTCGACGACCGGTTGATGGCCCGGCAACTGGAGTTCATGCATGAGATGTGGTCGCGCCGCCCCCATATCGGGCTGAAGGATTCCCACCAACCGACCATCGGCGTCGAACCATCGGCCGCCCCTGGCATCGAGGCTGCGATCGAGGCCCCGGCCGAAGCCCCCACCGAGGTCGAGGTCCCAGCCGAAGCCGAGGTTGGTGAGTGGGAGGGCCAGCTGGCAGCCTTGACCGTCGGGCGGGAGCCGACGACCGAGCTGGGGGAGGAGCTGGCGGCCGATCCCGGCGTCGAGCTGGTGAAGCGGCTGTCGCTCGAGTTCCGGGCGTCGATGATCTCGTCCAATCTGCGGCGGACCACCCGGTTGCTGCTGCTGGCCCTGGGCGAGCGGGTCATGCGGATGCTGCTCGACGAGTACCGGCAGCGGGTGACGCCCGGCATGTACGGACTGACCGAAGCCCGATCATTCGCCTCCTTCCTGCGAGAGCTCGATGTCGGTGTACCCCAGCTGAAGGAAGTACTGGCCTTCGAGACGGCGGTGCTGGAAACCCTGGTCGACGGCCAGGATCGTATCGTGGCCTTCGACTTCGACCCGCTGCCGATGTTGCTGGCCCTGTCGGAGGGTCGCCTGCCCGACGAGCTGAGTCAGGTCGGGTCCTACGAGATCGAGGTGACGGCCGACTCGGCTCCGGCCATGGTGGCCTGAAACGCCATCTGTGCGCTCCCGGCCCCAAAAAACGGGGCGCTGAGCGCACAGTTTCCGTTCAGCGGCCGGCCAGCACCGATTCCATGCCGGCGATGATCAGCCGGACGCCGAACTCGAACTCGGCGTCGCGGTCAATGGGTCCTCGGCCCAGGGTCTCGACGACGTTGGGGAACTCGTCGGCCGGCAGGGCTGCTCGTTGGGCGGCCAGATCGGCCTCGGTGTGACCACCACGGGCCGGGTCCCGCCCGATCTCGCTTAGGGCATGGCCGACGACGAAACTGATGAGGGTGTCGAGGACGTGGAGCGCCTCGGTGTGGTCGAGCCCGCCGTCGGTCAACTCACCGAGGGCTTGTTCCACCAGGGCCAACGTTGAAACCGACACCACCGGGCGAATGGCCACCACCGCCGCCAGGTTGGCGTTGGCCAGCAGAACTCGACGAAGGGCGGCGCTGTACAGCTCGATCCGGCGGGGTAACGGGTCATCGGTCGGTTCGACGGTGACCTCGCTGAATATCAATTCGGCCAACCCGTCGAAGAGATCTTCCTTGTCTTTGACGTGGCTGTACAGCGAGGCCGCCTCCACCCCGACCCGGGCGCTCAGGGCCCGCATGGTGAGCTTCGTCAACCCCTGTTCGTTGGCCAGATCCCGAGCGGCGGCGATGACCTGGATTCGATCGAGGGTTCGTCGTTTGACCACGGTGGCCCAGTCTATTGGTGGAACATCCAGAACTTCCTAACATTGTTAGGAAGTTCCTTGACAGCCGGCGAGGACATGATTTAGGGTGACGCCCACAGCCTAATCTAACAACGTTAGGTTAAGCACTCCGCCGATCACCACCAAGGAGACCGAATCATGTCTCGTACGCCACTCGCCGCACCACTTCTGGCCCTCGTCACCCTGGCCGCCTCGCTGCTCATGACGCTGGGAGCCGTCGCCCCGGCCTCAGCCCAATCGGGCGAAAACGCCGACAAGCCCGACGCCGCCGTCTCGCTCGGTGACTCCTTCATCTCCGGCGAAGGTGGCCGCTGGCTGGGCAACAGCAACGACGGTGTCGACCCCGACCGTGACGGCACCGACCGGGCCTACCGGTCCACCTGGTACGGCGGTTGGTGGTACGACTACAACGCCGTCTACCCCGGCTCCTACTACAACGGCTGCCACCGCAGCGACGTTTCCGAGATCCGCAGCTCGGGCATCGGCGGCGGGTCGATCGAGCTGGTCAACCTGGCCTGCTCCGGCGCCGAGACCGAGCACATCTTCCGGGCGTCCAACGGAGGCCAGATGTTCAAGGGCGAAGCCCCCCAGGCCGACCAGTTGGCCGCCCTGGCCGCCGGCCACGACATCGAACTCGTCGTTCTGTCCATCGGCGGCAACGACCTGGGATTTGCCGCGGTGCTCACCAATTGTGTGACCGCCTTCACCACCGGGGCCGCCCCCTGCGCCCCGGCCGAGCAGCCCAAGGTCGAAGCGGCCCTCCCCGCAGTGATGGCCGACGTCTCCAAGGCCATCGACGAGATCCGGGCCGCTCTGGCCGACGCCGGCGACACCCAATACCGGTTCATCCTTCAGTCCTATCCGTCGCCCATCGCCCGTTCCAGCGAGGCCGACTACAGCGAAACGACCTGGGAGCGGCTGCACACCGGCGGCTGTCCCTTCTGGGACGCCGACCTCGACTTCGCCCGTGACTGGGTCGTACCCCGGATCGATGCCGGACTGTCGGCGGTGGCCGCCGCCCAGGGAGTTGAGTTCCTTTCGCTGGCATCGGCCTTCGACGGCAAAGAGGTATGCGGCGACGACAGCCGGCTGGTGGCCGACGACTACGACACCCCCAGCGGCTCCACCCACGAATGGATGCGCTTCCTGACCAGCGGTGGTGTGCAGGGTGATCTGGCCGAATCGTTCCACCCCAACGCCTACGGACAGATCGCCCTCGGCACCTGCCTGGGTAAGATGTGGGAGGCCGGGCCCGGACACTACACCTGCAGCAACCGCGGGCAAGGCGAAACGGCGATGAAACTCACCGCCGGCTAGGGCGCCGGGCTGATGGCGGCGACAGCCGGCGCATGGCGACAAATGCGCAACATTTCGGAACGGAACGGCGGGCCGTGGACTCTAGGACTATGTGATGACGATCGGCCCAGACCGGTTGGCACCGTCATGGCCCGATGGTTTCGGCGAGTTCTACCGGGACCACTACGTCGCCCTTGTCCGTACCGCCTACCTGATCGTGCAGGACGCCATGGATGCCGAGTCAATGGTCCAGGACGCCATGATGGCCGTGGCTGAACGTTGGGACACGATCGACCACCACCGGGCCTACTGTCGCACGGTGGTGGTCAACAACGCCCGGTCCCATCTCCGGCGCCAAGGACGAGTCCGCCCCGCCCCGCTCGACCACATGCTGACCGAGGGCTACGTCGACCGCCCGGACGAACTGTGGGACGTACTCAACACCCTCGATGAACGTCGCAAAGTGGCGCTCGTACTCCGCTACTACGCCGGACTGGATGACGACGAGATCGCCGCCACCCTCGGGTGCCGCAAGCCAACGGTCCGCACCCTGATCTTCCGGGCGATCCGCGACATCAGGAAGCAGATCGATATCCAGATCGAGCCCCGTCTCGAGTGGCGGCAGGGGGCTATCGGTGAGTAGGCCAACGTCATCCGGCGATCAACTGGGTCGACGTCTGACCGAAATCGCCAATGCGCTCGAGGTCGAGATACCCGATCTGCCGGACCACCCTCCGGTGGCCGGAGTCGGTCATGGATCCCCCAACCGGGTCCACCGTCGGCTTGCGGCACCAGGACTCCTGGCCGCCGCCGCTTCGGTGTTGCTCATCGGCGCCGCCGCCGTGTTCCTGGTTCAACGAGCCGGCGAACAGATCGATCAGGTCCAGGCCGGCATCGAAGTGGCGGCCGAATCGCCCTCGGCCGCCAACCAACCCGTCCCCTCCGGGTCGGTCGACCCGGCCGAGTCGGGTGCCGGCGGGGAATCGGAAGGCGATCCGCCGATGGCCGACGAGCCGATCGACGGTGATAGCCCGGCCTCGCCGGATGCCCCGCCGACGACAGCTGAGTCCGCGGCCTCCTCCACTGAGACGACGACGGCCCCGGCCACCTCGACAACGGTCGGAACCACAACGTCCGGCAACGGTTCGTCCAGTACCGCTCCGACCGAGACGACCACGGCACCCACCACCGTCTCGACCGCAGTCACAACCTTCAGCACCACCACGTCCGTGGCGTCGACCACCTCCACTTCCGTGCCGGCCACCACCAGCAAGCCCCCCAGTTCGTCAACGGCGGGAACGTCGGGGGAGTCGGTCACCATCCGGGCGGTCGACGGCCTGGGTCAGGGTGTGGCCGGGGTGCGGGTGACATTCGGGGGGTCGACCTACCCCCTCGACCAGAACGGCCGGGTCCAGTTCCACGACATCGACCCCTGCCAGACCTACGACTTCACCGCTCCCGCCGGCTGGGTCTTCACTGTCTCGGGCGGCGAGTTCTACAGCTACGACACCTGTACAGCCAGCTTCACCGTGACCTTGCGCCGGGAGTAGCGGCCGAGGCCAGGCTCTGACAGGCGGCCCTGTCAGCCCTCGGAGCTGAAGGCCCGATCGCCGGCGGCCTCGGCGCTGCTGTCGCCGCCCGGCGCCCACTGGGGGTAGAGCTCGGCGAAGTCGGCCACGATCTGGTGGTAGGGCAGGTCGTCGTAGCTGCCCCTCTGGTTGACGTACTCCATGTGACGGTTCCCGTTGCTGTCGAAGGGATGCATCAGGGCGTCGTCGCTGCCGTCGAAGTCGAGGGTCTTGACTCCGAACCGTTCACACAGCTCCACGTTGAAGGCGGTGCTGAGCTTGAACCACCGCCCATCGAGTAGCAGTTCGCTGTAGCCGTGCCAGATGAACAGGTCGGTGCCCAGCCGGGCCAGCAACTTCTCACTGCTGAGATGATTGCGGACATCGGCGAAGCCCAACCGGGCGGGAATACCCTGGTGGCGGGCGGCCGCCGTCAGCAGCACCGACTTGGTGACACACCAGGCGCTGTCCAATCCGGCGACGTGGCTGGCCCGAAAGGCCTCAGGCCGAGGATCCATGCCGTAGGGGTCGTAGCGGAAACCATCGCGCACCGCGTAGAACAGGCGCACCGCCACGTCGACGGGATCAGCCCCGCCTTGGCCGACGCCGTCGCCCAGGGCCTGGGTGGTGAAGGCCGCCACCTCGGGTGAATTGGAGTCGATGTAGTAGGTGGGGGCGAGCCAAGCCGGCTCGACGTCGAGGCCCGAAGTCATGAACTCCGAGCTTAGGAGACCGACTCGGCACCGGCCAAAGCCTGAGACCCGGATGGCGACTCCGACGGCGACTCCGATTTCGGCGGGTCGGTGAGCGGGTGACCCTGGTGGTAGGGGTGGCCGGCCACCAGGCCCGTCGGCCCCCGGCCTCGCCCGCCGGCCAGGCGGGCCCGGCTCAGCGACTGGTAGCCGAACCGCCGGCGGGCCTGATCAATGGCCCGGTCGAGTTCGCCCCGATCGTCGTGGCCCGGTTCACTGTCGACGGTGCCGCGCCGGCCCCGGCCGAAGGGCAGGCTGAGCTGCACCGCATCGTCGGGGCAGAGGTTTGATACCGCCACTCCGACCCTGGTGCATCCTCTCTCCTCCAGCATCGGCCAGGCCGTGGTCAGGAGTCGATGGGCCACCGTGTGGATGAGCTTGGTGGAGTCGGTCGGATCGGTCAGGGTGTGCGATCGGGTGGCCGAGCTGAAATCACCGAAGCGGAGCCGGAGCGTGACCGTTCTCCCCAGTTGTCGGGACGTACGCAGCCGGTTGCTCACTCCGTCGCACACGGCCAGCAGGATCTCCTCGGCCTTGGGTCGATCGATGCCGCCCCGGGGCATGGAGCGCTGGGATCCGATCGAACGGTTGCGGCGGCCGACCTCGACCCGGCGGGGATCACTGTTGTTGGCCAGGGCATGGATGTGGTTGGCCGCCCCCTTGCCGATCATGGTCACCAACGATTCGAGATCAACCTGGGCCACGTCGGCCACCTTCATGAGGCCCCCCTGGTGAAGACGTTCGGCCGTCTTCGGACCGACCCCCCACAAGGCCTCCACCGGCAACGGATGGAGGAACTCGAGCTCCCGCCCCGGCTCCACCACCAGCAGGCCGTCCGGCTTACCCACGGCGCTGGCTACCTTGGCCAGGAACTTGGTGGAGGCCACTCCCACGCTGAGCGGCAGGCCGACCTCGTCTCGAACCCGACGCCTCAGTTCGGCCGCGATTTCGTCGGCCGGGCCCACCAGGCGCCGCAGGCCGGTCACGTCGATGAAGGCTTCGTCGATCGACATGGCCTCGACCATGGGTGAGGTGTCACTGAAGATGTCGAAGACGGCCCGACTGGCTTCGGCATAGGCCTCCATTCGTGGGGGGACGACGATGAGGTGGGGGCAGTGGCGCCGGGCGATGTTTTCACTGAGAGGGGTCTTGACCCCGAAGCGGCGGGCTTCATAACTGGCGGCCAACACGATCCCCATGCCGACGGCCACCGCTTTGCCGCCCAGCTCGGGATTGTCCCGTTGCTCGACCGAGGCATAGAAGGCGTCGAGGTCGGCGTGCAGGATGGTGCGCGGTTGGCCCGAGCCCGGGGTGTCGATCATAGGAACATATGTTCGATCATAGCGGGAAGGGTGTCAACCCCGGGCCGGTTAGAGTCTCTGCAGCGACATCCGACACGAATCGGGAGAACACGACGAATGCGACCAACCGCCATCGCCACCTGGGACGACCTCGCGTGGGACACCCCCACCGCCGCCCTGGTCGAGAACGTCGACCTGGTGCTGATTCGTTATGGGGAGGATCACGACCAGCACTCGGTGCTCTACGGCCGATGCCTGCACCGAGGGGCGCTGTTGGCCGACGGCCACGTTTCCGGCTCCAACCTCATCTGCGGACTCCACGGCTGGGACTACCGAGTCGACTCCGGAATCAGCGCCTACAACAACTCCGAGCAGCTGGCCCGGTTCAGCTCATGGGTGTCGGACGACGGCGAGGTCATGATCGACGCCACCGAGATCGCAGCCTGGGCCGCCGAGAACCCCCAGCCCTACGACCGCCAGGCCTACCAGGGCGCCTATCAGGACTTCCACGGCACCGACGACGAGCCTCACGTCGGCCTCATCCGCAAGCTGGCCTCCGAAGGACTGTCGAAGACAGGCCATCACGGCCCGGCTGCGGCCATGGGGGTTTCCCGCCGGGAGCTACCGTCGTGGGACGACATCCAGTTCGTCACCGCTCAGCTGGCCCGCCGCCCTCTGCTCGACGACGAACCGGTGTCGGCCACCACCGTGATCGGGCCCAACGCGGCCAAGCCACTCGAACTGTCGATGCCGATCTTCGTGTCGGACATGAGCTTCGGGGCGTTGTCAGAAGAGGCCAAGGTGGCGTTGGCCCGGGGCGCCGAGCGGGCCGGCACCGGCATCTGCTCGGGCGAGGGCGGGGCGCTCCCGGAGGAGAAGGCCGAGAACTCCCGCTACTTCTACGAGTTGGCCTCCGGACGGTTCGGCTGGTCGCTCGACAAGGTGGCCGATGTGGCTGCCTTCCACTTCAAGTTCGGCCAGGGGGCCAAGACCGGCACCGGGGGGCACCTGCCCGGCTCAAAGGTGATGGGAAAGATCGCCGAGGTCCGCAACCTGGAGCCCGGCACCGCCGCCGTATCCCCCGCCACCTTCCCCGATCTGGTGACCACTGCCGACTACCAGGAGGTGGCGGCCGAGGTACGGGATACCTCCGGTGGTGTGCCCATTGGAGCCAAGCTGTCGGCTCAGCACGTCGAGGCCGACATCGATGCCGCCCTCGCCATCGGCGTCGACTACATCATCCTCGACGGCCGAGGCGGCGGTACCGGCGCCGCCCCCACCGTGTTGCGAGACAACATCTCGGTGCCCACCATTCCGGCCCTGGCCCGGGCTCGACGTCATCTCGATCGGATCGGCCGCTCCGACGTGACGCTGGTGGCCACCGGCGGGTTGCGCACCCCGGCCGACTTCGCCAAGGCGCTGGCCTTGGGAGCCGACGCGGTGGCCATCGCCAACTCGGCCATCCAGGCCATTGGCTGCCTGGGCATGCGAGCCTGCAACACCAACAACTGCCCTGTCGGTATCGCCACCCAACGCCAAGATCTGCGGTCCCGGCTGGTCATCGACGAGGCGGCCGACCGTCTGGAACGCTTCCTCACCGCCGCCGTCGACCTCATGGCGGTGATCGCCCGGGCCTGCGGTCACTCCGCGCTCTCGGACTTCACCCTCGACGATCTCACCACCTTCGACCGCGACATGGCCCACCTGGCCGGCGTCGCCTACGGCGGCGTCGCCCCCTAGGCCCAAAACTGCAGTAAAAAGCGAGGTGACACCTCGCTTTTTACTGCAAGATTTCGTCGGGGTTGAGGAAACGACGAGCCAGTTCAACCAGCTGAGCCGGTTCGTCGGCGTACATCGACCACAGGATCTCCTGCATGTTCCAGCCCAACGCCTTGACCTGGTTGCGCTTTCGCCGGTCCCGCTCGACTGCCTCCCGGGCGAAGTGGAAGGCCAATCCGTCGAGTTCCCAGCACTTCTTGAGCCGGGGCCAGGCCAGATCGACCTGCAGCACGGGTTGACCTTGCCCGTCGATAATCGGGTACTCGATCTCGGGACGGGGGAGCCCGGCATCATCCAACAGATTGACCACCAGTCGACTGAAATCCGACAGCGGAACGGTGGCATCGGCAATACGCCGCTCCAGGAGACGCCGTAGGTTGAGGCAGCCGTTTCGCCCTCGACGAGAATGTCGTTCCAGGCAGAGCACAAGCTTGGGCCAGGTTGTGAGTCGCTGCCGGATTGCTGATTCGGCCAGTCGTTCGAGTTTGCGCAGGCCGACGACGGCCCCGCAGTCGAGGATGGTCCGCTCGATCCCGGTGCACGGGATGCCGCGGCGGACCACGGCGTCGATTCGATCCCATTGCGTGGTGGCATGAATCCGGATGTCGTTACGCCGGGCCCGGCCGCCCCGGGCCACTGTCACCTCGATCGGGGGCTGTCGGTAGTGACCGAGGTTCCAGAGGGCGGCGGCACATCGGTGCGACGCCACGCCGTTGGCCGACATGGTGGCGGCAAGTAGGCGGGACTCCCAGCGGTCGGGGACCGAGGTGTGGCGGAACACGCCGGGGTGGAGGCGCTGCCACTCGCCACCGCGAACCCGCGCTTGAATCTGGTAGGCGCTGAGATGCTGTTGAGCCTGAGGGTGGGTGATCAGGCCGTGCTGCTGACGGAACAAGTAGTTGATGTCCATGGGCTTCCCCGTGATTTCCGTGATCTGAATGGGGGAAGCCGGCGGTGGAACGAGTATGCCGTGAGTCGGGTGACGTCACCACGTCGGCCAAATCTCGCAGTAGAAAACGAGGTGTCACCTCGGTTTCTGCTGCAATTATTGGGGGGTGGGGGATTGGGGGGTGGAAGGGGCCAGGGCGCCCAGGGCGGCGGCCAGGGCCTGGCGGAACTCTTCGACCCGGCGAAGCTTGAGGTCTTCGTAGCCCCGGACGACGTCGGGCAGTTGGGCCAAGGCGATGGCGGCCGAGTGGTTGTCGACCGTGAGAGTGGACAGGATCTGGTCGAGAGCGACGCCGTACTCGTCGATCAGCGATCGTTCGATACGCCGCATCTCCATACGCCCGAAGGGATCGAGCCTGCTGCCCCGAATCTTTTTACCGGCGGCCAGGGTCTTGAGCAGGGGCTTGGCCCACGGTCCCAGCGGAATCTTGTCGTCGAAACCCAAAGCCTTGAGCATCGGCGGGTGGAGATGCCAGGTGATGTTGGCATCGGTGCCGCCCACCGACTCGGCCGCCGCCCGACCTTCGGGCCCCAAGAGCAGCCGGGCCACCTCATACTCGTCCTTGTAGGCCATCAGCTTGTGCAGGTTGCGGGCCACCGCCGTGGTCAAGGGCAAGGGAACCTCGCCGCCGACACCACTGTCACCCACTCCGAGCGCCCGCTCGGCTGTCAGCACCCGATCCACGGTCTTCAGAAACGAGGCCGCGTAGGCCCGATCCTGATAGCCGACCAGGTCGGCGGCCAGCATCTCGATCAGCTCTCGAACATCGGGGGGCAAAGCCCAGGCCTCGATGGTGGCCTGCAGAGAATTCGGCAGTTCCGGTACCGAAACCCGTAACGCCCGGCCGCCGGCCCCGTCCGCCGGGAGTTGTTCGGCCCCGGCTGCCGCCAGCTGTTCGACGGTCGACGGGTTGTGGGCCCATCGTCGACCCCAGTCGAGGGCGGCCAGGTTGGCGTCGACCGCCACCCCGTTGAGATCGATGGCTCGTTCCACGCTTTCCACCGCCACCGGTATGACCCCCAGCTGCAGCGCCACCCCCAGCATCAAGACGTTGGCCGAGGCGGCCGTGCCCGTGAGTGTTGACGCCAACGCCACCGAGTCGAGCGTATGGGAGCCGCTGTCCCCGGAGGCCGCCTTCAGCCGCTGTTCCAGCTCATCGGCCGGGTAGGGGATCTCGGGGTGCGACACCATGCGCCCGGTGGGGGTGCGGTGGGTCGAGACCACAAGGGTGGAGCGGGAGTCGTCAGCCGCGGCCACCGGCCCGTCGGCCAATGCCACCATGGCGTCGAACCCCACGATCACATCGGCCTGACCCTCACCCACGAGGTTGGAGGCAGTGGTGCCCGGTCGTGCCAGCACGATGTCGCTGACCACCGGACCGGCCTTCTGGCTCAACCCCGTCTGGTCGAGACCCCGCACCTCCCAACCGTCGAACATGGCGGCGGTGGACAGGATCTGAGCCACCGTTACCACTCCGGTCCCGCCGATGCCGGCCAGCCGGATCCGGATCTGGTCCCGGCCTTCGTTCCAGATCGGGTCGGGCACGGTCTCAGCCTGAGCCGGAGTCATCAGATGCTCACCCTCCGACGCCGAGCCCGAACCGTCGCCCATCTCGATCGTCATGAAGGCCGGGCAGTCGCCGTGGAGGCAGCTCTCGTCGAAGTTGCACGACGCCTGATCGATGGTGGTCTTTCGCCCGAACGGTGTGTCCACCGGCTGGACCGACAGGCAGTTGGACACGTCGCCGCAGTCACCGCAACCCTCGCACACCCGGTGGTTGATCACCACTCGGCGGGTGGGCATCGTCAGCCTGCCTCGCCGCCGGGCCCGCCGCAGCTCGGCGGCGCAGGCCTGGTCGTGGATCAGCACGGTCACGCCCGGAGTCGATCGAAGATCCTCCTGGACGGCCACGATGTCGGATCGGTTGTGGACCTTCACCCCGGCCGGCAACCTCATGGCCCGGACCCGGGACGGGTCCTCGGTGGTGACCGCCACCTTGGTCACCCCGTAGCCCAGCAGGACCGCGGCCAGGTCGGCCAATGACAGCTGATTGACCGCGTCCTGACCGCCGGTCATGGCCACTGTGCCGTTGTAGAGAATCTTGAACGTCATGTTCATGCCGGCCCCGACGCAGTACTGCAAAGCCAGCTGGGCCGAATGGAAGAACGTACCGTCGCCGTAGTTCTGGAAGATGTGGTCGGTGTCGACGAACGGGGCCATGCCGATCCACTGCGCCCCCTCCGAACCCATGGCGGTTATCCCGATCGACTGGCCCACCCGTTCTTCGTCCATCAGCAGGGTCATGCCGTGGCAGCCGGTACCGGCCCCCACCAGTGAGTCCGCGGGAACCTTGGTGCCCCAGTTGTGAGGACAGCCGGAACAGAAGAACGGGGTGCGGTTGACCGACAGCGGAATGAGCCGACGCTGCCCGCCGTCGGCACCGGCAACCCGCAGCGACGGGACCTCCAGTGGGGCCAGCCGTTCGTCGAGCCGTACCGCCAGCCGTTCCCGCAGACCGGCCAGCATGGCTTGGGCATCGAGCCGGCCCCACGACTTCATCAGCACCCGGCCGTCCTCATGATGCTTGCCCACGATCCGGGGATAGTGCCCGCCACCATAGAGGGCATCCTTGATCAGCCACTCCAGGGTCGGGTTCTTCTCCTCGATGACCACTATCTCATCCAGCCCTCGGGCGAAGCGGCGGACCTTGTCGGCGTTGAACGGCACCGGCATGCGTAGTTGCAGCAGTCGGATTCCGGCCTCGGCGATGGCGGCTTCGGTCGACAGGCCGAGGCGGCGTAGGGCGTCGAGTACCTCGTAGTAGGTGAAGCCGGTGGCCACCAGCCCGATCCAGGCATCGCTCGGATCGACGGTCACCCGGTTGAGGGCGTTGAGGGCGGCGTACTCGTTGGCCAGGGGCAGCCGGATCTCCCGGAACTGACGCTCGACGTCGAGCATGCGGCGGCCCAGGAACATGGCCGACGGCTCATTGTGCCAGGGTTGCCCGTCGACTTCGATGGTGGGCAACGTCGGGGCTTCGGTCAGGGCCGGTAGGTCAACGGTACCCGAGCCGTCGGCGATCGGGGTCACGATCTTCATCGACGTCCACAATCCCGATGCCCGCGACAGAGCCACCGCGTGCAGCCCCAGCTCCAGGCATTCGGCCACCGTGCCGGGGTAGAGGATCGGCATGTGCAGGTCGACCAGCGTGGCGTCGGAAGACGACGGCATGGTCGACGACTTGCAGTCGGGGTCATCGCCCACCAACACCACGGCGCCGCCGTGGGGAGACGACCCGGCGAACACCCCGTGTCGCAGGGCGTCGCCCGATCGGTCGAGACCGGGAGCTTTGCCGTACCAGAAACCGACGACGCCGTCGTAGCGGGCGTCGGGTCGGGTGGCGGCCAGTTGGGAGCCCATGACCGAGGTGGCTCCCAGTTCCTCGTTGACGGCCGGCTGGTGGGTGAACGGCAGCTCCGGTACGAGGTTGATGGCCCGGCTCATCTCGGTGTCGAGGCCGCCCAGGGGAGAGCCGGGGTAACCACTGGCGAAGGCCGCGGTGTTGAGCCCGGCGGCCGCGTCGATCCGCAACTGGTCGAGGGGCAGGCGGGCCAGGGCCTGAACGCCGGTGAGCAGCACCCGCCCAGTGGTGGCCCGGTAGCGGTCATCGAGCCGGTAGTCGACGCGGCGTGGTTCGACGCCGGAGGGATTTGCGGAGTCGGTCATGGTCATCCCATCGGTCGTTTGGGCGATTCAACGCCACTTCGAGCCTACTTTCGTCGGGCCCTACCGCGGCCCCGTTGCCCGCTCAGCTGATAGCGATGCCAAGACGACCAGCGGCCAACTCGGCCGTGTCGGAGCCGGCAGTGTGTCGCAACAGCAGCAGGCCGTCGACCAGCGCCAATGCGGCCGTGGCCTCCGCTCGTCGGGCATCGTCGTCACCCCGGAGCAGCCCCATGGACCATTCGATCCAATGGTCCACCAGCGCCGGAACGATAGACCGATACGGTTCCCGGCCGGCCGATGCCAGTCCAAGCGCCTCGAAGTACAGCCCGAAGACCGGGTCGGCGTTCTTGTCGGCCACCACCGGCCAGGCCGCTCGGAGCAGTTGACGATGGTCGGAGACGTCGCCGGCACCGACGGCGGAGAATGCCGTAGTCAAGGTGTGTTCGAGTTGGGTTCCGAGAGCTCCCAGCACCTCTGCTATGAGATCGCTTTTTGTCGGGAAGTAGTAGACGACGGTGCGGTCGCTGATCCCGAGATGGGTGGCCACTCGGCCGAAGGTGAGACGGGACAGTCCTCCTTCATGGGCCACGGCGATGGCACCGGACAGCAAGTCGTGCTTCGAGTGCTTGTGGCCCATGCCCCCTTGATTGTAGCAGTTACTTCAATTACAGTCGGGACTACGCCGACTGTAGTGATCACTACAGTCGGCGCAGTCCGAGACGGAGAAGGAAACGCGCCATGTCTGAACTGAGCCAAATGCAGTCGGCCGACCTGTTCCGGGCCGGGCCCGACCGCCATCTCCCGATAGGGGAGCAGCCGGAGGGAGGCGAGGTGGCCTACCGGAAGGTCGGGCAGGGGCCCGACGTGCTGTTCGTGCATGGTTGGCCGGTCAGTGGTGCCACCTACCGCACGCTCCTACCCTTCCTGGCCGACCACGTCACCTGCCACGTGATCGACCTCCTCGGAACCGGATCGAGCCGCTTCAGTGCCCAGACCCCGCTTTCGATCGACCGCCACATCGAAACGGTTCGGCAGGTCGTCGACCAGCTCGGCCTCCGGTCGGTGGCCGTGGTCGGGCACGACTCGGGGGGAATGATCGCCCGTCACGCCATGGCCGATGACGCCAGACTGCGGGCCATGGGGCTGATCAACACCGAACAACCGCAGGGACTGAGCCTGCGGTTCAAGCTGTTTCTCAACGGCCGGGTCCTACCCGGCTTCGGGCCGGCGCTGGGCTGGATCGTCGGTCAGCCGAGGCTGCGCCGCAATCGGTTCGTCCTCGGTGACGCCTTCACCGACTCGTCGCTGCTCGAGGGTGAGTTCGACGAGTTCTTCCTGCAGCCGCTTCACACCAGCGAAGCCCATCTCGACGCTGCCGTCCGGCTGCTCAAGTCGTTTGACGAGGGCCGACACATAGCCACGTTGGCCGCCGCTCACCATCGAATCACAGCTCCGGTCCAGCTGGTGTGGGGTGACCAGGATCCGTTCTTCCCTCTGGCATGGGCCAGGGACATGGTGACCACCTTTCCCCAAGCAAGGCTGGCGGTCATCGAGGGTGCCGGGTTGTTCTCCCACGAGGAGCGACCAGCGGAGGTGGCCAAGGCTCTTCTGCCGACACTCTGCTCGTAACCGATTAGGCTGGCCCTCCGATGATCATCGACGCCTGGGCCCAACACCCGACATTGCGTCATCTGGCCGACCCCATGTTCGACTCGCTGCGGCGCTGGACGGGCGGCGAGGTGCCGTCCGAGGAGCAGCCGGTGGCGACCACCATCGCCGCCATGGACGCCGCCGGTGTCGACCGGACGCTGATCAGCGCCTGGTACCGGCCCAACGTGGCCATGATCAGCAACGACGAGGTGGCCGGGTTCGTGGCCCAGGCCCCCGATCGCCTGGTGGGTGTCGGCTCGGTTGATATCAGTCGCCCCATGGAGGCGGTACGGGAGATCCGCCGCTGCATCGAGGAGCTGGGCTTCGTCGCCATTCGGATACTGCCCTGGTTGTGGGAACAATCCCCCACCGACCGCCGCTTCTATCCGGTCTACGTGGCCTGTTGTGAACTGGATGTGCCGTTCTGCACCCAGATCGGTCACACCGGTCCCCTGATGTCATCAGAGGTCGGGCGGCCGATCTACCTCGACCGGGTGGCCCTCGACTTTCCCGAGCTGACGATCGTCGGTGGCCACATTGGCTATCCCTGGACCGAAGAGGCAATCGCCGTGGCCACCAAACATCAGAATGTCTACATAGACACCTCGGCCTACACCGCTCGTCGCTATCCCGACGCACTGGTCGACTACATGCGATCTCACGGCCGGCGGAAGGTCCTGTTCGGCACCAACTACCCGATGATCACCCCGGCCCACTGCCTGGCCGACCTGGAGCGACTCGAACTCGACGGGGAGACAACGGCGCTGTTCCTCGGCGGCAACGCCCAACGAGTATTCGGGCTGTCCTGATCGGGGTTGGTCGACCGGGCCCGCTCAGCCTGGTCGGTACAGCTTGTCGAGGTGGTGGTCGAGGGTGGCGTAGGCCTGGGCCGGGGTGAGTAGCCCGAGAAGGACGTACTGTCCGAGGTCGGTCGTCAAGGCGGTGAGCAGACCGGCTTCGACGTCGACGTCAACCCCTTCCATCAGCGGGCCCCGTCATCGGCTTCGACCCGGTCGGGGTGGTCGACCTCAAGCTCGCCGGCATGATCATCTGGAGCACGGCCGTCGGGATGGCCGCCTACACCCCGCCGACCCTACGGACCCACTTGGCCGAACGGCTGCGCCACCCCCTTCTGACCGACGACACCGCCCTGGCCGTGCTCATGCAGTCGGCCCGACACCACCCGGTCAAGATCCCACCACTGCTGACCTTCACCGACAGCCAACTGCAATCCATCCAGGCGCCGGTCCACGTGCTGGCCGGGGCCAAGTCACCGGTGTTCGACGGCGAGCGGCTGGTCGACCGTATCAACCGCCACCTTCCGAGAGGCCAAGCCCGGCTCCTGCCCGACGCCGGTCACGCCTTCCCCATCAGCCACCTCGACGAGTCTGTGGCCATGGTGAGGAGAGCTCTCGCTAGCGATTGAATTCGGCCGCGGCATCGACCAGGGCGTCGTACAGGTACTGCCCGTAGGAACGGTCGGCGGCGATCCAGTACGCGGGGTGTTCCCGGTCGTGGCGGATGATGTCGCACGAAACCTTGGCCACCGAAGCCGACGTCACTGCGCCGTCGGGCATCATCTCATCGGTCCAGTCGATGCTGCACACCTTCTCCAGGGCTGATGTCGCCCCCCGGCCCGCCACCTCGACCAGCAACCGGCCATGGGTCAGGTCGATGACGTAAGCGTCGACGTCGGTCACCGCCGCTGCGGTGGCTTCGGCCGAACCAATGACCATCCATTCGTCGGGGCGGGTGGCACACACCAGGGCCTCACCGGCCATGGTGCTGGTGCCGAACCGCGGCCCCGATCCGCTGGTGTGAGCGGCCGTGGTCTTGACCGCCAACTTCGACAGGTGGCTCATGTCGGTGATGGTAACAGCAGCCTCGAGATCGGCTGTCGTCGAGGCGATCGGGCTGGCGAAGACAGGACGCTCAGACACGGAGACGTTCTCCTTCCGGGTCGAAGTGGGCGTGGTGGGCCATCACCAGGGCCGTGGTGCGGGTGCCGTCGGTCAAGACCACCGTGAGTTCGGTTCCGGCCGCGGCCGCCTCCGGTAGTACCTGACCCAGGCAGATGGATCTCTCCAGCGTGGGCGAGTAGCGGGACGAGGTGATGCGGCCGATGATCTCGTTGGTCCCGGCCCGAACGATCTGGCAGGCTTCGGCCGGTACCAGCGTCCGATCGGTGGGCTGAATGGCCACGATTTGCGGCAGGTCTTCCTGCTGTGACCAGGCCAGCTCAGGCTTGCCGGCGAAGTCGTCCTTGTCCAGCTTGATCAACGGTTCGAGACCGGTGGACGGCATCTTGGTCAGCCCGTCGGTGTCCTGACCGACGATGAAGTGCCCCTTCTCCAGTCGCATGATCCGCTGGGCCTCCAAACCGAATGGCTTGATCCCCAGATCCTGGCCCTCGGCCATCAGCCTCTCCCACACGTGCAGGCCGAAACCGGAAGGCACGTGCAGTTCATAGCTCAGTTCGCCGGTGAACCCGATGCGCCACATCACACAGTTGTCGACCCCGGCCACTGTGCCCTGGCGAACCTGCATGTAGGCGAACGCCTCCGGCGCCAGGTCGACCTCGGTCAACCGGCCCATCAGCTCCCGGGACTTGGGCCCGGCCACGTTGATCGAGGTGTAGGCCGTGGTCACCGGGGTGATGGCCACGTCCCAATCCGGGTGCATGGTCTGTAGCCAGTTCTCGGCCCACTCCCACACCGAACCGGCGCCCGACGACGTCGTGGTCATGAGGTAGTGGTCCTGGCCCAGTCGGCCGGTAACACCGTCATCCATGACCACGCCGTCCTCGGCGCACATGACCCCGTAGCGAACGCCACCGACCGGCAGCTGCATCCACTTGTTGGTGTAGACCATGCTCAAGAGCCGGGGCACGTCAGCGCCCCGCAGATCGAGTTTGCCCAGCGGGGTCACATCGATGATCCCCACATTGGTACGGACGGTGCCCACCTCGGCCGCCGGGTCACCGTAGTGCTCCGGTCGGATCCACTGGCCGGCCAGAATCGGGGTGGCACCATTGGCCTCGTGCCAACCGTGGATCGAGGAAACCCGAGTCGGTTCGAACACCCGGCCCCCCAACGCCCCCAGCGTGATGGGGGCGAACGGTGGCCGCCAGACCGTGGTACCGACCTGACCGATGGTCTCGCCCCGGGCCTCGGCCAGTACGGCCACGGTGTTGACCGTCTCCAGCTTCCCCTGCTCGGGACCCATGGTCGAGGTGGTGTAGCGCTTGACCAGTTCGACCGAGTCGTAGCCCTCGGCCGCCGCCGCCACCAGATCCTTGGAGTTGACGTCCTCGGAGAAGTCGACCATGCCGTGGGTGGTGGAGCGGAACAGGGCCGGATGATCGTCGGGGGTCAGCCGCGGACGGTTGTCGGGGGCGGCCTCCGGTATCGACCCCACCAGGGGCTTGGCCCGGGGCGTCGCCGCCCGCAAAGTGGCCGCCACCTGGGCCGCTCGGTGGGCGGCCAGCGACCCGGTGGCTCGACCGTGGGCCAACAGCTCATCGAGTGACCCGTCACCCACGATCCCTCCGGTGGCCAGCACGTTGTCGGGGGCCTGACCGCCGGGCACGAAGCGTGCGGCCGCCGGATCATAGACCGGGCGGTCACCGGCCATGTTCAGCAGCGACGTCGGGGCGGTCCAGCCGACGGCGGTCACCAGCAGATCGGCCTCCACCGTCGAACCGTCGCTCAGCGTCACCTCCTTGACCGCCTTGGGTGAGCCGCCGGCCTCCACCACCCGCTGGCCCGATCGGGCGTCGATCACCCGGGCGATCTGAACTCCGGCCGACTCCAGGCTGGTCACCGCGGCGTCGCCGGAGGAGTTGGCGGTCATGACCACCGCCCGATCACCGGGTTTCACCGAGTACAGCTCGATCAGTCGGCGGGCCGCTCCCGACAACATCACCCCGGGGCGATCATTGCCCTTGAACACGTAGGGTCGTTCGATGAGCCCGGGGGCCACCACCAGGACCTTGGCCCTGGCCTTGGTCAATCGTTCGATGGCGATGGGATGGGACCGCTGCACGATCGCCACCCAGTTGTCTTCGTAGCGGCCGGTCACCGTCGAGTCGAGGAGGACCTCGATCTCCGGATGGTCGTTCACCGAGGTGGCCAGCTCGGCCGCTACTGCACGCTCGCTGTCATCGCCGATCAACAGATGGCCGCCCAGATGATGGGTGTGTTCGACCAATATGACCGAGGCCCCGCCATCGGCGGCGGCCAGGGCGGCGGCCATGCCGGCCGGTCCGCCGCCGGCCACCACCACGTCGGGGTGGGCGTAGCGTTTGTCGTAGTAGCCGTGGGGGGTGTCGAGGTCGACCGATCCCCCGGGGGCGAAGGTGGCCAGCACCTTCTCATAGGTCGGCCACAGCCGGGCCGGCTTCATGAAGGTCTTGTAGTAGAACCCGGCGGTCAGGAAGCGGGAGACCAGGCCGTTGGCCGCCCGCAGATCGAAGTCGAGCGAGGGCCAGGCGTTCTGGGCTGAAACCTCCAGGCCACCTTCGGCCAGCCGGTGAGCAGCCCGGACGTTGGGCTCGTCGCCCACCTGGAGCCGGCAGTTGGGGTCCCAGTAGTCGGCGGTCAGGATGCCGCGGGGCCGGTGGTACTTCATCGACCGGGAGAAGATGCGTTCCCCGTTGGCGGCCAGAGCCGACACGATGGTGTCTCCTTGGTAGCCCGACACCGGGTCGCCGTTCCAGGAGAATCGGAGCGGTTGATCGCGGTCGATGACCTCGGAGCTTCGGGGTGGCAGCCGGCGGCTCATGATCGAGCCTCCGAGGCATAGGGTGAACCCTTGGTGAAGGGCAGCGGCGAGTTGCGGAACTCGTTGGTCACCGTGTGGCGCTCCAGGGTGAAGTAGGTTCGACAGCCGCTGCGGCAGTACCACATCTCCCGCAGCCATCCGGCCGGATTGTCACGCAGATAGAGGTAGCTCCGCCATTCCTCCGGCGAGGCCTCGTCGACCGCCGGTCGGGCCGGACTCTCTCCCAGATAGCGGAGGTCGGCCGAGTTTCGGGGCCCGCAGTGGGGGCACGGTACCAACAACATTCGATCAGGTCCTTCCTGCGTCTTCTGGTGCTCGATGTCCGGCTAATGCCCGACGGCCGCCGCGCCCTTTTCGCCGACCAGACGGCCGGCAGGGAAACGGTCGAGGGCGAAGGGAGCGATGAGTTTGGGCGTCTGGTTGGTGGCGATGCACTCGGCCATCTGTTCCCCCGACACCGGGCCGGCCTTGAAGCCGTAGGTTCCCCAGCCCACGTCGCAGAGGAACCCTTCGACCGGGGTGAACCCCATGACCGGGGAGTAGTCGGGGGTCATGTCGCACAGCCCGGCCCACTGCCGCAATAGCCGCATCTTGGAAATGGCCGGCATCAGTTCGAGCACGTGACCGGCCAGCTCCTCGGTGAAGTCGAGCGAGCCTCGCATGTCGTAGGTGGCGAAGGGGTCGACCGAGGCGCCGAACACCAGCTCTCCCCGGTCGGTCTGGCTGACGTACACGTGGAGCGACCCGGAAACCACCACGGTGGGGAGGAAGACCTTGACCGGCTCGGTCACCGCCGCCTGCAGCGGGTGGGTGGTGATGGGAAGCCGGACCCCGGCCATGGCGGCGATCAACGAGGCCCATCCCGCCGTGGTGTTGAGAACCACGGGGGTGGAGATGTCGCCCCGGGTGGTCCGCACTCCGGTGACCCGGCCGCCGGGACCTTTGCCCCCGGGTCCGCTCCCTCCGTCGACGATGATGTCGGTCACCTCGGTGTTCTGATGGATCTCCACTCCCATGGCGTCGGCCGCCCGGGCGTACCCCCAGTTGACGGTGTCGTGGCGGATGGTCCCGCCCGGCGGGTGGTAGAGCGCCCCCAGGATCGGGTAGCGGCTGTGGCTCGAGGTGTCGAGGCTGGGGGCGATGGCCTTGATCTCATCGGGGGTGATGACACTGGAGTTGATGTTCTGAAGCTTGTTGACCTCGGCCCGCCAGCGCATGGTTCGCAGGGCCGAGTCGGTGTGGGCCAGGGTGAGATGTCCTCGCTCCGAGAACATCACGTTGATGTTGAGATCGTCGGCCATGGTGTTGTAGAGATCGAGCGATCGGTCGTAGAAGGCCACTCCCTCGGGGGTCAGGTAGTTGGACCGCACGATGGCCGTGTTGCGGCCCGAACCGCCGCCGCCCACGTAGCCCTTGTCGACCACGGCCACGTTGGTGATGCCGTGGTTGGCCGCCAGGTAGTAGGCGGCGGCCAAGCCGTGGACCCCGGCCCCGATGATGACCACGTCGTAGCTCGACCGCAGGTCGTGGTCCCGCCAGGCCCGGGGCCAGGTTTCACCGGTGAGCCCTCGGCGGATCAGCCCGCCGGCCGAATAGCGGGCCGGGGCCGACCCGTTGGACGGGCCCCCGGACCCCCGCAGGCCGTCCGCCATTTGCCTGGCCTTCTGCATCGGATTCATGGCAGATGAGTATAAGTGCCCCCTAGATTCGTTGTGAAGGCCGATCGGTATTGGAGCTGACATGAATGGAGATAATGGCAAGGCCCCGTACCCGCTTTCGATGTTGACCAGCTTCGACGCCGCCGCCCGGCATGGCAGCTTCACGGTGGCCGCCCGGGAGCTGGGCGTGGGCCAGCCCGCCATCAGCCACGCCGTCCGCCGACTGGAGAACGATCTCGGCACCCCGCTGTTCCGCCGTATGCATCGGGGGGTTGAGCTGACCGAATCGGGGCAGATTCTGGCCGATGCCGTCCGCCAAGGTCTGGCCACGATAGCCGACGGGCTCGACGAGCTGGGTCGCCGGCACCGGACCTCCGAGGCGACCGTCACCATCGGTACCTCCACCGCCACCGCCGTGCACTGGCTCATTCCCCGCCTGGCCCAGTTCAAGCTGACCGCTCCGTCGATCGACGTGCAATGCGTCACCAGCGACACCAACGCCTTCGACCTGGAGACCGTCGACCTGTTCATCCCGGTCGGACGGGGCAGTTGGGCCCACCGTGACCGCTGGCCCATCGCCACCGAGCTGGTCTATCCCATTTGTTCGCCCGGCTTCGCCCGGACCCTGGGGCCGCCGCCGGTGGTCCTCGATGTGCTGGCCGGGGCCACGTTATTGCACGTGCAGGAGCGCCACCGGTCGCGGCTGACCTGGCCTCAGTGGATGGCGGCCGTTGGTGCCTCCATGCCCGGTGGCCACGGCGTGACCGTGGCCAACGACTACACCGTACTGCTCAAGGCGGTGCAGTCGGGTCATGGGGTGGCTCTGGGGTGGCATCACATCGTGGCCGACCTGGTCGAGTCCGGAGCTCTGGTCCGGCCGGTGGCCGAGCAGGTGGAGACCGGGCGACTCATCTATCTCCATGCTCCTCCCGGGACCTCACGGTCGCCCAAGGTGGAGATGGTTCGGGATTGGCTGGTCAACGGCCCTAAAATGGGCGAATCGGAACAGGAAACAAGGAACTAGACGAGTCGGCGGCCGAAAAGGCTGCCCTCGACGCAACCGACGATTGGGCCGCGGTCTGCCAGGCTGTCGGTATCCGGGTCCGGCAGCTGCGCCAGGACATGGGCTTGACCATGGCCAAATTCGCCGAGCAGGCCGAGATGTCGTTGGGCATGCTGTCGAAGATCGAACACGGGCTCACCGCCCCCAGCCTGGCCACCCTGGTGCGGCTGGCCAAGGCGGCCAACGTGCCGGTCACGTCGCTGTTCCGGGGGCTGGACGAGGAGCACGATCTTGTCATCATCCGTAAGGGTGAGGGCAATGAGATCGTGCACGAGGGCAGCAGCCCCGACCGGGTCTATCAGGATCTGGGCTCGCTGCGAGGGCCGTCCAGAGTGATCGAACCGATGATCACCACCCTGAATGCCACCGACGAGGAATTCCCGCTGTTCCAGCATCCGGGCATCGAGTTCATCCATATCCTCTCGGGCAGTATCGAGTACCAATACGGGGCTCGGAGCTATGTGCTCTACGAGGGCGACACCATGCAGTTTCATGGTGAGGTCGGCCACGGCCCGGTCAGCGTGCCCGACGCTCCGGTGAAGTTCCTCTCGGTCAAGGTCTATCCCCCGGCCGCCACCTAGCTGATCCATTCCGGGGAGGCGTCGCCCGGCCACTCCCGTGGTTGGCACGTTGGCGGGTCCACGACCCTCGTACTGGGTCGTGGAGTCGCCACCATGCCTGTTGTTGGGTCGCTGACCCGCCAACGTGTTGCTCGCTCGGCGTCGGAGCTCGGCTCCAACTCGGCGGCCATAGCGGCCAACATAGCGGGTGCCCGCGCCTACTCGCCGAACTTTGGGACTCGGACGACCCGTTTACGGGTCGTCCGAGTCCCAAAGTTCCGGCAGGCTATGAACTCCAGAGTGTCGATACCGGTAGCGCCGTGAGCCGGTCGCCGAACGATTGCGGGTGCCGGCCATGATGGAGCACGATGCCGTGAACGAACCGATCCAGGTGGCGGTCGCGGAGGTAGGTGAGCCAACGAAAGTCGTGCTCGTCAACGTCGACAGCCGCCTTCACTTCAATCCCGATGATGCGGCCGTCGGAGGTTTCGAGGATGACGTCGACTTCGCGTCCGTCTCGGTCTCGGAAGTGGTGCAGCCCGATCCGCTGATCCGACCAGCTGGCCAGGCGGACTATCTCATTGACGACAAACGACTCGAGGATTGCGCCGGCGTGAGGTGACAGCGGGTCGGACAGCTGATCGGCGGACAAGCCGTTGAGGTCGGCGGCCATGGCGCTGTCGACAATATGGATCTTCGGTCGTTTCTTGGCCCGGGCGGTGCGATTGGTCACCAGCTCGGAACCCGGAGGAACAAGTAGATTGTCTCCAGCAAGCCGAGGTAGGTGCGCAGCGTCTCGGCGGGAAGGCCGGCGTCTCGCCCGAGGGATGCCATCGACAGCTCCTGGCCGGTCCGAGCCGCAAGTAGTCGGAGAAGCCTTGGTATCTCGTCAATCTTGCGGACCGCCGACAGTTCCCGCAGGTCTCGCTGAATCATCGTTCGGCGGTAGTCTTCGAGCCACGCTCGCCGCAACCGGTCGGTCGTCATGGCCAGCACCGGCGGGAAACCGCCTCGTACGACCCGTTCCATGGTTTGTCGGCGTTGCTCCGGTACCGGTTCGAGATCGATTGGGTCGCCACCGGTGAACAGGTGGTCAAGCAACTGTCCGTGGGTGCTCTCCAACTCCGACTGGCTGAAGGGCCACAGGTCGATGATGCGGGCTCGCCCGGCCAGCGATTCCGACAACGTGGGCACGGTAAGGAATCGTGAGCTACCGGCCAAGACGAAAGCGCCGTACTCGGTTGGGCGACGGTCGACATCAGCCTTGATGGCCAGGATGAGCGGATCGCCGCCCCGCTGCACCTCGTCGAGAAAGGCAGGGCGGGAGCGAGACTCCACGAACCCGGTTGGATCGGTTCTGGCCGCTCGCAGAACCGTACGATCGTCGAGGGTGGCCAGATCGGCGTCGAGCGGTTCACGGACGATGTTCAACAAAGTCGACTTGCCCGACTGTCGAGGGCCGTTCACCACGACCACACGAAAGGCCGACATCGCCTCGACGACCAGCTCCTCAGCTCGCCGTGGAATCAGCTCGGACATACTCGTCGAGCTTACCCTGCCTCGAGTCGATTCGGTGATTTGTCGTGGACTGTCTCGGGTGTTTGTCGTGGATTGTTTCGGGGATTTGTCAGACCGGGTCCAGGGCCGGTGGCCTGATGTTACTTGTCGTCCTTGGATTTCTCGGTGGGCGGCGAGTGACTCGAGAACCGATGGTAAGCGCCGGGCTGAAGTCAGTCGTCATCTCCGTCTTAGTTTTTTGTCTTCCTCCAGCTCATCAGGCTCCGTGGATTCGACCAGGTCATCGCAGTGCTTCTCCCTGAAATCCCGGAAGCTGAACTTCAATCCGGGCTCGAGCACAAAGAAAACAACCCGGCCGAGTCGCGTTTGCAGTATGTTTGGCGGCTCCGGATGGGTTGGTGAAAGAGCACGCGGCCAATATCGAGGTTCACGTTGGATTGGCAGCGATCATGTTGGCCAAGGTTGGCGGCTTGTTCTGTGCCTTGGCTCAGAGGCGCCCTGGGTTCGCGAAGGCGTGATACCTGAAGATGGCGCTGGCCAGCCCGATCCAGGCCGTTCACGCCCTGACGGTACCGCTCGATCCCTCCACACCCTGTGGCGCACTTCCGAACACTTTCTCGGGCCTTTCCTTGGTTGCCCGAGTCCCGAACCGCATCGCTAGTCGGGGCGGCCGGTCGGGACCTTCGCCTAGGCTCTACTCCGCAATATCGACAGGTAGGAGCTGCCGTCGTCTCGTGCGTCCCATCCTGCCTTGATGTGGTCCCGGATTGCAGGGAGGTCTTGATCAATGGTGCTGCGCCACAGGTTCGGGTCATACTCCACGACCCGTAGCAGGTTGTCGACGTCAAAAATTGGACCGGTTCCTTTTGCCCGCACCAGAACTACGGGTTTGTCTTCCGCCATTCGCATCCCGAGTTCAAAGAGCACGTTTGGATTGTGCTCCGTCAAATCCGCCAACACTAGATCGGCATCGAGAAGATCGTTGACAATCGTGGATTGGATGACATCGCTACCCTGGCGTTTCGCAGTTCGGACGTCGAAGCCAGCCTCAGCTGCGGCGGGTGTAAGGAGCTGCAAGAGTGCCTCGCTGAAGAATCCAGGAGGATGATCATCATGACGCTCCGTGAAGGGCATAATCACAAAGCATGTTGGTGAGTCACCATTGGATGATTTGGTTGCGGTAGCAACCGTAACTGAGACCTCTTGACCAGCCGAGGCTGGTGGTATCTGGTCTACATTGAAGGTCGCCCCGATGCCGAGGTATCGACAGTTGTCCGAAAATATGGAGATGAAATCGTCGTGAAAGGATTCGTCTATTCCGAACTCAGTGCTTAGGGTGTTGGCGAGGTAGTTCTTCTCCGGAAGTTTGCTACCTCCATAGTGCTCGAGGACGAGCTGAAACGGTTCAACATTTAGAAACGCGTCAAGTTTGGCCTTTCTCTCCTCTTCGCTGCTAGCCGGATATACGGCCTGTCGCCCGAGCTGCGTTAAGGTCACCTCAGCTGCGTCTCTCGTCCCGACTGTTAGACCGTAGTCGCGTGAGGCTGCCGTCAAGTAGAAAAACTTGTTGTTTGTGCGTGCAATTCCAAGCGCCTTAGCTACCTCGTCAGTCGCCCACGGATTACCGCCGTTCTTGTCCTTAAGAGCAAGTGGCACTTGGAGAGCGTCTTCGAGAGTGTTCCTCGGGAATTTCCGTTTCGGCTTAGCCATTGTTCCCTCTTAGCAGTCAAGCGAGGAGCGTTCATTATGGGCCAGGCGTAAATGCTGAGCCGCTTAATGAAGATCGGCACACTTTGCCTAGCTTTGAATCGTAGAGGAACTATCTGGAAAACCCGAGCGCCACAGTCGAGATTGGTGCTCGAGCTACTCGGTCCACGCAGCGACCTGTCCGGATTGGGCCTGATCTGCCGCGGACCGACGGTTGGGGACCCGGCCATGCGGTCCGAAACAGCTCTGGAGGATCGAACCACCGGGAAGGGTGGGCATCTCTCCTTGGAGATCGGGGCGGCGACCTCGGCAAGGCGAGCGTCAAGCGCAGTGATCTCTCGGTTGAGTACGTCCCTCTTGTGTTTGGCGCCAGGATCGAGGGCGACGGCCAACCGCTCCCTTCTTGGTGTCAGGGCCTCGCAATTCTCGGTCTTCGTTGCCGTTGTCCAGCCGCCAAATGAGCCGATGCAACACGACGACCCATTGGGCAAATGCCGGCGTCTATCCTGACACGTCGCCCGAGCGATGGCCAAGCTCTTGTCAGAACCGTTCATGCCGTGGTTGCTGGCGGCTTCCAACAAAGAGTGCACGATCCCAGCGCCCGGCCAGCCGCCGAGTCGGGCCCAAGATCCGTCCGACCTCCGGGGATCGAGCAGCACCACTCGAGGCACGATCGGTCGGCCTTCCATCTGTTGCGGATCTGCCGGGTCAACCTCGGATCACAATCGGCGGTCCGCCAGTTGAACTCGTCGGGACGCTCGCGTCGGGCCCGAAACGCCCGTCGAACAGCCGGTCGAAGGCGGAGAGCTGTACCACTGTGGCCTCATCGACGTCGGTCCGACCAGCGCGAAGCCTCGCCGCCTGAGCGGGGTCAAGACCAGGGGTAGGGCGAGTTGCTGACGGGGTGGAGCTTGCCGTCGGCGAAGCGGCTGTAGCGGAATGGCTCCAGCAGGGGAGCGGGCCGGCCCAGTAGCTCGCCGGCCACCAGGGCGCCGACGCCGATCATCTTGTAGCCGTGGTTGGAGTCGGCGACGAAATACACATTGTCGGAGAAGGTGTCGAAGATGGGAAAGCTATCGGGCGAGAAGGAGCCGATACCACCCGACGGTTCCTCCTTGATCAGGTGCCCCTTGCCTTCGAACCGTTTCTGACAGTGCGACAGGGCCGAGGTCCAGGTGCGGTAGAAGTCGCCGCCGACCACGAAGTCGGGGCTCTCCGGGCCGTAGGGGTCGACGGCCACCTCCGATGCCGGCTTGTCGACGATGTAGGGCATGTAGCCCCCTTGCACCCCGCCGAAGGAGAAGTCGGGTTTGTAGTAGATGCCCCACGGTCCCTCGGTGACCAGTTGGCCGTCGTCGTCGTGGAGCGGGGCGTCGGTGTCGATGTGGATGACCGGTGGCATGTTGCCATCGTTGTCGACCAGGTAGCCGGGGTCGACTCCCAGCGTCCCCTCCTGCAGCGCCCAGTAGATCCACGTGGGCCGTTCCACCGTCTGACCGCCATCGGGTGAGTTGATGACGGTGGTGGTCGGCAGATCGAGCATGGCCCACGGCGCCTGCACCCAGGGGCCGACTGCGATCACCACCTGGTCGCACTGCACCGAACCCTGGTTGGTCTCCACCGCGGTTACCGCACCAGAGCGATCGGTGGTGAAACCGGTCAGCTCCACCCCGAGGTGGATGGCCACTCCGGCGTCGCGGCACTTGCCTTCCAGCCCCCGTAGCGAGGCCATGTTGTTGGCGTAGCCGCCCTTCTTCTCGTGCAGCACCGAGGTGATGCCGTTGGCCCGCCAGTCGTGGAAGATGCCTTCCATGTACTGCCGGCAGGCGTCGGCCCCCTCGATGAACGACGACTCGTAGCCGATGGCCCTTTGCTGCTCGTAGATCGAGGCCACATCGTCATGCATGCCCTCATGGCTGATCTGCATGTAGCCCACCGGATGGTAGGAGAAGGCTTCGACGTCGCTCTCCCACACGCCGACCGAGTGAGCCATCAGCTCCCGCATGGCCGGTTGGAAGTAATTGTTGCGGATCACTCCACAGGCAATGCCCGAGGCGCCGGCCCCGACCGCCTTCTTGTCTATGACGATGACGTCGTCGCCGGAACCGAGGCCCCGGGCCAGGTGCATGGCGGTGGACAGGCCGTGGATGCCGGCACCCACGATCACGTAGCGGGACGAAGCAGGCAAACTCACGATCACATACTCCTAAATAGTGAGCTAGTGGGTTGAGGTTGGTTCCCAGCCCTCAAGCACCGGCGGTTTCCAGTCGGTGCCGACGGTCTTGCACTGATCGAGTGGGACCCAGGAGCCGAGATCGATCTGAGGGTACTTGCAGTGGGTCTCCTTCAGCTGGATGCCGTAGGAGTTGCCCGACATCAGGTGCTTCATCAGTACCTTGCGGGCGAATTCATCCTCCCGGCCCTTGGGGATGTCGAAGTAGATCTTGATGAACGAGTTGGAGTAACGGTCGAAGACCGCCGGGTAGCCGTCCTCTTCCAAGAGGTGGATGTCTTCCAGCCAGTTGAGGTCGTCGCCCGGGGTAGCGGCCATCAGGTCGATGTCTTCCACCAGGGAGGCGTCGCTCTGGTAGTCGTAGCGTTTGCCGGCCAGCACCTCGGCGTCGATGCCGACGGTACGTTTCCCGGTGTCGGACTTTGCTGCGGTCATGTCAGCGGCCCTCTGTTTCTTGGGTCGGCTCCATCAGGCTCCGCCTCCTTGTTTCTCGATCAGATCCCGCATTTCGGCCAGGGCCCGCTCCTCGCTGACCCCGGGAATATAGGTGGTGCCGCAGAGCGGAACCTTGGCCATGGCCGACGCCTCATAGGTCAGCGCCGCCAGATCCTCGGGCTCCAGCGAATGGATGTTGGTCTTGCCGCAGGCCCGGGCCAGCATCTGCACCTCCATCGTCAACGTGATGAGGAAGTTGTAGACCCGCATGGCCGCCTCGTCAACGTCGAGCCGCTTGCGCAACTCCACATCCTGGGTGGCCACCCCGACCGGGCAGCGGCCGGTATGGCAGTGGTAGCACTGTCCGGCCGGAACCCCGATGGTGCCCTCGTAGTCGGTGACGCCGGGGATCTCTTTGTTGCAGTTCAGGGCCATCAACGCCGCCGAACCGATGGCCACGGCGTCGGCCCCCAAGGCCAGGCACTTGGCCACATCCCCGCCGTTGCGGATGCCGCCTGCCGCCACCAGGCTGATGTCGTCGGCCAGACCCACGTCTTCCAGGGCCCGGCGGGCTTCGGGGATGGCGGCCATCAGCGGGATGCCGGTCTCCTCGGTGGCCAGATGGGGTCCAGCCCCGGTGCCACCCTCGGCTCCGTCGAGGAAGATGGAGTCGGGCCCGCATTTGGCCGCCATACGCACGTCGTCGTACACCCGGGAGGAGCCGAGCTTGAGCTGAATGGGCACCTGGTAGTCGGTGGCCTCCCGGATCTCCTGGATCTTGAGCGACAGGTCGTCGGGTCCGATCCAGTCGGGATGTCGGGCCGGCGACCGCTGGTCGATCCCGGCCGGCAGCGACCGCATCTCGGCCACCTGCTCGGTCACCTTCTGGCCCATCAGGTGCCCGCCCAGACCGACCTTGCAGCCTTGGCCGATGAAGAACTCGACGGCGTCGGCCAGCATGAGGTGGTGGGGGTTGAATCCGTAGCGGCTCTGTATGACTTGATAGAACCACTTGGTCGACAGGTCCCGTTCCGGGGGGATCATGCCCCCCTCGCCGGAACAGGTGGCGGTGCCGGCCATCGACGCTCCCTTGGCCAACGCCATCTTGGCCTCGATCGACAGAGCACCAAAGCTCATGCCGGTGATGTAGACCGGGATGTCGAGCTCCAACGGCTTCTTGGCGAAGCGACCACCGATCACCGTCTTGGTTTCGCACTTCTCCCGGTAGCCCTCGATCACGAATCGGGTCAGGGTTCCCGGCAGGAACACCAGCTCATCCCAGTGCGGGATCTTCTTGAACAGCGAGAATCCCCGCATCCGGTAGCGACCCAGTTCGGACTTGACGTGGATGTCGTTGATGACGGTGGGGGTGAAAATTTGACTCTGGCCGAGTACGTCTGTCTGCGAATTGGTCGCCGTGGTGGTTATGGCGTCCTGAGCGTCCTGAGCGGCCGCCGACTTGCTGGTCGGATTGGGATCCATCAGTCTCTTCCTTCTGCCCGGACTAGATGACGAGCTTGCGCTCAGAGGGCTCGAGCGAGTCGTAGTTGTGGAGTTGCTTACCGCACACGAACTTCTGGAATTCAGGCGGATCGCCCAGGTTGTGGATCTTGAACTTACGGTTGATGAACTCGCTGTCGGCCTCGTCCCATTCTCCGGGCACACAGTCGACGCCCAGTGAAGCGATCTTGCCGGCCACGTAGATCTCGCCGTCGTACATCGAGTCGCCCAGGTTGTCGCCGGCGTTGCCACAGATGACCTGGCGACCCCGCTGCATCATGAAGCCGGTGTTGATGCCAACGTTACCCATCACGATGATGGTGCCGCCCTTCTGGTCGATACCGGTGCGGGCCCCGACGTCGCCCTTGACCACCAGGTCACCGCCCCGCAGCGCGGCCCCGGTGAGGGAGCCGGCACCACCTTCGATGGTGACCGATCCGGCCATCATGTTCTCGGCACACGACCAACCGACCCGGCCGCTGATGTGGACCTCGGGGCCGTCGATCAGTCCGAAGGCGAACCAGCCGGGCGATCCCTCGACGTTGATCGTGCAGCGACGCAGGATCCCAACCCCGATGGAGTGTTTGGCTCCCGGGTTGGCGATGGTGACCTCGTCGATGCCTTCGACGTTGACCAGTCGTTTGAGTTCCAGGTTGATGAGCCGGGTGGAGAGGTCGGTGGCGTCGATACGGGCGGTGTTGCCGTCGATCTCGGCCGTTTCCGGGGCCACCGCATCGGGCTCGGCCAATCCCCGGGCGTCGTAGTTGACCCCCGACCGTGACCCTGCGGTTTCTATACCTGCCATACGAGCACCTCTCGTTCGTAGGGGTCGCGGGTTTCCACGTCGGTTCCGGTGAGGGCCCGGATGGCGATCTCCTCCGAGGCCACGGCCACCAGATCGTCGGACTCGAACAGCACCAGCGGTTTGGCCGCCATCTCGTCTTTGGCCACCCCCAACTCGGTGCCGGTGACGCACAGGTAGGTGAACACACCGTCGAGGTCGTCGAGGCTCTGCTTCATGGCCGTCTCCAGTGAGTCGCCTCCCGCCATCTTCTCGGCCAGGTAGACGGCGATGATCTCCGAGTCGCACTCCGACTGGAAGCGGTGACCGCTGCGCTCCAGCCGGCGGCGCCATTGGTGATAGTTGGTCAGCTGGCCGTTGTGGACCACGGCCACATCGGCGAACGGGTAGGCCCAGTAGGGGTGGGCGCTGGCCAGGTCGACGTCGGACTCGGTGGCCATGCGCACGTGGCCCATGCCGTGGGTGCCGACGAAGCCCGGCAGCCGGTACTGGTCGGCCACCGTCTCGGCGTCACCCAGATCCTTCACGATCTCCAGGGCGTTGCCCAGCGACAGAACCTCGCATCCCGACACGTCTTCCAGGTAGTCGGCCAGCGGTTTGAGTTCGCCCGAGTAGCGAACGGTGGCCCGGAAGGCGTAGCCGGTCTCGTTGCTCATGGTGGCCACGTCGGCCCCGATCTTGTTGAGCCTCGACTCGATCTCGGCCCGGTTTCGTTCCAGTCGCTCTTCCATGCCGAGGCCCTTGGCCTTGTTGGGTTCGGCCAGGACGAAACGGATGACGACCAGGTCGTCGGACGGTCCGTAGAGCGCGTAGCCGGTGGAGTCCGGCCCGCGATGCTTCATCGATTGAAGCATCCGGGTCAGCTCGGCTCCGAGGTCGGCGGGACCATCACGGTGAATAACACCGGCGATGCCACACATTGCTTTCTCCTTGTTGGATTTCGGGGTATTGCTTATGGGAGGACGTCGAGATACTCGTTGACGTCCCAGTCGGTGACGGTGGCCATGAACCGCTCCCATTCGTCGCGCTTGTAGTGCTCGAACACCTTGTACATCTCGTCGGGAAGGGCGCTTTTGACCACCTCGTCCTGATCGAGGGCTTCCAGCGCTTCGCCCAGCGACAGCGGGATCTTCTCCACCTTCTTGCCGGCATCCATCGCTTCGTAGATGTTGCGCTCCTCGGGCTCACCGGGATCAAGATTGCGGTCGAGGCCGTCGTCCATGGCTTTCAGTAGACCGGCGAAGGAAAGGTAGGGATTGACGGCCGAGTCCACTGAGCGGTACTCGAACCGACCAGGGGCCGAGACCCGCAGGGCGGTGGTGCGGTTCTGGAATCCCCAGTCGGCGAAGACCGGAGCCCAGAATCCGGTGTCCCACAGCCGGCGGTAGGAGTTGACGGTCGGTGAGCTGAGGCAGGTGAGGGCCCGCACGTGCTCCAGGATCCCGCCGATGGCTTTCATGCCGATGGGGCCCGGCTTTTGTGGGTCGTCGCCTTCGGGCATGAACTTGTTGTCGTCGCCGTCCCACAGCGAGATGTTGTGGTGGCAGCCGTTGGCCGACACGCCCATGAAGGGTTTGGGCATGAAGCAGGGGAAGGCGCCCATCTCCCGCCCCACCTGCTTACACACCTGCCGGTAGGTTGACAGCCGGTCGGCTGTCAGCTCGGCCCGGTCGAAGTTGAAGTTGAGTTCCAGCTGACCGGGGGCGTCCTCGTGGTCGCCCTGGATCATGTCGAGACCGAGGGCCTCGCAGTATTCGACCACCTTGTGGATCAGCGGTTGCAGCTCGGCGAACTGGTCGATGTGGTAGCAGTTGGGGTTGGTCAGACCCTCGACCGTGGGCTTGCCGTTCTCATCGGCCTTGAGCCACATCATCTCCGGCTCGGTGCCGGCTCGCAGGTGGAGGCCGTGTTTGGCCTCGAACTCGGCGTGGATGCGTTTGAGGTTGCCCCGGCAATCGGAGGTGAGGAACGCTCCGCCGTCAACCTCTTCTTCCCGACCCCGGAACAGAGTGCAGAACACCCGGGCGGTCTTCGGGTCCCAGGGGAGCTGGGCGAATGTTTCGGGCTCGGCGATACCCACCAGCTCCCGGGCCTCGGGGCCGTAGCCGATGTAATCGCCATGTCGATCGATGAACAGGTTGGCGGTGGAGCCGTAGACGAGCTGGAACCCCTTGCGGGCCATGACCCCGAAGTGCTTGGCCGGGATGCCCTTGCCCATGATCCGGCCGGTCACGGAAATGAACTGGCAGTACAGATAGCGGATGTCGTTGGCCTCTATCCGCCGCTCGACCTCCTTGATCTGATCCTCCCGGCCGGCAGCTTCCACAAATTCGTCTAGATCGCTCACAAATCCCCCTGACATGGCTGGCGAAATCGAGGCCCGGCCTCGATGGAATGCACACTACTGCGAAAGCATTTTGCCTGCCAGTGAAACCGGCAACCATCCTTCATAGGAAACAATCTTTACTCATATGGGGGACACCCGTCAAACCGCATCCGGCCCGCGTCATCAATGGGCTAGCTTGTTGACGTGCGTAGGGCGCTGACCCAATTGGTGGCCGGGGTGGTCGGAGTTGTGATGGTGTCGGCCTGCACCTTGATGTCCGATCCGGCGGTCTCGGATGATGAACCAGCGACCGGGGGCGATCCCGTCACCAGCGACGATTCCATCGCCTCAGCCGACACCGACCTTCCGTGCCCCGACGATCGCCAGTGGACGCCGGGAGCCGATGAGGGGAGCGAGTACGTCGACTTCGTGCAGCTCGAGCGTGGGCACTTCCTCCACGCCGAGCACAATGCCGGTGTGTTGGAGAACACCGCCCTCAGCGCGGTGGTGGCCGAAGTCTGCTTCGAGCTGTCGGAGATGACCTTCGACGGACCGTTCGACATCCAGGTCGGTGACGCCGCCTACCTGCCGCCGGGCACCAAGCTGCGGGAAATCGACGGAGCCGACCCGTCGTTGCGTCTGGGTACTGTGGTCGACGGTCGGGTTCTGGTCTACGAGCTGTGGGATCCGCCGGACGCCGTGATAGGTGGCCAGGTCATCGATTTCGGTCAAGACATCGAACGCATCACCGTCAATGACGTCGACGACGGATCAACCGTTTTGGCCTCGATCGACGATCGATCGGCGGTGGAATCGATCGTCGCCGCTGTGCGGGAGGCGCCGGTTGATCGCACCCCTCGACCCGAGCCTGCGGCCGATGGCTCGGACTATGTTTTGGAATTCCATCGTGGCGACGGCACCTCCACCCGCCGTCGCTACCGGCCCGTGACGGGAGAACTGGCGGGCGACATCATCGTGCCCGAGGAGATCAGGCTGCAACTGATAGGCCTGCTGGCTGAGGTCTCAGCGACTACAACATCGACTACAACAGCGCCGACCAGCACAACCACCACCGCTGCTACCCCGTCCTCGTCGTCGGGGTCGACAGGACCGGTGAGCGAGGCGGAGTCGGATCTGCGGTGGGACTTCGGGGTCATTGTCGACACCGCGGTGGAAGACGGTGTGACCTGGTTGCACTTCGATCGGTTCCAATACGACGACCCGACCGGGGCCAATGGCCCGAGTCTGACGGCCGAGCCCGGATTGGCCGGGGCCTCCGATCTCATCTGGAAAAACGAGAACCCCCGCCTCCGGTGGTACCAGGTGGCCCCCGGTGTCGAGGTCCTGGAGGTGGAGCCCGATCGATTCGAGGCGGTCTGTGCCAATGAGCCGGTCGATGTCGAGTTCATGCCGTCGTCGTTGAACCGGTTGTTGGATGCCAACCATCGGTTCGTCAGCCTCACCTTCGGCGGCGGCGAGGTGGTCCGGATCCGCGACCAATCGACGTGCTGACCGCGCTCGATCCGTCGTTCTGCTGGTCTGACCCGTCGATAGCGACGCCTCAGACCAGCAGAATCGGGAGTCGGGAATCGGCGGAACGCCGGGGCGATCAGCCTTCGGCCAGGAGAGCGGCCATCTTGTCGAAGGCCTGGCCCCAGCCGCCGGCACCGGGGGAATCGGCGGGGACGCCGGCGTGGGTCATGACCATCTTGGTCTTGCCCCCAAGCTCTTCGAGCTCGACCGTGATCTCGGTGACCTCGGGATGGCCGGGCATGCCCATGTCGGCCGGCGATAGCACGTTGCCGTTCTCGTCGGCCATCGACTCGGTGTAGACCAGCCGCGAGGTTGGGGTGACCTCCCGGTATTCACCGGTGAACCACATCTTCATCGAACCGTCGGGTGACTCCATGGCGATGAGCCGGCGCCCGCCGACCTGAACGTCCATCTCGGCGGTGGGGATGGTGAAGCCCTGGGGGCCGTACCACTTCTGGAATTCCGAACCCACGGTCCATAGTTTCCAGACCACGTCGACGGGGGCGTCGAAGATTCGCTCGATCACGACGGCGTCGCCGCCCGTGTTGTCAGTCATGTTCTTCTCCATTGTTGTCTTGCGAGTTGTCTTCTGTTGTTGTTTTGAGTTCGCCCAGGTAGGCGTCCATGCGATCGAAGCTGGTGTCCCAGATGTGACGGTATTGCTCGGTCCATCCGGCCACGGCCTGAAGGGGGGCGACATCGATGCGGCAGGGCCGGTATTGGGCCTTGCGACTCTGGGTGATCAAGCCCACCTCCTCCAGTACCTTGATGTGCTTGGAGATGGCCGGGAGGCTGATGTTGAATGGTTCGGCCAGCTCGTTGACGGTGGCTTCACCTCTGGCCAGCCGAGCCAGAATGGCTCGCCGGGTGGTGTTGGCCAGGGCGGCGAAGACATCGCTGAGATGCTCATCGGTCGTTGCCACCGCCTGTAGGGTGGCCGTCATCTTCGAATCGTACTTTCCATAGTAGTTAATTAACTAACACGGAAAGTACGGCGAGTCAACCCCTTCGATGTGGCTTTTCCCACCAATTCCGGGGAGGGTGGGGTGGATGACAGCCAGCGACATCGACGACATCCCGATGACCTTCACCTCCGGGCCCAGCGATCCCATTTGTTTCGACGACGGCGTCGGCACCTGGGTCGAGACCACGATCGCCGCCCCGGCAGCCGAAGTGTGGACGGCGGTGACCGACATCGAACTTCCGGCCCGGTTCTCCCCCGAGTACCAGGGTGGGGTTTGGACCTCCGACCAGCGGGGCCTCGGTGCCTCGTTCATCGGTCGCAACCAACACGACGTCATCGGAACCTGGGAGGTCGAGTCGTGGATCATCGCCTACGAGGAGGGTCGCACCTTCGGTTGGGGAACCTCGAACCGAGACAGCCCCGGTGCCCAGTGGACCTTCCACCTCGAACCCCGGGTCGACGGAACAACCAAGTTGCTGTACTCCCTCACGTTCGGACCTGGTCGGTCCGGCCTCAACGCCGCCATCGAACGTCGACCTGACGCCGAACCCCGGATCATCGAGATGCGGCTGGTCGAACACCACGAGAACATGACCAGGGTCGTCGAAGGCATCCGCCAGGAGCTGGAATCGGAAACGGCCTAGCAGCTTTTCTTCCCCCGAGCCCTGCACTATCGTCGCTTTCGTGGCGCTGGCGGATCCGACAAGGAGCGCTGCCCGTGAAACCCCGTCGCCTGACCGCCCTGTTCGCCGTTCTGATCTCTCTGGCCGTGATGGCGGCCATGACCGCCATCGCCCCCGGAGCGTCGGCCGACCCCGATCCCGACAGCTTCGCCCAACCCAACGGTCCTTGGGTCACACCGAAACAAACGGTGAGCCTGGAAGGGTTCACCGACTACGAACAGCTGACCCGGACACTGCAGGGAATCGACCGACGGTCCAACGTGGTCGACGTCGTCTCGGCCGGCACCTCCACCCACGGTCGCGACATCTGGCTGGCCCGCATTGGTGACCCGGCCAACACGCCGGTCATGATCATCACCCAACAGCACGGCGATGAACCCCACGGCACCGAGGCAGCACTACACATCATCCAGTCGCTCAGCACCAACAGCGCCCAGGCTCGCCAGATCCTCGATGAGTTGTACGTGCTGATCATGCCCCGGGTCAACCCCGACGGGTCCACCATCCCCGAACGGGGCAACACCGACTTCAGTGCCCCGGTGCGCAACTCCCGCAGCTGCTTCGCCTCCGACGGCACCATCATCGAATCCCGGCTTGACCAGGGTCGAGGAGTCTTCACCACCGACCTGGAACTGGCCGACGACTCGCTTCTGTGGAGCTACGACGTCAACCGCTACCACTGGATGGATTGGACCGACAGCTGGCAGATCCAGTGCAACCCCGGCCTCGACGGGGTGCACTTCGACCCCACCGCCAACCCCGTTCCTGAAGCAGTGGCGGTGGTCGACGCCTACAAGGCCTACCAACCGATCTGGGTGATCGATGTCCACAACCAGGACATCGACCGCATTGCCTTTGACGCCGATCCCGACGGGCCGAACCGGCCCGGCCGCCGCCACACGTCGTCGGTGTTGTGGCCCACCAATGAAGATGTGGCTCCCGAGGCGGTCGACCTGTCCAAGCAACTCACCGTGGTCATGAAGCAGGCGTCGCTGGAGAAGGGTTTCTCCGAGATGGACCGCTACAACGGAGGTTCGTTCCCTGGGATCGCCCGTAACGCCTACGGCCTGGCCGCCAACGAACGAATCGCGGCCGGTGAGACCAACGTCGGCGGCAGCGTGCTGGTCGAGATCAGCGGCCAGACCGAAGGTACCGGCGACTCACTCATCGGCCAGAAGTCCATCGGCATGCTCAACAACGAAGCCCGACTCATCCTCAGCGCCGCTCTCGAGGCCACCGCCGACGGATCACTGTTCGCCACCGACCCGGACCTGGTCGACGAGCTGATTCTCGACGTGGACGAAGACCTCGACAACCCCCACACTGAGGAGGAGTGACAAACGCCTGAACGGTAGTCTGGCGGTAATGCGACGCTGGACGTGCCCCGACTGCCGCCGTGAGTTCGGTCGTCAGGGTCAGTCCCACATGTGCAGCCCAGGGCTCACCGTCGACGAGTACTTCGCCTTGGCTCAGCCGTGGGAACGGCCAGTGTTCGAGGTGGTGGCCGCCCATCTGGAGAGCCTGGGTCCGGTCATCATCGATCCCATCACCATCGGCATTCTGTTCAAGAACGGGCCGATGCTGTGCGAGCTGCGGGCCATGAAAAAGTGGACCGCTCTGGGCTTCCACCTGGGGAGGAGGCTGACGAGCGGACGGCTCTCCCGCAAGGTCATCGACCACCGCACCAAGTACTTCCACGTCATCAACATCGACGACCCCGAGCAGGTCGATGACGAGATCCTCGGTTGGCTGACCGAGGCCTACCCACTTTGCCGGAGGAACCCTCGATTCCCGGGCCGGAGCGACCGCCGGCGGGAACGACGCCATGGTGCCCGATGATGTCGACGACCCGTTCGGCTGAGCGTCGCCGGGCCGGTCAGAGCGAGACCGGACGGTGACCCTTGATCGACTCGACAATGGCGGCCACCACCTGTTGCGCCGCCAATCCGTCGACCGCCGACGGACCGGTGGCCCCACCATGGCGGGCCGCTTCGACCCAGGCCGACAGCTCTGACCGGTAGGCCTGGTCGAACCGGGCGAACCAGTCGAAGCCGATCTCCATGCGATGATGCCCGTCGCGCCGGACTTCAGCGGCGAGCTGTTTGCCGGTGGCGGCGATGCCCCGGTCGGCCGTCACTTCGACTGCGACGTCGTAGGCGAAGGCATTGTCTTCGAACTCGAGAGTGGCATGGCCGCCGTTCGACAGTTCGGCCATGACCAGAACGTGACGGGGATGGCCCGACTCGTCGGCCGTGGCGTGGCCCCAGACCGAGGTGAAGTCGGCGCCGGTGAGGCTGCGAACAGTGTGGACATCGTGCACCATCGATTGCCCGACGATCACCTCGATGGGGCGACTGGCCGCCGCCGTGTTGGTGTGGGTGCAGCGGACATGATGGACGGCGCCCAGCTCGGCCACCGCTTCGGCCAATTGTTGGTGGGCTCGATCATACGGTCGCATGAATCCCAGCTGCAGGAGACGGCGGCCGGCTGCTTCTTCGGCCGCCACCACGGCGGCGGCGTCGGCCACGGTGGTGGCCAGCGGCTTTTCACACAGGACCGGTCGCCCCGCTTCGACGGCCGCCACGGCCAGGGCGGCGTGGGTCTCATCGGGCGATGCGATGACGATGGCATCGACAGCGTCGGTACCCGACCCGGCGATCAGCACCGCCGGGTCGGCTACAACCGGCGCATCGAGCCGGTGGGCCAGCTCATCGATGTCGGGTTTCGGTGGATCGCACAGCGCGGCCACCGTGACCCCGGCCATGTCGTTGAGCGCCCGGGCATGAAACGATCCCATCCCCCCGAGACCGATGACGCCGACCCTGAGCAGGTGGCGGTCCTGGCCGTGCTTGTGCTCGATGATCAGTCGGTGGGATCGACGGCGTCGGCCACGTTGTCGGCGGCGTCGCCGGCGGAATCGGCGGCCTGGGCCACGTCGGCCAGCGCATCGTCTTTGGCGTCACCTACGGCGTCGGCGGCGTCGCCTGCCTGGTCGGCTACGGCGTCTTTGACCCCACCTACGGCGTCGGCGGCGTCGCCTGCCTGGTCGGCTACGGCGTCTTTGACCCCACCTACGGCGTCGGCGGCGTCGCCTGCCAGGTCGGTCACGGCGTCCTTGGCGTCACCCACGGCATCGACCACTGCGTCCTTGATGTCCTCCAGCTTTTCCTTGGCCTTGTCGAATGCGCTCATGTTCTTCTCCTGTTGTCAACGTGATGTTGGTCCGCCATACGTGCCCGATCGAACGGCCCCGGGCGCATACTAGTGGGGTGTTCGAGCCGATGCCGAGGAGTTGACGTGTTCCGACATGTGGTGATGTTCAAATGGGCCGACGGGGTCGACGGCGGTCACGTAGCCGCCGCGGCCGACGGGTTCAACAAACTGGCGGATGTGATCCCCGAGATCCAGAGCTACCGCCACGGAGCCGATCTTGGGCTCAGCGAGCAGAACTATGACTACGTCGTGGTTGGCGACTTCGCCTCAGCCGATGATTACATCGTCTACCGCGACCACCCCGTGCACCAGCAGTTCATCGCCGACATGATCATGGGCAACATCAGCGAGCGGGCTGCCATTCAGTACGAAATCTCCGGATAACCGCAGTAAAAAGCGAGCCCGACCCTCGTTTTTTGCTGCAATTTTCGGGGAGGGGAGGGGAAGGGAGTGGCCAAAGGGTGGAAGGCCGTCAGCCGACGCCGAGGACCCGGTCGGGGGAGACGAAGACAGCGGCTCGCCGCTCGGTGGCCATCACCCGGTCATACTCGTCGTAATCGTCGTGGGAGCCGCCGGCCGCTTGGTAGACATCACGCATCAGCAACCGTAGGGCCTCGGCGTCGAACACGGTGCCCGACGAGTGTTCGGGGTCGTCGGGTCCGATGATGTCGGCCGGTCCGGTGGCGGCCCGCCACATCCAACCGCGGCGAACCAGGATCGTCACCTCCGAGCCCCGGCGAATATGGCCCAGCCGGGCGGCGTCACCGCGGGACACCAGGGCCACGCAGTCTTCACCGGTCACCGGGTGAGCCATCACCCCGCAGTTGACCACGCTCGACAGCACCCGGCCGTCGGCCTGGGTGGTCGACACCGTGGCCAGCCCGTGTTCATCGGCCAGGAACGCCTTGACGTCGTGCGGCCCGTAGCCCTCCATCGCCATCACCGATCCTCTCGTTTGAAGCCCATTGATGCCAGATAGTTGCGGTTGACGATGGCGTCGTCAAGCGGCGAGGTATCACCTGACGGGTCGCAGTCCTGCTCCACCGTGCACCAACCCTCATAGCCGATGCCCACCAACAGATCCCTGACGGCGGCGAAGTCGACCTCGCCCTGGCCGAGATGGCAGAAGATGCCCTGGCCGCACGCCTGGTAGAAACCGGTGCGGTTGGCGATGACGTCGTGCTTGACCGTTGGGTCGATGTCTTTGAAGTGCACGTAGCGCAGTCGATCGCGGTGGTCGCTCATGAAGGCCACCGGATCGCCACCGGCGTAGGTGAAGTGGCCGGTGTCGAGACACAAGCCCAGGATGTCGTCGTCGATCTCGGCCAGCAACCGCTCCACTTCGGGCTGGAAGTCGACGAAGCCTCCGGCGTGGGGGTGGATCGACGTGGTCAGACCGTGGTCGCCGGTGGCCATGCGGGCGGTGTGGGCGATCCGGTCCCGAAAGGCCACCCACTCCTCGGACTCCATCTGCTCGGCCTCGGCCGGCCGGCCGGCGGTGGGGGCCCGGCGCTCGGAGATCGAATCGATGATGACGAGATGCCGAGCGCCGTGAGCCGACAGCACCTGGGCGGTGCGGCGGGCGGCGTCGGCCACCTCGTCCCAGCGATCGGGATCATGGAACGGGCGATAGACGACACCACCGACCAGTTCCAGGTGGTGCTCGTCGAGGGCCTCGGCCAACTCGGCCGGGTCTTCGGGCATGTAGCCCACCGGACCGAGCTCGATGCCGCGGTAGCCGGCGGCCGCACACTCGGCCAGCATCGTCGGCCACGGAAGATTGCGGTCATCGTCGGCGAACTCCACCCCCCAGGAACAGGGAGCATTGGCAATACGAATCGTCACCCTGAAAATGGTAGAGCCGGCCGGCCGGTCGGCGGCACGGTTCGACGGGGGATTCGGCGATTTCTATACTCTGGCCCCAAGTGCCGCGGAGCCCGGGCCACACAGAGATGGGGAAACCGAGATGACCGAGAACACACGATTTGAACTGCCCCAGGACCGGATCCCCCGGGCCTGGTACAACCTCAACGCTGACATGCCGGTGCCGATGGTGCCACCGCTGCATCCCCAAACCCAGGAGCCGGTGACCCCCGACTTCCTCAGTGTGCTCAGCCCCATGGCCTTGCTCGGCCAGGACGTGTCGCCCGACGCCGAGATCGAGATCCCTGATCCGGTTCGCGATGTCTACAAGCTGTGGCGGCCGACGCCGCTGATGCGGGCCGTCCGACTGGAGCAGGCGCTGGAGACGCCGGCCCACATCTACTACAAATATGAAGGCGTGTCGCCGGTGGGGTCGCACAAACCCAACACTGCGGTGGCCCAGGCCTTCTACCTCAAGGACGAGGGCGGCACGTGTTTCACCACCGAAACCGGAGCCGGTCAGTGGGGCTCAGCCTTGTCGATGGCCTGCAACTTTTTCGATCTGGCCTGTGAGGTCTACATGGTTCGGGTTTCCTACGACCAGAAGCCCATGCGGCGCCACGTCATGGAGAGCTTCGGGGCCACGGTGTTCCCCTCGCCCTCAACCAACACCAACGCCGGGCGGACGCTGCTGGAGCAGGACCCCGATCACCCCGGTTCCCTCGGCACCGCCATCTCCGAGGGCATCGAGGCGGCGGCCACCTCGAACGGAGAGAAAAAGTACTCGCTGGGGTCGTTCCTGCCCCACGTGCTGCTCCACCAGACCGTGATCGGCCTTGAGGCGTTGGAGCAGATGGAGATGGCCGGTGAGTACCCCGACGTCGTCATCGGCTGCGCCGGCGGCGGTTCGAACTTCGGTGGTATCGCCTTCCCCTTCATCCGGGAGAACGTACGCCAGGGCCGAAACACCCGGATCATCGCCGCCGAACCGGCGGCCTGCCCGACCCTCACCCGGGGTGAGGTGGCGTGGGACTTCGCCGACGTGATCGGCATGGCTCCCATCGTTCGTATGCACACCCTGGGCCACACCTTCATTCCACCCGGCATTCACGCCGGCGGGTTGCGCTACCACGGCATGTCGCCCCAGGTCTCGGCCCTGGTCGAGTCCGGCCATATCGAGGCGGTGGCCATTGATCAGGTCGACACCTTCGACGGCGGGATTCAGTTCGCCCGGGCCGAAGGCATTCTGCCGGCCCCTGAGTCCAACCATGCGGTGCGAGCCGCCATCAACGAGGCCCTCAAGTGCAAGGAGACCGGTGATGAGAAGGTCATCTTGTTCAACCTCTCCGGTCACGGAAACTTCGACATGGCGGCCTACGGCAAGCACGCCGCCGGTCACCTCGAACGCTACGAGTACCCGGCCGACGCCATCGCCGAGGCTATGACCAGGCTGCCCGAGGTCAGCTTCGGCGGCTAGTGGTGCGTGGCCCGGCGGCACGCTACCCGGCCGAGAATTCGCCCGGTGGGATGGTGGCCCGGCGGTAGGCCACAAGCCGGCCGTCCCGGTACCAGCTGATGGTGAGCACGGCCGGTTCCGTCGGCTCGGATAGAACTCCGAATGAGATCTCGGCCGGGTCTCCGGCTTCGGCCACGGACGGGCCGTAGGTGATGTCGTCCATGACATAGGTGGCCTGGGCCTCGGCGTCGAGCCCGGGCACGGTGAACCGGGCGTGCCAGATCCCCGTTCCGGGGTCGGGCCCCACCCGGGCCGACAGGAAGTCGTCTTCATCGGGCAGGAAGGTGTCGGCCGTCCTGACCGTCCACTGCCTGAGCTCGGTGGCCGTGGGCGTCTCGCCCCGGAACCAGTTGTTGGGCCGGAGCCATACCGTCAGGCTGTCCTCGGTCAGGATCCAGCCTGCCGGCTCGCCCGCCGCCACCGACATCGTCGGGTTGCTCATCCCCAGCTCGTCGGCTGCAAACCCCATCACCAGTTCGGCGTCGATCCCGTATTGCGGATCCGCCACCGCCGACTCGGGACCGTCGAAGGAAACCTTCAGCGGCCCGGCCCACGCCTCCCACTGCTCGGGGGACTCGGCGGCCAGATCCGGGCCTTCGGCTTGCCCGTCGCTCGGGTTGACGGCCACGTCGGCCGGCGGACTGAACAATCGGATCTGGCGGACATCGGGATGCACGGGAAAGAGCAGGCGGGACGAGCCGTCGAGCTGGTAGCCGTAGACCCCTTCCTCGATGGCGATTTCCTCGTGGCAACCCCCGTTGTACTGCCACACGTAGGCTTCGTCGCCCTCGGCGCTCCAACCGACCGGCCGACTCTGATGATAATAGGCGTCCGAGGTGCCTCCGTCCCACCAGCTCGACCCGTCGAGATGGCGGATCGTTCCCCCGCGGACCTGGGTGGTGGCCCAAGCGGCGCTGTCGACCATCATGGCCATGTAGTTGGTGTCACATCCGCCGGCCGTGCCCGACACATCTTGGCTCCATTGCAGGAGCATCGGCCCCGCTCGACCGGCAACCGGGGCGAAGAACCCGTCGGTGAGCTGACCGGGCACCGTGCCCTGGTTCTCGGGAAGGGGGAACGAGGCCAGCGGTCGGCGTGTCAGGTCGTCGTCGACAATCTCCACCGTCGGCCCGACTTCGTCGGAGCAGAAGTAGATGCGGGTATCGGCCCGGATCGAACTGTATTGGCAGCCGTCGGGAGGGGGCAACACGTCGAAGAAGGTGTTGTCTTCGGGGAACATGAATTCCGGGATCCCGCCCGGGTAATGGCCCAGCACCTCGCCGTCGGCCGTGACCACCACGGCCCCGGCGTCGAAGACCACGAAGAAACTGCCGTGGGGAGGCACGCTCGACATGGCCGTGCGGTCAGGGCCGATCTCGACCTCCTGGGGATAGCCGGAATTGACGGCGGACGGGTCGGCGTCGACGTCGGCGCCGTCGGCCGCCGGCTGCGTGGCCGGGGCCGGTTGATCGGCCGGGTTCTCCAGCCGTTGTTCCGACCGGGGCAACAGCGCCACTCCGGCCAGCACCAGTGCCGCCACTCCGGCCGCCATCAACAGGGGCCGGACCCAGGGCCGGTCAGCGGTCGGCGCGACATCATCCAGAGCGACCAGTGAGAAGTCGGGGGCGCCGCCCAGCCCGTCGTCGACAAAGGGCCGGTCGAACTCGCTGTCGTCGATCAGGGACCAGACGTCGGGAGTCTCGACTTCGGCCAGCGGGCTGAGGCGTGTCGCCACCTCGGGATCGATGTCCAGGTCGTTGGTCATTTGTCGCTCCAGGTTTGACGGAGGTTGGCGTGGGCCCGATGTAGCTGCACCCGGACCGATCCGGGGGTGGAATCGATGATGTCGGCGATCTCGGTCGGCTTGAGGTCGGCCACGTATCGGAGCGTCACGATGGCCCGTTGCTGGGGGGTCAAGACGTCCAACATGTCGAGCGTCTCGATCAGAGGATCTCCCGCCAGCGCTCGATCGGGAACTTCGGCCACCGGCAGCGGGCGACGCCGGCCCTCGGCCAGGAGCCGACCGGCGATGCGGTAGGCGGTGCGCCAGATCCAGGCCGCCGGATCGTAGAGCTGATCGCCCCGGCGCAACGCCTGGGTGAGGGCCTCGGCCTCGGCTTCGCTGGCCAACTCCGGATCACCGGTGTAGCCCAGCAGCGACCGCCAGAGCCGGTCGTGATGCTGCCGGTAGAAGTCGGCCACCGCGACCATTGCTCCGGTTCTTGCCATACGTTTCGCTTTGTCTGCCGATCTGATCAGGGGCGAGATTGTCCTCACACCCAATCAGGTGGGAAATCCGATGGAAACGTTAACAGAGCCGAGACCCTCAGGACTGCCGGATCCCGCTGCCGGATCCGGCTGCCGGCTATTCGGAAGAGGACTCGTCGATGGCGTTGAGCCAATCCGACCAGTAGAACTTCCATACCTCGACGCTCTCATATGTGGGCAGCTTCTCGTGCTGGATCGAAACCCTGGTCCGTCCGTCGCTCAGATCGTCGAGCCCGAAGAGGGCCACCGCCTTGTCCGGCCCGATGCCGATCCGCAGTGCCTTGGTCGTCGGCTTCGACCGCAGCTCGGTGGGGCGATCGGGGAAGAGGTCGGCTCGATGCTCATCACTGAGCAGCATCTTGCGTAGGACATCGGCGTCGACGGCCACGGTCTGCGACTTGGCGCAGGCAAACGTGCCGTCGGCCCGCTGATAGGGAAGCCGCAGACCGGTGATGCGCTCGTAGCTCACCGTGATCCCCTGAGCCCACCAGCCATCGACCACGTCGAACTCGGCCTCCAGGTGGGCGGCCACCGCCTGGTGGTCATGGGGACGGTCTCCGGAGAAGGCATCGATGATGTCGGCCCACTCGTCGTGGCCCCGGCCGGTGGCGGCCACCATGGCCTCATTCGACATCTCCGGCGGCGACACCCACACCCGGTCCGATGGTCGGCCGGTGGAGGAAGCGGCCGCCTGGTCGAGCAGTACCTTGCGAGCCGCCGTGTAGCGTTCGCCGGTCTTGGCCATACGCTGACGCACTCGTTGCTTGAACGATTCCTGACGGGTCATCTCAACTCGCTTTCGTCCCGGCTGCCACCGAACAACCCACGCTTGTCTGCAGGTGTGCCAGGACTACCTGTCAGTCGAAATGGAACCCTGCCGGGCACTCGCGGTCCCCTTTGCCTTCCTGCCTATGGCGTGATCGGAGGCGTGGGCTCCGAGTCGAAGGTTTGGCGTGACAAGCCGCCGCCCATGATGATACCCCACCGAGGGGTACCGGGCCAGGCTCGACTCCGTCGATGTGTCGTCGAGAGGTGCCGCTACGGAGACCTACGGGCGCCGCAAGCAGGCCGCGATGCCGTCGGCGAAGTTACCCACCATGTTGGCCAGGGTGTAGTGGCCGGCCGCCTTTTGGCCGGCGTCGACCATGGTCTGCAACCGATCGGGGTCGGACAGCAGACCGATGACCTCGTCGGCAAACCGTCGGGGATCGGGATCGGCGAACAGACCGTTGACGCCGTCGTCGAGATACTCGATCTCCGGGCCGTGCAACGCCTCCCTGGTCGTCACCAGCGGGACGCCGGCCACGAACGAGTCGAGCACGTGGAGGCCGACCAGGCCCGGGTTCAGCTGCACAGCGGCCAAGCGGAACCAGGCCGCCTTCTCCAACCCCGTCAGGGTTCCGACACAGCGCCCCCAGGAGCGGGATGCCAGCAGCGACTCCAGGCGAGGTCGATCCGGTCCGTCGCCCACGATCACCATCCGGAAGTCGGGCATGGCCCGGTGAATGTGGTCACCGATGGCGATCAGGTCGTCCAGCCGTTTCTCCTTGTACAGCGATCCGCAGTGCAGGGCCAGCGGCGCGCCGGCGGCCAGATCGATCTCGTTCCGCAGTCGAGCCAGGTGATCGTCGTCGACCGCGTCGAGGTCGGCCCGGAACGAGACATCGTCGATGGCGTTGTCCAGACGGGTGATCTGATCGCCGGGAAACCCGTTGGCCGTCAGATAGTCGACGGTGCCCTGGGTGTAGGCGAACCACCAGTCGATGCGGTTGACCAGCAGCCGCTTCCACCGTTCGCTCAGGCCACCGGGTTTGACCGACTGGAGATTCCGGCCGTGACCCCAATAGGCCATCCTGGGGCCACGACCCGTGGCTCGCTGGGCCAGCAGCCGGTAGTTGGACAGGATCTTGTTCTCCTGGGTCATGACCACCAGATCAACGTCGCTCAGATGTGACGGGAGGTGTTGCCATACGAGCTCGGCCCCCCTCACGTTGAACCACCGGGCTTTGACTTCGTCGGCCCAGGGGATGGACCCTCCGTCGTTGCGGGCCTGGTCGGTGGCCGAGGCCTCGCCGTACACCAGATGGAGTTCGATGCCTCGTTCGGCACATGTGGTTCGCAGTTGATCGAACAACGTGAGGCGATACTGGACCAGGCGACGCTGCAGGATGGCGACCCGGTATCCGGGCGACTGCGACTGTTGACTCACCCCGGAAAGGGTAGCCGGGTCAGGTGTAGCCCGGGTTGCTGCGCAGCCGGCGGATGGTGCCGAATGTCCGGTTCGAGGTGTGGGCCCCTGAGCGGCTGGCCAGGGTGCGCATCCAGCGGGCAAATCGGGGGAGCGGCATGCCGTCGACCATCAGTCGGGGCAGACGCAGGGATTGTCCAGGCCGGGTGACGGCCCCTCGCTGAACCACGAACTGGGTGGTGAACCCGAGGTCGATGGCCACCTGCTCCCATGGCCTGCAGGTTCGGCCGTAGGGCCAGGCCAGGAAGCCCAGATCATCGCTCGGCGGGTCCAGTTCGGTGATCAGGGCCTGGCGGGAGGTCGTCAGATCGTTGACCAGGTCGTCGACGCTGACCGGGCCGAGGGCCCATCGGTCATGGGAGTGGCTGTGGCTGTGGAACCGGAGGACCCCCTCGGCTGACAGCTCCCGAACCTGGTTCCAGTCGAGATGATCGTCTTTGCCCACACGCTGGGTGATGAGAAAGGCGTTGGCCCTGATGTTGGCCTCCCGTAACGCCGGGACGGCCAGCTCGGGCAGGCTGGCGTAGCCGTCGTCGAAGGTGACGACCACCTCATTCGGTCCGTAGGGCTCGGCCCCGTCGATGCGATTCTTGAGTTCCGGCAGGGTGAGCGGACGGTAGTCGTTGGCCGCCAACCAGTGCAGGTGCGACCTGAAGACGTCGAGCGGCGTCGATATCGCCGTTCTGGAGCCCGCACCCTCTGGTTCGATACGGTGGTACAGCAGTACCGGAATAGGCCGTAACGACACGAGCAAAAGCTTATCGTGGGGCCGTCAGGTTGGGGTTGGCCGGAACTTTGTGACCGGAGCGACCCACTAACGGGTCGTCCCAGTCACAAAGTTCGGGCGGGTTGGGCTGTCCTATTGCGGGCGGGGGGTGGCGGTGGAGGAGCGGAGGATCAGCTCAGGCCGCACAGTGCCGCGGTGGTCGCTGAGGCCGTTGTCGATGGCGGCCAGCAGATGGGTGACGAGCTGCTCTCCGTACTCGATCGCCGGGTTTCGCACCGCGGTGAGCGGTGGCACGGCGTTGCCGGCCATGATGGTGTCATCGACGGCGATCAGACTGAGATCGCGGGGTATGTCGAGGTCGAGAGCCCGGGCGGCTCGCATGACGCCGATGGAGAAGAAGTCGTTGAAGGCGATGATGGCGGTCGGAGGGTTGGGCTTCGACAGGAGCACCGTGGCTGCGGCCAGGCCCGAGTCCTGGTGGTAGCCGGTGGCGGTGACCACGTCGTCAGGCGACACGTCCAGGCCGGCCGCCTCCATGGCCCGGTTGAACGACACCAGGCGTTGTTCGGCCATGGCGAAGCCCGGGGGTAGGGCCACCACGCCGATCGAGCGGTGACCCAGGCCGGTGAGATGTTCGATGGTGGTTGTCAGGCTTTCCGGTGACTCTGATACCGACGGGAATCCCGACATGTCGGCCGGTCGGCCCAGGGTCACGAACGGCACGTTCTGGTCGAGCAGGAATCGCACTCGCTGGTCGTCACTGGCCACCCGGAGCAGGATGAAGCCGTCGACTCGTTTGGTTCGGATGGCGCGCTGGTAGACCGCCAACGCTCCGTCGGGGTCGACCGGCGTCGACAGCTGCAGCTCGAAGTCGTGGTGAGCGGCCTGGCGGGCGATGGCGGTGAGGAGATCGCCGAGAAAGGGATCGGAAAACCTCTGCTCGGGTGAGGAGAGGACCAGGCCGATGGAATGGGCCCGAGCGGTGGGGACTTTGAGCCGGCGAGCTTCCAGGTTCGGCATGTAGCCGACCTCGTGGGCGGCGGCCAACGCCCGCTGGCGGGTGGCGGCGGCGACATCGCTGTGACCGTTGAGTGCCCGCGACGTCTGAGTGACCGAGAGGCCGGCCACTGCCGCCACTTCGCGTAGTGTGGGACGATCGGGTTGTCGGGTGTTGGGGCTCATTGGGTGGTCGCGAAGTTGTCGCCGTCTGATGTCGGATGGCGATGGTGAGTGTCTCGTTGACAGGCATCGGGCATCGGAGTATGGTATCTCCACAGGATATCCGAAACGTTTCGGACAAGTCCAACCATACCACGAAGGGGAGATCAGATGACTCGACGTTCAACGTCAGCCCTGCCCGGGGGCGTCGGTTTACGGCGCCTCCTCGCTCTACTACTGGCACTGGCCATGGTGGCCGCCGCCTGCGGCAGCGACAGCGCCGACTCAGACGACGCCACCGAGACCGAGGAGGAGGCAACCGACACCGCCGAAGAGGCGGAGGAAGAGCCCGCCGAAGAAGAGACCGAGGAGCCGGTCGAAGAAGAGGCCATGGAAGAAGACGACGCCTCGGCCGGCGGCGATGCCGCCGCCGCCTCGTTCGTCAGCTCACAGTTCGCCCCGGTGGAGGAATCCGAGAAGCTACGAGCCATCCTCGAACCGGGTGGCATCGATGTGACCACCGGCGAAGAAGGTCCGACCATCGATCAGATCCTTTCCGGATCGGCCTCCATCGACGTGTACGGCGGCCTTCACGGCGCCTTCCCGGCGTTGGTCGACGCCGGTGCCATGACCAACATGGTCGACGTCCTCGACGACCTGAGCGCCGACCGGACCTTCGCTCCGTCGATGGTTGACGCCGGTCTCCTGGGTAGCGATGACAACCTGGCCTACGTGCCGTGGGCTCAGGCCACCTACATCATGGCCGCCAACAACGAGGCCCTGGCCTACCTGCCCGAGGGGGCCGACATCGACAACCTGGCCTGGGAGGATCTGTCGGCCTGGTGTCAGGCCATTCTCGACGGCGAGGGAACGCCGAAGTGCGGTCTGCCTCACGCCGGTCTGTTCCACCGCTTCCTCGAGGGCTACCTCTACCCGTCGTTCACCGGCGGCATGGTCACCCAGTTCCGGAGCGCCGAGGCGGCCGACATGTTGACCTGGGCTCGCGACGATCTCTGGCCAACCGTGCACCCGGAGTCGATCAACTACGACTTCATGCAGGAGCCCCTCCTGTCCGGCGACGTCTGGGTGGCCTTCGATCACGTGGCCCGACTGGTCGAAGCCTTCAACGCCGAACCGGAGAACTTCGTGGCCTTCCCCACGCCATCCGGGCCCTCGGGTCGAGGATTCATGCCCGTGATCGCCGGACTCGGCATCCCGGCCGACGCTCCCGATCCCGACGCCGCAGTGGCCGTGATCGACTACCTGACATCTCCCGAGGTTCAGGCTCAGGTGCTGGCCGAACTGGCGTTCTTCCCGGTGTTGGAAGGGGTCGATGTGGCCGATCTGCCGGCCGGTGTTCAGCTTGAGGCCGAGGCGGTCGACAAACTGCTGAACGCCGACGACGCCCTCCCAGCGCTCCTTCCCGTCGGTCTCGGCGACCGGGGCGGCGAGATCAACGACATCTACCGCAACGCCTTCAACCGGGTCGTGTTTGACGGCGAAGACATCGCCACCGTCCTCGACGAGGAGGGCAACGCCCTGCAGGCCCTCCTGGACGAGACCGGTGCTCCCTGCTGGGCCCCCGACGAGCCGAGCGACGGACCCTGCCAGGTGGCTCCCGCCGGCTAGGACCCCGACGTTTTCCTGACTTCTGTGGGCTCGGTCCGCCAACGGCCGGGCCCACAGAATCATCCTCATCCCAAAGTCCACACACGACGATCCGAGGACCCATCGTGACCGCGCCTGCTTCGGGGCCCGACACCGCCATCGACGTGGCCGACCAGGCCGAACTCAACGTCAAACAGCCTCCAAGCTGGCGTCGCCGGATTGTGCCCTACCTCCTACTGGCCCCTGCCCTGATCTACCTCGCCGCCTTCTTCGCCTACCCGATGTTTCAGGGCATCATGCTCGCCATCTACGACGACGACGCCGTGCTCCCGCTGCTGGATGAGCCGACGCTGGACGGTGCCGAAGCCGGCCAGCTCCAACAGGGTGATGCCATCACCGTGCTGGGCCAGCAGGGCAACCTCCTGACCGATACCGATGCCGCCGGTCTCCTGACCGAGCAGTGGTTTCTGGTCGAGGTGGAGGCCGACGCCGGTGCCGTCAGCGGCTGGGCCCCGGAGTCACGGGTCAGGATTCGGACCGAGGCCGACGACGGAACGCCGCTGGCCGGCACGATTCGTCCTCGCCTCGGCTCGGCGGCCGACGAACTGACTGTTCTCACCGCCGAGCCCAACCAGTCATCCGAGGTGGTGGCCGAGGTGGAGGCCAGAGCGCCCTTCGCCGTTGTCGACACCGCCACCCTGGAGGTTTGGTATCAGGTGGCCGCCGTGGACGATCCCTCGATCTCGGGGTGGGCGCCGTCGCGGTTCGTCGAGGTGTTCAGCGACGAAACCTCGGGCCGAGTCGACCGGGGTTCGGCCGGCCAGTTCACCACCGAGTTCTTCACCAAGATGTTCAACGACGCCAAGTTCGGTCCGGCCTGGCAGACCACGTTGTTGCTCATGGTCCTGATCCTTCCCCTCCAGTTCGTGCTGGCGCTGATCATGGCTCTGGTCATTGACGCCCGGCTCAAACTCGGCTCCGGCTTCCTTTATCTGTTCTCGCTGCCCATGGGGATGTCCGACCTGGCCGTGGGCATCTTGTTCTTCTCCATCTTCACCGGCAGCGGGTTGCTCAACAGCGTGCTCGACACCGTCGGTCTGATCGACGGCCCCCAGTCGTATCTGACGGCCGAGACCAGAGGCTGGATTATCTTCGCCATCGTGTTGGCCGAGCTGTGGCGGGCCACCTCCATCGTGATGATCATCCTGGTTTCCGGCCTCCAGGCCATACCCCGGGAGACCCTGGAGGCGGCCGAACTGTTCGGTGCCAGCTACTGGCAGCGGGTCCGCACCATCGTGTTGCCCCTGCTCCGGCCCAGCATCCAGGTGGCTCTGATACTGCGGACGATCCTGGCGTTCCAGGTGTTCGCCGTGGTCATCGCCCTCTCCGGCGGTGACATCGTGACCGTCCTGGCCAACGAGACCTATCGCCAGTACTTCGAGTTCCGCAACAACAACGTGGCCTCGGCCTACGCCCTGTTCATTCTGGCCCTCTCGATCGCCAGTGCCTTCTTCTACCTTCGAGCAGTTCGGGCCGAGTCGGAGGTGCGGCCGACATGACAACCACGCCAAGCAAACCCGCCGGCCTCGACGGGTCGACCAGCCATGATCTCCCTCCGCTCGATTCGCCGGAGGTGGCGGCGCTGCATCGGAGTATGCAGGCTCGCAACCGGCGGTCCCGCGTCGGCACCTACGCCGTGGCCGTTTTCATCGCGCTGTGGATTCTCATCCCCATCTTCTTCGTCTTCTCCATGGCCTTCACCACGGCCGAGACCGTTCGTTCCTACCCCAAGAGTTTCCTGCCCTTCATCCCGTTCTCGACCGAGACGATGGACTTCTTCCTCCGGTCCGACGGCGTGCTCCGCGGCCTGTGGAACAGCGTGCTGGTGGCGGCCATCACCCTCGTGGCCTCCACCGCCATCGCCTTGCCGGCCGGCTACGCCATCTCCCGCTACGTCTTCCCCGGCCGAGACCTGTTCCGCCTCGGCATCCTGGCCGTTCGGGCCTTTCCCATCGTGGTCCTGTCTATTCCGTTGGCGGTCCTGTTCATCAACGTCGGTCTGTTCGACAACGTGTTCAGCCTGGCCCTCATGCACACCGCCCTGGCCCTACCGACCACGGTGCTGGTCATCGCCAGCGTGTTCGCCAGCGTGCCCTACGAGCTGGAGGAGGCCGGCCAGGTATTCGGGGCCAGTCCGCTGCAGTCGTTTCGCCATATCGTCATGCCCCTGGTGATGCCGGGCATCGCGGCGTCCGGTCTCTTCACCTTCGTGCTGTCGTGGAACGAGGTCTTCGCCGCCAGCGTACTCACCCTGGAGAATCGAACCCTCCCGGCGTTGGTACTGAACTCACTGGCCAACTCCTCCGAAGCCTTCCAGTTCGCCGGTGGCTTCTTCCTGATGGTGCCGTCCATCATCTTCATGTTCTTCATCCGCAAGTACCTGTTCAACATGTGGGGTCAAGTAAGCAAGTGAGCACACAACATGGCTGAGATCCGAATCGAATCCGTGACCAAGACCTTCGGCGACAAGGTGGCGGTCGACAACGCCAGCATGGTGATCGAGGATCAGGAGTTCCTGGTGCTGCTCGGTCCCAGCGGCTGCGGCAAGACCACGCTGCTGCGGGCCATCGCCGGTCTGGGCATGGCCGACTCCGGTCGCATCTCCATCGGTGGCCGGGACGTCACCTACCTGCCGCCCGGTCAACGGCAGATTTCCATGGTGTTCCAGAGCTACGCCATCTTTCCCCACATGACCGTACGTGACAACATCGGGTTCGGGCTCAAGATGCACGATGTCGACAGTCTCGAGATCGAGCGGCGGGTGGGCGAGGCGGCCGAGCTACTCCACATCGAGGAGCTGCTCGATCGTCGACCGAGCGACATGAGCGGCGGACAGCGGCAACGGGTGGCGGTGGCCCGGGCTCTGGCCATGAAGGCCGACGTGGTCCTTATGGACGAACCGCTGTCGAATCTCGATGCGCTGCTCCGCTTGGAGATGCGGGCCGAGCTGAAACGTCTGCTGGCCGAGGTCAACGCCACGACGGTGTACGTCACCCACGACCAGATCGAGGCCCTCAGTATGGGGGATCGGGTGGCGGTGATGCGTGACGGCGTCATCCAGCAGCTCGATCGGCCGTCGACCGTCTACGATTCTCCGTCCAACCGGTTCGTCGGTAGTTTCATCGGCAACCCGCCGATGAATTTTGTCGACGGCACGATCGAACGGATGGGCTCAGGTCAGGTTTCGGTCGATGTCGACGGCCACCGGATTGCCCCTCCACCGGAGGTGCAGGGAGCACTGGCCGGCCTGGAGGGCGGCCGGGTCACGTTGGGAATCCGAGCGGAGAACATGGAAGCGTTGTCCGAGGCTCAACCGGACGCCATTGGCGTCGATGTCAAGGTGGTGGAGCCGTTGGGATCGCAGAACCTTCTGACCGTGGGCGTCGCCGGCAACAATCTGAAGGTGTCGACCCACCCGACGTTCCCGGTGCGAGCCGATCAGCGGCTCTGGATTCGATTCCCGGCCGACCATATTCGTTGGATTGATCCGGCCTCCGACCTGGTTGTCCATGGCTGAGGCCATAACCAGGCTTGGAGCCGACTCCCTCGACAACCTGGCCCGCCAGGTGCTCCGGGACAATGACCGCGACGGCTACACGGTTCCGTCATCGCGGCTCTACCCGTTCCAGTGGAACTGGGACTCGGCCTTCGTCGCCCTTGGCTGGGCCGAGTTCGACCGCGATCGGGCCTGGCGTGAGGTCGAGCGCCTAATGGCGGCGCAGTGGCCCTCGGGCATGGTGCCCCACATCATCTTCTGGAGCGACGAGTCCAGCTACTTCCCCGGTCCCGACGTGTGGCGCGGTGACAACGGGCCGGTGCCCAGTTCCGGGGTATCCCAGCCGCCGGTTCTGGCCACGGTTCTCCGCCGGCTGGTCGAGTCGGACGACCACGAGGGCGCGGCTCGGGCGGTCCCGTTGTTGCCGGCAATCGAGCGCTGGCATCAGTGGTGGCACCGGGCTCGCGATCCACAGGGCACGGGGGTGGTGGCGGTTGCCCACCCGTGGGAGTCGGGGCGGGACAATCTGCCCGACTGGGACGATCCGCTGCAGGCCGTCGACACCTCTTCGGTCGGCAGCTATCAGCGCCGCGATCTCGATGTGGTCGACTCCGGTATGCGCCCTCACAAGCACGACTATGACCGCTACCTGGCTTTGGTCAACTTCGGGGCCGAGTGTGGTTGGGATGATGAGGCCATGGCCGCCGGCAACCCGTTCTGGGTGGCCGATCCGGCCACCACGGCCATCCTGTTGCGGGCCGAGCGCGACCTTCAGTGGCTGAACGACCGGTTGGGCCTCGACAGCGAACCCGGCCTGGTGACCGAGCGGATCGCTCGGCTGGAAGACGGGTTTGACGGCCTGTGGAATCCCCAGGTCGGGGCCTACTGCTCGCGCGACCTGCGCACCGGCCGCTGGGCCGACGCCGCCACGTCGGCCTCCTTCCTGGCGCCCTACGCCGGTATCACCTCCCACCTCGATGAGATCTGCGACCTGCTCGACGAATGGGGGCGGCTCTGTCCCTACGTGGTGCCGTCGTTCGACCCTCGGGACTCTCGTTTTGAACCGGACCGCTACTGGCGTGGCCCGGTCTGGCAGATGGTCAATTACATGATTTCGACCGGGCTAGCCGAATGCGGTCGTCCCAGCCGCGCCGACCGGGTTCGGGTGTCCAGTCGTGATCTCGTCCTGACCAGCGGCTTCCCCGAGAGCTTCAACCCGACCACCGGCGGTCCCGTAGGCGGCCCTCATTTCGCCTGGACGGCGGCCCTGTGGTTGAGCTGGGCCCGCCCGTCCCCTCGCCCTGAACCTCCCTCCCCCGGACTCGGAACTTTGTGACTGCTACGACCCGCTTGGGGGTCGTAGCAGTCCCAAAGTTCGGGCAGGCTGTGCTATCTCACTGATCGTTGCGGACGATCAGTACTGCGCAGGGGGCATGGTGGAACACATTGGTCGAGACGCTGCCGTGCAGGAGTCGCTTGGCCATGCCTTCGCCCCGGGATCCAACCACGATGAGGTCAGCATCCTGAGTCTCCGCCGCCTCGACGATGGCCTCGGACGGATAGTTGTTGACCTCGTGGTACTCGGCCTCCACACCGGCGTCGGCCATGATCGACCGGGCACTGTCGAGGATCGACTCGACGTGCATCGCCCCGTGGATCATCGATCGGAACTCGTCGGGCAAGCTGTTGGCGATTGCCCGGAGCTGGGCCTGGGACATCGGGTGAAAGGCGGCAACCACGTGAATCTTGGTATCCGGGTTGAGCTTGGCGAACTCGGTTGCAGTGCGGAGGGCCTGCTCGGCATCGGGTGAGCCGTCGGTGCCGACGACAATCGTGGAGAACACGGCTTCATTCCTTTCGATTTCGGGGTTGTCCAGTCCGATGATGATCCCCGACCGCATCCGGTGAATAGAGTCCAACGACCCGATTGACCCGCCAAAACTTTGTGACTGCTACGACCCGTTTCCGGGTCGTAGCAGTCACAAAGTTCGGGATCGGGGATCAGACCGAACGGGGAGCGGCGATGGGATCGGGCGGATCGTCGACTTCGCCGATGGGGACGGCGTGAGCCAGGAATCCGCCGGCGGCCGGCAGGCGGACGTTGAGGAAGTCCCGGGCGGTGACCCGGCTGCGACCATGGCGCAGGCCCTGAGCCGATTTGTTGTCGGTGACGGTGGTGATCACATATTCGCCCTCGCCCAGGAATGACAGGTTGGCGGCCAGGGGCAGCGGGTGGTTGCGGCCGTTGATGCCGGCCAGCCACCACGATGATCCCGCTCGGCGGCCCATCACCGCCAGCGTGCCGGGAAAGCCCGATACCAGGCGGGTCTCGTCCCACGCCACCGGTATCCGGCGCAGCATGGCCCGGGCTTCGTCGGGCAGCTCGGCGATGGCCTCGGTCGAGCCGGCCACGGTCAGCATGCCCGATTCCAGCACGACGCACAAGGCCAGTTCGTGGCCATCGGTGGTCACCCGCTTCACCCCAGGGCCGGCGAGAGCCAGCGGGGTGTAGTCGACCGAACCGACGACGTTGCGGGTGAAGGGCAGGATGGTGTTGTAGCGAGGCGCTTCGGCCGCCCAGCCGGTGTCGAGACGGTACTGCTCGCCCCCTCGCACCGCCTCCATGCTGATGCAGTTGGGCCAGGTCCGATCCCATCCCCGAGGCAGCGTCGAGCCGTGCAGGTTGACCAACAGCCGGTGGCGGGCCGCCTCCTCCAGCAGATCGAGGTACTGCTGGATCACCACCTGCTTGTCGGAGTCAAAAAAGTCGACCTTCAGCCCGGCGATACCCATCTCGTGGAGCCAGGCCATGGTCTCGGCCCGGGCGGCGGGATCGCTGAGCCGGCCCCGTGGACCCTCGGGCACGTCGTTGGTAGGACCACCCGAGTTGTACCACAGGAGCAGCCGCACACCTCGCTCGGCGCTGTAGCGGACAAGGCGCTCCAGGTCGTGATCGCTCATCGTGTGCCAGTTGGCGTCGACGGTTGAGTACTCCCATCCCATGTCGGCCGCCAGGTCGACGAAGCCTCGCAGTGAATCGTGGTCGGTGGAGGAGTCGAAGTCCGACCACCAGCTCCACGACGAGCGACCGGGGCAAACCCACGATGGGTCCTCGATCCGGCTCTCCGCCGCCAGATCGGTGACCAGGCTCGACTCGACAACGCCGGCCAGATCGGGAGCGATGACAATGACCCGCCACGGCGTCTGCATTGTACCGTGGCCGGTCGGTTCGGACCGCCCCACACCCAAGGCTTCGGTCTCGGGAGGAAAGCCGATCCGGTAGCAGCCGTCCTCGACCTTCAGGTGGCAACCGCAGTAATGGCCGTCGAGGTCGGACTCGGTCAGTAGCACCCACAGCGACTCGACGCTGAACAGCGCAGGGAACTGCCATCCCGGGTAGTTCTTTTCGTTGGACTCTGGGGCCGTGCCGGTGTTGGCGCCGTCGACGAACAGGGTTTCGTATGCCGGGCCCCACTTGCCGACCTCGTCGTAGGGCGCGATCCAGCAGCGACCGGGCCCCGGGTTGAACGACGTGTGTTCCGAGGTCACCGTCCACTGACCATCGAGGTGGGGGAGCCGGTAGCGGAAGGCGACGCCGTCATCGGCCGCCCGAAGCACGAGATCCAGTCGGACCCCGTTTGCCGTCACGAACCCCAGGGTCCGTTCCCGGGCGTGGTGGCGGTTGTCCCGTCGCTTGCCGAATGCCAGCCGGTATTTTTCGTCGATGACCCGCTCCTGGCCGATCTCAGCTACGGCCAGCCCCGCTCCAGGATCGCGGTCGAGGCTCAATCCCAGACGTGATCGGCCGATGGCGGTTGTTCGCCCATTGATGTCGTGGCGGACGACGTCGTAGCTCAGCTCCCCGTCGGCCGACAGCACGATGGTGATGGCCAGCCGATCGTCGGGCGATCGAAGGGTCCAGGTCGATTCGTTGGTCACGGGGCCATGGTGTCAGGTCGAGGATCGAACAACCAGCTCGACCGGGTGACTGATTTGACGGGTCGGCTGCTGGGGGTCGTCGATGGTCGACACCAGCAGTTCGACGGCCGCACGTCCCAGCGCTTCCTGGTGCAGGTCGACCGTGGTCAAAGGAGGGTTGAGGTGGGCGGTCAGACCGATGTTGTCGAAGCCGACGACGGCGACATCGTCGGGTACGGAACGGTTGGCCGAGTTGAGGGCGGCCAACGTGGCCATCGCCATCACGTCGTTGTAGACGAAGATGGCGTCGACGTAGGGCCATTGGGCCAGTATTTGCGCCGTCCCGGTCACCGCTCCTTCGGCGGTGGCGACCGTCTCCACGATGAGCGGCGGCCTGGCGCCTATGGCTCGTCGGTATCCTCGCTCCCGCTTGATCGACGACGGCCTGGCGTTGCCGAGGAAGGCCACGGTTCGCCGGCCCCGGGACAGCAGGTGTTCCACCGCCTGGCGGGCTCCGGCCTCGATGTCGGAGTTGATGGAATTGATCAACGGGCTGGCGGCGGCCGGGTTGATGACCACGGCATTGAGCCCGTCGTCGACCGCCGGTTGGATGGCGTCGGCCGCCCCTTGGGCGGGGACGACGATGATGCCGTCGACGGCCCGGCTTCGCAGTGAGTCGATCACTTGTTGTTGCCGTCGGTGGTCGTCGTCGGTGGCGGCGAAGAGGGTGATGAGATTCGAGTCCCAGGCTGCCCGCTGAACACCCTCGGCCAGCTCGGGAAAGAACGGGTCGGTCATCGAACCGCCGACCAGACCGATGGTCATCGTTCGCCGGGTGATCAGGCCCCGGGCCAGCAGGTTGGGTCGGTAGTCGAGCTCCTCGATGGCTGCTCGAACCCGGGCCCCGGTGGCGGCCGAAAATCCGCCTTCGTCGTTGACCACCCGGGAGACGGTGCGGGTGGAAACCCCAACGAGGCGGGCCACATCATGCAGTGTTGGTTGCAATGTTGATCCGGTTCTGCTCGAGCCGATCCTGGTCACAGGCCGTGCCTTTCACAACAACTCGAAGACTTGCTCGATGAACCCAAACGTCAACGTTGACGTAGACGGGGTCACCTGCTATTTTTACCCGGATCAATCCCCTACGTCAACGTTGACGTTCACCGAAAGAGAACCAAGCAGAGATGACCAAGATTGCCTTCGTCGGGGCGGGCAGCACCGTCTTCACCAAGAATCTGTTGGGCGACATTCTTTCGCTCCCGGAACTGGCCGAATCGACCATCGCCCTCCACGACATCGACACCGAACGGCTGCAGACCTCCGAGGTCGTGGCCGGCAAGACGGCGGCCGCTCTCGGGGTGACCCCCACCATCGAGTCCACCACCGACCGGCGGGCCGCCCTCGACGGGGCCTCCCACGTGATCACCATGTTCCAGATCGGGGGCTACGAACCGTCGACGGTCATCGACTTCGAGGTGCCGAAGGCCTTCGGGTTGCGCCAGACCATCGCCGACACCCTGGGTGTGGGCGGCATCATGCGGGGCCTGCGCACCATTCCGGTACTGCTCGACATCTGCCACGACATGGAGGAGGTGTCGGGCGACGCCACCCTGCTCAACTACGTGAACCCGATGTCGATGCTGTGCTGGGCCGTGTCCCGGGCCTCCACCATCCCCACCGTCGGCCTGTGTCACAGCGTGCAGCACACCGCAGCCCAACTGGGGGAGGATCTCGGGGTGCCCGAAGACGAGCTGCGATATCGGTGCGCCGGCATCAACCACATGGCTTTCTATCTGTCGTTCGGTCGCCAGGTCGGCGATCAGATCGTCGACCTGTACCCCGAGATCGCCAGGCGGGCTCAGCGGCCGGCCCCCGACCGGGGCGACGTCGACCGTAGCGACGGCGGGACGTCGGGGTTGTCCGACGAGGTCCGCTACGAAATGTACCGACGGCTGGGCTACTTCGTGACCGAGTCGAGTGAGCACTTCGCCGAGTACGTGCCGTGGTTCATCAAGCGGGACCGGCCCGACCTGATCGAGCGGTTCGGTATCCCGCTCGACGAGTATCCCCGCCGCTGCCAACGTCAGATCCAAGGCTGGGAATCCCTGCGAGACGAGCTGGTAGATCCCGATTCGACCTTGGACGTGGCCCCCAGCGTCGAGTACGGAGCGGGCATCATCCATTCCATGGTGACGGGCGAGCCCCGGGTCGTCTACGGCAACGTGCCCAACCGGGGCGCTGTCGACAACCTGCCCGACGACTGCGTCGTCGAGGTGCCGTGCCTGGTCGACCACAACGGCGTGCAGCCCACCCGGGTGGGTACGCTTCCCCCACAGCTGGCGGCGCTGATGCAGACCAACATCGGGGTGCAGAGCCTGACCGTCGAGGCCGCCCTCACCGGCAAACGGGAACACGTCTACCACGCCGCCATGCTCGACCCCCACACGGGGGCCGAACTCGATCTCGATCAGATCTGGGCCCTGGTCGACGCCATGATCGACGCCCACGGCGACTACCTTCCGGCTGCTCTTCGCTCATGAGCCGCCCCGGTCCTGATACTTGGACAGCCGCGACCAGAGCTTGCTAGCGTCATGGTCTCGGACGGGTGCCAGGGATCGTCCCTTCATGAGCCCGCTGGGATTGGGGGTCGACCATGAAGCTTGCCATCCTGTCACGAGCGCCGCAGGCCTACAGCACCCGGCGGCTGCGCACGGCCGCGGCCGACCGAGGCCACGACGTCAAGGTACTCAACACCCTTCGATTCGCCATCGACCTGTCGGGCGATGAACCTGATCTCATGTACCGGGGCAAGCACCTGTCGGACTACGACGCCGTGTTGCCGCGAATCGGGGCGTCCATAACGTTCTTCGGCCTGGCCGTCGTCCGCCAGATGGAACAGATGGACGTCTACACCCCCAACACCTCGGCCGGCATCGCCAACTCCCGCGACAAACTGCGATCCAGCCAGATCCTGTCCCGCCACGAGATCGGGATGCCGCCAACCATGTTCGCCCGCGACCGGAACGACGTGTTGCCGGCCATCAACCAGGTGGGCGGCGCCCCGGTGGTGATCAAGCTGCTGGAGGGAACCCAGGGAATCGGGGTGATTCTCGCCCCCGACAACAAGATCGCCGAGGCGGTGATCGAGACCCTCCAGAGCACCAGGCAGAACGTGTTGATCCAGCGCTTCGTGGCCGAGAGCAAGGGCCGCGACATCCGAGCCCTGGTGGTGGGCGACCAGGTGGTGGCGGCCATGCGCCGGGTCGCTCAGGGCGACGAGTTCCGTTCCAACGTGCACCGCGGCGGTTCGGTCGAGGCCATCGATCTCGACGAGGAGTATCGGCGGGTGGCGGTTCAGGCCGCCCAGATCATGGGGCTACGGGTGGCCGGCGTCGACATGCTGGAGAGCGAGGGTGGGCCGTCGGTCATGGAGGTCAACTCCTCGCCCGGGTTGGAGGGCATCGAAGCGGCCACCGGGCTTGACATCGCCGGCGCCATCATCGACTACATCGCCTCCCAGGTCGACTTCCCCGAACTCGACGTGCGGCAACGACTGTCGGTGTCGACCGGCTATGGAGTGGCCGAACTGGTGGTCCGCGCCGGCTCGGAGATGGTGGGCAAGTCGATCGAGGCCACCGGGATGCGCGATCGCGACATCACGGTGCTGACCTTGACCCGGGGGACCACGGTCATCCCCAACCCTCGTCCGGCCCGGGAGCTGGAGGCCGAAGACCGCCTGCTGTGTTTCGGCAAGCTCGACTCGATGCGGGGTATGGTTCCGGCTCGGCGTCGGCGGCGGGGGCGGGACAAGATCGCCCCCCTCCCTCCGAGCCCCTGAGGGCTCGCAGCTACAGGCTCGGGTTGTCGTAGGGGCTGCCGCTGGAGGCCCTCTTGACCGCTTCCCGGTCGAAGGGGAACAGCATCTGACCGATGAAGCTGGAGGCGAACTCGGAGACGCCGAACTTCTCCGGTTCGGGGAAATAGGGGTCGTTGATACCGGTCGGAGGATACGAGGTGTCGTCGGGGTGCTGGGTGCCGAACAGTCGATCCCAGGCGAAGATGTTGGCGTAGTTGGAGTTCCAGTGTTCCGGCTCGGTGGAATGGTGCACCCGGTGTGATTGGGGGGTCACGAACAGGTAGCGGATCGGGCCCATGTTGGTACGGATGTTGGCGTGCTGGAAGCGCACGTACCAGCCCGGTAGCAGGCCGAGCAGGAACACGGCGCCGGCCTGTTCGGTGATCGAGGGGAACAGGAAGAAGAACGGCAGCAGCAGGATGAAGTTCTCGATCAGGGCGTCGACCGGATGGGTGCGGTTGGCGGTGAACAGGCTCATCCGGGGTTGGGAGTGGTGGATCATGTGGAACCGCCAGAACCAGCTGACCTTGTGCTTGAGCAGGTGGGCGAACCAGGCTCCGAAGTCGGCGATCATCAGTCCGACGAGGGCGGCCAGCCACAGCGGCCAGCTGCGGGTTGTGTCGACAACGGCCCACGAGGCGTTGGCGGCCAGGAAGTCGTTGATGGGGGCCGAGATGAACACCATGAAGGAGGCGATGACCGGCAGGTGGATCAGCATGTAGAGGGCGTCGTAGATCACGCTGGGTGAGATGCCCCGCTGCTCGGGTCGGGCCGGAATGGTGTATTCCAGTATGAAGATGGCGGGGACGGCCAGCAGGAACTGCAGCGACACGAAGAAGGCGAACGATCCTTGCATGTTCTCCTGCATGAGCACGCCCAGCTGGCCCGGTCGTCCGGTCAGGACCATGAAGGCCAGGAAGCCCAGGAGGGCGGCCACGATCCCGACGTCGAGGGCGGCACTGCGAACGTTGCCCAGAAACTGCTTGTCTGCCGTTGCGACCATGATGATCCGATCTCGCCCTCGGGTCGACGTCAACTCCCGATCCGACTCAAAAGCCTAACGGCCCAAACCCCAATTGTGTGCGCTCCAGCGTTCACATGTGAACGCTGGAGCGCACAGAACGGGGGTGATCGGCGGCCGTCGCCCTAGTGTGCGCTGTACCGTTCGTATGTGAACGCTGGAGCGCACAGAACGGGATCAGGGGTTGGTGGCGGCCAGGGTGGCGAAGGTCCACAGCGCCTCGCTGTGACTCTGGTGCACGGTGAACTCGTTGAACACGGCCACGTTGGACACGTCGAACCACTGCCACATGTAGGGCAGGGTGCGAGGATCAGGCTCGGCGCCGGCCGGGGTCAGCACCTCGTCGGTCACCCAATCGAGATCGGTCGACCAGGCCAGATCATGGCGACCGTAGACCGGGGTGCCGGCCCACAGCGGCAGGCCCCCGTGCTTCACGTCGTTGATCTGGGCGTGGCGCACCGGTTCGACCCCGATCCCGGTGATCATCGAACGATTCTGCGGGTTGGCCCCCAGAGCCACCGCGGCCGAACGCACCGTGGCCTCCCGGTACCCCGGTTCGCCCGTCAGCAGATAGGCCCGCATCAGGCCCGAGGTGTGGGGGGCGCCACCACTGCCCAGACCCCAGATCAGCGGTACGCCGGGATCCTCGGTGGTCCAGCCGTAGCCGTTGTCGTCGGCGGCGGCCATCACAGCGTCGGCCGTGCGGCGGAACCGGTCGACCAGCTCACCCCGAATCCTGCCGTCAGTCACCGCCGGATCGGCCTGCAGATACAGCCAGGCGGCATCGCAGCCGGTGTGCTGATGACACGACAGGCCGCCGTCGCCGTCGACATCATCGGCGGTCTCCATGAACAGCTCATGCCACCGCTCTTCGCCGGTGGCCGCCAGCAGGGCGGCGGCGGCCACATGGCGCTGCTCGGCCACCGCCTGGGCCGCCTCAGCCGCCGTCGCCGGGTCGAAGCCCAGGGCCGACAGTTCGTCTCGGCCGGCCGACTCCGCCCACTCCATGGCGGCCCGGGCCGAGGTGAGATAGCGGTCGGCCCGCTCGCCATCATAGGGCCGCAGGGCGGCGGCGGCCTCGGCCGCCACTCCGGCATAGAGATAGGTCGAGAAGGCGTCGGGGCGGTAGGCGAAGACGGCCAGGTCGTCGACCCACGACGCAGCGTTGCGGGGCGGGTGCTCGGAAGCCTCGACCCCACCACTGACCGCCCCGTCGGCCCGCTGCAATCGTTGGTAGAAATCGAGCGACCACAGGGCCTCGTCCAGCAGATCGGGAACGGCGTCACCGCTCTCGGGCAGGTTGAGGTCACGGGAACCGAACGTGTCGGGGAAGGTACTCACCAGTTGGGCGGCGTTGCGAACGTACCACAGGTGGTAGATACGCCGATCCCAGTCGCCGGCATCGAAGTGGCCGCCCCACGCCTCGTCGAACCGCTCATCGGTGGCGTTGGCCGCCAGCGCCCCGAAGGCCTCCTCCATCGGCGCCAACCGGGCCTGCAGCAAGGTGTAGTCGGTGCCGTTGACCACCACCCCGTCGGCCGGATGATAGGGGCGGGGCCGCAGCACCGGAGTGTGGGGCGGTCCCAGCGCCAGCCCACTGCGCTGGTGGAATGTGGCCCGAGCCACAGTGTCGGCCAGATCGAACCACACATTCTCGTCGATCACGAAACGGTGGGAACAGCCGACGTCGGCGACGCAGACCCGGTAACGTCCCGGCTCGCTCAAGGCCGAGAAGTCGAGTTCGACGACCGGACTGCCCGACAGCGCCTCGGCCGTGTCCAGGCGAGCTCCTCCCGTGCCTCGCAGGACCACCGCCCCCGACACATCGTCGACCACGGTGAAGGCCGGTGACGGCCCGGCGGCGGCCAGAGCCGAGTCACCGACACCGTCGAACCAGCCGGACAGATAGGCCGGCTTCGGATGATCGCCGGGGGCGAAACCGGCCTGGCTGACCCGCACCGCGGGCGAAACGTTGACCGCCGGGTCGAACACGAACTCGACCGGTTCGATCGATCCCGCCGGCTCGATCCGGTAACGCTCCCCGGGGATCAATGGTTCCCCCAGCGTCAGGACCACATCATGGGTCAGCTCCCAGACATCGGCGTTGCCGTTGTTGAAGCCGCCGCCGGCCGGCCAGGTCATGGCCCGCAGATCCGACGGCGGGACCCTGACCGACGAGCCGTCGTCGATGGAGGTGATGATCCAGTCGTCATCGGTGGCCGCGGCCAGGTCCAAAGACCGACCGGCCAGATCATCACCCCGGCGGATCACGTCGCGGCGCTGCGACACCGTCAGCCCGTAGCCCTCGCCGTGGCGCTCGATGATCTGCAGGTCACGGCCCTGGCGGATCCGGTCGCCGGCCGGTGGATTGTCGAGGTCGTAGGCTTCCAGCGTCCCTCGTTCCAGTCGACCGGCCTCCACCCGGACCACGATCTCGGTCGACGAGAACGGCCGGACCCACGACGGCCTGTGCCGTCCATCGGCTGCCGCCGACGACGTTGCCGCCTCGTGGGTGGGGTCGACCAGCCCGCCGGCCGACCAGATTGCAGACCGCGACCCGTCGGCCATCTCGAATCGGGCGAACACCGCCTGGTAACCGGCGTGGGGAACGGCCACCGTCACCTCGGGAGCCAGTTCCTGCCAGGGCGCCTCGGCCAGCGAAACCCGAGGCGACAGCTGCATCCTGACCGCCCCGTCGGGCGGGTTCACTGCCACGGTCAGGGCGTAGTCGGTTGCCGGCTGGGGACCGATCACCGTGACGGGTGAATCAACGTCAGGGACGGTGGCGACCACCGATAGGTAAGCCGGTGGGTCGACTTGGCGGGCTGCTTCCGGGGCTGAGCCCCGTATCTGTTCCCTCAGGTATCCGGCTGCGAACCCGTAGCGCCCGGCCCGAAGCTGCAGGCCGCCCACCACCAGGAGAACAACGGCGGTGAGTGCCAGCCCAAGGGCAACAGCCGGTCGAGGACCTCTGCCGTTCCGGTTGCGTGATCGGCTGGCGGTCAGGACCACCTGGCCATGCCGTCACGCCAGCCCGGTTGGAGCAGCGACGAATCCCGTCGCATCAACAGCACCTTCATGGCGCAGAACAGGCCCACCCATCCACCGAGGAAGACATCCTCGGTCAGGCCGATGATGAAGTTCGAGGCCAGGACGGCCAGGATCCAGATCGACAGTTCGGGCGAACTGTCGATCCTGCTCCACGCCTGCTTGAACACCGACAACCACAGCACGGCGAAAACCGCCAGCCCCAGCAAACCGATCTGCAGGGCCAGATCGAGAGCTCCGTTGTGGGCGTGGGACGCTTCGAAGCCGACATGGCGCCAGATCTCGGCCGTTTCCGGCGACAGGTCAACCCGCCAGAACAAGGCACCCAGGCCATGTCCCAGCCACGGGCGACGGCTCAGTGCCTCCAACGACGCCTCCCAGATCTCGGTGCGGCCTGTCAGGCTGCTGTCTTTGCCGTAGGCGCTGGTGATGGTGGCGAACGAAGCCACGGCCCCGCCGATCACCGCCAACGATCCGACCAGCGAGACCGAGAACAACAGCGTGCTGTCGCGCTCGTCCTCCTGTTGCTGGTAGACCTTGAGCCAATACCAGGCAACCACCCCGAACACCGCCCCGGAGACGCCGGTGGCCGACGTCGACCCCACCAGCAGGGCGCCGATCAGGGCCAGGGTGCCCCACCTGAACAGTGGGTTCTTGTCGAAAACCAGGACGGTGGGCAAGGCCATGGCCAGGAACGGGGCCATGTTGTTCTTGTGGTTGAAGAAGCCGTGCCAGCCTGGATAGGGCTCCCCGTTGACGCCGCCCAGGAGATGGAATCGGGTCGACGGCACCAGGATCAGGGCGGCGAGAGTGATGACCACGGCCAGACGGATGGCCCACAGCATGGCCAGGCTGAAGTCCCGCAGCGTCAACACCCCGGCGGCCAGGATGATGACCACGATCGACGGGATGATGTTGCGGATGTTCGCCGTGGTCGCACCGGGATCGACCGACCACATGACCGAGGCCACGGGGATGGCCACGATGCCGAGAATGGAGAACGACACCGGTAGCTGCATCAGCACCGATTTGGGGGCCAACAGCAGGGCTCCCAGCATCGGAAACAGGGGGAGCAGCCCCAGCGTCGGGGGAAGCAGCAGTTCGGCGAAGGCCCCGAATGACCAGAGCACGGCGAGCACGACGGCCCCCTGGGACGCAAGCGTTCCCAGGGGGCCCATGCGATGACCCTGAGGATCGAAGTGTTTCAGGGATGCAAGCGCCGGCTGTTGGTTTGCCGGGTCGGTTGCCACCATTCAGACAACGATATCCTCCCGATCCCCGACTTTTTCCGGGACTGGTTCGCCCGCCGGACGGAGCAGGCGGGATTGCCCACCGTTTGCGTCGGCTCGGTGGACTCCGGCTCCGGGGGTGACCAGGTCGCGGCCTGTCGCCTCGATCACTCCACCGACGGCCGCCCCGGCCATCGGTGCACTCTCCACCCGCAGCTCGGGCAGCAACCGATCCAGCCACGACGGCATCCACCAGTTTCGGGCGCCCAGAAGTTCCATGGTGGCCGGAACCAGCAACATGCGGACCAGGGTGGCGTCCAGCAGCACGGCCAGGGCCAGGCCCATGCCCATCAGCTTGACCTCCCGGAAATCCTCGAACATGAACGACCCGAAGACCACCACCATGATGGCCGCGGCCGCTGTGATGACCCGGGCCGTGTTGGCCAACCCGTCGGCCACCGAGGTGACGGCGTCGCCGGTGCGGTCATACTCCTCCCGGATGCGGGACAGCATGAACACCTCGTAGTCCATCGAAAGACCGAACACGATGGCGAACAGCATCATGGGGATGAACGGGTTGACCGGTCCACCTTCTATGCCGAGGATCGAGCCGCCCCAACCCCACTGGAACACCGCCACCACCGCGCCGTAGGAGGCGGCGATCGACAGCACGTTCATGATGACAGCCTTGACCGGGACCAGTATCGATCGGAAGACCATCATCAGCAGCAGGAACGACAGGGTCAGCACGCCGCCGAAGAACAGGGGCATCCGTTGGGCCAGGTAGTCGGTGACGTCGATGTTGGTGGCCACCAGACCGGTCACGTTCACGTCGAGCCCGGTGCCGGCGGTGGCCGTCGGCACGACCTCGTTGCGCAGCTCCTCGACCAACCGGGTGGTGGCCTCGTCCTGGGGTGACGTGGTGGGGATGACGGTCAGCAACCAGGCATCGGGGTCAGCCGGATCGTTGGCCATGGCCGGCACCACGGCCGCCACCCCCTCGGTCCCGGCCAGCGCCTCTTGCAGGGCGGCGACCGACTGGGTGGCAGTGGGAGCGGCGGCGGTCGCGTCGGGAACGACGGTGACAACCAGCGGTCCGTTGAACCCTTCACCGAATCCGTCGGCCATCAACTCGTAGGCCTGCCGGGTGTAGGTGCCCTCGGTGAAGTTGCTTTCATCGGTCCAGCCCAGTCGTAGGTCGAGGACGGGAGCGGCCAACACCAACAGGATGACGGTTGCCCCCAGGGCCGCGGTCAGAGGGCGGCGCTGGATGGTCCGGCTCCACCGGTAGGCCCAGGTGTCACGGACGGGCTTGGTCCGACGGGCCGGTACCAGTCGGCGCAGACCGGGCACGGCGAAGCCCAGGGCCAGCGATGCCACCACGGCGATTGCACCGCCCAGGGCCAGCGGCGTGAACCCGATGCCCAGGCCGAACAGGGCGACGGAGGCGAAGCCGGCGGCCACCAGCCCCCGCCAGCGGGTCACCTCTATCCGTTCGCCGGCCCACCCGAGTAGGGCCGGCAGTAGCGTGACCGAGCTGAGCATGGTGGTCAGCACCGTCAGCGAGATGGCGATACCCATGCCGCCGACCCAACCGATTCCGATCAGCAGAAGACCGAGCATCGAGATGACGACGGTGAAGCCGGCAAAGATCACCGCTCGCCCGGCCGAGCCCATGGCTTCGTCGAGGGCGGCTCGCCCGCCCAGTCCGCGGTGGAGACTCTCCCGGTAGCGGGTGACGATGAACAGGGCGTAGTCGATGCCGACGCCGAGGCCGATCATCATGCCCAGCATGGTCGAGAAGTCGGGTACGTCGAGCACGTGGCCGGCGATCGTGGCCAGCCCGATTCCGGCACTGACCCCTCCGACGGCCACGGCGATGGGAAGCCCCATGGCCAGCACGGACCCGAAGGCCAGGATCAACACCACGATGGCGAAGGCCACCCCGATCAACTCGGTCTGAGGCGGCTCGACCAGGGCCAGGTAGGCCCCTCCGGCCAGGACCTCGAGGCCCTCCACGTCCGGGGCGCCTTCCATGATGGCCTCGCCGATGAGCCCGGCTTCGGTGTCGTCGACGTCGGCGGCCAGGTTGACCGTGGCGTAGGCCAGCTGACCGGCGAGGTCACCCTGCGAGGCGATCTGGCCTTGCCCCTGGGCCGAGTAGGGGGAGACGACGGTAGCCCCCGGGTGCTCGGGTTGGTCGCCGTTGTCGGCGTCGGGGAAGCCGGCGTTGACCTCGGCGAACAAGGCCTCCATGGCCGCCGTCACCTCCGGGTCGTCGATTCCCTGGTCGGCCCGGAACACGATGGTTCCCGACACGCCACCCGCTCCGAGCTGGGGAAAATGCTCCTCCAGCACGGCGATACCGTCGGCCGAGTCGGAGTTCGGTACCTCCGATGTTGCCCCGAACGCCGGACCGAGGGCTCCGGCTGCCCCGAAGACAGCCACCAGGGCTGCGAACCAGACGATGACGGCCTTGCCTCGGTTGTCGAAACACCACCGTCCCACTGCGGTAACCATTGTTTTCTCCTTGAATCCAGATGCGTTGCTCTCTTCCGGGCCATCATCGAATGCCGGGCCGCTCGACACATCGGAAGTCCGGCCATTGCCGCTCGTCCTTCCGGTCGTTTCCTGGTTCGTACTTTCGGCCGATTTCCCGCTGGAGGCGGCTTCTTTACAATGGAGTTGTGCCGTTCAACGACTTCGTGCTGATGGGCCGGGAGCCCCGGGTGCCCGACCCGCCGAGGCGGGTCTGGCGCGATTGGGCGTTGCTGGTCGTCGCCGTGCCCACCGCCGTGGTCGAGGCCTTCCTCAATCCCGAGATTGCTGATCCGGTGCCGTCGCTGCTGCTGACACTGGCACTCCTGCCCGTCTTGTTGTGGCGGCGAACCCATCCACTGGCCACCGTGGCCGTGGCCTTCGGCGCGATCACCCTGTCCCACCTGGCCGCGGTCGTGCTCAACATTGCCCCGGTCGGTTTGTTCACCCTGGCCCTGCTGATGATCCTGCCCTACTCGTTGACCCGTTGGGGCTCGGGTCGGGATTCGCAGATCGGGCTGGGCTTCATGGTGGCCGCCTGGGGCACCAGCCTGATGGCCGAGTGGACCGGGTTCGGCGACGCCATCGGCGGGCTGCTGGTGATGTTGTTCCCCCTGGAGTTGGGGGCGTTGGTGCGTTATCAGGTCAGCAGTCGTGAGCAGGCCATCGAACAGGCCAAGTCGGCAACCCGGGAGCGACTGGCCCGGGAGTTGCATGACTCGGTGGCCCACCACGTCTCGGCCATCGCCATTCAGGCTCAGGGCGGCCGAGCCCTAGCGGCCAAGGATCCGACCCGGGCGGCCGAGGTGCTCAGCGTGATCGAGGAGGAAGCGGCCCGGGCCCTGACCGAGATGCGCAACATGGTGGGGGCCCTGCGGGCCTCCGAGGTCGATGATGGGGCCGAAGGGCTCGTCGAGGACGGGAGCGACGTCGCCGCCACCGCCGGGGTTGAGCTGGCCCCCCAGCCCGGGTTGGCCGACATCGCCCGGTTGGCCGATATGGGTCGCCTGGGGCCGGCCCGCCCGGCGCCCGGTCCGTTGATCGAGGTGGAGCTGGCCGGCGACCTTGAAGGCCTGCGGCCGGCAGTCGACACCGCTCTCTACCGGTTGGCTCAGGAGTCGATCACCAACGCGGTACGCCATGCCCGCAACGCCTCCCGGGTGCTGGTGCGAGTGGAGGGCGACGGCGATCGGGTGGAACTGACGGTCACCGACGACGGGGTTCACAACCCGCCGCCCGCCGGTATTACCGGCTACGGCCTGATCGGTATGGCCGAACGGGCCAAGCTGTTGGGAGGCACACTGAGCGCCGGACCCAATCACGGTGAGCGGGGCTGGAGGGTCAACGCCGTACTACCCCGTGACGGCCTGCGTGACGGACGCCGGGACGGGGCCCTGGCATGACCATCAGCGTTCTGCTGGCCGACGATCAAGACCTAGTTCGCACCGGACTGCGAATGATCCTCGATGCCGAGGACGGGATCGAGGTGGTGGCCGAGGCGGGCAATGGTCGGGAGGCGGTGGAACTGGCACGAAGGGTTCGGCCCGACGTCTGCCTGTTCGACATCCGTATGCCGGAACTCGACGGCATCGAGGCCACCCGGCAGCTGGCCGGTCATGGTGTCAACGATCCCCTGGCCGTTGTCGTCATCACCACCTTCGACCTCGACGAGTACGTGCATCGGGCGTTGAAAGCCGGCGCCCGGGGGTTCCTCCTGAAGGACGCCGGACCTGAGTTGTTGGTCCAGGCCATCGGGGCGGCGGCCAACGGTGACGCTCTGATCGCCCCGTCGGTCACCGCACGGCTGTTGCAGGCCTTCGCCCAGCCGGCGCCCCCGGCCTCAGCCGGTCCCGGGCCGGTTGACCCCGTGGATCCACTGACCGACCGGGAGGAGGAGGTGCTGGTGACCGTGGCCCGGGGACGGACCAACGCCGAGATCGCCGGCGATCTCCACATCAGCCTGAGCACGGTCAAGTCCCATCTGGCCAGCCTGATGGACAAGCTGGGTGCCCGCAACCGGGTCGAGATCGCCATGTGGGCCTACGAAACCGGCCGGGTCAGCTGACGTTCGGGAGATCAGCCTGGAGCTCCTGGTCGAGGGCCAACCAGAGATCGTCGAGCCAGCGGATCCGACCGGCCCGGTCGTCGGGTATATCGGCTCGGGCCTTGAGGCGGGCGGTGACGGTTATCGGCTGGTCGACCGGAGCGCGGCTTGCGAAGTCGGTCAGGTGACGGTAGCGGTCGAGACCGCGGTGATCGAGGAGGACCACGTCGGCCGTGGGTAGGGCGTCGAGCAGCGCCAGTAGGCCGCCGGGGCGAGGGGGAAGGAGATTCCGGAGAGGGCTCAACCGCTCGGCCCGCTCCGGATCGGACTGGGACAGCCGGGTCAGGGAGCGGTCCAGCACCTCCGGCCGGAACAGTCGACCCTCGGGGAAGATGCCATAGGCCGTCTGCCGGGCTGCTCCGTCGACCATGGTGGCGATGGCCTCGGTGGCCGCCGGCCCGCCGTCTCGCGGTATGAAGACCGACCCCAGTCGAGAGTAGAGCAGGTCGAAGCCCGGGTCGGCCAGCAACTCGGCCATGATGACGCCTCGAACGGCGTAGCCGGCCCGGTGGTAGACAATGCCCGGTAGGGAGGCGTCGAACAACGACACATGGCGGCTGATGACGATCACCGGTCCGGGCCGGTGACGGTCGGGGCCAAACGGTCCGGCGGTCTCGACCCTGAGGCCCAGCAGCTGAGCGGCCCGCCGCTCCAGGAGGTCGAGCGACCACTGCTGGAGACGGCGGTGGCGGTTGATCGATGCCGGTCGCCCCAACCCGGTGCCCATCCCGGCGGCCAGCCACAATGGCCCGGCCAGTAGGATCTCGGCACTGTCGTTGAGCAGGTACTGGAGGGCGAAGAGGTAGACCCTGATCGACGGTAGTCGGCGTCGTCCTCTGATCAGATCGGCTACGGCCAGGGCCGGGAGCGCCAGCGGCAGGGCCAATGTCGCCACCACGGTTGCTCCCAGCATTAACGGGATGGTTTGGGCCCGTCGGCGCCACCGGGTGGCCCTTGGTTCGATCATTGGCGTCGTTAACCGCCGGAGCCCCTGAGATGTTCCGCCCGCCCGCCGGTTTGTTCTCCGGCGGTCAGGTCAGCGCGGCCCGGACGGTGGCCGGGGGCGGGTTGGTATGGGGTACACCGTCGATGATGACCGTCGGTACCGTCTCGTTGCCGTCGTTCACCATGCGGACGTAGGCCGCGGCATCCTCGTCGGCCCAGATGTCGACCCACTTCGCCCGCGACTTCAACCCGGTCAAGGCCAGTCGTAGCCGGCCGCAGTAGGAACAGCCGGGTCGGTGGTAGATGATGACGGGGTTGGCCTCGTCGGTGGCCGGTGCGGCCAGGAGTTGAGCGGCCTCGGCGTGGCTGATCGGGTTCGCCCCCGATGGTCGAAACGGGGAGATGAGGAAGGCGATGACCAGGAGCAGAAGTGGTGCACCCCACTGCATGAGCAGGTTGCCGTCGGTGGTGACGAACAAGGCCACCCCGAGGAAGGCGAAGGCGGCGGCGTTCAGCCACCGGGCGCGGGTTGATCGGTCCATGATGGTCTCCAAATCTTCATCCAGCATCATGGCACAGCGCCGCCCGTCCGTCAGCAGCGCCATCTCAGGGTAATCCCTGATTGTCACTAATCGAACCGGGTCGTACGATTAAGTCATGACCAATCACAAACCTCGACCATCGTCACCGGCGCTGGCATCGGCCTACATCGGACTCCTGCTGGCCGCCGCCATCTTCGGTGTGTTCTACGCCTGGGCCTGCACCGTCATGTGGGGATTCGACGCCGCCGACCCCCGGGTGGCCATCGCCGCCATGCAGGCCGCCAACGCCCAGATCAGAAACGCCGCCTTCTTCCCCGCCTTCTTCCTCACGCCGGCCGGCCTGGCCATCCCCGGTATCCTTTTGCGCCGTCAGGGATTCACCATGTCGGGCAACCTGTTCCTGTCCGCCGCCGCCGTCTATCTGTTGGGCGGGCTGGTGTTGACGGCGACCGTCAACGTCCCCATGAACAACGAGCTGGCCACGATGGCTGTCCCTGATTCGGTCGAGGAGGCCCGGGTCATCTGGGAGGACTACAGCGGGCCGTGGCAGACCTGGAATCTCATCCGCACCGTGTTCAGCGGATCGGCCCTGCTCCTGGGCGTGATCGGTCTCGGGGTACTCAGCCGACGCTAACTTGAGACAATGCCGTTCACCCCGATCGTCGGAACGCTGGTCTACCTGTGGGACCGGGCCGGCGATCGGGTGTTGATGGTGCGGCGCAACGCCCGGCCCGACGACGACCACTTCGGCAAGGTGAACGGCATCGGGGGCAAGCTGGAGGCCGACGAGGGCATCACCCACAGCCTGCGCCGGGAGGTGAGGGAGGAGGTCGGGGTGGAGCTGACCGACCTCAGGCTGCGGGGAACCGTCACCTGGACCAACTTCGGTCCCAAGCGGGAGGAGTGGCTGGGGTTCATCTTCCTGGCCACCGGCTGGTCAGGTGATCCGCCGGCGACCAACGATGAAGGCACGTTGGAGTGGATTGATCGCCGCCGCCTCCTCCAGGCCTGCAGCGGCGACGAGTTGGAGCGAGCGGCCGCCGACCTACCCATGTGGGAGGGTGACCGCTTCTTCGTGCCCCTGGTGTTCGACGGAGAGTCGGCGGCGTTTCACGGCACCATGCCCTACGACGGCGACCGGCCCAAGTCCTGGACCTACGAACGAGTCTGACGCCCGATCGCCGGGAGAGCCGGCGAGCGTCGAAGGACACTAGTCGAGAGCGGGGGAGCGGGGGAAGCCGTCGACGGTGCGGAGAACGAGGCGGGTGTTCGTCTCGGCGATGCCGAAGTCGAGCTTGAGGGTGGTGAGTAGCTCGTCGAGTTCGGGTACGTCCCTGGTCTGGAGTCGGAGCTGATAGTCGAACGGTCCGGTCAGGTGCACGGCGTTGATGACGGCCGGCATCGTCCGCAGCGCCTCGTCGAAGGGCCGGGGATCCATCTGGGTTGGCAAGCGGACCTCGATGAGGGCGTCGATCTGCCGGCCGACCAGGCCGGAATCGAGCTCGATGGTGAACCGCGAGATCAGGCCGCTGCGGGTCAAACGCTTCAGCCGTTCCGAGGCGGCCGAGATGCTGATAGGGATCTCGTCGGCCAGATCGGTGACCGAGATTCTACTGTCATTCTGTAGCAGACCGATGATTTTACGGTCAATAACATCCATAACAAGAAATTATACGGTACAACCGGGCTGAAGGCCGGAAGATCCGCAAACTCTTGACCGGCCTATCCGTCACACTGAATCCATGCTGATACTGATTGCCGGAGTAGTTGTCGGACTGGCATCGGTGATCCCGCTGGGACCGATGTCGATGACCATAATCGGAGTGGCCAGCCAGCAGGGTCGGTTGGCCGGAACCCATGCCGCCGCCGGCGTGGTGGCCGGCGACTTGTTCGCCGCCTCGGCCGCAGTGGCTCTTGCCCTGGCCGGAAGCCGCCTGCCTGAGGGCATGTTTGTCGGCCTCCAGATGGCGGCGCTGGCCGTGCTCGTGGTGGTGGGGCTGCTGCTCATGGTCCGCACCGAACGATTGAGTGCCCTGACCAACGACATCGAGCGGCCGGGTAGCGTGCTGTTCGCCCTGACGGCGCTGTCGCCCATAACCATTGGATCGTGGTTGGCCATTCTCCTGGCCAGCCCGTTCGTGGCTCGACCGGCCCAGCTCGGCCTGTTCGTGGCCGGCATCATCGTGGCCTCGGGCGTCTGGCACCCGGTCCTGGCCCTGGGGGCGGCCACCGTCGGCCCCCGACTCAGCCAGCCGGTTCTCTATCGTCTCGCTCGATTGGGCGGCGCCTGCATGATCGGTCTGGCCGCCACCATGGTGCTCCTCAGCTCCCCCTGAACTTTGTGACTCCGACGACCCACAAACGGGTCGTCACAGTCCCAAAGTTCTGGCCGGGAGGGTGGGCGTTTTAGAGGGTGAATCGCTCGATGGGCTCGTAGCGGACACCCCCGGCCTGGTGGAGGGAGCGGAAGAGGGTCAGCTGGTTGGCGTCGAATCGCAGCCGACCCCAGTCGAGGGCGGTCAGATCGGTCACGTCCATCGGTGGCCGCAGGCGGCTGAGCGTGAGGTGAGGGCGGTATGGTCGCTCCTCCGGCTCGAAGCCGACGGCCCCGACCATGTCCTCCACCAGCTGAGCCAGCGTCACCAACGGTTCGGATTCGACCCCGACCCACAGCACCGTTGCCTTCTCGGGCCGGGGGAACGCCCCCATGCCCGACAGGGCCACGGTGAAACGGCCCGGCCAGTTGTCGTGCTCCGACGGAGCCTGGTCGAGGCCGGCCATCAACCGATCCAGCCTGACCGCGTCGATCCCTTCGACCGGGCCCAGGAAGCGCACCGTGACGTGCCAGTTCTCCGGCGGCGATAGGCGACCGGGCAACGGCCACTCGTCGCCGTAGGCCCGGGCCAGCATCTGAGCCAGCAACGATCGGGTCTCCTCGGACGGCTCGACGGCCAGGAACAACGATCCGCTCACGCCCCGAGCTTAGGAGACTGAGCCGGGCTAGCAGGGTGCGGAAAATCGGTCGGTAGGCCGTGTATTGGTGCTAGGGGTGGTTCCAGGTGTCGGGTCCGGTGATGGTGGTGGCCCGGATCGGGTGGCCCCGAGGCCGCCTGGCGGCTTCGGGAGGCCCCTGTTGGGACCGGGCCAGGCAGGGGTCAGGCTGTCGCGGCGTCGAGAGCGCAGATCCGAATCAGGTTGTAGACAGCGGCTTCGGTCTTGAACCAGGCCCGGTTGCGGGCTTGGCCGATGTAGCGGAGCTTGCGGCCAGCCCCGACGGTCTTAATCCAACCGAAGGGCTCCTCGACCCGTTTCCGGATCCGCTGGGACACGCCGTAGCCGTCGTGGCGGGTGGTGCGCCCATCGATCGCCGATCTTCGGTTGCTGGTGTTCTGGGCGACGTGTGGCGTGAACCCCAGCTCACGGACCTCAGCGACGAAGTCCTTCGTGTCGTAGCTCTTGTCCCCAGCGACGGTCCGGCGCCTGCCCGATGCTGGCAACCGTCTGAGCATCTCGGTGGCACAATCGCGCTCGGCGTAGCCGGTCGCTTGGGTCAACTCGGCGTCGACGATCAGCCCGCAGCGGTTCTCGATCAACAGGTGCCCCATATAGGACAGCTCCGCTGGGGCTGCGTTGGACTTGCGGAACAGCATCGCCTCGGGATCGGTCGTGGAGGTGTGCGTGGAGTTCGACCGGCGCTGCCCCTTGAAATCGATCTCGGCGTTGCGGCCCTTGAACCCGTTCCCATCGTCGTCGTCGTTGCTGCGGTCGTTGGGTTTGAAGCTCTTGTTCGATGCCCACGCCTGCAACAAGGTGCCATCGACGGAGAAGTGATCCGACGACATGTAGCGGCGCAGCTTCGCCTGGGTCACCACCGCAGCGAAGAACCGATCCGCGATCTCGTGATCCAAAAGGCGTTCCCGGTTCTTCGTGAACGTCGTCGCGTCGAACGCCCGGTCGTCGATCGCCAGATCCAAGAACCACTTGAACAACATGTCATAGTTGAGTCGCTCGCAGAACGCCCGCTCGGAACGGATCGAGTACATCGCCATCAACACCGTTGCCTTCAACAGGGTCTCCGGTGGCACCGACCGCCGACCCGAGTCCGCATACATAGCGTCGAACTCGCTATCAAGACCGGCCAACACCTCGTCGACCACGACCCGGATCCGGCGGATCGGATGATCCACCGGGATCAGATCCTCGGTGCTCAACGACGACAACATCGACAACTGCCGGTCAGGGGTTCCACGCATCCCCCCATTCTTTTCGATTCCCGACCAGAACGCGAGCACCAACCAGAAGAATTTCAGCACCCTGCTAGCAGCTGCTGTAGCCGCTGTCGCTGAACGGATCGCCCGACGTGGCCACGAAGTCCCAGGTGTAGGAGTCGGGGCCGAGTCGAAACTCCACCACGCCGTAGGTCGAGTTGTGGCGGACCACCGATCCGTTGTGCACGAACTGGAAGGGCCGTTGGTCGGCCCCACCGGTGCCGATGACGAACGATCGGATGCCGCTGCTGGAGACGACGCCGTCGGCGTTCATACGGTGGAACCGTTCGTAGTTGTGGGAGTGACCGGTGAGCAGGATGTCGGCCCCGTTGTCGTCGAGGAGGGCGTAGTAGTCCTTCATGTGGGCGGCCCCGCCGGCGGGGTTCTCCGAGGTGAAGTAGGCGTGATGCCAGCCCACGAGAATGCACGACCGGGTGTTGGCGGCCAGGTCGGCGGCCAGCCACTGGTACTGCGGACCGTCCGTGCCGCAGCCGCCCACCCTCCAGCACTCGCCGTTGAGGACCACGATATGCCAGCCGTCGATGTCGACCGAGTAGTAGAGCTTGTCGGCCGGCCCGGCCGCTGGTCCGAAATAGTCGACGTGGCCGGCGGCTCCGGCGGTGTAGTACTCGTGGTTGCCCACCACGGGCAGAGTCCGGTTCTTGGCCTGGCTGAAGTAGGGGTCGTAGCACTGGGCGAAGTCCGACGTCGATCCGTCGGGATAGGCGATATCGCCGAGGGCCATGAACAGGGCATCGGTGCGGGACTCCACATAGTCGCCCACCAGCGGAGCATCGGCGCTGGGGCAGTAGCCGATGTCGCCGGTGGCCAGCAACCGAACGACGCCGTCACCGGCCGGGCTGGGGTTGCCCGGGTTGGGGTAGCCCGATCCGTCGGGGCCGGGGTCGGGTGGGTTGGGGTTGGTGCAGGTGGTGGTGGTCCAGTCGGTGCCGTTGCCGAAGGCCACGATCTGGTATTCAACACCGGGGGTGAGGTCGGTGTAGGTGGTGGTGGTGATCCAGCGTTTGGGTTGGTCGTCTTCGATGAGGTCGTAGCCGTTGGCGCCGATGTCGGTCCAGGAGATGACGACCGATGAGGCATCGCCGGTGACGGTGCAGCTCAGAGGATCGGGGTCGGATCCAGGGTCGGGTGGGTTGGGGTTGGTGCAGGTGGTGGTGGTCCAGTCGGTGCCGTTGCCGAAGGCGACGATCTGGTACTCGGTGCCGGGGGTGCGATCGGTGGTACTGGTCTTCTTGACCCAGCGTTTGCGCTGGTCGTCCTCGATGACGTCGTAGCCCTTGGCCCCGATGTCGGTCCAGGAGATGACGACCGATGAGGCATCGCCGGTGACGGTGCAGCTCAGAGGATCGGGGTCGGATCCAGGGTCGGGTGGGTTGGGGTTGGTGCAGGTGGTGGTGGTCCAGTCGGTGCCGTTGCCGAAGGCGACGATCTGGTACTCGGTGCCGGGGGTGCGATCGGTGGTACTGGTCTTCTTGACCCAGCGTTTGCGCTGGTCGTCCTCGATGACGTCGTAGCCCTTGGCCCCGATGTCGGTCCAGGAGATGACGACCGACGAGGCATCGCCGGTGACGGTGCAGGCGAAGCCGGCCTGGGCCCCGGCTGCATTCCCGGTACCGGCCACCGCCGTCGACAACGTCAAACCCGCCACCAGTACCCGCATCACCCAGGATCGAGACAAACGTCTCCCGCCAAACTGCAACCCGCCGTAGTTCATACGGCCCACCGTAGATGGTGCTTCAGTTTTGAATCAATGGGTGGATGGGGATTGGGTGGCATTCCTCAATGGTCGGTCCGACCACCTTCACTGCCCGACGTCGGGCCCACGATGATATAACAGGGCAACGAGCAGGATGGACGGCGATGGATGACGTGATCTTCGGGTTGATCGTGGCACTGCGGGTCGCTGTGCCGTTGGCCATTCCCCGAGTTCCGCTACCGGCCATCCTGGCCGCCCTGGTCATCGACGCTGCCGATCAGACGGTGCTGGCCGCCTTCGACGCCGAGCCGGCCAACTATCAGGGCTACGACAAGGCGCTTGACATCTACTACCTGGCCATCGCCTACCTGTCCACCCTGCGCAACTGGCCGAGCCGAGCCGCCTTCATCACGGCCCAGTTTCTCTGGTACTACCGTCTGGTGGGCGTCGTCGCCTTCGAGTTCAGCGGAGCCCGTTCCCTCCTCATCATCTTCCCCAACACCTTCGAGTACTTCTTCATCGCCTACGAAGCCCTTCGTCTGCTCTGGGATCCGAGACGGTTGTCTGATCGAATGGTTTACGGCCTGGCCGCCGCCATCTGGATCTTCGTGAAACTGCCCCAGGAATACTGGATCCACGTGGCCCAGCTCGACTTCACCGACGCCTTGTCAAACACCTGGTTCGCGGTCGCGGTCGCCGTGGCCGCGGTCGTGGTCGGCTTCGTGGCCGCCCGGCTCTACCGTAGGGCACCCGCCCCCGACTGGGCGCCGAACCCCGACGTCGACCGCCACCACACCACCGTTCCCTACCGGCCGGCCGATCCGCCGCCCCGTTGGCTGAGGCTGGTTGATCATCCCCTGGTCGAGAAGACGGTGTTGACCGGGTTGACGGTCGCCGTCTTCTCCCAGCTGTTCGCCGTTACCGCCACCGTCACCCAGATCGTGTTGGCCTGTGGCTTCGTCGTGGTTGTCAACGCCTGGTTCGGCGAGCTGCTCCGGCGCCGCCAGGTGACCTGGCAGAATACCGCCGTCCAGTTTGTCGGCTTGCTGGCCATCAACTGGGGTGCACTACTGGTCTACGTCGGCCTGCGAACCCGCTTCAACGCCGAACTCCAGCCCGGCCCGACACTGGCTCTGCTGGGCCTCCTGACGTTGATCGTGATCCTCTATGACCGGTATCGCACCATCCGCCAGAACAACACCGCCGCAGGGGCGGCCACCCGGGCGATCTCCAGCGGTGAGCTGAGGGATCGTCAGGATTCGTAAGAGGGGACAACCCCGGTCCCGCACTGCCGGTGCATCGCGTGTGCCGGATGCGATCCACATCCTCACCAAACCGCGGCCCCGGTTTCAGACCTCACTACGGTCGGAAATCCGATCAGAGTTGAGGACTGTTCCGTCCTAATTCATAGAGAGAGAGGTTTTTGCGATGAGCTTCTATTCCAGCAAGCGGGCCCTGCTGGCCGGCGTCCTCGTCCTGGCTCCAGTGTTGGCTATCGGAACGACAATGGGGCCGGCGGGAGCACTGTGTTCGATCTCTTGGTGGGATGGCACAATCAATGAGTGGTACATCGGATTTGAGGATGGCAACAGCCAGGGTTCCACCTGCGATGAGGATGACTACTATCGAGGTAAGGTGCGCGAAACCCCTGGCTCTGACAACGACGGGGTTTGCGCCGTCATTCGGTTCAAGCCCTTCGACGGAAGCTGGTCGTGGCAGGGTTACTCCTGCAACCAGGACTTCCGCAGCTATCGCCTTTGGCATGGCGCGGGGGAGGTTCAGATCTGCGACGGATGGAACTCCAACAGCTGCTCCTATTCCTATGACCTTCTGGGAGCGTAGGCTTGGCCCGGTCTTTCTGGCGATTTTGGTCGCCGCCGTCTCGGTTGGGTGTCGTGGGGAGATGGAAGGCGGCCAGCCAACAAGGCGTCCGATCGGCGAAACGACCGGTGTGGTGACGACACTCGATATCGACGACTTTGCCGACCCGCAACGCTTCGCTGATGGGCAACCGCCGAACGCCGAACAGGATCCTGAACGTTCCGAGACTTCCGTCGAGGTTCCCCGCACGCCCATCGAACAGGCGCTGGGGCTCACGTTGGATGCGGTTGAACTGAGCGAACAGTGGCGTCTGGCTCGGGAAGGGTTCGCCCGCGATCTGTCCCGATGCCTCGCTGAGGAGGGCTACTCCGGCTATCCCGAAGTCGTCCAGCCCCATCCCACGCCCGAGGAACTGGCAGATCCGGCCAGAGCCGGAGGCGTTCTCGAATTCGGGTATGGAGTCACACTCGGCCTGCGAGCCCAACTGATCGGCCTGACCGCCAGCGCCGAGGAGTCCGCCGACCCGTCGGATCCTGGCGACGCCTTCGTTGCCCAGCTACCGGAACGAGACCGCGAGCCCTTCGTTCGACTGCGGGCGCTCTGCCGGAACACGGCACGGACTGACAACCCCTTGCCGGCCGATACGGTGCCAATGCAGATAGCCGACGAGGTCTCAGATCTGCGAGCGGCAGCAGTGTCATCGCCTGAGGTCACAACCGCCTGGGATCTCTGGCGCCGCTGCGTGAGAGGCGAAGGCTACATGGTTGAAAGTCGCGAAGACGCCTACGAATCGGTAGCCGCACTCGGTGGTGACGCTCAGCGGGCGATCGAAACCTTCGGCCTCGAAAACCGGACACTGACAAAGGATGACGAAGCTCGAATCTCAAAACTGATAGACGAGGTTGCCATGGTCGAACGGGCTATGGTCGCCGCCGACGAGCAGTGCGCTGCGGAGTCCGACGTCTTCGAGGTAACACAACAGGCCATCTTTGCCGCCGAACTTGCATGGCTGGAGGACAACGGCGAGCGAGTGGCCGTCCTGCTGGCGGAATCACCGCGGTAGTGCTGGCGTCCTTACGGTGAATCAATCACGCAGTTGGACACGGTGACCATTCGGGTTCGCCAGCCATCAGGGTTCTCTCCCGTCAGCCGCTGGAAGAATCGGGCAAAGTTCGACGCCTCGCTGAATGACAGCTCGCGGGCAATCTGCTCGATGGTGAGTTCCCGATTGACCAGCAGACGGCGGGCCTCGAGCAGGACTCGATCGTCCACCACCTGCTTGGCCGATCGCCCGACGGCCTGTTGGCAGGCTCTGGTCAGCGTCCGGGGTGAGTAGCCCAGCCGCTGGGCTCGCTCCGAAACCGACCGCGACCATCCCCGATCCTCTTCCAACTGATCCAGAAGCGACAGATAGGGTCGGGGCAGGCCGGCTCGGTCGGCCAGATGGGTCCGATCCAGTCCGAGATTGACCACGATAAGATCCCGCGCCCCCCGGAGTGCCATATCGCGACCTGCCGGCGTCCGAACTGTCTGAGCTCGTCCACCGTCAACTCGATCAGCCGCCGGGTCCGCCGGTAATCGTCGTCCGGCAGATCCAGCCATGACGGTCCGATTGTCCCCCCGGTGAACGGAAGTCGGGGGTGATCCTCGGCGAAGAACAGGATGGTGGCCTCGTAGGCTCGGGCCAACCGCCACCGATGGACCTGACCATGTCGGACATGTACGACCCGGCGAGGCTTGAGGGAGATTGGGGTGAAGTCCACTTCATGGAGCCCCTCCCCGCCGGTGCAGACGATCACGACATGAAAGTAGACACGTCCCGGGCGCTGCATCAGCTCGGTGTCGCCAATCCGGCCCACCAGTTGATCCAGTGTCGAGATGTCGAGTGGCAGACCTGGTGTCGAGGGATCGAACTCCCGGTCGAACAGCTCAGTCCCGGGTGGTCGCATCATATCGAAAGCAGGGTGAACAGCGCTGAAGCGACCAGGACCACAACGGCCGGCAGGAAGGACGTTGTGGGATGATCGACCCGGCGGTGGTGGTAGATGGCGCCGACCATCATGGCCACCATGCCGGTGGCGGCCCATGGGGCCAACGGTTCGAATTGTAGGCCGACGGCGGCGGCCACTTCGAGCAGACCGACGGTCCGCATGCCGGCGTTGCCCAGGCCGAACTCGTCGAACTGCTCAGCCATCGGTTTGGCCCCGGCCAGCTTCGCTGCCCCGACTATCAAGTACACGATGCCGAGGGCGATGGCGAAGACGGTCATGGTTTTGGCTCCTCGTTGTCAGGGCGGCGATCGGCACCCGGTCAGAACTTACCGCTGTTGGGCTGGGGGCCTTCCGGTAATGGTTCCATGTTGTCCCAGTGCTCGACGATCTTGCCGTCTTCCACTCGAAGTAGATCGAAGACGGCCAACTCCTGGCCGAGGAACACCTGGCTGTAGACCATCACGAAGTTCCCCTGACCGATGATCTTGAACACATTCCGGTACACCATGTCGGCCCCCGGTCCGGCCATGAAACCCTCGAAGGCCTCGATACCGTCGGGTACCAGCGGGTTGTGCTGAATATAGCCTTCGCCCACATAGTCGACGATCCGCTCCACCCGGTGGTTGACCAGCACGTCGTCGACAAACGAGGCGACCAGCGCCTTGTTCTGCTCGGTGAGGTGCTCATCGGTCACCTCGGTCGGGCCGTCCACCTGGGTGTGGCCGTTGACCGACGGTTCATCGCTGAACGGAGCGATCACGTCCCAATGCTCGATGATCTTGTCGTTTTCGTCAGTGTCGAACAGGTCGGTGGTGACCCACTTGGCCTCACCGTTGTTGATGTCTTGATACACGTGAACAAAGACGTAGGGTTCGTCGACGATGGCCCGGAGGACTTGAATGTCGCGTACCGGGTTGCGCTCGACGAACGGTTCGAAGAATTCGACGAATCCCTCGACCCCGTCTCGTACTCCGGTGCTGTGCTGGGTGTAACGGTCGCCGGTATAAGCCTCGACCGCTTGACGCACCTGGCCCTCGCCGATGCCTTCGAGATACAACGCCTTGGCGTTGGCCAGTTTCTGGTTGCCTGTCTGGTTCATGATTCGACGGTCGCCTTTTCCTGTTTGGGTGATGGATGGACTACCCATCAAGCCAAGTCTGATCGGCTCACCGAGAACAGGTCCAGATCGGACATCATGGCGTCAAAAGTGGACAACCGCGACAAGCATCACGGCTGTTGTGTGCGCTCCAGCGTTCACGTACGGGCGCCGGGGCGCACAGAACGAGGGTGGCAGCGCTCAGTCGTCGATTGAGAGAGCGACCAGGTTGAGCGGCCCGCGGCTGACCCGGGCGGTTGCCGCCCGGTCGCGGCCGAAAAGGCGGACGGTGGCCGCCGGCGTGGCTTCCAGGTTCTTGAGCCACTGGGAGTCGGGCCGCACCGTGGAGACAATGAGGTGGTCGCCGAGCCGGGCCGACAGCAGCGGCACCGGCCGGGGCCGGCCCGACCTTCGACCGGTTGTTTCCACCACGACCGGCCCGACGCCAACGGGGAGGGGATTGCCGACACCGGCGTTGATGAAGGGACCCATGGCGGCGTTGAGATTGCGGAAGAACCGTTGGGTCTGGCCGCTGACCCAATCATCGAGGCCGGTCGAGGTGGTGGTCATACCTCTATATTACTGACTGGTAACCCACAAAACACCACCGCTCGACGAGACGTCGGTCACCCCACAGGATCCTCCCCGATAGCCTCGATCAGGCCCTGGCAGTCGGCCACCGTGACGGTCAAGGCCGAGTGCGATCGGGACGGGATCACTCCGCCCACCCGATCGGCGAAGTGAATGCAGACACCCCGATCGATATTGGTACCGAACGTCAAGCCATCGTCGGCGAACGACAGCCTGACACCGACCGCGGTATACCACCGGTAGCCCTCGGTGATGTGGCCACCGACCACGTTGTCGAGTGGTGTGTGTAACGTCAACAGGCCGTAGCGGGCGGTCAAGGTGTCGCCGGCCACCGTCACCCCCTGGCCGGGCCGGACACCGAGAGGCCACCAGATGGCTTTGAACCGGGGATCCAACCGGTACTCGAACTGTTGGCCGACCTCGCCGTCCATCAGCCCCGCTCGTCGAGTTGTTTGACCAGTGTCTTGGGCGCAGCCACCCGGTAGGCCTCGGTCACGATTCCCCTGATCTCATCCCACTCGACGTCGACATCGAGCCGGACCCCGATCCAACCTCGGTGACCGACATAGGGCGGCACGAAGAAGCGGTCCGGCTCCCGTTCCACCAGCTCGGACTGCACGCCGGGCTGGGCCGGGCACCAGATGGCCAACCGACCGTCACCGTGGTGGTTGTCCCACAGGTGACACAGCACCTTCTTGTCCCGGATGAAGAACGTCGGTGTCTGATGCGACGGGCGCAGCGAAACCTCGGGCAGCGCCATGCAGATTCGCTTGAGGTGGGCGAGGGCCTCCTGGGCCCGGGGAGACTGGGCGGCCACGCCATCAGCTTAGTTGTCGCCACCTGGCGGTGCCGCGGTCTCAGCCCAGCAACCGCTGCTTGGCCGCCTTGCTCCGCTCCAGGAGGTGGGCCGGGATCTGGCTGGCGATACCGCCGCCACCTCCGCCGTTGTCGCCGGCCGCCGCTTCGGCCGCCGCCTGGGCCTGCTCCGACTCCGAGCGCAGAGCGGCTTCGGCCCGCTCCTCCTCCCGGCGCAACCAGTCGTCGAGCTGGTATGGCCTGGTCAGATCGTCGTGGTCGACCTGGCCGACCTGTTGGTCGCCGAACAGCACCCAGTAGCGGTCCCACCGACCGAGGCCGTTGTGAAGCTGGATCCTGCCCTGGGTACCGCTGGGAACGCCGCGGATGTCGCGGGTGGCCACCACCTTCTCTCCCCGGCGAAACGGGGTGTCGAGTTCCAGCTCCTTCTTGGCCATACGTTGATCTCCCATTCAATCCACCGAGATTGTAGCGGGCCGCTGTGGCCAAGCGCCTGGCCGGAGGAACCCCGGACCCGCCCGGTCCTACTCGCCTTGAGCCTTCCGATAGAGCCGCGATTTGGGATCGAGGGCGTTGCGACCGTGCCACTCGGCGGCCCGCATCTCCTCCTCCATCTCGGCTCGGAGCTCGGGGTTGAGATGATCGATGTAGAGCTTGCCGTTGAGGTGGTCGGTCTCGTGTTGGAAGCAGCGGGCTCGCAGCCCGGTGCCTTCATAGACGATGTCCTCACCCTTCATGTTCTGGCCCTTGACCCGGCACTGCTCGAACCGCACCGTGGGCGCTCCCAGACCGGGAAGCGAGAGGCAGCCTTCCTCGCCGTCTTGTATTTCCAGTCCGATTCGCTCGACCACCGGGTTGACCACATGGCCAATGAGCCCGTCGCGACAATCGAATACGAAGACCGAGTCGGTTCGTCCGATCTGGTTGGCGGCCAGGCCGACGCCGACGTCGATGGCATACATGGTCTCGAACAGCTGGTCGACCAGTTTGGCCACCGAGGCGTCGAAGACGGTCACCCGGGTGGTCTGCTTGCGTAGCACCGGGTTGCCCCACAACGTGATCGGCTTACAGCCCCGGCCGGGAAGTCGAAGTTCCATCGCCCTAGACGTTATCGGTCGACTTGGCTGATTTCGTGGCCCGCGCCCGCAGTGACGGCACGATCAGGGAGGCCGCCGTCTCCAGCTGCTCCTGGGGCGAGGGGCCGATGGGGACCAGGACCAGCGAGTCGATGCCGCTGTCGATCAGGGTCGACAGCCGGGAGGCAACCTCGTCGGTGTCGGCTCCCACCGCCAACCAGGAGGCCGATACCTCAGGCGGCAGCTCCGGTCTCTCGCCATGATTGGTGGAGAAGCCGGCGAAAACAGTGAGGTGGTGGTGATCGGTGCGCCCAGTCTCGTTCCGGCCCTGATCGATCTTGCGCCCGGCGTCGGAGATCTTGTCCGGTCCGCTCCCCTCGGGGAGCACCGTGCCGTCGGCGTAGGCCCCCGACAACCGCAACGACCGGGGTCCGGTCACCCCGGCCAGGACCGGGGGTGGCGTCGGCGGGGGGAACTCGAGCCTGACACCATCAACCTTCACATAGCGCCCGTCGACGGTCAGCCGCTCGCCCGCCAGCAGAGTACGCACGGCGCTCACGGTCTCCTCCAGCAAGGTCAGCGGTGAATCAACCGAGGCGCCGATCTGGGTCATCCAGTCCTGAACCCCGTGACCGATCCCGGCCAGCAGCCGCCCGGGATACATGTTGGCCAGGGTGGCCCACTCCATGGCCAGCGCCACCGGATTCCGGAACGGGGCCGGGGCGATGCCGTGGCCGACCCGAGCGAATTCGGTGGCGGACAACACGGCGGACAGCTGCGTGATGCCGCCGGCATAGGGTAGGTCCTCGACAATCCAGAGTTCGTCGTAGACACCGTCGAGGGCCTTGGCCGCGTCGATCAGCTCAGCCGGAGGGATCTCCCGGCGCAACATCGCCCCAATCGACAGGGCCGATGACTGAGAAGTCACTGGGGTGGTTGTGGTTTGGCCAGGTCGTCGACGACTTCGGCCCCGGCCGCCACCAGCAGCTTGGGTGGGGCCAGCACCTTGCGGTCGCGACCACCGCCGCCCAACACGATGCGGTCTCGATCCATGACCTGGGCGTCAACCCAAACCGGGATGTCGGCCGGCAGGTTGAACGGGGTCACACCGCCGATCGTCATGCCGGTCAGCCGCTCGGTGTCGGCCCCCGAGGCGAACGACGCCTTGCGGGTGCCCAGCCGCTTTCGCACCACTTTGTTGACGTCGAGTCGGGTGGTGGCCAGCACCACGCAGGCGGCGTACGTCGGCGGCTCGGACTTGCCGATCACCACGATGGTGTTGGCTGAGTCCGCCAGTTCATAGCCGTAGGCCTCACAGAACTGGGCGGTGTCGGCCAGATCGGGATCGCATTCGACGATCTCGTAGGCCACGCCGGTGGCGTCGAGCGACGCCACCAGGCGGTCATCGGGCTTCGGGACTTGATCGTTCACCCCATCGATTCTATTGATGACCGTGACCGGTCCGGTGACTTGTGTCGCGGCCTCGATGCCACCCCGGCGGCCTAGAATTGTTGGCGGATCGAACGACATGACCAAGTTGGTTGACGGACGGTACGAGCTCATCGATGTGATCGGCTCGGGAGGAATGGCCACAGTGTGGCGCGCTCGAGACGTCAAGCTCGAACGTCAGGTGGCGCTCAAACGACCACACCCCGTCCCGGCCGGCGACCCCCGCCAGGATCGCTTGGCCCGCGAGGCCCAACTGTCGGCCTCGATCAGCCACCCCCATCTGGTCACCGTGCACGACGCCGGCAGTGACGGCGACGGCCTGTTTCTGGTGATGGAGCTGATCAACGCTCCATCGCTGGCCGATGTCAAGGGTCGGCTGAGCCGGGAACGCATCCTCGAAATCGGCGCTCAGATGGGTCGGGCCTTGGCCGCCGTGCACCGAGCCGGGGTCGTTCATCGCGACGTGAAACCAGGCAACATCCTGCTGGCCGACAGCGGAGCCAAGCTGACCGATTTCGGCATCGCCACCAACGGCGGCCCATTCGGTGCCCACCAGCCGACCACTCCCGGTTTCTTCCTGGCCACCGCCAACTACGCCGCCCCCGAGGTCCTGGCCGGTCAGCCGGCAACGGCCAAGTCAGACATCTTCGCCCTCGGGGTGGTGCTTCACGAACAGCTCACCGGGCGGCTCCCCTTCGCCGGCGCCGACCGGACCCAGCGGCCGGCCACAATCGCCGACCCGGTCGGGCCTGTTATCGACCGCTGCCTCAGTCCCTATCCCGGTGAGCGGCCCGACGGTAACGAACTGGCCGGACTGCTGACCTCGGCGCTGGCCTCCGCCTCACCATCGGGCCCGCTCTCGCCCCGGCCAGTACCGGTCGGCGGTCACGATCCCACCGCCACGTCGGTCATGCCGACCGTCCGGCAACCGGCGGCCTCGTCGGCCGCCCCGGCCGGGCCGGCACGCCCGCCCACGCCGAGAGAGGTCGACCCTGGTCCCGCCGGTGGTGGCGGCAACCGTCCGGATTCGTCGGCCCTCGTCTTCGTGGCGTTGGCGGCCGGGGTCCTGTTCGTGCTGTTCATGCTGGTCCGGGGGGCGGTCAACAACGATGACGGTGGCAGCGAGACGGCGACCGTCGACGATGTGACCGAGGACGGCAACGACGACGACGTCGAACTCGAACCGGACACCTCGGTGACCGTGCCCAGCGGGGGCGACGACGCCGCCGGCGATGGAGACTCGCAGCAGGACCCGTCGGCCGGCGAAGCACCCGACGAAGACGCCGGCGACGGCGACGGTGATGACGACGACGGCGGTTTCGGACTGGGCGGCGGGATCATCGACCGGCTGCGGGGGGTGGACGACATGATCGACTCGGTCAGCGAGCAGGTCGAGGAGCTCGACGCCAAGGCCAAGGATGTCCGTGACGTCATGAAGAAGATCAACGAGGCCGTCGAGCTGGCCGGCGATGCCAAACCGGAGGAAGCGGCCAAGAAGTTGGAGGACGCCGCCCGCAAGGCCGACGACAACCTCGACGGCGAAGCCCGCGACCGGGTGTTTGACCTGATCGAGGACGTGGCCGACCAACTCGGAGTGGAAGACGTCGACCTCGACGAGTTGCGCGACCAGGACGACTGATCCGACGCCAGCAGGCTGGCAGCGGTTCAGGCCTCGCCGGCAAAGGGCTCGGCCAGGGTTGATAGTGCCTGGCGGAACAGGTCATCCAACTCGGGCTTGGCCAGCCGGCCGGTCTCCAGGTCGAAGTTCTGGTTGAAGTTCGGCACCGACAAACCGGCCCGGACGTCGGCCCCCTGCCTCTCGGCCGCGGCCATGGCCAGTTCCAGCACTCGGGCTCCTCCCCGGCCTCCGGGTGAGGTCGACAACATGACCATCGGCTTTTCCTGGTAGACCTTGCGGTCAATGCGGGACAGCCAGTCGTACAGGTTCTTGTAGGCCGCGGTGTAGTAGCCGTTGTGTTCGGCGAAGGAGATGATCAGCGCGTCGGCCTCGATTATCTTGGCACTGAACCGGTGGGCCGGTTCCGGTATCCCATCGGTGGCCTCCCGGTCGACGCTGAAGATCGGCATCTCGAAGTCGTGGATGTCGACCACGTCGACGGAGGCGGCGCCGAGCAGACCATCGTCGATCAGCGCCGCGGCGTAGCCGATGAGCTTCTTGTTGATGGACCGGCTGCTGTTGCTGGCGGCGAACGCCACGATGTGCATTGGGGAATGCTATCGGTGGGCCTGGGGACCGAAATGGCCGACAATCCGCGAGGCACCGCCAGCATGACTCAGCTACGATGTCGTCCATGGCTGAGGCAGGGTGGTATCCGGATCCCCACGGTTCGTCGCGACTCCGATATTGGGATGGAGCTCAATGGACCGAACACACGCACGATCAACCGTCGGAAGGGATACAGGACGGCGGTCGACAGGCGTTGGCCGGCACGTCGTCCGGAGGTCAGGTCGGTGGTGACCCACCGCCGTTCACCCCGGCGCCCGACGGTGGTCGAGGCGGTGCCATCACCCGACCGGCCCAGCTGAACGACATCGGAACCTGGCTGCGGCAAACCTTCAAAGTGGGGTTCTCCAAGCTGCTGCCCAGCTTCGCCTTGGCCCTGATGGGCTTCCTTCCCATCATCTTGATCTATGTCATCATGTTCGCCGTGCTGCTCAGCGCCTCGTTCGACTCGGCCGACGGTCTCCAGGGGGTGGGCACCGGGATCTTCTTCCTCTTCCCTCTTCTTTTCCTGTTGTGGATCCTGTGGAGCGCGGTCATCAGCCTGGCTCAGAATCACCTGCTCCATCAGGCCCACGTCGGTCACCCGACATCGGTCGGGCAGTCACTACGGGCGGGGGGCAAGGGTCTGGGCCGGCTCATCGTGGCCTACCTGACCCTGTTCCTCTACTTCATCCTGGCCGGTGCGGTGGTCGCGGCCATTGTTCTCGGCCTCGGGCTTCTGTCCGACACCTTGGCCGGGATCGCCTTCATCCTGGCTTACATCGCCTTCTTCGTGGCATCGATATGGCTCACGGTGAAGCTGGCCTTCATCGTCCTGGCCGCCGCTGTGGCCCCCGACGGGTACCGGCCGCTGCGGGTTTCCATGCAGACGACCGACGGCTACTTCTGGGCCATCCTGGGCCGGATCCTGCTTCTCGGCTTGATCATGTTCGCCGCTCTGATCCCCTTCATGCTCATCATGTTCGCCATCGGTGCCGCCCTCGGCGGTTCGTTCTTCAACGACCCGGATTCGGCCTCGGGGACGGCACTGGCCGGGCTGGCCATCGTGGGTTTCCTGGGCTACATCCTGCTCATCCTGTCCATGCAGGTGTTCTCGACATCGGGGTTGGCCCGCCTCTACATCGACGCCGGAGGCCCGGCCCGCACCGCCGCCCGGTTGTAGCGTACTGGGGGTCCCAGGGGTCGCAATCGACCCCTGGGACCCCCAGAACGTGAGTGTCAGAGGCCGTCGGCGAACCGTTTGATGTCGCCGATGGTGGCCTGGTAGACGTCGGGGATGGCGTCGAGAAAGATGCAGTCGGCGGCGTGGGTGGTGCCCATGACCATTCGGCCCACAGCCGGTACCCCGGCCGCCAAGAGCTTGCGGTAGTAGGCCAGCCCCTCGTCCCGCAGGGGATCGAGTTCGTTGACCGAAATCACGTGCGGGGGCAGGCCCTGCAGGTCGGCCTCCTCGGCATGGTACGGCCAGGCCAACGGATTTCGGCTGGGTCCGCCGGCGCCGGTGTCGTAGGCTACGGCCAGCGCCGCCATCTGCCGTCCGGTATCGAGGAAGTAGTTGTCGTTCTCGGTCAGCGACGCCAGCTCCTTGGGTGACTCGTGATAGGCGTTGGAGATGTAGGGGCACTGGGCGTAGACCCCGGCGATCCCGTCGACCCAGCCGTCCTGCTTGGCCTTCAAGGTGGTGGCCAACGAGAGGTTGCCGCCCCCCGACTCACCCGACATGACAACCTTGGAGGCGTTCAGCGACCTGGCCTTGTCGATGGCCCACTGAGCGGCACTGGCACAGTCGTTGAGGCCGGCCGGGAACGGGTGGGGCCCGAGCATGCCGGCGCCGTTGCGGAACTCCACGCCGATGACGATGAGCCCCCGGGCCGCCAGTTCGTCCCGCCACCGGGAGTAGGCCGGGTTGGACGCCTCCAGGATCATCATTCCGCCGCCGTGGGTGTGGACGATGCAGGGCAGGGGGCCGCTCTCGGCTTCGGGCCGGTGGATGTAGAGCGAAATGCTGTTGCCGTCGACCCCGGTGATCGTCTCGGTGTAGCGGGCGATGCCATCGGGCGGCAGGGTGGCCCCTGCGGTCGCCACCCCCAGCTGATTGAAGCCCTCCTCCGCCACCAGGCAGTACTCGTAGATGGCTTCGAGCGTTGACGAGGCGTCGACCGGCGCCTCCGGCAGATCACCGTCGAGCTCGAACATGGCCAGGGCCGGAATGAGACGAGGATCGAGTCTCGGATCGTCTCGAAGTTGAAGACCGGGACTACCCAGTCGACCGGGAAGCAACGCTGCCATGACAATTCCCCCTTGGATCGGCAGTTGGCGTGATCTCCTCAACGCTAATCCAGCGTCTCCCACCCGGCCAAAAAGGCTGGGAGTCGGGCGATCGGGTTGGGATTGCGCCAGGAGAGCCTGATCTCGGCTGGCGCTTCCTCTTCCTGGTCACCGCTCGGCCTGCGGCGTACTGGGGGTTCCAGGGGTCGATTGCGACCCCTGGAACCCCCAGAACGTGAGTACTTGACGCGGCAGGGGGCCGGAAACGGTATCGGGTGCTTAGGGAGCGGGGTTGGTCATGGCCTCCCACACTCGTTGGGCGGTGGCCGGTATCTCGACATGGCGTACGCCGAGGTGGGCCAGGGCGTCGACCACCGCGTTCTGAACCGCCGGGGTGGCGCCGATGGTGCCCGACTCACCAATGCCCTTGGCTCCCAGCGGGTTACGGGGCGTGGCCGTCTCCATGGCGATGCGGGTGAAGCTGGGAAGCTCGGCCGCCGAGGCCAGGCCGTAGTCCATGAAGGTTGCGGTTCGGGGATTCCCGTCGGCATCGTAGGCGAACTCCTCGATGAGGGCGTGGGCGATGCCCGAGGCCACCCCACCGTGAACCTGGCCGTCGACGATCATCGGATTGACGATGATGCCGGCGTCGTCGCAGCAGAAATGGTCAACCGCTGTCACCCCACCCGTCTCCCGGTCGACCTCGACCACCGAGAGGTGGGTACCGAAGGGAAACGTCGCCCCGTCGGGTTTGTAGTCGACCTCGGCCATCAGCCGGCCGGCCGACGCATCAGTATCAGTATCGGTATCGGTATCGGACCGGCCCTCCTCCCGGGCGACATGTCGGGCCACGGCGGCCCAGTCGGTTGACACCGTCGGTGTTCCCACCACCGAGAACGCTCCGGTTTCGGTGTCGAGCACAATGTCGCCGGCCGCTGCCTCCAACAGTTCGGCCGCCGCTTCCTTGGCCTGGGCCACCACCTCTTCACCGGCCCGCCAGATGGCTGAGCCGCCGACCTGCAACGAGCGGGAGCCACCCGTTCCGCCGCCCCGCTTCACTTCATCGGTGTCGCCATGGCGAACCTCGATGCGTTCATATGGGATGCCGGTGAGATCGTGCATCAGCTGGGCGAACGCGGTGTCGTGACCCTGACCGTGGGCCGACGCGCCGGTGAGCACGAGGGCCGAGCCGTCGGGTTTGACTTCGACCGAGCCGAACTCCTGAGATCCCAACGGATTGGTTATCTCCACATAGCTGCACCAGCCGAGGCCGAGCAGCTGTGCCGACGGATCCTGGCGCCGCCGCTCCTGCTCGGTCCGGAGGCCGGGGTAGTCAGCGGCCTCGATGACGGCGTCGAGGGCGGCCTCGTACTCTCCGTTGTCCATGTCGGCCCCGGTCTTGGTCGTGAACGGGAAGGCCTCGGGGGCGATGAAGTTCCGTCGGCGGACCTCGGCCGGATCGATACCGATCTCGGCCGCGAACACATCGACCATGCGCTCAATGGCCGCCGTGGCCTCCGGTCGCCCGGCGCCCCGGTAGGCGCCGATGGGGGCGGTGTTGGTCACGACCGAGGTGGCCGAGAACTCGACCTTCTCGATGTCGTATACCCCGCAGGCCATGATCTGGGTCAGTCGGGGCAACATGGCCCCGATCCGGGCGTAGGCTCCGCTGTCCTGAATCATGTGCAACCGGTAGGCGGTGATGCGGCCGTCGCTGGTCCCGCCGATCGAGGCTTGGAACTCCACGCCCCGGCCATGATCCATACCCACCATGTTCTCCGACCGGGTCTCGGTCCAGCGCACCGGTCGCTCGAGGCGGCGGGCCAGCTCGGCCACGACCATGTCCTCGGGGTAGCGGCCGCCCTTGGCCCCGAAGCCGCCTCCCACATCGGGGGTGATGACCCGGACCAGATCGGGGTCGACACCGAGTGACGCCGCCAGACCATCACGGGTGGCGTGCGGGAATTGAGTGGCCGACCATTGGGTCAGCCGCAACTGTCCGTGGTGGTCGGAGTCGGGGTCGTCGACCCGGTCCCACCGGGCCACCGCGGCCCGGGGTTCGATGGGGGCCGCCGTCAGCCGGTGGTTGCCGAAGTCGAGGTCGACCCGCACCTCGACGTCGGCGAAGATGTCGTCACCGTCGTTCGCCGGGCCGGGAATGGCCATCACCACGTTGGTGCCGGCGTCGGGAAACAGGATGACCTCGTCGTCGACCGCTTCGCCCATCTCGACCACGGCCTCCAGCGGCTCGTAGTCGATGAGGACGGCCTCGGCGGCGTCCACTCCGGCCTCCCGGCTGGTTGTCACGACGACGGCAACCGGTTCGCCCACGTAGCGGACCCGGTCGGTGGCCAGCCAGGTTCGGGTCATGGCCTGGTTGAACACCGGTAGGCCGGGAGGTTCCGGTTTCAGGCCGAGGTCGGTGGCGGTGAAGACCCCGAGCACCCCGGGCATGGCCGTCGCCTCGGTCCCGTCGATCCCGGTGACCCGGGCGTGGGCCATTACCGAGCGCACGAACGTGGCGTGGACGGCGTCGGCCGGGGCCAGATCGTCGACGTAGGATCCGCCCACCGTCAGCAGCTCTGGATCCTCCCTGCGTACAACCCTGGTTCCGATCATGCTCACGGTGTGCGCTCCTTTGTGCCGGCGTCGTTCTTCACTGCCTCAGCGGCCCGTTGGCTGAGCCCTGAGCTTAGTGGTGGTGGCCGTTCTCACCGTCAACCGAACCGTTGTCGAGGCGGATGATCCGGTCGGCTCCGGCCACGATGTCGTCCTCATGGCTGGCCACCACAACCAGTCCGTGGCGACCCCGGGCGGCCAGGGCGTCGGACAGGACTCGGCGGTTGGCTCGATCGAGGGCCAGGGTGGGCTCGTCCAGCAGGAGAATGTCGACTGGGCGGGCCGCGGCCACCAGTAGCGATGCCATTTGTTTTTGTCCTCGACTCAGCTGACCCGGGTAGCGGTCAAGCAGGTCCCGGAACCGCAGATTGGTGATGAGGTCGAGGGCCTCCACCGGCATTTCCCTGGTGCCGGTGGTCCAGGTCACGAACCACATGTTGTCGGCCACCGTCATGTCCTCGAACATCACCGGATGATCGGGCACGTAACCGCAATGGTTCTGAATACTGCGGTCGGTCGGAGATCCGCAATGGCCTACGCCCTGGCCATCGGCCCCGCCATCGGCGGTGTCGATCGTGACCTCCACCGTGCCGGCCGACGGTTTGAGCAGTCCGGCCATGATTCGCAACAGGGTGCTCTTGCCGGCACCGTTGGGCCCGACGATGGCCACCAGGCCGGGCCCGGCGATGGTCAGCTCGCCGACGTCGAGCACCGTACGCCCGCCCAACTGGACCTGCAGATCGTTGACGTGAAACTGTGACACTCCGGCCATCCCCTCCTGGTCAGCGCCGCATCGGTGTGACCACATAGGCGGCGGCCACGATCAAGACAACCGGTAGCACTGACGACCACTGTTCCCGGGCCGTGGCGCCGACCGCGGCCACGGCCACGGCCCAGGGAACGACGGGGACCAGGCTGCGGACGGCGAGAATACCGCCGGCCTCGCCCGGTGGGACCCAGGCCACCAGGCCGGAGAGATCGGGTGGGCCCAGCCGGGCCTGCACCGAACCGGCCACGGCCGCCCCGACGGTCAAGAGCAAGAGCGACCGAGCGGGCAGGTGATCGTCGGTCAACGACGAGGGAACCCAGGCCACCACGGCGGCGCCCAGGGTGATGGCGACGGCAAAGATGAACTCCACCACAACCAGTCGAACGTGGGCCAACCGGCGCCTGATCATGGTCTCACTGTCGATGGCGGCGGCCAGCGAACCGGTGGCATCGACGGCCAGAGCGAACAGCACGATGGCGGCCAGAATGACGCGGGCCTGGCCGTCGGTCAGGGCCAGGACGAGCGACAGCGTCACGACCAGGACGATCATTCGGGCCACCGCCAGGGTCGGTAGCGAGCTGGTGGAAACCACCGGCCGGGCCGCTGTTCCCAGTCGACGTACCGACTGCAGCGGAATTCGGGAGCGGCGACCCCCGTCCCGTATGCGCCGCAGCGAGACCAGCGCGCCCCGCATGTCCAAGACATTGGAAGCGATCCGAACCTCGGTCAAGGCCAGGGCCCGGTCCCAGCCATGGTGGCGCAGTGGTGCGGGCAGCAGCTGATGGCGGCCCCACGCCACGGCCGGGCTGACCGCCAGGGATACCACCACGATCAGCGCACCCCACAACATGCCGGATAGTCCGACGGTGAAGTAGGTGGTCCACGAGAACTCGTCGTGCTGACCCAACGACCAGAGCAGCGAGGCCATCAGTCCGCCCAAGGCACCGATGGTGATGATCTGACGGGCGACCGCACCCAACCCGACAACGCGGTGTTGTCGCCCGACGAGGCCGTACAGCACGTCGGTCTCCGACATCAGCAGCGGCCCGCCCCTGGCGCCCGACCAGAGTCCGAGCGGTACGGTGGCCAGCGCCGCCGCCCACCAGATCTGGTCCAGATCGGTTTCCTCCAGGGGAAAGGCCACGGCGGCGGCGCTGCCGATGAAGGGGGTGACGATCCAGGAGAGGAAGGCCAGGTACAGATGCCACAGAGCCTGCGATATCGGAGCCATTCGACGAAAGAACGACGGTGAGGGTACTGCGGCAGCAGTCATCGAATATTGAACTTAGCAGGCGGCTCGCTGCCGACCGCTTCGGTCCCGGGGCCAGCCGGCGGGCGAGATACCGTGGGCCGGGGCGGGAGCATCTCGGCGTTCAGCCGGTGAGCTGTCGCAGGAGCTGCTTGAGGTTGATGGCGGGATCGGCCAGATCGTCCGCTGTCGGTCGGCACCGGCCGGCGATCATCATTTCGGCCAGCCGGATGTCCTTGGCGATCGAGGTTCCGGCGCCGATGGCGGCCGACGCCACCAGCCGACCGTCGATGTCGAGCCCGAACAGTACGTCGGTTCCGTCGTGGCGGCGGCGGACCACGGTGTTGGTGGCCATGTCGAACATCCCCGTGAGCTGCAGACCGAGGTCGTACTGGTCGGACCAGAACCACGGCACGGCGTGATGGATTTCGTTGCCGCCCACCATGTTGACCGCGGCGGTGGCGGCCTGATCGTAGGCGTTGCGCCAGCTCTCCAGCCTGATGTTCCGTCGGCCGAAGAGTTGATAGGTGGCGGCGGCGCAGTCGCCGGCGGCGTAGATCGCCGGGTCGGACGTTTGTAGCCGGGCGTTGGTGAGAATGCCGTTGTCGCAGTCAAGTCCGGCCCGCTCCGCCAGCTCGACATTGGGAACGGCCCCGATACCGGCTACCACCAGGTCGGCCGTCAGTGGCTCATCGGCGCCGGCGACCTCGACGGCGTAGCCGCCTTCCGTGGAGTGAATGGCGGTGACCTGGGACCGAAAGTGAATATCAACGCCCTCCCGCCGGTGGCGGTCGACGATGGTGCCGGCGATTACTTCGGGGACGGCTCGACTCAGCGCCGTGGCCGCCATCTCCAGAACGGTCACCCGGCAGCCCCGTTGTCGGGCCGAGGCTGCGACCTCCAAGCCGATGAAACCGGCTCCCAGCACAACGAGGTGACCGCCGGCCGCCAACCGGGACCGCAACGCCAGAGCGTCTTCGTAGCTTCGCAAGGTGAGTGCGTGGTCACCACCGTCGACCGGGAGACGCCGGGCCCGGGCTCCGGTTGCCAGCAGGAGCCGATCGTAGGGCAGGGTCCGTCCGTCGGCCAGCTCCACCGCACCCTCCGAGCGGTCGATCGACTCGACGTTCGATTGGTGGAGGAAGTCGATATCGAGTTCATCGAAGCGGCTGGCGTCCACTGCTGTCGCCGGTCCCGGGTCCTCGTCGGCCAGCAGAACCTCCTTGGACAGCGGCGGCCGCTCGTACGGCGGATGGGCCTCGGCGCCGATCAGCGTCAGGGAGCCGTCGAACCCGTTGGCCCGTAACCCGGTGGCGGCGGCCCCACCACACTCGCCGGCCCCGACGATCACGATGTGGTCGACGATGCTCACCCCAGATCGACGAAGACGGTACCGTCCTCGACCTTGACCGGGTAGGTCTTCAGATCCTCACAGATCGGGGCGCCTTTGCCCTCCCCGGTGGTGTAGTCGAAGCGTCCGTTGTGTTTCGGGCATTCGATGATGTTGTCCATGACCAGACCGTCAGCCAGCAGGAACTGCTCGTGGGTGCAGTAGCCGTCGCTGGCGTAGTAGGTGTTGTCGGGCGATCGATACACCGCCACCTGGCGCTCGCCCAGCTTGACGGGAATGACGTCCTCGGTGTCCACGTCGTCGGCTCCGCAGGCCTCGATCCAGTTGCTCATACTCGTCCTTCCCGGGTCGGTTGCCGGTGGGTCTCGATTTTAGTCGTGTGCGCTCCAGCGTTTGTATACGAACGCTGGAGCGCACGGCCAGGGCACTAGGGCGCAGCCACGGTCCCTGTGACCCTGACCCCGGATACCGTCCAGACCTCGACCTCATGGGAGTAGTTGCTGTAGCAGATCCGGTCGCCGAAGGAGAAGGTGCCGTCGGCGTTCACATACCTGAGCCGAAAGTTCGAGGACGTGGTATTGATGAAGTTGGCGCATCGAATCCAGTATTGCTCGCCCGGTGGCCACCACGATCCGCTGCCATGAACGTACCGACACTGGGGGCTGCAGGCCCCGGCGACACCGCCTCGTCCGAGCACAAGGGTCGGTTGGGGGGCGGCGCCGGTGATGGAGAATGTGGTCGAGCGACCGCTGGTGGTTCCGGTGGCGGTGATCTGCCAGGACCACACGTTGCCGTAGGGGCTGCATTGCCAACCGATGCCGGCCTGGCCGCTGCCGTTGGCCGTCAATGTCGCCAATCCCGTGGCCTGGGGCGAGGTCAAGGTGATCTGCTCGCCCGGCGTGGCGTTGGAGATGGTTGCTGCGGTCCGGGTTGCGTTGTCGCAACGGAAGGGACTCTCGGTGAGCGCAGCCGAGAGCGGCAGGGGCGGTGGCTCCGGCTCTGTCGCCGGTTCCGGCACCGGCTCCGGCTCCGGTTCCGGTTCCGAGGTCGGTTCGGTGTCATCATCGGGAACGATCTCCACCGTCCGTTCGGTATCGACCGGGTCTTGGCTTGTCGACGATGCCTCGCTCGACACCGGTTTGATCGTGGTGGAAGATCGGTTGGTGGCCGACGCGACCGTGGTGGAGGGCGACAAGCTGGTCGTCGCCCCGGCCGCCGGGACCGAGGATGACGCCGCCTCCAGGTCCCGGACGGTCTGGTTCAACCGAGTCGTGCCGGTCGTTTCCCCCGCGGTTGAGGACGTGGCCTCCGAGGTGGTGACTTGGAGAGTTGGGTCGGCCGTGTCGTCGACGGCCGAGGCCGCCACCTCCGTGGTGGACGTTGTCGGCCCGTCGGGAACCGATTCGAGGACAAAGCTGTCGGCGGCGGTCGCTCGTCCGAACACGAAGGCGGCCACAGTGACGGCGAACACGAGGGTGGCAACCACCACGACCTGGCCCAACGCCTTGGTGGTGGGCGGTCCGTTTCGGGCCTGCGTTCTGTCGACGTAGGACCGAAGGCGTTCGGATCGTAGGTGTCGGGAAACCGCCTTCAGCTTGTCGAGACCGAACCCGTAGTCGATCGAGACGATCAGGTCGCTGACAACATTGATGGCCACCGCGCCGAGAATTGACTGTGTTGTTGTGTCCCGGCCGGCAAAGACGCCGACCAGGGTGCACAGACCGGCCAACGACAGGTGCTTGCGGGCCAGGCGGCGGTTTGCCGACTGCTGGGCTGGTGCGGAGCCTCTGACTACGACGTTCCCTCCTGGCATGTCGACGGATCTTATCGACTGACTTGTCAGAATAAAAGGAATCTTTGATCGAATTCATTTGATCTAATAGTGCCAAGAGTTGACACCAATATAGATGGTTGAGTCCACATCAGCCAGGAGATATCAACGTCAGCCACGTTGATATCGGACGACCACGACGCCAGGCCGGGAGGGGTGACACTGCAGCCCACGATTCGGCCCCGTCGCTTCTACGAGATGTATGGTTTCCAGGAAACCGGCGCCTATACCGAGGAGGCGACCGGGCTGCCGGCCCTCCGGCTGCGTCTCGACCAACCCACAACCAAAAACAATCGAAGGGAGACCGATGACGGTTGACGATCCGACCAAATCGACTGTTCTGATCGTAGGTGGAGGATCCGGAATTGGAGCCGATGCGGCCCGCACGTTGGCAACCGCCGGTTACCGGGTCGGTGTGATGTCGTCCTCGGGCAAGGGCGAGACACTGGGCCGGGAACTCGGGGGTTTCGGCTACACCGGATCCAATCTGGAACCCGCCGATCTGTCCGCCTTCGTCGAGGGCGCGATGCAGCACTTCGGCCGGATCGACGGCGTCCTCAACTGCGCCGGCCACGGCCCGAAGGGCGACGTGCTGGAACTGAGCGACGAAGACTGGCATGCCGGCCTCGACTACTACCTGCTCAACGTTGTTCGTATGACCCGGCTGGTCACTCCGATCATGGTGGGCCAAGGTGGCGGGTCGATCGTCAACATCTCCACCTTCGCCGCCTTCGAACCAGATCCCGACTTTCCCACCTCGGCAGTGTTCCGGGCCGGCTTGGCCGACTTCGCCAAGCTGTTCAGTACCCGCTACGCCGCCGACAACGTCAGGATGAACAACATCTTGCCGGGCTTTGTTGATTCGTTGCCCGAGAAGCCGGAGCGAGTGGCCCGTATCCCGGCCGGGCGTTACGCCCGGGTGGAGGAGGTTTCGGACGTCGTGGCCTTCCTGATCTCCGATCGGTCCAGCTACATCACCGGTCAGAATCTACGAGTCGACGGTGGGTTGACCCACTCGGTCTAGCGGTGGTCGCCTATGGTGGCGGCGTTCAGCGGGAAGATCTTGAGGGCCGTTCTGGGGCCGCCAGTACACCCGGGCCGTTCTACGGCCCGCCGGTACACCCGGGCCGTTCTGGGGCCGCCAGTACACCCGGGCCGTTCTACGGCCCGCCGGTACACTGCCCGCTATGCGTAGGTGGACGATGGCTGGATGGTTGACGGTCGCCCTGCTGGTGATGAGCGGTTGTGGCGGGGCATCGGCCGACGATCCGTCGGTGGTTCGCATGCTCGACAACGTGTATGCCCCGGTCGACGTGGTGGTGGCCGCCGGTGAGCAGCTCGAGTTCGTCAACGACGGGAGGGTCGACCACAATGTGATCGATGTCGACGGTGCCTTCGACTCCCGAGACGGCGTTGGCGATCATGAACCCGGTGAGTCATGGATCCACACCTTCAGCCAACCCGGCGTCCACGATATCTACTGCTCGCTCCACGCCACCAAGAACAACGCAACGGGGGAGTGGTCAGGCATGGTGGGCACGATCACCGTTACCGAATGAAGCCCGCAATGGACAACGAAGGGGAGAACATGAAACCGGGAGAGCCGAGACGATGGGCCCACCGCTGTGGTGGTGGGGCCACGGCTTTCGTAACCGTTTTGATCGGCCTGATCGGCTTGGTGGGCCCGGCCGCGGTGGCCGGAGCCCAACCGCCGGTCCCCGCCTCGGTAGCCTCCACCGCCACCACCGCAGCTGCCGGCTTCGCTTCGGACGCCCCCGCCACCTGGACGGGCCAGACCCGTAATGTGCCCGACGACTACCCCACGATCCAGTCGGCGGTCGACGCCGCCGATCCCGGCGACCTGATCCTCATCCAGCCCGGTGTCTACCGGGAGGCGGTTTCGGTCACCACCCCAGGTCTGGTCATCCGAGGCGTCGACCGCAACGAGGTCATCCTCGACGGCGAGTTCACCCGGCCCAACGGCTTCATCGTGACCGCCGACGGGGTGGCCATCGAGAACATGACCGCCCGCAACTATGTGACCAACGGCTTCTTCTGGACCGGGGTCACCGGATACCGGGGTTCGTATCTGACGGCCATCGACGACTGGGTCTACGGCATCTACGCCTTCGATTCGGTCGACGGGCTGTTCGAACACTCCTACGCCTCCGGTTCGTGGGATGCCGGTTTCTACGTCGGTCAATGCAACCCGTGCAACGCCGTGGTCACCGATGTTTTGGCCGAGTTCAACGGTCTCGGCTACTCGGGAACCAACTCCTCGGGCCAGATGTACGTCGTCAACTCCGAATGGCGCCACAATGTTGGCGGCATCGTCCCCAACACCCTTGATTCCGAACTGCTGCCCCCGGCCCGCGACGTGGTGGTGGCCGGCAACTACATCCACCACAACGGCGAGGCCGAGCGTGCCCCCAACCGGGGGGCTGAGTGGTCGTCGTTCGGTAACGGTGTGGTGCTGGCCGGTGTGCGCGACTCGGTGGTTCGCAACAACCTCATGGTCAACAACGCCTCATCGGGGGTCGAGGTGGTGACCATGATCGACGCCAGCATGTGGCGCTCGGGCGGCAACGAGGTACGGGACAATGTCATCCGGGGCTCGGGTCGGGCCGATCTGCTGCTCGGTGGGCCGCTGGAACAGGGATCCTGTTTCGCCGACAACGACGCCTCATCGTCGGTGCCCTACTTCCTCAACCTGTTGCACGACTGCGACGGCATCAACATTCCGCTGTGGTACGGATTGGCCACCTCGTCGGATCCGTTGGGCCGGATCGCTCAGGCCGAACACGACCAGAACACCCAGCTGGAACACGGCGAGGCTCCCAAGCCCGACCTCGACTTCGACCAGCTGCCCGGCGGGGCCGAGGCCGAGGTGGTGCCGGCGGTCGACGTGTTCGACTCGCTCGACTTCGACCCGGCCGCCATCACCACCCCCGAGCTGCCCGACGATGTGGAGATCGACGACGCCAGGTTCAGCATCTTCGGTGTGGTGCTGAGCGCCGGCTTCTGGCCGGTGCTCTACGGGGCGCTCCTGTGGTGGATACCGATGCTGGTGTGGATCGTGGGCGGTCTGTGGGCCCTGGCCAGGTTGTGGCTGGGCTTCGCCGCCGGCGACCGAACTTGGCCGTCAGCCCTGGCCTGGACCATCGCGGTGGTGTTCCTCCCGGTGGTCGGCGTGTTGCTGTTCATGGCCTTCGGTCATCGTGGAGTTCGGCTGCGGGCCCGCCTCGGCCGGCTGGCCGGCGGTATCGCCCTGTGGCTGGTGGCGTCGGTGGGCGCCTTGTTGTGGGGAGGCGTCTTCTGACCGAGCCGTCCGAACGCACCGACCGGCGGGAGGCCCTGCGCCGCCTGGGAACCGGCGGCTTGACCGTGCTCGGCGCCGGGCTGGTCGGAGCGGTGGGTGGGCATCAGGCGGCCCAGGCTCAGGAGGTCGACGGCGACGGATCCGGCAGCCGCTATCCCGATGACGGTTCCTCCGACGCCGATCACGCTGATGATGGCGGCGGGCGGTTGTCGTCGGAACTTCCGGTCGGTGCCGCCGCCGGACCCTACGGCGACGACTACTCGCCCCCCGAGGAACTCGACGCCGACGCCCTCGATCACCTGACCTTCCCTCCGCCCGGTGACGGGCCGGCCGACGGATCGTCGCCCCGCACCATCGAGGTGGACATGACGGTGGTCGACGTGCGCCACGCCGTCAGCCGAACCGTTTCCTACGACGCCTGGACCTACAACGGAACGGCCCCCGGTCCGATCCTGCGGGCCACCGAGGGCGACCGGCTGCGCGTCCACTTCTCCAATCGCACCAACCACGACCACAACCTGCACTTCCACGGCCGTCATTCGCCGCTGCACGACGGCTGGGAACCGATCCCGCCCGGTGGAGACACCGTCTATGAGATCACCGCCGGTCCGGCCGGGGTGCACCCCTACCACTGCCACACCATGCCCATCGATCGCCACATCGCCAAGGGCCTGTACGGCACCCTGATCGTCGATCCCGTCGGTGGACGGCCACCGGCTCACGAGGTGGTGCTGGCGTTGTCGGGTTGGGACGTCGATGACGACGGAGCCAACGAGCTCTACACCTGGAACGGGGTGGCCGGGTTTTTCCGCAAGTTTCCCATCAAGGTTCCGGCCGGTCAACTGGTGCGGGCCTACGTGCTCAACATGGTGGAGTACGACCCGGTGGCGTCATTCCACCTGCATGCCGAGATGTTCGACGTCTACCCGTCGGGCATGGGTGACGGTCCGGCCCTGTCGGCCGACATCATCTCGCTGGGTCAAATGGAACGGGCCGTCGTCGAGTTCACCCTGCCGGAACGGGGCCGCTACATGTTCCACCCCCACCAGCATTCGATGGCCGGCCGGGGAGCCATGGGCTGGTTCGCCGCCATATAGATTCTTCTTGACCTGGAGTGCGCTCCAGGGGATTGACTGACGGTACAACCAAGGAGACGACTCATGAGCTTTGGCGCGACCGATACCTATCCCTATGTGCAACTGGGTCGCAGCGGCCTGTTCGTCAACCGCATCGGTATGGGGACGATGCAGTTCGGCTGGTCGGTCGACGAGGCCGGGGCCAACGCCGTGCTCGATGCCTACGCCGAAATGGGCGGGAACTTCATCGACACCGCCGACTGCTACAGCTCGTGGGCGGCGTCCATGGGCGGTCCATCCAATCCCGGTGGGGTGTCGGAGGAGATCATCGGGCGCTGGCTGACCCGGCGCAACAACCGGGACGACATGGTGGTGGCCACCAAGGTTCGGGCCGCCATGGGCGAGCAGTTCAGCGACCACCGGGGCACAGCGTCGCAGCGGGAGGGGTTGTCCCGACGCTGGATCATGAGGGCCTGCGAGGACAGCCTGCGCCGCTTGGGCGTCGACCACATCGACCTCTACCAGGCCCACTTCATCGACCCCCTGGTGCCCATCGAGGAGACCATGTCGGCCTTCACCGACCTGGTCCGCCAGGGTAAGGTCCGCTATCTGGGCTGCTCCAACTTCAGCGCCTGGCGCCTGGTGGAGTCGCTGTGGGCCTCGGACCGCCGCAATCTCGAATCCTTCGTGTCGGTGCAGCCCGAGTACAACCTGCTGGAGCCGACCCGATCCGATGTCGAGATGGAGCTGGCCCCCATGTGTCACCGGCTGGGCATCGGCATCATCCCCTACTCGCCGTTGGGCGGTGGTCTACTGACCGGCAAATACAGGCGGGACCAGCCGTTGCCCGACAGTGTGCGGGCCGACGAAAACGCCGAGGTCCGGTTCTCGGCCCGGAACTGGGAAGTCATCGAAGCGGTGAACGCCGTAGCCGGCGAGGAAGGGCGATCACCGGCCGGCGTGGCCCTGGGCTGGCTGCTGTCAAAGCCGTGGGTCACCGCCCCCATCGTCGGGGCCAACCGGCCTGATCAGTTGCGGGACGCGCTGGCCGACATCGATCGGCCGCTGTCGACCGAATCGCTGGCCCGGCTGGACGAGGTCAGCGCCTTCCGTCGCAGCCGCCCGTCGCTGGAAACCTAAACGAGTTTGTGTGCGCTGTGGGCCCCGGAAACGGGGTCCACAGCGCACACAACGGGGGTTAGAGGTTGAGTGGGCCCAGCATGGCCCCACCGCAGTGGTAGACGTCGGGCCGGCCCGGCCAGACCTGTGAGCCCTCACCCATGTCGGCGCTCAGCTCGTTGCGCCAGGTGCCCTGTTGGTCGATGAAGAACTGGGCGGCGTGATCCCAGAGGCGGCGGTACCACATCTCCCAGTGCGCGTCGCCGGTGCGACGAGCCAACACCGCCGTTGTCTGGATGCCCTCGCAGATGGGCCAATGAAGACGCACATCGGCCACCGGTCGGCCGCTCCAGTCGACGGTGTAGACCAGCCCCGGGCGGCCGTCGAGACCCCAACCGCCGTCGAGGGCCCGGCGGGTCAAGGCCTCAGCCGCCTCCACCAGCCACGGGGTGGTCCCGGTGTCGCCGTCGAGCAGAGTCGAAGCGTCGAGTTCCAGCAGGAAGCGGGCCCACTCCAATGAGTGGCCGAAGGTGGCGCCGAATGGCCGGAAGGGGTGCAGTGGATCATCGCGGTTGTAGTCGGGCAGGACCTTCCAATCGGCGGTGTAGTGCTCTGGCAACAGCCAGTCGTGGCGGCGGGCCGCCCCGTTGATCAAACGGTCGGCGATGGCCAGGCCCCGCCGATGCCACACGGCGTCGCCGGTGGCTCGGCCCATGGCCAGCATGGCCTCCAACCCGTGCATGTTGGCGTTGGCCCCCCGGTAGTCCTCCTCGTCGGACCAATCGGGGGCGAACGACTCCCGGAGCGTCTGGCTGGACTCATCCCACAGGTGATCGTCGATGACGGTCGCGATCTGATCCATCAGGGTGCCGGCCTGCGGGTGGTCGACGGCGGCGGCGGCCGAGGCCGCCAGCCCGACATGAACGTGGTCATAGGTCGACTTACGACCTTCGGTGCCGGGTTCGGAGATCCAGCCACCGTGTTCGTTGTCGGCATGGAGGCCGGTCAGGGACAGCAGGCCGTGATCGAGCAGAGCCCCGGCTCCGGGGACGCCATGAGCCACGGCCAACCCGGCGGTGTAGGCCATTCGGGCCGTCAGGTACAGCTGGGGAGTACGCCCGGACAGCGGTGACCCGTCGACGTTCTGGTGGTGGAATCCGCCGTCGGGTCGGATCGACGGCAGGGCGAAGCGGATGATGCCGGCCAGGTTGTCCGACAGCCACTGCCGGTGCCCGGGCCGATCGAGCCAGGAACCTGTCGCCGGGTCGGCCGGTGGAGCGGTGTGGTGGGAGTGTTGGACCATCACTGGCCACCCTAGGCCGTCTGGTTTCTCAGGTCACCAGCAGCAGCCCGGATCCGGTCAGCAATCCGATGAGCACGAAGATCTCGAACGTGTGGGCGTTGAGTCGACCTACGGCCCAGCGGCCGCACAGTACTCCGGGCAATATCAGCAGGACGGTGGGAGAGAGGGTCAGCATGAGGTCGGGGTCGAGCAATCCGGCCAAGGCGTAGCCGGGAACCTTCATCCAGTTGGTGGCCCAGAAGAAGGCAGCCGACGTTCCGGCGTATGTGAGCGGCGGAAGGCGCCGGGCCAGCAGGTATACCGCCACCGGTGGACCTCCGGCGTGAGCCACGGTTGACGTGACGCCGGCGGTCACCCCGACCGCCACCCCGGCCGCCGAGCCGGTCAATATCGAGCCGGGTGTCGGGGTCGGCATGCGGCCCAGCAGGACAGCCGTCCGGTAGACCACAAAGATGATCACCACCGCCACGATGCCGATCTCCAGGGCCTCGGCCGACAACGACGCCAACACCGCGGTGGCGGCGACCACTCCCACCAGAGCTCCCGGGATCATCGCTCCAACCGTGCTCCGATCGACATGATGGCGGAGGGCGGCCAGGGCGACCACGTCTCCGATCATCAGCAGCGGTAGCAGGATGCCGATGGCCACGGTGGCCGGGACGGCCAAAGCCACAACCACCGTGACGATGGGGCCGAACCCGGCCAGGCCCCCTTTGGCCAGGCCGATGAGGAAGGCCGCGGCGCCCACGGCCAGAACAACCGTGCCCGTCACCGCAGCTTCCACTGCCGACGATCTTATCGACCGGCGCTGAGCGCCACTGGCGCGGTGTGCCGGTTAATTGCCATTCAGTCGACCGGTCAGTAGCCGGCCGCCGGTTCGGCCAGGCCGAAGGCGACCCCCTGATCGTCGTGGCACGACGACATGCGGCCCTGGGGAGTGTCAAAGGGGTCGGTGGCGTCGCCTCCCAGCTCCCGGACCAGTTCCACCGCGGCATCGATGTCGTCGACCCGGAACCAGAGCTCGGCGTGGTGGCCTTCCCGGCCGGCGCCGATACCGCCCTCGGTGATCAGGTTGTGGGCGTTCATACCACCGGCACTGCCCGGTTCGCTGAACTCCCAGCCGAGCAGGGTCCCGTAGAATCGTCGCCCCTGGTCGCCGTCTCTCACCGGTAGCGAGAAGTAGAACAGATCCCCGTGGGCCGTTCCCTTCACCGGTGATCGTCCGTACTCGGCGTAGGCCCCGCCCCCTGGATCCTGGATGGTGAACCAGGTTCCCTGGTCGTCCCGGCAGGCCACCCAGGCCCCCGACTCGCCTCGGTTGATCGAACCCTCCACCGAACCGCCGAGTTCAACCACTCGGGCGGCGGCGTCGTCGATGTCGTCCACGGTCAGGAACACCATCAGTTCGTCGGGCGGAGAGCCGGGGCTCAGGCCGCCGGCCGGGGTGACGCTGGCGATGTGGCCACCGAGCGATCCACCCTCCACCACCCAACCCAGTACCCGGCTGTAGAACGCCTTTGATCGTTCCAGGTCGGGGGCGGGCATGGTGAAGTAGAACAGGTTGGAGGCCCCACCGGTATGGGAGGTGAATGAGCGGTCGTCGGTGAGGTTGGGCGGCGTGGTTTGATCTGACATGGCGGCCTCCTGTAGGCGTTGGCGCAGCTCTTCGGCGAAACGGGTTCGAGGCTGCCGGGGCTGGTCGCCCGTCGAGAGGACGACGAGAGGGTCTGATGGCGGGCTAGTCACGGCTGCCTCCTTTCGATGGGTAGGCGGCCCGGAAGGCCGCTTTGGCTCTGGTCAGCAACGCTTCGGTGGCGCCCACGGTCCGGCCCAGCAGGTGGGCGATTTCGCCGACCGGCAACGAGTCGAGGTAGCGCAGGCTGAGGACGGCCCGATGGTGGGGTGAGAGCATGGCCAGTGTCTCATGGGCCAGCTGGGCATCGAGGACCTGGTTCCAGTCGTCGAGGTTCCCCGGGTCGTCGCTCACCGCCACCTCCCGGGCTGCGGCCTGCAGGCGGCGGTCCTCCCGGGCCTGGCGGCGCCAGTGGTCGGCCACCTTGTGCCGGGCCACGCCGATCATCCACGGAATGGAGGGCTCCACCACGACCCCTCGTTTGATGGTGTCCATGGCTGACAGGAATGCTTCGGCGGTGACGTCTTCGGCCACGATGTCGGAACCAACCCGCCGGACCACATAGCCGTAGACCTCGGGTAGGGCGTCGTCATAGAGATCGAGATATTGCTTGATGGTGACATCGACGTCGGCCACATCTCAATCATCGCTCGCCCGGCCCGAAACCCGACGGAATTGTTTGCGGTAGATTCGGGCCATGGCCGAAAGGGATCCCGTCAAGATCGGATTTCTCGGTGGGGGGCTGATAGCCCGCCATCACGCCCGCAGCCTCTCCGAGGTCGCCGGCGCCGAGATCACCGGGTGTTTCGACATCGACGAGGAGCGGGCCAGCGCCTTCAGCGATGGTCATGGTGGCCTCCCGGTCTCTTCGGTCGAGGAGTTGGTGGACCGCAGTGACGCCATCTACGTCTGCACCTGGACCTCGGCCCACCCTCATCTGGTGGAGGCGGCGGCCGCTGCCGGCAAGGCCGTCTTCTGCGAGAAACCGTTGGCCGTCGACCTGAAAGCGGCGACGGCCATGGCCGCAGCCGTCGATGCCGCCGGGGTTGTCAATCAGGTGGGTCTGGTGCTGCGTCGGTCCCCGGCTTTTCGCTGGGTGCAGCATCAGATCCGCCAGGCGGCGGCCGGCCCGCTGATGAGCATCGTCTTCCGAGACGACCAGTACCTGCCGATCCAGGGGCTCTATGGTTCGACCTGGCGGGCCGACAAGGACAAGGCGGGGGCCGGGACCTTACTGGAGCACTCGATCCACGACGTGGATCTGTTGACCTGGATGATGGGTCCCATCGAGTCGATCAGCGCCCGGACGGCCAACCTGCACGGCCACGACGGGATCGAGGACCAGGCGGTGGCCTGGCTGGCGGCGGCTGAGACCGAGGCCACGGCCACCCTCACCTCCATCTGGCACGATCTGCTGGAGCGACCGAGCCAACGTCGGGTCGAGGTGTTCTGCCGGGATGCCCACTTCTCCATCGACGGTGACTGGAACGGGCCGGTGCGGTGGGAGTTCAACGGATCGTCCGGTGAGCTGTCGGGTCGTGAGCTGGCCGCCGCCGCCCGGAGGTTCGACGGCCGGGGTCACAACCCCGACGCCGACTTCGTGGCCGCCGTGCGATCCGGCACCCCGGCCTACCCCGACTTCGGCGTGGCCCTGGAGGCCCACCGGCTGTGCGATGCCGCCTACCGATCAGCCGCCGATTCCGGTCGACCGGTCACGATCCAACGGTCGGCGCCGAGCGGTGTCGGATCGTCCGGGGGCTGAGGCCCCCGATGTTAGGCTTGAGAAATGGCTCTGGATGACACACCGGCCGAGGCGGCGGCCGTGCAGCGTGCCGTATTCGCCCGGATGACGCCGGGCCAACGGGCGCTGGTGGCCATGGCCATGGCTGATGAGGTCAAGGAGGTGACCAAGGTCGGCATTCGAATGCGGAATCCTTCCTATGACGAGGCGTCGGTACACCGCCAATGGTTCGCCATCCTCCACGGCCACCAACTGGCCGACCAACTTCTGGGCGAGGCCCCCGGCCCAATACGGTGACCACCCCGTCGGTGGAGCTGTCGGGCTGGGATCGGGGCGGCTCCGAGACCTAAGATCGGAGGAACAGCCCGGTCGACACCGAGATAGCGAGATGGGTCCCAGCGATGACGTTCACCGTTCGTGCTGTCCACGACAGCGCCCTTCCCCCAGACGACGATCACCCGTACCGCACCGGGGTGTGGCGACCGCAGCACACCGAGTATGAGGCGTGGGACATGCCGGTGGAGGGTGAGATCCCCGACGATCTGAGCGGGGTCTACATCCGCAACACCGAAACGGCGGTGTTCGAGCCCATCAAGCGGTACCACCCCTTCGACGGCGACTCGCTGCTGCATTCGATCAGCTTTGACAACGGTGAGGCCCGCTACGCCTCCAGGTTCGTGCGAACCGACGGTTTTCTGGCCGAGCAGGAGGCCAAACGGTCGCTGTGGGCCGGTATCACCGAGCACCCGTCGAACGCCATCGCCGACCATGGTTGGGGGGCCCGGTCGATGATGAAGGACAACGCCAGCACCGATGTCATCGTGCATCGGGGTCGGGCCCTGGCCAGCTTCTACCAGTGCGGCGAGCTCTACGCCCTCGACCCGATAACTCTCGACGACCTGGGCAAGGAGACCTTCGGTGGACGGTTCCCGCCCGAGGGGGTTTCGGCCCATCCCAAACTCGACGAGCACAGCGGCGAATTACTGTTCTTCAACTATTCGGTCGACGCCCCCTACATGCACTACGGAGTGGTCGACCGGTCCGGGGAGCTGACCACCTACATCGACATCCCGCTGCCCGGCCCCCGCCTGCCCCACGACATGGCCTTCACCGAGAACTGGTCGATCCTCAACGACCTGCCGCTGTACTGGGACCCCCAGGCGCTGGCCGACGGCTACTACTCCAACACCTTCAACCGGGATCTGCCCAGCCGGTTCGCCCTGGTGCCCCGCCACGGCACCAGCGACGACATCCGCTGGTTCGAGGCCGACCCGACCTTCGTCCTCCACTGGACGAACGCCTACGAGGACGGCGACGAGGTGGTACTCGACGGCTTCTTCCAGCACAACCCCACGGCCCGGGGGGCCGCCCGCCAGGGCGGTCAACACAAGGGTTTCGAGACGCTCGACATGAATGTGCTGCAGGCCCGCCATCACCGCTGGCGGTTCAACCTGGTCACCGGCGCCTGTACCGAGGAGTCACTGAGCGACCGTTGCGCCGAGTTCCCCATGATCAACGGCCGTCACGGTGGCCGCCCCTACCGCTACTCCTATCAGGCCCGCTGCACCCACGGGCTGTTCGCCTTCGACGGGCTCATCAAATACGACGCCGTCGACGGCACCGAGGAGCTGCTGGAGTTCGACGACGGGGTGTTTGTGAGCGAGACGGTGATGGCCCCCCGCAACAGGTCGCCCCGCGACACATCGACGGCCGAAGACGACGGCTACCTGATCACCTTCGCCAGCGACATCGTCAACGATGTCTCCGACTGCTATGTCATCGCCGCCGATGATGTGGCCGCCGGGCCCATCGCCCGCATTCGTCTGCCGGAACGCATCTCCTCGGGCACCCATTCGACGTGGGCTCCGGCCGCCGACCTGATCCCCGCGGCCGGCATCGGTACAATCGCAGCTGAGCGATGACACCCGAGTCGGTCCAACCGATCGTCGAGACGTGGCTCGAACATGTCGAAGCCGGTCGGTCTTGGTCCGACCCGACGTTGCCGGCCGGGGCCCGGTTCCCGGCCGCCCACTACTCCGACCCGGCTCACCTGACGGCCGAGAAGGAACTGCTGTTCACCGGCCTGCCCCAGGCCGTGGCCCTAAGCGCCGATCTACCGGAACCGGGCTCCTACCTCACCCGCGACCAGTTCGACGTTCCCCTGGTCATTTCTCGAGGCAGCGACGGCCGGGTCCGCGCCCTGGCCAACGTGTGTGCCCACCGCGGCGGCCAGGTGGTGAGCGGCGATCGAGGTTGCGCCCGGCGCCACGCCTGCGGCTACCACGCCTGGACCTACGACTCGGAGGGAACGCTGGTCGGCCTGCCCGATCATGGTGCCTTCCCGGCAGTGGAGGTTCCCGGTCCGGGCCTCAAGCCGATGCCGGTGGTCGAGTCCGACGGGATCATCTGGGTCGATCCGACACCGGCCTCGGGTGCGGACCTCCTGGCCCCTGATATCGGCGTCATCGCCGACGACTTCGCCCACTTCGACATCGCCGGCCATCGGCACTGGCGCAGCCACCGCTTCGAGTTGGCCATGAACTGGAAGCTGGTGATCGACACCTTCCTGGAGCCTTATCACTTCGCCTCGCTCCATCGCCAGACCGTGGGGCCCATCTTCTTTCCCAACCTGTGCTACGCCGACCACCACGGACCCTTCGTCCGCCACCTCGTTCCCCGCCGGTCAGTCACCGAACTGGCCGAACAAGCGCCCCATTCGTGGGACATCGTGCCTCACAGCGCTCTGGTCTACGTGCTGTTCCCGGCCACCGTGTTCGTGATGCAGATCGACCACATCGAGCTGTGGCGGGTCTGGCCCAACGGTGACGACCCTGGTCGCTGCTTCTGCGACCTCGACTTCTACGTTCCGGCCGACCCGGTGAGCGAGTCGTCGGAGCGACATTGGGAGAACAACTGGCGATTGACCATCGACACCGTCGAGCACGAGGACTTCCGGGCCATGGCCGGGGTGCAGCAGGGTGTGGCCTCGGGTGCCATCGACCACGTCCGTTTCGGGGCCAACGAGCCGGCGCTGATCATGTATCACCAGGCCCTGGAGCGGGCTCTCGTCTCCCACCACGGAACGTTGTGACTGGGACGACCCGTTAACGGGTCGTCCCAGTCACAAAGTTCTGATCAAAGGGTGGGGATGGGGGTGCGCTAGGCGGTGAGCTGCAGGCTGGGTTCAGGGCCGTCGCTCGATGAGGGATTGACGACCAGGCGGCGAACGGAGCCGCCCCGATGGTGGCGGCTCTGGTCGACGTCGGCCGGCGACGGACCGCTCAGGTGTTCGGCCACCTGGAAGGCCAGGTCGAGTCCCTGCTGGGCGTTGAGGCGAGGATCGCAGACCGTCTCGTATCGAAGTCCCAGGTCCTCGGTCCGTACCTCGTTGGAGCCACCGAGGCATTCGGTGACGTCGTGACCGGTCAATTCGATGTGAATTCCGCCGGCCCAGGTGCCGGCCTGACGATGAGCGTCGAAGAAGCCCTCGACCTCGGCCATGACATGATCGAAGTGCCGGGTCTTGCGGCCGTTGTCGGACGTGAACGTGTTGCCGTGCATCGGGTCGCAGGCCCAGACCACCGGATGGCCGGCCTTGGTCACCGCCTCAAGCAGCGGAGGAAGGACCCGGGAAACGGCGTCCGCTCCCATTCGGGAGATGAGCGTCAGCCGACCGGGCTCGTGGCCGGGATTGAGAGTTCGGCACAAGCCCAACACATCGTCGGCGGTGGCCGTCGGCCCGATCTTGCAGCCGATGGGGTTCTCGACTCCTCGGAGGAACTCGACGTGGGCGCCGTCGAGTTGCCTGGTCCGCTCACCGATCCAGAGCATGTGGGCCGAGCAGTCGTACCAGTCGCCGGTCATGCTGTCGACCCTGGTCAGGGCCTGTTCGTACTGGAGGATCAGGGCTTCGTGGCTGGAGTAGAGCTCGGTCTCGTTGATCTCCGGCTGCCGGGATGACACGCCGGCGGCGGTCATGAAGTGGAGGGCGCGATCGATGTCGGAAGCCAGGTTGGCGTAGCGTCGCCCGGCCATCGATTGCGACACGAAGTCCTGGTTCCAGGCCTGCACCCGATGGAGATCGGCGAAGCCGCCTCTGGTCAAGGCCCGGAGGAGGTTGAGGGTGGCGGCCGACTGGTTGTAGGCCTGGACGAGGCGGTTGGGGTCGGGGCGGCGGTGCTCCTTGGTGAACGGGGCATCGTTGACCATGTGGCCGAGGAACGATGGCAGCTCAATCCCGTCGATGGTCTCGGTGGGCTTGGACCGGGGCTTGGCGAACTGGCCGGCAATCCGGCCGACCTTCACCGTAGGTACGCCGGACGAATAGGCGAGAACCACGGCCATTTGCAGAATTACCTGCAGCTTCTTCTGGATCAATTGGGCGTCAAAGTCGCCAAACGACTCGGCGCAGTCGCCTGCTTGAAGGAGAAAAGCCTGGCCTTGGGCCACGGCCCCGAGCTGCTCCTTAAGCCGCCGGATTTCTTCGGCTCCCACCAGTGGCGGCAGCGAGCCAAGTTTTTTCTCCACCTGTTGGAGATCGCCTTGGTCGGGCCACGATGGCTGATGAGCCGCTTGTCTTGAACGCCAGGTCGTAGGATTCCAAATCACATGATCAGTGTTGTCTTTCAACTGTGATTTGGCAAGGGGTTCAACCCGGTGTTAATCGCCAAATGACGCCCCGTTGATCACTGGTTGTTTTTAGAACCCCGGTCGGGACTGAAACGGTAGCCGACTCCCCGCTTGGTGACGATCCACCGGGGCTTGGCGTGGTCGGACTCGATCTTGCGTCGCAGCCGGTGGACGTGTTCGTTCACCGTCGAGGGATCCTGCCATTCGGTCGAGGATCCCCAGACCCGCTCCAGTATCTGCTCCCGGGTGAACACTTGGCGGGGCGATGAGGCCAGGAACGCCAGCAGGTCGAACTCCTTGGCCGTCAGTTCGACCAGGCGTTCATCGAGGGTCACATCCCGGGTCACCGGATTGATGACCAGCTCGCCGAAGTCGAGGACAGGCGACGCTGTCGTCGTGTTGCTTCGCCGCAGCACCGCGTTGACCCTCGCCACCAACTCCCGACCGTCGAACGGCTTGACCACATAGTCGTCGGCGCCGAGTTCCAGCCCGGAGATCCGGTCGGCCCGATCGCCCCGACCGGTGACGATGATCACCGGCAGCGCTCCCGCTGCTCGGATCTGGCGCAGTACCTCCAGGCCGCCTATTCCCGGTAAGCCGAGATCCAGCACGACAAGGTCCGGCGTCTGACGATCGATACTGTCCAGCACGGCCGTTCCCTCAGCTGCCTCCGAGACGGCGAAGCCGTGGGCGTTCAGCGCGTCGGCTGCCAACCAGCGGGCGTCCTCGTCATCATCGACCACCAGTATCCGCTGACGGTTGGAGTCTGATCGGTTGTCGCTCATTCCGTTTCCCTCACTTGGTGTTCAGTCGTGGTCGTCCCGGCCCTCAACGATGTGTCGGCGCAGAATCTGCTGGAGGTCGGTGATGGTGAATGGCTTGGGTAGGAGTCGATCAGGCGGAATATCGACCCGGATGGCTTCGGGCGAGAAGCCGGACATGTACACGATCGGTATGTCGGGATGGCTGGAGCGGATCTTCTCCGTCAGCTCCGTTCCCCGCATCCCGGCCATGATCACATCGGTGAGGATTCCGTCGATGTCATCGTGTTCGGCCATCACCTCAAGAGCCTCGGCCCCACTCCTGGCCTGCAAGGTCTGGTAGCCAAGCTCGGCCAGCAGGCCGAGGCAGAGATCGAGCACGTCGGGCTCGTCCTCCACGACGAGGACGGTGGCCCCCCGGCATTCGTTCGGGCAGTGTTCGACCGATGGTGCCGGTTCGGCCGGCGGGTCGGGCTCAATACACGGCAACTCGATGATGAAGCTGGTGCCCCGGCCGGGCGCCGAATCGACGGAGATGGTGCCTCCCACCGCACTGATCGAGCTGTAGGTGGTGGTCAGGCCGAGACCGGTTCCAACCGCAGCCGGTTTTGTGGTGAAGAACGGTTCGAAGACGTGGGCCAAGGTGGCTTCGTCCATGCCGGCTCCGCTGTCTGTGACCATGATGCGCACATTCGGTGATTCCGTGCGGGTGGTGATGACCAGCGTGCCACCGTCGGCCATGGCGTCGCGGGCGTTGGCCGTGAGGTTGAGCAGGATGTTCTCCAGGGCCGCTTCGCCGATGCCGACATGGACCTCCGGAGCCCGCAGATCGAACTCCAAAGTGACGGTGTCGCCCAACATCTGATGGAGGGTCGGTCCCAGGTCCTGGAGAAACTCGTCGATCCGTAACGGGGCGACATCGATCAGAGCAGGATTGCTGATGTGCATCAACCGCTCTATGAGCGACGACGTACGTTCGACGGCTCGGATGATGGCATCGAGTCGACGCTCGGTTGTCTCCGACCCCTCGACCACCCGCTTCAGGGCTGAGGCGTGACCCCCGACAACGTGCAGCACGTTGTTGAAGTCGTGAGCGATCCCTCCGGCCAGCCGACCGATGGACTGCATCGTTCCGGCGTGTACCAGCTGGGCCTCAAGGGCCTTGATTTCATTGATGTTGCGGACGACGGCCAGCACCTCGTTGGCATCGATGGGGGCCAGCCTGGCCTCGTAGTAGGAGATGGAGTCACCCCGAGGAAGCTGATACTCGACCGAGGAAACCGAGCCCGTGTCGAGGGTGCGCTCGGCCGCCCGCAGGATCTTGTCGGCCACGGTAGGGGGAAGATGATCGCCGATATGGGAACCGATGAGTTCGTCGGGCGGGGCGATGAGATCCTCGGGGTCACCGGCCCAGGCGCTGAGGCAATTGCCGGATCGACTGATGCGCATTCGCATGTCGGGAAAGGCATTGAGGCTGCTTGTCAGTTCGGCGCTGCGCTGCTTCAGCTGGTTGGCCACCTCCAGCAGCTCAGCGTTGGCTCGATGGGTTTCGGTCAGATCAACCGACAGGGTGATGACCTCGATGGGCGATCCCGACTCGTCGAGTTGGGTGGCACCGTGACGTTGGACCCAGCGGATCTCGCCGTCCGGTCTGACCACCCGGAAGGTCGTCTGCACCGTCTCGCCGGTTACCCGCTGCCGAGGTGATGCTTCGTTGTAGCGGGACAGGTCGTCGACGTGTATGACCTTGCTCCAGCCGATCTCCCGACACTCCCGGTAGCTACGGCCGACGATCTGCTCAAAAGCCGGGTTGCTGTAGCTCTCACCGGTGCGGAGATTGAGTCGGGTCACGCCGAAGGGTGCCGATTGGAAGAATCGATCCTGGAAGTCGAGGACCCGGAACAGGTTGGTCTCGACGTGTTCCCGTTGCAGTTCGGCGCCGATTCTCGTGCCCACCAGACGAAGTTCGGCGATCTGGTCGTCGCTCATCATCAGGGGACCGGTATGGATCAAGCCGATCTGACCGAGGAACCGCCCCGATTCATCGTGCAGTTGGAGGTCGGCGTAGCCGTCGGCTCCCAAGCGTCGAAGCCACTCGTCGTCGGGGAAGGACTGCAGCACGTTGTTGACATGGACGCTGAGATCGTCGTCATCTATTCGTTCGCTCGGCGTGCCGTCGACATCGTATTCGAAGGTGGGCCGCGGTGACCCGTCGACCCGGAGGGCGATGATACGGTTTCGACTCGAGCTTTCGGCAACGGGCACGGCGATGAAGGCGACCGAGACCCCAAATCGGTCGGCCAGCAATTCGACGGCGACATCGAAAAGGGCCGAGCCGGTGAAGGCGGCCAGTCCCGCCAGCATGGTCTGCGGAGCCGGGGTGGCATCGATATCTCGCTCCGCACGTTCGCTGGCCATCAACGGATCCTCTCAGAGGCGGCGTGGTGGTGCTGCTGAACCGTGATGTGTCGTCCCGGTTGTGTACAACCAAGGCTAACCGTCATCGGCCGGGGGAAGAACCTGGGTTGTGTGCGATGGATAGATCACGGTCCGCGAGCCGTCATCCCACTCGACGAGATAAGGGGCGGCGCCGGCTTCGCCGATCACCTCGATCACCACCGCAACGCGAACACCTTGTTCGGCGGCGTTGCCTAGGTCGGGGACCAGCAGCCGGTCCCCTCTGTTCGCTCGTGGTGGCGGCATGTCCGTTGTGTCTCCTGCGTTCTTGATGTGCTGTCAGTCCCTCCGACTCGATGCGGCCTTCAAACCGTGTTGATTCCACGAAACCAGCCGACCATCAAACCTGGAGCCACGCCTGATCAACAGATGATCAACTCCGCCGTCGGTGGCCCGGCCGGGAGGGTGCAAGCACCGGTCAGGGGCAGCCCGCCAGGGCCTGAAGGCGATTGATGTCGCTCGGGTCGGCCAGGGCCACGGTGGTGATGGCGGGATACGAGCGTTCCGTGATCCGGGTCAGCGGTCCGGCCGGAGCCAGCTCCACCACCCGAGTGTCGGCCCCACAGACCGACGCCAGCGTTTCCAGGCAGAGATCCCAGCGAACCGGTGAGGTGATCTGGGCGATGAGCCGGCGACGGAGGTTCTCCGACGATCCGATCAGCCGGCCGTCGCTGTTGCCCAGGAGGGCCGATTGCGGTTCGTGGAAGGTCGAGGCCGATACGGCCACGGCGAAGGAAGACATGGCGTCGGCCATGGCCTCGGTATGGAAGGCCCCGGCCACCTCCAGCGGAGCAACTCGCAGCCCGGCCGGGAGGGCCTCGGCAAAGGCGTCGAGTTCAGGTCGCGGGCCGGCGGCCACAAACTGGTTGCTTCCGTTCCAGTTGGCCACGGTCAGGCCGGCCGCGGTGATGGCGGCCACGATGGTGCTGTCGGGGGCGCCGTTTCGCCTGCTGGGCATGACCGCCATCATGCCGCTGCGGCCGGATCGACAGGCTTCGGCCATGGCCAACCCTCTCGATCGGGCCAACGAGACCGCAGTGGCCGGGGCAATACAGCCGGCGGCGGCGGCGGTCGAGAGCTCGCCTACCGAATGACCGGCAAACAGAAGCCGGCCGGGATCGAGCGGGGTGCTGTTGGTCAGCTGCTCGAACGACAGCAGGGCGGCGGCCACGATGACCGGTTGGGCCACCGACGTGTCCTCCAGTGCCTCCTCGTCGCGGCTGGCGGCCAGGAGGTCGAAGTCGGAGGCGACGGACCAGGCGGCCACCAGGTCAGCAGCCCGAGGCGAATCCTCGATCCACGGGTCGAGCATGCCGGCTCGCTGAATCCCCTGTCCGGGAGCGACGATTACGAAGTCATACATGAAATTCTCCTTGAGGTCAGATTGCGAGGTCAGATTGCGGGATCAGATTGCGGGGTCAGATTGCGGGATCAGATTGCGGGGTCAGATTGCGAGGTCAGATTGACTGGCTGAATGTCGGTAGTTCGCCGGCACGGCGAGACTTGAGGGCGGCCTGCATGTCTGCCGTCAGCAGCCCGTCGGCGAAGAGCCGGTGTTCCCGCCGCAGGTGGTCGGCCAGCGGCGACGAGCCTGAGCTGTTGACCAGCATCTTGGCCGAGCTCACCGCATGGAACGACTGCTCCTGTATGGCCGAGCCGATCTGCAGGGCCCGCTCCACCAGCTCGGGCGCCGGAACGATCTCGCTGACCAGGCCGTCCTCCAGCGCTTGGGGAGCGCGAATGATGGGCTGTTCGATGAGCAGCTGAAGGGCTCGGGCCCGGCCGACCACTCGGGGAAGGAGCCAGCTCATCCCACCGTCGGTTGATGCTCCCAGCGAGCCGTAGGCGAAGTGAAGCTTGGTCCGGGGACTGGCGATCCGAATGTCGCAGGCCAGGGCCAGGGAGAAACCGGCGCCGGCCGCCTGGCCGTTGACGGCGGCGATGACCGGGCACACCATGCTGGTCAGGTTCAACACGATGGAGGCCAGAGCATCGGTCCGCTGCTGGCAGTGGATGACGGCGGTCCGGTCGTCGCCCGAAAGGGCCCGCTCGAAATCATCGAGTGATCCGCCGAGCGAGAAGTTGTTTCCCATTCCGGTCAAAATCATGGCTCGTATCCGACGCTGACCGGCCAAGGCCGACGTGTGCTCCATCAGGCCGTCGAGAACGTCAACGTCCAACACGTTGCCGGCGTCGGGCCGGTTCAGGGTGACCACGGCCACCTGATCGTGGAGTTCGAAGAGGACGGGGGGCTGATCAGTCATGGAACACCAACATCTGTTCGGCCACACAAGCCGGTCGGGACTGGCCCAGGACCTCGACGTTGGCCTGGATCACGGCCAGCATTCCGCCGGCCATCTCATCGGTTTCCAGTAGCCGGCCGCTGGCCCGGATCCGGGCCCCGGCCGGAACCTGGGACCGGAACCGCACCCGGCGCATCCCGGCGTTGATCACCATGGAGGTGTTCTCGACCGAAACGAGCGAGGCCACCATGACCGGTACCAGGGCGAGGGTCAGGGCACCGTGGGCGATGGGACCGCCGAACGGGCTCTCCCGGTTGGCTCGTTGTTCGTCGACGTGGATCCATTGACGGTCGCCGGTGAGGTCGGCGAACACCTGGATCTGCTCCTGGGAGATCACCTGCCATTCGGTGGGGCCGAGCGACTCCCCGGTGGCCGACGTCAGATCGTCGATTGTCTCGAAGATGGCCATCGGTACTAGTCGCTTTCGCCTGACGATCGAGCCGCTTGGTGGATGTCGTCACTGGTGATGGTTCCGCCCCGGCCGGTGCCGGTCACGTCGTCGAGACCGATGCCGAGATCCCGGGCCAGGCGGCGCACCGCCGGTGAGGCGGCGTTGCGGTTGCGGTCAGGTCGGCGGGGCAGTCGGGTTCGGGGCTTGTCCGGCGCCGTTGCGGTCGCCTTGTGAGGCTGACCGACAAGGTGGGCCGATACCGGTTCCGGCTCGTTGCCGTCGGCCCGGACGGTGACCAGGGGTTGACCGATGTCGACGACGTCGCCGGGCTCGCCGTGTCGTTGCACGACGGTGCCGGCAAACGGTACGGGTAGGTCGACAACCGACTTTGCCGTGTCGACCACGACAACGGCCTGGTCGGTCGTCACCTCGGCGCCGACGTCGACCAGCCAGGAAACGATCTCGGCCGAGACCAATCCCTCTCCCAGGTCGGGGAGGGTGAAGACCCGGTCGACGGTGGGTTGGGGTGAAGATTTCGGGGTGTCGATGGTGGTCATCGGTAACTCCTCAGGAATGGCGATAGGTCTCGGCGATAGCGCCGAGAATCCGATCGACGGTGGGCAGGTGGAATGATTCGAGATGGGGCGGCGGATAGGGGATGTCGAGGCCGGTGACCCGGAGTACGGGAGCCTCCAGTTGGTAGAAGCACCTCTCGGCCACACGGGCCGCCACCTCGGCCCCGAACCCGGCGAATCCCGAAGCCTCGTGCACGATCACCGCCCGACCGGACTGGGTCACCGCCTGGCAGACGGTCTCCTCATCGAAAGGGACCAGGGACCGAAGGTCGACGACCGAAACCTCATAGCCGTCCTCGGCCGCCGCTTCGGCCGCGGCCATGGCCGGTGTCAGTGCCGGTCCGTAGGTGATCAGCGTCACGTCGTGGCCGGGGCGCCGGACAACGGCCTGCCCAATGGGAGGTACCTCAACCGGCAAGGCCAGCTCGGCCGTCTCCCAGTAGAGGCGCTTCGGTTCGAAGAACAGCGTCGGGTCTTCGCCTTCGATGGCCTGGCGAAGCATGCCGTAGGCATCGGCCACGGTGGCCGGGGTCAGAACGTGCAGTCCGGGGGTGTGGGCGGCGTAGGCCTCGGAGGAGTCGCTGTGATGCTCGACCGCTCCGATGCCACCGCCGTAGGGGATGCGGACCACGACCGGGGCGGTCATGGCTCCCCGGGTCCGGTTGCGGATCTTGGCCAGATGGCTGATGATCTGTTCCAGCGCCGGGTAGGCGAAGGCGTCGAACTGCATTTCCACCACTGGTTTGAGCCCGTAGCCGGCCATCCCGATGGCGGTGCCGACGATGCCGGCCTCGGAGATCGGGGTGTCGAAACAGCGGCGTTGGCCGAAGTCCTCGATGAGCCCGTCGGTCACCCGGAACACGCCGCCCAGCCGGCCGACGTCCTGCCCGAAGACGACCACTCGATCATCGTCGAGCATGGCGTGGCGAAGGGCGAGGTTGAGAGCGTTGACCATCGTCACCGGGGTGGCCGGTTCACTCGACTGGTCGACAGGGGGTAGCAGGGTTGCGGTCATGTCAGGGCTCCGGTGATTGCCGCCGCCTGGGTTTCCAGGTGGCGAGGGGTTGCGTGGTAGACGTGGGAGAACAGGTCGCCGGCGTTCGCTTGGGGGCAGGTCATGACTTCGTGGCGGGTCCGCTCGGCGAACTGCCGGGCCTCGTCGTCGATGATGGTCTGCAGTTCACAGTCGAGGATTCCTCGGGACCGAAGAGTGACGGCCAGTCGTCCGATGGGGTCTTTGGCCTTCCACCCGTCGGCTTCGCCCGGGTGGCGGTAGCGTGACGGGTCGTCGGCGTTGGTATGAGGACCGATCCGGTAGGTCATGGCCTCGATGAGACTTGGTCCGTCGCCCCGTCGGGCCCGCCCGATGGCGGTGGCCATGGCGTCGTCAACCGCGGCCAGGTCGTTACCGTCGACTCGGTTGCCCGGCATTCCGTAACCGATGGCCTTGGCGGCCAACGTCGGTGCCTTTGTCTGCATCGACTGGGGCACGGAAATGGCGTACCCGTTGTTCTGGACCAGGAAGACGACGGGGGCGGAGAACACGGCGGCCAGATTGAGGCCCTCATGGAAGTCGCCCTCACTGGTGGCACCGTCGCCGCACAGCACCACCGCCACCAGATCGTCACCGGTCATCCGGGCGGCCATCGCCAGCCCCACGGCGTGGGAGCATTGGGTGCTGAGGGGGGTGCACTGGGGAGCGACCCTGGTGGTGGTGGGGTCGTAACCGCAGTGCCAGTCGCCTCGCATGAGGGTGAGGGCCCGACCGGGGTCGACCCCTCGGCTGACTATGGACATGGTGTCGCGGTAGGTCGGGAACAGCCAATCGGTTTCCCGTAAGCCGAGCACGGCGCCGATCTGGCACGCCTCCTGCCCGTAGGACGACGGGTAGACCGTGAGGTAACCCTGCTTGGCCAGGTTGGTGGCCTGCTCGTCGAAACGGCGGCCGATCACCATGGCCCGGTAGCCCCGGAGCAACATGGCTTGCCGGGCCGGGTCGGTGGCCGGGTTCGGCTCCTCGAGAATGTGGGGAGCTGGTTTCAGGTCGGTCATTGTCTTACCTCGTGGATCTGGTGGTCGTTGATCGGTTGGTGGCCGTGGCTGCAGCCTTTCCAGTTGATGAGGCCGGCGCCCCAGCTGAAGCCGGCGCCGAAGGCGCCGAGGCCCACCCGCTGCCCGGGTTTGATCCGGCCGTCGGCTTGGGCCTGGGAGAGGGCCAGCGGGATGGAGGCCGATGAGGTGTTGCCGAACTGGTCGACGTAGCAGGCGCTTCGTTCGTCGCTCCAGCCCAGTTGGCGGGCAACGGCGGCCAGGATGCGGCTGTTGGCCTGGTGACAGACCAGCAGGTCGACCTCGTCGCCCTCGACGCCGCCGGTGGCCAGTACGTGTTCGATCTCGCCGGCCATGGCATCCACGGCGAAGGCGTACACCTCGGCCCCGTCCATCTGCACGAAGCCGCTTTCCCGGTCGACATGGAGAAGGTCGGCGCATTGACCGTCGGATCCGAACGACAGGAACTGGGGGCAGTGGGGGCAGTCGTGGCCCGGGCCGGCCTCGACGATCACCGCTCCGGCGGCATCGCCGAACAGGATTGCCGTGTTGCGGTCCGATCGGTCGGTGATCCTCGACATGGCGTCGGCTCCGATGACGAGGATCCGATCGGAGGCCCCGAACTCGACCCGGGAAAGGGCGTAGTCGAGGGCGTAGAGGAATCCGGTACAGGCCCCGTTCATGTCGACTGCGCCCGGCCTGGGAATGGACAGCAGGTCGGCCACCTCGGGGGCCAGGCCGGGGGAGATCCGGTCGGGGGTGCTGGTGGCCACGATGACGAAGTCGATGTCGGCCGCCGTCACCTCGGCGTCGGCCATGGCTTCGGCCCCGGCGGCGGCGGCCAACTCGGCCAGTCGTTCGTCGGTGGTGAGCCAGTGGCGGCGACGCATGCCGGTGCGGGTGGTGATCCACTCGTCGGTTAGCCCCAGGGGTTCGAAGTGGTCATTGTCGATGATGGTGGCCGGTAGGGCGGAGCCAACGCCGGCGATGATGGCGGTCATGGTCGGTACCTGCTGGTCGTGGTGGGGGATAGGCGGAACCGGAAGGTCGAACGGAGGTCGGAGCCTTGCCGAGCGGTCAGGCTGATCAGCACGTTGTCGTCTTCTTCGGTCCAGTCGGTCAGCTCAATGGCCAGGTCGGCATCGAGTTCGGCGAACGACGCGAAGTTCATGGAGAGCCACTCGACCCGGATGGCGGCAACGCTGACCCCGGTCTGCAGTGACAGCGCCAACTTGGCCGTCTGATAGGCGGCCTCGGCGATCATCATTCCCGGGTAGTGGTCGAGCGGGCGGTCGAAGAATGTCGGGTGGGGGTTGGGGACGACCAGGCACATGGCCTCCCGGGGCAGGCCTCCGATTTCACCGATCATCACGTTCTCCCGGAATCGCCGGCCGACACTGGCCGGATCGCTGGCGGCGACCGAGCCTTGGGGGTGACCGACGGCGGCCCGCCCTCCGGATTGTCGCAGTTCGGTGTAGGCCTCGTGGGGCATGAAGCCGACGGTCCCCTCGAACCGGGCGATGGGCCGGCCGTCCATCCAGCAGAACACCGGACCGTCGATGGCGTAGACCCCTCCGTCGCTGTTGCGTCGAACCTGCTCTTCGGCAAAGGCCACGGTGGTGTGAACCGGCCGACCGAAGATGACCTTGGGTATCGGTCGGATCAGTTCGAGTTCTACCGAGCAGAGTACGAAGTGATCGGTCAGCGGCACGTCAAGGAGCCCGTGGGCTATGACCTCGATGCACTGCCGGACGAACTCGGTGGCCACCAACGGCTCGTAGCGAGGTGACATCGAGTCGTTGAAGAATCGGTGCATCTTCGGTAGTTCGCCCAGGGCGACCAGCAGGTCGCCGTCGCGGCCGATGGCATTGACGAACACCTCCTCGGTCGAGTTCTTGTGGGCGAGGTGGCGGTTGACCGTCGTGGTGTCGGCCAGACCCAGGCGTTCCGGGTCAAGGCTCGGCCACGCCGGGTCGGCGACGGTCGGGGCGTTCGTGGCCGGTCGAACGTGAAGGTCGGCGCTCATGACTCGTCCACTTTCAGAACGAGGGTGATGTTGTGGCCGCCGAAGCCCATGGAGTTGGAGATCCCGATACGGGTCCCGGCTGAGTGGTCCAGCTCCTGGGCCACCGGCAGGTGCCGGAGCTGTCCCAACGTCTCGTCCGGTTCGGTCAGTCCGCAGGTTGGTGGGGCCATGCGGTGGCGCAGGGCCTGGAGTGTGGCTATGGCCTCGACCGCACCGGCCGCGCCGAGCAGGTGTCCGATATAGGACTTGCTGGACGAGATCGGTATGTCGGCCAGGGCGTCTCCGAACACGGCGTGCAACACCTTGGATTCGGCGATGTCGTTGAGTTCGGTGCCGGTTCCGTGGGCATTGATGTAGTCCACCTGGTCCGGTTGCACCTGGCCGTCGGCCAGGGCGGCCCGCACCGCGGCGCCGGCGGTTGATCCGGTCGGATCGGGAGCGGTGATGTGATAGCCGTCGGTGGTGGCTCCGAACCCGGCGACTTGGCCCAGGACCGTGGCTCCCCGCCGGTCGGCCACCTCGGCCGCCTCCAGAATGAGAACCCCGGCGCCCTCGCCCAGCAGGAACCCGTCACGCTTTCGGTCGAAGGGTACCGACGTCCCGGTTGGGGAGAGGGCGCCGGCTGAGGTGAAGATGGCCTGGGTGAACCCGGTCACCGCCGCCTCGGCTCCACCGACCACGGCGGCGTCGGCCTCGCCCAGGCGGATGGCCCGGACACCGGCGGCGATGGCCTGGGCCCCGCCCGAGCAGGCGGCCACCAGGGCCGAGGCCTCACCCCGCAGGCCGAACCGCAACTGCAGTTGGGCCGCCGCGGCGTTGGCCATGAGCATCGGGACGGTGAGGGGGGACACCGAGTCGACACCGTCGGATCGGAACTCCTCAATCTGGGTTTCCAGGGTGATGAGGCCGCCGATGGCGGTACCGATGATGCAGGGAACCCGTTCCGGGTCCACCGGCCCGCCGTCGGTCCAATCGGCCTGCTCGATGGCTTCGTCGGCCGCGGTCACGGCCAGCTGGCAGAAGCGGTCCATTCGCTGCTTCTCCCGGCGGCTCAGCGGGTTGTCGGCGTCGAAGTCGAGACAACGCCCGACGCCACCGATCAATCCGCTCTTGCCCAGGACGGCCGAGTCGTGCAGCGTGTCGGCGCCGTTACCGAGTGGGGTGACGGCGCCGATGCCGGTAATGACTACTCGACGGCTCATTCACCGCTCGCCTTGGCGTTGATAACGGCCACCGCGTCGGCCACGGTGACGGTGCCGATGAAGTCCTTGGGCTTGATGTTGATCCCAAGCTTCTTCTTGGCCGCCTGACTCAGTTCGACCAGATCGAGTGAGTCGAGGCCCAGCTCCTCGAAGCCGGCATCGGGGTTGATGTCGTCGCGGTCGACACCGAAGGCTTCGATCTGATCGTCAACGAAGGTGGCAATGGTTTGCTCATCGAGAGTGGTGTTTATTACTGACATTTCAATCACTAGTCCTTCCAGAAATATGACTTTAGATATCGAATCTTGCTGTTGAGATTCAGATTTAAACACGGGGCATACGAAGCCGCAACCCCTTACGTCGGAGTTGTCGGGGCGTTGATCGTGGATTGATTGACGCTGTCTTGAACCGCCGTTGATCAGCGGTTGATCTTCGCTGACTAGCTTCAGAGACAGCCTATTTGTCCAGGTCAGCAGGCCACCGAATGGCCCGCTCGGTCCGGCGCACCACTCCCACCGTCAGCGACGACGGTGGGAGTGGAGGCAAGGCAGGCCAGACCTTCTGGTCTCATCGACTCCAACCAGATCGGTTGGATCAAGGCACGTCAGACCATCTATAAGGTTGCAAGGAATTGAGAACAATGGACAGTATGACTATCGAAAGCCTGTCGAATACGACAGCTGACACCGGTGATCCGAGGCGCTGGAAGATCTTGGCCATCATGTGCCTTGCTCTGGTTGTCACCGGACTTGACACACTCATCGTCGTCATTGCCCTACCGTCGATCATGACGGAGCTGGCGGCAACCGCCGGCCAGTTGCAGTGGGTGGTCGACGCCTACTCGCTGGCCTTCGCCGCCCCGATCCTGTTTGCCGGCGCCTTGGCCGACCGCTTCGGCCGCCGGCTCGGCTTTCTGGCCGGTATGTCGATCTTCCTCATCAGCTCGGTGGCGGCCACCGTGGCCGGCAGTCCCGAGGCCCTCATTTCGGCTCGCGTCGGTATGGGCCTCGGGGCAGCCCTGATCATGCCCTCGACCCTGTCGCTGATCCGCGATGTGTTCCCGCCCGAGGAGCGGGCCAAAGCCATCGGCATCTGGGTCGGGGTGGCCTCGCTCGGCGTGCCCCTCGGTCCCATCGTCGGCGGTCTCCTGCTGCAGAACTTCTGGTGGGGATCGGTGTTCCTCATCAATGTGCCACTGATCGCCCTGGCCATCGTCGGCTGCCTGGTGCTCATTCCCGAGTCTCGAAGCGCCACCCGATCGCCGCTCGACGTCACCGGTCTGTTCCTCTCGGTCGCCGGTTCCCTCATGCTCGTGGTCGGCATCATCGACGCTCCGGGTCATGGTTGGGCCTCGCCCCGGACCCTGGTCTTGATCCTCGGCGGTGCCGCCGTCCTGGCCGGCTTCATCCTCTGGGAGCGACGGACCCCGTATCCCATGCTCAGCCACGCCGTCTTCACCAACCGTCGGTTCGGGGGCCCGCTGGTCACGATCTCCGCTGTCTTCTTCGGCGTGTTCGGCGGCCTGTTCCTGCTGACGCAGTATCTGCAGCTCGAGCTGGGCTACGGGCCGCTGCGGGCCGGTATCCACATGCTGCCCATGTGCAGTGCCATGGTGGCCGCCCCGCTGGCCCCCAAGCTGGTGGAACGATTCGGTCTCGGTCCGGTGTCGATGCTCGGTCCTCTCATGGTCGGCGTCTCGATGGTGACCTTGGCCCTGGCCGATCAGCCGTCCAGTACCCGGGTGCTCATCGCCTTGGGCCTGCTCGGCCTCGGCATTGGTTTCGGCGCCCCGACCTCGGTCGACTCGATCCTGGAGTCGACCCCCACCGACCAGACCGGCGCCGGTTCGGCCGTGGCCGACGTGGCCATGCAGTTCGGCGGTGCCCTGGGCATCGCCATCATGGGCAGTACCGCCGCCACCGCCGCCACCGGAATGAACGCCGCAGCCACGGTGGCCGCCGTCATCACCGTCGGAGCGTCCGTTGTCGTGCTGGCCCTCCTCCCCCGGACCCGGCGCACCTCGGCCGTCACCGACTCGGCCGGCTACGTGGCGTCCTGAAACCTCCCCCGATCAACCCAAGCAAAAACCCAACCAACCAACAACCGACAAACCAAGTACCAACAAGAGAAACGAGAAGGATATGAGTACCACCAAGACGGTCACGATCGACGAGAAGCAGCTGACCAAGGACTACTTCGAGCTGTGGAAGACGGCCGACGACGACACCCGTCACACCCTGATGGAGAAACTGTTCGCCGAGTCGGCGGTCAAGTACGTCGCTCCGGCCAACGTGTCGATCCCCGGGATCGAGGCCATCGAGGCCAACATCGCCCGGGTCAACAAGGAGAACATCCAGGAGGCCGGCCTCGAGTTCCGGGCCGGTGAGACCGTGGTCAACCACAACTCCGCCCACATGAACTGGGAAGTTGTGGCCGGAGGCAAGAAGGTCGTCGGCAGCGGCCGGGACTTCCTGTTGTTCAACGACGACGGCCAGGTAACCGCCCTCTACATGTTCATGTACAACTAAGCGGCTTCGGACCCGCTCATCCAGCACCAGGCCAACGGCTAGACCCCGAGAACAGGAGAAAATCCGATGAACATCGAAAGGAAACAGGTTCCGGTACCGGAAGACGGCATCACCCTGTCGTATGACCGGACAATCGACCGGAGCATGGTGCATCGAGATGCCGTCTCCGAAGTGTTCTTGACCGACGCCGTGGTGCTGGATGAGCAGCGGGTCGCACTCGCCGCCCAGCTGCCGACCTGCCACGGTTACTTCCACGACCACGTGATCGATGCCGCCGTCGATCCGTTCATGGTCATCGAGGCGGCCCGACAGGCCACCCTGGCCAGCGCCCACCTGCTGGGTGTGCCGGCCGACGTCATCCTGGTCTCCGAGACCATGGACTTCGAGATCGTCGACGTTGACGCCTGGGGAGCCCACCAAACCTTTTCCCGACTGCGGATAGACAGCGAGTTCAGCTGGACCAAGATGCGCCGGGGCTTGCCCCGAGCGGGGATCTGCACCCAGCGGATCTCGATCGACGACCGGTTGCTGGCCACCCATAGCAGCAGCGGCCGGCTACTGGCCCGACGGGAGATGGCCACGCTGCGGGCGGCCCAGCGGGACAGCGCTCCACCGTGGACCGCCGACATGGTTGACGGCGAGACGGCCAATGCCGTGCCCGCGGCCGACGTGAAGCGTACCAACCCGCTCAATGTGGTGTTGGCCGAGCTTCAACAGCAGGGATCGGAACTGCGGGCGGTGGTTGCACCCCGGTGGTCGAACCGGGCGTTGTTCGACCACTCCTACGACCACCTCACCATGCAGGTCCTTTCCGAGGCCGCTCGTCAGCTGGCCGGCCTGGCCGCCGACCGAGCCACCGTCTCCGGGGCTGCCGGCGATGCCGACCGGAATACCGGCTGGCAGTTGGTGGCCATGTCAGGGTCCTTTCAGCGATTCGCCGAGATCGACTCCGTGGTCACGGTACGAACCACCATCCCACCGGAGGCCGGCACCCCGGTCGCACTGACAATCTCGATCGACCAGGAGAGCCTGGTCGAAGCGGCCGACACCGAACCTGGCCCTGGCGACAGGGCGCCCGAGACCGTGGCCGTGATCGAGCTGACGCTGGCTCCCGACCGGAGCTCGTCATGACCACCACAACCTTCGACGGACCGGGCCCGGTCGACGCCGCCCGCCTACCGGTCAGCGTCATCTGGACCGACTTCGGCGGGGTGTTGACCCCGCCGGTGAACGAGACCCTCGACCAGCTGTGTGTCAACAACGGCATCCGCCGGGACGAGCTCTTGGCCGCCATGGCCCTGATTGCGTCCCGCTACGGAACCAACGATCCGCTCGAGCCGCTCGACACCCCTCTGGTCGGCGAAGCTGAATGGCTGCGCCAGATCTCGGCCGAGCTCAACGGAGCCCTGGCCGTCGACAGCGTGGCCGACCAGTGGTTCGACGGCCGGGACACGAACCACGCCTGGGTCGACACGCTCCGGACGGCTCGCCGCCACGGCATCAGCGTCGGCATGCTGTCGAACATGGTCCCGACCTGGGACCGGCACTGGCGGACGATGGTCGACGCCGACGAGCTGTTCGACCATGTGATCCTGTCGTTCGAAGTCGGCCACCGTAAGCCCGACCCCTCGATGTTCGCCCTGGCTGCGGCCAGGGCCGGAGTTCCCCCCAGCCGGTGCCTTCTGGTCGACGACCTGGAGAAGAACTGTGCCGGGGCCGAAGCGGCCGGCTGGCGGGCAATCCACTTCGTCGACGCCGCCTCGGCGACCGACCAGCTGTGGTCGGTCTTCAACCAACCCCAATCAACGTAATCAACCCAATCATCCCAACCAAGCAACCAAACCACCTACCACTGAAAGTTGAGAACAATGGCTGACTGGAAAGAATCCATCGAACAGATGATGGCTGCGGTACCTCCGGAGATCATGAAGACGGCTCTGGGCGTCGGAGCGGTCTTCAGCACCCTTGATGAGGAGGCCGCCCGGCAATACGTGCATCCTGACTTCGTCGACCACGAGGCCTCCGAAGGCATCGGCGGCGGCCCCGAAGGTTATCTGGCCACTGCCCGCTACATGAACAACGCCTTCTCCCAGGCCTCCTGGATGCCTGAGCAGATCTTCGCCACCGGCGATCGCTACGCCATGGTCATAACCTTCACCGGCTACCACACCGGCGAGTTCATGGGAGTGCCGGCCACCGGCAAGCGGGTCGAGATCCGGCACCTCCACTTCTTCCGGGTGGAGGACAACAAGGTCATCGAGCATTGGGGAGCTCGGGACGAGCTGACCCTGCTGCGACAGATCGGCGTGTTCACCCCCGAACACCTGACACCGGCCGACGCCGGCGCCGTCCTGGTCTGATTCGATGACCGGGACCGTGCGCGACGTCGACGGGTGTGCCTATGTCACCGGCGCCTCAGGCGGGATTGGCGGGGCCATCGCCCACAGCCTGGCCGCCGACGGGTGGCCGGTGGCCGTGGGCTTCAACACTCGTCGGGGCCCGGCCGACGAGGTTGTGGCCGCCATCACCGCCGAAGGCGGAACAGCCGAAGCGATCGGGGGTGATCTCTGCCATCCCGATGTGATCGACGACCAGTTCTCCCGGCTGGAGGACCGTTTCGGGCGGGTTGCGGTGCTGGTCAACAACACCGGAATCCGGTCCGACGGCCTCCTGGCCGGTATCGATGACGAAGACTGGAGTCGGGTGCTGGAGACCAATCTCACCGTGGCCTACCGGACCTCGAGGAGAGCGGTCGGCCCGATGCTGCGGGCCCGGCACGGTCGGATCATCAACATCACCTCCATCCTGTCGTCCCAGGCCATTCCGGGGACCGGGAACTACGTTGCCTCAAAAGCCGGTCTCAGCGGGTTGACCAGGGCGCTGGCCATCGAGGTGGCCCGTCGTGGTGTCACCGTCAATGCCGTCGCTCCCGGCCTGGTGGCCACCGACCTGACCCGGGAGTTGGGGCACTTCGAGGAATCGGTGCGCCGGGCCGTTCCCATGCGGCGCCCGGCCCGACTCGATGAGGTGGCGGCCTGTGTCCGCTTTCTGGCCGGTGACGACGCCTCCTATATAACCGGCCAGACGGTGACCGTGGACGGCGGTCTCGGCGCCCAGGCCTTCGCCATCGATTGATCGATCCACTGACCCTGAGGACATACCATGCCGACCCCACCAACCACTGCCATGAGCCACGACACGGCCAAGAGCTACGACACAAGATCGGCGGCGTCGTTCATCGGTCGCTGTGAGGACAGAACCTCAGGGGCCGTCGACATCGGGTTCGAAGCGGCGGCCGACACCCTCGACCTCCGGGGCTTCGGTGACGGGGCGACGGTGTTGATCAATGATCCGTCTCCCCGGGCCGCCCTGACCTACTGGCTGGCCGCCCTCGACCGCCGGCTCACACCGCTGATGGTGCCCCCGGGCCCCGGTGCCGACTTGTGCGCTCCAGCGTCCGGATACGAGGGCTCGGGCCCACACGGGGGCGGGGGTGGCCTGGTCATGTCGATGGGTGATGCCGACCCGTCCGACATCTGCCTCCATCAGTTCTCCCGCTTGACCCTGGCGGCCGACCGTTACGCCCGGGCCGTTGGACTCCGGCCGTCCGATGTCCTGCTGGTCGACCGGCATCCGGCCCACCCGGAAACGCTGCTGAAACAAGCCCTGGCCGCCTACGTGACCGGAGCCAGGTTGACCTTCGTTGATCAACCGGACGATATCGGAGGACTCTCGGTGCTGGCCGCCGACACCGGAGCGACCGTTGTCTCCCTCGATATCGACCAGGTGGAAGGCCTGGTGAAGACGAGCCTGAGCCCACTGCCGGCCACGGTGCGTATGATGCAGATCGACGACCACCACCCGGTGGGCGACATGCTCGGTCGGCTGGCGGCACAGCTTCCCGATATGGAGATCTACAGCGGCTACGGATGGCTGGCCACCGGTCCCGTGACCGTACTGCCGGTTCACGCCGTACCACGTGATCGGTGCTGTTCGGTCGGCCGACGTCTCGACGGTGTGTCGGTGCTCCTCGACCGTCCCGACTCAACCGGGGCGGGCATCGCCCTGGTCAAGTCGGCCTCGGTGCTGGAGAGCTGGGTACCGTCCGGCTCGAGGCGGGCCCGGGTCGGCCCCTCGACGGTCGGCACCGGTGAGCGATTCCGGATCGACGACGACTATCTCTACCCGTTACCGGCGTCGATGCCGGCCGCCAATGCCGGCCCCGTGGTCGAACGACTCCCGCTGGCCACGCTGGTGCCGACCTCCGAGTCGCGGCAGGTTGCGTACCTCGGTCCATCGGGATCGTTCACCGAGCTGGCGCTCATGACCCAGGCCGACCTTTCGGCCGAGGCGTTGTTGCCCCGGGCCAGGATCGTGGACGTCCTCAACACGGTGGCGGCCGGTGACGCCGACTGTGGGTTCGTGGCCATCGAGAATGCCATCGAGGGCACGGTCAACGTGACTCTCGATACGCTGGCGTTCGACCACCAGCTCCTCATCCAGCGGGAGGTCGTGCTCGACATCCACCTTGACCTGATGGCTGCTCCCGGCACCGATCTGGCCTCCGTCACCGAGATACGGTCCCATCCCGTGGCCAACGCCCAGTGCCGCCGGTTCCTTGACCGGGAACTGCCTGGCGTGCCGGTTCTCGCCGCCAATTCGACGTCCGAAGCGGCGGCCCAGGCGGCCGGAGGGTCGGGACTGGCCGCTCTTGCCCCGGCGGCCGCCGCCGGTCACTACGGACTACAACTCCTGTCCACCGACGTGGCCGATCATCCGGGAAACCAGACCCGCTTCGTTCTTGTCGCCCCCGGTGGAATTCCGGCCCCGACCGGCCATGACAAGACGACTGTGGTGCTCACCCGACGCGGCACCGAACCGGGATCTCTGGTGGTCATACTGGAGGAGTTCGCGGCCCGGGAGATCAACCTGTCGAGGATCTCGTCCCGGCCGGTCAAGACATCGTTGGGTAGCTACTGCTTCATCGTCGACCTCGAAGGGCACATCGCCGATGAGCTGGTGGCCGACTGCCTTCGCAGCATCCGGGCCAAACACGTCGACGTGAAGTTTCTCGGCAGCTACCCGGCGGCTGCCGCCGACATCAGCATTCGCCATACGGCGGCCGCCTCGGCCCGGGCCGAAGCGGACCATTGGATGAACGGGCTGCGAGCTCAGATCGCCGCCGCCTGAGCCACCCTGCCCGCGGCCAAACCGCCCGAACTTTGTGACTGGGACGACCCGTTTAGGGGTCGTCCCAGTCACAAAGTTCCGTGGCGGGTGGTCAGCTGAAGAGGTACTTGCCGCAGTGGGGCCATTGGCCCGCTCCGGCTTTGTTGTAGAGGATCTGGGCCCGCTCGGTCTGCTCGGCCACCGAGGCGTCGACCGGGTTACCCGACCCGCCAACGGAGGCCCAGGTCCTCAGGCTGAACTGGTAGAGCCCGTAGTAGCCGGCCGGGTTGACGGCCTTGGGGTTGCCGCTGGACTCGCACTCGGCCAGCGCCGCCCAGTTGAGGTCGGCCGCCGCACCACCGGCCGGTGCGCCGGGGTCGGCCGCCGGTTGCACCGGTACCGGTTTGGTGCCGACCCGTACGACCTCCGTGACCGGTTCGGTCACCACGACGGTCTCCACCGCTTCCTCCGAGGTCAGCTCGCCGTTGGTGAAGGTTTGCTCGTAGGTGACGTCCTGGCGGCCGTCCACCCCATCGGTGGCCGTCGTTCTGGTACCCACGGTGAGGTTGGCGTCGGACTGCTCCATCGTGTCGTGGGCGATGACCTCGCTGCGGATGTCGGTGGCGATCCGGATCCGGGTGATGGTGACGGTCATGTCGGCCGTCACCGGGGCCCCGGGTGACGGGGTCAGCTTGTCGAGGTCGCCGATCGACAGGTTCCGGGCGGCCAGCAGGTCGGCCACGGAGGCCTCGGTGCTGGTCACCATCCGGGTCCGACCGCCGTCGTCGATGGTCACCGGCTTGGGGGTGATGATCACCACCGATGCGCCACCCCGGGGCAGATCCTGGTTGAGCGGCAACGAGACGGCGGCTCCCTCGGTGGGGGCGCCGATGGCGGCCAGGGCGGCGCCGACGGTCAGCTCGGTTGTCTGGTGGGTGGCTTCGACGCCGTCGACCGAAACGGTGAGCGGCCGGGCGTGGCGGACGGTGACCGCCGTCCCGTCGACCAATTCGGTCTCGACCGGCGGTTCCACCAGGTCGTTGCCGGTGACGCTCAGCTGCTGGTCGGCCAGGAGGTCACCGACGGTGTCGGCCCGGGTCTGCAACGACTGCGACCGTCCGTCTATCGACAGTTCGACTGTGGCCGAGCGGGTGAGGTACCAGGCCAGGGCGGCGCCGGCCGCCAGTAACACGAGGCCCACTGCCATCAGGAAGGGCAGGCGGGTGGGGGCCGGTCGGTCGCTCGCTCGGTAGGTGATGGCTTCGACCGCTGGGCCCGACGCCGGGGCGGGGCGGCTGGACTGCGTACTGGTCATGACACTCCGATTGAGGTGAACCCCGCCGGGCGGCCAGGGGGGTGGGACAGCACGTTCACCGGTCACGGTAACAGTCGGCCATCCGAACGCGGTGTATGGCCGCGCCGCTGACCCGACGACCAGCGGGCCGTTGCCGGGTCGATCTACCCACGATGTCGTGGGCGAATCCACTCGTTGCGGCTGCATGGTGCTGCTTATAGCTTTCAGTAAAGAGGGAGCATGAGGGAGGTTAAGAAGCGATGAGGCGTAGGAGTCGTGTCGCCGAGCCCAGCCTGCCCGCTATCGGAGTTCTGCTGGAGCAATCCCTGGGTCATGTAACCCATGGCCGAAACCTTCAGCGGGTGTTCGAGGAAGCGACGCGGGCCGAAGTCCATTGTCGCGAGCTGCCCTTCGAGTCGCGCTCGGTGCTCGATCGCATCCCACCCCGCTCCAACTGGACCGTCCGATCGGGGCTGGCCGCCCGTCGGGCCGTAGCCGAGCTGGAGCGCCAACAGGCTCTTGACGCCCTGATCGTCCATACTCAGGTCCCGGCCATGCTGCTGACCGGGTCGATGAGGCGCATACCAACCATTGTCTCCCTCGATGCCACCCCGAAGCAGATCGACGAACTCGGTGGCTCCTACCGGCACGACGTGCAGGCTGATGCCGTCGAACGGTTCAAAGCCCGGGTCCATCGCGACTGTTTCGCCCGGGCGGCCCGGCTGGTCACCTGGTCCAACTGGGCGGCCAACAGCCTGGTCGACGACTACGGCATCGACCGGGGCATGATCGAGGTCATCCCCCCTGGTGCCGTGGCCTCGAAGTGGCGTCGCCCGACCCGTCGGACGGCCACCGACTCAACCGTCCGGGTGCTGTTCGTGGGCGGCGACTTCGAGCGAAAGGGCGGGGAAACCCTTCTCGACGCCTTCTCCGTCCTGCAGCGCGACCCGGAACTCGGAGCCAATGGGCGTTCGGTCGAACTGCACGTGGTCACCGGCTCCACGGTGGCCGAACGCCCCGGGGTGCACGTCTACAACGGTCTGGTTCCCAACTCTCCCGAGCTGATCGACCTGTTCCACCGATGCGACGTGTTCGCCCTGCCGACCACCGGCGATTGCACCCCCCTGGTCATGGCCGAGGCGGCAACAGCAGGGCTGCCGACGATCACCACCGATGTCGGCGCCATCAAGGAGTCGGTGATCGACGGCGAGACCGGCCACCTGGTGCAACCGACGGTGGAGTCGGTGCTGGCCAAGCTCCGGCCCCTGGTGCTCGATTCTGAGCACCGGCTGCGGTTGGGGGCCAACGCCGCCCGGCATGCGGCGGAGACAATGGACGCCGATCGCAACGCCCAGCGTCTCCTGGATCGGGCCGTCGAACTGGCCGAAATCAAGAAGCAGAGGCCCCGGGTACTGCTGACTGTTTCCGGTCGCCTCGACCCCAATGTGGAACAGGACATCGCGGCGGGGGATCGCCCCCTGGCCGACTATGTGGCCATCTCCCGGGCCACCGATGCCGAGCTCCTCGATTGGACCGGCCTCGACTCCCAGGGCTCCGCCGTCACCCGGATTCTGCAACGGACCGCCGGCAACAGTGTGGCCATGGGCTATCACCTGTGGCGGCGGCGAGACGACTACGACGTGATCATCACCGATGGTGAGCAGGTTGGCATCCCGCTGGCCGCCCTCTCCCGCTTGACCCCGAGACGCCGGCATCGTCATGTCATGATCGGCCACCGGCTCTCGCCGGCCAAGAAGACGATCCCCATCCGACTGTTGAACCTGGCTGCCACCGTCGACACCGTGCTCGTCTACTCCAGTAGCCAACAGCAGGTGGCCGGTCGGTTCTTCGGCGACAACGTCCGCCTCATCGACTTCATGGTCGACAGCGAGTTCTTCCGAGCCGAACGACGACCCTTCTCCGAACTTGATGGCCGTCGACCGCTGCTATGCACCGCCGGTCGGGAATCACGGGACTATCCGTGCCTCATCGAAGCCGTCCGGGGGATGGACGTCGATCTGGTGGTGGCCAGCGACAGCCCCTGGTCGCGGCGGGACGACAACGCCCACGACGTCACCCTCCCCGACAACGTGACAGTCACATCGCTCAACCAGCTGGAACTTCGACGCCTGGTGGATCGGTCCGATATGGTTGTCGTGCCGCTGCAGTCGACCGACTTTCAGGCCGGGGTGACCACGATTCTCGAGGCAATGTCGATGGAGCGCCCGGTTATCTGCACCGCCACTCCCGGTCAGACCGATGTGGTCGACGACGCCGTCAACGGCCTCTACACGCCGGCCGGCAACGTGGCCGCCATGCGGGAAGCCATCGAATATCTACTGAACGATACGGCGGCAGCCATCACCATGGGCAAGCGAGGTCGGGAACTGGTGGAGCGGCGGGCCGATGTGCGGGTTTACGCCCAACTGTTCTCCGACATCGTCGGAGCCGGCCGTCCGGCGCCATCACCGGTGACCCCGTCGACCGGCGGAGTGGCGGCCTACCGGTCGTCGTTCGTGACGGTGGCCGAGCCGTCCGGCGCCATCACCGAGCGCAGCGCCTGAGGACAGCGGATCTGGCGTGGGTCGGGCGACACGGAGAACTATCATGAAGGTGCTGGATCCATGTTGAAAGGGCCGCGGGTGAAGCAGCGGCGAACCGTTATGCGCCACATCCTGTGCAACTCGAAGAGCTGGTCGTGAACATCCGAACCTTTCGACGCATCATCGAGATCTTTTTTCAGCGATGGCCGCTGTATCTCCTCCTACTGGCGGCTTTCGTCGGCTTCGGCCTGTTCAGGGTCTCCAGGGCCGAGCCGGCCTACACCTCGAGCGGCACCATCTTCGTCGACAACCAAAGCCTGGTGAGTGCCCAGTCCGGCGTCCAGGGGGGTAACGGCTTCAGCTACCTGTCGCCGGCTCAGTTCACCAGCCAAGAGCTGTACGGGCTGATCCAGACCGACGTCTTCATGGATTCGGTGCTGGAACGGAGCGAGGTTGAACTGCCGTCCGACCCCACCGATCGAGCCCGCGAAGTGGGTTCACTGCGCAGCGGTATGTCGTCGTTCGCCTCCAGTCAGAATCTGGTGAAGGTGTTCGTGTCGTCCGACGATCCCGACCTGTCGTACCGGCTGACCGATTCCATCATCGCCGAGTTCGTGCAGTTCCAGATCGGGTTGGACGTGGCCGAGAGCGGCGCCTCCGAGGTCTTCTTCAGCGACCTGGCCGACACCTACCAGGCCGACCTGGACGCCGCCCGTGACGAGGTCGACAACGCCCTCCGAGGGGTCGACAACCTGGAGGAACTGCCACTGGCCCGCCAGCTGCAGATCGAGCGGCTGAGAGAAGCCGAATCCATGGCCGAGGCGCGATACCAGGCGGCGGTCGAGGACATCGAGGTGTCCCGATTGGCCGGCCTGCAAACCGAAACCGACATCCGCCAAAGCTACTCGACCTTCGATCCTCCGCAGCGTCCCAGCGAGCCCGACGGTGGCGTTCTCGACGGGTTGATGCTGCTCATGCTGGCGGCCGCAGCCGGGCTCATCGCCGCCCTGTTCTGGCCGGTCGTATCCGGATTCACCAGCCGCACGGTGCTCTTCGCCGATGAGCTGGAGAACGTGGCGGTGCTGGGCACCGTGCCCCGAATCCGGAAACGGCAGATCCGGCTCAAGAACCTGCCGATCGAGTCGGGCGTCGTCCTCGGTTCAGACGACGGCGAATCGATTGATTTGACCGAGCAGGCATCGAGAACGATCACGTTCAAGTCCCGGCCCTCCGTCACCGCACCCCAGCTCTCAAACGACATCGCAACGGAACCCAAGACCCGTCCTGACAGCAGCGATCGGGATCGTGAAAGCGCTCGGAATCGCGACCGCAGCGCTCAGGATCGTGAAAGCGCTCGGAATCGCGACCGCAGCGCTCAGGATCGTGACCGCAGCGCTCGGAATCGTGAAGCCGATCTCGGTGATGAGGTGCCGGCCGTCGCCGATTGGGACCCTGTGACCACGATGCAGTTCGATCTCCCGCCAAACCTGCCAAGCCCCAGAAACCGGCGCTGAAAGACGATGCGCCACGACAACGAGGTAGGAACGTGCTCAGTTTCTTGAAGAGGTCCGATTCCGAGGGGGGAATCGTCATCCGCTCCGCCGACGGCGCGCCGTTGGCCCGAGTGCCGCAACCGATGCGGCAGGAGATGCAGTATCTGTGGACTCGGCTCGAGGTCCACGACGGCGATGTGCCCCGAAGTGTGGCCCTCACGTCGCAGATGAGCGGTGAAGGGGTCTCGTTCGTCTCACGTTCCCTGGCCGCCGTTCTGGCCCGTCAGGGCCCAACGTGTCTGATCGACGCCAACTGGTGGGGCACCCGGCTTCCCCTCCAAGAAGACGACGTCGAACCGAACCCCGGTTTGGCCGGGCTCCTTCAGGGCGATCTGCGAGCCGACGACGTCTTGATTCCGACCGACCACGGTGAGTTGTGGATCGTGCCGGCCGGCGACCTCGATGTCTCACCCAGTCTGGTCGTTTCCTCCGCCGACGCCATGTCGGGGGTGCTCGATCAGCTGCACGATCGTTTCCGCTACACGATTCTGGATCTTCCCGCCATCGCCACGTCGTCGACGGCGCTGAGTTTCGCCGCGGCCGCCGACGCCTCGCTGCTCGTCGTCCGGCAGCGTGTGGCCAGGGTCGATCAGGTGGAGAGTGCAGCCAATGATCTTCGTCATACCCGCCTCCTCGGCGTGATCCTGAACGACGATCACGTCTCCATGCCCAGGTTCCTGCAGCGCCGGCTGCTCACCCAGCGCTGATCCCTTCCGACTGCCCTGAACTCTTGCAGTAAAAAGCGAGGCGACTCCTCGCTTTTTACTGCAAGAGTTCAGGGGCGGGGGAGGGACCGGACCTGGCGAGCCGGAGCGCCGGCGGCCAGGGTGTGCGGCTCGACGTCCCGAGTGACGACCGATCCGGCGCCGACAACGGCACCAGCGCCGATGGTGACGCCGGGCAGAACAACGCTGCCGGCGCCGATCCAGGCCCCTTGACCGATCTCGATCGGGTTGGTGATGATCGTGTCAGCTCGCTGCCACGGCCCTCCCATGTCATGTGAGCTGGTGATCAGCATCACCCGGTGGGCCAGATAGACGTGATCGGAGACGGTGACGGCCGCTCCGAGATCGAACAGGCACTCGACGTTGACAAAACAGTTCCGGCCGATACGCAGCCGGGCGTTGTCGCCCTGCGACCCCAGCACGGTGGGGATGTCCATGAAGACCGCGGTCGGATCGACGTCGAAGCCGGCAGCCCGCAGTAGTCGGGTCCGGGCCCAGGGAATGCGATCGCCGGGAATGAGCCGGCTGACGGCCCGGACCACCGGCACCGGAACAGCGGGCACGCCGTCAGCCCTCGGCCTGCAGTCGACCGTCGTCGGACACCGAGTATCGCCGGTTGCACTGGCAGAGCAGCGTGTCGGGAAGGGCCAGGCCGCACTGGCAGACCCAGCCGGCTTGACGGGCCGGATTGCCTCGTACCAACCCGTGGGGTTCGACGTCGCCGACGACCGTGGCTCCGGCGGCCACAAAGGCATAGGCCCCGATGGTGATGCCGCAGACGATGGTGGCGTTGGCCCCGATGGTGGCCCCGGACTCGACAACGGTGGGCACCAGCTCATCCGGCCCCTTCTTGATGTGGGCCCGGGGGTTCATGTCGTTGGTGAAGACCACGCCTGGGCCCAGGAAGACATCATCACCGATGGTGACCAGATCCCAGATCATCACCCCGTTCTTGATAGTCACCCGATCACCGACGACTGCTCCCGACTCGACAAAGGCATGATCGCAGACGTTGCAGCCGGCCCCCACCTTGGCTCCGGCCATGACGTGAGCGAAGGCCCAGATCCTGGTGCCGGCTCCGACGTCGTCGCTCTCGCAGACCCCGAGTTCATGGACGAACACCGGGTCATCGGCCTTGTCGTCGACGTGGCCGTCGGCCGGGCTGTGGGCCGAGGTGGTCACGACAGTGCCCCCAGCAGGACCTCGGCCACCCTTTCCTGGTCGGCTGCGGTCAGATGGGGGTGCATGGGCAGGGAGATCATCTCCCGGCTGGCCGCCTCGGCGTTGGGGAACGAGCCCGGTCCGTCGGCCAGCCGGCCGAAGGCCCCGGTCAGGTGAACCGGGGCGGCGTAGTGGATTCCGGCCCCGATGCCGTTCTCGGTCAGTGTGGCCAGAACCCGATCGCGGTCGGCCACCCGGATCACGAACAGGTGCCAGACGTGTTCGTTACCGGCTGCCGTCGGCACCAGCCCGATCCCGGGTTGGTCGGCCAGCAGTGTCCGGTAGCGATCGGCTGCCGCCCGTCGGGCGGTGTTCCAGCCATCCAGGCGGGCCAGCTTGGCCGACAGCACCACGGCCTGCAGGGTGTCGAGCCGGGAATTGAACCCCGGTACCCCGTGCTCGTATTTGCGGACACCGCCGTGGTTGCCGATGGCCCGGGCGGTGGCCGCCAGGTCGTCGTCGTCGGTGAGGATGGCGCCGCCGTCGCCGTAGGCCCCCAGATTCTTGCCCGGATAGAAGCTGGTGGCAGCAGCCAATGCACCCCGGCCGATGGGTTCACCGTGGCGGGTGGCCCCCTGGGACTGGGCCGCATCCTCGAACACCAGGATGTCGGGATCGGACGGCCCGGCCGCCAGAGCCCCGGCCACGTCCTCCAGAGCCGCTCGCTGACCGTAGAGGTCGACCCCGATCACCGCCCGGGTCCGGGAGGTGACGGCGGCCGGGATCTGCTTGTTGTCGATCAGGAGGAACTCGGGATCACAGTCGACCAGCACCGGCCGGGCCCCGGCCCGGTGAATGGCGCCGATGGTGGCGATGAAGGTGTTGGCCGGGGCGATCACCTCGTCGCCGGGCCCGATGCCGGCGGCCCGCAGGGCCATCTCGATGGCGTCGGTTCCGTTGGCCACGGCAATGCAGTGGCGGGCGTCGCAGTAGCGGGCGAACTCCTCCTCGAACTGCGCCACCGCCGGACCCCCGACGAAGGCGGTGGCCGACAGCACCTGATCGAACCCGGCTTGCACCTCAGCGGCGATCTCCCGATGTTGAGCGGCGAGATCGACGAAGGCCACGTGGTCGATGTCATTGGGCATGGTCACTCCTGACTGACGTTTTGTTGAACCGGACGGAGGAACCGGGCCGGATTGCCGGCCCACACCTCACCCGGCGGCACCGAACAGGTCACGACCGATCCCATACCGACCAGGGAACCCGATCCGATCTCCAGATCCTCCCGGACCAGGGCCCCGGAGCCCACATAGGCGCACGAACCAACCCTCACGTTGCCGGCCAGCTTGGCGCCCGCTCCGAAGGTGGCGTAGTCGTCCACCCGATTGCCGTGGGTCATCGTCACCAGCGGCATGATCTCCACATGGCGGCCGACTGCGACGTCGGCGGTGAACACCGTCTGGGCATGGACCACCGTGCCCGGTCCGAGCCGGACCGAACCGGGAACGCTCACCGTCGGGTGAACCAGGGTGGCGAATCGGTCGTCGCTCAGGTTCAACCGCTCGACAACGCGGTGACGGAGCGAGATGTTGGTGGGCGAACCGAGGCAGACCACAGCTTGGGCGTCAGGTAGGGAATCCAGGTGCCCGATCGGTCCGATCACAGCCAGCCCAACCAGCTCGACGCCCGCCAACTCGGGATCGTCGTCGAGGTAGCCCAGCAGGTCGTAGGTCGGGTTGACGGCGTTGATGGCTCGCACCAGCTCCACCGTTTCCTGGGCGAAGCCGCCGGCCCCGACGATGACCAGTGGGGTCACGCAGACTGCGGGGCGTCGTCGCGGGCTGAGCGCCACCACGTCACCAGGTCGGCCAAGCCCTCGGCCAGCGTGACCTCGGACTTGAATCCCAGGTCCTGGGCCGCGGCCGTGGTCGACGCCAGCCGGCGGGCCACCGGATTGACCTTGCGGGCCTCGCCGAACTCCGGTTCCAGGTCGCTGCCCATCACGTCGAGCAGGGCTTCGGCCAGCCCGACAAGGCTGGTCTCGGTGCCGCTGGCCACGTTGTAGACCCGGTCGGTCACCTCGGCGGTGGCCGCCAGCAGGTTGGATCGGGCCACGTCGGTGATGTAGACGAAGTCCATGGTCTGCTGGCCGTCGCCGAAGATCAGAGGCGGAAGTCCGGCCTCGATGCGCTCCATCCAGCGGACCAGAACCTCGGTGTAGACGCCGTGGATGTCCATGCGGGGTCCGTAGACGTTGAAGTAGCGGAGGGCCACGTAGTCGAGGTCGTACATGTCGTTGAAGCTGCGAAGCAGACCCTCGTTGAACATCTTGGCCGCCCCGTAGAGGGTGCGGTTGTCGTAGCCGTGGTCGGACTCCACGGTGGGGAAGGAGGGGGCTTGACCGTATATCGAAGCCGACGAGGCGGCCACCACCTTGCTCACCCCGGCGTCGCGGGCCGCCTCGATCACGTTGAGGGTGCCGGTGGCCATCACGTCGACCCCCAGCCGGGGATCGTCGGCACAATGGGTGATGCGCAGGGCGGCCTGATGGAAGACCAGGTCCATGCCCTCGGTCAGCTGCTGCACCAGATCACGGTCGCAGATGTCGCCCACCACCAGCTCGGCCACCCCCGACTCCACGGCGGCGGCCACATTGGCCTCGGTCCCCCGGATCAGGTTGTCGAGCAGCACGATCTTGGAGGCGCCGGCCTCGATGAGTTGATCGGCGATGGTCGACCCGATGAATCCGGCCCCGCCGGTGATGAGCACCCGGGCCCCGTTCAATTGTGCCATGTCTTGGTTTCCTCAGTTTTCGATGGCATCCAAGGCCGGTACGTCGACCGAGCGGCCACCTTCGTCCATGCTGGTGCGTGCCGCCTCCAGCAGGCCGAGCACCCGAAGGCCCGACCGTCCGTCGGTCAATGGTGGGCGCCCTTCCCTGATGGCGGCGACGAACTCATCGAACATTGTGGCCAGCGCTTCCCGTTCCTTCAACGCCGGCGCCACCATGTCACCGATTCGGTACGCGATCCGTCGTTTGGCCGTGGCCTCGGCCGACTCATCGGCCGAGACATCGACTCCCCGGTCGAACACGCTGATCCGCTGGGTGGGATTGAGGTCGTCCCACACCAGGGTGCGCCTCGACCCGCCGACGATCATGGTCCTGACCTTGGTCGGGCTCAACCAGTTGACGTGGATGTGGGCGATGGCCGAGCTCTCCAGCTGCAGGGTGAGGTAGGCCACGCAAGCCTGGCCGGCACCGACCGGATCGGATCCGGTGGCGGAAACGGCAACGACCCGATCGTTGGTCGGAAGGATGGCGTCGAGGATCGACAGGTCGTGAGGGGCCAGATCCCAGACCACGTCGATGTCGCTCTGGACCAGGCCGAGGTTGATGCGCACGGAGTCGACGAACTGCAGGTCACCCAGCTCGCCGGCGGCCAGAGCCTGGCGAATGTACTGGACGGCCGGGGTGTAGCAGTAGGTATGATCACACATCACCACCCGGTCGTTGTCGGCGGCGATCCGCAGGATGTTCTGGGCGTCGGTCAAGGAGTCGGCCAGTGGCTTCTCGATCACCACGTGCTTGCCGGCCTTGATGGCTTCGGTGGCGATCCAGGCGTGGGTGGAGGCCGGCGTGGCGATGGCCACGGCGTCGACGGCCGGATCACTGAGCACGGCGGCCAGATCGGGGGTGGCTGTCACCCCGGCGTAGGTGGAGCTGAGCCGTTGGGCCCGCTCGGTGTCGAGGTCGCAGACCCAGCGGAGGTCGAGGTCGGCGTTGGCCACGGCGTTGCGAACCAGGTTCGGTCCCCAGTAGCCGGCGCCGACTACGGCCAGCCCGACGGGATCAGATGCGGCGGCGGTGGTCATTGTCGTTTCACCCCGTGGTCGCGACTCGGACGTCAACCCAGTAGTTGCCGCCATTGTAGGTGCCGGTAGGGAAACCACCGCCGTAGTTGAACAACCCGTTGGGGGTGGATCCCGAGGTCCCCAGCCCGGTCAGGGGTCCATTGACCACATCGCCGTTGTTGAAATAGCCGCCATTGACGGCGTAGTTGCCACTGGGGGTGAAGTAGGAGACGACGTAGGTCTGGCCCGGTGCCAGGGCCACCGGCGTGGCCAGATCGGCCACCTGCCAGCCGTCGGGGCCACCGTCGGCGAAGTTGACCTCGGCCAGCAGCGTTCCGTCGGCCAGCCACAGCCGGCCAATGTGGGGTCCGACGTTGCCCGGCCCCCGGTAGAACCGGATGGCCTCGGCGTCCACGTTCTCTGTGACCTGGAACCGGGTTCCCAGCTCGATGGCCGAGGGATCGTTGGCGGCCGGAGTGGCCGGGGTGGCCGAGTCGAACAGGGTCCAGGCCGTCGGCCCACTGCCGATGGTGGTGAACGACCAGGTGTGGGGGGCCGACATGCCGTTGCCGGCCGCATCCTGGGCGTCGACGATGGTGGCGGTGTAGGTCACCGACGTGGCCAACGGGGAGTCGGGCTGGATCGAGACCTGGGTCGCTCCGGCCTGGGACACGGTGATCGGGACCAGGGCCCCTGCACCGTCCCGCAGTTCGGCGGTGACGGCGGAAGCGCTCACCGGTTCGGAGAACGTGACCACCAGGGCGGTGTCAACGGCCACGTTGCTGGCACCGGCTCCCGGGCTGGTGGCCTCGACGGACGGACCACCGTTGTCGATGAAGATGACGTCGATCCAGTAGTTGCTCGACCCGAAGCTCTGGTTGGGGTAGCCGCTGGCTCCGTAGCGGAATACACCGTTACCGAACGAGGTGGCCGACGCCGGGGCCTCCAGGGGATCCCGGCTGATGGCGGCCGACAGGCCCCCGGAGGTAACCGAGTAGCGGCCGTTGGGAGCGTGGTAGGAGGCAACGTAGGTTGCTCCTGCCGTCACCGGGATCGGGTTGTCGAAGTTGGCCTGCTGCCAGCCCACGGCGGTGAGTTCGCTGAAGTTAACGCTGCCCAGCAGGGTGCCCTGGGAGTCCCACAGGTGCCCGACGTGGGGTCCGTCGTTGCCTGGGCCCCGGTAGAACCGGATGGCGGAGATGGCCCCGGACACGGAACTCTTGAACTTGACGCCCAGCTCGATGGCGCTGGAGTCGTTGGCCGTGACCGTTTCCGGCGTGTCGGCTGTGGTCCACAGCGACGCCGGTGTGGCCCCGGCAGGGGTGGCGGTGGTGAAGCTCCACTGGTAGGGCGATGTCATGGCGTTGCCGGCCACGTCGGCGGCGAAGACCGACGCCTGATGGGGGGTTCCGCCGGCCAGTGGTGAGTCGGGCGTGAACTGGGCGACCGCCGGATCGGGGAAACTCAGCGTGCCCGATACCGGTGAGCCGTTGGCCTGCAGATCGAAGGTGACGGTTGCCGGATCAATGGCCCCGTCGAACGTGACGGTGATCGGTTCGGCGGTCGACACAGCCTGAAGGTCGGGGCCGGGCTCCACGTTGGTGACGAAGGCCGGGACGACGTCGGGCACGGCTTCCATGACGATGTCGGCCCAGTAATTGGTGCCGTTGAACGACAACGTCGGGAATCCTGAACCGTACCGGTACACGCCGTTGCCACCGACTTGATCGGACGACGGGGCAACCAGAGGACCACGAGTGACGCTCACACCCAGGAACTCACCCGACGTGGCGCCATACCTTCCGTCGGGGACGTTGTAGGAGGCGACATAGGTCGTGTCCTTGGCCAGCTGAACCGGGTTGTCGAGGGGAGCTTCCCGCCAGCCACTGCCCGGCTCGAAACCGAAGGTGGCCGTGCCCAGCACATTTCCGGCCAGATCCCAGAGCCGGCCGGTCGACGCTCCGGAGCTGCCCACGACCTGGTAGTAGCGCAAGGCCACGACGATCCCGTCGACCGTGGTGACGAAGCGAACTCCGATCTCCAGTGGCGTACTGTCGTTGTGGCTCGAGTCCGGCGTGTCGTCGCTGGTCCAGATCGATGACGGTAGATCACCGGGGTCGGCCGCCGTGGTGAAGCCCCACGAGACCGGAGTCATTGTTTCGCCGTGGAAGTCCTGGGCGTCGGAAATGGCCACGGTGTGTGCGGTCAACGGGTCCAGTGGACTGTCGGGCGTGAAGGTCAGGGTGTTGGTGGCGGCGTCGTAGCTTGTGCTGCCCGAGACCGATCCCGATGGATCGGAGACATCCATTTGGGCCGTTCCGGGCTGGATGGCCTCGGTGAACACGGCCGTGATCTGCGACGTGGTGGACACGGCGGACACACCATCGGCCGGCGATCGCTGGGCCACGGCGGGGGCGGCCCCGTTGTCGGTGTCGAACTCGATGTCGACCCAGTAGTTGGACGACCCAAACGAGGAATTGGGGAAGGACCCGGCGGCGCCGTAAACCCCGTTGGGCCCTTCCGCACCGGGAGCCAGCGCCTCAAGTGGAGCCAGTTGGTATCCGTCGGCCAACCCTCCGGCGTCAGCCGCGTAGCCGCCGTTGGGCGCGGTGTAGGACGCCACGTAGCTTTGATCGGCGGCTATGGCGATGGCGCTGTCGAACCGGGCGGTCTGCCATCCCGACGCCGTTTCGTTGGTGAAGGTGACCGAGCCGAGAAGTTGCCCGTCGTTGCTCCAGAGCCGTCCGACGTGGGTGCCGGTGTTACCGGCGCCCTTGTAGAAGCGAATGGCGGTCACGAAACCGCTCATCGAGGAACGGAAGCGGACACCCAGCTCGACCGGCGAGGTGTCGGAGACCGACGGGCTCGTCGGGTTCGAACCCGGGGGCCAGATCGATGCCGGTAGGGGGCGGTTCTCGGCGTTGAAGGAGATCCCGGTGCCCGGGGTCTCCAGGTTGCACGAGTCGTCGACGGCTCGTGACAGGATCGTGGTCGGCCCAACGGAGGAGGGCACGAAGCTGTAGCTCCACGATGTCGTGCCGTCGGCCGGATGCCAGGTGGCACCACCGTCGGTCGAGACCTCGACGGCGGCGACCACTCCGCCGACGTCAGAGGCTGTTCCGCTGATGGTCACCGGGGTGCCGACCGGCCCCGATGAGCCGTCGGGGGGCGACTGGATCAGCGATGATGGGGCCGTGGTGTCGGTCGATTTGGTGGCCGCCGTCAGCTCGGCCTGCATGGTGGCCGGCTGCACATCCATGTCGGCCAGGGTGTTCACGGTGGCCTGCTGGATTCGAACATCGGTCGGCACCGTGGTGTTGGGGTTGGTCGAGTGGTATTCGTCGAGCCCCCAGGCCCACTGCACCGTTCCCGTCGACCAGACCAGGGCCCCGCTGGGGGCCTTGTACATGGTCATGTAGTGGGTCAGTGGGGCCTGAATGTAGGTGCCGCCGTTGTCCTGCAGGACCTGGGCCGCTACTTCAGTGGTCTCCGACAGCCGGATCAGACCGGCCGGCCGGGCTCCGTTGTCGGCATCGGTGTTCCACTCGTACCCCAGTGTCTCATCGGACAACGTGGCCGTCGTCCCCGGTGCCAGCCCGGCCACCGAGGTGTTCCGCCAGAAACGGCGACTGGCGTAGGTGGAGGGAACCTTGATGGCGAAGTCGATGGCCCCGATCGGGTTGATGGCCTTGAACAGGGTGCCGGTGAGAGCGTTCTCCGGGTTCGCTCCGCCGAGGGCGGGAGGGGTGAAGCGGCCGTCACGCCAGGTGCCGGTCCACTCCGGGCTGGGGTCGACCTTGGCGTTCTGCAGGGTTTCCTTGTAGCAGACGATGGTCTTGTCGGCACCGGAGGTGGTAGGGCTGTTCTCGAAGCGGATTCGCCAGAAGATCTCGTTGCCGGTCATGAAGATGAGATGGACGCCGGCGTCTCGTGCCGCCTCGACGTTGGTTCGCATCGAACCGGACCAGTATTCGTCGTGGCCCGACGACACGAAGACCTTGTGATCCTGAACTTCCGCCGGTCGGGTGGCGGTGTCGACGCATCCGCAGTAGGAGACGTCGTAGCCGTTGCGCTCCAGCCAGCGAACCAGGGGGTATTCGCCGTAGAAGAAGTCGTTTTCGATCTCACCCGGGTTGTAGGGCCGGTTGTAGCTGACGGCTACACCGCGACCGCCCAGGGCGTAGCCGAAGTACAGGCTGCTGCCACCCCAGTAGTTGTACGCCTGGTAGGTGGTGTCGGAGGTCTGGACCAGAATGTCGCTGCTGCGACCATCGTTGCGGACCACGAAATAGGTCCGATTTCGTGCCCCTGAGCCGTCCAGCGCCTCGAAGTTGGCCACATAGATGCCGGAGACGGCGTTGGCCGGAATGTCCCAGGAGGCCGATTCGGCCCAGTTTCCGCAGTCGATGAGGCCGGTGTCGGTATCTTCGAACGGTTCCGGTTGGGTTTGGGGAAGGGTGGCCGATGGTTGAATGGTGGCCACGTTGCGGGCCCCGATGCCGCCGTACCATCCGAGCCGGTAGATCTTGATCTCGTAGTTTGTGGCGTCCGTGCGAATCTTGAAGGCTTGACGCTCGCCGGCGTTGATGGAGTATTCGGTGGCGAAGCCTTCGATGCTGTTGTCGGGGGCCCAGATGTCCCAATCGTCGGTTGTTCCCGGCTGGGCATTCTCGGTGACGATGACGTTGCCGGGGGCGGCAGCGGCGGCGCGGGGAATCAGCCCAAGGTCGGTGGCCGCCAGTCCGACTCCCAGAGCACTCGTCTTGAGGAAGCCGCGACGGGTGATTCCGCGGCGGTTTACGTTCTCACCCTCACCATCAGCAGACATTGGCCCTTCTTCAACCGAGTCGCTTGCGACGGCGCACGATTACCACCTCGCGGCCGCGATTTCCCTGATCTTCACGGTATCCACCGGTGTGGAACCATCCATCAACAATGTTACCCACCGAAACTGTTTAGATCTAAACAGGCGGATCGGGGTGGTAACAGGGGGTGTCGCTCGTCAGTCCGCCGTGGACGTCGACCGTTGGTCGCCCACCATCTGGGCCAGGGTGTTCACCACCCGGTCGACGTCGGTATCAGTCATTCCGGGGAACAGAGGCAACACGATTGTGTGATCCTGGGCCGACTCGGACTCGGGTAGATCGTAGTGGCCGGCATAGGGTTGCTCCCGATGGGCGCACATGATGCCCCGGCGGGACGAAACGCCCTGAGTCAGCAGCTCTTCCATCAGCTGCCGCTGGTTGATGGCATCATCCAGCCGGACCACGTAGCTCTGCACGTTGGTCCGGGCCCACGACGGGACAAACGGGGGTTCAACCCCGTCGACATCGGCCAGACTGCTGCTGTAGCGAGCCGCCAGCCGGCGCCGTTCGGCCACGATGTCGGCCAGCCTCTTCAACTGCTGGCGGCCGACGGCGGCCTGGATGTCGGTCATTCGGAAGTTGTAACCGACCACCGGGTATTCCTCGAACACGACCGAACCCGAACGGTGCCGTTCCAGGTCGTTGACGCTCATGCCGTGTTGGCGCAGCAGCCGGAACGTCTTGTCGAGCTCGGGGTCATTGGTGGTGAGCATGCCACCGTCGCCGGTGCTGATGACCTTGCGAGGATGGAAGGAGAAGCAGGCGATTCTCCCGTGGGGTTTGCCGATTGGCTCCCAGCGACCCTCCATGCGGATCTCGCTGCCGATGGCACAGGCCGCGTCCTCCACGATGGGTAGGTTGTGCTCGGCCGCCACCGCCGACAGTCGGGCCATGTCGCACGGCAGGCCGACCTGATGCACGGCCAGGATGGCCTTGGTCCTGGGCCCGATGGCGGCGGCCACGAGGTCGGGATCGAGGTTGTAGGTGTGGCGTTCGATGTCGACGAACACCGGCTTGGCCCCGGTGTAGGTGACGGCATTGGCCGTGGCGATGAAGGAGTGACTGACGGTGATCACCTCGTCACCAGGGCCGACGCCCAGGGCCAGCAAGGCCAGATGGAGGGCGGTCGTGCAGTTGGATACGGCGCAAGCGTGGGCCGCGCCGGTCATGGCGGCGAAGTCCTGTTCGAAGGCCGCCACCTCAGGCCCCTGGGTTATCCAGCCGCTGAGAATCACCCGGCCGGCGGCGTCGGCCTCGGCCTGGCCCATCACTGGTTTGGCGATCGGTAGAACCGTCTGTTCTGTGGTCACCGGATCATGTCCTCCAAGCCCTCAGGGTGGTTGCGTGGCCGAGCGTACCGGTAGGTCATTGGTTCGGCAAGGGTGGTGGGCAATCCTTCCGTGGTCGCCCGGCAACGACCGGCTGAGCCCGGACGGAGCGGTACCCTGAACCACTGGAAGGCCCACGAAGACCGTAGTCCGAGGCCGCTCTCCCCAGGGCCCGGTGAGAGCGGCGAGGGAACGCAATGGCGGAAGCACACAGTTTCGACGATCGCCCGATCGCGGTGGCAGCCGTGATCTGCACCAGAAATCGCCCGGACAAGATCGGCATGGCGGTCAAACACGTCCTGGCCAACGATCACGACCGGTTCACCCTGACCGTGATCGACCAGAGCGAAGACGACCAGACCGGAACCATCGTCCGGGCCATGGCCGCCGACGACGACCGGTTGACCTACCACCACACCACCGAAGCCGGGCTGTCGCGGGCCTACAACCGCGGTATCGCCCTCACCGACGCTCCCATCCTGGCCTTCACCGACGACGACTGCGTGGCCCCGACCGACTGGATCTCCAACATCGAAGCGGCCTTTGCCGCCGAACCCGACGGCGATCTGCTCTACGGCCAGGTCGTGCCCCTGGAGGAAGGGACCGACGAGACCGGTCTCACCCCCAACCTGATGTTCGACCGGCCGGAGCGTATGAGCAAGAGCGACGGTTTCCGGGTGTTCGGAATGGGAGCCAACTTCGCCGCCCGCCGGCGGTTGTTCGACGCCATCGGCGGCTTCGACGAGATCCTGGGGGGAGGGGGGCCGCTCAAGTCGGCCCAGGACTACGATCTGGCCTACCGGACCTACTGCGCCGACCGGGTCATCATCCTGCGACCCGAGGTGGTCATCCGCCACGACGGTCGGCGGGAACTCGAAGACTGGCCCACCCTCCTGAACAACTACGGGTTCGGCGACGGGGCCTTCTACACCAAACACGTGCGCTGTCGTGATCCGTACGCCTTGTGGTTGTTCACCCGCCAGGCCGGCACCACCGCCGCCCGACATGTGGTGCGGACGCTGCGTCGCCGACCAACCGACCCCTCCTACCTCATCGGTCTGGGTCGGGGTCTGCGAGGCTCGCTCGAATTCAATGTCGACACCGACGAACGAATGTACACAACGCGCCGCAACGAGCCGGTGCCGGTAGGGGGTTGATCATGAGTCCCGGTCATATAACCATCCTGGGCGCCGGCCCCACCGGTCTCGGCGCCGCCCATCGTCTGGGCGAGTTGGGCCACCCCGACTGGACCATCAACGAGCGGTCCGATCACGTGGGCGGCCTGTCGTCGAGCTATCGCGACGAGCAGGGTTTCATCTGGGATCACGGCGGTCACGTGATGTTCAGCCACTACGACTACTTCGACGATCTGGTCGAGAAGATGCTGCGGGGCGACTACGACCAGCACATGCGGGAAGCCTGGGTGTGGATGTGCGACCGGTTCGTGCCCTACCCGCTGCAGAACAACATCCACCGGTTGCCCGACGAGGTGTTCATCGAGTCGCTGATGGGCATCATCGAGGCCCAGCGCCACGAGAGCCGGCCCACCAACTTCGAGGAGTGGATCCTGGCCATTTTCGGTCAGGGCATCGCCAAGCACTTCATGCTGCCCTATAACTTCAAGGTGTGGGCTCACCCCATCGACATGATGTCGACATCGTGGCAGGGTGATCGGGTGCCGGCGGTCGACGTCGAGCGGATCATCCGCAATCAGGTCACCGGTCGGGACGACGTCTCGTGGGGACCCAACAACAAGTTCAAATTCCCGCTGCTGGGAACCGGCATGCTGTACGAGCGGATCGCCCAGTCGCTGGCCAAGCCGGTCTCGTTCCACCGGGAAGCCAGCCGGATCGACCTGGAGGTCAAGCAGGTCACCTACTCGGACGGGTCCACCGAAGACTACGACAAGCTGATCACCACCATGCCCCTCAAGGAGCTGGTCAAGATCATCGTCGACTGCCCCGACCCGGTGCGGGAGGCGGCCGAGTCACTGCACCACACCGAAGGACTGTTCATCGGTATCGGGGTGGCCGAACCCTGTCCCAGCACCAAGTGCTGGATGTACTTCCCGGAAGACGACTCGCCGTTCTACCGGGTCACCTACCTGTCGAACTACTCACCCAAGATGACGCCCGGTCCCGGTCACTTCTCGCTGCTGGCCGAGGTGTCGAAGTCGGACTACAAGCCCGAAAACGTCGATGATGTGGTCGACCGCACCATCGCCGGGTTGGTGTCGTCCCAGCTTCTCACCCCCGAACAGGCGGAGAACAAGATCATCAGCCGCGAGCTGATGCACGTTCCCTACTCCTACCCCGTGCCCACCATCGGTCGCGATGCCGCCCTTGAGGTCATCCAGCCCTGGCTGATGGAACGAGATGTCTACTCCCGGGGCCGCTTCGGAGCCTGGCGCTACGAGATCGGCAACACCGACCACTCGGTGATGATGGGAGTGGAACTGGCCAACCATCTGGTCCAGGGTGAGTCCGAGACCACGTGGGGCCTGCTGCCGGGCGAGGAAGCCAAAGCAAGGATCGGCTAGTGGTCGCTGAATCCGGCGACCTCGTCTCCGTGGTCGTTCCGACCAGAAACCGGCCGGACCACGTGGCGGCCTGCGTCACCTCGATCCTGGCCTGCCCCGACGATCGGATCACGGTGACGGTGGTCGATCAAAGCGACGACGACGCCACCAGCCGGATCCTTGCCGGGTTGGCTGACCCACGGGTGCACCATCGACCGACCGACACCCGGGGAGCGGCCAACGCCCGCAACCTCGGGGTGACGCTGACCGAGGGCTCCATAGTGGCCTTCACCGACGATGACTGCCGGGTCGACCGATCCTGGGTTGACGCCTTCCGGGACGCCTTCGACGATCCGGCGGTGGGTATGGTCTTCGGTTCCGTCGTCAAAGGCGAAAGCGACGACCCGTCGGCCCAGGCGGCGGAGTTCTTGCCGGGCACGAGCCACGTGGTGGAAACCCTGCCGCCGGTACGAGAACCGTGGGGGATCTCAGCCTCGATGGCCATCCGCCGCACGGTGTTCGACGACGTCGGCGGGTTCGATGCGATGCTCGGTCCCGGCGCTCCGATCAACACCGGAGGCGAGGACAGCGACCTGTTCATCCGGGTACTGGCCGCCGGCCACAAGGTGGCGGTCACCAACGAGACGAGAACGGTCCACCTCGGATTCCGGTCCGGTCACGAGGCGTCGGACCTGTACCGAGGCTACGCCTACGCTCTCGGAGCGGTCTTCGCCAAGCATCTTCGGCTCGGCACCCGACCTGGACGCGATCAGCTTCCGCGGTGGCTGGCCCACTTCGGCCGCCAGACGTTGACCAACCTGGTGCGGGGCCGCGGCCCCAACGGCGCCGGATTCGTCATCGGGTTGATCAGAGGGGCCGTGGCCGGTGCCCGTCTACCGATCGACGCCTCTCATCGCCGGTTCATCGTCGAGGGATCGCACGCCGTGAGTGACCGGGCAGGCCGAAGGCTGCGGATTGCCGTTGGCATCCACAGCCTTCAACTGGGTGGATCCCAGCTCAACACCATCGACCTGTCGAGCCGCCTCCGGGACCGGGGTCACGATGTCATGATCTTCGCCATCGACGAACCGGCTCAGGTTTCGGTCGAACCGGTGGCCAAGGAAGCCGGGTTCGAGATCGTACGGGTGCCGACGGCGTCGACGCTGCGAACACAGGCCGGCCACATCACCGACGTCGTCGACGACCACGCCGCCGATATGGTGCACGTCTACCACGAGGATCATTGGCTTGGACCTCTCGGCGCCATTGCCCTGCTTCGTCGCCCCGGTCGGGCGCTGGTTGTCACCAACTGGATGATGAGGAACAACCCCTGGCTGCCGCGGTACGCACCCCTCATCGTGGGCACGCAGGCTCTGGTCGACGAGGCCAAGGAGAGCTTCCAGAAGGGCCCGGTATGGCTGCTCGAGCCCCCGGTCGACACCGACAGCGACAGTCCCGACCCCGCCCGGGCGGCGGCCTTCCGACGAGACAACGGGTTCGCCGACAACGAGATTCTGGTCGTCATGGTCACCCGGGTCGATCGGTTGATGAAGCTGGAGAGCATCTTGCAGTCGATCGCCGCCGTCCAGCGCCTCGACCGACCCGATCTGCGACTGGTGATCGTCGGTGACGGCGACGCCATGGCCGAGGTCCGGAGCGCGGCGGCCGAAGCAAACCAAAAGCTGGGGCGGGAAGCCGTTGTGCTGACCGGCACGTTGCACGATCCCCGACCGGCCTATGACGCCGCCGACATCGTGCTGGCCATGGGTGGTTCGGCCTTGCGCGGTCTGGCTTTCGCCCGGCCGGTGATCGTGGTCGGCGCACGGGGATTCTGTCGGCCGTTCACGGCAGAAACAGCCCCCTATTTCTTGCGCAACGGCTACTACGGCGAAGGCGATGGCGACACCGACGGATCCAACCTGGCGGGCGAGATCGAGAATCTTCTCGACCCCGACCATCGGGACGAGGTCGGGGCCTATGGTGCGTCGGTCCTACGGGAACGCTACGCCCTGGATGTGCTGGCGGAACGGCTCGAAGGGTTCTATCAGGCTGCAGTGGCCTCACCACCGACGACCGTTCAGCGCTGGCTTGATGTCGCCTACGTTCTCGCCTACGACCTGGTGCACCGGACCGTTCCGGCCGGGCTCAAGAACAAGATCCGGCAGCGATTCTCCCGACTACGCCGGCACTAGGGGTGCACTAGGTTTGTGCGTTGAGGTGTCGTAGTGACACCTCAACGCACAAACCTTTGATGAGGACGGGCGCCAGCCTCATGGATCGAGGCCGCCTCGCCGGACCGCAGCGACTTGGCCTGCGAGTAGCCGAGCTCCGAGAGAAGGCCGTGGTAGTAGGCCAGGTTGTAGACGGCGCTCAATATCCGTTGGGCCGGTCCGGTCAGCTTCATCCTGGACAATCCAAGGGCTACGGTTTCGGCCGTTTCCTCCCCCAGGCGGCGAATCAGGGGTAGCCGCAGCCCGGCCGCGGTGTGGGCCCGAATCAGAGGGTTCCTACGGCGATACTCCTCACACAGCTCGGGGACCAGCCACTCCACCCCCCGATCGCGCCACATCCGGGCGTCGTTGCGACCGTAGGCCCCGGCATTGGACAGCCAGGAATCGTAGGATCGTTCGGCGTAGTGATTGGCGCCGGCAGCCGGGTCGAAGGTGAACACCGCGCCCGAACCGGCCATTCGATAGGCCAGTTCAACGTCCTCCGCTCGACGATACGTCGGGTCGAACCCGCCGGCGTCGGTGATCAGGCTCTTGGCCAGCGACGCGTTCCCGGTGTAGAACTGACGAGGGGTGGCCGACCACTCACCTCTCTGCATGGCCTGGTACTGCTCCTCCAGCTTGTCCTGTTCCCACTGGACCCAGGGAAGGAACTGATGGTCGGGCGGCGTCAGAAGTGGGCCGATGACCACCTGCCGGTGCGATCCGGTTTCGTGGGCCCGAAGATGGGCGGCCACACAGTCGGGGAGGGCGACAACGTCGTCGTCGATGAACAGCACCAATCCGGCCGAGGCCAGGGCCAGGCCGGTGTTGCGGGCCACCGCGGGTCCACTGTTCTCCTGCCGGTGATAGACCACATCAACCGGCGCTCTTCCCGCTTGCAGGTTCTCGTCGGTTTCGTCGGTCGACCCGTCGGAGACCACGATGATTTCGATGTCACCGGCGGGAACCGACTGACCGGACAAACCGTGCAGGGCCTGCTCGAGTCGAGGCCAACGATTGTAGGTGGGCATGACGACGCTGACAGTCGGTGTCATTGGCGGACGCCCGCCGAAACCAGTTGCCCGTCGACTGATCCCGAATCCGGCGTGTCATCGTCGGACGACGACTGCCGGCGTTCGGCGGCTTGTATGAACTCGGCGTTGGCGGCGGCGGCCATCGATACGCCGAGAAGGGTCATGGTGGTCGGATCGATGGAGATGTCGACGAAGGCCACCACGATCGCCATGGGAACGTAGGCCACGAAGCACGACATCACGGCGACATCGACGGCCCGGGTGAGCCGCACGGTGGCCCTGACCCCCTGAGCGATGGCGAGGCCAACGCTGTGGAAGAAGGCCAGGAACCCGATGATCCCGGTCTTGGCCCATATCCACAAGATGATGTTGTGGGGTATGTAGTCGGCGAACTCGAAGAAGGCGCCGATGTCGGGTAGCGGAATGGGCTTCAGGAACTCGTTGCCGAAACCAATGCCCAGCACCGGATTCGACCTGATGGTGGCGTTGAGGTTGATGTTCTCGAAGTCACGGTACAGATCGGAGAGGGAATCGGATTCGCCGGCCGAGGCGGGCTGGACGACACTCTTGACCGCCTGGGCGGGAAACGCCAGCTGGCTGGATGAGTTCCAGAAGACGGTCGAATAGGCGATGACGGCCACGATCAGCAACGGAATCGTTCTGCTGAATCGTTGCTTGTCCCGTGTGAACAGGATCCAGCCGAGGACGGTCATGCCGATAATGAGAGCCACGATGCCGGCCCGCCGCTGTCCGTCGATGTAGATGTACACGATCGGGACCATAGCCAGGAGGAGGAGCGGCCGCGGCCACCGTCGTTTCGCTCCGAACCAGCCGACGGCGATGGTCAAAAGCAGGGCGAGGTTGAAGTGCACGGCGGCCGAGTGTTCGAATGCGCTTTGATCGGGGCCGACCTTCAACCTGATCTCGTCGAGGGTGGCGATCATGTATATCGACTCGATGGTCAGGGCCATGACGATGGCGACGATCAGCCGACGGTAGTGGGCCAGCGAGGTGAAGAGGTTGGTGGCCAACACATACATCAGCGGGATATAGAGGAGTGGCGACGCCTCGAAGTAGGCCACCCGCACGTCGCCACCCCGAGCCAATCCCCATATCAGACCAGCGGCGATCGTTGCCGTGAACACCGCCAGCGGCCGGATCAACGGCCCCCAGTACAGCGGCCTGGCCGCCGGGGTCAGAAAACGGTTGACGAAGAGGGTGGCCAGGATCGCCACCAACACGATGTCGACCGGCTTGATGGTCAACGCGTCGGCTACGTAGAGGATCGACTGGGGCGAAGACAGGTTGTTGGTGGCCGGCCACCACGGCGTCGAGACCCCGTCGCCCAGCACGCCCAACACGATCACGGCACCGAGGGCGATGTGGGGCCGAATCAGGGCCAGAACGGCCAAGATGATTGTTGCCCCCAAGGCCGGGCCCAGCGGGGCGCGGAACAGGTACATGAGGCCGATGACCACAATCCAAACGGCAGCGAGGCCGGCATAGCCAAATACTTCGCCCAGAAGCTGCCGGCGCTTGGCCAGCTGGACGGTCGAGCCCAACCGCTTCATTTCAGATCAGGAAACGTCGGCTGTAGAGGGCCACCGCCAGTACGACGGCGGCCACGAGAAGCGCCGACCTCGAGACCGGAGCATCGACTCTGTCGCTCCGGAAACCCAGATAGATCGAAAAGACGAGAAAGGCCAGAAGGGGTTGCATCAGTCGATCTCCGTCGACTTGGTGGTTTCGGTGGTGCCGTCACCCGATTGCGACGGGGTGGCAACCAGGGTGCGATCGTCGAGAGTAGTGGCCTTCTTCTGCGTCGAGCCGTTCTCGGGGCCGTTGCCTCTCATTGCCGTCGGTGTCCGCTGCAGCTGTGACAGGAAGGAGCCGTCGGCCGTCGGTCGATCGTCTTCGGTCCTGTCGGTGGGGGCCAGGGAGGCCGTGTGCTCTTCGGGTGGGCCGTCGTCGGCCGCCCGACGGAGATCGAGCAGCCGTTTGCGCACTCGGGGAACGGTGGCGGTGACGGTCAAGCCGGTGTTGATCTCGATGTCTTCGGGAAACATCACCCGATCCGATACCAGCGCGGCGACCAGTGGTGCGGTCAGTGCGGCCAGAAGGCCGACGGCGCCGAACATGGCCAGATCCATCAGGTCGTTGAGGAGCCGGCCGGTGGGTTCGGTCGGGACCTGCGGCAGGTCGAGCACGATGTAGCTCTGCTCGACATCGGTGTTGGTCTGTAGCTCCGCCAACCTGGCCGTTTCCAGGTTGTTTATGGCCGTCTGATATCGAGTGACCGCTTCGGCCTCCGCCGCCTTGAGCCGCTCGATGCGGAGCTGTTCCGAAACCGTCAGCTCCTCGACGTCGTCCTTGCCGACCAGGGCGGAATCGACCTCTCGGCGGGCGGCCTCGACGTCTTCCTCGTACTGATCGACCAGTTCGGCGAAGAACTCGACGGAGGCTCCGCTCTCGGCGATGTCCAGGCCGATGTGGTAGTCGATGAATTCGTCGATCAGCGCTGTGGTCAGATTGGCCGACAGTTGGGGGTCAGCGGTTACCGCCCCGAGCTGAACGATGTTCCCGCTGGAGGGAAAGACGAACAGGGTGCTCCGGTAGTCCAGCAGCTGGGCCTCCCGAGCCGACACCTCGGTGGCCACCTCGACATCGGCCCGTTCCAGGACCGACTGCATGAACACGTCAGTGGCCAGAAGCCCAAGAATTTCCTGGGTGGTGAACTGGGCCGGGGTCAGGTAGCTGTAATTGGCGTTGAGCCTTATGCCCGACTGGGTCGTGACCAGGCTTTGGGATTCCACCGAAATGGCGGCACCCGACTCGTACTGGTCGGCGCTACGGCCGACAAAGGCGATGCCGAGCGCCACCGATGCCACCAGAAGGAGCAGGTAGAGCGGCCAACGGCGGAAGAAAGCCTCGACAAGGCGAATGACCGCAGCGCGGCTCATAAGACCGTGCCTGGCTTGAACATCGCCCGTGTCATAATCTCCTCCATCGCCGGAGCTTCACGGCCGACTCGACCTCGAGCGAAAACGGGGCACCTGGCGTGACCGATACGGCACTCGGCGGACGAAGCTGAATGGCTCACCGAATCACCTCGATCCACACGGCTGGACTGTGTTGGCCCGGCTACAACGTTCACCATTGTATCAGCGCCTTGGTTTTCGACCAGGGCAGATCGTTTCACCGCCTGGGTCGTCTGCCCTACGCTGCTTTTCCCGGCATACGGTGATACTGAATGATGGGTCGTGGCTCACTCCTCGGGCGGTGGACGGTGTACGTGCTGGCAGTGGCGCTCATCGCCGCCTGCAGCTCGGCCGACCAGCGGGACGAAGCCAACCGGGCGGGATCCACGACGGTCGAGCCGGCCGAGGCGGCAAAGGGGCCGGACTCCGGTGGCGGAGCCGAGCCGGCCTTGGCCGAGACCGATGCCGGTGGACCGGCGCCACTTCCCTTCTCCCCCGACTCGCCGATCAGGGTCGATCAGTTCGGCTACCGTCCCGTCGACCCGAAGTGGGCGGTACTCGTCGACCCTGAACAGGGCTTCAATCAGGACATCGACTATCGCCCGGGATCCACTATCGAGGTCCGACGGGTTGACGATGGCTCGGTGGTGTTTGCCGGCGAGGCGACACCTTGGGACGGTGGCCGGGTCCACCGGCAATCCGGGGATCGGGGGTGGTGGTTCGACTTCAGTGCCGTGCAGAGCCCGGGTTCCTACTACGTCTTCGACCCCGAGGCGGCCGTGGCCGGACCCGAATTCGTCATCGCCGACGACGTCTACGACCAGGTGTTCAACGCCGCGTTCCGGATGTTCTGGTTCAATCGGGCCAACACCGCTCATCACGAGAACCTCGCCGGGCCTTGGAACGACGCCGCCGCCTTCGTCGGCCCCGGACAGGACCTCGAGGCCCGATCAATCGACGATCCCGACAACCCGGCCACGGCTCGGGACTTGTCGGGCGGTTGGTTCGACGCCGGAGACACCAACAAGTACGTGACGTTTGCCGGGGAACCGGTCCATGTTCTGCTGACCGCCTATCAGCGGGCGCCCGCGGTGTTCGACGACCAGCAGCAGATACCGGAGTCCGGCAATGGCGTTCCCGACCTGATCGATGAGATCCTGTGGGAGCTCGACTGGTTGGAGCGGATGCAGCTCGATGACGGCTCGGTGCTGACCAAGGTTGGCGTCACCGAGCTGGAGGGGCCGACGACGCCATCGGAGAGTGTCCTGCCCCGTTTCTACGAGGAGGCCTGTTCGTCGTCGACCATTGTTGCCGCCGGGGTCTTCGCCCACGCCGCTTTGGTTCTCAAGTCGATTGACACGGTGGCCGATTCGGCCGACCGCTTCGAGGAGCGAGCGGTCAAGGCTTGGCGGTGGTACAGCACCAATCCCCGGCGCGATGACTGTGACCCCCAGATCATCTGGGCCGGCGACGCCGACCTTTCTCTGGAGGAACAGGATCGGGAGGAGGTGGTGGCCGCCGTGTACCTGTACGCCCTGACCGGAGCCGATGAGTACCACGACGTCGTCCGCCGGGGTTATGACCGGACGACCCCGTTCAGCGGCGAGGGCTTTGGACACTACGGACTCGACCAGGCCGACGCTCTCGTGGCCTACGGGGGCCTCGACAATGCCGACCCGACCTTGGTGGCGGCGATAGCGGACCGGATCGAGGACGTGTCGTCCTGGTCGCCTCTGTTCGGGCCACCGGCCGACGAACTGTACCGGTCCCACCTTCCCGACACCGCATACCATTGGGGCTCCAACATGGTGATGGCCAACGCCGGCACCGCCAACCTGTTGATCGATGATCAGGCGGCCGGACTGGACCGGGCGCTGGCCCACCTCCACTACTTCCATGGGGTGAACCCGCTGGGAGTGACCTATCTCTCCAACACCTCGGCTGCCGGCGCCGACAATCCCGTCCGGCAACTCTTCCACTTCTGGTTCGGCGACGAATCACCGTACGACGTGAGCATCGGATCCGATATCGGCACCGCCCCCGGATATCTGGTCGGCGGGCCCAACCAGTTCTACTCCGGATCGGACAGTCCGCCGGCCGGGCAGCCGCCCCAGAAGAGCTACCGGGACTGGGCGGCCTACGGTACGCAACCAACCTGGGAGACCACCGAACCGGCCATCTACTACCAGGCCGCCTATCTGCGGTTGCTGGCCGAAGTGCTGGGCGCCCAACGGCCTTGATCCCGGTCGACGGACCTCGGGTGGCGGGTAGATCGGCTCCCTGCCGGCCCATTGGTCCATGATTGGTGGTGCAGTACCATCCGGGGGGCGAGGAAGTTCATGGACAAGTTGACCCCAGCGCCACCTGTCAACATCACCTTCGTGATGGAGCAGCACCTCGGGCACGAGACCTACTACCGGAACCTACGGCGGGCGGTGGAGAATCTGACATCGGAGGAGCCGGCGTTGCTGTCGGCCACCTGGGTGGAGGTCGACTATGACCGTGCCAACCTGCCTGCCGGGCCCCTTTCCGCCCTACCGGGCAGCGTGCGGGGTCCGCTTACCGGCCTCGAACAGGTGGTGAGAGGAATTCGGAGCTCGAAGCCCGACGTCTTGTTCTTCAACACCCAGGTCCCGGCCGTGATGGCCATGGGCCAACTGGGGTCGACACCGTATGTGGTGGCCACCGACATCACGCCCCGCCAGTACGATCGAATGGCCGATGAGTACCAACATCGGCCCGATCGCAACAAGTTGGTCGCTGGAATCAAGCACCGGGCCAACGTGCGAACCTTCGGTCGGGCCGGCCGGGTGGTGTGCTGGTCGAGCTGGTGCGCCGGGTCGGTGCGGTCGGAGTACGGCGTCGAAGATGAGCGGATCGAGGTCATCGCCCCCGGGGTCGACGTCGACCAATGGAAACCGGAGAGGGCCGGCGTTGCCGGTCCGGCGGTTCGGCTTCTTTTCGTCGGCGGTGACTTCCATCGCAAGGGTGGAGCGGCGCTGGTCGCGGCCTTCGGTCGACTGCCGTCCGGAGTGGCCGAGCTTCACCTGGTCACCCGGACTGCTGTTTCTTTCGACCGAGACGACATCTTCGTTCACAATGACCTGGCACCCAACTCGCCCGAATTGATGGCGATGTACCGGGGCAGCGACATCTTTGTTCTTCCCAGCCGGGCCGAAGCCTTCGGCATAGCCGCCACCGAGGCTCTGGCCTGCGGACTCCCGGTCATCGCCACTCGAGGCGGAGGGCTGAGCGACATCGTTGAGGGAGACACCGTTTCGGGAGAGACTGTCGGCCGGCTCGTCGATCGGGTCGACGCCGATGGGTTGTACAAGGCGATACTGCAACTGTCGACCGACGAACACCTTCGGCGGCGAATGGCGGCGGCTGCCCGCCGGCGAGCGGAGAGGTTGTTCGACGCCGACCGGAACGGCCGACGGATCGCCGAACTCCTGATGGCCCTCGGAAGGGAGGCCGTCAATGCTGGCTCCCGACGTGCCTGAGGCTTCGGTGCAGAGGACGCTGACCCGCAACATCGCCGTTCTTCTCAGCTCGCAGACCGTTACGTGGCTGATCTCGCTCATCGGCGTCTGGATGATCACCCGATTGCTCGGCGCCGGGCTGATCGGGCAGTACCACCTGGCCAGTTCGATCTGGGCGGTGGGGATGGTTGTCATCGGGTTCGGCATGAGCATGACGATCACCAAGGCGGTGGCCCGCAGACCGGAGCGGGCCGTTGGCCTGTTGGCCACCGGCATGGTGGCCCGGCTGTTGATAGCGGTTCCGGTGGCCGCCGCCGTGTTCGGTTACGCCCGTTTGGCCGGCTACCCGACGATCACCTTCGTTCTGTTGGCCATACTCGGTCTCAGTAGTCTCCTGTCGATTGAAGCCGACGTCATCTCGGCCGGCCTGCAGGGCCTGGACCGGATGGGCAGCCTGTCGATAGCCACGGTGACGGCCCGCCTGGTGTCGATTGGTGGGGCGATCGCCCTGCTCTACCTCGGCTACGGGGTCTATGCCGTGGCCGGCACCGCCGCCGCCGGGTCGGCGGTGGCCGTGATCCTGCAGTTCTGGTTCTTCCGGCGGATTCGTCGGGAACTGGATCTCGCTTCAGACGTTCGGGTCCTGCGGATGAGTGAGATCAAGGACCTGTTGGTCGAGAGTCTGCCCTACTTCTGGATCGCCCTTTCCATCGTCGTCTACCAGCAGCTCGACATCATCCTCATCTCGCTGCTCACCGACAACGACGATGTGATGGGTTGGTACAGCGCCTATGAGCGACTGGCCGGGACCTTCATGTTCGTGCCAACGGTTTTCATGACGGCGATCTTCCCCACCTTGTCCCGCCTGTTCGACCCCGAACACGATGGCATGGCCCCGGGATCCGATCGATCGGGTCTGGTGCAGAAGTCGGTTCAGATCATGCTGCTGGCCAGCGTACCGGTTGGCTTTGGGGCCGCTTCGGTGGCCCGTCCGTTGGTCGAGCTGATCTTCGGCTCGGATTTCTCCAACGCCGGCCCGGTGGTGGCTGTTGGCGGGTTTGTGCTGTCGCTCACCTACCTGACCACGATTCTCGGCACGTTCCTGATCGCCATGGACAAGCAACGGCAGTGGACCTGGTTCATCGTGCTCGGGGGGATACTGACCATCCCCCTCGATCTGATCCTGGTTCCCATCTTCGAACAACGGTACGGGAACGGGGCGATCGGGGCCGTGCTCGGCTTTCTGATCACCGAGTCGGTCGTGCTCACCGGAGCGATCCGGTTGCTTCCGGCGGGCTCTCTCAATCGCACCGTGGTCTGGTTCGCGGCCCGGGTCATCGCCGCCGGGGCGGTCATGGCCCTCACCGTGGTCCTACTCGACGGGTACACCCTCGGGCTGCGGGTGGCGGCCGGAGCCGCTGTCTATCTGGTCATGGTCGGGATCCTCAGGCTGGTGAGCCGGGAGGATCGGGCCGCCGTCGGGGCCTGGCTGGAGGACCTTCGATACCGTCGAGGGCGGTCGATCGAGTAGGTCCAGACGATCGACCCACTGAGGTCGTTCGCAAAGAGACCGTAAAGAGTTGGTCTTGTGTAACCCCCACCAAGGGCGAACTCCTACAATCTCCTCATGGCCGGATCCACGTCCAACCACTCCGAGCAACGTCCATTCGGGTTCCCCGAGCAGAGGAGTCGTCGCTTCAAGATCGCGGCCGGCATGACGGTTGCCGTCGTGCTGCTGGGGGTGGCCTGGCAGGCCACTGCCACCGACGCCCACAGTGGTCCTGAGCATCACGAGGCCCACGAACCGTTCGAGCCGGCGAGCGAGACCACGACCACGACGGTCCAGGGTCAAGACGAGGTCGATCATCGGCACCGCGCCTTCAAGCGCGACGTTCTGAGGCGCTTCCGCTCGATGAAGAAGTCGGACGATCGGAAGTCCAGCGATCGTACAACCCGGGCCAACAAGCGCCGCCGTGGCCGGTCGACGACGACCACCAGCACGACGGCCGATTCCGGTGATGACAAGGCTCCGACGACCGTTCTCGACCTCCGTCCGTCGACTACGACCAAGTCGGTCGACGATACCGCCACCAAGGACGAAACGACGACCACTGTCGGCGCCCGCAACCGCCAGGAAACCACGACCACGACGGCCCGTACCCCCTCCACGACGGCCCGAACCTCGTCCACGGATGCCCCCACCCGGCCAACCAACAACGACGGCTTGTGGGATATCTACACCCCACGGCCCGGTTGCTCCGAGGGTTCGAAGGTTCCCCGGGGTCAGGGCTCCGGGGCCGTCAACTTCGAGCCGTTGGGTTCGATCTGGTGCTTCGATCTGGCGCCGGCGGCGGCCAAGACCGCCGTTGAGCGCTCCAACAGCTGGGTCGATGACTTCACCGTCGACAGGCTGCTGCTACAGCTGGACGATGGCGACATGGGCTATCGGGTATTCGACGGTGCCGGGGATGTGGGTGGCAAGTCCCAGCACTGGTTCAATCAGAACCACTGGATGGTCGACATGCGGGACGCCTTCACCGGCGGGTCCTCGATGCGGCCCGATCGATCCTTCAAGTTCCAGAACGGCAAACTGGTGGTGGAGGCCGACTTCGCGGCTTCCATACCCGAGTACGGCGGTGAGACCTGGGGCGAGATCACCATCACGTCGGCCTCAGCGCCAACCGGCGTGATTGCCGACAACCTCTACGCCTACGGTCAGTTTGGTGGCCACTGGGCCATCGGCTGTCGACTACAGTCCGATCGCACCCCGGTGTGTGCCATCGAAGGCCCACGGGCCGATTCTCCGCCCAGCACCGGTAAGTGTTTCGCCATCGAAGGTGGCTACCGGGTGGCTGAGATGTCGTGGTTCCAGCATTGCGGCTCGATAAACAACGGTGGCTACCCGACGGGCGAACTCGACAAGGCGTGGCGCAAATGCAAGCCTGACGGCCCCGACATGCTTTGCCGGGACAGATTCCGGATGGAGGTCACGAAGAGTTCGCTGACCCTCTACGTCAACGGTGTCAAGTACTTCGAGGACGCCAACTGGCCGGCTGCCCACCAGCTACCCGACAGCTTCGTCAACGGCGATGTCTACGTTTATCAGTCGAACTGGCAGAACCGCGGTGGCTCCCATGCCTTCCGCTACCACTGGGATCACTTCGCCGTCAATCCTCCCAACGGCCCCGAGCCGTCGGAGTGGTTCAACTTCAAGGGCTTCGGCGGCTGACCGGTTCGGTCCCGGACCCGGCTTGATCGGCTGGCTGGCCCGGCCTGGCTGCTAGCCGCCTGGCTTACGCCACACGAACACCTGATTGACGGTGAACAGTTCAGCTTCGCTGTAGTCGGCCAGTTCGCCACGAAGTTCTGGAGTCAATCGGGGACCGAACCGCTCGCGGGTCTCGTACTCGTCGAGATATTCGTCGGCTCCCGGCATCACCTCGGCGAACAGTTCCCGCCACTGATCGATGCGCCACTCGTTGAGGAACGAGCTTGGGTTGATGGCTGATTTCGTTTGCGGCCTCAGGTGACCCCACAACGGCAGACTATCTCCCTGACCGGTGAAGGCTCGGATGTCGTGATGGCCATCGTGGGCGGTGAAGACGTGGATGCTGATATGGGCCACCCCTCCGGGGCGTAGCGTTCGCACCACGTTGTCCAGCGCCGCCCGGGGATCGGCGAGGTGCTCGAAGACCGACCACGAGAGCACCACATCGTAGGCGTCGAGGTCCAAGGGGTCGGTCTCGATGTCGCCACTCATCACCTGTGGCGGGTCGACCGGACCGACCAGCCGGCGCCACGCCGCCCGATTCGAACGACCGATCAACAGGTCGCGGCCCAACGTCTTGACTACACGACCAGGACCGTTCTCCCGCGCCATCTGCAGATAGAGCAGTGGGTCGAAGCCCGATGGGATGATGTCCCGGTCCAGTGCCGTCACCGTGTTCTTGGTGGCGAAGTACAGGGCCCGCTCCATCCCTTGGCCCGGTCCGATCTCCAGAATCTGCTTGTCTTCGACCCGGCCGTCGAGCCTCGATTCGATCCGCTTGACCGGCAGCTCCATCGACTGGAACAGCTGTTCCATGTGCTCCACTGAATGCTTGCGGTTGGACACGGCGTGTCGAACCTGCCGAAGCGAACGGGAGATACCGAAGTCGGCGTAGCTGCGTTGAAACTTGTTGAGCGTCACGTTCCCTCTGCCCTCGGTTGAAGTGTCCGCCTGATCCTTGGCGATAGACAGCGTTTCAACTATATCCGGCAGCAACTTCGGAGTCGGGTGGCGAAATCACCCGGCGGGATATGTTCATCAACGTCACTGGTGCGGCACTAGTATGAGGCGTCCGCTCGGCAAGTAGTGGGAGAAGAGGTGCAGGTTCGTGAGCTTTCAGGCTCGGTGGTTTCGGTGCTCCGGGGCCGTTGGGCCTTCCGGTCGGCTGAACACCTCGGTGACCGCGTCCGGGTCCAGGGCCGCCCGGTGGTTTCCAACTACGGCCGTCTGGTCGTCCACGATCGAGTGCAGATCGTCTCGACCATCGCCACCACCGAACTCGTCGTCGGTAGTGGTGGGCTCCTGGAGATAGGTGAGCGGGCCTACATCAACTATGGATGCTCGATATCGGCCTACTTGCGGGTGGTGATAGGGCCACGCTGCAACATCGGCACCCACGTGATGATCATGGACAACGACTTTCACCGGCTTGAACCGGAGCGTCGATACGAACGGCCGGAGTCGGCCCCCATCGTTCTGGAGGAGAACGTCTGGGTCGGCGGTCGGGCCATCATCCTCAACGGGGTGACCATCGGAGCCGACAGCGTCGTCGGGGCCGGTAGCGTCGTGGCCGCCGACGTTCCGCCCCGAACCGTGGTGGCCGGCGTCCCGGCCAAAGTCATCCGGTCCTTGTGACCGGGTAGGGCCCATACACTGAGCGGAATGCGAGTATTGGTCACCGGCGGCACCGGGTTCGTCGGTAGTCATCAGGTTGTCGGGCTGTTGGACCACGACTACCAGGTCTGCATCATCGACAATCTGACCAACTCCCTGCCCGCAGTGCTCGACCGCATCGAGGAGCTGACAGGTCAACGTCCCGGTTTTCACCGGATCGACGTACGGGACACAGAGGCGGTCAGGCAGGTCATCGAGCAGTTCCGGCCCGACGCGGTGATGCACTTCGCCGGGATGAAACACGTTGGTGAGTCGACCACCATTCCCCGGGAGTACTACGACGCCAACGTCGGCGGCCTGCTGTCACTACTGAAGGCGGCGGGCCCGACACCGTTGCGGCGGCTGGTGTTCAGCTCGTCGGGATCGGTCTACGGCGAAACCACCGACTTGCCGATCGTCGAGTCGCATCCTCACCATCCATCCAACCCCTACTCGAGCACCAAGTCGATGGCCGAGCGGATTCTGGCCGACCTGTGCCGAACCGACGAAGGCTGGTCGGCCGTCGCCCTCCGCTACTTCAATCCGGCCGGCGCCCACCCGTCCGGCCGTTTGGGCGAGTGGTGCCTCGGCCCCCCGTCGAACCTCCTGCCCCGGCTGATCGAGGCCGCCATTGGCCCTGATGGGGTGGTGGAGATTCACGGTGACGACTTCGACACCGGCGATGGCACCGGCGTGCGGGACTACGTGCATGTCAGCGATGTGGCCCGGGCCCACCTGGCGGCCCTCGATCGCATGGATCATCCCGACTTCTCACCCGATCGGTTCGAGGCCGTCAACATCGGTCGGGGCTTGGGGGTTTCGGTCCTCGAGTTGATCGAGGCCGTCGAGCAGGCATCGGGTCGGACCCTGACCCGCCGGGTCGGGCCCCGCCGCCCCGGCGACGTGTCAGCCCTGTACGGCGACACCACGCTGGCGGCCAAACGGCTGGGCATGACCGACTACCGGCCACTGGACGAAATCTGTGTCGACGCCTGGCGATTCCGCATCGACAACCCCAACGGCTACCAAACCTAGCCTCTGGCCACGTTCCGTGCGCCGTGGACCCCGAAAACGGGGCGGTGAGCGCACAGAACGGGGTGGGGGTGGGCTAGGAGTCGGCCGACGAAGAGTAGGCCCGGTAGGCCAGGACCACCACGCCGATAACAAGCAGGGTGACGGGCCAAGCCGACGAGTTGACCACGGCCACGGCCACCGCCGCCAGTACCGTTCCGATGGCCACCATTCGAGCGGTGGCCAGGCGCTCGTCTCGTTCGCTCATCTCATCGAGCCGGCTACGGGCGATGGCGGCCACGTCGCGGTCGTTGTTGGCGGCCAGGGTGGTCAATTCGGCGGGATCGGTGATCCGTTCGGCGGCCTGAACCTGGAACCGGTAGCCGCTGTCATTGGCCAAGGCCAGCAGCGTCGGGCCGGCTGGGATTCGGGCCAGAGCGGCGGTGGCGACCGGATCGGGGGAGGAACGAGCCAGAGTGGCCAGAGCGGACAGGTCGTCGATCTGGGCCAGCGCTTGCGGCCAGTGGGGATGGTCGAGATCGGCCGCGATCCGGGAGAGCGTTTCAGAGTCGCCGATGCGGGACAGCGCGTTGTGCTGAACATGGGGGTTGGCGTGTCGGCTCAGCTGATAGAGCGACTCGGAGTCGGTGACGAAGTCGCAGGCGGAACGGCTGATGGCCGGATCGTCGTCGGCGGCCAGATCGAGAATGGCCCGGGGATCGAGCCGGCCCAGCGCCACCTGGCGGACCGAGGCGTCGGCGTCACGGGCCAGCGTGGTCAACAGCTCCCCCGATTCGATGTGGCGGGCGATGGCCCGGCGGGTGTTGGGATCTGGTGACTGGGCAATCAAGCGCAGTACCTTGGGGTTCTGGATCTGACCGATGACGGCCGCCCTCACCGATTCGGCCCGGTCGGTTATGAGCCGCTGGATGATGGCGGGATCGGTGACCCCGGCGGCCAGGGCGGCCCGCACGTCGGGATCGGGATCGTCGGCCAGTCTGGCCGCCAACATGCCCTTGGTGATGCGCCCGGCGGCCAGCATTCGCGTCCGTTTCGGACGCTCGGGTTCGATCAACCGGCCCAACAGCTCGTAGTCGGTGATGCGGGGAACGGCCAGGGCGGCCACGCCGTCGTCGGGATCGAGGGCCAATCCGAACAGCACCTGTTGGGTGGACGTCAGCCGGGCCACCTCCCGACGCTGGGCCACCGACGAACTGGTGGCGAAGCTGTCCACCACCGCCATCTCCTGGGGCGACAGCGGTTGGCCGTTGGCCGCGGTGACGCTGATGGTGCTGTTGGCACTGGCGGGAGGAGGCGTTGACGGTGGCGGCGGGTTGAACGACCTGGTTTTTCGGGACGGCCCCGAGGGAGACGGTGGGGCGTCGCGGCCCAGCGCGGTCAGGGTGGCCACCAGCTCGGCCGCCGTCTGGAACCGCGACTCCGGTTCCTTGGCCAGCGCCTTGGTCCAGAAACGGTTCAGCTGGGGAGCCCGATCGGTGACCGGAACAGGAGCGTTCAGCACCCGGTGGAGCAACGCCTCGTGAGAGAGTTCACCGTCGATGTGATAGGGGGCCGAGCCGTCGATGAGGTTGAACAGGGTGGAGGCCAGCGAGTAGAGATCGGACCGCTCGTCGTTCTTCGTGGCGCCGTTGAGGAAGACCTCGGGAGCGGCGTGCTCGAAGGTGGCGGCGTTGAGGGTGGCCGATGCGCTGCGGATGACGGCGATGCCGAAATCGGAGAGCTTGACCTGGCCGTCGGCGGCCAGCAACACATTGCTGGGTTTGATGTCGCGATGCACGATGCCGCGGGCGTGGGTGTGGACCAGGGCCCGGGCCACCTGGCCGGCGTAGGACAAGGCGGTCTTTGTTTCGATGGACCCGTCGTCGGCCAGCACATCGGCCAGCGATCCGCCCGGCACGTATTCCATGATGAAGCACGGGTTGCCGTTGGCCGTCTCGGCGAACCGGTAGATGACGGCCAGGTTCTCGTGGCTGCCCAGATCGGCCAGGATGCGGGCCTCCCGCTGAAACCGGCGCACACCGTCTTCGTCGAGGTGTCGGAGCACCTTGACCGCCACCTTGCGGCCCAGCGCCTGGTCGTCGGCCGAATAGACGGTGGCGAATCCTCCTCGCCCGATCTCGGTGTAGTTGGCCAGGCCGGCTATGCCGAGGCTGGGGCCGCGATCGGACGACGAACCAGACTCCTGGTTGGGAACCGCCCGCCGGGTCGGCGGATTCTCCGGGGAGTAGACGGAGGTCGTCGATTGATCGATGTCGGTATTCTACTTTGCCCGGGGGCTGCGACCCTGTCGGCGCACGGACCTCTGTGCCGGTTCGGCCTCAGTTCCGTCGTTCAACCGTGACCCGGGCCAGCCGTGGTCCGATGTCGGCACAGTCCGGACAGTCGTCTTCGGGCCGTAGGCCGAGGCGAATCAGCCAACCGTAGATGGTGCAGCCCAGGCAATAGCCGGCGAAGGCCTCCAGCGAGGCGGCAACGGCCAGAGCGGCTACGAGGCCAGCGGCCATGGTGGCCGACCCGCTGAGGTGGGCGATGGTCGCCGCAGCGGTGAAGGCGGCGCCGATGCCCTGGGCGAACCGCTTGGGCGGGCCGCTCACGTGGCGGTGGTCGACGGAGAGGCGGGGGGTGATGATCTCGGTGACGACACGACCGAGCGGGCTCAGCGTCGGGCCGGTCAACACCCGGGCCCAGAAGCCGTAGGTCAGCGCGGCCAGGACCACCGCCCAACCGGTGATCAGGTAGATTGCGGCCATGAGCACCACGCCGCCGGCCACCAGCCGGGCTGATGTTTCGTTGACCGGATCGGGGAAGGAGAAGAGGCGCTGCATCGGGTTCATGACTCCTGAAACCTGACTAATATGATCGACTATTCCTAGTATCCAGCCTTTTGGCCCGATTTGTACGTGACATCGACCACACCCCCAGAACCCTCGTCCATGCCTCACCCTCGACCATCGTTCCTGTTCTTCCACGCTCATCCCGACGACGAGTCGATCTTCACCGGGGGTACCATCGCCAAGCTGACCGACGCCGGGGCCGCCGTCACCCTGGTGGTGGCCACCGACGACGATTCGGGACGGGTTCGCCGTCTGGAGGCGGAAGCGGCCGCCGCCATCCTCAAGGTCGACCGGGTCGATTTCCTGGGCTACGCCGATTCCGGCCTCGGCCCCCGGTTGCCGGTCGACTGCTTTGCCGCCACACCGGTCGATGTGGCCGCCGGACCACTGGCCGAGCTGGCCGGTGAGGTGGCGGCCACCGCCCTCGTGGTCTACGACCCCGGCGGCATCTACGGCCATCCTGACCACCTGGCCGTCCACCGGGTCGGGCTTGAGGCCGCCCGCCGGGCCGGGGTGGCCACTGTCTATGAATCAACCGTCGACCGGGAGCATCTCCATTTCGTGGCCACCCATCTGGTGGGAGACGCCGTGGAAGCTCTGATGCACGCCTCGGTGGCCGAACGGCTGGAGGGGATGCTGGTCGATCCCATGCCTCAGATGTCGGCTCCGGCCGACGGCAAACTGGCCGGCGGCACGCCGACGGTGTTGATAGACACATCGATCGACGTGACCGATGTACTCCACCGCAAACGCCGGGCCATGGCCGCCCATGCCAGCCAGATCCCGGCCGATTCCGAGGTCATGATGCTGGATGACGCCACCTTTGCCGCCGTCTACGGTCACGAATGGTACGTGCGCTCCGGTCCCCCCACCATCCTCGACAGCTTCGGCTGATCAGCCGTTCTCGCAGCCGATCCCGTCTCCGTCATCGTCGAGACCGTAGATGTCGGTGCCGATGACATTGACCGGCCCGACGACATAGGACGGCCCGTTCCCGCTGCCCGAGGCGCAGTCGACGTCGCTGTCGATTGGCACGCAGCCCGAGTAGTTGGGATCACAGCCGCCGCTGGAGGTCGGCGGCTCCGTGGTTTCGGTGGTGGGCGGTTCGGTGGTCGGGGGTTCAGTGGTGGAAGGGGATTTGGTGGTGGGTGGCTCGGTGGTCGGGGGTTCAGTGGTGGAAGGGGATTTGGTGGTGGGTGGCTCGGTGGTCGGTGGCTCGGTGGTCGGGGGTTCGGTCGCAGTGGTCGGCGGTGCCTCGGTGGTGGTTGTGGCGAGCACGCCGGTGCTTGCAGTCGATGGCATGGGGGCGGTGGAGGAATCGGCCAAGGCGTCGATGTCGATTGACGCCGTCGTGTCGGTGGCGACCACTGTCGGTTCGTCGCCGTTGTCCGTGATGGCGGCGACGGCCACCACGGCGGCGATTCCGCCGAGGGCCAGACGCCGCCCTGGACCGGGGTTCATGCTCGCAGCCCAACACCACAGCGAAACCGGCAACACAAGCCACCAACAGAGCCGGGCCCCGGTCGACCAACGGTACTGGCGACGGTGCAGCGCTCCGCATGCGGTCAGGAAGCCGGCGGCGGCCGAGGGCGACCGGGGCTCAGCGGGCGGTGACCGAACCGGTGGCGGTGGTTGGGCGGGCGGTGGCGGTGGGGACCACGATGTGTCAGATGGGTACCCGTGATCCCTCCATTCGGGGTGTCCCATGCCGGCACAGAGTAGGTCACCACGCCCAGTCGGCCCATAGGTCATTCGGCCCGACCTTGCCGAGGCCGGCGAGCCGAAGGTAAACAATGGGTATGGAAGCCGGCGTAGCGGAGTGGATCGAATCGGCCAGGGCGAGCACCACCGAGGCGGTGGCCCGGCCTGGTGATTGGCTGACCGGGGAGCAGCGGGTCGACGTGTGGGCCGAGTCCCGGCGGGCCGATCACCACCCCCTCGACCGGGCTCGTCGCCAGGCCATCTCGCCCTCGGCGGTCGACGGCGAGCACGAGGCGACGGCGCTGCTACCGGCTGCTGCGGTCGACGTCGTCCATCGGGTGGCCACCGACCCGGGACGGCTGACCCGTTCGTGGGCCGACGAGCGAATCTCCCAACTGGGCGTCGGCCCCTACACCGAACTGGTGGGCCTGACCTCGATCGTGCGCTGCCTCGATACCTTCACCCGGGCTGTGGGGACTATGCCGGAGCAGATACCGTCACCCCAGGCCGGAGCGCCGGCCGGCGTCCATTCCGACGACGTCGGCGACGTGGGTGCCTGGGTGCCGCAATCAGTCGACAAGACGCTGGCCAACGTGAGCCGGGCCCTGTCGCTCGTGCCCGAGACGAACAGGGCATGGCGGGATTTGGTCAACTCGCACTACTCCCGGGGCGCCCAGTTCCTGGAGCTGGAGTGGGACCGGGCCTTGAGCCGGGTCCAGGTTGAGGCGGTGGCGGCCCGAACCACGGCCGAACTCGACTGTTTCTACTGAACGACTTCCCACGTGGTGCTGCTCCGTGAGAGCAGCCGGGTTCTCGGGCAGACGGTCGATGTGGAGGCGGTGGTCGATGCCGGTCACCCCGTCGGGGCCGACGGCTACGGCTTCCCCGCCGCGGCCGAGCTGTTGAGGTTTGCCACCGTGGCCAACCGTCTGGCCAACCCGGCGATGGGGCCCAACGGCACCAGCGAGGATGAGATCGTCGCTGACCTGACCGAGGCCCGCCAACGGTTGGAGGCTGTGGTCGGCCCCGACGGCCTGCTGGAGGCGGCGGCCACGGTGGCCGCCTTCAACGGCCTGGTCCGGGTGGCTGACGGTACAGGAATCGAACTCGACGACGCCATGGTTGTGGCCTCCTCCGATGTCCGCTCCCAGCTGGGGCTCGACACGATGGCCGGAGCGGCCAATACCCGGCGGCTCGGCGCTCCACCCGGCTCGACGGGCTCCGCCCCGCCCGTTGCCCATACCGACGGGCCGGTCCGAGCACTCTTCGCCGACGCACCCCGACCACCCGTCCCCCCACGACCACCCGTTCCCCCACCAGAATTGCAGTAGAAAACGAGCTCCACCCTCGCTTTTTGCTGCAATTTTGGGAGTTGTGGGCCTCAGTCGAGGGTGAGGAGTATGGTGGCCAGCTCGCGGGGGTGGCTGAAGGGGATCATGTGGGATGCCGCGATCTCGTAGTACGACCAGTGTGGTGAATCGAGAGCCCGCTGCCCAGCCTGATGGAATGCCGAGTTCTCGGCCTCGTCGGGATCGGCCGTGGCCTTGATGAAGGTGCGGGCGAAGGACCACTCCTCCAGGGGTTGCGACAATCGCACCGCCTCGGTCAAGGTGCCGACAGGTTGGCCGACCCGGCGAGCGTTCGACCACGCTGTCAGTTCCGGGGTGTCCAGTTCCCGGGGCAGCGCCGGCACCAGCCATTCGTTGGTCGGAGCACCGGTTGACCCGGTTGTCGCCGAACCGGCTGACGAGGCGGGGTCGAACAGCTCCAGGGCCGACTGACCGTCGTGGGGGACGAAAGCGTCGAGGTAGACCAGGTGGCGGACCCGGTCACCGATATGGTCGAGCGCTCCCGTCACCACCATGCCGCCGTAGGAGAACCCGAGCAGCACGATGTCGTCCAGGTCCTCGTAGACGATGGCGTTGACCAGGTCACGAACGTGAAGGGTGAGGTCGATCATGGGGTGAGCCAGATGGGACCGCTCGCCGATACCGGTCAACGAAGGGGTGTAGACCTCGTGTCCGGCTTCCCGAAGCCGTGGCCGTACCAGTTTGAATCCGTAGGAGCCGCCCCAGGCGCCGTGGCACAACACGAAGGTGGTCATGACGCCGAAGCCTAGCCCCCACGAGAATTGCAGTAAAAAGCGAGCTCAGGGCTCGCTTTTTACTGCAATTCTTGGTGCGGGGGTCTCGGGGAGGTAGGGGAAACGATCCTTGAGATCGAGAAACGGGCGCTCGACGATGCGCCAGCTCAAGAAGGCGATGGCCACGGTCACCACGGAAGCGGCGGCCAACCGAAGCGGCAACGCTGTGCCGTCATAGTCGAAGCCGAGATCGACCATGATCTCCTTGGCGAAGGTGTGCCACAGATACAGGCCGTAGCTGATCTTGCCCAGCCACACCAGTGGCCGCCACTCCAGCACCGCTCCGACCGGGCCTTGGTAGCCGTTGGCGGCTCGCCAGATCAGGCCGGCCATGGCCATCAGCGCCAACAAGGTGAACCCGGCGAAGTGGAGCTGATCGTTGTTGCCCAGTCCGACGATCGAAACATACACGGCCGCCGCGGCGGCAAAGAACGCCGGCCATACCCGGCCCAGGTGATCAGGCATCCTGGGGTTGCCGTCGGCCGCCACCGCCAACAGACAGCCGATCGACAAGCCGACGAATGCCCCCGGGGGTACCAGGGCCACCGGCGGAGAGGTGACAAGCCCGACGGCCACCGTCGTCATGGCCAGGCGCACGAAGTTCGTGCGTCCGAGACCAAGCACAGCCAGCGGTGCCAGCAGATAGAACTGCTCCTCGACGGCCAGTGTCCACAGGTGCGACACCGGCAGGTACCAGCCGTCGAGCACAATCCGGAAGTTGGCGGCGTAGGCCAGATACCAGGCCAACCCGTTGCTCCAGGTCAGTACCCCGGTGATCCACATGGTGAACAGGAAGAAGTAGTAGGCGGGGAACAGGCGCAGGAACCGGCGGGCGTAGAAGGCCAGGATCACCGGGCGTCGGCCGATCGAGGCGGCGAGTTCCCGGCGCCGACCTTCCACCCCGATGAGGATGCCGGTGATCAAGTAGCCACTGAGCACGAAGAACAGCGATACTCCGAGGAACCCGAGCTGCGGGTCGTAACCGGCGATCACAAGGTCCTCCCAGTGGTGCAGGGCCACCAAGGCCACGGCGATGGTGCGCAGGGCGTCGAGTTGGGGTCGATAGCCGGCGGGAAGAGCCATACTGTTTACACCTCGGAGCCAAGCCTCCGCGGGTTGAGTGTTCGGCCCGATTTCGAGACAGGAGTTCAGCGATGCTGACGACGACGATCGGTGCCTTTCCCAAGCCTGACTACGTACCGGTGTCCGACTGGTTCACCAACTCGGACGGCGACTACACCAGCGCCTACTTGTCGGAGTTGGAGACCGCCGGTGCCGAGGGCGAGGCGATGTTGGATCGGGCCACCACCGAGGTGGTGCAGGCTCAGGTTGCCGCCGGCATCGACATCCCCACCGACGGCGAGATCCGGAGGGAGAACTACATCCACTACCAGTGCCGGGCCCTGAACGGTATCGATTTCCAGACCCTGAGCCCGGTCAGGATGCGAGGTACCACCGACACCCTCCTGCCCACGGTGACCGCCTCCATCACCGCCCGGCAATCGCCCCTCGATCGCGACTTCCGCCAAGCCCAGACAGCCACTCGGAATCCGGTCAAGATCACCATCCCCGGCCCGATGACCATCATCGACAGCATCGCCAACGACCACTACGAGAGCGACCGGGAGTTGGCCCACGACCTGGCCACCGCCATCAACAGTCAGGTCCGGTCCTTGGCCGCCGCCGGGTGTGTCTGGATCCAGATCGACGAACCGGTGATGGCCCGCAAGCCGGGCGAGGCGTTGGCCTGGGGCCTCGACGAACTCGATCGTTGCTTCGACGGGCTTGACGGCAGCGTGCAGCGAGTGGTTCACGCCTGCTGTGGCTATCCCAACCGGCTCGACCAGGAGGACTACCCCAAGGCACCCCGGTCGTCCTACATCGAGTTGGCGGAGCGGCTCGACGCCGGCTCCATCGACGCCATCTCCCTGGAGGACGCCCACCGGCCCAACGACCTGGCCGAACTCCTCCCTCGCTTCGGTCGAACCATGGTGATTCTCGGCGCAGTGGCCATCGCCCGCAGTCGCCTGGAACCGGTGGAGGAGATTCGCCGTCGACTGGGTCAGGCGGCCGAACTGGCTCCGGCCGGGCTCATGGCCGCACCCGATTGCGGTCTTGGCTACCTCGGTCGCAACCTGGCCCTGGCCAAACTCCGCCACCTGGCCGCCGCGGCCCACGATCTGTAGCCGCCTGCGGGCGGGAGCCTGCGGCTCATCGACGGTAACGGCCTGCGGACATGGGAGTCCGATTCAGACTCCCGCCTCGTTGCGCCGCGCCTCAATCAACCGGGCCACAAGATCTGCGCTGAGCGGCCGATCAACCGGCATCTTGAGTGCGCCCTTTGATGAGGCCAGCCCTCCAAGCTCATCGTCGGACAATGTGGCGAGTAGGGTCCCGCTGTGCGGCAGGTAGCTGACGTGGTTCTTGGCCGCCGAGAAGCCGGCCACATTCTTCCCGCCGACACGAAACACCGGTACGCCGTACGACATCCCCTGCTCGGCGTCGGGAACGACGGCAAGGATCAAACGGCGGAGCTCTGCCAACGTCGACCGCTTTGGCTCCTCGAGGGCCGCCAGGTATCTGTCGACATCCTCAGACGACACGCATCTCCTCCTGAACACAATCCGTTTGCGTTGTACCAGCTGATCGTACCGACTCCGTTGTTTGTCCGGGTCACCAACCAGGATCACCGATCAACTGTCGGGACCCATCACTAGGCTTGTTTCGTGGTGTACCTGCGTCGGGCTCGACGTTCCTCGGCTGAGGAGCTGGACCAGTACCCGTTCGGCCTGCCGGCGGTGAAGGCCCTCGACACCATCTCGTTCGACCAGGTGACGGTGCTGGTGGGTGACAACGGCAGCGGCAAGTCGACGTTGGTGGAGGCACTGGCCATCGCCTGCGGCTTCAACCCCGAAGGCGGCAGCCGCAACCTCCGATTCGATACCTACGACACCTACAGCCCGCTGGCCGAGAACCTGACCATCACCTATCGCCGTCGGCCCCGCTGGGGATGGTTCCTGCGGGCCGAGACGTTCTACGGGATGGCCACCCATATTCATCGTGACGATGATCCCTACGGCGGGGTGAAGGCCCTGTTCCCCGACCTGCACAACCGATCCCACGGCGAGTCGTTTCTGGCCTTGATCGAGAGCCGCATGAGCAGCGACGGTCTGTACTTCCTGGATGAGCCGGAGTCGGCGTTGTCGGTTCACGGTCAGCTCCGGTTGTTACGGATCATGCACGATGCGGTGGCCGAGGGTGGTCAGTTCATCGTGTCGACCCATTCGCCGCTGCTTATGGCCTTTCCCGGGGCATCCATCTACGAGCTCGATGCCGATGGGGCGAACCTGGTGGCCTACGATGACGTCGAAGCGGTGGCGCTGTGGCGGGGATTTCTGGAATGGCCGGAACGGACCTTCCGTCACCTACTGGCCGACGACTGAAGCCATCTGTGCGCTCCACGCCCCGTTTTTTTGGGGGCCGGAGCGCACACAACGGTGTAGGCGTAGTGGCCACCCACCGATACCGATACGCTGGGCCACTGCCGTCGTGGACGGCTTCGGGCCGTCATGGCCCCTCACGATTCACGACGACGCTTGTCAGGTGGCGGAGCAATGGAGTTCCGCCGCTCACCCTGCTCCCGAAGGTCTCGGGAGCCCCGGACAGGTCCGGGTCCATAGGGAGGTAGAAGCCCGCTTATGAGGGCATACGAACTGATGGTCATTTTCGCGGCCGACACGGAAGAGTCGGCTGTCCAGACCTTTATCAACCGCCTCGAGCAGATGGCCAAGGAGGCCGGGGGATCGCTCGAGAAGTCGGAGAAGTGGGGCGTACGAGAGTTCGCCTACGAGATCAACAAGGCCCGAGAAGGGTTTTACGTCGTCTTGGAGTTCATGGCTCCCAACGCGTTGAGCGAGCTCGATCGTGTTCTGCGCCTCGCGGATGAGGTCATCCGCCACAAGTTCATCCGCCTGCCACTCGACGAAGCTCATCGTCGAGGCTTGGCCGGCGTAACCGCCTAAGGGAGAAGAACTCCAATGGCTATCGACAACACAGTAACCATCACCGGCAACGCCACCCGGGAACCAGAACTTCGGTTCACCCCGTCAGGGCAGGCCGTGGCCAACTTCGGCGTGGCGGTCAATCGCCGCTGGCAGAATCGCCAGACCCAGGAGTGGGAGGAATCGGTTTCCTTCTTCGATGTGACCTGCTGGTCCACGCTGGCCGAGAACGTGGCCGAGTCCGTGGCCAAGGGGACCCGGGTCACCGTGGCCGGCCGCCTCGACCAGCGCAGTTGGGAGACCCAGGAGGGCGACAAGCGGTCCAAGGTCGAGATCGTGGCCGACGATGTGGCCGTCAGCCTGCGCTGGGCCACCGCCGATGTGATGCGAAACGAACGACCTGACGGATCGGGCGGCGGTGGCCGTCCCTCCGGTGGCGGGGGCGGTGGCCGTTCCAGCGGCGGCGCCAACACCCCGCCTTACAACCCCGATGAAGAGCCCTTCTAGCGAAGACGCAAGATCTCCAAGGAACTGAAGCGAAATGGCAAAAGGAAACTCCCGCAACAAGCGGATGAAACCCAAGGACTCAGGGCGTCGCACCAAGAAGAAGATCAGCCCGCTCTCGTCCGACAACATCACCTACGTCGACTACAAAGACGTCGATCTGCTGCGTCGGTTCATGTCCGACCGGGCCAAGATCCGCTCCCGACGAGTGACCGGCAACGACTCCCAGCAGCAGCGTGAGGTGGCCCGCGCCATCAAGAACGCTCGGGAGATGGGTCTGCTGGCCTACACCAGCCGGGTCACCACCCAGCGTCGCGGCGGTCGCCGCGATGACCGTGACGGTGGTCGACGCGATGATCGTGACGGTGGTCGGCCGCCCCGAAGTCGGGATGAAGGCTCGACCGACGACAGCGAGCAGCAGCTCACCGATCAGGCCTCGACCGACGTCAACGAGTCGGGCGAGACCGTTACCGAGACGGTGGAGGCATAACCATGCGTGTTGTTCTCCATGAGTCCATCGACGGTCTTGGCAACCGGGGCGACCTGGTGGAGGTGGCCGACGGTTACGCCCGCAACTCGCTCATCCCCAAAGGTCTGGCCCAGCAGGCCAGCGTCGGGGTCGAGGCCCAGGCCGAGGCCATGAAGCGGGCTTGGCAACTCAAGAACGCCAAGGACCGCGACGCTGCTGAGGAGGTGGCCAAGCTTCTGGTCAGCACGCCGATCGAGATTCCGGCCAGGGCCGGCTCCGAGGGCAAGCTGTTCGGTTCGGTCACGTCGTCCGATATCGCCGAGGCCATCACGACCAAAGTGGGCGTCGAGCTTGACCGGCGCATGGTCAACCTCGATGATTCGATTCGAGCGCTGGGTAGCTACAACGTGATGGTCAAACCTCATCCTGAGGTCGAGTTCCCGGTCACCATCACGGTCGTCGAAGAGGCCTGACCAGAGGCGCCTTGGTGGCGCCTGACAGCTCGAGTCGACTCCACCGGGAGCCGCCCGCCTACCGCGGGTTTGGACACTGTGCCGGGTCTGAGCCGGTTGGTGGTCCAGACCTCCGGTTGGGATGGCAGGCATGGTGGGGGTAGCTCGGGCGCGCTCCGGCTGACGTTGTCCACGATTTATCCACAGATTTTGTGGATGTTTGCTGCGGCAACGTGGTTCGCGGTGGTTGACAACAGCATTTCTTCGACGTTGTCCACAGGATTCCCGGGTTTCTCCACAGTTGAGGGTGCAGTATCCACATAGTGCCCCCACTTCATCCAGAGATTGTCGGTCGTCGAGCGTTCGTTCCTGACGATTGGTGACGGAACAAGCAACGCCAGCACAGCCGGGATTTCCACGCGATATCAACAGCTGAATCCATAGGTTTCGGTACTAGGAATCCACAGGCTGGACGGGGGATGATGGTCGAGGATTCCTCTTGGCCGCCCGTTGGGTATGCGGGAGCGGCCTGTCCGGGCGGCCAAACGGTCACAGCATGGATCCATAATCCGACCAACCATTTGATTCAAGGAAGCGTCATGGCCGAGCGGGCGAACGCGCCAACACCATCCCGGGTACCACCCAACAATCTTCGAGCCGAGGAGTCGGTTCTCGGAGCCATGCTGCTGTCGCGCGAGGCCATCGCCGAGGTGGTGGAAACGCTCGATCCCGACCACTTCTACAAGCCGGCCCACGGCCATCTCTACGACGCCATCATGGGGCTCTACGGCGCCGGCCAGCCGGTCGATGCCGTCACCGTGGCCGAGGAACTGCAGCGGGCCGGGTTGCTGGAGGACATCGGGGGCCCGTCGCTTCTGCTCGACCTTCAGGCCACAACGCCGGCCATCAGCAACGCCGCCCACTACGCCAAGATCGTGGAGGAGCATGCCCTGCTGCGGCGGCTGATCGTGGTGTCGAACGAGATTGCGGAAACGGCCTACGGTGTTCCCGACGATGTGGTCAAAGCCATCGACGAGGCCGAGTCACTCATGTTCGAAGTGGCCCAACGGCGGGTCACCAACACCACGGCCGAGATCAAGGATCTCCTGTCGGCCAACCTCGATCGCCTCGAACAGCTCTATGAGCGGGGCGAGGCCATCACCGGCTCCAGTACCGGTTACATCGACCTCGACGAGATGCTGGCCGGCCTACAGCCCAATGCCCTGTACGTGGTAGGGGCCCGACCGGCCATGGGGAAGGCGCTGGCGCTCGACACCCCACTGGCCACGCCTGAGGGGTGGACCACAATGGGCGAAGTGCGGGTAGGCGATGTTGTCTTCGATGAAGGGGGACAGCCCACCGCCGTCACCTACAAGAGCCCGGTGTTCACCGACCACGACTGCTATGAGGTCGTATTCGACGATGGCTCCACCATCGTGGCCGACGCCGATCACCTCTGGTTCACCTGGGACAACCGGGCCTGGAGATCGAAACGGAGCCGGGATGACCGGACCCGTCGCCCACCGGCCGCCAACCCCAGGCTGGCTCGGGACCAGTCGGCCCGCTGGATCGAGCCCGCCGTCAGGTCTACCCGGGACATCGCCGAGACGCTTCTGACCGCCGGCGATGCCGATCAGCGGCCGAACCATCGGATCCCGGTGGCAGATCCACTCGACTGCCCTGAGATGGATCTGCCGATCGACCCCTATGTGCTGGGGTGCTGGTTGGGCGACGGTCACACCGGCAAACCTCGGATCACCACGATGGATGTCGGGATCGTCGACGCCTTTCGGGCCGACGGCTGGTCGATGGAGCCCCTGCGATCCGCTGGCCGGGCAACCACCTTCGCCGTTCGATCTGCGCTCGATGACGAGCGGGATTTCGAACAGGTGGGCGACCGGCCGATGCTGGCCTTCACCCGGGCGCTGCGAGACTGCGGGCTGTGGGAATCGTGCCGGACCGTGGCCAAACACATACCGGCCGCTTACCTGCGGGCCGGATCCAAGCAGCGGCTTGCCCTGCTCCAAGGCATCATGGATACGGACGGCTGTGTTGTCAAAGGCCAGTCGACGTGCCAGATCTCGATGTCATCGCGCCAGCTGATCGGCGACGTTCGTGAGCTGGTGCTGTCGCTCGGATACAAGGTCGGACCGTGTCGACACAAGACCAGCAACTTCGACACTGACGTCTGGACGATCAATTTCTCAGCGCCGGATCCAGTGTTCCGGCTGGCTCGCAAGTCCCAAGCCCAGCAGATCGCCGATCGCCCGAACAGCGCCAGCCGGTGGCGCAAGATCGTCGACGTTCGGCCCGTATCCTCGGTGCCGACACAGTGCATCACCGTCGACTCACCCAACCATCTGTATCTCGCCGGACGGGAGATGATCCCCACCCACAACACCGCGTTCGGGCTCGGTATGGCGGCCAACACCGCCATGAAGGATCAGAAACCGGTGCTCGTCTTCTCGCTGGAGATGAGCCAGCTGGAACTGTCGCAGCGCATTCTGTGCTCGGAGGCGCTGGTCGATTCCAGCCGGGTGCGGACCGGCAAGATCGGTGAGGCCGAATGGACCCGCATCAGTCATGCCGTGGGGCGGTTGGCCGAGGCCCCGATCTACATCGACGACAATCCTCACACCTCGGTGATGGAGATCCGGGCCAAGGCCCGGCGGCTCAAGAGCCGGGTGGGGGACCTGGGCGTGGTCATCGTCGACTACATCCAGCTCATGACCGGCCGGTCCAACGCCGAGAGCCGCCAAGTCGAGGTCTCAGAGATCAGCCGCGGTCTCAAGATACTGGCCCGCGAGTTGGAGGCCCCGGTGGTGGCCCTGGCCCAGCTCAACCGGGCGTTGGAGCAGCGGGTCGACAAGCGGCCGATGCTTTCCGATCTGAGAGAGTCGGGCTGCATGCCGGCCTCCACCCGGCTGATGCTGAGCGACGGTACGGAGACAACGATGGGGGAGCTGCTGCTATCGCAGGCAACGCCGGACGTGCTTGCCATCGACGAGCGAGGTCGAACCGTCTCCCGCCGACTGGTGAAGACGTTCCCATCGGGCATCAAGCCGGTTTACCGCTTGACCTTGGCTTCCGGCCGTACGGTCGATGCCACCGCCTGTCATCGGTTCCTGACAGTCAACGGATGGGAACAGCTCGGCAACCTCGACGTCAACGACTTCGTGGCCACTCCCCGGGTGGTCCCCGAGCCCCCCGAACCCGATGTGTGGCCTGATGCCGAGGTGATCTTGCTCGCCCACCTGCTGGGCGACGGATCGGTGGTGAAGTCGGTCAAGTACGCATCGGCCGACCCGGCAAATGTTGAAGCAGTGTTTGCCGCCGTCCGCCACTTCGGTTGTGAAGCCAGGTTCGAGGGAGCAGCCGGAGCGGGATCAACGGGAGCGGTACAGGTTTGGATTCCGGCCGGGCGGCAACTCACCCATGGCGTACATCACCCGATACGTGACTGGCTCGAACCGCTCGGGGTGTGGGGCAAACGGTCCTACGAGAAGACGATCCCGGAATCGGTGTTCCGCCTGTCGACCAAGCAGGTTGCGCTCTTTCTTCACCATCTGTGGTCCACCGATGGCTCGATCACGCTGTCGCGTAACGGTCGGGGCCCGATGGTTCGTTGCTACTACGCCACGACATCTCATGACTTCGCTCTGGCCCTTCAACGGTTGCTGCTTCGGTTCGAGATCCGATCAACGGTGAGCATCGCCCGGAAGTCGGGTTATCGACCCTGTTATCACGTCAGAATCCAGGGACAACCCGATCTCCTGCGGTTCCTGACCGAGCTCGGATGTCACGGCAGGCGGGGAGACGTGGTTCCCGAAGCAATCGAAATCGTCAGCAACACCAAACCGAATCCGAACAACGACCTGGTTCCCTGGCCGATCGCCCGCAGTGTCAAGCAGGCGGCGGCTGCGGCCGGAGTCTCCCACCGGGAGATTGCGGTCGGCCTCGGTGAACGGTACAGCGGGTCGTACCTGTTGGGCAGCGAGTCGAGGCCCCGACGGTTCTCCCGTGAGCGGCTTCGCCGCATCGGCGAGATCGTCGACAGTTCCGAAATCGTCGATGTTGCCACCTCCGACATCTACTGGGATCAGATCCGGTCGATCGAGCTACTGGGATCCCAGCCCACCTTCGACGCCACCGTCGAGGACGTTCACAACTTCATCGCCAACGGCATCGTCGCCCACAACTCCCTGGAGCAAGACGCTGACGTCGTGATGTTCCTGTACCGAGATGAGGTCTACGACGATCAGTCACCGGACAAGGGGGTGGCCGAAGTGATCGTGGCCAAGCACCGCAACGGTCCGGTGGGCAAGGTCCGGTTGGCCTTCCGGGGTCAGTACACCCGGTTCGACAACATGGCCCGCTCGATACCCGGCACCGGTCCTCCTCCCGATTCCAGCGGAGATCCCGGCCCCGATTTCTGAGGCTCTGACTATCAAACCCCAAGCGTATTCTTCACCCGTTTCAAAACCTTGCGAATACGACCAGGGTTGGGGTCGCCCGCACCGGTGGCCACCGTTACCGTCGTCGGCCGCGGTCCTTGTAGATCGCCGTCCACGGCGGAAAACGTGAATTTGCTTCCGATCGTTCCCGACAGTTGGGCGGTCCCATTGGCGGTGCCCCCACTGACTACCGCCCCATAGCTGGTGTCGATCAGGACCCACGAGATGCTCACCGACCCCAAGATGGAAACCTTGTCTTCGAACAACAAGGGCCGATCGTCGACGACTTGGGAGGTCGACGAGTTCAAGGCTTGAATCCAAAGAATGTGGGTAAAGGCTGGAGCGGAGCCATCATGGCCGGGTGATGGGTGGTAGATGCGCTCGTGAAGGGCCGAGGTCATCAGAGCCGATCGGCTTGACTCGGACGGCGCCGCCATGATCGCCGTCAGGAACTTGGCTATCTGATCCAGGAGCGCCTTGATTGTTGTCGCCGATTCGTTCGACGATTCGGCCACGCGGGCGAGCTTGCCTCGCATCTCATCAAGAGCAATGACATCGTGGAGAACCTTGGTGTGTTGCACAAGTCGCAGATTCTCTAACCAGACCTTCGTCCGCCCGTTGTCGCTTAGTTCTCCAACAACGGCCACCGCGGCAGTCATGGCCGAGCCCGTTCGGGCCGATGACGACACGGTGCGCTTGGCCGACAGCGTCGACAACAGCGATGGCACTGCGGCGGCGACGGCACCGAACGCGGCCGTAACTCCGGCGTCAGCTTCCAGCGCCGAGCCCACCTGGGGCTCGTGGGTGTCATCATCTAGCTGGTGCTGAGGTATCAGATCTTCTGCCTGCTCGGTCAGATGCCTCAGTGTCGCCAGCGTTTGATGATAGACAATGTCGGACGCCGCGGTGTCATCGGCTGTCGTTACCAAGACGATCTTGTCGACGCCCTCCTTGACCTTCTGGTCCACCTTCTGAGCGGCCAGCTTGAGTGCGCGATGGGTCGCCAGGTTGCCGAGTACCGCCGATTCGCCTTTGACCTCTAACGCCCCGCGGTCGACATCAGATAGGTCGGGTACAAGAGCAGCGAGCTGGGACTGGCGGGCTTCTGCGATCGTCTTCTCGGCTTCGGCAATTGCCATGGCCCTTTCTGCCTCACGTTGGGCTCGCGATGAATCGCTTTGCCAGTCTTCGAACTTGGCTCGGGCTTCGGCTAAATCATGCTCGGCCTTCTTCCGGGCAACATCGTCCGTCTCATCAGGTTCATGTGGCATTAGTCCCTCCGATAGCAGCGCGACGCGCAAATTGATCTTAGGGCAGAGCCAATCAATACGAAAGCGGTGACGAGACGCGACAATCAGGGCTGTCCGGGGGTTGGTTGTCGATGAAGTTGTTCGTCAGCGATCGGGCTGGGTCAGGACGGCTGGAGGCGGGGCGTCGGGCGAGGTGGGATCGACCGTGGGGGAGCGGTCGGTGGTTCCGCTGAGAACGATGGCGATGACCATGGCGGCGGCCAGCAACAACAGCGCGGCGAAGGCCGCGGCTCCGTGGCGGCCGACGCCGGGTCCCCGAGGGGCTGGCGGTGTGTCGGCTCCGCCCGCCGAGGTGTCATCGGCCGTGCCGTCGCCGGGACCTGCGGCATGTCCCGGCGCGGCAGGGGCCGAGCGTCGTTGCCAGGCATCGGGCTCGGAGGCTGACCAACGGGGAGCCCGCCGCCTGGTTTCGGTTGGGGTCGACTGGGCGGCCATCATTTGTGGTTTCGACCGACAGCGGGTCCGGCTTGATGGGCTGATCCCCCCAGCCGCTTCGAACGGTCAGCCGAGCAGCGAGGCGATGGCCCAGATGACCACGATCAAGCCAATGGCGATCTGGACCAACGACCGACCGAGGGGCGGTCGTTCCAACTCACCCTCGCCGATCTCGTCCTTGGGCCTGATCAAGGCCGTGGCCGTGCCCAGCATCAAAGCCCCGCCCACGGCCAGCATCAGCCAGACCAGGATGTCTTCTCCCAAAAATTCGCTCAAGTCTCAGAGGCTACCCGACGATGCTTGTATCACCGGTGGCCATCACCCTCACCGGGAACTAGGGCAACTGAGTGGGAGGCGTCACTCCTCCACACGCATCGCCACGGCTCCTTCGGAGCCGACGCCCGGCGTCTCCTGCTCAGGGCCCAAGGTTCGTTCCGGGCCCAGTCCCTGGTATCGGCCGCTCATGACGGTTCGAGGTCGCCGGCCGCCACGGTACTCGACACCACATCGGCCACCATGACCTCGATTCGGGACACCTCGAGGATGCGGCGGAACACCGGTGCCCCGGTTGCGATGTCGAAGCAGAACTGAGCCCGTCGCCCCCAGCGCTGGCCCAGCCCGTCGGTCAACGACCGTGTCTCCCAGCAGTCGATTTCCGGTGGCAGGGCGGGAAACTCCGATGCGATGTCGATCGGGTCGGTGTCGGCCACCCGGTGGCTGGCCTCCGGTCCCCGAACCGCAGCCTGGACCGACGTCATCGGAGCCGAGTCGCCGCCTCCGCCGCCACTGTCGCCGTCTGGAGCACATACGAATCCCGGGCTGCGGCGCAGGCAGGTCCGGCGCCCGCCCACCGGATCGGTGATGACCGCCACATCACCGATCTGAGTGAGCTCCCGGTCGGCCGATCGGGCCCGGCGGTAGGACCAGGACGCCGTTGGTCGGTTGCTGATCGACAGATCGGGCCAGGTTGACGTGTAGAGGGCCTGGTCGCCCAGCTTCACCCGGGTCAGCGTTCCGGCCACGGCGAAGTCGCCTTCGAGCGAACGATGCCAGGCGTCGAGGAAGCCGTCGACCGTCGCCTCAGTGGTGGCCGGACCGGGCGCCGGCTCGACCGACACCGGCGCCGGGCTGGTGGCGGAACTCGTAACCATGCTCGGTCCCAGGATCGTGGCGGCCAGAACCACGGCCACCACCGTTGCTTCGACAGCCAGACAACCGACCAGCAGCCGGGCCAACGGTCGTCGGCGGCCGTCGTCGTTTGAGGCTGGTGGGGTTGGGGACGGGATCATGAGCAGGAACGGAGCATCGGATTGGGTCAAGTACCCGTATCGGGACTTAGGGTGTTGGCATGAGCGAAGGGCCAGAACTGATCCCGGCTGCCACGGTGCTCCTGTTGCGCAACGGTGAGTCCGGCGTCGAGGTGCTGATGCTGCGACGGAACTCCAAGATCGCCTTCGGTGGGATGTGGGTGTTCCCCGGGGGACGGGTTGACGACGCTGACGGCCCCGCTGAGGCTGAACGCCCGGCCGAGACGATGCCCGAACCCGATCCGACCGGAGACGGCCTACAGCTCAGCGGCCTGACCCCCGGAATGGAGGTCGCCGGCGACGAGGCCCGGGCCGTGCTGGCGGTATCCCGCCGGGCCGCCGTACGCGAGGTGCAGGAGGAGACGGCCCTCGACGTCGATCCGGCCCGGTTGGTGCCCTGGTCGTTCTGGGTGCCACCACCGGCCGCTGTCATGGCCCAAAACGGTCCTCGGCGCCGGTTCGCCACCTGGTTCTTCGCCGTGGATGCCCCCAAGGGTGATGTGGCCATCGACCACGGGGAGATCCACGCCGACGAGTGGCTCACTCCGGCGGCGGCCTTGACCAAACATCACGCCGGTGACATCGAGTTGGCTCCGCCGACCTGGATCACCTTGTGGCAGCTGTCCCGCCACGATTCGTCGGGATCGGCCCTGGCCTGGGCCCGCGACAACGATCCCCGCTATTTCCAGACCAGACCTCTGCGCCGTAGGCCGCTGACGCTGGCCTGGGGCGGTGACGTGGCCTACGATCTCGATCCGAAGCGAGGCGAGGTCTTCGCCGTCGACGGCCCCCGCAACCGGTTGACGATGGGGCCCGACGGTTGGGTCTACGAGTTCACCGGCCGGAGCTGAACGCCCTACCGAAGATGTTTGAGCGCCTCCCGCTTTGACAGGCCCGAAAGCTCCGTCTCGTGGTCGGCCACGAATCCTCGAACCTCTTCCGGGGCGACCCGGGCGTACTGACGCAGAGCCCAACCGATGGCCTTGCGCACGAAGAAGTCGGTGTGACCGGCCCGCCGACGACAGTACCGGAACAGCCGGTCGCCGTCGGTGGCCTCCTTGTAGCCGAGCTGGTGGAGGATGGCGGTCCGATTGAGCCAAAGGTTCTCATCCTCGATCCACTGGTCCATCACCGCCAGCAGGTCGGGGTGGGCCGTCACCATCGGACCGACCGTCCAGGCGGCCAGCGAATCGACGGTGTCCCACCATGGCCGAGTGACGACGAAGTGTTCGACGTCGGCCAGATGCGACGGGTCGAGCTTGGCCACGTGCTTGCGGGTCAGCATGGTGCCCACGTACTGGAATTCACGTTCCGGCTGGTCCCAGCATTCGTGAACGACAGCGATCAGCTCATCGCCGTCGACTTGGGCCGCCGCCGCCAGGAACGGTTTGGTGGCCAGACGGAGTTCCGGCGACCGCAGGCCGAGGAATGCGAACTGGTCTTTCATGTAGGTCGCCATGGCTTCGATGTTCGCCGGGTCGGCCGCTTCTTCCAGAACAGCCCGCAGCCGGTCGATGTCGAGCTCCGTCACACCGTCATCCTACGGTTGCGCGCCTCGGCTGCTGCAGTGGTTAGCTGGCTCGGTGAACGACCTCGGGCCGGCCGGCCGTTTTCTCGGTTGGAGAATGCTGGCGGTGGCCGTGGTCACGGCGGCCATGACCGGACCGGGCCAGACCATCGGCGTTGCCGTCTTCATCGATCACCTGGTGGCCGCTGTCGGCGCCAGCCGCTCGTTGGTCAGCTCGGCCTATCTGGTGGGCACGTTGACCGGGGCGGCCGCCATGCCCTTCGTCGGCCGTTTCCTCGATCGACGGGGTGTGCGGCTGTCGCAGACGCTGTTCGGCCTGGCCTTCACCGTTGCCCTGGTGGCCATGGCCGGGGTCGACGGACTGGTCTGGCTGGTGATCGGCTTCGCCGGCATCCGGATGTTCGGCCAGGGGGCGCTGTCGATGGTCTCGTCGGTGACCGTGGCGTTGTGGTTCGAGCGCCGCCGGGGGGTGGCCATGGGCGTTCTGGCCACTGTGGCCGGGGCGCTGATGACGCTGGTGCCCGTCGCCCTCAACCTGGTCATCGGCCGCTACGGCTGGCGCAGCGCCTGGCTGGCGGCGGCCGCCGCCGTGGCCCTCGTCGTGGTGCCGCTGGGCTGGTTTGCTCTGATCGACCACCCGTCGCTCGTCGGCCAGCGGGTCGACGGGGCCCGCCCGGCAGCCGGCTTGACCGAGGTGAACCGCCATCGGGCGGTCGCCGGTTCCTACACGCGGGCCGAAGCGGTGCGGACCTCGCAGTTCTGGATTCTGGTGGTGATCGGGTCAACCAGCGGAGCCCTGATAACCGGTCTCAACTTTCATCAGATCGATCTTCTGGGCGAAGCCGGTTTGTCATCGGGGGAGGCGGCGATCATGTTCCTACCTCAGATTGTGGGATCGTCGGTGGCGGCCCTCGGTGTCGGCCTCATACTCGATCGTCTGGGGACCCGGTTGGTGCCGGCGGCGTCCATGATGGGGCTGGTGGCCGTGCATGTGTTGGCCGCCGGTCTGTCGGGACGGGCCACCATCGTGTTGTACGCCGTCGGCTTGGGGGCAGTGGGAGGTAGCGTGCGGGCGGCGCTGTCGACCATGGTGCCGGGATATTTCGGTGTTGGTCACATCGGTGCCATTCAGGGGGTCGTCACTGTGGCCAACGTGGCCGGCTCGGCCGTCGGTCCGGTTCTGCTGGCCGTGACTCAGGCCGCCACCGGGAGTTACCGCACGGCCAACCTGGTGCTGGCCGTGCTGCCGGTGGCGGCCACGGTGGTTTGTCTCTTCAACCGGGATCTGGCTCGCCGAACCGGCGCTGGGGCGGGCAGACTGGAGTCATGTGTCGCAACATAACCATTCTCCGCGGGCTGGAACCGGCCGCCACCGACGAGGAAATTGCCGCCGGGGCCCGGCAGTATGTTCGCAAGATCAGCGGTATCCGTGAACCTTCGGCCAAGACGGCCGAAGCCTTCGAGGCGGCGGTGGTGGCGGTGACCGAGGCCACCACCGAACTGCTGAACACCCTGCCGCCCCGCAGGCAACCGCCGACCACCGTACCTCCATTGCGACGCCGGGCCAGGGCAGCCAACGGCTAGGACAGTCCTAGACCAGTGCGGCCAGGGCGTCGGACTCGACGGCGACGACGGCCTCAACGGCCAGAGCCAGGTCGTCATAGACCGATGCGGCGTCGTCGGCCGACAGGTCGCAGGTTTCGATCAGCTCCTGCTGCTCGTCGTACATGGTCCTCATGGCCTCGTTCGAAGCGGTGTCGGAGTCGGCGTGACCGTCGTCGAGTAGGCGGGCCCGCTCATCCGACAGCTCGGCGTAGCGACCGAGGTTGGGGTGGGGGCCGGCGGCGATGGAGGCGATCTCCCGCCACCGTTGGCCACTGAGCCTCCACTGCCCGGCCGCCTCCTGCCAGGCCGACGTCCCGGTTACGGCGGCGGCTTGGTCGAGGAAGTCGGCGAACAGCGGGCGACCGGCGTCGGGTGAGGTGTAGGCGTGATTCACACAGTCGTAGAGCCGGCTGAGGCCGATGGCGGCCCGGCGGTCGGACCCGAACACTGTCCGCCATCCCTTCTTGTTGCCGCTTCGCAGTAGCTCCGACCATTTGGTCAGCCCAGCCATGCCGACGTTCGACTTGAACTGGGGGACCGGGGGCCGATCGAAGCCGGCCACCGCCTCGGCCACCGCCGACTTCATTACTGTCGGCCAATCGGTTGACGGCGGCAGGGAGTCGATTACCACCATGCGATGTTTGCCCGGTTTGTAGACGGCTCGGGCGGCGTCGAGCTCCGTTCGCTCCACCGCGATCGGTCGGGGCGAGCGATCATCCAGCCAGACCCGATCGCCGTCGGCCCCGATCACGCCGACGACATGGGGGGCGGCGGTCGCCGGTTCGATCGGCAGTCCCATGTAGGGGAGGGCGCCGGCGCCGACGGTGCACAAAGCCGGCCGGCCCTCGGCCAGGGCCTCGTCGAGAGCGGCACCCGCCTTCTTGGCTCCGGTTGTCTCGGTGACGGTGGCGCTGATACCGGCCCGGTCGAACATCGCCTGGATGAACGGATCGGGCATTGACTGGTTGCGGGCCACGACTGTCATGGTCGGTGTGTCGCCGTATTCAAACACGCCGTAGAGGAAGCCGACGCCGCCGGCCAGTCCGAAGGCCATGGCCTCGCTGAGCGGCTCGCCGTCCGGGCCGCTGAATCCGGTGTTGGCCCAAAGGTTCCGGGCGGCGGCCACATCGGGTTGGGCTCCGCCGACCCGGTCGACGCCGGGAATCAGCCCGGGATAGGCTTCGGCGGCAAATCCGGGCGGTGGGCCGACTCGCCCACCTCCGGCCGCCGCCACATGGGCTCGGGCCGTTGAATAGCGCTCGCCCGTCTTGGCCATGCGTCGACGGACCAGGGTCTTGAAGTCGCGGTTCTTGGTCATGATTCGATCTCCGTTCGCTCAGCACATCGGAGCCTGGTTTCAGCCACCCCTGACCCGTGCAACGATGTGGAGCGGCGCCTGCGGGCCGCAACTCGAAGTTCGACATGATGTGATTGTGCTGAGCGGAAGAGACGGCTCTCCTTTGCCCCGCGAACCTGCTCGGGTGGAAGCCGGGATGGGGTTGGGCGACGCTCGCCGCCGTGTCTGGACTGTACACCGGGCCGGCGGCGGCGACAAGGGCCCGTACCGTCCGACCGAACCCCGGCCGAACTTTGGGACCGCTACGACCCACAAACGGGTCGTGCCAGTCACAAAGTTCTGGGGGAGGGCGGTCAGACGAGGAAGGGAACGTCGAGCCGTTGGAACAGGTGGCCGAAGAACCGTAGGGTCAGCCCCCACAGAACCTGATCGTCGCCGTTCAGCCGGATGCCGGGGAACGTCATGTCGGCGGCCGGGTAGTAGTAGTCGATGTGTCGGGCCGGGTCGACCAGATCAGCCAGGGGCACCCACACGGTGTCGGCCACCTCGTGGTTTGGGTTCAGCTCCGGAGTCTCGTCGCCCAGCCAGTAGCCGTGGGCCGATACCAGGACCAGCCGGTTGGTGGCCCGTCCCCCGTCCAGCTCGGCCAGGGTTCCGATGGCGTGGTCGGGGCGGAGCTCGAGTCCGATCTCTTCCCGGGTCTCCCTGATTGCGGTCGACTCCGGTGTCGGGTCGGTCGGATCTGTCCGACCACCGGGGAAGGCCATCTGACCCGACCACGGGTCGCCCATGCGGCTGGCCCGCTGGATCAACAGGACCTCGGTAACCGTGGCCGGAGTTCCATCCGAGCCGGCCGACCTCGATCGAAAGATGGCGGCCACGGCCGCCCGGTGGATGGGCTGGTCGAACGGGATCGACGGTTGGTAGCTGGAATCGAGCAGACTCTCCAGTTGGCGGCGGGAAACGGGGCCCAGGTCCGGGCCCGGCTCGGCGGCCACGATCAGGAGACGGCGCCGGCCAGGACGGCCAGCGTCTTGTCGACATCGTTGTCCGAGACGTCGAGGTGGGTGACCATGCGCGACTGGCGGCCCCAGACGGCCAGCAGTATGTCGTTGGCCGTTGCCGCCTCGGCCATCTTCTCAGCCTCCGGTCCGAGGTCGACGAAGACCATGTTGGTGTTACGGCTTTGCACCTCCACCCCTGGGATCCGGCCCAGACCTTGGGCCAGTCTCTCGGCCTTGTCATGGTCCTCGGCCAGGCGCGGCAGGTGATGGTCGATGGCGTGGATGCCGGCGGCGGCCACGATTCCCGACTGGCGCATGGCCCCACCCAGCATCTTGCGAACTCTCCTGGCCCGATCGACGAGCTCCTGCGACCCGGCGAGAACAGATCCGAGGGGAGCCCCCAGACCCTTCGACAGGCAGACCGAGACCGTGTCGAACCCGGCCGCCACACGTTGGGGAGGCAGACCGAGTTCCGTGGCGGCGTTCCACAGCCGGGCGCCGTCGAGATGCAGTGCCAGGTCGTGTTGGGCGGCGAAGTCGACGATCTGGTGGTGATAGTCCAACGGGAGAGCCATACCGTCGTGGGTGTTCTCGACGGCCAGCAACCGGATCGGGGCGAAATGGGGATCGTCGGGGGTGATGGCGTCGGCCAGCTGGCCGAGGTCGAACTGACCGTTGTCGAGCAGGGAGAGCGGGTGGGGTTGCACACTGCCCAGAACGGCGGCTCCCCCGGCCTCATAGTGGTAGGTGTGGGCCTTGAGGCCGACCAGGAAGGAATCGCCGCGGCGGCAGTGGGCCATCACGGCACAGAGGTTGCCCTGCGTTCCCGAGGTGACGAAGACGGCCGCCTCCTTGCCCAGCAGGTCCGCCACCTTGGTTTCCAACTCCTTCACGGTCGGGTCGTCACCCCACACGTCGTCTCCGACCTCAGCCGCCACCATGGCCGCCTTCATGGCCGGCGTAGGTCGGGTCACCGTGTCGGACCGAAGATCAATCATGTCTTCATCCTGGCAGGGATTGGCCCGGATTCAGACCGACCACGCCCCTCCCCAGCGATGGTTAGCAAATGGTTAAGGAAATTTGTTGATTTAGCAAGCTGTAGCGACAAGCATAATCAATCAAATAGTGAACGAGATAAATCACCCAATTAGTTGTAAACATCGATAGCCGGGACTAGAAATGTATGAGCGGGTGGGATGTTTCCGCCGACATCCCTCCCGCTCTTACAGCCGCCCAGCGTGGCTGTTGCCGCCGCTCCTGTGGGTGCAGTCCTTTCCCCCCAATCAACCGGACTGCACCCACAGGACACTTCCACCCCTCGGGTGCTCACCTCGTGGTGCCGGTGACCAGGCCTCCCCACCACACGTAATCGTCGACGCCATGCAGGGCCGACCGCAGTGCCCGGGTGCGATGTTCGACGTAGCGACTGTCGATCTCGGCGTAGATGGCCGGCGTATGCCCCATCGGATCTGCTCCAGCGTCGACCCCTGAATCAAGGCGGCTCATGGCCTCGCCGATGGCAAGAGCCTCGGCCACCACGGCCACGGCCAGGTCGACAGGACCCGATGGCCCGTGGCCCTCGGCGGCACCATCGGTGCGGAGGTGATCCAGCCGGCCGCGCAGCTGGCCGAACAGCTCGGCCAGCTCGGATTGACCGGCGGACGATCCGGCCACGCCCGGAGAGGCGCCGCCGGTGCTGACGGAGCAACAACGAGATTCCTCGGATCCGCTGGCTGGTGATTTGAAGGTCATGTCGCTCCCCTTTTGTGAAGATTATCGCCGGCTGATCTGCGTAGCCCTGGAAACCATTATGACGATCGACTGTGACACCGGACGAGTAGGCCGAACGTCTCATGTCGTCGCTTGATCGGCCGACGGGGGAGCGGTGTACCCGACGTCGATGATCCAGAACATTGTGCTGTGGGCGGTCACCGTGGCCTTGGCCGTCCCTCTGTTGCCCCAGCAATCGGGCACCGGCGCCGGAGCGGTCACCGACGACCGCCCCGTGGTGTATCTGACCTTCGACAGCGGACCCGGTCCCCGCACCACCGAGTACCTCGACGTGCTCGACCAGTGGGAGGCCAAGGCCACCTTCTTCGTCATCGGGCGCAACGCCCAGAACAGCCCGGAGATGCTGGCCGAGATCGTCCGCCGGGGCCACGCCGTCGGCAACCACACCTGGTCCCACCCGGACCTGACCCAGATGCCTCCGCTGGAGGCGCTGACCGAGTTGCAGGCCACCAACCGGTTCGTGGCCGAAACGGTGGGTCGACGAGTTCGGTGCTGGCGGCCCCCGTTCGGAGAGAACAGCGATGTCCTCATCAACCTCGCCTCCAGCATCGGACTGAGCAACGAGAGCTGGATCTCGTCCGGCCGCTGGGACGTCGACACCGTCGACTGGAAGTACGGCTATGAGTTCGTGCTGGCCCGCTTGCAAACCATCGGTCCGGGCGATGTGGTGCTCATGCACGGTGGCATGAACCCCGACCACGAAGACCTGGCCGCTCTGATGACCTGGCTCGAAGCCAACGGCGAAGACTACCGGTTCGAGACCCTACCCGGCTGCACTCCGGGTCAGATCCCGGTCGATCCACCGGGATCGCTGGCCGCCGTCGATCCCGATACTCGCACCATCAACCGCGACCCCGATCTGTGGTTCGACCTGCAGCGGGGCGCCGCCTACCTCAGCGCCTTCCGCTCCAGCCGCTGATCCGGTTCCCGGCCCCCGGTCGAGCCGGTTGTTCAGCCCCGTTCGGCCAGGAGCATTTCGTAGAGCCGGCGGTTCTCGTCATCGAAGCAGACGAAGAGAATCGACTGGTACTGATGGGCGGGGTTGGTCTCCAACCAGTCGACAACGGCCTCCAGGGCAACGGCTGCGGCCAGTGGTTTGGGAAAGCCGTAGGCCCCGGTGCTGATATTGGGGAAGGCGATCGAGCGGACACCGTGCTCCATACCGATCTGCAGGCTGCGTTGGTAACAAGACGCCAACGTCGCCCTCATCATCGGCTCCTGGCCCTGATCCCAGATCGGCCCCACCGCGTGGATCACGATGCCGGCCGGCAGCTCGCCGGCGCCGGTGGCCACCGCCTCGCCCGGAGGGCACGGCCCCTGAGCGGCCACGATGGCCCGGCAATCGGCCAGGATGGCCGGTCCACCGGCCCGGTGGATGGCGCCGTCGACCCCGCCGCCGCCCAGCAGCGAGGAGTTGGCGGCGTTGACCACGGCACCCACCGCCAGGGTGGTGATGTCGTCTGACGAGACGCCGAGTCTGGTCGCCGGGTTCACACTCACGAACGGATTGTAGAACGCCGCTCGCCGGCGCGGATATCGCCCTGACCGCCGAGCGCGGTCTCGGGTTCAGCTCTGGTCGGGCATACCCAGCGAGTAGGCGTCCATCGACAGCGAACCGGCCATGTAGCCGTCGATGATCGGCGTCATTGGCTCACCGGCGGCGGCGGCCAAGCCCGCGGTGTAGATCATCGGCAGGTAGTGGTCCGGTGTGGGAACGGCCAGCCGGTGGTCGGGCGAGTCGTTCACCGCGGCGATGCGGGCTGGATCGTCGGTCAAGATGTCCCGGACGTTCTCGTTGAAACGCACGGCCCAATCGAATCCCACCTCGCCCAGCTCGAACCGTACCGCCGGGAGGTTGTGCACGATGTTGCCGCTGCCGACGATCAGAATCCCGGCGTCTCTGAGCGGGGCCAGTCGTCGTCCGAGATCGAAGTGGTAGTCGAACGGTTTCGAGGCGTCGATTGCCAGCTGCACCACCGGGATGTCGGCCGCCGGGAAGCTGTGGACCAGAACTGACCAGGTGCCGTGGTCGAGACCCCAGCTGTCGTGGTCGGCGCCGATCCAGGTTGGCTTGACCGTCTCCGCTATCTCGTCGACCAGCTCGGGCAGGCCCGGTGCCGGATACTGCATGGCGAACAGCTCGGGAGGGAAGCCGAAGAAGTCGTGGATGGTCTTCGGCCGAGCCATGGCCGTCACCGCAGTGGCGTTGATGTACCAATGAGCCGAGATACACAGGATGGCCCGTGGTCGGGGCACCGCCTGGCCAAAGGCCCGCCACGCCTCGGTGTAGCGGTTGGACTCCAAGGCGTTGGTCGGACTGCCGTGCCCGAAGAAGGCGGCGGGCATCGTGTTCGACGTCGTCATCGGTGTCTCCTTCCTCTGCTACTCCCATTCTGCCTGCTCCCACGCGTCGATATCGACGCGTGGCGACGGACAGAACGACAGCGGGCGGGCGGGCGCCGGGCGCTACTGTCCGGCGGCGTCGGCTTCCTGGTAGGGCTCCCACGCCACCTCGGTGCCACCGTCGTAGAGATCGTCGACAACGTCGGGGGCGATCATCGACTGCCAGTCGGGCTCGCCGTCGAACACGCCGACTTCGGTCAATGCCGCCGTTTCCGCTCCCAGACGGTCGACGTCGATCTGGCCGTAGCCCTGGCCCTCCGGAGTCAGGCTGACCACCAGGTCACGCTCGACCTGCCAGCGGGGGATCTCGGTGTAGTCACCGAGGAACGAGCCCTCGTTGGTGGCGATGCGGTCCAGGGCGTGTTGCACGGCGGCGTCGGGATCATCGACCGAGAAGGCCATGGCCCGCAACGATGCTCGCATGAAGTCGGCCACCACGTCGGGGTGATCGGCCAAGAAGTCCTCACCCACCACCAACAGCCCGAACGACGACGGGACGTCGGCTTCCAGTGGGTCGAAGACCCGATACTCGAAGCCGGCGTTGTCGAGCTGGATCGGCTCGTTGCTCTTGTAGACCGGCAGGGCGTCGATGCCCAGCTCGAAGCCGGCCAGCGGATCGAAGGTGTCGAGCAGGAGCTCCTCGAAGCTGGCCCGGTCGACGTCGGCCTGGCCCAGCATCGTCTGTAGCGAAAACGGCAGATCACCTTTGATACCCACGACCTTGCCGGCCAGATCGTCGAGCGCTTGAATGTCGGAATCGGCCGGCACCACCAGCGCCTCGATGGCCGTCTTGCCGTAGTGGGCCAACACCACCAGGCCGGCGTCACCGTCGACGTTGGCCTTGACCACCTCGCCGAACGATCCGGCGTTGGCGAACTGGGCTTCCCCCGAGGCCACCAATGTGTGGTTCTGGGGAGCGAAGCCCGGTTGGATCTCCACGTCGAGGCAGAGTTCGTCGTAGTAGCCCTCGGCCTCGGCCACGATGGGGTCGATGATCCCGGGAGAAGCAGCGAAGTCGAAGCCGGTGACGACGGTGATGGTGCCGACTGTGGCGTTGCGTTGGCAGGGGTCGCCGGCCGCCTGATCGCCACCCGCCGTACCGTCGTCGGTGCAGCCGGCGGCCACCAGAGCCAGCACGATCAGAGCCGGCGGCAGCCATTGAGCCCGTCTTGGGCGCGGCCTCAATCCCACCTTCGGGGTGACGGCCGTACGGTTGATTCGATTCATTGGTTGTCTCTCCTGTATGCCGGGTGCCAATGCAGCACCCGACTCTCCAGCGCCAGAACGGCGAAGGTTCCGATGATCCCAAAGCCGGCAAGAATCACGATGCAGGCCCAGGCGATGTCGGGGTTGATGCTGACCAGGGCCCTCCGGAACTGGTACCCGAGCCCTGATGTGGACCCGCCGTAGAACTCGCTGATGACGGCGCCGACCAGAGCCAGCGACACACATATCCGACCGGCGGCGAAGGTGTCGGCCAGGGCGTGGGGAACCCGCAGTGTGCGGTAGACCTCCAAGCGGGAGGCATCCACTGAAGCCGCCACCCTGAGTAGGTCGGTGTCGACCGATCGTAGGCCCGTCAACATGTTGGTCGTCAGGGGTACGAACACGAACAGGGCCACGATCAGGGCCTTGGGCCAGATACCGAACCCGAACCAGATCAACAGTATCGGCGCCAACACCACGATCGGGGTCGACTGCAGGATGATGATGCCGGGCCAAGACAATCGCTCCACCAACGAGCTGTGGGCCATCAACGACGCGGCCAGGGCGGCGGCGGCGAACCCGATGATCAGTCCCAGGATGGCCTCGGCCAGGGTGACCCAGGTGTTGGAGGCAAAGAATCCCGGGTTGGCCACAATGGCGGCCAGTACGTCGCTGGGCCGGGGCAGGGCGATGGCCCGGATGTTGAACACGCGGGTCACCAGCTCCCAGGCCAGCAGCAGGCCCAGCACCGCGGCAACCGGAGCGGCCAGGCGGGAAGCGGTCCGGGAGGGGGAGCTGCCGATCATGACCCGACCTCGTGGCCGGGGTTGATGGCTGCATCGGGCTCGCCGTTGGGTCCGGTGTCGCCGATCAGCACCCGCCGTATGGCGGCGGCATGGCGGCGGAACGGCTGGGTGTCCTCGATCCCGCTTTCCCGGGGCCGAGCCAGATCGATCGTGATCTCGGCGGCCACGGTTCCCGGTTTCCCTCCCAGAACCACCACCCGGTCCGAGAGCTTCACCGCTTCGTCGATGCTGTGGGTGACGAACACCACGGTGGCTTGCCGCAGCCGCCAAAGCTCGACCAGCAGCGTCTGCATGTGATGGCGGGTCACCTCGTCGAGGGCGTTGAACGGCTCGTCCATCAGGAGCAACGACGGCTCGATGGCGAAGGCCCGGGCCAGGGCCACCCGCTGCTGCATGCCACCCGAGAGCTGGTGGGGGAGCAGATCGTGTTCGCCGGCCAGCTGTACCCGCTCCAACCACCGTCGCACCGTGTTGGCATCAACCCGGCGACCCTTCCACGGGCCGAGCTGATCGAGCAGGGCCACGTTGTCGGCCACCGATCGCCAAGGCAGGAGGGCCGGCGACTGCGGAACCAGCCCGATCACCCCCCGACCCCGGACCACGCTCGGGTCCTCGTTGCCCACGGTGATCGTTCCGCTGGTCGGCCGGTCGAGCCCGCCCACGAGCCGCAGCAGGGTCGACTTGCCGCAACCCGAAGCCCCGATGATGCTGACGAACTGAGCCGGCGGGATCACCAGATCGACGTCATGAAGGGCCGGCCGGTGAAGTCCGTCGTTGGTGGTGAAGACGCGACCGAGCCCACTTGCTCTCACCTCCGGAGCCCCGGCGCCGGCTGTTGCCGGACCGGCCGGATCCGTCGGATTCGACATCGACGATGTCGGGTTGGCTGTGTCGGTCATCGGTTGCGTCTACTGCTCCGCAATTCGGTTGGCCACCGGGCGGGTTTCGGGCAGGAGCATATGACCTGAGGCGGTCACACCCATCCCGAAACACGGGAAGGACGCGCCTCCTCCACAGTCGTACACCCACTCGCTCTCATCCGGACTGTCACCGTCGGCATCGGAGTTCCACCGATTCGGCCGAGGTCGCAGGCCAGTGGCCGCCAACCCCGGTTCGCGGACTTTCACCGCCGGTCAGGACTTTCACCTCAACCCCGCGAGGGGCATCTTCACTTGTCGAACTTTTCGTTTAACTCCCTAACTTGTTGTGGCCAGCGTAGAGGTCGAGCGGGCACCGTTCCAAGTCCGGGGGGCGACCGTCACAACACGGTATTGGTGGCCGGCCGGGGTGCAATTCGCGCTCCGAAAACGCGACATTGGAAGTAATGGACGTCGTTCGTCAGGCCTACCTGGATCTTCACCCCCGTCTCTGGCCGTCGCTGCTGGCCTACTGGGGTGACCGGGAGCGGGCCGAGCAGGCTGAGCTGGCGGCCTTTGCCCAAGCCGCCGACGCCGAGGCCGAGGCGGTCGACGAGTCGCTGCTGTGGCGGGCGGCGTTTCAACCTCGCTCCGACCACAGGAGCCAGGACCGCGGTGGTGTCGTCATGGTCGATCCCGACGGCCCGCCGACCGAAGCCGCCGTTCGCCGTCTCGAGGAGCTCGACGACGATCAGCGGGCGGTGGTGGTCCTGCGCTTCATCGCCGGTCTGGAGCTGGAGGAAATCGCCCCGCTGATGTCCCGGCCGTTCGATTCGGTCGAGGCCGACCACCGGAAGGCCTGCGCCCATCTCCAAGGCCCGGCCCAAGGAGCATCGGCCGACGAGATCGAGTCGTCGATTGCCGACCTGATCGCTCCCTTTCATGACATCAAACCACCCGATCTGTGGCCGGACATCGTCGGTCGTGGTCGCTCCCATCGATGGGCCGGTGGGCTGCCGGGAGGAGGACGGACGCTGGCCTTCGCCCTGTCGGCGGCGGTGGCATTGGCGGGCCTGTTGTGGTTGGCGGCACCGCCACCCGAGGGGGCCGAGTCGGCGGACCCGCCCTCGTCGATCCCGGTCCGGCCCGCCACCACCTCTCCGACGTCGCGGCCGACACTCGGCGGCCCGGCAGTGGCCGGTGGAGAGTACCTCACGCCGGTGGCCGGTGAGAACGGGGCAGCCATCTACGACCTGCGGCTTCCGTCGGGGGAGCGGTTCCGGTTGAGCGTCCCGGCTCGACTGCACACCGAGATCGACACGGTTGTGGCCCAAGCGCCTCCGGCCGCGCTCCGAATCGTGGGGCCGACCGGCACCGACCTCCGCATTCGCTTCACCCCGTGTCCCGGCGACATCGCCGACCGCACCAACCGGAACGGTTCGCTGGTGGGCCGAGACGAGTCGAATGGCGCCATCAGGTTCTGTCGACCGGACGAGCCGCTGACCACCGACGTCACCACCGACCTCCAACTCAGCGATGCCGAACTCGACGCCTTCGATCTACGACCGGTCGCTCTGGGTCCGGCCTATATCGAACACCGCCGTCGTCTCGGCTATCCGGCCGACACCTCCGGTCCGCTGGTCGTCGGCTCGGTCGTCGTGACCACGGACGACGCCCACCGGGTGCTCGCCGTCGATGCCGTCAACCTGACCGAGCAGTGGACGTTCGAGCTGCCGGCCGAATCCAACGGCACGTTGCTGTTGTTGGATCCCACGGCCACGATGTTCGACGAACCGATGCTGGAGCAGGGCGAGGTGGCGGCCGGGGTTTGGCTGGCCGACTCCGACCGGGGCATCGTCAACCTGGCCTCGGCCACCGGTGCCGTTCGCTGGCGCCTGGATCTGCCCGGTGTGGTTGTCGGGGTCCGGGGCCAGGGCCAGGGACCGTGGTACGTCTGGTCGTCCTTCGCCGGTGAAGGCGACCAGCGCCCTCCGGAGCTGTACCGGGTCGATCCGGGGTTGGGAACCGTCCTGTGGCGGGCCGAGGGCCGGCGACAAGCCGACTGGGGCTGGAATCCCATCACCACCACCGACGATCAGGTGGTGATGGTCGACGTTTTCAGTGACCCTGATTCGACGGCCGACGGTCAGGGGACGATGGTGTTCGGATTCGACGCCATCAGCGGTGAACGTGACTTCGCCGTTGGGCTGGACGGACCGGAGGGTACCTGGACAGACCAGTGGCTGGCTCGCACCATCACCACCGACGACGGGCCGTCGATACTGTCGTTGACCCCTCACGGGCTGTTGACCCGAATCGATGCTCCCGAGGGCAACGTGGTGTGGTCGGCCCGGATCAACCCCGCTGTGGTCTTCGGCTTGGCCCGGTTGGCTGACGGATCGCTGGCCCTGCGCACGCTGGTGTCGCCGGCCGGGCGCTATCACGTTGACTGGGAAACCGGTCGGCGGCTCCAGGGCGTCGAGTTCTCCCCCCCGCCACCCGATTGCGACACCGCCTATGGGCCTACCGCCTGGGCTGCCCTCTGGCAGCGCAAAGACGCCACCGTCGATCAGGAGTCGGGAGAGGCCACGGTGGCCGAGCGGTCGCCGGGCTGCCTTGTCGTGGCCGAGCACCAGACGCTCGAGATCTGGAACAAGGGCTTCGACACCATGGAGCTGACCTGGCTCGACCGCCGGGCCACTGTCGATTCCGACGAGGAACTCGACCTTGGCCTGGTCGGCCGGGCTCTGCCCATCGGCCCCACACAGTTCGCCGTCGACCCCTACGCCGACCTCACCGTCTGGGTCGTGGCCGAGGAAGCCAGTGCCACCTTCGGCCTCAGGCGGTCGGATGAGTCGTTCGGGCCGATATCGGTTGGCATGGCCCTGCCCGAGGCGTCGGCCGCCCTGGGACCCGATTCTCGACTGATTGCGGTGGAACCCGGTCCCGGGGCCTGCGTGGCGGTGGAGGGCGATCCCTACTCCCCGCTGTTCCGTCTGGTCGACTCACAAGACGGCCCGGTCATCGCCGGTATCGGCCCCCGTGGCGGCCTCGGGGTCGACGACACCGGATCGTTTTGCTGATGACGGGCGGCGTTGGCGTTACGGGGCGTCGGCCTCGACATCGACCATGAGGTCCGATGCCACGTTCTCCAGAAGGTCGCTGAGTTCACCCTGGGACATGGTCTCGGGGGCCTGAACCACAGCCACGGCCACAAACATCTGGCCGCCCATGGGGGCGGGAACGACCTCGGAGCTGAACTCGTTGATACTGCAGCCGTTGGCGGCCAGGGCGTGGGAGATCTCGTGCACGATCCCGGGATGATCCTGGCCGGTGACGTCCACGTTGAACAGCCGACCGGGAGGTGTTTCGGTCGATCGGGCCACCGAAACCTCGATGTTGAGCAGGCCGGACGAATCGATGGTGTCCAGTTCCGCCTTGAGGCCGTCGGCCTTGGAAGGGGCCACGGTCACGAGCACGACACCGGCGAACTTCCCGGCGAGCTCTATCATCTCGCTGCGTTCCCAGTTGCCACCGTGGCGGGTGATGGCTCCCGAGAGGGCGTCGACCAGACCGGCCCGATCGTTGCCGAGGACGGTGATGACCATTTGCTGCATTGCCTCAGCGTAACTCAGGGTGATGGGACGGGACCCATCGGTGGACGTAGAATTGAACCATGGTTGGTCGAATGTTCCGGGAAGCGGTCGAAGGTCTGATCGACGAGGTGAAGGAGTCGATCGAACAGCAGGGTCAGCAGGCTCGACAGGGAAGAGGACCTCAGGGGCAGAGGAGGGCGCCCTCGTCGCAGGTGCCGCCGCCACCGGCTCGCCAGCTCCGTACCGGCCAGCAGCCGCCACCACAGCGTCAACCCCAGGCCGGCCAGCGGCCGCCGGCACAGCTCCCGGCCCGGCGAACGCAGGCCAAGGCACCGGCACCCCGGCAGCGACCTGCGCAACCCTCGCCCCGGCCTTCGACCGAGGTGATCGTGCAGCCGGCGGGTCTCGAACCGGTCACGGTCGATGTCGGTCGGTCCCGGCCCACGGCCCCGGCGAAACCCGAGGCTCCGGTCAGGCCGGCGGCAACGGCCCCGGCGAAACCCGAGGCTCCGGTCAGGCCGGCGGCAACGGCCCCGGCGAAACCCGAGGCTCCGGTCAGGCCGGCGGCAACGGCCCCGGCGAAACCCGAGGCTCCGGTCAGGCCGGCGGCAACGGCCCCGGCGAAACCCGAGGCTCCGGTCAGGCCGGCGGCAACGGCCCCGGCGAAACCCGAGGCTCCGGTCAGGCCGGCGGCAACGGCCCCGGCTCCCGTCGAAGCAGAGGCCCCGGCCTTGCCCCCGAGCGATGCCGGGGTGGCAGACGCCGTCGTCATCGACACCGCCGCCGAAGTCGACATCGGCTACCTGGAGGACGAGGTCGAGGTTGCCCGTCAGCTCTACCATCAGGCCAGGTCCGAATTACGGGAGGCCCGCCGGGATGCCCGGCTGGAGGCTCGGTCGGCCCGACGCGACCGACGATACGAGCGGCGGCTCAGCCGCCACCACGGCTGACCGGGACAGGAGCGCGGCCGGGGTTGAACACCACCCGCTACCCGGCAACCTCCGGCTCGGCGAAGACGACATGATCGACAATCTGTTCCTCCGAACCGTCGTCGTTCACCAACGTGCAGTTGCCGCCCCAGGCCACCACGAAGTCCGGAGTGCCGACCGCCTCGGTGTTGAGGGCGCAGGACTGGGACAGGGTCAGTGACTGTTGCACCTCCAGGCCGTCGTCGATTCGTATCCACTTGACGGCCGCCCCCTCCATGAAGGCCAACCAGTTGTCGGTGTGAACCAGCGGTCGGACGTCACTGAAGCCGCTGGCCGAACCGGGGAACTCGACCTCGACGGGGAGCACCCGCCACGCCGGCGGTCTACCCGGATCGGCGGCCAGAGCCCGGTCGTCATCAAGAACGAGAACGGTGACCGCATTCTCGGGCTGGTCAGGAGCCTCCGGTGCCGCCTCGGCCCAGATCACCAGCCGATCACCGGCGACGACGGCGTTGGACTGGTTGGCCCCCGGCGGTAGGCCGGGAAGATCGACGTCGGTCAGCGCTCGGGTGTCCGGATCGAGGTGGCTGAGTCGGATGGCCTGTTGACCATCGACCCAGAGGACGTAGGCGGCGTTGTCGGTGGCCACTGCCGTGAGGGCGTCACCCGGGACCTGGGCCGTCGTCCAGCTGTCGGTATCCAGGTTGTAGAGCCCGATGGTGCCTTCGTCGTCGGTGGATGGGGTCGTACCACCGGTGACGACCACGTGGTTCTTGAAGGTCGCCCCCCGGCCCCGCACCCGGGCCGCCCGGGCCGGTCCGTCGGCCAACGGTCGCCAGCTGCCGGCGTTCGGATCGTAGGCCACGGTCGAGCTGAGGAGCCCGTCGCCAACGCCGTAGGGTTGGGTTGTCCCCGACCAGACGAACAGCTCGCGGCCGGTCCAAACCGCAGTATGGCGATTTCGTGGTTGGCCCGGAGGCGACGAGATGGGGCGCACGCCGTCAGTCGGGTTCCAGACCAGGGGTTCGTCGACCAGCAGGCCGTCGTTCATGTCGCCACCGGCGCCGCCGACCACCATGATGTCATCGCCGGTCCAGGTGAGAGTGTGATCAAACAGCGGATAGCCGGGTGCCCCTTCTATGGTGGCGCCGTCGGCCGGTGGAAGAGCCTCGCCGTCGATGACGCCGCAACCGGCGACGGTGAGGGCTCCGCCCACCAACCCGGCCAACAGCAATCGTCGGGACCTCATGGGCCGGGAGGGTGGCGTTCGAGGTGGGCAGGTGGTGGTCAGGCCGGAACCGCCCCGGAGCGCCAGCGTTGGTCGACGGCCTCGAACCCGTGCAGCTCCTTGAGACGCCGCAGCCGGCTGTGAACCTGATCGCGATCGATTGAGCACAGGCGGAGATGCCGCCGGCCGCCGACATCGGCGCCGAAGTCGGTACGACCGTGCAGGACCCGCTGATTGTCGACGACGATGGCTTGACCGTCGGTCAAACGGTGGACGAGCTGATTGGCCGGCGACCGTACCCCGGCGGCAAAAGCCCGGAAAGCCAGGTAGTAGCGGTCGACGATGTCCGGATCGAGATCGAAGACCCCGGTTGACCGTTCGTGGAAGCGGATGCCGGTGACCTCGCCGCCGTCATTGACCGAGATCACCGGAGCATAGGCGATCATGTGTACATCCTCTCCCTGGTCGACGGCCTCCCGACGATGACGGACGTAGGGGATCGAGACGGTCGACAACAGCTCGAAGGCCGCCGGATCGGAGCGGCGAATGTCGGCCGCCACCTTGAAGCCGTCGACCAGTAGTGAATCGCCGCCACCGGTGGCGGCCCGGCGGCAGTGAAGGATGGTGATGCCGCTCGGCGTGTATCGGTAGGGGTCGTCGCTGTGGGGATCCTGCCCCTGGCTCGACTGCGACAAGGTCCAGGCGTCGGGCTCGGTGACGATGTTGAAGACGCGACCGAAGTCGGTGTCCCGGACATGCCCGAACAGGGCGGCCAGGGTTTCGGTGGCGTCGTCATCGTCGGCCAAGTCGTTGATCAGGGCCATTCCGTCGACGTTGACCGTTTCCAGTAGATCGTGGTGAGCGAGCGACCCGGCGGTCAGGCGTTTTATGGAGAAGGGGGCCGGACGGTGGGTGGCGTCGAAGTGGCGGACCTGGCCCCAGTCGGGACGCCGACCCTGACCGGCGGTGGCCAGGCCTACCAGGTCGGCCATGGCGAACGTGCTGCGGTGACCGTCGCTCCAGTCCACGACCAGGTGGGAACCGTCCAAGTCGGCCGCCCGGGCGGCCAGATCCGGGGGTAGGCCGGCTACCGACGACGTGCGCATGCCCGACTGTTTCGATGGCAGGCTGGGGCAGATGTCCCGTAGCCAGAACCGGTTGAGCATCAAGTCTCGGCCCGGGTCCGACCGGCAGCTGAGCGAGATGGTGTGGCCGTCAGCCGACACCCCGACGGAATAGCTCAACGCCCCCCCACCGTTCGGCCCGGCACTGTTGGATCCCGTTGTCATCTGCGGATTCTACGACATCGGTCGGGGGGCGGAAAAGGGCCGCCGGTCAGATGCCGTAGAACCATTTCTTGGCCTGGGCTGAGAGGCCGATACCCGGTTCGGTGTTGAAGGCGAAAACCACGAGTATGCGGGTGACGTCGCCCTCGACCGGCGTAACCCGGTGCAACGCATCACGACCTCGGAACAGCACGAGGTCACCCGGGTGGAAGACCAGTCGACGGGGTGCCACTCGACCGTCCAGGACGGAGGCAACCCCGGCGTGGTTGTCGTCGCCCTCAGGCGGCCAGAAACCGTCGGAACCGGGATGACTCGTAGAGGGCCCGCAGGGGTGAATCGACAGGAATTTGACGGTCGGTGATACAACCCTTCGTGCTCACGACCTGTCGATTGACCGCATGGTCCGGAGGCCGGGTCGGGTCGGGTGGCGTGAGGTACACGTTGTGGGTGGCATTGCTGAAGTAGGCGTCGGTCGCGGCGGGGCCCGAGGCGGCCCGGACAGCGGCCAGCGCCTCGGACCGGAAGAACCCTGACAGCACCAGCGCTCCCTCAGCGTTCAGGGTCGTCCGGCAGCGGCTTATGAAGGACGGGTCGGCGACGGGGTGGTGATCGAGATCAACGATGGAGTCGAGCGGAACCATGGTCGAAGTCATTCACGACGGGGAACGCAGATGTTGCTCGATGTCGTGCAGCACCTCGTAGCAGGCCAGGACCTGAGCCACGCTGGAGTTGGGTTCCCGGCCTTCCCGGATGGCGGCGATGAACTCCCGGTCCTGCAACTCGATCCCGTTCATCGACACCGCCACTCGGGAAACGTCGATCGGTTCGTCCCTGCCGTTGACCAGATCGTCGTAGCGGGCAACGTAGGTGCCGGTATCGCCGATGTAACGGAAGAAGGTGCCCAGTGGACCGTCGTTGTTGAACGACAGGGCCAGGGTGCACAACGCCCCCGACTCGGCCTTGAGTTGGATCGACATGTCCATGGCGATGCCAAGTTCGCGATGATGGGGTCCTTCCAGGGCCTGGGCTGCCACCACCTGGGAACCGGTCTGGTACTGGAACAGGTCGACGGTATGGGCGGCATGGTGCCATAACAGGTGGTCGGTCCAGGAGCGGGGCTCGCCCTTGGCGTTGGTGTTGGTACGGCGGAAGAAGAACGTCTGCACATCCATGTGCTGGATCGTGAACTCCCCGGCCGCGATCCGGTTGTGCACCCACTGGTGGCTGGGGTTGAACCGCCGGGTGTGGCCACACATGGCCACCAGCCCGGTGCGTTCCTGGGCTTCGACCACGGCCTGGGCGTCGGCCAGGGAGTCGGCCAACGGGATCTCCACCTCGACGTGCTTACCCGCCTCCAGACACTGAATGGTCTGGGCCGCGTGCATCTGGGTGGGGGTGCACAGGATCACTGCGTCGACATCGGCCCGGTCCAGCGACTCGGCCAGATCGGTGGTCACGTGGCCGACGCCGTATTCGTCGGCCACCGCCTTGGTCTTGTCCAGGGTCCGTCCCACCAACGAGACCACCTCGACATCATCGATGTTGGCCAGGCCATCAAGATGTTTGATACCGAAGGCGCCGGCCCCGGCCAGGGCGATTCCGATGGTCACGGGTTGCTCTCCACGCCGTCGACCATACACCGCCGGCCGATGCCCGGGAAAGCGACCGGGATCGTCAGTCGTTGAGGTGGCCGAGCAAGGAGATGGTCTCGGCGTAGGGCAACTGCACCCCTAGACCGAGAGCAGCCACCAGGGCGGTGAGGGCCAGCAACACCAACCCTCGGCGCCGGTTCAGACCACCGGCTAGACCGGCCACCCAGCCCAGAGCGACCATGACGATGGCCATGGCGTTGGAAGCCAGGATCAACGGTTGATAGAGGCGCAGGCCGGAACGGATCACACCTCGGCGAACCAGATCGGGGTAGACGATGTCGCGACACTCCATGATGCTCAGATCTCCACCGGGCCGACAGCCGGTCGGGACGCCACCCAGACGACCGACCCGGATCACGTCATAGGCGGTGACGGCGAGCAGGCCGGTGGCGGCGGCGAGACCACAGAGGGCCAGGGCCATCCAGCCCCGGCCTGGTCTCCTGGTTCCGGCCCCGAACCAGTCGCCACTGGCCGCCACCGCCAGGAACACCAACCCGAACAAGGCCGAGCTGTAGACGACAAGGCGGGGCAGCACCAACCCGAGTTCGGTGTAACGGTGGCCGGTGACGACCAGGTCCCCGTCCCGGAACGAGTCGAGGCAGAACACATCGCCGTAAGGGAAACCCTCGGCCGGTTGACCCTCCACCGGCCGTTGCAGACAGCGGGGAACCTGCAGGTAGCCGGACCGGCTGGGCGGTGAGTAGATCATGTCCAGCTCGGCGGCCAACGCCTCAACCGTTCCGGCGCCGGACTCTTCGGTGGCCACGTAGCTCAACTCGACCAGGGTGTGGGTGAAGTCATCCGGCCAGTACGAGATCTCGGCCGATTGCAGCTCATAGCCTCTGATGGCCGGGGCGGTGGCCGCCATGGTTTCGGCGGTTTGGAGGAACGGCATGATCAGCAGCAGCCCGGCCGTCGCCCCGAAGGCCAGCAGCGACAGTCCCGTCGACACCAGCGGTCGCTGATAGCGGCGGGCCACCACCAGCATCACGATCAGCGCCACCACAATGGCCGCCGGCCCGATCCAGCTCGGCGGTGCGGTGGGCAGGTCGACCGGCCTTCCGGCCGGGGTGGTGAACGCGCCATCGCCGCTGTCGCCGACCCGCAGTCTGGTCAGCAGCCAACCGCCACCGGCCAGGGCCACCACCGCAGCGGCCACAGCTGATAGTCGGCGGTGATGCTCGGTCCAACCGGATCGTTCGGGGGCCGCCGACTGCTGGAATCGTTCCTGAACCTGGGCCCAGGCCGCTTCCAGCCGCGTGTCGGACTCGGCGGTCGAGTCGCCGTCGCCGGCCTGACCCATGGCCCGGCGGAGTCGGGATTCCAGTGCCGGAGACGTCATGATGCCCTACCTTCTTCCGACTGCGGCCCGAGAGCGTGCTCCAGCGCCGTCAAACCTCGATGGAGATGGGTTTTGACCGACCCGGCCGAAATCGAGAGGGCGGCGGCGATGTCGGCCACCGGCAGGTCCTCGGTGTAGCGAAGGACCACGCACTCCCGCTGGCGTCGGGGAAGCGCCGTCACGGCTGCCACCAACTCCTCATCGGACAGCAACGATTCCGGCCCGGGAACCGGGTTGAGGGAAACGATCCGATGGCGGCGGGCCAGGCTGTTCCGTCGCTGCCGGGTGCGGGTCAGGTTCACCACCGTGGTCCGCAAGTAGGCGTCGGGCGAATCCACCTTTGTCAGATCGGTCCGGGCCAGTCGAACAAAGGCGTCCTGAACCACGTCCTCGGCCGCGGCCGAATCGGCCATCAGCCATGCCGCCAGCCGAACCATCGCCGGGTAGCGTCGCCGAAACAGCGTCGCCACATTCCCCTCGTTGGTGATGACCTCCGGCCCAACCGCGGCCAATTCTCGTCGACCCATTGCCCTCTAGACCACCGTAGGGGTCAAAACGTTGACACCGCCGGTCAAATCTACGGAGGTTTTTGGCCGTCAGCCGTCCCGTCTACGGTTGGGCCATGGGACGTTTGCAGGGCAAGGTGGCGTTGATCACCGGAGGAGCACGAGGTCAGGGAGCAGCCGAAGGCCGCCTCTTCGCCGCCGAGGGAGCCAGCGTTTGGTTGAGTGACCTCCTGGTCGACGAGGGCCAGGCCGTGGCCGCCGAGATCGGAGCCCGGTTCCGGGCCCACGATGTGACCGACACCGACGGATGGTCGGACCTGGTCGACGAGATCGTCGATACCGACGGTCGGATCGACGTGCTGGTCAACAACGCCGGGATCTTCCGCCTCGGCGGGCTGCTGGACACCGAGCGGGAGCTGTGGGACACCACCATCGCCGTCAACCAGACCGGGGTGTATCTCGGCATGCGGGCCGTGGCCCCCACCATGGTCGAGCAGCGGTCGGGCTCCATCATCAACATCTCCTCGGTGGCCGGTATCCGGGGGGCCATGATCGCCTTCGCCTACGCCGCCTCGAAATGGGCGCTGCGGGGAATGAGCCGCAGTGCCGCCCGGGAGCTGGCCCCCCACCACGTGCGGGTCAACTCGGTCCACCCCGGAATCATCGACACACAGATGTTGCGCCAATACGACAACAGCGGCCTGCCTACCGTGCTCGAAGACCAGGTTCCAATGGGCCACATGGCGTCAGCCGATGAGGTGGCTCGACTGGTACTCTTCCTCGCTTCCGACGAGAGTTCCCACTGCACCGGCTCGGAGTTCGTGGTCGACGGTGGTTTGACCTCGTAGCGGACCGGTCAGGGCACGATCAGCTCGTCAACCGAGAACGTGACAGTGGCGAGGTCGACGGCCGAGCCGTTGGTGGCCTGATACTGGAACGACGTGGATTGGCCCGGGCTCAGCGGCGTCCCCTGATTGCGGAAGTCGACCACTCCCGACGGGTAGACCCGGAACTGGCCGCCGTTGGCGCCCTCGAAGAACACGCCGTCGGGTGCACCGGTCACGCCACCGTCCCCCACGATGGCGACGACTTCGGTGGCCCCGACATCGTTGGCCAGCAGGTGGGTGCCGGCCGAGAGAGCTCCGAGCCGGAACCATGCCGTGCCCCGGGAGTTGAACTCCTCACCGGCCATGGTGAACTGATCATCGAGGGCGAAGTCCGGGTCGACGACGCCGTCCTCCGCCGCCACCGTGATGCGGGCCGACACCGTCTCCCCGAACGAGTCGGGAGCGTCGACAGTGTAGGCGATCGACGTTTCCCCACCTGGTGCAACCGGCGTGCCCTGGTTGCGGAACTGGACGACACCGGAGTCGTAGACCCGGAACTGGCCTCCTTGATCGCCATCTGTCCAACTTCCCAGGAGCGACGGGTCGCTGTTGACGGACACGATCGAGGCGCCCAATGCGTCGTTCTCCAGGGCGTCGGTCCCGGCGCTGACGCTGCCGACGACGATGATCCCGCCTCCGGCTGAGCCCAGCTCCTCGGCGCTGAGGGTGTAGCGGTCGTCGTTGGCGAAGCCGCCCCACAACACCCGAACCGTTGCTTCGTCGGCACCGCCCAGTGAATCGGCGACGGTGTAGGTGAAGCCGGTGGCGGCCCCCTCGATGGCCTCACCGGCCACAAACCGGAAGTCTACGGCGCCGTTGGTGGTCACCCGGAATTCGCCGCCGTTGGATCCGGCGAACCAGACCTGAGGGCCGCCGAAAACGCTGACGTCGAACCCGTTGCCGTTGGCCGCGGCCACCGTCAGGTCGTTACCGTCGGCGTCGCTGTCGTTGGCCAGGATCGAGGTGCCGTCGTTGATGGCGGCAATCCGGGTGTAGGGACCGCTGGCCGACACCGGCACCACGAACAGGTCGTCGACGGCCACCGGGTCGGTGTTGTCGACCGGTGCCTCCTCCACCTGAACCGACGCCACCGCGTCCGCCGTGGTCCCGTCGGCGTCGGCGATGGTGTAGCCGATGGAGCTGGTGGTCCCGGCGGGAACCTGGCCATCGGGATCGGCGAAGGCGATGGTGCCATCAACGGCGATCAGGAACAGACCCCCGTTCGACCCCGGCGTCCAGACGTCGATGGCGTCGGCTTGACCGCCGACAGCCACCAACGTGACGGTGAGACCGTCGAGGTCGCCGTCGTTGGCCAGGATCCCGGTACCGGCGGCCGCCGTTCCCAGAACGATCCCGTCCGCCCCGGCGGCGGCCAGGTCTGCGTCGATCGCGCTGTAGTTGTCGGCCACCGCCACCGGGGCGATGTTGGAGTCGGCGGCGGCGCCGACCAGCAGGGCCACGACGGCGCCGCTGTCGGTTCGCACCAGCTCGATGTCATCGCCCACGGTACGGAACTCGATCTCCACTCCCAGGCCGTCGAACTCGCTGAGGTCGAGCGTGTCGACGGCCGACCGGTAGTCGACAATGGTGTCGCTACCCTCGTTGGGCCCGATCACGAAGGTGTCCTGACCAAGCCCACCCTCCACGGTGTCGGCTCCGTCCGACAGCCGGATGATGTCGTCGCCCCGCTCACCCAGGATCAGGTCGTCCCCGCCGTAGCCGTACAGGTTGTCGTCGCCGTCGCCGCCGAACAGAACATCGGCATGGTCGGGACGGGCGTTGACGACCTCATAGACCGTGCCGTTGCGCTTGGTCGTGATGTACATCTCACCGTTCGGCCCCTCGTCCATTCGTATGTCGGAGCGGCTCTTGTCGATTACGGTCAAGATGTCGGCGTGGACGGTGGCCGGGGTGGCCGGGTCGCCGTCGTGGTCGAAGAGAATGGGTAGGTGGGCCGGCGTGACCCAGCCGAGATCCTGGGGGGAGCCACCCTCCGGGATGACAGTCGGTGCGGCCAACATGGCTTCGAAGTCCGAGGTGTAGAAGCGGCCTCCCTTGGCGAAATCGCCGAAGATGAACTGACCGTTCAGCACCGACTCGGTGCGAATGGCATGTCCGCTGGCGATGGCCTGACCGCCTCCGACCTGGCCGCTGATCGGATTGCCGTCCGAGTCGAAGTCGACGAACCCGTAGTGGCCGATGAACGTCGACGGAAAGACCGCCTGCCGATCGATGGCGAACTGCAGATCCTCGGGGGTCATCGGCTCGATCCCGGACAGCGTTCCCGGCGCCGATTTCAGGGAGAACATGCCCTCCAGGACCGACCAGCCGTAGTTGGCGCCGGCTTCCACCACGTTGATCTCCTCCACGTTGTCGCGGCCGGCGTCGGCCACCAGCAGTCGTGGAACCCCGTCGTCGCCCACCGAGAATGCCAGCGTGTGGGGATTGCGGAATCCCAGGGCGAAGACCTCCTCCGGCATGTCGGCGGCTCCCACGAAGGGATTGCCGGCCGGGATCGTGTATCGGTCGTCGCCGGCTTCGAGGGGATCGATGCGGAGGATCTTGCCCAGGGCATCGTTGCGCTGGCCTCCCCCCGAGGTGGCCGACTGGACAGACCCGTCGCCGTGGGCGATGTACAGGAGCCCGTAGTCGTCGTCGCCGGGCTGAGCGTACTTGTTGAACTCGATCTGCCTGATGGGGTGGTCGTCGACCGGCACCGACACCCGGAACAGCTCCCGGTAGCTGCCGGCCACCACGTTTCCGGTGGCCGGATCGACGGTGAATTCGGCCACCACGCTGTCTCCGTTCTGACCCAGCTCGTAGATGGGTCCGATGTAGCGGTGGTCGGTCTTGTCAGCCGGAATCTGTTCCATCATCGACACGTAGAATCGTCCGTTGCCGGCGAAGTCGGGATGAAAGGCGACGGCCCGCAAGCCGCCGAAGATGTAGTTGCTGTTGTCGATGTTTCGCCCGGTGGCCTCGAACACGGCGGCCCCGACGTCGAACCAGAACTCCGACTCGAATGTGCCGTTGCCGTTGGGAATCAGCTCATAGATCGGACCCTCACCGTCGGCTGTTCCATCGGCGCTCACGAAGTAGCGGCCGTCGGCGGTGTGGTCGAAGCTGTTGAACCGCTGGTGGGCGCCGTTGCTGAGCCGGGGCAGGGCGGCCACCGGGGCCAGGACGATGGGGTGGGAAGCAACCGGTATCTCCGGCGCAATCCGAGAGTCGTAGTATGTCTGCTCCTGGGTCTCGGGGAGCGGAACGTCGATGGAGACGCTGGCGGTGTGGTCGACGACGCCGTCGATCGTCACGGTGTACTCGAAGCTCCCGCTGCCGGTGAACCCGGGAGCGGGCCGAACATACAGGTGGCCGTAGACGTCTCGAAGCTCGCCCGACGGCGATGTACCGAAGGTCACCTCGACCTCGGTGTGCGGCCCGTCGTTGTCGTAGAGCACGATCCCGAGGGGCACCCACGACGCGTTCTTGGGAACCGATCGGGTCTCATGGACAACGTCGACGGCGGCGGCCGCCGCCGGCTGAACCGACCCAGGACCGAGGCTCATTGCCACCGCCAACGAAACCGTGGCCAGGGCCAGAACGGCAAGGCGGCCGAAGGTGAAACGTGCGGTCGAACATGTCATAGCGTAGATTTCGTCGAATAACGACCGCGCTTGACCAACTTGTCTTGAAGCGGCGACGAGACTGCCCCCACAATGGGTCCCATGACCATGCTCTACTCCGCCCTGCCCTTTCCCCAGGAGCGCCCCCGAGGGTACGAGTGGCTCGACAACGAACCAACCTTCGATCCTGACCGACACCTGGCTCTGACCGAGCCGGACGACATCGTGACCCTGGCCGATCTTGGCTACGGCCCCGCCGACATCGGAGGCAAGGCCACCGACATCGCCATCAGTGGCCCGTTCCGCATACTCAGCGACGAAGGGGCGGCGCAGATGCTCGACACGGCTCGCCGCCTCCGGGCGTTCTGCCGCCGGGCCAACGTTCGTATCGAGAACATGGTCAGGGGGGCGGTCTACCGTTCCCAGTGGCTGCGGGACCTGTGCCTGAGCCCCGAGGTGGCCGCCCATCTGAGCGCCATTTACGGCACCGACGTCGCTCCCCATCCCATGGGTGTACATCTGGGCCATCTCAACTACGAGCCGTCGGACATCGACGCTGCAGTCGACAAGTGGCACCACGACACACTCCCGCTGGACTACGTGATGACGGTGACCGATCCTTCGATCACTCCGGGCGGGCGGTTCGAGTATTTCGTCGGCACCAAAGCCGAGGCGGCGCAACTGAAGGAAGCCGGTCAACGGCCTCCGGCCGACCGGGTGGTGGCGCCTGGGCTGCCCGGCTCGGGATGGGCCGTGGCCTTACACGGCAACATGGTGGTTCACCGCGGCGGTCCGCTCACGGCCCAGGCCGAGCGCATCACCATGGTCAACGGCTACGTCTCCCTCGACCCGTCCGTCGACATGCAGTCGCGCACAGCCGACCTCCTGGCCGTCGACGACCGGGAGCTGCTGTTCTACGAATGGAGCCGCTACGTTGCCTGGCAATCCCGCAACCGCCTGCAGTCGATCATCGACTCCATCGGCTTCGGTGTCTCCGCCGCCGACGCCGCCGCTCAACTGCAAGCAGCCGTCGGCGACGTGGTGGAAGCAGTCGAGCAGATGCCCACCGACGTTCCCGTCATCGCCCACTACGAATAGTCCCCCGCCATCCCGCCCGTCCCGTCGCCCGTCTCGCCCGTCCCCCGCCATCCCGCCCGTCCCGTCGCCCGTCTCGCCCGTCCCCCGCCATCCCGCCCGTCCCGTCGCCCGTCTCGCCCGTCCCCGAGGTTTGTGCGCTGCGGTGTCACTACGACACCTGAGCGCACAAACCTTGGCCGTCCTCGGCCAAGGCGGCGGCAACCGAACGGGCGATCTGATTCCGCCGATTGGCGTAGTCGTCCCAGGTGAAGTTCAGAACCTGATAGCCGGCGAGCACCAAGGCGTTGCGCCGTCGGGGATCGGCGGCAAACGACCGCCGGTTGTGGTGCCAGCGGGCCCCGTCACATTCGATGAGGAGACGCTGCTGCGGGTAGGCCAGGTCGGCCCTGCCCACGAGTCGGCTCTCGTGCCACACCTCGAATTCATACTGGGGGGCGGGTAATCCGGTGGCAACAAGCAGCGAGCCCACGAGGCGGTTGAACGTGCTGTCGGGTACTCGGGCTCCAGGGTCCCGCTCTTCCAGAAGCCGTCGCAGCGTGCCCATGCCTGCCCGACCGGCAGTGCCCACTCCGGCCACCAGGCAGACGAGCTGATCGAGGGTCGTCAGCCGCTTTCTGATGACGCTGTCGACGACGGCGTCGAGCTGGCTTACAGTGAGCAACGCGGCGGCATCGAGTACCGACCTGGTTGGCTCTGTCACCGGGATGGCGTTCACCAGCTGACCATCGTTCGGACCGAGAATGCGCCGGTGGACGGTTGCTCCCGACGAGCGAGGCTGTCGATCGGCCCCGACCACGACATGCAGGTCTTGATGGCGGTCGAATCCATCGACCTCCCACACCCGCAACGCACTGGTGTGGCTCACCAATCCCCGAGCAGACAGCGCCGCGGCCCGAGCCCGGGAGTCCCAGGTGTCGGGAGCGGAGGCGATCCGGAAGACGCTGGGCCCGACCCGCAAGAATTCGCCGGTTCGAAGCCGGCGACGGATCTGGTCGTCGGACAGTCCGAGGAGCCGTGCTCGGCCTCGGGTGATGACGCCGTGATGACCGGCCAGGTATTGGTTCAGATCCTCCACGGTTGCCTTTCGGTCGATGGTCGTGGAGGCCGGAACCTCGATTCCCGGAGACTATCCGCCTCCAGTGACAGCCAACGGCCCGGCAAGGTTTGTGCGCTGCGGTGTCACTATGACACCTGAGCGCACAAACCTCGGGGAGGTGGGGGTTGTGGGGCTACCGTCAGTGGAGTGATCATCGATTGCCATGGGCACTACACCACCACGCCCCCCGGGGTGGGCCGATGGCGGGAGGGGCAGAAGGCGGCGGTGGCGGCCGATGCCGACCATGTGGGCGGGCTGGGGGAGATGAGCGTCAGCGACGGTGAGATCAGGGAGTCGATCGAACAGAACCAGCTCCGACTCCAACGGGAGCGGGGGGCCGACCTCACCATCTTCTCGCCCCGAGCATCGTGGATGGCCCACCACATCGGCAACGAGCACACCTCCAAGTTTTGGTCCCAGCACCAGAACAACCTCATCCGCCGGGTCTGCGACCTGTTCCCCCACAACTTCGCTCCTGTCTGCCAGCTGCCCCAATCACCGGGCACCGGCCTCGACAACTCGGTGGCCGAGCTGGAACGCTGCGTCAACGAGATGGGGTTCGTCGGCTGCAACGTCAACCCCGACCCCAGCGGCGGTTTCTGGACCGGTCCGCCGCTGTACGACCGCCACTGGTGGCCCCTGTGGGAGAAGCTGTGCGAGCTGGATGTCCCGGCCATGATCCACGTCTCGGCCGCCTGCAATGACAATTTCCACACCACCGGCTCCCACTATCTCGGGGCCGACACCACCGCCTTCATGCAGGCCCTGACCTCCGGCTTCATGACCGACTTCGACAATCTGCGATGGATCATTCCCCACGGCGGCGGGGCCGTGCCCTATCACTGGGGTCGGTTCAAGGGCATGGCCGCCGACCAGGGTTGGGACTTCGCCGCCCTGAGCGACCACATCTGGTTCGACACCTGCGTCTACCACCAGGCCGGCATCGACCTGCTGGTCGACGTCGTGCCGGTCGACAACATCGTGTTCGCCTCCGAGATGGTGGGGGCGGTCAAGGGCATCGACCCCGACACCGGCAACCACTACGACGACACCAAGATCTACATCGACAACACCACCCTGTCCGAAGACGACAAAGCCAAGATCTTCGAACACAACGCCCGGCGGGTCTTTCCCCGCCTCCAGCTTCCAGGAGCGGCACCATGAGCCCAGCAGGTCGTCACGTCGTCATCACCGAGATCGAACGCACCCCACTGGAGATCGTCGACCGACTCGCCCCCATCGGGACCGCCACGATCCACGAGGCCATCGGCCGGCGGGGCTACCTGGGCTCCCAACTGCGACCCATCCAGGCCGACGGCCGCCTGGCCGGCAACGCTGTCACTGTGCTCATCCATCCCGGCGACAACATCATGATCCACGCCGCCGTCGAGGTTTGTGTCGAGGGTGACGTGCTGGTGGTGGCCACGACCACCCCCGACCGGCCATCGGCCCACGGTGTGTTCGGTGACCTGCTGGCCACGTCGCTGCAGGCCCGGGGAGTGCGCGGCCTGGTGATCGACACCGGGGTGCGAGACACCGCCGATCTACGAGACATGGGGTTCCCGGTGTGGAGCCGTTTCGTGTCGTGTCAGGGGCCGGCCAAATCCAACCCCGGGTCGGTCAACGTGCCGGTGACCATCGGTGGGATCGTGATCCAGCCCGGCGATGTCATCTGCGCCGACGCCGACGGAGTGGTCGCCGTGCCGCGGTCGGAGGCCGCCCCGGCGTTGGACCGTGCCCTGGCTCGGCTCGACACTGAAGCGGCAACCCGGACGCGCCTGGCCGCCGGTGAGCTGGGTGTCGACTTCTATGGGCTGCGGGAGAAGCTGGCTGAGATGGGCGTCGAATACGAATAGGCGGATACGAGTAACGGTGACGGTGGGCCGGCCGATGGGGGAGGATGAACGTCTCAGTCTCTCTCCGACGAGCCGCCCTGATCGCCACCTTCCTGGTGATGGCCACCGCTTGTGGCGCCAGTGGGCCGTCAGTCGAGGCCACCACGGCGGCCGGCCTGGAACTGCCGTTCCGGGAGCAACCGACGTCTGATCCGGCGCCGGCGGCGCGAGCCATCACCGACGTCGGGTTCCAGCTGTTCAAGGCCGAACGGGGCCGATCGCCTGATGCCAACCTGTCGCTGTCACCCACCAGCCTGGTGGTGGCTCTGTCGATGATGGAGCCGGGGGCCGTCAACGACGGTCAAACCGAGCTTCGGGGGCTGCTGGGGATCGACGACCCCGACGCCTATCACGCCGCCATGAACGCTCTGGAGCAGAGCCTGGAGGGGCGTAGGGCCAACCAGCAGGCCCCGTCCGACATGATCCGGTTGGCCAACGCCGCCTACCTGCAACCCGGCTACCCGTTCAAGCAGCCCTACCTCGACACCGTCGGCCGCCACTACGGGGCCGCCCTCCACCAGGTCGACTTCGGGGCCAATCCCGACGGGGCGGCCGAGGTCATCAACGCCTGGGTGGCCGAGGAGACCGAGGATCACATCCCCACGCTGATCCCTGCTGGTGGACTGACCGCCGACACGGTCATGGTGCTGGTCAACGCCCTCTACACCAAGGCCGACTGGGCGCTGCCGTTCCCCGACGACGACACCGAGACCGATTCCTTCACCCTGCTGGACGGCTCGACGGTCGACGTGCCCATGATGGCGGGCGAGGCGGCCCTGGCCATGAAGGCCGACGGCTGGGTGGGAGCGAGCAAGCCGCTGATGGGCGATCTGCACCTGCAGGTCATCGTGCCGACCGACGGTCGCTTCGATGAGGTGGGGCAGCGGATCGACGAGGTCTTCGCCCGGTTCGAGCAGGGAGCGGAAATGGGCGGCGACTTCTGGCTGCCCCGGTTCAAGACGAGAACCAAGTCCAAGCCGGCGGCGTCGCTCCAGGAGTTGGGGGTGGTCGGCGTGTTCAAAGAAGGTCGGCTTCTGGGGGTGGCCGACTCGGAGCGGCTCATCCTCTTCGACATCTGGCACGAGGTCTACCTCGACGTCAACGAGACCGGCATCGAGGCGGCGGCTGCCACCGCGCTGGGCTTTCGCGACGTCGGTGGCTATGTCGGACCGCCCCCGGTTGCGGTTCGAGTCGACCGCCCGTTCTACTACCGCATCCACGACGGCGAGACCGGAGCCACCCTGTTCATCGGACAGATCGTTGACCCGACCATCGGCGCAGGAAGTTAACCCACTGGTGGCATGCGAGAACCCATACAAAATCCTGCATCAAGGCGCCTAATCAAGGGAAATGCTCTCCGGCCGGTTGAACTCCATGTAGACATATCGCGCTCGTTTCGGTCATGATGCTGTATCGTTTGCCAGGACAAGGAACGATGTCGTTCTGGTAGTTGAGCCTTAGCGGAACTGTTCCCGGTCGGGTGACCCGGTCAGTCCGTCGTGGTTCGAGGATTCAAAGTAGAGGATTCAAAGTACCGGGGCGGGGTCTACGACGTATCGCAGGCGGTGGACGGTGCCCGGCGAAAATGGCGGTGAGAACGACAGGGTGGTCCCGGATAGGGATCAACCGCGCCCGCTGCATCCTCGGCGCGGTGCCACCGGCCCGGCCGATGCCGGCAACGTTGGCCAGTCCCCGGCGTCCCGTCGCCCGCCGCTCGAGTGGCGGGGAACATCGGCTGAAGCGGCAAAAGCTTACGAACAGCCGGAGCGGGCCACTCGATCCGACCGCGGCTACGACCCGCCGTCGACGGCCTATCGATACGGACAGCGGGATGCTGAGTGGCTCGAGACCCGCAGGGGTGGCGCTCGCCGAGAATCGATGGACCGGCGAGGCGGCACTCGGCGCCGAACGGGCTCGTCGAAGGGCATGAACCCCCTTCTCCCCGTGGTCGTCGCCTTGGCCATTGTCGCCGCCGGGGCGACAGCGTTCGCCATGTTCGCCATCGACCGCGGCTCGGACTCGGCGCAAGTCGTCGATGCCGAATCGGTCGACGAACGAGTGGCGGATATCAGATTGCTGTTGCAGGGCATCGGATACAGCCATGTCGCCATCGAGAATCGTGACGGAGTCATCCACGTTTCCGGTGCGCTCGATACCCAGGCCGATGTTGCCGCCGTGATCACGGCTGTCACCTCACTCGCCGACCAGGCGCCGGTGAACACCGACGGTCTCATCATGGACCCGGCGGAAACGCCGACGTCGGCGGAAAGCGACGCTGCGTCGTCTGAAGACAACGATGGTCGTGACCCACCGCGGCGGCTTCAGGTCACGCTCAACCGGATCGTGGCCACTGCTCCGGTCATCTTCCCGCCGGGCGCCGCCGGCCTGAGTGATTGGCATGGCGCCACCCTCGATCGTGTCGCCGACGCCGTGGGGGCCGATCCGGGGCTGGCGATCGCCATCGTCGGTTACACCGACGACACAGGGTCGGTGGCCGACAACGAGTCCCTCAGTCTTCAGCGGGCCGAAGTAGTCCGCGAATACCTGATCGACAAGGGGGTGCCCGCCGGGCGCCTGACCACCGAGGCCAGGGGCGAGTCGGGGGCCAGCGGGTTGCGCGACATCAGCTACCTCGAACGGCGAGTGGAGTTCGAGGTCGTCGGCGCAGCTCTGGACCCGATCGTCGTCCGTCCGCTGAACATAGGGGTGATCGTCCCCTCGGCGGCCGATGACAACGCCTTTTCACAAAGTCTTGTCGATGCCCTTGCCGTGCTCGAGCAGGAGCGAGGCGAGCTGAACCTGGACATCATCGACAACGTCTTTGACGTCGACGCCGCGTCCGAAGAGGTTCGCCGTTTCGTCGAGGAAGGCAACGACGTGATCATCCTCCACGGGGCCCAGTTCCGGCCCATCGTGGAGGAATTGGCGGCGGACTCGCCCGACGTCGTGTTCGTCACCGGTCCGAATCCGCTGGCTTCGGAGCTGGACAACGTCTTCGTCTATACCGTTGCCGCCGAACAGGGGGCCTATGTACTCGGCGATCTGGCTGGAGCCCTGTCGAGCAGTAAGACGATCGGCGTCGTCGGTCCCATACCGGCACCCGAGCCTGTTCTGTACGTTGAAGGCTTCAAGTTGGGGGCCGAGCAGCAAGGAGCCGAGGTGCTGATCGAGTACGCGGGCTCGTTTGGCGACACGGACCTGGCAGCCGAAATCGCCGAGGCTCACGTGGCAGCCGGTGCTGACATATTGACCGGAACCGCCCAGCTGACCGCCGGTGCGATCCCCGTGGCGAGCGATCAGGGTCTGCCGTGGTTCGCCAACCAGGCCAATCAGTCATCGCTCGCCCCCGATGATGTGGTGGCGTCCCAGGTCTACCACTTCGAGGTCGCGATCCGAGAGATCCTGGCGGAAGTCGACGCCGGGGCCACAACCGGAGGGTCCTTCCCTCTCACCCTGGGCAACGGTGGCATGCTCCTTGAGTTCAACCCCCAGAATCCGGTCGATCCGGCTCTCCGTAGTCGGGCCGATGAACTCCTGTTTGGCGTGACCGCCGGATCGATTTCGGTCGAGGTCGAGGTCGGCGACGGGTAAGAGTGTCGGACGGCGTCTCCTGAACGGCATCGTCAGGTACTCGAACTGTACATTTCCGATTCTGTTTCCAGCACCTCGAGGTTCGGCGTCTCCTCACTGAGCACGTCGATCCCGACCGCGCCAGCAGTGTCCTCACGATCCTCGGTTTCCGCCGCGCGCCATCCGGTCTGGGGGGTGACAATGGCGGCCACGACCAGGGCGCCCCCTAGCACCTGGACGACGTTCAACCGCTCGTCCAAGAGCACCCAGCCAATGATGGTGGCCACCAGCGGGCTCAACAGTACGAGGAAGGCAATGATCGATACCGGCAGTCGCCGGATTCCGTGAAACCAGTTCGTATAGGCCAGTCCGGTGCCAACGATGGCGATCCACGAGAATCCGGTGACGTTGGCGGCCGTGAGCGTGGCGGGAAGTCCCTCGACCATGAGGAGGACGGGGGTCAGCAACAGTCCGCCAAAGGTCAGCTGCCAGCCCGTGAACGTGAGCAGATCGACAGGTCTGTCCCAATGCTTGACCAGGACCACACCTGTCGCCGCTGAGACCGCGCCACCAACCGCAGCGAGTACGCCAATGGGGTCGAGGGCTGCCTCAGGACCGAGGACCAGCATGGCCACTCCGGCGACTCCAGCGGCCCCGGCGGCGGCGATGCGGCGGGTGAAGGCCTCACCGAGGACGATGGCGGCGATTGCCGTGGCGATCAGGGGTTGAAGGGCACTGGCGGTGGCGGCCACCCCTCCGGGTAGGCGGTAGGCGGCCACGAACAACAGAGCGAAGAACGCCCCGACATTGAGGGTTCCCAACAGCGCCGATCGCCACCACCATGATCCGCTGGGGAGGGTGCGAGACCACAGGACGAAGGCGAGGCCGACCGGCAGAGCCCTGATCGTGGCGGCGAGCAACGGTCTGTCGTTGGGGAGAAGCTCTGTGGTCACGACGAACGTGCTGCCCCATACGGTTGGCGTGAGAGCGGCCAAGCAGGCGGTACCCGTACGATACTGCGGCGACGCGGGCATCTTACAACGTTAAATGAGCAACCATCTTTATGGCAAAATGGTTACCGCTAGTACCACGTGATACTCCGACATCCCGATCGGCCAGGGTTGGCTCTACTTTGTCGGCGTTTTGGACCTGTCAACAACAGGAACACAATCATTTGAGTTTGAATTTGAATTACCAACTCAATTCATGAGTTTCCACCCTCCGAAGGCGGGCCCAGAGGATCACCCGGGTGAGGCTACTTTCCGGCCGCTGTTCAACCGAAGTCGTAGAGCCGCTCCGGGTTGTCGACCAGGATGCGGTTCCGGACCGCCTCGTCGGGGGCGAAGGTGGCCAGGAGATCGACCAGGTCTCCGTCGTCGGGCATGTGGCGAACATTGGGATGGGGCCAGTCGGTGCCCCACAGGACACGGTCGGGAGCGGCCGCGATCAGGGCTCGGGCGAAGGGCACCACATCGTCATAGGGTGGGGGACCGTCGGCCGTCAACCGTTCGGCTCCGGAGATCTTGACCCAGGCCCGGTCGTCGGCCAGCAGGTCGAGCAGGGTGCGGAACGGAGCCTGGTCGATCCCGTCGGCCACCGGGATCCGAGCCATGTGATCGATGACATAAGGGCAGGGCATGGCATCGAGTAGTTGGCCATAGCGGGGCAGGTCCTTGGCGTCGAAGTGCAACACGATGTGCCAGCCCATGGGCTGGACCCGGTCGACCAGCCGCCAGAAAGTGCCGAGGTCGGGGGCGCCGCCCAGGTGGGCCACGAAATTGAAGCGGGCACCCCGCACCCCGGCCTGGTGCAGCTCGACCAGATGGCGGTGGCCGAACGAGTCGTCGATCATGGCCACCCCGGCGTAACGGCCGCCGCCCCGGCGAAGAGCGTCCACCATGGCCGCGTTGTCGGTGCCGTGACAGGAGGCCTGGACGAAGACCGCTCGGGACAGGCCGAGCCGTTCCTGCAACGCCTCGAAGGCGTCGATCCCGGCGTCGGGCGGCGTGTAGGCCCGGTCGGGGGCGAAGGGGAAACGGGCCGCCGGCCCGAACACATGACAGTGGGCGTCGCAGGCCCGGACCGGAGGGTTGAAAGCCGTTGGCCGGCGGGGGTCGGGGTGGGGTCCATCGATGGATGCGGTCACCGGTACTCCCGGGGAAAGACCACGCCGTCCATCAGCTTGCGGGCGGTGCGGATGATGCCGGCCCGCCGAACCACGGGTCGACCGCCGGGTGCGACGTCGACCGCGACCACGGCGTCGAACCGACCGGTCGGATGTTCGAGCGTGACCACGTCGTCGATAGGCCGACCGAGGGCCTGAGCGGCCGGGGATTCCGGCAACAGGGCGGCGGTGGCCACCGAAACGGCGCCGAGCACGCCGATGGCGTCATGGCAGCGGTGGGGGATGAAGGTCCGGGTGTTGAGGTGCCCCCCGGAGCGGGGCGGCGAGACCAGCGTGAGTTTCGGGACCGACGTGGCGGTCACATCCCCCAGGTTCATGAGCGGACCGGCCTGGCTTCGGATCGACTCCAGCCGCCGGCAAAGTTCGTCGTCGGCCTCCAGCACCGGGCACTCCTCGTGGCCATCGATCCCGAGATCGGCGGCCGCCATGACCACCACCGGCATGCCGTTGTCGATGAGGGTGACCTCGATGCCGTCGATCCGGTCGACCGTGTTGCCTGTCGGCAGTAGGGCCCCGGCCGAGCCGCCGGCCGGGTTTTCGAAGTCGAGCCGGATGGGCGCCGCCGTGCCCGGCACTCCGGAGATGGCGGTCCCGCCGCCGTAGATCGGGAGGCCACCGGCGGTCCGAAACCGGGCCAAGGCCACCGAATCGGTGTTGACCATTCGGATGCGAACAACGAAATCGAGGCCGTCGACCGGCCGTTCTACCAGTTCCCGCTCCAGGGCGAAGGGCCCGACCCCGGCCAGCAGGTTGCCGCAGTTCTGACGGTCGGTCACCATGGCCTCGGCCACTCCGACCTGGAGGAACAGATAGTCGACGTCGGTTTCCGACTCCGGCGCCGACGGTCCGACCACCGCCACCTTGGAGGTCAGTGGACTGGCTCCTCCCAGCCCATCGATCTGACGGGGATCGGGCGAGCCCATGAGTCGCAGGAGGAGCGAATCCCGTTCGGCGGCGTCGGCCGGCAGGTCAGCGGCCAGGAAGTAGGCGCCCTTCGACGTGCCGCCTCGCATGATCATGCAGCGCACGCCGTCAACCATCCAGCCCAAACTATCTCCAACTTTGGGACTGGCACGACCCATTAGCGGGTCGTGCCAGTCCCAAAGTTCGGGCAGGCTCATATCTCGGTGCGGGCTTCCCACAGTTCGGGGAAGAACCGGTGATCGGTCACCTGGCGGAGCCATTCCACTCCGGCCGAGCCGCCGGTACCGGGCTTGTTGCCGATAATCCTCTCCACCGACCGGAAGTGACGCCAGCGATAGATCGAGAACTTCTCGTCGACGGCCACCAGCGCCTCGCCCAGCTGGAACTCGCGGTTGGTGGGGGATGGCGTGCGGTAGATCGTCACCCAGGCGGCCCGAACCGACTGGTTCGATGTGTAGGGTTCGGCCCAGTCCCGGTCGAGAGCCTGATCGTCGATCGGGTGGCCCCGGCGGTGCAGGAGGGCAATGACGGCATCGTAGAGACTGGGGGCGTTGAGAGCCGCTTCCATGGCCGGCCAGACGTGGGGCACGTTGCGGTGGGCCGCCGCCAGCCTCCGGCTCTTGTTGCCCAACACGAACTCGACGTGTCGGTACATGAATGACAGCTGTCCCGAGGCGGTGGCCAGGTGGTCCCGGAACTGGTTGAAGCCCTCGGTGGTGATGGTCGACAGCACATCCCAGGAGGCGGTCAGGTAGTCGACGTAGGCCGAGGCCCGGTCGAGAATCACGGCCGCTTCGTCGATCTGGTCCCGTTCGATCAGCGCCCGGGCGTTATGCAGTTCGAAGTGCAGGCCTTTGAACAGTAGCTCCTTGACCTGGCCCATGACGATGAAGCACGTCTCGTCGTAGCCGGTCGACCGGGGTTGCTGAAGCGAAAGCAACAGGTCGATGTACTGGTAGTCGATGTAGGGGTTGGTGGTGCCGTCGAAGTCGGTCATCGGTCGCCCGTCGGTGGCCGCGGCCGTGGCAGCCCGGGATTCGTCGGTGCTGATTCCCATCGGGCGGGGCTCAACCGAAGCCACAACCTGGGAGGAGTCGATGATGGCGGGAACGTCGGGTTGGTATTCAGGCATGGCTGTCCAGATGACTCGCGAGGTCGGGCACGATGTCGAACACGACGTCGAAGTGGTTGCGGCCGGCCACCTCGATCTCGGTAACAGGGCGTCCGGCCGCCGCCAGTCGGTCGACCAGGGCTCGGCTCTGGCGTTTGAACTCGGCGGTCTCGTTGTCGCCGTAGGCCACCACCGCAGGGGGAAACCCCGCCAGGTCTTGAAGCAGCGGGCTGTTGGCTCTGGCCTGGTCGACGTCGAGGCCGACGGCGTCGTTGATCGACGTGCCGATCAGGGGCTCCAGTTCATAGATCCCGGAGACGCAGATGACGGCGGCCGGACGCAGCTCGGGGGCCAGCCGGAGGGCGGTCATGGCCGTCAGGTGGGCCCCGGCCGATGATCCCGACACCACCATCGTGGTGGCATCAACACCAAGTTCGGGTGCGACGGCGTGCACGGCGGTGAGAGCGGCCACACACTCGGCCACGATTTCGTCGAGTGTGGCCTCGGGCGCCAGGGTGTAATCGACGGCGGCCAGGGCCTGGCCCCGGGCCAGGCAGTCGGCGGTCAGGAAGAACGACTCCCGTTTCGACAGCAGCTGCCAGTAGCCGCCGTGGATGTAGACGTGGAGCGACGGCTGCTCGTCGGTGGGCCCGGGGGCGGGCGGCCCGGGGGCGGTGGGCCCGGGGGCGGGCAGGGCGATATCCACGGTGTTGGCGGGCCGGGGTCCGTAGCGGATGGTCTCCAGCCGGCCGATGGCGGATGAGGCCACGAGTTCGTGGGCGGCGGCGCTCCGCTCGGCGTATTGCTCCAGGTAGGGGTCGAGCGGACCGTCGAGCCTCGAGCTCGGCGAGTACTCCCGCTCCCGTTCCTCATCCGACATCGCCCTCCAACGGGGCCGGCGATCGTTGCTCATCCCCGACCACGCTAGCCACTGGCCGCAGAGTCGAGGACGGGCCCGACCGGGCGATGGCGGTGCCGATTGGAATTGGTGTCACAAGGTACATCTATAGTTGGCCTCCAAGGGCGCAACTCCAACTATGAGTCAAATGGAAAACACCTCGATCTTCGCCGGGCAGGGCAGCCGCAAAATCACCGAGCGGATCTGCGCCCACCTCGGCCTACCGGTCGGCCAGAACGAGACCATCACCTTCAGCGAAGGCAACACGTTTGTTCGCATCGGTGAGAACGTACGGGGCCGAGACACGTTCATCGTGCAGACCACCGTCTACCCGGCCAACGACAACTTCATGGAGCTGATGTTCTACATCGATGCTCTGAAGCGGGCCAGCGCCCGGTCGGTGACTGCTGTCATCCCCTACTTCAGCTACGCCAAGGGCGACAAGAAAGACGAGCCCCGGGTTTCGATACGGGCCCGGGTCTGTGCCGATGCCCTGGAGGCGGCCGGCGTGGACCGGGTGGTCACCATCGATCTGCACGCTCCCCAGATCCAGGGTTTCTTCTCCGTCCCGGTCGACAATCTGATGGCGCTGCCCATCCTGGCCGACCGCCTGATGGAGGAGATGAACGACTCGGTGGAGGAGATGGTCATCGTGGCCGCCGACACCGGGTTTGCCAAGGAGGCCCGGGAGTACGCCACTTATCTTGGTTGCCCGGTGGCCATTGCCGACAAGATGCGGGTGGCCCACGATGACACGGCCGAGATTCTCGGTGTTCTCGGCTCGATCGAGGGTAAGAAGGCGGTCATCGTCGATGATTTCGCCATTTCCTGCCGCACCCTCTGCGGCACCGCGGCCGAACTGCTCGACATGGGTGCCGTCGACGTCTACGCCGCCATCACCCATGGGGTGTTCACCGCCGGGGCGATGGATCTTCTGGCCGACAGCAAGATCAACAAACTGTTCGTCACCGATTCGATCGAGACTCAGCCCGTCGAACTTTGCGACCGGGTGGAAACCGTCTCGGTCGACGGTCTGTTGAGTGAAGCCATCCGCCGCATCAGCTACGGCGAGAGCCTCAGCTCCATGTTCGACTGGACGGCCAGAGCCCAGTTCGCCGCCCACCACGTCTAACAACCCCTCGTGTGCGCCCCAGCGTTCATATACGGCGCGTACGGCGCACAGATGAGCCAGGGGGGACGGAGCTGCCAGTACCCTTTGAGGGGTGATCGACCCGTGGCGCAGAACTCGGCTCGGCCTTGCCGCCCTCGGTTTGGTGTTGACGCTCGGCACCCTGGCCTACAAGGCCATTGGGCTGACCTGGATCGACGCCTACTACCAGACGGTGATCACGGTCTCCACCGTGGGGTTCACCGAGGTCGGCGGCCGGGTTGACAGCACCTATCGAATTGTCACGTCGTTCGTCGTCCTGTTCGGGGTCGGCGTTGCTCTCTACACCATCGGCGTGACGATGGACGGCCTCATGGAGGGCCACTACCGGGGCCATCTCGAAAGGACGAGGATGTTGAGGACACTCGAATCGCTGGAAGGCCACACCATCATCTGTGGTTGGGGCCAGGTCGGACGGGCCATCGGTCACACGCTGTCGGGTCGGGGCCGGGCGATCGTGGTGGTTGACCTTCAGGAGGAGATCGACATTCCGGAGGAGGGGGTGCAGGCCCACTTCCTGGTCGGCGACGCCACCACCGACGAGTCGTTACTGCAGGCCGGAATACAACGGGCTCGCGACCTGGTGGTGGCACTCGATACCGACGCCGACACCATGTACGCCATCGTCACGGCCCGGGCCCTCAACCCCGATCTGTTCATCGTGGCTCGCTCCAACGGTGCCACCGCCGGACCGAAGCTGCGGTCGGCCGGCGCCAACCGGGTGGTCAACCCTCATGAGATCGGCGGCAGCCGGATGGCGTCGTTCCTCCTTCATCCCAACGTGGCCGACTTCCTGGGCGAGTCGATGCACGATCAGGAGCTGGAGCTGCGTCTGGGTGAAGTACTGGTCGAGCAGGGCAACGGGTTGGTCGGCCAAACTCTCCGCCAGTGTCACCTCGGTCAGGAGACCGGGGTGACCGTCCTGGCCGTTCGGCGGGCCGACGGTGAATGGCTCCACCACGTCACCGGCGATCTCGTGCTCCAGGGCGGCGACATCCTGGTGGCCTTGGGCACCCCCGAGCAGCAGGACGCTCTGCGTTCCTGGTCGCTCACCCACTGACCGCCGCCTCCGTGGTTGCTCCGGCCGAGGGAACTCAGCCGCAGCCGATGACGGCCTGACCACCGGCCACCAGCAGCCGGTCGCCGACCCGGGTGACCTGGATCGGTGGGTTCTCGGTCTCCACCAACACGGTGTCACCACCGACCGGTTGGACAAGCACGCCCGACGGGGCGGCCGCGGCCAAGACGTCGGGGTCGACATGGTGTCGACCGGACGGTCCCGAGCCGTAGCCTTCGGCCGCCGTGATCAGCTCGGGTACGTCGTCTGGGTCGTCGATGATCAGGAACTCCAGGCCGGCCCCGTTGTCCCCGTCGCCAGCAGCGTCGGGGGCCACGGCAAAGACCAGATCGCCGTCGACCGTTCCCAGGAAGCCGTTGCCGCCGTCCTGGTTGACGGCCAGCGCCGTCGACCACAGCTCACGTTCGGGATTCGAGCCGTCGACCAGGAACAGGTCGCGGGTGCTGGCGGCGTCGACCGGTTCCTCATTGCGTTTGTCGTAGAGGATGTTGTCGCCGGCCATGGCCGCCGCCCGGGTGTGGTCCATGGTCCACCGCAACGACCCGTTGGTCCGGTCGAGTACCGCCAGGCGGGTGTTGGGCCCGAACGACGAGCCGATGACGACCAGGATGTGGTCGGGGCCGACTTGAACCGGTTCGCCTGGTGATGTCTCGCTCCCGATCGTGTTGAAGTCGCCTTCCAGGGGCAGGTCGTCGAGCCTCAGCACCTGGCCCGATAGGGGATCGATGATCTCCACCGCCGCCAAGCCGAACTCATTGTGGGTCGTGTCCCGGATGAGGCCGGCCCGGTCCGACCGGTCGTCGAGGAGGGGAGAGATCGGAAAGGTGTGGGAGAAGCGGGTGAGTTCCTGCCCGGGCTCGGGCCCGATCCCGAAACCGTCATCGGTGACGGTGGAGGGATGGCTCCGGGTTTGGCCGGCTCCATCGACGGTGAGGAAGGTCACCCCGGAGTCATTCCCGGTTTCCGGGTTGTGTTCGGGTTCCAGCGACAGAACGATCGACTCGGGTCCGATCAGCTCGGGATGGATCGACTCGGCGGCGACAAACCGCTGCCACACCGGCTGCCCGGTGTTCGCATCGAGAGCCAGGACGCTGGGCGGTCGTTCACCCAATCGCTCGTCGAAGGTAACGGCCACGTGTCCGCCCGACCCGTTGGAGATGACGGCGAAGGCTGAATGGAGGCCCGAGACCGGTGGTACCTGGTGGCGCCACCGGGTGGAGCCGTCGCCCACGTCGAGGGCCATGAGCTCCACCGGGCCCGGAGCACAATCCGGTGGCCTGTCGTCGACCGACGTTGCGTTGGTGGTGAACTCATCGGGTTGGCTGACCAGCTCCGCCGGTTGGCGCTCCAGGGCCTGGTCCAGCGGAGTCTGTTCGGTCCGTCCGCCCAGCCAGACCGAGCCCAGCAGCACAACGCCGACAACCGCCACCAACCCCAGCATGGCGATCACGAGAGCGGTGTCGCTCAGGCGCCCGGATTCCATCGTGCCCGATGGTAGTCGGCCGCCTGGCATCGGCCTGGTCGGGCTCTCGACCCTCCGATTGGCTTCTCAGTTGGCGGTCGCCCCCTCAAGGCCAAGTACTATCGGCAACCAAGGCCGTGGCCAACGAGAGGACGTGATGAGACGATGACTGGTGGAGCGCTCAAGAGTGCCAGCATGGACGATTTCGATCTGCGGATGTCCGATGAGGTGCGGCCCCTGTTCGAGGCGGTGAAGGCCTTCATCCGTGATGAGGTCGACCCCATCACCGAGGAATTCCACCGCTTGGGTGAGGGCCGGGAGGACCGTTGGAGCCACGCTCCCGGTCAGCTGGAGCTGTTGGAGGGGGCCAAGGCCAAGGCTCGGGAGCAGGGTTTGTGGAACTTCTTCCTGCCCGACTCCGAGACCGGTGAGGGTCTGTCGAACCTCGACTACGCCTACATCGCCAACGAGCTGGGCAAGAACCGCCTGGCCTCCGAGTGCCTGAACTGCTCGGCCCCCGACACCGGCAACATGGAGGTGCTGGAGCGGGTGGGAACCCCGGAGCAGAAGGAGCAATGGCTGGTGCCGCTGCTCAACGGCGAGATACGGTCCGCCTACGCCATGACCGAGCCTCACGTCATGAGCTCGGATGCCAAGCAGATCGAGACCAACGCCGTTCTCGACGGCGAGGAGTGGGTGATCAACGGCGAGAAGTTCTACATCTCGGGAGCGGGCGACCCTCGTTGCAAGGTCATGATCACCATGGTCAAGACCAATCCCGACGCCGACACCTACAAGCAGCAATCACAGATCCTGGTGCCCATCGACAACCCGGGTGTCGAGATCGTCGGGCCGATGTATGTGTTCGGCCAGGATGACGCCCCTCACGGCCACATGCACATCCGCTTCAACGACGCCCGGGTACCCAAGGACAACATCTTGTGGGGAGAGGGTCGAGGTTTTGAGATCTCCCAGCTCCGGTTGGGACCGGGCCGCATCCACCATTGCATGCGGTCGATCGGTGTGGCCGAGAAGGCGGTGGAGATGATGGTCGACCGGGGCCTGAGCCGGGAAGGATTCGGCAAGAAGCTGATCAACCTGGGGAAGAACATGGAGGTGGTGTCGCGCTGTCGCATCGAGATCGAGGCCATGCGCCTCATGGTGCTGCGGGCGGCCAAGGCCATGGACACACTGGGCAACGCCGAAGCCCGGATCTGGGTGTCGGCGGTCAAGGCCATGGTGCCGGAGAAATGTTGCGACATCATCGACGAAGCCATCCAGTTCCACGGCGCCGCCGGTATCAGCCAGTGGTTTCCGCTGGCCGACATGTGGCACGGTCAGCGCACCTTGAGGCTGGCCGACGGTCCCGACGAGGTTCACCACCACGTGGTGGCCCGGGCCGAGGTCCGCAACCGGCAGGCCGACATCGCCTCCGGTGACGCCACCGCTCACCAGGCCGACAACGACGACAGCCACATCACCAAAGGGCAACTCTTCACCGGCTCCTCCTAGCGTCGTGATCTAGTGTGGTGACTTCCCCTGCGAGGCGCTCGGCGCTGAAGCCGGTAGTACGGTGTCTCTCGTGTCCCCCGACGAGCCGACGACCGATACCCGGCGGGTGCCCCGCCGTTGGATCATCCTGACCATCGTGGCCGTGGCCTCGGCCATGGTGGCCTTGTCGGTGGTGCGGGATCTGGAGTCGCCTCGGGAGCGGGTGGAGGCCGAGCATTCGATCAGCTTGCCGGACTCAGCCCGCCAGATCCAGGCGCTGGGCGACGCCTCGGGATCCCTCATGGCTGTGGTCGGCCTCGACCGGGGGGCGTCGTCGCTCATGGTCATCGACCGGTCCGACGTGCCGGCGCTGTTGGCCTCCTTCGGCATCGATCCCAATGCTCGACGCGACGGGGAGGCCTTCCTGTGCTGTGGCGGTGCCTTCGGTCCGGCCCCCAGCAACTCCGTCTACCAGCCCCGCGACATGCCATGGCCCGAAGAGTTGACGCCCGAAGCCCGCTACCTGACCGAGGAACCGCCGGGCTCGGCCGACCTGGCCCGGGTCGATCTGTATCGTCTGGCCGATGACGAGTCGGTCGGCGTGTGGCTCTACAGCGACTGGAACTAGCCTCTCGGCCGGCCCAACCCTCCGTTCTGTGCGCTCTGGACCCCGGAATCGGGGTCCAGAGCGCACAGAACGTTGATGGGATGGGGGTGGGGAGCGTCGGTGTCAGTGGGCGCTGGATCGGGACCGGATGCTGCCGGCTGAGTCGGTTGGCCGCCACACGAAGAGGGCAGCCGGTGTTGTTTCGCCGTTGGTCAGGCGCCAGGCATCGTCATCGGTCAGGCGAACCATGCCAACGCGACGAGCCACGGTCATCATGGCTTCGTTGTCGGTATGGCAGGCCAGGTGTACCTCGGGAATACCCCGGGCGGCGAACACCGGCAGGAGGGCCCGCAGGGCTTCGGTCATGTAGCCTCGGCTTCTGCTGTCGGGCCGCAGGTGGGCGCCGATCATCCACCGATGGCCGCTGCTCGAGGTGCGGGCCAGACTGACGAAACCGATCGGCCGGTCAGGGCCGTCTCGGCGGTAGACCAAGGCCAGGTCGGAGGCCGCCATGCGCCGCCACCGAGGGTCGGTGAGCAGCCTGCGGGTCTCAAGCCGAGCCTGCTCGCTCCAATGGTGGTGGCCCATGAAGTCGTCGTCGAGCAACCGGAGGTAGCCGTCGTAGCCGGTGCCTTCGGCCCTGGCCACCCGGAGCCGCGGGGTAGTCACCGGGTCGTCGCCCAGGAAGCGGTGGGGATAGTGCTTGATGGCGAGATGTGACAGCAAGGGGAACAGGCCGGCCACCGCAACCATCAACAGGCCGATGGGACGGCCGTAGACCAACAGCAGCGCCCCCGGTGCCAGCAGGATCAGCAGTAGGAAAGCGCCGTAACGCCAGCTGAAGGCCACGATCCGGATGACGTCGTCGACGATCACCGATCGACCGCTATTGCCGCTGTCTTCTTGTGTCATTGGCTACCCGCCATTCGGAGGAACCTTGCCCGGTCCTCCATCGATGGCGGCAGCGTAGCACAGGCCCGGTCACCGAGGGCTTGACAGAGCTTCAATCAACTGTTTGAATAGTTAAAACACTTGATTGAATTCGGCGAGAGAGGCCGGCTCACAATGGCAACCGACGAAACCACGAATCTCATACTCGACGCCGCCGAGCGGCTCTTCGCCCAGAAGGGCTACGAGGCGAGTTCCATCCGCCAGATCACCAAACTGGCCGACGTCAATGTGGCCGCCGTCCACTACCACTTCGGCGACAAGCAGGCCGTGCTCCGAGCGGTGACCGACCGCATCGTCGGACCCATGGTCCAGCGGCGAACCCAGATGCTCGACTTGGCCCAAGCGGCGGCTGCCCCCGAACCCCCGCCCATGACCGCGGTGGCCGAAGCCTTCATTCGACCCGACATCGAGACCCTGCAGGAACTGCAGCGCCGGGGCCCGACCACCGCCCGCTTCGTCGGCCAGATCTACAGCGACCAGACGCCCTGGATCCAGGCCATGGCGCTCGAACAGTTCCTTCCGCTCCGGCCCCGCTTCCTGGCCGCCATCGCCGCCGCCAACCCCGAACTCGACGACGACGAGATCGCCTGGCGGCTGTCGCAGGTGGTGACGCTGCTGATCGGTGCATTCCGATCATGGCCCACATCCGGCCGGTCGTCGGAAGAAGCCGAAGCCCTCATCGCCGGGCTGACCGACTTCGCCGCCGCCGGGCTGAGCCGACCGCCGGTTCTGACCGACCCTACAACCCATCATCCAAACCCTCATCACCAGGAGACAGACCATGAACAACCTTGATCCATTCCTCGTTTCCCCTCGCACCGTCGCCCTGCCGTCCGGAACCATCTCCTATATCGATGACGGCGATGGACCAACCCTGCTGTTCGTCCACGCCGGCATGTGGTCGGTCATCTTCAGTGACGTCATCAGCCGGTTGCGCCACGACTTCCGCTGTATCACCTTCGACTTTCCCGGCTACGGGCTCTCACCCGATCCGGTCGATGAACCGCCCCCCGATCGTCGCCTGACCTGGTTCAGCCAAACGGTCGAATCGTTGGTGGAACACCTCGACCTCACCGACGTGACGCTGGTGGCTCACGACCTCGGCGGTTCGGCCGCTCTGGCCGCCGCCGTCCGCCGACCCGAGCGCTACCGGGCCTTCGTGCTGGCCAACACCTTCATCTGGGAGGCCGACACCCGAGCACTGCGATCCATGCTCCGGGTGGTGGGCAGCGGCCCGATGACCGCCTTGGGGGTGGCCACCAACCTCGTACCCCGGCTCACGTCGGGGAAGGGCGGCGTCGGTCTCCACTACGACGATGCCGACCGCCGACGATTTCTCGCCCCGTTCGACGACCGGCAGCGTCGTCGCCGGTTCCACTGGGCCATGCGGTCGGCTGTTGTCGACCGGGGTCTGGTCGACGACCTCGCCCGGATCCCGGCCGTGGTCGGGGATCGTCCGGTGTTGTCCATCTTCGGCGAGAAGAACGATCCCTTCGGCTTCCAGCCCCGCATCGAGTCGATGTTCCCCGACCACCAGAGTCTGGTCATCGATTCCGGCAACCACTTTCCCATGTGCGACGACCCCGAGTTGTTCGCCACCACCGTACGTCAGTGGTACCGGAGCCGGGTCGGCGCCGCTCAGTCAGGCTGAGCCGCACGAGATCGGTCAGAGACCGCTCTGCCTCGTCCTTGGCGCTACGCTCCGGTCATGACCGACCGTCGAACTCTGCCGCCGTTGGCCGCCACCGGTGTGTGGTTGGTTGCGTTGATCGGCTCATGGACGATGGCCATCGCCGTTCTCGGGTCGGTCTACGACGGTGCACTGTCTTGCGGGGACGCCGTCGCCACCCAGCCGCTTGACGAGGGTCCGGTCCCCGGGGCGCTGCTCATTCTCGTCGGCGCCGCCGTGGTACCGATCCTGGTCATGGTGGCAGCTGCCCCGCCGCCGGTCCGGTGGCGACTGACCGTGGTGGCCGTGGTTGTCTCGTTGGCCGTCCTGTGGTTGTCGTTGGCCTGGGTGGGAGGCTGCCTCCTCTGAGGCTCCCGACGATCCGGGCCGGCAAGACACCGTCGGTAGACTGGTCGCCATGGCATCGATCTCCCCCCACCTCTGGTTCGACTATCAGGCGGCTGAAGCGGTGGCCTTCTACACCTCGGTCTTCCCCGACAGCGAGGTGTTGAGCGATGTCGTCGTTCATGACAGCGGCCGTGACCACGACCAGGATGTCCACATCATCGACTTCCGGATCGGCCACATGCATCTGTCGGCCTTCAACGGTGGTCCCCATCAGGAGTTCAATGATGCCATCTCCCTGGCCGTGACCTGTGAGGACCAGGACGAGGTCGACCGCTACTGGTCGGCGCTGACCGCCGATGGCGGGCGGGAGCTGATGTGCGGTTGGCTGAAGGATCGCTACGGCGTTTCGTGGCAGATCATTCCCGCCGGGCTGAACGATCTCCTGGCCCATCCCGATCCGGCCAGGGCCAAGAAAGCCACAGTGGCGCTACTGGCCATGACCAAGATTGTGCTAGCCGATATCGAGGCGGCAATGGAGGTGGCCGACTGAGACGACCCGTTGTTACATCGTCCCCTTGGAGCGATCGAAGGCGACGAAGGTGGCCCCAGCCGGGTCCATCATGACGGCTCCGTGGCCGTAGTCGGTCTCCATCGGCCCCATCATCACCGATGCTCCCTTTTCGGTGGCTTTGGCCATGAAGTCGCTGATCTCGCCGTCGATGGAGAACGAGACCTGCCAGTGGGAGGGTATGTCGGCCGGCATGGGTTCGCCGATCTGCATGCAGCCGCCGACGGGGCGTTCTCCCAGCTTGAGGATGGTGTAGTCAATCGGCCCGGGCATGGCCTCCGACTCCCATCCGAACATGGCTTCGTAGAAGGCAATGGAGGCCGCAGCGTCATGGGTCATGGCTTCGAACCAGCAGGGGGCGCCCGGCTCGTCGAGAACCTTGATGCCTTCGCTGCCGCCCTCGAACACGCAGATGGCGGCCCCGGCCGGATCGCCCAGGACGGCGATCTTGCCCCCGTTTGGGATGTCGAACGGCTCCTGGAACACGCTTCCCCCGACCTCTGAGGCCCGGGTGCAGGCGGCGGCGGCGTCGTCGACGTTGACATAGGTCGACCACACCGACGGCATCTGGCCCATCTCCTCGCTGATGGCCATGACCCCGGCCACCGGCTGTTCGTTGGACATGAATATGGAGTAGTCGGTGCCGGGTACGGTGAACGTGGTCCAGCCCATCATGTCCTTGTAGAACTCGGTCTGGGTGTCGAGGTCCCGGGCGGCCAGGTCGATCCAGCAGATTGAATGGGTTGGATGGGTTTCGATCTTCATACCTCCGACCCTAGTCCCCGTCCAAAATCCTTGCAGTAAACCCCTGGCTGTCAGCTCGTTTTTTTGCTGCAATTTTGGGGTGGAATCATTGGGGCGGGGCTGGCGGCTGGGCCTCCGGCGGGCGGGGGAAGGCGGCCATCAACCGGGTGGCAACGTCGGCGCTTTGGGCCAGGGCGTCGTAGATCCGGGCGTTGGTGGTGTCATCGGGATCGAGTCGCGAAAGCAGCTGGAGCCCGAGAAAGAGGGCGGAGATGGTGTGGGCAATCTCGTCGAGCGGGATCATGTCGGCCAACGTCGAACCGGCGGTGATGCGGCGCACAGCGGCGGCCACCGCCTCATCCCAGGGCCGCAGGTTGGCCAGCACCTTGGGCCCCAGCGGGCTGTCGGGCGACCAACCGGCCACCAGCAGGGCCACGGCCGAGTTGTCGCTTGGCTTGGGCGCGCCGCTCTGCAACTCGATGGCCACCTCGATCAGTTCGGCCAGCGTCTCCACCTTCTCCAGGCGAGGCCCGAAGTATTCGAGCCGCCGGGTGTTGACGTCGTTGACCACCTCGAAGAACAGGTCTTCCAGCGACTCGAAGTGATAGTAGATCAGGGCCTGATTGAAACCGCCGGCTCGGGCGATCGACCGGGCGGTGGTGCCCATCATGCCTTCGACGTTGAGAGTCTCGACCGTGGCGTCGATGATGCGCTGGCGGGTCTCGGTCGACGATTGGCGACTGCGGGTGGGCATGGTTCCCAGTTTGGCGCAAATCACGGCCGATGCCCGCCCAGTGTCTCCAGGGGGCGTGCACCGTGGCGATCGCAGCTCTCGGCCTCACACGATCCGGTCATCAGGTCGGCGATACGGTGGCGGTTGGATGACACCGTGGCGAAGACGGCCCGGGCCACGTGGCGCCAGCCTGGTCGGGCGGCCCAGCGGGACCATCCCCGGTAGGAGGCGGTGGCCCACAGGCACATCACGAAGGCGTCGGGGCCCGACCAGATGCGACCGTGTTCGTCGGCCACGATCAGCACATCTCGGCGGTTGCCCAGTGGGCCGTAGCGTTCCACCGATTCCGGTGAACCGACGGCCAGGAACTCGACCGCCACCAGCAGCGGTTGCTGGGACAGCCAGCCCCGACAGCGACGGCACAGTTCACAGTGTTCGTCGGTGACGACCGTCAGCCGTCGGGGAGGGGGGAAGTTGGTCACGGCGGTCACTAGGCCAAGCTGGGAGGGGCGGCCAGGTCGGAGTTGCTCCTGGTCGACGGGGGTGGGGGCTGGAAGGCCGACGGGGTGACCGGAACTTGGCCCCGTCGATCGCGATGGGTTCGTACCCGCCACAGCACCATCATGTTGACCAGGTGGATGGCACCCAGGCTGAGGAACAGGACACCCAGCCGGTTGACCAGCTGGTTCCAGGCGTCGGCCACCGAGGCGTAGCTCGGTTCCAGCTGGTAGAGCATGAAGGCGTAGCCCATGTTGAGCAGGTAGAAACCGATGACCAGCAGGCGGTTGACGGCGTAGCCCAACTCTTTGGAGTCGAAGACGTCCTCCAGGAACTGGTTGCCCGTGTTGAACAGGGTCCGGGCCAGCCAGACCACCAGCGCCAGCGTGACCGTGGCGTAGATGAGGTAGAAGGCGATCGGCAGGTTGCCGACGTTTTCGGTGACGGTCATTGGGTTCTCCTTGTCGTGTTGTTAAACGTTCGTTTAAGGAGAACGTACAGGATTTTAAACGATCGTTCAAGATGACCTTGGTCACAGCCCCCTGCCGAACTTTGTGACTGGGACGACCCGTTTTCGGGTCGTCCCAGTCACAAAGTTGTATGAAGTTGGTGGCGTTTTGGTCCCGTCAGCCGTCCTGGCAGACCGTGCCGCCGCCGTAGGTCAGGCCGGTGGCCACCACATCGTTTACGCAGGCGGTGAAGCTCGGTTTCTTGGCCGAGGTGGTGGTGGTGTAGCCGGCTTGGCCGCTCGGGTCGGTGTAGATCACGGCCGAGTCGGTGAAGTCACCACTGAACTGGATGCTGACCGCGGCGTTGGCCACCGGCTGACCCAGTTCGTCCTCGACGGTCACCTCGACCCGACCGAAGGCTGCCCCCCGTCCGGCCGAAACCTCCGTGGTCGACATGGCCGTCACCAGAGCCGTCGTCGGATCGCCCGGTTCCTCACCATCGATACGGAGGAGGTCTACGGCGATCGAGTCGAAGCTCGACTCCCGGGCGGTCGAATCGGTGTCGACGACCCGGATCCAGATGGTGCCCGAAGGCGAGCCCAGCAGGTAGGAGGCGTCGACCGAACCGGTCAAGGTGTCGAGAGTGACCCAGCTCGATCCGTCATCGGACCACTGGAGGGAGATGCCGTTGTCGAGATCGCCACCATCGTTGACGTCGGCCACGATCGACAATGTCTGCACGCCACCGGGGGAGGCGACCGTCCACTGATGGTCGAGGGTGTCGTGGCGGCGGCTGGGCTTGCCCCCCGAACTGACCTCGGTCAACGTCTCCACCACACCGTCGGCGGCGAAGGTGTCGAGATAGGACCCGTCGACCGAGCCGGCGTTGGTCAGCTCACCGTTGGCGTAGGCGTCGCTGGAGGGAGGTGGTGGCGGCGGGGGAGGGGTGGAGTCAAAGCTGCCGTTCAGGGTGTAGACCCCGAGGCTGGCGTAGTCGGTGTAGCCACTCGGGGGATTGTTGGCCGGTGTGCCGACCCCGACGCCGTGAACCTCCACCGTGTAGTCACCGGCCGCCAGCGAGGTGGTGAGGGTGGCGGCCAGGGTGGCCGGATCATTGCCGACGGCCACCACTGCGCCCCCGCTGTTGCGAACCCGGATTTCGATGTCGAGGTTGGGGCCAACGGCCGCCGGTGTGGCGGTGAAGCTGGCGGTGCCACCGGCGGTGCTGAAGCTGAAGACGTCGACGTCGGCCGCGGTGGATATCAGGCCGGACTCGCTCGGCGTGTCGCCGATCAGCGGGGTGGCCGAGCCGGCGTTGTTGCCGTGGTCGTCGGCCCGCAGGCCGAAGCCGTTGCCGTTGCTGAGGGAGGAGATGATGGCGGTGTCATCACGGCCGTAGCCGTAGTTGGCCGACGAGGTGTTGTTGTTGGCGTCGTAGTACTCCTGGCGGCTCCACTGACCAACCTCGACGTAGTAGGCCACACCCATGATCGGGGCCCAAGATGTCTCGCCCGAGCCGTGACCGGTGTAGTACGAGGCGCCCGACTGGGTGCCGTCGTGGGCCAGCAGCATGGCATGGCCGACCTCGTGGGTGATGGCTTCGGAGACGCCGCGGAAGCTGGTGTTGTAGACGAAGACCGGCTCGTCGAGCGAGTCGTCGAAGGAACCGATGTAGGCATGGCCACCGCAGCCACAGTTGGCCCAGGTGTCGTCGGTGATCACCACCCGCACCCCCCACTGGCTGTCACCACTACCGCTGCGGCGTAGGGCCTCGGTTCCGGGGTCGATGGTGGTGACGTTGATGTTCCACGGAGCGAAGTCCTCGGCCACCACCTTCCACGAGTCCTCGATGATCTGCAGCTCTTCGGCCGACCAGGTGTCGGGGGTATTGGCCGGGTCGGCGTTGGGGCGGTGGTAGGGGGGCGACACGATGGTGTTGCCGTTGTTCCAGGTGGTGCCGGAGGTGGTGTGGCCGTCGAAGTCGAGGTAGATCGTCTTGGCCGCGCCGGGGAGGCTGGCCAGCTGGAACTGGGGACCGTCGGTGGGCGGGGCGACCGCAGTCGCTGAACTGGACCCTGTGGTGGCCTCGATCTTCTCGGGACCGGCCACATCGAAGTAGGCCAGCTCGAGGCGGTCGTCGACTCTCAGCGTCGGGTCTGACAGCAGCGACTGGCGCAGCTCGGCCGCTGACAGGCCGTAGCCGGCGGCCACGTCGGGCAGTCGAGGGCCGAGCTTGGCCAGCGCGGCCTGCCCCCGGGCGTAGCCGGGGACGTCGTTGGGAATCGGAAGTTCGGTTGGGGCGTGGCTGTGACCGTGGCTGTGGCCCGAGCTGTTGGACTGTTCGTTCACCTGGGCACCGGCCGCCGAGGCGGAAGCGGCGAGAACGGCCAGGGTGGCCAACAGGGCGAGAGGGCGACGCAGTAGCTTGCGCATCTGGCTCCTTACTGTCTACGGGATCCGTCTACGGGGATCCGTCGATGGGGACCAAAGCGCTATCGGTGCCTGGGTGAACGACCCTGAAGCGAATTGGGCGATATTCCCCGGGCCTGTCGGGCTATCGGAGCCATCTCTCCAGCCCGGCCTCGCAGCCACGGCCCGGGCATCGGGTGGGGCGACAAAAAGGAGCGACGCCCCCGGTTGTCAACTTGCGTTGACTCCCAGGGGCGTCGAAAGTTCGAAGCGGATCCACCACTATCGATCTTCTCAGGTGTACTGTGCGTTTCGATAGTTTTCCACTGCCCGTCGAGCCAAAGGCCCGGCGGGCAGTTTCCGTTTTCGGCCACCCTCGCCAGCCCGAGGGCCGGATCGGATGGTGACCGCCTCGGTCACAAGGACCGACTTGGTCGAACCTCCCCGGCCCGAAGGCCGGTTCGGAATCCGAACCGTGGTCCGGCTCCCTCTCGCTCCGCCGTTCCGAAGAACCGCTTCGCTTGAGTTGAACTCTCACTCCGCTGTTCCGAAGAACAACTTCGTTTCGAGCCGATCCCTCACTCCGCCGCTCCGAAGAGCTGCTTCGATTGAGATCAGGAGCGGAACCGACGGGGTTTGAGTTGACTCCGGGCCGGCCGAAACCTTTCCGGACTCTTCGCAAACCAGTGGATCTGCTTCTCCCAGTCGAGCCGATTTTCCGATTTGGGTTCTGCTTCCGCCTCGCTCCGGTTGCCCGGTTCTTGGCTTCTGCTTCCCCCTCGGATCACCAGCCGGTGACTGAGTGATACGCATCATTGCACCTGGCACAAGAGGGGGTCAAGAGGTTTTTTGAAATCCCCAGGGTTGTCCACCGGATTTCTTTGTTACCCCCAAAACTTCTTCCGTCGTCCACCGATTGTCCACTTGAAATACACAGGCTGCCGGTCCCGATCGGGTGCGCTACTCGTAGGCCAGGATGTCGGCCATTCGCCGTCTGGCCTGCTGTCGGGCCGGGATGATCCCGCCGGCCAGCACCGCCACCACAGCCGACCCCAGCCCCTGGGCCAGCGACGCCCAGGAGAAGGCATACTCCTCAGGAAATGGTGTGGTGTTGTTGGTGATGTAGACCGCCACCCGATGCATCAGCACGCCACCGGCCACTCCCAGGACCGTTCCCACCGCTCCAGCGCAAACCACCTCGATCACCACCAGCCGCCGAATCTGGGCCGGGGTGGCTCCCACCGCCCGGAGCACGCCCAGCAAACGTTGCCGCTCGACCACCGACGAGGCGGTGGCGTTCAGGATGGCCAGGCCGGCGATCACGATCACCACCGTCACAACCACCATGAACACGTTGGCCGCCTCCCGGGTGGCCGACACCACACCGTCGGCCCAGGCCGGGCCGGGCAGGACCACCACCGGTGTCGGCCCGGCCAGAATCCCTTCGATCTTCGATGTCAAGGCCTCGAGGTCAGCGCCCTCGGCGGCATGGACCTCAAAGGTGTCGATTCGGTCATCGTCCACCGTTGAGGTGTAGCGGGGCCATGACAGCAGCAGGGTGCCCGAAGTCGACGGGGCGATGGTCTCGGTGATGTCGAGGATGGTGACCGTGTTCGGCCCCGTTGCCCCGTCGAAACTGAACTCGTCGCCCACCTCGAGGTCGAAGACCCGGGCCAATTGCACGGTGATGATGGCTCCCTCGTCTCGAAGCAACGACCGCTGAGCCCCCGGGTCGGCCAGCCGGAACGACGGCAGGCTCGAGTCTCCGCCCACCCCGCCCACCAGCACCCGCTTGTCACCGATGGTGACAAAGCTGATGTCGAGCGGGACGACGGCTTCCACCGCGTCGAGCCGGGCCACCTGGTCGACGGCGTCGGCCTCGAAGGCGAAGGCCAGGCCCAGGTCGTCACCCCCGGCCGTCGCCACCCACAGGTCGGTGTCGGCGGTGAGTTCGAAGTGTTCGTCGACCGTGCTCACCTGATTGCGGGCCGCTCCGCCGATGGCCAGACCCATGATGAGCGCCGCCACCACGGCGGCGATGGTCGACCACACCCGAGCCCGGGCCTGGCCGAGGTCGGCCTCGACGATGGAACCCAGCGAACCGAAACGACCGGCCAGAGCCGCCGCCATACGGCCGAGCACGTGGCGACAGCCGTAGCCAACGGTGAGGAAACCACCGAGCAACAGACCGAGCCCGTTCTGCGAAATCGCCATCGACGGTGCGGTGACGGCCAAGCCACCGACGGCCAGCACGGCCAAACCGATGGCGGTGACCCGCAGGTTGACCGCTCCCAGCGCGCCCGGCCACGGACCGTCGCCCGTCGGCCGGTCCGAGACCGGAGACAGACCGTGCTGGGCCAGGACCCGGCTCGGGCGGTGGCGCAACGCCCTTCGGATGGGGATCACGGCGGCCAACACCGATACCACAGGGCCGAGCAGGAGGGCGATGGCCACCACCTGAGGGTCGAACCGGTAGGTGATCCGGGTTCCGGCCAAGGTGGCCACCAGGTCGGGAAGCTGGCCCACGAGCCAGTAGCCGACGACGGTCCCGGCGGCCAACCCGACCAGCGATCCGGCCAGGCCCATGATCAGGGCTTCGAGCAGGAATCCGATGGCCACCTGACGTCCGGTGGCCCCGATGGCTCGCAGTACGGCCAGGTCTCGTTCCTGCTGGCGGGCCGAAGACTGGATCGTGTTGAACACCAGAAAGCTTCCGGCCATCAGGGCGATGATCGACATCAGGAGCACCGGCGACTGGATCTGGCGGAGTTGGGCGTTGGCGAACTCCCGCTCCTGCTCGGCCGGGGCCACGTGAACCGATGGGCCCAGGGCGCCCTGGAGGCGGTTGATGATCACGTCCCGGGTGTGGTCGTTGGGGTTGCCGTCACCGTCGTCGTGGGGGCCGATGGACACGGTGGCCTGGTCGATCATGCCCGGCCGGCCGGTCATGGCCTGGGCTTGTTCCAGCGGCAGGTAGATGACGTCTCCGCCGTTGATGTCGGCGGCCACTCCGGGGGCGGCCGACACCGCCAGTGATGTTGATCCGGCGGTGGTGACGACCTCGATCGATTGGCCGTCATCGAGTGATGAGCCGGCCAACGGTGACGGGACCCGCCCGTCGCCGATCAGCAGCACCGGTTGACCATCGGCCATGACCGGTGTGCGGATCTGGGCCACCACGCCGGTGACCGCCGGCTCGTCGGCGATGGGGGGCAGCAGATCGGCCTCGAACCCTCGGGGCGAACGGGCGGTGACGGCGATGGCCTCCCCGTCGCCCACCATGCCGGCCCCGGTACCGGCATCGACCGACTCGGCCGCCCGGATGGAGGCGTCGATCGAGGCCAGCGACAGATTGAGGGCTGTGACCAGGGCGACGCCCAGGGCGATTCCGCAGACCGACAGAGCAACCGACCCTGGTCGCAGCGCCATGCGACGCAGACTGGTGAGGTACAGGGCCAGCATGATCTCGACTATACCCTATCTCTATACCCTGAATCTATACCCTAAATCTATACCCTTACTATATACATTCGTGGTAGTGTTGAAATCATGAGCATGCCCCTGGTACTTCTCGGCTTCCTTGAACCGTCGCCCCGCCACGGCTACGACCTGAAGCGGGAGTACGACGAGCGATTCCCCAACTTCCGGCCGCTCCGCTACGGCCAGATCTATGCCACCTTGGCCCGCCTCGACCGTGACGGCCTCGTCACCCTGGCCCGGGAATCGGTGGGACGGGGACCCGATCGCAAGGAATACGCCATCACCCCATCAGGGGTCACCGAGTTGGAGGAATGGCTCAGCACCCCCCTGGAAGTCGGCAAGCCGGCCAACAGCGAACTGTTTCTCAAGGTGGCGTTGGCCTTGCTGTCGGAACGGCCGGCCGATCAGTTGCTGGTGGCCCAGCGGGAGGTCCACCTGGAGCGCATGCGCCAGCTCACCCAGGCCAAACGGGAAGCCCAGTCCGATGCCGACGTTGTGCTCTACGACTTCGAACTGTTCCACCTCGAAGCCGATCTCAAATGGATCGATCACACCGAGCGCCGCCTCGATCAGCTGGCCCAGGAGTTCAACCGGTGACCGCAGTCAAGACCTCGGACCTGTGGTTCGCCCTCGACGGCGTCGACATCGTGCGGGGTATCTCCCTGGCGGTGGAGACCGGTGAGTTCGTCGCCGTCGAAGGCCCCTCCGGCTCGGGTAAGACAACGTTGCTGAACCTCATTGCCGGGCTGGAGCAGCCAACAGCCGGATCGGTGATCGTCGATGGTGTGGCCATCAACGAGCTGGACCAGCGTGATCTGACCGTCTTCCGTCGACGCAACATCGGTGTGGTGTTCCAGCGCTACGATCTCCTGCCCACGCTCACCGCCTGGCAGAACGTGGCCGTCCCCCAACTGCTCGACGGTGGATCGTTTGCCGCCGCCAAGGACCGGGCCTGCCGGCTCCTGGCCGACGTCGGGCTGGCCGACCAGGTCGAACAGCGCCCCGGTTCCCTGTCGGGTGGCGAGCAGCAGCGGGTGGCCATCGCCCGGGCCCTGATGAACGACCCGGCCCTGCTGCTGGCCGACGAGCCGACCGGAGCCCTCGACTCGGTGGCCGGCGACGGGGTGCTGGCGGTGTTGAGCGAGGCATCGGAGCAAGGTCACACCGTGTTGCTGGTCACTCACGAACCGCGGGCCGCGGCTTACGCCGGCCGCTCCATTCGCCTTCTCGACGGGCGGGTCGTCGACCATCGGACCCAGTAGCGGTGGGTCCGATGGCCTGACTCCCATGGTCATCGTCCCATCGATTGTCGAACACTGATTGTCCACAGTGGTGTTGTCCGACGAAACCGTCGGTTTGGACCCGTTGAGGAAAGATCACGATGCGTCGACGTTCCGGCCATGTCCGGCCCCTGGTGTTCGGGCTGATCCTGTTCACCACCGCTGTCATCATCCCGCCACCGTTGGCCGCATCCGTCAGTGGCGACGGTGATCGTCCCCCGGCCCCCACCGATGTAATGGTCGAAGCGGGTGACGGACTTGTGGTGGTCAACTGGACGGCCGTGACCAGCGAGGATCCGATCGTGGCTTACGACCTCTGGCGCAACGGCGACTGGGTCGGCTGGGTGGCGGCGCCGGCGACCACCTGGACCGACAGCTGTCCCCTTGACAACGCCTACTACCAAGTCAGGGCCCTCACCGCCGGAGGAAGCAGATCACCGTGGTCCGATCGAGTCCACCACCCCGCCTCCGGCCCCGAGGAGCCCGACACCGTGGCTCCGCCCACCCCGACCGGCCTCACCGCAATCGAGGTGTCGGGCCGGATCGAACTCACCTGGGATCCCGTTGTCGACGGTGGCGGCTCGGGACTCAAGGAGTACGAGATCTGGCGCAACGGGGCGTGGTACGGCTGGCTGCCGGCCACCTCGACCCCTCGATGGACCGATCCGGCACCCCTCGATGTTGACATGCGCTACCAGGTTCGAGCGGTGGATCACGCCGGCAACAAGTCACGGTTCAGCTACCGCACCGTCGTGGAGGGAGCCGTTGCCGGTGACGACGTGGCCCCGCCCAGAGTGTCGGTCATCACTGCGGTTGAGGTCGACGACGGCGTGCTGATCGAATGGGAGCCGGTGGTCGACCAGGGCTCGGGGGTCAAGGAGTACCAGATCTACCGCAAACAGTATCTGGGCCCCGCCGTCTACATCGGGTGGATGCCGGCCTCGACCACATCGTTCCTCGACCCCGTGCCGGGCGACACCGACTCCTACATGATCAGGACCTCTGACCACGCCGGCAACCGGTCCTGGTCGCGACCGGTCGGAGTTCAAGGTCGGGGGCCGGCCCCGGTGACCGATCTTCGCATCACCGACAAGCAGGTGGAGGCCTTCGTCGACTTCGCCTGGGAGCCCTCGGCTCAGGCCGTTGAGTACGAGCTGTGGTTCACCGACGACAACACCCACCTCATCCTGGCTCGAACAACCGAGACGTTCTTCCACTACGACAACGGAACCCGCCTCCGGACGACACCGCCCGGCCTGCGCATGGAGGTGACCGCCATCGACCAGAACGGGAACCGCTCGGCCGTCACAACCATCCACTTGTCGGTCGACAACCTGGCCAACGTCGATGGTTACACGAGCGAACGGGACGCTCCGCCTCCGACAACCCCTCCGGCCCCCGATGTCCATCTCGAGCAACCGTTCGAGTTCCGACCCTACAGCGGACCCATCGAGGAGTTCGACCCGGCCGTGGTGGTTGCGTGGCCCCAGTCGGTCGACAACTTCCGAGTGGCCGAGTATCAGGTAATTCGCGACGGCCAGATCATCGAGACGGTGGAGACGGCATCGGCCAACGTCATCTGCCTCACAATCGACTGCCGGCGCTTCGTCGCCCTCGACGGCGCCTTCCAATGCCTCGGCCCGGGGTGCACGATGTTCTGGCTCGACCGTACGGCCGTCGCCGGTGAGTCCCATCGCTATCAGATCGTGGCCGTCGACCACGCCGGCAACCGCTCGGTTGCCGGCCCGCCGACCAGCTACGGAATCTGAGCCGATCGGGCCGTCACTCGTCGGTGGTGGCCTGGAGAAGCGCCTTCAATTCCTCGAACGTCGGCGAATCGATCTCCTTGAGTGGACCCAAGCGGCGATAGAGATCGGCCGCCGCCCGCCAGAACCCGGCTGGTAGCCCGACGTCGTCGAAGGTGGCGGCGATCTCATCCATCTCACCGGCGAACCGCCAGGCCTTGGGCCCGAGCCCGGCCGGCATCGATCGCATCCGGTCGTTGAGTTCGGGCTGGGACAGGGCCCATTCGGATCGGAGGTCCTGCTCAACGCCCATGACCGCCGCCCCGGCGGCGATGGCCGTCAGCAGGGCGGCCGAACCCTTGGTCCACGCGGCGTAGGCCATCTTGAGGGCCGAGGCCGCACCCACTCCTCCGTCGATGACGCAGGTTTCAAGCTCCGAGTCCTCCCACAGGGCGGCCACAACGGCGGCGTCACCGGGGTGCACTCCGTCGGTGTCGCCCGCCGAGGCCGCCAGATAGAGACGGGTGGTGCCCGGTTGGCGGGGTGGTCGACCGATGATTCCGCCATCCACGTAGCGGCCGAAGAGCCCTCCGATGCGCTTGCTGGTGGCCGGCGACACGGCGTTGGCATCGACATAGATCAGGTTCGCGTCCCGGCCCATGGCGTCGGTCCCGGCCGCACCGGAAACGGCGGACACGGCATTGGCCACCGCCTCGGCCTCGGCCGGAGGGCAGACCGAGATCACAATGTCGGCCTCGGCCACCGCCGATTGCAGATCGGGCACTGCTTCCAGTCGTTCGGCCGTGGCCCGCTCGGCGGTGGCTGTCGACCGGCCCTCACTCACCCAGAGCCGCCGTCGGGCGCCCCGGCAACACCCGGCCAGACGGGATCCCATTGCTCCCGGGTGGAGAAACAAGACGGTGGGGCGTTCACCAGGGGCCATGGGTCCCGAGGGTAGCGGCCCGGGAACCCGGGGGCCGGGGACCAGAGGTGCTGTGCGGTAGGGTCGCTGCCATGGATGGTGAAACCCATGGTTGGTGAGCGACCCCGGCGGATGACGGTCAACACCGTCGACTACCACACGGCCGGTGAGCCCTACCGCATCGTGGTCGGGGGTGTGGCCGCCCTGTCCGGGGCGTCGGTCCTGGACAAGCGGAGCGAGGCCATGGAGCGGCTCGACGACGTACGACGGTTGCTGGTCAACGAACCGCGAGGCCATGCCGACATGTACGGTTGCTTCGTCACCGCCCCCGATGATCCCGATGCCGAGTTCGGCATGGTCTTCTTCCACAAGGACGGCTTCTCCACCGCCTGCGGCCACGGTACCATCGCCGGGGCCACCTGGGCCCTGGACAACGGCATCATCCCGGCCGACGGGCCACTGGCTCGCTTCAACCTTGACGTGCCGTCGGGACGCTTGGCCGTCGAGGCCGATATCGATCCCGCCGGTCGGGTTGGTGAGGTTCGCTTCACCAATGTGGCCGCCGAGGTGCGAGCGCTCGATGTCAAGCTGTCCCCACCTGGTGGCCGCTCGGTCACCGTTGATGTGGCCTACGGCGGAGCCCACTACGCCGTACTCCCGGCGTCCGCCGTCGGGTTGACGGTCGAACCCGGCAACGTCGACGAGTTCGTGGCCTTGGGCCGGGCCATCAAGGCGGCGTTGTCCGGCCACCCGGCCACCGCCCACCCGAGCGACGACCGTCTGTCCGGCCTCTACGGCGTCATCTTTTTCGACGACGACCCGCAGGCCGAAACGGCGGTGGGCGGGGCGACACTGCGGCAGAGAAACATCACCGTGTTCGCCGACGGCGAGGTCGACCGATCGCCCTGTGGTTCGGGAACCTCGGCCCGGTTGGCCGTTCTGCACCAGCAGGGCCGGCTGGCCGTCGACCAGACCCTGTCGCACCGCGGTATCGCCGGTGGCGTGTTCTCCGGTCGGGTCTTGACGAGCGGGCCCGACGGGGTGGTCACCCAGGTGGGGGGTCGGGCTTCGCTCAGCGGGTACCACACCTTCGTTCTCGAACCAGACGACGAGCTCGGACTCGGCTTCCAACTCCGCTGATCCCGTCTCCCCGTCCAAAAATTGCAGTAGAAAACGAGGCCGGGCCTCGTTTTCTACTGCAATTTTCCAGGAGGAGAAGAAGCAGCAGGGACGAGAAAAGTTTCGGCGGGAGGGAACCTGACTGCGGGGTTGGGCGTTTAGTGGTCAAGATGTAGAGGCCGGGGTAATGGTAGATCCCGGCGAGGCAAGGGGTGGCTTGAGCAATCAGGCGGCAACAACACCGAGCAGTGTGGGAGCGACCGACTTCGACGCGTTCTACCACGCCCACCGGAGCCGGGTCGGTGCCGCCCTGGCCTTCACCCTCGGTAACACCGAATTGGGCTTCGAGGCCGTCGATGAGGCCATGGCCCGGGCCTACCAGCGGTGGGACGCGGTTCAGGACTACGCCAATCCCGCCGGCTGGGTGTACCGAACCGGACTCAACTGGGGGCGATCGTGGATTCGTCGTCGCCGTCGCAACCGGCCCAAGGACGAGATGCTGGCCCACCCGGACCGTCACCTCGACCATCAACCCGACCCCGACCTGGCCGCCGCCCTCCAAGAGCTGAGCGACGATCACCGGGCCGTCGTCGTCCTACGGTTCTTCTGCGACTGGTCGGTGGAGGAGACGTCGGCGGCCCTGGCCATCGCTCCCGGTACCGTCAAGAGCCGCCTGGCCCGGGCTCTCGATGCCTTGCGAATCGAACTGGAAGCATCCGGTCGTCCCGTCGTCGAGAGGGGAGGTCAGCGATGACGAACCTCGAACAACGCCTGGCCGAACACTTCCGGCTTACCGAAGCGGGCCTGGTCGAGCCGCCGTCCTCCACTGCGGCGGTCATTGGCCGAGCCGAGCAACGGGCCCGCCACCGAAATCTGCTGGTGGCGGCGGCCGCCCTGCTGGCGCTGCTCCTCACCGCCGCCGGTGCGCTCCGCCTCATCGGCCAAGACGACACCATGCGGATCGAGTCGATCGACGAGGAGGAGACCGACTCCGATCAGATCGAACAGGGTCTTCCGGCCAGCACGGGCCCGACCTTGTCGTGGTCGACCACCGGCCGCCAATCCTTCTGGGCGGCGGGCGGTTCCTGGACAGGAGAGGTCTTCGCCGTGCTTGGATACTCCGGCGACCTGCTACCACTCAGCCCTTCGGTGGCGCCTGATCTGGTGGTACCGTCCGAGGCCGGCGTATACCTGTCAGCCGACGGCGAGCAATGGGAGCCGGCCTACGAGCTGCTCGACAGTTCGGTCTATGCCGACTGGTCGATATGGTCCGACGGCGAGGGCTCGGTGGTCATGTGGAGCAGCCCCGATGAATCGGGAACGCTGCGTATCGTCCGCTCCGATGATCATGGTCGAACCTTCGACGATCTCGGTGAGTTCTCGTTGCCGTCGACCGTCGAGCCGCCACTTGTCCAGCATTCGGGTCTCGAGAAGCCCGTGGTGTTCAACGGTGAGCTGTACTTCGGGCTGTTCCGGTCGGTGACCGTCGACGCCCGAGACCTGCTGGTGTCCTCCGGCCTCGACCAGTTGGTGGCCCGCTTCGACGGCGCCGGCGATGTCGCGTCAGGTCAGCTCAACATGGCCATGACCCCTGAGATGTCGGGATTGGCATTGTGCTTCGACGCCCTCTGTACTGACAGCGAGTTCGTGCCCCTCGGTGAACTCACCGTTGACGCCGACGTGGTGGAGGTGCTGCAAAACGGCAACAACACCCACGGCGTGGCCCGCCTGAGCGCCGGCGGTGAGTTGCAGACCCTGGTGGAGTTCGACGGGGTGCCGCTGAGCGGGCTGATGGTGTTGGAAGATGATGAGGCCGGTGCCGGGTCGCAACTGGCCATGGCCGTTCAACCGCTGCTGGACGGTCAGGAACGGCCGACCGGGCCCCGCCTGCTGTCGTCGGTTGACGGTGTCATCTGGGATGAGCTGGAATTGCCACTGTTCGACGTTTCCAACTTCGCCGCAGTGGACGGAACGCTGGTGGCGCTGAGCTTCGTTGTCCCGGCGCCTGATCCGTCCGACCCCGACGCCGGAGGACCTCCGATCCCGGCCATCGAGGTGGTCCGATCCGACGACCTCGGCCGGACCTGGGAGCAGACCGAGCTGTGGGATCAGGCGGATCCGATGTTCCCGGTCGGGATCACGGAGGGGCGGTCGGGACTATTGCTTGACGCCGTCGTCGAGCCACCGCCGGCGGCCTCCGACATTCCCGAGGCCTACCGGATCATCGACGAGCCATACCTACTCGATGTGTCACCAACGGAGATCGCACTGGTCGACTTGATCAGGAATCAGGAGATCTTCCGGGTCGACCCCGCCACGCAGCCTCCGTTCATCATCACCGAGGAGCCGGCGGCCGATGGTGATGACGACGACGGCATTGTGATGACGATTCTCGATCCGGAGTCGATGGAACAGTTGATGGTGGTGACGGCCAGTCAGCGCCAGGGGGCGGCCATCGTTGTCGACGGCTCACTGTCGGTCTTTGCCTGGAGCGTCGACGGCGACGATTGGGGTTGGCAAACCCACCAGCAGGCCTTCGGCATCGACACCGGGCGGAACGCCACGGCGGGAATCGTCCCCCGACAGTTCGTTATCGGCGACGATCGCATCCTGGCTTTCGTGCCGGAACCGACCGATGGCCTCGATCCGTCGGCCGAGCAGGGCGCTGCTGGTCCACAGCTGCCGCTCACCAATATCTACGTGGCCGGGGCGCGGTCCGGGTAACCGCTGTAGCCGTCATGCCTCAGCGGTCGATCGACGTGACGCTTCGAGCCCAACGAGGCACACTGGTGGTATGCAAAGGGAGCGGCAGTGACGGTTGTGGGGGCCAAACTGGCCACCGGCCGGACTTCCGATCTCTTCGCGTACGGAACCGACTCGGTGGTCAAGGTGTTGCGAGCCGATGTGCCCGCTCACTGGGCCGAGCTGGAGTTCTCCCTGGCCGGCAAGATCCACGACCTCGATCTGCCCACTCCCGAGCCCCGGGATCTGGTGGCCGTCGACGGCTGCCCTGGTGTGGTGTTCGAGAGAGTTCACGGCCCGTCGATGCAGTCGGCCGTCATCGTGGGCGACATGTCGGTGCCGGCGGCCGCCGATCTCCTCTGTCACATCCACCAACAGGTGCTGTCGTGCTCGGCGCCGCCCGACATGCCTCCGGCCCTGGATCGCTTGGCGGCCAAGATTGACGCCGTGGCCATCATCAGCGAGGAGGAGCGGAGAGAGGCCCGGTTGTTGCTCGAACGGTTGCCGCCGGCCGGGCAGCTCCTTCACGGCGACCTCCATCCCAACAACATTCTCCTGGCCGACTCGGGTCCTGTCATCATCGACTGGTACGACGCTTCGGTCGGCCACCCGGCGGCCGACATCGCCCGCTCGAAACTGTTGATGCGTTCCCCCGACACCGAGCTGGAACGCCAGCTCGCCGCCGACGGTGACCCGGGAGTGGTGCCCGTGTCGCATCTGCCCGGGGCGACGGTCGAACTGCTCGACGCCTTCCGCACCTGCTATCTGGCCGGAATGGCCGGCATGATTGAGGCCACCGAAACCGACGATCGAACCTGGCGGAACTGGTTGGCCGTCAACGCATTGGGCCGAGTGGCGGAGCAGGCCAACCCCGACGACGGACCCTTGCTGGCCATCTGGCGCTCCCGACCCGAACCGATCTCTGGTTAGCAGAGGGCGACCCTGGTGCCGGTCTGTTCGATGGCCGCCACTTCGCCGGGATTGACCTCATGGTTGGTGATGAGCAGGTCGATGTCGGCCCACGAGGCGAAGCGGGCGAACTGATCCTGCCCGAACTTGGAGTGGTCGATCAGGGTGACGACCCGCCGGGCGGCGCCGATCATGGCCGACTTGAGGGCGGCCTCCTGCTGGTAGGGCGTGGTCAACCCGGTGGCCGCTGATGCCCCGTCGGCGCTTATGAACAACAGGTCGACGGTTTTTCGTTGCACCGCGGCCACCGTCTCACTGTCGACCATGGCCAAGGTGTTGGTTCGGACCTTGCCCCCGAGCACCACCACTTCTATGTTGCTGCGGCCGGCCAACTCCTGTGCTGTGACCAGGGAGTTGGTGATGATCCGCAGGTCGCGGTCGTTGGGTATCACCTCGGCCAGACTGCCCAGCGTGCTGCCCGAATCGATGATGATCGTGCCTGATTCGGGGAGCTCGTCGAGGGCACGATAGGCCAGCCGGCGCTTCTCCTCGGCATGCTGGACGGTTCGATTGATGAGGAGAGGCTCGAACTTCGACCGTTCCCACGGTACGGCACCACCGTGAACCCGCCTGACCAGACGGTGGGCCTGTAGCTCCGACAGATCACGGCGAATGGTTTCGGTTGTCACGCTGAACCGTTCGGCCAGGTCGGCCACCTCCACTCGACCGACATCGAGGGTCAGCTCGGCAATCTGGCGTTGTCGTTCCGATTGAAACAGGTCACTCATTCTTCAACTCCGATTTCGGAGCTCCCAGCTGCATACGATGTTAGCCTCGGCCGTCCAGATCGCCGTCGATTGCCGCGGTGACTGTGTCATGAACGCCATCGATCCTCAGGCGGCTCAATGCCTCGACAAAGGTGTCTCGGAATCGCTGCGAAGTCGAAACGATCGGACCCAGCACCTCATTGAACCGGGCGAAGGCCGCCGGATCGGCCTGCGACGCGTTGGCCAGTTCCTCGGCCCGGGCTCGGCCGGGGTCGGCGGCCAGTTCAATGGCCTGACCGTGCTGGTCGGTGCCGTTGAGGTACTCGCACCAGGCCGCCAGCGATAGTGCCGACAGCCCGATCGGGCCGCCGGTGGCCAGCTGGGCTTCCAGGGTGGGCACCAGGAACTTGGGAAACTTGACGGTGCCGTCGAGGCAGAGTCGGGCGATCTGATCCCCCACCTCGGGGTTGGCGAAGCGATCGACCAGCGAGTCGATGTAGTCGTCGAGATCAATGCCGGGAACGTCGGGGATGTTGGGTTTGGCCTCCCGGTGGAGAAGGGTCTTCATGTGGTCGGCGATGTGACGATCGGCCATGGCATGGTCGACCTTCTCGTAGCCCAGCAGGGCGGCCGGGTAGGCCAGGCAGGAATGGCCGGCATTCAACAACCGCAACTTCATGTGTTCGTAAGGCTCGACATCATTGGTCACGATGACGTCGAGTTCCTCCAGCGGTAGGCGGGCTCCGGCGAAATCGTCCTCCAGCACCCATTGGCGGAAGGGCTCGGTGGCCACCGGCCAGCGGTCGACCAGCCCGAAATGCTCCTCCAGCCATTGCCGATCGGCCGGGCTGGTGGCCGGGGTGATGCGGTCGACCATGCCGTTGGGGAAGCTGACGTTGGCCTCGATCCACCGCACCAGTTCGGGTCCGCCGACCCGGTCGGCCTCGCCCACGGTGGCAGCCCGGGTCACGTGACCGTTGGAGATCACGTTGTCGCAACTCATCACGGTGAGCGGACCTCGGTCGGCTTGGCGTCGCCGCTCCAGACCGGCGGCCAGGATGGCGAAGGCCGAACCGTCGCCGGCATTGGGCGAGGACGCCCGGTAGTGGCCGGTCACATCGTCGACGGGGTAGCCGCCCTCGGTCACCGTCAACGAGACGATCTGGGTTTCCGGGGCGGCGATGGCAGCCACCAGCCCTTCAGGGTCGGGATGGGCGTGGATGTAGTCGACGATGCTGCCGATGACACGCACGTCGGTGGTGGCCGCTCCCCGGCTGATCAGGGTGTAGAGGTGGTCTTGCCCTCCCAACGCCTCGGCCATGGCCTGGTCGCCGGGCATGACACCACTGCCGACGATACTCCAGCCGGTGTGGCCGGCCCGGCACAGCTCGTCGACGTAGGTGGCGAGGTGGGACCGGTGGAACCCACCGACCCCGATGTGGACGATGGATCGGCTGAGAGCGCCTCGATCGTAGCCGGGAACAGCGACCGACGGTGAGAGTGCCCCGAGGCTGGCCTGCTCCAACTCGATGGTCTTCAAATCGCTCACGAATGTGCTCTCCCCACGCTGTCAGCTGAACGCTAGTCCTGTAATACAACATAAACAAAGGTGACACCTTCGGTCAACTCTCCTCTGGACGTAAGCATTTTCGCCCAGATTCCCTGACATTTCCTCATCAACCACTTGCAAACCAACATAAAACCAACTAAACAGGAACATTGAGGTGCAGTAGGCCCGATGCCACTGCGTACTAGCCCATAGGGGAGATCAATGAAACGACGTGCTGAACAGTCACGCACCAAGCCGTGGCTACTGATCTTGAGCATCTTTGTCGTGTTCTCGATGGTGGCCGCAGCCTGCGGCGGATCCGACGATGAAGACGCCGATGCTGAGGAGTCAACCGAAGCGGCAGAAGAATCGACCGACGACGCTGCCGACGAGGCCGAGTCCGACGAAGCCATGGAGGAAGACGAAGCCATGGAGGAGGATGAAGGCGACGAGGGGGCGGCCGGCGACGGCGCCACCATCAACGTGGCCATCGTGGGTAACCCCCACATGGAGAACATCGCCGCCCTGACTCCCGACCTGTTCACGGCCGATACCGGCATCAACGTGGAGTTCACATTCCTGGAGGAACAGACGCTGCGGGAGATCGTCACCCGTGACGTCGGCGCCGGAGGCGAGCAATTCGATTCGGTGATGATCGGCATGTACGAGGCCCCGCAGTTCGGCGCCAACGGCTGGCTGTACGACCTCAACGAGTTCGCGGCCGACACCCCCGACTGGAACGGCGACGACATCATTCCCGCCGTCCGCAATGGTCTGTCGTCCGACGGGGCCCTCTACGCCGCCCCGTTCTACGCCGAGTCATCCTTCGTGATGTATCGCCAGGACGTCCTTGACGAAGCCGGTCTCACCATGCCGGAAACCCCGACGTGGGATGAGGTGGCCGAGATCGCCCGGGCCATCGACACCGACGAGATGGCCGGCATCTGCCTGCGGGGCAAGCCCGGCTGGGGTGACCTCGGTGCTGCCTTCACCACCGTGCTCAACACCTTCGGTGGCACCCACTGGGAGGCCAACGCTGACGGCTCGATCGGCGCTTCGCAGGTCGACCAGCCCGAGTTCAAGGAAACCCTCGACTTCTACGTCGGCCTCGTCGAGGACGCCGGCCAGGACGATGCCGCCAACGCCAGCTTCAACGAGTGCCTGAACCTCTACCAGGAGGGCAAGGTCGCCATGTGGTACGACGCCACCGTGGCCGCCTCCATCCTGGAGAGCGACGACAGCGCAGTCAAGGGCCTCAACGGTTATTCGCTGGCTCCGACCAAGGTGACCGACAACTCCGGTTGGCTGTGGGCCTGGGCCCTGGCCGTGCCCACCAACTCGCCCAACCCCGACGCCGCCTGGGACTTCGTGAGCTGGGCCACCAGCGAACAGTACATCCGAGCTGCAGCCGACGAGCTGGGCTGGGCCGCCGTGCCCCCGGGTACCCGCCAGTTCCTCTATGAGGAGCCGGCCTACCAGGAGGCCGCCGGATCGTTCGCCGACAAGACATTGGACGCCATGCTGGCGGCGCCCATCGACAATCCCGGCACCACCCCGCGACCCGGTCTGCCCGGTGTGCAGTATGTCGGTGTGCCCGAGTTCCAGGACTACGGCACCCGCTGTAGCGAGCAGATCTCGGCCGCCATCGCCGGCAGCCAGAGCACCGATGACGCTCAGGCCGCCTGCCACGCCATCGCTCAGGAGTACAGCTCCTAGTACAGTCATTGATCCGGGGCCGCCGATCATTCGGTCGGCGGCCCCGGATGACCGTCAATAGACGCCAGTCAACCGGAACCGGCTATAACCTGGCCGGCCGTGAAAGGGGGAATGCAAATGGCAGCGGCCGTTACTGAGGCTGCCTCCGAGCAGTCGCGACGCGACCTCGTCAAACAGATGCAGCGACGGGAGGCGTGGCGACGACGGCTACCGTTGCTCCCGGCCCTGTTGTTCACCATCGTGGTCACCCAGGTGCCGTTCCTGTTCTCGCTGTGGTACAGCCTCACCGAGTGGCGGATCGTTCCCCCCGAACCCCGGACGTTCGTCGGGGTCAAGAACTACGTCGAGCGGATCACCAGCCAGTTCTTTGCCGACGCCGCCTGGATCAGCATCCTGATGACCGTCTCGGCCGTGCTGCTCTCGCTACTTATCGGCACCGGACTCGCCATCTTGTTGGACCGAAAGTTCTTCGGCCAGGGTTTCGTCCGCACCCTGTTGATCACGCCGTTTCTGATCATGCCGGTGGTGGCTGCTCAGATCTGGTCGACCCAGATGTTCAACTCGACCTTCGGGCTGCAGAACTGGGTGCTGGACACGCTCGGGTTCGACCGGATCGAGTTCGTCAGTCGCTTCCCGCTGTGGACCATCGTGGCCGTGCTGGTCTGGCAGTGGAGCCCGTTCATGATGCTGATCGTGTTGGCCGGTCTCCAGGGTCAGGACCAGTCGATCCTGGAAGCGGCCCGGGTCGACGGGGCGTCGACGTGGGCCATGTTTTCCCAGATCACCCTGCCCCAGCTGCGGCCCTACCTGGAACTGGGCATTCTGTTGGGCTCGATCTATCTGATCCAGGTGTTCGACCACATCGACGTCATGACCGGAGGAGGTCCGGGATCGACCAACGTACCCTACTTCGTCTACCAGAGATCGATCGGCGGTGGCTGGCGCTTCGGCGAGGCCTCGGCCTATTCCATCGTGGTGGTGGTGGCGTCCATCATTCTCGCCACCTTCGGTCTGCGAGTGCTATCCGGACTACTTGAGGGAGAAGAAGCGTGAGCCCGGCAAGCCGGCTTCCCGTGTCAAGGCCAACCTGGCTTGACTGCGAGTTTCGCCTTCGGCGAGACATCGGCTGCGTGAAGCGAGACGAACGAAACGAGGAATCATGAGTGAGAGAAGGCATGAACGATCGACCTCGCAGAAGGTCATCTCATTCGGTCTCGGTCTGTTCACCTGGATCGTGGCCCTGGGCTTCTTCTTCCCGGTGTTCTGGATGGTACTGAACGGCTTCAAGGAGGAGGCCGACGCCAACACCGACCCCAAACTGTTCTTCGACCCGACCCTCGACCGCTATCGGGAAATCACCTCGATCGGCGAGGGTCTATTGACCCCGGGCGAGGCGTTTGCCAACTCGGCCTGGACGGTGCTGACCTCCACTGTGATCGTCATGATCCTGGCCATCCCGGCCGCCTACGCCCTGTCGATCAAGCCGGTGGCCAAGTGGCGAGACGTGCTGTTCTTCTTCATCTCCACCAAGTTCCTGCCCATCGTGGCCGCCATCCTGCCGCTGTGGATCATCGCCGACTATTTCGGTCTGCTCAACAGTCGGCTGGTGCTGATCATCCTGTACACCGCCATGAACCTGCCGCTGGCCATCTGGATGTTGCGCTCGTTCTTCAACGAGGTGCCCAAGGAACTGATCGAGGCGGCCCAGATCGACGGCACCAACCTGTGGGGCCAGATCACCTCCGTGATCATGCCCATTGTTGCCCCCGGCTTGGCCGCCACCGCGCTGTTGTGTTTGATCTTCGCCTGGAACGAGTACTTCCTGGCCGTCCAGCTCAATGCGGTCGACGCTTCCACTGTGCCGATCTGGGTGACCAAGAACGTCAGTACCCGGGGCAACTTCCTGGCCAAACTGTCGGCCGCCTCCACCCTGGCCACGCTGCCGGTGGTGATAGCCGGCTGGGTGGCCCAGAAACGAATGATCCGTGGCTTGGCCATGGGGGCGATCAAGTGATCGGCACACGATCCATGTCACATCCCACGAGCACGATCAACGCCATCAAGAAGTAGGAAAGAGGGGATCCCAATGGCAGAAGTCAAATACGAGAACGCAACCCGCATCTATCCCGGCACCGACGTGGCTGCCGTCAACAAGCTCAACCTCGACATCGCCGACGGCGAGCTTCTTGTGCTGGTCGGGCCGTCCGGTTCCGGCAAGTCCACAGCCTTGCGCATGCTGGCCGGCCTGGAGTTCGTCGATGAGGGCAGTATCTACATCGACGACCGCGACGTAACCCTGGCCCCGCCCCAGGACCGCGACATCGCCATGGTCTTCCAGAACTACGCCCTCTACCCGTCAATGACGGTGGCCGCCAACATGGGATTCGCTCTCAAGCAGGCCGGCGTGCCGAAAGAGGAGCGGGCCAAGCGGGTGGCCGAGGCGGCCCGGATCCTCGACCTCGAACCGTTCCTCGACCGCAAACCCAAGAACCTGTCGGGCGGTCAGCGGCAGCGGGTGGCCATGGGACGGGCCATCGTGCGGGAGCCGGCCGTCTACCTGATGGACGAGCCGCTGTCGAACCTCGACGCCAAACTCCGGGTCCAGACCCGCACCGAGTTGGCCGACCTGCAGGCCCGCCTCGGTGTCACCACCGTGTACGTCACCCACGATCAGGTCGAGGCCATGACCATGGGCCATCGGGTGGCCGTCCTCGACTACGGCGTGCTTCAGCAGGTCGATCAGCCCCGCACCCTCTACGGTCATCCCAACAACCGGTTCGTGGCCGGCTTCATCGGCTCCCCCGCCATGAACCTCATCGACAGCGAGCGCGAAGAGGGCAAGCTTTCGTTAGGTGGCTTCAACACCCCGCTGAAGCCCGAACAGGAGGCGGCGGTCACCAATTCGGCCGGTGGTAAGTTCACCGTCGGAGTCCGGCCCGAGCATCTCCGGCTCAGCACCGAAGGCATCCCCGGCCAGGTGACCGTGGTCGAAGAACTTGGTTCGGAGTCCTATGTGCACGTGGCGTTTTCCCATCAGGGCGACGAACACGTTATGGTCGTTCGTGATGAGGGCGAAACCCGCACCGGCCGAGGCGACGACGTACGGGTTGCTTTCGCCGGACCGATCCATGTCTTCGCCGATGACGGCGAACGGATTGGTGATTGACAACGCAATCGCCAGGGAAACCTAGCGATGCCCAAGCCGCTCGGCGACGAGCAGGTACGGTCTGGCTCTTTTGAAGCGTTTCTCCCCGCCTTACCTGCTTGTCGCCCGGGCACGGTCGCCCTGGTCACCGGGGCGGCCGGCAACATCGGCCGAGCGGTGGCCCTGGGCCTGGCCCGGGGTGGAGCCCGGGTGGTGGCCGCCGACCTGCCTTCGGCCGCCGACGAGCTGAACGCCACCCGGGCGCTCTGTGCTGAGGCGTCACCGGGCGCGGCCCATTATGAGCATTCGATGGTGGCATTCGATGTGACCGACTTCGACGCCGTCGCCTCAGCGTTCCGGCAGGTGACGGCCGACGTCGGCCCACCGACCCTGGTGTTCAACAACGCCGGCTATCAGGGCCGATTCGCCAACCTGGTCGTCTACGACCTGGCCGATATGCGCCGGGTGCTCGACATCAACGTGGCCGGTGTGTTCGCCGTGCTCCAAGCCGCGGCCGCAACCATGTCGACCGCCGGGGTGGGCGGCGCAGTGGTCAACATGGCTTCCATGGCCGGCGTGTCGGGTGCCCCCAACATGGCGGCCTACTCGGCCTCCAAAGCCGCCGTCATCGGGCTGACCAAGTCGGCGGCCAAGGACCTGGCACCGCTGGCCATCCGGGTCAACTCGGTAAGCCCGGGCTTCATCGGCCCCGGGGTGATGTGGGACCGCCAGGTCTCAGAGCAGGCCCGGGTGGCCAGCCCCTACTACGCCGACACCTTCGACGAGGTGGCTGACCAGATGATCAACATGGTGCCGCTGCGGCGTTACGGGTCGCTGGAGGAGGTGGCCGGCGCAGTGCTGTTTCTCCTGTCGGAGGCCTCGGGCTTCGTGAACGGTGTGAATCTGGAGATCTCCGGCGGGGGTGCCTGAGGGGCGACGGCGGTCAGGTGGAGGGACGGGCCTCGGCCACCTCGATGAAGTCATCGGCGTCGGTGGTGATGATCTCCGGTGGACGGGGGACTCCCACCCAGCTGTTGAAGGTGACGAGCCATTCGATGGTGAACTCGTAGTTGAAGGCTTGACCATTGGGTGCGGTGGATGACGCGTTGAGATAGCGGTACGAGCATGGGCCGGGAGTGGCCGGGTCGAACGGGCCGATGACGTCACCCCCGCCGCAGGTCGGCAACGGTCCGGTGTGGGCTGGATCTCCGGGATCGAAGATCAGTCGCTGAGGAGTGGCGGTGGCCGACGACCAGATCCCGGGAATGGGGGAGGCCACCACGGTGACCGGGGTCCACTGGGGAAGGCGGTAGTCGGTCGGGACCTGCACGTAGAGCCAGTTGTGGGTCGAGTCGACCGGTTCGAAGGTGGCGTCGGGTTCGGGCACCAGCTCCTTCAAACGCTCGAACGCCCCGGCGGCCAGATTCTGGGGGGTGGCCACGATTGCCCAGATGAAGGTGCCTGATTCGTTGGGGCATTTGCGGTAGGTCCAGCGCCGTTCGATACCGCCTTCGTTGGTGAAGGCGTAGGTGGTGCCATCGGGTTGGAGCGGTGACGACGACGGGTTGAGCAGGTTGTACTCCAGGACGTGAACCCAGGCCTGGGGGTCGTAGTTGTAGACGTTGACCACCTCGTAGGTGCACCCGGACCGGGTTCCATTGTCTGTTCCCGGAATCCAGGCTTCCTGTTGGGCGTAGATGTACTCCGGTGGGTCGGCGTCGGCTGCCGATGCGGTGGTGACGGCGGCCAACACGACCACCGCCAGCAGTACTGTCAGCCGTTGAATACGCATGTCGATTCCCCTATTGCTATGTCGACGAGCTCAAGTTGCTCACGTGATTCGATCTTCCATGTGCCGTCCTGCAACACCAGCCCGTATTGGTCGCGGCGCACGGCGTCGGTGTCGGTTCCATTGATCAGCGTCATGGCCCCGCCGGCCGAAGGGAGGAAGGCCCCCCAATTGTTGCGACCGCAGACCTCGGCAATGGCCAGGGTGCCACCATCGTCGACCCCGATCGATTGGATGGAGAGAGCGGTGGTGTCTTGCCTGCCTTCCGGCACCCGCCACACCGTGCCACTATTCACGGCATCGCTCACGAAGTCTCGATATTGGCGGTGGGCCGAGCTGTCCACGACTCTGGTTTCGGCCACGGCAGCTTCGACATCGCAAGCCGGCGGGTCGGCTATGCAGCGGTACCAGGTGTCGTCGTCCTGGGAGATCACGGCCTCGATGGCCAACCGCTGCTCATCGGTCGGGGGGTTCATGGCCGTGACCTCGTCGGCCGGCGAATCGCCCGGCTGATCGCCCGGGGACTCCTCCGGTGCCGGGTCGACCTCGGCCTCGACCTCAGGCTGAGGCTCGGGTTCAGGCTCGGACCCGGTCGAGTTGTCGGCCTCAGGCTCGGGCTCGGCCGAGTCGTCGGTATCGCCGAAGAGCTCATCGCCGTCGTCGCTACGGTCGCTGTCGGCCGCGGTGGACGTGTCGTCGGATGAATCGGTGGCACAGGCGGCCAGGAACAGGGTGACCATCGATGTCACCACAATCCACCCTACGACCATCCCGCCAGGTCGCTCGTACCCGCTCGTCCGCCTAGTCATCTCTCATCCAATGTTGCCAGCGGACACATGATAGCAACGCCCTCCTGGCCTTGCAGCCCGGGGAACGACCGGGTGGACCTCAATGGCCGGTCACCCGGGCCAGCCGGGCTCGCACCCGACGTCGCTCCGACCAGGCTCGCCGGGCGGCGGCGGCAACGACGATCAGTACGAGCCCTCCGGCTCCGACGGCTATTGCCACGTCGCTGCGCTGCCGGCCCAAGGCGATGGCCACCGCCATCACCGTGGCCACGGTCGACCAGAACGTTCCCAGCAGCGCTGCCGCCAGGCGGTCGGGCAGCATCAGAGCCTCTCGACGCAACAGACGCCACACGGCCAGGATGGCCCACGACAAACCGGCGGCGGCAATGGTCAGGAGGGCAAGCGTTGTCGCCGGCCGGAGCGGGGTCGGCTCGGTCAACACCATTGTGGTCAGCCCGACGGCCTCGGCCAGTCCCACCCCGCCCGCCACGGTGAGTAGCATGGCCCGGCGGGAGTTGACGGCGCTGTCGATCAGATCGGCAACTTCAAGATCCGGGGCGGATCGTCCGGTGGACCCGGAGTTGAAGGTCGGTCCGGAGCTTGCGTTCAGCAACCGGCGAGCCCGGTGCAGCCGAGACTTGACCGTGTCAGCCAGCAGGCTCACGAGCGCGTCTCGGTCGTCGATGGGGCCGAGAGGGTCAGTTGGTTGATCCCTTGCTTCGAATTCAAGTCCAGTCGTTGGAGTGAACGATTCGGTTCACGCTCCAGCGTAGAAACGAGATGGGAGGTTGGGACCAAAGGCCCAGCACCCCGTCCGGGAAAACGACTACCGTGGTCCTAAGGCGTCGCAGGAGGTCAGCATGCTCGATCATCGAACCGGACTCGAGATCATTGAGGAAGACGAGTGTTGGGACCTCATCGGGTCCATGAGCACGGGGCGTATCGCCGTTTCCATCGCCAACAAGCCGGACATCTTCCCGGTGAACTTCCAGCTGGACGAAGGCGCCGTCTACATCAACACGGTGGCCGGAACCAAGTTGGCGGCCGCCGTGCTTGGTCGGGCCGTCGCCTTCGAGGTTGACGACCTCGACGAGGAGACGCAGACCGGCTGGAGCGTGGTGGTCCACGGCACGGCAAAGCAGGTCGAGAAGCTGGAGGACATCCTCCACGTGGAGTCGCTGGGCATCACCCCCTGGACTGACAGCCCCAAGACCCGCTACCTGCGCATCCAGGTCGACGAGATCACCGGCCGCCGCATCCCCACCAGCTGACCCGCCCAAATCTTGCAGCAAAAAGCGAGCCGACGGCTCGCTTTTTGCTGCAAGATTTCGGCCGGGGTGAGTTGGAGCGGTTCTACAGTTGGCGGGATGCTCGCTCCTCGCATAAACGACGGCCTTCGCCGGCAGCTGCTGGAGCCGATCGAGGCGATCGTGTTCGACAAGGATGGCACCCTGACCGAACTGAACTCCCGTTGGGTCACCTTCTTCCGCTCGATCATCGCCGCCACGGCGGCCGACGGCGGCGACCCGGAGGCCGAGCAGACGTTGGCCGCCCGCCTCGGGGTCGGGGTTGATCACATCGTTGTCGGCAGTCCGGCCGCGGTCAAGACGGAGTCGGAGCTGCTCACCATCGCCGTCGACCACCTGGTGGAGCGGGGCTGGGACCCGACCCAGGCCGTGGCCTCGATCGGTGTCGGGATCGAGTCGGCCACCTTCGGGCCGCTCACCCCGCTGGGCGACATCGCCGGGGCGATATCGGCTCTGGCCGGCCGTTACCGGCTGGCCGTGGCCACCTCCGACAACCGGGGCAACACCATCGACGAGCTGGGTCAGTTGGGGGTGGCTCAGCACCTCACCACCCTGCGCTGCGGCGACGACAACGGCCCGGCCAAGCCCGATCCCGAGGTGCTGTGGAGCCTGGCCCGGGAGTGGGCCCTGGCGCCCCGGAGCCTGCTGTTCGTGGGCGACTCCGAACAGGACCGAGACACCGCGCTGGCGGCCGGAATCGGCTTCGTGGCCGTGGTGGCCCAGCCGCTCCCGCCCGAACACCACGATTACCCGGCGACCGCGGCTCGGGGGGCCGGAGCCTGGGTCGCCTCCATCGCCGAACTGGTCGAACTGACCGAATAGGCCGCCGGCCCGGGCCAAGCGGCTACTCGGTCGGCGACTCGGTCTTGTAGTAGTGCCCGGCCGACAACACCGCCACCACCAGCATCAACCAGCCGATGGGAGCATGGCTCATACCGGATTCGGTGATCGACACCAAAACCGCCGAGGTCAGGAACGTCAGCGGCCAGATGGCCACCGGACCGGGAACCAGTGCGATCACGGCCACCGCCCGGCGGATGGACCGCACCATCATCACCAGATAGATGGCAACGGCCCCGATACCCAGCTGTAACCACAGGTTCAGCAGTTCGTTGTGGGCATGGCTGGGGTTCCAGTCCTCCACGATCCAGATCTCGTGGATCGGACCGAAGTAGCCGGTGAAGACCGCCTGGTAGCCGTAGCCGGTGAGGGGACGATCGGCGGCGATGGGCAGCAGGTTCTCCCACAGCGGTATCCGACCGGTGAAGGTGACGTCCTTGTCCAACAACTCGGTCACGAAGGGAAGATTGCGGATGGTGAGGGTGATCATCACCCCGATGGCGGTCAACAGGCACAGGTACGCCACTCCCCGCATGGTCTTGCGTCCCCGAAACCAGGAGTAGATGAAGGTCAAGCCAACGGTTCCGGTGGTGGCGATCAGCATCGTCTTCGACAGCGACCCGGCCAACAGGAGGGCGAAGACGGCGGCCGCCGGGTAATAGAGCATCCGGCGGGGGGATCGGTTGCGGGCGGCGGCCACCAGCACGGGGATGGCGATGAGGGCGACGAAGCCCAGCGGGTTCTTGCCGTTGTAGACACCACTCCAGCTGTCGCCGTAGACGCCGTAGATCGGTAGTCGGAACACGAAGTAGAGGTTGGCCACGGCAGTGGCCAGAAAGGCCAGGGCCCACATCTCGATGATGTCGGCCAGTTCGAATCGCAACACCAGATAGGCGCCGTAGGCCGTGATCGTCGACAGGACAACGGCCTGGCGCAGGCTCTCGCCCGGATCGGTCGACCACATCATCGACAGGAAGGCCAGGGCCGGGAGCAGAAACACGGTGGCGTCGGTCCGGAATATCCGTAGTAGCCAGTCGAGACTCCCGACCACCCGGCCCACGGCCAGGCCCATCAGCGCCAGCTGGACCACGATCATAAACAGGTTGCCGTCCTGGGCCTGCCAGTCGTCGCGGGTCTGAAACCAGTCGATGGGCAGACCGTTGGTCAGCACGAAGAACGTGACGACGGCCAGCGTGCGTTCCACCACCCCGGGAAGATCGAACAGATCGGTCGGGGAGAGGCCGTCGACAGGATCGGCACTGCCGACAACGGAGATGACGTCAGTAGACATAGTGGTCGCGGCGGCCGAACAGTCCGCGACGCTTGAACTTGGTGCGGTTCATGACCGCCCCGAGGATCTTCGAGCCGCTGCGGGCCAGGTCGGCCCGAACCCGGAGCAGGTCGGCGGTGTCGGTCCGTTCGGTGTCGACCACCACGATCACTCCGTCGACGAAGCGGGCGGCGGAAACGGCGTCGGCCGTGCTCAACACCGGTGGGGTGTCGATGATGACGAAGTCGATGGCCTGACGGTCGAGCTCTTTGAGCATGCGCTCGAAACGGTCGGAGTTCAACAGCTCGCCCGGATTGCCGACCGATCCGCCGGAACGGATCAACCACAGGTTGTCGATTCCCGGCGCGTTCTCCGGCAGCAGCTCGGCCGTGCCGTCGAGGTATTCCGACAAACCGGGTTGGCTGGTGTCGAGCCCGAACAGTTTCTCCAGTGTGGGTCGTCGCATGTCGGCGCTGACCAGGACGACCCGGGAGCCGTTCTGGGCCAGGGCGATCGACAGGTTGGCCGACGTCACCGTCTTGCCCTCCGACGGGGTGGAGCTGGTGATCAGGATCGAGTTGACGTCGTTGGTGGTGTGCAGGAATTGAACCGAGCTGCGCAACCGCCGGTAGGCCTCCCGGGCGGCCTGAATCGGAGCCCGACCTCCCGACGACAACATGACCAGGGCGCTGGCCCCTCGGGATCCCAGCCCGAAGGTGGGCACCGATCCCAGCACCGCCTGGCCCAGGGCCAGTGACACGTCCTCGTCCTCCCGGGCTGTTGTGTCGAGCCGCTCCAGGAGGAAGGCGACGACGATGCCGGCGATGGTCCCCAGCACCAGTCCGGCCAGCAGCAGGTAGGGAAGGCCGACCCCGTCAGGTTGGGTGGGCACCAGTGCTGGTCGCAGCACCTCGGCCGCCGGTGAACGAGCGTCGTCCTGTTTCTGCAGATCGCGTAGCTCGGCCTCGGTGGCTCGAAGCTGACCGGAAAGGTTGGAGGCGCTGGAGCTGGCCAGGGCTATGGCGGCGTCGATTTCGGTGAGGTCGCTCCCGGCGTTGAACAAGGTGGCCCGCTGGGTCCGCAGCGCCTCCCGTTCGGCGAACGCATCCTCCAGGGCCAGGGCCAAAGCGTCCCGATTGGTTTCGGTCGATTGGCGAAGCGACGAGTAGTAGCCGGCCGCCTCTCCCTCCCGTATGGCGGCGTACTCCTCGGCGAAGGCGTTGGCCACCTCGGCCGATCGCTGACCGTCGCCCGAGGTGTGGGCCACGAACAGCACGTCGGAGTCGGGTCGGAAATCGACCGACAGACCCGACAAGAGGCTTTCCGGCTGGGCACCACCCCCCAGGCGCCCGACGACGGCGTCGGCCACCCGGTTGGACTGCACGACCTCCCGTTCCCGTTCAAGGTTGGGTGGTTCGAACTGGCCCGGCACCCTGGCCCCCACTGGTGAGGAGCGGGTCAACACCGAGGCCGACGCAGTGTAGGAATCCTGGCGGCTAGAGGCGAACAGGTAAGCGGCGATCAGGGCGGCGGCCATGATGGCCAAGACCAGGAACTTTCGCCGTTGAACGGCGCGGATGTAGTCTTCCAGCCGGGCCACATCGGCGGTGCCCGTTCCCCGCTGGTGCATCATGGACTGCGTGGCGCGGTCTCGGATTCAACCGAGATGGGCGGCGGGATACTGCTTGAACCGTTGCCGCCGTGACCGTTGCCGTTCCGAGGTCGGGGGGTGACAGGCTCCCGGAGATCGCCGAACAGATACTGTTCGTCGACCTCGCGTCGCAGCGACATTCGCTTGCGTCCGCCCTCGGGCTTGGCCCGGTAGTAGTTGTCATCGCCGTACAGGTTGTCGGCGTCCTTGACGCCGATCAGGACCGCCCCCAGAATCTTGGCGTTGACCTGGTTCAGCGAGGTGATCATCTCGGCCAGCTGAGACTTGGTCGTCTTGCCCGCCATCACGGTGAGGATCACGGCATCGACCTGTTGGGCCAGGGTGTAGACGTCGGCCACGGCCAGAAGGGGGGGACCGTCGAGAATGACGGCGTCGGCGTTGGTGGTCAGCCAGTCGACCGCCTTGCGGTACTGGGGGCTGCCGATGAAGGCCACCGGATTGGGTGGCATCGAACCGGAAGGGATCACGAAGAGGTGGTCGTTGCCCGAGTCGGGAGCGTGGGCCACCTGAGACAGCTCGGGTCGGTAGAGGATGTAGTCGGAGAGGCCGGGCACCGCCGGCACATCGAATATCTCGTGGACCCGACCCCGCCGGAAGTCGGCGTCGAGGAGGATGGTGCGACGGGCCACCGTGCTCAGGGCCAGCGACAGGTTGGACGCCGTGGTCGACTTGCCCTCGCCGGTCTTGGCCGACGTGATGAGCACCGACTTCACCCCGTCGGATTGGGCCATGAACTCGACGGCGGCCCGCAACTTCTGGTAGCCGTCGGCGTAGATGCTCTGCGAGTCGGCGGCGGTGGCCACGGCCAGGCGGTCGAGATAGTCTTTGGGCGCTTTGGGGATGGTGGCCAATACCGGCAATCCGGTGGATGCGGTCAGGTCGGCGGCCTTCTTGATGGTGTTGTCACGGAACTCCATGAGAAGGGCCAGTACCACACCGGCCAGGAGACCGGCCACCAGTCCGAGGGCCAGATTGCGGGACAGTGGCGGGTTGCTACGTTCGGTCGGCGGGAAGGCGGCTTGAGCGATTCGGGCCTCGCCGACAGTGGCCAGTTCGGCCTGGAGGTCGAGGTCGGCCAGGTTGGCCGCCACCGCCTCGGCCTGGGCGGTCAGCAGATCCAGCTCATAGCGGAGGTCCGATTCCAGCCGGTCGTATTCCAGCTGGAGTCTGGCCGCCTGTTCGGGCGTGGTGGCCGACAGGATGCGATCCTCCAGCCGGTCGAGCGGGCCTCGCAGCTCCTGTCGCTCGGCTCGGATCTCCTCCAGGCGAACCTGAAGCCGGGCCGAGGCCCCGGTGACGCTCGACACCGCCTCCTGCTGCTTGACCTGGACATAGGTCTCGGCCCACAGCTGGGCGTTACGGGCCGCTGTGGCGGCATCGTCGGCCTCGGCGGTGAAGACGAGAACGTCGGACGTCTCCTCGACCTCGATGTCGACCTCTGGAATCTCGCCCAGCTCGGCCTCGATCATGTCCTTGACCAGATCGCTTTGGGCCAGGGAGATCTCGTTGGAGAGCTGGCGGGTCAGGTACCACGGATTCTGAGAGCTGGGATCAAGAGTGCGTTGGGCTGCGGTGTCGGCCAGTAGAACCCGGGCGCTCGACACATATCGGTCGGTCTGGCGGGAGGCGTTCCAGAACACGGCCACGCAGGCCAACACGATCGGCAACAGTACCCACAACCAGCGGCGCCGGAGGATGCCGAGGTAGTCGAAAACGCTGAAATCACCGTCTGCAGGTGCGGGTGTGATCGCGGCCGACATCACCGGCACAGTCTATCGTTCAATTGTCGACGGCACCTTTTGCTTGGGTGGTCCCACCCATCGGCCGGAGGGGCCCGCCCACCCGGCCGGGAGTAGTCGTCAGGGCTGCTGGGAGCCGGTGGGTGTCGACATCAGCCGGGTGGCCTCGAACTCCTCGCCCGGTTGTTCCAGCTGCCCACCGCGAAGATCGATGATGGTTCCATCGGCGTCGTCGTTGTTGAAGAACGCCTCCGACAGCGTCTCGTTTTCGGTGGATAGGGCTGACGCCAGGTCGATCTGCTGTTGCTTGTAGCGCCCCTGATTGAGCAGCGACCAGATGGTCTTGATCAGGATCTGCAGGTCACCCGACAGCGACCAGTGGTCGATGTACAGGTTGTCGTATTTGATCCGCTCCGAGATCGGGCTGTCTCCCACCAGGCCCATGATCTGGGCCAGGCCGGTCAGGCCGACGGGCATGCGATGGCGCTCGTCGTAGTCTTCGAACTCGGCCCGAAACTGTTGGACGAAGGCCGGTCGCTCCGGTCGGGGCCCGACCAGGCTCATGTCGCCTCGCAGCACGGAGTAGAGCTGGGGCAGTTCGTCGATGGCGGTACGGCGCAGGATGGCCCCCACCCCGGTGATACGTGATTCCGACACCCACTCGTTGTCGGGATCTCCTGAGTCGGCCATCGACCGGAACTTGTGGATCGTGATCGGCTTGCCACCCCGGCCTATGCGTTGCTGGGTGAACAGGACCGGACCGGGGCTGGTGAGTTTGACGGCCAAGGCGACCACGGCCATGAGCGGCGACAGGACGAGCAGGGCCGAGGCCGACACCGCAATGTCGAAGATGCGCTTCAGTCGGAGACCCACGGCCGGATGGGCGGCCGGCTGCACCCTGACCAGGGGGTAGCCCCTGACCCGATCGGGGCTCAGCGAGTCCAGGCCGACTCCCATCTCGTGCAGCCGGGGGACGACGTAGACGGCCAGGCCGTTGGCTCCGGCCCAGCGGGCGGTGCGGAGCACGGCCGACGACTCCTCGCTGAAGGGTCCGATGATGAGCCGGGCGGCGTCGGTGGCTTCGACCTTGGACCGGACCTCGTCGCGCAGCCAGGGGCCGCTCGAGGGAAAGCGGTCGGTGTTGACCACGGCCATCACATCGACCCCGTAGGATCGGCGGATACACAACTCGGTGGCCAGCTCGGGAGCCAGGCTGGTGCTGCCCAGGACCAGGGTCCGGGCTCGTAGGTGGCCGGCCGACCAGGTGCGCTTGAGTAGTAGCGACACGACATGGATCCCGCCGATCATGGCCACCGACAGGGCCACGAAGAGGAGGCCCCAGCCGAATACCACCGAGCGGCCGGCTGCTGTTTCCTGGCCTTGGAGGAAGACGGTGACGGCGTAGGCCACCACGGTGGCCGACAGGGCGGAGCCGGCGATCTTGGAGACCTGCGAGGTCACGTCGGGCACCATTCTGGTTCGAAACAGGCCTTTGGACAGGGCCAGGAGCATGCACATCCCGGCGGCGATGGCCGCTCCTTGAACGGTGACGATGGTCAGCGCCGCCGCCGCCAGGCTGGCCAGCCCGACCACGGCCGAAGTGACCGCCAGCTGAATGAGGGAACAGATCTTGGACGGATTCATGCGGCGGCCCAGCCCTGAGGGCCACCGCAACGTTGCGCTCTTGGTCATTGCCGTCTGCTTCGAATCTTCAATGGTCGCCACGGTGGTTTGTCCAGGTCCGCCTCATGGCGGCCCTCGATCCTGCCGCCCGATTGACATTTCTTTTTTACCCACCTGACTAACAAAGTTAGCACGAGTAGTGGCCATACCGGCCGAGCCGATTTGCCTTCTTTACGTAACCCTAGCCAAGATTCCGAAACATATTCATCTGAACCCGATGTATCGTGCCGACATGCAGCACTGCCAGGGCGAGCCGCCGACCCGACGCGATTGCTCGATGTGAGTGATGGCGTCCGAGCCCAGGACGAACCCGCATCGGAACGGGCCGAATACGGCTGTTGTCATCGCCTCCTACAACCAGGCTGACACTCTCGGCGCTCAACTGGCGGCGCTGAGCGGGCAGGTTGGATCCGTGCCGTTCGAAGTCATCGTGGTCAACAACAACTCGACTGACGACACAGCCTCGCTGGTCGGAGAATGGCGCGGCCGCAATCCCGATATTCGTCTGGTCCGGGCCCCGGCTCGGGCCAGCGCCGGCTATGCCCGCAACGTCGGCGCCCGGTCGACCGAAGCAGACTACCTGTTGTTCACCGACTCTGATGATGTGGTGTGCGACACCTGGGTCTCCTCGATGGTGGAGGCTTTGGGGCGATACCCGGCGGTTGGTGGCGTGGTCGACGAGGAGACACTCAACTCCCCGTCGGTGTTGGCCTGGAAGAGTCGGCGGAGCACCGATTCGCTGGAGACCGCCCACTCGTTCCTGTCCCACGCCATCGGCACCAACCTCGGTATTCGCCGCCAGGTGTTCGAAGCCGTCGGGGGCTGGGCCGAGGAGTTTCCCTACGCCGCCTCCGAAGACATCGAACTGTCGTGGCGGGTCCAGCTGGCCGGCCACACCCTGGCCACGTCGCCGACCTCCATCGTCAAGTATCGCCACCGGGGCTCGATACCCGACATGGTTCGTCAACACTTCCGGCGGGGCCGCAACGATCAAGCGCTGTGCCGGGCCTACGCCGATTTTCTCTCGACGGCCTCGTCGGCCCGACCGGCCCGGGAGTACGGAGTGGCCGAGGTGGCTCTCTCCATCGCCGGCACACTGCATCGCACCATCTACAGCATCGAAGCCCGGGGTAGCGTCCTCCGTCAGCTGTCCAGCGGCGCCGGTTGGATGGTTGAGGGTGTGCTCTTCCGCCTGCGGGGTCGGGGCGCCATCGACGACGAGCTGCACCGACTGCTGGCCCGAGCCGTGCCGGCCGATTGCCGGCCCCATCTCGCCGGGCCGCCAACCGCTGATCACCGGAGTGCGCCGCCGGTCGTTGAAGTCCGGGACCGCTGAGCAGCGATGACCGACCCTCGTAGCCACGAACTCTGTGCGGTGATCGTCCCCACCCTCAATCGGGCCGATCGGCTCTTGCCGACGCTGGCCACCATCCGAGCCCAGACCTACCGGCCGCTGGAGATCATCGTGTCCGATGACGGCTGCTCCGACGGAACCGCCGACCGGGTACGAGAATTGGCCGACGCCCGAATCCGGGTGGTGTCAGCCCCCCGACCGTCGGGTGTGTCGGCGGCCCGCAACCGGGGAATCGCCCATGCCGGCCACGCCACCTGGATCGCCTTCTGTGATGACGACGACTACTGGCTGCCGGAGAAGTTGAGCCGACAGATCGCGGTGATGCGTCGGACGGAACGGCTCTGGTCCTACTGCTATGGCGTCGACGTCGACGATCGACTGGAGTTCATCTCGGCCCAGGGCCGGCCCGCCGGACCCGACCCGTTCCGTCGGCTGCTGTTCGGTGACAACTTCGTGCCCGGCGGGTGCTCGACCGTGGTCGTGGCCCGCCACCTGCTTGATCAGGTCGGCCCGTTCGACACAGAGCTCTCAATGTTGGCCGACCTCGACCTGTGGACCAGGCTGGCATCTCAGGCCCCTCCGGCCGTGGTCACCGACTTCGGCATCGCCTATGTCCACCACGACACCCAGATGAGCATGGACATGAGCAAGGTCCGGGCCGAGTTGGCCCACATCCGAGCCAAGAACCGGGAACAGCGGGCCATGCTGCCGGCTCCTTCCCACGAACCGATTGATCGCTGGGTGGTGCAACGCAGCTGGATCTCCGGCCATCGCAGGCAAGCCATCCGTCATGGGCTGCAGGGTCCGGGATCGATGCTGTGGCTGTGGACGCTGCTGACCATCGGTTCGGCCACCGCCCGCCGTCTCATCGGCCCTCGCCACCGACCGACCGATGAAGCGCTGAAGGTATTGGCTCGAATTCGAACCATACTTGACGATGAGGGTGGTGCCGGTACCCTCAACCGGCGGAGTGGGGAAGCAGCGACCCACGGTGAACGGAAAGCGGAGCGGTCCGGTGGACGATAACAATGATTCAACCGGCGGTCTGACGCCGGGGCCGCAGGCGCCGGAGATCTTCATCGGCGGATGCGAACGCTCGGGCACCACGCTGTTGGGACGGTTGGTGGCCGAGGTGGCCGGGCTGACCCCGGTTCCTGAGGCCTTCTTCCTCCACGAGGCACTGTCGAAGGTGGGGTCCGATTCGCGGGTCACCTCGGGATGGCGAACGTTGACCTGGGGGCTCGACTCGGTGGTTGATCCCCCGTTGGCCGATGGCGACCAGGCCCTGGCCGATTGGTTTCGCCGGCTGTGCCACGCCTATCACCGGCGGACGGCGGGCGGCGACCAGTATCGGGGTTTCGTCGAGAACTCCCCGGCCGCCCTTCACACCTTCCCGCTGTTGCGAGCAGCTTTCGGCGACCACATCAAGATGGTGACCATCATCCGTGACGGGCGGGCCGTCTACAGCTCGTGGCGCCGCACCGATTTTGGTCCGGCCACGGCCTCGGCCGCGGCCGACCGCTGGACCACCGATGCCCTGCTGTCCCAACGCCTGGCCGACCGGTACCCCGACTCGGTGTACTGCCTGCGCTACGAAGACGTCGTTTCCGGCGGATCATCGGTGGTGGTGGAGGCCCTGGGTCGTATCGGGGTGGTGCCGGTGGCCTGCCGCAGTGAGAACGGCAACTCGGGGGCGCCACCAGCCGATATCGATTCCTATACCCGTCGCGACCACTCGCTGGTCAACGAACCTCCCGATCCCAAACGAACCGACAGCTGGCGTGACGAACTGCCGGTGGCCGACCAGATCGCCTTCACCCGCAAGGCCTACGCCACCCTGGCCGCCTTCGACTATCCGCTCGGTTCGGATCGGCCTGAGGTTCGCCCGGCCCCCCTGGAGCGCACAGTCCGGCAGCTCACCGAGCCGGTTCTACAGCTGGCCAAGGCCGCCCGCCGCGCCGGTCGCCAGGCCATGCGACGGGCCAACGTCCGTCGCTGACTTCAGCCAGCTCGTGTGCGCTCCGGTGTTCACATGTGAACACCGGAGCGCACACGACCGGAACTACAACCGATGACTACGACCGAAACCGGCCGCCGCCGGGGTGGGCTCCGAAGCGGGCGGAAGGGCTGACGTCTGGTCAACCGATCCCGGTGATCTCAGAACGTGGGCTGAGCGGGCCACGGCCACGATGGCCAGTAGGTAGTAGTGGCGCCAGTGGTGGGAGTAGATGACCGAACTCAACACCAGGTGAGAGGCCAGCACGGCGAAGATGATGACGTCGATGTCCTCCCGGCGTCGCAGCCAACTCCGGCCGGCCTTCCACGTCGCCCACAGGAAGAAGCCGGTGAGCATGATGGCGGGAAGGAACCCGACGTCGGTGGCTTTGCCCAGGAAGAGATTGTGGGGATTGTTGCCGTGCAGCTCATCGAAGACGCCGGGGCCCAATCCCCACGGTCGTTCTATGGTCTCATCGATGGCGATTCCCAGATGCTCGAACCGTTGCGAATCATAATCCTGCAGGGTGAGACGTGAGTTGACATCGTTGGTCGGGAGCAGCGAATCCGACAGCGCGAACAGCACGACCAGGGCGGCGCCGCACAACAGCAGTAGGAACCGCCGGTGGCGGGCGGTGAAGGTACCGGAGTCGGGGGGTGTGATGATGACGACCAGCACCACAGCCAGGCCCCCGACGGCCAGAGCCCCTCGTGACAGCGTCAGGTACAGACAGGGAACGATGGTGGCCAGGGCGGCCATCCGTCGGGCGAGGGAACGGCCAAAGATCGGAATCCGCGGCCAGAGGGATCGGGCGAACAGCAAGGCGCAAATCGGAAAGATGAGGAATGGACCCAGAACGTTCGGATCCTTGAACGTTCCCTTCAACCGGGTCCGGAACTCGTCGCGGTAGATCCATCCGGCGTCGGGCATGGCCACGTAGGTGGCCAGGGTGACGAGGCAGGCCAGGACAGCCCCGAAAACGTAGCCGGCCAGCAGGTCTCGGTGAACCTTTTCGTCGTGGAGGCACAGCTCGGCCAACAGGAGGAACCCCACGACGAAGAGAATCTCGACGATGTAGTAGCGCACGGGGTTGACGCCGGAGAGGGCGGGATACATGGCCGCCGGAATCGACGCCGCCAGGTAGGCGATCGACATGATCAGGCGGCGGCCGCCCACGGTTCCGGCCTTGGCCACGTAGGCCACACCGATCACCACGATGCCGAGATCAAACAGGGCCGGCTCGAACGTGACCAGAGGTGAGACGGCGCCAAGGAGGAAGGAGCTGTTGATCTTCGTCTTTCGCCCGGCCGTGACCGGTTTCGGTGTGGACGTAATGGCAGCAACCATCAAACAACTCGGGCCTTGTCGCGAACGGTAACCTATCGTATCCGGGCGAACCCACTACGGAGACTATGGCCAGCAGCGCGAACGGCAAGAGCCCTTTCGGCGGGCGCCACCACCTGACCATCGGGTTGGCGGTCGATGGTTCGGAGTTCGGGGGAGCGGAGGTCTCGCTGCTCAACCTCGTGCGCACCGTTTCCCGGATCGACCAGTCGGTGGGTTTCGTGTTGCTGGGACCGGAATGCCGGGCCCTGCAATCGCTGGTTGAGCGACTTCCGTCGGTCGACACAGTGGTGGCCGCCGACGGTTTCACCGGCGTCCGTCGGGCCCTGCGATCCCACCGTCTCGATCTCCTCCAGGTCACCCTGTGCAACCCGCTTGCCGGCCGGGAGTGGCAGCTGGCCGGGCTGTCTCTCGGGATCCCCACCATCGTCGTCGAGCAGCTGGTACGACCCTTCGGGCGACGCAGTCTGCCGCTGAAGGCCGGCGTGTCGCGACGCCTGGCCGACCACGTTGCCGTGGGTACGCGCAGTGCCGCCGAGATCGAACGCCACGCCCGGTTGCCCCCGGGGTCGGTGCGGGTGATTCACAACGGGGTGCCCCCGCCCCCGGCCGCCGAACCGGTCGAACCGGCGGTGCCCCTCGGGGCTGGAGTCGACTTCGTGCTCGGATCGGTGGGTCGGCTGGAACATCAGAAGGGTTTCGACCGGCTGCTCCTGCTGTTGCCCCGGCTGCCGTCGGTGCATCTGGTCATCGTCGGGGCCGGTGCCGACGAAGGGGCACTGAGAAGCCAAGCGGCCGCTCTAAAGGTTGAGGGTCGCGTCACGTTCACCGGTTGGCTCGACGACCCCGGCCCGGTTGTCCGGTCGTTCGACGCCTTCGTTCTGCCGTCACGCAACGAGGCCTTCCCCCTGTCGATCGTGGAGGCCATGATGCGCCGGGTCCCGGTGATCGCCACTGATGTCGGTAGCGTCGGCGATGCCGTCATCGACGGTGAGACCGGCTGGCTGATTCCAGTCGACCGGCCGGATCTGCTTGTCGATCGGGTGCAGGCCCTGCTGGCCCACCGCCGCCTGGGAGCGGAGGTGGCCGATCGGGCGGCCGACCACGCCCAGGCCAACTTCACCGCCGAGGCCATGGCCCGCTCCTATCTGGCCATGTGGGCCGATCTCCGGGGGCCGCTGCCGCTGTGGTCACGGTCGATCGGGACCGCGGCGCCTGCACCGGCGCCGCTTCCGGCACCGATCCCCGTCCTGTCAGCGGAGACCGAAGTCGATGTCGACCCGGCCGCTCAGCCCGCCGTCCACATCGTGATCTGCACCTACAACCGGGTCCGCCTGCTCCGCCACACCCTCGATGCCCTGGCCGCCCAGGACGCCGCCCACGACGGCCGCTGGGCCGTCCTGGTGGTCGACAACAACTGCACCGACGGAACGGCCGCTCTGGTTGACGACTACCGGGGGCGGCTACCCGGGCTGTGCCGGGTGGAGGAGCGGCGCCAAGGTCTCACCGAGGCTCGGCAACGGGGGTTTCTGGCCACCACCGCCCCGTGGGTGGCCTTCATCGACGACGACTGTGTACCGGAGGCCGACTGGGTCAGCCAGGCCCTTCGCCACATCGAGCAGCGGCCCGAGGTGGCCGCCTTCAACGGCCGCAACATCCTGCACCTCGAGGACGGGGTGGCCCGCCCCTGGATCCACGGCGAGATGTTCGCCGCCGGTGGTCCGATCGAAGACGTGGAGCAGGAGCGACCGTTTCTCCATGGCGCCGGGTTGGTGTTGCGGCGGGAGGCGGTGCAACGTTCGGGCTGGATAGCCGCTCCCCGGGCTGCCGATCGGCGAGGATCGAGTCTGGTGTCGGGGGGCGACAACGAATTGGCGCTGCGGGCCAAGGCCGGGGGCGAGGGCGGTGGAGTCTGGTTCTTCCCGGCTTGCCGCATGCACCACACCGTCGACGAGGCCCGGCTGGGCTTCGGCTATGTGGCCCGTCTCAATTACCGGCTGGCCGAGGCCGGGGCTCTCCTGGTGGCCATGCAGAGCCTGACCCTGGTCGGTTGGCACCGGTTCATGTTGCGGTACCTGGCCCACAAGCTGGCCGCCTTGATCGGAGTCCGGGATGACGACATGATCACTCCCGACGGCGGCGTCAGGTCCCGCATCCTGGCCGTGGTGCGAGCCGTCGGGGCCACGGCCGGATATGTCCGCCTGGCCGTCCGCCCCAACCGCCTCCGTTCCCAGGTGGTGGCCATCGCCACCCCCCAGTGGGTCGAAGCCCGGCTGCGAGGTTTGGACACACCAGCGTCGTCGAGACCGCGGAGTGTCCAAACCTCGCGATCAGGGCCGGGACAAGGACAAGGCGATGGCTGAGCGGCCCCGAATCCTGTTCGTCACCGACCATTGCGCCGGCCCGACCGCCGGCTACGGGATCCGCGTCACCAACACGGTCAACGGTCTGCGGTCGGTCGGCCAGGTCACTGTGGTGTTCCTACGGCGGGCCGTCGACGACAACCGGTGGCCGACCGAGCTGATCGGGCCCGATGAGCGGGTCGTCACCATCGATGCCGAGGAGAACTTCTCCCGACTCGGCTATCTGACCAGCCTGGCGTCCGGTCGACCTCGCGACGCGGTGTACGCCAACCGCGACGATCTGGCCGAGGCCCTGACACCGCTGGTGGCCGACCATGATCTGATCTGGCTGTTCCGGGCCCGGCCCTTCGACGCCGTGCGACCGGCTCTGAACCGAGTGGCCGAAACGGCGGCCGGCCCGGCGGTGGTGGTCGACTTCGATGATCTCTATGACGACTACCACCGGCAGCGGGCCGACGGCTCAGCCGGCTGGGCCATCAAGGCGTTGGCCCGGTTGCTGGCCCGACAGTGGCAGCATCACCAGCAGCAGGTGGCGGCCGCCGTCGACCAGGTGTTGGTAACCAACGAGCAGGACCGGCGGCGGCTCCGAACCGAGGGCCTCGGCCACGTCGACGTCCTGGTCAACGGCTATCCCGACGGGCCGCCCGCCCCGACCGGTGAGGGCCACTGCCGCATCCTCTTCGTCGGCGGTCATCACTACGGCCCCAACGCCGAAGCGGCCGAGTTGTTGGCCTGCCGGGTCCTGCCGCTGGTTCGGCGGCAAGTGGCCGACGCCGAGTTGTTGCTGGTCGGCCGGCCCGGTCCGATCACCCCCCGCCTGGCTCAACAGCCCGGCGTCGACCACGTCGGTTTCGTCGACAGCGTCGACGCCGCCTTCGCCCGGGCCAGCGTGGTCTGCACCCCGATTCAACGGGGTACGGGCTCCCGGCTCAAGGTGCTGGAGGCCATGGCCCGTCGCTTGCCCCTGGTGTCCACCGCCTTCGGCTGCCAGGGTTTCGACCTGGTCGACGGCAAACACTACCTCCGGGCCGAGACGGCGGATGATCTGGCCGCGGCCATCGTCCGCCTGCATCGGAGCCCGGCCACGGCCCGCGACCTCACTGCCGCCGCCTACGACCACTTCCGGGGCCGGTTCGACAGTGCGTCGGTGGAGCGGCTCACCGCCGAGATCGCCACCCGACAGCTGGCCGGTCGACGGTGAACCACCGTCGGCGGCCCGACTTTGTCGGGATAGGCGCCCAAAAGGCCGGCACCACCTGGCTGGCCCAACAGCTGGCCGATCACCCTGGCGTCTTCATTCCCGGCTCCAAGGAACTCCATTTCCTCGACTGGCTCGATCTGGCCCACCCCCGCAGCTACCGGGGTCGGTCCGGGCTGGCCACCTGGCACGGGCGCTTCTATCGCCGGGAGGCCCGTCGGGCCCGGCAGACGGCCAAGGCCCTCGGCTGGAACGACGACGCCCGGCGACTACTGGCCTACCACTACGGTCCCCGATCCTTCGCCTCCTATCGGCGGGTCTTCCCCCCGGCCGGTGCCGGCCTGATACGGGGCGAATTCACCCCTGACTACGGTCCTGTCAGCCCGCCGTCGGTCGACACGTTCATCGAACGGTTGCCCGGGCTCAAGGTGATCCTGGTGCTGCGGGATCCGGTGGAGCGTCGCTGGTCGAACATCCTCCACGTGCTGCGGGCGGCCGAGCGGGATCCGGCGGCCATGACTCCGAGCCAACTCAAAGAGGTGTTGGACAACGACCGCATCGGCGACTACCGGGCCATCATCGAGACCTGGCGTCCCCGCCTGCCCGACACCGACTTCGGCGTCTTCTTCCACGACGACATGGCGTCGGATCCCGGCCGGTTCCTCGACGACGTGCTGTCGTTCCTCGGCCTGGCTCCCGGGTGGCGGCCGGCCGACATCGACCAGCGGATCAACGTCACCGAGCACCTCGGCTCCATGCCCGATGAGATCCGGGCCTGGGCCTCCACCGAGCTCCTGCCGCTGCTCGACTGGCTGGTCGACCGGTTTCCCGACGTCGACCACCCGCAACGGTGGCGGGACAAGGCCCGAACCCACGCCGGTTGATGCCTCGGAGCGCTACCTCCAGAGGCGGCGGTAGGCGTCGACCGCGGCCTGGGTCTCCTCGGCCGCCATGAACTGCCTCACCTCGGGGCGGATGTCGCCCACCACCGGGCGGATGGCCGAGCGGCCCTGTTGACCGTCGCGGTGAATGCGGACGTCGAGCACCGACCGGTCGATAGCGCCGGCGGCCACCCCGAGATGGGATTCGATGGTGGTCAAGGTCTGTTCGGGTTGGTTGACCAGTTGGTCGTAGGTCAGTAACAGCAGTCGGTCCGACCTCACGGTCGGCATCTTCACCGTGTTGATCCGCCAGGACTCCAAGGCGTCCATGGTCCACTGTGGTTGCCACTCCACCGCGCCGTTGATCTCCCACCGCAACAGCGACTCCACCACCTGATCCAGCTGCCGGTTGAGGGCCAGTACCCGGCTACGGGGAAACAGGTCGAGGAGCTGCTGGACATGGGTGGCGGTGTGGCGGACCTCCTTGTAACCCCAGTACGTGACCACCCGCCCGTCGATGTCACGCCGCCACAGCCGGCGGAAGAAGTGGCGGTAGGCGTGGTCGATCCGCTGCTCGTCGGGGCTGGCGTTGGCGGCGAAGGCCAGCGAACCGTGCTGCTGGATCTCGTGGCGGGCGCCGCTGTGGCGGGCTGACCAATCGAGCAGGGTGGCCCGGGATTCCAGCATGGTGGTGGCCGCCCCGTGGCTCTCACCCCAGATGAAGCAGTCGGGGATGGTGCTGACCAACCGCTGCAGCAGCGTCGACCCGGTGCGGTGGCAGGTACCGACGATGAACACCGGGTTGTCGTGTCGCGGCCGCAGCCGCCGGGCCGTGTTGCCCCCGAGCCGGGCCAGACGGCGGTTGCCCCAGCGGTCGTTCACAGCAGCCTCCATTCCGGGTTGACCGAGACCGGGCCGACGTGGCGAACGTTCAGATCACCGGGCAACCGGTGTTTGGTGGCCAGGGTGAATTCCAGGGCGTGCTCCTTGACGTCGAAGTTGGCGGTCTCATCGCCCAACCAGGCCGACACGGTGTAGGTGCCGCTGAACAGATCGAGGTTGTCGACCTCGAACCGGAACGTACCCGAACGACAGGGCTGGACCGGCCGGCCGTCCGGCCCCGAGCCATGATGAATCCGGGTGTTGCTGGTGAACGTCGGTTGCATGTCACCGGCGTAGACGATGAGTCCCGGCACCGGCACGAACGGTTTCGGACCCACGAAGTCGAGCTCGATCACGATTCTCCCGTACTCCAACGATTCGGGGTCCACCGCCATTCGGGTGATCTGGGGAACCGCCCGATCGGACGGTTCGAAACGGACTTCGGCGTCCCGGCGGGAGCGACCCCGGTGGTAGTACGACAACGCCTCGTCGACCGACGCGAAGGCCACCGCCTTGCCGTCGTCGATCACCGCCGCCCGGTTGCAGACCCGCTGGACGAGCGCCGAGTTGTGACTCACGAAGATGATGGTGACCCCACCGGCGGCCAGCTCCTCCATCTTCTGCAGGCACTTGGCCTGGAAGCGGGCGTCACCCACGGCCAGCACCTCGTCGATGGCCAGGATCGAGGTGTTGAGATGGGCGGCCACGGCAAACCCCAGGCGCACGAACATCCCCGAGCTGTAGCGCCGCACAGGGGTGTCGATATGGGGGCCGCATCCCGAGAAGTCGACGATCTCATCGAGCCGGACCGCCACCTCGCGACGGGTCATGCCCATGATGGTGCCGTTCAGGTAGATGTTCTCCCGACCGGTCAGCTCGGGATGGAATCCGGTGCCGATCTCCAGCAGGCTCGACACCCGGCCCCTGGTGCGGATGTGGCCCCGGGTGGGGGTGGTGACCCGGGACAGGATCTTCAACAGGGTGGACTTACCGGCCCCGTTCGGCCCGATGAGGCCGACGACGTCACCCCGATCAATGGCCAGATCGACGCCCCGAAGCACCCACAGTTGGTTGCCGTCGGTGGTGTAGCGGGCGGTGGCGTCGGTGACGACGGTGAACGGATCGGGCCGCCCCCGCAGCCGGGCCCAGCCCCGGCGCAGATCGTCGGAAAGGGTGTTGGAGCCGAACTCGCCCAGCTGGTAGCACTTCCACAGATCCTCGATGAGGATCATCGTCTCGGCCGCCGTCGACCCGGTGCTCGACCCGCTCATATCGTGTCGATGAACCGTTGCTCGACCCGGTTGAAGCTGATCACCCCGAGGCCCAGGATGACCAGCGAACACACAGTGGCGTAGGCCATACCCCCCACCGTCATCTGACCCTGTCCGAACAGCGAGCGGCGCATGGCTTCGATGACGTGGGCCATGGGGTTGGCCTGAGCAGCCGTCAGGAAACGATCGGGTATGGCCGACAGGGGGTAGATGACCGGGGTGGCATACATGAGCAGCTGCACCCCGAAGCTGACCAGATAGGCCAGGTCGCGGTACTTGGCCGTCATGGAGGAGATGATCAGCCCGATCCCCAAGGCGGTGGCGGCCATGATGACCACGATCAGCGGCAGCACGGCGAGGCGAGGTCCGAGGGCGAACACGGCTTGGTCGGGCCCGCCGCTGATCTCCAGGTAGAGGGCGACGACGATCAGCAGCACAAACTGGATCACGAACGTGAACCCGTTGGAGATCATGGTGGCCAGAGGCACGATCAACCGGGGGAAGTAGACCTTGCCGTAGAGATGGGCGTTCTCCCGCAGGGTGTTGGAACTGGTGGTCAGGGTGTTGGCGAAGTAGGTCCAGCAGGTCACGCCGCTGAGGTAGAACAGGATCTGGGGCAGCCCGTCGGTCGACAGGTTGGCGATCTCACCGAAGACGATGGTGAAGATGCCGGTGGTCATCAACGGCTGGATGATCAGCCACAGCGGTCCCAGGATGGTCTGTTTGTAGCGGGCCACGAAGTTTCGCAGCACGAACATCAGCACCAGATCGCGGTAGCCGACGAGTTCCCGAACGGGGATGTCGAGCAGACCTCGGTCGGGTCGAATGGTCAGATACCAGCCCTCATCGGAGCCGCTCCGGTGGGTGGAAACGCCGGTCATCTCCGACCTCGATCGGCGGCGGCCACGTCGCCGGCGAACCGGTCGACCAGGCACCGGCGAAATACCCACGCCGGGTAGGCCTGGCCGTTGCCGTAGGACGATTCGAGGCCCAGCGGCTCGTCCTGCCAAGTGACGGCGACCGGCCGACCGGTGCCGGCCTCCGGTGGAGTGGCGGCCGCGCTCAGCTCCAGCACCGGGTGTTCTCCTGTGGAGTTCCGGGCGGGATCGTCAGCAGGGGCGGCGTCGGCGAAGAGCGGGTTGTTGTCGGGGCCGAATGGGGTGGAGGCACCGACCCAGTAGCCGGCCATGGCCTGCAGGCGGCCGAGTTTGGCTCGGAGGAGCGAGTTGGCCGGTAGTCGGTTGGCGATTTGGTGAATCAGGGGTTCGATCCTGGCGTAGCGGTCGGGGTGTCGGCCGGCCAGGCGAGCCAGACGGCCGGCCCGGCCGCCCGGTCCCACCAGGTCGGGCGACAGGTACCGCCGGTAGTGAGGGAACTCGGCCAGGATGACGGCGTCGCCGGCTCCGTCCCGCCGCTTGTCGAACCGCTCGACCGACCGGCTGCCGTCCCGCTGGATGACCGCGGCGCCCGGGGCGGCCACCAGCGGTATACCGGCGGCCTCGGCCCGTAGCCCGAGCAGCCAGTCCTCCCGGCGGGCGATCGGGGCGAAACGGCCCAGTTGTTCGAACAGGGTGCGCTCCATGGAGAGGTTGCCGGTGCAGATGTCGGTGAAACCCAGGTTTGGCTCGGACAGGAGACGGGTCGTTTGGTCGATCCACCAGTTGCGACCCTGCTGGGCTCCGCTCCGGCCTTCCAGCCGTCGATCAACCAGTGCCGGGCCGACCACGATGACCGGATCGGATCGGCGGCGATGCACGGCCAGGTGCTGTTCCACCAGATTGGGATGATGGGGTAGCACATCGTCGTCGAGGAAGAGGATGACGTCGCCGCTGGCCACGGCCACCGCGGCGTTGCGGGCCGCTCCCGCCCCGCTGCCGTGATCCTCGGCCGTCGAGGTGGGCACCAGCTCGACCCATCGCAGCCGGTCGTCATCCCCCCCGGTGGCTCGTTCCCGGAGGGCGGCCACCGTGCCGTCGATATCGCCGTCCACCGCCACCACGATCTCGTCGACCGATGGGTCGTCGAGTAGCCGGTCGACCAGCTCGGTGACCCACGGTTGACGTCCCCGGGTTGGGATCACCACCGAGACCGATGGTGATGGGGTGCGGTGGTCGGTGGCGACTTCGGAAGACGGTTCGGTGAAGGTGAACTGCTCGATCCACGGCGCCGGGAAGGCTTCGGCCATCGGCGGGTTCGGGTGGTGTCGGGCCTGCAGCCAGGATCGCCGGTAGGCCAGCGGACTGCGGACAACTCCTTTCAGCTCGGCCAGGAACAGTGGCACCGGCAGGGCGTCGGAGCCGCCCCGCACGATTCGCCCAAGGTTCTGACCGTGCCAGCCCAATGTGTGGGCGGCGGAGGACAGGATCGAGTGCCGGCGGGGGCCGTGGGCCAGGCGGCGCCAGTGCAGAGCCCACACCCCGGAGGCGTTTGACTCCAACATGGTGGCCAACGCCGCGTGGTCGGTCCGGTGCCAGTGCCGGGCCACCGAGCGGGGTTCGTAGGCCACCCGGTAGCCCCGCTCCAGAACCGAGCGGTACATCCAGGTGTCACCCCCGGTTCCGGTCGGGGTTCCGGCGTCGAGCTCGGCCGGGAAGCCCCCGACGGCCAGGGCGTAGCGTCGGCGAACGGCCATGGCCGCTCCCACCCCCGGGGTGGCCGGCTTACCTGCCGGCTCAAAGTCGGGGTAGCGGTGGCGGCGACCGTGGATCAGGGGAGCGAAGCCTCGGGAGTGGGAGCAGAACTGTTCGGACTGCACGTGGGCCCGAACGGCCAGAGAAGCCGGCACCACCAGCCCGGCGGTGGCCATGACCAACGGATCGGCAAAGCCGTCGAGGAGCCAGCGATCCCAACCGGGCTCGATCTCGACGTCGTCGTCGGTGAACAACACCACCTCCGACTCGACTGCGACCAGTGCTCGATTGCGGGCCCGGTCGAGGCCGGGAGCCGGCTCTCGGAGGTAGCGGTAACCGTGGGCCGCCACCACCCGAGCCACCTCATCGGTCGAGTGTTTGGAGTTGTCGACGACGACGACCTCGTCGTACTGGCCGTCCAGTTTGGCCAGGGATCGCAGGCAGCGGTCGAGTGAGTCCGGACGGTCGGCGGTGCAGACGGCGACTGAATAGCCGATCCTGGTCCAGGGTTGAGGAGCAGCGGCGTGGTGCAGCCGAGCCCGGCTGAGTTCGGGGGCCAGATGGCGGCGCAGTTCGGAGTGCACCTGGAGGCTGTCAAGCGGTTGCTCTGCTTGCACGACCACGGCCGATACGGGGACGTGGTGCCACCAGGCCAGAATGTAGGCGGCCTTGGTGGCGGGCAGAGAGCTGCCGTCGGTGGCCAGATCAAGGTCGACCACCGGGAGCGAGTCGTGGTGGGCCAGGCCGGTCGGCGGCGAGAGAATGTGCAGCTGGCTGTGCATTGGGTGGAGTCCTACCGCCTCGTGGCTACGTTGTTCTCCGATATGGGTTCTCCGGCCGACAACTCATGATAGCGACTCGTGGGGGTGCCGCTGGAGCTGGCGTCGGAGTCGTCGGTTGAGCAGCCCGGTCCTGATCTCGGTGGTGATTCCGGCCCACAATGCCGCCCGGTACATCGAGCGGACCGTTCAGTCGGTGCTCGACCAACGGCGACCCGACGGGGTTGATATCGAGGTTGTCGTCATCGATGACGGTTCGACCGACGACACGGGTCAGATTGCCGCCGGCCTGGCCCGCTCGGCCCTCGCCGTGACCGTGACGACCCAACCGAACGCCGGGGTGTGCGCCGCCCGCAATGCCGGCCTGGCCCGGGCCCGGGGCCACTATGTGATGTTCCTCGACGCCGATGATCTGCTGTTGCCGTGGTCGGTGGCTCGGCTGCTGGCGGCGATGGTGACCGAACCCGATGGGATCATGGCCTTCGGGGCGGTGCTGCGGATCGATGAACAGGATCGGGTGACCCGGCGTCCGGTCGTGGCCTGGTCCCACGACGACTCGATCGAGGCCTGGTTGGAGGGGAACCCGGTGCGGTCGGGGAGTGGGGCGTTGATACGGGCCGGCGTCGCTCGCTCAGTCGGCGGTTTCGACGAATCGATGCGGGGCGACGAGGGCGAGGCGCTGGCCGACTGGCTCTACTATCTCGGGCTGCGGCTGGAGGGCCCCACCATCCGGTTGAACGAGCCGACGGTGGCCTACCGGGAGGGAGCGACCTCCATGTCGTCGGATTCCGGCGCCATGGTGCGATCGCAGATCCGCTTCTACCAGCGGGTGGTCGACCGCTATCCCGACCTCGCCCCCGGTGTGACCGAGCGTCTGGTCAATCGGGCCATGGCCGCCCACGGTGCCTACCACCTGTCGGCCAACCTGGTCGAGCGGCGCTGGTCGGCGGCGGCCCGCACCATGGCTGAACTGGGTCCCGGTCACGGCGGTCGGGCTCTGATCGGGCTGGTTCGATCCCGCCAGTCGATGTTGAACTGGCGGCGGTTGTCGAGGCGGTTGATCGGCCGGTTGCGGCTGCGCTCGCCCGAGCCGGGCCAGGACTATCCGGTTCCGTTGGCCGCCTACCTGTCCCGCCACCGTCCCGATCTGGCCCGGCCTCAGTCCGATCGGCCGGACCTGCCGGCCATCGGTGACAATGGCGGAGTTCGCTTCTCGGTGTGCATCCCCTCGTTCGACCGGGTCGACAAACTACGGGCCCTTCTTGCGTCGCTGGCCGCCGATCCCGCGCTGGTGGCCGCTCCGGTCGAGGTTGTGGTCGGGCTCGATGGTTCGACCGACGGTTCGGCCGAGATGCTGACCGCACTGGCCGACGACTACCCGGTGCCGTTGCGGTGGACCTGGCACCCCAACCGCGGTCGATCGGCCACCCGTAACGTCCTGATCGACGCCGCGGTGGGAGACATCATCTGGTTCCTCGACGACGACATGGTGGTCGAGACCGGTACGTTCGCCCGTCACGCCGCCTGGGACCGCAATCGATCCGACGTGATGTTCGGACCCTGTCATGTGGTGGGAGCCAACGAGGGCCTGGCGCTGTTCTACGAGTACCGGTATCGAGACCTGGCGGGGCGGGACACCGTTGACCGGCCCGACGTGGTGTCCTACGCCAACACCACGATCCCGGCGGCGGTGCTGCGGCGCCACCGATTCGACGAGAGTTTCGTCGGCTACGGTTTCGAGGATTACGAGCTGGCTCTCCGGATGCTGGAAGGGGGCGTCCGCTTCGGCTTCGACTCCGCCACCCCGGTTCATCATCACAACGACAAGTCGGGATTCGAGATGTTGGCCGACATCCGCGACGAAGGCATGAACCGGGTGCACCTGGCCCGCCTCCATCCCGAGCGGGGTTCGTTCGCCCTCGACCTGCGGCCCGGGCGATTGGCCGGTCTGCTCCGGCCGGTGGCCGAGCGGGGCTGGTCACGGCCGTTGTGGTATCTGGCCCATGGGGCCCGGGCGGTTGCCCTGCCCTTCAGCGGTGATCGCTCGTTCCGCATGATCCGTATCGCCGACGACCTGGCCCTCTACAGCGGCCTGGCCCTGGCCTGGAACGACCAGCACCAGCCCGAACTTTGGGACTGCTACGACCCCTAAACGGGTCGTAGCAGTCCCAAAGTTCGGGCTGGATCAGGTGGCGGGAGGGCGGATTTCGCCCGAACCTCGGGCGATGATCTGATGGGTGACGACCTGGCGAGCCGGTGGGCCCTGCTCACCGTCGAGCCGTTTGAACAGTTGCCGGGCCGCTTGTCGCCCCAGGCTCCGAGGATCCTGGGGGATCACGGAGATTCCCGGGGTGATGGTGTCGGCCAGGTCGATGTCGTCGAAGCCTACGTGGGCAATGGTGGCCCGCAGGTCGCGCTCGTGGAAGGCCCGAATGGCTCCCATGGTCACATAGTTTTGGGCGGTGAAGATGGCGGTCGGCCGAGGGTTGTCGTCGAGGTAGTGGCCGATGACGGTGGTCCACTCGTCGGCCGATCGTGATCCGGTGACGACCCGGTCAGGGCCAACCGGAAATCCGGCTTCGGTCATGGCCTCCCGGAACCCTTCGAGTCGGAGTCGGGCCGAGAAGATGGTGGCGTCGTCACCGAAGTAGGCGATGTCGGTGTGACCGTGGTCCAGCAGGTGGCGGGTGGCGGCCACTGCGCCCGCCTTGTGGTCGCTGCGGACCACGTCGACGTCCTCGAACTCCGGTTCCAGGTCGACGAACACGACGGGGGTGCCGCGGCTGATCTCGGACCGGAGGGTGGAACTGATCGAGCCGGAGGAGACGACGACCAGGCCGGCTACCCGTCGATCGACGAAGGCCTCGATGAGCTGCTCCTCACGGTCGGCTGAGCCGTCAGTGCTGCCGGCCAACACCAGGCATTGTCGAGTCGTGGCCACCTCCTCGATTCCCCGCAGCAGGTTGCTGAAGAAGTTGTTGGCCACGTCGGCCATCACGAAGCCGATGGTGGCCGGTGCTCCCGACGACCGCCGTAGGAGCCGGGCTCGCTGGTCGGGACGGTAGCCGAGTTTGGCCACCGCGCCCTCGACTCTGGACACCAGCTCGTCCGACACCCCGCTCTCACCGTTGACGACCCGGGAAACGGTCTTGAAGCTGACACCGGCTTCGGCCGCTACATCTCGCATTGTGGGGCGCCGAATGGTCGACAACCTGTGTTCCTTCCTGTTCTTCGTCACCACCCCCACTCTTCTGTGCGCCGTAGACCCCGGTTTTTTGGGGCGAGGAACGCACAGAACGAAGTGGGTGTCCGGGCTCGGCGGCAACAGGGTACTACGTTCTGAAGTTGACAACGTTGTCAGCGTAACAGTCCGGCTATTTGACAACGTTGTCAAGCTGAAATAGAGTACAAACTCCAACGCACCATCGGTGTTGGACTAGTGTCTTCAACGATCAACAGTCACCACCGAGGTACTGGAAACCTGATCATTTGCCAAAGGGAGAGACTCAATGTTCAAACGATTTCTAGGTTGGCGGCTGCTGGCCCTGCTGGCCGCTCTGGCCATGGTGGCGGCGGCCTGCGGGTCCGACGCCGCCGACGATGTGACCGAGGCGGCCGATGACGCCGCCGATGCGGTGGAGGAAGCGGCCGATGACGCCGCCGACGCCGTCGAAGACGCCGCCGACGAGGTGGAGGAAGCGGCCGATGAGGCCATGGAGGAGGGCGACGAGGCCATGGAGGAGGGCGACGGCGAGGTTTCCGTCTCGCTGATCACCAAGGACTCCACCAACCCGTTCTTCGTGGCCATGCAGGAAGGCGCTCAGCAGAAAGCCGATGAGCTCGGCATCGACATCACCATCGGCTCCGGTCAGGCCGAAGGCGACGACCAGGGTCAAATCGACCTGATCGAAGCAGCCATCGCCCAGGGCCAGGACGGCATCTTGATCACCCCGATGTCGGTCAACGTCAACGACGCCATCCAGCGGGCCCGCGACGCCGGTCTCTACGTGATCGCCCTCGACACCCCGACCGATCCGCCGGACGTGGTCGACATCACCTTCGCCACCGACAACTGCAAGGCCGGCGAGGCCATCGGTCAGTGGGCCGCCGGCAAGCTCAATGGTGAAAAAGCCACCATCGCCCGCCTGGTCATCTTCGACGACCGCACCGTGTCGGTCGACTACTGCCGTGACAACGGCTTCCTCAAGGGAATGGGTATCGACATCGGTGACCTGACCGTCATGGGAGACGAGGCCGAGACCGGCAGCTACAGCTCCGGGGCCGGCGGCGAGTACGAGATCGCCTGCCTCGAAGCCACCGGAGCCAACGAGGAAGGTGGCCGTACCGGCATGGAAACCTGCCTGGCCGCCAACCCTGACATCAACGTCGTCTACACCATCAACGAGCCCACCGCCTTCGGTGCCGCCGCTGCCCTCGAGGCCGCCGGCAAGACCGTGGGCGAAGACGTCATCATCGTCTCGGTCGACGGCGGTCTGGCCGGCGTCCAGGCCGTCCAGGGTGGTTCCATCCAGGCCACCTCGCAGCAGTACCCGCTGCGGATGGCCAGCCTCGGTGTTGAGGCCATCAACACCATCGCCACCGGCGGCGCCGCCCCCGAGAACACCTCCGACGACGGCACCTTCTTCGACACCGGCGTGGCCCTGTGTACCGACGAGCCGGTCGACACGGTGACCGTGGCTGAAGTCCAGGACTCGCAGTACTGCATCGACAACGCCTGGGGCTGATCCCCCGGGAGTTGACTCCATACGTTGACTGAGAAGGGTGGTGGTCGGCTCGGCCACCACCCTTCCGTCTTCCCGGATCATGACAGCGTTTGCCGTGATCCCGTCCGTTAGCGTACGTTCGTCACCACCAAGAATCATTTGAAGGGGAACCTGGTGAATTCAACCGTCACATCCACGGCGGGGCCTGTCGACCTGAGCGACGAGTTCGACGTACCGTCGGGCCCGCTGGCCAAGGTCCAGAACATCCTCCACCGCTATACCTATCTGAGCCCACTCATTGTGCTGCTGGTGGCCATGGCGGTGTTCACCGCCCTCAACAGCCGCTTCATTCTTCCGGCCAACCTGTCGTTGATGACCCAGCAGACCGTCATTGTCGGCACCCTGGCCATCGCCCAGACGCTCATCATCCTGACCGCCGGTATCGACCTGAGCATCGGCGCCATCATGGTGGTCGGCCAGATGATGATGGCCAACTTCGCCGCCTCGGCCTCCGCATCCAACGTCCAGTTCGCCCTGGGTTGGCCCTGGTGGCTGGCGGTGGCCGCCGGTGTGCTGATGGCGGTGGTGGCCGGCGCCATCAACGGCTTCCTGATAACCCGGCTCAAGTTGCCGCCGTTCATCGTCACCCTGGGAACGCTGGGGATCTTCACCGCCCTTTCCCTGATCCTGTTCAAGGCCCGCACCATTCAGGGGCCCGAGCTACCCGAGGGGTTGAAGGTCATGGGCAAGACGGCCGGCGTCGGTTCGTTCAACCTGATGCTGGGGGTCGGGGTCATGCTCGGCCTCTACGCCCTGTTCTCCTACATCCTCCGCAACACGGCCTGGGGCACACACGTCTATGCCGTCGGTGATGATCCCGATGCCGCTGAGCTTTCGGGTATCAACGTCGACCGCACCCTGTTCAGCGTCTACTGCGTGGCCGGGCTCATCATCGGCATCGCCGGTTGGATCACCATCGGGCGGGTCGGCTCGGCCAGCCCCAACGTGGCTCCCAACATCAACCTGGAGTCGATCACCGCTGTGGTCATCGGCGGTACCTCGCTGTTCGGCGGTCGGGGCACCATGATCGGCACCCTACTGGGAGCCCTCATCGTGGTGGTGTTCGACTTCGGCCTCTCGCTGGCCGGGATCGACCAAGGCCCCCGGCTGCTCACCATCGGGCTCCTGGTGATCGCCGCCGTCTCACTCGACCAGTGGATCCGGAAGGCCAAAGCATGATCGCCGAAGGCGATCACCACGAGTTTCGCCGTGCCGGGCGAAACGTCGGCGAAGAAACAGGAGGTCATTCGTGAACACCGCAACCGCAGTCGACGTCAAACCGATCGTCAAAGGTCGGGATCTGGTCAAGACCTTCGGCCACGTGGTCGGCCTCAACCATGCCGACCTCGATCTCTTCCCGGGTGAGGTGTTGGCCGTCATCGGCGACAACGGCGCCGGCAAGTCCACCCTCATCAAGTGTTTCGCCGGTGCCCACAGCCCGGACTCGGGAACCATCGAGGTCGACGGCCGTCAGGTGAGCTTTCGCTCCACCACCGACGCCCGTGAGGCCGGTATCGAGACCGTGTTCCAGACCCTGGCCGTCTCGCCCGCCCTCGACATCGCCACCAACCTCTTCCTGGGGCGGGAGCTGCTCAAGCCCGGTCCTTTGGGTTCGGTGTTCCGGATGATGGACAAGAAACGCATGCGGGCCCAGGCGGCCCAGCAGCTCAACGACCTGGGCATCGCCACCATGCAGGACATCACCCAGGCGGTGGAGACACTGTCCGGTGGTCAGCGGCAGGCGGTGGCCGTGGCCCGGGCCGCCGCATTCGGGTCGAAAGTCATCATCCTCGACGAGCCGACGGCCGCCCTCGGGGTCCGGGAGTCGGCCCGGGTCCTCCAGCTGGTCAACGACCTGCGGGACCGAGGCATGCCGGTGATCCTGATCTCCCACAACATGCCGCAGGTGTTTGACATCGCCGACCGGATACACGTGCAGCGCCTCGGCCGGAGAGCCGCCGTCATCACCCCTCAATCCCACACCCGCAACGACGCCGTAGCCATCATGACCGGGGCCATGGAGGTACCGGAGGAGGAGCAGCAGCTCGGCCCTGTGGGCTGATAGCGACTGACCTGGAATGTCCGGGTGGCGGTAATGTTGAATACAACATGACCGCCACCACAACCACGTTGTTCGACTTCGACAACTCGTTCGCCGCCGCCCTCCCGGAGTTGGTTCTGCCCTGGGAGCCGGTGGCTGTGCCCGATCCCGATCTGGTGGCTTTCAACGCCGAGCTGGCCGCCTTGATCTCTGCCGATGGCGACGCTTTGCGGGGCGAACACGGCGTGGCCGTGCTGGCCGGCAACGTCGTGCCGGGCAATACCGAGCCGGTGGCCATGGCCTATGCCGGCCACCAGTTCGGTCACTATTCGCCCCGGTTGGGCGATGGTCGGGCCCTCTTGCTGGGCGAGGTGGCGACGGCCGACGGTGGAAGGGTCGACATCCATCTCAAGGGCTCCGGTCGCACCCCGTTCTCCCGGGGCGGCGACGGCAGGGCCACCGTCGGTCCGATGTTGCGGGAGTACCTGATCGCCGAGTCCATGCACGCGCTCGGCATACCCACCGGTCGGGCGTTGGCCGTGGTACTCACCGGCGAGGACATCATGCGTCAGAAGCCGGAGCCCGGTGCCGTCCTGACCAGGGTGGCGGCCAGCCACCTCCGGGTCGGCACGTTCGAATACGCCGTGCGGCTGGAGGATCGATCAGTCATCAAACGGCTGGCTGACTACGCCATCGAACGGCATCACCCGTCATTGATCGGGCAACCATCGTCGTATTTGGAGTTCCTGAGGGCGGTGGTTGAGAGTCAGGCGACCCTGATCGCGCAGTGGATGGCGGTTGGCTTCATCCACGGGGTCATGAACACTGACAACATGACGATTTCGGGCGAGACCATCGACTACGGGCCCTGTGCCTTCATGGATCGCTACGACCAGCGCACCGTCTATTCGTCGATCGACCATCAGGGCCGCTATGCCTTCGGTAATCAGCCGACGATCGCCCACTGGAACCTGACCCGGTTGGCCGAAACGCTGCTGGCGGTCATGGCCGATGACGCCGGGACCGAGCCGGAGGATCTCATCCCGACGGTGACCGAGGTGCTCGACTCGTTCGGGGAACGGTTCCAGAGTCGCTGGCAGTCCATCATGGGAGCCAAGCTCGGTTTGTCGGCCGGCGCCGAGGGCGATCAAGAGCTTCTGCGGTCGCTGCTGACGATGCTGGGGGAGCAACAGATCGATTACACGTCGTTCCTGCGGTCTCTGGCCGGTGTGCTCCGAGGCAATGAGTCGGCACCGGAGGCGACGATCGAATGGGTGGAGTCATGGCGCCGCCGGGTGACCGAAGGCGGGCGGAGTCCGGGCGAAGTGGCGTCGGCCATGGACGCTGTCAACCCGATCTACATTCCCCGTAATCACCTGGTCGACGAGGCCCTGGTGGCAGCTGAAGGCGGAAACATGGATCCCTTCAACGAGTTGCTATCGGTAATCGAGGACCCGTTCACCGAACGGCCCGGCCTCGGCCGCTACGCCCAACCGGCGCCCGACGGCTTCGACCGTACGTTCCGCACCTTCTGCGGCACCTGACTTCCACCTGCCACCGTCCCTGCGGCCCCCTGCGTCAACCGCCCCACCGCCACTCCCAATACTTGCAGCAAAAAACGAGGTGTGAGCTCGGGTTTTGCTGCAAGAATCGGGAGGGGGAGGGGCGATCGGGAGGGGGAGGGGCGACGGAGGAGGAACGCGGTCAGGAGAACATGAGGCCGAGGAGCTCCCGCGCCAGCTTGGCCCCGACCATGGCCGTCATGTCGTTGACGTCCCGGAACGGATTGATCTCCACGATGTCGGCCGCCACCACCTGAATGTCGTTCCAAGCGGCCATGCCTGCCAGATCGTGCAGCGAGTCGACCAGCTGCCGCATGGTGAGACCTCCGGGTTCGTGATGGGAGACACCGGGGGCATGGGCCGGATCGAGGACATCGACGTCGATCGTCACATAGACCGGGCCCGAGAGATCGTCGGGCAGTCGCCCATCCCAGCTCCGAAGTTCGTGAACCTCGACGCCGAACCGCTCGGCCTGCTGCCGTTGATGGCCGGTCATGGTACGTATCCCGATCTGGATCAGGCGACCGACCAGGCCCTCTTCCATGATGCGGGCGAAAGGGCAGGCATGGGAATACCGGTCGCCGTCGAGTTCATCGTAGAGGTCGGGATGGGCGTCATAGTGGACGATGGTCAGCGGTGTGTGATTGGCGGCCACCCCACGAACCAGAGGCCAGGTCACCATGTGGTCGCCCCCTATCGACAGCAGCCGATTGCCGCCCGAGGTGGCGTTGGCCGCCGTGGCGGCGATGATTCCCAGGGTGGCGTCGACCTCGTCGGGCAGATCGAGGTCACCCAGGTCGGCCCATCGCTGGGGATCGACCTCGACCCCCAGCTCGGTCCAGTAGTTGGCCGAACCTCCGTGGAGCACCCGCCGAACGTTGGCCGGGGCCACAGCCGGCCCGCTCATGAACGACGAGTGGGCGTCGTAGGGCACACCAAGAATCGAGACGGCCATCAGCCCGCCAGGATAACGGGCGACCTCCGGTATCGCCTGTGACCGGCCGCGTCAGCCGTTGAACAGGTCGAAGGGGCTTCCGGTGTTCATGCCTCGGGCGTCCTGCTTGAGGGCGGTGTCGATGGTCACCGCTGATGCGTAGACCATCTGTCGCAACGGGTCGGGGAGCTGTTGGTGAACATGGAGGACGTAGTTGTCGGCGGTGGTGAAGGCCGTTTTGAGCAGGCCTTCGAAGGTCTTGGTCACCCTCGCCACCTCGGTGCCCTGGGCGTCCTTTATCGAGAAGTTCCAGGCCCGCCAGTTCTCGGCGAAGATCCCGCCGATGTCCTGGCCACCGACCTCGAAGCCGAAGCGGATCTTGCCGAAGACGTTGCGCTGGATGATCTGACCGACCTCGGCCCCCATGGCGTCCTGGACGATCACCCGCGATTTGAAGATCTTGGCCGGCCGGGTGATCAGCAGCTGAGGAGTCCCGGCGGCGTCTACCACCTGGTATTTGTGGGTGAAGTACTGGTCGAGGTCACCGATGAAGCGGATGACCTTCTTGATGGCGCTCTGACCCACCTGGCGGACGGCGCCGATCTGGGTGCCGTTGGCGTCGTAGATGGCGAACTCGGTGTTGACCTCGATGAACTTCCACTTCTGGTTGACGACGAGGATCGGTTGATCGAGCAGGCCGCCACCGGTCGGGGCCATGGCCGACTCGGTAGGCGCTCCTCGCCGGGCCGCCGACTGCAGATGCTTGTCGACCTGCGCCTGGACCTTGGGTGCGGTCTGTTGACCGACGACCGTCTTGGGCGGCTGACGCTCCAGCGGGTCAGTCGACTGGCGTCCGTGGGAGGCCACGTGATCGGTCCAGACCGTACCGTCCCAGTAGCGGTATTCGTGGCGGCCCATGGGGTCGGGATACCAGTTGGGTTCCGGGTCGGCGGACTCGTGGGCGGCATGATGGCCGAATCCCCCGCCGTCGGGGCCGGTTTGGTCAGGGATGTTGTGGTCGGTCATGGGCGATCTCCCGCACCTGGGGTTGTGGGCGAGCCGTCGGGCCCGGTCCGCCAGAAGTCTAGCCAAGCCGGGGGAAGCGTCCCCGTCGGGGGTCTTGAACCGCCTTTTATGCTCGTTGCGGCATCATGGATCATGGCCAACATCATCATTCAGTTGTTGCGGGTGGCGTCGATCATCTTCATCGTGCGGGCTTTTCTCAGCTGGATCCGCCCCGGTGGTGGGTCACCGCTGGCTGGTGTCGTCTCGGTTATCTACGACATAACAGAGCCCGTCCTTTCGCCAATCCGACGGGTCATTCCCCCGCTGGGTGGTTTCGATCTCTCGATCATCGCCGTCGTGGTCATCATCAACTATCTCCTCATACCCCTGGTTCGGGGGGCGCTGGGTTAGTTGTTGGCCGCAGCGACCAACGGCTAACAAAGTAAGTTGGTTCGCTTCACAACGTGGCCGCGGCTCCGATCAGTAGGGTATGAAGTCAAGGGCGACTCGTTGCTTCCAGTCCGTGCTCGTCTCGATCCTGGTGGCATCCGGGACGTTGACGGTGGCCGCAATATCGGTCAGGGCCGGTGCCGAGGCCGACAACGGGCTGACGGCAATCGGTGACGTCTGGCCGGTGTCGGTTGGTGGCACCACATCGACCTCGGGTCGAGGGGTGGTCGACGACCGTACCGATGCTGATCCCGGGATCCAGTCGGACCCCGTCGAGATCGAGGCCGGAACCGCCGGTACGGTGACCGAGGTCAACGATGGTGACTCCATCGACGCCATGACAACCACCGTCGAGGCCGCCACGACCACCACCGTCGACCTCATCACCACCGGCACCGCCAGTACCACCAGCACCGCCAGTACCACCAGCACGACCAGCATCACGAGCACGACCAGCACCACCATTGCCCCGGTCGACCCGGCCCGTGGCGACGGGGAGAGGGCTGAAGCTCGGGCAACCACGGAAAGGGAGGGCCTGGCCGGGCTGGGAGTGGAGGTGGTGGACCTCTCGACCGACTCCGTGGTGTTCTCGTTGTTCCCGTCGAGTGATGACAAGCTGTCGGCGCTGATAGCCGAGATCGACGACCCTGACGACGGCCGGGATCCCGCCTGGGTGGGCGACCGCCCGGTCGAGATCGGTGACGGCACGATCGAGGTGTTCGGTCTCAACCCGGGTGCCGATTACCGGCTGACGGTTGGTCGTCTGTTCGGTGGCAACGGAGAATCGGGGTCGGCCAGCGACATTGTGTACTTCCGAACCCTCACCACCGGCGGAACATCGGTATGCGACCGGGTCGACATCAGGTTCGACCCGGCGTTGCTCATGAGCGAACCGGGGTCGGAACGTACACCGGTCGTTGACGTGGCCCTTCCGCCCACCTGTTCGCCCTACGACTTGTGGCTGTCATCGACCGATCGGAATCATCGGGCCGGATTTCAGCCCTATCAGACACAAGAGCAATGGCGCCTGGAAGGGCTTGACCGCTCAGGCCGGGTCGTCCACCAGTCCGAGTACACCCCTGACCTGGCCGACGAGGAGATCCATGCCCTCTATCGCATGGGTTCGGTCGACGCCGTTTCGATCGCCGGGGTCCGGGGGGCCCACCGGGGCGAGGGAGCATACAACTCGGTTCATGTGGGAGCCACGATGTTGCCATCGGATCCTCGTCCGGGTGGCCCGAAGGCCTGTGGTGTGCTCGACGTGCTCTTTGTCCGGCCCTACCTGAGCAATCAGGAAGGCGAGCGGGCCAGTGAAGTACGACCGATACCGCCGGCCGCGTCCGGCACCTACGAACTGTGGCTGACCTCAACCGACACCACTCACCAGAACGGGTCCGATGAGGGGGCGGAGCGATGGTTCGTCCAAGGACTGGATGCCGACGGCAACGTCGTCTACGAGTCGGCGGCCACCCCGGATCTGCCTGAGGATCAAACGGTCGCCCACTTCCATGCCGGCCAGATCACCCTCGGCTCGATCGTTTCGTTCCGGGCCCATCACCTTGGACGGGGCGGACCTAACTCGGTCGAGGCCAAGATCACCCTGGTACCCGATGGTGTGGTCACCCCCGATGATCGGGCGGTCGAGTGGTGCAAGCGGATCGCCGTTCAGCGTCCCTGAGCAGTCAATACTTTGGGACTGGGACGACCCTGAAACGGGTCGCCCCAGTCCCAAAGTTCCGTGGCGTTCAGCCGTTCTCGGCCGAACTCAGCCCTGCATGTAGCGGCCAACCGTGTTGGCGTCGAATCCCACGACGTCTTCGACCAGCAGATCGAACAGGATCCGGCCCGCTCGGTGACTGGTGGCCGCCTGGCCCGCCATTTGGCCCATCTCCTCGGTCGGCTCGTGACCCAGCTCGGCCGCCCGTTCCAGGGCGGCCGACGGGTTGAGGAAGGCCAGCGCCTGCAGCTCCTGAGCCAGCACCAGCTTGGGGGCGAGATGATCAACCCGGGTGGCGGTCAACCAGTTGTCGGCGTGACGAACAGGCTCGGAGGCGGTGACGACCCGGGTCAGCAGCCTGCGATCTCCCCGCACGTAGGTCGACCGCTGCTGCCCAGACCGCCGGGGCAGGATGATGGCCGCCCGACCGAACTTGATCCGGCCCGCTCGCCGACCCAGCAGGTAGTCGGTCAGGTCGGTGACCTTCTTCACGTGGGCGCCGGTCAGATCAATCGTTTCGTCGATCACGTTGCCGGGCAGAACCGAATCGATGCCTCGACTTCGAGCATGGCGCAGGAGATTGGTTTCGGCCAGTGCGGTGAGCACCTCGACTTCGGTATCGGCCGTGATCTTGGCGGTGATCTGTTCCACCAGCCGGGTTCTGCTCTCGGTCCGGGTCAGCTGCTGGGCCACGACGATCCATTGCTCCAAGTTGAACGGCGAGCCAGCGAGTTCGGCCATGAGCTGTTGATCGATCGCCTCCTCCAGCTCGGCCCGGCGTGAGAGCATGGCGGTGTTGGCGCTCTGGGCGCCGATCAGGTAGCGGGCCACCAGCTCCTGTAGGTGGCCGAACCGCTGGTGACCGGCCAGGCCGTCAGCGTCGTTGACGGTCAGTTCGTCAGCCTCGGTGATCCACTGGACCGCCGACGGCGTGCCGGCGTCGAGAAATCGGGAGACGTCGTCGAGTGGGGGGTCGAGCCGAACCCCGAGGTGGACACTGCGGTAGCGGCGTTCGACGACAAGGTCGGGAGCCAGGACATCGTCGAGTTGGAAAGGCTCCCACATCGAGGCCGGGATCCTGGGATCAGCGGTCGTCGGATCGGTCTGGCCGGAAGAGCGATCCGATTCGACATGGCGGGCGATGGCCCGGCGGATGTTGTCGTGACGGCTGAGCGATTCGTCGAAGTCGGGGCAGTCGATCACCACCGGCTGTCCCGGTTCGGGCCCGGGCTCGTCGAACAACGTCATCTGCCAACGGTGCTGGTTGTCCCACAGCCGCACCGCCGGGATGCCACCCCATTCCACGACCTGTACCGGCAGCCTCATGACGCCCTACCTTTCTGAGTCTCCCCGGCGTGGCGCTGGGCTGCCGCCGTCAGCCGTTTGAAACCGTCGAGACGCTGCAGGAACTGGGCAAAGGCCACCGCCCCCTGAGACGAGTCGCGGAACCAGGCGCTACGGCGCACACCGTAGGTGACGAACAGTGCCGCCAGCTGATAGCGGGCCGAGACGCAGATCTCGTTGGGAGCGCCAACCTCGCCCGACAGGTTGAAGACCTGTCGGAACGGGGCGAGGGTGTCGAGCAGCTGGGCGCCATGGGCGAAGGGGAAGTCGACCACCAGCGGAGCCTCGGTATCGAAGTCGGTGGCCAGGAACCGGCACAGCTGATCCATGTCGTAGCGCAGGCCCCGAGCCAGAGCCCCGAGCCCGAAGGCCTGGAGCAGCCACTGCTCGAACTGCAACCGGGGTTTGGCGATGTGGTCGAGGATGGCCTCGATCGACGGCGGCGACGTTTCCTGGCCGGGCCCGGCCCCGGCCAGCACCAGCCGGGTGGGGGCGACCGCGGCCAGGCAGGCGTAGAGCAGGAGCGAGCCTGCTCCCAGGGCCGGTGAGGTGAGCACGAACGTGGTCGGACCGCCGTCGAGCAGCCCGGCGGTGTCGCGACCGAAAGCTCTCATCGTGGGCAGAAGCAGCGGTCGGGCCAGCCGTTCCCGAACCTTGTCGTCGGCCGCCTGGAAGGCGGTCAGCACCCGGAAGAAGGGGATCGACAGTCCTCGCTCCACCTGCTCGCCGTAGCGTCGAGCCAGGATCTCGCAATTGGCATCGTCGAGCCACGGCCCCCAGGCTTTGAGGTGGCCGATCAGTTCGACGGCGGTGGCGTTGAGCAGGACGTAGCGGCGGATGCGGTCGACGGCCGGAAGTCGATCGTCGGCCAGCGACCAGGAGCGAGCGGCCAGCACGCCCTGTATCGAGGTCAGCGGGATAGGGTCGGGGCAGCCGTCGAGCACATCGGCCAGGGCCACGGAGTCCGAGGCGTTGACCAGGTCGGCCACTGCGCCCACTGTGGCCAGTCCGACCCGTTCGGCCGCCGTGCGGTCGACGTCGTTCAGGGAGCCGAAGCAGACCTGGTGGATCACCGTCGGGCGATCGCCGTCGAACCGGTACCGCTGCAGGGCGGCCGACTCCTTAATGGTCCTCCGGTATTTGATGATCACCACTGGCGGCGCGTCGGCCAGCAGCTCGGCGAAAACGGTTCGCAACGCTTCATGTCGGGGCTCGTCGACGAGGCGGAAGCGGAGGTCACGTCGCCATCCCGAGAAGAAATGGCGGGCCGGGCTGAGCACGGCGGTGGGGAAGGCCAGACGCCAATGCCAAGGTAGAGCGGCCAGGAAGCGGCGGGTCAGCTGATCGTGTCCGCGCTGCCAGGCCTGTAGAGCGCCCAACATACGAAAGTCGTTGGAGATGACGGCGCTTTCGTCGGCCAGGATCACGAGCTCGTCGTCGGTTGCCTTCTGGCAGAGTTGCCAGGCTCGGGCCAGCTGCTCGGCCGACGACATCGTGGCCGTCGCCTTCAGTGTTCCGGTGAGGGCGGCGTCGTACAACTCGTTACCCGTCGACAGGGGGAAGGCCGTGCCCAGGTCGGTGATGGCCAGGGCTTGGCCCCGGGCGGTGGCCAGGCGATAGTTTCGCTTGAGATCCTGAATTGATGTCATGGCCGCCCTCGAACCCGCGGGAGTTCCGGCGGTGAGGGAGCGGCCGGAACTGCTGAGAACTGGCCGCCGGGTTCATAGGTCCGGCGGCGCTTGGGGATATCGAACCCTGAACGCTCCGATCAGTTCGTAGGTCGAGGAGCCATACCCCGACCGACACCATAGTCGACGAGATGGCCACACGACCGTCGAATTGATGGTCGGACTACCATCTGGGGAGAACGGCGAAGCGATCGGGGGTCAACGGTGACGACAGCGCAGGGAACCGGAGTGGCGGAACCGCCGGCGGAACCACCGGCAGGGAGGCGACCCTTGGCCCTCCTCCACGACCACCTCGACGGTGGGCTCCGGGTGTCGACCGTGCTCGAGCTGGCCGATGAGATCGGTTGGGAGCTGCCGTCGACCGACGCCGAGGCGCTGTCGGCCTGGTTCACCGCCGGGGCCGAGTCGGGCGACCTGCTCCAGTATCTGGCCACATTCGACCACACGCTGGCCGTCATGCAGAGCGAGGACCACATCGAACGAGTGGCATTCGAGGCGGCCGTCGACCTGGCCGCCGATGGTGTCGTCTATGCCGAGGTGCGGTTCGCCCCCGAATTGCATCAGAGCCCCGGCCTGCCCCTGGAAGCGGTGGTCGGGGCGGTTACCGCCGGGTTCCGCCGGGGCGAGGCCGCCGTGGCCGCCGACGGCGAGGCAACAGGGATCTACATCGGTGCCATCTGTTGTGCCATGCGAACCGAACAACGCTCGTTGGAGATCGCCCGGCTTGTCGATCGTCTGCGGATCGACGACGACAAGGTGTTGGGCTTCGATCTGGCCGGGGCCGAAACCGGATGGCCGCCGTCGCTACACGCCGAAGCCCTGGCCTTTGCCCGGGAGCGGCACCTCAACGTGACCATCCACGCCTCCGAGCCGCCCGATCTCGAGCTGATCGCCGACGCCGTCGTCCATGGGGCCCACCGGATAGGTCACGCCGTCCGCCTGCTGTCCGACATGACGATCGAGAATGGTGAGGTTGTGGCCATGGGCCGGTTGGCCACCCATATCCTCGATCGCGGCATCCCGCTGGAGATGGCGCCGACCTGCCATGTGCAGATCGGCGCCGTCCCCGACATCGCCCATCACCCCATCGCCGCCATGCTGCGAGCCGGGTTCAACGTCAGTGTCAATACCGACAACCGACTCATGAGCAATGTGACGGTGTCCTCGGAGATGGCCCTGGTCGAATCGACCTTCGATCTGAGCCCGGCCGAAGTCGATCAGCTGGTGGTCAATGGGATCGAAGCCGGGTTCGCCCCCCTGGCCGTTCGCCGTCGCCTGCTGAATCGGATTGCCGACTGACCACAGCCACAGAGGTCGGTGGTCGGACGCGGCTAAGCTTGGGGCCAAGCCGTTCACGACCAAGGAGGGGTATGTCGTGGAGCTGCATGAGCTTCTACGTAGTTGCTTTCCCCAGGATGGTCTCCGGATGTTCCTGGTCGAGGAGTTCGGTCAGCCGGGGACCGACATCTGGGATTCGACCGATGGGCCGTGGCTGGGGCGAGTGTTCGACATCACCAGGGCCTTGAACCAGGCGGGCCTGGTCGATCGACAGTTCTTTGAACGTCTCGTTCGCCGGAAGCCGGGGCGAGCCGACGACATCTCAGCCAGTTGCTGGGCCACCACCGGTGAGCCCCTGACCTATGTCACCGGTAACGCCCCTGCGGCTGAGACCTTCCCGTGGGCCGACTATCAGCACGCCATGTCCCCCAGCCTGGTCCGATTTCTTCGCTTCGCCGCCTACGACGCCCGCAGCCGGGGGTACCCCACCATTTCCACATCGGAGATCGTGCGGGTGTATCTCGCCCTGCAACCGTGGGTCCGGACAACACTGGCTGGTGGCGGCGGGAGCGAGGGCGGCGGGTTTGAACGGAGTGAACTGGACGGTGAGGAGGATCCGTTTGACAACACGCTTGGGGCGTCGTTCTGCGTGAGCAAAACGGTGCACGGACTGGCCGAGAATTGCGTACAACCCCGATTGTTCGACGAGCACGATGTGTTCCTCGATCTGATGCGCTTCGGTTCGGGCAAGTCGGTTCGCCGCCTGGCCGGCGGTGGGGTTGAACGGGACGAAATGAACGAGCTGTCACGCCGGCTGGGCATTGGCCGGGTGACCCGCCACGCCGTGCTCGACTGACGCGGGCCGGCCGGGGGAGCGTCGGCTCAGTCGTCGATAGCGTCCAGGTAGGTGGCCAGTGCCTGATGTTGGGAGATCGGACCGATCGGAATGGCCTCGTTGAACTCCGGTTTGATCAGATCGGGGTCGCCCGAATGATGGAGTGCCACCAGATCCCAGTCGGCGTTGAACACTGGAGACCCCGACGATCCTGGCTGCGTCGGCACGGTATGACGAAGCCGGTTCCCGGCACCGTTGACGGTCAAGGCCTGGTCGCTGCCCAGAGCCAACTTCATTGAGACCTTGTGGGGATGCTGCAGAATGGCGACCCCGGTCATGACGGTGTAGTCGATGGGGCCGACCGGGACCGGCAGCCAACCCCGCTTCGCTCCCTCCTCGCCTTGACCGACCGACTGTTGGCCGATCGCCTCGGCCAGACGCAGCAGGGCGAAGTCGAGCTCATCGGCGGCCGGGTCGCCACTTTTGGGATCGGGCTCGAGGTCGACCGGGCTGGGGGGCGACGACGCAATGACAGCGTCGTCGGCGGCCAGGGCGACCCGATGACCGGGCGACGCCTGGCGGTCGTTGATCATGTGGTAGTCGAAGAGACAGGACACCTGGGACGGCTTGATGTCGCCCTCGACCAGCGCATCGACAACATGGTGGTTGGTCAGCACAGCATCGGGCCCGATCAGAAAGCCGGTGCCCTTGCCCTTGCGGTCGATGTCGACCCGGCAGACGGTCCACTCGGCCGCCGCCAGTTTCTCCCGCCACAGCCGGCTGTCGACCATCGTGGTGTTGCTGCTGACGAACGCCTCCAGCGCCCGGTTGGATTGATCGGCGGCGGTCAGACCCAGTTTGCGGACGAAGGTGAAGAGCTTGGGGTTCCCGGGATTGGCGTTGCGGGCCGCCACCATCAGATCGATAACCCGGCCGTTGGAGCGGGCCCACTCGATCAGGTCGAAGGCATATCCGGGCAGGTCCTTCATCTGCGACGTGACCGTGCCCAACGACAGGTCGAGGTACTCCGATGTCATCCGGGCCAGCGTCATCCAGTCGGGAAAGGCCGCCATCAGAGCCTCCCGCAGTTCCCGCCGCTGCGGCCCGGTCAGCTCCTCGGCCATCGCTGGCTCCTCCCTCTCTCGTTCCCTCGTCGTCGGCGTTTCGAGCCTACCATTTCCGATCGGGGCGGCTGAAGGGTGTTGTAGGTGTCGTCCCGGTCAGCGGTGTTGCCGTTACCACCACGTTGCCGGCGTAGCTGCGGGAGCCGGGGTCGAGGTCGATAGGTTGCTGTCTGCCGTCGTCATCGACCTGACCACTTTCCCCCACCGGCCTACAGTCGCCTGCGATCTATGGTCGGAACGGCAGACGTGCGATGCCAAATAGTATCACGAGGGCCGAGGCGCCGGCCCGGGCACTCGGGGCCGATCAGGCTGGGGCCGGCGAGCGCTCCGCTCGAGACTTGAGTTCTCGCAGCATGCGCTCGAAGACCAGACGGTGGAACGGGATGAGACCCACCCAGTACAGTCGCCCCCAGATGCCCTGGGGCACGAAGCGAGCCCGTTGCACCAGCCGGGTGCGGGGGCCTGGTCCCTCGGCCAGGGGTTCGACCCGCCAGTCGAGCCAGCCGTAGCCCGGCATCTTCATCTCCGCTCTGAGGACGAGCGAGGTCTCGGTCAGTTGTTCAACCCGGAACACGTCCACCATGTCGCCCACCGCCAACTCCGAAGGGTGGCGCCGGCCCCGCCGCCCGCCGACCCCGCCGACCAGGGCGTCGCCGGCTCGTCGTACCGACCACAGCAGCTCATAGCCAAGCCAGTGGTCGTCGCCGCCGAGGGTGCATACCTGGGCCATCACCGCCGCCGGTTCCGCTTCGATGACGATGTCCCGCTCATCGGCCAACACCGTGCCACCGGCCCACTCGGGATCCCATGCTCGGGGTGCTGCCGGGGAATCGTTGCGCGACGGCGTCCAGCGGGTGGGCACATCGAGGTCCTTGACCGCCGACAGCGCTTCCCGCAGGGCGGCCCGCAGGCTGAGCATGTCGAGATCCAGCTCATCGGCCAGTGATCGCCGGCCGACAACAACGTCGTTCTGTAGGCTCAGGACCAGTTCGGTGGCCAGATCGCCCGGCAGCCCGGTCACGAAGTCGACCCAGTGCGACGACAGCCAGGGCGAGAGGATGCGCACGGGAATGACGACCCGGGCCCGCAGCTCGGCCACGGCGGCATAGGCCTGCATCATCTCGGCGTAGGTCACCACATCGGGACCGCCGATGCCCCAGATGCCGGCCAGATCCCGGCGACCGATCACCGCCCGCAGCGACCTCAGCACATCGTCGATGGCAATCGGTTGGCACCTGGTCCGCCACACCCACTTCGGCGTGACCATGATCGGTAGCACCTCGACGAGGCCCCGCAGCATCTCGAACGACGCGCTACCGGATCCGAGGATGATGGCTGCTCGTAGCTCCACCACCGGCGTTGGGCCGTAGGCCAGTTCCCGGCCAACCATCTGCCGGCTGCGCAGGTGAGGCGACAGGTCGTCATCGTCGTCGTCGCCCAAACCACCGAGGTAGATGATCTGCTCAGCTCCGGCGGTGGCGGCGGCGGCCGAGACGTTGGCCGCGCACTGGCGTTCCCGCTTCTCGAAATCCTCGCCGCTGCCGAGGCTGTGGACGAGGTAGTAGACGACATCGACGCCTTTGAACGCCGGAGTCAGCGATGGGGGGTCAAGCAGATCGCCCTCGAAAACCTCGATCTGCGACCGCCACGGGCGGCTGGCCAGCTTGGCCGGCGTGCGGGCCAGGCACCGTACCCGGTGGCCGTCGGCCAACAGCTGGGGGATCAGACGACCGCCGACGTAGCCGGTAGCCCCCAGGACCAGTATGGACTTCGGCTCGGTGTTGTGATCCATCAGACATCTCCTACCCGAAGGTCGGTGGCGAGAAACCGTGGTGGCCCGGCCCAGCCTCCTGAGTGACCATCGCCTGATCGGTGGTTTCGGATGCGCCGGAACGGGTAGATTGCCGACCATAGCCCCCGTACCCGCCCATGACGTGACCGCCTGAGAGGACATGGCCTCCATCCGACGAGCACTGTCGGCGGCCGGCCAGTGGGGCCGCCGGTCATGGAGCACCCACCGGGTGATCCCCGCCGCCCCCGAGGTCGTTTGGGAGTTGTTGACCTGCCCTGCCCGCTGGCCCGAGTGGGGGCCGACAGTCCGCTCGGCCACCGGGCCCCCGGTCATAGCCGCCGGGGCCCGGGGTTCGGTCACGCCAATCGTCGGACCGCCGCTGCGCTACCGGATCACCGAGTTCGAGCCCGGCCGATCCTGGAGTTGGACCGTGGCCGGCGTTCGAGCCACCGACCATCGGATCAAGCCGCGCCGACGGGCCGACGGCCGGCTGATGGCCGAGCTGACCCTGACTGCCCCGTGGTGGGCGCCGATATATCTCCCGGTGTTGTGGCTGGCAGCTCGACGGATCGAGTCTCTGGCCGTCGGCGCCCCATCCGGCAACCCCGGCGTTGATGGGAAGGATCTGCTGTGACGACATCGATCGTGGAGGACGAGCGGATCCGCTGGCGCCATGAAGTGGAGGCGGTCGATGGCGACGTCGTTGGGCAGTCCGGCGGCGAAGTCGTCGTCTACTGGATGCAGCAGGCTCAGCGGGCTCGCCACAACCCGGCGCTGGAGTTCGCCGTCCAGCAGGCCAACGCCCTCGGTCTGCCGTTGTTCGTGGTGTTCTGCGTTGTCGACGACTACCCCGATGCCTCCAGGCGCCACTACAAGTTCATGTTGGACGGCCTGGCCGAAACACAACAGCACTTGGCCCGGCGCGGCATCGGCTTCGCCGCCGTTGCCGGTCGCCCGGCATCGACCCTTGGCCGGCTCGGACCGCAGACGGCGCTCACGGTCTTCGACCGGGGCTACCTCCCGATCCAGCGTCGCCGGCGAGACGATGTCGTCGAGACGATCACCAGCGACCGGCCGGTTCCCGTCGTGGAGGTCGAGACCGATGCTGTGGTACCGGTTGATCTTGTGTCCGACAAGACCGAGGTCGGTGCTCGGACCATCCGCCCCAAGATCCAGCGCCACCTGGAACGGTTCGTTGTCGACTTCACCACCACCCCGCTCGACCATCACTCGGTCGATGCCAGGGGCGACGTTGTCGGCTGGAGCGGTGTTCCCGACGACCTCGCCCCGCTTGATCTGAGCGACCCCGATCGTGTTCTGGATGACCTCGAGCTTGAGGCCGAGCCGGCTCCGGTGAGCGGATGGCCCGGTGGCCACTCGGCGGCTTCTCGCCTCCTCGACCGGTTCATCGACGATGTGCTGCCGGACTACCGGGCCCGGCGCCAACAGTATGATCGCCTACCCAGCTCCTCGATGTTGTCTCCCTACCTTCATTTCGGTCAGATCTCGCCGGTGGAGATCGCCTTCAAGGTCAAGTCGTCCTCGGCGCCCACCGACGAGGTCGACGCCTTCATCGACGAGCTGATCGTCCGGCGTGAGCTGGCCTTCAACTACGTCATCCATGAGTCCGATCACGACGGATTCGGCGGCCTTCCCCGGTGGGCCCGACAAACGCTGCGAGACCACGCCGATGACGAGCGGGAGGAGGTGCTCACGGCGGCTCAGATCGAGGCGGGGGAGACCCCCGACGACGTCTGGAACGCCATCATGGCCGAGATCCGTGACCGGGGCTGGGTACACAACCAGTTGCGGATGTACTGGGGCAAGCAGGTCCTGCGATGGACCAACACCCCCGAATACGCCTTCAGAGTGGTGCTCGACCTCAACAACAAGTACTTCCTCGACGGCCGCGACGCCAACAGCTACGCCAACGTGGCTTGGTGCTTCGGGCGACACGACCAGGGTTTCGCCGAGCGACCGGTCCTGGGCAAGGTGCGCCCCTTCACCACTCAGGCCCTCAAACGCAAAGGGGATCTGAACGGCTGGTTGGCGTCGAAGTCTGGTACGTGAAGGAGCGGTCCATCAATGGTGCATGTTCGACAGACGCTGTACGCCCTCGGACAACGGCTGGCGGTGATACCGCTGCTGTTCGTGCTCGGAGCCGTCGTGCTGTCGTCGGTCATGGCTTCAGTGGACGGGAGGCTGGAGACAGCCAGCCTGCCCCGGGCGATGACAACCACGGTGGAGGGTGGCCGAGCCATCCTGACCGCCATCGCCGGTGGCCTGATCACGTCGGTGACGCTACTCCTGTCGCTGGTTCTGGTGGCCGTGCAGCTGGCGTCGTCCCAGTTCTCACCCCGAACCCTCCACGATTGGACCGGCGATCGCACCCAACAGGTGACCATCGGCCTGGTGTTGGGGACCTCTGTCTATTGTCTCCTGGTTCTGCGGGAGACGTCGGTGGTGGGAGAGGATGTGCCCCTCATCCCCCACCTGTCGGTCCTGCTGGCGGTTGCCCTTGGCGTGTTGTCTCTGATAGCAGTCGTGCGCTACGTGGACCATCTGACCGCCAGCCTCCGAGTCGGTTCGGTTGCCCGGTCGATCACCAGTCAAACGGTCGATGCGGTCCATCGCCGAGGACAGCGGTCCGTCGGCGCTTCGCCCGGCATGCCGCTGGCGACGTCAAGCGCGGCCGCCCCCGACCCGGGCCTCGGCCGGGAGGACACAGCGGTACCGACCGATGCCGTTGCCATCACGGTCGATGAGGGCGGATGGGTCCAGCAGATCGACGAAGACCGCCTGCTGGATGCCCTCCCCGAGGGGAGCACGGCTCATTTGACAGTGGCGGTTGGATCTCATGTGCTGGCCGGGGCGCCGATTGTCCAGGTCAGCCCGCCCGTCGTCGACGAGGAGTGCGAAAACGGGGTGCGAACAGCCATCGCCATTGGTTCGGAGCGCACGATGCAGGAGGACGCGGCCTACGGGATCATGCAGCTGGTCGATGTGGCCCTCCGAGCGCTGTCACCCGGCGTCAACGACCCGAACACGGCCAATGAGATGATCGTCAATCTGGGAGCCGTCTTCGTGGCCTACTGGTCATACCCCCAGGAGCCCACCACCCGGTCCGATCAGGGACGCACCCTGGTCCGCCGGCCCGTGACCCACGACGATGTCCTGTCGGCGGCCATGAGACCGCTCCGCCATCACGGGGCCGACGATCCAACTGTGGTCGAGACATTGCTGCGGATGCTGATCACCCTTCGGGACGAGATCGAACGGCGCGACCTGCCCGGTCCGATCCAGCCGGTGGTCGAGCAGATCCATTACATCCACCAGGCCTTTCTCGCCACCGACCCCCCGGAGGTCGACCGGGTGGCCATCCGACGCTATGTAACAGAAGCCGATGTACCTGAACCGATCTAAAAAGGAAACAGGCACCATGATCAACCAGCGTTTTAACAGCCTCCGGGCCTGCTTCGTCAACTGCTCCTTGAAGGCTGATGCCGATGAGTCCCACACCCGGAAGCTGCTCGAACGGGCAGCCGGTGTCATGGCCTCGGAAGGAGTTGAGACCGAGATCATTCACGCCCGGCACCACAACATTGCCTTCGGAATGGCCAAAGACCTGAGCGACTGCGGATGGCTGGGCGAAATCGGACCGGGACCGAGCTACGGCGACGAGATCGACGGAAGCGACGTTCCCGCCGGCTACGACAGCGAGTTCACCAACAAGAACACGACGTTCATGGCCTGGAATCTCATGCACATGGCCAAACTGCTCAACGACGCCGGGGGGATCCCGGCCGTCGGCAACATCGGTGACACCTGGCAAACGGTCAGCAACGCCGCCGATCAGACACCGGCATGACCATCATCAACCACACCGACGAGGCCCACCCTCAAAGGGAGTACCAATGAGCAACCATCAATCGTTGATCGAGGCGGCATCCGAAGCCCGGGCCAATGCCTATGCCCCCTACTCCGACTTTCGGATGGGAGCAGCGGTGCTGACCGACGGTGACCGGATTGTGAGCGGCTCGCTGGTGGAGAACGTTTCGCTCGGTCTGGCCATGTGTGCCGAACGGGTCGCCATGTTCTCGGCGGTGACCGACGGTGAGCGCCCGAAGGCGCTGGCCCTGGTGGCCCCCCGTACCGATGACGCCGTGACCTTTCCCTGCGGAGCCTGCCTACAGGTGGCTTTGGAACTCGGCGGCCCCGACTTGATCGTCGTGGCGGCCAGCATCGACGGCGAGAGCGAGGAAGTACGATTGGGTGATCTGCTTCCCCGCAGCCCACGGAGCCAGGCAGACGGCTGACAGCGGGATTCGATGGCGCCGGCGAGCGATTCGGGAGCAGTTGCCACCGACACCGCCCGCCGGCCCCGGAACCAAAATTGAACCGGGCTCTCAGGCGAACCAGTCGCGGGTCTCCTTGAGGGCGGCCTGACGGTAGGCGACCGTCCAATCGGTCGGCGGCTGGCTGTTGCCCCCGCTCACCAGCTGGGCCATGCGTCCGGCGGCGAAGGCCGCCACCGGATCAAGGTCACCAGCGTTGTCGGTGAGCCATTGCCCGACCACCACGCCGTCGTTCCAGTCCCCCAGCAGATCCTGGACATGGGCCAGCAGCCTCGCAAATCGACGGGCCTGCGGGCCGAACACGTCGACCATGGCCTCGGAGGCGTACCGGGCTCGTTTGACTCGGAGCCTGACCTTGTGCAACTCCTCCGGACCTGACTGATCGGTGAGTGCGGCGACGGCCCTTTCGAGCGGCCGCCAACGATCGGCCATGAGCGGCTTCAGCCGTTCCGACGCCGGGCCGTCGGCCGCCTCGACGACCGGCGGATCGACGGCGAACTCGACGATGAGGTCCAGTGATCGACCGAAGGCCGGCTGGCCCACATGGTCAGTCAGTTTGTTCCGGGCCTGGTCCCGTTGGCCGGCGAGCAGATCCATCACCCGAGCGGCTGCCGCAGGATCGATCTCAGGATGGCGAAGGTGACCGATGTTGAGCTGTTCGAGTAACACATCGGTGTCCCGAACGGCGCCCAGTCGGTCGGCCAGCGGTTTGAGTGCCGCTTGGAGATCATTGGTGGAGTCCGGGTCGAGAAGCGGGCCGAATGTGCGTAGATCGGATCGCATCCGCCTGGTTGCCACTCGGGACTTGTGGACGCCGTGCGACCCGGCGCCGACCAGGGTCAAGGGCAATTGGCTGATCAACTGCACGGCCGATCGGGCCAGTGCCCGTTGGACAACCGTCCTTGCCGTCGGGTTATGGCCCAGCGGCAGCGGTGTGACGTCGGGGCCTCGTGGCGTCGCCGGCGCCAGCGCCTTTCGAACGATGCTCTCCTCAGGGTCGTCCCTCGCCCCGGCGGCGACGATCAGATCCACGGCGGCCTGCAGCATGCTTGCGTTGACGTCGGCCCCCGGCTCCACCCCGATCTGCCGGAACGTCACCTCCGCGCCGTCGATCGGTCGAGCTCTGGTCCGATCGTCGGCCACCTCCAGCAGCGTGCCGCCGGCCTTGGCCGTCACTGTGGAAATGGTGCGGTCCGTCTGCAGGCGAGCAACCAGCCCAAGCCGTCCACCCCGTGTCATTGACGTCACCAACCTGACGGCGTCCGGCGGTGGTGCGTCGGCCCCACCAGGGAAGCGAATCTCGTCCCCGGTTGTCAGCGTCGGGATGTGCGACACCGGCAGCGTGACCGTCCAGCCTTCGCCCCTACGGTGCCGCAGCGTGCATCCCCAGCGGAGCAGACGAAGGTCGCCGGTGTCGTGGTAAGCATCCTCGATCCGTCTCTCGACCGGGGGTGCGAGCACGCCTTCGGGTACGGCGCCGGAGAGATCGGGCATGACGAAGGCGTCGTCGACCGTCAACTTGGCCTTGCGTTCACGCTCCCGTTCCACCTCACGTTCGGGTCCTTCGGCGCTGCGCCGCCAGTCGACATTCACACCTTCAAGCATGTCATGCTCGAGCACAAGGCGGCCAGAACTACCGGAACGACCCGACCCCGGCGGTCGACGGTCGGCACTGCGGTTCGGCGCTACGGTTCGGCACTACGGTTCACTGCCATGAGCGAAGTGACGCCGGACGATCTCGATCCGCTGCTGGCGGCCAATCGGGCCAACTGGGATGCCCGAGTACCGGTTCACCTTGGACCGGGGGGCTATGACGTCGGCGCCTACGTGGCCGACCCGGGGAGAATCTCCAAGGTCGTTGCCTCCGACCGGGAACGGCTGGGTGATCTGGCCGGCATGCGGGTCGTGCATCTTCAATGCCATATCGGCACCGATACGATTTCGCTGGCCCGCCTGGGAGCGGCTGAGGTCGTCGGAGTCGATTTCTCCCGGCCGGCCTTGGTCGCGGCCAGGACCCTGGCCGCCGAGGTCGGTGCCAATGCTCGTTTCATCCGAGCCGACGTCTATCGGGCGGCAGAGGTCGTCGGCGAACGCTTCGACGTGTTGTACACCTCGGTCGGCACGATTTGCTGGCTGGACGACATTGAGAGGTGGGCGGCCAACGTGGCCGGCCTCCTCAAGCCGGGCGGTCGTTTCGTCTTTCGCGACCTGCATCCGATCATGTGGGTCCACGAAGAGATCGACGGCCGTGTCGTACCTCACTACCCCTACTGGCAGTCCCCCGACCGGCCCCAGGAGTTCGTGGAAGCGGAGAGCTACCTCGGTGAGGGGACGATCGAGTCACCCCGAAGCTACGAGTGGAACCACACCGTTGGCGAGACCCTCAACGCTCTCATAGGTGCCGGCTTGCGGATCGATCGGGTGGACGAACATCAGGGTTGTGACTGGCAGTTGTTCCCATCCGCGGTGGCCGAGGGTCCGCAGTTCTTCCTGCCCGATCATCTGCGGGACAAGCTACCGGTCTCCTGGTCGATCTGCGCCACCCGAAGCCCGTGACGGCGCGGCGAGCGGCCGGGCGGTACGATTTTGGCGGTCGGCAACGGGGAGGTCCGTGATCATGGCGTTTGGTTGGAACGAGGCGATACCGCCGAACGGATGGGCCAACCGTGGGGCGCAGGCCGGCGAGTCGAACGACAATCCGCTGGGGCTGGCCACACCGGTGGGAGAGATCGAGATCGAGACGACTCCAGAGCATCGCAACCTGGTGGCCGGCGACCCCCGGTGCGCCAACTGGACCAGGTCCTATGACGACCCCAATGTCGTCGCTTTGCGTGAGAGGCTGCGGGAGCGCAACGGAATCCCCGGGCTGGAGGTGGTGACGCCCGATCAGGTTGATCGTGCTGTCATGCTGTTTCAACGCGACGGATTCGTGGCCGTGCGTGATGCTCTCGACCATCACCAGCTGGCCGTCTTGCGGAGAGCAGCCGAAGAGGTCATCGCCGCCTTGGCCGACGCCGACCCGGAGGGAGCGGTCGGCGGTGGCGCCGGCGGTCTGCCCCACCGGTACTCGTTCGGCGGCACATCGGCCTCGCGGCACATGTTCCACCGCCCCGAGTGGTGCCAGCTGATCGACCTGCCGACGACAACCCCTATCCTGAGCGCCATTTTCGGGTCCGCCGACTACATCGTCTACGGCTCCGGCGGCGACCTGGCCCTGCCGGGAGCCATCGAATACCAGGGCTTGCACTCCGACAACGTGTGGACCGAATTGCACGACCCGGTCGGTGGGGTCACGATGCGGGATCTGCCCGTTCCGGTGGTCCACATCAACTTTCCCCTGGTCGACCTGAGTCCGGAGAACGGACCAATCCGCCAGATCCCCGGCACTCATCGTTCCCGGGCCCCGATCCCCACCCTGGCCGATGAACCGGAGTGGATGCGGCTGAGCACGGTGTGCCCGCTCCCTGCCGGTTCAGCCATCATCCGCGACGCTCGATGCTGGCACGGCGGCACACCAAACCTCTCGAAGGAGGTGCGGGCCATGCCCAACGTCGAGTTCATGGCACCATGGTTCCGCAGCGAGGCTCTGATCCGCTCCATGCCGTTCGACCAGTGGCGGACGCTCTCGCCCCACGGCCAACGCCTCAGTCGGTACATCGTCTGCGACCGGGACGAACCGGTGATCGGCGCCGGGTTCAGTCATCCTCGCCGGGCCGAGCGGGAACGCCATCGCGAAGCCCAACTGGCCGACATGGACCCGGCGGAGGCCGAGATCTACCGTCGCCGCAGCTGACGATCTTTCCGGGCGGGGGGGGTGGCGGCCGAACCCGGGGATACATCCCGATGTCGATCGAACGGCCCCCTGATCTAGGGTGAGGATGTGAGTTTATGGGGAGCCGATCTGGCGGCGTTGGACGAGCTGCGGCAATCGCTGGAGCGGAACGGTGATCGCATTGCCACCGTTGAGCGCTTGGCCACCGGTGGGGCGATGGAGTCGGAACGATACTGGTCGGGCCCCGATGCCCACGACTTCCGGCAGCGCTGGAAGTCCACCCACCAGCCGGCGTTACGCTCAGCGGTGACGGCGTTGTCCGACGCCGCCCAGACCATTGCCGATCAGCGGGCCGACCAGGACCTGACCTCGCAGGCCGGCCCCGGTCCAGCTGGTACGGCCGGAACCGGCGGAACCACGCCGATCGGTTTCGGCTTCGGCGGCCCCCCGGCCGGGGCCACCACTGTCCTGTTCAGCTCGGAAACGGCCCTGGGCGGGCAGGAAGACGGCGACTCACCGTCGGTGACGGAATCAGCCGAACGGATCGACGAGCTGTTGTCCTACGGCTTCTTCGACTGGAACGTCTCGGGTGACGAACAACAGGAGGCCCTCGAACTGATCCTCAACAGCGACGACGTTCCCGGGCTGGTGGCCGAACTCGAACGTCGGGGCGATCTCGATCTGCTGATCGGTCGGGTCGACTCGCCGGGTCGGCGCCTGCAACTGATGCGGGCCCTCGGAGCCGAACTCGACGCCGAGGGCCGAGCCCTGGTGATGCCCCATATTCAAGACGCCGGGATCGAGGCCGAGCTGCAGTTCCACCTCGGTGAACTGGGCCTGCCGATCAACAACGCCGAGTTCGATCCCACCCCCTACGGTGATCTGATCAGCGACGATCCCGGTGCCCCGTTCACCGGCGTCGGGGCCACCGGTGTCAACCCCCAGGAGGAAGGCGTCGGTCTCATTGACAGCATCGGCTTGGGCTTGGGCTTCGGCGAGGACAAGTACGGCAACCCCATTGGTCCTCTGAACCAGTATCTCAATGGATTGAGCCCGGAGGACCGTCAGCGCCAGGTCGAGTTGCTGGTCAACCAACCGATCAGTTCCGACCCCTCGGCCTGGGTGGTGACTGAGCACGGTGCGGTCCACATTCCCGGCATCGCCGAGTCCTACGACGGCAACATCCCGGCCCGTCGAGACATCATCGAGCTGGCGGCCGAACGTTACGACCTCGAACCCGAGCTGTTGACCGCCGTCATCCTGGCCGAGCAACGGGACCAGTCAGCCCTCGAGGACGCCAAGGACTACGACGCCGCCGCCAGCCCCCTGAGCGGCAACACTTCGATCGGGTTGGGACAGGTCGTGGTGTCGACGGCCGAGAACAACGATCTGTTCGCCGACCTGCTGTCGGAGGAGACCCGTCGAGACCTGAACCATGGGCAGACGGCCGAGCTGCTGGCCTCCGACGAGTTCAACATCTTCGCCACCGCCCGCTACATTCGACAGGTCGCCGATCAAGGAGCCACCTTCACCAGCGACACCCTCCACCCGAGGTTCAACCTCGCCTATCCCGACCTCGACCCGGGAGCCTACGCCGGGCACTCATCGACCTGGCCTTCCGACAACGTGTCGGCCCTGGGATCGGAATACACGTCGGCCCCATGGGACGACGGCGTTTTCAGCGGCTGGGGTGGATTCGTCAACGAGGCCTACCAGGATGTAAACGACAGCGGGGTATATCCATGACACGAATCGGTTTGGCACTCATCATCCTTCCCTTACTCACCTTGGCTCTCGGTGCCTGCACCGGCAGCGCGTCGGAGCCGGTCGACAACGATGCGACATCGACGGTTCCGGGCTTCGACATCGACTTTGATCATCCGACCGATCTGGTTCTGCAGGGCGAGTCCGGCGACATGGTGCAGTACTGCTTCGAGAGTGAGCAGGACACCCGATTCCCCCGGTGTCTGCGGTTCAGTCGGAGCGGCGATCTGCCCGACGACGGCGACCGGCAAGCCTTGGAGCTGGCATCGGGCGGCGACTTCAGCTACGTCACCCAGTCGGTTGACGGCGGCAGCGGTGGTGTTGAGCACTCACTCGACGGGCAGGTCGAGCTGGGCTCGGACGTGATCTTCGTATCGGCCACCGCCAACGAGGAAGCCGGTTTCAACGACGCCGGCTGGGCCCTCCCCCTGATCGAATCGATCCGCCGGTAGGGGTTGGTCACCGGGCCCGTAGTCGAGGATTGTGCGTTCCGGTGTCACAGTGACACCGGAACGCACAAACCTTCGGGTGATCGCCGGGATCCGAGCGCCGCCGCTGTGACAATCCTCATAACCATTCGGTGACTGAACGGCCTGTCGCCCCCGCCGGGTCGGGCTCAGAGTTGTGGGCATGGAAACATGCATTCAACTCCGCAGCCTGACCAAGGACTACAACTCTCCAACCGCCGGAATCGTCCGGGCCGTCGACGGGATTGATCTCGACGTCGGACCGGGCGAGATCGTGGCGCTGCTCGGCCCCAACGGTGCCGGCAAGACAACCACCATCGACATGATCCTGGGCTTCATCGAACCTACGGCCGGTGAAGCCACCGTGTTCGGTCGTAGCCCTCGCCAGGCCGTGGCCGACGGCAGGGTTTCGGCCGTCCTCCAGACCGGCGGACTCCTCAATGACCTCACCGTTGGTGAAACCGTCGAACTGGTGGCCTCGATCTATCCGGAGCCCACCGGAGCACAAGCCGGGCCGGGCGCCGACCCGGTGGCCCATGTCCTGGAGCGGGCCGGCCTGACCGGGCGAGCCGACCGGCTGGTCAAGGTGTGCTCCGGGGGTGAGCAGCAGCGCCTGCGGTTCGCCCTGGCCCTCCTGGCCGACCCCAACCTCCTGCTGCTCGACGAGCCGACAGCGGGAATGGACGTGGAGGCCCGCCAGTCGTTCTGGGCCGCCATGGCCGCCGAGGCCGACCGGGGTCGTACGATCGTGTTCGCCACCCACTACCTGCAGGAGGCTGAGGACTTCGCCCGCCGCACCGTGTTGCTGGCGGGGGGACGGATCGTGGCCGACGGCCCCACCGATCAGATTCGAAGCCAGGCATCGGGCCGGACCGTTCGGGCCCGGCTGGCCGACGCCGACAGCGCGGCCCGGCTGGATAACGCCGTTGAGACCGTGGGCCGCATGCCGGGTGTCCGTCGGGTCACCGTAAACGGTGACCGGCTGACTGTGGAGACATCCGAGTCCGACGCCGTCGCCGGTGTGCTCCTAACGGACTTCGGCGCCACCGACCTCGAGATCGAGGCCGCCTCCCTCGAACGAGCCTTCACCGCCCTGACCAACGCCAACTGACACCCGACCACATCGAGCAAAGGACCTGAACAATGAACATGACCTATTATCGACTTGAACTACGCCGACTGAGGCGGGACTACGTGACCATGTTCTTCACCGCTGGACTACCGGCCTTCATGTACGTGATCTTTGGTGCGTCGCAGTCCTACGCCAGTGAGCCGGTACGAGACGGGAACGTGGCCATGTTGGTCATGATCGGCATGGCGGCCTACGGTGCCGTGTCGGCCACCACCGGCATCGGCGGCGCCGCCGCCATCGAACGCATGCAGGGCTGGAGCCGTCAACTGGGCCTGACCCCGCTCACTGACGGCGGCTATGTCCGGGTCAAGACGGCGACGGCGTTGACCGTGGCCGCCGTTCCCATCGCTCTGGTCTACGCCATCGGCGCCGTCACCGGAGCCAAGGCCCCGCTGTCGGTGTGGTTGATCTCGGCCGCCGTCCTGCTGGCCGGCGCCACCACCTTTGCCTTGTACGGACTCAGCTTCGGGCTGGGCTTCCGATCCGAAGCGGCCGTGGCCGCCGCCGGCGGCTCGCTCGTCATCCTGGGATTCCTGGGCAACGTCTTCATCCCGCTCACCGGCTGGCAGTTGGCGGTGGCCAAGTTCAACCCGCTCTACGGCTATGTGGCCCTGGGCCGGGCCGCCCTGACCGGCGGCTCCACCATCGACCCCGATGGCGGCGGCCTGATCCATGTCCCTCTGTGGCAGCCCCTCACCAACATGGTCGTCTGGACCGTGATCTTCGCCCTCGTGGCCGTCACGTTGGTCAGCCGGGGACGGGCCCGCCAGTGACCGACGGGAGCACATCGACCATGCTGCGGGGCCAGGGCTGGCTGGGCCGCAACGGCTGGATCATGGCCGCAGTGTGGTTGATATTCCTCCTCTTCCCCTGGCGCGCCATCCTGACCGACGACAGCATCGGCACCGAGGCCAAGATCGCCTCGTCGGTGCTGTTCGTCGCGTTCGCCGCCGTCTACCTTGATGGGGTTCGCCGCCAGCACCGGCGGGAACAGCAGGCCGTGTTCGCCCCGGGGAACCATGGCGGGCAATGGACCGGTAGCGACGGCGCTGGGGTGGACGCCGGCCGTCCTGGGGGCCTCGGGCACTTCCTCGTCCTCGTCGCACTCACGGTGGCCCTCATGCTGATGGTCGGTGTAGGTGCCGTCGGGGTCGTGGTCTTTGTGGTGGTCTTTGCCGTGTTCCACTTCCCGTGGCCGGTGGTCTCGATCGTCTTCGTCGCCGGCCTCGGCGTCACCATCGTGGCACCGCTGCTCGCCGGCCGCCTCAGCGACCTGTGGCCGTTGGCGCTGATCGTCGCCGCCGTGGGCGGGGCCGCCGTGCTGGTACGACTGTTTCAGGCCCACCAGTTCGATCAAGCCCACCTTCGTACCGGTCTGGCCATCGGAGACGAGCGGACCAGAGTGGCCCGCGATGTGCACGACGTGCTCGGTCACAACGTCACCGCCGTGATCCTGAAAGTGGAACTGTGTCAGCGGCTTCTTGACCAGGTGGAAGTCGAGTCCGAGACGAGCCGGGACCGGATCGACGAATGCCGCCGCCATCTGGCCGACCTCGAATCGATCGGTCGGGGTGCGCTGGCCGAGATCCGGTCAACGGTCGGTGGTCTCCGAGCGACCGACCTGTCCGATGAGCTGACGGCGGCCCGGGCCGTCCTGGCCGACGCCGGCGTCGATCTGCTGGTTACCGGCGACATGGCCGAGATCCCGGCCGGCCACCGCCCTCTGTTGGCCTGGGTGGTGCGGGAAGCGGTGACAAACGTGATTCGCCACGCCAAGGCCGAGCAATGTCACATCGAGTTGGCTCCCGGCAACGAAGGTGTCCTGTTGCGGGTCACCGATGATGGCATGGGCCTTGGATCGGCCGAAGAGGGCAATGGCATTCGAGGCCTCCGGGAGCGGGTGGCGGCGTCCGGGGCACTGCTTAACATGGAGCCGGTCCAGTCGGCCGGCGCCAGCTCCGGTACCAGAATCGAGGTCTCGCTATGACCGTCATCCGCCTGCTGCTGGCCGACGACCAGGCGCTGGTTCGGGGCGCGCTGGCCGCCTTGTTGAACATGGAGTCCGACATCGACGTCGTTGCCCAGGTCGGCCGGGGTGACGATGTCCTGGCCGCTGTCACCGCCGACCCGGTCGATGTGGCCCTCCTCGACATCGAGATGCCGGGCATGGACGGCATCGAGGTGGTGGCCCAGCTGGCGGCCGAAGCTCCATCGGTCCGTTCGCTCATCGTCACCACCTTCGGTCGACCCGGCTACCTGCGGCGGGCCATGGATGCCGGAGCCGCCGGGTTCGTGGTCAAGGACACCCCTGCGCCTGAGCTGGCCGACGCCGTCCGCCGGGTCAACGCCGGTCTGCGGGTGGTCGATCCCGACCTGGCCACCGAATCGCTCATCGAGGGCATGAATCCGTTGAGTGGCCGGGAGCAGGAGGTACTGACCCAGGCCCTGACCGGCGCTCCGGTGACCGAGATCGCTCGCCGGCTCAGCCTGTCGTCGGGAACCGTGAGGAACTACTTGTCGTCGGCCACGGCCAAGACCCACGCCCGCTCCAGCGCCGAGGCGGCGGTCATCGCCCGGGACCGGGGCTGGCTGTAGCCTTCGGGCCCGGTCACCGGCGGGAGCCGCCGTCGCCGTCTCGCCGGTAGTGGGCCACTGCAGCGTTGATGGTGGGGAACATCCGGTGTCGGCCGATCTTGTCGGTCAGTCCCGCCCGGTGGAGAGCGGCCGCCACCTTCTCATTGGCTCGGGCCACCGACAGCGAGATTCCTTCATCCGTCAGCTCGGCCAGTAGCTCCTCGAGATGGTCGATGGCGGTGGTGTCGACCGAACCGATGCCTTCGAAGTCGAGGATCACGTGGGTTTCTTCGCCCGGGTTGTCGGCCAGAGCCCGCTTCAGTCGTTGGCGGAAGTACTCGGCGTTGGCGAAGAACAACGGGGCGTCGAACCGGTAGACCAGGAGGCCGGCCAGCGACGACGCCCGTTCGTCGTCCAGACTGATCCACCCGTCGAGCCCCTCGCCCTGCCCCAGTACGGCATCGTTGGGGCGGGCCACCCGACCCAGGGTGATCACCACCGAGAGGGCCACCGCCACCAGCACCCCGAGCAGGAGGTCGGTGGTGATGACGGCCAGGGTGGTGACCGTGGCCAGCGCGGTTTCGCTCCGGCTGATCGAGGCCAGGCGACGAAAGCCATCGACATCGATCACGGCGAAGGCGGCGGCCACGATGACCGCGGCCAGACCGGCCCGGGGGATCTCGGCCAGCAACGATCGCCCGATCAGCAGAACAACCAGCGTAGCCATCAGCGTCACCACGCTCGACAGCTGCGACCTCGATCCCAGGGTGGCGGGCACGAAGGATCTTGATGCGCTCGACGAAACGGGAAAGCCTCCGCTCATTCCTCCGGCCAGGTTCACCGCCCCCAAGGCCAGCAGCTCGCGATCGGCGCTGACGGTGTAACGCTGCTTGGTGGCGATGGACCGGGCGGTCAGGATGTTGTCGGTGTAGCCGATCAGGGCCACGCCGGCGGCGGCCGGAAGGAGTTGAGCGACGTCGTCGATCGAGACGGCGGGAACGGCGAAGGTCGGCAGGGCAGCCTCGATGGATCCGACAACGGCCACATCGAGATCGAGGAGTGCCACCGCCAGCAGTGAGCCGGACAGCCCGATCAGGGCCCCGGGCAGGCCTGGGCGGTAGCGCCGCAGGACAAGGATCACGCCGAGGGTGGCCAGGCCGATGGCCAGGGTGGCCCAGTTGATCTGATCGAGCCGGGTGAAGAACTGGGCGAATCGGGGGAAGAACCGCTCGGCGTCGACCCCCACGCCGGTGAAGGCGCGAAGCTGGCTCGACAGGAGCGTCAAACCCACTCCGGTGATGTAGCCGACCAGCACCGGCTTGGACAGCAGATCGGCCACGAAACCCAGCCGCAGCGCACCGGCGGCCAGCGTGATCAAGCCGACCAGGCCGGCCAGGGCGGCCATGAGCAGCAGGTAGCGGTCGGGGTCGCCGCCGGCCAGTGGGGCCACGGCCAGAGCCGACAGCACGGCGGTGCCCGGCTCGGGCCCGATGCCAAGATGACGGCTCGTGCCCAGCAGGGCGTAGACGGGAAGGGCCACCAGAGCGGCCCGGAGACCAACGGCCGGTGGCAGCCCGCCCAGCTCGGCGTAGGCCATGGCCTGAGGAATGAGCATGGCGGCCACCGTGAGCCCGGCCACAACGTCGGGTCGCAGCCACGATGTCCGGTACTCACCGAGGCGGACCAGATCGGGCAGCGAACGAGCGGGCGACATAGCACCGCCATCATCGCCCTGATCACGACCAATTCAAATCCCTTGGTTGCCGGCAGGGAAGGGACTCAAGCCTCTAGCCCACCATGAGGCGTAATCGTACCGTTGGCTTCTGTCAGGCAACGGTAGGAAGAGAGGACAGCGATGACGGCAAACACAGGTAAGCCGGAGATCATGGCCATCGACATCGTCAGCCGCATGGGGGTCATCGACCGCGACCGCTGCGTGGAGTTGATGCAGTCAACGCCCATCGGTCGGGTGGCGTTCGTCACCGACTCAGGCGAGGTTCTGGCCCTACCGGTGAACTTCAAGTGGCACGACGACACCATCGTCTTCCGCACCCTCGAAGGCCAGAAGCTGTCGGCCGCCGCCGGTGGTGGCCCTGTCTGCTTCGAAGTCGACGAGTGGGATCCCTCCGATCGGTCGGGGTGGAGCGTGGTGGTTCAGGGAACAGCCCGGGAGGTCACCAACTGGGCCGAGGTCGAGCAACTGGAGGGTATCGGTCTGGTGCCGTGGACCAAGGAGAAGTGGCGCCGGATGTGGGTCTGCATCGAGCCCACCACCATCAGCGGCCGCGTCCTTCAGTGACGGCCTCGTCATGACGTTCGCCACGATCGACGGCAACGAAGCGGCGGCCCGGGTGGCCCACAAGCTCTCGGACGTCATCGCCATCTATCCCATCACTCCGGCCTCGCCCATGGGCGAGCTGGCCGACTCCTGGTCGCAAGCCGGTGAGACAAACCTGTGGGGGGCGGTGCCTGATGTGATCGAGATGCAGAGTGAGGCCGGGGCGGCCGGAGCCGTGCACGGCGGCCTGCAGGCCGGGGCTTTGACCACAACCTTCACCGCCTCCCAAGGTCTGCTCTTGATGATCCCCAACCTCTACAAGATCGCCGGCCAGCTGCTGCCGGCCGTGGTCCACGTGGCTGCCCGCTCGGTGGCCACCCACGCCCTCAGCATCTTCGGCGACCACAGCGACGTGATGGCCGTTCGCCAGACCGGCATGGCCATGCTGTGCTCGACCTCGGTGCAGGAAGCCCAGGACCTGGCCGCCGTGGCCCATGCCGCCACCCTGCGGTCCCGGGTCCCGTTCCTGCATTTCTTCGACGGCTTCCGGACCAGCCACGAGGTGGCCAAGATCGAGCTGCTGGACGATGACGCCATCAGGGCCATGATCGATGAGGATGCCGTCGTCGGCCACCGGCTTCGGGCCCTCGATCCCGATGCTCCGGTGGTGCGGGGAACGGCCCAGAACCCCGATGTGTTCTTCCAGGCCCGGGAAGCGGCCAACCCCTACCATCAGGCCGTTCCCGCCGTGGTCCAAGCCGAGCTGGACCGCCTCGGTGGGCTGACCGGTCGCCACTACAAGACAATGGAGTATCACGGCCACCCCGAGGCGGAACGGGTACTGGTGATCATGGGTTCGGCTGCCGGTTCAGTGGTCGAAGCGGTCGACGCCATGACGGCCGGGGGGCAACCGGTGGGCGTGGTGGTGGTGCGGCTCTACCGTCCCTTCGACGTCGACACCTTCCTGTCGACGTTGCCCGAAACGACCCGGTCGATCGCCGTGCTCGACCGGACCAAGGAGCCCGGCGCCCCGGGCGAACCGCTCCACCTCGATGTGGTCAGCGCCCTGGCCCGGTCCGGTCGCTCGATCCCCACCGTGGTCGGCGGCCGCTACGGCCTGTCGTCCAAGGAGTTCACGCCGGCCATGGCCATGACCGTGTTCGAGCACCTGACCCAGGAGAGGCCGAAGCATGAATTCACCGTCGGCCTCGTCGACGATGTCACCGGACTCAGCCTGCCGTCGCCCGAGCGGTGGCACGAGCCGTCGTCGGTGCGGCGGGCGGTGTTCTACGGTCTTGGTTCCGACGGCACGGTCGGAGCCAACAAGAACTCGGTGAAGATTGTGGGTGACCACACGGCGCTGTTCGCCCAGGGCTACTTCGTGTACGACTCCAAGAAGTCGGGGTCGACCACGATCTCCCATCTGCGGTTCTCGCCCGACCCGATACGGTCCGCCTACCTGATAACCGAAGCCGACTTCGTCGGCGTCCACTACTTCGGGGCCTTCGACCGCCAGGCCGTGTTGGACGTGGCCGCCGCCGGGGCAACCCTGCTGATCAACTCACCGCACGGGGCCGACGGGACTTGGGATCGGCTGCCGGCCGAAGCCCAGCAGGCCATCATCGACAAGGGGCTGACGGTGTGGGTGGTGGACGCCAGCCAGGTGGCGGCTGACAGCGGTCTCGGTCGGCGGGTCAACACCGTGCTGCAGACCTGCTTCTTCGCCCTGACCGACCTGCTGGCCGACGCCGACGCCGTCGATGCCATCAAGGCGTCCATCGCCAAGACCTACGGCCGGCGGGGCGGTCCGGTTCTGCAACGCAACTACGCCGCGGTCGATGCCGCCGTGGCCGCCCTGGAGCAGCTGCCGGTGCCGGCTGCGCTGTCGGCCCAACGATCCCGGCCCCCGGTGGTGTCGGCCGACGCCCCCGACTTCGTCCAGCGGGTGACGGCGGCCATCATGGCCGGTCACGGTGATCGGCTGCCGGTCAGTGCAATGCCGGTCGACGGTACATTCCCGTCGGCCACCACCCAGTGGGAGAAGCGGGCCATCGCCACCGAGATCCCCATCTGGGATCCCGAGATCTGTATCGACTGCGCCCGCTGCGCTCTGGTCTGCCCCCATGCCGCCATCCGCCTCAAGGTGGTCGACGGTGCCGTGCTCAACGGTGACGGGCCGCCGCCCGGATTCCAGCACAAAGGATGGAAGGACAAGGTGGCGGAGGCGGCCGGGGTCGAGACCCGGGCCATCATCCAGGTCGCGCCCGACGATTGCACCGGCTGTGGCGTCTGTGTCGACATCTGCCCGGCCAAGAGCAAAGAGGAGGTGCGGCACAAGGCCATCAACATGGCTCCGGTGGCCGACCACGTCGAGGTGGAGCGAGCCAATTTCGACTACTTCCTCGGCCTGCCGGAATACGATCGCAGCAAACTGCGGCTCGACACCGTCAAGGGCTCGCAGCTCGCTCAGCCGTTGTTCGAGTTCTCCGGGGCCTGCTCCGGTTGCGGCGAGACCCCCTACCTCAAGTTACTGTCGCAGCTGCTGGGTGACCGTTTGATCGTGGCCAACGCCACCGGCTGCTCGTCGATCTACGGGGGGAACCTGCCCACCACTCCCTGGGCCGTCGACGCCAATGGTCGAGGACCGGCGTGGGCCAACTCGCTGTTCGAGGACAATGCCGAATTCGGGCTGGGTATTCGAGCCGGGGTCGACCACCACGAGGCGGTGGCCCGGCACCTGGTGGCCGAGTTGGCGCCCCGGCTGGGACCGCTGGCGGCCGAGCTGCTCGACAACGACCAGTCCACTGAGGCCGGGGTGGCGACCCAGCGGGAGGCGGTGGCCCGGCTCGATCAGTGGTTGGCCGACAACCCCGGTCCGCTGACCGATCGTCTGCGAACCCTCAGCCGCTATCTGGTGGACCGCACCGTATGGCTGGTGGGGGGCGACGGCTGGGCCTACGACATCGGCTTCGGTGGGGTCGACCATGTGTTGGCCTCGGGCCGCAACGTCAACATCCTGGTGCTCGATACCGAGGTGTACTCCAACACCGGAGGGCAGACGTCGAAGGCCACGCCCCGGGCGGCCATCGCCAAGTTCTCGGCCGGAGGCAAGACGACGGCCAAAAAGGACATCGGTATGATCGCCATGGCCTACGGCGATGTCTACGTGGCCCAGATCGCCATGGGGGCCAACATGACACAGACAGTGAAGGCGTTCAACGAGGCGGTGGCCCATGACGGCCCGTCGATCATCATCGCCTACAGCCCCTGTATCGCCCACGGCATCGACATGGCCAAGATGATGGGCCATCAGAAGACAGCGGCCGAGAGCGGCTACTGGCCCCTGTACCGGTTCGACCCCAACCGGGAGGCCCGGGGCGACCACGCGTTGCATCTCGACAGTCGCAAGCCGAGCATCACGTTCAAGGACTTCGCCATGACCGAGGCCCGGTTCTCGATGCTGACTCGAACCAATCCGGAAGCGGCCGACACGTTGATGGCGGCGGCCCAACAGGACATCGACGACCGCTGGCATCTCTACGAGCAGATGGTGAACGTCGAACGATCGGCCCGGTTCGGTGAGCTGGACGACAACCTGGAGGAGGTCTGACGTGACCGATCTACAAACCAGCTACCTCGGGTTATCGCTGGCCCATCCAGTGGTGGTGTCGGCCTGTCCCCTCACCGGGTCGGTGGAGAGCCTGATCCGGCTGCAGGATGCCGGTGCGGCCGCCGTGGTGTTGCCTTCGCTGTTCGAGGAGCAGGTGGAACACGACAGCCTGTCGTTCGGTTCGCTGTCGGATGAGGCGGCTTTCAACCCCGAGGCTCACGGCGGTTACTTCCCCGCTCTCGACGAGTACAACACCGGGGCCGACGAGTACCTCGACCTGTTGGTGGCGGCCAAACACGAGCTGTCGATCCCGGTGATCGCCAGCCTCAACGGAACGTCGGAGGGCGGCTGGATCCACTACGCCTCGGCCCTGGAGGGGGAAGGGGCCGACGCCGTCGAACTCAACATCTACCATCTGGCCGCCGACTCGGATCTGACCGGCGAGGAGGTCGAGATCCGCTATCTGCGGCTGGTTGAGCAGGTACGGGCCGAGATCGACGTGCCTCTGGCGGTCAAGATCGGACCGTTCTTCAGCTCGCCGGCCAACATGATCCGCCGGCTGGCCGCCGCCGGAGCCGACGGGGTGGTGCTGTTCAACCGCTTCTATCAGCCTGACGTCGATCTCGACACCCTTGACATCGCCCCCAACCTCCAGCTCAGCAGCCCGACCGAGATGCGGCTGGTGTTGCGCTGGATCGGCATCGCCTACGGTCGGGTCGGGCTCGACCTGGCGGCCACCACCGGCGTCCACGACGCCGAGGGGGCGGTCAAGCTGATACTGGCCGGAGCGTCGGTCACGATGATGGCCTCGGCCTTGCTGAAACATGGTCCGGCTCATCTGCGGACCGTGGTCGACGGGCTGGAACAGTGGTTCAGCGAACGGGGCTACGAATCGCTCGATCAGGCCAGAGGCAGTATCAGTCAGCAGTCGGTGGCCGACCCCTCGAGCTACGAACGGGCCAACTACATGCGCACCCTCATCTCCTACCAGGTGGGGTAGGGGACGTTCCGTCTGGTCAGGTTTGGACGCTCCGCCCGCCCTGGCACGGTTCGGTGACCGAACCTCCCGATTCAGCCCTGGCTTTGAGGGCCTCGTTCATGAGTTCGAACCCCCGGTGGGTCGTTGTGTCGAGCTGCGAGCGCAGGAATGGAACCAGGGCCCCCCTGAAGAACTCCTGCTGGACCAATCGGGTGCCACCATCGGCGGTGGGTTCGAGGTCGAAGCGGTGACGCCCTTCGAAGATCCACCGATGACCGAGCCGGCCCAACCACTCGAACGTCCTGGGCGGTTCGACCACGGTCACCCGGGGCTTGAATGTCTGGGCCTTTCCCCCGGGCGGCTGAAAGCGGTTCGTCAGTTGCCGGCCGACGGCGACCTCGCCTTCCGACGCGGTCACGAAGGGGTTCCAGAGCCGGTAGCCGTCCAGGTCGGTGAGGATGGCCCACACCCGGTCGGGGGTGGCGTCGATTGTGATCTCGGTGTGCAGTTGGTGTCGCATGTCCATTCCTTTCAGAATATCGAATCGCCCAGTCGCAACAAGTGTTGCGTTAGTAGTATGGTCGATCCTTGTTGTTAACGCAACTATTTTTGCGTTAGTCTGGCATTATGACGATGAATAGCAGTCGTGTAGGCCGGCAGCGACCGGGCGGGCGGGCCTCCCGGGTCCGGGCCGACGTCCTCCGGGCGGCATCGGAGTTGTTGACCGAGGTGGGTTACGACCAGCTGAGCGTCGACGACGTGGCCGGCCGGGCCGGTGTCCACAAGACGACCGTGTACCGGCGCTGGCCGACCAAACCGGAACTGGTCTTCGACGCCGTGATGGAGCAAAGCGCAACGGCCGTCCCGGTTCCCGACACCGGCAATCTCCTGGACGACCTGAAGCTCCTGGCTCGAGACGTCGTGGCCAACATCAGCGAGGAAGGAAGGGCCCGGCAATCACGGTCCATCGTGGCCGCAGCCGCCACCTCCGACGAGTTGACGACTGCCATGTACTCGTTCTGGGCTCACCGTTTGGCCAATGCCGCAGTCATCGTTGAGCGGGCCGTCGAACGACGAGAACTCCCGGCCGACACCGACCCGAACCTCATCATCGAAGCCCTGATCGGGCCGTTGTGGGTCCGCCTCCTTCTCACCGGCGAGCCCATCACCGACGACCTGGCCGACCGGGTGGCTGAGCTGGTGGCGGCCGGAGCAGTCCGAGGGAGATCCTGATTCAGGGGGTCAGGTCGAGGTCGTAGGCCTTGATGCGGCGGAACAACGTGGCCCGGGAGATGCCCAGTCGCCGGGCCGCCTCGGCTCGGGTCGAGGTCTCGGCGATGGCGGTCACAATGGCCTCGGCCTCCTGCTGGCGAAGACCGTGAAGGGGCCGACGGCTGCGTTCCTGCCGAATCCGATTGGGCAGGTGGTGACGAGCGATCGGCCCCGGTCGGGCCTTGGCCAGGGCCGACCGGAGCGTCTGTTCGATCTCGGTGACGTTCCCCGGCCAGGGCTGCCGGAACAAGACGTTCTTGACCTGAAGATCCACCCCGGAGCAGCCGAGACGGCCGGCGAGGTGGTCGACCAGAACGCCGATGTCGTCCCGCCGTTCTCGAAGCGGTGGCACGTCAATCTGGAGAACCGCCAGCTGATCGAGCAAGACGTCCAAACCCGGTTCGTCCGACATCATCAGCCGACTGGTGGCCAGAAACCGGGTATCACCGGTATTGGCCACGGTGGAAGCCACCGCGGCGGCCACGTCGCCCGGTAGCCGGTCGACCCGGCGGATGACAATGGTCGCCCCCGGACGGCAGGCGTCACGCAAGGCCCGAACCCACGCTTGACCCCCATCGACAATGACCTCGGCGCCATCGAAGACGGTGGCGGTATGCCCTTCGAGATCGGCAATGGAGCGGGCCACGGCCATACGGCCGCTGCCCCGTTCTCCCACGATCAGCACCGGCTCGGGTCGTCCGACTGCCATCAGGGCGTCGGCCACCACCGCCCGCCAGGCCGCGCTCACCCCGACCAGGTCACCGAGTCGGGGGTGGGCCCGAGGGCGGATCGAAGTCTCGACCTCCGGCTTCGGTTCCGTCACCTCGACGATCACGCCCCGTAGCTCCCCGCCGGCGTGCAGCGGCCGGCATCGGAGAGCGAAACGCCGGCCGGTGCCGGAATCCACTTCAGTGTCGAACCCCGAACTCGGCTGTGACAGGCGGGCCAGGCGGCGCCACAATTCGTCTTGATCAACCCCGGCCAGCATCCGCTGGGCGTCGGCGGTGGCGATGAACACGCCCGGTCCGATGGCGGCGGTGGCCCGTCGAGATCCCTGCCGAGCCATGACGAACTGTTCCACCAGGAACTGTTCATCCAGTGTGGCCTCGGCCAACAACAGCGCTCCGATGCTGAAGGCCATTGTCTCCGCCGCCGGCAGCAACAGAGGGCTGGTTTCGTCCGACGGGCAGACCATCCCGACGGTGCCCTCCAACCGCCCGGTGACGGGGTGGATGATCGGGGCGTTGGCGCAGGTGAAATGACGGAAGGCCTGAAGGTGATGGTGGTGGCCAACCACCACCGTGCTCCGTCGGGTTTCCAGCGACGTGCCGACACCGTTGGTTCCGACGGCGCTTTCGGCCAACGAGAACCCCAGGTCGAGGCTGCAGCTGTCCATCACGGCCAATGTCGAGTTTCTTCCGGCATCACGTAGGGTCAATCGGCCGTACCGGTCGGCCAGGACAACGCCATGCGATGTGTCGTCGATCTGTTGGACGAGCTGATCGATCACCGGGCGGCTGAGGAGACGAAGGGCGTCGGCCCTGGGTCCAGGATCACCGACGAAGGGAATCTCCTGGGATGCCGGGTCGATGCCGTAGGTGGCCGATCGGCGGCGGGCCGCGGCCATGTCGGCAACCACTGCGCCCCGTCGATATGGCTCCTTGGCAATGGCCACGATTCCCCCTCGTGCCGGCCCGACGCCTTGGTTGATTGTAGATCAGCGCTTGGGTCTCAGTCTCATGAGAGTCTCACATTGAGACCCCACGCCCACCGTCAGATCGCCAACTATTGAGGTAACGAGCTCAGCAGGGAGGTGTCGAACCGGTGAAGACTCCAGCGACCGTTGGAATCATCGCCAATCCGGCCTCGGCCGGCGACATTCGCCGCATCGTGGCTCATGGCGGAGCAATCACCGTCCACGACAAGATCAACACGTTGCAGCGCCTTCTGAACGGTCTGGGCGCGGCCGGTGTCATTCGAGCCGTCGTGATGCCCGACGGTGCCGGGATCATGGTGAGGCTGCTCCACCTGGCCGAGCGGAGTTCCGCCCGGGCCTGGCCCCGCCTCGACTTCATCGAACAGCCGTTGACCCGGAGCGAGGCCGACACCGTGGCCGCCACCCGGGCCATGGTGGCCGCCGGCGTCGGAGCCATCGTGGTGGTCGGTGGCGACGGCACCAATCGACTGGTGGCGTCGGAGTCGGCCGACGTCCCGCTGGTGTCGATCTCCACCGGAACGAACAATGCCTTCCCCCAGCCGGTCGAACCGACAGTGGCCGGTCTGGCCGCCGGGCTGGTCGCCGCCGATCAGCAATGTCGGGCCGCCAGTACCTACCAGGCCAAGCAGCTGACCGTCATCGCCGGTGATCGGGTGGAGGATGCCCTGGTCGACATCGCCATCCTCGCCGTGGACCGGGTCGGTTCCGGTGCGGTCTGGGACGCATCGAGCATCGCCGAGGTCTATCTCAGCTTCGCCGAGCCCGACGCCATTGGACTGTCGGCCATCGGCGGCCACCTCCGCCCGACGAGCCGTCGCCAACCGGTTGGGCTGGCCATCAAGCTGGGTGAACCGGCCAACCATGTCATCCACCCACCGTTGGCCCCCGGTGTGATCTCGCCGATCGCGGTGCGGGAGGCGGTCACACTCGAACCGGGCGTTGACGTGGTCGCCGAGGCGGCCCAGGGGGTGATCGCCGTTGACGGTGAGAGGCTGTTTCGCTTCGCCCCCGGCGACCGGCCGACGATCACGCTCCGCCGCCACGGTCCAACGGTGACCGACGTGGCTGCGGCCATGAACTACGCCGCCGGCCACGGCCTGCTGACGACCGGAGCGTCGGAATCGCCGCTCCCCCCACCGCCACCGGAGCACATACCGCTCTCGGATCAACATCAGAAGGAGACAAACCGTGACAGCCCTCAATCGTTTGCAGCTCTACTCCGAGATGGTCCGCATCCGGCAGTACGAATCCAGAATCCTGCAGGAATACCACGCCGACAAGACACCGGCCTGGGACATCGGGGCCGGGCTGATACCCGGCGAAATGCATCTCTCGGCCGGCCAGGAACCAGCGGCGGTGGGCGTCTGCGCCCATCTGAAGAAGGGTGATGCCATCACCGCCCCTCACCGGCCCCACCACTTCGCCCTGGCTCACGGGGTCGACATGAACGCCATGACGGCCGAAATCTACGGTCGGACCACGGGGCTGTGCAAAGGCAAGGGCGGCCACATGCACCTGTTCGACCCCGAGAATCATTTCTCCTGCTCCGGGATCATCGCCCAGGGTTATCCCGTGGCCTGTGGCCAGGCGTTGGCCATGAAACGCAAGGGCACCGATCACGTGGCCGTTGCCGTCGCCGGGGAAGGAGCGGCCAACCAGGGAGCGTTCCACGAATCGTTGAACCTGGCCGCCCTGTGGAACCTCCCAGTGGTGTTCGTCATCGAGGACAACGACTGGGCCATCTCGGTCCCCCGATCCGGGTCGACGGCCAACACGTCAAACGCCGACCGGGCCGCCGGCTACGGCATGCCGGGCGTGCGGGTCGAGAACAACGATGTTGAGGCCGTGTTCGAGGCGGCCGGCGCCGCCATCGACCGGGCCCGGGCCGGGGACGGCCCGAGCTTGATCGAGATCCACACCCTGCGCCTGTGGGGCCACTTCGAAGGCGACGCCCAGGCCTACCGGACCGATCTGGAGACGGTCGACGAACGGGATCCGATCCCTCGATACGCGGCGGTACTGATCGAATCGGGTGACCTGACCGAAGAGCAGGTCAGCGAGATCACCGCCGCCGCCGACGCCGAGGTCGACGCCGCTATCCAGTTCGCCGTCAACAGCCCCATTCCCGCCCCCGAAGACGCCCTACTGCACGTCTTCGCCTGACCCCGATCTCGAAAGGAAGAACCAGTGACCACGACAGAAGCTTCGACTCGTCGAATCACCACGGCCAAGGCAATGGCCGAGGCCATCGGACTGGAAATGCGGGCCGACCCCGACGTCTTCGTCATGGGCGAGGACGTCGGCGCCTACGGCGGCATCTTCGGCTCAACCACCGACCTCTTCGCCGAGTTCGGCCCGGAACGGGTCATGGACACCCCCATCTCCGAGACCGGTTTCATCGGTGCCGGCATCGGTGCCGCGGTTGAAGGCCTGCGCCCCGTCGTCGAGCTGATGTTCATCGACTTCTACGGCGTCTGCATGGACCAGATCAGCAACCACATGGCCAAGATCCACTACGAATCGGGCGGCGGGGTCAAGGTCCCGATGGTTCTGATGGCCGCCACCGGTGGCGGCTATTCCGATGCCGCCCAGCACTCCCAATGCCTGTGGGGAACCTTCGCCCATCTACCGGGGATGAAGGTGGTCGTGCCTTCGAATCCCTACGACGCCAAAGGTCTGATGGCTTCGGCCATACGCGACGACAACCCGGTCATCTACCTGTTCCACAAGGGTGCTCAGGGGCTGGTGTGGATGGAGAAGAATCCCCGGTCCATCGCCCACGTGCCCGAAGAGCCGTTCACGGTGCCCATCGGCGAGGCCGCCGTGGCCCGGGAGGGAACCGACGTGAGCATCGTGACCCTGTCGTTGTCGGTGCAGCACAGTCTCGACGTGGCCGAGCAGCTTGAAGGCGAAGGGATCAGCGTCGAGGTCGTTGACCTCCGCAGCCTGGTACCCCTCGACCGACAAACCGTGCTCGAATCGGTGGCCAAAACCGGGAAACTGCTGGTGGTCGATGAGGACTACAAGAGCTTCGGTGTCAGCGGCGAGATCGCCGCCATCGTGGCCGAAACCGATCCGACGATGCTGACCAAACCGGTCAGTCGATTGGCCGTGCCCGATGTGCCCATCCCCTATGCCCGCACCCTCGAATACGGGATCCTTCCCACCCGGGAGAAGATCTCCGATGCCGTCAAGGACCTCATGTCGTGACCACCGAGGTGCCGTTTCCCGTCATGTCGACCGACGACCCCACGGCCGAGGGGGTCGTGGGCACCTGGTTCGTGCATCACGGCGAGACGGTGACCGCCGGCCAGGTCATCGCCGAGGTCCAGGTCGACAAGGTGTCCCAGGAGGTGGAGGCTCCGGTGGCCGGGACCATGTACCAGTACGTGGCCGAGGGGGTCGGCATTGCCCAGGGAGCGCCACTGGCCCGGATCGACCCATGACCTGACCACACACTGTTTCTCGACCACCACTTGATCGACCCCACAGCCAATCGACCACCCAGTCAATCGACCCCACAGCCAATCGACCCCACAGCCAATCGACCATCCCCACAATCGATCCCACAAGAAGGAGTAATCATGCGATTCGGAATATTCATGGCCCCGTTTCACGCCCTGGCCGGCCAAGACCCCATTGCCGCCATTCAGCGGGACCTCGAAACGGTTCAGCTGCTGGACCGGCTGGGCTATGACGAGGTGTGGGTCGGGGAGCATCATTCGGCCGGTACCGAGATCATTCCCGATCCGTTCATGTTCATCTGCTACGCCGCGCCCCAGACCCGCCACATCAAGTTGGGGACCGGGGTGTTGTCGTTGCCGTACCACAACCCCCTGTGGTGCGCCGACCGGGCGTTCTTCGCCGATCAGTTGACCCGGGGACGGTTCATGCTCGGCCTCGGGCCGGGAGCGTTGCCCGGCGACGCCGCCATGATCGGGATCGCGGTGGAGGATCAGCGCAAGATGTTGGAGGAGGACACCGAGGTACTGATGAAGCTGTTGGCCTGCGAGGAGCCGGTCAACCACGAAAACGACCGGTACAAGCTGGTCAACGCCATGTCGCAGTACCGGCCCTACCGCAACTTCGACGTGGCCGTGGCCGCCATTGCGTCACCGACCGGGCCCCGGATTGCCGGTCAACACGGCATCGGGCTGCTGTCGATCGGGGCGACCTCGGTGGACGGGTTCGACGCCCTTGGCTACCACTGGGACGTGGTGGAGGAGCGGGCCAAGGAGTTCGGCCAAACAGCCAACCGCGACGGCTGGCGGCTGGTCGGGCCGATGCATCTGGCCGAAACCAAGGAGCAGGCCATCGAGGACGTGAAGTGGGGTCTCGACGACTGGTGCCACTACACCCAGAAGATCCTGGCCGTGCCCCACTTCCGGGCCGCCGGCGCCACCTTCGAGGAGAGGGTGGCCTGGGTCAACGAGACCGGCCTCGGCGTGATTGGTACGCCTGATGATGCGGTGGAGCAGATCGAGCGTCTGGAGAAGCAGTCGAACGGCGGTTTCGGCGCCTACCTGATGATGGACCACGAATGGGCCAACCCGGTGGCTCAACAGCGGCATTATGAACTGTTCGCCCGCCACGTCAAACCGCACTTCCAGGGCCTGGCCAAGGGCCCCGTGGTGGCCCAGGATCGGGCCATCGGTGAGTGGGAAGCCCTTGGTGATCGGGTGGAGCAAGCGGTGGCCGCCGCCACCGAAGCCCACTTCGGTTCCGAAGACGACGCCTAGCAGGGTGCTGAAATTCTTCTGGTTGGTGCTCGCGTTCTGGTCGGGAATCGAAAAGAATGGGGGGATGCGTGGAACCCCTGACCGGCAGTTGTCGATGTTGTCGTCGTTGAGCACCGAGGATCTGATCCCGGTGGATCATCCGATCCGCCGGATCCGGGTCGTGGTCGACGAGGTGTTGGCCGGTCTTGATAGCGAGTTCGACGCTATGTATGCGGACTCGGGTCGGCGGTCGGTGCCACCGGAGACCCTGTTGAAGGCAACGGTGTTGATGGCGATGTACTCGATCCGTTCCGAGCGGGCGTTCTGCGAGCGACTCAACTATGACATGTTGTTCAAGTGGTTCTTGGATCTGGCGATCGACGACCGGGCGTTCGACGCGACGACGTTCACGAAGAACCGGGAACGCCTTTTGGATCACGAGATCGCGGATCGGTTCTTCGCTGCGGTGGTGACCCAGGCGAAGCTGCGCCGCTACATGTCGTCGGATCACTTCTCCGTCGATGGCACCTTGTTGCAGGCGTGGGCATCGAACAAGAGCTTCAAACCCAACGACCGCAGCAACGACGACGACGATGGGAACGGGTTCAAGGGCCGCAACGCCGAGATCGATTTCAAGGGGCAGCGCCGGTCGAACTCCACGCACACCTCCACGACCGATCCCGAGGCGATGCTGTTCCGCAAGTCCAACGCAGCCCCAGCGGAGCTGTCCTATATGGGGCACCTGTTGATCGAGAACCGCTGCGGGCTGATCGTCGACGCCGAGTTGACCCAAGCGACCGGCTACGCCGAGCGCGATTGTGCCACCGAGATGCTCAGACGGTTGCCAGCATCGGGCAGGCGCCGGACCGTCGCTGGGGACAAGAGCTACGACACGAAGGACTTCGTCGCTGAGGTCCGTGAGCTGGGGTTCACGCCACACGTCGCCCAGAACACCAGCAACCGAAGATCGGCGATCGATGGGCGCACCACCCGCCACGACGGCTACGGCGTGTCCCAGCGGATCCGGAAACGGGTCGAGGAGCCCTTCGGTTGGATTAAGACCGTCGGGGCTGGCCGCAAGCTCCGCTACATCGGCCAAGCCCGCAACCGGGCCTGGTTCAAGACCGAAGCCGCTGTCTACAACCTGATTCGGATCTGCGCTCTCGACGCCGCGACAGCCTGACCCCTGCCTGGCCCGGTCCCAACAGGGGCCTCCCGAAGCCGCCAGGCGGCCTCGGGGCCACCCGATCCGGGCCACCACCATCACCGGACCCGACACCTGGAACCACCCCTAGCACCAATACACGGCCTACCGACCGATTTTCCGCACCCTGCTAGACGAGTAGTCCAGGGGGTGAGGCGTTGTTCGACTCGGCAGTTTGGCTGCTCGACGACCCGGTAACATGAGCTTTGGTGGCTCAACGACCCCCCTTGGGGGTCGCTGAGCAGCCAAAGCGTTCTCTGGCCGGTGGAAGGACGCGGCCAGGCGACACGTCGACCAGCGATGGTTCGGCAAACCTATTGCCGACCTGTCGTCGACCGGGTTAGCATATTTGAGCTGCATGGTGCGCGGATGCAGCGCCGGAGGGATACATGCTGAGGACACGCCGCCGGATTGAACTGATTTTGCCGACCCATCATCGCTGGAGGGTCCGCCTCGTCGGACTCCTCCCGTCCTTGGAAGGCTTGGACCGGTGACCGACTTTGTGGTGCACACCTTCGGTGGATTCGAGGTACTGCACAACGGCCGTCGACTGTCACTACCGCTCGACGTCGAGCGGCTCATCGCCCTGCTATCGGTCCGACCGCCGCGTTCGCCCCGGTCAGTGGTGGCGTCGACCCTGTGGGCATCGGGTAACGACGATCGGGTCCTGGGCAATCTCCGTTCAGTGCTGTGGCGGTTGAGGCGCAAGCATCCGGAGCTGATCGCAGCCGACAACCAGGCGATTTCGCTGGCCGCCCGGGTTGTGACCGACGTGTCGCTGGTGATCGATCGATCGGAGCGGCTCCTGACCGGCGAAGCTGGTGTCGAGCGAGCCGATCCGACCGAGACGGGTGACAGTATGATGGTGCTCGATTCGGGTCACGAACTGCTCGACTACCGGCTGTTCGTCTCGGAGTTCCTGCCCGGCTGGTACGACGAGTGGGTGCTGGTCGAGCGGGAACGATACCGCCAGATCTGTCTCCACTCGCTGGAGGCCATTGCCCGTTGCCACATGGCGGCCCGGCGCTTCGGGGCGGCCATCCAGGTGCTGATGTCCTGCATTGCTCTCGATGATCTTCGGGAGTCGCCCCGCCGTCAACTCATGTTCGTCCATTTGGCTGAAGGCAACCGCTCCGACGCCATCCGGGAGTATGACGAGTACCGGGCCAAGCTCCAGGATGGTCTGGGACTCACGCCATCGCCCTCCATGCAAGAGCTTCTGCAGGTCGCCACCGGAGCGGTTGGTCATGTGACCTGACAGCACGTCGGCGCCGGCCGACGCCACCGATCAACGTTCGGATGGCTTGGCTGTCGGCACCGCTCGGCTCCGGCCGGCTAACACCGATGTGACGGGTTGGCGGCGGGCGACAGTCGAAACTGGCCAGGTGGACGACCCTTCGACTCGGTCGATTCTGATCACGTTGCGGGCCGACCGCCCGCCGCCAGGCGCCGAAGCAGTGGTTCGGGCCGCCCGCTACGACTTTGAAACCGGTGGACTGGTCGTCGACCTGACCGAGGTCGGCCGGATCGATGACATCGTGCTGGTGGTGCATCTCTGGCTACGGAGCTTTGTCGAAAACGGGTCCGAGCCCGAGTGATAACGCCATAGGCACGACGTGGTGACGCGACGGAGACGGCCGGGCAACGAGCCATAAGCGACGATGGACGCACAGTCGTCGAGCACGTCGTAACACCACCCAGACCCGTCGAGTACGGCGACGCACCCCACCAACCAGGAGGACAAACATGCCCGTCCAGACCTCGTATCCCGGCGTCTACATCGAGGAGCGCCCCTCCGGTGTCCGCACCATCGTGGGCGTCTCGACGTCGGTCACCGCCTTTGTCGGCGCCTGCGGCTTCGGGCCGCTCAACACGCCGGTCCGGGTCACCAACACCGCCGGCTATCAGCGGGCCTTCGGCTCCGGTTCGTCGGAGGACCAACCAATGGGCCATATGATCGGGCACTACTTCGCCAACGGTGGCTCGGAGGCCTATGTCGTACGGGTGGCCGGATCGGGGGCCGCCGCCGCCTCGGCCACGCTGCAGGAGGCCACACCGGCGGCCACGTTGGTGCTCGACGCCGCCAGCCCCGGCGTCTGGGCCAACCCTGCCGGTAGCGCCGGGCTGTCAGCCGTGGTCGACTATCAGACCCTCAATCCCAGCGATACCTTCAACCTCACCGTGCAGTACCGGTCGGTCAACCCGGCAACCGGCAACGTCGAGTTGACGGCCGAAGAGAGTCACCAGAACCTCTCCATGTCACCGGCCAGCAGCCGTTACGCCGCCCTGGTCCTCGGCGACTCCGGCCTGGTGGCCATCGCCGCCGGCAACCCCGACCCGACCAGCAGCGCCAACGGAACCTCAACCGGAGGTGCGCTACCGACACCCATTCCGATCACCAGCGCCAACAACACGTTGCGGGTCGCCGTCGACTACGGTCCGCCGGTGGATCTCACCCTGGCCTCGGGCGACCACAACCGGGGCCAACTGCGGCAGGCGATCGAGGACGCGATCGCCGACGTCGGTCTTGCCGCCGCGCTGACCGTTGTTCTCAACGCATCGAATCAGCTGGTGCTGACGTCCAGTGTGGGGTCGGCCAATTCTTCGATCGTGGTGCAGCCGGCCCCCAGCGACGCCTCGGCCGCATGCCTCCTCGGTCTGGCCAATGGAGGTACCGAGGTTTCGGGCTCGGCGGTCCTGAGGCCCGTGGAGACCACAACCGGGTTCACCGGCGGGGCCGACGGAAACGCGGTGGCCGCCGCCGACGTGGTCCCGCCATCGGGCAGCGGCGGCATCTACTCGCTGAGTGTCCTGCCCTTCCCCCGCTTCAACCTCATGGTGCTCCCCGGTGTGACCTCCGCCGATCAACAGGAGGTGGGAGCGGCCCTGGCCTACTGCGCCGGCGAACGGGCGTTCCTCCTGGTCGACACTCCGGCCGAGACTTCGCCCGGGTCGTGGATATCCAGCCCCCCGGCCCTGGGCAGCCTGCCGGCTCAGGGTGAGCATGGTGCCATCTACTATCCCCGCCTGCAGGTGTTCGAGACCCGCCCGGGCGGCCGCCGGCAGGAGTTGGACCTGCCACCGTCGGGAGCCATCGCCGGAGTCTTTGCCGACACCGACCGCACTCGTGGCGTCTGGAAAGCGCCGGCCGGTCGGGAGGCCGGCATCGTCGGGATATCGGGTCTGACCACGGCCACCAACGATGACATCTCCGGTCAGCTCAACCCCCGAGGGGTGAACGTGTTGCGCAACTTCCCCGGGGCCGGCACCGTCGTGTGGGGGGCTCGCACCCTCAAAGGCGACGACGTGGCGGCCTCCGAGTTCAAGTACGTTCCGGTCCGTCGCCTGACCAATTTCATCGCCAGCTCGCTGTATCTGGGCACGGCATTCGCCGTTTTCGAACCAAACGACCCGACGTTGTGGGGTCAGTTGAGATTGGCGGTGGGGACGTTCATGAAACGTCTCTTCACTCAGGGGGCCTTCCAGCAGAGCGCCGGCGGCTCGGAATCCGACAGCTTCTTCGTCGTCTGCGACGAAACCGTCAACCCGCAGTCCGAGATCGATCTCGGCCGGGTGAACGTCGTCGTTGGCTTCGCTCCGCTCAAACCGGCGGAGTTCGTGATCGTGACCATCACCCAGATTTCGGCCCTGGAGGACTGAACCATGGCTCAATTCGTCGTCAACAGCAACCGCTTCGATCCCTACAAGTCCTACATGTTCCGAGTCCGATGGGACGGCGAGTACGTGGCCGGGCTGTCCAAGATGAGCGCCCTACGCCGGACCACCGAACCGGTGACCCACCGAGTCGGCGGTGATCCGTCGCATCAGCGCAAGAGCCCGGGTACGTCCACGTTCGAGGCCGTGACCCTGGAACGGGGCGTAACCCACGACACCGCCTTCGCCGACTGGGCCGAGCTGGTGCACTCCCTGGAGAACCCCATCTCGCTGGCCAGCTTCCGCAAGGACATCATCGTCGACGTGTTCAACGAGGCCAACCAGCTGGCGTTGTCGTATCAACTGTTCCGGTGCTGGGTCAGCGAGTACCAGGCGCTGCCGGAACTCGACGCCAACACCAACGCCATCGCCATCGAGACCCTGAAGCTCGAACACGAAGGCTTTGCCAAGGACCGGGCCGTCGTCGAACCGCTCGAGGCCTGATGTGCCGGACGGTACCGTCGCCCTGATCCTCGACTCGCTGGACCAAGCCACCAGTGAGCTCGAACAGGCGGTCGCGGTGCTCGACGCTTTCGGCCACAACGCAGCCGACCTGAGCGTGGCCACCGGCGATCGCCTGATGCTGACGATGGCCCAGGAGATGACCGGCGCCCCGATTGAGCTGACGGCCGGTTGCCCGAGATGCGGCGAACTCAACGAGATCGTCGTCGCCGTCGAGTCGCTGCCGTCCCATTGGCCCCGCAGCCGTTGGCTCGGGCCCCACGAAGGGGTTCGGGAGCCGACCTACGCCGACCTCATGGGCCTGCCCCCTGACGGCCCGGCTGCCATCGCCGCCCTGGCCGAGCGCTGCCGCGTCGGCCCGGTGACGGTCGAGCAAGCGGTCGACGCCCTTGCCGAACTGGACGAATCACTGACGGGGCCCATCGAGTCGGCGTGCGTTGAATGTGGAGCTGTGCTGCTGGTCGACGTCGATCTCCAGCAGCTGGCTCTTCGCCGTATGCGCCGGGTGACCGAGCAGTTCGAGTGGGACATTCATTTGTTGGCCTCCACCTATCAGTGGGATCCGGCCACCATCATCGATCTACCTGAGACCCGCCGCCGCCGTCTGGTCGGCTTGATCGAGGGCGAGCGGTGAGTGGGAAGTCGGCGTCTCTGGGCCGGCTGGTGGCTCGGTCCCGTCGACCGGCCACCACCGGCTCGCGCCAGTCGACGGCGATGGCCGAGCACATCAGCCCGGGCGGCGACCCGACCGCCGGTCTCCCGCCGGCTGTGAGCCGGGCCGAAGCCGTGACCGAGGTCGGTAACGGTCCGAGGGTCGAGCCGACCGAAGCCCCCATCAGTCCGCGGTTCAACCTGGTGGGAGTCGAACCAGGCCCGACGGCCGCCCCATCACCGAATCCGAGGGCATCGGCCCGGCCTGGCACCCGACCCGGCCCCGGCGGTAGGTCTGCCGTCCCCGGCCCCGACGGCCGGCACCGGCCGCCACCGAGTCGGCACGAGCCGGCACGGGCCGACACGGACCCGGCCGGCCCCACCACCATGGCCGACCGGCTCAATGCGGCGGCCGGCCGTCGGCGCCTGCCACCGTTCCCGGCGGACGAAGAAGCCGGGTCGGCCGATCCTGAACCGGACCGGCCCCAAGCAGCCCCGATTGGCACCAACCCGACAGCACGGCCGGCAACCCGACCCAGCGCAACCCCATCCAGGGCATCCCGCCCCTTCCCGGTCGACAGCAGCAGGCCCGGCGGGCCGGCCGCTGTCAACCCAGGACCTGGACCGGCAGGTGAGGCCGCTCACACCTCGCCCCGGCGGCAGCATCTCGACGATGAGTCGTCGCCATCATCGGACCCCGGCGCGACCGCGGTGGAAGCCGCCGTGGTCGAAGGTCATCTGGTCAACCGGCCATCGCCCACCGCCCTCCCATCCCACCCCGACCCGGGCCCCGGCCCGGTGGTCGCTCCGGTCCAGCCGCCGGGCCCTCAACCGCTGGTCATCGGCAACATCGAGATCGTCACCCCGGCTCAGAGCCATGCCGGCCCCGATCCGCTGTCGCCGCTGGCCCAACGGCGTCGCGTCGGCCGTCGGCGAGCCCGAAGGAACCGCAGCTGATGGGCGGCCTACGGACCATCGAGGGGGTGGACAACACCCTCATCAACGTCGCCACCGACGCCGTCGCCGCGCTCACTCCTCGACCGTCGATCACCAGTGGACCGCTCGACCGTGACGACGACGTGCTGCGGCTGAACTGGTTTCTCTACGCCATCCGGCCCAACCCGGCGCTGCGAAACATGGAGCATCCACGGTTCGGTACCACCACGGCCCGCGGCTTCCCGCCGCTGGCTCTCGAACTCGATTACGTGCTCACCGCCCATCCCGGGCCGCTGACCGCGGCCGGTCAGGAGTCGCAGTTTGCCAACCGCGGTCTGGCCGCAGTGATGCAGGCCCTGCACCAGCAGGCCATCCTGGCCGAAGGGTCGGCCCACCTCGCCGCCGAGGTCACCCCGCTGCTGGAACCGCTCCGCATCACCCACTCGGCGCTCGATCTCGACGGCCTGTCGAAGCTGTGGACCTCGGTTTCCCAACCGATGCGGACCACGGTCGGCTTCCGGGTCAGCCTGGTCACCATCGACGATACCCGCACCCACGTTCCCGGCCCGCCGGTGCGGCAGCGGCGGTTTGCGGTCGCCCCCTCCATCGGCGCCACATTCACGGCGGTGTCGCCGGTCCGGGTGGCCTTCGGCGACAACGTGTCGGTGCAGGTCAGTGGGGCGACAGGAGCCGTGACGTTCTCCATCCGGCGGGAGGCCGGCGACCCGGCCGGGCCGGCCCAATGGCCCCTGGCCGCCACGGCCACCGGCACCAACCGCTTCGATCTCGCCGTCGGCCCGGACACCCTGGCTCCCGGGGTGCGACAACTGACCGTCTCGGGCGACCTCGACGGCCTCCCCGCCGGCGGCGACAGCGCCGCCCTCACCCTGGTCCCGACCGTGCTCGGCACCGGCGGGGCCGTGGCCGCCGGCGCCGTGGCCACACTCAACACCGCCCACGCCGCCGACGATGTCGAAGTGTTCCTCGATGGGCTGGCTGTGGCCTCGACCGACGTCACGTTCGTCTCGGCCACACAGGTCGACTTCGTGGTACCGGCATCCACCGTGGCCGGAAGCCATCAGGTCGGGTTGCGGGCCGGACACACCGCCGGTCCGGTGTTCGACGGCTTGGTGGTGACGTGATGTCGGACGAACGACTTCGACGCCACCTGCCGCTGCTCCAAGCGCTGCTGACCCACCACTTTCAGCACCTGACCGGCTCGTGGCGACGCCACGGCGAGGGGAACGACGCCGTGGGTGCGGTGCTGGCCTCCATCGGTCGCACCGTCGAGGTGTCCCCGGTCGTCGGCAACGAGGTGGCCGGGCTGGTGGCATCCGTTCAGGCCGTGACGGACAGCGACCGCACGGCGCTGGGTCTGCTGAGCGAGCGACTGGCTCTCGGCTTCGGTGAGGAGTTGCTGGTGGCCGCCATCTGGTGGTGCGAGCTGGACGCCGAGCTGCGATCGGTATTCGGGGTGTTGCACGACGACGGCCGCAAACGCCACCCGTCAACCGGCCTGCTCAACCTCGTCTGCCGTCCCTTCGACATCGACGTGCCGCTACAGCCCGATGGCCTGGTCGACGCCGGTGTGATCGTGGTTGACGGTCCGCTCGATGAGCCCGCCCTGACTCCGGCCACCCGGCAACTACTCGACGGTCGGCTCGGGGCCGACGGCTACGGTGCCCAACCGGTGCTGCCCGAGCGGCTGGAGCGTCTGGTCGAGCCGCTGACCGCCCTGGCCTCAACCGCCCGATCGCCGATCGTGTTGCGGGGGGTCACCGGCTCCGGCCGGCGTTTGCTGGCCGCCGCGGTGGCCCGCCGGCTCGGCCGCCGCCCGCTGGAAGCCGAGGCTGTCGATTCTCGTTTGTGTCTGCTGGCCCGGATGGCGGTCGGCCTGCCGCTGGTCAACTCGCCACTCACCTCGGGGGAGCCGCTGCACTGGCCACCGGAGTACGGACCGCTATTCCTACTGGCCCAACCGGAGGACGATCCGGTCGGGGCCATCGTGGTGGAGGTGCCGCTGCCCGATCGGGGCGAGCGGCGGGAACTGTGGGCATCAGCCGCCGCCGCCCTGGATCTCGACCTGGCTGCCGGGTCTCCAGCCGACACCGGCCCCGACGCCGGCTCCGACTCCCACTACGAGTTCGACTGGACCGACGTTCACCTCGACCACTTGGCCGAGCAGTTTGCCTTCACCGAACGAGACGTCGATGCCGCCGCCCGGCGGGCCCGGCTACAACAGGACCTCGGTTCCGAGGCTCCGGCCTTTCACCTGCTGTGGCGGGCGGCCCAGCAACAACCCGACCTCGATCTCCAGCGGGTGGCGACCCGGATCGATCCGGTGTTCCGGTTCGACGACCTGATCCTGCCCGACGATGTGACGGCCAAACTCGAGCAGTTGGTGGCCCATCAGCGTCACCGGACCCAGGTGTTCGAACGTTGGGGGTTCGCCTCCCGAATGCCGCGGGGACGGGGTGTGGCCGCCCTGCTGGCCGGACCTCCCGGCACCGGCAAGACCACAGCGGCCGAAGCGATCGCCAACGAACTGTCAAGCGAGCTGTTCCGCATCGATCTCTCCCGGGTGATGTCGAAGTACATCGGTGAGACCGAGAAAAATCTGGCCATCGCCTTTCGCCAGGCCGAACGAAGCGGCGCCATCCTTCTCTTCGACGAGGCCGACGCCCTGTTCGGCAAACGTACCGATGTGCGCGACGCCCACGATCGCTACGCCAACCTCGAAGTCAGTTACCTGCTGCAGCGGGTCGAGTCGTTCACCGGACTCGTCCTGTTGTCGACCAACAAGATCGGCAACATCGACGAGGCATTCCAGCGCCGGCTGCGATTCGTCGTCCGGTTCGACGCTCCCGATGCGGCCGAGCGGCATCGACTGTGGCGGCGCTCGATTCCCGATGACGCGTTGCTGGCCGACATCGATTGGGATCGCCTGGCCCGGCACGAGCTGACGGGCGGACACATTCAGACGGCGGCTCTTTCGGCTGCCTTCCTGGCCGTGGCCGACGGCGGGGTGATCACCGAGCAGCATCTGCACAAGGCGGTGGCCAACGAGTTCGAGAAACTGAACCGGGCCGTGCCTCCCATCCCGGATCTGGAGGCGGTGTCATGAAGCCGGGCAACATCCCGTCGCTGCGCATCGAGGTCGACGGCCCGATTGATCCCACTGTTCTTCCAGCCGCCATCCGGGCCCGTCTGGCCGGCCGCTCGATCGGCGTCGGCTTCACCGAGGATGCCGTCGGCCGGGCCGTATCGGACGTCACCGCCAAGGTTGGCGGTCACCACACCGGAAGGGATCGGTGACATGGGGCTGATACCGGGAATGCTGTTGTCGTTCGATGATCCGCTGCTGGGGGTAATCCCCAACGTCATCGTGTTCCAGTACAACCCCGAGTCGATCACCCGGACCTTCACCCCGCCGCAGCGGGCTCGATCGGCACCGGAGCAGGGGGGTAAACGGTCCCAGGCCCAACCGGCCAAGGAGTCCTACTCGATGACGCTGGAGATCGATGCCACCGACGGGTTGGAGCGGGAGGGGGCGCTCACCGCCACCTTCGGAGTCGGACCCCGGTTGGCGGCCCTGGAGATGCTCATGCAACCGGTGGGTCAGGGGCCTCTGGGCCAGCTCGTCGGCAGCTTGTTCGGCGGCGGTGGGGCCACCATCCCGGCCAGCCGGCTGCCACTGGTGATCATGTCCTGGGGCCCGGCTCGGATCGCCCCGGTCAAGTTCGAGTCTCTCACCGTCACCGAAACCGGGTTCGATCAGGCCCTGAACCCGATCCATGCCACGGCCGAAATCGGGTTCACCGTGCTGCGGCCCAACGATGTCAAGGACGAGGATGCCTTCACCAAAGCAGCCGCCACCTACTACCAGGCGGCCCGCGAGGTGCAAGCCGTGCTGTCGATCCCCCAAACCCTGGAGCTGACCTGATGGCCGCCGACGAACGCTCCCGCTATGCCGGCTCCCGGGAAGTGACCGGCACCGACCGGTCTGGTCGGGAGATCACGATGCTGGTGCCCCGGATCGTCCGCCCGCCGGCGGTCAACGGCAGTTACGAGATCCGGCAAGGCGACCGACTCGACCTGCTGGCCCACACCGCGTTCCGCGACTCGACCCGGTGGTGGCGGCTGGCCGACGCCAACCCGTGGGTCGACGCCGCCCGGCTGGAGCAGCCGGGCACCACGATGGAGCTGCCCGATGGCTGACACCACGGTGGTGGCCGAACTCAACGGGGATGACCGGACCAAGGATCTGCTGGAAGCCGGTGCTCTCATCGATGTCGAGGAGGCCATCGGTGAACCCGACGCCGCCAGCATCTCGGTCGGCATCGAAGCGGCCGACGACGGCGAGTGGACCACCATGATCGACGATCTGGCCGCTCCCGACGCCGAGCTGCGGGTGCAGGTGGAGCGAACCTCTGGAACCTACACGTTTGCCGGGTTGGTGGTCGGCGCCACCTGGACCATCGACGCCGAGGGCGATTCCCAACTGGTGGTTCGGGCCATCGACAGGACCGTCGAGATGGATCGGGTCGAGCGGGTGGTGCCGTGGCCCGGAACGGCCGACAGCGCCATCGCCTCCAGCATCTTCGCCGACTACGGATTCGTCGCCGAGGTGGAAACCACACCGGCCGGGCCCAGCCCCGACGTGTTCACGCCGATACAGCGAGGTAGCGACTGGGCCTTCCTGCAGTCAATGGCGGCCAAGTGGGGCTACCACACTTTTCTCGAGGTCGACGGAGACAAGATCGTCGGCCACTTTCGAGCAATCGATCCGCTGGCCCCGGCGTCGCAGACCCTGCGGCTCGGGTTCGGGGCCGACTCCTTCGCCGCCGAGGTCGATGTCGACTTCGACAGCGGGGGAACGGTACAGGCATCCCGGATTCCGCCGCTTTCGTCGGGCCCGATCGACGGTGAGTCCGACGGCCAAGATCAATTGCAGGGATCGGAGGCGGTGGCGGTAGCGGCCGTGAATCTGCTGGGGCCCCACGACGTCGATGGTGCCATCGACCCGCTGACCGCCGCCACCGGCCGGGCCCGGCAGGACGCCTTCGCCGTCCGGCTGACCACAACACTGGATCTCATCGTGGGTGGTCCTCTGGTACGGGCCCGGCGTACGGTCGATGTGGCCGGCCTGGGATCCCGGCTGTCCGGGCTGTATCTGGTGGACAGGGTGCGCCACCGGCTTTCCGAGGACCACCACCAACAGGAGCTGGAACTGGTCAGCAACGCCCTCGGGGCCGGGACCGGAGCGCTGGGAGCGATCCTGTGATCGAGCGAGTGGATGGCCCGTTCGTCGGCACCGTCGTCGACAACGAGGACCCGAAGAACCTGTGTCGGGTACGGGTCACGGTGCCCGAAGTACTGGCCGACCAGGAGTCGGGATGGTGCCGCCCGGTGTCCCCTCTGGCCGGCGACGGGATCGGCTTCGCCGCGGTTCCGCCGGTGGGCAGCCTGGTCATCGTGCAGTGGCCCGGGGGTGACGTTTCCCGGGAACCGCTGTGGACCGGAGCCACCTGGGACGACGGTGCCGGGGTCGAGGGTGCCGGACCGGAAACCACGGTGTTGATGACGCCCGGTGGACACCGAATCGAGCTCAACGACACCGGTGGCGACGAGAAGGTGGAGATCACCGCGGCCGACGGATCGTCGATCGTGATGGACTCCAACGGGATGACCCTGACCTTCGGTTCCCAGACCATCTCACTGACCAATCAATCGGTGACCATCAACGACGGGGCGCTGGAGGTCAAATGAGCCAATACATCCTCAACGCCGGCGCCTCCATCAAATGCCCCCATGGGGCGACGGTGACGATGGTCCCCACCGCCGTCCGGGTCACCGTCGACGGCGATCAACCCCTGCGTTTGGGTGACGTCGGCACCATAGCCGGTTGCCCGTTCACCATCGGAACGACCCCGTCGCCCTGCGTGCGAACCGAGTGGATGATGCCGGCCAATCGGGTCACGGTGGAAGGAGCCCAGGTGCTGCTCCACACCTCGGTGGCCATGTGCGTCAGTGCCGCCGGAGCCCCCCAGGGAACAGCCATCATCAGCGGCTTCCAGACAAAGGTGACGGCTCAATGACCGAACCCCGCCATCCGTTCCGCCTCAGTGCCAGCCGCCGGCTGACCGTGGCCGATCCGGACCGACACATCGCCGATCTGGTTCGGCTGGTCCTCTTGACCGGGCCGGGGGAGAGGCTGCACCGGCCCGACTTCGGGGCCGGGCTGGGGGCCACCGCTCTGTTCGAACCGCTCGACGACACGCTGCTGGCCATGATCAAGGTTCGAGCGCTGGGCTCGCTGGAGCAGGAACTCGGCGACCGCATCGAGGTACTGGAAGTCGACGTTCGCCGCAACGCATCAACCATTGAGGCCGAGGTGATCTACCGGCTCCGGCCCGCCGGCGGGCAGCGGTCGACGTTGGTGACGACATGACCGATCTCCCCCCGACCTGTGCCGCCGTCGAACGGCCCCGGCTGCTGTTCGATCCGGCCACCACCGTCCATGGTCTGCGGGCGGCCCGAGCCACCCTGGAGGCCGGGCAGCGTTTCATCGATGTGTGGTTCCACCGAGATCCTCCGGCTGGGGTCGACGATCCGGCGTTGTGGACGTTGACCGCTCCCACCGGCGCCGCCGATGTCGGGATCGGTGCCGCCGCCATCGACAGTGACCATGTTCGCCTCACGATCCAGGGTCTTCCGGAGCCGACCCGCTACCGGCTCGAGTTGACGACGCCGCCCGGGGTGGAGCTAGACCCGCTGCGGACCAGGATTCCGGTCCGGCTCCGACCGGAATGTCCTGACCTCGGCGCCTGCTTCGACGATCCCCCACCGCTCCTGCCGGTGGTCCCGTCACCGGTTCGTGACTACACCGCTCGGGACTGGCTGGGGCTGCGTCAGGAGTTGCTGGAGTTTCACCTGCGCCGCCGTCCCGATGCCGACACCTCCCCGGCCGACGCCACCGTCTCCGCACTGGAGCTCTTCGCCCACGCCGGTGATCTGCTGCACTATCGCCTCGACCGGGTGGCCACCGAAGGCTATCTGGCCACCGCTCGGTGGCGAACGTCGGTTCGACGGCACGGACGACTGCTCGATTACGAGCTGGCCGATGCGGTGGCCGCCACCACCATCGCTCACATTTCGGTGCAACCGGGCGGCGGGACGGTGGCGGTGACCTCCGGCGATCGGATCCGTCCCGCCGACGACACCACGTTGGCCTTCACCATCGACGAGGATCTGACCGCCCGCGACGCCAACGGTGAGATCGCCCTCTACGACTGGGGCGAGGACGGCTGCTGCCTCGACGCCGGAGCCACCAGCGCAGTGCTGGTGCGGCCCCGCCCGGCCGACGGGCTGGGAGCCAACTGGCTGGGCCCGGGCGACAAGCTGGCCTTCGAGGTGATCGACCCCGGAGATCAAGCCACCCACGACGCCTGGCGTACCCGGCAACCGGGCGTCGAATGGCCCCAGGTCGACGGCAACGACCAGTTCCGTCCCCCACTGCCCAGCCGGCGGGCTCAGATCGTCACCTTGACGTCGGTGAACGATCTGACGGATCCGCTGGCCCCGGCGCTGACGCTACTGCTGGTGCGCTGGGCCGCGGCCGACGCCCTGGTCCGGCCCTACCCGGTCTCGATCGACACCCGCCGGGGCGGCCCCGAGGTCACCGTGGCCCGGGCCAACCTGGTCAGCGCCCATCACGGTGTCCTGATCGACGGTCCGGCCGACCAGACACTGGCCGAGGACGTTCCCGACTGGGCCGCCAACCTGGCGCCGTCCGATCGGGACGAGCCGACCGCCGGTGGCCACTTGATGGTCGGAGCACCCCGGGGTCTGGCCCGGCGGGCCGACGGTACCCCTCATCACCTGCTGGTCAATGTGCGCCTTCCTTCGGGTGATGACGTGGCCGTCGAGTACGTGCGTTCCCATCTCGGGGTGCCGGCCGGGTTGCTGGCCGTGACCGTCGAGGAGGAGTCCTGGCGGGCGCCGCTGATGAGGTTCACCACTGGCACCCTCGGCACTGCGCCGCCGGCCGGCAGCACGATCACCGCCTCCTACCATGGCGGGGGTGGGGCTGCCGCCAATGTGCCGGCCAACGCCCTGACGGAGTTGGAGCGCAATCAGGCCGGGCCCGGATTCACCCCGGACTGGGTGTCGGTAGGTGGTGTCACCGCTCGCAATCCGGTGGCCGCCGCCGGAGGCACTGATCCCGAGCCGCTGGCCCGGGCTCGCCGCGGTGCCCCACAGGCGTTCGCCGCGGTGGACCAGCGGGCGGTGCTGCCCGGCGACCACGCCTCCGCCGCCATTGGGTTGCCCGGCATCGACCGGGCGACCGCCACCCGGACCTGGACCGGCGCCTGGCCATTGATCACCACCGTGGTCGATGCCGACGGCAGCGATCAGGAGGCCAACCTGGCCGAGGCCGTCGCCCATCTCGACAACCTGCGAATGCTGGGACAGGAGGTCACGGTGGTGCCCGGAACGGGCGTACCGTTGGCCATCGGATTGTCGGTTTGCGTCGATCCCGGTATCGACGCCGAGGCCACCCGTCAGGAGATTCTTCGCCGTCTGCGTCCCGGCACCGACGACGCTCCCGGATTCTTCCATCCCTCCAACCTTCGGCTGGGAGGAACGATCCACACGTCCACTGTCATCGCCATCGTGGCCGGGCTGCACGGCGTCGACGCTGTTGAGCTGACCATGTCCCGTCGCCTGGCCGAACCGGAGTCGACCATCCACGAGATACTCACCTTCGAGCAAACTGAGATTCCGGTCCTCGATGACGACGTGACCCGCCCCGAGCGGGGGCGACTGGAGCTGACAATGCGAGGTGGCCGATGATCTGTGATCCGGTGCATCCCTGCCACGACGGTTTCGAACCGCTGACAGCCGAAACCCCGCCCCCCGGTCTCACCCGGCTGCAACGCCGCCTGGGGCACTACCAGACGTTCGTCGAGGATCTGATCCGGCGCTGCGAACAGCGCCCGCTCGGCGGTGAGCCCATTGGTTCCCGGTGGGACGTGGAGGGCGACCCGTCGGCCATGACCCTGGTCGAACTGTGGTCGTACGTGGCCGAGGGAGTGGCGGCCTACACCGAGTTGACCGCCGGCGAGGCCTATCTGCCGACGGCCCAGGACTGGCTCGATCTGGCCCGATTGGCCGACCAGATCGGCTACCGTCCCGGTCAGCGGGTGGCAGCCGAAGGATGGGTCCGGTTCGACACCGACAACCTGGCCTCGCCGCTGGTCCCGGCCGGGACCCGGGTGCAGGCACCGGGAACGGCCCAACGGTCGCCCCAGACCTACGAAGTCATCGCCGATACCGGGCTCCACGCCGATTGGGCCAACCTCACCGCCACCTGGGTGCCGGAACAGACCGCCCCGACCGGACGCCACATACGGTTCCTCGGCGACCCCGGCTTCCGGGCCGGCGACGACGTTCTCCTGATTCGCGAGCAACCGCTGGACGTCGACCCCCCCGACCCCAGCGACTGGCTGAGCTACGTGGAATGGCTGCTACGAGTGTACGGGCTACTGCCCTCCGGTTCGATGGAACCGAAGGCGGTCATCAGTGTGGTCGGTCACTCCAGTGAGCTGGGTACCACCATGGTCGAGTTCGACCGTGAGTTGGAAGGGTTGGTCGATCTCACCGTGCCCCACGCCGCCTACCGGATCGTCAACAAGGCTTCGACCGCCCGCCGCCTGGAAACCGTCCTGCGCATCCCGAGCACCGACGGTGCCCCGGCCGAACCGGTCGATCTTCCGGCCTACCTCCAGGACGCCTTGACCACCGAGTCGATAATCGTCGACCGCGAACTGGCGGAGCTGTCGACCAACAGTCTGGTGGCGGTGGTGTTGTGGGAGGCCGTCACCCCGGCCGGTGACGTGCTCAACGTGCACCGTCACGTCCCGCTCGAATGGGAGGTGGCGCCGGGCACCACAGTGTTGGCTTCCAAGCTGGTATTTGACTCCGAACCGGCCGTGCTGACCGAGAGCACCATCGACCAGCGGGACGTGTACGTGCTCGACCGGCGGGTGGCGGTGGCCCACTACGAATTCCCGGCCACCGCCCCGTCGCAGGCCCCCGGGGCCGGTCTACGGCTTCGGGTCTGGCCGGCGCCACTGAATCCGGACCCGGTGACCGGCCGCTTGGCGGTGCAGACCACGCTCGACGGCGTGCCCACCTGGGAGCTGCTGGAAGTCGGTGGCGGTCAGATCGAGCAGGGCGTCGACGGTGTGACCGGCGGGTTGATCCTCGACGTGCAGACCAGAGCCCCCGATGGTGAGCTGCACCTGTCGCCGGCCAGCGGCAACGTGGCCAAGGTACGTCATGGTGTCACGGTCACCTCCATGCTGGCCCCCGGCGACGGGGTCAGCCCCAATCGTTCCGCGCCGCTGCCCGAGGAACCGGTGGCGGCCGTGATCGGGCCCGATGGCAGCGCCGTCAACAGTCTGTCGCTGCGGGTCGGCGGTCGGCTGTGGACCGAACGGGACACCCTGTTCGCCGCCGGCACCGTCGAAGGCTATGAGACCAGAACCGGTCCGGAGGGTGAACTGGAAGTCGTGTTCGGTGACGGTCTCGACGGGGTGATTCCCGGTGGGGCCGAGACCGTGGTGGCCACCTACCGGGTTGGTGGCGGTACCGACGGCGAGGTCGGACCGGGCGAGATCGACACACTCCTCGGTTCGATCCGGGGGGTCCGTGCCGTCGAGGGCGCCGGTCCCACCGCCAACGGCGCCGACCAACCGAGCGAACGTGACCTGCGCCGCCGGACGCCGACCAGAGCCCGGGCCATGGACCGAGTGGTATCCCTGGGCGACGCCGCCGATCTGGCCCTGGCCTTCCCCGGTGTCAGTCACGCCGGCGCCTGGCACGGCGAACCGCCTCCCGGATCGGCCTGCGGACCGGGGGCCGTGGTCGCCGTGCTGCGTCGAGGGTCGGACGGAGTTCGGGCCGCCGTTTCCAGCGAACTCGACTCCCTGTCGACCTATCTGGACGCCCGGCGGGACGTCACCATCCCGCTGTGTGTGGCCACGGCCCAAGTGGTGGCCGTCACCCTCTCGGTCACCGTGGCCGCCGACCCGGTGTTCGATGCCAGCACCATCGAGGTCCGGGTGACCGAAGCACTCACCGACCCCGGTGGGATCCTGGCCGCCGACAACCGGCAGCTCGGCCAGCCGCTCGACCGGTCGGATGTGATGCAGGTCGTGCACCGGGTCGAAGGAGTGATCGGCATCGAGTCTCTGGAGCTGGCCACCGACACCGTCGATTCGGCCACCGCCGACCTGGGGCGGGTGGCGGCCGAACGTTACCAACTCCTGGTCACCGCGGCACCGACGGTCCAGGCGGTGTTGCCATGACCGGGCCACTGGCCGATCGGCTACCGGCCGCAGTGCGGGAGGGTCCCAATGGTGCCTCCGACCCCGAGCGGCTACTGGATCTGATGTTGGAGGCGGTGGACGAGCAGATCGCCCTGCTGGCTCGCGACGTCGACGCGGTCTACGACGATTTCTTCATCGAGTCGTGCCGGGAATGGGCCGTGCCCTACATCGGAGCCCTGCTCGGTCTTCCCAGCGACGCCACCCGGCTCGAGGTGGCCAACACCATCGCCCTCCGGCGGCGCAAGGGCACCCCGGCCGCGCTGGAGGACTTCGCCGAGGTCATCACGGCGTGGGCGGCCCGGGTGGTCGACGGCTGGCAGATAACGGCCTGTAGCCACAAACTCGATCACCCGGCCGGACCGCGGGCCACCGTGTTCTCCTTCGACGACGGATACGGGACCCGGGCCGGAGGACCGTTCGATGCCGGCCGGCGGGTGGCGTCACCCCGCCTCGGTATCGTGCCCGACGGGGCCCAATTGTTCGTCTGGCCATGGACCGTGCACACCCACGTGGCCACCGAGGTGGCACCGACCGGTCAAGCCGGCCGATTCGCCCTGCACCCGTGCGGCACCGAGAGCCCGATGTACCTCCGGCCCAGACCGCTCACCATAAGCCGGGCCCCCGGTCAGGGCCGAACCCTCGACGAATCCGACGCTCCGATCCGGGTGACCTATCGGGTCATCCAGGCCCTGGCCGCCGCCGGCGACATCACCGTCAACACCAACTGGACCATCGATCCGGCCCATCCCCTGGCCGACCGTGACCCCCAAACCACACCACCGCTACTCCGTCTGAGTGCCGTCGACGCAGTCTCCGGCGACCGGACCGATGTGGCCTGGACTAGCCTACGGTTCGGCTCCCTGCCCGCCGGCGGCCCCGCCCCCCAGGCCCCGGTGGGCGATGAGGTGGTGGTTGACGTGCACCGGGGCATGATCGAGATCGGTCCGAGCTGGACCGGCCCGGTTCGGGCCACCTGGCACCGGGCCGTCAGCGGCGAGATCGGTGCCTTACCCGCCACCGTCACCCCCGACCCGTCGGCCCGGGTGGTGGTCACGGTGAACCCCGACGCCGTGCTGGGTCCGACGGTGGTGGCCACCCTGGCCGACGCCATCACCCAGGCCCAGGCCCTGAGCGCCGGACTCGACCCGGCCGACAGCTCCGATGATCATCCCGACATCGAGATCAGACTGTTGACCAGCAGCCGGCTGGCCGCCCCGCCGGCCGCAATCATGACCGGTCCGGTGACGTTGCCCCGCTGGCGGATCGTGGCCCCCGAGCTGATGACTCCCACCATCGTCGGGGATCTCACCGTCGATCTCGACTCGGCCTGCATCACCCTGGAAGGATTCCAGCTCACCGGCTCCCTCCATATCGGTCCCGGCCTCGACGGCCTCGGCCTGCAGAACATCACCATGGACCCCACCGGGGGAGCCACGGTACAGGTCGATCCGGCAGCCTGGGCGCTCGACCTGGCGGCCGACCGGTCAATCCTCGCCCCCCTACGAGCCGACCTCGGCTCCCGCCCAGTGCGACTGTCGCACACCATCGTCGACGGCCTCGGGGCACCGCTCATCGCCTGTGGAACCGCCCCGGCCTTACCCCCGCCGAGAGCGGCCATCGAACCAACGGGCCCGTTCCCGCCGATGCTGTCGGCCACCGGTGTCACCTTCGTCGGGTCGGTCGAGCTCGACTCGGTCGACGCCACCGACTGCATATTCGCCGCCGGACTGACCGTGGTGCAGACCCAACTGGGTTGCCTCCGGTTCTGCTACATCGACCAGAGTCCATCCGGCAGCCTGCCGGTGACCCATCAATGCCTTCGGGCCCCGGCACCGTGGTTCGAGTCGGTCCAGTTCGAGAGCGCCTCCTACTTCGCCCTGCCGCTCGATCGAACCACACCCCTGCTGTCGGCGGCCAGCAGCGGCGGGGCCATCGGCGCCTACGGTCACATCGGCGCCGGGGTGCGCATCAACCGGTTACGGCGGCGGGCCGAAGAGTTCGTTCCAATGGGCGTCAAACCTCGCATCATCGTCGCCAAAGGAGAGACCTCATGACCATCGCCGCACCGTTCCTCGGGGACAAGAAGGTGGACCAATGACCGGTGACTACACCAAGGTGCCGCTACGGCACGACGAGCGGTGGGAGAGCGCCCCCAACCAGGAAGGCCGGGCACTGCTCGACCACGAGCTGAATCTCGACGCCGCGGCCTCGATACGACGAGACCAGAACCTGGCGGCCGACGCCATCGGCCCGGCCGGCGTGATCGAAGGCAGCCCGGCCTTCGCCATAACCCTGACCGGCGGCGGCTCCGACCTGCAGGTGGGCCAGGGTCGGATGTGGGTCGACGGACTGGCCGCCCTGGCTCCGACCGGGTTCAACTACGGAGATCAGGATCAGATCGATCCGCTGCCGGCCGCCGGGAGGGCGTTGATTTACCTCGACGTATGGGAGGAGCACGTTCACCCGTCGGAGGATCCCGCCATCCTGGATCCGGCGCTGGCCCCGATCGACACCGCGGCCAGAACCAGAGTGGGCTACCGAGTCCGGTTCGTGACCACCACGGCCACCACCTGTCAAGGCGCCTGGAACGGATTCAACCCGGCCCCGCTGTCAACCGGTCGTCTCACCGTGACCCGGATCGGCCCGGCCCAACCACTCGACCCCTGTGACCCACCGGGAGACACCCAGGGCCTGATGCCCGACGGCCTGTTGCGGATCGAGGTACTCGACCAGGGGGCGGCGGCCGGGGCCCGCTTCGCCTGGTCCTACGAGAACGGCTCGGCCGCGGTGCCGATCGCCGCCATCGCCGCTGACACGGTGACGCTTCAGCCGTCAGCCTCGGTCAAATTCGGCAACGACCTGGTGGAGATCAGCTGGCTGGCGCGGCGGGCCGAACGACGCAACGCCGGAGGTTTGTACACGATCACCAATGTGACGTCGCTGGCCACCGGCGATGTGCTCACCCTTGACCGGCCGGTGACGGCACCGGCCGGGGCCGAGGGGCTGGTGGCACGCCGCTGGGATGGTCAGGTGATCGGAGCCGCCGTCGACCGCAACGCCTCCCGGGGCGGCAATGACCTCGGGGTGCGGTTCCGGGCCGGTCCCGGCAACTTCCGGCCCGGCGACTGGTGGGGGATTCGAGTCCGGCAGGCCAACGGCGTCGAGCCGCTCAACGGCGCCACGCCCGACGGCACCCGTCACCGCTACGCCCCGCTGGCCCTGGTCGATTTCGATGCCGGGACGGTGCTGTCGGACTGCCGGCCGACGTTCCGTCCCCTGACCGACATCGAGACCGGCTCACCATGCACGGTGGTGGTCCGTCCCGGCGACAGCCTCCAGACCGCCGTCGACTCACTGCCGGCCGGCGGAGGGGAGGTGTGTCTGTCGGCCGGGACCTTCACGGTGCCGTCGCCCGTCGTGGTGGCCAACCGCAGCCGGGTTCGTATCACCGGGGTGGGCCCGGCGACGGAGGTGTCGTCGACGTCGAACGAGACGGTGTTCCGCTTCACCGACAGCGACGAGGTCGAGATCACCGGCATGACCGTGCGTTCGTCGGGGTCGACCACCATCCCCGGCAACCCGGCCCTCAACGGTGCTCTGACCTTCGAGGGCTGTCGAGGAGTCGACGTCCGCATGATGCGGCTCGTCGTGCCCGATGGGCCGATGCGCAGCCAGACCGGGATCACGGTACGGGAACGGGGCCGGCGCACCCCTGAACGGGTGACCATCGTCGACAACCACTTGACCGTCGGGGCCTGGCAGACCGCGATTCTGGTAACCGAGGTCGAGGATCTCACCGTTGAGCGCAACCATGTGATGCTGGGCCCCGATCCCGCCGGTCTGGTGGTGCCCAGCGGCGACAGTGTGTTCGCCCTGGAACTGGCCAAGGTGTTCAGCGCCTCGATCGGCCGCAACGGCGTCTCCCGAACGGTGAGGCTGCCGACGGGAGCGTCGGTGCAGCTGCTGGTGGCCTCGCCGGTGGCCACCCTGGTCGACGAGTGGGTGCGTATCGGCTCACCCCGATCCGGTACCCCCGAGCAGGGCTTCCGCAACTTCCTCCGGGGGACCACCCGGAACGGTGGAGCCAATCTGAATCCCGATGGCCTGAACGCCTACCGTCGCCTGGCCCGCAACTACCGGTCCATCGGCCAGGGGATCGTGGTCGGCGGCCGCCAGTCCAATCGGGTCAGGATCACCGGTAACACCGTCCGGGACGCGGTGCAGGGTCTTCATCTCGGGGCCAGGTTGACCAGCGGCCGGTCACGCATCGTGCAGGCGGTGATCACCGAGAACACCACTCACCTGCGGGTGCCGGCCAGCTACTCACGGGAGCGCCACTCGTTGTTCGTGGGCAACGTGGACTCGTTGGAGATCAGCCACGCCCGGTCCACCATGAGCCGAACGGTCAACGCCACCGCCATGGCCCGCACCGCGGTGGACGCCATCCGCCTCATCGGCACCTTCGGTCCGTTCATCACCGTGCGGGGGGCCCATTCCGAGGGCTTCGAGGTCGGTGTCCGGGCCGTGCCGGTGGGCACCGTCCCAACCCGGCGGGTGTGGACGGTGCGGGACGTGGTGGCGGCCGGGTTGGCCGGTTCGGTCGGGGCATCGGTCCCCACCCAGTTCCTGCGGGACCAGGTCGTACCATGACCGGGCCCACCCGATCTGTGGCGGGCCGTTCCCACTCGGCGTCTCCCAAGGGCCCGTCGGCAACCCCGATCAGTTCGCTGCCGGCTCGACGCCCCCAGGCCGCGCTACGGGTCTCCCAACCCTCGGACCCCTACGAACGAGAAGCCGATCGGGTGGCCGACCGGGTCATGGGCATGACGGCGTCCAGCACGGTGATGAGAGCCTGTGCCTGCGACGACGACGAGGTGAGTCGCTCGGCACAGCCCAGCGGCCCGAGTGGTGTGGCGGCCGGTGGGTTCACCGTGGGACGGTCCGATGTGGCCCCGTCAGGTTCGGGCCGTTCACTGGATCCGTCGACTCGATCGTGGGCCGAAGGTGCGTTCGGCCGGGACTTCTCCGACGTTCGCGTTCACACCGGCGCTGGTGACGCTCGGGCCGCGGCCGAGGTGGGCGCCCGGGCCTACACCCTCGGGCCCAACATCGTCTTCGGACCGGGCCAGTACCGGCCGGGCACGGAGGCCGGACGGCGACTCCTGGCCCACGAGCTGACCCACGTGGTTCAACAGCGGGGCGGCGCGGAACCAGAGACCCTGCACCGGGCCGAGGTGGAGCCAAAGACCGATCACGCCACGCCCGGGCCGCTCCGAGCCCCTCTTCTGGGACCGCTGGCGAAGACCATCGCCGGAACGGGCCGGCCGCTCAGCCTGGGCGAACGATCGGTGTTGGAACCGGCCCTGGGCCACGATTTGGCCGACGTGACGGTACACACCGGCCCTCGAGCTCACCGGTCGGCCGAGGCCATGAACGCTCGGGCCTTTGCCGTGGGAACTCACATTGTGCTCGGTCGCGACGTCGACCGTTCAGCATCGCTGGCCCTCGAAGTCCTGGCCCATGAGGCGACTCACGTTGTCCAACAGGCGGGTGGATCGGTTGGACCCAATGTGCCCTCCGGGATAAGCCGGGCCAACACCGCTGTCGCCAAACTCGATCCGTCGGACTGCGCCACCGACTGCACCACGCCGGCTGGGAATGATGGGCCCACGGGTCACTACCGGCTCGTGGTTTACGCCGACAAGGAGTCATTCGGTCCCTTTGTGCTGCAGGCTGCGACATCCAAGGTCGGCCACTCCTGGCTCAAGCTGGTGGATCCCTCGGGGTCGTACTGGTACTACGGCTTCTGGCCCCAGGAAGGGTTCGATGCCAGCAGTCCCTTTGACGATGTGGCCGGATGTGTCTGGACAGACGAAGACCAGGGTGGCCACGAGCCGAGTTCCCAACTCGAGTTCACGCTCACTGAGGAACAGTTCATTGCCGCCCGCGATCTTGCCCAGGCGACGTGCACCGATCGTCCGGACTACAACCTGTTCGGGCTGCAATGCACCGAGTTCGTCTACCGGGTGATGGAGGCGGCCGGAGTCGGTCCGGCCGGAGGGTTCGGGCTGATCATCGAAAGCCCCAACGCCCTCGACGCCATGTTGGAGGAAGACCAGCTCCTGGTCGGCTTGAACATTCGAGCGGCCGGCACCAACACCTACACTGCGGGCCGGGTGTCACTCGACGTCGAAGGAAGATCCCAACTGGCCGCAACCTTGGGGAATCGCCTCCGACTGTTCGCCATGGGCCAGGGAGAACTGGGCAGCGGCATGGGGTATCTGGGCGCAGGCCTTGGTACCTCGCTACGTGTCCGAACCCCCTACCTACCGTCGCTGGTCGTCTCGGGTGGAATTGCCGGTGGCGATACGACACCCGGACGATTGGGCGACAAGCTCTCCTTGGCCGCGACCGGCAGCGCCGGACTTGAATTCCGACTTGACGAGATACTCGCCATTGGAGCCGAGTACAACGTTCTGGCCGACATCGCTCGACAGGATCCGGTCGTCCAGCGATTTCTGATCAGTCTGCGGGTGCCGTTTTGACCAGCGCCTCAACCGCTGAACGGCGATGACTCGACCGCCGCGCCTCCCGTTGTTCAAGAGAAGGAGCAGCCGGCTTCACCGTCCGGGAGCGGGGCCGCCGCGGCGGGCGGAGCAGACTCGGTCCGGGGGTACACGGGAGCAGGAGCCGACTGATCCCCACAGCCGGGAAGCCGATCAAATGTCGGAGCGCGTCCGTGAGCTGATCAGGCAGAGCGGGGAACGCCCCGGGCCCCAGACCCTGCATCCACCGCCGCTGACCCCCGGCCTTGGTCAGTACCTGAACGAACCGGAGTCGGCGGTCGGAACACCGGCCCAGCTGAGTTCGCCGGTCGACCTCGATGTCCTGATCCTGCAGCTGGCCGCGGCCCTCGACGGTCTGCCGGCCACCCGGGTGGCGGTGCTGTGGCCCTGGTTCGAGGCGTTCGTCCGATCACCGCACGGTCCGGTTGGATACCCGATGCTGGCCCTCGAAGCTCCGAACCTGATGGATCCCAATCTGTTGGCCCGGTTGCGTCATATTCCTTCGGCCACCCACAGTCAGGTCATCGTCGGGGTTCAGATGGCGGTTCGAAGCGCGTTGGTAGCCCGGGTGGCGGCCCAGGTCGGTCAGGCGCTGGCCGGTGTCGACGGTCTGGTCTACAAGAACTCCTGGACCGGGGGGCGGTCGACCACACTGCGGGGCCAGATCGTGCAACCGCAGGACCCACCGGCCGAACGACGCCGCAACACCCTCCAGCGCACCTACATCTCGCTGTGGCAGGCCCCGTTGCTCGACGAACTCCGAGCGCTGACCGGGGCCGAACGGCAGCAGGTGGCCGACGCCGTCGAGCGTGTCATCGTCCAACGGGTGGCGTCGGTGACGATCGACGTGGCCCGACGGGAGTTCAGCCAGTTGAGCAACTTCGTTCAGCGGAACATCGAGCGGGGGTTCCACGGCTATGTGGCCGCTCGGGCCGCTCTGATGACCAGGTTCGGTTCGGTGCAGGGAATCAACCAGTACTACGACCAGATGGTGCACGCCCCGTTCCTGGGCCGGAACGTGTGGGTTCACCCCGTGATGCAGGGGCGGCTCCAGGCCGCCGAACGTCTGCTGAACTCCCGGCGGTCGGGCGGTCGAACGTGGGCTGATCTGGCCCGGGCCTCGCTGCGCAGCGCCGGAGGATTCAACATCAGGGAGAACCGCAACAGCCCGACCAACCTCAGTCTGCACAGCTTCGGTTGGGCCGTCGATCTCAACGCCACCACCAACCCCAATGTCAGGTCCGGGGTACGGACCGCCAGTCCGGTCGAGGAACTGACCGGCCTCGATCTCGAAGCCGGACCGGAGTACCGGCGTATCAGGGCAGGAGGAACAGCATCAGGGCTACTCGGCGACATCCGAACGATGCACACGGCCAGTAGCCGGTATGCGGCCGTCTTCGATTCGGAACAGGCCATGGTGGACGGGCTGGGCGGCTATCTCGAACAACAGGGACTGCTCCACCAGCCGTGGATGCGGGAGTTCATACTGCCAACACTGCAGCGAGCCGTCGGTCATCGTCGCCAGCGCGATCAACTCCGGGAAATCCGGCGGTGGCTTCAGTTCATGTGGGAGCGCCGGGAGGACCGATCACCGCAATCAGAGGTCGAGGAGGCTCCGATCTGTGAGGGTCCGATCCCACCGGGTGTAGATCCACCCGACGTTTGCCTGGTGGCAACGCTGACCGACGCCCAGGTGGCCCCCCAAGCTCTGACAATGCTTCGAACCTACCGGGCCTTCCAGGCCTCCCGCCGTCGCAACGGGACCGAGGTGGCGGCTCGGTCAAGCGCCAGCGTGGGCAGCATGGCCGCCCACGGGTTCTTCGATCTCGCCCCGGAGCTGGTGGCGGCATTGCGGGGCAGCGACGGTGGGGCACTCAAATGGCTTGGCGTGGCCAACCGGACCAAAGATTTCATGCATTTCGAGTTGGAGCGGCCCGACCGGCCTCCCATCGAGGTCGTGGCGGCCGAGGAGGAACCGGCTGCCTCGGGGGAATCGGCCGAGGAACCAGACCACGAAGAGGCGGTGGTCGAGTGACGATCGGTCGTACCCGGGCGGTGGGGCTGGAAGGCCATTCGGTCTTCGGGCTACGTTGAACCCATGAGGGCCGCGCCGACCAGGTCACGTCGACCGAGTGGCGGCCGACCCGCGCCGTCGCCGGCCACCCCTGGTGGCGGCCGTCATGAGCCGGCCCGCGGCCCCGTTCCGCCGACCCGCTCGCCCCCGGTATCGGGGCTCGACCCGACGTCGCTGGAACAGGTCGCTCGAACCCTGCGCCGGGCCATGGCCGGCTGGGGGACCGACGAGTCGGCCATCTATGCCGCCATGAGTGGGCGCAACCAGACGCAGGTCAACGAGATCGCCGCCACCTACCGCCGACTGTTTGATCGCGATCTGCAGGCCGATCTGATCGACGAACTGACCGACAGCGAGCTGCGTCACCTCGGCATCTTCGGGGCCATGGCGGCCGAAACAGTGGAGGATCCCAGCGGAGCCGAACTGTCCGACCAGTTGGCCCGAGCGGTGGCGACCCAGCTTCGAGACGCCATGTCGGGGCTCGGTACCGACGAAACCGCCGTATACGCCGCACTGACCGGCCGAACGGCGGCCGAGCGCGACCGCATCCGGGCTCAGTATCTCGACCTGACCGGCCGGGAACTCCTGGCCGACATCGGCTCCGATTTCGGTGGGGCCGAGCTCCTGCAGGCAAAGATGCTGTTTGACCAGGGTCGGTTGGAGCCCGAGGATGAGCTGTTCGTGGCCATGGCCGGCCTCGGCACCGATGAGGCCACCGTGTTCCGGGTCATCGAATCCATGGCCGGCAACGCCACCGCCATCCGGGCCATGGAGGCCCGATTCTGGAACAAGTACGCAACGGCGGCCCGGTTGTGGGGCAGGTTTGGCGATGAGAGCCGGGGCCTGGTCGACGCTCTCCGGGGGGATCTGAGCACCTCCGAATACGAACGGGTACAGGCCGTTCTGGAACCGGTACTGGACGACGTGTCGTTCGTCGACTGTGATGATCCCGCCATCCGGGCCGAGTTCCGCGGGTTCCAGGCCGGAGCCAGAGCCAAAGTCGACAAGGCCATTCGGGTGCTCGAACAGGGCTGGGACGGGATGAGCGCTCAGGAGAAGCAGGTCTTCAACCGGTTCTTCGACCCCACCGCGACCGGTGAGATCGATTCGTTCTTCGTGGCCCAGGCCCTTTCGAACTTCCGATTGATCCGAGCCCAGTTCGACTCCGATCTCACTGTTGAATGCGAGGCGTCATCCGGGAGGTGCGAAGGCGAGCGGCTCTATTACACCTACTCCGGTAACGTGCACGTCTGTCCCTATTTCGCCACGGTCCTGGCCTACACCCCGGGAGAGCAGGATCGCAAGGAGCGGGATTTCATTCACGAGCTGGCTCACAACGGCATGCTGGCCTTCGACCGGCCGTACTACGACGGTCCGACCGTCGGCTACCGCAGCGAGGTGACACCCCATGGACCGTGGGGAACCGGCATCCCGGTGATCGGCCCGCTCATTCGAGCGATAGCCCGCACTGACACGCTGTTCCATCCCGACGCCTACTCGTGGTTCGCCTGGGAAATTTGATCGACCGATCGCCGTCAGGCCCCTTGTCCTCGGGCTCATCCTGTGGGACAATAAGGGTTCTCGCCTCCGAGAGGTATCGGCATACCTTTACGCTGTTTGAATCCAGTACAGGCTCTTCGTTCAGTTGGTTTGTGGGGTTCGACTCCCCTTGTGCGAGTCATTTAGTGCACATCCCCGGTAAGTCCTCCGGGGTTGTCGCCTTTTTGGGGCTCACCGATCACCGTCCCACCCGGTCAGGGTGAAGTTTCGGCGATCAGGCGTCGACCGGCTGCGGTATCAACCGGCGCCGGTATCGGCTCCCGTGCGGTACTCGACGTCGTCGACGCCGACCACATCGCCTCGGCCACCGATCGACCTGATGTACCGAACACCGAGGCTGATGGCTCCCAGGGTGAGCAGGAAAGCCAGGAAGATGAGGATGCCACCGATTACCGGCAGGGCCGTCAGCGCCGTGTAGGCCAGGACTCCAACAGCGAGGGCGGCCAGTCGAACCCACAGCCCGGCGTCACGGTCGACGACATACTCGGTGGCGGCCAGGGCCGTCACGATCGGCGCCCCGAACACTCCGACGAGGTAGAGAAGCGCCGCCAGGACGATGATTGCGGTGATGAACACGAACCAGAAGGTGCCGATCAGCAGATCGAGACCGAGGAAGGCGAAGAGGATCGACAGTACGATGCCGAGCACCAATGCTGCGATCATCCCAACGAGCAGGGCGGCCAGGGCCAGCAGGCCGACCAGCAGGCAGCGAAGGGGGCGGCTCCGTACCCGGTCGACCACCCGGTCGAGGGGCCGCCGCATGAGCAGCAGTCCAAGGGCTCCGACGACGAAGACGGAGATGGTCCGGAACACGATGTCGAGAATCCGATCGCCCACCGTCGGCTCCTCCTCCGGTGTCGGGAGGGTGACCCGCTCCTCGCCACCGATGGTGCCGGAGCGGTCGTAGTCGCCGCCCGCCCCGTACACGTCTCCGTCGACGTCACCGCTCAGCGCCATCTGGCCGACACCGAAGAGAAGATCGGAACCGACCGTCCCGTCGATGTCGCCGACGCCGCCTACCATGGCGATGTCTCCACCGACGTCGCCGGGCACCGTCAGGTCGCCACCGGCGAATCGAATGTCGCCGTCCACGTCGCCGGCAACGGTCACCTGACCGGCGAAGACCAGGAGATCTCCGGTGATCGTTCCGTCGACGGTGATCTGGCCGGCGCTGGCCAGGACATCACCATCGACTGTGCCGTCGATGGCGATTTGACCGGCGAAAACATAGAGGTTTCCCTCGAAGGTTTCATCGGCCGGGACCTCAACACTGTCTCCGCTGCGGAGCGTCCCCTCGAGTTCGATCTCCTCGGCCGCCACCGTGGCCAGGGCTGCGGCCGGTATTGCTGCCACGATGGCTACCACCAGTACACCAATCAGCAATCGCCAGCTGCGGTGCCACCTGGATCGGTCCGTCGTTTCCTCCAGGTCCCTCATGATCTGCTCCTCTGGGTCGTTTGTCGCCCAGCGAATCGGCATGTGCCGTTCCCTTGATGTTCATCGATCACAGGCAGATGGGCCAGGGCCCAAGGTCCCCGGATGGGTTGGTAACGGCGCGAGATGCTCCTCGACCGCTCGTATGCCGATGCCCACCTGCCGTGGCCGGCCGTTCCCGGCGCCTTGGCCGTCTTCCTCTTGGCGGCGGCATTGGAGGAGATCGGTTGGTGCGGCTCTTCGGTGGCATCGTCTTGGTCGCCACCAATACGACTGCGGCGAGAGTTGGATAGATGAGGCCAAACCAGTTCGAGCCGGTCAGACTGATGCCGACGGCCACCCCGACGTGGGCCAAGACGATAGCGACCGCAAGGAGGCCCAGAGCCCCCTGGTTGAGTCGACCGATCTCTCGGAGAGCATCAGCAGTGGGCATGAACATCAGCATCAGAACCAAGCTGAACACGGTGCCGGCGAGGAGGAAGCTGAGTGTCCCGCCGAGCAGTCCGGAGTCGCTGAAGCCTCTCCGCAAGGCACGCCCGTAGAGGAATAGCGGATGGCAGGCGATGGCAATCAGCAGGACCCGCCACGTTGACGACCGGGTCACTTGTCGGTTGCGATTCGCCGTCGGAGCACCATCACATTGTGACATGCATCCGGTCTCCAACCAGCGAGTGCTGAGTGCCCCGGCACTCCTGATCGACGATGTCTTCCAACTAGTGCGGCACTAGCGGCGGTCGGGAGGTTGCCGGAGGTGCAGCCACACCGCCGCGGCCACGGCCGGAACATGAAGGACGGGTAGGCTGCGAGCGAGCCAGACAGGCAGGAAGATATCGGTCACAGCCCCGCTGTCGGCGCCAAGTGATTCTGCGAGAGTCGTCATTGGACAACGGGCCCCGTTGGCGATGTAGACGGCGCTCTCCGCTCCGACGACCAGAGCGGCCAACCTCGTCCGTCGATCTCGACGGTTCCGCATGCCGTCGGCGATCACAACTGCGAGGGCCATCTCAACCACAAGCCAGATGAGCGTGTGAACCACCTTCACCGTGGCCAGCATCGTCCGATCCGAGAACCCCCGGCGTACACACCTGGGGGTCATCGAACACATCCACGCTGTCGTGACCGCGGCGCTCGGAGCGAGCTCAGGTAACCGGCTACCACGGGAGTCTTCCAGCGTGTCCTGGCCGCCATCTCGATCACTGATTCTGATCGGCGGTGCCCAGGAAACGGAGCAGTCGCTCGTTCACGTACTCGGGTCGTTCCACATTGGGAAGGTGTCCGGTGTCGGCCATGAGTTCGGTCTCGACATCGGCCAGGAGCGTCCGGGCCCGGTTCAGGGCTTGTTGCGGATCGTAGATGATCTCCTGGTCACCGTAGAGAACGAGCGTGGTGGCCTGTACTGATCGGAGTTCGGCGTCGGAGAAGACATCGGGGATCACCGGGCGCTGCTGAAAGCGGTAGTGGCGGAGGCTCCGCTCCAACAACGCGACGATGCGGTCGTCGACCTGGTGTCGATCCCCGAAGATCGGCTTCAGCGATGGTCGTGCCGTCCAGCTCGGCATGTGGGGACCCAGGCGTATCGAGAGCAGCACAGCCCGTCTGAACGGGAGGAACGACGCCGCCGGGGCCAGCAGCACCAGCTTGGACACCCGCTGCGGATCGGCCACGGCCAGGTTGAGCGATAGCCATCCACCTTGCGACGAACCGACCACGTCCGCGCTGGCCAGCTCGAAGGCGTCGATCACGTCACCGAGCCAGGCCGCGGCGTCGGCCCGTCCCAGAATCGGTGCTGTCTGTGTGCTCAGGCCCGGTGCCCCGACGAAGTCGAGTGCCACCACCCGGCGGTTCCGTGAGAGCGCGCCCACGTTGGGATACCACTGGATGGCTCCGGTGTTGAACGCCGCATGGAGCAGGAACAGCGGGGGAGCTTCGGGCGGGCCGCTGGCCAGGGCGTGGGTCGGACCGTAGCGGGTCGACAGCTCGATGTCCTCGACGGGGGCGTCCCACAGCTCCTGGGCCCGGCGATAGGCGTTGACGTAGTCTTGTCTTCGCCGGCTGCTGGTCCAACCGGCCAGTCGGATACTAGGATCGGCCGCCATGGCGACAGCCTACGATCGGTGACGCCTGCCAACCAGGGACCATGGTCATGGCGTCGGCTGGACCCGAGTACTTTCAGGTCACCGTGCACAAGCGCGTGTTGTACCCCCGCTGGGATTCGAACCCAGGACCAATGGATTAAAAGTCCACTGCGCTAACCAGACTGCGCCACAGGGGCGTAGAAAAGGCTAGCGGGTGGGGGAGGTTTCGGGGTCACATTTCGTCGACCGTTGCACAAGCGCCACCTTCATGGGGTGGCGGAAAATGTTGCGGGCGCCGCCCCGCCGGCTTCTGAGGCTGCCACCATGGAGTCCGATGTTTTGTCGTCCTCTTCGATTGGCCGCCCTGACCACCGCAGCAGCGGCTCTGGCCCTGTTCCTTGGCGGTTGCGCTGAGTTGGAGCGGCCGGAGGCCTATTCGCCGTCTCCCGATTCAACGCTGGTGATCGGGGAGGCCGAGTCGGCGTCGCAGGAGGTGAATGAGGCTGCCTCCGCCGCTGATGCCATCGACGATTTCGTGCCGGGCGATGAAGGCTACACCCCCGAGATCCTGATTGCCGCCGCCCCTCAGTCTATGCGGACCGGGGGAACGGTGGCGGCCGCCATCGACGGTCCGATCGCCGAGCTGTCGGTTGAGAAGATTGCCGACGATCTGGTCGGCGGACTCGTTGTCGGCCAGGTTGATGGCCCCGTCGTCTACCTGCAGGGCCAGTCCGAGCCCGAGACCCTCGATGATGCCGGTGGTCGACTCCTCGATGTCGGCTTTTGGGGTGGCTCGCCCCGGGCCTTCCTGCTGGTTGGTGACAATGCCATCGACTGGGTACAGCTCGTGTCGGAGCAGGATGCGGCCAGCCGCCAGCGGCTACCGCACCTGCAGCTGGCCGAGGGGGAGACCGTCGTCAGCTTCTCGGCCCAGGCCGATCTCCAGGCCATCGCCACCAGCGACGACAACTGCGGCACCCTGCGTTTCCACAACCGCAACGGCACCGATCTCAACCTCACCCTGCCCAATCAGCCCGAGTGCACCTTCCCCGGCCGTCCGACCTACGGTGCGGTCGCGCTGAGCCCCGACGGCGCGGCGGTGGCCTTCACCATCGTCGAATACCGGGCCGACGGGAGCGAGGAGGCCACCGAGCTGCAAGTCTGGGAGCTGACCGGTGATCAGGCCGGCATCCCCCGCCGTATCGGGGAGGGCCTGGACCGCATCACCTCCCTAACCTTCGACGGTCAGCGCATCGCCTACGTCAAGGAGTCGACCGACGGCAGCTCGGTCATGATGATCGACCTCAACAACAACGAGACACCGATTTCGGTCGAGGCCGACACGATCCGCTCGGTCTCGTTCGCTCGCAACCCGTTGACGGCGCTCCAGCCGTGACGGACGATCTATGGCGGATCGCGGTCAGGGGAAGAACGGATGAGTACAGGTGAGTAGCGAAGGCTGGCAGGAAACACCCAAGAGTGTCACCCTCAACCAACCGGGCGAGGCGGCGATGCGTTCGAGGTTGCCCGACGGCGCCATCGTCGAAGACTACGTTTTTCGCGAGGGCCCGATCGATCTGACCAGTGACCGCGACGCCCGAGACATTCGTTTGCGCGAGCTGTTCGCCGACCGCCGGCAGTTGATCGTCTATCACCTGATGTTCCACCCCGACGACGATGAGGCCTGCCCCATGTGCTCCAGCATCGTTGACGGGCTGCACGGCATCTCACATCACCTCCACCAGTAGGCGGCTTTCGCCGTGGTGGCCAAAGCCCCGCTTGACAAGTTGCGGGCCTGGGGGCGACACCGAGGATGGCAGGGACTGCGTCTCGTTTCCTCCTACCACAACAGCTTCACCGTTGACCTTGGCACCGAGGGCAGCAAGGGAGGTCAGGTGCCGGCTGTCAGCTCCTTCCGCTTGGACGGCGACCACGTCCGGCACTTCTATACCCAGAGTGCCGACTTCCACAACGGAGCGAACGGCGGCATCGATCAGATCTGGCCGCTTTGGCACGTCCTCGATCTTCTGCCTGAAGGACGAGGCGACTGGGTTCCGGACAACCACTACCCGGGCGCCGACCGAGGCCCCGGACGCTGATCCTCGGCGTCGGCTCGAAGCCGCTTCCGAGTCGCCGAAATCACCAACCGTCGAATTGACTGTGCTCGATCCAGCGATTGGACTGGATGGAGACACCGTGGCGGTCCCGACGGGGCGTCAGGTGGCGCCGCCGTGCCTGACCCGAGGGGATCTGAGATGTCCGAGACGACCAACAGCAACACCACCGGAGCCGACAGCGTTACCGGCGAACTCGATGCCGACGCCATCGTCGTCGGAGCCGGCATGGCCGGCCTCTACCTCCTCCACCGGTTCCGAAGGATGGGCCTGCGGGCGATTGCCCTGGAGGCGGCGTCCGATGTGGGCGGAACCTGGTTCTGGAACCGGTACCCCGGAGCCCGCTGTGACATCGAGAGCCTCGACTACTCCTACAGCTTCGATCCCGAACTGGAATCCGAGTGGACCTGGACCGAGAAGTACGCCACCCAACCCGAGATCCTGGCCTATCTCCAACACGTGGCCGATAAGCACGATCTGCGGCGTGACATCCGCTTCGAAACCCGAGTCGACCGGGCGGCCTGGGACGACGAGTCACGAACCTGGACCGTGGCCACCGAGTCGGGAGAAGAGTTCCGCTGCCGTTACTACGTCATGGCCACCGGCTGCCTCTCGGTGCCCAAGGAACCGGAGGTCACAGGAGCCGACCGCTTCGGTGGCGAGGTCTACTTCACCAGCCGCTGGCCCCACGAGGATGTTGACTTCAGCGGCAAGCGGGTGGCCGTCATCGGCACCGGTTCGTCGGGCATCCAGACGATCCCTCACGTGGCCGCTCAGGCCGAGTCGCTGACCGTCTACCAACGCACCCCCAACTTCACCATTCCCGCCGGCAACGGTCCGGTCACCGCCGAGAAGATGGCTCGCTACCAAGCCGATCCGGTGGCCTACCGGGAGGACGCCCGCTGGTCGAGCTTGGGGGTGCCCCGGGAGGTCGTAACCGAGGGGGCGATGGACGTACCGGAGGAGGAGCGGCAACGCCGTTACGAGCGCGGCTGGAACTCGGGAACGCTGGCCGGCATGTACGGCTCGTTCGCCGACCTGTTCGCCAACCCGGTGTCCAACGAGACCCTGGCCGAGTTCGTGCGCAACAAGATCCGGGCCATCGTCGACGACCCGGCCACGGCCGAGACCCTGTGCCCCGACTCCTATCCCATTCTCACCAAACGGCTGTGCCTGGACACCAACTACTACGCCACCTTCAACCTCGATCACGTCGACTTGGTCGATCTGCGGACCGATCCCTTCGTCACCATCACCGAATCCGGCATCGACAACGCCGAATCCGGATCTCGGGAGTTCGATGCCATCGTCTATGCCACCGGCTTCGACGCCATGACCGGCGCCATCGTCGCCGTCGACATCAAAGGCAAAGAGGGGCGAGCCCTGGCCGACCGCTGGGCCGACGGTCCGCTGACCTACCTCGGATTGACCACCGTGGGGTACCCGAACTTCTTCACCATCACCGGCCCTCAGAGCCCGTCGGTGCTGTCGAACATGGCGGTGTCCATCGAGCAGCACGTCGAGTGGGTGACCGACACCATCGCCGCCCTGCAGGCCGAGGGTTATGACACGATCGAGCCGACGGCGACGGCCGAAGCCGGCTGGGTGCAACACGCCAACGACTTCGGCGACATAACCCTCTTCCCCCAAGCCAACTCGTGGTACATGGGAGCCAATGTGCCGGGCAAGACCCAGGTCTTTCTGCCCTACATCGGCGGGGTCGACCGCTACCGGCGGATCTGCGACGAGGTGGTTGAGCGGGACTATCTGGGGTTCACCCGCCGCGGGCCCGACGGATCGGTCACCAACGACGGCGTCGTCTGTCGGGTGTTGCCCGACGTGACCCTGTTGCTGGAACTGATCGCCGATCTGCCCACCATCGACACGATGACACCCGAAGAGGGGCGGGCGTTTCTGGAACAGTTCAACACCCAGCGGGCGCCGGGGCCTGAGGTGGGGGAGATGGTCGACGGCACCTACCCGGCGGCCGACGGCCACCAGCTGGCCTACCGCCTGTACCGGCCACCAACCGACGGACCTCATCCGGTCGTCGTCTACTACCACGGCGGCGGCTGGGTGCTGGGTCACGCCACGGCCGACGATCCACTGTGCCGCGACCTGTGCCTGCAGTCGGACACCATTATCGTGTCGGTCGACTACCGGCACGCTCCGGAACACCGGTTCCCGGCCGCCGTCGACGACGGTTGGGCGGCGCTGCAATGGGTGGTCGACAATGCCGAGGCCCTGGGTGGTCGGCCCGGCGAGGTGGCGGTCGCCGGCTGGAGCGCCGGCGGCAACATCGCCGCCGTGACGGCCCAGGCCGCCCGCGACCGTGGTGGGCCGGCGCTGCAAGGTCAGCTGCTGCTGACCCCGGTCACCGACTGTGACCTGGAACGCCGCTCCTATGTCGACAACGCTGAGGGCTACTTCCTGACCGCCAACCTCATGCGTTGGTTCTGGGATCACTATGTCGATCCCGACCAGCGCACCGATCCTCGGGTGTCCCCGTTGCGGGCCGCTGACCTGTCGGGTTTGCCTCCGGCGGTGGTCGTCACCTGCGAGTTCGATCCATTGCGTGACGAGGGCGACGCCTACGTCGACGCTCTGGCCGCGGCCGGGGTTCCTGTCACTCACATCCAGGCCCGGGGCCACATCCACACGTCAATCGGTGCGGTCGACGTGTTGCCGTCGGGCGCGCCCTACCGAGCCGAGATGGCCCGAGCCATCAGAGGATTCTTCGGGGCCAGCGTGAGCGCTTAGCGGGGAACCGTCCAACTGCGCCGCCTGGAATCAGGCCGATGGGCTGGTAGCCAGGTGGGGGAGCTGAGCGATCCCGAGGGCGGCATAGCGGGCGATGCGATCGATGTCGATGTCGCGCCCGGCCTGGGTGAACAACTCCAGTCCGAAGAACGAGGCTGCCGCCATCTCGGCCACCAGGTCTACCGGAACCAGCTGGGTCCAGGGGCTGTCGCCGAACACGGTCTTCAGTTCCTCAGTAGCGAAGCGGATCGAGCGGTCGATGGCGTCGTTGACGGGCTCGGCCAGCCCCGGTGAGGTGCGGGCACCGACCAGCAATTCGATGACGGCGATTCCTTCCGGGTCGGCGGCCTCGGCTCGGATCGTAGCGGCCAGGCGTTGTGGCCATTGGGTGGCTGCTTCGTCGCCGCCCAAGGCTTCCCGTACCCGGGCCATCCGGCGTTCGCTCAGTTCGGCGGCGGTGGCGGCCAGAAGGCCGTCCATTGAGCCGAAGTGGTAGAAGATCAGGCCGTTGGTTCCGCCGGCCTCGGCCGCCACCGCCCGGGCACTGGTGCGGGCGAAGCCATCACGAGCCAACACGGTGATGGCCCCCTCGATCAGCGACCGGCGGGCCTCGTCGGGATTGGAGCGAGGTTTGCGGGGTCCCGGTTTGGCCATGGTTCATTCTAGGGGCAAGCCTTCCTGACCAGATGCACTGAGCAGATGATCTGATCGTTTGCCCTAGGCGACTGCCTTGTGCAACTGCTCAATAAGCGGTACTGTGCTACCTCATGGCTACCAACACAGCTGCGAACGCCACCACATACGGCCGGGGAAACACCACTGGAGACACCGCACCACCACGACACGTCAAGATGATCCTCCCCGCCCTGCTGGAGGCCACCGAACCCCGCTACCGGCCGATCAAATACTCGCTGTTTCCACCTCTGGGCCTGGCCACCCTGGCCGGTCACCTCCCGGCCGACACCCACATCGAACTGTGCGACGAACACGTCGAACCCCTGCATCTCGATGATCGGCCGGGTGACCGGCTCCCCGATCTCGTGGTCATCCAGTGCTACATCACCTCGGCTCGGCGAAGCTACGAGATCGCCGACCACTACCGGCGACGAGGGGTCCGGGTGGCCATGGGCGGCCTCCACCCCACGGCACTGCCCCAGGAGGCGGCCCAACACTGTGACCACCTGTTTCTCGGCCCGGGGGACCACAGCTTTCCCCAGTTTCTGGCCGACCTGGCCGCCGGCCATCCCAAGCGCCTCTACCGATCCGGACCCAGGACCCTCGACCACCTACCGCCGCCCCGGCGGGACCTGATCAAGCGCACCCACTACCTGGTCCCCAATTCCCTGGTGGTGACCAGAGGCTGTCCCCACTCCTGCGACTTCTGTTACAAGGACTCGTTCTTCAAGGGCGGCCGGGGTTTCTACACCCAGCGGGTCGATGACGCCCTGGCCCAGATCGAGTCGCTGCCCGGCAAGCACCTCTACTTTCTCGACGACCACATCCTCGGTCAGCGGCAGTTCTGCCGTGAGCTGTTCGGCGCCATGACCGGCATGGGGCGGCTCTGGCAGGGGGCGGCCACCGTCAACTCCATTCTCCAGGGCGATCTCATCGAGCGAGCGGCCGAAGCCGGCCTGCGGTCCATCTTCGTGGGCTTCGAGTCGATCAGCGCCACCAACCTGGCCGACCACGGTAAGACCCAGAACCTGGGACGCAGCTACTCCGAGGCCATCGCCCGGCTCCGTGACCTGGGGGTGATGGTCAACGGCAGCTTCGTGTTCGGCATGGACGACGACGACCCCGATGTGTTCTCGCGAACCGTCGACTGGGCTCTGTCGGAGGGCATCGAGACCGCCACGTTCCACATCATGACCCCCTATCCCGGGACGGCACTGTACGACCGCATGGATCTGTCGGGCCGGATCCTCCACCGGGACTGGGACCGCTACGACACCCGACAATGTGTCTTCCGCCCGGCCCGGATGACCCCGACACAGCTGGAGGAAGGCTACTGGTGGGCCTATCGGGAGTTCTACCGCTGGTCCTCGATCTGGCGGGCGGCCTCAGCCAAGCCGACCCCGAGCCGTCGGCTCCGGCACATGGCCTACTCGGCGGGCTGGAAGAAGCTGGAGCCTTTGTGGAGCGTGTTGGTCCGGGCTCGACGAATACCCATGATGTTGCCGGCACTGGAGTCGGTGCTGTCCGGTCTGGGCACAGTCAATCCGGATCCGGAGCCGGCTCCGGACTTGGAGCCCTACCCGATCCTCGACCCGACCCCGACCCCGACCCCGATCGAACGGGTTGAATCGGCGACCGTTCCCGCCACCCCGGTGGCGATTCGCTAGCATCGGCAGTGTGCCACCCTTGCCCGACGATGTCGATCCCGCCCCCTTTCCCATCGCCATGGTCGAGATCGAGGTCCTGGAACTCGAGCCCAAGCATCCCGGGGACGCCACCGCCGCCGACGACGCCGGCCGGGCGGAAATCGCCGAGGATGCCGAGGAGTCGGAGGAGCCCGTTGTGATCGTCGACGAGCCGCCGGTTGTTCCCGAACCCGAAGTGATTGATCCAACGCTGGATCCCAGTCAGGCTGATGAAGTAGACGAGGCCGGTACCGTCGACCCCACACCCGGCCCGCATTCCGGTGTCACCCCGGCCGATACTCTGCCCACAATGGCCGACCTCGACCAGGTGTCGTCGGAGCTGGACGAGATCGACGCCAAGTTGGCCTCTCTCGACGAACGTCGGCAATAGACGACGATCCGACCCTGCGCCGTCGACCGGTACCGGCATCTCATGACCTCCAACCCGATAGTCACCCTCACGCTCAACCCGGCTCTCGATGTGTCGCTCACCACCGACGTGGTGGTGCCCACCCACAAGCTGCGAACCGGCCCTCCCCGCTACCAACCGGGGGGAGGGGGGATCAACGTCAGTCGGGTTTGTAGTCGTCTGGGCGACTCGACCGTCGCCGTACTACCGCTGGGCGGACCAACCGGCATCAGGACCGGAGAGTTGCTGATCGCCGAACTGAATGAATCGGATGTGAGGATCATCGACATCGGCGGCGACACCCGGCAGTCGATCAGTGTCACGTCGAACAGCAGCGGTGACCAGTACCGATTCGTGCTGCCCGGTCCGACGCTGACCGAGTCCGAGGTGAGCAGCTGTCTGGAAAGGGTGGCCGCCGTTGTCAGCGGGGCGGGAGCCGGCTGCGTTGTCGTCTCGGGCAGCACCCCGGCCGGCGTCGACCCCGAGATTTTTGGTCGGCTGGTGGCCCTGCTGCCCCAGACTCCGGTCATTGTCGACACGTCGGGCCCGGCCCTGATCGGGGCCTTGGAGTCGGGGGCCCATCTGGTCAAGCCGAGCGCTCGCGAGCTGGCGGCAGTCGCCGGCCGGGAGCTGTTGACCGAGGCCGATGTCCTGGTCGCCGCGCAAGAAGTGCAGTCGAGGTCGACGGTCGATGTCGTCGTCGTCTCCGTCGGACCCGGAGGAGCCTTCGTCATCACCGACGACGACAGCTTCCGGCTGCACGCTCCGACCGTGCGGGTCCGCAGTGCAGTGGGGGCCGGCGATTCGATGGTGGCCGGAATCGCCTGTGGCCTGAACCGGAGGCTTGGGTTGGCCGAGTCGGTGGCTCTGGGCATCGCCGCCGGCACCGCCGCCGTGCTGACCGACGGCACCGATCTCTGCCGACCGGAAGACGTCGACCGGTTGTTGACGTTGGTTTCCTCGGCTGGGGCGTAGTCGGAGCGACGTTTACCTCGGGCCGTTGCCGGGTAGTCCCCGACCAAGTACAGGCATCAGTGACAGCACCGGTCACGGCACCCGACCGGTGACCGGTCGGAGGAGAAGATCATGTCAATTTGGAGTTATCGGGCCGACGTCGTCGACGACGAGGCCAGCCTCATCGGGTACGAGGTCGAGGCCACCGATGGAGGCATCGGCAAGGTGGAGGACGAAACCAACAACGTCGAGGCCAGCCGTCTGGTGGTCGACACCGGATTCTGGATCTTTGGTACGAAACGCGTCATTCCGGTGGGAATGATCTCGTGGGTGGACCGGGAGTCCGAGACGGTCCACATCGACATGACCAGGGATCAGGTCAAAGACTCACCGGAATACGACGAAGCGGGGGCCGAGGCCTTCGACGCCGGTCTTCACAGCGCCTACTACGGTTCGCTGCGTGGGCTCTAGCCCCGCCGGCACCTCACAACCAGGAGACTGCTAGTGCAGACTCCTAGCGGGGCGTGCCGAAGTTCTGGGTCCAGTAGTGCTTGTGGAACCCGACACCGATCTCGGTCAGGTTGCAGTTCATGATGTTGTCCCGGTGACCCTTGCTGTTCATCCAGCCGTCGACAACCGATGCCGGGGTGCGGTAGCCGGCGGCGATGTTCTCGGCCAGGGAACGCCAGGCGTAACCCTGTCGCTCGATGCGGTCGGTCATCGTTGACCCGTCCTGGCTCGTGTGGGAGAAGTAGTTGTTGTCGGCCATGTCGACACTGTGGCCGAGGGCGGCGGCATGCAGCTTGTCGTTGTGGGTCAGTGGGGCGCAGCCTCCGCCGGCTCGGGCGTCGTTGGTGAGGCGGATGACCTCCTGCTCGAACGAGCGGGCATCGGTGGACGGGGCAACGGTGGTGGCCGGGCGGGTGGAGGTTGTCTGCTCGCTGCTCGGCGGCTGGGTTGGTGTTGTGGTCGGCGCGGTGGATGTGTCCTTGGCCGTCGTCGTCTGCATGGCGGTTGTTTCGGTCACGGCCGTGGTCGGCACCGTTGTCGACGTTGATGACGACGAAGATGACGAGGACGTGGATGACGACGAGGGAGCGGTGGAAGCCGTGGTCGGGGCGGGCTCCGACGTCGACGTCTCGCCGGACGGGACGGCGGTGGACGGGGTCGACGACGTGGTGGCCCCGGCGCCCTCGTCGGTCACCACCCGGAGGGCCACGCCGGAGGCGGAATCGCTGGAGATCGATCCGTCGACGTTCTGACCGAACGACCGCACGTCTCCATCGGCACCGGATTGACCCACGGCCCCAATCGTCTCGGACCCATCGTCGCCGGCCCCGTCGGCCGCTGGGGCCGGCCCGCCATCAGCGGCCACGCCATCACCGTTGGAACCAGTGGGAAAGTCGTCAACGCCGTTGCCGGTGAGGACCGCATAGCCGGCCACGAACAGACCGACCAGGACCATCAGGCCCAGCGCTACGCCTATCGACTGCTGTTGCCGTTTCGCCATCGTGACTTCTCTCCCACCCGGGCCCGCTGACACCCTGTGAGTTCCCGCCGACAGTCTGTCCGGCCGATGTGGTCAGCCGCGGCCGTCGTCTCTTCGTAACAATCCTGGGTAAGAGTAGCTGGCGGGCCGAACCGGCCCAATCACGTCGAAGCCAAGATTGCACCAAGGATTCGTTAGTGGCCCCGGCCGGCGCCTGATTCCGCCTTGGCCAGCAGATAACCCCGGGCCCGCTCGGCCAACGGATAGGCCTCGACCAGCGACCAGAAGGCGGGTGTATGCCCGGTCTCCACCAGATGCGCCAACTCGTGCACGATCACATAGTCGACGACCCATGAGGGGAACGTGGCCATACGGTTCGACAGCCGAATGGTGCCGTCGGCCGGCGTGCATGAACCCCAGCGCTGATTCTGATTCGAGACCCAGCGGATCGACACCGGCTTGGGCAGTCCGTGCTGATCGGCCAGACGATCGGCTCGTTCCCTGAGATCCATCAGATCAGCCCGCCGGGAACGCTCGAAGCGGGCCAGGAAATGCTCGATCAGGTGCTGCTCGTCGGCCACCGTTGTGGTGGCCGGAATCCGGATCTCAACCACCGTTCCCTCGAGCCGGGCCTCCGCCGTCTTCTTGCGGCGCTTCGACCGGGTCACCCGGGCGGTCAGGGGCTGTAGATCAGCGCCATCGATCTCGTCGTCGGTCGGGTCGACGGTGGTCGAATCGAGGTCGATGAAGCCTTGACCCACCGCTCAGAACCGCTTACTGCGCCCGCCGGTCCGCATGTCATCGGGCAACAGGTTGAGTTCATCACCGGCCTCGAAACGGTCGCCCACGCAGCGGAAGATCCGTCCGTGGAGATTGGGTATCCGGGCCTCGTGGACGTCGAGATGTTTCTCCATTGCGATCAGGACGCCGCCGTGGGCCACCACCAGCACGGTTGCTCCCGGGTGCCGTTGGCCGATTTCGCCGAAGGCCTTCAGCACCCGGCGTTGCAGGTCGACGTCGTACTCCCAGCCCTCAGGTCGCTGGTCGCTGTCGATCCATCCGGGCCATTCCGCCTCGATCTCGTGGCGGGTCAAGCCCTCCCACTGGCCGACGGAACGCTCCTTGAGATCCTCAATCACCTCCACCGGGCCGACACCGATGATCTCGCCGATGATCTCGCCGGTCCGCTTGGCCCGCTCCAACGGTGAGGTGATGATGGCGTCCACCTGACCGATGGCCTGGGCCGCCGCCGCCGCTTGATGCTCTCCGAACTCGGACAGCGGCGGATCGGCCCGACCCTGCCACCGGCCGACTTCGTTCCAGGTCGACTGGCCATGACGCAGGGCCAAGATCTCGGTGCGGTTCCGGTGGTTGGCCATGGCAAACGAGCCTAGCGCTCCAGGGTTCAGCGACCGAGATGGTCCAGAACCTGACGAGCGGCCTGATGACCGGCCAGCCCGTGCACCCCGGCGCCCGGCGGTGTGCTGGCCGATCCGATGAAGTACGACGGTACGTCGGTGCGATAGGGATGGAGCGACGGCCACGGCCGTAGCAGTGCCCGGTGGTCGAGGTTGGAGCCGCCGGCGATGTCACCGCCGACCAGGTTGGCGTCAGCCCGCTCCAAGTCTGCGGTCAACCAGACCCGGCGGTTGACGACGGTATCGCGGAAGCCGGGGGCGAACCGCTCGATCTGGGTTTCGATGGCTTCGCTCATGTCGACGGCCGACCCGTTGGGAACATGGCAGTAGGCCCACACGGTGTGCCCGCCGTCGGGCGAACGCGACGGGTCGAACAAACTGTGCTGGGCCAGGAGCACGAAGGGCGATGTCGGGTGTTGGCCCCGTGCCACCTGGGCTTCGGCCTCGGCGATCTCGGCGAAGGTTCCGCCGACGTGCACGGTGGCGGCCGCCGCCACCTGGGCATTGGCCCAGGGAATGGGCTCGGAGGTGTCGAAGTCGACCTTGCAGACACCCGGTCCGTAGCGGAATCGGCTGAGGCGCAGCCGGTAGGAACGGGAGAACCGTTGCCCTACGATTCGGGCCACCTGGCGGGGCGAGAGGGCGAACAGGACAGCCCTGGCCGCCGGCAGGTTGTCGGCCGAGGTGACCCGGTGTCCGGTGCGGATCTCGCCTCCCAACGAGGTGAGCACCTCGGCCATCACCCGCGTTATCTCACCGGCGCCGCCGGCGGGAAAGGGCCAGCCCACGGCGTGGGTCGACGCTCCGAACAGCAGAGCGAATCCCGAGGTCAGCGGGCGGTTGAGGGGAACGATGGAGTGGGCGGCATGGCCGGCGATCACGGCCTTGGCCGGCTCGTGGTCGAATCGCTGAGCCGTCATCGAGGCCGATTGCAGCAACGGTCGGGCCAGCCGCAGCGCCAGGGTGGGCCGGCGAGCCATCTCGGTGAAGATCTGTGGGACCGGGGTGGAGACCATGGCCATCAGATCGTCAAAGTGTCGCACCGGCCCCTCGTAGAGGCGACGATAGGGAGAGCCGTCGGCCTCGAGTTCGGCCACGGTGCGATCGAGGTCGCGCCAGACGACGACCGCTCGACTGTCGTCGAGTGGGTGGGCCATCGCCGCTTCGGGATTGATCCACTGCAACCCGTGGTCGGCCCAGTCGATGGTCTTCATGAACGGCGAGGCCATTACCAGCGGATGAACCGCCGACCCGAAGTCGTGAACGGCACCTGAGGCATTGGTGATCGACCGGGCCGCCCCACCGATTTCGTCGTTGGCCTCAACCACCAGGACCGAGCGACCGGCCCGAGCGACGGTGATGGCGGCGGCCAACCCGTTGGGTCCGGAACCGACCACGACCACGTCATGCACCCTTTCAAACATAGCCTCCAAAACATGGGGGTCGACGGTGCCTTTTCCGGGTGGCGTGGCACAATGGAGCGGTGGCCGTTCTCCGATTGTTCGCCCAAGCCCGCGAGTCGGCGGGAACCGGCAGTACGGAAATGCCGGGAGACACGGTAGGCGACGTGCTCGATTCGGCCGTGAAGCGGTTTGGCGGGCCGTTCGAGCAGATTCTGGCCGGAAGCAAGGTTTGGCTCAACGGCAATCCGACCGATCGGCGCTCTCCGGTGGCGGCTGACGACGAGGTGGCGGTTTTGCCTCCGGTTTCGGGCGGGTAGCGTTCAGGCGGATTGAGGGCAGAACGTATGAGTGAGGCTGAAGAAGTCACGACCAGCGATCGGGTGGGATTTGATCGAGCGGCCGAGCCTCGCAGCCCCACGCCGGCCAACGATGTCCTGGCCGACGATGGGCCGCCCACGGTTCCGACTCCGGTCGTGCAACCGACGATGCGACCTGACCCGGCGCTCCCCGACCCGCTGAGCGGAACACCGCGCCCGCCGACGGCTCACCCTCAGACTCCTCCCCAAGCCGCCCAGCCCGCTCGCCCCCAGGCCGCCCAGGCCGTTCGTTCTCAAGCCCCGCAGCGCGCCCAGGCCGTTCGTTCTCAAGCCGCCCGAGGCGCCCAGACCTCGCCCGTGGCCGGGACGCCGGTCCGCCCCCAAGCCCAACCGGCGGCCCAGCCCCGGGCCGAACAGAGCCGACCCGGGCCCGCCGGTCTCCAGACCGCGGTGACCCGTCCGTTGCCGTCACCGTCGCCAACGCCTCAGTCATCACCGCAACCGTCGCCAACGCCTCAGCCGGCCCCAGCCAATACCGGTACCGGCCCGTCGGCCCGACCGGCCCAGCAACAATACGGGGCCGAGATTCAGCGCCGCCGATCGTCGGGTCATGGCCCCGGGGCCGACCACCGTCAAGCCGTGGCCCAGCAATGGGCCGACCCTCGCTCGGCTCGGCCACCAATGCAGGTGAAGTCGCAGGGCCGACGGCGCAAGGACGCCAAGGAGATCCAGAAGCACAGGACCAGGGAGGCCAAGTGGGCGGCCAACCGCTGGGCCGTACCGTACTTCACCGACGGACCGAAGCTGACCTTCGGCGTGTTGTGGTTCGTGCTTCTGGCCGGTGGAGCGCTACTGGGATTCAACTACGACAATGCCGCCGTCTCGTCGGTGGCGGTGGCCCTGGTCACCTCGGTGGTGGCCGGGTTGGCCGGGCTGCAGACCGGTTTTGCCTGGTTCCCCAAGAATCCGGCCACCCGGACCTGGACGGCCGTCGCCGCCTTCGTGACCGGCATCTCGGGCTTCTACGGACCGTGGGGCGTACTGATCGGGCTGGTGCTCGGCTTCCTGATCCTCACGGTCTACCTCATCATCTACCGAGGGCACAGACGATCTGCCGCCCAGTTGTTCGACGTGTTGTCCCGGTCGGCCATACCGGTGGGGCTGGCGTCGGCCTCATTGGGGGCCATGGCCTTCCGTAATCTGCCGGTGTTGATTGCGCTAATTCTGCTGGTCAGTGCCTATGAGGTTGGCGACTTTCTCGTCGGCTCCGGTGCCTTCAATCCGGTCGAGGGGCCGATGGCCGGCCTGATCGCCGCTGGTGTCGTCGCCTTCTTCCTGTTCCTGATCCAGCCCGACCCGTTCAGCTCGGAAACCATCATCATGTTCGTGGTGGTGGCCGGGATCTGTTGCATCGCCGGCCAGTACCTGGCCTCGGCGCTGTTGCCTCGGGGCAACGCCTGGGCTCCGGCCCTGCGCCGCCTCGATTCCTACCTGCTGGCGGCCCCCCTCTGGTTGCTCCTGCTGGTACTCCTGCCCGATCTGCACTAGGGAGTGTTGCCGGTCGGGGCCCCGGTAGTGGGGGCCCGGCACGCCACGGTTGGCCGCCGACCGGCGGTCATCACGCCTGCGGCAGCCAATCACACCACCGGCGGCAATCACGGAGCCCGAAGCTGATCACGCCACCGGCGGCACCGTTCCGGTACCCTGGCTAGGGTATGCACGCCGATCTGCAACGTCTGATGGCGCCGGAGATGCTCGCTGATCTCCGGGCCGAGCAACTGCCGCGACTGCGGGACCTGCGGGTCCAGCTGACCCAGGCCGAAGGGGACATCTCCTTCGTTCGCCGGGTCAGCCAGGGTCGACTGGACATCGTCGGTCATGAGGTCGGCCGCCGAGAACGCCTCACCCCGGACCAAGTCGACGGCCGCCCCGACGGCCGCGACGGTCCGCTGATGACGTCGGCCTCCGGGCTGCTGTTCGACATGCCTGACATCCTGACCGACGGCCGTCCCTCCACTGGCTCCACCACAGATCCTGCCGAGAGCCCGTCGGCTCCACCGACCGGCTTGGAGGACGTGCCCCATACGATGCCGTCGCGCATGGTGCAGGTCATGGAACCGGGTGACATCGCCCTTGCCCTCATCGACGACCTTGACCAAGTGGCCTCCCCCGGAGATCTGGCCCGGGTGGAGCAGCTGGCCCAGGCCGAGCTGGCCGATCTTTTCGATCGCCTCCGTCGGTTCGAGCTTGATCTGTCGGCCGCTCGCCGCACCCTGCACGATCGAATCGATCGCATTCAGGACGAGATCGCTCGCCGCTATCGCGACGGCGAAGCATCGGTCGACTCGCTACTGCAAGGCTGAACCGGGCTGACGACCGCCACCGAACTTGGGGTATCTTGGGGCGGTGAGCAGCGACGGCAGATTGTCGGGCCAGAAGCGATCCGGCGACAAGCGGTCCGGTGACGGGCCTCCAAACGGGAAGCCGTCCGACAAGGAATCCCCCGGCGTCCCCGACATCGGCGAGTTCATACGCGAGCAACGGCAGCTGGCCGAAATGTCGATGCGGCGGCTGGCCGATCTGGCCGGGGTGTCCAATCCCTACCTGTCCCAGGTCGAGCGTGGCCTGCGCAAGCCGTCGGCCCAGATCCTTCAGCAGCTGGCCAAGGCCCTCCAGGTGTCGGCCGAGACGATGTACATCAGAGCGGGAATGTTGGACGGCGATGCGGTGGCCGAACCGACGCTGGAGTCGGCCATCCGGCACGCTCCGGAGTTGAACGAAGAGCAACGCAAGGCCCTGCTCAGCGTCTACAAGTCGTTCCTGGCCGCCAATGCTTCGGACTCCTAGTGCCGCGACCACCAACCTTTGCGGTGTTTGGCCGGACCTCTAACCTGGTAACAGTGATAAGCAGAGCAGCTCTCCTCTCGTTGCACACCTCCCCCTTGGTCCAGCCCGGTGTCGGCGATGGCGGAGGGATGAACGTCTATGTACGGGAGCTGGTGTCGGGCCTGGCCGGGGCGGGGGTTGTCTGCCGGGTCTACGTTCGCCGCTGGGCCGAGGGCCTGCCGGAGAAGGTCGTGGTGGAGCCGGGGTTCGAGGTGGTGCACGTGCCGGCCGGTCCGGTCGATCTCAAGAAGGAGGATCTGGCCGACCATGTCGACGACTTCACCGAGTGGGTGGCCAAGGACTTTGTCGACTTCGAGCCCGATGTGGTCCACGCCAACTACTGGCTTTCAGGAGTGGCCGGTCGGGCGCTGAAACAGCAGCTCCAGCTACCCCTGCTCACCACCTTCCACACGCTGGCCCGGGTCAAGGCCGAGGCCGGTGACTTCGAGCCCGAGTCCCGGGCCCGGGCCGAGGCCGAGATCATGGCCTGTGCCGACGTGGTGCTGGCCAACGCCGAAGCCGAGGCCACCCAGCTTGTCGAATTCTACGATTGTGATCCCGAGCGGATCGAGGTGGTGCCCCCCGGTGTCGATCACGCATTGTTCTCACCGGGCAACCAGGCCGGTGCCCGCTGGGCTCTCCGCACCGACGATCGGCCGTTGCTGCTGTTCATCGGCCGCATCCAGCCCCTCAAGGGAGTCGATGTCGCCATCGAGACCCTGGCCCGGATCGAGCGGACCGACGCTCGGCTGTGGATCGTGGGCGGGGCCAGCGGAAATCGGGGTGATGCCGAGGTGGTCCGCGTCAACAACCTGATCGACGATCTCGGGGTGCGGGACCGTATCGAGTTCAAGCCGCCGGTCCCTCACCATCTCCTGTCGACCTACTACCGGGCGGCCGACGTCTGCCTGGTGCCCAGCCGATCGGAGTCGTTCGGCCTGGTGGCCCTGGAGGCCGCGGCCTGCGGTACGCCCACCGTGGCCTCGGCCGTCGGCGGCCTGCTGACGCTGGTGGAGCACGGTCACAGCGGCTACCTGGTGGACGGCCGTGACCCCGACGACTACGCCGCCTGGGTCGACGCCATCCTGGAGGATCCGGTGCTGGCCCGCCGCCTCTCGGTCTCGGCCGCCGCCCGAGCCCGGACGTTCACCTGGTCGACGTCGGCCGCCCGCCTCCGACGGCTCTACGAGGATCTGGCCCAAGGGGCGCTGGCCCCGTGTCCCTGAATCCTGTCCGTCCCTGCCGATGACCGAGCGTCCCCCCAGCGACGACGAGATTCAGTCCCGGTTCGAGGTCATCGACCGTTGGTTGTCCGAGCAGCTGGCCGACAATCCCGTTGTCGACACCGTGGAGATCGACGTCCACCAGCCCCGGGCCTGGTATGTGCGGCTGCTGGGTGAGGAGAAGGAGTTCACCACGGTGTGGTTCCAGCTCCGTCAGCGGACGCTGCATGCCGAAACCTACTTCATGCCGGCCCCCCAGGAGAACGAGGCCGAGCTCTACGCCTACCTGCTGCGCCGCAACGCCAAGCTGATCGGAGGCCGGTTCGTCATCGGGTCCGAGAACGCGGTGTACCTCTATTGTCAGCTCGACAACACCGTGGTTCCGGCCGAGGCCCTGCCCGATGAGCTCGACCGCATCGTGGGGTCGATCTACCAGTGGGTTGAGCAGTTCTTCAAACCGGCGTTGCGTATCGGCTTCGCCTCTCGATTCTGACTCCCGTTCCACAGTTACCAGGGCAGGGTTGTTGCCCGGGCGGCGGTTACGCTGCCTTGACACGGAGGAGCAAACCATGGGTCAAAAGCTGCAAGTCATCGGCGGCGGCCGAATGGGCCAGGCGCTCGTCGGCGGCCTGATCGATGGCGGATGGGCCGAGCCGAGCGAGTTGGCCGTTGTCGAGGTGGACGGTGGCCAACGCGATCGGTTGGCTCAGTCATGGCCCGGCGTGACCGTGGTCGAGAAGCCGGTTGCCGATGCCGGGATCGACACCGTGCTGGCCGTCAAACCCCATTTCGTGGTTGATGTCTGCAGCTCGCTGCCGGCGCCCGGCCGGGTGATCTCCATCGCCGCCGGGATAACCATCGCCGCCATGGAGAAGGCCCTACCCGCCGCTACCGCGGTGATCCGGGTCATGCCCAACACCCCGGCTCTGGTCGGGGCCGGGGTTTCCGGTCTGGCCCCTGGGAGCAACGCCACCTCTGAAGATCTCGACTGGGCGGTGGGAGTCCTGGCCGCCGTAGGTGAGACGGTGGTGGTCACCGAATCGCAGCTCGATGCCGTCACCGGTGTCTCCGGCTCCGGCCCGGCCTACATCTTCCTGGTGGCCGAAGCCCTGACCGACGCCGGGGTGCGGCACGGGCTGCCCCGTCCGGTGGCGGCAATCCTGGCCGCCAACACCATAAACGGGGCCGGCCGTCTGCTGACCGAACCGGGCGCCGATCCGGTGCAACTGAGAGCAGAGGTGACCACCCCGGCCGGCACCACCGCCGCCGGCCTGGCCGCCCTGGAGGACCACGGGTTGCGGGCCGCCATCGCCGCCGCCGTGGGAGCCGCCACCGAACGTTCAATCGAACTCGGCCGCGGCTGAGACGACGGGGAGGACCACATGCGGTTCAACACCATCACCTTCCTGTCCGACTACGGGCTCCAGGACGAATTCGTCGGCGTGGTGCATTCGGTGATCCGTTCACTGGCCGACGAGGTTCAGGTCATCGATCTGACCCACAACGTCGCCCCTCACGATGTCCGAGCCGGCGGCCTGGCCCTGGCTCGATCGGTCCGCTACATGGCCCCCGGCGTTGTCCTCGGAGTGGTCGACCCGGGAGTCGGCACCCCCCGCCGTCCCGTGGCCATCGAAGTGGCCGACGGTCAGGCCTACCTGGTCGGCCCCGACAACGGCCTGCTGGCCCCGGCGGTGGCCATGGTCGGTGGCGCCACGGCGGCGGCCGTGCTCGACAATCCCGCCTATCACCTCGAAGGACACGACCCGGCCATCTCCTCCACCTTTGACGGACGGGATGTGTTCGCCCCGGTGGCCGCCCACCTCTGCCTCGGTGTTCCCCTGCACGAGCTGGGTTCACCCATCGACCCGGCTCTGCTTCTTCCGGGACTGCTGCCGGTCAGTGAACCCGATTCCGGCGGAGGGCTCAAAGCCGAGATTCTGTGGATCGACCGGTTCGGCAACGCCCAGCTCAACGTCGACCCGGCCGATATCGCCGACTGGCCGGCCACGGTGACGGTCAGCGGCGGCCGCCTGCCCCGCAATGCCGTCAGGGTCAACACCTTCGGCGAGATTCCCACCGGTGCGGTGGGGCTGCTGGTCGACTCCTATGGTCTGCTGGCCCTCGCTGTCGACCGCGGTTCGGTGGCGGCCGAGCTGGCCCTGGCCGAGGGCGATGAGCTGACACTGCGGCCGGTCGAAGACGACTCCGGTGGCACGGGGAGCGGGCAGGCATCGCCCGTCACCCTCACCGCCAAACCCGACCGACCGGTACGCTGAAGCCATGCGGCCCTCGATCGTCATCACTCTGGGACTTCTGATGCTGGCCATCCTGGCCGCCGGGGTGATGCAGTTCTTCGTGCTGTCCTAGCGTCCGGGGGGCGTGGACCCGCGATTTTGTGTCAAGTCTGAGCCGCTAGCGTCCGGTCAGGACACCAGTGCACTGACTGGTTAGAGCCCGGGGTTCTTCAGCGGGGTGCCCACCCAGCTCCGAGGCAGGATGGACCGCAGCGCCCGCATCACGTCACCGTGACCCTGCGGGGTGAAGGTGAGCTGGCCTCTGTCGTCGCGGTTGCCAGTCATGGCCACCAGCCATTGGCCGTTCTCACCGGCGTCGATTCCCCGCAGCTCGGATGAATCCTGGCCGTCGTCGGTCGACCAGGTGGAGTTGACCCGCCAGCGTCGGACGTTGGCATCCTGGAAGTCGAGAACCTTCTGGGTCTGGTCCTCCGACAACCCGGCACCCATCAGGATCTCGGCTGCTTTCTTTGGTTGATTCAACACTGCTTCGGCCTCGGCCACGGCTTTGGTGGCCACCGATATCGGGGCCTCGCTGACGCTGAGTGGTGGCCGGGACACCATCAGCTCACTCAGCACGTAGGGAAGCTGCATCACGTCGACCGGTCGGAACTCGGCGAACGCCGGGTCGAGCGACGTGGACACGACGGCCTGACGGGGGGTGGCCCACACGGTCGACGAGCTGCTGTCGGAGCCGTAGCGCAGCTCAACATTGATGATCAGACTGGCCTGGTTGGCCACTCGCAGAAGATCGGCGGCCAGCGGATCGAGGGCGTCGTCGACGATGATCCCGGCGGCCCGCAACTGGGTGACCAGCTCGGAATCGGCCGCGCCGGTGCCGTCGATGCCGTTGCGGCTGTACTTGAGGGCATGGGCAAAGCGCAGGCTCTCGGTCACCAGATTGGCCGGCAGGCGCAGCTGGCAGCGGCTCCGGTCGAGAATCATGGTCGTTGTGGTGACGCCCGAACTCTCGGTGTCGCCGACGTCGGTCGACTCTTCGACATCTGCCGACTCCTCGTCCCCATCCCGCTCCTCTTCCTCATCCCGCTCGATCACATCTTGACTGTCCGCCATCCAAGCTCTCCTCAGTTTCCCAGCAGTGTTTTGAACGGGTGGGCGACATCGGCCATCGATCCACCGGATCAAGGAACGGGTTGTGAAGCTCTCCCCCCGACCTTGAGTCTCCCCCTATTTTCTAGCGCCAAAACCGCCCCGCGTCACGGCCGATTCGATATCAGATTCCTATCTGCACTGAATCGGCGATCATCAGGTCGTTGTTTGACGGGCCGCGGCGTCGGATTTGGCCGTCCAATTTCGTTTGACCTGGGTGGGTCAGAGCCACCTCTGTTGACTAGTCTTGGCCCATCCGTCGCTTGGCATGACTCAACTTTCCTTTTGAACTGACGACAAGGTGCACAATCGAATGAGATCCCGGTCGACGTCATGAACCAGGCACAGCCCGATCCCGCCATCCCGGCCGACGGTTCCGGCTCCGGCACCGTCGAAGAGAACCTCGCCTTCTATCTCGGCCGTCACGACGACGACTCGGCGGCCATCGTCACCCCCGAACAGACCTACAGCCACGGTGAACTTCAGTCCGAGGTGGCCCGTTGGCGTTCAGCGCTCACTGCCGCCGGGGTCGGTGTCGGCGACCGGGTTGCGGTACTGACGGGAAACAACCCTGGTTTCATCACCGTTCACCTGGCCGTCATCGGGCTCGGGGCGGTGAGCGTCCCGCTGAATTGTGATTCCCCCTCGGCCGAACTGGTCCCACAGCTGGAGGCGGTCGATCCCACCGTGATCTTTGTCGGTCCGGAAGGCGAGACGGTGTGGGGCGACGTGCCTCCGGCCTTTGCCCAGAGACGGATCACCGAGTCCGCCCTCGATGCCGGGGGTACCGACCCCGGCGTGGTCCCCGTGTCGGCCGATGCGCCGGCGCTGTTGATCTTCACCAGCGGGACGGCCGGCACTCCGAAGCCGGCCATCCTGACCCACGGCAATCTGCTGTCGAGCCTGCAGTCGGTTCTGTCGTTGCCGTTGGAGATCCTGGCTCGACCTCAGCGGTTCCTGGCCGTCATCCCGCTGTTCCACGTGTTCGGCATCCATATGGTCGTGCATCTGGCGCTGATAACCGGGGGGAGCGTCATCCTCGACAACTACGGCGACGCCCAGCACATGGTCGACCTGATCCGCCGTCATCGACCGTCGGTGGTGGCCGGTCCCCCGGCGCTGTGGCAGCGGGTGGTGGCCCAGGGCGGGCAGGCCGTCGACTTTTCCTCGGTCGAGCTGGCCGTCTCCGGCGCCGCCGCCCTGCCTCCGAAACTTGCCGTCCAGGTCAACGATCAGCTGGGCCTGGTCGTGCACGACGGCTACGGGCTGACCGAGTCGAGCGCCGTCGCCGCCTCGACGCTGGGGGTCGACGACCCTCCGCTGGGATCGGTCGGCCTTTTGATGCCCGGTATCGAGGCTCGAATCGTCGACACCGACGGCACCGAGTGCCTGACCGGCGACCCGGGCGAGCTGTGGCTCCGAGGGCCCACGATCTCACCCGGCTACTGGGGTGATGAGTCTCCCCACAGTTCCCGGGCGGCCGACGGATGGTTGCGGACCGGTGATGTGGCCGTGGTCGACGAGCAGGGCTTTCTGGCCATCGTCGGGCGGCAGAAGGATCTGATCATCGTTTCCGGCTTCAACGTCTACCCGGCCGAGGTCGAGGCCGCCCTCCTGGCCCATCCCGGCGTGGCCCAGGTCGGCGTGGTGGGCGAGCCCCTCGACGCCACCGGCGAGGCGGTGGTGGCCTTTGTGGTCCCCGTTCCCGGTGCCGACCTCGATGACGCCGACCTGTGGGCCCACTGCGGCCGGCGGTTGGCTCGATACAAGGTTCCCCACCGGTTCGTGGTCGCCGACCAGTTGCCCCTCGGCCCCACGGGTAAGCTCCGCCGCAATCAACTGCTGGTGCCGTAGTAGGGTTCGGCCATGTCCTCTGGCGCACCCGACCCCGACCGGCTGGGCCGGGAGTTGGCCTTGCGTCATGGTGGTGATCCGGCAACGGTGGACGAGGCCATGACGCTGCTCCAGGTGGCGGAGTCGCCCCGGGCTCAGGATTGGACGTTGCGATCGGCGCTGGTGCGGTTTGCCCAGGCCCAGCCGGAGTTGTCGGGCGCCATTCTCGAATCGGTTCGCCGGGCCCAGCGGGCCATCGATCCGTTGGGCCGCCAGCTGATGGGCCGGGCCGTGATGACCGATCGACGGCTGAGCCTGGATGCCGATGGCGGATTGGCCGATCCGGCCGAGCCCGTCGCCGACATTCGGACCGCTGATCTGGCTCGGTTGGCCCGGGCCATCGGTCAGGGCCACGACGAGAGCCGGATCATCAGCCGGCTGTGCGCAGCCTACGATTCGGCTGTCTCTGAGTTCGGAGTTGCTGATTCGGGAGTTCCTCAGCCCCTCGACAGCGCGGAGCGTCAGGCCATCCCGCTTCTGATGGTGATGTTGGAGCTCGACGATTTGGCCGAGGTGCTGGTGGCCTGGGCTCCCCATGCCCCCGATGATCCTCCGATCGAGGCCGCCAACCGCCTGGGTCGGGCCGCCTTTGAGCGGCTGGCAGTCCTTGGGGTGGAGCGGGAGCAGCGCCAACGCCCTCCGCAACGCTCCACCCGGTCCGGCTGACCTCGGGCTGATCGCCGGTTGATGGCCGACCGCTGATTGTCGAGATCATCATCGCCTCGGGTTGTGTCCGGTCGAACATCTGTGTAATGTCAATTACACAATTACAACACTCGTAGGTAGTGTTGAAAGAACGTAAGGAACAACATGAACAGCAAGCGAAGAGGACACGGGCGTGGACCCCGAGGTCGGGGCCGAGGCCGCCGGGGCATGGAGCCACCCGACGTGTCACGAGAAGAATTGGGTGCCTGGTTCGCCGGCAACCTTCCCGACGACTGGTTCACCGAACCGGCCACCATCAACTTCGACCGAGATGAGATTCTGGTCACCGGCTCACTGGCCATGCCCCAGGTGGCCGACGGCGACGATCGGGCCATCGCCGCCCACGCTCGCATCGCCGCCTTCCGGGAGGACACTCGGGAGCATCGAATGGCCATCGCCGACCGCGCTCAGGGCCTGTACCTGCGCCACGTGTCGTGGGCGGTGACCTGCGGCGACAAGGAAGCAGCCTTCACCACCGCCAGCATCCCGGTCATGACCCGACTGGGCATGGAGAACCGGGCGGTCCTCGACACTCTCATCGATGCCGGCGTGGCCCGCTCCCGCAGTGAGGCTCTGGCCTGGTGCGTGCGGCTGGTGGCCGACAACGAGTCGGAGTGGATCGACAAATTGCGGGCGGCCATGGCCGACCTGCAGGACCTCCGGGATCAAGGCCCCGACAGCCAGGCCGACTAGCTCGGCCCGGTTCGCCCCGTGCCGCGGCCCCATGCGCCCGGAACTTTGGGACCGGCACGACCCGTTTATGGGTCGTAGCAGTCCCAAAGTTCGGCCGGATTCGGCTGGGTTCGGCCGAGTTCGGCTGGGTTTGGCCGGGTTTGGCCGGGTTTGGCTCGGTTTGGCTGGGTCAGACGGCGACGGCGACCAGGACGTCGCGGGTGATAGACGAGTCGACGACGTGCTCCATGGAGTGGGCGTCGCTCAGTTGCTGCTCCACCAGACCGGCTTCGGCCAGGGCCACTGCCACATCCAGTCGGGAGGCCCGCTGCAGATTCCAGGCCATCGACAGTGCACCACCGTGCCGTAGCCAGCGCCTCCAGGTCGGTGCCAGCCGGGTCAGCAGCTCGATGGTGTCGGCCGGATCGAACCGGGCCTGGTCGGCCCGATGTTGGATGCCGTAGGGCATGTCGGTCACGATCACGTCGATCGAACCACGTTTGATGGGCAGGGAGCGATCACCGCCGTCGCCATTGAACGTCTGTATGAGTTGGCCCTGGCCCGACTTCTGGGCCGCCCGGGTGGGAGCCACCTCGAGGGTCATGTGTCGTTGCTCGGCGTTGTTGACCCGGTAGCTCTGACGCTTGTGGGGTAGCCGATGCTGCTTGGCCCACGTCTTGAGGAACGCGTCGTAGTGTCGGAGGGCGCCGCCGTCGGGTTCGACGCCGATGGCGTTGAGCCCGTAGCAGAGGGCCCAGTTGAGGGTGGTTCCCCGTCCACACATGGGATCGAGCACAGTGGGGGCGGGGGATCGGGGGGAGGTCAGGGAAACGCCGGCGTTGGCCAGGGCGAGGTTGAGCATGGCCCGGGTCAGTCGCTCGTTGGTCTTGCCTCGGTACCGCTGGACCGATACCAGGTCGGTCCCGTACAGCAGTGATTGGCTGAGCGGCCGGGGGTCCAGCGTCGGGCCGTCCGGTGCCTGCTTCAGCAGCAGCTGGGCGCACGACAGCTGGCCGACCACCGACTCCAGCTCGTCGGGGTCGGCCGAGCTGCGAAACGATAGACCGCCGGCTCGACCCAGCTCCACCACCGTCACATCGGCCGGCCGGTCTTCCGGTAGGAGGGCAGCCCCCGTCACCCCTTCGAACTCGGTGGCCGCCACCGAGCCCAAAGATTGATTGTAAACCCGGTTGAGATCGGTCTCCAGCAAGAGCAGATAGCGGTTTGAGCCCTCATCAGGCGTCTCGGGCGAGGGGTGGGGTACGGGGCCGTCGGGAGTGCTGGTTGCGATCCTGGCATGGTAGCGGAGGCTGCGTTTGAGGCCCTTGCCACCGACTTTGTGCATTTGTGAAACGGGTCGCCGCTACCTACTCTGGGGTCCATGACTGAAACGCCGGTCTCGGATGCAACCGTGGGGCGGCTGCCCGTGTACCTGCGGTCGCTGGTCGATCTGGCCAATGCCGACGTCTCCAGCGTTTCCTCGGCTCGACTGTCGGCCGCCGTCGGCGTGAACCCGGCCACCCTGCGGCGCGATCTCGCCTCGCTCGACATCACCGGCACCCGAGGTGTCGGCTACGACGTCAAATACCTGGTCACCGCCATCAGCCGGGCGCTGGGAGTGAACCAGGAGTGGCCGGTGGCCGTCATCGGTGCCGGCAACCTCGGTCGGGCGCTGTCCAACTACAGCGGGATGAGCGAGCGGGGGTTCCCGGTGCGGGCCCTGTTCGACATCGACGCCTCCAAGATCGGCGACACCGTCACCGGCCTGACCGTCCACCACCTCGATGATCTCCCCGCCGTCATCGAATCCGAGGGCATCGCCGTGGCCGTGCTGGCCACCCCGGCCGAGGCGGCCCAAACAGTGGCCGACAGCGTGGTGGCGGCCGGCATCACCTCCATCCTTAGCTTCAGCGGCAACACCCTCGACGTCCCCCCACACGTTGTTGTCCGCAACGTGGATCTGGCCACCGAACTCCAGATCCTCAGCTTCTACCAGCAGCGGGGAACGGCTCAGAGTCGCCTGGGCTTCGAGTACTTCGTCGAGGTCGACGGACCGGTGCTGGCCCATACGCCGTCCTGAGCGGCCGGGCAGATCACGGGAAGGACGGGATCGGCTCGTGGGTTTCCCCACCATGAGCCCGTCGACGATCCGAACGGTCAGGGTGGTTCTGACCCTGGCCTGCGGTGTGTTGCTGGTGCTGAGCGCCTGCGCCGACCCGCCGGTGAACAGCGGCGCCGAGCCGCCGGCGGTCACCGTCGAGGACTACCCCGACGCCATCGTTCGGGACCTGCGACGCCAGATGGCGGCCCCCCGTCCCGTTCCCAACTCGGCCCTTCCACCCCGGCATCTGGATGTGGAGCGCTTCCCCGATCTCCTGGTCGAGCGAAACCTGATTGTGTCCGGGGGTCGCCCTCCCGACGGCATCCAGTCGATCGACGATCCCGTCTGGCTGGCGCCCGATGACATCGATTGGCTCGAGCCCGAGGAGTCGGTGCTGGCCGTCGAGCTGGCCGGCGCTGTCCACCTCTACCCGGTTCAGATCATGTTGTGGCATGAGATCGTCAACGACGAGATCGGCGGCCGCCCGGTGACTGTCACCTATTGCCCGCTGTGCAACTCGGCAGTGGCCTACGACCGGCGGGTGGGCGACCAGGTCCTGGAGTTCGGGACCTCCGGCGCCCTCTTCCATTCGGCTCTGGTCATGTACGACCGTCAGACCGAGAGCCTCTGGACCCACTTCGACGGCCGGTCGGTGGTCGGTGACCTCATGGGCTCACAGCTCGACCTGGTCGCGGTGCAGACGCTGTCGTGGGAACAGGCGGTTGAGTCCTGGCCCCAGGCGAACGTCCTGGACCGCCCGACCGGTGATCTGGGGAACCGGCCGTACGGCATCAGCCCATACCCGACCTACGAAGCGCTGGATGAGCCGCTTCCGGGGTTCTTCCAGGCTGAACCCGATCCCCGGCTGCCGGCTCGCTCCCGGGTGGTGGGCCTCGTGGTCGACGATGAGGTGGTGGCCGTCGACCGTCAAGCCGTGGTTGAGCGGGGGATGGTCGAGGTACCCGTGGGTGACCGCGTCATCCGGTTGGTCCACGCCGAGGGGGTGCGGTCGCCGCTCGACAGCCGTCTGGTGGCCGATGGTGTCGACATCGGAGCCGTCTCGGCTCGCGACGTCGAGTCGGGCCGGGCGGTGCCCGTGCTCGACACCTTCTGGTTCGCCTGGGCCGCCTACTACCCCGACACCACGGTGGCCGACGTGGGCCCCTAGATCAGCCGGAACAATTGCAGCAAAGAGCGAGGCCAGGCCTCGCTTTTTGCTGCAAGTAGCTCAGGCGAACACCAGACGGGAGATCCAGTCGGCCACCAGGGCCGGCTTCTCCTGACCCTCGATTTCCACCGTCATGGTGTTGATCATGTCGACGTTGCTTCCCTTGAGGGTGACCTCACCCAGCTTCGACGTGGCGCGAACCCGGGAGCCCACCGGTACCGGACTGATGAACCGAACCTTGTTGAGGCCGTAGTTGACGAGCATGAGCAGTCCGTCGGGAGGAGGGTTGTCGTTGGGGATCGATGCCGAGAGATGAACCAGAAGGGAGAGGGTGAGGAAGCCATGGGCTATGGGTCCGCCGAAGGGAGTCTGGGCCGCACGTTCGGGGTCGACATGGATGAACTGGTGGTCGAGCGTGGCGTCGGCGAAGGCATTGACCCGATCCTGATCGATTTCCAACCAGTCCCCGGCCTTGGCCTCCTGGCCGATCTGGGCCTGAATGGCGTCGTAAGCCTGCTCGGCGTTGGCACTCATGGTCAAACAATCTCCTCGGTGTGGTTGGGTTGATGGGCATGATTTCGGGTGAGCCGCTTGGCCACCGGCACCGTTACCCTTGTTCGCACGGAACTCAGGATTGCAACCCGACGAAGTCCGCTTGCGATGTGGCAAGCAAACCACGTGGCCCAGCAGCTGTGCCAAGTCGAGCCGGAGCTGGAGGTCGTGATGGTGCCCTCCGACACCTTCGCCGATCTCGATCTGGAGCGTTCGATCGCCGAACTGGGAGGAAAAGGGGCGTTCAGCAAGGAGATTCAGCAGGTGGTCGTGGCCGGCCACGCCGACATCGCCGTGCATTCGGCCAAGGATCTTCAGGCCCTGACGCCCGACGGGCTCACCGTGGCCGCCTACCCGGAACGGGGTGATCCCTGCGACGCCCTGGTCGGCATCACCCTCGACGAGCTGATGGTCCGGGTCTCATCCGGTGGTTCGGCCACGGTGGCCAGCGGCTCCAACCGCCGGCGGGCCCTGCTGCTCGATCACGTGCCCGACATCATGTTCTCCGACCTGCGGGGCAACATCGCCACCCGGCTGGCCCGCCTCGACGGTCCCGACGGGTCCGACGGGCTGGTTATGGCCGCCGTCGCTCTCGAACGGCTCGGCCTCGACGTGGCCGTGGTCGACCGTCTCGACCCCGAACGATTCGTCCCCCAGGTGGGCCAGGGAGCCCTGGCCGTCGAGGTCAAAACCGACGACCGGGAACTGCGGGCCCTGGTGGGAGCAATCGACGATCCGCTGACCCGGCTGGCCGTCGAAGCCGAGCGGTCGTTCCTGGCTGAGCTCGGAGGCGACTGCACCCTGCCGGCGGGAGCACACGCCACCGTCGCCGCTGTCGACCGTCGGGTCCAGATCTCGATCCGTGGAGTTCTGGCCGACGCCGATTGCCGGCACCTGCAGCGTCTCACCGAAGTCGGTTCGGTGGAGTCCGAACCCGGTCGGGTACTGGCTCGCAACCTGCGAAAGGCGCTTGAGGCGGCGACTTCGTGACCGAACCCGGAGACGACGGCGACGGCTCGCAGCCCCGGGTGGTGTTGACCAGAGCCGCCGAACACAACGCCGCGCTGGCCCAGCGCTTGGCCGCCGTCAACCTGGACTCGCTCAGCGTGCCCATGATCGAGGTTCGGCCACCCCAGGACGGGGGCAACGCCCTCGAGGCGGCGGTGGCCGGGCTCGATCTCTACCACTGGCTCATCGTCACCTCGGCCAACGGAGTCAGAGCGGTGGTCGAGATGCTCGACAAGATCGGTCAACCGTGGCCTGATCATCTCCGGGTGGGTGTGGTCGGCCCGGCCACCGCGGCCGAGGCCAAGGCCAACGGCTGGCCCGTTCATTTCACCCCCCGGCGGGCCACCTCGCTCGACTTGACGGCCGAGTTCGAGCCGGCACCGGACGACGGTCCAGCCATCCGGGTGCTGGCCACGCTGGCCGAGTTGGGGGGAGCCACGGTCAAGAAGGGGCTGATGGAGAAGGGCTACCAGGTTGATCATGTCGTCGCCTACCGGACGGTGTCGCCCGATCCCCTGGATGACCCCGAGGAGGAGGCGGCCTTGACCCACAAGATCGGCCGTAGTGATGCCATCGCCTTCACCTCCCCCTCCACCGTGACCCGGTTCGTGACCCGGTTCGGAGTCGACAATCTTCCCCCGGTCGTGGCCTGCATCGGTCCCCGCACGGCCAAGCGGGCTGATCGACTCGGTGTCACCGTCACCGCTGTGGCCCAGCCCCACACCGAGCAGGGTCTGGTCGACGTCCTGGCCGCTCGCCTCAAGGCGTGACGGCCGACCGGGTCGAGCCATGGTCGGTGCCGCCACCTATCCTGAGGCGGTGACCTTCCCCCAACGTCGAATGCGTCGCCTCCGCCGGACTCCGGCCATGCGTCGGCTGGTGGCCGAGGTCGAGCTGTCGGTCAACGACCTGGTGGCCCCGCTTTTCGTTCGGGAGGACATCAACGAGCCGTCCCCCATCGAGTCGCTGCCCGGGGTCGTCCAGCACACCCAGGACAGCCTGCGGTCCGAAGTCGGGCGGCTGGCCGGTCTCGGCATTCCGGCGGTGATTCTGTTCGGCATTCCCGCCTCCAAAGACCCCGAGGGGTCGCAGGCCTGGAACCCCGAGGGAGTGATACAGGTGGCGCTACGCAATCTGGTGGCCGACGTCGGCGACGACATGGTGTTGATGGCCGATCTCTGTCTCGACGAGTACACCAGCCACGGCCACTGCGGCCTGTTGGACGACCAGGGGCGGGTCGACAATGACCTGACCCTCGATCTCTACGGCAATGTGGCCATCGCTCAGGCCGCGGCCGGGGCCCACGTGGTCGCCCCCTCGGGCATGATGGACGGCCAGGTCCTGGCCATCCGCGACGCCCTCGACGAAGCCGACTTTCTCGACGTGCCCATCCTGGCCTACTCGGCCAAGTACGCCAGCTCGTTCTACGGTCCGTTCCGTGACGCCGTCGACGTCACCATCGAGGGCGGCGGGGATCGCAAGGGCTATCAGCAGGATTGGCGCAACGGCCGGGAGGCGTTGGAGGAGATTCGGCTCGACCTGTTGGAGGGGGCCGACATGGTCATGGTCAAGCCGGCCATGGCCTACCTCGACATCATCACCCGGGCCCGGGCCGAGGTCGACGTACCCATCGCCGCCTACCACGTCAGCGGCGAGTACGCCATGCTCAAGGCGGCGGCGGCCAACGGCTGGATCGACGGTGAGGCGGCGGCCCGGGAGCAGTTGACCGCCATCAAGCGGGCCGGGGCCGACTTCATCCTGACCTACCTCGCCGCCGAAATGGCCCCGCTGCTGTAGCGATCCGTCGGCGGGGCACTTGAGGTGAACGCACGTTGGTGGCTCAACGACCCTCCATGCGGTTATTGAGCGGCCAAAGAGTGCAGCCAGGGGGTCGTCGGGCCACCAAAGCTCTGCCTGCCGGCCCAGCGAGGTTTCCTACGGGATTGTTCCCGTGGCTTTGATGAACTCCGGTGATTGGCTGAAGGCCAGCATCATCTCGCCTCTCGACATCCCGGCCGCCAGTTGGGTCGTCCAGTGGGTGAAACCGCCGGCATCGGCTGCTCGGCCCAGCACGTTCTCGTAGACCAGATTCACGAACTGCCCGTTGCTGAGGCTGCCGTAACGACTGACGAACTCGGTCGAGGTGGCGAAGTAGTCGGCTATGGCCACCAGCGGGATCCCGCTCTGATGTTGGCCGACCCAGTAGGTGATGTCCGCCGGTGCGGCCTCCCTCTCGAAGAATGCCTGGTAGAGCCGGCGCACGGCCCCCTCGACCGACGAGTAGGGCGGAACGGTGTCGGTGATGGAGACGAACTCGGCCGACTCCACGAAGCCTTCGGTCACTGCCGCCCTGGTCACCCCACTGTCGAGCAGGGCTGTCCAGTGGGCCAATCCCGGCCCGTCGGGGTCGCGGCCCAGAACGTTGTTATAGATCAGGGTGACGAACTCGGCATTGTCGAGCGAACCGTAGGTGGCGATGAACTCCGGACTGGCCTGGAAGGCGGCGATCATGTCGCCCAGGGGCAATCCGTTGGCCCGCTGGTCCCGCCAGAACTCGAAACCGGCGGCGTCGGCTCGGCGCTCCAGATGGGCCAGGTACACCCGCTGAATCTGATCGTCCAGTGCTCGGCCGCCGAAGGTCGGTGGTGGGGGAGGTGGCGGCGGTGGCACCGCCGGGTCGGGCCAGCCCATCATGGCCATGACCCCCATGGTGAGGCCGTCGATGGCCCGGTTGGTGGTACCGGCGCTTAGACTCGGCGTCATCAGCGAGGCGGTGCCCAGGTCGAAGTGGGAGAAGCTGGTGCCTTGGGCCCACGTGCCGGGGGCGTAGAGCTGGGCGATCTGGCTGTCGCTGACCTGAATCTGAACGTTGCCCGATGTCAAGGCGGTGGGGACGTTGGGGGCGTTGATGATAGGTCCCCCCTGGTACAGCCCGAGGGCGTCGTAGACGAACGGTGGCGACTCGAAGGCCAGCGATCCGCCGTCGGTGCCGGCCGAGCTGACGAACCCGACGCCGTGGCCGACCTCGTGGGTGACCACGGTCCGCAGATCGATGGTGTTGGCCGGGGGCGGGCCGGCACCGTAGTGCCAGGTTCCCGACCCATGATGGTCGGCGTTGATGAACACCACGATCTCCGGGGCCGGACCGTTGACGTCGAATCCGGCCAGGGCGTTGGCCAGAGGCAGGGGATGACCGTAGCCGCTGGGAAGGCTGGGATCGGCGACGAACCCGGTCGGGCCGGCGAAACCGAGCACGCCCGGATTGCCGAACGATTTCCAGTTGATCTCAACGACCACCGGCGTGCCCCTGGTGTTCAGCTTGGCGCCCCAGGTGGCCACACTTTCCTCGATGGCCGGCTTGGCCACCTCGGGCGTGGGGTTGGCCCCGCTGTAGACCACCGAGAAGCCGCCGGCCACCAGATTGGCCCCAACCTCAGGTGGAGCGCTTTGGGCCGACGCCCAACGAGCCTGGACCTCGGCCAGCATCTCCGCCGCCTGGGCGTTGGCCGCCGCCCGGTCGATACCCGAGGAGCCGTGTTCGATGCCATCGTCCGACGGCCCGCCGTGGGCCCGGTGGCCTGATCCTCGATCGTCATCGGCGGCGGCGAACTCGTCGGTGAACTCAACAACGACCCGGGGTGGACCAACGACAATGTCCGGTCCTTGCGGTCGGGCCGCCGCCTCACCGTCGATCCAGCCGTCGGCCGCCGCCGGTGGCACCGGGGCCACGGCCGAGAGCATCACGATCACCGCCATCACCACAAGCCGTACCAGCTGTCTCATGTGTTCGAACCGTGCCTTTGTCCGTCGATTGGTGCCCTTGTTGTCGGACAGGTGGTCGACCGACTGAAGTCGGCGACCCTGACCGTCTATCGGACCTCGACACCTGGTACCTTCGGTTCGGTGAGCAAGGCCGACGAACTCGACCGCTGGACGCTCGGTCGAATGCAGAACCCGGTACGGGGGTTCCTCCACGGCGGGGCGGCCCTCGCCTCGATGGTCGGGACGGTGTTCCTGCTGGTCAGGGCCCAGACGGCGGCATCAGTGGTGGCGGTGGCGGTCTTCGGAGCGGGCCTGTTGGGTCTCTACCTGACGAGCTCGCTGTATCACTCGGTTCCGTGGTCCCGGCGCTCGAAGGTCCGGATGCAGCGCCTCGACCACTCCATGATCTTTGTCCTGATCGCGGCGTCCTACACCCCGGTCGGGTTGCTCATCCTCGACGGAACGATGCGCTGGGCGGCCATGGTGACGGTGTGGGTCATGGCCCTCATCGGTGTGGCCCACCGGGCCGTGTCATCGATGGAGCGTCATGTGCTGTCGTTTTCCATGATGCTGGCCATGGGCTGGATGTCACTGCCCATCATGGCCCCCCTGGCCCGCCAAGCGGGCCGGGGCGCAGTGGGTCTGATGGCCGTTGGCGGTGTGCTCTACACCGTCGGCATGATCTTCAAGGTGACTCGCTGGCCCCGGCTGTGGCCCCGGGTGTTCTCCGCCCACGAGCTGTTCCATGTTCTGGTGGTGGCGGCGTCGGCCTTCCACTGGCTGGCCACCTACCGGTTTGTGCTCCCGGCCGCTCCGGCCTGAGCTCTCAACTCGATTCAGCCTTCTTCAGACTCCTCGGCCGCCGGGCCGGGGCAGGGCTGTTCCTCCGGGTTGGGAGATGCCATGTCGCCGGTGGCGTCGGGGCTGACCGCCGGGTCGGCGCAGGCCTGGAGCAAGGCGATGTACTCGTCGTTGACAAGTTCCTCTCCGGCGCCGGACTCGGCCACTTCCCTCATGTGCTCGATCCACTCCTGGTAGCCGGGCTGATCGACATCCTCGGCCGACAGGGTGGCCCGCTCGTGGAACACCACCAGCTCCAATTCGATCTGGGTCAGGGTGCCGAGCTGGGCCGGCATCTGGGCGCCGGAGCCGCCGGCCACCCGCCGACCTTCGGCCCCATAGGTTTGACCGTCGATGGCGGCCGAGCCACGGGCGACGTGAAGCATCTGGTCGACCGGGCGGGGGAAGGTGGTCAGGACCTCGCCGTCGGACAACTGGTAGCCGGAGCCGCCTCCGCCGTTGCCGCCGTGACAGCCGGCGCAACCGGCTTCGGTATAGAGGGCGGCCGATTCGACCAGGACCGGGTCCTCGGTCTCGGGTTGCTGCATGGTGCCGGCAAAACTGATGGCCCAGATCGGGAGGGCGGCCACCACCGGCAGGGCCCATACGGGAATGCGGGTGCGGGACTTCGACGCCGTGACGAACTCGGGCTCCGGCTTGGGGGGCTCGGGTTCGGGGTCGAGGTTGGGGAAGGTGACGACAGGACCGCTGGGAGCGGCCGGCGTGGTCTCGCCGGCGGCCACCGGAGCGGAGGTACCCTCGGAGGCCGGTGAGGCCTCGGGTGCTGCCGACTCGGAAGACCCGGAGTCGGTGTCGCCGTCGGCCTTACCCTTGGCCGCCTTGCTCCGCTTCAGTAGATGTTCGGGGATCTCGGTCAACGGTCCTCCGGCACGCTAGTTCAAGAACGAGAGGTTTGGAACGGGCCCCAGTCCGGAAACCCGGGCCGCACGACCAAACAACTTATCAACAAATCGTGACCGAACGGCCAGCTCAGAGGGCAAAGGGCCACTCCGCAACACGATCTCAACGGGTGGCGGCGGCGACGGTGGCGCAGTATTGCCTGCAGCGGCCGCCAGGTGTAGGCGCCGGCCAATACCGAGTGCAGACGCCGGCCCATGAGATGTGTTGCCGCCCGAAGCCGTCGAGGTATAGGGTCGAGGTTGTCGGGCCGGGATCGGCCAGTTCGGTGACCATGGATGTTCGGTTACGGATGAGCGGATCCAGGCCTCAGCGACTACATTTGTGCACAGGTTCACAATGTCGTCGCCCATCGGCTCCGGTAGGGTCGTAGGTAATTAATCACGCTTCCAATTTCTCGAGGCTAAGGAGCATCAGCAACGTGGTTGCCCTCGTGACATCGATCGTTGTTTCGGCCCTGATGTCAATCGGCATCTTCTGGTACGCCCGCCGTCGCCCGGTGGGCACACCGGTCACCTGGGGCGAAGCCATGATCGGTGCGGCCTATGTCTTCTTCCTCAGCTTCCTGGCCTACGGCGTCGTTCCCCACCAGTGGTTGACCCTGGCCGAAAACGAGCTGTCGTGGCGGGCCGATCGCATCCTGTTCGGTGTCTTCGACATCGTGCGTCCCCAGAGCCGGGGCGGCTGGTTCCCGTTCGACATCACCTATCGCGCCATCTCCGACACCATCGCCGTTGTCATCTACGGCGTCGCCCTCGGGCTCCACATCTGGATGTGGGCCGCCTGGCAGAACCGGGGCAAGGACGCTGAGGCCCGCACCCAGGCCGCCCTCAATCGCACCAGTTCATTCGGCCGACCCCTGATCAAGCAGGGTTAGGAGGCCAGGAGCACAGGCCATGGCAACGACCGACGCAAACCCGCCACTCCCGGAGTTCCGGACCGACTACCTCCTGATGGAGGTCGACGCCGACTACCTGGCCCAGGCGGTCAAGCCCAAGCAGTTCATCCACATCGATCAGTCGGAATGTATTGCCTGTGAGGGTTGCGTCGACATCTGCCCGTGGAAGTGCATTCACATGCAGACGCTCGACGTGGTGGAGGAGAGCTTCGGGGTGGTCAAACCGGGCGACGACCCCGACGACGCCTTCATCTTCACCATCGACGACGACGTCTGCACCCGCTGTGCTCTCTGTGTCGACCGTTGTCCCACCGGGGTGATCATCCTCGGCAAGGTCGGCGACCCCAGTCCCACCGGAGACCATCACCAACGTATGCCCAGCTACGGCTATGGCTACGGGATGCGTCTGGCTTAGCATGAGCGGCCGGCGCCAACGAATCCAGCAACCCCACCCGTGACGAACGACTAAGTACGAGCAAGTATCAGGAAGCGAAACCCAGGAAACCCAATGGCAAAGTCGATTCAAGACTCACCGACAATGGCCGAGCGCCTTCAGGCCTCCCTTTCCTCGTTGCCCGACACCGTTCAAGGCTCACAGGCCTGGAACTCGATCTTCCGGCCCGGCTCGGTGTTCCGCAAGGGTTACACCGACAGCCCTCGCAACCGCTCCTACGTGATCATGAACAGCGTGCTCTATCACCTCCATCCGGTGAAGGTGAAACGTCACGCGGTGAAGGTCAGCTACACGTTGTGTCTGGGCGGTCTCAGCTTCTTCCTCTTCATTCTCCTGACCATCACCGGCATCTTCCTGATGTTCTTCTACACCCCGGAGGCGGCCCGGGCCTGGAACGACATCGAAGCCCTGCAGACGCAGATCGCCTTCGGTCTCCTGGTTCGCAACATGCACCGATGGGGGGCTCACCTGATGGTCATCTCGGTGTTCCTCCACATGGCCCGCGTCTTCTATCACGGGGCCTACAAGGCGCCCCGCGAGTTCAACTGGGTCATCGGGGTCATCCTGTTGACCCTCACGCTCCTGCTGTCGTTCACCGGCTACCTGCTGCCATGGGATCAGCTGGCCCTGTGGGCGGTGACGGTGGGTACCAACATGATGGGATTCACCCCGGTGTTCGGCGATCAGGTGAAGTTCGTGCTGCTCGGTGGCAGCGTCATCGGCACCAGCACCCTGTTGAGATGGTATGTGTTACACGTGTTGTTCGTTCCGTTTGTCACCGTGATCTTCATGGCCATCCACTTCTGGAGAGTCCGTAAAGACGGCGGCATCTCGGGCCCGCTGTAGATCGAGAGCGACAATGACTGAAATCCCGGAACACCTCCGAAAGCGAGCAGCCGAGGCCAAGGCCAAGGCCCAGGGGTCCGATGGCGGCGGTTCCGACGCCGACGCTTCCGGTGGCGAGGCGGCCCCGTCCGGCGCCGCCTCGAAGATCCCCGCCCATCTCCTCGAACGGTCCAAGTCGGCCAAGTCCAAAGGCGATGAAGGCTCGGCTACCGCAGTCGCCGGCGCTGTGAGCCCGGCCGGTGGTGGCGCCGCGGTGGCCACCGCCCCGGCGCCGGCAGCCGTGCCAACGATGACCGGTCCGGCCGGTCACACCCAACGGCTGCTCACCGTGGTCAAGTCGGGCTCCATCCAGGACATCAAGGCCCAACCGCTCGACAAGGTCCACACCTGGCCCCACCTCATCGTGGTCGAGTTCGGTGCCGCCTTGGCCATCACCGCCTTTCTCACCATCTTCTCCATCTTCGTCAACGCCCCCCTTCTGCGGCTGGCCGACGTCAACGCCACCCCGAACCCGTCCAAGGCCCCGTGGTACTTCCTCGGTCTCCAGGAACTGTTGACCATGTTCCACCCGATGGTGGCCGGGGTGACCATCCCCGGCATCGGCTTGTTCGCTCTGATGCTGGCTCCCTACATCGACAAGAACCCGAGCAACAAACCCGAGGATCGCAAGTTCGCCATCTCGGTCTTCACGTTCTTCATGATGTTCTGGGCCGTTCTCGTCATCATCGGTTCGTTCTTCCGTGGACCGGGATTCAACTTCGTGTTCCCCTGGGTAGAAGGCATCTTCTTCGATCTGTAAGTCAGGAGCTTGTTATGGCAACCTCAATCGTCATCGGTCTCATAGTCCTAGCCCTCCTGGCCATCATCGTGTTGACGGCGGCGGTTCGGCGCAGCGACACCCAGGCGGCCATCGGCCAGCTGTCGTCGGAGACTGTTCGCCGGGACCGTTCGTCGGCGACCGATACCGGTGGCGGCTCGGAAGGTACGGGCCGGGCAGTGGAGGCCGCGGCCAGAGCCGAGCGATCCGGTGAGCTGGTCGCGCTCAAAGAGCGGGCCCCGGTTGAGTACACGCCCTATGTTCCGCCCGACCCCGAGACCATCGGTGTCACCCGCCGGCAGTTCCTGAACCGCTCCATCACCGCCATGTTCGGTCTGGCCCTCACCGGTTTCGGGCTGGCTGTGATCGCCCAACTGTGGCCCCGTCCCACCGAGGGCTTCGGAGCCAAGATCAACGTCGGGCGGATCGACGCCATCAAGAGTGAGATCGCGGCGGGCGGCGGCTTCTACTATTTCCCGCTCGGGCGCATGTGGATCACGGAGTACCCGGCCAACGCCGTGGTCAAGGCCCAGGGCGCCTATTCCTTCTATCCCAAGGTCGAACAAGGTCTCAAAGCCGGTGTGGTTGCGTTGTTTCAGACCTGTCCTCATCTAGGATGTCGGGTGCCCGAGTGCGCGACCTCGCAGTGGTTCGAGTGTCCCTGCCACGGTTCGCAGTACAACAAAGTTGGAGAGAAGAAAGGTGGCCCGGCCCCGAGGGGGATGGACCGGTTCCCGATGGAAGTAACAGCAGCCAATGAGTTGATCGTCGACACCGGGGATGTCATCCAGGGTCCTCCGATCGGCACCAACACCACAGGTCAAGAAGCCGAAGGGCCCAACTGCCTCAGTGCCGGCGGCGGTCACTGATGCCCCATCACATAGCGGCCTACACTCCCATTCTGGGAGCGAATTTCCGAGCCATTGGTTTAACCGTCGCGGTCATCGTGCTGCTCGGATTCGCCGCAGCATGGATTCGCAACATCATCGTCTCCCGGGGCGAATTGGGATCCGAGATCGAGCTGGCTCCCAATCGCAAGGAGTATCTGAGCGATGAGGATCTCGAGGGCCCGAAACTCGACAAATCGTTGAGCTTCGCTCTGGTGCTGCTCACGCTCCTCGCCCTGATCCTGCCGTTCTACTGGATCGCCGAACCGGGTCGGCAGGAGGGGGCGGTGGCCGCCTACAACCGGTCGTTCGAAAGCCGGGGCAACGACACCTATACCGAGGGTGCCCAGTGCGTCAACTGCCACGCCGGCGGAGGGGTCGGCGGTGTGGCCGACTACGTCCTCCAGGACGCCGACGGCCAGTTCATCGCCAACGCCAACTGGCAGGCCCCGGCCCTCAACAACGTGCTGCTCCGCTACAGCGAAGACGAAGTTCGCTACATCCTCAACTTCGGTCGCCCCGGCTCACCGATGGCGGCCTGGGGTACCGCCGGTGGTGGGCCGCTGACCACCCAGCAGGTCGACAACGTCATCGTCTACCTGCGGACCCTGCAACAGCAGAGCCTTGATCCGCTCGACATCGCCGCCGCCGGTGATCCCAACGACGCCCGGGACGCCGAGAGTCAGGTTGCCCTGGAGGAGGCCAACAAGATTCGCGACGACATCGTGGCCGAAGTCGAGCGGTCTCTGGCCGACGGCGAATTCGAGACCTTGGGTGAGGCGGTGTTCAACCTCGGCCTCAACTCCGGTTACGGCGCCGGTGCCTACTCGTGCGGCCGCTGCCACACACCTGGATGGTCGCTGGGACTCGACGTTCGACCCGATGTTCTCAACGAAGGGGTGGCCGGCTGCGGCGGTGGCAATCCCTCGGGCATCGGCTTCAACCTGTGCAACGGCGCCACCAAGGAAACGTTCCCCAACGACACCTGGCTCCTGCCCGACGGAACCTGGTATGAGCTGGCCAACTTCGATGAGGTGACCCAGCCCGAGCCGGTTCTGGGCAACCCACGGGATTACGACGGCACCTACCTACTGGCCGCCGACGGGTCCGAGGTCGCCCTCGACGACCAGGGCGAACCGGTCGACGGCAACGGCGTTCCCTACCTGATTCTGGGCCCTGGCCCCGACGGCGACGAAGAACGCGACGGTGACCTGGCGTCGTGCGAGTACGTCTCCCAGCTGTGGGAAACCGAATCAGGTGAGTCCTATCCGATCGCGCCCGACACGGTGTTCGAGCGTGACGAGAACGGGGCGTTCATCGATCCCGAGCGGCTTACTCCGGAGAGTCTTGAGGGCGAGGTCATCACCTTGACCAGTGGGGCGCTGGCCACCGGCTGCGATGTCATCGACATGCCTCCCCGCACCAGTCGGGCCCACTATGAGTTCATCTACAACGGCGCGGACGCCGGCAGCGGATACGGCCGAGGCAAGATGAGCGGAGCGGGCATGATGCCCGGCTTCGGCAAGACTCTGCCGCCGGAATACATCCAGGCCGTGGTCGACTACGAGCGAGGTCTGTGATGACAGTGGCAGCACAACTGGCCTTCATCGAGGGGATTGGCTTCGATCCGTTCTTCCGGGGTTTCCTCAGCGTCCTGGTCGGCGTTGTCGTCCTGATCGGCGGCACCTATCTGCTGGTGGCCACCAACACCGGAACCCGGAGCGGGTTCATGATCTCCATGGCCGGCCTGTTCGGCTGGATGTTCCTCATGGGCATCATCTGGACGGTCTACGGCATCGGCTGGCGGGGCAACCCGCCCACCTGGGAGCTGGTCGAGATCGTGGTCGATGATCCGGAGGACTCCGACGACGGGGTTCTCTTCTCCCAGATCGAGGGTGTACCCGAGTTGGCCGGGGTAGCTCTGTCGGCCGATGGGATCGATGATCCCGATGAGGCCCAGGCGGCCGCTCTCGAACAGTCTCTGGGCATCGAGATGGGAGATTGGCGTTACTTGCCGACATCGGATTCCACCCGAGGTGAGGCTCAGGCCGCGGCCGACGCCCATCTTCTGGAAGAACACGTTTACGAGGCCGGTGAATACCTGCCGCTGCAGTTCGGGGGTTTCACCCGGGGAGGCAAGCCGATCCTGGAGATCGACGACGGCGCCAACTTCTTCGCCGAGCAGTTCTCACGAGTGGGGCACTTCTTCAACGAGACGTTCCTCCACCCGACCCACAGCCAGGAGCTGATGGTCATCCAGACCCAGGCCATCGTGGCCAAGCCGTCCTTGCCCGGCCAACCCCCTCCCGTGGCCGAGATCGATCCCGACGCCCCCCTCATTTCGGTGGTTATGGAGCGTGACCGCGGCGGACCGATTCCCAATATCATCAGCGGCCTACGCTTCACCCCGTTCATGTTCACGGTCTTCAACGGCCTCGTGTTCGCCGTCCTCGCCTGGGCGCTGCATAACCGAGATCGCCGGGAGGCCGAGATCCGGGCCGCCGTCGGATAGCCCCACACCACAGATCATTCGTTTTCACCGAGAAGAGCAGAGGAGGACCACATGGCTCAGTACCTACCGGTTCTGGCCCTGTTGATCCTGGCTGCGCTGTTCGCCGGCTTGAGCATTGTCGTCTCAAAGCTGTTGGCTCCGCGCAACCCGACAGTTGAAAAATATGCCCCCTACGAATGTGGGATCATCCCCGGACGCGAGCCGCCGGAGCGTTTTCCGGTTCGGTTCTATCTGGTGGCCATGCTCTTCGTCATCTTCGACATCGAGATCGTCTTTCTCTACCCGTGGGCCGTGGCCAGCGGCCGCCTCGGTATGGGCGGGTTCATCGCCATCCTGATCTTCTCCGCCCTGCTCTTCGAGTCGTTCGTCTACCTGATCTCGAAGGGGGCGCTCGACTGGGGACCGTTGCAGGTGAACCGGCGGCAGGTGGCCACCGCCACTGTCGAATCACCGCCGGCCGCCATCCGTTCGGCCGAGCGGACTTCGGATTCCACCGTTCGTCGGGTCGGCCTCGAGGGTCGTTTCGAAGAGGTCTCGGTGTATTCGGCCCGGGAGGGCCGACGCTCGCAGCCTGATCCCGAAGAGGTGTCTGTCTAGTGGGGATCGTCAACAATGTTCAGGACCACGGGTTCGAGGGTCTCGACCACAACATCGTCACCGCTCCGCTGGAGCGGCTGATCAGCTGGTCCCGGGCCCGGTCGTCGTGGCCGGCCACCTTTGGACTGGCCTGCTGCGCCATCGAGATGATGGCCACCGGCGGCTCACATTACGATATGGCCCGCCTCGGTATGGAGGTCTTTCGGGCCTCGCCCCGGCAGGCCGACGTCATGATCGTGGCCGGTCGGGTCAGCCAGAAGATGGCGCCGGTACTGCGGCAGATCTACGACCAGATGATGGAACCCAAGTGGGTGATCTCCATGGGGGTCTGCGCCTCCAGCGGCGGCATGTTCAACAACTACGCCATCGTCCAGGGCGTCGATCAGGTGGTCCCGGTCGACGTCTACGCTCCCGGTTGCCCACCGGGGCCGGAAACGCTGCTGCATGCCATCGAGACCCTGCGCTACAACATCGAGACCGGCGAACTGCTGCGGCGGAGGGAGTCGACCGGGGCCGGGGCCAACATCACCATCGAACAGCGCGACGGTCAAGGCGCCCCTCAGGTCGTCGAGCTGGTGAGAAAGCAGTGACCGTGGCCGACGACGACGAGATCACCGAACCCGAAGCCGAAGAGAGTAACGTGGACGAGAGCAACGTCGACGAGAGTAACGCCGAAGACCTCGACGCCTCTGATGCCGTGGACCAGGTCGAAGCCTTCGAAGAAGCGGCTGACGAGGGCGGCGAGCCACCTCCCGACGCGACAGCCGATCCTGACGTGCTCTACGGTTGCTCCTTCAGCTCGTCCCGAGGACAGCGGGTCATTCATCCTTCCCGTGAGCGTTGGCTGGAGGTGGCGGCCGAGCTGCTGGCCGATGACTGGACCATGTGCGTTGACGTCACGTCTGTCGACTACAGCGCCTACGCCGGGGCCCGGGATCTCCCCGACGGTGTCACGCCCGAACGCTACGAGGTGGTGGCGTCGTTCGTGTCCCACACCCGGCGGGAACGCATCAGAGCCCGCATCCAGGTACCGGCCGACGACCCTCGCCTCGATTCGCTGTATTCCCTCTATCCCGGCTCCGACTTCCTGGAGCGGGAAGTGTACGACCTGATGGGAATCGCCTTCGACGGTCATCCCGACCTGTCCCGAATCCTCATGCCCGAAACCTGGGAGGGTCACCCACTGCGCAAAGACTACGCGGTCGGTGCCATCCCGGTTCAGTTCAAAGCCCCGGCCCAATCCTCATGACCGCCATCGAAGAAACCGACATAAGCAAACCGGGTGTCGCTCCGGCCACCCCCGACGGCACGGAAATGCCCGACGGCTCCGGTGCTCACGGTCCTGGTCAGCTGCACCTGCTGCCCCGCCGTCACGCCGTGCTACGGATGAGCGAGGTGAAAGCGGCCGAATTGATGGCCGACGAATCCGAACCCATCCGGGGCGAAAACGATCAGACGATGCTCATCAACATGGGCCCGTCGCATCCCTCGACCCACGGTGTGCTGCGGTTGATGCTGGAACTCGACGGTGAGACCGTGCTGCGGTCGAAGCCGGTCATCGGTTACCTCCACACCGGCATGGAAAAGACGGGCGAGCAACTGACCTACCTGCAGGGTCCGACCAACGTGACCCGGATGGACTACGCCTCGCCGCTGTTCAACGAGCTGGTGTTCTCGTTGGCGGTGGAGGAGCTGATCGGGCTGGAGATCCCGCCCCGGGCCACCTGGATCCGTATGCTGATGTGCGAGCTGAACCGGATCTCGTCGCATCTGTTGTTCATGGCCACCAACGGCATGGATCTCGGTGCGGTGTCGATGATGATCTACGGTTGGCGGGAACGGGAGCAGGTGCTGCGCTTCTTCCAGAAGGTGACCGGCCTGCGGATGAATCACAACTACATCCGCCCCGGGGGTGTGGCCGCCGATCTGCCCGACGGCTGGTACGACGACGTGTCGCAGCTCATGGAGATGTTGCCGCCGCGGTTGGAGGAGTACGACACGCTGATGACCGGTCAGCCCATCTGGCGTGACCGCCTCCAAGGTGTTGGAGTCATCACCCCGGAAGAGGCGATCGCCCTGTCGGCCACCGGACCGATCCTGCGATCGACCGGCGTGGCCTGGGACCTGCGGCGTGACATGCCGTATCTGGCCTATCCCGATGTCGACTTCGACGTGGTCGTGGGATCCTACGGCGACTCGTTCGACCGTTACGCCATCCGGCTCAACGAGATCCGGGAGTCGATGCGGATCGTTCTGCAATGCCTGGAGCACATGCCCGACGGCGACTACCGGGCCCAGGACGCCAAGGTCACACCACCGCCCCGAGCCCGCATCGACGAATCGATGGAAGCGCTCATCCACCATTTCAAGATTTTCACCGAGGGATTCAAGGTTCCCGAGGGCGAGGTGTACGTGGCCGTCGAGTCACCCCGGGGTGAGCTGGGCTGCTACATCGTGTCCGACGGTGGACCCAAGCCCTACCGCATGCATATCCGAGGCCCCAGTTTTGTGAACCTGCAGACTCTGCCCCACATGATGGCCGACAGCCTGATCGCCGACGCGGTGGCCGCCATCTCCTCCGTCGATCCCATCCTTGGCGAGGTGGACCGTTGATGGCCATTGAGTGTCTGGAGCCGGCGACGTTTCGGGCGGAGCCCGAAACTCGGTTAGCGCACGAAGTAAGCGGCATCCTGGATGAGGTTGACCGATGAGTCGGTTGAGCGCCACCAACGTCCTGTTGGCCAAGGAGATCATCGCCCGGTACCCCCGGCCGAAATCGGCCCTGATCCCGCTGTTGCACCTGTCCCAGGAGCAGAACGGCTGGGTGACCAACGAAGCCATGGAACACATCGCCGAGCTGATCGACGTGACCCCGGCCGAGGTGCTGGGCACCTGCTCGTTCTACGAGATGTTCAAGCGGGAGCCGGTGGGCAAGTACATGGTCAACATCTGCACCAACATCGCCTGTCAGCTGAACGGCGGGGAGGAGCTGTTGCACCACGCCGAACAGACTCTGGGCATCAAACCGGGTGGAACCACCGAGGACGGGCTGTTCACGCTGGAAGACGTGGAGTGCATAGCGGCCTGCACCGAGGCCCCCTGCCTGCAGGTCAACTACCGATTCGAGTACCGGATCAGCGAAGATCAGTTCGATGAGTTGATCGACGATCTTCGCCAGGGCAAGCGTCGCGACATCCCCACCCACGGCACCCTGGCTCAGATCCGCCAGCACCTCGATCCCAATCGGGTGGCCGGCATCGACTCGCCGGAACGCACCGGTAAGCCTGATTGGTTCGCCTCCCGCGAACCGGTTGAGGAGGGCGCAAGTTGAGCACGTTCACCAACGCCTACGTGGCCCACGCCCCCGGTTATGTCGACAACGAGGGCCCGAAGATCGTCACCTCCCGGTTCGCCGACCCCGAGAGCTATCGGCTGTCGAACTACGAGTCCTCCGGTGGTTACAACGCCCTGCGGGCAGTGGTCAACATGGCCCCGGCCGACGTCCACGGACAGGTTCGAGACGCCGTGCTGCTGGGCCGGGGCGGTGCCGGCTTCCCGGCCGGCGTCAAGTGGGGGTTCATGCCGCCGGTGTGGCCCCGCTACCTGGTGGTCAACGGTGATGAGTCGGAGCCCGGCACATACAAGGATCGTCTGCTCATGGAGCGCGATCCCCATCAGTTGATCGAGGGTTGCCTCATCACCTGCTTTGCCTTGGGGCTCAACACCTGCTTTCTCTACGTTCGGGGCGAGATGGCTCTGGCCCAGGAACGGATCGCTCAGGCCCTCAACGACGCCTACGAGGCCGGCTATGTCGGCCGCAACATCATGGGAACCGACGTCTCGATCGACGTGGTGCTCACCTGGGGCGCCGGGGCCTACATCGTGGGCGAGGAGACGGCCCTCATCGAGTCGCTGGAGGGCAATCGGGGCATGCCTCGACTCAAGCCACCCTTCTTCCCGGCGGCCAAGGGCCTCTACATGAAGCCCACCATCGTCAACAACGTGGAGACGTTGTCCAACATCCCGTGGATCGTGCTCAACGGGGCCGAGGCCTACAAACAATTCGGCTCGGAACGCTCGCCCGGTACCAGAATGCTGGCCATCAGCGGTCACGTGAAACGACCCGGGGTCTACGAGGTCGAGCAGGGCACGGTCACCTTCCGTGAACTGTTCTACGGCGACAACTTCTGCCAGGGCATCCGCAATGACAACGAGCTGAAGATGTTCATTCCCGGTGGCGGCTCGGCTCCGTGGTTCTTCCCTGAGCAACTCGATGTGCCGCTGGAAGCCTCCGAGGTGGGGGCGGCCGGCTCGATGCTGGGATCGGGAGCCATCGTCGTCATGGACGAGACCACCGATGCGGTCAAGGCCTGCCTGCGGGTGGTGCGGTTCTTCGCCCGGGAGTCGTGCGGCAAGTGCACACCGTGCCGGGAGGGAACGACGTGGGAGGAGAAGATCCTGCAGCGGATCAACGATGGGTACGGTCGGCCGGAAGACATCGAGCTTCTGTTGTCGATCGGCGATCAGATCAGCCCCGGACCCTACCCCAACGCCGCTTTCGAGGCCGAGGGGTTGACCGCGGTGCCGTTCCCCCCGAAGCAGACCACCATCTGCCCGTTGGGTCCGTCATCAGTGGCCCCCATCACGTCGGCCATCCGTCGATTCCGCCACGAATTCGACGCAAGAATTGCGGCCGGGGCCAATGGCCACAACGTCGATGGCGTCACGGTTTCACCAGGAGGTGGGTCGTGACGGCGACTGATCCTGTCGAAGCAACCACCGGGGTGCCGTTCACCCTGAACGGGGCCGAGCTGGAGGCCAACGACGGCGAGCTGTTGATCGACGCCTGCGACCGCAACGGCGTTCACATACCCCGGTTCTGCTATCACCCGCGGATGAAACCGGTGGGTATGTGCCGGATGTGTCTGGTCGAGGTCGACACCGGACGGGGCCCGTCATTGCAGCCCAGCTGCATGCTGCCGGTCACGCCGGAGATGAAGGTCGAAACCGAGTCGGAGGCCACCAAGGCGGCCCAGGACGGCGTGTTGGAGTTCTTGCTGGCCAATCATCCGCTCGACTGCCCGGTTTGCGACAAGGGCGGGGAATGCCCGCTGCAGGACAACGCCTACTCCTTCGGTCCGGGCGAGACCCGGTTCGTGGAGGAGAAACGGCACTACGAGAAGCCCATCCCGATCAGCGACCTGGTCCACCTCGACCGTGAGCGATGCATCCTGTGTGATCGCTGCACCCGCTTCGCCGCCGACGTGGCCGGTGATCCGCTGATCCACTTCATCGACCGAGGCTCCCAGACCCAGGTCAACACCTTCCCCGAAGATCCCTTCTCCTCCTATTTCAGCGGCAACACCGTGCAGATCTGTCCGGTGGGCGCTCTGACCGCCGCTCCCTACCGGTTCAAGGCCCGACCGTGGGATCTGGACGCAGTGGAGTCGACGTCGGCGGTCGACGCCACCGGTGCCCGGGTGGTGCTGCAGGCTTCCCAGAACGAGTTGGTGCGGATTGTCGGAGTCGACTCCGATGCGGTCAACTGGGGATGGCTTTCCGACAAGGACCGATTCATCTACGAAGCCAACGGATCGAGCGAACGGATCATCGAGCCCATGGTGGCCGGCGCCGGACCCGGCAGTGGGCGTCCGGTGCGGTGGGCCGAAGCCACCAAGCAGGCGGCCCGGGCTCTCCGTATCGATCCGGAGAAGGTGGCCGTCATCGGTGGATCCCGGCTGAGCCTCGAAGGCCAGTACGCCTGGAGCAAGTTGATCAAGGGCATCGTGGGCAGCGACCATTTCGACGCCCAGTTGGGCGACGGCGTGCCCGCCGCCCTGGCCATGGGTCTCGATCGAGCCACCATCAACGAGGCCTGCCGGCCGGGCGGTGTGATCGTGGTGGTCGGCCCCGATCCCAAGGAGGAGCTGCCATCGCTCTACCTGCGGGTGCGTCACGCCGTACTGGAAGACGGCGCCACCCTAATCGAGGTGAGTCCCCGGGAAACCAGCCTGGCTTCCATCGCCGCCGTCAGCGCTCGCACCATGCCCGGCACCGCCGGTCAGGTTCTGGCCGCCGTGGCCGACGAACGGCTCGACGAGACCATCGGTACGGTTGATCCGGCAACGCTCAAAGCGATGCACGCTGCCTTGACCACCGGCAGCCCGGTATCGGTGCTCTTCGGTCGGGCCAATCTGGCCGAATCGGCCCGCTACGTGGCCGATGCCGTTGGCGCTCTCCGCCGCCTGGTCCCCGAGGCCAGGTTCCTGCCGCTGCTCCGCCGGGGCAACGTCCACGGAGCTCTGGAAATGGGTTTGACCCCCGGATTCCTGCCCGGTGGGGTGCGCAACCGGCGCAAGCCCTTGCCCAACTGGCCCAGCACCCCGGACTTCGAGGGCAAGGACACCGACGGCATCCTTCGGGCCGCCGCCGCCGGCGACATCGAGACCCTGGTGCTGTTGGGGGCCGACCCGATCGCCGATTTCCCCGACGTCGGCCTGGCCACCCAGGCCCTGGCCGAGGTGGACAACATCATTGCCGTCGACAGCTTCCTCACCGACTCGTCATCGCTGGCCGGGGTGTTCCTCCCGGCGGCCATGGCCGGCGAATACGACGGCTCGTTCATGAACCTGGAACGGCGGATCAGTCCCCTGCGGGCCAAGGTCACCGCCCCCGGGCTGAGCCGCCCCGATTGGATGATCGCGGCCGAGGTGTCGTTGGCCGTGGGCCCCGACCTGGGGTTCGGCTCCCTCGACGAGCTGCGAGCCGAGATGGCCGACACCGTGGCCAACCTGGCCGACTTCGACTGGGCCGGGCTGGACACGGTCGACGACGGTCCCATTCCTGCTCAGCAACGCAACTGGGATCTCGACTTCGGTGAACCGGCGGCCCTTCCGCCGGTGTCGAGCTACGGTTTCCGGCTGGTGGTCGACCGCAAGCTGTGGGACACCGGTGTGATGGTTCAGCAGTCACCGTCTTTGGCCGATCTGGCCTCGCCGGCCATACTCCGACTGAACCCCGACGACGTTCAGCTGATGGGTCTGGACGGCAATGAGTTCATCCGGGTCGATCAGGGCGACGTCGAGTTCGATGTGCGGTTCGCGGCCGACGAGACTGTTTCCTCCCGGACGGCCTGGTTGCCGGTCGGCCTGCCCGGGTTCGACGTTCGTCAGCTACTGGCCGCCGGCCGGTCGATCACCAACGTGCGGCTCCAGAGTTCCACCCTGGCCGGTACGTCCGGCTTTGACGCCGAGCCGGTTGATCAGGCCGATACCGTCGATGACGGTTTGCCGGACGACCTGACGGTCACAGACGAAGGGGAGGACGACGGCGATGGGTGATCCGTATCTGGCCGACGGCGTTGACTTCGGCGACGTGCTGCTGGTCCTGGGGAAGACGGTCCTGGCCTTCGCTGTTCTACTGGTCTCGGTCATGTTGATGGTCTGGTTCGAACGGAAGGTCGTGGGCCGCCTGCAGAACCGCATCGGCCCCAATGTGGCCGGACCGTTCGGCATTCTCCAGACGCTGGCCGACGGCATCAAGCTGTTTTTCAAGGAAGACATCATCCCCACCCGGTCCGACCGGTTCGTGTTCCAGCTGGCCCCGTATCTGTCTCTGATCCCGGCCTTCCTCACGTTCGTCATCGTGCCGGTGGCCGGAGACTTCTCCAATGGTGGCGATGGATCGGTCACCATCTTCGGTCGCCAGACCTATCTCCAGGTGGCCGATCTGCCCATCGGCATCCTGTTCTTCCTGGCCATGAGTTCGCTGGCGGTCTACGGCATCATGCTGGCCGGCTGGTCGTCGGGCTCCAAGTATCCTTTGCTGGGTTCGGTACGGGCCTCGGCCCAGGCCATCTCCTACGAAGCGGCGCTGGGGTTGTCGTTGGCCGCCGTGCTGTTGGTCTCAGGAACGCTGAGCACCCATGAGATCGTCGTCAGTCAGGCCGGTGGTGCCTTCGGCGGCATCGCCACCTGGAATCTGGTGGCCACCGCCTTCATCCCCTTCATCGTGTTCCTGATCGCCGGCACGGCCGAACTCAACCGCCCTCCGTTCGACCTGGTGGAGGCCGAACAGGAGTTGGTCGGAGGCTTCCACACCGAGTACTCCTCGATCCGGTTCGCCTTGTTCTTCCTGGCCGAGTTCATGAACACCGTCACCATGTCGGCCATCATCGTGACCCTGTTCCTCGGTGGTCCGGCCGGCCCCAACCTTGGTTTCCTGCCCGGTTGGCTGTGGGGTCTGGTCTGGTTCTTCCTCAAACTGCTGATCTTCCTGTTCACCTTTGTCTGGTTCCGGGCCACGCTGCCCCGGCTTCGCTACGACCAGCTCATGGATCTGGGCTGGAAAGTACTGATCCCGGTTTCGCTGGGCTGGCTTCTCATGCTGGCTGCCATCCGCCTGACCCAGACCGGTCGCATTGACATAGAAAGCATTGGTGGCAACGGCGACGTGTTCGTGGTCATCGCCCTCGGCGTCGGCGTGTTGTTCATCGGGGCGATGCTGCTGTCGTTGGCCATTCGGGCCGCCCGGCAGGAACGTCTGGCCGAAAAAGGGTTGGTCGCGGTAGCGGTGGAAAGCGGAGGCAACTGAGGTACGACCATGGGTTACCTAGAGGGCTTTGCCGTAACATTCAAGAAGATCGCCGAGGGCGTCACCACCCGCAACTACCGGGCCGGGCGGGGCGGCGATGACGACCAGAAGGCGCCGAAACCGGAGCGGCTGCACGGCCGTCATGTGCTCAACCGCTACACCGACGGCATGGAGAAATGCATCGGCTGTGAGTTGTGCGCCGGTGTCTGCCCGGCCAAGTGCATCTACGTTCGGGGGGCCGACAATCCGCTTGACGACCCCAAGTCGCCTGGTGAACGCTACGGCTACGTCTACGAGATCAACTACCTGCGGTGCATCCACTGCGACCTGTGCGTGGAGGCCTGCCCGACCGAGGCCATTACCGAGTCGAAGCTGTTCGAGTTCTCCTTCACCAACCGGGACGACGCCATCTACACCAAGGACGAACTCCTGGTCGGTGACAACGGCAAACCTCAGCAGCTTCCATGGGAAGACTGGCGGGAGGGCGAGGACGAGCACACCTCGGGCTGGATGCGGGCAACGTCGCCATCGGGCAAGGCCTCGTTCGAGGGAACGGTGGGCTGGTCGGGTGAACTGGGCTACGGGGTACGAGCCCCCGAACAGGGGCAGCGGGTTCCGGAGCCGGCGGCCGACGAGGCCACCGGCCATGCCGACGGCCACGCCGATGGCGATCATGATCAACATGACGATCACGATGGGGGGCATCATTAGTGGTTGACGCCATAGTTTTCGCCGTCTCGGCCACCATTATCCTGGGTGGCGCCGTGGGGGTCATCGTCAACAGCCATCCGGTGCGGGCGGCATTGTCGCTGGTGGCCACCTTCTTCGGAGTGGCCGTGCTGTTCATCCAGCAGCAGGCCCACTTCCTGGCCGTCGTCCAGATCGTGGTCTACGCCGGCGCCATCGTGGTGCTCTTCCTGTTCGTGATCATGTTGCTGGGAGTCGACCGCACCGAAGACGTGTCGGCCGAACCGCTGGCCGGGCAGCGGGTGACCGCGGCGTTGCTCGGCCTCATGCTGCTGGGTCTGGTGCTGGGCGGCCTGTTCCTGTCGGGACCGGGCCTCGATACCGCCGAGGGAGCGCTGGCCCTCACCGGCCAGTCGTCCCAGACGGCACCGGTCAACCAGCTCAACGAGTCGCAGTCCGACATAGATCTGCTGGCCGACGACCTGTTCACCCGCAACCTGCTGGCCTTCGAGGCCACCGCGTTGCTGCTGACCATCGCCACCGTGGGTGCCGTGGTGCTGGTCCGCAACCGGGGTGGTGAGCACCTCGTGGTCGACGAGCCGGGCACAGCGAAGAGATAGGGGAACGGGGGAGAGGAACATGGAAGTAACCGCAACCTGGTATCTGGTGTTGAGCGCAGCGCTGTTCACCTTGGGTTTCGTCGGCCTGCTGGTACGGCGCAACCCGCTGATCATGTTCATGTGCATTGAGCTGATGCTGAACGCCGTGAACATCTCCTTCGTCGCCTTCTCCAACGCCCTCAACGACATTGCCGGGCGCACGGCAGTGTTCTTCGTGTTGGTGGTGGCGGCCGCTGAAGTGGTGGTCGGCCTGTCCCTGGTGGTGGCCCTGCTACGCCGCCGCCCCTCACTTTCGGTCGACGATCTGACGTCGTTAAGGGGTTGATCGTGCTCGATATCGCCTGGCTCATACCGGCTTTTCCGCTGCTCGGCTTTGTTCTTCTGATTCTCTTCGGCCGCCGTCTGGGCGAGCCCTTCGCCGGTTGGCTGGCCACTCTGGCCTCGGCCGGGGCCTTCGTGTCGACCGTGGTGGTCTTCTTCGGCTTGGTGGCGCTGGAGGCGGCCGACCGGTTCCACCTGGTCAAGTTGTTCACCTGGCTCGACGTCGGCTCCTTCACCGTCGACGCCGGGCTTCTGGTCGACCCGCTGTCGATCACCATGTGCCTGTTCATCACCGGGGTGGGCACGTTGATCCACCTCTACTCGGTGGGCTACATGCACGGGGATCCGAACTTCTCCAAGTTCTTCATCTACCTCAACATGTTCATCACGTCGATGCTGTTGCTGGTGCTGGGCGACAACCTACTGCTGACCTTCCTCGGCTGGGAGGGTGTGGGGGCCTGCTCCTACCTGCTGATCTCGTTCTGGTTCGACCAGGGCGAGGAGGGGACGGCCAACGCCACCGCCGGGAAGAAGGCGTTCGTCACCAACCGGGTGGGCGACTTTGGTTACATGTTGGCCACGTTCCTGGTGTTCGTCGGACTCGGTTCCATCAACTACGACGACATCACCGCTCGGGCCGGTGAGCTGTCGTCCCGCTCGGCCACGCTGATCGTGGTGCTGTTCCTGTTGGCCGCCGCCGGCAAGTCGGCTCAGCTGCCCCTGTTCGTATGGTTGCCCGACGCCATGGCCGGTCCCACCCCGGTGTCGGCTCTGATCCACGCCGCAACCATGGTCACGTCCGGCGTGTTCCTACTGACCAGGCTCAATCCCATCCTGGCCGTGGCCGAGCTGTGGAGCACCGGCCTGATCGCCTACGTTGGGGCCGGCACCGCCCTGTTTGCAGCCACGGTGGCGGTGGCCCAGAACGACATCAAACGGGTGCTGGCCTACTCCACCGTCTCCCAGCTGGGCTACCTGTTCCTGGCCGTCGGGGTCGGCGGCTACGTGCCAGCCATCTTCCACATGGTGACCCACGCCTTCTTCAAGGCCCTGTTGTTCCTCGGTTCCGGTTCGGTCATCCACGGGCTGCACGACGAACAGGACATGCGCCGCATGGGTGGGCTGTCGAAGCTGATGCCCATCACCGCCATGACCTTCATCGTGGGCTGGCTGGCCATCGCCGGGGTGCCCCCGTTCTCCGGATTCTGGTCGAAAGACGAGATTCTCCTCTACGCCTGGAACTACGACGGGCTGGGAGGGGCCGCCGGCGGCAAGTTCCTGTGGGCCGTTGGGCTGGTCACCGCCCTGCTCACCGCCTTCTACATGACCCGTCAGGTCATCCTCACCTTCTTCGGTCGCACCCGGTTCTACGACGTGCGGGCCGATGAGATCGATGCCGCCTGGGACGCCCGACTGGCCGCGGTCGACGGGTCCATCGTCGAGGCCCGGGAGGCCGAGGATCAGGCGGTGGCGGCGGCCGACAAGGCCCGCGACGACATCGCCAAGAAACAGGAGGCGGTGACCAAGGCCGAGGAGAAGCTGGTCAGCGCCCGGGAGGCGGTGGCCGCCGCCTCCGACGACGACACCCGCACCAAGCTGGCCAAGGCCCTCGACCGAGCCGAAGCGGCCGTGCCCAAGGCCGTCGACAACGTGGCCAAGGCCGAGGACAAGGCTGCCTCCCTGCTGGCCGCCATCGACGAAGCGGGAGGCCATACCCGGTCTCTGGAGGCCACCCGGTCGGAGCTGGCCGCCGGCCGCCAGGCCACGGCCATGCCGGCCAGCCACGTCACCGCCCAAACGCCGGCGCCGGCCATCGACGACGAATTGGCCGAGCACCTGCCGGAGTCGTACCACCACCGCCAGGAATATCATCCCCACGAGTCGCCATGGACCATGACGTTGCCGCTGCTGGTTCTCGCTCTACTGGCCGCCGTCGGCGGTGGGCTCAACCTGCCCTTCACCTCCGACCTGCATTTCCTCCAACATTGGTTGGAACCGTCGTTGTTCGGTCATGAGGTTCACGTCACCGCCAGCGCTTCGACCAAGTGGGTCCTGGCCATCATCGCCATCCTGGTCGGTTTGGTGGCCATCGTCGCCGCCTTCCGGGTCTACCGGGCCGGCGGAGCCGACCCCGAGCGGTTCGAACCGGCCGGAGCAGCCGGGGCCTGGTACCTCGATGAGACCTACGCCGGGTTTTTCGGCGGCCCGGGCCGAGCTCTGTTCGATGCCCTGGCCGCCTTCGACCGGGGGGTGATCGACGGCGCCGTCCGGGGAGTGGCCCGAGGCACCGTGGCCTTGGGACAGGGCATGCGGGCCCTGCAGCCCGGATTTGTTCGTAGCTACGCCCTCGGTATCGGGTTGGGGTCGGTGCTGGTGATGGTGTGGTTCCTGGGGAGGCTGTTTGTATGATGCCGGATTTGACGGAGCAAATCCTTACCGAGTTTCGCCTGACGGCGAAACGTCGTCCGCTGGGCTGTTTTGTGTGGGCCAGGGGGAGGCTGTTTGTATGACTCTGTCGCCTGTTCATCTACTGGCCGTTGAGGCCGGGTCGGGCGCCGTCGAGTTTCCCGTCCTTCCCGCTCTGGTCGTGGTGCCCGTGCTGACAATGGCCGTGTTGCTTTTGCTGCCCCCGAGCCGGGCCGACTACGTGAAGCTGACGGCGCTGCTCGGTTCGTTGATCACCGGAGCCATCTCGGTCTATGTGCTGTGGAACTTCGTGGTCGGCGATGCCGACTTCCAGTTCGTCACCCAATACGACTGGGGCGGCCTGGGGCTCAGCCTGTTCCTGGGGGTCGACGGGATCTCGCTCTTCCTGGTGGTACTGACCGGGGTCTTGTTTCCCATCGCCATCCTGACCACCGACCCTCACCACGACCCCAAGCCGTATTACGTGTGGCTGATGCTGCTGATGGCGGGCTCGATGGGGGCCTTCATGGCCCTCGACCTCCTGCTGTTCTTCATGTTCTTCGAGGTCGTGCTGGTTCCGATGTATTTCCTGATCGGTGGCTGGGGTCACGGCGATCGCATCTACTCGGCCATGAAGTTCTTCCTCTACACCATGGCCGCCTCGGCCCTGATGCTGGTCGGCATCGCCTCACTGGCCATCCTGGCCGCACCGGCCGACGGCCTGACCTTCGACATCACGGTACTGGCCCAACACGACCTCGGGTCGCTGTCGTCAACCCTGATCTTCCTGTCGTTCGCCCTGGCCTTCGCCGTCAAGGTCCCCCTCTTCCCGGTGCACACCTGGTTGCCCGACGCCCACACCGAGGCTCCCACCGCTGGTTCGGTGATCCTGGCCGGGGTCATGCTGAAGCTCGGCACCTACGGCATGCTCCGCTTCGGGGTCTACCTGTTCCCCCAGGTGGTGAACGATCTGGCTCCGATCTTCATCGCCCTTGGCGTGGTCGGCATCGTCTACGGTGCCGCCGTGGCCACCATGCAGTCGGACCTCAAACGGTTGGTGGCCTACTCGTCGGTGGCCCACATGGGCTTCATCGTCCTCGGCATTTTCGCCCTCAACAATCAGGGTCTGTCCGGTTCGGTCATCCAGATGGTCAACCACGGGATCTCCACCGGTGCCTTGTTCATCCTGGTCGGCTGGGTCTACGAGCGCCGCCACACCCGTCAGATCTCGGCCCTGGGGGGCCTGCAGAAGGCGGCACCGGTCATGGCCGCGGTGTTCACCCTGGTGATGCTGTCCAGCATCGGCCTGCCCGGCCTCAATGGCTTCGTCGGCGAGTTCCTGATCCTCCTCGGTGCGTTCTCGGTCGCCCCGTGGTGGACGGTGGCGGCGGTGACGGGCGTGATCCTGGCCGCCCTCTACCTGCTGTGGGCCTACCAGCGAAGCTTCCATGGGCCGGCCGAGGGCGACAACGCCACGATGCGTGACCTGTCGGCCGCCGAGGTACTGGCCATTCTCCCCTTACTGGGGTTGATCGTGTTCATGGGCGTGTACCCCAAACCGGTGCTCGACCGCATCGAACCGTCGGTTGACGCCCTCATCGCCCATGTGGAGTCCAACGTCGACGGCTTCGCCAAGGCCGAACCGGAGCAGGTGACCCGGGTCGGAGCCGACGGCATGATCGCCGTGGCCCACGAGGCCGAGGAACACGCCGGCGATGACCACGGCGGCGATGAGTCCCACGACGATGAGTCGCCCGACGATGACGAATCACACGACGAGGAGTCGCATGAGGAGGGAGGGGAATGATCGCCCAGGATGTCGTGGCCGTTCCTGATGTCGCCTGGTCACTGCTGGCTCCGCTCCTGGTGCTGGCCATCGGCGGCATCATCCTGATCACCATCACCTCGGTGGCCCCACCCCTGCGGGAGCGGGGCTTCCCGGCGGCCTTCACCATCTTGTCGGCCGCGCTGGCCGGATGGTTCATCCGGGGAATCTGGGCCGACCACCGCGAGACCGAGTACATCGTCGGTGATGCCCTGGCCATCGACTACTACACCCTGTGGATCTGGGCCACGATCTGTGTGGCCGTGTTCCTGGTGGCCGCTCTGTTCGACGGATACCTGCGGCGTGAGCGGTTCGACGGGCCCGAGTGGTATGTGCTGATGCTCATGTCGGCCTCGGGGGGCATGATCATGGCCGCGGCCCAGGATCTGATCCTGATGTTCCTGGGCCTGGAGATCCTGTCCATCGCCGTCTACGTACTGGCCGCCCTCCACCTCCGACGGACCGATTCCCAGGAGGCGGCGTTCAAGTATTTCATTCTCGGGGCACTGGCCTCGGCCCTGTTCCTCTACGGCATCGCTCTGATCTACGGGGCCACCGGCTCGACCGCTCTCAACACCATCGCCGTCACCCGAGGCCCCAACGCCGCCGATTTGAATCCGTTGGAAGATTCCTCGATGATCCTGGCCGGAATCGCCCTGCTGCTCATCGGCTTCGCCTTCAAGATCTCGGCCGTCCCCTTCCACATGTGGACTCCTGATGTCTACGAGGGTTCACCCACCCCGGTCGTGGCGTTCATGGCCTCTGCGGTCAAGGTCGCAGGATTTGCCGGGATGGCCCGGGTGTTCTGGGACGGACTCGGTTTCTACCACGACGACTGGCGGCCGGTCATCTCGATCCTGGCCATCGCCAGTCTGGTCGTCGGCTCGTTCCTGGCAGTGGCCCAGAGCAATGTGAAACGCATGCTGGCCTACTCGTCGATCACCCACGCCGGGTTCATGTTGGTGGCGTTCGAGTCGCTGGCCGGCGGCACCGAAGGCGACCCGTCGTCGGGCAGTGGACTGATCCGCTCCCTTGGTGGAGCCGAGGCCCTGTTGTTCTATCTGCTGGCCTACACCTTGATGACCATCGGCAGTTTCGGGGTGTTGACGGTGGCCGGCCGGCGGGGCGACGGGGCCCATTCGCTCGACGACTACCGTGGCTTGTCGAAGTCCCAACCGTTGCTGGCCGGCCTGCTGGCCGTCATGCTGTTCGCCCAGGCCGGGGTGCCGTTCACCTCTGGCTTCCTGGCTAAGTTCAGGGTCATCATCGCCGCCGCCAACAGCGGTTCCTATCTCCTGGCCGGGATCGCCATGCTGGCCGCAGTGGTGGCCGCCGTCCTCTACCTGCGGGTGGTGGTTTCGATGTACATGGCCGACGGTGGCGAGGTGGCCGTGGCCCACGCCATGTCGGACACAGCCGACGTTGACCTGGCCTCTGACGCCGATGCCGACCTGGCCGCTGACCCTGCCGCCGGACACGGCGAGGCGGCTGGCGAGGCGACTGACGGCGAGCCGGTCCCCGGTCCGGTTCCCGGGCACGACTACCGGCTACCCCGTCCGGCGTTGGTGGCCATCTTCATCGCCGTGGTGGCCACCATCGTGTTGGGCACACTCCCGTCGGTGGGCCAGGGTTTGCTGCGGGACGCCGCCGCCGACCTCGTCCTGCTCCGCCCCTGACCCCCACCGCTGACCCCCCACCCCGAATTCTTGCAGTAAAAAACGAGGCCACACCCCGCTTTTTGCGGCAAGAATTTGACGGTGACGGTGACGGAGGGTGAAGGTCAGGTCAGCCGCCGGAGGCGGCGGAGTCGCCGTCGGGGCCGGCTGCCGTATCGTCGTATGGGTCGTTGAGCCAACCGTCGGGTAGAGCCACCACCTGGGGGCCGCGGGTATGGCCCCGGGCCACCCGGACGTTCTCCGGCGGCAGGGGGGCGTCGGGCAGTGTGGCCAGGATCTCGGCCAGCTGGTCAAGACTCTCGATCTGCCCCAGCCGGCCTCGCACCGCACCGCCCACCGGATATCCCTTGAGATACCACGCGGTGTGCTTGCGGAACTCCCGGATGCCCTTGTAGTCGCCGAACCACTCGACCAGCAGCCGGGCGTGCTCCATCATGATCTCCCGCACCTGACCCACCGTTGGAGCATCGGGTGGTGGCCGACCGTCGAAGGCGGCGGCCAGCTGGCCGAAGAGCCACGGTCGACCGAGGCAACCCCGGCCGATGACAACCCCGTCACACCCGGTCTCGGCCATCATGGCCAGAGCGTCGCCTGCTTCCCAGATGTCACCGTTGCCCAATACCGGGATGGTGGTCACCGCTTCCTTGAGTCGGGCGATGGTCGACCAATCGGCGGTCCCGGAGTAGAGCTGGGCCACGGTACGGCCGTGGAGGGCCACGGCGGCCGCCCCGCAATCCTCGGCGATGCGGCCGGCATCGAGGTAGGTGGGATGGTCATCGTCGATACCGACTCGCATCTTCACCGTGACCGGTACGTCGCCGGCGTGGTCGACGGCAGCCGAAATCACGGCGGCCAGCAGCTTGCGTTTGTAGGGCAGAGCACCGCCCCCGCCGTGCCGGGTCACCTTGCGCACCGGGCAGCCGAAGTTCAGGTCGAGATGATCGATTCGGTCCTGGCCGACCAGCCGTTTCACCGCCTCGGCCATGTAGTGGGGATCAACACCGGCCAGCTGAAGGCTGCGGGGCGTTTCGTCGGGCGCGAAGCTGGCCAGGTGATCGGTCTTCTGGTTGCCTTCGCACAACGCCCGGGCCGAAATCATCTCGCTGACGTAGAGGCCGGCCCCGAAGCGGCGGCACAGTCGGCGGAAGGGCGCGTTGGTCACCCCGGCCATGGGGGCCAGCACAACCGGGATGTCCACCGAGAGGGGGCCGATGGTGAGCGGCCGGCTGTCGACAAACGTCATCTCTCCAGGCTACAGGCCCACAGCGGACCGGTTAAGGTGTTGTCCATGTCAGGCCCACGACTGGAAGTCCTGGTGGAACCGTTCCGGGAGAACGATCCCGGCCCTCATGTTGTCGCCGCCATCGACGTGCTGGTGGCCGCCGGCCTCAACCCCGATATGGGCCCGTTCGCCACCGTGGCCGAGGGAGAGCTCGACGCTTTGGCCGCGGTCGTCACCGACATGCTACGAGCGGCCTTTGACAACGGGGCCGGCTCCGTCCAGCTTCGTCTTGACCGTGGCCATGGCTGATCGCCGACTCCACCGGTGACGACTGACCAAACTGAAGCGGTCGACCTGGTGGTGGTCAACGCCGGCCTGGTGGCCACCGTCGACGATGACCGCCGCGAGCTGTCCGGGGGTTGGGTGGCGGTGACCGATGGCCTTGTCGTCGGGGTGGGCGACTCGACCAGCCCGTCCCCGCCGGCCGGCCGCAGGCTCGACGCCGCCGGGGGCCTGGTCACCCCCGGCCTGGTCAACACCCACCATCACCTGTACCAGAACCTGACCCGGGCCTACGGCCCGATGACGTCGGCCCCGCTGTTCGGCTGGTTGCAGACCCTCTACCCGTTGTGGCGTCAACTCGACGAGGAGGCGGCCCATGTGTCGGCCTGGGTTGGGCTGGCCGAACTTGCGCTGAGCGGATGCACCACCTCCAGCGATCACCTGTATCTGCATCCCGCCGGTGCCGGCGATCTCATCGGCGCCGAGATCGAGGCGGCGACGGATCTGGGCATGCGGTTCCACCCCACCCACGGGTCGATGAGCCTGGGGATCTCCAAAGGTGGGCTCCCGCCGGATGAGGTGGTCATGGACGAGGATGCCATCCTGGCCGAGAGCGCACGCCTCGTCGACCGTCATCACGATCCGGGCCACGGGGCCATGACCCGTATCGCCCTGGCCCCCTGTTCGCCGTTTTCGGTCAGCCCGGATCTGATGCGACGCACCGCCGAGTTGGCCGAGCGGCTGGATGTCCGCCTCCACACCCACCTGGCCGAGAACGCCGAAGACGACGAGTTCTCGCTGGCCACTTTCGGACGGCGCTGCATCGAACAGTTCGAGGAGGTCGGCTGGTGCACCGACCGCAGTTGGGTGGCCCACTGCGTGCGGCCCAATGCCGACGAGATCCGGCGCCTCGGTGCCGCCGGAGTCGGGGTGGCCCACTGTCCCAGTTCGAATCTGATCCTGGCCTCCGGGATCGCCCCGGTGGTGGATCTGCGGGCTGCCGGGTCGCCGGTCGGGTTGGGTTGTGACGGATCGTCATCGGCCGACGCCGCATCGCTGTGGCTGGAAGCCCGCCAGGCCTTGCTGTTGGCCAAGCTCCGGAATGGGGCCGACACCGTGTCAGCCCGCGATGTGCTGGAGATGGCCACCAGGGGAGGGGCCCGCTGCCTCGGCCGGGACGGCGAGATCGGTGCGTTGGCCCCGGGGGCGGTGGCCGACCTGGTGGTTTGGGGTCTCGACGGGCCGGCCTTCGCCGGTGTGCTCGACGATCCCGTTGAGGGCTGGCTGCGGTGCGGTCCAGCGGTGGCCCGGCACACCATCGTCGCCGGCCGCCCGGTGGTGACCGACGGTCGGATCGTGTCGCCCCGGTTGGACGAGATGCTGGCCACCCACCGCCGTATCGCCCGCCGCTTCCAACCCGCCCCCTGATTTCTCCCCCAACCAATCCGAACTCACCTGAACTTTGGGACTGCGACGACCCGTTTGGGGGTCGTACCGGTCCCAAAGTTCGGGCGGATCGGGGGCGGGCGGATCGGGGTGGATCGGGGGCCGGAAGGGTCAGGAGTTGGCGTTCAGGGTGGCCAGGACGCGGTCCGGAGTCAGCGGGAACTCGGTGAACCAGACCCCGGTGGCATCGTGCAAGGCGGCCACCACGGCCGGGGCGTAGGTCATCATCGGCATCTCGGCCATGCCCCTCGCCCCCCACGGGCCCCGGGGGTCGGCCAGCTCCATGATCACGCTGTTGATCTCGGCCGGCATGTCGCCGATACCGGGAATCAGGTAGGTACTGAACCGGGGATTCAACACCCGCCCCTCGGCCACCCGAAGCCGTTCGCTGAGGGTGTAGCCGTGGGCCTGGGCCACCGCTCCCTCGATCTGGCCGACCACCAGGCTCGGGTTGATGGCTCGACCGATGTCGTGGGTGCTGGTCACCCGGTCGACCACGATGTGGCCGGTTTCGACGTCGACGGTGATGTCGACGGCTTGGGCCACATAGCCGTAGCTGAAGTTGGGGGTGCAGATTCCGGTGTCGGGGTCGAGGGCCTCAGTGGGCGGTGGCACGTAGCGGAACTGGCCGCGGGCCGGTCGATCACCGTCGCGCCAGGCCTTCTCCGCCGCCTCAGCCGCTCCCAGAATCGAGTTGCCGGCCATGAAGGTGAGCCGCGACGCCGAGGCCGAGCCGGAATCGCCCGACGACGATGTGTCGGAGAAGTGTCCTTCCATCCGTTCCAGCGGTACCCCGGAGGCTTCGGCCGCCATCTGCAGGAAGGCGGTGTGGGCCCCCTGACCGACGTCGGCTCCGGCATGGTAGAGCTCGCCCCGGGCCGGCTCTGCGTCGTTGGGCGAATCGGGATCGGCGTACAGCACGATCTCGGCCTCGCACCGCTCGGGAAAACCGAAGGAGAATCCCACGTTCTTGAAGGCACAGGCGAACCCCCGCCCCCGCTTCAACGCCCCTTCGGTCGGCGGCAGGGAGGCAAAGGGTGAGAACGGTTCGGCCGGCTGCAACTCGCCGCCGTCGAACCCCGACTCGGCGGCACAACGATCGATGACCTGGGGCAGCGTCACCCCCTCGGGCATCGGGGTCTGGGTCACGAACTCCGAACCGTCCCGCAGCGTGTTGATGCGCCGGATCTCGACCGGATCCATCTCCAGAGCCTCGGCCAGGCGGTTCATCTGGCACTCGGCGGCGAACGCCGCCTGGGGGCCACCAAAGCCCCGGAAGGCCCCGCCCGGTACGGCGTTGGTGTAGACGGCGTGGCTGTCGATGCGGGCGTTGGGAACCTCGTAGGGCCCGCCCTGACCGATGTGAAGGTTGCCCAGCACCTTGTTCGACGTGTAGTTGTAGGCACCGGCGTCGAGCCAGGCCTCGCTTTCCACCGCGGTGATGCGGCCGTCGGCATCGGCCCCCCACTTGGCTCGGATACGGCCCCGATGGCGTTTGTGGTGGCCGACGATCGATTCCTCCCGCGACCACACGCTGGCCACCGGTCGGTCTTCGCCCTGCTCGGCCAGTCGCCATGCGGCCAGGGCCATGACGATCTGCAGCGACATGTCTTCCCGGCCGCCGAAGGCTCCGCCGATGGCCGGGTAGATGACCCGCACCTGATCGATATCGAGGGCCAGGGCGTGGGCGATCTGTTCCCGATCCTCATGGGTCCACTGACCGGCCACCTCAACCGTCACCCGGCCCTCGTCGTCGAGGTAGGACACGGCGGCCTCGGGCTGAAGATAGGCGTGTTCCTGGTAGGGAACCTCGTAGGTCGCCTCGACCACCACGGCGGCCTGCGCCCAGCCTTCGTCCATCGACCCCTTGCGGATCTTGTAGGAGTAGTAGTTGTTGGTCGGCTCGTCGTTCTCGGGATGGATGAGCGGGGCGTCGTCAGCCAGCGCGGCGTCGATGTCGGACAGGACGGGCAGCGGCTCCCATTGGGCTTTGATGGCGCCGGCTCCCGCGTCGGCCGCCTCGACCGACTCGGCCACAACGACGGCCAGATGGTCGGCCTCCCAACGGGAGACGTCGCACGGCACGTCGCTGGCTCCACTGTGCTCGGTGGAGATCATGACCGGTTGATCGAACAGGGTCAGCCCGTACTCATTGACCGGGACGTCGGCCCCGGTGAACACGGCCACCACGCCATCGGTGGCTTGGGCGGCCGAGACGTCGAGCGACACCAGCCGGGCGTGAGGCTGGTTGGTGAACACCACTTTGGCCCACAAGGCGTCGTCCGGGATCCGGTCCGACGGGTACTGGGCCTCACCGGTGACTTTGCCATGGCTGTCGATGCGAAGCGGGGTGGCGCCAACGGTCATGGGTCAACCTTCTTGGTCTTTCGCCCTGCGGTCTGGACGGCGGCCTCGACGGCCGCCTCGATTGCCTTGTAGCCGGTACAACGGCACAGGTTGCCCGACAACCCCAACTTGACCTGCTGGGCGCTGGGGTTCGGGTGTTCGGCCAGCAGAGCGGCGCACGACATCAAGAACCCGGGGGTGCAGAATCCGCACTGCACGGCACCGGTCTCCACGAACGCGCCCTGAATGGGGGCCAGGGAATCGTCGTCGGCCAGGCCCTCGACCGTGGTCACGGTGGCTCCGTCGGCCCGGCCGGCGGGGGTCAGGCAGCCCATGACCGCTTGGCCGTCGAGCATGACCGTGCAGGCACCGCATTCACCCTCGGCACAACCCTCCTTCACCCCTCGCAGCCCGGGCTGTTCCCGGAGCCAGTCGAGCAAGGTGATACCGGCGGCCCCCGCCGCCTGCACCGGTTGCCCGTTGACGATGGCGGTGATCGCCGTGCCCCGGTCGATGGGATCGACCGGGTTGTCGTCGGGATCGATGGGATCAGCCCGCCCCGATGGGCCGTCGCCCCCGCCCAGCAGAGGCACATCGTCGGGCCAGCGAGTGGACTGGCTGCCGTCGGCCAGGGTTTGCAGGGCCCGGGCCATCATGGTGCCGACGACCGACGAGCGGTAGTCGGCGGTGGCCCGAAGGTCGTCGATGGGGGAGGCGGTGGCCACAGCCAGGCGACGACCTCGCTCAATGGCATCGTCGTCCAAGGGCTGTCCGATCAGGGCGGCGGCCAGACCGGCAACCTCGATCACGGTGGGGGCCACGCTGCCCAGGGCGGCCCGAGCTTCGGTGACCCGGCCGTCTTCGGCCAGGCCGACGACCACCGCCAGATGCACCACCGATATGGCCTGGGCCCGGCGTAGGCCGGCCTTGACGAACACCCCCCGCTGGCGCTCGCCCAGTCCAGGCAGCAGCAGCGCCGTGACCAGCTCGTTGGGTCGCCGTACGGTGGCCCGGAACCCGGTGAAGAAGTCGGCCAACGGAACGGTCAACACACCGTCGACCGAGGTCATCTCGATTGAGGCTCCCAAGGCCAGGAGAGCGGAGATGGTGTCGTTGGCCGGGCTGGCGGTGACCACGTTGCCCACCACCGTGGCCCGGTTGCGCAGCTGCGGTGAGCCCACCTCGAGGCAGGCTTGAGCCAGCGGCAGGAGCCGTTGGCGGCACAGCTCGCTGGCCACCACCTGGTTGTGGGTGACGCCGGCGCCCAGGCGGATCCCATCGTCGGTTTCCTCGATCGTGGCCAGTTGCGGCAGGGCGCTGACATCGATCAACAGCTCGACATCGGAGTGGGCGCCCCGGTCCAGCTCGACCACGAGGTCGGTCCCACCGGCCACGATCCGGGCTCGATCCTGGTGATGATCCAGGAGCTCGACGACATCGGTCACCGTGGCCGGAGCCACGTACTGGGGCACTCGGGTAGGTGGTCGCTGGATCTCATGGAGCGTCATGGTTGCTTGACCGTCATTCCTGTGAGTCGGTGGCGGACGATGGACGTATGGATGGACGTATGGTAGCGAAATCTTGCCATCAGGAAGGCATGGGAGTGGTAGGGTGGCCGCTTGACATAGGAGCACAGCATGACCGAAGTAGGGGCCGGATCCCAGCACGCAGGGTCCCAGCCCCCGACGGGGATTCTGGATCGCCGCTATCGTCCGGCCGCCGTTGCCATCTTCACCACGGTGGCGCTGGCCGCCTTCGAGGGCATGGCCGTATCGGCCGCCCTTCCGCAGGTTGCCGCCGATCTGGGCGACGTCGGTCTGCTGCCCTGGGTCATCACCAGCTTCCTGCTGTCATCGAGCATTGTTGTCGTGCTCAGCGGTCCTTTCATCGACGGGTTGGGTGCCGCCCGCGTTTTTCGCTTCGCCGTGGTCGTCTTCACCGTGGCCGGAACCGCGGCGGCGTTTGCCCCCTCGATGGCGGTGATGATCGCCCTGCGCCTGGCCCAAGGGGTCGGTGCCGGCCTGCTGCTGGCCTCCACGTTGGCCGCCGTGGCCCTGATCTACCCCCGACACCTCATCGGTCGGGCCTATGCCGCCAACTCCACAGTGTGGGGGGTACTCAGCGTGGCCGGTCCGGCCCTGGCCGCCGCCATGTTGACCTATCTGAACTGGCGCTGGATCTTCCTCATCAATTTCCCGCTCGGGCTCATGTCGGCTGTCGCCGGCTGGCGTACGCTGCCCGGCCCGGTGGCCCAATCGTCGGTTCGTATCGATCGTAGGGGGTCGATTCTGGTGGCCGGTCTGACCACCGCGCTGCTGGTCGCCCTCGACGCCATCGGGCCGCTCACCCTGGCCTGGCTGGCTCTCAGCGTTGTCCTGGCCGGCCTCTACGTCGGCCATGCCCGCCGTCACCACGATCCGATCGTTCGCCTCGACCACCTGCTCCGTCAGCCCTATCGTGGTCTGGCCGTCGGCACCGGACTGCTGTTGACCGGCGGGTTGGCCGTGGCCTCCTACACGCCGCTCTATGTCCGGGCCGGGCGGGCCGGGTCGACGGCCCTCACCGCCTGGTCGGTGCTGTTCTTCAGTTTGGGTTGGACCGCCGGGGCCAACATCAGCAGCCGGCTGATCGATCGCTGGTCGGAGTCGGCGGTGTCGGTACTGGGCTTCGCCTTCACCGCTCCCGGGCTGGTCGCCCTGGCCTTGCTGGCCCGGTCCGAGGTGTCGCTGGCCGTTGTCTTCGCCCTGCTGTGCCTGTGCGGTCTCGGCATCGGGTTCACCACCAACGCCGGTTTGACCCTGCTGCAGGCGGTGACCGAGTCGGCCGCCATTGGTCGGGTCACCTCGGTCTACCAGTTCGCCCGCAGTCAGGGCATCGCCGCCGGAGCGGCCCTGGGTGGCGCGGTCATGTTGCTGGTCATCGAACGGCAGATCGGCGACGTCGAAGCGGTCAGGGCCGTGCTGGCCGGCGACACCAGCGGCGACCTGGGCGGTCGCATCCCCGACGCGGTGCAGGCCGGGTTCGCGGCGGCCGCCGCCAGCGGGGCGATGGCGGCGGTCATCGGAGCGGCCATGATGGTGCAGATGCGGTCGAGTCTGGCCGAGGCCCGGGCCCAGCGGCGGGCTGGGCATGAGACCGGTCCTGCGGCACAATAGAACCATGGGGAAACGACGACGGGAGCGGGAGACCGACGAGGTCTACGTGTCGTATTTCGACACCGCGCTGGGGGTGGCCGGGATCGGCTACACCGAACGGGCCGTCGTTGCCGTTCAGCTGCCGGAGGCCACGGTCGAGGCCACCAGGCGGCGGCTGAACCGCCGTCTCACCGCCACCGAAGTCGATGGAAACGAAGAATCAGGGACGTTCGACGTCGGCCGAGACGCCATCGAGCGGATCCAGCGGTTGCTGGCCGGTGAGGAGGTCGAACTCGATCCCGTTCCCGTTGATGTCAGTGGCTGTAGCGACTTCAATCAGCAGGTTTATGCCGTGGTCCGGATGATCGGCCGGGGGGAGACGCTGACCTACGGTGAGGTGGCTCGGCGGGTCGGTGAGCCGGGCGGCGCTCAGGCTGTGGGCCGGGCCATGGGGGCCAACCCGATCCCGGTCATCATCCCCTGTCATCGGGTGCTGGGGGCCGACGGCAAACTGGTCGGCTTTTCGGCCAACGGGGGAGTGGAAACCAAACGGCGGATGTTGCTGGCCGAGGAGTGCCCGGCGGTGCCTCCCACCCTTTTCGATCAGCTCTGAGAGGTGGGATCCCGGCCCCGGGGAACCAGGGGCCCAACCGGATCGTCATAGGGATATGGTGCACCGTCTGATTCCCGCCCGACTGCCGCTCATGGTGATCGTGACCCTGACCGTAGTGGCCGCCGCCTGCGGGTCAGACGTGAGTCTGGATACCGGATCGGCCCCCGAGATCGCCCGTTGTGCGCCGGAGCCGGTGAGGTTCAGTGCCCCCGACGACCACTACCGGGATGAACCGGTCTATGTCGGCAACAATCAACCGACCGAGGAGCTGGCGAGCTGGGCCCAGACCAAGCCCGGCTTCGAGGAACTGTGGATCGACCGCGATCGCAACGGTTGGGTCACCCTGGGGTTCAGTTCCGACGCCGAGGCCCGTCAAGCGGAGCTGGAGCAGGAGTTCCCCGATGTCGGCGTGGTGGCGGTCGAGGTGCCGGTGTCCAACGCCGAACTGGAGGCCCTGCGGGTCGAGCTGGAGGCGGCCCTCAACGAGGCTGGAATCGACAGCTGGGGGATGGGCCACAGTGTCTCGGTCGGTCGGGTGTCGGTTGACCTGCCGGTGCTCGACGAGGCCAACCTGGCCCCGTTGCAGCCGTTCGCCGACCAACCGCTTTGCGTTTCCGGCCGCGACCCGGCCGACGCCGTGGCCGATGGACCTCAACCAACCGAAGGCGAAGGTTGGCGGCTGCTGGATGTCGAACGCACCGGTGAACCCTACCGCACCGGGGTGGCCACCACCGCCGACCAATACGACGCTCTCTGGGCCACCGCCGGCTTGACCGGCGAGGCCCCTGCGGTGGGCTTCGAGACCGAGATCGTTGTCTGGTTCGGAGCCGTGTACGGGTCGGGATGCGAGATCAGGATGGATGACGTGGTGGTCGACTCCGAGCGGGCCATCGTGCACGGTGACTTCGTGATCCCCGGCAATCCGGCAGGCTGCAACGACGACGCCAACCCCGAGTCCTATGTTGTGGCCGTTGACCGCGCCGTGCTCCCGGTGGGGGCCTTCGCCGTGCAACTCCGGGCCGACGACCCACCGGCCGGCGTCCCTGAGGAACGAACCCTGGTGTCGGTCGACCTGACGCCGCCGGGGTCGACCGCGGCCGACGACGAGATCGGTCCCGACCCGGCCCTGGTCAACGCGGTGGACCGGGGCTACGTGGTGACCGCCGGCGGAGTACTGGAGCCTGGCTTCGGAGCAGTGTACGACCTCGACCTGGCCTGCGACTTCGCCCTGCTGGGACCGTTCAACGGGGTGGTCTGGCAGGCCGAGAGTGAGGGTCTGGGGCCGGACAATCCGCCGTCCGGCTGGCTTGACGCCGCCTCCGACGGCGTGCTCGAAACCCAGCTACTACTGGCTGAGGACCCTCCCTTGTTGACCGTGATGGCCGGTGGCCATCACGAGACCTATGTCCCGGCGGCGGCTGAATCGGCGACAGACTGTCCCTGACCGCCACCATCCCGCCACCACGTCCCGTTCTGGCCTTGATTTCCTCCGAAAAGTCGGAGGAAATCAAGGCCAGAATGGGGTCAGGCGTTGGCCGGCTGGCTTCCTGACGGGCGGTCGGGTCGTTTGCGGGTGGCTGCCACCTCGGCTTCCCGGATGGCGAAGGGAATGAAGATGGCGGGCACGAACAAGAGGGCCGAGATGGCGAAGGCGATCCGGAATGCGGTGAGGCCCATGTCGGCGTTGAGGCCCGACGTCAGAGCAGTGGCCACGATGGCGGTGCCGACGGCCAATGACATCTGCCGCAGGGTGGTGAAGATGGACACGGCCCGTCCGGTGTCGCTGATCGACGTTGTGGCGTAGGCCGCCGTCTGCAGGCTCACGAAGAGGAAGCCCATGGCCAGGCCGCGACCGAAGGTCCCGGCTCGTAGCACCCAAAGGCTGGTGTTCTCTCCGACGAAGGCGAATGCCCCCGACACGACGGCGGCCGCCGCCGCCCCCAGACCCAGCAGCAACCGAGGTCCGATGCGGTGGTAGGCCCGCCGGGCCACCAGGGTCGAAACCAGGAAGATGCCAATGGCCTGAGGGGCCTGGGTGGTGCCGGCATCGGTGGCCGACAAGCCCCGGTGACCCTGGATGTAGATGGGAACCAGATAGATGAGGCTGATGAAAGCGGCATAGACCGACAGGTTGTAGAAGTTGATGGTGCGGAAGTGGTGGTCGGCCAGTAGCCGAAGGTCGACCAGAGGCGAGGGGATGGAGAGTTCGTAGCGGACCAGGCTGGTCAGTGCCGCCAACCCGATGACGGCCGTGACCACGGTTGTCGGTGATGTCCAGCCGGCCCGGGGTCCGGCTGAGAAGGCATAGAGAATGGCGGCCAGGCCGATGGCGGCCAGCACGAACCCGCGACCGTCGAGTCGCCCGGCCGGTTCCGAGTCCTCCTCCCGCAACCAGGCCCAGGCCAGCAGTACCGCGGCCACACCGATGGGGAAGTTGATGAGGAAGATCCAGCGCCAGTTCAGGTTGTCGACGATGATGCCTCCGAGGATCGGACCGATCGAAGGGGCGACCACAGCCACGCCGATGACGGCCGAGGCGGCCCGGGCCCGCTCGTCCATGGGGAAAGTCCGGTAGAGGATGGCCGACCCGATGGGGATGATCAATCCCGAGGGCAGGCCCTGCAGCACCCGGGCCGCGATCAGCCACGGCAGCGACGGAGCGACGGCGCAGGAGATCGAGGCGGCCACGAAGCCGGCAATGGCCACGATGAAGGCCCGCTTCGATCCGATCCGGTCGGCGATCCAGGGTGCGGCCGGTATGCCGATGGCCAAGCTGAGGAGGTACCCGAGCACGACCCACTCGACCTCGTTGGCCGGTACGCCGTAGTCCTCTCCGATCGCAGGCAAGGCCACGTTGACGGCCGTTGATTCCAGGATCTGCATGAAGACGCCCACGACGTACACGACGAGGACGGCCGTTTTGTAGTTCGGGCGCACTTCGCGAGATCCTAACATCAGCTTCCGGCAACAACGAACTGTTTGTCCAGCCGGTGTCGGTTTCCGGAGCCGATTCGTTCAGCGAAGGAGCTTCAGTCCAGTTCAACAACGAGGTCGGCTCGTTCCAGAACCTTCGGTCGGTGGGAGACGGCCAACACCGCAATGCCGGCGTCGGTCACGTTCTCCCACAGCTCGAACTCGGTGGCCACGTCAAGGGCGCTGGACAGATCGTCGACCACCAGAAGCTCGGGCCGCTGGACCAGCGCCCGGGCCGCGGCCACCCGTTGCCGCTGGCCGCCCGAGAGGCGGAGGCCACGAGGGCCGATCATCGTGGCCATGCCGTCGGGCATCATGGCCACGTCATCGGTCATGGCCGCCACCCGGACGGCTTCGGGCAGATGGTGGGGTATCCGACCAGGAGCCATGGCTCCTCGGGCCGGGTGAAGCCATGAGTCGGTGTCGGGCTGAGGGTGGGAACCGAGCAGGATGTTGTCGGCCAACGAGTCGGACAGGAGCTGAGGTATCTGGGATACGAACGAGCACTGGGGCGGCACGAAGAAGGCACCACGATCGGTCACCTCAACTCCGTTCCAGCGCACGGAACCGGTCACGGTCGCTTCCGGGGCCAGACCGAGGAGCGATCGCAACAGAGTGGATTTGCCACTGCCGATCCGTCCGGTGACCACCACGAAGGCCCGGCTCTCGATGGCGAAGGACACGCCGTCAACAACCTGGTTCGCGCCGTAGCGGATCGACAGGTTGTCGATTTCCAACCGCTCGAGCGTCTCCCGGGACTGGTTGGAGCGGACCAACATCTCGTGGTAGGCCGCCTGGGACCGGCTGTCCCAGGCCTTCGGGGTCGGGACCTCGAACCGAACCCGGCGCTCAGGATTTCGGATCACCGGTAGATTGTTGTGCCGCACCACCCGGTGGCTGTCACCGTCGGCCACCAGTTCCTCCATACCCTCGAAGGCGACGATGGCCTGGCGGTGGCGGGCGATGGCCCGGGCCACTTGACGGGGAAAGTGGGCCAGCCAGGGCAGGTAGGCCAGGAACAACACGATTTCGGCCAGGGTGAACCGACCCTCGGCGACGGCTCCGGCGGTGACTATCAACATGAGGGCCACGGCCACATCACTGGAGCCGTAGGCGAACTGGAAGACGGCTTCGTTCAGTGTCCGATCCCGAACCGCGGTGCGACGCCGGGTCTCCACCAGCGTGTGAAAACGCTGCAGCACCGGTTGGGAGGCGTCGTTGACCTTGACCGTGGTGGCCCCGGCCATGACGTCGCCCAGCATCCCGCCGACGGCCCGGGTGGCGGCCCGGTCGTCCCGCCGGAACTGTTTGATCCTCTGGTCCTGGGACAGGGCGACGACAGCGCCCAGCACCATGGGAATGGCGGCCAGCCCCGTGGCTGCAGGGTTGGCCTGAATCAGGACCGTCACGCCGATGATGGTGAAGGCCAGGCTCCCGGCCAAGTCGAGCCAGAGGTCGACGAAGCTGACAACATCGCTGGTGTCGTCGCGGAATCGGGACACGGCATCGCCGGCCGATCGAACCGGCGATCCGGCATCGGGTCCGCCGCTGACCATCTGGGCTTGCAGCATGTTGCCCTGTAACAGCGAACGCATGAAGGTCCAGCTCTTGGTGAAGGCCACCGCACCGGTGGAGAAGACGGCCAGGCGGGCCAGCTCGACCACCAGCAGGGCTCCGGCCACGAAATACAACCGGTCCAGTTGCCGGCCCGACAGGGCGTCGAAGGCCTCGGCCATCAGCCAGCCGGCTGCCACCGGGAGCAGGTAGAAGAGCAGGAAACAAACGAATCCCAGCCAGAACTCGAAGGGGCGCTCCTGACTGAGGGTCCAGGAGAGTTTGAGAATCGGTCTATGCCGGCCTGGCGCCGGCGGCGCCACCTTGGCGGTCATGGTCCCTCCTCGGTCACGGCGAGACCGGCCCGGGCCAGGTCCAGCACGGCCCGGTACCGGCCGTCGCTCCGTTCCGCCAGCACTTCACGGGGTCCGAACTCCACCAGTCGCCCGTGGTCGAAGACCGCAATGTCATCCACTTCGGTCAACGTGGACAGGCGATGGGCGATGATGATGGCCGTTCGTCCCGCCAGCAGCCGCTGAACCGCCCGCTGCACGATCACCTCGCTGTGAGGATCGATGCGGGCGGTGGCCTCGTCGAGCACCACCAGGTCGGGCCGGCGAAGCCAAACCCGGGCCAGAGCCAACAACTGGGATTCACCGGCCGAAAGGCCGAGATCAGCTGCGAACACCGATCGGTGAATCCCACCGTCGAGGAGGTGCCCAAGGCCCACGTCGATAAGCGTGGTCTCCACCGCCTCGTCGGAAAAGCCGGGCTCGTCGGCCGCCCGGAACAACGTGATGTTGTCCCGCAGTGATCCGTCGTAGAGCTGCACCTCCTGGGGCACAACCGCCACCCGGCGCCGTAGCTCGTCGACCGGAATGTCGGCAATGGCGACGCCGCCCAACTCCACGGTCCCCTCTGTGGTCTCCAGCAATCGAGCCACCAGGCGGGCCATGGTCGTCTTTCCACTGCCGCTGCGGCCCACCACACCCAGCGACCGTCCGGCGACCAACTCGAAACTCACGTTGGTCAGCACCGGCTCGTCGTTGAAGTAGTTGAAACCAACGCCTTCGAAGCTGACCGACAGCGGCCCCTCGGGTGGGCTGATGGTGCCACGATCGACGATGGTGGGCCGCTCGGCCCGAAGTTTCGATACCCGGTTGAGGGCGCTCACCGCCTTCTGGGCCACCTCGAACCGTTCCACGATGCTGTCGAGAGGACGGCGGATCTGTTGGGTGTACTGGAAGAGCATGAAGGCGGTACCCAGGGTTATGGCTCCGGCCGAGACCATGAGGCCACCCAGCACCAGCGACGCCACCATGCAGACGACGATGGCCAGGTTCAGTCCCCACCACAGCTGCACAAAGGCCCCTTCCTCCCTCGTTCGGGTGTCGAGGAAAAACGAGGCGTCCTCCACGAACCGGGTCATGGCGTGGGGACCGGCGCCGTTGGCCTTGATGTCGGTGGCGGCGTTGAGCCGTTCCTCGATTCCGCCGTAGAGCCGGGCCCGGGCGCTCAGCACCCCTTCGCTCTCGTTGACCAGCCGTCGCCGGTAGCGGAAGGCCACGATCCCGCAGCCGATGATGTAGGCCGCCATGGCCAGGGCCAATCGCCAGTCGATGAAGGTCAGGATGGTGACCGTACCGATGAGGATCAGAACGGCCGAACCCACTGCGGTCACCACCTGGCCCAAGAAGTCCGACACCGAGGTGACGTCGCCGTCGATCCGCTGGATCAGGGCACCGGGAGGATTGTTGCGATGGAACTCGGAATCCAACCCCAGCACATGTTCGATCATCTGCATACGCAGGTCATTGGCTGTGCGCCAGGCCAAACTGGTCGATCCCCAGGCCACGGCGGCGGCGGTCAGCTGCCCGGCCAAGGCCAATACCAGATAGAGGGTGCCCAGGGCGACCAGCTCGGAGGTCGGGGCCCCGTCCATGGCCCGATCGACCACCCGACCGATGAGTAGCGGGCCGAACAGCGGCAACAGGGCCAGCACCGACAACGCCAGCGTCAAACCGGCATAGGACCACTTCTGCGGCCGAACCAGGGCCACCAGGGTCGACCATTGAGCGGCCTTGGGCTCCACTGTTCAAGCATGTCGCAATTCGCCGAGCGAGGCCCAATAATTTCGGCCGCCGTCGGCTGGGACACTAGCGTTCCAGAGTCACGTCCATGGTCCGGCCTCCCCAACCGCTCACTTGATCCCGACCTTCGACGGTCACCGTCGATACGTCATCGGGGATGGCGATGCCCGATTGGGACCGGGTGAAGGGCTGTTCACCGGCGTGATCGTGGAGCAGTATCCGTTCGCCGTAGACGGTGCCGCCAGGGCCCATGACCCGCCAGGCGTCGGCGTATCGTTCGGGGCTGTCGTAGGGAGAGCTGAGGGTGACGTTGAACGTCCACTGGCCGTCGCCGTCGTGGATTGCTTCCACTCCGACGACATCGGGGAACAGGACCTCGGCCTCGGCGACAGCAGTGTCGGCGGCCTCGGCGTCGGTCGGCTCGGTCGACAGGTCCGTGGCCTCGGTGGTCTCGGTCGGGGTCCCGGAGGTGGTGGCGGCACGGTCCTGGTCCGATGCGGTGTCATCGGCTCCCGATCCACACGCCACCGACAGCAGGACGACGATCACGATGACCGCCGACAAGGTCGAGAACGGGGCGGGTCTCACCCCTCGGTCATCACGTTCAGAAGTTCAAGCATGGCCCTGCGGTTCTGCTGGCGGCCGGCCGCCGTTTCGTTCTCGGCCACGAAGTCGGTCTCACCGTAGCCGACCGAAATCAGCTGGTCGTCACCGATATCGAGGTTGCGGTAGAAGTCGATCACGGCGTCGGCCCGCTGCTGCGACAGTCTCATGTTCAGCTCGGCGTCGCCTGAGGCGTCGGTGAAGGCCGAGACCGACATCACGATGTGCGAGTTCAGTTTCAGAACGTCGCCGCAAGCCTCCAGGAAGGGTATGTACTCGGGATCGATCACAGCCGATCCGCTTTCGAACAGCACCGGCTTCTCCAACACCACGTCCGATACCGTTGGATCGGGTGCGGTCGGGTTGATCTCGTACTGCGATACGACGGCTTCTTCGCCAAAGACGTTGGCCGCCGACTGGAGGAATTGCTCGGCTTCGGCCTCGGACCGGAAGGCACCCTCGACGTAGAGTTTGCCGTCGGTACGGATGGTGGCCGTGGCCGGAGCGATGCTGTTGTCGGTCTCGGGGGCGGATGGCTCGATGCGAATGGTCAAACTGTCGTTGTCATCGGCAACGGTGTCGGCGGCCTCGGTGGCGTTGTTGTTTTCGGCGTCGGCGTCGGCACCGTCGTCGTTGGCAGCCGGGTCCTGGTCACCGCCCTCGGCCTCTCCTGGCTCGCCGTTGTCGGCTCCGCTGGCCTCAGACGAGAGGTTGTCGGCTGCGGACGACTCGTTGTCGGCCGCCGGTTTCGCCTGCTCGTCGGTCGACGAGATGAACTGATCCAGTGTGCCCAGACGGTAGAGTCCTGCGGCCACGGCGATCAGCGCCAGCAGCGTGATCAGACCGACGATCATCGGCCAGCGGCGCTGTCGGTTGAGATCGATCAACTCGTCTCGTTGAACGGTCGGCCGCTGATGATAACGGCGAGGCTCGGTCCGAAGCGGGGCCGACGTTCGGACATCGTTGCTCCCCGTCGGTTGGGGCGGCGCCGGCTGGTCGGCCGTGTGCCGGTTTGGTGGCCCGGCCGCCGGCGGGTTGATCGGCGCTGGGCTGGGAGGGTGAATGGGCGCCGGCGCGAACACGGTTTGATTCGGGTCGGCCGATCCACCTCCCTCCGAATTGTCGTGGACCGATGCCGGGCGATTGGCGTCGGCAATGGACAGGACCCGTTCGACCGCGTCGGGCGACCAGGGGCCACCGCCGGGCCGATTGGGGTGGGTCTGCTGAATGTGTTCGCAGATCTGAGTGGGAGTGAGGCCCTGGGCCCGAAGATCCTCGAGCCGGCGAATGATCTCGAGTACGTTGCCGAGGCTCGTGTGCTCAGCGGTGGTCATCGCCGCCTGGAGGACGTCTTGCTCTGATTCGTGATCCACGGTGGCCTCCCCTAGCGTTGGTCTGGCGCGGAGTCTGAGGACTCCCGGCTTGTACTCCGTGTGGACCGAGCCGCCGACGTGCGGCGGCTGTCATCAGGGTAACATCTGTCAGCCACCTTGCCCAAGGGTCGATATACCACGCCACGGATGGCGGGCCGGGGGTCGCAGTGCGGCCGTTCGCCCCTTGAAGTCATTGTGACCTAGCGTGGTCAATCGTCGCGAAGTCGCCCAGCTCGGCCCCTTGTTCGGTAGCATCAGTGGAGCCTGTCGATTTGTCGTGGTTCCGCTCAAACGGGGATTGTCGCATGGAAATTTCAACAAGAACGTCACATGGTCTGATCTTGGCCCCGGGGCCGATCCGCCGGTAGAGTCGTCGGTCGTGTCGGACTTCCTTCGCGAGTACCTGCTCGTCCTTCTCTTCGGCCTGCTGGCCGTGGGTGTCGTCGGCGCTTTCATCGGTTTGGCGTCGCTGTTGCGGCCCAATCGGCCGACCACCGGAAAGCTGGAGAACTACGAGTCCGGCGTCGACCCGGTAGGTGGCGGGTGGTCGCAATCTCAGATCCGGTACTACATATTCGCACTGCTGTTTGTAATGTTCGATGTCGAGGCCGTGTTCATCTTCCCGTGGGCCACCCGGCTGGAGCAATACGGCATGTTCGGGCTGGTGGAAATGGTCATCTTCATCTTCATCCTGGCCCTTGGCTTGGCCTATGCCTGGCGCAAGGGCGTACTGCGATGGGTTTGATCGGCGCGGACATGTGGGGGAGCAGAGAGGGCATCGATGGGGTTAGTTGAATCAGGCAAGATTCCAAAGGGTCTGACAAAGCTGCTCAACATGAGCCGTAAGTACTCTCTCTGGGCCTACCAGTGGGGTCTGGCCTGCTGCGCCATCGAGATGGGGGCGGCCTTCGGCTCGCCCCGCTACGACGTGATGAGGCTCGGCGTCATTCCCTTGCCGGCCAGCCCCCGCCAGGCCGATCTCGTCATCATCTCGGGCACGGTGACCGACAAGATGGCACCGGCCGTGCGCCGCCTCTACGAGCAGATGCCCGAACCGAAATATGTGATCTCGATGGGTTCGTGTGCCAACTGTGGCGGTCCCTACTGGGACAGCTACTCGGTCACGAAGGGCGTCGACCAGATCATCCCGGTTGACGTCTATGTGCCCGGCTGCCCACCCCGCCCTGAAGCTCTGCTCGAGGGAATCGTGCTGTTGCAGGAGATGATCCTCAACGAGGACATGGCGGAGAAGTGGAAGGGGGATCCCCTTGCCGTCAGCTGAAAGCGAAGCAGACACCGAGGCACCGGAGAATGCGGCCGAGACCGTAGGCGATGCCGAAGCCGAGGGTGGCGAGGTTGTGGACGAGGCCCGTTCGGCCCTCCTCGAGGCGCTGAGTTCGGAGCTGGGTGACGTCCTGGCCGCCTCCCATCTGGAACCCGGTCGGGATCTCTGGATCCGGGTCGAGTCCGATGCCTGGACCGAAACGGCCGACTATCTGCGCAACCGCCAGCGGTTCCGTTTCTTCGACTGGCTGTCGGCCATCGATTGGATGCCGTCGCCGTTCGGCCGCAGCCTCAACGCCGCGGTCGATGTCGAAGCGGAAGCCGAAGCGGCAGCCGGGGACTCCGCCGATGATTCGCCGGATGAAGGAGGCTACACCGGTACCGGAGCCGACGGCGTGACCGGCGGTAACACCCGCTTCCAGGTGTTCGCCCGGGTTCACAGCCTCTCGACCGGCTTGGGCCTCATCATCAAGTCCGACGTGGGCGAGGTCGACGGCGATCTTTCCATCGGAACCTGGGTAGACACCTACCCCGGCGCGGCCTGGCATGAACGGGAAGTTCACGAAATGTTCGGCATCCGGTTTGCCGGCAACGATGACATGCGCCACCTCTACCTGCCGGGTGATTTCGAGGGCCACCCGCTACGCAAGGACTACCCACTGCTGGCCCGCCTGGTGAAGCCGTGGCCCGGCATCGTCGACGTCGAACCAATGCCCGACATCGAGAATCCCGAGGCGGATGGGAGCGGAAATGGCTGACATCATGGATCGTCGCCAGATGGCAGTCGCTCGCTCACGTCGTTCGCTCCCTTGTCGAGTTTTCGCAGGGCGAAAACTCGCGTCAGGAGGCGTTTGTGGCTGACATCATGGATCGTCGCCAGATGGCGTACATTGCCGCTCAGGCCGCCGACGCCCGCGTCAACATCGAACTCGAGACCGAGGGTATGACGCTCAACGTCGGCCCACAGCACCCGGCCACCCACGGCACCCTCCGGGTCATCCTGCAGCTCGACGGCGAGCAGGTCGTCAACGCCGACCCGGTCATGGGCTACATGCATAGAGGCTATGAGAAGCTGGCGGAGGTACGCACCTATCCCCAGGTGACCACCCTCATCAATCGCATCGACTGGCTGGGCAGCTTCGCCAACGAGGTTCCCTTCATCCTGGCCGCCGAACAGCTCATGGAGATCGAGGCCCCGCCCCGGGCCCAGTGGATCCGCACCATCCTGTTCGAGCTGGCCCGCATCGCCAACGTCACCCTGTTCCTGGGCGACATGGGAGTGCAGCTCGGCGCGGTCAGCCCGGTGTTCTACGCCTTCCGCGACCGGGAGTACATCCTCAATCAGATCGAGGCCGCCACCGGCGGTCGATTCCACCCAAACTTCGATCGCATCGGCGGCGTCAAGGACGACCTTCCCGCCGGCTGGATCGCCGACACCAAATACGCCCTCAAGGAGATCCGGGACTTCTGCGACGAGATGGAGGATCTGCTGCTCGGCAACGAGATCTTCGAGGCTCGGACCCGGGGAATTGGTGTGATACCGGGAGACGTCGGCTTGTCATACGGCTTGTCCGGGGCCAACATTCGCGCCTCGGGGGTCGATTGGGACATTCGCCGCGACATGCCCTGCGGTCTCGCCTACGACCAAATCGATTGGAAGGTCTGGACCCACCCCGACGGCGATTCGTTCGCCCGCTACTGGGTGCGTCTGCAGGAGACCAGGGAAGCCTGCGAGATCGTCGACAAGTTGCTTGACGGGCTGCCATCGGGTCCGATCATGGCCAAGGTGCCTCGGATCATCAAGGTGCCCGAGGGTGAAGCCTATGTGGCCACCGAGAATCCATTGGGTGAGATGGGCTACTACATCATCAGTCAGGGCGGGCTGGAGCCGTTCCGGGTGAAGATCCGCTCGGCCAGCTTCTCCAACATGTCGATCACTCCGTGGTTGCTGAAGGGCACCTATGTGCCGGACGTCATCACCATTCTGGCCTCGCTGTACTTCATCCTGGGAGACATTGACCGGTGATCGTTCGCTTCGCTCACGATCCCCCCGCCTTTCGCCGTTGGCGAAACGCTACGTCGTTGCTGCCGGCTGGTGCGTCGCCGCTTGACTCCTGTGGTGCCGGCGTTCGCTTCGCTCACGATCCCCCCGCCCGGGTTTCTTCCCGGGCGAAACCTGCAGCTGGGGGTGCCTCATGAGTCTTGCTGTTGAGTTCGCCTATTGGCAGACGTCGATCTTCAAGCTGGCCATGGCCTTTGTTGCTGTGCTGATCCCGGCCGGCGGCACCGTCTACCTGTACCTGTTCAAGATGGTGTCGTTCATGCAGAGTCGCCTCGGTCCGATGGAGGCCGGCCCCTACGGTTCGCTGCAGCTGGTGGCCGAGATCGGCAAGTGGGCCCAGAAGGAAGACATCGTGCCTGATCGGGCCGACGACTTCGTCTACAAGGCGGCACCGTATGTCGTGTTGCTCAGCACCTTCCTTCTGGTGCTGGTGGTGCCCTTCGGTCCCGACGCCCAGTTCGTCGACTTCGACACCGGTATCTTCTTCGCCCTGGCCGTCAGTTCGATCTCGGTGATCGGCATCTTGATGGCCGGCTGGGCCTCGGCCTCCAAATACTCGCTCATGGGCGGCCTCCGGGCCGCTGGTCAGCTGATCGCCTACGAGCTGCCGCTGGTGCTGGCCGTGGTCGGCGTGGTCATCCAAGCCGGCTCACTCAACATGCAGGACATCGTGACGGCCCAGGCCACCGGCGAGATCTTCGGCTGGGGGGCTCTGGGCAACCCATTCTTCATCACCCAGTTTGTGGGCTTCCTCATCTTCCTGATCGCCGTGCAAGCCGAGCTGACGCAGACCCCGTTCGACATGCCGATCGCAGAATCAGAGCTGGTGTCGGGCTATATGACGGAGTACTCCGGATTCCGCTTTCTCCTGTTCTTCATCGGCGAGTTCGCCACCGCCAACATCTTCGCCTTCCTGGCCTCGGTACTGTTCCTCGGCGGATGGGCGGTGCCGCCGTTCGTGATGGACATCGTGCCCGGGCTGGCCCCCGAGGTGACCGGCCTGGCCGGCGCCCTGAACGGCACTACCGGCAACGCCACCGCATCGTTCTCCCCGTGGTTCAACCTGCTGGGCCCGATCGTGATGGCGACCAAGATGCTGCTGCTGACCTTCGTCGTCTACTGGGTGCGGTTCACGTTCCCCCGGTTCCGAGAGGATCAGCTCCAGCGCTTCGCCTGGAAGGTGCTGATCCCGCTGGCCCTGATCAACATCGCCGTGACCGGCGTGCTCAAGGTGGTGTTTTAGGAGTATGGCCCTTGTTCCCGGCGTCATCAAAGGGCTCGGCGTCACCTTCGGTGAGATCGTGAAGACCGTCACCAAAGGGGCCGACACCGTTCAGTATCCCCACGAGAAGGAGGATCCGCCGCCTCGAGCCCGAGGCGTGATCGCCCTGCATGAGGAGAACTGCACGGCCTGCATGTTGTGCTCCCGGGAGTGCCCGGATTGGTGCATCTACATCGAAGGTCACAAGACTCTGGCTCCGCCCCGTCGGGCCGGTGGCAAGCCCCGCTCGGTCAACAAACTCGACCGGTTCGACATCGACTACGCCCTCTGCATGTACTGCGGCATCTGCGTTGAGGTCTGCCCCTTCGAGGCCCTTTTCTGGAGCCCGGACTACGAATACTCCGAACCGAAGATCGCCGATCTGCTCCACGACAAGACCCGCCTGGGCCAGTGGATGGAGACGGTGCCTGAGTTCGAGTCGTACGAAGCCGGCTCCGAGGTCAAGCAGAAGAAGGTGCCCCGCCCGTGAGCCTGATTGCTCTCGTCGCCCAGGAAACGTCGGCCCTTTCCTCCGAAGGGGCCTGGATCGCCAACGTCTTCTTCTACGCCATCGCCGCGGTCGCCATTGTCGCTGCTCTCAAGATGGTGACCACCCAGAACGTGGTCCACGCCGCCTTGTATCTACTGGTCGTACTCACCGCGGTGGCCGCCACCTACATCGTGCTGGGGGCCGAGTTCGCCGCCGTGACCCAAGCTCTGGTCTACCTCGGAGCCATCATGGTCCTGTTGCTGTTCGGGGTGATGTTGACCCGGGCCAAAATCGGTACCGAAACCGATCTCGATCACGACCAGAAGTGGATGGGGGCGCTGGTGGCGGTGGTGACCGGTGCCGTCATGGGCTTCTCGCTGTGGGAGGGCTTCGGCGACGTCAAACTGCCGGCCAACCAGCTTCCGCAGAACACCCAGCAGGTCTCCGACGAGATCTTCAGCACCTATATCGTGCCCTTTGAGGCCCTGTCGGTGCTGCTGTTGGCCGCCCTCATCGGGGCCGTCGTGGTGGCAAGGAGGGATTGATGAGTCTGTTGCTTCTGGTGGTGGTGATCGGAGTGCTCGGCATGATCGGGCTGTTCGCCGCCGGCTACCTCATGAACCAGTCGAAGCGAGACGGCAACGGAGGAGACCGCTGATGATGTCGGCAATCGTGATACTGCTGGTTCTCGTACTCATCGTGGCCGTGATCGATTACCGTCTGGCCCGACGTCTGAGCGACGACATCGGCTCCTGGACGAGGGAGCGCTGATGTTTCTCAATCAGTTCCTCTTCCTGGCCGCCATCCTGTTCTGCATTGGCATCTACGGCGTTCTCACCCGCAAGAACGGGGTGCTCGTGCTCATGTCGATCGAGCTGATTCTGAACTCGGTCAACATCAACCTCGTGGCCTTCGGTGCCTACCACCAGCACATCGCCGGGCAGGTCTTCGCCCTGTTCGTGATCGCGGTGGCGGCGGCCGAGGTGGGCGTCGGCCTGGCCATCGTTCTGCTCATCTACCGGAACCGCCGAAGCATCAACGTGGCCGAAGCGAATTTGTTGAAGGGCTGATTGGGAAATCGTGTTTGTACTCGCTGCCGAAGAAGCCGCCGCCATCCCGTGGCTCTATGAAAACGCGTGGCTTGTTCCCGCCCTGCCGGCGGCATCGTTCCTGCTGATCCTGTTCTTCGGCAAACGACTGCCGTTCAAGGGCGCCGAGATCGGTATCGCCGCTGTCGGCACGGCGTTCGTGCTGGCCGTGCTCACCACCTTCACCTGGATCGGCGACATTCAGGCCGCCGAAGAGGGCGAGGAGGAACACAGCCTGGTCGTTGATGGTGAAGCGGTGGCGGTAGCGCTGACGGTCGACGAGGGCGATGGTCATGGGGCAGTCCTGGGCGCTCCGGTCGTCACTGAGGTCGAGTGGTTCGGTATTGGCTCCGACGCCAACCGAGCGACGCTGGGAACCGATGCCAATACCGACGGCCATGGCGATGACCACGGGGAGGAGACGGCGGCCGCCGACGGCCACGCCGACGAGGCTCACGGCGCGGAAAGCCTGGCCTCCAAGTTCTCGATTCCCATCGGCACCCTGGTCGACGGCCAGTCGGTCATGCTGCTGTTCGTCGTCACGTTCATCTCCCTGCTGGTCCACGTCTATTCCACCGAGTACGTGAAAGGCGATCGTCGCTTCACCCACTACTTCGCCTTCCTGTCGTTGTTCACGGCCGCCATGCTGTTCATGGTGCTGTCGTCCAGCACCCTGCAGCTGATCGTGGGCTGGGAGCTGGTTGGTGTCTGCTCGTTCGCCCTGATCGGCCATTGGTGGGAGGAAAAGCCCAACTCCGACGCCGCCCTCAAGGCCTTCTTGACCAACCGGGTGGGTGACATCGGCCTCCTGGTGGGCATGACCATCCTCTACTTCGCCGCCGACCGTTCGTTCTCCATCACCACGATCAATGAGATGGCGGTGTCGGGCGAGATCGAGAAGAACACACTGCTGATCGCCGGGCTCTGCCTGATGGCGGCCGTCATGTCGAAGTCCGGTCAGTTCATCCTCCACACCTGGCTGCCCGACGCCATGGCCGGACCGACGCCGGTGTCGGCCTTGATCCACGCCGCCACCATGGTGGTGGCCGGGGTCTACCTGATCGGCCGGCTCTACGCCGTGTTCTTCGTCGGGTTCGGTATGGCCGGTGGCACCATCAACGCCATGGCCTTCATCGGAGGACTGACCTGTGTTGGCGGGGGATTGCTGGCCTTCGTCCAGAACGACATCAAGAAGGTGTTGGCCTACTCCACCGTCTCACAGCTGGGCTACATGGTGCTGGCCCTGGGGGTCGGGGCCTACACCGCGGGGTTGTTCCACCTCTTCACCCACGCCTTCTTCAAGGCCTGCCTGTTCCTCGGGGCCGGATCGCTCAGCCACGCCTGCCATCACAGCTTCGACATGAAGGCCGAGATGGGCGGGCTCCGCAAGAAGATGCCGATCACCTTCGCCACCTTCATGATCGGAACGGCCGCCCTGGCCGGTCTACCGATCTTCGCCGGTTTCTGGTCGAAGGACGAGATCCTGGCCGGAGCCGGCGTGTGGCCCGGTACCGGGGGCAACGGCACCTTCACCATTCCCTTCATCTTCGGTATCATCGCCGCCGCCCTGACCGCGGCCTACATGACCCGAGTCATCTGGCTGGTGTTCTTCGGCGAGTACCGGGGCCACTCCCATCCCCATGAGAGCCCGCCGGTCATGGCCGTGCCCCTGGTCATCCTGGCCTTCATGTCAGTCACCACCGGTTTCCTCAACGTGCCCAGCGACTGGAACTTCTTCATGCCCGAGGGGTGGGCCCACCGCTTCGAGACGTGGGTTGAGCCGTCCGGCATCTCCACCTTCCCCGTCATCGACCACGCCAAGCCCAGCTGGACGCTGGCCCTGTTCGCCACCGGCCTGGCCGTGGCCGCCGGGTTCGTCGTGTGGAACTACTACCAGCGGCTGTACCGGCTCGACTCCAAGGCCACCGAGTATTCGGCTGCCACCAACGGGCTGGCTTCCCGCATCGGTCCGCTGGCCGTCGGCCACAAGATCCTGACCGAGAAGTACTACCTCGACCACCTCTACACCGACATCATTGCCGGCGGGGTGAAGGGTCCGGTGGCCCGGGCCGCCAACTGGACCAACAAACACATTCTTGACGGCGTGGTCGACACGGTGGGCAAGACGTCGGTGGCCGCCGGCCGTTTCGTCTACAAGTTCATCGACCAGGGGGTGGTTGATGGCACGGTGAACAATTCCGGGCGCACCGCTGACCTCATCGGCCAGATACTGCGAGGAGTCCAGACCGGACAGATCCGCCAGTATGCCACCCTGTTGTTCGGAGCGGCCGCCGGCCTGGTCGGCCTGTTCATCCTGTTCGTATGACCGTAGTTCGTTTGATCTTCCCGATATCCCATTCGAAGGACCAAAGGTAAATGGAGAGCTTTCTAGATTCCTGGGGCATCACGGTGATGGTGTTTGCGCCGCTGGTCGGTGTGGCCATCATGATGCTGATCCCCGAGAAGGATGAGGAACTGCACAAGAGCATCGCTCTGGCGTCGACCCTGGTCTCGGCCGTGGTCGGCATCCTGCTGCTCCGCAACTTCGACTACGGCCAGAGCCAAGTCATGCAGTTCGCTGTCGACAAGCGGTGGATCGACGTGATCAACGCCGATTATTCGATCGGTCTCGACGGAATGTCACTGCCGCTGGTGGCTCTCACCCTGCTGGTTGTTCCCCTGGTCATCATCTACTCCTGGAACCACATCCCGGCGCCCGGCAACGCCAAAGCCTTCCTGATGCTGACCCTGGTGTTGCACACCGGCATGCTGGGCACCTTCGTGGCCCGCGACCTCGTGTTGTTCTTCGTGTTCTTCGAGGTCGTGTTGCTGCCGATGTACTTCATGATCGGCGTCTGGGGCGGCGAGGACCGGCTGTACGCCGCCATCAAGTTCTTCCTCTACACCCTGTTCGGCTCGGCCTTCATGCTCGTGTCCTTCCTGGCCCTGTACTGGTTGACCGGGTCGGAGACGTTCAACATGGCCGAGCTGGCCCAGGCCGTCACCGACCGGGGCCTCACCACCAGGGAACAGGCGCTGTTGTTCGGTGGCATGTTCCTGGGCTTTGGCATCAAAGTGCCGATGTTCCCCTTCCACACCTGGCTGCCCGACGCCCACACCCAGGCCCCGACTCAGGGGTCGGTGATCCTGGCCGCCGTGTTGTTGAAGCTGGGAACCTACGGGTTCGTGCGGATCGCTTTGCCCATCCTGCCCGAAGGGGCCCGGGTCTGGGCCCCCTGGATCGGGCTGCTGGCCGTCATCGGCATCATCTACGGTGCCCTCGGGTGCTTGGCCCAGACCGACATGAAGCGGCTCATCGCCTTCTCGTCGGTGGCCCACATGGGGTACGTGATGCTGGGCATCGCCACCCTCACCGACTTCGGTATCAACGCCGCCATCTTCGGTATGGTGGCCCACGGTCTCATCACCGGGATGTTGTTCTTCATCGCCGGTTCGGTCAAGGAGCGTTACCACACCCTGGAGATCAAGCGGCTCGGTGGCCTGCTGGTGCAGGCCCCCAAGATGGGCTGGATCCTCGGTCTGGCCACCATGGCCTCACTCGGCCTACCCGGTCTGGCCGGGTTCTGGGGTGAGTTCCCGGCCATTCTGGCCTCCTGGAACCCTGCGCCCGGGCTCAACCAGGACCTCTTCCGGGTCTACATGGTGGTGGCCGCCATCGGTACCGTGCTGGCCGCCGCCTACCTGCTGTGGCTGCTGCAACGCACGGCCTTCGGCACACCGTCGGAGGAGTTCGCCGACGATCCCCACATCCACGACACCGTCATGACCGAATGGATCGCCTGGGTGCCGATGCTGATCCTCATCGTCGTGCTCGGGTTCTTTCCCAGCCTCATCTTCGATGTCACCAACGCCCCCGTGTCGGCCGTGGGCGACGTGTTCCAGGCTCTGGGCCAGTAGTAGCCGGTAGCGAGGAGTAGGAGTCGGCATCGTGCTAGCCCAGATCATCACCGAATCGCCCGAGTTCATTCGGCCTCACATTGATTGGCATGCCTTCGCCCCCGAGTTGGTGATCCTGGCCTGGGGTGCGCTGGTCACCATCGTGGACCTGGTCGGGTTGGAGAGGGTCCGCCGTCTGATGGCCCCTCTCACCGGGATCGGGTTCCTGCTGGCCATGGTGCCGGTGCTGACGCTGTGGAGCCAAGGTGACGACCTTCCCCGGGTGCTGTTCGACGGCGCCTATGTGGTCGACAACTACTCGCTGGTGCTGAAGGGTCTGTTCCTGGTCACCGGCTACGTGATCGTGTTGCTGTCGAGTGACTACATGGCCGAGGGCGACTACTACGACTCCGAGTTCTACCAGCTCATCTCGGCCTCGGTGCTGGGCATGCTGGTCATGACATCGGCCCGCGACCTTGTCTCGATCTTCATCGCTCTCGAGCTGCTGTCCATCCCGGCCTACCTGCTGGCGGCGTGGCGCAAACGGGATCTGAAGTCCAATGAGGCCGGTCTGAAGTACATGCTGATGGGGGTGTTCGCCTCCGGCATCCTGCTCTACGGCATGTCGCTGCTGTACGGGGCGGCGGCCGACACCCGGCTGTCGGTCATCGGTGAGGCCCTGGCCGGTTCCGATTCGACACCGCTCATCACCCTCGGTGTGTTGTTCACCATCATCGGGTTTGGCTTCAAGGTCTCGGCCGTGCCGTTCCACACCTGGGCCCCCGACACCTACGAGGGTGCGCCCACTCCGTTGACCGCCTTCCTGGCCGTGGCCTCCAAGACCGCCGGCTTCGTCGCCCTGATGAACGTGGTGTTCTTCGCCTTCGCCCAACAGCCCGACCTGGTCGAGCCGTTCATGTGGATCCTGGCCGCCGCCACCATGACGGTGGGTAACCTGATCGCCTTGCGTCAGACCAACATCGTGCGCATGCTGGCCTACTCCGGTATCGCCCAGGCCGGCTATGTTCTGGCTCCGCTGGCCGTTTACGGCGAACGTCTGGCCGACGCCCAGCAGTCGATCGTTCTGTATCTCGTGATCTATGCCGCCATGAACCTGGGGGCCTTCGCCGTGGTCATCATCGCCGCCCGCAAGACCCGATCGGGTGAGATTTCGTCCTATGGGGGAATGTTCCGATACGCCCCCGGTCTGACGCTGGCCATGACGGTGTTTCTGTTCTCACTGGCCGGTATCCCACCGATGGGCGGATTCTGGGCCAAGTTCTTCGTGTTCAAGGTCCTGACCGACGGCTGGGGTTTCTGGGGCACGACACTGGCCGTGATTGTGGCCGTCAACTCGGTGGTGGCGGCCTACTACTACCTGAATGTGGCCAAGCAGATGTGGTTCATGCCCGCTCCCGACGGTGATCATTCGCCCATCGTGATCCCACCGGCCCTGGTGGCGGCGGTGGCCGTGACCATCGTGGTGACCATGATCACCGGCGTCACCGGTCTGATCCCCGACTGGACCGACTTCTCCACCCTGGCCGCCGCCCCCTGATCCCCCACCCCGCCCGAACTTTGGGACCGCCACGACCCGTTTGTGGGTCGTCAGAGTCACAAAGTTCCGCCGGGGCTCGGAGTTCCGACTCCCTCGTAGATACCTGTGTACGAAGGAGATCGACATGTCGGATATCCGGCAGATGTTGGAGGTGGAAGCTCGTCGCGCCAACCATGGTGTGATCAGCCGCCGCGAGGCCAAGGCGGCCGGCCTGACCATCGGGCAGATCGACCGGCGGGTTCGTCGTCGGCAATGGCGACCGTCGGGATTCCGCGGTCAGCTGATCCTGGCCGATTGCTGGGACGATCCCCGAGCCCACCTCCGCTGCGCCATCACCGCCCTGAACGGCATTGCCTGGCGGCGGTCGGCCATGGCCATTCACGGGTTGGCCCGGCATCCACCCGAACCGGAGATCCTGTCACTCGGCCAGAGTCGACGGGTGTCGGCCCGAATCAACCGCTACGACCGAACGGTCTGGCGAATGACGACACGAAACGGCTTGTTGTGCTTGACCATTGAAGACACTGTGGCGTCCATGGCCGGAATCTACCACCCCGACCGGTTCGACGAGCTGGTCGATCGAGTCATTCTGGAAGGGCGGACGCAGTGGCGGCAGCTGGCCATTGCCTTCAAACGGGTTCGCCGTCAAGGCCGGCTTGGCTCGGCGCTCCTCGGGCGGGTCCTGGAGGATCGTGACGGGGAAACGGCCGTCCCACTGTCGGTGTGGAGTCGACGGTTCGCCCGTGGCCTGGACGATGCCGGGCTACCGCCAACGGAAATGGAGTGGCGGATCGAGCACCATGGTCGCCTCGTGGCCCAAGTCGACCTGGCCTTCCCCTCGGCCCGATACGCCATTGAACTGGACAGCGTCTCCTTTCATCTCAACCGCGCAGCGTTCGAGGAGGATCGACGTCGAGACGCTGATCTGGCCACCGCCGGTTGGCTGGTTCGACGCTTCACCTGGCGCCAGTTCCAGGATCGGTTCCCTTGGGTGGTCCGGGTAGTACGGGCCGATTTGGCCTCACGCCCTCCTGCCTGAACTTTGGGACTGCTACGACCCATTAATGGGTCGTAGCAGTCCCAAAGTTCGACGAAGCGCATCTAGACTGCGGTCAGTCATGAGCGACGAGAAGCACCTGACCACCATCGACGAGTTGCTGGCTGTTGTGCTCGAGCGGAGCACCGGCGGTCGGTCCATCACCGCCGTGGCCGGACCACCCGGGGCCGGCAAGTCCACGGTGGCCGAGGCCTTGGCCGATCAGCTCAATGCCCGGACGTCGGGTTCGGCCGCCGTGTTGCCCATGGACGGCTACCACTACGACGACTGGGTCCTGAACGAGCGGGGCTGGAGGGCTCGCAAAGGCGCCCCCCATACCTTCGATGTGGCCGGATTCACCCACATGTTGGCCCGGCTGCGGGGCAACGACGAGCTCGAAGTGGCGGTCCCGGTCTTCGACCGCTCGATCGAGATCGCCCGGGCCGGGGCCCGGATCATCCCTCGATCGGTGGTTCATCTGGTCGTCGAGGGCAACTACCTGCTGCTTGATGCCGCCCCCTGGACCCGGCTGGCCGACTACTTCGACACCAAGATATTCATCGACGTGGCCGAGGACGAGATCCGCCGTCGGCTCCGAGAACGATGGTCCGATCTGAGCGGTCGGCAACTCGAAGAGAAGGTGGAGGGCAACGACATGCCCAACGTCCGCCTGGTCCAGTCGCAGAGATGTGCGGCCGACTTCGTCTTTCGGCCCCAGCCCTGATGCCTCGGCCCCCATCCAAGGATCGTGCGCTCAGGTTTCGTAGTGACCCCTCGGCGCCTAAACCTCCGGCCGCCTGATGGAGCGGTTCGACGTCTACATGGAGCGTTGCCTCTATGGTCCCGACGGCTTCTACACTCGTCACGGCACAGCGGGTCGGGGACGGGGCGACTTCATCACCAGCCCGGAGGTGGGCCCGCTGTTCGGAGCGGTGTTGGCCAACGCCCTCGACAGCTGGTGGCAACGGTCGGGTCGGCCCGAACGGTGGACCGTCTACGACGTGGGGTGTGGACCGAACACCTTGCTCAAATCCGTGCGCCGGGCTCGGCCGGGCCGGCAGCGGCCGTGGCGCCTCATCGGGGTCGACCGAGCGGCGTCGGCCACGATGCCGAAACCAAAGCCGGAGAACGGGATCGAGCTCATCGATCGGCTGCCCGACAATCTGGAGAACTCGGTGGTGGTGGCCAACGAACTGCTCGACAATCTCCCGTTCCGAATCATCGATCGTTCGTCGGATGACGTATGGTCGGAGATCCACATCGACGAGGGGGAAGAGGTCATGGTCCCCACCGAGGTTCGGCTCGACATCCCACCCGGTACCCGGGCCCCGCTGCTGGAGCGGGCTGGGCAGTGGTGCCGGTCGGTCATGGAACGCCAGGTCGACCACATCTGCCTGTTCGACTACGGCACCGCCACCACCGCCCAATTGGCAGGCCGAGGGGGCTGGTTGCGCACCTACCGTCGCCACCAGCGGGGAGTCGACCCCCTGGACCAGCCGGGCCGCTGGGACATAACAACCGATATCGCCCTCGACCAGCTACCGCCAGGGTCGACGGTGGCGACTCAGGCCAGGTTCCTCCAGAAGTGGGGGATCACTGGGCTGGTCGACGAAGGCCGCCGGTACTGGCACGAGAACGCCTCCAAACCCGACCTGAGGGCCGTCGCCATGCGTAGCCGGATCTCCGAAGCCGCCGCGTTGACCGATCCCGAGGCCCTGGGATCGTGGCTCGTGGCCCACTACCGCAAGCCCTATCACGTCGGATAAGAACACTGTCGAGCAGTCGGAAATTCAATCTATTGAGTCCGGCACACTAATTGGAAACGATGCTGTAGCATGGTGGCGTATGGCCGCAACAGAGAGGGCGACGCTGAGTCGCGAGCTCATTAGTAGGACAGCACTTCAGCTGATCGACAGCGATGGGCTGGAGGGTTTGTCGATGAGAAAGTTGGGAGCGGCGCTCGGCGTTGAGGCCATGTCGCTCTACCACTACATCGACAATAAAGAGAGCCTTCTCAATCTTATTGTCGATAATCTCTACGGCGAGATTGAGCTCCCGACCGACATTCCCGACCATGATTGGGAGCAAGCCTTCCGTCGCGGCCTTCGATCGTTTTACGACGTACTGCTGCGCCATCCTGCGGCCCTGGAACTCTTCACCACCCGTGAAGCCTCCAGCGACAACGCCTTGGCCGTCATGGGCTGGGCCTATGATCGTTGCCGGATGGCGGGCCTGGATCCGGAACAGGCGGCCAGCGCCTTCCACTTCTGTGTGGCCTATGTCATCGGCCACGCCGCAACCGAATTGGGCATGATGGCACGGGTGGCGGCCAGCGACCGAGCCCGATTCGAAGCCGAGGGTGGTCTGAGTCCCGACTTCTTGGCCTTTCTGGAACACAATGCTTCATCGACCGGCGTCGAGGTGTTCGAGTTCGGCCTCGAGTTGCTGCTGGCGTCGTTGGCTTCGACCTTCGGCCTGGATCGTCGCTGACCGCAGCCGCCGGAAGCGGATGCGCTCCCCACTCATCGGCCAGATACCTCCGCTTAGCGGTCATGACGGTCCGGTTGGGGACCGGCCATGGAACCGATGTGGCCGTTGGCACTAACATCTGAGGGGTCGCGGGGGAGCCCACGTACCGGGACAGACCGAAACGCCTGAATGTACGAAGGAGTTGGAGCGAATGTCTGAAGCCATCGAAGTCTATGAAGTAGAGGGAAGAACCTTTCCACCACCGGCTGAGTTCGCGGCCCAAGCCCTCTCCAGCGACCGTTCGCTCTACGAGGAAGCGGAGGCCGACTACGAGGCGTTCTGGGCCCGTCAGGCTCGCGAGTTGGTCACCTGGGACACCGACTTCGACACCACCCTCGAATGGAATCTGCCCGACGCCAAGTGGTTTGTCGGCGGGAAGCTGAACATTACCGCCAACTGTCTCGACCGCCACGTCGACGCCGGGCGAGGTGACAAGATCGCCTATTACTACGAGGGTGAGCCCGGCGACACCAAGACCATCACCTACGCCGAGCTGCTGACCGAGGTCTGCAAATTCGCCAACGTACTCAAAGGCCTCGGCCTGCAAAAGGGCGACATCGTCGCCATCTACATGCCGATGATCCTCGAGCTGCCGATCGCCATGCTGGCCTGTGCCCGTATCGGCGTGGCCCACTCGGTCATCTTCGGCGGCTTCTCGGCCGACGCCATCATCGACCGTTGTGATGACGCCAAGGCCAAGCTGGTGATCACTGCCGATGGCGGAAACCGGAAGGGCGCGCCGTCGGCCCTGAAACCGACGGTCGACGAAGCGCTGTCCCGGGGGGCCGAATCGGTCCAGAACGTGATCGTGGCCAACCGCTGCGACCTCAATCCGGACATGGTCGAGGGCCGCGACCACTGGTGGCACGAACTGATGGCCGACGCCTCCGACGACTGCCCGGCCGAGCCCATGGATTCCGAGCAACTCCTCTACCTGCTCTACACCTCGGGTACCACGTCGAAACCCAAGGGCATCATGCACACCACCGGTGGCTACCTGACCCAAACCTGCTTCACCCACAAGTACGTGTTCGACATCAAACCCGAGACCGACATCTACTGGTGCGCCGCCGACATCGGTTGGGTCACCGGCCACAGCTACATCGTCTACGCCCCGCTGGCCAATGGCGTCACCTCGGTCATGTACGAGGGCACTCCCGACACCCCGCACAAGGGGCGGTTCTGGGAGATAATCGAGAAGTACAAGGTGACCCAGCTCTACACCGCCCCCACCGCCATCCGAATGTTCATGAAGTGGGGCACACAGGAGCCGGAGCGGTTCGACCTGTCGAGCTTGCGGGTGATGGGCACGGTAGGTGAACCGATCAACCCCGAGGCCTGGATGTGGTACCACGAACACATTGGCGGGGGCGACACCCCGATCGTCGACACCTGGTGGCAGACCGAAACCGGTGGCCACATGATCACACCGTTGCCCGGCGTCACCACCACCAAGCCGGGGTCGGCCTGCTACGGAATTCCCGGGGTGTTCCCCGAACTGGTCGACGACAACGGCGACGTGGTCGAGAGCGGCGGCGGCTACCTGACCATCGCCCGGCCTTGGCCGTCGATGTTGCGGGGCATCTGGGGCGACCCCGAGCGGTACCGGGAAACCTACTGGTCGACTTACGAGGGCCGCTACTTCGCCGGTGACGGGGCCAAGCTCGACGACGACGGCTATCTGTGGCTACTGGGCCGGGTTGACGACGTCATGAATGTTTCCGGCCACCGGATCTCCACCACCGAGGTCGAGTCGGCGTTGGTCGATCATGAGGCGGTGGCCGAAGCGGCCGTCGTCGGGGCCAACGACGAGGTCACCGGTCAGGCCATCATCGGCTACGTCATCCTGCGGGGGACCCACGACGCGTCCAAGGAGCTGGGCGACGAGATCCGGGAGCACGTCGGGGTGAAGCTGGGCAAGATCGCCCGCCCCAAGACGGTCATCATCGTGCCTGATCTGCCCAAGACCCGTTCCGGCAAGATCATGCGCCGTCTGCTGCGGGATGTGGCCGACGGCCGAGCTCTGGGCGATACCACCACACTGGCTGATCCCTCAGTGGTGGCGGAGATCGCCGCCGGCGCCGCCGCCGGCGACGAAGACTGACGTTGTGTGCGCTCCAGGCCCCGTTTCCGGGGCCTGGAGCGCACAGTTGGATGGGCGGGCCCGCCTTTATCTGGACTTTTTCACTGGCCGCTAGATTGGGCCCATGAAAAACGGTGTGAAGACCGCAGTACTCCTGGCCGCCCTGGCCGGGATCATCATGGTGTTCGGCGCCCTGTTCGGCCAGAACGGCTTGACCATCGCCTTTGTCATCTCGCTGGTCATGATCGGCAGCTCCTACTTCTTCAGTGACAAGTTGGCCATCCGGTCGGCTCGGGCGGTCGAGGTGACCCGGGAACAGGTACCGCGGTACTACGAGATCATGGAGGAGCTGACGGCGCTGACCGACATGCCGATGCCAAAGCTCTACGTCTCCCCTGAGCAGCAGCCCAACGCCTTCGCCACCGGGCGGGGACCGAACCACGCCGCCGTCTGTGTCACCGAAGGCCTGCTGAAGACCTTGTCGTGGGGCGAGATCCGCGGCGTGCTGGCCCACGAACTGGCCCATATCCGCAACCGGGACATCCTGACCGGATCGGTGGCGGCCATGATCGCCACCACCATCAGCTACGCCGCCAACATGGCCATGTGGGGTGGGCTTGCTGGTCGTCGGCGCAACGAAGACGGCAATCCCATAATCATGTTGGCCTTCGCCATCTTGGCTCCCATGGCCGCCGGTCTGATCCAGATGGCGATCAGCCGTAGTCGTGAGTTCGAGGCCGACCGCACGGCGGCCCGCATGTTGAACGACGGTGAGCCGCTGGCCTCGGCCCTGGAGAAACTACACGGTTACTCCCAGCAGATCCCGTCATCGGTGCCGCCGCCCCAGGCCAGCCACTACATCGTCAATCCACTGGCCAACCGTCGGGTCAACATGTCGAACCTCTTCGCCACCCATCCCCAGGCCGAGGCGCGGATCGCCGCTCTTCGCTCCGGGGAGTGGGCGCAGTAGGAGCCGGATTCAGCAGCCGCTCTCCTCGGGTTCGCCGGGCTCGATTTCAGCGGTGTCGGCGGTGTCGTCGGGTTTGGCCGTATCGGCACCCTCGTCGGGCTCGGGGGTGGCCGTGGTGTCGCCCGGCTTGACTGTATCGGCGGGCTCGGCGGCGATGCCTTCGTCCTCCTCCAGCGGTGCCGCCGGCTCGGCCAGGTCGAACGGGGCGATCCGGGGATTGGAGAAGGGCCCCTCGAACTGCCAGTCGTCGTCAGGCTGGAGCCGTTCGGCCACGTGCTCTTCGATAAGCACCGTGTAGATGTGATTGGCCGGGTCGACCTCGACGACACCGAACGATTCGTCGATGTCATCGAGGTCGAGGTTGAACCTGCGGCGAATCTCCTCCACCGTTGGAGGCTGTGCTCCGCCCTTGAGCGTCACCATCACCTTGGCCATATCGATCAGCCGATGCAGCGGTCGACAACGGTGTTGTTTGTCTCGTCTGATTCGGTGATCACGCCGGCCGAGTCGGCAATGATCCGGAATTCGCAGTCGGGATCGAAACATCCAGCAGGAATCTGAGCTTGAACGACGGTACAGGCACCGGGAGCCAAGGCCGGTGTGGGGATGTCGACCGTTCCGTGTGGCCCGAACTCGACGGTGGTGGTCGACGGTCCGGCCGGACCGTTGCCCTGATTGCAGATCCGAACGAACAGCGTGTTGTCCTGACGGCGGCAGTACGACCCGTTGGCGTCGGGCACCGGTAGCAGATCGGGCAGCTTGTCGTCACCGCCGCCGCACCCTCCGCCGCCGTCGCCACAGCAGCAGCAACAACAGCAGCACTTGCAACGACACTTGCAGCGGCAGTCCTTGCCCCCGTCGCCGCCGCCGGGCTTGCACCCGTTGACCACCCCCCAACCGTGCTCGTAGTCGTATCCCACCGGGCCCAGGTCTTCGGCCGACTTGGTGAGCATATTGCGCATGGCCGCCGGGGAGGTTTCGGGAACGCCGGGCTTGTACGGCTGCTGGGTACGAATGGCGGCCACCACTCCGGCCACCACCGGTGTAGCCGCCGATGTGCCACCGTCGGCCGCCGACACGCCGGAACCCTTGAAGTGGGTGTAGCCGCTGAGATCGGGTTTCTTGTCCTCCAGTCGACCAGGCCCGACCGACGAGTAGCCGACCCGTTGCTTCTCCACATCGACTCCGGCCACCGAAAGGACCCGGGGGTGCGAGTTGGCGCCGTAGATGGCGTTGGCGGTGACTCCCTGGCAACGCCCGTCGGGGCAATCGGGGCCGCAGTTGCCGGCCGCGAACAAGATGTCGGCTCCGGCCGCGTCGAGGGCACCGACGATCAGGTTGAATGGGTGATCGGGGTTGTCGCTGTAGTTACCGGGATGGCCGACGGGGAAGTCCCAGCTGGGGTGGAACATACCCCAACTGTTGTTGACGACCATCGAACGGTTTTCTCCAGGCAGGCGGGGGCTGTTCATGATGTCGAGCAGGTGCCGGTAAGCCAGCACGGCGTCGCTCAGGAATCCCTCCATGATCGTCGAACCACTCCGCCGAGACTGCAGCAGGGCGATGTCGAGCAGGGTGCAGTTGCCGGCGGCGATGCAGACATCGAAGGCGACCATGGTGCCATGGCCCACCGGGAGCTCCCCCGGTACGAGGCCGGCGGTCGGTACCCAGCTCCGGGCCGAGTCGAAGTTGGGATTCTTGCCCTGAGCATTGAGGTAGGCCATGTTGATGCCGGAATCGACGACGGCCACCAGCACCCCGGTGCCGTCCATGCCGTTGTCCCGCAGGGCCGGCACGCAGAGCAGCCGCTCAACATCGGCGTCGGTGCCTTTGGGAGGATCACCGGGGCAGATGAGACACGGTTCGATGGCCACGTCGGCGAACACGCCGACCACGGCCTGGTTGGCGTTGGCGGCATCGACGACGGAATCGAGATCTTCCTCGTCGATGGTGCCCCGCACCAGGTAGGTGGCGTTGGTCGGTTCGAGATCAAAACTGGTCCGCGGCCCGGTGTCCCGCGGCCCGGTGGGCGGACCGAGATCGACCGTGGCCGGCAGTTCGACCGGTGGAAACGACATGTCCCACTGCAGTCCATCGACCGACGGGACAAGCTGGCTTTCGAGCTGATAATCGGATTCGCCGGCTCTTACGGCAGCCGCCAGATCTTGGCGGCCAACCGAGTGGCGCAATTCGACGATGACACGGCATTCGGTCATGATGACCCCTCCAGGTGGTGTTGCTGTTCGACTACTACTGCTTGATGGTTAGATGTCGCCAGGCCGTCCCTGATGCACCGATGGCCGGATTTTTCGATTGGCGGTCAGTCCCGGAAGTTCTCGAACTGCAGTGGCAGGTCGAAATCGGCCGCCTTGAGTTCGGCGATGACCTCCTGCAGCGAGTCCCGCTTCTTGCCCGAGACCCTGACCTGGTCACCTTGGGTCTGCGACTGGATGCCTTTCAGCTTCATGTCTTTGATCCGGGAGTTGATCTTCTTGGCCATCTCCGATGAGATGCCGGCCTTGAGCGACACGTTCATCCGGGCCCGGCCACCGGCTGCGTCCTCCATGTCGCCGAAGTCGAGCGACTTGAGTGACACTTTCCGCTTGATCATCTTCTCCTCCAGCACCTGGCGGAATGCGATCAGTCGATCGTGACTGGCCGACTCCAGGGTGATGACCATGTCCGAGTCGTTGAGGTCGATGGTCGAGTTGGTGTCTTTGAAGTCGTAGCGGTTCGACACCTCGCGGCCCGTCTGATCAACGGCGTTGCGGACCTCCTGCATGTTGATTTCAGAGACAACGTCAAAGCTTGGCATGGCATCCAATTTAGTCGCTTCGCCTCGTTGATCGGCGGGCGCCGCCACAAGGTCCAACTTCTCCGGAAATCGGGCGACGAACGCGGTGGGAAACGCTACGCTGAGCGTTCCTGGGTCGGTGCCCGAGTGGCCAAAGGGAGCGGACTGTAAATCCGCCGGCTTCGCCTACGTAGGTTCAAATCCTACCCGGCCCACTTCTGTGACCAGGCGGTCACCTCGGCCGGAGGTGACCGCCAGGGCGATGTGAGTGCCGGGAACCACCGTGGCCGTCTACTGGCCGGTCACCGTGACGGTGCCGGCCGACCCGTCGACGGTGATGATGACGCCGTCGGGAATCGTGGTCGACGCCCCGGTGACACTGACCACGGCGGGGATGCCCAGCTCTCGGGCCACGATGGCGGCGTGGCTTTGCTGAGCGCCGACATCGACCACCACCCCGGCCGCGGCCAGAAACAGTGGCGTCCACGACGGATCGGTCAACGGCGCCACCAGGATGTCACCCGGTTCGATGGCGCGGGGATCCCGAGGATCGGTCACGACCCGGGCCGGGCCGGTGGCGACACCGGGGCACACGGCCAAGCCGGTCAGCTCCCGAGGGTTGGGGTCGGGCCGATGATCGGCCTCTCTCAGCGGCCAGTTGTTGGGATCAGGGAGTGGCTCCTCGAACCAGAAGGGCGGGACGCGGGTCTGGAGAAAGCGTCGTCGTCGGCCCCGCTCGTCGAGGATCGGGCCGAATCTGTTCGGGTCGGCCAGGGCGGCCGTGATCTCCTCGAATCGAAGCAGGTAGAAGTCTTCGGAGGAGAACGGTGAGCGGCGGGCCAACTCGGCCAAGGCGGCCCGGGCGGGAAAGATGGCTCGCATGAAGGCCGCTTTGGTGGCCTCCCGCTGCACGGCGTAGGCGGTGGCGGCGCGAAGAGTACGATCAAACAGGGGCCGTCTGAGGGGACTCAGGGCCGACTTGGTCTGCTCCGCCAGCTCGGCCGCTTCTCGGGCCAGCCGCTCGGCTGCGGCCGCCGGATCCCGCTCGGCCGGGCTGTGCCGGAGGCGCTCGATCATGCCGAGGGCCAGCCGGGGATCACTGTCCCAGGTGGCGGAGGCCAGCTCCCACTCGTCGGGGCCTCGGGCCCGATGCCGGTGGCGGAAATCGTCGAAAGCAGCGACGAATCCGGCGGCGTCCGGCGTTGCTCGCAGCCGAGTATCGAGATCCTCCAGGCCTTGGTCGAACAGTTCGGCCACCGCCGTTTCGGCTGCCGCCCGCCGCCCCAGCTGCCAGAGTTGGCGGGGCGGCTCGGCCGACTCGATGGACCCGATCCCGGCCGTGAGCCGATTCACCAAATCACGATCCCCGATGGGCGCGACGATTTGTTCGAGCATGTTCCGGGCCAAGCCCGACAAGGCGCTGCGCTCCAGCAGGTGGCACATCATGCGTTCGATCCACGGTCGGGCCGACTCCGCGGTGGCCAGCAACTGATCGGACGAGGCGCTCGGTGGATCGGGCTGTTGGGCGGCGTAGGCCGTGATCTCCTGCTGGTCGGCCAACAATCCCGACATGTCCGGACGGCGGAACAGCCCGGCGATCATGGTGGTACTGCGGGCGATCGCGCCCAACTCGATCTCACCTTTCTGGCCAGGGCGGGTAGGGGCGTCGTGCAATCCGAACATCTGCTCGTCGATCATCTCAACACTCATCCCCGGGGCTCGCGCCGCCGCCGTCCGGGCCATCGTCACGTTGCCGTAGAGATAGCCGGCGAACACCGCGGTGAGTGCCGCCTCTCGGGACTCGACGGCTTCTCGCTGAGCCTTCGTGACGGCGCCCAGGTTGTATGAGGCCTGAAGTTGACCGAAGTCGATACTGGGCACGTACAACGAGCTGGTCATGGGCGTCATGACGTTGGGGAACACCTCGCCCACGTTGCCCCGGCACCACAAGGAAGCCGTGTCGGCCGCGGTGTTGTCGGCCACCGTCCAGGAACCATCCGGATACTTCTCGATCTGTTGCACGTTCCCTCCAGACCCAATGTCAGATCGTGGGTTCCAGTATGACTGCCACCGCCGGAATTCGCTTGCGCCGGTGGGCTCGACCATGTTCACTGGCTCTCGCCATGACCGCACAGGATTCGTTTGTGACGACGCTCGCCATCGAGCCAACCCTCAGCAGCGTGCTGTGGAGGGAGTTCGTCGCGCCGATGCTCACCGGTTCCGAACCCTACGTTCGTCAGCTTGAACTCAATGGCACCGACCGCACCCACTTCGACGGGATCGGTACGGTGGTCTTCGATGTCGCCGGTGAGAGCTGGTCGTCGACCATGATCAGTGGTGACGGCTGGTCGGCAATTCTTCTGTACGAGCGCTACGGTCGGGCCACGCTGACGGTGCGAGCGGCTGATCGAGCCACGGTCAAGGCGGCAGCTGCGCTGTTCGCCGAGCGAATCCCCGATCCTCCCGATGAGGACGATGGCCTGGTCGAGATCGACTTCTGGCAGGTCAGTGACGACGTCTATCGCCGGTCCCGTCGGCTGGCCGCCCCCCGCTGGAAGGACGTCGTCGACAACTACCCCGACGATGTCAGCGCCGCCATTGATCGGCTGCTGGTCACCGACCTCGATCCTGGCGACGGTCGTCTGGTGCTGTGGCACGGTCCACCCGGTACGGGCAAGACCACCGCCCTTCGGGCCCTGGCCCGGCAGTGGAGCCAACGCTGCCGAGTCCAGGTCATACTCGATCCCGAGCTGGTCTTCTCCAGCTCGTCCAATCTGTTCGAGGTCATCATCGACTCCGGCGTGTCGGACGAGCTGTGGCGGGTGCTGGTCATCGAGGACGCCGATGAACTGATCCGCTCCGATGCCAAGGACCGGGTTGGTCAGGCTCTGGCCCGTTTGCTGAACCTGGCCGATGGTCTGCTCGGTCAGGGTCTACCCGTCCTGACCCTGATAACCACCAATGAGCCGGTCAGTCGACTGCATCCGGCCCTGGTCCGTCCCGGGCGGTGCCTGGCTGAGATCGAGTTTCGCCCGTTTACGATCGAGGAGGCGCGTAAGCGCTGGCCTGAAGGCAGGTTCACTGGCCGATCGGTGTCGCTGGCCGACGCGGTGAACGACGGCGTCAACAGAACAGCCGCTCCGGCCGGCGAGGTCACCGGACTCTATCTCTGATCGAACCTCTGACCCGATCTCCTAGGCACCTCTGATTTCCGGTGAGCGGCCGGAGCCGGGGCTCGGGGTTGGAACCTTGCGGTTCCGCCCGACTTCCGACCGCTCAGTGGTTCCAACGCCGGGGAAACGGGCTCGTGACGAAACCAACGAGCCGAAGGGTCCGGATACTGGTCCGGTGTCCCTTCGGCTCGCGGCGCGGCGGTGTGATGCAGCTCCAGGATACGGTGGGTGATTGTTCCCGGCGATGGTCCATCAGGCTCATTCGGGAACCCAGTCACCGAACCCACCGTCCAAGTTGCCATGACCAAGATTTCGCCTTTGCGAGCCACCGTCCTGACTGCGGTCCTGCTGCTGGCTGCTTCCTGTTCAACCGACGGCGACAACACGGTGACCGGCGGTCTCGACGACGACACACCGTCGACCGAGACACCATCCACGGAGACACCGTCCGACGAGGCGCCGGACGGTGACGGCGACGAGCTACCGCTGGGGGCCGGCCCCTACCCGGTGGGAACGGTGGAGATCACCATCACCCATCCTGATGCCGATCCCTTGAGCTACCTCATCAGCTGCCTGGGTGACACCGCCACCATCACCCCTGCCGTCCCCGGTCTCAACGAGCAGACGGCCTGCGGAGCACTCACCGATCCCGATGTCCGGGCCCTGCTCCATGACGGTCCTCCCAGCGACCGTGTCTGCACCGAGATCTACGGCGGACCGGATGAGGCCGCCATCAACGGGACGCTCGATGATCAGGCTGTCGACGTGGTCATCGCCCGCAACAATGGTTGCGGTATCGACGACTGGGACGTGATCCTGGTCGATGTGCTCCCACCGGCCCTTGGGGTCACCGGCTGATACGCACTTCGTACAGCACGGGCCAGCGTTTCCCGGTTATCCAGAAGTGCCCAGTCTCCGGGTCGAGGGCAATGCCGTTCAACACCAGTTCGGTATCGTTCTCGAATTGAGGCGGGACGAGAGCGGCGGCATCGATCACGTCGGTGATCCGGCCGTTGTTCGGATCGATGCCGTAGATGGTGTTGCTCTGGTAGACGTTGGCAAAAACCCGGTCCTCCGACCCGTCCTCGGCTTCACCGGCCACACATTCCAGCTCGTTCAGGTTCAAGACCGGCTGGTCGTCGAGTCGAACGGCGACCGTTGAGATCGGGTCGAAGTTGTCGAGACGACGGAAGGTCAGCTCATCCGATCCGTTGCTCATCACGAAACGGTCGTCGAACGAACACAATCCCCAGCCCTCCCCTTCGTAGTCGACCTCACGAACCACGGTCAGGTCATCCAGGTCATACACGAACGCTTGCTCCGAGGTCCAGGTCAGCTGCCACACCTCGTCGCCGACCACGGTCGCCCCCTCAGCGAACAAGGCGTCGTCAAGCCGGCTCTCAGCCACCACCTCCCCGCTGACCGGATCGTAGACCCGTAGCCTTGATTCACCCCGCCTTCCTCCACTCTCCAGCAGAAGGCCGCCGCTGAACTCCAAGCCCTGGGTGTACAGCACGGGATCGTGCTGGTGGATCTCGACCACCTCCACCTGTCGCTGGACCGGCCCGTCATCGCTGGAACCACAGGCCGCGCCGAGCAAGCAGCAGGCCCCAACCCCCACGAACCCACGGATGATCGAACGAATCGGGCTAACGATTGCCCTTACCGACGCCACCACCGTGACAGGCCAGCGGATCGGTGGTGAACCCCGACCCTTCGGACAGGGCGACGGTGGGAGCAAGGATGATGTCACCGCGAACATTCACCGAGTCGAGGTTGGCCAGCGCCACCAGCGCCACCCCGTCGTTGGCCAGGGTGGTGAACGTGGCGTCGAAGAAATCGTCGCCGAAGGCGTCGGGACCGTAGGCGTCAGAGCCAACGCCGTCGATGGCTCGCTCGTCGAACAGCCACTGCACGGCGGCACCGGAGAAACCGGCGTTCTCGAAGTCGAAGAGGTCGTCGACGTTGGCCGAGTTGTCGTCCTCGTCAACCGCCACCTGCTCGGCCCCCCAGAATTCCTCGGCCCCTGTTTGCAGCACGACCAGCGCCCCGGCCGGGATGGCACCATGATCGGCTTCGTAGGCTTCGATGTCGGCCACCTCGACGAAGTTGTCGTCGAAACTCTGGCCCCGGACGTCGATCTTGTAGACCGGCCAGACGAACTCCTCGGCCCCCAGTTCATCGACGGTACGGCCCTCCTCGATGAAGTGCGCGGGCACATCGAGGTGGGTCCCGGCGTGGGAGCCGGTGTCAATGTCTTCAACCAGGAAGAAGTCTTCGGCCACCGTGTACTCGTCGGCGATGTGGACCGCCGGGTCGCCGGCAAACAGCGACATCTGCTCGTTGAACTCGTGGCCCAGCCTGGTCATACCGCCGGGACACCGCATCATGGCCGGGTTGGGCCCCGCTCCCCGGACGAAGATGCCGCTGGCGGCTGTGGCCACACCGGCCGATCCCACCACCAGCAAGGCCGCGACCAACCCGACAATACGTTTTCTCGATTTCATTGTGACTCTCCGGTGGCGGTGGTGGTGCCGGCCGTTTCCGTCGGCTCCTCCTCGGAGGAACCGAGCCCAAACACGGCGCCGTTGCCGGTCGAGCTTAGCCCACCGTCCTCTGGTCTGTGCGAGCCGAGAACCCCATTGTGGACCACCAGCTGGGGGAAGGGGATGGTGATGTTCTCGGCCGCCAACGTTTCCCGGATGGTGATGGCGACCTCACTGATCACCCAGCGGGCCGTCAGCTCCTCGCTGGGGTGCCAGAATCGAGCTTCCATGTTGACCCCGGACTCACCGAAACCGGTGACGATGACGTCGGCCGGGGGCGCAAGCTCCAGCGCCGGCAGGGAACGCAGGACCCTGAGGAGTGTGCGTTGGGCCGATCTGAGGTCGGTGTGGTAGGCCACCTGGAAGGCCAGATCGGTTCGGCGGTACTCGTCGCGGGTCTGGTTCACCAGCGGCTCGTCCAACACCTTCAGGTTGGGGAGGTACACAACCTCACCACGGAAACTCTTGACCACGACGGCTCGGCCGTTGATGTCCATGACTGTGCCCGAATGACCGTTGGAGTGGATCTGGTCGCCCCGCCGGATGGGCCGACGGGCGTCAAGCATGACCGAGCCGACCAGATTGCCCAGCACCGGTTGCAGGGCCATGGCGATCAGCACCGTACTTATTCCCAGAGCCCCCAACAGCGGGCCGAGTTCCACGTTGAGGGCGGCCAGCGTCCCGATAACGGTGATCACCAGCACGATGGTGACGGCGACCCGGGCCAAGATGCGGGCCATGTCTTCCTGGAGTCGCAGCGGGCCGGCGGCCATGCCGATACCGCGCTTGATCACTCCGGCCACCGCCAATCCGACCACTAACGTGAAGAGGGCGCTGATCCAGTCAGATGTGGGGATTTGCGACAGATCCATGGTCACCGACGGCGGGGGAGATGCTCACCAAAAGGGTAGCAGCGCCGAGCCGCGACCGGCGAGGGTAGTGACGCCGAACGCGACGGTGGGACCGGTTGTCGCCGGCCCCACCGTCAGTTGCTGTTGGGTCGTCAGAAGTCGGTGTTCGACCTCAGTCGAGGTCGAAACGGTCGTTGTTCATGACCTTGGTCCAGCCGGCGACGAACTGGTCGAGGAACAGTTCCTCCCCACCTTGGGTGGCGGCGTATTCCTCGGCCAGAGCTCGTAGTTGGCTGTTGGAGCCGAATACCAGGTCGACCCTGGTGCCGGTCCATCGGAGGTCTCCGCTGGCCCGGTCTCGGCCTTCGAAGACGTCCTCGGCCTCGCCTACTGCCGTCCACTTGGTGTCCATGTTGAGCAGGTTGACGAAGAAGTCGTTGGTCAGCTGACCGGGACGATCGGTGAACACACCATGACCTTCAGTACCGACGTTGTTGCCCAATACCCGCAGGCCGCCGACCAGCGCCGTCATCTCCGGAGCCGACAGGTTCAGCATGAAGGCTTTGTCGATCAGCAGATGCTCGGTCGGGACCGGACCCTCTTTGGCCACGTAGTTGCGGAAGCCGTCGGCCGTGGGCTCGAGGTAGGAGAACGATTCGACGTCGGTGCTCTCCTGGTCGGCGTCGGTGCGACCTGGGGTGAACGGCACCGTGATGTCGTGGCCGGCGGCCGATGCCGCGGCCTCGATGGCGGCGCTGCCGCCGAGCACGATCAGGTCGGCCAGGGAGACCTGGGCTCCGCCCTTGGCGTTGAACTCGCCCTGGATCTCAGCCAACTTGGCCAGCACGGTGTTGACACCGGCTTGGATGTTGACGTCCCAGTCGGCCTGGGGTGAAAGCCGGATCCGGGCCCCGTTGGCCCCGCCCCGGTAGTCGGTACGACGGTAGGTCGAAGCCGAAGCCCAGGCGGTGGACACCAGCTGTTCGGTGGTCAGCCCCGAACCGAGGATGGTGGACTTGAGGTCGGCGATCTCGCTGTCGCCGAGCACCGCTCCCTTGTGGGCCGGGACGTTGTCCTGCCACACCATCTCCTCGCTCGGAACCTGGGGACCGACATAGCGAATGGCCGGACCCATGTCGCGGTGCAGGAGCTTGAACCAGGCCCGGGCGAAGGCGTCGGCCAGCTGATCGGGGTTTTCGTGGAAGCGCTTGGAGATCTCCAGGTAGGCCGGATCGGTGATCATGGCCATGTCGGCGGTCGACATGGTCGGTTTGGTCTCGGGTTCGCCCGGTGCCACCGGCGGAACCATGAAACCCTCCTTGACCTCGGTCGGCTGCCACTGCTGGGCACCGGCCGGGGAGTGCACGAGCTCCCACTCGTGGCCGAAGATGGTGTCGAGATACTTGTTGTCCCACTGGGTGGGAGTCGGAGTCCATGCGCCCTCAAGACCCGAGGTGACGGCGAACTGGCCCATGCCGGTCTCGTTGGAGTTGACCCAGCCGAATCCCTGGTCGGCCATGGCGCCGGCTTCCGGCTCGGCCCCCACCGCTTCGGCCGGACCGTTGCCGTGCATCTTGCCGAAGGTGTGACCACCGACTGTCAGGGCCACGGTCTCCTCGTCGTTCATGGCCATTCGGCTGAACGTTTCCCGGATGTCCTGGGCCGACTTCATGGCGTCGGCCACCCCGTTGGGCCCTTCGGGGTTCACGTAGATGAGACCCATCTGCACCGCGGCCAGCGGGTTGTCGAGCTTGCGGTCGCCGGTCTCGAACGAGCCGGTGTAGCGCTCGTCCTTGTCGTCCAACCAGACGTTCTCCGGGCCCCAGTAGATGTCGTCCTCGGGGGCCCAGATGTCGGCCCGGCCGAAGGCGAATCCGAACGTGCGGAAGCCCATCGTCTCCAGCGCCCGGTTGCCGGCGAACACGAAAAGGTCGGCATCGGAGATGGCCCGCCCGTACTTCTGCTTGATCGGTTGCAGGAGCCGCCGGGCCTTATCGAGGTTTCCGTTGTCGGGCCAGGAGTTCAGCGGGGCGAAGCGCTGGGCCCCGGTTCCGGCACCGCCTCGGCCGTCGTGGACCCGGTAGGTTCCGGCGGCGTGCCAGCTCATACGGATGAAGAACCCTCCGTAGTGACCCCAGTCGGCCGGCCACCAGTCTTTCGAGTCGGTCATGATGGCGTCGACGTCGCGGGTGAGTTCGTCGAAATCAATGTCGGCCACCGCGGCGCGGTAGTCGAAGTCGGGGCCGAACGGGCTCGAGGCCGGGTGATTCTGGTGGAGGATGCCCAGGTTCAACTGGTTGGGCCACCACTTTTCGTTTGACTGGGCCTCACCGGAGGTGAGAGCGCCCCATTCGGGAGTCTGGGTTGGACTTTCGGACATCGATTCTCCTGTAATCAGCTCTACTGAACGGTCGGTGGATGTAGTGGGATCTCCGGGGGAGGCCCCGAGGTTTCAGGCGGCCGCAGCCTGACACTCAGGGCAAATGCCCCAGTAGATGACTTCGGCCTCGTGCACGTCGAACCGCCAGTCGTCGACCGGCGTCAGGCAGGGGATCTCGCCCACGGCACAATCGACATCGACCAAACGGTCACAGCTTCGGCAGACAAGATGATGATGATTGTCGCCGACCCGATCTTCATATCGTGTCGGCGAGCCTGCAGGCTGGATGCGGCGGATGATGTCGTTGTCGGTGAGAACGGTCAACGAGTCGTAGACCGACTGGCGGGAAATTGCCCCGATCTGCTCCCGAACCCGCTCGGCCACCTCGTTTGCACTGATGTGCGGATGGGCCGATACCGTGCGCAGCACAGCTAGCCGCTGCGCCGTCACCTGGACGCCCCGGCTGCGCAGGAGCTCAGCGGGATCTGGTGTCGGGTCGACGGGCACGGCCTCAGTCTTGGACAGATTCTGGACTCTGTCAACCATTGGGTTGAGAAAAATGGAGGCCCAGGTGTCCGCCGGCAATTCTACGATGGTCCTGATGGACAGTGCACGAGTATCGAGCGGAGGCGCACAGTTGCACGTCTCGCTGTGGGATGGCGCAGGCCCGCCTGTGCTGGCCCTGCATCCCGGAGTGGGCGACAGCCGGATATGGCAGTGGTGCGCATCGGACTGGGCCGCCGCCGGCTACCGAGTGGTTGCCTACGATCGCCGAGGCTTCGGTGAGACCGATTGCCCGGCCGAGGAACATGACGACCTCGTCGATCTGCTGGCCGTCACCGCCGCCACCGGCGCCAGACCGGCCGTCGTCGTCGGCAACAGCATGGGAGGTGGTTTGGCCCTGGATCTCGCACTGGCCCACCCCGACCACGTCTCCGCATTGGTACTCATCGCCCCGTCACCAACCGCCTATGACTACACCGATTGGCCGACCTCGGCGAGCGAAGCACAACAGGATGACTTGTTGGCGGCGGCTGGAACAGCCGGTGACCTCGACCTCGTGAACCGCCTGGAGGTTCGCTACTGGCTTGATGGCGTCGATCAGCCCGACGGCCGCGTTGGTGGTCGGGCCCGGGAGCTCATGCTGCAGATGAACGGGCGGGCCCTGCGGGCCGGACCGATCGGACGGTCCTCGGCCCGCCCCGAGGCCTGGGGTCGACTCGGCCAGTTGGATCTACCGGTATTGGTCGTCGTCGGAGAGTATGATCTGCCCGGCATTCGTCGACAGTGCGCTCAGATCGCTGAAGCGATTCCGTCGGCCCGGCTGATGACCCTTACCGACACGGCCCACTGCCCGTCGCTGGACCAGCCGAAACGTCTCGCCGCCGAAGTGCTCAGCTTCCTGGACGAGGTTGTTGGGTAGCAACAGGATTTTGGTCGGCACCCCAGTGCCGGCGCTAGCGGTTGGGATACGGGCCTCGGGCGGTATCCCAGACGGTGGCCGGGTCGAAGTAGGGAGCCAGTCCGTCGGGGCGCTCCCGGAGGTTGTAGCCGTCGACCGACAGGCGCTCGAACACGACGTGGTCACCACGGAAGTCGGACTTCACCCCTTCTCCTCCGATGGGGATGAAGGCCTTGAAGCCACCTTCGGTGACCAGGTTCCGCATGTAGGGGTGAGCGGCCGGCAGGTGAAAGCCGAACGGGGAGATGAACAGTTCAGTGGGGCCGACGATCGTGCCGATCTCGGCCAACCAGTTCGAGGTGTCAAAACCGAACCGGCCGACCGACATCTTGCGATCCCGCATGTCGCCGTGGTGGGTGTAGCTGTGGCTGGCGAACCGCCACCCCTGCTCCTTCATGGCCTCCGCCACCTCGGTGGCGGCCGCCACCCGGTCCTCGTAGTCGGGAGCGTCGACCTGGTCCCGGCTGACGTCGTAGCCCAGCGCCCCCTCATACCCGGTGAGGGCGATGATGCCCCGAGCCCCGTTGATGGAGAAGTCGGGATGTTCTTCGATGAAGGAGTCGAGGATGGGCACCACGTCGCCGGTCACGGTCGACTGCTCATCTCCGTTGTCGTCGATGACGACCGTCCGGATTCGGCCGTCTGGTCCGACCTCCAGTCGATCGGCGAAACCGTTGCGCTCCATGTAGCTGTAGTAGCTCACATCGTCGACGGACAGGATGAACGGCTTCTTCCCCTCCGGCACCTCAACCGGCGTCGGCTCAACCGTGCCGTCGGCGGCCACGTCGTAGAGATTGTAGATGTCGACCAGAGCCCAGTCGGCGGCATGCATCTGGTCGAGGATCCGTTCGAACTCGGTTGCCGTGATCATGTAGTCCCGGTAGCCCTGATCCTGGTAGTCGCCGTCGAAGGCCAGTTCCGGTCGGACGATGAGGCTGTGGGTGAACAGGTGGGGAACCGGGCCGGTCCAGGACACCATGGCCGGTTCGGTGGTGGTGGTCGTCGAGGGCCTCGTGGTTGTGGTCGGCCGGGTGGTGGTCGGAGCAGTGGTCTCCGACGACGTCGCACTCGACGAGGCCGACGGTTGGGCGGCCGGATCCGATCCGGGGTCGACCCGGCACCCGGCCAGCACCAGGATGACGATCAGGACTGCCGGAATCGACGTTCGGGTACGGGTGGAGAGGGAATCGGGACGAGCTGCTTGGACAAGCACACGACAGAATACCGTGGAACGTGTGCTGAGGTCGATGACCAAAGGCCAAGGTGTGTTGCGAACCGGGGCAGAGCTTCGAGCCCCGTCTATTCCCCTCAGTTGGGGGTAGGCCGGGCTCTTTCGTCGTTAGAGCCGGACCACGTTGGAGCACTCGTTGCTCTCGGCCCGGGGGCTGGCTCAAGCACGCTGTGTGTGTGTGTGTGGCTAGCCGCGAGGACGTTCTACCGACCAGGCGGCTGACATCACCTTGGCAGCCATTGGCGAGTCGAATCCGATGTTGTCAGGGCCCGAGAAGAGATAGATCTGATAGCCGTCAACCTCGTCCACCAGGCGACGCTCTTCGCCGTCAAATGGGGAACACTCGTCGACATCGGCCCGAGTGACACAGATGACAGCCCCGGAGCGTTCACTTTCAGAGTAGTAGGCCATGGTGCTCGACGTACTCCCGTACAGACCCAGCAGTTTGAGGAGTGGGTCCATCGAGGGAGCGTGAGGTGTCGGGGCCTCTGGAAACAGTTCTTGGAAATTCTGAATACGCTCCTCCGAGGTGGATGAGCTGTTGCCAATGGTGCAACCAGTGAGCGTCGATGTAATGAAAATCGCTAGGACCAAACATGCACTCGTTGTTCTCGGCCCGGGGGCTGGCTCAAGCACGCTGTGGGTGGCTAGCTGCGAGGACGTTCTACCGACCAGGCGGCTGACATCACCTTACCTGCCATTGGTGAATCGAAGTCGATGTTGTCAGGTCCCGAGAAGAGATAGATCTGATAGCCATCAACCTCATCCACAAGCCTACGTTCCTGGCCCACAAATGGCGTACACTCGTCCACAGCCACCTGGGAGACGCAGATTACAGCTGAGGCAAACTCATTGGCGCGGTCGGAGTAGAAGACCAGGGTGGCCGACGGGCTGCCATGTAGATCCAGCATTGCGACGAGCGGGTCCATCGACGGAGCACGAGGCAGCGGGGCCTCTGGAAACCGTTCACGGAAAGTTTCAATGCGCTCCTCCGGGCTGGATGAGCTGCCGCCAATGGCGCAACCAGTGAGCGTCGCTGTAATGAAGATCGCTAGGACCAAACATGAGATCATTCTTGACCTGGACATTCGATGTCTCCTTCCGCTAGCTCTTCAGCCAACCTCTGTGGCCAGTGCCCGCTTTCGATATGCTCGGCGGCATCGACGACCTGTTCTGGGCTCAGACCGAAGCTGTCGGCTTCGAACCGTCCTGCCACGGGATCGTTTGAGGAGAACAAGATACAGACGGTTCTGTCCTCTAGCGTGCTGAGCGGTTGAGATGGCAGTGGTTCCAGCCAGCCACTAACCTCGTCACATAGCGAATATAGCCCGTGGAGTATGCCGTAGAAGCCAGCAGGCGCCTCGGAGTCAAACTGGGCATCTGTCTCATCAGAGCCTTTGTATGCCGCACATTGGCCAGCCAGGAAGCTGACGAACTGGGGATCGACATCTCCTCCTGGGTCGATGAAGGTGAACCCTCTGGCAGCGGTCAACATTGCCTCGACATACTCCGGTGAATTATGGCCGATACCTTGCAGGATGGGCTCGTTGATGCTCCATGCGTACGATATGTTTAACAAACCGGAGTAAAAGGTATTCTCGGCAAGATCGGCCGGCCTTCCAACGCACTCGCCCGAGCCACAGACGACGTCGGATGTGCGGAGAGCTCGTTGCGTAGCCAAGTCATGGAAGGTCGCATCGGCGGAAGCAGAAGGAGCGAGAAGTACAACATTCTCCAATTCTGACATCGAGTCTGTGGCTAGTAACGCTTGGAGCACGCGGGCGCCGAACGACACGCCGTACACTTCTGTCACTCCGATCTCACCAATGTAGGTTGCCGTCTCACGTAGTAGATTGGTCGTCCAGCCGAAGGACACAACTTCAGACCTGCACCGGGGGGACAGGTTCGTGGTCTGGCCGGTTTCGGCAGTCGTGCCTATGATCCTATCGACGACGTCCTGGGCAGCCTGCTTACAGGATTCGCTCAATGTTAGGGATGAATTGGGCTCGCCCAACACCACGAGCTTGCTCGCCCCGGCACCAAACTCGGCAGGGTTGAACGTAGCCGATCGAGTGAGATCTTGACCGGGTCCACCTGGTAGCAGCAATCGGATGGAACCCGATTCAGCGATGTTGACGACGGCTATTTGGACTGCGTGGTCGCCGGAAACGATCTGGAAACAGTCGGCGCTCGGCTTGTCTCCGCCGCACACTCCGAGCTGTCCCTGCCCAGAGGCAGCTCTGACGGGTCCCTCCTCATCTTCGACCTTCGCCTCAACGGTAGTTGTTGTAGCTTCGGTGCCGTCCGCTTGCTCCGATGCCTCTGGCTCACCCGCTCTGGAGCAAGCAGCGGCCACGATAACTATGCTTAGAAGAAGTATCTTTATGCTCATCTACCTGCGTCCGTTCCCTGTATACGCAACCGTAGCGGCCGAAAAGGGATGACTCCGCCGGCGGCCGCCACGACTGCGTCGCTCTTCAGCTAACCGAGAGCCTGGGTGTTCGTTGCTCCTCAGGTGAACCTAGCTATAACAGCTGACAGAGCCTGCGTAGGCGTAGGTCGTGCAAGACTTCGTCTCGTTCAGCACGCCGCCTCGGTACAGGCCCATGGTGACCGTCAAACGGTCGTTCCAGTAGGGATGTCCGCCCACTTTGACTTTGACCGATACCGCCATGCCGGCTTCTCGGTCACCATCTGACACGATGAATCCCTGATCATAGGTGACGCCCATTGCTCCATACCAATAGTCAGTCCCACCCCTGTGTCGGACCCAGCGGGTGTAGTTGTCGCAGTCGGTCAACGGGACCGCAACCGGCCCTACGCCGACCTCAAGCCAAGTGACACAGCTGCCACTAGACCTCCATGGCTCCCAGTCATGCCAACCAGTGATGCTTGAGCGTGAGCCGCTTGTCGGCCAGGCTGAAACATAGATCTTCTTTACGATGTCTTCGGTGAATCCGCCTTGACGTTTGGGCTCTACTAGAACCTTCTTCGAGTAACCCCAGAGGTCCTTCCAGGTACCTGTGTTGCCATCCTCAATTTTCCTGGTGTGCTTCGCCTTTTTGGAGACTACCGTGGCTTCGCCGCGATCCTTCCAGGTCATTACCAGTGTTGCCGACTTGTAGTAGCCGTAAGCGTGAGAGCCTGGACCGCGGGCCAGGAAGAGTCCGTGACCAGGCTCAACCTCAGGCGTCGTCCCAATGTCGAAATGGATTGGCATACTGTCGTCCACTTCGTCAACGAACACCGCTTCGTAGGAGCTGAGTTTGAGTCGATTCTCGACCGCGATCGTGTCGTTGCCGAGATCGACCACGCTCACCTGGTGTTCGCTGATGTTCACCCCGGCCGCTTTGGCCGCTTGAACCGTAGCCGCAACATGTTGTTTGACCCACGCCGGCTGTCCGCCTTTTGATTGCTCACGCGCTCGGTCAATCTTACCGGCGTCGAATTTGTGGGTGGTCGAAGGCACTACCTTGGAGCCCTCAGCCTCACCATCTCTTTGCGCTGCTGCCAACGTTACCGTCGATGACATGACGAGCACAGCCGCCAAGATCGATAAGATAGCTAGACGCACAACGTTTCGTATAGCGTACACAGTGTCTCACTTTCTCTTCTGTTGATCCTCTGTCTTAGAGGAAGGATGTCTTTCCCCATCTTGAACGGTGAGACAGACAAGAAAGCAGCACAAAGCCCGAGCGTTGACAAGAACGTCAGCGCCACGAAGTTCTACTCTCCCGCGAATCCCACTGCGTAGTAGGGAGACCGCAGAGATACCAACCGCCCGCCTACCGCACTACCTCCTCACCTGCCCGATCAAGGCTTGAATAGCCAAGACACAACGAAATTCGTGTATCTCTCCGCCGAACTTTAAAGTAAAAATACTACGCTGTCAACCGATGGCCAGGCCGATGTTCATGTTTGCGGGTGTCGGATCGTGGATGATCGAGCCCGCAATACCGCTATCGCGGGCGGCCGTTCCTTAGTCTTTAGGCGACGGTCATGGGCCGTCCATTTCGGAGAGTGTTGGTTGAAATAGAGGGGTTTGAGGCGTCCAAAGAACAACCGAATATGAGAAACAGCGGGGTTTTGGTGGGTTGACTGCAAACGCGATGAGGGTTCGATTGGTCAGTTCGGTGAACCCCGCCGCCAGGTGATTCAGATGGAGCCGGCCACCGCCACCAGCGTGGCCAAGGCGCACAACTGTTGAACGGCGCCGAGCACGTCGCCGCTGATGCCGCCGATCTTGTGTCGGGCCAGGGTGATCATGATGGCGGCCGCCACCGCCACGGCCACGATCATGGCCGCCGGCATCAGCAGAACAGCCGACGTCTCATCGGCCGCCAGGACGACGAGGCCGCCCAGCGTCAGACCACCGACCGCAAGAGCGGCAACCAGGGCCGGCGCCCCCACCTGGGCCACGTAGGCGGCGCCCAGGCCATCGGCGCTGGCCGTCGGAGCCACCAGCATCGTCACCACGGCCGCCGTCCGCGACAATGAATGGGCGCAGACGACGGTGGCCACCACGACCGCCGCCCGGTGGCCGTCGGCGATGGAGGCCAGGGCCGCCGTCTCGATCAACAGCACCAGGACCACTGTGGCCGTACCGTAGGTGCCGAGCCGTGAGTCTTTCAGGATGGCCAGACGTTGCTCCCGGGTCCAGCCCCCGCCGAAGGCATCGGCCACATCGGCAATGCCGTCGAGGTGAAAGGCGCCGGTGACCAGGGTGGAGGCGGCCACGGAAAGGGCGGCGGCCAGCAGCGGATCGACCACCCCGGCGGCGGCCACCAGGACGACTCCCTGGGCCGCGCCGATCAGGGCGCCGACGATCGGGAACCAGCCGACGGCCCGGGCCAGCACGCCCTCGGTCTCACCCATCGGAATCCGGGTCAGAAATCCGACGGCGGTGCGCAATCCGGCCGGCATCACGAGTTCATCCGATGCTCGTTCAGGACGGAGGCGAGTGGTCGGGGCCGAACCACTCGGCGAACGTTGGAACCCGGGTAACAAGGGCACAGGCCATCTGAACCAGCGGAACGGCGGCCATGGCCCCCGAAGCTTCACCCAGCCGGAGTTCGAGATCGAGTAGGGGCCGCAGCTCCAGGTGATCGAGCACGGCCCGATGCCCGGTCTCGGCCGAGCGATGGCCGGCAACGACGTGACCCGTGGCCTCAGGGTGCAGATGGTGGACGACCATGGCCGAGGCCCCGACAACGAACCCGTCGATCAGCACCGGAAGTGATCGGCAGCGGGCTTCCACCAGGGCTCCGGCCATGGCTGCCAGCTCAGTTCCCCCCAGCGACCGCAGAGCTTCGAGAGCGACGACGGCGTCACCCTGAGCCGCCACATGGGCCCGCAGGGCCCGGCCGCCGTGGGATTGTGCCGGCTTGACCCCACCGGACAGAAGCTCGCCCCCGAGCCGTTCGCCCCCGAAGCGTTCGTCCCCGAGCCGTTCGCCCCCGAACCGTTCGACGGCCTGGGACACTGCGGCGACCTTGGCCGCCAGACCGTCGTCGTCGACCCCGGTGCCCCGCCCGACGATCATCTCCGCCGGACAATCGAGCAGGGCACAGATCACCGCCGCGGCCGCTGTGGTGTTGCCGATCCCCATCTCGCCCACCACCAGCAGGTCGGGAGGACCGGGTGATTCAGACAAGGCGGCCACCGCAGCCCGGCCCTGATCGAACGATCGCTGGAAGCGAGGCTGACCCATCGCCGGCTCTACTCGGATATCCCCGGTCGGGGAGCCAACCCCGACGTCGACCACCGAGACGATGGCACCCACGATCTCGGCCATGGCCGATACCGAGGCCCGGCCCTTCTCGAAGGCTTCGACCATTGCTCCCGTCACCTCGGGCGGGTAGGCGCTCAGGGCGGCCACACCGTGATCGCCGGCGAAGATTAGTGCCGCCGGCCGCTCCACCGCCGGTCGCCGACTGCGCTGCCACCCGGCCAGCCAGATCGCCACCTCGTCCAGACGGGCCATGGCTCCGGTGGGGCGGAGGATGTCGGCCACCCGATCCGCCACCGCCTGGCCGCTCGACCGGTCAGGCGGCGGCGCCGCCGCCAGGTCGGCCAGAAGACGTTGCCTCCAGATGGCCGGCTCAACAGTCTGATCGCTCACTGCCGGTCTCCCATGGTTCGGAGAATATCGGTGCTGTCGCCCAAGCGAAGGGCTTGCCCGGCCATCACCAGGTAGGAGGCGTGGAGCGACGATGCCAACTCCCGGTTGACCCCACCCAGGAGATCTCGATAGCGGCGGCCCAGATCGGTGGCCGGATGAACCCCCATGCCTACCTCGTTGCTCACCACCACCGACGGTCGGGCGGCCAACACCGAGCCCAGCTCCTTCATGTGCTTCAGCACCGTGGTGTCGTCCAATCCGGCCAGCATCAAGTTGGCCACCAGCACCGTGATGCAGTCAACGATGGTCAACCCGGCGTCCGGCGAAGACAGATCGTCGACCCCCAACTCGGGCCGTTCGAGCACAGTCCAGCCGGCCGGCCGCTCCCGGCGGTGACGATCGATCCGGGCCGCCATGTCGTCGTCGTCAGGCCGGGCGGTGGCCACGAAGACGACAGGACCCGACCAGCGCCGCCCGATGGAAACGGCCAGCGAACTCTTGCCGCTGCGAACTCCGCCCAGCAGCAGTATCGATGACGGGGCGGTCAAGCCGGGTTGCGGCGGACGAATACCGGGCGGTCGTCGGTGGACCGGCTCGGGTCGTGGGCGTATCCCATGCCGTCGAACTTGGTGAGCTGATCGACCTCGCTGATTCGTTGCCGAACCATCCAGGCCGCCATCGAACCCCGAGCCTTCTTGGCGAAGAAGCTCACGGTGCGATAGTCACCGTCAGCCTTGGCGTCGAGAAAGGCCGGGCTTACCACCGGTGCATCGAGCTCGGCGGTGCGTACCGCCTTGAAGTATTCGTTGGAGGCCAGATTCACCAGCACGTTGTCGCCCGGACTGGCGGCCAGATCGTGGTTGAGAACGTCGGTGATCGATGAACCCCAGAAGGCGTACAGGTCCTTGCCTTTCCTGGTTCGCAGCTTGGATCCCATCTCCAGCCGGTACGGCATCATCTCGTCGAGGGGGCGCAGCACACCGTAGAGGCCTGACAGGATCCGTAGAACCTTCTGCGAATAGGTGAAGTCACGCTGATTGAACGATTTGGCGTCGAGCCCGATGTAGACGTCTCCGTTGAAGGCCAGGATCGACGGGCGGGACGATCCTGGAGGGAAGGGAACCTGCCACTCCTGGAATCGTTCGTGGTTCAGCTCGGCCAGGTCGGCCGAAATGCCCATCATGCGGGACAGCGATCGCGGCGACTTGGTGGCCATGACATCGACCAGAGCCGAAGCCTGGTCGAGCATACGGGGCTCGGACGACTTGGTGGTGGCCAACGGCGATTCGTAGTCGAGCGACTTGGCGGGGGAGAGAACGGTCAGCACCTCTCCATTGTGGCCAAAACCAGACTCGGTTCAAAGCCGGTTGAGGCCGATCCTGACCTCCGTGCCCGGCGACCACAATGCCTGACCGGCACCAGCCGCCGGCGGTAACCCGGCGGCAACCAGCACCTCGTCGTCGAAGAACTCGATCGAGGCCCGATGCAGGATCCACGGATCATGGGCCGTGATGAGCTGCCGATGGTTGCCGTCAGGATGATGGGAATCCCACCAGCTCGGCGGTAGCAGTATCCGCCAGCGGGCGGTCAGGAAACGGTCGACATCGGTAGCGGTTATCTCCGGCCCCACCGTCAACTTGAGTCGGGCCGTTGTGCCGTCCGGCCGCTTTGTCCAGTACTCGACCTGATCTCCGTCGGCGGCGAATCGGGCCTCGGCCTCATAGGACGCCAGATTGAGCCAGCGTCGCTGAGCCGCCGCCACAATGGCCCGGTCGGTGTCGACCGACAGGTAGCAGGTGCCGGGCACACCGAAGTGGTCGACGACGGCCACAACCACCCGCACCTCGTGGTAGCCGACCGATAGCCGGGCCGGACCATGGGAAACCCTGGCCACCTGATATCCGGCCCATGCCCGCCCGCCGTAGAGGTCGACGCCAACATCGGCGGGAAGGAGCGGGGACACCGCCTCAGGATCGAATCCCCAGTGGACGAAGGCCACCGAACGCCAAGTTGCGGTGACGGCCAGTCGGCCGGCATCGTAGGGGCAGGTGGCCTCGAACAATCCGTCGCGTTCGATGCCGTCCGCCATGTGTCCCTCCCCGTCGGCTATTCGACTGGTGCGGCCAGGTCGGGCTTGGCCGGCCGCCACAGGTCGGGTTCGATGTACATCGGTCGAGCATGGGGGACCTCGGCCCTTACGGCTCGCTCAACCCCGTCGATGGCGTCGGCCAACTCCTGCACCGACAGGCTGGAATCGAATTCGACCTTGGCCCCTACGAGCAGATCGTCGGGACCAAGATGCTGGGTGCGCAGATGAATGATGTTCTGCACGTGGGGGGCCCGGGCGATGGCTTGGCGGATGGCCTCCATTTCCCGCGGTCGAGCGCCCTCGCCGATCAGCAGCGATCGCATTTCGATGATCAGGATGACGGCGATCACACCGAGGAGAATGCCAATGGCCAGACTGCCGATCCCGTCCCAGATGGGGGCGTCGAAGTACTCGGCGATGACGATGCAGATGAAGGCGATGAACAGGCCCATCTGGGCCCCGAAGTCTTCAAGCAACACCACCGGCAGCTCGGGTGTGCGTTCCCGGCGAATGTATTCCCACCAGCTCAGATCGCCTTTACGGGGCCTGGCCTCTTTGACCGCGGTGAAGAAGGCGAACGCCTCGATCACGATGCCGATGGCCAGCACGATGAGTGCCACCTCGAAGTTGTCGATGGGATGAGGGTGGCGGATCTTCTCGATGCCGTGGTAGGTGGCGAACGCCGATCCCAGAACGAACAACACCAGGGCCACCACGAAGCTCCAGAAGTAACGTTCCCGACCGTAGCCGAACTGGTGTTCATCGTCGGCGTCCTTGCGGGCCTGGCGGCCGCCCAGCAGGAGCAGGGCCTGGTTGCCGGCGTCGGCCACCGAATGGATCGACTCGGCCAGCATCGACGATGACTGGGTGAACAGATAGGCGATGAACTTGGTGGCGGCAACCGCCGAGTTTCCGAAGAAGGCGGCCAGGACCGCCTTACTACTGCCACCTGCTGCCATCGGTACCTCCCCGGGTCATTACGCCGTACCAGGGTACACAACCACTCCCCACACATCATCCATGACCCGGAGCCGGCCGCCTCTCAGGCCCCGAGCAGGAGGCTGCGGGCTGTTTGGCCGACTGTCTACGCCGTGAGCAGCAGCCACAGCCCCAGTGCGCTGTAGGCGATCATCACGAACACCATGGCCAGCTGGCTGCGGGTGGCCACCGCCGGGGCGAGCCGCTCCACGGCAATGTCGTGAGCCACCACCACAGCACCGACGTGACCGATCAGCATGGCCGCCACCTGTATCCAGGCGGTGACATCGGGGTCGATCTGCCAGATCACGTTGTCGGCCAGCCCAGCAATGTTCCAGCCCCAACCAAAGGGGTCGGCCAGCCGGAACACAAAGACCTGGATGTTGTCGACGAACAGCTGGAAATAGTGAGCCACCGTGTAGCCGAACAAAATCGGGACCAGCGACGGGGCGAAGGTCCGAGCGGCCTGGCCACGATCGAGGTCGGTGACCCGGGCCGTCCACCACACGCCGTAGCCGTAGAGGGCGGCCACCACCCCGATTGAGAGCAGCAGCCCGACAAACTCGGCGGCGGCGAACGTCCAGCCGGTCAGATCGGCGAAGATGTCGCGGCCGATGGAGCTTTCGCTGAAGCCGTCGAACGAGGTACCGCCGATGGCGGTGAGGAGTAGGGCGGCGGTGCCGCTTCTGACCGACATGACGGCCAGCCCCGACAACGGGGGTCGTAGTCGCAGCCGCTCACTGTCGTGAAAGATCGGCCCCATGGCTCCCACCGTGCGAAACAGCACGGTGAACGGTTCGTTCTCCATGACCCAGTGCCGACCCCAAACGGCGGCGGCCAACACCACTCCGACGAGGTGGGTCGACAGGATCACGGCCAGGGTGCGAGGCTCGGCGCCGCTGGGGTGTGACAGCTCGTAGAACAAGAAGATGATCAACCCCACGGTGGCCGGCCACAGTCCCCAGTCAGGCCCTTCGGCGTCCCGGTTGGCCTTGGGGTCGGAGCGGCGATCGGCCACGGTGGCGATTGATTTGAACGGGTTGAGAGCGGCCCACACATCACCGACCAGCCCGGCGGCCAGCACCCCACCAACCCATACCGTGACGTACAGTGTCACCGGCAGGATGTTCTCGATGACGACGTTGCGGCCAATCCACCCGGCGGTCAGGCTCAGGAGGTACAGGCCGAGGCCGAGAGCCAGGGCGACGGCGGGCAAGGCCTTTCCCACGGCGGCCAGTGGTCGGCCGACGGCCAGCTGTCGCAGTCGAGGTTGAGGCCACAACATCACCAGGCCGACGAACGACAGGACCAGGGCCAGCCCCAGAGCCCAGACGAAGAACGGCAGCGGTAGCGGTAGGTCGCCCCGCGCTCCCACGCCATGGGCGAACATGGGGCTCATCCCTCCCCGTTCACGGATCAGCTGACCTGCAGGTCGAAAAGAAACAGGCCGGCTTCCTCCAGCTCGACCTCGAACACTCCCCGGGAATCGGCGGTGAAGACGAACTCGGCGGGGCTGCCGGGACCGATCGGCTGGAGTATCTCATAGCCGTGGACGTGCACCAGTTCGGTCACGTCGGCCACGACCACGACGCCCACCGTCGATCCCTCGTCGACGGCAAATCGGGTGCCCTCCCTCTCCACCTCGCCGTCGGCCACGACGATCTCGATGAGCTGCTCGGCTTCACCTGGCGGCATGTCGAGTAGCTCGACCCCGCCCTCGGTCATCTGGTGATCGTGGTCTTTCGTGGTATCGGAGTCGGCGGCGCCGGCCGCCTGTTCCTCGGTCGCGGTGATGGTGGCCGTTCCGACCAACGGTTGGCCGTCGACCACGTAGGGGTGGTGATCGTTGGCGGTGGCCTCGACGGTGATCGTGTGTTCACCGGCCGGAAGCGGATCGAGATGCCACCATTCTCCGTAGAGCCGAGTGATCTTCTCACCGTCGACGTAGAGGTGAAGATGACCTTCACCGTCGACGTGGTCGAGGCCGGCCGAGCGAGGGGCGAATGTCAGGTTCTCGATATCGGCGTGCACGTTCCAGCCGGACTTGGGATCGGGAGTGACGGTGACATCGATCGTCGGTACCGGTTCGACCGCTTCGACGGTCCCCACATGATGGTGCTCGTCCGGGGGCGGGGACACGGTGATGTCGGCCACGGCCGTGATCAGCTCACCGTCGACGGCATAGGGGGCGTGATTGTTGGCGCTCAGCTCAACCATGATCGTGTGGTCGCCCTCGTCCATGGGCAGGTGGATGTCCTGGTTGTAGAACCGAGCCACCTTCTTCCCGTCGACGTAGACGTGGAAATGGCCCTCACCCGGCACCGGATCGGTCGAGGCCGCCTCCGGCACCACGACGTAGTCGGTCACATCGACATGAACGTTGACCCCTGACGCCGGGTCGGCGGCCACTTCGATCCCCACTGAGGGAACCGGTACCCCGTCCGGAAGCTGGTAAACGCCGTGATCGTCGTGCCCGTTGGCTTCGTCGTCAGCGTGGTTGTCGTCAGCATCTTCGTCATCATTGTGGCCTGAGCCGTGATCGTTGACGGGCTCATCGGCGGTGTCGGCGTCGGCCTGGTCGCCGGCTTCAACCGCTGATTGGCCGCAGGCGGCGAGCATCAGACCCAGCAATGCGGCCGCCGTCAGCCACCTCAGAGGTCCGACCCAATGGGGGCGATGCATAAACCTGTCCTTTCGAGTTGCTCGGTGGACGATGGCAGGTCCGGCGGTCAGGATAGCGCTAGTGTCGAGGCCGTGGAGGCAGCAACGACAATGAGGTCGATCAAGGGGAGTTGGTGATGGGCCTACAACGGATCGTCCTGGCCGGCGAGTCCATCCACCGGTTGGCGGACTACGAAGCCCGGGGTGGTGGCGAGGGCCTACGAGCGCTGGCCGACATGGGTCCCGAGCGGCTGGTCGACGAGTTGGACCGATCGGGCCTCCGGGGTCGGGGTGGGGCGGGGTTTCCCACCGCGCTCAAGTGGCGGTCGATCATGGCCGGCGGGTCGGCGGCCGGGGAGCGCTATGTGGTGGCCAACGGGGCTGAGGGCGAACCCGGAACCTACAAGGACCGTCATCTCATCGGTCACAATCCCTACCTCATGCTGGAAGGGCTGGCCATCTCGGCCGTGGCCGTGGGAGCCCGTCGAGCCTACGTTGCCCTGAAATCGTCGTTCAGCACCGAGATCGAGCGCCTTTCGGCCGCTGTTATCGACATGGCGGGGGCCGACTGGTGGCCCGAGCTGGAGGTCAGCATCGTCGGCGGGCCGGAGGAATACCTCTTCGGTGAGGAGAAGGCTCTCCTCGAGGTGATCGAGGGGGAGGAACCTCTGCCTCGCTTGTTCCCTCCCTACATCTACGGGCTGTTCACCACCAGCCCTCAGATGGGTTGGTCGGCCGGTCGGACGCTGGATGATCGAGGCTCCCAGGGGGCCAACCCGACCCTGGTCAACAACGTCGAAACGCTGGCCAACGTGGCCGTCATCGCCGCCCGAGGGGCCGACTGGTACCGCTCCATGGGAACCGCCGAATCGCCGGGAACAATTCTCTGCACCGTCTCGGGCGACACGGTGCGCCACGGTGTCGACGAGTTCGAGATGGGAACCCCGGTGGGGGAGATCGTGGAAACGCTGGGCGGCGGCCCCGAACCCGGACGCTCGATTCGCTACGTCTTGTCCGGCGTGTCCAACCCGGTGATGACAGCGGCCGAGTTGGGGCTGGCCGCCTCCCACGAAGCGCTGAGCGCGGCCGGAACCGGCTTGGGGACCGGCGGGTTCATCGTGTTCGACGATCGCACCGACCCCATCGAGTTGGCTCAAGCCGTCTCCCGGTTTCTGTGGATCGAATCCTGCGGTCAGTGCCCGGCCTGCAAACTGGGTTGCGAGCAGATCACCTCGTTGCTCGACAAGTCGATGGCAACCCGGATGATCGACCTCGGAGTCCTGTCAGCCCGATTGAACACCGTCAACGATTCCGCCCGCTGCTACCTGCCCACCCAGGAACAGAGGGTTGTGGCCAGCCTTCTACCCGATATCAGGTCCGGTGTGACCGGTGAACGTCGTGATCTGCTCATCGCCCCGTTGACCGGGCTCTCGGGCCAACGGTTCACCGTGGCCGAGCGCCACCGCCACAAGCGAGCCGACTGGACCTATCCCGACTGATACCGATCGCCTTCCGGCGTCGGGCCGTCAGTCCTGGGCCACCATGGCCACTTCGATACGGTCCTGACGCCATTCCCGGGCCGCTTCCAATGCCGTATCGGCCGCTTCCAGAACTTCGTTGGGACCGAAGGCGTGGGCCGGATAGCAGGCCACACCGGCCCACAGGGTCAGGTTGGCGTTCCGGTCGGCCAGGTACCGGCGAATGCGCTCAACCGTCCAGATGGCGCCGTTCTCCGGTGTGTCCTCCAGCAGCAAGGCGAAGTCGCCGTTGCGCAGCCGGCAGGCGGTGTCGGCCTCCCGGAGCGTTGTCTTGATGGCTTCGGTGACGATGTCGGCCTTGGTCGGCACGGGGTCACTGGTCGGCAGACCCTCGACCACCTGAAGAATGACAATGGCCACCGGGCGGAGATGACGGCGGGCTGCCGCGATCCGGGAGTCCAGAGCCACCAGGAAGAAGTTCTCGCTGAACAGACCGGTCGACTGATCGATCAGAGGATCGGTTTCGTCGGCCGTGTCGTCGTTGAATTCGCGTTCGGCTTCGGCCGAAACGGCGGCTAGTTCCTCCCGGAGCCGCGATTCGGACTCCTTGGCCTCCTGGCGGACGCTACGCAGTTCCTCCTCGACCAACGATTGGACCGCGGCCTGTTCTTCCAGCTGCTGGGCGATGCGCAGCCCGGCCACGCCGGCGGCCAGGGCCAGAACGCCGGCCACCGCGCCGAAGCTGGGCGCGTTCATACCGAGGCCGATCATGCCGGCGGCCAATCCCAACACGCCGGCGGCGATGCCCGGCAGGGCGGTTCTGGTACTCACGGTTGGTCTCGCAACTCGGACGGTCCCTTTGCAGCGGCAGTTCTGTCTATCCATCGGCGGTAAACGGGCCGACTGAAGTTGAAGTGTAGGTGGCTTGGCGACTAAGCCGTGCGTCGGTGACCGAGCACCAGATCGACCATTTCGGCCACGATGTCGGCCAGCTGGTAGTCCTTGGGGGTGAAGATCCTGGCCACTCCGGCCTGCAGGAGAAGCTGCTGATCGCCGACCGGAATGATGCCGCCGACCACGACCGGCGATTCGACCCCTTCGGCCCGCAGCGCCTCCACCGTTTCCGGCACCAGCTCCAGGTGGCTACCCGACAGGATCGACAGACCCACGATCTCGACATCCTCGTCGCGGGCCACCTCGGCGATCCGGCCGGGAGTGACGCGGATGCCCTCGTAGATGACCTCCATGCCGCCGTCGCGGGCCGCTACTGCGATCTGTTCGGCTCCGTTGGAGTGACCGTCAAGGCCGGGTTTGGCCACCAGCAGTCGGGGAGGGCCGTCGGGCTCGCGCCGGACCCGTTGCGACAGCGCCCGCAGGGAGGCCGACTCGATCGTCGCCCCCACCGCACCCTGTACACCGGTCGGGCCCCGGTACTCGCCGAACACCTCCCGCAGGCAGGCGGCCCATTCACCGGTAGTGCCGCCGGCGGCGGCCAAGGCCAGGGTGGGGGCCATGATGTTGGCCGGGGCCGAAAGGTCGTCCTTGGCGGCGACGGCGGCCAGTCGGTCGAGGGCTCGGGCCACCGAGTCGTTGTCCCGTTCGGATCGCCATCGGGCCAGGTCGGCTTCCATTTCGGGCCCGACCATCGGATCGACCCGGAGGATGGAGTCGTCGCCGTCGACGTCGGGATTATGCAGTCCGGATGGGGCCGACTCGGTGAAGTCGTTGACGCCGACAACGATCTGGCGACCGGCTTCGATGCGTCGTACCCGTTCGGCGTTGGATCGGACCAGGCGGGACTTCAGCTCCTCGATGGCGGCGAAGGCGCCGCCCAGGGCCATGACGTCATCGAGTTCGGCCTGTGCGGCGTCGATCAGCTCCGCCGTCTTGGCCTCGATGACATGGGATCCGTCGAAGATGTCGTCGTACTCCAGCAGGTCGGTCTCATGGGCCAGCACCTGCTGAATGCGGAGCGACCATTGCTGGTCCCAGGGGCGAGGCAGACCCAGGGCCTCGTTCCACGCCGGTAGCTGGATCGATCGAGCCCGGGCCGTCTTCGACAGCGTTACTCCCAGGGCCTCCAGCACCACTCGTTGAATGTTGTTCTCCGGTTGGGCCTCGGTCAGCCCGAGCGAATTGACCTGTACGCCATAGCGGAAGCGGCGGGCCTTGGGATCGGTGATCCCGTAGCGCTCGGCGCAGAGGCGGTCCCACATCTGGGTGAAGGCCCGCATCTTGCAGGTTTCCTCCACGAAGCGGATCCCGGCGTTGACGAAGAACGACATCGAGGCCACCACGGCGGGAAAGCGGTCGCCGTCGACCTGGCCCGACGACCGGATGGCGTCGAGCACATCGATGGCGTTGGCCAGGGAGAAGGCGATCTCCTGCGTCGGCGTGGCTCCCGCTTCCTGGAGATGGTAGGAACAAACGTTCATGGGGTTCCAGCGGGGCAGGTGGCGGGTGCAGTAGGCGAACATGTCGACGACCAGACGCCGTGACGCTTCGGGCGGAAAGATGTAGGTCCCGCGGCTCAGGTACTCCTTGACGATGTCGTTCTGGGTGGTGCCCCGAAGCTCCTCGGAGGCAACGCCCTGCTCGGCGGCGTTGGTGACGTAGAGGGCCAGCAACCACGACGCCGGGGCGTTGATCGTCATCGACGTGTTCATCCGCTCGACGGGAATGCCCTCCAGCAAGGTGGCCATGTGGCCCTTGTGCACCACCGGGACGCCGACCTTGCCCACCTCGCCCCGGGCCAATCGATGGTCGGGGTCGTAGCCGGTTTGGGTCGGCAGGTCGAAGGCGATCGACAGGCCGGTCTGCCCTTTGGCCAGGTTGGTGCGATAGAGCTCGTTGGAGGCGGCTGCGGTGGAATGGCCGGAGTAGGTCCGCATCATCCACGGTCGATCCCGGGGCGGTTCGGGGGAGTTGGGGTTATCGGTGCTCATGGATCCGCCGCTCCTGGATGGTCGGGGGGTAGCCGGGCAGTGGCCCACCCTGATCCAGAGCGTCGGAGATGAGTCGCTGGTAGTGATCCCGGGTCACGGGGGTCGCACCCAACGACTGGAGATGGGGGGTCAGCCACTGCACGTCGATAATGGTGGCAGACGCTGTTCCCAAAAGGTCAACCAGGTGGGTGAGGGCCACCTTGGAGGCGTCGCGGCGGCGGTGGAACATCGATTCTCCGGCGAACAAGCCGCCGATGCCGACTCCATAGAGTCCGCCGGCCAGGCCGTCTGTGTCCCAAACCTCGATCGAGTGGGCCCACCCCAGTCGATGGAGCTGGGTGTAGGCCCGGCGGATCCGCTGGTCTATCCACCCCATGGGTCTGGCCGGGTCGGCGCAGGCGGTGATGACGTCGTCGAAGGCCTGGTTGACGGTGATGTCGAAGCGGCGGCATGAGCGCCGAAGTGAACGCGACACCCGCAACTCCTCGGGGCGGATGATGCCCCGGGGATCGGGGCTGAACCAACCGATGTGCTTACGGTCGATCGGCATGGGAAAGTAACCCCGGGTGTAGGCCCCGAGGAGGGTGCCGGGTTCCAGGTCGGCCCCTACGGCGATGAAGTCCTCGCCCGGGGCCAGACTGTCGAGTGGCGGGAACTCCCAGGACGTGGACGGCGGAACCACCGGCTGATCACGACCGATCACACTCGCAATGGTAGCCGTGGTGGCCGGGTGGTCACGAGCGGTGGCGCCACGCCGGCGCCGGCTCAGCTCAGCAAGGCGGTGATGACGGCCACCCCGTTGGCCACCATGATCCCGGCCCCCCACCGATACAAGTTACCGATCTCAGCCTTGAACTCGCCTCGCAGTTCGGCTATTTCGCCCCGCAGTTCGCCGATCTCGCCCCTGACTTCGGCCCGCAGTTCGGCGATCTCGCCCCTGACTTCGGCCCGCAGCTCGGCGATTTCGCCTCGTAGCAGCGTGGTGTTGGCGTGCAGGTCGGCCTGGGTGGCCAGTTCGCCGGTTGGTTGGGCAAACAACTGTTCCATGATGATTTCCGCCACGGCTTCGCTCATCTGGTCGGCCAAGGCCGAGTAGAGCATGTTTCGTTCGGATTCCGATACTGACACAAGGTTCTCACATCTTCTGGTGACGCGTCGAGCGCCATTCGATGGGGGAGAACCCGTAACCGTTCTCGAAGCCACGGGGAGGAGTCCGTGGTCCTGTGCCCACCCTACTGATGGGGTGTGACGGCCACGCCGTGGGGCCCGTCTGTCTAGCGGAGTTCCCGGCCGATGACGTCGATCAGGGCCCGGTTGACGTCGGGGTTCTCGCCGGGAACCGTTCGCAGGATCTGATGGACCTCCGGCAACGGCGACAGTTCGACCGGCGGCTTCCACTCGACCACGTTCTCCGACAGGTACCGGGAGGTGACCAGGCCGACGCCGAGACCGGCCTCCACCGCGGCGATGATGGCGCTGGATGAGGCGCCGGAGAAGGAGACGAACCAGTCGACTCCGGCCTCTTCCAGTATGGGTCGTCCCAGCCGCTGGTAGAAGCAGTCCTCACCGAAGCTGGCCAGGGGAACCGGTTGGGTGTCGCAGCCACACCAGTCCGAGGTGACCCAACACAGCTGATCGGTCCAGAGAACAACGTCATCGGTTCGCAGGTCTTCGTCGACCACCTGAATGATGGCCAGGTCGATTTCGCCGTTGTCGATCATGCCGGTCAAGTCGTCTGTCGATTCGAAGACGAACTGGATCACCGCCTTGGGATGAAGCTGGCGAAACCGACCCAGAACCGTGGCCAAGCCCTCGACGTCGAAGTCCTGGTTGGCCCCCAAGCGGACCTGGCCCGAGAGTTCCGAAGTGTAGAGCCGGGCCGCCGCCCGATCGTGAAGCTGGATCATTGCCCGACCGTCCTCGACAAGAGCCAGACCGTCGCGATTGGGACGAATATCGTGACCGTCGCGGATCAACAGCGGCCGCCCCGCCTTGGCCTCCAGGCGCTTGATCTTGTGGCTCACCGCCGACTGGCTCAAGCCGAGCTGGTGAGCGGCGCTGGTCATGCCTCCCTGGTCGACGACGGCGATGAGGGTGCGGATGGATTCGAGATCAAGTTGTACTCCGGACACCTCTACAGTGTGCCGGAAAACCATGACAAAGTCTAATGCAAAGTAGAAAAGTATGTCTCTTGCATCATGCTTGATCTGGGTTGACAATGCAGGCATGACAACAACGATCAGCGCCCCCGACAGCACCGAAGTCATCACCGATCGGGTTGATCCGCTGGCCGAGTCGTCCTTCGTCGACTGGCCGGCTGAGGTGACGACAGCCGAGCCGAAACCCGTTCCCGCCATCGAGTCGCCGAGTCCGGCGGTCAACCGGCGTCGGCAGTTCCTGGCCTGGCTCCTTCAGCCCAAACCGGCGTTCCAATCCCCCCGCGACCAGGTTCTGGCCCAGGTCGATCCCCACTACCGCATCCGTTCGATCCAACGGTGAACGACTTGCTCCCCTAAGCAGCCCGTCCTACGGATCGAACCTCAGAGCCAGGGCCCGCCCCTCGGGTCCTGGCTCTTCGGATACGGCAATGATTCGGCCACCGTCGGCCACAACAACCGACCGCCATTCGGCGTCGGAAGCGGCCGCCGGCTGGATGTAATGGACGGTCCCGGACATCGGCTCAATGGCCACGATCGTGCCCCGGCCGCCGACGGCTATCAGAACGTTCGTCGGGGTCCAGGCCAAATCGGTGAATTCGGCCGACCGATCCGTCAATGAGTAGACGGTTTCGGCGTGCTGATCGAAGACCTCCAGGCTTTGCCCCACGATCACCGCCCCCAATTGGCCATCGATCGACGGCACCGCCCGGAACCAGTCGTTGGCTTGATCATGGATGTACTGGCCGCCGGTCAGCTCCACCACAAGCCGCTCCGACAGTACCTCCGAACCGAGCAGGTCCCCGGTGGCGGTGTCGTAGTCCAAGCGGAGGTCGGTTCCATCGGCCGTGGCTGTGGCGAACGATAGTCGGGCCTCGTCGTTCGACCAGATGGGGATCCCCCAAGTCGGCAGGTCCTCGACCTCGTCCCACGGTTCCTGGAGTGTGGCCTGGACCTCGATCGTTCCGACATCGTCCATCTCGGCCAATACATAGGGGGTGATGTCTTCTCGGCATGTCCCCCGGGCCAGGAACCGGTTGGGGTTGAAGGGATCGACCTCGACGAGGTCGAAGTCGGCGATCTCGGCCGGAGCCTGCACCACGTCGTCACCGCCGGATGTCTGGCCGATCATGGCCAGCCGGCCGGTCTGCCCACAACCGAAGTCCTCCTCCCCGGGCACGGGAGTCGACAGGACCAATCGATCGCGGTCGGCCGCACCGGCCCACACAACCGATCCTGTTGGGAGTTCGAGGATCTCCGGATCGACGTCATACTGGATGGGTCCGGCAAACAGTGGAGCGGCGCCACCGTCCGCTTCCCCGTCGACGTCCTCGGCGATGTCGCTGCTCGGGCTGGTCTCATCAGTGGTGGTGGGTCCGTCATCGACGCCCGTGTCGATGCCGTCGTCGACCGCCTCCACCTTTACCGTGTCCCCGGTCGACGACAGCTGTCGTAGAGCCACTGCAGCACCGATCACCGCCAGGAGAACGGCGGCCGTCACCAGCATCAGCCGGTGCCGCCCCGCCCTGCCGTCGGTCGTGTCGACGCCGACACCGTCGATGGTGTCAAGCCGCCGCTCGAGGTCATCCCAGAACCCGTCCCTGGTGGGGGGATACTCAACTTGGGTCAGAGCCGACCCCAGCGCCCGGTCCCGTGGTCCGAACTGCTCGTTCGATGTCATCGCCCACCTCCTGTCGTGGGTGGTGCCGACTCGGTCAGCAACTTCCGGAGTGTGGCCCGGGCTCGGGAGACTCGGGAACCGACCGTGCCGGGGGGAAGATCCAGGACCTCGGCGGCCATGGCGAACGTCATCCCCTCGCCGTCGACCAGCCATATTGCCGCCCGCTGGGACGGATTGAGATGCTCCAGGGCCGTGCGCAACGTCATCCGCTCGGCGATCGTCTGGTCGAACAAGCCGTCGCTGTCGCCGGAGGGTATCCGCTCAAGACCGACCGGGGCCGCATCAAGGGAAACCGCCGGTCGGCGACGGCGATACTGATCGAGACAGCATCGGTACACCACCGTGTGCAGCCAGGTGGCCATCGTCGACTCCCCCCGGAACGAGTGCCGATTGCGGTAGGCCTTCACGTAGGCCTCCTGCAGGGCATCGTCGGCGGCGTCATGATCATTGAGGACCCGGAGGGCCAGGGCCCGGAGGCGGGGATGCTGTTCCTGCAGCTGGGCCATGAAGACGTCCCGGTCGGTGGGCCTGGACTTCCCACCGGCGCCTCCCGACCGGCTCGACCATCGTGTTGGGCCCCGTTTCACCACACCTCCTTGGACGCATCATCGATGAAGAACTCATCCGTGATCCGTGAGATATTCGTGATGCGGTGACCAACGACGGTAGCGGCCGAACCGGGGGAACGAGACGCTCCGGGTCGTAGCCGCTAACGTTCGAGCAGTGCCGACTGAATCGACTCCGGCTTGGGACCAGGAGGGAACGCTGACCGAGGCGCGGCGCCAGGTTCGGGAGCGGGTGGTCGACCAGGCCGCCCGGCGAGGAGTGGCGCCCCACTGGTTGACCGGAGCGGATCCGGCGGCCGAGATTCACCTCATCGACGGACTCGGGGCCAAAGCCGTGGTCGGCTCGGACCTCTCCCTGTGGCGCTGGCCCACGGCTGCCTTGGAGGCGCTGTCTCGCCAACTCCGGGACCGTCGTGGTCTCCTGGTCTTCATCGAACCGACCGCCGGAGTGGGGTGGCGGCGAGCCTTTCAGCTGACCGGCCGGCGTTATCGCCTCGATATCCCGGCCGAGCTGCGAGCGTCCGGATTCTCGGTCACCACCCAGATGCGGCTACGACACGGTCCGATCGGCACCTATGTGCGGGGCGAGGCTCAGCACTTTCAGCACTCTCCTCGGCCGATCAGCTCTCGGTGATGGTCACCGACTCGATGTAGATCTCCTCGGTGGGGGCGTCCAGAGGAGAACCGGTGGTGGGTATCGATTCGATGGCGGTGACCACGTCCATACCGTCGGTCACCTCACCGAACAGGGAATACTCAGGGGGTAGGTTCTCGCCGCTTGGTCCGGTCACCACGAAGAACTGGGCCCCGGTGGCGCCTGGGCCCGGCCCCTTGGCCATGGCCAGCGATCCGACCTGGTAGGCCGTTTCACCCTCGGTCGGTTCCGGCGGCTCCTCGTCGATAAGGTAGCCGGGATTGCCCTGGCCGGGGTTGGGGCCGACGGCGTCGCCGCCCTGGATGACGAACCCGGGGATGATGCGGTGGAACGGGGATCCTTCGTAGTAGTGGTAGCGGGCCAGCACCACGAAGTTGTTCACGGTCTCGGGGGCTATCGACGGGTCAAGGCTGACCGTGATGTCTCCGGCCGTGGTGGCGATGGTGGCGGCGTAGGTGGCAGCGGTGTCGATACACATGGGAGGCGGTTCGGAAAAGGTGGTGATGCGCTCTGCCGATCCGTCGTCCGGCGGGCACTCGGTCGGACCGTCCAGCGTTGCGCCCGGTTCGGGGATGCTCACCGCGCTGACCGGAGCGGCGGTGGTCGACGTCGTCGACTCGTCGGTCACCTCCTCGGTGGTGTCATCACCGGCGACCACCTCCTCGTCGTCGCCGCCTCGGGTGGCGAACCAGAGCAACCCCAGGCCGGCCAGGACGGCGATGGCGATGATGCCGGCGGTGAAGCCGGCTTGGCGCCGCCGCTCCTGCTTCTCGACCTTTTCCGCCTCTTCCTGCTTCAGCGCCCGGTTGGCTCGCTGGCGTTCACGTTTGTCTGTAGCCACGGTTGTGAATCTAACGGTCTGGACCAGCGAGTTCCACGCTCGCGCTTCGTTGCCTGTCGACCGACCATCGAAAATTCAGATTCAGGTCGGCCCGGGGCCGCTACCGTTGTTGCTCGTGTCGTTACTCGTGCAAAAATTCGGAGGCACGTCGGTGGCCGACGCCGACCGCATGCGAGCGGTGGCCGACTACGTCGCCCGGTGCCGCCGCCGGGGTGATCAGGTCACCATGGTGGTCTCGGCCATGGGTAAGGAGACCGATGAGCTGATCCACATCGCCTCCCGGATCTCGCGGCAACCCGACGGGCGAGAAATGGACATGCTGATAACGGCGGGAGAACGCAAGGCCATCGCCTTGATGTGCATGGCCCTGGGCGAACTGGGCGTTCCGGCCCACTCGTTCACCGGTTCCCAGGCCGGCTTCCTGACCGACACCAACCATCAGAACGCCAAGATCCTCGAAATCAACCCCTACCGGATCCAGGAGTGTCTGAACGACGGCATCGTGCCGGTCGTCGCCGGATCGCAGGGTGTGTCGACAGAAAAGAACGTGACCTTCCTCGGTCGTGGCGGTTCCGACACCACGGCGGTGGCGCTGGCCAAGGCTCTCAACGCCCAGTCGTGTGAGCTGTTCACCGATGTCAGCGGGGTTTTCAGCGCCGATCCCCGGGTGGTCCCCCGGGCCACCAAGATGACGTCCATCAGCTTCGACGAGCTCTTGGAGATGACGGCCACCGGCTGTCCCAAACCGGCCATGCGGTCGGTGGAGGTGGCCCACAATCACAATGTCCCCCTCCATATCAGATCGGCCTTCACCTGGGAGCCGGGCACGCTGGTCGTCGATGAAGCAACCCAACTCGAACTGGAGAATCCGATGGAGCAGCCGATCATCCGGGCCGTCACTCACGATCTGTCCGAGTCGAAGATCACCGTGGCCGATGTGCCTGACAAGCCAGGGGTGTCGGCCACCCTCTTCCGGGCCCTGGCCGAGGCCGGGGTCAACGTCGACATGATCGTGCAGAACGTGTCCGAGCAGGGCAACACCGACATCTCTTTCACCGTGCCCAACGAAGACGCCCAGCGGGCCCACACCCTGGTGGGCGACGACATCATCGGTCGGATCGGTGGTCAGGTCATGCCCCTGGTCCCCAACATCGGCAAGGTGTCGGTCATCGGTGCCGGTATGAAGTCCAACCCGGGGGTGGCGGCCACGATGTTCGAGACTCTGGCCGAGAACGGGATCAACATCGAGATGATCTCCACCTCGGCCATCCGTATCAGCTGCGTGGTCGACGCCGAGCGGGCGGAGGAAGCGGTGCAGCATCTTCACACCGCATACGGGCTCGATTCATAGAATGGGTATCTGAACAGATACCCCGGACAGCAGGAGAATCACAATGGCCAACGGTTCCGTCAATGTCGGTGTGGTCGGCGCTACCGGCCAGGTCGGTACCAAGATGCTCGCCATCCTGACCGAGCGTTCCTTCCCCGTCGGCGACCTTCGACTGTTCGCCTCGGCCCGGTCGGCCGGTCGGACGATCTCCTGGGACGGCCGGGAGATCACCGTCGAGGATGCGGCGACCGCCGACTTCTCCGGTCTCGACATCGCTCTCTTCTCAGCCGGTGGCGTCACCTCAAGAGAACTGGCTCCTCGGGTGGCGGCGGCCGGAGTAGTGGTCATCGACAACTCATCGGCTTGGCGTATGGACCCCGACGTCCCGCTGATCGTGGCCGGGGTCAACGATCACGCCTTGACCGAGCGACCCAAGGGAATCATCGCCAACCCCAACTGCACAACCATGGCTGCCATGCCGGTGCTGAGGCCGCTGCACGCCGAAGCCGGGTTGGTGTCCATGATCGTGTCGACCTACCAGGCCACCTCGGGCGCCGGACTGAGCGGGGTGGAGGAGTTGGCCGATCAGGTGGCCAAGGCCGGCGACGCCCGCCAACTCACCCATGATGGGTCGGCCATCGACATGGGTGAACCGTCGTCGTTCCCCCGACCGATCGCCTACAACGTGGTGGCTTGGGCCGGGTCCGGTGCCGACGACGGCACCGGAGAGACCAGCGAAGAACAGAAGCTCCGTTTCGAGAGCCGCAAGATCCTCGACATCCCGGATCTGGCGGTGTCGGGCACCTGTGTCCGAGTGCCGGTGTTCACCGGGCACTCCCTGGCCATCAACGCCCGATTCGCCCGGCCCCTGTCGCCGGAACGGGCCACCGAGCTCCTGGCCACGGCTCCCGGCGTGATTCTCGATGACATTCCAACACCGATCAAGGCGGCCGGTATCGACCCCACCATCGTCGGCCGGGTGAGGCGGGATGAGACGGCGGGGAACGGATTGGCCCTGTTCCTCTCCGGAGACAACCTCCGCAAGGGAGCGGCCCTCAACGCGGTGGAGATCGCCGAACTCGTGGCTTCATGACCGTCAGGCCGCCGGACTTCCCGTTGCGGGACTTTCTCGGTATGGAGATCGAACACGGTGAGGGCACGGGTTCGGTCACGGTCGAATTGGGTCCCAACCACATGAACCCGAACTCGGTGGCCCACGGTGCGGTGGCCTTCGCCATGATGGACACGGCGATGGGGGCGGCCGTGGTGTCGCTGCTGACCGAGGATCAACGATGCGCCACGGTGGAGATGCACACTCGATACCATCGTGCCGTCAGCGGCGGCACCCTGCGCTGCCACGCTCAGGTGGTGACGCCTGGTCGACGATTGATGCACGTGGATGCCCGAACCGTCGACGACGAAGACCGCGTGGTGGCCACGGCCACGGCCACATTCGCTTTGTTCTGAGGCACCCTGTTCTGAGGCACCTTGTTCTGAGGTAGGCAGCACCGCGGCGGCTCGACGACCCCTTGGCCGCCACAATGGTGGTTCGACGACCCCCCTCGGGGGTCGCGTAGCCGCCACAGCGCTTCATCCCGGGGCGAGACCGATAGATCGTCAGGGCGGATTGTCGACGTAGCGGCTGACCGCCTCGTCCAGCGACAATCCCAGCTGGTTGGCCAGTGAGGCCAGCCAGGCCAGAACGTCACCCAGCTCGTGGAGCTGTTGCTCCGGCGTGCCCTTGCGCACCGCTTGGGCCAGCTCGCCCAGTTCCTCGCACAACCAGGCCACCGTCGCCGGCACTCCCCGTACACGATCGGGTTCCCCGTAGAGATCGTCCATCAACTGCTGCAGCTCGGCCAGTTCCACCCTCCGACCGTAGCCAGCCCATGATCCGGTCAGTCGATCAGGTGATCCTCGAGATCGGCTTGGCGATCGCTCATCAACCAACCGATGGCTCTGGTCAGGATGGCGGCCGGCGGAGTGACGGTGAACCCCGGAGGTGCCGGGAGACGCAGCATCGACCGGGCCCATGACGGCAGATCGGAAACGGCGGCCAGGGTGATGAGCCCGTAAGCCCCCCGTAGCCGCAGTGGTACCGGTGGTCGAAGCAGGAAGCGAACGGCCTCCCGAGCCTGATCCCCGTACTCGCACTCCTCCCGGAACGACTCCAGGGCCTCGGCCAGCTGGGCCCGATCGGTAGGAGGGGTGGCCCCCAAACGCCGCCCGACCTCGGCCATCTCGGCCACATACCGGTCGCGCTCGGCGTCGGTCAGCTTGCCGTAGCCGTAGCTGTCGAAGGCCGAAGCGAAACTGTCGACCTCGGTGCAGTGCACCCAGTTGAGCAGGTGGGGGTCGTTGGCCGCGTAGGGTCGGCCGTCGGGAGCGGTGCCCGTCACCCCGTCATGGATCCGCCTCACCAGCTCGATCCAGGCCTCGGCGGTGTCGGTGTTACCGAAGGTGGTGGCGCCGATGAACCGCCCGGTGCGGTGCAACCGCCCCCAAGGATCGGTGCGGTAGTCGGAGTGGTCCGACACGCCGGCCATGGCCAGCGGATGGAGGGTCTGCAGCAGGAGCGAGCGGAGGCCACCTATCAGCATGGCGGCGTCGCCGTGAATCCGCCAGGCCACACTGGCCGGACCGAACAGGCCGGGGTCGTCGATGGTGGCCAACTGATCGGGACCGAGACGTTCGTCGCCGGCCAGCGCTGAACGCAACGCCTCGCCACCCTGTCGACGGATGGCGGCCACTGCCTCCTCGACGATCATGACTAACAATGGTAGTTCATGCCCGGTCGGTCCCACTTCATCGCAAAACTGCAACAGTCACCGACGGCGAGCGGGAAACCGGCTATTTTTGGCGGGGTAGAGGCTCGTCGAGCGTCCCCCTGGCGGGGGCCGTGGAGTCGCTCGAAACTGACAGTAGTTGTTGAACCGTGTCCTCACCTGCTAGGAAATGAGGACGGAATTCTAAAACGGAGGAAACTGTGGGATTCATCGGAGCCATTATCGGAACCATCATCGTCGGTGCCATTGTCGGCGCTCTCGGACGGCTGATTCTGCCCGGAGGCCAGGACATCGGGATGGTGAAGACGGTTGGTCTTGGCGTCGTCTCGGCTTTCATCGTCGGCCTCATTCTGGGTAACGTCAACGCCATCGTGGCCATCATCGTGTCCGCCCTGGTAGCAGCCGGTCTGCTGTGGTTGGGAATCCGTCAGGGTTTCCTCCGGGCCTGACCACGCGGTCACCCGCAAAGACGATCTGAGAAAACCGGAACAGCGGCCTCTTGACGGGGCCGCTGTTGCCGTTTCCTGGTCGGGTTGGGGAGATTTGAACTCCCGACCTCCTCGTCCCGAACGAGGCGCGCTACCAACCTGCGCCACAACCCGGAGATAGAGAGCTTATCGCCATCGGCCGGCCGCCGTCACCACATTTTCGGCCTTCAGGCCGGTGCGGCCACCCCTTCATACGACTGGTCGCCGTTGAGAAGGGCTTTGGCCGCCCGCCGCAATCGCAGCGAATCGATGGGCTTGATCAGCCAACCGTCGGCCCTCGACTGCTGGGCCAGGAACACATCGGCCTGCCGATCGAGGAGCAATGCCACCGGCCGGTGCTGCAGGCGGTCGGCCCCTTCTTCCTGGCGAATGGCCAGACAGACGGCAATACCGCCCATGTTGCCGATCTGAAGATCGAGCAGAACCAGATCGGGATTCCGGGCTTCGATGACCGGGAGTACATCGGCGCCCGAGCGTACCCGCAGCACGTCACAGTCTTCGGAGGCCAACGTGGCGTCGACTTCGGCGGCGATATTGTCGGAGTCGGTGGCAAGCAACACGGTCGTCACCCCGACAATGCTACAAACTCAGAAGCCAAAAGAGTTTCGCAATCGCCGGGCGGAGCGGCCGGGCACCGAGGCACCGAGGCACCAAGCCGCTAGCATCGCCCTGTCGACGACGTTGCACCGACGGAGAGTGAACGATGCTCGAGATCCACATCGAGGAAAACGAAAACTACACGCTGTGTCGTCCTTCGGGGGAGCTTGACGCCTACACCGTCGGTGCCTTTCGTGAGGCCCTTTCAAAGCTGGCCGGACAGCGGCATCTGTTGATCGACTTGTCGGAGGTCCCGTTCATGGACTCCGCCGGTCTGGGCGCCCTCATTGGTGGCATTCGCCGGGCCCGGGAGGCGGAGGGAGCGGTGGCAGTGGCCTGCACCCGGCCGGCGTTGACCCGCCTGTTGCACACGACGGGCTTCGATCGCATCGTCCCCGTCACCGAGTCGGTGGAGGAAGCCGAACAGGCCTTGGCCGGAGAGGGTGACCTGGGGGCCTGACGCCAGGCTGTTGTCGCCTCACAGATCCAGCTCGACCGCCAATTCGCCCAGCCCTTTGAGATCGGCGATCGGTCGCGCCCGCTCAGCCACCCTCCGGACCTCAGGCGAGCCGTCCAGCGACTCGAGGAAGCGTTCGATGAGCCGGCTCTCCTGGGTCGACAGTGCAGCCAGCTGGCGCCCGTTCTGCACCAGCGGATCGTCTTCGCTCCGCTCGGCCATGACCCGTTCCAGGTCGGGGCCGGGAACAATCGGGCAGGCCCGGTTAACGATCACCGCATCGATGCCACCGACTCGTTGGCTGACGTTGCCGGCGATCCAGGCCGCCTCGTCCAGCGCCTGATGGCGAGGCGTGGTAACCAGGACGAACGTCGTACCCATCGTCAGGACCTGGTCGATCTCACGGGCCCGGCGATCGAAACCGCTGTCGAGACCCTCGAAATTGGCAAAGAAGGTAACCACATCGTCGACCAGTTGACCACCGACGATCCGGCCCAGCAGACGGAGAACCAGTTGGGTGCCGACCCCGACGGTGCGGAGCAGACCCTTGGGGGCGAACACCGAGCGATAGAGACGATGGTTGACGAACCGATTCAACCGACCGGGGCTGTCGAGGAAGTCGAGAACATGGCGCGACGGGGGCGTGTCGACGACGATGCGGTCGAACCGCTCATCGCGGTGGAGCTGATGGAGGCGTTCCGCCGCCATGTATTCGTTGGTACCCGACAGGGAGCGGGTGAGGTTGCGAAACAGCGGATTGGCCAGGATACGGTCGGCTTGGTCCGGGGTGCGGGCTTCGCTGCGGACAACCGACTCGAACGTTTCCGCCTGATCGAGCATCGTGGCCCACAGCTCGCCGCCGTTGTCGTGGGCCGTCACCCGTTGCGGTTCGTTGCCCAGCTCTCGTTCGATCCCGAGGGCGTCGGCCAGCCGCCGAGCCGGGTCGATGGTGAGCACCACCACCCGTTCACCCCGCTGGGCCAGTTCAAGGCCCAGGGCGGCGGCCACCGTGGTCTTGCCGACGCCGCCGGATCCCAGGCACAGAACCACGTCGTTCAGCGCGGTGGCTTTTCGGATGCCGTCGGCTCGATCATGATCGGTCATGAGTCGGAGGAGGCGCCGGCCACGACCGGACTGGCGGCCAGTGCGGAGGCCAGCGTGGCGATGTCGTCGGAGTCCATGGCAGCGGTGAACAGTTGCGGCAGGTGGATCTGCGGTAGGGGCAGTTCGGCGGCCAGGCGGGCCACCTGGGCCTGCTGATCGGCGGTCCGGGCCAGCCGATGCATACCCGCGGCAATCAGGGGATCTGCTCCATCGACGTATCCACTGTCCGCTCCGCCGGTGCCGCCGGCCTGAGCGACGGCCTCGGCCAGGCCGGCGATGGGGGGCCACAGGCCGTTGACCACGACCGGTCCGAGTTGTACCCCGACCTCGTCTTCGATCTGGAAGGCGGTCTCGATGGTCTCGCTCACCGGCGTCTCCTCAGCGAGTGTCACCAGCATCACCCGGCAGCGGCCCTCATCGGCCAGCATGGCCAGCACCTGTTCGGCCTGATCCCGGATCGGTCCGTCGGAGGCCGACTCGGCCATGCCGGCGGCTGCGGTCAGGAACGTCAGCGCATGGCCCGAAGCCGGAGCGTCGACCACGATGAGATCGGCCGTGCCCGCCTCCTCCAGCTGTCGGATCTTGCCCAATGTGACCAGATCTCGTAGTCCGGGAGCAGCCGCCACCACCACCTCGACCGCGCCCGTTCGGCTGAACGTTCTGATGATGGGCCCCATACCGGAGCGGTCGAGATAGTCGGCCAACGCCTCATCGGGCCGCAGTTGCATCACCTGCAGCCGGCCGTCGCGGGGACCGGAGGCCGCTGTCGGCTCCACCGTCTGAGGATCGTACCGGGGCGACGCCAGCCCTATGTGTTCGAGGTTGCTGTAGCCCTCCAGTTCGATGAGAAGAACGTCACATCCGCTGTCAGCGGCCGCGAAGGCCGTTGCAGCCCCTACCGTTGTCTTCCCGACCCCACCCTTACCGGCCACGATGAGGACATTGGATGCGGCGAAGAAGTTCTGGACAGTCACCACTGACGAGGCTAACGCTCCGTCGCGTCCCGGCCTTGCTGTTCGCGGCATCAGCCCTGGTGTTGCTGGCGGCCGGTCCGGTGGCGGCCCAAGACGACGCGGTAACCGAGGAATGTCCGGCCGATCTCAACAGCGTGGCCGCCACCAGCTCCGTTGTCCGCTTCGTGAAGGTGGCCGGCTTGATCGATCCGGCGGTTCGAGACTACATGCTCTCGCAACTCGACCAGGTCGAGGCCGATCCCGACAGCGTCGGCTACGTGTTGTGGATGAACAGCAAGGGGTCGATACTCAGCGATGACGACTACCTGGAGCTGGCCACCCGGATCCGGGAGTCACCGGTGGAGACGGCGCTGTGGGTGGGTAACACCGGTTCCACCGCCCAGGGCGGTGCGGCGGAACTGGCCACCGTCGTCGACCTGGTCGGGGTGACACCCAACTCGACCATCGGGCAGACCGGCCAACCTCGACTGCCGCCGGAGTGGGGGAGCGCCTTTGGTGATGCTGCCGGTCGTCTCGAGTCCGATCTGTTCACCGCCCAGCAGGCCATCGAAGCCGGCATCTCCATCGGGCCGTTGGAGAACACCGCCCTCATTGGCTCATTCTCCACCAACCTGTCGGGCTACGAGGTGTTCCAGTGCATCAACGACGAGGGCTCGTTGGTCACCGTACCCACCACCCAGGGGGTCCAGTCGGGGTTGCCGCTGGTTCACCAACTGTTCCACACCGTGGCCAGCCCGGAGATCGCCTACCTGCTGTTCGTGATGGGCCTGGCCATCATCGTGTTCGAGTTCTTCGTGGCCGGAGTGGGAATCGCCGGCGTGATCGGCGCCGCATCGCTGTTCCTGGGGGGTTACGGCCTGGCCATCCTGCCGGTCAACTGGTGGGCGTTGGCGTTACTCCTCCTGGCCATGTTCTTCCTGGCCGTCGATATCCAGACCAATGTGCCCCGGTTCTACACCATCGCCGGATTGGTGGCCTTCGTGCTCGGCACCTGGTTCCTCTACGACGGCGTCACAATGTCGTGGATCACCGCCCTGGCCGGCATCGTGTCAGCCATCCTCTACGCCTACACCGGTATGCCGTCGATGGTGCGGACCCGGTTCTCCACCCCGACCATCGGCCGCAAGTGGATGATCGGCGAGATGGGGCGGGCGCTGTCGGATGTCAATCCGGAGGGCACGGTGCAGGTCCGCGACGTCGCGTGGCGGGCCATCACCAACAGGGCCACACCTATCGAGGCCGGTGAATCGCTCCGAGTGATCGGTATCGATCGTCTCATCTTGGAAGTAGAACCCGAGGAGGGCGGGGCCAAGGACTACCGCGAGCGCCGTTCTGGAACCACAGTCGCCGAATGACACCAAATTCGGCAAAATCGTTCCACAAGGATCTTGTCATCAGCCCCTGAATCGACATAAAGTTTCCTCCACAAGGGGGAATATCCGTGACATTCACGCATCCAGTAAGCGGTCGTCAGTGGGATGACGGCTCGTGGCAGGACGCAGCAGCGTGCCGTGGACCGAATCAAGCAATCTTCTTCCCGCCGCCTCGTCTCGAGCGGCGGACCGAGAAGCGTCGTCGGGAGGAGCGGGCCAAGGAGATCTGCGCCGCCTGCCCGGTTCTCCAGATGTGCCGCCGCTACGCCCTGGAGATCGGCGAGCAGCATGGCATCTGGGGCGGAATGACGGCCAAGGAGCGGCGCCGACGCGTTCCCGCCACCCGCTCCTGACCCAGAGCACCACTTCTGACGTCGACCGGTCGCCCCTTGAAACCCTTCTTCGGAGTTCTGCGGCCTCACCGCGTCGCTCAGCGACGCCGGCGGGCCGCGGAAGCCGGCACCGGGCGGGCCGGCCGGCCTGGTCAGAGGCGGGGACCCCGAATGCGGAGGTCGCCCCGGCGCCGGGTCATGCCGTTGCCGTCGAGGTGGGCCAGCAGGGCCAGCACGTACTTGCGGGTGGTACCCAGCAGATCACGGATCTCGGCCACGGTCAGACCGTCGGACTCGTCGAACGCCTGACGCAGGCGAGCTCGGGCTGAATCAACGGCCGACATGGCGAAGTGAATGCCATCTTGTTCGACCACGAACCCCCGGCGCACCAGCTCCCGGATCTCGTTGCGGTCAACGCCGTCGGGGCCGGGAGGAGCGAAGGGAGCAGCGGCCAGTGCCGCCACCCAGGGGTGATCGGCCAGCGGATCGACGACCGGGCCGATCACGGCCCGCCCCTGGTCGATCCGCACCGTCTCCATGATGTCCAGCACGGCCCGTTGCCGGTCGTTGAGCGATGCCAGGTCGAGACCCAGCGGCCCGGCCTCGGTGACCATGGTCTCCACCTCGGACCGCAGGGCGGCCACCGCCTCCTCGTTGACCACCCAACGGCCGATGGTGGGCTGGTGGACCGCACCGGTCAGACGCCGCAACTGGTCGACATCGATCCAACCCCGTTCGGCCACCACCCGCTCGGCCGAGTCATCGGGCCGGGCCCGGGTGGCCGGTAGAACCGGGTCGACGTCGAGGATCCGACCGCCTCCCACGGTTTCGTGCCGTCCGCTCTCCCGGAGAATGAAACGATCGCCCGGCAATAGCGGAATGGCGCGTGACAGGTAGAGCCGTACGTTGCCGGTGGCCCCAGGAGGAATCTCGGTCGGCAGGGTGGCGCCGTCGGGTGCCGTCGAGTCGGCCAGCACCCGGAGCCGGCAGGGGAACTCGCCCGATCCGATGTAGGCGGCGTAGGCTCCCCGCCGGGTCACCGGATGATCCAGTCCGGCCAACACGGTGAGTTCGGCGTCGACCATGGCGCTGTGGTGCCAGGCGCCGTCTTCGACCAGCACGTTGCCACGGGCCACCTCATGGTGACTGACACCGACCAGGTTGAGCGCCACCCGATTGCCGGCCTCGACCCGGGACAGATCCCGATGGTGGTTCTGGATGCCCCGCACCCGGGTGGCGTCCGCCCCCGACGCCGATCCGGCCACGGTCAGCTCGTCGCCCACCGCCACCGCTCCGCCGATCAGCGTGCCGGTGACGACGGTACCCACACCGGGGGGAGCGAAGGCCCGGTCGACCCACAGGCGAGGCGCGCCGTCGGCCACCCGGCCTTCGGCTTCGGCCGCCAGCTCGTCGAGGGCGGCCCGGAGGCGGTCCATACCCTCCCCGTCGGGCCCGTCTCCGGCGGCCACGGCCACGATCCCCGCCCCTTCGAGAAAGGTGCCGGCCACGTGTTCCTCGACGTCGAGATGGGCCAGCTCCCGCAGATCGTCGTCGACCAGGTCGACCTTGGTCAGAGCCACCACGCCTCGGGTCAGGCCCAGCATGTCGAGAATCCGCAGGTGCTCCTCCGACTGGGGTTTCCAACCTTCGGTGGCGGCCACCACGAACAGACAGCCGTCGACCGCTCCCACCCCCGACAACATGTTGCGGAGAAAGCGAATATGGCCGGGAACGTCGACCAGGGAGATGTCTCGACCGGACGGCAGCGTGGTCGAGGCGAATCCCAGGTCGATGGTCAGGCCCCGCTCCTTTTCCTCGGCCCAGCGATCGGGGTCGATTCCGGTCAGAGCCCGAACCAGTGTCGACTTTCCGTGATCGACATGACCGGCCGTGGCGATGACCGTCACGGGAATTCGGCTTTCACCGGTGCGGAAGATTCCAGTGCGGCCTTCAGAGCCGATACCAGGTAGTCGTCGTCGGCTGGATCAACCGTGCGGAGGTCGATGACGGTTTCGTCGTTCTCGACCCGGGCGATGACTGGTCGCTCGAGCGAACGCAACGGGCCGACCAGATCACCGTCGATTCGCAGCCCGTGGCTGGGGATGGTGACCGTGGGTAGGGTTCCGCCGCCGGGCACCGACTCGCAGGGCGCCGATCGGACCGGTGACCGATCGTTGTCGCCCAAGGCGGCGGCGATGACGGTGGCCCGCTCGGCCAGCTGATCAGCGGTTGACGCTGCCATCCGCCACAGTGGGATATCGGTTCCCCGCCGATCGAGGTAGGCCAGGGTCGTCTGCTGGACGGCGTTGAGCACGAGGGAACCGGGCCGGACCGCCCGGGCCAGCGGATGACGTCCGCACTGCTCCACCAGATCACGGCGGCCGGCAATGATTCCGGCCTGCGGTCCGCCGAACAACTTGTCGCCGCTGAACAGGACCAGATCGGCTCCGCCGGCCAGAGTTTGTTTGACCGCAGGCTCCTCAGCCAACCATCCCGGCGGCGGGCCGTCGAGCCAGGGGCAGGCGGTATCGAGCAGACCGGAACCCAGATCGACGACCACTGAGGTGTCGGCTAGTTCCGGGGCGCCGGCCAACGCCTCGACCGAGACATCCTGGGTGAAGCCGACGATCTTGTAGTTCGAGCGGTGGACCTTCAGCACCATGGTCAGGTCACCGGCCGTGGTGTAGTCGCTCAGCCGGCAGCGGTTGGTGGTGCCGACCTCAACCAGCTCGGCCCCGGACTGGGCCATCACGTCGGGGATCCGGAAGCCGCCGCCGATCTCGACCAGCTCCCCCCGCCCCACCGCCACCCGGCGGTCTGCGGCCAGCGCGGCCATGACCAACAGGACGGCCGATGCACAGTTGTTGACCACCATGGCCGCTTCGGCCCCACAGGCCGTGGCCAGGGCGGCACCCACCGTTTTTTGCCGGCTGCCCCGTTGGCCGGTGGCCAACGACAGTTCAAGATTGGAATAGCTCGGGGGCAATGAGATGGCGAGAGGTGCTCGACCCAGGTTGGTGTGGAGCAGGACGCCGGTGGCGTTGACCACCGGCACCAGCATGGCCCGCTTGCGCTGTTCGACCAGCTCATCGGCCTGCTGATGTTGCCCGGCGGCGATGGCCTCCCGGGCCACCTCCACCAGCAGTGGATGGGGAAGACCGTGGTGGCCCAGCGATCTCGCCAGCTGATCAACCGATGGAGGACGGGTCACGTTCTCACACTATCCCAACATGAATCTCAACATCACCGAGGGTGTCGGGCGGAGGGTTCGGTATCGGGCCGATGGACGTTGGGGGGAGGGTTCGGTATCGGGCCGATGGACGTTGGGCACCGAGTTGACCGTCTCTGCCGGTAGAATGGAAGATGATGTTGTTCAGGTCGGCAAGGGGCGTTGCTGCATCGGTAGCTGCTGTTTTTGCTGCCGAACTGCTGCTCTTCGTCGTCTTGGCCGGCCGATTTGGTCTCCTGCAGGTCTCGGTTGTTGCCGGCGCCGTCTCGTTGGCCGGTGTGTGGTACGTCATCCGATCTGCTCCGGGCGTGATCGCCCGCTCTTATCAGGATATTGCCGCCGCCGCTGCTCCGGTATCGGTGGACGGTGGGGCCGACCGGCCCGCGGCCGATCAGGCCCTGGCCGACCGGGTGCTCCGCATGGCCGGAGCCCTCCTGGTGGCTTTCCCCGGGCTCTTGACCGGTCTCATAGGATCCGTGTTGTTTGTTGGGCCAGTGAGGGCGCTACTCGCTCCATCGCTGGGATCGAGGCTTTCAAGCCTCCTACCTGCCGGGATCGGGAACGGTCACGGCTTTCGGCGTCGACGCGATGTGGTCGACGCCACCTCATCCATAAAGGACCCCGCCCGCCCTCCGGAGTCGGCCGCTCACAGTGAGCAAGCGTTCATCTCGGCGCCTGCCCCCGAGCAGCCATGATGTCCGGCCTGTAGACCAGAGGAGACGCAGTGTCGATCACCGAAGAACAAGTTCCGCTTCCACCCATCACCCCCGGTGTAGCCCGGGCCCTCAGCCCGCTGGTCCGGCGAATCGCCGCTGAGGGCGAGGCCGGCGAGCCCGGTCTCAACACCTATCTGGTGGGGATTGATGAGATCGTGATCGTCGACCCTGGCCCGATGGACGACAGCCACCTCGATGTATTGTGCGGCTGTGGCGGTGACCGTATTCGTTGGATCGTGCTCACCGACACCGGCGAATCCTATTCGGCCGGTGCTCAGATGCTAAAGGAACGAACCGGAGCCGAGTTGGTGGCCCCGCCCGGGTTCGATGGGGCTGACCAGGTTCTGGGTGACGGCTACAAGATCGACGCCACGGAGTTCCGGATCACCGCAGTAGCCATCGATGATGGGTCCGACGGCAAGTTCTCCTTCGTGCTCGAACAGGAACGGACCCTGCTGTGTGGCGATCACATCGTCGACGATGCGGTGCCCGAGTCACTGCCGGCCAAGGTGAAGTCGTTCCGGATCAAGTCGATGGCGCCTGGTCACGGTCAATACGTCGAGGACGTCGGCGGGCTGTTCTGACCGGTTGACTGGCGCCGGCCGCCGCCGTTTGAGCAAAACCACAAACCGCGCCACCGGGCAACCGGTCGGCGCGGTTTCGCGTTTGGCCGGGAGGGTCCGGCGGCAGCAAGCCTAGGAGAACGACTGGCCGCAGCCGCAGGTGCGCTGGGCATTGGGATTGTCGATTGAGAATCCCGTCTGCTGGAGGCCGTCCTTGTAGTCGAGGGTGGCGCCCGTCAACAACTGAGCGCTGGTGGGGTCGACGACCACGGTCACGTCGCCGAAGGTGGTTGACTGGTCGGTGGCATCGACCTCACCATCGAAAAACATCTCGTAGGAGAATCCGGAACACCCGCCGGGACGGACGGCCACCCGGAGGGCGAGGGCAGGGTCGTCTTCCTGGTCGAGCAGTTCTTTCACCTTGGTTGCTGCGGCGTCGGTAACGGTCAGCATTGGCCGGGCTCCTCCTTGTCGGCCGACGGAACGGTCGGCATGGGTATGGCTTCAATTCTACCGTCGGCGGGCGGCACTCGACCAATACCACCTCGTCCCGGCCAAAACGACCGATCGGCCCGAGCAAAACGACCGATCGGCCCGAGGATAGGATCGGGCCGACCGGCTCGTCGCGCAATCGCCGGACCTCAGCCCGGCGGGCTCAGGTCGCTGCCGATTGCGTCGACTCCAAGCCGAAAGAAGCCAATGACGCGTTCCCTCCTTCGACTCAATCAATTGCCGAACGCGTCACCGGCAATCAGGCAATGGCCGGCTCGGCGATCGGTGGTGGTATTGATGACTCGCTCGCCCTGGGTGGTGGTGTGGCCAGGGCCTTGTCCTTTGGTCAAGAGTCTAGGGACCGCTGAACCCCGAGGCAAGTGTCGTTAGCCACCACGCCACGGCTCCAAGTGCCCGGTGTCATCATTGGGCCCGGGCTTGGGGTCGATAGCCTGGATTCGGTGGAGCAGCTCCCGGACGAACAGACCATCACCGCCGTTCTCCGCGGTGTGATCGACCCCGAGCTGGGTTCGAACATCGTCGAACTCGGCATGGTCAAAGGAGCTTCGATCGATGCCGAAGGCGTCGTCAATCTCAAGGTGGCGTTGACGACTTCCGGGTGTCCTCTTCGGGGCCAGATCCAGCGCGACGCCAAGACCAGGGTGGAGTCGTTGCCCGGCGTCACCAAGGTCACGATCGACTGGAGCGTACTGGAGGCCGAGGAACGTTCGGCGGCCATGGCCGTGGCTCGTAAGAACGCTGCGGACCGGGCCCCGGAAACAGCCATACCGGCCACCGCCCGGGTCCTTGCCATTGCCTCGGGCAAAGGCGGCGTCGGCAAGTCGTCGGTCACCGCCAACCTGGCCGCCGCCTTGGCTTTACGAGGACTGAACGTCGGCGTGATCGACGCCGACATCTGGGGCTTCTCGATTCCCCGGATGTTGGGCCTCGACGGTCGGCTGGCCGCTGTCAAGTCCGGTGATCGCACATCGATCGTGCCTCTGACCCGCTCCCTCGGTCCCGGCCGCCTCGACGTCGTTTCGATGGGCTTTTTGGTCGAGGACGAGGAGTCGGCTCTGTTGTGGAGGGGGCTGATGTTGAACCGGGCGGTACAGCACTTCCTGGAGGACGTCGACTGGGCCACCGATCTCGACTACATCCTCATCGACATGCCGCCCGGTACCGGCGATGTGGCCATGGGGCTGGCCCGTATGATTCCCCGAGCCGAGGTCGTCGTGGTCACGACCCCGGCCACCGGTGCCCAGAAGGTGGCCAGCCGGGCCGTGTCGATGGCCCGCAAGTCATATCTGCGGGTGGCCGGTGTGATCGAAAACATGTCCTACTTCGAGGTTCCGAGCGGCGAACGGTATGAACTGTTCGGTCGGGGCGGTGGCGACTCCCTGGCCTCCGAGGCCGGGGTGGAGCTCATCGGACGGATTCCCATCGAACCGGCTGTGTCATCAGGTGGCGACAACGGCGACCCCGTAGTGCTCGGCCGAGGGCCGGCGGCCGAGGCCTTCGTCGCCATTGCCGATCGGATCGTGGCCGAGGTGGCGCCGCCGGTGGAGATGGAGGGGTGTACGGCCCGAATGCTCGACCTGATGGAGCAGGCCCTGGCCGACGCCGAGTAGAGGTTGGGTCAGAGTTCGGTCTGAGCCTCAACCGTGGTTGAAGCCGAGGAGCGCTCCACCGAGACGTTGTGGTTGAGGAAGTGCGATGAGGGCACCAGCATCGATTCGTCGTCCATCGTGGCGATTTCGACGGCCGTCGGGTGCAGGGCCCGCACCGTTCCGGTCACATGGTCGATCGTCACCTTGTCCCCTTCGTTGACCATCCGCCGCAAGGCCCGCGACGCCGCCACTTCCCGGGCCACGCCGTAACCTCCGAGACCGACGAGCAACGTGAAGCTGGCGGCCAGGGCGAAGAAGATGGCCGCCACCCCCATGTTGATGACCTCGGTGTCGATGCCGAGTTGGCTGACAGCCAGCAGCACGGCCAAAGCCACAATCGTTCCCTTGACGATCAGATTGGCCTGGCGCTGCACGTTGATGGGCATTCGGCCGGTGGCCTGATCCAGGGCGGCGGTGGCGAACGAGGCCAGAACGTTGGCCAGGATGATGATGATGGCGGCGATCATCAACTTGGGCACGAAGGCCACAACATCTCGAGGCAACTGGTCGAGGGCACTCGGTTGTACGAATCCAAGCGCGGCGATCAGCCCGGCAACCACGCCGAGAGCCAGCGTCAGTTGGGCGATCGGTCGGGCCACGTTCTGCACCGGTTGCGGCCGGCCTTTCGACCCGACGAGGGCATAGACAATCCGAGAGGCGATCACACCGACGACGATGCCGACGGCGACGGCGATGATGGCCAGGATCCAGTTGTTCATTGGTCGTCCTCTCCAGGTTCCACCCGCTCCTCCAGGATCAGCATTCGTGACGTTTCCACACCAGCGGCAAACAGGTCGGTGAGCACGCCGAACATCACCCGGGAATCGAGTCGCTGGGTGACTTTGTGTTCCAACCTGGTCGACAGGTCATCCGGAGGGGCAAGAGCAAGAGCGAGCGCGCCGGCCAGGTCGTCGATCTGCGCCTCCGCTTCGTGGCTGTCAAGCCGTTCCAGGGTGTTGGCACATCGCCGGCACACCGTCACATGGGCGTCGAGCTTGGGGTCGTCGACGTCACCCTGAAGCCACGTCTGCAGGACCCGGCGGGACGGGTGGAAGATGCGCCGTCTCATGCCCAGTCCCTCAGCACATTGCCCAGCCTGCGCCGGGCCCTCAGCAGCCTGGTCTTGACTGTAGGCATGGGCACGGCCAGCACCTCCGAGATCTCCTCGTAGCTGAGGCCCTCCAATTCCCGTAGGACCACGATCGACCGGGACAGTTCGTCGAGGGTGTCGAGGGCGTCGACGAACTCGTCCATCACCACGTGGCCTTGCACCCTGGACTCGACCGAACGGTCCACCCGGGTTTGACGCTCCGGTAGGTCTTGGGGATCCAGAACCACAGCCCGCCGCCGCCGCAGGGTGGAGATGGCGGTGTTGTGGGTTATCCGCAGCAACCAGCCACGGAGCGAAGCCTCCCCCCGGAAGCTGGGGAGGGCCAGCCAAGCTTTGACCAGCGCCTCCTGGGCCACGTCCTCGGCCAGCGCCCGGTCGCGGACAACCGACAGGGCCAATCGGTAGATGGCGTCGCTGTGTTCGACGACGAGCCGATGAAGATCGTCGGGATCGGCCCCTGGCTCATCGGATGCTTGCGATCGGTCAGGCGACATCGATTCGGATGAACCGTCGGCTCGGGGGTTCGGCTGACCGTCAGGGTCGGCATCGATGGTGATCCGGGCCGCCGATGCACTGTCGGCGACGCCGGCCGTCGGCTCAGCGCTCCGGTCGACCCCGGCCGACATCATCATGATGTCGAAGATTGGTAGTAGGGGCTTGCGGAGCCGCAGCGGGACCACGGGTCGTATGAAACCGATTGAGGCCACCGGTCCGGTGAAGGCCGGGGGGATCACTGACGTGGCCGTAGTGGCGAACGATCGCCACAGCGCGGCGGGAACGTGCCCCGAGCGCCCGTACAGCAGCTCCCCGATGAGAGCCGACTGTCGGACCGGCGATGCGTGGCCTGACGTCACTGTCATGATTCCTTCGACGTCTCAAACACTACGGTGTCGCGAACAAAAAGCGGTGGTTGGCCGCTGGATTCGGGCCCGATCGGACCAGGGGACCAAAGTTTTCCGAAAATCTCGCGACCAGCTCGATGGTAGCGCCGTCTATCTTCCTGCTCGACAACGAGAACGGCTCGATTGCGAGAACGAAAGAGAGATCATCACGATGGAAGTCGTAGACTCCCTGCAGAGCGGGGTGACCAGCTTCTTCGAAGAACTGTTCGGGTTCCTACCGGCGCTCTTCGGGTTCCTGGCCATCCTTTTCATTGGTTGGTTTGTTGCTCGATTCCTCTCCCGCCTGGTGGCGCGGCTGTTCCGGGCGATCAACCTTGATCACTACCTTGATCGCGCCGGCATCGGTGGTCCGCTGGAGCGAGCCGGTTATGCCGACAGCGGCCGCTTCGTAGCCAAGCTCTTCTACTACATGTTGATGCTGCTGGTTCTCAAACTGGCTTTCGGTGCGCTCGGCATCGAGGCCCTCAACGAGCCCTTCGACCAGCTCATCGCCTGGATTCCCAAGGCCATCGTGGCCCTGGCCCTCATCGTCATCGGTGGCATCGTGGCCAATGTGGTCCGCGATCTCGTCCGCAGCGTGACCATCGGGCAGACCTACAGCAACCTGGCCACTACCGCTGCCGGCATTGGTGTCTGGGTGATCTTCGGTCTGGCCGCTCTCGATCAGGCCGGCATTGCCGCCGACGTGATCGACACCCTCACCACGACAATCTTCGCATCTCTTGGTGCCATCTTGATCATCAAGTACGGCGTGGGTGGTATCTGGGCCGCCCGGGACCGCTTCTGGCCGGCCGTCTACGATGGCGTGGCCGCCCAGCGGGGCACCCCGGCCCCGGCCCCCCAACACCAGGCCCCCCAGGCCTGATCCCGATCTGGGCCGAGTAACAGGGCGACCTCGGCCTCGGGCGACAAATCTCCTGGATGGGGCCCTCAGCCATCCAGGAACGGGGCGGGCCCGCAATGGGCGATTCGGAGCCCGCCCCTCTCTTTCTCCCCGTTAGGCACAGCAAGCAACAGCAAGCGAAGGTGGCGTTGACGTTGAAGTCAACGCCACCTTTGGTTGTCGGCCGTCAGCTCAGCGACCGTAGGGCGTCGACCGCTTCGACCACATCGAACACGTTGTCGATACGTTCAGCCAACACACCGTTGGAGTCGACCAGGAACAGCGACGGCTCGAAGGTCAAACCAACGGCCAGGACCGCCGGGGCCAGGCGAATGGCCGGGTCGGCGAAGTTGCCGTCGACCTCGTCGGGGTTGGCGTAGACCTCGGCGTGCACGAGGTCGACACCGTCGACCTCGGCCGACGCGGCGATGAGGGTCTCGACCACCGGCCCGCAATAGGCGGTGGAGCAGAACGCCGGGGTGGCCACCAGCAGCGCGGTCGGTCGACCGTTGGTCATGACGGCGTCGAAGCTGTCGGCGTGGAACGGGCAGGGCTCGGGCCGGGTGCAGAGCCGGTCAACGCCGGACGGGTCGTCAAAGGTCGGGGTGGCCACGCGGGGCATGGTGTCGCCCGGCAGGGGAACGGCGATCTCCGACGGCGAGAAGGCCTGGACCGGCAGGGTGGCCGACGGTCCGGCCCCGAAGCTCGATCCCGGAACGGTGATCACCAGGTCGTAGACACCGGGATCGGGCATGGTGAAACGGGCCGGGTAGTAGCGGAACAGGTTGCTGTGTTGGTGGTCCTCGACTTCGCCGACATGGTCGTGATCCACGACGTGGCCTTTTATCTCGATGCGCTCGAGGGTTTCACCACCGGCCGCCACCAGCTCGACCGTCACCAGCCCGTCGTCGGGCGGTAGGGCGACGCCCTCATCATCACCCGGGTCGATGAGGGCGAACGGGATCCGCTGTGGTCGACCGGCCACCAGCACCCTGTCGGGATTGAACAGGGCGGCCACATCGGGGGCCCGGAGCTGCTGGCCACCGGAGCCGCAGCCACTGAGAAGGATCGTTCCCAAGCCCCCACCGGCAGTGGCGGCCGCCACGGTGAACACGGAGGCCGAGCGGCTGAGAAAGCGGCGCCTGGTCATCGGAGGTAATGATCTGGATTGCACCAACTCCGACGTTACCCGGCCGTCGGCCGTGCCGGATGGCGGCCACTGGTATCTATGCTCGTGGGCGTGGTGGACAGCGCCCGAGATCTGACATTGACCGTGAACGGCCGGGAGGTGTCGGTGGACGTTACCGGGACGGCCGCTGGTTCCAGCCGTGGGCCGTCGTTGCTCGACGTGCTGCGGGATCAGCTTGGACTGTCGTCGGTGAAAGACGGTTGCAGCCCCCAGGGCCAATGCGGTTGCTGTACGGTGCTGGTCGATGGGCAGCCCCGGGTGGCGTGCGTGACCCCGGCCCGACGGGTACGGGGCCGGTCCGTCACCACGCTGGAGGGGCTGGCCGACCGCCGGCGATGGGCCGATGCGTTCTGCGCCACCGGCGCCAGTCAGTGCGGATTCTGTACTCCGGGCATCATCATGCGCCTGGCCGGAACAACGGTGGCCGACGACGAGCCGCCGGCCGCAGCCGTTGAGCAGGGCCTGCTGGCCCACCTGTGCCGTTGCACCGGCTGGCAGACCATCACCGAGGCCTGGGAGCTGATGCGGGGAGATGCCGCCGCCTCGTCCCGACCGCGGGATCTGGCCGCGGCCACTCGGCGAGCCGCCCTGGAAGGCGGGACGGTCCAGCAGGTCGGTCCCGATGTGGCCTTGGGTCACGGTGGATTCGCCGCCGACACCGCGCCCGAGGACGCCCTGGTGGCCGTCCGGGGGGCCGACGGCGGTTGGGTGGTGGCGTCGTCGTTGGTCGAGGCTCGGCACGAGGCCGGCAAGGTTCAGGGCCGGCGGACGACGGCAGCCCACCGTTGGCCACTGGAACCGCCCGACGGTAGCTGGGATGCGGTGCTACGGACCACCTGGGTCGAACCGGCCTACTTGGAGACCGACGCCTCGTGGTGCCGACCGGGGGGAACGCCATACAGCGTCGTGGCCAACGGCGGAGCCTTCGGGGCCAAATCCGCCCAGCGGTCGTTGACATCGGGGGACGGGCTCGATGTGGCTTCAGCGGCCAGGGAGTTGGCCGACCAGCACGATCATCCGGTGTTGGCGATGGCCAGCCGGGAGGACGTTGCCCGGTTGGGGGTCAAACGGCCACCGCTGGCGGCGGGCATGACGGCCGGAGGGCAGGCCAGGTTCCGGGTGGTGGAAACGGCCGGCATCGACGAGGCCATTCACGATGGTCTGCGGCTGGCCGGGTTCGAGGGCCGGGTCGACATCGAACAAGTGGCCGTGCCCGGGCCACCGACCTCGACGGCAGTACGGGCCGCCGGCTGGGCCGAGGCCAGAATTTTGGCCGCCGGGGCCGAGGGGCGGGTTGGGGTGGTGCGATCCCCGTCGGGGGGCGAGGCCGAGGCCGAGATCGATGTGGGCCACAGTGTCGCCTCCACCACCATCCGGGTGATCGTGCGCTGCGGTGCCGTCCTCGATGCCGTGGTCTTGCGGTCCTATTGCATCGGCGCCGCCCACATGGCCTGGTCGTGGCTGACCAGCGAAGCTCTGGCGGTGGACGAGGCCGGGGAGGTGCACGACCTGACCGTGCGCAGCTTCGGTGTGGTGCGGGCCGTCGACACGCCGAGGATCGAGGTGGAGTTGGTGGAATCGAACGACGAACCGGTCAACGGCTCCGATGCGGTGTTCGTGGCCGTGGCCGCCGCCGGCTGGCTGGCCCTGGGTTGCCGCCCCGATTGGCCGGTCGAGCCATCCCTGATGCGGTGATTCCGGCCGATCGGCCGGCCGGCCTATCCTCAGGATCGTGAGCTTCTTCGACCCGCTGCCGGAACCGCCACCGCCTGAACCGGTGGCGGCGGCCGAACCGGAGCCCTACGTTCGACCGGAGTGGTACGGCCCCCCGGAAGCGGTTATCGGCGGTTTGGTACCGGTGAGGGGGCCGCTCCATGTCGACGACCGCTTGTGCCTCTTCGTTGATCGCATCGTGGTCTACCCCATCGGGTTGATCGTCAGCCTGGAACTGTTCCTGGCCCAGGAGAACCTGGGTCGCCATGTGGTATCCCCGGGGTTTCCGTGGGCCTTGGTCGATCGTGACGAGGCCCAGGGCCCCTGGGGTCCCCGCCTTCACGACTTGTCGATGGCCATCGCTCCCGAGAACTACCTCCGCTTCGGTCTCCGTTTGATCGACGGTCGAACCGTCGTCTCCGGCACTTGGTCCGACCACGAAGCCTTGCTGGACCGGATCGGGGAGAAGGGGCCCGAGGAGGGGGAGCTGGTGATGATGGGCCACGGCGGTTCCGGAGGGCAGCGGTACTTCCACCACGAGTTCTGGCTGTGGCCGGTGTCGGACAGTGGCCCGATCGAGTTGGTGGTGGCATGGCCGGCCCTCGACATTCCTGAGACCACCTTGATCATTGCCGCCGAGGCGCTGGCCACCGGTCGGGCCGGTATCACCGAGCTCTGGCCGTCGAACAACGAGGAGCGCTGAGCCCGGCGGCGCTACCATCGGTCCGGTCAGAGCTTGATCGTCCGCCGAGACCTGAACCAAGGAGTCGCCATGTCCAAGCCCGTAGGTCCCTACACCCCGATCGTGGCCGCCGGTGATTGGTTGATCGCGTCCGGTCAGGTCGGTATCGCCGACGGGACGCTGGCCGAGGGCGGCCTGGCCGCCCAGCTTCACCAGGCCTTGGCCAACCTGAGGGGCCTGGTCGAGGGCCAGGGGGCCCGGCTCGACCAGATTGTGAAGACCACGGTGTTCCTGGTCGACATGGACGACTACGCCGAGATGAACGAGATCTACATCGGCTTCTTCGGTGATCACCGCCCGGCCCGCTCGGCGGTGGCCGTGGCCCAGCTACCGCTGGGTGCCCGGGTTGAGATCGAAGCCTGGATCCACACCGCCTGACCAGGCCCACCAAAATTGCAGTAAAAAACGAGGTGCAGCCTGGTTTTCTACTGCAATTCTTGTGGGACAGATGGCACAATGGTGACCATGCTCGGACCGATCATCATGATTGTGGTACTGCTCGTTGTCATTCCCGTTGGCTTTCTCATGAGCACATCCATCGCCGCCGCCGTCATGGGCTTCCTGCTCAAGGACACAGCGGAGCGGGCCAACGCCGACTCCGAACTCCTGGCCACCAACTACTGAATCGGCCTCAGAATCGACCGCTGAATCGGGAGCGACCGGTCTCGTCAGGCACTACTGTTCACAGTGTGATTGATCTACGCCGATTGCGAGACGACGGGGCATACCGCCAGGGCGCCGTGGTCAAGGGCATCGAGGCCGATGTCATCGACCGGGTGCTCAAACTCGACGAGGCTCACCGGGCCGCCCGGACCGAGACCGAGTCTCTCCGAGCCGAGTCCAACGCCGCCTCGAAGGAGATCGGCCGGGCCGCCCCGGAGGAGCGGGAGGCCAAGATCGCGGCCGCCGGTGAGCTGAAGACCCGCTTGACCGCGGCCGAAGCCGAGCTGGCCCCCATCGAGGCTGAACTCAACGAACTGGCCCTGCACATCCCCAACCCGGCCCACGAGTCCGTTCCGGTGGGCGACGAGGATCAGTTCCGGACCGAAACCGTCGTTGGCGACACCCCTCCCGCTCCGACTTTCAGCCACGGAGAACTGGGAGAAAAGCTCGGTGTCGTCGACACTGAGCGGGCCGTGCGCATGTCGGGTAGCCGGTTCGCCTACATCCTCGGCGACGCAGTGCGGCTCCAGTTCGCCCTGGTCCAGTACGCCATGAACAAGATCATGGCTCACGGATTCGTCCCCGTCGTCACCCCGGTGCTGGTTCGGGAGGAGATGATGGAGCTGGCCGGCTTCTTCCCCACTGACCGAAACCAGGTCTACGCCCTGGAGGCCGACGAGCTGTACCTCATCGGTACCTCGGAGGTGGCGCTGGCCGGAATGCACCGCCAGGAGCGCATCGACGAGGCCGAACTGCCGGTCCGCTACGCCGGATACTCCAGCTGTTTCCGCCGGGAGGCCGGCACCTACGGCAAAGACACCTCGGGATTGTTCCGGGTCCACCAGTTCGACAAGGTGGAGATGTTCAGCTACACCCACCCCGACCGGTCGTGGGACGAGTTGGAGCTGCTGCGGGAGCTTCAGGAGGAGATCGTCGGTGGCCTCGGGTTGCCCTATCGGGTCATCACGGTGGCCTCGCGCGACCTGGGTGCCGCCGCGGCCAAGAAATACGACCTGGAGGTGTGGCTTCCCTCGGAGCAGCGCTACCGGGAGATCACGTCGTGTTCGAACTACACCGATTTCTCGGCCCGGCGAATGAACACCAGGATGAAGACAGACAGCAAATCGAGTGCGGGCAACGTTCTGGTTCACACCTTGAACGGCACGGCGTGCGCGATTGGTCGGACCCTGCTGTACATTTTCGAGAATCATCAGCAAACGGATGGAACCGTGACCGTCCCAGAAGTACTACGGCCCTACTGCGGTGGCTTGGAGGCCATCGGCCCGCGCTAGCACCAGCGCAGGCGGACGGGGTTTCCGGCGCAACCGGTCACAGCCACCCCAGAACCAACCGACAGGACATGACATGACTGCAGGAGGGCAACGGAGCCTTCACCAAGCGGCCGTGGCTCAATTTCAGCGAGCCGCCGACCTGATCGATCTCGAACCCCGCTATCGGGAGATCCTTTCATTCCCCAAGAACGAGATCATCGTCAACTTCCCGGTGACCCTCGACGACGGGTCGTTGAAGGTATTCACCGGATACCGGATCCAGCACAACAACATTCTGGGCCCCTACAAAGGCGGGCTTCGATTCCACCCCGACGTCGACCTGGACGAAGTCCGGGCCCTGGCAGCCTGGATGACGTTCAAGACGGCGTTGGCCGGGATCCCCTTCGGTGGGGCCAAGGGTGGTTTGACCATCAACCCCGGCAACTACTCCACCGACGAGATGCGACGTATCGTCCGCCGGTTCACCCACGCCCTCGGTTCGAACATCGGGCCCGACCACGACATTCCCGCTCCCGACATGGGTACGTCGGCCCAAACGATGGACTGGCTGATGGACACCTATGCCAATATTTCACCGCCGGGCTTTCGCCAGAGCGTCAAGGGGGTGGTGACCGGCAAGTCGCTGGCCTGCGGCGGGTCGATCGGCCGGGAGGCGGCCACCGGGCGCGGCGTGCTGTACAGTCTGCGCCACTGGTGCGGTGAGCACGATGCTCGCCTCGACGAGCTCTCGGTCAGCGTGCAGGGCTTCGGCAATGTGGGAAGTCACTTCGCCGATCTGGCCGCCCAGGCCGGGTGTACGGTGACCGCCATTGCCGATCACACCGGCACCATCGTCAACACCGACGGTATCGACGTGGCCAAGCTGCGCCGCTACGTCGACGAGACCGGTGGCGTCGTCGGCTTCGATCGGGCTGATGCCGCCGACACCGAAGACTTGTTCCGGGTCGAGACCGATGTGTTCGTGCCGGCGGCGTTGGAGAATCAGCTGACCCTTGATCGGGCCAAGGGCCTACCAGCTCGGGTCGTGGTGGAGGCGGCCAACGGCCCCACCACCTGGGAGGCCGATGAATATCTCTTCGCCCAGGGGGTCGACGTGGTTCCCGACATCCTGGCCAACTCCGGTGGCGTGATCGTGTCGTACTTCGAGTGGCTCCAGAACAAGTCGGCCCGGGCCTGGTCGTTCGACGACGTCGACGACCGGCTGCGGGACCTGATGTGGAAAGCCCATGATCGGGTGGTCCATGCCCTGCACACCCACGGCTGCAGCCGCCGCGACGCCGCCTACATCGTGGCCCTCGACCGCATCATCGACGTCTACGACCGGCGCGGCATCTTTCCCTAGACGGAGACACACGTTGGCGGGTTTGCCCGCTGAGGCGGAGCCGTCGGGTTCAGGCGGTCCAGCGGGATTGGCCCAGGCGGTAGCCCACTCCGCGTACGGTGGAGATGAGCGAGCTGTGATCCTGGCCCATCTTGGCCCGCAGCCGGCGGATGTGGACATCCACGGTGCGGGCCCCACCGTAGTACTCGTAGCCCCAAACCCGATTGAGGAGCGTTTCCCGGTTGAAGACCTGGCCCGGGCTGGTGGCCAGGAACCGCAGTAGCTCGTATTCCATGTAGGTCAGGTCGAGGTGGCGACCGTCGATCACCGCCTGGTAGGTCTCGACGTTGAGGGTCAGCGGCCCGTAGGTCACCAGATCACTCCGGGCCGCCTTACCCACCCGGGTCAGCATCAGGTTCAGACGAGCCTTGAGTTCCTGCGGATGGAACGGGGCGATGATGAAGTCGTCGAAGTCGTCATGATGGTCGGCCAGGATGTCGAGGCCCCCACCGCCGACCAGAACCAGCACCGGTGTGTCCTCGGAGCGAACATGACGACAGAAGCGCCAGCCGCGGTCCTCGGCGTCACTGTCGTCTTCGCCTCCTGATCCCTCGACTCCGTCGAACGCCGCCACGGCCCCGTCCCACGGCCGACCGTCGGCGCCCGGAAGCTCACCATCGTCGCCGCCCATGCCGGCCTTCCAGCGGTAACCCTCCAGATCGAGGAAGCGAATCAGTTCGACTGGAGGCGGGTCGGGCCACACCGCCAGCAATCCGGGGTTGGCCGATTCGCCTCGCAGGGTCGAGCGCTCTACCACGTGGGAAAGTACCTCTCGAGTTCCCACTGGCTGACGTGCAGCTTGTAGCTGCCCCACTCGCTGCGTTTGTTGCGGAGGAACCACTCGAAGATGTGTTCGCCCAGGGCGTCGTGCACCAGTTCCGAGCGCTCCATCTCGTCGAGAGCTTCGGCCAGCGAGCGGGGTAGAGGTTGAACCCCCAGCTTCTCGGCTTCGGTCGGGGTCAGTTCGAAGAGGTTGTCATGGATCTCGGCGGGCAGCTCATAGTTGCCGCGAACCCCGGCCATACCGGCGGCCAGGAGAACGGCAAAGGCCAGGTAGGGGTTGCAGGCCGGGTCGGGTGACCGGTACTCGATGCGGGTCGAGCTTGGCTTGTCGGGCTTGGTCACCGGCACCCGGATCAGGGCCGAGCGGTTGTTCTTGGCCCACGACACCCACACCGGCGCCTCGAATCCCACCACCAGACGCTTGTAGGAATTGACCAGCTGATTAGTGATGGCCGTGATCTCTCGGGCGTGGGTCAACAGTCCGGCCATGAAACTGCGACCGATGGGGGAGAGCACCTCGCCGCTCGGGGTCGAGCCGTCCGATGTCGTGGGGTGGAACACGTTGTCGTCCCGTTCGAACAGCGAGAGATGCAGATGCATACCCGATCCCTGCAGTCCGGGCAGGGGCTTGGGCATGAACGACGCGAATCGACCCTGCTCCAGGGCCAGTTCCCGCACCACCAGGCGGAAGGTCATGATCTGATCGGCCATCGACAGGGCGTCGGTGTAACGCAGATCGATCTCGTGCTGTGACGGTGAGTCCTCGTGGAACGAATACTCGACGGGAATACCCATGGCCTCCAGCACCGAAATGGTGCGTCGCCGCAGGTCGGAAGCCACATCGCTGGTGGTCAGGTCGAAGTACGATCCCGAATCGAGTGGTGTCGGCGGCGTCGACGGGTCGCCGTCGGCGAAGTAGAAGAACTCCATCTCCGGGGCGATGAAGAAGCTGTAGCCCGACCTTCGGGCGTCGTCGAGATTGCGGCGGAGCACGTACCGGGGGTCGCCGTCGAAGGGCTGGCCGGTGGGAAGCTGGATGTCGCAGAACATGCGGGCGGTGGTTCCGGCATCGGTCCACGGCAACAGCTCGAATGTGGCGGGATCCGGTTTGGCCAAAACATCCGACTCCTGGATACGGCTGAACCCGTCGATGGCCGACCCGTCGAAATGCACCCCTTCGGTGAACGCCTTCTCCAACTCGATGGGCGAGATGGCCACCGACTTCAGCTGCCCGACCACGTCGGTGAACCACAGGCGAATCAGTTTGACGTTGCGGTCCTCCACCGCCCGGAGGACATAGTCGACCTGTCGATCATTCATCGAGTCGGGGTCGTCGGGGTTACTACCTTCTGAACCTTCTGGAGACACCATTCGATTACTAACACCGACGGGACGACTTTGCACGATTCGACGGCGCCCGAAGCCATCATTCACACAGCGTTAACATTGTTGATTTGTATGTCGGCCCCGGAGCCGATTAAGTGATCAGAAGGGTACGCCTCGTCAACGACAACGTCGTCATCTGGTGCAGGAACCCGCCAGTAGGAAACCGAAATCTTGTCGGGACTAACAGGAGTTACCAATGAGCTATGTAGCGGAATACATCTGGATCGACGGCACGGCGCCGACGGCCGAGGTGCGAGCCAAGACCAAGATCCTGGCCGACGGTGATGAGCCGGGCATCTGGGGCTTCGACGGTTCCAGCACCAACCAGGCGACAGGCGACAACTCCGATGTCGTTCTGAAGCCGGTGTTCAGCTGCCCCGACCCGTTCCGAGGCGGCGACAACATTCTTGTTCTCTGCGAGACGTTGACTCCCGAGGATCTGGCCATACATCCATCCAACACCCGTGCCGCGGCCCGGGAGGCCCTGGAGCGCTACGCCGACCAGGAGCCGCTGTTCGGCTTGGAGCAGGAGTACACCCTGCTCGACCCGGTCACCGGTTGGCCGGCCGGCTTCCCGGCCCACGGCTACCCCCGGCCCCAGGGCCCGTACTACTGCGGCGTCGGCGCGGTCAAGATCACCGGTCGCGACATCATCGAGGAACACCTCAATGCCTGCCTCCACGCCGGGCTCGCCATCTCCGGAGTGAACGCCGAAGTCATGCCCGGCCAGTGGGAGTTCCAGATCGGGCCGGTCGACACGGTCACGGTGGGCGACCACATCTGGATGGCCCGCTACCTCATGTACCGCATCGGCGAGAAGTACAACGTCGAGGTATCGCTGGCGGCCAAGCCCATGAAGGGCGACTGGAACGGCGCCGGAATGCACACCAACTTCTCGACCAAGGCAATGCGGGAAGGCTACGACGCCGTGGTGGCGGCGGCCGAATCTCTCGGGGCGCCCGGCAAACCGGAGGAGCACCTGGCCGGCTACGGCATCGGCATCGAGGAACGTCTCACCGGCGAACACGAAACCCAGCGGTACGACCAGTTCAGCTACGGAGTGTCCGATCGGGGAGCCTCGATCCGCATTCCGTGGCAGGTGGCTCAAGACAAGAAGGGATACATCGAGGACCGGCGACCCAACGCCAACGCCGATCCCTACGTGGTGGCCACCCTCATGACAAACACCGTTTGTAGCGCCGCCCTGTAACCGACCCGGCACCGTTGTTCGGTGCCGGTGGTCCAACCGAATCGGCCCGGGAGTATGGTTGCGGTCGATGACCGAAGCCGGCTCCCGGGTCGACGCTGTTTCCACGCCGGCCGATCGGCGGGCTCTGGTGGCGGTGGCCACCCAGTTCTTCGTCAACGGCACGGTGTTCGCCTCGTTCATGCCCCGGCTGCCTGAGATTCGAGATCAGATCGGGATCACGGTCGATCGGGTGGGCTTGTTGATCTCGCTGGCCGGCCTGTCGGGCCTGGTGGGCAGCTTGACGGTCGGTCCGGCGATCAGCCGGTTCGGTACCCGGCGGGTCATGTCGGGAACGGCCGCGATTATCGCCTTGACGCTGCCGGTGATCGGATTCGCCCGGTCCCAGGCCGTGCTGCTGGTGGCCCTGGCCGTCATGATGGGCCTCGATGTTTTGGTCGACGTGGCCATGAACATGCAGGGTTCATGGTTGAGCGCCCGCCGCCACGCCCCGGTCATGAGCCGGCTGCACGGCCTGTGGAGTCTGGGCACCGTGATCGGCGGTCTGGCCGCCGCCCGTATCGCCGCCGCCGGTATCCCGTTGTCAACTCATCTGCCCATCGCCGCTGCTGTATTGTTGTTGGCCGTACTCTTCGTCTACCAGTGGGCGCTGCCGGTCGATGAGCCGTCGGCCACCGCGCCAATGGCCGCCACCGACGAGGGCAGCGGCCGCCGGGTTCGTTCTCCCGCCCACCGGTCGGTTCTGGCCTTGTTCGTGTTGGCTGGGATGTCGGCCTTGGCGGTGGAGGCAACCACCATCGACTGGGCCGCCTTCCGGTTCGCCGACGACTTCGGTCTGGCCGCCGGCGACGCCGCCCTCGGCTACGTGGCCGTGACCGTCGGCATGACGGTGGGCCGATTCGGTGGCGACTGGGCAGCCCAGCGGCTGGGGGCCGACGGCCTGAGCGTGCTCAGCACGGTGTTGACCGGCGCCGGCTTGGCCGTGGCCACCCTGATCGACGCCGTTTGGATCGGCCGGATCGGTTTCGTGCTGGCCGGTCTGGGTATTGCCGTCATGCTGCCCACCATCTACGACCGGGCGGCCAAACACCCCGGCCGACCAGGCGTCGGCCTGGGGGCGTTGACCGCCGGGCTGCGGGTGGCGGTCATCCTCTTTCCCTTCCTGGTCGGCTGGTTGGCGTCCACCACCCTCTCGGTGGGAGCGGCCATGGCCATCGTCACTCTGCCTTCCGTCGTGGCCTTCGCCCTGGTGACGGCGGCCCTGCCCCCGGTCGGGGTCTACCCCGATAGCGGCCCGGGGATCGATCGCGGTTCGTCCGGACCGGCGGGGTCTGCGTAAGCTGAGCGGCGCAGGCCTACTCCTGCAGCGATCGACGAAAGGTCCGGTGCGATGAAGCTTTCGATGATGTTGACCTACTCCGGCGATCCGGTGGCGGCGGCCGACGCCGCCGTCGACCTGGAAAAGGCCGGTTTGGACGTCGGCTGGGTTCCCGAACTGTACAGCTTCGACGCCGTGTCCATCCTCGGATACCTGGCGGCTCGCACCACCACCATGGAACTGGGGTCGGCCATCCTCCCCATCTACTCCCGCACCCCGACCCTGACGGCCATGACCGCGGCTGGGCTCGACGCCGTCTCCGGGGGCCGCTTCATCCTCGGTATCGGGGCCAGCGGTCCCCAGGTGATCGAGGGTTGGCACGGGATCCCCTACGACCGTCCGGTCGGCCGCCAGCGTGAGCTGATGGAGATATGCCGCAAGGTCTGGCGGCGGGAGGTGGTGGAACACGACGGCCCCAACTACCAGCTGCCCCTGCCGGCCGACCAGGGAACCGGGCTGGGCAAGCCGCTGAAGCTGATCAACCACCCGAAACGGGCCGACATCCCGATCTACATCGCCTCTCTCGGGCCGAAGAACGTCGAGCTCACGGCCGAGGCGGCCGACGGGTGGCTCCCGGTGTTCTTCCATCCCGAAAAGGCCGATCTGGTATGGGGCGACGCCCTGGCCGCCGGCCGGGCCAAACGGGACGGATCGCTCGGCCCGTTGGAGGTCGTGGCCGGGGGGACGGTGGCCATCTGTGATGCCGAGGAGGCGCAGAAGCTGCGGGACGCCGGTCGTTTCATGACGGCCCTGTATGTCGGGGGCATGGGTTCGAAGAACAAGAACTTCTACAACAACGTCTTCCGGAAGTACGGCTACGAGGAGGCGGCGGAGAAGATCCAGGACCTCTACCTCGACGGCCGCAAGGAGGAAGCCATGGCCGCCGTTCCCGACGATTTCCTGGCCGCCACCACCCTGGCCGGGGACGAGGGCTATGTACGGGAACGGGTGCAGGCCTTCAAGGACGCCGGGGTGACCATGCTGCAGATCCAGCCGGCCGGACCCGATCCGCTGGGCACGGTGGCCAAGCTCAAGACCTGGGTGTCGTAGTCCTCAATCCGAACCCACCGAACCTCCCAACCCCGTTCACAACTCCTTCACAACTGCTGATCACGATGGTTCTTGTCACCAAAGTCAGCACCCAGAGAAGGAGATCCCATCATGTTCGCATTCCGTCGAGGTCGGCTTCCGCTCCTCATCCCCCTCGCCCTGGCCGTGGCCTTCGGCTATCTGCTGGCCGGTGGGATCGGCTCGGCGGTGGGAGCGCTGCTCTTCATTCCCTTCTTCATCATGAAGGTCGTGTTCATGATGATGTTCTTCGGCGTCATGTTCAGGCTGTTCGCCCACAAGACCGGTGGTCCCCGGTGGCACGATCATCATCATTATCGTCATCATCACCAGGGCCGGTGGTCCCAGTCGGATACCGAGGCTGACGGCGAGTCGTCGTCCGAACAGGAGGACCGCGACTGGGAGGACGCCCTGAGGGCGGCCAAGCGGGAGATCGACAAGTTGTTCCCCAACCCCGGCGACCGGCCGGAGGATCGGGAAGAATAGTCAGGGTGAGCACCATCCTGGTCGTCGACGACGAACCGCGTATTGCCCGCCTGGTCAGGGACTACCTCGACCAGGCGGGCTTTCGCGCCGTCGAGGCCCACGACGGTCCGGGTGCCCTCGACGCCTTCGCCGCCCACCGTCCCGATCTCATCGTGGTCGACCTGGGGTTGCCGGGAATGGACGGGCTGGATGTCATTCGACGGATACGGGCCCGCTCGGACGTGCCCATCATCATCCTCAGCGCTCGGGCCGAGGAGACGGATCGGGTGGTGGGGTTGGAACTGGGGGCCGACGACTACGTGGTCAAGCCGTTCGGTCCCAAGGAGCTGGTGGCCCGGGTCCGGGCTTTGCTCCGACGTATGGACGCCCTGGGGCGAGACGATGTCTACCGCGTCGGTTCGGTGGTGATCGACGTGCCCCGGATGCAGGTTGTGGTCGACGGCGACGAGGTGGAGCTGACACCGACCGAGTTCCAGTTGGTGGCCACCCTGGCGGCCCAGCCGGGCCGAGTGTTCACCCGGGGTCAGCTGCTCGACGCCTTGCACGGCGTCAGTTTCGAATCCTACGAACGGGCCATCGACGCCCACGTCAAGAACATTCGCCGTAAGTTCGGTTCCCAGCCTCGCCGTCCGCAGTACATCCTGACCGTGCACGGTGTGGGCTACAAGTTCAACGACACGTCGCCTGGTACCCCGACCGATCCGGCCACCGAAAGGAGCGTCCGGTAGTGGGCGGCCCGGGCGGCGGTCCGTGGCGGCACCAGCGTTGGTCGGGGCCCGAGACATGGTCGATGGACCATCAGGCCAGGTTCCGCCGCCTCCGGCGGATGATGGCGGCCGGATTCACTCTCACCCTCGTCCTGCCGGTGGTTCTGGCCGCCGCCATCACCGCCGCCTTCGCCGGTTGGACCGGGGCGGCGGCGGCCGCCGCCATCAGCTTGGCCGTGGTGGCCACCGGCTTGCTGGTCGGACGCTTCGTGTTCCGGGGGTTCCGGTCGGTCAACGACATGATGCAGGCCACCGGGCGGTTGGCCGACGGAGACTACTCGGCCCGCATCAGCGCCGATGTGCCGCCCGCTCTCGGCCCGGTGGTCGGCTCGTTCAATACCATGGCCCAGCGGTTGGAGCAATCCGATGAGCTGCGTCGCCGGTTGTTGGCCGATGTCGGTCACGAGTTGCGGACCCCGCTGACCATCATCCGGGGGGAGTTGGAGGCCATGGCCGATGGGGTCCACGAGCTGGGCGAGACCGAGCTGCGTCGCCTGCTGGTCGATGTGGCCGGCATGGAGCGACTGCTCGACGATCTCCGGACCCTGAGCACAACCGAGGCCGGGGTGCTCGAGCTGCATCCCGAGCCCGTTGATCTCCATTGGCTGGTGGCCGAGGCGGTCGAACGTTTCCGGACCGAGAGCCGCTCCCGGTCGATCAATCTCGGGGTTCGATCCGGAGCCGGGGAGGGGGCCGAGCCGGTCATGGCCGAGGTCGACGCCATGAGGATGAGCGAGGTGGTCTCCAACCTCGTCGCCAACGCCCTGCGGGCCGTCGAGCCCGGCGGTCGGGTCGACGTCACCGTCGGCCGGAGCGATGGGTGGCTGACGGTCGAGGTGGGCGATGACGGTCGCGGCATCGGGCCCGAGCAGTTGGCCAACGTCTTCGACCGCTTTGCCAAAGGTCGAGAGTCCGACGGCTCCGGGCTCGGGCTGACCATCAGCCGCAGCCTGGTGGAAGCTCACGGGGGAACGATCGAGGCCTCCAGTGTCGTCGGTCAGGGAACCACGATGACCGTTCGTCTACCGGGTGACCATCGAGCGGAAGAATTGCAGTAGAAAACGAGGGCTAGCCTCGTTTTCTACTGCAATTCTTGAAGGGTGTGGTCTAGTCGAGCAGGCTGTCGTGGCGTTGTCCGGCCCGCTCGTAGTGAACGGGCAGCACTCGACCGTAGAGCTGCCGGCAGCGCTCCGGCGTGGCCACCATGTCGGGCTCGTCGACATAGGAGAAGATCCCGACATAGCGGGGCCGGGTTCCGGCCAGCGGGGCCACCCGATGCAGGCTGTGTCGGCCCAGGAAGATCTGGAGGTCGCCGGGGGCGAGGTCGAGGCTGACGACCCCATCGGACGTCCCGTCCAGCACCCGGGTGACCTCGGCGAAGTTCTCGTCGTGGTCGGTCCGGATGTTGGGGGCGTACTCGAAGGCCCCACCCTCCTCGGCCGTCTGGATGGCCAGCGTCACGGTGAAATCGTTGGTGTCGAAATGCCAGGGAAAACCGGGGCCGGCGTCGGCCATGTTGATGATGACGTCGGCCAAGGGGTCGGCGTAGCGATGAAAAGGATCGGCTTGCAGGCAGTCACGAATGAACCGGTCGAAGCCCGGTTCGTCGTAGACACCCCGCAGCGGGCCGCCAACCGGAAAGTTGTCGGCCGGGATGAAGGCATTGGACCGGTCGTGGAACCGCCGGGCGGGATGGTCGGGGGGCAGCGATTCGTCCTCGACGGTGAAGTAGGGGTTGGTGCGACTGAACGAGCGGTGAGCCTGATGAGCGACGGAATCGGCTTCGGTCACGGCGGCGGCCAAGCCGACCGGGGTCAGGACATTGTGGATCACGGCACAGCCGTCAGCGGCCAGCTCGGTGCGCACCGTCTCCACCAGGTCCCGATAAGCCACGCTCCCGGGTCGGTGCAGCGGGACCACGTCGTAGTTGAGGTTGGGATTCATGGCCGCCGACCCTCCGCTACGACGTAACCGCCTCCAGACGGGCCGGCACGTGTTTGTGCCAGGGGGTTCCGGCATAGGGGTCGCGCCAGTCGACGGTGGTCAACTCGTTGGGGGCGACGCCGGTGGCCTCCGGGTCTCCGCCGGCGGGGGAGTAGTCGAGCCCCAGCCCGTTGGGCAGTGACACGTGGCCGGCCAGCATGGTCTCGTTTATCTCGGCCACCGCCACCGCCGTACCACCGGGAGTGGTGATGCGGACCCGGGCGCCCGTCTCCACCCCCAGAGCGGCGGCATCGGCCGGATTCAGTCGCAGTGCCCCCTCCTGATCGCGCTTGCGCCAAGACGGATCACGCATGATGGTGTTGGCGGTGAAACTACGGCGTTCGCCGGCCGACAGGATGTAGGGGAACTCGTCGCTGCGGTGGTCGACCGGCTGGTGGGACAGTTCGGCCAGGTCGGCCACCATCTCGGGGAGGTCGAGCTGGATCTTGGCATCGTCGACCTTGAGCATGGCCCACGAGTCGTCATAGTCGTGACGGGTGAAGGTCACACCGTCAGGAGTGGAGATGAGGGCGTCGAACAAGGCGTCGGCGTCGGCGTGGCCGGCGGCCCGCATGGCATCGGGGTACCTCATCGCCACCTGCTGGGCCGAGAACCACAGCGGGGCCGCTTCGGCCAGCCCGGCCGGCAGCGTCGGCCCGAGTGTCTCATAGAGCACAACCGCCCCATAGCCGGCCAAGTCGGGATTGGTCGTCACCGCTTGGCCCAGGGCGGCGGCGAAAGCTTCCCGACCGGTGTCGGCCGCCTCCTTCAACGGGGCCAGCATGGCATCGTCGATCACGCCGAGTTCCCGCAGCAACCGGCTGTGGATCTCGGCCTCCGACAGCGTGCCGTCCAGCGGCTCCAGTATCGGTGGCCGCACAGTGAAGGTGTTGTCGGGGAACGAAAGGCTGAAGAAGGTGGCCTCGGTCTTCTCGTACTGCGACGATGCCGGGAGCACGTAGTGGGCCATCCGGGCCGTCTCGGTCATGGCCACGTCGATGACCACCGAGAAATCGAGGGCCCCCATCAGCCGGCGCCAATCCTGGGACGAGGCCAGCGAGTGCACCGGATTGGCGCTTTCGATGAACATGGCCCGGACCCGGTCGGGATGATCGGACAGCACCAGCTCCGGGATCTCGTTGCAGGGCACCAGGCCCGAGATGATGGCGCTCCCGGTTATGGGCGTCGTCGGTTCCCGGCCGGCCGCCCCGTAGTTGAACAGCGGGACCATGGACGAGTGGGTGGTCATGCCCCCCGGCTTGGCGAAGCTGCCGACCAGGATCCACAGCAACTTCTGCAGGTAGGACACCAGCGTCGAGTTGGGCGCCATTTCGACGCCCAGGTCCTCCAGCACCGCCACCGAGTCGGCGGCGGCCAGGCGGTGGGCGGCGGCCCGGATCAGTTCCTCGTCGACCTCGCAACGATGGGCGAAGTCGGCGACGTCGACTCGCCTCAGCTCGGCCACCACGGCGTCGGCTCCCACCGTGTTCTCGGCCAGCCAGGTTTGATCATGGAGTTTGTCCTGGACGATGGCTCCGGCCAGGGCGGCGATGGCGAAGGCGTCGGTGCCGGGCCGAACCTGAAGATGGAAGTCGGCCAGGTCAGCGGTTTCGCTGCGCCGGGGATCGATGACGATCATCGAGCGGTCATCGTCGGCCGCGATCTGCTTGAGCACCCGCCGGGTCTCGTCGAACCCGTGGGAGTGCCAGGGGTTCTTGCCCACGAACACCGACACCTCGGCATGGTGGAAGTCACCATGGAGGTGGGTGCCGAACATCCGGCCGTCGACCCAGGCCTCGCCCGTCTTCTCCTGAGCCAGGGCGTTGGATCGCAGCCGGATTCCCAGGGCCCGTCGGGTGGCGGCGCCGTAGGCCCCACACAGGTGGTTGCCCTGGCCGCCGCCGCCGTAGTAGAACAGCGAGTTCGCTCCGTGCTCGTTGCTGACGCCGGTGAAGGCCGCCGCCACCTCGGCAATGGCGGTTTCCCAGTCGACGGCCCGGTAGCTCCCATCGGGTTCACGGCGCATGGGCGACGTCAACCGACCGGCGGCGTTCTGATAGTGGTTGAGTCTCAGCGCCTTCTCGCACGTGTAGCCCTTGGAGGCCACGTGGGCTTTGTTACCCCGTACCCGGGTGATTTGACGGTCGTCGAGCCGTACTTCGACTCCGCAGTTGTTGGAGCAGAGAATGCACACGGTCTTGTGCCAGGCGTCAGCCTGTTTAGTCTGGCCTTTAGCCGCTCTTTCGTTGTCCACTCCTGCCCTGGTCATCACACACTCCTAACACAACGGTCTGATCATGGTGACATCCCCCAACCCACACCTCAACACAGGAGTTGACAAATCACATGGCTGTTTCCGATCTCAAGCGCTTCATTGCCCCCGGGGCCCTGGTCATCGGCGGGGTGACCGCCGGATCGATGCTGGCTCCGGTTGCCCTGGCCGCCGCCGATGATGACCAGGAGCTGCCGGCAGATGCTGGCGAATCCGACCATCGTCATCGTCATCCGGGTCGCCACCTCGCGGCCGACGTTCTGACCGACACCCTCGGCATGACCGCCGATGAACTACGAGCCGCCTTCGCCGACGGCAAATCCCTGGCCGACATCGCCGCCGATCAGGGAGTAGCAATCGACGATCTCAAGACCGCTCTCACCACCGCGGCCACCGACCGACTCGACGAGGCGGTGGCCAATGACCGGATCGACGCCGATCGGGCCGCCGAATTGGCCGAAGGATTGGACGCCCGTATCGATGAGATGATCAACCGCACGCGGGGCGACGGCCGTGGCCATGGCCCTGGTTTCGGCCATGGGCACCGATCGGGAGACGGTTTTGACCGCGGTGACCGCGGTGACCGCGGCGACCGGGCGGCGGCCCGGGCCGAACGGGCCGAAGCGCTGGCCGACCTCCTTGGCCTGACCACCGATGATCTGCGGGCCGCCCGAGCCGACGGTCAGACGCTGGCCGAGCTGGCGGAAGCCCAAGGCGTCGCCGAGGACGACCTGGTGGCCTTCCTGCTTGAGGGGGTTGAGGAACGTCTTGACCAGGCGGTCGAATCGGGCCGGATCGATGCCGAAGACGTCGATGAGAAGCTGGCCCGAGCCTCCGAGCGAATCAGCGAACGGATCAACGCCGAACCGGGTGAACGGTTCGAGTCGAAGGACGGCCACGGACGCCGGGGTGGCCACCACCGAGGCGACACCGAGGAATCATCCCTCGACTTGTAGCCGGCTCCCAGCACGAACTTCCAAGAAATTCGGATATTCGGGCATAAACACCCGCTGGACCCGGTTTCACACTGTGCAACCGTTTTCTCCCCCTTTGGACGGATTGCACCAACAGCGTCGGAGGAACGTTCCCTCCACCTCCGACGCTACATCCACTGGACTCTCTTCAATCCCCCATACCGCGATCCAGTGGAACCAGTGGCCCCGCCTCTCGTGCGGGGCCACTGACGTTTTGGCCGGAGGATCGTCAGGGGTTGCCTCGGTAGAGGTTGGTGATGGGCATACGGCGATCCTTGCCGAACGCCCGCTTGGTGATGCGGGTTCCCAATGGGCTCTGCTGCCGTTTGAATTCGGCGATGTCGACCAGACGGGCGATGCGCCGGGCCGTGTCGGGATCGTGGCCGTCGGCGATCAGGTCGGCCGCCGTCTTGTTGTGTTCGACGATCTCGACCAGCATCGGGTCGAGCACGTCGTAGGGAGGCAGGCTCTGGTCGTCACGCTGATCCGGTCGCAACTCGGCTGACGGCGCCTTGGTCAGGATGTTCTCGGGAATGACCTCACGACCGGCCCGGTGGTTGTAGTGGCGGGCCAGCTCGTAGACCTGAAGTTTCCAGACGTCTTTGATCACCGCGTAGGCGCCGGCGGTGTCGCCGTAGAGCGTGGAGTAGCCGACCGCCGTCTCACTCTTGTTGCCTGTGGTCAGCACCAGCCAGCCGAACTTGTTGGCCAGGGCCATCAGGATGACCCCTCGCAGCCGCGACTGCATGTTCTCCTCGGTCAGGCCCCATTCATCGGTGCCGAACTCCGGGCTCAGCATGTCGAGAAAGGCTTGGTGGGCCGGCTCGATGGTGATCGTCCGCCCTTCGATCCCCAGGTTCTGGCACAGCTTCTCCGAGTCGGACAGCGAGTGATCCGACGAGTATCGGGATGGCATCATGACGGCGTGGACGTGCTCGGGGCTCAGGGCGTCGGCGGCGATGGCCGCCGTCAACGCCGAGTCGATACCGCCCGACAGCCCGAAGCAGATGTCGCTGAAACCGTTGTTGTGGACATAGTCCCGGGCCCCGAGAACCAGCGCTTCCCAGATCTCGGTCAGCGGATCGAGCAACGGCTCCAGCTTCGGTGGCAGTCCCTCGATCGACACCGACGGCCGGTCGGTGACCGTGGTCACCGGCAGCGAAAGCGGCTTCGGGTCGGTGACGGTGAAATCGGCGACCTGTACCTGTTCGGCGAACTGCCGGGACCGGGCGATGGTGTTTCCGGCGGCGTCGACCACGACCGAGGTGCCGTCGAAAACCAGCTCATCCTGACCCCCGACGAGGTTGACGTATACCAGCGGGGTCTTCGTCTCGGCCACCCGCCGGGCGATCATGGCGTCACGCTCCTCCACCTTGTCCTGGTGATAGGGAGAAGCGTTGATGTTGACGATCAGCTGGGCGCCGCCGTCGGCCATGACGTTCACCGGGCTGGGATCGACCCACATGTCCTCGCAGACACAGACGCCTACGGTTACTCCGGCGATCGACCACAGGGGGTAGCCGTCCCCCGGCTGGAAATAGCGCTTCTCGTCGAACACGTTGTAGTTGGGCAGCCACTGCTTGGCGTAGCGACCCTTGACCTCGCCGTTGGCGCAGACGGCGGCGGCGTTGACAATGGCCCCTGACGGCGTCGCTCCGGGGATCATCGAGGGCTGGACAGTGGCCGCATCCGAGGTGTCGGCGTCGGGTCGATCGACATAGCCGACGACCACGGCACAGTCGCCGGTGGCTTCGGCCACCCGCTGCAACGCGGCGCGGTTGTCATCGACGAACTTCGGCTTGAACAGCAGGTCCTCGGGGGGATAACCGCAGATTGACAGCTCACCGAACACGGCCAGGTCGCAGCCCGCCTCTTCGGCTTGCCGGGTGGCGGCGAGGATGAGGTCGACGTTCTGGTCAAGATCACCGACGATGATGTCGATCTGGCACAGCGCGATGCGGAGAGATGGCACGGTTCAAATCTAGGGCCGGATCCGGGTTGCGGAAAGGCCAAGATCGGGTGAATTTCACCACTACCAGTGGGCCAAAGTCCCTGGAAACAGAGGGTTTCAGCTGGGCAAGTTGGCCTGCTGACGCCTCCCTGGGTCCGGTATCCACCATCCTGGTGGGTGCCGCGCTACTATTTCAAGTGGCTGGGCGGTAGGACCTGTATGCGTATTTTTCATGCCCCCAAAGCCCTGAAGACGATCGTTGCCATCGTCGTGGCCGTCGCCATCGGCTCGGCCACCTTTCCTTCCGACGCCGACCTGAAGGACGATCTGGAGAAACTCGAGCAGGAGCGCGAGCAGACCCAGGCCGAAATCGAGGCGGCGACCGAGCAGGTCGACGCGGCCACAGCCGAAGTCGACGAGGTGACGGCCGCGCTGGCCGCCCTCAACGCCCGGGTCAACGAACAGGAGGCGGAGCTGGCGGCGGCCGAAGACAAGCTCAACGAGGCCGAGGCCCGGTTCGCCGAGGCCACCGCCGCCGTCAAGATCAAGACGGCCGAAATCGAAGTGCTCAAGGGCCAGGTCAAGGACAAGGCGATTTCCGTCTTCGTCGGCCGGGGCACTGACACCGACCCCGTTATCGACACCGACGATCCCAACGAAGCGGTACGCCGTCGATCGCTGGTGCTGTCGGTCACCCAGCAGGATCTCGACATCAGCGAGTCGCTCAGCACCGCCCGGGAGGAGTTGGCCATTCAGCAGTCACTGGCCGATCAAGCCCAGGCCGAAGCCGAGGTTTTCCGCAATGACATGGCCGGCCTCCTGGCCGAGCTGCAGGACTCCCGCGACCAGCAGGCGTTGCTGGCCGAGGAGGCCGAGGCCCGCCTCGATGCCCGCTTGGCCGAGCAGGCCATCCTGGAGGAGATGGACAAGGAGTTGGCGGCCAAGATCAAGTCCACCAACGATGAGCTTGCCCGTCAGGCCGCCTTGGCCGCATCCCGGGCGGCGGCCAAGAAGAACCCGGCTTCCGGCAGCAGCGGCGGAAGCTATCCGTCGGCCTCCCAGATTGTGAAGGTGCAGGGCTTCTGGGTGCACGTCGACATCTCCTCCAACCTTGACTCGATGCTCAACGCCGCCGCCAACGACGGGATCCACTTCGGGGGTTGGGGTTACCGCGACCATCAGGCCCAGATCCGGCTCCGCAAGTCCCACTGTGGCACCAGCAACTACGCCATCTGGCATATGCCGTCGTCGCAGTGCCGTCCCCCCACCGCTCGACCGGGTCGATCAATGCATGAGCAGGGCAAGGCCATCGACTTCACCTACGGTGGTCGCACCATCGGTAGCCGATCGAGTGCCGGCTACAAGTGGCTGGCGGCCAACGCCGCCAAATACGGGTTCTACAACCTGCCCTCCGAGCCTTGGCACTGGTCGACCAACGGCAACTAGTAACTAGCTGCGGTGGCGGCCGCGTAAACGGTTAAGAGTTGTTTCGGGTCCCGTGAAGGGTTGCTCCAGGATTGTCGCTGCAGCCACGTCGGTGTCAGCCCGACGCTAAGCTAGTCTGCTACCAACCAACTGTTACGGTTGTGTTGCGGCAGGAGTTGAGCGTAGACCCTCAGGCGGCAGATGCGGATGGCGATGAATGGGAGCGTATTCGAGGGCGGCGACCATCGGAGACGATGGCTGTTGTCGCGTCGGCTGGCCGTGTTCTTTGCCCTGACGATATTCGTCGGTGCGGCCTCGTTCCCCTCCAGCGCTCAGGATCCCGACGATTCGTCGACCACCACCACCACAGAGTCGACCACCACGACCACCGAGGCCACCACCACAACGTCGGAGTCGACCACGACCACCGAGGCCACCACCACAACGTCGGAGTCGACCACGACCACCGAGGCCACCACCACAACGTCGGAGTCGACCACAACGACGGAGTCGACGACGACGACCGCCGAGTCCACCACCAGCTCCGCTCCAGAGGCCACGGTGCCCAACACCGATGAGGATGGCGATGATTCGTTGGCCGGCACGGTGTCGGAGGATCTGGCCGGGGCCCTGGCCGTGTGGAACCAGCGGGTACGGGACAAGGAGAAGGAGTTGGAGACGGCCGAGGCCAAGCTTGGCTCGGCTCAGAGCCGCTTGGAGTCGACGACGGCCCAGATTGAGGCGATCAGGGCCGATCTGGCTCAGCTGGAGATCGAAGTGGCCGAGCGGGCCATCACCGCCTTCAAGGACCAGGATCTGGCCGGCCTCGACTTTGTGAGTTACGCCGAGGTCCAGGACGCCAACCGGGCCAAAACCCTCCTTGCCCTGGCCGTCAACCAGAATTTCGATGCCGCCGAGGATCTCCGCCGGGCTCAGGAGGATCTGGCCATACAGCAGGCTATTGCCGATGACGCCAAGGATGAGGCGGATGCCGCCCGGGGGCTCATTGCCGATGAATTGGTTGAGCTGGAGAAGGCCCGGGACCAGAAGGCCAGCCTCACGGCCAAGGCCGCGGCCAGCCTTGGTGTGGTCACCGAAGACGACATCGTGGAGGTCCGAGGTTTCCGGGTTCACCGCGACATCGCCGACGCCGTCGGCGGCATGGTCGATCACGCCAAATCCGAGGGCATCAACCTCGGGGGCGGGGCCTACCGCTCGTTCGAATCCCAGATCGAGGTCCGCAAGAACAACTGCGGTACGTCGTACTACGCCATCTGGCAGATGCCGTCCCGGCAGTGCCGCCCGCCGACTGCTCGCCCGGGAGCCTCCATGCACGAGCGGGGCATGGCCCTCGACTTCACCTGTGACGGCTCCCTGATCCGAAGCCACAGCAGCCGGTGCTTCCAGTGGCTGGCCGCCAACGCCGCCAACTACGGCTTCAAGAATCTCAAGTCGGAACCTTGGCACTGGTCGGTGAACGGCCGCTAGGCGCTTGTCGTTCTGATACTCTCGTCGCGCCGTGACCGAACCGCAATGTCTCACTGCGCTCGAAGCCCGAGCGGCGCTGGCGGCGGGCTCGCTGTCGGCGGTTGAGTTGGTGACCGCCTGCCTGGAACAGGTGGAGCGGGTCGACCCGCAGGTCAATGCCATGATCACGGTGGCCGGGGAGCGGGCCCTGTCCGAGGCCGGCGCCGTTGATCGTCGGTTGGCTTCCCCGGACGCCGTTGGTCGGGCCGGCGACGGGCGTCGTGCCCTCTTCGATCGGCAACCGCTGCTCGGGTTGCCGGTGGCCATCAAGGATCTGCAAGCCACCGCCGGCATCCGCACCACGTTGGGTAGTGCCTCGTACACCGACCATGTACCGGACGTCGACTCGGGAATAGTGGCCCGGATTCGGGCCGCCGGGGGGATCGTGATCGGCAAGACCAACATCCCCGAACGCAGCATTGGGGCCAACACCGTGAATCGGCTCTTCGGAGCCACCGGCAACCCGTTCGATCCCACGTTGACCTGTGGTGGATCCTCGGGCGGTTCGGCCGTGGCCCTGGCCGTCGACATGGCCCCTTTGGCCACCGGCTCCGATCACGGCGGCAGTCTCCGCATACCGGCGTCGTATTGCGGGGTGGTCGGTTTCCGGGCCACCCCTGGGATCGTGCCGTTCGAAGAACGGGCCATCAGCCAGACCTTCTACAGCGTGCAGGGTCCAATGGCCCGCACGGTGGATGACACCGCTCTGCTGTTGGCGGTGATCGCCGACCGGCGGGAACGGTCGGCGGATTCGGGTCTGCTCGGAGCGTCGGGTTGGTCCGATCCGATGGCTTTCCCGTTCGATGCTGTGGCGTTGTCCGAGGTGGAGGCTCTCGACCTGGCCGAGCTGCGAATCGGCGTGTCGGCCGACTTGGGCGGCGTGCTGGTGTCGAGCGCGGTTCGCGCCGAGTTCGCCCGCCGGGTCGATTGGCTGGCCGACCGGGTTGGGGCCTGCGTCGAGATCGATCTCGACCTGGTCGATGCCGCCGAGGTCGACTGGCGACTCCGGGCCGACGTCTTCGCCACCTACTACCACCGGGAAGCGGCATCATGGGACGAGGGTTTCAATCCCAACATCGTGGCCTCCTATGAGGCGGCGACGGCAACCCCGGAAGGCGACATCGCCCAGGCCCGGGTTCGGCAGATGGAACTGATCCGATCGACCGAGTCGGCGATGATCAATGCCGGAGTCGACGCGGTACTGTGCCCCGGTGTCGGCGTCGCCCCGTTCCCTTGGGGGCAGCTATATCCGGCCGAGGTCGACGGCGTACCGGTCGACAACTACATGGCCTGGCTGACGTTGACCGCTGCGTGGTCGGTGCTCGGACTGCCAGTTGTTGCCCTACCGGCCGGCTCCGACGCCCAGGGCATGGCCTTCGGTGTGCAGGTGGTGGGTCACCGTTACGGCGACCGTCGGACGCTGGCGGTGGCCCGGACCCTGGAGAAGGTGTGGACCGACACCCCGTTCGCCCGCCCCCGTCCCGATCTCGATGCTCTGGCCGCGTCGGAGGTCGAGCTGGGTCCGGAGGCCACGGCCGGGATCTGGACGGATGGGGTTTCGTAGACGAGCCTGGTGGTCATGTCCCAACCGTTCCTCGACCTCCTGGCCCGCTCCCAGTCACTCATCGAGTGCGTCGACCAGTCTTTTCCGGTCGGCGACCTGGTGGAGCAGGGCCGGCGACTGGCCGAGCAGTGGGCGGCTGTAGGGCTACAACCGGGCGACCGGGTGGGATTGTGGCTGGCCAACGGCTCCCGCTATCTCGCTGCGCTGGCCGGATGCGCCGCCGGTGGCTTCGTTGCCGTCTCGGTCAACACCCGATGGTCGAGGGCCGAAGCCGACTCGCTGCTGCATCGCTCGGGAGCCTGCCTGCTGCGGACCGCCGATGCCGAGACCCTGATCGGCACAGCCACCACCGTCGAACCGTCGGATCACGACGGGTTTGTGGTCTTCACCACCTCGGGGACCACCAGTCGGCCGAAAATGGTCCTTCACCGTCAGCAGTCGGTCGTCGATCATGCCCACGATGCCGGCCGGGCCTTTGGCTACAGCCCGGACACTCCGGTGCTGGTGGCCATGCCGCTGTGTGGCGTGTTCGGGTTGGTCAGCTTCACCGCGGCGGTGGCCGCCGATGCTCCGGTCATCATGGCGCCGGTGATCGACCCGGTTGACATCGCGGCCACGGTCGAGCGCCGGGGCGTCGTCGCCGTCAACGGGTCCGATGATCTGTTCCACCGGATGCTGGCCACCAACGCCGACCTGTCGTCGATTGCGGTCGGCGGCTACGCCCGCTTCAACACCAGTCTGGATGGGATCGTGGCTCGAGCCGAGGCACGGGGCATGAACCTCACCGGGCTCTACGGCATGAGCGAGGTGCAGGCCCTCTTCTCGTTGCGAGACCCGACGGCTGAGGCCGCCGTTCGAGAACGGCCCGGGGGCACATTGGTCTCACCGGCGGCCGGGGCCAGGGTGGTCGACGACGAATTGCAGCTGCGGGGCCCCAGCCTGTTCGCCGGCTATCTGGCCGAGGGGGGAGCGTCGATCGATCAGAAGCTCACGGCAGCCCATATCACGGCCGACGGCTGGTTCCGCACCGGTGATGCCGCGGCGATGGATAAACCTGTCGGCGGTCGGGCGACCTTCACCTACCGGGCCAGGATGGGTGATGCCCTCCGGCTTGGTGGATTCCTGGTGGCACCGTCGGAGATCGAAGCGGTGCTCATCGGGTTCCCGGGCGTTGACGCCGCTCAGGTTGTGGCCGTCGATCTACCGACCGGGGCTCGGCCGGTGGCCTTCGTAACCGGCTCACTGTCAGTTCCGGGCGGTGATGCGGCGGCGGCCGAAGCGGCGGTCATTGAGTATTGCGCCACCCGGCTTGCCCGCTACAAGGTACCGGTCCGGGTGATCGTCGTCGATGAGTTTCCCACGACGCCGTCGGCCAACGGCACCAAGATCCAGAAGGCCAGACTACGGGAGTTGGCGGCCCGGGCTCTGGGATCGGACTGAGGTCTCGGGTCAGGCTGAGCCCGGCCAACTATCGGGCGATCCCGCCGACTACGGCTCCCACCGGTCGAGGCTGAGGCCGGCGATCCGGTCGTCGTCATCAACGAACACGTGGACGGCGCTCCATTCGAGGCAGGAGTCGATCGAGTTTTCGGCCGGAAGGATGGTGATGCGGCGATACCGGGCCAGCTCGGGGGGTGGCGGCGTCGGTAGGGGGCCGGCGCAGCGGGGGTAGGGGCCGGCCACGATCAGCGATGGAGAGGGCACGGAGTCGAGAATGTTGAACGGGCCCTCGTAGCCCCGGAAGTGGGCGGCGTTGACCGTCCAGGCGGCCCGACGAGACAAGATCGACGGATCACGCCAGGTGACAAGCTCCGATCCCAAGGCCAGGGCCACATCGTCGGCCAGCGGTAGCTCGGCGAACACCCCCTCGCCGCCGCTGGCCAGATCAGCCACGGCGAATCCCAGGGTCGTCTCATCGGCCGACGGCTTGTTGTCGCCGTAGGTCTGGCTGACCACGCCGTCACCGGTGAGCTGGACCTCAGCCAGCGAGCTGTCGGCGGCCAGGAGATCGATCTCGGAGATGAACAGGGCCAAGTGTCCGTCGTCGGGCGCCGGCCCGGCCACCCGCAACCAGTTGGTCAGCTCCACGCCCCGATTGTCGGCCACGACCTGAGCGGCTGCGGTCACCGTGTCGGCTGAGGTCTGGTCGGTGTGGCCGCTCAGGAGCACGGCATCGGCGGCCACCGACAGCGCCACTTGGCTTGGCCCGCGTTGTCCGGCCTCGAATCGGAGATTGGGGCCGGCACCGTCGTCGGTCAACACCGCCTGGGGGCCGTCGGGACGCTGGGCCCAGACCGCAGTGCGACCGTTGGCGCCGTCGGAGTCGGTGGCGAAGGGCCCACGCAGAACAGCGGCCAACTCGGACCACATCCAGCCGTCGGCCGGGTCGTCGCCTATTCCGTGCCCGCCCGGTCGGTAGAGCAGGCCGTCCTGTTCGGGGTCGCCCATCCCCAGCGGGTCGCACGTCGAGAGGTGCAGGGTGCCCAGCCGGAACGCCTCAAGGTCGTCGGCGGTGAAGTCGGAACCGAAGGTCTCGGGGTCGGTCATCTCGGCCGGCGGCGCGATCTCAGCTCCCATGGTCGGGCATAGGTCAACCTGTTGAGGGTTGAGATCGTTGTTTTCCGGATCAAGGTCGGGCCCGACCAGCGAGGCTGTTCCCCACCGGGCCCAGAAGCTACGGGTGCAGCCGCTGGTTGAGGACTCACCGGGACAGTTGAGGTCGTAGACAATGTGCTGCATCATCGGGTCGGCCGGTTCGGTGGGGAAGCGGGCCATCATGACGAAACGACCGTCGAAGTCGACAAGGCCGACCCAGGGGGCGGCCACCCCGCCGACGTCGACCGTCCATTCCACATTGCCGTCGCGCTCCACCTCCAGCCGGGCCGGGCCCCGGAACACCGAGACATAGCCGCCGTCGTCGACCTCGGCATCGGGTTCCAGGATCCGGACCGTGATCCCGTTGGGGGCGCTGATCGCCTGGTTGTCAGGGTCGAGCACGCTGTTGTCAGTCCGGCGCCGCCCCGGGCTGGCTGCCACTTCCTCGGTCTCGTCGTGGGGGTTGACGACGATGGCGCCGTCCTCGTTGTAGGCCACGCCCGTTATGTCGCCAACCTGGATTTCGACCTCCTCGGGAGACGGCTGATCGGCGTGACTTCGCCACAACCTGCCGTCAATCACGTAGTAGATCGATCCGTCACCGGCCCGGGCCACGGTTGGCCGATCGGCCCTGTCCGGCCCCGACGGAGGAACGACCACCCGACCCTTGTCGTCGATCAGGCCATCGAAGTCGTTGACCACCCAAGCCGTGTCGGCCAGGTCGGCCGCGGGGGGAGCGGTCGTTTCGACCGGGGCCGACGTGGTGGTGGAGGAAACACCGCTTGTCGTGGAATCGTCGGAATCGGTGACGGCGGTGGACGAGGTTCCGTTGTTCTCATCCGATCGGTCGAGGTAGCCACAGGATCCGGCAAGCAGACACAGCCCGCCGAGCAGGGCGGCCACAGCGGGCCGGCGGTAGGGAGACCTGAGGTCGTGCATCCTCTCCATACTTACCCGACACGGTCGGGATTAGTCGTCGGGAGCAGCAAAGAAAAGTGTGCCCCGGGGTCAGGCAACGATCTACTTGCCCCAGATGGCCGCCGGATCGGCTTGATCGGTCTGCCGGGCGGCGGCGGTGCCCCGATCGATGTTGAGGTTGACTCCGTTGAGGTACGACGACGACGTCTCGTCGGCCAGGAACAACATGGCCGGCGCCATCTCCGACGGGTGGGCGAACCGGCCGGCCACGGCGGCGGCATAGTCGATCAGCTCGTTGCCCATGCCTCGCCGAAAGTCCTCGACCAGTCCGGTGGCGGTGATGCCGGGGCACACGCTGTTCATCCGGATCCGGCGGGGAAGCAGCTGAACCGAGCGCCAGAGGGTGTAATACTGCACCGCTTCCTTCGACACCACATAGCCATCGCCACAGCGCTCGCGGTTGTCGCCCTCCGCCAACCATGTCCGGCCGGCTTCGAAGTCACCGGCCGCCATCAGCTGGCGATGGAGCTCCACCCTCGACATCCAATCCCGGCCGGCCGTCGACGCCACGTGGACCACGGAGGAGCCGGGCGGCATGCGGGACAGCAGCAGTTCGGTGAGGTGACGGAGGCCGAACCAGTTGATGGCCATCACCGCGTCGGTGTCGAACCGCCCGCCGTTGGGTACGCCGGCGCAGTTCATCACCACGTCGATACGCTCCGGCAGTTGGCCTACGACCCGGTCGATCGAGTCCTGTTGTCCGATGTCGCAGTGATGACAGGTTGGGCCCGGTAGGCCGTTGTTCCCGTCGTCGACGGCCGGTGGGTAGGCCACATCCAAGGCGTGCACGGTGGCTTGGTGCCTGAGAAGGAGATCGAGGGTGGCGGCCCCGATCCCGGTTGCCGTGCCGGTGATGACCACGACCCGGTCCGAGAAATCGAGTAGTGGGCCACTGGGAACGAAACCGTTGGTCATCAGCACCCAAGCTAGCCGTCGCGACGTCGGGCGGCGAGGTGGCCCCCGGCCGTGGAAGCCTCGCCGAGTGCCTGGAGAAGGAAGAAGCACCACCGTTGCTCAAGCACCGCCTAAGCTGTGCCGAAGATGGTTTTGATGCCGATCCCGGTACCACTCGTCCAAGCCGATGCGTAGAGTTCGTCGCCTGGCTCAAGGCGACGATGGAACCGACGGCCTACACCAATACACTTGACATTCCTATGAAGTCGCCGTTATTGCCGTTAGCCTGCGTTCTGACGGGCGGCTGGCTCAGCAACGAGAGGTAGGTTTCCTTGGCCAAGGAGCGCGTCGAGCGGGATGAAGAGGATCTCGTAAGGCTGTACCTCACCGACATCGGTCAGTATCCGTTGCTGACCAAGGAAGACGAAGTGCGGCTGGCCCAGGCCATCGAGCAAGGCAAGCAGGCTGCCGAGGAGCTCGAGTTGGAGCCCGACATATCGGTCCAACGAAAGCGGGAGCTGCGCCGCACCGTGCGCAAGGGCCGAGACGCCGAGCGAACCTTCGTCCAGTCGAACCTGCGGTTGGTGGTGTCGATCGCCAAGAAGTATCAGGCGTCGGGCCTTCCGCTGCTGGATTTGATCCAGGAAGGCAACCTGGGTCTGATGCACGCCGTCGAGAAGTTCGATTGGCGCAAAGGCTTCAAGTTCTCCACCTACGCCACCTGGTGGATCCGTCAGGCCATAACCCGCGGTATCGCAAACACCGGTCGGACCATTCGTCTTCCGGTCCACGCCGGCGATACGTTGGCTCGTCTGCAGAAGGCTCGGGCCCGGCTGGAGCTCAAGTTTGGTCGTCCGGCCACACTGGCCGAGCTCTCGGCCGAAGTGGAGATGCCGGAGGAGAAGGTCACCGAGGCGCTGCGTTTCGCCGCCGAACCCCTGTCACTGTCCGAACCCCTTCGGGAGGATGGCGACGCCGAGTTGGGCGACGTGGTGGAAGACAGCTCGGCCGAATCACCCTTCGAGCGGGCGGCCACCGCGCTGCTGCCCGATGAGATCTCGCGGCTGCTCGCTCCGCTTGATGAGCGGGAACGAGAAATCCTCAAGTTGCGCTTCGGCCTCGACCGAGGTGAGCCCCGCACGCTGGAAGAGGTGGGGGAGTACTTCAACCTCACCCGGGAGCGAATCCGTCAGATCGAGGCCAGGGCCATGTCGAAGTTGCGGCACCCGTCGTCCGATACCGGCGCCCGCGATCTGCTCGCCGTCTAGCCCGAGCGAGTCACCGCGGTTGTGGGCTCGCCACCGCTGGTCTGGTATGCGGCCTATGGTTCGAACCTTCTGAGCGAGCGCTTCCACGCCTACCTGACCGGTGGCCCGGTACCGGGGCTGTCGATTCCCGAGGTCGGGTTGACAGATTCGACGCCGCCTCGGCGTTGGCGCCGTCACCGATTGGCCCACCCGCTGGTGTTCGCCGGGCAGTCGACCCGCTGGCAGTGTGGCGTCTGCTTCGTCGACCCAGCCCGTCGCCTCGATCCCCCACCGACGCTCGGTCGGGCCTGGTTGATCGACGGTCGACAGCTCCTGGGCGTGTGGGCGGCCGAAAACCGGGGCGTGTCGCCACCCGGCATTGACTGGCCCCGCCTCCGGGCCCAGGGCCACGTCGATGCCTCCTCGGGCTGGTATCGCCGGCTCCTCCATCTGGGCCACCAGGACGGATGTGATGTCGTGACCATCACCTGCGCCGAGCTGCCGCCAGGCAACCAGCCGAGCGCCGCCTACCGTGACGTTGTGGTCGAGGGCCTGGCGCAATCGTGGGAGCTGTCGGCCGATGAGGCCGATCGCTATCTTGATCGCAGCCTGAAAGGAGTGGTGGGAGATGGCTGATCGAATGGCGAGTCGTATTGCCGTGGTGACCGGCGGGGGCTCGGGCATCGGCCGGGCCGGGGCACTGGCGCTGTCGGAGGCCGGTTGGACCGTGGTTGTCGCCGGCCGCACTGCCGACACGCTGAGCGCCACGGTCCACTCCCTCGTCGGACCTGGTCTGGCCGTTCCAACCGATGTCAGTGATCCGGCGTCGGCCGAGGCGCTGTTCGAGGCCACGGTGGATCGCTTTGGTCGAGTCGACCTCCTCTTCAACAATGCCGGGATGGGCGCGCCCGCCGTGCCTGTCGACGAACTCGACCCCGCGGTCTGGGACGAGGTGGTGGCCGTCAACCTGACCGGTTCGTTCCTCTGCGCCCGAGCGGCCTTCGCCCGGATGCGTAGACAAGACCCGATAGGCGGGCGGATCATCAACAACGGCTCGATCTCAGCCACCACCCCCCGGCCGTTCTCCGCTCCCTATACCGCCACCAAACACGCCATCACCGGGCTGACCAAGTCGTTGGCACTCGACGGAAGGGCATTCAACATCGCCTGTGGCCAGATCGACATCGGCAACGTTGCCTCGCCCATGACCGAACAGATGGCCGACGGGGTTCTCCAGGCCGACGGAGCGCGGCGGCCGGAGCCGACCATGGATATGGACGCGGTGACTCGATCAGTCGTTCACATGGCCGGCCTTCCGTTGGACGCCAACGTGTTGTCGATGACGGTGATGGCCACCACCATGCCCTTCGTCGGCCGAGGCTGAACCGGTCGTAAGGCGCCGCCGCATCATCGTTGTAGCGGAAGACCCTATTCGGTTGTCAAGTAGCGGGGGTTGCCAGGCGACGGAGCGGCCACAGTACCGGCTACGGCCCGGCGGGTTGTGCCGGCTGTGCCGTGCCTGGACGCCGGTTGGTACGGCCGCGGGTGGTGGCTGTGACCTGAGCCGGAGGCGGACTACGATGCCGCCTGATGGCCGGTTGAGGGAGGCGGTCGGGGTGGGTGGTGACTTGGTGGTGGCCGTCAGGGCTGTAGGCGTCGAGGCGGCGGTTGTTCCAGAGTTTGAGAGACCAGCCGCCTTCGTGGACGGCGTGGTGGTGCTGCGAGCACAGTGGTACCAGGTTGTCGAGGTCGGTTGGTCCGCCGTTCTCCCATTCGTGAACGTGATGCAACTGGCACCACGACAAAGGCCGTTCGCATCCGTGCCAGGCGCAGGCCCGGTAGATGGCCCGGATGGCCAACCACTGGGCGTTGGTGGCGGTGCGGTGACGACGCCCGACATTGATGGGCACACCGCGGTCATCGACCACAACCCGTTGCACGATCGCATGGCAGGCCAACCGGGCTACCGCCTCCGAGGTCAGTGGGTGCCCGCCCACGGTCTCTTGCCGCGTTTCGGAGTGTTGACCCTGGCTGAAGGTTTTCCAGTCGATCACCACCCCGATGTGGGGCAGCCCTGACCCGGTCGACCCGCTTTCGGTCAAGAGATCGTAGGCTGCTTGGGCCGCCAGGTTGGCGTTCCTGGTGACGCCTCCTTGATTGGCCAACCTCGCAGTCTGGGATTCGATTGATTGTTGGATGGCTTCGAACTGCTCCGGGTCGAACTCGCCGTGCACATGACCCATCCCTGTGGCCTGGTTGAACCAGGCACGCCACGAGGAGGCCTGCTGTTTGGCTGTGGCGTCGGCCCCGGCAGAGTCGAGACGAAGCTGGTCGACGACCCGGCGCATCCGGCGGGCGAACACGTCAACCGGTTCTCGAGCGGCAGCAGCAACCAACTCGGCTTGGTTGAGGCAATGGCGCTGCTCACCGGTGAGTTTGGTGGCGGCGTCGGCCAACACGTCGACCTGGGCCGCGCCGATCCGGCCATCGGCCACCGCAGCGGCCACGAGATCAAATTCAGCCACGGTTTCCGACCGGCGGTGTTCACGGCGGGCGGTGGCTGCTCGAACATGGCCTCCGGCGCCCAGGAACAGGCCATGGGCACCCGGACCACGACCCTGGTCGGCCAGGTGATCAGCGGCCACCCCGATCCGCATGGCCAATCCATCCAACGCCTGCTGAGCGGACCGCACCGCCGCCATGAGACGGTCAAGCCCGCGGGCATCACACCGATCACAATCAACCTTGGCTGCCTCCGTGCCCAAAGAGCCCAAGGTGCGAACGGCGTCGTCAACAGACATCGGCTCGGGGATCAAAACCGCCATGCTCAACCAGACTATGAAGAAGCGTCTACCGGCACCCAAAGGTGCAAGAACCGGACCCCGAACCGGCACAGGTCACCTTACCCGCCAACATGCCTGATGTCAAACAAACGTTCGAGCAATGTCTGATCGGCCCCGCCTGTGGGCGCCGACCACGGGCAGCGGCCGGCGATGCGGCCACTGCCCCGCAGCGGTCAACGGGTTGTGACCGGGAGCTGCTTAGCCCCCCTCAGACCAGAGCTGCCTGAGAAGGTGACGTCGATGTAGTAGCGGTCCGGATCCAACGGAACATTGGCGTGCGAACCCACGAACACAGAGAATGTCGGTTGCGACCCTCTCGGCATTGACACCTTGATCTCCGACGACGCCGGGGACACACAGGCGGCCGTACGCGGATCAGTCCGACAGATGACAGCGGAGGCAGACAGCGCTCCACTGGGCTGCACTCGGACGGTCAATGTTTCCGAGTCTCCCGTATTCGTCGTGGCCAGGCCGATTGATCCGACGTTGTCCCTGAGCCGTATCGTGCCGTCACCGGTTGCGGCGATGGCGACGTCGAGCGCGAGACCGTCCCAGCGTCCGGTGGCTCGACGGAAGAAGTTGACGTGGCGGCAAAGGCTGTCGCCGTACTTTCGATGCCCCACGTGAACTTTCCGGAGCCGTCCGACCGTCCGATTATCCGATTGATTCGATGGTCATGCCCGATGAGGTCACAGCCCAAGAACGAATCGTTTTCGAACGTTCCGGAAAGGAGGGTACTGGTCTCGTTGGAGCAGCTCCCCTGCTGGAAGCGCCAGCTTCGAGCCACCCGCTCCCATCCGGTGAACCTGAGCCAACCCCAGGTCCCGCCATGCTGGGAGCCAATGATGCAACCGTTGCTGTACCACCACTTCAATCGAGACGTGGTCTCCGACAAAGGCAGGTTCACGGCATCGACAAACGCGATCCACTGGTATCGATCGTTGCTCCGAGCGGCCCGGAGCGTTTGCCCGCCCGGCTTGTCGTCGGCGGCCCGGTCGAGTTCGCTCAGTGCCTTCGCCGACGGAGCGAATCCCAGCCGGCGGGCTTCGGAAACCTTGAGAACCGCCGTTTCCAGCTTCATCGAGCATGTTCGAGCATTGAACGCAACCTCCCGACTGACTTCGACTTCGTCGATACCCAGAGCAGTATTCGACCGCTCGACCCTGGTCTGATTGAAGTCACAGGCCTTGCCGGCCCAGCCCCGTGGCGATCGTCCATTGATCGTTGACACCTTTGCTCCCGGTAGGGCAACTGGATGTTTGTAGTGGATCCAGTCACCGGCGATGCGCTTTGTCGTCTTGTCGGCCTCGTTGGTGGTGGTTGCTGATGAACCTGATGCTCCGATCACTATGAGTGCTAGAACCAGTAGCAGTATTGCCGCCTTCTTGACAGGCATTCTGTCCTCCTTGGACTTTGTTGGACGTATTGGAACCCGGCATCAGCCCGCAGCGATGTTCTGTCGGTGACACCTTGTCCACGCCCTGTCTTTGTCACCTGTGGCCTGTCGATTACACGAAACTTGCCAACGTTTCCACCAGCCGGCCTTGATGTTGCGTTTGCGTGACGACCGTTGTTGCTGTGAACCGCTTGAGGACGCCGAGGCGTAGCCCTACTGATGGGCCACGGGCACGATGATCGGGAGCGGCTGTTTCGACGGTTCTACGATGAACATCATGGCGCCATACATCGTTATGCCCGTCGTCGGGTCGGAGCGGACAAGGCCGCCGAGGTGGCGGTCGACGTGTTCGTGATTGCCTGGCGTCGGTTCGATTCCATCAAGGAGCCACCTTTGCCTTGGCTGTACGGTGTGGCTCGCAATGTCATTCGAAGCATGCGCCGAACCGACCGTCAGGCGGTTTCCGTGTTGGCGGATCTGAACACCAGGGCAAGTTCGGATCCATCGGTCGATGACCACGTTGTGAGTCGTCAGACCATGATTCGGGCCTTCAATCAACTGCGGGAGAACGATCGGGAGATTTTGCGGTTGGTGGCGTGGGAGGGTCTCACACCGGCCGAAGGTGCTGTGGTTTTGGGCTGTTCGGCCAAGACCTTCTCGGTTCGACTACACCGCGCTCGGCGTCGCCTCCAGGCCGCGATGGACCGACCACCGACCCGGGAACGAGTTCAATGAACGACCACGACGAACTGCTCGATGCTCTCGCCTCGATCGATCCCGCGGCCGGCGAGATGGATCCCGAACCCGACGTCAATCCGGTGCTCGACCGAATCCGCCATCGCCGGCGCCGCCAGCACAGGCGGCAACGAGTGGCCATGGTGGGTGTGGCGGCGGCGATCCTACTGGGCTTGTTGCTGGTCGTCCGGGCCGGCCCCGACCCGACAGTCGTCACCCCGGTGCCGCCCACCAGCGTGACGGTCGCCGACCAGTCTCCGGTCACGCCCACTGTTGTCGACGGGGTGGAGTCGTCGACAACGACGGTTGCCGATTCGACGTCGACGGTGGATACCACGTCGACGCCTGATGAGGGCGTTGCTGCGGAGCCGGCGGTGGGGATCGATTGTGCCGCCGATCTTCCGACCGTCATCGACTTCGATCTACCTGCTCCCCCGGGCCCGCCGTGGGAACGGGAGGTGGCTCCTGACGCCGGTGCGCTCGATGGCGTGTGGGAGGGCATCGACTTCGGGGACGGACTATGGCGCTGGACGGCACACACCGGTGAGGGCGAGTCGAATCAGATTGTCTTCGCCGACGATGAGCAGGCCGCGGCATCGATCAAGCTGGGGGAGTGTCAGCGGCGGCTGGTCAAGATCACGGTGACGTCGGAAGTCGAAGGTCTGCTCACCATGACCGATGACGCCGGACAAACAAAGCGCCAGCCCCTGACCCCGGGGCGACATATCGTCTCCAACACGAGTTGGGCCAACCCGTCCGAAGAGATTCTCATTGAGTTCACCGCCGGAGGGCGAGTGCTTCACGTCGATGAGATCATCGTCGAGTTCAGCGGCGAACCCTAGCCAGGCAACTGGCTCAACATCACCGTTCTTTCGTACGCCCGGAGGGACTCGAACCCCCAACCAACTGGTTCGAAGCCAGCTACTCTATCCATTTGAGCTACGGGCGCTTGGACGCCTCAAGTGTAGCTGCCGGTCAGCGGTCGAAGCGGGCGATTTCGTGTTGGCTCGACCAACTCTGCACCGTGGAGCCCAGGGGCCAGAATCCCCGGGGGCACAGCAGGTTGTCGATCAGGAACTCCATCGGAGGACCGAAGGTGGCCCGGACCTGTCGACCGTATTCCCGGGCGTCGTCGTAGGGTCGCAGGTCGAAGCCGTGGGCCGCCAGCCGCTGATAGAGATCGAGGAACAGATCGGAGGCGTCGGTCTCGTTGGCTGCCTGCACATAGGAGGAGAGGTCTTGTCCTTGGGTGGCCTCCCGGAAGATGGCCTCGGCCCGGCGAAGGAACCAGTAGGCATGGCCGTCGGTCGATCCGTTGATGATCTGGGCGTGGAGGGCGGCGTCGCACAGTAGGCCGAGGGCGGTGACCCAGTTCTGTCGTCGGTCGTGGGATCGGAACAGCATGAGTAGGGGCACGGTGGAGTGGGTCTCCAGGATGCCGGCGGCCCATTGCTCCCACTTTTCGAACTGCTCATCGATCTTGTGTGGGTCGGCGTCAGGGGCCCAGGCCATCACCAGGTCGGTGGGGGTGATGCGCTCGGTTCCGCCGTTGTCGAGGGTCATGAGTTGACGCTCGCGTTCGGAGTAGGCGGCGTACAGGGCGGGCAGGTAGCCGATGACGAGGGCCACGGTGATGACGCCGAAGAAGGCTTCGATGATGGCGCCGGCCCGGGGGATGGTGTCGCCGGGCACGATTTCTCCGAATCCCACCGTGAAGTAGACAACACCCGAGTAGTACCAGGAATCGCCGAAGCTCTCGATGGTGCTGATGTCGTCGAGGGTGGTCCAGATGAGGGCGAAGCCGGTGATCTGGAGCAGCGACCAGCTGGCCAGCAACACGATCACCAGGAGCGGGGCAAAGGCCGACAGCATGCGTTCCCTGACCATCGACTCCTCCGGCAACCGTCGGGCCACGCCCCGAATGGTGCCGAACATCGAGCGACCGATCATGTTCGTCGGCCACCATCGGGCCGGCGACGTGGAGGTGGAAACCAGCGTGTTGACCAGGTCGGCGAGGGCGACGATGATCAGCACGACTCCGACGGCGATGACGATCAGGTCGATCACGCCACCACGCTACCGCCACCGCTCCATCGACGGCGGTATTCCCGCTAACGGTGTATCAGGAGCTGGATCCGACCGTCTTAACGTCCGAACCGGAGCCGCGCTAGGAGCTCCGGCAGGGACGACACGGAGGGAATCCCATGACATTGGCACTACAGGATGAACTGGGCGCAATCGACGCCACGAGCCGGGCACTGGAGCGGATCAGCGTGCGGGCACCCTACTTCGATCTGCGTGACCTCAGCGTCGGCGACGACGGAACGGTGGCCGGGCTCGTGCCGATCCAGGCCCCGACCCGGCCCGAAACCGGCCTGATGGAGGCGACCCAGGTGGCCCGCCATCTGGCCATTCTCGGATCATGCGCCGTAGCCCTGCAGCGGGATGACGATGCCCGCCACCATTACCTGGCCACCCGGGCCCACTTCCTGCGCACGGCCAACATCACGGCTGGTGAGGCCGCAAGCCAGGCAGTCGAATGGGGAGGTGGGCCGGAACTGCTGGAGGCCGAAGCCAGCGGCACGTGGATAGATCGCCGGGCCGCCCGGTCTCTGGTGAAGATGTACGGCCCCGATGGCCAGCTGTCCCACGCCCTCGACGTTCACTACACGGTCATGGCGCCCCGGATGTTCGATCGACTGATGCCACCTGTCGACGCGGCGTTGTTGTCGTCGTCGGGCCCGGTCGCAGCAGCCGGTGAGCCCTCGGGCAGCGCCGCCCTGGCCCGGTTCGAGGTCAGCGACGATGCGGTCGAGGGAGGCGTGATCGTTGATTGCGGCACCATCCCGGTCGACATGTGTGCCGGCCACTTCCCCGGGTATCCGGCGGCACCGGTGGCCCTGGTCATGGGTCGGCTGGCTCGGGCGGCCGGGGTGGCCATGAACCGGCACCTCGGGTTCGGCGATCTCACTTACTCCATCGACGAGGCTCGAGTGGTGGCCAGCAAGCTCGGTCGGGCCGGTCAGCACCTGATTCTGAAGGCCCGCTACGGTCGTCGGGTCGGGGGTGGTCACCTGATGATCGGTCGGGCCGAGGCCGACGGCGAGGTGATCGGTGAGATGGAGCTGACCCTGTCGGTCTCCTGCTTGCCCGAGCCGCTTCCGTTCCCCATCGGCGCACTGGCCTAGGTCTCACTCCGGTCGAATCCCCCGTCGATCGACGGACGCAGCATCGGTGGGTGGAGCAGCCGGGCGGTTCCCCGCCGGTGGAGCTTGGCCGGTCGTCCACCCTGCCTGGTGGTCGTGCTCCCGGTTTCAACCACGAAGCCGGGAGTTTTCGACACTTTGCGGTGGAAGTTCCGAGGATCGATCTCGGTGTCCCACACCGCCTCGTAGACGCCCCGAAGTTCACCGATGGTGAATTCCTCGGGGCAGAAGGCGGTGGCCAGCGGGGAGTATTCAAGTTTGGCTCGGGCCCGTTCGATGCCGTCGACCAGGATCCGGTGATGGTCGAAAGCCAGCCGACCAGGCTGGGCCAAGAGGTCGTTGACCGGTGTCCACGTTGCCGCCGCGGCGTCGGACCCGGCCACCGGGTCGGCGTCGGCGGCGTTGGGTAGGAGGGCCAGATAGGCCACCGACACCACCCGTCGAGGGTCACGGTCGGGATGCCCGTAGCTGCCCAGCTGTTCGAGATGGACCCGCATGTCGCTGAGTCCGGTTTCCTCAGCCAGCTCCCGCTCGGCGGTGTCGAGCAGATCTTCGCCTGGCAACACGAATCCTCCTGGTAGGGCGACTCGGCCCTTGAACGGCTCGACGCCCCGCTCGATGACGAGGATGTGAAGCTGCTGGTGGAAAACGGTGAGTACGACCAGGTCGGTGGCAACGAGGATCTTGGTCGGGCGGGTCATGAGTCCAGAGTGTACCCGGCCATCAGTCTTATCGTCTAGTTGACGATTAGTGGGATAACGTGTTATCGTCAACAAGACGATAATTCTAAGGAGATGCCCGTCATGGCCGAGATCATACGCCGCCCCTTCCTGAACCATCTTCGGGCCGATCCGTCGGTCCACATCCAGTACTTCCGCAACGGCGTACTGCGCCGGGAGGGTGCCGGGGTGGCGTTCTGGTACCGGCCGGCCACCGCCGCCCTGGCCGAGGTGCCGCTCGACGACCGTCAGCAGGCTCTGCTGTTCCACGCCCGCACCGGCGACTTCCAAGACGTGACGGTGCAAGCCACCGTCACCTACCGGGTGGTCGACCCGGCCCTGGCCATCGGTCGCATCGCCTTTGACATCGACCCGACAACCGGTCGGTGGATCGGCGACCCGCTGGAGACGCTGAGCGATTTGTTGCGGGAGCTGGCTCAGCAGCCGGCCATCGAGAAGGTGGCCACCATGACCGTGACCGAGGCGCTGACCGAGGGCATCGGCCCCATCCGGACCGACATGGCGGCGGCCATGGCCGACGACCCCCGGCTGGCCGAACGGGGCCTGGACGTCACCGATGTTCGGGTGGTGGCCGTCCGGGCTGACGCCGACCTGGAACGAGCCTTGCAGACCGAGACCCGGGAACGGGTTCAACAGGAGGCCGACAAGGCGACCTTCGAACGTCGGGCCCTGGCCGTGGAGAACGAGCGGGCCATCGCCGAGAACGAGCTGCAGAACCAGATCGAGCTGGCCCGGCGGGAGGAAACGCTGGTCAACCAGGAAGGTCAGAACGAACGGCAGCGGGCCACCAACCAAGCAGCGGCCAGCCGCATCCTGACCGAGTCGACCGTGGCCGAGCAGCGAATGAAGACCGAAGCCAAAGCCGAGGGCCTGTTGCGGGTGGGCGAGGCCCAGGCCGAGGTGGAAGAGGCCAAGATGCGGGCGCTGCAATCGGTCAACGAATCGATGCTGCTGGCCCTGGCCGCCCGGGATCTGGCCCGCAACGTACCCCAGATCTCCAACCTCACCGTCACGCCCGACTTGCTGGCGCCGGTGCTGGCCCGGCTGGGCACGTCGGCCCTCGGCGAATCGGTGGCGGGTGCCGGCTCGGGTGATGAGGAGGGAGTCGCCCGGGCCGATGGCGGGGGCAGGGGCCGGAGGCCATCGTGAGCCTGCGGCCCCGGGCGGTGGTCGTGCACCGGCGATCCGAGTTCGACGAGCTCGTCGCCGGACACGGCACCGCCCAGCAGGCCGACTTCTTTCTCCGCCGGCGCGGTCAGTCGATCGACGTCCTCGCCGCCCGCCACGAGGCCTTGACCCAGGCTCTGACCGCAGCCCGGCGAGCGATTCCCTCCGACTGGCGGCGGGTCGACATCGAGCGATCCGATCTGTCCCGGTTCGTGTTCGGGCCTGAGGATGTCGTGGTGGTGGTGGGTCAGGACGGACTGGTGGCCAATGCGGCCAAATACCTGACCGGCCAACCGGTGATAGGAGTCGACCCCGAGCCGGGAGTCAACGCCGGTGTGCTGGTAACCCACGGCGCGGCCGAGGTCGGTCCGCTGTTGGCGGCGGTGGAGTCGGAACAGATCGAGGTCAGCGAGCGCACATTGGTGGAGGCCGAGACCGATGACGGTTTACGACTGCGGGCACTCAACGAACTGTTCGTCGGCCACGTCGGGCATCAGTCGGCCCGCTACCGGATCGAGCTGCCCGACGGCACAGGCGAGCGCCAGTCCTCGTCGGGGCTGCTGGCCGGGACCGGCACCGGGTCCACCGGCTGGCTTCGGTCGGCCTGGCTGGAACGTCGAAGCGAACTCGTCCTGCCCGACCCTTGCGCCCGCGAGTTGGCCTGGTTCGTGCGGGAAGCCTGGCCGTCGCCAGCCACGGGGGCGACTCTGACCGAGGGGACGTTATCCGACGGGAATCGCTTGACCGTGATGTCCGAGGGCGACCTCGTCTGTTTCGGTGACGGCGTCGAATCCGATCGGCTCAGCCTGGGTTGGGGTCAGCGGTTGCACGTGGGCTGCTCGTCCACGGTGATGCGACTCGTCGTCTAGTTGTGTAGTTGCCGAGTTCGGTTGTTCGGTTCAGGCTGACAAGCCCAGTTCCTCATGAATCTCATTGCGGTCTGCGCTGCTGAGGTCGAGGGCGATGGCCAGGTTGTCGAGGTACTCGCTCTCCTCGGCGGTATCGACGTCGATCGAGAGCAGCGAGACGGCATAGGCTTCGGCCGACAGATCGGCCGGCACGTGGGCGGCCATCTCGGCGGCGGACAGGAACGGGGACGCCAGCTGTTGTTGCAGGAACGCCCGCTCGTCGGCGGTGACGTCGTCGCCCAGCTGGGCGGTGATGCGTTCGGCCTCCTGTTGATCGACGTGGCCGTCGGATTTGGCCGAGTTGCACATGAGGCTGACCAGCAGGCGGGCCGCCTCCTCATCCAGCGGCTGTTGGTCGGCCGCCGGTTGATCGTTCCCGCCCGTGAGGTTGCCGATCCCCCCGGCCAGGCCGCCCCCGGCCCGGCCGCCGCCGGTGACCGAACGGGCCAGACGGCCGAGTTGGCGGCTTCCGACCAGTGAGCCCAGTAAGCCGCCGATCATCGCTCCGTGCCGCCCGCCAATCATGGCGCCCAGCTTGCGTCCGCCGCGGGCTCCGACGAGGGATCCGAGTAGTCCGATCATGGTGACGACCTCCAATGGTCAACGATGCTTGGCTCAAGGCCGTGGATAATGACGCCGCTCGACGCGGTCGAGTCGCGGCCGATTGCCTCAGTCGTAAGAGTCGGCGGCAGGCGCCGGATCAGTTGAGGCCTCAGTTCCCTGGATGCCGTTGGGAAGGATCTCAACCCGCCCGACGGGATCGCTCTTCCAGCGTCCCTCGTCGGCGGCAACCATGTAGATGACGAAGATGGCGACGAGCAGCAGAAACGTGCCGAACAGCGGCTTCTGGAACGAGCCGGTAATCGAATCCAGGCCCTGATTGAGAAGGTAGAGCACGAGCACAATAGCCGATGCGAAGAACAGCCATCCCAGTGGCGTTTGTGGGCGGCTGATGGTCACCTCGGCTGCGACGACGTGCAGAGCCATGCATAAATACTGTACGTCACGGTGCTATGGCGATTGAGGATGCCTCCGAGGGCTGGTCCGCTAGTGTCGGCGTAGGCGACGGACCTCAGCGACGCCGGTCAGATCGACGATGCCATATCCGGGATAACCGGATGACTGGGCGACAGCGTCCAGCTGGTCGGGTGAGGCAAGCACGAGAAGGTATCCTTCGTCGATGTGGCCGAGATGCCAGTTGCGGTCTGGGTTCGAAGGATCCTGATAGCGCCGACGCAGCGCCGCCACGAGATCCCAGTCAAGACCTCGCAGCCAGTTCGATTCACCGTCAGCGGTACGAAACTCGACGTCGACTCCATACTCTTCCACCAGGCACTCATCGTCGACCCACAGCCAGCGGATAATCTCATCATCGTCGATGGCGACATCATCGGGCGGGTCGGCCTGATCATCGAGCCGGATCTCAAGACCGGCATCCTCGAACACCGCCGTGATCTCCGGTCCGCACAACTCAAAGCCCATCTCGAACAGCTCCTTGCGCCCGATCTCGATCACCGGATGACCAAGCACCGTGTTGTATCGAAGGGCGTCCTGGGTGCCACCGTGGCCGGCTTCGGTACCGGTGTCGCCGCCGACCCCGATCCCGGCAACCGTGCGACCAGCGGCCGTCGGGTTCTTCTTCCGCCGCTTCCAAAGTGGCATGACCCCTCCCTCGGCAGCCCGGCGCGCGGGCTTGAGCTGTGATGGCGGAGGTGGACGGGAATCGAACCCGCCTACGAGGGATCACCCCGTACACCCGCTTTGAAGGCGGGGGAGCCCACCAGGCGCTCGGACACCTCCGCCCAGTAATGTAGCGGGATTGCGACGGTTCGGGAGTTGATCGAGGGGCCAATCTGGGAGCCATCGGGGCTCCCAACCTCCTGGTTCAGCGGACCACATCGAATCAGACTGGACGGCTACGAAGAGTCAAGGCTCCCAGATGGCTCCCACCCCCGCTTCAGCGGCGGGGGAGCACCCAGCCCAGTGCCTGCCACTTGGATATCTGTCTAGCATGGTAGACATATCTGTCTAGTTAGACTAGACTTGAACAGTGCCGAGCAAAAAGAAACTGGAGAAGGATCTCAAGAAGCTCGCCAGAAGCCACGGTGTCGCCTTTGAATTCCGTCGGCAGGGTGGAAAACACGAGATCTGGGAATGTGAAGGTTTGATCGTACCGATACCTCGGCATCGAGAGATAGCAGAAGGAACCGCCCGAGCGATCAAGAGGTCGTTGACCGACCACTTGGAGCAACTAGGAAACTAGCGCCATGACCAGTGTCTACAAAGCAACAGCAATCCGAGGATCCGGACAGTGGTGGGAGATCGAAGTTACCGGCGGGCTCCCGGCCAATGTGGTCGGGGTAAGCCAGTGTCGGCGGCTGACCGAAGCGGAGGCCACCGCCGTTGCGTTGATCGCCGATCTTCTCGACATCGAAGAGGAGGGAATCGAGGTCGAGCTCACGGTCAACCTTCCTAAGGTGTTGGCCCGCAAGCTCGACGAGTATCGGTCGGTGACTCAAGCTGAGCAGGCCGCCCAAGACCGAGCAGCTAAAGTTAGAGCCGATACGGCAGCCGCTCTTGTTGATGCGAGGCTGACCATGCGAGAAGCCGGCCAGATCCTCGGACTGTCACACCAGCGGATCAAACAGCTCGTGGACCAAGCTGGCTGATCAGCTCTGAAGCTGGGGAGCCAATCTGGGAGCCATCGGCTTCGAACCGGTACGGCCCGGATTGGACTCAAGCGACCAGCCGAAGGCCTGAATCGGCCTCCTACGGCTATTCCCGAACACCCTGCGCAGCCTTTGAAGGCGGGGGAGGCCCACGGGCCGAAGCGTCCGTGGCGCTCAGACACCTCCGCCGCTAAATGTAGCGGGTTTCAGAGGCGGCGAGGTGCGGCGAATCAGCCGCTGGGAGCCAAACTGGGCCCGAGAGTGGGGCTCCCAGAATGGCTCCCTCATTGTCTGGAGTGGACTTTAGTGAACTAAGGCGAACTCCTACGTTCGGGCTGATCCCCGCTCTGTGGGCGGGAGGTCGTAGTTCGCGCTCTCGTCCTAGTCTCGTCGATCCTCTACAATGAAGGAATGGCCACGACCTTCGAGCTTCCAGAAGAGCTATACCGGCGCCTCGCCGATGTGGCAGCGGAGCGTGGAGTTTCGGCGCGTCAGCTCATCGTTGATGTCCTGTCGAGGCAATTCCAATCGAGTGGTGACGCTCAGGATGATCCATTCGAAGCGTTCATTGGCGGCTTTGATAGTGGGGATCCGGATTGGGCGTCGACTGACACGGCTGTCTTGCGTCAGCAGGCGGCTGCCCGTCGAGCTGAGTAGATCCCTTCGGTGCTCCTGGTCGATACCAACGTTTGGCTTGCTGCCGCTGATCGGCGTTCGTCAGACCATGCCAGATGTTCGAAGCTTTTGCATGATCGGCGCACAGAGCTTGCTTCGACGTCGTTGGCCATTGCCGAAGCAGCTTGGTTGCTGCTCGATCGGTTTGGGCCGACGGCCCAGCTGCGGCTGATCTCGATGGTTGTCGCCTCACAAGTCGAGGTGATCGAGGTCTTGGCCAATGATTGGGTAAGGATCCTCGAGCTGGTCGGCGTCTACGCCGATCTGCGTTTGGACGTCATTGACGCTTCGACCGTGGCAGCTGCGGAACGTCTCGGCCTTGAAGAGATAGCCACCATGGATGAACGAGACTTCCGGGTGATCCGGCCGGCGCACGTTGACTCGTTTCAGCTGCTTCCCTAGCTGTTTTCCTGGGAGCCACAGTGGGAGCCATCGGCGGCGAATGCCGTTGAACTGGTCGGAACCAAGACGGCCTACTGGTGCGTCGAAACGACCGTCCGCAAACGCTAATGAACTACCCTGCGCAGCCTTTGAAGGCGGGGGAGGCCCACGGGCCGAAGCGTCCGTGGCGCTCAGACACCTCCGCCGCTAAATGTAGCGGGTTTCATAGGCGGGGGCGCTGCTCCGAAACCGCTGTTGTGCTGGGAGCCAAACTTGGTTCAAAGTCGGCTCCCAGAAAGGCTCCTTTGCTGTCTCGATCGGACGCCGATGAACTGGTGTGGTCAGCTGCGGTCTGGATCCCCTCGCAGTGCAGGCGGGGATCTGATTGATAGCGTATTGCCAGCAACGCTGGCACCATGCTAGCATTTTGCTATGGCAAGTTTAAGTATCCGGAAACTCGATGAAGAGGTCGTTAGGCGTTTGCGCAGGCGCGCTGGAGTTCATGGGGTGTCGATGGAGGAGGAGGCAAGGCAGATTCTTGCCGAGGCTGTTGCCTCACCCGAACGCCTTGGGGACTTCGCGTTGTCCGTGTTCGGGCCCATAAACGGATGTGACCTTGAGTTGCCTGAACACGATGCTCACGAACCAGTCGAGCTCGGCGCCTAATGATCGTTCTTGATACGAACGTCATTTCAGAGGTCGTTAGACCATCACCTGCGAGCGAGGTTATCGAGTGGCTTAACCTGCAGGAATCCTCAGACCTGTATGTAACGACGATTACACTCGGCGAAATCAGCTACGGGGTGGAGGTCCTGCCAGACGGCCATCGCCGGACCTCGCTGTCCAGAGCCGTCAACCGGTTCGTTGATCAAGCATTTGGTGATCGAGTTCTTGTTTTCGATCAGGAGTCCGCCCACGAATACGGCCAGGTAATGGCAGGTCGACGCAAGCTCGGTCGTCCCCTTGGTGCCCCCGATGGGCAGATAGCAGCGATCACGCGACGCCACCGGTTCCAGCTTGCGACCAGAAACCTCAAGGACTTTGAGGAGTGCGGAATAGGGCTCATCAACCCATTCAACCGGTAATCGGGAAACTCTCTAGTCTCGCTCGAATCGGCCAAACCCTCTCCTCCTGATGATGGTGAGTGGGTATTTACTGGAAAGTGCTCTCGGCACAACATCTCACGAGCTGAGGCTTACCCCGGTTGGTGGTTGACGGTCTTGCCCCTCTGGTCTCAGGTGGGATGACGGTCGCTCTGAACCTCGAGGAGAGGAAGATGAGCGAGAAGAAGCAGCGGCGTTCGTCGACGCCGGATGAATGACCGAGATCGTGCTCGCGGGGCTGCGCGTCGGTAGGGCCGCGTGACGGCGACTGAACGAGAAGCGGCCCGAAGACGCTAATTTGAAGGCAGCGAAGAAGCGCATCGACTCCGTCGTCGCCTTCGCTCAACGGGTGGTATTGAAGCCCAACCGGAGCAACGCTATTTGGCTAGAACGTCAGCGTCTTCAGGGTTGTAACCTCGTCGAAGCCCCAAACGCCGTACTCGCGACCGTGACCTGATTGCTTCACGCCGCCGAAGGGAGCGAGCGGGTTGAAGGCACCGCAGTTGATCTGCACGCCACCGGTTTCCAGTCGCTCCGCCACCGCAACCGATCGCTCCCTGCTCGATGATTGCACGCCGCCGTAGAGCCCGTACTCGACGCTGTTCGCGATCTCGACCGCCTCGTCTTCGCTGTCGTATGCGATGATCGGTAGTACCGGCCCGAAGATTTCGTCGGTGGCGATGGCGTGGTCGGGCGCGACCTCAGAGAAGATCGTCGGCTTCACGTAGTAGCCCCGATCGAGTCCTTCGGGGGCGCCAGGTCCGCCGGCGATCAGCTTTGCCCCCTGCTCGATGCCCTTGTCGATATAGCTGGCAACCTTGTCCCGTGCATCGGCCGAGCACAGCGGACCCATGAACGACGTCGGATCAAGCGGATCCCCGACCGGAAAGTGGGCGAGGGCGGCCGCCATGGCGGCTTCGGCCTCGGCCAAGCGGCTTCGAGGCACCAAGAGCCTGGTCAAAGCCATACATGTTTGACCAGTGTTGACGAACCCGGTGAAGACAGCATCGGGGGCGGTACGAGCCATGTCAACGTCGTCGAGCCAGATGTTGGCCGATTTGCCGCCAAGCTCGAGGGCCAGCGGCTTGACCGACGGTGCAGCCAGCTCAGATAGGCGTCGACCAACGCCGGTTGACCCGGTAAAGGTCACCATGGCCACGTCTGGATGGTTGACGATTCGCTCACCGACCACCGGACCGGGGCCGGTCACCAGGTTGACCACACCGGGCGGAAGGCCAGCCTCATCCAGCACCTCCATAAAGGAAAAGCCGTTGAGGGGCGCTAACTCACTGGGTTTTGCCACCACGGTGTTACCAGCGGCTATGGCGTAGGCGATCTTGCCGACGAGCTGGTGGAGCGGATAGTTCCAGGGTGTGATAACCCCCACCACACCCAACGGCACCCGACGCACCTCGGTGTTCTCGGTGCGAGTTGACCACTCAACCTCTTCAATGAGCTTCGGCACCGTGTTGAGTGTGATCAAAGCGAGCCCGGTCTGGTAGGCCCGCCCGAACGCAACCGGCGATCCCATCTCGGTCGCGATCAGGGTCGTCATGGCGTCGGCCCGAGCTTCGAGCAGGTGATAGGCACGTCGCAGGATGGCTTGTCGCTCGGCGATTGGTGTCGCCGCCCATGCCCCTTGAGCGGACTTGGCAGCGGCCACCGCCTTGTCGACATCTTCGGCGTTCCCCCATGGGATGGTGGCGATCTCCTCCTCGGTGGCCGGGTTGACGACAGGAAGCGTCTCGGCAGAGGAGGATTCAACCCATTGGCCTCCAATGAAGAGTTTGTCGTGACTTCTGATCAGTGAGTCGAGCGTGGCAGTCATGGTCGTCTCCTTCGAGGTGATCGGGCTAGGCGCCGTGAGCGTCGGTAGCGATGAATTCAGCGGTTCGGTGCGACAAGGCCAGCACTGACCACATCGGGTTGGTACCGCTGGCGGTCGGGAAGGCGCTCGTGTCACCGATCCATACGCCCGGCGTGTCGTGAAGCTCACCCTTCGGGTTGGCCACTGACGTTGAGGGATCGGACCCCATCCGGCACGTACCCATCTGGTGAGCACTGAAGATGGCGATGCCTCCGAAGCCCAGTGGGACCCGGCGAACCTTCTCCATGTACTCGTCGAGGTCGTCGCCGACTCGCCACGATGGGGCGTCGCCCATCAGGTGGAACTCTTGGGCTCCTGCCTCCACGAACAGTTTGATGAGGGAGTCTATGGCCAACCGCATGGTCTCAACATCTTGCTCGTGGTTCATCGTGTAGTAGACCTGGGCTTCGCCGTTCTCGTCGATTTCGACCCGGCCTCCGCCGTGGTCACGAATTCGGGTGAGGTATGCGCCGCCGTGACCGAGCTTGGAGATCATGTCTTTGTGTTGCTCGCCCGAGCGGAACCGACCCGGAGTATCTGCGCAAGGTCGGAGCGCAGATCTACGGTGGCGAAGTCGCGGCCGAGCTTTTGGACGGGCACGCCGCGGTAGTAAATGCGGGCGATTTCAGGGGCTATCTGTATCAGATGATGGCGGTGGCGGGCTGGACGAGTTTCCCTTGGCTTCACCGAATCAAGACGCCGACGTTGGTCATGATGGGCGACGATGATCCCTTGGTTCCAGTCATCAACGGGAAGCTACTGACCCGTCGCCTCCCCAATGCTGATCTGGAGATCATCAATGGCGGTCACCTCTTCATGTTGACGAAGGCTGAGCGCATCGCCGATCGGGTTCAAAAGTTCGTGCTCGAACACGGCTGCACCTGACGAACCGTCCGGCACCTCGACTTGAGACGGCGGCAAGTCGTTCAGGGAGCCACCGTGGGGGCCATCGGCCTTGAACTTCGACGGTCTGACTTCGATCAGGCTGCACACCGGCAGCGCCAAATGGGCCTGCGGCGATCCCATCCGAACAGCCGTTGCAGTCTTTGAAGGCGGGGGAGGCCCACGGGCCGGAACGGCCTTGGCGCTCAGACACCTCCGCCCGCTAATGTAGCGGGTTTTCGGAGGTACACGAGCGCATCAAGGGGCCAATCTGGGAGCCATCGGGGCTCCCAACCTCCTGGTTCATCGGACCACATCGAATCAGACTGGACGGCTACGAAGAGTCAAGGCTCCCAGATGGCTCCCACCCCCGCTTCTGCGGCGGGTGTGCTCGGGTCAATCGATCGATTCCGTGTCGGCTGGATGCTCTACTATGGAGATGTGACCTTTGAACGCATCTCCGTAGATCCCGACAAAATGGCTGGGGTTCCCTGCATTCGCGGTTTGCGATTTCCGGTAGCTTCGGTTGTGGCTATGGTCGCCGATGGGATGTCGGTTGAGGAGATTCTGGCCGAGCACCCCATTCTTGAGGCCGCCGATATTGCCGAGGCGCTCCGATACGCTGCACTGGCCGTTCAAGAGCGAGAGCTACCCTTGCGGCTTCCTGCGTGAGATTCCTCCTCGATCAAAATCTCCCGCCGTTGCTGGTCGATCTTCTGGCCGACGCTGGCCACGATGTCGTGCATGTTCAGAGTCTTGGAATGCACGCCGCCGACGACAACGAGATTCTTCAAGTTGCCTTCGACGACAGCCGCGTGATTGTGTCGGCCGACACCGACTTTGGTGATTTGCTGGCCTCCAGCAATGCGTCGGGTCCGTCGATCCTCTTACTGCGTAGACAGGACCGTCGCCGGGCGGCGGAGTTGGCGGCGTTGATTCTCGCCAACCTCGACGAGGTCGCTGAAGACCTTGATTCGGGGGCCATCGTCGTCTTGGGACAGCAGCGCATCAGGGTGCGCCGGTTGCCGGTCCGTCCGCCGCGCCAGAGCGATTAAGAGCATCCGGTTGGGAGCCAGCCTGGGAGCCACGCACTGCGAACCGCTGCGGCTCGGCGCAACCAGGAACGTACCAACAAGGCGCCCGTTTGGCTGTCGGCGGATGGCCTTGGACTGCCCTTGCAGCCTTTGAAGGCGGGGGAGGCCCACGGGCCGGAACGGCCTTGGCGCTCAGACACCTCCGGGGCTAAATGTAGCGGGTTTCGGCGGCCGTCACGGCCGAGCGGGGGTCAAACTGGGAGCCATATCGGCCCCCAAGCAGCTCAGATCGTTGGACCGGAGTGAGCCAGCTCGAACGGCGACGAGTTGTCAAGGCTCCCAGATTGGCTCCCACTCCCGCTTCATAGGCGGGGTGCCTCGCTCGAATCGGTAGGACCTGAGTTGAATGGATCCAGTACAACTGGTACGTGGCTTTCGAACGTATCTCGGCCGATCGCGACAGAATGGCTGGCGTGCCCCGCATTCGTGACGTGCGATCTCCTGTGGCGTCGGTCGTTGCTATGGTCGCTGACGGGATGACAGTCGAGGAGATTCTGGCCGAACATCCGATCCTCGAGGCTGCCGATATTGCCGAGGCCTTGCGGTATGCGGCGTTAGCTGTCCAGGAACGTGAGCTGCCTCTTCGTCTCCCAGCGTGAGATTTCTTCTAGACCCGGCGGGCTTGCGAGCGTTGATCGCGCCGTGGTCGATGAGGGTGCTGGCCGCCCCGCAACGAGCAGAGTCAAACTAGGTTTGCGTTATGGAACTCGGGAAGGCCATGAGGGACGCAATGCACAAGGCGATGAATCTCGGGCATCGCCTCCTGCTGGCCGTGACCGGAGGCAGGGTCGGGGCCACCATCGGCACCATGCCGGTGTACAAAGTCACCACCACCGGCCGGACTTCGGGGCGGCCCCGTACCGTGATGCTGACGGCACCCGTCCAGCACGGAGACACGTTGGTGTTTGTTGCCTCAAAGGGTGGCGATGATCGGGATCCGGATTGGTACCGCAACCTGGTGGCCAATCCCCGGTTCACCGCAGAGCTCGTCGACGGTGGCAACAGGGCAACGCTCGTTGCCCGTACCGCCTCAGCCGACGAAAAGGCGGAACTCTGGCCTCAGATTGTGGCCGCCTACCGAGGCTACGACGGCTATCGGGCAAAGACGGATCGAGACATCCCGGTCGTGATCGCCGAACCGGCGGACGCCTGATCGTCGGGGCGCATTCGCCTTGGGTACTGTCGTGACCGACTGGGGACCTCAGGCCCTATACGGCGACGAGATCAAATTTTAGCGTCAATCCATATCGCCCTCACTGGAGCATCATCGTAATGGCGATGGTGTGCTCAGTCTCGCGGAGGTTTCCATGGTGAAGTTCCTGTTGTGGCTCATCTTGTTGGTTGCTGCTTGGCCTCTGGCCCTGCTCGCGCTAATCCTCTATCCGCTGGTCTGGTTGCTGACCGTGCCATTTCGGATCGTAGGGGTCTCGGTCGCTGCCGTACTCGATCTCTTCCGCGCCATCATCACCTTGCCCGCCAGGGTGTTGAGAGGGCCCAAAGCCATTCGGTCTGGCTAGCCTTGCCAGCACAATCCGGAGCAGCCCGTCCCGACGGAGGAAGACATGAATGCTCAGATGTGAGCCCGTGCGGGCCGGACGGGACTCGGCGCTGGGACACCTCCGCTCAGTAATAGCCGGTTTCAGAGCCCGTCAGGGGAACTTGGGCAGCGGCTAGCAGGGTGCTGAAATTCTTCTGGTTGGTGCTCGCGTTCTGGTCGGGAATCGAAAAGAATGGGGGGATGCGTGGAACCCCTGACCGGCAGTTGTCGATGTTGTCGTCGTTGAGCACCGAGGATCTGATCCCGGTGGATCATCCGATCCGCCGGATCCGGGTCGTGGTCGACGAGGTGTTGGCCGGTCTTGATAGCGAGTTCGACGCTATGTATGCGGACTCGGGTCGGCGGTCGGTGCCACCGGAGACCCTGTTGAAGGCAACGGTGTTGATGGCGATGTACTCGATCCGTTCCGAGCGGGCGTTCTGCGAGCGACTCAACTATGACATGTTGTTCAAGTGGTTCTTGGATCTGGCGATCGACGACCGGGCGTTCGACGCGACGACGTTCACGAAGAACCGGGAACGCCTTTTGGATCACGAGATCGCGGATCGGTTCTTCGCTGCGGTGGTGACCCAGGCGAAGCTGCGCCGCTACATGTCGTCGGATCACTTCTCCGTCGATGGCACCTTGTTGCAGGCGTGGGCATCGAACAAGAGCTTCAAACCCAACGACCGCAGCAACGACGACGACGATGGGAACGGGTTCAAGGGCCGCAACGCCGAGATCGATTTCAAGGGGCAGCGCCGGTCGAACTCCACGCACACCTCCACGACCGATCCCGAGGCGATGCTGTTCCGCAAGTCCAACGCAGCCCCAGCGGAGCTGTCCTATATGGGGCACCTGTTGATCGAGAACCGCTGCGGGCTGATCGTCGACGCCGAGTTGACCCAAGCGACCGGCTACGCCGAGCGCGATTGTGCCACCGAGATGCTCAGACGGTTGCCAGCATCGGGCAGGCGCCGGACCGTCGCTGGGGACAAGAGCTACGACACGAAGGACTTCGTCGCTGAGGTCCGTGAGCTGGGGTTCACGCCACACGTCGCCCAGAACACCAGCAACCGAAGATCGGCGATCGATGGGCGCACCACCCGCCACGACGGCTACGGCGTGTCCCAGCGGATCCGGAAACGGGTCGAGGAGCCCTTCGGTTGGATTAAGACCGTCGGGGCTGGCCGCAAGCTCCGCTACATCGGCCAAGCCCGCAACCGGGCCTGGTTCAAGACCGAAGCCGCTGTCTACAACCTGATTCGGATCTGCGCTCTCGACGCCGCGACAGCCTGACCCCTGCCTGGCCCGGTCCCAACAGGGGCCTCCCGAAGCCGCCAGGCGGCCTCGGGGCCACCCGATCCGGCCACCACCATCACCGGACCCGACACCTGGAACCACCCCCTAGCACCAATACACGGCCTACCGACCGATTTTCCGCACCCTGCTAGCTTCGCAGCTCCGGTATCTCCAGCTCGTCGGCGAAGCGCAGCGATCCGGTTGGTGTGTGGGGGCCACCGAGGAATGTATCGCCGTTGGGATCAAGCGAAGCGAGGCGAAGTACGCGGCGTCGGCCGTTGGTTGGTCGTCGGCCCGTCGAGCGCACGGCACAATGGCTGGGTGCGGCACTCCTTCAGTTACCCGAGAACCATCCTCGGCGGCATGCTTGCTGCTGGACTTGCCTACGGAGTCTTCGAGGCGTATCGCAAGTGGTATTTTCCTCGCGATCCGCATCGGTCCATTCCGTCGGGCGCTCGTGTGGTCGCTCCATCTGACGGTCGGGTCATCTATCTGGAACACGTTGAGGATGGGGTGGTCCCTATCGCCATCAAGGGGAGACGGGAGATTCCGCTGGACGAGATCGTCAAGAGCGAAAGCCGTCCACTGTCGGGGACACTGATCGGGATATTCCTGTCTCCCTACGACGTTCATTACCAGCGTTGCCCTATTGCCGGAGAGATCAGCGAGATCACGTATCACCCGGCACCGTTCAATGAGTCGATGGGCGACATGTTCGTCCGCAATCTGTTCCGGCTCGACAATCGCTATGCCAACTCCTCCCACGTCTGGACCAACGAACGCAATATTGTTCGGATCGACGGCGACGACCTCTCGGCCTATGTGGTGCAGATCGCAGACCAGCAGGTGAACAGGATCGACTGCTACCTCAGCGAAGGTGACAAGGTCGATCTGGGCGACAAACTCGGCATGATCCGCTGGGGCAGCCAAGTTGATCTGTTCATTCCGGGCTTGAAGCCGGAGGACATTGTGGTCAACGCCGGGGAAAAGTTGCGGGCCGGCGAAACCGTCCTGGTTGCCTGACCGCCCGCCAGTCTCAGTGCTCGTCGACCTGAAGGAACGCTGGGATATCTCGCCGGGCATGCATAACACGCCAAATGTCAAGATGGTCGTCGCTGGGGAGGTAGAAGATCAGGTAGGGGAAGTTGGGCAACGGCCAGCTTCGTAGCTCCGGTATCTCCAGCTCGTAGGCGAAGCGCAGCGATCCGGTTCGGGGGTGTCGAACCAGCAGCGAGACTGACCTTTCGAGCTCGTCGACAAAGTCGTCCGCAATATCATCGCCGGCGTTCTCACGGTAGTAGGAGATCGCAGAGTCGATGTCGGCGGCGGCGGCTCGGAGACGTGCCTGCAAGTCGTCGTGCTCAGCCGTCGGTACGGCCTTGGCCGCGAAGCGAGGCGAAGTATGCGGCGTCGGCCGTTGTGGTGATCGGCGATCTCGCACCTTCGAGCAGAGCGGCTCTGAGCTTTCGACGATCGTGATCGCGCCGAATCAGATCCCGCACGTATTCACTGGTTGAGCCGTAGCCCCCCTCGGTGACCTGGGTGTCGACGAAGGTCTTCAGATCAGTCGGCAGTGACACGTTCATCGTGCTCATGCCACCAATCGTAGAGGCGATGGCAAATATTGCCAAGGTACGAGGCGGGTGGAGGGCGGGTGACAGCCATTTCGACATAGTAGCATTACAAATGCTACCTTGGTATGGTTGCTGGTATGAAGCTCAGTGTGAGCATCCCTGAAGAAGACGTTGAATTTCTTGACGAGTACACCGAGACACATGGAGTGCCGTCGCGATCGGCTGCGATCCAGCGAGCCATTCGGCTTCTTCGGGCATCGGAGCTGACCGATGCCTACGCCGCGGCCTTTGTCGAGTGGGATGATGGCCCCGACGTCGAGAGCTGGGACGTCACAGCCGCCAGTTCCTGACATGCGTCGGCGCGACATCCACCTGATTAATCTCGACCCCGTCGTGGGCAATGAAGCTGCCAATACTCGACCGGGCGTCATAGTCAGCAATGATGGAGCCAACTCGACGGCGGAGCGACTCGGTCGCGGGGTGGTCACCGTTGTTCCCATCACCTCCAATGTCTCCCGTGTCCATCCGTTCCAGGTCTTGCTGCCGGGCGAAGAAACCGGCCTGGATCGAGACTCCAAGGCCCAAGCCGAACAGGTGCGTTCGGTGTCCATCGAGCGAGTCGGTGCCAGGATCGGCAGTATCCCGATCGTCCTCATGTCCGCTCTTGACGAGGCGCTGCGAATCCACTTGGATCTGTAGTCCACCATCCTGAACCGATGATGGATCCTGGGAGCCCTGCCGTCAGTTCAGCCCTGCCGTCAGTTCACAGTTCCGGTTGACCCGTGTCCGGATCGGGGGGAGTGGGAGAGGCTGGCGACGACGGTCGACGAGTTACCGGGGGCGGCGGCATCGACGGTCGCGGGGCCAGCGGCGGTGGGAGCTCGTGGGCCGGAATGGGGCCGTCGGCCGCGGGTGAGGAGGGTTCGTCGTCCGACTGCCGTTTGGAGTCGCGGGCGATCAGCACGAAGGCGCCGATGGCCAGCAGCAGGAACGCCCCGGTGAAGGCGCCGAGCAGTCTCGTCGATGTGCCGGACCGGCCTGGTTGCGAGTCGGGGTCGCGGAAATCGAGGATCCCGTCGCCGTCGGCGTCGCCCACACCCTCGACCACATCGCTCACCCCGTCTCCGTCGGAGTCGTCGTCCAGGTAGTCGGGCACGCCGACTCCGTCGGAGTCGGTTTCACCCTCCACCGCGTCGGCGATGCCGTCTCCGTCGGAGTCCGTGTCGATGTAGTTGGCCAGGCCGTCTCCGTCGGGGTCGTCGGTGCCCTCGGTCCGGTTGGTGATTCCGTCACCGTCGCAATCGTTGTTGGTGCCGCCGGGCGGCTGGTCATCCGGATCCTCGAACGGATCCGGAACGCAGGTGCTGTTCGGGTCGGGGTCGACCGAGGCCTCGTCGGCGTATCCGTCCCGGTCGGCGTCCATGTCGTTGCTGGTGAAGGTGCAGGTCACATCGGCGCCGGCCGGCAGCTCCACCTGATCACCGGCCACCGTGGCACCCTCACAGGACAGATCCACCTCGTAGCCGTTCGGCCCGGTCTGGCGCAATGTGTAGAGCCCGGCGGCCGTCTCGGCCTCGGCCAGCTCGGCGGCGTCGCCGGGGGCCGAAAGCGAGGTTTCGTCGTCGGCCATCACGGTCACGGTGAAGTCGCCGGCCGAAGCGGTTCCAGGGGTCGGCTCATCGTTCACCACCACCGTGCGAACCGTCAGCGTTGTCAGCCCGTTGGTGGTGATCGTCAGGTCATCCATGACGAAGTCGGCCCCCGACCGCTCACCGACATTGTCGTAGGCCGAGACCACCACCTCCTCGGCCGGGGCCACGAAGGTGAATGACGTCTCCCGCCAGACGAGGCTCTGGGCATTGGGCAGGTCGCCGCTGCCGGAACCGGCGATCCGCTCCGACCCCTCCAAGATATTGAAGCTGACGTTCGGTAGGCGACCGTTGCCGTTGCGGTTGGCATTGGCCAGCCAGCCGCTGAAGCAGTACGTCTGTCCCGGTGTCAATCCGCCCACGGTGGCCCGATAGATCTCCTGAGGCCGGTCGGCCACGTCGAGCACCATCATGCGGCCGTTCGTGTCGTCGGGCGTGTGATCGTCGGAGGTGGGGAACCACCAGCCCCCATGACTCTCGGTCAGGTTGCTCGTGATCGTGTACTCGCCGTTGCCGATCCTCTCCGGATCGGGGCCGTTCCACCGCATCGGCGTCGAGCCCTGGGTGGCCGAGATGTCGACGTCACCGACCCCAGCACCGAAGTCCTCGTTCCACACCACGCTCGTACAATCGCCGCCGACTGCCTCATTCTGGGCCGCCGCCGGGCCGATCGGTGACAGGTTCAGCAGTGTTGCTGCCGCCAGGCAGATCAGTGTCGAACCGCCAACCCTCCGGGTGGGCCGGGACAGCCCCCCACGGTTCCTGCTCGCGGCCGCATCGGGCCGACGACCTCCTGCATCCACGTCCGAAAGCGTATCCAACGGTCACGGCGTCCTCCGACTCCCTCGGCACGTCGGTCCATGGCCAGTAGCGAACCTCACAGCCAATCCCTAGCGATTCCTGCCCTTCGGTCGGTTGATCTTCCAGTTGAAGCGTATGGTGGTCGACTCACCCTCGTCGTCGGTGACGGTGACGTCCACCCGGTAGCGGCCGGTTGTGGTCGGAGAACCGGAGATGAGGCCCGAGGCGGGGTCGATGGTCAGTCCGTCCGGCAACCCCGAGGCGCTGTAGGCGACGGTGCCTCCGTCGGGGTCCGAAGCCTCGATCTGCAGAGTGACGGTGTCACCGACGCGGTCGTTCTGGCCTCCCGGGTCGACGATGGTCGGGGGCTGGCTGATCGGCGCTTCGGTGTAGGTGGCGGTGACGGTTGTCGGGGCGTCACCGATGCTTATCGTCTGACTGGCCGCCCCGCCGATCGACCACGACACGAAGTCGAACCCGTTCTGGTTGACAGGAGCCACGATGGTGCGGTCGGCACCGATGACAGCCGACACGGTGAACGGCGTGGTGAAGGTCTCGCCGCTGTACGACAGTTGCAGGCCGGAGGGATCGCTGTTGAAGGTGTAGTCGACCAGAGCGGGGAACACGTCAACGCATTCGGTCACCGATTCTCCCTCGGAATCGGTGGCGGTGGCGCACACCTCGATCCAGGCGTTGTCGGCATGGTCCTCCAGCGTGAACGACGCCGACAGGCCGCCGGCGTTGAACTCGTTGGGATGGATGTGATCGGCCCCGTGGTGGAGGGTGCCGGTCCAGGTGACGGTGGGAACGCCATCCACGGCGTCGCCGGCCGACGCCTCCAGTGACACGACAGTGCCGACCCGCTCGATCTGGCCGTCAACCGGCGACACGATGGTCAGCGTCGGCGGGGTGTTGGTCTCGTCGGCTCCCGCCCCGCTGAGATCGACGGTCAGCGGTGAATTGACCCCGCTGTGGCCCACGGTCAACGTGCCGTTGGCCGGGCCGATGGCCGAGGGGGCGAAGCTCACCTGGACTGTGGTCGACTCTCCCGGACCAAGGAGCACCGGTAAGCCGGAGGTGACGGTGAACGGTCCACCACTGGTCGATGCCGTCTCCACCTGGACCGCGGCCTGGCCGGCGCTGTTGGTGAGGACGACATCGGTGGTGGCACTGCTCCCCAGCAGCACCTCACCGAACCCGACCGGATCCGGGGAGGCGGCGATGGCGGCGTCGCAGGCCACGGCATCGGACGACCGTATGGCCCGGTTGGAGAACGACGGCCCTGACCAGGTGGCCTCCAGAACCTGCCCTCCCGTGCGTTCGAAGTGGGTCACGATCAAGGGGTGGATGCCGGCACTGAGGTTGACCGATCCGGTCACCGTGGTCGAACCGTGCAGACCGTCGTTGTCGACCACGAGGCCTCCGTCGACGAAGAGCTGGGAGCCGTCGTCGGAGGTGGTGGCGAACGTGTAGCTGCCGGTCTCGGGCACCCGTAGACAGGTTGAGAACCGCAGTCCGAAATCATCGTCCCGCAGCCGGGGGGCCACGCTGATGCCGCCGGTGATGCCGGTGGCCACCGGTACCAGGCTGTCGAAGTCGGGCAGTGCCGACCAGGCGCCCTCGTAGTACTCGTACTCGATCTGGGGACCGGCGATGGGATTGTCGATCCGGATCCGTTGGATCTTGCCGGCGATGATGTCGATGAAGTAGAGGAAGCCGTCGGGGCCCTGAGCGAGGTCGACGAAGGGGCCGACGTCAGTGGCCAGGCTGTTGACGATCGGCTGGCCCGAACCGTCGACCAACAGATTGCCGGCGCCGTCAGTGGGGGCGTACTGGATGAACCCCTGGGCGTAATCGCCAAAGAACAGGGCGTTCTGATATTGCGCCGGGTATTCGGAGCCGGTGTAGACGGTCCCGGCCAGCGCCGCCCCACCCTGTCCGGAACGGTTCCAGGCGTAGTCGGCGGCGGTGGCGGAATTGCTGTTGTAGTAGGCCGTGCACTCGGCCAAACCGGAATACCCCGACTGCGGCACCGACGTACCGCTACCACCCTCATAGCAGGGCCAACCGAAATCCCGTCCGGCCGACCCGTGGTTGATCTCCTCCCAGGTGCCCCAGCCGACATCACCGATCCACAGCCCGCCGTCGAACGGGTCGACGTTGAACCGGAACGGGTTCCGCAATCCCATGATCCAGACCTTGGAGCGGTTGGCGTCGGGGTCTCCGTTGTGGAACGGATTGCCGGGGGCGGCCTGCCCGGTGATGGGGTCGATCCGGAATATCTTCCCCGCCATCGAGTCGACGTCGAGGGCCCGCAACGCCCGGCTGTCGACCTGGGTGTACGACGAGGCGTCGCCGTTGCCTACATACAGGAAGCCGTCGGTACCGAATCGCACCGAGCCAATGGTGTGCGACTCGCTGTCGGCCGGGAGACAGTCACGGACCGATGAACCGTCGGGGTTGGTGCAGGTTGTCTGACTCAGATCATTCATGCCGGCACCCAGGTTGCCGACCGTGGCCGCCGTCGAATTGGTGCCCATCAGCACCACTTCGGAGCCGGCTACGGCGGTGCTGTGGTTGGTGGCGGCGTCGGCGGTGACTCGGATCAGCCGCGAGACCCGGGCTCCTCGCCCGTTGGGTCCGGCGTTACCGGTCTGGCCCGCCGTTTCCGGCGGGTCGTAGGTGAACAGGAGGTAGACGTAGGGCTGGGACGGGAAGTCGGGGTGGGCCGCGATCCCCAACAGACCCCGGTCACGTATGCCGTTCACCTGGTCTCTGATGTCGATGAACGGCGTGCCCAGAACGGCGTCGCCATCGACCATCTTGACCAGCCCTGATTGTTCGGCCACCAGCAGGCGCCCGTCGGGTAGCCACTCCATCTGAACCGGACCGGAAAAGCCGGACAGGTAGGTCTCGTCGTAGAAGGCCGGATCGTCATAGGTCGCGGCTCCGGCCGGCACCACCGTCGCCACCACCATGGCCAGTGCGGCCACGACCACAGCCGACGCCGGGCGCGCCCCGGCCCGGCCAAATCGTCGCTGAAACATGCTCATTGCTCCCCCAAGCCACCTCGATCCGCCGCTTCATGCCCCGTATTCGAGGGTAGGAAACCGTGGTGCCGGCCGTCCAGGCCCGCACCATGGGTGAAGTCACCCTGGGTTTGTGCGCTGAGGTGTCATAGTTGCACCTCAGCGCACAAACCTCGACGGTGCTGCCAGTCGACCGGCCCGGCCGGTGGCTACTAATCTCGGGTCATGTCTGCTGGAGTGGAACAGAGTCATGAACTGACCGTTGATCGGGTCGTTACCCATGCCGCCAAGACGGTGCCCGACCGACCGGACCTCGAGCCCCTGCTGCGGGCCTACTTCGCCCATGTCGACGAGGTCGACATGCAGTCTCGACACGTGGCCAACCTCTTCGGAATGGCCGCCGACCACCTCCGCCTGATGTCGGGCTGGGAACCGGGCACCGTGGCCATCGAGGTGGTCAACCCTCGAATCGATGTCGACGGCTGGGAGAGCGACCACAGCATCCTACGGATCGTCACCGACGACATCCCCTTCCTGGTCGACTCGGTGACCATGGAACTCAGCCGCCTTGATGTCGGAATCCACTACGTCGTCCACCCGGTCCTGACCGACGACAGTGACGGTGATGGCCGTCGGCTCTCCCTCATCTCCATCGAGATCGACCGTCAACCGACGGCCGAGGACCGGCAGCGGATCGAAGACAATATTCGCCGGGTTCTGGGTGACGTCAAGGCCGCCGTCCGTGATTGGCAGCAGATGCGGGACCGGATGCAGGCCGTTTCGGAGGCCCTCCAGCCCGGCTCGGTACCGTTCGAAGCAGACGAGATCGCCGAGGTTCGTGAGTTTCTCGACTGGCTGGCCACCGACCACTTCATCTTCCTCGGCGCCCGCGACTACGAACTCGGTCACCACGACGGCGAGGAGGTCCTGCGCATCGTTCCCGGATCCGGATTGGGGATCCTCAGCGGCGACAGCCACCTGGGCCGCCCCCGGCCGTTGTCGGAGTTGGGCCCCAATGCCCGCCGCCGGGTCCACGAACGTCGCCTCCTGAACCTGACCAAGGCCGGTTCCAAATCGACCGTGCACCGTGCTTCGTTCCTCGACTACGTGGGCATCAAGACCTTCGACCAGGACGGCCAGGTGACCGGTGAACGACGGTTCCTGGGTCTGTTCACCTCGGAGTTCTACACCCGGACGGTGGAGAGTGTCCCCTGCGTCCGGGCCACGGTGGCCGAAGTCATTCGCCGGGCCGGGTTCTCGGTCGGCGGTCACGCCGAGAAGAGACTGAAAACCATTCTCGAGCGTTATCCCCGCGACGACTTGATCCAGATGGAAGACGACGAGGTCTACCAGGTGGCCCGGGCCATCGCCGGACTCCAGGAACGACGCAAGGTTCGCCTATTCGCCCGCCGGGAGATGTTCGGGCGGTTCGTGACGGTCCTGGTGTACCTGCCCCGGGACCGCTACAACACCTCGATCCGGACCGGCATCGAGCGGACGCTCAGCGAGGCCTACAACGGCACGGTGGCCAACTGGGACGCCGAGTTGTCGGAGTCGGTGCTGGCCCGCCTGCGGTTCGTACTCCAGGTGGAAGACGTCGACGGACCCGACGTCGACCCCGAGGCGCTGGAGCAACGTATCGAGCGGCTGACCCAGGTGTGGGACGACGGTCTCAGCGACGCCCTCCTCCACGACTTCGGAGACCTCGACGCCGTCAAATTGGGTCAGTCATTCCGCCACGCCTTCACCCCGGCCTATCAGTCGGCCTTCGACCCCCGAACGGCCAGTGCCGACATCGCCCAGATTCAGGAACTGACCGAGCCGGGTCAACTGCGGCTGATCGCCTACCGGGAGCCGGGCCACGACCGTTCGGCCTTCAAACTGAAGATGTACCGCCGGGGTGAGCCAGTGGCGCTGTCGACGGTGATGCCGAGCCTGACCAACCTCGGTGTCAACGTGGTGCACGAGCGACCCTACGAGGTTCGTCCCCTGGACCTCGACCCGATCTGGGTCTACGACTTCTCGGTTGAGCACCACACCACAACCCTCGACTTCACCGCGGCCTCGGCTCTGATCGAGGAGGCCTTCCTGGCGGTGTGGAACGACGAGGCCGAGGACGACGGCATGAATCGCCTGGTTCTGGGGGCCGGGATGAGTGTGGTCGACGTCGCCGTCCTCCGGGCCTACGCCCGCTACCTGCGCCAGATCGGTTTGAGCTACAGCCGGCTGTTCGTCGAACAGACCCTGGAGAAACATCCGACGGTGGCCCGGATGCTGGTCGACCTGTTCGCCGCCCGTTTCGATCCCAACGGGGCGGGAACGGCCCGGGTCAACGAGATCGAAGCGGCGTTGTCGACCGTCATCCAGTCGATCCAGAGCCTGGACGAGGACCGGGTCCTGCGGCGCTTCCGCGACCTCATCTCGGCCACGGTCCGCACCACCTGGGGTCAGCGGGATGATGACGGCAATCGCCGCCCATACCTGGCGCTCAAGTTCGACCCCGGGGCCCTCGAGGAGTTCCCCGAACCCCGCCCCTACCGGGAGATCTTCGTGTACTCCCCCCGGCTGGAAGGGGTCCACCTCCGAGGTGGTCCGGTGGCCCGGGGCGGGCTTCGTTGGTCGGATCGAACCGAGGACTACCGGACCGAAGTGCTCGGCCTGGTCAAGGCCCAGATGGTCAAGAACGCCGTCATCGTTCCCCACGGCGCCAAAGGTGGTTTCGTGCTGAAGCGCCGGCCTGACCAGTTCGAGGACGTTCGCCAGGAGGTGGTGGACTGCTACCGGCTGTTCGTGTCGGGCCTGCTCGACCTGACCGACAACCTGGTCGACGGTGAGGTCGTCCCGCCGGCCAACACCGTCCGCTACGACGACGATGATCCCTACCTGGTGGTGGCGGCCGACAAGGGCACGGCCACGTTCTCCGACATCGCCAACGAACTGGCCATCAGCCGAGGCTTCTGGCTGGGGGACGCCTTCGCCTCCGGTGGCTCCAACGGCTATGACCACAAGGCCATGGGCATCACCGCCCGGGGTGCCTGGGAATCGGTCAAACGGCAGTTCCGGCAGCTCGGCATCGACGTCCAGAACGAACCCTTCAGCGTGGTCGGCATCGGCGACATGTCGGGCGATGTGTTCGGCAACGGCATGCTCCGATCCCGGTTCATCCGCCTGGTGGCCGCCTTCGACCACCGCCACATCTTTGTCGACCCCGACCCTGATCCCGCCGTCTCCTTCGAGGAGCGGCTGCGGTTGTTCAACCTGCCTCGCTCCAGTTGGGCCGACTACGATACGTCGCTGCTGTCCGACGGGGGAGGGATCTTCGAACGGTCGGCCAAGTCGATCACCATCTCACCCCAGGCTCAGCTCGTGCTCGGGGCCGTAACCGACACGTTCACCCCCAACGAACTGATGTCGGTCATCCTCAAGGCGCCGGTTCAGCTGCTGTGGAACGGCGGCATCGGCACCTACGTCAAAGCGTCATCGGAGACCGACGCCGATGTCGGCGACAAGTCCAACGACGCCCTCCGGATCGACGCCCGGCAACTGCGGTGCTCGGTGGTCGGCGAAGGTGGCAATCTCGGTTTCTCCCAACGGGGCCGTATCGAGTTCGCCCAGCGGGGCGGCTACATCTTCACCGACGCCATCGACAACGCCGGCGGAGTCGACTGCTCCGACCACGAAGTCAACATCAAGATTCTGCTGGATCGAGTGGTGGCCGACGGGGACATGACCATCAAGCAGCGCAACCAGCTACTGGAGGAGATGACCGACGAGGTGGCCGACCTTGTTCTGGCCGGCAACTACCAGCAGGCGCTGGCTCTGAGCGCGGCCCGGATCGATGCCATCAGCCTGGTCGACGTCCACGCCCGCTACGTCACCCAACTCGAACAGGAGGGCCATCTCGACCGGATCATCGAAGCCCTACCCGACGGTGAGGAGTTCGCCGAACGGCGGCTGGCCGGGCAGGGTCTGACCACGCCGGAACTGTCGGTGCTCAACGCCTACTCCAAGAACACCCTGCAGTCGGCTCTACTGGCTTCGACCGTGCCCGACGATCCGGCGCTGAGAAAACTTCTCGTCGAGTACTTCCCGTTACCGCTGCAGGAGCGGTTCATCGATCGAATCGATCAGCACCAGTTGCGGCGCGAGATCATCGCCACAATGTTGGCCAACAAGGTGGTCAATCGCGCCGGTGTCTCGATGGTCTACCGGTTGGGGTTGGAGACCTCGGCCCCGGCAGTGGAGATCGCCGCCGCCCATTTCGCGGCCTGGGAGATCTATGATCTGGAGCAGGTCATCGACCAGGTCAACGCCTTGGACGGCGTGCTGTCGGTTGATCGACAGATGGCAACGTATTTGAGCTGCCGTCAGCTGGCCGAGCGGGCCGCTCGTATCCTCATCCGCGGCCGCCCCAACCCGTTCGACGCCAACGCCGCCATCGCCGAACTGGCGGAGCCCATAGGTCAGACCATCAAGGGGCTGGGGCGTCATCTGCTCGGCATCGACCGCCAGGCCTACGAGGCCGACATCACCGAGTTCGTGGCCGCCGGAACAGACGAAGGGCTGGCGGAGCGGATAGCCGGCCTGGCCCCTTCGGTGGCCGCCATCGACATCGTCAACGTGGCCCAGCAAGCCGATGTTTCGCTCGACTGTGCCTCCTCCGTCTACTTCAACGTGGCCGATCGGTTGGACCTCGTCTGGCTCCGAGATCGGATCCTGGCCCTGCCCCGCGACTCCCAATGGTCGACCTTGGCCCGGTTGACGCTGCGCATGGATCTCTACACCGATCATCGGGAACTGGCCTATCTGGTGGCGGCCACCGCCGCCCCGGCCGACGGCGAACCCGATCCGCTGGTGCTACTGGAGACTTGGACCGATCGTCACAAGGTCGCCCTGGACCGCTACCGGAAGACCATGGTCGATCTCCGCACCACCAGCAGCGACGTCGGCGTACTACTGGTGGCGGTGCGGGAATTGCGAAACCTGATCGCCCGGACCACCGAACTGGCCGACTGACCAGGCCGTGGTGGTGGCGGCGGCCCCGAGACGACGAGGCTTCCGGGACCAAGGACCCCTGGCGCTCGTGGGTGGTCGGAATTTACAATGGAGGTGGCCCCAATAGGCCGATGAGACATCGGCTTGACGACGCCCCGTGCCTGTTCGGCCTGGAGGCCGGTTTCTACCGGCGGACGAACGCACAGGAGGCAACAATGCGAGTAAGCCAGGTGTTGAAGGGCAAAGGCGGGGCGCCGATAACCGCCGCACCGGGTGAACGGGTGTGGGCGGTGCTGCGACGTTTCCATACCCATCGAATAGGCACGCTGGTGGTCACCGACGGCGACGGAAAGCTGCTGGGCATGCTGGGTGAACGCGATGTCATCAACGGGTTGGTGACGAGAGGCAAGGAGCTTCTCGACTTTCCGGTTCGTGACGTCATGGCCACCGACGTGCCCACCTGCTCAACCGAAGATGCCGTCGGCCAGGTCGAGCAGCTCATGACCGATCGGCGTACCCGACATATTCCGGTTGTCGACGACGATGTCGTGCTCGGTGTGATCAGCATCGGTGATGTGGTCAAGGCTCGCCTGGACGACGATGAGCTGGAAAACCGCATCCTGCGGGACATGACCAGAGCCCGGGGCTGATCGCCCCGGGCTCCTGCCAACCTACCGCTGCGTCAGCGTCAGTCGCAGGGGACCAGTTCGGTGCCACCGCTCAGGTCGTCGAGGCCCTTCTCGCCGGCCAGAATGGCGGCCCGATCGGCGGCGCTGAGTTCGGCGTTCTGGAACTCTTTGGCCTGAACGGAGATGACTCCGTCCACGTCGGTTGACGCCTCGACCATGCGGATGGTGTTGTCGTCGTTTTCGGTGATATCAACCACCACCCCGGGGCCGCTCAGGTCCGGCACCTCATAACAACTCTCACCGTCATCGGTGGTGCCGAAGGCCGGCCCTTCGTCCAGCGGTGACCAGTGGTTCTCGTAGTGGTCGACCCGTTCGGCGATGTCGCCGGGAAGATCGTCGAGGGCGATGGTGGCCCCGTCGGGACCGGTGACCTCCATGGTGATGGCCCCGTCGCGGCCTTCACGGGTGATCAGGTAGCCGTCGACCGCGAACTCGTCCACGGTTTCGTCGGAAAAGAACGTGGACAACCCCCGATCGCCGTCGCCGACGGTGGCGCCGGCGGTGTAGGCCCAGCCAACGGCCACCGGTGCGGTCAGCGCCACCGCCGCCACCATGGTCTTCAGTGCTGTACGCATGTCATTGATCCTTTCGCATCAGGTGTGGTGGCAGCATGTCCGATGACCTCTGTATGAAATCTGAAGCGACCTGAACACAGACTTAACAGGCCGGCCCGGCCGCCCTGTCCGCCTCGTTCCGGCGGCAGTACAGTCGGGAACGTGCGCCTGCTGCTGATCGAGGACGACCCCGAGATCATCCGAGTCGTCAGCCGCGGGCTGGAAGCCGAGGGATTCTCGGTGGAGGTGGTCGACAACGGCGACGACGGGTTGTGGAAGGCGACGGAGAACCACTTCGATGCCATCATTCTCGATCTCCTGATGCCCGGATTGTCGGGCTACCAGGTCTGCCAGCGTCTGCGGGAGACCGGCAGCGAGGTCCCGGTGGTTGTCCTGACGGCCAAGGACGGCGATCTGGATCAGATCGATCTGCTCGATCTGGGGGCCGATGACTTTCTGACCAAACCGGTTTCCATCAACGTGTTGGCGGCCAGGATCCGGGCCGCGGTCCGTCGGTCGGCCGGGGTGTCCACCAATGAGATAACGGTCGGGTCGCTTCGCTTCGATCTGGCCAGTCACCGTTGCCGTTTGGGCGACGAGGAGATCGTGCTCACGAAAAAGGAGGCCGATGTCTTGTATGTCCTGGTCTCCGCCGGAAGTTCACCGGTCAGCCGTCAGGAGATCCTGAACGCCGCCTGGGGATTCGACTTCGATGGCGACACCGGTTCGGTCGACGTCTACATCAACCGGTTGCGAAACAAACTCGGAGGCGACACGATCCGCAACATCCGGGGTGTCGGCTTTCAGCTGGCCTCCGATTCGACCGGCCCGGCGGCGGAGCCCGATCACCGATGACCTCCGATCTGCGGATCAGGGTGGCCCTGACGGCGGCCTTCGCCACCCTGGCCGTCCTCAGCCTGGTCAGCGCCTTCGGCTATGTGGCCATGGTCGGTGCCGCCCGAGATTCGCAGCGTGACCTGCTCATCGAGCGGCTGGACCAGCTGGAACGGCGACTGCAGGCCGGAGACGAGCTGGAGCGTAGCCTGCAGCTGGATCTCAGTCTGCAGGTGGTGCGATCCGGCCAACCGGTTCCCGAGCCCCGAGCCAACGTGTTGCAGGTGGTGCGGCCCTCCAACATCGAGGGAATCGACGCCCTGGTCGGTCGGGTGTCGACCCGCGAGATCGATCAGACGCTGGGCACCGTTCGCACCGCCCTGTGGATCTCGGTTCTGGTCGTTGGGTTGCTGGTGGGATCGGCCGCCTGGTTCGTGGTTGACCGCTCATTGGCGCCGGTACGGCGGCTCACCGCCCGAGCCCGGGCCGTGGAAGCCGACCCCACGCTCGACCTCCTGCCGGTGGCTGCTTCCGGCGACGAGATCGCCGAGCTGGCCGACACGTTCAACTCGATGCTGGCCAAGCTGCGAGCCACCGACTCGGAGCGTCGCCGTTTCGTGTCCGACGCCTCGCATGAGCTGCGAACCCCGCTCATGGTGCTGACGGCGGAAGCCGAATACGCTCTTGATGGTCGGGGTGACATCGCCGAGCTGGCCCGATCGGTGCTGGGTCAGAGCGAGCGTCTGACCGACCTCGTCGACGACTTGTTGACATTGGCCTCGATCGACGAAGGTCGTCGCCCCGATGAGGCGATCGCCCCCGTGGCCGACGTGTTGGCCCGGGCGGGGATAGGGGGATCGATGAACGACGGGCTGGTGGTCGACGTCGATCGGGTAACGGCCCGACAACCCGTTCCCGACATCTCCCGGGCGGTGGCCAACGTGGTGGCCAACGCCCGACGTCACGCCACCTCCCGGATTGCCGTCTCGGCCCGTGGCGGGGGAGAGGCATCGGAGGTGATCACCGTGACCATCGACGACGACGGCCCCGGGGTTCCGCACCAGGAGCGAGCTGAGATCTTCCGCCGCTTCTATCGGCCCGACGACGGTCGTTCCCGCAAACACGGCGGGGCCGGGCTGGGTCTGGCCATCGCCAAGGCCCAGATCAATCAGATCGGGGGCGCCATCACGGTGGAAGACGGAACCCTGGGCGGCGCCCGCTTTCGTATCACCATCCCCGTGGCCGGCCGCTCCTAGTGCGACATTGGAGGGGTCGACCACCTTTGTTATGTTTGGCGACATGGCGACGCCTCACCGATTGCTTACCGTTGTTCTGGCGGTTCTGGTTCTGGTCGCCGGCGGGTGCGTCTCATCGTCGGACCAGGCCTCGCCCCCGGCGGTGATTGTCGACACCGACATGGGGATCGACGACGTCCGGGCGCTGTTGTTTCTCCTGGAGCACGATGAGGTCGACGTCGTCGCTGTTTCCGTTACCGGCTCAGGGTTGGCCCGCTGCCCCGAGGCGGGCTGGAACGCCCGAGCCATCCTCGACGCCTACGGCCAAGCCGACACCCCGGTGGGGTGCGGCGATCGGGCGCCGCTGAGCGGGTTCAACACCGCCCCCAGCGCCTGGCGGGACCAGGCCACAGCCCTGGCCGGGATGGCGCTTGAAGCCGGGAAGCAGGAACTGCCCCCGGCCACCGAGATCCTGGTCGACGCTTTGGCCGACAACCCGGGGGCAACGGTCCTGGCCCTCGGCCCGCTGACCAACCTGGCCCCGGTGCTGGACAACGAAGATACTGCCGCCAACGTCGGTGAGCTACGGATTATGGGGGGAGCAGTCGACGTTGGCGGCAACATCTTCAGCTTCACCAACTTCACCGCTGAGTTCAACATCTGGATCGACCCGACGGCAGCGCAACAGATTCTGGACAGCGGTGTGCCGATCTCGGTGATCCCCCTGGACGCCACCAACGAGGTGCCGGTCACGCCGGCCACCGTCGCCGCCTTGGCCACCGGCAAAACCCGGGCGGCGGAGCTGATCAACGGCTTCTACTCGGCCAACCCGTTGATCGGTGGGGTCTACCATTGGGACGACCTGGCCGCCGTCACCCTGGTCGACGAGACGATCGTCGACATGCAGACCCTCTCGCTGTCGGTGGTCACCGACCCTGATTCGGGTGAACTGGGTCGCACCGTGGCCGACGACGGAGGAACCGAGGTTCGGGTGGCCATGTCAGCCGATCGGGATCGCTTCGAGAACACGTTCTTCGCCACCGTCGCCGGCCGGCCCCAGTCGACAGCCGACGCCTGGACACCCACCGCCACCGTGAACTTCGACGGCGACGAATGCCGCTACGACGGACCGGATCCGCCAACGGCGTCGCTGGAGGTTGAGATCACCAATTCGTCGACTACACCGGGTCTCGGTGTGCTGGTGGTCGTCTATGACCCCGGGACCACGCTCGAACAGGCCGAGGCATTCGCTCGGTCCGGCATTGATGGGCCTCCGCCGTACTTCGACATCGTCTCGGTTGCCCCACTGCCGACGAGCACAACCTCGGTCTGGTTGATGTCCGACCTGCCGACCGACGCCACCATTCTCTGTGTGATATCCCAGACCGACAGTCGGGAGCTGGCCGGACAGCAGCTTCCCACCTGAACCCGCTTTCCAGGAGACTCCTAGCGAAGGTAGATGATGTAACCGCCGTCGTCCATGACAAAGGGTCCGAGGTTCGGACAGGCATCGGTCAGATCCGAAGCGGTGGCATCCAGAGCATCGGCCGCCGGGTTGAAGTTGTCGTAGTCGAACGGCTCGCTCAACAGTTTGTTGAACAGTTCCCACAGCACTCGATGTTGGACCGGTGACTGGTTGTGTACGGCGGCCAGCTGCTGGAGATAGGCGGCGTCGGGGGTGGCTGCCGGCGTCATCGAAAACAGCTGGTCCAGAGCGACACAATAGTCGTTGCCCTCGGTATCGATGGCGGTGAAGCCACCGATCATGTACACCAGTCGGGCCGGTAGGTTGCGGTTCGATTCCCGGGGTTCAACGATCTCCAGATCGAGCCCGATCCAGTTCGGGTAGCCGTATTCGGGATGGTAGGCCGCGGTTCCGTTGATGAGAACGCCGCTCTCAACCAGTCCACCGTCGGATTCGAACAGTCTTTGCAGATCACTGAAAACCTCGTCGATGGTCACGGCCTCCGCCGACTCGTCGCCCCCGGCTGATGCGAATCGTTCGTCCACCACCTGATCGCCGATCACTCGGGCCCACAATCGACCCTCGTAGGGGCAGCGGCCGCAGGCGATGGTGACCGTGTACTCGTAGGCCGGTGGGCGACTGCTCCGCCATCGTTCGACCGCCTGGGCGAATCCGTCGGTCGAGAAGGCATCACCGGGCAGCCCGGGCCGAACCTCATGGATGACCACATGGCTGCCGCCGTCGACCTCGGCCTCCTCCGGATCGATCAACACCTCGGTCGGATAGCCGCTGGCATCGTCGTAGGTCGCCTCCACGGTGCGGCCGTCGGCCAGAGCCTTCTCGATCCGGGCGAACATCGACTCGACGGTCAAGCTCGGACCGGAGGCATAGGTATCCTCTCCCCAGCTGACCACTTCTCCGACCGCCCGGTCGGCCGGATCACATTCTCCGCAATGGTCCTGCACCAGCAGCGTATGGTCGCCCAGGTCGGCCTCGGCCCACCGCTGTCTGGCTGCGGCCAGGGCTGCCGCCTGACCGTCGCCACCGTCGACCTCATCAACGTTCGTCCCCGGAACTGTCGACTCGGAGAACGTCGTGACCTCGGTTGACGATGAGGTGGATGACTCGAAGGCCATCTCGTCCGGTGGCGAACCACAGGCTCCGACCAGCAGGGTCAGGCTGAACATGGCGCCAATGGCCGGAGCGGCGGCGCGGGCGGCGGCGAAGGTCGATGGTCTCACGGTTTGATTCTCGGAATCAGCGCCGGGCGACATTAGCCCTGCTCACCGCTCGGCCGGCATGGCGGCTGGTTGAAGCTCGTCGATCGGGATCAGGGTCAGCGAGGGGGTGAACAGACTACGGATGCCCAGGCTGACCGTCACCACAACCGAAAGGGCCACCGCCCCCAAGACCAGGTACATCACCACCAACTGCACCAGCACGGCGTCGGCCGGGGCCACGCCGGCCAGCAGGAGACCGGTCATGGCCCCCGGGAGGGCGATGAGTCCGACCACGTTGGTCCGTTCGATTTGGGGAACCAGCGCCAGTCGGGCGATGGGTCCACCGGCGTGCTGCACGATCTGCATGGTCGACATTCCGGTGGCCATCAAGGCCTCGATCTGACCCCGTTCGGCCACGGCGGCGTTGACCGTCTGCTTGGCCGCCAGAACCAGAGCGGGCAGGGTGTTGCCGATGGTGATCCCGGCGATGACAATGAGATTCACCGGCTCGTAGGCGATGATTCCCAGCCCGAACACGATGGCCAGACACAGGCCCACCGTGACCACCACGGCCAAGGCGGCGATGACCGGTCCGTTGGGCAGGTTGGGGGCCCGGCGCCGGGCCACCACCGCGGTCACGCCGACCATGGCCACCACCCACATCCAGGCCAGGACCATGGCCCGGGACGAGGTGATGATCACCCCGAACAGCACCCCGACGGCCACCAGCTGCGCTGCCGCTCTGGCCGTGGCGATGAGGAGACGGCGGGTGATCCCCAGATGGAGCCACCAGCCGACGGCCATGGTCACCGCCACCAGGATGAGCGAGGCCGCGGCCTGGACCCAGGAAACGCTTTCGATCATGCCCCGACCGTATCCCGGCCGGAGCGGGAAGCTGGGAGGATCTTGGCTTGCGCCTTGAGGTTGGAGCGACCATGCGCTTGCCCTTGCATGTCGATGCTGTTTGACTAACTAGGTCGGATAACGTCCTGCGGGCCCGCGCCGTGGACGTTATGGGGCGAATCGCCCGTCAGGAACTGGCCGCAGGGCGTGGGCCTTCGGGCACAACACAATGAGGGAGCTGGGCAAGTGCTGGTCACCATCGACGATCTTGACATTGAGGTGTTGCAGGAGGGCGAAGGCCAACCGGTTCTGTTCGTCCACGGATCGGCCAGCGACCGACGAACCTGGGAAACCTTGAACCGGCAACTGGCCGGTGAGTTCCGTCTCCTGTCCTACAGCCGCCGCTACCACTGGCCCAATCCCCCGCCTGACGACGGCACCGACTACACGATGTCGGAACATGTTGACGATCTGATCACCGTCATAGGCTCATTGACCAGCGATCCCATCAACATTGTCGGGCACTCCTTTGGCGGCTTCGTGGCCATGCTGCTGGCCCTCCGCCACCCGGGCATGGTCCGTCGCCAGGTCCTCATCGAGCCGCCGGTGGTACCGCTCTTCCTCAGTGATCCACCCAAACCAGCGGAGTTGTTGCGAGTCATGATCAACCAACCCCGACTGGGATTCGGCTTGTTGAGGTTTGGGGCCACCGGACTGGTGCCGGCAACCAAGGCGGCCGAGCGAGGGCAGATGGACAAGGCGCTGCAGTCGTTCGGCAAAGCGGTTCTGGGTCGGAAATCGTTCGCTCAGCTGTCGGCCGAACGGCTGGAACAGGTCGAGGCCAACAACATTCGGGCTGAGTACCTGAGTCAGAGCTTTGAGCCTCTGACCGACGACCAGGTGCGCAACATCACCACCCCGACCCTGCTGCTGTCGGGCGAGGACAGCGTGGCGGTATGGCCGTTGATCAGCGACCACCTCGATGGCTTGTTGCCCACATCGCAACACGCTCGCATTCCCGGAGCGTCGCACATCGTGCATGAGGATCAGCCCGACACGGTGGCCAGGGCCATCATCGGCTTTCTGGCCGAGTAGCGGTCATCGCTCGAATCTTGAAACCCCCGGGGGCTAAGGTCGTGGTGGTACCACGACGGTTCATCACCATCCTTGGAGGATCTCATGAAACGAATTCTTGTCGCCCTGGCCACCGGAGCGGGTGTGCTGGGTATGACGGTCACCGCCGTTTCCGCCGAGCCGGTTCCGCCTCGGCCGGGCTGTGGCTACGGCGACACCAACCATGCCCATCAGGCCGCCCCCGGTCGTGATCCGTTGAATCTGCGGCCCGGGCGAGGTTCCGGCGACGTCAACCACCCCCATACCTTTCCCCCTGGCCAGGCGCCGGCCGGTGCCGGCGACCAGTCCAGCCCCCGCCGCGGCTGCCGCTGATCGACAATCGAAAATTGCAGTAGAAAACGAGCTGTCAGCTCGTTCTCTACTGCAATTTTGACGGCCTGACGGTTTGACGGCCTGACGGGCCGAACGCGCCGGTGGCCACCCTCGAAGCCGAGGGTGGCCACCGGAATCTTCTGCTGGGTCCAAGCCCTACACGATGACTAGTCCATCATGTCGTGGGCGTGCATGTGCTCCTTGATGCCTCGCAGATTCTGGTTCTTGACCTTGAAGTTACCCTTGCCCTTCTTGCCGTTCACCTCGCTGGTGTTCATGGCGAAGTTGAGGGTGGCGGAGGCCACGGCGTCGGAGTTGACGTCGAGCGCTTCGAGGCTGATGTTGTCGAAGGTGTCGCAGGCCAGGTGGTAGCAGGGGTCGAACTGCTGGCCGGCCGTACCGCCCCAGATGGCGGCCTGCTCCTCGGTCTTGACCACCTCGGCTCCGGTGAACAGACCACCGGCCGGGATGTCAACACCTTCGGCGATGAACGGACCGTAGTCGGAGCGACCGGAGAAGTCGGTGCCGGTGTAGGGCAGACCGCGTTCCTCATAGAAGTTCTCGAAGAACGTCTCGATGGCGGCCGAACCTTCCGGTCCCGGACCGGCGCCGACACCGTCGGAGTCGTCACCGTCGTAGATGGAGTAGATGAAGTTGGGTGAGCCGATCATGTCGAAGTTCAGGTAGAGAGCGATGTCGTCGATCTCCTCCTGGCTCAGGCCGGCCACATACTGGGTCGAGCCGATCAGGCCGGCTTCCTCAGCCCCCCACCAGGCGAAACGCACGGTGTTGACGGGCTTGACCTTGGCCATCTGCACCGCGGTCTCCAGGATGGCACCGCTACCGGAACCGTTGTCCTGAACACCGGGACCCTGTTGCACCGAGTCGAGGTGGGCGCCGACCATGATCACATTGTCGTCGTTGCGACCGGGCAGTTCGGCCAGGATGTTGTACTGGGTGGTTTCCACCGCCGGGGCGATCTCAACCCGGGCGGTCGATCCGGCCGCGGTCAGGTCGATGGCGTCATCGAAGCCGGCACCGACCATGGGGATGTTGATGTTGGAAGGGGTGCCGTCGGGGTTGTTGGTGGCGTTACCGCTGACCGGTCCCTTGCGGGCGTCGGTATTGCCCTGGTTGAAGATGATGATGGCTTCGGCCCCGGCCGCTTCGGCATTGGTGGCCTTGAGGGAGAAGAAGCAGGCGCCCCGCTGGACGAGGGCGATGTCGGCATCGCCGCTCCAGTCGATGCCGTTGAAGTCCTCAGCCTCACAGCCACTGGTCGAGGTCGCGGGGTCGGCCGGCCAGTCGGCGTTGCCCAGGGCCAGGTCGACGGGAATGACGTTGCCGATGACCTCACCGGTACCGGAACCGCTGAACGATCCCGTCAGGTACTCCGCAGCAATGGGGGTGAGCTGTTCCAGCTCGCCCAATGCGGTGAAGGTGAAGGGGAAACCGTTGAGTTCGACGTCGTAGCCGGCGGCTTCCAGCACGCCGACGACATAGTCGACGGTGTCGTCGTAACCGCTGGTGCCGGCGGCCCGCACACCGTCGTTGGCGTCAGCCGCTGCTTGGAACGCGGCCTGATGGGCTCGGACGCCTTCGAGAGTCACACATTCGAGGAGCTTGTCAACAGTGTTGTTGACCCGGGTGTCGCACGATGCCGACCCGGCATCGGCGGTGGCGGGGATTCCAACTACCGCCAGACACAGTAAGAGAGCGGCCGCCAGAGCGAGCCGCAGCTTGGTGGACATGAGTGATCATCTCACTTTCTTCGCTATTTGTGGAACGCCCCGCCCATAACTCACTAGATGCTAGTCGAACTGTTCCGTTCCGTGTCAAGAACGATCAGGATGGAAATGGTCGGCTGGTCAAGCAGGTTGGATCTCCACAAGGTCTCCATGAATCCCCCACGTACTGATTGAGCGGATTTTCTACTGTGATCGGTGTCAAAGAAGCCTGAGGAGTAGCCCATGTCACTGATCGAACTCGTCACCCCGTCATCCAGCCCCCTCCTGCTCCGAGACCTGTTCAGCGACGGCGACCCCGGACCCATTGTCGGATCGCTGGCCCAGGTTCCGGAACTGTGCCAGGTCACCCTGCCCTTCGTGGGAGCGGCCCTTGGGCCCTCGGCCGTTTCGTTCCGCCACAAGGAGATCGCCATCCTCCGCACCTCGGCCAACCTGGCCTGCCGCTTCTGCGTCGACGCCCACACCGTGGTGGCCTTCGAAAGCGGCCTGAGCCAGCGAGAGGTTCGGGCGCTGCGGGAGTGTCCCGACCCCACCAGTGACGTCTTCACCGACCCGGTCGAGGCCGCCTTGATCGGCTGGATCGACGCCGTCTCCACCGGCACCGGAACGATCGACGGTGTCGTCAGCGCCGAGGCCAAGGACAAGCTGGGCGACCACATGCTGGTGGAACTGACGGTGACCGTCGGGGCCACCATGCTACTCAATCGTCTGGCCACCGGCCTGCAACTGCCCACCTCGAACGAAACCCTGACCGCCCTGGCCCGACGAGGCTATGAGACCTACAACCCCGGAACCAACGTGACGATCGGAATGGCATCATGAGCACGGCAACGGCCACCCACCCCCGCACGGCCACCGGCCCGGTGGCAGACGCCATCGCCGCCGGCACCATCCCCGGCCGGGTCTGGTTCTACTCCAACTACCACTGCAACCTGGCCTGCACCTACTGCTTCACCGAATCGTCGCCGTCAGTGGCCAAGCGGGCCATGGACCCCGAACAGATCCTACGGCTGGCCAACCAGGCCGCCGATCTGGGTTACACCGACTTCGGGATCACCGGCGGCGAGCCCTTCCTGTTGCCCTACATGGTCGACCTGTTGAAGGACCTGTCGAAGTTGGGGCCCACCATCGTGATCTCCAACGGAACGGTGTTCGGGCCCCGCCGATTGGCCAAGGCCACCGAACTGGCCGGCCACGACGTGGCCATCCAGATCTCACTGGATGCCGCCGAACCCGACCTCAACGACGAGATGCGAGGCGAGGAGAACTTCAACAAAGTGGTCGATCTGGTACCCCGACTGGTTGACGCCGGAGTCAAGGTTCGCATCGCCACCACCAACGAGGAAGGCCGGCTCAACGTCGACCAGCACAACGAGCTTTGCGCCCTGCATCGAAGCTGGGGAATCTCCGACGAGGACCACATCGTCCGCCCTGTCATCCACCGGGGCCGGGCCGCCGAGGAGGACATGGGAACCCACCTGGCCTTCCACCAGTTCCCGGCCGAGCTGACCTTCTCGGTCGACGGAGCCTACTGGGGGCCATTCGGCCCCAGCTTCACCGACGGTCGGCCCGACACCGACATGCTCATCACCCGGACCACCGAACCGGTGTCGACCCCGGCCACCGCGTTGCTGCAGCTGGCCGACGGCCGACCTCAAGGCGCCGACACCAAACTCGGCATCCGTTGAGTGTGACCCGTCCGCACCCGGTCGGGTGCACGAAACAGCGGTCATGCCATCATGCCGGTGTCGGTCCGCCGGCGCTCGCTCGGCCCACAGGAAGGCTACCATCGCCTGCCATGGCCCTGGAACTGACCGCTGAGGAGTTGCGGGTACTGGCCTGCCTGGTGGAGAAGTCATTCACCACCCCTGATCAGTACCCGCTGACCTCCAACTCGCTGACCAACGCCTGCAACCAGAAGACCAGCCGGGACCCGGTCGTCGACTACTCCAGCCAGCTGGTTGATCGCACGATGCTGAGTCTGCGGGACGGGGGTTGGGCCCGCAGCGTACGGGGGGTGGGCAACCGGGCGTTCAAGCACAAACATGTGATCGACGAGCGGCTTGAGGTCAGTGGGCCCGAACAGGCGGTGCTGGCGGTCCTGGCCCTGCGGGGGGCCAATCGGTGGGCGAGCTGCGGACCCGGACCGAACGCTACGCCACCTTTCCGGCCGACGGCGACGAAGCCTTCGCCGCCATCGACGCATTGTTGTCGGAGATGGCGACACGAGAGCCGGCTCTGGTCCGCAACGTCGGCCGGGAACCAGGCCAGTCCCAGGACCGCTGGATCCAGCTACTGGACGGCGGCGCCGGCCCCGCAACCCCGACATCGGCTCCGGCGGTGGCCCCGGCCCATACGGCCGACGCCACCGCGAGTCCAGCTCCGGCCCATACGGCCGACGCCACCGCGAGTCCAGCTCCGGCCGCAAGCGGCGTCACCTCGCCGGGGGCCTCCCCGGCAACTCCGGCCTCAGCCGCCGCCCACACGCCACCGGCGGTGTCGATGGAAGTCATCGAGGACCTCATGGAGAGGATCAGCCGGTTGGAGCAACGAGTTTCAGATCTGGAGGAACTGCTCTAGCGTTGCCCGGTCCAGCTGCGGCGACCCACCGTCGCGCCGGTCAGTCGCCGTCGAGGGCTTCGGTCATGAAACTGCCGCTGGGATTGAAGCGGAAGTTGGCGAAGTCCTTCTCGAAATCCAAGTGCACGTCGACCTCGCCCCGGCGGTTCTTCTCGATCGACAGGATGGCCCGACGGCGGGCATCGTCGAGCTGGGTCAGATCGAACTTGAGGTGCCGGTCCGAGGTGGCGGTCGCCTTGTTGTTGAGCACAATGGCCACGTCGCACTCATGGCCGAGGGCGTCGGAGCCCCGGAGGTGCTGTAGGCGCAACCGGTCTACTCCGATACCGGCGGCCGACGCCGCCGACAGGGCCACCACCGCAACCTGATGGCGGATGGCCATCTCCTTCAGGATCTCGACCGCCCGATAGACCCGTTCCTCCACGTTCGACACCTCGGGCACCGGAAGCTTCTGCAGGTAGTCGACCACCAGCACGCTGCCCGGTTCGAGATGGGGGAGGGCCGCCAGCTCCAGTGAATCGGGCGTGGTGTGTTGGGTCGACGCCTGGAGCAGCTGCAGCTGCGAGGAGTACGACTCGATCCGCTGCAACGTGTGATCGACGAGCGGTGACGCCGCCAGCGCCTGATCGAGATTGATCAAGCCCAACGTCAGATCCCGGATCACCGCTCGGGCCCCGATGCGCATGGTGGAGTCGCCTTGCGCCGTCAGCCCGGCCATCTCCTGCACCATCAGCCTGTACATGAGGGTTGCCTCGTCATGCTCGAAACAGGCGAACGTCACGTTGCGACCGGAAACGCTCAGGTTGCGGGCCCACTGCAGGGCACAGATGGTCTTGCCCGCTCCCGGCTGGCCTCCCAGCAGGATGACCTCTCCCGGCAGGAAGCCTCCGTCGAGCACAGAGTCGAGTGGCTGGAACCCCGTCGCCGCCGGGGCCACGCCCGCGGCCCGGAACGTCTGATCCCGCAGCCGGCCGATGATGGTCGAGACCCGGCTGGCCCGATCATGGTCGACCATTGGGGCGTTGGTCATCCGAAGAGCTCCACGAACTGGATGATGGCCGGGCCCAACACGGCGATGAACAGCGTGGGCAGAATACACAGCCCGAGCGGGAACATCATCTTGATGGGCAGACGGTTGGCCCGCTCCTCGGCCCGGTAGCGTCGTTTCTCCCGCATCTCGGACGACACCGCCCGCAGCGACCGGGCCAGCGGGACGCCCAACATCTCAGCCTGCCGCAGATTCAGGATCACGGTGCGCAGATCATCGACCTGGGATCGTTCGGCCAGCTTGTCCAGGGCGTCGGCCCGACTGGTCCCAAAACGGATGTCTTGGATCATGCGGCCGAACTCGACCGCCAAGGCATGATCGTTGCCGGCCACCAGCCGGTCGATGGCCGCCTCGAAACCGAGACCGGCCTCCACCGAGATGGTGATCTGATCGAGCACATCGGGCAGTATCACCGTGATCTCCTCAGCCCGCCGGTCGGCCCGGGTCTGGACGACAAGATCAGGCACGAAGAAGGCGGCGATCATGCAGGCCGTCGTCATCAGCACAGAGCCCAGGGTCGCGTCGGACACCAGCCGCAGCCCCAGCAGCGCACCAACGGTCAGCGGGAGCACCAGTTTGGCTCCCAGGAGCTGCTCGGGCGAGACCCGACCGGTCCAGCCCGCCTTGGCCAGTGCTGTGGTCCTGGCCTCCAGCCATCCGGCCGGGGTGAAGCGCACCAGGCGGCTGCCGATCGAGCGGGCCGTCGGCAGCACGAAGCGCTCCACGGCCGAACGTTCCAGCACCGCTTCCCGCATGGTCGGCTGGTGGTCGGCCAGATTCCGGCCGACCCGTCGGCTCAACCGACGGTCGGCGGAAACGGTCCACCAGGCCAACGGCAGGGCGCCGGCCAGCATGGCCGCTGCTATCCAGACAGTGATCGGCATGGTCATTCCGCTCCACCTAATACTCGAAGTTGACGATCTTGCGGATCCAGAAGTAGCCGACCACCATGCCCACCACCGACAGGGCGAGCATGAACCGGCCCAGTCCGGTGGTGAACATGAGGTTGGCGTTCTCCGGAGTCCTCCACATGGCGAAAGCGAACACGAAGAACGGGAGAGCCAGCAGGACCCACCCGGAAGCTCGTCCTTCGGCCGAGATCGAACGCACCATGCGGGCGATGCGGCGCCGCTCGCGGATGGTGTCGGCAATGGTGTCGAGCAGTTCGGTGAGATCGCCTCCCAGTTCCCGGTTGATGGCCACCGCGCTGGCCACCCACTCGAAGTCCTGGCTCTTCATCCGCTCGGCCACCGCCTCCATGGCCTCGGTCATGTCCCGTCCGACTTGAACCTCGAACACCACCCGGCGGAACTGTTCGGCCGTGGGCGACGGTGACTCCCGGGCCACCAACTCCAAGGCTTGCGGGAGACCACGACCGGCCCGCAGGCTGCCGCTCAACACCCCGAGGGTGTCGGTCAACTGATCGGCGAACCGCTCCCGCCGGGTGGCGGCCCGACGGTTGAGGTGTGTGAGAGAGGCCAGAACGGTGGCGATTGCCGCCAGGATGCCCAGAGCCGGCCCGGCCGCCAGCCAGCCCAGCAGCATCAGCACCACCACCAGGACGGCAATGATCAGTACGAACTCTCCGGGGCGGAGGTGCAGGCCGGCGGCGTCGAGGGCTCGGTTGAGTTCGCCGCGGTCGTCGCCCCGGGCCACCAGCTGATCGGCGGCCGAAGAGAGCCGGTCCTTGAAGCCGGCCACCTGGTCGGCCCGTCCAGCCGCCTCCATCCTGACATCGACGGCCGGGTTGACGACGAGAACGGCCATCAGGACCATGGCCAGGAACATGGCGGCCACCCCGATGGGCAGCATGGCCGGTCCACCCAGTAGGCCGGGATCGGGAGTGGCCACCGCCCCCAGCTGAGCTCCGGCGGGAACGTTGAGAACCCGGGCCGGGCCCTCCGGATCGGCGTCAGCCGGTGACCCGTCGGGTGAGACGGAGGGCTGCCCCCTCGACTGGCTCCGGGCACCCAGCCGGACCTGGGCGTAGGCCAGGGCGTCGTCGACCAACACCGACACATTGACCGTGGCCGCCGCCGCTGCCGGGCGGGTGAAGCTCAGGCGGTAGCGGCCGGAAAGACGATCGGCCACCGCCTCATAGCGGGCCTGCAGCTCGTCGCCGTCGGCAGCCACATGGATGCCGTTGAGGGAGGCCACGGCGGCCCGGAGTTCGGAGTCGTCGGCCTCGGGACTGTCGATGAAAACGGAGAAGACGGCGGCGTCGGCGTCGTCCAGGGCCGACACAGCGGCCTGCGATGTGGCTCGACTCTGAGAGTCGGCCCCGTCGGTCAGCACGATCACGTAGGGGCCGGCAGCCGACGGACGGCTCAGATCGGCTGCTGCCACCAAGGCGTCCCAGAGGGCCGTCTCCCCTCCGGGTCGGAGATTCCTGATGTTGGCCAGGGCGGTCTCCCGATTTCCGGTCGGTCGGTTGAACACCGTGACCGTGTCACCGAAACCGATGACGCCCACCTGGGCGTTGTCGGGAAGTCGTTCCAGCAGCGTGGCGGCCGCCCTTTTGGCCTCGGCCATTGCCCCGTTGGGAACCATGCTGCCGGAGGTGTCGATGACCACGATCACGTCCACCGGGGTGGTCACCGCCGACAGTCGGAAGTCGTCGACCACGGCACCGTTGAAGGTCAGGCCGAACATCGAAGCCGACGGTGCCGAGCCGTCGTCGGCCAGGGGAACGGCCACGTCCAAGACCACGGTCTCGTCGCTGTCGGCCACGCTGAGCACCTGGATGAGGGACGACGTATCGTCGGCCGATTGGCGGCCCTGGGCCTCGGCCGGGCCGGGATACAGGGTTGTTGCCGCCATGGCCAGGGTCAGGGCCAGCCCGAGCCCGGCCAGGGTGGACCTGATCGTCTGCGAGTGGCGACCGGTCACTTGATTCCCAGCTGGGCCACCGGGTCCAGGCCGATACGGATCATCTCCTCAGGGAGTTGAATACCCATCTGCTGGAGCTCGTCGGAGAACGTGGGCCGCAGTCCGGTGGGTCGGATCTGGCCCAGGTAGCGACCGCTGCCGTCCAGGCCGGCATCGAAGTCGAACTTGTAGAGCGTCGACATGGTGATGGTCTCGCCCTCCATGCCGTTGACCTCGGCGATCTCGGTGATGCGCCGAGTGCCGTCGCGCAGTCGCGACAGATGGACGACCAGATCGAGGGCCGAGGAGATCTGTTCCCGGATGGCTTTGGTCGGCAGGTCGAGTCCGGCCATCATGACCATGGTTTCCAGCCGGGCCATGGCGTCCCGTGGGGTGTTGGCGTGCAATGTTGACAAGGATCCTTCGTGGCCGGTATTCATGGCCTGCAGCATGTCGATGGCCTCGCCACCCCGGACCTCGCCCACCACGATCCGGTCGGGTCGCATGCGCAGTGAGTTGCGAACCAGCTCCCGAATGGCGATCTGCCCCCTGCCTTCGACGTTGGCCGGTCGGGCCTCCAGGCGAACGACGTGGCGCTGGTGCAGCTGCAGCTCGACCGCGTCTTCAATGGTCACGATCCGCTCGTCGGTGGGGATGTAGGACGAGACGACGTTCAACAGCGTGGTCTTGCCGGTGCCGGTACCACCGCTGATCAATACGTTGCGTTTACCCCGGACGCAGACGTCGAGGAAGTCCGAGACCTGCTGGTTCAAGGTTCCGAACTTGATGAGATCGTTGGTGGTGTAGGGATCGGCGGCGAACTTGCGGATGGTCAGCATGGGCCCATCGACGGCCAGCGGGGGGATCACCGCGTTGACCCGGCTGCCGTCGGGCAGGCGGGCATCGACCAGCGGCGATGACTCGTCGATCCGCCGTCCCACGGCACTGACAATGCGTTCGATGACCTGCCGGAGATGGCCGACCGTCAGGAAACGGCTGTCGGTCATGTACAGCTTGCCCCGCCGCTCGACGAAGATCGAGTCGGTGGAGTTCACCATGATCTCGGTCACCGTCGAGTCGGCCAGTAGCGACTCGATCGGTCCCAACCCCATGACATCGGCTCGGATCGACTCCACCAGACCGTGTCGTTCGTGAGGTTCGAGCTGGGCCGCCTCGCCGGCCAGAATCTCATCGAGCTCGCGGACCACATAGCCTCGGAGTTGATCCTCCGACAGGTTGGGATCGAACAGCCGCCCTCCGAGCCGTTCGAACAGGGCCTCCTGGGCCCGGGCCCGGAGGTTCGAAAGGGGATCGCCCGTCGGCGGCACCGGTTCGGATGCTGAGGGGACAATGATGATGTCGGGCCGATCATCGGCCCCCGGTAGGTGGCCGTGGCCGTGACCAGGGCTGTGGCCCCGGCCGCCGGGCTGGTCGTCGAGGTCGTCGGTCGGCCCGTCACCCTTTTGAGGGCCGGCCCGGTTCAGTAGCTCGGCAATGTTCATCGACGTTCTCCTCTGAGACTTCGCAGCCGGGAGCGGGGTTGCTCATCCTGATCGGGGGCGAAATAGCGGGCGATCGACTCGAAGCGGCGGGCGATACCACCCCCGTCCTTGTCGACCGCCGGCGAACCCTCGTTGGTGGAAACGGGAATCAGCCGGTTGCTGGGGATCTGGAACTTGATCTCCATCCCGATCGATGCTTCGACATCGCCGGGCGAGAGACCGACCTTGGCGTTGGCCCGGTTGAGGACCAGGCTGCGCCGCTGGGAGGTGAAACCGACCTGATCGAGCACGTCGATCTGCCGGCGTACGGCCAGGATGGCCGGTACGTCGGTGGTGGTGACAAACAACAGATCGGTGGCCAGTTGCATGGCCAGCAGGGTTGCCGGGTCGATGCCGGCGCCGGTGTCGATGACCACGAACGGGAACTCCTCGGCCAGAGCGGAGACCGTCGACTTGAGGCCGTCGTTTTCGATCGAGTCGGCCAGAGCCAGGTTGTCGGGCGGGGCCAACAGCACGAGACCGGATTCGTGGGTGCAGAGGAACACCTTCAAGGCGCTGCGCTCATGATTGGTGGCGGCGATGGCGTCGACCAGCGAGTGTTCGGGCTTGAGACCCAGGGCGCTGGCACAGTCACCGAACTGAAGATCAAGATCAAGCAGCAGGACCTTTTTGGGCTGCCGACGGACCAGACCGACGGCAAGATTGGTGGCCACCGTCGTCTTTCCCGTGCCTCCTTTGGGGCTGACGACAACGATCACCCGGCGCCGTAGGGCGGGAGTGACGCCGAGCGGCGTCTGATGCCGGTCGCGGGCCAGCTCCAGAACCGGTTCCAGCCGACCGGCGAGTTGTACGTGATCGAGGTTCACCGGCAGGACCTCGCGGGCCCCCAGCCGGAGCAGGTCCATGGCCGTCTCCACGGTGGGATTGGTCAGCATCACCACCGTGGTGGTCGAACGGAACCGGCGATCGATGTCGGCCACCACGTAGCGGACCACGTCGTGGGGCAGGTCGGGCCCGACGACAAGAAGTTCGGGATTGGCGGCGCAGGAGTCCATCGACACCTCGGCGGAGTCGCGCCACTGACTGGACCAGACCCGGCGTATGGCCGTCCGTTTCCCGAAGCCCGCCACCAGCGCCTGCTCCAGTCCGGGGTCACCGGACAGAACGGTGATGCCACTCACCGCTATCCGCCGGCTTCCGCGGTCTCGCCGTCGGCCAGCTCGTCTTCGGTGGCGGCCACGGTGTCGATGACGAGCTGGTCCAGAAGGTCGCCGTCGGTACCGTCCGGTTGGTTGTAGATGTTGGTCCGGTTCTTCACCGGATCCTCGAGCACCGGAACCTGTTCACCGTCGATGGCCATCCACACGAGGCCGAATTCGGCGGTGAAGACCAGCCGTTCGGCGTCGTTGGGATCGAGGGCCAGGGTCACCAGCAGGGCGTCGTCGGGTGCCGTCTTGAGCCGATCGGTTTCCTCATTTGAGCCGATGGTCCCGACCTTCGGGGCTTCCTGCACCGCAGTGACCAGGGTCTTGCGGAGAATGATGTCGGTGGTGTTGGGGGTGGCCCCGTCCACGTCATCGGCCACAGCTTGGGGCAGTGCGATCTCCTCGCCGTTGATCTCCACCAGCGTCGAGGCCAGATCGAACGGTTCGAACGAGGCGAAGACGGCCACGGTCTGGCCCGGCTCGATCAGGCCGCCAACCGCCCGTTGGGGGTCGAGCTCCACCGTGATCTCCATCAGCTCGTCGGGGACCCGGACCCCGACTGCCCGGTCGGTGAACTCGGCCACTTCGATGAACCGGCTGGCGATCAGCTGCTCGCCCGGTTCCAGGTTGACGGCGGCCACCCGGCCTCGCAGGGCGGTCAGGTTGTCGACCGCGTTGGCGGGCCGAACCTTGGTCGGCACCTCCTCGACCACCACCAGATCCTCGATCTGCTCACCCGGGGTCCCGCCGACAATGGTGTCGGTGACGATATAGACCTCGGTCAACTCCTCGCCCTCCAGCGCCCGTTCCTCGGCTCCGGCGACAAAGGCGACAAGAGCCACGGTTCCCACCACCGCCAGCAGGACTGCGGCCGCCAATCCGACAACTCTTCTGTTCATGATCCCTCATTCCTCAATCTCTTGCTCCAGTCCGGTCGATCAGGGCAGACAGCCCGACAGGTCGGAGGCATCGACCCCGCAGATCGACACCACCTTGTTGTCGCCACTGCCGGAACCGCTCCCGCCCGGCAACCCGCCGACGAAACCCGGTTCGACCAGGAAGCGGAGGAACCGGTCGGCCTCCTTGCCCACCACTTTGAACTCCAGCAGCTTGACCTGGGCCAGACCGACGAGGTGGTAGCGGGCGTTGTTGCCGTTCCCTTCGGCGAAGTTGAAGAGGGGAACGGCGAAGTACTCGTTGCGATCGACCAGTGTCTGCAGAATCCTCTGCGATCCGGCCAGGTCGGCGCCGGTGTCACCTTCGTAGCAGTGCTCTTCACCGGCGCAGCTGCTGACCGGATGGTCGGAGAACTGCACCAGGCCCGGATAGCCGTTGAGCAGCCAGTCGTTCATGTCCTGGTGGGAGTTCCCGTTGCCGTCGAGGTCGATGGGCCCCCAGTTACCTTCCGTGCTACCGCAATCGTCGGGGTGTTCCTTGTTGTACTCGACGACGATCTCGGTGGCTGTTGCCGTGGGGTTGTAGATCACGTGTTGCAGATCGAGGTCGCCGGGGAGGCAGAGGCCCAGGGGTCGCAGGCCGGTGGCGGCCGCCGGTGGCCCCCAGGCTGCACTGGTGGACGAGGAAACGGTGTAGTCACCGAAACCGAGAACAGCGGCGAAGAAGGTCGGCACGTTGTGGCTGGCGGTGACGGTCACATAGCCGTTGGTGCCCGCCGTCTGGACTGTGCATGAGTCGAGCACGGCGGCGGCCTCGTTGTCGGTCAGGTAGCCGGGAGCGGAGAGAGCACAACCGTCGAGTCCCCGAGCATAGTCTTGAGCGGCGGCCAGGGCGGCGGCGTCGGTGGCCGGGATCAGGGCCCGCCGGGTGCGCCAACCGCTACCCAGGTCGACGGTCAGGGCGGCCATGGAGAAGATGACCAGAAGAACAATGGCCACGAAGGCCACCGCCCCGCCACCGTCGTCGGCCATGGCCGCCCGCTCCCGTGGGCCGGATCGACTCACGACGAGGCCTCGCAGCGGAACACCGCGGTACCGTCGAGGTTGAGTGCGAGGTTGGAGGCGACCAGCGGGATGTCAATCAGGTGGGTGGTGGTGACGGCCACGGTGACCTTCTGGCCGGGGCGGTCCTGACAGGGCCCGGGGCTGACCGCCACGGTGGGTGGCCCCGACATCGGGATGCCGGTCAGCGCTTCGTTGACCCGACTGTCGACGTCGGCCAGGGTGGATGATTCGATCGAAGCCAGACGGGCCCCCTCTCGGGCCGCGGCCTCGATGGCCTGGGCTTTGGTGAAGGCGATACCGAACTCGATGATGCCGAACACCGCCATGACAAGGATCGGTAGAACGAGCGCGAATTCGGCCATAGAGGCTCCGGACTCGTCGGCAACAGTTGGCATGGCGGCCTCCGAACGGAGATGGCTGGTCCCGGCGGGGAGACCAATGGACGAATGCGGCGGGGCCAATCTCCGGACAACGGTGATCATAGTTATCCAAAGTTCGAGGACCCACGGGCAATTTCGCCTTAAGTGAAGGACGAATATTCGTATTTAACTATAAGTATGTAGCTGCTTGTTGATGATTGTGCCACAAAGAGGGGGTAATGACGTTGGCCGGCGGACGACCGCCGATCATCCGCCGGCCAACGAACTCGGGGACCTGAGATGCAGGGCCCCGAACGGCCGGAATCGATGTCATTGCTCCGGCCGAGTTCCTTCACGCCGTCAGTTGGCGTTACCGATGGCGGTGGCCACCTGGTTGAATCGAGCTTGCAGGTTGGTGCCGAGCAGGGTCACCCCGGCAATGGCGGCGATGGCGATCAAGGCCACCAGTAGGCCGTATTCAGCCATGGCGGCACCACTCTCATCCTTCACTCGGGTGGCCAGTCGATGCAGCTGCATGGAAACGTAGAGCATGGGTGTTCTCTCCTCCAGGTGGGGGCGGACCTCTCCGCCTTCGGGGGTTGGCCGAACCGGTTGCGATTCGTCGTGACAATCATCGGGCATTGAGTGGGTGTTGCCATCACCCAAATCGGGTATACGGGCCGCAGGTCGGAAGATTTGCCCAGTGCTCGACCGTCAACTGCGGACCTAAGCTCGGAATTTGTAGCAATCTGACTATGAACGGCGGTCGAGTTGTGGATATTCCACCGAAGAGAGCCAGCCGATTGCAGCAGATGTTTGAGGGATCTTCTCGATTTATTTCTGCCCAGCCGGTTGAAACCATTGGTGAATCTCATGGTGCCCCGGCTCCAGTGGGTCGAGTCTTCGTCGGCTTCACCGTGGCCTTGGCCCTGGCCTACCTGTCGGCCCGGATCGAGCTCTGGCGCAACGTCGAGGTTTCGCCCGGCGGGGTCACTCAGCTGGGTGTGGTCGCCACCACGACTTTTGCTCTGGCCACCCTGGCCGTCTTGTATCGGGCCATCACCAGCGGGTCGCCCCGCCTGGCCCCGATCGCCGCCTTTCTTCTCCTTCCGGGGACGATCTGGTGCTGGGTGGCGCTGGTCGAGGACTCGACGGTCGGATCAACGGAATCGACGATCGCCGTGCTCCTGGCCGCCACGGTGGCCGTGGTGTTGCTGGGCCAGGGCCTCCGCCAGGCTCGCTGGCTGGGCGTGTTCTGCGGTCTCGGTGCAGTCGGCCTGACCACGTTGGCATCGCTCGTTCACTACTCGCCGGAAGCCCGTTTCACCTTGTCAACAGCGGTCATGGCCAGCCTTTCCGGACTGGCCTGCCTTTACGGCACCGTGGTCGAGATCGAGCTGGACGGTCGACGCTCGCTGGAGGAGCTGGTCACCGCCAAGCGCCGGATAGAAGCCGACATCGCCTCCACCGAGGATCTGCTTCATGACCTGCGGAGCGGGTTACTGGCCATCGAGGCGGCCATGATCTCACTCGACGACGAGGTGAGCGAACCGCTGCGATCGGAAACCGCCCGCTTGCGGAAGCTCACGGCCAAGAACAGGCGGCAGCCGGTCGAGTTCGATCTCGTTCCCGGGATCCGCAATATGGTCAAGACTCGTCGTTCCAGCGGCATGGTCATCGATCTCAGGGCGCCAACGTCGGCCCGAACGGTGGGCGAAGAGAGCGAAGTCATGGCCATTGTCGACAACCTGGTGTCCAATGCCCTCCGCCATGGCGCCGAGCCGGTACAAATCTCCATCGAAGATCGGGCCGAGCGGCTGTACGTCCGCATCACCGACTCCGGTCGGCTGCAACATCCGGTGGACTCTTCGGCCATGTTCGATCGAGGATTCACGTCACACGAAGAAGGCGACGGAATCGGTCTCGATCGAGCCCGGGTCTTGGCCGAACTGCATCACGGTTCGTTGACCTACCAGCCCGGCGTTGACGGCGAGACCGTATTCGTTCTCACCCTGCCCAGCAGCGACAGCAATCGGGAATCGTGCGGTGGGCCGCAGCTGAGATGGAGTGCCGTGGTCGGCCCATGACCGTCGCCATCGATAGCGACGCCGCTGCCGTTGGACGTCGGCGGCTGGTGGTGGTCGACGATCACCCTTTGTTGGCCGCCGGGCTGAAAGCCCAACTGGAACAGGCGGGCATGGTGGTCGACATCGTGGATCCGGTCGAGCGCATCGACCTCGTCCACGCCATCGTCGGCCTTGGCGCCGATCTGATCCTGGTAGATCTCGAGATGCCCTGCCCCGACGGTGGCGTTGGACTGACCGGGGATCTGGTCAAGGCCGGTCAGACCGTGGCCGTGTTGACCGGAAGCACCGATCGTGGGCGATGGGCCCTCTGCCTGGAACGGGGGGCGGTGGCGGTGCTGACCAAGTCGCAGAGCTTGGCCGATCTGGTGGACGACGTCGCCACCTTGGCCGCCGGCGGTCGGATACGCCCGCACCACCACCTGGCTCTCCTCAGTGAATTCAGGGAACGGCGGGCCGAGCAGCGGGCCATGCTCCACGGCTTTGACCAGCTTTCGGAACGAGAAGGTCAGGTGTTGGCCGGACTCATGGCCGGCCTCGCCCCGGCAGCGGTAGCCGAACGTGATTTCGTGTCCGTCGAGACGGTCCGAAGCCAGGTGAAGAACGTACTGGCCAAGCTGGGGGTGAACTCCCAGCTGGCCGCGGTGGCCCGAGCTCACCGATCAGGCTGGACTGCTGGTGATCGGCCGGCCCAGAGTACCGGCAAGAGGCCGAAAAGTTCTGGTTGAGCGAGGCGGAGCGGGGCCGTATGATCAGCTACGTGGAAGTCGCTCAAGCACGGGCGCTGGCTCGTCACCTCCTGGCCGATGAGCTGCCGCGGCGCTGGGACCATGTACAGGGTGTGGCGGCGCGGGCCGAGCTGTTCGCCGACAACCTGCCCGGTTGGAGGATTCTGGTGGCGGCCGCCTACCTCCACGACATCGGCTATGCCTCGCCCCTGGTTGACACCCGACTCCATCAGATCGACGGGGCCCGATTCCTCCGGCGGCAAGGTTGGGACGAGGCCGTGGTCAACCTCGTGGCCCACCACTCGGGGGCTCGAGCCAGAGCCGAAATAGCCGGCCTCGGCCAGATCTACGCCGACGAGTTTCCTCGCGACGACCGGCTGCCGCACGCCCAGCTCCACTTCTGCGACCTCACCATCTCTCTCGACGGCGAACCGACCACCGTCGAACGTCGTCTGGCCAACATGCGGCAACGCCATGGACACAACCCGGACGTGATGCAGTTCCTTGACGACCACGAAGACGAGCTACGACAGATGGTGGCCGACACCTGGAGCCGACTCGGTCTGGCCGCCGAGGAAGAGCAGCCGGGCCCGGACGGTCGATCCGGTCAGTCCGTGCCGATGGCCGGTCCGTCGGCCTGACGGACTCGTTCGGCCAATACCCGGTGAGCCACGGCGGCACAAGCCCGGAGATTGCCTCGGCCGGCGGCCAGGATCTCGTCAACGTCAGTGGCCGTGAAGGCCACGCTCACCGTGGCATCCTCCAGGGCGGCTGCTCGCAGCCTTCGATCGAGCACCTGAGCCAACTCGGGGCCGGATACCGGCTGGAGACGATGGGTGCGGACGGCGAACCCGTACCGGCGGGCCACCCGTGACACGTCTCGGTGGGAGCCGATGACCACGGTGGCGCCGATTCGGGCCAAGGTCTGAAACCAGCGGATCCGGAGGGGTACCGGCATACGGTCGATCTCATCGCCGTACACCAGGTCGCCCACCGGTGGTGGCAGCCAGCGATCCCGATAGGGCCGGCGGGGGATGTAGTGCAAGGGGCCGGGCTGGTGCCGTTGCCAGTAGGCCAGGTGGGTCGACTTTCCCATGCCCTGATCGCCGATGATCTGGATCATGGTTCGGGCCCCGGGAGGTGGTGGTGGGGCCAGGCCGCGGTCGACGAACCAGGAACCGTCCGGCCCTGCTTCCCCTGATGACTCGGGGGCCGAGAACGGATTGCCGACCAGGCCGACCCGGCGGTAGCGGTCGAAGTCGTGGCGGGCCGGAACGTCGGCAGGTGGTGTCAATGGCTGATGGGGGGCAGAGGATGGGGTTGCCGGTAGAAACCGTGGCCCCCCACCGGGAGGACCACGATCTCAAGCGCCGTCTTCTTGTCGAGCCGCAGCCGCAGGTCGGTGCGAGCCTCCACCATCCAGCGAACCCGGAACAGCGACCCGTCGTAGGAGACGGGGCCATCGGGTGGCACCGTGAGATCGAAGCGACCGTGGAGTGAACCGTCGACGTTGACGGGAAAGATCTGGGCCGGTCCGGTCCAACGGTCTGTGTCGCCCCGACCGTCGGTCTCGTAGCGGAGTGCCACCCTGACCTCTCGGATTCGTTCGGCCGTACGGTCCTGACCTTCGGCCCCCGGCAGTTCGACCAGGCCCTGCAGCTGGCCGCCCAATTCCACGAACCAGTCGTCGACCTCCAGCATCGGCGTGGCACACTCACGGGCCAACCTCGGGAGCAGGTTCGTCGCCGTAGCCTTCGGTCACCAGCTCCGACCGATCGAGCACGGCGGCGACGGGAAGCTCGATCGAGGTCTGCGTCCGCTTGCCGAACGGATGACCCAGTCGGCTGGTGAGGTCCCAGCGAACACGATTGTGGTCGAGGTTGATCGACGGGCCGCCGACATCGGTCGGGATGTGAATCGTGAAGACGGCTTCGATCCCGCCATCGACGGGATTGCTCGGGGCCGACCATCGGATCGTCGCCACGTCGTGGCGTTCGGTCCGAGTATCGGTGCCCACCGTGTACTGAACCCATTCTTCGCACCGCACGGTCGCCTGCACCTCAACGGAACCCAGCAGCTTGCCCCGGGCCCGGTTGGAGATCGGCCGGCGCCGGTAGACGACGGTCATGACCCGTCCCAGCTGGGGTGGCCACGGTGTGAACTCGAGTGTCGGATTGGACCAGCCGGCCAGGCGCTCGCCCAGCGACGTCGATCTCGACATCACGGTCGAACCCAGTAGCAGCCCCAACGGGGCAACCAGGGCCAGCCCAACCAGCCCGGGGGCCAGCGCCGACCAGCCCCAACCGGCCCGGCTCCATATCGTGATTCCGACCGCGGCGGCGATGGCGGCCAACACGGTGAAAATGGCCACTGCCACCCGGGTGACGTTGGATCTGGCCTCGATCACCTCCGTTGCCGGTGCCGGGGCCGGCCTGCCGTCATCCATGGCCGCAACTCTAGTTCCCAGGGGTCAGGCGGTGACGGCAACGACCAGATGGACGGCGGCCAGGGCGGCCGTCATCATGATCGGTAGCCGGCGGGGTAACGTCCGCACCCGGGCACCGGACGTGGTGAAGTAGACAATCTTGATGAGCTCACCGACGATCATGAGGAGGGCGAAGACCCGGGTTGCCGACCCCGGCCAGGTGGCGCCCCCGAGGGCGATCACCAGTGACCAGTGGCCGAGCAGCGAAGCGACCACGAAGATCATGGAGATGATCTCCCGGTCGATCCAGCGATCGACGGCCGTGATCAGGTAGCCGACGGCCACCGCCACAACCAGCCAGAACGGCAGCTGATGGTGGCGCGGCACCGCCCATCCAAGGCCATCGGCGGCCAGCAGTTGCTGAGCGCCGACGACGACGGCCAGGATCAGGGCCGCGGCCTTGACCGTCGTCTCGGCCCAGCCCAGCGGCCCCCAGCGAGCGACGTGCCAGTCTTTCCGGCCCGACCACGGTTCCGGCCTGGTCACGGCTGCCGTTGGACGCCCTCGGCCTGCCTGTCGGCCCGGCGGTGTTGGGCCATGAGCCCCGGCAGGCCGATCACGAAGTCGAACAGTGCCTTCCAGCCACCGATCAACAGCGTCGACACGGCCGTTCGGGGTGACGGTTTGGCCGGAGGAAAGTGTTCCTTTCGGATCATCGGTGATCCGGTCGGATCGGTCAGGATCGATTCCACCGCCTCGGGATCGGTCCAGTCACCCCGGAACATGACTCGTCCGTCGCCGTCCATCACGTAGACCATGTTGGGCAGGAGACCGAGTTGGTGGTGAACGGTGCCGGCCAGATCGTCAACCAGAATCAGTCGATTGTCGCCCAGGAGGCTGGGCGCGGTGGCGGCCCGGGCCTGCTTCTCAGCTTCGCTTCGGTGGGGGCCGACTCGCTCGCCGGGATGGGCCTCACGAACATAGATGGTGATGAACCGGGTGTCGGGGTGTCCGGCGGCCAGCCGCTTCATGGCCGGGATCCCCTTGGCGTACATGGGGCAGGTGACGCTGCCGGTTTCCACAACGACGGTCTCGCCTGCGTAGTCGCTCAACCGGTGGGGCTGACCCTCGAGGTCGTGGAGTTCGAGGTCGGGCATGGGTTGACCGACTGAAGGCCCGTCGAATCGGGAGAGATCGTAGGACGAGGCCCGGAATCGGCGGTAGTTGTACTCGTCGGTCTCGGCGGTGGCGGTAGCGGGGGAGAGGGTTGAGGTCATGGTCCCTTCCTTTCAATGTCGGTATACTCTGTATCAGCATCTTCTATGTTAGTATGCACTTACTAACATAGAAAGCACGTACACTATTCCGGAGGAGCAGTGTCGGAACATCCAGCAACCGAGCCGACGGCGGCCGAACCCCTCGGCGACCCCACCGCCGAGCGGCTGATGACGGCCACCCTCCGCCTGATCGGCGACCACGGCTATCACGGGGCCACCACCCGGGCTATCGCCGCCGAGGCCGGTGTCAGTGAGGTCACCCTGTTCCGGCGATTCGGCAGCAAGGCCGATCTGGCTCATGCCACCTTGGCCCACGTGACCGAGACGTTTCGATCAGTCGGGAGTGATCCAACCGATGATGTCATGGCCGACCTGATCCGCCTGGCCGACGCCTACCACGGATTCGTGGCCCACTGGCCGGCCCTGGTGGCCCGACTCCTGGCCGAGGTCACGGCCGAATCGGATATCGGGCTGGCGGTCAGTCGCCTCATCGCCGAGAATGCCCGGTCGGCATCGACCATTATCGAACACCATCAGCGGGCCGGTCGCCTACTGCCCGGCTCGACAGTGGAGGTCGTCTCGGCCTTTCTCGGTCCGATCCTGCTTCAGGCCACCGTCGGCCGACATCTGCCGGCTACATCCTCAGCGCCGCCGTGGCAGGCCGCCCATCACACCCGACGGTTCCTGGCCGGCTACGGCCGAGTGGGAGATCAGCCGGTGTAGCCCAGGAAGTCCGATTGCTCCCACACCCGGCGGGCCAGGTAGTCGTTGACCCGTCCGATGTAGGTCACGGCATCGGCGGTGTACCAGCGGCCGGAGAACCACACTCCCAGGCATCCCTCGAGGTCGCCGGCGGCATAGTTGCGGCCCCGCTCGACGTCGTTCAACCACGTCAACTCGCCGTTGTAGCAGGCCCGCCACACCGAGTAGGCGTAGTCAAGGTTGTAGGCCGACGAGCGGATGGCGTTGGAATCCTCGAACGCCTCGGTGTGGTAGAGGTAGCGCACCTGCATCAGGCCGATCGACTCGGGGCAGGGGCCGCTCGATGTCCGCAGCTGCGGGTGGCAGGCGTTCTGGTCGTTGTTGCGGTCACCGGCGTTGCGCATGTCCCACCACGATTCGATGGCCGTTTGGGCCCGGGCCACGTCTTCGTCGATGCCCCACTTGCAGGCGGCCCACTGGATGATCTCATCGGTCGTGCCCACGAAGTTGCCGTCGACCCGGGGAGTGAGATCATGGCTGCTCGAACCTCGAGTGGCGTTGTAGCCGGCGTTCATGGATCGAGTCTCGGGCCGGGGTTTGACCCGGGCGGCACACCATTCGCCACTGGGAAGCGAGGCCCCCGGGGCCAGGGTGGCAAAGCGCTGACCCCCTGAGGGTGCCGGCGGCCTCGTCGTGGTTGTGGTTGCTCGGATTGTAGTGGTCGTGGCCTTGGCCGAAGTCGACGTTGTCTTCCGGGCTGCCGCGGTGGTGGTCGTCGTCTTCTTCTTGTTGGTCGGGCTGGTGGAGGTGGCTTGAGTGGTCGGGGAAGACGTACGGCTTGACGGCGTGGTCTTGTCCTTCGACTCCGAAGCGGGCCCGCCGCTGGAGGTGGAATCCTCGACCGACGAATCCTTGGCTGTGACCACGGCCTCCGGGTTCGTACTCGACGTGGTCGACGAAACCGACGTTTCGATCTGCATCGCGAGGTTGGTGTCGTCATCGCCATGGGTGCCGGTTCCGGTGCCGGTGGCCCCGGCCTCGCTCCCGGCCATCAACAGTTGGTTGTCGCCGGACTCGACTCCGTCGGTCACCAGAACCTTGTTGCCGGCCGAGCCATCGGACGACTCCACCGACTCATCGTCGGCCGAGACCGAGGCCAGCTCGCCGCCGGCCGTCGCCCCCTGCGGGGCCGCCAGTTGTGCTCCGTCGATGGCCGTCTGATTTCCTCCGGCGGTCAAGAGCACCATGGCCCCTGCCACCACGGCGAGCACGAGCACGGTCACGGCGGAATAGGCGTTGCGCGACATCGGTCTCATCGACTGAAACATGTTGACTCTCCGCCCCGCCTGGGATCGGCCACGGCTACGGCAATGGTGGCTCTGATCGCTTGTAACCGAACCGTAGCCTAGTCGACCCCACACCCACGGTTGTCCAAGGTTTGGTAAACCCTGCCCGGCCATCGGCCATCGGGTTTGGCGGCGTACTGGGGTTTCCAGGGGTCGCATCCGACCCTCCCGAACCCCAGATGGTGAAACGAGCAGCTGGGGGCGCCCGGTCAGGACTCCATCTTGGCCTGAGCGATGAGCACTGCCAGCTGCGTTCGTCGCTTGATACCCAGTTTTCGGTATGTGCTGGTCAGATGGGACTCGATGGTGCGGACCGAACAGTTGAGCAGATCAGCGGCCTCACGATTGGTGAGCCCCTGGGCCACGGCCGCAACCACATTCTGCTCGGCGTCGGTCAGGGCCTGGGCCAGTGACGGCGGCAGCTCAGGTCGTGTCTTCACCTTGATGGCCCGGGACAGGCGTTCATGAATCAGACGCCCTCGACGGCTGAAGCGCTCATGGGCCTCCGGGGTGGGAGCGTAGTGGGCGGCATCCCGATAGGCCTGGATGGCCGACAACAGAACCCCGCCGTCGCGGTAGCGGTCGGCCGTTTCGGCCAGTCGTTCGACATCGCCATCAACCAGGGCCACGCACCATTCATAGGCCTTGGCCGCCGCCGACTCCGAAGACGGCGGCATCTCGAATTCGGCCAGGAGGGCTCGTCCGTCGCCTCCCTTGGCCAGCTCGTGGCGAATCATGTGGGGCCCGAGGATGGCCATGTAATGAGGAGCGGAGTTGTCGGCCCGGGCGTCCCAGAACTCCCGGGCCAGGCAGTCCGGCCGTTCCGACAGATTCTCGGCGAACAGCTGGCCGTTGGCCACGAACTCAGCGGCCAGGGCATACCAGCCGATGCCCAGATCGAGCCCCTTGATCAGGTGGCGGGGACCCTGTTCGAGAGCCTCGACGGCCTGCGTTTCGTCGCCCCGCCACCAGTGGATCAACGCTTTGACCGCCACCCCGTGCAGACTCAACAGGGAAGCGCCGTGTTCTTCGGCGTCGGAAAGATCGGTGAGAGCGGCATCGAGCAGCCCCAGCGTCATGCGTAGCGTGGCCCGTTCGATCAAGGCAATGGGGCGGGTCAGCACCTCGAAACGATGCTGACGCCGCAGGCAACTTGTCATCAACGACTCGGCCACCCGGTACTCACCCCGGGTCTGGGCCACCATCGAGTTGGCCAGGTCGACCAACTCCGGGGAGTCGTCGGCACCGATGTCGGCGATCTGGTCGGCCGCGGCCCGGGCCGTCTCGAGATTGGCTCGCCGACATTCGGCCGACAGCACGGCGAAAAGCCTGATGAGGTGATCGGCTCGTTCATCCTCGTCGAGCTCGTCGGGCAGGGGGTCGACGATGCGGACGGCCGTGCGGACCCCGGAGGAACCGTGGTCGGTGGCCGTGTTGTTGTTCTCCGAGAGATACCTCAGAAACAGATTCGTCGGATCGTCGATCGCGGGATCCATGAACAGAAAGTCCGCCCCTTCTTTGCGCCTAGAGTGAAGATAGCTGATTTTCCCGCCGTCATCGACCCGTGAAACCTACCTGTGGCCGGTTCAAACCAGACTTCGGTCAGCGCGGCTGAAATGTGGTTTTCCACGAGGTCCGGCGCCGGTTCGACATGCTGTACTGGGCGATCCGAGGGCGAACCCGAGGCAATGCGGGTCGGCGCAAACAGGCAAGTGGAGGGAATGCCCTCCCGGCGTCGGATGATTGAGAGGCGACCTTGGATCATCCGATGTCTTTTGCGTTTTGGGGATCGGTGGTATCTCCGTCGATCCCAACCGATCCACAATGGGAGCGTGACCTCGCCATCGTCTCCCTACGCCCACCCCTACCCGTCGGCGGAGTTGGCCGCCGCCCATCCCTTCGTCGAGTTCGACGCTCCTCGTCTGGCGCCGGCCGAGCAGCGGCGCCGGGGTAGAGCGTTTCTCGATCTCATGAACCGGCGGCGCAGCGTTCGCATGTTCAGCCCCGAACCGGTTCCCGCCGACCTCATCGACCTGGCGGTGACCGCCGCCTCCACCGCGCCGTCCGGCGCCCACAAGCAGCCGTGGCGTTTCGTGGCCGTCCGCTCGGCCGAACTCAAGGCCCGGATCCGGGAGGCGGCCGAGGAGGAGGAGCGGATCAACTACCTCGACAACCGCATGAACACCGAGTGGCAGGAAGCGCTGGCTCCTCTGGGCACCGACTGGCACAAGGAGTTCCTGGAGGTCGCACCCTGGGTGGTGGTGCTGTTCGAGGAACGCTACGAACTGAGGCCCGACGGACAACGACGCAAGAACTACTACGTCAAGGAGAGCTGTGGTATCGCCGCCGGCATCTTCATCACCGCCCTCCACACGATGGGGTTGGCCACTCTGACCCACACTCCCAGCCCGATGGCCTTTCTGTCCAAGGTCCTCGACCGTCCGGAGAACGAACGGCCCTTCGTGCTGTTCCCCGTCGGCTACCCGATGGAGGGCTGCCTGGTTCCCGACCTGGTCCGCAAGCCCCTCGACGCCGTCCGGATCCTGATCGACTGACCACGAACGGCGCCGACAGCCGACTCGGGAAGTTTCGGCCCGGCTCAGTGGTTTGTCATCCATCGCCGTTTCCAAGAAGGAGCAGGATCGTGTCCGATCAGGCAAACGAAGTCGAAGTCGATGTGGTCGTCATCGGGTTGGGTCCCGGTGGTGAATCGGCCGCCGGACAGCTGGCCGAGGCCGGTCTTGATGTGGTTGGCATCGAAGGAGGTCTGGTCGGCGGGGAATGCCCCTACTGGGGTTGCGTGCCGTCGAAGATGATGATCAGGGCGGCCGACCTGCTGGCCGAGACCGGCCGGGTCGAAGGCCTGGCCGGAACGGCCACAGCCAACCCGGATTGGCGGCTGGTGGCCCAGCGGATCCGGGAACAGGCCACCGACAACTGGGACGACACCGTTGCCGTCGATCGTTTCGTCGGCAAGGGCGGAACGTTTGTCCGGGGCTACGCCACCATCACCGGGCCGAAAACCGTTGAAGCCGACGGATCGGCCTACCGGGCCCGCCGAGGCGTCATCGTCGCCACCGGCACCCGGGCCGCCGTGCCCCCGATCCCCGGGCTGGCCGACACGCCCTACTGGACCAACCACGAAATCGTCGAAGCCAAGGACCTGCCCGACTCGTTGATCGTGCTCGGTGGTGGTGCCATTGGCGCTGAGTTGGCCCAGGTCATGGCCCGGTTCGGGGTGGAGGTGGCAGTGATCGAGGGGGAGTCACGCCTCCTGCCCCGCAACGAACCGGAGGCCGGTCAGACCCTTGAAGAGGTGTTCACGGCCGAGGGCATCGCCGTCCACACCGGACAATTCGCCCGGCGGGTGGACTTCGTAGACGACCAGTTCACCGTCTCGATGCCCGACGGCACCGAGATCACCGGGGAGAAGCTGCTGGTGGCCACCGGTCGCCGCACCTTCCTGGACGAGTTGGGAGTGGCCAACGCCGGCATCGATCCCGAATCCCGGTTCCTGGCCACCGACAAGAGGCAGCGGGTGGCCGACGGGATATGGGCCGTGGGTGACATCACCGGCGACGGTCTCTTCACCCACTTGGCCACCCGGCAGGCCGACGTGGCCGCAGCCGACATCCTCGGTCGTGAGGTTGAACCGCTGAATCTCGACGCCATGTCGGCGGTCACCTTCACCGACCCCGAGGTCGGTGCCGTGGGCTTGACCGAAGCCGAGGCCCGGGAGGCCGGAATGGCGGTCAAGATCGGATTCAAGCGGGTCAACGAAACGGCCCGGGGCTGGTTGCACGCCGCCGGCAACGAGGGCTTCATCAAGCTCATTGTCGATGGTGACCGCGATGTTCTGGTCGGCGCCACCTCAGTCGGCCCAACCGGCGGAGAGGTTTTGGGTCTACTGGCCCTGGCCGTACATGCCGCCGTGCCACTGTCTGCGCTGCGATCGATGATCTACGCTTATCCGACCTTCCACAAGGGAATCGAGGACGCTCTCAACACCGTCGAGTAAGGAACTCCCGCCATGGCCCCTCCGCCCGCCCGAGCATCCACCGATCGAACCGTTGACTACCCGACCGTCGAGGCCGACATGGTGGCCTGGATAACCGAGTCGGAGATGATCGAGGTCGACCGCGTCATGATCGAGGATCTGGGCATCGAACTGATCCAGATGATGGAGAACGCCGGTCGGAGTCTGGCCCGTCTGGTGCTTGATCGCTATTATCCGGGTCGGGTGGCGGTGGTGGCCGGAAGCGGAGGCAACGGCGGAGGCGGGCTGGTGGCGGCTCGTCACCTGGCCAACGCCGGAGTGGCGGTGACGGTCACCACGGTCCGCCCCGGACACCAGCTGTCACCGGTCCCGGCCCACCAGTTCGCCATCGTCGAGGAGATGGGCCTGCCCGTCCGGGACGATCTGGCCGAATGCGATGTCATCGTCGACGCCGTGATCGGGTACTCCCTCCGGGGCGCCCCCTCGGGTCGGAGCGCCGACCTGATTGACCGGATCGGGGATCGCCGCCGAGCCGGCCCGGGTGGCAACGGCGCCTACGTTGTTTCGCTCGACACCCCGAGCGGGGTCGAGGTCGACACCGGGGCCACACCGGGGGTGGCGGTCGAGGCCGATCTGACCATGACGCTGTGTCTGCCCAAGGTCGGCCTCCGGTCGGCCGCCAATGTCGGTGACCTGTACCTGGCCGATATCTCGGTACCGCCTTCGGTCACCGCACCGCTGGGCCTGGATGCCGGTGTGGCCCCGCCCTGTTTCGGGCCGGGCCCCATCCTGGCCGTCACCGGTCGCTGATCTCGGTCAGGCGACGTCCAGGGCCAGCACCACGAACTGGGTGAACTGGCCGGCGTTGAAGTTGTTGTCGCTGACGATCACCACGGTTTGCCGGCCGTCGGGCAGCCTGGGCCCGAAGGTCATGCCCTCGATGTTGTCGATGGGAACGCCCAGGTCGTCGAACGAGAACACCAGCCGTTTGCTCACCGGGGTGATGTCGACGCCGTCGAGCGACTCGACACCGAGCACGTCGGTGGCTCCGGCGGTCGAGATCTCGTGGATGGTCACGACGTTGCCGGTTCCGGCCCCGCCCACGCCGCCGACCGAGAACGAACGCTCCATCACCAGCATGGTCCCGGCGTTGTCGATCGGCAGCACTTCGACGATGCCGTTGACCCCGAAGATCGCTGACGGCTCGGCCCACGGATCGACCGGGTAGACGTACTCGGCCAACGGTTGCCGGCGGGCCAGGTCGTAGATGAGGATACGGGCCAGGCTGCCGTTGTCGAAGGTGGAGGCCGGCCCGTCCTGGAACAGCGCTCCTTCCGCTGCGGTGACGAGCTGACGGCCGTCGGGGGTCAGGTTGAGACTCTCGAATGCCAGGTTGAACCGCACGCCCCGGTCGACGCCGTTGGGTAGGTAGTAGTCCGGTATCGGCATCTCAGCCGTGACCCGGCCGTTGCGGTTGTAGCGCCGGATGAAGGGATCGATGATCGGGTCGGCCCCTAGGTTGCCTTCCGACGACACGTAGAACGAACCGGGGTTGGCCAGCGCCAGGCCCTCCGGATCGAGGCCGCCGGGAGCGAAGGGGGCGCCGCCGAGGTCGAGCAGGACGGTGGTGTCGATGAAGCTGACGTCGCCGTTGCTGAGCATGCCGTCGGCCAGATCAATAGTGGCGGTGTAGTAGCGGACCGGGTCACCGGTGGGTCGATTGCCCTGGTCGTCGACCATGATGTGGTAGACGCCCCGCCGCTGGTCGTAGGTGATGCTGGAAAGACCGCCGATCTCGGTTCCGTCGGTCGTGGCCCCGGTGGGGATGATGGCCTGCCCCAGGAACTCGACGTCGACCACGGTGGCCTGATCCCGGTCGTGGTGGCCGGCACCGGCCGCCGTCGGGGCCAGCAAGGTGGCCGCCAGCAATACGGCCGAGACAATGACCGTAGTTCGCCGTTTCATACTCAACTCCTCCAGCTCGCGCCATCAACAAGCTAGTCCACCTGTCCGCCGGCCGCAGGTTGGAGCGCCGGCCCGGCCGTTGCTGAACCAAGCCGTCAGCCGGCATTGCCGCCCGGGTCGGGTCGCTGGTAGAGCCGCCGGATCAGATCCTCGATTTCGGGCTCCTCGATGGCCAGGTCCCGAATCGGGGCCACCGCGCTGATCTGGGCGATGACGTCGGCCGCCGTGGTCTCCCGGCGGTCGAACCGCAGCCACTGACGGGGGCCGTCGACCCGGGTCACGATGGCGTTGGCCACCTCGAGCGGTTGGCCGGCCGTCGTCAGGTCGACCACCACGGTCCGATCGGTGCCGTGCGTGGCCTTGAAGTCGGCCACCGGACCGTCGAGCAGTACCTGCCCGTTGTCGATGACCATCATCCGGGGGCAGAGCTGCTCGATGTCGTCGAGATCGTGGGTGGTCAGCAGCACCGTGGTGCCCCGCTCGCCGTTGACCTGGCCCAGGAACTCCCGCACGGCGTACTTCGACACCACGTCGAGTCCGATGGTTGGTTCGTCCAGCACCACAAGTGCCGGATCGTGAAGCAGGGCGGCGGTCACCTCGCCTCGCATCCGTTGACCGAGCGACAGCTGACGCACCGGCACGTCGAGGAACGGTCCCAGCTCCAGCCGGTCTACGAACTCGTCGAGGTTGCGGTGGTGAAGGGCCTTGTCGGTCCTGTACAGGTGGTGCAGGAGATCGAACGAATCGATCAGCGGCAGGTCGTACCACAGCTGTGAGCGGTGGCCGAAGACGACGCCGATCCGTCCGGCCAGTTGCCGCCGTTGCCTGGTCGGGGTCAGGCCCAACACGTTGACCGAGCCCGATGTCGGAGTCAGGATGCCGGTGATCATCTTGATGGTCGTCGACTTTCCGGCGCCGTTGGGTCCGATGTAGCCGACCATCTCGCCCCGGCTGATGGTGAACGACACATCGGAAACGGCGGCCACCTCCCGCTTGTCCCTTCGTAACGGCAACCGCCGGCCGGCGGCTCGGGTGTGCACCAGGTAGGTCTTGCTCAGGTGTTCGAGGGTGATGAGGGGTTGGGTGGTCGTCAAGGTCAACTCCCGGTGCTCTGGTAGTGGTTGATACCGGTGGTCCAGACCCATCGAGCCACAGCGACGAGCCCCAGGGCCACAACCGGTGGGGTGTAGGCGAACCACGTCGGCAAACTCAACGGGTTGGCGGCCTCGGCCACGAAGACGGCGGGAACGTAGGCCACGAAGGCCAGGGGCAGGGCCCATCCCACCACAATCCTGATCCAGCCGGGGTAGATGTGGAGCGGGTACTGGTTGGCGAACTGACTGCCGTAGGTCAGGGCGTTGGTCGCTTCCCGGGAAGCCACGGCCCAGAACGGGATGGAACCGGCGATCACCCACAACGAGCCGTAGATCACCGTGGCCGACATCAGCCCGACGATGAGGGACAGCAGCCGGGCCGGGGTCCAGTCGACGTCAAGAGCCGATGCCGACCAGATGAGGGCCACGGCAGGCGCCAGGACCTTGCCCACTCGCCGAAGCTCGAACTCGAGGGCCAGGATCTGAAGCAGGGCCGAGCTGGGACGCAACAGCACGCTGTCGAAATCGCCGGTGCGAATGTATCGATTGGCCAGGAGCTCGACTTCGCTCACGAAGACATCACCCAGGCTGAACGGCAGCATCGACAGGCCATAGAGGAAGATGACCTCGGCCCGGGACCAGCCGCCGAATCGGGGGACGAGCGAGGTCAGCAAGAGGAGAGCGGCGACCTCGATGGCCACCAGCAGGGCCTGGGACGTCATGAGGGTTATGAACGACGTCCGGTACTGCCAGTCGGAGCGGACGCGGGCGCCGACGATACGGCGATAGAGGCGCAGTTCGTCGCCGATGGTCGGCCGCTCAGCCACCTTGCACCACCAGCCGCCGGGTGGCCGAGCCCAGCACCACCCGACCGAGGGCTACGAGGGCCACAGCCCACAGGAGTTGCTGGCCCAGGACCCACGCCAGCCCCCATCCGTGGTGGAGACCGAGGTAGACCTCGACCGGCAGCTGAATCATGGAGGCGAAGGGCAGGGCCCGGGCCACCGTCTCCAACCAGGTGGGGAAGAGGTTGAGGGGCAACAGCAAGCCGGCGAAGAAGCTGACGGCCACGGTCACCATCTGATCGATGCCCCGCGAGTCGATGAACCAGAAGGCCAGCAGGTTCGAGCAGAAGCGCACGGCGAAGCCCACGGTGGTGGCCAGGACCACGGCCAGGGCGAACGGCAGCCAGTGCCACGCCGGGTCGGGCCAGCGCAGGTCGAAGGCCAGGGCGCCGGCCACCATTGGCGGGACGCCCCGGGCCGCCACCTGGAAGGCTGCTCTTCCCATCCAGTTGGCCAGCTCCCACAGTTGCAGGTCGGCCGGCCGGTAGAGGTCGACCTCGATGTCACCGGAGCGGATGCGGTCGGCCAAGTCGGTCACGGTGAAGGCTCCGACGATGGCGATGAACCCCTGGGACAGGAAGGCGAAGGTGGCCAGGTCTCGGCCCGACAGCCCCCGGACGACCCCGCCGTTCTCGGCGGCCACGTAGATGAGTACGGCCGCTCTGATGTAGCCGAAGACGGTGTTGACGAAGGCGCCGGAGGCGGCGGCCAAACGATAGGTGGTTGCCTTCCGGAAGCTCCGTTTGCCGACCTCCCACAGCAATCTCACCACGGCCGACCACCGTAGCCGGGCCGCCGGCCCGGGAGCGCTCCGGCCCGGTTGGGTTGTGGAGTTCGGTTGAATACCTGTAGATTCGTTCACAGACAGCTAAACACGCTCTCGTTGGCTTGCCTGCTTAGTTGGTGAAGCTGCTCGTGGATGTATCCACCGCTTGTACGTCGGCCGTCCGGGAAGGGTCTCGGTGGCCTCGGATTCGATCAAGGCGGTGGCGCTGTGCTGTGGTGCATGTGGGCGGCCAAAGGGGGCAGCGGATGTTCGGTGATGGCGGCGGCTGCCGCCGTGCTGACGGCCAGAGTCGGCCCCACCCTCATTGTCGATCTGGCCGGTGGCGATCAGGCCACGATTCTGGGCGTCGAGCCCCGCGGTCGGGGATTGAGGCATTGGCTGGGCCATCCCAACCCGCCACCTGATTCGCTGGCTCGACTGGAAGTCCCGGTGATCGACGGTCTTCAGCTCCTGCCCTGTCAGGGTGCCAGGAGGCCGGCCGACGAGCCGGTCCCGGTAGACCGGGTGGCCCTGTTGGCCGGCCTCCTGGCCGACGACGTCCGCACGGTGATCGTGGATCTCGGCGTGCTGAGCGAACGTGACCAGGCCGATGAACGGTCGCCGGGCCGGTCGGTGGCTCCCTTTCTGGCCGCCGCCGACCGGTCCACCGTGGTGACCCGGCTCTGCTATCTGGGCCTCAGCCTCGCTCTCGAGCGGCCCGTCCCCGACGACGTGATCGTCGTCTCCGAACCTGATCGTGCTCTGCGGCCGGCTGATGTCGGTGCGGCCCTGCGGGCGCCAACCACCACCGTTCGCTGGGACCCGGCGGTGGCCCGGGCGGTGGATACCGGTCTGCTGACCCGTCGCCTCCCGCGAGCACTACTTCGCCTGCCGGTGGAAACCGGAGACACAGCGAGGAGCCGAACATGACCGGGGAGAGGGCGGGCCGCAACCGGCAGCGTATCAGTGGCCCGATTCACGGCCCGATGTCGCTGGAGGCGCTGGCCGAGCTGGTCCGGCGGCGTGATCCGCTGCTCTCGGCCGCCGAGGCCCTCGAGCTGGCCCGGGCCGAACTGGCCGTCTCGACCGGTCTGGGTCTGGTCGATCGGCTTCTGGCCGATGCCGACGTCGACGAGATCATGATCAATGGCGGAGGGAGTGTCTGGGTCGAGCGAGCCGGGCGGCTGGAGCAGCAGGCGGCCCGGCTCCAACCCGGAGAACTCGATCTCATCATCGAGCGGATGCTGGCCCCGCTGGGTCTTCAGTTGAACCGTCTTCACGCCATCGTCGATGCCCGCTTGCCCGACGGCTCACGGGTGAATGTCGTGGCCCCGCCGCTGGCCGTCGACGGACCGGCATTGGCCATCCGCCGTTTCGCCGAGCGAGCGGTTCCTCTCAGCTCCTTCGGTCCGCCCGATGTCGTCGATCTCCTGATCGACCTGGTACGGGCTCGCCGCTCGATTCTGGTGGTGGGTGCCACCAGCTCGGGCAAGACGACGCTGCTCAACTCGTTGAGCGCCCATATCGAACCGGGCGATCGGATCATCACCATCGAAGACACGGCCGAACTGCGGCTGGCCACACCCCACGTGGTGCGGCTGGAGGCTCGCCCGGCCAACAGCGAGGGCGTGGGTCGGGTGTCGATGCGGCAGCTGGTCACCACGGCGTTGCGGCTGCGACCCGATCGGCTGGTGATCGGTGAGGTGAGGGGAGCGGAGGCGTTCGATCTTCTGCTGGCCCTCACCGCCGGTCACGCCGGATCGCTGGCCACCTGCCACGCGCTCGATGCGGCGGCCGGGATTCGCCGGTTGCAGATGTTGGCCGCCCTGGCCGATGCCAACCTCGATGCCGGCCTGATGCGACAGTTCGTGGTCGACGCCATCGACATCGTGGTCCAGGTGGCCCGCGTCCCTGGCAGTGCGGGATCAGGGGGGCGGAGGGCGATCGAGTCGGTGTGGGCGCTCGACGGTCGTGGCCACGGGTTGACGGCCTTGTGGCCGCCCCGGCGGCAACCGGTTCAGGCCGAAGTGGTTGGCCATGACTGAGCTTGGAGTGACAGCAACGGCGGCGGTGGTCGGGGCCCTGACCGGCGGGATCGCCATGGCCGTCGGCTCGGACGCCCGTCCGGCCCGACCGGGATTGGTGGCGGCGGCAACCGCCCTGGGAGCCGTCGCCGTGGGTCTGGTGGCGAGCGCCCCGACCGTCGCTCTGGCCGGTCCGCTGGTGGCGGTCCTGACGCTGGCCGAGGTGAGACGGGCCGCCGACCGCAGGGCTGAGAGCCAGTGCCGGGCCGGTGTGCCGGTTGTCGTCGACCAGATGATCCAGCAACTGCGTTCCGGGGCCAGCCTCCGTGCCGTCTGTGAGGCCGCCTCCCCGGCCTCATCGGCGGCGGGCTCGGCTCTGGAGCCCCTGGCCGCGGCCTTGCGGGCCGGCCGACCGCTGGCCGAGGCGGTGGCCCGGCTCCGGGAGTCGGCGGCCGAAGGCGACCGCTTCGACGTGCTGCTGGTGGCCACCACGCTGGCTGCCCTGGTCGACCGGGGCAGCCCGGCCGTTCCCGCCTTACAGCGACTGCGGGTCACTCTGATGGGAGCGGTCGAGGCCAGGGCTCGAGCCCGAGTCCAGGCCGGCCAGGCCCAGGCGTCGACGGCCCTGCTGGCCGGAGCTCCCGCCCTGTTCGCCCTGGTGATCGGGGTGGCCGACGCCGAGGTCGGTCATCTCTACCTGCGGGAGACGGTGGGCACGGGGTGCGTTGTCGCCGCCCTCGTCTGCAGCTACGGCGGCTGGCGCTGGATGAGTCGCCTGGTTGACCAGGTCCTCACCGAGGAGCGATCACGATGACGGTACCGGCGCTGGCGGCCTTGGCCCTCGTTCTGGCCATGGTCGCCGCGGCAAGGAGAAAGCGGTCGGCCCATCAAGCCGCCCTGACAAGGACCCGGCAGGCCGCCCTCGCTCCGACCATCGACCTGTTGACCATGACCATCGGGGCCGGCGGCACCCCGGCCGAGGGTATTCGGGTTGTGGCCCGGCAGGGGCCGGCCGTGGTCCGGCCGGCCTTCGCCGTTGTCCTGGAGCGACAGCAACGGGGTCAGGTGTTGGCCGAGGCCGTTGTCCATCTGACCGAAGCCCTGGGCCCCGAGTTTCATCCCCTGGTCACCGCCCTGGTCGTCACCGACCAGGGCGGCGCACCCATAGGTGGGTTGCTGCAGCGGCTGGCCGATGAGGCCGAGCATGCTCGGCGACGATCGGTCGAGTTGATGCTGGCCCGGCTGCCGGTGACCCTACTGGTGCCGCTCGTCATCTGTCAGCTGCCGGCGGTCGTCATCGGCGCCGTTGTCCCTCTCACCATCGTGGCCTTTCGCCACCTGGGCGGATGAGCATGTTGCTTCGACCGCCACCCGACAACCAAAGGAATCGAACCATGACATCTTCTCTTCTCTCTTCTCTGCTCTCCCACCGCCGGACGGGCTCACCGAAGGGCAACAGCGGTCGGGTGTGGCCGAACTCAGTCGACGACAGCGGCCAGGCCACGGCCGAATACGGGCTGGTGATCCTGGCGGCGGCGGCCATGGCCGGCGTGCTCCTGGCCTGGGCCACCGGCAACGGCGGCGTGACCCGGTTGATGGACGCCGTGATCGACTCCATCATCGCCGATGTCACCGGCTCCTAGTGATACCGGTGGTCGGACATTCGGCAGCGGGCCGGAGGGTGAGCACGGCCAGAGCACCGTCGAGCTGGCTCTGGTGCTTCCCGTGCTGGTGGCGGCGATGTTGGCGGTCGTCCAGATCGGCGTGATCGGTCACAGCTACTTGCTGTTGTGGCACGCCGCCCGGGAGTCGGCCCGGGCGGCTGCGGTATCACCAACGCCGGCGGCCGCCCGGTCGGCGGCAGTGGCATCGAGCAACGGACTTGATCCAGCTCGACTGACCGTCGCCCTCAGCGGCGGAGCGACGACCGGCGCGCCGACCACGGCATCGCTGACGTACCGGGTCGCCACCGATGTGCCGGTCGTCGGCCGGGCCATCGATGATGTGACCCTGAAAGCCGAGGTGACGATGCGGGTCGAGTAGACCCCGCCCCGGTTCAGAACGGTTCGGGCAGGCCCAGAGTGTTGACCAGCAGGGCCAGCGCCGCCATCTTGTCGAGCGGTTCGTTACCGTTGCCGCATTTCGGTGATTGCACGCACGAAGGGCAGCCGGTCACACAGGGGCAGGCGTCGAGAATCTCAGCGGTGGCCGCCAGGTGACGATCGGCCGCCGAGTAGGCCAATTCGGCGATGCCGGCCCCCCCGGGGTAACCGTCGTAGATGAAGACGGTGGGTAGTCCGCTGCCGGGGGCCTCGGCGATGGACACCCCGCCGACATCCCAGCGGTCACAGATGGTGAACAACGGCAGGATGCCGATGGCGGCATGCTCGGCGGCATGTAACGCCCCGGGCAGGGCGAACTCCCGGATGCCGGCCAAGGCGATCAGTTCCGGCTGCCACTCATACCAGATGGAGGTGGTGTCCAGCTCCTCCGGCGGCAGATCCAGATCCTCGGTGGCCAGGGTTTCCCTGCTACCGGTGGCTTTCACCTGGTAGCCGACAACCTGGGTGGTGACCCGGACCCGGCCGAGGGCCAGCCTGGAGCGGCCTACGTCTTTGGTTGATGCGGTGTCGAGCACCTCGATGTTGATGGTCGACTTGGCCTGGGTCCAGGTTGATCCGTCGTCCGGTTCCACCACTGCGGTTCGGGCCGCCAGGTCGAGACCCTGGACTTCGAATGACTGTCCCCGGTGCAGGTAGATGGCGCCCGGGTGCACCAGGTGGGCGGCCCGGCTCATCTCCACCGTGCCGATCAGGTCGCCGTCGCCGTCCACGATCCGAAGCTCTCCGCCGGAGGCTGAACGGAGTCCGATGCGGTGGAACGGCATGCCGGCGCCGTCCCATACCGCCCGGGGTAGCCGCCGGCCATCGGGCCGGATCCGCAGCTGATCGGCCAAGACGTTGCGGTGTACGGCGTCGTCGAGGTCGGGCCACCACTGGTCGTCGTTGTGTTTCAGGGGCCACTCGTAGGCGGCGCAACCAAGATGGGGATCGAGGATGTTGGGGTTGGTCACGTTGACCACCGCCGGTTCGGGTGGTCGCCGGAACAGCTCGTCGGGGTGGGCCATGAACCACTGGTCGAGCTGATCATCGCCGGCCACCAGCACGGCCAGCGAGTCCCGTAGCCCGTGATGGCCGGTCCGGCCCGCCCGCCCGATCTGTTGCCACATCGACGCCACCGTGCCGGGGAAACCGCACAGGACGGTGGCGTCGAGGCCGCTGATATCGACCCCAAGTTCCAGGGCACTGGTGGTGACCACCGCTCGCAGCGATCCCGACGTCAGCTCGGCTTCGATCTCGCGCCGCTCGGCCGCCAGGTAGCCGCTGCGATAGGGTCTGACCGTTTCCCGCAGGTTGGGGGGAAGGGACCGGGCCACCCCGGCGGCCACCCGCTCGGTCAACGCCCGACTGCCGCAGAAGGCGATCACCCGGCGGTCGGCCGCCACCAGATCGGCGATCACTCCGATCGTCTCGGTGGCCGGTGACTGGCGGAGGCCCCGCTCGGCGTCGATCCATGCCGGCTGGACCAGGGCGACATGACGTTGCCCGTAGGGCGAACCGTCATCGCCCACGGCGACGACGTCCTTGCCGCACAGCTCGGCCGCCAGCTGGTCGGGTTGACCGATGGTGGCAGAGCAGAACACGAAGGTCGGATCGCTCCCGTACCGCTGGCACAGACGGCGTAGGCGACGCAGCACATGGGAAAGATGAGTGCCGAAAATGCCCCGGAACACGTGAAGCTCGTCGATCACGATGTAGTCGAGCCGCTTCAGGAAGGTGGCCCACTTGCCGTGATGGGGCAGCAGGCCATGGTGCAGCATCTCGGGGTTGGTGAGCAGCACATTGGCGTTGTTACGAGCCCAGGTTCGTTCGTCCCGGGAGGCATCGCCGTCGTAGGTGGCGGCCTTCATTCCCTTGATGTCCAACTGGTTGAAAGACCGCAGCTGGTCCTGAGCCAGGGCCTTGGTCGGGTACAACAGCAGTGAGGTGCCGGCCCGCAGTCCGGTGACCACCGACTCGGCGATGGGAATCTGAAAGCACAGCGACTTGCCCGACGCCGTTCCGGTGGCCACCACCACCGACGTCCCCTTCCTGATGAGATCGATGGCTTCGGCCTGGTGTCGGTACAGGCCGGTCTGGGGAAGGCAGTGGCTGATGGCCGACGGTAGCTCAGCGGAAAGGTCGGCGTGGACCGCAGGGCGGGCAGCGATGGTTTCCAGGTGGACCAGGCGCCCCCCGTCGGACAGCGAAGTCAGGATCGAGTCGAACCCGGCGGCCTGGTGGGGGAGGGTGACGTCGGCGGGCTCGGTGTGGGCATCGTCGATGACCGGCTCGGCGGCCTCATCAGCGGCGACGGCCGGACCATCGAGGGTTTCGATCGCCGATCCTTCCACAACTCCAGGTTAGTTGGGTGCAGGGACGGCTACTGGTTCAGCTCCATTTGCACGGTCGTGCCGGTGGCCGCCGTTTCGAAGCTCACCGCGCTGCTCAGACGCTGCATGAGTGGGACCCCGAACGCCCCCTCGATCAGTAGCCGATCGGGATGGGTGATATCGGGGACGTCATGTTTCTCCGGCATTCCCGGGCCTTCATCGCGAACCGACAGCTTGACCGAGCCGGGATCGACCAGGCAGCTGACGGCCACTCGGCCAACCGGATGGGTGGCCTGGTTGGCCTCGATGGCGTTGGTGGTGGCCTCCGAGGTCACCCAGCGCAGGTCGTCGAGCCGATCGCCGTGCAGGGCTTCGACGGCGTTGGTGGCGGCGGCCACGATCATGCGAACCACGGCAACCATGTCGACGCGTGAAGGAATATCTATCTCGACGAGTCCGCCGTCGTTGGTCGAGCCTGCAGGTTCCACGTGCCTCCAAGATTAGCTCATGTTTTGCAGCATCGGAATCTGCCGGCGGACCGGCTCAACCGGCATGTCGTCGACGGTCTGGCCCCAAAGCTCCCGGAGCCATCCGGGGAACGAGGAGATGTCACCGGCTCCCGGTCGTCGGAGCCATGGCCAGGGATGGACGACCTCGGGGGCGATGCGGGTGGCATGGCGACGCCATCCCGGCACCGGGGCGAATGTGGTGGCCACCCGGCGGTCGGCCAGGGCCTCGGCCGGGGTTCCCAGGTGAACCTCGACGGGCCGGATGGTGGCCAGCTCGGCCAGGGTCTCGACCATGAACACCAGCCGTTTGGCCGACAGCTGCAGCCGGGACAGAAGTGGTCGATCGAAGATGAACACCACCGGCAGGTCGGGGTGGGCCGAAAGGGCCGGGTCACTCACCCCCATCGACTCGGCGGTGATCCAGACCACCTCGGGCCCTGGGTCCAGCTGGTCAGGTGAGCGCGCCGGTCCCGCCGTCTTCTCGACATCGGGGTCGCTGAACAGCAGTGGGTTGGGAGGCTCGACCGGCTCGAAGGTCGGGCGATCGGGCCATCGGTCCACCGGGCAGTCGGTGTTCAGGTCGCAGCTGGCACACATGCCGGGAGCCTTGGCTTCGACCTGCCATCGGGAGAAGGCGTAGGGCCGATCCGACATCAGTCCGCCGGCCATCTGCCATCCCAGCCGGTTGGCCGCTCGCGACCCGTCCAGTAGATGGGTGAAGAAGTGATCTTCGCCGGCCCGCCAGTCTCGACCTTCGCGAACGGTCCACTGGGAGGCCAACCACAGCCTGGTTTGCCCCACCAGCCACCCGTCGTCGTGAAGTTCACCGCTGGTGATCTCCATGCAGCCCATCGACTGATTCCAGTTGGCGGATTCGGTGCCGGCTGCCAGCGTGGTCCGGGGTGACAGTGGGCGCAGTGCTCGACGCGGCGTCGCCGGTCGATGGCGCTGAGGTTCGGTGGTCGCCGGGCCGAGCCGGGCGTACCAGTGGCGGGCGTACTCCTGCCACAACAGTTCGAGACGGAAGCGGTCGAGCTCCTCGGTCGGCCCGGCCGCCTCGTCCCAGAGTCGGGGAAGCGACAGTAGTCCATGGCGGATGTAGGGTGACAGCCGGCTGGCCGCCCGCCGGCGCTGGGGATAGGCGTGGTTGCGGTCCTGGGTGTAGCGGCTGAGGTCGAGCTGGGACAGGGCCCTGTCGGCCTGCGATTGGCCGCCACGGAAGGCCGACGATGACAGCGAGGAGTCGATGCGATGGAGATCCCCGATCAGGCCGCTGAAGTGACGGGTCACAAACCGTTCGGCTTCAGCTCTACCGCGATCGCAAATGGGGAGCTCGACAGTGGCCATGGACCCTTCATCGGTTGCTGACCAGGCACTCTCAAACCGACCGGGCAAGATCACCCAGGACCGCTGGGGGGTTCATCTGCCGAGACGGGCGGCCGGCGAGAAGTCGACGAACCGGGGGTCGACCAAAACCGATACAAACCCCCTATGATTGCCAGGGTTTCCGCCGCACACCGAATATTGAGCACAGAACGTGAAGTAGTTGTCTGAAGGATCCTTACAAGTACGTCCGGAGACCTGGAGCGGTCGCGACACGCCGGTGGCCCGGAACCTGGCTCGTCCCATGGTTCGGTTCCTGGCCCAGGAGACGGCCTCGGGCATCCTGCTCCTGATCGCCACCGCGGCCGCCCTGATCTGGGCCAACCTGCCCGGTGAGTGGGGCGAGTCCTATCACATCATCTGGGAAACCCACGTCGAACTGGATCTCGGCAGTTGGGTGATCATCGACAAACCGCTGGAAGCGCTGGTCAACGACGCCCTGATGGTGTTGTTCTTCTTCGTTGTCGGATTGGAGATCAAGACCGAGTTGGTGGTTGGCGATCTATCGTCCAAGCGGGTGGCGGCACTGCCGGCGGTGGCCGCGCTGGGCGGTATGGTTGCTCCCGCCGCCGTGTACCTTCTGGTCACCGCCGGCTCAGAGGGTTCCAACGGGTGGGGGGTGCCGATGGCCACCGACATCGCCTTCGCCGTCGGTGTGTTGGCCCTGCTGGGCCCGTCGATTCCTCAGGCCCTCAAGCTCTTTCTGCTGACCTTGGCCATCGTCGACGACATCGGGGCCATTCTCGTCATCGCCGCCTTCTACACCCGCGACCTCAAGTTCACCTGGTTGGCCGCCGCCGTCGCGCTGTGGGTGCTGGTCGTGGTGTTGACCCGGTTCAGGGTCTGGTTCACACCGGTCTACGCTGTCATCGGCGCCGTCCTGTGGTACGCCACCTTCAAGTCCGGTGTCCATGCCACCATCGCCGGTGTGGCTCTCGGTCTCGCCGCTCCCGCCCGCCCCCTGATCGGCGCCCGGGTATTCGAATCGGTGGAAGACGTTTTGACCGGCGAAACCGCCGATCCGGAGATCTACCGGGATGCTCGTTGGCGGATCCGGGAATCGGTGGCCGTCACCAACCGCCTGATCCTGGTGCTCAGCCCGTGGACCAGCTTCGTCGTCATCCCCATCTTCGCCTTGGCCAACGCCGGTATTCATCTGTCGACCGACTCGTTGGGGAACCTCTGGTCATCGCCGGTCACCATCGGGGTGGTACTGGGTCTGGTGGTGGGTAAACCGTTGGGCATTGCCGCCGCCACCTGGCTGGCCCTCAGATTCAACCTGGCATCGCTACCGGAGGGGCTGACCATGCGTCACGTGCTCGGCGGTGGCGCGGTAGCCGGTATCGGCTTCACCGTCGCCCTGTTCATCGCCCGCCTGGCCTTCGTCGAGGCCGACGGACGGCCGAGCCTGCTACTGGATGAGGCGGTCATCGGCATCCTGGTGGCCTCACTGCTGGCCACTCTCGTCGGGTGGTTGATTCTGCGGGGGACGGTGCCGAAGCAGACGGCGATCATGGCCGACGATGACCACGATCCGGTATTGGCCGACAGTATTGGCCGGTAGGTCCCTGACGGTGGCCGCCCCAATACCTTTAATTGAGAAATTTTGCCGTTTGATGGTGAAACCGCCAAAACCCTTCCTAACCTGCCGAACGTGTCCCAGTCCCTTGTAATCGTCGAGTCACCGGCCAAAGCCGGGAGTATCGCCAAGTATCTTGGCGACGGCTACGTTGTCGAGTCGTCGGTGGGTCACATTCGTGATCTTCCGGCTCGGGCCAAGGAAGTGCCGGCCGCCTACAAGAAGGAAAAGTGGGCCTCACTCGGTATCGACACCGAAAACGACTTCAAGCCGCTGTACGTCGTTTCCGAACAGCGCAAGGACCAGGTCAAGAAGCTGAAGTCGCTCCTGAAAGACGCCGACGAGCTGGTACTGGCCACCGATAAGGACCGCGAGGGGGAAGCTATTGCCTGGCATCTCCAGGAGGTCCTCAACCCCAAGGTCCCGGTCAAACGCATCGTGTTCACCGAGGTCACGCCGGAGGCCATCCAGCGAGCGATCGAGAACCCGTCGGAGATCGACTACAACAAGGTCGAGGCTCAGGAGGCCCGCCGTCTCCTCGACCGCCTCTACGGCTACGAGGTTTCACCGGTGCTGTGGAAGAAGGTCCGGCCCCGCCTCTCGGCCGGCCGGGTCCAGTCGGTGGCCACCAGGATCGTGGTGGAGCGGGAGCGGGAGCGCATGGCCTTCCGCTCGGCCAACTACTGGGATCTGACCGCTACGTTCCAGGCCAGCGATCCCCGACATTCGACCGAGCGGCCGTTCTCAGCCACCTTGTTGGAGGTCGACGGCGCCCGGGTGGCCACCGGTCGGGAGTTCAACCAGGACGGCACCCTCAAACGTGACGACGTGATCCATCTCGATCAGCGGCGGGCCGAGGCACTGGCCGCCGCCCTCGACGGTCGGCCGTCAACGGTTGAGAGTCGGGAGGCCAAGCCCTACCGGCGGACGCCGGCCGCTCCGTTCATCACCTCGACCTACCAGCAGGAGGCCAGCCGTAAACTGCGTCTCGGTTCCCAGGCGGCGATGCGTCTGGCCCAGAGCCTCTACGAGCGGGGCTACATCACCTACATGCGGACCGACTCGACCACGCTGTCGGAGACGGCGCTGGCTGCGGCCCGGTCCCAGATCGCCGAGGAGTTCGGAGCCGAGTACCTGCCACCGGAGGCTCGGACCTACCGGAAGTCGAACCAGGCGGCCCAGGAGGCCCACGAGGCCATCCGCCCGGCCGGCGACCGGTTCCGTACGCCGGCTCAGGTGGCCGCTGAACTCACCGCCCCCGAGTTGCGGGTCTACGAGCTGATCTGGAAACGAACCGTGGCCTCCCAGATGACCGACGCCACCGGCGAGACGGTGACCCTGAAACTTTCGGCCGAGACGTCGCAGCCGGTACCCGACGCCAACGGGGAAGCGGCCGTGCGGCGGGCCCTGTTCTCGACCTCGGGCACGGTCATCAAGCACCAGGGATTCCTGAAGGCCTACGTCGAGTCGATCGACGAGTCCGATCCCGACGCAGCGGCCGATGACACCGACAAGCGGCTACCGGCGCTGACCGAGGGCGACCGGGCCGATATCACCGAGGTGTCGGCCGACGGCCACGACACGCAACCGCCGGCCCGCTACACCGAGGCTTCGCTGGTCAAGAAGCTGGAGGAGTTGGAGGTCGGTCGTCCCTCCACCTATGCCTCGATCATGGGTACGATCCAGGCCCGAGGCTATGTGTGGAAGAAGGGTTCGGCCCTGGTTCCCAGCTTCCTGGCTTTCGCCGTGGTCACCCTGCTGGAGCAGCATTTCCCCGACCTGGTCGACTATGCCTTCACCGCTCGCATGGAGCACGACCTCGACAACATCGCCGCCGGCGAGGGCGAGATGGTGCCGTGGCTGACCCAGTTCTATTTCGGCGCCAACGAAGATCCGGGTTTGAAGGAGAAGGTGGAGGAACGGCTGGGCGATATCGACGCCCGAGCGGTCAACTCCATCCCCATCGGTACCGACCCCGATGGTGTTCCCATTGTTGCCCGGGTGGGCCAGTACGGCCCGTACCTGGAGCGGGGCGACGACACCAAGTCGATTCCCGATGACATCGCGCCCGACGAGTTGACCCCGGAGCGGGCCGTCGAGATCATGGCTGTGCCCGACGTGATCGAGTTGGGGACCCACCCCGATACCGGTCTGCCGGTCTACGTGCGGGATGGGAAGTTCGGCCCCTACGTGCAGATGGGGGACATGCCGGAGAAGGTCACCGACGACAACAAGCCCAAGACCTCGTCGTTGTTCGAAGACATGAAGATGGAGGACCTGACCCTCGACCAGGCGGTTCAGCTCCTCACCATCCCACGGGTGTTGGGCACCGACCCCAACGACGGCCGGGAGATCGTGGCCCACAACGGACCGTATGGCCCCTACATCCGCAAAGAACCGGAGGAGGAGGGCAAGCGGGCCGACACCCGATCGTTCGAAGACGAACGGGAGTTGTTCACCATCGATCTCGACAAGGCGGTGGAGCTGTTCGCCCAGCCCAAGCGTCGCCGCGGTCAGGCGGCAGCTGCCGGCCCGCTCAAGGAGCTGGGGGTCGACCCCACCACCGACCTTCCGGTGGTGGTCAAGAACGGCCGCTTTGGCGAGTACGTGACGGACGGCGAGGTCAACGCCTCGCTGACCGCGGCCGACTCGGTCGACCGCATCGACATCTCCCGGGCCTCCGAGCTGTTGGCCCAGCGCCGCCGCAAGATTGAGATGGAAGGCGGCACCACCAAGAAGCCAGCCAAGAAGGCGACGAAGAAAGCGTCGAAGGCAACCAAGAAGGCGACGAAGAAGAAGGCGGCCAGCGGCCCCGCCGCTGGGTAGTCCCGCAACCAGGAGTGTGGCCGTCTACATCGCGTTCGAGGGGGGCGAGGGCTCGGGCAAGAGCACCCAGGCTCGGTTGCTGGCCGAAAGGCTCGACGCCGTCCTGACCAGGGAGCCGGGGGGAACAGGCCTGGGTTCCCGCCTGCGGGAGCTGCTTTTGAACACCACCGATGTGCCCATCGGGCCTCGTTCCGAGGCCCTGATGATGGCGGCCGACCGGGCCCAGCATCTCGACGAGGTCGTGCTACCGGCCTTGGCCTCGGGCCGTCACGTGGTGTCCGACCGCACGGCCTACTCGTCGATGGCCTACCAGGGGGGCGGCCGCAAACTGGGGATCGAAACCATCCGGCGGCTCAACGATTTCGCCGTCGACGGCCGTTGGCCCGACCTGGTCGTGTTGTTGACGGTGGAGCCGGAAACGGCCCGGGCTCGACTCGATCGCGGTCTGGATCGGATCGAGCAGGCCGGCGATGGTTTCCACCAGCGGGTGGTCGAAGCCTTCGCCGACATGGCGGCCGGCGACCCTGAGCGGTGGGTGGTGATCGACGGGTCCGGCCCGGTCGACGATGTGGCCCGGCGGGTGTGGGCCGTGGTCGAGCCGCGGCTCGGCGATCGTTGACACCGGACGAGGCCCTTCAGTCCTACCGGCGAAGTGGTTGGCGGATGGTGGCCTTCGGCTTCGCCTGTCTGGTGGTGGCGGTGGTCATACCCCAGGTGGGGGAGAGTCGAACCGAAGCGTTGCTGGCCGATGCCGTCACCGAGCACGGCGTGGTAACCGGATCCACCAGGATCCCCTTCGTCGACTGGGTGACGGTGGAGTACTCCCACCGGGGCCAGGTTCGGACCGGAAGGGTTTTCCTGACCGCCGACAGCCGACGGTATCGGAGCGGTCAAGCGGTGACCGTGCTGGTCGATCCGGCCAATCCGGATCGAGTGACGGTCGTGGGTGAGGACAACGATCCACCCTGGCTGGTGTTGCCCTTCGTCTTCTCGCTGATCGCCGGGTTCATTGCCGTTGGCAGCGGGTTCGGTGTGTTGAGACGGGTGGGCCGGATGGAAGAGGTACTGGCTCGCTCAACGTTCGTCTCGGTGGCCAATGGGTTGACCCTGGACGATCCCGGTCGTCCGATGGTCACCTACAGTGCCGCCTTCGATCATCCGGAGTGTGACCTGCCGTTGAAGGTGGCCGAAGGGCTGAAGTGGCGCCTCGGCCGCAGTGGCCTGAAAGAGGCCGACTCGGTGGAGGTGGCCGGTGATCCGACCGATTGGGTGGTGCTACGTTCGCCGGCGACGGGCGTGCTCTTCCTGGCCCGGTTGTCGGCCCGGAACCGGCGGCGTCGGCGGAGACAACGACCGTGGGCCCAATAGACTCTGGTCGAGGCGGCGCGACGCGCCGGGCGACTACAAGGAGATCCAGATGACCGACGCCAGTTCCACCAACGATTCCACCGCTGACAACTTCACCGACGAGGAGCTTTTCGCCATGACGGCCCTGCCCAGCATGGTCGGGTCGGTGATCAGCTTTTCCGATGCCAGCGGGCCTATCGGCACCGTCAAGGAGATGATGGCCAATGCCAAGACGGCGGCCGCCGGCGTCAAGAACTATCCCGACAACAGCATCCTGCGCCGGGTCATCCCCAACGTGGAGGATCGGGCCGAGGCGATGGAGACGGCCAAGGCCATGCGGGACCGGCAGATGGAGGAGCTGAAGACGGCCGGAATCAAGTCGAAAGACGACATGAAGGCTCATGCTCTGGCCAAGGCGGCCGAGATCAACGACGTGCTCAACGCCAAGGCATCGGCGACCGAGGCCGCCGAGTACCGTTCGTGGGTCATGGACGCCGCCCGGGCCACCGCCGAGGCGGCCAAGGAGGGCGGCTTCCTCGGCCTCGGCGGGGTTGATGTCAGCGGGGACGAGCAAGCTGCTCTCGACGAGATTGCCGATGCCCTCGGAGTGGCCCGCTAGCCATTGTTGTGTGCGCCCCAGCGTTCGTATTTGAGCACTGGAGCGCACAGAAGCGTGGGTTTGTGTGCGCTCCAGCGTTCGTATTTGAGCGCTGGGGCGCACACGACCGTGAGCTGATCGTCGTCGTTGGCTCGTAGAATCCCGAGGGTGGATCCGTGGGCTGCTGTGGTCGGTCAAACCGAGGCGTTGAGCCGGTTGGAGGCGGCCGCTTCCAACCCGGTGCACGCCTATCTGCTACTGGGGCGACGGGGCTATGGCACCGAGCAGGCGGCGTTGGGTTTTGCCGGGCTGGTGCTGGCTGCCTCGGCCGCCGACGACGATGCCGCCCGGGCCAGGGCCCTGCAGCTGGCGCTCAACGGCAACCATGCCGACCTCATGGTGTTCCGGCCCGAAGGGGCGGCGCTGCGGGTGTCGGAGGCCGAGGAGATTATCAGGGCGGGCCTCCGGACTCCGCTGGAAGGTAGCCGGAAGGTGATCATCGTCGACGGCATCGACACCATCCAGGAGGAAGCCATCGGCAAGCTGCTGAAGGTGGTGGAGGAGCCGCCCCCGTCGACGGTGTTCGTGATGCTGGCCGATACGGTGCCTCCGGAGATCGTCACCATCGCCAGCCGCTGTGTTCCTGTGGAGTTCGGTCCGCTGCCGTCGCCGGAACTGGAGGCGGCGCTGGTGGCCGAAGGAGCTGATCCGGAGCGGGCCGCGGTAGCGGCCATGGCCGCCGGGGGCGATGTGGATCGGGCCCGCCTTCTGGTCACCGACGACGCGCTGGCTGAACGAGCCCGACTCTGGCAGTCGATACCCTCCGAACTGGACGGCACCGGCTCCCGAGCTTGCGAGCTGGTCGATCAGGTCCGGGACGGGATGGATGGGGCCCAGGGGCCGCTGGAGGCCCGACAGGGGGCCGAGGTCGAGCAGCTGGAGGCCCGGGTCGAGCAGTTGGGGGAGCGGGGATCGGGCCGGGCAGAGCTGGTGGCCCAGCACAAGCGGGAGATCAGGCGGCTGCGGAGCGACGAACTGGTCTTCGGCTTGGCGGTCATGTCCCGGGCCTACCGCGATCGCCTGGTGGCTGCCCCCGACTCGGAAGCAGAGGCGGCGCTGGCCGCCATCCAACTGGCCGCGGAGAACTTGATCCGTAACCCCAACGAGGCGCTGCTGTTGCAGGATCTGTTCCTGAAGCTGGTACCGGTCCAGGTCTAGGCTGCGGTGTCCAAGCCGATCGCTCGGCCCCACCGAATTTGCGTTTGGCCCGAAACCGGAACCGCTAGCATAGGGTCCCTGCCCGAATAGCTCAGTTGGTAGAGCGCCGCATTCGTAATGCGTAGGTCCGGAGTTCGACTCTCCGTTCGGGCTCCACCCCTGACCTGATTCCTAAGTGTTGTCAAGACTGGGTTGGTCACGCAGGGTGGCCGCGCCGAATTGGGGACCGGCGCCTCTCGATTCTGGCTTCGTGACTGCCGATTCATCCGGGGACCCTGCGAACGGGGTTCTCGTGGCTTGGACAACCCGTACTTAGGTGGACACGTATGCTTGGCCCTTCTACGTGCGAAAATGGTCGGGTGACCGGGAACAACGGCTCAAACTCGAACGCCGCAGTTCAGTGTGTCACTCAGACCGCTGAACGCAGTCGACAGACCGCGGTGGATCGCCTCGCAGCACTCGGCGTCGACTTGCGAGCGGCCCACCAAGCGATCGAAGACATTCGGTTTGGTGGGCGCCTAACCTTGAACTTCCATCCCGACCGGCACGATTCGAAGGGCCGCACCGTTGCCGCCGGCCTCCTCACCGACGGTCGGTATCGTTCACAGTATGAAACGGGGATCTCGAACGGCGGCAGGTCTGCCGTATCTGGAGGACATCGGACCCGCTGGGAAACACTCCTGTTCGGTGGCGCGTACGGCAGTGACCCGTCTTTCCGTCCGGTCTATGGGGCGCTCGACCCCTTCGGCGATCCATACGGCGGATCACCTCGGTTCGGCTCCACATTCATCGTGCTACACCCGACCTGCTTTGAACGAGCGACCTTCTGCATGGGTGATAGCCACCTGGGCCCCAAGGACCTCGGGACCATCGATCAGTTGATGTCCGTGCTTGCAGGAGCGATCGAGGCCTGCGCAGAAGGTGACGGATTCGGTCGCGACCTCTCCGTCAGAGGGTTTCTCAGAACGATCGGTGGTTGCGGCCCGGGTTTACCGTCGGCTCGTGAACTCGACTGCTACGTCGAGGCACAGATCCATGGCCCGGTCGACCTGGTGAACGATGTCACCGCACTGCATCTCGATCCCAGCTTCTACGGCACCCAAGTTCATCGAGATCTCCAGGCAGCAGCCCACCACTACGGCTTCGAGCTGGCATGGAGTGAGGGATCCGAGGTGCTGCCAGCGGACATCGATCCCCGTTTCCGCGGATCCGACGTTGTTGCGCTCGCCGAACAGACCACCCGCGATGATGGCCTTATTGATGCCGCAGCGATTGGCAAAGCACTGGTTGACCTGCCGTTCACGCCACCATCGGTTGAAGGCGACGCCGAGGCCTCACCCAGGCAGCGCTATAAGAAGCTGTGGCACTGCTGCCTCCAGTTCGGTACTGCACCGCAGACACTCCGCTGGTAGCGTTCGGCAATACCGCTCAGAAATCACGCCCGCCAGCCCCTCGGGTACCGGCCGACGTCGGATGTGTCGAGCGGTTGATAATCTGCACGACCCCGGAATCCACTCCAGAAACTGCCGCGAGCTGATCGGACAGACAGAGGACATAGGACTCAGCGGACGCCGATGACTGCTGAGCAAGAGGGGAATCGGACCAGTTGCACGCATGCCGCCCGATTCGTATGCGTAGGTCCGGAGTTCGACTCTCCGTTCGGGCTCGAGGCGGTGAGCAGGGTAAACGTGCCGCGGACCGACGGCCGATCGACCATTTCGGGCTGAGGCCCGAAATGGTCCCGAAGAATCGTTGTCGAGATCCATTCTCCGTCGGCAGAACGACTCGAATGCGTCGGCGATTGCCCGATCGGTTGCCGACACTCGCTCGCTTCGAGTGAAGCCTTATGGCGCCCTGCCCTGATTGGTGGCGGGGAAGGCATCGACTCTTGGTGCCTACCGTGGCACGAAAACCGGTTGACCAAGCATCCAAGTTGGTATATGGTCGACCAACATACGATAGACCAAGAGGGGGTCAATGTTGCCGGTTGGTGCTGGTCAAATGGTCGGCGGTCGCGTAGTGCGACACTGCCCGGGTGCGTCGGAGCGGTGAGGGTGACCGCCGTCGAAACCTTTCACGTCGAGCCTCGGTGGTTGTTCGTGAAGGTGTCGACCGATCGGGGGATCGATGGATATGGCGAGCCGATCGTTGAGGGACGTGCTCGGATCGTCGCTCAGGCAGTCGACGACATGGCCGAGTACCTCATCGGAAAGGACCCTCGGCGAGTCGAGCACCACTGGCAGGCCCTCTATCGGGATGGGTTCTACCGGGGCGGCCCCATTCTCACCAGTGCCCTCAGCGGAGTGGAACAGGCATTGTGGGACATCAAGGGCAAAGAACTGGGCGTACCCGTCTACGAACTGCTCGGTGGTCGAGTCCGAGACTCCGTACTCGTCTATGCCCATTGTGAGGGTGACGAGGTCGAGGATCTCGTTGAATCTGCTCGTCGCCGCCTCAAGGAGGGCTATCGCAACCTGAAGTTCGCGCTCAGCGGTCCGGCCTGGCCGGTGGAGACTTCCAGCTACGTCGACAGTCAGATTGGCCGAGTGGCTGCGGTTCGTGACGCCATTGGGCCCGACCATGGTCTTGCCGTCGATTTTCACGGCCGGGTCACGCCTGCGGTGGCCAACGTCCTGTTGCCCGAGCTGGAGCAGTACCGCCTGTTGTTCGCCGAGGAGCCGTGTCTTCCGGAAAACGTCGCGGCTCTGGCCGACATCTCCCGACGCACCACGACCCCGATCGCCGCCGGTGAGCGCCTCTTCACCCGCTGGCAGTTCCGGGAGGTCTTCGAGCGGAGGGCGGTCGCCGTCATCCAGCCCGATCTGTGCCACGCCGGGGGCATCTTTGAGAGCCGCAAAATCGCGGCGATGGCCGAGACCTACTACGTGTCGGTGGCTCCCCACAACCCGCTCGGCCCGATTTCGCTGGCGGCCTGCCTCCAGCTCGATTCCTGTATCCCGAATTTCCTCGTCCAGGAGGTTCCCGGCCTCGCTGATGGCAGTGACCGGGGGGAGGGCCTGGCCGGCAATCCTTTCGTGGTCGAGAACGGGAGCATCCCGGTTCCAACGGGCCCGGGCCTTGGCATCGAGATCGATGAGGATCTCGTACGTCGACGCCTGAGTGATGGCCGGTGGCGATCACCTACCAGCCGGCACGCCGATGGTTCTGTCGCCGACTGGTGACATCGCACAAGATTCACAACAAGAAGGAGAGAAGAAATGACGCCCAATAGGAAGAGGGGTTGGATGAAACTCAGGTTGCTCTTAGGCCTGCTCCTGGCACTGGGCCTGGTGGCGGCCGCCTGCGGATCCGATGATGGGTCGGAGGAATCGACCGACGCCGGCCAGACGTCGGAGGAGTCGGCAGACGGCGCCGATGATGACGCTGCGGCGGAGGACTCACAAGACTCCGACGCGGCTGGTGACTCCGACGCCGAAATGACCGATGAGCCGGTGACCCTGACAGTCCTGTCATCCACGATCGTGGAGGGACCCGAGGGTGAGGCCGAACAGAGCTTCGCCGACGAGTTCATGAAACTCCACCCCAACGTGACCATCGAGTTCATCGGCACGCCGGCCAACGAGTTGTACGCCAAGACGACCACGCTGGCCATTGGCCGCGAGATGCCCGACGTCTTCATCAACTCGCCGGAGTTCATCGGCCAGGCCGCTGAGCTCGGCATCGTGGCCAACATGGAAGAGGTGATGGGAGCCGAGTTCTTCGAGGGGTTCGCCGACGGCCCGCTCGCCCTCGCCGAATTCAACGGCAGCTACCAGTTTGCGCCGTACTTCACCATCCCGGTGACGCTTCTGTATCGCCAGGATCTTCTCGAGGAAGCCGGGCTCGAGCCACCGGCCACGTGGGATGATTTTCGAGAGGTCGCGCGCGCCCTCACCGTCGACACCGACGGCGACGGCAGCACCGACCGCTGGGGCTTCGCCATGATCGGCACCAGCAACGGTTCCGGTGCCACGCGCTTCTTCCAGGTCGTCCGCAGCTTCGGTGCCGACGAACTGGCGGCCGACGGTGACTCGTGGACCACCCAGTTTGACACTCCCGAAGCAGCGGCGGCGTTCCAGCTCTTCGGCGATCTGGTCAACGAGGACGAAGCTGTGCCGCCTGGGCCTCTCCAGACCGGTTACGGCGAAGCCGTCTCGCTCATCGCCACCGACCGAGCGGCGATGATGATCACCGGGCCGCACACGATTGGAGCGGTATTGGCCGAGAATCCGGATATGGAGGGCAAGCTCGCCGGCGCCGTCCTGCCGTCGGTGGACGGGGTTGATCCCGACATCAACCTCGGGATGTTCGGCTGGGCGATCTCGGCCGACAGTGAGAACAAGGAAGTCGCGGCCGAGTACATCAAGTTCCTCCTCAGCAAGGAGAACCAGTTGGCGTGGAACGCGGCAACCGGGCGCCTCCCGACCCGCCTGGATGCGTTGGATGATCCGCAGATCGCTCGGCCCGAGCTCCAGGGCTTCATCGAAGCGTCCAAGTTCGGCTACGCGCCGCCGACCGCATCGTTCTACGCCGATCTGTTCACGATTGCCGGCGACAACTATCAAGCCGTCATCAGCGGGCAGAAGTCCGCCGAGGATGCGGCCAGCGACGCGGCCGAAGCAACCAACCGGGCGATCGAAGACAACCAGTAGCCGTCCAATTCGTGGGTGGCGCCGGTCTCCTCTCCCTGGACCGGCGCCACCCGGATCGGAAGTGATGACATGACCGACCAACTGATACGACCCGAACTCACCGAGACCGACCCAGGTGCTGACGGGGAAAGAAGCCTGGGGCGATCGCTTCGACATCGAGCCAGATCGTTGACCGGCCTGAGCTTCGTCTCTCCGTCGATGATCGTGATGATGCTGTTGGTCATCTATCCGCTCTGCTACGGCATATACATCAGCGTTTTTAAGACGAACCTGCTCAACAGCTGGGAGTTCGTCGGACTTCGTTTCTACGAACAGAGCCTGACCGATCCGGATTTCCGGCACAGCCTCATCACCACCGTCACCTTCGCGTTCCTGGTCGTCGCCGGGCACCTCATCGTCGGCACCGCCCTGGCGGTGATGCTGTCGGCCGAGGTCAAGTTCCGCACCGTCTGGCGGGCCATCCTCATGCTCCCATGGCTGTTCCCCGACGTGGTGGTGGCACTGATATTCCGGTGGATCTACGACCCGTTGTTCGGTCTGTTGAACTATGCACTCGACACCATCGGGTTGATCTCGGAGCCAAAGGCATTCCTCGATGATCCGACGCTCGCCTTCTGGGCGGTGGTTGCCGCCGCGGTCTGGAAGGGCTATCCGCTCATCATGCTCCTGGTGCTGGCTGGCCTTCAATCGATCCCGCTGGACCGCTACAAGGCCGCGGCCCTCGACGGGGCCGGCCGATTGCGCCAGTTCCGTTACGTCAGCCTCCCGGGGCTCATTCCCGTGCTGGGAGTCGCCGTGATTCTCGACTTCGTCTGGTGGTTCAAGCACTTCACCGTCGTCTGGATCATGACCGCCGGAGGGCCACTCGACGCCACGAACGTCGTCAGTATCAGCATCTACCGGACCGCCTTCACCAACTTCGACTTCGGTCGAGCGGCGGCTATGGCGGTAATCGTGCTCGTAATCTGCATCATGTTCGCCCTGATCTACCGAAAGCTGGTACCCGACGATGAAGCATAAGACCGCAGTTGGAGGGCCACACCCCTTCTTCTATCCCTTGCTCGCCATCTCCTGCATGTTTGTATTTGTGCCAACGATTTGGATGGTGATCACGTCAATCAAAGACACGACGGAGCTCTTCTCCACCCCCCCCACGCTGTGGCCGGAAAGTCCGACACTTCAGGCCTTCGTCGACGTGTTCCGCAACTACCCATTCTTCGACTACATCCGGAACAGCGTGATCGTGGTCATCTGCTCGACGGTCATCTCACTGTTCTTCTCGTCGCTAGCCGGCTACGGTCTATCGAGATTCCAGTTCAAAGGTCGGCTCACCTTCCTCGCATTCCTCTTGATCTCACAGATGTTCCCATCGGTAATGCTGGTGATCCCGTACTTCAAGATCATCCAGTCGTTCGGCCTGTTCGATACGCGTACGGGGTTGATCGTGACCTATATCTCGTTCACCATCCCCTTTTGTACCTGGATGATGTACGGGTACTTCAAGAGTATTCCCAAAGAAATCGACCAAGCCGCATCCATCGACGGGGCCGGTCCGTATCGAACCTTCTTCACCGTCATCTTTCCGTTGAGCCTCCCCGGTATCGTGGCGACGGCCATCTATGCGTTCATCACGGCCTGGAACGAATACCTGTTTGCGCTCATTCTCACCAACAGCGAAACGAAGAAGACGCTCCCGATCGGTATCGGTCAGCTGATTGGCCAGTATCAGATCGATTGGAACGGCCTCATGGCGGCTTCGATCTATTCGACAATCCCCCTCATGGCCATCTTCCTGTTCCTCCAGCGTTTCCTGATCAGCAGCCTCACGGCCGGCGCCGTCAAGAGCTAGTCAAGTCCGGATCTACACAGCCCAAGGAGAATCATGTCCACAGTCAAACTCAAGGATGTGTCCAAGACCTACGACAACGGCTTCCAGGCGATCAAGGATCTCAACCTCGAGCTGACCGACGGCGAGTTCCTCGTGCTGGTTGGGCCTTCGGGGTGTGGCAAGTCCACGGCGCTTCAGATGATCGCCGGCCTGGAGAACATCACAAGTGGAGAGCTCTACGTCGGCGACCGACTCGTCAACGAAGTGGCGCCGAAGGATCGAGATGTCGCCATGGTTTTTCAGAACTACGCCCTCTACCCCCAGATGACCGTCGCCGGCAACATCGGTTTTCCGTTGAAACTGCGGGGCGTGTCCAAAGCGGAACGAGAGAAAAAGATCAGGGCAGCGGCCGAGGTCCTCGAGCTCACCGAGCAGCTCGACAAGAAACCAGGGCAGCTGTCAGGCGGTCAGCGGCAACGAGTGGCCATGGGCCGCGCGATCGTGCGCCGACCCTCGCTATTCCTCATGGACGAGCCGCTGTCGAACCTTGACGCCAAGCTCAGGGTGCAGATGCGGGCCGACATCGCCAGCATTCAACGTGACGTCGGTGTCACCACCTTCTACGTGACTCACGACCAGGTGGAAGCCATGACGATGGGCGACCGGGTCGCTGTCATCAAGGACGGAATTCTGCAACAGGTCGCACCTCCTGAGGAGCTCTACGCCTCCCCGGCCAACGTCTTCGTGGCGGCGTTCATCGGGTCACCGTCGATGAATCTGTACGAAGGCGCAATCTCCCGTCAAGGCGACGACTACAGCCTTCAACTCGGCAGTCAGCAGCTGACCCTCCAACGCCAGGTTGTGAGTGAACACCCAACCCTGGACCAGCACCTCGATCGGCCGATCATCGTCGGAATCCGACCTGAACATCTGGAAGACGCGGCAGTAGGCCGTGAGTATCCGGGCGATCAACAGCTCACCGGAAAGGTGGCGGTACGGGAGGCCCTCGGCTCCGAGACCATGGTGCACTTCACCATCGATGCGAAACAGGTCGACAGCGGCGATCCCGACGCCGTCGAGCAACTCACCGACGGAACCCTGGCCCGGTCTACGGCTCGATTCGACGCCGCGTCGCCCGCCCGGGTCGGTGACAACGTGCAGATCAGCGTCCGGATGGACCGGCTCCACTTCTTCGATCGCAGCACCCATCTTGCCCTCTGAGCCGGATCTTGGTCATCCGCGGCCGTGCCCAGCATGGTGACGCGGCGGGTTCGAGGAACCAAGCCCGGTCCGGAATCGGGGCTATCCTCGGGCCGTGTGAGAATGCAGACCAAGTCCGAGATGACTGTCGCAGCAGCCAAACCGGGAACGAGCCATGGCCAACCTTGACGATCTGCCTCAGGCAGGACTGCGCCGTGTCAGCTTAATGGATCAAGCCGTAGCCAGACTTCGATCGCATATCATCGCCGGCGACATCGCGCCCGGCACCCAGCTCGTCGAGCGCGACGTCGCCGCCATCCTCGGCATAAGCCGTGCTCCCACTCGGGAGGCATTACTCAAGTTGGAAAGCACCGGTCTCGTCGTGAACAGCCGAAACCGACGCCGCGTTATCGACCCATCTGAGCAGGAACTTGCGGAGATGTTTGAGGTCAGGGCACCACTCGAGCTCCTGGCCTCCGAACGAGCGGCAAGAAACACCAACCCGGCGAATGCAGCCGCCCTCAGTGACTGCCTGGCGGAAATGGAGGACGCCGTCAAGTCATCGAACCGGGAAGGCTTCATCTTCGCCGACTTCCGGTTTCATGAACTTATCTGGGAGCAGTCGGGCAATCAGTACCTGGAAAACGCGTTGAACGCCATCAGTGGTCCGATCTTCATGGCGATCGTCAACGGCACCGTCAGCGACCCGGATTGGAACAACACAATCGTAACCCACCGAGCCGTTGTGGAGAGCATAAACAGCGGTGATCCGGCCCGAGCAGCGGCGGTGGCCCGAGTCAACGAGGCCGAACACAAGCGTAAGCTGCACGCCACCATCGCACCGGATCCCAGTTGACACACGGGGGCTGGTGAGACGGGGATGAGAGTTACATCACTGGAGAGCTTCGTCCTCCAGCATGAACTCGACGAGGAACTCGGTTACTCCCAGCAGTACTACACCAAGCGATCGGCTCACCTGGTCAGGGTCGGCACCGATGAGGGCATCGTCGGCTGGGGTGAGTGCTTCGGACCCGGCCAGGTTGCGATCGCCAACGCCACCATCGTCGAACAGGTGATACGGCCGATGGTGATCGGGTTGCCTGCACTCGATCGCGAGGTCATCTGGCACCGGGTCTACAACCTGCTCCGGGATCACGGGCGGGGTGGAATGCCGCTGCAAGCTCTGTCCGGGGTCGACATCGCCCTCTGGGACATCGCCGGGAAGGCACTGGAGCTCCCCCTTCACCAGCTGCTCGGCGGGCAGTTCCGGCAGGAGGTACCCGTCTACGGATACGGGATGATGCTTCAACGGGTCGATGATCTGCCGGCGAGGTTTGCGGCCGAAGCGGCCAAGATCGCCGCCCAGGGTTTCGCGGCCATGAAGATGAAGATCGGGGTTGGCGTTGCCCGCGACATCCAGCTGGTGACCGCCGTCAGAGAGGCCATCGGGCCCGACATCGGACTGATGGTCGATGCCAACCACTGCTACACCGCAACCGAGGCGCTCCGAGTCGGTCGCGCCCTCGAAGAGCTCGACGTGGCGTGGTTCGAGGAGCCGGTGGCGCCGGAGGACCTCGATGGCTACCACCACCTGCGAACCTCGCTCGACCTTCCGGTGGCGGGTGGGGAGGGCGCCTTCACCCGGTGGGGCTGGCGCGACCTGCTGGAGCGGGGATGCCTCGATATCGCTCAACCAGAGGTCTGTGCGCTCGGTGGCATCAGCGAGTACCAGAAGATCCTGGCCATGGCCCACGCCAATTTCGTCCCGGTTGTGAATCATGTATGGGGTTCGGCCGTCGCCGTCGCCGCCAACCTCCACCTCCTGGTTGCGATGCCTGATCTGCCCGGCGGTGCTCATCCAACACCACCCATGTTGGAATTCGACACCACGCCGAACCGGTTCCTCGAGGAGTTGCTCGAGACACCGCTCGATATCTGGGGTCAGGTTGCCAACACAGGTCACGCTCGCCCTCCCGGCGGACCTGGGCTCGGGGTCAGTCCCGACATGAACGTGCTTGCCCACTACGACATCCGCCGTTCCTGACGGTTGCCACCGATGACCCGGTACGTCGAAGCCGTCGGAATCGACTGGGGATCGTCATCGATCCGCCTCTACGACCTCGGACCCGAGCAGCCGGTCGAGCTGTACTCGGGGCCGATCGAAACGAAGTCCGTGGCGACGGGAACGGGCGAGCACCGCCGGATTCTCGACCGACTACTGGCTCAGGTTTCGATCTCCTGCCGGCTGGTGGTGCTGAGTGGTATGGTCACCAGCCGCCATGGATGGACCGAGACCCCGTATGCCTCGACGCCGGTCGGCCTCGACGACCTGGCTCGCCAGGCCGTCCAGGTCGACGACCACGATCTCGGCCTGTGGTTCCTACCCGGCATTTCCCATGAGCGCACCGACGGAAGCACCGACATTCTACGGGGCGAGGAGACCCAGCTCTTCGGCCTGTCGCCACCCTCGGCGGATGCGGTCGGCGACATCGTCGTCGTGCTACCAGGCACCCACTCGAAGTGGGCGGTCCTGTCGAACGGTGCGGTGACCCGGTTCCGAACGTTCTTGACCGGCGAGCTGTTCGACCTCGTCGTCAACCAGTCGAGCGTCGGCCTGGTCATCGACGGCCAGGACTTCGATGGTACGGCCTTCGATGAGGGGGTGGACGTCGCTCTTGACCGGGAGCGAGAACGTCGCGGGCTGCTCCATGAACTGTTCGCGGTCCGGGCTCGGGGCGTTGTCCGTCCCGGCGATGGTCCTGTTCTGGCCAGCTATGTGTCCGGCCTGCTCATCGGGACCGAGATCGCCGACGCCAGGACCGTGATCGATGCCGACCTCGCCGTTCGAGTGGCCGGCCGAACCGGTCTCGTCAACGCCTATTGCCGGGCGTTGACACGAGCTGGAGCTGACGCCGTCGTCGAGACCAGAGATCCGGCCGGTGTCGGGCTTCAGCGCCTGGCCATGGCCATCGGGAAGGGTTTGCAGTGAACTTCGATGGAGCTTTCGACGCGCTTCCACTTATTGCGATCCTCCGGCACCTGCCGGTCGAGGAGGCTGCTTCCGTTGGTGCTGCGCTCGTCGACGCCGGGTTCACCATCGTCGAAGTGCCGCTCAACAACGAAGCACTCGGGCTTCGTTGCATCAAGATTCTGGCTGACTCGTTGCAGGGACGGGCGGTGGTCGGTGCCGGGACGGTTACCAGCCCCGACCAAGTCGAAAGGGTCAGTGAGGCCGGCGGCACCCTCGTCGTCAGCCCTGATACCAACGCCGAGGTGATTGCGGCCACTGCCGAGAGGGGTATGGTCTCGTGCCCGGGCGTGGCCACCCCAACCGAGGCGCTCAACGGACTTCGAGCCGGTGCCCACCTTCTCAAGCTGTTCCCGGCGTCGCTTCATGGACCGCGAGGTCTCGATGCGATCCACACGATCCTCCCCGCCGGGACTCCGATGATCGCCGTCGGCGGGGTGACGCTGGAATCGGTTTCGCAGTGGCGAGCATCTCGGGCGACGGGCCTGGGAATCAACACCGCGCTCTATCAGCCGGGTCAGGACCTGCGCGAAACCAGGCGCCGGGCTTCGGCTTTCGTCGAGGCGTGGGGGGTCAGTGGCTGAGCCGATGCCCGGCCCCGTACACCACCCGCGGCCGGCAGGCGTCAGCCGTCGCTGCTCAGGCGCAGGCCGGCGAGTCGGCCCGCCATCGATTGAATCGGGGTGTCTCCACGTCGCTCATCCGCCGTCGCACATCGGCCCAGCGAGCGGCCCACCCGTCGGAGTCCCGCAGGACGACCTGCGGTGACCGGCGACTCCGGGCCACGAACCCTGCCGACGCGAACATCGGGCGCCCCGTCGGCTCGCCGACCGCCTGGTAGCGAAGATCGAGGCTGACCCGCACCTCGTCGGCGGTCCGGTTCGGAAGAGACGAGTGGACGGTCGACTGGTTCATCAGGATGACACTCCCGGGTGAGACCGGCAACGGCACCGGATCTCCTCCCGGCAGGCATTCACCGGGAATGGCCACTCCGCCGGGGTGGCCAGGACAGTGCTGCAGGATCTCGGCTCGGTTGTGGCTGCCTGGGATCACCTGCAGGCACCCGTTCTCGACAGTGGCCTCGTTGAGCGGCACCCAGACGGTGAGAATGTTCGCCGAGTCGGCCTCCTCCAACAGCACGCCACCGTCCTGATGCCAAGGAACACTGGTGACCAGGCTGTTCTGATCGTCCCCCTCCACCAGCGACTCCGGAACCTTGACCCGGACGTGCTGGACCGGGTTCGAGTAGATCTCCGGACCGACCACTTGTTCGACCAGGTCGAGGAGATCCGGAGCCGCCAGAAGGCCGAAGACGGCCGGGCCGGTGTACAACGGCGTGTCGGCCGCGATTCCGGTCTGGGGCAGGGAAATGTCGAACACCTGGTTCGGTGGCGGTGAACCGTCCCGCCAAAGCTCGAGTATCCGCCGGGGGAACACCATGGGATCGCCCGGGACACCGCCGATGATCTCGGCCAGCTCGCCGAGGACCGGGTGCAGCACGCGCTCCGGGCACAGCACGTCGTCGACCACGACATAGCCGTCACGCTCCAGGCGACCACTCAGGCCGCCCCACCACCCAACTCGTGAGCGTGACCGGCAGCATCCGCGCCGGTCGCGAGATCTACCGAACGGCGGCCGAGAACATCACCGCCGTCGTACTCGAACTCGGGGGCAAGGCGCCGTTCATCGTGATGGAGGACGCCGACATCGAACGAGCAGCCCAGGCGGCCGTCACCTCGCGCTTCGCCAACTGTGGCCAAGTCTGTATCTGCAACGAAGTGGCAATGGTGCATGAGGATGTCGCCGACCGGTTCGCCGAGCGGGTGGTGGAGCTCACGAAACAGGTCCGTGTCGGCGACCCGATGACCGATGTCGACATGGGTCCGTCGGTCACGGCCGGCGGCTTGGCCCGCATCGACGAGAGTCTCCATCGATCGGGAGGCCGTCGTTTTCGCTGTCAAACGCTCGCCGACGTAACCGCAGCGTAGCTGTCCTCTGTCGGTTTCGGGTTGGGCTTGGTGGTGGATGGCTCATCAAACGGTGTGACCGGCGACGCCCTTGTCGAGCAGAATACTAGGCACAGGTCGCCGAACCCGGACGCCAGCGGTTGAATCGAGGCGTCGCATCTGTCTCACTCATACGTTGGCGAACGGAGGCCCAACTTGCCCTCCATTGTTCGGCGTCATCCAAGACGGTGCCGGGATCACGGACGCTTCGAGCGACAAATCCGGCCGAGGCGAACATCGGACGGCCTGTTGCTTCACCTACGGCCTGATAGCGCAAGTCGAGGCTGATTCGCACGTCGCTGTCGGTAACGTTCGGCAGCGAGGAATGCACCGTGCGCTGGTCCATGAAGATCGCGCTACCGGGCGACAGTGGGACCGGCACCGCCGCCCCGGGTAAAAGGTGCTCGGGGATTGCGACTCCCCCAGGGTGACCGACGCAGTGTTCGAGCAGACCGACATCGCGGTGACTACCGGGGATCACCTGCAGGCACCCATTTTCGGTGGTGGCCTCGGTCAGCGCGACCCACACGGTTAAGATATTGGACCCGTCCGCCTCAGGCAGCAAAACACCCTGGTCCTGATGCCACGGCACCGACGTCACCAAGCTGTTCCTGTTCGATGACCGGACAAGCGCCTCGGGGACCTTGACCCGAACATGCTGGATCGGATTCGAAAAGATCTCGGGTCCCACAACCTGCTCCACATGATCGAGCAGCTCTGGCGCCGTTATCAGATTGAAGGCGGCTGGGCCGGCGTGGAAAGGAGTATCGTCTGAGATGCCATCCTGCGGCAGGGAGATATCGAACACCTGATTCGACGGTGGCGTTCCGGCCCGCCAAAGTTCGAGAACCAGTTCAGCAAACGACCCCGGATGGTTCGGATCTCCTCCGATCGCAGCTGACAGCTCAATGAGGAGCGGGTTAACCGTCCGCTCGACATCGATCGCATCCTGGACAACCACGTACCCATCGATTGCAAGTTGTTCCACCAACGCCGGTGTCATGTCAACTCCTAATGTTTCATCTCTTAACTCGTGCTGAGCCACCGGCAGCCAGCGCCTCAACTTCTGCCTTTGTTGCCATTGAAGTATCGCCGGGTGTGGTCATCGCAATCGCACCGTGTGCCGCACCGAGCTCCACGGCCTCGCTCAGAGCGCGACCGGTGAGCAACCCGTATATCAGGCCGGAGGCAAAACTGTCGCCACCTCCCACCCGGTCGAAGATTTCGAGCTGCGGCCGATGGGTTGCTTGTACCAGGCCGGATTCGGCCGACCATGCCACCGCACCCCAATCATTTACCGTGGCGGTGCGAACGCCGCGAAGCGTGGTTGCTACCACTTTGAAGTTGGGGAATTCGTCGGTTGCGGCCTTGATCATGTGACCAAAAGCTGTCGGGTCGAGGTCGGTCAACGAGTCGTCGACCCCTTCCACCTCGAAGCCGAGGCAGGCGGTGAAATCTTCTTCGTTGCCGATCATCACGTCTATGTGCGGTGCCAGCTGGCGGTTTATTTCGCGGGCCGCTTCCTGGCCACCCTGGCGTTTCCAGAGACTGGGCCGGTAGTTCAGGTCGTAGGAAACCGTCACGCCATGGCGTTTGGCCGCCTGTAGTGCTTCAAGCGATAGCGCAGCGGCCGAAGACGAAAGCGCGGCGAAGATACCGCCGGTATGGAGCCATCTGGTGCGACCATTACCGAATAGATCATCCCAATCAATATCGCCGGGGCCGAGAGCTGATGCCGCAGTGTGGGCCCGATCGGAGGTGCCGACCGCACCGCGTACGCCGAAACCTCGCTCAGTAAAGTTCAAACCGTTGCGAACGTCGTGGCCGATCCCGTCGTAGGGCATCCATTTGATGTGCGACGGATCAACGCCTCCCTGCAAGATGAGGTCTTCAACCAGGCGACCGATCTCGTTGTCGGCGAGCGCAGTGACGATGGCGGTGCGCATCCCAAAGGCTCGGCGCAACCCACGGGCCACGTTGTATTCACCCCCGCCTTCACGAGCGGTGAACTGTCTAGTCGTCCGAACTCGCCCGTCGCCTGGGTCGAGACGAAGCATCACCTCACCCAGTGAGACAAGGTCGTAGCGGCCCGGATGGCCAGAACCAGCGGGCAGGATATCCAATGTCACAGGGCCTCCATCAGTCCATCAACGTCCTTGGCAGGAGATAGATCCGGCCAAGGACACGGCGTCTGCGGCCAGAGCAGAGATCGCCGTCCAGTCATCATTTTCTTGAGCTCCGGCAGGGGTCAGCCAGCTACCACCGACGGCGGCGACATTCGGCAGAGCCAAGTAGTCAGCCAGATTGTCGAGGTTGACGCCGCCGGTTGGCACGAATCTCATTGAAGGAAACGGTCCACCAAGAGCCTTGATCGCCGGCACGCCGCCGATCACACCAGCGGGGAAGAACTTGACCACATCGAGACCCAGGTCGATGGCCTGCATGATCTCCGAGGCCGTTGCTACTCCCGGCAGCGCCGGAATGCGGTGGTGGTGGCATCGTTCCACCACTGCGGCACTCAGCCCGGGTGACACGACGAAACTACCGCCGGCATCGACGACCTGGTCAACTTGCTCCACCGAACAAACAGTGCCTGCGCCGACCGTGAAGCCCTCGACTTCGGCCATCCCCGCCATGACCTCAAGCGCAGCGGGCGTTCTCAGCGTCACCTCGGCGCAGCGTATACCGCCGGCGGCTAGCGCCGACGCCATGGAGTCGGCCTTTGTCGAGTCGTCTGAAACGACCACCGGGATCACCGGCCCGAGTTGTAGCGCGTCGAATGTGGGTACAGAAGTGGGGGAAGAAGTCATCGGCCCAGCCATCCTCCGTCAACCGGGAGGGTTACACCGTGTACGTACTGAGCAGCTTCGGAAGCCAAAAAGACCGCCGCGCCGCCCAAGTCTTCGGGACGGCCCCATCGGCCTGCCGGGATGCGTTCCAAAATGGACCGCGACCGGTCAGGATCGTCCTGGAGAGCCTGGGTATTGTCGGTGGCGATATAACCGGGGGCGATGGCGTTTACGCACACCCCGTGCTGGGCCCACTCATTGGCGAGTGCCTTGACCAACCCGGAGATGGCAGACTTGGAGGCTGTGTAGCCGGGTACGGTGATGCCACCTTGAAAGCTCAGGAGCGACGCGGTGAAAATGATCTTTCCTTCGCCTCGCTGCACCATCTTCTTGCCAATGATCTGACTGAGCACAAACTGGCTCGACAAGTTCACGGCCAATACGTGATCCCAGTCTTGCAACGGATGGTCAACGGCCGGGCTGCGGCGAATCGTTCCCGCATTGTTGACCAGGATGTCGATCGACTGGGGGCGAAACTGAACTGCTCGGGCGAAGTTCTCAACTGCTTCGCGGTCAGCGAAGTCAACTTTGTACCCATCGAACTTGCGGCCGAGTGCCTCCACCCGGTCCTGCACCTCACTGGAGTTGGGGTCGAGCGTGGCGCTGACCCCGATTATGTCAGCGCCGGCTTCGGCCAGAGCAACGGCGATGGCCAGGCCGATGCCCCGTTTGGCGCCGGTCACGAGAGCTTGTTTGCCGGTGAGGTCAAAGGGTGAGTCAGGCATGATCTGCACCTGCTTCGCCGACGTTGATGAGAATTTTCATTGCCTCACCGTTTTCCAGTCGTTCCATCGAATGCTGGATCCGGTCGAGTGGTTCGATGAGGGAGATCACCGTGTCGCTTGGGATCTGACCGGCGGCCAAGTGTTCAACCGCGGCCTCGAAGTCTTCCCGCTCGTAGACCCGAGCGCCGAGCATTCGAAGCTCCCGCCAGAACATACGCTGAAGATCGACTGGGCGGGGCTCCGGGTGGATGGCCACAATAACCACGGTGCCACGCACCTTCGCTACAGAAGTCGCCTGCAACACCGCAGGGGCCGCCCCTGAAACCTCGAACACGACGTCGGCGCCAGCGCCGTCTGTCCACCGCTCAACGTGTTCGACGATGTCTGTGGCGGCCGGGTCGACGGCATCGAGCCCGATTTGGCCGAGCGTCGATCGCCGATCACTGTCGATTTCGCTGACCAAAACTTCAGCCCCCACTTCTCGGGCCACGCAGGCAATCAGTAGTCCGATGGGTCCACCGCCGATCACGACGGCGCGGTCTCCGGCGGACAGTTCCGATCGACGCACATCGTGGACGGCAACGGCCACTGGTTCCACCAGTGCGGCGTCACGCAGGGAAAGTCCCGGGGGTAAAGCCACGAGGGTCGACGCAGGAACGTTCCAGAACTGTTGCAGCGCACCGGGGGAGTCGATTCCGATGAAGTCCAGGTTCTGGCAGATGTGTTTGTGTCCCGCAACGCAAGCCGGGCAACTGCCGTCCCAGTCGAGCGGCATCACCGTGACCGGATCGCCAGCCGACCAGCCGTTGACTCCCTCTCCGACGGCCGAAACCGTGCCGCTCATCTCATGGCCGAGGATGTGAGGGATATCGACTCGATGGTCCATGTGCCCATGCCAGATGTGAAGATCGGTTCCGCACAGACCAACGTAGGCCACCTCGATCTGGACCTGACCGGGCTGTGGGTCGGTTGGGAGAGCAGTACCGGACGCCATCTGCTGGTTTCCGCTGTAGGTTGCGACGCGCACGAAAGACTCCTGAACAATCTCTGGCAGCTGGGGGGAACGGTCAACCTGACATGAGCGTTGGTCAACCGGTTTTTCACGGGAATTTTCCAGTGACTGTAACAGGGGGCCACCAGGGGTGCAAGAGAGTCCTTCTTTCGACGCTCTGCTGCCGAGGCGATAAGGTGGCGACCTACGATATGACCGAGCAGATGCCACCACCCAAGGGACGACAGCGACGGGCCCGCCTGGTCGACGTCGCCGAGCGCAGTGGCGTAACCAAGTCAGTTGTGTCCCGGATCATGAACAACGACGAGACGCTTCGGACACGGCCGGAGACGCGGGCGCGGGTGTTGGCTGTCGCCGCTGAACTTGGGTACCGACCTCACGCCACGGCCCAGGCTCTGTCTCTGGCTCGGGCCGGCGCCGCAGCGCTTCTCATCCCCGATCTGTCCAATCCGGTCTATGCCGCGATTACGAGGGGTTCATACCGGCGGGCCAAGGAGCAAGGCTACGTGCTCCTTCTGGCAGAAGATGCTCCTCAGGAGATCGACGACGACTACTTCGATCTGGTTCAAGCCGGCCGCGTCGACGGCTTGATGGTGGCGTCGGCCGCGCCCGGCCATGCCTTGATCGAACGGCTTCAGGCCGAACCGACCGCCATCCCCCATGTCTTCATCAACCGTGAGGTACCCGGATCGGGTCGCAACGTTGCGCTCGACATGGAAGGGGCAAGCGCAGCTGCGGTCGACTATCTAGTGCAGTACGGGCACCACAGAATCGGCATTGTTTCTGGCCCTGAAGAATTGCAACCGGCCCGGGCCCGGCTGACTGGCTTCGTCAAGCGAATGACGCACCATGGCCTCGATTCCAGCCGGGTCGCCTTCGGTTCGTTCACCGAACAGGGCGGCCACGACGCGGTTGTAGCCATGCTTCGTAAACACCCCGAAGTCACCGCCGTTTACACTCAGAACTTCGGGCAGGGAGTGGGCGCCCTCCACGCCGCCCACGCGGACGGCCGTGACATACCCGGGGATTTGTCAATCATCAGCTATGACGACCTTCCCGTCGCCGAATTCCTTAATCCGCCGCTGACCACCATCTCGATGCCCCTGGCCGAGCTGGGAGCCCTGGCGGTCGATGCCCTGGTTGAGCAGATTAATGGGCAACCTCCAGGCGACCGGCGGATCGAGGGTGGCTGGAAGGTGGTGCCGCGGTCATCGGTCGCCCCGCCGCGATCATCATGAAAGCTGCATACTTCTTGACGAGTTAAGGCTGAGTGTGCTCTACTGGGCGCGGGATGAAAAACCGGTTTATCACCGGCCTGATGCGGTGGAGAACCGGTTCTCCACCGCAACATCGAACACCAAGGGGATGAGGGCTACAACAATGGCATCAATAGAGCGAATCGATACGGGTTTGTTCAACGTTCCGCTGGCGTCGCCGCTCACCGATAGTACCCACGGCGTGATGGCCGACTTCGCCCTCATCACGGTCCATGTCACCGACAGTGACGGCGCCACCGGACTCGGATACACCTACACGGTGAACCACGGCGGCGCTGCCGTGGCAACGATGATCGAATGCGACCTTGGCCCGCTCATAGCCGGGAGAGCGGCCGACAACATCGAGCAACGCTGGCAGGAGATGTGGTGGTGTCTGCATTACGCCGGTCGCGGCGGTCATGTCACCTCGGCCATCTCGGCGATCGATATCGCCCTGTGGGATCTGCTCGGCAAGAAAGCCGGGCTTCCCCTGTGGAAACTGTTCGGTGGCTATGACCCGATCGTGCCGGTCTACGCCGGCGGGATTGATCTTGAGTTCCCCCTCGAAGCGCTACTCGCCCAGGCCGACGACTTCCAAGCACACGGGCACCGGGCCATCAAGATGAAAGTCGGGCGAGGCGACCTTCGCGAAGACGTTCAACGGGTGGCGGCGATGCGCGAGCACCTTGGCGAAGGCTTCCCGCTCATGGTCGACGCCAACATGAAGTGGACCGTCGACCAGGCCATACGAGCTGGGAGGGAACTACTCCCGTTCGGCCTGTTGTGGATCGAAGAACCAGTCATTCCCGACGATTTGGCAGGCAATGCCCGTGTTGTGCGGGAGGCCGCGCATCCCATTGCCGCCGGCGAGAACTTGCACACGGTATACGAGTTTCTGAACGCCATGAAACACGAGGCCCTTACGCTCCCTGAACCCGACGTGAGCAACATCGGCGGATACACCGCATTCCGGAAAGTAGCGGCGCTCGCCGAGGCGCACCACCTACCTCTCACCTCACATGGCGTACACGAACTTACGGTGCACGCCATGGCAGCCTCACCCCACAAGACCTACATGGAAGCCCACGGCTTCGGCCTCGACAAGTACATGGCGAACCCACTACAGCCGACCGAAGGAGCGGTGACTGCTCCCGATCGACCCGGCCACGGCGTCGAACTCGACATGGTCCAACTCAAGGAGCTCGCCGTCTCCTAAGAGACGGGCATCAATCAGTACCCATGTAGGCCAGCTCACCCACCAGATCTCAATAGACAAGGGAGAATCCATGACCCGTTCCAAAACCACAAGGCGTGACTTCTTAACGATGTCCGCCGCCGCTTCCGTTTCCGGCATCTTCTTAGCCGCCTGCGGCGAAGAAGCCACCGACGATGGCGCCGCCACCGCAGCGGAGGAAACTGCGGCGGAAGAAAGCGATCAAAGCGAGTCGTCCGGCGAAAGCACTGACTCGGCCGCCCCAGCCGCTGACGCGGTGACACTCAGCTACTGGTACTGGGCTGACAGCCCGGAGCAGGCCAAGATCACCACGGACATGCTCGATGCGTTCATGGCCGGCAACGACAACATCACCGTCGAATACGACAACGTAGTGACTGTTGCCGATCAGCGCCAGAAGCTACTCCAGAGCTTCTCGGCCGGGGCCGGTATGCCCGATTTGTCGATGGCCTCCGACGGCTGGCTGACCGAGTTCACTGAAGCTGGCATGGTCGTCGGCCTCGACGATCGTCTTGCCGGGTGGGATACGTATGCCGACTGGCTGCCCGGCGCCTTGCCCACAGCCAAAGGTGCCCCCGGCGATCCCCAGACCATGGTGACCAACCAGCTCCTCGTCAACTACCTCTACTACCGCCAAGACTGGCTCGACGAGGCTGGGCTTACCCCTCCCGACACCCTCGATGATGTGCTCGACGTAGCCAAGGCCCTCAACAGCCCACCTGACCGCTTCGGTTACGGTCTTCGCGGCGGCGACGGTGGCGGCTTCCTTCAACAGGCCGGCCACTACCTCAAGGGCAACGGCGTCGACATCATCGCCGAAGACGGAACCGTTGACATGGACTCCGAAGCCGCCATCGAAACAATCGACTGGTGGACGGGTCTGTACCGCGACGAGGGTGTAACGCAGCCAAGCGCCGTTACCGATAAGTTTCCCGAGCTGTTCGCCGCGCTGCAAGGCAACAAGCTCGCCCTGATGCACCACGGCATCTGGTCATGGAAGATCCAGGAAGAGGCTCTGGGCGATGCCATCTCGGCCACTCCCATCCCAGCCGGCAGCGCTGGTCGTTTTGTCGATGCCTTCGGTGAAGGCACCTCGATCTACACCACCTCTGAGAACGTTGATGCTGCCTGGGAAGTCGCCGCCTACATGGGCGAGATCGACCAGGTCAGGACCTATTCACTTGGACGTGGCGGCGCTCCGATGCTGGGCGCCCTAACCGGTGAGGACGCCTACAACAACCGCTTTTATCAGGCGATCATGAGCGTGTCCGATTCGTGGGGCAAGTTCCCCAGCTGGCATCCGAACTATACCCCGATGCTCAGCGAATGGGGTCCGAACATTCAGCGCTGCTTGAACGGCGAAATCACTGCCGAGGAGTTCTGCACGACCATCGCAGAGTTCCTCCGCAACGGCTAGTAAATCGAGTCAGTCTCCCCTCAACCTCGGTGGGGCCTGCTGCTTCCAGCAACCAGGCCCCACCGAGATATTGAGAACTTCGCCGTAGCAAAAAGTGAAAGGACAAAAGGCTGAATGGCAAGCCCAACGCCCACCAAGATGAAGCCGCCAAAAAGAAAGTTCGACATCTTCCCGTATCTGCTGGTGTCGCCTGCGATCATCCTGATTTTGTTGATGGCCGTCTACCCGGCGGTGGAGGCAGTCCGACTCAGTACGTTCGACGTAACGCTGCTGAATTTCGATCGGGCTGAACAGGTTGGTGTCGATAACTACACCAAAGCACTGAGTGACGATGTGTTCGTAGACAGTCTCTGGAAAACCTTTCGTTGGGTTGGCGTGGTCGCCGCTTTCCAAATGCTCATCGCCCTGCCCATCGCCCTGTTCCTGAACATCGACTTCAAGGGCCGGGGTGTCGTGCGGGCTGCCGTGTTGATTCCTTACATCGTGCCCGCCGCCGTTGTCGCAATCATCTGGCGATTCATGGTCGACGCCAACTTCGGCGTGTTCAACGACATCCTGGTTCGCATCGGGATCATCGACAACTACGAGGCGTGGATGAGTAGACCGTTAGGGGCGTTCGGATTTATCGCTGCTGCGTTGATCTGGGCAGGATTCCCCTTCTATGCGATCACGCTGCTCGCCTCGCTGCAAGCCATCCCGTCCAACGTCTATGAAGCGGCCCGCATCGACGGCGCATCCACTTGGCAACAGTTCCGCCACGTAACGCTGCCGCTGCTCATGCCCACCATCTTGTTGTTGTTGCTGTTGCGCACGATCTGGCTGTCGCACAACATCGACTTCATCTTCCTCATGTCCGAAGGTGGACCGGGTTTCTCCAATTACACCACCGCGGTCTATGCCTTCATCGAAACGTGGAAAGACAACGAGATCGGCTACCCGTCGGCCATGTCGGTTGTGTTGGCCGCATTCTTGATCCTGGCCTCGCTCGTCTACGCCCGCTACATTCAGCAAGCTCGGGAGAACATCTCGTGACCGCAATCACGCAACGCCCCTCCTTCCTGGCCTTAGCTCGACCTGGACGTCGTTGGTGGATGGCCGTCGGTGCTGCACTGATTCTCTTTCTCACTTTGGGGCCGTTCCTCTGGATGTTCATCATCTCGATAACGCCAAATGAGGGCCTGTTTGCTCAAGGGGTCCAGTACTGGCCCGACGACATGACCTACAGGAACTACACCTCAGTCTTTTCGGAGGTCGGTTTCGGTCGGGTGTTCCTCAATAGCGTGATCGTCGCCGTGATGACCACACTGTTGGCCATGGCCGTGGCCATACCGGCCGGATATGCGTTCGCTCGATTCGACTTCGTCGGACGAAATCTCCTGTCGATTAGCTTGCTTATGATCTACATGTTGCCAACGGTCGTGCTCCTCATTCCCATGTTCACCATCTTCCGGACGTTGGGAATCCTGAACACCTACTACGCCCTGGTTCTAGCCGAGTCCAGTCACGCGATCCCCTTTGCCGTGTACCTGCTAACCAACTTCTTCGCCACCGTGCCCAAGGAGCTGGACGAGTCGGCCCAGGTCGACGGCTGCTCCCGCTTCACCGCTATGACCAGGGTGGTTTTGCCGGTGGCGATTCCAGGTGTGATCGCGGCTGCGCTGTTCGTCTTTATTGCCGCATGGAACAACTTCTTGTTTGCATTCATGTTCACCGCCAGCGAAGACGTCCGAACCCTGCCCGTATTGCTGCGAGCATTCGTCGGTGGCGAAGCCGGCGTGTTCTGGGGCCAGGTGATGGCCGCTGCAGTGATGACCACCCTGCCGGTGGCTATCACCTTCCTGGTGTTCCAGAAGTACTTGATTCAGGGCCTGTCGGCAGGCGCTGTGAAGGGCTGACTTGGCCGATTTATCCAAGCCTGGGGTAACGTTTCAACCCACGGCCGGCCGGAAGCTGTTAGAGGGTGCTCGTAAGATCGTTGGCGCGGTTGCCCCGACGCTTGGTCCGAATGCTCGATCAGTGGTACATCAGGACCTCGGTGGGAACATTGAGTTTCTCGACGATGCGGGCAGTATCGCTCGCCGCATAGTACAGATTTCCGACCGCGAAGCAGACATGGGTGCCATGTACGCCCGCCACCTTCTTTGGACAATGCGCGAACGGGTCGGCGATGGCGCAGCTACCGCCGCAGTAGTGTTCCAATCGGTGCTGGACGGCGGTCATCGGGTGATTACTGCTGGAGCAAATCCGGTACGTCTACGTCATCATCTCGAACGAGTTGTCGATGAAGCGTCGGCCGACCTCGCGTCCCAGACAATGCAGCTCCATCAGGTGACCGGCAGCCGTCGCCAAGCGTTGGAGCTCACCGCTCGTTCCACCTGCAACGATCCTGAATTGGCTGTTTCTTTGGCCGCCTGTGTCGACGTTATTGGATCTCACGGACGGTTCGATACTCGACGAGCAATGGACCGCTGTGTCCGACACTCGTTCGTCGAGGGAAGTTACTGGGCCGGTTCGACCCACAGCAAAGCTGCGCTGCCGGCCAAGCCGGCTGGCCGAACTGAACTGATTCATGCCGGGTTGGTAATGGGTGATGCCAAGGTCGAGTCTCTCGCCGATCTTGTTCACCTTGATCAAGTTGCCAGTGAGGCCGGGGTGACCGATCTCGTGGTCTTCACACCATCGATCAGTGACGAGATGCTCGGCGCGATCCGAACAGGTCGGCATGGCACCTGCAACCTCGTCCCGGTGAAACTGGGTACCGCCGACGTCGGTCTGGCCGCTGAAACGTTCGGGGACATCGCCGTCATGGCTGGTGGTCGACCGACGGTGACCGCGGCTGGTCAGTCGGTACGGAGCGTTACCGTCGACGATGTCGGGCGGACTCGCCGATTCTGGGTCGACGCCGATCACTTTGGCATTTCAGGCGGACAGGGAGATCCAATGAAGCGTCGAGAACGGGTGGCCGCACTACGAGCCGCCTACGACGACAGCGACGACCAAGCCACCCGCAACCGCCTTCTGCCCAGGCTCGGGCGGCTTCTCGGTGGTACAGCAGTGATTCACATTGGGGGAACCACCGAGACAGAGATCAAGAACCGGGAGGCCGTTGTCGACCGCACAGTCAGAGTGCTGCGCGCCGCCGTGTCCAGCGGTGTGCTTCGCGGCGGAGGTGTTGCTCTGTTGCGGTGCCGCGACTCACTCCTCAACGCGGCGGCCGACGACGATAGTTCTGAGTTCGAAGCTCAGGTCGCTTTCGAGATCGTCGCCGCGGCTTTGGAAGCTCCAGCCCGCACGTTGGCCCACAATGCCGGACTCGAACCCGCCGAGTTCATGTCTGATGGCATCACCGCGCCGGATGTGTTCGATGTTGCGTCGGTTCAGATTGAAGCGGTTGAACGAGCGGTGCGTGGAGCTGCCCTATTGCTAACGTCGGAAGCACTGGTAAGAGTCCGTCAACCCGAGGTTTCACTCACACCGTGACCAACCGTCCCAGTTCCTCAGACACCGATACAGTGCCTGAACGCGTTTTCGCCCTGGTCGCGGCCTTGCATGACGACCGACACATCCTGTTCAAGGGGACCGAGTCCGGCTTGTTCCACTCATCGGACGGTGGTGTCACCTGGCTTGACTCGTTGGCGGCGATCGGACTGTCAATTCCGGTGTTTACGCTCGCCTGCCCGCCTCGACTTGAGACAACCAGCGTGATCCTCGCCGGCACCTCCGGTGGCATCCTCCGCTCCGTTGACGGCGGTTCAACCTGGCACCCCGTTTCGCTTGCCAATCCGGCACCGGTGGTTGCCGCTGTTGCCTTGGCCCCCGACGTAAGCGACTCCGGGATTGCCCTCGCTGCCACCATTGAAGATGGAGTCTTCCGCACCGCTGACGGTGGCCGAACATGGTCCCCGTGGAACTTTGGTTTGCTCGATCAGCGCTGCACCGTCCTGACTTACGTCGGCCTGAACAGTTCGTCAGTTTTCGTGGGAACCGAAACGGGGTTGTTCCGAAGCGACAACGAAGGCCGCAGCTGGGCCGAGGTGGCACTGCCAACGGGTCCGGCCGAGATCATTGCTGTTGCTGATGACCAGTCGACCGTGTTCGCCGTGGCCTGCGACCAACTGTTCCGGTCAGTCGACCTTGGCCGTAGTTGGACGCTTTGTGGAGGCGCCGACGGAGGACAGGACGTCGTCCATTTGGTGGCTCGCGGTCAAACTGCCGACAAGAGGTGGATTGCCCGACTCACCGGCAACTCAGTCGAGCTTTCAGTCGATCAGGGCGAGGTGTGGAAGTCTCTCCCGATCCCCGGTGCAGTCCAGCATCTAGCTCCCGGCGCCGGAGACGAGCTCATCGTCATTGACCAAGATGGCCAGCTCCTAAGTCTCCGCCTCTAGCTGGGCTTGACCGATCTCGGGCCTCCTAAGCCGAGGGGAACCTACGACGTGACGATCCGATTCAACATGACGTTTCTCGACGAGACGGTCTGCGTGTTCCAGCCCTACCTGCACGGCGAACGAGGCATCGAGAACCCGAGCTTCATCGTCTACGAAACCGAAAGCGGCGGTATCTATCTGTCGCTGCGACGAAGCTACGAGTGGCTCAGAGGGCGGGCGTCGTTTGATGGTTGATCGATCCGCCTATCTGAAAATCGCGCTCGAAGCTGTTGAACTCGCCAACGATCACCTCAGCAATCATCGCGAGCTTCGAGCGTCGAGAAAGGGAGACCGGGACTACGTCTCGAATCTCGACCAAAAGACCGAGATCGTTGTCCGCAGGTACCTTACGGAACACACACCCGACATCGGATTCCTTGGTGAAGAACAAGGTCGACGTCGACGAGACCGCAAACGAAGCCGGTGGTGGTGTCTCGACCCGATCGATGGAACAGTGAACTTCGTCCGAGGGAGTCCGTTCTACGCCGTCTCACTCGCTTTGGTTGAAGACAAGCAACCGACCGTCGGCGTTGTTTCGCTGCCGTTCTTCGGTGTCACCTACCAGGCAACGGCCGGTGAGGGCGCACTGTGCGACGGCGAACCCATTTTCGTGTCGGGCACCACCGATCTCAGAGACGCCGTGGTCGCGATTGGCGACTACGCCGTCGGCCGAGGTTCCATCGAGGAGAATCGGGAACGGATACGTCTCACCGAACGTCTCGCAAACTCTGTACTTCGAGTTCGGATGCATGGCTCGGCCGCAATCGATCTCGTCTGGCTCGCCGAGGGCCGGATTGATGCCGCAATTATCGCTTCGACCCATGCTTGGGATGTCGCCGCCGGCGTACTCATCGCTCGGGAGGCAGGGGCTAACGTCACTGACCTTACGGGACTTGAGTACTCGACGGCGGCAGCGAGTGTTGTGGCAACGGCCCCGGATCTCGTCGACCTCCTCGGCACGAGATGATTGACTCCAAACGCAGGCTGCCACCGGGGTTCGCTTGCCCCGAGTTGAACATTTGTGCGCACGCATGTAGGGCCGACCTCGGGCCGCGGCGGGGCCAGCAGCTGCGAGCGTTATCGATCACTACCCTGGCCGATCCGAAGCGGGTTAGCGCAAGTTACCTTGCCAAGCCTCTGCAGGCAAGGTAACTTGTGTTAGTGGAGATGCCGTTGATCGCTCCGAGCGCCCGAAAGCACAGCATCGCTGACGCAGACATGACTCACGCATTCAACAACCCGATCCTCATCGAGGACCTGGATGACGGATTCACGATGTTCATCGGCGGCGACCGATCGGGTGACCTTCTCGAGGTCGGTGTCGTAGACGGAGAGGACGGACCCGTCATCGTTCACGCCATGCCAGCCCGACCCCAGTACTTGAGGTGAAACCCATGCCCCGGACAACCCAGGAGATCCTCGACCAAGCCAACGAACTTGCCGCCCGCTTCGAGAACCACGAACCGGACCCGGCCAATAGCGACGACGCAGGTGCGCTGCGCGAACTACGAGCCGCGTTCTCGAACCGGGCCGAGGCAGAGCGGGCACTGGTAGCCGCAGTAGACACTGCCCGTGCCGCTGGGCACTCCTGGGCGTCAATCGGAGCCATGGTTGGCACCTCGGGCGAAGCAGCCCGCCAACGCTACGGCCGAAAGGCGCAGCGAGCCTGACCACGAACTCCCGAGCGCACGCCAAGCGTCGGCAACTCGACGGCCATCCGGTCCCCACTGTCGGTGGTATCGGTCAACCTCCATCGTCATTTCTCAGCGGGCCGGGAGTGCCGATCCCGAGTGGTCAGTTCCAGTCGCTGTAGAGCCAGATTCCGGTGCTGGACTCGTCGATAGCGTAGATCTCGACGTGGAGCCAGTCTCCGCCCACCTGCGACTCTTTGCCGAGGGTCAGGAGGTGGTGGCTGTCGGGTGGCCACGGAAGGACCTGGGGTTGGTACTGAGCGTTGCCTGGGACGAAGGTGGACCCCCGCGACGTCGGGCAACTGGTCGAGCGCGTCGATCAGATCGGCCAGCTCGTTGGTATCGATGACGAACACCGCCGATCGACCATGATCAAGGAAGCGGACATGGTCGTTCATCGCTTGGACGCTGCGAGTCGACGGCGGTAGCTCAATGCCATGGTCGTGTTCGACTCGCTCGATGGTCTGAGCGTTCATTGAGCGCCATCACCAGATCAGCCAGGGAGCTGGAGATCTCAGGCGTCGAGGTCGAAGACGTCCTCGCATGGGCCGAGAACGAGGCTCTGGCCGATGAGACCTTCACACTCCATGTGCTGGTTCGGTGCCCAGATCTGGGGCTTGGTCGAATTCTCATCACGGGGACCGATCCAACGGTCCTTGGCTGAACGTTTTCGAGCGCTGCACTGGTGCCTTCGATACCGTTGCACGCCTTTCGCCACGTCGGATCTAGGTTTGACTCCGTGCTAGAGCGAGCATCGTCGTTGTCCGCCGGACCGCTGGTCCTGATCTCGCTGTCGGCCTTCTCGTCCTCACAGGACCTCGGGTTCGCCGACTGTCCGGTCACGACGACGACAGGACCCGTGCCGTCTGAGGTCCAATTCGAGCGCCCGGTTCCATGGCAACCGAGGAGTCATTCAGTCTCGGACGGCTACGGCGAAGCCGGGTTCAATCCGTCCGGCGTGATGATCTTCGATGGTGAGGGTTGCCGGCAGGTCACCGGCCGAGCGCGAGCAATGTCGAGCGATCTAGCTGAGGCGAGCACATCCTGAGGACTTCCATACGCCCGGAAACTGCGTGTCGGCCCGGCTCGGGCAGCCAAGAACGTGACCACGCAGGCTGTGGTGTGAGATTGCCAGCTCGATGACACGCCGGTCGTTTCCGTCGTCGGCGCCTGCGTTGGAGGCTTGGTGAGACCCAGCGCAGGACAGTGCCGGTTCCTTCTCGCCTGCGTGGGGGACAATGAACTACGTCGCCCGTTCGACCGATTCACGGCTGGCGATTTCCCGATGGTTTGTGCTCGATCCGGGCGGCCCGCAACGAAGAAGGTGCCGGTCCAGGCCTACCGATCCGTCGACGTGGCCATAGTCTTCATATTCAATCCGCTACTCTTCCTCGCCGCCAAGTGGGTCGGCGATGGGGATCACCCAGGGGCCTACTCCCTTTCGCCGAAGGCCATGTCCATGGTGTCACCGCCACCTACAACAAGCGCACCGGGGTCGTCCTCCGAGGGGTCCACGAGGACTTCGTTGCTGCCGCGAGGCAGTCTCAGAGCAACCCCGGATGACGTGAATCGCCCGACGAGGCAGGCCAGTAGCGTGAGGGCACCAACCGCGTAGAACACCGCCTCTATTCCATCGAATAGGTCAAACAGACTGGTCCGACTTCGACGTTCTGTGTCCCGTCCGATGGCCATGCGCACGAAATGGTACCACCGAGCGCTGTTCGGCTGATGGCGGGACTAGACCTGGCCTGAGGCGATCTCGTGTCTCCGGGTGGGCGAGGATGGCTTCCAGCGCCTCCTTCTGGGAGTGCCACTGACGCGCCGTTCGTCGTGTGCCATCATCGTCCTTCATGGAGAACACCGTCCAGTCTTCGGAGGGTTGCCGCCGAACGGTCCTCATTGCTGCTCCGGTCATGGTCTTGACCTGGGTGTTGATGACGGGTGTCTACCGCCGATGGGGTTCGGCCGGCCAGGCCGTCGCGTTGGCCGGGATCATGGGGGCCGCCTTGATTGCCGTGGTGTTCATCCTGATACGACGGCGTGATTAGGGCCGCCTTGGTACCGCGGAACCTGCCGCTACTGCTCGGGGGCGAGGATGCAGAACTCGTTGCCCTCCGGATCGGCCAGCACCACCCAGGACACGTCGCCCTGGCCGATGTCGATGGGGCGAGCTCCGAGTTCGATGAGCCGTTGAACGTGGGTCGCCTGGTCTTCGTCCGGTCGGAAGTCCAGGTGGAGTCGGTTCTTCGCCTGCTTGGCCCCACTCACCGGTTCGAACATGATCCCCGGCAGCTCACCAGGTGTTCTCTGTATCTCGAACTCGTTCCGGTCATCATTGACGACCACCCATTCGAGCGCCTCGGCCCACCACTGCCCAAGCGATACCGGGTCGGCGGCGTGAATGATCACTTGCTCCCATCTGAGGCTCACCCCAGGAGCCTACACAACCACCGGCCGAGCGTTTGGGCGGGCTCGGCGGAAAGGCCGCTCAGCGCGAAATCCGATCGAGCAGGTTGATGCCGAACTGGTCGAAGAGGTGGATCATGTCGACGAACACCCAATTTTCGACGTATTGATCACCGTGCCGTTTCCACCAGTCCAGGCCGTTGACCTGGACGTCGATCCCCGTGGGCCCGGCATCGAGGTACGCGCCGGCGTGGGTGGCGGTGACGCCGGCCCATCCCGGTGCCCCGCTGTAGAGGCCCTCGGCGATGAGAGCATCGAGATCTCCCACCTTGCGGTCGGGAAAAGCCACCAGCCACGGCCGTTGATGGTGATCCTCGAAATCGAGCAACGAGAGGCAGGCCCCTATTCCTCCCGGTCCGTACCATCGCACGTCGGGGCGGAAGAAGTCGGCCATGCCCATGGACGTCAAGTTCTGCTGGTCGTAGTCGTTCAGGCCGTCGAAGATGAACCGGCGAATGTGGTCGAGGCTGTGGGCCGACTCGGCTTGGTCGGCCGGATCGAGAAGCAGCCCGTCGCCGGCGACCGGGGGCGGATACAGGCCATCGATACCGCGACTTGGAGGCAGGACCGAGAATCCGGCCTGGCGTATCAGATCGACGAGATCGATGAGGAAGTAGACGGTGTCTATGCGGCCGTCATCGGGTGAGTGCCGGCAGAATTCGCCCCAGCGAACGGCCACCTCCCGACCGGTGGCCGGGATGGTGAGATAGTCGTTGGTGAAGCGGCCCCGAAGCAGTCCCGTGCCGGTGACCCAGTGGTGGCCGTCCCGGTCGATGTCGCCGTCGACCCGGCCGTTCGACGTTCCGGCAAAGAACAGGAACGGCTCGCGGCGAAGGTCGGGCACGGCGGCCCGCAGTGGTTCCCACCCACCATCGAGGAAGGACGTGACGCCCGACAACGACCCGACCGGAGCATGACCGTGCCAGGCCACGTCGGGGGTCATGATGGCTTCGGCCGCCGCCCGCCGCCGATCAGGTTCGGGCGCGTCGAGACCGTCCCACAAACTCCGGGCAATCTCCTTATTCCGCTGATGTACGTCAGCCGTCATCTTCGTGTTTTCGGGCTCTGCAGGGGGATCCGGGCCACCAGGCAACCTGGGGTCCATCGATCACAATCTATTGGGTGAGTTAGGGAAACAGTTGGTCGAGCCGGTCGTAGGAGGCGGCGAACCCCTCCTGGAAGCCGGGCTGCATGGCGGCGTCACGGGCCTCTTGACTTTGGTATTCGATGTCGACCGTGATGATCGATTGGCCGCCGTCCTCGGCGAAGGTGGCGGTCACGGTGGTGGCGCCTTCGGGCCAGCCGTCGTATTGCTCGGTGTAGACAATGCGCTGGTGTTCGACGATCTCCATGAACTCGGCCGTCATCCCCATCTCGAACTGCGGATTCTTCCACACGTACCGGCCCTTGCCGCCAACCCGGAAGTCGATCTCACAGACCGGCAGCGTGTGCCCTTCGGGACCGGTCATCCACTGCTTGACCAACTCCGGCTCGGTGTGGGCCCGCCACACCAGTTCGACCGGAGCCTCGAAGCGGCGCACAACCCGGATCGAGGTCGGTGTTGGGGTGGCGAATTCGTCAAGGGGCCTGATCATGGTTGGTTTCCTCCTCGGTTTTCAGTTGATCCAGCACGTCGTCCAGACGTGTGTAGTTCTGTTCGTAGACGGTTCGCAGCCGACCCAGCCACAGTCCCAAGACCTGAAGACCGTCGGGTTCAAGCCGGCAGGGCCGGGTCTGAGCCACCCGTGAGCGGGATATCAAACCCGATTGCTCGAGCAGTTTCAGGTGTGAGGAGATCGTGGGCTGGGTCAGATCGAAACACTCGACAAGCTCGGACACCGTCGCCGAGCCGTCGGCCAGACGCTCGACAATACGCCGCCGGGTCGGGTCGGCCAGTGCTGTGAGCGTCTGTTCCAGCTGCGCCATGTCTATAGACTATCATCTATATAGATAGTAGTCTATATTAAGGTTCGGATCTGGTGGTACAGCCGTCGGTGTTGAGGATGTCGCCGCTACTGTCGGATGAATGGGTGGACGGCGGCCGTTTACCATCACGGCAGTGGTGGCAGTCTCGGGCTGGTTGAGCATTGGCGGGCTGCTGGTCACCGCCGCCTTTGGTTTGTGGCTCGATGTAGTCCATGACGTCGACGCCGGTTTGGCGTGGAACGATATCGAAGCGGTGCAGACACAGATCGCCCGGGCCGATACCGTTGACGGTATTCGCACTGTCGCCGGGGGTCTTACTGTCGGCCTGGTGGTCATCTGGTTGGTGTCGATGTCGGTGTCACGCCGCCGCCTGGCCCTGGGCGTCGGGCTGGTGCTCGGTCTGAGTCTCGTCGCCCGTTGGTTGGGATCGGAGTCGGACTCCTCCCAACGATGGTTGTTGGAGTTGCTGGCGGCGGCCCTGGCCATGATCGTTGCGGTCGCCTGGCACACGAGGGCGCCGAGCGCCGAACTTGGACGTGATCGTGTCGCGGTTTGATCTCGGGGCGCTGTATCGATCGGTAGACCAGGAACGGCAGCGGCGACGATTGACCTGGGCCGGGCTGGCCAACGAAGTCGGGGTGGCAGCCTCGACAATACGTCGCTACCGCCAGGCCGACGATGCCGAGGCCGACGGCGTCCTCACCCTCGTTCACTGGCTCGGGGTCGCCCCCGAGAACTACATGACAGGCGGGCCGGTCCGCGGTGTACTGCTGCGCGCCGGTAGCGACCGATGCGTTCGGGTTGACATGGAGTTGGTGGCCAGCGCCTGCGGCGACCCTCGAGGCTCGGTGGGACGTTCTCGAACCACGATTCAGAGGTTGGTCGAGGTCGCCGATAGCTCGGGTCAACCCGTGGCTTCTCTCACCCGACAAGTGCCCGACGGTCACTAGTGCTGCGACCGGTCCGGTCGTTGGTCCCGACGTCGGCGGTGCTCGGTCGTCCCGGAGCCCCGACCCTTACTGACCTGAGTCGCCGACGGCCTGCTGAACCCGGGCCTTGAGAGCCGGCAGCGTCTCCTGTTCGAACCACGGGTTCCTGACCAGCCACGGCCGGTTGCGGGGTGAGGGGTGGGGAAGGGGAATCACATCGGGCAGGTAGGACTCCCAGTCGGCCACGGTTGCCGTCAGCGTACTGGCCCGGCGCGGCAGATACCGGGCTTGGGCGTAGCTGCCGATGATGATCTTGAGGTGGCGCTCGGGCAGGTGACCGAGGATGGCGTCGTGCCACAACGGGGCACACTCCGGTCGGGGCGGATTGTCACCCGACCTACCCCGCCCGGGATAGCAGAAGCCCATCGGTACCAAGGCCACGAGATCGGGATCGTAGAACTGGACGTCGGACAGGCCCAGCCAGCCCCGAAGCGTGTCCCCGCTGGGGTCGTCCCATGGAACGCCGCTCTGATCGACCTTGTGGCCCGGGGCCTGGCCGATGATGACGATGGAGGCCTTGGGCCCGGCCTGAACGATCGGATTGGGAACATTCGGAAGACTCTCGGCACAAACGACGCAGCGACGGACCTCGGTGAGCAGCGCCATCAGGGAATCGCCCTGTCTGCTCACAGGCCCACTCGGCCCCAATGGCCCCTGTGTACGACCTCGGCTGCGGAGCGGCGGCGGGGATCGATCACGGTGTTGTCCTGGGGCGGAGTGTCCTCGGACCGGTAGCCGACGGTGATGCCACCAATGGGGGTGTAGTCGTCAGGGATGTCGAACTCGCGGCGGAACCGGCTGGTGTGCTCGGCCACATCGGCATCGTCGGCCTCCGGCATGATGCCAAACAGGCAAGCGTCGAGACCCTCGTCAATTGCAGTGAGCAACATCAGCAGCGCGGCCATCCCGGTGTCGATGAACCAGTAGGGGGCCGGCCATCGCTCCTCGGCCCGATCCTCCCACCCCTTGTCAGGTTGGGCGTAGCGGTCGAGATAGGCACGCTTGTTGGCCAGCGGGACCACGACCAGCGGGGCCTTGAGCATGGTCGGGGTCTTCTTGGCCCGCACGGGCACGAAGGGCCAGAAGCGCCGCCGATCGTCGGCCTCGGTCAAAGCCAGGAAGGCCCAGCCCTGGGTGAAACCTCCCGATGGTGCTCGCAGCGCACTGGCCAGGATTCGCTCGACGGCATCGGGGTCGATCGGACGATCGCTGTAGCTGCGGATCATGCGGCGGCGCCGGACGACTTCGGAGAACTCCATGTCGCCATACTTGCATACTGTCGGGGCCGCGATCAGCGTGGGGATGAGCGTTCGCCGGCCGTGTCACCGCCTCTTGTCGGCGCCGCCGTCTCGGCCTGGCCAGCTGACTCGTGTAGCGGGGCGTACCGGAATGAGCTGCTGCCCTCTGCCGATCGAATGTTTTCGACCACGGCCGAGTCGGTCACGACGGTACTGATGAACTGGGGATTGTCGATGTCATCGACGATGGGGTTGATCGACCAGGCCAGCCCGTCGGCCGAGAGCATCAGGCCGGCGGTGTTGTCGTTCGATTCGGGATCGGCGAAGTAGGTGAAAGCCGCCATCTCCGATGGAAGCACCGGTTGGTCGATAACCGGTTGCCATGGGCCGTCGAACCTTCCCGCTGTGGCCCACCGGCCAGGACGCAAGATCGTATAGGTGGCGAACTCATCGACCGTTTGCACGATCACCGCGAGATCGGGATTGGTAGTGAGGGCCACCGACCCGACGATCTCCTGCTCGGTCCACTCGGCACTGGCCGACCGGCGGTGGGCGACAAAGGTTTTGGCCGGGTCAGCCTCAAGTCGCGTGGATACCACGACGCCGAGATCTTGGCCGGCGGCGATCTGATGGGTAATGCCCGCCATCTCGTGTGAGATCAGGTCATCGGCTGGGCCGCCGATGTGGTGGATCAGTGTGTTGGCCCGGGCATGGTCAGAGCCGTGGACGGCGACGTTCTCCACGGTTTCTCGAGACAGACCCAGGGCCTCCGCCGTGAGCTCGATGGTCCGCAGGTCGGCCGAAGATGGACAGGCGCCGATGGCCTGGACATCGATGAATTGGGCTTCGGTCGTGACGGTTACCGTCAAGCCCTCGTTGTGGGGAAGCACATCGCAGGCCCACTCCTCGCCGGTCAACAGTCCTTCCTGGCGCAGCACACTGGTGAAGTCGATAGTCGGGGCGTAGCTGCGGACGATGTAGGGTTCGGCCCGGCTTCCTTCCACCAGGATTGCTCCGATCGGGACACTGAGAAGATGATCCTCGGCCTGAGCCGGCAGCTCGGGGAGGGCCAACTCGATCGGGTTGACCAGATTGAAATCGGGGTCAAGTCCCCACAAGGTGTAGACGGTGCCTCGCGGCGTCGAGGTGGTCAGGACAAGGGGAGCGTTCGTATCGCCCCCTCCGAAGGCCTCCACCAGGTGTCCCGGGGGCAGCGACATCTCCTGCCACCCACCATCGGGCGACCAACGCCAGACTTCGGTCGCGGTTCGGAAGAGCGCGTGATCTCCAACCGACCCCAACCAGTAGCCCCCCGACGTTTCTGAGGTGGGGGGAGCGGCCATGTCCTGCCAGGCCAGCGGCGGTCCGGTGGTGAGCGCTACGATGTCGGCTTCGCCGGGGGGCACCCATGGCGGGATAGGGCCCCTCGACTCCAGCGGATCCAGCATGGACGTGCTGGTTGAAGGAGCCGGCGGACTGGTTGAGTCGGGGGTCGTCGGCGACGGTGACGTTGCCGAGGTCTCTCCGGTACCGGCGCCGATCCGGGAGCACGCAGGGGCGCCGAGCAGCACGGCGGCAACCAAGAACATCACACCGACTTCGAGTACGGCTCCCCGCCGACCATTGCGACCATCGCCGAGTCGACCGTTTACAAGACGCCGATCAGCTGTCGAACCCCGCCATCCCGACTGCATGGTGCCCACAATAGACAAGCTGCCGGCCCCATGGGGACCGCCGGGGACCGATTCGGTGGGCGCGCCGGCAGCCGGTAGGGCGACCGGGGTTCAGCCCGAGCGCCAGGCCGCCACCTGGCGCCTGATGTTGTCGGCCATGGTGGATGCGGTGGGGCCGGGGCCGGCGGTGCGTGCTGTGACGTGGAGACCGAGCACGGCGGCCAGCAGGAGGTCGGCTCGGGCCGTGACCAGATCGGCGTCGGTCTCGGTGCGGCCGAGTGCGGTGACGAACGATTCATGGATCGTCCTGCGATACCGCTCGACCCGGGCCGCGGTGGCCTCGTCGTCGAGGTCGCCGGCCATCAGGTTGACCATCAGGCAACCGCGGCTGTGATTGCGGTCGACCCATCGCGACAGCTCGGTCATGAAGGCTTCGATCGCCTCGTAACCGTCGTCGTGGGCTGACAGGATCGACAGCAGCTCCTGCTCCATCCGCGCCTCGTAGCGGTCCATCGCCCGTAGGAGCAGGTCGTGCTTCGACCCGAAGGCGTTGTAGATACTGGGTTGGCTCATCTCGAGTGCAGTCTCGAGATTGCGGGTGGTGGTGCCTCGATAGCCCTGCTGCCAGAAGAGGTCGAGCGCAGCCTCGAGCGCCGCCTCCTCGTCGAACGATCTCGGACGACCCCGTCGAACGGTGTTCTCCAGCACTGAATCCACTCTAGGCTTCACCGCCCTCAGGCTGGTAGCCGAGAGTTTTTATAGCATCCGCTAGAAAAATGGACTACGGTTCGAACCACGGCTCGACCAACTCATCGAGTCCAGCAGGAGAGAAAGGGGAGTGCCCTATGGCTCAGCTCGCGTATGTGGAGCCCGAACAAGCGGATTCAGTCACCAAACAGATCTACGACGACGCCGAGGCCAGGTTCGAAATGGTCCTCAACATCTTCAAAATCACCGGTCATGCACCGGAGATGGCCCAGAAGATGTGGCAGATCTTCTTCGACATCCTCCAGGAGGGCCCCGAGCTCGACTGGTACACAAAGGAACTGCTCATCCTCAAGGCGACGAAGATGGGCGACTGCCTCTATTGCGTCACCCAGCACGAGGTCGTGGCCGAGCGGATGGGGGTAACCCCGGAGAAACAGGCCGAAATCGTCGGCGTCGAGTATCGGAAGTCGCCGCTCTACACCGATGCCGAGCGGGCAATCCTCGACCTATGCCAACATGTGGTCCTCAACCCGGAGGAGATCCCGGCGTCGGTGTGGTCCAAGGTGAAGGAGCATTACGAGGACGGGCAGATCGTGGAAGTCGTGGCCACCATCGGCGCCTACCTCCAGGTGTCGAAATTCGGTGATGCGCTCGGTGTCGAACTCGAGCCTGTGTGGCACGGCCACCAACCGATCCTGTTCGCCAAGGAGGCTCCGACGTCAAAGGCGGCTCAGCACCATTTCGAAGAGTTCCTGGCCCAGACCCCGGCGCAGCAGGAGGACTGACCCATGCCCATCGTTGAAGTCGTGGAGATCCCCTCCTCCGACAATGCAAAGGCGGCGTTCGAGCTGGCCGAGCAGCACTTCGGCCACGTACCCAACCTGGTCAAGGCCATGGCCACCAATGGCGACATGTGTCTGTCCGTGACGGCCTTCTTCGCCCAGGCCCTCCAGGACGGCCGCCTGTCGTGGTCGTTCAAGGAACTGGTCATCTTGAAGACACTACGGGCGATCGGGTCCTACTACAGTTACGGCGCCCACGAGCGAATGGCGGCCGAGCTAGGCAACTCGATGGAGCGGATCGGCGACATCAACAACTCGCTGTGGGAGCTGAGTCCGGAGTTCACCGACGCCGAGAAGGCGGTGTTCCGTCTGGTCGACCAGATCGCCGAGGACGCCAACGACGTGACCGACGAGATCTGGGTTCCACTCAAGGAGCACTACGACCCGGGTCAGTTGGTCGAGCTGAACGCCTTGATCACCACGTTCGTGATGATCGGTCGGGTGGGCGACAGCCTCGGCGTGGCCGAGCCCTACCTGTTCAAGAATCCGGTGGGCTGATGGCCGCCGGCTGGGCGCTCAGTCGGCCGGATGGGCGTTGCGGTTGTTCATGGCCTCGACTGCCGGAGGCATGGCGATCCCACGACTGAGATCGGCGGCCGGGTAGGGCTCACCCCATGTGCTGGTCAGCGGCACAACGCCGGCCCAGTGCCGGCCGGTCACGTCGTCGGGCTCATCGACCGGATCGCCGTCGCGGACCTTGGCCGAAGCCTCGGTCAGGGGAACGGTCAGCACCATCGTCTGGCGCAGGTCGCCGTCGGAGGGTTGGCGGGCGGTGTCCCAGATCGGCACGATGTGATCGTTGATCACCTTGAGGGCGGCCGCTTTGGCCTCGGGATCGGTGATCGGCGTGGCCACACCTCGCACCACGACCGAGCGGTAGTTCATCGAGTTGTGCAACGGCGTCCGGGCCACCACCAAGCCGTCGACCAGCGTCACCGTAATGCACACGTCCAGCCCTCGCCCCGCTCTCATCATGGCGTTGGCCACCGATCCGTGGATGAGGAGCTCGTCGCCCCTGACGCCGTAGGCCATGGGCAGCACGATCGGTCCGTCGTCGGTGGTCACGCCGACATGGGCGATGACGCCGGCGGCCAGGATCGAGCGGATCCGTGTCTGCTCGTAGACCGCCCGGTTGGCGCCCCGCCTCACAGTGGTGCGCTCCGACGGCGCAGCAGATTCAGCAGCAGTCATAGCGAGTCACCTTAGTGATTCAACCCAGGGGTGCAAGTCGATTTGGGTGACGTCCTACCCGCCGCCTTGGGTAGAAGCTCCCGACCGGTTCAAGAACCGCCGGGTTGCGACGATCACCTTCGTGGCGGAACAAACCAGCCGCCATCCCATCCGAGTAACACAACCACACCAATCCCAAAAGAGAATAGAAGCGAGACAGTGAATCTGCGGGCCACAATTGGTCGCCTTGCCCGCAGCCGAGTCAGGGCGAAACCGGCGCTTCCTTCCCGAAAGGAAAACCGGAAATGAAAACCCCCACCAAACTCGCTATCGTCGCCGGAACCGCCGCTGCCGGTCTCACCTTCGGCCTCGTCGCCCCCAGCGCCGCCGGAGTCAACAACTCTCAGGGACACACCAACGCCGACTGGGACGCCGCCTGCGAGGTTGTCACCGTCCGCTCGGTCAAGGACATCTCCAACGTCGTCTACCACATCGACGGAACCGAGCACCGCATCGAATTCTCCGACGGCACCCACCATCTGCAACTACCGGGCGAGATCACCGACATCTGGGTCAAGGCCGGCAACAACAAGTCGGGCGACGGCTCCGGCTTCGGTGAGCACTACGGCCAGCCCGAGCGCTGCATCCCCAGCGTCGTCACGGTCGAGAACTACTGAGCCGCCGACCAGGGTTTGTGCGCTGAGGTGTTACTGTGACACCTCAGCGCACAAACCTCGTGGACCGGCCGTCAGCCGGCGTGGACCTTGGCCCGCCGACCGATCTCGTCGAGTATGTGGCGGAGGGTGTCGTAGTTCTCGTGCCGGGCCCGGACCCAGGCATTGGCCTTGTACCCGGCCTCCACCCCTTGAGTGGGCGTGCCCGGCGAAGGAAAGTGAGCATCGATGATGTCGGCTCCGAACTCCGCCTGCAGCTCCTCCAGCCCCTCGTAGCCGGTGATGGTCCCGTCCTGGGTGGGACGGAGGGCGATCATGCCGGAGGCAAACCGTCGAGAAGCTCGGGCCTCGGTATGACCGTGCACGATCAGCTGGGCCCACTCCCGGTACATGTCGAGGTCGTTGCCGGCCGAGTACAGGTCCCACATCGACACACCAGGCGGACGGCAGCCGATCTCGGAGAACTTCAGGCCTTTCGGTCCGAAGAACCACTCCATGTGAGTGGCCGACGTTTCGATGTCGAGCACCTCCAGCACCCGCCGCCCCATCTCCCGCACCTCCTGGTAACGAGGGTCCTCCACCTCGTTGGTGGCCACGATCTGGGGTGAGATCCAACGGCTGCGCATGGCCTCCAGCACGCCCGGGTAGTAGTGGGACACGAACTCGTGGGCCACCTCACCGTTGACCGTCAAGGTGTCCCAGAAGCCTTCATGGCCTTCCACGAACTCCTCCACGGCCACCGACGCCCCATCGCCGACACCCTGCACCCCGGCCCCGGCCAGCGCCGCCCGCAACGAGGCCTCGTCGTCGGCCCGGCTGGTGCCCGACGCTCCCGCCCCGTCACGGGGTTTGATGATCAGCGGATAACCGACCCGGTTGGCGAAGTCGACGATCTCCTCCACATCGCCCGAACCCAGCGACTGGGCGGTGGCGATACCGGCCTCGGCCAGCACCTCCTTCATCGACGGCTTGTCCCGGCACAACCAGGCCGTCCGAGTCGAGGTTCCGGGAATGGTGCAGCGTTCCCGGACATGGGCCGTCGACATGATGTGGGCTTCCACCGTGGCCTCCAGCCGATCGACCCAGCCCCGCTCCTGGATCGAACGCACCGCCCACTCCAGGGCCCCCTCGTCGACCACGGAGCCGATCTGGTAGTAGCCGTGCAACCAGCCCCGCAGATCGGGGTCGAGAGCGTGATGGTCCCGCTCGCCGATCCCGGTGACGGTGGCACCGACCTGCACCAGGGCTCGGACAAACTCCCGTTGATTGCTGGGAAACGCCGGTTCGACGAAAATCACGTGCATCGCGCTGCCTCCCGAGGTGACCGATGACATACCACTGTTTCGGGCCCAAACCTATCTCTGGTCGCCCGACGCAGTCGAACCGACGTAGCATTCAGTTCCATGACCGCATTGGTCCTCGTGATCCCCTACGGCCTGTCCAGCACGATGCGATTCGTCGACGCCGCCGCCACGCTCGACGGGCTCAGCCTTGGCCTGATTTCCCACGAATCGGCCGGCGATCTCGCCGGACGCATGTCGTCCGACACCCGAGACCGGATCCGCGGTTTCGTCCAGATCGGCGACGCCTTCAATCCCGACGAGCTCGAGTCGGGAGTGCGGCGGGTGGCCACCGAGATGGGAACGGGCCGGGTCGACGGGCTGGCCGCCATCCTCGAGCCCTTGCAGGTACCGCTGGGTGTGGTGAGGGAGCGGCTGGGCATCCGGGGCATGGACGCGGCCGAGGCCGACCGCTTCCGTAACAAGAGCCGAATGAAGGACACGCTGCGGGCCGCCGGCTTGCCCTGCGCCCGCCATCGGCTGGCCACCTCAACCGAGGAGGCCCTGGCCTTCGCCGACGACGTACTGCCGCTGGTGGCCAAACCGCCGGCCGGCGCCGGGGCCGTCGACACCTTCCGTATCGAGGAGCGATCGCAGCTCGAACAGTGGCTGGCCCACACCCGACCCAGCCAGGACAAGCCGCTCCTGCTGGAGGAGTTCATCCAGGGCGACGAGTTCTCGTTCGACTCGGTCACCGTCGACGGTCGCCACGTCTTCCATTCGATCTCGTCCTACTCGCCCACGCCTCTTGAGGTGATGAGCACCCCGTGGATCCAATGGACGGTCCTGTTTCCCCGCCACATCGACGGGCCCGAGTTCGCCCCCATCACCGAAGCGGGGCCCAAAGCCCTGGCCGCCCTGGGCATGGTCACGGGAATGAGCCATCTGGAATGGTTCCGCCGGGCCGACGGCTCGATCGCCATATCCGAGGTCGGGGCTCGTCCTCCCGGCGCCCAGATGACCAGCTTGTTGTCCTACACCCACGGGCACGATTTCTACCGGGCCTGGGCTCAGCTCAACGCCTTCGGTACCTTCGATCCACCCGAGCGGCAGTACGCCACCGGAGCGGCCTACCTGCGGGGCATGGGAGCGGGCGCGGTCAGCCACATCGAAGGAGTCGACGCCGTGCATCGGGAGCTGGGCGACCTGGTGGTCGAAGCCCGGTTGCCGACGCCGGGACAGGCCAAGTCGTCGAGCTACGAGGGAGAGGGATACGTCATTCTCCGCCACCCCGACACCGACACGGTGGCCGCCGGACTGCGCAAAATCGTGACCGACATCCGAGTACACCTCGAGGAGAGCGTATGAGCACCAACCTCCATCGGCCCCGGGTGTTGATGATCTCCCCCGCCTTCCCGGCCGACGTGGCGTACTTCACCCAGGCCCTGGCCGCGGTCGACGCCGTGATCCTGGGCGTCGGCGACTCCCATGAGCTGCCCCCTGAGATCGGCCGCCTACTGTCGGGCTACCTCCATATTCCCGACCTGTGGGATGAGGACAACACCGTCAATCGGGTGGCCGAATGGCTGGGAGGCCATCCTGTCGACCGGGTGGAGTGCCTGTGGGAACCGGGCGTGGTGCTGGCGGCCAAGCTCCGGGCTCGGCTCGGAGTGCCCGGTCTCTCGGTCGACCAGGCCTTCACCTTCCGCAACAAGGAGTCGATGAAGCAGGTGCTCGACTCGGCCGGCATCCGCACCCCCCACCACTACAACGCCACCACCAAGGACGAGGTGCGGGAAGCGGCGGCCACCATCGGATTTCCCGTGGTGGTCAAACCCATCGACGGCGCCGGTTCGGCCGACACCTACACCGCAGCCGACGAAGCCGAACTGGAGAACGTCCTCAGCCTGGTCGCACACGTGCCGGAAGTCGGGGTCGAGGAGTTCATTGTCGGCGAGGAGTACACCTACGACACCGTCTGCGCCAACGGCCAGATCCTGTGGGAGAGTGTCACCTGGTATCGGCCGAGCCCACTGGTGGCACGGCTCAACCCGTGGATCAGTTCGACCGCCATCTGCCTGCGTGACCTGGAACCGGTGCAAGCCGGCGTTGACCTCGGGCACCGGGTGCTGCAGGCCCTGGGCTTCGAGACCGGATTCACCCACATGGAGTGGTTCATGACCACCTCGGGCGAGGCGGTGTTCGGTGAGATCGGGGCCCGGTCGCCCGGCGGTCGGCTACCTCACGGCATGAACTACTCGGCCGACGTCGACGTGTTCCGGGGGTGGGCCGAGGCCGTCTGCTACGGCTCGTTCACCCAGGACACGACCAAGAAGTACAACGCCGCCCTGGTCTTCAAGCGGGCGGTGGGCAACGGGACCCATATCAGCCGGATCGAGGGCCTGGAACCGATCCTGGCCGAACACGGCGGGTTCATCCCGGTCGTCGACCTGGTACCTCCCGGTCAGCCCCGAAAGGATTGGCGTCAAGTGGTCACCGGCGACGGCTGGATGGTGGCCCGTCACCCCGATCTCGACTCCGCCCTTCGCCTGGCCGATCGGCTGGCCGCCGACGTGCGGGTGGTGGCCGACTGATGGCCGACCACGTTGCGGGCTCGAGCCGGCCCGTCATTCTTCTCGGCCCGCAACGCCAACAGCCCGGGGTGGGCAAGGCGGTGGCCGACCTCGGTGTGGTCGGACCGCTGGCCGTGGTCACCGCCGGCTGGGAGGAACGGGAGCTGGAAGACGACGAGCTGTTGCGCCAGCTCGATCGGCCCCGAGACTCGACCCACACCATCAACCTGTCGCTCTTCCCCCGGGCCGACGAGGTGTTCACCCATCACCCGGAGCTCCGGGAGTTGATGGCCGAGCGGGAGACCCGGCGCAAGATCCTGCGTGATCTCTACCACCTGCGGTTGGCTCCCCAGTTGGCGGCCTGCCGGGAGCTGCTGAGCAAGGTCGATCTCGACGTCGCCGACCGGCCGGCCGATCCGCTCCACGATCCGGAGATCAACGACGCCATCGAGGCCGTCCGTCGTCTCGACGCCCATCATCTCGGCCGTATCGGCGATCTGGAGGCTGAGATGGCCGAGCGGCTGGCCGGCGAGCATGTCGATCACCCGGTGCTCATCCATCATCGCCGGCAGGTGGCCGAGCTGGTGGGAGCCAGCGACGCTCTGCTCATCGCCGGCGGCCACGTTGGCACCCTGATCTCGGTACTTCGGTTGTTCGACGTCATGAACCTGGCGGCCGACAAGCCGATTGTGGCCTGGTCGGCCGGGGCCATGGCCTTGTCCGATCGGGTGGTCCTGTTCCACGACTCGCCCGCTCGGGGAGCCGGTGACGCCGAGGTGTTCGGCCCCGGATTCGGGTTGGTCGGTGGCATCATCCCCCTACCCCACGCCCGCCACCGGATGGCCCTCGACGATCGTCGACGGGTGGCGCTGATGGCCCGTCGGTTCGCTCCGCTGATCTGCGTCGGCCTTGATTACACGGCCCGGATCGACTCGACGGCGGCCACCACCGGCGGGGCTGAGCCGGGACACGACGGCCGGACCAGTATCGGCGCCGGCTGGCAGGCCTCGGGCCAGGTCAGCGTGCTGCAACCGGCCGGTGGCGTCATCTCCACCGGCCGAGCTCCGCTGACGCCACCGTCCCCCGCACCGGTCGATGTCGGGCCGCCGCCCCCAAACGATCCCGGTCCCCATCTCGCCGCCCTCACCGCGGCCGCTCGCTCGGGGCCCAAGGCTCTGGCCGACGCCGTGGCCGCCCGCACCTTCCCCATCGTGGGCGACGGCTGGGCCCTCTACGCCTATGTCGGGGGCCCGGAACAGCCGGCCGACGATGTTCGACTGCACCACTGGGTATCGGGGTTGCCCTCGTCCCAGCAGTTCACCCGGGAACCGGGAACCGGCCTGTGGACCTTCGTCGGTGAACTCCAACCCAAAGCCAGGGTCGAGTACAAGATCGAAGTCGTACGGGGCGGGCATCACGACCTGCAACGGGATCCGCTCAACCCCGATGAGGCCCGCGACCCGTTTGGAGCCAACTCGGTGGTGCGGGGCCCCGACTACCGGAGCCCCGACTGGGCCATGGAGCAACCGACCACCCGGCGGGGGACGGTGGTCGACCATCACCTCCACAGTTCGGTGTTCGGTGGTCCCCGGGCCTACTCGGTCTACCGTCCGGCCCGCTTCCGGCCGGAGCGCCGCTACCCCCTGCTCATCGTGCACGACGGCATCGACTACATGCAGTACGCCTCGTTGGTCACCGTGCTCGACAACCTGATCCACCGGCTGGAGATCCCACCCCTCATCGCCGCTCTGTCGCAATCACCCGACCGGCTCAATGAATACGGGGCCAACCCGGCTCACGGCCGGTTCCTGACCGAGGACCTCGTACCCGATCTGGAATCGCGGTACCGGCTGGCCGACGCCGACAATCGCATCCTCGTGGGCGCCAGCTTCGGCGCAGTGGCCAGCCTGCACACCGCCTGGTCGCACCCCGGGGCCTTCAACCGGCTGTTGCTGCAGTCGGGGTCGTTCGCCTTCACCGACATCGGCTCCCACGACTTCGGCCCGGTGTTCGATCCGGTCGTCGAGTTCATGAGTCGGTTCCGGGCCGATCCGGGCCGTCCGGCCGAGCGGATCTTCCTGTCGGCCGGGATCTACGAGTCGCTCATCTACTTCAATCGCTCGCTGCTCCCGGTGCTCCAGGAGACCGGGGCCCGAGTCCGCATGGTGGAGGCCGCCGACGGTCACAACTGGGAGAACTGGCGCGACCACCTACGGGAAGGATTGACCTGGCTCCTGCCTGGACCTCAGTGGCTCATCTACGAGTAATGTTGGCCCATGACCAATGAGGTGACACGGCGAATCGGACTGTCCCTGGGGGCCGACATCTGCTGGCCCCGCTGTTACGAAGACATCATGGCTCGCTGGAATCCGACGGTGGCGATCGACGACGAACACATTCGGTTCGAGGTCAACCGGGTGCGGATCGAGCCCTTCCACCTGAACGATCCCCGGTCGTATGACCTGGTCATCGACCGGTTGACCCACTGGTTCTCCAACACCAGGGAGTGGATCAAGAAGGCCATCATTCTCGACGACCTCTACGTGTTCAACAACCCGTGGTCGGTCCAGTCGATGGAGAAGCAGACCACCTACTGCGCCATGATGCGCTTGGGTCTCAACATCCCCAGCACCATGATGCTGCCGGCCAAGGAATACGACGACTCGGCCGACCTTCAACCGACGCTGACCCAGTACGCCGACATGTTCGATCTGGAGAGTATCGGCGATCGTCTCGGTTATCCGATGTTCATGAAGCCCTACGACGGCGGCGGCTGGCGAGGGGTGTCCAAGATCGACGACGCCGAGGCGCTCAAGGAGGCCTACGACTCCAGCGGGAAGTTCCTGATGCACCTCCAGCAGGGGGTCATCCCCTATGACAACTTCGTGCGCTGTGTCGGTATCGGACCTCAGACCCGGGTGATCGAATACGATCCCGACGCCCCGCTCCATGAGCGTTACACCACGACGTTCAACCATCTGGAAGGCGATCACATGGCCGAGGTGCGGGCCATCACCCTCACCATCAACACGTTTTTCGGCTGGGATTTCAACTCGTGCGAGTCGCTCGGTCAGAGTGGCAGCTGGTATCCGATCGACTTTGCCAACCCCTGTCCCGATTCCCAGGTGACATCGCTCAATCGCCACTTCCCGTGGTTGGTGCTGGCCAAGATCCGGTGGTCGCTGTTCTGTGCCGCCACCAATCGCCGGTTCCGCCGCAACCTCGATTGGGAGTCGTTTTTCGACATCGCCGCCACCGAAGCCACCTACAGAGAGAAGTTGAAGGCCTACGGTGAGCTGGCCGAGGCCCACTTCGACACCGAGCGGTTCGAGGACTTCTGCCACCAGCACCTGGGCGAGCTGGACGAGGTGGCCTACGAATACTTCGCCACCGACGCCTGTAAGGACGCGGTGCGGGAGAAGGTGACGGCGTTGTACCCCGAGCACGAGGTGGAGGAGTTCACCGAACGATTCTGGTCGGCCATCGGCGACTGGCGGACCGAGGAGTCGCCGGTCGGGCTGACATTGCAGGGCGAGCAATGAGCAGCCGAACCGGAGGTGAGCAATGAGCAGAGACTCGGTCACCTGGTATTCCGATCGGGTCGAGCGCGACGTCCGCTTCACCCGTTGGGGCGAGTTCGGCGTCCCGGTGTTGTGCTTTCCCACCGCCGGAGGTGACGCCGGCGAGATCGAACGCAACGGTCTGGTCGATGCCGTCGGTCATCTGCTGGAGGCAGGCCGAATCAAGCTCTACTCGGTCGATTCGGTACCGGGAAAGGCATGGCTCAGCGAGCACAACCGGCCACCGTTCGCCACTCGGATCCAGTCGGCCTTCGATCAGTTCCTGGTGCGGGAGGTGTTGCCGGCCATCCATCTCGATTGCGGCGGCCCTCTGCCGGTTCTGACCGCCGGGGCTTCGGTCGGGGCCTACAATGCGCTGGCTCTGATCTGCCGCCATCCGGATCTGTTCTCCGCCGCCGTCTGCATGTCGGGCACCTATGATCTGGCTCAGTTCATCGAGGGCGAGGTCGACGAGGACTGGTACCACGCCTCACCGCTGCACTTCGTCCCCAACTTGAGTGAGGATCATCCCATCCTCACCGCTTTGCGAACCCGGTTCGTGATACTGGCCCACGGCCAGGGCCGTTGGGAGAGTGCCGAACAGTCATGGCGGGTGGCCGACGTGCTGGGGGCCCGGGGAATACCCAACCGAGTCGACGAATGGGGCTCGGAGTGGGATCATGATTGGCCAACGTGGCGAGCCATGCTGCCTCAGTACCTGGAAGAGTTGTTGTAGGGCGATACCCGGCGGAGTCAAGCCGTCCAAGCGAAGGAGGAACCAAGCTGGAAACCGATCTTGTCGAGCCTGACCAGGAAGAACCGCCGTTCGAACTAGGACCGACCGACGACCCGCCCGATCACCCCAACGCCGGGATCTGGCTCTACGAATCGGACGTCTCGCTTCTGGCCTATCTCTTGCAGGATCTGCGGGCGGCCGTCCGGCTGGCCACCCAGGGTGGGCTGGAGATCATTCCCTACAAGTCGATCACCTGGGAGGTCCACGGTTTGCAGCGGCGGACGGTGATCTGCCGGACCGAACCACTGTTCCGCTACGGAGACGTGCAGTTTGTGGGCTTCTTCGGTGACCGGCGGGATGACGATCAGGACTCCGGCATCGATGACGTCGAACTCGACGTGGTCGGCCAGTTCGTCCACTATCCCGGCATCCTGGCCTACAGCTCGATCGAACTGGTCGATCGGCAGTGGGCCAACCTTGTGGTACACGAGTCTCCCGATGATCGGGAGGAGTGGCGCAAGTGCCCGGTCCACAAGAAGGCGGTGGACCTTGTCTCGCCCAAGGCCTACACCGGGGTGCGTATCCACAACGGTCATATTCCTGGCGGTGTCATCGGTACCGCCGCCCCTGTTCTGGAGTGCACCAAGTACTGGGACTTCAACGTTGATCCGGTGTGGCGGGCCCGACGGCAGTTACCGGGAGGGGCGACGGGAACGGTACGGCGACCGGCCGCCGGTGCCGGCGAGTAGTGGTTGGTCGGGGCCTGCTGCGGGCCGCCACTTTGTTGGGCCCGAACACCATCGACCCCATCGAGTCGATCGTCGCCCATCTCAACGACCGTGGCCGCCCCTGCGACCTGGTCGAGGTCGACGCCACCGATCCCGGCGGGGGGCTCGACGGCGTGGATCTGCTGTGGGCTTGCGGTCTCCTGACCGCCCGGCTGGTGACCGCCGGCTGCGACCTGGACGTGGTGGCCGCTCCCGTCTTTGTTGGTGAAGCCGAGCCGGTTTACCGGTCGGTGATCGTCGCCCGGGCCTCGACCGAGCCGCTACCGGACCCATCCGGACCCCGACGACTGGCCATCAACGAGTATGGCTCGTGGTCGGGCTATCGAGCGCTGCGGCACGAGGCCGCCCGGCGGGGCGATGGTCTGCTCGATCCTGACGCCATGGAGGAGATCGTGGTGACCGGAGCCCATGTCGACTCGGTGTCGGCAGTGGCCGACGGTCGGGCCGACATCGCCGCCATCGACCATTCGATCTGGGACTGGATGGTGGCCAACGATCAGGCGGCAACTCACGGAGTGGCGGTCATTGATCGGACCGCCGACTTTCCGGCCCCACCGCTGAGCCTGCACCGCCCCGGAGACCTGGCCGACGCCGCCGAGCTGACCGACGACCTGCTGAGCTTCGGCGGTCCCCCCACCCTTGTCCCGGCCACCATTGAGTCCTACCGATTCATGGTCGACGTCTGACCGACTACGACCGTCGTTCCGAGGTTTGTGCCCTCAGGTGTCATAGTGACACCGCAACGCACAATCCTCTGCCCCGGGATGTTCGGTGCCGGGGTGTTCGGTGCCGGGGTGTTCGGTGCCGGGGTGTTCGGTCTCTAGAGGTGTTCGGTCATCCACTCGGCCGTGCGGTCGATGGCCGGGTCGACGTAGGGCGGTTGATCGTAGAGATCGATGTGGTTGGTGGTGTCGAGCCACAGGATGTCCTTGGGCCCGTCGATCCGATCGTAGGCGTCCTGGGCCCCTTCCGGTGAGCAGAAGTTGTCGGTGCGGCCGTGCACGATCAACGTCGGGGTCGGTCCGATGAAGTCGGCTCCGATGGCCAGATCGGTGGTCAGCAGTTCACGGACCGAGAGTCGGGTCATCTGGTTGCGCCATCCGGGAGCGGCCGACCGCTCGGTTCCGTAGTACTCGAACGGCTCGGCGCCGGGCATGGCGGCGTCCTCACCGTCGACATCCGATACCGCTTTGATGTAGTCGATGGTGCCGGTCACATGTTCCCGGCCGGCGACCTCGGCGAACGCCTTCATCATCGCCTGGTAGCCGTCGGGCCCGATGCCCCGACGCATGACCTTGGGGTCGTTGAAGGCGGCGGCCACCAGAGCCAGCGCCTTGATGCGGCGGTCGAAGGCCGAGTGTTTGAGGGCGTAGCCGCCACCCATGCAGATGCCGACACAGCCGATCCGGTTGGGATCGACGGCCTCGTGGGCGGCCAGAAAACTGGTGGCGGCCGACAGGTCGGCGAGCTTGCCCGCCGGGTCCTCGTGTTGTCGCCGGTGGCCGCCGCTGGCCCCGAAGTTTCGGTGGTCGAAGGCGAGGGTCACGAAGCCTCGCTGGGCCAGACGGTTGGCGTAGTGGCCGGCCACCTGTTCCTTCACCCCGGTGAACGGGCCGGTGAACACCAGGCCGGGAACGGCCTGCCCGCCGTCGTCAGGCGGGAGTCGGAGGTGGCCGGCCAGCTCCAGATCGTCGACCGGGATGGTCACGGCAGTCGGTTCGATGGTTCCCGCTGTGGTCATGGATGCGATTAGAGCACGGGGACGTCGCCGGTTGTCAACCAGACGGCGGTGTCGGGCTCCAGCCGGGAGCCGTCGACCAGGCCTGAAGCCAGAACCACGTCGCCCTCCGGCAGATCAATCGGGTCCGAACCCATGTTGGCGATGACGGTGGCTCCGGTTCCCCGACGGAATGCCAACACGTCGGGCCCGAGATCGAGCATGGTCAGCAACTCGTCTTGACAGAACAGTTTGGCCCGTACCGACAGTGCCTCCCGGTAGAGGTTGAGGGTCGACGATGTGTCGTCGTCCTGAGCCTCTACCGACAGTTCCTTGAACACCGCCGGTTGAGGCAGCCAGGGCGCCCCATCGCCGAAACCAAGCGATGGTCCGTCGGTGGTCCAGGGAATGGGAACCCGGCACCCGTCGCGGCCCTTCTCGGTGTGCTTGGACCGCTCCCAGGTCGGATCCTGGAGAACCTCGGTTGGCAGATCCCACACCTCGGGCAGTCCCAATTCGTCGCCCTGGTAGATGTAGGTCGAACCGGGAAGGGCCAGCGTGATCATCACCGCAGCCCGAGCCCGCCGGGCCCCGGCGGCGGCGTCGAGGGCGTCGTGTGGGCCGTCGAGCAGCCAGCGTTGGTAGTCGATGTGGGGCGGAAGGCCATAGCGGGTGGCGTGACGCACGATGTCGTGGTTGGACAGCACCCAGGTGGAGGCGGCGCCGATGGCGGCTGCTCGACCGGCGGCATCGACGATGATCCGGCTGAAGTCGGTGGCCACCCAGCGGGCTTTCAGGAGGTCGAAGTTGAACGACTGGTGATATTCGTCGGGCCGAAGATACAGCGGCAACCGCACGGGGTTGACGTTGGCCTCGGCCACCATCATGCGGTCGTGGTAGCTGTCGAGTATGGCCCGCCACCGCCGGTTCAGCTTGTGAACACCGTCGCGGTCCCAATGGGGATGGCTGCCGTCGGGTCGGCGCTGGCCGGCTTCGGTCTTCGAGATCTCATCGGCCAGATCGGGAAACGACTGGTCCTTGATCATGCTGTGGGCGACATCGACCCGGAACCCGTCGATGCCCCGGTCGAGCCAGAACCGGAGGATGTCGTCGAACTCGGCCTGTACCTCGGGATGTTCCCAGTTGAGATCGGGTTGGCTGACGTCGAACAGGTGGAGGTACCACTCGCCGTCGTCCACCCGGGTCCAGGCCGGTCCGCCGAAAACCGCCCGCCAGTTGGTGGGAGGTTCGGCGCCGCCGGGCCCCCGCCCCGATTTGAAGATGTAACGCCGCCGCTCCGGCGATCCCGGCCCGGCGGCCAGAGCGGCCCGGAACCACCGGTGTTCGACCGAGGTGTGGTTGGGAACCAGGTCGACCAGCACCCTGATACCCCGGCGATGAGCTTCGGTGATCAGTTCGTCGGCCTCGTCCAGGGTTCCGAAGTCGGGGTGGATGTCTCGGTAGTCGGCCACGTCGTAGCCCCCGTCGGCCAGCGGTGACGGGTACCAGGGGTTGATCCACACCGCGTCGACCCCCAGCTCGGCCAGGTATTCGAGTCGGGAACGCAGTCCCTTCAGGTCGCCTGTGCCGTCGCCGTTTCCGTCGGCGAAGGATCGGATGTAGACCTGGTAGACGACGGCGCGCCGCCACCATCCGACGTCAGTCGATTCCGTTGCGGCCATTGATCCTGCCTTACACCTTTCCGTGCGCTCTGGACCCCGTTTCCGGGGCCGGGGGCGCACAGCTCACAGGGTAGGATGAACGGGGAGACCACTGTGGCTGATCGGGCAACATTTGTAGAGGACACCGAGCCGTTCATGGCCTCGCTGTATTCCACCGCGGTCCGGCTGACCGGCAACCGGGCCGACGCCGAGGATCTGGTGCAGGAGACGTACCTCAAAGCCTTCCGGTCCTACGAAAGCTTCCAGGAGGGGACCAACCTGCGGGCCTGGCTGTTCCGCATTCTGACCAACAGCCACATCAACCGCTACCGGGCCCGACAACGTCGCCCGGCCGAAACCGAACTGGATGACATCGACGATCTCTACCTGTATCGCCGGATCCGCCCCGGGGCCGATCTCGGCCGCAGCGCCGAAGACCAGCTGCTGGAGTCGTTCTCGGAAGCCGAGGTGGTGGCGGCTGTCGAGGCTCTGCCCGATATCTATCGCCTGCCGGTGTTGCTGGCCGATGTGGAGGGCTTCAGCTACGCCGAGATGGCCGAGATGCTGGAGATTCCCATCGGTACCGTGATGAGTCGGCTGCATCGGGGAAGAAAACGGCTCCAGAAGGAGTTATACGAGTTTGCGGTGGCCCGTGGGCTCTCGGAGCCGGAGCCCGTAGCCGAGGGCGACCCAGATCCCGATCTCACGTCTGATCCTGACCCCGAGCTGAATCCGACCCATGACTGATCACGAACCCGAACGCCCCGAGTCGACCCCTCCCGATCCGTTCGACCCTCCCACGTCGGCGGCATGGAAGTGCAACCCCTCACTGGAAGAGGTCTACCGATACATCGACGGTCACCTCGGAGAACCGGAACGGTCACAGGTGGCATCACACCTCCAGATCTGCACCGGGTGCGACGACATACTCCACTTCCACATGGGCTTGAAGTCGATGTTGGGTTCGTGCCGGGAAGACATGCCGCCCGAGTTTCGCCAGCGGCTGCTCGACTCCATCACCAAGCTCTTCTGAACCGATACTCAGGGTTGATCCTCGGTGAGGCTCGGCCGGCCCACCTCCTTCACGAAGTCATCGACCATACGCTCGTAAAGCACATAGGCCTCGGGGTTGCCGACGTCTGCCAGACCGGGCAGCCCGTCAGGAAAGACGATCGGCACCTGGTCGCGGCGCTCAACCGCCACCCAGTCGCCGAACGGGGACCATACCTGCTGGACCCACGACCGGTAGGTGGCCACCTGTATCCGGGCCGACTTGATCCGGCCGTCTTCGACGATGACGAACATCGGTAGCGACAACGACGCGATGCCCTGGGCCCGGGACAGCTTGTCGTCAACCAGGAATACGCATTCGAACGTACCCGCAGTCGGTGTCTCCGCACAGTCCACCAACTGCGCTCGTCCGCCAACCGCCGTCCAGGCCGCCAACTCCTCTCCGATCGATTTCCGGTCCGGGGTGACCGTGAACTGCACATCAACGGAATCGGCCCCAAGCAGCGATTCGACAGCCTCACTGTCGAAGCTCACGAAGGCGTCGGCGAACCGCTCGACGACGGCTGCGTCCTCGACGACGCTCGAGTCCTGGCCATCGTCGTCACTCACCGTCGTAGTGGTCGCCCGGTCAACCGTCGTCACCTGTTGATCGGCACCCAGCCGGTTGAGCACCACAAGTGCCCCGACGATCACCAACACCCCGGCGACCGCGGCCAGCACCCGCCGTCTGGCCCCCAGCTCGATAGGCTCCGACTCCGAATCCGACTGCGAAAGGCGATCCACGTCCAGGTCGACAACCACCCCGTCGATGTCCGGCAGTGGGCGCCGGTGGATCTCTGGCAGGGTGATTGGCTCCACCCGGTCGTTGGCCAGGCGGATTGCGGCCGCAAGCTGCGTTCTCGACAAGTCAGACATCGGCATCCACCTCGAGAGCCACCCGGAGCTTGGCCAACGCCCGGCGAACATGGGTGGCCACTGTGGGCTTCGAACATTCGAGGACCTCGGCCACCTCACCATGGGTGTGGCCGAGACCATGGACCATCCAGACCGCCACTCGTTGGTACTCTGACAAGTCGGCGAGGAAGGTCGACAGCATCGGCTCAAACCATGGCATGACACCATCGCCTTCGACGGCATCGAGGAACTGACGACTCTGAAGCCGGACCTCCCGCAGCGCTCGGCTCCGGCCGACCCGGTAGAGGTAACCGATCGGGTTCGACATCGGTCGGAGCCGGCCCCAGTTGTGCCAGGCCCAGGCCAGGGCGTCGGCTGCGGCCTCGCGGCCGAGATCCGGACCGAAGGCGCCGACGAGCGCCACCCGCAAGCGGGGCTCGGCCGAGGCGAAGAACGCCTCGAAATCGTCGTGCGGTAGTGCCGTCACCACTCACTAAAGCTCCCAGAGGGTCGACCGCGTGACAAGGGGTGTCGTTGCGGAGGGCTGCCGGTTTGGGCTGTGGTCCAAAACCTGCGATGCGTCGGGCTCCGTCCCGACGCACGTTGTCGTTGGTGGTGGATGGGTGGTGGGGTCGGGTGTTGGTGGGGGAATGTTTGGGCCTTGGCCAAACTTCAGGCGTCGGGCTCCGTCCCGACGCACCTAGACTTGATGGCATGTTTCAGCTGGCTGTTGTATGGCATTGGTGGATCGGACTCGTCCTGACGATCGGGGCGGTTCTCGCCGTGGTCGGCGTGATTGTCGGCTACCTGGCCAAGGTGGAGAACCCCCGTTACCCCAAACGCTGAACCCCGAAGCGGAGTTAGCCCGTGAGCACAGAAGTTGATTGGGATTTTGCCCGATCCGTCGCCGAAAAGATCGCCAACCGGGAGGAATCCTACGAGCACCCCACCGTGGGCACCATGCTCGAATCGGACTTCGCCGAATTGACGCCACAAGCCGAGGAGCTGGTGGCGGCCGAGACCGGCCTGGTTTCACAGTCGGGGTTGGCCAAGGCCCAGGTCACCGATCGTATGGGTTGGGTGGAGGCCAACCTGGCCAGCTTCGACCGGTTGCTCCGGCCGTTGCTCGGTCGGCTGTCGGAAGAGACCGACGCCGACGCCGAGACCCAGTCGGAGGCGTCCAAACTGCTCGACTCGATCACGGAGGCCCTCGGCCCCTGGGGCGACAGGCTGCGACCGACTGTCGACGCCATAGGTGAAACCGTCGGTGGTGCGGTCAACGGCGCCACCTCCTATATCGGGCCCAAGGTGGCCGGCGCCGAGGTCGGTGCTCTGCTGGGTTGGATGTCGGGTCGGGTGCTCGGTCAGTACGACCTGCTGATCATCGAGGACGAGCGGCCCGAAGACCAGGACTGGGTCTACTACGTCGGTCCCAATATCGCCGGCCTGGAAAAGCGGTTCGGTTTCGAGCCCCGTGAGTTCCGGCTCTGGATCGCCATCCACGAATGCACCCACCGGGCCCAGTTCACCGGCGTCCCCTGGCTGCGGCCCTACTTCCTGTCACTGGTCAACGAGCTGCTCGATTCGGTCGACCCCGATCCCAAGAAGGTGATGGAGACTGTTCGCGACCTGGTCAACGACCGGCGGGCCGGGAACGGCCCGTCCCTGGCCGATGGTGGCTTGTCGGTGTTGCTGGCCTCACCGGAACAGCGAGTGGTACTCGACAAGGTGACCGGCCTCATGTCGCTGCTCGAAGGGCACGGTGACATCACCATGGACCGGGCCGCCGGCGACCTCATTCCCAGCCAGGAACGATTCCACAAAGTGCTGAGCGATCGACGCAAGAACAGCTCGGGCATCTCCAAACTCGTGCTCCGGCTCACCGGCATGGAGGCCAAAATGGCCCAATACGAGGAGGGCGAGGAGTTCGTCAAGGCGGTCGAGACCGCCGGCGGCCGGGAGCTGTTCGACCAGGTGTGGGAAGGTCCGGAGAACCTGCCCACCATCGACGAGATCCGATCACCGGATCTCTGGATCGCCCGCATGGGCGCGTCCAGTGTCGTCTGACGACGACCTGCTCGACTCACTGCTGGCCCGTTGCCGTTTCCCCGCTGCCGGTACGCCGGTGGTCTGTGCCGTGTCCGGTGGAGCCGATTCGCTGGCCCTGCTGGCCTTGGCCTGCCGGGCCGGGCTGGCGGTGACCGCAGTCCACGTCGACCACGGGTTGCGGCCGGAATCGCCGGCCGAGGCCGACATCGTGGCCGCAGCCGCCGACCGGTTCGGGGCCGGGTTCCGGGCCGAGTCGGTGACGGTCGAGCCGGGCTCGGATCTGGAGAACCGGGCCCGCACCGCCCGCCATGCCGCCCTCGGGCCCGACGCCATGACCGGTCACACCGCCGATGATCAGGCCGAAACGGTGCTCATGAACCTGCTCCGGGGGGCCGGTCTCGACGGACTAGCGGCCATGGAGCCGGGGTTCCGTCATCCCATCCTCGATCTACGCCGCCACGAGACGGTGGCCGTGTGCCGCCTGCTGGGACTCGACCCGGTGGACGATCCGTCCAACGCCGATCCCCGTTTCGTCCGCAATCGCATCCGCCACGAGGTCATTCCGTTGTTGGCCGAGATCGCTCACCGTGACCCGGTGCCACTGCTCAACCGAACCGCCGACCTCGTCCGGCGAACGGCGTCGGACATCGACGCCCTGGCCGCCGAACTGGACCCGACCGACTGCCGAGGCCTGCAGGCCGTGGCGCCCACGGTGGCTCACCAGGCCATACGGCGTTGGCTGCAGGGTATTTCCGGCTATCCACCGTCAGCGGCCGAGTTGGAGCGGGTCATGGCCGTTGTTCGAGGTGAGGTGGTGGCCTGCCAGATCGAACCGGGAATCCGGGTCAGCCGCTCGGCCCAGCGGCTGTCGACAAGCACTGTTGGCCACTCGCCATCGGTAGACTGACGGGGCTGTGTCACTAGGAGTTCAACCAGGACAGACGCCGGGATCCAAGCCGCTGGTGATGGGCATCCTCAACGTGACCCCCGACTCGTTCAGCGACGGCGGTCAATTCGTCGAACTCGAGGTGGCGGTCGGGCACGCCAAGACCATGCTGGACGACGGAGCCGACATCATCGATGTCGGTGGCGAGTCGACTCGACCGGGGGCCGACCCGGTTGATCGCGACACCGAGATGGAGCGGGTTGTTCCGGTGGTCGAGGCCTTACAGCGCACCTGCCGTCTGGCCGTCGACACCCGCCATGAGGAGGTGGCCCGAGCGGCGGTGGCGGCCGGCGCTTCCATCATCAACGACGTCAGCGCCGCTCTGGGTCCGCTGGCGGCCGAACTCGACGTGGGCTGGATCGCCATGCATATGCAGGGGACGCCCGGCACCATGCAACAGAACCCGACCTACCACGACGTGGTGGCCGACGTCCGGGAGTACCTGGTGGCCCGAGCCACCGCCGCCGTCGGGGCCGGGGTCACCGAGCTGTGGATCGACCCGGGATTCGGGTTCGGCAAGACGTTCGCCCACAATCTCAGCCTGCTGGCCAACATCGATGCGCTGGTGGAGACCGGCTTCCCGGTGGCCATCGGCACCAGCCGGAAGGCCATGCTGGGTCAGATGCTGGCCCGATCCGATGGCGCCGATCAGCAAATTCCACCGGAAGGGCGGTTGGTGGGGTCGGTAGCCACGGCAACCTATGCCATGCTGAAGGGGGCGAGTCTCGTCCGGGTACATGATGTGAAGGCGGCCAAACAAGCCGCGACGGTTGTCGCGGGAGAGAGGTGACATGGCCAAGGGAAAGTGGGCGCAGGGAATCAAGCCGCGGTCATTTCAGTGGGTGATCCAGGATCAGCTTGCGGTGTGCGAGCGGCCCGGCGGTTACGGGCCCAATCACCGTAAGGTCCGGCGGCAGGAGGAGATCATCTGGATCCGGGAGAACGGATTCGCGTTCGTTGTTTCCCTCATCCCGTCCGATCACAACCTCCACGCCTATGACGAGTTCGCCATGCCGTGGAAACATTGGCCGTTCTCTCCTGGGCTCGACCTCGATCTGGCCCTGCCCCAGATCTACATCGAGTTGCAGAATCTGCTGTCGGCCCGCAAGCAGCTCCTGCTCCATATGGAGGAGATCAGCGACCGGCTCATGGGCCTCATGGCCGGCTATTTGCGGTGGACCGAGATGGTGCCGGTCACCCACGAGGCCATCGTGGTGGCCGAGCGGATCTTCGGCCGCCAGATCGGTCCCGAGGGTCGGTCGATCGCCGACGCCGCCGCCACCGCCCCCAAGACGGTGCCGACAAAGCCGTCGGACGACGATTCCGACGCCGCGGTGGCCGGTCAAGCTCCGTGATCTCGGACACCATCGAGATCCGGGGATTGGAACTTCTTCTGTTCTGCGGCGTGTTGGAAGAGGAGCAGGCTCGGCGCCAGCCCTTCCGGTTCGACGTCGACCTCCACCTCGACCTGCGGCCTGCCGGATGGTCCGATGACCTGACCGAAACCGTCAACTACGGGGCGTTGATCGACACCTTGACCGACGTGCTGCCGGGCGAGCGGTTCAACCTTCTCGAACGACTGGCCGCTCGGGTGGCTGAACTGGCACTCGATCATGACCTGGTCGACTCGGTTATGGTCAAGGTTCGCAAACTGCGGCCACCGGTGGCTGCCCATGTTTCCGCCACCGGGGTTCGCATCCACCGAAGCCGCGGCGGCGGTTAGCGATGTCCGGCAGTGGGGTGGTGGCATTCCTCAGCCTCGGTTCGAACATCGGCGACCGGGAAGACTACCTGGCTCGGGCGGTGGAGAGCCTGGAGGCCACCGAGCGGGTTGTGGCCGTCTCAACGGTGTACGAAACCGAGCCGGTCGGAGGCGTGGAACAGGACCCTTTTCTCAACATCGTGGCCAAAATCGAAACCGCGCTGGCGCCCGAAGCTCTGCTCGACTGCTGCCACGAGATCGAGCAGGAGGCCAAACGGGTGCGGGAGATCCGCTGGGGTCCCCGGACCCTGGATGTCGACATTCTCCTCTACGGGGATCGCCGGATCGAGACCGCCACCCTGGTCGTACCCCATCCCCGCATGACCGAACGAAACTTCGTCATGGCCCCGTTGCTCGAACTCGACCCGACGTTGATCGACCACCCGCTGCTCGACGGCTACGACCCCGATTCCGCCATCGGAGCCGTCACGTCCATCGGGCCGCTGCCATGGTCGAGAACCGACACCTGACCGAACTTTGGGACTGCTACGACCCGTTTGTGGGTCGTAGCAGTCCCAAAGTTCCTCGTGGCTAGCGCGGGTTGGCCTCGCTGATCGGCGTGGTGGCCAGCGTCTGGTAGAGGAGCTGGCGGGCGCTCAACCAGGCGGTGTGTATGGCACAGTGATCGGACTGCTCACACTTGTGGCCGTCGAGAACACAGACGTCGTCTTCCAGCGGCCCCTCGACGGCTTCGATGACGTCCAGTAGCGAGATGGATGAGAGATCGACGTCCAGCATGTACCCGCCGGTTGGTCCCGGGGTGGAATTGATCCAGCGGCGCCGAACCATCGGGGCCAGTACTTGGGGGAGGAATCCCGGCGTCGTGTCGATGAAGCCGGCCAGGTCCGATCCTTTCACCCGCTCGTCCTGGGAGCCGAGCGCACACATGGCTCGGACTGCCAAGTCTGACTTGCGGGTGATGTCCAGCTTCAAGTGAACGCTCCGGTCGGTTTCCGGCCGCCTAGGTCATTCGATCCAATGCCTTGTCCGACGCCGGATGGAAGACGGTGGGCTCGTCTCGACTGCTGACAACTCGCTGCCACGGTCGGACAACGTAGCCTAACGGCAGGGTGATGATGTGGACCAGCCGGGAGAAGGCGAACACGGCGACGAAGACCCAGAAGGCCAGGACGTGAACCTGGAGAACCAGGGGTAGCGGTTCCACATAGGACGCGTCGGGGCGCAGGGTGAGAACCGAGCGCATGTAGGGAACGAGAACCGAGGTCCCCCAGAACGAACCCCAGCGGTAACCGATGGCGATCCACAGCCCGGTGATGATCTGGACGGCCAGAAGACCGAGAATGGCCATGTCCATCGGCGTGGTAACAGCCCGGATGCGGGGATGCTGGATCCGGCGAACGATCAGGATGGTCAGGCCGAAGGCGGCCCACAGGCCCAGGGCCAGTCCGGTGGCTTCCAGCAGGTACAACCGCAGTGGGGCGCCGTTCCACAGCTCGAACCCCCGGGGAATGATCAACGCCGCCAGGTGACCGATGAGAATCAACGACAGACCCCAATGGAAGGACACCGATCCCCAGTAGAGGCGCCGACTCTCCAGCAGCTGTGACGAAAGCGACGAAACCGAGAACGGGTGACGACGCCAGCGCAGGATGGTCACGGTGACCAACATGGCGACGGCTATGTAGGGGCACACGGCGAAGAGAAAGGTCGTGAGATTCATTGGCTCCTCCCGATGGCAACTGGTGTCTCGTTGTTGATCACTGCCTGGGTGGCCGCCACCAGATGGCGGTAGGGGTTGTCCGGGTCGGCCGTTCGGATGGCCAGGCGCATGGAGTTGACGGCGTCGGCCAGGACGGCGACGAGATCGGCGAATGGATCGGGGGTGACGGCCAGGTAGCGCAGGATCGGTTCGATGTGGTCGGGCAGCTCACCGCCGGTATGCACGCCTTTGAGCTGCATGTGTCGTTTCAGGTCGGCCATGAACTCTCCCCGCCGGTAGTTCTCGCCCCAGACCACATGCCCGACATAGGGAACGAAGACCGGTGACAGGTCCAGGGTCCGGGTGTGCAGTTCCTCCCAGTCGGACAACTCCAACTGCCCGATGGCGGCCACGAACCGTCGCATCCGTCGCTGGGCCCCACCGGACAAGTCCTGCTCCACCCCCGATCGCAGCATCTCCAATCGAAGCGGGTCGGGATATCGGTAGCCGAGAGCCACCACTTCCGCCGGACGCATCAGGCCCCCCTCTGGGGTTGCTCGACGTAGCCGAATCCGGTCGCACCCTTGTAGGAGAGGGGATCGTTCAGCTGCTCGATTGACATCTCCCGCCGGTAGGGAGGTAGGACGAATCGTTCATCCAGTTTGGGAACGGTGGTCAGGCGGTAGATGTCTTCGGCCCGGTCCTGTGACACCCCGACCTGGGCCAACATGTCCAGTGTGGTCTCGTCGACATGGCCGTCGACGCTCTGGCGGCGCTTGAAGGCCCGGACGGCCAGCATGGTGCGCAGGATGCGGCGGATCGGCTCCTCATCACCGATGGAGAACAGGTTGGCCAGGTACTGGATCGGCATACGGGCATTGTCCAACTGATCGAACAGTTCGAAGTCGGCCCGTTCGTCGGGAATATCGAGCCGGGCCAGGTTGCGTTCCAGATGCGTGATCACCGGTGAGAGGGGCGGAACGTAGAACATCATGGCCGACGTTCGGTACTCGGGGTGGAGGGGAAGGGCCATACCCCATTCCTTGACGAAGCGATGGATGGGCGACTGCCGGGCCGCCTCGATCCAGCCGTCGTCGATGCCCGATGCCTTGGCCGCCGTGACCACCCGCTCATCCCAGGGGTCGAGAATCAGGTCGAGCTGGGCGGCCAGCAGTTCCTCGTCGGGCAGCTTGTTGACCGCCTCGATCCGGTCGGCGTCGTAGAGCAGCACACCCATGTAGCGGATACGGCCCACGCAGGAGTGGGCACAGGCCGGGGCCTGGCCGGTTTCCATACGGGGGAAGCAGAGGATGCACTTCTCCGACTTGCCGGTCGTCCAGTTGTAGTAGACCTTCTTGTAGGGGCAGCCGGCGACGCACATGCGCCAGCCCCGGCATTTGTCCTCGTTGACCAGTACCACGCCGTCCTCGGCCCGCTTGTAGATGGCACCGCTGGGGCAGGCGGCGGCGCACGACGGGTTGAGGCAGTGGTTGCAGATGCGGGGCAGGTAGTTGAAAACCACCCGTTCGATTTCGTCGAGCTGGGCCCGCACCGATTCGTCCAGGCCTTCCAGTGACGGGTCGTTGCGGGCGTAGATGTCGGATCCGCCCAGGTCGTCGTCCCAGTTGGGTCCCGATGAGATCTCCATTTCGGCCCCGGTGATCTTGGAGATGGGCACGGCGGTCGGTTGGTGTTCCTGCTGGGGCCCGTTGATGATGTCGCCGTACTTGAAGGTGAAGGGGTCGTAGTAGTCGTCGAGGGTGGGCAGCGACGGGTTGAAGAAGATCTTGGCCAGTCCGCCGGCTTTGGAGTGGAGGTTGAGTTTCAGCTTGCCCGAAGCGTCACGGTGCCAGCCGCCCTTGTAGTGGGTCTGGTCCTCCCAGCCGGTCGGATAGCCGGTTCCCGGCCGGGTCTCGACGTTGTTCCACCACATGTACTCGGCCCCCTCCCGGTCGGTCCACAGGTTCTTGCAGGCCACTGAGCAGGTGTGGCATCCGATGCACTTGTCGAGATGGAACAGCATCGACATCTGGGCTCGTACTCTCACGGCTTCTCCTTGACCCATATGGGGGCTGTGGCAACGGGACGTTTCGCCGAATGGCGAAACTCGATGAGGAGTGGCTCCGGCACTCCGGCTCGGACTTTCATGACAAGCCCTCCTTTAGTAATCGGGCCGGTCGATCCGGCGGACGTAGACGAAGGTGTCGCGGTTGACCCCGGTGGGTCCCCAGTAGTTGAAGGCGTAGGTGAACTGGGCGTACCCCCCGCTCATCAGCACCGGTTTCAGCCGGGTCCGGGTCAACGAGTTGTTCATGCCGGCCCGCTTCTTGCGTCGGGGCGAAATGGGAATGCCGACGGTGCGTTCGGTGGCGTGATAGACGAAGACGGTGCCACTGGGGATGCGGGACGACGTGGTGCACCGTTGCACGAACACCCCGTTGTCGTTGTAGACCTCCACCCAGTCGTTGTCGGCTATCCCCAGCCGGTCGGCGTCTTTGTTGTTGAGCCACACCGGGTAGCCGCCCCGGGACAGGGTCATCATGCGGTCGTTCTCGGAGTAGGTCGAGTGGATCGACCACTTGCCGTGGGGGGTGATGTAGTTGAACATCTGACCGTCCTGGCCTTCCCTCATCGACTGCTCGGTTTCCGACAGCATGAGGTGATCGGGCCGGGGTTTGTAGGTCGGGAGGTGCTCACCCCATTCCAGATACCGTTCGTGGTCGAGATAGAAGTGCTGGCGCCCGGTCAGCGTGCGCCACGGCACCAGATGCTCGACGTTGAGAGTGAACGGGCTGTAGGACCGACCCTTGGCCACCAGGCCGCTCCAGGTCGGGGTGGTCAAGACCCGCCGGGGTTGGGCGATCAGCTGGGAGAAGTCGATACGGGTGTCTCGCTGGCCGGCTCCCAGGTGGGTCAGGCTCAGACCGGTTTTGGCTTCCTCGGCCTGGAAGGCCCGGTAGGCCAGCTCACCGTTGGAGGCCGGGTCGAGGGCCAGGATGGCTTCACACACTTCGCGGTCGTGGCGCAATGATGGCCGGAGCACGCCGCCGTTGCCGTCGCTCGAGCGTTCGTCCGGTTGACGGCGGCCCAGCTCGTCGTAGAACTCGCTGACCTGGACCCGCAGGCCGTGGGCGGCCACGCCGTTCTCTCTCACCCCCGGGCCCAGCGATGTCATCTGCTCGTACAGCTGGGAGTAGTGGCGTTTGACAACATTGAACTTGGGCATCGTCTTGCCGGGAATGGCCTCAACCTCGCCGCTGCGCCAGTCGCCCGGTTGGGGCTGGGCCAGCTCGTCGGGCGAGTCGTGGGCCAGCGGAGCCATGACAACGTCTTCCACCGTGGTCGGCAGGTGTCCACCGGCCAGCTCCGATACCTTCTGGGCCAGGGAACAGAAGATCTGCCAATCCGACTTCGACTCCCAAGCCGGGGGTACCGCGGCCTGCATCGGGTTGATGAACGAGTGCATGTCGGTGGTGTTGAGGTCGTCCTTCTCGTACCAGGTGGCGGCCGGCAGGACGAGATCGGAGTACAGGGCGCTGGTGTCCATACGGAAGTTGAGATCGACCACCAGATCCATCTTCCCGATGGGAGCGTCGGGCCGGACCTCGACCTCGGCCACCCCGTGATCGTCGGGTTCGGCGGCGATGGCGGTGGAGTCGGTGCCCAGGTAGTGGCGCATGAAGAATTCGTGGCCCTTGGCCGAGGTGCCGATGGCGTTGCCCCGCCAGATGAACCAGGTTCGAGGCCACGACTCGGGGGCGTCGGGGTCGTCGATGGCGAACTCGATCTCGCCCGACTTCAAACCGTCGACGATGTGTTGCCGGACGGCATCGTCGGAATCGGCCCCCCTCCGTCGAGCCTGGCGCACCACCTCCAGCGGATTTTGCTTGAACTGGGGGAAGAAGGGCAGCCAACCCTGACGTACTGCCCGGGCCTGGTGATCGATGGTGTGGTCGAACTGGTCGGGATGGTGATCGGGCAACGAGTCGTAGCTGCGGTAGCCCCGCTCATAACGCCACTGATCGGAATGCACATAGTGGAACGACGGTGTGTTCTGATGCCGGGGGACCATACCCCAATCGAGCCCGAAGGCGATCGAGCCCCACGATGCCTGATTGACCACCTTCTCCTGGCCGACATAGTGGCCCAGACCGCCACCGTTGACCCCCACCGATCCGGTCAGCATCAGGGCCACGATGCCTGACCGGTAGAGCAGATTGTTGTGGTACCAGTGGTTGGCCCCAGCCCCGATGATGATGAGGTTCTTGCCCTTGGTCAGCTCGCCGTTACGGCCCCATTCCCGGGCGAACTTGATCACGGTGTCGCGGTGGATACCGGTGTAGCGCTCCTGCCAGGCCGGGGTGTAGGGCAACTCGTCGTCATAGCCGGCCGCGGCGTAGCCCCGGAGCCCGCGGTTGACGCCGAACTGGGCGTTGAGCAGGTCGAAGACGGTGGTGACGGTCGCTGTCCCGTCGACCGTCTCCACCGTCCGTACCGGAACCGAACGGGTGAAGGTGCCGTCCTCGCCGAAGTACTCGAAGTCGAGTTCGGCCACCTCGTGGTCGCCGTCGACCAGGGTCAGCCGGGGGGCGATCGGCTGGCCGGTGGTGGCGTCGGCGAGCTTGAGGTTCCAGTGGCCCTTGTCCTCGGTGGCCCAGCGGTCGCCGATACTCCCGTTGGGCATGCGGGGGGCGTCGGCGTCGTCGTCCCACATCAGCATCTTCCACTCGCCGTTCTCAACCTGGCGGTAACGGGCCAGACGGTCGGCCCGCAGGTAGCGGTCCGGCTTACCGTCGACGATCTCGACCAGGAAAGGCAGGTCGGTGTACTGGCGGGCGTAGCGCTCGAAATAGGGGACCTGGCGTTGGTGGTAGTACTCGGTCAACAGCACGTGGTTGACGGCCAACCAGAAGGCGGTGTCCTGACCGGCGTTGGCCGGGATCCACCAGTCGGCGTACTTGGCCACCTGGGAGAAGTCGGGGCTGAACACGGCCAGTTTGGCTCCGGCGTGGCGAACCTCGGCGATGAAATGAGTGTCGGGGGTCCGGGTCATGTTGAGGTTGGAGCCCATCACGGCCACGAACCGGGCGTGGTACCAGTCGGCCGACTCGTGCACGTCGGTCTGTTCTCCCCAGATCTCGGGTGACGCCGGCGGCAGGTCGCAGTACCAGTCGTAGAAGCTCATGATGACGCCGCCCAGCAGGGCCATGAACCGGCTGCCGGCGGCGTAGCTGATCTGGGACATGGCCGGAATGGGGGAGAACCCAGCCACCCGATCGGGCCCGTGCTCGGAAATGGTGTGGACACAGGAGGCGGCAGCGATCTCCAGAGCCTCGTCCCAGGAGATACGGCGGAATCCGCCCTTGCCCCTGGCCTGCTGATAGCGGCGGCGCCACTCCGGGTTGGCCTGAATGGCGGCCCAGGCCTCCACCGGGTCGCCCAGGCTCTCCCGTTTGGCCTGACGGTAGAGATCGAGCAGCGCCCCCCGGACGTAGGGGTACTTGATACGGATGGGGGAGTAGAGGTACCACGAGTAGGAAATGCCCCGCTGGCAGCCTCGTGGCTCATAGGGCGGCAGGCCCTCCTCCAGTTGCGGGTAGTCGGTGGCCTGCAACTCCCAGGTCACGATGCCGTTCTTGACGAACACCTCCCACGAACAACTACCGGTGCAGTTGACCCCGTGGGTGGATCGCACCCGCTTGTCGTGCTGGAACCGGTTGCGGTAGAACTCCTCCCACTTGCGCTCAGCCGGGGCGACGGTCTCCTCGATCCATTGTTGGTTCATCGTCCATCTCTCAGTCGTTGGGCGTAGCCGGGGCTCATGGTCCGGTGGGCGAATGCCATTCCGGCCAGCAGCAGCCCCAGGCCGATCAGACCGCCGATGAGCAGGCCGTCACCGTAGGTCCTCGGGCGTTCCCGGTCGGGCGCTGTTTCCAGGAAGGCCACCACGTCGGCGATCTCGGCCTCGGTCAGCGGCTCGTCGGCAAAAATGGGCTGCATGGTCTCCGACGGCGGGTTGGCCAGCCAGGTGGCCAGGCCGGTCTCGCCGCCGAAATCGGTGAAGGTGCTGTCGAGGTCGGGACCGAGGCTGCCGCCACCCCAATGACCGACGTCGCCGGCCTCGTGGCAGCTGGAACAGGCTGCACCGCCGAGTTCGAACCCCGTGGACCCGGTGAACAGGGCCCGACCCCGGGCGGCGTCGCCCACGATCGGTTCGACGGCCGCCGCCGAGTCTTCGGTGCTGGACGAGGCGCCGGGTGCGGCCGTGGCCAGTCCGACCACGTACTCCACCACGGCGGCACGGTCGCCGTCACTGAGGTCAACGGCGGTCATCATGCCGTCATAGGCCTCACCCAGCACCTCGATCGGGCCCGACACCCCCTCGACGATCACCTGCTCGACGTAGGCGGCATCGGCGGCATTGGGGTTGCCGGCCAAGGGAGGGAAGCTGCCCGGCACCCCGACGCCGCCGGCCTGGTGACAGGCGGCGCAGGTCTGTTGATAGACCTGCGCACCGTCGGACTGGGTCGGAGCGGCGGCCGACATCGAGGAGCCGGCCGCCATCACCACGGCTGTGACCACGGTGATCAGGGCGAGGCCCAGCACCCCGCCGGGGCCGGCGGCACCTCGGGCAATGGTTGGCTCGTCGGGCGATTGGGTCATGGGTTGTCGTACTCCCTCTTCGGGCCGAGATAGAACCACCAGTTCAGGAACAGGCACACCAGGTAGAAGGCGGCGAAACCGAAGAGGGCGAACTCGGGGGTGCCGCCGTTGATCTGCTCGCCGAACTCCTGGGGGACGACAAAGGCGCCGTAGGCCGCCACCGCCGACGTCCAGCCGAGAACCGGCCCGGCCTGCTCCCGATCGAACACCATGGCGATGGTGCGGAAGGTTGATCCGTTGCCGATCCCGGAGGCGGCGAACAGCAGCAGGAAGATGAGGAAAAACGGCAGGAAGAAGTCCTCCGGGGTCTCCGACCGGTAGGCCTGACGGAGGAAGTAGGCCACGCCCAGGGCGCTGATCGTCATGACGATGGAGACGTAGTGGGTGACTCGAGCCCCTCCCACCCGATCGGCCAGCCAACCGCCGATGGGGCGAATGAATGCGCCGATGAACGGTCCCATCCAGGCGAAGGTCAGGGCCGACGGTCCGTCGGGGTTGGGGGTGTCGTGGGTCAGTACCCCGTCGACGTCGATGTGTTTGAACCCGAACACCACCTTGATGGCCAGGGCGAACCCGGCCGAGTAGCCGATGAAGCTCCCGAAGGTCATGGTGTAGATCACACTCATGATCCAGGTGTGGCGGTGGGAGAAGATGCGGTACTGCCGGTCGAGGATCGGCCTGATCTCACCCGGCAGCCATTTCAACAGCAGAACCGTCAGGTAGATGACGGCGGCGATGATCGGGTACTTGGCCCACGACGGAGCACCGATTCCGGTCGGGTCGGGGAGGATGAAGAAGAGCCCGATGGCCGAGGCCACGAAGGCGGTGGCCAGCATCATGGAGATCTTCACGAACGACGAGATCGGCGAACCGATGTTGGGGGAAACGTGCTCGGCCCGAATGTTGTTGAGTCCGAACCATCCGGCGAACGCCAGCGGCACGAGCAACACCAGCCACACGAACCCGGCGTTGTGAATCCAGGTTTCGGTTCCGGCCGCGATCTTGCCGATGAGCGTGCCCGAGTCGGTCTCCAGGATCATCGATCCGCCACCGAAGAAGGCCCTGGTCATGACAAAGGGGATGAGAACTTGCATGGTGGTCACCCCGGCATTGCCCAGGCCGGCGTTCAGACCGAGGCTGAGACCCTGCATACGTTTGGGGAAGAAGAAGCTGATGTTCGACATCGACGAGGCGAAATTTCCGCCGCCCAGCCCGGAGAGGAAGGCCAGGAGTTGGAACACCCAGAGCGGCGTGTCCTGGCTGAGCAGAGCCAAGCCGGTGCCGGCGGCCGGGATCATCAGCAGGGCGGTGGTGAAGAACAGGGTGTTGCGACCCCCGGCGATGCGGATGAAGAAGCTGCTGGGGATGCGCAGGCTGGCCCCGGTCAGCCCGGCGATGGCCGACAGGGTGAACAGTTCGCCCTGGGTGAAGGGAAAGCCCAGATTGAGCATCTGGACGGTGACGATGCTCCAGTAGAGCCAGACGGCGAAGCCGCACAGGAGGCTGGGGATGGAGATCCAGAGATTGCGGTTGGCAATCCGATGACCCGTCTCGTTCCAGAACTTCTCGTCCTCGACGTCCCACTGATAGATGTCAGCCATGTCAGACCTCCTCTTCCACCGGTTCGTCGTCGAAGCTGGCGGAGAAGGCGTCCTCCGGTTCCTCCAGCAGCAGCCAGGTAAGAGCGAAGCTGATGGCGGCCCCGGCGGCCAGGATGAAGAAGAAGGTGCGGGCGTCGACCAGCGAGAACAGCACCAGGTAGATGACGGCTCCCACGTTGCCGTAAGCCCCGGCCATGCCGGCGATCTGACCGGTCATGCGTTTGTTGACCATGGGGATGATGGCAAACGTCGCCCCTTCGGCCCCCTGCACGAAGACCGAGGCGAAGACGGTGATGATGACCGCCACCACCAGCCACCACATCCCGTCGAAGGTGGGGGCGATGTTACGGAGCCCGTCGTCGTCGACCCCGGGGACCCATTTGGTGATGAAGGCCATCAGGATGAAGCCGACGATGATCCCGGCGATGTAGATCAGCATGGTTCGTTTGCGGTTGGCCAACCGGTCCGACAGGTAGCCGCCCAGCGGGCGGGCCACCAGGTTGACGAAGGCGAACGATGAGGCGACCAGACCGGCTACGGTGGCGGTGACCAGCGGTCCGCCGCTGCTGTTGGTCAGGCCGGAGAAGGCTCCTTCGAAGAAGGCGGGCAGCATGGAGACGACGGCCAGCTCGGCTCCGAAATTGGCGAAGTACGTTGAGTTGAGGGCGGCCACGCTGCCGAAGCGGAACGACTCCTTGGCCCCCTCTCCGCTTCGGATGTAGGGGATGTTGACCTGCAGGGTCTTGGCCGCGTGGAACACATAGACCAGGGCCAAGCCGCCGTAGATGAGGTAGAGGGTTGATTTGGAGATGATGGCCTGACCGTCGATGCTGGCGTTGCTGACCCGCCAGGCCAGCACCCCGAGTGCCCCCACCAGGGGGATCGACCACAGCAGGTACTGTCCGAGATCGAAATAGGAGGTGCACAGCATCGGTTCGGCCTTTTTGGACCGGATAAGTCGGCGACCGTCGGGCACGTCGCGAACCAGGAACAGGTAGAGGACGCCGTAGGCACCGAGCACGATGCCGTTGATGGCCATGGCCCAGCGCCAGGCGTCGGGCCCCATGTCGAACCAGTCACCCAGGAAGGTGATGGCGATCCAGGGCAGGGTCATGGCGGCGAAGGCCGACCCGAAGTTGCCCCAGCCGGCGTAGAACCCTTCGGCCCGACCCACGTAGCGGGGCGGGAACCATTGGGCCACCATCTTGATACCGACCACGAATCCGGCGCCCACACTGCCCAGGGCCAGGCGGGAGATCATCAGTTGGGTGAAGCTGTCGGCGAAGGCGAACCAGATGGCGGGGATGGCCATGAGTACCATCAGGCCGCTGAACACGATGCGGGCCCCGAATCGATCGATGAGGGCGCCGACCACAATCCGGGCCGGGATGGTCAGGGCCACGTTGCAGATCAGCAGGACCTTGATGTGTTCCTGGGTCAGCCACTCCAGGTCGTTGCCCATGGTGGTGGCCAATGGAGCCAGGTTGAACCACACGTAGAACGTCATGAAGAAGGCGATCCAGGTGAAATGGAGGACCCGGATCCGTTCCTCCCGGAAGTTGAGGAGGCTCGGTTCCTCTTCGTCGGTCGTGGATTTCGTTGCTGTCACTGATTTACCTTCTTGTCCCATACGAACCACTTCAGCCGGCGAGGTTTCGCCGATAGGCGAAACTCGATATGCAGGGGCTCCGGCACTGCGACTGTCACTGATTTACCTTCTTGTCCCATACGAACCACTTCAGCCGGCGAGGTTTCGCCGATAGGCGAAACTCGATATGCAGGGGCTCCGGCACTGCGACTGTCACTGATTTACCTTCTTGTCCCATACGAACCACTTCAGCCGGCGAGGTTTCGCCGATAGGCGAAACTCGATAAGCAGGGGCTCCGGCACTGCGACTGTCACTGCTCTACCTCTACTCCTGGGGGTCTCTCCAGTTGGGCATGTCGGGGGCGTTGTCCTCCCAGCTCCGGACATAGGCGGTGACCGCCCGGATCTGGGACGAGGTCAGGGGCCCGCCGTGATCCTGGGAATAGGCCCCCATGGTCGTGCCCGGAACCCCGACTGCGATCAGGAGCCGGGTCTGGTCGTCGCTGGCCGACTGTAGGAACTGAACCGAGTTGAGCGCCGGAGCCGAGACGCCTTGGCCGGCATCACCGTGACAGGAGGCACAGCTGAACTCCCACACCTCGGCCCCCTCGCTGACCAACGAGTCGAGCTGGGCCGCCCGGGCCTCTTCCCGGGCCCCGGGCTCGTAGAGGAGGTAGAGGGGAAAGGCGGCCACCAGGGCGAACAGCAACACAACCCCCCACCCCATGAGACGGTCGGTGGACTCGTCGAGGCTCGGATCGGTGGTGTAGCCGTAGCTCATCAGTGGCCACCTTCGGCCGCGCAGCTGGGACCGGGGCTCGGCTCGTCGATGGTGAGCGTCCCCGGAGCTGCGCCCGGGATGGTCGACTCGGTGTTGATGTAGAGCAGGCCGTCCTCACCCACCTCCACGGGGTGACGATCGAGGCCCCGGGGTGACGGCCCCGTGATCAGTTCCCCGGCCCGGTTGTAGACCGAACCGTGGCAGGGGCATTCGAACCGGTTGGACGATTCGCAGTAGGGAACCCGGCACCCAAGGTGGGTGCAGGTTTCGGACAGGGCGATGAGCTCGCCCTCGACTCGAACCAGGAATGCTTTGGCCGCCAGCACCTCGACTGCTCCGGTTTCGGGAACGGCCTCGGGGGGCACGGTGCGTATCAGGCCGCCAAGACCTGAACCCTTCAGTGGGCGTAGGAGGTCCCAGGTGGTCCAGGCCCCGGCGGCGGCCATCAGGCCGATCCCGGTTTGCCACGCCCGGGCCAGCATCTGACGACGATTCATGGTGCTCATAGTTCTCCGTGCCATTCGATCCAGGGCCAGACCCAGTCCCAGTTGGGACCGCGGAAGGCGAAGCCGATCAGGGTCAATACGATCCAAAGAACCATCACGATGGTGAAGGTGATGACCGAGACCTTGCGGTCGCGGGGTCGGGCCGTGGGGTTGACGTCGATGTAGGGGAGGGCAACGAGTCCGATGATGATGGCGGTGGGGATCAGCACTCCGGCCACCAGTGGGTGGAAGTGGGAAAGCAGCTCCTGCAGTGCGGCGAAGTACCATGGCGCCTTCTCCGGGTTGGGGGTGACCGTGGGGTTGGCCACCGCCCGGAGGGGGGCGTCGAAGAACACCGAGATCAACAGCACGACCAACATGACGCTCATGGCGGCCACGGCGTGGCGCACCAGCAGGTGGGGCCACACCATGACGAGATCCTGACGGTCGGGTTCCTTGCGGTCGCCGGCCGCCGGTTTGCCGGGCACGATGCCCAGCACCCGTTGCTGCCCGTTGGTGGACACGCCGCCACCGTTTGCCCGGTTGAACTCCGGTCGAGGTGTTTCGGGGCGGTCGATCTCAGGCACCGTCGACTCCTTCCAGTTCGGGGGCATCGGCGTCGAGCATGGCGTCTTTGCGCCAGCGCCACAGGTGCACCATCAGCACCAGAACCATGATCAGGGGCAGTACGGCCACGTGGAGGACGTAGAACCGCAGCAGTGTCGGAGCCCCAACCGTGGGTCCGCCCAGCAGCATCTCCTTGACCGTGTCGCCGATGAAGGGCACGTAGCCGGCCATCTCGCTGCCGACCGTGACCGCCCAGAACGCCAGCTGATCCCAGGGGAGCAGGTAGCCGGTGAACGACATCAGCAGGGTGAGCACCAGCAGCACCACGCCGATCACCCAGTTGAACTCCCGAGGTGCTTTGTAGGCCCCCCGGTAGAACACCCGGGCCATATGGGCGGCCACGGCCAGGACCATGAGGTGGGCCGACCAGCGATGGACATTGCGGATGTACTGGCCGAACCGCACTTCGGTCTGGAGCGTCTGGATGTTGACGTAGGCCTCGTTGGGGGAGGGAACGTAGAAGAACATCAGGTAGACGCCGGACGCCACCAGTGAACCCAGCAGCACGGCCGAGATCACTCCGAGGTACCAGGAGTAGCGGAACCCGATTTCGGCCCGCCGCATCTTGACCGGGTAGATGTGGAGGAAGAAGTTCGACCAGTGGGCGGCGGCCCGATCCCGAGGCGTAGCCCGGTTGGGGGAGCGCAGGATCGAGCGGCCGACCGGGGACCGGCGGAGTCGGGCCCACAGACCGGCGTCGCCGCGGTCGTAAACCACCGGATCAACCACGTCTGCTTCGGTTCGTTCCTTCAACTCCACTGGGGCACCCCTACTCCGGTCCATACGCCCATCGACAGTGCGTCCGGCGGGCAGCGTTCGATACAGAGGCCGCAGCGGATGCAGTCGGTCTCATCCAGCAGTAGTGCCGTGCCTCCCGGTCGCGTGGCGTCGACCTCCTCCGACGGCACCAGGGCGATCACGTCGACCGGGCAGACGTCGGCACACAGGGCACAGAGCACGCAGCGTTCGACGTCGAGCATGATGTTGGCGAAACATCGCAGGCAGCGATTGGCCTCACATCGCGCCTGTTCGGCCGTGAACCCGGTTTCCACTTCGGCCAGGCCGAGCCGGCGTCCGGTGGGCAGGGTGGGCACCTCGACCCGGTCGAACCGGTCGTAGTGGTCGTCGAGCCGGTGGAACTGCTGCAGCCGTACCATCTTCCCGGCCCGGCCCTCGGCCACCTCGCCACCGAACGAGCGGTGGATGGCGGCGGCCGATCGACGGCCGTCGGCGATGGCGTCGATCAGGGTCCGCGGTCCCTTCGCCGCGTCGCCGCCGGCCCAGACGTCGACCTCGGAGGTTGCCCCGGTGTCGGGGTCGACGGAGATGGTGCGGCGGGGCGAGATCTCCGGTCCGGCCGATCCGAGGGCGTTGAGGTCGATGGCCTGACCGATGGCCAGGATGACGGTGTCGGCCTCCAGCAGCGTCCGGTCGTCGTCGTCGAAGACCGGATTGAACCGGCCGTCGTCGTCGAACACCCGGTCAACGCCGACGGTCTCGATGCCGACCACCCGATCGTTGTCGGTGACGATTCGGGCCGGCCCCCGGCGGGGCAACATGGCTATGCCTTCCACCTCGGCTTCTTCGATCTCGAAATCGTGGGCCGGCATCTCCTCTCGGGACTCGAGCGAGATCACGGTCACCGACCGGGCTCCGGCCCGGGCCGCGGTGCGGGCGGCGTCAAGAGCATCCTCCAGAGCCGACCGACCGGCCCCGCCCTCAGCAACAACTTGACCGGTGCCGGACTGGTCATAGTCGGCGGCCCGCAAGGCGGTGCGGGCGGCGTCCATGGCCACGTCGCCCCCGCCGACGACCACCACCCGTTCGCCCACTTCGACCTGGAATCCTCTATTCATGTTGATCAGGAACTCGATGGCCTTGAAGACGCCGTCGGCGTCGGCTCCCTCGATGTCGAGGCCTCGCCCCAGGGTGGCGCCGATGGCCAGGAAGACGGCGTCGTGCTGCCGCCTGAGGTCGGCGAGGGTGATGTCGTGACCCAGGCGGGTGTTGTAGGCCACGTCGACTCCGAGGTCGATGATGGCATTGACGTCTCCGGCCAGCACGTCACGGTCGAGGCGGTACTCGGGAATACCGAGCCACATGGCTCCACCCAGCTTGTCGGTGGCCTCATAGACGGTGACGGCGTATCCCCAGCGGGCCAGGTCGTGGGCGCAGGCCAGTCCGGCCGGTCCGCCTCCGACGATGCCGACCGACTGCGGCCGCCGCTCAGTGGGAACGGCGGTCACCTTGGACCATGTCGAGCCGTTGCCGGACTCGGGACCGTACTGTTCGGTCACGAACCTTTTCAGGGCCCGGATGGCGATGGGTCGGTCGATCTGGCCCCGACGGCAGGCGTCCTCACAGGGGGCGGCGCAGACCCGACCGCAGACCGAGGCGAAGGGATTGGGCATACGGGCGGTGAGGTAGGCCGCCTCATCGTCGCCGTCGGCGATGGCGGCCACGTACATGCCGGCGTTGGTGTGCACCGGGCAGGCGGCCAGGCAGGGAATGTTCTCATCGAAGTAGCCGAGTTCGGTCCAGTCGGCCGAGGTCATGGGATCAAACCACCCGGTTGCGTCGGGCGTACCAGAGCCCGGCCAGCAGGACAACGAGGGCCAGACCCCAGGTGGCGGAGCCGATGAGGTCTTGGGCCGAGCGGCTCATGGTGGCCACCGTTCCGGTTTGCAGCAGACGCGATGGTAGGTAGGCCACGAAGAAGATGGCGAAGACCACGATGATCAAGGCCTTCAGCCAGGCGTCGGCCCAGCTGGTGTCGGCCCCGCTTCGGCGGCTGAGTAGGCGGGCCCGCCCCAAGACCGCGACGACGGCCGTCAGGCCGGCCAAAACAACCAGATTGGGAATTCCCAGAACCACCAGCACCATCTACGGATCCCACCCCCAGTTTCATAGATCTTAAGTCATTATCTTAATAACTTGGAGATTATCAGGTGGACGTCCCGAGATCCAAGGGACCAAGGTCCATAGGCACACCGGCACCGTCACCTGCCCGAACTGCCCGAACTTTGTGACTGCTACGACCCGTTGCTGGGTCGCAGCAGTCACAAAGTTCGGGCTGCAACGACAAGATTCGATACTCGGCTGCCGGCTCGACAGCTCCTAGGATGAACGCCAGTCAGCGACTCGCCGAATACCGGGAGGTATGTTGCAGACTGTTGATCAGCTGCTCGGCGGCGCACTCGTAATTGCACCGCCGCGCTTCAATGACCCTCGGGGCATCTTCACCGTGCCCTTCGAGTCGACCGCTGCCGCTCAACTCGGGCTGCCGTCCCGCTTCGTCCAGGACAACCACTCCGTCTCCTACCAGGTGGGAACGGTACGGGGCATCCACCTGCAGCTACCGCCCCATGAGCAGGGCAAGCTGGTGCGGGTACTGCGGGGCCGTATCGTTGATGTCGTGGTCGATCTGCGACCGGATTCCGACACCGTGGGCGCCGTGGCCTCGGTGGAGCTCAATGCCGAAGGGGGCGCCATGCTCTGGGTGCCCCCGGGGTTCGGTCACGCCTTCTGCACCCTCGAGCCCGACACCGAGGTGTTCTACAAGGTCGACGCCCCCTACCGACCCGAGGCCGAACTCACCGTGGCCTGGGACGACCCGGCCCTGGCCATTGACTGGCCGGTCGAGCCCGACGCCGCACTGCTGTCGGACAAGGACCGCCGGGGCGTCACTTTGTCCGATGCCCTGGCCGCGGTGGAGCGGGCTCGGAGGGCCGATCGGGCTCAGTCGACGGCGCAAGCGGCCGACAGGAACGAGGTCGCAACGGTCGGCACCGTCGGCGGAGAAAGGTTGAATCGATGAGGATCGCCGTGACCGGAGGCCTGGGTTTCATCGGCTCGGCCGTCATCCGTCATCTCCTGAGCGCCGGCGGGCCGGAACCGGTCCACGTGCTCAACATCGACAAGATGACCTACGCCGCCACCACCGGATCGGTGGCCGCGGTGGCCGATTCGCCCTTCTACCAACACGTCAACATCGACATTGCCGACGGCCCGGCGCTGGCTGACGCCTTCAACCGGTTCGAGCCCGACGCCGTCATCCACCTGGCGGCCGAAACCCACGTCGACCGCTCCATCGACGGGCCCGACGCCTTTGTGCGGACCAACGTGGTCGGCACCTACGAACTGCTACAGGCCGCTCGCCGCGAGGCCGAACGTCGCAACGTGCTCGACGACTTCCGCTTCCTGCACGTGTCGACCGACGAGGTGTTCGGTGCTCTGGCCGTTGATGATGAGCCGTTCAGCGAGACCACGGCCTATGACCCCCGCTCGCCCTACTCGGCATCGAAGGCGGCCTCCGATCACTTCGTGCGAGCCTGGTACGAGACCTACGGCCTACCCACCGTCATAACCAACTGCTCCAACAACTACGGGCCCTTCCACTTCCCGGAGAAGTTGATCCCGCTCATGATCCTGAAGGCGGCGGCCGGACAACCGCTGCCGGTCTACGGCCGGGGTGACAACATCCGGGATTGGCTCTACGTCGAGGACCACGCCCGGGCCATCGTGGCCGCGCTGGAACGGGGCGTGCCGGGCCGGACCTACACCGTGGGGGGCGACGCCGAACGCACCAACCTGGCCGTGGTGGAGACGATCTGCGACCTGGTTGACGGCGAACTGGGCGACCGGGCCGGCGGTCGTCGGCAACTGATCGAGTTCGTGGCCGATCGTCCGGGTCACGATCTGCGCTATGCCATTGACTCCTCCAAGATCCGCACCGAACTCGGTTGGCGGCCGTCGGTCGAATTCGACGATGGTCTGGCCCGCACGGTGCGCTGGTATCTGGGCAACGAATGGTGGTGGCGCCCCTTGCTGTCCGACCGTTACGACGGCCGTCGGCTGGGCGTGGTGGTGGCTTCGTGACCCGGTCCCGACGAGCGACCAAACCGGTCATTCTCGTGACCGGAGCGGGTGGTCAGCTGGGCCGGGAGCTCATGCGGGCCCGATGGGCCGACCGGGCCCAGGTGTGTGGCTACACGTCGGCCGAACTCGATATCCGTAACCCCGACGCCGTGGGTTCCATTGTCGACACCCTGCGACCCGACGTCATCGTCAACGCCGCCGCCTACACCGCCGTCGACCGGGCCGAAGACGAGCCGGAGGAGGCCGAGGCGGTCAACGTAACCGCCGTCAAGTCCCTGGCCAGCGCAGCCAACCATGTCGACGCCCTGCTCATCCACCTGTCGACCGACTACGTGTTCAACGGCACCAAGGCCGGTTGGTACACCGAAGGCGATCCCATCAACCCGATCGGGGTCTACGGCCGGACCAAGGCCGACGGGGAGCGGGAGGCCGAGGCCGCCCAGAAGCTGGTGACCCTCCGAACCTCCTGGGTGTACGGAGCCCTGGGCTTGAACTTCGTCACCACCATGCTTCGGCTGGGGGCCGAGGGCAGCGAGATCGGTGTGGTCGATGATCAGATCGGCTGTCCTACGTCGGCCGGCGACCTGGCCCGAGCCATCACCGCTGTCGCCGCCGCCACGTCCTACGGCAACGACATGCCGTCGAAACGGCTCTACCACCTGGCCGGCCCGAACGCCATGAGCTGGTTCGACCTGGCCCAGGCGGTGTTCGCCGCCTCGCAGCGCTGCCACGACGTCGCCTTGCGCCCATTGAGGACCGACGAATACCCCACCAGAGCAGCCCGCCCGGCCAACAGCCGGCTCGACAGCTCGGCCATCCTGACTGATCTCGGTGTCGGCCTGCCGCCGGTCCTCGGCTCGGTCGGCAACGTGGTCAACGAGCTGGAGGCCCCCGTCACCTCGTCGAGATCGAGCTGACCGCAAAAGTTCACAGAACCGCTCAAGGAACGCAGTGACCGCCGCATCACCACTGACCAGACCCCAAACCGCCGACCCCCCGTCGGTGCCACCGAACCGTCAGGGCAACCCTCTGGGCCGTCGGGGCATCGTGCTGGCCGGGGGCACCGGCAGTCGGCTTCACCCCGTCACCCTGGCGGTGTCCAAGCAGCTGCTCCCGGTCTACGACAAACCGATGATCTACTACCCGATCTCCACCCTGATGCTGGCCGGCATCACCGAGATCCTCATCATCACCACCCCTCAGGATCGGGCGGCGTTCCAGGCCCTGCTGGGCGACGGGTCGGACTGGGGTGTCCGCTTTGCTTACGCCACCCAGCCCCACCCCAATGGGCTGGCCGAAGCCTTCATCATCGGCGCCGACCATCTCGACGGTCGACCGTCGTGCCTGATCCTGGGCGACAACCTGTTCTACGGCAGCGGGTTCAGCCGGCAGCTGCAGGATGTCTCGACTCAGCCCGACGGAGCCTGCGTCTTCGCCCAACAGGTCTCCGATCCCGAGCGCTACGGCGTTGTCGGTTTCGACGCCGACGACAAGGCCACCAGCATCGAGGAGAAGCCGGTCAAGCCGAAGTCGAGCTGGGCCGTGACCGGGCTCTACTTCTACGACTCCGATGTGGTCGATATGGCCCGCACCATCGAACCGTCGGACCGGGGTGAACTGGAGATCACCGCCATCAACCAGCGGTACCTCGACCAGGGCCGCTTGACCGTGGCCCGACTCGATCGGGGGTTCGCCTGGCTCGACACCGGCACGTTCAACTCGATGGTGGAGGCCAGCGAGTTCGTCCGGGTCATCGAGCAGCGGCAACGGCAGAAGATTGCCAGCCCCGAAGAGATCGCCTGGCGCATGGGCTACATCGACGACGAGCAGCTGCTGGCCGTGGCCGAGCCTCTGCGCAAGAGCGGCTACGGCGACTACCTGATCGATCTCGTCATGGGCATCACCCCCTGAGCCCCCGGATTCTTGCAGCAAACCCTGACCCCCGGTTTCTTGCCGTAACCCTGACCCCACCGGTTTCTTGCCGCAACCCTGACTCCCGGTTTCTTGCAGTAAATCGCGAGGGTCAGCCTCGCTTTTTGCTGCAATTTTTGGGGAGTGGGGAGTGGGGAGTGGGGAGTGGGGAGTGGGGAGTGGGGAGTGGGGAGTGGGGAGTGGGGAGTGGGGAGTGGGGAGGTGGCCCTCAGGTGAGACGGGAGCGCATGGTGGCCAGGGTTTGCCCGGCCCCCCAGTCGTTGGCCTCCAGCGCTCGCATCATGGCCGCCAGATTGCGATCGCGGATTCGTTCCAGTTCCCGGATGGTGTAGGCCCCCGACTGCTCATTCGACTGCGACTCGATCCGCTCGACCAGCTCGTCGGTCAGCTCCGGAACGTCGGTCAGTTTGGTCCAGGGCCACGACAACGCCGGGCCGAACTGCCGGATGAAGTGAGCCATACCGCCCTCACCACCGGCGATACGGTAGGTCTCGAACAGTCCCATCTGAGCCCACCGCAACCCGAAGCCGTAGCGAATGGCGTCGTCGATCTGGGCCGTGGTGGCAATCCCGTCGTTGACCAGCCACAGGGCCTCCCGCCATACCGCCTCCAGCAACCGGTCGGCCACATGGGCCTCGATCTCGGCCTCGATGTGGATCGGCTCCATGCTCAATCCCCGGTACAGGGCCATGGCCCGGTCGATGGTGCCTGACGAGGTGTGCTCACCGCCCACGATCTCCACCGCCGGCAGCAGGTACACCGGGTTGAACGGATGGGCCACCACCAACCGGTCCGGTCGGCTCATGGTCCGGGCCAGGTCGGTGCACAGAAGCCCCGAGGTGGAGGAGCCGATGATGGCGTCGGGCCGGGCGGCGGAGTCGATGGCCTGCAGGGTGGCGTGCTTCATGTCCATGACCTCGGGCACGCTTTCCTGGACCAGGTCGACGTCGACCACCGCCTCCTCCAGCGTCGGGCACACCGTGAGATCGGCCAGCTCGGTCGGGAGGCCGAGTTCGCCCCAGGCAACAACGGCATTGGCCGCCACCTCGTCGAGAATTCGGGCGGCCTGGGGAGACGGGTCGTAGGCTCGGACCGGGACTCCGTGGAGACGGAACCGGGCCGCCCAGGCTGCTCCGATGACGCCGCAGCCGACCACGGCGGCCGAGTCGGGGACGGTGATGGCGGTCTCCGCTGAACCTGGTTCGGGCATCGCCAGATCGTAGCGCCGACGGGAATGAGTCCGATGGACCATGACGATGGGCGACGCCACCCACTAGTGTCGTGGGTGGCGTCCGCCGCGGCGGGGTATGGGCCAGCAAACTAAATCGAGAATGCAAATCGAGATCGGTGCCGCTCGGCGTCACCATCACCACCCCAAGGAGACTCAGTCGTCATGCCAAGACGGTTATCGGTAGCGCTCGCCGCGCTCGTTGTCGGGGTCGTTTCGATCCTGGCCCCCCATCCGGTTCAGGCCCAGCGAGGCCAGGAGTCGATATCAATCTGGGAGGTCTACATCGACGATCAGTCCGACGTCGACCTGCTACAGGCCGGCGGCTACGACCTGCTGGAAGGAAAGGGCGATGGCTACCTGCTGGTCCTCGGCGAGGACTCGGTGGCCGTCGAGCTGCGACAGCTGGGCCTCCAGGTGAGGCGGCAGCGTGAGCTGACCGAGCGACCGGGGGTGGAGCGTCGCACCGCCGCCTCCGGTGAGATCACGGCCTTGGCCGCCACGTTCTACGGCGGCTACCGCACGGTGGTGGAGCACTACCAACACCTGAACGACGTGGCCGCCGCCTATCCCAACCTGGCCACGGTCTACGACTACGGCGACTCCTGGTTGAAGACCCAGGGCCGGGCCAATCCCAACGAGCTGCGGGTCATCTGCCTGACGGCCAAACAAACCGGCGACTGTGCTCTGAACCCCAACTCGGTCAAGCCGAGAGCCGTGATCATGGCCGCCATTCATGCTCGGGAGTTGCAGACCTCGGAGATGGCGTGGCGGCTGATCGATCATCTGACCCAGGGTTATGGCACCGATGCCGATGTGACCCACATGATGGACACCACCGAGATCTGGATCATCCCGGTGGCCAATCCCGATGGCCGGGAGATCGTGGAGTCGGGGGGCAACAATCCCTACATGCAGCGCAAGAACGCCAACGACACGTTCGGCAACTGTTCGGAACCACCGACGACCACCAACCATCATGGCGTCGACCTCAACCGCAACGCCTCGACCTCAGACTGGGGCGGCACGGGAACGTCCACCAATCCCTGCGCCCAGACCTACCCCGGCACCGGCCCCGCTTCCGAGCCCGAACAGCAGGCCCTGGAAGCCCTGTTCCAGGATCTCTGGCCCGACCAGAAGGGCTCGGCCTCCAGCCCGGCGCCCGACACCGCCACCGGTTCGTTCATCACCATCCACAGCTCGGGTGAGCTGATCCTGTTGCCGGGCGGCCAGGGTGGAATGTCGCCCAACGATGCCCAGCTGCGGGCCTACGCCTTCCGCATGGGCCACTACAACGGCTACGAGTCGGGCACCGGGGCCGAGATCCTCTACGGCACCACCGGTACCACCGACGACTGGGTGTACTACGACCTGGGTGTGGCCTCGGTGACCTACGAGCTGAGCCCCTCCGGTGGTAGCTGCGGTGGGTTCGACCCGCTGTTCTCCTGCATGGACGCGTTGTGGAACCTCAACCGTGACGCTCTGCTCTACTCGGTCAAGGTGGCCGAGACGCCCTACCTGACGTCGCGGGGTCCGACCACCACCAGCGTGTCAGCGGGCTCGACGGTGGAGCAGGGTGAGTCCCTGGCCCTGTCCGCCGTGGTCAACGACAACGCCTACGGCAACAGCGGCGTGTCCCGGCCCTCCGCCGTCAACGTCACTCAGGCCGAATACTACGTCGACACGCCGCCGTCGTCGGGTGGATCGCCGGTGGCCATGTCATCGGCCGACGGGTCGTTCAACGAGAGTAGCGAGACGGCCACGGCCTCGGTCGACACCTCCGGTCTCGGCCTGGGCGATCACACCTTGTATGTGCGGGGCCGCAACGGCAACGGGTTCTGGGGCCCGGTCCAGGCCGTTTCCTTCACTGTGACCACCCCCACCGACGACCCACCGGTGGCCGACGATCAGTCGGTGTCGACCCCGGTCGACGCCTCGGTTGGAATCACCCTGACGGCCAGCGACCCCGAAGGCCAGGCCCTGACCTATGCCGTGGCTTCCGGTCCGGCCAACGGTTCGCTCAACGGCACCGCCCCCAACCTGACCTACACCCCCGACGCCGGTTACAGCGGCTCGGACAGTTTCACCTTCACCGCCAACGACGGCACCAACACGTCGGCTCCGGCCACTGTGTCGATCACGGTCGGCATCCCGGTCGGCCCGATCTTCAGTGACGACTTCGAGACCGACCTCGGCTGGACCACCAACCCCGACGGCAGCGATACCGCCACCACCGGTATCTGGGAGCGGGCCAACCCCGAACCCACCAGCTACAACGGGGCCAAGCAGCTGGGCACCACCACCAGCGGGTCCAACGATCTGGTCACCGGAGCGACCGCCGGCAGCAGTGTGGGCACCAACGACATCGACAACGGGACAACCAGCATCGAGTCGCCGGCCATCGATCTGCCGGCCGGAGCCACCCTCGACCTGTCGTTCGACTGGTACTTCGCCCACACCAGCAACTCGTCGAGCGCCGACTTCCTACGGGTCACGGTACAGGGCAGCAGCAACCAGACGGTTCTCAACCAGACGGCCAACGGCACCGACCGTGACGGCTCCTGGCAACGGTCGAGCTTCGACATCTCGTCGTTCGCCGGGCAGACGGTGACGCTGCTGATCGAAGCGGCCGACGGTGCCGGGGGCAGCATCGTCGAGGCCGGGGTCGACACCCTGTTGATCGAGGCTCAGGCTCCACCCAGCCAACCGCCGACGGCCAACAGCCAGTCGGTGTCGGTTGACGAGGACGGCTCGGTGGCCATCACCCTGACCGGCTCCGACCCCGAGGGTGACCCACTGACCTACTCGGTGGCGTCGAGCCCTGGCAACGGCACGCTGACGGGATCGGGGGCCAACCGGACCTACACCCCGAACGCCGACTACAACGGTTCCGACTCGTTCACCTTCGTGGTCAACGACGGCTCGTCCAACTCGGCGCCGGCCACCGTTTCCATCGCCGTCAACCCGGTGAACGACGCCCCCTCGGCGACCGATGTCTCCGCCTCCACCAGCGAGAACACGGCGGTGGCTGTCACCCTGGACGGTGCCGACATCGACGGTGACCCGCTGAGCTACTCCATCACCTCCGGTCCGACCAACGGCACGGTCTCGGGCAGCGGAGCCAACCGGACCTACACCCCCGACTCGGGGTTTGTCGGCACCGACAGCTTCGTCTACCAGGTCAGTGACGGTACGGCCACCGACCAGGCCACGGTGACCGTCACCGTGTCGGCCGTGGCCGGGGTCGTGTTCAGCGACGACTTCGAGACCAACTTGGGCTGGATCACCAACCCCGGTGGTAGCGACACCGCCACCACCGGCCAGTGGGAGGTGGCCGACCCGGCCCAGACCTCCTACAACGGCGTCATCCAGCAGCTCGGTACCACGGCCAGTGGTAGCCGGGCCCTGGTCACCGATGGTCGCTCCGGTTCCAGCGTCGGCACCTACGACATCGACAACGGCACCACCAGCGTGCGCTCGCCCGATATTGCCCTACCGTCGGGCGCCAACCTCACGTTGTCGTTCAACTACTACCTGGCCCACCTGTTCAACTCGTCGAGCGCCGACTTCCTCCGGGTCAGCGTCGTCGGCTCGTCGGACAGCCAGGTGGTCTACGAGGAACTGGGTTCACCCGACGACGACGCCGGATCGTGGGCCCCGTTCTCCACCACCATCAACTCGTTCGCCGGCCAGACCGTTCACATTCTGGTCGAAGCCTCCGATTCGAGCGGGGGAAGTCTGGTTGAGGCCGGCATCGATGACCTACTGATCGAAGCAGGCTGACAACAGACCCGATACCCGGCCGCCCGACGACCGGAAATCGGTGACAACCGGCCCGATCGACGCCGCTTCTCGGGGAGGCGGAGTCGGTCGGGCCGAGGCCGTTTGGCCCACCAGGGGGCAGATCGCCAATGAGTAGGACGGACTATGCCCTTGTGGACGATTGCTCATTACAATCTCACTTGGCGCGGCTGTCGGAGGATCGACGGCGAGGAATGGGCACATCCAAAGAGTTGACCACCGAGGAGTTCCGTCCATGTCTTTCAGCCGTTTGCGAGTGGCGATAATCGCGCTCATCGTTGGGGTGGCGGCCTTGCTGGCCCCCATAGCCCCGGTCTCGGCCCAATCCGACCCGGCCGAGTCGACCGACGCAGGAGTGGCCAACCAGCTGTCCATCTGGAGGGTCTATGTCGATTCTCCCAGCGACGGGCAACGGCTGGCCAACGGACCCTACGACCTTCTGGAAGGCAAGGGCGACGGCTATCTCTACGTGCTCGGTGAGAATGATGTGGCCGTTGCCCTCCGCCAGGACGGATTCCGGGTGGAGCGGGATCGAGAACTGAGCGCCCTGCCCGGAGTCGAGGGTCGGGCCCACGGCCACGACGGGGCCCACACCGCCAACGCCGAGAACGAGATCCTGGCCGCCACCTACTACGGCGGCTACCGCACGGTGGTGGAGCACTACCAACACCTGAACGACGTGGCCACCAACTATCCCGGTCTGGCCACCGTCTACGACTACGGCGACTCCTGGTTGAAGACCCAGGGCCGGCCCAACCCCAACGATCTGATGGTCATCTGCCTGACCAACAAGCAGGCCGGCGATTGCGCTCTCAGCCCGACCTCAACCAAGCCAAGAGCCGTCATCCAGGCCGCCATTCATGCTCGGGAGTTGCAGACCTCGGAGATGGCGTGGCGGTTGATCGATCATCTGACCCAGGGTTATGGCACCGATGCCGATGTGACCCACATGATGGACACCACCGAGATCTGGATCATCCCCGTGGTGAATCCCGATGGGCGGGAGATCGTGGAGTCGGGGGGCAACAATCCCTACATGCAGCGCAAGAACGCCAACGACACCGTCGGATCGTGCTCGGTGCCGCCGACGACCTCCAACCATCATGGCGTCGACCTCAACCGCAACGCCTCGACCCACAACTGGGGCGGCATCGGCACCACCACCAATCCTTGCGCCCAGACCTATCCTGGTACCGGTCCGGCTTCCGAGCCCGAGCAGTCGGCCCTGCAGGCGCTGTTCCAGAGCCTGTGGCCCGACCAGAACGGTCCGGTCGATGACGGAACGGCCACCGCCCCCGACACCACCACCGGTTCGTTCATCACCATCCACAGCTCCGGTGAGCTGATCCTGCTACCCCCCGGTGATTCCGGAGTGTCGCCCAACGACGCTCAGCTGCGGGCCTACGCCTTCCGGATGAGTCACTACAACGGCTATGAGACCGGCACCGGACCCGAGATTCTCTACGGTGTGACCGGTTCGACCGACGATTGGGTCTACAACGACCTGGGCGTCGCCTCGGTCACCTATGAGCTCAGCCCCTCCAGCGGAAGCTGCGGCGGCTTCGCTCCCCAGTACTCGTGCATGGACGCGTTGTGGAACCTCAACCGCGACGCCCTGCTGTACGCGGTGAAGGTGGCCGACACGCCCTATATCACCTCCCGGGGCCCAACGACCACCAGCGCCTCGACCGACGGTTCGGTTGAACAGGGTGAGTCCTTGGCTCTGACCGCCGTGGTCAACGACAACGCCTATGGGACGGTAGGGACGGCCCGACCGTCGGCCGCCACCGTGACCGAGGCCGAGTACTACCTTGACACCGCTCCGTCGTCGGGGGGCACCCCGGTGGCCATGTCGGCGGCTGACGGCTCGTTCAACGCCAACACCGAGACGGCCACGGCCTCGATCGACACCTCCGGTCTGGCCCTGGGGGATCACACCCTCTACGTTCGTGGTCGTAACGCCAACGGGTTCTGGGGTCCCATCCAAGCTGTTGGCTTCACCGTGACCGCAGTCGTCGATGATCCCCCAACTGCCGATGATCAGTCGATCTTCACCCCGGTCAACAGTGCGGTCGGGATCACTCTCACGGCCAGCGACCCCGAGGGCCAGGCCTTGACCTATGCCGTGGCTTCCGGTCCGGCCAACGGTTCGCTCAGCGGCACGGCTCCCAACCTGACCTACACCCCCGACGCCGGTTACAGCGGCTCGGACGGTTTCACCTTCACCGCCAACGACGGCACCAGCACGTCGGCTCCGGCCACCGTGTCGATCGCCGTCGGGGTGGGCGCCATCCACAGCGATGACTTCGAGACCGACCTCGGCTGGACCACCAACCCCGACGGTACCGACACGGCCACCACCGGTCAATGGGAAGTGGCCGACCCGGAGCAGACGTCGAGCGGCGTGGTGCTCCAGCTCGGTACCACCACCAGCGGCAGCCAGGCGTTGGTCACCGAGGGAACGGCCGGATCTTCGGCCGGAACCAATGACATCGACAACGGCGACACCACGGTGCGTTCGCCCGACATCGATCTCCCGGCCGGGGCGACACTGGATCTGTCGTTCCAGTACTACCTGGGCACTCTCAGCAACGCCACCGCCGATGACTACCTCCGGGTCAGTGTGGTCGGCTCCGGCGGCAGTACCACGGTCCTCGACGAGGTCGGCGACGGCACCGATCGGGCCGCCTCGTGGACGCCGTTCAACGCCGACATCACCGCCTACGCCGGCCAGACCGTGCATCTGTTGGTGGAAGCGGCCGACGGCGCCGGCGGAAGCCTGGTGGAAGCGGCCATGGACGACTTGCTGATCGAGGCCGTGGGCTCACCCAACGGCGTTCCGACAGCCGACGACAAGTCGGCCACCCTCGACGAGGACACCTCGACGTCGATCACCCTGACCGGTTCCGATCCCGACGGTGACCCCCTGACCTTCTCGGTCGACTCCGGCCCGGCCAACGGCTCTCTGTCGGGCACGGCGCCGAATCTGACCTACACCCCTGACCCCGACTTCAACGGATCCGACTCGTTCACCTATGTGGCCAACGACGGCTCGGTCAACTCCCCGGCGGCCACGGTGTCGTTGACGGTGAACCCGGTGAATGATGTGCCCACGTCGGCTCCGCAGTCGGTTTCGACCGATCAGGACACGGCGGTGTCGTTCACGCTGTGGGGTTCCGATGTCGACGGTGATCCGTTGACCTACGGCACCACCAATGGGCCGACCAACGGCACCATTGAGCGTGTTGGCGCTGATGTCACCTACACCCCGGATCCTGGGTTCGTTGGTACCGACTCGTTTGACTATCAGGTGAACGACGGCACGGTCTGGTCGGCCGCATCCCAGGTCACCATCACGGTGGCCGAGGTCAACGAGGCACCAACGGCCGATGACCAGTCGGTCACATTGGACGAGGACACGTCGGCCTCGATCACCTTGGTCGCCTCCGATCCGGAGGGCGACCCGTTGTCCTGGACGGTTGTTGCCGGTCCTTCCGATGGTTCGCTGTCGGGCACGGCCCCCAATCTCACCTACACCCCCGATGCCAACTTCAACGGTTCTGACAGCTTCACCTTCCAGGTGAACGACGGCCAGTTGGATTCGAACGTGGCCACGGTGTCGTTGACGGTGAACCCGGTGAATGATGTGCCCACGTCGGCTCCGCAGTCGGTTTCGACCGATCAGGACACGGCGGTGTCGTTCACGCTGTGGGGTTCCGATGTCGACGGTGATCCGTTGACCTACGGCACCACCAATGGGCCGACCAACGGCACCATTGAGCGTGTTGGCGCTGATGTCACCTACACCCCGGATCCCGGGTTTGTTGGTACCGACTCGTTTGACTATCAGGTGAACGACGGCACGGTCTGGTCGGCCGCATCCCAGATCACCATCACCGTCAACCCGGTGGCCTCGCTGCCCTTCACCGACGACTTCGAGGCCGGTACCGGTGAATGGTCGTCACTGTTCGGGCCGGGAACCTGGAACACGACCTCGGCCGGCGGCAGTACCTGGTTCCAGGGTTCGGTGGCCGACGGTCGGGATTCCTCGGCTCAGACGGCCGGTGACCCGGCCTGGACCAACTACTCGTTCGCCGCCGACGTGGTCACCACCTCGACCTTGCGGCGAGGCGACGGCCCGGCACTGCTGGCCCGAGTGGTGGACGCCAACAACTACTACACCTTCCGCTTCGACAACCGGCGGTGGATCATCGAACGGGTGGTCAACGGTTCGGTCACCAAGCTCGTCCAGTCGGGCCGCACCAATCTCGGTAGTGGGACGGTGCCCATGCGAGTCGAAGTTGAGGGCTCGCAGCTGCGACTCTACGTCGACGGTGTACTCGAAGCGTCGGCCACCGACTCCACCCACGGGGCCGGGGCCGTCGGTGTCGGCGTCTACGGCAGCGTCTCCCGCTTCGACAACGTGGTGGTGGATTCCCTGCCCTAACCGGTGTCGGCCGGCCCATGAAGTTCGGTGCCATCGGGTGTGACTGCACCCGATGGCACCGCAGGTAGGTGGTTCGGTCGCCCATCGTCTACGAGGTCCCGCAGCAGTGACGGTGGGCAGTCACCAAAGGCCCGGAGATCGTTGGCCAGGTGGGCGTGGTCGTAGTACCCCAAAGACACCGCGAGCTCTGCAAGCGAGACGTTGCTGTTTCGACGCAGCACCTTCACCGCTCGTTGGAAGCGCTGGAGCCGCTCGTAGTGCTTGAGCCCCAGGCCGACCACCAACCGAAAGCGCGGCACGAACCGTCGTCTGTCGACACCAGCCATGGCGTCAGCCACCGTCGCTTGGTCGCCGCGCCGGAGGCCGGTCTCGACGGCCACAATGTCGTCGGCCACGTCCCACTGCAGTATCCGGCCGGCCAACCGGCGGATCCATTCGATGGTCTCCTGTCCACTGCCCGACAGGCCGCGCTCCCAGTCGCGGTGGATGGAACCGAGGTCGACGGCAGTGTCGAGTAATTCGCCGACGCTTTCGCCGACAATCGAGTAGGTACCGACGCCCGTGAGCGCCATGCCGGCTGCCCGACGGGGAGCCGTGATCCGTACGGGCTTGGTCCGTGGCCCGATGAGCTGCCCGGTCGCTTCGGCCAAGTCGACCACGATCTGGCCACGACCCGACGGCAGGATCCACTCGTCTTCAGCGGAGCCCGGTCGCTCGGCCACCCAAAATGAATCGACCGCGACGGCGATCCGTCGCTCGGCAGACCCTGTCCTTCCAATCATCCGGCGTGGCGCAGGAAGTTGATGATGTTGCCGGCAGGGTCCTCGACGAAGAACCGCTCGACGCCCCACGGCTCGCTGGTGCGATCGTGCACCACTCGATGACCCCCGTCGACGGCGCGTCGATACACACCATCGAGGTCGTTGACTTCGATCGACAGCGCCGGTGGTTTCCCGGCGGTGCGGTCGGTACTCAGGAACGTGACCTGGAGGAGGGGTCGCTCGGCTGAACCGAGCGTGACCACCCACTCCTGGTCCATCAACACCTCGAGGCCCACCAGATCGCGATAGAACGCGATCAGCCGGTCACGATCGGCCAACGGCAGGTCGGCCACGACTCGCCGCACCCGCAACCCTCCGGCCGGACCATCTGAGCCGACGACGGCATGCGTTGGGATCCAGAGGTGACCAAACGGATCACGCACCCGGCCTTCGCAGCGGCCATACGGACGATCCTCGATCGGGATCACCATCTCGCCGCCATGCTCGACCATCTCACGGCCGACCCCGACAGCGTCGTCGACCTCGAGCCTCACCAGAGAAGGGCACCCTCCAACGGTGGTTGGCGCTAGCAATCCCCACTCGGGAACCTCGGCCGCCAGCGTGAATGTCGCCAGGCCCGCCTTGAGCAACATGTGGACCACGGTGCCGTCGTCGATCGTTTCACGCTGCTCGACGACCGCCCCAAGCGCGGCCACGTAGTAGGCGCTGGCCTCATCGGGATCGACAACGATGAGCCGTGGCTCGGCATGGTAACTCGTCATACGATCATTATCGCTGGTTGGCCTACCGGCGGACTTGGAAATCTCGCCATGATTTCCGGGACGTACTCCTCATGGAGTCCGCTCCACTCGGGCCGAGATGATCTGTGGCCGGTGAAGGCCCCATTTCCGGGGTCCTGGTGCACCACACGTCGGGCGTGAGTGAGTGCGGGGTTTGTCAGGCCGCCGAGCTCGCCCCTAAGGAAGTATCTCCGGCCTGCCGACGTCAGGAGGAGTGACGATCCTCGGTTCACTCCCAGCAAAGACCCAGCAGCTTCTGGTGGCCGGGGTCGGCGCGGTCATGCTCGCCGCCTTCGGCCGCTCGGCCCCCACCATTCCCGACAACATCGATCCGGTCGTCTACCACCGGCTGATCACCGCCATGCGGGACGGCGGCGGCTTCTACCGCTCGATCGACGAGCAGTTCCGGGCCCACGGCATGGGCCCGGTCGATTCGGTGTTGGCCATCCGATCACCGCTGGGCTTCTGGTTGCTCACTCTGGCCGGGAGTGATCTGGCGGCCTGGATTCTGCTTGTCGTGGCCGCCACCGGCGCCGCGGTGCTCATGGCCCGGGTTCTGCACCGGCCGCTGTACGCCGCCCTGATCGTGGTGTTCTTCGTCATGGTCGGCCAGGTGGCCTGGACCGCCCCGGAACTGTGGGCGTCGATCCTGGTGGTGGCGGCGGTGGCCCTGGCTCTGGACGAGCGCTGGTTGTCGGCGGTGGTCCTGGCCACCGTGGCCACCTCGCTACGGGAGTTGGCCGTTCTGGTTCTGGTTGGACTGGTCCTGTCCCGTCTACGCCACGGTCGGGCCATCGCCGCTCCCATCGCCGGCTTGGCGCTGGCCACGGTGTTCTACCTTGTCCACTGGGACCAGGTGAGGCCGTTCCTGGTTCGGGCCGGCGATGGCCGTCAAGCCAATCTCCTGGGAACCGGTTCGCTGCCCGGTGGGGCGCTGGCCATGATGAGCACCTGGATACCGGCCGGGGTGATCGTCGGTCCATTGCTGTTCCTGGCCGCCCTGGCCTGGGCCCATCGCCGGGAAAAGCTGCTCTTGTTGGTTCCTGTGCTCGGTCTGGTGTCGACCGGGGTGCTGGTCGATCGCCCGGAGTGGGCCACCTTTGTGGTGCCATTCACCCTGACTCTCGGTCTGGACGAGGTCGACCTTCGCATCGGCCGCCGGCTGTCATCGAGATCGCCGGCCTCCTCGTCCAAACGACCGATCGGTCCGGTATCGGCGGGCTGACGGCCGACCGGTTAGATTGGCGGGGTGCGAACCGATCTACAGCCGCCGCTGGCCGACATCCGTTTCCTCGTCGACCGGGCTCTGGCCGAGGACCTGACCCCGCTGGGGGATCTGACCTCGTCCTTGATCGATTCCGACAAGATGGCCACCGCCCACTTCAACGCCCGGGAGGGTGGGGTATTGGCCGGCTGTCGGTGTGTGGAGGAGACGTTCCGAGCCGTCGACGGGTCGATGGTGGTGGATTGGCGACTGACCGACGGTGACCGCCTGGCCCCCGGTGACGTCATCGGGGTGGCCCGTGGCCCCTACGCCACCCTCCTCACAGCCGAACGGACGGCCCTCAACTTCATGAGCCACCTGTCGGGGGTGGCGTCCAATGCCGCCCGTTGGGTGGAGCTGGCCGCCGGGCGGGTGACGGTATGGGACACCCGCAAGACGCTGCCCGGCTACCGGTCGTTGCAGAAGGCGGCGGTTCGAGCCGGGGGAGCGGCCAACCATCGGGGCAACCTGAGCGACTGGTTGATGCTGAAGGACAACCATCTGGTCGGAACGACCATCACGGCCGCCGTGGCCGAGGCTCGACGACGCTGGCCGGGGCGTACCGTGCATGTCGAGGCCGACCGGGAGGAGCTGATGTTCGAGGCGTTGGAAGCCGGGGCCGACATCATCCTCCTCGACAACTTCACCCCCGAGGAGCTCAAGGAGCTCGTGCCCAAGGTCGACGAGTGGGCCACCGACGGTGGTGGCCGCCGGCCGTTGCTGGAAGCCTCTGGCGGGATCACACTGGACACCCTCGACCGCTACGCCGACAGCGGCGTCGATCTGGTGTCGTCGGGCTCCATCACCAACTCCGCCCCGGTGCTCGACATCGGCCTTGATGTGGTGGCGGATTGAAGGTGTCCGATTAGTTCGTCGACTGCGGTGGTCGATTCGGCCGCCGGTTGGACGGTGGCGGCCGCCACCTTCGTTTCCACCTTCACGGTGTTCGGGGTGGCCTACAGTTTCGGCTCGTTCTTCCGGCCGATGGCCGATGAGTTCAACGCCGACCGGGGATCCATCGCCCTGGTGTTCTCCATCACCACCCTCCTGTACTTCGGCCTGGGGGTGTTCTCCGGTCGGGCCGCTGACCGGTTCGGTCCCCGACCCGTGCTGATCGTCGGTGCCGTGGCCCTTGTTCTCGGACTGGTCATCACTTCTCGGGTCCAGTCGATCACGGCCGGCTACGTCACCTACGGTTTGGGAGTGGGTGTCGGGGTGGCCTGCGGATACGTGCCCATGGTGGCCACCGTCGGCGCCTGGTTCGAACGCCGCCGGGGTGCCGCCGTCGGATTGGCCGTGGCCGGGATCGGGGTGGGAACCCTGGTCGTGGCGCCGCTGACCGAACGGCTCATCGACCGCTACGGATGGCGCCAGACCTATCTCCATCTGGCGGTGGCCGCCGGGTTGTTGCTGGCCGTGGCCGCCGTCGGCGCTCGCCGTCCACCATCGGCCGATCATGATGGCCCCACGGACGCCGCTTCCTCGACCGACGTTCCCCTGCTGGCCCGGATCGGCCGGTCTCGGGCCTTCACCGTCCTCTACGTCGCCATCCTGTTCATCTCTTCCGGGCTGTTCGTCCCCTTCGTCTTCATGGCCGACTACGTGGCCGAGCGTGGGATCGACGGTTCAGGGGGCCTCCTGGTCGGCCTGATCGGGTTGGCGTCGGTGGTCGGTCGGCTCGGTCTCGGGGCGGTGGCGGCCCGGATCGATCCCATGAGCCTGTTCTACGGCTCGCTGACCACCATGGCCGCCAGCTACCTGATCTGGCTGACCGCCGGAGACCGGTTCCCACAGCTCGTCGCCTTCGCCCTGGTTCTGGGGGTGGCCTACGGGGGATTCATCGCCCTGTCTCCGGTGGTGGCGGCCCAGCTGTTCGGCACCGTCGGTCTGGGCGGCGTACTGGGGGCCCTCTACACCGCGGCTGGAGTGGGCGGGTTCGTCGGCCCCCCGGTCGCCGGTGCTCTCATCGACCGGTTCGGCTACCCACCCACGTTGTTGGCCACAGCCGTATCGTCGGCCATCGGCGCCGCCACCTACTTCGCCCTGCCCCCGTCTCGAAGATTGCAGTAGAAAACGAGGCTGGTCCTCGTTTTCTACTGCAATTTTCGACCGGCGGAGGGGTGGTGGTGGCTGCCGCTATCCTCGGGGCCGTGACCGTTCCCTACCGTTTCGAGCCCGACGCCACGTCCGACCAGCTGCAGGCCTCATTCGGCCACATCGAAGCCGGAGTCGAGACCGGGGAGAAGGCCACGGTGGCCGGTCGCCTGATGCTCCGCCGGGTCCAGGGCAAGCTGGCCTTCGGCACCCTGCAGGACTCCGGTGGTCGCATTCAGCTGTTCGCTCCAGCCAAGGTCACTCCCGATTTCGACGACTTCTGCTCCCTGTCGGTGGGCGACTGGATCGGTGTCTCCGGCGAAGTCATGAAAACCCGCAAGGGCGAACTGTCGGTGAAAGTGGAGTCGTGGGTGTTGCTGGCCAAGGCCCGCCGATCGTTTCCCGACAAGTTCCACGGGCTGACCGATCCCGACACCCGCTATCGCCAACGCTATGTCGATCTCTGGGTCAACCCGGAAAGCCGGGACATCTTCATCACCCGGTCGAGGATCATGTCGCTCACCCGGCGCTGGCTGGAGGAGCGGGGCTTCATCGAAGTCGAGACGCCGATCTTCCACCCCATTCCCGGTGGGGCGGCGGCCCGGCCGTTCACCACCCACCACAACGCTCTCGACCTCGACCTCTACCTTCGCATCGCCCCCGAGCTTTACCTCAAGCGACTGACGGTGGGCGGGCTGGAGCGGATTTTCGAACTAAGCCGAGTGTTCCGCAATGAAGGCATCAGTCCCCGTCACAATCCCGAATTCACCATGCTCGAGCTCTATCAGGCCTACGCCGACTTCAGCGACATGATGATGCTGACCGAGGAGCTGGTGGCCCACCTGGCAACCGAGATCTGTGGTTCGACCAAGATCAGTTACGACGGCCGCGATCTCGACCTGGCCACGCCGTGGAAGCGAGCCTCGATGCTCGACCTCATCGAGGAGGCCACTGGCGCGCGGGTCGGGGTGAGCCAGGATCTGACCCAACTGCGGGCGGTGGCCCAACGTCACGGAGTCGATGTCGAAGACTCCTACGGTCAGGGCAAACTCATCCTGGAGCTCTACGAGAAGGCGGTGGAACCCGATCTGTGGGGTCCGGTGTTCGTCACCGACTATCCCAAGGAGGTGTCGCCCCTTTCCCGGGACCACCGGGAACTGCCGGGATTCACCGAACGGTTCGAGGCCGTGGTGGCCGGGCGGGAGCTGTGCAACGCCTTCTCCGAGCTGATCGACCCCGATGAGCAGCGGGCCCGATTCGAGGATCAGGTCAGGCAGCGGGAGGCCGGCGACGACGAAGCCATGGTGGTCGACGCAGATTACCTGCGGGCTCTGGAGTACGGTCTACCACCAACCGGCGGTCTGGGCATCGGGATGGACCGGGTCGTCATGCTGCTCACCGGCGCCTCCAACATCCGCGACGTCGTGCTGTTCCCAACCCTGCGACCCGAGGTGAGCGGCGTCATCCCGGCGCCGTCGATTGACATCGACATCTCCACCGAGACCACCGAGGCCTGAGTCGTCCACCGCCACCATGGGTACACCGATGGAGCGGGCGTCGGTCATGCCGATCAGGGCGTGGCGCAGCAGGGTGCGACCGAAGTCGCCGCCCCGGCCGCAGACCACGCCGATGTGGAGCGGCGACCGCGGGATCGGATCTTCGTCCGAAATCGGTACCGGCGGGGGAAAGGAATCGGCGATTCGCAGCCCCAGACCTTCCATTTCGGCCGGCCCCACCAGTGGTCCGCGGACGATCACGTAGCGTTTGTCGTCGAGTCGGGCTGTGTAGTCCTCGGCCTCCAGGTGATCGCTCAGACGGTCGACGGGCTGCTCCTCGTCGGAACCGACGATCTCGACAACGGCCAAGCCGAGCAGTCCGGAGGCCACCGCTAGACGACTGTCGAGGTAGTGCTCGATCTCGGACAGGGGTAGCAGGGCAAAGGACGCGATGTCGGCGGCCGAATGGCTCATAGCCAAAACGTCGGCCGGATTGGGCCGTGCTTTAGTCGGTTGGTCAGCCGGTGGTGAAGTCGGCCACCGTGGCCCCGGTCAGCTCGACCAGTTGGTCGGGCTCGACGGCGAACACGTGGCGAGGACTCCCGGCGGCGGCCCAGATGACATCGAAGGTCAACAGGTGGGGGTCCATCCAGGTTCGCAGCGGCGAGGTGTGGCCGATGGGGGCGACACCACCGATGGCGAAGCCGGTCCGGGCCCGGACCTCGTCGACGGTGGCCCGGTGACAGGTGTCGACCCCGGCCAGCTCGGCCAAGCGCGAGCCGTCGACCTGGTTGGCCCCGCTGGTGAGGGCCAGCACGATCTCCCGGTCGTCACCGGCGGCGAAGATCATGGACTTGACGATCTGGTCGACCTTGCAGCCGACCGCAGCCGCTGCGTCGTCGGCGGTGCGGGTTCCGTCGGGGAACTCCACGACCTCCATCTCCAAACCGGCGGCAGTCGCCGCCTGTCGGACCCGGTCGAGTGATGAAGCCATGGTCTGAACCCTATCCGGTCCGATCGTCGGGATGGGCCGACGGGCCGAGCAGGGCGTTCTCGGTCACCGCGGCCACCGCCGGGTCGCCGGGTAACCCGAAAACCCAATCGGTGGTGCCCACCGTGATGACCTGGCCACCGTCGCCACCGAACGGGTGGACCTCGGCCAGGATGGCGGTGCCATAGCGGGCCAGCGCCCGCGACCGCTCGCTCAGGTCGCCGTGGATCCGCTGGGCGATGAACTCCAGGTCGCCCTGATCGGACAGGGCGGAAATCGACTTGGGATAGTCGCCCACCCCCAGATTCGACGACGGGGTGAAGGCCACGATCGTCATGTCCTCCGGTGTCTGGTCACCCCCTCGCCGGATGGGCATGTGGAAGTCGTCGAGCTGAATGCGACAACCCAGCGTCTCATAGCCGACAACGCCGTCGGTCGAGCCCAGCAAGTCGCCGTAGCCCAACCCGGTGCCGGCCAGCAGCCAGTGATCGTGGCGGTAGACGGTGAAGGCTCCTGAGCCCCGGGCCACCGAGTTCCCGAACCGCACGTAGAGGCCCCAGGCCGACCCGCCGCCCAGAAACGAGGCCTCCGGTCGTCCCACCAGCGGGTCGGCGAACATGCCCGACATCTGTTCCGGTTGACCGGCGGCCACCACGGGATCGGTCTCGTGGGCCGAGTACTTGTGGCCGACCATGGTCTCTCGCCCCGTGCCCGCCACCTCCTCCAACCGGACCTGCCAGAACATGGTGTTGCCGGAGAAACTGACAAAGCGCCCACCGGCCCTCACGTGGTTTTCCACCGCGTCCCGTTGAAGTGCCGACCAGTATTCGTCGTGACCCACCGAAACCACGGTTCGGTAGCCGTCCAGCACCTCAGGATGCCGTTCCAGGTCGGACGAGACGGCACAGTCGAAGCGGTGGCCGTTGGCTTCGGCCCATTCCACGAACCGGCGCTCGTACAGATACCATCCCGACGACCCGATCGACGGAGCGTAGCCTCGCTCCAATCGGTAGCGCTGGAAGATCTCGCCGTCGACATCGGCCTCCTCACCCCAGCGGATGGGTCGGGCCTTGCGGTCGTCCCGTTCGGTCGGCGGGCGACACAACATGCCCCGGCTCCAGGGGCGGGCGAAGGCCACCTGCTTCCCTCCCGTGTACAGGCTGGCCCCGCCCCAGGTGTTGTAGGCGTTCCAGGTGTTGGTGGCCAGGACCAGGAGCATGTCGGACCGGCTTCCGGGACCGTTTCCGGCTCGGACGACGAAACCGGTGTGGGCCACCGCCCGTTGCGGTTGCGACCCGTGGGCCGTCAAGGTCACCAGATGGAAGCCCGATCGCCAATCCTGACCGATGGGGATCTCGACCGCGGGGGGCCAGCGACAGCCCTGGCTGTCGGCGTCGGGGGGTGGGGCATGGTAGGAGCCGGTCAGCCCGTCGGCCCGCCACACCTCCTCCCGTTGCCCTCCCCATCGTTCGACGGTCACCGAATAACGGTCGGCTCGGGTCGAGATATGGAGGGCAGCAACGTCGCCAGGCTCGTAGCTCAGGGCGCTGCAGTAACCCTCGATGTCGTCGAAGAAGGTGATGTCCGGTTCCGGTGGCGGGGTCGGCATCGCAGTCATGGCTCCACGCTAATCGGCGGCACGCCGGAAACCGGTGGAAGGCAAAGCTCGGACCGTCGATCATGGAGGGGTGGACATGGACCTGACCGAAGGGGCTCTGCGGGCCTACTACCAACGTGACGAGGAACGGGACCGCCTGACGGCCGGCGAGGGCAAATTGGAGTTTCTCCGCACCATTGAGCTGATCAGCCGATCGTTGCCGCCGGCCCCCGCCGTGGTGGCAGATATTGGCGGCGGGCCCGGACGATACGTCGACTGGTTGGTCGAGAACGGCTACCGGGTGGTGCACCGCGATGTGATCTCGGGCCACGTCGGGCAGGTGCAAGACCGCTACCCGTCACCGGGCCCGGTCGATTCTGCGGTGGGCGACGCCCGGGCCGTTGATCAGGCTGACCAATCGGTCGACGCCGTGCTGCTGCTGGGCCCGCTCTATCATCTCTCTTCGGCTCGAGACCGGCGCCAGGCGTTGGTCGAGGCGGGCAGGATCGTCAAACCCGGTGGCCCGGTATACGGCGCCGCCATATCCCGCTCGTCGCTGCGCTACGAGGTGATGATCCGGAAGCGCCTTCACCTCGACACCCCCGCCATCTTCGACGTGGTGGCCGAGGCCGAGCGTTCCGGGGTGATGCCTCAGGCCACCGCCACCTCGTTCAGCGGCTTCACCCACACCCCGATCCAGTTGGCCCAGGAGGTGGTCGACAGCGGGCTCGAATGTGAACTCGTGATCCCGGTGGAGGGCCCGGCCTTCGTCATGCCTGATCTCGATGACCGACTGGACGACCCGGTGGCCCGGCAGGAGCTGCTCGACAACCTGGCCGTGCTGGAAACCGCCCCTGACATGGCCGGCTTCACCCTCCACCTGCTGGCGCTGGCCCGACGCCCCGATGGTTGGCAGGAATCGGGCGACTAGGCTGGTCGGCCAACCAACGGGCTGACAACCAAGGGGGTAGTAGCGCACATGCGAGGACTGGTCGTTCCCGACGTCGAGGAGGACTTCACCGCAGATCAGGTCGAACTGTATTTCGATCTGGCCTTCGTGTTCGCCTTCGCCCAGCTGGTGGCTTTTCTCCACCACGAACACACGCTGGCCGGGGTGGCCCGGGCTTCGCTGCTGTTCCTCATGATCTGGCTCACCTGGTCGCAGTTCACCTGGTCGACCAATGCCATCTCATCGGGTGCCCGGGTCGTCCGGGCCTTGCTGATCGTGGCCACGGTGGCCGTCATGCCCATGTCGGCCACGGTGGCCACCGCCTACGGGTCGGGTGGCCTGCTGTTTGCGGTGTCGATGGTGATCATCGTGATCATGGCCAACCTGGCCACGCTGTCGGCCCTCCCGTCCGACCATAACCTTCGGGCCTCCTACCTTCGCTACGCCCTGCCGGTGATCGCCTCCATGGTGTTCTTCCTGGCCGGGGGCGTGCTCGACGGCAACAGTCGGATCGTGGCCTGGCTGGCCGGTCTGGCGGTGTTCATCTACTCGACGATCAGGGCCGGGGAGAGCGAATGGATCATCCGGGCCGGGCATTTCTCCGAGCGGCATGGCCTGATCGTGATCATCGCCTTGGGCGAGGTGATCGTGGCCATTGGGTTGCCGGTGGTCGAGTTGCTGTCGGAGGAGATCGGTATCGGAATGAAGACGCTGGCCGCCCTGGTGCTGGCCGGTATCTTCGCCGGGCTGCTGTTCTGGTCGTACTTCGATCGGTTCTCCCCGGGCATGGAGCACCGGGTGGAGGAAACCACCGATGCCCGGGAGCGGGGCAGCCTGGCCCGCGACGTCTACACCTACTGTCACTTTCTGATCGTGGGCGGGATCATCCTGGCCGCTGCCGGCCTGGAGGAGATCACGCTGCACCCCGACGAGCTGCTGGAGCCGGTGTGGCGCTGGATGCTGTTCATCGGGTTGGCTGCGTTCCTGCTGGGCACCGTGGCCGCCGTCAACCGCTCCTACCGGGTGTGGCCCAAGGAACGGCTGGTGGCGGTGGTGGTCATCGGGTTGGCCTTGGCTGTGGCCGGCGGCCTGGATGGGCTCACCATTCTGGTCGGTCTCGACGTCATCCTGGCCGTCATGCTGGTGGCCGAACACATCCGCATCGAACGTTGACCGCCCACCCTGCCCGAACCCAGCGGAACTTTGTGACCCGGACGACCCATAAACGGGTCGTGGCAGTCACAAAGTTCGGCCGGGGGTTGGTGAGGACCGGTGGGGGTCAGGCGTTGCGGATCCGGTCGACGGTGGTCAGCAGGTGGCTGGCGGTGTCGGCCAGGGCGTTGGCCGCCTTGTTGTCGGACACGGCCAGAATTGTGGCCCGGGCCTGGTCGACGAACTCCGACGCCGTCTGGTAGGCCCGATCGATCCCCGGCGACCGCCGAACGAGGTCGATGGCGTCGAACCGGTTGTCGGCCGTCACCCTGGCTTCGAGCAGATCCCGCAGCCCAGGCCCCCTGTCGGACTGCAGGGCGTAGATCACCGGCAGCGAATACACACCCTCGATCATGTCCTTCCCCGCCGGCTTACCCAGCTGTTCGTCGGTGGCGATGACGTCGAGGATGTCATCGACCACCTGAAAGGCCATGCCGTAGAGCCGGCCGAACTCGGTTAGCTGGTCGGTGACGTCGGGCCGGATTTCGGCCACCAGACCACCGATGCGGGTGGCGGCGCCGAACAGCGAGGCGGTCTTTCCGGCGATCGAGGGGAAATACTGTTCGGGCGTGCGGTCGGGGTTGAACAGGGTCTGAAGCTCGGCCACCTGCCCCTTGCACAGCTCTCCAATGGTGGTGGCCAGCAGCCCGGCCACATCGGTGCCGAGGTCGGCGGCGATCTCGGAGGCCTTGGCCAGCAGGTAGTCGCCGGCCAGCACCGCTCGCAGGTTGCCCCAGCGGGCGTTGACGCTGTCGACCTGGCGTCGGATCTGGGCCTCGTCTATCACGTCGTCGTGGTAGAGGGAGCCGACCTGGACCAGCTCGACGGCCACCCCGCCCCGGACCACGTCGTCGGGTACCGAGACGCCGTCATCCATCCTGGTGGCGGCGGCGGTGATGGTGAACAACGGCCGCTGTCGTTTTCCCCCGGCCTTGATCAGGTGGGACGCGATTTCAGTGAGGTACGGGTCGTCCTCGATCCGGACCGTGTCCAGCAGGAAGTTCTCGACTCGGGCGCTGTCGTCAGTTGCCGTTGGCAACAAGGAGAGGGGCGAACCGTCCACCCCTACACGGTAGCGCGTCGGGGGCGCGGCGATCGGGTCGACCGCCGGCCCTACCATTGCCTCATGTTCGAACGATTCAGCGACAAGGCCCGTCGGGTTGTGGTATTGGCCCAGGAGGAGTCGCGGATACTAGGCCACGATGTGATCGACACCGAACACCTGCTACTCGGGCTACTGGGCGTGACCGACGGCGTGGCCGCCCGGGTTCTGAACGACGACTTCTCGATCACCCTCAACAACACCCGGCAACAGCTGCAGTCGCCGGACGAGAAAGGCCGCCGCAGCCCGTCCGGTCACATTCCGTTCACCCCGTCCAGCAAGAAGGTGTTGGAGATGTCGCTGAGAGAATCGGTACAGCTGGGACACGACGGCGTGACCGAGCGGCACATCCTGTTGGCCTTGGCTCGGACCGGCGAAGGTCTCGGGGCCGACATCCTCAAAGCCGGTGGTGCCGGCATCGCCGAGTTGGAACGCCGCTTCGGCGAGTTGGAGATGACGGACGAGGAACGTTCGGACAGTGGCCCGGTCGGCCGGGCACCGGTCGACGACTCCCGCCTGGTGGAGGCTCGGGCTCGCCTGTCCGATGATGGCGAGGCGGTGCTCCGTCGGGCTCTGGCCGAGACGATAACCCAACGGGCCCCGTCGATCGAGCTGCGCCACTTTCTGGTGGCCATTGTGACCGAACTCGACCAGGAGGCGGTGGCTGCCCTGGGTGAGGCCATCGACGGGTCGAGTGTTGATGTCGACCAGCTACGGTCCGCACTCGGTGGGTTCGGTTGAGCGACTTCCCGTGTTCGATGGGGATCGACCCGGCCTGAGGAAAACGCAGAGACGGGTCTTACTACACTTTGATCATGTTCGAGCGTTTCACCGATCGGGCTCGTCGGGTTGTGGTCCTGTCGCAGGAGGAGGCCCGGTTGCTCAATCACAACTACATCGGCACCGAGCACATCCTGCTCGGCCTCGTTCACGAGGCCGAGGGCGTGGCGGCCAAAGCGTTGAGCACGTTGTCGATTTCGCTGGAGGCGGTGCGCAGCCAGGTTGAGGAGGTCATCGGCCAGGGCGGATCGTCGCCGTCGGGCCATATTCCGTTCACGCCGCGGGCCAAGAAGGTCCTCGAATTGTCGTTGCGGGAGGCCCTGCAGCTGGGTCACAATTACATCGGTACCGAGCACATCCTGCTCGGCCTCGTTCGTGAGGGTGAAGGGGTGGCGGCCCAGGTGCTGGTCGATTTGGGCGCAGACCTGTCGAGGGTCCGGAGGACGGTCATCGAGCTACTGTCGGGCTACAGCGGCCCGGAGCCACCGACGGGCGAGATGCCGCTGTACGGCCTCGACATGGATGGGCCGAGTTTCGAGTCGGAACAGCATCGCTGGCTACGGGCCCGGCGGGTGCTGTCGGAACGGTCAACCGAGATACTGGAACGGGCCCTGGGCCACGCCGTGGCCACCAATACCCTCGAGATTGAGCCGGAGCACATTCTTCTCGCCTTGCTGGGCGACGACACCGGGCCGGTGGCCGCCGTCATCGAACACTACGGGATCGACGCCGAGACTGTTCGGCGCCTTCTCAACGACCATGATCCCGAGTCCGACGTCGACCCGTCGGAATGAGACCGACGATCGGCATGTTGTACGTTGTTGCCCCTCAGTTTCAGCGGCCATGCTGCCGACAACTCACCTAGAGATTCGCAGCCGTCAGCCCCGACTTCGCGTTTACGGCGATTGCCGACTCCGGTAGTAGGCTGAGAGACGAAGGTACATCCCCACCCGACAACGAGCTTCACTACTTCGAGATACACCCCAATCCGGGAGACCTAATGTTCGAACGCTTTACCGACCGAGCCCGCCGAGTCGTCGTCTTGGCCCAAGAGGAAGCTCGGTTGCTCAACCACAACTACATCGGCACCGAGCACATCCTGCTCGGCCTCATCCACGAGGGTGAGGGCGTGGCGGCCAAGGCCCTCGAGTCGCTGTCGATTTCACTGGAGGCGGTGCGCAGCCAGGTTGAGGACATCATCGGCCAGGGCGGATCATCGCCGTCGGGCCACATTCCGTTCACGCCGCGGGCCAAGAAGGTCCTCGAGCTGTCCTTGCGGGAAGCCCTCCAGTTGGGCCACAACTACATCGGTACCGAGCACATCCTGCTCGGCCTCATCCGCGAGGGTGAGGGGGTGGCCGCCCAGGTGTTGGTCAAGCTGGGAGCCGATCTGTCACGGGTCCGCCAGCAGGTCATTCAGCTGTTGAGCGGCTATTCCGGCCCGGCCGGCCAGTCAGGCTCCTCATCAGAGGGTGGCAAGGCCGGGGCCACCTCCGGGGGCAGCGGCTCCGAGAGTGCCTCCGGCTCGCTGATCCTCGATCAGTTCGGTCGCAACCTCACGCAGCTGGCCCGGGAAAAGAAGCTCGACCCGGTCATCGGCCGCTCCCGAGAGGCCGAACGGGTCATGCAGGTACTGTCCCGCCGCACCAAGAACAACCCGGTACTCATCGGGGAGCCCGGCGTGGGCAAGACGGCCATCGTCGAGGGTCTGGCCCAGCAGATCGCCGAAGACGAAGTGCCCGACACGCTGCGAGGCAAGCAGCTCTACACCCTCGACCTCGGCGCCCTGGTCGCCGGGTCCCGCTACCGGGGCGACTTCGAGGAGCGGCTCAAGAAGGTGCTCAAAGAGATCAAGACCCGGGGCGACATCATCCTGTTCATCGACGAGCTCCACACGCTGGTCGGGGCCGGTGCCGCCGAGGGCGCGATCGACGCCGCCTCCATCCTCAAACCCATGCTGGCCCGGGGCGAGCTGCAGACGATCGGAGCCACCACGCTCGACGAGTACCGCAAGCACCTGGAGAAGGACGCAGCTCTGGAGCGGCGCTTCCAGCCCATCAAGGTCGAGGAGCCCACGGTCGAGCACACCATCGAGATCCTCAAGGGTCTACGGGATCGCTACGAATCGCACCACCGGGTCACCATCACCGATCAGGCCCTGGTGGCCTCGGCCAACCTGGCCGACCGCTACATCTCCGACCGCCACCTGCCCGACAAAGCCATCGACTTGATCGATGAGGCCGGCTCCCGGCTGCGGATCAAGCGTATGAACACGCCGCCGGCGTTCAAGGAGCTGGAAAACGAACTGTCGGAGGTCGTGCGGCGCAAGAAGGAGGCGGTTGAGCAGCAGGACTTCGAAGAGGCGGGCCGTCTGCGCGACTCGGAGAAGGAGCTGTTGACCAAACGGGAGGAGATGGAGGCCGAGATCAAAGCGTCCGGCACCGACCTGTTCGACGAGGTCAACGAGGAATCCATCGCCGAGGTCCTGTCGATCTGGACCGGCATCCCCGTCTACAAGCTGACCGAGGAGGAGACCGAGAAGCTCCTGCGCATGGAAGACGAGCTGCACAAGCGGGTCATCGGTCAGGAAGACGCCATCAAGGCGGTGTCCCAGTCGATCCGTCGGACCCGAGCCGGCCTGAAGGATCCAAACCGGCCGTCCGGTTCGTTCATCTTCCTCGGCCCCACCGGGGTGGGCAAGACCGAGCTGGCCAAGACACTCTCGGAGTTCCTGTTCGGCGACGACAAAGCGCTTATAACCCTCGACATGTCGGAGTACATGGAGAAGCACACGGTCTCCCGGTTGGTGGGTTCGCCTCCGGGCTACGTCGGCTACGAGGAGGGCGGCCAGCTGACCGAGGCGGTGCGCCGCAAGCCGTTCTCGGTGGTGCTGTTCGACGAGATCGAAAAGGCTCACCCCGATGTGTTCAACGCCCTGTTGCAGATCCTGGAGGAAGGTCGCCTGACCGACTCCCAGGGCCGCAGCGTCGACTTCCGCAACACGGTGCTGATCATGACCTCCAACCTGGGCACGCAGGACCTGCGCAAGGCCACCCTCGGTTTCTCCAAGAACGATGAGGCCGTCACCTACGAGCGCATGAAGGAGAAGGTCAACGACGCCCTCAAGATCCACTTCCGGCCTGAGTTCCTCAACCGCATCGATGAGACCATCGTGTTCCACGAGTTGTCGATGCCGGAGGTGACCGAGATCGTCGACCTGATGATCGCCCGCACGGTGGAGCAGCTCGAAGGCCAGGGAATCGGTCTTGAGCTGACCGTTGAAGCCAAACACTTCCTGGCCGAGACGGGCTACGACCCGTCGATGGGAGCCCGGCCGCTCCGTCGGGCCATCCAACGCCAGATCGAGGATGTGCTGTCGGAGAAGCTCCTCTACAAGGAGTTCCGGGCCGGTCAGATCATCGTGGTCGATGTCGGGACCGACGAAGACGGTCAGCGGCAACTGACGTTCACCGCCCACGAGGGGTTCGAACCGCCGTCCACCCCTGAGCTGGCCGAAGCGGGCGAAGAAAGCTGAGCGGCCTGCCGGCGGCCCGGTGGGGAACCACCGAGCCGCCGGCTTTGCTATAGCATCGGGGGCGTGGAAATGAGGCAGTTCATCGGGCCACGACGGCTCACCCTCCGGGCGCGATGGCGCACGGTGAGCCGGTTTGTCGCCCTGATGCTGTTTGCCACCCTGGCCTCGTCGTGCCGAGCCGACTTGGCCGTCGACGTCGATGTCGAACCCGACGGGTCGGGCACCGTGCTGGCCGAGGTGGTCATCGACGGTGAAGCGGCCGAGCAGGTACTCGACCTCGACCGGGAGGATGGAGGCGGCGTCCCCACTCGTGATCTGGCCGAGGCCGGTTGGGCCGTCGAACCGCCCATTCGGGGTGACGACGGATCGGTGACCCTGCGGGCGTCCAAAGAGTTCGGTACGACATCGCAGTTCAGCGAGGTGATGGACGAGCTGTCCAACGACAGCGGGCTGATCGCCGATTTCAGGTTGCAGAGAGCCCAGAGCTTCGCCCGGCTCGACTACACGGTCAGTGGCGTGATCGATCCGAGCGACGGCTTCGCTTCGTTCACCGACCCTGATCTGGAAGCCACGCTCGAGCGGTCGCTGCAGTCGATCGCCGAGCGATACGGCGCAACCGAAGCCGACATCGGGATCGACCTGACGGTCACCCTTCCGGGGGAACTCCAGGAGGATCAGTCCAACGGCATCGACCCCACCATCACCGAAACCGACACAACGCTCAGTTGGCGGACAACGCTGGCCGCCACCACGCAGACCGACGTGCTGGTCGCCACCACCCGGCGGGAGATCACCGCCCAGGTTCTGCGGGGAGTGGCGGTCTTGGCCGCAGTGCTGGCCGGCCTCCTCATCTTCGCTCGGCTGCTGCGGCTCTTCAGCTCGTGGCGGCGGCCGCAAGCGCCCAAACGGCCTCGTCCGGCCGATGCCCGGGGCCGCCGTCCGGAGGAACTGCTCCGAGCTCAAGCCGACCAGAGTGGTGGCGACGAGGAGTCACCGGCGGCGTCCGGTCTGAACAACGGTGACGGGGGCGAACGTCGCTACCGGGTGGTCGCCCTCGACGGAATGGGCGTGCTCTATCGCGAGGGCAACGACATCGCCGAGCTACTGGTTCCTTTCGCCCGACGACGGGGCTCGGAGGTCCCGTCGGACGACATCGCGGCCAAGGCCCGTTTGATGAGCCTGGGGCGGATGACGTCGGCCGACTTCTGGCCGTCCATCGGTGTGGAGGGCGACATCATGGAGCTCGACGCCGCCTATCTCTCACTTCATCAGCTCTCTCCCGGCGTGGTCAAGTATCTGCGCAAACTGCGGTCCGAAAGTGTCAAGGCGGCCTGTGTCACCAACGACGGGGCGGAATGGGCCACCAAGCTGCGGGCCAGTCACAGCCTCGAGGGCCTCATCGACCCCTGGGTGGTCAGCGGCTCGGTGGGAGTACGCAAGCCCGACGCTCCGATCTTCGAGGTGTTGCGGAGGGTCACCGGCGAACCTCCGGCGTCGATCCTCATCGTTGACGACGACATCAACACCCTCGATGCCGCCCGCAATCTCGGATTCGGCACGGCCTGGTTCACCACCACCGGTGACCAGGACAACGCCCGGGGCCACGAGATCTGGCGTCGGTTCGAGGGCGACGACGAGGATCTCGCCATCGAAACTCTGGCCGCCGTCACCGGCGAGGTCACGCCGCCGGATGCCGCACCGGCCTGAAACCGATCACGCCGGTGGAGCCAATCAGAGGCCGGAGGCCGACTCTGCTCGCAGTGTTGGTCTGGACCATGACGTCGACCTCGTTTCAGATCTTCGCTCTGGCCGTGCTGGCCGTGGAGTTGATCGCCGACCTTGATCTGAGCCGGGCCCAGCTGGGCCTGATCGGGTCAATCAACACCCTGATCGGGGCGCTGTCGGCTCCGCTGTCGGGACGGTTGACCGACCGGATCGGCCCCTGGGCCGCCGCCGTGTCGGCCATGCTGATCAGTGCGGTGGGTATGGCCATGATGGCCACCTCGACCACCACCACGATGCTGTCGCTGTCGGCTGTGGTCAGCGGGGTGCCCCAAGGCTGGGGCAATCCGGCCACCAACGCCCTGATCGCCGAACGGGTGGCCCAGGGAGCCCGGGGCACGATCACCGGCATCAAGCAGTCCGGGGTCCAGTTCGGCGTCTTCCTGTCGGGGTTGACGCTACCGACTCTGGCCGAACTGTTGGGTTGGCGGGGAGCCACCTGGGTGTTTGCCGCCGCCTTTGCTCTGGGCGCCGGGCTGACCGCCGTACTGTTGCCCCGCACCCCATTGGCCGGTGACCTCGGCCCAGTGGTCGAGGGTTCCGATCCGCCCGGGTCGAACGGTTCCAGGGCGGCGGTCGTTGCCGACGGGGAGACGGTGATGGATCCCTGGATTTGGCGCCTGGCCGGGTTCGCCTTGCTGTCGGGAACCCTGGGCGGCACCATCGGTCGTTTCTTTCCTCTGTGGGCCGAGGAGGCGGTGGGCCTGACCACCCGGTCGGCCGGGCTCCTGGTGGCCTTGACCGGCCTGTTGGGTATCGGCGCCCGGATCGTGGCCGGCCGGATGGCCGAATCGCAGATGTCGCCCACCCGCCTGCTGCGCATTCTGGCCGCCATCGGCGGCGTCTACGGCCTGGTGTTGCTGGCCACCCCCCTGGTCGGCTCCTGGGTGTTGTGGCCGGGAACGGCACTGAACGCCGTCGGCATCGGGGCCTGGAACGCCGTGGCCATGCTGGCCATCATCATGGTGGTTCCCCGCCGGCTGGCCGGTCGGGCCTCCGGCATCGTCATGCTCGGATTTCTCGGCGGTTTGAGTCTGGGGTCACCCATCGCCGGCTGGGCCGTCGACCGCTGGGCCAGCTACCAGCCGGTGTGGGGGGTTTGTGTGCTGCTGTCGGCGTTGGCCGTGCTCAGCCTGTGGTCAGGCCCTCGCAGCCGTCATCGGGCGCCGACGAAGGCCACCGCCGGCTGACACATGATGATGTCGGGTGCGCCGGAGGCTGCCGACGCACCCGACTCTCTCCCCATTGTGCGATCGCTCCGCTAGAGGGTTTCGGCTCCGATCACAGCTCGCCGGAGGTGCGCCCGCCAATCCGTTGTGTGCGCCGTGGACCCCGAAAACGGGGCGTGGGGCGCACAGTTGGGGTGGAGTGGTGGGGTGGTGGGTTCGGTGTCACAGCGGCTGACTATGGTCGCACCATGGCCAGGAACCGGAAGGTCTATGTGTGTCGAGCGTGCGGGGCCCAATTCCCCTCGTGGACCGGTCGTTGTGGCGCCTGCCGGGAGTGGGCGTCGATCGGTGAAGTGGCGGTTGAGCGGCAGCAGGCTCCGCCGGCCCCCGCCGGTGCCGCCCGTCCACTGGCCGCCGTCGACCCCGACCTGGCTCTGCCCTTTCCCGTCGGGTTCGACGAGGTCGATCGGGTATTGGGCGGCGGTCTCACCCCCGGTTCGGCCACCCTCCTGGCCGGTGAGCCCGGTATCGGCAAGTCGACGTTGACGACGCAGATGGCCTTGTCGGTTGCCCGGTCCGGGGCTTCGGTCGTGCTGGTCACCGGGGAGGAGGCGCCGACCCAGGTGGCGGGCCGCGCCGCCCGGCTGTCGGAGATCCCATCGACGCTGCTGGTCGTCGACGACACGGCGGTCGAAGCGGTCTCGGCCACCATGATCGAAGCGGCCCCACAGCTGGTGATCGTCGATTCAATCCAGACGATGCAGGCCGATTCGGTCGACTCGGCGCCCGGCTCGGTCAACCAGGTGAAGGCCTCGGCCGCTCGGCTGATCGAGGTGGCCAAGCGCCACGGTGTGTCGCTGCTGATGATCGGTCACGTGACCAAGGAGGGATCGGTGGCCGGCCCCCGGGTTCTGGAGCACATGGTCGACACGGTGCTCACCTTCGACGGTGATCGCCACTCCGAGTTGCGGTTCCTGCGAGCGGTGAAGCACCGGTTCGGCCCCACCAGCGAACTCGGCATCTTCGACATGACGGCCGAGGGCCTGGTGGCGGTGCCCGATCCGTCCCAGCGGTATCTGGCCGACCGCCGATCGTCGATGCCGGGGTCGGTCGTGGTGCCCTTCCTGGTCGGTCGCCGCCCTCTGCTGGCCGAGTTGCAGACGCTGGTCCAACCAGTCCAAGGTCGGCCCGGCAACAGCTCGGTACAGGGGTTCGACAGCAAGCGCCAGTTGATGGTGGCGGCGGTGATGGCGGCCCACGCCGGCTACCGTCTCTCCTCAGCCGACATCTTCGTGTCGGTGGTGGGAGGGGCGAAGCTGGATGATCCGGCCGGCGACCTCGGATTGGCGGTGGCCCTGGCCTCTGCTGTCGACGGTAGCCCGGTGCCGGCCGATGTGGTGGTGTGCGGCGAGGTCGGGCTTGGGGGTGAGGTCCGCTCGGTCCCGCTGCTGGGAGAGCGGCTTCACGAGTCCTATCGGCTCGGCTTTCGCACTGCGGTTGTTCCCCGCTCGGCCCCTGACGGTCCGACGGGGTTGCGGCTCCTGCGGGCCGAGTCGGTGGCCGAGGCGTTGAGCCTGGTTCCGCCCCAGCTGCGGTCCACGGGATAGCCGCTGCTCGAATCAGTGGTGTTGTCCCTGCTTCGAACGGTTCCCTGTCGTCTACCATTGGGCCATGGAGCTGCGTTCAGATGCCGCGCTGACCCGGGCCTTGTCGTTGATCGCGCCCGGATCGCCGTTCCGGGAAGGTCTTGATCGTGTCCTGCAGTCGGGCCGTGGGGGCTTGATCGTCATCGGCGATGGTCCGGAGGTTTTGAATATCTGCTCCGGCGGCTTTCTGCTCGACGCCGCCTTCTCACCGCAACGGTTGTCGGAGCTGGCCAAGATGGATGGCGCCATAATCATGGCCTCCGATGTCAGTCGCATTGCTCGAGCCAACGTGCATCTGGTCCCCAACCCCAATGTGCCGACCTCCGAGACCGGCACCCGTCACCGTACGGCGGAGCGGGTGGCCCGGATGCTCGATGCGCCAGTGGTGGCGGTGTCGGAATCCCGTAAACAGATCCAGGTGTACGTTGGGGATCAGATCCGTCAGATCCTGTCAACCAGCCGTCTGTTGGAACGATCCAATCAGGCGCTGCAGACACTGGAGCGGTACCGGGCCCGGTTGTACCAGGTATCGCGTAAGTTGACGGCCCTGGAAGCACAGGATCTGGTGGCCGTCCGCAACGTGGTCGAGGTTTTGCAGCGGATCGAGATGGTGACTCGCATCGCCACCGAGATCGAACACAATCTGGTCGAGCTGGGCACCGACGGCCGGCTGGTCCGGTTGCAGCTGGAGGAGCTGATGGAGGGGGTCGACGATGACCGCCGTCTCATTCTCACCGACTACCTGCAGCCGAGCTCCGACATGGACACCGAGGAGGCCATGAAGGCGCTGGCCGAACTCAATGACGAGGCATTGTTCGACGACCTCCGTATGTCTCGGTCACTCCATCTACTAGGTCCTGACGGTGATCTCGACGGGACCGTCGAACCCCGCGGCTTCCGGCTGTTGTCGAAGCTGCCGCATATCAATGAGGCCCACGTTGTTCGGGTGGTGGATCACTTCGGCAGTCTGCGCAAGATCCTTGGAGCCACCACCGAGGAGTTGGAGGCGGTGGAGGGTATCGGCGCCTCCAGGGCCCGGGCGCTCAAGGAGGGTGCGGCTCGTTTGGCCGGCGATTCCATCATCGACCAGTATTGACCATTATTGAGTTGGGGTCCGAGACGGTGCCGGATACGGCGGCACTACACTCTGCTGGTCCGTTCATCGACAAGGTGCTTGAACAACCCCTGTGGAAATAGAACTCGTCTCCGGAACACCTGCCGACCTTCATCCCACCGTCGGGGCCAAGCGTGGCGTTGTCGTCGTTCCCGATCTGCTCGGCCGCCGGGCCCTGTTCGATCGCATGGCGGCGTCTCTGGCCGTCACCCACAACTGGCACGTCATCGTGGTCGACCTCTACCGGGATCACGAGTTCCGGTCGGATTCACTCGATGACCGCCACCAGGCGGTGTCCGAGCTCGACGATGACGACGTGGTGGCCGATCTGGTCGATGCCGCCAACCGACTGGAGGTCGAACCGGTGGCCTTGATCGGGTTCGACTTGGGTGGCACCTACGCCTACAAGGCGGCGGCATCGCTCCGGTTCGACCGGTTGGTGAGCTTCTACGGGATGGTCCGGTTGCCGGCCCAGTGGCGAGGACCGTTCCAACGGGAGCCGCTGGAACTGATTCCCCACGTCGAGGATCCGACGTCAATCCTGGCCGTGGTCGGCACCGAGGACGTGTTCGTGTCGTCGGCCGATGTTGATCAGTTGGTTGACTTGAGGGTCAAGGTGGCCCGATACCCGGGAGCCAAACACGGCTTCGTCCACGACAAGTCCGCCCCCGAGCACCGCCCGAGAGACGCATCCGACGCCTGGGCCCAGGTCCTCGAACACCTGAAGGTCTAGCTGCGGCGGGACGGAGCCCGTCATTATGCCCGGCGTGCCATGCCCGGCGGGCTGGCCGGGCCAACACGTTGGCGGCTCGACGACCCTCTTGACCATCACTTTGGCGGGTACCCGACCCGCCAAGGGGTCGTGTACCGGCCAGAGTGCTTCCCCTGCGTCGATTGCACGGGGGGCGGTGGGTTTAACGGGAGCGCAGTTCGAGCTGATCGCGTTTGAGAATGTGGTAACGCCGATCCCGCTGCTCGATCCAGCCCAGTTTGATGAAGGAGGCGATTGCCTTGTTGACCCGCTCCCGGCTGGCGCCCACGATACCGGCCAGCTCCTCCTGGGTGACCGGCAGGGAGAAGTCGTCGGACTCACCGGCGATCTCCAGCAGCCGCTTGGCCGTGCGGCCGGTCACGTCGAGAAAGACCGAGTCGGCCAGTACGCCGTCCATCTGTCGTACCCGATGGGCCAGCAGCTCCACCACCCGCCAGAGCAGCCGGGGGCGCTCGGCGTAGAGGGTTTTCATCGGCTCATAGGGGATGGCCAGGACCTCTGACTGCTCCAGGACCCGGGCGTCGGTCGAGCGGGGTAGCCCGTCGAACATCGGCATCTCGCCGAACAGATCGCCCGGTTCCATCAGGGCAACCACCGACTCCCGGCCGTCGATGGAACGATTGACCATGGCCACTCGACCGGAGACCACCACGAACAGCTCGTTCGGTTCGTCGCTCTCACCGAATATCACGTCGCCCCGGGCCAGCCGACGCCGCTCGGTGTGGTTGGCCAACTCGGCCAAGGTGGCGTCGTCGAGATCTCGGAAGAGTTCGACTGATCGAAGCGTTTCAGTGCCGTTCATGACAGGTACCCGTGATAGCTCGGTGTTGGCCCCGGCAGGGGCCCAGCCACCAATCATTCTACGAGATAGTCGGGCCGGTTGTGTCTGTTTCACAGATTCCCTTGAGCGCGGCAACGGCCGCAGGCCGCAGGCCGCTGGGACAACGGGGCGGCACCGGCTACGATCATTGATCGAGAGACGGGATCGTTCCGGTTGTGGGTAGTGTGCGGGTGCCATGTTTGTGAGGTTGGTCGAAATCAAGGTGACCAAGAGTGTTGTCTGAGACACCGAATTCGACGAACTCGTCGATCCGCATCGGTCAGGGCTTTGACGTCCATCCCTACGGCGAAGACCGGTCCAAGCCGCTGATCCTGGCCGGCGTACGGTTCGAGGGCGAACCCGGACTGCGGGGTCACAGTGATGCCGATGTGATCGCCCACGCTTGCGTCGACGCCGTGTTGGGGGCGGCCGGCCTGGGTGACATCGGCGGCCTGTTTCCCGACAGCGACGAGCGGTGGGCCGGTAGTGACAGCGTGGCCATGCTGGCCGAAGCGGCCCGGCAGGCGTCGGCCGACGGATGGACCGTGGTGAACCTCGACTGCACCGTGATCATGGACCGACCGAAGATCGGCCCCCACCGGGCCGCCATGGCCGCCAACCTGTCCCGGGTTGTGGCCGCCCCTGTCTCGATCAAGGCCAAGACGACCGAAGGGCTGGCCGCTCTGGCCGGTGGGGTGCAGTGCCATGCCGTGGCCTTGCTGCAGCGTCGAGCCGGAGGAGACGAGCAGTGAGCCGCCGATCGTCCAGACCGGCTGGCCGCCGCTCGCCCAAATCGTCGGGCTCGGCCCGTTCGGGTCGCCGCACGGGGGCTCGCGGCGCCGACGGGGGCCGGGGAGCCGGCGGTGGCCGTGGTGGCGGCAAAGACCGGACGGCAGGAGGCGGGGGCCGAGGCGGCAACCGTGGCTCCTCCCGGCGGCGGGTCAAAGGACTGGGGGGCGACCAGGTCGAGGGCCGCCAATCGGTGCGTGAGCTGCTGTTGGCCGGCAAACGTCCGGTGCGGGAAGTACTCATGATCGAAGACATGGCCCCGGCCGACATCCTGACCGACATCGAGGAGCTGTCGAACGAGCTCGGTGTCGGTCTCCGCAAGGTCAGCCGGCGCCATTTCGGAGCCGAGGCGGTCACCGAATCCCATCAAGGGGTGCTGGCTCGGGCGGTGCCGGTGGCCGAGGCCGACCTCGATCGTCTGCTGGCCGATCCAAAGGCGTTCCTTCTCGTCCTGGACGGTGTGACCGACCCTCAGAACCTGGGAGCGATACTCCGAACGGCGGAGTGCGCCGGCGTGACCGGTATGGTCCTGGGGCGGCATCGGTCGGCCCATCTGAGCCCCACGGCCACAAAAACCGCAGCCGGCGCCGTCGAACATGTGCCGATCAGCCTTGTTGGCGGAATACCCGCTTCTTTAGCGGCCATTAAGGACGCCGGCGTGGTGACGGTCGGGTTGGACGAGGCTGGAGACCGTTCGATCTTCGATCTTTCATTGAGTGATCATGGCCAAATTGCTCTAGTTTTAGGTGCTGAAGGAAGAGGATTGTCGCAGCTTGTGAGAAAGCGGGTTGACATGTTGGCTTCGATCCCGTTGGCTGGAAGCCTCAACAGCCTCAACGTTGCAATGGCCGCCGCCGTCGCGTGCTTCGAAGTACTGCGGACTCGACAGGGTAGGTAACAGTGACCGAATTGAGTTATACCGCATGGGATGACAACCGGTACCAGTGGCCTCCGCCGGAAGGCTGGTATCAGGCGTCCGACGGCAAGTGGTGGCCGGAGGGCTACGGCCCGGTCGGCTCTCAACCGGCGACCGAGGACGAGCCCGACCAGGATTCCAATGATGTCTCCGATGATCCGGGTGAGGCCCAATCCGATGATTTCACCGAGGCCGAAGTCGAGGCCGCCGAAGTCGGGCATGAAGCCGAAGGTGACGGCGGCGGGTATATCGATGATTCGGGTGACCTCGACGAGCTCGACGAGGTCGACGAGCCAGTAGCGTCGGCCATGGCTGCGGCCGACGATTTGGCCACTGACACGGTCGGCGAGGTCGAGGTCGACGCCGACCACGTTGAGCAGGTCGACCAGTACGAACCGCTTGGCCACATCGAACATGAGGTCGAGGCCGGGGCCGAGGCCGCCGACACTCACGTTTCCGAACTGGCATCGGGGCTTGCCGACAGCGGAGAGCCGTCGGTGTCGGCCACCACTGCCGGGATGGCGGCATCCGGCCTGGCGGCGCGGACCGAGGGGTCGTCGCATGGTCTGGCCGGGTGGGCCCAATCGGGTGCCTCCGATGTTCGGAGCGGGGTCGACGTGACCCGACAGTACGACTATGCCGGTGGCGGCGACGTCGACGGGCCCGATCTGCTCGAGCCGTACGACGACGGGGTCGAGTCCGATACCGAGAACGGTGCGGAATCGAGCGATGTCGCCACCGACACCGCGGCCCACGCATTCGACGCTCCCACCGTCGAGATCTCAGACTTGCAGCCGGCAGCCGAGCCGGTCGACGCCACTCTGAACCAGCTCGATGACCTGAAGCGACAGGTCGAGGAGCAGAGCTTCACGTCATCTCCCGTTTCGGACGACGACGGGGCCACGCTCGTCCCCGGCGTTGGCGGCATCGACCCGACTGAGACGCTCGACATCGATCCCAATGACCTGTCACTCGAGTCGAATCCCTACTACGGCGGTTCCGATGACACAGCGGTCATGGCCGACGCACCGACCGTTGACATCGCCGAGTCCAACGGAGTCGACAACTGGGACGGCGGTGCGGTTGAGTCCCTCGATCACGGGGGCAACGACGGATACGACGAGCAGGCCGAGACCAGCGTGGCCGACTCGTTCGGGTTCGACAGCGCCCCCGCTCCGGTCAATGACCAGCCGATTCCCATAGGCGATGTGTTCGCCGACCAGCAGAGCGACTACTCGGGCACGTCGGTTCTGACTCCGATGTCATCGCCTCCCCCCAAGGGCGGCATGGGCCGGCTCATGCTCTACGGCATCATCGCCTTGGTGGCCTTGGCCCTGGCCGCGTTGGCCGGCTACCTGGTGTTCCAGTTTCAGGGCGACGACGACACTGCGGCCGAATCCGACGACAACAGTGCTTCGGCGTCGGCCGTCGGCGATACGGGTGGCCAACCCGGTTCTTTCACCAACCCCCACGAACTGAACGGCGGGGTTCGGCTGACGGTGCCGGTGGACGGCACGACCGAGGTCTGGATGCTCCAGGTTCGTGAGCCGGCAACCACCACTGATCTCGGTGACGATCAGGTTGAGGTGACGAGCCGTATCCGGGTCCGTAACGACAGCACCGGAGGTGACCTGTCGGCTTCCGGCCTGCGATTCATGCTTGTTTCGGCCGACGGTGCCGATGCCACCGAAGCGGCGGCGGGCTGCTCCGCCGGTGATGATCTGAATCTGGTGTCGCCGATCGGCCCCGGTAAGGACATCGAGGGGAATGTCTGCTGGACGGTGCCGGCCGGCCAGGCCGGTGACGCCCTACTGGGAATCGAGAGCGTTCACGCCGGCGGTCGGGTCCACGTTCAGCTGAATTGATCGCCCCGGGGTTTGCCCGGCCGGAAGGTTTGTGCGCTGCGGTGTCTTTATGACACCTGAGCGCACAAACCTCGGGGAAGGCGACGAAGTCGGTCATGGGTTGGCTGGGAAAGGGATCGGCCGCTGCTGGGATTCATGCCAGTTCGTAGTCGTCCAGATCGACATTCCGGGTCATGGCCCAGTAGTCGACCAGGCGCCACGGAGTGTTGACGATCACCCGCCCCTTGGAGTTCTTGTACCAGTTCCTCATGCCGTCGTGAGCCCACACCATGTCGGCCAGGATCTCGTCGATCCGGCGGTTGTAGCGCTCGTAGGCTTCCGTCGTGACCTCGATGCGACGATGCCGGTGGGCCATCGCGGCGACACAACTCATGGTGTAGTGGACCTGGGCCTCGGTCTGGAAGATGGTCGAACCGCCGTGGCCCAGCCCGGTGTTGGGACCGAAGATGATGAACATGTTGGGAAAGCCCGGGACGGTGATGCCAAGGTACGCTCTCGGGTCCTCCTCCCCCCAGAGTTCGGCCAGGGTCGCCCCGTCTCGACCGGCGACGTCGATGGGGAAGATCGGGCGGGTGACCTGGAATCCGGTGCCGTAGACGACAACATCGACACGGTGGTGGTCGCCGGCGGCGTCGACCATCCCGTCGGCGGTGAACGATTCAACGGCCTCGGGAACCAGCGTGACGTTGTCGGCGGTGATCAACTCCAACCAGCCGTTGTCCATCAGCATGCGCTTGCCGTATGGCGGATAGGTGGGCACACAGTGTTTCAGCAGTTGGGGGTGGCCCTCGAGCTTGGATTCGATGTAGGCGGTCAGGAACTTGCGGTGGCGATCGTTGGTGGCGTTCATCGACCGCTCGGGGTGCTCCCAATCGGGGTCGCGGTGCAGTGACGGGTACAGACCGTCGCCAAACCGCCAGAACAGGATGAACCGGTACCAGGTGGCGTAGAAGGGGACCACGTCGAGCAGGTATTGCTTGTCGGCCGACACCGACCGGTGGTAATCGGGATTAGGGGCCAACCATTGGGGCGACCGTTGGAAGATGGTGAGATGGGCCGCCGAGCGGGCGATGGCCCGGCCCGACTGCACACCGGATGCCCCGGTCCCGATGAGGGCGACGTGGCGGCCAGCCAGGTTCACATCGTGATCCCAGCGGGCGGTGTGGAAGGCCGGACCGTGGAACCCGGCTGCTCCATCGATGTCGGGAATGTTCGGCTTGTTGAGCTGGCCGACGGCGAACACCACCAGGTCGGATTCCAGCTCCATCGTCTCCACCGTGTCGCCGCTGGCGGCGTAGGTCACGGTCCAGCGTCCGGACGCATCGTCCCAGGCGGCCGCCGTCACCGTGACCTCGAAACGGATCTTGTCGTAGACCCCGCAGTCCCGGGCGGTGTCGATCAGGTAGTCGAGGATCTCGTCCTGCTTGGAGAAGTACGACGACCAGCGATGTCGTTGGTTGAACGAGAAGGAGTAGAAGTGGTTGGGGGTGTCGACCCCGCAATCGGGATAGGTGTTGTCGTACCAGGTCCCACCGACCTCGGGATTCTTCTCCAGGATCACATACTCGACTCCCGCCTGCGCCAGTTGCACGCCGGCGCAGATACCGGACAGGCCGGCCCCGATGACAACGGCGGTGGGTCGGTGTTCCGGATCGATTGATCTGATGGCGTCGATGGCTGAGGTGTCAGGTGGGCGGAAGCCCATCTCCTCCATGAAGAGCGGCACATATTCTTCGCTGACGTTCTCGGCCACTGCCACCGACATCATCTGGGCCAAGGTGGCAGTCGGCAACTCGACCGGTTGGGCCCCGGCGACGACCGCATCGAACACCGCCTCCCGCAACTGGTGCTGAGCCTGCTCGGCCAGCCCGCCCGATTCGTCGGGAAACAGCCGGACGTCGCGCACCGGTTGGTATGGCTCCTGGATCCAGCGTCGGTCACCCGTCAGGTGGACCAGCACCATGGCCAGCACCGGCATGTCGGCCTCGGTCAGTGCGGCCCGCAGGCGGTCGGGATCCAGGGGGGCCAGTGGCTGGGCGGGGTCGATCACGGCGCTGTGTCGCGGCCGGCCTGCAGCAGTCCGTCAAGCGTCATGGCCAGGTAGCGGTCGACCAGGGTCGGCAGGTCGACCGGTCCGTCGGACCGGTACCACAAGTTGATTCCGTTGATGGCGTCGAGCACGGCGAAGGCGGCCAGCTCTGGTGAGGCGACATCGAAGTCACCAACCGAACACCCCTCGGCGATGGTGGCGGTGACGGCCTGGTGGTAGGCCCGGCGGGACCGTTGGATGTCGACCAGAACGTCCGGCGGGAGGGCCGCCATATCGTGGCGGGTGACGGCTTCCTCCAACCGGTGCCGATGGAAGTAGTGAATGTGCTGCCGCAGCACGGTGGTCAGCCGCGCCCGAGGACGACCCGGCCCGGCCAGGGTCTTCATGGCATCACGGGTGAAGTCCGAGGTGGCGGCGTGGGCGATCTCGCTGAGCATGGCCGCTTTCGACTCGAAGTGGTGGTAGACACTGGCCGGCCGGACCCCGACCGTGTCGGCGATCGAGCGCATACCTACGGCGTGGTACCCGTGCTCGGCGAACAGTTCGGTGGCGGTGCGGAGCAAGGACGCCCGGGTGCTCTCGGGTCCCGCTTGGGGCGTCTGGTCGGCGGCGCTGTCGGCCTCGGCTGCGGCGGCCACGACGGCGTCAGCCATCCGCCGGTCGGAACGTTCGAAGCTCCCGCTTCAAGGTCTTGCCCTGGCTGTCCTTCGGCAGCGACTCCACCACGTTGACGGTCTTGGGTACCTTGAAGGGCGCCAGCCGGTCCTTGCACCAGGCTCGGATCTCGTCGCCGGCCAGGTCGTGGTCCGGTCGGGCGGTGACGAACGCCGTGACCGCCTGACCCCAGTACTCGTCGTCCAGGCCGACCACCGCCACTTCCAGGACCGAGTCGTGGGTGTAGATGGCCCGCTCGACCTCCACCGACGACACGTTCATGCCTCCGGTCTTGATCATGTCTTTGCGGCGATCCCGGAAGAAGAGGTTGCGTTCCTCGTCGATTTCCACGATGTCGCCGGTGTGCAGCCATCCGTCACGGAGTACCTCGGCCGTTCTCGCCGGATCGTTCAGGTAGCCCCGCATCACTCCCGGACTGCGGCACAGCAACTCGCCGTGTTCGGCGTCGTTGCCGTCCTCGTCGACCACGCGAATCTCGAGTGTGCTCGACGCCGTCCCGATCCACGACGGGTCCTGGCGGGGGATGTCGTCCAGCGACTTGAACCGCCCGACGGTGGGTGTCTGGGCCAGCTCCGACTGAGACCAGAACGTCACCCATTCCATATTGGGGGCAACGGCGGCGAAGGACTCGAACATGGCCCGCGGCATGGTGCCGCCGTAGGTCACCATTCGCCGTAGTTGAGCCAGCTCGGCCTGGGCGAAGCCGTCGAGTTTGATCATCTGCAGGAAGAACGTCGGGGTTTGAGCGCTGCAGGTCACCCCCTCGTTCACCCAGCTGTCGAGCGCCCGTTGGGGGTCGGTGGAGTAGGGCAGCACGATGGTGTTGCCCAGCGCCACCAGGGCGATCTGCAAACCCAGTCCGGCGATGGTGTGCATCGGCAACAGGTAGTACCAGACATCGTGTTCGACCAACCCCACCGACGTGATGAAGGCCGGGATCATTCCCACCAGGTAGTTGCGTTGCGGGATCAGCACCGCCTTGGGCAGGGCCTCGGTCCCGCTGGTGTAGGGAATCAGTCCGATGGTGTGCTCGGTGACGGCGCTGGTGGGGACCGGTTCGGAGCTGTCGTTCGAGGCGGCCAGCAGGGCCGTCCACCGCAGCCAGCCGGTCGTCGATTGGTCGCTGTCGATGTCGATGGAGATGCGGGTTTCCAACTCCTCCAGCGGTTCTTCGATCTCGTCGATCCTGGTTGTCAAGGAGTCTTCGCAGACCAGGACGGAAGCGCCGGAGTGGTTGAGCTGGTGATGCAGTTCGCCTGGGAGGAAGGTGTAGTTCACGCCGGTCACGGCCGCTCCCAGCTTGGCGCAGGCCCAGAATGTGATGATCAGCTCGGGGCTGTTGCGGCCCATGATGGCCACCACGTCGCCGGTGCCGACCCCGCGGTCGGCCAGGGCGTTGGCCACCCGGTTGGCCTGTTGATCCAGCTCCCGGTAGGTCAGCCGGCGGCGGGGATGGGCCGGACTGTCGAGGGCCACCACCGCCGGTTTGTCGGGGTGGCGCTGGGCGTTGCGACGCAGTTGGTCACCAAAGGTGGCCCGGCGCACCGGCTCTTCGATGCCGGCATCGATGAACGCCGCCTGCGGAGACTGGTTGGGCACCGGTACCGCTCCTAGGCCGTGAGCGGGTTGTCGAAGCTGTCGACGAAAGCCAGTTCCTCGACCGGAAGCCGGGTCAGGCTCGACGGAAAGCCGTGCTCCGGATATCCGGCGAACAGGTGGCAGGCCGTTGACAGGTGCTCGGGAATGCCCAACAGTTCCTTGACCTGTTCCTCGAACAGCACCAGCAGCGTCGTCCACGTGGTGGCCACCCCTTCGGCCCGTAGGGCCAGGGCCAGGTTCTGGACGATGGGATAGACCGAGGCACCGCCCACGATGCTGAGCCGGCCCAGGTCGGTGTCGGTCGGATGGGTCTCGGCCAGGTCGGCGCAGGCCACGATGACGGCCGGATGGTTGGGAATGGCCTCGGCGAAGTCATTGGCGGCATGGATCGACTTCTGAGACATCATGGCCTTGGTGGCCTTGGTGTCGCCGCTTTCGGCCGTCAGCGCCTCACCGGAGCTGGTGGCCATCTCGTAGTACTGTCGCCAGGGGATCATGTACCACTCGGCCAGCTGTTTCTTCTTGGCCGGATCCGTCACGATCAGGAACCGTACGGGTTGGCGGTTGCCGCCCTGAGGGCCGAAACGGGCGTTGTCGACGGCCCGGTACAGCACGTCGTTGGGGACGGGGTCGGGCTTGTAGTACCGCATGGCGGGGCAGGTTCGCATGGCTTGGGCCAGTTCCACGGGGCCTCCTCTGATCGTGTGTCGGACGATGTTCGAGCCACTGGCCGCCCTGCCTACCGAACGATCGTTAGGGGAAATGTAGGGCAGCACCGAAGACACTGTCAACTGCAGTCACCGGCAACCGACAGCCGCCGTCACCGATCGGCGTCACCGCTCGATTGGCCGCCAAGTAGAGCGGCGGCTCCGATGACGGTGAGCATGGCCGGATCGTCGACGACGTCGGCCAGACGGGAGATCGCCAGCCCGTCGGCCACCAGCACCCGCACCGTCAATCCGGCGTCTCGGCCCGTCGACCCTACCGAGAAGTGAAATGTGTGGTCAAAGGGCACGGAGGCCAGCTGCCGACGCGCCTCGTCCAGGACCGCCGCCGGGTATGACCGGGCCGCCGATCGAACCGACGATGGCGGTAGGTCTCGGTCCAGGATTCGTCGAGGCGGAGACCACCAACCACCGGGCCGCGGCTTCTCGGCGGACGCGACGCTCGGCTGACCGCGCACACCATCGGTCCATCGCCCCGATCGATGAGCAGGGTCGACAGGCCGACCGAGGTGGCCCGTCGGGGGATCTCGTCGGGAACACAGCGGGTCCAAACCTCGACGTTGGAGACGGAGAACCGGCGAATGGGAATGTGGTTGAGATCAATGTCCACTCATGGGAACGTTACTCGCCGGCGTCGGGGCCGGGCTGGACAACCGGCCCATGTTCGGTGAGCATGGCCCCCTTGGTCTCTCCCGACACGGAATCTGATGAATCAGCACCCACATGAAGACGAAGTTCCCGACCGGTCCGGCAACGAGGTCGGGGCCGAACCGCTGGTGGCCTGGTCGGCCCTGGCCGAGCTGTACCATCGATTTCTGACCGGGCTGGTGCTTGGCATGGTCACCCGGTTGGGGGCGACCCCGGCGGCCGAGGTTGTGTTCCAGACGTTCCGCAACCAACACCTGGACGCGTTCCTCCCAGGATTGGAGAAGCTCGGCCTGACCGGCGAGCCCGATGCCGTGGCCTGTGCCAAGTACCACGTGCTCTCCAATGCGCTGGGCGGCGTCAGGGTGGAGTGGATACCGGAGTCCGACACCAAGTCGTGGGTGCGCTACCTGCCGCCCCGCTGGATCTTCGACGGCACCGCCGTCTGTGGTGTTCCCAGCGAGGTGAACGAGGCCATGTTGCGGGGATGGCACGGCCACAACGGAGTATCGCTGGGCAACGACTGTCTGGGATTCGTGGCCACCTCCCAGACCACGGACGGGCAGCCCGGGCTCGTCGGCTACTACATCGAGGAGCCGGAACCGCTGGAGCCAAACGGTCGGGTTCGGTTCCGGCCGGGGGAGCGGCCACCCGGTCCAGCTGTTCGGTTGCCCACCCCCGATTGGGAACCCGTGCGTCTGGTCAAGGTCGAACGCAACTACGCCATGAACTACATCCACACCATCCTGCCGACCATGACCGAGGTGCTCGGTCCAGCCGATACCGCAGCGGTGGCCGGCGTCGTCGGCCGCCAGATCGGGATGCAGTTTCACCACCGGATCATGGAACCCCTCGGTCTCCAGCGACCGTTTGTACACCGACTGGCCCAACTGCTCGACGGCCATGGCCCCCGGTGCGAGATCGACGAGGTCGGGGCCGAAGCTCGACTGCGCCTGCGCCACTGGCGTGTCTTCGATCCGGCGTTGGTGGACCCTGTCGTCTTCGACGGTTGGAACGCCCTGTGGGAAGGCCTGGCCGCCATTGAGGACAAACGACTTGTGGTCCGGCGACGCCTCGACCTGGGGGACCCCTGGTTCGAATGGGAGATCCAACCGGCCGCCCGGTAGGAAGAGAAGTACCTCTCGCTGGTGGCGCACTCCCAGGGATTCGAACCCCAAACCTTCTGATCCGAAATCAGATGCTCTATCCAGTTGAGCTAGGAGCGCCGGCACGGTCGTGCGGTAGGACCAGCTGTGTTAGCTCCATCGTCACCGTGCAACTCGACCTTGAGGAAGTGGGCCGGGCAGCCACAGCGTCGGCAACCGACCCGCCGCCCCGCTTCACTCACCAGCCGGTTGTTCACGCCAACCCCGACGACGGAAGGGCGGAATCGTCGGCCCCGCCCCGCATCGAGACGAAGTACCGACCCCAGCCAGGGGCCGAGCTGGTGCCAGGCCGCCGTTTCCGAGTCGAGGATCTGCAGAATCGTTGTCGGATCGTGCCTCCGGCAACGGAGGCCGAGGGACACCAGCTCATCGAGCCTGCTGAGATGGCGACCGATCAGCTCGAGATGGTCCGCTGCCGGATGGAACGACAGATCCACATGCTGGTCAGTGGCCACAAACCGCTGACTGGTGACCACCACCGAGGCATCGGTCATGGTCGAAACCAGGAAGAGGTCACCGCTGAGCCGACCCACCACCGCCGTCAGTTGCCGCCCCGACACCTGGTAGAGGTCGTAGACTTCGACCTCGGCGGCGACGTCGATCACGGTCCTCGTCGGTTCCAGTCCCACCGTGGCCAGCGTGGCCGCCACGTCGCCCCCGGCGCTTGGCTGCTCATCGTCGTCGACCGGCCGCTGATACCGGTCGAGGGCATAGCCCTCGTGCGAGAGGAGATAGTGGCGCAGATCCTGGGGTCGGGACGGGCCGGCCAGCAACTCAATCACAACCAGCGTCGCCACGGTCGAGTGGCCTACCAGCAACGCCCAGGGGATGACGGTGGCCGGGTCAAGACCCAGCCTCAGGAGTCCCAGGGCCGTGATTCCCGTCGCCGCCAGAGCCGCCACCGTCAACCGGATGGCCAGGACCTCGATCACTCTGTCACGTAGCCATGTCGACCGTTCGTCCATGGCATCACCATCGACCGTGCCGGCCGACGCGTTGAGTTTCCCGACGGCTCTGCCGACGGTAAGACGGCATGGTTGCTGTGGCCTACGCTGTCCTCTCCGCCCTGAGCTACGGGTCGTCGGACTACTTCGGTGCCATCGCGTCCAAAGATCGTGACGTCACCGTCGTCACCGCCCTGGCCCAGGTGGTCAGCTTGGTGTGCCTCACCGTGCTGTCCCTGGTCGTCGTCACCGGTGACCCGCTGGAGACCGATCTACTCTGGGGGCTGGTCGGTGGCGTTGCCGTCGCCGTGGCCCTGACCACCATGTACAAGGCCCTGGCCATCGGTCCGATGTCGACGGCCGCAGCGATAACCGCTCTCACCGGCACGGTGATCCCTGTCGCCGTAGGGGTGGCGATGGGGCGGGTACCGGGGCGGATCGCCATGGTCGGTGTGGTTGTCTCGATACCGGCCGCCGTGCTGGTCTCGGCCGGCGGTACCAGTCGGACCCGACTCGATGTCTATCTGCCACCCCGGGAGCGGAGCGCTCTGGTCCAGCAATCGGCCGGCCGTTCGTCGACTCGCAATCTGTCGTTGATCGCCGGGGTGGGATTCGGTGTCTTCTTCGTTGCTCTGGGCAACGTGTCGGCCGCCAGCGGTCTCTGGCCGCTGGTGGCAGCCCGCGTCTCGTCAATCGGCGGTCTGGTCCTGGCCATCCTGTTGGCTCGGTTGCTGACCCGAAGATCAACGGCCGACGGGCCATCGTTGTCAGGGAGGACAGATCGCCGGATGTGGCCGACCATCGGTGCCACCGGTGTTCTTGACTGCGCCGCCAATAGCTTCTATCTGCTTGCCCTGGAGACGGGAGTGTTCACGTGGGTGGCGGCCATTGTGTCGCTGTACCCGGTGGCAACGGTGGGACTGGCCCGGCTCCTTCTCGGTGAGCGCCTGTCCCGCTGGCAGTTGATCGGCGTGGCCCTTTCCGCCTGTGCCCTGTCTCTTGTCGCCTTCGGGCGCTAGGCGTAGATCCCAGGCCCCACTCCCGGGATCCGTTGGGCAAGATCGCTCCCGGGGTGGGGGCCGGATGAATCGGTCGGGTGGGCAACGGTACCGAACGGATAAAGGGGTCCTCCGGCCACGCCGATGCTAGAGCCATGACCCATTTGTGGAGAGCGTGGATTGCCGTGGCCGTCGGTCTGACCGCTGTCTACTTCGTGATCCAGAACACCCCAGAGTCGAAGCTGGTGCTCTACAACGGAGTCGGTTTGCTGTCGGTGCTCATGGTTGTGCTCGGGGTGAAGCTCCACAAGCCCGAACCCCGCGCTCCGTGGCTCTGGTTCGCGGCCGGGCTGAGCTCGTTCTTGATCGCCGACCTGGTGTATTACGTCATCGAGTTGACCACGGGAGCGCCGCCCTTCCCCAGCACCGCCGACTTCTTCTACCTCATGATGTACCCACTCATGATCATGGGGCTCATCCGGATGGTCGAGTCGCTGACTCCCAACCGGAACACCACCACCTTCATTGACGCCGCCGTGGTCGGCATCGGCATGTTCGGCGCTCTGTGGGTTCTGTTTGTCGACACCGTGTTTGAAACAGACTCCAACACGACGGCGGCGCTGATCGTGCAGGTCGCCTACCCGGTCATGGATGTGGCGCTGTTGGCCGTGGCGGCGCGTCTGATCGTGACCGCTCACCTCAAACATCCACCGTTCGCTTTCATTGTCGGCGCCATTGGCGCCTTGGCGGTGGCGGACACGGCCTACGGGATATACAACGCCAACGGAAACTTCACCACCGGACTCTGGTTCGATGCATTCTGGCTCACCTTCTATGCCGGGTTCGGGGCGGCGGCGCTCCACCCGACCATGGGAACCCAGCCCGAAACCGAGGATGTTGATCGCCTGACCGGCACCCAGCTGGCCATCATGTTCTGCGCCACACTGGGTGTGCCCCTCATCGACCTGTTCTGGGGTACACCGGCCGACCGCGTGGTGACGTTGCCGGTATCGGCCCTTCTCTTCGTGCTGATTCTGTTCCGGGTCTATGCCCTGATGCGGACCATTGAGAAGGGCAAGGAACGGCTCCAGTACGACGCTGAGCACGACAATCTCACCGGCTTGTCAAACCGGGCCAGGTTTGCCCAACGGGTGCAGGCCGGCCTGGCCGCCGCTTGGCCCGGCAACGTCGCTGTGCTCTTCATCGATCTGGACGACTTCAAGACCGTCAACGACTCGCTTGGCCATCCTGCCGGTGACCGTCTGCTGGCCGTGGTGGCCACCCGACTGGAGAGCTGCGTCAGTGCCGCCGACACGGTTGCTCGTTTCGGCGGTGACGAATTCGCCATTCTGCTGGCCAACGTCAATGACCGTCGGGACACGACCAACGTGGCCCGCCGGGTGCTGGAAGAGTTGTCGCAGCCGATCGATCTGGGAGAACGCACCGTTCGGGCCTCGGCCAGCATCGGTATCGCCATGGAACAAGGTGACAGCGATGTCGAGCAGCTCATGCGCAACGCTGATGTGGCCATGTACCTGTCGAAGACCCGGGGGAAGGGTCGCTACGAGCTGTTCGAGCCTGTCATGCATGAAGAGGCCATCGAACGGCTGGATCTGAAGGCCGATCTTCAAAAGGCGGTGGATGAAGGCCAGTTCACAGTCCACTATCAGCCGATCTTCGATCTTCAGACCGGAAAGGCGGTCTTGGCCGAAGGACTGCTCCGGTGGCGTCACCCGGAGAGGGGAAACATCACTCCGGAGAAGTTCATCCCGTTGGCCGAGGAAACCGGCTTGATCGTGCCCATCGGTGAGATGGTCCTACGGGAGGCGTGCAAGCAGGCGGCCCAGTGGCAGAAGATCCAGGGCTACGAGGAGATGGGCATCACGGTCAATCTGTCGATCCGCCAGCTCCACGACAACAGTTTGGTCAACGCCTTGACCAACGCGCTTCGCGACTCCGGGTTGGCCGCCCAGCACCTGGTGCTGGAGATCACCGAGTCGATGCTGGCCATCGATGCCGAGACGTCGGCCGGCATCCTGGAGCAGCTCAAGACCATCGGCGTCAAGCTGGCCATCGACGACTTCGGAACCGGCTATTCGTCGCTCAGCTATCTCCGCTCGTTCCCGGTCGATTCCATCAAGATCGATCGTTCGTTCATCAACGAGCTGCATCGCTCAACCACCTCTTCGGCTCTGGTTGAGGCCGTGGTCAACCTGTCTCGGGCCCTCGGCGCCTACACCGTGGCCGAGGGTATCGAATTCTCCGATCAGGCCAGCACGTTGCGCCGCCTCGGGTGTGACAGGGGCCAGGGATTCCACTACTGCCGTCCCATGTCGGGCCCCGATCTCACCGCCTTGTTTCGCGAGCCTCTGGAAGACGCGGTCGAGCCGTTCGAGGCCTGGCGCCGGTCGTCGGAGTTGGTTCTGGGTCGGGCCTTCGATGTGGAAATCCACACCTCGATGGCCGAGATCTGGCCGTTGGCCGCCGACATCGACGAATTGTCGCGAGACCTGAAACTGCCGGTGATGGGCAGCTTCGCCTGGCTCAGTCACTGGGCCGAATCATTCAGCCACTGGTCGCCGCTGATGGTGGAGATCCGATCGGCTGACACCCGTCAGTTGCAGGCCTGCGCCATGCTGGCCACCGATCATCGGGCCGATGGCACCAAAGTGGTGGCCATGGGACACGGGAGTTCGCTCTACGCCGGCCTGCCGGCTCGCAATACCGAGGCCGCCCGGGCCCTGGCCGAGGCCGTGGCCGGGGCATTGAGCGATTTGTCGGGAGCGTGGTCGCTGGAGCTCGAGCAACTCCCGGAGGGGGATCCGGCGTTGCTGTATCTGGCCGACGAGTTCGAACACGGTCAGCTGCTCCCCGAACTGCGAGTGCCCCGGGTGGTGTTTTCCTCGGCCCACGCCGTGGAGGAAGTGCTGTCGAAGTCAAAACGCAAGCAACTCAAACGGGCCCGGAACCGGATCCAGGCGGCCGGGCTCGACATGCAGCTGGGTTTCGACCGTGGCCGGGCCATATCGTCTGCCCTGATCGACGAGGTCGAGGCCGTCCACATCAGTCGGGACCGCGACGCCCGACGACGCAGCGACCTGGATCGTCCGGCCGAGCGGGAGTTCTGGCGCCGAGTGGTGGAGGGGGGCAACGGCGACTGGGAGATCGAGATCGCCGCACTCCGGTTCGACGGAGAGATGGCCGCCTACTGCATCGCCATTCTCGACGGTGACATCTACCGGGTCTACGACGGTCGAATGAGCACGAAGTTCCAGGATTATTCACCGGGCCGGCTGGTCGAGGCCGCTGCTCTCAGCCGGGCCATTTCCGATCCTCGCTTCGGTGTGCTCGACTGGATGTCGGGCATTGCCGCCGAGAAACTGTTGGCCACCAACATGGCCGAGGGGAGGACCAGATTGGTTGCCACCTCGGGAAGTCGTTACCTTTCACCGGCACTGGCAACCACCGGCTCTGGTTGACCGCAACGATTGGTATCGGCCCGTCGGTTGACTCTCACACGGTGTGAGGTGCTTGTATAGCTGTCGTGGCGTTGTTGCGGATCGGAGACCTTGCTCGGCTCGGGGGCGTGTCGGTCCGGATGCTGCGTCATTATCACGAGATGGGCCTCCTCATACCGGCTCACGTCGATGAGGTCACCGGCTATCGCTCCTATCGTGTTGACCAACTCGACGTCCTGCGTCGGATTGTCGAGCTCAAGGACCTCGGATTGTCCCTGACCGAGATCGAGTCGGTTCTGGCCGGGGGACACGACCCGGGTGATCTGCGAAATCTGTTGATGGCGAGACGGCAGGAGGCGATGGAGGAAGCGGCGGCAGCCCGTGGCCGGGTCGAGCGCATCGACACCGTTCTGGCCGGGCTTCACGGTGACCGCTCGACGCCTCCTGCCGACACCCAACCGCTGCCGGTGCAGGTCAAGGCGGTCGAGGCCAGGCTGGTGGCCCAGCTGACCGCAATCGCCGAATCATGGGCCCCGACCGACATCGGCCCGGTCATTCAGCCGCTGTACCCCGAGTTGCTGTCCCGGATGAGGGCCGCCGGGCTGGAGGTCACTGGCCCGTCGACGGCGTGGTACGAGGACACCGCCGAGGGTCGAGTGGCCGTCCACGCAACCCTGACGATAGGTAAGTGGCCTGATCTTGAACCGACGTCCTACGGGTTCGAGATCACCGAACTTCCGGCCCTGGCCCAGGTTGCTTCCGCCATCCACCGGGGCACGATGGACAACTGCGACTCGACCTATCAGAAACTGCTGGCGTGGATCGAAGGCAACGGCTACCGACCGCTGGGCTATGGCCGTGAGCTCGACATCGAGTGCGGCCCGGGCCGGCAGTGGATCACCGAACTACAGATCCCGATCGAAGCTGTGGCGGAGGACCGACCATGAGATCGGCGATCGACCATTCCCACCACACCGCCTATTCCGATCCTGGCCACCACCGCGCCTTGTTGGAGGCCATCCACCCTGTACCTGGACTGTTGTCGGCCGTTGCCCGCAACGTCATCGTGCACTACCGGGCCACCGTCCAGGAGCTTCCCGACACCTCCCGTGGCGACGTCAACGCCCGCTGGCTGGAAGCGATCCTGGCCATCGATCAGAGCCGCCATCCCCAATCGCTGGACCGGCCTCGACCGCTCACCGAGCGGGTCCAAGGATGCTGCCGTGACCACACGCTGTTCTGTGTCGGGGCGCTTCGGACCCACGGTATTCCGGCCCGGTCACGGGTGGGGTTCGCCGGATACTTCATCGACGGCTGGCAGGCCGATCACGTCATTGTCGAGGCGTTCATCGACAGGCGGTGGCAACGTTTCGACCCGGAGATCGACGTTCCCCTTCCGGCCCTACCAGCGCCACTGGACATCGGACGATGCGAACTTGACGGCACCGGATTCGTCACCGCCGCTCAGGTCTGGCGCGGCCATCGACAGGGTGACATCGACCCTGGGGTCTACGGTGTCGATCCCTCGTTGCCGGCCTTCTGCGGCGAACGGTTCGTCTTCGACGAAGTCATCCACGAAGTGGCCCACCGTTTCGGCGATGAACTCCTGCTGTGGGACACCTGGGGCCGTATGGGCGAACCGGGATCACCGGTGGATCCCGCTGACGCCCGCTGGATCGACGAGATCGCTCATCTCCTCCTGGCCGCCGACGAAGGCGATGTTGAGGCCGAGCGGGCGCTCCTGAAGCGCTACCGAAGTGACGGCGGGCTGCATCCCGGCGTCACCGTCGTCCAACAATCGCCCTACGGCGACCCGGGTGTGGAAGTCTGGCTGCATGGCTAACTAGGGCTGTCGAAGCGGTAGCCGCTCGGCCTGAGTCACCGGCATGGCGTTGATCCGGTAGCCGTTGATCAGGGCTCGGGCCACGGTAATGGCCAGAAAGCCGAGAAAGCCGGCGCGGTAGGAGATCACACCAAGCAACGGCAACACGGCCGGAATCCACCACACGGCGTTGTAGGCGATCAGTGTGAGCCGCTCACTCCCGCTCATGGCCGGCATGTCGGTGCCGAGAGCCCGACCGAGGAGGGTGGTGTCGCGGGACGTAGGACTCTACGGGCCGGGCTCGACCCGGTTCATGGTAAAGGTGGGCGGATGTGTCCACGTGATGAGGAACAGCCATGAGTACATCATCGAAAACCACCCGATCAATGGAGTCGAACGCTCTCCCAGCTGCCGATCGGCGGCTGCTGCGATGGGGTGGCGGGGCTGGTTTGGCCGGCGGGATCGCTCTGTTGGCGTCATTCGCCGTTGTCACCGTCCTGGCCCTTCCCGATGCCTCCGATGTCGAGACGCTGACCGACTTTGCCGACATCGAGTCGGGTCGCATCGCCGAGCACTTCCTGTATCTCGGCGCCTTGATGTTGTTTGCCCTGCACGTGTTCGTGTTGGACCGGGCCTTACGGTCGGTTCACCAGCCCGCCGCCTTGTTCGGCACGGTCTTCGCCGGGTTCGGGCTGGTCATCATGGCCGCCAGCTCGATGCTCCATCTGTCGACGGCGCCGCTGGCCGAGCTGTACACCGACCCGGCGGCAACGCCAGAGGAGTTACAGGCGATCGAGTACGCCTGGCACGGTGCCCAGAGCGTGTTCGACACCATGTTGATCACCGGAGTGCTACTCGTACCGATCGGCATGATCTTCCTCGGTCTGGCCATGCGAGAGGCGACGGCCTACGGTTCCCGGCTTTCCTGGTTGGCCATCGGGCTCGGCCTCGTCGGCACCGTTGGCGGCGTCATCGCCGTGGTCGAGCCGGGTTCGCTGTTTGCCGCCCTCAGCGTGTTGGCCATGGTGATCTTTCATCTGACCGTTGGCTGGCGGACACTGGGTTTGGGTCGGGACAAGGGAATAGACCTCATCGCAGGGGAAGGCCAGGACCGCGCCCTGAAGCGGTAGCCGAGACTCCCGGTCGACCCGAGTCGCAACCCGAAGCGGAGTCGGGTCCGTACCCGAGGTACGGAATTTTACGTCTCCACCGCCGCATCTCTTGGGGACCGACGAGGGGCCGGCCGTCGCGGTTGGCGACTCGATCCGAGGACCTCGGGCCCTACCGACCATATGGCCCGGCCCTCGATCATGAGAAGGCAGTGATGCTGCTGCATCGACGTTCGGCCGCTCGACATAACCAGGTTGACCTCGATCGAACCAAGGAGTCTGATCATGTCGACAACCGACAATCCGCTGCTGGAGATGACGGCAACGATCACCCCCCGTGCCGCAAGCGAGGACGTGCCGGACGAGACGTTCCGAGACACGGCCCTCCCCGGGTTCAAGCAAACGTTGACGGCTCGCCGGTCCATCCGTGTCTTCGACGGTGAGCCCATCCCGGAAGAGCTGATGAGGGACTGCCTGCGAGACGCAACACTCGCCCCCAGCTCCTCCAATCTCCAGCCCTACGAGCTGTACTGGGTCCGCGATTCCACCACCAGAGAGCGACTGGCCGAGGCCTGCTTCGGCCAGCCGGCGGCAACCACGGCCGGCGAGCTGGTCGTGGTCATGGCTCGCCGCGACCAGTGGGAGACCAACCTCGACAAGGTATGGGATCTGATGACCCGGGGCGGGACGATCACCTTTCCCGAACCCGTCGACGACTACTACCACAAGATCACACCTCGGCTCCGACAGACCGACGCCCTCGGCTTCGGCAACCTGATGCGCCGGGTCCAGTTCTGGTTCAAGGGCCGTCGAGCCCCGACGGTGAGAGGCCCGGTGAACACCGGCGACCACCGGGTCTGGGCCCACACCCAGTCTTCTCTGGCCGCCATGACGTTCATGCTGTCGTTGACCGCCCATGGCTACGACTCGTGCCCGATCGGTGGCCTCGACAAGCTCCGGATCCGTCGATTGCTCGGCCTCCCCAAGCAGGCTGAAGTCACGATGGTGGTGGCTGCCGGTACCCGACGCCCGGAGGGCCTCTACGGAGCCAGGGTCCGGTTGCCCTATGGCGATCTCATCAAGGAGGTCTGATCCGGCCGTTCGCTGGATCGGATGGTGACAGCGGCAATGCCGCCGGCCACGATGCATAGTAGGATGCAGACCCGCATGGCGATCTGGTAGCCGTCGGCGAACTCCGGGCCGTCGAACGCCGTTCCCGAGAGTCCGGCCACCGCCGGGAGCACGACGATCACGAGAAGTCCGGCCAGCTGTCCCACGGTGTTGTTGACGCCGGAGGCCATCCCGTGGTGCTGTTCACCGACGGCGCCCAGGGTGGCGGAGGTGAGCGGGGCGCCGACGGTGGCCAGCCCGAGAGCGAGCACGATCATCCCGGGGAAGACATCGGGCAAGAACCGCGAGCCGGAGCCGACGAGGCTCAGCCACCAGGTCCCGACGGCGAGAACGAGATTGCCGACCACGATGGGGACGCGAGGTCCGATCTTGTCGGCCAGGCGTCCGGATTGGGGAGAACCGACCAACATGATGAGGTACAGCGGGACGAACGCCGCACCGGCCCTCACCGGTCGGTAGCCGAGTGTCGTCTGGAGTTGCACGACGAGGAACAGGAACGCGCCGGCTGAAACCATGAATGACAGCAAGGTGACGGCGTTGCCTCCGGAAAACGTCCGGTTGCGAAACAACATCGGCGGAAGCATGGGATCGGGCCCATAACGCTGCCACCGAATGAAGGCCCAGGTCCCCAAAGTGGCGACGGTCAGGCTCACGACCACATCGGTCCGCAGCCATCCCGTCGGCCCCCGAATCAAAGCGAAGCTGAACGTGGCGATGGTGACGAAAGCAAGCAGAGCGCCCCTGGTGTCGATCTTGCGGTCCGGGTTCAGTCGGGTTTCGGGCACTGCGGCCCAGGTCGTCAAGGCGGCCGCCACCGGGAAAAGGAGGGGTGTGACAAAGATCGCCCGCCACGAGACGAGGTCAACGAGAAGGCCACCGAGAACCGGACCGGCTGCGGTGGCAATCGCAGTGAGGCCCATATAGAGCCCGACCGCCCGACTCCGTTCGTGTTCGGGGAAGGTGACGTTGACCAGCGCCAACCCGCAGGCCAGGAGGAGTGCTGCGCCCACTCCTTGAACGGCGCGGCCGGCCACCAGCAACACCACCGACGGGGCGGTAGCGGCCACCACGGCCCCGCCGGCAAAGATCGCCATACCTGAGAGGAAGGTGCGGCGATGACCCCTGATGTCGCCCACCGAGCCGGCGGTGAGCATCAGCGAGAGCATGGTGACGAAGTAGCCGTTCACCACCCACTGCATCTCCGATACACCGACCCCGAGGTCGCCGGCCATCGAGGGTAGGGCCACGTTGAGCATGTCGTCGCTCATGTAGGCCAAGGCGGAACCGAAGACCGCAGCGGCGATGACGGCCCTGCCTTGGCCCGAACGCAGGCTGACCTCGGACCCGGGTGACGGATCCCTGTCGGAGGCTGCCGTCATCACTCCATCCCGGCAGGTCGACGGCTCACGTCTGCCGCCGGGGGCAGTCCTTGGCGCCGGTCGGTGAGGGGTGGCGTGAGGCTCCTGACGTTCACATCGGTTCGTTCGCCTGTGCTCCGGCCGGTCCACGGGGACGCACGGTGTTGACCGCTGGAATGTCCCATCCTTCGTGAACCTGGCCATCGAGGATTCGCCATATCACGACGGCGTCGACGTCGATGTCGGTGCCGCCGAAGCCGACGGTGTTGGTGACGAAGGCCACCAGGAGCTCATCCCCGAAGGGGGTCAGTGAGTGATGCTCCTGGCGGAACCCGTCGTCGCTGAGGTTGCCAAGGCGTTGGAAGAAGTGGGCGATGCCATCGATTCCGTGGTGGTCGCCGTTCAGGTCGGGTAGTTGACGGTTGAAGAAGTGGAAGACGAAGTCGTCGGCGAACGGGTGGTTGCCGCGGTCGGCGAAGCCGGATCTGATGAGATCGCCGACCTTGGCCATGACTTCGAGGTTTCCGTCGACATTCGTGGCGGTGTTTGACTGATCCATGCTGCGGTCCTGGGGTGCCATGGTCCATCTTCGGTCGCCGTGGTCTGACCTGCCAGGGTCCTAAGTCAGCTTGTTGTCACCCGCCGACACCCGTGGTGGCATCGTATTGATGTATGGCAGACCTGAGCCTCGACGAGGCGTATCGCAAATGGTCCGAGGACCTTGGCCGCTACGCCACCGTGCTGGTTGGACCAGCCGACGCCGCTGACGCCGTTGCCGATGCCATCGTCTCCATCATCCGGGGTGACAACTGGGAGGCGGTGCTACAGCCCCGGGCCTACCTCTACAAGGCGGTGCTCAACTCCGCCCGCATGCTCGTTCGGACGTCGAGCCGGCGAGCCGGCCGCGAGTTCACGGCCGCAACCGGGCCGTCGTCGCAGGAACTCGACTCGGACCTCGAAGTCTGGTCACAGCTCGATGTGTTGTCCGTTCGCCAACGGGCCGTCGTGTATCTCACGTACTGGGAGGATCTGCCGGTTGCCGAGGTGGCCGAGGTGCTTGGGGTCAGCGATGGCACCGTACGCCGTCAGCTGGCCCGGGCCCGCTCGAAGCTGAAGAAGGTGATGACTCGATGACCGGTCCACGTGATTCACGGATCCGGGAGTTGCTGGGCCGGGCCGGCGATCAGGTCCCGTCGTTGCCCACATTCGAGGAACTCGAGACTGGCGCGGCGGTGATCGAACCCGGCCGGCCCAACACGCTCCCCCGGCCGGTCGTGTTCATCGTCGCCGTGATCATTGTCGGGCTCGGGATTGGCCTGGCGTGGCAGACTCAACGCGACGGCTCCTCTGACGTGGTCACCGTGGGCGACCAGACCACATCGTCGGCCGAGGTCGTCTCAGCGTGGGCCGATGGCGCCTGGCCCGTGCTCCCGGCCGAAGAAGGTCTGCAGCTGGAGTACGCGCTGGCAGATCCGCCGGAGATGCGGGTTGTCGGCTATCGCACCAGCGCCGGCGGGCAGGTCTGGCTGGCGGTCGTCGCCCCTCGGCCGGGTGACGAACCGTTGGCCCCGAGCGGCACGGTCGTGGACATCGCCGGTGTCGAGGGTTCGCTGGAGACGTTCGGCGAAGGCAACGAGTCGATCGTAAGAGTGAGCTGGGAGCGTGACGGCTTGCGCTTCTTCGTCGACGCCGAGGACCTGTCGCCGGAGAAAGTCGTGATGCTGGCCGAGAGCATCAGGCCTGTTGCCGGGTCCGAACTGCCGGTGCCGGTGATCTCGACGAGCCCAGGCGACGGTGAACCCTTCACCGCCGCCACGATCGATTCCGACGGCGAGGCGCAGACGCTGACGGCAACCACGACCGACGGTCTTTCCTTCTTCCTCCAGGTGGATTCAGATGGCGATGGTGAGGGGCCGTACTTTCTCGTCGGCGACGACCTGATCCAGGTCATGGTGTCCCCATCACCCGACGGCTCGCTTCTGGCCGGGATCGTCTCTCAGACGGTGGCCGATCTCGCCCTCCGCATGACGGACGGCAGAACGCAGCCCATCGAGATCCAGAGCCGGGATCTCGGCTACGATGTGGCCTTCTTCCTGGCCGGGGTCGACGACCTCTCGCAGCTTGAAGCCGTCGAGGCCTACGACACCGAGGGTACGGTGATCGACACCGAATCCTTCTCGGACTAGCAGGGTGCGGAAAATCGGTCGGTAGGCCGTGTATTGGTGCTAGGGGTGGTTCCAGGTGTCGGGTCCGGTGATGGTGGTGGCCCGGATCGGGTGGCCCCGAGGCCGCCTGGCGGCTTCGGGAGGCCCCTGTTGGGACCGGGCCAGGCAGGGGTCAGGCTGTCGCGGCGTCGAGAGCGCAGATCCGAATCAGGTTGTAGACAGCGGCTTCGGTCTTGAACCAGGCCCGGTTGCGGGCTTGGCCGATGTAGCGGAGCTTGCGGCCAGCCCCGACGGTCTTAATCCAACCGAAGGGCTCCTCGACCCGTTTCCGGATCCGCTGGGACACGCCGTAGCCGTCGTGGCGGGTGGTGCGCCCATCGATCGCCGATCTTCGGTTGCTGGTGTTCTGGGCGACGTGTGGCGTGAACCCCAGCTCACGGACCTCAGCGACGAAGTCCTTCGTGTCGTAGCTCTTGTCCCCAGCGACGGTCCGGCGCCTGCCCGATGCTGGCAACCGTCTGAGCATCTCGGTGGCACAATCGCGCTCGGCGTAGCCGGTCGCTTGGGTCAACTCGGCGTCGACGATCAGCCCGCAGCGGTTCTCGATCAACAGGTGCCCCATATAGGACAGCTCCGCTGGGGCTGCGTTGGACTTGCGGAACAGCATCGCCTCGGGATCGGTCGTGGAGGTGTGCGTGGAGTTCGACCGGCGCTGCCCCTTGAAATCGATCTCGGCGTTGCGGCCCTTGAACCCGTTCCCATCGTCGTCGTCGTTGCTGCGGTCGTTGGGTTTGAAGCTCTTGTTCGATGCCCACGCCTGCAACAAGGTGCCATCGACGGAGAAGTGATCCGACGACATGTAGCGGCGCAGCTTCGCCTGGGTCACCACCGCAGCGAAGAACCGATCCGCGATCTCGTGATCCAAAAGGCGTTCCCGGTTCTTCGTGAACGTCGTCGCGTCGAACGCCCGGTCGTCGATCGCCAGATCCAAGAACCACTTGAACAACATGTCATAGTTGAGTCGCTCGCAGAACGCCCGCTCGGAACGGATCGAGTACATCGCCATCAACACCGTTGCCTTCAACAGGGTCTCCGGTGGCACCGACCGCCGACCCGAGTCCGCATACATAGCGTCGAACTCGCTATCAAGACCGGCCAACACCTCGTCGACCACGACCCGGATCCGGCGGATCGGATGATCCACCGGGATCAGATCCTCGGTGCTCAACGACGACAACATCGACAACTGCCGGTCAGGGGTTCCACGCATCCCCCCATTCTTTTCGATTCCCGACCAGAACGCGAGCACCAACCAGAAGAATTTCAGCACCCTGCTAGGGGTGCCCAGGGCGGTACCGCTTACGGTCTGTATCGGATCGATCGACTGGGGGAGGCGTGCCACTTTGCCCGTTGTGGTTGCCGTGTGGATTATGATCGGCTATGAGCTGCGGACAATGCCAGACTGGTAGCGGAGGCGATCGTAGTGGGTAATCGTGGGTTCGTCGACGTCGAGGCCGGCAGGCTCTACTACGAGTCCGATGGCGACGGCCCGCTATTCCTGGTTACTGGCGGAGCTCTCGATGTGAGGATGTGGGAACCCCAGGTCGACGCCCTGTCGCGGGTGTGCACGTTCGCCTGCGCCGATCTGCGTGGCTACGGGAGATCGTCCGAACCCCGTGGCCGGTATCGACACTGCGATGACTTGCGCCTGCTGTTGGAGGCCCTCGGTTTCGACCGGGCATGGCTCGGTGGCCAGTCGATGGGGGCGACGGTGTCGATCGACTTTGCGCTGGCCCACCCCGATGCGGTTGTTGGTCTGATACTTGCTCCGCCATTGCCGGTGTTGGGATGGCAGTGGGTTGAAGAGTTCCCGGCGGTCCCCGAGGTCGCGGCGCTGATGCAGCAGATGAACGCGGACTACACAGGTTGGCACTTCCGACATACCGATCCAGGCCGTTTCGAGGCCACCGATCAGATCGCCCGCCTGGGCCAGATCACCGTGCCGTCGCTCGTGATGGTCGGGGGGTCGTGACGTACTGGACGCCCGTCTCACAATCGAACACGTCGCCGCCGAACTTCCCCGCGTGGAGTATCACCTGATCGAACACGTCGGTCACTACCCCAACATGGAAGACCCTGATCTGTTCAACGAGGTCACCATCGATTTCCTGAACACCACAGCCTGACCGTAAAGACGGCTGATCTCTGAGGCCGCCCATTGCCGGCGATGCCGCAGCGTTGCGGATCTGGCCAAAGCCCGGATGTCGATTTCCTGCTGAGCGAGCTCGCGCCGGTCTCCGGTTCGGTGGAGCTGCGGCTGGGTGTAGGCCACAATGGGTTCGTGAGCCCATCAGTCGAGGTTCGCTTGCTTGGACCGATCGAGGTGGAGGTCGACGGAGCATCGGTCGATCTTGGCGGAGTGCGTCAACGGCTGCTGGTCGCCAGGCTCGGGTTGGCCCCCGGACGTGTTGTTCCGACGTCTGATCTACTGGAGTTGCTCTGGCCGGACGAGATTCCGGATTCGGCGGTAGCCAACCTGCAGTCGTACGTTTCGAGGGTCAGGGGAAGGATCGGTCGTGATCTCATCGTAAAGGATCCCGGCGGCTACCGACTCGCTCTCGACCGGGACAAGGTCGACGCAACCCGGGTGGAAGACGACCTGACGAAGGCGATCCAGCTCGAGCCGCCGGAGCGCCTCGAGGTGCTCGATGCGGCCAGGCGGTCCTGGCGTGGTGCGTCGCTGGCCGATGTGGTCGACTGGCTGGGCTTGGTCCCCAACGCGGCGCGGTTGGACGATCTGCGGTTGCGTGTGCTCGAGCTCTGGGCGGAGTCGGTCTTGGCCAACGGCCACTACGACATCTGCTTGACGGTGCTCCCGCCGTTCATGGCCCAGCACCCGGCAAGAGAGGGCCTACACCTCGCCTTCATGAGAGCGCTCGCCGCAACCGGTCGCGTCGACGAGGCGCTCCGAGTGGCCAATGAGTTGCGGACCGCCGTCGCAGAAGCAACCGGGCTTGGGGTAGGCGACCGGGTGGCGGAGTTGGAGCGCCAGTTGTTGGCCGAGCCAGATGGTCACGGGAAAGTCCCTCGGCCCGAGCCCACCCCCCGGCCGCCGTCGAATGCCTTCGTCGGCCGCCAGGCCGATATCACAGCCTTGGTTGACCTGGCCGGCCGACCCGGGGTTGTTGAGATCATCGGGCCGGCGGGGGTAGGTAAAACAAGGCTGGTTCTGGAACTTCTGAGCAAGGCGCCTTGGCCGGAGTCGCGGCCAAGGCGGTTCGTCGATTTGACCGGTTGCCAGAAGGACGAGCGGTTGCAGGCGGCGGTGGCGGGCAAACTGTCCATCGGCTCCGTGGAGGGGGACTCCATCGAGACGATCTCTGGTGCTCTCGACGCCGGCACCCTGTTGGTGTTCGACAACTGCGAGCAGGTCGCCGGCGGTACCGCCTCGTTGATCCGAGGCGTCTCCGAGATTCGCGATGATGTGACCATCATGTGCACCTCTCGACGACGGCTGGGAGTCGACAGCATCGTGCACGAACTGGTCCCCCTGGCCAACGCCGAAGCACTCATGCTCTTCGAGGATCGGGCACGGACTCATCGTCGGGACTTCTCGGTGCCCCCTGGATCGGAGGTCCAGGTCGATGCCATCGTGGCGGCGGCCGATGGCCTTCCGCTGGCGCTGGAGCTGCTCGGAGCCCGGGAGCGAGTGCTGGGTATCGACGAGTTGGCCCGACAGGTTCGGCTGGCCGGATCCGGACCGCCGGTTGATGATCTCCTGCCGGAGCTGTTGGCCAGCCTGGAGGGGTCCTACGGGCTGCTGTCCGCCGATGCTCGCGCCTTGTTCCGCCGATTGAGCGTCGTCCCTGGATCGTTCGGACTTGGTGTTGTTGAAGCCCTCGACGATCATCCCGTCACCAACATCGGTGAACTCATCGACGCCTGCCTTGTCACCGTCGATCACGGAGCCGACGTCCGCTACCGGCTGTTACACCCCGTGCGGTCCATCGGCCTGCATCACCTTGGTCGCGGTGAGAGGGCAGAGGCGTGCACTCTGGTGTCTGACTGGGTCCTCGAGTCAATGCGTGCCATGCGCAGGGCCCAGGACGACCGCCAACCGGGCCCCACTGTGTTCCTGCGGCGGGAAGGGGCGATCATCGATTCGTGCATCGACTGGCTCCTCGAGGCGAGCCGGTCGGACGATGCCGCTCGGCTGGCCGTCGACGTGAGTCTCATCGTGACCGACGCGCCCTCGATCGAGTGGCTCGCACGGCTCGGGATGCTGGCCGACCGCGCTGTCCAGCAGGGCGACGATGATGGCGAAGCGGCTGGCCTGTGGATCCTCGCCGGAGCGAGCGCCGCCTGTATCGGCGGAGACGTTGAACGCTGCCATCGCCTCCTGGATGGTGCGGAGTCCAGGCTGGGGGACGATCATCCCTTCGGTTGGTACATGGACTTCGTTGGGGCCATGGTCGCGGTCTATTGCGCCGACCCGGAGTCCGGCGAGGACTGTGCTCGTGCCGTGCTGTCGGATCAGCGAGCCCCACCGTTCGTTCAGGCCACCTCAGTGTGCGTCGCCGCCCTGGCTCGCCATTACGCCGGCCAACATCGCCGAGCTGAAGAACTCCTGGCCCTTGCCCCGGACGTGCTCACCGAGATCGGGCGAATCGACGGGTTCGTTGACTTCACCCGGGCCGAGCTGTGCGCCTCTACTGATCCCGATCGTGCGGTCGCCCTGCTGGGCCACGCTCGGGAGCTATGCGCCGTCGCCGGCCACACGTTCAACCACCGGGTGGCCTCGATTGCCCAGCTCGCATTGGAAGTTCGACGCCTCAATATCGATCGTGCCGGTGACCTTGCCACCGAGGTGGTGGCCGACTGCTGCCGATCGGGAATGTGGGCTCAGGCCTGGATCGTGGCCAGGCTGACAGCTGAGCTTCTCGTCTCCAAGGGCCGCTACCTCGAGGCCGAGGTTCTGTACCGTCTGGCTGACGCCGACAGCTCTGCGCCGAAAGTCCTCGGACATGACGCGACCCGCCTGACCGAGTTGCGCATCGAGATCGAAAGCAAACTGACCGACGACGATCGCCGCACCGTTGACCGGTTGGTCACGACGTTTGACCGCTCCGAGCTACCCGACGTCTTGGCTGGGGCGCTGGCCGGGTGACCTGACCACCGAGTCGGGAACCAGCAAGGATCGAGCAAGGTCTCCGGGCGTCAATGTTCCTCATGACCACCCAGACAAAACACACCATCGAAACAACACCAGGGGCTACGAATAGCACCGCTCGCACCGCGGGCCTGCGTCGCCGGGGATTTGCCCGGCTCTGGGCAGTCCTGGACACGCCGGTCGACGACCAGGTGGCCGAGGCCAAGGCCGATATCTTCAGCGAAATCGAGGGCCCCATCGTCGAAATCGGCGCCGGGCATGGCTCCAACTTTCGCCGCTACCCGGCCGGGACGGCGGTCATCGCCTTCGAACCCAACCGCTTCATGGGCCCCCGGATGATCGCCGCAGCCGAGGCTGCAGACATCGACCTCGAACTTCACACCAGCGATCTCCGAGACGCTCGACTCCCCAGCGATTCGATCCCAACCGTCGTCTCGGTCCTCACGCTGTGCTCGGTGTCCGACCGAGCCAACCTGCTTGGCGAGATCCATCGCATCCTCCAACCCAATGGCCGGTTCCTGTTCGTCGAGCATGTCGCCGAGACGACCAACCGTCGACGTCGCTCCTTCCAGAAGCTCATCCGTCCCGCATGGCGCGCCCTGTTCGACAGCTGCGATCCCTCCGCCCCAACCGATCGTCTGATAGGCGAGGTTGGCTTCGCTGATCTTCGTACCACAACAAGGAACCTTGGCCCAGCGTTCGACCCGACGAATCGCACACACTGGGGAGTGGCCACGAAATGAACTTGATCGCCGTCACGTATCTACCGGCCGGTGTGCTCGACGAGCCATCGCCACATGGTTGGCCGCACGACTCGATGAACCGAGCCACGAGTGATGGTGGCCGGTGATGCTGCCCCTCGTCATCGCCGGGCTCGTCATCCTCGATCAAGGAATCTGGACCTATCGCTGCCAATTGATAGTTCGCGGCCAGCGACGGCTCGGCTCGGTCCTCGGTGTGCTCAACGCCATCGTTTACGTCACCGCAGTCGCTCAAGTGGTGACCAATCTCGACCAGCCGGCAAACATTGTCGGCTACGCAGCCGGTGTTGGTGCGGGCACGTACCTCGGAATTCTCCTCGAGGAGCGCTTCGGCACCGGCTTCGTTGAGGTCAGGCTCATCACATCCGGCGCCGGCCACGACCTCGTCCTAGCGCTGCGGAAACTTGGATGGCCCGCGACGGCCAGTACAGCCGACGGCCTCAGCGGCGCCGCAACCGAGATCCTCGTGATCATCGACCAGTCGAGCCTCCCAGACCTGATCAGCGACATCGACGACATAGGTCCCGACGCAATGATCTCCGTCGATCGACTCATCGACGCCCGTCCAACGCTGCTACCCACCGGCTATCGCCAGATCGGCCAGGGTCGTCAACATAAGCACGCCCTACTCGAGTGACGACGATTGGCATCTACCGGCCGACGTGCCGCGACGAGCGGTCGGGTTCGGGTTGTGGTGTGACCCATCGGCGGATGGCCCAGATGTAGCCGACGGCGAGGACTGCGGCCGGAGCGGCGTGGGCCAGCAGGTGGAATCGGGTATGCCAGTTCAGTTCGTTGCCGAAGCGTTCACACAGCGGTTGAGATCCGATGTGGGTTTCGGGGCCCCACCAGCCGTTGACACAGGGGTCGACCCAGTGGGCGATCATGAAGTACCCGATGGCAACGACCCACAGGCCGCCGCCGGCGATCACACCGGCACGCAGCCACCGGAGCTCGGGTCGAAGGTGTCGGGCCACGATGATGCCGGCCGGGACGCCGACGGCCACTGCGGCCAAGCTGAGCACGAGCGACGGAACGGCGTACAAACCTCCGGCACCACTCCCGAGCCCGGTGAACGGTCCGCCGAAGGCCGCCGCGGCGAGTCCTCCGACAAAGCTGACGGCGACAACGATCGCGGTGATCCAGATCGCCCACTGCACGATCCGAAGTTGACCGGTTGCCAAGGCCACAACGCCTCCCCAAGGCAGATTGTAGACGCATCCGAGTCGGCGATTCGCCGGCTGATCCAACCCGCAGTCGACTCCTTGCCTGGCTGCCCACAAGAAGACACTCGCGGTGGTAGCCCGGTCTCCGATAACCTCGCCCGCTCGGCGAAGTCGAATCCATGAGTGGACAGCTTGGCGGCGCTAGAGTCGGCGGATGGATCGAGGGCATCGGCGACTGACAAGGTGGGCTCGGCCCAGGAACACGAACCCGACGGCGCCCGTGGGACCTACTCGACGCGTCGAGGAACTCAAGAACGCCCTCGACGGTCTGGTCGTTCAAGCACTACACGCCATCGAGGCGGAGAACGACCATCACCCCGTCCTTGCCGAAGCCTGCGACAACTTCTTGAAACGGGGCCCCGAGCTTCTCGATGAAGCAACCCCGTACCTCTGGGACTACTACCGTAGCGTCGCCGACGACTTCAGCGCCACGCAACGACGGGACCTCGGGATCCCGGAACTATCACCGTCCACGGATATCTGGGACGAAGTCACCTTCGACTTCCTGCCCGCCATCGAGACCGGCGGCGTCCGATACGAGCCGGGATTGTCGTACATCTCATTCGAGGGAGAGGTCTCCTGGGAGCGAGAACACGGGCTCCAGCTGGTGATCGAACACGGCGAACGGGTATGCAAGGTCGGCCCCTACGACGGGCACCACACGAACGCCCACGCCTATGGCGACGAGTCGCTGTACGGCGTTATCTTCAGATAGCACCACGGCACCACGGCACCAAGTGCACTGCGGTCAGGGGCTCAGGGCCTGAGCGGGAGTTCGGAGGTTCGTTTCACGATCTTCATCGCGAGTTGGGAGGTGAGGGCTTGGACGTGGGGGAGGCTGGCGAGCGTGTCGATGTAGAGGGCTTCGAAGGATTCTGAGTCGGCGGTGGCGATACGGAGGAGGTAGTCGGGTTGGCCCATCATGCGGGCTGCCTCGGTGATCTCCGGCACGCCGTCGATGGCGGTTTCGAATTCGAGCATGGATTCGCGGTTGATGGTTTCGAGGGTGACCCACACGATCGGTTCGTACCCGCAGTTGACGGCGTCTCTGTTGAGGATTGCGGTGTAGCCACTGATGACGCCGGCTGATTCGAGGTTACGAACTCTTCGCAGACACGGCGATGGGCTGAGCCCGACAGCTTCGGCGAGTTCGTTGTTGGGTGTTCGGCCGTCGCGCTGGAGTTGGTTCAGGATTGCGAGATCGATTTGATCCATAGCATCTGATTCTAACCTCGCTGGTTATCGCCGCTGAATTCGCTATCCGATGGGGCGGCTGTTCGGCCAAAATGGGAGGCATGGAAACAACGTATGACGTGGTCTGGCCTCGCTCCCCGAGAGGCGTTCAGAGCCGGCGCCGAGCCGATCGCCTCGACTCGCTCGAGCACAAGCGGGTGGCCTTCCTCTGGGACTACCTCTTCCGGGGAGATGAGCTGTTCCCGGTTCTGGCCCAGGAGCTGACGAACCGTTTCGAAGGCATCGAGATCGTCAACTACGACGAGTTCGGCAACCTTCACGGATCCGACGAGAAGGCACGGGTCAGTAGCCTGCCGGATGATCTACGGGATCGCGGCGTGGATGCCGTCGTCTCGGGAATGGGTTGTTGAGGTAGCTGCACGCCCGCCGTGATGCGGGCATCGATCGCAGCAGAATCAGCTGGTATTCCCTCGGTCTCGATCATCTGTGAAGGGTTCGCGGGCCAGGCCACCGCCACCGCCAGAGGTCTCGGCTACGACGGCCTTCCGCTGGCTCCCACCATCGGCCATGTTGACGCCCAATCGACCGACGACATGGTGGCCAACTTCGTGTCGTTCACCGTCGACGAGATCATCGCCGGGCTGGTCGCGACGGGGGGCGACCCGGTCGAGTCGGGCAACGACGAGCCGGCCGCCCTCACGATCGTCGCCTCCGGTTCAGTCGATGAGATCCAGGCCCGATTCCTGGCCGAGGGATGGACCGACGGGAACCCGGTCGTCCCACCGACAATCGACCGTGTCGAGGCCTTCCTCGTCGAGTCTGGCCACGATCCGTGGAAGACGGTCGGCATCGCCAAGTCGTCGGGTCGTGACCTCACGATCTGGTCCATCGGGGTGAACGCGGTGATGGCCGGTTGTCGGTCCGAGCACCTACCGGTGCTGATCGCCATCACCGAGATCCTGGCCGACCCTTCGTATGGGGCGGAGCACTCGGGTAATACGACCGGCGCCGACGCCCTTATCATCCTCGATGGGCCGAACGCCGAGGCGCTCGGCTTCAACTCCGGCCCCGGGGCGATGCGTGAAGGCGCTCACGCCAACACCAGCGTCGGACGCTGGCTTCGCCTCTACCTTCGCAATGTCTTTGGTTTCACCGCCGACCAGCACGACAAGGCAACGTTCGGCAACCCGACCCGCACGGTGCTGACCGAAGACCACGCCTGCCTGACCGAGATCGGCTGGGCGCCCTTGAGTACCGACTTCGGCATGGACTCGAACGACGACGCGGTGACGATGGCACGCATGAACAGCGGCACCATCATCGGCAGCGTCTTCGGTTCCACGCCCGACGAGGTCGTGCCCTACCTGGCCAACGGCATTTCCCGCACCGCGGCCTGGGACCTCACCCACGTCTACGGCCTCGGCCACGACCAATTCCAACCGCTGCTCGTCATCTCACCCCTCATCGCCCGGCTCTTTGCCAAGGCCGGCTGGTCAAAAGCCGACGTTCAGGACGCGCTGTTCGAGCACGCTCGCATCGAGGCCCAAACCTTCGAACGCTTCATCGGTCAGTGGACCAACCTCACCGCAGGCCGTCGACGCCTCGTTGACCTCGTCGCCGAGGGCCTCCTACCCGAGGTGTTCGCCGAATCAGACGACCCGTCCCGGCTGGTCCCCGTCGTCACCCGACCCGAACGACTCCTGATCGCCGTTGCCGGCGACCCGACACGAGCCAACGCCTACGCCTTCAGCAACGACGGCCCACACGGCTGGTGGACCGCCAAACAAATCGACCACACACCAGCCAGCGACCTGGTCTGCAACATCGGAGGAGACTGCACCGCCAACTGACACATACCCACGAACAGCGAGCGTTTACGAGCGCTTGCCATATGGGATATCATATGGTCATGGCTCGACGTGAGGTACTCGTACAACTCGACGACGATCTAGTCGAACAACTCGATGCATTGGCCGCCGATCTCGGCACGAATCGCTCTGAGTTGATGCGACGCGGCGCCCAAGCGGTATTGGACGCCGAGCGGCTGGCAGCATCCGACCGGGAACTCCGAGCGGCGTATCGCCGACAGCCCGCCGACCCCATGCTCGTTCAGTCAGCCAGGCGACTCACCGCCGAAACCACGCCTGCGTGGTAGCTCGCAACGACATTTACTGGGCCGATCTCGGTCCGCCTGCCGGTCGTCGCCCGGTCTGTGTGCTGACTCGCGACGCGGCAATCGAGGTTCTCACCGCAGTCAACTGTGCACCGATCACCCGCACCATTCGAGGTATTCGATCGGAAGTCCAGCTCGGCCCCGAGCACGGACTTCCCGAGGCCTGTGTCGTCAGCTGCGACAACATCATCACCGTCCCATTCGACGACCTCGACGACGAGCCGGTCGGCCACCTCGATGAGATCACCCGAGCTCGACTCGATCAGGCCCTGCGTTACGCGCTGGACATCCTGTACTGAGCCTCGCAAGGTCGCGATCTCCGAGGTGATCCGGAGTGCGCTGGACCCCTCCTCGAACCGGCGGCGCGGATCGGCGATGCCTCGCTCCCGCCGGCGAAGGTCTTTGGGTGCCGCGACTCGGGCGTGGGCCACTGGGTGGACGCCGATCGAGCGTTTGCCCTGGTGGGAGCACTGAGCCCGGGACAGGGATCGAACCTGCGACCTACGCTTTACAAGAGAGCCGGGCTCCGTCTGCCTAATAGTGAATCGGCTCGAATAGTGGAGTACTGGGTCCAGCTCGTCCGCCTGATCAGCCCGAATCTGTCTAAACGGCGTGAGTTTCCTGGGCAGATTCCTGGGTTGCGCCGAGATTTTATCGCTCGGCTGCCCCACGTCATAACGCCGGAAGTGCTGCACGACGGATCGTGTCTCGTCGAGCAAGGTTACCAACCATCCAATCGGCGAAGTCGACCGGGTTCAACACGCCTTGCGTGGCGCTGATCCACTGCCTGCCGGACGATTCGGGCATGGCATCACTCCTCTTTGGGCGACCGGCAACTCATGGTTCGAAGGCACGAAGGCGGCCGTCGGCGTCGAGCTTCACGTCGACGGGATCGACGACACCGCCCACGAACCGGTCGGCAGGCGCATCGGCGAACGCGAGGAGCCGGAGCCCACTGTGGTCAGCGACACTGTCGGCCACGAGGCGGCCGGCGTAGCGGCTGCCCGTCTCATCAGCATCGATGAGGTACGGGCGACCGAACGGACCCGTCGGCCGGTTGCCGGTCAGCGCGCCGGTCCCGACGAGCGTCGGCCCATCGGTGCCGCGAGGCCAAGGACCGTCGGTGTTCGTGGAGAACACCAGCACGACGCGATCATCGACATCGACGAGGTGAGGCACTTCGAGCTGGGCGAAGTGACCGGTCGTGCCGGCCAACGGTTCGTGCGAGGTCCACACCCGACCGTCCGGGGAGGTCGCCAGCGCGATCGATCCCCGGCGGTAGGGGTCGCCGGCCTCGTTGGTCCGGGCGGAGATCAGCATCGCGTAGCCGTCGCCCAACCGGAAGAGAAACGGATCGCGCCAGCCGTGCTGCCAGGCTGTGGCGCCCGGCTGTTCGTACCAACGCCGATCCGACTCGAGGACCGGGTTGGCCGGGTCCTTCGTCCAGTGCTCGAGGTCGTCGGACCAGGCGAGACCGATCCGCTCGACAGCCACACCGTTGTGACGGCTGATGCCGGTGTAGGCCAGACACCAGCGTCCGCTGTGATGTCGGAGCACCGACCCGGTCCACAGCGCGGTGTCGTCCCACGATCCCGGCGGACCGGGCGCAAGTGCGGTGGGCCGCTGCGACCAATCGGTGAGATCGCCACCGACCGCGTGACCGATCGACGCGTGCCAATGGCGCTCGTCGGGATGCAACGTGTTGGGAGCCTGGAGGTGGAACAGATGCCAGACGTCGCTGTGTCGGATCGTCCAGAAGTCCCAAACCCATTGGCCCGGTGGTCGGTACATCGGCTTCGCCGTGCTCGGCTAGCCCTTCTCGGCCCCGGCGTTGGCGCCTTGGGTGAAGTAGCGCTGAAACACCATGAAGACGATGGCCGTGGGGATCGTCATGAGCAGACCGGCCGCCATCGTGATCGGGAATTGGGACCCCGACCCGAGTTGTCCGGACGTCAGGCCGGCAACACCTCTGGTCAGCGGGAACAGATCCGGATCCTGAACGGCGATGACGTAGTGGCCGAGTTCGTTCCACGACCCCTGGAAGCTGAGGATGGTGACCGTGATGAGCGCCGGTTTCGCCATCGGCAGCACGATGTACCAGAAGGTGGTGAACGGGCTCGCCCCGTCGATTCGGGCCGCCTCCTCGACCGACACCGGGAGCTGGAGGAAGAACTGTCGCATAATGAACACGCCACCGGCGTCGACGATCAGCGGTACGATGAGGGCGGCGTAGGTGTCGTAGATCGTCAGCTCGTTGAGGACAAGGAACTTCGGGATAAGCAGCACGATGCCCGGCACCGCCATGACGGCCAACAGGCCGGTGAAGATTGCGTCCCGGCCCCGGAACTCCAAGCGGGCCAGCGCGTAGCCGGCCATCGACGCGAACAGCACCCGGAGCGTCGTCACGGTGAGCGTGATGCCGACGGTGTTGACGAACCATCGCGGGAAATCAGTGTCTCGAAGCCGCTCCCAGGCACCGGTGTCGAGAGGGTTCGGCACGAGGCTGAGCGGGTTGCCGACCGCATCGGTGTTCGTCTTGAACGAAGTGACAAGCTGAATGACGAACGGGTAGATGTAGATGATCGAGAAGACGACGAGCACCACATATAACGCGATCTTGGTGTAGTTGGTCGTGCGCTCTCCGGCGACACCGTCCGACCCGACGAGTTCAACATCGACGTCGTCGTTTACCGTCGAAGTCATACCGTTGCCTCCTTGACCTTTGCCGGTGACTGCCGCGGCCTGAAGCGTTGGCGCTTCGGCTTGTCACGGTCGCGTAGGATGAACCGCTGAAGCGACGTGAGTACGAAGATGAGGGCGAAGAGCAGGAAGGCGATGGCTGCGCCCTGGCCCCAGTTGTTGCCGTTGAACGCCGTGGCGTACGAGAGGTAGGCGGGCGTGAGCGTGGTTTTGGCCGGCCCGCCCTGGGTCATGACGTACATCTGGTCGAAGACCTGCCAGGTGCCGATGATCCCGAGCGTGATGACCAGCAACAGGGTGGGCCGGAGATGAGGAACCGTGACGTAGCGGAACCGTTCCCACTTGTTGGCGCCGTCGACCATCGCCGCCTCGTCGACCTCGGTCGGAAGGTCCTGCAGTGCGGCAAGGAACATCAGCATGAACGTTCCCGCCGTGGTCCACACGACCTGCAACATGATGGCTGTCAGCGCCACCGACGGGCCACTGAACCAGGACCACAATGACAGGCCCATGATGTCGCTGTCGGCGAGCGCTGCCGGCGGTTCGGTGATCGACCAGAAGCCCAACGCGTCGCCGATGATGTGGAACAGTCCCCGTGGGTCGGTGAACCACGACGGACCGTCGATGCCGAACACCGCGAGGAACTGGTTCACCGCGCCCGTTCCGGTGAACAGAAACAGGAACACCAGCGAGATGGCCACCGAACTGACAACCGACGGGAAATAGAACGCCGTCCGAAAGAACGAGCGGCCCTTCAGGAACCGGTTGTTGACGGTGATCGCCAACGCCAGCGCCAGAATGGTCTGGAGTGGCACCACCCCGATGACGTAATAGAACGTGTTGCGCAGCGACGTCATGAAGTCCTGGCGATCGAGGCCGGGCTCGGTCAGCAGACTCTGATAGTTGTCGAGTCCGACGAAGTTGACATCGGGGTTGAGTGGACTGCCTCGGCCCGTCCAGTCGGCCACTGACACCCAGATCGCCAGCATGATCGGCAGGACGAGAAACAGGCCGAGAATGATCAACATCGGTGACGTGAAGAGCCACCCGGCCTTCGCCTGTTGGCCGAGGCGTCCGGAACTCATCAGCCCAGCTCGGCGTTGGCGTTGGAGTCGAAACTCTCGAGCACCGACTCGAGGTTGGCCGTGGAGATCGTCTCGAGCTGTGAGTTGAGATCGGCCACGACCGCATCAAGACCTGGAGCGTTGATCGGACCACGACCATATGCGCCGCCGGCGATGAACGCCGCGTTCTCCGGGAACAACGCCTCGTAGTCGGCCGCTGCGGCTTGACGGCTCGGCATCACCCCGAAGCCCTCGGCGAAGGCGATCTGCTGGTCCGGGGTCGTCAGGAAGTTGACAAGCTCAATGGCGGCATCGTGATTGCCGGAATCGGCCGCAATCCCCCAGCACTGGGTGAACGACAGCGTTCCTTGACCGGCCGGGCCGGCTGGCAACTCGGCAACGATGAACTCGACGTCCGGGAAGTCGTTCGACATCGCACCACGGATCCAGTTGCCCTCGATGGTCATCGCGGCGCGCTGGGTGCCGAACGCCTCACCGCCCCATCCGGTGTCCAGCGCCGGAGCGAGCGCGAAGTTGCCTGCGGCAATGTTGTCCTGCACGTATTGCAGGCCGGCCAGGACCTCGGGGGTGTTGGCGGTCGGGGCCGTCGCATCGTCGTTCAGCCACCAACCGCCGTTGCCGACGACGAAGGCGCCGAACCGGTCAATTCCGGTGCCGAGTCCGAGCCCGACCTGATCGTCGGTCGTCAACTGAGCGGCCACGTCGGCGAGCTCCTCATATGTCGTGGGGATGTCGGCCTCGGTCAGGCCCGCTGCCTCCCAGCTGGCCAGATTGATCTGCAGCGCCAACGTGGAGAAATCCTTCGGGGCGCAGTACTGGGTGCCCTCGAACGTGAAGGTGTCGCGCAGCGACTGGTAGAAGTCGTCGTTCTCGGCCGGGGTGTAGGCGAACAGGTTGCCGGCCGCAGCGTTGTCGCCGAGACGGGACGCATCGAGATAGAAGACGTCGGGTGGATTCCCCGACGCGAAGCCCTGTGCCAGTTCCTGATTCATGTCGGTGGCCACCCGGACCTCGACGGTATTGCCGGTCTCGGCCGCCCAGGCGTCGGCCGCAGCGGTGACGGCGTTGGTCTCGGCGTCGCCCGATGAGGCGATGAGCATCTCCAGCTCGACGCCGCCGCTGCTCGCCTCACCGCCGGAATCATCCCCGGCTTCGTCCGTATCGTCGGCATCGTCGGATTCGGCCGCTGTGCCATCATCGGCGTCGGTGTCGGTGCCGTTGTCGTCATCGCTTCCGCACGCTGCACCGATAAGTGCGAGGGCAAAAATGAGCGCGAGAAGCCGCGTGAGTGTCCGTGACATGAATCTCCCCTTGTTCGGCTCGCCGCTAGTCGTCGGCGAGTAGTGGATTGCTGGTTGATTGCCGGACGATGAGGTCCGGCTCGATAAGAGTTGAGCCTGCGGCCGACCTCGAAGCGGGTCGGCCCAGCTCACGGACCTGTAGCTCTTGTCCCCAGCGACGGTCCGGCGCCTGCCCGATGCTGGCAACCGTCTGAGCATCTCGGTGGCACAATCGCGCTCGGCGTAGCCGTTCGACGAGCAACGAGCCGATGCGACCCATCGGTTGGCGAAGGGTGGTGAGGCCGGGCGAGGTGAGCGACGAAGCGGGAATGTCGTCGAACCCCGTCACCGCCACATCGGCTCCCGGACGGAGGTCCAGCGCTCGCAGGCCATCCATCACCCCGAGGGCGAGGATGTCGGAGACACAGACGATGGCGTCGGGATGGTCGTCTTCCATGATGTCGGCGACCAGTTTCCGGGCCGTGTCGTACTCGTTCACCAGCGGGTCGGCCCAGTTGTGCGACAAGCCGTTCGACGAGCAACGAGCCGATGCGACCCATCGGTTGGCGAAGGGTGGTGAGGCCGGGCGAGGTGAGCGACGAAGCGGGAATGTCGTCGAACCCCGTCACCGCCACATCGGCTCCCGGACGGAGGTCCAGCGCTCGCAGGCCATCCATCACCCCGAGGGCGAGGATGTCGGAGACACAGACGATGGCGTCGGGATGGTCGTCTTCCATGATGTCGGCGACCAGTTTCCGGGCCGTGTCGTACTCGTTCACCACCTGATGAACGGCGACCGAGGCGACACCGGTTCGTTCGATCCCGTCGATGTAGCCCTTCAGGCGATCGTCGCCGGTGGCCGATCCGTCCGGCCATCCGATGAACGCCAGTCGGCTGCGACCGTGGACGGCAAGATGTTCGACCGCCGCCAGCACTCCGGCGGCACCATCGACATCGACGGCGGTGACATCGGGGGCGCCGACCCGACCGAAACAGACGAACGGGATGTCTCGTTCCTGGAGGAACGCGACTCGTTCGTCGTCGTAGTCGATTCCCGAGAGCACGAACCCGTCGGCTCCCCCACGGCGGAGGAGGTTGCGGTAGGGCTCGACCGGATCGTGCCCTTGCTGGGTGAACAGCAGCATCTCCAGCGATGAGTCTGCGGCCGTGGCGACGATTCGGTGGAGGAAAACGTCGAGCGCCGGATTCGGCTGCTCGTCTCCCGGCAGGCAATAGGCGATCAGATGGGTGCGGCCCCCGGGCAGGCTCTTTGCCGCCCGACTCGCTTGGTAACCGAGCGAGTCGATCGCATCGAGGACCTTTCGGCGGGTCGACTCGGTGACGTGCGGATGATCGTTGAGCACGTTGGACACCGTTGACACTGCAACACCAGCTGTGGTGGCGACGTCTCGAATGGTGGGGCGTCCCTTGTGGGCCATACCTGAACCCTACTGCATGATTTGTAGCGTTTCAAGAAACATTTCTAGAAACGTTACAAGAATCTGTGGCAGACTCGATCACGAACCGAACACGGCAACCGCGAATGTCTACCGCCGTCAGGCGGTCGCCTCACCCCAAGCAGGAACATGCCCAAGCCACTTCCCGACAACGCCATCAGCCTGACCAGAGGCGGCCTTGCCGTCGTCACCCGATCCGACGGAACTATCGACGGAGCAATGGCCGACGGCTTCTACCTCCGGGATCGCCGGGTGATCTCGATGCTCAAAATCGAGATCAACGGGTCGGCGCCGCGGCTCCTGGCCTCGGCTCGCCTCGGCCCGGCCCGCCACCGCTTGGTCTACGGGGTCTGGGCGGAAGATCCCGATCCGAAGGCGATCATCGAACGGACCATCGAGCTCACCGGCTCCTACCGAGAGGACTGGGCACTTCAAGTCTTTCGAACGGGGATCGAGGTGGACATCGAGGTCGGGCTCGATGGAGACAGCCGGACCGTGTATGGGCTTGACCGGCCTCGATCGGCCAGCGACGATGTGATCGACCTCGGCGGCTCAATCACCGCTTCGGGGTTGGGGTGGACCGGAACGGCGCTCAAAGGTCGGGTGGTGCTCCGGCCCGGCGTCACCGAACGTCTTTCCTGGTTGCTCCAGCTCACGGGCGATCCCCCCGAATTCCGGCCTACGCCCGAGATCACCAGTGACGATCGGAGACTTGACCGAGCGGTGGCCGGCGGACTGTGGGATCTCGACGCGCTGACGGTGGTAGAACCCAAGACCGGCCGTGGCTTCGTGGCGGCCGGCGCACCGCACTTTCTTGCCGTCTTCGGACGCGACGCGCTCATCGTTTCGCTTCTCTCGATGTTGCGCGGCACTGAGCCGGCACTCTCGGTCCTCGAGGTTCTCGCCGCTCACCAGGGCGCAGTCGAGGACCAACGCACCGTCGAATCGCCCGGACGAATCCTTCATGAACTCCGTATCGGCGGCATGGGGGTCTTCGGGTTGGATCCCGGTCATCCGTACTTCGCCTCGGTCGACGCAACACCGCTGTTCGTCGTGCTCCTCGCGGAGTGCCTCGCCTGGGGGGCCGATATCGACCGAATCCGCCCGCTTCTCCCCACGGCGCGTGCTTGCCTCGATTGGTGCCGGCGCCATGTCGACTCGCATGGATTCGTCCCGTCAATCCCTCACACCGACGGCATCGAAAACCAGGGCTGGAAGGACTCCGGCGATTCCATCGTCACCGCTGACGGCCGGACACTGCACGAGCAAACCACGCTGGCCGAGGTGCAAGGCTACGTTCACAACGCCCTTACGGGCATGGCCGAACTGGAAGAACACGTTGGAGACTCGGCTCATGCTCCGCTCCTGCGAGAGGAGGCCGATCGATTTCGCCGCCGGTTCCTCCAGCACTTCGAGGTCGGCGCACCGGTGCACCTGGCGCCGTGGTTGGATGCTGATGGATCACCGATTGCTGTGCGAGCCTCCAATGTGGGGCACCTCCTGGCCGGAGGTCTCCTCGACAACACCCTGGTCGAGCAGCTGTGTGACCGGCTCCTGGAACCGGCCGAGTTCTCCGGTTGGGGAATACGAACCCTTGCCGCCACGGAGCCCGCATATAACCCGATGGGGTACCACATCGGCAGCGTGTGGCCCCACGACACCGCGCTTGCGATGCGTGGCATGGCGAGACGAGGCCGGCGAGCCGAGGCGCAACAGGTGGCGACCGCGCTGCTCGAACTGAGCGAGGCGGAGGACGACCAGCTACCAGAACTGCTGGGCGGATTCGCCCGACGGGACATTCCGACGCCGGTTCCCTATCCCTCCTCCGCTCGACCGCAGGCCTGGGCCGCGGCCGTACCCTTGCAGGTCGCCGCCGTCCGACTCGGGATCGAACCCGAACTCCATCGGAATCGCCTCCGATTCCGACCTCTCCTCGACCGCAACGAGTGGATCGAAGTTCGCGGGCTGAACCTCGGATCTCGACGACTGGACGTCCTGGCTCGCGGTTCCGAGATCACCGTGACCGGGGACCTTGAAGGATTGCAGATCGAGATCATCGACGGCTTGAGCGACCCGAAGTCCCCGCTCCGCTGCGACTGACTCGACGCAGCGGTGGCACGGTTGTCCGAGGCTGCGGAGTCGGCAATAGCCGCATCGAGCTCACGCGGTTCCAGCGGCCCGGCAACGCCAACGGTGTACGCAACGCACCCCCGAACACCCAGGGAATTCGACGCATCATGTTCGCTGTCGACGACCTCGACGTCGACGTCACCCGCCTTCGCACACACGGGCGCGGTCACACTGTTGGTTTCGATTATCGGAACGTGGGGCTCTGTCGATGCCACTTTTCTGGGTTGGTGGTCGGTTTCGACGGTAGCGGAACGCCGAAACCCGCTTGAACACTGGGAGCCCGGGACAGGGATCGAACCTGCGACCTACGCTTTACAAGAGCGTTGCTCTGCCAGCTGAGCTACCCGGGCGGGTGGGAATGCGAATATGAGTTTACGGGCAAACGGGGTGCACTGTCGCCCGATTCCGAAGGGATGGCGGGGTACCCGACGCCTTGTCCCAAGCGGCGTCGAGGGGGAGACTCGACGCATTGACGAGACGATGCCGCTGTCGGGCGCTACCGTCGTGGGTTAGCGGTACCGGGCGCTGAGTTCGGCCCCGGATTTCAGATCGCAGGAGGTCCACGGCATGGTAAACACGCAGATGGCGGCCGAGGAAGAGATCGACGAACACGACGAGTTCGAGCCCGAGACCCGATCGGTCGGCTTCAACCTCCGCAGTGGAGGTACCGACCTGTTCCGTGGCGTACTGGTCGCCCTCATCGCCTTGGCCGTCGGGGCCTTTGTGCTGGCCCAGGGCTACGGCGATGATGCCACCGATTCCGTCACCGACGACGGGTCCATCAGGACGGGTGACCTCACCTCGGTCGATCCTGACGGTACCTTGACCACTGACGGTGCCGAGGACGGCGACGCCTCCGGAGACACCGACGACCCGGCAGCACCGGCAACCGACGGCACGCTCACCGATGGCAGTGCCACTGGTGCCGCCACCGGTGACGCCGCCACTGATGATGCCATGACCGATGACACCATGGCCGACGGCACCGATGCCGACACCACCAGCGATACCTCCGACCCGGCGGCCAGCAGCGACACAACCGCCCTCGGGTTGAACGACGCCACCCGACCGGCGGCCGAGGTCGAAGTACTGGTGCTCAACGCCACTGATCGCAAGGGCATCGCCGGCCAGGCCACCGAGCTGGTCGGGCAGGCCAGCTACAAGACCGCTGCGGCCGCCAACGCCAGCGGCTCGATGACCTCGACCATCCTCTACATGGAGGGCTACCGGGCCGATGCCATCGCCGTTTCCCAGGTCTTCACCGATGGCCTGGAAGGTCTGGTGCAACCGTATGATCCGGACTCGCCTCCGGCCCAGGAAATCGGCACCGCCAACGTCATCGTGATTCTCGGAATCGATGACGCCATCCCCATTGGCTAACCTCGCCCGATGACCACAACCAGCTCGCCCGGCGGCGATCCTGGTCGTCGCCGAGGACGGCCGGCAGTTGTTCTGGCCTTTGACAAGTTCCGGGGCACCGCCACCAGCGCTGAGCTGGGGGAGGCGGCGGCAACGGCGGCCCGAGCCGCCGGTTGGGATCCTCGGGTGGTACCCCTGGCCGACGGGGGCGAGGGCACGCTGGAGGTTCTCGGTGGGCCCAACAAGGTAACCCGGGTGACTGGACCGCTGGGCCAACCGGTCGATGCCCCGTGGCGGTTGGAAGGCCGGGAGGCGTTCATCGAAATGGCGGCGGCATCAGGATTGCAGCTGATCGGCGGGGCCGACAACAACGACCCGCTCGAAGCCTCGACGGTCGGGACCGGCCAGCTCATCGCCACCGCCGTTGAACTGGGAGCCAAGACGATCCACGTCTTCGTCGGGGGATCGGCCACCACCGACGGCGGATTGGGGGCCATCCGAGCGCTGGGCAACCGGGCCCGGATGCGGGAGATCACCCTCATCGTGGGCTGCGACGTCGATACCCGCTTCGTTGATGCCGCCGCCGTGTTCGCCCCCCAGAAGGGGGCCAGTCCAGCCCAGGTGTCGCTACTCGGTCGGCGGCTGGAACGGCTCGTTCAGCTGTATCAGGACGAGTACGATGTCGACGTGTCGTCGCTGCCCGGCGGGGGAGCGGCCGGAGGTTTGGCCGGTGGGTTGTGCGCAGTGGGGGCCAGGCTGCAATCCGGTTTCGAGATCCTGGCCGAACGGGCCGAGCTCGACGTGCATCTGGCCGAGGCGTCGTTGTGCATCACCGGCGAAGGCAAGCTCGATCGTCAGTCGTTCGAGGGCAAGGTCGTGGGCGGCATCGTCAACTGGTGTCGGGACTTCGACGTCCCGGCCGCCGCCGTGGTGGGCACGGTCGACCCGAACCTCGAACCACCTGAGGGGCTGATGGTGCGATCGCTGTCGGAACGTCATGGTCCGGAGGCGGCGATGGAAGGGACGGCCGAGCTGGTAGCGGTCGAGGTGGGGGAACTGCTGGCCGAAATCGAAGCCGACGGTTTCCGCTGACGGCGCGCCCCATGGATCAGGCGGAGCCGGCCGGCGGACCATGGTCAGCGCCGCTAGATCGACCGACCGCGACGCCACAGGTAGCGCCCGACCCAGGCCATGACGATCAGGGCCACGACCACGAACACCAACTCGACCAGCAGGGTCAGCGCTCGGAAGGCGGCATTGGCGGCCAGGAAGGCCAGCACGACGACCGCCACCGTGCCAAGCGCCGCGGGGAGCAACGAAGGGCGGGCCGGTTGCCGGTCGTTCATCCCTCCAGCGTAGGTCACGGCACGGCCCGACCCCGGTCGGGTTGGGTCGTTGGACTCATTCGGCTCACAGAATCCCCGGTCGCTCCGACGGATACCTCTACGCGGGAACCTGAGCGGCCCGGTCCGATCACACGGAGAAGATTCACGGCGTGATCGGCCGGGTTTGCTCGCGCCGGGCGGCCGATGCCCAGTCGAGTCGTAACTAGCACTCTCGACGCTAGAGTGCTAAACGCACACCAGTCATCGGCTTCATCCGAAGCCCGTAGTCACCCTGGAGGACGCAACCGAAATGGCGAAAGACATCTTCTTTGACGCCGAGGCCCGCCGCAAGCTCGAAGCGGGCATGAACACCCTGGCCCACGCCGTGCGGGTCACCTTGGGCCCGAAGGGTCGCAACGTCGTGCTCGACAAGAAGTGGGGTGCGCCCACCATCACCAACGATGGCGTCTCCATCGCCAAGGAGATCGAGCTGGAGGACCCGCTGGAGAAGATCGGGGCCGAGCTGGTCAAGGAAGTGGCCAAGAAAACCGACGACGTGGCCGGCGACGGTACGACCACGGCCACGGTGCTGGCTCACGCCATGGTCACCGAGGGGCTCAAGAACGTGGCCGCCGGAGCCAACCCGATGTCGCTGAAGCGAGGAATCGATGCCGCCGCCCAAACCGCGGCCGAGGCCATTGCCGACATGGCCATCGAGGTGGACGGCAAGGAGCAGATCGCCCAGGTCGCGGCCATCTCGGCCAACGACCGCAAGATCGGTGAGTTGATCGCCGATGCCATCGACAAGGTGGGCAAGGACGGCGTGGTCACGGTGGAAGAGTCGAACACGTTCGGGATGGAACTCGAATTCACCGAAGGCATGCGGTTCGACAAGGGCTATATCTCGCCCTATTTCGTGACGGACACCGATCGGATGGAAGCGTCGCTGGAAGACGCCTACGTCTTGCTGGTCAGCTCCAAGATCTCCGCCGTCCGTGACCTGGTACCGGTTCTGGAGAAGGTGATGCAGACCGGTAAGCCGTTGGTCATCATCGCCGAGGACGTCGACGGCGAAGCCCTGGCCACCTTGGTCGTCAACCGGATTCGGGGCACCCTCAACGTTGCCGCCGTCAAGGCGCCCGGTTTCGGTGACCGACGCAAAGCGATGCTCCAGGACATGGCCATACTCACCGGCGGCCAGGTCATCTCCGAGGAGGTCGGCCTCAAGCTGGACAACGTCGGGCTCGAGTTGCTGGGCCAGGCCCGCAAGGTCACCATCACCAAAGATGAGACCACCTTCGTCGAAGGTGGCGGTGACAAGGCCGACGTCGACGGTCGGGTGGCCCAGATCCGGGCCGAGATCGACAACACCGATTCCGACTACGACCGGGAGAAGCTGCAGGAACGGTTGGCCAAGTTGGCCGGCGGCGTGGCCGTGCTCCGGGTCGGCGCCGCCACCGAGGTCGAGCTCAAGGAGAAGAAGCACCGTATCGAGGACGCTGTCAGCACGACCAAGGCCGCCATCGAGGAGGGCATCGTGTGCGGCGGCGGGGTCACGCTGTTGCGGGCCCAGTCCAAGGTCGAGGCCATGGCCGCCGAGCTCAGCGGTGACGAGGCCACCGGGGCCATCATCGTGGCTCGGGCGCTGTCGGCCCCGCTCACCCAGATCGCGGTCAACGCCGGCGAGGAAGGCGGCATTGTCGTCAACAGGGTTCGTGAGCTCGAAGGCTGGCATGGCTACAACGCCGCCACCGGGGAGTTCGGCGATCTGCAGGCCGCCGGCGTGGTCGATGCGGCCAAGGTCACCCGCTCCGGTGTCCAGAACGCCGCCTCCATCGCCGGCCTGTTCCTGACCACCGAGGCGGTAATCACCGACCACGTCGAGGTCGACGACGCCGCTTGATCCCGAGGTCCCAGTCATGACGACCCCTCCCCTCCACCCCGACATCGAGCCCTACGCCTTCATGCTGGGCACCTGGCGGGGGAGGGGCGAGGGGTCGTATCCCACCATCGACGACTTCGCCTACAACGAGGAGATCACGTTCGGCCACGTCGGCAAGCCGTTCGTGGCCTACGGGCAGAAAACCAGACACGCCGACAGCGGCGCGCCGTTGCACGCCGAAGCCGGTTATTGGCGGTTCCCTGCTCCCGGTGGGGTTGAGCTGGTTCTGGCCCACCCGACCGGTCTGCTGGAGTCGCTGTCGGGCACGATCGAGTTGACGGCCGACGGGGCCCAGATCGATCTGGCCTGTCCCGAGGTGATCACCACGGCGTCGGCGGTCGACGTCGAGCGCACCGTGCGGCGCTTCCGATTCGAAGGCGACACCGTCTCCTACGATCTGGCCATGGCCGCCGTCGGGCAGCCTCTGACCCACCATCTGACCGCCACCCTCCGCCGGGTCGCCGACTGACCCACTCCCGCCCCCTCATCTGTGCGCTCCTGACCCCGGATCCGGGGCGTGGGCCGCACAGAACGGGGTTCGGCCCCGGGATCGGGCGGGCATAGACTTGAGTCGTGGTTCGATCCCGATCCCAGCCGGTCTTCACCCGAGGTTTCAACGGGGAACTCGGTGGGCGTAAACCCGACGAGCTCATTGTCGAGGAGCCGTTGACCATCGACCTCGACGGCCATGTGGTGACGTCGACCATGCGTACCCCTGGTCACGATTTCGAGCTGGCCGCCGGGTTCCTGCTGTCGGAGGGCCTGTTGGGCCCGGGCGACATTGTCGGGATTCGCTACTGCGGCACCGGCTCGCCGGTCGACAGCGAGTTCAACGCGGTCACGGTCGAGACCGGCGGAAAGGTGCCGGAACCAACGGCTCGACTCGGGTCGATCTCGTCATCGTGTGGGATATGCGGAACCGAGGCCATCGAAACGCTGACCGAACGGCTGCGGGTCCTTCCGCCCTACCAACCATGGGATCTGGCTTCTCTGGCCGCCGCCCCCGACCGGCTGCGTTCGTCGCAGCCGTTGTTCGACACCACCGGTTCGGTTCACGCCGCCGCCGCCGTCGACCGCAAGGGCGATCCGGTCGTCGTTCGGGAGGACATCGGTCGCCACAACGCCGTCGACAAGGTCGTCGGCCGGCTGCTTCTCGACCGGCGGCTCCCGGCCGACGAGATGGCTTTGATCGTGAGCGGTCGGGCCTCGTTCGAGATGGTGCAGAAGGCGTGGGCCGGGGGGTTCACCGCTCTGGTGGCCGTCTCGGGGCCGTCGGCTTTGGCTGTGGCCACCGCCCGCCGGGCCGGTCTGACCGTCATGGGTTTCGCCCGGGCCGGCCAGGCCACCGTCTACAGCCCGGCCGAACTGGTCTAGGTCCAGGGCATCAAGGGCGCAAGCGGGCCTCCTACACTTGGTCCGGTGACTGGATCATCTGAACTCTCCGTCGGCCTCGGTGTCGTTCACCTGTTCTGCAAGCCCACACCGCTGGTCGATCGCGAGGCGGTGCTCGATGCCGTATCCAAGGCGGCCGAACAGGGCACCCAGGTGGTCACGGTGGCCATCCTCGGCCACAAGGCCGACCTGGCCGTCATGGCCCTCAACGCCGATCTCTGGGCGCTACGTAACCTGCAGACCGATCTGGTCGAGGCCGGACTCGACGTGGGCGACAGCTACCTGTCGCTGACCGAGATCAGTGAGTACGCCGCCGGCCTTCCCGACCAGATGAAGCAGGATCGGCTGTACCCTCAACTCCCACCCGATGGCAAGCCCGCCTGGTGTTTCTACCCCATGAGCAAGCGGCGAGCACCCGAACAGAACTGGTTCACCACCGACTTCGACCGCCGCCGGGAACTGATGTACGAACACGGCACCAGCGGCCGCAAGTTCGCCGGCCGCCTGGTGCAGTTGATCACCGCCTCCACCGGCATCGACGACTACGAATGGGGGGTTACGCTGTTCGCCCAGCACCCCGACGATCTCAAGGAAGTCGTCTACACCATGCGGTTCGACGAGGCTTCGGCCGTCTACGCCGAATTCGGCCCCTTCTACACCGGTCTGGTGGCCCCACCGGCTCAGGTGTTGACCACCATCGGGGTCAAATAGCGCCGAAACAGCGGCATATGTAGCCACCGGCTCAACAAATGGCGTCAATCACGCCTACTCTGGTGCTATGAGCGGCTTTGCCCAGGCAGATGGGCCCGCCGACCGCAGTGAAGTGGAGTCGCGGCCCACAGACAACGCCCAAAACAACCCAGAATCGCGTCCGGAACAGTCCGCCGACACAGAGCCGACCGCGCCCGCCCCCGAACCGGAAGTGGTTGCCGACGACACTCCACCGCCTCAGACCAAAGTGGCCGCCCCGCCACCCCCGAAGTCGAGTGAAGCCCCGGTCCCGCCACCACCGTCCCGGACCCCGATGCCGGAGCCGGCCGCCCCCGGCCGGGTGGTGGAGGGCGTCGTCACGGCCGTGTCCAGTGACTCGGTCGACCTGCAGCTGGACGACGGCCGCCCGGCGGTCATAAGCCGCCGCAACTTCGGACTGCACAACGAGGAGCCGTCATCGGTGCTGTCTGTCGGCGACCGGGCCTTCGGGGCCGAGTTGGCCCGGGAGGACCCGAAGAACCGCGTTGTCCTGTCGAGGGTATGGGCCCTCAAACGTCAAGCCTGGGCCAAGCTGTCCGAACAGGCCGACACCAGCGAGGTGATCCGCTGCCGGGTCGTATCGGCCTCCAAGAAGGGTGTGGTGGTCGATGCCGGCGTGCGGGGGTTCGTGCCCGCCTCCCACCTGGAGCTCGAACCGGTATCCGACTTCAGCCCCTACATCGGCGAGACCCTGGAGCTGAAGATTCTCGAGATCGACCCCCGCCGGGAGAAGCTGGTGTTGAGTCGCCGGGCCATTCTCCAGAAGGTTCAACGCAAAGAACGCCAAGAACTCATGAACTCGCTCAAGGTCGGCGAGGTACGCAAGGGTCGGGTCCAATCGCTGGCCGACTACGGCGCCTTCGTTGATGTCGGCGGCGTATCGGGCCTGGTTCATCTGTCCGAACTCAGCTGGTACCGAGTGTCGAAACCGGCCGATGTGGTCAGTGTGGGCGACGAGGTGGAGGTCAAGGTTCTCGACGTCAAGGTCAAGAAGCGGCGGATCAGCCTGTCGATGCGGCAGACCACGCCCGATCCCCTGGAGTCGGTGGAAGTCGGGTCGATCCTGGTTGGGCAGGTGTCGCGGCTCGTGGATTTCGGGGCGTTCGTGCTGATCAGTGGGTTCGAGGGCCTGGTTCACCTGTCGGAGTTGGCCGAATACCGGGTTTCCACGCCGGAGTCGATCGTGGCCCCCGGCGATGAGGTACGGGTCAAGGTCTTGTCAGTCGATCCGGCCCGCCGACGGATCGAGCTCTCGATCCGTCGAGCCGCCGAATACCAAGGCTGATCGAACCACGTGATCGAAGCCGACATCGATCTCTTCCACCGCTACGGGACCGAACTGGCTGACGCCGTCGAGCGGGCGCTGCCCGACTGGGTGCGACAGGCGGTGGAGCGGTTTCTGCCGCCCGATCCCGAGCTCGGTCGGACCGTGGAGGCCGCAGGACGAGCCGCCGCCGACGACATAGGAGCCCGGCTGCGCGACCTGTTGGCCCGCGACATCGACGGGCAGTGGACCAATCCCCTGAGCATCCTGCGGGCCGCTGCCGTCCACCCCACCAGAGTTCTGGCCGCCAACGGAGTCCCACCGGTCGAGCGGGATCGTCACGCCCGACGAATTCATCCCGACGACATCTACGACCTCACCCCGTCCAGCTTCTCCGATTTCGGGCCCGAGGTCCACGAGCTGGGAATCCGCTGGGGGGCGGCCAAAGCCCACCTCCACCTTCGGCGCCGCCGGGCGACATGAGTTCACCCCCCGCCATCGCCGCTCACGTACCCAATGTCTTCGATCGGTCGCGTTTCGGTGATCGGGTGGTCTTCGTCGACAGTGGATTGGAGGCCGCCGCCGCCGAGCCGGTCGCCATCATGGTCGATCTCGATCGCTGCGATGATCCCGCCGACTTCCGCATCCAGGGCCCGACGGTCATCGGCTTCGGGTCCCATGTCGACGTTGCCGCCCATCAGCGAGCCCGGGAGCTGGGCTACGATCTCGTGCTCCCCCGATCCCAGTTCTTCCGCCGCCTGCCCGAGCTGCTCGATCAGCATCGGGCCGGGCCCCAGACCGACGAGACCGACCCTTGAGCCCCAAGAAACCCCTGCTGGAGGCCGACCACCTGCGGGGACGGGCCTACGCCGAAGCCCACAGCAGCGCCACCGACTCGTGGTTCCGGCGGGTGGCCCAGGATCGCCTGGCCGCCATCGACGACATGGCCCTGCTGGCGGTCGGAGGCTACGGTCGGGGCCGGCTCTGTCCGGCCAGTGACATCGATGTGGTTCTGGTGCACAGCGACAAGGTCGATGGTGGCGACCTGGCCGAGGCCCTGTGGTATCCGGCGTGGGACCGGGGCCTGGCTCTGGGCTATGTGGTGGTGACCCTCGATCAGGCCGAAACTCTGCTGGCCGAGGAGTTCGAGTGGGCCACCGCCCTGCTTGACACCCGGCTCATTGTCGGCAACCCGTGGTATCAGTCCGAGGTCGACCGGTTGACCACCGAGGCCTGGACCTCCCGTCGCGACGAGCTGCTGCACAAGCTGGCCCGCTCGGTCGAGCAGCGGCACCAGGACCGAGGTGACGCCGCCTCCCAGATCGAACCCAACCTCAAGGAGGGGCGGGGCGGCCTCCGCGACGTCCACGCCATGAACTGGGCGTCCAGGGCCCAGCCGGGATTCGCCGAGGAGCTGGTGGCCGAGCTTCAGTCCGACGTCGACGTGCTGCTGGAGGCCAGGGTCGAACTGCACCGGCTCCAGGGCCGGTCGGGGGATGTCCTGACCCTGGAGTTCCAGGACTCGGTGGCCGAGGCCCTGGGCCACAAGTCGAGCGGAGAGCTCATGCTGCGGCTGGCCCGCTCGGCCCGCCGTATCGCCTGGTACAGCGACGAGGCGTGGCGGCGCTGGGAGTACGTCAACCGCCTCGACGGAGCACCTGTTCGGGAGGTCCTTTCCGTCGAGACCGCCCTCGACGCCGCCCTGGAAGGCGACCCTCTCCTGCCCTTACGGATGGCGGCCCGGGCGGCTCAGGAGGACCTGGTGCTCGACCGGGGGGACCTGGCCTGGTTCTCACGGCAATGGACGGGAATCGCCGAACCGTGGCCGGCCGAAGCTCGTAGCCTGTTCGCTGATCTGTTCATGGCCGGACGCCCGGCGGTGCGGGTGGTCGAGGATCTGGATCACTTTGGGCTGATGGAGCGGTTGATGCCGGAGTGGACGAACGTGCAATGCCGGCCGCAACGCAATGTGCTGCACACCTACACCGTCGACCGTCACCTTTGCGAGGCCGCGGTCAACGCCGCCGCCCTCACCGAGAACGTGATCCGACCCGACCTGCTGGTGGTGGGGGCACTGCTCCACGACATCGGCAAGGGCTACCCCGGTGATCACACCGAGGTCGGCATCAAGGTCATCGCCGACATCGCCCAGCGCATGGACTATCCCGACCACGACGTGGCGGTGCTGGTCGACCTCTGCCGTCACCATCTGCTACTGCCCGATGTGGCCACCCGTCGGGATCTGGCCGACCCGGGAACGATCAGGGCGGTGGCGGCGGCCGTCGACTCGGTCGAGTTCCTCCAGTTGCTGGCAGCCCTGACCGAGGCTGACTCAATCGCCACCGGCCCATCGGCCTGGGGTAGCTGGAAAGCGGGCCTCCTACGCGACCTCGTCGATCGAACCTGCCACGTCCTCGAGGGCGGGCAGCTGGAGGAGGTGGTGTCGAGCGACTTCCCCTCCACCGAGATCCTCGATCTGATGGCCCACGGCGAGCGTCATCTGGCGGGGAAGGGGACCCAACTCACCGTGGTCTGCGCCGACCGCATCGGCCTGTTCGCCGCGGTGGCTGGGGCGCTGGCGGTGTGTGGCCTGGAGGTGCTCGACGCCGTGCAGCACACCGAGCCCGGTCACCACTACGAGCACGGCCAGAAGATGGCGGCCATGGAGTTCACCCTGCAGCCGCCCCAGGCCGGAGTGGTCGACTGGGACGAGGTCATATCGATGTGTGAGCGGGCGCTCGACGGATCGGCCGCCCTGCGGGCCCGCATTCTGCGCCGAGCCCGCGACTACGACCGCTACCGCCGGCGGCTCTCGGCCGTTCCGCCCCGCCGGGCGGTGGTGATCGACAACGACGTGTCGGACTGGGCCACCGTGGTCGAGGTTCACGCACCGGACGAGATCGGTCTGCTCTACTACATGACCCAGGCCATGCAGGAGCTCCAACTCGACATCCGCCGGGCCAAGATCCAGACGTTCGGCCCTCAGGCCGTCGACAGCTTCTACGTGAGCCAGTCCGACGGCGAGAAGATCACCGATCCGCTGTTGCTGGCCGAGATCAAGCTGGCGCTGGGCGAGGTCGTGGGTAACACTTGAGACAATGGTCGAATCCCCGCCCGACCCTGCACCGAAACCCGACCTGAACCGCTGGTCGGAAGCTCTGACCGCCATCGCACAGACCGGTCTGGCCTTCACCGAGAGTCCGTTCGAGCGGGAACGGTACCAGGAGATACTGGCTATCTCCGCCGACATGCGCACGGTGACCGAACGGGGCGAGTCGACCAACGGCGATCAGCCCATGGCCGATCACTACGTCGACTTCTGGTTGCGGGCCGTCCGACCCCGGGTCAGTGGCTATGTCACCCCCAAGGTTGCGGTCGGGGCGGCGGTGACTGATGGCGACGGGCACTTGCTGCTGATCCAGCGGGCCGACTCCGGAGTTTGGCTCTACCCAACAGGCTGGGCCGACGTCGGCTACTCGGCGGCCGAGGTCGCGGTCAAGGAGGTCCGGGAGGAAACGGGAATCAGCTGCGTGGTCGAGCGGCCGATCGCCATCATCGACGGGCTGCGGGCCGGGTTCAGCCGGGTGCCGCTGTACAGCATCGTGTTCCTCTGCCGGGCCACCGGGGGTGAGCTGTCGCCCCACCCGCTGGAGTGCCTCGACGCCGGCTGGTTCAGTCGTGACGAGCTGCCCGACCCGGTGGTCAACTTCGATCTGTGGGGCGAGCACACGTTCGACAGCATCGAGGGCCGGGCCCACCACGTCTTCTACGACCCACCCCGCGACGGCGTCTGGCTCAGCTGAGCGCCCTGCGCCCGGGCCCGCCAACCCGCCCCGCCCGCCGTCCCGTCGAACTGGGGTTCCCAGGGGTCGATAGCGACCCCTGGGAACCCCAGTTCGTGGCTGTCACAGCTGACGACCATCATGGAGGCCATGGCGGGACCTATAGACATTGATGCCACGATCATGGACGTCGCCGGTCGACGAGGTGGGGTGTGTTCTCGAGCAGATCTCCTGAAAGCCGGCGTCTCTGCTGAGGCCATCAAACGTCGGGTACGGTGCGGTCTGCTTCTGCCTATCTGCCGCGGCGTTTACCTGGTTGAACAGTTGGTCGACCACAGCACGTCGTATCACCGGGCGGTTGCTGCCATCCCGGGAGCGGTGCTGTCACATCTCACCGCCGCTCAGCTGCACGGGCTGGCCGTGGAACCGCCGGCTGTCACCGATCCCGTCCATGTCGTCGTGCCCCACGGAGTCAATCGTCGGATCGACGGTATTGTCGTCCACCGACGGCGACGGCCGCCGTCGGTCCACGATGTGATGGTGATCGACAGGCTGCCGCTCACCGTCCCCGCCCTCACAATCGTCGATCTCGCCGGCACCGTCGGACCCAAGCGGCTCCGCCACATCGTCCAAACGGCGATTGCCGCCGGCAATCCGACATCCGACGTACTGGTGGCCTGCTTTGCCGCCACCGCCCGGCGGGGGGTCGACGGCGCCGCGCTGATGCGTCGGACATTACGGGCCGTGATCGATGACGAACCGGTTCGGCACTCGGTGCTGGAGCGGGCCCTGGCCAGGTTGCTGGCAGCCCACGACATCGTTGGGTTCGAGGCCCAGGTTCGACCGCCCTGGTTCGACGGATGGCGGGGGATCGTCGACTTCGCCCACCACGAACTCCAGGTTGTGTTGGAGGCCGATGGTCGCCGCTGGCACCGTCGGGATCAGGAGATGGCCGATGATCGTCGCCGCGACCGGCTGGCCGCGGCCCACGGTTGGGTGACGATTCGGTTCATGTGGGAGGAGATCGTGGAGCGGCCCGAGGCCACGGCCGCCGACATCACCACCATCCTCCGCCAACGGCGCCGGGCTGTGGTGGCTTGACCATCGGCTGCGCCATCGTTCTGGGGTTCCCAGGGGTCGCGATCGACCCCTGGGAACCCCAGAACGTGATGGGGGGACAGGAGCCGGGGGTCAGTCGTTACGGTCGCGCAGGAACTGCTCAAGTTCCTTGATCAGCACCTCGCCCGACTCGGGGTTCATGGAGGAGTCGTACTGTTCCTCCAGCTGGGCGATGTAGGCCCGGGTGTCGTCGTCATCATCGACCAGGTCGTTGATCTGCCGTTCGTAGGCGGCGGCCGCGATCTCCAGCGCCGTGGTGGGGATGGCCATCGACAGCAGTTGGGCCAGGCGTTCGACCAGAGCCAGGGTGGCCTTGGGCGAGGTGGCGTGGGGAACATAGGACGGAACCGTGCCCCACAGTGAGATCGAACCGTAGCCCTGGGATCGCAAGGCCTGATGGATCACGCCGACGATCCCGGTGGGACCCTCGTAGCTCGAAGGCTCGAGATCGAGGTCGGCGATCAGCTTGGGATCGTGCCCGGAGGCGTAGACCGGCGTGGGCCGGGAGTGGGTGACGTCGGCGATGAGGGCACCGAGGCTGACGATCAGGTCAACGTCGAACTCCTCGACCACCGAGATGATCTGCTCGGAGTAGGTCCGCCACTTCAGTTGCGGTTCGTGCCCGACCATGACGATCAGGTCGTGGGGGATATCGGCCCGACTGATGGCGGAGAATGAGTTCTCAGGCCAGTCGATCACCCGAGATCCATCCTCCAGGCGCAGCATGGGCCGGTTGGAGGTGAAGTCGTAGAAGGCCTCGGGATCGATGGTGGCGAAGACTTCGCCGCCGAACCGGTCACGAACATGGCGGGCGGCGGTGGAGGCGGCGTCTCCGGCGTCGTTCCAACCCTCAAAGGCCAGAATCAGGATCGGACTGTCGAGATCGGGTCGGTCGGCGGTCCATTGGATGAACTCCATTGGCCCCACACTACACCCGACCGGGCGGCAACTTCGGGCCGCGCCGTGCCATCACCGGGATTCCGGCCATACTGTTGACCGTGACGAACTCCGAAACCAGCCGACTCCAGATCAGTGTTGCCCACGAGGCGACCGACGAGCTCGTGGCCGCCTTCCAACGACTCATACCTCAACTCTCGTCGTCGAGCCCGCCGCCGTCAAAACCGGAGCTGGCGGCCATCATTTCCTCCGATGCCTGCCACCTGCTCATCGCCCGTGAGGACGACCGGATCCTCGGCAGCCTCACGCTCGTCATCTTCCCCATTCCCACTGGAACCCGGGCCTGGATCGAAGACGTCGTCGTCGATGGCGAAGCCCGGGGCAAGGGGGTCGGCGCGGCCCTCAGTCAGGCTGCTGTCGACCTGGCCCGGGAGGCCGGAGTGACCACCGTCGACCTTACGTCGCGGCCGTCCCGGGAGGCGGCCAACCGGCTGTACCAGCGACTGGGTTTCGTCAAGCGGGAAACCAACGTCTACCGCTACAAGATCTGAGTCGGCCAGGACGGTGAGCCAAAAACGGTGTGGCCTCTGACGCTGGCGGGTTATGAGCGTCAGAGGCCACTGGCTGCACCCCGATCGGGAGAACGGGGTGCGGGGTGTGTTGGTTGGAAGGCCAAGTATAGACCGGAATTCCCAGATGAAAGTATTCGAACGGCTTACAATGCTAGGACATCTTGCTCTCCCCCTCGGGGGCGATTCTGCCTATGGCGTTTCGCCGGCCTCTTCCTCCGTGGTTTCGGCCTCTTCCCCAGGGTCCTGATCGGATTCCGGCTCCTCGTCCAGTGCAGGGTCGGAGTTGATGACCGGATCATCCGGTCCGGGCCGGATGTCCTCGATTTCGAACGCTCCGCCGGGAATCTCCTCGTCGCTGGTGTACACCTCGATGGCTCGCTCCCAGCCCCGGGTCTGGAGCCGGGAAACCGTGCCATCGGCCTCCAGGATGTAGAGCTCGTTCTCCGGTCCCTGCCCGAATGACACGATCTGACCCGGTCCACCGTCGATGGTCAGGGGGGCCTGGGTTGTCCGCCCGTCACGGAACCGCTTGAGGCCGAAAACCTCGCCGGTGCAGTAGTCGCCGAAGATGTACACACCATCGAGTTCGGCGATCTCATCGCCCCGGTACACGTAGCCACCGGTGACCGAGCAGCGTCCGTTCTCGTGGCCGTACCAGGCGATTGGACCGATGTGGTCGGGGGGTGGGTTCTCGCCCGAGAAGCGCTCCTCTCCCTCCATGATGTTCCAGCCCAGGTTGGCCCGCCGACCAGCCGGCTCGTTGACCGAGGCCGGCAGGAAGTCGATCTCCTCGATCTCGCCCTGGCCGACGTCTCCGATCCACAGATCGCCGCTGGCGGCGTCGAAGGAGAAGCGCCACGGGTTCCGCACTCCGTAGAGCCAGATCTCGTCCCGTAACCCGGTGCGCTCCACGAACGGGTTGTCGGCCGGAACACCATAGGCCGCCTCGGCGCTGCCGCCGACCGGATCGATGCGCAGAATGGAGCCGAGGAGGGTTGATGTGTCCTGCCCGCTGCCCAGCGGATCGCCGCCGCTGCCACCGTCGCCCAAGGCGATGTAGAGAAAGCCGTCGGGTCCGACGGTGATCTGCCCGCCGTTGTGATTGGAGTAGGGCTGCTCGACTTCGAGCAGGATTCGTTCGCTGTCGGCCACCGCCGTCAGGAGATCCATCTGGTACTCGGCGATCACGCTGGTGCCCGAGGTGTTGGTGTAGCTGACGTAGAGATGCCGGCCGTCAGGCGAGAAGTCGAGGCCCAGCAGGCCGCCTTCACCGTCGGTTCCGACCCGGTCGCTGATGTCGAGGACGACGGTGTTCATGAGCTTGACCGCTTCCTGCTCGCCGTCGAGCGAGACCCGTCGCTGAACCACCCGAACCCGACCCTCTCGCTCCACCAGCCAGAGATCGTCGCCGCCGGTGCGCACGGCCATGGCCAGCGCCCCGTTGGTCTGGGCGATGGGCTGGAGGACAAACTCGGTCTCGGCCCACTCCGGCTCCGGCAGGGCCTCCGGTTCGGTCGTCAGTACCGGCTGATCATCGGCGGTGGGGGCGGTGGTCGAGTTCTCCTCGGGAATGGTTCGTTGCGTTGTCAGCGCCGGATCGGCCTGTTGGCCGGGACTGTCAGCGGCACAGGCCGTGGCCACGGCGGCCCAGGCCACGGTCACCACGAGTAGCCACAGAACCTTCACCAATCGGGGAGTGGTGACGAAGGGATAGCCTTGAGATTTGTGGATCAATCCGCCTCCGATAGGGTCCGATCCGGCCTCCACGGCCATATCGGCCGCGCCGGTCGCTACTTGATGGTGTCCGCGGTGAACGTGGTCAACCATCAGATCATTCTTCAGCTGGCGCTACGTCTTTGGGACTGGAGCGGTGGATGGGCCAACGCTTTCGCCGCCAGCACCGCGGCCGTCCCAGCCTACTTTATGAGCCGCTACTGGGTTTGGCAGGTTCGGGGTCGATCGAGCCTACGGGATGAGGTGCTCCCGTTCTGGGCCATCGCCCTGCTCGGGCTGCTGGTTTCCAGCATCACCGCCGAGGTGGCCGATCGGCTCTTCGACGAACCGCTGATGGTCTCGGCCGGCAGCATCGCCGGATACTTCATTGTCTGGGTGGCCAAGTTCCTGCTGCTCGACCGTCTCTTCGGTACCGGGGGATCGCAACCCGAGCCGGCCGACGAGCTGCTGGTCGGCCGTGGCCGCTAGCGCCACTGCCGGTGGGGCCAGCGGCGGCGCCGGCAACTCAGTGCTGACACCGACCGAGCAGTCGGTGGCCGAGGAGGCCCGAGGATTCATGCCGACCGACGAGGGATTGGCGTTGGCGGCGGCCGCGGCCCAGGTCGACCCGTCACTCGGTCCGATGCTCGAAGTCGGCGGATACTGCGGCAAGTCGGCCTGCTACCTGGGCCCGGTGGCCCGCCGGGCCGGCACCGTGGTGTTCAGCGTCGACCACCACCGGGGGTCGGAGGAGAACCAGGCGGGGTGGGAGTGGCATGACCCCGACCTGGTCGACCCGGAGACCGGCTTGATGGACACGCTCCCGTGCTTCCGTCGCACCATCGGTGGCGCAGGGCTGGAATCGGTGGTGGTTGCCGTGGTCGGCCCTTCGGTGACGGTGGCCCGTTGCTGGCAGACCCCGCTGAGCCTGTTGTTCATCGACGGCGGTCATGGTGTGGAGCCGGCGGCCGACGACTACCGGTGGTGGACACCGAAGGTGGCCTCCGGCGGCCTCCTGGTCATCCACGATGTGTTCACCGATCCGGCCGACGGCGGCCAGGTGCCCTACGAGCAGATCTATCGGCCGGCCGTGGCCTCCGAGCTGTTCGAGCCCCATTCGGCCGTGGGGTCACTGCGGGTCTTGCGCCGACGCTGACCGGCACCGCCGGTCACCGGTGATCGGTGAACAGCCGGCTGGCCGGGGAGATCTGGTCGAGGGCGTCGGCGGCCAGGATGGCGGCCGCCGCGGTGTAGGCCGAACGCTCCTCGGCCGGGAAGTGCACCAGTTCGGGGAACACGATGCCGGTGAAGTAGGCGCCGTCGTCGTCCCGCAGGGCCTGGGCCCAACCGAACAGGCGCCGGGCCTGGTCAGGCTCACCCACCGCCAGGAGTGCCATCACACATTCACAGGTTTCGGCCGCTGTCACCCACGGCCGGTCCGACACACAGCGCACGCCCTTGCCGGCCATGATGAATGTCTCCCAGCCATCGCTCATGCGTTTGGCCCCGTCGTCGCCGGTCACCGCCCCGGTCAGCACCGGGTAGTACCAGTCCATGGCCCAGCGGTCCTTTGGTTCGAACACCTCGGGGTGATGGGCGATGACGGTCACCAGACGCTCACGGGCCTCGGTCCAGTGTTGGTGATCGTGGCCGAGTTCGGCCGCCACCCGCTCGGCGCATCGCAGACTATGACTGATCGACGACGATCCGGTCAGCAGGGCGTAGCTCCACGGGTCGCCGTCGGCCCGTTGGGCCCAGATGATCTCACCCCTCCTGCGTTGCAGCCCGAGAACGAAGTCGACGGCCCGCCGCAGGGTCGGCCAGCAGTGTCGGAGAAACCCCCGGTCGGCGGTGATGAGGTAGTGGTGCCATACACCGGTGGCGAAATAGGCGATGCAGTTGGTGTCGAATTTGGAGTCCTCGATGCCGTCGGCCAGGTAGTAGTTATGCCAGGCACCGTTGTCGAGTTGGATGTCGATCAGCCACTGGTAGGCCTTCTCCGCCTCCGACCGGAGTCCGACGGTGGCCAGGGCCATGGCCGTTTCCACGTGGTTCCAGGGGTCGGCGTGCCCTCCCGGGAACCACTGGATCATCCCCGAGTCGAGCTGCAGGGAGGCGATCCATTCGCCCGACTGGCGTCGATCGTCCATCGTCAGTCCGGACCACGACTCGGTATCGGACATGTCAGATGGCCGGCCGATCGGCATACACGACGAGACTCTTGCCCAGCACGGGGTTGAGCAGCCGATCGGCGGTTCGGGTCAGCCTGGGAGCCTTGACGATGTCCCACGTCAACAGTTTGAGGTAGGCCTTGACCAGGGGGTTGTCGTCGTTGTCGATTCCCACTGCGCATTTCAGCCACCAGTAGGGGCTGTGCAGAGCGTGGGCCCGATGGCTTTCCCCCGGTTCGAATCCGGCGGCCGCCAGTTTGGTTCGCAGCTCCGGTTGGTGATAGATGCGCAGGTGTCCCCCCACCGCTTTGGGGGCGTGGTAGGCGTCGTTGAGCCACCAGCAGATCTGTTCGGGAATGGCGGCCGGAACGGTGGCGGCCAACCGGCCCCCCGGCTTCAACAGCCGGAACAGTTCTGCCATCAGGCCGACATCGTCGGGCACGTGTTCCAACACCTCGGAAGCGATGATGCGGTCGAACGATTCGTCGGAGAAGGGCATGGTCAGGCCATTGGCCTGGACACAGGAGGCGGTCACCCCGGCCGGCAGCTCACCATCGACGGCCATGGCGGCAAAGGTGTTGATGGTGGCCTGCATCTCGTCGAAGGCCAGATCGGTGGCCACCACGTGCCCTCCCCTCCGAGCCGTCTCGAAGGCGTGGCGACCGAAGCCGGCGCCCAAGTCGAGCACGGTCATACCGGGCTTGAGTTCGAGCCGGTCGTAGTCGACGGTGAGCATGTCAGCCGATCAGCTTGTCGGCCCGACCCTTGCCCATGGCCAGGACCTCCCGGTACTGCTCAACGGTGTTGATGGCGGTCTGGCGCCAGGTGTACAGCTCGCTGACCCGGGCTCGCCCGGCCTGCCCGACCCTGGTTCTGAGGTCGGGATCGTCGAAGGCTCGACGCAAGGCGGCCAGCAGCGAGTCGACGTTGCCGGGCTCACAGCGGAACACGGTTTCCCCGTCGGTGCCGGTCACCTCGGGAAGGGCCCCACCGCTGGTGGCCACCAGCGGGGTGGCGGTGGCCATGGCTTCCACCGCCGGCAGCGAGAACCCCTCGTAGAGAGAGGGAACGACGGCGACTTCGGACTCGGCGTACAGTTCCACGATGCGCTCGTCGGGCACTCCGGTCACGAACTGGATCGAGTCGGCCAGGTCGAGGCGTTCAATGAGCTTGGCCGACGGCCCACCCTTCTTGGCCCGGCCGATGACGGTGAGGCTGACATCCCGCTCGGTCTTCAGCTTGGCCATGGCTTCCAGCAGGAACTTGAGTCCTTTGAGTTCCACATCGGCGCTGGCGGTGGTGATCATGCGGCCGGCGATCGGCTGAACCTCGGGTTGGGGCCGGAACAGGTCAGGGTCGACTCCGACGTGGACCAGCCGCATACGGTCCCGTTCGACTCCCATGTCGTGGTGGATGTCGTCTATCGAGTTCTCCGACACCACCACGATCCGGGGCATGCGTTGGGCCACCCGGCCCTGCATCTTGACGAAGGAGTACCAGCGGCTGATACTGAGCCGCTTGCGCCAGTTGGGGGCGGCGTCGACCTCGAGTCGGCGGTCGACGGTGATGGGGTGGTGCAAGGTGACCAGGGTCGGCAGAAGCTGCTCGACGGCGAGGATGCCGTAGCCCAGGCACTGATTGTCGTGAACCAGGTCGAATTCGTGGGCTCGGTTCTTCAGTTCCCGGTAGGCCCGGTAGCTGAAGGCCAGCGGCTCGGGGAACGTCCCGGTTGAGAATTGGGCCACCTCCAGCAGATCGGGGAGGCTGCGCAGCTCCCAATAGGCCGGGAACCGTCCGGGGTAGTGGTCGTTGAACAGGTCGAGGCTGGGCAGCTTGGTCAACGTGACCCGTTCGTCCAGGACCGGGTACGGCTGGCCCGAGAACACCTCCACCGAATGACCCAGATCGACCAGAGCTTTGGTGAGGTGCCGGGTGTAGATGCCCTGCCCGCCCACCGTTGGTTTGGACCGGTATGAGAGGTAAGCCAAACGGAGTGGTTGGTCGCCGGCTGCGGAGGGAGCGGAGGTCTGGTTCGCCATTGTTCTGCCTTTGCCCCGCTGCCGAGACCAGATGACTGACAGCGTAAGGCCAAGTTCGGTATCTAAGGTTAGGGGGAATCGGTGGTCATGAGGCGTGACCGTGAGTTGTGGCCCGGTCGTCGCCCGCATCCACCATAGGACGACCAAGCGCAGGGAGGACCAAGGAGCAGATGAAAGCATTGGTACAGCGGGTGGAGCGAGCCCAGGTTTCGGTCGAGGGTGAGGTGGTGGGCCGGATCGGCCCCGGCCTCTGCGTTCTGGTCGGGGTGACCCACGACGACACGACCGTCCAGGCCGACAAGATGGCCAACAAGCTGATGAAGCTCCGGATCTTCGATGACGACGAGGGCAAGATGAACCGGTCGGTGGCCGACGTCGACGGTCAGATCCTGGTCGTCAGCCAGTTCACCCTCTACGGCGACGGGGCCAAGGGGAATCGCCCGTCCTACATCGCCGCCGCCCGGCCCGAGCAGGCCGAGCCACTGGTGGAGCAGGTTGTGGAGCGGCTGCGATCCGAGGGCATGAAGGTGGAGACCGGACGGTTCCGAACGGCCATGAAGGTCGAGTTGGTCAACGACGGCCCGGTCACGATCGCCCTCGAACTTTGACACTCCGATGGTCGCCATGAGTTCGGGAACCGGCAACGTCGACCATGACCCAATGGCCACCGCCCGGTGGTTGATGGCCTTCGGGTTGATCTACAGCCTGGCCCACCATCAAGGATTCGTGTTGAAGGGTCTCGGTTCGCTGGGGGCGACCGGGACAACCTGGGCCGACTGGATCGACCTGGCCACGCCCTACCTCGTTCTGACTCCGGCCGCCATCGCCCTCGTGCTGGCCGAAACGGGGGTGGGTAAGCGAACCTGGGCGCTGTTCGCCACCGGTGCCGTGCTCTACACCCAAGGCCACGGCATCCACCTGGCCGCCAACTCGGTCTCCAACCTGATGGCCGCCGATGCGAGTCGGCCGTCGACGGCCCTGCTCGACGTCGTGCACCTGTGGGACGAGCTGGTCGGTCACTACCTGTGGTACGGCGGCCTCAGCTTGGTTCTGTTGGCTGTCACGTCGGCCTTTCGCCGCCATCGTTGGGCCACGACGCCGGTACGGGCGACAGGCGTCGTGCTGCTGGCCGTGGCGGTGGGTCTGACCTACGCCACCAACGCCCTGGAAGGGCACTTCGCCTGGCCCGGGTTGGCCTTCGCCGGGGCCATGGTGGCCTGGCTCTCGGTCGACCGGAGGACGGCCCGGTCCGAGACCGGAACCGGAACCGGTCGCCCGGTCGCCGATCTTGTCCTCTTGTCCTTTGCCACCACCGTTTTGGTACTAGGGTTCTATGGATGTTGGCACCGAGGCTTCCCTGAGCCGTCCTCGGTGGGTTGGAATCTGTTGGCCCGCTGATCGAACCTGGGCCGACAAAGGAGCGGAACAATGCCTGAACCTGGTTGGTATCAAGATCCCCATAACGAGTCCCAGCAACGCTACTGGGACGGCGAGACATGGACCGAGCACACCCACGACGCACCGTTCACCATTCCCAGCGCCCCCCAGCCCGACTACGGGCCCGACTACGTCAACGACATCGGCGACTGGCTGAGCCGATCGTTCAAGGTGCTGTTCGCCAACGCAATGCCGGTCTTCCTGCTCCTGCTCATCGGTCTCATCCCCGGGATTCTCAGCTTCTGGCTCATCGCCCAGGCCATCGACGGGGTGTCGATTTCCATTGACGAGGGCACGGTTCTCGGTCTCAGTGGCTCGTCGGTACTGTTTGGTTTGGCCGGGCTGCTGGTGGCGGCCATCGCCTCGGTGGCCATCGGATTGGCCCAGAGCCATCTGCTCCACCGGGGTCACGTCGGTCTGAACACTTCGGTGGGCCAGTCGCTGGTGGCCGGGCTCAAAGGCACGCCCCGGTACATCGCCTGGTCGATTCTCATCGGGTTGGCCGTCTTCGCCGCCTTCGTGGCCCTCGTCGTGATCGTGGCCATCGGCGCCGCCATCCACGGTGTCGTGGCCCTGCTATTCCTCCTGGCCGGCATCATCGCCGCCATCATCGGTGCCTTCTGGTTGTTCACCAAGGCCAGCTTCCTGCCGGTCAGCGCGGCGGTCGCCCCCTCCGGGCAGTCGGCCCTGCGGGCCTCGTTCGACCGGTCGGCCGGCCGCTTCTGGCCGGTTTTCGGTCGACTGCTCCTCCTGGCCATCATCGGCCTCGTGGTCGGAACGGTCATCTCCTCGATCGCCGCTCCCGGTTACCTCAACGGCTTGAACTTCAGCGCCGACGGCACTCCGGTCCTGGGCGGCGTCCCCCTGGAGGATCTCGACGAGATCGTGTTGACCGACGTGATCCCCTACGACGGCGACTTCCTGGTGGCCACCATCATCTCCAGCCTACTCAACGGCATGGTCGCCCTGTTCAGCCGATCCGGTGGGGCCGCCCTCTACAACGACCTCAGCGGTCCCCACAATCATGAGTCGGGCGGAGTGTCGCCTCAAGCCATTTCGTAAAGCCGACAACAAGGATCAGCGAGGGCACGATCACGGCCATGTTGCCGGAGGTCCAGCCCTTCAGCGCCACCGAGACCACGATGGCGGCGGTGATCAACGTTCGGGGTGAGCCGATCCAATCGGGTCGGCGGGTCAACAGGGCTCGTCGCTCGATGCGGGACAAGCGGGGGACGATCATGGCCAACACGATCAGGGCGGCGGTGACGAACGGTATCTTGCCCAGCCACCAGGCGCCGGTCCCGGGGGCCGCACTACCGAGCATGCCGCCGAGGTCGAACAGGGCGAGGACGACAACCCCGGCCGTCATGTGCCACAGGTAGATGGTCATGGCCATGGAGTTGGCGGCCACGACGGCCTTCCAGGCCCTGGCCCGACGCTCCAGGAAGCGGGTCACCGTGGGGGCCAGGGCCAGGGCAAAGGAGCTTTGAGCGGCACCGAACACCAGCAGGGCGATGGTCGGGGGGTGGGTCGGGCTGTGCTCCAGTCCCGGGAAGTTGACCATGGAAACCGGCCACGGGCCGAAGCTGACCAGGGCGACCAGGACCGCAGTGAAGCCGGTGCCCCAGGCCACCAGGGTTGGCCCCGCGGGAAGCAGACCGTCGCGCCAGGCGAAGCCGGCCATCTGGAACAGGAACCAACCGAGAATCCAGTTGACGTGAGGGAGGTGGTGCAGCGGACCGAGGTCGTGCAGGGCGCCGCTGACTCGCAGCAGTTCGAGCAGGCCGAACAGGCCGAGCCCGATGGCGGCCACCCGACCGGGTGAGCGGCGAAACAGTGGCAGCACGTGAGGGGCGAGAATGACGTCAGCCACGTAGTTGGCCAGGAACCACAGCGGGATGGCGGCGGCGATGGCGCCGGCGTTGACCAGGGCCGACATGCCGGTCAGGTAGCCGGCGGCGAGGGCAACCAGCCAGACGGCGGCCAGGGCGGCCACCGGCGGTAGCAGTCGGGCCAGCCGTCCCGATATCCAGGTGGCCCGACCGGCGGCACTCGTGGTGCGGCCGAGGCCCTTGGAGTCGAGAGAGGCGGCTGAGGCGAAACCACCGACCACGAAGAACAGCGGCATCACCTGGAAGACCCAGGTGGCGATGTGAAACCCGGGTACGAACTCGAGGGCGTTGCCCCCGATCAGCTCACCGGCCTCGTCCCGGTAGGCCACCATGACCAGCCAGTGACCGAGGGCGACGGCCAACATGGCCACCGCCCGGTAGAGGTCAACGGCCCGATTGCGTCCGACCTTGGCCTGGCCGGCCAGGTCACTCAGATCGGGCGACGGGACCGGGGCGGCGGTGGCGGTTGTCCGGGGGTGGATGATCGTGGTTTCCATGGGTTCAATCGAACCATCGGAGAGCCGATGCTCGAATCGGGCCAATCCCCCAATTGGCGCTGGGGGATCCCCCAAACCTGGAATCCGGGCCGATTTCTGACAAGCTTGATCGGGTGACCACCAACTCGACCGCTCCATCGACAGCCGAAGCCGTGCTGGTGACGTCGATGATGCGGGCACTGTCGATCTTTCGTTGGGTCACGCTGGGCGGGGCGGTGGTCGGCCTGGTGCTGGGCCGTTCGGCTCTGGTCCAGCCTCTGGCCGCAGTGGCGCTGATCGCCGCGGCATTGGCCCTCACCGCTCGACTTCACAGCCTCGGGCGACGGGATCCGGCCCGGCTGCTGGGATGGCCCCTGTTGGCCCTCGAAGTGGGTCTGGGCCTGACCCTGTTGGTGGGCGACGGCCTGGTCTACGCCGATGACCGGGCCCAGTCATTGCCCTGGGCGTGGCCGGCGGCCGGGATCGCCGCCGCCGGGATTGCCGCCGCCGGGCGCGGCTCGGGCCGTCTGCTCGACCACGCCGGGCTCATCGTCGCCGCCGTGGTGGCCACCGTCAGCGTGGCGGCCGAGATCGTGCTGCTCGACCGGTTTTCCGGATCCGACCAGATCGGTCTTCTGTTTTCCAAGGTCGGCCTCTGGTTGCTGGTCGGCCTGCTCGTCGGGCCGCTTATGCGGCGCCTGTTGCGGGCCGAACGGCTCATATCGGTGACCAAGGCTCGAGAGGAGCTGGCCCGGGAGCTTCACGACGGCGTGTTGCAGACCCTGGCTGTGGTGCAACGGCGATCCCACGATCCTGACCTGGCCGCTCTGGCCCGTGACCAGGAGAACTCGCTGCGGACCTACCTGTCGGACGCCCGCCTGGTTGGAGCGGCGGCGGCACCGTCGGGACGCCGAGGCCAGGCGGCGGTGGAGGCGGCCGAGAGCGGACCAGGGTCGATCGACACCACCGGCGGGCTCGATGCCGTGCTGCGCCGGGTGGCGGCCGACGGTGAGCGCCGCCATCGGGTGCGGGCCCAGGTGGTGGTCAGCACCGACTGCCCACCCCTTTCCGCCCCGGTGATGACAGCGGTGGCCGGGGCGGTCTCGGAGGCGTTGACCAATGCGGCCAAACACGGGGCGGCCCACCGGATCACGATCTTCGCCGAACCGGACGACAGCGATGCCTTGGGAGTCGGCCGACCGGTCGTCTTTCTCTCGGTGCACGATAATGGGACGGGATTCGAGGTCGATGGGAAGCCCGAAGGGATAGGGCTGTCACGATCGATCAGGGGTCGAATCAGCGAACAAGGCGGCCAGGTGTCGATCACCAGCCGGCCGGGATCAGGAACCGAGGTGAAACTATGGGTACCAGCGACCGAAACGTAGCCGACGCCGGTCAACGGCGCGGTTTGGGCCCGGTGCGTATCGTCGTGGCCGACGATCACGCCATCTGGCGCCGGGGCCTCAAGGAGGATCTCGGTGACAACTTCATCGTCGTCGGTGAGGCGGCCGACGCCGACGAGGCCATCGAGCTTGTGGGGAAGACCAAGCCCGATCTCGTTCTGACCGACCTGCACATGCCCGGCGGGGGAGGGGTGGCGGTGGCCCGGGCGGTGGCCGCTGAGATTCCGGTGGTCATGTTGACGGTGTCGGAGGCCGAGCGCGATCTGTTGGAGGCCGTGGCCGCCGGTGCTGTCGGTTATCTGGTCAAGTCGATCGACGGCGAGGAGCTGCGGCATCAACTGTGGAAGGCGGCTCAGGGCGAGCCGGTGTTCTCAGCCAGTCTGGCCGCCTTGGTGCTGACCGAGTTCCGCCGCCTCCGTAAGCAGGCCCCCGACGGTGAGGGCATCAGCGACCGGGAGCGGGAGGTGCTGCAGCTGGTGGCCCGGGGCCACACCTATGGCGAGATCGGTGAGGAACTCCACATCTCGGCCAAGACCGTGGAGAACCATGTCCGCAACATCTTGAAGAAGCTTCGCCTCAATCGCAAGAACGAACTGATCCGCTACGCCATAGACCACGGCATCGAATAGCCGCCCAGCCGAACTTTGTGACTCTCACGACCCGTTTAGGGGTCGTGAGAGTCACAAAGTTCCGGAAGCGGCTACCGGAAGCGGCTACCGGCGAGGGGAGAAGAGGGCGACCAGGGCGGTGTCGTCGACGTGTTCGTGGTCGGCCACCGAGGAGTCGTAGACCGGTACCTCAACCAGCTTTGGTTCGGTGATGAAGCCGGCGGCCACCAGGGCGTCGAAGTGTGAACCGAAGTCGGCCTTGGCGAAGAAGGCGGCGTTGATGCCGAGCGACAGCAGGCCACCGGGCCGGACCAGACTGACCAGCTGATCGATGGCTTGGGGCCCGACGTGACCGTGAGTGAAGGTGCCGATGCTGACCACTCCGCCGTAGCCACCGGGCCCGAGTTCGAGCGGTTCGAGAACGTTGGCCTCGTACAGCCGGCGATACACCGGCTGGCCGTCGGCGTCGAGTTTTTCAGCCGCTTTGGCCAGCATCTCCGGTGAGAGGTCCAGTCCATCGATCGGCCAGGGGCGGTGCTTGCGCAGCTCGACACCGCCGATTCCGGTGCCGCAGCCCACATCAAGTACGGCCCAGTCGTGGGGCGAACCGTCGCCCGGCTCACCGGGGCCGGTGTTGGCCACGAACAGGTTGACCACATGGAGGTGGTATATGTAGCCGTGGTCGGTGATGAATCCTGCTTCGAACGTGTCGGCCCAGCGATCGTAGAGCCGCTTGACGTCCGACGCCGACCGCAGGGAGTAGGCATCGTCGAGACCGAAGTCGTCGTTCATGGCTCCACGGTACACAGTGAGGTCCGCCGGTTGAAATCACCGCCATTGGTCCGGTGTTGGGCTAGGTTTGTTCGTGGTTGAAGGGGGTGTTCGCGGGTCGATGGCGCGGGCTGCGAACACCCACTCCCATCCCGGCGACCAGGCCGGCGGCCACCGCCACCAGCCCGTAGGCCAAAACCGGCCACGGTCCCACGACGCTGGCCAGGGTGCGCCCCCGTCGCATCTCCACCGTTGCCTGCAGCGTCCGTCGCTCGCTAACCCCGGTCCGCTGCCGGACGTCGCCCTCCGGATCGATTATGGCTGAGAGACCGGTGGGTGCCACCTGGAGTACCCAGCGGTCGTTCTCGACGGCCCGTAGCTGGTTCGACGCCACCTGCTGGGTCTGGACCTGGGTCAGCCAGTACGAGGATCCATTGGTCGGGTTGGTCAGCAGCTCCGCCCCCTCCCGAACCGAATGACGGGCCCGCTGCTCGAAGTAGCCTTCCCACGAGATCGACACGCCGACCGGCCCGATGTCGGTGTCGACGACCGGAGGGCCGGTGCCGGGCTGGAGATCGTTGGGTGGTAGCGGGGCCGAGGGAGCCAGGAACTCGATCAGTCCCCGGAGAGGCACGAACTCGCCGAACGGTACCACCTTGACCTTGTTGTAGCGATCGGTCTCCTGACCGTCGGGAAGGATCACCGACTGATAGTTGAACGGTTTGCGGTCGGCGTCCCGGGTGAACCATCCGGCCAGCACCGGGGCCTGGGCCCGCTGGGCCACCCCGACGACCTGGGCGTAGGCATCGTCGAAATCCAGGTAGCGGCCGGGATTGACCACGTTCTCCGGCCAGACGATCAGATCGACCGGTCCGTCGATCGCCGATGATCCCTCGACGTGACGACCGAGCACAACCGGCTCCTGGGACGATGAGGCTCTGGTTCGTTGCGGGCCCCCTCCCTGTACGAGCGCCACCTCGGCTTCACGGACCACGGTGGACCGGGGATGAAGCGCTCCGCCGACGACCAGCAACAGAGCCACGGCCAGCGCCGGCCCCAGGGAGGCCACCGCCGATGACGGTCGTGGTCGACTGCTGCCGGACTCAGCAAGGACCCGGACCAGACGGGCCAGGGCCTGGCCGATCACGACGACGGTCACCACCACCAGCAGCGGCCCGCCCAGCCGAGCCGGATACACCAAGGGTGACTCGACCTGACTCAAGGCGATATTGGCCAAGGGGGCGCCCCCGAAGGGCCAGCTCCAGCGGACGGCCTCGGCCAGAGCAACGGTGCCCGGCAGCGTCCAGGCTCGAAGTCGGGGTGGGGTGACGGCGGCCGCGGTGCCGAAGTAGACACCCGACAGCACCACTGCGGCCACGTAACCGGGAGCGGTTAGATCCCACATCCACAACATGGCGGGAAACAGCCAGGCGGCCGCCACCAACCACATCCGCTTGAACCGCTGCCGCCATGACGGCGTGTCGATCACCTGGTCGAGCAGGGCAAAGCCGACAAAGGCCAGTGGCCACCAGCCCCAGGGGGGAACAGAGGCGGCGATGCAGAGGCCGGCCGGCACGGCCAGCCACCCCGGTGCCCCTCTTCCTTCTGAGAAGTGGGAGGGCGGAAGACCTGAGCGGTCGCTTTCCCCGGCAATGTTGCCGCCGGTGGTGGGTGACCTCACGCCATCAGCTCCCGAGCAGCCTGGCGACCGCCGGCGATGCAGGCCGGGATACCGATGCCGTCGTAGGTGGCACCGGCCAGCCGGACGCGGGACGCCAGCCGCAAGACCTCGTGGCGCATCTCGGCCACTCGATCCAGATGGCCCACCTCGTATTGCGGCAGGGCGGCAGGCCAGCGGTGGACCCGGACGGCCGACGGTTCGGCCACCAGCGGGACGGCCCGATCAAGCTCGGCCAGCAACGTGGATGCCAAGGTGGCATCGTCCAGGTTGGCCGCTCGCTCGTCGTCGAGACGACCCGAGGTCAGCCGGATCATGGCCCGCCGTTCCTGTTGATAGTGGGGCCATTTCGAGCTCAACCAGGTGGCGGCGGTCAGCACCGTGCCACCGACACGGGGAAAGAGGATGCCCGAGGCGTCGAGCGGCGGTTGGCCGGGAACGGCCACCGTCACCTGGGAAACTCCGGCGTGAGGGATCCGGCCAAGGTGCCGTTCGATGGACGGGAGGTGACCGAGGAGCTGGGTGGTGGTGGCGGCCGGGGTGGCGATGACCATGGCGTCGGGGGGCGGGCCGAGGGTGTCGAGGCTCGAGACGGGGTGGTCCAGATGCAGGCCCTGGTCGGGCAGCTCCTCCACCAGACGCTCGACCAGGCGGATCACCCCACCAGTGAGGCTGAAGAACACCGGCGGCGTTCTCGACCCGGCCGCCGAGGAGGCACCGTCGGCACCACCATCGGTAACATGGGCACCGTCGGCGGGGCCGGAGCGGTCGCCGCCCAGCGTGGCGCCGATGGTCGGATACATCTTGCCCAGACCCCGGATCAGCGATCCGTGCTCGCTCATGGCCTGAGCCAGTAGGGGAGCGGCCGCCCGCAGACTCAACCGATCGACGTTGGAGGCGTTGATGCCGCCGACCAGGGGATCGATCAGCCGGTCTGTCAACTCGTCGCCCAGGCGGCGGCGGCACAGGGCGCCGATCGTCATGTCGTCGCTCGTATCGGTCGGCGCCATGGTCAAGTCTTCGGCCACCCGCCGGCGACCCGTATCGCTGATCAGTTCGGTGCCATCGAGGGCCACCGGATCAACGGGAACGCCGAGCACGGTACCGCCGGGCAGCACGTGCAGCTGGTCGTCGAGGTGGATGTAGGCCGGCTTGGGGGCGATCGGATGGGTCAGCTCGGGACCAAGGCCAAGCTGCTCAACCAGCTCCCGACCGGCGTCGGCCCGGGCCAGGACGGCATCGGGCCCGGCGTCGACCAGCTCGTCGCCGACCGGGCTGGACAAGATCTTGCCGCCCCAGCGGCCCGTCGCTTCGTACACCTCCACCGACCAGCCCGATCGGTGGAACTCATAGGCCGCGCTCAGCCCGGTGATCCCGCCCCCGACGACGACTGCCCGCCGGCGGCCACCGTCAGCCATCGCGGCCTGAGCAACTGCCACCCGAGTCACCGCCGCTCGCCTCGGAGACCCGACCCTTGGCGTGAACCATCTCCACAACCTGGGCCAGGATGTCGGGATCGGTGTCGGGCAGGACTCCATGGCCGAGATTGAAGATGTGACCGGGATGCCCTCCGTTGTCGTCGAGAACGCGGGCCACCTCAGCCTCCACCACCTCCCACGGGCTGAGGCACACCGCGGGATCGAGATTGCCCTGCAGCGCCACCCGCCCGCCGGTACGCCGCCGGGCCACCGACAGCGGGGTGCGCCAATCAACGCCCACAACCTCGGCCCCGACGTCGGCCATCTGATCGAGAATCTCGGCGGTGTTGATGCCGAAATGGAACCGGGGCACGCCGAGATCGGCCACGCCTTCCATGATCCTGGTGCTGTGGGGAGCGACCAGCCGGCGGTAATGGTCAGGATGGAGCGCCCCGGCCCAGGAGTCGAAGAGCTGCACGGCGGCCGCCCCGGCCTCAACCTGGGAGCGCAGGGTGGCGATCACGATGTCGGCCAGGCGATCGCAGAGTTCATGCCACAGTCGCGGTTCGGTCAACATCAACGACTTGACCTTGCCATGGTTCTTGGACGGGCGACCTTCGACCATGTAGGCGGCCAGGGTGAACGGAGCGCCGGCGAAGCCGATCAGCGGCACGTCATCCAGCTCCGACACCAGGTTCTGGATGGTTTCGGTCTGGAACCACAGGTCGGCCACAGGCTCCAAGGGGCGTAGCCGCTTGAGATCATCGGCCGACCGGAACGGGCGCTCACACTCCGGGCCGACGCCGGGGGTGATGTCGATACCGAAGCCAACGGCCCACACCGGGGTGATGATGTCGGAGAAGAGGATGGCGGCATCGACCCCATACCGTCGAACCGGTTGCAGGGTTATCTCCGTTGCCCGCTCAGGGTCTTGAATGGCGTTGAGGATGGTGCCCTCGCCCCGTACCTCGTGGTACTCCGGCAGTGAGCGTCCGGCCTGGCGCTGGAACCACACCGGGACCCGATCCTGGGGCCCCGTGGCCGGCAGATTGCGGGCCGCTCGTAGCAGCGGGGGAACGGGCTGTGGCATGGGTGGCGACCCCGGATTCGTATCAGACATTCATGTATGAAGCTACCGCCGTGAGCGGGCGGTGATGGGGGTCTGATACGGCAGTTGTCGCCGGTAGACTGTAAAGCTCCCAAATTGTTGGGAGCGAGAGGGCTCGCCCGTCCGGCGAGTAGGCAAATTGCGTTAACCGGATTTCAGTGACCGACACACATCCTGAGCTACAAGCGGAACAGGAACACATCGATCTCGCCTACCGGCGGCTGGAGGAGGCTCGTGACGAGGCTCTCCGGCTGAAGGACACGATCGAGGTGGGACGAGGCGGTACCAATCAGGCTCGCTGGGAGCGTGAGGTGTTCTACGAGAACATCGCCAACCGGCTCCGTGAGCTGGATCTGGGCGAGCGTTCGCTCTGTTTCGGCCGGATCGACCAAGCCGAAGAGGCCGGCGGTGGCAGCTACCACATCGGCCGGGTAGCGGTGTCCAGTGCCACCCAGGAACCCCTTATCGTCGACTGGCGGGCGCCGGTTTCGGAATCGTTCTACCGGGCCACCGGTCGTGATCCCCAGGGGCTCGTCCGCCGCCGCCACTTCAGCTCCCGGGGCCGCCGTATCCTCGATCTGGAAGACGAGTTCTTCGGCGACGCCGCCACCCGATCCCGGGTGACCGTCAACGGGCGCGAGTTGCGGGGGACCGGCGCCCTGATCAACGCCCTGGAGGAGAATCGAACCGGGCGGCTGAGCGACATCGTCGGCACCATCCAGGCCGAGCAGGACGAAATAATCCGATCGGGGCTTCATGGGGTGCTGGTGGTGCAGGGTGGCCCTGGCACCGGTAAGACCGTGGTTGCTCTACACCGGGCCGCCTACCTCCTCTACGCTCACCGATTCCCGCTGGAAGGTCAGGGGGTGCTGGTGGTCGGCCCCAACCGTCTGTTCCTGGGCTACATCGAGCAGGTCCTACCCTCGCTGGGCGAGGCCGGGGTCGAGATCGCGGTGCTGGCCGATCTGGTACCGGGTGTTCGGGTCCTCGGTCGAGACGACGGGCCGGCCGCTCGGATCAAAGGTGATCTGCGCATGGCCAAGGTGGTACGCCGGGCCCTGCGGGACCGCCAGCGGCCCTTGCGAGCCGATTTGATCGTGCCCATGGGCGCTCGCCGCATCCGACTCCCGGCCGCCGTGTCGGAACGGATCATCAGCGAAGCTCGTCGGCGCTTCCGGACCCACAACGCCGCCCGCAAGTATGTGGTGGCCGAACTCTACGAGGCTCTGGCCGAGTACCACCCAGACCCGGTCTCGGGCGATGTCGTGGCCGAACAGCTCAGTGATTCGACCGAGGTCCGGGAGGCGCTGTTGTGGATGTGGCCGGTGCTCACCCCGGCTCAACTGGTCCACGACCTCTACGGTTCGCCGGCCCTGATCCGGTCGGCCGCCCCCAACCTCGAGGACGAGGAGCAGGCCGCCCTGTTTCGACCGTGGGCCGAGGAGAAGGCGGCCGAGACGGTGGTCTGGACCGTTGACGACGTTCCGGTGCTGGACGAAGCGTTCGAGGTGCTGGGCCCCCGACCACGACGCAAGCTCGACGACGACGTGCGAACCTACGGTCACATCGTGGTCGACGAAGCCCAAGACCTGTCACCGATGCAGCTCCGCATGCTGACCCGGCGATCGCTCAACGGTTCGATGACCATCGTCGGCGACATCGCCCAGTCGACCGGAGCCTGGGCCCACGGCGACTGGGAGGAGATCCTGGAGCATCTTCCCGATCGAAGGCCGCCGCGCCGGGCCGAACTGACCGTCGGCTACCGCATCCCCGGGCCCTCGATGGATCTGGCCGCTCGGATCCTCGAGGTGGCGGCCCCCGACCTGTCCCCGCCGACCTCGGTTCGTTCGGAGGGCGAGGAGCCCCGGTTCGTCTCGGTCGAAGCCTCGACCACTGCTCCGCTGCTCGACGCCGTGGTCGAAGCGGCCACCGGTGCCGTATCGGACGGAACAACAGGCAACTTGGCGGTGATCGTGCCCCGCTCGCTGTATGAGGATCTCATTGCCATCTTCGAGCGGGCCGATGTCGCCGTTGGCCGGGCTCCCCGCGACGGATTGGCCCAACAGATCACGGTCGTGCCGGTCAACCTGGTCAAAGGTCTGGAGGTCGACGTCGCTCTGGTGGTCGAACCATCGAGAATGTGGGCCGAGGAGCCACAACCGGCCCGCTCGCTCTATGTGGCCTGCACCCGAGCCACCAAACAGCTGGTGATCGTGCACGCCGAGCCGTTGCCCGAGGTTCTGGCCGGGGCCTAGATCGCCAAGTCCAATGGGTGGCGCCGGCGCCGGTGGGCGATCCGTTTCTGGGCGGGGAGGTTCCGGCTCCACAGCTTGGCGGCTCACCGACCCGGTGGCAGGCGCTTTGGTGGTTCAACGACCCATCTAGGGGTCGTTGAGCAGCCAAGGCGCTTCCTGGCTGGAACCGGGGCGGGACGGCCGGCTGCCCTGGAGTAGATCGCCCAGGCACCCCTCTGGGCCGAACGGCCCGGATCGTGCCGACGCACTCCATCGCCCTTCTCCGGGGCCGATAAGGGCCGCATGGGTAGACGGTGGGGTATCGCGGCGATGGCCTGGCTACTGGCCGGGGTCGGCCTGACCATGGCCGCGCTCGACGGGGCCCCGCCGGCCGTCACCGATTCTCCGGTCTCCACCACCGAGTCGGCTGACGCCCCCGACGAAACACCGCCGGTGGCCGACGTCGAGGCCACAGTGACCGGCTATGACGACGACCTCGACGACGATCCCTCGCCGGCCCCCGATGACGGCCTCACCATGGCCACCACACCGGCGACCGTCCCGCCGGGTACCGAGGCCGACGGCCTGGCCGCCCGGTGGGAACTGTCCGATGGTGAGGATCTGCTCCTGCTGGGCTACAGCGACGGTGTCGGCTCGGCCATGACGCTGCCGGTGGGCTGGCGGGCATCGTCACCGGGACTACTGACCGGCACCGTGGCCACAAGCAGCCAGGCTCGGGATGACACGTCGTTGCGAATTGACGTGGCCGGCCGCCCGATCGGTAGCTGGACGGTGGGAGACGTACCATCGATCCAGCTTCCGGTCGCCCTCGACACGATCACCGAGGCCGACATCGACGTCGACTTCGTGGCCACCACACCGCTCAACGCCGATCAGATCTGCCCCGACCCCCAGCACGTGGCCCGCTGGCTCGAGGTCGAGCAGCCGGCGGTCCTGGGCCGGGTGACGCCGGACCAGATGGACGTCACTCGGGCCATCCGGGGTATCGGCACCGTCTCGACGGTCACCGGCGAACCCGTTCACCTAATCACCACCGGTCCGCCCACGGCCGCCACCTTGGAGACGATCGGCAACCTGGTGTCGGCGGTTGGTCACTACGGTGTACCGCTGGAGTGGAGCGTGCGTTTCGACGGCCGGCCGCCCGACCGGCCCGGCGCCCAGATCTGGATCGATGAACGGAGCGACGCCACCCCCCGGGTCAGCGTGCGGGTGGTCGATCATCGGCCCCGCCTCGATGTGGTGGGTGAGGCGTGGGGCCTGCTCCGTCTGACCGAGGCCTTGTCCGACCCCGACCGCATCGACTTCTTCCACTACACCCGGGTCGCCCTCGACGACATTCCGGCCGGTGCCCAGTATCCGATCAGGGAAGTGTTCCGCTTCGAGGACGACGGCTACGACGACCGTACGCTGCGAGGCTCGGGACACCAGTCGCTGATCTACCGGGTCCACATTCCGGCCGGGGTTCCACCCGACCTGGCCACCCTGGCCATCTATGCCACCCACTCTCCGTCGATGGCGGCCGCCGAGTCGACGGTCACGGTCCGCATCAACGGCAGTCCGGAGGAGATCGTGGCTGTGGTCAATCCCTCCGGCCAACTCGAAGCCCTCCACACCATCGCCCCGGCCGACCTGCGGCCCGGGCTCAACTACGTGAAGGTCAGCACCCAGCTGGTCGGCAGCTCCACGGGGGCCGGCGCCTGCGGCGGCGCCCGAGGCTCGGCCTGGTTCACCATCTCCAACAGCAGCGCCGTCGGCGTGGAACGGACGCCGGAACCGCAACCGGTGCGGCTCGGGGTTGAGGACGCCCGCTTCGCCCTGGCCACACCCATCGACTTCAACACCGCCGATGTCACCGTGCCCAACCAGTACGGCACGGCCGACATCGAGCTGGCGGCCCAGGTCATCTCTCAGCTTTCCAACCGAGCCCAGGGTGGGTCCCCCCGGCTGGTGGTCGACGATGACGCCGACCGAACCCGTCACCTGGTGGTGGTGGGAGCCGACATGGGCCGTGACCTGCTCGAATCGGTGCCCAAAGTTGTGCCCGGCGGCGCCGCTGTCAATGAGACCACGATCGCGGCCCAGGCCCTGGGCATGGTGGCGGCCCAGCCATCACCGTTCGCCGTGGGGAGGGTCATGTTGGCCTTCACCGGAGCCACCAGGGAAGGGGCGGCCCGGGGAATCGAGGTGGCCATGTCGTCGGACGTGAACGATGTCAACACACCGTTTGCCCTCATCAGCCCGGACGATGTGCGACCCCTGCAGGCCGGTGACAGCCGCTTCGCCGACCGGTCGATCGACGACGAGCCCCCGGGGGCTCTGGCCTACGGCGACGAGGTGAGTGGCAGCTTCGCATTGCCCGAGGGCGAGGAATACGACCAGTGGGTGCTGGACCAGGCCGCCCGGATCGAAGCGGCCCAGCAGCCCGAGCGGGATCAGCGCCGCATCGTGGCTCTCAGCCTGCTGGTGCTGGTGTCGTTGGTGGCCGGGCTGTGGTGGATACAGCGCACCCGCCGGTCTGACCGAGCCGGTTCCCATTGATGACGAGAGAGCGGCCGTGATCGAGCTGGCTCTGGCCTCACTGGTACTGGCCGTACCACTGTGGCGCTGGATCTCGGCCACTCGACGACACCGTAGGCGAGTGGACGCCCTCGACGTTCGGGTTCACGTCAACGGCATCCGGGGCAAGTCGTCGGTCAGTCGGATTGTCGCCGGCGTACTGCGACAAGCGGGCTATGCCACCGTGGCCAAGACCACCGGCTCGGCTGCGGTGGTCATCGACCGCCACGGGGTTGACCATCCCATCGTCCGGTCGGGGCCGGCCACCATTCTCGAACAGATCGACATCATCGCCCGCTGGGTGAACGAGGGGGTCAACGCTCTGGTGATCGAATGCATGGCCATCAACCCGACCTACCAGCAGGTCTGTGAACGTCAGATCGTGCGGTCCGACATCGGTGTCATCACCAATGTTCGGGAAGACCATCAGGACGTGATGGGGGAGACGCTGCCCGAGATCTGCCGCTCGTTGCTCAACACCTGTCCCCGGAACGGGGTGCTGATCACGGCCGAGCAGGAGCCGGAGTTGACCGCCATCATGGCCGAGGTGGCGGCGGCCAACGACTCCCAACTGGTTGTCGTGGACCCGTCCGATGTGTCGGTCGACGACATGCGGGGGTTCGGTCACATCGAGTTCGAGGACAACGTGGCCATCGGGCTGGAGCTGGCCCGGCGGCTGGGCGTCGACCGGGATGTGGCCCTGCGGGGAATGTGGTCGGCTCAACCCGATCCCGGCGTGCTGCGCATCGTGGAAGCCGAGATCGAAGGGGTACGGGTCACCTGGGCCAACATGTTCGCCGTCAACGATCGGGAGTCGACGATCGCCGTCATCGAGCGGGTAAAGCGGTTCGCCGAGCCCGAGACCGTCACGATCGGGATTCTCAACAACCGGCCCGACCGTCAGCAGCGGGCGCTGCAGTTCGCCGATATCGCCGCTCAGGATCTCGATCTCGACATCCTGGTCACCTTCGGGGTGTTCGAAAACGTGGTTACGGAGCGGATGGTGGGCCAGGGATTCCCCCGCCACCGGATACTCAACCTGGGTGATGAGAGAGGAGCCGGCTGGGATCTGATCGTGAAGGAGATGATCGTCGATCGGGGAGCACCCCATGTGCTCCTGGCCGGCATGGTCAACATTCACACCCGGCAGGCCGAAGAACTGTTGGAAGTCTTCGAGAGCACCGATGCCAGGGAACGCACCCTGGCCGACTGACCGTAGGGACGACCCAATGATGGCCGTACAACTCTTCGACACCGACATCATCCGCATGACGTTCATCATCGGGATCATGACCAGCGCCCTGCTGTACGAGCGGACCCATCTCACCACCGGCAGCCTGGTCGTGCCCGGCTACGTGGCCGCTCAGCTGCTCAACCCGGCGGCTCTGGTGGTCACGGCGGCCAACTCGATATTGACCTACCTGCTGGTGGCTCGGGTACTTCCCCGATTTGTCGCCGTATACGGTCGGGCCTTGTTCGTGGCCAACATCCTTGTCTCCATCCTCCTGTCGTTGATATTCGAGCCGGCCCTCACCTTGGGATTCGGCCAGTGGGGCTTCGTGTTCGACTCGATCGGTTATGTGATCCCGGCCCTGATCGCCTACGACATGAAACGGCAGGGTCCGTCGAAAACGCTGGTGGCGGTGGGGGCGGCCAGTGCCCTGGCCGCCATACCCGCCCTCGTGATAGCCGGGCTGTTCCCGGGGTGGATCGAACCCATCCTGCCGACCGATGCCGGTCTGCTGGCGGTTGGGGAGGAATGGTTTGCGGTGGCCGCTCTGGCCAGTGCCGTCGTCTCCACCGGGATCCAGGCCAACTACGGCCTGCGCTCCGGCGGGTTCATCGGCTCCATGTACCTCGGCTTGATCGCGGTGCGACCGTCACAGTTGCTGTTCGTGGCCGCTCTGGCACTCGTCACCTACGGGCTGGTGGTGCACGGCCTGGGTCGGGTGATGATCTTGTTCGGGCGGCGCAAGTTCGCGGTGATGCTGGTTGGGGGATCGCTGCTCAGCTGGGCTTCACTCACGGTGCTGGAGGTGCTCCAGCCCGGCCTGTTGACCATTGGCGAGCTTCCCATCGCTGCGTTGTTCGTACCGGCACTGCTGGCCAACGACATGGAACGGACGTCTGTGCCGGCAGTGGCCGTCGGCGGTCTGTTGGCCGGCTCGCTGACGTTGTCGCTGGTTTCGGGCATGGCGGCCGTCGTCGACGGTGTTCCCGTTCAACCGTGGGTGCTTCCACTGCTGGTGATCTCGGGGACGACCCTGCTGTGGCCCCAACTCCGGGTCCGGCTGCGGGACCGCCGGCCCCGGCCCCGGTTCGGCGATCCGCCGTCGTCGGCTGGCAGCGGTCGGCCACCGTCGTGGCTGCCCGGTGAACCGGTGCCGGCCTTGGCCGTGGTCGGTGTTGATGGACGAGCCCATCCGGCGCGGAGTCGCTCGGCCCGGGGGTTGCTCGATGAATCGGTCGACGTCATGGAGCCGACGCCGTGGCCGGCATCGGCCCTGCGGTGGCGGGTCGGTCAGCGGGGTTTGTGGACACCGAATCCATAGGATGTGTGCCCCACGAAGAATGGACCATGAGCGACGCACCCGACTGGCTGACGGCTGCCCGCAGCCAATGGACCAACACCGGACAGACCCGCCCATCCTTTGCCGTCGAGCCCGAGCCCGGTCAGGAATCGGTGTGGGACTATCCCCGCCCACCGGCGGTGGTGGCCGACGACCGCCGGGTGGTGGTGGGCGATCCCGGTGATCCGCTGGCTTCCACCAGCTCGGCTCTACGGGTGCTGGAAACAGCGGGTGCCCCCACCTTCTACCTCCCGCCGGGCGACGTTCGCCGCGATCGTCTGGTGGAAGTGCCGGGAACGTCGCTGTGCGAATGGAAGGGCCGAGCCCGGTACTGGGCCCTCGTCGACGATCCGGGTGAGGTGATCGGCTGGGATTACCCGGAACCGTTCGACGACTACCGCCAGCTCGCCGGCTACCTGTCCTTCTATCCCGGACGGATCCATTGCACGGTGGCCGGAGAGGTCGTTCGGCCCCAGCCCGGCGGCTTCTACGGCGGCTGGGTCACCGATGAGATCGTCGGTCCGATCAAGGGCGAACCGGGAACCGGCGGTTGGTAGCAGGATTCTGGCCGCCGCCGGCCTCTCAGCTGCCTGTGGTTGTCTCCAGCTTGTGCTCCAGCTCGAACAGGCGGGCTTGATGCCGCTGGATTCTGCCCTCGAGAACCTGGATCTCCTCGCTGAGATCGGCGAGACGGGCGGTCATGGTCGGATCGGGTTGTTCGGTCTCGGTGATGGCGCGCCTGAGAGCGGATCGTTCGGCCGACACGTTCTGTTGCTGGATCTGGAGTTTGTTGATCATGGCTCGTTCACCGGCCGCTTCCGCCTCCAGCTCGTCGACCTCATCGGGCAGATCGCCGGACCGCTCCACGTCAACCACGCCGGGTTGAACAACGGCCCACCCGGTGATCTCGTCGACCAGGTCAGCCGGGACCAGCAACCGAAACGACGTCGGCAGCTGTTCCGGTTGGACCAGCGCCGTCAGCTCCGGTTCGTCGGCGAAGTATCGCAGGAACTCCTGGTAGGTCGCCTCCCGGTCAATGTAGGTGGCGCTGTCGATCCTGGCGTCATCGCCGACGGCAGCCCGCAACTGGTCCAGGGTCCCGGCATCGATGTCGACGTCCAGCCAGAGGATCACCTCAACGCCGGCGGCTTCTTCGCCCCGGGTCGGATCGACTGAGCCTTCCCCTCCTCCCGATCCGGTGGCCATCCACGCTACGGCTCCGGCCGCGGCGACCGCTACCGCCAGGCAGGCCGCCACCAGAAGTAGCCGACCATGAGCCGACGGTTCGGTTGGCGGCCGCGATCCGGCAGGCGGCTTGACTCGTGCCGGGTCAGGCTGGGCCACGGTGATGGTTTGAGCCAAGGCGTCGAGGCCAGCGGTCAGCTCGTTGCGGAAGTCGGTATCGGTCATGACAGGTCCTGGCGTAGTCGAGACAGTCCACGATGGATGAGAGAGCCCACAGTTCCCGGACGGCAACCGAGCACGTCGGCGATGGCGGCCTCGGACTCCCGGCCGTAGAACCGAAGCACGATAGCGGCCCGCTGCCGCAGGGGCAGGCGGGCCAGGGCGTCGGCCAACTCGACGAGCGGGAATCCGTCGGCCGGAGTGGGGTCGGTTCCCTCGAACTCGGGCAGTGGATCGACGGCCGAGACGACTTTGGACCAGCGGGTCCGCCGTCTACCCCAGTCGCGGCAACCGTTCAGTACGCAGCGACTGAGGTAGCGGACGGGATCCTCCAGCCCGTCCCACCGCTGATAAACCGCTCCGAAGGCTTCGGCCGCGATGTCGTGGGCGGCGGCCGACGATCCGACCATCAGATAGGCTCGGCGGACTTGCTGGTCGTAGTGATCACGGAAGAACCGATCGAAGCGGATGTCGTCCGGACAATCCCGACCGGTCGTTCTCGGCGCCTCGATCTCGTGGGTTCGGCCCATATCAACTCTCACGTCCGACCAGGTCGATTCCTTGCGGTGTTCGGAGATCTATGGCACCACCGGATCGTTGGCCAGCTCGATGGCCATGCCGTGGGGGGTGGCTTCGGCCGCTCGTTGCCAGGCCGCCGTCACCTCGTCGACGATGTCGGGTGATGTGATGTCGTGGTCGGCCAGGATCGCCTGCAAGGCTGCCGTCCAATGCTGGTAGTAGTCCGAGCCGTCGGCGGCGGCGTCGGGTCGACTGACCTGGGCCGACAGTGCTTCGGCCCACTCGGGCCAGGTGAACACTCCCTGCTCGTGGAGGTGGATCGTCAGGGCGAAGACCTGGGCCTGCCACGGTTCGGTGAACGGTCGATGATCGCCGGGCGGGGTGTGGTCAGGCTGGTTCAAGGTAGGGCTCCCAGGCATCGATGGACACGGTCAATCCCCGTTCGGCCCCGTCGCCCCACAGCTCCGTTCCCTCGAAACGTATGGTGTAGAGCCACTGCGGCTGCTCGCCGTGGCCGTGGGCATTGGCGTCGGGGTACACATGGCAGCCGTGCCGGGCCTCTACCACCCCGGCTTTGCCCCGGGCGTACCGGGGCAGCCGAGTGTGGCTGTGAGGGTTGATGACCCTGGTGCGGACCGGGTCGCCGGGCTCGAAACGGGCGGCCGAGATGGCGGGGCGATCACAGGGGCCGCCCCGCCGCAGGGTGCGGGGAATCCGATCGGCGGTCAGGATACGTTGGCCCTCCGGTCCGGGCCGCAACGACTGCCGGGCCGCCAGTTCCTCGTCGGTGACCACGTCGTGGCGAACCAGCAGACGCTCCAGACCCTTCTGCCAGATCTCGTAGTAGCTGGAGCTGTAGTAGTCGGCCGGGTGACGGTTCTCCCGGGCGTGACGGCTTTCGTCCAGGTTCCAATGGCCGAGGGCGCCGGCGCACAGCGTCATGCCCAACACCCGTTTCTCCCACTCGGCGTGGAACACGGGTTCGTCGTCTTCGGGATTGACCGGGCCGAACCCCATGGCGCCGCCGACGTCGTGCGGACCGTTCACGGCGCCGCCACCGTCGAGGTCGGCCTGTCAGCCCGCGCCGTACCGATCATCGAGTCACGACTGACCAGGGCGGCCAGCTGCGATTCGGTCCAACCGTCGGTGCCCTCAGGCCTCATCGGGATGACCAGATAGCGGAGCTCGGCCGTCGAGTCCCACACCCGCACGGCCACCGAATCAGGCAGTTCCAGCCCGAACTCGGCCAGCACCGACCGGGGTTCCATCACCACCCGCGACCGGTAGGGCGGCGATTTGTACCACACCGGTGGCAGACCGAGGACCGGCCACGGATAGCAGGAACACAGCGTGCAGACCACCACGTTGTGGACCTCTGGAGTATTGAACACGGCCTGCATGTGCTCGCCCTGGCGGCCGGTGAAGCCCACCGACGCGATGGCTTCGGTGGCGTCGACGGCCAGCCGCCGGGCGAAGTCGGGGTCGGTCCAGGCCCGGGCCACCACCGCTGCGCCGTTACGGGGCCCGATGTCGTTCTGGTAGGTGTCGACGATGGCGTCGATGGCGGCCGGATCGATCAGCCCTTTCTCGGTCAGGATCGTCTCCAATGCCCTCACTCGGGCCTCGATGGGCGTGAGATGATTGTCGGGCTCGCCGTCGTGGCTGTGGCCGTGATTGTGGCTGTGATCGTGTTCGCTTCCCACAGGCCAACTGTAACCCACGGGCGATAGCGCCGATGAAGGCGGCCGGTCGGTTAGGATGCCGGCCTTGGCTGCGGTATTGGGATTGATGGCCGCCTTGGGCATCGGCCTTTCCGACCTGTTCGGGCGACGGGTGGTGCTGGCCGCCTCCGCCGTGACCGCAGCCACGGCCATGCAGCTGTTCGCGGCCTCGGCCACCGTGGTCTTCGCCTTGGTGACCGCCAGCCCCTTCCAGGCCGACACCTTTGCCTGGGGTTGCCTGTCGGGCCTGGGCATGGCGGCCGGAATCGCCTTCTACTACACCGGCCTCCAACGGTCGACGGCCACACTGGTCGCCCCCGTCGTCGCCTCCCTGTCGGCCATGTTGCCCTACCTCTACGCCGTGAGCCGAGGCTCGCCGTCATCGACGGTGGCGGTGGCCGGGGCCGTTGTGGCCGTGATCGGACTGGTCTTCGTCACCGGGGGAGCAGTCTCGGTCGAGCGGTTGCGGGCCGGGGTGAAGTTCGGGATCCTGTCGGGCCTGGCCTACGCCTGGGCCGCCATCTCGTTCATCGAGGCGGCCGACGCCGAGGGATGGTGGCCTCCGGTCGGGCAGCGGGTCAGTGGACTGTTGGTGCTGTTGCCGGTGGCCGTTGTGACCGGTCGGCGGCGTTTCCCGCCGGTCGGGCAGCGGATCAATGGCATGATGTCGGGCCTGCTCACCGCCGGGGTGTCGGTCCTCTACCTGGCCGCGCTGGGCCTCGACGCCGCTGTTGGCTCGGTGGCGCTGTCGACCTTCCCGGTGTTCAGCGTGATGATCGGCCGTGTCTTCTTCGCCGATGCCCTGCAACGTTCGCAGGTCGTTGGCATCGTCTTGGTGGTGGGTGGGATGGCGGCCCTCAGCCTCGGTTGACCCGGTGGGACGGACGGGGCCATGGTCCCGGTCAGGCGGCGATCAATTGCTCGGCCGCTTCGGACAGGCGCTCGACCCCCAGGGCACCCACATTGGTTTCGACCGTGCCATCGTCGTTGATGAAGGCGAAAGCCGGTTGCGATCGGATGCCGTACTGGTCCCAGACGACGCCGGCTTCATCGATGATGTGCTCGAAGTCTTGAACCCCGAAGCTCTCGACGAACCCGGCGATGGCCTCCATCTCGTCGCGGGAAGCCACACCGATGAAGCGAACATCTTCGCCGTACTGCTGCTGAACCGACGCGACCGCGCCGGACTCCCGTTGGCAGGTGACTCACCACGGCGCCCAGAACCAGAGGATGGTGTCGCTTCCCTCCAGCGAGTTGATATCGATCTGGCCCCCGCTGACGGTTGACAGAAGAGCGGACTCGGCGGTGTCGCCGGTCTCAGCCACCGTCTCCGAGACGGCTTCAGCCGTGTCGGTTTCCCCGGTCCCGCAGGCCGAAAACAGGGCGGTCACGGCCAGAACTCCGACGAGGGTCCGCCTCAGGCCCACTTGCTTCCATGCTGCGGTCACGGTACCCCATGGTACCGGTAACCATCGGTGTCCAGTAGCCTTGACTGATACTCGAAGAACCAGCTGGGACGCTCCTGGGTGCGGACGTCGGGTGTTTACGAAGGAGCACAGCGGGCGATATGTCAGTTGACGACAACTGCCTGGAGAGGGTCAACCGACCGTGGAGATAACCAACCCGCTGACCGCACTGGCGTTCATCATGCTGGCGGCATCGGTCGCGCAGTGGCTGAGCGCCCGGCTGCGGCTTCCGTCGGTGCTGTTCCTGCTGGCGGTCGGGGTTGCCTCCAGCCCGTTCCTCGATCCCGACGAGTTGTTCGGTGACCTGCTGTTCACCACCGTCGGACTGGGTGTGGCCGTGTTGCTGTTCGAAGGTGGAGCCAGCCTGAAATGGCGTAGTATCGGCGCGGCCAAAGCCCCGGTGATTCGTCTGGTCACCGTCGGGGCGCTGTTGACCTGGGCCATCGCCGCCGTGGTGGCCTCCCTGGTACTCGACCTCGACCGGGGCCTGGCGTTACTCATCGGGGCCATTCTCATCGTGTCTGGGCCAACGGTTGTCATGCCCTTGCTACGGGTGGTGAGACCCCGGGAGCCCAGCGCCTCCATCCTGCGGTGGGAAGGCATTCTCATCGACCCGGTGGGAGCCGGGCTGGCCATCGTCGTGCTCGACACCCTGCTGGAGGAACAGGGATTGCGAGAGGCGTTGATGCTGATCGTGACAACCTTCGGTTCCGGGCTGTTGGTCGGGTTGATCTTCAGCGTCGTCGTCATTGAAGCGCTGCGGTTGCGGCTGATCCCCGACCATCTCCAGGTGAACTTGACGCTGGCCATCGTCGTCGGCTCCTACGCGCTGGCCAACTTGATGCGTCCCGAGGCCGGCCTGGTGGCGGTCACCGTGTTGGGCATGGCCTTCGCCAACCAACGACGGGCTCCCTCGGCCCACATCGTCGAGTTCAACGAGCATCTGGGCGCCACCATTCTCGGTGTCCTGTTCATCGTGCTCGGGGCCCGGGTCGACCTGGCCGCGGTATGGGAGAATCTGATCCCCAGTCTCATCATCATCGCCGTGCTGGTGCTGATCGCTCGACCGGTGGCGGTGTTCGCCTCGACAGCCGGGACCTCGGTTGACGCCCGGCACCGGCGATTCCTCATGACGCTGGCTCCTCGCGGAGTGGTGGCCGCCGCTGTGGCCTCGCTGTTCGCGGTGGAACTGGAGCATCACGGAGTCGACCCCGGGCCGCTGGTGCCGGTGGTGTTCACCGTGGTGGTGGGCACGGTGGCCTTGGCCGGTTTCGGGGCCAAGTCGGCGGCCCGCCGGTTCCGGGTGGCTCGGCCGGAGGCCAACGGCGTGGCTTTGATCGGCGGCGGACCGTTCGCCATCGGGCTGGCCCGGGAGCTGCTGTCGGCCGGGGTAACCACCATCCACGTCGGATTGAGCGACGAGGACGAGCGAGCGGCGGCCGAGGAGAATCAGCTGGTCTACCAGGGCCGGCTCGACAGTGAGGAGTTCGCAGACTCCATGACCGAGCTGGGCATACGCCAGGCGGTGGCCCTGTCGGGTATCGATCACCTCGACATGTTCGCTCTCAGCCAGATCGCCGAGGTGGTGGGCTCCGAGCAACTGTATGGTCTGTACGATCCGTCCCGTCAGAAGGAGGAGGTGGCCTCCCGGGTCATCTCGCCGGTGGCCGTGCTGCCCGACGATTACACCCCGGAACGGGTTCACCATCTGACCGAGTCGGGCATCGGGGTCCGCACGGTGAGAGCCACCTGGGCCGGCCAGCCGGGATGGTTGCCGATCTGTGGGATCGATATCGAGACCCGCCAGGTGATCTTCAACGTCGACCCCGACCAGCTGGCCGACAACGATCTGATTGTCCAGATCGGGCCCGGCCTCAACACCGACTACGAGTACCGCCAGCGCTAGCTGCGCGCTTTGGGGGGCCACCGCTGTCGCCCGCCTTTGTTGTAGATATAGTTGACCGGTCGTCTAGTAGGTGATAAGTTGATGGTCATGACGACCGACACACCTCCCCGGCAGCGCCTCATCGAGGCGGCGGCGTCGCTCTTCCATCGTCGGGGCTATCACGCCGTCGGGGTCAACGACCTGTGTCGTGAGGCCGATGTGCGCAAGGGCAGCTTCTACCACTTCTTCGAGTCGAAGGAGGCGCTGGCCCATGCCGCCATCGAACACAACCGGGTGGGCACCATGCGCGACGTGCTCGACCCGTGCTTTGCCGACGATGTAGTACCGGCCGATAGGATCCGCCGGTACTTCGCCGCCCTGGCCGACTACAACGAGTCCAAGCTGGAGGAGCTCGGGATCTTTCTCGGCTGCCCCTTCGGCAACATGTCGGCCGAGGTGGGCGACGGGAGTGAGCTGATCGTGGGGGCGGTGTCGGCGGCGCTGTCCACCATCCGCCAGTATTTTGAGTCCTGCCTGGCCGACGCTCGATCGGCCGGTGCCGACGTCGATCCCGAATTGGGGGCCGACGCCCTCTTGGCCTACATGGAGGGTGTGATCCTCATCGCTCGTTCCCGCCGCTCCCCCGACGAAGTGCGCCGACTGGGGGCTCTGGCCCCTGCCGTCGTCGGACTGGCCTGACATGAATTGACCTGAGGCGGCCTGACGCCCTGTGGTCCCGACCGGCAACCCCCTCTTCCACCCGGTGCTAGATGACCGGTCAACTTTACACCGACCTTTCCACCAACCAACACCGAAAGGAGCTCACCATGAGCCTCGCCACCGCCAACTCCCGCACCGGACATCTGCCCGACTGGATCATCCACCAGGGCACCCGATACCGTGCCGTCTCATTCGAAACCGTCGTCGAGTCCGATGTCGACACCGTCTGGGCCGAACTGGCCGACAACTACGTTGACGTACAGAAGGTCCAGCCGGCCATCGTCGCCTCCTACGGCCTTCCTGGCGAACCCGAGGTCGGCCCCGGGGCCGTCCGCCACTGCGACATCGACTTCGGCGGCCGCGACGTCGCCATCAAGGAACGGATCATCGACTGGATCGACGAACCCGACTACAAGGAGTACACCTACGATGTGTACGAGACCAAGGGCTTCCCGGCCCGGGTGTTCAACACCTGGTCCGTGCGACGGGGTAGCGACGGCAAGACCTACCTCCGCAACGTCTTCTACTTCCGCATGAAACCCTTCGTGATGACCTACTTCTCCGTCGGTCGCATCGAGGGAGCGGCCCGGGGCGGTGTCCTGGGCTACAAGTACTTCCTGGAAACCGGCCGAGCGGCCGCCACCCCCGGCGACATCGAGCGCTACGCCGCCGCTGCCGCATCTTCGCCTGCCGCCGCCTAGGCTCCCCTCATTCTGCGGTTCCTGGACACCGCTAGGCGGGGCCCAGAGCCGTCCTAAAGTGTGGCGCCTTGGGACCCCGTTTGTGGGGTCCCAAGGCGCCACACTTCTCCGGGTAAACCTGCCGCAGCCACCACCGCCGGCAACGTCGGGGCCAGAATCCCGCAACGTTGCCCCGTGTCCCGAGATACGCTGGTTCCTCTCGCTCGGCCACACCGCAGCCGACCGAGGCAACCAGCAAGGGCGTTTAACTCAGTTGGCTAGAGTGTCTCCCTTACAAGGAGAAAGTCGGGGGTTCAAGTCCCTCAACGCCCACCAAAATGTCGTATTTCAAACCCCGTCGCGGAAGCGTCGGGGTTTGTTCGTTTCCGACACCTGCACCGACCAGTTCTCGTTCCTCGCTCCACTCTTCGTAGAGAGCTTCCAGCTCTCGCTCGATGAAGTCGGGATCGGCGTCGAGCACCTGGGCGTGGTTACGAGCGGCTTCGATGACCTCCGAGCTGAGTAGCAGCTCGAAGGGTTCGCTGAACTCGCTGGTGACTCCACCCTCGTCGTCGACATAGATCTTCTTGAAGATGGCCTGGTTCATCTGGCGTCTGATTGTCGGGCCTGCATCTCGGTAGGCGGCCGCCCAGTTCTCGGCGAGGGCGAGAGCCTGGTTCAGGTTGGCCTCGACCTCCTCGAAGTGCAGCGAGGTCGCCCGGAGGCGGTCGTCGATGGCGGCCAGCTCGGTCTCGATGCGTTTCTGTTCCTTCTTCATCAGGTCGAGCGGGACGGCTTCGGCGTAGTGGGCCTGGAGCAGCTTGGCCTGCTCGTCCAGCAGCTGGGTCTTCCTGCGCTCCTGGATGTGGCGCTCCTGTTCGGCAGAGGTCTGCTGCAGGAGCATCTCGTCGAGGATCAGGTCACGGAGCTGACCGAGCAGTTCGGCCGCGGGCTGGACCGTATCGTAGTGGTCCTCCACCTGTTGCTCGATGGTCTCGATCAGGACGGCACGCTGTGAGCACTCGGTCCGCTTCTGCTGGCGGCCGAGACAGATGAAGTACGGGTAGACCTTGCCTCGCCGTCCCCGGTTGTTCGACACGAGCAGTCGGGATCCACAGTCGCCGCAGTACACAGTGCCCTTGAGGTAGTGCGGGTGCTTGCGCTGCTTCTCACCCGCTCGGCCCTTGGCCTGGAGCGTCTCCTGGACCTTCTCCCAGGTGGCCTCGGACACGAGCGCTTCGTGATTGCCGGGATAGGTGATGCCCTTGTAGCGGACGAGACCCTTGTAATACGGGTGCGTGAGCAGGCGGTGGAAGTGCGACAGGCGCAGCGGCTTGCTCGGCGTCTTCGGGCCGGGAGTGGTGTCGAGCCCTCGTTCGGTCAGCTCGGCCAGGAGGTCACGTAGGTTGATGCCGCCCTCGGCGTAGCGCTCGAAGGCGTACTTCATCAGAGGGCCTCGCACTGGATCGATCTCCACAGTGCGGACCTCTCGGCCGTTCTCGATCTTGCGGACATTGAGGTAGCCGGTCGGGGCCTTGCCGACGGTGCCGCCAGTCTTGGCCTTCTGCAGCGAGCCCTTCTTGACCTCGTTGGCGAGGTTGGCCGAGTAGAACTCGGCGATCGAACTCATGATGCCGTGCAGCAGGATGCCGCTCGGCGTCTCGTCGATGCTCTCGGTGCAGCTGACGAGGGTGGCGCCGGCCTTCTGGATGACGAGGTTGATCTCGACGTCGTCGGCTCGGTTGCGGGCGAGCCGGTCGATCTTGTGGACGATCACGTAGGTGGCCGGTTCCTCGATGAGGTGGCCGAGCATTCTCTGGAGTTCGGGTCGGGCGCTGGAGCGTGCGCTCTCGCCTCGATCGACGAACTCCTCGATGACGACTGCTCCGAGGGCCTCTGCCTTCCGGCGACAGGCTTCACGCTGCGCGGGGATGGAGAAGCCTTCCCCGTCCCCACCTCGCTCGGCCTGTTCCTTCGTGGACACCCGGAGGTAGATGACAGCGGTCGGTTGCTCGCTCATGCGGCCAGCTCCAAGGTTCGTGGCAGGACTCGCTGGTAGGCGTGGCGGCTCCAGCGGCAGCGCGCTGGTTCGTCGAGGAGGCCGAGCTGGTCGAGCCGGTACTTCATCGCAGCTGGTGAGACACCGAACGTCTTGGCCATCGATGTCAGGGTCCGCGGCCCTTGGCCCCAGTGACGCTTCACGTAGAGCTTGGGCATGAGGACACATGCGGCGAAATAGTCAGCTGCTCGTTCGGCCGCGTGGTCGTTGCGTCGGGCGTCGGGGCCGTAGAGCCGGTTCTGCGTCGTGTGGTCGACGATGTGCTTGAACTCGTGCACCAGGCTGAAGCGCTGACGGGTCGGCGCCTCGGTGGCGTTGAGCACGATGACCCAAGACGAGCCGTTCCAGAAAGTCATGCCGCTGCTGGGCAGGTCGGCGTCGCATTCGACTCGGATGCGAGGCAGGTCGAGTGCTTCGGTCGGGAAACGGGCTTCGTCGATGCCGAGGTGTTGTCGCAGACGGGCGGCCTGCAGTTCGGCTACCTGAAGAGCTTCACGCTTGGTCACCGTTCGGTGCGGAACGAGGCCGCGCAGGAGGGCCAGCGTGCCTCGGTGGTTGATGTTGATGTTCGACGTTGGCATGTGGCTCCTCCTTTCGTTGAGTTAGTTCATGGGCTTTCGTCTTCGCCGGAAGCGGGACCTTCGAGGGCCACGCCGTGTTTCTTGGCGAGGCGGGCGACGTACTTCTCGATCTGCTCGACGGCGTCGTCGGGTAGGTCCCGGTACTTGGTGCGCAGGTAGGGCGTGAAGCTGGGCAGTTCGCTCGGCGAGGCGTACTCGGCGAGAGCGAACACGTCGGCGATCGAGAGGTCGAGGGCCTCGGCGATGCGAGCCAGCTTGTCGGGTGCGGGTGCGGTGAAGCTGCCGTTCTCGAAGCGGACGATGGTGGCGTCGTTGATGTCGGTGAGGTCGCCGAGCTGGCGGGCGGATAGGCCCTTCGCCTGGCGGGCTTCCCTCAGGTACGTGCCGAGCCGTTTGGCTTGCTCAGGCTCCATGGGGATCTCCTGCTTACAGTGCGTTTATCGTAACACACCCTACTGCGTTTGCGCAGTGTAGAATAAACAATAGCTGCTATTCGGGTTGACTCAAATGTCAAATTTCACTACTGTCATTTGTCTAGATATGCGTCGACCTTGATGTGGATGTGCAGATCAATTCATGTAGCTCTTTCGTGAAGCTTGTAGATCCATAAGTAGCCGGATATCACAGTTGATCTTCAACTGGCTCAACGCTCTTGAGAACAAACATTCGGGTTCGACACTACGAAGTGAAAGGGGGTGAATTGGGTAAATGGCCGGTGAATTCCAGCATATTGATGATGATGGGTATCGAGTGACACTTGGCCCCGCAGATGATCCGCGGGGTGATTTCTTCATTTCGATGCAGGATGAGCAAGGCAATAAATGGTCACTGCTTTACGACCAGGAATATAACATCATTGATGAGCAGACAAAGGGTTAGTCATAGCATGTTATAGTTAGATGACCACGGGGAGCGATCGGTGTTCAGTCATCGCTTAAAATGGCGTAGAGATGACGCCAATCCCCGTGGTCTTTTGTGGTTGTCGATTGTTCATGGCCGGCAGAGATGGATCTCGGACACACCGCCCTCGCATTCTCGGCGTCGCTAGTTGATTCTCTTGGCCAGGTCCGCCTCGGGGTGAGACTTGCACTCACCATGCCAGCGTCCGCCGGCCTCATGCGAGTTACCCGGCGGCTTTCATAGGCCTTTGGCGGGCCTGGCCAAGATCTAACCCGGCTTCCAAGGCGGCACCCGAATTTTAACACGGAGTGTTCTCCTCGAATAGATGGACCCCCGTCGAGTCTTGGCTCACGATGACATCTGCGGCAAGATCGCTACCAAGCCGTTCGCAGTCAATGCTGACGTAGGGGCTCAGCCATCCAGGGACGATGTGATCGAGGGCGACTCCAAGATCATCGAGGAGCTGCTCGGCGTAGTCGCTAAGGCTGTCCCAGGTGCCGAGGTAGTGCTCGTCGAAGTGGTCGAGGGAGTCGGTATCGGTCGTACCGACGTGACCGACCCAGTGGGTGAAGACGGTGCCGTGTTCGGCGATGCCCTGGGCGATGCGGGCGACCATGTCGATGCTCTCGTACTCGGAGAGGCGGAAGCTGCCGAAGCCCTCGTAGTCGTGGATAGCCCACTCTTCGGCGCCGGGGATCTTCGAGGTTGCGAGCATGTCGCCGATCTGGGCGTGGATGTCGTCGGGGTCCTGGTTGGCGTCGATCCAGCGGCCGTGCAGGTTGCCGTTGTTGTAGTCGGCGAGCGAGGCGGCGTAGATGCGAGGCTCCGGGTCGCGGTTCAGGGGTTCGTGTTGTTCATGGGTTCCTTCCATGGGTTGGGGTCTCCTGTTTAGGTTTGGTGTTAGTGGCTGCCCTCCTTCCTGTTGGCGCCTCGGGCGGCGAGAGACCTGGCGTCCATCTTGCTCGGGAGCTGTGACGGTCATGGCTGGCGGTCCGTGTCGGTGATGACCTCGGTCGCCTTGTTCAAGGTCGTGACGACGAAGAGGTCGAGGTCGATCTGACGGTTGGAGTCGATGGCCTGCCCGAGCTCTGTGCATCGACGTTCGTCGGGAGCGATCCACAGGACCAGCGGGAAGACGCCCTGGTCTTCTTGCTCGGTGCCGGTCCGTCGGTAGTCGGTGTAGGCGTGGCACTTGCGCTGGATCGTCGGCCGGGACTCGGTGCCGCAGTCGATCTCGATGAACCAGCTCAGCTCGTACTCGTCGTCGGCGACCTTGACGAAGAGGTCAGGCTTCAGGGTGTTCTCGACGAGCCCAGCTCGATGGGTGCGCCAGGCAGCTGGTTCGGGCTGGAGTTCGAGTAGGTCGATCTGATTGTCGGCGTCGAGTTCGATCAGCGTCGTCGACAGCTCGGTGATGGCGAGCGTGTGCTTGACGAACGTGAAGCTCGGTTCGGTCGTCCGTTTGCGGATCTCGGTCCCGAGGACTCGGTGTCCGAGCGGGCTGAGGGCGTAGACATGGCCGGCCGACCCGGCCCGGATGCCGCCGATCCGTCGTTCGAGACGGGCAAGCAGTCCGTGACCGGCAAGTCGACTCAGGACTCGCCGTGCGACTCGGGCGCCGGTCTCTGGTGTGGCGTGACCTCGGAAGTGAAGACGCCGAAGCTGATCGCCTGTCACAAGGCGGAATCTGCGGGAGCTCTGCAGAACCGCCAGGTCTCGGGGGCTGAGCTGATCCAGGAGTTGTTCGAGCTGCCGGCGGCCGACACGACGACTCATGAGAGAACCCCCTGAGTGATGAGTGTCGGCTCCGCTATTTCCAGATTCGCCGTACGGCTTCGGACGATTGGGCGACCTCGACTCAACACGGCCGGTAGGGCGATCGGTACAGCGGTCATGACCGACCTCGCCTTCTCCGGCCAAGCTGCTCGTCCTCATTGGGCGGTGCGTCGGCCAGGCGATTCAGCTGGTGGTCAACGTCGGCTGGTGCTCGGCCCCACCGTCGTGCGAGATCTCGTCCGGTTGCGGATGGATCACGTACTGGTCGCCGGGGCGCCACAGTTCTCGCGGAGGCGAATGGTGTCGGTGAACCCTCGGTGAGGATGCTGGCGTACACCTGGTACTTGCCCAAGCCAGTGAAGTCGTCGGCGTCGAGCACGCCAGCGCTCCGTGCGATGCGAGCGGCGTCGTCAGGGCTGAGGCGGAAGCAGATCCGGCTCTGAGCGTTGGCCAGCACAGCGTCTCGCACCGAGGTGGTCAGCTGGCCGAGATGCTGGTGAGCGAGCACGAGTCCGAGGCCGAGACCTCGGGCCTGGGCGAGAACGTCGGCGAGGTCGGTCGGCAGGTGTAGGTAGTCCTGGAACTCGTCGAGGTAGACGAATACCGGGTGTCGTCGGGACGAGTCGATCTCGCTGCGCTCCTGGGCGAGTTGCCAGATGCGGGCGACGATCAGCGAACCGAGAAGGTTCGCGGCCTCGGCTCCCACGAGCCCCTTGTGAAGTGGCACCAGAAGCACCCGCCGCTCGGTGAAGATCGAGTTCGGGTCGAAGGCCGGCTCGACCTGACCAAGCAGCGCTCGGAGCGAGCTGCGGAACAGGAATGGCCGGAGCTTGTTCATGACCGGGGCGATCACGGTGCTGCGCTCGGCGTCGGACAGGTTCTCGTACCAGTTCCAGAAGAAGCGGACGGCGGACGACTGTGCCTTGCCGGCGAGCAGCTTGCGGCGGAACCGGTCATCCACGAGGAGTTGCGGGATGTGGCAGATCGAGGCCGCCTCGGTGTCGACGACGGTGAGGAGCGATGAGTGGAGGATGTCCTGGGTTCGTGGTCCCCATGAGTCGGCGTAGAGCTGATGGAAGATGTGAAGGATGCCGTCGACGGCGAGTTCGGCGTGTCTGGAGTTGAGCGGGTTGAACCCGACGACGTGGTCGCTGCGAGCGGCGTCGAGCACGACGACTCGGTCGAGATGGCGATCCTGGAGTCGAGCGAGGACGTCGTCGACGAGGTCGCCCTTGGGGTCGAGGACGACGGCACCTCGTCCGGCATCGATGTCCTGCAGGATCATGTTCAGGAGAAGCGTCGACTTGCCGACCCCGGTGGGTCCGAGGACGTGGGTGTGGCGGAGCCCGTCGGCCGCCGACTGTCCAATCGATATTGGCCTGCCCGGATGCGTGGCCACAGCCAGCACCCGATCGACTCGCTCAGGCTGAGTCACTGTGGTGAGGCGTGACCCTCCCCGGTCGAGGCCGACGTAGTCCCTGTCGCCGAACGGCCAGGCGAGCAGGCTCACGATCTCGTCACTGTTCAGCGGCGTCGGTCGACGTGATGGACGAGCCGCCCGAGCGGCGTTCAAGTCGTCTCGTACGAGGCGGATTTGTACGCTCGGTGATTCGAGCGATCGGAGCGCTGCCTCGTAACTGGCGAGTGACTGGCGGGCCGATCGACCGGTTGCGATGACCCTGACCGTGGTCGAGGCGCCGGGCAGGCTCTCCTTGTCGGTGAGCGCTTGGCGGGCTTCGGTGTCGACTCGTGAGGTGCCCGTCGAGGCTGCTTCAAGCAGGGCTCGTGGCCAGGTCTCGGCATGGAGCGTCTCCAGCCGATTCGGGATGGCGTTTGGTCGAAGGCGGCGGTCGATCACCACCTGGTGCACGACGGTCGCATTGCTCGTGGCGAGCGCTCCGAGGATTCGCATGGTGGACGCCTCGGGGTCGTCGACCTGGATTGGCCGACGCTTCGTGCTGATGCGCATGGTGGCGGCGAGGCCCTCGCTCGGCATCGGCCTCGTGGTCTCGGTCACGATGCTGCCGGCGACCGTGGACTCGATCAGCTGCACGATGCGCGAGCTGAGGGTGCCGATCCGATAGCTGAGGCTCCCCTTGCGGTTCTCGACCTCGATGATCACGACGCCGAGCTGGCGATCGCTCAGCACTGAGGTGATGAGTCGGCGGACATCGTCGACATCAAGATCACGACCGAAGTCGATCCGGTACCAGCTGAGTGGTGGTGTCGAGGATCTGAAGAGGGCGGTCATGCGGCCTTCCTCTCGCTCGACCTCTTCTTCTCGTTCTGCGTAGTGGCCAGCTCAATCAGCGCCCGTGCGAGTCGGCGCAAATCGGGCTCGCTTCGCTTGATGGGCCGAATGCGGACCTTCCGCTGTGGTTCGTTCATTACTCCCTCCTTTCTGTGTTGATTCCGGCCGGCGCTGCGTTTGCGCAGCTCTCCTATTGAAACACTGCGTTTACGCAGCGGTCAACGAGATTGCGCAGTCCACAACACCGACCGGAACAGGCTGCACGAAGGCCCAAATCACCAGCGCTCACGTCGTCGCAGCCACAGCGACAAGCTCACGAAGATCAGGACACCCAGGCCGATCCACGGCAGCAGTGGCTTGACCATCTGGGCGAGCGCCTCGGCGACGAAGGCCAGGAGCAGGAGTGTGAAGATCCAGCCGACCAGCCACTCCGCCCAGCCCTGCCGGGGGTTCGGGTCACGCCACATCGTTCGGACCCGACCGGATCAGCCAGAGTCGACGCTTCGCCTCATCGGACACCACGTGGGCGGCGACGTCAGCTTGATCACGGACTTCGACGCAGCGAGCGTGCGAATCCCCAACAACCAGGCGGCGATGGGCTCGATGTGCCCGTACCCGACGGACGAGACGCCGCAGCTTCGGGCCGTAGGCGTGGAGCACGAGGGCGACGAGCAAGACAGTCTGCAGGTTCTCGACGGCGAAGGCGTTCACGAGTCCGCCTCCCGTCGAGCCCGATCGACCTCCTCGACCATCTCTTCGAAGGCGGCATGGGTGAGCCGGTTGATCTCGTTCTCCGCCTTGGCCTGTGCCCGAGCGACTCGATGACGCTCATGGCGGGCGGCCTCCTCCATCGACGAGCGCGCCTCGTCGACTGCGGAGTTGGATGCCGTCACCAGCAGGCCGACCAGGAGGAGAACGAGCCCCAGCAGCAGGAGGAGTTCGATCACTTCGTGACCTCCCGCAGCGTGTCGTCGACCACGGCGCCCAGGGCCAGCGTGAGCTTCTGGCTCACGTAGGCGACACCGTGGATAGCAGCCGGCTCAGCCTCCACCAGCAGACGCTCACGCCCGCTGATCAGAGCCTGGGCCGTCATGGCGGCATTGCCGACGTTGGCGACGGCGTGCACCTTGGCTTGGCCGATCTCGGATTCCAGCTCGACCGCACGGGTCTGCAGGTCGGCCTTGTTCTCCAGTCGAGTCAGCGCTCGTCCATGCTGGCGCTGCTCAAACCGGGTCAGTCGGGCAGCCGGCAGAGGCTCCACGCCCTGTCCGTCTGCCCACCTCATCAAGTCACCCATCTCGGGTCTCCTCTCATCTCCGGCAGGTGTCTCCTGCTCGGTGATCTGAGGAGGCCACGAACTGGCGTCACGGCCGAAAGGGTCAGAACTGGGTAATCTCTGGGTATGGGAGAACTGCCGGCTCTGACGTCAGAGCCTGAGGAGATCAGGAAGGCGCTGCGGGCGGTTCTCCGTCAGGGCCTCCCGGCAACCCCCGAGACCGCAGGCGAACTCCTGCCTCATCAGCGAGTTGTGATCGCACACGCACAGCATCCCGATCAACTGGCGAGCCGGGTTACTGCGCTCGACCGATTCCTGCGACAGCTACTCCGGGATTACGGCGACAGTGACCGGGGACGACTCGCACGCATCCTCTTCGGGGCCGATCGAGGACTGCGGGGCACGACCCTCACGTTTCGGCGGGAGACGGCCGGCGAGGTTGTCGGACGGCACCCCGACCACATCCGCAAGCACATCGAGCCCACGATCCTCGACGAGCTGGCGTTCGCGATCGAGCAGCAGAACCTCCGCTACACGCCTCGGACAGAAGGTCGCCGCCCCGAGATCGCCGCCCACGAAGACACACCCGTGCTCACGGATAACTCGTTCACCGAGCGAGAGGAGGCGCTCTCACGGATCTGGTCGGCCGTCTACGGGTATCGGGCCGAGATCATCGCCGTGCAGCGACGGCTGGACGCTGGCGAGGAGGAAGACGCCCAGGAGTTCGTCGAGGCCGCGCAGTGGGAGCTGGCCCGCCTTCTCACCCTCGTCCATGACTGGCTCGACAACTACGGCGAGGACATCGAGCAAGGAGATGTCGAGTTCAAGGTCGAGGGGCTGGTCAAGCTGGCAGGATGGAGCGGCGGATTGTCCTCGGACACGGCGAAGCGGCTTCGGTTGCTCTACGCCCAGGGGAAGCTTCAGAGGCCGAATCAGTGAGAGGTGAACTGCTGACTAAACGCAGCAAATGTCGTAGAATGGTATGTAAATGGGCATAAGAAAATCCGATCTATATAGCTCTCTCTGGAAGAGCTGCGATGAACTAAGAGGGGGGATGGATGCGTCTCAATATAAGGATTACATCCTTACTCTCCTTTTTGTTAAGTACGTCTCGGACAAAGCCAAGGCAGATCCCCAAAGCCTGATCGACGTTCCAGTAGGCGGTTCCTTCGACGACATGCTTGCCCTCAGGGGCGACAAGGAGATCGGCGACAAGATCAACAAGATCATTGCCAAGCTCGCTGAAGCGAACGGCCTGGAGAAGGTCATCGACCAAGCCGACTTCAACGACGAGGAGAAGCTCGGTCGTGGCAAGGAGATGCAGGACCGCCTCTCCAAGCTCGTGGCCATCTCCAACGATCTGGACTTCCGGGGAAGCCGTGCCGAGGGCGACGACCTACTAGGCGACGCCTACGAATACCTGATGCGGCACTTCGCTACGGAGTCCGGCAAGAGCAAGGGACAGTTCTACACGCCTGCAGAGGTCTCCCGCATCCTGGCCAAGGTCGTCGGCATCGGCGAGGACACCAGCCAGGACCAGACGGTCTACGACCCCACCTGCGGATCAGGTTCGCTACTCCTCAAGGCCGCAGCCGAGGCACCACGTGGCATGACGATCTACGGCCAGGAGAAGGACAACGCCACATGGGCCCTGGCCAAGATGAACATGATCCTTCACGGCAACGAGATTGCCGACCTGCGCAAGGGCGACACCATCACGAGTCCGCAGTTCACGAGCGGGGCGCAGCTCGAAACCTTCGACTACCTCGTCATGAACCCGCCGTTCTCTACCAAGTCGTGGAGCAACGGCCTGGAGAACGACTACGGTCGCTTTGAGTTCGGCATGCCGCCAGCCAAGAACGGCGACTACGCCTTCCTCCTGCACGCACTCAAGTCACTAAAGAGCACCGGCAAGGCCGCAGTGATCTTGCCTCATGGGGTGCTCTTCCGCGGCAACAAGGAAGCCAGTATTCGCAAGGCGCTGCTCCAGCGCGGCTACATCAAGGGCGTCATAGGCCTGCCGCCGAACCTGTTCTACGGCACCGGCATTCCCGCCTGCATCGTCGTGCTCGACAAGGAGAACGCCGGGGCCAGATCCGGCGTGTTCATGATCGACGCGTCCAAAGGGTTCATGAAGGATGGCGCCAAGAACCGACTGCGCAGCCAGGACATTCACAAGATCGTCGACGTGTTCACCAACCAAGCCGAACTCGACCACTACTCGCGCATGGTTCCGATGAGCGAGATCGCGGACCCGAAGAATGACTTCAACCTCAACATCCCCCGGTACATCGACTCCTCCGAGTCCGAGGACATCCAGGACCTCCACGCTCACCTCCACGGGGGCATCCCCGAGCGCGACATCGACGCCCTCAGCCACTACTGGGACGCCTTCCCGCAGCTCCGCTCCCAGATCTTCAAGCCCAACCGGCCCGGCTACGTCGACCTCGCTGTCGACGTGAGTGAAGTGCAACAGGCCGTGCTCGACTCGACCGAGTTCGGCAAGTTCACCGACGAAGCCAGCGCCCGCACTGACGACTGGTATGCAGCGCACCGCCCGAACCTGCAAGGCATTTCGGCGGACACTCGGCCCAACGACGTCATTGCCGCGATCAGTGATGACCTGCTCGCCCGGTTCGAGACCGTACCGCTACTCGATGAATACGACGTCTACGAGCAGCTCATGACCTACTGGCACACCGTCATGCACGACGACGTTCTTCTCGTCATGCGTGAAGGTTGGGTCAACGCCTCTAGCCCGCGGCTTACGATCGAGGACAAGGACCGCAAGCTCTCAGAGACCCCCGACCTCGAGATCGGCACTGGCCGGAACAAGACCAAGTACAAGATGGATCTGATCTCGCCGGCCCTAATCGTCGCCCGCTACTTCGCCGACGACCAGGCCCGCATCGACGAGCTGAAACGCGAGGTCGGGGCTGCAGCTCAGGCCTTGGATGAGTACGTCGAGGAGCATGCCGTCGAGGAGGGACTGCTCGCAGAAGCGATGGACGGGGACAAGATCAGTAAGGCTCTCGCTGCGGCACGTCTCCGACAAGCCAAGGGCGAAGCCGATCCCGAGCCTGACGAGATCAAGGCGCTGCAGCATGTTCTCCAGCTCTACGACGCAGAGTCCACGGCCAAGAAAGCGGCCAAGGAAGCCCAGGGGGCCCTTGACGCTGGGACCCTCAAGAAGTACGGCGATCTCACCGAGACCGACGTCCAGGTACTGGTGCTCGACGAAAAGTGGGCAGAGACCATCCGCAACCGTGTGGTCGACGAGGTCAACGCCCTCACTCTCAACCTCGTCGCTCGAATCCAGCAGCTTGGTGATCGTTACGCCGACACGGTTGGCGAGCTAGACATGCGGCTGGACGAGCTGGGCGCGAAAGTCGACCTCCACCTGGCTGCGATGGGGGTCTTGTGACGAAGGCCCAGATGATTCCGGCTGGTTGGCATCGTGCCAGAGTTGCAGACGTAGCAAGGATCGTTCACGGCCTTGCGTTTGACGGTGAGTTCTTTCGTGCGAGTGGGACCAACGCCCTGGTCACCCCAGGCAACTTCTTCGAAGCGGGTGGCTTCCGATTCGTCGGCGACAAGCAGCGCTACTACGTCGGCCGATTTCCATCACAGTATCAACTAGCAGGCGGCGACCTGATCGTCGCAATGACAGAACAGGCACATGGCCTGCTCGGTAGTGCGGCCCTCGTTCCGAAGGTTGGAAGTTGGCTTCACAACCAGCGAATCGGTCGCGTGCTTGTAGACCCTTCGAAAGTTCGCGCTGACTACTTGCAGGTGGTCTTCAATAGTGCAGATTTCAGAGTGGCTGTCAATGAGGGTGCCACTGGCACAAAGGTTCGTCATACCTCGCCTTCGAAGCTCGAAGCAATCGAAATTCTTATACCCCCGAGAGCTGAGCAGGACGCAATTTGCGAAGCATTCCGTGATGCTTCGGATCTTGTTGAGTCGATAGAGCAGATGGTCGTCAAGAAGCAAGCTATCAAGAACGGCATGTTGCAGCAGCTCCTCACCGGGCGAACCCGCCTGCCGGGCTTCAGCGGCGAGTGGACCATGCGCCGAGTCGGCGACTTCACCCAGGTCAAGGCTGGTGGGACGCCGTCGACGGCTGTCGGTCGCTACTGGGGCGGTGATGTGCGATGGATGAGCTCTGGTGAGATACACGTGAAGCGGGTTCACGAGGTGAAGGGGCGAATCACGTCGGACGGTTTGCGGGATTCCGCGGCCCAGCTTCTTCCAGCGGGGACCGTCCTAATGGCGCTCGCCGGTCAGGGGAAGACACGTGGGACTGTGGCTGTCTCACGAGTTGAGCTGTCCACGAATCAGTCAATAGCTGGCATCGTGCCTAGTAGTACACATGAATCAGACTTTCTCTTCTACAACCTCGATATGCGATACGACGAGCTGCGTGGCGAGTCGTCAGGTGACGGTGGACGGGGCGGCCTCAACCTCACGATCATCAAGAATCTCGATGTCTTGATGCCGCCTAAGGACGAACAGTCTGCAATCGCACAGGTTCTTGCCGAGGTCGACGATGAGATCGATCAGCTACGGCGCCGCGTCCGGAAGGCACGGGCGACAAGGCTAGCGATGATGCAGGAGTTGCTGAGCGGACGCACTCGCCTCACGGGGGAGGCGCCCTTATGACGGATCTCAGCAACGTAGGACAGCTTGAGCGTGAGACGCAGAGCCGTGTGGTTGCCCTGTTCCGCACCAGACTCGACTACGACTACCTCGGCAACTGGGAGTACCGCGACTACAACTCGAACGTCGAGGTAGGCCTACTTCAAGCGAACCTGAAGGCCCGCGGCTACGACGACAATCTGATCAGCCGTGCTCTCGACCGTCTGAAGAGTGATGTGTCACTCGGCGGAGGTCGTGACCTGTACGAAGCCAACCAAGACGTTTATCGCCTTCTCCGCTACGGGGTGAAGGTTCGACCGGGCGTTGGTGAGCACACCGAAACCGTGTGGCTGATCGACTGGGCGAATCCAGATGCGAACCACTTCGCCGTCGCTGAGGAGGTCACAGTCCCCGGACAGCACACAAAGCGTCCCGACCTTGTGCTCTACGTGAACGGGATCGCCTTTGGAACGATCGAGCTGAAGCGGTCGAAGGTCGCCGTGTCAGAGGGCATCCGGCAGACCATCGGCAATCAGCGGCCTGACTTCATTAGGCAGTTCTTCACGACTGTCCAACTTGTGATGGCCGGCAACGATGTCGAGGGGTTGCGCTACGGCGTGATCGACACTCCCGAGAAGTACTGGCTGGAGTGGAAGGAGGACAGCAACGTCGGCGAGCCGCTCGATCGTGCGCTGACACAGCTGTGCTCGAAACAACGCCTGCTCGAACTGGTGCACGACTTCCTCGTCTTCGACTCGGGCGTGAAGAAGATCTGTCGCCACAACCAATACTTCGGCGTGAAGGCGGCACAGAAGCGCGTGGCCAGTCGTGAGGGCGGCATCATCTGGCACACTCAGGGCTCGGGCAAGTCCCTGACAATGGTGTGGCTAGCGAAATGGATACGTGAGAACCAGAGCGATGCGAGGGTTCTGCTGATCACGGATCGCACCGAGCTGGACGAACAGATCGAGGGAGTCTTCAACGGGGTCAACGAGGAGATCTACCGGACCACCAGCGGCTCAGACCTCCTGGCAACCCTGAATCAGAGCGAGCCCTGGCTGATCTGCTCCCTGATCCACAAGTTCCGAGGATCCGAGGAGGAGGCTGACCGGGACGACGCCGAGCAAGGCTTCATCGCTGAACTGAGAGCAAGGCTCCCAGCTGACTTCCGCTCCAAGGGCAACCTCTTCGTGTTCGTCGACGAGGCTCACCGCACCCAGTCAGGGAAGATGCACGCCGCCATGAAGGAGCTGCTCCCCGAGGCCATGTTCGTTGGCTTCACCGGGACACCTTTGCTGAAGCGCGACAAGGAGACGAGCATCGAGACCTTCGGGTCGTTCATCCACACCTACAAGTTCGACGAAGCGGTCGAGGACGGCGTGGTGCTCGACCTGCGCTACGAAGCGCGGACGATCGACCAAGACCTGACCTCCCCTGCAAAGGTCGACGCTTGGTTCGAGGCCAAGACCAAGGGCATGACCGACCTGTCCAAGGCGGAGCTGAAGAAGCGGTGGGGCACGATGCAGAAGGTCGTCAGCTCAGAGCCACGCGCCCGACAAATCGTCGACGACATCCTCTTCGACATGGAGACCAAGCCACGGCTGATGGATGGCAGAGGCAACGCCATTCTCGTCGGATCGAGCATCTACCAGGCCTGCAAGTTCTACGACCTGTTCTGCCAGGCTGGCTTCAAGGGCAAGTGCGCGATCGTCACGTCCTACAACCCGCAAGCCGGTGACATCTCCAAGGAGGACTCTGGCGAGGGCACCACCGAACGACTTCGGCAGTACGAGATCTACCGCCAGATGCTCGCCGATCACTTCAACGAATCTCCCGACGAGGCCGCGAACAAGGTCGAGCGATATGAGAAGGAGGTCAAGGAGCGGTTCATCGAGCACCCGGGCCAGATGCGTCTACTGATCGTCGTCGACAAGCTCCTCACTGGATTCGACGCTCCCAGCGCCACGTATCTCTACATCGACAAGAAGATGCAGGATCACGGGCTGTTCCAGGCCATCTGCCGAGTTAACCGTCTCGACGGTGACGACAAGGACTACGGCTACATCGTCGACTATCGCGACCTCTTCAACTCTCTCGAATCAGCCATCACCGACTACACCAGTGGCGCCCTCGACGGCTACGAACGAGACGACATCGACGGCCTACTCACCGACCGGATCGACAAGGCCCGCGAAGACCTCGACGAAGCACTCGAACGGATCCGCGCTCTCTGCGAACCCGTCGAACCGCCCAAGAACACCCTGCAGTATCAGCAGTACTTCTGCGCGGCCGAACAAGGCAACGCCGACCAACTCAAGGCCAACGAACCGAAGCGAGTCGAGCTATACAAGGCGGTCGCTGCCCTGACCCGGACCTACGCCAACCTCGCCAACGAGATGGAGGACGCTGGCTACACGGGTGCCGAAGCTTCAGCTATCAAGGATGAGGTTGCGCACTACGCAAGCGTCCGCGACGAGGTGAAGCTCGGCGCCGGCGAGAATGTCGACTTCAAGCAGTACGAAGCGGGCATGCGTCGGCTGCTCGATACGTACATCAGCGCCGACCCCTCCGAGGTCATCTCGGACTTCGGTGATGCAGGCCTCATCCAACTCATCGTCGAGATGGGCGCCGGCGCGATCGACAAGCTGCCCAAGCGGATCAAGAAGGACCCCGAGGCCGTCGCCGAGACCATCGCCAACAACGTACGCAAGGTCATCATCGACGAGCGACCGCTCAACCCGAAGTACTACGACCGCATGTCTGAGCTGCTCGACGCAATCTTGGAGCAGCGGCGCCAAGGGTCGCTCGACTACGAGGCATACCTGGCACAACTGCTCGAACACGCTGAAAGGGTCGGTAAGGGCGAGTCAGACACCGAATACCCCGGCTGGGCCAAGAACGGCGCCCAGCGAGCACTTGTCGACTTCTTGGGAACCGACTCCGCTCTCGCAGAGCAGGTCGATCACGCTGTGATGACGAGCAAGCCCGACTCATGGGTCGGGCACTCGATGAAGGAACGGGTCGTGAAGAGAGCGATCATCCGGGTCCTTCCTGATGACTATGACGAACTCGACGATCTCTTCGAACTCGTGAAGGCGCGACATGAGTACAGCTAGCGCCTACCTCACCATCCGAGGGATCGACATTGACGTCACCTACAAGGACATCAAGAACCTCCACATCGGCGTCTATCCGCCGCTCGGACGAGTCCGTGTTTCCGCCCCGCTACAGCTGGACGACGACAAGGTCCGTCTCGCGGTCATCCAGAAGCTCCCCTGGATCAAGCGACAACGCGAGCAACTCGAAGCAGCCGAGCGCCAGTCGGAACGCGAGATGGTCACGGGAGAATCCCACTACGTGTGGGGCATCCGCCACCGACTCAAACTCGTCGAGCGTCCGGGCCGAGCCCATGTCGAGATCGACAGCGACCGCTTGGTCCTCTACGTGCCGCCCGAACTCGATGTTGAGGCACGGCGTGACCTTCTCGGCCGCTGGCAGCGAGAGCAGCTCCGGGAACGTCTGCCTTCGCTCATCTCGGCGTGGGAGCCCAAGGTCGGACGCCAGGTATCCCGTTGGAGCATCCGGCGCATGAAGACCAAGTGGGGCTCATGCAATCGAGAGTCCGGCCACATCTGGTTCAACCTCGAACTGGCCACCAAGCATCCGGACTGCCTGGAGTACATCGTCGTCCACGAGATTGCTCACCTCGTCGAACGCAACCATGGGGACCGCTTCACGAAGCTCATGGATCAACTCCTGCCCGACTGGCGAAGGCGGAGGGATCTCCTCAACGAGGCGCCTTTGGCCCATGAGGAGTGGCCTGCATGAGCCTGGAACAGAAGCTCTCGGGGTGGACAGCACCTTCTAGCGACACGGAGCAGGACAAGCAGTCCCGGACCGAACGGATGATCAGGGAGGCAGTTCAAGCACACCCCGCTTTCAACGACTGCCCGCTGTCCGTCTACGCAAAGGGCTCCTACCCGAACAACACGAACGTGAGGGCTGACAGCGACGTCGACATTGCAGTCCAGTGTCACGACGTCGTCTACTACGAGGAGCAGTCGCCGGGATCGAAGAGTGGGGGCTCGCCCTATACGGGAGTCTGGACTCCCGAGAAGTTGCGGTCAGAACTCGTGAGTGCGCTTCAGGCCAAGTTCGGGAACCAGGTGGACACGTCGGGCAGCACTGCGATTGCGGTCAACTCCAGCACGTCGAGGGTCGACGCAGACGTAACGCCCTGCTTCGACTTCAAGTACTACTTCACTTCAGGCGGGCACCGTGAAGGTGTGAAGATCTTCAAGAAGACAGGCGGCACGATCAAGAACTACCCCGTCCAACATCTGTCGGAGGGGCAGGCCAAGAACTCGGCGACCTCAACGCGCTTCAAGAAGGTCGTCAGGATCCTGAAGCGAGTCGAGAACGCGATGCTCAGCGACGGTTACCACCGAGAGGTTCCCTCGTTCTTCATCGAGTGCCTTGTCTACAACTGCCCGAACTCCTACTTCTCACGCGGTACCTGGGTCGGAAGGGTGAAGGGCGTCATCGGTCATGTCTGGGAGGAACTCGAAGGCGCTGAGCCTGCCCAAGACTCCGACCGTTGGCTAGAGGTGAGCCGGTGCAAGTACCTCTTCCATGGCGCCCAGAAATGGACCCGCCAGGATGGGCGAGACTTCGCCTACGCAGCATGGAACTACTTGGACCTCGCTAATGGGTAGGCGGCTACTTGTTCAGGTCGTCGCAGCGATTGTCGTACTGGTCTTCGCTGGCGGAATCGCCCTCTCAGGCGACGAGCTGAAGCCCGGTTGGTTGCGGTTCTTCGGAGCTGCGGTCTTCATTGCGGTCTTGATGCTTGGCGCCTGGGAGCGCTTCATCTGGCGATGGCCGGCGCTGCAGAAGCTGCAGAGCGTCCCGACGGACCTGAACGGCACCTGGAAAGGAACGCTCGCCTCCCTGTGGCAAGACCCTGACGGCAGCAACCAGAAGCCGAAGGAGGCGTACCTCGTGGTTCGTCAGACAGCTTCAACGGCAAGCGTCGTTTTCATGACTGACGAGTCGAAGTCGCGATCGTCCCTGGCTTCGCTGGATCGGATGCCCGATGGGCATCAGCTGAACTACCTCTTCGTCAACAGTCCATCACCGCTACACGAGGACCGCAGCCGTATGCATCGAGGCGCAGCATGTCTCGACGTCTCCGGCCGGCCCGCTGAGTCAATCGAAGGTCGTTACTGGACGGACCGGGAGTCGCGAGGCGAACTCAGATTCTCGGAACGAAGCCGGAAGCACGCCGATAGTCGAGATTCGGCGGCCGCACTGTTTGAGTAGGGCTCAGCTCGTCCTGAGGGGGTTTGAAAGCTGTCCTACAAGGACCACAACGTTCGCTGCCGAGCAGCTCACCCCGGATGTCTCTGCAGAGGCTCCTAACAGTTCTCGGGCCCAACGCTGCTTAGCTGATTGAGGCGGCCTGGCCTAGCTGGCACGACCAAAGCCAATGCTGCGGGTCGCCACGTTACCACCCGCAGTAAGAGCGTTTCCCTAGGCTGAGACTCGGGGCTCCGGCTCCACTGAGTTGTTGTGGGTCCGAACCGCGCGGATGCTCAGGACTAGAGCGAATATGAGCGAAGACGCCGATACCGGGAGCATGAAGTAAAGTCCGGTGCTCGTTTCGAGTGAGCAGAACAGCAGGTCGATGAGATCAAGAACCTCCCGTGTTGCGTTGGCTCCGAGGGCCACTACGTAAGCACGGGCGTCTTGCAACACCAGGAGCGCCAACCAGCCAGCCATCGCCAACCCAAGTGAACGAGCACCCCACGACAACATGATGTCGTGGGATCCGTCGATGTACAGCGGGGCATTGGTTGGACTAACCCAGGAAAGGGCCCCGACGACGGTTGGAATGATGGCTGCGAACACCGCCGTGATGGCGATAACAATCTTTGGGACTGGGATTCTCATGCGGCTCTCCTCACAAATCTGGTTCGACTAACCGATTCTTTACTGGACAGTAAGGAACTGTAGCGATAGATTACTGATTAGTCAACAACTTTGGAAGACGACATGGCACGACCTCGTGAATTCGATACGGAAAGGGCGATCGCGGAGATCGCAGACGTGTTTTGGGGTACAGGCTTTGAGGCCACAAGTATTGCCGACCTGGAAGACGCCACCGGCCTTGCGCGGGCCCGGCTCTATGCCGCGTTCGGTTCGAAACACGACATGCTGCTTCATTCGATTGATTACTACCTGGCTGGACCATTGGAGATGGTGTTTCAGCGAGTTGACGACGGTGGGCTCGAAGCCATCTCAAACTGGTTTCGCTCCATCGCCCAGCTGCGAGAGGAACGGCCAGAGCGAGCAAAGATGGGCTGCCTGGTAGTGAACTCTTTGGTCGAATTCGGCGATTCTGATCCGTCGATCAAGGAGCGAGGCAATCGCTACCGAGGGCGAGTCCGAGATGCATTCACTAGCGCGCTTCGCGCCGACGACCAGCGGGGCGAAATACGTGGTGACATTGAGTGCCTGGCCAATGTCGCGTACATGCTGCTCCTCGGAGTGTTCGTGTCGATTAGATCGGGAGTCAGCACGCCCGAAGTCCATGCCCTGGCCACGGCCGCAGCCGAGACGGTCGACTCTTGGCGGGTATCGGCAGCAGCTTGAGTCTCAGCACCCCTGTGGCATGCGCTTTGCAAGGAGAACGTCGGGGTTCAAGTCCTCAACGCCCACAACGTTCGCTGCCGAGCAGCTCACCCCGGGTTCGGCTTTGCCGAATATCGCCTGCTGAAGGTGGTCTGTGCCCGATGTCACGGCGCGACTGCGGCGTTGACTGCGGGGCGGCTACCCTGATTCGGTGATGGTGGAACCTTCGGCGGATCCGGTGGGGCGGGGTCGACGGCTTGGGGCAGGAGCAGGAGTGGCGAATGCCACCGGCCGGCCCTCGGTAGCTCGCACCCGAGGTCTGCGCGCCTCGGTGCTGGCGTTGTCCATTGTTGTTGCCGCCGCCGGACCGGGGTTGGCCCAGAGTACCGACACAACCAGCGACACTTCGACGACTGAGACCTCCGAGCCATCATCGTCCACGTCATCGTCGACCACGTCGACGCCGGACTCGTCAACGTCGACATCCGACGATGCCAACACCACCGAGACCTCCGACGCCGAAGGTGAGACCACCAGTACATCGGCCGGTGGTGCGACGTCGACGTCGAGTCGGGCCGATGAGGAACTGGAGGCCGAACGAGAGCGGCTTGAGCAGGCCGAGGCGGCGAACGAGCGGAAGATCGATGCCGCCAGCGCCGATCTTCGAAGCCTCACCAACGCGTTGTCGGTGCTCAACCAGAAGATCAAGACTCAGCAGGCGCAGGTGGACATCGCCTCCCAGCAGGTCGAACAGGCCGAGGCTGTCGCCGACGCCGCCACCAGCGAGGTGACCGAGCTGGAGGCCACGGTTGCCGATCTCGAGGACAAGGGTCGGGAACAGGCCATCCGGTCGTTCAAAGGAAACGTGGTCGAGATTCCCAGCGCTCTCGTTGCCAGCGACCTCAACGATACGGCACGAATGAGAACGCTGCTCGACACTGTGACGAGGTCGAACATCGACTACGTGACCGAGTTGGTCAATGCTCGGGACCGACTCGAGCTACGCCTCGCCCAGGCCGCCGATGCCGTTGCCGTGGCCGAGAACCTCCGGCAGGCCAACGAGGCGGAGCTGGCCAGCCTGGAACGGGATCGCGCCGCGCAAGCGGAGTTGGCCGCCGACGCCGATGAGCAGCTCGACCATCTTCTGTCGGAACGGGCGGCGCTGGCCAGTCTCGGGGTGGAACTCGAGGCCCAGTCCGCCGACGAGAACGCACTGGTGAAGGAACTGGCCGACGTACCTGCGCCCCCGCCGCCGGCCACACCAACCCCGGCGCCTTCCTCAACGGGAGCGCTCGACATACGATCGGCCGGCAAGGGGATCGAGGTCGACGTCTCCATTGTTGACGACATCCGGCGGCTGCTGGCCGACGCCGAAGCGGCCGGTGTGAATCTGGCCGGTGGCGGTTACCGAGATCCTGCAGCCCAGATCCGAGTTCGACGAAACAACTGTGGGACGAGCAACTACGCCATCTACGAAATGCCGGCCCGGCAATGCCGACCCCCCACCGCTCGCCCGGGTCGCTCGATGCACGAGCAGGGCAAAGCCATCGACTTCACCTACAACGGGCGTCTCATCCGATCACGGTCGGGACCGGGCTGGAACTGGCTGAAGGCCAATGCCGCCAAGTACGGACTCAAGAACCTGCCCAGCGAGCCGTGGCACTGGTCGACCAACGGTCGATAGCGAACGAGCGACCGCAGATGATGCTCTGGCGTTGATCTTCCGACAAATCGGAGCAAATCGACACCAGAAGGGGGATTGGCGGGCCTCGGGCCTGCGCCCGCCGGAGTTGACCGGTTGCCGGCGTGACCGTTTGACCGTACAACTGGCGAGAAGCGGGAAAGTCGACAAGCATTGATCCATGATTGACTCAAAGAGCCACCTGATAGGCGCCCTCGTGGCCGCTCTGTTCCTCCTGGCGGCCTGCTCGGCCGGCTCCTCCACCAGCTCCAGCGATGGAGACGACGTCTCCGCCGAGGAGCCCTCCGAAGATGCCGCCGCCGAGGAGACTGATGACTCAGCGGACTCAGCCGACTCGGCGGACTCAGAGGATGAGTCCGAAGCTGAAGAACCCGACGACTCGGCCGGCGACGATCTGGTGCGAATCGGTTTGGTGGCCGAACCGGCCAGCCTCGACTTCACCACCACCGACGGCGCGGCCATCCCCCAGCTGCTACTCAAGAATGTCTACGAGGGCCTGGTCACCATCGACGTGGAATCGGGAGAGATCGTGCCGGCCCTGGCTGAGAGCTGGGAGGTCGACGACACCAATACCGTGTACACCTTCAACCTGGTCGACGATGCGGTTTTCTCCAACGGCGCCCCCTTCACCGCCGAGGACGCCAAATTCTCACTCGATCAGGTCAACTCCGAGGCCTGGACCGTCAGCCTCAAGTCGCAGCTGGCCGTCATTGAATCGACCGAGGTGAAGGACGACACCACGCTGGTGGTGACCCTGTCCCAGCCCAGCAACGCCTTCCTGTATGCGCTCACCACCAGGGTCGGGGCCATGTTCGACACCGACGGCGTCGCTGATCTGGCCAACACCCCGATCGGGACCGGACCGTACCTGTTCGACTCGTGGGACCGTGGCTCCAAGATCACATTGGTTCGCAACCCCGACTATCGGGGAGAGGCTCCCTACTTCGGCACGGTTGAGATGCTGTACTTCGACGACGCCAACGCCCTCAACAACGCCATGTTGACCGACGCCATCGACGTGGTCTCCACCGTCCAGGCCCCGGAGTCGCTCGGGGAGTTCGAGACCGGTGACTATCAGATCATTGAGGGAACGACCAACGGTGAGGTCGTGCTGTCGATGAACCAGAGCGAGGGTGCGCCGTTGTCGGATCTCCGCCTCCGCCAGGCGGTGCGCCATGCCATCGATCATCAAACTCTGATGGACACATGCTGGGCCGGCCGGGGTGAGCTGATCGGGTCGATGGCTCCACCCACCGACCCCTGGTACGAGGATCGCACCGGCGACTACCCCTTCAGCGTCGACGACGCCACAGCCCTCATCGCCGATGCCGGTGCCGAAGGAACAGAGCTGCGGCTCCGGTTGCCCACTCTGCCCTACGCCGTGGCCTGCGGCACGGTGGTGGAATCGATGCTGGAGGATGTCGGCTTCGAGGTGACGGTCGATGAGCTGGAGTTCCCGGCCGCTTGGCTGGAGACCGTGTTCACCAACAAGGACTTCGACATGTCGATCGTGGCCCACGTGGAACCTCGCGACATGGCCAATGTGTTCGGCAATGCCGACTACTACACGACCTACGGGACCGACGAGATCCAGATCATCTTCGCCGGCGCCGATTCCGGTAGTTCGGCCGACCAGGTCGACCGCTTGGCCGAGGCGGCCACCGTCATCAGCCAGGATGCCGCCGCCGATTTCCTGTTCCTGCTGCCCAACCTGATGGTGGCCGATCCCGACATAACCGGCTTGCCCACCAATGCCATCACCGAGTTCTTCGACCTGTCGCGATTGGCCCGAGGATAGGAGGGGACGACATCCGGTTGGGCCGGCACCCGTGAACCGAACGAATCCGACAAACACCACGGCTGACGCCTCGTGATTCTACGATTGGCCCACCGCACCTTGATCTTCGCCTTGAGTGTGCTGGCAGCATCGGTCGTGGTGTTCGCCTTCATGCGGGTACTACCGGGCGATCCGGCCCGGGTGGCCCTGGGCATCAACGCCTCCGACGACGCGGTGGCTCAGCTCCGGGCCCAGTTCGGGCTCGATCAACCCCTGGCAAGTCAGTACCTCACCTGGATGCAGGGCCTGATCACCTTCGACCTGGGTGTCGAATACATCTCCAAGGCTCCGATCTGGCCCCAGATCGCCGATCGTCTACAGGTCACCCTGATCCTGGTTGGCGCCTCCATGATCCTGTCGATCATGATGGCGGTGCCGTTCGGGGTCTGGATGGCCGTCCGTCATCGTCATCTCGACGGGCTAGGACTCTCGGCCTTCTCCCAGATCGGGGTGGCTGTCCCCGCTTTCCTGGCTGGGATTGTGCTGATCTCGATCTTCGCCGTTCGGCTGCGGTGGGTGCCGTCGGGGGGATGGGTGGTGCCGGCCGAGGACCCGTCGGGCTTCCTACGACGCATCGCTCTGCCATCGATCTCGCTGGCTCTGGTTCAGGGCGCGGTCTTGGCCCGATACGTGCGCTCGGCCGTACTCGATGTCTTGCGAGAAGACTATCTGCGTACCGCTCGGGCCAAGGGGTTGAGACCGATGCAGGCTCTCTGGCGGCATGGCGTGCGCAACGCCGCCGTTCCGGTGGTCACCGTGCTCGGACTTCAGCTGGCCACCCTGTTGATCGGTGCGGTGGTCATCGAGCAGGTGTTCGTCATTCCCGGGCTGGGTTCGCTCCTGCTTGATTCGGTGGCCCAGCGGGAGTTGGCCACGGTCCAGGCGGTGGTCATGGTCCTGGTGGTGGCCGTACTCCTCATCAACTTCGTGGTCGACACCTTGTACCTGGTGATCGACCCCCGGCTGCGGGCGGTGACATGACAGGCACCGAATCAGCTGATTCAGCCGGCAGCAGCAGTAGCAGTAGTAGCAGCAACCATAGGCTGATGCCACCGTCGATGATCGTCGGCGGATCGCTGGTCGTCGCCATCGTGGCCCTGGCCCTGATTTCCTACATCTGGACACCCCATCCCCCCATGCGGGTCCTGTCCACCGAGGCCTACCAGACCCCCAACGCCGAGCATTGGTTGGGCACCGACAAGTTCCGGCGCGACGTGTTCACCCAGATCCTGGTCGGGGCCCGTACCACCCTGTACGTCGGCTTCGTGGCCGTTGGTGTGGCCGCCGTGCTTGGCGTGCCTCTCGGCATCGCCGCCGCCATGAACCGAGGATGGCTTGGTCAGCTGATCATGAGGTCCAACGATGTCCTGCTGGCCTTCCCGGCGCTGTTGCTGGCCATCATGCTGGCCGCCCTCTACGGCGGATCGACCAGCGTGGCCATGATCGCCATCGGGATCGCCACGGTCCCCGCCTTCGCCCGGATCACCCGCTCGGGGGCCTTGGGGGTCATGAGCACCGAATACGTGATGGCGGCCCGGGCCGCCGGTCGCTCGCCGCTGGGAATCGCTCTGGGCCACGTGCTGCCCAACGTGGCCGGCCTGTTGATCGTGCAAGCCTCGGTGTCGTTCGCCATCGCCATCTTGGCCGAGGCGGCGCTGGCCTATCTCGGCCTGGGTACACCGACCGGCCAGGCGTCGTGGGGCAGGATGCTGTTCGAGGCCCAGACCACCCTCCGGTCAGCCCCGCACCTGGTGCTGATTCCCGGTGGGGCCATCGCCCTGTCGGTTCTCGGTTTCAACCTGTTCGGCGACGGGTTGCGCGACTGGCTCGACCCCAAGTTGGCCGACCGGTGACCGTCACCGAGGCGGCCCAGGCAATCGACGGGGTGATGCCGGAGGGCACCGTGCTGCGGGTCGAGGGCCTCGACGTCGGCACGTCGACAACGCCGCTTCTGCACGACGTCTCGTTCTCCATTGACCGGGGGGAACGGGTCGGCCTGATCGGTGAGTCGGGATCGGGCAAGTCGTTGACCGCTCTGGCGGTGATGGGCCTGCTGGGCGAGGGACTGCGGGCCGAGGGAGACGTGTGGCTGTCCGGTCGTCGCCCCGCCACTCGCAACCTCCTCACCATCGGGGAGCGGGAGATGGCCCGGTTGCGGGGCGACGCCATGTCCATGGTGTTCCAGGAGCCGATGACGGCCCTCAATCCGACCATGCGGATCGGTGATCAGGTGGCCGAAGTCATGACCCTGCACCGTGACAGCGGGGCCACCTCCGGCTCAGACGACGTGGAGCAACGCACCCTACGAGTACTGGAACAGGTCGGCCTGATCGACCCTCAAAAGCTGGTGCGGACCTACCCCCACCAGCTGTCAGGTGGGCAGCGCCAGAGAGTGGTCTTGGCCATCGCCCTGGCCAACGATCCAGCATTGCTCATCTGCGACGAGCCGACGACCGCCCTCGATGTGACCGTGCAGGCCAAGGTGCTCGATCTGGTGGTGTCCGGGGTCGAGGAGCGCAACGCCGCACTCCTGTTCATCACCCACGACCTGGCTGTAGTGGCGTCGGTGTGCGAACGGGTGCTGGTGATGTACGGGGGCCGGATCGTGGAAGCCGGTCCGGTCGACGAGGTCTTGGCCCGCCCCCGACACCGTTACACCCACGGTCTGCTGGCCGCATCGGACCTGTCAGCCGGCGGTCGACGGCCCGGGGCTCCAAGAGTTGCGTTGCCCACCATCCCCGGCACCGTGCCCCCGGCCGGTCGATTCCCTCAGGGCTGCGTGTTCCGCAATCGATGTGAGGCGGCCGACGGCGACTGTGAGGTGATCCCCCTGTGGCAAGGTACCGGACGGCATCCGGCGGGGGAGCGGGCCTTCGGATTCGCTTGTCACCACCCCGTCGATCCCGGCGGCACGGACACGATGGTCGATCAACCTGACCAGGCCCGTCTCGACGTTGGCCGGACCACGCCCGGCCCTGCCCGGGAAGATGACGAGAACGCGGTTGAGGTGGCGGTCAAGTTGGAAGGCGTTGGCCGCCATTTTCGCCGTCCACGAACCTCGTTGTTCGCCCCGGGACCGGTCGTCCGAGCCGTTGACAACATCACCCTCGACATCGGTCGGGGAGAACGTCTCGGCATAGTCGGCGAGTCCGGGTCGGGCAAGTCGACCCTGTTGAGGCTCATCGCCGGGCTCGACCGGCCGACGACCGGTTCGATAATGGTCGATGGCCGACCGGTGCATGATCAACGACCTCGCCACTTGGGTTGGCTTCGGTCCCGCCTACAGCTCGTCTTCCAGGATCCAATGAGCAGTCTCGACCCTCGGATGCGGGTGCGGGACATTGTGGCCGAACCCCTGGTGGCTCAACGGTGGCAGGGGGACCGGCGGGCCCGAGTGGTGGAGATGCTGGACCGGGTCGGGCTGTCGGCGGCCGCCGGTGACCGCTATCCCCACCAGTTCTCAGGTGGTCAGCGGCAGAGAATCTCGGTGGCTCGTGCGTTGGCCCCCGGCCCTGAGATTCTGGTGGGCGACGAGCCGGTGTCAGCCTTGGATGTGTCGGTCCGGGCCCAGGTGTTGAACTTGATCGACGAGGTCGTCGACGGGTTCGATCTGACCTTGATCTTCGTCAGCCACGACCTGTCGGTGGTCCGTCATGTGTCGGACCGGATCGCGGTGATGCGTCGAGGTGAGATCGTGGAAGTCGCCGAGACCGAACGGCTGTTTGCCGACCCGACCCATGACTACACCCGCTCTCTGCTGGCCGCCATACCCCGTCTCCTGGACTACTGAGTCGCTCCGCAGGCGTTGGTGAGCGAACGGGTGGGGTTGTCGATCGGATCGGCGGTCAAGGCGTTGGCCACGGCGGCCCTGACCTTGTCGAGCGGCACCTGTCCGGATGGGAACTCCGGCGGCACGAAGTTGACCGACTGCATGCGCTCGATGTCGATGCGGGCGGCGATGGCCAGCAGCTCGTCGGCCCGGTCGAGCGGGATGTCGGTGACGACGTGGTCGGCCACGATGTCGGTGAACGGTCCGTAGTTGGTGGCCACCGCTACCGGTCCGGCCTGGTCGATGAGGGCTCCTACCACACAGCGTTGACGGGCCATCCGGCTGTAGTCCCAACTCTGAACCCGGGAACGGATGTAGGCCAGGGTGGTCAGGCCGTCGAAGTGGTGGGTTCCCGGGCCGACGTTGATGTCGAGGTATGGTCCGCCGGGTTCTATCGGCCGTATGCGGTCGTTGATGTGCTCCGACACCGTCAGCTCGATGCCGCCGAACAGGTCGATGGTGTCGACCACGGCGGTCATGTCGACCATCACGAAGTAGTGGATGGGTACTCCGAGGGTCTGAGCCATGGCTTGTTTGATCGCCGTGCCGCCGGGATGGGCGCCGGGAAAGAGTTCCGGGCGCCGGGTGCCGAGGCTGTACACGGTGTTGGCCAGGTCGGGGTTGCCCCCGGGATACCGCTCGGCGGCCGGCGAGCCGGTCGGGAACGGGACGTTCTGCCAGTTGCGAGGCACCGAGAAGGTCACGGCGTCGCCGCTGGCCACGTCGATCGACAACACGATGATGGTGTCGGTTCGGATTCCCTTCCGGTCGTATCCGCCGTCGCTGCCCAGCATCACGATGGACAGACGATCCTCGCCGTCCCAGGTTTCGGGAGCCGGCTCGGGCGGAGGCTCTGTGGTGGGCGTGGGTGTCTCGGCCGCTATGGGCGGCGCCCGGTCGAAGTTCTCCACCTGTTCCGAGGAGATCACGGGTATCGCCTCGGACGTGATCATGGGTCGCCCCTGCTCATCGACCGGGATTGCCGGCACCGATCCGGTCGGGCCCGGCAGCTGAGGTCCGGCCACCAGGTTTGGTCGGGCGGCGACGGTGTCCTGGGCGGTGAAGACCCGCTCGAGTAGTGAGCGTTGCTGCCAGGCCAGCGTGGCGGCCACGAGATGGGGGGCGGCCACCCCGGCCAGGACGATGATGAGGCTCAGGCGGGAGACGAGGCGGTGCCGGGACTGGGCCAGCCCAGCTGATCGGGCGGCGTCGATCGTCACCACGGCTCTCACCAATAGCGTCATCAGACTGAGGGCGACGACCCCGACCAGCCACGACGGCCTCAGGGTGAGGGCGACAAGATCCTGCCGGTCGTGGGTGGCCAGCCATAGGGCCGTCGCCATGAGGACGGCGACGGTCAGAGCTATGAGATTCCGTGCCAGCAGCGGTCGGGTGCGGAGGTGTCCCAGGCCCGGCAGTAGGGCCGACAGGACAGCGGCCCGGAGAGGTGTAGCTCCCGGCGGCGGGTTCGATGTCGGTGACGAGTTGCTGCTCAGACCCATGGTTGGCGTTCCATTGGTGGTGGCAGGAGTATGGCAACGGAAGGCACTGGTGGGTGTCTCCGGCTCGACGAGAGGCGCGTCAACCCGGCCTGCAACCCTCTGCTCTGTTCCCTCTATTGGCTCCCGCCGGGGCTGATCCGTGCTGAGCGGCGGATCAGCAACATGATCCTTGTGGAAGAAGCGTAGGCCCGTGACTTGGTCGATTCAAGTCACCCCGATAGGAGTCGCTCCTGTACGGGAGGCATCGAGCTTCCGGCTGGCCAACTCACTGCGCTGCTCACTTCGGCAGCCGTAAGGATCGTGAAGTACGCTACGGATAACCACACCGGAGGGATCAGCGATGGGCAGCGACGACGCGGATTGGTTCAACAGTGTTCTTCCCGAACCCGAGATTCTCGATGAGATACTCGGTGACGACCCGACGGCGGCGCTGGTCGGTGCCGCCCGCACCAGAGCTCCGGTCGAGATGGGTGTCGACCGGCCTCCGAACATCGACGAGGATCCTGCGGTGCGAGCCCAGTTCGAGCTGGCGGCAGCAGCGGCCAAGAAGCTGAGGTTGGCTCCGAAGCCCGAGCTGTCACCAGAGGAAACGGCGGCACTTCACGCACTGGTCCATCTCGTATCCCGACCCGCCCTCCGGGTACGCCGTGGCGACGTACCTGCTGTTCCGGAGTCGTGGCCCAGCCTTCAGGCGGCGTTGCCGGTGGTGCGCGCCCGATTGAAGGGGGTGGGGCGGCTTGACAAGTCTGACGGAACGCAGGTTGGCACCGGCTGGTTCATCGCCCCCGATCTTCTGGTCACCAACAACCATGTGGTGGCCGGCCTGTGCGGGCTCGATCCCCACGGCGACTCGAAGTGGCGGGACAAGCTCGAATCGGCGACGGTCGCCCACAACGCTCTCTGGGCCTCCGACGAAACGACACGGCCGACCTGGAAACCTGACGAGGCACCGGACGGCGCCGAGGCCGCCGGGCGGATCAGCGAAGTGGTGATGACCCATCCGAACGTCGACATGGCGTTCGTGGCCATCGGAGGGGTGCCCGAGAGCGAACAGTCGGTTCTCCCACTGGCCGAAGCGCCCTTCTCCGACGAACTCAAGCTCGACTACTACCTGGCCGGCTATCCAGCGCTGCTCAGAAATCAGATCGACCGGTTTCACCCTGCCCTCGTCAACCTGCTTTTTGGCGGCCCCAACGAGGGCATGGACAAGAGGGTCTCACCGGGGGCCGTCACCGAGGTCGACACCGCGGTTGACAGACCTCGGGCCGGTCACGACGCCACCACACTCGGTGGCAGCTCCGGGTCGGCCGTCATCGACCTGACGACCCACCAGGTGGTGGGGCTTCACTACAGCGGCCACTACGGAGTGGTCAACAACGCCGTGGCCTTATGGAAGATGCAGGACGATCCGGCCTTCGCCCAGTTCGGGATAACGTTCGGATGACCGACCACGCGATCGTCATCGGGATCGATCGCTACGACAACCCGGCCTGGGAGCTGCGGGCCGCCGTTCGTGACGCGCTGGAGTTCGCAGCCTGGGTAACGGAGCCGGGCGCCGGCCGAGCCACTCCCGAGACCACCACCGTGCACCTGTCACCACGAGACGGCACTCAGGTGGACGTACCATTTCTGCCGGCGACGTTCGAGGAGATCGGGGCCACGCTCAAGCGGTACTACAAGGCGGAAGGGGCCGGGGCCACCCGTCTGTGGTTCTTCTACTCCGGCCACGGTCACCAACCACCGGGGGGAGGGCCGGCCGCTGAGCCCTACATGGTGGTGTCCAACACCGATCCCGATTTCGCCGCCGCTCCCGAGCTGGCCAAGGCCATTGGTCTAGGGCTGGCGATTGGGCGCCTGGCTGTTCAGGCTCCAGCCACCCAGTACTACTTCGTCGATGCTTGCCGGGGAATCGCCTCGGAGTCCAGCGGACTGGTGGCCACCAGCCAGCTCGTGGTCGATCTGGCCAAACTTCGCCGAGACGGTGCCACCTTTGCCGGTCAGGGCCTACTCCTGGCCACGACCGCCGGTCGGCCGGCGGTCGAACAGGGTTTGCACGGTGTGTTCTCCCGGGCCCTGCTGGCCGGGCTCCGAGGCCAAGGACCCACGCTCCAACCGCGGCTGGGCGGCTTCGACCTGACCTGGGCCGGTCTCGTCGATCACGTCACAGACCAGGTCGAACGCGAAATGAGCCCGGCTCGACAACGTCCCTATCCCGACACGGCCGGTATGTCGGGAAACGAGGCACTCGTGCAGTTCGCCGATGCCCCGAAGGTCACACTAAGGGTAATGGTGGAGCCCAAGAAGGCCAGCCAGCTGGCAACCGCGGCGATCATCAGTCGGGATCCGCTCACCGGCGACGTCACTCCCCGTCTTCAGCACAGTCCGCCTCTTGGCCCCGAAGGGGCATCGTGGGAGCTTCTCCGCAACACCTACGGAGTGCAGGTTCTGGCCGCCGGATACGAGCCGTGGGTTGAGAGCGTCACCCTCCAGGGGGACCTTGTCCAAGTTGCCCAGATGGAAGCGGTGATGCCCGACCCATTCGAGAGTGTGGGGCCGCGTCCGTCCGAGACCGCTCGTCGTGATTGGTCCAACATCGCAGGGTCGGCCCGGCTGACTGTTCGCAGTGACGACCCGCTTACCCGGATCGAGGTGTTCGACGAGGCGGGCCGGCGGCTGGCTGCCGGTCGGGGGCAGATCGACCTCGACGGCCTCGATCCGGGGTTGTACCGGGTCGAGAGTACCCAGCCCGGTCACTCGACTGTTCACCGGGAGATCCTGCTGCCTCCCGACCGGACCACCGTGTCGCTTGACACCGACCAGCCCCTGCCCGAACTGTTGGCGCAGGCCCTCGAGGCCGCCGACATCTCGGTCGACCGTTCGACGTCGCAGGCCTCCGAGGTGTTTGGATGGCCCACCACCAACGTCGGCTCCCTGCTGGCTTGGTCGGCCTGGGCCGCCCGCTTCGATCCCGGTGGTTACGGTCACCGCCTTCGTTCGTTGGGTGTCGACCATCCCACGGGCGGGGACGGGTCGGGGTCGCATTTGCAGGTGCTGGTGGGCAGCCCCTCCGACGTGAGCTGGGCTGAAGAGTTCTCCGTCGCCGTCGGTCCAGCCGGGGCCGAGCAGGTCGTCGACTCGAACCAGGTTGCCGGCATGGCGGGCCTGGGCCGCCAGTGGCAGCACCTTTTCGAAGCCCACGGTTCGGTCGTGTTCGAGGGCCCTGATGTCGGACGTATCAGCCTGCCGGTGCCGGTGATACCGGGCTTCGGACACGTTGTTGTGGTGGCGGCCGAAGCCGGTGGCGGCCGAGAGATCCATCGTTACCTGCTTCCCAACGATCCGCACGACTCCTTCTCCGACTGGATCCGTCTTCAGGAACTCAACTGGCGGGGTCTGCAGGAAGGCCGACCGTTCCTACCGGGCGAGGAGGAGCGCCTCTATCAGGACCCCTACTTCGATCCGTTGACCGAGGCCATCGTCGGATTCAGGTTGCTGGCCGAAGGGCGGGGGGAGTTGATCCCGCCACCGACGATGGGCACCGGGCTGCCTGATCTCGAGGTTCTACGCCACGCAGGCGGCTTCGAATCAGTTGACATAACCGGGATCGGAACCCCGCTCCTGGAACCGGCATACCTGCACCTGTTGGAGTTGAGACGCCAACAGGCGGCGGCCCTGAACGCGCCACCTCCAGTCGAGGAGCGACCGATTGTTCGGGGAACGGCGTGGACGCTGCTCGACGCCGGTGAGAAAGGACCGAGGCTGTCGGACGGGGTGCTGGTCACGTCGGAGATCGAGGCGTTGAATCCGACCTGGTACCACAGCATCGCCGACGTCGTCGCCGCCACCGCCCGCATTGAATCGGGATCGGCTCAGGGCACAGGCTTTCTCGTGGCGCCACGGTTGCTCGCCGTGCCGGCCTTTGCCATGGCCGGGGGGCGGTCGACGGCATCGGTGGTCGATGACGCTGTGGCCTGGTTCGAGGCGGGAAGCCGGCCGATCGCTCTGGCTGTGGTTGCCGTCGATGAGGGTGCTGCTTCGGCCGGCAACATGATACTGGTCGAACTCGCCGAGCCTCCCGCTGTCGACCCGGTTGTCCTGTCCGATGGTCGGCCGGCACCATGGGACCGGGTGGGCATCATCGGCCATCCCATGCCCGATCCCCGGGTGGCCGTCGACGCCATCGAGAGTGCATTCGGCTCGCTCCCCACCGGCGAGAAGACGCTGGTCACCGGAACCGTCCACCGGATCGACGGATCCGAGTTCCACTACGAAGCGTTCACCTTGGCCGGGATGGCCGGAGGGCCTGTTGTGGATCTCGATTCAGGTGAGGTGATCGGTGTACACATCGGCGGCCGGTTCGACGGCGAGGCCGGTATCAAGCACGGATTCGGCCTCGATCTGACGACCCTCAGGAATCTGCTTGGTCGAATGTGACCGTGCTGGTGGTGCCGACACCCTACGATTTTGGAGGCAGCGCAATGCCACAGGTGGTGATAGTCGGAGCCGGGTTCGCCGGGCTGGCGGCGGCCCGGCGGTTGCAGGAGCGAGGGGTTGATGACTTCGTCGTCCTCGAGGCCAGGTCGCGCGTCGGTGGGCGCACGAAGCCGGGTCGGGTCGCCGGGATCGATGTCGATCTTGGTGGCATGTGGATGGGGGCCAGTCAGACCCGCCTACGGGCACTGGCCGACGCCTACGGCGTGCCCACTTATTCGACCTGGCTCGACGGGCGCTGTATCGTGCGAATTGCCGGCAAGGAACACCACGGTCCGGGGGAGGACATCGACGGCCTGTTCACCGCAGCCGACAAGGTCCAGTACCTGTGGCTGGAACGGCAGCTGGCTCGGCTGTCCCGCCACCTCGACGTGAATCAGCCATGGCAACATCGTCGGGCCGCCGAACTCGACGGCTTGACCCTCGAAGCTTGGGTTGCCCGCCACGTCCGGTCGCCCCGATTGCGATCGTTGTTCCGACTGATCTGTCTGTCGTTGTTCTGCGCCGAAGCATCTCAGGTGTCGATGCTCTTCTTTCTCCACTACGTGAAGTCCGGGGACGGACTCGACGTGTTGCTGTCGGCCGCTCCCGGCGGCGCCCAGAGTCATCTCTTCGGCGGCGGCCTGCATCGTATCGCTCGGGCCATGGCCGAAGAACTCGGCCCCCGACTCGTCCTGGAGCAGCCCGTTCAGGGCATCCAATGGTCGGAGCAGAGCGTGACCGTCAAGACCTTGTCGGCCGTCCATCAGGCCGACAAGGCGATCGTGGCCGTTCCGCCGACGTTGTTGACGACGATCGAGTTCGATCCGTTCCTGCCTCAACCTCGCCAGCGGCTCAACCAACGATTGGCCATGGGTTCGGCCATCAAGTTCTGGGTCGCATATGACCGGCCGTTCTGGCGGGACCAGGGATTCAACGGCATCGTGGTACGAGACGACACTCCCTGCACGCCGTGCTTCGATGTGACACCGCCGGACCTCGACGTCGGCCTGATCGCAGGCTTCTTCGACGCCAACCATGCAGTTGACGGCTCCAGCGCCGGCCGCGAAGGAAGACGGGAGATGGTGACCGCCATGCTGGCCGAACACTTCGGGCCGCAGTCTCGGGACCCGATCGACTATGTCGACGCCGATTGGTCGTCAACCAGGTGGTCGAACGGCTGCTACGGCAACTTCGCCCCACCTGGCGTCTACGCCGATTTCGGTCCCTGGCTGCGACGTCCGGTCGGTGCCATCCGCTGGGCCGGCACCGAGACCAGTCCACGATGGACAGGTTATGTCGAAGGCGCCATTCGATCAGGCGAGACCGCAGCCGACGCTGCGCTCGGGTGACCGGTCAAGGTGGCCGCGTCCAGGGGTCGGCGACGGCAACAAGGCCGAGCCGCCGACCCCCGATTGCGCCGTTCAGTCGGTGTGGCAGTCCACGTCGATGAAGACGGTCAACGGCTTGGCATCGTTCTTGATGCGGACCTCGACGGTCTGTGGCCCTTCGGTCGGTTGCAGGACCCCGTCGACCCGGACGTGGTGCACGAAGCAGCCGGGCTGATGGTCGATGGTGATCCGGTGAACACCTCGCTCCACCGCCTCGACGTGGGCCTCGTGGAATACCTGCACCTCGGGCGCCCACTCCGACCACTTGATGTTGGTGGCACCGTTGGTGTCCTCCCAGGTCACCATCAAGCCGTCGATGTAGTCGCCGGTGGTCTCGTCGGTGAACCGGGTGTCGATCTCCACCGGGTCTTCGTCGCCGACCTTGAAGTTGTCGGTCTTGGAGTGGGCCGGCACGAAGCCGTGCCGGTTGCCGCCCCGGTTGCCGCAGTCGACCACGTCGAGCCCGTTGGCCACCCCGAACTGGGCGCAGCCGGCCAGGAAGTCACCGACTTCGGTGACCCAGACCTTGTAGACCCCGCCCGGATTGGGGGTGTCGGCATAGGGCATCAGTTGCACGGTGACCGCGCCGTGGTCGACGTCGAATCCGGTGGCGTGCTCGCAACCGGTGGCCACCACCCCGTCGATCACGCCGTTGCTGACCGTGAACTGACGGCAGCGGGCCTCATCGAGTGAGAGCAGGTTCTTGCCTGAAGGATCGGTGACCTGGAAGACGTAGGTGCCGTCGTCGAGACCGGCCGCCGTCTGCGGTGCTTGGATACCCGGCCCGCCGTCGAGGTAGACGTCGTCCTTGCTGTCATAGATGTTGAAGTTCACCGCGCTGCCGTCGGGCAGTGTGGTGAAGATGGCGCCCGACGGTGCGTGGGCGGCAGCCGGTGGCGCCCCCATCACCAGAACCGAGAGCAGTGTGATGAGCGCAACCAGAATGCGGAGCGCACCGCTCCGACGAGCGGTCGATGTCGTGTTCATGATTTCCCCCAGTGCGCCCAGGCGGGCGCCGAATTCCGATTCTCCGCCGGGCGAATGGCGAAGCGGCGGCCGTCCACCCTGGCCGCTTGTCTCGACCATAGTGACGCCCGACGCTGCTTGTCGACGGACTGTTGTGGGGAAACCCACCTACCCCCGGACTGCCTGTTGACGCAATGACTACGTACGCATAAGCTGGCGCCTCAGACCGACAACAGCCCGCCCCAAAGCCAGGAGACACAACGACGTGGACGGCTTCGACCCCTCATTCACCACCCCTGAGGAGTACATCCTCGGAATCACCAGAGAGATCTGGGAGGATCGCGGCATCGCCACCCTGCACCGCTACTACGCCCCCGATGTCATCGTGCGCTCCCCAGGGGGAAACATCGTGGGCAACCAGGCCGTCATCTCGGCCACCATGGCCACGCTGGCCGAGATCCCCGACCGTCAACTCCTGGGAGAAGACGTCATCTGGTCCGACGACGGCCACGGAGGATTCCTGTCGTCCCACCGCATCATCTCCACCGGTACCCACAGTGGCGACGGCGTCCTCGGCCCGGCCACCGGCACCCGGTTTCGCTACCGAATCATCGGCGACTGCGCCACCAGCAACAACCAGATCTACGACGAATGGATCATACGCGACCTGGGAGCCATCGTGCGCCAGCTCGGTCTCGAACCCCGAGAATTCACCCGCCGTCAGATCGACGAGCACGGTGGACCCGACGCCGTCAATCGGTCCCACGACGGCTGGTCCGAGCCGGCCAGCCGGTACCAGGGCCGGGGAAACGACCACGAAGTCGGCAAACACTATGCTCAGCTGTTGGAAGCGATCATGGCGGCTGACTTCGCCGCCATCGCCGGCAACTATGATCGGGCGGTGCAGGCCGAGCTGCCGGGTGGAGTCACGGTGCATGGCCGACCCGATGTCGAAGCATTCTGGATCGGGCTACGTAGCGCCTTCCCCGACGCCGAGTTCACCATCCACCATCAGATCGGTCGGACCGATTCCTCCATGGCTCCGCGGGCCGCTCTCCGCTGGACGTTGAAGGGTACCCACAGCGGCTGGGGGCCCTTCGGTCGACCGTCGGGGGCCACGGTCAACGTCATGGGTCTGAGCCACGCCGAGTACGGGAGCTGGGGTCTGCGCCGGGAATGGGTGCTGTTCGACGAGACGGCTATCTGGACACAGATCCTGGCCCACCAGGGCTAGTGCCGCACTAGACCGGTCCACTCCCATTGGGAGACTTCACCGTCTGATCCTGATCACCTCGGCCAACCATCTCGCCAACACATGGGTGACCGCCTCCGGTTGATCGATGGTCGACAGATGACCGGCTCCCGGTACGACCGCCAGGCGACCACAAGCCGAGCTCTTGACGATGGCCTCGTGCAGTGTCGGCGGGCAGAGTCGATCGTGACGCCCCACCACGACAAGCAGTGGTTTCCGGTAGCGGGCAAGTGAAGGGCGTCGATCACGGCGGCGGTTGATCAGCGCTTGGTTCTCATTGAGGAACCTCCCTGGCCCGGCATCCAAGGCCATGGCCGATGCCGCCGCCCCGCCACGGGAAAGGTCGACGGTCAACGACGGCATGATCTCCTGAACCACAGCGGCGAACTGGCCGGCCCGGGTCTGGTTGGCCCACCGTCGGCGGGCCTCCAGCTGTTGTGGTCTGGGGACGTCGAGGTTGGTGTCCAACAGCACCGCGGCCGGGATCCGGTTGGGGGCGCGGTCGATCATTTCGGCCGCCACCACCCCACCCATCGACAAGCCGATGGGAATCAGCGGCCCGACGGTGGCGTCGAGTCCCCGGCTCGCCATGTCCTCGATGGTGGTGAGGCCGGCGAAGTCGGCCATCGACCTGGGGAAGCCTGTGGCCAGATGGTCCAGCTGATGGGCGAACAGGCGTCCGTCACACAACGACCCTGGCAGGAAAACCAGCGTCGGTGATGGATCGGGACAGGGCAAGATCAGCCGACCAGCGACACCGGGGCCACGCAGCCGTTGGCGTCGCGGGTCCAGCCGGCTTCTCGGGCCGCGGCGACGATTTCCGGATCCCACTCCAGAACAGTGGGACCGTCACCGGCGTTGACCACGACGATGTCGATGTTGTCGTGGCCGACATTGCAGATGTCCCGCCAGGCCCCGCGAGGTACCGAAATCACCGACCCGTCGGCCACCGACGATGAGACCTCGTCGCCTGGTCGGTTCAGCCGGAGTTCGCAACCGGAACCGACCACGAACAACACCTGACTATCGTCGTGCCGATGCCGTCCGACGCTCGACCCCGGGCTGATCCGCAACCACTCCACAGAGAAACCGTGGCGGCTGACAATCGGGGGTCGACTGCGGCGATCTTCGCTCATCCCCAGACCAATGACCGGTGCCATCGGGCAATGATGTTGGTCGAGCACCGAGGCCAACAGCGGCCGCTCACTCCACCGCAGGTCGGTCGGGCCCACCAACCGTTCGGCCAGCTCATCATCGCTGTAATGGTCGACGTGGTCGAGGTCGGATTCGGTCAGCGGGCTCAACACGTCTTCGGGAACATCGCCCTGGGACGTGTCGACGACGGTCAGGTCGGTGCTGAGATGCAGGCCGGTTTCCGCCGCCTGCTCGAGAACCGCCGGCGCCCAAAGGATGCCGCCGGTTTCGTCCCGTCCGAGAACGGTGAACAGCCAGCCGTCATCGGGCCCGACGTTCTCGAAGCCGCGGAAGACCCAGGTCGGCACCGACAGCACCGATCCCGGACCGACGTCGAGCGATTGCCCCCCGTCAGCGCCGATGTCGAACCGCCAACGGCCAGCGGTACAGACAAAAACCTCGGCGGTGAAGTGGAGATGGGGGTTGTTGACCACACCGTGAGGCATCGATGCGGCCCCGATGTTGAAGCCGTGGGGCTCAGTGATGTTGATCGTCTGGTCGGGATTCTGGGAGACGCCGGGGCCGATGAACGAATAGCTCGACTTGCCGGCCGAGCGAGGCAGGCGAACATCGACGAACGCCGCGGTGTCGGCCACGAAAGCCGTAGGCTCCACGATTCGGGACCGTAGTGCCGAATCGGTGACAGTCAGGTCGGCGCTGACTGCGGTTCCATTGTGGCCCTCGGTCACCGGTAGGGCCGCCTGGGGGCGGGTCGGCACCGATGAGTCGAGTTCGGTCGAATCGGTCATAGAACTCCTAGTGGACGCCCGCCGTCGACGGGAATGATCGAACCAGTGGTGAGAACCAGATCACCGATACAGGCTCGCACCGCCGAGGCTACATCTTGTGGGGTGGCCAATCGGCCCAGTGGGGTGGCAGCCTCCTGATTCTCGATCACCTCGGCCGGCATTCGGTCGGCGTACTCCCCCCGAACCCAGCCGGGGGAGACCGAAACGACACGGAGGCGGGGTCCGAAGGCCCGGGCCAAGGATCGGGTCATCGAGTCGAGCGCTGCCTTCGATGCACAGTAGGCCACGTTGGAGCCTTGACCGGTGACGCCGGAGACCGAGGAGATATTGACCACCACCGGATCGGCGGCGGCCAGCAGTAGGGGCTTGAAGGCTCGAATGGTGGCGAAGGGGCCCCGCCAGTTGATTTGGAAGATCCGGTCGATGATCTCGTCGGTCAGGCCATCGAGATCGTCATGGGCCACCGGTTCGGTGTAGCCGGCGCAGTTGATCAGCGCATCGACGGCTTCGAGGTCGGAGGCCAATGCTTCGGCCGTCTCGGCCAAAGCCTCGGAGTCGAGTACGGGTAGTCTCAAGGCCCGATGGCCTGCCCCCGGCAGCTCCCCACTCAGCTCCTCGGCTCGATCGGCCCGGGAGTTGTAGCCGATCACGACGGCGTAGCCGTCGGCGGCCAGACGATGGCAGATGGCCGAGCCGATTCCACCGGTGGCCCCGGTGACGACAACCGTCGACGGGCTCACGACCCGGCCAGCGAGGCGGCGTCGGAGTAGCGGCGAACCCGAATGTCGGCCTGGGCCTGGTGACCGGCGAAATTCTCGATGGCACACAGGCGGGAGCAGTATTCGCCGATGATGGCGCTCGACTCGGGGTTGGTGATCCGCTGGTAGGTGCAGGTCTTGAGGAACTTGCCGACCCAAAGCCCGCCGGTGTAGCGGGCGGCCTTTTGGGTGGGCAGGGTGTGGTTGGTTCCAATGACCTTGTCGCCGTAGGACACGTTGGTCATCGGACCCAGGAACAGCGCGCCGTAGTTGACCATGTTGTGGAAGAAGTAGTCGTCGTCATTGGTCATGATCTGAACGTGCTCGAAGGCCAGGTCGTCGGCCACCCGCAGCATCTCCTCGTTGTCCTCGCAGAGGATGACCCGGCCGTAGTCGGCCCAGGCCACGGAGGCGACATCGGCGGTGGCCAGGGTCTCGAGCTGCCGGTCGACCTCGGCCATGGTTTCCTGGCCCAGCCGGCGGGATGTCGTCAGCATCACCGCCGGGGAAGTCGGTCCGTGTTCGGCCTGACCAAGGAGATCGGTGGCACATATCTCGGCGTCAACCGTCTCGTCGGCCACGATCAGCGTCTCCGTCGGACCGGCCAGCAGGTCGATGCCGACCCGTCCGTACAACAGCCGCTTGGCCTCGGCCACGAAGGCATTACCAGGGCCGACCAGTACATCAACCGGTTCGACGAACTCGGTACCGACGGCCAGGGAGGCCACCGCCTGGATACCTCCCAACAGGTAGATCTCGTCGGCCCCGGCCAGGTGCATGGCCGCCACGGTCTCCGCCGGGACGGCCCCGTTGATGGGCGGAGTGCAGGCCGCCACCCGGGGTACCCCGGCCACCTTGGCCGTCAACACGCTCATGTGGGCCGAGGCCACCATGGGATAGCGGCCCCCGGGAACATAAGCGCCGACCGCCTGAACGGGAATGTTCTTGTGGCCCAGCACCACCCCGGGCAAGGTCTCGATCTCCACGTCATGCAGCGATGCCAGCTGAGCCTCGGCGAAGCGCCGAATCTGGGATTGGGCGAAGCGGATGTCATCCAGGGTTGCCGGGTCGACCGAGGCCACGATCTCGGCGATCTCGGTGTCGGAGAGCCGGAACGATTCGGGCGACCAGTTGTCGAACTGCGCCGACAGCTCTCGCACCGCCTGTTGGCCCCGCTGTTCGATGTCGGCGATGATGCCCGACACCCGCTCGGTCAGCGAGGCGTCGGCCCCGTGAGCGGCCTTGGCGGTGGCGTCTTTCAGAATCTCGGCCATGGAGGCATCCTTCTTTCTTCTTTCGTGCTTTCGGTCATCGATTGTCGGCCCGAGTCGGGCGTTGGTTGGTCAGGTCCTCGTGGTGGTGGCACCGATACGGAGCGTGCCGTGAGCCACCACCTCCACTGGGCGCTCAGCCTGCGGTTCCAGCAGTAGATCGACCGCATTGGCCACCAGTTCTCCCACAGGCTGGACCAGGGTGGTCAGGTCGAATCCGGCCCAGGCGGCCTGGGGCAGACCGTCGAAGCCGGTCACCAGAACGTCTCCCGGTACATCGACGCCGGCGTTGGCCAGGCCATCGAGAACACCGAGGGCGATCTCGTCGCTGGCCACCATGATGGCATCGGGCAACGGTTGTTCGTCGAGTAACGTCGACACCGCCTTGTAGCCGGCATCGTAGGTGAACGCACCGGCACTCAGGTAGGGGCAGGCGATGTTGCGGCGGCCCAGGGCCCGAGCCGCCCCCTGATAACGTAGGCGGTCGGTGGACGAATCGGACACGCCGCCGACGAACACCACGGAGCCCACTCCCGTGGCCACCAGGTGTTCAGCCACCAGGGCCATGCCTTCTTCGTTGTCGACAGACACGGAGTTGATCACACCGGCAGCGGCCGGCTGATTGAACACCACAACAGGAAACGCCGACCCCGACATGGCGGCCAGCTGTTCGGGGCCGATGGTACTGGAGGCCAACACCACGCCGTCGAGCCGGTACTGGCGGACCGAGTCGAGTAGTCGATCGGTTTGTGAAGCGTCGGTGAAGCTGAACAGCAGGAGTTGCCGGTTCTGTTGCCGGAGACATTGCGAGAACTCGGTCAGCACACTCTGCCAGTACTCCCCGTGGGCCGGGACCACGGCGCCGATGATGTTGGTGCGCTGCGATTTCAGGCTGCGGGCGATGGCGTTGGGGACGTAGCCGATTCGGCTTGCGACCTCCTCGACCCGCTTCCGGGTGGCGGGGGAGACGAGGTCCGGGGATGAGAACGTACGGGCCACCGTTGCCTGAGAAACGCCGGCCTCCCGGGCGACGTCCACCGAGGTTACGGTTCGCGACGGTCGATCATGGTTCCTTGCTGTCACGCGGTCCTCCGCAACACCGATCCAGAATTGCCCTCGGCCGGCGTCACCGGGCCCCGACGATGCCGATGGGCGCGTTGGACAGTCTACTGCATACGTAGTCACCGGCCAAGCCGAGGTCAACCGAACCGATCGACGTCGTCCTCGTACCTGGCCGGCATGGTCAGCCCTTGACCGCTCCCGCTCCGAGACCCTTGACCAGATGCTTCTGGAACAAGATGATCACGATGATGATGGGCAGCGTGATCGACACCGACGCCGCCGGGATCTCGTTGAACAGCTGCGGACCCTCGGCGGCCAATGCCGCCTCGATGCCCACCGGCAGGGTGAAATTGGTGACGGCCAGCACCCGCACGAACAGGAACTCGTTGTAGGCCAGCAGCAGCGTGAACAGGGCGGTGGCGATGATGCCGGGCCACATGATGGGGACGATGACCCGACGGAACGCCCCGAAGCGGCTGGCTCCATCGATGATGGCCGCTTCCTCCAGGCTCTTGGGTACATCCATGAAGAAGCTACGAAGCATCCAGATGGTGAACGGCTGATTGACCGCCACCAGGGCCAGCACCAGAACCAGGCGGGAATCGAGAATGCCCAACCGGTTGGCGGCGAAGAAGTAGGGCAGCACGAAGGCGCTGCGGGGCAGCGCTCGGAAACCGAGGGCCACGATGAGAATGACCGCCCCCGAGATCCCGGTATAGCGGGCCAGGCCGTAGCCGGCGAAGCAACCTATGGTGATCGAGATCAACACCGTCAGGACGGTGACGATGAGGCTGTTGACGAAGTAGTCGTAGGACCGGCTGGTTTCGAACAGCCGGGGGAACCACCACACCCCGACGGCCAGCACGGCCACGGTGGCCAGATACCACGGCGCACCCCGACGGGCCCGGCGGCCCACCTGGCCGAGGATGAGGGCCACGGTGGCGAAGGCCAGGATGAACAGCAGGGGCGTCCACATGTTGATGTCTTCGTCGTCGAACCAGAAGCCGTTGTAGGCAATGGCAGTCGGCTCATAACCCCACAGCTTGGGACTTTCGCCGATGATGTCACGCACGAACTTGATCGAGTTCTGGAAGGCCCAGGTAAAGGGGATGATGCTCCAGGCCACGAGGAGCAGCATGACGACGTGTAGACCGAGGCGGTCGTACCACCGTTCCCGGCCCATCGCGCCGCCGCTCTTTCGGCTGGGCGCCTTGACCTTGGCCGGCGGCGTGGTCACCTCGGGTATCGGTGCTTGGCTGGTGGTCATGTTCGCTCCGCGATCTGGTCTTTGTAGCTCACCCACAGGAAGGGCAGGAGGATAACCATTACCCCGACGACGGTCAGCACTGACAGGGCATTACCCTTGCCCACCCGGCCGACATCCTTGGCCACCTCGATGGCATACATCTGGAGCGAGCGGGAGTTGTCGAATCGGTCGTTGGAGAAGATGAACACGCTGTCATAGACCCGGTAAGCGTCCATCAGGGAGATCATGGTGATGAACATGAAGATGCTCCGCAGATGCGGAATCTTCACGTGCCACAGGGTGCGCCAGAACCCGGCTCCGTCGATGGCCGAGGCCTCCAGCCGTTCCTGGGGCAGCGACTGCAGCCCGGCGAACAACGAGATCATGGCAAACGGCATGACATGCCAGATGGACTGGATGAAGATGGCCCAGTCGACGTTGCCGGCGTTGAGCTGGAAGGTGTTGCCCGTGGCCAGCTCATAGACCCAACTGATCAGTCCGTTGTTCTCGAACAGATCCTTGACGATCAGGCTGCCCACCACCGGGGTGACGATGAAGGGAAGCAGCAGGGCGGCCATATAGAGGGCCCGCCCTCGTCGCACCCGATCGAGCAGGAGGGCCACGGCCAGGCCGAAGGCCGTCTGGATCGGTACGGTCACCACGAGGAACTTCATAGTGAACCAGAAGGCGCTCCAGAATTCGGAGTCGGTGAGCACGTCGCTGTAGTTCTTCCAGCCGACGAAGCAGCTGCCCCCCAGATCCTCACAGGCGTCAAGCTGGAACCGGTTGCGGGCCAGTACCCGGTAGAAACTCAGATAGATGGTGGTAGCCAGCGGGAACACCATGAGCACGGTCATGACGACCACGCTGGGCAAGGTGAAGGCCCAAAACGTCCTTCTCTTCAATGCAACCCCCTCTTGCTCGTGGGCGCCCCGGTCAGCGGCGCCGTGATCGGGAGCGGGCCCCTTTACAGGCCCGCTCCCGATGTCAACCGGCCGCTACAGGAGTCCCTGCTCCTCAGCTTCGGTAAGGTACTGCTCTTGCGCCTCGGCCAGCACGGTGGCCGGGTCGGCGCCCTCGGTCGCGATCTTCTGGAGGGCGTCGCCGAGTATGGTGCGGGCCAGGCCGGCCGCCGGATGGGTCAGATCGGCTCCCCGTCCGTCGATGTAGCTGGCGGCCACAGCGTCGGTGTTGCGGGGACCGTCCGGATTGGACACGCCGGTGCGGGTGACGGTGTTGAACTCGGCGGCTGCTTCCTGGCTCTCCCGGTCGGCGGCGGCCATGATGGCCAGGAACAATGCCTCGACATCGGCATCGGTGTCGGCCGGGATGGCGTAGCCGTCGATGTAGGCCGGGGCGGCCAGGGTGCCGCCACCGGTGCTCAAGGCCGGGGCGAACTCGATGTTGCCCACCTCGAGGGAGACGTTCTCATCGTCCATCTCAATGGCCCGGGAGGCCCAGGTCTGGCCGACGATGTACTCGCCACTCTGGAAGCCGCCGGCGATCTCGGTGGTGCCGTACTCGGGCACGTCCTTGTCAGCGCAGTTGTCGTAGACATCCTTGAGTACGGTTGCCGCCTCGATGGCCGCATCAGAGGTGAAATTGGGTTGGCCGGTTTCGGGATCGATGTTGGTCTCGCCCAAGGAGCCGAGCACGTTGTCGAACTCGATCTGCCAGGCCCACGGCGCCTGGTACATAAGCACGAAGCCCTTTTCATCGGCCGCGGCCAGCGGTTCACACAGGGCGACGGCCTCTTCGAAGGTGGTCGGCACCTCGAGCCCCAGCTCCTCCATCTTGGGCTTGTTGTAGAACACGTGCATGGTGTTCGACACCATGGGAATGCCGTAGATCTGGCCGTCGATGGTAACCAGGTCCCAGAATGACTGATCGATCTCGTCGAGGGCGAATTCGTCACCGTACTTGTCGATCAGGTCGTTCAGTGGCAACAGTCCGTCGGCGTTGGCATAACGAACGAGGGCCGAATTCGATCCCTGGTAGAGCTCGAAGCTGGGATTACCGGTGGCGATGTCCTCAAGCGTGCGCTCCTGGGCGTCGGTCGAGCCGAGGAACTGCATGTTGATGTCGTAGTTGCCCTCCTCGCACTCCTCCAGCTCCTCGACATAGGCGTCGATAACCGGGAACTGCCAGCCGATGACGTCGATCTCGACGGTGTCGGCCGGATTGGGAATCGGGCAGTCCTCGGAGATGACATCTCCCGTGGCCTCGCCCTCGTCGCCTTCGCCTTCATCGCCTTCGTCTTCGGTGGCCGCGTCATCGCCTGAATCATCGGCCGCATCGTCGGCTTCGGCCTCTTCGGCGGTGTCTTCAGCCGCATCCTCGGTGGCCGTCGACTCGTCGTCATCGCTACCGCAGGCGGCGGCCAACATGGCCAGCGCCACCAGGAACGCGAGGAGCCGCAGCCACCTCGTTTCATGTGCATTCATCGGAACTCTCCCTTGTGGTCTTGAAATCCAGCCGTGACATGGAGGGCGACAGGTTCCTAGCGCCGCCGGATGGCAACCCCTGGGCCCCCCGAAGATCACAACACGTTTCCTCCCTCCGGCCACCATAAACTGGACACCGGGTGAGGCGGATTGCTAGAGCATAATGTTTACGTAGTCATTGCGCAAGACGCATCCCGACAATGACCCGGATTGGCAATGACTTCAGTCGTCGACTCAGTCGTCGACGCTGTCGACCAGGAACGAGATGCGGACCAGGGCTCCCCATTCGTCCATGTTCTCACCGCGCAGGCCGACGGAAACCACATCCAGGGCCTTCACGTCGCGGATGCTCTTGGTGGCTTCGGCCAAGGCGTTCTTGACGGCGGCATCGGAACTTTCACTCGATCGACCAACAACCTCGATGATCTTGGTGACTGCCATGATGTGTCCTCTCGTGGTGGCGTGATCTCGACCCTAACCGAGCCGGGGAGCCGAAGCCAGCGCGATCCCGTTGGCAGGCGGGACCCACCCGATCCCACCCGGTTCGATGGCCGTCGGTACACTCAGGTCCGTCATGAGCACCGACTACGACCCCGCGCAGCTCGACGGCACCGGGCGTCACCTCACCAAGTCCGAACTCAGGACCTGGACGCGGTTCCTCGACGCCGGCCGTCTGCTGGAGGAGATCCTGGCCAAGCATCTGGCCAACGGCCACGGGATGACCCACAGCGATTATGAGGTTCTGGTCCGCCTCGACGGGGCCGGGGGCGAGATGCGCATGGCCACGTTGGCCGATCAGGTGGTGTCATCGGCGCAGAAACTCACCCACACGGCGAATCGCCTGGAGAAGCGAGGTTGGATTGCCCGCCGCACGGTCGAGGACGATCGCAGAGGGCTGATGGCCACGCTGCTCGATCCCGGCCGTCAGGCCCTGGCCGCAGCGTCGGGCGAGCACGCCGAACTCATCAAACAGTTCCTGCTTGAACCGCTCTCGGCCGACGAGCAGGCGCTCATTGCCGACACGATGGATCGGGCAGCGGCTCACATGAGGATCCACCGCCGCAGGGAGCCGTGTGGCCGCTGCGACGGTGGAGCCGCTGCCAATTGAATTGGCCGGATCCGATCGATACTGTCGCCGGCACGCCCTCAGGCGGTAACGGCAACCTGTTCCGTTTGGTCCGATGCCGATTCGAGGCCGACCATGGCGTCGGCTGATAGCGGACCCGGGCCGGCGGCCAAAAAATAGGCCGAGGTGACGAGGTAGATGAGGTCGAGTTCAACGCCGGGCTGTTCACCGCCGACCAGGAGGACCGAGTCGAGCTTGCCCAGCTTCACCCAGAAGAAGATGAGGGCGAAGTGGATGACGAACAGTGCGGCCACCGGCCGGGTGAAGAGGCCGAGAGCCAGCAGAACGCCGCCCACCAGTTCGAGCAGGGCCACGATGACGGCCAGGGCCGACGGGGCCGGTAACTCGAGGAAGGTCAGAAAGCTCTCGAATCCGTCGAGACCGTCGGCAAACTTTCGGTAGCCGTGCCAGGCCAGAAGCACGCCGATGGTGATCCGCATCACGCTGGCTGCCAATCCAGCGCCCATGTTCAGGCGCGAAAACAACTCGTTCATTGGGTTTCCTCCCTTGCCGCCGGTCGGCGAGTTGCTAAAGGATTTTAGTATTTGTTGGCGGCGAACGCAACGGAAAGGGCAGGCAAGACTTTGAGGGCGAGGCTCTACTTCACCAGGTCGGACAAGTGGGCTTCGTACCGTCCGCCGCCGCCGGCCAGCAGTTGTTCGGTCGGCGGAACCGAATAGACCACGACACGGTTGTCCAACAGGTCGCTGAACACCAGCTTCGACCCGTCGTCGGAAACAGCCAGGCCGGTTGTCTGATTTCCCCCGACGATCCCGTCGAGCATGGCGCCCGTTTCGGTGTCGATAAGCAGCACCGTTCCCCATTCCGGGCCGGGAAGGTAGTAGGACTTCGGGTTGTTGCGGCCCCGGTTCGACACGAACAGCACCCGACCATCGGGGCTGATGTCGATGGTGTTGGGTTTTCGATCGCTGGTGGCCAGAACGGTCACGTCATCGGTGGCGGTGTCGACGGCGAAGATCGTGTCTCTCGTCATATCGGAGGCGTAGACGATGGAACCGTCGGGTGAGCCGACCAGATGACGCATCGATCCGCCGGTATGGTGCAGCGTCTCACTGTCGCCGGTGGTCAAGTCGATCACCTCCAGATCCCCGCTCTCGAACCCGGCCACGTACAGCCGTTTGCCGTCGGCCGTCGGGTAGAGGCCGCGAGGGGTGCGCACCGTGGACAGGAGCCGGTTGACTTCGCCATCAGCCAGGTCGATCTCCGACACGTTGTTGTCGATCCAGTTCGAGGCGTAGAGGGTCTGCTCGTCGGATGACAGAGCCATCACCTTGGTCCACGCCCCCTTGGTGTCGAGTTGGCGTTTCACCGACCGGCTGGCCACGTCGATCTCGAACACCGAGTTGGTCTGCATCTGGCTGACGTAGGCGGTGGTGCCCGAACGGTTGAAGATCACCTCGACCGCTCCCTGGTCCAGATCGATGACATCGATCACTTGCCCGGTGGCCACGTCGATCACGTCCACTCCGCCCTCATTGAGGATGGTGGTCCAGATTTCCGAGCCGTCCGGAGTGAAGGCCACGCCCTTGGGAGCACCGCTGACCTCAACTTCGAACAGCTTGTGAACGAGCTGGCCCTCCTTGTCGAGCCAGATGGTGGTTTCGTTGGGGCCGCCATCGGCATCGAGGGCGATCTCTCCCTCATAGGTTTCGTAGCCGGGGGCCGACGCCCTGACGGTCACCACGGCGGCCGGGACGTCAACCGTCACCGGCTGGGCTTCGGCCCGGTGGTTGAAGCCATCGGCGGTTGACAGTTCGACGACGGCCTCGGCCGGATGGACGACCACGGATACCGGGCGAGGCTCCGGCGGCGTGGTGCTGGAGGTCGTTGTTGACGAGAGCTGGGCGGTCGTCGCGGTGGTGGCGGTCTCGGTTGGGGTGGAGTCGGCCGCCGGCTCGGCGGCGATCTCCTGATCGATGCCGCTGGACCCCCCGCCGGAATCGGTTGTCAGTGAACAGCCGGCCAGAACAAGGGTGAGGGCGGCCCCCACCCACGCTGATGACATCGAAATCGACCGCCGACGGGGGCAGGGTCGCTGGTGTTTGAATCTCATGATCTCACTATTGGCCGACTAACGGGCGATCTACCGGGACGCCAGACTACCTCGCCCTCGTCCACGGCGCTGCTCGCCCCGGAACCCAAACGAGCCGCCCGCTGATTGCGGGCGGCTCGTTGCCTCGCCAAGTGTGGCCGGGCGGGTGGGGAGAGGGGGAACCGCCCGGCCTTGGTGGAGAATTACGACGCCGGCGGCAGGAGCACGGTGTCAATGACGTGGATCACGCCGTTGGACGCTTCGAGATCGGTGGTGACGACGGTGGCATCGTTGATCTTCACCGTGTCGCCGTCGACGGTGACAGCGACCTCGGCGCCATTGACGGTGGCCACGCTCTGGCCGTCAAGGCCGACCACATCAGCGGCCAGGACCTTTCCGGGGACAACGTGGTAGGTCAGGATCCCGCTCAGATCTTCGCTGGCCAACAGCTCCTCGGCCGTGAGACCAAGGGCATCCAGGGCGGCGGCGAAGGCCTCCTCGGTGGGGGCGAAGACGGTGAAGGGGCCATCGCCAGACAGGGTCTCAACCAGACCGGCCTCGGTCACGGCGGCCACCAGGGTGGGGAACTCACCGGAGTTGACGGCCACATCGACCACGGTTCCCGGACCATCCTCCATGGCGTCGTCTTCCATGGCGTCGTCTTCCATGGCGTCATCTTCCATGGCGTCGTCTTCCATGGCGTCGTCTTCCATGGCGTCGTCTTCCATGGCGTCGTCCTCGGTCGACTCTTCCTCGGCGGGCTCATCAGCCGCCTCGTCAGCTGCCTCGTCGGTGGTTTCCTCGACGGCTTCGGTTGCCTCTTCAGCGTCGTCGGTGCAGGCCGCAGCCACCAGGCCGGCGGCAAACAACAGGGCCAAAAGCTTCATAAAGCTGGTCTTCATCTTGCTCTCCTCGCTGCAAATCAGTTGCAGTTGATATGGGGGATTTCGCTCTATGGAACGTCGTCCCGCCCAGCACAGATGCAGCCATGATCATGACAAACGTCACAGGCAAGCAGAGCCTCCGACGTACCGTCAGCGAATGGTAGAGGAGAACGACCGGGCCATCCGGTGCAGCCGGTCGACGTCGATCTCGTTGGACCACAATCCACCCTGCTTGACGTAGGAACCGACGATCAACCCGTCGGCCCGGCCGTAGTCGTCCACGTTGTCGGGATCGACTCCCGACCCGACGAGTGTCGGTATCGAGATCCGATCGGCCACCGCCACCACGTCGTCCCGATCGGTCGGCCGACCGGTGGCCGTGCCCGTTACCACCACGCCATCAGCCAGAAAGAACTCGGCGGCGGCCGCCGTCTCGGCCAGATCCACATCGGCCGTCATGGCGTGCGAGGAATGCTTCTTCTTGATATCGGCGAAGACCCGGATGGCGTCGGCGCCGACGGCCCGACGGTAGCGGAGCAACTGGCCGGCATCCGATTCCAGGATCCCCTCGTCGGCCACGTGGGCGAACACGAACCCCTCGACCCGCACGAACCGTCCGCCGATGGCGTGGGCCACGGCCACCGCCTCCCGGTTGGCGCCGGCCAACACCTGAATCCCGAGAGGTAGATCAACGGCGGAGCGGACCGCCAGCCCGGCGGCGGTCATCGCCGCCACCACCTCGGGCCCAACCGTTCCCCGCAGGTAGGGCCGGTCGCCCATGTTCTCGATGATCAATCCGTCATAGCCGGCCTCGGCGTAGAGCTTCGCCTCCCTGGCCGCCCTCGTTGCCAGCTCCTCGATTGAGCTGCCCGGGTCCAGCGCCCCCGGCGTGCCCGGCAACGGCGCCAGGTGAATCACGCCGATCAGGGCCCGATCGACACCAAAGACCTCCCGTATCACCCGACGTTCGTCCATCGCCGCCAGGGTACTGCAGCCCCGATACCGGCCTCCGATCGTATGTTCATCTCGGAGGATTTCGGTCGGCGCCCGCCCCCACCGGGGGCAGCGGCATCAGAGCTCGGCGGGTGGAACGCCAACCCACCGACAACCAGATCAGTCCGGTCAACACGACGGCGGTGACGACGCCGGCCACGATGTGATCAGGAGATCCCAGCCAACGCTGGCCATAGACCCCGACGAGGAATCCGGAGCCGGCGGCCAACCAGAGGTTCGAGACCAGATCTCGTCGCCGAAGAGCCGGCGGTGAACGGACCTCGGCCTCCGGCCACCCCCAGTCGGCCAACCGGTCGAATACCTCGGTGGTATTGGGTTCAAGGTCGAGCTTCTTCACCGATGGTCTGCCGGTTCCGTCCAGGACCTCGACGTCGAGTTTGGTGCTCAACCCCCGATGCATGATCGCTCCAAGCTGCGCCCAGTGAACCCGCAATCTCGGCTCGATCTGCTCCGAGGGAAGCCTCCGCAGTTCCACGAAACCGATCACGTCACGCACGGCCTTGGTACCGCCGTGCCACAGCCAGAGCCCATCGCGATTGGCCAATACCACTGTGTGGATCTGCTGGCCCGATGACTTGTTGGTGACGACGAAGTAGCGGGATTCGGTGGTCACCGTGGTGAGTGTCTCGTTGGGATCGACTTGGGGACTCCAGCCGGCCAGATCGGACGGCGGGTGGCGACGTTCGTGGCGTCGGTGCCGAGCCTGGAGACCGAAGAAGACCATGCCGACGACGGCCACGCCGGTCATCAGGCGGAAGAAGAGCAGGTCGTCGGCCGCCGGCTCCGGGTCGAAAAACCCGAGATAGCCGAACAGCAGTGCACCGGCGGCCGACAACACCATGGCCAACCCGGGGAATCGGGTGAGGATGTGATGGATGAAGGAGGTGAGAAAAGGCATACGCGGTCAGCGGCGTGGCACCAGCTTAGTGGTGGACGAGGTGGAGTATCGTCGGCTGACATGACCGACATCCGTCCGTTCTCCATCGCCGTGGCCGACGAGACCCTGACCGATCTCCGGGCCCGGCTGAACAGCACCCGCTGGCCCGACGCCGAGGTGGTCGACGACTGGTCACAGGGGGTGCCGCGGGCCGATCTCCAGGAAGTCTGCGAATACTGGGCCGATCCGGATCGCTACCGGTGGCGGGAGAGGGAGGCCGGGCTGAACCGATTTGACCAGTACATCACCAGGCTTGCCGGCATCGACGTCCATTTCGTCCACCAACGTTCGCCCAACCCCGATGCCCTTCCTCTCGTGATGACCCACGGTTGGCCGGGCTCCATGGTCGAATTCCACAAGGTGATCGGGCCCCTGACCGACCCCGCTCGTTTCGGCGGGGATGAGGCCGACGCCTTCCATGTTGTTGCACCGTCACTGCCCGGTTTCGGCTTCTCCGGCAAACCGACCGAGCCTGGTTGGGGAGTGGAGAGGATCGGCGCGGTCTGGGCCGAACTGATGGACCGGCTGGGATACTCCCGCTACGTGGCCCAGGGCGGTGACTGGGGATCGGCCGTCACCTCCGCCCTGGCCGCTCAAGACCCCGATCACTGCGTAGCCATCCACTTGACGCTGGCCATGTCATCACGCCCTCAAGGCAAGCCGACTACGCCGGAGGAACGATACGCCCTGGCCCGACTCAAGCACTACGCCGATTGGGACTCGGGATACTCGACCCAGCAGAAGACCAGACCGCAGACCGTGGGCTATGGGCTGGCCGATTCGCCGGCCGGGCAGGCGGCCTGGATCCTGGAGAAGTTCTGGGCCTGGACCGACTGCGACGGGCATCCGGAGAACGTGCTGAGCCGTGATGATCTGCTCGACAACATCATGCTGTACTGGGTCACAGGTTCGGCCACCTCGTCGGCCCGGCTCTACTGGGAGAGCTTTGGCCGGTCCCGCCGGCCGACGGTTCCTGTGCCCACCGGTTTCGCTGTCTACCCGGCCGAGATCGTGCCCCCGGTGCGGAACTGGGTGGGTGAGAAGTATCCCAATATCGTCCACTGGGCCGAACACGATCGGGGTGGACACTTTGCCGCCTTCGAGGTGCCTGAGATCTTTGTCGATGACATTCGTACCTGCTTCCGGCCCTTCCGGTCGGGATCGGCTTGACGTCGACGCTCGTTCTGCTGGTCTGACGCGTCGATATCGACGCGTCAGACCAGCAGAAGATCCCGTCAGTGAGGATGGCGCGCTCGTCACCGCCGGGACGTCAACTACGATGCGAGCCCATGAGTGCCGATGACGCTCCCTCTCCGGCCGCCGGCTGGTACCCCGACCCGACCGATCCCGGGAGGCAGCGGATGTGGGACGGTGAGCAGTGGACGGCTCGGACAAGAACGGACTCGGCCGCCGGCAAGCCGGTGGCGCCACCACCACCACCGACGCCAATCGGCGACGCCCGGATCGATGCCCGCCGCCCGAGGGCCACCAGCGGATGGTCGGTGGGATCGATGGCCGGCGTTGGCGTCGGCATCTTCGCCCTGCTGATGGTGGGTGGCTGTGCCCTCTTCCTCGGGGTGGCACCCCTCTTGGCGGTGCGAAGTGACTCGTTCAGTGAGGAGACCGAAATCGCGGTGGCCGTGCCCGACCAACCCGACTTCGCGGTCGAAACGACGGTGGCCATGCCGCCTCCCGGGTTCGAGACGTTGACGACGCTTGGCCCCGGCATGCCGGGCTTCGAGCTCGAGGGAATCCTGACGGCCTATAACACCCCGGTCGAGGTGCCGATCGACGGGGGAGCCGATCTGTCGCTCTTCGAGATCACGGTGGGCGAGCCGGTCGACATCACCGAGGAGCTGGTGGCTGCCAATCCGCTCAACGCCGAGCCGTTGCCCGGGATCATCCATGTCGCGGTACCGGTCACCGCTGGTTTGATCCAGTCGCCGGTCGATCCCGTTGCGATGGCCGGCCTGTTCGACTGGCAGATGGTCGGAGGGTCGACGGCCACCCTCTACCGACCAGCTGAGCCTGGCACCGACCAGCTCGGTTGTACCGTCGATGACGACTGGAGCACGGTGACCGAACTGACGGTGGGTGAGTCACGGACCGCCACCGTCTGTGTCACCCTTCCCGTGGTCGACTTCGACCACCCCGATACCCGGGTCGTCCTCGACGCCGGTTTCGCCGGGCCCTACCTCTGGGGTCGTTCGTGACCGATTGGTCGGAAATGTCCCCGGCCGGGGCGGCGACCCTCGGCTACGATTCGAGTGGTTGGTCGATTCGTCAACCGTGGTGGACAACGGGACGATAGGTGGGAGCCATGGATCGAAGTGTCATTGAAGCTCTTCAGGCGGCGTTGACCGCTGATCCTGAGAATGGGGCCATTCGCTCCCACCTGGCCGAGTTGCTCCTGGCCGCCGGCGACGGCCAACAGGCCCTGGCCGTGGCCCGCGACGGGTTGGTCCGGAGCCCGGCCGACAGTGCTCTCTTGACTGTGGCTGCGGCGGCGGCCGAACAGATCGGTGCCGACCAGGAGGCGGCAGGCTACCGGACCCTGCTGGCCGCACTCGGCCATCCCGGCGCCGGCGCCCCTCCGTCCACGGACGAGCCGCTCGAAAGCGCCCCTCCGCCTCAGGACGAGCCGCCCCAAGGCGCAGCCCCGGCCGCTGATCTTGACCGAGCCGAGCCGATCGCCGCCATACCCGAGACGGCCGATGATCTCATTCAACGCTGGGGTGAGTCGGGCGACGCCCCGGAGGAAGACCTGGTCCACGGAGATATGACCCGCCCCGCTCTCCGCCTGGCCGACGTGGCCGGCATGGTCGACGTCAAGGAGCGCCTCGACCTGGCCTTCCTGGCTCCCATGCGTAACCCCGAGCTGCGGATCGCTTTCGGCAAGTCGCTGCGAGGTTCGATGCTGATGTGGGGTCCACCGGGGTGCGGGAAGACGTTCCTGGCTCGGGCTGTGGCCGGGGAGCTGGGCGCCAGCTTCTATCACGTCGGGTTGAGCGAGGTCCTCGACATGTGGTTCGGCCAGACCGAAAAGAACGTTCACAGCATCTTCGAGGCGGCCCGCCGCAACGCCCCCTGCGTCTTGTTCCTCGACGAGGTGGATGCCCTTGGTCAGAAAAGAAGCCAGAACCGCAACTCCGCCGGCCGTAATGTCGTCAACCAGCTGTTGACCGAACTCGACGGAGTCGACGACATCAACGAAGGCGTGTTCCTACTGGCTGCTTCCAACCACCCGTGGGACATCGACTCGGCCCTGCTGCGACCGGGTCGTATCGACCAGAAGCTGCTGGTCCTTCCCCCCGATGCCGAGGCCCGGGCCGCCATCTTCGAGTACCACCTGAGAGACCGACCGGTGGACGCCGTCGATACGGCCAAATTGGCCTCGGTCACCGATGGCTTCAGCGGGGCCGACATCGCCGCCGTGTGCGAACGGGCCACCGAGTGGGCCATGGTCGATTCGATCAAGTCCGGATCAGTGCGCAACGTGTCGGACAAGGACCTGCGACGGGCGGTCAAGGCGGTGTCGCCCAGCAACGGACCCTGGTTCCAAACGGCCAAGAACTACGCCCTGTTCGCCAACGAATCGGGCGAGTTCGACGATCTGCTCAACTACATGAAACAGCGGAGAATCTGAGCGGTGAGCAATGCCTACTGGCGGGCCGCCACCCTGTTGGAGAACGGGCGGGCATCGGAGGCGCTCGACATCATCACCGAAGCGTTGACCAGCGATCCCGACAACGCCGATCTGCTGGCGGTGAGAGCCAACTGTCTCAATGATCTGCAGCTGCCGTCCGACGGTCTGGCCGCCGCCGAGCAGTCTCTGGCCATCGATCCCAACAATGCCGCCGCCATGTTCGCCCGCACTGTCGGCCTGCGGCGAACCAAGAAGACCAAGGAGGCCGTCGACCAGGCCCGCCACCTGGTGGCCCTACACTCGAACTCGGCCTACAACAAGGCGTTGCTGGTCGAGACGTTACTGGAATACGCCGGTCAACCGACCCGGCGTCCGTCCACGGCCAAAAAGCTGACAGCCGAGGCCCTCCAGATGGGCCGCCAAGCGGTGGCCGACGATCCTGAAGACGAGGCGGCCCACATCGTCTTGGCCAAAGCCAATCTGGCCGACGAAGACCACGACACCGCCTATCGCCACGTGCAGCGGGCCTTGGCCCTCAATCCCCAGAGTGTGGTGGCCCACCAGGTCGGGGGACTGATACGCCAGGCCCAAGGTGATTCCCGAGCGGCCTCGGAACACTATGTGGCCGCCGGGCGCGGCGACCGGGGCGAGACCTCGATGAAGCTGCTCCGAAACGTGCGGACGGTGGCGCCCGGTGTTGGCCTGGCCCTGATCTTCGGCACCAGAGCACTACTTCGGGTGATACGACCGTCTGACGACTTTCCCCTTGTCGCCACCGTCTTCGCCGCCCTGTTTGCTCTGGCGGCGATGGGCTATGTGTTCTGGGTTTGGCGACGTCGACGGAACAGCCAGGAGATCTCGGCCGAGGCCGACCGTATCCTCAAGGCCGATCGCCAGCTCCGCCGAGCTTCACTGCTGGGACGGCTCCGTCGGACCCGCTAACGTCAGGCTCGGTCGCCCGCCGCTCGGGCTTCGGCCGCCAGTAGGGCCCGAGCCCGGTCCTGGGCCACGGCATCGGTCGACCGGTTCTGGGCGATGGCCTCGGTCAACACATCGAGGGTGGTGGAGAAGATGGCGTCGAGCTTGGCCTCACGCTCGGCTTCGGTGATCCAGCCAACGTCGTGGTTCCCGGCGATGGCGCCGCCGGCGCTCACCACATAGTCGGGAGCCCACAAGATGTTGCGTTCGGCCAAGGCCACCCCATCGGTCGGGTCGGCCAACTGATTGTTGGCCGCCCCACAAACGGCGGCCGCCCTGATGGAGGGGATGGTTTCGGGGTTGAGCACGCCGCCCACAGCATTGGGGGACAGGACGTCGACATCGGCAGCGAGTATCTCATCATCGGCCACGACCATGGCGCCATGGCGTCGGGCGACCGCCAGGGCCGCTTCATGATCGACGTCGGCCACCACCACGGTGGCCCCGGCGTCGGACAGCAGACCGACGAGATGGGAACCAACCCCACCGGTTCCCTGCACCGCCACCGAGCGGCCCGGCATCGCCTCGGAACCATGCACCGCAACCAGGGCGGCCCGAATCCCGTTGAACACCCCCAAGGCGGTCGGTGGTGCCGTGCTGCCGGCGGCCGAGGCTCGACCGGCCACCGGCTCGGTCACCTCGGCCAGAAGTTCCATGTCGTCGGCGTCGGTGCCGACATCGGGGCCGGGAATGTAGGCCCCGTTGAGTGAGGCCACGTAGCGGGCAAAGGCCTTGAGTAGCTCGGGCGACTTGTCGGTTCTCGGCTCGCCGATGATGACCGACTTGGCCCCGCCCATCGGTAGTCCGGCCAGAACCATCTTCCAGGTCATCGCCTTCGACAGCCGCAACACGTCGGTCAGAGCATCGTGCTCGGACCCATAGGGGCGAAAACGTACGCCGCCACCGGCAGCCCAACCATCGCCGGTTGACCGCAGCCGATGAATGGCGACGATGGCGCTCAGCCCCGAGGCCTCATCACGGACGAATCCCACCTGTTGATGGCCATCGAACTCCGGATGATCGAACACCATGGTGGTCACGACCCTATCAGCCGGACCAGGGCCGTGACCGCGGCCGAAGTCACCACCACCACGATCAGTGGAGCCCGCCGCCACACCATCACGACAGCCACGAGTAGGCCGACCGCTCGGGCGTCAACCGTCAGCCGGGCATCGGACACGAACGTCAGCTGGGCCACCACTCCGGCGATCACTGCCGCCGGCAGGAGATCGGCCAGCCGGGCCAGTCGGGGCCGCCGGGCCAGGTGCGGCCCGGCCCAGAACATGCCGAGCAGGCGCTGGCCGCTGACACCGGCAGCCATGGCCACAATGGCCCACCACGTCATCGGCTGCCCTCATGCGGTTGATCATCAGGCACATCGTCGGGACGGGCGCCGGTGGTCCACGCCGCAACCGCCACCACCGCGCCCAGGGCACTGGCCAGGATCGGCACGCCGCCCGGGGTGAACGGAACGAGTAGGCAACAGATCGCCGCCCCGACCACCGCCGCGGTCAAACCGTCGTGCCGCCGCACCAGGGGCCCGATGATGGCCAGCAGGGTGGCGGGAAAGACGACGTCGAGACCCCAGGCCAGACCGCCACCGATGACGTCTCCCAGGAACACGCCAACGAAGCTGCCGGTCCACCAGCCGACCATCAGGGCCGCCGTGACCCGCCAGAACACCTGCCGGAGCATCCTCGCATCGGCCTGTTGTACGGCCAGACCGACGTTGGGATCGAACGAGTTGATGGCGGCCGCCATCCGCTCAACCACTGGGCCGCGATACCGGGCTCCCAGGCTCACGGCCAGCAGCCCGAATCGAGAGGCGACCAGCCAGCCGCTCATTACCGCCACCACGGTTGATCCGTCGGCGTCGAGTACGGCCAGAAAAGCCAGCTCGCTGGTGGCCGAGTACACGACCAGAGCCGCCCCCAGGGTTGTGGATACGGAGATCCCCCGCTCGATCATGGCCACGCTCACCGTCACCCCCACGGCGAAGTAGGTGAAGGCCAAGGCCAGGTAGTCGGCCGGTCGGGGCGCGATCACCGGGGTTCGTCGACCATGTCAACTATCGGCCGGCATCAAGATGCCTCTCGCCGCGCCCTAGCCGGCGGTGTCGCCGTCGATCGATTCCCGGATGAGGTCGGCGTGGCCGCAATGCCGGGCGTACTCCTCGATCATGTGGACCATGATCCAGCGGAGATTCCATTGCTGCCCGCTCCGGGGGTGAGACCGAACCGAGATCTGGTCGAGTGATCCAGCGGCCGCTTCCCGGGCCCGGGAGTCTGCAACCGCTCGTTCGAACCAGGCGAGAAGATCTTCCACCGACAGGGTCTGGGCGTGGGTCATCTCGGCATCGGGGTCCGACTCGAAGTCGAACGATGCCGACAGTTCACCCCACTCTTCACCGTCGAACCGCACCTTGAACCAGTTCTCCTCCACCACCGCCATATGGCCGATGAGCCGCGACAACGTCAGGGTCGACGGTGGGAGCGCCACCTGCAGCTGCTGGTGACTCAGACCCCAGGCCCGATCGATCAGGGCGCCTCGGTAGAAGTCGAGAAACTCACGGAGCATTGTTCGCTCGCCGGCGAAGGTGTCGAGAGGAGGGGCTTGCGGTCGGGGAGTGGGCCAGGTCATCGCCCAAGACTACTCGCCGGCCTCCCAGGCCATCAGGACTTTGGCCGCGTCGCCGCTGGCCACGGCGGCAAAGGCATCCTCGAAGTCGCTGACGTGATAGCGGCGTCCGATGATGGGATGCACATCGAGCCCTTCCGACAGCAGCGCCGCCGCCTTGTACCAGGTGTCGAACATCTTTCGGCCGTAGATGCCCTGGAGGGTCAGTCCCTTGAAGATAACGTCGGTCCAGTCGATGGCGGCGCCGTCGGGAACCAGACCGAGGATGGCGATACGGCCGCCGTGATTCATGGTCTTGATCATCGACGCCAACGCCGCCGGGGCGCCCGACATCTCCAGTCCGACGTCAAACCCTTCCCGCATCCCCAACTCGGCCATTACATCCTCGAGCCGTTCCCGCCTCACGTTGACCGTGCGGGTTGCTCCCACTGCCTTCGCCAACCGCAGGCGACTGTCGTTGAGGTCGGTGACAACGACGTGACGAGCGCCGGCCCGCTGGGCGATGGGAGCGGCCATCAGTCCGATGGGACCGGCACCGGTGATGAGCACGTCCTCGCCCACCAGGTCGAAGGTCAACGTGGTGTGGACGGCATTGCCCAGCGGGTCAAGGATGGCTGCGGTGTCGTCGTCGATGTCGTCGGGAACCTGGTAGATGTTGAACGCCGGGACTGAAACGTATTCCGCGAACCCACCGTCTCGCTGCACGCCTATCCCGATGGTGTTGCGGCAGAAGTGCCGGCGACCGGCCCGGCAGTTGCGGCAGTGTCCGCAGGTGATGTGGCCCTCGGCCGACACCCGGGCGCCAACCTCGATCCCGGTGACGTGATCGCCCACCTCGGCCACCACCCCCATGAACTCGTGACCCAATGTGGTGGGCGGAGTTACCGTCTCGGCCGCCCATTCGTCCCACTTGTAGATGTGGAGGTCGGTCCCGCAGATGGCCATGCGCCGCACTGCGATCACCACGTCATCGGGTCCGGCCGTCGGCCGGTCGACCAGACACAGCTCGAGCCCCGGCCCGGCCTCGGTCTTGCGCAGCGCCCGCATCTGCCGGCCCGATCCGGCGGTCACTGGTCCGTATTCCTGTCCCACACTGGTGACTCCAGCCGACGATGTTTCGCCGACTGGCGAAACTCGGTAAGTAGGCCCTCCGGGCCTGCGACGGTCACGCCACCACCCCGAGTTCCCGGCCGACGGTGCCGAACGCCGCCACCGCCCGGTCCAGTTGATCGATGGTGTGGGCTGCGCTCATCTGGGTTCGGATGCGGGCCGTACCGTGGGGAACGACCGGGAAGGAGAAGGCGGTGACGTAGACGTCGTGGTCGAGAAGTCGCCGGGCGAATTCCTGGGCCAGTACGGCGTCGCCCAACATCACCGGGATGATGGGATGGCCCTGGCCGGCCAGAGTGAACCCGGCCGACACCATGGCCGAGCGGAAATGGGTGGCGTTGGCCGCTATCCGGTCCCGGAGGTCGTCGCCCCGGCGGGCCAATTCGATGGCCTTGATGGCTCCGGCCACCAGCGGGGGAGCGACGGCGTTGGAGAACAGGTAGGGCCGGGCCCGCTGCCGGAGCAGGTCGACGATTTCCGATCGGGCCACGACGAAGCCTCCCATGCCCCCGCCCAGCGCCTTGCCCAGGGTGCCGGTGATGATGTCGACCCGGTCGGCCACACCGTGGAGGGACGGGGTACCCCGGCCCTCAGGCCCGATGAAGCCGGTGGCGTGGCAGTCGTCGACCATCACCAGGCAGTCATGGCGGTCGGCTATCTCGCAGATGCCGGCCAGGTCGGCGGTGACGCCGTCCATGGAGAACACGCCATCGGTGACGATGAGGACGGTCCGGGCTCCGGCCTCTTTGGCTTCTGTGACCTTGGATTCGAGGTCGGTCAGATCGCCGGTGGCGAAGCGATGACGGGCCGCTTTGCACAGCCGGATTCCGTCGATGATCGACGCGTGGTTCAGTGAGTCGGAGACGATGGCGTCTTCCGGGCCGAGCAACGGTTCGAACACGGCGCCGTTGGCATCGAAGCAGGCGGCGAAGGTGATGGCGTCGTCGTAGCCCAGCCAGTCGGCGATGTCGTGCTCGAGACGGCGGTGCAGGTCGAGGGTGCCGCAGATGAACCGCACCGAGGCCATGCCGAACCCGTAGGTGTCGGTGGTTTCCCGGGCGGCGGCAATCACCTCGGGGTTGTCGGCCAGGCCGAGGTAGTTGTTGGCACAGAGGTTCAGTACCGATCGCCGTACACCGTCCTGCTCGACCTCGATTTCGCCCCCCTGGGGGGAGACGATCAACCGCTCCGCCTTCCAGAGACCGTCGGCTTCGATCTCGGTCAGCGTTGCCGCCAATCGATCGTAGAACGCGCTTCGACTCACAGTGACCTCCTTGTGTGCAGGCAAATCATACCCAATCGGTCTAGGTGGGAATGCCTAAGGAGTGGCGATCAGGCGACCGACAGGAGAATCACGCCCAATTTGAACCAGTTCACCGAGGTCATCATCAATGCGCCGCATTCTCGCCGCCATCGTGCTTCTGGCCGGAAGCCTTACCGCTATAGGAGTGAACAGCTCCATTCTCCCGGCGGCGGCCGCCCACTGTCCTCCGGGCTCGGCCGATGTGCTGATCACTTGGGGTTCGGGTGGACTCATCCAGTGGCCCAATGACCTGAACCACTCCCAGCCGACCTGGACCGACACCTACAGCAACATCGACGGCAACGGGTTGGACATGACGTTCACCATGACCGACCCTGACTCCCGCAACGAGGACCTGACCAACGATCTGATCGACCGGCTGAACGCCAACGGCTACCCGTTCGGCTACGACCCCGCCTTCTACACCCAGACCGACGGCGTGTACGGTGCCGGTTTCTTCACCGTCGTCATGAACTCGGAGTACGTGGACGAGGCGGTCAACTGGGCGTTCGGTTTCAACAAGCCGGTGTACACCACCGACTTCCGGATCGACGATGTCGACGCCGTGGGGATCGGGGCGGCACCCCTCGAAGAGCCACACGACTCGTTCCAGGACGAGGTGGAGTTGTTCGCCGACCGGCTGGGCACCTCGGTCGGGTTCGACATAACCCCGCTGGGAGCGGGCGCACCGGTGGTCACCGGGCCCGCATCGGTGGCCGGTCTCTACCAGCCCAACGTCAACAACAACGTCTCCCCGAACGACGCCTTCGGTCAGGTCCAGCTCAACACCACCGAACCGGTGACCACGTTCTCGTTCGACTACTCCAACGGTCCCGGCGAAGCCGACTTCGAACCGAGCTCCACCTACCCGCCGCAGTTTCCCCTCGATCCCAATGGCGACGGTCACTCCAACAACCACGCCATCCGGATCGCCAGCTTCGCCGTCTGTGTCGGTGTGCTCACCATTGGCGACACGGTCTATGTCGACTACGACGGCGACGGTGTGCAGGATCCGAGCGAACCCGGCTTGGCCGGTGTCGAGGTCATCCTCTATGACGACCTGGGCCAGGTCATCGCCACCACCACCACCGACGCCAACGGCAACTACACCTTCGAGGACATCCTGCCGTGGGACGGTTGGACGGTGGCCGTCACCCCACCGGCAGGCTACACGAACTCCGGTGACCTCGACGGCGGCGACGACGGCACCACCGTGGTCGACACCAGCGGCGGGGTCGACCGGCTCGACGCCGACTTCGCTCTGCAGCCGCCGCCGGCCACCATCAGCGGCTCGGTCTACTCCGATCCCGACAACAACGGCGTCTACGATCCCGGTGCTGGTGACACCCCCGTCGAGGGCACGGTCATCACCCTGACCGGCACCGACCTGTCGGGCAACGCCATCACCCTCACCACCACCACCGATGTCAACGGTGACTACAGCTTCACCGACCTTCCCGCCGGCGATTACACCATCACCGAATCCCAGCCCGCCGGGTTCGAGGACGGCATCGACCAGCCCGGAACCCTGGCCGTCAGCGCCGGGAACGACACCTTCGATGTGTCACTCAGTCCCGGGGATTCGTCGATCGACAACGACTTCTACGAGATTCCCGACTCCAGCATCTCCGGCACCGTGTTCGAGGATCTCAACAACGACGGCCAGGTCGACGCCGGGGAGGCCGGTATCGAGGGTGTGACCGTGACCCTGACCGGCACCGACAACGCCGGCAACACGGTCACCTACACCACCCTCACGGCAGCTGACGGCACCTACACGTTCGACAACCTGCGGGACGGCACTTACACCGTGACCGAGACCCAGCCGGCCGGCTACTTCGACGGCACCGACGACGCCGGTTCGGTCGGCGGCGATGACACCACCGTCAATGACGAGATCAGTGCCATCAACCTGCCCATATCCACCGACGCGGTGGAGTACGACTTCGGCGAGCTGCCGGGATCGTCGATCAGCGGTTCGGTCTACGACGACTTCGGCAACCCGATCGAAGGTGTCACCATCACCCTCACTGGTCTGGACATCTACGGCAACGTGGTCAACGTCACCACCACCACGCTGGCCGATGGCACCTACTCCTTCACCGGGCTGGCCCCCGGAACCTATCAACTGGACGAGACCCAGCCGGCGGCCTACGGCGACGGGCCCGACTTCGTCGGTTCCGAGGGTGGGGTCGACGCCGTCAACGACCAGTTCAGCGGCATCGTGCTGGGCTCCGGCGTCGACGCCACCGACTACGACTTCACAGAAACCACCGGCTCCATCTCCGGTTCGGTGGTCGATGACTCGTTGGTTGGCATCCCCGACGTCGAGATCACCCTCAGCGGCACCGATATCGACGGTAACCCGGTCACCGCCACCACCACCACCGACGCCAACGGCGACTACATCTTCGAAGGGCTGCCGGCCGGCACCTATACCGTGACCGAGACTCAGCCCCCGGCCTACGGTGACGGCGGCGAGACCGCCGGCTCGACCGGCGGGGACGCCTCGACCGACGACGTGATCGCCGACATCCCGCTGGGACCGGGCCAGGACAGCATCGACAACGACTTCGACGAAGTGACCGGATCGATCTCCGGCTCGGTGTTCGAGGATCTCAACAACGACGCCCAGTTCGACGCCGGGGAGACCGGCATCGAGGGGGTTGAGATCACCCTGACCGGTACCGACGCCTACGGCAATCCGGTCAACCTCACCACCACCACCGACGCCAACGGCAACTACACCTTCGACAATCTGGTCGGCGGTACCTACACCGTGACCGAAACCCAGCCGCCGACCTACTTCGACGGCCAGGACGACGCCGGTTCCGAGGGGGGCGACGCCACCTCGGTCAACGACGAGATCAGCGCCATCACCCTTCCCGGCGGGGTCGACGCAGTGGAGTACGACTTTGGCGAACTCCAGCTGTCCACCATCGCCGGCACCGTCTACGAGGACAACAACAATGATGGCATCCAAGATGTGGGCGAGGCCGGCATCGCCGGGGTCGAGATCACCTTGACCGGCACCGACTACCTTGGCAACCCGGTCACCGCCACCACCACCACCGATGCCGACGGCAACTACATCTTCGGCTCGCTGCTCCCCGGGACCTACACGGTGACCGAGACCCAGCCGGCCGGCTACGCCGACGGCATCGACTCAGCCGGTTCGGAAGGGGGCGACGACACGTCGGTCAACGACCAGATCTCGGCCATCGATCTGGCCGCCTTCAGCGACGGCATCGACTACGACTTCGGCGAGATCCCACCGGCCTCGATAGCGGGCACCGTGGTCGATGACTTCGGCAACCCCATTCCCGACGTGACGCTCACCCTGACCGGAACCGACGATCTGGGTAACCCGGTGACGGCCACCGTCACCACCGACGCTGACGGCAACTACATCTTCGACGGGTTGCGGCCTGGGATCTACACCGTGACCGAGACCCAGCCCGCAGGCTACGGCGACGGTGGGGAAACGCCCGGATCGTCGGGGGGTGACGGCTCGGTTGACGACGTCATCTCCGGCATCGTGCTCGATCCCGGCGAGGCCAGCATCGACAATGATTTCGATGAGACCACCGGATCGATTTCCGGTTCGGTATTCGAAGACGCCAACAACGACGGCATCCAGGATGCCGGTGAGGCCGGCATCGTCGGAGTGGAGGTGACGTTGACCGGCACCGACGCCCTGGGCAATCCGGTGTCGCTGACCACGACCACCGACGCCAATGGCGACTACACCTTCGACAACCTGCTCGGCGGCGACTACACCATCAACGAAACCCAGCCTGCCGGCTATGCCGACGGTGTCGACACCGCCGGCACCGAGGGCGGTGACGCCACCTCGGTCAACGATGAGATCTCCGGGATAACTCTGCCCGACGGTACCCATGCCGCCGGCTATGACTTCGGCGAGATCGCCCTGTCGAGCATCTCCGGCACCGTCTACGAGGACCTCAACAATGACGGTGTCCACGACGGCGCTGAACTCGGTATCGAGGGGGTCGAGGTGACGTTGACCGGTACTGATGATCTGGGTAATCCGGTGACGGCCACGACCACGACGGATGTTGATGGCAACTACGTCTTTGACGGGTTGCGGCCGGGTACCTACACGGTGACCGAGACCCAGCCCATCGATTATCTGGACGGTATCGATTCAGCCGGGTCCGAGGGCGGTGACGACACCACGGTGAACGACGAGATCTCGGCCATTGTGTTGCCGGCGTTCACCGATGCCGTCGACTACGACTTCGGTGAACTGCCCTCGTCGTCGATCTCCGGCACCGTGGTCGATGATTTCGGCAACCCCATCCCCGATGTCGAGATCACCCTGACCGGCACCGATGACCTGGGCAATCCCGTCCTGATCACGACAACCACCGACGCCAACGGCGACTACAGCTTCACCGACCTTCGCCCGTCCGACGGAACCTTCTATACCGTCAGCGAGCTTCAACCCATCGGCTACGGCGACGGGGGCGAGACCGCCGGCAGCTATCCCGGAACCACCACCGGTGACGATGTCATCTTCGTACCCCTGTTTCCCCCTGGCACCGACTCGGTGGACAACGATTTCGATGAGATCACCGGTTCGCTGTCGGGCACGGTGTTCGAGGACCTGAACAACGACGGCCTGCAGGATGCCGGTGAGGTTGGTATCGAGGGGGTGGAAGTGACCTTGACCGGTACCGATGATCTGGGTAATCCGGTTACAGCCACCACGACCACGGATGCTGATGGTAACTACACCTTTGATGGATTGCTGTCGGGCGACTACACCATCACTGAGACTCAGCCGAGTGGGTTCCTGGACGGCATCGACACCGCCGGCACCGCCGGCGGCGATGACACCACTGACGACGTTGTTGCTGCCATCCCGCTCGACCCGGGCGAGGATGGTGTGGCCTACGACTTCGGTGAACTGCCGCCGTCGTCGATTTCGGGTTCGGTGGTCGATGACTTCGGTAACCCCATCCCCGATGTGGAGATCACCCTGACCGGCACCGACGATCTGGGTAACCCGGTGACGGCCACGGTCACCACCGATGCAGATGGCAACTACATCTTCGACGGGTTGCGGCCCGGGACCTATGCGGTGACCGAGACCCAGCCGGTGGGCTATGGCGACGGGGGAGAGACGCCCGGTTCAACCGGCGGCGACGCCTCGGTCGACGACGTGATCTCCGGCATCGTACTCGGAGCCGGCATCGACTCGATCGACAACGACTTCGACGAGACCACCGGTTCGCTCTCCGGCACGGTGTTCGAAGACCTGAACAACGACGGACAACCCGATGTTGGTGAGGCCGGCATCGCCGGAGTCGAGGTGACGCTGACCGGCACTGACGACCTGGGGAATCCAGTGTCGTTGACCACCACCACCGACGCTGATGGCAACTACACCTTCGACTACCTGATCTCCGGCACCTACACCGTGACCGAAACCCAGCCCGCCGGCTACGCCGACGGTCTTGACGACGCCGGCTCCGAGGGGGGCGACGCCACGTCGGTCAACGATGAGATCTCCGGCATCGTGCTCGGGGGCGGGGTCGACGGGACCGACTACGACTTCGGCGAACTCGCACTGTCGAGCATTTCCGGAACCGTCTACGAAGATCTCAGCAACGGGGGCATGCAGGATCCTGGAGAACCCGGCATCGAGGGGGTGGAGATGACGTTGACCGGTACCGATGATCTGGGTAATCCGGTGACGGCCACGACCACCACCGATGCTGACGGCAACTACGTCTTTGATGGGTTGCGTCCGGGCACGTACACGGTGACCGAGACTCAGCCCATCGACTATCTGGACGGTATCGATTCGGCTGGTTCCGAGGGTGGCGACGACACGTCGGTCAATGATGAGATCTCGGCCATTGTGTTGCCGGCCTTCACCGATGCGGTCGACTACGACTTCGGCGAGCTGCCACCATCGTCGATTTCGGGCACCGTGGTCGACGACTTCGGCAACCCAATCCCGAACACCACGATCACTCTGACCGGCACCGATGATCTCGGCAACCCCGTCACCTTGACCACCACTACAGCGGCCGATGGGACCTACTCGTTCGCTGACCTACGACCCGGTGAATACACCGTCACCGAGACCCAGCCCGTGGGCTACGGCGATGGCGGGGAGACCGCCGGTTCGGCCGGTGGCGACGATTCCGTCAGTGACGTGATCTCCGCCATCTCCCTCCAGGCCGGGGTTGATTCGGTGGACAACGATTTCGATGAGACCACCGGTTCGTTGTCGGGCACGGTGTTCGAGGACCTCAACAACGATGGTGTCCAGGATGCCGGTGAGGCCGGAATTGCTGGAGTGGAAGTGACCTTGACCGGTACCGATGATCTCGGGAACCCGGTGTCGTTGACCACCACCACCGATGCTGATGGAAACTACACCTTCGACTACCTGCTGTCGGGTGATTACACGATCACCGAGACCCAGCCACCGGGGTATCTGGACGGTATCGACACCGCTGGTACCGCCGGCGGTGACGATTCGGTCGACGATGTGATCTCGGCCATCCCGCTCGACCCGGGCGAGGACGGTGTGGCCTACGACTTCGGTGAGGTGCTGCCCTCGTCGATTTCGGGTTCGGTGGTCGATGACTTCGGTAACCCGATACCGGATGTGGAGATCACGTTGACCGGGACCGATGACCTGGGTAACCCGGTCACCTTGACCACGACCACCGATGCAGATGGCAACTACCTGTTTGACGATCTGCGGCCCGGTACCTACACGGTGACCGAGACCCAGCCGGTGGGCTATGGCGATGGTGGGGAGACCGCCGGTTCGGCCGGTGGTGATGATTCCGTCAATGACGTGATTTCGGGCATCGTGCTGGTCCCGGGTACCGACTCGATCGACAACGACTTCGACGAGACCACCGGATCGCTCTCCGGCACCGTCTTCGAAGACCGCGACAACGACGGCCAACCCGATGTTGGTGAGGCCGGGATCGAAGGAGTGGAGGTCACCCTCACCGGGACCGATGACCTGGGGAATCCGATGTCGTTGACCACCACCACCGATGCTGATGGCAACTACACCTTCGACTATCTCCTCTCCGGTACCTACACCATCAACGAAACCCAACCGACAACCCATGTCGACGGGATCGACGATGCCGGTTCGGAGGGGGGCGACGCCACGTCGGTCAACGATGAGATCTCGGGCATCGTGCTCGGGGGCGGTGTCGACGGGACCGACTACGACTTCGGTGAACTGACCCTGTCGAGCACTTCCGGAACGGTGTTCGACGATCTGAACAACGACGGCAATCACGACGGCACTGAGCTCGGTATCGCCGGGGTGGAAGTGACCCTGACCGGTACCGACGATCTCGGGAATCCGGTGACGGCCACGGCCACCACGGATGCCGATGGCAACTACACCTTCGGCGGCCTGCGGCCGGGTACCTACACGGTGACCGAGACCCAGCCCATCGATTATCTGGACGGTATCGATTCGGCTGGTTCCGTGGGTGGTGACGCCACCACGGTGAACGACGAGATCTCGGCCATTGTGTTGCCGGCGTTCACCGATGCCGTCGACTACGACTTCGCTGAGCTGCAGCCGTCGTCGATTTCGGGTTCGGTGGTCGATGACTTCGGTAACCCGATACCGGATGTGGAGATCACGTTGACCGGGACCGATGACCTGGGTAACCCGGTCACCTTGACCACGACCACCGATGCCTCGGGCAACTACCTGTTTGACGATCTGCGGCCCGGTACCTACACGGTGACCGAGACCCAGCCGGTGGGCTATGGCGATGGTGGGGAGACCGCCGGTTCGGCCGGTGGTGATGATTCCGTCAATGACGTGATTTCGGGCATCGTGCTGGTCCCGGGTACCGACTCGATCGACAACGACTTCGACGAGACCACCGGATCGCTCTCCGGCACCGTCTTCAACGACCTCAACAATGATGGCGTCCAGGATCCGGGCGAGTCCGGGATCGAAGGCGTCGAGGTCACTCTCACCGGGACCGACGATCTCGGCAACCCGGTGACGGCCACGGCGACAACCGATGCCAACGGCGACTACGTGTTCGACTACCTACTGTCAGGCGATTACACCATTGCTGAGACCCAACCGCCGGGGTATCTGGATGGTATCGACACCGCCGGCACCGCTGGTGGTGACGATTCGGTCGACGATGTGATCTCGGCCATCCCGCTTGACCCGGGTGAGGACGGTGTGGCCTACGACTTCGGTGAACTGCTGCCCTCGTCGATCTCCGGTTCGGTGGTCGATGACTTCGGCAATCCCATCCCCGATGTGGAGATCACGTTGACCGGTACCGATGATCTGGGTAACCCGGTCACGCTGACCGTCACCACTGATGCTGACGGCAACTACATCTTCCCCGATCTCCGGCCTGGCACCTATACGGTGACCGAGACTCAGCCGGTGGGCTATGGCGACGGCGGTGAGACGGCCGGTTCGGCCGGTGGTGATGATTCCGTCAATGACGTGATTTCGGGCATCGTGCTGGTCCCCGGCACCAGTTCGGTTGACAACGACTTCGATGAGACCACCGGATCGCTCTCCGGCACGGTGTTCGAAGACCTGAACAACGACGGCCAACCCGATGTTGGCGAGGCCGGGATCGCCGGGGTCGAGGTCACCCTCACCGGTACTGATGACCTGGGCAATCCGGTCTCGTTGACCACCACCACCGATGCTGATGGCAACTACACCTTCGACTACCTCTTGTCAGGTACTTACACCATCGCTGAGACCCAACCGGCCGGCTACTTCGACGGCATCGACGATGCCGGCTCCGAGGGCGGCGACGCCACGTCGGTCAACGATGAGATCTCGGGCATCGTGCTCGGGGGCGGCGTCGACGGCACCGACTACGACTTCGGCGAGCTGATTCCCTCGTCGATCTCCGGTTCGGTGGTCGACGACTTCGGCAACCCGATTCCCGATGTGGAAATCACGTTGACCGGTACCGATGATCTCGGTAACCCGGTCACGTTGGTGACCACCACTGATGCCTTTGGTAACTACATTTTCGAGGATCTGCGGCCCGGAACGTACACGGTGACCGAGACCCAGCCGGTGGGCTATGGCGACGGTGGGGAGACGGCGGGAACCGCCGGTGGTGACACCTCCACCAACGACGTCATCGCCAACATCATCCTCGCTTCCAACACGGACTCGACCGGTAACGACTTCGACGAAACCACCAGCTCCATCAGCGGCTCGGTGTTCGAGGATCGAAACAACGACGGCCAGGTCGACACCGGTGAGGCCGGCATCGAAGGGGTGGAGATCACCCTGACCGGTACCGACGACCTTGGTAACCCGGTGACGCTGACGACCTTCACCGACGCCGATGGCAACTACCTCTTCGAAAACCTGCTGTCGGGCACCTACACGGTGACCGAGACCCAGCCGACCGGATACGAGGACGGGATGGACGACGCCGGGACCGCCGGTGGTGACGCCACCACGGTCAACGACGAGATCTCGGCCATACCCCTCGACCCCGGCGTCGACATCACCGAGTACGACTTCGGTGAGATCCTGCTGTCGAGCGTCGGCGGAACGGTGTTCGACGACCTGAACAACGACGGCCTCCAGGACTCCGACGAAGTCGGCATCGAAGGAGTGGAAATCACCCTGACCGGTACCGATGATCTCGGGAACCCGGTGTCGTTGACCACAACGACCGATGCCACCGGTAACTACATCTTCGAGGATCTGCGGCCCGGAACCTACACGGTGACCGAGACCCAGCCGCTCGACTACAACGACGGCATCGACTCGGCCGGTTCCGAAGGTGGTGACGCCACGTCGGTCAACGATGAGATCTCGGCCATCGATCTGTTGCCGTTCATCGACGCCACCGGCTACGACTTCGCTGAGCTGCAGCCGTCGTCGATCTCGGGTTCGGTGGTCGATGACTTCGGTAACCCGATACCGGATGTGGAGATCACGTTGACCGGGACCGATGATCTGGGGAACCCGGTCACGTTGGTGACCACCACCGATGCCTTTGGTAACTACATTTTCGAGGATCTGCGGCCCGGTACCTACACGGTGACCGAGACCCAGCCGGTGGGCTATGGCGACGGTGGCGAGACGGCCGGAACCGCCGGTGGTGACACCTCCACCAACGACGTCATCGCCAACATCATCCTTGATGCCGCCACCGACTCGACCGGTAACGACTTCGACGAAACCACTGGCTCCATCGGCGGAACCGTCTTCCACGATCGTGACAACGACGGCAGCCAGATCGATCCGATCGGCGACCCGACGGTCGACGAGCCCGGCATCGAAGGAGTGGAGATCACCCTGACCGGCACCGACGACCTCGGCAACCCGGTGACCCTGACCACCTTCACCGACGCCGACGGCAACTACCTCTTCGAAAACCTGCTGTCGGGCACCTACACCATCACCGAAACCCACCCCGATCCCTATCTCGACGGCATCGACACCGCCGGAACCAGCGGTGGTGACGCCACCACCGTCAACGACGAGATCTCCGGTGTGGTGCTGGGCGCCGGCGCCGACTCGACCGGCAACAACTTCGCCGAGCTGGGCAACATACTCACCGGCACGGTCTGGGTTGACAGCAACGGCGACGGCGTACTCGATCCCGACGAACCCACCCGGCTGGAGGGAGTAACCATCGAGCTGTACGACGCCGACGGCAACCTGCTGGCCACCACAACCACCGACGAGTTCGGCAACTACGCCTTCCCCTCGTTCCCGGCCGGTGACTACACCGTCGTCCAACTGCAGCCCGACGAATACGGCACAACCACACCGAACACGCTGGACGTGACCCTACCCGTGGGTGGGCTGTCCGACGTGAACTTCGGTGAGGACCCGGCCAGCATCGCCGGAGTCATTTGGGAGGACCTGGACAGCAACGGCATCGAGGATGGTGGCGAACCGCCGGTCCCCGGTGTCACCGTCAACCTCTACGACGCCGACGGCAACCTCATCGCCACGACCACCACCGGACCGGACGGCAGCTACCTGTTCACCGACCTGCCGGCCGGTGACTACACCGTTGAGCTCGTGACCCCCGACGGGATGGTGGTCACCACCCCCGAGGCCGGCAGTGACGACACCGTCGACTCCGACTTCCCCTACATATCCACCATCGTGCCCGTCTCGGTGACGGCCGGCGAAGACGTCACCGACGTCGACGGCGGCATCGTCGAGGAGAACAAGGATCTGTCGGTCGATATCAGCACCGATGCCACCACGGTCAAGGTCGGGGACAACGTCGTCTACACCATCAACACGGCCAACAGCGGCAACGCTCCAGTACTGGGCGGCGTTCAGACCGTGGTCGAGATGCCGGCCGGGGTCAGGATCGAGGGCTTCAACTCCGATCACCTGTGTCCCACGGGCTCGCTGAACCTCGATCGGGGAACGGGACTCAGTCACACCGAGGCCTGCTGGTCCATTACCGTCGACGGCCAGATCGTGACCGCCATCTGGACCGGGGACACATTGCCCGGCGAGCAACTGCCGCCCTTCACCATCACCACCGAGGTCACCGACGACGGCGACCTGGTGGCCGAGGCCACGGTCAGCGCTCTCGACGGTTCGGTCGAGACCACCTACGCCAACAATGAGGACCAGGTCGTCATCAACGTGACCGCCGCTCCCCGAACATTGGCCTTCACCGGCTCGGACAGCGGACGGGTCATCGGCGGTGCCCTGCTGCTCATCCTCACCGGAACCGGTGCCGTGCTCCTGGGACGGCGACGCCGGGAGAACGAGCTGACCGAAGCGTGACCCACCACCCGTTCTGTGCGCCCCACGCCCCACATGTGGGGGCTGGGGCGCACAGGAAGGCCTAGCGGTGCGTCGCTAGCCGATGAAGGCCAGTCCGAAGGGGTTGGTCCCGACGGTGACGGTGGTCGAATGGCCAAACCCATCGTTGGCAAGCGTCACGATCGACACCTGATCGGCGGTGGCCCCGGAGTGGGTGACCCACAGCTGGCGACGATCATCAACCGTCAGATTGTGGGGTACCGCAGGGCCGGTGTCAGCAGTGTCGGACACGGCGGCCAGCTGGCCGTCGAGCTCCCACAGGGCGTCGGTCCCGCCACCGGCGATGTTGGTCACGAACACCTCGTTACGGTCGGTCACGAACAGACCGTGAGCGTTGGGCACCGGCTGGGACCCCAGCGGAGCCAGGGTGACAGCCTGGTAGCGGCTGATCGACTGGCCTTCTTGCGAAGCCACGTACAGTTTGCCGCCCCGCACGAACAGGTGGGGATCGGCGCCGGTCGAGATGCGTCCGGTCTCGCTGAAGTCCATGGTGCTGTACTGGATGACCAGCCCGCTGCCGTCGCTGACGCTCAACACGCTGACGTAGGCATGGTTGCCTTCGACGTACACGTCGTGCGGTACGCCGCCGTCGGCGATCACGTCGGCCGGGATGGGAAATGTGGTGATCAGGCTCAGATTCCCGGTGTCAACGACGCTGACGGTGTTGTTGGTCGTTCCCACCACCCACAGTTGCTCCCGGTCGGTGTCGATCCACTGGTGGAACACACCGTCGCCCACCGCTACCGAGCTCACGACGTCGTAGGACTGATCGTCGAAGGCCACGATGGTGCTGGACGCTCGATCGCCCACCAGTACCCGACCGTGGCGGGAGTCGTGACTGACATACATTGGTTCAGCCTCGCCGGGCAGGGCCACCGTCTCGACCGCCAGTGTTTCGGCGTCGATGATCGAGATGTCGCCCGATCCCCGGTTGGCCACCACCACCTGGCTGGTGGGGGGGTCGGCACCGGCGGTGGCCGGGCTGAACAGAGCCAGGATGACGGCCGCCACCGTCATCAGCACTGCGGTCATCAGGACCGGGGCCGGACGACGGGTGGAGCGAGGGGATCGGGCTTGGGGGTGATGTGACATAGGCCAAAGCTAGGACGCCGGTCCTGACCGGTGGGAGAAGTTTCGCGAATCGGCAGAAACGTTTCGCCGATGTTTAGAAACGGGTCACGGAGGGCGCCGACTACAAGAGGCACCACGACAGGTTGATGCCGTTCACGATGTCGTGGTGTTGAGCCTGGCAATCGAGGTCGGTCGGTTCAAGGGCCACCCCTACCGGTGAGAGCGAGACCACCCAAAGTTGGCCGCCGGCCGCCATGTCGTGGACGATGATGCTGCCGTCCCGGCAGACACCGGCGTCGTCGCCGTCGACGGTGACTCCGATGCAGTTCTCGCCGCCGATGTTGGCCCACAGCTGGGGCCGTACACCGTTCACCTCCCGGAACTCGACGCTGTAGTTCGGTTCGGGAAAGCCGGCCGGGCCATCAGGGGTGCCGCCGGACCGGAGGAAGAACACACCGCCGACCGCCACCAAGGCCAGTAGGAGGAGCCCGGCGCCCAAGGCGATGGCGGCGGCCAGGCCACAACCGCCGAGGGCTCGACGACCGGGCGATATCTCGTTGGTATCCACCACCCAACGACTGTATTGCATCGGGCTTTGGTCCGAGCGTCAGGGGGTGGTCAACTCCAGCTGCTCCCGGACCGCCCCTGGACCCAGGGTCTGGATGTTCATGGCCTCGAGGATCTGTACCGCCCGATGAACCAGGTCGGCATTGGAGGCCAGATTGCCTCGGGACAGGTAGAGGTTGTCTTCCAGTCCGACCCGGACATTGCCACCGACCAGGGCGGCGGCGGCCACATAGGGCAGCTGGTCCCGACCGATGGAGAAGGCGGAGAACGTCCAGTTGTCGGGCAGGTTGTTGACGAAGGCCATGAGCGAATTCATGTCGTTCGGTGCTCCCCAGGGGATGCCCATGCACAGCTGAACCATCACCGGATCCACCACCAACTCCTGGTCGACCAGCCAGTGAGCCAAGCTGAGGTGTCCGAGGTCGAACAACTCCAGTTCGGGGCGGACCCCCAGGTCGCGGACCTGGCGGGCCATCTCGGTGAGGGTGGCCGGGGAGTTGGTCATGATGTAGTCGCCCTCGCCGAAGTTCATCGTGCCGCAGTCAAGGGTGCAGATCTCCGGTCGGAGCCGGCGGACGTGATCGAGCCGCTCGGTGGCACCGGCCATGTCGGTGCCGGACTCGTCGACCGGGAATGGCTGCTCGGCCGATCCGAACGTGAGATCTCCACCCATCCCGGCCGTCAGGTTGATGACCACATCGGTGCCCGATTCCCGGATCCGTTCCACCACCTCCTGGTAGTAGTCGACCGCTCGGGCCGGTGCACCGGTTATCGGATCCCGGACATGGATGTGGACGATGGCCGCCCCCGCCTTGGCCGCCTCGATACAGTCCCGGGCGATGTCCTCCGGCTTGAACGGCACCTTGTCGGACTTGTTGACGGTGTCGCCCGAACCGGTCACGGCACAGGTTATGAACACCTTCCGGCTTGGTCCACGGGTCATGGTAACGCCACCTCCTGATGGCCGATTGCTGTCGATGGGGCCGCCGCTCGGCGCCGCCGGGTCAGGACGCGGAGACGAGAGTAGATCTCATCATGGTCCATGTAGGTGCCCCGCAGGTGGCGCCTCCCACCATTGCTGTCGAAGGCGTCCCGACCGTGGAGGATGCGGCGGTTGTCGAACCCCACCAGATCACCGGGCTGGAAGGGATAGCCGATCTGGAACCGGGGATCGGCGCCGAGCTGATGGAACCGCTTGGCCGCCCGGTACGCCCGGGGAACATCGGCGGGATCCATGGCCGGAAAGGCCCGCACCGGATAGAAGGCCCGGATGGTGAGGGGGGAGCCGGGGCCACCATGATCGATCATCGGACCGGTCCAGCGGTGGTCGTGCTCCCGGGATCGGTTGAAGAACACCCAGTTGAGGGTGTGCAGCGCCTCGTAGGTTTCGGGTTCGGTGGCCTGCAGGTGGCCGACCACGGCCGCCCCATCGGTCATGCGACTCCAGCCGCCGCCAACGGTGTTGGCCACGCAGTGGAGGAACTGGAAACCAGGTGGTGTCTCCCGGGTTGGCAGATCGGTGTGGGGTCCGAGCCGGAATCCGGTGTTGGCCGTGGTGTTCTCGAAGTTGCCGGTGATCTCGGCCTTCACGTTCCAGATGTCTCCGAAATTGGTTGGTCGTCGGGCCCCGATCAGATCGGTGACGGCGGCCAGGCCCTCGGTGGTCGCGCCCTGGTCTCCACAACCGGGAACATGAGCCGGAACCCCGGTCAGCCGGGCCAGGCCAAAGGTCACCGCCGCCTCGAGAAAGGCCAGCAGTTCATCGTCGTCGCCACGGAGAACGGCTTGGGCGTCGAACGTTGGTGGCTGTGAGAACTCTTCGGCCGTCCACGGTGCCGGGCTCGGGATGGCAGCAGCTGTGTGATGGTGACCCCCGGCCACATGGTGCAGCCACCCCGGATGGATCGATCCGCGGAAGCCGTCGCTGAACGTGAGGTTGAGAGCACCGGAATCATCGATCTCGGCCGATTCCACCGCCAGGTCGTCACCGAACTCGGCCGGGTCGAGGGTGCCTTCCCTGGTGGTCGGGTCACAGGCGCCTTCAGCCACCACTGACTCCCGCAGCCACCAGGAGTAGGCCGAAAGCGTGGTGCCGTCGGGCCAGGTCAGGTCAACGAATCCGTTGGAGATCCGGGCGACCGAAAGCGGCATCCACGGATAACGGTAGAAGTCGGGTGTGAGCATCGTGATCGAACGTTTCTTGATGCGTCCCGTAGAGTGGGACGTCCTGTGATACGGTCAGTGTATGACCGAATGGGCAGCAACGTCAAGAGCGACGCCCGGCGCCGACACCGGTCCGATTGAGCGGGCCTTCATGGTGCTGCAGACGGTCGTCGGTGCCGACAAGCCGATCGGGGTGCGTGAACTGGGTCGCAGGACCGGCCTGCCCCGGTCAACCGCCTCTCGCCTCGTCGGCCGGCTGACCGACATCGGGATGGTCGAGCGCACGGCTGATGGTCTGGTCGTGCCCGGCAGCGCTCTGGCCACCTTGGCCGTCGATGGGCCGCAGCCGCTGATTCGTGACCGGCTGCGGCCCGTGCTACTGGCCCTGGCCGATGAACACGGTGAGAGCGCGGCGCTGGCCGTCGACGACGGCGACGCCCTGCTGTACGTGGCCCAGATCGACGCCGACAACGCCGTCACCGCCCCCGATGTCAAGGCCGAACGTCATCCCTTCCATGTCGTGGCCCACGGTCTGGTGCTCATGGCCTACTGGCCGAGCGAGCGTCTCGACGCCTACCTCTCGGGCCCGCTGGCCGCTCCCACGTCGCTTTCCATGACCGACCCGGCCCGGATCCGACACCGCTTGGCCACCGTTCGTCGCCAAGGCCATGTCTGGACCGAGGAGGAGTTCGACGTCGGCGTCAACGGTCTGGCCGCTCCCGTTATGGGCGACGATGGTCCGGTGGCCGCCATTGGACTGTACGGACCGTCGTACCGATTGTCTCCCGACATCAAACCGGATCTGGGTTCGGCCCTGGTGGTGGCGATGGCCGGATACTCGGGGGGAACCTGGTGAGCCGATCGGTGGAAATCGTGGAAGGCGGACTGCAGCTGCAACCCGCTGGCGCTACTCACCCGGTTCTGTACTCCTGGCTCTGCTACGTGACCACGGCGAAGGGCCAACCGATCAAGATCCGGTAACCCGGCAGCGCAGAGTCGACACCTTCACCCTGGAACCGGTCGGCCAAGGGACCGTGTCGGTCGACGGAGACGGGGTGACCGTGACCTGGCCCGACGGAGCTGGCCGCAGCTCAGCCACAAGAATCCGTCGATCCCGGCCGACGTCACACTGTGGTCCGGCCCGGCCGATGGTCCCGACGATGCCGCCCCCGGGCTGCAGTTCTTCCTCTGCCTCCAGGCCGCGCCGGGCGGCCGGCCTTCCGGTCCACCAGCCGGAGCGTGCTCGATCAGGTCAGCTTCAAAACTACGACCGGGCGCCGTTCCTCCTGCCGCCGGAGCTGGAGCGACGGTTCTACCGGGCCTACGGCCGCCTGGCCGAGCTGGCCTTCGACCGATCGCGTCGGGCCACGGTGGCGTTGACCCCGGGCGACATTCTGGTGTTCGACAACTGGCGGGTCCTGCACGGCCGCAACGGGTTCAGCGGCCATCGACACTACCTCGGCGCCTATCTCAACCACGAAGATCTGGAGAGCAAGCGCCGCCTGCTACGGGCCCGCTGACCGCCGGACCCCTTTCAGGCGGCCCGGCTCCCGTCAACGGCGGGGAGGTGGTCGTGGCCCCAATGCTCCCTGGTCTGGACGGCCCAGAACGTTGCGAACAGCAGGGTCTCGATGATCTCCAGGACCAACACCATGTAGGTCCAGTCCCGGAAGACGGTCAGCATGACGGCACCAACGCCGATCATGAGCACGGCGATGGCGGCGTACAGCCACCCGTACCGTCGATGGGTCGGGGCGTTGCGGCGCTCCCAGGCGTTGACGGCGATGCCGCCGGCCAGGAACACGAACATGAGCACGGCGGCCCAGCCATGGGCCCGAGCGGGGAAGGCGTCCCACCAGCGGTACAGGCCCCAGCCGCCCAACAGCACGGCCACGGTCACGGCAAGACCGATCACGCGATCAGGGGGAGTGGAGCGCAGCGTCGCCAACCGGTTCCGGGTGAAGACCGCGGCGATCAGACCGGCGGCCAACAAGCCGGCCAGGGCGGCGACAATCAAAGCCTGGATGTTGTTGTCCATGTTGGCCAGCACCCATTCGGCCAACTGCCCTTCGTCGTCGGTCGGCAGAGGACTCGGTGGGAGCGACCAGCAGTCACCGACCACCGACGTGGGGACAACGGCCACCACCGGGGCCAGGATGCCGGCGATGTTGAACAGCACGTCCTCTCGTCGAGTGCTGCCCTTGATGACGAGAAGACTGACGCCGATGGCCATCAGCACACCGACGAAGACGGCGCGGGCCGGCGTGTAGTAGTAGCTGCTGACCGATGTCTGCCAGCATCCGGCCTTGCTTCGTTCGATTCCGATCGACACGGCCAGGGCCAGAACCAGACCGACCATGCCGATGCGCAGATAGCGGTAGGTCTTCAGCGCCAGATCTTCGCTGGGTATGGGGGCAAGCATGATTTTCATCCTCCTACCGAACCGACGGCACTTGCCGATCGGCTGATACACCGGGTTGCGATCTCGGGGTTGGGGGCGGCCGGTCGTTGGTGCTGACTTGACGGTCCCGCTATGCCATAGTGGTGCCTGTGTTGAGACTGCGACAGGTTGTCTGGGTTGCGTCGGACCTCGACGCCACTGAAGGCACGATCTCCGGACTGCTGGGCCTGAAGATCGCCTACCGGGATCCGGCGCTGGCCCAGTACGGGCTGGCCAACGTTGTGATGCCGTGCGGAGATCAGTTTGTCGAGGTGGTTTCGCCCATCGAGGAGGGCACCACCGCCGGTCGGTTGCTGAAGAAGCGGTTTGGCGACGGGGGATACATGGTCATGCTCCAGACCGACGATCTGGAGTGGGTGCGGGCCAAGGCCGACGAGCTCGACATGCGGATCGTGCATGAGGCCGAGCGCCACGACGACGGGCAGCCGGCGATCGTCGGTGTGCATCTGCACCCGGCTGATGTGGGCGGCACCCTGCTCTCCGTCGACGCCTGTGAACAGCCGGAGGAATGGCCGTGGGCCGGTCCCGACTGGCGCGGCCGGGTCGACACCTCGGTGGTCGACGCCGTGGTCGGCATCGAACTGCAATCCCTTGATCCCGATGATGTGGCCCAACGCTGGTCGGCTCTACTGGACCGCCCGGTGGATGACGGACTGTTGAAGCTGGACGACGCCGATCTCCGTTTCGTACCGGCGATCGACGGTCGGGGCGATGGTCTGAGCGCCATCGATTTCCGGGCCCGCGACCGCAGCCGGGTGGGTGAGCAGCTCATCATCCACGGTGTCACCGTCAATCTCCGCTGATTCAGCGGCATCAGAAGCAGGATTTCGCCGGTCGGACCGACCGCTTTACCTTCGCCTTATGCCCGTCGCGGCACGATGGAGACCAGAACTATCCGCCTGCGGGGAGTATCCCTCTACTCACGTCGTCGTCAACACGGAGCAATCCCGGCGACGTTGGCCGAGCCACAGCCGTGGCCTCGGCGGGAGAGACCGAAGGCCTTGGTGAAAGGCTCTTCATGCGTCCAACCATTCGACTCGGAACCATCTTCGGCATCGACATAGGTCTCCACTGGTCGATCGCCGTGATCGGTTTCGTCCTGGTCAGCGCCCTGACCGGCACCGTGCTGCCCAGCCTCGTCCCCGGCCTGGGGGCCACCGCCTACTTCCTGGCCGCCGTGGCCACCGCCGCCCTGTTCCTCGGTTCGATCATCGCTCACGAGCTGGGCCACTCGGTGGTGGCCCAGCGCAACGACGTCCAGGTTCGAGGTATCACCCTGTTCGCCCTCGGCGGCGTGGCCGCCCTGGAACGGGAACCCGATGACCCGGGCGCGGCAGCCCGCATCGCCCTGGCGGGACCGGCGGTGAGCGTGGCCATCGGCCTCATCGCCCTGGCCGCCTCCGCCCTCGTCGGATCGGTTGGCTTCGGTCCACTGACCACTGCCGCCTTCACCTGGTTGGGCATCATCAACCTGGCCCTCGCCGTGTTCAACATGATTCCCGCCCTACCCCTCGACGGCGGCCGGGTCCTCCAGGCCGTGCTGTGGAAGCGGTCGGGTGAACGTCACCAGGCCACGATCTCGGCGGCCAAGTTGGGTCGCTGGCTCGGTTGGGCCATCGTCGCCTTCGGGCTGTGGCAGTTCACCCAGTCCGGCACCGGTTTGTGGACGGCCATGATCGGCGGCTTCGTGGTGATGTCGGCCAAGGCGGAAAGCATGCGGGCCCGCTGGGCCCTGCACCGACAGCAAGCCCAGCAGTCGCCCAATCAGCAGTGGCCCTTCGCCCTGTTCAACAGTTCGCCCCACCACGCTCCGCCGCCCCAGGGTCGGCCCCAGCCTGGCCCGGGCTTCGACTTTGATCCCCGACGCCGCCCTCCATTCCCCCCGGGAGGCCAGTCGGAGGTCATCGATGTGACCGGTCGTCCGGTAAACGACGATCCCGCCGGAAGGCCGGTCGCATAGGTCTGCCTCATCGCCACAACGCCATAACGACATCACGCCCCCAAGATCGCGTCGGAGCCCCCGACGCCGCCGGCGGCGCTGCCCTGGCCCTACTCGCCAGGTTGGGTTGGACTACCCTGCACCCATGCCCTCACCCCCAGGGACCTTCCCGCAGCGCCGCCGGCTTCTCCTCGAGTCGGTCGAGCGGTTCGCCAATACGCTGACGGACTGTGATGCCGCCTCTCCAGTGCCGGGGCTCGATTGGACGGTGGCCGAGCTGGGGGCCCACCTGGTGGCCTTGCCCCGGCTGTACCGGGAGATGGCCGAGCGGCCCGATCCGCTGCCGTTACCCGACGACATGCACCGCTACTCGGCCGAGCAGGTGGCCGCCGTCGGTACCCGAGACCTTGACCAACTGGCCGAATTGATCTCGACCGAAGTCTCAGCGCTTCTCGACCTCTACGGCGACGATCCGGCGGCCCAGTTCAACCATTGGGTCACCACCCAACCGTTGTCCGTCATCGAGTCGACCCTGTTCAACGAGTTCCTGATCCACGGCTGGGACCTGGGAGGTGTGGCCGGAAGCCGTCAGCCCATCAACCGGGCCGAGGCCATCGTCGCCCTTGACGGGATTCTTCCGGTGTCGGTCAACTTCTTCGATCCGGTGGCCGCCGGCGACCTGAACGCCGTTGTTCATCTGCGGTTGCGGGGTGGGCATGGTCTCGACCCCGTCGACTGGACCCAGACGATCGCCAACGGAGCGATGACGGTGACCAAGGGACGCCCGGCCCGAGCCGACGTGCGGCTCAACGTCGATCCGGCCACCTTCCTGCTGCTCAGCCTGGGCCGGATCGGTGAACTGAAGCCGACCCTCACCGGCAAGGTGGTGGCCTACGGTCGCAAGCCATGGCTGGCCCCCCGCCTGTCGACGGTCTTCCACAGCGTGTAGAGAGTTCGATGTTCAGAGAATTGCAGCAGAAAGCGAGGCCGGGCCTCGCTTTCTGCTGCAATTCTTGAGAATGGGCCACGGTATGGTCGAGAATCTCGACCCGGTCAGCGACGCCGGTTGGCAATTCTGGATCGACCGAGGGGGAACGTTCACCGACATCGTGGCCCGGCGGCCCGACGGCACCACGGTCACCCACAAACTCCTATCCGACAACCCCCGCCGCTACCACGACGCCCCCATCCAGGGCATCCGAGACCTGCTCGGGTTGACCGGCGATGAACCGCTGCCGTGGTCGCGTGTCGACTCGGTCAAGATGGGGACCACGGTGGCCACCAACGCCCTTCTGGAGCGGACGGGAGAACCGACGGTGTTCGTCACCACCCGAGGATTCGGCGACGCCCTACGCATCGGCTACCAGGCCCGGCCCGACATCTTCGCCCTCGACATCGTCCTGCCCGACATGGCCTACCAACGGGTGATCGAGCTCGACGAGAGGGTCGGCGCCGACGGCAGGGTGCTGGTCGACCTCGACGAAGCAGCGACCCGGGAGGCGTTGCAGGAAGCGAGGCGGGCCGGGTTGGACTCGGTCGCCGTCTGCTTGCTGCACGGCTACCGCCACCCCGACCACGAGGCCCGGGTGGCCGCCATTGCCCGTGGCCTGGGATTCGCTCAGGTCTCGGTCTCCCATGAGGTATCGCCTCTCATGAAGCTGGTGTCCCGGGGCGACACCACCGTCGTTGACGCCTACCTGTCACCGGTTCTGCGACGCTACGTCGAGCGGGTCGAATCCCAACTCGCACCCGGGGTCGCACCCGACTCCAAATCGCCTCGGCTGATGTTCATGCAATCGAGCGGCGGTCTGGCCGACGCCCACTCGTTCCAGGGAAAGGATGCGCTCCTGTCGGGCCCGGCCGGCGGTGTCGTCGGCATGATCCGTACGGCCGAGGCCGCCGGGTTCAACCGGCTCATCGGCTTCGACATGGGCGGTACGTCAACCGATGTCTCCCACTATTCGGGCAACCTGGAACGAACCTACGAGACCGAGGTGGCCGGCGTCCGGGTCCGGGCACCGATGATTGACATCCACACCGTGGCCGCCGGCGGCGGTTCGATCCTCCACTTCGACGGAGCCCGGATGCGGGTCGGTCCCGACTCGGCCGGAGCCGACCCCGGCCCGGCGGCCTACGGCAACGGTGGGCCGTTGGCCGTCACCGACTGCAACGTCCTGCTGGGCAAACTGCAGCCCGACTTCTTCCCCCCGGTATTCGGTCGCAACGGCGACCAGCCCCTCGACGCCGGCATCGTGCGAGCGCGGTTCCAGGCCGTGGCCGCCGAGATCAGCCGGGCCACCGGTGAGGTGACCTCGCCGGAATCGGTGGCCGAAGGGTTTCTCACCGTGGCGGTGGAGAACATGGCCAACGCCATCAAGAAGATCTCGGTGCAGCGTGGTCACGACGTCAGCGACCACACCCTGGTCTGTTTCGGTGGGGCCGGGGGCCAGCACGCCTGCCTGGTGGCCGACCGCTTGGCCATCACCCGAATCCACATCCACCCCTTCGCCGGAGTGTTGTCAGCCCTGGGTATCGGCCTGGCCGACATCCGTCATGTCGAGGACCGGGCGGTCGAGACCCAGCTCGACGGTCACACTCTGGCTTCGCTGCTACCGACCTGGCGGTCGCTCAGCGCCACGGCCGCCGACGCCGTACACCGCCAAGGTGTGGCCCGCGGCCACACAACCGAGCACCGCCGACTCTCGCTTCGCTACCACGGTTCCGACACCGCCCTGTGGGTCGACGACGGTTCCCTGGAGGCCATCGTGGCCGGCTTCGAGGAGGTGCACCGGTCCCGGTTCGGCTTCATCAGCCCCGACAAGTCGCTGATCATCGAAGCGGTTCAGGTCGAGGCGGTGGGTCGGGAAACGGCCACCGGCCCGGTGGAGGGGGCGTTGGGGGAAGTGGCTGCCGCTGGTGTCGAGACGGCCACGATGCGATCGGTGGTGTTCGCCGGGACGACGGTGGAAACGCCGTTCCTGTCCCGCGCCGATCTGGCGCCGGGGACCGTGCTCGACGGGCCGGCGGTCATTGTCGAGGAGACCGGAACCACCGTCGTCGAACCGGGCTGGCAGGCCGAGGTGAGCGCCACCGGCGACCTGATTTTGGAGCGGGTCGATCCGCGGCGGGAGAGCAACGATGTCGACACCGCCGTTGATCCGGTGCAACTGGAGATCTTCAACAACCTGTTCATGAACATCGCCGAGCAGATGGGTCTGGTGCTGGAGAACACCGCGGCGTCGGTCAACATCAAGGAGCGTCTCGATTTCAGCTGTGCCGTCTTCGATCCCGACGGCGATCTGATCGCCAACGCGCCCCACATGCCGGTCCACTTGGGCTCGATGAGCGAATCGATCAAGTCGATTACCGGCCAGAATCCCCACATGAAGCCGGGCCAGGTCTACGTCATGAACGCCCCCTACAACGGGGGTACCCACCTGCCCGACATCACCGTCATCAAGCCGGTTTTCGATGAAGCCGACCCGGGCCGGCGAATCTTCTTCGTGGCCGCTCGTGGCCACCACGCCGACATCGGCGGCACCGTGCCGGGTTCGGCCCCAGCCGATTCGACCACGGTCGACCAGGAAGGAGTCCTGCTCGACAACGTACTGCTGGTCGACGATGACCGCTTCCTCCGGGCCGAGATCGAACACATCCTGACCACGGCCGCCTACCCGGCCCGGAATCCGGGCCAGAACATCGCCGACCTGGAAGCCCAGGTGGCGGCGTGTGAGAAGGGAGTGATCGAGCTTCAACGGGTGATCGCCCACTACGGTCTGCCGGTTGTCCACGCCTACATGGGACATGTCAAGGACAACGCCGAGGAGTCGGTTCGGCGGGTGATCGATGCCCTGTCCGACGGCAGCTTCACCTGCACCATGGATGATGGTTCGCAGGTGTCGGTGTCGATCACGGTACAGCCCGAGACCCGCTCGGCCGTGGTCGACTTCACCGGAACCAGCGCCACCCATCCCGGCAACTTCAACGCCCCCGCGGCGGTGGCCCACGCCGCCGTGCTCTACGTCTTCCGGTCGCTGGTGGCCGACGACATTCCTCTCAATGCCGGTTGCATGAAGCCCATCGAGGTGGTTCTCCCGGAGGGTTCGATGATCAACCCCCGTTACCCGGCGGCCGTGATAGCCGGCAACGTGGAGACCAGCCAGGTGATTGTCGACGCCCTCTTCGGTGCACTCGGGATCATGGGGGCGGCCCAGGGCACCATGAACAACTTCATCTGGGGCAACGAACGCCACCAGTACTACGAAACCATCTGCGGGGGAGCGGGGGCGACGGCCCGGGCCGACGGCTGCTCGGCGGTCCACACCCACATGACCAACAGCCGCCTGACCGATCCCGAGGTGTTGGAGTGGAGGTTCCCGGTGGTGCTGGAGACATTCCACATTCGTGTCGGCTCAGGGGGAGACGGCGCCCACCGGGGAGGCGACGGCGTGGTCCGTCGCCTCCGCTTCGAGGAGCCGATGGAGGTCAACGTCTTGGCCGGCCGCCGTCGCGTTCCCCCCTACGGTGCCGCCGGTGGACGGCCAGGCGCTGTCGGCCACAACCGCAAGATCGCAGCCGACGGAACCGTCACCGAGTACGGGGCAACGTTGCAGACCACGGTTGAGGCCGGCGACCGCTTCGAGATCGAAACTCCGGGTGGCGGCGGATTCGGCACACCGCGTACCTGACACCACCCGCCGAACTTTGGGACCGCTACGACCCTCTAACGGGTCGCTGGAGTCCCAAAGTTCGGGGGCTCACGGCCACCGGCCACCCAGCCCATGGCGGCGACGGCGGCGGTGGCCACAGCAACGGCCAGCCCCAGCGACGGCGTCCACCGCCCGAAACCGGTGGCCCACAAGCCCAGCGGCGCCACCGCCACGGCAGCGGCGACCAGGGCCAGCAGCGGGATGAACAGGACGAATCGTCGGCGGTGCCACCAGAGGGCCAGCGGCCAGGCAACGGCGGCAACAGCGGTGCACAGCAGAGCGGCCGGGGCCACCGCGAATCCGGCCAACGACAGCGAGTGGATAGCCGGAGTCAACCAGATGGTGGCCACTCCGACGACAACCAACGGGATCCACCGTTTGCGGCCGGTGGCCCCGAACATCGCCGCGCCGGTCAGACCGGCCACCAACCCGGGCAGCACGGTGGCCAGGGCCAAGAGGGGGAAGGTTCGCAGCTCGGCCACCGACGGCGACCAGACACCGTCGGGAGTGCGGACGACCGGGAGCAGATGACGGACCGCCACCACGATCCGCCCGTCGGCCGTTTCCACCATGTCGCTCACTTCAAGGTCACCCTCGGCCCCGGCCCGGTGGCGAACCCACGACTCGGACCCGTCGACCTGCCACACCGTCTGCCATGATTGGCCGCCGTCGGTCGACTCCTGAATGGCGTTGCCCATCGGTTGGCCCGACCGGCGGACACAAATCACAGGCTCGTCGGCGGTACAGAGTTCGGTGGTCTTCGACCCGAAATCGACGCGGTGGGGGTATCGGGTCCAGTCGCCGGTGGTCGGATTCAGCACCAAGGAGCCGTCTCCCTCGACGTTGTTGTGGACCACCACCTCACCGTCGGCGATCGTGAGGTTGTCGTAGTCGTCGTAGTCGAAGCTGCTGGCCGTGGCCACCACGGCGACGAGACCGCCGACGGCGGCCCGCGCTACCGGAGACCGCCGTCGGTTGGGCCAGGTCATGGGCCGAGGACGGCCAATGATGCGGGCCGCTTCCACCAGTGCGAGTAGGGCCAGCAGATCGCTGGGGTCGACGACGACCTGGTGGGGTCGACCGGTTGCCGTCTCCAGCAGGGCGACGTACCCGGCGGCCACGGTGGTTGACGTCTTCAGTCCGATCAAGGCCATGGCCGGCAGGGCCAAGGCCGACGCCCTGACCGTCCGGCCGGTCAAGCCCACGGCCGGTAGTACGCCGGCCAGGCAAACCGAAAGCACGATGAGGGCGGCAACGTCGGACAGCTTGCCGGTCACGATGCCCAACGGTCCGGCCCCCAACCACGGTTTCAGCAGCCAGTCGTTGACCATCCACAAACCAAGCCAGGCCGCCATACGCCGGTCGAAGACAAGGTCGACCGACGGGCCTCGGCGAGAAGGCCCGGGGTGGCCGCCGGGCCGGGATTCTTCAGTTGTGATCCGGCTGTCTACCATTGCCTCGTGCCCGCTCCGTCGATTCCCATCGTAGATATGAGACGGTCGGCGGCCGCCTTTGGTTCCGACCTGCTGGCCGCCTACGGCGACGTGGGGTTCGCCTACCTGGTCGGACACGGCATCGAACCGGCCCTGGTGGCCGAGGTCTTCGCCGCCTCCCGGGCCTTTCACGATCTTGAGTCGGCGGTCAAGTCGGCCATTGCCCTGGACGAGCGCCACCGGGGATACATCGCCATCAACACCTCCACCGATAGACGCTCCGACCTGGCCGAGGTGACCAGACCCAACCAGAGCGCATCGTTCATGATGATGCGGGAAGCCGGGCCGGACGACCCCGATGTTGTGGCCGGCCGCTTCCTGGCCGGCCCCAACCAGTGGCCCGATCTCACCGGGTTCCGTCCGGTTCTGGAACGCTACCACCAGGCCATGGTCGACCTGGGAGGGAAGCTGGTGGCGGCCTTTTTCGAAGCGTTGGGGGCGGCCGACGGCCAGGCACTGATCGGCCGCTGGTTCACCCCGGCCACCACCTGGCTGCGGCTACTGCACTATCCGACCCAGGCCCCTGATCCCGAACTGTACGGGTCGGCCCCCCACGTCGACTACGGCGCCATCACCTTTTTGGCCCAGGACGATGTGGGCGGACTCCAGGTGCAGACGGCCGATGGCGCATGGATCGATGTTCCCCACCGGGACGGAGCGTTCGTGCTCAACACCGGGTCGATGATGGTTCGCTGGAGCAACGGACAACTCAAGGCCACCCCTCACCGGGTCATCAACCGCTCGGGTCGGGAACGCTACTCCATCCCGTTCTTCTACGACCCCCACGTTTCCACCGTCGTCGAGCCGTTGCCCAGCTGTGTTCCCGCCGGCCAGGACCCGACGTTCGCTCCGGAGGTGTTCGGCGACTTCCTCCGCCGGGAACTCAGCGGCGGCTACGACCGTCACGCCTCGTTGTCGTGAGCGATGAGATCGGGAAGGACGTGGAGGGCGATGGCCTTGGCCCGGGTTGAGCCGGCCACCATCTGTGACCGAACGGCGTCGGCCAGCAGGGGTGGAAACGTTGGACCGGTGGGATCCACCGCCCGGTACTTTTCCAGTGTCGCCGCCGCCTCGTTCTCAAACGCCGTGGTGTCGATGTCGTCGGCGATCACGCCGCTGACTCCCTTGGCCCGGCACATCAAGAAGGCCAGGCGGGCTTCGCTCACGGTGCCGACGCAGTCGGTCGGCTTGTAGCTCTCCAGACCCAGCATCTTGCGCAGCATGGTCCGGTTCTCCGGCATATCGAACAGGTTGTGGTCGAAGGTCTGGCCCACCGTTTCGGCCGGCAGCCAGGCCACGTAGTTCATCCACACGTAGATGCATTTGGCGCATCGACAGCACCACGGCTTGAGCTGAGCGCAGGAGTGGGTGGCGGGCACGGCGTCGAGATCCTGATTGAGCAGGGTGAAGACATTGACGTCGTAGATTGGTCGCAGGATATGGAACACCTGGAGGTTCGTGGCCAGGTGCTGAGCGATGTAGTCGTGCAGCAGGCCTTCGGCCTCCGAACCCATCCCCCACAGGTAGTTGACGTCTTCACCGGTCTTGTCCCAGGTGAGATTGTGTTCGTCGGTGCTGTGGGAGATGCCGAGGGCAACCTCGGTGTAGCCGTGGGCCAGGGCCAGGGGGAGCGCAGTCCAGTAGGAACTCACCGTTTCGGCGGCGATGAGGCGGGCGATCGGCGGCTCCCGATGCACGCTGGTGACCGGGGCGTCGAGAGCATCGTCGAGGACCCAGCCGCGGTGAACCCGGCCCGGTCGGCAGAACCGGAGGAGACCATCGATCAATTCGTGTTGCATGGTCCCACGGCCGTAGGTCGAGTGGGAGTACACGAAGGTGTCGTAGTCGACATCGACCCGCTCCAGCAGCTTCATGCTGCTCAGGCTGTCCTTGCCGCCGCCGCATAGCATCAGCATCGACGTGTCCCCCGGGGTGATCGTCATCGGGCCGGGAACGGCGGTGGTGGAAAGCTCAGGCTTGGGTAGCCGATAGTCGGGAAGATCGTTCTCGTAGCGCCACACGGCCCAAACGTTGTGGAAGACCGACTCCCACAACTCCCAGAACGCCCCGGTGACCAGGTCGGCGTAGGGCCCGAAGTCGACACCGTCGGGGGCCAGGCTCAGAGCCTTGTTGGCCTCGAAGGCCAGGAGGTGGAACTCGACGAGCCGTAGGTGCTCGGGGCCCAGGGTTGCTTCGAGTCGGCGGAAGTCGACGCTGTCGTACCAGTAGGTGGTGGTGAAGGCGAATTGGTCGATGCGGTAGCGCAGGTGCAGATGGTGCACACCCCGGACGACCGGCTCGAACCGGAGCAGACTCATGCCGCCTCGCCGCCACCGTTCAAGGCCACTCGGCGATACAGCAACCTCGGATGGCCCACGAAGTCGTTGACCGGATAGTGGAGGGTGAACCGGTTGTCCCACAGAACCAGGTGACCGGGTTCCCATTGGACCCGGCACACGAACTCCGGTGCGGTGACGTGCTCCTCCAGGAAGCTCAGAAGCGGTCGCGACTCCCGTTCGGTCATTCCTTCGAAACGCCGAATGAACATGGTGTTGACGTACAGCCCCTCGCCGCCGGTTGTCGGGTGGCTCCACACCGCTGGATGGGTGGCCGTCAAGCCCTGTCGATCCGGGCGGTTGGGGCCGTCGTAGGAGTGCACGGCCCGCAGGTTCCGCAGGAGATCACGCATCGTCGGGCTGAGGGCGGCGAAGGCGCTGATGGTGTCGGCGAACAGGGTGTCGCCACCGATGGGCGGGACGACCGAAGCGTACAGTCCGGTGATTGATGCACACGGGTCCTCGAAGGTGACATCGGCGTGCCATCCCTCCCCGCCGAACAGGCGGTTTCCGTCGGGCTCTTTGCGCATTTCCAGTACCTGGGGCAACCCCGGTACGAACAGCACCCCTTCGTCGGGGTGATGAAGGTGGGCCGGCCCGAAGAACTCCATGAAGGCGTGCAGGGAGTGTGGCGTCATCGTCTGGCCTGGCAAGACCACCACCAGATGGTCGTCGAGCCATTTCCGGATGGTCTCGGTGTCGGTCAGCGGATGTGGATTGGTTGCGGTGCCCAAGACGACACCGAACCTCGTCGACAAGGCTTTCGGCTGTGTCATTGACGGATTGTAGCGGTGGGCCGGTGAGCCACGAATTCGGGCGTCGGTGGTCGGCCTATGGTCCGACGACGATGGCGGCGCCGTCTCGTCGGGAGTCGCCGTGGCCGCTGAGTGATCCGTCGGCCGCCCGCCGGCAGGCGTGAACGCCACCGTAGAACAGGTCGCGGTCGGGCCAGGCCAGGTGATCGTCGAAGCGGCGGCGGAGGTCGGCGGTGGCGGCGGCTCCCATGAAGTCCTCGAAGTCGAGGTGGTCGCCTTCGACGTGAAGTCGGGGGGCCTCGACCGCCTCGGTCAGCTCGGCGTCGTTGAGGCACAACTGGGCCACCACCTGGCTGATGGCGGTACGGATGCGGTTGGAGCCGCCCGAACCCAGGGCGATGAGCCCGCCGTCGGGTTGCTCGATGATGGTGGGACACATCATCGACGACAGGCGGGTGTCGGTGGGCCAGGCCGCCGGGCCGGCCGGGTTGAGGTCGTCCTCGCCCAAGATGTTGTTGAGCATGAATCCGTAGCGCCCCACCAGCTCACCGTTGCCCGCCCCGTTCGACACGGTGACCGAGCAGGCGTTGCCTTCGACGTCGATGACGGAGATGTGGGTTGTCCCCTGGGACCGCAACAGCGTCGGATCGAGCAGCCCGAGCGAATCGGTGGCCTTGGCCCGGGCTGTTCCGGTGTGATGGAAGGCCTCGGCCAGCTCCAGCGGGCTGGACGATTCGACCTGGGCCAGGGAATGGTCGACGAGGATGCCGCCGGCCGCCGGGTAGGGATTGAGATGGACAAGCGACTGCCCGACCTTGACCGTCAACGGCGGGCGCACCGCGGCCTGGTAGCGGTCGAAGTCGGCGCTGCCGAGGTTGCCGCTTTCCCGCTGAGACCGGCCGATGGCGGCGTTGATCGGATTGTCCACCGGGTCCGAGGAGGCCAACTCAGCCAAGGCCTCGGCCAACCCCGGATTGGTGAACGTTGCTCCTTCGGCGATGAGATCGCCACCAGGAGCGAACAGCTCCCTGGTGCCTTCCGACGCTGTCAGGATGGGGGCCACCACGGTCGACAGGAAGTGGGAGAACCGGCTCACGGTGACCCCGGTTCGGGCCGCTGAGATGGCGGGAGCGAACAGTTGGCTCAAGGGTCGGGTGGCCCCCTGACCGTGCAACGCGTGCAGCCCGGGAATGAAGCCGGGAGTGGCCACGGTGGCCGGACCGATCCGGAAGGCCTGAGTGGCGGCGCCGAAGTTGGCGTTGATGGTACGCCATCCGTCCTGCCCGGTTGAGCGGCGCTCCAGCGGCGTGTGGGGGAAGAAGTCGACAACCGACGAGGTGCCGTCGGCCTGGCGGATCATGGCGAATCCCCCGCCGCCGATGGAGGCCAGCACGGGTTCGCAAACACAGGCCATGGCCATGGCGGCGATGGCCCCGTCGATGGCGTTACCGCCGTCGCGCAGCACGGTGGCGGCTGCGCCCGCCGTCATCTGATGACCAGCGGCCACCACGCCCAGCCGGCCGCTCGGAACTGTGGAACCCATGTGCCTTGTCTATCGGTGAAACCGGGCGGGGCAAACGGAGCGGCTTACCGTCGGGCTCGGTCTCAGCGCTACGGTGTGGCGATGGCAACCCTGGATCTCGACTTTGTGCGATCACAGTTTCCCGCCTTCAGTGAGCCGTCGCTGGCCGGCTGGGCTTTCTTTGAGAATGCCGGCGGCTCCTACACCTGTCGTCAGGTCATCGACCGCCTGACCGACTTCTACGTCAAGACCAAGGTTCAGCCCTATGGGCCGTACCCGGCGTCGATCACCGCCGGTGCCTTAATGGACGAGTCGTACCGCGCTCTGGCCGGCTACCTGAACGTGGGAGAAGACGAAGTGCACTTCGGTCCCTCCACCAGTCAGAACACCTATGTGCTGGCCAACGCCTTGCGTCCTTTGTGGGCCGACGGCGACGAGATCGTCGTCTCCAACCAGGATCATGAAGCCAACGCCGGGGTCTGGCGACGCCTGGCCGAGCGAGGCATCGTGGTGCGGGAGTGGTCGATCAATCCCGACAGCGGCCGCCTCGACATCGACGATCTCGATGACTTGCTGACCGAGCGAACCCGTCTGGTGGCCTTCCCCCATGCCTCCAATGTGGTGGCCGACATCAATCCGGTTTCCGACATCACTGCCCGGGCCCGGGCCGCCGGGGCGGTCACGGTCGTCGACGGGGTGTCGTTCGCTCCTCACGGTCTGCCCGACGTGGCCGAACTGGGAGCCGATGTCTATCTGTTCTCCCTCTACAAGACGTGGGGGCCCCACCTGGGGCTGATGACGATCAAGCGGAACCTGGTTGATCGCCTGGTCAACCAGGGCCATTTCTTCAACGCCGCCGATCGGGGCAAGAGGGTGACGCCGGCCGGGCCCGATCACGCTCAGATCGCGGCGGCGGCCGGAGTCGTCCACTACCTGGAGGCTCTCCACGCTCGCCACTTCGGTCCGGCGGAGTCCGATCAGGGGGGCCCGGAACCCGGTGCGGCGGAGCGGGCCCGTCAGGTCGCCGCCCTCATCCAACGGCACGAGGAACTTCTTCTGGCTCCGCTCCTGGCCTGGCTTCGGGATCGCCACGATGTGCGATTGATCGGCCCCGACGATCCTTCCCGACGGGCCCCGACGGTGTCGATCGTGCCCCGGACCAAGCCCGTGGCCGACGTGGTCGACACGTTGACCGAGCACAAGCTCATGGTCGGTGCCGGCCACTTCTACGCCGTGCGTCCGCTCGACGGCATGGGGGTGGATCCCGACCCGGGTGTGTTGCGACTGTCGTTTGTGCACTACACGTCGCCGGCCGAGGTCGAGCAGCTCATCGCCGGCTTGGCCGTCGCCTTGGGATAGACGACCGCTAGCGCCGTTCGGCCTGGTCGACGGTACGGCTGCGGCGCCAACCCAGCATCTTGATGAGACCGATGTCGGCCACCAGCAATGCCTGGGCGGCGATGATCCACAGTCCGACGGTTGAGGTGGTGCCGGCGGTGACCACGATGATGGCGACGGAGGCCACCACCCACACGGCGTCGGTCAGAGCACTCAGGCTGGCCGGTGTGGAGTGATAGCGGTGATGCTTGATCACCCGATGGAGCATCAGACCGTAGGGAATGAGGCTGACTCCGATGGCGGCCACGATCCAGGTCGGCCAGTTGAGGAGTCGGGCCACCGGCACTGCCCCCACGGTGAAGGCGGCGGCCGTGGCCACCACCGCCATGCGGTCGAAGGCGAAGATGCGGCGCAGGATCTCCGGGCCGGAGAACACGGTGCTGGTGTTGTCGGTTGCGGTCATGTCGATTGCGTCGATTGCGGTAGGAGTGTTCATGGATTCGACTCTGATCCCGGCCGTCACCCAATCCAATTACCTCGGAGGTAATGGTCGGTCGGCGGGATGAGGGGTACGTTCGAGCTATGACGGCAACCGCATCCCCGTCCACCGCAGATCTGGCCCCGCCGCCGGAGTTCGGGCCCCGGCTCCGCTGGTGGCGGGTCAACCGACGCTACAGCCAGCTCGAGTTGGCCAACCAGGCCGAGGTTTCCAGCCGCCACCTGTCGTTCCTGGAAACCGGTCGATCGAAACCGAGCCGGGAGATGGTCATCCACCTGGCCACGGTGCTCGAGCTGCCGTTGCGCGACGGCAACGCGCTGCTGGACGCCGCCGGCTTCGCCCCCGTCTACTCCGAGTTGGATCTCGACGCCCCGGAGATGGATGGGATCAGGACGGTGTTGAGCACCATTCTCGATGCCCACATGCCCAACCCGGCGGCGGTGATCAACCGACTGGGTGACCTGGTCGACGCCAACCCGGCCGCCCTACGACTGATGACCACCGTCCTACCGGCCGACAGCGAGGCTCTGGCCCCCACCCCCAACGTGCATCGCCTGGTCTACCATCCCGATGGCATCCGGTCTCGGACCCGGAACTGGTCGGAGCTGGCTTCCGCCGTGCTGGTTCGCCTGGAGCGTGAGCGCAATCACCGACCGGCCGACATGGCCTTGGCCGCCATGGTCGACGAGATGCTGTCGTACCCCGACGTGGCTTCGCTACGTCAGCATCCCCGATCGGCCGGTGGTTCCGAGCTGCTGGTACCGATGGTGGTGGCCGTGGGCGACGACGGGTCGGGTCTCGAGTTGTCGTTGTTGACCACCATCTCCACCATCGGCTCCCCCCACGACGTGACCCTGGACGAACTGCGGCTGGAGTCGTTCTTCCCGGCCGACGACGCCAGCCGCCGGATCCTGGCCTCCTGGTCGGACTGACCACACGACGGCGCCTTGGGGTGGATCGCTTGGGTCACGGCGGCCAGTCGCTGGACCGCCCGCTTTGCGGAGTAGGAGACCTCGTCGCGTCCGACGAGAAACAGTGTCGGAACGGCGAGTCGCTGCCAGTCTTCATCGGAGAGCACCGTGGGGAACACGAACTTGTGCCGCTTGAAGCACCGTCGTGCAAGGATGTCTTCGTCGACCATCTCACGGCCGGTAGAGGCCAAGGTCCGGGCGAAAATTGCAGTAGAAAGCGAGCTGATAGCTCGCTTTCTACTGCAAGTTTTCAGCTAGTGGAAGAAATTCATTGACAAAGAGAGTGCTCTCTCTGTAATGTGGTGGGCGTGGCAACCCAGGCAGAACGACGGAAGCAAACTCGAACGAGATTGCTGGAGGCGGGAACCGCCGTACTGCTTGAACAGGGAGCCGCAGGGTTTTCGACGGTGGCCGTGGCGGAAACGGCGGAACTGAGCAATGGCGCGGTGTTCAATCATTTCGACACCCGCATTGATCTGCTGGCGGCCACCGTCGAATATGCCCTGGCCGAACTGAGAGAGGGGTTCGCCCATTCCTTCTCCGTGGTTGGTGCCGACGCCACCGCCACCGAACTACTTACCATTCTCTGGGAGTGCATGAGCCGGCCCGAGCAAACCGCCGTAGTCGAGGTCTTCGCCCAGGCTCGAACCAACCCCGAGCTACAGGCCAAGCTGGCCCCCATCGTGGAGGATCACCACCGACACATCATCAATATGGTGTCGTTCCTGGCCGACGTACAGGTCGAGAGGGCGCGGACGCGGAGCGGTGACGAGGGCGGTGATCCCCCAATACCAGGCGAACGGGGGATCACCGCCGACTTCGTCACCCAGATATCGTTCCTCTTCATCTACGCCATGGTCGGACTGACCATCAACAACGAGGCCGGTGCCGCCATCGGCTCGCACGAGACGTTCATCCGGTTGGGCCAGAATCTGTTCGACGCGGTCGACGAGCAGGGGCGACGATCACCATGACCTCCAACGTGTTGAGCGCGGTGTCGAGCCTGGCCCGGTTGACGAAGAAGTCGGGCATGACGACGTCGTCGGCTGTGACCGGTTGGATCCGTGCCGATCTTCCCGTCCGATCGACCGAGATCGGCAACCTTCGCGAGGCGCTCTCGGTCTATCTGGCCGCCGGATCCCCTCGGGTCATCCTGGCCGGGGCGGGTGCCGGAACGGCGGCTCGGCTGGTCGTTGGCCAGTTCGGTCGACACGACGTCGTCGCCGTCGCCGTGGTCATCGCCGCCACGGGAACCGTCGAATGGGTGATCCACAAGTTCCTCCTGCACGCCCCCGAGGACTCCTGGCGTACCCGACGGCTGCAGACGTCCACCTCCCACCGCCGCCATCATGAGGATCCGACCGATCTCAGCCACGTGCTCCTCGAGCCGAACTACAGCGCCGCCTTCCTGCCGGCCATCGGCGTTTTCACCTCCTCGTGGGCCGTTCCGCTGGCCGCCCTCACCGGCTGGCCGATGCTCCCCACCTTCCTGTCCGGCCTGGCCCTGTCGTGGTGGACGCTGGCCCACTACGAATGGGTGCATCTCGCCGTCCACACCCGACATCGGTTCCGTAACCGGTTCTATGCCCGCCTGGCCCGCAACCACCGTCTGCACCACTACCGCAACGAGAACTACTGGCTTGGCGTCACCTCCAATTCCGGTGACCGACTGCTGGGCACACTTCCGACTTCGAAGTCGGACGTGCCGCTCTCGGAAACCGCCCGATCCCTCGCCTGATATTTCCCCCCTCGGGGACCTGGCGTCCAACCGCCCCCGGATCGGTGGCGGAGCGCGCCCGGTCCCCGGGGCGGGGGATCGGTGCTTTCCACACCGTCGTGTCAGCTGACGGCGAAGCGAGGACGCCCCACACCGACCACCTCAACCGTCGCCTCGACGAAGACCTCCCGATCTTCGATCACCGCCGTCTTCACCTCGACCCGGTCGGTCAACACGAGCTGACCGGCTCCAGCTCGATCGGCCTCGGCTCGCACGTGATCCTGTAGGGCGGAAACGGCATCGTCGATGGCTGGTTGACGGTCGCCGCGATCGGTCAAGCCCGGCCAGTGGATGCGGTACTGACCCTTGGTTGGTTGGGAAATGGTGCACTGGGCACTGATCCGGACCTGACCGACCACGGCACCGACGGCGTTGGCTACCTGGGAGTACGGCGGCACCATGGCGTTGGCCCCCACTGTCTTGCCCACCGCCGGATAGTAGGTGGCGGCCGATGCCCCGAGCCCGATGAGGTCAACCTGGGCGCCGACACTGACCCGGGCCACCGTCGGCGGATCGGCCAGGGCCCGCTGCACCAGTTCGTGGCCCACCGCATCAGCGCTCATCCCGTCGGCCCGAAAGGCCACGGCCAGTACGGCCTCGGCCGAGGAACGGACCAGCCGGTCGAACACCCACTGAGAGAAGGCTGCGCCATCGGGGGCCAACGGGTCACCCCGGTTGTCGGTGATGGCGGCCAGTATGGTGGCCGCCTTCCCGGCCGCGGCGGTATCCCAACCGTCTTGCCGTCCCAGTACATGGCAGGCGTCGCTGGGAGTGAAGGCGGCGACTTGGGCCAATCCCCGGCCCACCAGAGAACCGAGGGCCAAGGCTTCCATGCTGGAGGCCACCGTTTCGTCAGCCGGTCGCCAGATCGGACCGTCCACCGACATCTTGTCGAGCAGTCGCTGATCCCGGTCGCTGAGGACGCCCCGTACACGGTTGTGGCGACCGGTGACCCGCACAAACCGCACGTGATCCTCCCGAAACGGAGGACGGCGGCGGTCGAGACCGCGGTGGATCACGTCGGGGTCGTCGAGGGCGGCCAGAGCGATAGGGGTGACCCGTCGGGGACCGAGCCGCAGAGTGGCCGGTACGGCTCGATCGATGTGAAGTTCGGAATCGCCACCCAGACCGATGGTGTACATGTCGACGGCTTCGACCATGGTGTGGTGCCCGCCGACCACGGCGCCATCAGGACTCACAGTCGGTCGGCCGTTACGGATCAACCCGATGTCGGTGGTGGTGCCGCCGATGTCGGACACCATCACCGTTGGCCCGGTCGGGTCGGCTCGGCCCGTCAACAGGTGGCCGGCCCCCACGACACTGGCCGCCGGGCCGGAGAGTATGGTCTCGATCGGTCGGTCCAGAGCGAACTCGGCCGACACCAGCGAACCGTCTCCCCGCACCAGCATCAGTGGAGCGTCGATCGAGAACTCGGTCATGATGGCGGCCGCGGCGTCACAGAGTTCGCTGATCATGGGCAGTAGCCGGGCGTTGAGAAGACAGGTCAGTGCCCTCTTGGGTCCGTTGAGCCGGGCCGACAACTCGTGGCTGCAGGCCACGGGAAGCCCGCCGGCCGACAGTATCCGGCGGGCTGCCAACTCGTGGGCCGGATTGCGCACGCTGAAGTGGGAAGCCACGGCGAAGGCGTCGACCGTCAGCCCGTCGGTGGCGGAGGCCAAGGCCTCCACATCGAGCGGCGCCACCTCGACCCCGTAGGAGTCGTGTCCCCCGGCCAAGGTGATCAACGGATCCGAACCCAGGGCCCCGGCCAGACCGGCCCGTTCGATGGCATCGGGGTCCAAGCCGATGAGAACCAGCCCGACCCGGCCCCCAACTCCTTCGACCAAGGCGTTGGTGGCCAGGGTTGTCGACAGCGACACCAGTGAGATCCGGGCCGGGTCGGGCGACAGCTGAGCCAGCGCCTGGCGGATGCCGATGGACAGATCGGGGTGGGTCCTGGTCTTGGCCCAGGCCACAACTCCGGGCGCCTCGGCGGCGTCGGCATCGACACCCTGATCGAGTACCGACTCGTCGAAAAGGACGGCATCGGTGTAGGTACCGCCGGTGTCAATACCGATGAGCACCGTCAGATTCCGGTGATGTCACGCAGCCAGCGGGTGATCTCGTCCCCGTAGAGGATGCTCACCCCGAGGCTGCCAACCATGAGCAGGCCGCCGATCACGTAATAGCGCCTGGGAATCGGGCCCTCATCGGGCACAACCGGAAGCCGCCGCCGCAACCAGGGCACCACGGGGTTGTTGGGCCAGACCATGTTGAGACCAACCAGGATGACAGCCCAGCCCGGTCCGGTGAGGGGGATCATGGGTATGCCGACGATGATGAGGAAGACACCGAGAATGATCTGGACCACTCGGTTCTTCGACGCCTTCTGTTCCCGCTCCGACAATCCCGGCTCGAGGTCCGAGTAGTCGGCCTCGACGCCGGCGACATCGTGCTCCCCGGAGGAGGGCTGCTCGGTGTTCATACCCGGTCGATTCTACCGTTGGTTGATGCCGCCACCTGGTCAGGAGCCGGCCAGTTCGGCCACCACCGGAGCGAAGTCGACGACCTCGTTCTGGCCGATCACGACGTAGCTGAAGCCGAAGCGTTCCCGCCGCTCCCGGATTGCCTCGGTGATCTGTTGTGTGGTGCCGACGAGGGCCAGCGGTGACTCCAGAGCCTCAGCCGGGCTCAGGCCGACGCCGGCGGCCATCGACTCGATCAACTCGTCACGATTGTCGGTGACCACCGGGAAGAACACCCGGACCTGGAGTTCGATGTCATCGAAGCGGTCACCCGCCCCGTCTCGAACCCAGGACAGCTTCTCCTCGTATCGTTCCGCCGTGGCGTCGGCTCCGACCGAGGCGTCGATCACCCCGGCCGACAGGTTGGGGTTGATGCCGACGATGTTCGCCAGCCGGCCGGCCAGGCGGAGGAACCGGGGTCCGCCGCCGCCGATGAGGAACGGAGGGTGGGGCCGCTGGACCGGTTTGGGCGTGCCGTTGAGGCTGTTGATGGTGTAGTGGTCGCCCCGGTAGCTGAACGGCTCGTCGGCGAAGAGCCCTTTCAGGATCTCGACTGATTCCACCATCCGCTCGATACGCAGCCCGGGGCGGTCGTAGTCCATGCCGGCCTCGTCGTAGTCGGACTTCATCCATCCGGCGCCGATTCCCAGCTCCAGCCGACCGTCGGACAGCAGATCGAGTGTGGCCGCCTCCTTGGCGAACACCACCGGGTGTCGGTAGTCGTTGCACCAGACAAGCGCCCCGACCCGCAGCCGTTCGGTGGCCTCGGCCGCCGACATCAGCGCCACCGCCGGCGCCAGCTGATCGTCGAAGTGATCGGGCATGGTCAGGGTGCTGTAGCCCAGATCCTCGATCTTGCGGGCCAGCTCGACCCACTCGGCTCGGGATGAGGCGGAGCTGCATTGGACACCAAATCGGAACGGTCGCGTCATGGCCGTCAAGTGTATGGGGCTGTGACCACCCCCGAGCGACAACGCACTCGGGGGTGGTCGGTATCAGGCGTCGACGGCGGCGTCGACCCCGAGGTAGATGCGGGCGTTGCCGTTGGCTCCCAGGTGTTCCATGGCCTCGATCTCCCGCAGTCGCAGGAGGGCGGGATTGTCGAGGTAGGCCTGGGCCCCATTGGCCCGTAGCCGGAGCTCGTCGGCTTCAACCTGGGCGTTGATCCGGGCCACCGTGGCGTCGGACTCGGCCTGCAGCCGCCGGGCTTCGGCCTGAGTGCGGGCCTCGATCAGCTTGGTCTCGGCCAGCCGTTCGGCCGACAACACCTGGTTCATGATGGCCTGGAGGTCACCGGGGAACACCAGGTCCTTCACATCGGAGCGCAGGATCTCCACGCCGTAGGTGGCGGCGATGGGGTGGACCTCCTCCAAGATGTCGGTCGACAACTGGTTGCGGTTGGTGAGGATGGCCTCCAGCGTCATGGTGGCCAGCGACCGGCGGGCCGCCAGCTGGACATCGGAGTACAGCCGGTCCTCGTAGGAGGCGACCTGTTCCAGGGCGGCCACGGGGTCGGTGACCCGGAACTGGGTCACGATGGTCACTCGCACCGCCACCTTGTCCGACGTCAGGATCTCCTGGCCCTTGATGGTCAGCTCCCGCTCTCGCATGTCGACCAGTTCGACGTGCACCTGAGGACCGAACGGCCTCCACCACCGGGGCTGTACCCGGTGCCGTCCACCGCTGAGGACATCGGTCAGTCGGCCGTCTGTGTAACGCAGGCCTCGGTGCGTGTCGTGGATGACGATGTATCGGGTTTTCATGGCACCTCCTTCGGGTACTGGTCTGATTGATGGATGGACTCGGATGGGAGAAAGCTGGTGCCGGTACGGCCCCCGATGTGAGGGACAGCCGGACTCAAGACAGGCAATATCGAGTGACGGATTCGAACCGTCGTAGCACACCACGTTTGTCGCCGCCTCTGGAGACCGCCGGCACCGCCTATCACCGTAGAACAACCGTCGACCGGTCGTCCTCCAATTTCTGTCACCGCCGGACAATAGGCTGGGGAGGGTGAGTAACTACGACGAGGCGCTCGACGGCTTCAGCCCGGCCGCGGCCGAGTGGTTCTCCACCACCTTCCCCCAGCCCACTCCACCCCAGGTCAAGGGTTGGCCGGTCATCGCCGGCGGTGATCACACCCTGATTCTGGCCCCCACCGGTTCCGGCAAAACCCTGAGCGCCTTCTTCTGGGGTCTCGATCAACTCACCACCCGCCCCCGGCCCGAAGACGTCAACCAGCGCACCCGCATCCTCTACATCTCGCCCCTTCGAGCCCTGGCCGTCGACGTCGAGAAGAACCTGCGGGCCCCCCTACAGGGCGTTCGTCTGGCCGCCCAGCGTCTGGGCGAGGAGTTCCACGAGCCCACCGTGGCCCTGCGAACCGGTGACACATCGGCCGAGGAGCGGCGCAAACTGGGTAAACACCCACCCGACCTTCTCATCACCACCCCGGAGTCGCTCTACCTGATGTTGACCTCCCGGATCCGGGAGACGCTGGCCGGGGTGGAAACCGTCATCATCGACGAGATCCACGCTCTGGCCGCCACCAAACGGGGGGCCCACCTGGCTCTGAGCCTGGAACGGTTGGAACAGATCACCGATCGGGCGCCGCAGCGAATCGGGTTGTCGGCCACCCAACGGCCGCTGGACGAGATCGCCCGTTTCCTCGGTGGCTACGCCGATGGTCGCCCCCGCCCGGTCACGATCGTCGATTCGGGGATCACCAAGGAACTGGAGATCGAGGTCATCGTTCCGGTCGACGACATGGGTCGGCTGGGCGAGGTGGTGGAGCAGGGCTCGGGCTCCGACGCGGTGTCGGCGCCCGAGGCCCTGTCGCTGGCTCGGCGATCCATCTGGCCGTCCATGCACCCCCGCCTCCTGGAGTTGGTGGAGGAGAACCAGTCGACCATCGTGTTCGTCAATGCCCGGCGGCTGGCCGAGCGGCTGGCCACCCGGTTGAACGAGCTGGCCCTCGACGGCGAGAGCAGGGGCGCAGAGGCAGAAGGCACGTCGCCGGCCGACGCCGGTCATGAACTGGTGCTGGCCCACCACGGGTCGCTCAGCCGGGAGCGCCGGCTCGACATCGAGGATCGGCTCAAACGGGGCGTCCTCAAGGGTCTGGTGGCCACCTCGTCGCTGGAGTTGGGTATCGACATGGGGGCGGTCGATCTGGTGGTCCAGGTCGAGTCGCCGGGGGCGGTGGCCCGGGGCCTGCAGCGGGCCGGACGGGCCGGCCACCAGGTGGGCGTGCCCAGCCGGGCCAAGTTCTTTCCCAAACATCGGGCCGATCTGGTCGAATCGGCGGTGGTGGTCGACCGCATGCGCCAGGGCCTCATCGAGGAGACCCGTTATCCCCGGAACCCGCTGGACGTCATGGCCCAACAGATCGTGGCCGCCGTCGCCATGGACGACTGGCCGGTCGACGATCTGGCCGCCATGATCCGAAGGGCGGCCAACTTCGCCGAGATCTCCGACGAGGCCCTGTTCGCCACTCTCGACCTGCTGGCCGGCCGCTACCCCTCCGATGAGTTCGCCGAGCTGCGGCCCCGCATCATCTGGGATCGGGTCGAGCAGGTCATCCGGGCCCGACCGGGGGCCCAGCGGCTGGCCGTGACCTCGGGCGGCACCATTCCCGACCGGGGGCTCTACGGCGTGTTCCTACCCGATGGAACCCGGGTGGGGGAGCTGGACGAGGAGATGGTGTATGAGTCCCGGCCGGGCGAATCGTTCCTGCTGGGGGCCAGCACCTGGCGCATCGAGGACATCACCCACGAGCGGGTGGTTGTCACCCCGGCACCGGGCCAGCCGGGCAAGATGCCCTTCTGGCATGGCGACGGTCCCGGCCGCCCGCTGGAGTTGGGTCGGGCCATGGGGGAATTCATGAGGGAGATCAGAACCCTCGAACCCCCTGAGGCCCGGCAACGCCTGCTCGACCGGCACAGCCTCGACGAACTGGCGGCGGCCAACCTGTTGATGTTCCTCGATGAACAGGTCGAAGCCGCCGGCTTCATCCCCGACGATCGAACCATCGTGGTTGAACGTTTCCGGGACGAGATCGGCGACTGGCGAATCTGTGTTCTCAGCCCGTTCGGGGCCCAGGTCCATGCCCCGTGGGGCATGGCGCTGCGCCACCGGTTGGCGGCCGAATGGGACTGGGAGGTGGAGTTGATGTGGTCCGACGACGGGATCGTGATCCGCCTGCCCGAAGCGGTCGACCGTCTACCGGTCGACGAGCTGCTCATCGACCCCGATGAGCTGGATGACCTGCTGGTGGCCCAGCTGCCCAACACCGCGCTGTTCGCCTCCCGCTTCCGGGAATGCGCGGCCCGAGCCCTGCTCCTGCCCCGCTTGCGGCCCGACAAACGCACCCCGTTGTGGCAGCAGCGGCAGAAGGCGGCCGACCTGCTGGCGGTGGCGGCCAAATACCCCAGCTTCCCCATTTTGCTGGAAGCCAGCCGTGAATGTGTCAACGACGTCTTCGACGTACCGGCCCTGCGTTCGGTGCTGGCCGATCTCCGTAGCCGCAAGATCAAGGTCCGCCAGGTCGACACCGACACCGCCTCGCCCTTCGCCCAGTCGCTGATGTTCGGTTGGATCGCCCAGTACATGTACGAGGGCGACGCTCCGCTGGCCGAACGCCGGGCCGCCGCCCTCTCCCTGGACCGAGATCTCCTCCGGGATCTGCTGGGAGCCGAGGAGCTGCGGGAGCTGCTCGATCCCGAGGTGATGGCCGATCTGCAGGCCGAGCTGCAACGCACAGCCGAACGCTGGCGGGCCCGCACTGTCGACCACGTCGAGGATCTGCTTCGCTGGCTGGGTCCGTTGACCATGACCGATCTCGATCTGCGAACCGAAGGTATCGACCCGTCCGAGGCGGTGGAGCGGTTGCGGGCCGAGCGTCGGATCATCGACGTGGTGGTGGCCGGCGAACCGATGGTGGCCGCTCCCGACGATGCCTCCCGCTTGCGTGACGCCCTGGGAGTGGCGCTGCCTCCCGGGCTGCCGGCGGCCTTCACCGAATCGGTGGCCGATCCGGTGGCCGATCTGGTGTCCCGCTATGCCCGCACCAACGGTCCGTTCCTGGTGGGCGAACTGGTGGCCCGGGTTGGTCTCGATCCCGATCGGGCCATTGAAGCGCTGCTGGCGCTGGAACGGGAGGGACGGCTGGTCCGGGGCGAATTTCGTCCTGACGGTCACGACCGGGAGTGGTGCCACGTCGAGGTGTTGCGGACCCTGCGTCGCCGCTCACTGGCTGCTCTGCGGGCCGAGGTGGAACCGGTGGAACAGGAGGTTCTGGCCCGCTTCCTTTCCGATTGGCAACACGTCGGGTCCCGCCGGCGGGGAGTGGAGGCCTTGGCCAAGGTCATCACCACCCTCCAGGGGGCGTCGCTGCCGGCCTCGACCCTGGAGACCGACATCCTCCCCGCCCGCCTTGGTGGCTATGAACCGTCGGATCTTGACACGCTTCTCACCGCCGGCGAGCTGGTGTGGGTGGGATCGGGAGGCATCGGTGTGGGCGACGGCCGGCTGCGCCTGGTGTGGCGCGACCAGGTGCCGTTGCTGGTTCCCGACCCTGAGGCGCTCGACCCCGAGGTCCGACCCGATGATCAGATCCATCAGGCGTTGCGGGAGGGCTTGGCTCGATCGGGAGCGTCGTTCTGGTCCGATCTGGTGGCCATGGCTCAGGATGCCGGCTGTGACTACGACGACCAGACCGTGCTGGGCGCCCTCTGGGATCTGGTGTGGGCCGGCGAGGTGACCAACGATTCCTTCACCGCCCTCCGGTCGTTGCTGGCCGGCGCCACCCCGACCTCGCCCGGAGGGCGTAAGCGGAGCCGGGGCACCCGCCGAGGACCCAACCGGCCAAACCTGCGGGCACTGTCACGCCTCGGTCCGCCGTCGGCCACCGGCCGCTGGTCGCTGGTCCAACCGCTGGTGTCGCCCCCTGGCCAGCCGCCGGTGGGCCAGACCGAGCGGGCCACCACCCGGGCCCTGCAGCTGCTGGAACGGTACGGTGTTCTGACCAGGGAGATGGCCTTGGCCGAGGGGGCCGACGGGGGCTTCGCCGGCGTGTACCCGGTACTCAAGGAGCTGGAGGACCGGGGTCAGGTTCGCCGGGGCTATTTCGTCTCGGGGCTGGGTGCGGCCCAGTTCGCCCTGCCTGGTGCGGTCGACCGGCTCCGGGACCATCGTTCGACCGGCATGTCCGCCGACCCCGCCGACCCCGGCGATGGCGACGATGGCCACGACCGGATCGAGGTCCTGGCCGCCGTCGATCCTGCCCAACCCTACGGGGCGGCGTTGCCCTGGCCGGAAACGCCGGGTCGTCCCGCGCGATCGGTGGGCGCCTACGTCGTCCTGAGGCACGGTCGCCCCGTCGTCTACCTGGAGCGCGGGGGCAAGAGTCTGGTGACGTTCCCTTCACCATCGGAGGGGTCGGAGCCGGCCGACTTGTCGTGGGTCGGCGCCCTCAAGAGCCTGGTCAACGACAACCGCATCCGATCGCTGATGATCAGCAAAGTCAACGGTGTGCCGATTGTGGAAGAACCGTTGGTCAAAGAGGCACTGCTGCAAGGCGGGTTCTCCGACGGATATCGCGGCCCGGTGTACCGGCGCTGATCACCAGCCGGAGATTCAGCTCCGGTGTTGGCGGGAGAGTAGGATCGATAACGGTGGCAAATCCGACAAACCGACCGAAGCGGACCAGGCTTTCGCCTGCTGCTCGGCGTTCGCAGCTTCTGGAGATCGGACTGCAGCTGTTGCTCAATGAGCCGCTCGACAACCTGACGGTGGATCGGGTGGCGTCCGAGGCCGGGGTGTCCCGCGGTCTGGTTTTTCACTACTTCCCGTCGGTCCGGGAGCTTCATCTCGCCGCTCTGGCCGAAGCGGCCACCGTCATGGCCACCGCCGTTGGCGACGCCGCCGTCCATGTCGAGGCCGACGAACGGTTGAGGCGGGGTCTCGATGCCTTCATCGGATACATCGAGCAGTGGCCCCGGACCTTCCTGGCCATGTCGAACTACGCCGCTCGAGACGACGACTTCGGTGAGATCTTCGAGGACTTCCGGGTACAGATGGTCGATCTGATCGTGGAACGAGCCGGCATACCGAGGGATCCACTGATCGCGCTGCTGCTACGAAGCTGGGTGTCGTTCACCGAATCGGCGGTACTGCAGTGGATCGATGAGCGTCCCGTTCCCCGGGACGAGCTGATCGAGCTCTTGGTCAAGGTGAAGAACGACCTTCAGGACCACTGGCGTTCCCACCAACCGGCCGGAGTTTGACCGGGCGACCTTCAGTTCCGGTGCGACCGGTAGTAGGTGATCAGGGCGTTGGTGGACGAATCGTGGTCGAGATCGTCGCTTGAGGTCAACTCGGGGCCGATCGAGGTGGCCAGGACCTTGCCCAGTTCGACGCCGAACTGATCGAACGAGTTGATTCCCCACACCGCGCCCTGAACGAAGACCTTGTGTTCATAGAGAGCGATCAGGCGACCCAGGGTGGCCGGGTCGAGCCGCTGGGCCATGATCGTGGTGGTCGGCCTGTTCCCGGGGAAGTGGCGCTGCGGGTCCTCGTTGTCCTGGCCGAAGGCCAAGGCCTCGGTCTGAGCGAAGAAGTTGGCCATCAGCAGGTCGTGGTGGTTGCCTATGGGATTGCCGGCCTCCACGAATCCGATGAAGTCGGCCGGTATCAGGTGGGTTCCCTGGTGGATCAGCTGGTAGAAGGCGTGTTGACCGTTGGTGCCGGGTTCGCCCCATACGATTGGACCGGTGTCGACCTCGACCGGGCGACCGAACCGGTCGACCCGTTTGCCGTTGCTCTCCATGTCGAGTTGCTGCAGGTAGGCCGGAAACCGGGCCAGATGGTCGGAGTAGGGGAGAACAGCCATCGACTGGGCTCCGTGAAAGTTGCTGTACCAGATACCGATCAGGCCCATCAGAGCCGGTAGGTTCCGACCCAGCGGTGCCTCCTGGAAGTGGCGATCCATTTCGTGCATGCCGGCCAGGAACCGGCGGAATCCGTCCGGTCCGATGGCCAGCATCAGGCAGAGTCCGACGGCCGAATCGACCGAGTACCGCCCGCCGACCCAGTCCCAGAAGCCGAACATGTTGGCCGTGTCGATACCGAATTCGGCCACCCGGTCGGCGTTGGTGGAGACGGCCACGAAGTGGTCGGCCACCGCTGCCTCCCCCAGTGCGTCGACGATCCACTGACGAGCCGATCTGGCGTTGGTCAGCGTTTCGATGGTGCTGAAGGTCTTCGACACCACGACGAACAGGGTCGACGCCGGATCAATGCCGTGCAGAGCTTCGAACAGATCGGTGGGGTCGATGTTGGACACGAAACGCACGTCCATGGGGCGCTCGCTGTGGGGGGGACGACCGTAGGGCCGCAGGGCTCGGGTGGCCATGGCCGGGCCCAGATCCGATCCGCCGATGCCGATGTTGACCACGGTGTCAATCGAGGCTCCGGTCGCCCCCTTCCATTCGCCGCCGCGGACCCGTTGGGCGAAGGTGGCCATGGCATCGAGCACCCGATGGACGTCGTCCACCACATTCTGATTCGATTCGTCCCCCTCGACGGTGACCACATCGCCGGCCGGCCGACGCAGGGCAGTGTGGAGCACGGCTCGACCCTCGGTCACGTTGATGGCTCGTCCGTTGAACATGGCCTCCCGCAGCTGAGGAACTCCGGTGGCGTGGCCCAGTTCGACCAGGCGATCGACCGTCTCGTTGCTGATCCGGTTCTTGGAGAAGTCGACATGTAGACCGGCGGCGTCGATGGTGAAGCTCTCGGCCCGACCGGGATCGGTGGCGAAGAGCTCCTGGATGGTGGTGGAGGCGAATCGTTCGGCGTGATCGGCCAGAGCCTGCCATTCAGGAAGCTGATTGACGGGGGGAGGAGTCGACATCTACATGAATCTAACCCACCGACCGATACATGCAATACCTGGCATAGATGGCTGATCGCCTGTATTGCTGTGGTTTCGGTCTCGACCTGTTGGCCGACCACCGCCATCGACAAATGGCCGACCATCGACGCCCGGGTTTACCTATGGTTGATAGCAATGACGTGCCGTAGCTGCGGAGCCACCATCACCGAGGGCGCTCGCTTCTGTGCCCACTGCGGTGCGGCCCAGACGGCCAGCGACGAGCGACGGGTGGTGACGGCCCTGTTCGCTGACATCGCCGGGTTCACCACGCTGGCCGAACACCGCGATCCGGAGGAAGTGAAACGGCTGGTCGATCGGTGTTTCGAGCTGTTGGCCCGTGACATCACCTCGTTCGGTGGCGTTGTCGACAAGGTGATGGGTGACGGCATCATCGCTCTCTTCGGCGCTCCCACGGCTCATGAAGACGATGCCGAGCGGGCGGTACGGGCCGCCCTGCGTATGCAGGAAACGCTCGACAGCCTGGCTCCGACCGACGATCCCATCCGCATCCGTATCGGCGTCAACACCGGTGAGGTCCTGGTCGGCACCTCAACCGCCGGTGGTGACTACACGGCCATGGGCGATGTTATGAACACCGCCAGCCGGTTGGAGCAACTGGCCCAACCCGGACAGATCCTGGTCGGTCAGACGACCTACGGCCTGACCAGTCATGTGGTGCGCTACCAGTCGATCGGCTCACTGACGGCCAAAGGTCGGGAAGAGCCCCTCGAGGCGTGGATAGCCCTGGAGGCCACCAAACCCCCCGGCTCCCACCGCGAGGGTAGCGAGCGGTTCGTCGGCCGGGTACACGAGCTGGCCGTCCTGGAGTCACAGGCCCGGCTGGCCTTCGAGCTCCGTCAGTCGCAGCTCAGCCTGGTGGTGGGGGAGGCCGGCATGGGCAAGACCCGCCTTGTCCATGAACTGGCCAAACGGCTGCAGCACCGCTACGACGCCCGGGTCTGGCGGGGCCACTGCGTGCCCTACGGAGAGGCCAACGTGTGGTGGCCGGTGGCCGACATGATCCGGCAGCTGTTCGATCTCGACGTCGATGCCTCCCAAGCCACCACCGAACGAGTCATCACCGCCCAGCTGGCCGACCGGTTGGGGAGCGAGTCAGCACCACATCTTGATCGCAGCCGAACGGCCCTGATGCACGCCATGGGGTTTCCCACCGCTCTTCGGGGCGGCGAACCGGCCCAGAACCGCTCCGAGGTCACCCAGGCGTTCAGCCAAGTGCTTGAAGCCGAGCTGGAATCCAGTCCGGTGGTTCTGGTGTTGTCCGACATGCACTGGGCCGGCGACGCGGTGTGGGACCTGCTCGATCGGCTCCTCAACCAGTGGTCGCGTCAGCGGTTGATGATCGTGGCCACCGCCCGGGTCGTCGACCGGGCCGGCATCGCCTACGGCCGGCACGGCGCCTCCATCCTCCAGCTGGGTCCGCTCAGCGACGCCGCCGCCCGCCAGCTGCTGGCCGACCTGGCTCGGCCCGGTGACCGGGGGCTCGATGATCAGACGATCGACGATCTGGTCGACCGCAGTGGCGGCAATCCGTTCTTCCTGGAGGAACTGGCCGGGCTGCTGCTTCGACCCGATCCGGCCACTGGGGCTTCGGGCGTGGTCGGTGAACTGCCGGGCACGCTGCGCGGTCTCATCGCCGCCCGACTGGATTCGTTGACGCCGGGGGAGCGGGCCCTGCTGGAGGACGCCGCCGTGCTCGGCCGGAGCGGATCGCTGGCCGGGCTGAAGTTGTTGTCGCGCCAGCGCCGCGGTGTGGGGTCGGTCGACGCCGATCTCGACGGTTTGGTGGCCCAGGACCTTCTCGTCGCCGACGGCTCCCGCTTCGAGTTCCGTTCCGAGCTCGTGAGGGATGTGGCCTACGGGACGCTGACCAAATCGGCTCGGGCTCACCGTCACCGGGAGATCGCCCGCTACCTGGAGCAGACCGAGTCGGCCGAGATGCGGAACTCGGTGGTGGTGGCCATCGCCGACCACTATCGAGCGGCCGCTCGACTGAGCCTGGAACTCGTGTTGATGAACGAGGCCGATCGGGCCGAGCTGATCGACAAGGCTCTTTCCTGGCTGGCCGTGGCCGGTGAGAAGGCGCTGGCGGCCGGCGAAGGGGTTGAGGCCGAATCGTGGTTCGGGTCGGGGCTCGACATGGCCCCCGACGACGACCGGGCCGAGGCCCGTTTCCTGTTCGGGCGGGCTCGGGCCCGGTGCGAGATTCGTGACATCGCCGGAGCCCGGGCCGATCTCAAGAAGCTCGATGCGCTGGTGGCCCACGACCCGCTGCTGGCGGCCAAGGCGCTGATGACCAGCGGTGACGTCAACCGTAAGGCCGGCGAGCTGGCCCGGGCGGCCCAGGAGTTGAGGGAAGCGGCCGACAAGTTGGCCGTGCTGGGAGCGGCGGCCGAACAGTCGTTGGCCTTGCGGCTTCTGGGACTCACCGAGATGGCCCGATCCAACGATTCACTGGCCCGCCAGGCCTTTCAATCGTCGCGTACGGTGGCGGCCGAGGCCGGCGATCGCCGGGCCGAGGCCTGGACCCTGCAGAGCATGGCGTGGCTGGCCTTCTCCCAGGGACGGGTTCACGACGCCAACCAACAGGCGTCGACCGCCACGGAGATCTTCGTCGAGCTGGGGGACCGTAGTGGTTTGGCCTGGGCTCAGGGGGTTCAGGCCTGGGTGGCGTTCCACCTGGGTAGACTGGACACCGCTCAAGAACTGGTGGACACCTTGTTGCCCACCACCCGGCGTCGAGGCGACCCGTGGGCCGAGGCGATGATGACAAACCTGGCCGCCTCTCTGGCCCTGTGGACCGGTCGGGCGGCCGAGGCGATGCGGTTGAGTAATGATGCCATCGAAGCGGCCCGGCGGGCCGATGACGTCGGTCTGGAGATTCAGACTTTGGCCGTTCAAGGTCGGGCCATGGTGTCTCTGGGTCGGGTCAACGACGGAAGCGCCACGCTGGAGCGAGCCTTCCGGTTGGCCGACCGCAGCCGGGATCGCTTCAACCGCCGTATCGCCATCATCGCCAATTGCGCGTCAGCGGCACGGGTCGGTGAGGCCCAGCGGGCGTTGCGCTGGGCCTCGAACTTTCAGGGATTCCATGATGACCTGTCGGTGGTCGGTGAGGCTGATCTCATCGTCTCGGTTTCGCTGGCCCTGCTGCAGGGTGGCGCGGTCGACGAGGCCGCCACTCAGCTGGCCTGGGTCGATGGATCGGACTCCCGTCGGGTCGACTTCTTCGCCGAGGCGGTCAGAGCCATGCTGGCGGCGGCCGATGGCCGCCTTGACGACGCCGAAACCGCGGTGCAACGGGTGCTGAACGGGCATTCCACCTATCTCGACCGTATCACCGGCCATCTGGTGCTGGCCTGTGTCCACAGCCAGCGGGGTGACGAGTCATCGGTGGATCGGGCCTTGGATGACGCCCGCTCGGTGGTGAACGCCACCGACGATCGGATGTCCCGCCTGCTGATCGATCTGGTGGCCGGTATCTGCGGTCGGAGTGACCTGGTCAAAGCCGAGAGTGATGTGGCCGGCGCCGGTCTTGACGGCATCGGTTTGCGGACGGCATGGCGTTTGACGGCCCGGTCTCCAGAGGTCAGCGGCGCCGGGGAATCCAGCGGTTGACCTCGAACAGCCATTCGTAGACAAGATCGCCGGCCGGTTTCGACGGGGCCACGCCGCCGCTTCCCTCGTACATGTCTATCGCCGTCTGATTGTCGGCCTCGGTCACCAGCCACACCTGGGCGCAGCCTTCCCGTTCGCCCAGGTTCAGCACCGCCCGTAGCAGCAGGCTTCCCAGGCCCTGCCCTCGGTGGTCCTGGGCCACTTCCAGGTCATGCAACAGGAGTGACCTTCTTCCCGTGGGCAACCGGAGTCGGTAGCCCCAGGCATAGCCCACCGGTTCGGCTCCGAGAAAGGAACCGAAGGCAAAGGTGGCCGAATCGGCCACGAAGGCCAGAGATCCCGTCGCTCCCGGAGCCAGATCGCCCTCCCAGCCGGGCTGGAACTGATCAAGGATGCTGTCGAGCAGGCCCCGGTCGCTGATTTTCAGCTCCTTCACGGTGTAGGTCATCACCGGTCCGTCGCCCAGCACCGTGTCGGGGTGCCGGTCCTCCTGCTCCCGGTCCTGGTGCTCGACCTGAGGCTCGTCGGACGGCTGATCGGGGGCCGGCTCCTGCGGTGGTTGATTGCCTCGTGGCTGATCGAGTCGGGTTTCGGGCGGCGGTTGGTCGGGCGGGGTATTGGGCAGCGGCGCAGCAGCCGGCGAAGCGCCGGCCCAGCCACTGATTCCCTCGCCGATGTCGTCCCGCAATGTCATCTTCCTCACGGCGCCCTGAGTGGGGAGGACCCCTCCCTCCCTCTCATGGTAGGGGGATTCGGCCCTCCTGCCAGCAGCGGGGCGGTGAGTCAGCCGGCGGCCGGTATGACGAGTTCCTGCCCGAGCTTCAGTTGATCGGCATCGACAAGCCCGTTGGCGTCGATGATCGACTGCATCGGAACCCCGTAGGTCTGGGCGATGACCGACAAGGTGTCGCCGGCCTGGACGACGTGTACCCCACCGGGGGCGGCCGGGTCACCGTCGGCCATGGTCTGGGGGGCTGTTGTCGGCGTGGGGGCCACGATGGGGTTCTGACTGGTCACCTTCACCCCGGCTCGACCGGGAGTGGGATCGACCACGCCGACCACGTTGTCCGAGGTCAAGATGGGGCTGGCAGCGGTGCTCTGGTCGTCGGCCGTTGCCGCTCCGGTCGCCGGGTCGGCTTCGCCCATCGAACCGGTCTCGGCCGAACCATCGGCGGTGATCGAGGCGTCGACGGTGTCGTCGGCCGGCGCCGCTTCCTGGGCCGCCGGGTCGGTGCCGCCGGCCTGGGCCTCGTCGTCCGGAGCCGGCCGTCCGCAGCCGGCCAGCATCAACGCCGTGAGCAGCGCGGCGAAGCCCACCCGAAATTTGCAGCAGAAAACGAGCCCAGGGCTCGTTTTCTGCTGCAAATTTCGGGTGGAGGACGTTGTCCGCATACTGAACCAGTATTGCCTATCCGCGGACCGAATGGGTGTCTGTCTTTCCATCGCTGATGACGCTACCGTCGCCGACCCTTGCGGCGGGAGCGTCGGTTGGGGCGTTCGGCGTCCCGCCGCCGGTTGGCATCGGCCCGGTCGCGAGACTCGGCCCGGCGGGCGAACTCCTCCAGCTGGGTTTCCTGCAACTCCAGCTCGGCCATCAGCTCCCGCCAGTGGTCCAGCCGCCGTTCCTCGATCGAGCCTTGAGCCAAACCGTCTCGGACCCCGCAGCCCGGTTCTGCTTCGTGGGCGCAGTCGGCGAACCGGCAGCGGGCGGTGGCCTCGGCGATCTCGGGGAAGGCCAGATCGAGACCCGTGTAGGCCTGCCACAAACCGATCTCCCGGATACCTGGTGTGTCGATGATGAGGCCCCGCCCCGGGATCGGAATCAGATCGCGGGTGACCGTGGTGTGGCGACCTCGCCGATCGGCGGCCCGCACCTCCCCCGTGCGCTGCACCTGACCGCCTGACAGCAGATTGACCAACGTCGACTTGCCGATCCCACTCAAACCCATCAAGGCCACAGTGGAGCCCACCGGGATCCTGCTCTCGATCTCGTCGATGCCTTCGCCACTGATGGTGGACACAGCCACGATGGCCACCCCGGGGGCGGCGGCCGCCAACTCGTCGACCAGATTCTGAAGCTGATCACGGTCGTCGACCTCATCGGCTTTCGTCAGCACCACAACCGGCAGAGCCCCGCTGGCCCACGCCACCACCAGCTGACGTTCGATCCGCCTCAGATTCACCGGTCGGTCGAGGCCGTGCATCACGAACACCGAGTCGATGTTGGTGGCCAGAACCTGGGCCTCAGGGACCCGGCCGGGAGCCCGGCGGGTCAGGGCCGTGGTCCGGGCCGCGATGTCGACAATGTGTGGTCCGTCGCTGTCAGAGTCCTGGACAACCACATAGTCGCCGGTGGCCGGGGCGAGTTCGGTCCGGGTTCTGGTCGAATCGGAGGCGGCCAGAACGGCGTCGCCACCGGTGAACACCAGGCTGTATCCCCTACTGACCCTGGCCACCCGACCCTTCACCGCTCGAGCGTCGACCTCGGCCGCCCACTGTTCAAGTTCGTCGTTCCACCCCAACGAGGACAGGTCGGGAGTCAATTGTGCCAGATCGTCGATCGGTCGGGCCTTCCTGTATCGGATGATCCATCGGAGCCGGTCGGCTCCGGCCGGTCAGGCCGGCGGATCGACCGGGTTCACCTCTTCGAGGCTAGTACGCAGGAAGTCCAATTGGAGGCGCAGCAGGTTCTCGGCCACAGACTCCTGAGGAGTCATGTGGGTGACACCGGACAACGGCAGGACCTGGTGGGGAACGCCGACGCCGAGCAGAGCGCTGCTCATCCGGAGGGTGTGGGCGGCCACGACATTGTCGTCGACGAGACCGTGGACCAACAGCAGCGGACGCTGCAGGTTGTGAGCTTCGGCCGTGAGGTCGGTGTCGAGATAGTGCTGCGGGTACATCCCCGGATGACCGAGGTAACGCTCGGTGTAGTGGGTGTCGTAGAGGTTCCAGCTGGTGACCGGCGCACCGGCGATGGCGGCGTGGAAGCGGTCGGGGCGTCGCAGCACGGCCAGCGCGGCCAGGTAGCCGCCGAACGACCAGCCCCGTATGGCCACCCGGTCGAGATCGAGAAAGCCGAACTCGATGGCCGCCGAGTCGAGTGCGGCCAGTTGATCCTCCAGCACCGGCCCGGCCAGGTCTCCCCATACTTGACGTTCCCAGCGAGGTCCCCGCCCCGGCGTGCCCCGCCCGTCGGTCACCAGCACGACAAAACCCTGATCGGCGAACCACTGGGACACGAGGTGAGCATTGTGGGACTTGAGAACCCGTTGGCCGTGGGGGCCGCCATAGGGGTCGAGCAGTACCGGTAATTCGACGTCACCCTGGTAGTCGGAGGGGAAGAACAGCGCCGACTCCAGCAGGTCGGCCCCCAACTTGACGAACAGGGGTGCGGCCTTGATCGGAGGTCGGATCGACAGATCGTCGATGAAGGTGAGCGGCGTACCCAGGACCGGGTGGGGGCTGGTGTGATGCTCGCTCTCGGGAAAGCCCAAGGGTCGGACTGCGATCTCGACACCATCCGATGTGGGCCTTGTGGTCGAAACCGCCACCACCGCCAGAGCCTCGACCGATTCGTCGCCGTCGTCGCCTTCTGTGGATCCGGCGCCGGCCGGGCGGATGCCGAGGGTGGCCCGGTGAACTCCGGCATTGTGGGTCAGGCGAATCGGTTTGCCGCCGGGCGAGAGGTCGACGAGGAACACATGAATTTCGGTGGGCTCGGTCCAAGCCGTGATAACGGCGTGGCGATCGACGACACCCACGATCGACTCCACCTGAATGGCCTCATCGGTAAGCGCTTGACCATCGAGCATGAGGGCCCGACAACCGGGATGAGGGTCGGGGATGCCGGGCTGATGCAGCGGCACGAGATCTTCGATGGTGAGCAGACCGTGCTCACTCGGGGTGGGTGACGACGGGATGAGTTCGACCCAGGTGTCGTCTTGGATACGGCGCTTCTCGGTCAGCTCGAGGGTCTCGAGGTTCAGCTCGGCCACCGACACCTCGCGCTGATCGCGGGTCTGGCGCACCACCAGCGGCGGGTTGCCCTTGGCCCATACCACATTGGCCAGATACTCGAAGGCGCCCCGGTTCGACCAGAAGACCCGCCTCGGCTCGGTTCGATCCCCGGCATCGTCATCGACGGTGATGAGGTAGAGGTCGACGTCGGAGTTGATGGTTCCGGCCGCCGGGTAGCGGATGGCCGTCGGGGCCTTCTCCGGATGAGCGGGGTCGTGGACCCACCACTCATCGACCGGGGTTTCATCCACCCTCGTGGTCAGGATGGCATCACTCTCGGGACTCCACCAGAAGCCCCGCTGACGTTGCATTTCCTCGGCGGCGATGAAGTCGGCCCGACCGAACGAAACCAACGGGTCGGGGCTATGGGCCAATACCCGGTCGGAATCGGGGCGGGTCAGATCAACCAGGCGCAGGGCGTATTCGCTGCCAGGACTGACCGAAACGTAGGCCACATACCGGCCGTCGGGACTGAGGCGAGGATCGAATACCGGGCCTTCGACCAGCGGAGTGGTCACATCATGGGTTGCCAGGTCCAGCACGAACAGGGCACCGGCCAACACGAAGCAGGCCTTGGTGCCGGCGCTGTCGACCGAGTAGGCGACGATACCTTCGGCCGACTCCCGAGCTCTCTCGCGGCGAGCCTTCTCAGCCGGTGGAGCCTCGGCGTCGTCGCCCAGAGTCAGCAGCTTGGGGCAGGCCAACCGCTTGTCCTTGCCCGACTCCAGATCTATCTGCCAGAGGCACATGGCCGGATCCTCGCCGTCGTGGGAGCGGAGATACAGCACCTTGGTGCCTTCGGCGATGACCGAGACGTTGCGAGGAACGCCAATGGAGAATCGCTGACTCCGGGCATAGGCAACCGGAAAGTCGTCGGTGGGGATGGTGGTGGGCGATGGCCTGTGGCTGTCGGCGGAACCAGCTCCTGCGGAGTCCCTAGCTGAGTTCACACTTCCAACCTAGCGCCTCTCCCATAGCCCTGAGTAGTCTCGAACACTGTTAGCTATGGATCCGTAATGAGCGATCGACAAAAGGAAAGCATCCTAGAGCCGCTCTACCCCGAATTCTCGAAAACTTCGCCCGATGCTCTTGACCAACAGTTCGCTGTCGGCGATGGCCGCCGGGTCCATATGGAGACCGAAATAGCAGACGTCGTTGTAGCTGTTCATGGTGATGTTGAACGATGTGCCCGAAACAGGACCGACGGGGAACATGGCCTCCAAACGGCGGCCGGCGAACCAGGCGGGAATGGGAAGGCCGGCCACGTTGCTGGTGGCGAAGTCGACCCGGGCCGCCTGTTCCATGACGACAGCCGCCGCCACCTGGGGAGGAATGAACGCCCCCAGTCCGCTGATGGCATTGAGTGCGCCGCTACGACCCTCCAACATGGCCCGTTTGGCCTTCACCTCGGAACGGATCAGGTCGAGACGGTCGACCGGGGCCATCGAGGCCCCGGGCATCACGATGGGTACGGGAAGGAAGTTGTTGTCGCCCTCGCCGAGGTCGAGCGGGTCGGCGTGTTCGCCTCCCGACACCGGCACGTTGATCACCACCGTGGCCCGAACCCGGTCGAGCACGACGTCGTATTCGTCGTGATAGTGCACCGCCGCCTGGGCGCAGGCACCGACGAACAGGTCGTTGATGGACACACCATGGTCGTGGGCCGCCTGCCGTAAGGCGGGCAGTGACTCGATGACCGGGGCGAATCGACGGTTCCGGGAGCGATGCCGCCACAACGGTGCGCTCCCGCCGTCTTCGGTGTCCGATCCCCGTCCGAGGTTGAGTCGTAGGTCGCTGGCCCGGGCCGAGGTGATCGCGTCACCCCCCAGCTCCCAGAGGCGATGGGGGGTCGGCACGTCGCGAAACGCCCCTTGCACCAGTTCGGTCAGCCGCTCGGCTCCGGCCCGCCAGCGGTCGCTCCCGTCTTCCGGTCCCGGTGCCTCAGCGGCCAAGACGGCGTCGAGGTCGACCCGCTCGGGTGGCGGGGCGTCAGGCTCGAACTCCAGCAGGTGGGCTCCCAGCCGCACCATGCCGTGGCCATCCGAGATCGAATGGTGCAGCTTGCCCAGCAGGGCGGCTTTGCCCCCTGCCAGATCGCCGACCAACTGAAACTGCCACAACGGACGGGTCCGGTCGAACGGATCGTTGACGAAGTTGGTGATCAGTCGGCCCAGTTCCGGACCGTCGATCTCGGCTCCGGGCAGGCTGCAGTACCGGATGTGATGATCGAGGTCGAAATGGTCGTCGACCACCCATTCCAGGCTGCCCACGGTGCCGCCCAGCCCCAGGGGATCGCTGACCTTGAGGCGAAGCCGCTCAACGGCGGCCACCAGGTTGGTGATCGTCGTCTCGAACCGCTCGGGCGGTGGCGCTCCATCGAGCACGCTGAACAGCCCCATGGTCGATGCCAGATTCGGATCCTGGCCCAGTGACCACATCAACGACTCGGTGTTGCTCAGACGTTTCCCCATGGTGACATCAGGTTAACCTCTGGGGATCGGGGGTACGGCACCGATAGAATCAACTGATCGTGACATTCACCGGGGTTCAGGGCCTCGGTAACCAACCCCGCTTTCTGTCTAGTCTCAAGGAGCTCATGCAATGTCAGACATCAAGGTCTGGATCGACCAAGATCTTTGCACCGGTGATGGCCTCTGCGCCGAGATTGCCCCCGATGTGTTCTTCGGGATGGACGACGGGCTTTACTACGTGAAGGAAGCGGCCGAGAACTTCGGCACCGAGAAGCTGTTCGACGGTACCGCCAACCCGGCCGGGGCCGAGGGCATGGCCCGGGTGCCCGAGGGTGGACTCGAGCGGGTCATCGAGTCGGCCGAAGAATGCCCCGGGGAGTGCATCTTCATCGACGTCCCCGAGTAGGGCCCCACGGCCAACGTAGCGGCGTCGAGGCCGCCGCCGGGTCTGGGCTCAACGACCTGATCTGAACGACCCAAGAGCTGGGCCGAAAGGCTCAGCTCTTCGTCGTTTTGGTCGAAGGAACAAGGTGCAGGTTCTGAAGGCTGCCTTGTTCGTCGTGATGACGGTGTCGCTGGGGTTGATGTGGCACAACCGCCATTTCGTTGTCGACGCCTACCGGATCGACGCCGACGGGCCGGCCGAGATCCGGCTCAGCGGGGTGTCACTCGATTTCGACAAGACCGAATTGGCGGCCTCCCCCTACGTCGTTCACACCGGGATCGACACCCGACGCCGACCGATGTCACTTTTGTTCACGCCTCCGGAGGTCGATCCGGTGGAGATGATCGGTGGTGAGGCTCGAATCGCCGGAGCGGTTCGCATTGACGACGAACCGGCATCGGGGGCAGTGGTTCGTCTGGAGCGTCATACCACCGCCGGTACCGGGGTTCGCGACGTTCTGGTCGGGGCCAACGGCCGATTCACCGCCCGCAACCTCCCCGGTGGCCGTTATCGGGTTCGAGCCTGGCTACCGGGCGCCGGGGCCATGACCACCTCCGACGTCTTCTTCCTCGAAGCCAAGGGCACCATGACCAGGACCTACCAGCTGGAGGCGGTGGATCCCGAGCCGACCGTCCAGTTCGTCAACGGCGGCACCATGACGGTCGGCCTGACCGGAACGTTCGGAGTGATCATGAGCAGAGCCGACGTCGACGGCGAAGGTGTGATCAGCACCGTCCCGGTGGCCGGCATGCCGGTGGCGGTCCAATTCAGCTCCCACGTGTCGTCACTGTCACCGGCTGTCGTCTTCACCGATGATCGGGGATTGGCCCAGTTCCGGATGCGCTGTCTGACGACCGGCATGGGCCGGGCCACGGTGACCATTGGTCACCAAGGGTTGGAGGAGACGACGGTGGTGGCGCTGGCGGCGTGCGTGGCGCCGCCTCCGCCGACTCTCCCGATCGACGCCGTGCCGCCACCCGGGAACCAACCCGACCCCGGGCCGTCGACCAGTACCACCGCAACCGGCGGTGCCGGCTCTCCGCCCTCCAGCAACGAGGGCGGCACTCCCTCCGGTGGCGGCGATGGCTGACCGGTCGGAACGTCTCTATCGTCTCGCCGTCACCGTGCTGCGGTTGACGGTGGCTCTGGCCTTGGCCGCCGTCGTGGTCCCGCCAATCGCCGCCGGCGTGGCCGTGGCCACCCTGCTCGAAGCCCCGCTCCCCGGGGGCGAACTGCCCGAGGCCCGACCGCAGATCACCGCCGAGCCGACAACGGTCCACGATTCGACCGGCCGCCAGATCGCTCTGTTCCGGGGCTTCGATCGCACCGTTGACATCACTGCCGACGAGATCCCACCGGTGCTGATCGACGCCGTGGTGGCCATCGAGGACAAACGGTTCTGGGAACACGACGGCGTCGACTACGAGGGCATCGCCCGGGCCGCTCGGGTCAACGCCGAGGTCGGCGGCATCGCCCAGGGCGGCTCGACCCTGACCCAGCAGTACGTCAAGAACGTCTACCTCTCCACCGAGCAGACGTTCGAACGAAAGGTGGAAGAAGCGCTGCTGGCCACCGAGCTGGAGAAGGTGATGACCAAGGATGAGATCCTCTTCGGCTACCTCACCACCTCCTACTACGGCTCGGGGGCCTACGGGATTGGGGCGGCGGCCAAAATCTACTTCGACAAGGCGGTTTCCCAGCTCGACATCTCCGAGGCGGCCATGCTGGCCGGCGTGGTCAAAGCGCCGACCAGCCTCTCGCCCTACGTCGACCGGGAGGCGGCCGACCAACGCCGCCGCCTGGTGCTACAGGCCATGCTGGACCAGGGGTACATCACCGCCGACGACTACCAACGGGAGGCCGCCCGCCGCCTCTGGTCGGTCGATGATCGGGACCTCCCCAACGGACCGGTCACCGCCCTCATCCCCCGGCAGAGCAAAGGGGCGCTCGACCACCACTTCTTCGTCGACCACGTTGAGGCCGAACTGGTCGACCTCCTCGGTCCTGACCTGGTCTACAACGGCGGGCTGAGGGTCGAGACGACCATCAACCCCGAACTGCAGGATATGGCCGAGGAGGTGGTGGCCCGTCGACTGGGTAGCTCGGAGTATCCGGTGGAGATGGCGCTGGCCACCGTGGAGCCCGACAGCGGCCACATCGTGGCCATGGTCGGCGGCCGTGACTACAGCTTCAGCCAGGTCAACCTGGCCACCGGCGGGTCAACCGGCTTCCAGCCCGGGTCCTCGTTCAAACCCCTGGTTCTGGCCGCCGCCTTCAGCCTCGGGCTCAACCCCGAGACCCGCTATCCGGCACCGGCCCGGTGGGAGGTGCCGGGCTGTGGGGGCGGCAGCTGCGCCATCTCCAACTACAGCCACCGGGGCTACGGCAACATCACACTACGGGAAGCCACCCGGGCCTCGGTCAACACCGTCTACGCCCAGCTGGTGGTGGATGTGACCATCGACGACACGGTCGAGCTGGCCCACAAGCTCGGACTGTCCCGTATCGATCCCGACCACAACTACGGAGCCAGCCTGGCCCTCGGGGCGGCCGAGTCGTCGCCGCTGGAGATGGCGTCGGCCTACGGAACGTTCGCCAACCGGGGAGTTCGGGTGGCGCCGACATCGATTTTGCGGGTCATCGATGCCGACGGAAATGTGCTGATCGACAATCGGGCCCGGCAGGGTGAGCCGATCGTCGATGAGGCGGTGGCCGACAATATCAGCGACGTCCTGGTCGATGTGATCGAGTCGGGGACCGGCAAGGCGGCCGCCATCGGCCGCCCGGCGGCCGGCAAGACCGGTACCGCTCAGGCCTACCGGGCCGCCTGGTTCGTGGGCTACACCCCCCAGCTGTCAACCGCCGTCTGGATGGGCCACGCCGACCGGCTGGATTCGCTCCGGAACGTCAACGGGGTGGGGGCCGTCACCGGCGGATCACATCCGGCCATTGCCTGGGGCGACTTCATGGCCGGCGCCCACGACGCGCTCGAATTGGAGCCGCAGCCGTTCCCCGAACCGGCTCGAATTGTTCCCATCGCCGACTCGGCCAAGGAGATCATCACCTCCTACCGCACCCGGGACGAGACCAGAGTCGGTGACCGGCAAACCCCCACGGTGCTGTCGCCCGAGTGCGGCACCGGGTGCGTCGCCGTGGGCTACGAGAAGCCGTCGGTGGCCCGGGCCGAGGTGCCTACGACGCTACCGCCACCGACCACGGCGCCACCTCCAACCGAGGCGCCACCTCCCACCGAGCCCGTCGGCGGCTCCGATCCGACCGATCCCAGTAGCCAGAACACCTCGGACGGTCCCGGCCCACCGACAACATCGAACGGTGGCACCGGCGCCACGTCAGCAGCGTCAGGAGACGACAATGGCTAAGTCAACAGCCAAGATCCCGGTCAAGAAACGACCGCGACCGGAATGGAAGTCAGTTGAGGGGGAGGCGGCGACCGAGACCGAAGCACCTCCCGACGGCGCAGCATCCGAAACGGAATCATCATCCGAAGGTGCGCCGTCCGAGACCGAGGCACCACCCGACGGCGCGACGTCCGGGACCGAGGCAGGCGATGTCGCGCTCGACCTGCGGAGGACCCTGCCCCCACCGCCGAGCGGGGACGACCTGATCCGCCGAACCGGGTGGAGTGAGTCGCTGATGACCGAAGCGGCGTTGCGGGTCCGTCACCCCCGGCCACCCCGCTCGTTGCGGCGTACCAAGATCGGCGGTGTCGCCCCCTTCATCGCCCCCAGGAATCGGGTGAGTCGTTGGGTCCGGGCCCGCTGGCGGATGGGCCAGCTGGGCCGCCGGGGTTACGTGCCCCTGAGCCCGGGCAAAACCAAGCTGCGCCATCGCATCCTGCCTCGCACCGTGATCGGAATCTCCACCATGCTGCTCATGCTGGGTATCGGTTCGGCCTTCAGCGGAGCGGCCTTCTACGCCTACTACGACAATCGGCTGGCCGAGAACGAGCGGGCCGTGTCCCGGTTTGTCGAGGGCTTCGATCAGCAGTTCACCAACGCCACCGGCGCCATCGACGAGCTGAGGGTCGACGCCATCGGCGAGATCAGGGATGAGCTGCGACCGCTGGGCGACTATGTGGCCGACGCCGACGGCGTGATCAACCTGCCGCAGACAGCAGGACCGTCGGTGTGGCTGCTGGAATCGAGGGATGAGAGCGGCGAGATAATCACCGGGTCGGCCTTCGCCGTGGTCGAACACCGGGAAGGGACAGCGCTGGTCACCAGCTACGCCCTGGTGGTGGCGGCCACCACCGAACCCAGCCCGGGAATCGACGTGATCAAGGGCAACGAGCGACTACCGGCCCAGCTTTGGGCCTGGGACGCCGAGCGGGACGTGGCCCTGATCGTCGTCGATCGTCGTATCCCGCTGTTGGAGTTCGCCAGTGATCGAGGCCAGTTGGAATCGGTCGGCGCCCGGGTGTTCGCCCTCGCCGGGGTGGGCGGAAGCGGAGCCACCGCCTCACCCGGGGTGTTGCTCGACCACTCCCAGATCGGCCTCCAGCACACAGCCCCCATCGGCACTCTGTTCCGAGGTGGTCCGCTTCTCAACGGTGAGGGCAAAGTTCTCGGCGTGGCCTCCGACCACTACCGGCCCTTCGGTATCGACCCCGGCGACGTTCGCCAAGCGCCCGACGTTCGGGCCATCTGCGTTCAGATCCTCGAATGTGAGGAGATCACCGAAGAGATCACCATCGAGGTGACGGCCACTGAGACCGAGGCTCCGATCACCACCGAGAGCCTGGTCCGGGAGACTCCCACCGGGGAGGAGCCGGAGGAGGAAACCGTGGGCGAGGAATCCAATCCGGCCGAGGAATAGCCTCCAACCCGAATTCTTGCAGCAGAAAACGAGGTGACACCCCGTTTTCTGCTGCAGGACTTGGTGGGGTGAGGGCTACTCGTCCTCGTAGACGTCGACGATGTGAGCGCCGGTTCGATCTCGACTGGGGCCCCGATCGCCGGTCTCGATCTTCTTGGGTCGGAACGGGCGCTGAGGAAAGTTGATCCGATCGAGCAGCAGGGCGATCAGTCCCAGGAGGATGGCGCCGAGAACGAGTGACATCACCGACGACGTGTTGATGAATCCGACCATCATGGTTCAGCTTAACGTCGGAGCCGACGAAGATCGGTGCAGGACCAGCGTGGTGGAACGATCGGCCTGTTCGGCCCAGCGCTGCTTGTAGGGAAAGTCCATGCCCATGTCGTAGACGTCAGCCAGACGGCCGGTCGTCAACTCCCGGAGCTGGTGGCTCTGCAGTACATTGCCGATCGACAGGCGGGCGTGGGCGGCATCGAAGCTGATCTGCAATCCCCGGTACCGGCGATTGCGTATGCCCCCCAGGATGTAGCCGACATCGATCACTTGGGCCGGGCCCTGATCGTCGACGGCCAAACGGGCGATATGAGCATGAAGCCGGCCCCGATCCCGCAGTCGCTCGATCATCAGCTCGTACATCGTCGACATCTCCGTCCCGGTTATGCCGCTGCCGTCGGACCCCTTCCACGACCGCTGCTCGATGTCGAGAATCCGCTTGAAGAGCTTGGCGTCGTCGGCCGCCGATTCGATGGCGACCCCGGCCGCTTCGGCCTTGGATTCGGCCTGGCTCAAGGTGCGGCGAAACCGGTTGCTGCGGTTGGCCAGCCAGCCCTCATAGCCCCCACTGATGTCGGCCACCCGTCGGGTGATGCCTTCGGTGAACAGCGAAACACCAAGCGGGGCAAGTCCCTCCTTGACCGTCCGGGTCAAGGGGTGGGGATGGGGGGGAAGGCCGGACAGTACCAACATCGCCCAGTCGCTTCGCTGCTCGAGATGGGTTACCAACTCCCCGGTCAAGGCGGCCATGTCGGGACCGAAGATCGGGCTGGCGAAACCCCACAGCGGCTCGATGCTCGACAGCAGGACAACCTCGCCGCGACGGTAGAAGCCGAGAAGCGCATAGCCGTGACCAGCGGAGGAGCGCAACAGCAAACGCTTGCCCCGCGGGGCAAAGCCGAAAGCCACCGGCGCGAGCCAATCGAGAGCCGAACACCAGTGGTCGATTCCTTCCGTGGCGTCGACGGCGGCCTCGACATCGGCCCATTCGTCGAGCAATTGATCGAAGGTCAACTCATCCACGGAAGTGGCTTCCATGGTACTGGCCCCGGGCGGTGGCGGGGAATCATGCGACCACGGAGCGTGGTCGCATGATTGCTGGGATCTGTCGCCCAGTTGACAATGTTGTTGACGATCGGCCTAAATCTTGGTGTTGGTTGATCCCTCCCACTAGAACGAAATCATGGTCGACGATTCGACAATCGAAGCTTTTGCTCGAGACGGAGTTGTCGTCGTTCGTGGCGCACTGAACAGCGACGAACTGGCGATTCTGTCTCGGGGATTTCAGCATGTCGTCGACCACCCGAGTGAGCGTTCGGTCGAGGCCAGTAGTGCCGACGACCCCGGTCGATTCTTCGAAGACTTTCTGCGCTGGCGCGACACCCCGGAGATCGAGCAGATCGCCCTGCGGTCCCAGCTGCCCGAATTGGCGGCCATGCTGATGGACTCCAACTCGGCCCGCTTCTACCACGACCATGTGCTGGTCAAGGAAGCCGGAACCTGCCAGCGCACGCCGTGGCATCAGGATCAGCCCTACTACAACGTCGACGGCACCGGCATCAGCGCCTGGGTGCCGCTCGACGAGGTGCCCCGCAAGGGTTCCCCCGAGTTCTGGGCCGGATCGCACCGCGGTCCGTGGCGGATGCCTCGGACGTTTCTCGACCAGCAGGCCAAATGGTTCCCCGAAGGATCATTGGCCGAGATCCCCGACCTCGACGGTGACCGGTCGACCTACGACATCCGCCAGTGGCAGGTGAGTCCCGGTGATGCCATCTTCTTCAACTTCCTGACATTGCATTCGGCCCCGGGCTTTCCCTTCGACCACCCTCGGCGGGTGGTGTCGTTCCGCTACCTGAGCGGAGACGCCCGGCACGCCGTGCGGCCGTGGAAGACCTCTCCCGAGTTCCCGGGACTGGCCGATGAGCTCGACGACGGCCGGCCCTTCGACCACCCCGACTTCCCGGTTGTGTGGCCGGTCGGTGTGGGCTGAGCCTGTCGCCGGCCCTGTTTGAGTTTGTCACTCGTCCAACTCGCTGACGATCAGTCCGAGCACGGTGCCGTCGTGGCGCCGGCTTCCGGAGTCGGCCCCGATCATCCGATGCGCAAGGTGACCCGCCAGGTGGCGTTCGAGCGTGGGTGGTCGGCGGACCGGGCCCGCAAGGTGGCCGACCTGTTCGACGGTATGGCCGCCGAGTGGGACGAGCCCCGGTCCGGTCTGGTACGCACGGCACCGATTCGCGACGCCTCGACCCGGGGTGGGATGATGCTGGCGGGACGGTGGCTGGAGCTGGGAGCCGGCACCGGGGTGGCCACTCGCATCCTGGCCCCGGCGGTGTCGGAGGCCGGCGGTTCCCTGATCGCTGCGGATCTGGCCCTGGAGATGCTGCGTCGATCCCCAGCTCGGGCGGCACCGCTGGTACAGGGCGACGCCTCATCGCTGCCGTTCGCCGACGGTGTGTTCGACGGGGTGGCCCTGATCAACATGTTGCTCTTCCCCGACGAGGTGACCCGGATGGTGACAGCCGGCCCTGACGGTGCCGGTCCCGACGGCGCCGGTCCCGATGGGCGCCGGTCAGATCCTGTGGATCAACACCTCGGGCGACCGCACCCCGATCCACCTGTCGCCCCAGGATTTCCTGGCCGCACTACCCGGCCCGGATCGGTGGAGCGCCGTCTGGGCCCGCTCCGGCACCGGCTTCTGGGTCGTGGCCACCTGCGGTTCGGGCGTCGTGGACTCCGGGTGAGGTGGCCACCGTCTACCGACAGCTTGGTCGTTGGCCGGGGTCGTCAATACTCTGGCGGCTCACCGACCCCCTGCGAGGCCGTTGAGCGGCCAAAGGGACGGCAGGGGGGTCGGCGAGCAGCCAAGGTGTTGGCTGCCAGCCTGGCCCACAATCGGGCAGGGCATGACCGTCGGGGCGGTATATTCCATGGTCGAGGACGCCGTCGCTGGTCCGGCGTTCCCTCCCAGCCCCTGTAGCTCAGTGGATAGAGCGTCGGTTTCCTAAACCGTGCGTCGCAGGTTCGATTCCTGCCAGGGGCACAGTACGGCTACGGTGGTCGGCTCATTACGGCGGAAGACCACAAGTCTCCTGAATCTCAGGAGCCGGCGTTGATCAGTACTTCGTAGTCGGCTGCGGGATGGACAGCCCAGCCACAAGGTATCTGGGCCGGCTGTCCCGGGGTGACAAAGCCGATATGCAGACCTCCAGCGTGCCAGGCCCTGGCCGCATAGAGCGGGCGCCTGTCGTTCGATCGGCCGGCGGCGACAGCGTTGTCGGGCACGGCACCGTTTGATGCTTCGGCGCCACTGTAGGCGATGTGGGTGGCGCCGAAGGCGGTCCGGACCTTTCCGGGATAGAGTCCACCCCCGTGGCCTGCCCGGGCCACGTACATTGGAACCGGTGGGTGGCCTCCTGGTTCGGCTCCTTTTGGAATGTGTCCTCTGGAGGCGCCGACCCAGAAGGTCTGAATCGGATTGTTGGCGAGGTTGGAAACAAGCTTGACGTAGTCACGGTCGATCACTTCGGCGCTCTTCTGGTCGGTGGATCCCGAAGCCAGATCCAAGCCGAACGTCGTCGTGCCGCGAGCTCCTTTCCGATTCCAGTTCGCTCCTTCAAACATCTTGACCGAGCCGTTCCCTGTAATCTTGCCCGTCATCGGTTCGAGCTCGGCGTGGAGTACGATCTCTCCCCATGTTCGCCGAAACCTCCCCGACGCCCAATGGCCACTGAATTTGTGTCGAGGTGTCGCCCGGCGCCGGCATCGTAGATATAGACCAAGCCTTTCCACGATAGGACCTGGGCGTGGGGGCGCTTGAGCGGTTGGACAACCTCGATGCCACCGGCGATCTGTCCGTCGATGACGATCTCGATCTTGTCGCTTTGGTCGTTGAGCGGCACACCGTTGGCGCCGAGATCAAGTATCCATAGATATGGGCTGGCGACGGTGAGATTGTCCGTGACATCGGTTCTCTTGTTCATCTCGTCGACCAACATGATGCGAACCGCATCCATGCCAACGTCCATGTTGTAGCCGTCGATCTCTATATGATTGAGTCGGTCGGGATGCACATCCATGTCGATAATCGCTGGGTTTGGACGACATAATGCCGGCCGCTTCTCGTCTCCTTGGCCTATGAGTTCCTTGAGCCCGAACGACGCTTTCCTGGCCAGGAAGTCGGCGGTGCATCGCCCGGTAACACCAAGCTGGGCCACAAGCGAGGTCGAGAGGGTTTGGACCTCGTTGGCCAGGGTTGATTGGCCTTCGGCGGTGAGTGATACCACGAGATCTCTGAGGATGGCTTGCCACTCTTCGGGTTGTTTGCTGATGGCGACTATTGAGTCGGTTATTGATCCCACAGGGCTCTGCCTTTCCGACAAGGACCTGGCCTCGCCTGACTTATCGCTCGACCCTGTGAACAATCTTGCTTCGGACGTTCTAGGGAGTGATAGAGGCGAATGTCAGTTTGTCGTCGCCATCCGCCATCCGCCACCGACGCCAGGCTGTGCTCGCCGTCCAGCGCCCGGCGTCGGCCGGCGTCCCACTCGTCACAGCTAGCCGGGAACGGGGATGGCGCCGAGCTGCGTCATGATGCCGAGCCGGTCGAAGTTGGTCCAGCGCTTGACGATCTTGGCATTGTGGAAGCGGAAGATGTAATGGGCGGCGAACTCGATCGGTGTCCCGGTGGCCGGGACTCCTCTGAACTCGGCTTGGTGAGTGCCGGTGACGGTCAGCCGCCAAGCGACCCGATCGGCTTCTCCGACCATGTCTTCGATCGTGATCTGCAGGTCGGGAAACGCCGACCAGAGGGCAGCGTAGAAGGCCGTTACCCCTTCAAGGTCCACTGGCTCTGGTGTGAGTCCTTTGGCGATCACTGCCGGATCATGGATATCGAGCCAACCTGAGCGGCCCTCCGGGTTGTTGAATGCCTCCGCCCCTCGTCGCAGGACGGCCTTGTTCTGTTCTACTGACATGACTACTCCTTCCAGGTGGTGAATGGCGTGGGCCCGGACGTCGGTTCCAGCACCCTCGCCTTTTCACCGTGTCGGTTGTGCTTTCATCCATCAGGTTGCACGCTCGACGGCCCGGGGACGAGTGCTGGGAATGGACCTACCCGGTACAACATCTGGACCGCCGACCGGGCTGTCCGCCTCAGCCTTCTTGCCGTCGAGTGGGTAGCCGGCCGCCTGCCTTGTCCGAGCAGTAGACGACGATCTCGTCGTCCGGGTCGAGCTGCTGGACGGCCAGCGCCGGGGATGTCACGCTGATCGATCCCGGAATGTGAGCTTCGTTGTAGGCCCAGGTGGACCGTGGGCCGCGGCCCGACCAGTGCCAACAATGGACCATCCCGGTACAGCTTCTGGACCGGGCGCAGGAGTCGGCTAGCCGCCGTCTTTTGACCGTGTGCGCCCGGCGATGACCGCATCGGCCATGGGGCTGAGTTGGAACACCGAGGGCATTCGCCTGGTCAGGGCCGTCGGTCCGTCGAAGGCCAGGCGTTGCTCACGCATCGCCTGGCCGATGGAGAGGTGACCAAGCCACACCTGGTAGAGGGTGGAGAGGTCGGAGGTGACCGTCACGTCGATGTCGTAGCCGGGATCAGTGAGGCAGACGGACGGATCGCCCGACTCCACGACGAGCCAGAAGCGTTGCGGCTCGTCGGTGAATCGAAGATGCAGGACGCTGCGCCGATTAGGAAGCTCAGACGTGTCCAGCCGGCTGTGCATCCACCAGACGAGGACCTCGGGATCGAGCTCCTCGGGTTCAGGGTCGCCAAAGGTCCAGCGTGCTCCCCACGCCCCGATACCGAACACGATCGGTTCCAGTTCCCTGCCTGCTTGGGTGAGGAGGTACTCACCATCGAGTCGTTCGACGAGCTCTGCGTTTTCGAGCTGGCGCAGGCGCTTGGTGAGCAGCGTTCGCGACAAGCCGGGAAGGCCGCGGCTGAGCTCGTTGAAACGGGTGGTTCCGACCAGTAGATCCCGAATGATCAAGAGCGTCCAACGCTCGCCGAGCACGTCGAGAGCGCGTGAGATGGGGCAGTATTGCCCGTATCCAGAGTCCCTGGCCATTGTTCCCCTTTCAAACGAAGCTCCGTGGACCCAGTACAGATAATAGACCGGGTGAGTCCACGAATGGGACTGGTTCCTACCTTCGATCCTTCTTAGGGTTCGGAACCATGACGACAATCAACGACGCCATGAACGACATCGACCGACCACTGACTGGCCCGTCCCCCGTAATCGACTGGGTCGACCTGGCTCGCGACATCGGCTTGCGCCTACAGCCAACCGTGGCCGAGCACGATCGCACCGGGCAGATTTCGCCGGCCGCATTCGAGCTGTTGCGCCAGCGAGGAGTGATGGCCGCCCTCGTCCCGAGCGAGTTCGGCGGGGGTGACGCCACGCACGCCGAGTTCGGCGCCTTCCTGCGTGAGCTCGGTCGCCACGACCCGGCGACAGCACTGACCCTGTCGATGCACAGCCATCTTGTCGCCACTCAGGTGTGGCGGCACCGCCACGGTATGGACGCCACCGGTTTCTTCGCCAAGGTCGTAGGCGGGGCGATCATGATCAGCACCGGGGCCTCGGACTGGGTCGGGTCGTCCGGCTCGGCCGTCGCCGTTGATGGCGGCGGCTATCGGGTCGACGCCCGAAAGACCCCCGTGAGCGGCTGTGAGGTCGGTGACGTCCTCGTCACCTCGATCCGGTGGGACGACGCCCCCGACGGACCCCAGGTGATCCACTGCTCGATCCCATTCGCCGCCGACGGGGTGAGTATCGAACAGACATGGGACACCCTCGGCATGCGCGCCACCGGCTCCCACACCGTCGTCCTTGACGATGTGTTCGTCCCCGATTCGGCCGTTTCGTTGATCCGTCCGGCCGACAGCTGGCATCCGGTCTGGAACTCCGTGCTCGGCGCGGCCATGCCCTTGATCATGGCGGCCTACGTCGGCATCGCCGACGTGGCGGTGGCCGTTGCCACCGAGACGGTCGCCGGCCGAGACGACCCCCATGTGCTGCAACTGGTCGGGGAGATGATCACCGCCCACACCACCGGTGCCGACGCAGTGACGGCCATGCTGGCCTCGTCCGACAACCTGAGCTTCGACAATACCGACCAGCACTCGAGCATCACCCTGGCCCGCAAAACCGTCGCCGCCGACACCCTCATCGAAACGGTTCGCCTGGCCATCGAGGCCACCGGCGGCATCGGCTTCTCCCGACGGTCCGAACTCGAACGGCTCTACCGCGACATCCACGGCTGCCTCTTCCATCCACTACCCCGTGCCAAGCAGTCACGGTTCTCCGGCCGGGTCGCCCTCAACCTCGACCCCTTCGGCTGAAGCCGGCGCCGAGCGAGCTGCGGGACCGGCGTCACTACTTCGTGGGGGGAATCGTCAGGTCGAGCAGACCACTCTCCAGCCCATCGAGCATGGGCGCAGCCGGCACAATCGTGCATTGGAAGACGGTTCCGACGATGACGTTGAGCAGGAAGTTGGGGTCGACATCGTCGGCCACATCACCCCGGCCCTGGGCTCGGGCCAGAGCGGCGGCTGCCGTCGACCGCCAGGGATAAACGGATGTCTCCCGAAAGCGAGTGGCCATATCGAGGTCACCATCGAGGTTGGCCACCGCGGCCATGATGACGATCTTGGCCAGCGGATCCGAGAACGTGTCGATCAGCTGCCTGATCGCGGCCTCGATGTCCTGACGGCTGTCGCCGGTGTCGGGCACCTCGCCGATGTCGATGCTGTCGGCCGCCGCCTCCAGTACGAGCGTGCCGATGGTCGGCCACCACCGGTAGATGGTGCTGCGGGTGGTGGAGGCGGCTCGGGCAACGGCCTCGACGGTCAACCGGTGATATCCCCCGTCGAGTAGCAGTGACCTGGTCGCCTGAAGAATCGCTTCGTGGGTCTCGCTGTCGCGCGGACGCCCCGGTCTGGGTTTGACGGGCTCGGTCATGGCTGGAGGAGATCCTAGCTCGCCCGGCCAAGGTCACCCTTGACTCGACGGCTGGGAGGATTACAATACACACAGTAGTGTATTGAAAATAGAGACACAAGACGTGGACATCGAATGGATCCGAGGAGAAATCATGCGACCTCGATCGAACTCTGAAACGCCGTCGTCGAGAATCACCGGGCCGAGAACCCTGCTGGCCACGCTGCTGGCCGGCCTGCTGGTCGCCGTTGTCGCCTCGCCGGCCCAGGCGTCGATGAACAAGCTCCGGATCTTCGAACGCGACGGACAGACGATCATCGTCTCCCAGGACGTCGGCAACCAGGCCTTCCCGTACCAGTGGGTCGAGAACGACGCCCGCCGTCACCGCGCCGATGGCTTGACCCTCTACTACCGTATCGACCTCACCGAGTTGCCACCGGGCATCACGGCGGCACAGACGGAAGCAGCGATCGAGGCGGCGGTGGCCACCTTCGAACGGGAGCGGTGCGACGATAATCTCGAGTTGGTGCGAGTCGACGATGACCTCGCCACCGATCTCGGATGGGTGCAGCGTCAGGTTCTGGGGGGTGACGCCGGAAGCTCGGAACCTCGGGCCGACATCACCTTCGCCGGCTGGGTCGAGGACGAGTTCTGGACCGCCGCCGGGTTCCCGGACTCCATGGGTCTGGCCATGCCGGTGCTCTCCACCACCGATGGGTCGTCGTTCATCTGGGGGCTCGACGCCTTCGATCCCGACCAACCGGCGACCGACATCAACAACGACGGCAAGCGGGATCTGTACGCCACCGAGATCTACTTCCGCCGCAGCGCCAACTACGTCCTCGACGACGACGAGCTGGGCAACACCCTCTTCTACATCGACCTCGAATCGATTGTCCTGCACGAGCTGGCTCACGCCCTCGGCATGGACCACTTCGGCCGGACGACCGTGATTCTCGACGATGACGGCAACCTCGTGGACGTCCTGCTCAACCAGGCCTCAGCCAACGTGATGAACACCAACAACTACTTCGTCATGCGCAGCCTCAGCGGTTTGGACCGGGGATCGTTCTGCGGCATCTACGGCAGCTGGGGTCGGCGATGAGCTCCGAGAGGTTCCGGCCGTGACCGCCACGGCGTTTGTCGGCGTTACCGTCATTGTCACCGACCCTCCGGAGGCGCCGGCCGATCAGGTGGTGGTGGTTGAAGGCGATCGGATCACTGCCGTTGGTCCCTCGGCCACGACGACTGCCGCCATTCCCGCCGGCGCCGACGTAATCGACGGAGTAGGCCGCTACCTCACCCCCGGGCTGGCCGACATGCACGTCCATCTCGGGTTCTCCGACCCCGACCCTCGTCACCTGGTCCTCTACCTGGCTGAGGGCACCACCCTGGTTCGATCCTTGAGCGGGTCGTCGTTCAACCCCGGGTGGCGGGCTCAAGTGGCGGCAGGCGAGCTGGTGGGCCCGACGATTCTGACATCCGGCCCGACGATCATCGGCGGAGTAGAGGCGAGTCCCGACGAGTTGGCGGCCCTGCCTATCGTGCAACCGACGACGGTGGCCGAGGCTGTCGACGAGGTACGGGCCCAGGCGGCCGGGTGGGCCGATCTCATCAAGGTCTACGACGGCCTCGACCCCGACGTGTACCTCGCCGCCATCACCACTGCCGGCGAGGAGAGCAAGTACGTCACCGGACATCTCCTCGACGGCCTTGCTCTGGAAGAGATCCTGGCCGCCGGTCTCGACGAGGTGGCCCACCTGGATGAACTCAACTTCCGGCACTGGCAGGGAGTGCCGGGCGAACCCGACTTCGCGCTCGACTGGGACGCCATCCCTGGCACGGCCCGACTGCTGGCCGATCACGATGTTGCCGTGGTCGCCAACATGTCGGCCGACGAGACCATGGCCGAGCTACTGTTCGACACTGAGGCGGTACTGGCCCGCGACGAATATCGGGTGGTGCGGCCTGGCGTACTCGAGGCCTGGCGCCATGGCCGGCAGGCCGGGGTCTTCGCCGACCAGGGCCACTACCGGCGGGACCTCGAGCTTCCGTTCTTCAAGGCGCTGCTGGCCGGTCTCCGCCAGGCCGGGGTCTCCATCATCGTAGGCACCGATACCTCCCCACTGATGGAAGGGGCGGTGCCGTCGAAGATCCACCGTGAACTCGAGCTGTTGGTCGAATGCGGCTTCCCGCCGGCCGACGCGCTCCGGGCGGCCACCGCCACTGCCGCCGAGGTGGTCACCCGAATGGGCGGCGATGGAACGTTTGGTCGGGTTGCCCCCGGTCAGCGGGCCGATCTGCTGCTGCTCGATGGCAACCCGCTGGACGAGATCGGCCAAACCCGGAGCCGGGCCGGGGTCATGGTGCGGGGCCGATTCCACCACCAGCACGACCTAAACCGATTGGTCGAGGACTTCACCGCCACCTTCACGGCGGGAGCGGGGCCGTGATCGAAGTCCCGTGGAGGCGGCCTGCAGTGGGGACGCTGGCCGTGGTGGTGGCGCTGTTGATCGGCGCCTGCGAGGATGCGTCGGTCGGTCATCCGCTGGATGACTCCGAGGGTCGGCCCGCCGACGCCGAAACGGCCCTGTCCCAGGCTCAACGCGAACTCGACGACGTGGCCGACTCGGTGCTCGATGGTGTCGCCCACGACGCCGGCGACTGGTCGGCCGACGGCGGGTGTGGGACGAATCCCGAGTCGACCGAACAGGGTGACGTCAGCCGGATCCTGTACCGCTCGTTCCCTAGCCTGGCCGACGGGGCCACCCCGTCGTCCGTCGTCGCCTCGGCCAAGACCCATTGGGAGAAGGACGGCCACACCGTCGGACCGGGCGCGCCCAACATGGCCAGACAGGCTGTCACCCGCATCGACGGAATCGGCTTCAGCGCCGTCGAGACGCCGCCCGGGGTGGAACTTCGGGCATTCCTGCCCTGCTTCCCGGAAGAGGACTCGACATGAGACGAGCGGACATCAACCCCATCTTTCGAGCCTGCCTGATCGGCGCGCTGCTGCTGGTAGGCCTTGCCGGGTGCGTCTCCGATGACGTCGAACCGCAGGCTGTCGATGACGCGGCGCCGGCCGCCGGCACCGCCGCCGAGGCCGACGATCTGGCCCACGAGTTGCTGACCCCGTACCGATCTCCATCGGGCCGGTTCGAGGTCAGCTACCCCACCGTCTGGACCGCAGTTGAAACCCTCGACGGAGGGGCACTGGTCCTGGCCAACAGCGCCGAAGCAATGGAGCGCCACGATTCGGGGGTCTCGCCCACCGCTGACGATCTGGTCATCAACATCGGTTTTCTCCCGGCCGCCCTGTTCGAACAGCGGGAGCTGCGACGATTCGACGTGACCCTGGATCTCGCTCCCGACGACCTGTTCCGGGCGCTGCTCCCCATCTTCAACACGGTGGGAGACGCCACCGTCGGCGACGTCGAACTGGTCGACATCGCCGACGGCCACCAGGCCGGCGCAGCGGCGATCTCAGCGTCAGGGAGCGAGGGCCGGATCTTGACCTTCCCCGCCGGTCCGAGGGCGATGGCACTTGTCTCGACGAAGTCGGCACCGGGGCAGAGCGATCGGTACGACGATGTCGTCAACCGGATCGCCGCCTCCACCGTCTTCGACGGCGACGGCGACGCCCTCTATGGACAACTGCTCACCGGCTGAGAGGGTGACCGGCGAACCCGCGACCCGACTACACCGGAAAGGACAAGCTCGATGAAATCCGTGGTGGTAGCGACAGTGGTGACCGCCGCCCTCCTCGGTCAGGCCGCAGCCGCGACGCCGGTCCAGAGTGCCGGCGAAACCGTGGCGTTTGTCAACGTGCACGTCGTGTCGATGGTGGGCGAGTCGATCGACGAGAGCTCGGTGATCGAAGACGGCGTAGTGGTCGTCGCCGATGGTCGGATCATGGCGGTCGGCCCCGTCGCCGAGGTTGACATACCGGCCGGGGCCGAGGTGATCGACGGCGACGGCGGCTACCTCACGCCCGGGCTGATCGATACCCACAACCATCTCCTCGACAACGAGGACGCCCTGGTCCTCAATCTGGCCAACGGGGTGACGACCGTGCGCGACCCCAACGCCGACTACGTGTCAACGGGTGCGACCATTCTCCGGTGGCGGGACGAGATTGCAGCCGGTCAGCGCATCGGTCCGACCATCATTGCCGCCAAGAGCATCGGGGCGCTGCCGCCCCAGTTCTCCGGGGTGTTCGACAACATCGACACGGTCGTGTCTCCATGGCTGACGATCGACCCCAGTGCGTTGGAGCTTGCCGCCGGTGCGGAGAGCGCACGGGATCTGGTGGTGGCGGCCCACGAGCAGGGCTACGACGACATCAAGGTGAACTGGTTCCTGTCCCGGGAGTCGTTCGACGCCATCGTCGAGGCGGCCGATGAATTGGGCATGCCGATCCTGGCCCACGTTCCGGCCGACGTCGGCATCGATCACCTCATCCGTTCCGGCGGTGAGATCCAGCACAACCCCAATCTCCTGGCTGCTTTGGCTGTCGACTATCAGCGACGTCCCGGGGCCAACTACCTCGACACGTTCGACCTGTCGGAGGCCGACGAACGGTTGGCGGAGCTCGTCGCGCTGATGGCGAAGGAGGGCGTGGCTTTCACTCCCACGATGTCGACCGACGCCGCAGCGTTCGAGATCTTCGACAACCTCGACGACCTGGCCGGAGCCCCAATCTTCGACCGGCCAGAGTACCGGTACGTGAAGCCTTCCACGTTGGCTGAGTGGAGGGACCCGGCGGCCGGCGAACTCGGCGTGATCCTACGAGACGCCGGGGGGTCGAGTCTTGACGACATCGTGCCCTCGGCCGGGGAGCGGGAGGCCCGGTGGGCGCTGTACCAACGACAACTGAAGGCACTGGTCGACGCCGGAGTGCCCGTGCTGGTCGGCACCGATTCCAGCGCGCTCGGCGTCGTGTGGGGTTTCGCCCAACACCGCGAGTTGGAGCTCTTCGTCGATGCCGGATTGACGCCGTATCAAGCACTGTCGGCTGCCACCCGGATCCCGGCCGAGGTCATGGGCCTGGCCGACCGGCTTGGCACCATCGCCGCCGGCCGGCAGGCAGACCTGGTGCTGCTCGACAGCGACCCGCTGGCCGACATCGGCAATACACGATCGATCAGAGGCGTGATGGTGCAGGGGCGCTGGCTGCCCCAGTCCGCGCTGCGGGAGCAGCTCGATGGGATCGCCACCCGCTACGAATCCCTCGCCGCCGGCGCAGTCACCATGGAACCCGTGTCCACCGAACTCTTCACCGGTCTGTCCCCGGGTGGCTGGAACCAGATCGGAAGCGGGGCCCTGGCCCGGGGCAACCCCGACGTCGACCCCACGGTGTTCGTCCAGATCGCCGCACCAAACACACCGCCCCAGGACTTAGCGCTCGGAGTGCTCGAACGCTACGGCGTCACCGATCTCGGTTTGCCGACGGATCGCTTCTCGTCCGCCGTCCTCGACTGGACCGTCTACGTGATCGAGAGCGAAGCCGGGGTCCTGGGCGTGGCCGTCAGTGAATCCGCAGGCGTGTCGTATCTGGTTCTGGTGGTGGCTACCCCCGCCGAGGCCGACTTGCTGGCTGACACGGTGTTCATTCCCGCCGTCGGCGCCCTGACCCCGCTGTAGTCGGGATTGGGACCCGGGGTCGTGTCGGGGCCGTTCTACGTCACGCCACTATCAATAGCCATTGCAGCAATAGCTATTGACACACCAATCTCAGTCTACTAGATTGAAGGACATTGGCGCCGACGAGCGCCTGACCAAACAAGGTTCAACCGGAGCACACAGACCCAATGTCATCCGACACCATCGCCCCTCATCCCACCGCAACCCGGGAGGCGGCGCCGAAGTTGCCGGTCACCCCGCCCGCCGGCCGCGCCGGCCATGGTCCCTTCGGCCAGCCGTCGCTCCTGCCGGTGGTTTCGGCCTCGGCCGCCGTGTTGATCGCTGCCGCCTTCATCGGGCTGGCCATCTCCGGTGGAGGCGACGATCTATCGGCCACGTTGACCAGCCGGGCCGTGGCCACTGGCCAGGATGCCGAGACCGAGCCGGTTATCATCAGCCCCCAAGGGGCGGTGGCCGACTTCGTCGTGGCCTGGGCCGCCGCCGATTGGGACGCCCTGTCGGCCGTGGCCGACGACTCCGTCGTCGCCACCGTCAAGGAGTTCCACGTCGAGGGAGGCGTACCGTCGGTGGCCGGTGAGTCGTCCGACACCGGGGGAGTGGTGATGTATCACGATCCGGCCGGTGGCCACGGTCTGCTCTTCAACTACGTCGTCGCTGTCGACCCATCCGGGTCGGCCCACATCGCCGAGCTGACCTTCGCCGGCGACGCCGGCTGAATCGATCAGCCGGCTGAACCGGCACGCCGGCCCCAGTAGGCTGAGCCGCCATGGCTCGGACCGAGATCAACGCCGTCACCCTCATCACCACCGATATGGCCCGGTCGGTTTCGTTCTACCTCGACCTCGGCTTCAAGCTCACCTTTGGTGGCTCAGATGCTCCGTTCACCACGCTGTCGTGGGGGGACGACGAGCCGGTGAACTATCTCAACCTGCAGCACACCGGCCAGGTGCCGGGAACCGGTTGGGGTCGGGTCATCTTCTTCACCCCCGATCCCGACGCAACGCACGCCGCTGCGACCGGCGCAGGCCACCAACCGGAGTTCGAGCCCCGTGACGCTCCCTGGAACGAACGCTACTTCCACATCTGCGATCCGGACGGGCATGAGCTGAGCTTCGCCTGTCCCCTGGCTGATCTCGCCTGAGGGCCGAGCACAGCCAGACAGGGCGGTCGGCACAGGCAAGGGAGCGAGTCGAGACAGTCGCTGCGCTGTCCGAATGCCGCCAGCACGGGGGCTCGACCTCGTTCACCATGGGCTCATGAAAACCACACAATACAAGTCGACCTACCAGGGCATCGACGCCCAGCAGCTGGCCTCGGCGCTGGCTCAAGGCGTTGATCACGGAGGCAACCGGATCGAACCGTTTGTCGATCAGCGAGGTGGCTGGCCGTTGCGCTGCTGTCTCGCCGACTCCGTGATCGGCGAGACGATCGCCATCATCGCCTGGAGCCCGTTCTCCTGGTCCGGTCCCTACGTCGAAACCGGCCCGATCGTCGTGCACACCGACGGATGCGGTGGATGGCCCGGTGGTGAACGCCTGCCCGACGACCTCGACCGTCGAGCGATGACGCTTCGACCCTACGGCGTGGATCATCGCATCGCCTACAGCGAGGTCCGCCACGTCGCGGCCGGCCAGTCGCTCACCGCCCATGTTGATGAACTCCTGACCGATACCGCTATCGAGGTCGTTCATGGTCGCAATGTGACCGGCGGATGTTTCAGCTTTCAGGCTCGCCGGACCGGACCCGGCGATGAAAGGCCAGGGTGAAGGCTGCCGGTTGGTCGACAACAAGATGGTGGATGAGCCGGGGTGGGATCACCTGGGTTTCGTCTTGACCCAATCGCCGCTCCACCTGATCGGCGTCGAAGACGAAACCCAGCTCGCCGGACACGACCGTCAACACCGCCCAGGTGTGATCGGCCACCCGGTGAGCTGACAGCAGACCCTGCGGCACCGTCTCCTCGGTGAACACCGACGTCGTCCGTACATACTCGACGTCGGTGGGCAACACATGAACCGTCATCGCCTACAGTCTACGGTTGCTACCGTTGAGGGCCCCGGGTGGGTGACGGAACGGAGGTGGTGGCGGTGCTGAAGGTGATCAGACGTCTGCTCCGTCTCGACGCCCAACCGACAAGAGCCGAGCTGATCGACCGCAAACACCAGCTCCAAGGTGAGATCGAGCAGCTGAATCGCCGCATTCGGGCCGGTATCCAACAAGGTCGGGACGTCGGTTCCCTCCAAGCCCGGGTCGAGCAGCTGCGCCACGATCACCACCAGACACGGTTGCGAATCGACCGAACCCCATAGCGGGACCAATGGCGCTCGCCCTCGACCGGAGATCAGTCGACCGGGATCATGAAGCGGGCGAAGAAGTCCGACAACTCGGTAAAACCGTCGAGCGGCAGGACGTTGGCCACGTGCTGGTCGGGGCGGACGATCACCATGGCCCCACCGACCCGATCGACCCCTCGCCGGTCGAAGACGTCATGACCTGAAGCGGGGAGCCGCCTGAGAACGGGACAGAACACCTTCTCGTAATCGACGAGGCCGTATCGTCCTTTGGTCGGCCGCAGAAGAGATGGAACCCGGTCGATCGAGACGTCTCGATGGCCTTGCTGGATGACGGCGCGGACGTCGATCACCGAATCAATATCGGAGCCGGCCGGCGTGTACCGACCCAGCGGCGAGTTCGGGTTCTCAGCCAGGAACCGGCAGGCTGCAGCCAACCGCGAGTTGTCGGCGTCAGGCGCCGGACTGTCGGCGAAGAGGAACAACCGCCAGCGACCATCGGCCTCCACCACGTGCCCGAGATGGAGTGGCTTGGCATCGGCCAACCTCACCACTGGCGCCGAATGGAACCGGGTCCCTATTTCGAACCCGGTGGCCAGCGCCTGGCTGGTGGGCTCAGCGGTGATCATCGACGGGGTGTACCTCGTTTCGGTACCGGCCGTGAACCGGGCATGCTGCTGGAAGTACCGCTGGAACTCGGCCGGGTCGACGACATTGTCGTCATCGCTCGAACCGTCGGTCTTGGGTCGAGTGCTGAACATTGTGGCCAACTCACGATCGAAGTCGATCAGCTGTCGGGCAACGGCCTGACGCTCGTCGGAGTAGGTCGACAACAGTTCAGGGTGAGCACGGCCCCGCAACACCGCCGCCAACTTCCATCCCAGGTTGAAGCTGTCCCGCATCGACACGTTCATACCCTGCCCGGCTTTGGGGCTGTGGGTGTGGCAGGCGTCGCCGGCGATGAACACCCGGGGTGTTCGATCGCCACCGGCCGGCACATCGTCGAAGCGATGACAGAGCCGCTGTCCGATCTCGTACACCGACCACCAGACCACCTCGTGCACCGCAAGGGTATAGGGGGCCAGGATGCGACGGCCGGCGGCGATCAGATCATCGACGGTGATGTGACGGTTGGCCACCCGCTCGTCGGGATCGAGCTTGTCCAGCTCGACATACAACCGGAACATGTAGCCCCCTTCGCGGGGGATGACGAGTAGGTTGCCTTCGTTGGCCGAGTGAACCACCGCCTTGAACCGGATATCAGGAAAGTCAGTGACGGCCAACACGTCCATGACCCCCCAAGCCTGGTTGGCGGTATCGCCGACCAGCGGACGGGCCATGGCCTGGCGAACGGTGCTGCGAGCGCCGTCGCAACCGATCACATAGCGGGCCAGCACCTTCTCCTGCTGCGGATTCCCGTCGGGCCGGCGGAGCGGTTGGCGGTCCGGGCCGATGAGCTCGAACCGGGCGGTGGTCGGCCCCGGGTCGTGTTCCGGCATGTCGAGACCGGTCAAGCGGCGACTGTAGTGGGGCTCGAGTCGGCCGGCCGAGTTACCCATGACCGTGAGGAAGTGGTCGTGAACCCGGGCCTGGTTCAGGATCACGTGGGGGAACTCGGACAGGCCATCCTCGACGTCCTGAATCCGATCGCTGCGATGGATGTGACCGGGATTGGCCGGATCAGGTTTCCAGAAGACGGTCTCGTTGACCCAGTAGGCCTCCGACATGATCTGCTGGGCGAACCCGAAGGCGTTGAACATCTCCATTGTGCGCACGGCAATGCCGTCGGCCTGACCGCGTTCCAGTGGTCCGCTCTTCAGGTCGACTATGGCCACCGAAATGTCACTGAACCGAGCCAGCTGGGCCGCCAGGGTCAAACCGGTGGGTCCGCAGCCCACAATCAGCACGTCGACCTCGGATGGCAGAGCCCGCTCCGGGACCCGACGGGGCAAGGCATCGTCGACCCCGGCCACCGCCGGATCTCCCGGTCGGAATCCGTTCAGATGGAACTGCACCGCCGGCCGTCTCCTCCCACGAACCTCGGAGCCGCCATTGTAGATCGGTCTGGTGCGACTGACGGAGTCGTGGGCCGCCCTGCCCCGGAGATTCAACGGCCTCGATGGCGGTGCGCTACGTTGGCTGCTGATATCGACGGGGTCGGCTGTGGTCGACCGTGGCCACAGGAGCTGACGATGAGCGTGTTGACCGAACTGAACGACGGGGCGTTGGTGATCACGATCAATCGCCCCAAGGCCGGCAACTCGCTCAACCCTGAGGTCGGGCACGGCCTGGTGGCCGCCTTTGATGAGGCGGAGGGCAATCCCGACGTCCACGCCGTCATCGTGACCGGGGCCGGTGACCGCATCTTCAGCGCCGGCATGGACCTCAAAGCCTTCGCCGCCGGCGAGGACATCGCCCCGGTCGGCCGGGGTCTGGCCCGCCTGGTGGCCTTCGAGCAACCGGTGATCGCCGCCGTCAACGGTATGGCCCTGGCCGGTGGTTTCGAGGTGATGATGAAGTGCGATCTGATCGTGGCCGCCGATCATGCCGTGTTCGGCATCCCCGAGGTCACCCGGGGGCTGGTGGCAGCCGGAGGAGGAACCCGGCTGCCTCGGCGCCTACCGCTGCAGATCGCCCTGGAGCTCGGACTGACCGGGCAGCCGATCTCGGCCGAACGGGCCTATCACTTCGGTCTGGTCAACCGGCTGGTGCCCGGCGATCAGGTCATGGCCACCGCCCTGGAACTGGCCGCCGTCATCGGGCGTAATGGACCGTTGGCGGTGGCCGCCACCAAGCAGTTGATGTACGAGGAGATGGGAGCCGACACGGCTCAACGGGTGCGGGAGGCCACCGCTCATGTGTTCACCAGCGAGGACGCCAAGGAAGGCGCCATCGCCTTCGCCGAGAAACGGGAGCCGGTCTGGAAGGGCCGCTAGTTTCCTAGTCGGCGATGTCTCGATTGATGGGTCGACCGGTCTCCGGATCGACCACCGGAATTGCGTCGTTGGTGGAGGCGTTCACCAGTGGCCGAGCCCCCAGCGGATCCTGCAGTTCGACGAAGGCCTCGTCGGCGCAGCCGTCGGCGTCACGACCGGGCCGGTCGGCCTCGACCCAGAGGAGGACCCGATCGACCTCCTCTGTGAACGAGACGGTCGAGCCGGCGTTGCAGGCGGCGATGGTCAGCAGCAAGACCCGCTCATCGAAACCGTCTTCGGTTCGGGCGAACTCCACCTGCACGATTTCCGCCGGAGCCCGGGCCGGGGCTTGACCGGGCAGAGGCAGGCCGCAGCCGGCGGTGGCCGCCATGATGGCGACGATGATCGCCCATGGAGACATGCGTCCCATGGCCGGGATCCTACCCAACCGGCCGCAGGTCCAAGGTGTCGGGATCCACGGCATAGCGTACGAGGTTGTTGCCGATGGTGACCTCGCCATCGATTGAGTTGAAGCCCACCGGCCCGCCGGCCCCCCAGTCCAGCGGTTCACCCACCGTCAGCTCATAGGGCAAGGCCATGTCGTCATACCACGAGGGATCGGACCCCGGTTGGGGGAAGACCCGAACGGTGACTTCGAAGGTGTCGAGATCGACCCGGGCCACGACTGTGTCGGGCAGTGCCCCGTCGCCGGTGCGCAACGCCCACACGGCATCGTCGGTGCCGTGGAGCGTCTGCATTGGCATCGACGGGAACGGGATGGCGTACATGATGACCCCGCCTTCGGCGTTGATCAGCAGCAGCTCCCGGTATTCGGTGGCGGCGATGTGGTCACGGCCGTACACACCGTTCTGGTCACCGATGACCGGATCCTGGCCGTCGACCGGTTCCGGCTGGGAAATGATCCAGCGGCCGGTGGTCTGGACGAGTTCGGTGGTGCCCGACGGCCGTTCCAGCCAGTTGACCCGCCGGCCGTAGGGCATGGCCGCCAATTCGGGCACGATGCCCTGGTCAGTCGCCTCCTCCAGGGTCTGGCTCGGCCCGGCGGGGCCCGGATCGGGTAAGGCCACCGCGTCCTCCTCCGTCATGGCCTCCTCGTGCTCGGTCACGAACTGTCCGCCGGTGACACTCATCGCCTGCCCGGCTTCGTTCCGGAACACGACCAGGGCACTGATGGCATCGTCGCTGTCGGCACTGCTCGGCCCGAACTGAAAGCCCGGAAGATCAGGATCGGTGACACCGCGGTCCATCGGCTCCGCTGCTTCGCTGACGACGGTCCCGTCGGCCAGGTTGGCGGTCACGGTGGCCTCGATGGCACCGATTGGACCGTCGAAAAGCAGGGAGAAGGGGCCCTGCTCGGTGTAGTCGAGGCCGTCACCGGCGCTGCGGCCCCAGACGGCGATGAGACCCCAGCCACCGTCGTCGGTTCGTTGGGCCACCACGTCGACCACCTCTCCGGCCGGTCCACCGCTGAAGGCCCTCAGGGCGTAGTCGGGGTCGGGTGGCAGTGGATAATCGTCTCTCGGCGCCGGGTAGGTGAGGTCGGTCCAACCCAGAGCTTCGAGGGCGAAGGCGTCGACCAGGACGTCGGGGTCGTCGAACATCCGGGTGGGGAACGGCCAGATGAACTCGCCCCGGGGACCGACCGGCGTCGGCGAGGCATCGGCGTCGGGCGCCGGAAGGGACTCGCCCTCGGATGCGGCGTCGATCCGCTGCCCGCTCGGCTCCCACCCGGCGGCCAGGCCGAATCCCACCACAGCCAGAACAACGGCCAGCCCGGCGCCCACGGCGGCGAATCGGTTCTTGCGTCGACGATGGGCCCGTTGCCTGATCCAATCCTTGTGCGGTGGTTGGGCCTCGGTGGTGGACAGCAGGTCGCGGCTCAGGGTCTCCAGGTCGGCGTTCATGACCTCACCTCCGTGGTTGGATCCGGTACCGGTGGTGGAGCGTCGACGGCCAGCTCGACCCGCAGCGTGCGATAGGCCGCCCGTAGGGTGGCCGAGACCGTACCTCGGGTGATGCCCATCACCTGGGCGATCTCGGCTTCTGTGAACTGACCGAGGTGGCGGAGGGCCACCGCCTGACGCTGTCGGGGCGGCAGCTGTTGCACCAGCGCCCACAGCTCCCGATGACCGGGAGCGACGGCCAGTGGGTCGACCGAACGATCCGCTGCCTGCCGGCGCAGTAGAAGCTGTTCCGTTGAACGGCGCCGCAGTCGGCGTCGAGCCTGGTTGAAGCCAACTCGGTACAGCCAGCCTCGGGGTGAGTCCATGACCGCCACCCGATTCCACCGTTCGTAAGCTCGAACGACGGCCTCGTCAGCGGCCTCGGCCGCCAGTTCGGGATCGCCGAAGGTGAAGCTCAAGGCGGCCACCAATCGCCGATGGTGTTGCCGGTACCAGGAGTCGAAGTCGCCTCGATACGCGCTCATCACCGTTCCAAGTCACGAAACGGCCAAAATGCGTAGTCCAGCCCCATCATTGTGTGCGGTCCACGCCCCTATTGTGGGGCGCCGGCCGCACAGATGGCGTTCAGCCGGCGGCTTCGGACAGTTTCTGGATGAACAGCCCGGTTTCCTCGGCGATGTTGGCCGGCACTGCGTAGCCCTCCCGGTCGGTCACCGTCTCCCAGTTGTCCCGCAGGTCCTCGGCGCTGTGACCAATGCTGGTGTATCCCTGGGTCTCACCGATGAACACCTCGGCCACCCGACCTCCACCAACGGCGTAGACGCGGCCGGTCGACTCACAATCGGAGTGGCAGAGATAGGTGACCAGGGGCGACACCGCCTCCGGGGCCAGCCCGGCCGCCATCTCGGCGGGCAGGATGTCCTCGGTCATGCGGGTGGCGGCCAGCGGGGCGATGGCGTTGGCTCTGATGTTGTACTTGGCCCCTTCGACGGCCAGTACCCGGGTGAAGCCGACCAGTCCCATCTTGGCCGCCCCGTAGTTGGCTTGACCGAAGTTGCCGAAGATCCCGGCTGCCGACGAGGTGGACACCACCCGCCCGTAGCCCTGCTCCCGCATGTGGACCCACGCCGGTTGGGTGACGTGGAAGGCCCCCCGCAGGTGCACGTCGATCACCGGGTCGACCAGGTCGGAGGTGATGTTGTGGAACGACTTGTCCCGCAGGATGCCGGCGTTGTTGATCACGATGTCGATCCGGCCGAAGGCGTCGATGGCGGTCTGGACGATGGCGGCCCCTCCCTCGGCGGTGGCCACCGAGTTGGTGTCGGCCACGGCTTCGCCTCCCTGTTCGGCTATTTCGGCCACGACCTTGGCCGCCGCCGATTCGTCACTGCCCGAGCCGTCGACCGTGCCGCCGAGGTCATTGACCACGACAAGCGCCCCTCGTCCGGCCAGCATCAAGGCGTGCTGCCGGCCCAGGCCTCCGCCTGCGCCGGTGATGACCGCCACCTTGCCGTCGAACCCGAGATCTTGTGCCATGTCTGGATACTCTCCAACGTTGTCTCCCGGCGCCGCCTGTGCGGCGCCAACTGCAGACAGTATCGAGAGAATTGCAGCAAAATGCGAGGTCACACCTCGCATTTTGCTGCAATTTCAGGGGCGGGCGGTCAGTAGCTGCGGGGAAGGCCCAGCACCGATTGGGCGATGTGGTTGAGCGCCATCTCCTGACTGACGGGAGCGATGCGCATCAGGCGGGCCTCCCGCCAGTAGCGCTCCACGTGGTACTCCGAGGCGTAACCCATGCCGCCCAGCGTCTGCATCGCCCGGTCGGCGGCGAAGAACCCGGCTTCGGCCGCCAACCATTTGGCCCCGTTGGCCTGCTCGCCGCACGGCAGGTCGCGGTCGTACCGTTCCGCGGCCTCCATGACCGCCAGCCACGCCGCCCGCAGTTGCACGTGAGCCTGAGCCAGGGGATGGCTGATGGCCTGGTTGGCTCCGATGGGCCGACCGAATACCTGACGGTCGACGGCGTAGTCGGTGGCCCGGGCCAAGGCCACGTCGCCGATACCGACGGCCTCGGCGGCGACGAGGATACGTTCGGGATTGAGTCCGTGCAGCAGATGGCGAAAACCGTCGCCCTCGGTGCCCACCATCCGCCAGCTCTCCACCGGAAGACCATCGTAGGCCACCTCGCAGGAGGCAACGGCGTTGCGCCCCAACTTGGGGATCGGGGAGATGTCGACGTGGTTGGGATCGAGGTCGGCCAGGAACAGGCTCATACCGCGCAGCGTTCCCGTCGTCTCGGGATCGGTGCGCACCAGTAGCAGCACAACCTCCGATTCCAGGGCCTTGGTCGTCCAGATCTTGCGGCCGGTGATCCGCCACCGGTCGCCGTCCCGTTCGGCCCTGGTGGTGATGCGGCTGGTGTCGGTTCCGGCGTCGGGCTCGGTGACGCCGAACGCCACATGGAGATCACCGGTGGCGGCCCGGGGCAGGAAAGACTCCTTGAGTCGATCCGACCCGAAGACGACGACGGGGTTGAGTCCGAACACGGTCAGGTGCACGGCCGAGCAACCGTTCATGGCCGCTCCGCTGGCTGCGATCTCCCGCATGAGTACCGCGGCTTCGGTGATGCCCTGGCCGCCGCCTCCGTACTCCTCGGGGATGGCGATACCGACCCACCCGCCACCGGCCATCGCGTGGTAGAACTCGTGGGGAAAGCGGTGGTCGGTGTCGCAGGCCGCCCAGTAGGTGTCGTCGAACCGGCGGCACACCGCCCGCACCCCCTCGGCGATGGCCTGTAGCGATTCGTCCCGGTACTCGGCTCGCACCAGCGGCTCCCTTCTCTTCGACCCAGGACACTAGGATTGGCCCGATGCAACAGTCAATCGAGATCGAGGGATTCTCGCACAGCACGTCGATCCCGGCGGCCAGCCGGGTCGGACCCCTTCTGGCCACCAGCGTCATCGTCGGTCGCGACGACGGTTCCAGCAACCTGCCCGACACCGTTGAGGGCCAGCTGGCCAACCTCTTCCTCCACGGTCATCGAATTCTCGATGCCGCCGGAGGCAGCTGGCACGACGTGGTGAAGTTCGACTTCCTGGTGGCCGACCGGGCTCACCGGGCCGCCATCGAGCAGACATGGCTCGACGTCTATCCCGACCCGGAACGAATGCCGGCCCGCCACACCCAGGTGGGCGACCTTCCGGCCGGGATGTTCGTGCAGATGACGTTCCTGGCCTACATCGCCGAATCGGGTGGTCACAGGCCATGACCGACAACCCGTCCGCCATCCCCGATGTGTTGACCGACGAGCTGAGGCAGCTTTTGTCGTCGGTCGGAACCGCCACTGTCACCGCCCAGCTCCATCGCCGAGGCATTCGCAGCACCTTCCTGTCGGGACTCAAGCCGCTACTGCCTGATCAGTCGATGGTCGGCCGGGCCCGCACCCTCCGCTACGTGGCCGTGCGGGAGGACGTACTCAACGCCGCCGGTCCCGGTATCGGTTCACAGCGCCGGGCATCGGAGTCGGTGGAGGAGGGCGATGTTCTGATCATGGAAGCCCGCGGGGTTCCCGACGCCGGAACCGTGGGCGACATCTACGCCGCCCGGGCCTATCACCGGGGGGCCGTGGGGATCGTCACCGACGGCGCACTGCGGGACACCGCCGGTATCGCCGCCCTGGGACGCCCGGTCTACCACCAGTCGTCACACGGCTCGACCTGGCGGCGACACCACATGCCGTTCAGCTGCGATGAGCCCATCACCTGCGCCGGCGTCTACGTCGAACCGGGTGACGTCGTGGTCGGCGACACCGATGGGGCGGTCGTCATCCCCCAGGCCCTGGTCGATGAGGTGGCTCGAGATTGTGTGGCCCAGGAGGAGCGGGAGCGTTTCGCCTTCGAGCGGGTTCAGGCCGGCGAGCCGACCCATGGCATCTTCCCGCTTTCGGACGAGCGGCGGGCCGACTTCGAGGAGTGGAAGGCGTCGCAAGACACCTGACGGGCGGCCGGCCAGGCCCAGGAATGTGCTGAATTAGTCAGAGGCCTGGTCTTGCTCCGACCGACCGAGCAGGTGGCCCGGCCACAGCGGGTTGAGTCCGGCCAGCGAGCTCAGGACCTTCTGCATCTCGCTCACCGTTTCGCCGATCTGCTCGCCGGCACCGATCGTCGACAGCCCCTCCAGCCGCCGTTGCACGGCTTCGGTCATAGCTGCGTTACGCTCAGCGGCGTCGAGCAGCGTCTTGCCGTACACCTCGACGATCTGCTCGAAGGTGGCCGTACTGTTGGCCAACTGCCGAGCCACCTGCTCGAAACTCTCAGCCCCCTGACGCATCTGTTGCAGAACCTCGGGCAGGTGCTGGAGTTCGTTGACCACCGACCACCACCACTGCCACCCCAACCCCACGAGTTGGGCCAGGATGGCGATGGCATCTTCGGGCGATGGGTTGTCGTTACCGTCGGTCACACCATGAGTTTGACCGGCGGGACGGCCGGCGGGCAAGTCATCGATGCCGCATTGTCCGGCCCGGTCAGCCGGCGGCGGCCGCCCGTTTGATGGCGTTGCGGATCCGGAAATAGGTTCCGCAACGACAAATGTTGTCGCTCATGGCGGCGTCGATGTCGGCGTCGGACGGGTTGCTGTTCCGTTCCAACAGTTTGACCGCGGCCATGATCTGCCCGGCCTGACAGTAGCCACACTGAGCCACGTCCTCATCGATCCAAGCCTGCTGAACCGGGTGGAGTACATCGTCGACGGCCAAGCCCTCGATGGTGACCAGGGTCGATCCAGCCACATCCGACATCGGAACGATGCAGGGCCTGACGGCGTCGTCGTCCTGGAAGATGGTGCAGGCGCCACAGACCCCTACGCCGCAGCCGTACTTGGGTCCGGTTATCCCCAGTCGATCGCGCAGGAGGTAGAGCAGCTCGTCGTCGTTCTCGGCGTCGATGGTGACCGCCGAGCCGTTTACATTGAAGATGATCTCAGGCATGGGTATCAGGCCTCCGGATAGAAGTCGACGAGCGGGAACTGACGGGGTTTGACGCCCGTGGCCCGGGCGAAGGCGTTGGCGATGGCGGCGGCGGCGGCCGGAACGACCAGCTCACCTGCGCCGCCCGGTCTATCACCATTGGACGGCATGAAGTGAACCTCGATCTCCTGGGGGGAATGGCGCATACGGGGTATCTCGAAGTCGCCGTAGCTGCTCTCCCGGATGGCACCGTTGTCGAGATGGAGTCCGGTCCGGATGACATAGGCAATGGCGTCATTGACCGCTCCGATGGCCTGGGCTCCCAGACCCCGAGGATTGACGACGCGGTTGACGTCGAGGGCCACAACCACTCGTCGGACCCGCATCTCCTTGTTTCTCCCTTGGCGGTTGACCTTGAACACCTCGACCTCGGCCAGCACGGCGGCCCGGGACTTGTACTCCTTGTGGAGACCGATGCCCTGAGCCCACCAGCGATTGTTCTTGATGGGGACGGACCGGCCCCAGGGCCCCTCCTCGCCGATCTTGGCCAGCACCCCCTTGGAGCGATCGTCGTCGAGTCGGTCCATGCGAAACTGGAACTCGTCCTCTCCCAGTTCTCGGGCCAGCTCGTCGATGATGACCTCGTTGGCCACCGCCGCGGTTCCCGAGTAGATGCCTCGCCACGAGGACGTTGGCACCGGGAAGGGGGTCTCGTTCAGAGCCAGTGTGGTGACGCCGACGTTGTACTGCACCAGCTGTGTGGTGTGCCAGATCGTCTGGCTGTAGCCGTAGGGATAGAACTCGCCACCGAGTGCGGTCAAGGCCTCGCCGAATCCGTGGCGCAGATCCAGCTCCGGGGTGGCACAGCGATGATCGAAGCTCAGTATCTCCGGCTCGGTCACCACGGTGCCCGGCACGTAGTTGACCTGAACGTTGTGAAGGCTGAGAGGTCTGGCCCGGCCGAACTTCGTGTCCTCCTGGCGGGTGAACATGAGCTTCACCGGCCGGTTGACGATCGACGAGATTCGGGCTGCCTCGACGGCGGCGTCGAAGAACAGGCGTCGTCCGAACGATCCACCGGAGCGTATGACGTTGACTTCGACGTCGGTGGGCAGGATGCCCAGATCGCGGGCTATCTTGGCCTGGGCCGCGATCGGGGTTTTGGCTCCGGTCCAGACCCGGGCGGTAGCCCCCCTGACGTCGGCGATGGCCGTCATCGTCTCCATCGGGGCGTGGGCAAAGTAGGGGAAGATGAACTCCCCGCCCACCGTCTGACCGACCACCGGTGGCGGGGGAAGGGTCGGCAAGTTGATGGCTCGGAGTTCTTCGATGATGTCGTCGTCCGACAGATCGTCGGCCGGGCCGGGATTCCACACGATCTCCAGTGCATCCCGGGCCCGAAAGGCCTCACCGAATGACCGGGCGATGACGGCCACACCGGACGAGGCCCCTTCGACGTCGGTCGGCACCTGGACGATGTCGACGACACCGGGCAGATTTCTGGCTGCGGCATCATCGTAGAAGTTCACGGTTCCGCCCAGCGTGGGTGGCCGGGCGACCACGCAGGGCATGGCATCGGGTACGACGTCGAGATCCATGGCGAAGTCGGCCTTGCCGGTCACAATGTCTCGGGCGTCGAGTCGGGTTTGGGGCGTGCCGATCACCCGGTACCGGGACGGATCCTTGGGTTCGACGGCCCGGGCGCCGTCGTTACGGCCCTCCACCCCGTCGCTCAGGTCGGCGTAGGGGATCGTTCGGCCGTCAGGGGCGATGGCCAAACCGTCACGGGTTGTGACCTGGTTCGGGGTGACGCCGAACTCGACGGCCGCCGCCGCCACGATGACCTGGCGTAGGGTTGCCGTGATCTTCCTCAGCGGATCCCACAGTGACGTGGTGGCGTGACTGCCTCCGGTGATCTGACCGGTCGATCGGCGAATCTCGGCCGGGGACAACGTGGTGTCGATCTGGTCGATGCGAACGTCCAGCTCCTCGGCCACCATCATCGTCGCCGTCAGATCGATGCCCTGGCCCTGCTCCATGCGGGGAAGTTCGAATCTCACCCGGTTGTCGGGCGTGATCCGGATCAGGTAGTCGTAGTAGTAGGGGTCACCTGACATCAACAGCAGGTCGGTCAGATCCAATTCGTCGGCGAACTCCGGGGCGGGGATGATCTCGCCGACGCCAACCAGCGCACCAGCCTGGTCGGGAGCGAGACCGTCCCAGGCCACCCGGAGGCCAACGGCCAAGCCGGCGCCCTTGACCATGAAGCCCAGGAATCGCCTCCGCCCGATATCATCGGGTGGCTCGGACAGTTCCGGACCGGACCGATTCGACACCGGTGCCGGCTGAGAGCGCAACGGTTTCGTCGCTTGATCGGGCGACTGAGCCATGGATACCTCCAAGGTGCGGCGGATGTGAGTTCGATTCACTGCGTGCCCTCCGCCTCGGTGTCGGGTGGGAGTTGCAGGATCGTCTGGCCGTGGACTGTAGAACACGGCTAGCCAAGAGGACAAATCTGTTGCCCACAATTGTCTGATGGCTCACTGAGTTGCGTACAAGTATCGGTGGGCCGTCGTTAATGACGACCGTTGCGCAACTGCTCGACCTCGGCCACAGTTGGGATTGAGCCGGAGGCGCCGGGGCGGGTCACTGAGATAGCGGCCGCCGCCATAGCCCACTCCACAGCCTCGATCGTGTCGTCGCCCATGGCCAGGCGGGCGGCCAGGTAGCCGCAGAAGCAGTCGCCGGCGCCGGTGGTGTCTACCGCCTGGACCGGAACAGCGCTGATCGGGTGGGCGCCTGACCGGTTCACCAGTACCGCACCGTCGGCCCCCAGGGTGACGACGACACTGGTCCCCAGCCGCCGGCCGAGGTCGCCGGCCAAACCGGTGACGGCGTCGTCGTCGGTGAGGACGGGGCTGTTGGTGATGGTCGCCAGTTCGCTTCGGTTGGGGACCAGAAGGTCGGCCCGGTCGAGGATCTCGTCGGGCAGTGTCCGGGCCGGGGCCGGATTGACGATGACGGTTCCAGCGGCGGCGGCCACGGCGGCGGCCACGGCGGCCACTGGAACCTCCAACTGAACCAGCACAACCCGGGCCGCTTCGATGATCGACCGGGCGGCCCCGATGTGGTCGGCCGTCAAGGCGTTGTTGGCCCCAGGGCTGACCACGATGGCGTTCTCCGAGTTGCCATCGACCGAGATGAAGGCCATGCCGGACGGGACCTTCTGATCGGTACCGATCCAGCGGTCGTCGACCCCGTCATGGAGGAGACGGTCTCGAAGCCTTCGCCCGGCGTCGTCGGCGCCCACCCGGCCCACCATGGCCACCTCGGCTCCGGCCCGAGCCGCGGCCACAGCTTGGTTCAGGCCTTTGCCCCCCATGAACAGCTGGACGTCGTCACCGAGAACGGTCTCACCCGGACGGGGAATGGATTCCACCACCGTGCTGTGATCCAGATTCAGGCTTCCGACCACCACGACATCGTGGCCCCCGGCGGTGGTGTCCGTCATCCGACCAACCCTAGTGTCCTGTCAGGCTGATCATGTCTGGCCTGCCGTTCCAGGAGTGTCTAGATCGCCTCGAAGACCGAGGTCAGGGGAGCAGGTTCGCCGCAGAATTGGCAGGCCTTGAGTCGGTGTCCGACCTTGGCCCCGCAGGCGCACTGTCGGGCCTGGCGGGTCCGTATGCCGTCGGCCGAGCCATCGGCCCCGTCGAGTTCCGTTATGGCCGTGACCAGGTCTCGTTCCGACAGTCCGGACGAGAGACCCAACAAACCCCACATGGCCTCGCAGACGAGGCTGAGACGGTCGATCCGCTCGTGTAGAGCGTGCATCTCGTCGCGGGTGGCCTGGCGCTGATGGCGCATTTCGTCGGCCACCTGGCCGACCGAGCGATGAGCCTGCTTGATCTGACCGTGTTGGTAGAGATCCATGAAGTCCATGATTCAAGATCGTACGCATGGGCCACGATCTTGACCGGTTGACCTCGCCGGCCGCCCGGCGGGTACTCTCGACATGGTGGCGCAGCGTATCTCCGTACTCGTCAACTCCGCCGCCGGCGGGAACCGAGGGCTGGCCCGCACCAAGACACTGGTGGCCGAGTTGGCCGACCGGGGATGGACCGTCGACCTTCTGAAAGCGACCAGGGCCGACGAGGTGGCCGGGACCATCGAACAGGCGGCCGATCGAGGCATGCAGCGTCTGATACTGGCCGGCGGGGATGGTCTGATCCATTACGCCCTGCCGCCGTTGGTCGACTCATCGATCATCGTCGGCATCGTCCCGGTGGGAACAGGCAACGACTTCTGCCGAAGCCTGGGTTTACCGACCAAACAGCGAGCAGCGATCGATCAGGCCACCGGCCCGGATTGGCAGTCGGTTGATGTGCTGGCCGTCACGGTGAACGGGGTGACGCGCTATGCCGCCACGGTACTGACCGCGGGGTTCTCCGGCCGGGTCAATGAGCGAGCGAACCAGATGACCCGCAGCCGCGGTTTTCCCAAAGGTGGAGCCCGTTACACCCTGGCCACCCTGGCCGAACTGGTGGCTCTCGAGCCGGTGCATTTCCGGCTCTGGTTCGATGACGAGGAGCCGGTGGACGGCGACGCCTGCCTCATCGCCGTCGGAAACACCCGCCACTTCGGAGGTGGCATGGTCGTGTGCCCCGAAGCCGTCCACGACGACGGCGCCATGGACGTGGTCGTCATCGACCCCGTACCGAAGGTGACGTTCGCCCGGGTGCTTCCCTTGGTCTTCAATGGGCGCTACGTGCGCCGTCCCGAGGTTTGGCAACGGCGCAGCCGACGGCTCGTCGTCTCGACCTCGGAGCCGCTCTGGGCCGACGGTGAACCGCTCGACTTCGGCGATGGGGGGGAGGTGGGTGGAAACGAACCGAGGCGGGCCACCATTTCGGTCCTACCTGGAGCTCTCACCGTTGCCGGAGCCCGCTGACGGCGCTCAACGGCGAAGAACGACGACGCCCTGGATACGTCCGCCGAAGCGCATCCAGAGCGACGTCTTTTCGTCGCCTACGGTAGGTCCCGCCCCGACCTAGCCATCGGGGCCACGAATTGTTAACCATCTCTAATCAACAGCAAGCTCGTTGAAGACCTACTTACGAGTACTATCAGCTGTGGGTTGCCGTTTGTCAATTGGGAAATCCTGCTTGCAGCAGCGACATGCAGGGGAGCCGGCGGCGGACGGCGTCGGCCGGAGCAGCACCGACATTGGGAAACAGTGCCCAGCCGGCCACCGCAGAGGTCGAAGCGGGACTGGCCCGAGTATCGTTGAACGCCTACCGACCGGGCCGCACGACCAGCGGGCCGGCAAGGGGTTCCGAGTTCATGGGTGCCGGCTTCCAATCCGACAACGACAGTCTCGATGACGGCGTCGAAGATGTCGAGCCGTCGCCTTCCGACCTTGACCGTCCGATCACCGAGCCACCGGCTCCCGGACGGTTGCCGGATGCCGGATCGATACCGCCTCCTGGCGGGTTCACCGAGTGGCTCACGGAGTGGGAAGACGTCCGGGATGACGGCGATGATCCGACGGAGGTAGGACTCCAGGCCGAGGAGATGGGGCCGACCGAATCCAGCTCCGACCGTCCCGAATCGGCCACGGCCGAGAGCGACAAGTCGGTCGACCCGGCCCGGGAGACCCAGAAGCTTCCGCCACTACCGGCGGAGATCCGGCCCGATGCTGTTGGTGACCTTCCCCTGGCCCGGGCCGACGGATCAGGGCTCGGCGGTGATCTCGGCGGTGATCTCGGTGATGAGGAACCGACGCTGCCGAACCCAGGAGCCCGTCTACCCAGCCCTCCTCCGGTGCGATCACAACCCCAGTCCGGCGCCGCCATGCCCCCCAGGGTTCGGCCGTCCCGACCGCGACCGGTGTCCAAGGCGCTACGAGGGCCTTCCCCCGGATTCGAGTCGGCCGGTCAATCGAAACCGGCCGATCAGGCGGTCCAAACCACATCGCGAACCGTCAGCCTGGGCGGCTTGGACGTCACGGTCGACGGTACCCAGCGGGCCATGCTGATCACAGCCGTCGTCGGCATGGTCGTGGTCGCCGGCCTCTTCGCCTACTTGCTGTCAGGCCTCGGGAGCCAGACCGACACCGCGGCCCGGCAGCCCGACCCCGACGCCGTCATCGACGCCGATTCGCCCAATCTCAATGTCTCGGCCACCTCACCAGCGGCACCAACCACATCGGAACTGGCCCGGACCACGGTTCGCATCGCCGGATTGGATGACACCGGTCGGGCGCTCTGTGCCGGGTCGGGGGTGCTGGTGGCCGAAGAGGGCATCATCTTGACCAACGCCCACGTCGTGGTCGGAGACGAGGATTGCCCGCTCAGGAGGCTTGCCGTCGGCGTCACACTGGAGACCTCGGATCCGCCTGAGCTGCGGTACGAGGGCAGGGTTCTGGCCATTGACCAGGCCTTGGACCTGGCGGTGGTCAAGATCGTGGGGATGTTGTCCCCCGATGACCAGTTCGAGTTCGAACCCAATTTCCCCAGCGCCATCCTGGGTGACAGCGACGAGGTCGCCCTGGGCGACAATCTCCGGATCCTGGGCTATCCGGTCATCGGGGGCGAGACCATCACGCAGACCTCCGGGTCGGTAAGTGGATTTGTGGCCCAGGACAGCGTGTCAACTCCCCGGGCCCTCATCAAGACCGACGCGTCGATCTCCGCAGGAAACAGCGGGGGGATGGCGGTGAACGCCGCCGGGGAGGTCGTTGGCATTCCCACCAAGGCCGGGGCCAATGAACAGGGTCCGGCCGTCGACTGTCGGCCGGTGTCCGACACCAACAATGACGGCCGGATCGACGGCGAGGACGTCTGCATGCCCATTGGCGGCTTCCTCAACAGCATCCGTCCCATCAACCTGGCCCGAGATCTCCTGGCCCGGGCCGAGGCGGTCCAGGGTGACGCTGATGGGATGAGGAACCCTGGGCCCCCGGTCGACCTGTCCACGGTTTCACTGTGGAATCCTCGCTTCAGTCAAGGTGAGGAGGACGACGCCCCGGTCGACCAGGTGGTGACCCTGGCCGAGGGGGTCACCGAGATCTGCCTGTTCGTCGACTGGGCCGGGATTCCGAACGGTGCCACCTGGGCCGCCGTCTGGTCATATGAAGGGGAGCAAATTCCCAAGTTCACGATCTACAAGGTTTGGGAGTACGGCAAACAAGGGCGCAACTTCTGGTATTGCGCCGAGGACCGACGGGGCCATGCGGCCGGGGTTTACGAGGTCGGGCTGTTCATCGATGACAAGTTGGCCTTCGTGGAGGCCATCGAGGTCACGGAACAGCCGGCCGAGGTTCACGCCGTCACCTGGGTCAACAAGAGCGACCAGGACCTGTGTGGCTTGGCCGTGAATCCTCTGGCCATGAGTCGCCACGCCGGAGTGAACGAGCTCGAGCCTGATCAGATACTGGCTCCGGGTGATGGCGTGGTCCTCGACCTACCGGCCGGGACCGTCGTGGTTGAAGCCTACGATTGCGCGGGAAACGCCGTCGCCGCCGAGCTTGACGGATTGTCGATACCGGAGGACATGTTCGTCGACGGGCAGGAGGTGCCGTTTGTCATCGGCGAATCCGGCACTGACGTCACGCCGGCGGGCTAGGTGTAGATCCTAGGTGCGACGAAGGACCCGGCTAATCCCTGGGCACCCATTTCGACTCTTCCTTGATGTCCTCGATGGTCAACCCGGCCTCCTCCCAACCGCCGAAACCCGGTTCGAGATGGGCGACGTCGGGGTAGCCCATGTCCTTCATCGTCTTGGCCGCCAGAGCCGATCGGCCGCCGCCGGCGCAATACAGGATGTACCGTTTGCCGGGGTCGAAGACGGGGCGGTGATACTCAGAGGTCGGATCGACCCAGAACTCGAGCATTCCCCGAGGGGCGTGAACCGCCCCGGGGATCTTCCCCTTGAGGTACAACTCCCGGTGGTCGCGGATGTCGACCACCACCGTCTGTCGACCGTCGGGGTCGGCTCGGCGCGCGGCCTCGACCTCGGCCGGGGAGAGGTTGTCGATCTCCTGCTTGGCCCGGGCCACCATCTCCCAGGCCCCGGCCACCGGCTGGGGGTTGGTGTCGGAGTTGTTGTCAGTGCTCATGGTCTGCAGTATGGCCGACAGCCCTGGCACTGTCATTCTCCGGCACGGTCATTCCCGGCACCTGTCATTCTGAGGTGGCTGGACACCGCTCAGCGACGCCCCAGCACCGCAGAATCGGATTCGGTCGCCTGAGACCCTCAACCAATGTCGCCGCTGGCGACGCACTCGACCGACTCACCGGCCACGGACAGCTCGATGTCGCCCGAGGCGATCGGTTCCGGGTCGGGGAAGTCGGGCCGGCCCTCGATGCGCACCGTCAGATCATCGTCGTCGACCCCCTGATCGATCACTTGCTGGCGGTAGGCATCGACCAGTATCCCCTGGGTGACCTCATAGGCCGCCTCCATACACTGGCTCGAGCCGATGACGTTCTGGGCGTAGGCGTAGGCCAGCGGGGTGAGCCCCAGGTTGTCGTCGACCCAGGGGAAGGCGTCAACCAGTTTGCCCACTGCGTCCTTGTCGACCCGAACGCTCTCGGCCGTCTTGACCGTGTCTACCCGGGGGCGCACGAAGCGGATCGACTCACCGGGAATGACCACTTCGGTCGAACCGTCCGATCGATGGGAGATCTCGGCCGCTGAGCCGTCCACGCAGGTGTCGACATCGCCGATGGCGTTCATCGAGACCCGATCGGTGCGGTAAACGACGCCGAAGCTCTCGTGCTCCCTGACACCTTCAACCGGCACCTGGGCATGAACTCGGGCCCGGCAGTCCAGGCTGATGGGCTCGACCGCCACGATCCTGGCCTCCGAGGGCAGAGAGACGTCGACATCGACCTGACCCAGCGCCGGTAGGGATGGGCCGGAAATGGAGAGAATGCCGGCGGCGAACGCCATGGCCAGAATAACGGCGGCGAACCCGCCGACGAAGATGCCGAGAGCCAGTCTGTTCATTGGATTTCCGTCACTGGTTGTGAGTTGGTTGGGCGAGAAGACGATGTCGACAAGTAGCGGGCCACATCAAGTCTAGGACTGTACAGAATGACGGTTCCTGCCCGGCTTTTGTCGCGTTACCGTGGAACCGCTGATCGCAGCCCCGTCATTCGGCCCACCAAGAGAGTCATGCCCCCTTCCACCTCCGAACTAACACCCCAGGACCGCCGGGACCTTCTCGACTCGATCCTGTCGGCCCCCGATCCGACCGACGGGCTCTGGGAGGCCTACGACAGCGGGTTGGCCGAACAGCTCATACCCGAGTTGCCGGCCCTCCGGTTGGAGCAGGATCCGATTCACCGTCACAAGGACGTGTTGGCCCACACCATCGCCGTCACGGCCAAGACTCGACCCGATCTCAAGATCAGGCTGGCGGCTCTTTTCCATGACATCGGCAAGCCGGCCACCCGCCGCATCGATGCCAAAGAAGGCGTCACCTTCCGTCACCACGAGGCGGTGGGAGCCAAGATGACCAAGAAGCGGCTGAGGGAACTGGGGTATGAGGCCGACTTCACCCGCGACGTCGCCCAGCTGGTTCGGATGTCGGGCCGGTTCAAGGGGTACGCCGACGGTTGGAGCGATTCCGCCGTCCGTCGCTACGCCCGCGATGCCGGCCATCTACTCGGCGATCTCAACGAGTTGATCCGCTGCGACTGCACCACCCGCAACAAGGCCAAGGCCGATCGCCTCCAGCGTCTCATGGATGAGTTCGAGGCTCGGATCGTGGAGTTGGCTCGCCAGGATCGGCTGGCGGCCGAACGTCCCCAGCTCGACGGTAAGGCGGTCATGGATCACCTGGGAATCACCGGTGGACCGCTGGTGGGTCGAGCCCTCGATCACCTCCTGGCCATAAAGCGGGCCGAAGGGGTACTGGCCGACGATGAGATCCGGTCCCGGCTCGATGCCTGGTGGGCCGATAACAAGCCGGCCTCATAGATCGAGCGGCACGGCATGGAGCTCCCGTCAATCGCAGCGTCGGTCGATGATCTCGATGACCTTGTCGGGCTGACCGAATTCGAGCGAGCCGTGGTCACGGTGCTCCTGGCCACCGAGCCGGGCGACGTCATGAGTTACGGCGACGTGGCGGCTGAGGCCGGTCACCCCGGCGCAGCCCGGGCGGTCGGCGGCGTACTGCGACGCATCGACGGTCTTCCGTGGTGGCGGGTGGTCAACGCCGCCGGCCGACTGATACCTCACGATCCCGAACGGCAGGCCGCCCTGCTCCAGGCCGAAGGCACCGCGGTCGTCAACGGTCGGGTGGCGACGTAGCGCCACGACGCCGGGAGACCGCTAGTCCGTTCGCACCAGAGCCCTCAGTCGCGCCCGAAATCAGCCGACGTTCATGGTAGGGAACTACGATCGGCGAGGAAGGCGCGAGTTTGGAACACAGTGGGAGTTCTCTGAGCTGGCTCAGCGCCATACTCTGGCCTCAAGGTGATGCTCGTCTGCTGATCGATCGGCGCCGTAACCGGTCCGGCGGCAATCAGGCCTACGTGATCGCCGGGGGCGACGACGACTACAGCGTCGGCTTTCGGTGGTGGGCGTCGCCCAGCCCGCAATCGGCCGAGATACTCGTGCCGGCAACCTCGATGGCCGCCGCCCGTGCCGCGGTGCGCCGCTATCACGACGGCTACACCCTTCGACGGCGGGCTCGAAGTTGGGCGGCCGAGCTGCTCATGCGGTGGCCGGCCGCCGCCGACCGGGTGCTCGATGCCAATCTCGTGGCCGCCACCGGTCGAGTCGAGGACGGGTTGCTCACCGAGCTTGCCGCCTCTCTGGCTGAAACGGAACCGATCAGCGAACTGCACGTGGCCGTCACCCTGTCCCGCCCGAAGTCGAACCGCAAACCAGTGCTGCAATTGATCGACGAGAACGGTGTGTGCGTCGGTTGGGCCAAGGTCGGCTGGAACCACTGGACCAAGGACCTGGTGGCCAACGAAGCGGACTGGCTGCGCCGTCGGCCGGCCGGAGCACTGGTCATGCCCCGAGTGCTGGCCCAGCGCAATCTGCGGGGTCACCTGGTGGTCGTCACCTCCGCGGTGACGGCCGGGCGCCGGCCCCGCCGAGTCGCGACCCAGCCGGCCCCTGAGCTGTTGGCCGCCATCGCCGACCTGGGCCGTCGAGGGCGGATGGTTCTGGCCGACACGCCGTGGTGGAGGTCGGTGTTGTCGGTTCTCCATCTGGCCGACGACAACGAGCGCCGGGCCATCGAAGAAGTGGCCCGCTCCGTCGGCTCGGCCTCGATCGAGGTGGGGGCCTGGCACGGCGACTTGACTCCGTGGAACATCATGTCATCCGGTCCCGGCGCCGGGCCCACCGTCATCGACTGGGAATTCGCGGCCGACGGGGTTCCGTTGGGGTTCGACCTGTGCCACTTCCATACCCAGGTTGGGACGGAGATGAAGAAGCTCACGGCTCGACAGGCCCTCAACCGCAGCGCTCGTCTCTCGCCCCAGGGTTTGGCCCAGCTGGGAGTTGACCCCCACAACCAGATCAACGTCTATCGCCTGTACCTGGTGGAGCTGATTCGACGAACGCTGGCCCTTCGGGCCGCCGGCATGGCCACCGACCAGGTGGAACAGGGAAGAGCCGCCGCCGAGCGACTGGGGGCGGCACCGGTCCCCGACAGGCGAGGTCTCGAGAGGAGCCGACGGTGAGGCACCTAGACACCCCGGATCGAAATCGCTAGTCAGGAGAACCAATGTCAACCCGGATTGCCACCCGCTTCACCCAGCATGAGCTGCTCGAACGTCGCGGGCTTCGAGAGTTGAAGCAGGGGGCCAAATGGTGCCGGGAGCAGGCGGCGGTGGCCACCTGGGAGTCGCGGGTCCTTCCCGATGTCGTTCTGGCCGGAGTGCAGCGTAGCGGCACGACAGCACTGTTCGAAGCCCTCTACCGCCTGCGTATGGTCGAGCGACCGCGCCGGGGCAAGGGGTCGCACTACTTCTCCTACAACTACCACCGGGGCTGGGAGTGGTTTCAATCGCAGTTTCCCACCGAGCGCTGGGCCCGCCGGGTGGAATCCCGGCAAGGCCACCCGCTGTTCTGCTTCGATGCTTGTCCCTACTACCTGTTTCACCCCTTCGCCGTCGAACGCATGGCTCAGGCCCTACCCGACATCAAGGTCATGGTGATGCTGCGCGATCCGGTGCGACGAGCCGAATCCCACTTCCATCACTCGGTCAGCCACAACCATGAGAGCCTGACGTTCGAGCAGGCCCTGGCGGCAGAAGAGGATCGCCTGGCCGGCGAAGACGATCGCATGCAGGAAGACTGGACCTACTGGAGCCACAGCCACGAGCACCATTCGTACTTCGCCAAGGGTCTCTACGCCGAGCAGATCGAGCGGCTGTTCCGCCACTACCGCCGGGACCAGGTGATGATCATCCAGTCCGAAGCGTTCTACCGGAATCCCAACCAGGTGCTCAGCGAGGTGACCGCCTGGCTGGGTCTGCCCCCGGTGACGCTTGACGGCTCCGACGATCGCAACGGCCACCGCTACGTTCCCATGGATCAGGCCATGCGGGAACGTCTCATCGCCATCTACCGGGAACCCAACGAGCGTCTCTACCGGTTGCTGGGGCAACGCTACGACTGGCTGTCGTAGCCCCCGGGCTGGTCACGGTCGGCGCACCACCAGCGCCGCCAACTGATCAAGTTCGAGAAGCTCACGGAACCGCAGACAACCGAGGAGTTGGAGCAGCCCGCCCAGGGTGAGGTGGGCCACGATGGCGGCCGCACCGTTGTCGATCAGGGCGTGGGCCAGCCACCCGGTCGGTCCGTAGGCCACCGCCGCGACCAAGACGGCCACCAGCACCGGTTGGCCCAGTCCGTGGACTCCTTTTGAGCGCCACACCTGGATGACGGCCAGACTGCGTATCAGGATGCGGGAGGCGGCCCAGGCCCAGGCCGCCCCCACCACCCCGACACGGGGCAACAGCAGGGCCGACAGCGCCACCATGGTGGAAAGGGCCACCACGTGGTTGATGAGTGAGGCCAGACTCTGCCCCGTCATCAGCAGCAGTGTGTCACCCACGCCGAGGCCGATGATGATCATGATCGACAGCGAGAAGATCCGAACCAGCGCCGCTCCGGCGGTGAACTCGTCGCCGAACAACCGCAGCACCGTATCGGCACCGAAGGCCAGGGTGAGAAACACGGGCCACAGCAGGGTCACATTCCAGGCCGAAACCGTGTGCAGGACCCGCTTGGCCTCCTGGTTGCGGCCCTGTCCGAAGGCGGCGCTGAGATGGGGCGCCATCGACTGGGCAGTGGCGAACATCATCAACTGCCCGGCCACGATCAACCGGTTGGAGGCGCCGTAGACACCGGCCTGAGCCTCGCCCAGAAAGTAGGCGACCAGGAGCAGGTCGAGTCGTTCGAGGCCCGACGACACCAGATCGGTCAACGCCCGGGGGGCGGCGAATCGCCAATATGTTCGACCGGGGACCGAATCGGGTGGTGCGTCGATCCGTTGGAGACGCCGCCGGAGCCACAAGGCGATGATGGTCATGGCGGCCAGGGCGGCGCCGGCCCAAGCCCAGGCCAGCGTCGCCACCCCGGCACCGGATGCGATCAACACCGCCACCAGGCCGAGTTGGACAAGGGGCCGGGTCATCTGTCCGGCGATGACCGAGGGCCGCATGGTGCCGAAGCCCCGGCTGGCTCCGAACATGGCCTGGCTCAACGAGAAGGCCGGCGCGGCCACGGCCAGGATGCGGATCATGGTGGCCAGCGACCGGGTGTTGGCCTGCTCGTCGGAGAGGGCGGCGGCGATGGCGTCGGCCCAGAACAGTCCGGCCATGGCAAACAGCAGCGACACCGTCGCGGTGGCCTTCAGCGCGCCGGCTGCGACCCCAGCCACCGCCCCGCGACGATCGCCGGCCCTCAGGCGGGACACGAAGAAGGTGAGACTCGATTCGGCGCCCAACCGGGCTCCGTTGGCGGCCAGGGTGAAGAGGGCGGTACCGGCGAAGAACACACCGGCCTCCGACTGGCCGAAGTGATTGGTGATCAAGCCGACGGTGAAGAAACTGACGACGGCGGCCAGCAGGGCACCGATCAGGTTGAAGGCCGAGCCTCGGGCCGCCTGGCGTATCGAGGCGTCCCCTCTGCCGCCGCCCCTGGTGGATGGCGACGTGGTTTGTTCGGTGTCGACGGCGCTCACAGCCCTACCACAGTGATCGGCCCGGAGGCCGGTTCGGGCCCAAGCTGTCGGCCGACCAGGCGGCCATTGACACCGCTCCCACCATGATGAACAGCTGTACCGGCAGGTGGCCGTAGATCGGCATCTGAAGCAACCCGATCAACACCGAGACCTTGGCCCAGTGAGCCACCGGACCACGCCCGGCGCCCCGGATGAACCCGTAGACGAAGAACAGCAGGTAGAGGGCCAGCGCCAGATAGCCGTGGGCGAACATGATGGCCCACACCTGACCGTGAGTGCCCAGTGGCGGACCCGAGGGATTGGACGGGTTGGGTCGTGGCGTACCGAAGCCGATCATTGGCGACTCGGCCGACTGCTCGATGGTTTCGACGTAGATGTTGGCCCTGGTCTCGTTGCTGTCGGCCGTCCTGGCGTCCAGCTGGTTGATGGCCGTGTCGAGCACATCGGTGTTGACCGCCACCAGTAGCCCGACGGCAGCCACCAGGGTCACGATCAGAAGCGGCATGGGTTGGCGGTTCACCATGGCCGAGCGCAGTCCGCTGTAGGCGATGCCGATGATGAGGGTGAGCCAGGCTCCTCGGTTGAGGGCCACATAGAAGGGGACGATGGCCGCCGCCAGCATGGCCACTGTGATCAAGCGGGGCAGCCCGATCCTTCGATCCTGGAGCGCCGCCAACATGAACGGGGTCAGCAGGGCGACCGACGACCCCCAGGCGTTGGTGTAGGGGTAGGGAGCGGCCGGTCGGTTCAACCGGATGCCGTTCCAGAACGTCTGGATCTCCGACGTCCGGGGAACGATGAGGTCTCTGACGAAGTCATCGGAGGTGATCGATCCCGGCAGGATCAGCGATAGCGGCGTTTGCCAGGTCAGGTCCGGCATCAGGATGGCGGCGTACCCGCCGACAATGGTCAGCACCCACAGGCCCATCATGGCCCGGACGATGCGAAGGCGGGCCCGGGGGCTGGTTTGGCGGGCCAGGTAGACGAACGAGATGAGGGCCGCCAGGTACCACGAGGCCCGCAGACCCCACAGAGCCAGCCGGCCGGGAGCGTCGACCTGAATGACCGAGGCCGCCACCAGCACCAGGAAGAGGGCGAAGCTGACGGTCCCACCCGGCACCCGCAGCGGCCGGTAGCGGATCAGCCAGACGACCATGAGCACTGCCGCCGTGGGGAAGATCACCGGTCCAAAGCCCAACGCCCAGGCAATGGGGTAGCCGGCGATCACCCCGGCGAACAAGGATCCCGTCCCGGACGGCAGGTCATTACCCTGCCGGAACCATCCGTCGTCGGCACCGGCCCGACTCGGCACGTCGACCGCCGTCGTGGAGGCCACCGGCGTCAGGCGGTTGTGGTGGCCGTGGCCGCCGCCGGGCCGGAACTCGAGATCTGGGCGCCGCTGGTGACACGGTTCATCGACACCCTGATCCAGGTTGGGGCACCGAGATCCGACAGCCGGTTGGTCAGGGGTGGTCCGGCCGGCTCCCCGGCATCAGCGGCGCAGGCCACCACCAGACCGTCGAGTTCGCCGTCGGTGCGGACCATGATGCCGGCGTCCAGAAGGTCACCGGCCAGAATCACCGTCACCGGGAAGTGTTCTTTGGCTTCCCGCAGCATGTCCGGCAGATGCGATGAGCTGAACGCTGATCGGGCCAAAGCGGTCGGGCGACCGGTGGTTATGGCGTGGAGGCCGTCGAGGTCTTCGAGTTCATGAGCCGCCGACTTCATGGTCGCCTGGCCAACCAGTATCTCGCTGAGACCGGGGGCATCGGGTAGATCGAGCACCGTGGCCAACACCGGCTCATCAAGCACGGCGTCAATAAGCAGAACGTCGATGCCCAGCTCCTTCAGGCCGTCGACCAGGGCGAATCCCAGGGCCACCGATTGGGCTCGGCTTTCCTGCCCCACGGTCAGGCAGGTCAGCGGTCGGGCCCCGATCTGGTTGGAGATCTCGCCCAGTAGTCGTCCGATATCGGGCTCGACCACGAGGTCCGACGGTGTGATCTTCGGCAACTCGACCGGTTCCTCCGGGAGGAGCTCGGGAGGGCGGCTGCCGTTGGCCACCACCCCGTTGACCAGTGGGGGAGCGGACTCAGGCGATTTGGCCAGTTTGGCCTTGTTCCTCGGCGGAGGAGGGACGTCGGCCCCGAAGTGGGCGGCCAGCGACTCTCCAGCCGGGAGGGATTCGGGCCGTGGTTGAAACCCGACCGATTGTTGTTCGGCCGCCGGCTCCGATCGATCATCGTGGTCGGCCGGCTGAGGCTCGGTTGTGGTGGCCCCTGGTGGCGGCGGTGGTGCGCCCTGATGAACCACGACCTCTGGTTGGCTGTGGTCAGGCCGGCCGGCTTCGGCCTCGTCTCCTTCTTCTCTGTCGGCCTCCTCGGCATTGACGTCGTTCTCGGCCGGTTCCGGAGCGGTGGTCAACTGCTCGGGGTGGGGGGCTGCCATCACGGGCACCTCGCCCTCCTGGCCGCCGTCGGCGGTGTCGCCATCCTCACGGCCGTCACGCCCGGCCGTGACCCGGGCCAGCTTCTCCACTGCCGACTCCGTTGGGAGATCGGTGGCCCGTCGTCCACCGATGGGCCGGTCCCCCTGGCGACGGTTGCGTTCGATCCGGTCTGAGGCCCGGCGGTTTCGAGGAGCGTTGCTGGCCTTCACCGCACTGACCAGCATGGCCAGCACCGAGCCCATGACGAGTCCTCCGACCAGACCTCCCACGGCCAAGACGACCAAGCCGGGTCCCGATTTCTGAGTTGGGATCAGGGCCGGGCTCAGAACTTCGCCCGCGCTCACCGACAAGGTCGACAGCGCGGCCAACGCCTCCTGCTGGGCGTCGAGTTCGCCGTCGACCGAGTCTCGTTCCACCGAGAGGGCGACGTAGGGCTGGGTTCCCTCCTCCAGCGGGGCCAGCCGGCTTTCGATGTCGGCCAGTTCCTCCTTGAGGAGTTCAACCCGGGAGTTCAGGGCATCAACGGCTTCGGCTCTTTTCTCCGCTGCGATCTGGGCCCGGTACTCGAGATAGTTGGTGGCGAAGGTGTTGGCTCCGACTTGAGCCAACTGGGGGGTACCGGCCTCGTAGGTCAAGTCGAGAACCCGGGATTCCTGGGGGCTGGCCGCCGACACGCTGTCCGACAGCTCATCGGTGTCGACCGAGATCGATTGGGCCGCCAGGTCGTCGGCCACCAGCGTCACCACCGCCTTCGAGGTCGAGATCAGGAGTTCGGTCTCCATGTCCACCTCGGTGTCCGATTCGAGGGGGGCCAGCGGGTTGCCGGAAATGGGGGTGAGCAGAACCGAGGCGGTCGACTGGTAGCGGGACGGGAGCACGAAGGCGGCGCCGACGGCCAGGGCGGTGGTGACTGCCGTGACGGCGGCCACCAACGCCTTGTGGTCGATGAGCGGTTTGAGATAGTGATCCAAGGTGGCGGTTCCGTCGGTACGCATCGGTGGCTTCCAGAGCACGGGTCGAGCCGGCATGCTCCCACCTGGCAAATCGGCCTTTTACCGGTCCGTCTTTAGGCATTCGCCTGGAGACGGGAGCGCGTCGGCTCAGCCTCTCGGCCGCCGTCTGGGTCAACGACAGGAACGGCCGGTATTGCTCGATCTGGGCTGCCACCGGCGTTGGGCCGGCGCACTGTCGCCGCTAGTTGCTGGTCCTCAAGCTCAGGTCGAAGCTGAGATCGCTGTTGCCCGGCCAGTAGTTGTGGACCTCGACGGCGACGACGTTCTCGCCGGCCAACAGCGCATCGGCACCGATGATGGTGTCGACGTAGGTCTCGTCGGCTCCGGCCACCCAGTTGGTTGGTCGGGTGTCCCACGAGATTGCTCCGGCCGGCATGTTGAATCGGTGGACCTCGGTTCCGTTGAGGTACACCACAGCGCCGTCATCGGCCAGCAGGCTCAGGGCCAGACTGTCGGCCACCGGATCGTCGACGGTGAAGGTCCGGGTGAAGTAGTAGGCCTCGTTACCGGACTCAACCGAGGTGACGATGAAGTCCTCGGCGAAGCCCAGCGGGGCGGCACCCCGGGAACCGTTGTTGATGCCGTCCTTCCAGCCCAGGGGAGTGGCGACGGCGTCATCGATGTAGTCCCAATCCGATCCCCCGGCCACCAGGAGCTGATCCACCGCCGGTGCGGCGGCATCGGAGGCGCTGAGTCCCAGATCGAAGCTGAGGTCGGCATTGCTCCGCCAAACGTTGTGGACCTCGACGGCCAGCGTATTCGTGCCCTCGACCAGGGCGGAGGCCGGAACGGTGTAGTCGACGAAGACCTCATCGGCCGTACCCTTCCAACCGGCGGCCGGCGTGGTGGCGGTGACAACCCCATCGGCCATGTTGTCGCGAAGTAACTCGGTTCCGTTGAGGTAGACGACGGCCCCGTCGTCGGCCTTGAGGGACACGGTCAACGAACTCGGTTCGGGCCCCGTCCAATCGAAGGAGGTGCGGGCGTAGTAGGTCAGATGGCCGGACGACCACGGTGTGGCTTCGTCGCCGTCACCGAATCCGAACTCTGCACCGCCGCTGGCCCAGCCGTTGTCGTCGTAGCCGGGGTTTCGCCAGGCCGTTCCCAGGTTGTCGCCGCTGTCGTCGTAGCGCCACTGGGCGCCGGCCTCGACGATGACGTTGGGATCGGGTTCGGGCTCCGGCTCAGGGGCCGGGGCCTGGGGATCGAAATCCTCGTTGCAGAAGCGGGCGAACCCACCGAGCCAACGGGATTTGCCGTGATCGACGCCTCCGACGTGGAAGTCGCCGCCGACCCAGAGGCAACCGAAGGTGTCACCGGTGGCCGTCCAGGTTCCATCCCGGGGGCTGTGAACGTCGGCTTCGAACGGCTCGTACAGCCGGCCGCTGGCCGCGTCGTAGATCATGAACAGTCGGTGGGTCGTGCGACGCCCGGTGAAGGATGAGATGTGATTGATGTTGCCGTTCCTGGTCGAGTACGTGCAGTGGCAGCCGGCCACCACCCAGTCCCCGATCCGGTCGGCCGACTGGTAGGCCCCGCCGGCGAAACCGCCCGTCCACTCGAAGACATCGTCGGCCTTGCCGGTGGCGTGCCAGCCCAACATCTGCTGATCGCTTTCCCGCAGGACCTGGACAACGTGCTGTTCGCCGGAGATGAAGACCGTGTTGTCACCGTGGGCCACGTCGAAGAATTCCGGTTGGGCCCGAGGATAGTTGCGGGGCACCTCGATCTTGCCTCCAGCGGTGGCACCGTTGCCGGTGTTCACGGTATGGAAGTAGCCGGTGTTGGCCTCACCATTGACACCGGAGAAGAAGCCGGTCAGGTAGACCTCGGTTTCGTTGGGGTTGGTGTCGACGCCCCAGACCCCCGAGCCGGTCACCTCCGGTTTCCACGAGGCGTCCACATCGCCCCGGGGGCCGACGAGACGTCCGGCCTTGTAGACCCGGGTCCGCACTCCCCAGGCACCGTTGAGGTGGGAGTAGTTGCCGACGACATAGACATTGTCGCCGTGGACCTTGATGTCGCGGACGGTGGCCCGCAGGTTCGACCACGGCCGTTCGACATAGCCGGCGAATGTTGGATCGGTGGCTCCGGTGATCGGGTCGAGGGCGACCAGACCGGTGCGAGGCTGACCGTTGACCCGCTCGAACTCGCCGCCGACCAGGAGCTTCCCGTTGTGCTCGGCCAGCGAGTAGACCACTCGGTCCAGGGAGGGCCGCCACGTGTCGATCCATTCTCCCGACCGGGCGTCGAAGGCGGCCACAAAGGGCTGGTTGATGGCCGTGGCGTTCTTGCTTTCCTGGACGTTCAGGAAAGCCCCGCCAACGAACATGCGATCACCGATCTGAACCATGTCCCACACCAGTACATCGAGACTTGGCGTCTGGGTTTCGGTTGGGTCCAGCCCCGACACACCCCACATGCGCTCCGGCACGGGATCGAGATTCGCAGTGTCGATCCACGGTTCGGCTGCCTCGTCGGGGGCGGCGGCTGCCGCCGCACTCTGGAAGGGCTCGATCCCGGTGGGGGCGATGCCGACAACCATCGTCGAGCACATCAGTAGGGCGACCAGCCATTGGAGGGACAACCGGGAACGGGGGGTGCGGGCGTTCATAGCTCATAGCCTCCTTGGGCACAGGTGGAGAGAAAGGCAAGCAGGGGAGAGGCGTCGGTTTGCGAAGGGCCCAGCTGGCGGAGACCAGTCACCGACTGTTCCAGGACCGTGGCCCACTGGTTGACTGCGGCCACCGAACTGTCGCCGGCCGACGTTGAGGCCGACTGCAGCCGATCGATGGCCTTGGTGGTGGCACCGTCGTCCAGCGCGGTCAGGGCGATCTCCACGTTGCCGCAGGCCAGGGCGGCCGCTTCGTCAAGCTGGTCGGGTTCGCCCACCTCGTTGATGCTGCGGCCGTCACGCACGCTGATGACCTGGCCCGAGGGCCCGGTGTCGATGGGCGGCAGCCGGTCGAGGAGAGGTGGTCCACCGTCGCCCAACGCCGCTCCGTCCAGCTGCGTTGTGATTTCGCTGATGACGGCCTCCGGCGATCCGGCTTCCAGCGGTTCCGGTTCGGCGGCGTCGAGTACCTCGGTATCGGTCGGGGGATGGTCGATGTCGAACTCGTCGGCGACCGGCTCGGTGCCGGCGGGCTCGTCGGCTCGACCGGAGGGGCGGTCGAGGGTCGTGGTGGGGGCTCGTCCGCCGGTGGCGCCGACCGGCTCGGTCGTCGACGGGGACGGGGCGACTGATTGAACGGCCGGCTCGGTGGCACAGCCGGCGGCGGCCAGAAGCAGGACGACAATCAGGATCGGGGTGGTGAGGGGTCGACCCCGGAAGGTGGTGGTGCGCTGGTGGGCGCGATCGGCAGAATGCCGTCCGTGGGTGTGCATACCATCCACTGGTACCAGTCGCCAGGCTGGAATTTAATGGAGCGGCGGCCCCATTATGGGCAGGACGAACCGCCTACTGAGCCCTATGGACTACCCACTGAGCGTGGCCTCCAGTGCCCCGAGAAAGCGGTCGTTCTCTTCGGCGGTCCCGATGGTCACCCTGATCCCGCTGCCGGGGAAAGGCCGGGTGACCACCCCCCGTTGTTCGAGACCCAAACACACGTTCTCGGTGTTGTCGCCCAGTGGCAGGAAGATGAAGTTGGCCTGGGCGTCGGGCAGTTCATGACCGGCCGCCGTCAGGGCCTTCACCATCCGGGACCGCTCGGCCAAAAGCATGTCGATCCGGGGCTGGTAGTCGTCCAGCGAATCAAGGGTGGCCAGTGCCGCCGCCTGGGCCGCCCCGTTGACGGCGAAGGCCAGCAGGATCTTGTCCATCTCGGTGATGATCTCGGGATCGGTGATGGCATAGCCGACCCGCAATCCGGCCAGACCGTAGGCCTTGGAGAAGGTGCGGGTGATGATCACATTTCGGTGGTGGGGCAACAGATCGGTCGCCGGGTCGCCCAGCGAGGGATCGGCGAACTCCCGGTAGGCCTCATCGACCAGGACGACGACGTTGCTCGGTATGTTCTCCAGCAGTCGCTTGACATCAGCGGTCGAGATGGCGGTTCCGGTCGGGTTGTTGGGAGTGGCCAACAGGACAAGTTTGGTCTTCTCGTTGACGGCCGCGGCCACGGCCTCCATGTCGAAGGCGTGTTCGACCAATGGCGGGCTGACGGCCACACCGTCCATCATCTTGGTGTAGACAGGGTAGGCCTCGAACGACAGCCAGGGGAAGACGACTTCGTCACCGGGATTGACGTAGGTCAGGCACAGTTGCTGCAAGAGGCCGACACTGCCGCAACCGACCGTTATCTGGTCGGGTTCCACGCCCACCCAGGTGGCCAGTCGCTGCCGCAGCGCGGTGGCTCGGTGGTCGGCGTAGCGATTGGCTGTACTCGACGCTGCGGTCACCGCTTCGATCACCGCCGGTAGTGGACCCAGCGGGTTCTCGTTCGAGGCCAGCTTGATGGCGTTGGCGATGCCGTGCTCCTGTTCGGCCTGGGCCGCCGACTTTCCCGGCCGGTATGGGGTCAGGGCCCGTATTGCTGATCGTACTTTCCCGATAGGCATGGCCTCCAAGCTAGTGTGCGCTCCCCGCCCCGAAAACGGGGCGAGCAGCGCACAGATGGGTTGCCAACGACGTACTGGACCGCACAGACCCGGGGTGATGATTGTCGAATCGTGGCGCCCGATGTCAGGCTCAACCGTCACATGAAAGCCGAGTTCAGGACCGGTTCGGGTCTTGGGCCGCAATCTATACCCGTTTCGTCCCCGTTTTTCGTGTAGGTTTGAGCTGGTGAAGTTTCTCTGCGGTCGCCCGGGATGTGGACAGGAGTCCACGGCCACGCTGCAGATTGACGCGGCATCCTCAACCGTGTCGCTGGTTGATCCTCGCACCAGTCGCGACGGCGTTCCCCTGTGCGCTCGCCATTCCGATGCCACCACTCCGCCTGTGGGCTGGACAATGAACGATCTTCGCACCACGGCAGCCATCAACGGTGCCGCCGACCGGCAAGCAAGCGGTATTTCGTCGGCTCCTCCCCGAGTCCGTCCGGAGCGAACGGACGACCGGGCCTCAGCCGGCAAGATGTCCCGCCGTCAGTCCATCGTCGAGCGGGCCCGGCAGGATTCGACCGACCCGCCGAGTGAGGTCGCCGCCCCCGATGTCGACGGCGACGACATCAACGAGCTGACTCTCATTGACGACGAGGCCCGGGAACGGCTGGTCAACGCCAAGTTGGCCGAACGGGCTTCTCGGCGTGATCAGGCCGAGAAGGGCCCCGACTCCCGTCCCAGTCGGCGGCGGGCGAAAGCCGAGCCTGTCTCCAAGGGCGAGGACGGCTTCCCCTGGACCTTCCAGCTCGACGACGAGGATGAGCCCGAAGAACTCCAGGCTTCGACCCCGCTCCTGTCGCGGGCCTTCCGGGCCACCACCGGCTGAGCGCAGAAAACGGCCAGAAAACTGCAGGAACCCGGCACCGATCGAGTCGGCACCGGGCTCCCGGCAAGATGTTTGACGCGGACCAGCCGCCGGCGGCTGGTTTTAGCCTCCTCCTCCTCCTCCTCCGGGGGTGGGGGCGGCATCGGTCAGATCCACCTCGTTCATCTCAAGCAACTCTTTGTGACGCACCTTGAACTCTTCGGCATCGTAGTGACCCTCCAGGAGGTCGATCTCACGGGAGAACGCCTTGTAGAGACTCCAGATCATCAGCAGAAGGACCAGAGCGAACGGCAGGCCGGTACTGACCGCCGCCGCTTGTAAGGCTCCCAGGCCGCCGTCGGAGAACAGCAGGATGGCGGCGATGGTCCCTTCCATGATGGCCCAGAACACCCGCTGCGGCTTCGGTGAGTCGAGCTTGCCGCCCGAGGTCAGGTGGTCAACCACCAGCGAACCGGAGTCGGACGACGTCACGAAGAACGAGATCACCAGGGCGACACCCAGCAGCGAGGCGATGGTGGACAGCGGGAAGCCCTCCAACATGGCGAACATGGCGGTCGAGATGTCGTCGTTCACCGCTGCGGCCACATCCTGGGCGCCGGTCAACTGGAGATCGAGGGCGGCACCGCCGAACACCGACATCCAGACAAAGCACAGCAGGGTTGGGAAGATGATGACGCCCAGGATCATCTCCCGCACGGTGCGGCCCTTGGAGATGCGGGCGATGAACATGCCCACGAAGGGTGACCACGAAATCCACCAGGCCCAATAGAAGATGGTCCAGCCGGCCTGCCAGCCGGCTTGTTCCTCGGGCACCAGCGTTTCGGTCCAGAACGACAGTCCCACCAGGTTCTGCAGATAGGTGCCGACCGACTGGCTGAACAGCGAGAAGATGAACAGGGTGGGCCCGACAACCATGACAAAGACCATGAAGGCCAATGCCAGGTAGATGTTGAGCTGCGACAACCGCTTCACCCCACCGTCCAGGCCGGCCACGACCGACATGGTGGCGGCCCCGGTGATCAGAGCGATCAAGATGACCAGCCAACCTTTGTTGTCGGCGCCCGGCAGACCGAACACGAAGTTCAGGCCGGAGGCCACCTGGCTCACACCGAAGCCCAGCGAGGTGGCCAATCCGAACAGGGTGGCCAGCACGGTGAGAATGTCGATGGCGTTACCCCACGGGCCGTAGATCTTCTCCTTGAGAATCGGGTAGAAGACCGAGCGGAAGGTCAGCGGGAGACCACGGTTGTAGGCGAAGAAGGCCAAGGCCAGCGCCACCAGGGCGTAGATCGACCAGGGATGCAGCCCCCAATGGAAGAACGTTGTGGCCATGGCCGCCTCGGCGGCGGCGGCCGAACCGGGCTCGACTCCCCACAACGGTGACGGAGTCGACAGGTGGAACATCGGCTCGCCCACTGAGAAGAACATCAGGCCGATACCCATGCCGGCCGAGATCAACATGGCGTACCAGGCGCCGGTTGAGAACTCCGGCAAGGCGTTGGGGCCACCGATACGGATCTTGCCGAAGCGGCTGAAGGCGAAGAAGGCGCAGGCGCCGACGAAGATGTTGCCGGCCATGATGAAGTACCAGCCCCACGTTCCGTTGACCCAGTTCAACAGGTCGCCGAGCGTCTCGGCCGATGAGGCGGGAGCGATGAACACCCAGGCCAGGAACAGTATCAGCAGTCCGGCGGTCACAAAGGTGACCTGAGGGTGGATGTCGAACCCGGCCCGGACGATGTTGGTGTCGCCCGGTTCGCGATCGGCCACCTCGGGGTAGAACTCGATCTCAGGATCGATCTGCAGCCCCTCGAACGGGGCCCGTTCCACGATCGCCCGTCTTCGGGCGGTGTCTTCGGCCTGGTCGAGCGCATCCTCCGCTCGGCCGACATCGGTAAGGTCAAGGTCCGGCATGGATCCCCCTGAATCTGGGTACGACGAAGCCGTACCCTGTCTGTTCGTCTTGTTGACTGACCACGGCGGGTGATCAGATCACGTGATCTGATCACCCCTGTAGTACCCCTCTTGTCATCAACGGTAGCAAAGACGTACTCTCAAAGCCCAGTCTTCGATAATCGCTTGCTGCCAGCAACGGTTTGGCTAGCAGAAGTTGACCACAGGCCGGGCATCCTTGGCTGCTATTGATCGGCCCCGAACCATTCCTCGTACAGCTCGCCGTACTCGCCGGATTCGACCACGGTGATGAGCCCTCGATTGACGGCTTCGGTCAGCTCGCTGTTGTTGCCCAGGGCGAAGCCGAAACCCCGCTCGGCGAATACCAGTCCCGTCAATTCGAGGCCGCCGTCGGCGTTGTCGGTGACGAAGTGCTGCAGGATGGCGGCATCGTGAACGACGGCGTCAAGGCTGCCGTCGAGTAATGCCTCGTAGGCGGCGTCGGCATTGAGATACTCGGTGGCGGGAATGCCCTGGGCCTTCAGGTATTCGTCGGCCAACGAGTCGGAAACGACACCGACCTCGTGACCCCGCAGATCGGAGGGACCGTTGATACGACCTTCCAGCTGGTCGAGGGTGAAGGCCGAAGCGATGCCGGCGGTGAAGTAGGCCAACACGAACAGGCCGACGAACATCCAGAGCAGGCCGAAGAGCCGCCCCACGACCCCTTTGGGTGTCTTGTCGCCGTAGCCCACGGTGGTGGCGGTGACGGCGGCCCACCAGAACGCCTCCCAGATTCCGGCCCGGTAGGTCTGAGGGAACTCCGGATTGGTTCGCCGCTCAGCCAGCCACACAACATGGGCGGCGGCGAACAGGACGACGATGAGGCTCAGCACGACCAGCAGGAGGTCGAGCGAGAAGACCGTGCGGGCCACTGCTCCCAGTCGACCGCCCAGGATGCCGCCGGACTCCTGGGCCACCATGATTTCCAGGCCGGAGTCGAAGTACGGCTGACTGAAATCGATGCGCTCCTCCCGTTGGGAGGTGATGGCGATGGCACTGGCCCCGACATCGGCTTGACCCCGGGCCACGTCGTCGATCAACTTGGCGTTGCTGGTCACACCGTAGATCTCGAGTTCGGCTCCGATCTCGTCGGCCACCAGATCGAGAAGTTCCATGGTGAAGCCGCTGTAGACCTCGTCGCCGTAGTCGACGAACGGGGGAGCGGTGCGGGTGGCCACCCGTATGGTGCCGACCTCGATTCGGTTGGCGTCGGACGATGCCGGTAGCGGGCCGAGCTGACCGCCGGCGTCGAGATGGGCTTGGGTGGCCGCGGCCAGCCAGCCTTCGACCGTGTCCCGATTGTCTGCTATCCACTGGGCGGCATGGTTCTCGATGTCGGGGGCCGAGTCCTCGCCCCGGAACATCCGGGCGTTCTGAGCCGATATATCGGCCAGAGGTATGACCAGCTGTTCCAGCAGGGAGGCAATAGCCGGTTGCCCGTCGAGCAGATCATTGTTGGCCACCGCTCGAATGTCATTGGGGGGAAAGCCCATGGCACAGGGATCGCTGAGGCACCCGTCAATGCTGTCGATGATCGTGGCCTCCTCCTCGCCGGCCAGCTCTGCGGGCAGGCTGGGGAAGGGTGTGGGGATCCAGGCCACGTCCTGGCCGGGAACCAGCACACCGGTGGTCCAGTTCGGCGTGAACGTGTAGTAGAGGACCGGCGCACCATCGGCCTGCCGTCGCGCCGCCGCCTCCATCAGGGGGCCGTAGTCGGCGCTGACCTGTTCGACCGTTCCGGTCAGGCCGAACGCCTCGAGATGATGTTCGATGATGCTGTGGCATACCCAGTCGAGGTTGCAGCCGATGAGATCGGCCCGGCCGTTGCCGTCGTTGTCGAAGACGGCGGCCACCTCGGGATCGGCCAGGTCGGCCAGGGTGGTGAGACCGGTCGCTTCCACCGAAGCCAGGTCGGCCACATAACCCTGCAGGGCACCACCCCGAACCTCGAAGCCGACGGCCCGGGCTCCGCCGTCGCTGGGGAGAAGCTGATCATGAAGCGGGAACCAACCGTTGACCCACAGATCGACCTCGCCCGACTGCACGTCGGCGTAGAAGTCGTTGTTGTTGTAGGTCGTCGGTCCATCGAGGACGTAGCCGAGTTCGGCCAGCAGATGGACAAGCACCTCGGCTTGGAACCAACCGGTGTCCCAGGTTGGTCGGGCCAACACGATGGTTTCGCCGTTGCCCGGAGCGAGGTCGCTGTCAGCCCCCTCATCGGCTTGGGCGCTGGCTGGTCCGGTGATGACGACGGCGGCCAGCAGCGCGGCCAGAAGTGTCACCACAAACGACACCAGCACCGTCGCCGACAGGCGCTGGTCCGTCCTCTTGTCGCAATCACCTTGTCGCCAGATCCGATCCAACATAGTGGCGATCGAGGTTCGCTGTCATCGCCGACCCCGCTCGTCGGATTGAACTGTCAGCCGCCACCCAGGCTGGAGGCCGAACCGAACGCGAACTCGACCCGACGGTTCCGGGCTCGACCCTCGGGCGTCGAGTTGTCGTCGATGGGCTGGGCCTCACCCGCCCCCTGGGCCACCAGGCGAGCCGGATCGATGCCGGCGGCTAAGAAGTAGTCAACCACCGATTGGGCCCGGGCCGCACTCAGATTCTGGTTGTACTCGTCGGGGCCGAGACTGTCGGTGTGGCCGGTCACCAGCATCCCGATCGACGGATCGCGAGCCAGGACCGCTACGCCGATGTCGAGGGCCTGGGCCGCCTCGGCGGTGATCTGGGTGGAGTCGGCGGCGAAGTTCACGCCACCCTGGATCCGACCCGAGAACTGGCCGTCCTCGACGGTGAAGTCGTAGGACGGAAAGATACGGAACAGCTGGAAGACGCCGGGCATCGTCTGCATCCAGAACGACGGGTAGGTGGTGTCGTCAACGGTCAGATTGTTGGTGACCTGCTCAGCCCCGTAGGCCGCTTCGGCCCCACCGGCCAGCAACGCGATGACCTCTTCCGACGGCACGTACCCGTTCAGAGTGACGGCCCCGTCTTCGGCCTCGACCGCGAACAGCGGCGGTGCCAGGTCGGTTATCCGGGTTTCGACCAATTCGACCGGCATGCCCTGCCCGAACAAGGCCAGCGCCCCCTGCAGGTTCTCCAGGTACTGGGGGTTGGGTGATCGCGCAGACACCTGAATCTGCTGATCGGCCACCATGATCGTTCCATCGGTGACGCTGGGCAACAGGCCGATCACCTGGGGAGCAACGGCCAGCCACTCGGCCGGATCGAGCGATTCGTCGACCTCGAGACGTGACTCGACGAACGGAGCATACGACAGCTCTGCCGCCTGCAGCACGGCATCGGCGGTGGCCTGGTCGGGCACGCGACCAGACACCGTCATCAGCCCGTTTCCGGGGGCGGCGTCGAGGTTGAGGGTGGCGGCCACAAAGGGCCCGGTTCCAGGAACCGGAGGGGGATCGACCGGTCCGCCGAGGTCGACGGGAAGCACCGCCTCACTATCGGCATCCCCTCCATCGGATTGGTCAGCGCCGTCAGCGGCGCCGTCGTCGTCGCCGGATTCAGCTTCGTCGGCGGCCTCGGTTTCCGACAGGGAACCGTCGGACTCCGGATCAACGGCCTCGTCGGGAACCGAATCGCTCTCTATCGCCTGATCGGCATCGGTTGCCGTCTCGTCGCCCGAGCCGATCGACGAGCGGTATGACAGGTACAACAACCCGGCGATGGCCGTCAGGAGTGCGAGCAGGACAGCGGGATGCTGCGCCACACTACGCCGCGGCATGATGTCGGTCGTGTCTTGGTACCGGTTGTCGTCGCCTATGTACTCGCCCATTTATGGTTCCGCCGTCCTAGCTGTGTAACCGCCAAACAATCTACACGGATATGAGGGTAGATGAATTTACAACAAGTTGGTGGTGATGGCACCTCTGGAAGGCGCTCAGCGAGCCCTCGTCCAGGGCAGTCGACCTGTCAGGAACCGGCGGCCATTTCGCTGAAAGCGTCCAATGGGGGGCATGAACAGGCGATGTTGCGGTCACCGTAGACGTTGTCGATGCGGTTGACCGGGCAAAAGTACTTATCCATCGTCATTCCCGGCAAGGGGAAGGCGGCCCGACGGCGACTGTAGGCACGATCCCACTCGTCGGCTGTCACCTCCTCCACGGTGTGGGGGGCATTGCGCAGGATGCTGGAATCGGCTTCCATTTTGCCGGCGGCCACGTCGTCGATCTCGCCTTTGATGGCGATCATGGCATCGCAGAAGCGGTCGACCTCGGCCAGGCTTTCCGACTCCGTCGGCTCGATCATCAACGTGCCGGCCACCGGGAACGACATGGTTGGAGCGTGGAACCCGTAATCGGCCAGCCGCTTGGCCACATCGTCGTTGCTCACACCGCTGTCGTGGGTGATGCCTCTCAGATCGATGATGCACTCGTGGGCCACCAGGCCATTGGCTCCCGTGTAGAGCACCGGGTAGTGATCGCCGAGGCGGTGGGCGATGTAGTTGGCGGCCAGCACGGCGGCCTCGGTGGCCTGTCGCAGCCCGTCCGGGCCCATCATCTTCATGTACATCCAGGAAATGGGCAGGATGCCGGCCGAACCCCAAGGGGCGGCCGAGACCGCCCCCACGGTGCCGGTGTTCTCGATCTCGACCACCGGATGGCCGGGCACGTAGGGAGCCAGATGCTCCCGCACCGCCACCGGGCCCACCCCGGGCCCGCCGCCACCGTGGGGAATGCAGAACGTCTTGTGGAGGTTGAGATGGCTCACGTCGGAGCCGAACTTGCCGGGCTTGGCCACCCCCAACAATGCGTTCAGGTTGGCGCCGTCGGTGTAGACCTGGCCGCCGGCATCGTGCACCATCCGGCAGACATCGCCCACGGTCTGTTCGTAGACGCCATGGGTCGAGGGGTAGGTGATCATGAGGGCGGCCAGCGTCTCGCCGTGCTCGGAGATCTTGGCCTTCAGGTCGTCGAGGTCGATGTTGCCGTCGTCATCGCAGGCCACAACCACCACCCGCATGCCGGCCAGCACAGCCGATGCGGCATTGGTTCCATGGGCCGAGGCCGGGATCAGGCAGATGTCGCGCCCGGACTCGCCCCGGCTGGCGTGCCAGGCCCGGATGGCCAGTAGTCCGGCGAACTCACCCTGACTACCGGCATTTGGTTGCAGCGAGACACGGTCGTAGCCGGTGACTTCGGCCAGGGCGGCCTCCAGCTCGGTGATCAGCTGGCGGTACCCCTCGGTCTGATCGGCTGGAGCATAAGGATGGATGGCGGCGAACTCGGGCCAGGTGATCGGTTCCATCTCGGCCGCGGCGTTGAGCTTCATGGTGCAACTGCCCAGCGGGATCATGGTCCGGTCGAGGGCCAGATCACGGTCGGCCAGGCGCCGCAGCCAGCGCATCATCTCGGTTTCGGTGCGGAACATGTGAAAGTTGGGATGGGACATGAACTCGCTGGAGCGGGCCAGTGAGCCCGGGTAGCGGGGCCCGTCCGGTGTGGCGCCCAGAGCGACCGCGGCGTCGCCCCCGGTACCCTCGGCCATTGCCTCCAACACCAGGTCAACCAGCGCCGGGGTGCTGGTCTCGTCGAAGTTGACGGCCACCTCGTCGTCGCCGAGGCGGCGAAGGTTGACCCGCCGGGCCCGGGCCGCTTCCATGACGGCAGCCGCGCCGCCGTCGAGCCCGCTGACTCGAACGGTGTCGAAGAAGTGTTCGGTGGTGCCCAGTCCGAGCGCCTCCACCCCGGCGGCGAAACGGGCAGCCTGGTGGTGGATGTCGGTGGCGATCTCGGTCAGGCCTTCCGGGCCGTGCCACGCTCCGTAGGCGGCGGCCACGTTGGCCAGCAGAGCCTGGGCGGTACAGATGTTGGACGTCGCCTTTTCCCGACGGATGTGCTGCTCCCGGGTCTGCAGCGTGAGCCGGTAGGCCGGTCGACCGTCGGCGTCAACCGAGACGCCAACCAATCGCCCCGGCATGGTTCGGACATGTTTGTCGGCGCAGGCCATGAACCCGGCGTTGGGGCCCCCGAAGCCCAGCGGCACACCAAAACGCTGGGCCGAGCCGACCACGATGTCGGCTCCCAGTTCACCCGGCGGGGTCAGCAGACAGCAGGCCAGCAGGTCGGCCGTGACGGCCACCAGACCGCCACCGGAGTGCACCGCATCGATGAGGGGAGCAAGGTCGGTCACATCGCCGGTGGATCCGGGATAGGCGAGCAGGGCGCCGAAGATACGTTGGGCCACGTCACCCCGGGCCACGGCCATCGCCTCGTCGAAAATCAGTTCGATGCCCAAGGGCTCGGCCCGGGTGCGGACCACCGCAATCGTCTGGGGGTGACAGTTGGCGTCGACGAACATCACCGACTTGTCGGACTTGCCGATCCGCCGGAGCATGGTCATGGCCTCGGCTGCGGCCGTGGCCTCGTCGAGAAGGGAGGCGTTGGCTATCTCGCAGCCGACCAGATCAGCCACCATGGTCTGGAAGGTGAGCAACATCTCCAGTCGGCCCTGGCTGATCTCAGGCTGATAGGGCGTATACGAGGTGTACCAGGCCGGGTTCTCGATCATGTTGCGGCGGATGACCGGGGGAGTGATGCAGTCGTTCCAGCCGGATCCGATGAGTGAGGTGAACACCTGGTTGCGGTCGGCGATGTCTCGCAGCGCGGCTAGAGCCTGGTGTTCGGTGAGCGGTCCGTCGACGTCGAGTCGATCGTTGATCTGGATCGACTGGGGAACGGCCGCTTCCAGGAGGGCGGAGCCGCTCTCGTAGCCGAGGGCGGCCAACATGGTGGCCTGCTCCTCGGCGTTGGTGCCGATGTGACGGGGGGCGAAAGCGTGGGTGGACGCAGAGCTGAGGGGCGAAGGGGAGGACATGGTCAACCTCGGTGGAATCGATGGGGGGCGAACGGAAGCTCGGCAACGACACAGGTCACGTCGTTGCCTCGGACATCGGCGGTGACGGCGGTGCCGATCTCGGCCAGATCGGGCGGCAGATATCCCATGGCCACCGGGCCGTCGACCGATGGTCCGAAGCCGCCGCTGGACACGAATCCGGCTTCGTTGCCGGCGTCGGTCGTGTCACCGGTGAACAGTTTCGTGCCGTCGCGGACTGGTCGCTTACCCTCGGGTTTGAGGCCGACCCGAATCCTGCTCGGACCGTCGGCCAGCTCCGACTGCACCCGTGCCGCCCCCAGGAAGTCGCCGGCATCCCGCCGCCGTTTTGGCATCGACCACACGAGGTCGGCCTCCACCGGCGAGATGCCGGTGTCGAGGTCGTTGCCGTAGAGGCACAGCCCGGCCTCCAGCCGCAGTGTGTCGCGGGCACCCAGACCAACCGGCTGGACCAGGTCGTGGGCCAGCAGGGCCCGGGCCAGACGATCGGCGTCGTCGTTGGCCACCGCCAGTTCGAAGCCGTCCTCGCCGGTGTAGCCGGAACGGGCGGCCAGCACCTCGACTCCGGCCAAGGTGAGGGCTCGGTTGTCGAGGAAGACCATGTCGTCGATTGAGCCGTGCCCGCCGTCGGCCGACAGCATTTCGGCCACAACGGCGGCCGTGTCCGGTCCCTGGATGGCGATGAGGGACACGTCGGGTCGCTCGGTGAGTTCCACGTCGGTCAGGTGCTCTCGGAGGAAGGCCAGATCTTCGTGGCGGCGGGAGGCGTTGGCCACCATGGTCAGGTGGTCACCCCAGTTGGTGACCATGAAGTCGTCGACAACACCGCCGTTGTGGTCGAGCAGCAGACCGTAGCGTTGTCGGCCCTCCTCCAGCGTGGTGATTCCGGCTGGGGTGACCCGTTCCAGTGAAGCGGCCGGATCGTCACCCCTCATCTCGATCACCGCCATGTGCGACACGTCGAACAGCCCGCAGTGGGTGCGGCACCAGGTGTGCTCGGCGATGACGCCTTCGTACTGGATGGGCATATCCCATCCGGCGAAAGGAACCAGCCGAGCTCCCAGTTCCTGGTGCAGGGTGTGGAGCGCAGTTGTCTGCAGCTCGTCGGGCGATGATGCGGATTCTGTGGCCATTGGGCACCTCGGTTTGTGATCGCAACGACTGATCGTCGACTTGGATCTCTCGGTGCCCCCTCTGTCACTGGTACCTGAGAGATTCGAGAGCCGGTGGTTCTCTTTCCCCTTCGGTGGCCGAACCAGGCGGCGCTCTCCAGAGTTATGTTGCCAGCGGGGCGGTACCTGGTGCCTGAGAGTTTCCGGGGCGGTTGCTCCTTCGGCGGACCGATCGAGGTCGGTCGCTCTCCCGTCACGCTGGGATGGCTCGTTCGCCGTCAGTAACGGTAACCAGCTCGCCGCCGGTAATCAACCGGGACCACGGTCAACCGGGGACAACCTCTTTGGATACTGTCCGATCAGTCGGACTCGAGGAGTTCGAGAGCCGCTTCGGCCACTGAGTTGACCTGGTCGGCATAGCTGTGGATTTCTTCAGTGACCTCGCCCAAAGCACCCTTCAAGTAGCGGGAATAGACGCCTTCGACGATGGCTCCCAGGCGCCACAGCTGAAAGGCCCGGTAGTAGTCGGCGTGTTGGGCCAGATGGTCGGGATCGAAGCCGGTGTGCCGGCAGTACAGCTCGGTCAGCTCGGCCTTGGTGAGAAAGCCGCCGGCCTGGGTGGGGAAATCGGTGGCCCCCCGGTAGTTGGGCTCTCCTGGCTCCAGCCAGTTGTTGAGCAGGTAGCCGATGTCGGCCAGCGGATCTCCGAGCGTGCACAGTTCCCAGTCGAGCACGGCCAGGACGCGGCCGTTTTCGGGATCGGTCAACATGTTGCCCAGCCGGTAGTCGCCATGCACCACCCCGGTGTAACGCTGCTCAGGGCGCGTCGCCACCAGGATCCGGTAGGAATCGTCCATGGCCGGAAGTTCCCGGGTCTTGGTCTTTTCCCACTGACCCTGCCACCGCCTGAGTTGGCGATCGAGGTAGCCTTCGGTCCGGCCCAGGTCGCCCAGGCCAATGGCCTCGAAGTCGGCGGTGTGCAGGTCGGCCAGAGCTTCGATGGCCGACTCGCTGACTCGGCGCCGGACCTCGCCCGCCGGCAGGTGGGTCCGCACTGCTTCCTCGTCGTGCAGCACCACCCCGTCGATGTAATCCATCACGTAGAACGGGGCGCCGTTGACCGACTCGTCGGTGCACAATCCCAGTGCCCGGGGGACGGGAACGGTTGTCTTGATCACGGCGCTGATCACTCGATGTTCGCGAGCCATGTCGTGGGCGGTGGCCAGCACTGCGGTCAACGGCGGTCGACGCAGCACGTAGCGAGCCCCGTCTCCGGCGGTCACCTGGTAGGTCAGGTTGGAATGCCCACCGGTGATCATGGCGAAGGCGAACGGGCCGACGGCGCCGGCGACGTTGGCCTCGAGCCATGCTGTCACCGCCTGCCGGTCAATGCCGTCAACGTCGTTGCTGTTCATGAGCAACCATTAAAGTCCGTGGTCCGAGCCGATGCCCGGTCGCCGGGGGCCGAGCCGTTGTGGTCGTTGATCGAGGCACGACTACTGTGAAGGCATCCCCCATAATCTGTTCGATTCCTTCCGGTGGGCGGTCAGAGCCTCCGTTGTCGCCTGGGCACCGATCCTGGCCCTGGCTCTACTGGCGGCGGCCTGTGCCGTATCCGACGATCAGTCGGCGGCGCCGGAATCGACGGTGCCGACCACCTCCACCACCCAACGGCAGGAGGCTCCGTCGTCGGCCCCGGCCCCCGATGCCGATGGGCCGGCCGACACCGGACCGCCCGACGATCAGGAGGGGGCCGACCGGGATGGCGCCGACCAGGACCGGACCGACGAGCTGTTGGCCGACCTGGAGGGTCAGTTGGCGGTGGGGGACGGTCCCCTGGTGGCGGTGGTTCGGCCTGACGGGCAGCGCTACGTCGAGATCGACGGCGGTCGCACCAATCTGACCAGCCAACCGACATGGTCGACCGACGGCCTGGCCCTGATCTGGAGTTCGGTATCTGCCCTGGGTCACGAAGCCCGGGTACAGCGGTTCGACCAGGACGGCGTGGCCGACGGCGAGCCGGAGATCTCTGACGTCCCCGGTCCCCCGATCTTCTACTTCCAGTGGAGCAACGACGGGCAGACGGTTCTCTACCTTCGCAACTCGACTCGCCTCCGCGGGGTCGAGGCCGGTGTTCTCAGCCCGGGAGGTCCGGCGCGTTGGATGGCCGACGGGGAGCCCTTCTTCGTGGCCTGGGCTCCCGACGACGCCGACATCGCCGCCCATGTCGGCGATGAGCGGCTGGCTCTCTTCGATCCGGCCGGAGCCGCTCCCCTGGCCGGGGGTGACGCCGAAGACGGTAACGGCAACGGTACCGGCCAACCTCCGGAGAATCCGGTTCCCGGCCAGGACCTGGTTGGCGGGGGCGGTTTCAGCTCGCCGGCCTGGCTCGACGACTCGACGGTGCTGGCCGTTGTCTCCGACAACCTGGCGGCGATCGACGTCGACAACGGTCGGGCCGAACCACTGATCGCTCTGGACGGACCGATCCGATTCGTGGTCAGCCCCGACCGCACGAAGGTGGCCTTCCAGCTGGCCTCGGATCTGGCCGACGACAGTGTGCTGGAGGTCTCGACCTCCCGGTCGATCCAGAGTCAAGGACGATCACTCATCGTGTTCGACGTTGCCACCCGGGGGGTCGAGATCGTCACCGAGCGTGCCGCGGTGGCCTGGGAGTGGAGTCCCGACAGCTCGAAGCTGGCCTGGTTGGAGCTGGAAGGACCGATATCGCGTCAGGCCGGAAGGTGGCGATTCTGGTCCAACAGCGGTCCGGTTCCGGGCGACATCGGCAGCCCGATGCTACGGCTATCACGCAAAGAGCTGGTTAACTATCTTCCATTTTTCGCCCAGTACACCCACAGCATCCGGCGCTGGTCACCCGACTCGTCGGCCTTTGCCATGGTCGGCGGATTCCAGGATCGGTTCGGGGTGTGGATCCAACCGGTCGATGTGGCCGCCGAACCGGTCTGGGTGGCTCCCGGAGACTTCGTAACCTGGGGTTATGGGCCGACGCCGGACCCCGCCGCCGGCCGGTCACCGGCCTGAAATCCGGCGGCCGCAACCAGGTCAGGGGTACAGCCATGGCCTGCGGGCCGGGTCGGTGAGGAGTTCAGCGGTGGACCGGGAGCATAGGAAGGCTTTCCCGATTCCCGCCCACCGGTTGTGGCACGATCAAGCCGAAGCGCGAGACAGCAAGATCAAGATCCGCTATCGTCGTTAACCACATCGCAATGATTGACGTTTGCGGACAAAACTCGGCGGTTCCCTTACACGGTTCGGCCATTCGTCCTCGGCCGACATCACTGAGATCCTGAATCCATTCCCGTCCGGGCCGTTCGAGGTTGGTGACCGCCACCGGTTCCGTCGTCCCAGCCGGGATTCCGCCGCCGCAAGGATGTCATCATGAACGATCAGCAGTCGCCGTCTGCTTCTGATCCGCAACAACAACCGCCGTCCGTCTCCGACGGGCCGACGTGCTCCGGGGACACCCTGAGTGACCAGGAGGCCTTCGCCTTATTGGCCGAGTCAATGGCTCTGGGCGACGCACCCCAGGCCGGCCCGAGCGGCGCCATCACCCCTGGCCGCCCTGCTGAGGACGAGCCGGAGTCGAGCGCCGACGAGAATGTCGACGACTCCATGCCGCCGGTCGTGACCTTTGGTGCCGGCGCTTCCTTCCTCACCCGAATCCCCAATTCGGGAGGGCGAACCACAGGACCGGTCGATGATCAGACCAATCGCCGTCGTTTTGACTGGTCGACCCCCATTCTCGTCGACGAGCAATGGGAGGTGGTCGACGGTGACGGCGGAAATGTCCATGGTCAGATCACCGAGGTCATCGATCTCAATCAGGTGCCGCCCATGGTCATCCGAAGCGACGGCGACGGCACCGCCCTTTCCGCCATCGATAGCGCCAACCGAATACTGCCCCCCATGGAGGAGTACTCCGATGATCGTCCGCTGCCCCCTCTGGTCTTCCTCGACACCCGAGGCGACATCGTTCCTGGATTGGGCGACAGCCCGAACGGCGGGAATGGCGATAGATTCGAGGGCGTGGTGGCCGGCTGGGGCGGACCATCCGACGAGACAACGTCGAGCGCATGCGGAGTCGACAACATGGCGGAGTCGAGAACAGACCTTGAGGGAATGGCCCGGTTGGGGCCATCGACGGCGACCGATCGGCAAGCCGCGCCGGTCGCTGACGAGGGTGAACGGCCACCGTCGACCGACGGACCGAACGGCACGGGGGTGATCGAACATGCTCACGTTCCCGACCCCCCGCCTTCCACAGATCCGACGTCTGCCGCCGACCACGGCCACTCGGTGGCTGCGTATGCTGCGGCTCCGACTCCGCCTGGTGCTGTTTCGTCTTCCGCTGCCGACGACGAAGCCGACATCCTCCTCGAAGAACTGCAGCGGGTCTTTGATCAGTACTCGGGTCCGGTCATCGCCGTCATCGCCAGCATTGCCCAGGAACGGAGGGCGATCGACGAGGCGCTCCAGTCGACGTTTGAGGCGGTGTGGAAGGCCATCGACACCTTCGATCCCGATCAACCCCGAGGTCCGTGGATGTTCACCTTGGCCCGTCGCCAGGCGGCGGAGCAGGTTGAGCTGGCTCGTCGAGTCGAACAGGAGTCGACGCCGGGACGGTACCCGGTGCCATCACACCGCCAGGATGAAGCCATCGCCGTCGACAAATCGTGGGAGGCGTGGGAGGTGCGATTGGCGGTCGACCAGCTGAGCCCGGCCGAACACGACGTGCTGCGTCTGATCCACTCCGAGAGCCTCATCCATCCCGAGATCGCAGCCAAACTCCAGACCACGGTGGGGGCGGTGAAGTCGCATGCCTACAGCGGGTCGCATCGTCTGGTCGAATTGCTCGATCACGTGATTCGCCCCGAGGCCACCGACGACCTCACCGTTGACCAGGCTTCGGCCTTGACCTGGTACCTGGCCGGTGTGGCCGACGGCTCCGGCCTTGACGCCGAGGAGCGATCAGCGATCAAGCGGGTGCAGGGTCAGCTGGCCAGCGCCACCGCCTGGATTCAACCCGACAGCCATGCCGGAGAGCGGATTGCCTCGTTCGCCCGGCGAACACTTGACGATCCTGGTCCGCTGGCTGGAGCGTCGACCGGACAGCACGCCGTCATTTCGGCCGACGACACCATCATGGGTGCCGCCACCGGCCCCGCCCGAACCGCCGACCGGCCGGGTGAACGAGCGGGGGTCGCGCCCTCCGCCAATCGGGGATCTCGGCGCTGGTTGCTCGGCGTCGTCGTGGTCGCCGGCCTGCTCGCCCTGGCTGCCGCCTTTGCCTTCCTCACCGGCTCCTCCGACACCGGTTCGGAAACACTGCGGCGCTATCAGATGCAGGCGTCGGGGGTCGATGAGGATGCCACCGGGGTGGTGGAGATCACCGCGGTGAACACCGGAACCCGCTATGCCTTCGAGTTCGGTGGGCTCGACTCGACCTCCGACGACCAGTTCTATGCCGCCTGGCTGCAGAGCACAGCCGGCGGCGGGGTCGTGCCGCTCGGATCCTTCAGCTGGCAGGCCGCCGGCGATCCGTTGGTACTGTCGGGGCCCACCTGGTCCGACGCCTATGATCTTCTGGTCGTAACCCGAAGCGGGGCCATGACCGAGGCCTCGATCGAGGACCTGACCATCCTCTCGGCATCCATCGAGTAGCCCGATTGGCGATTCAGCGGTTGATCATGAGTTGGGGGTCCCGGCCATTGCCGGGTCGATCTGCCATCCCAGCCTGCTATGCCCGATGGGTCGCGAATAGAACACTGCGATCCAGCGGGTGGTGGGAGCTGCGACCACGGTCAACGCCCCTCCGTAGTAGCCATCCCCGGCGAAGTTTCCCATCCAGGAGTAGTCGGTGACCCGGGGCCCCAGTGTGGTCTGAACCATGACGGCGTTGGCCATTCCCTGTTCTATCGTGACCATGATCACATCGTCAGCGGTATCGCCTTCGTTCTTGACCAGTCGATCGGCGAACACAGGATCACCGGAGAGCGGCTTGATGCCGAGACCCTCGATGGTGCCGCGACCGCAGTACCAGTGGCTGCCCGGTGGGTACCACCGAAGATAGCCGGACAGGGGTCGAGTGGTGGCGGTGCGGCGCACGAACTCCTCGGACTCGGTGAGGGCAAGTGCCATCTCCCCCCGGGAGTAGCCGGTGTTCAAGGCCCGAGCCCAATGGCCCCGCACCTCGGCTGAAGGCATTGGTTGGCGGGTGTTGCGGTAGATCAGCTCGACGAAGTCGGACGAGGACCGTTGTCCGTACTCGTTGGTGAATTCGTTGGAACGTATCAGTTGGTTGGCGACGGTCGGCAGATCGGCCCGACCCGTCTTGTACTCCTCAGTCCAGTGGAATGCTTCATTGAGGTTGGGCTCCCTGAGGAACAGTGCTTTGTATAGCCGACGGATCGAGTCGGTCATTTCCGGACATGCGCTCTCCGGTGGCTCAGCGGCATCGACAGAACCGCTTGGCCCGATCACTGTGATCATGGTCAGTGACAACGTGATGACGATGGCTCGAACCGGCATGCGCAGTCGAGCGGCGCGACGCCGAAGGTCTCTCCGGCGGTCAGCCGTCGTCTGTTGGTGAGTGGCCACGCTCCCCGCTCCGAATCAGCCCGCCTTCCTTGTCGGGGATGATATCAGCATGTTGCTTCGATGCTCGAACTGATGGGTCGAAGATCTGCCTGATCGCGAGAGGCCGTTACGCGGCGACGGGCCTTATGTCTGTCGATGGGTAACAACATTGACAGGACAAGATTGAGGCTTCATTTATATAATTGTTTCTGATTGTCCAAGCACTATATAGCCATTAAATCCTTGACACCGTGCGTTATTATCGTAGGTGGTGACCACCGAAACCCGCATGGCATTTGAGAGGCAATCGCCCTCTGTCGAGCTTCGAAGCTTTCTTGACCCACTGAATCCCGGGGAGTACTTCGATTGCGGTGACGCCCGACTCCACGGAATCGACGAGGCGTTGGAGGCCGAGGCTCAGCGGCGGGGGAGGGCGGTTGGCGACGACGACTTTCAGCTGGTGGCCACCGATGGGGGTCTGATCTTCTGCCGGGCATCCATCATGTTCGCCATCGCCGCCCGCTGGAAGGACCTGACCATCGGTCGGCCCGAGGACCTCGACCACGACGCCATGGTGTTGCTGCCGATCAGCTGGCCCACTCACGGCGACCTGCAGTTCACCGTCAGCCGTCGCCTGGGGAGCAACGTGTTTCGACGCTGGCTCCAGCTGCAAGCCAAGGCCACCCGCCTCAGTCAGGTCGAACAGGAGACCCGAGTCGACCCGAGGACGCTGACGGCCGGAGCGACCAATGACGTCGGCCGCAACCGCATGAATGGTTGGGACGGCGGTCGGCAGCGGAAAGCAACCAACGGTGCCGGGCACGACGCCGGCGGCGGAATGACCAACGGTGCCATCGACAACTCTCCGGTCGGCGACACCGGAACGCTCGATCTGCGAGAACCGAGAGAACCCGATCCACAGGGGTTCGACCCTACCGACGAGATCGACTGGCCGGGACCATCGGAGTCGACCCTGCGGTTCGACGAATCAGATCGAAGAGCCATCCAGTACGCCACCCGGCAGGAGCAGCTGCATCGTCGCCGCCCAGGGGTTGACGACCAGGGTTCCGACCCGAGCGATGAAGGGGATGGGTTGTCGGAACATCCCCCCTTCGCCCGTGAGCCCGACTCGCTGGCCACCCTCGACGCTGCCGTTGTCGATGAGTGGGTCGACGACCGTGTTCCGGTCGCCGGCCTTTACGGTCCGCTCGATGACGAGGCTCCGACCGCCGACCCGTTCGTTGTCGATGACGTCGCCCGAGATGGCCCGGCCGCCGGCACCCGCTTCGACGTCCGGCCGGCTCCCACCGTGCCGTGGCCGGCCGCCGGTTCGAAGGGTGACGGTCCGGTCCCGGATGATTCGGCACCGGACACTGCGGGTCCCGACGAGGCAATCCTCGCTACCGGCAGCGACGCCACGGAGACCCGATTCATGGCCCGAACGGCCGACGGAACCGAGGTCTTCACCGCCCGTCGGGATGGTTCGGACGGCTCCCGTGGTCGTGAACCCGGGATCGGCCTGGCCGGCGACCACGCCCCGACAGCCTCGTCGAATCGACGACCGGTGTCCGGCGGTGCCTTCGCCGCCCCGGTTCCCGAGATCAGCGGAGCCCGTCTGCAAAACTCCACCAGCGCCGAGTCCGGGCCCGGGCCACGGCTCGACATCCGATCAACGCTGCTCGCCGGCCGCCGGGAATCCGAGTGGGTCGAGGCCCTCCGGCAGCGCCAAGTACTCATCCTGGCTCTGGTCACCGTGACCGCTCTGCTCCTCATCGCATTCATCGGCTTCATCTCCGGCGGCAACGACACCGGTGCCGGGTCCGGGTCCCGAGAAGCCGACGACCGTGCCGCCTCGGAGCCGGAAGTGGACTCGGCCCAGGCTCCTACCGCCGCTGTCATCACGGCCACAACCTCCGGCCTCACATCCACCACGATGTCGTCGCTCGATTCGTCGGTTGTCGATCAGCAAACCACGGCCCCCACCCTGCGGGTCAGCAGCACGTCGGTCCAGATCTGTCATTCCAACTACGGAGGCTGTGTCCCGGTGGCCGCCGATGTCGACTGTGAGGGCGATGGCGACGGCCCTGCCTTCCAGGGTTCGGCGGTGGCGGTGTTCGGCGAAGATGTCTACGACCTCGACACCGACGATGATCGCCAGGCGTGCGAAGCCGATCAGCCCCGGCTGACGGCACTCGGTCAGGACGGCTGATCAAGCTCGCCACCTCCCAGCTCCACCCCCGGCCCGACCTCCCAGCCCCACCCCCGGCCCCACCCCCGGGCCCCAAACTTGCAGTAATAAACGAGGCCCAGCCTCGTTTATTACTGCAAGAATTCGCCGGTGGGGGCGGTGTCGAGCATCAACAGCCCCCGCCACTCGTCGCGGTCGATGGATGTGGTCACAGTCAACGTCGGCCGGTGCCGCTGGTAGGCCGCCTCGGTCCGATCGGTCTGGGCGACAAGGAAGCCGGCCACGATGAGGGTACCGCCCGGTGCCAGCAGGCGACAGACGGCGGCGGCCACCTGCTCGTGTACCGTGACGAGCACATTGGCCACCACCACGTCGAACCGTTGGTCCGGCTGCCGATGTGATCCCAACAGATGGTCCACGTCGCCCCACACGACATCGATGTCGACGTCATTGGCGGCGGCATTGAACCGGGCGGTGTCGACTGCGGACTGGTCGATGTCCGACGCCGTGACCGCCGCCGCCCCCAGATGACAGGCGGCCACCGCCAGCACCCCCGAGCCGGTACCGAGATCGAGCAGGCGGGAACCGGGGAGACGGCCCGATCCGGCCATCAGTTCGAGGCACAATCGGGTTGTCGGGTGGCCGCCGTGACCAAACGCCCGGCCGGCCACTACCGGGAACACCACCGCGCCGTCGAGCGTTGCCACCGACACCTCGACCGGGTCAGTGCGGGTCCAGGTCTCCTCGGCTGCTTCGATGCTGACGGCTCGTCGGTGCCTGGCGCCCAACTCGGCGGCCCTCCTGGCATCCTCCAGCCGCTCGAAACCGGCGATGACGTCCTGGCCGTGTTCCGCCACCCCTCCGCACCCCAGATCCCACAAGCCGGAAACAAGAAGCGGATCACGGTCGAGCGGTCCTGCGGAAACGGTGGTGGGCTCGTCCACGGTCAGCGGCCCAAATCGAACCAGCCAAGGCACCGGCCAATCCTAACGGGAGCAGCCGGTCACCGCCGGTGTCGTCAGGCTCGCAGCCGCTCACCTACGATGAAGGCCAGTGTCCACCCCTGACCGTCGCCCCGCCCCGTCGCCCGCCGGTAATGGACGTCCGGTCCTGGCCGCCATCGACATGGGCACCAACTCGTTCCACCTGGTCGTGGCCCGAGGGGCGCCCGACGGTGGATTCGAGGTGCTCACCGCGGAAAAGGACATGGTCCGCCTGGGCAAGGGCAGCGGTGAGATGAAGCAACTCACGGTGGAGGCCATGGACCGCGGGGTGGCCTCGCTGAAACGCATGTTGACCATGGCCTCGAGCTACGGGGCCCCGGTCACGGCGGTGGCCACCAGCGCGGTCCGAGAGGCCCGAAATCGATCCGAATTCCTGGAGCGGGTCAAGGCCGAGACCGGACTGGTGGTCGACGTCATCAGTGGCTTCGAGGAAGCCCGCCTGATCCATCTTGGGGTGCTCCAGGCTCTGCCGGTGTTCGACAAACAGATTCTGGTGGTCGACATCGGCGGGGGGAGCACGGAGCTCATCGTCGGTCGGGGAGACACGCTCGAAGCGGTGCGTAGCGTCAAGGTGGGGTCGATTCGACTGACCGATCGCTTCTTTCGCCCACTTGACCCCACGGCCCCGGCCGGTGCCGAACAGGCGGAACGGTGCCGCCGTCACGTTGGCAACGTGATCGCCGGGGCTGTCAGTGATCTCGCACCCTTGGGCCACGAACTGGCCATCGGCAGCTCGGGCACCATCAGCGCCCTGGGCGCCCTGATCGCCGCCGAGCGGGGCGACGACATCTCGTCTGTAAACGGCCTCTGCTTCTCGGCCGACGAGTTGACCGTCGTGGTTGACCGACTGGTTGCATCGACGCTCGAGCAACGGCTGGCCATGAACGGAATGGATGAGCGAAGGGCCGACATCATCGTCGGCGGCGCCCTGCTGCTCCAGACCATCTCCGACATGATGGGTGTCCAGTCAATGACGATCTCCGGGTACGCCCTCCGGGAGGGTGTCCTCTACGATCGGCTGTCGGCTCATCAGCCGGGCAACACCCGCCTGTCCGACCTGCGCCGCTCCAATGTGCGGCGGTTGTCTCAACAACTGGATCCCGACGCCGACCACGCCGAGGTCTGCGCCCGGCTGGCCATCCGCCTGTTCGACCAGACCGCAATGCTGCATGGCCTGGGGCCCGACGAACGGCAGCTGCTCGAAATGGCCGCAGTGGTCCACAACGTCGGACTGTCAATCTCCCATGCCGCCCACCACCAACACACCTACTACATCGTCCGCAACTCCGAGCAGCTGACCGGCTTCACCGACCGGGAACTGGAGTTGCTGGCCCAGATCGCCCGCTACCATCGCCGCAGCCACCCATCGCTCCGTCATGAAGAACACGCCCGGCTCGATCCGGAAGACCGGCGCACCGTGTCCATTCTGGCGGGTCTGCTGCGGGTGGCCATCGGGCTGGACCGGGGACACCAGGGTTCGGTTGGAGACGTGCTGGTTACCATGTCCGACGTCGCCCCGTCGGCCGAATGGATACCGGAGCGAGCCGGTCAACCGTGGTTGAGTATCCGGCCGGTCGCCAGCGGCGACGAACTGGACCTGGACCTGGAGATCCACTCGGCCCAGGAACGGTCGGGGCTGCTCGCCGAAGCGCTTGATCTGAACGTGGCCGTGGTTGTGGCCGGACCGACGACGGCCAACGGATTGACAATCTGTTAGCTATTTGGCTAGCGTTCGGGCAGGTCTGGTCCCGTCGGCTGGACGGACCGGGAAAGGGGAGTCCAAATGAAGTTCGAGCGAATCCGCGCCCTCCTGGCGATGGTCCTGGCTCTGACCATGCTGGCCGCCGCCTGCGGCGGTTCCGACGACGACGAGTCCACCGAAAGCGACGGTGAGACCGAAACAGCGGCCGAAGAATCCAGCGACGAGCCCGAGGAGGCCGACGAAGAGCCGGCCGACGCCGCCGATCAGAACAACGACGCCGGCGACGCCGGTGCCATCGACGGTGACCCGGTGGCCGGCGGCACGATGATCATCGGCAGCACACAAATACCCCGCAGCCTCAACGGTACGGTCCAGTCGGGTTATGCCACTGCCGTCCCCGGCACCCAACTCAACGCCGGCCTACTGCTCTACGACGCCGAATGGAACCCACAGCCCTACCTGGCCGAAAGCTGGGAGGTGGCCGACGACGGGCTGTCGGTCACCGTCAACCTGGTGCAGAACGGCGTCTTCCACGACGGCGAACCCATCACGTCCGAGGACGTCGCCTTTTCCATCATGACGGCTCAGGCTCATCATCCGTTCAAGCCCATGTTCGCCCCCGTAACCACAGTGGACACGCCCGACGACTTCACTGCCATCATCAATCTGAGCCAGCCTCACCCGGCAATCTTGCTGGCCATGTCTCCGGCACTACTGCCGATCATCCCCGAGCACATCTTCAACGACGGCCAGGAGATGCCCACTCACCCCCGCAACAACAGCGAGGACTTCATCGGATCGGGCCCGTTCAAGCTGGTGGAGTACAACCCCGAGTCCATCATCCGGATGGAACGGTTCGAGGACTTCTTCATCGATGGGCGCCCCTACCTCGACGAGATCGTGATGGAGATCACGCCCGAAACGTCGCCGATCGTCCTGGGTCTGGAGAATGGGACCACGCACCTGTCTTCATCGCCCGGCCCGGCCGACCTCGTGCGGCTGCAGGACAACCCCGACCTGATCGTCACCAGCGACGGTCACGAAGCCATTGGCCAGATCACCTGGCTCGAGTTCAATCTGGCCGACCCCGTTCTGGGCATCAAGGAAGTGCGCCAGGCCATTGCCTACGCCCTTGATCGGGACTTCATGGTCGACGCCCTCGACCTGGGACTCACCAACCCGACCCTCACCGGCATCACGCCGGCCAGCCCGTTCTACAACGGCAACGTCGAGGCCTACAACCAGGACGTCGACAAGGCCAAACAACTTCTGGCCGACGCCGGGTTCGCTGAAGGCGAAATCGAGCTGACCATCGAGTACATCCCGGGGTTCCCCCAAGGACAGGCCTACGCCGAGTACACCGTTCAGGCTCTGGAGGAGATCGGTATCAGCGTGAGTCTGAACCCCTCACCCGACTTCTTGACCTGGTCCCAGCGCATTTCCGAAGGCGACTACCAGATGACGACCAACAACGTCTGGAACTGGGGCGATCCGGTGATCGGTGTCCACCGCACCTATCTCAGCACGAACCGAGTCGGCACCATCTGGACCAACAACACCGGCTATGAGAACGCCGAGGTCGATTCCCTTCTGGAGAAGGCCGGTCAGACGTTCGACGAGGCTGAGCGGGCCGAACTGTACGCCCAGTTCCAGGAGATCGTGGCCGACGAGGTTCCGATCTACTTCGTGTCCAACCCACCGTTCTGGCAGGTGTACCAGCCGTCAGTACAGAATCCGCCCCTGAACATCTGGGGCCAGATGTCACCCATGCACGAGGTCTGGCTGGCCGAATAAACGAGAAAGCATTCGATGCGAGCCATAGTCATCAAAATCGCCCAGGGCATCGGGTTGATTCTGGCCGTCATCATCCTCAACTTCTCCATGATCCACCTGACGCCGGGCGACCCGGCGTTGGTGCTCGCCGGGGAGAGCGGAGCCAGCGATCCGGAGACGATCGCCGAGATTCGGGCCGACTACGGCCTAGATCGACCGTTCGTGGTGCAGCTCGGTGACTATCTGGGCGACGTCGTCCGAGGTGACCTGGGGTTCTCCTATTTCTTCAACGAGCCGGTGACGTCACTCATTGGTCGACGGATCGGACCGACCATTCTCCTCGTCGGAACGGCGCTGCTGTTCTCGGTCGTACTGGGAGTACTGGCCGGTGTCTTCACCGCTCGTCGCCCCGAGTCGGCCGCCAGCAACGCGGTCACGGTTCTGGCCCTGATCGGCTACTCGATGCCGGTTTTCTGGACCGGCATCCTGTTCATCATCCTGTTCGCCGGGGTTCTCGAGATCCTGCCGATCTCCGGCATGCGCGACGTGCGTTTCGAGGGGGGAACGTTTGCCGCCGCCGTCGACGTGGTCAGACACCTGATCCTGCCCGCCCTGACGCTCGGCTTGTTGTACCTGGCTCAGTATTCGCGGTTGGCTCGAGCGTCGATGCTGGAGGTCCTCCAATCCGACTACGTCCGCACCGCCCGGGCCAAAGGTCTGGCAGAGCGGGTGGTCGTCTACAAACACGCCCTTCGCAATGCCGTGATCCCAGTGGTCACCATCGCCGGCCTGCAGTTCGGCGCCTTGCTGTCGGGCGCCCTCCTGGTCGAGACGGTGTTCAACTGGCCCGGTCTCGGTCGCCTGGCCTTCGACTCGATCCTCCGTCGCGACACCTCCGTGCTGCTGGGTGTGTTGCTGATGTCGGCGGTGCTCGTGGTCGTGGCCAACCTGTTGACCGATCTCGTCTACCGACTCATCGATCCCCGGATCCGGGTGGGAGGTTCCGGTGGCTAGCGTTGAAGAACCCGATCTCGTCGTCGGACCAATGGGGGCCGATCTTTCCCCATCGGTCGAAGCGGCGGCCGCCGGTCCACCCGACCGTCAAGCCCTGCGTATGTTCTTCCGCAACAAGGCAGCCGTGTTCGGGCTCATCCTCCTACTGGCCATCATGGCGATGACGCTGTTCGGGCCGATGATCTACGAGAACGATCCGTCCGACATCATCGCCCGTCCTCTGTCAGCCCCCGGTAGCGAGAACGCTCCTGTGCTCGGCACCGACTATCTGGGCCGGGATGTCGTGGCCGGTGTCATCAACGGGGGGCGGGTCAGCCTTCTGGTGGCCGCTCTGGCCGCCTTGATGGTGGTCTTCATCGGTGTGACCATCGGAGCGGTTGCCGGCTACTACGGCGGCTGGGTCGATTCGGCCCTCATGCGCTTCACCGAGTTCTTCCAGGTCCTGCCGGCGCTGCTGTTCGCCATGGTGGTGGTGGCGCTGTTCACCCCGTCGATCAGAACCATCGCCATCGCCATCGGGTTGGTGGCGTGGCCCAGCATCGCCCGCTTGACTCGAGCCGAGTTCCTGCGACTCAAGAACATGGAGTACGTCAACGCCGCCCGTGCCATCGGCGCCAGCGACTGGTCGATCATGACGAAAGTCATCTTCCCCAACGCCCTGCCGCCGCTGATCGTGTCGGCGTCCCTGTTGATGGGAGCAGCCCTGCTCTTCGAGGCCGGTCTGGCCTTCCTCGGACTGAGTGATCCCAACAATCTGAGTTGGGGACTCATGATCGGACTCAACCGGTCGAACTTCCTCAGCGCCTGGTGGACGGTGACCTTTCCCGGTCTGGCCATCTTCGCCACGGTGCTGAGCTTCAGCCTGATCGGCGACGGCCTCCAGGACGCCTTCAACCCCAAACTTCGAGGCCGGTGATGGCCAACTTCGGCTTGGATCCGCTGCTGTCGGTTCGCAACTTGACGGTCACCTTCGGTTCGTTCACCGCAGTCGAAGACGTGTCGTTCGACTTGTTGCCGGGCCAGACGCTGGCCGTTGTCGGCGAGTCGGGTTCGGGCAAGTCGGTGACGGCGCTGTCGATCATGCGCCTGGTCGAACTGGGCAGCCGGGGCCGAATCGTCGGCGGCGAGATCTTGTTTCGCCGGGGTGGCGGCAGCGAGCGGTCCGAAGGTTCGGTGGTCGACCTGGTTCAGATCGGTGAAGAGGAGATGCGTCACATTCGGGGCAACCAGATCTCGATGATCTTCCAGGAGCCGCTGACCAGCCTCAATCCGGTGTACACGGTCGGGAACCAGGTGGCGGAAGCGGTCATGCTCCACCAGGGCCTGGGTCGCGACGCCGCCCGTAAGCGGGCGCTGGAGACGTTCGAACTCGTTCGCATACCCAACCCGGCGGAACGGTTGGATCAGTACCCCCACGAAATGTCAGGGGGTATGAGGCAGCGGGTCATGATCGCCATGGCCCTCTCGTGTGACCCGACGGTCCTGATCGCCGATGAGCCCACGACCGCCCTCGACGTCACCATCCAGGCTCAGATCTTGGGGTTGATGCGCGAACTACAGGACGAAACCGGGGCCTCGGTGATCATGATCACCCACGACATGGGTGTCGTGGCCGAAGTTGCCGATCAGGTGGTGGTCATGAACCGTTCCCGGGTGGTCGAGACCGGCTCGGTCTATGAGATCTTCGAGAATCCCCGTCAGGACTACACCCGGTCGTTGCTGGCCGCCGTTCCCCGGTTGGGGTCGATGAGCGGCACCGACTCGCCGTCGAGATTCGACCTCGTCGGACAGTCGCCGGAGGTCGGAGCGTGACGGCCACCACCACGTCGGGTTCGCCGTCGGTTGTGCCCGGTGACTCGCCGCTGGTGACGGTGACCGATCTGACCAAGCGGTTCCCGGTGGGGCCCGACACCGTGCACGCCGTGGAGAAGGTGTCGCTGTCGATCGGTCGGGGGGAAACGCTGGCCGTGGTGGGGGAGAGCGGCTGCGGAAAATCAACGCTGGCCAACATGATTGTGCGGTTGGTTGATCCCACCAGCGGCCGTATCGAGCTCGATGGTGTCGACATCACCGGTCTGAAGGGCCGGGCCATGAAACCCCACCGCCGTAAGATGCAGATCGTTTTCCAGGATCCCTTCGCCAGCCTCGATCCCCGCCGTCAGGTTGGGCGGGCGGTGGCCGAGCCGTTGCTGATCCACGGGGTTGCCCGTCGCGGCCAGGAGTTGGACGAAAGGGTCCGGGAGCTGTTCGAGGTGGTGGGCCTGGAAACAGGTCACGTCGACCAGTTTCCCCATCAATTCTCCGGTGGCCAGCGGCAGCGGATCTGCATTGCCCGGGCGCTGGCCTTGGAGCCGGAGCTCGTTGTGGCCGACGAAGCGGTGTCGGCGCTGGACGTGTCGATTCAGGCCCAGGTGGTCAACTTGATGATGGATCTGCAGGAGGAGAGGGGGCTCAGCTACCTGTTCATCAGCCACGACTTGGCGGTGGTGGAACGGGTCAGTCACCGGGTGGCCGTCATGTACCTGGGTCAGATTGTGGAGCTTGGTTCCCGGGCTCAGGTGTTTGAGGATCCCCGACATTCCTACACCAGACGGCTCCTCGACGCCGTTCCCATTGCCGATCCCCGGCAGCGCAGAGATCGGCCGCTGCTCACCGGGGAGATTCCCAGCCCGGTGTGGAAGCAGGGGACGGGGCCGACGCTGGTGGAGCACGACGAGGTGGCGCCGGGTCATTTCGTGGCCCGGGAGATCGACGATTGAACGACCCCGAAGGAACCGACATGTCGACGACCATCTTCACCGCCCGGCGGATCATCACCATGAACCCGGCCCGCCCGTTCGCCCCGGCGGTGGCCGTTCGCGATGGGCGGATCCTGGCCGTCGGTTCGCCCGACGAGTTGGCAGCCTGGGGAGACCACACGGTCGACACCACCTTTGCCGATCAGGTGTTGCTGCCCGGTTTTGTTGAGGCCCACTCCCACGCCATGGTCGGCGGTATGTGGACCATGCCCTACGTCGGGTATTTCGATCGGGTCGCCCCCGATGGTGGCCACTGGCCTGGATGCAAGTCGATCGACGAGGTACTCGACCGGCTACGGGCGGTGGCGGCCGAGATGGACGACCCGGCCGAGACCATGGTGGCGTGGGGTCTTGATCCGATCTATTTCGACGCCGCCGACCGGCTGTTGGCCGAACATCTGGACCGGGTGTCGGATGTCCGTCCCATCTTCGTCTATCACGTGAGTGGTCATCTGGCCACGGTCAACACCGCCCTGTTGGAGGCCGAAGGCATCGACCGCCACACCCCGACGCCGGGGGTGTCTCGTCGGGGTGATGGTGAGCCCGATGGCGAGCTGCAGGAGCCGGCGGCCATGAGTCTGGCCAAGACGGCGTTCGGTAAGGTCCTTGCCGCCTTCTCAACCGACGAGGTGCCTTGGAACTATGCCCGGGAAGCCCGCAATGCCGGGCACACCACCATCACCGATCTGGGTACCACCCAGCTCCACGACGCCGAACAGCTGGCCCGCTGGCGGCGGGTCACCTCTGATCCCGACTTTCCCGCCCGGGTCATGGTGGCCGCCGGTCCGGGTATCGGGGGTAGTGGTGATCACGACGAGTACGCCCGCCTGGCTGTTGATCTCCGGGACAACGACGACACCGGCGACAAGCTTCATTTCGGCATCGTCAAGATCATTCTCGACGGCTCCATCCAGGGGTTCACGGCCCGGATCAGTTGGCCCCACTACCACCGCGCCCCTGACGAACATCCCGGCAACGGCCTGTGGTTGATGGATCCGTCGACGGTGGCCTCGGTCGTGGCCTCCTATCACGACGTCGGGCTGACGGTGCACTGTCACTGCAACGGCGACGAAGCGTCCGAGGTCTTCATCGACGCGGTGGAGAGAGCGCTGGAGAATCACCCTCGATGGGACCACCGCCACACCGTCCAGCACTGCCAGCTGACGACCAAAGCCCAGTACCGGCGGATGGCCGGTCTGGGTATGGCGGCCAACATCTTCTCCAACCACATCTTCTACTGGGGCGACCAGCATCGTGACATCACCGTCGGCCCGGAGCGAGCATCCGGAATGGACGCCTGCGCCACCGCCCTGCGGGAGGGTGTGGCCTTCTCCTTCCACTCCGATACCCCGGTCACGCCGATGGGTCACCTCCATGTGGCCTGGTGTGCCGTGAACCGGCGCACTGCGTCGGGCCAGGTGCTGGGGCCCGACGAGGCCATCCCGGTGGCCGATGCCCTTCATGCCGCCACCTTGGGTGGGGCCTACCAGATCAAGATGGACCACCTGGTGGGCAGCATCGAGGCCGGCAAGTTCGCCGACTTCGCCGTGCTCGACGACGATCCGCTGGAGGTCGACCCCATGGGGTTGAAGGACATCGGCGTCTGGGGCACGGTGTTGGGCGGCGTGCCTCAGCCGTCGTCGGCCCGGTGACAGGAGTACTGCCGGTCACGGTGATCGGTGGCTATCTGGGGGCGGGCAAAACCACGCTGCTCAACCATCTGCTCACCTCGGCCGCGGCGTCGGGGGGCCAACGGCTGGCCGTTCTGGTCAACGACTTTGGTGAGATCAACATCGACGCCGACTTGATCGAGTCTCACGACGGGGAGACGATCACGCTGGCCAACGGCTGCATCTGCTGCTCGATGGTCGACGGTCTGGCCGCCGCGCTGGAGACTGTTCTGGAGTTGGATCCCCGACCGGAGCGGCTGGTGATCGAGGCCAGCGGCGTGGCCGATCCCGGCACGGTGGCCGGGTTCTGCCATGCCCCTGGTCTGCTGCTCGACGCCGTGGTCGTGGTGGTCGACTGCGAGACGGTGCGGGCCAAGGTGGCCGATACCTACGTCGGTGACATGGTGGCGTCCCAGCTCCGGGCCGCCGACATCGTGGTGGTCAACAAGACCGACCTGGTTGACGGAGCGACCATTGACACTGTGCTGACCTGGCTCGACGACTACTGCCCTGACGCCCTCAAGCTGTCGACGGAGCGGGCGGCGGTGGCTCCCGAGCTGCTGTTCGCCATCGGCCCCACCCAGCCTCGACCGCCGGGCGTGGTGCCCACCGCCGAGGAGCGGTTCGAGTCATGGACCTGGTCATCGGATCAGCCGGTGGAACGAGGAGTGCTGGAGGAGTTGATGTCCCAGGTCCCGGAGGCCGTCTGGCGGATCAAGGGCATCGTCCGGCTGGCCGATGACGACCGCCGGGCCTGGGTCCTGCAGCGGGTCGGCCGCCGCTGGGCTCTCCGGCCGACGTCCAAATCACTCGATGAGCTGGGTCCCTCCCGATTGGTGGCCATCGGCCGCCCGGGAGCTGTCGACCCGACCTGGCTGGTGGCCCGTCTGGGCTGATGGGGCCGCCTTGGGCCGTGGGTCAGCTCGGTTCCTCGCCGTCGTCGGCCGGTCTGCCGCCGTCGAAGATCAGGGAGGATATGAAGGGGATGGACAATCCAAGGAAGACCCAGATCGGCCAGAAGTAACCACCCAAGTCGGTGATGGCCCAGATGGCGGTGCAGATGAGGGCGGGAAAGTACCACTGCAGGGCCGAACGGATGGTCCGTCGGGCGTCGCCGCTCAACATTTCGCCGGCCCGCGAGATCGTCGGCGGTGACTCGATGGGAGCCGGCAGGTCGTTCGTCACCGCCACCAGGTCGGACTCGAAGCGGGCTTCATACACCGCCTGCAGACGATCCTCCAGCTCCTGCTCGGTGATTCGGCCCTCGCCGTAGGCCGACCGCAAACGGTCGGCGAACTGTTGCCGGTCGTCGTTTGATATCCGAAGCGGATCCGGTTCGGCCATGACTTCCACACTAGCGCCGGGGGCGAACGCTACATGACCCCTTCGAAGTTGCGAGCTGACGGTCGCAGGGGCCGCCGGTTGATCTGATGGGTGGCCCGCAGGACGCGATCCATCGCCCTTCGGTATTGCCGATCGTGAGTGACCAGCGCTCGATGACCGATGACCGAGAGACGGTGGTCGGGTGACCGTTGGCCGACATCGGGGAAGTCCTGAGGGCGTAACTCGAGCGAGCGGTGGATCCGGGTACCGGTGATGATGTGGAAGCGGTTCAGCGCCACCCGTTCGATGGCTCCGGTGTGGCGTTCCAGGAACTCGGCCGTCTTGACAACGTCGTCGACCTGCTCGCCGGGGTAGCCGGCGATCATGGTCACCCGCACACTGATTCCTTCGGCCGCAGCGTTTTCGATCACGTCGGTCGAGGCGTCGAGGTCGACCCCTTTGTGCATGAGATCAAGCATTCGTTGACTGCCCGACTCCAGCCCGGTGGTCAGGCGAACCATACCCGCTTTGCGGGCCGCCCGGAGCTCACCTCGGGACAGTCCGTTTCGCTCGTTGGTGTCGATGTGGACTGCTCCGATCCATTCGGCGTCAGGAACCCGGTTGGGCAACTCGTCCAGAAGTCCATCCCAGACGTCGAGATTGGAGTTGAGTTTGGGGTCGGTGAACACGATTGAGCGCGTACCATGCCGGTCGGCCTGATACTCCAACTCGGCCAGCACGTTTTCTCGACTGCGCGACCGGTAGCGTCGACCGATCGAGGTCTTCACATCTCCACAGAAGGTACAGGCGGCCCAGCTGCAGCCCCGCCCGGTGGCCATCGGGATGATGCGGTTGGGATACTTGTCCCACGGGAAGTCACTGAAGTCGGGAAACGGTATGGCGTCGAGATCGTGGAGGGGGCGGGCATTCGGCTTGTCCGGATTGTCGGTCCAGACGCCGTCGAAGTCGTCCAGCGGACGTCGTTCGATGGTGGCCGACACGATGTCGCACAGCTCGAACTCGACTTCGCCCCCAACCAGCCCGCTCAGGTTCGGCAGATCCAGCCACTCCCGGCGAACCTCGGGTTGGGCGAAGTACGGTCCTCCGACCAGGAACGGCACCTGTCGAGCCTGGCAGATCTCACCCAGTTGCCGGCAGAGATCATGATGCATGAGATAGGTCGACACCAGAACGGCGTCGTAGGTTCGCTGGGTCAGCTGCCGGCCAACGTCGTCGGCCACCACGTCCGACTTTCGTAGCAGGCTCGGGGCATGCAACGCGGTGCTGGCGGCCCACTTTCGAGCCCGTTGCACGTGACTGTTTTGTGATACCCCCGAGCGATACTTGGCCCGGTCCAGCCACAGATCCCAAGGCTGGGCCCGGGGTTCACGGACAACGCCGCTGAGGCCGGTCGACAGCGGTGAGTAGACATCCACCTCGAATCCGCCCCGACGCAGAATGGCGGCCAGATAGCCTATGGCCAGCGTCGGGTAGCGAGCGAAGTTGTTGAGATCGACAAGCAGTACCCGCCTGGTTTGAAGCACGAATCCTCCCCCAAGGAAATCCGGACCTGTACCCTACTTCGGCGGCATGCGAATGCCACCGTCGAGGCGAATCGTCTCGCCGTTCAGGTAGGGGTTGGTGATGCACTCCATCACCCCGAAGGCCAGTTCCTCGGCGGTCCCCAGACGTTTGGGAAAGAGAACACTCTGGCCCAAGTGGGCCTTGAACTTGTCGGACTCCTCGCCCTCGCCGTAGATCGGAGTGTCGATCAGGCCGGGAGCGATGGTGTTGACCCGGATGCCGACCGCTGACAGGTCGCGGGCGACGGGTAGGGTCATGCCGACCACGCCACCCTTGGAGGCCGAGTAGGCGGCCTGGCCGATCTGACCGTCGAAGGCGGCGGCCGACGCCATGTTCACGATGGCCCCCCGGCTGCCGTCGGCGTCGACCGGCTCGGTCTTGGCCATGGCCGCCGCCGACTGGCTCAACATGTTGAACGAGCCGATCAGGTTGACCCGGATGACGAACTCGAACCGCTCAAGTTCCATCGGCACGTTGTTGCGATCGATGGTTCGGGCGGCCCAGCCGATGCCGGCCGAGTTGACGAGGGCCCGTAGCGGCCCCATCTCCGATGCCGCCGACACCGCAGTCTGGGCGTCCTCGATCGACGACACGTCACAGCTTACGAACAACCCGCCCAGCTCGGAGGCCACCGCTTGGCCCCGTTCCTCGTTGAGGTCGGCCACCACCACCCGGGATCCGGCTGCCGCCAGCTGACGGGCGCAGCCCTCACCGATGCCGGAAGCTCCTCCGGTGACGATGGACGAGCTGCCTTCCAGGCTCATTCGGGGCATCTAGGACTCGATTCTCTCAATGATGGTGGCGTTGGCCAGGCCGCCACCTTCGCACATGGTCTGTAGACCATAGCGGCCGCCGGTCCGCTCCAGTTCGTTGACGAGCGTTGTCATCAACTTGGTGCCCGAGCATCCCAGCGGGTGTCCAAGGGCGATGGCCCCGCCGTTGACGTTGGTTTTCTCCAGGTCGGTCTTGTGTTCGGCCTGCCAGGCCAGCACGACTGAGGCGAAGGCCTCGTTGACCTCAAACAGGTCGATGTCGTCGAGGGAGAGTCCGGACCGTTCCATGACCTTCTCGGTGGCCGGGATGGGGCCCTTCAGCATGGTGACCGGGTCGGTTCCGACCACGGCGAAGCTGTGGAATCGGGCCCGGGGTTTGAGGCCGAGTTCCGCCGCCTTCTCGGCGCTCATGATCAGGACAGCCGAAGCGCCGTCGGAGATCTGCGAGGAGTTGCCGGCTGTGATCTTTCCTTCCTCGGAGAACGCCGGCTTCAGGTTGGCCAGCACCTCCGGAGTTGTTCCTTCCCGGATCCCCTCATCCTTCGTCATCATGGTCGTCTCACCATCAATGGTGACGGGCACCGGTATGATCTCCCGTTCGAAACGGCCTTCGGCGGTGGCCTGGGCCGCTCGTCGTTGGCTTTCGGCCCCGAAGGCATCGAGCTCCTCCCGGGTGATGCCGTACTCGTCGGCGATCATCTCGGCCCCGACCCCCTGAGGTGGTAGTCCTGTGTCCTCGTAGCGGTCCTGCATCTGCTGGGGGAAGGGCCAACCCAGCTCCCCCTTCACCACGGAGGCTCCCATCGGGGTGCGGGTCATGGCCTCCACGCCGGCGGCGATGACCACGTCGTAGGCCCCGGCCATGACCCCCTGGGCCGCGAAGTGCAGAGCCTGTTGACTCGATCCGCACTGACGGTCCACGGTGGTGGCCGGCACCGATTCGGGCCACCCGGCGGCCAGCACGGCGTTACGGCCGATGTTGAGCGATTGCTCGCCGACCTGCATCACGCAGCCCATGATGACGTCGTCGACGATGGCCGGGTCGATGCCGTTGCGTTCCTCCAGGGCCTTGAGTACGTGGGCCGCCAGGTCGGCGGGATGCCAGTCCTTCAGCATGCCGTTGCGTTTGCCGGCCGGGGTGCGGACGGCGTCGACGATCACTGCTTCACGCATTGGGTTCTCCGTTTGTGATGGGTTCGGGCTTGGTTGACGGTTCGGTTGTCTTGTCGAGGTTGCTCTTCAGCCGCAGAAGGATGTCGGCCAGTATCTGCCGTTCGCTGCGGTCTATTCCCTGGCGCAGCTGGTTGCGGAGTCGCTTGTCGATTGCGGCCACGTCGACCATGAGCTGCCGACCGGTGGCGGTGGCGGCCACCAGCCAGACCCGTCGATCGTCGGAGTCGGCCAGACGCTCGACCAGGCCGCGTTCCTCCAGGCGATCGATGTAGGTTCCGGTGGCGGCCCGGCCATGACCGAGGCCGTCGGCGATGGCGGTCTGGGTGATCGGTCCGTGCTGGTCAACGTAGGCCAGTGTGCTGGCGGTGTTCAGGTTGAGATCAAAGGGCGCCAGGTGGCAGTCGTAGGCGGTTCGCATGGCCCGGGCTGCGGCCATGATCGTGGTCTCGACCCGTAACCACGGGGGAGCGTCGAGCTCTGTTTCCGAAGAGACTGTATTGATCAATACAGTCTACCTGGCTACAGCCCATCCGGAACTTTGGGACTGTAACGACCCTTTAGGGGGTCGTCACAGTCCCAAAGTTCGGGCGATGTCTAGGCGTTGGCTGCTTCGTGATCAAGAAGCCACCGCTTGACGTCGAGGCCGTAGTAGTAGCCACCGAGGGAGCCGTCAGACCGCAGGGCCCGGTGACAAGGGACGAACGGGGCCACCAGGTTTCGCCCGCAGGCGGTACCGGCGGCCCGGACCGCTCGGGGTTTGGACGTCGTGCCCGCCAGTTCGGTGTAGGTGGCGGTGGAACCGGCCGGTATGGCTCGCAGGCCCGACCACACCTCGTGTTGGAGATCGGTTCCGGGCTGACGGACGGGAACGGCATCGAGCGATGCCGTCTTTCCCGCCAGGTAGTCGGCCACCACCCGGTCGGTCAACGGTTGATGGTCGACGGTCGTCCAGGCCGGGCGTTCACCGTTGGCCGCCCTGGGCAGACGGTCCACCAGTTCCTCGGCCGGGCAGAACCCGGCGGCCACCACCACCGGCAGCTCATCGGCCGGGTCGACGATCACGGTCAGAGAGCCGACCGGGGTCTGATAATGGGAAGCTTGCAGCATGGGATCAACTCCAGTTCATCGTTTGAGTTCAGTGGTGCTCGGATTCGGATGTGCCCCTTCGACCCCCGGGCTCTGCCAGATGGCCATGGCGGCGTAGGCCCGCCACGGACGCCATCGCTCGGCTCTGGCGTTGAGTTCGGGGCCCGACACCCCAAGCCGCTTGGCCAGCACGAGATCAGATGACGGCCAGCCGTCGGGATGGCCCAGGGCCCGCATGACTATGTAGCCGGCCGTCCACGGTCCGATCCCGGGCAGAGCCAGTAGCTCACCCTCGACCCGCTCCGGATCGACCTCCGGTGAGAGGTTGACCCGGCCTTCGGCCACCGCCTCGGCCAGCGTCCGGATCGTGTCCCGCCGTCGGGTCGGCATCCCCAGTTGTTCGAGGGGCGCAGCCAGGATTTCATCTGGGGAGGGGAAGTGGTGGTGGGCATCGGTTTCCGGCCTGACGATGGTGAGCAACCTCCCCAGTGTTGTCCGGGCTGCGGCCACGCTGATCTGCTGACCGACGACGGCTCGGACCGCCAGCTCAAACCGGTCGAAGGTTCCCGGCAACCGTGGGACCGAGCCCGGCACCGGCTGTTGAGCGACGATGGTCGTCAGGTCGGGGTCGGGGGAGAGATGGGACCCGATGGCCTCGAGGTCGGAGTCGAGATCGCAGACCAGACGGATGGTGGGGATCAGGTAGCTCAACTCGTTGAGTTCGTCGAGCCGGCAGGTGATGTCCAGGGTCCGATCGTCGTCGCCGGCCTGCAGCTCAATCCAGCCGCCGGGCACGTTGCGGCGAAAGCTCAGTGGCCCGGCCGATTCGAGACCGGGAATGGCTCTGGCCGCCAGGAACGACAGCAGGGCCGGCCAACCCAGCTGACCCCGGGCCCCCAGGGTCAGGTTCACGGTGGATTCGGTTGTCCCCTCGCCCCCAGCTCGAGTCCTCTGCTGCGGCCCCGGTCTTGCCCGGCCCGGCCGTCGCCGCAGCTCGGTGGGAGTGGCGTCAAAGGCCTGACGGAACGAGTCGTTGAACTGGCGGATGCTGGTGAAGCCGGCGGCGAAAGCAATGTCGGTGATGGCCAGGCTCGTCTGGTCCAGCAACGTTCGAGCCAGCAGGATCCTCCGGGTTCGGGCCAGTTGATTGGGGCCGGTTCCCACCTCGGCCTGGAGTTCCCGGCGGAGATGGCGTTCGCTCACTCCCAGCCTGGAGGCCAGACCACCAACGCCCTCCCGGTCGACGACGCCTTGCTCGATCAGGGCCAGTGCTTTGCTGGCCAGATCGGCCCGCCGGTTCCATTCCGGATGGGCCGGTGCCAGTTCGGGCCGACAGCGACGACAGGGTCGAAATCCAGCATCGAGGGCCCCGGCGGCATGAGCATAGAACGTCACGTTGCCACTGGCCGGTGTGCGGGCCGGGCACGACGGCCGGCAGAAGATGCCTGTGGTCTTGACCGCGGTGTAGAACTTTCCGTCGAAGCGACGGTCACGACGACTGATGGCCTGGTAGCAGGCCCGATGGTCGAGCCGGGCGTTGGACTTTGCCGGGACAACGTCAGAGGCTGAAGGCTCCGAAGGGGGTGCTGGGATGGTCACAGTCTTAGTTTTAGCCCTGGTCAGAGAGGTTTCCTAGCGGAAAACGGACAAAGCAGTTCTGGCCCGTTCACCGGACTGTGGCCCGGATGCCCCGGTCGGTGGGAAATGGGAGGGTAACCTTGTTCCTGGAATGGCAAGGGCAACAGCGACAGATCATCGGACCGGGTCGGCCCCCTCGACAGGGCCGGCGATCAGAGTTCGCCGGCTTCCTCTCACGACGTCCCTCGTCGCCGGAATGGCCGCCCTGGTGATGCTCAGCGGCTGTATCGGCTCAGCCACCGACCCGGAAGGTCCGGCGGTGCTCAGCCCGACGCAGGCGGCTGAGCAGCTCATTGTCGGAACCTTGGCCGAGCAGGTCGGACTGGGGCCGCTGACCGCCAACTGTCCCGATATGGCGGCGGCCACCGGGGGCGATGTCTTTCCCTGCACGGCGGCCACCGAATCGGAGCGACTGGTGCTGGTTGACGCCACCATTCTGCCCACCGGCCAAGTCGAGCTGAGTACAACCAACGTCATCCTGGGGTCGGCCCTCGACAGCTTCGAGCAGTCGGCCATCGACGCCATCAACAAGGTGCGACCCGATGCCAACCTCGGTCCCGGCGCGGTCGAATGCGGCGACACCTCGATCGTACTGTCGGATGACCGCATGATGATCTGTGCCCTCACCGACCCCACAACCGACCAGGTGTTTGATGTGAGCCTCACCATCGACGACATCGAGGGTCGCCAGTTTCGCCTGGCCGTGGCCGACCGGCCCCGCAGCTGAATCGGGCTGAGGCCGTCAGCCGCCTTCAACCGGCGTGAAGTCCACCGATCGGGCTTGGCGGTCGACGCCGGTGAGTCGGAGTTTCACCCGGTCGGCCAACCGCAGCGTTTCGGATTGAAGCCGGGTCACCACCGCCGGCTCGGTCACCTGTACCGTCACCTGCCGCCCCTCATCGGAAACACCCACCACCACCGAGTCGAACACCTGGCCGACATGGTCTTCGAGAACAAGAACCTCGGTCATGTCGAGCAGAGCCCGCTCCAGCGAGGACTCCCGCTGACGGGCCCGACCCATGAGCGACGGGAGTTCGGTCAGGGCGTCGACCGCCCACGCCGGGGGCCGGCGGTCGGCGAACAACGCCAGCAGGATCTCGTTGCCGAACCGGTCGACGAGACGGCGGAGGGGGGCGGTCACGTGGGCGTACAGCGAGGCGATGGCGCTGTGTTCCATGTTGTCGGGCTGCCGACCGGCGAAGCCGTAGTATCCGGCGCCCTTGAACAGCCGGGTGCATTGGACCAGAAAGGCATTGGCCGCGGCCGAGGTCGGTTCCAGCGCTCGGACGAAGTCGGCGTAGTCGGTGTCGGCCGGCCAGTCGAGATCGAGCACGGCGGCGATCCGTCGGAGCATGGCCACGTCGTCGGGGTTGGCCGGAGGCAGCGTGCGCAGGATCCCGACACCGGCATCCACCATGGTCCGCCCGGCGACGATACCGGTGAGCAATGAGATCTGGGCGTTCCAACCTTCCACCGCCAGCGGTCGGTCGTACTCCAGGGAATACCCGTTGCCGTTGTTGACGATCTCCTGGCTCGGCAGGTTCAGGCTCACCCCGCCCCGCTCGACCTCCCGCTCCTGGCGGAGCCGGCCGATGATCGACAGTAACGTCAGTGCCTCGTCGGCCGCCCCGGTTGCCTTGGCGGCAACCGAGATCCGCCGTTGCGCCTCCCGATAGGAGATGGCCTCGGCCACCCGAACGGTAGCCCGACCCATATGCCAGCTCACCGCCTCACCCGACCCGTCGAGATCGATGGTCCACAGCAGCGCCGGCCTGTCCTGACCGGGCAGGAGGCTGGTTCGTTGCTCGCTCAAGATGGGCGGGTGAAGGGGAGCCCGGACGTCCGGGCTGTACAGGGTGACGCCCCGGCGGCGAGCCTCGGTGTCGACCGCCCCGCCCGGGATCACGAACGCTCCAACGTCGGCGATGGCATAGTGAACCCGGAATCCGTTCTCGATCCGCTGGGCCGTGAATGCCTGGTCGAGGTCGGTCGAGCCTGGAGGATCGATGGCCACCAGCCCAAGATGCCGGGCATCGGTCCGATCCACCGAGGGGTCAGGCACCGCCTCCTCGGCCTCGGTCAACACTGCGGTGGGAAAGCGGTGGGGAACGTCGAGCTCGGTGCGGATGTCTCGAAACGCCGCCTCGAAGTCGTCAGGAGCGCGGAGGACGATTCTGGGCATGACCCCCCACCTTAGGAGCCTTCGGCTCTCTTTGGTTGGGACCCGTAGAGCCCGAGGGCCTCGGTCAACTCATCGTTGGCCTGGTAGCTCTCCTCATCGGATGGGAACGAACCCGATCGAACGTCGGCGGCGTAGCCGGTCAGGGCCGCCACCTGGTCCTCGTAGGCCGTGCCGTAGCGGCGCACGAACCGGGGCTTGAATCGATTCTCCAGACCGATGAGATCGTGATAGACGAGAACCTGGCCGTCGGTGTCGGGACCGGCTCCGATGCCGATGGTGGGGATGGACACCGCTTCGGTCACCAGGCGACCGACGATGTCGGGCACGCCCTCCACCACCAGGGCGAAGCAGCCGGCCTCCTCCAGGGCGACCGCGTCGTCCAGCAACGCCTGCACGGCGGCCGCCTCCCGGGCCTGGATCTTGAACCCGCCCATAACATTGGCCGACTGGGGCGTCAGCCCCACATGGGCCACCACCGGTATCTCGGCGTCGAGAATCGGCTTGATCATGGGTATGCGTTTGGCTCCGCCCTCCATCTTGATGCACTGGGCCCCGGCCCGGATGAGGGCGGCGGCGTTGGTCACCGTGTCGACCTGGGAGACATGGAAGCTCATCCACGGCATGTCGCCGACTACCAGTGCCGTGGGCTTCGACCGGCGAACGGCGGCGATGTGGTAGGCGATCTGCTCGACCGTGACCTGCAGCGTGTCGTCGTAGCCCAGCACCACCATGGCCACGGAGTCGCCGACCAGAATCATGTCGACATCGGCTTCGGTCGCCACCCGGGCCGACGGCGCGTCGTAGGCGGTCACCATGACCAGCGGGTCGGACCCGAATCGCCTCTTCGATGCTCGAATGGAGGGAACGGTGCGATGTGACCCCATAGGACTCCTTCGGTTACTCCCGGCGTTGATCCAGCCCCAGCTGCGGCCTCAACCGTACTACCTGTCACCGACTACTACTTGTTACCGACGGGCGTTCGAACCGCGTGGTTGTCGATCAGGCGGGTGGATCCCAGCCAGGCCGCGATCAACAGCCGGGTCTCGGGGCCGATGGCCGATGGCGTCTCCAGCGTGTCGGGGTCGACCACGGCGACATAATCCAGCCGGGCTCGGGGCTGATCGTCGACCACACTGATCATGGCCTGGGCCACCCCCGTCGGGTCGGTTTCCCCGCTCTCGATGGCCTGTTCGCCGGCATCGAGGGACTGCCGTAGTACGACGGCCGCCGCCCGATCCTCGGGCGACAGGTGGATGTTGCGGCTCGACATGGCCAGACCGTCGTCCTCCCGGACGATGGGGCAGCCGACAACCTCCACGGGCATCGAGAGGTCGGTGGCCATGCGTCGGATGATGGCCAGCTGTTGGTAGTCCTTTTCCCCGAGGTAGGCCCGACAGGGGCCGACGATGTTGAACAATTTGGTTACCACGGTGGCCACCCCGGTGAAATGGGTCGGGCGGGATTCGCCATCCCAGCGCTCCGACAACTCGGCCACTGCCACCGAGGTCAGAACGGCGCCACGGGGGTACATCTCGGCGGCGTCGGGTACGAACAGCACATCGACCCCGTTGGTGGCGGCCAGAGCGCGATCCCGTTCCAGGTCTCGGGGGTAGGAGTCGAGATCCTCGCCGGGGGCGAACTGCAGCGGGTTGACGAAGATGCTGACCACCACCACGTCATTGTCGGCCCGGGCCGCCCGCATGAGCGAGCCATGACCATCGTGTAGATACCCCATGGTGGGCACGAAACCGATCGATCGACCGGCCGCTCGATGCCCGTCGGTGACGGCCCGCAGCTCACCGATCGTGGTCACCACTGCAATATCGGTTCCGCTGGTCGGGGCTGTGTCGGTCATGGAGTTTGCCTTCCTCTGAGTTGGTCGTGTGCGCCCGACCGTTCGTATGTGAACGCTGGAGCGCACGGGTCGTGGTCAGGTTGGCTCACGACCGAGCCGCCGGGCCTCGGCCGCCAGCGTACGGTACAAGGCGGCTTCGTCCGGCCCCAGGGCTGCCAGAGCATCAATGTGGACTTCGACGGTGGTGGTGTCGCCCCGAGCCCCCGGTCCGGTCAGCGCCTTGCCCGGCCCCATCCGCTGGACATTCTCCAACGTCGTTGCCATCAGCTCCCAGTACAGGGAGACGGGTACCCCGATGCGGTCGGCAATTCGTTCGACCTGGGCACAGAGCACGACGAGGTGATTGGCGGCCACTGCGGCCGCCGCGTGATAGAGCGGTCGGTTGTGGTCGGGGACTTCAATGGCCCGCCCGTTGAGGGCAGAAACCAGCTCGGCGGCCAGCGGGTGGCCGGCAATGGCGTAGCTGGCCCCGCCTCGCAGCCGAGCGGCCCCGATCTCACTGTCGGGCAGCGAAACCAGGGGATGGACGGAGGCCCGCAGAGAATGGGGGGCGAGCACGTCCAGGGCCTTGGCCCCGGAGAGGTGGATGAGGACCGCCTCTGCCGGCCGAACAGCTTGAGCCACGGCGGCGATGGCGTCGTCGGGAACGGCCAGAACGACGGCGTCGACCCCGGACGCAGCGGCCGCCGGGTCGTCGCCCCGGCCCAAGCCACCGGCGCAGATCCAGCTCGTACCCTCCAGTGCCCCCAGCACGGAGCGACCGGCCCGGCCGAGCCCGATAATCCGGAAGCGTCGAGTTGGTGAGCCGTCCACAACGCTGAACCCTAGGTCCTTGGTGACGTGAACCCGCGATTTTGTGTGCTGCGTCGTCCCAATGATCGAGCGGGAAGCGGCCGGGCCGCCGTTCAGCGCTTGCCGTCCAGACGGTGGTGGACCGTGTTGAGCACAGATTCGAAGACGTCGATATCGCCCTCGTCCATGGCCTCGAACAGGAGACGACGGATCTCACCGTGGTGCTGTGGGGTGGCGGCGGCCAGAGATTCAAACCCCTTGTCGGTCAGGATCGCCCACAAGCCCCGGCGATCGTCTTCGCACTCCTCCCTGGTGACGAAGCCGACCTCGGCCAGCCGGTCGACCCGATAGGTGAGGCGACTGCGGGAGACGAACACCTCGTCGGCCAACTCGCTCATTCTCAGCCGGGTGTTGTCGGCGTTGGCCAGTGCCAGCAGGATCTCGTAGTCGGTCAGGGTCATGCTGGCCTGCTTCTGCAACGCCTGATCGACTTGATCGAGAGCTCGACTGGCCACCGACAGGAAGGCCCGCCAAGCCGATTCTTGCCCAGGTTGCAGCTGGTCGGTCACACCCGAAAGCTTAGAATGTGATGTGCTCATTATCGCCCATTTTCACAGATGAAGAAACTTCAATTCTTGAGCATGATTCATCTGATTGTCTTCGTATGCGGGAGACATTGTACGCGGATTTGGTCCGACGCATTTGTCATTCCATTGTGAACTGGGTACGCCTGTCTGCTGCCGGCACGGATTGACTTCACGGCCGTCACCGCCACCGACACGTTTGTCACAACCGCTGACAGTGTGGGCACCAGGTGGTCGTCCGTCCATCAATCTGTTCCGATCTCAGCGTAGCCGAACATCGATGGCACGGGTAAGATCCGCGGCCATAGGCGTGCAGTGAATACTGGTTGGATCCCTCGTTGCCTTCGGTATCTCGATAGTCCCGCAGGGTGGTGCCGCCGTTGTCCAATCCGGCCTCCAGAACCGCTCGAATCGCTTCGAGCAGGCGGGTCGCCCGTTCTACACCCAGACGCCGTGCTTTGGGATTGATTTCGGCCAGCCAGAGAGCCTCATCAGCGTAAATGTTGCCAACTCCGGCCACCGGTCGCTGTGACAACAACCTGGTTTTAACCGGGCGTTTGGAACGGCGCAGCAGCTCCCAGAATGTAGCACCATCGAAGTCGGGATCGAAGGGCTCGGGCCCGGCATTGGCCAGGGTGGGGATCGACCCATAGTCGCCGGCGTCCACCACTCGAATTCGGCCGAACCGGCGGATGTCGACGAACTCGAGCGTGGTGCCGTTGTCCAGTTCCCACCAAGCCCGGAGATGCAAATTGTTCAGATTTGGAGGACGTTGCACTACGGAAAGCCGGCCGGTCATTCCCAAATGAACGACGAACTCGCGGTCGTATGGCCCGTCGTGACCACTGTTGCATGTGCAAGTGTTTGCCACCGGGAGAATTAGGAACTTTCCCCGACGGCGGACATCACCAATAGTGTGATCCACAATCTCCCGGCCGGGCACAAACTTGGGCGACGGATGCGAGCCGGCCTCGACAACCGTCACTCCCGACAAGAGTGGCTCCAGCTGACGGCGAACCGTCTCGACTTCTGGTAGCTCAGGCATGGTTTCGACCCCGGTCCTCGTTCATCGCCCCATGTGGAGGCCGTCACCGGTCAAGGACAGCTTGGGTCCGTACTTCGGGGCCCCGCCGGTTCCCTTGGCCAGGCGGATCACCCTCCAACGGTGGCCCCTATAGGGCTCCAGCAACTCGAGCATCCGTTCGTCGGTTCCTCGGGGTTCGTCGGCCAACCACCACGAGATGGTATTGGGTATGTGGTAGTCGCCGACCGGCACCGCATCGGAGTCGCCCAGAACGACGGCGGTGACCATGGCCGCGGTCCAAGGACCGATTCCTCGGAGTTTCTGCAACCGAGTCGCCAATGATGCCGGATCACGGTCGGCCGCCGCCTGCAACCGGGGCATCTCCCGCGCCGTCCGGATGAGGATCTCGGCCCGCTTGCGTTCCACCCCCAGCGGATGGAAGTCGTAGTACCCCATAGCCGCCACGGTGGCCGGAGCGGGCAGAATCCATCCTGCCCTCGGACCGGGGGAGGGCTCGCCGTGGCGCCGGGCCAGCAACCTGCGAGCCCGTACGGCGTTGGCCACCTGCACTTTCTGACCGAAGACGGCCCCGATCAGGGCGTCCCACAGGATGTCGGTTCGACCCAACCGGAACGGGGCCCGACGCCACCGCTCGGCCACCCGGCCTCGGGGCTCGAACCCCGAAAGATCATCGTCGCAGCCCAGGAGTCTCGGAGCCTGGTTCAACAGCCAGTCGGCACCCGGACCCCAAGCCTGCGCCTGCATGAGGTCGGCCCGAGAGCGGTCCATGGCCAGCGTGCCCGGACCGTCCGGTGTGCGGGTCGACCACCAGAACTCGGTCGGGCCCACCATGACGGGATTCTTGGCGCCTCGAACCGTGTCTCGCACGTTCAGCGTCGGAGCAATGGGGATCTCGCGCTCGGCCATCATCGGTAAATGCTAGTGACGAGACCCCGGGACCAGCACAGTCGGCCAAGGGTCGGCTTCGGCCGGGTCAGCTCCACAGCGTGTGCAGCATGGCGTCGACCTCGTCGGCCACCCCTACGGTGGCCAGGCCGATGGCAGACTGCTCATCATCAGGTGGTTGCTGATTGATCAGTTCGAACAGGTCGGTGATCGGCTGGAGGAAACGGCTCAGTTGAGCGAAATGATGGCGGTCGCTGCGGTTGAAACGGTGGACGTGATAACGCAGCGGAAATCCGATGGTCAGCTCGCGTCGGGCTCGGGTGGCGGCCACGTACAGCAGGCGGAGTTCTTCGGCCAGCCCCTGGGGTTCGTTCAGCGCCATCTCCGAGGGAATGTTGCCGTCGGCTGCGTGCAGGAGGTAGACCGAATGCCATTCGCATCCCTTGGCCGAGTGGATGGTGCTGAGGGTCAGCCAATCGTCGTCAAGATGGGGGCGGCCGGCCAGATCACCCGTTCGTTCCGGAGGGTCCAGGGTCAGCTCGGTCAGCATCCGGCTCCGGTCGACATAGGCGCCGGCGGCGGCGGCCAACTGGTCGATATCAGCCAGCCGGGCGTCGCTGTTTTCATAGCGGCGGGGAAAGACGGCGGCGCAGAACAGTTTCAGGCGATCGATCTGTTCCGACGGTGACATCTCATCGCTCAGGCAGGCGGCCAACGCTTCCCGCAACTGATCGGCTTGATCGGCGGCGATGGCCGGCACCCGACCCAGGCCGTCGACGAACCTCGCCACCGCGTTGGAACCGGACTTCAACACTCGGAGATCATCGATCAGCCGCTTCACCGTGGCCGGACCGACCCCGTCGAGAGTGAGCAGAACCCGACGCCAGGCCAGCTGGTCATCAGGGTTCTCCAGAATCCGGATGAGAGCCAGGACATCCTTGACGTGGGCCGATTCGAGGTACTTCAATCCGCCGTACTTGACATAGGGGATGTCACGACGGACGAGTTCCAGTTCCAAGCCGTCGCCGTGATGACCGGCCCGGAACAAGACCGCTTGTTCCCGAAGATCCACCCCCCGCTCCCGGGCGTCGAGAATACGATCGGCCATCATGGTCGACTGCTCCTGTTCGTCGTAACAGGTGAGCAGCACCGGGCGAAGGCCCCCGTCGATCTCCGACCACAGCTCCTTCTCGAAGGTTGACGCCTCGATCTCGGTCTGCTGGGCCAACAGAGCATTGGCCACCGTGAGAATCGGAGTGGACGAGCGGTAGTTCTGATCAAGGGTGACGATGGCGGCGCCGCTGAACGCGGCCGGAAAGGTCCACATGTTCTCCACCGTGGCCGCCCGGAAGCCGTAGATGGCCTGGGCGTCATCACCGACGGCGCAAACCTCGGTGTCGTGGCCGCACATGCCGGCCACGATGTCGGCCTGAATGGTGTTGGTGTCCTGATATTCGTCGATCAGGATGTGGTCGAACAGGCATCGCAGCGCTTCGCCGATGGGGCTGGCCGTGAGCCCCCGCCAGTAGAGCAGAAGATCGTCGTAGTCCAAGACGTTGCTCTGACGCTTCTTGGCCGTGTAGGCCGAGAAAACGGTGCGCAGCTCATCGGCATGGCCCATGCACCACGGATAATCGACCGACAGAACGTCGGCCAGGGGGGCCTGACTGTTGACCATCCGAGAGTAGATGGCGGCGATGGTTTCCGGTCGGGGAAAGCGGCGGGCCTGCTCACCAAATCCCTCCTCGGCCCGGACCAGGCCGAAGAGGTCGATGGTGTCGGCGTGGTCGAGCACGGTGAAACCATCGGCCAGCCCGGCGGCCGATCCATAGCGCCTCAGCAGACGGTTGGCCACCGAGTGAAAGGTCCCGCTCCAGAGACGGCCCGAAACCATGCCCTCGTCGTCGCAGGCCCCGGCCACCCGACCGACCATCTCGGCCGCCGCCCGCCGGGTGAAGGTCAGCAGCAGGATCCGGGCCGGATCGGCGCCACCGGAGACCAGGTTGACCACTCGGGCCACCAGCGTACGGGTCTTGCCGGTGCCGGCACCGGCAACGATGAGGAGGTGGGAACCTCGATGGCTCGCCGCCTCCCGCTGATCGGGATTGAGGCCGGGACTGAGGCTCGAGTGTTGGTGATGATCCATGACCACCCCGACAGTAGCGACGGGGTGTGACATCTAAGATCGGCGGTCGCCTTCAGGCGCCGGTGGTCACCGTAGCTCCTCAGGTTTGTGCGCTGACGTGTCATAGTGACACCGGAACGCACAAACCTCGGCCTGGGAGGTGAAGGCGGGGACCGTAGAGCTCAGTTGTTGTCGGCCAGGTTGATCTCGGACACGGCCCGACCGGCATGCTGGTTGAGCCAGCCGATCGTCTCGGCGAAAGGGGCGGGCTTGGAAAACAAGTAGCCCTGTACGTGGTCGACCCCGGCGGCCCGGACCCGCTCCAGCTGGTCTTCGGTCTCGATGTTCTCGGCCACGATGGGAAGACCGAGCGCCTTGATGGTCGGGACCATGGTGGCCAGCATCCGGGCACTGTCGGCACTGCGGGCGAAGTCGGCGCCCAACTTGATCTCCGAGAACGGAAGGCGGGTCACCCGGGCCAGGTTGGACTGGCCGGTGCCGAAGTCGTCCAGTGCCAGACCCGCCCCCGTGTCGCGCACCCGCTGACAGGCCTCGCCCAGGTTGGCATCCTGCCGTTCATCGACTGCCGTCTCCGTCAGCTCGATGACCAGCGAGGAAGCATAGGCCGAGTGTTGAAGCCTGATGGTATGGGCCAGACTTTCCAGTTTCTGAGCGATGGCTCCGGCCGGGCTCATGTTGACGTGCATCTTCAGTGTCGGGATGATGGCGTGGAAGTCGGACAGGTGGGTGGTGGCGGTATCAAGCACCCAGCGGTCCAGGGCGTCAACCAGTCCTTCCTGCTCGGCGATCGGAATGAACTCACCAGGGCTGATGGCTCCCAGCCCGGGGTGTATCCAGCGGACCAGAGCTTCCAGGGCCACCGGTTCACCGGTGGCGGCATCGACGATGCCCTGATAGTGGCAGCAGAATCCGGCCCCGGCCGGATCGACCAGTGACCGTTTGAAGCACGAGATGATGGCCCACCGTCGCTCGGCCCGCTCCTGCAACTCGGCCGAGAACCAGTTGATCGAGCCCGCCGTGCCGTTCTCCAACGCCATCCGAGCCCGGATGAGCCCGATCGTCGGATCGGTTGGTTCGTCCAGTTCGACGACACCGACCGTGATGGTTGGGGTGACTTGATCGGCCAAGGCCTGCGGTTCGGCCTCGGCCAGATGTCTGTGGAGTTCCTCCACCATCGACCGAGAGTCGACCACGGTGATCAATGCCCAACCCTCACCCCGCCAACGGTTCGAGGGGCGATCGGCCGGCTGACGGCGGGTGCAGAAGGTTTCGAGGCGGTGAGCCAGGTAGGCCAGCAGGGCGTCGGCCTCATGGCGGGAAGCCGTTCTGGCCAGGGTGGCCACCTCCGGACACTCGATGACGGCCAGAAAGCCCTTCACCCAGGTCTGGCCGCTGAAGCTCGTCTGAGTCCGCCATCCGGTGGTTGGATCGGTCGTGGCCTCGACCGTGGCCAACTCCCGGGCTCGCTTGTTGCGGCTGGTGATGGAATCAAGGGCGAAGTCGACGACCTGAGCGACTTGGGTGAAGGTGACCATCAGGTGAGACGGCGGTCGTTGCCAGGAGCCGACCCAAACCCGCTCGGTAGCAGCCACGATGGGCGCCTCCGGCGGTTCGAGGGCCACGGTCACAGCGTCGGACTTGAGCAGCTGACGGCAGATCGACGTGGCGGCGTCAATGGCCTGATTGGCGTTCTCGGCGTCGGCCAACTCCTTGGCCAGCGCCGACTCGGCGTCAACCACCTCGTTGAGCCGTTGAGCGGTGAGTGTGCTGTGGTACACCCGGATGCCGACCACGGCCAGGAACACAGCAGTCATGGCGATGACCGTCGTGCGGGAGGCCAGCGGAGCAGTGGCCGAGGCCACCATCAAAGCAATCAGCCCGACGCTGACGGTCGCGTACACACCGGACCGGTAGCGCTGTTCCCTGGTTCCCGGTTGGGCGAACGAAACGTAGCTGGGGTAGGTGGTGGCCACGGCGTAGCAGGTGATGGCCAGAGCCAGGGCCCGTAGCGGCTGGTCCCGCCAGGAGGCATCTAGGGCAATTCCGACGAACACCAGAAGATCGAACACCACCACCAACATGCCGCCGGCGGCCAACCACACTGCCGCCTTGTCGCGTACTCCGGGACCGAAGACCAGGGCCGACATGACCACCAGGAAAACGGCATCGATGGCGAAGAGTCCACCGTTGAGGAGCCGCTCGCCCGTCGGCGTCGCCGCATCGGTGAGGTAGCCGACGGTGACGGCGGCCACGATCCCAATGGGGAGGATGGCGAAGACAATGGCATCGAGAATGTCGGCCAGATCTTGCATCGCCGCCCGGGCCCGGGCCGCCTGCCAGAAGCCTGCCAGCATGATGAGTATTCCCGGCACGGCAATGGCATCGGCCAGGCTCGGGAGGGTCAGCTGGCCGTCGGCGACAGCCGCCTCAACCAGTCGGACAATGGTGCCGATGACCGACAGTGTCATTCCGACGTGGAGCAATTGCAGCGATCGCGGCAACATCGACCACCGGGTCATCGTCCAGATGGAGGCGATGATCCAGGCGGCGACGAACGCGGTCAGTGACGCAGCGACGGCGACTTCGAGGGACGGGATCAGGCCGACGCCGAAGGCGACGAGCACTCCGAGCGCCCGGAATGCCGGCAGCAGGCGATCCCTCCAGGTGTTCATGGCCAATCCATCGACCGTTTCGTCGTTGAAATTAGCTGCCGTGGTCAGAGGATGTGATTCCGCCGGTCCGCTATCCAGGGGTGTGTGACGTTGTGTCCCGCAATGTGATCGTCTCCACCGATGGCGTGCCGGCCCTGGACAGGTCGATTACCGGCAGCACGGTGCCGCCCCGTACCGATGTGTCGCGGTCGGCGTACAGGGCGACGAAATCGGGGTCGGCGTGAGGAGCGAACAGCTGGAAGTGGCGGGCCACATGGCTGGCCGTGGGCACGACAGGCCCCAGGAAGTCAACCGGCTTCAGGTCGTTGATCACCTCGAAGGGGAGGCCGAGCTGCCGCCCCAGCAGCCTTGGTCCTGACACGTCCTGCAGCTGTACACACCATTGCCCGCCGACATCGAGCACCAGTTGACCGAAGGCGGCACAGAGCGCCCGCAGGGGCCAGTGGGAATCGGCTCGGCGCCAATCGGGCAGGACGCTGATTGTTGCGCACTCGACGATGCCGATCGTAGGATCGATCCCGTGAGCCGCCAGGCTCTCCGTGAGATCGATGTCCCACCAGTGACGCATATCCGCCGCCAGTTTCAGATCACCACGCTTGCCCACCATCGCTCGGATGGCGCCCACCACCGCGCCCTCATGGGCGTTGGTCAGGACAATCCAGACCGACACGTCGTCGTAGGGGCCGTACTCACTGTGAACCAGCTCGGGCGTGTAGTCGAGGGTGTGACAGAACACGGTTTCCTCGATGGCCCGTCCCGACCGGGACCATGGATCGTCGGCGTGGAAGCCGTAATGCAGGCGCCAGCGCGGGCCGTCACGGTCGGGGGGAACCAGGAAGTTGGACGCGTCGCTGAGGACGGTCGGCGGTGTGCGGCGGATTTCGATCTGCGAAGTCTAGACCAGATCCGTTCTGTGATGTGAGAACCCTGTGGTCTGATCTCGTGGCCGATCTGTCGGCCCGTCCCGGCCGGGCCACGTTGGCCGGGGTTGGGATCGTGGCCTGGCTCGGCTTCCACTGGGGCCTGGGCAACGACGTGGCACTGGCTGTGATCTCGGCCCGAACCTATAACGCAGTGGACACCGTCTCCGGTGTCGTTCCCGGTATCGCTGCGGTCTTGGCCGCCACCGTGGTTGGTGCGGCCTTCTGGGCCGCCACCCAGATACTGGATGTGATGATTGTCCTCACCGGGCTGCAACTGGTCCCGCGGGTCAGTAATCGCCTCCGTGCGACCGTGGTTCAGCGATTCTCGGTCGTGCCGGCAGCCCGGATGCGGCCCACGACTCGCTTGATGGTTGCCTACACCATGGGGGCCTCCGCCCTCTGTCTGCTCGACGGCCTGGCCACCGGGGACTTCGGGATCGGTAGCCGACGGCGCCTGATCGGCCACAGTGTTGCCTTGTCGGCCGGATCGGTAGGCTTGGTCCTCGGATTGATCACGACGTTGACCATGATCGGACGGCGCGTTCCCGCCTGGCGGCCGGCCGCCGAGTCCTTCGCCCGGTGGGCCGCCGTGCCATGGACCTGGATTGTGCTGTTCGTGGCCGCAGCTTTGATTCGCGGGGCCTTCGACCGGTTCCGAGCGGCGCCGGTTGAGAGTGAATCAGCGCCCCGGGGCGAACCCTCTACTAATCGAGCAGACCGGTGATGATGAATTCGGCCCGGCGTTGCAGGGCCGCCGCTTCCTCGTCGTCGTTGTCCGACGCCAGTTCCTCGCCCCGGGGGTCGGCCTTCAGCTGATCCGGGCTGATGCCCTTGTCGACCCAGTATTCGATCACAGCGTTGGCCCGCTTGCGGGCAACATCGAGGTTGACCTCCTCGGAACCGACGGCATCGGTGCGGGTGACCACCGTCAGTGTGGCCTGGGGGTTCTGACTGAGCAGCAGGGTACCCAGATCGAGCAGGGGGACGAACGGCGGGTCGATCTCCACCGAGTTGAAGCGGAAGAGGACCACGTCTTCGACATAGAGGGGCGTGCTCTCACCGGGATCGATCTCGACGGTCGGGTCGATCTCATATTCGGCGATGACATTGTCGGGGCCGACGACCGACTGGGCTTTGCCCACGATAACGTCGGCGATCTCCTGACTGGGAACCTTGCCTCCGAGGTACAGTTTGCCTCCACGGAACACTGCGGTTCGGCCCGAGTCGTCGCCGGCGGGGCCGGCCGTGTCATCCGATTGTGCGGTGTCATCGGCATCGGCATCGTCGTCGGCGCCATCAGAATCGTCGCCGTCGCCGTCGCCGTCAGCCATGGCGTCGCCATTGGTGTCGACGTCGAGCGCCTCGCCTCCTTCGGCCCCGTCATCCTCACCGGCGGTGACGTCGTCGTCGGTGACTTCGGAGTCGAGACTTGACTCATCAGACTCGTCGGACTCGTCCTCGGTTGCCGTCGGTGCACCTGGATCGGTGGCCGCGGTCTCGTCGTCGGCCTGGCTTTGAGCGATGAAGTAGCCCAATGCCCCCATTCCGATGAGGGCCAGCAGCCCCAACAGGCCGAAGAGCAGGCCTCGGCCCCTTGATCGACGAGGTGGTTCTGGTTGTTGCGCCGCCCGTGGCTGCTGGTCGGCGCTCCAACTTGGCAAATCGTCGTTGTCCGTCATCGGTACTCCTCCACCTGGGATTGCGTCACTGCCCGCCCGGGTCTTGAGGCAAGCAGTTTGACCATCGGTCGGCCGACGCGTGGCTCTGCCGCAGGTCCCGCCATTGCCCGCCAAGCATACCGTGGTGTTGCCTGGGGGAGAAGCAACAAACCTGCCAGGCCATCCCCAACGGTGGTGGGTCGATGGGCCCAGACGGTGGTGTCGGCTCAGTCTTCGGAGACGACCCGGCTGGCTTTCAGCGTGGTGATGATGTCCTCGAGGAGAAAGTGGAACTTTCGGGAACCCGGCAGGCGGCTGGCCGGCAGACGCCCATCTCCGGCCATGTTGAGGACCGTCCGGGGATTGAGATCGAGCAGCTCGGCCACCTGGGCGGTGTTGAGGATCGGCGGATAATGACTGCGGACGCGATCGAATCCGTCGACATCTCCCTCGGTCTGCGGATCCGTGCCGCTGCGGTGAGCGCCTTGGTCCTCGGCGGATTCGCCGGGGGCGTCCTTGCTCATGTGCTCCAAGATAACAGGAAACGCTGGAACGTGCGCCCACAGGAATCAGACTTCAGTAGATTCCGGTAGAGGGGGCTCAACGGCGTGCCTGTCGTCTCGCCACCACGACACCGACCGCCGGCCGGATCGGCGCTACTGTTGGCCCATGGTCGAGCCGGAACGGCAATGGGTTGAAGCCATCATCGAAATTCCCAAAGGGTCCCGCAACAAATACGAGATCGACCATGACAGCGGTGATCTCTGGCTGGACCGCCACCTCTTCACCGCCACGTCATACCCAGCCGACTACGGTTTCATTCCCCATACCCTGGCCGAGGACGGCGACCCCCTGGACATCCTCGTGCTCCTCAACGAACCCACCGTGCCGGGGTGCCATATCCGGGCTCGCCCCGTCGGCGTGTTCTGGATGGTCGACGAGGCCGGACCCGACGCCAAGATTCTCGCCGTGCCGGCCACCGATCCCCGCTGGGACGAGGTCGGTGACCTGTCCGACGCCTCGCCCCACCTCATAGCCGAGATCGGCCACTTCTTCGAGATCTACAAGGATCTGGAACCGGCCAAGAGCACCGATGTGCGCAACTGGGGTGGGCGGGAGTCGGCCTGGACCGAGATACAGGCGGCCGAAGGGCGTTATCACCGCAACCACGATCGCCAGTAGGTCGATCGTTGAGCCACCGGTCGGGTGGCCCGGATCGGCCGCCGCCCGTGAGAACGGTGGTCGGGCCGATGGTCAGACCAGCGGCCAGGGCCAGCGTCGCCCTCCGGTGTCATCGGCCGGATACCGTCCGGCCTCGAGCAGAGCGCCCGCTCTGGTCATGACCGCGTCGATCTCGATGCGATCAAGCAGGCTGCACACATCGGCCGGCACGCCATCGGCCAACAGCTTCCGCAAACCGAGGCTCACCGTGTCGGGCAGCGGTTCACCGACGTAGTCCCACATCACGGTCCGCAACTTGAACTGGGCGTGAAAGGAGAGACCGTGGTCGATGCCGTAGATCCGGCCGTCGGACCCGAGCAGGCAGTGGCCTGACTTCCGGTCGGTGTTGTTGGCCACAATATCGAGAGCGCACAGCGTCATCAGGTCTTCAGTACCGATGTTCTCCTCGTGGAGCGAGAAGTAGTGGTGTCGGAAATCGGCGTTGACAAAGGCCTGGACCGAACCCTCACCGAAAGGCCCGTCGGCGATGGTGGTGGCTGGAACCACGTCCCAACCCATATGGCGGGCCAGTCGATACATGGCCACCTCGCGTTGGTAGAGCCCGGGGGGAAAGTCCCACAACGGCCGCTCGCCCGAGCCCGGCTTGTAGATGGCCCGATGGCGACGGTTGCCGCCATCGTCGCCGGTTTCAGCATCGGTTTCGGCATCGTGGACCACAACCAGCAGGGTGGCGTTGGAACTGTCGGCCATCCGGCCTTCGATCTCGTACTCCCCGGTCTGGAACAGGTCGATCAGTTCGTCGTCGTCGAGGCCGAAAGCCGGACCCGGTGGTGGGGTCGGGTCGATCTCGTCGGCCGATCGGTCAGCCTGGTCGCCGGCGGCTTGGGGTCTGTCCATGGGGGATCCGGGCGATCAGTTGAGTCGAGGGCAGGCATGACCCTCGGGGTCGAGCGGTTGGCCACATAGCGAGCATGGTGGCCGCCCGGCCGCCATCAGCTCCTCGGAGGAGACGATGAAGGTAGCCGCCAGGTCGACCGAGACATGGGCCCGGACTTGGGAACCACCTGATTCGTCCCAGCCGAACTGTTCCTGGAGTTCGATCTCGAACTCATCCTCACCGTCCCGGTCGGGGACCAGCTCGTCGATCACCAGCACCACTTTCGAATCGGCCTCGTCGACCCCGACCGCGATCTGGCCCACCACCCAGTCGGCTTCGGCCGCACCCGGTGGCTGGAATTCGTTGGTCCCCGGTTGGCGAGTGGGGGAGGGGAGGTCATCGAGCACGGTGCGCAGGAACTGGGCCAGCGCCCGCACCTGTTGCTTCTCCAACTTGAGCGTGATGGTGGCCGTCTCGTCTCCGATCTGGAGGAAGAACACTCGTTGGCCCGGTTCGCCGATGGTGCCGGGAATGAAACGGGTGGTGTTGCGGAATTCGAGGGAATCGGACATGTCGACCGCAACCGCTCTAACTGGGGACCAGGGTCTTGAGATCTCCGCCCATGGAGTTGACCGAAAGGACCACCGGACCGCCTTGACCGAAGAGGATTGCTGAGATCGAACACGGGCCGACCACCACCCGCTGGAACAGATCGAGGTGGGTGCCCATGGCGTGGGCCACGGCCGCCTTGATCGGGTCGGCGTGGGAAACCGCCACCACCGTTTCGCCCGGATGGCGGGCCACCAGCGACTGGATGGCACCGCAGATACGTTGCTGCATTTCGGCGAACGACTCGCCATCGGGGAAGCGGAAGCCGCTGGGGTACCTCTGAACCTGCTGCCACTCCGGAAGCTTGTAGAGGTCTGACAGCTTACGTCCGGTCCACGACCCGAAGTCGGCTTCCAGCAGACCCCGATTGGACCTCACCCGTAGACCGAGGGCGGCGGCGATGGGGGCCGCCGTCTCCTGGGTTCGTTCCATGGGCGAGGCGTAGACGGCAGTGACCCGGCTCTTGGGCCGCCGTTTGTGGTGGGCCTTGCCCCTGAAGGCCAGATCGGCGATGCGGCCTGCCGCCTCGTTGGCCTGCTCCACTCCCTCGTCGCCCAGATGGAGGCCGGGCGCCCGGCCCGGTAGCACCTGACCGGTGGTCGGGGTGCGACCGTGGCGGACCAGGAGAACCAGAGTCGGCTTCTTGGACGAGCTGCGTGCCATTACTGCAAACCCTATCGGCGCGGCCTACGATGTCCGGCATTGACAGCGCCAATGACGACAACATCATAGGGCCCGAGGACAGCCTCGAAACCATCGGTCACGAGGTAGCCCGGTGCCGGGCCTGTCCTCGGCTGGTGGAATGGCGAGAACAGGTGGCGGCGGAGAAGCGGGCCGCCTATACCGACTGGGACTATTGGGGGCGGGGGGTGCCGGCTTTCGGTGACCCGAAAGCCCGGATTGCGGTGATCGGCTTGGCCCCGGCGGCCCATGGGGCCAACCGGACCGGCCGCATGTTCACCGGCGACCGCTCGGGCGACTGGCTCTACCGGGCCATGTATCGCGCCGGTCTGGCCAACCAGCCGACCAGCACCGATCGTCAAGATGGGCTCACCCTGCGTGATGCCCTGGTCACGTCGCCGGTCAAATGTGCCCCGCCGGCCAACAAGCCGACACCGGCCGAGAGGGACCGGTGCAAGCCGTTTCTGGAACGGGAGCTGGCCGTGGTCGATCCCAAGGTTTTCGTCGTGCTCGGCGGTTTCGGCTTCCAGGCTTTATCCCGGCATCTCGATCTGAGGCCCCGACCGAAGTTCGGTCACGGCGTGGAAATCCCGCTCGACGCCGGCCGCTGGATCGTCTGCTCCTTCCACGTCAGCCAGCAGAACACGTTCACCGGACGGCTGACCGAGGACATGCTCGATGCGGTCTTCGAGCGGGCCAAGATCCTGGCCGGGATCTGATCGGCCCGCCGGTCGGGGACCCATGGGCCGTATCGTGGTTTTGGTGATCTCGGCACGGACTCGCATGCTGCTGACGGTGGTCGGCCTCGGCTTGGTGCTGATCTTGTCGGGATGCTCCGAAGAGGAACCGACCGACTACACGTCGGCTCATCGGGAGGCTTTTCTGGCCGCCTGCAGCCGGCCCCTCGACGATCCCCGTCTGTTGAGCGATGTGTGCGGCTGTGTCTACGACCGGGTGGAGGACGAGATCCGGTTCGACGATTTTCAGCAGATGAGCGAACGGTTGGCGGTGTCGACGTCGGGAACCGTCGCCGGTGGCACCGCTTCTACTGCCGACAGCGAACCGGTGCCGGATTCGAGCACCACCACAGACGACGAATCCGAGGGCGGATCGGGTGAGGGCTCCGACACCACGGCCGACTCGTCGGACGCAGACGGCGCCGGTCTACCGCCGGAGATCGCCCAGTTGGTTGCCGACTGTTTCCGGTCCGAAGCCGACTTGTAGATCGACGGGCACTAGGTTGGTGTTGATGGCCCAGCAAAAGCAGCGGTGGACGTTTCAGTGGAAGGAGCTGTATCAGGAGGTCATAACCTCAGGACTGTGCACCGGTTGCGCCGGTTGCGTGATCGCCTGCCCCCACGATGTCATTGGCTACAAGCACGAACCGGGGGCCTACAAACCCTTCCACCTGGAAGCCGAACTCGGGCCGGAAAACTGTATCCACGGTGAGAACGGGTGCACCCTGTGCACCAGGGCCTGCCCCCGGTTCCGATCGTGGGAGACCGAGGCCGATGAGCACCTCCACGGTCGGACGAGGCACGATGACGAGATGTCGGGCATCTATTCCGACATCCTTCTCGTCAGGGCGGCCGACGACTCGGTCTACGAGGCCGGCCAGGACGGCGGCCTGGTGTCGTCGATCCTCATCTGGTGCCTCGAGAACGACATCATCGACGGGGCCTTGATCTCGGTGCTGGAGGGAGGCACCGGGGGCTGGAAGGCCAAGCCCGGGGTGGCCACCAACCGCCACGAGGTTCTGGCCGGGGCCGGTAGCCGTTACACCTACTCGGCCAACACCATCGCCTACACCGAGGCGGTGGAGCGGGGCCTGGAGAGTCTGGCGCTGGTGGGGATGAGCTGCCAGACGTCGATCGGGCCGGTGATGTGGCATCGTCGCGCCGGCAAGGTGTCGAAGCCGATCAAGCTCAACATCGGACTGCTGTGCTCGAAGAGCTTTGACGATTCGATGTTCGACGAACTGTTCTATCTGAAGTATGGGCTTCGCAAGGAAAACATCGTCAAGATGAACATCAAAGGTGTGTTCCAGGTCTGGATGGACAACGGCGACTACCACGAGATCAACCTCAAGGAGTGCCACGCCTGGACCCGCGAGGGCTGCAACCACTGTCCCGACTTCGCCGCCGAACACGCCGACATATCCACCGGCGGCATCGGCAATGAAACCGACTGGACCCTGACCATCGTGCGCACCGACCTGGGGCGAGCGGTGATCAAGGCGATGATCGACGACGGTGCCATCGAGACTCGACCGGGCGACGACGACCCGGCCGCTGTCGCCTTGCTGCACCGCCTGGCCGAGAACAGCCGCAAGCGTTGGCCCAAGTGGGCCAACGGCGAAGCCCGGGTCGGCATCGCAGCCAAGGCCTAGCCTCACTACCTGATCCGTGCCTTCCATCTGTGCGCTGGACGCCCCGTTTTCGGGGCGTGAGGCGCACGGAAAGCGGTGTCAGAGGAAGCTGTCGGTGAGGATGTCGGCGATACGGGTGGCCATGTCGTGGGCGAAGGCCTCGGTCACTCCGATGGGTGTCACCTGAATGGTTTCGTTGAGATGGTTGGTCACCATGCCGGTTCCGTCGGCTTCGATCTGCAACACCGAACCGCACGGCTGCGTCAACTCGTCCAAGGATTCGGCCAGGACGATGTAGCCGGGAGCAATGGCCTCAACCGCATCGAGCGCGTCGAGGTCGTCAACGTCGGATTCCGTCACCGGAATCTCGGCCGTGTTGGCCAGATCGTCGTCGACATCGTCGTCGGGGCCGGCCTCGACAAGAGACAGCATCGGCTTGTCGTCACTCAGATCGTCTACCGCGGTCCCGTAGGCCGCTTGGCGAACCGCATTGTCGAGATCGGCGCCTTCGACCCCGTCGACAACGGTCACCACGTATGGACTCTCGGTTTCGGCTGACATGATCGGGGGCAGGGCGCGGGTCCAGTACCAGCTGGCCGCGGTGTTCTTACCTGAACGGATGGCGAAGCGCACCTCACCCGGCATTGACAAGGCGGCCAGCGAGAGAATGGCGTGGCGGCAGGCGGCCATGCGGGCCGCCCGCTTGCCGACGATGCCCAGTGGACCGTAGAGCAGGTTGGCTGTGACCGGTACCCAGGGGAGAAGGCCCATGGACACGATCGGCTCGTGCAGCATGTCGGGAATGAGCTCGGGATTGTCGAATTTCGGTTCCCAGGGGATGTTGGCGTAACCCACTCCGAAGCGGCCGAACAGTGGATGGTTGCGGCTGCGTTCCCACAGCCCTGGATCGAGTCGCGACAGCCGTGTCTTCAGCTCCTCGGGATCGGGGTGCATCAACCGGTGGCGTTCGGCCACCACCGAACGGGCTCGGCGGATCGATTGCAGGAAGGACAGCGCCTCGGGGCCGACCGAACCCTGCGTCAGCGGATTGTTGTTGATGATCGTGCCCAGTCGTGATCCTGCCAGTTGCTCCGGGGCCAATGGCTCCTCGGGACCCATGGGGGGCACGTGGATGGCTGAAACCGAGGCGAAGGCGGCCTCCACCGCCTCCATCCGGGATTCGCTCGATGCCGGGGGCCGGGGCCGGCGAACCGAGAAGCAGGCGCTCGACACGTTCAGGAGGGCGTCACCCATCAACATGGGCTGCTGAACCTCGATTTCGTCGATCACCGCTCGAGCGGATCCGGGGTGGACCACGACCTCGCCGTTCTCGAGGACGCGCAGCGAGAAGGTGCCACCCTCGTTGGACTCGCTGAACTCGAAGGCCCGACCGATGTTGAGCTTCATCATCGATCCGGCGGTGAGGCCGGCCACCTGTCGCATCTCGAGGAAGGCATTGTCGTCGGGAGCGACCGCTTCGGCCACCGAGGGTTCGGCGTCGGTGACATCATTGCCGTGCTCTTGATTGCCGTGCTCTTGATTGCCGTGCTCTTGATTGCTGTGCTCTTCGGCCTCGGTCCCGGGGCCGCCGTCGGTCTCCGGCTCACTCCGGTCGCCAGGGGAGGTGGCCGCTTCGTCGGCCGCCGGATCCACAGCTTCGTCGTAGCCTTCGGCGAGGTCGTTCACCACTGGATCGAGATCGGGTTCGTGGGTGACCTCGGCGACATCTTGACGGCGCGTCGTCTCCCCCGGAACGGTGCCCAGGATCACTGTCTCCGAGTCGTCGTCGGAGGTGATGGCGATGTAGTCCTCCGAAGAGAACTCATCGTCATCAGTGGCCGGTGGCCGCCGATGATCGCTCGGTTTTTGAACCTCGTCGGTCGTCAAGATCTGGCTCCAATACCGCCGGGTTTCCTGGGGCCCGAACTGCAGGAAACGCTCTGCCGCCCATTCTAGGCAGGGACTGGCCGCGGGCTTAATGCAACCTTGAAGGTTTCGCCATGGCCCCCCGCATGTCGAGACATTTTCGGCGAGCCGTACAGCCTTCAAGATGGTCGTTGACGATGCCCATGGCTTGCATCGCAGCGTAGGCGGTCGTGGGACCGACGAACCGGAATCCCCGCTTTTTGAGTTCCTTGCTGAGGGCGGTTGATTCGGTGGTGGTGGCCGGTATGTCGGACAGTGACACCGGGGCGCGGTGGACCTCGGGCTCGTGGCTCCAGATCAGGCCGGCCAACGTCTCGCCTTCTTCCCACAGTTCGAGTAAGCGGCCGGCGTTGTTGATGGTGGCCTCGATCTTGCCGCGGTGGCGAACAATGGCGGCATTGTCCAGCAGCCGACCGACATCATCGGGTCCGAACCGAGCCACCGATTTGGCGTCGAAGTTGTGGAACGCCTCCCTGAACGCCTCCCGTTTGCGCAGGATGGTCAACCATGACAATCCCGACTGGAACCCTTCCAGACACAGCTTCTCGAACAGGGTTCGCTCGTCGGTCGTCGGCTCGCCCCACTCGTTGTCGTGGTAGACCACGTAGTCCGGCGTGCTGGCCCCCCAGGGACAGCGGGCCACACCGGCCTCGTCGTGGTGCAGATCGGGGCTGATGGTCATGGCTTCACGTTAACGGTGGCGGCCCTAGGTCGGTAGCTGGTCGGGCATGAGGGCGGTTCCGCTGCGCCGTTGCTGATCGATCAGGTCGCGGTCGCAGTGCCAACACAGATACTCCGACGTGGTGGAGACGATGGAGAGCTGCGTGCCCCTCGACTTCTCGATCACCGCCACCGGCGCGGCGTACATGTCGGTGGATTGGCATCGCGAGCAGGCAACTCTCGGGTCCCGGTCCCAAACCGTTTCACAGGCCCCACAGGTGATACGGATGAGATCGTCGTGGCGCTCACCCTCGAGGTCGTCGGCTTCGCCACATCGGGGACAGCAGATGTCATCGGCACTCACCGACTCCATCGTAGCTTTGGCCCACCGATCCCTGATTGCACGCCCGGTCCCGGCGCCGCTCATGGCCCCCGGGGCGGCGATCCAGGTGTTAGCGTATGGGTCTTGAGCCGCACAATTGTTGATCACCCGGACCTGGGTGATCAGCCGCCGCCCCCCGTCCGCCGAAACATCCGTCGAGGGCGAAGCCCGCTGGGCAAAGCCTTGGTGGTGTTCGTGGTGTTCCTCGTCATCGCCGTGACTGTGGCCGGAGCCTGGGCCTATCGCCGCTACCGGCAGTTCGAGTTCGTCCCGGTCCCCGGGGTGGAATCGACGGCTGAGGCGTCGGCCCCGGCCAACTGGCTATTGGTCGGCACCGACAGTCGAGAGGGCGTTGATCCTCAGTCCGACGACTTCCTGGGTGACGCCGAGGCCGTCCCCGGGCAGCGGGCCGACACCATCATGGTGGCCCGGGTCGACTCGCAGAATCAGGTGATCGACCTTCTGTCGGTTCCCCGTGATCTGTGGGTTCCGATTGTTGATGGCGGCGAGGGGCGGGTCAACGGCGCGTTCAACGGTCCCGGCGGCCGGGAGCGACTGGTGCTGACGGTGGAGAATTACCTCGGTCTCAACATCAACCACTACGTCGAGATCGACTTCGCCGGGTTCCAGTCGATGGTCGATGCCCTGGGCGGGGTCCCGATGTGGTTCGACGCCCCAATCCGCGACGTCGCCTCCGGGCTCAACATCGTCGACGCCGGCTGCCACCTGCTCAACGGTCCCCAGGCCCTTTCGTTCGCCCGGGCTCGGCACGCCGAGATCTTCCAGGACGGGCAGTGGGTGCGGGAGGTGACCGGTGATCTGGGGCGGACCGCCCGACAGCGTCAGTTCCTGTCGAACGTGGCCGCCACCGCGTCGAACAAGACCAACGTCGGTGGCCTGTTGACGATCGATCGGCTGGTGGCCGCCGCCGCCGACCATATGGTGGTGGCCGAGGGCGCCGGGGTCTCCGACGTGGCCGACCTGGCCCGTACCTTTGCCGCCGCCGACGGAGGCCGGTTCACCACCCACACCCTGCCGGTCACCGACTGGGTCACACCGGGCGGAGCTCAGGTGCTGCTGCTCGATGAGGCGGCGGCCCAACCCATCCTCGACGTCTTCCGCACGGCGGGCGAGCCGGTGCCCGGCAACGAGTCCGTGTCCGGCGATCAAACCGTGCCTCAAGCCAAGTCGGGTGCGGTGGTGGGGATGTCGTCGGAGGAACTGGCCTCCACCGCCATCACCGGGGTGAGCCAGGCTGAGTGTTCGAGCCAGGGCTGACCGCCCCGTTCGGCCCGCCACCGCTTCTGGGGGTTCCAGAGGTCGCGACCGACCCCTGGGAACCCCAGATGGGGCCGAGTGGTCGTTCAGGGGTTGAGCGCGGTGATCAGATCGTCGACGATGTCACCCGGCGATCCGTCTTCGGGGGTGTAGCGCCGCTCGGGATCGACAGGTGGCTCATAGGGGTCGTCGATCCCGGTCATGCCGGAGATCTCACCGGCCCGGGCCCGGGCATAGAGACCTTTGGGATCTCGGGCCTCGCAGATCTCCAACGGAGTGTCGACGAACACTTCGAGAAACGTCAGGTCAGCCGCCTCATGCAGACCCCGGGCCATGAGCCGGGCGGCCCGGTAGGGGCTGATCACGGGCACAATGGCCACTATGCCGGCATCGGCCAGTAGGCGGGCCACATGGGCCACTCGCCTAACGTTCTCGTTCCGATCGGCAGCGGAGAATCCAAGGTCCCCGTTGAGGCCGTGGCGGATGTTGTCGCCGTCGAGCAGATAGGCCGGTCGCCCCTCGGCGATGAGGCGAGCCTCCAACTCGACGGCAATGGTCGACTTGCCCGAACCCGACAAGCCGGTCAGCCAGACCGTGGCACCGGCCCCACTGGCGGCCCAGCGGTCTTGGCGGTCGACGCTGCTGGCATGCCATGTCGTGTCCGCGGTCTTCATGACGTGGTACCGCCGGTGCCTATTCGGCGCTTCTGATCATGCCGGCACCCACGGTGACGTTGCTCACCTCGTCGACCAGGATGAAGCTTCCGGTGGTCCGGTTGACCTGATACTCATCGGCGAACAGCGGCTGGGTGACCCGGAGGCGAACCCGGCCGATCTCGTTCAGCCCGAGACCGGTGGCCGATTCGTCGCGATGGAGCGTGTTGATGTCGAGCCGGTAGCGCAGGTTCTTGACCATGGCCCGAGCCCACTTGGTGGTGTGTTTGATGGCCAGCTTCGATCCCTCGGTCAGGTTGCCGGCATCCGACATCCAGCACACCATGGCCTCGATGTCCTGGGTGACGGTGGGCTGGTTGTTGACCCGGCACAGCATGTCGCCCCGGCTGACGTCAAGCTCGTCCTCGAGCTGCACGACGACCGACATTGGAGCGATGGCTTGTTCGACCGGACCGTCGGGGCCCTGGATGGCCTTGATGCGGCTGGTGAAACCGGAGGGGAGAACGGTCACCTCGTCGCCCGGCTTCATCACACCACCGGCCACGGCACCGGCATAGCCCCGGAAGTCGTGATGTTCGGTGCTCTGGGGACGGACGACGTACTGCACCGGGAAGCGGACGTCGACCATGTTGAGGTCGGATCCGATGTAGACCTCCTCCAGGTGGTGCAGCAGTGTGGCCCCGTTGTACCAGTCCATGTTGGCCGAGCGGTCGACCACATTGTCGCCGTGGAGGGCCGACATGGGAATGAAGGCCAGGTCGGGAACGTCGAGGCGGGAGGCGAACTCGATGTATTCGCTCCGGATCCGCTCGAACGTCTCCTGGTCGTAGTCGACCAGGTCCATCTTGTTGACCGCCAGCACCAGATGGGGAATCCGTAGCAGGCTGGCGATGAAGGAGTGACGGCGGGACTGTTCGGTCAGGCCCTTGCGGGCGTCGACCAGGATGATGGCCAGGTCGGCGGTGGAGGCACCGGTGACCATGTTGCGGGTGTACTGGATATGGCCGGGGGTGTCGGCGATGATGAACTTGCGTCGGGGAGTGGTGAAGTAGCGGTAGGCCACATCGATGGTGATGCCTTGCTCCCGCTCAGCCCGCAGGCCGTCGGTCAGGAGGGCAAGGTTGGTGTGCTCATCGCCCCGTTCGGCACTGGTGGCCTCAATTGACTCCAGCTGATCCTCGAAGATCGACTTCGAGTCGTACAGGAGGCGACCGATGAGCGTGCTCTTGCCGTCGTCAACGGAGCCGGCGGTGGCCAGTCGGAGAAGGTCCATTACGAGTCCTTTGTGGGAGCGGAAGGTTCGGATGGGGCCATGATTAGAAGTAGCCCTCCTTCTTGCGGTCTTCCATGGCTGCTTCACTGGTCCGATCGTCGGCTCGGGTGGCCCCCCGTTCGGTGATCCTGGTGGCCGCCACCTCCTCGATGATCTTGTCGATCGAGTCGGCCGGGGACTCCACCGCTCCGGTGCAGGTGGCATCACCAATGGTGCGGAAGCGCACCTTGCGCGTCTCGACCGTCTCGCCATCCATCGGCTGGAGGAACTCGGTCACGCCCAACCACATGCCGTCACGCATGAACACCTCACGCTCGTGCGACAGGTAGACGTGGGGAACTTCGATCTGGGCGTCACGGATGTAGTGCCACACGTCGAGCTCGGTCCAGTTGGAGATGGGGAACACCCGCATGTGCTCGCCGGCGTTGTAGCGGCCGTTGTAGAGGCTCCACAGTTCAGGCCGCTGACCCTTGGGATCCCACTGGCCGAACTCGTCGCGGAAGCTGTAGACCCGTTCCTTGGCCCGGGCCTTCTCCTCGTCCCGCCGGGCCCCGCCGAATAGAGCGTCAAACCGGTTGGTCTCAATGGCGTCGAGCAGCACACCGGTCTGCAGCCGATTGCGGGACGCTCGAGGACCGGTCACATCCTGGATCTTGCCGGCGTCGATGGCCTCCTGGACCGAAGCCACAACCAGCCGAAGGTTGTTCTCGGCCACCGTCTTGTCGCGGAAGGCGATGACCTCGGGGAAGTTGTGCCCGGTGTCGACGTGCATGATGGGAAAGGGAACGGGAGCGGGGGCGAAGGCCTTCAGCGCCAGGTGGAGGACGATGATCGAGTCCTTGCCGCCGGAGAAGAGCAGCGCTGGACGCTCGAACTCGGCCGCCACCTCCCGGATGATGAAAATGGCTTCCGCCTCCAGGTTGGAGACGTGGGAGAGTCGGGTTGTCATTCACTTCCTTCTGATCTGTCCGACGCGGGGTGAGACAGACGCCCTGTTCATGTGGCGGTTCGCCGACCGGTCAAGGCGGTGGTCGGCGCCGCCAGGTTGCGATCCCACCAGGCTAGTGCCGCTGACCCTCCTATCGGACAGATCTTTTTGCCCCTTAGGTTGTCGCCCGATCTGGTCGAAGTCTGGACTATGTCGGTCACCGATGCGAGCAGTGTGCCAACTGGCGTCGTCCCTCTTGACGACCTCGGAACAACTGCCGATCCCAGCCCGAACCGGGATGGGATCGGCGGCGCCCAGTTCGGTCGTCGTCGGCTGTTGTTCGTCTCCTCGGCCGGCGGTCATCTGGCCCAGCTCCTGCAGCTCAAGCCGTGGTGGACCCACCACGAGCGGCGCTGGGTATCGTTCGATCTGCCCGACGCCCGCTCGAAACTGGAGGGCGAAGATCTCGTTTTCGCCCATCATCCCACCACCAGGAACGTCGTCAATCTGGCCCGTAACACACCGCTGGCCCGGCAGGTCCTCAAGGACTTCGATCCCCATGTGGTGATCTCCACCGGCGCCGGTGTCGCCCTGCCCTTCTTCGCCGTGGCCAAGTCGATGGGGATACCGAGTGTCTACTTGGAGGTGTACGACCGTATCAACTCCAGGACCCTGACCGGTCGACTGTGCCGGCCCTTCACATCGCTGTTCTGTGTGCAGTGGCCTGAACAGCAGAGACTGTACGCCGGCAGCGAGCTGACGGGACCGCTCTACTGATGTCAACCATCGAGAATCCGGCAGTTGACAACCGGGAGGCGGCCAAACCGTCGGCCCGACGCTCCACCGCCCAGGTGGTGGTGTCGGTCGGCACCGATCATCATCGTTTCGACCGGCTGGTTTCCTGGGTCGACGAGTGGCGGGACCTTCACCCCGAAGTCATCACGGTCGTGCAATCCGGCACCTCCTCGCCGTCGCGACACGGCGACAGCCGTCGACTCATACCCCATGATGAGCTGCTCGAACTGTTCCGGCGGGCGTTGGTGGTGGTGAGTCACGGCGGACCGTCGACGATCATGGATGCTCGGATGGTGGGCCGGATGCCGATCGTGCTGGCCCGCAATCCGGCGTTCTCCGAGCATGTCGACCAGCACCAGATGGAGTTCGCCGATCACCTGGAACGTCACGGCGTCGCCGTCGTGGTCCGTGACCGGGATGGACTGTTCGCCGCCATCGACCGGGCCATGGATGACCCGGAAGCCTTCACGGTGAGCGCCGACCACGAGAGTGCGGTGGGAGTCATCGAGTTCGCCCGAGCGGTCGACCGGCTGATCGGTACGAAGACGCCCGTCGAATCGGACCTTGGGCGACCCAGCAACGGCGAACCCGGCGCCCCACTCGATCCGGCCGGGCCCTCCGATCTGGCTTCGACCGCCGACGAATCCTCAGCAATGCCCGCTGTCGATCGGCGGTCGACCCCGGCGGTCGACCCGTTGGCCGAGCGACGCAAGGACCCCCAGCCTGACCGGCGAAGGAACGATCCATGACATCATCCGAAGCCCCCACGTCCGCCCCCCGTTCCCTACCTGGTGATGCGTCACCGTCGGTGACGGTCATTCGGGGTGTGCCGCCCCACCCGGCGTCGGCCATCGATCGTCGCTCTCCTGTCGACCCGGTGGCCTGGGCGTCGGACGACTCAGTTGTGGACCGCGGTCTGGACCATCTGGCCGATCGCTCTGTGTCGGTGATCATCGCCACCCGGGACCGGCCCAAGCTGCTGCGACGGGCTCTGGACGGAGTGCTGGCCCAGCGTCACGATGCTCCGCTCGAGATTGTGGTGGTGTTCGATCGCTCCGAACCCGATCAGTCGCTGTCCGACTTCGCCACCAGCGACGGCCATGGTGTTGACGTGATTGTGACCACCAACCAGAGGTCGCCGGGGCTGGCCGGGGCTCGCAACAGCGGGATCGACACCGCCACCAACGCCTGGATCGCGTTCTGCGATGACGACGACCAGTGGTTGCCGGGCAAGCTTCAATCACAATTCGAGGCCTTGGCCGACGATCCCGGGGCCCGAGCAGCCTGCACCGGGATCCTGATTCGCTACGAGGACAGCGACACCGTCCGCATGCCCGATCCCCAGCGGGTCACCTTCGACGGGTTCCTCCAAGACCGTATGACCGAGGTCCACCCGTCGAGCTGGCTGGTTCACCGCCGGACCCTGGTCGAGCGGATTGGGCTGGTCGACGAGGACATTCCCGGCAGCTACGCCGAAGACTACGATCTTTTTCTCCGTACCGCCCGGGTGACAGGAATTGCGGTGGCCCCCCAGCCGTTGGTCCGGGTGTGGTGGCACGGCGCTTCGTTCTTCTTCGAGCGGTGGAAGATGATCGACGAGGCGCTGGACTATCTGACCGGTAAGTATCCCGAGTTCGGCCGTCACCGACGCGGCCTGGCCCGTGTCCGGGGTCAGCAGGCGGTGGCCCAGGCGGCGATGGGGGAGCGGGCCCGGGCCCTGAAGACGGCGGCCGCCACCGCCCGTCTCAACCTCATGGAGAAACGTATCCCCCTGGCATTGGCTGTAGCCGCCGGTCTGAAGGCCGAGTCGGCATTGAAAGTCGCCCATCGTTTCGGCAAAGGTATTTGACCGGCCTGGGAGGAGCCGGCCGGGCGGCGGGGTAACGCCCGGTGGCTACCAGCCGGACGAAACACTTTGGTGGGTACACGACCCCCTAGGCGGGTCGTTGGGCCGCCAGCGTGCGGTCGGGGGGGTCGTCGACCAGCCAACGTGTCGCCCTCATACTGAGGGCCCGATGCGGTCTTCTGGTGATCAAGGCTTTGCCCTGACCGATGCTGCAGGGAGAAAAGGGCTGTCGGCTTTGGTCCGGCTTGGATTAGACTGGCCGACCTAGCAGCCCTCGTAGCTCAGGGGATAGAGCATCGGCCTCCGGAGCCGTGAGCGCAGGTTCGAATCCTGCCGAGGGCGCAAACCTGACCCCGGCCGTTCATGTTCCAACCATGGCGCTCCTGTGACTTCAGAACCAACTCCTTGCCGTAGATGAATGGCTTGGCGGTGGCCAGCGGGTAAGGCGTCTCGAACTCTTGTCGGAGCTCCTCGATCACGGGCCGCAAACGTTGGAGTGACACGCCTTTTCTCTCGTACCCATCAAGCCATGCCCCCGTGCGGTCAGGGCGAAGCCCCAACAGGCCCGCCGCCTCAACGACTCCGTAGACCGGTCGCTCGAGGATTGACAAGGTGTTCATCACAACTGATGCGAGAAATCACGCTGATGTAGTTCGTGCGGCCGCTGCCGATGCGATCCGGCCAAAGAAGAGAACGAGTCCGGAGAACCACAAAGCGTTGATCACGGAGTGGATGACGACCATGGCGACCGACCACCACGCTGATGATCCTGCCCCGATCCGGGCCGGCGCAGTGCCGCTATCCCGGGGCGGTCCACACGCAAGGCATCAAGTCGGTTCCCGGCCGATCGCCCGGGGCCAGACCGTGGTGGGAGATGATGTCGCTGAAATCGGGGTCCATGCCTTCCTCCCGGAAGGCGATCCTGACGTCGTCGCCGAGCCACTTGGATGTGAACACCGATAGTCCTTTGTCCGGGTCCATCAGGCCCGAACCACCGTGCAGGGTCCGGCCGTTGAACACCACACAGTCTCCAGGCTCCATGTCCCAGCTGCGGACGCCGAACGATGCGCGGTCGGCGTCGATGTCGGGAATGTCGGCCTCGGCGATGGCTGAGAAGTCGCTCCGGTCGATGCCGGGCTTGGCGTCGGGATTGAGCCGGCCGAAGTCCGGTTGATCGAGGACGAGGCCGGTTCGGTGAGACCGGGGCACGAAAGCCAACGCGTTCTTCTTCTTCACCGACACCAGCGGCATCCAGATGGTGCAGGTGTCATGACCGTCCACCGACCAGTAGGGCTCATCCTGGTGCCACGGTGTCTGGAACTGGGTCCCCGGGCTGCGGACGAAGACGGCGTCGAAGAAGAAGCGCACCGACTCCGATCCGAGTAGCCGACCGGCAATTTCCGCCGCCGGTGACTGGAAGACGAAACGTCGGTACTGGGGCACATCCTGCCAGGCCATTGAGTCCCAGAACATGGTGCGACCCTCGCCATCTCGGTCCCAGATGCGGGCCCGCGGCGTCGGTGCCCTGCGATGGGTCTCCAGCCCGGAGCGGAGGAGAGCGATCCAGTGGTCGGAGAACATGGCCCGCAGCAGAACCACACCGTCTTGATCGAACGTTTCGGTTTCAGACCTCGTGATTGGTCGAGCCAAGGCCTCTGTGGTCACCTGTCTGGTCCTCGGGTCACGATTCGTCTCGACCATGGTCCACACAGTATGGCCGGTACCCCTTTCGGCGGCCCGTCGAGCGGGTGCCGGAAGTTACTTCTCGAGCTGGAGGGTGTTGATGATCTGCTCAACGTCGTCGATCACGTCCACCGGTACAGATCGGGGCTGGGTGGCCGTGAGCTCGTAGATCCAGTTGTCGGTTATCACGGTGTATCCGATCACCAGGTCGGCCCGGTTGGGGGCGAACACGGTGCGCACAGCCTGGGCCCCGTCGACAGTGACGGCATCCACCGTGAAGTGCTCATCGGTTTCCGCTCGTTGTCGGTCACCATCCCGTTCCGCTTCGGTTGTTGCCATGGCCTCGGGTGTTGCCCGGTAGCTGCCAACCAGCAGCGTGATGGCGTCGAACGAATTGTCACCGTAGCGGACGGTGACGGTATGAGGTTCGACCAGGCTGCCTCCGGTGAGCTCCATGGGGACAACGAACCAGTTGTTGTCGGCCGGGTACTCGAACGAAAACGGGCTGTCGGCGTCAACGTAACTCGACAGCGCCTCTGAGCCATGACCGCTGCCGTCACTTTCTTCGGCTTCCTCGTAGCTGTCGTTGCCTGCGGTCGAAGGCGGTGATGTGGTCGGCGGCGACGTTGTTGACGTGGCACCGGTTGCGATGTCGTCGGCCAGGCATTCGCCGGTGAGAAGCAACTGGAGCGCGGGAAGGTCGTTGCCGAGTTGAAAGATGCGGTCGTAGGCCGCCGTCGCCGTCGCCGGATCCAGCGAGTTGGCGGCGACGCTCAGGTCGCCGTCGGCCTGCTCCAATGCCGCCGCCAAGGGAGCGACGTCGCCGGTGAACCCGCCGACAAGATCGATCGTGGCCTCATTGACCGAGGTTTGCTCGATGGATCCGATGATGTCGACGGCCACACCAAGCTGAGCGAAATCGGGCGCGCTCAGGGCCGCTTCCAGCTCATCCAAGCGAGAACACACTCCCGCCGTGTCACTGTCGACGGACTCATCGGACAGCTCGACAGCGACCGCGTCTGCGGCTTGTTCGGCCGCTACACCGTCGGCTGTGCCCTCACCGTTGTCCCCATCGCCGGAACCGGCCTCCGACAGGACCTGGGTTGGTGCATCGTCGGTGTTGCCACATCCCAGCAGGGAAGGGACCAACATCAGAGCCAGGAGCGCACTCCACCATCGAAGGCCATCAATCATGCGGTTCCGCCTATCGCATTCGTACCCGACCGGCCAACCGGTTCGGGTGTCGCCACCTCATTTGCAGCACGTCGACGAGCGTACCGCAGGTACCCCCCGATCGGTGACCAAGGTCCCTATCCGCGGCTCGGCGGGCCGTCGAACACTGGGACCATGGCCGCCATGTCGCCGGAACCGGCAATCGACGCTCGGGAAACCCACATTTCCCGCCTGTTCTTCACCCCTGACCGGGTCTACAAGCTACTGAAGCCGGTGGCGACGCCGTTCGTCAGTTTCGTCGATCCCGACGACCGCATCGTGGCCGCCACCGACGAGTTCGAGTTGAACCATCGTCTGGCCCCCGACGTCTATCTGGGCACCGCCGACGTCGACGAACAGGGCCGGATCACCGACCGCATGATTGTGATGCGACGGCTGCCGGCCGATCGTCAACTCGTTCGGTTGGTCAACGGACCCGATGCCACGATCCGGGTGTGGGAAGCGGCCAAACACATCGGAGCCCTGCACGCCGCCGAGCCGCCGATCACCGATCAGCGGTCCGATGCCGCCAGTGCCGAAACGTTGACCCAGCACTGGAAGGAGAACTTCGAGGTATTGGAACCACTGGTGGGCACGGTCATCGGCCAGGCCGACTTCGGCGACGTGAAGGATCTGGTCAGGCGCTACATCGAGGGCCGACAAGTGCTACTGGCCGAGCGGATCGCCGAGGGCTGGGTCCGCGATGGGCATGGTGACCTGCGGGCCGAGCACGTCTTCTGCCTCGATGACGGACCGCGGGTCATCGACTGCCTCGCCTTCCGGGACGATTTCCGAATCGGCGACGTGCTCAACGACGTCGCCTTCCTGGCCATGGACCTCCAGCGGCTGGCTGGACCGGAGTTGGCCCGGTCGTTCATCCACGACTACTGCGAGTTCACCTACGAGCATCACCCCGCCACGCTGGCCCACCACTATGTGGCTTACCGGGCCCATGTTCGGGCCAAGGTGGCGGCCATCCGGTTGAGCCAGGGCGAAGACGGCGCAGCGGCCGAGGTGGCGGCCTACCATCACCTGGCCCATCAGCATCTCAGTGTCGGGCGTGTCAGGCTGGTCCTGGTCGGCGGATCGGTCGGAGTGGGCAAGAGCACGGTGGCCAGTGCTCTGGCCGCCGATCTCGGTGCCACGTGGTTGCGGACCGACGAGGTTCGTAAGGCGGCAGGCGACGGGCGGCCCCCCCGATACAACCCGACAGCCCAGGACGAGGTGTACCGGAGGCTCCTGGACCAGGCCGATTCGCTGCTCCAGCGAGGTGAAAGCGTTGTGCTCGACGCCACCTGGTCCGACAGTCGACGTCGGGTCTGGGCCCGCGATCTGGCCGCCCGGACCCGCAGCGAGTTCTCCTCCGTCCATCTGGTCGCCCCACTGGAAACGGCCTGTGCCCGGTTGCAGCTGCGGGATGTGGTCGGTGATGATCCCTCCGACGCCACTCCGGAACTGGCCCGTCAGCTCGACGGCCGATTCGACGATTGGCCTGAGGCCACCGTCGTGTCTTCCGATCGGACCATCTCCGAAACGGTGGCCGATGTCCGGCGGGCGGTGGTGGGGCCGGGCCCAACCATCACCCCTCACATCCCCGACCGGGCGACGGAGATGCCGGTAACGGCCGAACCCTACGGATTCGAGTACGCCGCCATCCGGTTCTATCTGCGAGGGGCCGGGGCGCTGGTGCCCGAAACCGTTCGGTAGCCTCCCGTTCCGCTCAGTCCGGCGGTTCCGGTACCACCGTGACCGGACAACGGGCCCGGTGCACCACGTAGGTGCTGACCGATCCCAATAGCAGCCCTTTGAACCCTCCCAAGCCCCGACTGCCGACGACCACCATGTCGGCGTCAGCTGAGCGGTCGATCAGGGTTGAACCGGCGTGTCCGTATTCGACCGCGGTTTCGATGGTTGGTCCGTCGGTCCGGTCGGCCAGAGGCGCCACCAGTTCGGCCACCAGTCGCTGGGCCGCCTCCTTGAACGGTCCGGGGGCCAGCATCGGCGACTCAAAACCGGCCGTGACCGGGAGCGACCAGGCGTGACAGACGACGATGGTGTCGTCCGCCTCGGCCTGATCCAGCGCCCAGTCCAAGGCGGCCTTGGCCGCCACCGATCCGTCCACTCCGACGAGAATACGTTTCATGGAGACATCGTGGTTCTGTCCGCAGGGGCCGGGGTAGGGGCTTTGGTCCGGGACAGGGAACGGTCAAACGAAGGGACCTTCGGCCCTAAGTGAAGTGATGGACTGTCGTGAGACTGTTCACGACCCAGGACGGGTCGCACCGATCCGTCTGCCAGAGAGGAGCCCACAATGACGGTCGTCGAATCGCAATCAGGTCCGAGCGGGGAGGGAGGTGGCCAGGCGACCAGGGCCGCTCGACCGTCGTCGGGGCCGGATCCGGGCAGCTCGCGGCTGATTCTGGGTTTTGTGCTCGGCTTGGCCGCCATAATCGCCGCCGGCTTCGTGGCGCTGATCGCCGTGGTCATGGCCGTGGGCGACGGTGGCGGGGAGACGGCCGCCGAGGCGTCGACCACGTTGGAGATCAGCGGCCGGGAGTTCTCCTTCGCCGGCGACATGGTGGCCCCGGCCGGAGACGTCACCCTCGAGCTGACCAACGACGGTTCCCAGGATCACAACATCGGGATTCGGGAGCTGGGCCTGGTCAGCAGCAACGTGGGCCCCGGCGGCACAACCTCGCTGGTGCTCGACGATCTGGCTCCCGGCACCTACGAGATCTTCTGTGACATTGCCGGTCACGCCGATTCCGGAATGGTCAGCACGCTGACGGTCACCGGAACAGCCGAGGAAGCCGAGGCGGCGGCAGCCGAGGGCGGCCACGGCGGTCATGGGAATGAGATGGACTTTGCCGCCATGGACCAGGCGATGATGGAGTCGATCCTGGCCTTCCCGGCCGAGACCGAGGGCAAAGGCAACCCGATGCTGGAACCGACCGAGGTGTTGGCCGATGGCACCAAGGTCTTCGACCTGGTGGCCGAGATCACCGACTGGGAGGTGGAGCCGGGACGAGTGGTCGAGGCCTGGACCTACAACGGCGTCGTTCCCGCACCCCAGATCTGGGTTGATCGGGGCGACAAGGTGCAGGTCAGGGTGGTCAACAACCTGCCCATGGGCACCGACGTGCATTGGCACGGCGTCCGCACCCCCAACGACCAGGACGGTGTGGCTCCCATCACCCAGGAGCTGATCCAACCCAACGGCGGCACGTTCACCTATGAGTTCACCGCCGAAGAGGATGCCATTGGCATGTACCACGCACACAACCACGGGCAGATGCAGGTGGTCAACGGTATGTTCGGCGTGTTCCGCATCGGTGACAATCCAATCCCCTACGGGGCGACGGTGAGCGGGGTGACCCTGCCCACCGAAGCGGAGCTGGATCTGGCGTTCGACATACCCATGGTCCTCAACGACGCCGGTGTGATCGGACTGTCGCTCAACGGCAAGAGCTTCCCGGCCACCGAGCCCTATGTGTTGGACCAGGGCCAGTGGGCCAGCATCACCTACTACAACGAGGGTCTGCAGATCCACCCGATGCACCTCCACCAGTTCCCTCAGCTGGTCTACGCCAAAGACGGGGTACCCCTCGATGAGCCCTACTGGGTCGACACCCTCAACGTCGCCCCCGGCGAGCGGTTCACCGTGCTGTTCAAGGCCGACGACCCGGGAGTCTGGGTCTGGCACTGCCACATCTTGACCCACGTCGAACGGGAAACCGGCATGTTCGGTATGGTCACCGCCTTCATTGTCAATGAGGATCCGGATTACGATCCCGACCTCTTCCCGGTCAAGCCGACGAACTGGCGCAAGACGGCCGGAACCCCACTCGATGACGACGGTGCACTCGGTGTGGCCGAAGCCGATGCCGATGCCGATGTCGATGCCGAAGCCGACGCTCAGGCGGAGGCCGAAGCCGAAGGTGATGGAGACGGCGGGTAGATCCGCCGCAGTTCATCATCGTCCGACCCCCTCTCGCTGAGAGGGGGTCGGTTCGTCTTTGCCGCGGCTGCTCACCTTGTCACGGGGTGTCCGGCGGCGACTGAGCGGTTTCGATAGCATCGGACAATGGCACAGCCGGGCGACATCGACATCGATACCTGGGCTCAAGCAGCGGCTCAGGCCGACTTCACCTTTTACGAGGTTGTCTCCCCCGTCCCTGATTACCGCTGGGCCGGCGGCTACGGCTGGCGCAACACCGGTGAGACCGTCGAATTGGCCATCAACCATGACATCGGTGACTCCGAGGTCGTTGTCAACACCAGCATCGTCGACGAAGACGAGCCCCACACCGTCGACCGGTCGATTGCTCGTCACCGGGCACTCCACTCACTGTTCCGTGGCGTCTTTGATCACACCAGGTATGAACCGTTGCCCGCTGTCCTCGAGTTCACGGAATCGAAGGCCGTGATCAAGATCGACGGTGTCGAAGTCTCGATCGAGGGCATACAGCTGAAGAAGAACGGCGAGCCGGTGGGATGGTCAGGCCAGACAACGGTGGGTGGCCTACGAATCTGGTGCGTTGTGAGGCCTCAGCCGATCGCCGGTCTCGAACTGGCCCCCTGCACCGACTGGGTCATGCCCGATACCGCTCAGAGGGTCGACCCCGGCTAGTCGGCTTCACCAACGGTGGGTTGAGCGGTCTCGGGTTGGGATGGCACAGGCTCGAGCGCCACCGTCCAGTGAACGGTCGTTCCCCGGTCGAGGGTGGAGTCGACCCGACAGCTGCCGTCCAACCGCTCGGCCCGGATGCCGAGATTGCGCAGACCGTTGCCGCCGGCTGTCAGATCGGGATCGAATCCCCGACCGTCGTCGCTGACGCTGACCAGCACGTCGGTCGGCCCAACCTGCACCGTGACCTCGATCTTGGTGGCCGCGGCGTGGCGCCAGACGTTGGCCAGCATCTCGGTCAGGGCCGGTTCCAGCTCCAGCAGCACTGATTCGGGAATGCGGGAGGGATCACCGGTGATGATCAGCTCGGGTCGGGTTGGCAGGTGGTGAGCCGCCTCGTCCACCAGAGTTTGTAGCCGATCGGCCACTACGAGATCGACCGGGGTGCTGAGTTGAAAGATGGTATGGCGCAGTTCGGTTATCGTCTCGTCGAGCTGCGAAACCGTCTCGGCGATGCGGCCGCTGACCACGGGATCGTCAACCAGGGCCTGGGCCGATTGGAGCCGTAGTCCGGCGGCGAAGATCCGTTGGATGATCAGATCGTGAAGATCGCGACCGAGCCGCTCCCGGTCCTCCAATAGTCGCAGGTGGACCTTGGCCCGCCGGGCATCGACCAGCGAGTAGGCCTTGGATGCCTCGGCCGCCATGCTGGCCACCATGGCAATCTGGCCGTCGGTGAACGGCACGGTCGTTGCCTTGAGGGCCAGCAGTAGGCCGTGGACGGTGCCCCGCCGTTCGATCGGCACGACGAGCACCTGCTCGAACGGATCAATGAGGGGCTGGAGCCACAGGTCGGAGCGACCGGAGCTGGCGGCACGGTTGGCCGCCACCGTCGCCCCCCGCATGACGTCGCCGATCGTTCGGTCGACGGTCAGTGTTCTGGCTGCGGAATCGACCAGTCCGGTGTAATCGGGCGAGGCCGAGGAATAGTGGCACGTGAGTTCGGTCGAGACGGCGGGAGGGGAGCCAACCTCGGGCTCCACATTGGGCTCGGCCACCACAACAACGTCGGCATCGGTCAGCAATCTGACCTCGTCGGCGATCAGCGTCAGGGCCCCGTTCAGCGTGGGTTCCGACAACAGGGTAGAACGAACCTGGGCCAAGGCATCGAGCCATCGCATCCCGTCGTCTCGTTCTTGTTCGAGGTGAAAGCGTCGGCTTACGTCGCGGGCCAGGGCCACGAACCGCCGAGGTTGATCTGAGCGGGCCGGGCGAGGACAGTTGATGATCACGTCAACTGGAACATCGGATCCGTTGCGTCGCCGGTGAGTGGTGCTCAGGCTCAACGACTCCGTCTCGCCGGAGATCAGTGGCTGGATACGGGCCACCAGAGCGGCCCGTGACACGTCGGGCATGAAGTGCAGCGGTGTCATCGTCAACAACTCGTCGAGCTCGTAGCCCAGTTGGCTGGTCAGGCCCCGATTGGCGTAGACCAGGCGCAACGAGTCGGTTGTGAACATGTAGAGCGCGTCGTGGGCCGAGTCGATCACGTGGCGAATGGCCTGATTCTCGGCCTGGTCGGCCACTCGTTCGCTCACGTCGCGGACCGCAGCGAAGAAGTACCGGCTGCCGTCGGAGTTGATCGGGCTGAGCGAGATCTCGACCGGGAAGTCGGATCCGTCGCGACGTCGGGCCCGCAGCTCCAGCCCACTACCCATCGGTCGAGCCACCGGTTCGGCCCGGAACCGGATCCGATGAGCGGCATGGGGACCGCGGAGGTGGTCAGGTACCAGGCTTTCCACCGGTTTGCCGATCAACTCGGAACGGGGATAGTCGAACATGGTCTCCAGTCCCTGGTTGACCAGCACGATCGTCCCGTCGGCATCGGTGACCAGTAGTCCATCGGGGAAGGACTCGACCAGAGAGGCGAAGTCGAAGCGGTTGTTGCCGTCGTAGAAGCCCACCACAAGCCAAGTATCGCACGTGATCTCGCTACTCGGATGGCTGTCAAAGACTTGTGGTTACTAACCTGGAGTCAGGCTCCGAGGGAAGTACCATGACCGAGAACGGACCGATCCGCATCTTTCTGCTTGACGATCATGAGATCGTGCTCCGAGGGCTGGTCGATCTCCTGGACGACCAGCCCGACTTGACGGTGGTCGGTCAGGCCACGTCGGCGACGAACGCCTTGGCCGTGGTGGCATCCTGCAATCCCGACGTTGCCGTGTTGGACGTTCGCCTCGGCGACGGCAACGGCATTGAGGTCTGCCGCGACATCCGGTCCGACCATCCCGATGTCGCCTGCCTGATACTCACCTCCTTCGCTGACGATCACGCTACTGTCGACGCCGCCGTGGCCGGCGCCGCCGGGTACGTGCTCAAGCAGGTGGGAGGGAGCGAACTGATTGACGCCATCCGCAAGGTGGCGGGCGGGGCTCAACTGCTCGACGCCGCAGTGGTCCGCTTTACGCTGCGACGGCTGCGGTCCAGTGAGGAGGGTCGGGTGGACGCCTTGTCGGAACAGGAACATCGGATCTTCGAGCTGATCGGTGAGGGCTTCTCCAACCGGCAGATCGCCGACGAGATGTACCTGGCCGAGAAGACGGTCAAGAACTACATCTCCAACATCTTCGTGAAGCTGGGGATCGACCGTCGTACCCAGGCGGCGGCCATGGCCGCCCGGATCGAGGAACGGGAACGCAACCGGTTCAGCTGACACCGCCTCACCGAACTTTGTGACTGGGACGACCCGCAAACGGGTCGTCCCAGTCACAAAGTTTTGCCGAAATCGGAGGTCAGCCCAACTTGGCCAGGGCCTTGTCCTCGCCCCCGGGACCGATGGCTCGCAGGGTGATGGTCTGCCCCGAGGATCCGCAGAACGGGTGCGATCCCGACGCCTTACCGGTAATGGTTGCGCCGTCAGGAAGGGTCAACTGCACCGAATCGGTGTTCTCGGCCGACCACACCGCCTGATAGTCAACCAGGTTCAGCTCGGCGCAGTTTCCGCCGGACCGGATAATGCGACCGACAAATCGCACGATGTTGGGCGGTGGCGGCGGCCGGGTGGTGTCAGTCGTCTCGGTGGATGACGAGGAGCTCGAGGTGTCCCGATCGGTCGAGGTGGTTCGGCTGCTGTCGCTGGTGGTGTCGGTGGTGTCCGTGGTATCGGTTGTCGCCGTGGTGTCGGTGGTGTCGGTGGTGGTTTCGGTGGTATCGGTTGTCGCCGTGGTGTCAGTGGTGTCGCTGCTGGTCGACGTTGTTGACCCCGTTGTCGTAGGCGTTGGATTACCGAAGGTGGTGATGGTTGGCGATGTTGTGGCTGTTGACAGGGCCGGGGTGGTCTCCGACGCCGAAGGCGCCGGGTCGTCGGGGCTCGACGGAACGGCTGAACCGGTGCCATCGGCCGCAGTCGTCGCCGCCTGAGCCGGTGCTTCATCCTCATCGACAGCCGGACCGGCCAACGTTTCGGAAGCCAGCGACGCCGCGTCCTCACCGCCGAAAGGCCAGAGGTCGGAAAGGGCAACTCCGGGAAGGAGGGCGATGAGGATCAGCCCGAGCGCCACCATCCCGGCTGCTCCCAACAGCGATTTCATCCAGGCCGACCGGGTCGTGGTCCAACCGAACCCTCCGTCGACCATGTCGGCCGTCGTGGCCCGGGCGCTGTCAGGGTAACTCAGCGTCGTTTCGAACAGCAGCGGACTCACCGGATCCGGCGGCGGCCCGGAGGCGACCGGTGTCACCGATTGACCGTCGAACAGTCGGGCGTGGGGGTTGGAGGTAACCGCCGGTCCGCCGGGAGGCGTTGACCCCACCGGGCCCGATGAGCCCGATGGCCCGGTACCGCCCGCCGACCCGGACGGACCCGATGGCCCCGATGAGCCGGACGGACCCGATGGCCCCGATGAGCCTGATGGCCCCGATGAGCCGCTGGGCCCGGTCGAAGGGGGAGTGAGGCCGCCGATGGACGACGGGTCGATCGGTACACCGGCTTCGGCCAGAGCGGCCGCGGCGTCGACCTTGAACTGCAGCGGAACGGCCACCAAGGGTACCGAAGCGAACAGCTTGGCCGGGCTGACGAGAGCGGCCCGCCGCTCGGAGCAGTCTTCGCAGTTGCGCTGGTGCTTGGCCACCGCCTTGGCCACCGAGCGGTCGAAGGCCACATCACCCGACACGGCGGCGGCCAGGCCCCGACACAGCGTTCGCCCATTGCGCCACAGCAGGTACGAGCCGATGGCGTCTCCCAGCTTGGTGCGAAGCCGGAACAGCTTCTGGTGGGCGGCGTTGGCCTCCACCCCCAACTCCTGGGCGATCTCGGCTGGTGTCAGACCATGGCGGAGATGGAGGTCCAGCAGGCTGGCGTCCCGCTGGCCCAGGGCGGCCGATGCCGCCCACACCAGCTCCTGCCGGTCGTGGGCTTCCAGCACGGCCTCGACCGACGGTTGGGCCTGGGCCCCCAGCGGCTCCTCATGATTCTGGAGAATGTTGCGGTCACGCATGGCACTCACGAACTCGTCGCCACCGGAGGTGCTCCGACCCTCGCGTTCCAGCCGGGTGAGGGCCCGGTTCCGGGTGATACGTAGCAGCCAGCCGCCGAACGCCTCGGGGTTCTGCAGCTGATCCAGGCGTTGCCAGCCGGCCAGCATGGCGTCCTGGGCCACTTCCGCGGCCAGATCGTCGGACCGCATGATGTTGCGGGCAACGTTCCAGCAGCGGTCGTACCAGCGGTCGAACAGCGTGCCGAAAGCGTCGGGATCCTGGCCGCGACTGGCCATGACGAGTTCCGAGTCGGTTCGCTCATCGCTTCGAACGCCACCAGATCCCATGCTTCCCCCAGACGCTTGGTCCAAAACTGTACCTCCACGGAGCGGCATCAGACCACATGGACCGGGGTTCCGAGCGGCAACACACCGGCCAGCATGGTGACAACGTCATTGGGCAGCCGGATGCAGCCGTGGCTGACGGCCTGGCCCAGCGACCCGGGATCGTTGGTGCCGTGGATGCCGATCTGGCCGTCGCCTCCGCCGAATTCCGACAATGTCTCCGAGTAGCCCGACAGACCCAGGGCGTAGGGACCGTAGACCCCGTTGGGTTCGGGTGTCTCCAGCTTGTCGGTGATGTAGAAGGTGCCTCGGGGCGTCGGGTACTCCTCGCTGCCCACGGCCACCGTGGTTTGGGCCACGATTGAGCCTTGGGACCGCACGGTCAGGGTACGTTCGGCCAGGTTGATCTCGACGCTGGGTTCGACGTGCTCCAGTTGCACATCGTCGGCCGAAACCCAGGCGGTGGTGTGGTTGGGTCGCATGGGCAGGCGGACCTTGACCCAGTTGGCTTCGGTCGACTCGGCCAATAGCACCCTCGTCGTCCCGTACTCCGTGGTCGACGACATGGTGCCGATGAGCGATCCGTCGGGACCGTCGTAGACGTCGACCTGGTCGACGACGACGATTGCACGGGTGGCGCTGGCCGAGTAGTCGTCGGCCGCCCCGAAGCTGGCATTGGTGTCGCCGGTCTGGCCGTCATTGGCGGCGGCCACCGTTCCCAGGTCAACGGACTGGCTGTCGAGCGATCCACCACCCACTCCGGGCATACAGGCGGTGCTCAGCAGGGCGAGGATGATGGTCATGGTCACGGTCAGCAGTCGACGGCGACCGGGCTGGTTGGTGTCGGGTGAGTTGGCTGCCGCTTGGTTGTCGGCTTGGGCGATGGGGTTCAGGGTCTTCATGGTTTCCTCCTGGGCGATATGCGGGTGATCGGGGTGATTGATGCGAGCCGTCGGGGCGTGATGGCTCAGCCGGTGAACTTGGGCGAACCGAACAGCGGAGCGTCGATGTCGATGTCGATGTCGATGTCGATGTCGATGTCGATGTCGGTATCAGTCCCGGTGTCGGTCGAGTCGCCGTCGTCAGAATCGTCCGGGGTATCGGTCGGCTCGTCGCCGGGCTCGTCGTCGCCGGGCTCATCCTCGTCAGAATCGTCCGGGGCATCGGTCGGCTCGTCTTCCCCGGGATCGGTGGGTTCCTCGGTCGGCTCGTCGCCGGGCTCGTCGTCGCCGGGCTCGTCGTCGCCGGGCTCGTCGTCGCCGGGCTCGTCGTCGCCGGGCTCGTCGCCGCCGTCAGGGTCCTCGTCGTCGCCGCCTCCCGGAGGGGTCAGAAGGTCATCGAAGTCAGGTCGGCAGAGATTCTCGAGATTCAGGCACAGCTCGAAATCAGGAACAACAGGCTCTTCCGGGTCGACCGGCGGAAGCGGTGGTTCCTCGGGAATGGTGGGTGTGACCAGAACAATGGGGCCGAGGGGAACCGTCGGCAGCGGGGTGGGGTCAGGGTCAGGGATGGTGACCGGGGGAACGATGATCAGCTCGCCCGGCTCCGGGGTTGGGCTTTCGGCGGCCACGGCCGGGGCCAGCCCGCCGATGATCAGGGCGGCCAGTGAGGCGGAGGTGAGAAGTCGGTTGCGCATTGGTCTTCCTTTGGTCGTGCCGCTCCCCGGTGTTGAGGTGCGGTTCGACGTTCCTGACCAACGGGAGCGAAGGCCCTTACGCGTTTTTCAGATTTTTTCGGTTTTTCTTTTCTCCGCTCCGTCGCAGCCCAGGAAGCGCTCGGGGTTGCCAGGGCGTCGAGACGAGATCGAGACTTGAGCGCGAGGCGGACAGATGCAACGGTGGTGCCAGTCACCAAGACTCAATGTCGAGGTCAACGGGACGGGCCCGGCGTACCTGGTCGTGGCTCACGTTCCGACCGGTTCATCGTCGTTCGGCCAGGCGAGCACGAGTAAACAGCTTCAGACCACGAGAATATTGTTGGGAACAAGCTGGGTGTTGACACCAGGACTGGCGAACAATAGACTCAGGCATAGGTGTGTTGGCTAGAGCAAGATGGCGGGTCTTCTTGCAGTTCTTGGGCCGCCTTTCGTTCCCATAAAAGTGGAAGGATGTTCAGGATGTCTCGAATGAGAGCTTGTGAGAGCGACGTTGGCTGAATCAACAGATCAGCCGCTAACCCGCGCGTGTAGATGCGGATAATCAGTGCCATGCGTCAGCTCAGCTGATTGAGATAATGATGCACTTTGTTCCGCATTGCGAAGCTTCAACTCGACTGGAAGGAAACATCAAGGTGTCAACTAAACACAGAAACAACATCACGAAGCTCCGTTCAGCTGTGATTGCGATCTTGGCTCTCGTCGTCACGGTCGGTGGTCTGGCGATGCCGTCATCGGCAGAACTTCGATCCGAGTCGACTTCAAAGACCGTCAGATGGAACGGTGATGAATGTCTCGGTAAGTTCGACGTCGGGCCGACGGCTTCTTACAACTACGATGCCTTCGTGATGAGCGGCGGTTGTCCGTACTACAAGATGCAGATCAAATATCGGAACCGTTGGGGAAATATTTCCATCGCTACCTACTATTCGGAACACCAGGGGAACTACTATCATGAGTTTATCAAATACTGGTGGAACTCGCCGAATGTGCTCGAAGGCAAGGCTTGCTTCAGGCTGAGTACCCGTCAAAGCTGGCAGTGCACGGGGTGGATTGGTTAAGAGGCTGGCCGGAGATATTTCTTCGGTTTATTTATGCGGTCCCTCCTGCTCGATACCTACAGTACTTCACCGTAACTGTCAGACCATGGGAGGTGGAGTTGCTGATTTTGGCTCACATCGTTCTGGTGTCAATCACCGTTTGGATGCGCCCGGTTAACTGCAAAACATAGACTACGGTAGGGCATCGCCGGTCGGCATCGAACGGCGATGCCCTACCCAATAGGCTGGCGGTCCCAAGATCGGGCGCTTGGCGTCGGCTCGACTGGATCAGTCGCCCAGGCCGACCCCGAGGTTGCGGGCGGTGGCGATCCAGGGATGGTCGAGCGGGACGACCGCCCGCTTGCCCGCCACCTCCTCCAACGGCACGGGGACGGCCTCCCCGTTGACGGTGGCCACCAGCACGCCGGTCTTGCCGGCGGCGGCATAGTCGGCCGCCGCTGTCCCCAGTCGGGTGGCCAGCAGTCGATCCTGGGCCGACGGTGTGCCGCCCCGTTGCACGTGGCCCAGGATGGTGACCCGGGCCTCCAGCCCGGTCATCTCCTCCAATCGGCGGGACAGCCGGGCCGTGGCGTCCTGACGGTGGGACTTGAGCACTGCCAGTTCAGCTTTGGTGGCCGCTCGCTCTTCGCTCTTCGATGCGTTGCCCTTGGTGGCGTCGAGCCGGGACTCGATATCGGTCAACATGTCGAACTCTTCGGCCGACAGCGCGCCCTCGCTGACGGCGATGATGCTGAAGGTGCTGCCTCCGGCCCGCCGTCGCAGCACGGTGTCGGCGATGGCCTCCAGGTTGTAGGGGATTTCGGGAATCAGAATGACGTCGGCACCCCCGGCCAGCCCGGCTCCCAGGGCCAGCCAGCCGGCATTGTGACCCATCAGCTCGACAACCACGATCCGATGATGGCTGTGGGCGGTGGAGTGCAGCCGGTCGATGGCGTCGGTGGCGATTCCCAGGGCGGTGTCGAATCCGAAGGTCGTGTCGGTGCCCCACACATCCTTGTCGATGGTCTTGGGTAGTGTGATGACCGGGGCGCCGGCCTGGTGGAGTCGCAAGGCGTTCTTCTGGGTGCCGCCTCCTCCCAGGCAGATCAAGGCGTCGAGGTGGTGGGCTTCGATGTTTTCGAGGATGGCGTCTGTCATGTCCATCGTCTGGCCACCAACCTCCATCTTGTGGGGCTTCTCCCGGCTGGTTCCCAGGATGGTGCCGCCCAATGTAAGGATGCCGGACAAGGCCTGCCGGTCGAGACGAACGGAGCGGTTCTGCATCAATCCCTTGAAGCCGTCGCGAAACCCGATAACGCTCATCTCATGAGTGTTGATGGCCGACTTCCCGATGCCCCGTATCGCCGCATTCAGCCCGGGGGTGTCTCCTCCTGAGGTGAGGATGCCGATGTGCATGAGACTGGGCCCTTTCGTCGGTTGATGTCGATCGTACCGGCTGGGCATGGTGCGGTCCGAAACGGACCGCTCCATTCCGCTTGGGCTACGGTGCAGGGGTTCCCCGAACCTCAGCGCCGGCCAGCAACCAGCAAGGAGACGCCATGGAATTCTTCACCGACGTGCCCGCCCCGGTGGCCTATGCCGAAACCGAGCCGCAACCGGGCGGACTGCGCTACCAGGTCTACGATCCCGATCGCACCGTGGCCGGCCGTCGGATGGAGGATCACCTGCGTATCGCGGTGTGCTACTGGCACAGTTTCAACTGGCCCGGGTCCGACATCTTCGGAGCCGGTACCTTCGACCGGCCGTGGCTCGACGGTGGCGACGCCATGGAGGCGGCCAAGGCCAAACAGGACGCCGCCTTCGAGTTCGTGTCCAAATTGGGCGTTCCCTATTTCTGTTTCCACGATGTCGACATGGCACCGGAGGGGGCCACCCTGCGGGAGTCGAAATCGAATCTCGACGAGATGGTCGAACGGGCGGCCGAGAAGATGTCCGAGACCGGGATCAAACTCCTGTGGGGCACGGCCAACCTGTTCTCCCATCCCCGCTACGCCGCCGGAGCGGCCACCAACCCCGATCCCGAGGTGTTCGCCCACGCCGCCGCTCAGGTCCGCCACGCCCTGGAAGCCACCCACCGGTTGGGCGGTGCCAACTACGTGCTGTGGGGTGGCCGCGAAGGCTACGAAACCCTGCTGAACACCCGCATGCGGCAGGAGGCCGACCAGCTGGCCCGGTTCCTGGAGATGGTGGCCAATCACAAACGGGACATCGGGTTCACCGGCACCCTGCTGATCGAGCCCAAACCGCAGGAACCGACCAAACACCAATACGACTACGACTGCGCCACGGTGCACGGTTTCCTGGAACGATACGACCTACTGGGCGACTACTTCGTCAACATCGAGGTCAACCACGCCACCCTGGCCGGGCACTCATTCCACCACGAGGTGGCCTACGCCGTGGAGCACGGCATTTTCGGTTCGGTCGACGCCAACCGGGGGGACTATCAGAACGGCTGGGACACCGATCAGTTCCCCAACTCGGTCGACGAGCTGTCGCTGGCCGTGTACGAGATCCTCCGGTCCGGGGGGTTCACCACCGGCGGTTTCAACTTCGACACCAAGCTTCGGCGCCAGAGTCTCGATCGGACCGACCTGTTTCACGGTCACATTGGCGGCATCGACACGCTGGCCCAGTCATTGCTGGTGGCCGAGGCCCTGTTGTACGACGGCACGATCGAAGCGGTACGGGACGAACGCTACGCCGGGTGGAAGGGCGACCTTGGCAGGCAGATCCTGGAGGATCACGCCACCCTGGCCGCCGTGGCCGACGCCGCCGTGGCCGCCGATCTCGACCCCCAAGCTGTGTCGGGACGCCAGGAATGGCTGGAGAACAAGGTCAACCACGTCATCTGGGGCACCACCTGACCCTGGCTGTCTCGTTCTGTGCGCTCAGGACCCCGGAAGTGGGGTCTGAGGCGCACAGTTGGAGGTGGGGAGGGGGCGTGTCAGTCGTCCAGGGAGGGCTTGCGGCGCAGGCGTTTGGTTTGGCCCTTGCGCCGTTTGGACTCCACCCGCCGTTGCTGGGCTCGACGTGACGGTTTGGTGGCTCGACGCTTCCTGGGCGGAGGCTTCAACGCCTCCCGGCAGAGGTCGCCCAGGCGCTCGGCCGCCGTTACCCGATTGCGATACTGGGAGCGGTGATCGTCGGCCACCACCCGGGCGGTGTCGCCCAGCCGACGCCGCAGCCGGTTCCGCTGGCTGTCGGTCAGCGACGGCGAACCGGCGATGTCCCACAGCAACTCGACCCGGGTATTGGAGCGGTTGGCGTGTTGCCCACCCGGTCCACCGGAAGGGGTGAAGCGCCACTCCAGCTCATCGTCACCGATGACCAGCTGCTGATTGACGTACACGGGCATGTCTTCATGGTGCCACGGCAGACCGCCGACCATCATGAAGCGACGACATCTACAATCGGGCCATGGGACAGGCCGTTGATCTGGTGAACGAGTATTCCAAGGCGCTGGCGGCCCGCGACGTCACCCGGGCCGTGCAGCTGTATGCGGCCGACGCCGTCGTCGTGCGCTATGAGGGCATCGCCCGAGGACATGAAGCCATTCGAGCGTTTCTTGTCGGTCTGCTGTCGGCCCATGACCGGTTCGAGCTGGTTTCGATCGACCAGATCCAAGGATCCGAGGACACGCTGATCTGGGACTCGACCCGGGAAACGGGAGCAGGCATGCTTCAGGAGACAAACATGGTGGTGTTCGACGAAGACGGCCTGATCAGCCGTCATGTACCGTTGATCCGGGGCTACTGGGGCAAGACGTAGCCTGACGCCGACCCAATCGCGATAACCGGTAGCGCCATCGCTCTCGATCAGGGTCGATCCCCCGTCACTCGGTCTTGGCCGCTCCCGAGAGAATTGACTGACCGAGCGCGGTGGCCTGCATGCCCACCACACCCTTGTCATGCCCCGACAGGTAGTTGGAGAAGAACGGATAGCAGGCCGGGGTCTCCTCGTGCAGGATCCTCATGATGTCGCCGATGGCCGATTTCTGTTCGTCCACCGTGACCGAGCGTTGGTACTGCGAGAACACGTCGTCGTAGGCCGAGTTGGCGTAGTTGGAGGCATTCCACACCGCCCCGGTCGTGAGGGCCGAGCCGAGATAGATGTCGGGAACCGGTCGATGGCCCCAGGCCACGATGCCCAGTGGCGTTGAGTTGTCGCACGGCAACGTGTCGTCGCTGTCACTTGGTCCGGGGCACCAGGCTGCGCCGTAGAAAGTGGAGTTCGACTGCGACCGCACGCTGAGATCGAAGCCGGCCTCGGCCGCGTTCTGCTGCATGATGGTGGCCATGTCGGGGTGCTCCTGGATGTCGGCCAGGTCAATGGCGCTTGTCACCGAATCGACGCCGGCCTCGGCCAGCAGCGACTTGGCCATCTCGATGTCACGGGACCGCTGGGGCACGGCCTCGGGATCATAGAAGGGCAGCGAGGCCAGAATGGGGTGGTCATTGCCCAGCTCGGCCCGACCGTTGAACAGGCTGTTGATCATCTGCTCCCGATCGATGGTGTAGGCCAGGGCCTGACGCACCAGGCGATCCACGAACTCATTGCCTTGTTGGGTGTTGAACCAGATCTGGCTGTGTGAGGCCGACGGTGGTGTGAGCAGCACGAAATCGGGGTCGTCGAGCAGGCCCTCTCCGCCGATCACCTGGAGCTGTTGGATGGCGTCGATGTCGCGTGACGCCATGGCCGTCATTGCCGTGCCCAGCTCCTCGAATCCTCGCAGCTCGATGGCGTCGAGTGGCGTCTGTCCACCCCACCAATCCGGGTTGCGGACGAACTTGGCGACAAAGGTCGATGGATCGAAACTCTCCAGCGTCCACGCCCCGGTGCCGTCAGGCCGCTCGTTGAGCGTGGTTCCGTCGCTGTAGTCGGCCGGGGTGATGAGCGCCTGGGCGTTGAACATGGAAACCAGGAAGGGAAAGTTGCCGTTCGGCTGCTCCAGTGTGAACACGGCCTTCAGCGGATCGGACGCATCAACCGCCCCTTCGGCAATAACCCCGGCCAGCCCGGCATTGCCCTGGGCCACCAGGCGGTCCATGGTGGCGGCGACGTCGGCCGAGGTGAAGTCGCCGCCGTTCTGCCATGTGACCCCTTCCCGAAGGTCGAAGGTCCACACCGAGCCGTCGTCGTTCGGGGTCCAGCTGGTGGCCAGGGCCGTCGGCCCGATGCCGCCGTCGTCCGCCACTCCTACCAACGGCTCGAAGCTTTGGGCCAGAACGTTGTAGGTGCCGAAGTCCAACATGTTCACCGGGTCGAGGCCGCTGGCTGAATCGCCCACGATGTTGGCCACAATCAGGTTGCCTCCCTGGACCGGCTCGCCGCCGGACGCCGGGTCGGCCGCAGTGGTCGACGACGAGTCAGTGTCGTCCCCTCCGCAGGCGGCGATGACGGCCGACATGGTCGGGATCCCCAGGCCGATGACCACGCCCCGCTTGATGAAGTCGCGGCGATTGATGCGGCGCTGGGCGTAGGACTCGATGAGGTCGACCTCGATCGGAGTGGACCTTCGCCGTATGGCATCCAGTGATTTGAATGACATGGTTTGTGCTCCCCCTTCAGGATTGCTTTGGACTTTTGGTTGGAGAATTGCCGGCTGGAGTAACGGAGATTGGCGACGGGTTGAGCGACGACGGCAGCGACGGTCGAGCCATGCGGCCACCGTCCACGGTTATGACCTGGCCGGTGACAAAACGCGACTGGTCGGAGGCCAGCCACACCACGACGTCAGCCACATCGACCGCCGTGCCAATCCGTCCGAGCGGATGGAGCTCGGCCAGTTCACGCTGAACGGCGTCCCGGTCCGGGTGGCGGTCGACATAGTCGGCGTTGAGGGCGGTGTTGATCCAGCCGGGGGCCACGGCATTGCAGCGAATCCCCAGTGGACCCAGGTCGACGGCGGCCGCCCGGGTCAGACCCTCGATCCCGGCCTTGGTGGCGGCATAGGCGGCATGACCGGGATTGCAGTGCCGACCTTCCAGCGAGCCGACGTTGACAATTGCCCCGTGGTTGCTGGCAGCCAGGTGGCCGGCGGTGGCCCGTATCAAGATCATCGGTCCGGTCAAGTTGACGGCCAGCATGCGATTCCATGACCCAAGGTCTTGTTCGGTCACATGCCGTTCGAACATGATCCCGGCGTTGTTGACCACGATGTCGAGCCGGCCACGGCTCTCGACCACGGCCGCCACCGCCTCCTCGATCGACTGCTCGTCGGCCATATCGACCGGCTGGTGGGGGTGATCGCAGCCCGCTTGTTGATCGGCCACAATCACGTCGGCCCCGGCTCGTTCCAGGCCGTCGGCGACGGCTGCGCCGATGCCCTGAGCCCCGCCGGTGACCACCGCCACCCGCCCCGTCAGCAACGGGCTGGAATCAGGGGGCCGAGGTGCGGATTCGGTGGGGTCGACGCCACTCATCCGGCTACATATCCTCCATCGATCGGCAGGCACACCCCGGTGATGTGTGTGGCCAGGCTCGAAGCAAGGAAGAGGGCGGCGTCGGCCACCTCCTCGACGGTGGCGATGCGGCCCAGCGGTATCGCCACCTCGTTGTCGGCCATTACCTCGGCCGGGCCGAGCCCGGTGCGGTGGCCGGAGAACAGCATGGGGGTGTCGACGGCGCCGGGGCACAGGGCATTGATGCGGATCCCGTCGGGCGCATGGTCGAGAGCCATGGCCTTGGTCAGGGCGACAACGGCCCCCTTGGAGGCGCAGTAGGCGGCCAGACTGCGGCTGCCGACCAGGCCGACATTGGAGGCGATGTTGACGATCGCCCGGTCCCGGTCGCTGTCAGCTGTCTGGTCGACCATCCGGGTCAGCGCCGCTCGGCACATGTTGAACACTCCACCGGCGTTGACCGACATGTTGAGCTGCCAATCGGCGTCGGAGGTCTCGCCTGCGGTGCCCCGGGTGATGACTCCGGCGGCGTTGACCACGATGTCCAGCCCACCCATGGCCTCGGCAGCGCCGGCGACGATGGCGTCGGCCTGGGCTGCTGAGGCGACGTCGCCCAGCAAGATCGGGACGGTCGGGCCGGCGGTTGGGCTCAGCCGGCGGGCCACGGCCTCGGCCCGGTCCCGGTCCCGACCGGAGAGTGCGACCTGGGCACCGGCGGCCACGAATCGCCCGGCGATGGCCGCCCCGATGCCCGATGTCGCCCCGGTGACCAGGGCTCGCCGTTGCTCGAGGAGGCCGGAAGCCATCATTCCTCCCGTCCGGCGATGAGTCGGCGGGCCCGGGCGTTGATGCGTACCCCGAGGTCCTGGAAGGGCAGGTTGACCGACGGTCGTCCTTTACCGGCCATGATTGAGAGCAGATCCGAGTCGTGGCCCAGAAGGGACTCGGCCAGCAGCTTGCCGCTGATGGTTCCCCGGGCGATACCCACCCCGTTGTGGACCACCGAGGCGTGCACCCCGGAAGCCAGCCGGCCGAAGACCGGTTGTCCGTTGCGGGACAAGCTCAAGGCTCCGCCCCAGCTGTACTCGAACTCGACCGTCTTGAGTTGGGGCCAACGTCGTTCGAACGATCGCCGATGGATTCTGGCCGCCCGGTTTCGGCCTGACACGAAGTTGGATCGCCGGGAGTAGCTGAAGATGCTGCGGACCAGCAGACGATTGTGGGGCTCGGTGACTCGACGGATCGATGATCCCGCCGGGTGGGCGGCAATGATGCCGTAGCTCGGCCGACCGCCGAGACGGGCGGACTCCTCGTCGGTCAACTCTCGGGTCATCGACCCCCAGGTGATGAGAGGAATGAGATGGCGGCGCAGGAAGCCGAAGCCTTCAACGAACCCGTTGTTGGCCAACACGATCTGGGGGGTGGTGATCGAACCGCTACGGGTCCGGACCACGTGGGGTGACCCGAAGGCCACGTCGATAACCATGGAGTCCTCGAACACCGTGACGTTCCCCGGCATGGTGTCGGCCAACCCCCGCACCATGGCCGCCGGCTGCACCAGATAGCTGTGGGGAGCGTGGACCGCCTGGCGATAGAAATCAGTACCGAACACGGCCCGGCACTGATCATGGTCGAGACGGGTGTAGTCCTCGTCGATGGCGTCGAGGCCGGCCGTGAACTGAGCCAGCATGCGTTCGCCCCGGTCGGTGGCGGCGGCGTGATATTTGCCGCTCTGTTCCCACTGGCAGTCGATCTTCTCGTCGCTGATGATCCGGTCGAGATAGTCGAGCCCGGCCCGGTTCAGGGAGATGGCTTCCCGAGCCTGGGCCTGGGCGTCGGCAAAGTTCTTGGCCCGAAGGTTGTGGGCGTGATCGATGGCGAACCCCGACGATCGGCCGGCGGCGTTGTTGCCGATCCGGTCGCCGTCGACCAGGAATATCGAGCTCGACGGCGATAGTTCGCCCAGCCGCCGGGCCGCGGCCAGACCGGAGTAGCCGCCGCCGATCACCAGGAAGTCGCAGCGCTGCTCCCCGGTGACGACCCGAGGTGGGGCCAGCGGCGGCAGGATCTCCAACCAGCCGTTGTGCCGGTCGCTGCCGGGAACCAGGTCGACGGTTCGGGTGTCAGCCACTGAGATCGATCCAGGTGGTCTTGAGCTCGCAATACTGGTCGTGAGCGACGAGACCCTTGTCCCGCCCGCCAAACCCGGACAGACCGAAGCCGCCGAAGGGGGTGGTGACGTCACCTTCGCCGTAGGTGTTGACGGTTACGGTCCCGGCCCGCACGGCTCGGGCCACCAGGTGGGCCGTACCCAGATCGGAGGTGAAGACCGAGGCGGCCAGACCGTAGTTCGTGCGGTTGGCCAGGTCGACGGCCTCCGACGGTTGGTCGAATGGGGTGACGGCCAGAACCGGTCCGAAGACCTCTTCGGTGGCCAGTGACGAGGCCGGGTCGACCTGATCGAATATCGTCGGCTCGACGAAGTAGCCGCCGCTGTCGGCCAAGATGCGGTTGCCTCCGAGAATGCAGTTGGACCCGTCGGACCGAGCCTTGTCGATATGGCCCATGACCTTGTCCAGGTGGTCGGCCTCGATCAGCGCTCCGATCCTGGTCAAAGGATCGAGTGGATCCCCGACGGTCCATTGCCCGCTCTCGGCCGCCAGCAGCTCCAGCAGCCGGTCCTTCACCGACCGGTGAACGATGAGTCGGGAGTTGGACGAGCAATTCTGGCCGCCGTTCCAGAACACCGAGTTGGCCAGATGGCGGGCCACCTGGTCGAGGTCTCTGGCGTCGGCCATGACCAGGAACGGGTTCTTTCCCCCACATTCGAGCAACACCCGTTTCAGGTTGGATTCGGCGGCATAGACGAGGAACCGCCGACCGGTCTCGGTCGAACCGGTGAAGGCCACGGCGTCGACATCGGGGTGGCGGCCCAAGGGCTCGCCCACCTCAGGTCCAAACCCGGGAACGACGTTGACAACCCCATCGGGCAAGCCGGCATCAGTGGCCAGCTGAGCCAGGCGGATGGTGGTGAGAGGCGTCTGTTCGGCCGGTTTGAGAACGCAGGTGTTCCCGCTGGCCAGCAAGGGTCCCAGTTTCCAGGCGGCCATCATGAGCGGGAAGTTCCAGGGGAGGACGCAGGCGACGACGCCGATGGGCTCCCGGGTCACCATCGACACGATGCCGGCGCCGGTGGGGGTCAGCCGGTCGTCGATCTTGTCGGCCGCCTCGGCGTGCCAGCGGAGGGTGGCGATCGTTTCCGGAACGTCGATCTCGGTGGCGTCGGTGATCGGCTTGCCGCCGTCGAGGGCCTCCAACATCGCCAGTTCGGTGGCGTGGCGTTCAACCACAGTGGCGAACCGCAGGATCAGGTTCTTGCGTTGGGCCGGCGACATCTGTCCCCACGGGCCGTTGAACGCCTGGCGGGCGGCGGCCACCGCCCGGTCGACGTCGGGGGCCGAGCACCGGCTGACGTTCACCAAGTCGGCCCCGGTCGCGGGATCGACGGTGGGATAGGTGGCGCCCTCGGCGGCGTCGACGGGTCGCCCACCGATCAATGCTTGGTGCGGGGGGTCGAGGGAGTCGAGCATCTTCTGGTGGGCCGATTGCCATGACGGTCGATCAGTCGGCGAGGGGTTGGTCGTGGCCATGGTCAGCGGGCCTCTCGGTCGGTTGGTGGGGGATTGCTGATTGGCCGGGCGGTCAGCCATTCGAGTTCGTCGTCCCACTCCCGCCATTTGAGATGAGGGCTCTGCACCTCGGTGTCGGGTAGCAGGGACAAGGCCGTGGCGATCGCCGTCCGGCCGCTGCCGGTAACCGGCAGTTGGGGGCGGCGTAGCGGCCCCATCGTTCGACCCACCATCTCCGCCGCCGTCTTGACCCCCGGCAGGAAGCCGACGTCGAAGTCGTTCTCCCACATGAAGGCGTTGATGGGCCAAATCGACTGCCACAGCGTGAGGGCGTCGGCCACCCTGCCCTGGCCGATCAGTTCGACCAGCCGAACACATTCGACCGGCATGAAGTTGCTGCTGCCCCAGATCATGCCGGCGGCCCCGGCCAGCAGGGCGTAGGGGGCCAGCGGATCGACGCCGCACAGAACCGTGGTGTCGGGCACTGCCCGGGCGATCGCCACCAGCTTCTGCAGCCGACTCAGATCGCCCTGACTGTCCTTGATCGATCGGATATTGTCGATCGGGGCCAGACGGCGGAACATGGCTGGCGTGATCTCTACGCCGCTGGCGGCCGGGGTGTTGTAGCAGACGATGTCGACGGCCAGCGCCTGGGCCAGGCGCTCGTAGTGGTAGAGCACCCCGCCTTCGGACGGGCTTTCCAGCCACGGCGGGAGCACCATCACCGCGTCGGCCCCATGGTCGGCGGCGTGGCGGCTGCTGTCGATGGTGTCGGACAGTGACATCTCCGAGGTTTGCACCATCACCGGTACCCGCCCGTCGATGTGGGGGAGGCAGACCTCCACCAGCCGGCGACGCTCGGATGGCCGAAGGTAGGCGTACTCGCCGGTGCCGGACAGGACGAGTAGACCATGAACGCCGGCGTCACACAGCCAGTCGATGTGATCGAGCAGGGCCGGTTCGTCGATCCGTTCGCCTCCGTCGCTCATCGGCATGGCCAGGGCCACCACAACCCCGTGGAAGGTTGGGGTGTTCATTCGTCCGTTCCGGCGTCATCCAAGAAATTCCCCATTCAGGTCCGAGTCCTTTCCCCGATTCCGGTGACGCCGATATTCTCGTTCGCAGGTGACGAATTGTCATGCATAGTTGCACTTTATGTCAAGTTCTGTCATGTTGATCGGAATGCGACTCGATGTGGAATCCCTTCGAACCCTGCGAGCGGTAGCCCGGCTCGGCTCCTTCACGGAGGCGGCCCGCCAGCTTGGTATGAGCCAGAGCGCAGTGAGCTGGAAGATGAAGCGGCTGGAGGAACGGGTCGGCCTGGAGCTGGTCGATCGCCGGGACGGCGAGATGACCCTGACGCCCCACGGAACCGACCTCTTGCGCTACGCCGAACGGATCCTGACGGCCCACGACGAAGCCGTCGAACATCTGAGTCGGTCCGACCTGGAAGGCGTCATCCGGTTGGGAACCAACGAGGATCACGGTGGTCTCCAGCTGGCCGACGTTCTGGCCCGCTTCGGCCGCATGTATCCCCAGGTTGAGCTGAAGGTCCGGGTCGGCCTGAGTGGCGACGTGGCCGAGTGGCTGGAGCGGGGTGAGGTCGACCTGGCGATCCTGCAACTTCCGGTCGACGATGTCAGTCCCGACGACGACGTGCTCTGGACCGACCAGTTGCATTGGATCCAGGGTCGGGGCCATGACCTACCCAGCGCCGAGACGGTCCCGGTGGTGTCGTTCGGGCCGGGGTTCAGCTGTCTTGATCACAGCGAACGGTCGCTGACATCGGCCGGCATCGACCATCGGGTGGTGCTGGAGAGCCCCATGCTGTCGGGTGTGCAGCGAGCGGTGGAGGCCGGCCTGGGCATCGCCCCCCTCCACCGCCGGAACCTCACCAACGACATGGTGGTCTGGGTCGGTGATGATCGTTGCCCGCTACCGCCGGTCAGCGAGGTGATCCGCGGCCGGGCCGCCACCGGGCAGCCGACGTTGGGCGACGAGATCCTTGACGCCATCCGTTCCATGCTGCTCGATTCCCTGAGCGGGCCCGAGTCAGCGCCAGCGCCTGAGTCCCTGCGAGTGATCGCCTGATGGCCGGCGAAGCGACGCCGGGTGGATCGGCCACGGCCCCACGATCGGCAGCCGCCGACAACCGGTCGCGGCAGGGCCGACGCCGGGGTCGGGAAGCTCGCCGTCGGGATACGGCCACCGGCCGGCCGACGCAACTGCCGGCGTTGGAACGTCGCCTTCCTCCCGTCGATCCCGTGTCCCATGACGAGCTGGTCCGGATTGACAATGCGTCGAAGACGATCCTTGAGGAGGTCGGCATCGAGTTCCGAGATGACGAGGCCATCTCCATGTGGCGGTCGGCCGGGGCCGAGGTCGACGGATTCCGGGTGAGAATCGACCGGGAGATGTTGGTCGAGCTCATCGCCACCGCCCCGTCCGAATACACCATGTTGGCCCGCAATCCTGATCGTTCGGTCACCGTCGGCGGCAACCACACGATCTTCACCCCCTCCTACGGCGCCCCCTTCGTCCTCGACCTCGACAACCGCCGTCGGGCTGCCACCTCCACCGACTTCGACAACTTCGCCAAGATCTATGCCATGACGCCGGCCATTCACATGACCGGTGGAGTGCTGTGCGAACCGATGGACGTGGCAGTGCCGCATCGCCACCTGGCCATGACCTACAGCCTGTTGCGCTACAGCGACAAGCCGCTGATGGGGGCCGTCACCTCCCGGGACCGGGCCGAACAGTCGTTACACATGATGGGCATCGTGTTCGGGCACGACGTGGTGGCCGACACCACGGTCTCGACGTCGCTGGCAAACTGCAACTCGCCGCTGGTCTGGGACCAGACGATGCTCGACGCCGTCAAGGTCTACGCCGCGTCCAACCAGGCCATGTTGTTCAGCCCCTTCGTGCTGGGAGGGGCCAGCACTCCGGCCAGCACCGTTGGTGCCGTGGCCCAACTGAACGCCGAGGCCCTGGCCGGCGTGGCCTTCATGCAACTCGTCCGGCCGGGTTCGCCGGCGGTGTACGGGCAGTGGACGGCCACCGTCGATATGAACACGGGTGCCCCGCTGGCCGGAACGCCGGAGATCGACCACATCAACATGTTGGTCGGTCAGTTGGCCCGGCACTACCAGTTGCCCTGGCGCTGCAGCGGAGGCTGCTCGTCATCGAAACTGGTTGACGCTCAGGCCGGCTACGAATCAGCCCGCAACATGTACGGCGTACTCATGGCCGGAGCCAACTTCGTACTGTCCACCACCGGCTACCTGGAAAGCGCCCTCTGCCAGAGCTACGCCAAGACGATGCTCGACGCCGAGCAGCTGCTGATGATGTATCGCCTCGGCCAGGGCATCAACATGAACGAGCTGGATCCGGCCATGGGCGCGGTTCGGGAGATCGAGCCGGGCGACCACTACCTGGGCACACAGCACACGCTGGCCAACTTCATGGATGCCTTTCTCATGCCTGAGCTGATGGATGGCGACAGCTATGAACAATGGCGATCCCAGGGTGAGATCGATGCCAACCAGCGGGGTCTGGACAAGGCCCGGCAGGTTCTGTCCGACTACGAGGAGCCCCGGCTCGACGACGCCGTGCTTGATGAACTGACCGACTACCGGGATCGTATGCAGCAGGAGATCCCCGAGACCTTGTCCTGACGAATCGAGACAGCGCGTCCATCCGACAATCACGGTCTCGGTCGTGTCACCATCGATGCCATGAGAGGTCGACGATGACCGAGGGGTCGGAGGCTGAGCTGGTGGCCGCAGTCGACCGGCCGATCACCACTGACGACGTCGTGGCGGCGCTGCGGGCCGTGGGTATCGGCCACGGCGAAACCATCATCGTGCATTCGTCGCTGGCCCGGCTGGGCTGGGTGGTGGGTGGTGCACAGTCGGTGGTGGAGGGACTGGAACAGGCCGTGGGACCCACCGGAACCATCGTCATGCCGGCCCAGACCGGTATCAGCGATCCGTCGACCTGGAAGAATCCGCCGGTCCCCGAGACGTGGTGGCCCATCATCCGGCAACACTGGCCGGCGTTCGATCCCCAGGCCACTCCTCTCCGGGCCATGGGTGCCGTCGTCGAATGTTTTGCCCGGGGAGACGCCACGGTTCACAGTGGTCATCCCTCGCTGGGGTTCGTGGCCCGGGGTCCGAAAGCCAAGGCCATTGTCGGTGAGCACCGCCCGGGTGGCGGACTCGGTGACCGGTCGCCGCTCGGGCGCCTCTACCAACATGACGCCCGAATCGTGTTGCTGGGCGTCGGTCACGGTAACAACACGTCGCTTCACCTGGCCGAGCACCGGGTCATCAAGGACGCCGCCATGAAAACCAAGGGAGCTCCGCTGATGGTCGACGGCCTACGCCAGTGGGTTACCTATCTCGAACCGGATTACGACGAATCGGACTTCGTCGAACTGGGTGCGGCCTTTCTGGCCGCCGGGGGTAGGGAGCGCCGGGCTGAGCTGGGCATCGGTGAGGTGGCCTCGTACCACATGCGGCCGCTGGTCGATTTCGGCACCGACTGGATCGCCGAGAACCGGTAGCACCGCCGCCGTCCGTCAGGTTGCCGACCGGTGCACGTGTTCGGTCCAGGCGGCGCCGTCCCACCATCGGTAGCCCGGGCCGGTGGGGTTGGTGTACCAACCGGGTGGCGGGGTCGACGGTCGGGAGATTCGTTCCGCCGACAAAGGTGGTGCCGGAGACGTCTCCGCCGGTGGTCCCGGCTGCCGGGCGATGCCCCCCGGCGGCGGGGGAATCGCAGCGGACCCTGCGGCCGATCCCGGCACCGTGGTGCCCGATGTGATGCCGCCCAGGGCACCGCCTGTGATCCGGTCCAACATGGTCTGACCGCCGCCCGAACCCGACGGCGGTTGGCCGCCCGACACATCGTCGAGCACGTCCTGGGCCCCGTCGACCAGGGCGGCGACCACGGAACGATCGTCGCCCGCCTCCTTGCGTTGGCGTCGCCCGTCGAGGAACAGCTTGATGCCGAAACCGATGGTGAACAATCGAACCACGAACGTGCCGGCGCCGATGAGAAAGAGGAGCGCCCCGAAGCCGACCACTCCCCAGGCGATCCAGTTCCCGGTTCGAGACAGAACCTTGCCGCCGGCCGGATTTCCCGTCGGGAACGCCACCTCGACATCGTCACCGATGGTGGGACGTGAGCTGCTACTCCATCCGGTGCCGGTTCGGTAGGTCTCCCCGGTCGCCGGATCGGTGTACTCGACCACCGGCGAGAACATCGTGCTGGTCCGATCATCGCGGGTTCGGGTGCTCTCGGTGAAGTCGACGACAACGCCGCTGACCACCACATCGCCGTCGTCGGCCGAGAACATGGCCCGACCGATGAAGTACCCGCCGGCCATCAAGATCAGACCGACCACTGCCAGCATCAACGCTCCACCTATTCCGACCCGCGACTCCTTGCCGTCGAGCGGGTTCTCCAATCCGAACAGGCCGTCGGCCACCATGGCCGCCCCGGCCGCCTGCTTGCCTGCCGCCTTGGTGTTGGTGTCGTGGGATTCGGCTCGAACCGCCTTCAGGATGTCGTTCAGCATGGGCCCTGCCGCATGAGTCCGGTATCGACCGTAGTGGCCGTCGTCTTGAGAAGGCCGCAGGTTCGGGCGGAGGGAAATGTCGGCTCGGTGCCGACCGTTCACCGTTAGCATCGAACCATGATCAAAGATCAGCTCAGCGACGCGGTCGAGGGCGCTCTCAGTGCGCTGGGAGTCGACCCCATCCCGGCCGAGGTGGTGGTGGAGCGGCCGGCTCGCCGGGAACACGGCGACTGGTCGACCAACGCCGCCCTGGTCTCGGCCAAGGCGGCCGGCCGCAACCCCCGTGAGTTGGGGCAGGCCCTGGCCGATCATCTGACCGAGAACCGGCCGCCTCACGTTGAGGCTCTGGAGATCGCCGGTCCCGGTTTCGTCAATTTCCACCTGGCCCCGGGCTGGCTTCACGACGTCTTGACCGAGGTGATCGAACAGGGCGAGGCCGACTACGCCCGTCTCGACTTCGGTCAGGGCCAGACGGTCAACGTGGAGTTCGTGTCGACCAACCCGACCGGACCGGTCCATGCCGGCGGCGGCCGCTGGGGGGCCTACGGCGACTCGCTGGCCCGCATCCTGGCCCGCTGCGGCTACCGACCCCATACCGAGTTCTATGTCAACGACCGGGGCAACCAGACCGTGCTGTTCGGTCAGTCGTTGCTGGCCCGCAAGAACGGTGCAGAGGTGCCGGAGAACGGTTACCAGGGGGTCTACATCGACGAGTGGGCGGCGGAAATGCCCGACAACGCCGACCCCACCGCCTGGGGCGTCGAACGTTCCCTCCGTGATGCCCGGGAAACGCTGGCCTCGATGAACGTCGAATTCGACACCTGGTCGAGCGAGAAGGCGCTGGTCGATTCCGGGGCCGAAGCCGAGGTGCTGGACCGGCTCAAGCAGTCGGGCCTGGTCTACGAAGCCGACGGCGCCACGTGGCTCAAAACCAGCGAGTTCGGCGACAACGACGATCGGGTGCTGGTCAAGAGCAACGGCGACTACACCTACTTCACCCCCGATATCGCCTACCACCTCGACAAGTACAATCGAGGCGATCACCTGATCGACATCCTGGGTTCAGACCATCACGGCTACTACCCCCGGATGCGGGCCGCCCTCCTGGCCCTGGGGAAGCCGGAAGACTCCTACGAGGTCATCATCGGACAGTTCGTGAAACTGCTGCGCGACGGCCAGCCTGTCAAGATGAGCAAGCGGGCCGGGGACCTGGTGGAGATCAGGGACCTGGTCGACGAGGTCGGCCCCGATGTGGCCCGCTTCGCCTATCTGCTGCAGTCGATCGACTCACCCCAGACCATCGATCTCGACGTTCTCAAATCCCAGGCGGCGGAGAATCCCGTGTACTACGTGCAGTACGCCAACGCCCGCATTCATTCGCTGGCCCGGGAAGCGGGGGAGCGGGAGATCGTCCGGCGGCCGCTGACCACCGTCGACCTCTCGACCCTCACCCATGACCGTGAGCTCGAGGTGCTTCGGCAGCTGTCGGCCCTGCCCGAGATCCTGGAGATCGCCTGCCACGAACGGGCCCCCCACAAGATCACCACCTGGGTGCGAGAACTGGCCTCGGCCTTCCACGGGTTCTACCGCGATTGTCCGGTACTGCGGTCCGACATCGACCCCGACCTCCAGCAGGCCCGGTTGTGGTTGGCCGAAGCCACTCGGGTCGGTTTGGCCATCGGACTGGATCTGCTCGGGGTCAGCGCCCCCGAGCAGATGTAGGGGCCCGGTCATGGCCCAATCGGGCAACCCGTTGCCCTGGCACCTGTTGCCCGACTCGGCCGCAGTGGGCGAGGGGGGCCACCTGACCATCGGTGGCTGCGACACCCTCGATTTGGCGTCCGAGTTCGGCACCCCGTTGTTCGTCTACGACGAGGACCATCTTCGGGCCCGTTGCCGGGAAGCGGTGACAGCCTTCGGTGATCAGGCCGTCTACGCCACCAAGGCCTTCCTGTGCAAGGCCATGGCCCGCCTGGCCCACGAGGAAGGCATGGGTCTCGATGTGGCCACCGGGGGCGAGCTTCACGTGGCCCTGGCCGCCGGTGTCCCTGCCGATCGCCTGGTGATGCACGGCAACAACAAGTCGGTCACCGAGCTTGATCTGGCCCGCACCGTCGGTGTCGGTCGCACCGTGGTCGACAGCTTCGACGAACTGGATCGGCTCGACGGTCTCCACCGGAGTGACGGCCGGCGGCCCAAGGTTCTGCTGCGCATCACACCTGGTGTCAAGGCTGAGACCCACGAGTACATCGCCACCGGCCAGGACGACTCGAAGTTCGGCTTCACCGTCTCATCCGGGGCTGCGGCCCGGGCGGTTGAACGAGCCGAGCGGAGCGAGGCCGTCGAGCTCGTCGGCATCCACGCCCACATCGGTTCCCAGGTCTTCCGGGTCGATTCCTTTGCCGCCGCCTGCGGGGTGTTGGGCGAGTTCGCCAATCCACTTGCTCTGCCCGAGCTGGTCATCGGTGGCGGACTGGGCGTGCCCTACGTCGAAGGCGAGGAGAGCGCCACCATCACCCAGTGGGCCTCGGTGATCCAGAAGGCCATGGCCGACGCCGAGGTCACGGCCCGCATCGGGATCGAACCCGGCCGGGCCATCACCGCAGCCGCCGCCATCACCCTTTACACCGTGGGCACGGTCAAAGACCTGCCCGGCATCCGCACCTACGTGGCCGTCGACGGCGGCATGAGCGACAACCCCCGTCCGGTCCTCTACGGCTCCGGCTACGAAGCCTTCCTCCCGAGGGCTGTCACCGCCCCCCGGCCCCGCCGGGTCAGGGTGGTGGGCAAACACTGCGAGTCCGGGGACCTGCTGGTGCGGGAGGCGTCGGTGCCCGACGATCTCGTCGTGGGTGACGTCATGGCCACCCCGGTCACCGGCGCCTACGGCCATTCCATGGGTTCCAACTACAACAAGGTCTTGCGACCGGCCGTGGTGTTCTGCCGGGACGGCGATGCCCGCCCGGTCGTCCGCCGGGAAACCTACGACGACCTGCTGGTCACCGACCTCGGGTGATGGCGGCCAACGTCTTGATCACCGGCGGCGGCTCGGGCATCGGCCGGGCCATGGCCGACGCCTTCGACCGCGACGGCTATCAGGTCTGGGTGACCGACGTCGATGCCGAGGCGCTGGCCGCGCTGCCGTCCCGCTGGCAGGCTCGGGGGGCCGATGCCGCCGACGAGTCGGCCATGGCCGAGGTGTTCGCCGAGCTGGCGGCGGCCGGTGGGCTCGACGCGCTGTGCGCCAACGCCGGTGTCGCCGGTCCCACCGCCCCGGTTGAGGAGGTGGCGCTCGACGACTGGCGGCGCTGTGTCTCGGTCAACCTGGAGGGAGCTTTCCTGGCGGCCAAGTACGCGGCACCGCTGATGAAGGAGGCGGCGGCGGGATCGATCGTCATCACCTCGTCGACGGCCGGGCAGTTCGGCTATCCCAACCGGGCTCCCTACGTGGCGGCCAAGTGGGGGGTGATCGGTCTGATGAAGACGCTGGCCGCCGAACTGGGCCCGTTTGGGATCCGGGCCAACGCCATCTGTCCCGGCCCGGTCGAGGGTCCGAGGATGGAGCGGGTCCTGGAGCGGGAGGCGGCGGCCAAGGGCACAACCCGCGATGCCCTCTACCACGGCTATGCCGCCGGCACGTCGATGGGCCGCTGGGTCACGGCCGCCGACATCGCCGAGATGGCGGTGTTCCTGTGCAGCGATCGAGCTCGGTTGGTGTCGGGCCAGGTGATCGCCGTCGACGGTAACACCGAAAACCCCGATCCCAAGGTCTGAACCCGCGGAGGCCCCGCTGGTCGACGGTGGTAGAACTGAGACATGGAAGACCAACCAGAAACCGGGTCCACCGAACCCAGCCGGCCGCCGATGGCGCCGCCCACCGGCAGCCCGTCCAGCACCGCCACCCCTGATGCGGTGGCCACCGGCCCGTCGGCCCCGACCGGCCGCGGTGGCGGTCGCCATGGCGGTTGGTACAGCGGTCCGTGGCCGGCGCCCGGCATGAAGACCACCGAAAGCACCGGGGCCGTCATCGGTAAGACGGCCATCATGTCGTTGACCGCCCTCATCATCCTGCTGGCACTGCCGGTCCTGCTGTTCTTCGCCCTGATCGCCGGACTGGCCGGACTGGGTGCGGCCGCCACCGACGGTGACGACGCCGCCGTTGGCGACCTGTTCACCGAGTATGTGGCCGGCGAACGCTCGGCCGGCACCCGTCTGGTGGCGGTGCCGGTCATCGGACCGATCCTGGGCGAGGATCGGGGCGGAGGCGGTGGCCTGCTCAGCGCCGCCTCCGGGGCCACCTACGGTTACTCGGTCAAGGAGACCCTGCTGGAACTGGCCGAAGACGACGACGTCGACGGCGTGCTGCTCGAACTCGACACCCCAGGAGGCACCATCTTCGGCTCCAAAGCCATCGCCGACGGTGTGGCCGAGTATCAGGCCAGCACCGGTAAGCCGGTCCTGGCCTACGTCGCCGGGATCAGTGCCTCTGGTGGCATGTACGCCATGGCCGGGGCCGACGAGATCGTGGCCGACCACGGCACCCTGATCGGCAGCATCGGCGTCATCTTCGGCCCGTTCGTGCGCTACAACGACATCACGGCGGTCGACAACGGCATTCTCTTCGGTGGGGTGGAGACCGAAGGCGGCGTCGAGTTCGAATACCTGACCGCCGGTCGCAGCAAGGACCTTGGATCGCCCTACCGGGACATGACCCCGGAGGAGCGCAAGACGCTGGAGGAAGGGCTCGACGACGCCTACGACCAGTTCGTCGATCACGTGGCCGACGGCCGGGGCCTGTCGTCGTCGGAAATCAAGAACGATCTCGGAGCCCTGATCTACGGCGAACAGCAGGCCCGCAGCAACGGTCTGATCGACACCATCGGTGCCCGGGAAGTGGCCTATGAACGGCTGGCCGAGCTGGCGGGAGCCGAGGGCTCCGATTGGCGTCTCGACCGCTCGCTGCCGGGTGAACCCAGCTTCTTCGACCTGCTGGCCGGAGCAGCGGCCGACGACGCCGACCCAGCGGCCCGGGTAAACCTGCCGTCGGTCTGCACCGGGACGGCCACCATGTTGGCCTTCCACGGGGAACCGTCACAGCTGTGCGCCCCGCTGCTGGCCAAGCTCCCGACCGACTGAGGCCGAGGCCGGCGATGGCTGTCCGTCCGTTTCTGCTTTCTGGTCCCGATTTCCTCCGGCTTTCCGGAGTTAATCCCTACCAGAACGCCGGTCCGGGGGTTTCGATAACCGTTACGACGGTTGGAACCAGCCAATAGAGTTGGGGCCGTGCGAGACAACTCCGCTGACCCGAACACCGATCCGAACTCCGATCCAACGCCGAGCGGAACTCCCGAACCCCCCTCCACCGTTCGGGTGGGGCTCCTGGGCTGCGGTCACGTCGGGGGTGCCCTGGTCGGTCTGATCAACGATCGAAACCCGGCCATTGCCGAGGCCGCCGGCCTCCAGTTCGAGATCGTCAAGATCGCGGTACGCAACCCCAGCCGGGAACGCGATCTGCCCATCGATCCGGCTTTGTTCACCACCGACGCCTCCGAGGTGGTCAGCGATCCCGATGTCGACGTGGTGGTGGAGGTGATCGGTGGCATCGAGCCGGCCCGCAGCCTCATCGTCGAGGCCCTCAAGGCCAACAAGCCGGTGGTGACGGCCAACAAGGAACTGCTGGCCAACGTCGGTCGTGAGCTGTACGCACTGGCCGCCGCCAACGGGGTCGACCTCCTGTTCGAGGCGGCCGCCGCCGGCGCCATCCCCATCGTCCGCCCCCTGCGGGAGTCTCTGCTGGGCGAAGACGTCAAGCGGGTCATCGGCATCGTCAACGGCACCACCAACTACATTCTGACCCGGATGGCCGAGGACGGGGCCGACTACCACGAGGCCCTGGCCGAAGCCCAACAGCGAGGCTACGCCGAGCGGGATCCGACAGCCGATGTCGAGGGCTACGACGCCGGAGCCAAGGCGGCCATCATGGCCTCTCTGGCCTTCGGGGTCAACGTGGTGGCCGGTGACGTCTACCACGAGGGCATCTCGGCCATCACCACCGACGACATCGTGTTCGCCCGGCACTTCGGATACACCATCAAGCTGCTGGGAATCGCCCAACGATTCACCGCCGACGACCAGACCGGTGACGGCACCGAGATCGGAGTGACCGTCTACCCGGCCATGGTGCCCGACACCCATCCGCTGGCCTCGGTCCGGGGCAGCTTCAACGCTGTGTTCGTGGAGTGCGACGCCGCCGGCGACCTCATGTTCTACGGCCGGGGGGCCGGTGGCACGCCGACCGCCAGTGCCGTACTCGGTGACCTCATCGACGCGTCGGCCAATCTGCGCAAAGGCACGTTCCGACCGGTGCCCTCGGGCCAACGATCGAGGATCCGCTCCGTGGATCTTCTGCAGAGTGCCTATTACATCAATCTGGAAACCGTCGATGCCCCAGGGGTGCTGTCGGAGGTGGCCGGCGCCTTCGGCCGCAACCAGGTGTCGATCCGCCGGATGGAACAGGAAGGCCTGGCCGATCAGGCCCGGCTGGCCTTCATCACCCACACCGCCTACGAGCGCGATGTTCAGCAAACGCTGCGGGATCTGCGCTCGTTGGAGGCGGTGAAGGGTGTCGGCAGCGTACTCCGGGTCATCGAGTCATGATCAGGTACCGGTCGACCCGAGCCTGCGGCGCCGACAGCCCCGATCTTGGTTTCGGGGATGTTCTGGTGGCCGGACTGGCTCCCGACGGGGGACTGTTTTGTCCGGTTGACGTCCCCCGACTGGACCAGCTGAGGTCGATCACCGCCGACACCCCTTACGTCGAAGCCGCCACCACCATCATCGCCCCCTTCGTGGAGGGAACCTTCGATGAAGCCGAACTGGGAGAAATGGTGGCCGCAGCCTACGCCGGGTTCCGCCACCCCGACGTTTGTCCGGTTGTTCCGCTCGGCCCGGGCCGGCATCTGCTCGACCTGACCCGGGGACCCACGCTGGCCTTCAAGGACATGGCCTTGCAGCTGGTGGCCCGCATGCTCGACGCCGAGCTGTCCCGCCGGGGTCAGCAGGTGACGGTGATCGGAGCCACCTCGGGCGACACCGGTTCGGCCGCCATCGAGGCTCTGGCCGGCCGCTCCAACATCAAGGTCGTCATCCTCCACCCGTTGGACCGGGTGTCAGAGGTCCAACGGCGGCAAATGACGACGGTCGACGCCGCCAACATCGCCAACCTGGCCGTCCGGGGTACGTTCGACGATTGCCAGGATCTGGTCAAGGGCGCCTTCGCCGATTCCGACCTGCGGGCCGAGATGAGTCTGGCCGCCGTCAACTCCATCAACTGGGGGCGGGTCGTCAGCCAGATTCCGTACTACGTTCACGCCGCCCGCCGGGTCAGCCCCGACGGTGCACCGGTGACCTTCTCGGTTCCCACCGGCAACTTCGGCAACGTTCTGGCCGGCTGGTACGGCAAGCGCATGGGCCTGGCCGTCGACCGGTTCATCGTGGCCTCCAACCGTAACGACGTCCTCACCCGCTTCTTCCAATCGGGCAGCCTGATCATCGAGTCGGTCGAGCCGTCACTCAGCCCCAGCATGGACATCCAGGTCTCCTCCAACTTTGAACGACTGTTGTGGGAGGCCGGCGGTCGGGTGGGCCAATCCATCGTGGAACTGCTGACCACGCTGCGGTCCGAAGGCAGGGTCGAGGTTCCGTCGTCGTGGTGCCAGGTCATCGCCAATGACTTCTGCGGTCTCAGCCTTGACGACAACGGCACGTTGGAGGAGATGGCCGAGATTCTGCGTACCACCGAGAGGCTGGTCGATCCCCACACTGCGGTCGGCACCTACGCCGCCCGCAAGCTGGCCCAACCGGGGACCCCCGTCATCGCTCTGGCCACCGCCGATCCGGCCAAGTTCCCCGACGCCGTGCTCCAGGCCACCGGCCGGCGCCCCGAGCTGCCTCCCCACCTGGCCGAGCTTTTCGAGCGGACCGAACAGTATGAGGTGATCGACAACTCATCCGACTCGCTGGCCGCCATCCTTCGCAACGGCCGCTAGACGGTCCTGGCCGGGATCGACGAATCTCGGTTCAATCCGCAAACTCGATCGCCTCGGTGGTAGCCTGGGGCTCTGAGGTCTGGTGGCGGCACATGTCTCGTCCGTCTGGAGCCGGTCCGGCTCCTCTGTAGGATGTACGCCGACTTCCGCCGCAGTTGACGCCCCACCGGCGCATAGACGTGGCCTCAACATCAATGGATTGATACTGCCATATCCGCGCCGTATCAGACTCCTACGTTCGAAAGCTGAAGTAGCTGTGAGGAGCATGCAACCGTGAGCGACCAACTGGTTGAGGAGCGCCAAGGTCTGGAGAAGAAGGACAAGGCGGAGCTGCAGGCAATAGTCTCCGCTTTGGGGGGAACATCGACCGCCCGGATGCGCAAGTCGGAACTGGTCGAGCAGATCCTGGAACTCTCGGGAGCCAAGGACAAGGCGGCCAGCGTCGGCAATGACACCACCGCCGGCGATGACACCGCCGGTGGCGATGACGCTACTGGTGATGCCGAATCCGGCTCGGAGAAAGACGCCGGTTCGACCTCGGGCCACACCACCACAGACGATGCCTCCTCGGACGCCGACAACGGATCGGGCAAGGCCGAGTCGACCGGGTCGGGCAAAGACAACAAGTCCGGCCAGCGCAACGGAGGATCCAGGAAGGCTAAGGCGGGGGCCAACCATCCCACCGGACCCGATGGCGAGCCGCTGGCCGATTGGGAGATCCAGGTTCTGGAGGAGTCCGGTTCGGACTCGAGGGGTGGACGGTCCAAGAGTGGCCGCGGTAGGGATCAGTCGCGTCAGCGCAACGGCAACAATCAGAACCAGAAGCGGGCCGACTCGGGCTCCAATTCCAAGACCGACGACGATGACGACGGCGACGACGCCAATCGTCGAACCCGCCGGGGCCGGGGCCGGGGCCGAGGTCGCGATCGGGCCGATGCCGGTAACGACGGTGTCTCCAATGAACCGGTCGAAGTTCAGGGTTTCCTCGACCTGCGAGACGAAGGCTATGCCTTTCTCCGGGTCAACGGTCTGCTGCCGAGCCGGGACGACGCCTACGTGTCGGTCAAGCAGGTCCGCCAGCACAAACTGCGCAAGGGCGACCACGTGGTCGGACAGGCCCGACCGGCCAACCGCAACGAGAAGAACCCGGCGCTGCACGAGATCACCTCGATCAATGGCGTCTCGGCCGGCGAGCAGACACCTCGCCCCCGCTTCGATGATCTCACACCGCTGTTCCCCGACGAGCGTCTCGTGTTGGAGATGAAGGACGAGCCGCTCAACATGACCACCCGGATCATCGATTTGCTGGCCCCGATCGGTAAGGGTCAGCGTGGGCTGATCGTGTCGCCCCCCAAGGCGGGCAAGACCACCATCATGAAAGACATCGCCCGGGCCATCGAGACCAACAATCCGGAAGTCAAACTCCTGGTGCTGCTGGTCGATGAACGGCCGGAGGAAGTCACCGACATGGAGCGTTCGCTCAGCAACGGCGAGGTTGTCTCCTCCACCTTCGACCGGCCGCCGGAGGAGCACACCGCCATCGCCGAACTGACCCTGGAGCGGGCCAAGAGAATGGTCGAAGAAGGAGCCGACGTCGTGCTCATCATCGACGGGATCACCCGCCTGGCCCGGGCCTACAATATGGCCGGTCCCCAGAGCGGCAAGGCCCTTTCGGGCGGGATCGACGCCGCCGCCCTTTACCCGCCGAAGCGGTTCCTGGGGGCGGCTCGCAACTTCGAGGAAGGTGGGTCGTTGACGATCCTGGCCACCGCCCTGGTCGAAACGGGCTCCAAGATGGACGAGGTCATCTTCGAAGAGTGCAAGGGCACCGGCAACATGGAGCTGCGGCTCAATCGTCGCCTGGCCGAGAAGCGCATTTTCCCCGCCATCGACATTGACGGCTCGTCGACCCGCAACGAGAACCTGCTCCGCTCCAAGAAGGACGTCGAAGCCTCCTGGCAGTTGCGGCGGATCGTTCAGGCCATGGGGGCCGAGGGTGACGACAGCAACGCCGCCGGCATCGAGATGCTGATCGAGCGGCTGGCCAGCTTCAAAACCAACGCCGACTTCCTGGCCGAGATCGCCAAGGCCCGAGCGGCCTAGTCGGCCGGCCCGATCCGGAAAGGTCGGGCCGGTGTTTCAGATGCCGGCACATCACGGCAGACTGAACAGTTCGCAGAATCAAGACCTGGTCGACGAAATCAGACCATTGAAACCGGAAACACCTGAAACGATGAAGCCCGACATTCACCCCAACTACCGTCCCGTGGTGTTCATGGACGCCTCGGCCGACTTCTCCTTCCTGACCCGGTCCACGGTCGAGACCAACGAAACGATCGAGTGGGAGGACGGCAACACCTACCCACTGGCCAAGGTCGACATCTCGTCGGCCAGTCACCCCTTCTTCACCGGTCAGATGAAGATCGTCGATACCGCCGGCCGGGTGGAGCGTTTCGAACGTCGTTACGGTCGTCGTAAGAAGAGCGACAACGAGTAGTCGCCGGGCGGCGTTCCGCCTCTGAAGGCCATCGTGGCCCTCGACGACGTGCGTCTGGCCGCTCTCAAGGCCCGGAAGCTGGCAGCGCTGATTGCCGCCACGTCGGCCAAGGAGACCTTCGGTAGCGACCTGGTCCGCCCGGCCGCCGATTCGGCTATTGTCGGCGCAGTGGTCGGCAGCCGGGTGTACGCCCTGGCCGACGAGGTGAACGACCTCGGTGCCATCGTGCGGTGGGCCGTCAGTCAGTCGGCGTCAGCGGTGACCGTCTTCGTCGATGACGCCGAAGTGGCCGGACACATGGCCCGCCGAGCCCGATTGTTGACGGCCGACATAGCGGTGAAGACCGTCGTCGGGGCCGACGCCGTCGACTCCGTGGCCCTCCCGGTGGCCGTGCCCCCGGTCCTGGGTGACGACATGTGGCGGGCGGCCGCCGTCATGGCCGACGCCGGCGCAAGGGTGGTCGACGATCATGGTCGGCTGACCGGTGAGGTGCACGGGCTGGAGGTGGCCCGGGTCGAGGTGGCTGACGCCTATGCCGACAGCGATACCGGGCCCCGGCTACGGGTGGGGGTCGGTGAGGCCGACCGGGAGCTGCAGTTTCAGGTGCACGGGCATCTCAGCGACGAACAGCGCCTGCGGCGCGCCGTGCAACTCGTGACCCATCATCGTCGTCCCGGCGTGGCCCTCCACCCGTTGACCAGGCTGTCCCGACCCCGCTGGCTTCGCTCGACCCTGCTGGCCGATCCCGGCCTCATCGGGCTGGCCGAGCTGGAACCCCGCCCACCTCTCCAACCCAAACCCGGCATTCATGACGGTGACGCCGCCGCCGGCTACTCACCCTCCGATCGTGTGACCGTTGTCTGTTCCGCCGGCGTCGACCTGGATCTGCTGCCGGCGGCCGCCGACTATCGTCAGCGCATCGACCCGGCCTCACACCTGATCGTGGTGGTGCCGACCCGCGATGCCGCCCTTGTCGCCGGAGGAATGCCGGGGCTTGTCGAGCGATGCCACATATCGCCGATCGAGCCACCGTGGGAGTCGGTAGTCTCGTAACCATGTTGGAACGACTCAGCGCGCTCGAGGACGAGTACCGGGAGCTGGAGGCCAGAATGGCCGACCCCGAGCTGATCGCCGACAACAAGCGGTTTGTCGAGATGTCGCGACGCTACGCCGCCCTGGGTGACATCGTGACGCTGACCGGGCAGCTCAGGGAACGGCACGAAGACGTGGAGACCGCCAATCAGCTGTTGGCCGAAGCCGAACCGGCCGACCGCGATGAAATCAGGCAGATGGTGGCATCGGCCGAGGCCGACATCGAGCGGCTGGAAGGAGAATTGAAAGTCCTGCTGTTGCCCAAGGACCCCAACGACGGCCGCAACGTCATCGTCGAGATCCGAGGGGCCGAGGGGGGCGAGGAGGCCAACCTCTTTGCCCGCGACCTCTACGAGATGTACAAGACGTTCGCCCAGAACCACAGCTGGGGATTCGAGCTGATGAACTCCAGTGCCTCCGACATGGGTGGGTTCGACGAGGTCACATTCATGGTGAAAGGCGACGACGCCTGGACCCGGATGAAGTTCGAAGCCGGTCCCCACCGGGTGCAACGGGTGCCGGTCACCGAGTCACAGGGCCGGGTCCATACCTCATCGGCAACGGTCACGGTCCTACCCGAGGCCGATGAGGTCGACGTGGTGATCGACATGAACGAGCTCCGATTCGACACCTACCGGTCGTCGGGGGCCGGTGGTCAGCACGTCAACACCACGGACTCGGCTGTGCGGGTGACCCACCTGCCCACCGGTGAGGTGGTGTCGATGCAGGACGAGAAGAGTCAGTTGCAGAACCGGGAGCGGGCCCTCAAGGTGCTGCGGTCCCGGCTGTTGCAGCGGGAACTCGATCGGCAGCGGGAGGAGGCATCGGCCACCCGGCGGGATCAGACCGGAGGCGGCGGTCGGTCGGAGAAGATCCGCACCTACAACTTCAAGGAGAACCGGGTCACCGATCACCGAATCGGCCTGACCATCCACAAGCTCGACCGGATCCTGGGTGGAGATCTGACCGAGATCAGCGATGCTCTGGTTCAGGATGAACGGGCTCGCCAGCTCTCCGAGGACAGCAACGGCTCGGCCTAGGCCGGGCCGGTCGCCGAGCATCTCGATGGTCACCTGGCGTGAACTCGTGGCCGAAGCTGTGGTCGACCTGACCCGGTCCGACGTTCCCGACCCCGAGACAAGCGCACAACATATTGGTCGGCGGGCCAGCGGTGCCGACGGCGCCGATTGGTTGACGGCCCAGGACGATCACGCCACCCGGCGTCAGGTGGCCGCCCTCGATTCCATGTTGGCCCGCCGCCGGACCGGTGAGCCGCTGCAGTACGTCATCGGTTCTTGGGGTTTTCGCCATCTCGATCTGTTCGTCGACTCTCGGGTACTGATTCCCCGCCCGGAGACCGAAATGGTGGCCGGTCACGCCATCGACGAGGTTCGTCGGCTGCTGGCCGGGGCCGAAACCGGCACCGCCGGCGCGGCCGGCGCCGAACGTCTGATCACTGTGGCCGACCTCGGAACCGGCTCGGGGGCCGTCGGCCTGTCGGTGGCCTTCGAGGAGCACCGAACCGAGGTCTGGCTAACTGATGTGTCGGCTGACGCCCTGGCCGTGGCCCGGGCCAACGTGGCCGGCATCGGCCGGGCCGGCTCCCGGGTGCGGGTCGGTCAGGGCGATTGGTTCGACGCCCTTCCCCCGTCGCTCGTGGGTCGGTTGGGGGTGGTGGTCTCGAATCCGCCCTATGTCGGTGCCGACGACGACGTCGATCCCCAGACGGCCTGGGAGCCGTCGGAGGCCCTGTTTGCCGCCGACACCGGCCGGACCGACGGCGTGGTAGGGACCGAACATCTGGAAAAACTGATCACCACCAGTCCGGATTGGTTGACCGACGCCGGAGCCTTGGTGCTGGAGATGGCACCGTCCCAGATCGAGGCCATGGCTCAGCTGGCATCGCCGCGGTTCGCCACCGTACAAAAAATCAAGGATCTCAGTGGGCGCCAACGGGCCATTGTCGGGCGATTTCCCCTACGCTCCTAGTGTCCTGTCAGACTGATCAGAATCACATACTCGATGAGCATCAGGACACTGGTGTGGCCAAGCGGTGCGGGAATCGTGCTTCTCCGAGCAAGGAATGGTGACGGAATGAGAATTGCGATTGGGTCCGATCACGCCGGATTCGAGCTGAAGCAGCAGATCGCCGAGCACCTCGAGGCGGCCGGCCACAAGGTCGTCGACATGGGCACCCACGATTCCGTCTCGGTCGACTACCCCGATTTCGGGGCCGCCGTGGGTAGAGCGGTGGTTGGCGGCGAGGGTGAGCTGGGTGTCGCCGTGTGTGGCAGCGGAATCGGTATCTGCATCGCCGCCAACAAGGTGCCCGGCGTTCGGGCCGCCACGGTCCACGACGTCACGTCGGCTCGGCTCAGTCGGGAACACAACGACGCCAACGTGATGTGTCTGGGTCAGCGGTTCGTCGGGTCTCAGGTTGCCTTCGACGCAGTCGACGCTTTCCTGGCCGCGTCCTTCGCCGGTGGGCGTCATAGCCGCCGAGTCGACAAGATCTCATTGTTAGAACAGGAGTAATGCCCCTATGCCTTGGCCCATTCTGAGCGACGAAGAAACGGACCGGCTGACCCGGGCCGAAGTCGAGCGTCAGAACACCGCACTGCAGTTGATCGCCTCTGAGAACTTCGCCTCGCCGGCGGTAATGGCGGCCACCGGCTCGGTGTTCACCAACAAATATTCCGAGGGTTACCCCGGTCGCCGGTACTACGGCGGCAACCAGGTGGTGGATCAAGTGGAGGATCTGGCCCGCCAGCGGGTGTGCGCCCTGTTCGGTGCCGACCACGCCAATGTGCAGCCCCATTCCGGGGCCAACGCCAACATGGCCGTCTACCACGCCCTGCTCGAGCCGGGCGACACCGTACTCGGGCTCAGCCTCGATCACGGTGGTCACCTGACCCACGGGTCGCCGGTGAACGCATCGGGCATCATGTACAACTTCGTCGGCTACCGGGTGGGCGACTCCGACGAGCGGCTGCAGGTGGACCAGATCGCCGATCTGGCGGCCGAGCACCGGCCCAAACTGATCGTGGCCGGAGCAACCGCCTATCCCCGAATCATCGAACCGGAGCCGTTCCGCAAGATCGCCGACGAGGTCGGTGCTCTGCTCATGTTCGACGCCGCCCATATCGCCGGCCTGATCGCCGGTGGGGCCCACCCCAATCCCGTGCCCTACTCCGACGTCGTCACCTTCACCACCCATAAGACCATGCGGGGGCCCCGAGGTGGATGCATCCTCAGCACCGCCGATCTGGCCGCCGCCATCGACAAGGCGGTGTTCCCCGGGCAACAGGGAGGACCGCAGGAGAACGCCATTGCGGCCAAGGCGGTGGCGTTCGCCGAGGCCGCCACCGATGAATTCCGGGCCTACGCCGCCCAGATCGTGGCCAATGCCTCGGCTTTGGCCGAGAGTCTGGCCTCCGAGGGGTTCCGGTTGGTGTCCGGCGGTACCGACAACCACCTGCTGCTGGTCGACCTGCGTCCCTTCGACGCCGACCTCAGCGGCAAGGAGGCCCAGACTGTGCTCGACGAGGCAGGCATCACGCTGAACCGCAACTCGATTCCCGACGATCCCCGCTCTCCCTTTGTCACCTCCGGTTTCCGGATCGGTACCCCGGCCGTCACCACCCAGGGCATGAAGGAGCCGGAGATGGTCGAGATCGGCCGGCTGATCGCCGCCACCCTTCGTTTCCGTGGCGACGAGGCGGCAATCGCCGCTATTCGCGACGAGGTCCGGCAGCTCTGCCGGCCCTTCGCCCCCTACCCCGACCTGCTCTAACCCATGGGTGCGCTCCAGCGTTCACCGGTGAACGCTGGAGCGCACACGACGGTTTTTGGGGGTGGGAGCGTGTACGGTTGACGTCAGCACATGCGACCGGTCCTCTCGTCCTACTTGGTCGTCGCCGCCGTTACCGCCGGAGTGACCCTGGCCCTGGTCCCCCTCTCTCGCTTCGTCGCTCATACGACAGGCTTGTTGATCGACCCGGACGCCCGGCGGCTCCACGAGCGGCCAACCCCGATCCTGGGGGGAACGGCCATGTACCTGGGCTTTGTCACCGGGTTCGTGGTGGCCTGGTATTCCGGTTGGTTCGACGCTGTCTTCCGCGGCTCGAGTGAGCCTTTCGCCGTGGTGGCCAGCGCCACCGTGGCCTGTCTGGTCGGTCTGATCGACGACGTCCAGGACATCAGCGCCCCGGCCAAGACGGCCGGACTCAGCCTGGCCGCCTTCCTGTTGGGGGTGGGTGGGGTGAGCATCATCTGGTTCCGTATCCCGTTCCTCGACGTGTTCGTCATGCCCTACGACCTGGCCCTCCTGGTTTCGGTCATCTGGGTCCTCGGTCTGGCCAACGCCGTGAATTTCATCGACGGCCTCGACGGGTTGGCCGGAGGGATCGTGGCCATCGGGGCCGCCGCCTTCCTGTTGTACGCGGTGCGTCTGGGTCAGGCCGAGCTGCTGTTCGCCGGCAACATCGGACCGCTGGTGGCCGCCTTGACCCTGGGAATGTGCGTCGGTTTCCTTCCCTGGAACGTCTACCCGGCTCAGATCTTCATGGGCGACAGCGGCAGCCTCCTCCTGGGAACGTTGATGGCGGCCTCGACCATGGCGGTCGGCGGTCGCACTCCCGACCCCTTCAGCGGTCAGACGTTCTTCTTCTACGCCCCTCTGGCCATCCCGTTGTTGATCCTCGGCGTTCCGGTACTCGACACCGCCTTCGCCATCATCCGTCGGGCCACCCAACGCCAGGGTCTGGCCACCGCCGACAAGGACCATCTCCACCACCGTCTGGTCCGGCTGGGTCACGGCCACCGTCGCAGCGTCGGTATTCTCTGGACCTGGACGGCTCTCCTGTCGGCCTTCGTCCTCTATCCCACCTACAACGAAGGCCAGGGCGACGGCGTCGTCCCGTTCGGTGTCGCCGCTCTGGGCCTCCTGCTGTACACCTTGTTCCACCCCGGCGTGCGTCGGCGGGACGGGTCCGAGACGGCGCAGGGGGTGGTTGGAACCGAGTTGAACGGCCGGCGGTCGCCCCGGCGTTTCCAGCCTGACCAACGGCGATCTGTCGACCAGCTTCCGGCAAGCTCAAACGCCGATGGCCGGAGGCGACGGCCGCCGACGAACGGCGGGGCTACCGCCGCTGATTCCGCGGGATTCCGGCCCACCGTCAAAAACCGGGGTAGGTGACCGCATTACGCCTCTTCCGGTCGGCTACAATCCCGCCGCTCAGTGTTGGTTTGACGGCCTCCGCTCCGTATCGTTTCGTTCGACGCCAGTTCCGTTTGCGGAGTGTCAGACCTGTGGGATAAGGACGAACGAACTTGGACGCCAACCAACGTCGATTGACCGAGCACTATCACCAGAGCAGCGGTGGCTACGAGTTGGCGTTCTCCGGGGTCGTCTTCGCTCTCATCGGTCTTTGGCTTGACCGACGCCTCGGTACCGTCCCCTGGTTCACGATCGGTCTGGCCATCCTGGGGTTCGCCGGCTCGGTGATGAACATCTACTACCGCTATCAACGCGATATGGCCCGCCACGAAGAAGAAGCACGAGTGCGGAAGGCCGGCTCGTGACCGCGTCGATGGCCAAACCGGTCGATGATGCTCCGGCGGCCGAGATCGCTCGTGACATGGCCCGCCGTGGTCTGATCGTCATGCCTGTCGCGGTCGGCCTGGTGGCCCTCATCGGCGGGGTCGACGCAGCGGCCTCGGTGGCCTACGCCATGGCCATTGTCATGGTCAACTTCCTTCTGTCGGCCTATTTGTTGCGCTGGGCCGCCCGTATCTCGCTCGGTCTGGTAGCCTCAGTTGCGCTCGGCGGATACGTCATGCGATTGGCCCTGGTATTCATGGCCGTGTGGATTGTGAGGGATGCCCCTTGGATCCGTATGATCCCGCTCGGTATTGCTATCATCGCTACGCACCTTGGGTTGCTGGTATGGGAACTGCGGCACGTCTCGGCGTCGTTCGCACACCCGGGCCTGAAACCCACGTCCAAGTCCGGAGGCAATCGGGGAGTGTCCCCGACCGGTGAAGAGCCGTGGGTGGGCCGCCAGTCCCGGTTGCGCAACGCTGGCAGCCGCCCGGCTGCCGGTTACAACCCGGAACACATCCAAGTTCGACGTCGGAGCTCCGGCTCCGACCACACCCAGACAACCTCGGATCGAGCGGCCCACTAGGCGGTTCGCGCCGGGACCGACACCAAAACGGAACACTGTTTGAAGGAGTCCCTACGTGTTCGGATTCGAATACCCCTCAATCCAAGACCTCGTCGAGTGGCCGAACTATTTCGGCGACGGTAGCTTCTGGGCTCTCAACAAGATCGGTCTCATCTCGATTCTGGCCATGTTGATTCCCACCGTGGTCTTCCTCCTGTCGAAGAAGGAGATGGTTCCCCGGGGGTTGCAGAACGTGGCCGAGGGGACGGTCGAGTTCGTCGAGAATCAGATCATTCTCCCCGCCGCCGGTCCCGCCGGGCTGAAGTACCTACCGCTTCTGCTCAGCTTGTTCCTGTTCGTCTTCTTCGGGAACCTCTTCGAGGTGATTCCCACCTTCCAGATGCCGGCCAACGCCCGCATGGCCAATCCGATGTTTCTGGCCCTGGTGGTGTTCTGTGTCTTTGTCTATCTCGGTTTCAAGAACAACGGCATCAAGTATTTCACCGACATCATCTGGCCGGGGTACGTTCCTCTCGGCATGCGCTGGCTGGTCGGCTTCATCGAGTTCTTCTCGGTCTTCATCCTGCGACCGTTCAGCCTGGCGGTCCGGCTCTTCGCCAACATGTTGGCCGGACACATTCTGCTGGTGACCTTCGGTGTTCTGACCATCGCCGTGTTCACCGCCTCGGCCATGATCGTCCTGCTGCCGCTGACCTTCGGGATGCTGGTCATCCTGACCGCCTTCGAGATATTCGTGTCGTTCCTGCAGGCCTTCGTCTTTGCCCTGCTCACCGCCGTCTACATCGACAGCTCACTGCATCCCGCCCACTAGCCCGCCCCATCTTCGGCCGACCCGATCGGCCCCGAGTTCTCAAGCAAGTAACCGACAACACTCCTCACTTCGGTGAGGGCCCCGCCGGTAACGCGGCGGTTCTAACACAGGAGAGAAACCTCTAATGAGCGTCCTCGCAACCATAGCCATGCAGAGCCTGGAGGTGGCCCAGGAAGCCGTGTCGGCCGCCGACCAGAAGGGCATTGCCGGCGCCGCCGGTGCCGGCATGGCCTACGGTCTCGCCGCCATTGGCCCGGGCATCGGCATCGGGTATCTGGTCGGACAGGCCGTGCAGGCCATGGCTCGCCAACCCGAGTCGGCCGGTGCCGTCCGTACCAACATGTTCTTGGGAATCGCCTTCACCGAGGCGTTGGCCCTCATCGGGTTCGTCGTCTTCATTCTGCTCAAGTTCGCCTAGGGAGGAGCCAATGCTCTACCCACTCATACTTGCAGTAGAAGAGGAAGGCGCCGAGGCTGCTGCATCGAACCCGATCCTGCCGTGGATGAGTGAGATGTTCTGGGGAGCACTCTCGTTCGGTGCCCTCTACCTACTGGTGACCTATGTGTTGCTACCGCCGGTTCAGCGGGCCCGCAACGATCGGGCCGCCACCATTGCCGCCGACAATGACGCCGCTGATGCCGCCCGGGCCAAGGCCGTGTCGGCCAGCGCCGAGATGGCGGATCAGCTGGCCGACGTGCGAGCCGAAGCAGCGTCGATCATCGATGCCGCCCGGTCGGAGGCCGAAGCGGAACGGGAGAGACTCGTGGCCCGAGCAGAGCGGGAAGTGAATGCTATGCGTGAGATCGCCGACGGTGAGATCACCACCGAGCGGGAACAGGCTCTGGCCTCCCTTCGGCCCCAGGTCGCAGAGCTTGCCACCAGTGCCGCCTCCCGGGTTGTCGGCCGCTCGGTCGACGGAGGCTCGGCCCAAACCGTCGTTGATCAATACCTGACGAATCCCAACTGAGGATCGAACCATGAACATACTGAATGTCCTGGCCGCTGAAGGCAATGGCTATCACCTGGCTCACGATGTCAGGGAAGTCGTCTGGGGAAGCATCGCTTTCTTCATCGTGTTCGGCCTGATCATGTGGAAGGGCTGGCCTGCCATCAGTAGGGCCATGGCCGGTCGGACGGCCCGGATCGAGTCGGAGCTGGCCGAGGCCCGCTCTCGTCGCGAGGCGGCGGAGGCGGCCCTCAACTCCAGCACCGCCGAATTGCCCGACCTGAGCTCGGAGGAGACCCGTATCCGGGTCGAGGCCGAGGAGACGGCGGCTCGGCTCAAGGCCGATCTGATCGCCAAGGCCGAGGCCGAGGCCGAAGGGATCCGGGAACGGGGCAAGGCCGATGTGGCCAACCGCAAGCGCCAAGCCCGGGCCGACCTGCAGGCCGAGATCGCCGACGCCACCCGGCAGGCGGCCGAGGACATGGTGCGGGCCGACCTCGACGCCGGCGCCCAGGCCGATTTGATCGAGGCCTACATCAACGATGTGAGGCAGATGGAGACGCAGCGATGAACGCAAACCGTGTGGACGGATACGCCCAGGCCCTTTTGTCGGTGGCCCGGGCCGAAGGCAACGTCGACGGTGTCCGCTCGCAGTTGCGTGACGTGGCCCGGGCCGTGGCCGGCAACGACGAGCTGCGGGCCTCGCTGTCGAACAATCTGCTCCCGGCGGCGACCCGAACCCAGATCGTCGATGACATCCTCGGTGGCAAGTCGTCCGATGTCGTACGAGGACTGGTCGGCATGATCGTCTCGTCGGGCCGGGGCGGTGAACTGGCCGAGATCGTCGACTCGTTCGTGAACGCCGCCGCCGCCGCATCAGGCAAGCGGGTGGCCACGGTTCGCAGTGCGGTCGCCCTGTCGGCCGATCAGCAGTCCCGCCTGGCCCACGCTCTGAGTTCCACTGTCGGTGGTCCGGTCGAGCTTGAGAACATCGTCGATCCCGACGTGGTCGGCGGCGCCGTGACCACCATTGGCGACACCGTCATCGACGGATCCCTCCGTACTCGCCTGAACCAGATGCGAGAAGCCCTCTAGGAGCCCCCGGCTCAGCAGTTACCCGCCAAGATCATCCAGATACGCAGAAGCAGAGCACCTGCCCGAGAAGAGAGAACAAATGGCACTGTCCTTTGATCCCAATGACATCACCAGCGCCCTCCGTAAGAATCTGGAGGGGTTCGACACCGATGTGCGCAGCGTCACCGTCGGTCGGGTGGCCGAGGTCGGCGACGGTATCGCCCGGGTCAGCGGCCTGCCCAACGCCGCGGTCAACGAGATGCTGCGGTTCGAGGACGGCACCATCGGTCTGGCTCTCAACCTCGACGAGGACACCATTGGTGCGGTGGTGCTCGGCAATGTCGACCGCATCGAGGAGGGTCAGAGCGTCGAGGCCACCGGCGACATCCTCCAGGTACCGGTGGGTGACGGCGTCATTGGTCGGGTGATCAACATGTTGGGTGAGCCGCTCGACGGCAAGGGTCCGCTGAGCAACGTCCGCCAGCGCCGCATGGAGATCCAGGCCCCCGGCATCATCGGCCGTCAGCCGGTGCATGAACCGCTACAGACCGGCATCAAGGCGGTCGACTCCCTTATTCCCATCGGTCGGGGTCAACGGGAGCTGATCATCGGCGACCGCAAGACCGGCAAGACCACGGTGGCCGTCGACACCATCCTGAACCAGAAGGGTCTCGGGGTGAAATGCATCTACGTCTCGGTGGGCCAGAAGGCTTCGACCGTGGCTCAGACGGTGGCTCTGCTCGAAGAATACGGAGCGATGGACTACACCGTGGTGGTGGCCGCCCCGGCTTCCGATCCGGCCCCCTTCAAGTTCCTGGCCCCCTACGCCGGTTGTGCCGTGGGGCAGGAGTGGATGGAAAACGGCGAGCACGCCCTCATCGTCTACGACGATCTGTCCAAGCAGGCCGAGGCCTACCGTCAAGTGTCGCTGCTGCTGCGCCGCCCACCCGGTCGCGAGGCCTACCCGGGCGACGTCTTCTACCTGCACAGCCGCTTGCTGGAACGGGCGGCCAAGCTGTCCGATGATCTGGGTGCCGGTTCGCTGACGGCGCTTCCGGTCATCGAAACCAAGGCGGGCGACGTTTCGGCTTACATCCCGACCAACGTGATCTCGATCACCGACGGCCAGATCTTCCTCCAAGACGACATGTTCAAGTCGGGTATCCGCCCGGCGGTGGATGTCGGTATCTCCGTTTCCCGGGTGGGTTCGGCCGCTCAGATCAAAGCCATGAAGGCCGCGGTCGGCACCCTGAAATCCGACCTGCAGCAGTTCCGGGATCTGGCCGCCTTCGCCGCCTTCGGCTCCGATCTCGACGCCGTCTCCCAGGCTCAGCTCGATCGGGGCTACCGCCTCACCGAGTTGCTGAAGCAGGGCATCAACGCCCCGGTTCCGGTCGAGGAACAGGTGGTTGTGCTCTACGCCGGAACCAGAGGCTATCTCGACGGTATCGAGGTTGCCGATGTGAGCCGCTATGAGTCCAGCCTCGTGGAGTGGTTCCACTCCCGCCACCCCGACATGCTGGAGTCGATCAAAGCCAACGGTGCCGTGTCCGATGAGGAGGCGCTGGAGGCCGCCATCGCCGCCTTCACCGACGACTTCGTCGGGGCTCTGCGGCCGGAGGATCGAGCCGATCCCTCAATCGAGGAGCAGGCCGAGGCCGAGACCCAGATGGTCGACGCTCCCCACACCCTTCCCGAGGAGGACATCTCCCGGGCGGCCAAGGAGTAGGTCCTGGTGGCGAAACGTCGCAAGAAAGAAAGTGGGATCTGATGCCGGGTGGTGCTGAACGAGTGCTGCGCCGCCGCATCGGCACGGTCAAGAACACCAAGAAGATAACGCGGGCCATGGAGTTGATCGCCGCCACCCGGGTGGCCCGGGCCCAGCAGCGGGCCAAGGCCGCTCGGCCCTATTCCGAGCAGCTGACCGGAGTGATCGAAGACCTGGCCGCCGGCGGCGCCGAGGTCGACCATCCGCTGCTCCGGAAGGCTGAGAACGTGCAGTCGGTGGCCTTTGTCATCTGCGCCGGCGACCGTGGTCTGGCCGGCCCCTACAACTCCCAGGTCCTGCGCACCGCCGAGCGGGAGATTCAGGCGCTTCGGGCTGAAGGTGGCGATTACCGGATCCTGGCAGTGGGCAAGAAGGTCCGTGACTACTTCAACTTCCGGAACTACTCGATCGACTCGTTCTACGGTGGCTTCACCGACAATCCCACGTTCGAGGACGCCCGAGCCATCGCCCAGCGGGTGCGGGAACTGTTCGACTCGGGCGACGTCGATCAGGTCGACCTGATCTTCACCGAGTTCGTCACTCTTGGAACCCAGCGGGCCGTCGTCCGCCGGTTCCTGCCGCTGGAGTCGGTCGAGACCATGGCCGAAGCCGGCTCCGGTGATGCCGCCGCCCTGGCCGGATTCAGCTTTGAGCCGTCGGCCGAAGGCGTGCTCTACGACCTGCTACCTCGATACGTCGAGGCCCGTCTGTTCACCGCTCTGCTCGACGCCGCCGCCTCGGAGCACGCCAATCGCCAGCGGGCCATGAAGGCTGCCACCGACAACGCCGAGGAACTGATCGTCAAACTTTCCCGAGCCCTGAACCGGGCTCGACAGGAGTCGATCACCACCGAGATCATGGAGATCGTCGGCGGTGCCGAGGCCCTGGGCGCCGACGGCGGCGACGCCGATGGCGACGACATGTCACTGGAACTCATCCTGTCGGCTTCTGAGCCGGCAACACCATAACGGGAGTCGACCTAGAACTATGACTGCTACAGAACCACTGCTGAAGGAAGGTCGGATCGTCGCCATCGCCGGTCCGGTGGTCGATGTCGAGTTCCCCCCGGGGGAGCTGCCCGAGATCAACCACGCCATCGAGTTCGACGTCGAGGTCGACGGCGAGAACACCGTCGTCATGGCCGAGGTGGCCCAGCAGCTGGGCCGAGGTCGGGTGCGGGCCGTGGCCATGAAACCCACCGATGGTCTACGCCGGGGCCAATCCGTGCGCAACCTGGGTCGGGGCATCACCGTCCCGGTGGGCGACGTTACCCTCGGTCACGTCTGGAACGTGATCGGCGAACCGCTCGACGTTCCGGCCGATGAACTCGACATCGACGAGCGGTGGGAGATCCATCGTCCCTCGCCCCCGTTCGCCTCGCTGGAACCGACCAAGCAGGTGCTGGAGACCGGCATCAAAGTGATCGACCTGCTCACCCCCTATCTTCAGGGTGGCAAGATCGGCTTGTTCGGCGGTGCCGGGGTGGGCAAGACCGTGCTGATCCAGGAGATGATCACCCGTGTGGCCACCAACCACGGTGGTGTGTCGGTGTTCGCCGGCGTGGGTGAGCGCACCCGTGAGGGCACCGACCTCTTCATCGAAATGGGCGAGGCCAAGATGGGGGCCGAAGAAGACGCCCCATCGGTGTTGTCGAAGGCTGCTCTGGTCTTCGGTCAGATGGACGAGCCCCCCGGCGTTCGCCTCCGGGTGGCCCTGTCGGCCCTGACCATGGCTGAGTACTTCCGTGATGTACAAAACCAGGACGTTCTACTGTTCGTCGACAATGTTTTCCGGTTCGTGCAGGCCGGCTCCGAAGTGTCGACGCTGCTCGGCCGTATGCCCTCGGCTGTGGGCTATCAGCCCACGCTGGCCGACGAGATGGGCGTACTGCAGGAGCGCATCACCTCCACCGGCGGCAACTCGATCACGTCGATGCAGGCGGTGTACGTTCCCGCCGACGACTACACCGATCCGGCGCCGTTCACCACGTTCGCCCACCTCGACGCCACCACCGAGTTGAGCCGTGACATCGCCGCCCTGGGCATCTACCCGGCCGTCGATCCGCTGGCCTCGTCGTCGACCATCCTCACCCCCGAGGTGGTGGGAGAGCGTCACTACCGGGTCGCCCGTCGGGTCCAGGAGATCCTGCAGCGCTACAAGGAGCTTCAGGACATCATCGCCATTCTCGGCCTCGACGAGCTGTCGGAGGAAGACCGCATCACCGTCGATCGAGCCCGCAAGGTTCAGCGGTTCCTGGCCCAGCCGATGATGGTGGCCGAGGTCTTCACCGGACTGCCCGGTATCTTCACCCCGGTGGAGGAGACCATCGACAGCTTCGAGGCCCTGGTCGACGGTGATCTCGACGATCTGCCCGAACAGGCCTTCCTCAACGTCGGCGGCGCCGATCAGGTGAGGGAAAAGGCCGACCGTCTCCGCCGGGATGTTTCGTAGCCGATGATGCAAGTTGAGTTTGTATCGCCGGAGGACATCCTCTATTCGGGTGAGGGCAGCCAGGTCGTAGCCCGTACCCGAGGCGGAGGGGAGATAGCTTTTCTCACCGGTCACGAGCCGTTCATAGGTTCGTTGGTTCCGTGCGAGGTCCGGGTCACCGAAGACGGTGGCGACGTGCGGCGTTTCGCCGTGCGAGGTGGTTTCGTCTCGGTCACCGGTTCCAAGGTGACGGTTCTGTCCGACGCTGCGGTGCCGGCTGATGAGATCGATGTGGCCGCCACCCGGGCCGAACTGGCGGAAGCCATGGCGGCCGAGCAGGCCGACCCGGAAAGTGCCGAGCTGCGAGCCAATCGTCGCTGGGCCGAGGTTCTGCTGGAGGCGGCAGGCGAGACGGTCGACACCGCTCATTAGCTCTCCCCCCGGGGCTTGCCCTCCCGGCCCGCTCCGAGGTTTGTGCGTTCCGGTGTCATAGTGACACTCCAGCGCACAAACCTCCTCTGATCGGGGCCGCGACCCGGCCCGGAACAACGTGGGCGGGGTACGGTGAGGCCATGTCTACCGAATGGGTATCACCGGAACGCGATCTGGCCCTCGAACTGGTACGTACCACGGAAGCGGCCGCCATGTCGGCTGCCCGTTGGCAGGGCCGGGGTGACAAGGTCGGGGCCGATCAGGCTGCTGTCGACGCCATGCGAGCCATGCTTGACGGAGTCCAGATGGACGGCACCGTCATCATCGGTGAAGGGGAGAAGGATGAGGCCCCGATGCTTTTCAACGGCGAGCGTATCGGCAACGGGCAACCGCCCCACGCCGACATCGCCGTCGATCCGGTCGACGGCACCACGCTGACGGCCCACGGCCAAGCCGGTGCCATCGCCGTGATCGCCGCCTCGGAGCGAGGTTCGATGTTCAACCCGGGTCCAATGGTGTACATGGAGAAGATCGCCGTCGGTCCGGCCGGCGCCGGCATCGTCGACATCCGTCTACCGATCGACAGGAATCTGACGGCGCTGGCCAAGGCCTGTGGTAAGAAGGTGCGGGACCTGAACGCCGTGGTGCTCGACCGGCCTCGCCATGCCGGAATCATCGACGAGATCCGAGCCACCGGGGCCCGTATCAGCCTCATCGCCGACGGCGATGTGGCCGGGGCCATCGCCACCGCCTGGCCCGATTCCGCCGTAGACATCCTGTTCGGCATCGGCGGCACGCCCGAGGGCGTCATCGCCGCCGCCGCCCTGAAGGCAATGGGCGGCGATCTTCAGGGTCGTCTCTGGCCCCGGAATGATGCTGAGCGGGCGCTGGCCGAGCAGGAAGGCTATGACGTCAACAAGATTCTCGGCCTCGACGACCTCATCGGCACCAGGAACTGCTTCTTCGCCGCCACCGGCATCACCCGGGGTGCCCTACTGCGTGGTGTGCAGTTCGGCACCGAAACCATCCGAACCCAATCGCTGGTCATGCGGGGCAACTCGGGTACGGTGCGTTTGATCGAGGCCATCCACCGGGCGGAAAAGTTGGAGGAGTTGGAGGAACGGGGACGAAGTCGTCGGGCCCGGGCTGAACAGGCCATGGCCGCGGTCAAGACCACCTGAACCGGACGACAGACGTCCAGTCAGCCCGGTCAGTCGGGAATCGACATCGAGGCGATGTCGGCCGGCGCCTCGGGAAACGTCATGTTCAACCCCTCCAGCGTCTGGACCAGGATCTCCGACACCACCAGATTGCGGTACCACTTGCGGTTGGCCGGTACCACGTACCACGGCGCCGACCGGGTGCTGGTGCGGGACAGCGCCACCTCGAAGGCCTCCTGATACCGGCTCCACTTGGATCGGGGCCCAAGGTCGGCCGGATCGAACTTCCAGTTCTTCTCCGGGCGATCCAGGCGCTCCTGTAACCGTTCCCGTTGTTCGTCCTTGGAGATGTGAAGGAACAACTTGATGATGGTGGTCCCCTCGTCGGCCAGGATCTGCTCAAAGTTGCGGATGTGGTCATAGCGTCGCTCCCATCGCTCGGGAGGCACCAGGTTCTCCACCCTGACCACCAACACGTCCTCGTAGTGGCTGCGGTTGAAGATGACCAGCTCGCCGTCGCCGGGGACGTGCTGGTGAATGCGCCACAGATAGTCGTGGGCCAACTCGCGGGAGCTGGGCTTCTTGAACGACGCCACCTTCACCCCGCTGGGGTTGACGCCGTCGAAGACATGCTTGATGGTGCCGTCCTTGCCTCCGGCGTCCATGGCCTGTAGCACCACCAGCACCCGCTCGGTTCCCTGGGCCCACATGAGTTCCTGCAGCTCTTCCAGTCGGTCGTTCAGCCGACCGACCAACGCTTTGGCCCCGTCCTTGTCAGCGGGGTCCCAACCGGGAGTCTCCTGGGGATCCCAAGAACCCAGATCGAGGGTCTTGTCGGGCTGGACCCGGAACCGGTCGATGTCGAATGGTGTAGTCATGGACTCCGATCTTAGGAGACTGCTCAACAATACATGCCGGGGTCTCGAAAGGAATCTGCTTCGCCGCCCTGCGTCCTCGAATCCGCCATTGCCCTCACAGGCAGTGGCGAAACAAGTCGGTTCCTGGACGAGTCAATCGGGCGACACTGTTGCCAGGTCCTCGGGGGTGGGAACCTATGATGTGCGTCAAGTCTCACCAGTTTCGGTCCTGGGGCCCAAACTGCAGCGAGGCGCTCCGCGCCGTGGCCGCTAGCGTGGAGGGTTGTGAGCCCACGGTCCGATGCGGTAGTGATCGCCGAACTGGAGATCTGCCATTCCCGGCCCATCGCTCCGACGAGAAGGGTGGCCCTGGGCACCCGGAACCTCCCGGTTGATCCCGCCCCCGGGCCCGGCGGCGTGCTGCTGGCCGCAATCGTGGCCCACACCGCAACCGGCATTGATCCCGAGTTGCGGGAAGATCTCATGGATGTCATGGATCGGCTTTCCCGAGGGGTCAAGGTGGTACAGCCGCGGGTTCGTCATCGGTTCCAGACTGATCGGGTCGGCTTGACCGTCAGCCGGCAGCAGTTGCTCGCCGTCAACGGGTCGCTCGGCTTCCAGTTCGACGATGAGAACGCTCGGCCGGTACAGCTGGCGTTGGGGGCGCTGTATGCCGCCGGGTCGCTTCCAGCCGCCGCTCGCGACGTGGTGTTCGACACCTTCGAGGCCGCCCTGGTGTGGTCCCGTCCGGTCGACGGCTCGTTCATCTCCTACATGATGGGCGGCGGTTCCGCCGGCCTCGACGATGAACTGCTCCGGCTGCGGGCCTGGCACGATCCCGTTTCGTGGGCCCTTGAGGTGCTGGAGATCGATCACAACGGCGACGATCTGCCATCCAAACGGCATGTTCAGCGACGGTTTCGGTCGTTGCTGCGAGCGGCCCATCCCGATCACGGGGCTCAGGATGCCGATGCCGCGGCCCGGATCGCCGAGCTGAGCGAGGCCCGTAGGATCCTGCTGGCATCATGACCTCAGCCCGACCTGCGGCCCAATCCCCACCCCTTGGGGGATTGATCCTGTTCCATGGCGCCGGCGGCGACCGTGACCATCATCTGTTCCTCGATCTGGAACGGGAACTCGACCTTCCGGTAGCCCGTCTCAACTTCCCCTACCGGGAAAAGGGTCCGGGCCGCCGTCCGCCCGACCGGATGCCCCGCTTGATCGAAACCGTCAACCAGGCCATGGCCGATGGGGCCCAGAAGTGGCAGACCTCGGCTGACAGGATCGTGGTTGGCGGCCGCTCGATGGGTGGGAGAGCGGCGTCGATGGCCGTAGCGGCTGGATTGGCACCGGCCGGCCTGCTCCTCTTGAGCTACCCCCTGCATCCGGCCGGCAAGCCGGAGAAGCTGAGGATCGATCATCTGCCGGCCATTGATTGCCCGACGTTGCTGATCCAGGGAAACCGTGACCCCATGGGGAAGCCCGATGAGTTTGCCCGCTACCTGCCGACCATTCCGGGGCCGCTCACCGAGCACTGGATCGACGCCAACCACAGTCCGCCGGAGAAGCTGAACGGCGACATCGTCGCCGCCGTCAGCCGCTGGTTGGCCGACCTCTGACCATGTCCGTCGGTCCGGTCGGGTTGTGATCCCCACCCGGACCGCCCGGAGCGCCCTGAGGCGGCACGTCACCGGGGTTGAAGACCTCCAGTTCCTGATCGGCCGTTTCGGGGAACAGGGTGATGATCAACAGTGCGACCAGCAGCGGGCCGAACACCATCACCCCTATGGCCGATCCCAGATCGTCCCAACGTACGGCCAGCTGGCCGACGACAACCAGGCCAAGAGCGCTGCCGGCCACGGTGATGGCGTCGATCATGCCTCCGACCCGACCTCGGGCCCGGGTCGGGAACAGCTCGGCCTGGTAGCCGCGTAGAGCGGGGACGGCCGCGGCCGAGCTGGAGAACGCCACCATCGACAAGATCCATAGCCAGACTCCTGACGACTGGTAGGACAGTGCCGAGGCGACGGCGGCCAGTGTCATCGCGCCGGCCCCGATACGCTTGCGACCGTAGCGGTCGGCCAGGTAGCCCCCGAGGGGCACGGCCATGGTGGCCGGGGTCGAGACCAGGATCTGAAACACCGAGATGTCGAGGGCGGCGAAACCCAGGTCATCCCGAAGGTACTCGTTGCGTAGCTGGGACGCCGGTGACAGGTAGAGGGCACCGGCGAAGGCGGCGAAGGCGATGAGGGCGAACCGCCACCAGTTGACATCGGCGGTCGTGCCATGGCGGTCGGCGACGGTGAAGCGCCGGGTTTCCGGCAGCTGACGGCCGATCCAGGCCAGGAGCGGCAGGAACAGGACGGGGAGGATATAGGCCACCCGCCAACCCCCTTCGATGACGTCGGTCACCGGGATGATCCAGACGACCAACGCCGCTCCGAACCCGGTGGCCAGCGTGGCGAACCCGATGGCGATGGCCCGGGCCGAGGCCGGGGCCTCCTCGGTGGCGGCCAGCGTCACCAGCGTTATCAGACCGGTGGTGAGGCCGCGGGCCATCGTCTGGGTGGCGCCCAGGATGAACATGTTGGGGGCGAGGGCCCCGGCCGCGCTGAAGAACACGGCAGCCACCGCGAATCCCAGGGTGAGTGGTCTCCGGCCGACCTTGTCGGCCAGGCCCAACAGCACCAGCGGCAGCAGCACCCCCAGCCTCGTGGCCGCCAGCGTGTTGGCCTGGGAGCTGTCGTCGACGCCGAAGTCCCTGGCCGCGAAGGTGATGGTCTGCCCGATGACCACCCCCATGTAGCCGGCCATTGCTCCGATGGTGCCGATGGCTCCCAGGAGGCGGGAGGTGTCAGCGTCGACGACGTCCTTGGGCCACCAGAACCGTTTGCGGGGCCGCCGGTCGAGATCGGCCAGCGCCCGTCGAAACAACAGGATCAGATATATCCACCAGAGGGGGAGGGCCAGCTTGAACACCGTGGTCTCGGTCACGTGGCCGTCATCCGACAACGTCAGGGTTCGGCGGTATTCGTTGAACGGGCCTTTGACCATGGCCCACTGGTCGATGCCGTCGGCCTCCTCGACAACGAGGTCGGTCCGGGCGGTGCGAAGCGTTTCCAGTAGGGTGTCTTCGACCGGGTAGCGTCGCTCAATTCTGGCCATCGTCACCGGGGGATGGCGGGCCACCGTCGGATGTTTCGCTCTGGATCTGGCCTTCGAGCTGTGCAGCCACCCTCCGGTTGGCCAGCCAAAGGAGTCCGCCGATGATGGCCAGGGGGGCCACTACCATCAGGATCTCGTCCCAGCCGCCCTGGTGGGCCAAGAGCGCTGAAAATCCGGCGACTTCCACAGTGTTCAGGGTAACCGGTCGGTAACTGTCACAGGTTTGAACCGAGTGTCCGAAGCCGAGAGGTAATACGCTGAATATCGTGCCTGAAACGTCACCGATCGCTGAAGCCGAACTGGACCCGCCCGACTCGCCGGGTGACGCAAGTGGCGCGCTCTACGACGCAGTGGCCGAGGTGGTCAAGATCATCCGACCGGCGGTCCAAGCCGACAACGGCGACATTTTCCTGCGGGGGGTCGATGAGGAGAGTGGTGTAGTGTCGGTGGAGTTGGTAGGGGCCTGCGTGACCTGCCCGGCCTCCACCCAGACCTTGAAGCAGGGCCTGGAGCGGATCTTGAAGCAGCGGGTTGAAGGCGTCACGTCGGTCCGCCACGTCGGCGAAACCCTGGTCGGCTACGACGAAGGTACGCCGGTCTCGCTGTAGCACGCTTGGACCCGCACTCAGAGTGCGGGTCCAAGCTGGGCGATCCTTTGGCGCCGGCGTTCGCCGGTTGGCGTCAGCGGTTCTGGAGTATGTCTCGGATCTCGGTCAGCAGCTGCTGATCGGGCGTGGCCGCGGCGTCGGTCTTGGCCCCGGCCCTGGCCAGTGAACGAATGATGAGGAACACCACGAACGCAATCATGATGAAGGTGATGAGAGCGTTGATGACATCGCCCACCGGGAAGCCGCCCGGATCCCAGCTGGCGAACTCGTAGGCCCCTTCATCATTGGGTTCCATACCGATGACACGGGCCACGATCGACAGCACCAGGTTCACCACGGCGTCGACCATGGGGGCGAACGCCAGAGCCAGAACCAGGCCAACGGCGATCGGTATCACATTGAACTTCTCCAGGAACTCCCGGAATTCTCTCAGCATTGAATAAGCCTCCTTTGAACAGGAGCCCGCGACCCCTCCGTCAACGAGCGGATAGATGATTACAAGCCAGTATTGTCCACAGTGCCCTGGTCGACGGTGATACCGGTCCTGAATCGCCCGCAGGTGACCTCCGACCGGCCGGCTCAGAGGGCCGGGCGGTAGACGCCGATCACGGTGGGATCGTCCGGACTGAACGGCTCGGCCCGCCACGAACCGTATCGCTCGAACAGTTTCAAGCCGTGACGGGCGGCCCGTTCGTCCAGATCTCGGTGGCTGATGAGCTGCAGCAGCCAGGGCCGGCTGGCAACACCGTGATCCGCTATCTCCAGGTGCCGGCCGGCCAGTTTTTGGCCGATCGGATCGGAACTGGTCGTTGAGACGACCACGCCGGTGCCTGACCGGAAGGGGGCGAGACCGGTCGACACCGCCGGTTGGCTGGGGAGCAAGGCGACGTTCATCGTCTCCACGATGAAGATGGCCCGGAGTTCAACCAGCGAGACCAGCAGGCGATCGAGACGGTCCGCTGAGCCGACATTGAACAAGGTGTTGAACCCGCACAACACGGTCACTCCCGGTGCCCCGTCGTCGCCACCAGGGTGGGGGCGGAAGGGAAGATCGGCCATATCCCCGGCCACCCGCGTGATCGATGGCGGACAGCCTGCCAGCATGGCCGATGAGGCGTCGAGTCCAATGACGGCCATCCCGGCCTGATGGAGCGGTTGGGCCAGCCGACCACTGCCGACACCGAGCTCCAGCACCACCCCTGACGGGCATCGGGCGGCCACGAAGACCGTCAGCTCGGCCGGCCGGCCGGCGCCGGTGACCGGCGGACCCTGTCCGTACCACTGGTCGTAGACGTCGGCGAAAGCCCGTCCGTAGGCGTCGGGACGGGTCAGATCGAGCTGGCGGTCCGCCTCTTGGCGGTGGTAGCCGGAGGGTTTACTCCCAGGTCCATTGCAGCCCACGCTTGTAGGATGGCAGGTAATGAGTATCCGAGTCGACATGGCCGAGTTGCCTGATCACATCGTGCGTCGCGGTGGCGGCTTCCTGCTGACCTCGATCATGGACAGCCGACCTCATGCCGCGCACCTGCCCTTCCAGGTGGCGGCGGCCGAGGGTCAGGTCCAACTCCGAGCCCGGGTCGGTCGCACCAGCTACGGGAACTGCGGCCAGCGGCCCACCGTCACCGTACTGTGGCCGTCAGCGGTGGGCGCCACCGGCTCGCCCCGATCATCGGACGCCAACGAAGAGCCCGATCTTGATCGCTACAGCCTGATCGTCGACGGGGAAGCTCGCCTTGACGGCCCCGAACACGTGATCATCACCGTGACGGGAGCCGTGTTCCATCGTCCGGCTCCTTCTTCCGGCGTTGAATCGCCGGCCCCGTCGGCGTGACCCACTATCTCGACTACGCCGCCACCACTCCGGTGAGGGATGAGGCGATTGAGGTCATGGTGCCGATCCTGAGCGACAACTTCGGCAACCCGTCGGGAGCTCATCGTATGGCCCGAGCCGCCAACCAGGTGCTGGATGAGGCTCGGGAGAGTCTGGCCTCCAGTCTGGGGGCCGAACCGGGGGAGATCGTCTTCACCGCCGGGGGGACCGAGGCCGACAATCTGGCCATAACCGGCGCCGTATCGGCCCTCGGTGGCCGACCGGCCTGTTCGGCCATCGAACACCACGCGGTGCTCGATCCGGTGGAGTTCCACGGCGGCCTGGTGATCCCGGTCGGAGGCGATGGCCTGGTCGATCTCGATGCCCTGGCCACCCTGCTGGCCGAACACGGTGAGGGGCTGTCGATCGTTTCGGTCATGCTGGCCAACAACGAAACGGGGATCGTGCAACCGCTGGCCGAAGTCGCCGATCTGGTGCGGGCCAGGGCGCCTGAGGCTCTACTCCACACCGACGCCGTCCAGGCCTTGTGCTGGCTCGATGTGGCCGAGTTGGCGGCGGTTGCCGACCTTGTCTCCATCAGCGGCCACAAGTTTGGGGCTCCCAAGGGAGTGGGAGCGCTGGTGGTGCGGGAGGATCGTCCCTCGACGGTTCCGCTGACACCGATTCTCAAAGGTGGTGGTCAGGAGCGGGGTCGCCGAGGCGGGACCCACAATGTGGCCGGTATCGCCGCTCTGGCCGTGGCCGCTCGATTGACGGTGGCCGAACGCTCTTACCAGGTCGAGCGGGTCAAGACCCTACGCGACCGGCTGGCCGATGGCATCGCCGCCACCGTCACCGGCGCGGTCGAGACCGGCGACCGGGCCACCAAGACCGCCAACATCTGTCACTTCTGCTTTCCCGGTATCGAGAGCGAGGCCCTGCTGTTCCTGTTGGAGAAGGCCGACATCATGGCCTCGGCCGCCTCGTCGTGCGCCAGCGGGGCCATGGATCCCAGTCATGTGCTGGCCGCCATGGGCTTTGATCGGGCCATGGCCTTCGGGTCACTACGGCTGTCGTTGGGCTATGCCAGCACCGACGATGATGTGGACGCCGTGCTGAACACGCTGCCGGCGGCGGTTGAGCGGTTGCGGGAGAAGGGCTGATGACCATCGGCTCGAAACCTCAGGGTGACGTTCTGGTTGCCATGTCGGGTGGGGTGGACTCGTCGGTGGCCGCTGCCCTGTTGGTCGAGCAGGGATGGAATGTCGTCGGCGTGACGCTGAAATTGTGGGGTGGGGCCAGCGACTCAGGCTGCTGTTCGGTATCCGATGTCGACGATGCTCGCCGGGTGGCCCAACAACTCGGTATCGACCATCACGTCTTCAACTTCGGCGATGACTTCAACCGTCATGTCGTCGATCCCTATGTGTCCGACCACCAGCAGGGGCGAACCCCCAACCCCTGTGTCGAATGCAACCGTCACATCAAGTTCGACAAGTTGTTTCGGCGAGCCGACGCTCTCGGATTCGATCAGGTGGCCACGGGCCATCACGCTCGCATTGTCAGCAGCCCGGACGGCACGCTGGGCATCGGTCGGGGGGCCGACGAGGCCAAGGACCAGTCGTATGTCTTGCATATGCTCGATCAGGAGCAGCTCAGCCGTCTGCAGTTCCCGGTGGGACATTTGACCAAAGACGACGTCCGTCGGTTGGCCTCCGAGTTGGGATTGCGGACGGCCGAAAAGCCTGACAGTCAGGACGTCTGCTTCATTCACTCCGTTGGCGGCCGCCAGGTCTTCCTCGGTGACCGTATACCCCTGCGCCCGGCGGTGCTGGTCGACGGCGATGGCACCGAGGTGGGACGGGTGGAATCCATCGAGATGGTCACCCTCGGTCAGCGTCGTGGTCTCAACCTGGGTGGAGACGACAAGCGTCGCTATGTCACCGATATCGATCATGCCGCCGGGGTGGTCACGGTCGGCCCTCGCCAGAAGCTGCTGGTCGGCGGCCAGTGGGTCGAGACGGTGGAATGGGCGGCCGGCCCGGTGGCCGGACCGTGTCTGGTGCAATGCTCGGCCCACGGAGCGGTCCGCCCGGCCGAGGTGATTCTGGGCGACGAGACCGACGAGGCCGACGGTGGGGAACAGTCGAGGCCGGTGCTGGTCCACTGGGACGAGCCTCAACAGCGGGTTGCCGTCGGCCAGTCAGTGGTCTTCTACCGGTCCGACGGCACCGTGCTCGGGGGTGGGATCGCCGGCCCGGTCGACGATGCCGGCCCGGTTCAGCCGGGCTGATCATGGACGCACCGGTCGAAGGATTGGGCGAGGAGATCCGGGCGGCCGCCGCCGTTCTGGCCGCAGGCGGTCTGGTGGCCTTTCCCACCGAAACGGTCTACGGTCTGGGGGCCGATGCCACTGATGCCGGCGCTGTGTCGGCCATTTTCTCGGCCAAGGGGCGTCCGCCCAGCCATCCCTTGATCGTGCACATTGGGCGACGGGGCGACCTGGAACGGTTCGGGGTCGACGTCGACTGGGCGGCGGCTCAGCTGGCCGACGCCTTCTGGCCGGGCCCACTGACCCTTGTCGTGGGCCGGGGGTCGGAGATCGTGCCCGAGGCCACCGGCGGTCTGGCCACCGTCGGACTGCGGATGCCCGATCATCCGATGGCGCTGGTGCTGCTGGACGCCTTTGCCGTTGTGGGATCGGGAGCGGTGGCGGCTCCGTCGGCCAACCGCTTCGGCGAGGTCAGCCCCACGACGGCTGCTCATGTCGCCGCCGATTTGGCTGATGTTGTTGATGTGATTCTTGATGGGGGGCCGTGTCGGGTTGGTGTGGAGTCGACCATCATCGACCTGAGCGGGCCGGAACCGACCCTGTTGCGGCCGGGGGGAATCTCGACGGTGGAGCTGGAGGCCGTCCTCGGCCGTCCCGTGAGCGACGGTACAGCCGGGCGATCTCGGGCTCCCGGCATGATGGCGTCTCACTACGCTCCGGTGGCCGACGTGGTGCTCCTCGATGAGGTCGACTGGTTGACGGTCGATCAAGGCCCCGGTGAGGGCTTGATCAGCGCCGGAGCGCTGCCGGGCGGAGCCCCACCGGTCGATGGCCGGCGCCACTGGAACCTGCCGGCCGATGCCCGGGGCTACGCCGCCGAGCTGTACGCCACGCTGCGGGCGGCCGATGCCGCCGGCGTCAAGCGACTGCTGGTCGTCCCGCCGTCCCGAGGGCCCATGCTCGAAGCGGTACTGGACCGTCTGACCAAAGCCGCCACCCCTCGGTCCTGACCCCGATCCTCCAGTTGCGCCACACAACGGCGGTGGTGGTGTCAGCGGCGGCCGCGACGGCGGCGTCCGGAGCGAGCGCTCCGATCCTTGGCCACCAGTGTGGTGGTGGCCGCCACCACCTCGACCTCGGGAACCGGTTCGGAGCCGTCGAGAACAGCTCGCATCAGGGCGATGTGTTCTGGTGTGCTGCCACAGCAGGCACCGATCAGCTGAGCCCCGGCCTCCCGGGCCCGGGAAGCGTAGGCGGCCATGACCTCCGGGGTGCCGTCGTAGTGCAGCTCGGTGCCTCGCCACTCGGGGACACCGGCGTTGCCCTTGGAGATGATCAGGATGTCGCCGTTGGTCTCCCGCATCTCCGTTATGGCGGCCTCGGTGTCGGCCAGGTTGTTTCCGCAGTTGGCTCCGATGGCGTCGATGCCGAGCCGCAATGCCAGTTCGGCCGCGGCCGCCCCGGTCACTCCCATCATCGTGCGGCCGGCGGTGTCGAAACTCATGGTCAGGCAGATCGGCAGATCGCAGACCGAGCGCGCCCCCTCCACTGCCGCCTCGCCCTCCTCGATCGAACTGATCGTCTCGATCCACAACAGGTCGACGCCGCCGGCGACCAGACCCTCGGCCTGCTCGGCGAAGGCCGAGGCGCAGGCTTGGGGCGACATGGATCCCATGGGCTCCATCAGCTCACCGGTTGGTCCCATTGATCCGGCCACCAGGACGGTGCGCCCGCCGTCGGTCAATGCCCGGTCGGCCACCGTCCGGGCCAGTCGGGCCGATGTGGCGTTGAGTTCGCCGACCCGTTCGTCCAGTTTGTGCAGGGCCAGCCGGTAGCGAGTCCCGCCGAAGGTGTTGGTCAGGATGAGGTCGGACCCGGCATCGACGTAGGCCTGATAGGCGTCGCTGATCACCTCGGGCTGATCCACGTTCCATGCCTCAGGCGGATCACCGGCCTCCAGTCCCCGGCCGAACAACTCGGTTCCGGTGGCCCCGTCGAGAAGCAGGAAACCCTTGTCAGCGACCAGATCGTGCAGCACTGTCATGGGTCTATTGTGGCAGGCGATAGGCGTGATCAAGCACCCTGGTCCGAAGGAGTCGGGCGATGCGGGTCCGAAGGGGGATCGGTGACCCTGAGAGCGGCTGATAGGCCACGATGTCGATCGTCATACCCCGGGTAAGTTCCAACCAGACCGTGTCGGCCAAAAGATCGATGCGCAGGTCGAAGGCGATTATGGAGGCGTCGGAGCCACCGTTGGAGGTTTCGACCTGGGCCAGGCGACGGTCATGTGATCGGCGGAGCGACCAGGAAAGGAGGGCAGCCGAGTCGTCATAGCCAAACTCGTTGCCGTCGATGACCAAGGTCTCGTTGTCGACGAGGACTTCCATGTGGCGGATCTTTCGGTTTCGGCGGATTCGCCGTTCCCTTGACGGGTCCGGCGCAGTCGCCGTACCCCGGTTAGTCGGCGCCCGACGACCCCTTGATCTTAATACCTCGGATCCGAGCTTCGGTCAGAAGCGCTCCCGGAAGGCTAGGTGAAAACACCAGTTTGGCTGACTCTGTCGGCTCGACAGCGCGGTTGTTCAGCAGACCGAACGTCATCGGCTCGGCCGTCTCCACCTCCAGAGCCAGTCCCAGCGATCCGGCCGACAGGTCGAGACCGTCGTCGGTGGAACCGACCTCGGCCGGTCCCAGTCTGGCAATCGACGATCGCGGCATCAGCACCGGTTCGGCCAGTTGGAACGGGTCGTGGACGACGAATCCGGCCGGCACGAAGACCACCCAACGGCGGGCCAGCTGATGGAGTACCCGCCAACCGAACCACACCAGCCCGACCCCTATCACCGCCACCACCAGCGCCCCGGCCACCGACCAGCCGTTGAGGGCCACGGCCCAACCGGTCAGTCCGACGAAACAGGCGGTCCAGGCCACGGGGATCGGACCGAGGTAGGCCACCGCCGGAGTCCGTAACGCCATACGCCGCTCCGACCCGTAGGCCGAACCGTTGACCATCACGTCACCAATCGCCGGTAGCAGGGCCAGGGCGGTCAGCATCAGACCGTAGCCGGCGACCGCCAGTAGGCCGGTGGTCCAGCCGACGGTCGCCCCCAACAGCAGGGCCACCCCCAGCACGGTGGGCGACAGGATGCGGATCACGGTCAGGCTGATCGGGTGGGGGGTCAGGCCGGCCACGAGGGTGGCGAACCAACCCAACCACAAGCCGATCTCGACCAGCCACCGACCCGGACCGTCGAGCTGGTCCAGCGCGCTGCGAAGGGGTAGACCGATGAGCAGGGGAGCACCGAACCAGACGGCTCTGAGGGCCCACAGCTGTGCTTGTTGGCGATCCACGCCCAACAGTGTGCCCGAACCGGGCCGGCGAGCGACCCTCGGTCACCGTCGCCACCTTGGTTGACACCGGCGCTCGCTACCATCGGGGAATGGCTGCTGACAGGAATGATCAGGCCGACGATCCGATAGCGGTTTCGGATGCCGATCCGGCCACCCGTATGGAGGAGCTGCGGGCCGAGATCCGTCATCACAACGACCGTTACTATCGCCAGGACGATCCCGAGATCCCCGACGTCGAATACGACATGCTGGTTCGCCGGTTGCAGCGGCTGGAGGCCGCCCGGCCCGACCTGGTCACCGCCGATTCGCCCACCCAGACGGTGGGCGACGCCCCCAGCACGGCGTTCGCTCCGGTCACCCACACAGTGCCGATGATGAGTCTCGACAACGCGTTCGACCGAGACGAGCTGCAGGGCTGGGCCGATCGGGTGGCCCGGGGCCTCGATCTCGACTCCGCCGCCGCCCCGGTGGGTTATACCTGCGAGTTGAAGATCGACGGGGTGGCCTGCTCACTGCGTTATGAGAACGGTCGCCTGGTCCAGGCCGCCACCCGAGGCAACGGCCGGGTGGGGGAGGACATCACGGCCAACGTGGCCGGTATCGAGGCCATTCCCAACACCTTGTCGGGTACCCCGCCGGAGGTGGTCGAAGTTCGGGGTGAGGTGTATATGCCGATACCGGTGTTCGAAGCCCTCAACGAGGCCCAGACCGAGGCCGGCCTGGCTCGCTATGTCAACCCTCGCAACACGGCGGCCGGCAGCCTGCGACAGAAGGACCCGTCCATCACCGCCGGCCGGGGGCTGGCCTTCTGGGCCTATCAGTTGGGGGCGGTGGAGGGTGGCCCCGACCTCAGGGCCCACTCCGAGGCTCTCGACTGGCTCGATGAGCTGGGTTTGCCCGTCAACCCCGAGCGGCGAGTGGCCGCCACCATTGATGACGTCGCCGATTTCGCCGAGCACTGGCTGGAGCATCGCCATGATCTGACCTATGAGATCGACGGCGCGGTGGTCAAGGTCGACGGCCTGACCCGCCAGAACGCCCTCGGGTCGACGGCCAAGGCCCCTCGCTGGGCCATTGCCTACAAGTTTCCGCCGGAGGAACGGACCACCAAGCTGAAGGCCATTGAGGTCTCCATCGGCCGCACCGGCAAGGCCACGCCGTTCGCCGTGTTGGAGCCGGTGTTCGTCGGTGGCTCGACGGTGCAGATGGCCACCCTGCACAACGATGATCAGGTTCGGCTGAAGGACGTTCGCCCCGGTGACACTGTGATCGTCCGCAAAGCGGGCGACGTGATACCCGAGGTTCTCGGCCCCGTCCTGTCGGATCGACCCAAAGGGCTGCGGCGCTGGAAGTTCCCCACCCACTGCCCGGCCTGCGACACCGAGCTGGTCCGCCCGGAAGACGAAGCCCACACGTTCTGTGTGAATCCGGCATGTCCGGCCCAGCGTCATGCCCGGATCAGTCACTTCGCCTCCCGGGGCGGCATGGACATCGAGGGTCTGGGGGAGAGTCGGGTGGCCTTGTTCCTGGACCAGGGGTTCATCGCCGACCCCGGCGACATCTATGACCTGCCCTGGGATGAGATCGCCACCCTGGACGGTTTCGGTCAGACGTCGATCGACAATCTGGCGGCGGCCATCGAGGCCTCCAAGCAGCGGCCGCTGGCCAACCTGCTGGTGGGACTGGGGATCCGCCATCTCGGTCCGACCGGTGCTGAACTGCTGGCCGGACACTTCGGTCACATCGACGCCATCATGGCGGCCACGGCCGACGAGATGGCCGCGGTCGACGGAGTCGGACCGACGATCGCCAACAGTGTGGCCTCCTACTTCGCCACCGACGAAGCCCGATCTTTGATCGAGAAGTTCCGCCAAGCGGGCGTCAACCTGGTTGGTCCCGACCTTTCGTCCGAGCCCCAGACGCTGGAGGGTATGGCCATCGTCGTCACCGGATCACTCGATGGGTTCAGTCGCAACGGCGTGGCCGACGCCATCAAGGCCCGGGGGGGCAAGAGCCCCGGGTCGGTGTCCAAGAAGACCACCGCTCTGGTCGTGGGCAACGAACCGGGGGCGTCCAAGCTGTCGAAAGCGGAGCAGTTGGGTGTTCCCATCCTCGACGAGGCGGCGTTCGTGGCTTTGCTCAACAGCGGTCGTCTACCCGACGCCGACTGAGGGCCCCCGCCGGGGACGGTGACGGCGAGCTGCCACAGCAGGTCACTACGCCCCAATGCTACTGGAAGCGGGCGATCTCGTAGAGCGTGGTGTGGAGCAGTTGGTAGCGGTCGCCGAAGCGAACCACGATGACATCTTGATCGGGCAGTAGATACGTGATCTGACCTCCGAGCCCGGTGAAGTAGAGGAACGGACCGTTGATGGCCTCGCCCTCGCGGTCGAGGATGTCATAGCGGATCTGGCTTCGGTACACCCCCTCACGGCGGTCGTCAGCCGTCAGATCGGTTCCCATCAGGTAGTCGAACCAGAGGTCCGACAGCAGTGGCTCGCCCGGCCGACCGTTGTTCATGATGTAGCGGGCCACCTGGATCCACCAGCCGGCCCGAGCGTAGAGGCAGCAGTACGGGCTGATTCGGTCGACCGATCGGTATTGCCGCCAGCGGAAGGGCCCGGCCCCGGCCGGATCGACCAGGTACTCGATCAGCAAGACATCGATCGTCTCTCCATAGACCTCCTCCAGAATGCGACCCAGGATGGCGGTGTTGACGTTCTGGTAGGAGAAGCGGCCACCGGTCGGCCTCGATGAGGTGGACGTCGGAGATCACGGCCTCGAGTCCGTCGACATGGAGCCGGGCCAGATTCCCGGTCGGGCTGACCTGCAAGGCGCTGTTCTTCTTGTCGGTCTCGGCGTCGCCGGTGCGGCCCGGCGGCTTCTCGAATGACAGGCCACTGCGCATGTCCATCAGCTCCCCGACCGTCACCGAGGCCATCTCCGATCGGTCGGCGTCGGACCAGAGCTCAGCGACCGTTGCGTCCAGTCCGTCGATGCGGCCGTCGGATATGGCCTTCAGAGTCAGGACCCCGACCAGGCTCTTGGCCATGGAGAACGAGTTGAATTCGGTCTCCGGGGAGTAGCCCTCGGCGAACCGGCTGAAGACGATGCCGCTCTCGGGCCCCGACGCCACCACCACTGCCGAGCCCTCCGATTCGAAGAACTGCTGATCGAAAGCCTCGGTCGAGTCCACTCCGTTGTCGCTTGACCCCGGTGGCAACGGCTTTTGCTCGAGGTGGTGAACGAAGCGACCCCCACCGGGCCAGGTGGCCGACGGTGGGCCTTCCAGCGTTGCCGCCACCGCCCACGGTCGCAGGATCACCACCGACACCAGGCCCACGGCCAGGACTGCGGTCAAGCCGACCAGAAGCCGGCCGATCCGGGTTCGAGGTCGGAGGAGGCTCACGGCAAAACCACTGTAGTTGGCGACCCCTCAGGGATTCGGTCGGGCCCGCCTGAGGGCTCATGATCCCGCATCGCCTGCCGACGGAGGAGGCGTCGGTGATGCGCCGACGTCACCGGAGAGTCGCGGCCCATCGTGGCCATCCCGGGCGAGAGCAGATGGAGCCTCCAACAGATGGCAACCGGACAACACGAGAAGCGTCGACCGAATCGCTCCCGGCTCGGCTCTGCTTTCCTGGCCACGGCCGTGGTTGCTTCGACTCTTGTTGTCGCCGGATCGGTCCTCCCGGTGGCCGCCGCCGGCGAGCTGACCATCACCAAGACCTCGAGCGCAGCCGGGGGACCGGTCCGACCGGGTGACACCATCACCTACACCGTCGTCGTGACCAACACCAGCAATGACGTGATCGACAACCTGGAACTGAGCGACGCCCTCCCCGGCGGTGTGACCTACGTCGACGGGTCCTCGGTGGTCACCTACGGTCAACAGTCCACCGGAACGTTCACCCATGACATGGGCCCGGCGAGTTTCGACGTTGGTGGGCTGACCCAGTCCTACACCGTCACCGACTCCGACATTCCCGCCGGATCGACCCTCACCAGCTATCAGTTCACCGCCACCGGTTCGTCGGTGGACTGGCTGTCCGACATCAGCCTGCAGGCCACCTACCCGGGAGGAACCGCTTACAACCTTGGAGCGGGCAGTTTCGGCGGCAATGGTCCGGGCGCATTCAACCAGAGCCGCGGTCCGGGGTCGTTCACCGGATCGGCTCTCGGCACCTACCGGTTCACGTGGCGGGATGGTTTCGACGGGGTGGCCGGCAACGACAACACGGTCACCTCCGCTCGGTTCACAATCAACTACACGTTCGAGGAGAGCGTGTCCAACCCGGGCGGGCTGCCGGCCTCGCTCATCACCGCCGCCGACGACGTCGATCTCGCCCCGGGACAAACGGCCGTCGTCACCTTCGACGTGGTGGTCGATGACCCGTTGCCCATCCTCGGCACCGAGCTCACCAACTCCGCCACCGCCTCCGCTGCCGGCATTGACGCCATTACCGCCACCGCCACCGACACGGTCGAGAACCCACCGGAGTTGTCGGTGAGTAAATCCGACAGCCCTGATCCCGCGGTGATCGGTGAGCCGCTTACCTACACCATCGACGTGGCCAACGACGGTGGCCCGGCCACCGATGTGGTCGTGACGGAGACTCTTCCCGACAACGTGTCGTTCGTTTCGGCCACGTTCACCGGTGGGAGTGGAACGTGCAGCGAGTCGGGGGGCGTCGTCACCTGCGACCTGGGATCGATGGCCACCCTGGACACGGCCACCATCGAGATCGAGGTCATCGTTGATGACGTCGTCGGTTCCCAAACGGTTCCGCTATGGACCACACCGACCGAAGTGAACGCCGCCGGTACATCCGCCGGCCCGTCGTACCGGAGCGGGGATTGGACCGGCAACGACGCCGGCACGGGGCCGATCACGGTGTCGGCCGGCGCGTCGGACCTCACCAACACCGCCACCTTCACCTCCACCCCCACCGGAGCCATGGGGGTTGTCGACGGATACGCCGATCCCTACGGCCTCGGTTCGCCGGTGCTGGCCCCGTCGTTCGAGTTCACCTATGTCTGGGACAGCGCTCCCGAGGCGGGAACGGCCCCGGCCACCGACGACGCTGGGACCATGGTATTGACCTTCACCTTCTCCGAGCCGGTGGTCGATCCAGTCCTCCATCTCGATCGACTCGGCGGTTCCGGATCGATAAACAACGTTGGTGAAATGAACAGCACTCGATTGACCCTGCTTGACGGGTTGACGTTGACCGAGTTGGCCGGGGTGGGACACTTCGAGACCAACGACACCCAGATCTGGCGCAGCCTGGGAATCCCCGCCACCGCCGCGGCCAGTCTCGAGTGCACCACCGACACCTTCGACGGCACCGCCTGTGGCACCGTGCAGATCAACGGCACGGTCAGCGAGGTCCGGTTCCTGCTGGAGCCGATGCCCGGTTCCATCGAAGGAGCCGGTGGCGATGCCTTCGAGGTCGTTTGGGATGTGCGGCCCCAATCCGACCTGGCCGTAACCAAGACGGCGTCCGACATCATCCACGTGGCCGGTGACACCTATCGTTACACCGTCACCGCCATCAACAACGGGCCCAACACCGAGTACGACGCCGTTGTGACCGAAACCCTCCCGGCCGGGGTGACCTACGTCTCGGCCAGCTCGTCGACCGGAACATTCGACGGGTCCACCTGGTCGATCGGCACCATGGCGTCGGGAGCGACGGAGACGTTGACCATTGACATGTCGGTGCCGGCGGCGGTGGCCGAGTCGATGTTCGAGAACGTGGTCGGCATCGCCGGTGAGAACAGCGATCCCGATCTGGCCAACAACGGGGCGGTGGCGCCGGTCTACACCTGTCCGGCGGAAACATTCCCCAACATTGTCGAGGTGACGTCGGGGGTCGACGAGTTGGACATCAGCGACAACGGTGACCAGGCTTGTACCGAAGTGGCGGCCACGGTCACGGTGGCCAAGGTTTCCAACGGCGGTGTTGACACGTTTTCGATTTCGGGCACCAACCTTGAGCAGCCCATCGACCCGGTGACCACGTTGGCCGCCGGCGTGGTTGAGGAGTCGGATCGCCACCTGGTCACCGATCTGAATGCCGATGTCACCCTCGTTGAATCACTCCCGGCGGGGTGGAACTTCGACGCGGTGTCCTGCGTCGACGACAACGCCGCCATCACCGGTAACAGCGGTGTAGTGGCATCGTCAACCTCACCTACCGTGACGGTGCCCAACGCGGCATTGCTTCCGGGCGCCGCCATTGTCTGCACCTTCGTCAACGACCGTCAAGCCCGGCTCACCATCACCAAGCAGGCCGTGGGGGGCGGCGCCGGATTCGACTTCACCGTGTCCGACGGCGGTGGTCTGGTCGACTCGTTTGGGCTCAACCCCAACCCTCCCAACAGTCCAACCGAATCGTACCTCATCGACGACGCCCCCATCGACGGTCCGCTCGACATCACCGAACTGACCGGCAGCACCCCGAACTTCGCTCTGGTATCGATCTCATGTGTCGACTCCGCCACCTCGGCCTCGGGCAGCACATTCTCCACATCGCTGGTCAACGGCGGCACCGTGAGCGGCGTGGCCACGGTGGATCTGGTGGCCGGTGCCGATGTGGGGTGCACCTTCACCAACGTCAAGGACCCGGAGATCGTGGTGGTCAAGAACACCGTGGGGGGCGACGGAACCTTCGACTACGCGGTCACGTCCTCGGCGGCCGGAACCTCGGTAGACGACCCGGCCTTCGCCCTGACAACGGCAACGGGTACGGCGACGCTGAACACTGCTGTCGACGGTCTCCGCCCCAACGGGCCGACCGAGACCGATTTGACCATCAGCGAAGCCGATCCTGTCGCTGCCGGCTTCGAGCTGACCGATCTGAGCTGTACCGATCTGACCACCGGTGATCCCGTGGGCACGGTCGATCTGGTGGCAGGTCAGGCCACACTCAGCGCCGTATCGGCCGGTGATTCCATCAGCTGTACCTACGGCAACGTGCGGCGGCCAACCGTCACCGTGGTCAAGGAGTCGATTGGCGGAACGGAAGCTTTCGACTTCACCACAAGTAATCTCGATGCCGTTCCCACGCCCTTGACTCTCGACACCACGACGACCAATCCGGCGACGTCGGCGACCTATGTCGTCACCACCGTGAGTCAGGACGTCGTCATCGACGAAACACTCACCGGCGAGTGGCAGCTCGAGTCGGCCGGATGCGTCGACAGTGGCGGAACGGCGGTGACGACCTCGCTGGTCGGAACGGCCTTGACCATTCCGACCCCGTCGCTGGCTTCGGGTCGGGACCTGACCTGTACCTTCGTCAACGCCGCACCGGTCATCGATCTGATCAAGACGGCGGGTACCGTGACCGAGGGGTCGTTCGACGACGGCACCTACACCGTGACCTACACCGTCACCGCCGAAAACTCCGGCACCGTGGAGGGCAGCTACTCGTTCACCGACACCGCCACTGCTCCGGCCGGGATGGTGGTCTCCAGCGTGACACTGTCGACCTCGGACGCCGACGTCACCACCAGCCCGACCAACGGAACCACCTCGGCCTCGGTCGCCAACGAACCGCTGGCCGCCGGCGACAGCGACGTGTGGCTGGTCACCGTCGTCTACGACATCGTCGACCCCACCGCCGCTGTCGCCGGCGACGCCTCATGCGACGAGACAACCGGAAGCGGTGGGTTCGCCAACGACATCATCGGCGACGACGACTCCTCCAACAACCAGGCCTGCGTCGATGTACCGGCCGAACCGTCGCTCGAGTTGACCAAAGCGGCACTGGCGGTCGATGGAGTGACCTCGCCGTTGGAGTACTCGGCTCCGGGGCAGATCATCGAATACCGGATCGAGGTGGCCAACACCGGCAACTCGGTGATCGACACGGTTTCCGTCGTCGACCCGGTGGCCGACCCGGGCTCGTTGGTCCTGGACTCGGGAGACGACGGCGACGGCCTACTCGAACCGGGGGAGACGTGGGTCTACCGCGCCGTTCACACCGTGACCCAGGCCGATGTCGACGCCGGACGGGTTGACAACACCGCTTCGGTTTCCAGCCTGGCCGACACCGACGGTGACGGGGTTGGTGACACGCCGCTGAGCGACAGCGATTCGGACACCGTCCCGGCCGTCTCCGACCCATCCCTGTCGTTGATCAAAGCGGCGGGAGCGCTTACCGACAGCAACGGCGATGGCGTGGTTGGCGGTGTGGGCGACGAGATTTCCTACACCTTCACCGTTACCAACACCGGCAACCAGACCGTGACCGATGTCGCCGTCGGTGATGCCCTGGTGACGGTTTCGGGTGGCCCGATCGCTTCCCTGGCTCCCGGTGAGTCGGACAGTACGACGTTCGCGGCGGTGTACACGATCACCCAGGTTGATGTTGATGCTGGTGAGGTGGTGAATTCAGCCGTGGTCAGTGGCTCGGATCCGGCTGGTGACCCGGTGACCGACGTCTCGGATGATCCAGGTGATCCCACCGATGTTGATCCGGATGGTGATGGTGATCCGGATGATCCGACGGTGGTGCCGTTGGCTCAGAGTCCTGATGTGTCGGTGACCAAGACCGCAGGTGCTTTGGTTGATTCCAATGGTGATGGGGTTGTCGGTGGTGTCGGTGATGAGATCTCGTACTCATTCGAGGTGTCGAACACCGGTGATGTGACCTTGACCGATGTGTCGGTCTCCGATCCGTTGGTGACGGTGTCGGGTGGTCCCGTGGTGTCGTTGGCTCCCGGTGACTCGGACTCCACCACGTTCACGGCCGTGTATACGATCACGCAGGCTGATGTTGATGCCGGTGAGGTGGTGAACTCGGCCACCGTCTCCGGCTCGGATCCGGCTGGTGATCCGGTCAGCGATGTTTCTGATGATCCCGGTGATCCCACCGATGTCGACCCTGACGGTGATGGCGACCCGGATGACCCCACTGTCACCCCGCTGGCCCAGAGTCCTGATGTGTCGGTGACCAAGACCGCCGGGGCATTGGATGACTCGAACGGTGACGGGGTTGTTGGTGGCGTGGGGGATGAGATCTCGTACTCATTCGAGGTGTCGAACACCGGTGACGTGACGTTGACCGATGTGTCGGTGACCGATCCGTTGGTGACGGTGTCGGGTGGCCCGTTGACGTCGTTGGCTCCCGGCGACACCGACTCGTCAACGTTCTCGGCAACCTATGTCATTACCCAGGCTGATGTTGATGTCGGCCAGGTGGTGAACTCGGCCACGGTCACCGGGGCCGATCCCGATGGTGATCCGGTGACCGACACCTCCGACGATCCCAGCGATCCAACCGACATCGATCCGGATGGTGATGGCGACCCGGATGACCCCACTGTCACCCCGCTGGCCCAGAGTCCTGATGTGTCGGTGACCAAAACATCAGGCGCTTTGGTTGATTCCAATGGTGATGGGGTTGTCGGCGGTGTCGGTGATGAGATCAGCTACAGCTTCGTGGTCACCAATACCGGTGATGTGACGTTGACTGATGTGTCGGTGACCGATCCGTTGGTGACGGTGTCGGGTGGTCCGTTGGTGTCGTTGGCCCCTGGCGCCTCCGACAGCACCACGTTCACGGCCGTGTACACGATCACCCAGGTTGATATTGATGCTGGTGAGGTGGTCAACTCGGCCACGGTCGCCGGTGATGATCCGGCTGGTGATCCGGTCACGGATGTCTCCGATGATCCGGTTGATCCCACTGATGTTGATCCTGATGGGGACGGTGATCCCGATGATCCAACGGTCGTTCCGCTTGCTCAAGTTCCTGGTATCACTGTGGCCAAGACGGCCGGGCCGCTGGTTGATTCCAATGGTGACGGAGTGGTCGGCGGCCTGGGGGATGAGATTTCCTACTCCTTCGAAGTGGTCAACACCGGCATCGTCACCTTGACCGATGTGACGGTCACCGATGCGTTGGTCACGGTGTCGGGTGGCCCGTTGGTCGCCCTCGCTCCTGGCGTTTCGGATAGCACCACGTTCACCGCTACCTACACGATCACGCAGGCTGATGTTGATGCCGGTGAGGTGGTCAACTCGGCCACCGTCACCGGTGACGATCCGGCCGGTGACCCGGTGACCGACGTCTCGGATGATCCCGGTGATCCCACTGATGTTGATCCTGATGGTGATGGTGACCCGGATGATCCCACTGTCACGCCACTGGTCCAGAACCCTGATGTGTCGGTGACCAAGACCGCTGCGGCGTTGGTCGACTCGAACGGTGACGGGGTTGTGGGCGGTGTTGGTGACGAGATCAGCTACGGCTTCGCGGTGACGAACACCGGTGATGTCACCTTGACCGATGTCACCGTCACCGATCCGCTGGTGGTGGTGTCTGGTGGTCCGGTCGCTTCGCTGGCCCCCGGGGACACGGACTCGACGACGTTCACCGCTACCTACACGATCACGCAGGCTGATGTTGATGCCGGCCAGGTGGTCAACTCGGCCACCGTCACCGGTGACGATCCGGCCGGTGACCCGGTGACCGACGTCTCGGATGATCCCGGCGATCCCACTGATGTCGACCCAGATGGTGACGGTGACCCGGATGATCCCACTGTCACGCCACTGGTCCAGAACCCTGATGTGTCGGTGGCCAAGACCGCTGCGGCGTTGGTCGACTCGAACGGTGACGGGGTTGTGGGCGGTGTTGGTGACGAGATCAGCTACGGCTTCGCGGTGACGAACACCGGTGATGTCACCTTGACCGATGTCACCGTCACCGATCCGCTGGTGGTGGTGTCTGGTGGTCCGGTCGCTTCGCTGGCCCCCGGGGACACGGACTCGACGACGTTCACCGCTACCTACACGATCACGCAGGCTGATGTTGATGCCGGCCAGGTGGTCAACTCGGCCACGGTCACCGGTGACGATCCGGCCGGTGACCCGGTGACCGACGTCTCGGATGATCCCGGCGATCCCACTGATGTCGACCCAGATGGTGACGGTGACCCGGATGATCCCACTGTCACGCCACTGGTCCAGAACCCTGATGTGTCGGTGACCAAGTCCTCAACCGACGCCGTAGACAGCAACGGCGACGGGGTTGTCGGCGGTGTTGGTGACGAGATCAGCTACGGCTTTGTGGTGTCGAACACCGGTGATGTCACGTTGACCGATGTGTCGGTGACCGACCCGTTGGTCACCGTGGCCGGTGGTCCGGTGGCGTCGTTGGCCCCGGGCGCTTCGGATAGCACCACGTTCACCGCTACCTACACGATCACGCAGGCTGATGTTGATGCCGGCCAGGTGGTCAACTCGGCCACGGTCACCGGCGATGATCCCGGTGGTGACCCGGTAACCGACATCTCCGACGACCCGGACAATCCCACCGACCTCGATCCTGACGGTGATGGTGACCCTGATGACCCAACCGTCACTCCGTTGGCCCAGAGTTCTGAGATCACACTGGAGAAGACCGCCGGTTCGCCGAGCGACACCAACGGAGACGGCGTGGTCGGTGGTGTGGACGATCAGATCACCTACACCTTCGACGTGACCAACACCGGAATCGTCACCTTGAGCAATGTGACGATCACCGACCCGCTGGTTGCCGTTTCCGGCGGCCCACTGGTCAGTCTGGCACCCGGTGCCACCGACTCGACGACATTCACGGCGGTTTATGTGATCACGCAAGCCGACCTCGACGCCGGCCAGGTTGTCAACTCGGCCACCGTCACCGGCTCGGACCCGGCCGGCGATCCGGCTGTGGACGTCTCCGATGATCCGAGCGATCCAACCAATATCGACCCTGATGGTGATGGTGATCCTGATGATCCGACGGTGGTGCCGTTGGTTCAGAGTCCTGATGTGACGGTGACCAAGACGGCTGGGGCGTTGGTTGACTCGAACGGTGATGGTGTTGTCGGTGGCGTCGGTGATGAGATCAGCTACAGCTTCGCGGTGACGAACACCGGTGATGTCACCTTGAGCAATGTCACGGTGACCGATCCGCTGGTTGCGGTGGCAGGTGGACCGGTGGCGTCGCTGGCCCCCGGTGATACCGACTCGACGACGTTCTCGGCCGTCTACACGATTTCGCAGGCTGATGTTGATGCCGGCCAGGTGGTGAACTCGGCCACCGTCACCGGTGATGATCCGGCTGGTGACCCGGTGACGGATGTCTCTGATGATCCGGCTGATCCCACCGATGTTGATCCTGATGGGGATGGTGACCCTGATGATCCGACGGTGGTGCCGTTGGTTCAGAGTCCTGATGTGTCGGTGACCAAGACCGCCGGAGCGTTGGTCGATTCGAACGGTGATGGGGTTGTGGGCGGTGTTGGTGATGAGATCAGCTACAGCTTCGCGGTCACCAATAGCGGTGATGTGACGTTGACCGATGTGTCGGTGACTGATCCGTTGGTCACGGTGTCGGGTGGCCCGGTCGCTTCGCTGGCTCCCGGTGACACGGACGACTCCACGTTCACGGCCGTGTACACGATCACGCAGGCTGATGTTGATGCCGGCCAGGTGGTGAATTCGGCCGTGGTCAGTGGATCGGATCCGGCTGGTGATCCGGTCACGGATACGTCTGATGATCCGGTTGATTCCACTGATGTTGATCCTGATGGGGATGGTGATCCTGATGATCCGACGGTGGTGCTGTTGGCTCAGAGTCCTGATGTGTCGGTGACCAAGACCGCCGGGCCGTTGGTTGACACCAACGGTGACGGAATCGCCGGAAGTGTGGGGGATCAGATCTCCTATGTCTTCGCCGTGACGAACACCGGTGATGTGACGTTGACTGATGTGTCGGTGACCGATCCGCTAGTAGTGGTGTCGGGCGGTCCAATCGTCACGTTGGCTCCCGGTGACACGGACGACACGACGTTTACCGCGGCGTACACCATCACGCAGGCAGATGTCGATGGTGGTGAGGTGGTCAACTCGGCCACGGTCACCGGCTCGGATCCGGCTGGTGATCCGGTCACCGATGTTTCTGATGATCCGGTTGATCCCACCGATATCGATCCTGATGGTGATGGTGATCCGGATGATCCCACCGTCACCCCGTTGGCTCAGAGTCCTGATGTGTCGGTGACCAAGACCGCCGGGGCGCCTGCTGACAGCAACGGTGACGGGGTTGCCGGCGGTGTCGGTGATGAGATCAGCTACAGCTTCGTGGTAACCAATACCGGTGATGTGACGTTGACTGATGTGACGGTCACCGATGCGTTGGTGACGGTGTCGGGTGGCCCGATCGCTTCGCTGGCCCCCGGTGACACCGACTCCACAACGTTCATCGCCGTCTACACGATCACCCAGGCTGATGTTGATGCCGGCCAGGTGGTGAACTCGGCCACCGTCACCGGTGATGATCCGGCTGGTGATCCCGTCACGGATGTCTCCGATGATCCCGACGATCCCACTGATATCGATCCCGACGGTGACGGCGACCCCGATGATCCCACCGTCACCCCCTTGATACAGAACGCAGATCTGTCGGTGATCAAGGAAGCTGCCGCCCTTACCGACACCAACGGCGACGGAATCGCCGGGGGAGTGGGCGACGAAGTCAGCTACACCTTCACGGTCACCAACACCGGAAACGTCACGCTCACCAATATCACCGTCACCGATCCGCTGGTGGCGGTGTCCGGAGGTCCCATCGCCGCACTGGCCCCCGGTGACAGCGACAACACCACGTTCATCGCCGTCTACACGATCACCCAGGCTGATGTTGATGCCGGCCAGGTGGTCAACACGGCCACCGCCACCGGGGCCGATCCCGATGGTGACCCGGTGACCGACAACTCCGACGATCCCAACAATCCCACTGATGCCGATCCTGATGGTGATGGAGATCCGGATGATCCGACCGTCACCCCGCTGGCCCAAACTCCCGAACTGACCCTGGCCAAGGTCGGCGCTCCGCAGACGTTCGCCGTCGTCGGTGAGACCATCACCTACACCTACACCGTGACCAATAGTGGTGACGTCACTCTGGTGGCCCCGTTCACCATCAACGACGACCACATCGACACAGCCGACATCGACTGCTCGACCGGGCCGGCCACCCTGGCTCCTGGCCAGACCTTCGACTGCACCGCCGACTACACCATCACCCAGGCCGACGTCGATGCCGGCCAGGTCACCAACGAAGCCACCGTGGCCGCCGCCACCACCGACGGAACCCCCGTCTCCTCCCCGCCGGTGACCGAAACCGTCAGCGCCGACCTTCAGGCCGACCTGTCGATCACCAAACAGGTCAGCGACGGATCAACCAACCACACCCCGGGCGCCCCCCTCACCTACACCCTGACCGTGGCCAACAACGGGCCCTCGGTCACCGGCGCCACCACCGTGACCGACACCCTCCCGACTGAGACCACGTTCGTCTCAGCCACCCCCACCGCCGGTAGCTGCAGCCAGGCCGCCGGCACCATCACCTGCGACCTCGGATCCATGGCGGCCGGCGACACGGTCACCATCAGCGTGACCATCGACGTCGATCCGTCGTCAACCGGCGTTCTGACCAACACCGCCACGGTTGTCGGCGACCTGCCCGATCCCAATCCGCTGGACAACGACGACACCGTGGCCACCTCCCCCAGCCCCGAGGCCGATCTGGTGATCGACAAGACGGCACCTGCCACCTACACACCAGGTGAGCCGGTCAGCTACCAGCTCGCTGTGACCAACAACGGTCCGTCGGATGCTCCTGACGTTGTGGTCACCGATCAGCTCCCGGCCGGTGTCACCTACGACCCCACCGCCAGTGACCCGACCTGCGCCGAAGTCGCAGGGGTGGTCACCTGTGATCCGGTGACCCTGGCCGTGGGGGACACGGCCACCTTCACGATCGTGGTTGACACCACCAGCGACCTGACCACCAGCCTCAGCAACACCGCCACCGCAACTTCCGGTGTGCCGGACCCCGACACCACCAACAACAGCGATACCGAAACGTCCGATCCCGACCCGGCCGCCAACCTGGTGGTGACCAAGGACGGGCCGACAGCTCCCGTGGCCGCCGGCGACCAGTTCGACTACACCATCATCGTGACCAACGACGGACCGTCCGACGCAGTGGCCGTCGTCGTCGACGACCCACTACCGGCCGGGATCACCTACGTGACCTCCACCGTCAGCGGAGGCGCCGGTACAGAGACGTGCGACGCCACCGTCTTCTGCGACCTCGGCACCATCCCGGCCGGCGGCACTGAAACCATCACGGTCAGCGTCCAAGTGGAAACGGACGTGACCGGCGATGTCCTCAACACTGCCGTGGCCACCACCGCCACCCCGGGAGACGACCCGGCCGACAGCACCGACGACCACACCACGCCGGTCGTCGAGGAAGCCGACGTGGCCATCACCAAGATCGACTCCATCGACCCGGTGGTGGCGGGAGAGCAATTGAGCTACACCATCACCGCCATCAACAACGGACCGTCCCAAGCCACCGGCGTAACCGTGAGCGATCCGCTTCCCGCCGGGCTGACCTTTGTCGACGCCCCCGGCTGCACCTACGACGGTGCCGGCCGAACCGTCACCTGCGACATCGGCACCATGGCCGTCGGCGTACCATCCACCTTCACCATCACCACCACCGTCGACGGCGACGTGACCGGCGGAACCGTGCTGACCAACACCGCCACCGTCAGTGCCGCCTCCGACCCCGACCCCGGGAACAACACAGCAACCGAAACGACCGATGTGGTGGCCGAAGCCGATCTGGTGATCACCAAGGTCTCCAGCCCCAATCCTTTCGTGCCCGGCCAGGAGCTGACCTACACCATCAGCGTGCTGAACGCCGGCCCGTCCGACGCCCAGAACGTGACAGTCAACGACACGCTCCCCAGTGGCTTCTTCCCCACCTCGATCGAGCCGGCGGCCGAGTGCCTCCAGTCGGGTGCGGCCATCGACTGCTCGTTCCCATCCCTGGCCGGGGGCGAGGCGGTGACCATCACGGTCATCGGTCAAACCAGCCCGTCGGCCACGACCTTCACCAACACCGCGACCGTGGACTCCGACACGCCGGACCCCGACCCCACCAACAACACCGACGACGACGTCAACGACGGCGACGCCGTGGCCGACCTCGTGGTGACCAAGGTCGACTCCGTCGATCCCGTGGTGGCCGGGGCCGAACTGAGCTACACCATCACCGTCACCAACAACGGCCCGTCCGACGCCGTCGACGTCACCGTGACCGACCCGGTCCCGGCAGGCCTCACCGTGGTAACGGTTGATCGGGCCGAATGTGACACCTCGGTGAGCTGTACCTTCCCCGTCATCACCGCCGGAGCCGGTGAGCAGATCGTCGTCACCGCCACCGTCGACCCCGCACTCACCGACAACGGCGACCCGTCCAACCCCGAGTTGACCAACACCGTGACCGTCGATTCGGCCACCATCGACGGTGATCCCACCAACAACACCGCCACCGAGACCACCGATGTTGTCGAACAGGCCGACGTCGTCCTGACCAAGATCGGGCAGGGCGGCCCCATCACCCCGGGCCAGCAGGCCACCTTCTCCATCGAGGTGGTCAACGTCGGTCCATCGGACGCCGACAACGTGACCGTGGTCGACACCCTCCCGGCCGGAATGACCTTCGTGTCGGCCGACTCGTCGACCGGGACCGCCGTCTGCGCCCCCGACCCCGGTGACCCCGCCCTGGTCGTCTGCGGCCTGGGAACCCTGGCCGCCGGCGATCCGGCGGTGACCATCACCCTCACCGTCGACGTCGCCCCCGACATCAGCGGCGACGTCACCAACACGGCCGAGGCCACCTCCTCCACCCCCGATCCCAACCCCGACAACAACCGAGACGACTCCGAAGACCCAACCACTCCCGACGCCGACCTTTCCATCGCCAAGACCGACCTCGTCGACCCCGTGGTGGCCGGAACCCAGCTGACCTACCAGCTGACAGTGCGCAACGGCGGTCCATCCCAGGCCACCGGTGTTGTGGTGACCGACAACCTGCCGTCCGACACCTCGTTCGTGTCGGCCACGGCCACGGCCGGGAGCGCCACCTGCAGCGCCGACGGCTCGGCTGTGGGCGGCACCATCACCTGTGATCTGGGAACGATGGCGCCCGGCGCCGTCACCGCCGTCGACGTCACCGTCGATGTCCTGGCCGCCACCGCCGATGGCACCGTCATGACAAACGGGGCCGCCGTCGACAGCGACACCCCCGACCCCAACCCCGACGACAACAGCGCCACCGAGGACACCACCGTCATCGCTGTGGCCGACGTCGGCGTCACGAAGGTGGCCTCGGTCAACTCGGCCACGCCGGGCGAAGCCATCACCTGGACCATCGTCGTCCACAACTTCGGCCCATCCGACGCCACCGACGTGGCCATCAACGACAACCTGCCGGCCGGGGTGACCGTCACCTCCATCACCGGAGCCACCTGCACAACCGGTGGCCCGCTGACCTGTGATCTCGGCACCCTGACCCCGGGCCAGGAGATCCAGATCGTCATCGACGCCGTCATCGACCCCGCCGCCGCCGGGTCCCTGGTCAACACCGTGACGGTCACCACCACGACCACCGACCCCAACCGCGACAACGACAGCGCCGACACCGAGGTCCCAGTGGTACCGGAAGCGGACCTGGCCATCGACAAGACGGGCCCGGCCACCGTGGTGGCCGGAACGGGCATGACCTACACCGTGATCGTGACCAACAACGGCCCATCCGATGCCGCCGACGTTGTGGTGACCGACACGCTGCCGGCGGGCACAAGCCTGGTTTCGGCCACGGTCACCGCCGGCACCGGATCGTGTGCCGGCACCACCTGCACCTTCGGAGTGGTGCCGGCCGGAACATTCGCCGCCATCACCATCGAGGTTGACGTCAGCCCCGACCTGGCCAGCGGCACCCAACTGGTCAACACCGCATCGGTCGACAGTGCCACGCCGGACCCCGACCCCACCAACAACGACGACGATCAGCCGACCACCGTCGAGCAGCAGGCCGATCTGTCGGTCATCAAGACCGTTTCGCTCAACCCGTTCGTGCCGGGACAACCGCTGACCTACACCGTGGTCGTCACGAACAGCGGACCGTCCACCGCCCTCGACACCAACGTCAACGATCCCGTGCCCGACGGGCTGACCATCACCTCAGCGACAGCCACCGACGGGACCTGTTCCTTCGACGCTGTCGCCGTCGACTGCAGCCTGGGTGATCTACCACCGGGAGCCCAGGTCACGGTGACCATAACCGCCGACACCGACCCGGCGATCAGCGAAACCGTGGCCAACACCGTCACCGTTGATTCGATAACCGACGATCCCAACCCGGGCGACGAAACCAGCACCGTCACCACTGATCCGCTGCCCACCGCCGACCTGGAGGTCACGAAGACCGCTGATCTCACCGCCGTCGTGGCCGGTCAGCAGCTCACCTACCGGGCCGCCGTCACCAATCTCGGCCCCTCGACCGCCGCCGCCGTCGAGCTGAACGACGCCTTGAACCTCGACGTGACCTACGTGACCCACACCGCCGTCAGCGGCGACGGGACCTGCGGGTGGGACGTCGCCACCCGCACCGTGCGTTGCACCATCGACGCACTCGACCCGGGCGAAACCATGGAGGTTGAGATCGTGGTCCTGGTGGCGGCCGATGTGCCCGATGGATCAACAATCGACAACACCGCCGGTGCCACGTCACCGACCCCGGATCCCAATCCCGACAACAACACCTCCACCACGGTCACCGACGTCACCGCGGTAGCCGACGTTTCCATCGTGAAGACCTTGACCACCTCGACTATGGTGCCGGGCACACCGGCCCAATACCAGCTGGTGGTAACCAACGACGGCCCGTCCGACGCCGGTGATGTCGAGTTGATCGACTCACTCCCGGCCGGCCTGACCGTAACCGGCATCACCACCACGGCCGGGACCTGTGGCCACGACGGTTTCTCCCTCGACTGTGATCTGGGAACCGTAGCGCCCGGTGCCGTGGTCACGATCACGGTCGACGTCCTGGTGGCGGCCGACGTCGTCGACGACGTCATCAACACCGCAGTGGTCGACACCTCGACCACTGACGACGACCCGACCAACAACACGTCGACCACCGTCGACACGCCGACGCCGCAGGCCGACCTGCAGGCCCTCAAACGCACCCTGACCGATCCGGTTGTGCCCGGCCAGGATGTCGAGTACCTGATCACCGTGGTCAACGGCGGCCCGTCCGATGCCGAACTGGTGACCATCGTCGATGACCTGCCCACCGGTCTGACCGGGCTCAGGGCGGTACCCGGTCAAGGCACGTGCGCCGTAGCGGCCGACGTCGTCACCTGCGATCTGGGAACAGTCCCGGCCGCCGCATCGGTCAACGTTCTGGTCACCGCAGCCGTCGACCCGACGATCACCGGCGACCTGGTCAACTCCATCACCACCGACTCCGTCACCGACGATCCCGATCCCGACAACAACACCGCCACCGTCACCGATCCGACGTCGCCCCAAGCCGACCTCTCACTGGTCAAGACCGTCGAACCCGAGCCCTTCGTGCCCGGTGAACCGATCACCTACACCATCACCGTCACCAACAACGGGCCATCGGACGCGGTCGACGTGTCGGTCACCGACGTCATGCCCGACGGGATCACGGCGGCCTCGGCCACGTCCGGCCAGGCGGTGTGCACTGTCGACGACCCGCTCGTCACCTGCGAGCTCGACGACTTGGGGGTGGGCGAGTCGTTTACCATCACCATCACGGCCGACACCGCCCCCAACCTGGTTAGCGAGTCGGTCAACAGCGCCGAAACCAGCAGCGCCACTCCTGACCCCGATCCCGACAACAATGGCGACGACGCTCCGGCCACGCCCGATCCGGTGGCCGACCTGGCCATCGACAAGGTCGGTCCGGCCCAGGTGACGGCAGGAACGACGGTCACCTATCAACTGACGGTCAGCAACCAGGGTCCTTCCACCGCCGGCAACGTCGAGGTGGTCGACAACCTGCCACCCGAGTTGACCTTCGTGTCGGCCCAGGTTGACGGTGGCTCGTGCCAGTCAGCGGCGGGAACGGTCACCTGCCTCCTTGCTGCCATCGAACCGGGCCAGTCGGTCGTGATCACCATCACCACCGACATCTCGGCCGCGGTCGACGACGCCACGACCATCGCCAACACCGCCACCGTGTCATCACCGGCAACGGACCCCAACCTCGACGACAACACCTCCACCACCGAGACCACGGTGAATCCGGCCCCACCGGAGCTGGGGGTGCTGTCGGGGACCGTGTGGTACGACCGTGACCGCGACGGAACGATTGACGGCGACAGCGGCGATGAGCCGGGCCTTGAGGGCGTCCTGGTGACCGTCACCGGTGATGCCGACGGCGACGGCGTGCTCGAGACCTACCAGGCCATCACCGACTCCGACGGGACCTACTCCTTTGACCTCCCACCGGGGGAGTGGACGGTAACCATCGATCCGACGACGGCGCCACCCGGCCTGGCGCCGGTCACGCCAACGGTCGAGAACCGTACTGTGGTGGCCGGAACCGAGACGACCGTGGAGACCGGCTTGTCCGACGGAACCCTGACCGGCCAGATCTGGATCGACGCCGACGGCGACGGTGTCATCGACCCCGGCGAGAACAACATCACCGGCGTTCGGGTCACCGCCGTGTTCGCCGGACCCGATGGCGTGATCGGCACCGCCGACGACGAAACCTACACCCAGGTCACCGACGGCTCCTACGAGTTCGATCACGTACCGGTCGGTCAGCCCTTCACCGTGACCGTCGACCCGGCCACGCTGCCCGATGAACTCCGTCCGTCCTACGATCCCGACGGCACTCTCGACAACCGCTCATCGGGCACGGTGGCCGGACCTCTCAGCCCCGAGGTCCACGACTTCGGCTACCAACCGCCCGACCCGCCACCGCCGCCACCAACCCAACCGCCGCCCACCATTGCCTTCACCGGCACCGAAACGCTGCAGATGCTGCGTCTCGCCCTCATCCTGATCGGCATCGGTGCCGCCCTTGTCGTGGTTGGTCGCCAGGCGAGGCAGCTCAACCGGTCGACACAACCCAAACACCCAAGGTGACCGTCATGCCCCCATTCCGCCGTACCCCGCTCCGCAACCGGTGGGGGACGTCCCTCATCGTGATCTTGTTTGCACTGCTGGCCGGATGCTCACCAGCGGGCACGAGCAACGAGTCCGGCGCCGCCCCGGCAGCTGCCGGGATTGCCCGAACAGCAGCTCAGGAACGGGGCTCGGCTGCTGATTCCGATCGCTCAGTGGGTGGAGCAGACAGCAATGACGCCGACGAGGCCAAGGCGGCGGCTCCGGTCGGGCTTTCCCGGGTGTCGGAGGACGAATCCGTCCTGGCTGTGATCGACGAACACCCCGATCTCACGAGGTTCGCCGCCCTGGTGGCCGAACATCCGCAGCGCAACGTCTTCACCCAGGCCCGCGGCATCACCGTGCTGGCCCCCTCCGACGCCGCCTTCGACGCCGGTCTGGTCGATCACGATGCCCTGGCCGCCAACCCCGACGCCTTCACCCTGTTCCTGTCCCACCACATGACGGTTGGTACCTTCGACCTGGCCTCCCTTGAAACCGCCGGCGGCTTCACCAACGCCATGGCCCAAACCTTGGCCGTCACCCCATCGGGCGACGGCTCAAGGCCAATGGTCGACGGCTCGACCGTCATCCGGGCCGACCTGGAGGCCGATAACGGGTACGTCCACATCATCGACGGTCCGCTCCCCATCAACCTCTCCTAGGCGGACCACCAGGCCGGGCCCAGCTTCAACAACTGTGCACAGTTGCCCTGGGGCCACGGGAAGTGGACCCTATCAGAGAGCGTCGAACCGGTACTCGGTGCGAAGGGCGCAGGTGGCCGAGGGATCGTCGAACCGGTAGACACAGACGTCGAGCACGTTGTCGACCGGGCGCAACCAGCGGCCGTTGGGACACTCATCGGTGGGTTGGAACGTGAAGTGGCCCAGTGAGCGGGTCGGTGTCATGACGTTGGTGATGGTGCCGTCGGTATCGAGATTGACGTTCATCTCCTCCGGGGCGATCTCAACCCCGTTGATGGTCAGGCGGGCCCCGTAACCGGCGGCCAGATCGACACCGACCGGTTCCCGGCAGGCACTGGCTTCGCCGCCCTGGGGCAACAGGCCCTCGATGATCTGGCTGGCCGGCGGAACGGCATCGGCCGCTGGGGCCAGGGTGGTGTTGGTAGCCGACGCACCGCCGCCGGCGGCCCGGGCGCTCCCGGTGGAGTCATCCTCGCCATAGATGGCGGCCAACACCAGCGCCCCCAGGGCCAAAAGGAGAATCCCGGCCGAAATCCACCGCTGACGTCGCGGGGAGATCACCTCCGATGGTGGTCGCGACGGGCTGGGAGACGGGTCGGACGGCGTGACCGGTGCGTTCACCTGGCCAGTGTGCCATGGAGCCACCACCTTCTACTACGCCATCACCGTCGACCGGGCTCGGTCGGAGTACTCTCGTGGTCATGTCGAGAGCCCCAGTCTCCGGGCATCTGCTTGGGGACCGATACGAATTGAGGGCCCTGATTGGGTCCGGTTCGTCGGCGGAGGTCTTTCACGCCACAGATGTTCGGCTTGGTCGTGATGTCGCGGTGAAACGGCTCCGTAGCGGCTACGCCAACGACCCCCGATTCCTGAAGCTGTTCCGGGCCGAGGCTCAGCTGGCGGCTCAGCTCAGCCACCCCAACCTCTTGACCGTGTTCGATTGGAGCGACGACCCGGAAACCGGCCCGTTCATCGTCACCGAGATGCTCGGCGGAGGCACGCTGCGTAGCCTGCTCAATCGGTCCCAGGTGTTGACCGCTCCCCAAGTGGCCTTCATCGGGATGCAGGCCGCTCAGGGCTTGGCCTTCGCCCATGAGCAGGGCCTCGTTCATCGTGATATCAAACCGGCCAACCTGCTGTTCGGCCATGACGGCCGGGTCCACGTGGCCGACTTCGGCATCGCTCGGGCAGTGGCTCAGGCGGCCTGGACCGAACCGGAGGGTGTCCTGATCGGCACCGCCCGCTACGCCGCCCCCGAGCAGGCCAAAGAGGGCCTGATCGACGGGCTGGCCGACGTCTACTCCCTGAGCCTCTGCCTCATGGAGGCCTTGACCGGTGTCGTGCCGCTGGAGCAGGAGAACGCACTGGCGACCATGGTCCTCCGCCAAACCGATGACGTGCCAGTGGCCCGGACCCTACGCGAGTTCGTGGCCGACTCCGGGCAGAGCGAGCTCTACGAGCCGCTGATCGAGCCGCTGGCCCTGGCCGGGCAAGCCGCCCGGGAGCACCGCTCGGACGCGGCCGAACTGCTTGACGGCCTCCTGCGAGCGGTACAGGAGCTACCGGATCCTGCTCCGCTGCCCCTCGACGATCTGACCAGTCACGCCGAACTGCCACTGGAACCCAACGTCCGGTTCGGCCCGAACGGCGAGGTCATCATCGACGGTGAGGGCGATTCCGACCTGCTACTGGACGGTCCTCGACCCGATCGGGCTCAGCCCGATCAAATTGGGGCCGCTCACCTCGACGCCGGTCAATGGAGCAATGACCACATCGATCCTGATGCTCCCACCCTCGGGACCGTCGACCCCGAACCGACGCCCCAACGGCGGCGACGGAACGGGTGGAGGTGGTTCGTCGGCCTTCTGGTGTTCGCCGCCTTGGCCGTGGGCGCCCTCTATGGCGGGATGATGGTCAGCCAGGCTCGGCCCCAGACCGCCGTCATCCAGAACACACTCCCGACCTTCGCCGTCGACGACTACTCGGCCATGACGGTGTCCGAAGCCGAGGCCGCCGCCGACCGGTACGCCTGGACCGTCAACATCAGCGAACGGCATATGGACGGAACCGAGGCCGGGCAGATTCTGTCCCAGCAACCGGCCCCGGGGTTCAAACTCCAGGCCGGTGAGTCGGTGGCCATCGAGGTGTCCCTCGGCCCGGTGCTCCACGCCGTCCCCGAGATAACCGGCCGCAGCCTCGACGACGCCGTGGCCACCATCGAGGCCATGGACCTCGTGGTGGGCTCCACCGAAGAGGTCAACGACGAGGACGTCCCAGCCGGCCAGGTCATGGAGGCCACCGTCGACGGCCGCCCGGTCGAGGTGGCCGATGAATACCTGACCGGCACCGTGATCGACCTGGTCGTGTCGAACGGTCCGGCGGCCCGCACTGTGCCCAACCTGGTCGGCCTCACCGTCGGGCCGGCCACCTCCCAGCTCAAGGATCGAGGCCTGGCCATCAACGTCACCGAGCAATTCTCCGACACGGTTCCCGAGGGTGACATCATCAGCATGGACCCGGCAGCCGACACCCAGGTATCCCGGGGCACGACCGTCACGGTGGTGGTGTCACAGGGGCTGCCCTTCATCACCGTGCCTGCGGTCATCGGGCTGCCGGCGGCCGAGGCGGCCGACATCCTGGAGGCGGCGGGCTTCGTCGTGGTCGACACCGAAGGGCCACCCAACGGCCCCGTCCTCAACACCGATCCGGCCGAAGGCTCGACCCACCGCAAGGGCGCCGAGATCCGGATCTTCGTATCGGTGGGCTGACCGCGTCGTTCAGCCGTCGGCACCGTCGGTGGTGAAGGCGTTGAGTTTCCGGTACATCTCGACCACCAACGGATCGATGTCCCCCGGAGGGGTTGACTGCAGGGCCAAGAGTTTGGACACGTCGCCTTCGACCAGGATCTTACCGCCGAAGAAGGCCTGCATCAGCGCCTCCTGATCCCGGGTGACGAAAGCGGCCCTGGCCGTTTCGTAGTCCACCGTCACCGTCAGATCCGGATCGTCGACATGGTCGTACTCGATGATCGTCTGGCCCTCGCTGGTGTCGATGTGTCCTTCCATCACCGGATCGTCGCCGTGGGGGATGTCGGTCACGACGACGTTGATGCGGGCCGCCACCACCGGTTCGGGAAGCCGGTCGGCATAGGCCTCCCGCAGCTCCCGGGCGGCCAGAATCCACTGAGGAGACAAAAAGTCGTATCGAGCCACGGGACCGAGGCTACTGGCCCGCTGCGGGATCCGTTGACCGGCGGTCAGTACCTGTATTCTGGAACCGTGGGCCATCCTGACGGATTCACGCTCGACCAACAGCTGTGTGTGGCGATCTACAACGCGTCGCGGGCCATGAACAAGTGCTACCGGCCCCTGCTCGACCGGATAGGTCTCACCTACAGCCAGTACACGGTGATGCTGGTCCTGTGGGAGACCGACGATATGGCGTTGCGTGATCTTGGGCAGCTACTGCACCTCGACTCCGGCACACTGTCGCCGTTGCTGAAACGACTGGAGAGACAGGACGTCATCACCCGCCGCCGGGACGCCGCCGACGAACGGATCCTCCGGGTGGCGCTCACCGACAAAGGTCGCGATCTGCGGTCCCAGGCCAAAAAGGTCCAAGCCGAGGTGGAGGCAATGACCGGGCTGAGCCGCCAGGAACTGGTGGAGCTGCGGGATCAACTCAACGACCTGTCACAACACATGCGAGGCAAGCAACAGCGCTGACGGCCGGCACCGCAGGCGGCCGAAATGGCGGACGCAACCTCGCAGCCAGGCATTAGCCTGGAGCCGTGTCCTCCGAAGACGAAGCACCGGACCGCTCCCGGCTCACCACCGATGACGTGGCCAAAGTGGCCAAACTGGCTCTGCTCGAACTGTCCGACGACGAGTTGACCACCTTCACCGGTCAGCTGGGTGCCGTCTTGGACCTGGCCGAGCAACTCGACGGGTTCGACGTTGCCGACATACCCCCCACCGCCCACCCCTTCGGGCTGGTAAACGTCTTCCGAGACGACGTGGCGGTATCGGGCGAGCTGGCCGATTCCATCCGGGAGGAGGCGTTGGCCGCCGCCCCCGAAGTCGAAGATCATCAATACAAGGTTCCGCCCGCTCTGGGAGAGGCGCCATGACCGGGCATCGGAACCCGGCCTCCCATTCATTCGATTCGGTCCTCGACATCGCGGCATCGGTCCAGGCCGGCGACCGCTCGGCTGTCGAGGTCGTGGAACAGCATCTCGACCGGATCCTGGCCGCCGACGACGAGATTCACGCCTTCAACACCGTCACCGCCGATGCGGCCCGAGCCCGGGCGGCCGACATCGACGCCGCAGTGGCCGCCGGCCGGGCCGTGGGCCCGCTGGCCGGGGTGCCGGTTGCTCTGAAGGACAACATGTGCACCAGGGGCGTGGCCACAACCTGTTCGTCCCGCATCCTGGAGAACTGGGTACCCCCCTACGACGCCACCGTGGTTGAGCGCCTCAGCGCCGCTGGAGCCGTGGTTGTGGGCAAGACCAACCTCGACGAGTTCGCCATGGGTTCATCAACCGAGAACTCGGCCTTCGGTCCGACCCGGAACCCGCTCGACACCGGCCGGGTGCCCGGCGGATCGTCGGGAGGATCAGCGGCCGCAGTGGCGGCCGGATTCGCCGCCGCTTCACTGGGTTCCGACACCGGTGGCTCCATCCGTCAGCCGGCCGCCCTGTGCGGTCTGGTGGGCATGAAACCGACCTACGGCGCGGTGAGTCGCTACGGGTTGGTGGCCTTCGCCTCCTCGCTCGACCAGATCGGACCGTTCACCCGCACCGTGGCCGAGTCGGCCGCGGTTTATGACGTCATCGCCGGGCCCGATCCCTGGGATTCAACCTCCATTCCTCGGCAACACCAACCGGTCACGGCCGCTCTGGGCGATGGCATCGACGGAATCCGGATCGGCGTCGTCACCGAACTGGCCGGACGAGGCAACGATGCCTTCGAACCGGCCGTGGTCGACGCCGCGGTGGCGGCCGCCGAGGCCCTGGCCGACGCCGGGGCGAAGGTCGACGAGGTCTCCATTCCCACCGCGGTTGCCGGTTTGTCGGCCTACTACATGATCGCTCCGGCCGAAGCGTCGTCGAACCTGGCCCGCTACGACGGTGTCCGCTACGGGCTTCGGGAGCCCGGGCCCAACACCGCCTCGATGATGGCGGCGTCCCGCACCGCCGGATTCGGCGATGAGGTCAAGCGTCGCATCATGCTCGGCACCTACGCCCTGTCGGCCGGCTACTACGACGCCTTCTACGGAAAGGCCCAGCGGATCCGGACGCTCATGATCTCGGAGTTCGACCGGGTCTATGAGAACTTCGACGTGTTGCTGTCGCCCACCTCGCCCTGTGTGGCCTTCGAGTTCGGAGCCAAGGCCGATCCGGTCACCATGTACTACAACGACGTGTGCACTATCCCGTCGAATCTGACCGGTCATCCGGCCATGTCGGTGCCCTACGGGACCGGCGCCCACGGCCTACCGGTGGGGGTGCAGATCCTGGCCCCGATGCTGGGAGAGCCGGTCATGTACCGGGTGGCGGCGGCGCTGGAGCGGCTGGCTCCCACCGCCGGGTCAGCGGTGAATGACCACTGACCCGAACGACAGAGGAGCAAGAGTGACGACGACCGACACCACCAGCATCGCCGGCGACCCCCAGTCGGGACACGAACCGGGGCTTCTGCCCGACGGCTGGGAGATGGTCATCGGCCTGGAGGTCCACGCCGAGCTGGCCACCGAGTCGAAGATGTTCTCCCCCGCTCCCAACCGTTTCGGGGGCGAGCCCAACACCAACGTCCATCCCGTATGCCTCGGTCTGCCGGGCACCCTGCCGGTGGTGAACCGCAAGGCGGTTGAACTGTCGATCCGGATCGGCCTGGCTCTCAACTGTTCGGTCGGGCGCTGTGTCTGGGCTCGGAAGAACTACTTCTATCCCGATATGACCAAGGACTATCAGATCAGCCAGTACGACCAGCCCCTCAACACCGACGGCCACCTCGAACTGCCGTCGGGGGCGGTGATCGGCATCGAGCGGGCCCACATGGAGGAGGATGCCGGCAAGACGGTCCACGTCGGTACCGACGGCCGTATCACCGGGGCCGGATACTCCCTGGTCGACTACAACCGGGCCGGGGTGCCGCTCATCGAGATCGTCAGCCGACCCGACATCCGTGGACCGGAACAGGCCAAGGAGTATGTGGAGGAGTTGCGGTCGGTGTTGGTGACCATCGGAGCCTCCGACGGCAAGATGGAGGAGGGTTCGCTGCGAGTCGACGCCAACGTTTCGGTACGACCGGCAGGATCCGGCGAGCTTCGGACCCGGTGTGAGATCAAGAACGTGAACTCACTGCGGTCGATCGGTCGGGCCATCACCTATGAAGCCCAACGTCATGTTCAGCTCTATGAGACCGGCGAGGCTCCGATCCAGGAAACCCGCCATTGGGACGAGGAATCGGGCCGGACCCGCCCCGGGCGGTCCAAGGAAGAGGCCGAAGACTACCGCTACTTCGCCGACCCCGATCTCGTGCCCATCGACCCGTCGCCGGAGTGGATAGCTGAGATAGGTGCCGCCTTGCCGGCGCTGCCCAAGCAACGCCGGGAGGCGCTGCTGGCTCATGGTGGCGAAGCCCAGGATGCCGCCATCGCCGTGTCCCGAGGGCTCGATGGATTGGCCCTGGCCGCCATCGAGGCTGGAGCGGACGCCTCCCGGGTCCTGACCCACGTCCGCAACAACCTGGCGGTCGACGGAGCCGAGGATCTTGATCCCCGACATTTCGCCCAACTGGTGACGATGGAGACCGGTGGCGCCCTGACCGCCACCCAGGCCAAACAGGTTCTGGCCGAGATGGTGGAGTCGGGGTCCGATCCGGAGTCGATCGCATCGGCCCGAGGCTTTGAGGCCATGGACACCGGTGAGCTGGAATCCCTGGTCGATCAGCTGATCGCCGACAACCCCGATGAGTGGTCGCGATTCAGCTCGGGCGATGAGGGTGACCGCAAGAAAATGCAGGGCTTCTTCACCGGTCAGATCATGAAGGCCACCAGAGGTCAGGCCGACGGCAAAGTCGTCAGCCGGCTCTTGGCCCAGAAGGCCGACACCTAGCCCGCCTTCCGTGCGCTGTGCGCCCCGTTTTCGGGGCGAGGAGCGCACAGAACGGTGGGGTCAGGGGTCGACGAAGCAGAATTCGTGGCCCTCGGGATCGGCCAGGACGACGAACTCCCCGGTGCTGTCCTTGGTACGACCACTGAGTTGGGTGGCCCCCAGTCGAACCGCCTCGGCCACCGCGCCGTCCAGATCCCAGGCCCCGATATCGAGATGGATCCGGACCTTTCCCTGTTTTGGTTCCGGCACCTTCTGAAAGGCCAGCCGCACCGACGGTGCCGGCGGCCCACCGACACCCAGCAGCGGCCCTCTGACGGGGGGATCGATGTAGGCCCAGTCGGCCGCCCTGACCACCGGCTCGACGGTCATGAGCTCCCCGTAGAACTGGGCCAGCCGGGCCGGATCGGTGCAATCGACCACGAACTCCCAGAGATGGGTCGGACGGCCCGCCGCCCCCATCCGGACGTCGACCCTGGCCTCGTGGCCCGACAGATCGACCTCGCTGTGAACGGGCACTGTCGAACCGGGGGAGTCGGCCAGCTGTTCGGACGGTCGAGGAGGACGGGGAACCAACGCCCCGCCGCAGTTGGGGCAGACATACGACAGCAGGTCGGCGGCGCACTGGAGGCAGAAGGTGCACTCGTAGCTGCAGATGAATGCCCCCGACTCATCAGGCGGCAGCGGGCGCCGGCAATGTTCACAGGAGGGACGGAGATCGAGCATGGATCAAGGGTAGGGCACACCCACGGTTCGAGCCTGACGGCAAAAATTCTTGCCCGTCTGGTAAACCAGGATGCAGGCTTGGGCGTCTAGGGACTTGATGAGGGTGGTGACGATGGAAGAGAGGCAAGGGGGATCAGCTGCGCCTCAAGCTGGCTCTCTCCCAGCCCTCTACGACAGCCACTACCAGACCATGGTGCGATTGGCTGCCATGTACGTCGACCAGCGGGAAGCGGCCGAGGAGGTCGTGCAGGACGCATTTGTCAAACTACTGAAAGGCAACTATCGGATCGAAAAGGGCTCCGAGGTGGCGTACCTGCGGCGCATGGTCGTCAACGGCTCGCACTCGGCCCTCAGAAAACGCCGGGTTCGGCGGCGCCATGTGCCCGATGAGCCCGGACCGGTTGCGGCGGCGGAAGAGGAGGGAGTCAGCCGCAGCGAGCGTGAACGGATTCTCAATGCAGTACGAAAGCTCCCAAGGAATCAGGCGGCCGTGATCGTCTTGCGCTACTACCTTGATCTGTCCGAGGCCGAGATCGCCGAGACGCTGGGCATCGCCCGGGGCTCGGTGAAGTCCCACGCTCATCGGGGCTTGGCCAAACTCCAGAAGATCCTCGGTCCCGACATCCCGGTCGAACAGCCGGCGTCCGAGAACGCCGATGACCAAGACGCCGACAAGAAGCAACAGGAGGTGGGCGATGAACTCACCTGACGACTTCAACGACCTGGAGCGCCGACTCTCTCAGGCGTTCCAATCGCACGCCGAATCGATCGAGCCGTCGCCCGATGCCTACAGCCGGCTGGCCCGGGCGGTCGACGCCGCCGACGGCGGCGGGGGAGGGATCAGCCGCCTGTTGGGTTGGGGCTCGGGTCGCGGTCAAATGTCGGGCCTGGCCGCTCACGGGTGGCGGCCCGTCGCCTTCGTGGCCGCCGTGCTGGCGGTGGCCGGCTTCGGCGGCTATGGCCTCCTGACCCAGATCTCCTCGCCCTCGGAAACGGCCACCGCCGCACCGGCCAATGCCGATGCCTCCGACTTTGTGTCACCGGCCGATGAGGCCGACCGTGAATCCGATCCGGCCGAACCCGAGGCGCTGGAATCGGCCGACGAATCGGGCCCCACCGGCGACCGCATGGCTGACAGCGCCGAGCAGGCCGCCACCTCGTCGGTCCCGTCGAACCCTGCCGCCGCCGGGTCGGCGTCCAGTTCGGCCAGCGATCCGGTCGAGGAATTCGCCGGCCTCACCTACTCACCGGTGCGGGTGACTGTCGTGGAGGCGGCCGAGGCTTTTCTCCGGCTTATCGACATCGAAAACCTTCTCGACATCGACGACACTGCGCTGGAGGAGGACGGCGATCAGGTGGTCGTCCGCTCCACCAACGGCTCGGTCCTGACCACGCTCACCATCGGCGCCATCGGTGACGGGTTCATGGTGGTCGACGCCCGCTCCGACACGATCGGGCTCACGGTGGCCAACGCCGAACGACGTGACCTCGTAGACGACGAGATCGAAGACGGCTCGGTGGTCGAAGGCCCGATCGAACTGGTCGGCAATACCGCGGCGGCCGGAGTGGGCCTCGAGGTTGGGCTACGTTCGGTCGTCGACGGCTCGCTGCTGCAACAGGAGGTGGTGCCAGGCCCGGTGGTCGCCGCCGATGGCCGGTTCCAGCTGACCATTCCGGCGGTGGGTGCCGAGCGAGTCTGGGTGGTGGCCCAAGGCGTTGATCCGGCGACGGGTGACCGGGCCCTGGCCGCCCGATCGCTGCTGTACCTCGGTGAGGCCGACCCCCAGCGCTACACGGTGGTGGGACTCCGACCCGACGACCCTGACGGCGGCCTGGTGGTTCGCCGCACCCCCAACGGCCCTCGACTCGGTGTACTGCCGCCGGGCTCGACCGGCGTCGAACGCCGTCTCGTTCCGCCCCGTACCGTTGACGGCTTGACCTGGTGGGCCGTGACCGACGGCAACGGACTGGAGGGCTGGGTGGCCGCTCGGTATCTGGCGGTTGACGAGACTCCGGCTGAAACGACAATGATCGAACTGGCCCGGACGATGATCGCCGCCGCCGAGACCGGCGACATGGCCCCGGTTGAGTCGCTGCGGCTGGCGCGGCCGATCTTCCTTGGCCCCATCGTCGATCCGCAACCGGTGCAGGGGTTCGTCGACGTCGAGTCACTGCTGAACGGCAAACGACGGATCCCGGGCCTGGAATCGGGTGGGGTGGAGACACTGGAGGGCTTGTACGGCTATGGCCGCTGGTCAGAGGCCGAGGTGTTCGTTCCCCGCAGCTACCAACAGGCCGGTGCCGAAGAAACCGCCCATGCCTTTTTCGGTGATCTACCGTCGGTTGTGATCCGCTCCCTCAACCCGGAAACCGGAGGTTGGGAGCGGGTGCACATTTTCGTCACCCGTGACGGCGAGAACGCCGTGGTGGTGGGCATGGTGGTGGAGCAGGAACCGATCCCCGAAGACGCCGGCAACACCGATGGTTTGACCAACGCCACTCCGTCCGCCGCCGAGGACGGTGGCCAGTAGCAAACCTACGGTCCGACGACGAGCCAGCGATCAGATCGCCACCGGTACCAGAGGATGACGGCCCGGGTGGCCATGAAGGCGACGATGGCGGCCCACAGCCAGTTGAGCCCGCGACCGGTCCGAATCAGCCACATCGCCTCGGCCCCGAACACCGCTCCCGAAACCAGCATGGTTCGACCCAGGTAGGTCATGTCCCCGGCCCCGATGAGGATGCCGTCGAGAGCGAAGACGTAGCCATTGAGCGGCTGGGTCAATGCCACCCAGACCAGCGCCGCCACCGTGGCGGCCACAACCTCCGGATCGGTGCTGAAGACGGCGGCCAGCGGCCGGCGGGCCACCAGTACCGCCACGGCCATGGCCCCGCCGACTGCCACGTCGAGCTGGATCATCCGTCTGGCCGCGGCCCTGGCCTTGGCCGCCGATCCCGCCCCCAACCATTTGCCGGTCAGCGCCTGGCCGGCGATGGCCACGGCATCGAGAGCCAGGGCCAAGGTCGACCAGATCCCGATGCCGATCTGATAGGCGGCCAGGGGAGCGGTGCCGATTCGGGTGGCCACCGCGGCGGCCAGGGTGAACGATCCTCGCAGCCCGACCGACCGTAGTACCAGGGCTCGCCCCAGCCAGGCCAGGGCGCCAATGGAGCGCAGATCGGGTCGCAGCGGCACCGACGCGCTGCGGCACCAGCTCACGATCCGTTGCCCGAAGATCAGGCCTGTGGCCACCTGGGCCATGACGGTGGCCAGGGCCGAGGCCCCGATCCCGTAGCCGAGGACGAAGATGAGCAGCACCTCGATGACCAGGTTGGCCACCGCTCCGGCCACGGCCAGGGCCAGCGGCGTGCGGGTGTCCTGCCGACCGTTGAACGCCCCCGACCCGGCCAGCACGAGGAACATGAATGGTAGGCCGACCAGGCTTATCCGCAGGTAGAGGGTGGCGGCCACCAGCGGTTCTCCGGAGGCGCCCAGGACAGCCAACAGCCACTGGTCGGTGAGCCTGATCGCAGTGGCCAGTGCCAGCCCCAGAGCAGCGGCCAGCCAGAGACCCTGTAGCGATTGGTGGGCCGCCTCGTCGTGGCGTCCCGCTCCTATCAGGCGGGCCACCGTGGCTGTCGTGCCGTAGGCCAGGAAGATGACCAGGGCGTGGGTCGACAGGAGCACGGTCGAGGCCAAGGCCAGGCCGGCCAGCTCGGTGGTTCCCAGCCGGCCGACGATGGCGGTGTCGGCCAGCACGTAGAGCGGTTCGGCCACCAGTGTGCCCAGGGCCGGGATGGCCAACCTGGCGATTTCCCGGTCATAGGGCGAGCGCAGGCGTTGGGCCACCCGGCCCCCGAGGTTATCCATTGACCGCAGTATGCCTCGGTGGCGCCGGTCGGGGATCACCGCCCCTACGGTTCGCAACGCCGTGGTGGGGTGGAGGCCGTTCTCCGGCCGTCGCTCACTGTAGGGTGGAGCGAGTGCTGGACGAGTCGACAAGTTGCTACCGCCATACCGACACCAAGGCGGCGGTGGAGTGTCAGCGATGCGGTCGGCCCATCTGCCCCCAGTGCATGCATCAGGCATCGGTCGGCCATCACTGCCCCGAGTGTGTAGCCGGTCACGGCCAGCAGGTTCACACCGCCCAGTCGCTGCTGAATCAGCGGCCACCGGTGACGACGGCATTGATCGTGGCCAACGTCGTGGCCTTTGTCGCCCAGCTGGCCACCAGCGGTGACCTCACCCGGTGGGGCCTACTCCTGGGCCCGGCAATCGAGTTCGGTGAATGGTGGCGGATCATCACCGGCGGCTTCCTGCACGCCGGCCTGCTGCACATCGCCTTCAACATGTACGCCTTGTGGATCTTCGGCCCGACGCTGGAGAAGGGGGTTGGTTCGGTGCGGTTCGCCCTGATCTACCTGTCGGGTCTGCTGGGCGGTTCGCTGGCCGTGCTCCTGTTCGACTTCAATCAATCGACGCTCGGCGCCTCCGGTGCGGTCCTGGGGTTGGCCGGAGGGCTGGCCGCGGTCCTGATGACGCGGGGGGTCAACATCTTCCAGACATCGCTCGGCGCCATCTTCTTGATCAACCTCGCCCTGCCCCTCCTTGTGCCCAGGATCTCGTTCTGGGGTCACTTTGGGGGAATCGCCGGTGGTTTCCTGGCCGCCCTGGCCATCACCTGGCTGCCCGAGCGGGTCGGCATGGATCAGAGATTGTCAACCGGCGTGGCCGCCGTTCTGGCCGCGGTGCTGTTTGCGGTCGCCCTCGCCGTTGGCCAGGGAGTCCTGCCGGCCGTCGGCTAAAGGCAGGCTCCCGGATGGCCGACAGCGCCGACACATTGGTCGAACAGCGACTGGCGGCCCAGCGAATCACGTCTGCCCCTTTCGCCGACCCGGTCGATGCCGTTCGATTCCTGCTGTGTGTTCAAGCCCAGGACGCGCCGCTGGCCCGCTACTCCGTTGGCCTACGGGTGTCCGAAGCCGATGATCACCACATCACAGCCGCCCTCGACCAGGGCAGAATTCTCCGAACCCATATACTGCGGCCGACATGGCACTTCGTTGCCGCTGAGGACCTGCGCTGGATTCTGGCTCTCACGTCGCCCAAGGTCGAATCGGGCTTGGCCGGTCGCCACCGTCAACTGGGAATCGATCAATCGACCCTCGAAGGTGCTCAGGTGGAGCTGGCCGACATGCTGCAACAACGGAACTTCAGTACGGCGCCTGAGATCGCCGAACGGCTGGCCGAGGTCGGACACGGGTCATCCCGTGAGGTTGTCCGGCACCTGTTGCTGGTGGCCGAGCTGCGGGGCCTGGTGTGCTCCGGCCCGTTGCGGGGCTCAACCCACACCTATGGCTTGGTCGACGAGCTGGTGGCACCGGCCCCGCCGGTCGATCGTGACGTGGCCATCCGAGAGCTCGTTCATCGCTTCTTTGCCGGTCACGGACCGGCCTCCGAGCAGGATTTACGACGCTGGACGACGTTGACGCTGACCGAGATTCGGGGAGCGCTGGCTGAGCTTGGTGATGTCCTGGAGGCGGTGAGTTACGGTGACGAGACGTTGTGGTTCGAGGCTGGGTCGGTTTCCCGTCGTGCTGACCGTCGACGAGCCACGTTGTTGCCCACCTTCGACGAGGCCTATCTGCCGTACAAGACGGTGGGTATGGCCCGGATGGCGGGCCATCCACGCGGCCAGGAGCCCCACTCCTTCGCCGAGGCCGGGGGTGGTGTGGTCGTCGTCGACTCGAGGGACGGCGGCTGGTGGAAGCGTACGTTGCAGGGTCGGGATTCGATGTCCATCCGGCTTGGTTTGGCCTCCAAGCTGACTGGCCATCAGCGTCAGGCCATCGAAGAGGCCGCGGTCGACATGGCCGCCTTCTTCGACCGTCGGGCTGATCTGTCGATGTGACGACGCCCCAGGGCCACACCCCATGTTCTGTGCGCTCAGCGCCCCGTTTCCGGGGTCTGGGGCGCACAGAACGGGGGGTGGGGGTCAGCCGGGAGGGTCCAGCCTGGTCCGCAGCTCGGCGAGGTTGAACTCGGGCTGGGGATAGGTCAGGTTGAGTGACCGGAGTGTCTCAATCACCAGATGGGCGATGCTCCAGTTGCGGTACCATTTGTGGTCGGCGGGGATGACATACCACGGTGCCTCCTCGGTCGAGGTGCAGATAATCCTCATAGTACGATCGGTCGAACACGCCCAGCTGGCCTGGCCCCGGGAGCGCTCGGCGAGGTCGCTCCAGGAAGTGTTCCGCCTTCTCCTCTTCGCTCGGTTCGGTGAACGAAGCGGTGCGCACGCCGGCCGGATTCATGTGAATCACCACGTGTTTGATCGTGCCGTTCTTGCCGCTGCAATCGAGTCCCTGCAGCACCAGCAGCATCGCCCGATTCTTGTTGGCGAACAGCAGCTCGTGCTGATCGAACAGGATGTCGGGAAGCCCATGGTCGAGGTCCTTCTTGGCCGCCTTCTTGCCGTCGACGAACGGCGTGGCCGCCGGATCGAAGCCGGCCAGGTTGACCGGCCCCCCAGCGGGAGGAATCCGAAAGGCGTCGGCCAGTTCTTTGAGTTCGGGCATGACCGGTTACCTACCCGGAGAGTCCGGAAGGCAAACGGGGGACGAACTCGTGGCTGAAGATGGTTCCCCCGTCCCATGATCGGCCCTCCACGGAAACGGTGACGGAGTTGCCGTCGTCGCGGATGTCGAGCAGGCCGAACTGGCCCCCGCCCTCGGAAACCTCGTCGCTGTACGGCCCTCCCTTGAAGCTGCCCGGTCGATCGAGGGCGGCCGCATGCACCAGGGGAAAGGCCGGGCCCGGTTGCGATGAGTAGTTGGTGTTGGTGCCGTCGTCGAAGGCTGCCATGTGGGCATCGCCACTCACCATGAGCAGGTTCTCGATGTTGTTGTCGGCGATGAACTCGGCGATCTCGGCTCGTTCTTGGCCATAACCGGCCCAGGTGTCCTCGCCGCTCTCGGCGATCCAGGGCACGGGGTTGACCCAGATGACGAGTGCGTGGTCCTGGGAGGAGGTCTCCAGCTCGTCGAGCAACCATGCCTTCTGCTGATCGCCCAGCATGGTCTCACCGGGGATCCGTTCCGACCGGGCGTCGGTCATGATGACCCGGACCCGTCCAATGGTGAAGCTCTGGTGGATCGACGATTGGGGCCCGGCCAGAGGGTAGGAGGGAACGTAGGAGCGGTAGACGCTCATGGCCGCCGCCCGTCCGGCCGAGTTCGAGTCGCCGTCGTTGAATCCATAGTCGTGGTCATCCCACACGTAGGCAATGGGAACCGACCGGTAGAGCGACGACTGGGCCGGGCGGGTCAGGGTGAGATCGAGAACCTCCCGGAACCGTTCCTGATCGTCATCGGGTATGTCCCCGTAGTGCATGTCCCCGATGATCAGGTAGAGCAGGGGATCGGTGGCGGCGATGGCGTCGAACACCGCCCCGTTGGAACCGACCCGGGCACAGGCCCCGACGGCCAGGCGGAACGAATGGGCCGAATCAGGAAAGGTGTCGAACCGTCCGCCGCGACCGTCGTCGATGTCGCCGTCGACCACGGCCGCATAGCGGTAGGTGGTGCCCGGCTGGAGCCCGTCAAGAGCGAAGGTGGCGATGGCTCCTTCACGAGAGAGGGGCGAAATGGGGGATCGCCCGTCCTCGTCGGATCCGTGTTCCCAGACGACAAGGCCGATATCGCCGTCGCCGACCGACTTGACCCTCACCTGAGCGGTGCTCTCGGTGACAGCCCCCGACCAGGCCCACTCGACATCGGAGGCCGGCAGTTCGACGACGGTCGACTCGGGATGAGTCGGCCCCCAGAAGTACTGGTACACGTACTGTCCGAGGGCGAAACCACCGATGGCGGCAACCACGGCGGCGCCGAGACCGAAGTAGGCCGTTCGACGATCAAAGGTGTTCAGGTCGACAATGATCCACAGAAGGGCCGGTACGGCCAGTGCCAGCACCACGATGACGGCGTGACCGGCCACGAGTTGACGTTGGGCAAACGCCATCAGGGCGGCGGCGGCAAACCCGGCGACCACCCCACCCACCATCTCGAATCGTAGGGCGATCAAGGCGCCGGCCAGGAAGACGCCGACGACGACCGGACGGATGGAGACGGTGAACTCCGTACCCCCCGGTCGGTACTCGAACCATCCGATCCTGTTGGCCCACCAGCTCAGGGCAACGGCGGCCAGGGCCGCCACGAAACCGGCCCAGCGCAACACGGTAACCACCGGGGGCGGGAACCGGAGCAACGACACGATCTCGGGTTCGGCTGTGGTCATAGGCTCTCCCTTACCCTGATCGGTTCGTGGGGCAAACATGTTTGCCGCCGGCCCCGGGCCGGGTAGACCCGAGTGCTGGACGACGACCAGAAATCCTACCTGGCCGCCGACTACCGAAGAGACATGGAAACGGCTCGACGGGAGACCAGCCAATCCTGACCGGATGTTGCCATCACGGGCTAGCTGTCCAGGGGTCGGGCGGTGACCACGATGTTGTCGTCGTAGCTGCGGGCGTCGTAGTCGAAGCGGCCACCGCAGGTGATGAGAGTCAATGACGCCGGCCCACGACGAGCGAACAGCGAATCGAACGGAAGGTCGGTCTTGTCGACCTGGAACAGTTCGTCGACCACGAAGGTGTGGGCCGAACCGTCGTCGAAGCCGACGGTCACCACGTCACCGGGCTCCAGGCGATCGAGGTGGCGGAAGGCGCCTGCCACCCCGCCGGAGGCGACATGGCCGGCCAGCACGGCCGAACCGGGTTCTCCCGGTCTGGGGCCGTAGCGGTACCAGCCAACGTCGAGTGGCGGCGGTACCGTCATGTCGCCGTTGGTCTCCACCCCGACGGCCAGAACATCGGTCTCCTCCAGCCCCAGACGGTCGATGGTGATGGTGCTCGGTAGGGGAGCGTCGGCGATGTCACCGGGGGTCAGATCATCGATGGACCGGGCTTGGGGGAGGGCCAGGTCGAGACCGTTGAAATCGGAGGACTCAACAGCACCGGAGGAGGCAGCCTTCGGAGGCTGGTCGATCACGGTGGCCTCGGAGGTCTCGACCATCGGCGAAGGATTGGAAGGGGCGGCGGTGGTTTCAGCCGGCGGCGCCGCCCCACCGGAAGGACTACAGGCGGTCACCGTCAGGAGGGAACCAACGGCGACCGCCCGTAGCAGGCGACGGTGCATTCTGAGTGAATTCACCGACACGGGCATTGGATCAGTTGTGGACAGAAACCGGTCGGGCGGCCAGACGACGACCGCCGCCGAGGGCAACCGCGACGGCCAAGGCCAAGGCGGCGATCAGGCCGAAGGGAGTGCCGTTGTCGACGGGGGAGTCACCGGTGTGGACGGCGGTCGGGGTGGGACCGAGATCGGTGATCGACTCGGTGATCACTTCCAGTCCATCGTCGAGCGAGCCGGTGGCGTAGACGATGAGCGAAGCCCCTTCGGTCACCGGCAGGTCGGCCGGGCCGATCACAACTGGCTCATCGGCGCCGGTGGGTACCACCTCGGCGCTGATCGTTCCGGCCGGCAGGTCGGCGGCCGCTTCGGCCCCATTGGCAATGTTGGTGAAGGCGACTTCGCCGTTGGCCTTCACGTCAACCGCCGGGGCGGCGGCGGCGTGGCGGACGACCAGCCGTCCGTTACCGGCCTCAATGGTGGAAACGTCGTTTTCGAAGACCGCCAGGGCCGGATTGCCATCGGCGTCGAGGTGGGCGAACACCGTGTAGTTGCCGGAGGCCGGCAGCTCGACGTCGCCGGCGTCGATCAACACGTCATCGGCGCCGGCCGCCTTCACCTGGAGGGCGGCCAGGGTCTGACCGGCGAAGCTCGACAGGTCCTGAGTGTCTTTGAAGGCGAATCCCTCGAACACCGGGGCGCCATCAACCACCACATCGACATTGACGCCGGGAATCCCGTGTATAAGGTGGATACGGGCATCATCGGCCGATTGGGCGGCCGAAGGCGATGTCAGCATTAGCAAACTGAGGACGGCCGCCAGTGCGGCATAGATTGATTTCTTCATGGCTACTCACTCCAGGTTTGATGTTGTTGGGAGGAAGCGGTTCGAACGACTTCTGTTGCCCCCTGCTACGGCCGCTGTCCGGTTCTGGATGCACCCTCGTGGACAAAGATCTGAGTCCGTCACCGTGATGCGACAAATCCGAGGCTCCATGCATCCAAACGACGACGGCTGCCGTTGCATAAGATGTGACTGCAGTGCTCGATATTCGTCCGGTGCAACCCCTCGGGTTGGCCGACGCGCTGCGGAGAGGATGGGTCGGCTTGTCTGATCTGGAGCAGCGATTCCGAAATGGTGGGGGCCGGGCGTTGTCCGATGCCTACGAGGCCCACGGATCACTGGTGTACTCATTCTGTCGGCGTCGTATGGATCCGGAATCGGCTCGTGATGTCACCCAGGAGGTCTTCGTTTCCGCCTGGCGTTCTCATCACCGGTTTGATCCCGATCGGGGTTCGCTCCGGGGCTGGCTGATGGCCATCGCCAAGAACCGGGTGATCGACCTGTACCGCCACCAGGCCCGTCGTCCGCTCACCGTGGCGGCAACCGACGGCGAAGCCACCCTGACCTCGGCCAAGGACGAAGCGGCCATCGGCCGTATTGCCGATCGTATGGTTCTGGCCCAGGCCATGGGCGAACTACCGGATCGAGCCCGAACGATGGTCGAGCTCTCATTCTACGAACAGTTGACCCACGAGGAGATCGCCGAACGCACCGGGATCCCGCTGGGAACGGTCAAGAGCGACATCAGGCGTAGCCTCCTGAAGCTGCGCCGCAATCTGGAGGCCGAGCCCGAACCCGAGGAGGCGAGCCGTGGCTGACGACATGACTCCGATCCACGGCGGGGGCGAGTCCGACGAATTCAGTCGGCTCGAAGACGAACTTGGGCGGCTGGCCCGCGAGATGGTCGACGCCGATGCCCACCTCGAAACCCCTCCACCCGACCTCTGGTCTTCGATCGAGGCCGAAACCCGGTCGATGGCGCACGGCGGATCTCCTCCCGAGGTCGATGACGGACTTTCTTCGGAGCCGGACAACATCTCGCCGTTGGAGAGCGTGGGAACCGCCCGTCTTCGTACGTCGCGGATCGGAACCCCTCGAGGCTTCGGTCACCCGCCGCCCACGCCGGTCGTCAGTCGTCCGTTCGCCCGCCGACCGCGGACGGGCCTCTACGGTATCCCGGCTGCGCTGGCCGCGGCCGCCGTACTCGCGCTGGTTTTGGCCACCGGGGCGGCTCTGATCGTCCGAGCGGCCGATGCCGGAGAAATCGTGGCCCAGGCGGCGTTGACCAACGACGGTCTTCCCGTGGCGCTCGACGGGTCGGGAACGGCGTTGTTGAGGCAAAAGGGCGGTGACCTGTACCTCGATCTTGATCTGCCCGACCTGTCGGCCGAAGATCAAGGTGCCTTCTATGAGGTCTGGATGATCGACAGCAACGTCGAGGGCATGATCTCGCTCGGTGGTCTCGGGCAGCCCGGCGGTGACACGGCCCGGATCGACCTACCCGACAACATTGACCAGGCGGCGTTTCCGGTCGTCGACATCTCGGTTGAACCTCTGGATGGCGATCCCACCCATTCGGGCCAGTCGGTGCTCCGGGGGGTGCTGAGCGAGGCAACCGACGACTGATTGCCTCCTCCGGCCCCTTGAGTGGGATCGGCATGGGACGGTGCGCTAGTGTCCTGTCAGGCTGAGCCATGACCCAACCCGTGACTGCACCCGTGAATACGCTGTATGAATACACTGTATGACGACACCCATGAGATGTTTCGCGACAGCTTTCGAGCGTTCGTCGAGGCCGAGATGGTGCCCCACTACGACCAGTGGGAACGAGACGGCATCATGGACCGCAAGGTCTACGCCAAGGCCGGTGAGCACGGTTTCGTGGGGATCTCCATTCCTGCCGAGTTCGGCGGGGGCGGGACCGACGACTTCCGCTTCAACTGTGTGATCGGCGAGGAACTGGCAGCCGCCAACATGGGTGGGGCCGGCCTTGGGCTCACGCTGCACAACGACATCACCACCCCCTACTTCCTCGAGTACTGCAACCAGGAACAAGCGGCCAGATGGTTCCCGGGAATGGCGGCGGGCGAGTTGATCACCGCCATCGCCATGACCGAACCGGGCACCGGATCGGACCTGGCCGGCATTCGCACCACCGCGGTGAAGGATGGCGACGAGTGGATCGTCAACGGAGCCAAGACCTTCATCACCAACGGGATCAACTCCGATCTGGTCATCGTTGTCTGCCGCACCGACCCCGACGCCGGGCGGCAGGGATTTTCGCTGCTGGTGGTGGAGCGGGGAATGGACGGATTCGAGCGGGGGCGCAATCTCGACAAGATCGGCCAGCACTCGGGAGACACGGCCGAATTGTTCTTCAGCGACGTTCGGGTTCCGACCGAGAATCTCCTGGGCCAGGAGGGCAAGGGTTTCGAGTACCTGGCCTCCAACCTGGCTCAGGAGCGACTGTCCATCGCCGCCTACGGTTGGGCCGCCGCCCGATCGGCCATCGACTGGACCGTTGACTATGTCAACGATCGCACCGCCTTTGGTCAGCCGCTGGCCGGTTTCCAGAACACGAAGTTCGCGCTGGCGGAAATGGCCACCGAGGTTGCCATCACCCGATCGTTCCTCGACGATTGCGTCCGCCGGCTCATGGTCGGCGAGCTGACGGCGGTGGAGGCAGCCATGGCCAAGTTGTGGGCCACCGAGCTCCAGGGCCGGGTCATCGACCGTTGCCTCCAACTCCACGGTGGCTACGGCTACACCACCGAGTACCCGATCGGGCGGGCCTATGTCGATGCTCGGGTCACCCGTATCTACGGCGGCACCTCGGAGATCATGAAGACGATCATCAGCAAGGATGTCCTGGGCTGATGGGGAATCGGTGGTTCGAGTCGGTGGCGGTGGCTCAGCAGCGGGCCAAGAAGATCCTGCCCCCATCGGTCTACGGCGCCCTCATCGCCGGCTCGGAGCGAGGGGCCACCCTCGACGACAACACCGCAGCCTTCGCCGAGATTCGGCTGGCACCGGTGACCGTTGGTCAACCGTCGCAACGCTCGCTGGCCACCGAGGTGATGGGGCAACCGATGTCGATGCCGGTCATCATCTCACCGACCGGAGTGCAGGCCGTTCACCCCGAGGGCGAGGTGGCCGTGGCTCGGGCGGCTGCCGCCCGTGGTGTGGTCATGGGGCTGAGTTCGTTCGCCTCCAAACCGGTTGAGGAGGTGATCGCCGCCAACCCCCAGACGCTTTTCCAGGTGTATTGGGCCGGCGATCGAGACTCCATCACCGAGCGGCTCGACCGGGCCAAACGGGCAGGGGCGGTGGGCCTGATCCTCACTGCCGACTGGTCGTTCTCCCATTCCCGCGACTGGGGTAGCCCGGAGATCCCCCAAGAGGTGAACCTCAAGACGATCCTTCGACACCTGCCGGAGAGCGCCACCAAGATCGAGTGGCTGAGCCGCTGGGTTCGAGCCGGTTGGAAGCCGCCGAGCCTTGAAGTTCCGAATTTCGCCACCGCCGGTTCGCCTGCTCCGGGATTCTTCGACGCCTACGGCATCTGGATGGGGACCCCGGCCCCGTCGTGGGACGACGTGGCCTGGCTGTGCCGGCAATGGGATGGACCGGTGATGGTCAAGGGCGTGATGCGGGTCGACGAGGCCCGGGCCGCCGTCGACGCCGGTGCCGCCGCCATCTCGGTGTCCAACCACGGCGGTAACAACCTCGACGGATCACCGGCTCCGATCCGGGTCCTTCCCCTCATCGTCGACGCCGTCGGTCGGCAGATCGACGTGGTGATGGATGGTGGCGTGCGCCGGGGCAGCGATGTGGTCAAGGCCTTGGCTCTGGGAGCCAAAGCAGTGATGATCGGCCGGGCCTACCTGTGGGGCCTGGCGGTAAACGGTCAGGCCGGGGTGGAGAACGTGCTCGATGTGCTGAGGATGGGCATGGAGTCGACCATGACGGGGATGGGTCGCTCGTCAATAGTCGAACTGTCGCCTGACGACCTGTTCCTTCCGGCCGATTTCACGCCGGTGGCCTGGCCCTAGAAGTCGCCGGTGATCGATCGGCCCGACGCTGAACGGCTGCTGTCGGCCGTGGCCGACAGCCTGCACGATGAAGTGGTCGGTGTCCTGTCGTCGCCCGATGCCGATCCCGCCGACCTGGCTTCGGCCCGCTACGTCGCTCGTATCGCCTCCAACCTGTGCTCGATTCTCGCCCGGGAGGCCGTCTGTGGCCCGGCGGCGGAGCAGGCCACGGTGGCCGACCTCGAGCGGCTCCTCGACATCCGCGGCTCACTCGACGAGTTGGTAGTGGCCTTCGATCAGGTGCTGGCCGCCGACGCTGACGGGCTCGACCCCGTAGTGGTGCACCGGCTACTGTCCGACAACGTCGAGCGAAGACTGGCCATAGCCCGTCCCGACTATCTTCGCCCCCGGAGTGAGCGGGCCGGTGAGAACGAGGCAACGGCGCCATGACCAACGAAGCGCTGGTGGCGGCGGTCGAACGGCTCCTGGTCGACACCGCTGGCCATGCCTGTTCGATCACCGTCGACCGTGAACTGACGGCCGGAGCCAACCGCCGCACCGTCCGGTTGATCGTTAGGCGCTCCGCCGACAGCCGGGCCGAGACGACCAGCGCCATCATCCAGATTTCGCCACGCGACGACGAACGGTCAGGGGCGACGCTGCCAGTGGCCGACGAGGCCGCCGTCATCGCCGCGGCGGCGGACCGGGGTGTGCCGGTGGCCCCTGTGCTGGTAGCGGCCAACGTGCCCGAACTGGGTGGCGCCGAGATCCTGGTGACCGGAGAGGTGGCCGGACAGACCATACCCCGACGGATCCTACGGGCGGCGGCGGAATCGAGCGACGGAGGGGTCGCCCTGACTCGAGCCTGCGGTCGGGCTCTGGCCCGGATCCACGGCATCGACCCAACCACCGTCGCGGTTTCAGCGCCGCTGCCGTCGTTCACCCCGGCAACCTACCTCCGGCATCTGACCTCCCGGCTCGACGATTTGCCCGATCCCCACCCGACGTTCCGGTTCGCCCTGAGCCGCCTCCAGGAGCACCTCCCGGCTACGGCGCCTCGACCGGCCCTGGTCCACGGCGACTTCCGCAATGGCAACTTGATCGTGGTCGACGACCAGGGCCGCACTGAGCTGGCGGCCGTCCTCGACTGGGAACTGGCCCACGTCGGTGACCCCATGGAGGACCTGGCCTGGCTCTGTCTGAGAACCTGGCGGTTCGGTGGCGACCAGCAAGAAGTCGGCGGATTCGGATCGCTCGACGAGCTGCGCCGAGCCTACGTCGACGCCGGTGGGCAGTGGCGGTCCGAGGTCTTCGACTGGTGGACGATGGCCCGAACCATCTGGTGGGGCATCGGCCTGGCCGCCCAGGCCGCAGCCTACTGCCGTGGCCGCTCGCAGTCGCTGGTTCATGCCGCCAGCGGGCGCCGTGTCGTCGAGTTGGAATACGATCTGTTGGGCCTTCTGGAGCCCCGGGATTCCCGACCCGTCTGAGACCGAGTGAGGATCTGACCATGGATTTCGACCTGCCGCCGGCCATCACCGACCACCTGGCCGAACTCGATCGATTCATCGAGGCCGAGATCGCTCCATTGGAGGCGGGGAACATCCAGTACTTCGATCATCGTCGAGAGCATGCCCGGACCGACTGGGACAACAACGGTCTGCCCCGACCGGAATGGGAGGCGTTGCTGGCCGAGATGCGGCGCCGAGCCGACGCCGCCGGCCATCTCCGCTTCGCCCTGCCGTCCGAGCTTGGAGGTTCGGACGGGTCCAACCTGGCCATGGCCGTGATCCGTGAACACCTGGCCACCAAAGGCCTCGGCCTTCACAACGATCTGCAGAACGAGTCTTCCATCGTCGGTAACTTTCCGGTGGTGCTCATGATCCTGGCCGAGGGGACCGTGGACCAGAAGGCCGAGTTCTGTGAAGCCATGATCACCGGTGAGCGCCGGGTGGCCTTCGGCTTGACCGAACCGGAGCACGGCAGCGACGCCACCCACATGGAAACAACGGCCCGGCTCGACGGCGCCGACTGGATCATCAACGGGCGCAAACGGTGGAACACCGGCATGCACCATGCCACCCATGACGCCGTGTTCGCCCGCACGTCCGGGCAGGCCGGGGATGCCGGTGGCATCACCTGTTTCCTGGTACCGACCGACACCCCCGGGGTTGAGATCGGACCCTTCTGGTGGACCTTCAACATGCCGACCGATCACCCCGACGTCGCCTTCCGTGACGTTCGGGTTCCCGGTTCGACCATGCTTGGTTCCGAGGGTGGCGGCCTGGCCCTGGCCCAGATATTCGTCCACGAGAACCGGATCCGCCAGGCCGCGAGTTCGCTTGGCGCCGCTCAATTCTGTATCAACGAAGCGGTGGCCTACGCCAAGCAGCGGGCCCCGTTCGGCAAACCGCTGTGGCTCAATCAGGCCATCCAGTTTCCCCTGGCCGAGTTGCAGACGGAGGCGGCCATGGTCCGGGCCCTGATCCGGCAAACGGCATGGCACATGGACCGGGTTCACCACATGGACGTGACCGATGCCGTCAGCATGTGCAACTACCGGGCCAACCGGCTGGTCTGCCAGGCGGCCGACCAGGCCATGCAGACCTGCGGCGGCATGGGCTACTCCCGCCACATGCCGTTCGAGCACATCTACCGTCATCACCGCCGCTACCGGATCACCGAGGGGTCCGAGGAGATCCAGATCCGGCGGGTGGCCGGTGTCATGTTCGGACGGGCGGCCAAGCGCTGACTCCCGGGGAATGGCATCATCGGAGCCATGACGTTTTCAATTGACGGCGGCCGCACCATCGGCGTGTTCTGTGGATCGAGCAGCGGTGGTGATCCGGCCTTCCGCCAAACCGCCATTGCTCTGGGAGAAGCCATCGGCGCCGCCGGCCATCGGCTGGTCTACGGCGGCGGCAGCGTCGGCCTGATGAAGGTGGTGGCCGACTCCGTGCTGGCCAACGGGGGAGAGGCTGTTGGGGTGATCACCCAGCAGTTGTTGGATCTGGAGGTGGCCCACACCGGCTTGACCGAGCTGGAGGTGGCGGCCGACATGCACGGTCGCAAGGCCCGTATGGCCGAGCTGGCCGATGGGGTGGTCGTGCTGCCCGGGGGCTTCGGCACCCTGGACGAGACGTTCGAGATCCTCACCTGGAACCAGCTCGGACTGGTGGCCGCGCCGGTCGTGTTCCTCGATGTCGACAACTACTACGAGCCGCTGTTCCGCTTCATCGGCGGCTCGGTCGAGGCCGGATTCATGAAGTCGCACCACGGCGCCCTGGCCCAGCGGACCACCAGCCCGGCGGACGCCGTCAGCTGGGCTGCGGCCACCGCCCCCGGCTACACCCCGAAATGGGTGGGCTAGCCGGCTACACCGGTTGGGCTGAGGCGAACTGGGCCTGGTAGAGGCGGGCGTAGGCGCCGTCGACGGCCATCAAGGCGTCGTGATCGCCCTGCTCGACGATTCGACCGTCCTCCATCACCAGGATCACGTCGGCGTCGCGAATCGTCGACAGCCGGTGAGCGATGACGAAACTCGTGCGGTCGGTGCGAAGCGCGGCCATGGCCTGCTGGAGTAGTGCTTCGGTTCGGGTGTCGACCGAGCTGGTGGCCTCGTCGAGAATCAGCAGAGCGGGATCGGAGACGAAGGCCCGGGCGATGGTAATGAGCTGTTTCTCCCCGGCCGAGATACGGGTTCCCTCGTCGTCGACGATGGTGTCGTATCCTTCCGGCAGGCTACGGACGAAACGGTCGACAAAGGTCGCCCGGGCCGCGGCCTCGATGTCGTCCGGTGACGCCCCGGGGCGACCGTAGGCGATGTTGTCCCGGATGGTTCCCTCGAACAGCCAGGTGTCCTGCAACACCATGCCGATGCGTGACCGCAGGTCGCGGCGTTGCATCCGGGCGATGTCGATCCCGTCGAGTGTGATGCGTCCACCGTCGAGCTCGTAGAAGCGCATGATCAGGTTGACCAGCGTGGTCTTTCCCGCCCCGGTGGGGCCCACGATGGCCACCGTCTGACCAGGTTCGACCGTGAGGGAAAGATCGTCTATCAACGGTTGGTCCGGGTGGTAGCGGAACGACACGCTCTGGAACTCGACCCGGCCCACGGCTCGTTCCGGGATCACCCCGAACTCGGTGTCGGAAACCTCCTCCGTCGCGTCCAACAGCTCGAACACCCGCTCGGCCGAGGCCACACCCGATTGCAGGACGTTGACCATCGATGCCAGCTGGGAAATCGGATGCCCGAACTGGCGGGAATACTGGATGAAAGCCTGTACGTCGCCCAGCGACATGGCTCCCGAGGCGATCCGAAGGCCGCCCAACACGGCGATGATCACGTAGTTGAGATTGCCGACGAAGGTCATGACGGGCATGATCAGGCTGGACAGGAACTGGGCCTGCTGTGAGGCCTCATAGAGCCGGGCGTTCTCCTCGTCGAACCGGGCCTGGGTGCGCGACCCCTGGCCGAACACCTTGGCCAGGGAATGACCGGAGAAGGCCTCCTCGATCTGGGAGTTCAACGCGCCGGTGGTGCGCCACTGATCGATGAACCGCACCCGGGACCGTCGCATCACCGCTCCGGCCACCACCATTGACACCGGCACCGAGATCAAGGCCACCAGGGCCAGGATGGGGGAGATGACAATCATCATGACCAGCACGAACAGCACCGAGAGCAGCGATCGAAGCACTTGGGACATCGTCTGCTGCAGACTCTGGGCGATGTTGTCCATGTCGTTGGTGACCCGGCTCAGCAACTCGCCCCTGGGCTGACGATCGAAATATCCGAGGGGGAGGCGGTTGAGTTTGGCTTCGACGTCGGATCGCATCGTCAGCATGGTTCGCTGGATGGCTTCGTTCAGCAGGTAGCCCTGGATGAAGCTGAACAGCGACGAAGCGGCATAGAGACCCAGGGCCAGCCCGAGGACCTGACCCAGTCGATCGAAGTCGATCCCCGGGCCGGTTCCCGCCTCGTCGCCCAAACCCCCGATCACGCCATCGAAGATGACGTCGGTGGCCCAGCCAAGAACCCGGGGCCCCTGAGATGCCGCCGCCACGCTCAACAGCACAGCGATGATGGTGCCGATCAACAGCACTCGTTGGGGCCGTAGCCGTCCGGCCAGTCGTCGGGCCGACGGGCCGAACGAGGAGGCCTTCTGGCCCACCGTCCCGCCGCCGAACCGGCCCCGCATCGGACCCGAGTTGTCGGGCTGGATGCGTTCGGTGGCCTGCATCCGGTCATCGTTTGACCCGGGGCCGCCGTTGGCGGAGCCGGCTGCATCGTGGCCGTTGGTCGCCATCGAGTCGCTCATCAGGCCGCCGCCCGCAGCTGGGAGTCGACAATCTCGCGATAGGTGGGACAACCGGTCAGCAGCTGGCCGTGGGTGCCCCGCCCCACGATCGAACCGTTTTCCAGAACGATGATCTGATCGGCCTCGGTGATGGTGAACACCCGCTGGGCCACGGTGACCACAGTGGCGTCGGCCACAACGGCGTCCAGACCGGCCCGGACCCTGGCATCGGTGGCCACATCGAGGGCCGAGAAGGAGTCGTCGAACAGGTAGATCTCGGGTCGGCGGATCACGGCTCGGGCAATGGCCAGCCGCTGGCGCTGTCCGCCCGACACGTTGCCCCCTCCCTGGGTGATCGGGGCCTCCAGCCCGCCGGGCATGGCGGCCACGAAGTCGGCGGCCTGGGCGATGTCCAGGGACTCCCACATCTCAGCTTCGGTGGCCCCCGGTTTCCCGTAACGCAGGTTCGAGGCCACCGTGCCCGAGAACAGGAAGGCCTTCTGGGGGACCAGTCCGATCTTGGCCCACAGAGCCTCGGGGTCGTACTCGTCGACCGGGACGCCGCCGACCGAGACCGTGCCGCTGGAGGCGTCGAACAACCGGGGTATCAGGTTGATCAGCGTTGTTTTGCCCGCCCCGGTTGAGCCGATGATGGCTGTGGTCTCGCCGGGCCGGGCCACCAGATCGAGGTCGCACAGGACGGGGTCGGTGGCCCCGGCGTACTGGAAGCCGACCGATTCGAATCGCACCTCCCCGCCTCTCCCGGTGCGGCCCTCTTGGGGCGGGAGGACAGAAGGTTCGGTGTCCAGCACCTCGACGATACGTTCGGCCGCCACCGACGCCCGGGGGGCCATGATCACCGTCATGGTCGACATCATGACTCCGAACAGGATCTGGGTCAGGTACGTGAGGTAGGCGGTGAGCGAACCGATCTGCATCTGACCGTTGTCGAGTCGGATGCCGCCGAACCACATCACGGCCACGCTCGACACGTTGACCACCAGCATCATCGTGGGGAACATGGCCGCCATCCAGCGGCCGACCGACAGCGAGACATCGGTCAACTCGTCATTGGTCTGTTCGAACCGTTCGGTCTCGAACGGTTCGCGAACGAAGGCCCGGATGACCCGGATGCCGGTGGTTTGCTCCCGCAGGATCCGGTTGATGTCGTCGAGCTTCTGCTGCATGCGCCGGTACCCGGGAACCATGCGGGAAACCAGGAGACCGATCAGCACGACGAGCAACGGCACGACCACCGCCACCAGCCAGGAGAGGCCAACATCCTCCCGCACGGCCATGACGATGCCGCCGATACCCAGAATCGGGGCGGTGATCATCATGGTCAGAGCCGTCATGGCCAGCATCTGTACCTGCTGCACATCGTTGGTGTTGCGGGTGATGAGCGACGGGGCTCCGAAGCGGGCCATCTCCCGGGCCGAGAATCGGGAGACTTGGGCGAACACCTGGGACCGAATGTCGCGGCCGACCCCCATGGCCGTCCGGGCCGCGAACCGTACGGCGGCGATGGTGGCCGTGATATGCAGCAGGGACACCGCCAACATGACGGTGCCGACACGGATGATGTAGCCGGTGTCGGTGGGGATGACGCCGTTGTCGATGATGTCGGCGTTGAGACTGGGGAGGTAGAGCGATGCCATCGTACCCACCAGTTGAAGGCCGATGATGATCAGGATCCACTGGCGGTAGCGGTCGAGGCTGTCCAGCAGGAGGCGCCGCAGTGCGCCCGGCCCACCGGCGGTCGCCGGCCTGGTGGTCGTGGCCGTGGACGGGGTCGCCGTGGTCGTCGAGTCGTCTACCGGCGAGGCCACAGCACCGACTGGGTCTGGATGACCTTGGCCACCCGGCGGTCGCCACAGGCCAGGTCGGTTTCGATCACGATTGTGCTGGAGCCCACGTGGAGTGGGGTGGCGGTGGCCACCACCGTTCCCTCGGTCACGGGGCCGAAGAAGTTGGTCTTCGACTCGATGGTGGACGTTCCGGTGGATCCATCGGGAAGATTGAAGAAGGCAGCCGTGGCCCCGGCCGTGTCGGCCAGCGCCATAATGGCTCCGCCGTGAAGCACGCCTGCTGCGGTGCAGAACTCCGGGGCCCAATCCAGCTCCAGAACAACCCCGCCGGCGTCGGCCTGCCGGGCGGTCATACCCAGCGTCTCAGCCAGGGGCATGGTGGAGCGGAGGAACTCGGTCGTCGGGTCGATTTCGTTCATCGCTGCCTCCAACCGCCGGTGTCTTCGAGTAGGGCATCGCCGTCGCCATCAGCAGGCCGCCACCATGAACAGCCGGGAGAACGGAAGCAGCACGTCACCTCGGGAATCTTCGGGATAGGAATCAGCGTAGCGCTGGCGGCACAGCGCGGCGAAGCGGCTCCGTTCGCTCTCGTCCAGCGCGGCCAGGACCGGTCGGAGGACCGAACCGGTCACCCAGTTCCAGACGGCGTCGGGACCCGGTAGTAGCTGGTAGTAGGTGGTGCGCCACAGGTCGAGATCGGCCGGCTGCAGCCACTGTCGGTACTCTTCGGGGGAGCTGAGGCGATCCCGGAGCAGGGCGTCGACCGCAGCGGGAGGCCATGATCCGTCGTCCAGTAGCTCGGCCGGAACACGATGGGTCGGGGCCCGCCAGTTGTCCGGCATCTGCACCGCCATCGTTCCGCCCGCTGCCACCCAGGACCGCAGCCGGGGGAAGATGGCTTGATGGTCGTCGAGCCAATGCAGGGTGGCATTGGAGTAGAGCACATCGACAGCTCGGTCGGGGGTCCACCGGCCGATGTCGGCCTCGACCCACTCGATATGGGGGTGGTCGGTCCGGGCCGCCGCCACCATGGCGGGCGAGGAGTCGACGCCGACCACCCTGGCGTTGGGCCAGCGCCGGGCCAGGAGGGCCGTCAGGTTGCCGGGCCCACTGCCGATGTCGACCACCATCGATGGATCGTTGTGGTTGATCCGGGCCAGCAGTTCGATGCCGGGTCGAGCCCGGTGATCAGCGAAGCGCAGGTAGTGGTCGGGGTCCCAGGTCATCACCGTCCACGCTACCCCCCACCAATTCCTGCAGTAAAAGGCAAGGTCAGACCTCGTTTTCTGCTGCAAGAATTGGCGGGGGGCTAGGCGGAGGGGTCGGTGACCCGTTGTAGGGCGTCGAGAAGGTACAGGTACTCGTCTTCGTGTTCGGTCCCGGTGCCGCTCACGTGTTCGAGGGCCAGAAAGCCGTGGATGGCGCTGTGGGTGGATCGGGCGGCCAGTGTCGACTGGCGGGGGGACAATCCCATGGCGGTGAACACCAGGGTGAAGACGTCGACCACGGCCCGATTGGCCACCCTCAGCGCTGGATCATCAGCCACCGGTGACCGCAACAGAGCGGCAAATTGCCCCGGATGGTCGAGGGCGAACTGACGGTAGGCCAGACCCATGGCCACAACTGCGCTGTCTCCTGCGGTTCCGATGGCGGCGGTCCGGATTCGCTCAACCAGGTTCTGTGACGCGGCCACGGCCACCAGAGAGCGCAGACCACTCAGCCCATCACAGTGGGTGTAGAGGGCGGACGGGGCCACGTCGAGTTCGCCGGCCACAGCAGAGACGCTGAGGGCATCGAACCCGGCCTCGTCGACGATTGTCGCCGCCGTGGCGGTGAGTATCTCAATCCGGATTTTGGCCATGAACACCCCTGATTCGGTCAGGCCTGAACTTGAGTCTAAGAGTATCAAGTTTTCTGCTTGGCATGTTGCAATCGTCAACAATCCATCATATAATCTGAATGTCTTTCAGAAATACCACCAAGTCTTCGGGTGACGCCAACTCACCGACGAACCTTCACAAGGAGATGTAATGTTGTTGACTCAGAACGACCCGTTTCGCGATCTAGACCTGATGTTCCGTCGCCTCGGCCGCCAATCGGTTGGTTCCGACAACACCATGGCCATGGACGCCTATCGTCGTGGCAGCGATGTGTGGGTGCACGTGGACATGCCCGGCATCAGTGCCGACGACGTCGACATCAACGTCGAACGCAGCGTGCTCACCATCAACGCCGAGCGCAGCTGGCCCCGAGAGGAAGGCGACCAGCTCTATCTCAACGAGCGGGCCACTGGAACGTTCCGTCGACAGGTGCACCTGGGTGACAGCCTCGACGTGGAGGGGATCGAAGCCGACTTCGCCGATGGAGTCCTCTCTCTTCGAATCCCCATCTCGGAGCGGGCCCAACCCAAGCGCATCGAGGTCAAGGCCCGCCCCGCCGCCATCGAAGCCGACGTGACCGTCGACAGCGCTTCCTAAGCAAGGCGCTGTAACTCCACTCCTCCCCAAACACAACAGAGGAACGCGACCGGACAGGTTGCGTTCCTCTGTCGTATTGGCGCCGGAAACGAGCAGAAGCTGGCACAATCGAGACGATGAGCAACGACACCGATACCAGTGATCTGCCCGTCGAGGTGGCGGCCGAACTCGACGGCATAGACACCGCGGCCGTGGTGGACGCCGATCAGCGTTACCTGATCCACCCCTACCAGCTGTTCGACACCTACCTTTCCGATCCGGTGCTGCCCATCGGGCGAGGGCAAGGGGCGGAACTGGTCGACACCGATGGCAACGTCTACATCGACGCCGTCGGAGGAATGTGGTGCACCAACATCGGTCTCGGTCGAGACGAGATGGCCGACGCCATCGCCGACCAGGTACGCAAGCTGGCCTACGCCAACCCCTTCGTCGACATGACCAACCTCCCGGCGGTGGAGCTGGCCCGCAAGCTGGTTTCGTTGGCTCCCGGGTCGGTCAATCACGTGTTCTTCACCACCGGCGGTTCCACCGCAATAGATGCCGCCTACCGCACGATTCAGCTGTACCAGCACGCCCGGGGCAAACACGACAAGGTCCACGTGATCAGCCGCATCGACGCCTACCACGGTTCGACCTACGCATCGGTGTCGATCGGCGGCAAGCCCGGGGACCGACCCCCCGACTTCGACTTCATCGACGACGTGATTCATCACCTCAGCTCGCCCAACTTCTACCGCTACGGAGGCGACCGCAGCGAGCAGCAGTTCGCCGACGATCTGGTGGCCGAGTTCGAAGCCATGGTGGCCGACCTCGGTGGCCCCGGGAAGGTGGCGGCCTTCTTCGCCGAGCCCATCATGGGGTCGGGCGGAGTGATACTACCGCCGGCCGACTATCTCCAACGGATCTGGCGCTACTGCCAGGACAACGACATCGTCTATGTGTCCGACGAGGTGGTGACCGCCTTCGGCCGGCTGGGCCAATGGTTCGTGTCAGAATCGATGTTCGGCATCATGCCCGACATGATCACCTCGGCCAAGGGCCTGACCTCGGGCTATCTGCCTCTGGGGGCGCTGTTGATGAGCGACGAGATCTTCGACGTCATCTCGGCCGAAGGGCACGGTCGCTATTTCGCCGTCGGCTACACCTATTCCGGTCATCCGGTGTCGTGCGCCGCCGCCCTGAAGAACATTGAGATCCTGGAACGGGAGAATCTGCTGGAACACGTCCGCCAGGTGGGTCCCTACTTCATGGAGCAGCTGGAGTCGTTGCGGGACCTGCCCATGGTGGGTGATGTCCGAGGCTCCCACCTGATGGCCTGTGTCGAGTTCGTGGCCGACAAAGCAACCAAGGAGACCTACCCCGATGAGCTGGGGATCGGCAAGTTGGTGTCGAACGAGGCCGACGCCTTGGGGCTCATTGTGCGACCTATCGAGAATCTGAACGTGATGTCGCCACCCCTCGTCGTCACCCGGGATGAGATCGATCTGATCGTCGCTCGACTGCGGGAAGCCATCATCCGCACCCAGGCCAAGCTCTAGGGGAGGGTGCCGCCTCGCCTGATCAGAGGGCGAGAAGCGACCAGCCGGCCAGACCGCCGGCGGCGGCCAGGTCGAAAGCGGCACACCATGGCGGCCACCACCGCACCACCGTGGTGATGTCGCAGCGGATGTGGGCGATGTCCCAGACGGCGTGGGCCACCAAGGCCACCACCACCGGCATTGCCGGTCCGTCAAAGAAGGCCAAGGCGGCGACAAAGAGCCCGGCCACCACGAAGGCCTCGGATCCGACGGCTCGAAGCCTCCCGTCAGCGGCGGCAAACGCCAGGTAGGGGGTGGCGATCGCCGCCAGCAGTATGGCGTGTGAAGCTACCGGAGGAGCAGGACCGACCGCATTCAGCACTGCGCTGGTGGTGGCGCCCATTACCGCTCCGACCGCGATCGGGGTGGCCGGGTGGTTGGTCAGTGCTGGCACGATCGCCGCTCCTCTCTAGAACGGTCATTCTAGAGGACGACGAGCCTGCTATCCGTCGTGGCCCTGAATTCGCAGCGGCTTGTCCTGGCCCACGGTGACGGTTGCCCCGTCCACCACCAGGTGGGTCAGGCCTGAGCTTTCCACCTCGACCAGGCATCCCTCCTGGTCGACCGAGACCCTCAGGGTCTCGCCGTGCCACAACAGTCGGAACGAGATCGATGTCCACTGCTCGGGAAGCCGGGGGGAGAACGAGAGCTGACCCTCCCGGTCGGTCATCCCGGCGAACCCGTACACCACGGCCGACCAGACCCCGCCGGCGTTGGCGATGTGGACCCCGTCGGTGGTGTTGCCGTGACTGTCGGCCAGGTCGAGGTACAACGACTGGTTGAAGTAGTCGAAGGCCAGCTTGCTGTAACCGACGTCGGCGGCCACGATTGACTGGACACAGGCCGACAGCGACGAATCGCCGGTGGTCAATGGATCGTAGTAGTCGAAATTGCGGCGCCGCTGTTCGGCACTGAAGTGTTTGCCCCGCAGGAACATGGCCAGCACCACATCGGCCTGCTTGAGCACCTGATGACGGTAGATGACCAGCGGATGAAAGTGCAGCAGCAGCGGATATCGGTCCGACGGGGTTCCGGCGAAGTCCCACTTCTCCAGGCTGAGGAAGTTCACGTCCTGAGGGTGGATGCCCAGCTCCTCGTCATAGGGGATGAACATGGCGTCGGCCGCTCGCTTCCAGCCCGCCACCTCCTCGGCCGTCACGCCGGTCGAACGGACCAGGGCCTGGTGAGCCTCTGGATTCGACTGGGCCACCGTCTGCACGGCCCAGGCGGCAAAACCGAGATTGAACCGGGCCATGACGTTGGTGTACATGTTGTCGTTGACCACGGTGGTGTATTCGTCCGGCCCGGTGACTCCGTGGATGTGGAAGCGCTCCTCCCCATTGTGGGAGTAGAAGCCGAGGTCGGCGAACAGCCGGGCCGTCTCGACCAGGATCTCCACCGCCTCGTTCTCCAGGAACTCCTGGTCGCCGGTGGCGGTCAGGTAGCGTTCCAGGGCGTAGGCCACCGCGGTGTTGATGTGATACTGGGCGGTGCCGGCGGCGTAGTAGGCCGAGGCCTCCTCGCCATTGATGGTCCGCCATGGATAGAGGGCACCAACCTGGCTGAGCTCGCCCGCTCGTTCCCGGGCGGCGTCGAGCATCCGCCAGCGGAACCGCATCAGCTTCCGAGCCGCCTCAGGGTTGGTGTAGGACAGGAACGGCAGGACGTAGACCTCGGTGTCCCAGAAGTAGTGGCCGTCGTAGCCGCCGGCCGTCACCCCTTTGGCCGCCACTCCCTGTTCGTGGGTGCGAGCCGAGGCTTGGGCCAGTTGAAACAGGTTCCAGCGGATGGCCTGTTGGGCCTGGTCGTCGCCTTCGACCCGGATGTCGCTCTGGTGCCAGAAGGCGTCCAGCCATCTCCGTTGCTCCTCATCCAGGTTGGAGACGCCGGTGGCCACCGCACGGTCGATGGTCCGGTTGCAGCGGTCCTTGAGTTCGGCCGGAGGGACTCCCCGAGAGCTGTGATACGACACGAACTTTGTCAGCGTGAACGTCTGGCCGGCCCGGCCCTCGACCGTGAACACCGTCTTGGCCAGATCAGCACCGACCTGGCTCTCCACCTCGTAGTCGCAGTTCGTGTCCACCTGGTGGCGATAGGCGCAGGCCAGTGTCATCCTGCTGGAGACGGTGCGATATCCCAGTGTCACCTCGCCGCCCACCCCGAGTTCGGGGTCGAGGTTCTGGAGCATCGGGGCCAGGACCCGTTCGTCGAATCTGCGAGCCTGCCGGGGGTCCTTGCCCTCGCCCTCGCCCAAGGCGGCGGCGGTGACGTGATACTCGTCTTCGCCGTCCTGGCGATTCAGCATCTGGGACGACACCACCAGCGGTCCGTCGCCGTCGAGCAGCGTCACCTCGAACCGGAGAACGGCCAGATGACGGTGGACCAGGCTGACCATCCGTTGGGATCGGACCTGCACTCGGTTGCCGGCCGGTGTCTTCCATATCAGGTGACGATGGGATTGCCCGGAGCGGAAGTCGACGGCCCGTTCGTAGTGCTCGAGGTCGGCCTCGTTCAAGAGCAACGGTTCGTCGTCGACGTAGAGCTTGATGGTCTTGGCGTCGGGCACGTTGACGATGGTCTGACCGGTCTTGGCGAAGGCGAATGCCGCCTCGGCATGGTGTATCGGCCAGGTTTCGTGGAAGCCGTTGAGGAAGGTCCCGTGACTGTGGGCGTCGCGCCCTTCGGGAGGATTGTCGCGCAGCCCGAGATAGCCGTTTCCAACGGCGAACAGGGTTTCGGTGAGGCCGAGGTCGGCGCTGGATGGCTCGGTCTCCACCAGCCGCCACTCCTCGGTGGGAAACCGATGGCGGGCTATGGAGCCGGCGGTGGCCCGGATCTTCATGCCGTTCCCCCCTGCTCGGCCGCCGGTAGCAGGTCGCTCAGATCGTCGACCACAAGGGCCGCGCCGCTGTTCAACAGCGCCTCCCGGTTGCCTCCCCGGTCGACACCGACGACGAGGGCGAAGGCGCCGGCCACACCGGCGGCCACCCCCGACGTGGCGTCCTCCACCACCACGGTGTCGGTCGGGTCCACCCCCAGGAGTTCGGCTCCCCGGAGGAACATGTCGGGAGCCGGCTTGCCGGCCAGGCCCTCCTCGGCCGCCACCACACCGTCGACCACGTGGGGGAACCGGCGGTCGAGTCCGGCCGCGGCCAGCACCGGCCGGGCGTTCTTGGACGATGAGACGATGGCTTGGGCCAGACCGAGATCGTCGAGATGGTCGAGTAGTCGCAACGAACCCGGATAGGGGGCGACTCCCTCGTTGTCGAGAATCGAGTTGAAGACCTGGTTCTTTCTGTTGCCCAGGGCGCAGACCGTGCCGTCGCCCGGCCGATCATCGGGATGGCCTTCCGGCAGGGTGATGTCCCGTGACGCCAGGAACGATCGCACGCCGTCGTAACGTGGTTTGCCGTCGATGAATCGCAGGTAGTCATCGGCCGTGTAATTCCACGGGGCGAAGAGCCGGGCCCAGGCCCGCTCGTGAACCTCGGCCGTGGGGGTGATCACCCCGTCGAGGTCGAACAGCACAGCGGTCCGGGCCGCCCAATCAACCGTGGGTGGAAGGGCTTCGTGGTCGATGTTGTCGTCGGTCATGAATCGCCGATTCTAGAGACTCGGGTCCGGCGATGGTCCCGTCATTCAAGAATCGACTCGAAGCTGACGATGTAGAGGCCTGATAGTCGTACAACGGCGAGGAGCCCCGAGGCCCTCGTCGTATGAGAGTTGACGAGATGACCACCGCACGACGGAATTCACCACAGTCCAAACCAGGATCCGAACGGGGCGCCGCCATTGTCGAGTTCGCCCTGGTGGCCCCGGTGTTGATCATGATCATGATGGGAGTCGTCCAGCTCGGTCTGTTGCTGCATCAGCAACAAGGCATACATGCCGCGGCCCGGGAAGGGGCTCGCCAGGGATCATTTCCCGACACCACCGAATCCGATATCGAAGCCGCGGTGAGCACCGCCCTCAACAACATCAATCTGGCCAGCACCCCCGTGGTCACCATCAGCCCGCAGAACGGGAGCCAGATCCCCTGCGATGAGACGCTGAACCCTCGACCGGAAAACGTGACCGTCAATGTTCAGGTGGCAGCTCAGCTCGACATTCCCTTTGTGGCCGGTCAGACGGTCAACCTGTCGGGCGAAGGAACGTTCCGGTGCGAGTATCTCGGATGACAGGCCGAAGGGCCGAGGGGAGAACAACGATGGGAGACACAGCAATGCGGCCGACGAGGCAAGCACGTGATGGGAACGGGCAGGCAGGCGGAAGCCATGAGCGGGGGGCATCCCTGGTGCTGGTGTCCGGTGCCCTGGTGGCCTTTGTCGCCATCGCCGCCCTGGCCGTCGACTATGGCCAGTTGGTTGTCCAGCGCCGAGCCATGGTGACGGCCACCGATGCCGCCTCGCTGGCCGCCGCCACGTACATGGCCGAGGGCGGCGACCCCAACGACGCCTGTACCGAAGCCCAGAACTACCTGACCACCAACGCCCCCAACCACGACCAGGGTTCCTTCGCCTGTGACCCCTTCACCCGACCGGGCGTGGTGGAGGTCAAGGCGTCGCAAACGGTGTCCTACGGCTTCGCCTCGGTGTTCGGCATGACCTCCGGTACCGCCTACTCGTCGACGGCGGCCGAGTTCCAACCGCCCATTCAGTCGGGAATCCGGCCGTTCCTGCTGTGCGAGAGCTACAACACCCAGTTCGAGGATTGGCTGAGTGGGGCTGTTCCCGACGCCCCGACGATCCAGTTCATCATGGCCGACAATCTGGCCGCTTGCCTTGTCGGTGGCGGCGGCGGTGGTAACGGCGGCGGCGGTGGCAATGGCGGCGGTGGGGGCGGCAATGGCGGCGGTGGCGGTGGTAACGGCGGCGGCGGTGGGGGCGGCAATGGCGGCGGTGGCGGTGGTAACGGCGGCGGCGGTGGAGGTGGCGGTAACTGGGCCATCGCCGACCTCGACGGCCAATCGAACGGCACCCCCGAAACCAGAGGCTGGATCGCCAACGGCTACGACGGCCCGCTCGACACCTGCCAGACCGTGACCTGCCCTCCGGACGACACCGTCTGCACAACTGATGGAGCCGCCTGCTACGAAGGCAGTCCTGGAGTCCTCAGCCCATCAGTTCGCGATGAGCTCGATGCCATCAACAACAACGGGACGATCAGTCTGGTTCCCGTCGTGCGTGAGGTGACGGACGGGAGCGGTAGCAACCTCGAAGCCCGGATCGATCGCCTCGTGTACGCCGAGCTGGTGGCCTACCAGACTTTGCAGTCGGCCGATGTCAGATCACTGACCTTCCGCTTGATCAACGAGGACGATCTCGATATCGATCCCGCCGTCCGGATCTGTGGCGACGAACTCAACGACTGCCCCTGATTCGGGCCTTCCCCGGCGTCAAGTCCGGCACTTTGGTCTTTGGACGACCCCTTAGGTGGGTTGTCCAGAAACCAAAGTACGGCCAGGCGGGTCGTTGAGCAGCCAGAGTGCAGCGGCGGGACGGCTCCCACGGCTTTCTCCGGTTTGACGTTAAGGCCCACCGCCAATAGGCCGAATACATCTGGTGAGCGCGGAACATTTGCCCAGATGTTCGAGCAGCCTCCCACGGTGACGTCGGGACCGCGGCCGAACGCCAGGTGACTGGATCGCCGATACAGGCCCAGAGGCGATCGCCACGATCGTCCATTGAACGAGAGAAGCGAGGGACCGATCCATGAGACCCAACGCAAAGCGGTTGGGCGCCGCCGTCCTGGCGGTGTTACTGGGAGCCATAGGCGTCATCACCCTGGTGCGCTACGTGCAAACCGCCGAGGATCGAGCTTTGGCCGGGCAACAGCTGGTCGATGTCGTGGTTGTCACCGAGCCGGTCAACGCCGGCACCCGGTCCGACGACCTGGGGCTCATCACCGAGGTGCGACAGGTGCCGGCATCGAGCCGTACCCCCGGGGCCATCACCGACCTGGCCGAGGTCGACGACATGATCACATCGGTTGATCTGGTGCCCGGTGAACAACTGCTGGCCGCCCGGTTCCTCGACGGCGACACCCGGCTGGTGGCCGGCGGCGAGGTTCAGATCGAACCCGGCCTCATCGAGGTGACGGTACAGGTCAACCCGTCGAGGGCGGTTGGTGGTCAGATCGTCCCTGGAGAGCGGGTGGCCGTGATGACCTACGTCAGCGACATCAATCCCGACGACGGCAGCACCGATCCGGCCGCCGGAGTGCTGTTGCGACAGGCCCTGGTGACCAACATCCAGTCGGCGGCACCGGAAACACTGACCAGCGAGGAGAACGACCGGAACCGTCAGACGCCCGTATCCGACTTCCTGGTGACGTTGGCCGTCGAACCCACCCAGGCGGAAAGCCTCATCTTCGCCGACGAGTTCGGTGTGGTTTGGCTGGCCCGTGAGGGCGAAGGGCCGTCCATCTCCTCCGGCGACCTGATCCAGCTGGAAACGCTGTTCGAAGCCGGTCTTTCCGAGGCTCTGGCCGAAACCCTGGCCGCCTCGGCCGAGGAGTCAAACGGGGAGGTCGACGCCTCCACCGACCCCGAAGCCACCACCGAGGAGGGCGGATCGTGAGCACCATCGCCGTCATCAGCAACGACCCGACGATGAAGACGTTCGTCGACCATCCTCCCACTGATGCCTCCGTGGTGTCGGAGTCGCCCATCACCAGTGAGATGGCGGCCACCGACCGGTCGTCGTGGTTGGCCTCACTGCCGGTTGACGTCATCGTGTTCGGGCCCGACATCGAATCCAGCGTGGTTCTCGAATCCTCGGCCTTCCTCCGGTCGGCCCGGCCTGAAGTCGACTGCATCGCCGTGTGCGAACCGTCGACCGATTTCCTGGCCTCGGCCATGAGCAACGGCGTTCGAGACGTCGTCACTCCCAGCGACGGTCATGGCGAGCTGCGCGACGCCCTCCGCCTGCTCGACGAGGCCGCCGCCATTCGTTCCAACACCAAGGAGCACTCCCGACCGGAGCTGGGGACGGTGGTCACCGTCCTCGGACCCAAGGGCGGAGTGGGCAAGACCACGATTGCCGTCAATCTGGCCTATGCCCTGGGGTCACAGATGCCAGGCGACCTGGTTGTGGTCGACCTTGATCTGTCGGGGGGAGACGTGGCCGACAGTCTCGGAGTGGAGGTTGGCTCCAATGTGGCCACCGTCGTCGGGTCCGGCGTGGTCGACGATCCGACCAGCCTCAAGCTGAGCCTCACCAGCCACGGGTCGGGAGCCCTGCTCCTGCCCGCTCCCACCTCACTGGTCGAAGCGGCCGCTGTCGAACCCGACGGCATCCAAGCCCTCATCGAGCAGCTGACCCGGCTGTTCCGGGTGGTCGTGGTCGACACCGGCCCCGGTGCCTCCGACGCCACGGTGGCCGCCGTTCGGGCCGCCAACGACATCGTGGCCGTCACCACCCCGGAGATCGGCGGGGTCCGCACTCTCGAACGGCACCTCGACGGCTACGACGCCGTCGGCTTCCAACGGTCGCGCCGCCACGTGGTGCTCAACAAGGAGGACCGCCGCAGCGCCTTGGCCCGGGAAGACGTCGAATCAATTCTGCGTCGCCGGATCGACTTCGTGCTGCCCTATGACCGCAATCTGCCGGCGGCGGCCAATGAGGGCTCGGCCTATCTCGAGTCTCGGCCCCGAGGCGGGGTGGCCAACACCTTCGCCGCCATGGCCATGGCGGTCCAGGGCGGGACGGTGGCGCCGGTCCAGGCCTCGGACCGAGGGTGGTTCCGCTAGCCATGAGCCTGGGAAGACTTCTCGCCGACCTCAACTCCGACAACTCATCGGAGACCGCCCGTCCGGTCGAACGTCGGGCCCCGCTGCGGTCGATCGGATCGGCCGAAACCGGCCGCTTCCTCGACAACCTCGGTGATCGGGTCCGTATCAAACTGGTCGATCAGGTGGGAGCGGCCACCAGTGAAGCCGACCTGTCCCAGGAGGAGCTTCGTCGCCTGGTCGGCGAGGAACTGGAACGGCTGATCCGGGAGGAGAAGCTGCCGCTGACCGACATCGAGCAGCGGCAGATGATCACCTCGGTGACCAACGACATCCTGGGCTACGGCCCCATCGAGCCGCTGCTGGAGGACGACTCGGTGACCGAGGTGATGGTCAACGGAACCGACGCCATCTACGTGGAACGAGACGGCGTCATCACCCTGACCGACATCAAGTTCCGGACCGAGGCCCATCTTCGCCAGGTGATCAGCCGGATCGTGACCAGCATCGGCCGCCGCATCGACGAAACCTCGCCCATGGTCGACGCCCGCCTGGCCGACGGATCCCGGGTCAACGCCGTCATCCCTCCACTGGCCGTCGACGGTCCGTCGCTCACCATCCGCAAGTTCATGAAGACCGGCCTGACCGCCAGTGATCTCATCGACCGCCGCAGCATCACCCCCCAGGCCATCGCCTTTCTGCAAGCCTGCGTCCAGGGCAAGCTCAACATCCTGGTCTCGGGCGGTACCGGTACCGGTAAGACGACGTTCCTGAACATGCTGTCGAGTTTCATTCCCGACGGCGAACGGATCGTGACCATCGAGGACGCCGTCGAGTTGAAGCTGCGGCAGCGCAACCTGATCCGGCTGGAGTGTCGTCCCCCCAACCTGGAAGGAACGGGCGAGGTCACCAGCCGCGATCTGCTGCGCAACAGCCTTCGTATGCGGCCCGACCGGATCGTGATCGGCGAGTGCCGCGGGGCCGAAGCGCTGGACATGTTGCAGGCCATGAACACCGGTCACGACGGTTCACTGACCACGCTCCACGCCAACGCCCCTCGGGAGGCCACCAGCCGACTTGAAACCATGGTGATGTTCGCCGGATTCGAACTCCCGGCCCGAGCCGTCCGTGAACAGATGTCAGCCGCCATCGATCTCATCGTCCAGCTGGAACGGCTGCGAGGCGGGCGGCGTATGGTGACCAGCATCACCGAGGTTGCCGGCTTGGAAGGCGATCAGATCTCGCTCGATGAGATCTTCACCTTCGATGCCGGCACCGGCCCTGGTAACGAATCGCTTCGGGCCACCGGGGTCCGGCCCCGCAAGCTGGACAAGATGGCCAAGTACAGCATCCAGGTCGATCAGTCGATCTTCGATCCCGGTGTGGGAGCGCCCCGGTGAGGATCAGCCGGCTGCCCGTCCAGGACGTACCGGCCGAATCGGTCACGGTCATTCCCCGAGCCGGACTGACCGAGGGCGAGTTCCTGCTGTGGTTGGGTGCCGGTTGCCTGGCCGTGGCCGTCGTTGTCATGTCGCTGCTGGTGCTCAATCGTCGAAGTGCTCGAGCGGTCGCCCCCCGCCTGGGATCGGCCTTCGGCGTGGCTCAGCCGACGATGGTCGAGGCGGTGCGAGATGCCTTGTTGCGTCGCCTGGAGCGGGTCATCCGAACCGACGCCCGTCAAGATGCAGCCAAGAGGCTGGACCGGGCCGGTCTGCGGGTTCAGGTGGGCGAACTGGTCATGATGAACCTGGCCACCGTGCTACTGTTCGCCGGCCTGGGTTACATGTGGCGGGGCGTGCTCGGCTCGGTCATCGGCATCGCCGCCGCCATCCTGCTGCCCCGTTTCTACGTCGATCACCGATTCCGCAAACGCAAGGCGGCCTTCGAGGACGCCCTGCCCGACGTCCTGTCCTCGATCGCCAACGTCCTGCGGGTCGGCTACTCCCTGAACGTCGGCCTCGGCACCGTGGCCAAAGAGTACGAGGACCCCATCAACTCCGAACTGACCCGAGCCCTCAACGAGTCACGGGTCAGCGGCAGCCTCACCAATTCGCTACGAGGGGTGGCCGAACGGATGGACAGTGTCGACCTCTGGTGGGTCATCGACGCCATCGAGATCAACTCGACGGTGGGTGGAGACCTCGTCGAGGTGCTGGAGAACGTGGCCGCCACGATCCGGGCCCGGGCTCGACTCAACGCCCAGGTCTCGGCCCTCACCGCCGAGGCCCGCATGTCGGCCCTGGTCCTGTTCCTACTGCCACCGGGCCTGGCCCTGTTCATCGGTCTGACCAATCCCGAGTATTTCGACGGTATCTGGGGGACCCGGTTGACCTACTGGATGCTGGGCCTGGTGACGGTCATGCTGGGGACCGGCGGACTGTGGATTCGCAAGATGATCAACTCCGCGGTGCTCTGAAGGGAGGCCAATGACTATCATCGTCGCCAGCATCTTGACCGTCTGCGCCCTGCCCCTTCTGGTCTACGCCCTGATTCCCGGCGACCGGTCGGCGATGGCGGCCCGATTCGAAGTCAGCGCCCCCAAGCCGTTCCAGGACAGCTACCTTGGCGAGTCGATACGCGATCGGATCGTCCTTCCGCTGATGGATGCCACCGCCCGGCAAGCCCGGCGGCTCACTCCCGGCGGGTTCGCCGACTCCACCTCCCGGAACCTGCTCCACGCCGGGCTGGGCAGCCGGCTACCGCTCGAGGCTTTCGTCGGCATCAAGACGCTGTTGACGGCCAGCGGACTCATCAGCGGGGTCATCGTCTCCATCGGAGCCGAGACCCGGACCAGGATCTTCTGGATCCTGTTGCTGGGCTTCGTCGGGTTCGTGTTCCCCGACGCCTACGTTCGTCGGCGGGCCGAGGCCCGGCAGCGGGCCATCGTCTCGGCCCTGCCCGACATCCTGGATCAGCTGACTGTGTTGTTGGAGGCCGGTCTGGGCTTCAACACCGCAGTGGACAAGATCGCTCGCTCCACCTCCGGTCCCCTCGTTGAGGAGTTCGCCCGGGCCCTGCACGCCATCCGGCTCGGTCAACCTCGCAACGAGGCGCTGGAGGACATCGCCACCCGTACCGGCACCCAGGAGGTGCGCCAATTCGTGTCGGCCATCAAGCAGGCCGACGGGTTGGGGGTACCGATGGCACGGGTGGCCAGGGTCCAGAGCGAGCACATGCGGGAGATCAAACGCCTGCATTCGGAGGAACAGGCCATGCGACTCCCGGTCAAGCTGGTGTTTCCCATGGTGCTGTGCATGCTGCCGGCCCTGTTCGTGGTGCTCCTCGGTCCGGTGGCCATACGTATTCTCGGCAGCGGACTGTAGAACGTCACTCGGCTGCGACCGGGCCGCCGCCGTCGCGGCCTAGGGCCGAGGTCGATACAGCCCCCGGATGAAGTTCGGCTCAATGGCCCCTTCGGCGATCATCCATTCGTCGACCTCCCACATCGACTTCACGAACACCAGATCGTCGGCGGTGTAGTTCTGGGCGAAGCCGTTGAAGAGGGGAAACAGCAGGCCGGCGAACTGGTGCTCGTCGATGATGTCGAAATTCTCCCGCAGCGACGGCAGGATGGCGTCGGAACGCACAGCCTCATGGGGCGGCAGGCTCTCGATTGGCGGGATGAGTATGTCATCCCAGACCTTGCCGCCGGCATCGGTGCGCAACCGGGGAGGGAGATGGCGCCAGATTCTGCGGGTGGCCGACCGTTGCCGTTGGCTGCGTTGCAGAAACGGCGGTCCGATGTAGTCGTTGAGGAGGAAGACGCCGTCGGGTCGCAGGGCCATCCGGATGTTGGCCGCCACCTTCTCCACCTCCTCGAAATGATGAAACGACTGCTGTATGTAGACGATGTCGAACTCGCCGGAACCGAGGCTGTCGGCCGCGGCGTCGCCAATTCGGTAGTCGACTTCGACATCGGCCGCCGGATCGTACACCCGCTCGTAGAAGTTGGTCCGTTGACCTTCGCTGAGGTCATAGGCGACGATCTCAGTCACGTCGAACCGTCGGAGCAGCCCGTATTCCCCTTTCATGTCGCCGCAGCCCAGGGTCAGCGCCCGGAGCCCGGTCCGGTTGTTCATGCCGGCCTTCGCCGTCTCCACCAGATTGATTCGCTGGTGGAGACGGGCCTGGAAGTACGGAATGCTCGACCACGCCACCGACCTGGTCAGTTGGTTGTCGTGTTGGTCGAAGAAGGCTGCTTCTTGTGCGTTGTCGGCCACGGCGGGTCCTTTCCTGGGTGACGGGTCCTTTGAACAGATTTGGTGGGCGATGACGGCCGAACGTCAGACGCCGACCGGGAGGGGAGACCGGAAGAGTCCGACCAGCGACGACTTTTCGTGGGCCGTCCAGCGATAGACCAGGGTCGGATCGCTGGGCCGGCCTTGGCCTCTGACCAACCGCCGATAGAGCGAGTCGTAGCGCTCGGTCATCTGCCGCACCGTCAGGTGATCCCGGCCGGCCTGTCGTGCCGCCTCACGGAGACGGCTGACGGTGGCCGGCGACTGCAGCGTGTTCACGATGAGTTCGGCCCGTTCATCGGGGTGGCGGGAGGGGAACACGATACCGGCTCCGGTCAGGCCGATCCGCTCGGCGATCGCCCCCTGATTGGAGGCGAAGACGAACAGACCGGCCAGCCAGGCCTCCGACAGCGTGTAGGAGAACGTCTCGGGCCAGTTTGGTAGCGAAAGGGCTGCGGTCAGAGCGTTCTCCTCCAGCAGGCCGACGATCTGCTTGCGGTCGTAACGGCCGTGGTACACCAACAGGTCGTCGTCGACGGCGTCGACCGGTGCCTCCCGACCGAAGAAGTGGCACTGGATTCCCTGGCCCCGCAGTGCGGCGACGATGGCGTTGAGCTCGTGGTCTCCCTTGTGGGAGCCGCCGTAGCCGATCACAGCCAACCGCGGCCGATCGTGAGGGGGCGGGACCGGTTGGCCGATCGGCGGTCTGTCCATGCCGTGGGGGATGATCTCCAGATCGTGGATCGAGTCCCACACGGCGCGGTGATGGTCGGCTGCGGCCTGTGAAGGTGACACGACGGTGAGTTGGGAGAGGAGCCGGCCCCATTGGTGGCGCCAGCGGTCGCGCCCGCCTCCTGTCAGCGCCACCGCCTTCTCGTCACAACCCGCGCAGTCGCCGCCGAGATCGGCTTGGCAGGGACGACCGGAACCGCTGTCCCGCAGCTGGATACCGGGACACAAGGCGTAGTAGTCGTGGGTTGAGTAGACCACGGGAATGTTTCGCCGGGCCGCCTCCTCCAGAAGAGCCGACATCCGATCGAACCCCAGGCCGGCCAGATGATGGATGTGAACAACATCGATACCAACACCGAGAAGGGGACCAACCCACGGCTGTCCATCCGCATTCTGGTGGGCGACGGGGAACGGTTGGAAGTCGGCGATGTCACGATGCTGGATGACTGGATTGCCATCCACGGCGGAGAGGACAACATGCTCGTTGTCGCTGGCGGTGACCAGGTCATCGACGTGAAACTCCGTCCCGCCAATATGTCCTGAGCGGATTGGATTGTGCAGCACCTGAAGTACGCGAAGACGAGCAGGATCAACCGATCGTCGTAGGAGTTCAAGTCCGAAACGGCCCTGGATCCCGGCCAATGGATTCTGATCGATGAAGTCGGCGATCAGGGCCCCGTATCCGGGCCAGCGACGATTCAAGAAGGCGAGGTTCTCCTTGAGTCGATCCGGGGTGGACTGGCCGAACGACAAGCCGCCTTCGTGATGCACGAACACCGTGTCACACAGCAGGTTCACGAAACCGTTGTGTCGCAGACGGAGGCAGAGATCGTTCTCCTCGCCGTAACCCCGACCGAAGGCCTCGGCGTCGAACAGGCCCACGGCGTCGAGGCCGGTTCGGGTGAAGTACTGGCAGAATCCGATGCCGGTCGGAACTTCGATCCAGTCGCCGTAGCCGACCGTGCGGGCGATGTCGTTGAGGTCGTCGACATCGAAGCCGGACGGATAGCGGTTGACCTGCAACCAGACCGGAACACTGTTGATCTCGCCGTTCGACGTCAATGGTGTGATACTGCCGACCCGCTCCGAGCTGTGAGCCAAACGGCGAAGCGGTTCGAGCCAGCCCTCGGGTACGACCGTGTCGCTGTTGAGGAGGACGACGTCGCCGGCCGCCTTGGCCATCGACTCGTTGCAGTTGCCGGGGAAGCCGAGGTTCACCGGTCGGCGCTCGATGACGAGTCGCCGGTGGGCCGTTCCGACCTTCTCCAGAACCGCCGCCACCCGGGGGTCGGGACTGGCGTCGTCGGCCACCACGATCCTGATATCAGGTGCCTCCGGGGTGTTGGCCAGGACGCTTTCAAGGCAGCGCTCGACGGCTTGGGGGGCATTGTAGACCGGAACGATCACATCGACCGGACGCATTGCCGTCGTCATGGCGTGAGTCTCCGTAGGACTTCGCGGGCCCGGCGCAGGGGACCATGGAGGGTGTCGGGCACGAGCCGTTTCAGCGTGCGGGCCTGACGAGGCGAGAGCAGCGTCACCTGATGATGATGTTCCAGGACCTGGAGATCGTGCATTGCCGCCTCATTGACCGCCTGGACGTCTGCTACCCAGTGGCGGAGGGCTCGGTTGTCTTCCAGCAGTCGGTCGTACTCCGCCCTCCGAACATGCTCCAGGTCCCGAAGTTCGGTTTCCAGGTCGGCGATCCTCGAAGCCTGCCGCCGGCTGGAGGACGCCATGTCGTCAATCAGATTGTCGCGGTGCTCGATATCGCCGACCTGGCGGCGGATTGTGTCGTCTCGCTGGGCCACCAGGTCCCGCCATTCGCCATGAGTGCGCTCCTCCCGTCGCCGTTCGGGGTTGGTCACGAACGTGGCCATACGGCGACCCCGCTTGAGTCCGATATCGGCCACCGTGGCCAGATGCCAACCGGTGATGGCGGCGACTGCCCGCAACTCGTCGAGGTGGACGTGGCAAGGTGGCTGGTGGCCGGTTGTGGTCTCGGCCGAGGTAGGCCAGTAACGCTCATGGGGAGAGGGTCGTTCGTCGACGAAGTACCCGTCGAAGACGGCGATTGCCTCAGGGCCGATGTTGGTGCCGGCGGCCTCCAGCGTCTGTCGGATGGCCGACGCCCCGCCGGCTTCGGCCACCCCCACGGCGATGACGGCGGCCAGCGGACCGTCGGCGTTGGCCGGGCGACTGATGCTCTCAGCCGTCGTTGGGTTCGGGGTTATGGTCCAGGTGGGGGCGAGGTCGACTCCGAACTCCGAGGCGTGGTCTCGGCAGACCCGAAACCGCGCTGCGAAACCCGGTCCGTGATAGCTGGGAACGTCGCGGTTGGGGCGGGCGATGCGGCGAAGAACCGGTGCCAGCACATCGGAACTGACGGCCGCCGGCTCCGGTGGCGAGTCGGCCGCCTCCCGCAGCTCCAGGAACACGTCCGACCGTTGCGCCGAGCGCGCCCTCCGGTGGTGTACCAGCGACGGGACGAAGGCCTGCTCAGGGTCGATGTCATGGTTCAACCCCAGAAGCGGGATCAGCCGGCTCAGCTGGCCGGTGAAGCTGTCGGCGGGGCCGCCGAACTCAATCAGTGGGAACTGGAACTCGACCTGGAGGTCACGAAGACGTTCCAACTGACGTTCGGCCAGATCGTAGGCGAAACGGTGCTCGAGTCCATCTCGGGCAACCAGGGAATCGGCGATCGACCGAGGGTCCCTGAAGGTTCCGACGAAACGCATCGACGGCACCAGCTCGCACCATGCCGGCAGGAGGTACAGCATCCGGGGGTCCTTGACGCCCCATGGCGACGATCGGTCCAAACCACTGGCGGCCAGTTGTTCGACGGCTCGGCGAAGAGGATCGAGATCGAAGACCGATGCCTCGAACCACTCCGGCGGGCATTGCCAGTCGCGTTGCATGGACAGGAGCAGGTCGATATGGGCCGATAGGATCTGTTGGTTCTCGTGATAACCCAGGGGGTTGTCGGGCCCGGGGCCGATGACATCGCCCAGCCACAACCCGGCCTGAACGAGTGACCCGGCCAGAGCACTGGTACCGGAGCGATGAGGGCCCAGTACGACGATCGGGGCTTGGATCACGTCGGCCTGGGATTCCAGGCCGTCTTGAGGCCCAACAGATGAGTCATCCCTCTGTTCAGTATGCATCGTCGCTGGCTTGACCTCACGGTAATGTGGGTCTCTATTGGGCTAGTATACGACCGTGACATGAGACCCAACTGGATGGAGCTATGACCAAAATGTACCACGAGAGCAACGTTGTCTGGATCTTTGGGCACCCTCGATCTGGAACAACATGGATGGCGAAGCTGCTTGCTGATTGGCTCGACAGCTACCTGTGGAACGAACCGGAGATCGGCCATTCAGTTAGCTTTCGCAACACTATTGAACGGAACAACCCGCTTCGTCTCGACGATCCCACCTTTTGGTTCTCCACACCCCAGCGGGACAAATGGCAACCGGTACTCAACGACTTTTTCCACAAGATAATCTCTCAATGCATTCCAACAGATGATGAGAGAAAGTACCTACTCATCAAGGAGCCCAATTCCTCGAATACGTCACCGTTGATTGCCGACATTATGCCAAGATCCCGAATCGTCATGATGATTCGGGATCCTCGCGATGTGACGGCATCGCTGATCGACGCCCGTCGCCCCGGGTCGTGGATGGCCGAACGGGTCACCGCCGACTTCGACCGCGATGAGATCGTCCGTCAGACTGTGGCCCGGTTCCAGAATCTGGCAACCAAGGTGCGTCAGCTGAGGGAGCAGGCTGAGCCCGGTCGGCTCTACGAAATGAGGTACGAGCGGCTTCGGGTCGACACTGAATCGGAGCTGCTTCACCTGGCCCACGTGTTCGGCCTCGATGTCGACGAGAGCGCGCTGGCCGAGGTGGTTGAATCCAACTCCTATGAGAATGTTCCGGCCGACAAGCGGGGGCCGGGCCAGTTCGTTCGAAACGCCACCGTGGGCGGTTGGAGAAGCGAGCTGACCAGCGACGAGATCGACTTCATCGAATCGAAACTCCGGCGTTTCCTGCTGGAACATGGCTACCTGGAGGAAGCTGCTCCGGCCACTGCCTGACCAGCCAACGGCCGAGCGATCGGGTTCCGAACCGGCGCCAGAACGAGTCGTCGGGAAAGCGGTTGTCGGCGGGCACAGCCTCCAGAAGGTCGGGCCAGTGGCCGACCACCGACTTGAACCTACTGGCCTCGTCCATGACCGTGACATCGAGCTGGCCAAGGGGAAGTGTTTCCGCCACCGCTGGTTCGACCACGACGACAGCCCCCAGAGCCTGACCGACGAGAACCTCGTAGAGGCGGTCCGAGCAATCGGTGACGCTGCCGACCGACGTTCCGCACAAGGCAATGTCGAATGGTCCAGCCGCTCGAACCAGACGGGCCAGGCGGTAGTGGTCGAGCGGTTCCGACGTGTCCCACTGGTACCGCCTGACATCGCTTGTTCCGGTGGTCTCGACCACCAGGGGTAATCGTCCCTCGGCCAGTCCGTCGAGGACGATGATGCGGGCCGGTCGTCTCCTCCCGGGTGGGGGGTCACCGCGCCGGACGTAGCGCCGCCACAGGCGGGGATCGATGGTGGTGGTGATTCCCGAACCGATTTCGTCGGTCAACTGCCAGCGGCGAAGCGGCTGACCCCATCGGGCCACCGCCTGGTCGGCCACCGACTCATCACCCCAGGTCATGATCATGTAATCCCGACCGAGCCAAGGCGGCGTGATTCCGATGTGATCGAGGTCGGCCTGGTCGTCGAGGGCCACGAGGATCGTATCGCTGCCGAGTTCGACATCCGGCGCCAACTCGGCCTGTGGTATGGCCTGCATCAGTTGCCCGGCGACACCGGAGGTCAGAGGAGCGAGGAGCAGCCGGAACATCTGATGATGTTTGCCCCGGGCCGCATCCGACCAACCAGGCGAGACCACCAGAACATGGCGCCGTTGCAGCCAGGGGTCGACCGGGCGGGCCTCACCGGGGCAATCGTCGGCAAACGGCCGAGCGACGTGACGGGCCACTCGCTTCAGGAGAACGGCCACCCGGTCATCCACGTGCGGTGGGCGAGTGGTTCGAGGCTCTGGCTCGCCCCCATCAGGCGGTCGAGGGTGGTTGGCCGACACCAGGTCGCTCAGATCATCGACCGATTCAACCTGAGCCACGGTCGGCAGCTCGGCGGTGATTTCGTCGAGTCGATCGGAAATGGCCCGGCCCCCCGAGGCCACGATGTCGAACAGCCGATTGGAGATGATGCCGAAGTCGAGCATCGATGGCCAGTGGTCGTTCAGGACCCAGCCGGCCCGGCGGTACAGGTCGGGCAGCATGGCATTGTCAACGAACCGGTCGAGCGTGTAGGGGGCGACCGTTGTGTCGCTCCAACCCGTGCCGATGACGACGGGATCCAGTCCAGCCCGCACCGCCATCTCGACCAGCGGGCGATGGTCGGCCCGGCTGTTGCCGACGAACAGGATTCGACCGTCGATCGCCGCCTCCGCCTGCCCCCTCGATACCGGCAGCCGGTTCGACGGTTGCCCACCGTCGGTCGAGCTGAATCCGCTGGCCTGCAGCAGGACCTCGACTGCCGGATCCATCGAGCAGTTGAGCAGGGCGGCGTAGGAGTGGGAGGCCACAAACACCAGATCGAACGCCTCCAGCTCGGCCGGCTCAACCTGCTCCGGATCGCAGATCACCCAGAGCACGTTGACGGCGCCGGGCTCCGGTGTGAACGGAACCGCCCCCCGGAGTACGAGATTCACGTCGGCCGGAGGGGCCGGCAGGGTGGAATCGCGGTAACGGATCGTTGCCCGGTGACCTCGTCGACCAAACGATCTGGCCAGCGCCTTGGCCAAGTGGCTGTCACCCCAGTGGCAACGATCGTCGAACGGGGCCGCCACCCGGATGGTGACATCCAGAGCCAAGGTGCTCAAGGTCTGCAGCGTCGAAGGGGCACTGGACGGTTGTGAACGGTGGCGGGCCGATACCACTTTGGTGAACAGGTTGAGTCCCGATACCGAAACCCGGTCAGCCGCCTCGTCGGCCCGGTAGTGGCATCCGAGCATCGGTACGTGGAGGATGTCGTGGTGCCGACCGATCCGCAACACGAGGTCCCAGTCCTCGTTGCGGCCCAGGCTCTCGTCGAACCGGGCTTCCAGCAGGTCGGATCGATGGACCAGGACGTTCAGGTCGACGAGGTTGGACGTGCGGCATCGATCCCAGTCGAAGGGGGCGCTGACGATCTCGACCGTTTCGCCCTTGATCTGTCGGGCCAGGGCGGCGTAGCCGCAGTTGTGCCCGGTTTCGATCAGCATGCCCACCATTGTTTCGAGGAACCGAGGGGTCCACGTGTTGTCACTGTCGAGGTAGGCGCAGAACCGGCCGGTGGCCAGTTCGAGCCCCCGGTTGCGGGCCCGGGCCGGTCCGCCGTGGTCGGTTCTCACCAGCCGGATGCGATCACAGCGCGAAGCGAGCCGGGCCACCACGTCGGCGGTGTCGTCGGTGCTCCCGTCGTCGATGATGATCAGTTCCCAGGCGTCGTGGGTTTGAGCCAGCACCGAGTCCATGGCCTCCCCGATCAGCGGACCGCGGTTGTAGGTTGGCATGATCACGCTGACCAACGAGTCCCGCTGTTGCGAAACGGTTTGATCGGACCAGCCGGCGGTCAGCTCGGCCGCAGTTGACAACGGGGGAGGGGCTGTCACCTGTTCGGCCAGGGCCGACCTCGGCGGGTCCAATGGCTGTTCAGGCAACGCCGGGCCGCCGGCCGCCGGCTCGGGACCGTCGACCCCGTATCCGATCCGGCGTAGCCAGGGCACGACCTGGTCGCCCAGGCGTGCAGCCCAGGCCACCATCCGACGGGCCCGAAAACCGGCCAGCTCCGAAACCGCTTGCCGGTGGCCCTGCTCGCTGGCCGCCAGCCGCAGTTCCAGCTCACGAATCTCGTCGGCCAGAAGATCGACATCGACACCGTTGAGAGGGGGTCTTGTCATGCTGCGGCTAGAGGTTCTCGACAAAGGAACCCTCGAGCCGGGAGAAGATCCGCAGGCCCAGGAAGAGAGTCACCAGGCCAACGATGAGCGAGTAGCCCAGGTTCTGGAGATGCCAGCCTGCTGGACGCATGATGAGCTCGAACTGACCTTGCATCTCCGGTGGGAGGGCGGCGGGGTTGTAGAGAACTCGCTCGAACACCGTCACCACCGGGGTGAGCGGATTGACCATGGCCAGTCGTTCCCAACGGGGCCCAAACCGCTGAATCAGCTCGTCGGCCACGAAGCCGTAGCTCCAGATGATGGGCGTGAACCAGAAGAGGGCGAGCAGGGTCAGATCGAGGAAGTGTTGAACGTCGCGGAAGTAGACGTTCAAGGCCGACAGCAGGATGGCGACGCTGGTGGCCAGAATCATGGTCACGAGCACGGCGCAGAGGGCCAGCCACAGCAGCGACCACTCCGGCGGATGGCGGTATATCAGCATGGCCACGACCAGGATGCTCACCCGGCTGAGGAACGTCACCAGGTTGGAAACCACACTGGCCACCGGCAGCACCTCCCGGGGAAACCAGATTTTCGAGACCAGGGCCGAGTTGCCGGTGATTGAGGTCGTTCCCCCCGTCACCCCGGTGGAGAAGAGGCCGAAGATGGCGGTACCGGTCAGTAGTTTGAGGGGGAACATCGGTGTCACCCCCGGCATGAAGTAGGTGAAGACAACGGTGTAGATGACCATCTGCAGGAGCGGGTTCAGAAGATTCCAGGCGAAACCGAGCAAGCTGTTCTTGTGTCTCGACTTGACGTCGCGTCCCGCCAACCGCAGCATCAGCCGCCGGTATCTCCAGACGTCGGAGACCTGGTGGACGGCGTTGGGAGCCGGGCGGCTGGTTCCGATGGGTCGAAGCAGGCCGACTTGAACCTCATCGATCGGAGGGGGCAGAACCTTCATGTGGTGACCGTCTCGGTGGCTGGGGTTTCTTGGGTCGGCGTGTCGGCGACGAGCTTGCAGGACATTTCCACGGCCAGCAGACCAAGATGGCGGTTGGCGGTCTGGACGTTGAAGGTGCAGGCCCGTCCGGCCCGGTGGAACGTGTCCCGGCCGTCGGGGCTCTCGGCGATCACGTCGACGAAGTATTTGCCGTCTCGAAGGGGCAGGCCGTGGAGGGTGAACTCGACCGTGGCCGGTCCGGGATCGAGGGTCAGAACCCGACCAAGTAGCGGGGTGCTGGCCTGGTTGACCAGAACCATCCCGTCTTCGGATTTGACGGTGACACGCACTCGGCAGTCGGTCGGTTCGACGACCTCCAAGTTGATGCCGACGGTAACGGTCGCGCCGGGCTCGAAGGTCGGATCCGGATCGTGGCCCACGATGGTGGCGGCCCTGATCCCGATGGCCCGGATGTCAGGGGACTCCGCCGTCGGTTCCGACTCCGGTTGTTCGCCTTCCTCGGCCAGAGCCGCCCGGTAGACGGCAATGGCATCATCTGAGTTTCCGACGTAGATCAGTTCACCGCGGAAGAGGACAGCACTTCGCTTGCACAGTTGCGCCACCATGCTGGCACTGTGGCTGACAAGGATCAACGTCCGACCCATGGCCCGGAATCGGTGCACCCGCTCCATACATTTCTGTCGGAAGCGTTCGTCGCCCACCGACAGTACTTCGTCGATGAGCAGCACGTCGGGGTCAAGATGGGTGGCCACGGAGAATCCCAGGCGGGCTCGCATTCCCGAGGAGTAGTGCTTGACCGGGGAGTGGATGAAGTCTTCGATCTCGGCGAAGTCGACGATGTCCTGGAACGACGCCTCGACTTCGTCCTCGTGTAGCCCGAGAATGGTTCCGTTGAGGTGGATGTTCTCGGCGCCGGATAGTTCGGGATGAAATCCTGCTCCCAGTTCGAGCAGGGCCGCCAGCCGGCCTTGTACCAACACCTCGCCATCAGTGGGACGCATTATCCCGGCCATGATCTTGAGAAGAGTGCTCTTTCCTGAGCCGTTGTGGCCGATAATGCCGAATGTCTCGCCCTGTTTGACATCGAACGATACGTCGTTCAATGCCTTGAACAGATGATTTGTCGATCGGCCACCCATGAGACGTTCCTTCAACGTCTTGGGTCCGGCCGTGCCGCTACGGAAGGTCTTGCTGACATGGTTCACCTGCACCGCCAACTCGTCGGAACGTTTGGAGACCAGGTGGTTGGAGCCATTCGGCGGCTGCAACTCGTCGCTGTTGCTGGGGGCCCTTCGGCGGTCGGCGGTAGCCGGATGCATTGGCCAAAGCCTAGCTGTTCTCGGTGTGTGTTGGTTGCCTTCTGAGTCGACTAACTCATCTAAAGGAAGCAACTGTCAGTCGGAGTTCACTGGATGAGTTGATTGTATGAGTTCGTTGTATAAGCAGATATTAAGATGTCGATATGTCGTCAAAGGGTAGTGATCAGAGGTTCGACGACATGTCCGGGTCTTTGCCCGGCGATGGCGGTCGGTGGTGTTCGGGGCCCGACAGGCCGCCGCCCCCACCGGCCGCCGACCGTTAACCAAACGCTTGCGGTTTGTTAGGCGAACGGTTGAGCACCGCGCCACTAAGGTGGCTCGCAGTAGCAGATGGCCCATCGGATGCATTCTGTTCCCTCCGTTGGGTCAACGTGTTTGAGGCACATTGCTATGTCCGGAGTTACTCCCGCGGCCCTGGCCCGGGAGGCGCCGGGCGACTGGTTGAAGCTGTTGCGCCACCTCGCCGCATCTCAACATCGCCCGGCGCCACTCCACTCTCCGGTTTCGTCCCGGCCGCAGGTGTTCAGGCTTCGGGACGGATGGCGTTGAGATAGCTGTAGAGCGTCACCCGGCTCACCCCCATCAGCTGGGCGATGTCCTCCACCGCCCCCCGAAGGAGGAAGGCGCCCAGCTCGTCGAGTCGACGGACGGCCAACTGCTTCTGGGCCCTGTCCATCTCTTCGAGTCCCCGGCCGGCCTCCCGCTCCACCAGTCGCACCAGGCGATCGAGAGCGCCGTGCAGCTCTGAGCCCTGCACGTAGCCGACGGTGGTGGCACGCCACAGTATGGGGGTGTCGCCGGCCTGGGCCTCATCAGCCGACACGATACGACCACCGAGAGCCTCGACGATGGGGGCCAGATGGACCAGGAACTCGTGCAGCTCGACCGACGGAACGGCCTCATCGACGTCGAGCTGCTCGTTGGCCATGGCCCGTAGGGTAGCTGTTGGCCGTCGGCCGAGCGATCTCAGCCCTGTCCGTGACCGTGCTGATGGTGCGGCCGGCCGGTGCCGCATCGGGCTTGACTGGCCGGCCAAAGCCCCCCAAGCGGCTGATTCGGACGTCTATCGGAGAACGCCGAACCTCCCCATCTTGTTCGACGGCACCCGACTCCACCTCGGCGTGGTCATCGCCATCATGGCTGCCGTTGCCGCCTGGGCCTTCGTAGCCGTGTCGTGAGCGAGTTCTTCACCGCATCTGTTCTCGTGGCCACCTTCGCCGCCGGGGTGCGGCTGGCCACGCCGTTCCTCCTGGCCGCCTGGGCAACGGCTAGTCTGGCCACAGCGGCCCCGGCGGTTCTCACCGTCCTGGCGTTGGCCATTATCGCCAGACGGTCGGCAGATGCCCCTCAGGCCCTTACGCTGCCGTTCAGCCGGAGCGGCTGACCATGTCGTGACGACCCCGTCGACAGTGGATCTTGACAGTGAACTTCTTGGCAGTGAATTTCTTGGTAAAAAAAGCAAAGAGAGCACAATGATCCGGACCACAGAACGGCTCATGGTCATTGCGGTCGGCCTGTTCTTCATTCTGACCGCCTGCGGCTCCGATTCGGATGACGAGGGCGGAACCGACGAGGCTTCCGGAGGCGACGGCATCCGTGTGGCCATCGTGGCCCCCAGCGCCGAGAACGATCTGGCCTTCACCCAGAGCATCTCGGAAGGGGTTGATGCCCTCAGCGGTGTCTCCGACGTGGCGATTACTCCCGGTACGTTGGTGGTCGAGGATGCCGCCACCGCCATTCGCGACTACGCCGACGACGGTTATGACCTGATCCTGGCCCACGGTTCCCAGTACGGCGGCCTGCTCCAGGAAATCGCAGCCGAGTTTCCGGAAACGGCCTTCGCCTGGGGCACGGCCGAGGACACCTTCGGCTTGGAGAACGTGTCGTCCTACACCGCGGCAGCCGATCAGGGGGGCTATGTGCTGGGAGCGTTGGCCGCCAGCATGTGTTCCAAGATCGGTGTGGTGGGACCGATCGAGGTCGGTGACGCCAAGCTGTTCGTCGACGGTTTCAAGCTGGGAGCCGAAGCCGGCAACGCCAAGGTCGATGTGGTGTACACCGAGTCGTTCTCCGACACCCGGCTGGCGGCCGAAACGGCGTCGGCCTTCGTGCAGGACGGTGCCGACTGCCTGACCGGAACGGCCCAGATGACCGTTGGTGCCATCGGTGTGGCCGAACAGGAAGGTCTCTTCTGGTTCGGCAACCAGTCCGACCAGACTCCGGCTGCGGCCGACGGTGTGGTCGTGGCCAACCAGATATACGAGTGGGAGGTCGTGCTCCAGGGTCTGATCGATGATGTGACCGAAGGCAACCTCGGCCGGACCATCTACGGTATCGATCTGGAGAACGGTGGTCTGGTCGTCGAGTTCGGCAACATCGACCCCTCCGACGAGATGACCCGGCTGGTGACGGACACCTCGGCTCAGATCGCCGGCGGCGAGGTCACCACCAGGTAGGTTGAACGTCAACGGCTCACAGCACCCCAAGGCGCTGTACCGGGAGGCCACCCTCCTGGTACTGGACGAACCAACGGCCGTCCTCACCCCGCTAAAGGTTGACGCCTCGACGAGGTGCTGGCCCTGGCCGACCGGGTTGCGGTGATGGTCGATGGCAGGATCGTCGTCGACCGCGGCGATTGCACGATCGAACAACTGGGTCTGATGATGGCCGGAGCCTTATCCGAATAGTCCGCTGCGGTCGTCGGCCGGGAATCGGAGCCGGCATTGTCCGGTTTACTGGTTCCGTGAATGCCGCATCCGTCCAACCCGATCGCATCCCCTCCCGCCGGCGCTTCGACGCCATCGTCGTCGGTGCCGGTAGCGGCGGCTTGACGGCTGCCGTTGGACTGGGCCGCTTCGGTCGTGACGTGTTGCTGATCGAACGCAAGCACATGGGTGGCGAATGCACCAACACCGGTTGCATTCCCTCCAAGTCGCTTCTTCACGAGACATCGTCGAGGGTGGCCGACGGCGCCGCCGTCCTGGCTTCGGTTCGAGCCCGGCGCGATGAACTCCGGCAGCACGAGGTCGTCGAGTTCGGAGGGGCCGACGGCATCACCTATGTGCACGGAACGGCTCGTCTGGAGCCCGACCGAACGGTCTCGGTGACCCATCGTGATGGCACGGTGTGGAGTGCCGCGGCCGACAACGTCATCCTGGCCACCGGCTCATCAGCCCGCCGGTTGACCATTCCCGGTCTCGACCCTGGTGGTTCCGATGGGGTGGTGCTGACCAATGACGAGCTGTTCGAACTGGCCGAACCACCTCACCATCTGGCCGTCATCGGCGGCGGTGCGGTGGGGCTGGAGATGGCCTTGGCCTTTCGCCGACTCGGTTCGGAGGTGACGGTGGTGGAGCTGGCCGATCAGCTGCTGCCCGGTTTGCTGCCCGAGGCGGCCGAACTGGTGGCGGCGGCCTTGGCCGATGAGGGGGCGTCGATCCGACTGGCATCCCAGGTCGTCGGCTACCAGGCGGCCCGGAGACGCCTGGAAATCGAAGCGGCCGATTCCGGAGGCTCGGCCGGTGGCGGTTCTGTCGCGATCGAAGGTGTCGATCGGGTGCTGATGGCTGTGGGCCGGGTGGCCAACACCAGCGATTTGGGACTCACCGAGGCCGGGGTCGCAATCGATGACCGGGGCGCGGTGCGAGTCGACAGCCGGGGCCGGACAAGCGTCGAGGGGGTGTGGGCGGTTGGTGACATGACCGACCGGGGTGGCGCCACCCATTTCGCCTCCATCTGGGGCCGCCGGATCATCCAGTCGATCGTGTACCCCTACCTGCCGGTGGGAGGCGCGCCCCTCACGCCCTCAGTGGTGTTCACCAACCCTGAGGTGGCCTCGATCGGTGTTCAGCCGGTCGAGCCGGCCGACGACGTGGTGCGTATCGTCGTCGACGGTTCTGCCATTGACCGGACCTACACCGATCGTATTCCCCACAGTCTGATGGTGGTCGATGTCCGCCCGCCGACCGGCGAGGTTCTGGGGGCCACGATTGTCGGTCCGGGGGCGGGCGAGATCATCAGCACCTTTTCCCTGGCCATGAAGACCGGGATCGGCTTTCATCGCTGGTACGGCACGGTCATCCCCTACCCGACCCACAGTGAAATGATAACGGTGGCCGTCGAGCAGTATCTGTCGGAAACGGCGGCCGACACCCTCGGCCACATCGGGCGGTGGGCGGCCGGACTGTGGCGGCGGGGCCGGAGCGGTATCGGCAATCTCAGGTGACGGGCCCAGTGCCGTGTCACCACCTCACCACACCGTTTGGCATGATTGGACCGGTGACCGAACGTATCCACGACGACGAGCCGGATACGAGTGAGCCTGTGGTGAGAGAGCTGTTGGCCCAGCAGTGTCCACAATGGTCGCTCCGCCCCATCGAGTATTTGCGGACCTCAGGTACCGACAATGCGTTGTGGAGGGTCCGGCTCGACGATTCACCTGATGTGGTGGTTCGGCTTCCTCGTCGACGGCGTGCAGCCCAGAACGTCGACAACGAGATTGCGGTGTTGCGTTTGGTTCAACGGTCACCGGTTGCCGCCATCGTCGTGACCCCCCGGGTGCGTCACCTGGGGGAACCGCATGAGCTGTTCCCCCACCCCTGGTCTGTTCTGGAGTGGATCGAGGGATCGGACGCCTGGGCCGCCCGCCACGAACCGGCGGCCGACACCCTCCGATCGCTGGCTGCCGATCTGGGTCGTGTGGTCCTGGCCATCGGCCGGCTGTCCGATCCGAATCTTCCCCGGCGCCGACCCGGTGATCGGGGCGGACCCCTCGAACCACTTCTGAATCGTCTTGAGGGCTGGTTGCACGACCCGGACTGGCACGCCGACAGCCTGGTCGACGTAGCCGCGGTGAAGCGGCTCATCGACCAGGCCCGCGACGTGGTCGACGAGCCGGTATCAGAAGGGTTCGTACACGGAGACCTGATTCCCGGCAACGTATTGGTCGATCGGGGTCGTCTTCAAGCCGTGCTCGACTGGGGGGCAGCCGGGTGTGGGGATCTCTCCCAGGATCTTGCCCCGGCCTGGTCGATTCTCACCGCCCGACAACGGCCGATCTTTCGGGAGATCATCGACCCCGGCGGGGCGGCCTGGATTCGGGGCCGAGCCTTCGAGCTTGAACACGCGGTCGGAGGAGTCCTCTACTACGTTCCTCGCAACCATCCACTCGGACGGGTGATGTCACGCACCCTCGCTCGAATCCTCACCGATATCTGACCGAAGCGGGTCGTCATCCGCCGTCGGCCAGCAGATCTGCTCCCGACCGCAACACCGGGCTGGCCAGGGCAAGCTGGGTGGTCGAATGGGACACTTCGGTTATGGACGAGATGATCTGCAGCACATCGTGGAGGTGATCGTTTGACCGGGCGGCGATCTTCACGAGCAGATCGCCCGGACCGGTGATGGTGTGGACCTCGAGAATCTGTGGAATCGACTGCAGCTGATCGACCACTCGGTCGTGGTGACCCTGGGCGATCGACAATGTGGTGAAGGCTCGCACCGGATAGCCGGCGGCGGCCAGGTTGAGATCGGGTCCGTAGCCGGTGACCACCCCACGATGCTCGAGACGATCGAGGCGGGTGTGCACGGTGCCTCGAGCCAGCGACAGCGACCGTGACAGCTCCGACACCGAGGCCCGAGGCCGCTTTCGGAGAGCGACGATGATGCGCTGATCGGTTTCGTCTATCTCGTCGCCCGGCGGCAACGTGTTCATTCGGCTCATCGTGCCGACCTCCCCGATGGACAGTATGTCATACTTTTGACGTATTGTACAACAGATTGATCATCAACATTGATGAATGCTGCACAATTTGCTTTCCTATGACTACGAGAACTGTACGACTACCGTAGCGTCGAAGAAAGGTTGTGATCACATGTCCGCCCACCTGAAGAAGGTCGACCACATCACCTACGCCTGTGAACAGGGAACAATCGAGAAGTGGGCCTGGTTCCACATCGAGGTCGAAGGGGGCACACTCATCAACCGCATCGATGACGTTCGTCCCGACGATCCCGACTCCAGCATGAAGATCTGGTGCATCGACTACGGCGACTTCGGGGTCGCTCTGATCGAGGGAATCGACCGGGCCAGGAAGTCACAGGTCACCAAGTTCGTCGAGCGCCACGGTGACCACGCTGTCCAGCACGTGGCCTACGACACCTACGATCTTGACAAGTTCAGCCAACACATGAAGAGCCTGGGCGGAACCCCCCGGGGGGCAACCCTGGTGCGCAACGACGGCTTCGGTGTTCTCAAGCAGATGTTTGCCCGAGGCTACGCCGAGGGTGATGCGGCCGAGGCCAGCTTCCCCGAGTATGTTCAGCGTCCCAATCCCGGCGACAGCGACAGCGAAGTGGCCATCACCTTCGCCCAGGAGACGGGGAAGGGCTTCTACGACCAGATCGAGGACGCCGTCGCCTCGGGCGACGAGGCTCCGTTCTTCGACTTCTCCCGTATGCCGGCCGGTTGGTCGGTGCCTGAGCCGTCACCCAAGGGTCGATAGGGCCGGCGCCGCGGCCCAGGTCACCCCCTCGGCCCATCGCTCGTTCTGGCTGCCCCTCGCGTCGACATCGACGCGAGGGGGCAGCCAGTATTCTCAGATGATGGTCGATCGACTGGAGATCGGTACCGCAGTCGGTCCGGCGAGCATCGAATATCAGGTCTGGGGGCGAGGTCGGCCCGAGGTCGTCATGCTCCACGACGGTCTCGGCTCGATCGCTCAATGGCGGGACACACCGGCGGCCCTGGCTGAACGGCTGGGGGTGGCGGTCCTGGCCTACAACCGTCCCGGCCACGGAGGGTCGACGCCTCGGCCGGACGGATCCTGGCCGACGATGTGGCTTCACCACCAGGCCGATCTGCTGGCCGGGTTGGTCGATCTGTTGGGAATTTCCGACCCTCTGTTGGTGGGTCACTCCGACGGGGGCTCCATCAGTCTCGTTCACGCTTCGTCGGGGGCCCCATGTCGGGCGGTGGTGGCGTTGGCCCCCCACAGCTTCGTGGAGTCGGTGTGCGTCTCCGCCATCTCGGACATGCGGTCGAACCGCGGCCGCATCGTGGCCGCTCTGGCCCCCTATCATCGGGACGCCGAGGCGCTGTTCGAGGCCTGGTCCGGTGTTTGGATCAGTGAAGACTTCGGCCGCTGGGACATCAGGGCTGGGTTGTCGGCCATGTCATGTCCGACCGTGGTTCTGCAGGGTGACGAGGACGCCTATGCCACCGATGACCAGCTGAGGTCCACGGTCGAGGCCATCGGGTCGCGGGCCGAAGGTGAGCTGTTGCCCGGGTTCGGGCATCTGATCCATCACCAGAACAGCGACATCGTGGTCGACCGGGTGGCCCGGGTGTTCGCCCGGGCAGGCCAGGGCTAATGCCGACGGCGAACGTCTACTCGGAGACGGACATGGGTCGGTTGTCGGGGCGGTTCGCTGAAGCCGACGTCCATCGGTCGATCGAGGGGCCCGATTCGGCCCAGGTCGACTCCGTTGAGGAGGCCCCGGCCGTCGACCACACGACGTACCGAGCGGGTTCGGTACCACTCCTCGACACCGGTGGGGCTGATGCCGTGGGTGTTCACTCCCAGAAGGGCCCGGGCCAGCCATCGTTCGACAGTGGCGGTGATCCAACGGGGCCGGGGAGGAAAGGCGACGACAGTGCGGCCGATGTCGAGCGACAGCTGCAACCGATCTGAGCTGATCTCCATCCGTCGACCCCGCTTGGCTGATACTTCGGTGACGATGACCGGCGAGTCGATCCGGTGGTCGAACGGGTAAATGGCGGTGATGTAGTCCACCGCCTCGGCTGGGGCGATCAAGGTCTTGGTGTCGTCGGGATTGCGCCACATCACGTCGGCGAATGGGCCGATGGGCGAGACCGGCCAATGGCCGATGACGAAACGGTGGCCGGAGCTGAACCCGACCGAGGTGATCGACCCCCGCAGCGTCTCCGTTTTCTGCCGATCGGGTTGCGGAGCCATCGGATGAGCCTACGGGGCGGGGCCGGGGCGCGCAGCACACCGGCCGATTTGGGCGGCCCTGATAGTGTTGATCCATGGCTGACGAAGAGACCAATGACGACACCCCACCGCCGGCTACCATCCGGGTCCGGAAGAACGGACCGTACCTGGTGGTGGGCGGCGTCCCGCTGAAGGCAAAGTCGGCGATCACCTCCGAGCACGGAGAGCCCATGACGTGGCGAACCGAGGATATGGAGGATGGCCGCTCGACCTACGCCCTGTGTCGTTGCGGGGCGTCGGAACAGAAGCCGTTTTGCGACGGTACGCATGCTTCCATCGAGTTCGACGGCACGGAGACGGCCCCAACCGACAGCTACGGGGAACGGAGCAAGTCCTACTCCGGTACCGGTATCGAGGTCTTCGATGACCGCAGCATCTGCATGCACGCCGGCTTCTGCGGCAACCAGGTCACCAATGTGTGGAAGATGACGCCCAACACCGACGACACCGTGGTCCGGTCCCAGGTGATGGCCATGATCGAGAACTGCCCATCCGGAGCGCTCTCATTCGCCGTCGACGGTGAAGTGATCGAGCCCGATCTACCGGAAGAGGTGGCGGTGGTGCCCGACGGTCCACTGTGGGTCAGCGGTGGCATCCCGGTACAACGGTCCGACGGCGAGTCGATGGAGACCCGTCAGCGGGTCACCCTGTGTCGTTGTGGAGCGTCGGCCATCAAGCCTTTGTGCGACGGGTCCCACACCGAGATCGGCTTCAGCGGCTAGCCCGATTCCGTGCGCCCCACGCCCCGGAAACGGGGCCGTGGGCGCACAGAAAGGTGGTTTGGGCTGGGGGAGTGGCGCCTAGCAGCAGTTGCTGTCGCCACAGCTCGATGCTGAGGCTCCAGCGGGAACCGAGGCCACGACCGTGTTGGTCAGCTGTTCGGCGTCGGCCTTCTTGACATACCACTCCCAGCTGTTGCCATCAGGAGCGACAAGCCAGGTTTCGGTCTTCTCGGCGTAGCAGCAGACGGTCTCGTCGACGCCGGTGGTGGCCAGCCCCGACTCCGACAGCCGTGACTCGGCGGCGATCACCTCGTCGCCCGTTTCCACCTCGACGCCGAGATGATTGATCGAGCCCGACGGCTGCTCGGTTCCCTCGAACAGCACCAGCTTGAGTGGGGGCTGTTCGATGGCGAAGTTGGCGTAGCCGGGCCGTTGCTTGGCCGGTGGGGTGGCGAACATCTTGGTGTAGAAGTCGATGGCGGCATCGAGATCGTCGACGTTGAGCGCCAGTTGCAGTCGCATTGTTCTGGTCCTTTCGACCTGGTCGGGACTGGTTCCGTTGCCTTCATTTCGACAACTGTCGATATGTTAGCTTTTCAAATCGACATCTGTCAATATGTTTCCATGGCCTCCGACCTCTGTTGCACTCCGCTGTTCGGGCCGTCGTTCGATGATCAGGCGGCCGACGACATGGCCCTCATCCTGAAGACGCTGGCCGATCCCGTTCGCCTGCGGCTCGTCTCCATCATCGGTAGGTCCCCCGACGGCGAAGCCTGCGCCTGCGATCTCCCCCAGCTGGTCGACCGGAGCCAACCCACCGTCAGTCATCATCTCAGCCAACTGGTGAAGGCCGGGATCCTCAGCCGGGAGCAACGGGGCAAGTGGGCCTGGTTCCGCATCAACGACGACCGCTTGACCGCGGTGTGTCAAGCCCTCGACATCACCTGTTGTTGACGCTCCCGGCGGCTCGATCAGCCGATTTCGCCGGTGACCACCGGCCGTCCCTCGGCCACCGACAGACCGGCGGCCAGGCCCATGACCAGGGGAGCTCGGCCATCGGCCCCCGACACCGGCGTCGGGGCGCCCGTCGTCACCGCGGCGATGAACTCGTCCCACTGATTCACATACGATGGGATGTACCGCTCGAGGAAGAAGTTCGGCACCTTGGCGCTTTGGCCGCCCGCCTCCGTCAGCGTGACGGCGTAGTGTTCCCGATGATTCTCCGACAGGGCCGCTCCGGCCGATCCGAAGGCCTCGACCCGCTGATCGTAACCGTAGGAGCACTGACGGCAGTTGTCGATGGTGGTCGTCACACCGTTCTCGTGAGTGAGCAGGACGGTGGCGGTGTCGTGGTCGCCGGCTTCCCCAATGGCCTCATCGACCGAGATCCAACCCTTGGCGAACACTTCGATCACCTCGCTTCCGGTGACATAGCGGGCCATGTCGAAGTCGTGGATCGTCATGTCGCAGAAGATGCCGCCCGAACGTTCGATGTAGGCCATGGGCGGGGGAGCGGGGTCTCGACTGGTGATACTGACCTGACGTAGGTCGCCGATCGCTCCCTGGTGAACGGCATCCCGCACCGCCCGGTGGCCCGGGTCGAATCGACGGTTGAACCCGATGTGGAGCGGAACCCCGACCTTCTCGACGGCGGCCAGGCCCCTATCGACCTCGTCCAGATCGAGCGACACCGGCTTCTCGCAGAAGATGGCCTTGCCGGCCTCGGCCGCCGCCACCATCAGGTCGACGTGGGTGTCGGTGCTGGTGCAGATGGCCACCGCGTCAACGGCATCGGACATGATCAGGTCGTCGGCCGAGTCGAACCGGGCGACGCCGAACCGATCGGCTACCCGGGTCGCACCTTCGGTGTCGACGTCGAACACGCCGGCCACTGCTCCACCAGTGGCCCGGTTGGCGATCAGGTCGACGTGCATCGAGCCGATCCGGCCCACACCCAGCACGCCGATGCGCAGAACATCGGATGTCATACTTCTCACTCGCTGTGTTAATTGGTCGAACGCCATCACGGCAGACCGATATTGGTGACCTTCTCCCACGATCCCGATTCCCAGGAACGAATGAGAGCGGCCTGAAAGCTCACATACTCAATGGCTTCCTGGAAACCCGGTTCGTGTTGGCGGCCCGAGACCACCGCATTGAGAAACTGGAGACACTCGATGACCTTGAGGTCCTCGTAGCCGATGCTGTTGGCGTCACCGGGCACGAAGTTGGCCTGGAAGGGGAACCGATCTCCGGTGTAGACCTTGGTGTACCCGTCGTGCAGAAGGGGGTGGCCGTCGCTGGTCGAGAGGTCGCCGAGAAAGACGTCCATCTCGTTCATCGTTTCCAGATTCCACGACAGTGAGCCCTTGGTGCCGTAGATCTCGAACGCCATCTGGCTCTTGGGGCCCATGATGGCCCGGCTGGTCTCGAAGTTGCCCACCGCCCCGTTGGTGAAGCGGACCATGGCTCCGGCGTAGTCCTCGTTGGTCACCGGGCCGGTGGGATCATCGGGATGGCCCCGGTCGTAGTGGGTGCCTTCCCCCGGCTTGGGTCGCGGCCGCTCTTTTATGAACGTCTCGGCCAGCCCCACCACCGACTCGATCGGTCCGTTCAGCATCATGGCCAGGTCGACGCTGTGACTCAGGATGTCGGTGCTGACTCCGTAGCCGGCGCCATCATGCTCGAATCGCCACGACAACAGACCCAGCGGATCAGCCCCATACATCGAGAAGAAGCGACCCCGATAGTTGGTGATGTCACCCAGAACGCCATCGGCGATGAGCTGACGAGCATATTGGACGAGCGGCGCCCAACGGTAGTTGTAACCCACGCCGGTGATCACGCCGGCGGAGCGGGCGGCCTTCTCGATCCGTACCGTCTGTTCCGGTGTGCCTCCCACCGGCTTCTCACAGAACACGTGTTTGCCGGCTTCGGCCGCGGCGATGCTGTGGGACTCGTGCAACATGTTGGGCCCGCACACGATCACGGCATCAACGTCAGGATGCTCGACCGCGGCCGCCACATCGGTGGTGGCCTGGGCGAAGCCGAAATCCCGGACGGCCATGTCGGCCCGGGCGGCCACGTTGTCGCAGCAGATCACCAGTTTCGGGTCGGCCAGACGGTCGGGGAAAAGGCTGGGGATTCGAGCATAGGATCGGCTGTGGGCTTGGCCCATCCAGCCAAAGCCGATAACGGCGATACCGACAGCGGGTTTCGGGCCGTCGGGTGCGTCACCGGTCATGGTGAGTGCTCCACCACTCCGGCGGCCGACGTGACCGGACAACGAGGATCGCGCTCCATCGTCGACCAGGAATCGCGGACCCAATGGTGTTCCGGGTCGTCGCAAAAGGCCATGGATCGATCCCCGCCCGGTCCGGCCAGCACGTTGAGGTAGTACATGGGATAGCCGGGAGCGGCGATGCAGGGACCGTGGTAGCCCCGGGGGACCAGATAGACGTCGCCGTCGCCGACCACGACGCTGTCGTCGAACAGCAGCAGCGGATCCTCCGACTCCAGGTCAGGTCGAGGCCCGGTATAGGTCCTGTGCAGCCCGAAACCCGAGTTGCTGTAGTTCACCGGCTGCCCCACTCCGCCCCCCGGGTTACCGATCCGGAAATAGTAGATCTCCTCGTTGTTGACGGGACATTCGGGCGAGTCGTCGTGCTTGTGAGGCGGATAACTGGACCAGTTGCCGTCAGGCGTGATCAGCTCACAGCACATGAGTTTGTCAGCGTGATCCCAACGCTCCGGGGTCAAGAAATTCGTCACTTGACGGGTGGCCGGCCCTCCCCCTCGGGCCTCGGTCTCCACCTCTTCGGCCGGCCCGTATTTGGGTTCGAGGGCGTTGTGGCAACGGGCCATGGGCAGAGCCAGCTCCAGCCCATCGTCCACTGTCTCCGGCACCGTGATTGTGGCCGTCGAATCCCGCCCGACGTAGACGAAGTCGGTGACCCGGCTGAAGACCGATGAGCGGCCCTCCAGCTCGAAGAAAGCACTGGAACCACCGTTGGGATTCACCTCCACCTTCGACCGCCCACCGCTGAGAGGCAGCAAGGCCACCTCGCAATCGCCGGTCTCGATCGTCCGACTCTCGCCGGACTCCATGGTGAACACCTTCAGCCCGGTCCAGGTCCAACCCGCCTGTTCCTGACTGAGGTTCAGCGAGTGACCCTCGTCGGCCAGCGACCGGCGAGGATAATGCCGTCGAATTGTCATGTCACACCCCGCTGATGGCCCGCGACAGCTCCTCCTGAAGCTCCTCCAGCTCGGCCCCACCGGCCATCAGCTGGGTCAGCTCCTGCTGGGTGATCTCGTCCTTGGCGAAGTTGCCCATCGACTGACCCCGATTGAGGATCAGGAAACGATCGCCCACGGGAAAGGCGTGAGCCGGGTTGTGGGTGATGAAGATCACACCCAATCCCCGTTTGGCCGCCTCCACGATGTAGCGAAGCACCACGCCCGACTGTTTGACGCCGAGAGCCGAGGTTGGCTCGTCGAGGATCAGCACCTTGGCCCCGAAGTACACGGCCCGGGCAATGGCCACCGACTGTCGTTCACCCCCGGACAGGGTGCCCACCGGCTGTTCGGTGTCTCGGATGTCAATGCCCATCTTGGCCATCTCCTCTTTGGACACGGCCTTGGCCCGGGGGGTGTCGATCCACTGCAGGGGCCAGAACCCCTTCTTGGGTTCGGAACCGAGGAAGAAGTTGCGCCACACCGACATCAGCGGGACCATGGCCAAATCCTGGTACACCGCGGCGATGCCGCGGTCGAGGGCTTGGCGGGGGGATTCGAATCGGACCTCCTCGCCCTCCAGCTTGAACGTGCCCTCGTCGTGCTGATGCACGCCGGCCAGGATCTTGATGAAGGTCGACTTGCCGGCCCCGTTGTCGCCCAGCACGCAGGTCACCTCACCGGCGTTCACCTCGGTGGTGACTCCCCGTAGGGCGATGATGTTGCCGTAGTACTTGCCGATGTTGGTCAGTTCGAGAAGCGGAGTTTCAGCCATGGTGTCCTCCTACCTGGTTGCTTCGGCTTTGGAGCGGATGAAGTTGTTGGCAATGACGGCGGTGAGGAGAATGCCGCCGAGGAACACGAACCGCCAGTCTGAGTTCCAGCGGGAGGCGGGGATGCCCTGCACCGACATGGCCATGATGATGGCGCCGATGGCGGCACCGATGGTTGAGCCATAACCCCCGGTCAGGGCGGTGCCGCCAACCACAGCGGCGATGATGTATTCGAACTCGAGCCCGTTACCGGTGCTGGCTTGAATGGTGTTGAGGCGGAAGGCCAGGAGCGTACCCACCAGCCAGGCGGCACCGGAAACCAGCATGAACAGCTGGGTCTTGGTCCGGGCCGCCGGCACACCGATCTGGCGGGATGCCTCCTTGTTGCCGCCAACGGCAAAGGTCCAAGAACCGAAGGCGGTTTTGGCCAGTACCCAGGAGCAGACGATGGCGAACAGGATGAACCACAGGGTACGGACGCTGAAGATGGCCGGTGGGATGCCCCGGTCGATCTCCGACTGCACGGTGAAAAGGAGTCGGGTTGTGACTCCGACGACGAACAGTAGACCGCCGGCCAAGGCCAGGCGGCTGCCCAGAGCGTCGGCCGCATCATCGGGGAAGCGGCGCTCGCCGAACACCGAGGTGACGATGGCCCAGGTCGCGATAACGGCGGCGATCACCAGCATGACGGTGAACACTTCGGACCGGAACTTGTGTGTGGCCGACTGCGAGCGGATGAAGAAGGCGAACACCGCGGTGGCGGCGGCCACGAACAACAGGATGAGTGACCGCATCCGCTGTGATGTCTTGCCCGCCTCGTTGGCCGCCATCAGTAGCAGGATGGCGCCGGCGGCCCCCAGGCCGACGAAGAGAATGGCCCGCAGCCCCTGCTCGGTGACCAACAGGGCAACGGTCTCGCTGTTGTCCTTGTCGAGGGTGGCGGCGGCGCCTATGGCCACGGCCAGGGCGGCCACGCCCAGCACGAACCGTCGCATCGCGAGGCCGCCGAATTCGACCGAGCCCCGATCGGCCAGCGGCTTGTAGCGCCACAAGGCCAGACCGAAGCCGGTGACCAGGATTGAAAGGCCGATGATGGCTCCGCCCACGGTGTTGCCGGAGACACCATCGGAGTTGTGGAGGTACAGCACGCCGGCCACCATGCCGGCGACGCCGGCGGCAAAGGCGATCAGCCCGCTGGGGTTCATGGTGTCCTTGCGGGCGAACCGGAGTTCGTAGACGGCCAGACCGATCAGCCCCAGGCCCACCAGGCAGGCCGTGGTGTAGAGCACGTCCCGGCCTTCCCAAACGTGACTGTTGCGCTCCCACTCGGCGGCGAATATGGGCTGGAAGAATCCATAGCCCTTGTCCGAACCTCGAGCGTCGGCGTTGAGAGCCAGATCGTCCATCTTGCCCACCTGGATCTGATCGACGATCAGCTTGGAGAAGCCCAGCTTGGCCCCCCGGATGATGAAGAACGACCCCAGGGTCACGATGAAGCTGGGCAGCGAGGTCCGGTTGACCATCATGCCGTTGAACCATCCAAGGCCGAGAGCCACGGCCAACGAGATGGGCAGAGCCAGCCACAGGCTGAGTCCGTAACCTCCCATCTCGCCGGTGAAATCCCGCACCAGGAGCAGGGTCACGATGCCCAGGGCTCCGGTGGCGGCGCCGGACGAGAGGTCGAACTCGCCGCCGATCATGAGCATGGCCACGGCGATGGCCATGATGCCCAACGTCGAGGCCACGTCGAGGATGGAGGCGGTACCGCCGGTCAGGCCGAACGGCACCGATACGGCCCAGAAGAACACCCACACGGCGAGGGCGGCGATGACGGCACCGATCTCGGGGCGGACCAGGAGGCGGGCGAACACGCCTCGGTAGGCCAGCCGCTCGTCGGCAACCGATCCGGAATCATTGGTGGTCGATGCCTCGACCTCCGCTTGGTCTTCGGTGACCGGCGCCTCGATGTCGGCCGAGTCATCCACGGTTGAGTCACTCATGTGACGTCCTGTCCCCCTTGTTGCGTCGCGTTCCCTGCGGTCGTCTGATCTGAAGTGTTTTCGGCGGGATTGGGGAGCAGGCTCGACCCCCGTCGCCGGGAGCCGAGCCTGCTCAGGTGCCCTGTTCGTACAAGGCGTTGTGCTTGTTGCTAGCGAGTGCCCTCGCCCACCAGGGCCTTGACGTCGGCCGCGTTGTCGGCGGTGACGAAACCAGGTCCGGTGAGGATGGGCAGACCGCCACCGGCGGTATTGAGGTTGGTGGTCTCCAGGTACAACAGGATGACCGGCAGGTAGCCCTGTAGGTACTGCTGCTGGTCGACGGTGAAGGCCACGTCGCCCGCTTCAATGGCGTCGATCAGCTCCGGGGTGATGTCGAAGCCGCCGACCACGAGGTCACGGCCGAGGTCCTGGGCCGCGGTCAGGCCGGACATGGCGATGACCGGGCCGACACCCATGAAGCCGTCGATGTCGGGATCGGCTTCCAGGGCGGCCTTGATGCCGTTGATCTGGGCCGTCTGGTCGGCGTCGAGCCCGATGAACTGGCTGACAACCTCACCGCTGAAGGTCTCGGCCAGGCCGTCGCAGCGCTCCTCGAGGGCCACGTTGGACTCTTCCTGGCGACCGCAGAGGATCTTGGTGGCGCCTTCGTCGTTGAACCGTTCGCCGGCGCCGTTACCGGCGATGACCTCGGTCTGGCCGACGTGGGTGGTGGCCCCGATGTCCTGGTAGTCGTTCACACCGGAGTTGATGGTGTAGACCGGAATGCCGGCGGCCACAGCCTGCTGCAGCGGCCCGACCAGCTGATCGGGGCTGGGCAGCGAGGCGGCGATACCGCTCGAACCCTCGCCAATGGCGGTTTCGATGTCGGTAACCATCTTGCCCGGATCATTGTTGCCGGCCAGCCACACGCAGTTGACGCCGACGTCGGCGCAGGCGGCGTCGAAGCCCCGCTTGACCACGGACCAGAACGGGCCGTCGTCGGAGTGGGTGATCATGTGGAAGGTCAGGTCACCGCCCTGCGAGAGGGCGACGTCGTCGCCCTCATCGGCATCGGCGTCGGCGTCGGCATCGGCGTCGCCCTCGTCGGCGTCGCCGTCGTCGGTGGCCGCGTCATCGGAGGCCTCCGATGATTCGTCGGTGCTTGCGTCCTCATCACCATCGTCGGATCCGCCACAGGACGAGGCGATCAGAGCAAAGGCGAAGAGCAGGGCAAGCAAGCTCTTGAGATACTTCATGTGAGTAGATACTCCCCTTGGTTGCTGTCTATTTGGATTGATTGTTTGGATTGGTTGTGTTTCCATGTCTGCCGAGCAGTACCCGCGGGGTTTGTCGGCAGGTGGATCTTAGTGCCAACGGCGTGAAGGGGCCGTTGTCCCCCTCGATGTTGTCACAGAGAATGTCATGTCGCCGATGGCTGTGGGACGGCGAGACCCTTGAGAACGTTGTAGCTGGCCTCGACCTGGCGAACGGGACCTTCCCCCTCACGAGGCGGGTGGCCGATGATGGCACAGTCCTGTTCGAGAACGTACCACCCGTCGTAGCCGCCACCCTCCAGGGCGGTGACCACGGCGGGCAGATCAAGATCACCTTGCCCCAGGGTGGTGAACAGACCCTGCTGAACAGCCTCCATGAGTGTGATCTCGTCGTTGTTGAGCCGACGGGCCACGGCCATCCGGACGTCTTTGAGGTGGACCAGGCCGACTCGGTCGGGGTGGCGTTTGACCAGTTCAAGCGGATCGCAGCCGCCGACGGCCAGATGCCCGGTGTCGATGACGAGGGCGGCGTCGCTGTTGTCGATCAGCGTCTGTACCTCGTCGGACGTTTCGATGACGCAGTCGACGTGGCTGTGTATGACCTGGACCAGGCCGTGGTCGATGCAGATGTGGCCGATCTCATCGATCATGGAGAACAGGTGACCCCAGGCGTGGTCATCCAGTGGTGTCCGGGGTGTCCAATCGGCCGAGGTGACCGGCGCGGTATTGAAGTACCGAGCGCCGTTGTCGGCCAGTAGCGCAGCGGTGGCTCGGGCCTCGGACCGTGTGCGGTCGGCCTGAGCAGGGTCGTGGAGTACCAGGGGGACGAAGGCGGCCAGGAGTGACATGTTGTGGCGGCCGAGCACGGATTGAAGTTGGGCGCTGTTGCTGGGCAGCCATCCGGCTGCACCAAGCTCGGTATGGGAGAAGCCGAGGTCGCTCATCTCCCGCAGCACTCGATCAGGAGGAAGCTGGTAACCCCATCCGGGAACTTCGCAGACGCCCCAGGAAATGGGAGCGGCGGCGACTCTACGCAGGAATGAGGAGGTTGTGGGCAACTGGTTCCCCTTCAGCCAAGGTGCCTCGGTCTTGATGTTTCGAGCGGCCGATCAATCCTGAACTTGGAGCGCTCTAATTTCAAGTCCACAACGTAGGACATGACCGGCGGTAGCGCAAGGGCCGACGCCGAATTTTGGGCAGATTGTCGTCAAATCGTCGGGCTCAAACCTTGAATTGGAGCGCTCCAAACCCTACAGTCTGAGCTGATGTCCACCGAAGACCAGCCCGATTCCGTGGCCCGGCAACGACGGCCGACGATGGACGATGTGGCTCAGGCGGCCGGTGTGTCCCGGGCTCTGGTGTCGCTGGTGATGCGCGACGCCCCCAACGTCAGCGAGAAGCGACGCAAGGCCGTCGTCGAGGCCGCCTCCCGGCTGGGATATCGGCCCAACGCCGCCGCCCGCAGCCTGGCCCAGCGTCGATCCAACACCTTGGGTGTGGTGGTCAACGATCTACACAACACGTTCTTCGCCGATCTGGTCGACGGCATCCACGAGGTGGCCCAGGCCAACGGATTCCGATTGCTGCTGAACACCGCCTGGCGGACCGACAACGACGAGCGGGAAGCGGTGGAGGCCTTCCTGGAGTACCGGGTCGACGCCATTCTGGTACTGGGTTCCACGGCGGCCGGACCGGCCCTGGCCGAGGCCACCAAGAGCACACCACTGGTCACCATCGGCTCCACCTTCGACGGGGTCGACTCGGTGGTGAACGACGACCGCCGGGGTGGCGAGATGGTGGCCGAACACCTGGTCGAGCTGGGCCACCGCGACATCGTTCACCTCGACGGCGGATCAGGAGCGGGGGCCGAACAACGACGGCAGGGATTCCTGGCGGCCATGGAGTCGATGGGTCTGCAGGGCCGGGTGGTGCCGGGCGAGTTCACCGAGCGATCCGGAGCCGCCGCCATCGGTGAGCTGCTGGTGACGGGAACCATGCCCACGGCCATCTTCGCCGCCAACGACCTGGTAGCCGTGGGTGTCCTCGATGCCTTGACCGCAGCCGGTTACCCGGTACCGGGGTCGATGTCGGTCGTCGGCTACGACAACACCTATCTGGCCGCTCTTGGTCGCATCGGTCTCACCACGGTCAACCAACCGCGGGTGGAGATGGGTCGGCTGGCGGCCGAGGTGGTTCTGGCCCGGCTGACAAACGGCCGTCGACAAGCTCTCCGCCATGTCATGACCCCCGAACTGGTGGTCAGGAACACGACCGCAGCCCCGCCACAGTCCGAACCGACCCATTCCGGAGTCAGCCATGTCAACAACCAGCACCGTTAGCGACGCCCCGGAACTGATCGCCATCGGGCGGGTATCGATCGATCTCTACCCCCACCAGCAAGGTCCGATGGCCGAGGTGACCTCGCTCCAGAAGTCGATCGGGGGCACGGCCACCAATGTGGCGGTGGCCGCCGCCCGGCTCGGCCACCGGGTCGCCCTGGTCACCAAGGTCGGCGACGACGCCTTCGGTCTCGACATCAGGCACGCCTTGACCCGTCGCTTCAACGTCGACGCGAGCTACGTGGCCACCCACCCGACCCTGCCTACGCCGCTGGCCTTCGCCGAACTCGATCCGGTGGAGGAGCCATCGATCATCTTCTACCGCTATCCCGACGCTCCCGATTTCCAGCTGGAGCAGGCCGACCTGGCCCCGGTCCCGGTCGAAGACACGGCCATCCTGTGGATCCCGGCCTCCCGTTTCTCGGCCGAGCCCAGTCGAGGCACCGTCGAGGAGGTCCTACGGCGCCGGGCCCGGCGCTCCCACACCGTGTTCGATCTCGATTGGCGCCCCCACTTCTGGGCGTCCGAAGCGGCGGCCAACGCCATCCTCGAGCCCTTGATCGACCAGTTCACAATCGTGATCGGCAACCGGCAGGAATGCAAGGTGGCGGTGGGCAGCGACGACCCCGATGAAGCGGCCAACCGGTTGTTGGACCGAGGCGTCGAAGCGGCCGTGGTCAAGCTGGGCGCCCACGGGGTGTTGGTGGCCAAGGCCGACGGGACCCGCACCGAGGTGGCACCGTTCCCCGTCGAGGTCGTTTGCGGTCTCGGGGCGGGCGACGCCTTCGGCGGTGCGTTCTGCCACGGCCTGTTGTCGGGATGGCCGGTCGAGCAATGTGTACGCTACGGCAACGCCGCCGGCGCCATCGTGGCTTCCCGTCTGCTGTGCGCTGACGACATGCCCTACGTCAACGAAGTCGATGAGTTCCTGGCCGCTCGTGAGGAGAACCGATGACCATAGTCGCCACCCCCGGCCCCGGGCAGCTGCTGACCGTGACCCCTGAGACCGCCGGTTGGCGGTACCTGTCGTTCGCCGTCGTCGAGTTGTCCGCCGGTCAGAGTTTCCGCCAGCGACTCGACGATGCTGAAACGGCCGTCGTGCCGCTGACCGGTCGGGGTGTGCTGGGCTTGGGCCATCATCGTCATCCGGTGTCGCGCCGTTCGGTGTTCGCCGAGCTGGCCCCGGTCGGTTACGCCCCACCGGGAACCGAGATCCTGGTTGAGGCGAAGGGCGAGGTAGGCCTGACCTTCGCCGTCGGATCGGCCCCGGCCGAAGGCCGCTACCCGGCCCGCCTGATCCAACCGTCGACCATACGTTCCGAGGTTCGAGGCGGCGGGGCGGCCCTGCGCCAGGTCAACCACACCCTGGCGCCACCCATCGAGGCCGAACGGCTGATCCTCTATGAGGTGTACGTGCCTCGAGGCACCTGGTCGGGCTGGGCTCCCCACCGCCACGACGGGGTCGATGGCTCCCCCTACCTGGAGGAGACCTACTACTTCCGGATGGATCGCCCTGAAGGATTCTGGTTGCACCGCAATTGGGACGACGGCACCGGCTACGACATCTCGGCCGAGGCCAACCGGCCCGAACCCTACAACGAGCTGTTGTCGGGGGGCGACGGCGACTGCGCGCTGGTGCCCGGTGGCTACCACTCGTCGGTGGCCTGCCCCGGCGCCAACATGTACTTCCTCAACTACCTGGCCGGAGAACTCGTCGGCGACGAAAGGGCAACGCCACCGTGCTTCCACTCGGACTTCACCTGGATTGAATCCGATTGGGGCGACGGCGCCTGGGACCTACCCGTCGTCGATCCCGACTCCGGGGCCGGCGGCTGATGGACCACGGCACCCGACGCCGGTTCCAGCGGCTGACCAATGAAGACGGCGTGTTCTGCGTGGCCGCCGTCGACCACCGCGACGCCCTGGTGGCCGAGTTCGCCCAACACGGTGACGGTGTCGAGCCTTCGCCCGACGTGCTCACCAGCTTCAAGGCCGATGTGCTGACCGCCCTGGGCGACAGACCGTCGGCGGTGATGATCGAGCCCGAGTTCTCCTTCCCCCACCTGACCGACGCCGGTTTGGTCGGTCGGTCGGTGGGGGTCATCTGCGCCCTGGAATCCCAGGGCTACATGGCCAATCCGGCCGACGGGAACGAACTGATGGCCGGCTGGACACCGGGCCAGGCCCTGGAGGCCGGGGCCGACGGGGCCAAGCTGTTCGTGTTGTACCGGGTCGACGACGACGCCCTGGCCCCCGGCCAGGAACGGCTGATTCGCCGGGTGGTTGAGCAATGCGCCGCGGTCCAGCTGCCGGTACTGGTCGAACCGATCCCCTACGAGACAGTCGATGACAACGACAAGCGGGAGATGATCCTCCGTTCGGCCTCCCGCATCACCGACTTCGGACCGATGATCCTGAAGATGCCGTTTCCGGCCGAGGGGGCGTGTGAACTGCTCAACGAGGCCTGTGGTGACAATCCCTGGACGCTGCTCAGCTGGGGGGTGGGCTTCGACGAATTCGCCCGGCAGCTGGCCGAGGCCGCCGCCGCCGGCTGTTCCGGCTTCACCGCCGGTCGGGCTCTGTGGCGGGAAGCCCTACCGATCGAGGGCCGTCTCGAGGTACTGAACACCACCGTTGTCGAGCGCTTCGACCAACTCTGCGCCATCGCCGCCGAAGCCAAACCGTGGCACCATCACTACGGCCCGTCTTCCCTCGACGACTGGCCCTGGGCCCGCTGATCCGACGCCGGTCCCGAACCTGATCCACTACCTGTTCCGCCCTTACCCACTTGGAGAGACTCATGGAGACCGTTCGACTCACCACCGCCCAGGCCATTGTCGCTTGGATGATGGCCCAGCGAACCCGTCTGGCCGACGGGAGCGAAGCCCCGATGTTCCCCGGCATCTTCGGGATCTTCGGACACGGCAACGTGACGTGTCTTGGTCATGCCCTGGAGGAGGTCAAGGACGAGTTTCCCACCTGGCGGGGGCAGAACGAGCAGGGCATGGCTCTGGCCGCGGTGGCCTACAACAAGGCGGTGCGAGGCCGTCAGATCATGGCCGCCACCTCTTCGATCGGGCCGGGGGCCACCAACATGGTCACGGCGGCGGCCGTTGCCTCGGCCAACCGTCTGCCTCTCCTGTTGTTCTCCGGTGACACCTTCGTCACCCGGATTCCCGATCCGGTCCTGCAACAGGTCGAGAACTTCGGCGAGCCGTCGACCACGGTCAACGACTCGTTCAAGGCCGTCACCAAATTCTGGGACCGTATCGTCCACCCGGCCCAGATCGCCCAGTCATTGCCGGCCGCTCTCACCACGATGCTCGATCCCGCCACCAGGGGCCCGGCCTTCATCGGTCTGCCCCAAGACGTTCAGGCCGACGCCTACGACTATCCGATTCGGTTTTTCGATCCCATGGTTCACGAGGTCCCCCGGCCCCGTCCCGACTCCAGTGAGGTGGTGGCGGCGGCCGAGCGGCTGAAGCTGGCCCGCAAGCCGTTGATCATCGCCGGGGGAGGAGTGCACTACTCGGTGGCCGAATCGGCGTTGGCCTCATTCGCCGCCAGCCACAATATCCCAGTGGTGGAGACCGTGGCCGGCAAGTCCAGCCTGTTGGGCAGCGACGCCACCTATGTCGGGCCCATCGGCGTCACCGGATGTGAGGCGGCCAACAACCTGGCGGCCGAGGCCGACGTCATACTGGCGGTGGGCTGCCGGCTCCAGGATTTCACCACCGGCTCCTGGACCATCTTCAAGAACGAGTCCACCGTCATCGTCGGGATCAACACCACTCGCTTTGACGCCATCAAGCATCGCTCACTTCCGGTCGTGGGCGATGCCCGGGAGACACTCCGGGAGCTGGGCCAGCTGCTGGCCGACTGGCAGGGACCGGCGTCGTGGATGGAACGAGCCGGGGCCGAGAAGCAGGGTTTCCAGTCCTATCTCGAACAGATCGGGTCGGTCGATCCTACGGCCGACGTGCTGACCTACGCCCAGGTGGTACGAGCGGTGAACGATCAGGCCAACGCCGATGACGTCTGCCTGGCCGCCGCCGGCGGCTTTCCCGGGGAGGTCAACAACGGCTGGTGGTCCAAAGGCGTACACACCTTCGACTGTGAATACGGGTTCTCGTGCATGGGTTATGAGGCGTCGGGCGGTTGGGGGGCGGCCATGGCCCACGCCGAGATGGGACGGTCGGACGACGGTGAGGTCTTCGTCTTCGTCGGCGACGGCTCCTACCTGATGATGAACTCCGACCTCTACAGCTCGGTCCTGTCGGGCCACAAGATGATCGTGATCGTCTGCGACAACGGCGGGTTCGCCGTGATCAACCGGCTCCAGATCGGCCAGGGGGGCAAGCCGTTCAACAACCTGCTGGCCGACTGCCGCCTCGGAAGCGATCTCGTCGAGGTCGACTTCGCCGCCCACGCCGCCGCCATGGGCTGCAACTCGGAAACGGTGACCTCCCACGACGAGCTGACAGCCGCCCTGGAGCGGGCCCGGGCCAGCGACCGGACCTACGTCATCGCCACCAAGGTCGATGCCTACACCTGGACCGAGGGCGGCTCGTTCTGGCAGGTCGGCGTGCCCGAGGTCTCGAACCTCCAGTCGGTCCGCGACGCTCGGGCCGAGATGGACAAGGGGCAGGCCGATCAGCGGGTCGGCTGGTAGTGTCCGACCCATGTCCGACGCCTACGTAGCGGGAATCGACTCATCGACCCAATCAACCAAGGTGGAGGTCCTACGGATCGATGACGGTGCGGTGGTCGGTGTCGGTCGAGCCCCTCATCCGCCGACCACACCGCCCCGGAGTGAACAGGATCCCGAAGCCTGGTGGACGGCGCTGGCCAAAGCAATGGCCCAGATCGAGCCGCAGGTTCGCTCCGGTATCGCCGCCTTGGCCGTGGCCGGCCAGCAGCATGGCCTGGTCCTGGTCGACGCCGACGGCGTGCCGCTGCGGGCGGCCAAGTTGTGGAACGACACCGAATCGGCCCCCCAGGCCGCCGCTCTGGTGGCCGCTTCAGGGGCCGATGTCTGGGTTGATCGTTGCGGTTCGGTGCCGGCGGCGGCGTTCACGGTGACCAAACTGGCCTGGGTGGCCGACAACGAGCCTGATCTCATCGAGCGCATCGACAAGGTGATGCTGCCCCACGACTACCTGACCTGGCGGCTGACCGGGGAACACGTCACCGACCGGGGCGACGCCTCGGGAACCGGCTGGTGGTCGCCGTCGGTGGAGGAGTATGTCGATGAGGTGCTGGACCCGATCGCCCCGTCGCTGGCCGATCGGCTGCCGACTGTACTCGGTCCAACGGCGTCGGCCGGAACAGTGCGGGGTGATGTGGCCAGGTCGTTGGGCCTGCCGGACGACGTGATTGTCGGCCCCGGCTCCGGGGACAACATGGGCGGGGCGTTGGGCCTGGGATTGCGGCCCGGCGATCTCGCCGTATCGATCGGCACGTCGGGCACGGCCTATGCCGTCAGTGGCTCACCCACCGCCGATGTGTCAGGGGCGGTGGCCGGCTTCGCCGATGCCACCGGCAACTTCCTGCCCCTGGTCTGCACGCTCAACGCCACCAAGGTGACCGAGGCCGTTCGCCGCCTGATGGGTGTCGACTACGGACCCTTCGACCGGCTGGCCCTCAGTGCGCCGGTGGGGGCCGGGGGTGTTGTCCTGGTGCCCTACCTCGATGGCGAACGCACACCCAACCGGCCGTCGGCCACCGGGTTGTTGACCGGTATCCGTTCCGACGTCGAACAGCCTCAGCTGGCCCGGGCCGCCTTCGAAGGGGTGGTTTGCGGGCTCCTCGACGGCGTCGAGGCCCTTGAGTCGTCCGGGGTGGATCTCGGCGGGCGCACGTTCCTGATCGGGGGTGGGGCCAAGTCGGCGGCCTACGGTCGCATCATGGCTGATCTGTCCCAGCGCACCCTGACCATACCCGACGACGATGAAACCGTGGCCAGCGGAGCAGCCGTCCAGGCCGCGGTGGTGGCCGGCGCCGGCGGCTTCGCCGAGGTGGCCGATCGTTGGGGCCTGGGCCATGGTCCAACGGTCGAGGCCGACGCCGCCGTGGTCGACGCTGCCGCCGAGGCCCGTCAAACCTACCGCCACGCTCGGGACCTCACCGAATAGCCTCGGTCGACCGTCTTTCCGGTTCTGTCTGTTCTCAGGCGTCGATATCGACGCCTGAGAACAGACAGAACGTTGGGGGCGGAGGTTCTAGGGAAACAACCGCTCTGCCGTTTCGGGGCATTTGGCGGCCATGGCCATCCCGGCGAACTCGGCCAGCGATGTCGGATCGTCGTTGAACATCAGCCGGGACGACGGGTCCATGTCCGACCAGACCAGCAGGAGGGCCAACGACATCTGATCGGCGTTCTCAGCAGTGGCGCCCACAGCGCAGGTGGATTCGGCCAGATCGAGAAGGTGTTCCTCAGCCGACGGGTTCGACTCGATGGTGAAGTCGATCACCGGAAACTCGCTGCGAACGAGGAGCAGGAAGGCGATCTCCCTGACTTCGGCGTCATCGACCTCGACCTCGGTGGTCGTGGTTGTCTCCTCGGTCGTGGACGTACTTTCCGCCGTGGTTGTGGTGCTTGCGGTGGTCGCCACCGTCGTCGTGGTGCTGATGGTCGTAGTGTGATCTTCGTCCGACCCGAAGGCCAGCTGCTCGGGTTCGGACCCGGCCGGCACCGCGTCGGGCTCAACGCTGCTCCCGAGGGCGGTGACGCAGGCCACGAAGAAGACACCGCATCCCACGACGATGGCCGCTCCCTTCTTGACCCCTGACCAGATTCCGGCTCCATCGGCGGCCGGTGGGGCCCGGTCGACGGGATCGACGGCGACCGTCGGCACCGGTGGCGGCGACAGGGGAGGCGGGGGCGGGGGCGGTGGTGGTGGGTTGGAGCCGATAGCGTCCTGATTCAAGACGTCCCTCCTGAGGATGTGATCGACAGTTCAGCCGTATTCTCGACGCCTAACCGGCCGACCTTGATCTCCCCACGTCGATCCCTCGAACCCAGAAGTCGTCGGGGGCGGTGGACGGCGCCACGTGTTGCCCGGGTCGACCGTACGGGCCATTCTGGTCGCAGCGGCCGGATCAGGTCGCGATGCCAACCGACGAAGAAGCGAACCTTGAGGAGACTGGGCAAGGCGCTCGTTGCCATTCCGCTGACCATGATCGCCGTCTACCTGCTGTTGCGGGTGGTGGCCTGGCTCATGGTGTCACCGGTCGAGCCGGCTGCGTTCTTCGATCCTCGACCGGAGGATCATGATCCGTTGGTGTTCGCCCATCAGGGTGGGGAGGCACTGGCACCGTCGAATACCATGGTGGCCTTTCATCAGGCGGTGGACCTCGGGGCCGATGTGCTCGATGCCGACACCCACTTGACCGCCGACGGTGTGCTCGTGCTCATCCACGACACCACCGTCGACCGGACCTCCAACGGAAGTGGGGCCGTGGTCGACCTGACACTGGACGAGCTACGGGCGCTGGACTTCGGCTACACCTTCACCACCGACGACGGAGCCACGTTTCCCTTCCGCTCCCGGGAGGTGGGCATCGTCACCGTTGAGGAACTGTTCAGCGAGTTCGATGGCCACCGGTTCAACATCGAGATCAAACAGACTCCGGTGGAGGCCGCCGACGTCTTCTGTGAGCTGATCCGACGGTTCGACTACGAGGACCGAATCGTGGTCAGCAGTTTCGGCCAGGCCAACATGGACGCCTTCCGTCGGGCCTGCCCATCGGTGGCCACGGCCGCCACCGAGGACGAAGTCCGACGCTTCTATCTGATGCATCGCATCGGGCTCGATGGCCTGCTGCGTCCCGCCTACCAATCGCTGCAGGTTCCGGAATACTCGGGCGACCTTCTGATCCTGTCGGAGGGATTCATGGATGACGCGGCCAAACACGGCCTGGCCGTGGTTCCGTGGACCATCAACGAGGTCGCCGACCTCGAACGCATCATGATGCTCGACCCGGCGGGGATCAACACCGACCACCCTGATCGGCTGGTCGAGTTGATCGAAGGCTGAGCAGCGTCGACTGTCGGCCCGCCGGGCCGGGGTCGACCCCAGGCCGGCCGCCGCAGCTGAGCGAGAGGCCCGGCCCGGGGAGGCTAGGGTCGGAAACCCCAGGTGGTGGGGCCCGGTTTCAGGACCCGGCGGGCCAGGCGGACCCAGTCGCACAGCATCGGCCGGGTGTCCCGGGGATCGATGATCTGCTCGATCTCGTAGAACTCGGCTGACCGCAGCGGCGATCGAACCCGGTTCAAGCGCTCGGTGATCTCAGCGTGCAACCCATCTGGATCGTCGGAGGCGTCCAGCTCGGCCTTGTAGGCCACCTCCAGTCCTCCCTCCAAGGGCAGCGAACCCCAGTCGGCCGACGGCCAAGCCATTCGCATCGACGTGGCTCCCGGAGCTCGGTTCGAAGCCCCCGCCACCCCGAAGGCCTTCCGCACCAGCACTGTGCAATAGGGAACCGCCAACTGCCGCAGGGCCACCAGGGCCACCGATCCGGTGCGGATCGTGCCCTCCTCCTCCGACGTCTTGCCGATCACGAATCCGGGGCAATCCTCGAAGTGGATCAGCGGCAGCTTGAACAGCGAGGCCAGGTCGGCCAGGCGAATGAGTTTGCGGCAGGCGTCATTGGTCCACCCGCCGCCATAGATGCGGGGGTCCTCGGCGTACACCGCCACCGGGACACCGTCGAGTCGGGCCAGGCCGGTGATGATCGACGTGCCCCAGGATCGGCCGATCTCGAAGAAGCTCGACGGGCCCGGACCGTCACCGTCGAATGCCCGGTCGAACACCGATTCGATGATGGCCCTCATGTCGTAGGCTTGCCGCGGCTCACGGGGAACGACGGAGAGAAGGTGGTCGTCCCGGCGGCCGGGATCGTCGCCCCAGTCCTCGATGGCCGGCAGCTCGTCGACGTTGCCCGGCAGGTACGACAGGAACTGCAACGCCCGGTCGAAGGCCTCAGCTTCGCTGGCGACCACGTCGTCGACCGAGCCGTTGCTGGTGTGGATACGGGCGTGGCCCAACTCCTCCTTGCTGACGGACCCCAGTCCGGCCTGCTCGACCAACGCAGGGCCGGCGATCATCATCTGCGACGTCTCGGCCACCATCACCGAGTAGTGGCAGGTGGTGGCCCTGGCGGCCCCGAAGCCGGCCACCGATCCCAACACCAGTGACACCGACGGGGCCACGTTCAGGTGGTCGATCACCGTGTGCCAGCCGGGCAGCAGCGGAATATAAGTCCGGCCGGCCATCTCGATCGTCTTGACCGAACCGCCGCCCGACATGCCGTCGAGCAGCCGAACGTGAGGCAGTCGCATCTCCAGGGCGATCGACTCCGACTCCTCCCGCTTGGTTGAGATGGAGGCGTCGTTGGAACCGCCCCGTACGGTGAAATCGTCGCCCGAGATCACCACCGGACGACCGTCCAGCTCGGCCAACCCGAACACGAAGTTCGAAGGCAACAACTCGATGAGATTGCCGTCGTCGTCGTAGCGGGCCACGCCGGCCGTCTTGCCCAGTTCCCAGAACGATCCCTTGTCGACGATGCCGTCAATGCGTTCCCGCACCGTCTGCTTGCCGAAGAAGTGCTGCCGTTCGACCTTGTCGGCCCCACCGAGCTGCTCGGCCATGGCCTCCCGTTGCCGGAGTTGCTCCAGTTCAGGTTCCCAGGTCATCGTCTTGGTCGCCGGCCGATAGTCACGATGGGGCCGAGGTTAACTCAGCCCCTCCGGCTCGTGCCAGTGTCGCCGGGCCAGATGTGATCGTCGTCGGGGTTTGCGCCATCATGGTCCGGTGACCGGTACCCCGACCACAACCCAACCCGGCATTCCCATGGCCGAGGTGGTTGAAGCCGCCGATCTCCGGATCCTGGTGTTGTGCCTGTTTCACCTCACCGGCGATGAGCGATGGTTGGACGACCGCCTGGCACCGGCCCGCGACGTGCGCCTGGTGGCCGATCCCGACGCCGGCTACGACGACACCACCAGAACCGAGATACGGGCCTCCGCCAAGGCCCTGCTGGCGCCGACCGGTCCTCCCGAGCCGGTGGTCACCGATCCCGGTCCCGAGCTGTTCCAGCGTATGATGTCGTTCTGCCTGGGCGAGCCGGTGCCCGACGAGTACATCCCGATGATGATGGAGGACTTCGGGTTCACCACCGAGGACGCCCGCTGGTCGTCGGAGCAGTCCGTCGACCTGGGGGCGGGGACGACGGCCGATCACCAGGTGCTGATCGTCGGGGCCGGGGCCTCAGGGCTGTGCCTCGGCATCAAGCTCGATCGTCTGGGGATCCCGTACACCATTGTCGAGAAGAACCCGGAGGTGGGCGGAACCTGGCACGAGAACCGCTATCCGGGCTGCGGGGTCGACACCCCCAACCATTTCTACAGCTACTCATTCGCCCCCAATCCGGCCTGGCGCCACTATTTCTCGCCCCGCGACGAGCTCTACCAGTACCTGCGTCGCTGCGCCACCGACTTCGATGTCCGTTCCCGGATCCGGTTCGACACCACGCTGACCGCCGCCCGCTGGGATGATGAGCAGGGCCACTGGCGGTTGACGTTGACCGACAGGACCGGAGCAACCACCGAGACGACCTCGATCGTGCTGGTCAGCGCCAGCGGTCACTTCAACCAGCCCATGGCCGCCCAATTCCCCGGCGATGACGATTTCGCCGGTCGTATCGTGCACACCGCCCGCTGGCCCGACGAGCTGGATCTGCGTCAAGCCCGGGTGGCGGTGATCGGCACCGGCGCCTCGGCGGTGCAACTGGTTCCCTCCATCGCCGACACCGCCCGCCACGTGACCGTCTACCAGCGAACGCCACAGTGGGTGCGACCGACCGAGAACTACAACGGCGTCGTCGATCCCCGCAGCCGCTGGCTGTTCGCCAACCTCCCGTTCTACGGTCGCTGGTACCGCTTCGCCCAGTTCTGGCGATACGGCGACGGGCTGCTCCGCTTCCTACGCCGCGACCCCGACTGGCCTCACCCCGAACGAGCCATGAACCGGGTCAATGACCGCCACCGGGTCGAGATGACCGATCACATCGTCCGCTCACTGGCGGTCAAGCCGGAGCTCATTGAGCGTTGCGTACCCTCCTACCCGCCGTTCGGGAAACGCATTCTTCTCGACAACGACTGGTACACCACGCTGTGCCGACCCGATGTCGATCTCGTCACCGACCCGATCGACCGGTTCGAGGGACCGGGCATCCGGACCGTGGACGGGAGCCTACGAGCGGTCGACGTGATCGTGCTGGCCACCGGATTCACCGTGACCACGCTGGCCGCTCGACTGAACGTCGTCGGCCGCGACGGCGTCACACTGGCCCAGGACTGGGCCGACGACAATCCCACCGCCCACCTGGGCATGACGGTGCCGGGATTCCCAAACTTCTTCATCATGTACGGCCCCAACACCAACCTCGGACACGGCGGCAGCGGTATGTGGGTGGGCGAGACCCAGGCCCGCTACATCGGCCACTGCCTGGTCATGATGGCCGAGGGCGGCTTCGCTGCGCTGGAGGTGACCGAGGAGCGGCGACGGGCTTACACCGCCGAGATCGACGCCGCCCATGCCGACCTGATCTGGGCCCACCCGGGAACCAATACCTACTACCGGAACGGCAACGGGCAGGTACGTTCACCCATGCCGTTCCGCATGGTCGACTACTGGCATCGGACCCGCCGCCCGGATCCAGCGGATTTCACCTGGTCCCGTCACCCCGGGGCGGAATGACGACAGCTTTTTCACCTGGTGCCATCGAGCGAGCCCTACACCGATTCTTAGTCGAGCCATGGCCGTACTCAGGCTGCCCTTGAGCCGAAGCCGAGGGGCGCCCCCGGTACGGTGGAAGGGCCGGCACAAAGCGACCCGGCACAAAGCGACGAGGCTAGGACCATGATCCGGCGGATGGATCGTGGCTCGCTCGCTTGATCAACATCGTTGGTCGCCGCGGCCGGAAAATGGGCATGTGAGATGAGACGGCTACGAGTATGGAACAGGGTCGGCCCACCGACCTGGCAGAGGTCCGGCACCATTGCCTTCGCCGCCGTCGTCGGTGTGCTCCTCCTGGGTGGAACGGCCATGGCCGCCAACCTCGGCCTACTCGAGCGGCCATCGTCGTACAACCACGGCTATCAGATCGAGGTGCCGACGCCGGTGCTGAGGGTAAGCGTCCCCGATACCGTTTCCAGCCCGACAGTCGCCGATAGGCCTTCCGACGCTGCGGTCGATGCCGAACCGTCGACCACGACAACCCGACGGTCGCCGATATCGGAGGTGGACCCGGCCGATGCAACGCCGCTGGTGCCCTCCACCGTGGCCGAGCTCGGTCAAGCCACCCACCCGTCCAGCGACGATCACGGTCGTGACGACCATCGACAAGAGGACGACCAACGGGAAGGCCATCACGAAGACGCTGACGGCGATCACGACCATGACGACGATCGGGCCGACGGCGACGATGATGACGACGGCCATGCCGGTGATGGCTATCGCAGCCGTCGTCGTCCACCGGAAAAGGCGCTGGACGGCGAAGTGACCAAGTCGCAGAACACCCCGGTCGGCGACGGACGGCTCGACGACGACTGACCCGAGTCGGCGCTAGTTCTGCGAGCTGCCGGCCGGGCGACGGGATCGAGCAGTCCGACCCCAGCGACGGTTCTTGGCCGGGGCGGCTTCGTCATCGTCCCACCGAGCGTCGGTTGGCGGCGACCATTCAACGGTGTTGCGATAGATGGTTTCGGCCGACCGCGGTTCGGTCAACCGGCCGTCGGTCGGGAACAGCGTCGGCCAGCCGGTCGTGACCCGCAGCCCCCGGCCGTGGGGGTTGTCATCGAGCACCAGGGTTCCCCCGCTGGCCTCGATGAGTGACGCCACCACCGCCAGTCCCAATCCGGTTCCCGGTCGACCGTGATCGGCCCGCCAGAAGCGATCGGTGGCCCGGGCCTTCTCCTCGTCGCTCAACCCCGGTCCCTCATCGGTCACCACCAGCCGGTGATGCATGTGGCCCCGCTCCACCGAGACCAGGATCCGTGAGTTGCGGGGGGCGACATGCAATGCATTGTCGAGGAGGTTGTCCAACACCTGCTCGACCGCGCCGGCCACGGCAATGGCCTCGATCCGACCCTTCGGTCGGTTCAACAACAGCTCGACCTGCTGCTCGGTCATGGCCTGCCAGGTGTTGACCCGGTCGGCGGCCAGCGAGCCGAGGTCGATGGCGTTGAGACTTGGAGGACCGTCGTTGCGGGCCAGCTTCAGCAGATCACCGACCAGGTTCGACAACCTGATCGTTTCCTCGATGGCAGCCTCGATCTCGCCCCGGGAGGTGGCGTCGATGGCCGCCGCCTCCAGGTTCTCCAACCGCAGGCGGAGCGATGTCAACGGCGTTCGCAGCTGATGGGAGGCATCGCCCACGAACGATCGGTGACGTTCGATGAGCTGCTCCAGCTGGCGGCCCATGGCGTTCATCGAGTCGGCCAGTTCCTGGATTTCGCCCGGAGTCTCCGGGTCCGACACCTGCAACGGGCTGAAGTCGCCCCGGCCGAATCGAAGGGCCGAGGTCCGTAACCGTTTGATCGGTTCGGTGGCCGAGCGGGCCACCGTCAGACCTACCAACGCCAAAGCGGCCAGGATCAGCCCGGCGATGGCCACCAACCCGATCCAGAATCGCTGGATTCGCCCGTTGACCTCGTCGGCGTCGATGGTGAGCCGGAGCGCTCCCTGCACGTTGCCGCCGGAGGCGATCGGTACGGCCACATACAACAGCTCGGTGTTGAGGGTCTCCGAATCCCGGTAGCCGGCGTCCCGCAACCCGTCCAAGGCCACCACGATCTCGGGCCGGGTGGCGAAGTTGCGGCCCGATTCCCGACCGGTGTCGGCCACCGAGATGCCCCGGTCGTCAACCACCACCAGGCGGGCACCGGTTTCAGCGCTGTAGTTGCGGGCCACCTCCAGGTCACCGTCGGCCGGCGGTGTGTCGGCGTCGAGCACGTCCTGGTAGTAGGTGGCGAGGACGACGGCGTCCCGCTCGGCGTTGGCGATGAACCGCTCCCGCTCAAGCTGGTAGTAGAAGATCGCCAGTGGGATCTCCAGGATGAGCAGAACGATGAGGCTGACCAGAAGGTAACTCAGAACGAGTCTTCGGGTCATGACTCCTGCTGGTTCTCCGCCAAACGGAAGCCGACCCCACGGATCGTCTGAATCAGGGACGGATCGGTCTTTTTTCGGAGCGAGGCGACATGGACATCAAGGGTCTTGGTTGATCCCCACCAGTTCTCGTCCCACACATCGTTGATCAGCTGCTCCCGGGTGACAGCGGCCCCCGGATCGGCGGCCAGAGCGGCCAGCAGATCGTATTCCTTCGGGGTCAGGTCGACCCTGTTGCCGTCGTATTCGACGTGACGGGCCCGGCGATCGATATTGAGCGAGCCCCACTCGACCCGCTCCTCCTCGGCCGGTCGGGAGGCGGCTCGACGGAGCACGGCTCGGATCCGGGCCACCAGTTCACGGAACCCGAAAGGCTTGACCACGTAGTCGTCGGCCCCCAGTTCGAGCAGCATCACACGGTCGATCTCATCCTCCCGGGCGGTCACGACGATGATGGGAACGGTACTGGCCGCTCGCAGGTTCTGGCACACCACCCGGCCGTCGAGGTCGGGTAGGCCGAGATCCAGCAACACCAGGTCCACCGGGTCGGCCTGCAACGCCTGAGCCCCGGTCGTGGCCAGCTGAACCTCGAATCCCTCTCGTTCCAGCCCGGCCTTGAGCGGTTGACTGATCGACGAATCGTCCTCAACTAGCAGAAGCTCCACGCAGCAAGGATTGCACTGTTACCCCACCATGACAAACATTTTTGATGAACGTTGGGCATCAATGTTGATCACGACTGAGCCAAAAGCCTCGCTGCGGCGTCGATGGCCACATCAATCGCTCGTTCCTCGGTGGCGGCGATGGCCGCTTCATCGGTCGGGATCTCCTCAACCGCCCGGTTGGCGATGACACCGGCCACACAGCCGGCTCGCCAGCCGTTGGTCGAGCACATGGTGAACAGGGTGGCCGATTCCATTTCGAAGTTGAGCACCTTGAGCTCCCGCCAGTCGGCCAGCGAGCCTCGGAATCGGGCGGTGACGGTGCCGGCCACCGTGTCATAACGTTCCTGGCCGGGGTAGAACGTGTCGCTGGAGGCGGTGATGCCGACCCGGTAGGGTGCCCCTGTCGCTTCAGCCGCCTCGACCAGGGCCTTGGTGCACCAGAAGTCGGACGCCGCCGGGTACTCACTGGGGGCGAAATGGAAGCTTGCCCCGTCCAGCCGTACCGCGGCCTGGGTGATCACGATGGTCCCGTTGGTCACGTCCGGCTGGATCGAGCCGGTGGTGCCCACCCGGAGAAAGGTCCGGACGCCCAGTTGGGCCAGCTCCTCCACCGCCACCGAGACCGACGGGCCCCCGATGCCGGTGGAGCACACCACCACCGGCTGCCCGTCGAGATACCCGAGGTGGCTGGTGAACTCCCGCTGCGAGGCCAGCGGGCGGGGGTCGTCCAGCCGGTTGGAGATTCGGGCCACCCGGGCCGGGTCACCGGGGACGATGGCCAGCGTGGCCTGGTCGAGATCTTCGGCCCGGAGGCCCAGGTGGAACACGCTTGGTTCGTCGGCAGCCATGGTGCCGAGGGTAATCCACCGATCGATGCCTCTCCACCGGGAGGTCGATGAACCTATGGCCGCTCCGATCGCCTCTGGTCGCCCCCCGGTTGGAACCTTCGGACTGAGGTGACCACAACGGCAAGACCGATCAAGGAGGCGGTGGTAATGGCCATCAGGGCGATCCGGTCGCTGGTGACGGCGGCCAGGGATGTGACAACCACCGGCATCGACATGCTGGGATAGGCCAACAGGTAGAACGTCGAGGTCAGTGCCCCCCGGCGGTGATCTTCGGCGATGGCCCCCAGTAGGGCCAGGCAGCCGGCGGTGATACAGCCCGAGGCGGCGCCCAACAGCATGGCGGCGGGCAGTACCAGTGGCCAGCCTCCGGTCCAGAATGCCGTCGTCCCGAGGACGTAGCCGACGAATCCCATGGTCATTCCCGAAACCAGGGTCGGGGTGGGTCCCCAACGATTCAGGGTCGGCCGGGAGACGACGGCGCTCCACGCCGTCAGGGTCGAGGCCGCGCCGGCCACCTGGATCTCGTTGCCCGACATGGCCGAGCTGAGCAACACGGGAAAGAGGGCGAACGAGGTGGAGGGAAAGGCGAACACCCAGATGGCGACGGGCACAACGGTCAGCCAGAACACGGCCCGCCCGTTGCCCGGAACCCCGAGATTCGGTCGCAACGGGAGTCGTTCGGTCGACTGCGGTCTGGTCTCGGGTATGGCCAGGAGTAACGGCAGGGTGGCCGCGGTGAGCACGATGTGGATCACAAACGGGGTCACCAGCGGCCAGGGGGCAACCAGTTCGAGCAGGGCCGAAACGGCCGGGCCGAAGCCGAACCCGCCGTAGGTGGCCAGCGTCGTCCAGATTGCGGCCTTGGCATGGGAGCCCGGCCCCATCAGCTCCTGCACCCAGGCTGTTCCCACGGCCAGCACAGCCCCGACGGAGACGCCCAGGAGTAGGCGACCTGTCAACAGTAGGGGATAGGAGTCGCGGCCGAACACGATCACCAGGGATGCCACGGCGGCCAGGGCCACGAAGGGGACGGTCATCGGTTTGCGGCCGAACCGGTCGGCGGCCGGTCCGGCCAGCAGCAACGTGACCAGGATGCCGGCCACGTAGACGACGAAGATGAACTGGGTCTGGGTGGGGCCAAGCACGAGGCGGTCGCGGTAGGCCACCAGAAACGGGGTCGAGATGTTGGTGGCGTAGGCGGTCAGGAAGATGGCCAGCAGGGCCGATTGGTGATGGGGGAGTGGGCGTCTGCTCACAGTGCCCGAGTGTGGTCTTGGTCCTGGGCCTTCGGCCAACCGCACGAACCCCGTACCCTCACCGCCCAGAGGCGGCCTGCTCCATGTCCAAGGAGGGCCACAACAGAACGGCGGCCAGGAGCACATAGAGGGCGGCCGTGGCTTCGAGGCTCTCTTCCAGCAGTTGCACAATCTCCGAGCCGCCGGCAACGGCATCCAGAACCAGGGTCACCACGCCGGTTGCCACCGCAAACAGAAGGCAGACGATCGAGGGATGCTCGGCTGCTCGTTCGAGACGAGGAATCCAGCGGTGTCGGGTCGACGCCATGACCCAGCCGACCCCGCCGACGGCGGCCACGACGGCCATGCCGACCACCGGGCCCCGTGTCTGGTAGAGATCCTTGATCGTCTTCAGGGCCAGGAAGAACACGTCATGGGCGGTGTCCATCTTGTAGCCGGAGATCTCCGGCGGCACGAAGCCGGCTGCCCGTTCCCCGTAACTCACCTCTTCCGCCGCGGCAAAGAGGGAAGCCGCCAATACCAGGGCGGGTGCTCCGCCGGCCTTCGAGCGGCGAACGACAAGTATCGCCAGTGACAGGATGGCGGCGATGACATACAGAATCGCAGTGCTGTTCTCGAGGAATCGATCCTCGGCCAGAAGCTGATCGCGCCGGCCGGGAGCAGCCACGTAGACGACCAAGAGTCCGACCGGAACCAGGGTGCCGAGAACGAGCAGGGCGGTCATCAATCGATTCCGTTTTGTACGGTCATCGATCGTCTGGTTCGGCGGCACCGAGTCCATCGTATGTCGTCGGATCGACAATGATGGAACCGCTCCAGCCCCTCTACTGCTGCCTGAGGTTGACCGTCAGTCCGAAAGACCGTACATTAGGATTAATACCGATCAATCGGTGATCAGGATCGTGACCAGGACAAGGAGTTTCCATGATCTTCGAGCAGCACTATCTCGACTGTCTGTCCCAAGCCTCCTATTTCATTGGTGACGAGACGTCCAAGCGGGCGGTTGTCGTCGATCCCCGCCGTGACATCGCCCCCTACCTCGAGTCGGCGGCCGAGCACGGGATGACCATCGAACTGGTGCTCGAGACCCACTTCCACGCCGACTTCCTGTCGGGTCACCTGGAGCTGGCTCATGCCACCGGGGCCACCATCGCCTACGGCGACAAGGCCGAGACGGAGTTCGAGTCGAGGAAGCTGGCTCACGGCGAGCGGATCACTCTGGGTCAGGTGGAGTTGGAGATTCGCCACACCCCGGGGCACACCCCGGAGTCGATCAGCATCGTCGTCTACGAGCAGGCCGGCGACGCCGAACCCCACTCCGTGCTGACCGGTGACACCTTGTTCATCGGCGATGTCGGTCGTCCCGACCTCCTGTCATCCAAGGGAGTTTCCAGCGAGGAGTTGGCTTCGCTCCTCTACGATTCGCTGCACCAGCAACTGATGACCCTGCCCGACGCGACCCGGGTCTTCCCGGCCCATGGCGCCGGATCGGCCTGCGGTAAGAACCTGTCGACCGAAACCAGTTCCACCATTGGCGAGCAGCGAACCCAGAACTACGCCCTGGCCCCCATGAGCAAGCAAGACTTCATCGCCGTGGTCACCGAGGGACAGTCGGCGCCGCCGGCCTACTTCGCCTACGACGCCGTACTCAACCGGGAGAACCGTCCGATCCTCGACGAGACGACACCGCCACCGGCCCTCAACCTGGCGGCGGTGGTGCGGGCCCAACGACAGGGGGCGGTCGTGCTCGACACCCGAGACCCCAACGAATTCGCCGCCGGTCACCTCATCGGGTCGGTCAACGTCGGCTTGGCCGGTCGCTACGCCGAGTTCGCCGGCGGTGTCGTGCAGCCGGGGGTGGCCATCGTGTTGGTGGCCGATGAAGGCGAGGAACTGGAATCAAAGATCCGCCTGGCCCGCATCGGATTCGACAACGTCATCGGCTACCTCGACAACCCACTCGGGGTCTTCAACGCCAACCCCGATGACGTGGCTCGCAGCTCCCGGGTCGATGTCGTCGCCATGCAGGAGGCCATCGACGGCCTCGACGGCGTGCAGATCGTCGATGTGCGGCAACCGGGCGAGACCGCCGGTGGCTTCATTCCCGGCGCTCAGCTGATCCCGTTGCCCAGCCTCAACCAGAAGATCGCCTCGCTCGACGCCTCCAAACCGACCATCGTGTACTGCGCCGGGGGCTATCGCTCGTCGATCGGTGCCAGCCGGCTGTCAGCCGCCGGTTTCAGCGACGTCTCCGACCTGCTGGGTGGATTCGGGGCGTGGCAGGGATCGGGGGCACCGGTTGCCCAGCTCGATGGCTCGGAGTTGGCCTCGACCCAGTAGTGTGAAGCGGCCGCTCGGGGACTCGGGCGGTTCCGGCATCACCTTAATGCGTCACCGTTGGAGCATCACCGTTGCTGCATTTGATAGGAGAGGGCACGACATGACCCGAATGGGTTTCCTTCTTGATAGCGACAGCTGCATCGGCTGTCACGCCTGCACCGTCGCCTGCAAGAGCGAGCATGACGTGCCCCTGGGTGTGAACCGAACATGGGTCAAATACATCGAGACGGGAACGTTCCCCGATGTCGCCCGCAAGTTCAACGTGATGCGTTGCAACCAATGTGATGACGCACCGTGCATGAAGATCTGCCCGACGTCGGCCCTGTACCGGGCCGACAACGGCGTGGTCGACTTCCAGGACGACGATTGCATCGGCTGCAAGTCGTGCATGAACGCCTGCCCCTACGACGCGCTGTACATCAATCCGGAGACCAACACCGCCCACAAGTGCAACATGTGTAACCACCGACTCGAGGTGGGTCTGCTGCCGTCATGCCAGATCGTCTGCCCGACCGAAGCCATCAAGATCGGCGACCTCGACGATCCGGCATCGGAGATCAGCCGAATCATCGCCCGCGACGACGTGGCCGTTCGGGCCCCGGAGCAGAACACCAAACCCAAGGTCTACTACCGAGGTGCCGACCAGGCGTCGCTCGACCCCACCCGTACCGCCATCGCCAATGACGGCATGATCTGGGCCGACACCACCCCCAGCCACCCCACCGTTCCGGTTCACGCCGGGGCGGTGCCGACCGACGAGGCCGGCGTCGTGGCCCGGACCGCCTACACCACCGCCCACCATATGACGTGGAAGGAAAAGGTGTCGGGCTATCTGGTCACCAAAGCGGTGGCGGCCGGAGCAATGCTGATGGCCGCCCTGATGGTGCTGCTGGGACACTCGACGGCCCAGGCCGCGGTCGGGGTCATGCCGCCCATGGTGGCCGGCGTCTTCCTGGCCATCACCGGCGTCCTGTTGATCGGTGATCTGAAGCAGCCGGGCCGCTTCCACTACCTGATCACCAAGGGCAACTGGACGTCATGGCTTGTCAAAGGGGCCTACATCCTGATGGCCTTCGCCGCCGTTTGCGCGCTGTGGTGGCTCGGTGGGCTGATCGAAGCCTCGGGTCTGCTGAAGGTGCTGGCCCTTCCGGCCGTACTCACCGCCGCCGCCACTGCCGGGTATACGGCCTTCCTGTTCGGCCAGTGCGAGGGTCGAGATCTGTGGCAGACCCCGCTCTTGTTGCCGGTGTTGCTGGCTCAGGCCGTCACCGCCGGGGGAGCGGTCTACGCCATAGCCGATCTGTTCATGGGCATACCCTCGCCCGCCGCGGTCCGCTGGGTCCTGCTCGGGGGCGTGGCCGCCACCGCCGCTTTGATCGCCGTCGAGCTGACCTCCCACAGTTCCCGAACCGTCGAGCTGGCGGTCGAGGCGATGACCCGGGGCAAATACGCCCAGCAGTTCTGGTGGGGCGGCGTGGTCCTGGGGCTGGTGGTGCCGGCTGCGTTGACCATCCTTGATCTGGCCACCGGCGGGACGTCGGCCGCTCTGGCCGCCATTGCCGGCCTGGCTGCCTTGGTCGGCATGTTCGCCTACGAAGACTCATTCGTCCGGGCCGGACAATCGGTGCCTCTCTCATGAGGCTCCACACCCCCCGGGATTCTTGCAGCAAAAAGCGAGGTCAGACCTCGCGTTTTGCTGCAGTTCTTGAAAGCAACGATGAACAACGATGAACAATGACTGAACTTCGCAACTATCCGCCCCACGAGCAGTGGCACGACTGGCGAGAGCTCGATGCCAAGGCCTGGCCCGACAAGGTCGAGCGCCGCTACACCCTGGTTCCCACCACCTGCTTCAACTGTGAGGCCGGCTGTGGCCTGGTGGCCTACTTCGATCAGGAGACCGACGAGATCGTCAAGATCGAGGGCAACCCCGAGCATCCGGCCAGCCGGGGTCGCAACTGTGCCAAGGGTCCGGCCACCCTCAACCAGGTATATGACCCGGAGCGTATTCTCCATCCGCTCAAGCGGGTGGGGGAGCGAGGCTCGGGGCAGTGGGAACGCATCTCCTGGGAGCAAGCGCTGTCCGAGATCGGCCGGAGGATCCGCACCGCCTTCACCGAAGACCGCCACAACGAAATCATGTATCACGTCGGCCGGCCGGGTGAAGACGGCTACGCCGACCGGGTGCTGCAGGCCTGGGGGGTCGACGGCCACAACTCCCACACCAACATCTGCTCCTCCAACGCCCGTATCGGCTACCAATCGTGGATGGGTCACGATCGACCATCGTCCGACTTCGCCAATGCCGAAGTCATCATGTTGATCTCGGCCCATCTGGAGTCGGGCCACTACTTCAACCCTCACGCTCAGCGCATCATGGAGGCCCAGAAGAACGGGGCCAAGATCATTGCCGTCGATCCCCGACTGTCGAACACGGGGGCCAAGGCCGACTACTGGCTGGCCACATGGCCCGGCACCGAGCCGTTCTTGTGTCTGGCCATCGCCCGGCAGTTGATAGAGGACGAAACCTGGAACGAGGCATTCGTCCGCCGCTGGACCAACTGGGAGACCTATCTGCGGCGTCAGCATCCTGACCTTGCTGTCGAGTGGTCGTCGGTGCGCACGGCGCTGTTGCGGGAGTACGCCGAATACACTCCGGAGGCGGCCGAGCAGAAGACCGGAGTCGACGCCGCCACCATCATCGAGATCGCGCAACTGATCGGAGCCCATCCCACCAAGCTGGCCACCCACAACTGGAGAGCCGCCGGGGCCGGCAATCTTGGTGGCTGGCAGGTGGCCCGTTGCCTGTTCTTCCTCAACGTGTTGACCGGCTCGGTGGCCACCAAGGGCGGTACGGCGGGCAACGGGATGAACAAGTTCAAGCCGGCTCAGCCCTTCGGTTCACAGAAGCTCACCACCTGGAACGAGCTGGAGTGGCCCCGGGAGTATCCGCTGTCGTATCACGAGATGTCGATACTTCTGCCTCACTTTCTGAAAGAAGGTCGAGGCTCGCTGGAGGTCTACTTCTCCCGGGTCTACAACCCGATCTGGACCAACCCCGACGGCTTCACCTGGATGGAGGCGCTTAAGGACGAGTCGATGGTGCGCTGCCATGTCGCCCTCACCCCGACCTGGTCGGAGACGTCGTGGTTTGCCGACTACGTGCTGCCGATGGGGGTGTCGGCCGAGCGCCACGACGTCCACTCCTACGAAACCCACGCCGGCCGCTGGATCGGGTTCCGCCAGTCGACGTTCCGCCGCTACGCCGAGATCAAGGCGGCGGCCGAGGGTCGCCGGCTCGACCCCCACACTCCGTCCTACGAGTACAACCCGGGCGAGGTGTGGGAGGAGAACGAATTCTGGGTGCATCTCTCCTGGGCCATCGACCCCGACGGTGCCCTCGGAGTGCGCAAGTTCTTCGAGAGTGAGGAGCATCCGGGCAAGCCGGTGACCGTTGACGAGTACTACGCCAAGATGTTCTCCGAGAACGTACCCGGTTTGGCCGAGGCGGCTGAAGCCGCCGGGCAGACAGCGCTGGAATACATGAGGGAACGATCGGCCTTCGGTGTACCCACTGAGCCCTACGAGTCCTACGAGCGGTCGGTCGACTCGGCGGCGGTCGAGGGCTGCACCAAAGATGATCGCGGGGTCTACGTCAAGCCGGGATCCTCCGGAGCCTGGTCCGGTGACACGGCCACGCTGGGCGACGTCCAGCTGGTTCCTCTGGGCGACGGCTCACCGGCGGTGGAGATCGGCGGTGAGCTGAAGGAGGGCTTTCCCACTCCGTCGAAGAAGCTGGAGCTCTACTCCGAGACGCTGGCCGACTGGGGCTGGCCCGAGTACGCCACGCCAAGCTGGATACCGTCCCATGTCCATTGGGAGGATCTGGACATGGAGCCTGCCGCCGATGGCACCGGGGGCAACGAGCGGATCCTGCTGCCGACCTTCCGCATCCCGACGCTGATTCACACTCGTTCAGCCAACTCCAAATGGCTGAACGAGATCAGCCACCGTCACCCGTTGTGGCTCCACCCGTCCGATGCCGAGAAGCTGGGTATCGAGGAGAACGGCCTGGTTCGGGTCACCACCCGGATCGGCTACTTCGTGATCGGGTCATGGCGGACCGAAGGCATTCGGCCCGGCGTGGTCGCCGCCTCCCACCACATGGGCCGGTGGCGGCTTGAGGAGGGGCAGGCTCGCTCCTGGGGTGCGGGCAAGGTCCAGATCGGCAACTCGGTCAATGAAGACGGTGGCACCACGTGGAAGCTCAAGCGGGATCACGGCAACCAGCCCTACGACTCGTCGGGGTCGCCTGGTCGTCCCGACCCCGACACCCAGCGGATCTGGTGGACCGACACCGGCGTCCATCAGAACGCCACCTTCTGCGTGCAGCCCGATCCCATCTCCGGTATGCAGTGCTGGCACCAACGGGTGCGGGTCACCCCGGCCGAGCCCGGAGACGCCTACGGCGATGTCGTGGTCGACACGGCCAAGTCCCGTGAGGCCTACCTCGATTGGCTGAGCAAGACCCGTCCCCCCGACGGCCCGCTGCGGCGTCCGCTGTGGTATGCCCGGCCGCTCAAGCCGGCGGCCACCGCCTATCTGTTGCCTGAGGAACAGTAGGTCGGCGGCAAATCTGAACTGTCCTGAGCGATATTGGCGCACTCGCCTTAGTGCTAACGTTTTACGGTGTCGCCCTAGAACGGGAAGATGTTCTATGGCAGCGCAGATGATTACCCGATTGTTTCAGCCGTTGGCTTGACGTTGAGCGATCGCAGCCAACGATCGTTGACGGTGGAAACTTGTCGATGGTGGCTGCCGTAACTAACGTTGTTCACTGGGCGTATGGGCGAAGCAAGATCCTTCCGTCGAACACAACAATGGAGTGAACACATACATGTCTGCTGATCAGCATTCCGCTGTGTCAACTCGTCGTGCACCGTCACGTCGAGTCGTCGCAGCTCTTATTGGAGCGTTGGCCTTACTGGCCACCGTGCTTGTGGGGCCATCATCCGCCCACGAAAGCGAAAATGATGGACACATCGCAGCGAACGTCAACTACGGCTTTGAGGTGATCGGCCGGGACACCCTGGTGGGTGTCCAAGACGAGAAGTACACCGATGTCTGGAGCGAGAACGGCTACGCCTACATCGGCACGTTCCAGACCCCGGACTGTGACAACACCGGTGTGCACGTCATCGACATCGCCGCCGCCATCGACAACTACGCCGCAGCCGGAGGTACCGGCGAGGACGGCATGGAGCCTGCGGTCTCCGGCGGTCAAGTGGCCTTCATCAAGGCTCCGCCCGACACCCGGGTGAACGACGTCAAGACCATCACCATCGGCGACACCACCGTGTTGATCAGCACCGAGGAACCGTGTGGGGCCGGAATCAACGGCGGCGCAGTTTCCGACTTCAACATCAACAAGCCCTGCCCCATCACCGGCCGGGACAAGGATGGCGACGGCGTCGATGACATCGCCGACTGCAACCGGGCCAACACCAACGGCAACAAGGACGAGATCGGCAAGAAGGGTCCGGGTTCGGCCTCTCAGCACGGTCGGGGCGGCATCTCACTGTGGGACGTCACCGATCCGACGAAGCCCAAGCCGTTGGAGAAGAGCTACCTCGACTTCGGCGGTGTCCACAACACCTACCCGTGGCACGGGGTTGACGGTGGCACCTACCTGATCGGTACCGCCGACACCTTCGACTTCTTCGACACCTTCATCATCGACATTTCCGATCCCGCCAACCCCGAAGCTCTGGTTCTGACCGGTGCTCTCGATTGGGTGGCCGAAGGTCTGAACCTCGATCAGCTGCAGACCGGTCAGTCGGCCGGAGTCTTCAACCACGACGTGTGGGTTGAGAACGTCGACGGTCGCGACATCGCCGTGGTGTCCTACTGGGACGCCGGTTTCGTCACCCTTGATGTGACCGATCCGGCCAACCCCGTCTTCCTCGGCGATTCGACCTACCCGGAGACCGACCCGCTGGGTCGAGACTATGAGGGCAACGCCCATGCTGCCGTTATCGGCGGCAACGGTGACTACATCTTCGGCGGCGACGAGGACTTCGACGCCGCCGCCTTCGGTGTCACCTTCGAAGGCGTCACCTATGACGCCGGTCCGGCCAACTTCGGTCCGTCGACCGCCGACGTGCCGCTGGTGGGCGAGGTCGTGTGGACCGGCGGTGAAGGTTGTACCGCCGGGGAGATGCCGGCCGCCACCGGTGACGATCAGATCGCTCTGATTCAGCGGGGGACCTGTGAGTTCTCGACCAAGGCCGCTCGGGCCGGCGAGGCCGGCTACATCGGCTACATCGTGGCCAACGATGAGGCCCGGGGTGATGCCTTGATCACCATGGCACCCGGCGTTGAGGCCGATGCCGTAACCATTCCCGGCGTCTTCGTCGGCTACAGCACCGGCGAGATCATGAAGGCCGGAGGCTCGGCAGCCGGAGCCGGCAACCTGAGCTTCAACGGTTGGGGCTACCTGCGGGTGCTCAACAACACCGGTTCACCGCTGACCGTTCCCGACCAGAGCCCGGGGGCCGATCCCACCGTGACGGTCGACCAGCTCGGCGAGATCGGCTACTACGCTCCGGCCGAGACACTGGAGGAGCCTGACGGCGATCCCTATGAGTTCGGCGACCTGACGATGCACAACATCGAGGTCGATCCGACCACCCAGGACATCGAGCCGACGTTCGACGCCGGACCTCGCATGTTCGTCTCCTGGTACTCGCTGGGCATGCGGGCCCTTGAGTATCGTCCCGGTCACTTCCACGCCAATCTGAATGGCGAGGGCAGCTACTCGTGGAACGTCCATGAGGTTGGCCGCTACATCGCCAGTGACGGCTCCAACTTCTGGGGTGTCCATGTCGATGAGTACGACGGCCAGCAGATCATCCTCGCCTCGGACCGCAATACCGGTCTGTGGATCTTCACCTTCGGGTGCGAGAGTCAGGGCGACGTCGAGGGGCCGTTCTACTGTGACGGTGGTACCGACGGCTGATCGTGACGCCGTGCGTGTCACTGGCTGACACGTTGAATAGTTGAATCCGGAGCAGCCGGGGCCGATGGCCCCGGCTGCTTCAGTATTTGCCAAGACGGTTGACGTTGACTTGCATGGCAATCGACACCCGTCTATATTTGTACGTACATACGGAGATTATGGTGTTAGCCGTTCAGCGTCGTGCGACGGACGGCGGGCGGAGGGACCTGGTGAGAGGATGCGTGCAATGTTCGACGTGCTTCCGGCACAGTTGCCCTGGTGGGTTGTCGGTCCTGGGCTCGGACTCCTCGTGGTAGGTCTGTTCATGGTGAACAATCAACCCTTGGGAGCCAGCGGCGCCTACGTGCAAACGTCGGCTCTGCTTCGACGGAGACCCGATGTGGCCGTTTGGCGAGTCTGGTACTTCGCCGGCATGGCGCTCGGTGGGTTCATCGTGACCCAGGTCCTGCGAGACAATGCCGGGGGCGGCGTTCGGGCCGGCTATGAAGCGCTGACCGGAACCTTCCGTCTGCCGACGGTGGTGATCATGGTCTTCTTCGGCGCCGTTCTGATGGGCTATGGCGCCGCCGTGGCCGGAGGCTGTACGTCGGGCCACGGCCTTTGCGGTGTATCCCAGCGATCACCGGCCAGTTTGACCATGACGGTCACCTTTGTGGTCACTGGGGTCGTCGTCAGCCTGGCCATGAAGGCTCTGTTCGGAGGTGCACTCTAGTGGCATCGACCAATCCCGCAATCGAGCGCCGGCGGACCAACCTCATCGGACTGGTCGCCGGATCCCTGTTCGGCGGACTGCTGGCCGGCGGCCTCATCCACGAATACGACACCATCCACCGGACCCTGGTTCTCGAAGACCTCTATGTCTTCTGGGTGATGGGTTCCGCCATTGCCGTTGCCGCCCCCCTGCTCTGGGCGCTGGAACGGCGGCCGACGACCACACTGACCGCCGGTCTGCTCGAACTGAGACGGTCGAGACCGGAAGGCCATCACGTCGTCGGCGGTGTTCTGTTCGGCGCCGGTTGGGCTGTGGCCGGGACGTGTCCGGCCCCCGCTCTGGTCATGCTCTCATCCGGCGCCTGGCTGGCGCTGGTGGTGATTGCCGGAATCTTCCTGGGGTTGGGGCTGCGCGAGGTCCAGACCGGTCCAAACATCGAGCCGGGCGATGGCGAGGAGCACCGCGTGACCGTGGCCGACTTCGGAAAGTAGTCTCGGATCGAGCGGGGACCGCACGTGCTCCGGGTCGGCCCCTTGCGCCGAAGCCGCTAGCTTGACGGCATGGCATCCACCTTCGAGCGGATCGAGAAGCTGGCCCTCAGCCTGCCCGAAGCCCAACGGGTCGATATCGAGGCCTGGGGTGGCGAGCCCACCTACCGGGTCCGGGGCAAGAACTTCGTCTTCACCGACGCCGCCGGCCGCGGCGTCACCGTCAAGCTGTCGAAGGAGGAGGCCGAGGCGGTGGTGGCCACCGTGGAGGACGCCCACCCCACCGGCTACGGCCTCGGTCGCCACGGTTGGGTGTCGGTCGATCTGCCCAAGCGACTGAGTGCCGCCCGGTGGCAGGAGGTCGAGGAATGGATCCTGACCAGCTACAGCCTCGTGGCCCCCAAGACCCTGGCTCGCCGGATCCTGGCCGATGAGGAGCCGGTCGACAACCAATGACGGCTCCGCCGTACAAGCAGCAGTTCGTCGACTTCATGATCGAAGCCGACGTTCTACGGTTCGGCTCGTTCGTGACCAAGAGCGGTCGGGAGACACCGTATTTCATCAACACCGGCCACTACCGCACGGGATCGCAGATCCGACGATTGGGCCGGTTCTACGCCGACGCCATCGGTGACCGTCTCGGATCCGGCTTCGACGTCTTGTTCGGTCCGGCCTACAAAGGCATACCCCTGGCCGTCACGGTGGCCGCCGAGCTGGCCGATCGGGGCCACGACGTCGGCTACTGCTTCAACCGCAAGGAGATCAAGGACCACGGCGAGGGTGGAGTGATGATAGGCCACCAGCTCAGGGATGGCGATCGGGTGCTCATCATCGAGGACATCACCACGGCGGGAACGGCGGTGCGGCAGGCCGTGCCTCTGTTGCGGGCCCAGGCTGCCATCGAGTTGGTGGGTCTGGTGGTCTCGGTCAATCGGGGCGAACGGGGTATCGACGACCGCCCGGCCCTGGAGGCTCTGGCCGCCGAGTTCGACATGATGACCCTGGCCATCGTCGATGTGCACGACATCATGGCCCTGGCCCCGCTGACTTCACAGCAGCGGGCGGCCATGGAGGAGTATCTCTTCCGCTACGGCGCCTAGCTCTGCGGGCCGAGCGGCCATCTGGGGGCCTCAGGGGTCGGAAGCGACCCCTGGAAGCCCCAGAACGAGGGGCGTTGTCGGGTGACGCCGGTGAAGAAGGCCAGGCAGATCAGCGCTCGACGCCGGTGAAGGCCACCGCCACCCGGCCGTGGTCGGGACCGTGATGGATCAAGCCGGCCAGTCCGGCAGTGCCGGTGGCGTCGGCCGGGATGGAGGTGTGGGACCGGGCCAGCCGGTGGGCCTCCACGATGGTGGTTTCCGGCACAACCAGCGGTTGACCTCCGGTGGTCCTGGTCCGTCGCAGGAGCGGAAGCCAGTCGTAGGTCACGTCGTCGAGAATCCCGGTGGCGGCGCTGGCCGGTTCGGTCTCCCAGGGCCACATGAAGTCACCAGGACGACCGGCGGCGCTGTCGAAATCGAAGTCGGGAGCCAACCGATCCCAGGCCCGCCGCAACGGGGCACAACCCTCGGTCTGGACCGGGTACAACGTGGCCTGGGGAATCCCGAGTGAAACGGCAGTGGCCAGGGCACCCCCGCCGACCTGGATGTAGACCGCGTCGATATCGCCCGCTTGCTCGGTCAGCTCCCAGCCCAGTGTGCGGCCACCGTCGAAGGTGGTGGGGGTCTCGGTCCCCTGCACCGTGAACGGTTGGGCCCCGCCGGCCGCCGCCTCCCGGTAACGGAGGTAGGCCGGGTCGCCCGACTCGCCATCGCGGCGGGGACAGCGGGTCACGATCGCCCCCAGATTGTCGAGCCGGTCCACCACTGCGTCCTCGGCCCAGGTGGGGACGAACACCTGCAGCTCCCGTTTGAGGGCGGCGGCGATCACGCCGGCGGCCAGGGCGGCGTTGCCGCAGGAGGCTATGGCCAGGGGCGGCCGGTCGTCGGGGCCGGTCAGACCCAAGGCTTCATCCACCAACAGGTGCAGGGCCACGCCGAACAAGTGGCGCGACTTGTGCGATCCGGAGACGTTGCCGGTCTCGTCCTTGATGATCAGGGTGATCGAGGGATCGAGATCGGCGGCGGCCACCAGCGAGCCACCGTCGACCACCGGAGTGATGGTGAAACCCCGACCGTCGACGGCGGCCACCGCCTCGTCCAGTGAGCCGACCGTGTCCACGAACCAGCCATCACCCAACTCTGCGGCCATGGCCCGCTGATAGGAGTCGAGCTGTTCGCGGTAGCGGATGAACGGGTTCTGTTCACCGGCCGGCCGCCCGCTCATTCGAACCGAGCCCCGGTGGCGGTGTTGAACTCCTCGATCATGGCGTCCCAGGTGTCGAGCAGGTCCCGCAACCCGGCCCACCACGACTGGTCACGACGGATGTCGAAGTCGTCGATGGCGATGCCCTGCTGCTCGACCCAGGTGAAGTAGCCGAGGTTGAACACCCGGTCCCGTTCGATCGGGCCCATCTCCATGGCGTGGGTGGTGTCGACTCCGGCCAGATGTTCCTCGAACACTGCAGCCGCCTCCGGTTCGTCGAAGCCGCCGCCGAAGTGGCTGGACATCACCTTCTCCCGTTCCGAGTTGTACAGCTCGGAACCGTCGGTGGCCACGGTCACGATCACGTCGTTCGACCCCAGACCCCACTGTTTGGCCGCGGTGATGGCAGCCAGCGTGTTGCAGATCGACGAGTAGCCCATGTCGACCAGGCCGCCGACCACTCCCGGTTCGACGCCACGTTCCTCCAGCAGCCGGTGGCCGGCCGGAGAGTTGAACAGCACATCGAGCTTGTCGGTCGACTGATCGCTGATGCCGACGACCAGATCGGTGTTGGTCACGTTGTGGATCAGCGGGATGTGTTTGTCGCCAATGCCCTGGATGTTGTGATCGCCATAGCCGTTGTAGAGCATGGTCGGACACTCCAGGGCTTCCACCGCCACGATGCGAGCTGCTTGGCTGTCCTTCAGATAGTCACCGGCCCCCAGCGTTCCGGCCGAGCCCGAGGCCGACACGAAGGCGGCCAGCCGACCGGGACGATCGGCGGTCACGTGCTCATAGACCCGCTCCAGAGCCGGGCCGGTCACACCGTAATGGCCCATGTGGTTGGAGAACTCGCTGAACTGGTTGAGGATGATGTTCTCCGGGTCCTGGGCCAACCGGTTGCATTCGTCGTAGATCTCCTTGACGTTCGACTCGGTCCCATAGGTCCGGATCACATCGTCGGGATGCTCGATCCACCGCTCCAGCCACTCGAACCGTTCCCGACTCATGCCCTCGGGCAACACCGCAACCCCCCGGCAGCCCATGATCTTGGAGATGGCGACACCGCCTCGGGCGTAGTTACCGGTGGAGGGCCAGATGGCCCGACCCACGGTGGGATCGAACCGACCGGTGACCAGCCGGGCCACCAGACAGGAGTAGGCGGCCAGCACCTTGTGGGCCCGGATCATGGGGAAACGGTTCCCGAAGGCCAAGACGATGCGGGCCTCAACCCCCGTCAACTCCGGTGGCAGTTCGATGTGGTTGGGCACATCGACGAAATCGGGATGGTTGGGCCGGCCCGGCTCGTCGGCATGACCGTTGAACCAGTGGACCCGGAACAGGTTGTGGCTGTCGGGGGCGTCCTTGTCGACCGAAGCGAGCTGCTGCCGGATCACGGCCGGGATGGTGGCCGGGTCCCGCAGCTGGGCGAAGGTGGGAAGCACGATGTTGTTCTCCCGGAACCGCTTGACCGCGTTGTCGTAGGCCGCCTCGGCTTCGGGACCCGGGGCGAAGGCGTCGAAGACCGACAGGGTCCCGCTGGGAGACAGGGATGAGGCGGCAGTGGGGGATTGTGACACGGGCATCTCCGTTGATTCTCTTGACCGTTGGTTTCGCCGATCCTCAGACGGGATCAGTCGGGCATGGACTCCAGACGGCTGAACAGTCGCTGGGCCGCTTCGGCCGACTTGGCCTTGATCTCCGCTCCGTCGACCCTGGTGGGGGAACCGTTGGCGTAGACCACCTCGCCGTCGACCTCCACCTGCAGAGGGGAGACCTGGGTGGTGTAGGCCAGCCTCCAAGGATCCATCGGCGAATACGACCAGGTTACGACATCGGAGCGGGCTTCGGGGAAGAGCGACCAGTTGGTCTCGAGCCAACTCCAGGCCACGTCGGGCCCGACGGTCACGTCGGCCTCCCGGGACTTGACGAAGGCCACCCGGAACTCGTCGAACATATCGGCCCCGATGCCGTCGGTGCCCAGGGCCACCGGATTGCTGAAGCGTCGGGGGTGGGCGTAGCCGACGGCGTTGTTCATGTTGGACCGAGGGTTGTGCACGATCGTGCCCGACAGCCCGTGATCGTCGGGCAGATGGACGCCGTGGATGAGCAGCCAGCGGTCGTTGGTGTGGCCCAGCAGCCGTTGCCAGGTGTCGACCTGGCCCTCGGCCACGTGCACGTGTACACCCACCCCGTGGTGGTCGGCCATTTCGGCGGCGGCGGCGATGGTGTCGGGTTCGCAGGTGAAGGCGGCGTGCAGTCCGACCATGCCGTTGCCTCCGGCTGACAGGAACCGGTCGTTCTCGACCAGGCCGGCGGCCGCCCCCTCCGGCCCATGACGATCGGTTATGCCGTAGGCGCAGTTGACCCGCACCCCCACTTCGGCGCAGGCCTCGGCGATGACCGACAGGGAACCCTCGATGGCGTTGGGTGACTCGTGATGGTCGATGATGGCGGTGCAGCCCGCCTCCAGCGCGGTCAGCGCCGCCAGCTTGGCCGACCACTCGATCAGGTCGAGGTCGAGGGCCAGGTCGAGGCGCCACCACACCAGTTCGAGGATCTCGGGAAACGAGGTCGGGGTGCGGGACGGGGCCGGCATACCCCGGGCCAGCGCCGAGTAGAAGTGGTTGTGGGCGCACACCAGACCGGGGGTCTGGTTGGAGGCCAGGGTCGGAGGCCTTGTGGCGTCGGCCGGAACGTGGGACGGGTTCGGCTGTTCGCTCACCGAGTCCAGGCCTCCGCCCGCTCCCGGTTCTTGTCGTTGGCCATCGGAAGTTCGTTGTGCCAGACACCGGTGGCGTGGTGAAGGGCGGCGGCCACCGCACCGGCTGTCGGCACCAAGCCGATCTCGCCCACGCCTTTGATGCCGTAGGGCGAGTTCGGCTCCGGCGACTCGACGAGAATGACCGACACCTTGGGCATGTCCTTGGGCCGGATGATGGCCAGGCTCCGCAGCGTGGCATTGACGGGACGACCGTCGGCGTCGCACGGGAACCCCTCGGTCAGGGCATAGCCCAGGCCCATGTGAACCGCTCCTTCCACCTGACCCTCGCACAGCAGAGGATTGACGGCCCGACCGACGTCGTGGGCCGCCACCACCTCCTCCACCTCACCGGTTTCGGGATCGGCCACCACCAGCTGGGCGGCGTAACCGAAGGTGGAGTGGATGACAGGGTTCTCGACGCCTTCGGACAGCGAGTTGGTCCAGTCGACCCGATACTCGCCTTCGTAGTCGATTCCGATCCGGCAGCCGTCGGCCATGGCCTTGCGACAGGCGTCGGCCACCGATCCGGCACCCATCAACGTGCCCCGGCTCCCGGTGGTCTGACCGGCCCCCAGCTCGCGGGTGGAGTCGACGATGACGTCGATGCGGTCGGCCTCGATGCCCAGCTCCTCGACCGCCACCTGTAGGGCCACGGTGTGTACTCCCTGGCCCATCTCGGTCCAGCAATGCCGAACCTCGACCCGGGGCTCGGCTCCATTGTCGCCGTTGCCGGTCGGGGGCACGAAACGGACCACCGCCCGAGCGATTTCCTTGAACCCGTTACCCAGGCCCGAGTTCTTGAGGCCGAGGCCCAGTCCCACCGCCTTGCCGGCGGCCAGGGCGGCATCGTAGTGGGGTTTGACGGCATCGAGGCAGGCCTGGGCTCCCAGGCAGCCGTCGTCCATGATCTGGCCCGGGCCCCAGACCACTCCGGGGCTGATGACGTTACGGTTACGCATCTCCCAGCCGCTGATACCGACCTGGTCGGCCAGCCGGTCCATCACTCCCTCCATGGCGAACTGGGCCTGGTTTGCTCCGAACCCACGGAATGCTCCGCACACAGAGTTGTTGGAGCGGGCGGCGATGGCTTCGACATCGATGTTGGGCACCACGTAGGGGCCGGAGGCGTGACCGGCCGACCGTTCCAGCACTTTCATGCCAACCGAGGCGTAGGGGCCGGAGTCGCCGATCATGCGGATGTGGAGGGCGGTCAACTTGCCGTCGGCGTCGCATCCCGCCTGGTATTCCATGCGGATGGGATGGCGCTTGGGATGAACCAGCAGCGACTCCTCCCGGGTGAGAGTGGTACGCACCGGTCGACCCAGCAGCCAGGCCGCCAGCGCCGTCTGGCCCTGATTGGACATGTCCTCCTTGCCGCCGAAGGCCCCCCCGTTGGACACCAGCTCGGTCACGACGACCTCGGGGTCGACGGCGAGAATGCGGGCGATGTCGTCGCGGTCGTCCCAGATGCCCTGACCGCCGGTGAAGACCAGCAGGCGGTCGAAGTCGGTGGCGTCACCGGGTCGGGTGGTCAGGGGAAGGGGCTGCCCGGCGGGAATGGGAACGGCCAGGCTCGACTCCGGCTCCAGGAAGGCGTGTTCGATGCGCTGGGTCTGGAACGTTTCGGTCACGGTGTGAGCCGAGGCGGCCAGCGCGTTCTCGCTGTCACCCCGGCGGTAGGTGGAGCGCGACAGGACGTTGCCGTCCAGCTCCCACACCGCATCCTCGTCGGATTCGACGTTGGTGATCGCGTTGGTCATCGGGGCCAGCACGTCGTAGGCGATCTCGATCTCCTGGGCCGCCCGGCGGGCGGTGAAGGCGTCGTTGGCCACCACCAGAGCCAGCACGTCACCCAGGTAGGAGGTGCGGCCGCCAACCGGGATGAACACCGGCCAGTCCTTGTGGATCAACCCCGATCGTAGCTCGCCGGGAACGTCGGCGGCGGTGAAGACCCGCTCCACCCCCTCCATGGCCTCGGCTGCCGAGGTGTCGATCGACAGTACGTCGGCCCGGGCATGGTCGGCGAGGCGAACCGCACCATGGAGCAGCCCGTCGGGCGCCATGTCGTCGATGTAGGGACGGGAGCCCAGGGTGAGCGGCTCGGCTTCGTATTTGATGCCCCGGGAGCCCACCCCCTTGGGGTTGACGGCCACCGGCACCACTCCGATGGCCAGATCCTCGATGGCGTCGAGGATCTTGATGTAGCCGGTACACCGACAGAGGTGGCCGCCCAGTAACCGGGCGGCGTCGTCGCGGGCCAGATCGGCCCCCTTCTTGTCGATCATGGCCTTGGTTCGCATGACGATACCCGGCGTGCAGAAGCCGCATTGCAGGGCTCCGTGGGCGGCGAACGTCTTGGCCATCGTGTCGGCCTCGTGCTCGTCCAAACCTTCGACAGTGAGGATCTCGGCCCCTTCGACCTTGGCCATAGGGGTCTGGCAGGCCACCCGGGCCTTGCCGTCGACGATGACGGTGCAGCAACCACATTGACCGGACGGGGCACAACCATCCTTGGGAGAGATGACCCCCAGCTCGTTACGCAGGGCGGCCAGAAGGTGTTCGTGATTGCCTGCGGTCGACACCGGCCGGCCGTTGAGGATGAAGTCGGTCATGGGGGCGCGCCTCACTTGGTGCTGGATCGTATGGGGGATCGACGGACGCTACGACGGCCCAAGATAGTGCTCGGTTAACAAATTGTAAAGCTGAGCGATGATCGGGTCGAGTCGGTCTGGAGCCCGTGATTGATCGATCAAAAAGGTCGAAACGAGTCAAATACCACGGACGACCGATGGCTGACGTAGTGGTGTGTCGCCCGAATGATCGATCGGGCCTCGCCGGATCTTGCCACCCCTGTCGGCGTCCTCGTCGTCGCCTCACCCTCACGAGTGAGGCTTCCTCCTGCGTCCTGGTCAGGATCGCCAATCTCTCGGCGATCCCTCAACGCTGATTGGGCGACGCACCACTAGCATGAGTCCCAGTGTTGTGGTGGCTGCTCATATTCCATCTGATCGGAGTTGTCCTGGCCGCCTTGGCGGGATGGCGTCGGGGAATCCGCGCCGGCTTGACCGTGGCCGCCCTGCCTCCGCTGGCCACCACGGTGTGGGCCGTCGGTCGGCTGGCGACCGAGACCCAACCCGAGGTCTCCGAAGTGGCCTGGGTCGGCGGTCTCGACCTGGTTCTGCGCTTCCGCACCGACTCCCTGGCCCTTCTGATGACAGTGCTGGTCTCCGGAATCGGGGTGCTGATCTTCGGCTACGCCACCGCCTACTTCAGCGCTGACGCCGCCGGCCGGGCCCGTTTCCCGGCCACCCTGCTGGCCTTCTCGATGTCAATGCTGGGTCTCGTCCTGGCCGACTCGATCTGGACGCTGTTCGTGTTCTGGGAGCTGACCTCGATCACGTCGTTCCTCCTGGTTGGCCACAAGAACACCTCCGATGCGGTGATGGACGCCGCCCGGCGGGCTCTGATGATCACCGCCGGTGGCGGGTTGGTCCTGCTGGCCGGGCTCCTGATCCTGGCCGACGTCAGCGGCACGACGTCGCTCAGCCAGTTCGCCCCGGTCGACGGCGCAGCGATGTCACTGGCGGCGGCTTTGGTCATGCTGGGGGCGGCCACCAAGTCGGCCCAGATGCCGTTCCACGTCTGGCTGCCCGGGGCCATGGCCGCCCCCACCCCGGTCAGCGCCTACCTGCACTCGGCCACGATGGTCAAAGCCGGCGTCTTTGTGGTGGCCGTGCTGGCTCCCGCCTTCAAGGACAACGACGTCTGGATGGCCCTCGGCCTGGCCTTCGGCGTTTCCTCCATGCTGTGGGGCGGAATCGGCGCCCTGCGACATGACGACGCCAAACTCATCCTGGCCTGGAGCACAGTGTCTCAGCTCGGCTTCCTGATCACCCTGCTGTCGCTGGGAACGGCCAAGGCCGCCTTCGCCGCCATATCCGTCCTGGTGGCCCACGCTCTGTTCAAGGCGGCGCTGTTCATCGTGGTCGGAGAGATCGATGTGCGAACCGGCACCCGACTGATAACCGAGGTCGGCGGGTTGGCCCGGGAGATGCCGCTGGCCGCTGCGGTGGCCGTGGCGGCCGGAGCGTCCATGGCCGGCATCCCCCCGCTGCTGGGATTCGCGGCCAAGGAGGCGGCGGTGGAGGCCGTCCTCGGGCTCGACGGTGTCCTGTTCGCCGTGGGTGGCGTCTCGGTCATCGTTGGCGCCGTGTTGACGATGGCCTACACCACCAGACTCCTGATCGGGCTGTTCGGTCCCGGCCCCGACGTCGCCGTGGCCTCCGGTTCCACGATGCTGGCGTTACCGTCGGCCCTCCTGGCCGCCGCCGGCCTGGTCGGCTTCATCTTCATTCATCAGGCCAGCGAACTGGTGGTTCCGGCCGCAGTCGAGGTCAACTCGGGGGCCGACGCCTACGCCCTGCACCGCTGGCCCGGACTGACAACGGCGTTCGCCGTTTCGGCGGTCGTGATCGTGGCCGGAGGTGCTCTCGGTCTGATGCTGGCCCGCCGCACCGGGGCCATTCCCCGACCGGTCGGGGCTGATGCCGCCGACCGTCTGCTCGACGCCATCCCGGTGGGCTGCCGCAAACTGATCGGTCGAGTCCAGCACGGTTCGCTGCCCATCTACCTGGCCACCATGGCCGGGGTGGTCTCGCTGGCGGCCTGGCCCTTGACGCTGCGGCTGTCGCCCGACCATTTGATCCTGTGGGACGAACCGCTCCAAGGTCTACTGGCCGCCATCATCGTCGGCGTATCGGTGGCCGGCGTTTTCGTCCGCTCCCGCCTCGGGGCCGCCCTCACCCTGGGGGCCGTGGGTATCTGTGTCTCAGGAATCTACGTACTCTACGGCGCCCCCGATCTGGCCCTGACCCAACTCCTGGTGGAAACGATCGTGGTGGTGGGATTCGTCCTCGGGTTGGGCCACCTGGCCCGCAGCTTTCCCGAAAGCGGTGACGCCTGGCAGGCCATTCGCACCACGGTGGCCCTCGCCGTCGGAGTCGGGGTGACGGCCGGCCTGGCCGTAGCCGGCGCCCAACCGGCCGGTCAACCCCCGATCGACGATCTCGTGCGGCTGGCCGCCGAGGATGGCGGCGGGGAGAACGTGGTCAACGTGATCCTGACCGACATACGGGCCTTGGACACCTTGGGCGAGATCACCGTTCTGGTGGTTGTGGCCGTCGGTCTGGTCGCCCTGGCCAACGTCAGGCGGGCCGAGGTGACGACGTGATCCCCCTGCGGTCGCCGATGACTCGGGTGAGCGTGCAGTTGATCACCCCGCCGGCTCTCCTCCTCGGTCTGTATCTGCTGTTCGCCGGTCACAACAACCCCGGCGGGGGCTTCGCCGCCGGTCTGGTATTCGGAGCGGTGGTTGTGCTGCGAACGCTGGCCGAGATCCAGGAACCGACCCATGCCCGGAAACTGGTGGCGGTCGGCCTCCTGGTAGCTGTTGTCGTGGCCGCCATTCCCGCCCTCGGAGGAGGGCTGTTCTTCGATCAGGCCTTCGGTTCGATCGAGGTCCCGGTACTGGGGAAGGTGAAGTCGGGCAGCGCCCTGCCCTTCGACATCGGGGTGGCCGCCATCGTGGTTGGTCTGGTGCTGGCCCTGCTCGACGGTCTGGCCGCGGCCGGAGGTATCCGCAGTCGTCGACGACCGGAGGAAACTCCATGAGCCTGGCCTTGCTCATCGCCATCGGAGGGCTCACCACGGCCGGGATCTACCTGGTGACATCACGATCGCTGAGCCGCATGATCCTCGGGTTTTCCCTGCTGGGCCACGCCACGGTGCTGGCCCTGGTCGTGTCCGGCGGGCCACCCGGTGTGGCACCGGTGGGGCCGAGCACCGACGTGACCAACCCCCTTCCTCAGGCTCTGGGGCTGACGGCCATCGTCATCTCCTTCGGCCTGACCCTGTTTCTCCTCGCCCTGGCCGTCCGTCAGCAGACGTTGACCGGCGATGATCTGGTGGAGGACGACATCGAGGATCGCCGAATCGCCCACGCCGACGACGACAGCGCCGACGCCGATACCCCAACGAGCAACGATCGCATGGACGACGATCCGGTCGACGACGGCTCCTCCGATGTGGGCCAACAGGCCGGTTCCGGCACCGCCGGGTCTACGTCGGTCGGCTGGGGAGAAGACGAGGCCCGGGTATGAACCTGCTGATGGCATTGGTGATACTGGCCCCCCTGGCCGCTGCCGCCATCGGGCTGTTGCTGAAATCGCGCACCGTGCTGCGGGATTCGGTGATCATGGCCGGCTTGGCCACCGCCGCCGGTTCGTCGATCGCCCTGCTGGTTTCGGTGATCGAAAACGGTACGGTCACGGTCCGGGTGGGGGGATGGCACCCCGAACTCGGGATCGTACTCGTGGCCGATCTGTTCGCCGCCCTGGTCCTGCCGTGGGCCCTCACCATCATCTTCGTCGTCGAGGTCTACGCCATCGGCCAGCGGCGAACGGCCTGGGGAGCCAACCCCGACCTGTCCGGCCCACTGCTGGCTGTGCTGACAGCCGGCCTGTCGCTGGCCTTTCTCACCGGCGACCTGTTCACCCTCTTCGTGTCGTTCGAGGTGATTCTGGTATCGAGCTATGTGCTGCTGACCCATCAGGGACGGCGGGGGCAGGTGCGGGCCGGTATGACCTATGTGGCCATCAATCTGTTCGTCTCGGCCCTGTTCCTGTTCGGGGTGGCCCTGGTTTACGCCGCCACCGGCACCGTCAACATGGCGCTGCTGGCCGAGCGGATGCCCGAGCTGTCGGATCCGGTCCGGCTGGGGATCGGCGCCTGGTTCTTCGTTGTCTTCGGGACCAAGGCCGCAGTGTTCCCTTTGTTCTCCTGGCTGCCCGACGCCTACCCCACGGCGGCCACCAGCATCACCGCGGTGTTCGCCGGACTACTGACCAAAGTCGGGATCTATGCTCTCGTCCGCTTCCACACCCTCAACGGCATGGACGATCTGGGCCCGCTGTTCCTGATCGTCGCCGGGGTGACCATGGTCATCGGGGCCGTCGGTGCCCTGGCCCAATCCAACGTCAAGCGGATCCTCTCGTTTCACATCATCAGTCAGATCGGCTACATGCTGATGGGGCTGGGTCTGTTCAGCGTGGCCGGGATCGCCGGCTCGATCTTCTTCCTGCTCCACCACATGCCGGTCAAGACGGTGCTGTTCCTGGTGGGCGGGCTGATCGAGAACGAGCAGAACTCGGGCCTGCTCGAACGCTCCGGCGGTTTGGCCGCCCGCACACCATTGGTGGCCGCCCTGTTCGCCATTCCCGCCCTCAGCCTGGCCGGCATCCCGCCCTTCTCCGGGTTCGTGGCCAAACTGGCCGTGGTTTCGGCCGGTATCGAACAGGGGTCGGCCGTGGTGGTGGCGGCTGCGGTGGCCGCCGCGCTGGTGGCCGGGTTCCTGACCGTGTTGTCGATGAACAAGATCTGGATGGGAGTGTTCTGGGGTGACCGCCACGAGGAGGCGAAGCCGATTGCCATTGCCGCCGGCAACCGCTGGCTGATGCGAGGGTCGACCGCGGTGGCCGTGGTGGCCACGATGATCATCGCCGCCTCGGCCGGGTCGCTGTTCGACCTCAGTGAGCGAGCGGCCAACGACCTGCTGGATCCGGCCGTCTACATCGCCGAGGTGCTGTCGTGAGCGGTGGGATCGGAGCTGTGGGCCGCCGGCTGGTCACCGGGTTCTCCCCTCGGCGCATCATCATGGCCGGCGCGCTCGCTGTTTCGTGGTGCATCTGGTGGGGAGCGTTTTCGGCCGCCAATATTCTGGCCGGCGTTCTCTGTGGGCTGGTGGTGACCGCTCCCGGTCTGGGCCGCGCCCTGACCGGCGGGGTCCGACTGGTTCCGCTGCTGCGGCTGCTGTGGTTGATCATGATCGATCTGGCCAAGTCCACGGTTCGGGTGTCTCATGAGGTTCTCACTCCCGGCAACCACACTTCGGAATCGATCGTGGCCGTCACCGTGCCCCTGGCGGCCCGTCGCCACATGCTGCTGTACACCGCGGCCATCACCTTGACGCCGGGCACCGTCGTGGTCGACACCGATATGGAGGCCGGGACCCTCTACGTCCACATCCTTCATGATGACGATGCGCCGGCCAACGACGCCCATGTACAGGCCATGGCCGACCTGGCCGTCGCCGCCTTTCCGGTGCGAGGCCGCGTCGAACGGGCGGGATCGGACGGCAGACCGTGATCGCCGCCGCCTTGCTTTGTTTCACCTTCGGCGGACTGTGCGGGGTGTACCGCCTGGTCAAAGGGCCCTCATTGCCGGACCGGATCATGGCCCTCGACCTGCTGCTCACCGCTCTGATGGGGGTGGTCATCATCGACGCCGTACGTCGTCACGACACCACCTACCTGATCCTGCCCGTCGTCCTGGCCGTCATCGGGTTCACCGCCACCGTGGCCGCCGCCCGTTTCGTGGAAGACGAGGAGGAGTTGGCGTCGTGACCCTGTTGGCCCACTTCTTCCTGTTGCTGGGCGGCGTTCTGGCCGTCATCGCCGGGGTGGGTGTGGTTCGTTTCTCCACCGCCTACGCCCGCATTCATGCCGCCGGAGTGGCCAGCCCGATCGCCTTTCTGGTGGCCGGCATCGGCGCCGTCATCGAGCTCGATTGGGTTGGCGCCGGCTATGTCGTGGTGGCCGCCCTGGCCATGTTGGTGACGCTCCCGGTCGGTGCCCACCTGCTGTTCCGGGGGGTTCATCGGACCACTGACAACTCCCACCTCGGTGTGGACGACCTGGCGCCCGTCGAGCGTCAGGGTCGGGGGACCGACTAGGGGTCGATCGGCGTATTGTCCAGTCAGTCGTTCTGTCGGCGTTGACGCCTCGAATCCGACGCCCAGGTGCTGACAGAACGGACGGGCGTCCTAGACTCACCCCAGCCGGGCGACACAATCGTCCGCTCACCAGACCACCCTTCCGGAGGAATTCATGATCGATGTTGGGTCCGCTCTCGAACTCAGTACGGCCGAGTACGACATCGCCGACCGATCCCACCATCGCCGGGTGCGGGCCATCGCCGAGGAGTTGCTGGCCGGCGGTGCCACCGAGCAGGAGCTGTCCAGGATCGGCAACGACGGCTCCCAGCCTCTTGATCTGCGGGTGGCCACCCGGGTGGCGGCATCGAAACGCCGCATCACTTCCGACGGGCCGGCGTTGTCGATTGCAGTGGTCATCGCCATGTGGGGGGAGCAGCGGCGGCTTCGACCGCCGGGTGAAGAAAACCCCACCGGTGAAGACTCGCTGCATGTGAAGCTCGATCAACTGAGCTGGCTGCTCGAAGGCTCGCCGGTGTCGTGGCGGTTGTACCTGGTCGATGACGGCGACCCCGACGACTCGGCCTCGGTAGCGGCCGAACGGGCCGGCTCCCACCCTTCAGGGGATCGGGTGACCGTACTCCGGCTCGGTGATGTGGTCCCGGCCGACAGCGGCCCGCTGGCCGCTCTGGGAAGCGTCGATGAATCCCGCAAGGGCGGTGCCATCGTCTACGGGGCGGCCACCGCTCTGGCCGACGGCTGCGATGCCGTGGTGATGACCGATGCCGACAACTCGGTCGATCTGGCCCAGGTCGGGCTGCTGATCGGCGGATTCACCGACGGAGCCGATGTGGTCATCGGGGACCGCAAGGATCCCCGCTCCGTCCTGGTCAAAGCCGAGGCCCGTTGGGGCCCCGGCATCGTGGCCCTACGCCATATGCAGCGTATGGTCGGTCGCCAGCTGTTCGAGAGGGGCCTGCGCGACACCCAGGCGGCGTTCAAGCTTTACGGCCGGCAGGCACTGGAGCCGATCCTGGCCGCCCCCTCGACCTACGGATTCTCCTTCGACTCCGACTGGCTCTACGCCACCATTGCCTCCGGAGGGGTGATCAGCGCCGTTCCGTTCGCTTTCATCGACTCGTTTGCCGAGTCGGCCTCGATCACCCAGGGTCCGATGACGACCTGGGAGTCGCTGCTGCGGGGTCTGGTCGACGCCGCCCGGGCCCGGGGCGTCGACCACGACGAGGAGATGGCATCGGTGGTCGACGAGTTGGCCGACGCCGCCACCCTGGAGCGGGTGGTGACGACAGTACCACCGCAGCTGGACGGAGTTGATCCGGTACTCCTGGGCGATCCAGCGGTCATGTCGCCGGCCGAGATGAAAGCGTGGATCTCGTCGCTGTAGCCGCCGGCGATGGTTTCGGGAATAAATCCGGGCTGCCATAGGATAACTAGTCATGCAGGTTGAGCTCACTGACGAAGCCGTCGATCTGGTCCGGCGCAAGGGTGGAACGGTGGCCGTCGATTGGATTCCCAAATACGGTTGAAGTGGTGTGGATCAGGTGGCGGTCGACACCTATCTCAAAGGAAAGAACACCTCCTCCTACCGTAAGGTACGCCACGACGATGTCGAGGTCCTGGTGGCACCGACGATCGTTCGGCTTGCCGATGAAGTCCACGTCGTGGCCCGAAAGGGCCTGCTGGGCCGCAAGCTGATGGCTGTCATCTACCGTGATCCCGGCTCCTGCGCCGTCGATCCGGGGGCTTGACGGTCAGGCAGCCACGGGCCTCGGTCGGGTGTCAGCCGACGCCACGCCCTAGAATGGCGGTGAGGCGCTGGTTGCGACCGGCGTCGGCACGAACCGAATGGAGGGCCTGCACTCCTCGCTTTTGCTAGGGCCGAGTGCGCAAAGGACTGTCATGCCCCGCGAACACGATCAACCAGCACGAAGGCGGCCGAAGCAGCAAACCCGGCGTGAGATCCTGGGTACGGCCCGCCAGATGCTGATCGACGACGGCGCCACCGAACAGATCGATCTGCGCCTGTCCACAGTGCTCGATCACATGGGACTGACATCGGGAGCGGCCTACAACATCTGGGCATCGCAAGCCGAGTTCCAACACGATTTGGCTCACCACGTCATCGGTGAGTACTCCTGGGCCGGACCCGACCAGAACGACATCAAGATCGACTTCGACGCCGAGCCCATGGACGAGATTCGTCGCCTGGCCGAGTTGTATCTCGATTCTCTCACCGACGACACCCAGTTCTACCTGATCCTCAAGATTTGGGGCGTCAAGAACCCGTCACCCGAGCTTCAGGCCTCGGTTCGGGCCAGCTATGCCGCCAACCACGACATGTGGCGGTTCTTCTATAAGGTCGGCTTCGAGTGGGCCGGCCGGCGGATGCGCGCCGGCTACAGTCTTGACGACTTCGTGGTGATGGCCACCATGGTGACCGAAGGCGCCGCCCTCCGCCACCGCTTTGAACCCGAGCGGATCCTCAGTCGAGATGAGCGCAATCTGTTTTCAGAGATCCTGGTGGCCATGGTCGAGCGCTTCACCGAGCCGGTCGACGACGCCGACGGCGATCTCACTGGGCTCGAGGAGCCTGACGAGAACTGACCTCCCGGTCTCCGTGGCCCGACCGCCCCTCCGCTCAGACCACCAGGTTCAGATGCCACCGGGCTCGATGTCGAGAGACGTCGAACACCGGGGTGAAGGTCGGGGACCGTTCGAGGTCGGCTGGGAGCACCAAACAGGCGTGGTCGCGCACTATGGCCGGATCGTGACGTTGGCGGAGAGTCGACAGTGACTCGCTGACGGCGTAGCGGGCGGCCCGGCCGGGACTCCTCGGCCACCAACCCTTTTCCGCTCGTCGTGGCGTGTCCGGCAGTCCCACGATCTCGGGTTGACGAGCCGTGCTGTGACCGATGACCTCCTGCAGCACCGGCGACGCCAACTCGACCGCCAGCCCAGCCGCCAGGTACAGCCGGAAGGCGAACTCGCTGCAATGCATCTTGGTTGACCCGTCGGCGGCCAAGCGGTGCTGGTAGGCCACGATGCGGGCCTTCAGCGCCGGAGGCAGACCGGCCACCAGACGAGCGGTGGCGCAACAGAAGCCCAGAACCACGGCGCCAACCGTAGGGTAGGTGGGCGAGTGTTCATACAGATAGTCGGCGGCCTCGCACAGCCGATCTACATCAACCTGACGGGGCCGTAAGGCCAGCACATCGCTGAGCTTGCTCGTCTCCGCCCTGAACTGCTCGATGGTCAGGCGGAAAACGCCTTCATCGTCCTCGCTCGGTGTCAACGCCACGTCGGTGGCCTGGGTGATCCACCGCTCGTGCACCACCACCATGGCGTGGCCGAACCGGCTGTCGGTGGCAAACTGGGTGATCTCGGATATGAAGTCCCGTCTGCCCGACAGGATGAGGTCACCGGGTTGTAGAAGATCGAGATATCGCCATGGCATTGGCATCGAGTGATCGGTTTCCTTTCCTGGTTGTCGGGATGGGCATGGGGTCGACAACAATCAGCAGCATCAACTTCCATGTTGAAGCATGACTGGGAATCAGAGCTGTGGAATTTCAGACTTGGGGGCAAGTAGTGCGTGGATGCTTGGCCGACCTTCCGGTCGCCAAGCTCGCTATCCAAGCTGATGATTCGTTTGCAGGCGGGTCAGAGCGCGGTGAAGTGAGGAGAACCGGCTACATGACAGTGTTTGGGTGCCGCAAACGAGTCATGGGCCAATTGTCTCAAGAACGTCGAACCCGGTCAAGCGATTTCGGACGGTTATGACGGCTCTTGAACACCCTTTTGGGTTGTGATGCGACGGTACATTTCCGGACGTCGATAGCGCTCGAAGTCGAACAAGGTTTCCTTGTATTGTCGACACCAATCCAGATCGCAATCAGCCACTATCAACTCATCGCCGGTGGTGACGGCCTGGGCCACGATCTGACCTGATGGGGCGATGATCACCGACTGAGCCAGCGATTCGACTCCTTCCTCCGTGCCCCCTTTGGCCACCCCGACCACCCAGGTCCCGTTCTGGTAGGCCCCGGCCTGCATCACCAGGTGATTGTGGAAGGCCTGCAACGGGTTCTGGGTGGGGTCGGGAGCGTAATGGAGGGGAGTGTTGTAGCCGATCATGATGAGTTCGACCCCTTGAAGACCCATCTCCCGATAGGTTTCCGGCCAGCGCCGATCATTGCAGATGGCCATTCCGACCAGACCGTCGAAGGCCCGCCAAACCCCGAAGCCGTCGTTCGACTCCTCGAAGTACCGGCGTTCCAGGTGTTGGAACGCCCGCCACGGCTCGTCGTTCTCGTGACCCGGAATGTGGACCTTGCGATACTTCGCCACCTCGTTACCGCTGCCGTCGACCAGGATGGTGGTGTTGTAGCGATGACCGTCACCGGTCAGCTCGGCGTAACCCAGGTGAACGCCTATCCCGCGGGCTTTGGCCGCGTCGAACAGTGACTGGGTTTCCGGGCCCGGCATCTGTCGCTCGAAATAGTGATCGTGTCCGCCGATCTCGTCGGTGTACCACCGGGGAAAGAAGGTGGTCAGCGCCAGTTCCGGATACACGATCAACTCCACCTGGCGGTCGGCCGCCTGGTCGAGCAGAGCCAGCAGGCGCTTGACCACGTCGCTACGGGACTCGTGGCGGGCGACCGGTCCCAACTGCGCCGCTCCCACTCGAAGAACTCTTCTGGTCAACCCGACCTCGGACTCACTGTTCGGCCGGCAGGGGGTTGCCGTTGGTCGATTGCAGCAGGCGGGCCACCGTTTCGGCCGCCTGCATCGTGTCGTCGTCGGACCGGCCGACAACGGATCCATCGGCTTTGACCAGGAACCCTTGACCGGACCGACCGGCGAACACCGCTTCGTCGATGAACAGGCGGGGTTTGACCATCGCCGGGTCGCCGTCTTCAGGGCAAAACGTCATGCAGTTCCCACACTCGTTGCACAGCTCGGACCAGACCAGGTATTGCTGGCGGCCATCCTGACCTTCGAGGCTGGGGATGGAGAAGAAGGCGTCGTTGGGGCACACCGTTATGCAGAAATTGCAGGCCACGCAGCCGAACATCTGGAGTTCGGTATCCACTTGGCGCGGGAGCTTGGAGTTACCCTCCCGGGTGTAGGGATCGATGCCTTCGCCCCGAATGGCGGCCACGTGCTGGTTGACGGTGGCCCGGTGGCCGGCCGACTCGGCCTGGGTTTGTCGGGTCGCTCGCCAACCGGCCAGATCGGTGGCGCCCGAGTCGGCGATCTCGGCGGTCAGTGCTTTCAGCATCGGAGCCAGGCGGCCGTACCCTCCGGGCTTGAGCAGGTCGGAGCAGATGGTGGCCGGGTTCACTCCCATGGCCAGGGTGTCGGCCAGATTCTGCTTGCTGACGCCGGCCGAGAAGCTGACCATGACGTCGCCGTCGTGGCCGGGAATGTCGAGCACGCCGGGCAGGGCGCCGGCCAGTCTTTCCAGCAGGCTCGATGCCACAACGTGCAGGGGCGGTCCGGACAGGTACATGGTGTCCTCGGGCATCCACCGCTTGGTGTTGTTGACCACCAAGGTGTTGGTCAGCTTGATGCCGAACCGGTGACCGCGTTCCTTGGCATACTCGTTCAGCTCGCCGATGAGCTCGACACCCCGGTCGAACTGCAGGTCCTCGGCGAAGGCCGACTCCTTGACGTCGACGTTGTCATATCCCAGTTCGTCGTTGACGATGGTCCGCACGTTCTCGTAGCCCAGAAGGGTGGGGTTGAGCTTGACGATCACGTCGAGGTCGTGGGTGTCGATGAGATGTTTGGTGATCTGCTCGATCTCCTCCGGAGGGCACCCGTGGAACGTCGAGAGGGTGAGCGTGTCCGACAGCGATGTCCTGAAGTCCAGGTCTCGAAAAGGGGCGAAGGGGGTGGGGACGTCGGCCCGCAGGCGGTTGATCTCGCTGGTGGCATCACGCATGCCGACGATGAACTCGGCCACCCGGGGATCGGAGATCCCGGCCAAGTCATAGCCGACGGACATGTCGAATACGTGGGGGCCGGGTGTGCCGTCGGCGCCCCCGACATGTTCCAGAACCGGGTCCCATCGGCTGAGAATGTCGAGCAGCATCGAAGCCTTGACGTACTCGGTCAGGCTCTGACCAAGGGTCAACTCCTGACTCCATTCGATGTTGTAGCCGACGGTCTGCATGTCGATGCAGGGGCGGGCGATCTCCAACTCGTCGAGGATCTGGACGGTCTTGAGTTCGAACAGCCGGGATCCACCCAACCAGGAAAGCACGATGTTCTGGGCCAGTTGGGAGTGTGGTCCGGCGGCCGGGCCGATCGGTGAAGCGGCCCGGCGGCCGACGAACTCGAAGCCCAGGTCGATGTCGGGGTCTGGTCGCCAGAAACGGCCGGTAGGGAGGTCGAAGATACGGTTGCGGGTCTCGAATTCATGGGCCACTCGCCCCAGCAACCGGTCGAGTCCCATCGGAGTGAGTGGTGCGGTGTCACCGACGTGGTCATACCCGGGATGATTCGTCTGCAGGACGCGCTGGGTCACGATGGCCAACGTAGTCTCTGTTTAACATTTTGTAAAGCGGTCGTCGGTCGGCTTCGGCCCCTCTGATGCCCGGGGTTGTGACCTACACTGGCGCCGTGTCAACCTCGGGATCCCGCGGCGGTCGACGCCGGAGCGATACGTCGACTGAGAAGAAGCCGGTGGCCAAGAAGGCGTCGGCCAAGAAGCCGGTGGCCAAGAAGAAGGCGTCGGCCAAGAAGAAGGCGTCGGTGGCGAAGAAGAAGCCGGTGGCCAAGAAGGCGTCGGCGAAGAAGCCGGTGGCGAAGAAGGCGTCGGCGAAGAAGCCGGTGGCGAAGAAGGCGCCGTCGGCCCGGAAGTCAGCCAAGAAGAAGTCGATCGACAAGCGGGTTAGCCGCCGTCGCCCGAGTCGTCCCAGCCGGGGTCGGGCCGCCAAGCCGCTCATCGGATGGCGGGAGTGGGTGGTGCTACCTGAGTTCTCGGCCACGCCCATCAAGGCCAAGGTCGACAGCGGTGCCGTCACCTCGGCCATCCACGCCTTCGACCTCGAACTGATCACCAGCGGCGACACCACGATCGCCCGTTTCGGCATCGCCCCGAAGCAACGGTCGCAGGCGGCCCGGACCACGGTCGAGATGCCGGTCCAGCAATTCAAATCGGTGAGATCATCCAACGGTCAAGCCGAGCTTCGTCCGGTCGTACGCACCACGGCCGTGATCGGTGACAAATCTTTCGAGATTGACATCACGCTGGCCTCAAGAGATGCCATGGGATTCCGTATGCTGTTGGGAAGAAGAGCGGTGCGAAATCGATTCCTGATCGATCCTGGGCGCTCATTCCTGCAGCCGGCCACCCCGGGCGAGCCGGACACCGACCAGTAGAAGGGGGGTGATCACCTCACCATGAAACTTGCCGTGCTTTCCCGCCAACCACGGTCATACAGCACGCGGCGCCTTGTCACCGCAGCTCACGAGCGTGGTCACGAGGTGGAGATCCTCGACACTCTACGGCTGGCCCTCGATCTGTCCGGCGACCACCACGATCTTCTGTACCGAGGTCAGCAGGTGGCCGACTACGACGCCATTGTCCCCCGGATCGGGGCGTCGATCACCTTCTACGGCATGGCCGTGGTTCGTCAGTTCGAGCAGATGGATGTCTACACGCCGACCACAGCCGATGCCATCGCCAATTCCCGAGACAAACTGCGATCGATCCAGTTGCTGGCCCGTAACTCCATTCCCATTCCCGACACCACCTTCGTCCGCGATCGAGGCGACGTTCGCCCCGCCATCGAACGGGTCGGTGGGGCGCCGGTTGTCATCAAACTCCTGGAGGGCACACAAGGCATCGGCGTGATTCTCGCCCCCGAGGCCAATGTGGCCGAAACCGTGATCGAAACCCTGCAGTGGACCAAACAGAATGTGTTGATCCAGCGCTTCGTATCGGAATCCCGGGGCCGTGACATCAGGGCTCTGGTGGTGGGCGATCAGGTGATTGCCGCCATGCGCCGCATTGGCAAGGGCGATGAGTTCCGGTCCAACGTGCACCGGGGCGGGAGGACCGAACCGGTCGAGCTCGATGACCGATCCCGCAGGATTGCGGTGCGGGCCGCCCACACCATGGGCCTGCGGATAGCCGGTGTCGACATGTTGGAGGGGGCAACCGGGCCGCTGGTGATGGAAGTCAACTCATCGCCCGGGCTACAGGGAATCGAGGGGGCCACCGGGCTCGATGTGGCCGGCGCCATCATCGACTATGTGGCCAGTCAGGTCACGTTTCCCGATCTCGACATCCGGCAACGCCTGGCCAACACCCCCGGTTATGGGGTGGCCGAACTCTATATCGGACCGGGGGCGGAACTCATCGATCACACCATCAGGGCCGGACTGCGTGATCGCGACATCTCGGTGCTGACGCTGGTGCGAGGCGACAATGTCATCCCCAACCCTCGGGAGGACAGGATTCTCGAGGTCGAGGACCGTTTGCTTTGCTTCGGGAAGCTGTCGGAGATGCGAATGCTGATCCCGGCCCGACGCCGGCGACGGGCCCGACCCAAACCGCAGCCGCTGCCATCCGACCCGTTTGCCGAACTCGTGGCCGAGGTGCCGAAAATGGTGGTTGGTGGTTAGAACTCCTGCCACCGAGCGCCTGCTCATGGCCTATGGCTAGGAGGAAACGTCCGCCGTTCACCATCGCCGGTCGGGAGATCCCGGCCGGGAAGCGGGTCTTCCTCGAGCTGCCGACCGCCCGCCTGGTCTCTGGATCATCGGTGGCGGCACCGCTGGTGGTACTGCACGGTCGCACCGACGGCCCGACCGTCTGGATCAGTTCGACCATCCACGGAGACGAGATCAACGGCATCGAAATCATCCGGGAGGTGCTCGGTCATCTCGACATCCGACAGATCGCCGGCACCCTTGTCGCCGCCCCGATCGTGAACGTGCACGGTTTCATCGCCGGCGATCGCAATCTTCCCGACGGACGAGACCTGAACCGGTCGTTCCCCGGCACGGCTCGAGGTTCGATGGCGTCACGAATCGCCGACATCTTTATGAAGGAGGTCGTCGGTCGCTGTGACTGCGGATTCGATCTTCATACCGGGTCGGGTAACCGGGTCAACTGGCCCCAGATCCGGGCCGGACTGGACGATGAGCCGACGATGGAACTGGCCCGGGTCTTCGGTGCCCCGATCGCCATCAACGCCAAGACCCGCGACGGGTCGATCCGCCAGGTGGCGTCCGACAACGGAGCGTTGGCCCTGCTGTTCGAGGGAGGGGAGGCCAACCGCTTCGATCGTCATTCCATCGCCGTCGGTGTCGACGGAATCCGCCGCTGTCTGGCCCACATCGGTATGACACCGCCGGTCGATCTGCCGGCCCCTGCCCCCCTAATATCGCACGCCACGAAGTGGACTCGCTCCTCCCGCAGCGGCATCCTCCATCTCGACGTGGAACTGGGCGACCGGGTGAATCGGGGCGAACCCATCGCCGCCCTCCACGACCCGTTCGGCAAACGGCTGAGCCGAATAAAGGCCCGCTCCAGCGGTGTCGTCATCGGACGCACCCACTCGGCCCTCATCAACCAGGGTGAGGCCATTGCCCACATCGCCGAGATCGACGAGGCGGAGTAGACCCCCGCCCTGCCGCCTCCGGTCTGTGCGCTCCACCGTTCACCGGTGAACGCTGGGACGCACACAACCAAGGACGGCGGTGGATGGGGGTGTTGTGTGCGCTCCACGCCCCGGAACCGGGGCGTGGAGCGCACAGAAAGAAAGAAGGGCGGGGCTAGAACAGCTAGTTGGCGGCGGGGGTGTTGTCGAGGAGGAAGTCCTCGACTTTGGCCATGGCCACCTTGCGGGCCGGTTCTTCCTTCCAGGTGTCGATGACGGCGGAGTTGGTGGCGGCGTCGGCCAACGCTCGGGAGGCGGAGGTCGGATGGTAGATGTCATCGCCCATGAGTACCAGGAACGGTGTGTCAACGGCGGCGAAGGCTTCGGGCCCGACGGCGAAGAACTGCTTGTCGCCGCCGTACATGTTTTGGCCGAATACCTTCCAGGCTTCGTCGTGCACGTCGGGTCGCTTCGGTTTCAAATCGTCGACCCAGCCGTCGTACATGTCGAGGAAAGCATCGCGATTGTCGTCGAGCCCTATGGTCTGAAAGACCACAGCCGACGCCAGCCGCTCGGGGGCGGCGGTGGCCAGTGCCCCGATGAAGGCACCGCCGATGCACATTCCGACCACGTGAAAGCGGCCGATGCCCAAATGGTTCATCAAGGCCAGCTGGTCGTCGGTGTAGGTGTGCCAGCCATCGTCGCTGGTGATGGGACCGGTTGAGCGGCCGGCATTGCGCTGGTCCATGGCGATCACCTGGTGGTTGGCCGACAGTTGCCGGATCGGGTTCCAGGGGGCATTCTGCCAGGCCGACAGCGTGGATCGCATGCCACCGGGGGCCAGGAGCAGGACAGGGAATCCCTCGCCTTCCACCTCGTAGTAGAGGCTGACGATTCCCGTCTCCGTGGCACGCGCAAAACTGGGCATGTCCCAGATTGTAGTAACAGGTTCGGGCCCACCGGTGACCACCAAGAATGTACGGTCCGGCGGCGGTCAACTAAGCTCCGGCCATGGCTGGGATGACGTTGGCCGACAAGGCCGGACAGGCAACGCTGGAACGTGTGGGCAAGACGCTCTGGGGATTCAGACCCAATCTGATGCATGACATCGTCGACCGGCACGGGCCGATGAAGTCAGTTGGCTGGTTCGCCAGGAACATGCCCTACTACGAGCGAATCCTGCGGGACTGGGGCCCGATCCGAACCCATCTGGTGGCCACCATTGCCTCGACCCTGAACGGCTGTCGATACTGCACCTACGGCCACGCCTATGCCCTCGAGCTGCACTATTTCGCCACCCACGATCGCCTGATGGCGGCCGACGAGCGGGAGATCGAGAGCTGGTGCTCGCTCGACGACCACGAGGTGGAGGTACGGTTCCGGCGGCTGCTGTTCGATTCATCGCTGGAGGAGGAGCTGCCCGTTCTGAACCGGTTGCTCGAACTGCGGTCCGGCGCCGAGCCCGCCTCGTCGACCGACGATCGCTATACCGCCCACCTGCTTTCCATGTTCGACTTCCTCAACAGCTGCGGTATCGGCGCCGCTACCGCCACCGACGAAGCTCATGATCCGATCAACAAAGACGTTGATCTTCGCCGCCGTTATGACGAGCGGCGGAGCCGGCAGAAGGAGTAGTCGGCCGGGCCCGTTGTCATCAGGTGAAAGTAGTCGAAAAAATCTGATTTCGACTCTGGTCAACGAGGGTCCCAACCGGTAGTCTCTGGCGAACTGCCCGTCCGGGTGGGGAGTCCATTCTTCTTTCGGTAGGTGACAGTGGCCGACGGAGCCCAAACCCGCAGGCGACGCCGAGGTCGGCGCCGGGATGGCGGCACAGCCTCGGCCAACGGAAAGGTGGAACAGCCTCCGCCGTCCCAGCCCAAACGGCTGATGGCTCCGGCCGAGCTGCTTTCCGGCGACGAGATCGAGGCCATTCACCAGGCCTCTGTCCGGGTGTTGCGGGATACGGGAATGGACGTGCTGAACGCCCAAGCCCGCCGAATGCTGGCCGATGCCGGCGCCGACGTCAACGATGAGAGGGTGCGATTCGATCCCGAGATGATCGACGACTACATCTCGTCGACTCCGGCCGAGTTCGACTTCCACTCCCGCAATCCGGATCGTACCCTCCGCATCGGTGGCCCGTGGGTGGCGTTTTCCTGCGTGGCCAGTGCCCCCAATGTGTCCGACCAACGTGGCGGTCGGCGCACCGGCAACCGGGTGGATCACGCCAACCTGGTCCGCCTGGCCCAGGTGCTCAACACCGTGCACCTGCTCGGCGGTTACCCGGTCGAACCGACCGACGTCCATCCGTCCGTTCGTCACCTCCACGCCACCCAGGATCAATTGGTGCTGAGCGACAAGCCGATCCACGCCTACAGCCTGGGGGCGCAACGCAACCGGGACTGCCTGGAGATGGTGCGGATCGCCCGGGGGGCCAGCCCCGAGCAGCTGGAGGCCGAGCCGTCAATCGTCTCCATCATCAACACCTCGTCGCCGCTGCGGCTCGACGACCCGATGGCCCAGGGCATCATCGAGTTCTCGGCCCGCAACCAACTCATCGTGATCACCCCGTTCACTCTGGCCGGAGCCATGGCCCCGGTGACTCTGGCCGGGGCTCTGGTTCAGCAGAACGCCGAGGCCTTGGCCGGCATCGTGTTCACCCAGGTGGTCCGGCGGGGCGCCCCGGTCATGTATGGCGGCTTCACCTCCAACGTCGACATGAAATCGGGGTCACCGGCGTTCGGGACGCCCGAGTATCTGAAGGCCGCCATCATCGGCGGGCAGCTGGCCCGCCGCTACGGGATTCCCTACCGTTCGTCCAACGTCAGTGCCGGCAATGCCCTCGACGCCCAAGCCGCCTACGAGTCGATGTTCTCGCTGTGGGGGGCCATCACCGGCGGAGCCAATCTGGTCAAGCACGCCGCCGGCTGGATGGAGGGCGGACTGGTGGCGTCGTTCGAAAAGATGGTGCTCGACGCCGACCTGCTGGGCATGGTCACCGAGTTCCTCCGCCCCCTCGATCTTGACCCCGAGGCTCTGGCGGTGGCCGCCATCGACGAGGTCGGGCCCGGTGGTCACTTCTTCGGCATCGATCACACCCAGCACCGGTACCGCACCGCCTTCTTCCATCCGATGTTGTCGGACTGGCGAAACTACGAGTCGTGGGTGGAGGCGGGATCGCCGACCACCGACCAGAAGATGGCCGAAATGGTCGAGAAACTCTTGGCTGAACACGTCGACCCTCCTATGGACCCCGATCGCCGGGCCGAACTGGATGAGTTCGTGGCTCGACGGGTGGCCGAAGGAGGGGTGGCCACCGACTTCTGAGCAGCACGACAACCTCACAGAAAGCGACGGCAGGAATGAAGACAACGGCCCAGGTGGTGGTCATCGGTGGCGGGGTGGTAGGTGCCAGTGTGCTCTATCACCTCACCAAGAACGGCTGGACCGACGTGGTGCTTCTGGAGCGGGATGAGCTGACGGCCGGCTCGACCTGGCATTCGGCCGGTGGTATGCACACCCTCAATGGCGACCCCAATGTGGCCAAACTTCAGCAGTACACCATCGAGCTCTACCGTGAGATCGAGGCCCTGTCGGGCCGCGACTGCGGCATCCACATCACCGGCGGGGTGTTGCTGGCCGACACGCCGGAACGCCTCGACTGGCTGAAGATGGCCCACGCCCGGGGCCGCTATCTGGGCATGGAAACCGAGCTCATCTCGCTCGACGACGCGGCCCGGCGCATGCCGTTCATGGACACCAGCTACTTCGTCGGCGCCATGTTCGACGCTCACGAAGGCCACGTCGATCCGACCGGGGTGACCAACGCCTACGCCACCGTGGCCCGCAACAACGGGGCCGAGGTGTATCGCAAGGCCTGGGCCCGGGCCATCACCCCGGTCACCGACGGCACAGCCGGCGTTGACGGCCGCTGGGATGTTCACGTTCACGATCCGGCCAGTGGTGAGGCCAAAGGCACGATCCGCTGTGAGCACGTGGTCAACGCCGGCGGCCTGTGGGCCCGGGAGGTGGGTCGCATGGTCGGCCTGGAGCTACCGCTGCTGGCCATGGAACACATGTATCTGATCACCGAGCCGATTCCGGAACTGGCCGAGTTCAATGCCACCGTCGGCGAGATGACCCACGCCATTGATTTCGCCGGCGAGATCTACATGCGTCAGGAGGGGGCCGGTCTCCTGCTGGGCACCTACGAGCGCAATTGTGTGCCCTGGTCGCCGGGCGAGACCCCGTGGGATTTCGGTATGCGGCTGTTGACCCCCGACCTGGAACGCATCGCCGAGTCTCTCGACACCGGGTTCAAGCACTTTCCGATATTCGCCGAGGTCGGCATCAAGCAGGTCATCAACGGTCCGTTCACCTTCGCCCCCGACGGCAACCCCCTGCTGGGCCCGGTGCGGGGCCTACCCGGCTACTGGTCGGCCTGCGCGGTGATGGCCGGACTGTCCCAGGGCGGTGGGGTCGGTCTGGCCCTGGCCAACTGGGTGACCGAGGGTGACCCGGGGTTCGACGTGTGGGGCATGGACATCGCCCGATTCGGCGACTTCGCCACCAAGAGCTACACCAACACCAAGGTGCGGGAGAACTACTCGCGCCGCTTCCGCATCCAGTTCCCCAACGAATTCCTGCCCGAGGGCCGGCCGTTGCAGACCTCGCCCATCTTCGACCGATTGTCGGCGGCCAATGCCGTCTGGGGTTCGGCCTTCGGTTTGGAGTCGGCCCTGTGGTTCCAGGCTGAAGGCAAGGAGCCGATCGAAGACGTCACGTTCGGCCGGTCCAACGCCTGGGACAAGGTACGGGCCGAAACGCTGGCGGTCCGCAACGGGGTGGGTTTGATGGAAACCACCGGATTCTCCAAGTTCGAGTTCACCGGGCCGGGAGCCCGGGACTTTCTCGATCACTTGATCACCAACACCGTGCCCCGACCGGGACGTATGGCCTTGGCCCCCATGGTCAACCACAATGGCAAGCTGGTGGGTGACCTGACGATCGCCTGTCTGCCCGGGGCGGCGGGGGAGGCTCTCGGACCGGCCTCGACCGTGACCGCCGGGGCCACCGCCAACACCGGTCGGCAGGAACGATTTGTGGTGTTCGGCTCCGGTGTCGCCGAGCGGTACTACGAGCGATGGTTCGATCAGGTGCTGGCCGCTCTGGCCCCCGATCACGCTCCTCTGTCTTATCGCACGCTGGGTTATGAGTTGTGCGGACTGTCGATCGCCGGGCCGGCGGCCCGGGAGGTGCTGGCTGTCGTCACCGATGACGACGTCTCCAACCAGGCGTTCCGGTTCATGGCCTTCCGGTCGATCAACGTCGGATGGGCTCCCGTCTGGTGCGGACGGGTCAGTTTCACCGGCGACCTCGGGTATGAGCTGTGGATGCCGGCCAGCTATCAGCGCTACGTGTACGACCTTCTCTTGGCGGCCGGGCGGGAGCACGATCTGCGGCTGTTCGGGCTCCACGCCCTCAATTCGCTTCGGCTCGACAAGAGCTTCGGAGGCTGGGCCCGGGAGTACCGCCCGATCTATGACCCCTACGAGGCGGGCCTGGGCCGCTTCGTCAAAATGGAGAAGCCCTTCCTCGGCCGGGATGCCCTGGCCGCAGTGGCCGAAGCCGGGCCGCAGCGCCGCTTGCTGACCTGGACGGTCGACACCGAACCGGGTCTGGCCGGGGCCGACGTCATCGGCGACGAACCGGTGTGGTACGAGGGCGAGGTGGTCGGTTGGGTCACCTCCGGCGGATACTCCCACCATCTCGACACCTCGGTCGCGCTCGGCTATGTGCCGGCCGAGGTGGAAGGGGCGGCTGGACGGTTCGAGATCGAGGTCGTGGGTGAACGTCGCCCGGCCCATCAGGTCGAGGGTTGCCTGTGGGATGTCGAAGCCACCCGTATGCGGGCGTGAGCCGCCACCTGATGATGGGTCCGGCCGCCGCGCTGGTGGCTGCGACCTTTGTGGTGGCCGGCTGCGGTTGGGAGCAGGAACTCGGGCCCCGATCCGACACCTACGGCGGTGATTCGACTGACGACGGTGATCGGGCTGATGGCGGTGATCCGGCCGATGATGGAGCCGATGACGACCCGGCGCCGGCAGAGCCGACCACCGTTTCCGGGCAGGCGGCGACGGTGGAACGGGTGGTCGACGGCGACTCGATCGAGGTCACCGTCGATGGCGATTCGATCGAGCTGCGACTGGAGGGTTACAACGCCCCCGAGCTCTACACCGACAATCCTGACGGCACCGACAGCCAGACCTGCAACGGACTGGCCGCCCGCAGCGCCATCGAAGACCTGGTCGCCCGGGCCGACCAGGTCGAGCTGGTGGACGGCGAAACCGACCGCTTCGGCCGCACCCTGGGCGACCTGCTCGTCGACGGGGAATCGTTGGTCGATCAGCTGGTGGCCGACGGTCACGGCCTGGCCACCGGTGATCGGGCCGACCGGCGCTCACTCATGATTGAGGCCGCATCCGATCAGCGCGGAGTGTGGGGCACGGGCTGCGGCGAGCCGTTGACCGCTCAGCTCACCATCGGCGACATCCAGGTCGACCCCCCGGGCAACGACCGGAACAATCTGGCCGAGGAGTTCGTACAGCTCGTGAACGTCAGCTCCCGATCGCTCGATCTCAGCGGATGGATTCTGCGGGACGACACCACCGGGCACCACTTTCCCCTATCCGGACAGCTGGAGGCCGACGCCGACCTGACGGTGATCACCGGCGGACAGCCGTCTGACTCCAACGTTTCCGGGGCCGGCGTCCTGTACCTCGGGGAGTCGTTCCCGGTGTGGTCCAACCGGTGGGAGACCGTCATCCTCGTCGACCCCGGCGGCCTGTTCGCCGACTGGCGTTTCGTGGCCGACGGCTCGGTCCTCGACTCGAAGCCGGCATCATGAACGACCGATCCGACACCTACACCCACGGCCATCACGCCAGCGTGCTGCGATCACACACCTGGCGAACGGTGGAGAACTCGGCCGCCTACCTGATTCCCCACTTGCAGCCCGGCTTGTCGCTACTCGACGTGGGTTGTGGCCCGGGAACCATCACCGTCGACCTGGCTCGCCGGCTCAGTCCCGGCCATGTTGTCGGCATCGACACCGTCCCCGCCATCATCGACCAGGCCCGAGCCCAGGCCACGGGCGCGGCCGACAACATCAGTTACCAGGTCGATGACTGCTACCGGCTCTCGTTGGCCGACGATCGGTTCGACATCGTGCACGCCCACCAGGTGCTGCAGCACCTGAGCGATCCGGTGGGCGCCCTGATCGAGATGAGGCGGGTGGCCCGGCCGGGCGGCTTGGTGGCAGCCCGCGACGCCGACTACCACGGCATGTTGTGGTATCCCCAGCTCGGTGGGCTGGATCGCTGGATGGAGATCTACCAGGCGGTGGCTCGCCGGAACGGGGCCGAGCCCGACGCCGGCCGCCACCTGGTGGCTTGGGCTCGGGCCGCCGGGTTTGACGACATCACCCCGTCCGCTTCCACCTGGTGCTTCGCCACCGCGGCCGACCGTCACTGGTGGGGGAGCCTGTGGAGCGAACGGATCCAGGCCTCGGCCCTGGCCACCCAGGCGCTGTCCTACGACGTGACCGATGAAGCCGAGCTGGCTCGATTGAGCCGGGTCTGGCTCGACTGGTCGGCCCATCCCGACGCCTGGTTCGCCGTCGTCCATGGCGAAGTGGTTCTCCGGGTGTAGCACGGTGACAACTTTCGTGATTGTCGATGGGCGTCGCTCGGTTGACAATGTTAGGTTGGGTGACCGATGAGAATCTGTGTATTCGGTCTGGGCGAAGCCGGCTCGCTGTTTGCTTCTGACCTCGTTGCCGCCGGGGCCGAGGTCGTCGGATTCGATCCGGCCGATATCGCCACCCCCGACGGCGTCAACCGGGCTGTGCATCCGGCGTTGGCCGTGCGCAATGCCGAGGTGATTCTCGGCCTGACCAGCGAAGCCGACTCGAAGCTGGCGCTGTTGCAGGCCATTGAGGCCATCAGCACCGAAGCCCTCTATGCCGATCTGGCCACCAGCTCGCCGACGGTGAAACTCGAGTTGGAGGCGATGGCGAACCGTAAGGGTTTCGACTTCGCCGACGTGGCCCTGCTGGCCATGGTTCCCGGTCACGGATTGGCCACCCCGAGCCTGGCGTCGGGCCCCGGCGCCCACCGCTACGCCGATGTCATCAACGGGTTCGGCGGCTACGTTGAACCGCTGGCCGCAGCCACCGGAGTGGCGGCCGGCCGGAAGTTGTTGCGCAGCGTGATGATGAAGGGTTTCGGTGCCGTCATCCTGGAGGCCATCGAGGCCGGGGTGGCCGCCGATGACCTGAGCTGGCTCTGGCGCAACATGAGTTCGGAGATCGAGAAGGCCGACGATGATTGGTTGCGCCGTATGGTGTTGGGCTCGAAGCTCCACGCCCGGCGACGCCATGGTGAGATGCTGAGCGCAGCGGCCATGCTCCGGGGCCTCGGTGTCGATCCGATCATGACGTCGGCCACCGCCGCCAGCCTGGCTGAGCTGGTCGGCCAGGACGCCGATCTGCCGGAGCTTCCCGACAACCAGCCGACCTGACCACCAAGCCATTGTGTGCGCTCCAGCGCCCACATATGAACGCTGGGGCGCACAGAGGGCGAGTGACAGACGCCGAGTAACTGTCAGTCGCCCGGCTGCAGCGCCCAGCGAATGTGGAGGTCCACCTGTTCGATCAGGCTTCCCCCCTCGATCGGCACCGAGGCCTCGGGTGCCATACGGGCCATGGCCATCGGTCTCGGTGACCGGCCACCGCCGTCGCCTTCCCGAATCGAGCGAACCGGCCCCAGGGTTGCTCCGGCCAGCTCGGCCAGCTGCGCCGCCTTGGCTTCGGCGTCGGCGAAGGCCAGCCCTCGCGCTTCGACCTGGGCGCCGGAGCGGTCGCCGCAGTCGAAGTTGAGCCCGTGCAGTTCCAGGCCTTCGCCGACAACGTCGAACAGTCCGTCGACCGCCACCTGAGCCTGGGTTATGTCACGACGGAACACGGCGTTCAGGGTGGTGGCGACCACGAACTCAACCGAAGACGGGCCATCGATCGAGGCCGCCGGGCCCCGGCCGCCCGGCCTCTCGGGCCGGTGCCGGATGGTATGGACCGTCAGCTGTGACGTCTGCAGATCAGCCGGGGCCACGCCTGAGGCCAGCAGATGGTCCCGGGCCGCCGTGGCCTTGTCGGCCACGGTCCGGCGGGCCGCCTCCAGGGTGTCGTCCTGCCAGCGAACCGCCACCGACAGCGATGCAATGTCGGGCTCCACGATTACCGATCCTGATCCGGTCACGGCGATGCCGCCGCCCCGTCTTGGTCTGTCAGGTTGAGTGTCCATGCTCCTCTTTACCACACTGCCGCTCGGCCTCGGAGGCAACACCGCGGGCTTCGCTACCCTGAAGCGGTGTCATCCCTAATCGCCCGGGCGCTGGTGTTCGTATCGTCGGCCGCCGTGTTGATGCTCGAGATTCTGGCCGGGCGACTGATGGCCCCCTACGTCGGGGTCAGTCTGGAGACCTTCACCGGCATCATCGGCACCATGCTGGCCGCCATCGCCCTGGGGGCCTGGGTTGGCGGTTTGCTGGCCGACCGTCGGGACCCGGCCATGATGCTGGGACCGACCTTCATGTTCGGTGGGGTCTTGGCCCTGCTGGCGCCCACCCTGACCGAGGCCTTCGGCTCCGCTCTGCGAGGACAGGGAGCGGTGGCCGTCGTCATCCTCACGTTGTTCGGCTTCTTCGCTCCGGCCGCGGTACTGTCGGCTGTCACCCCCCTGGTGGTCAAGATGCGCCTGCAGTCGTTGGAGCAAACGGGAGAGGTGGTGGGCTCGTTCTCCGCGGTGGGAACGGTCGGCGCCCTGTTCGGTACGTTCGTCACCGGCTTCGTGCTGCTGGCCACCCTCCCCACCCGGCCGATCGTCCTGGTGGTCGGAGTGCTTCTCGTCGGCCTCGGTATCGGTCTGACCCTGTGGGCTCGCCGGAACGGCGGATCCGGAGACGACAGCGTCGGCGACGCCGGCCGCGACATCGGTCCGGCGGCGGCCGGGGCCGGGCTGGCCGCCCTCCTTCTGGTGGTGGCCACCGGACCGTGTCGATGGGAGACGACCTACTCCTGCGCCAACGTGGTGACCGATGCCGACAATCCAACCGGTCGAACGCTGCGGCTCGATCTGTTGTCCCACAGTTACGTCGACCTCGACGATCCTCTCAACCTCCGTTTCCGCTACATCCGCGACTTCGTGTCGGCCATCGACGCCACCGTGGCCCCCGGCCCCGTCCACGCTCTGGGCATCGGTGGTGGCGGCTTCACCATGCCCCGCTACCTGGCGGCATCCCGGCCCGGTTCCAGCAATGTGGTGTTCGAGATCGACGATGCCCTGGTCGACATCGGCCGGAGCGAACTGGGGCTCGATCCGGAGGCCGCCAACCTGACGGTCGTGGCCGACGACGCCCGGGTCGCTTTGCCTCGCTACCTCGAAACCGACCCACCGAAGTTCAACGTCGTCGTCGGCGACGCCTTCGGTGGCATGTCAGTCCCGTGGCATCTGACCACCGAGGAGTTCCTGACGTTGTTGAAGTCGTCGATGACGGCCGACGGCGTCTACGTGATGAATGTCATCGATTTCGGGCCGCATGACTTCGCCCGAGCCGAGATCAAGACCCTGCAGCGGGTCTTCGACCAGGTCGTTGTGGTCACCCCCGAGCCCTACGTGACCGGTCCGGCCGGCGGCAACTACGTGATTGTGGCCACCGACACATTGATCGACGTGTCGGCCATTGAGGCCAACCTGGCCGACTGGGAATCGGAATCGGAGGTTCACGCCGGTGATGATCTCGAACGTTTTGTCGGCGACGCCGTGGTGTTGACCGATGATTTCGCCCCGGTCGACGTGTTGATCACACAGCGTCGCTGATCGGCCGGCCGAGACGGGCAGCCCGTCGGTACCCGAGGCTAAGGTTCCGGCATGGGACGACACGCCATCAAGACCCCACCCCACCACGCCACCTGGCCCGAGTTCCTTGATCTGTGGCGGGCGGCCGACGACATCGAGATCTACGAATCGGCCTGGAACTGGGACCACTTCTACCCGCTGGCCCCGCCCTATGACGGACCGAATCTGGAGGGATGGACCATGCTGGCCGCTCTGGCTCAGGCCACTCGCCGGATCCGTATCGGCACCATGGTCAACGGCATGCATCACCGTCACCCGGCGGTGACGGCAAATATGATCGCCACCCTCGATCACATCTCCGAAGGCCGATTCGAGTTCGGTATCGGGGCCGGTTGGAACGAAATGGAAAGCGGGGCCTACGGACTCGAACTGGGATCGCCGGGTCAGCGATCGGATCGTCTTGAAGAGGGGCTGGAGGTGATCGTCTCGTTGCTGGTCAACGACGTGACGAACCATTCAGGCCGCTACTTCCAGCTGACCGAGGCCTACTGCGAACCCAAATGCCTGCAGCAACCCCGTCCTCCCATCGTGGTCGGTGGCAAAGGTCGGAAGCGAACGTTGCGGACGGCGGCCCGGTTGGCCGACCAGTGGGACATGACGTTCCCCGAATCTCCGGCCGCATGGTCGGAGCTCAACGACGTACTGCTCGCTCATTGCTCTGATGTCGGTCGTGATCCCGGTGAGGTCACCCGCAGCATCCACCTGTTCCTCGACCCCGACAGCGATCCGCTCCAGTTGGCCGACCGAGCCCGGGACTTCTTCGCCGTCGGTGTTGATCTCGTGGTGTGGTCGATGAGGGGGCCGATCGAGGCCGGCCGGATCGAACTGTTGGCCGACGCCCTCAGCCGGTCCGAGTCGGCCTGACGAAGAAGCGGACCCGCCAGTCGGGCCGGGTTTCGTCGTTGATGTTGAGCGAGAAGGCGTAACTCCGACCGCCGACCATGGGAAACGGCGACAGGTTGATGGCCAGCGACACTCCGAGAGGCGAGCCCGGTTGAAGTCCGGCCGGACGGCCGGCCTCGAACCGCCCTCGCATCACCACCGGCTTCTCATTGACCACGACCGCTTGACCGTCCTCGTCGACCAGCTCGATCTGCCACTGGTGGGCGACGTTGGCCCGGTCCCAGGGCACGGTGATCTGCAGGGCTATGGCCAGAGGCTGGGGTTTCGGCCCGATGGAGGCCAGCCCACCGCCGAGCACGAAGAGCTTGCCTCCGGCGACCTGAGCGGCGTCGCACAGCAGCATGTCGACCGTCAGTCCACCCGGTGACAGGAATTCGTTGTCCATGACCCTCCCGTCTTCGATGGTGTCCGGTTGCCAACGTAGCGCCATCTTCGCCCGGCCCAATCATCGCCTGACTGATGGTGACACTCCGGATGGGTTGCCGGCCGCTAGGGTCCGACGTGCATGCTTCGTCGACTGGTCGCCTTCTTCGCCTCGGTCACTCCACTGACCGCCATACTGTGGCTGGCCTTTGTCGGGTTCGGTTCACTGGCCTTCGTCTCGCTGTTACCCCGCGAGGGTTTCCCGGCGGTGTCGGTTCCCATCACGGTGGCTCGGGGAACCTATTTCGTCGACGACGCCGAGCGAGTCGACCGGGAAGTGGCCCAACCGCTCATCGCCGCCCTGATCGACCGGCCCGAGATCGAGAGCGTCGACAGCACGGCGGGAGCGAATTTCGTCTCCATCTTCGCCACCCTGGACGAGGACCAGACCTCCGAGCAGGGGGCGTCCATCATTGATGCCGAGATCGCAGCCCTTGAACTGCCGGCCGGAACCGAGGTGTCGGCCCAGGCACTGGATGTGGCCAAGTTCTTTGATCGGTTCGATCTCCTGGTCGGGGTCCACGGTCCGGCCGGCGCCGATGCCGCTGCGCTGGAGGAGGCGGCGGCTTCGTTGTTGGACCCGCTCGAGGGGCAACCGGAGGTGGCCGAGGCCGAGGTGCTGGATCTCCTCCAGTCGGGTGTCAATCCGGTCACCGGGCAGGAGGTGACCAACCAGACCCGATTCAACCAGATAACCATCGGCGACCGGATCAACGGTCGAACCGAAGCCCCCACCGAGTTCCGTTCGTCAATCGCCGTCGGTGTGGTTTCGGCCGAGGGCACCGACGCTCTGGCCATCCGCGACGGCGTCGACAACGCCCTGGCTGAGGTCGTCGACCAGGAGATACTTCCCCCCGGTTACACCGCCGTGGTGGCCATTGACTTCGCCACCGCCATCCGCCAGCAGATCAGTTCGCTACAAGGCAATGTGCTTACCGGGCTGATCGCCGTGACCATCATCGCCCTGCTCATGATCTCGTGGCGTTCCTCCATCATCACCGCCGTCTTCATCGGAACGGTCCTGGCCACGGCGTTCGGCGTGCTCCACCTGTTCGGCGTGTCGCTGAACACCATCTCGCTGTTCGGACTGATCCTGGCCCTCGGCCTGTTCGTCGACGACGCCATCGTCATCACCGAGGCCATCGAGTCGTTCCGGGAGGATCGCAGCGATGCCATCGATGTGATCCGCCATGCCATCGCCCGGGTCGGCGCGGCCAGCATTTCCGGGACTGCGACCACAGTGCTGGTCTTCGCCCCCATGCTCGCCATCTCCGGCATTCTCGGTGAGTTCATCCGGATCCTACCCATCTCGGTCATCATCGCTCTCGTCACCTCATTGACGCTGTCGCTGCTCTTCATCCCCATCGCCTCCCGGTTCCTGGTGCTGTCGGCCCCGCCCGCCTCGGCCGTGCTCGGTCCGGTCGGGGAGTGGCTGGCCGACAGGATCGCCTCGCTGGCCAAGGTGCGGGGCCGGTCGGGAGTGGCCATCGGTGCGGTGGCGGTGGGACTGAGTGTGGCGGCCGTGGCCATCGCCGTTTTCGGATTCCGGCCCCGGGTCGGATTCGACATCTTTCCCGCGGTCGAAGACTCGATCGAGATTTCCGCCGAGTACAGGTTCCCATCGGGTACCACCATCGACGAGGCGCAGTCGATCACCTCCGCGGTCAACTCCGAGGTGCTCAACGCGTTGGACGACAGCCTGGTCTCGGGCAACACCTACATCGGTACCACCGGCCGGGCTCGATCGCAGTTCAACCTGACCGAGATCGGCTCTCGACCAACGGCTCCGCAGCTGATACTTGATCGGCTCGAACCGCTTGCTGCCGATTTCGCCCCGGTTCGAGTGGTGTTCAACCAGGTGTCGGCCGGTCCACCCAAGGCGCTGTTTCCCTTTCGGGTCCAGCTGAACGGTGAGGATGCCGAGGCGTTGAACACGGCGGCCCGGTCGATCGCCCGGGATCTCGACGGTTCGATCATCGAACGCGATACCGGTACCTCCTTCACCGTGCTGGAGACCAACGTGGTCCTGACCGACGTGGTGGCTCGCCGGGACGGCCGGCGATACGTTGAAGTGCAGGCTCGTTTCGACGGTGACGACATCACCACCACCACGGCCGAGACCCGCAGCCTGCTCGAAGACCGCTACGGTCCCGAGGAGTTGACGGCCCTGGGGTTGGGCCCGGACGCCCTCCAGTTCGACTTTGGGGTGGAGACCCAGAACCAGGAATCGTTCGCTTCCATGGTCCCGGCGTTCGTCATCGCCCTGGTGGCCATGATGATTCTGCTGATCGTCCAGTTCCGATCGTCGGTCCAGTGGCTCCTGGTCTTCCTGGCCATCCCCTTCAGCTTGTTCGGCGTGTTCGGCGGTCTTCTATTGACCGACAACGATCTCAGCTTCTTCGTGATGCTCGGCCTGCTGGGATTGATCGGCATCGCCGTCAACAACACGATCCTGCTCACCGATTTCGCCAACCAGGAGCGACGGGCCGGTGCCGACCGGCGCACCGCCATCTCCACCGCCATCCGGCGGCGGTTCCGGCCCCTGGTGGCCACGACCCTGACCACGGTGGCCGGAGTGTTACCGCTAACGCTGTCCGATCCGTTCTGGGAACCGTTGGGCTCCACCATCATTTTCGGCCTGGTGTCGAGCACCGTGTTGGTGTTGGTGGCCTTTCCCTACTTCTACCTGGCCCTGGAGTGGCTGCGGGATCGGTTCGTCACCCCGTGGCGACGAACGGCCTAGCGGGTGATTCCAGGCGCGAGGATCTACAGCTAGCGGCCGATGAGGGCACCCAGGTTCAGCAGGATGGTGAGCGCGATGGAGCCGATCAGCATGGCCTTCCACGGAAAGTAGACCTGAACCCGGGGGCGATCGCCGGTGGCGGCATCGGGTGGCGGTTCAAAGGGTGAGGACTCCGGGAACGGCGACGGTGCCGACGCGCCATCGACGTCCGACCTCGAAGCTTGGCGGCTCCGCCAGGCCAGAAAGAGGTTGAGGGCCACGGTCAGAACCACCGACAAGATCAGCGAGCGGATCAGGAAGTCGGACATGACGTCATCCTAGGGCGAACGTCGTAAGCGGGCATGGCGGACAATGAGACGGATTTGTAATGATATTTTGTGAACGAAAATCGGAACTCGGTCGTCTATCCAGTATGAGACCAACGGCCCCCGATGAGCGTCGCCGGGTTCGGGTGCAATACGTTCCCCGAGGTTTCGGACTGGCGCTGACCATCAAAGAAGACACCACTGCTCCCGACACCGATGTCGATGCCGGCAGCAACGAGTTCGACGGTGACGGGTTCGACAGCGACGACGGCTACCTGACCGTCGTCGCCTCCGGCGTGACCACCCTGGAACTACGCCGCCCTGACGGCGAATCGTCCATGCTCATCTGGGACGAGACTGAAGTGGCCTGGGATTCCCTCCTGGCCAGCTGATCGAACGACGGGATCGCCGCTTGCCGTAGTCTGTGGCCATGACAACCGATCCGCTGCGTTTGGGCGGTGTGCCCGAACACTTCAATCTGCCCTGGCATCTGGCCATCGAGTCCGGGGCACTCGATGACGTCGAGGTCATCTGGACCGACCAGCCGGGAGGAACCGGCCAGATGTTGACCCGGCTGGCGGCGGCCGAACTCGACATGGTCAGCATCCTCACCGAGGGAACGGTGCGGGAGGTGGCCAAAGGTCTCCCGGTCACCATCATTCAGGTCTACGTAGAGTCGCCGTTGCAGTGGGGGGTGTTCGTGCCCGGTCCATCCGGCTTCACCGACGAGTCGGAGCTGGCCGGGGCCCGGATCGCCATCTCCCGCTACGGTTCCGGATCCCATCTCATGGCCTACATTCACGCCGAGGCCATGGGCTGGTCGATCACCGAAGAGCAGTTCGTCGTCGTCAAGGACCTCGACGGCGCCATCGCCGCCTTCGCCAGGGGCGAGGCCGACCTGTTCCTCTGGGATCGCTACATGACCAGCCCACTGGTGGCCGACGGCCGGTTCCGGCAACTGGCCATCCGGGAGACGCCCTGGCCGTCGTTCGTCATCGCCGCCCGGACCGAGATTCTCACCGGGCGAACGACCGAGGTCGGGCGGATCGTGGATGAGGTGGTGGCTCACGCCCAGGGTCTGATGGCTCGGGACGACGGGGCCGATCTGGTGGCCCGCCGCTACGGCATCGCAGTGGATCAGGCCAAGGGCTGGTTCGCCACCACTCGATTTGGTGCCCGACGGCCCATGGAGGCCGCCATCGCCCACCATGTGCTGACTACCCTGGAACGGGCCGGTCTCAGCTGACCGGGCTGTGAAACGAAACGAGAGCATCGTGACCTACACACCCCCGTTCAACTTTCAGCAGTGGATTGAGGATCATGCCGACGAGTTGCAACCTCCGGTGTCCAACAAGCAGGTCTGGCCCGGCACCGACATGATCGTGATGGTGGTCGGTGGCGGCAACGTTCGCACCGACTACCACGACGACCCCCGGGAGGAGTTCTTCTACCAACTCAGGGGCGACATGATCCTGAAGGTGCGTGAACCGGGCGAGCCGCCCACCGACCTCCACATCCGCCAGGGCGAGGTGTTTCTACTTCCCGCCCATCTGCGGCACTCACCCCAGCGGCCCGATCGGGAGTCGATCGGGTTGGTGGTCGAATACGCCCGGGCCGAGGGCGAGCTCGACGGGTTCGAGTGGTACTGCCCGAACTGCAACGAGATCCTTCATCGGGTCGAAGTGCAGATGAAGGAGATCGACAAGGACCTGCCCCCGCTGTTCGAGGCGTTCTACGGCGACGTCGACGCCAGGACCTGTGACAACTGCGGCACTGTGCACCCGGCCCCTGATGGCGGTGGAGCAACCGAGTAGGCTCACGGCTGTGAGCAACCGATTCGATCCCACTTCCTATCTCTCGGCCGAAGGAGCCGACGCGCTCGACGCCGGTGACCCGTTGGCCCCCTGGCGTTCCCGCTACGCCATACCCCGCAACACCGACGGCTCCGAGAAGATCTACCTGGTCGGTAACTCTCTTGGCCTGCAGGGTGATCTGAGCCGGCGGTATGTGGAGACCGAGCTGCAACGGTGGGCCGAACTCGGGGCCGACGGTCATCTGGACGGCGAGCTGGCCTGGATGCCCTACCACGAGTTGCTGACCGATCCGATGTCGTTGGTGGTTGGCGGCCGGCCCGAGGAGGTGGTGGTGATGAACACCCTCACCGTCAACCTCCACCTGCAGATGATCAGCTTCTACACCCCGACCGCCGACCGGCACAAGATCCTCATCGAGGACCACGCCTTCCCGTCCGATCACTTCGCCGTGGAGTCACAGATCCGGCAGCGGGGGTTCGATCCGGACCAGTCGCTGATAACGGTGGCGCCCCGCTCCGGCTCCGATCTGCTCGATCCGGCCGACATTCTGGCCGCCATCGAAGCTCACGGTGATGAGCTGGCTCTGGTGCTGTTGCCGGGGGTCCAGTACTACACCGGCCAGGTGCTGCCCATGGCCGACATCACCCGGGCCGGCCACGCCGTTGGTGCCCACGTCGGTCTCGACCTGGCCCATGCCGTCGGGAACGTCGGGTTGGAGCTGCATGACTGGGGCGTCGACTTCGCCTCTTGGTGCACCTACAAGTACCTGAACAGTGGCCCGGGGGGCATCGCCGGGTTCTACGTGCACAACCGTCACACCGCCGACCAGTCACTACCAAAGTTCCTGGGGTGGTGGGGCACCAACAAGTCGACCCGGTTCCAGATGGAAACCGACTTCGACCCTATTCCCACCGTTGAGTCGTGGCAGATCTCCAATCCCTCGGTCCTGGCCATGGCCTCCCTCCGAGGATCGCTCGACATGATCGATGAAGCCGGCGGCATGACCGCTCTGCGGGCCAAGTCGGAACAACAGGTTCTCTACATGGACGCCGTGCTGGCCACGGTGCTGGGAGAGCGGGTGCGTTCGATCACCCCGACGGCACTGGCCGAGCGGGGTTGCCAGTTCGCCCTTCGGATCACCTCGGCCCACCATCCGGGCCGCCAGGTGCAACAACAGCTCGAGGCGTCCGGGGTGGCCTGTGACTGGCGCCACCCGGACGTGATCCGGGTCGCCCCCGTCCCGCTCTACAACAGCTTCGCCGACATCTGGCGCTTCGCTCAAATACTCGACGGAATCCTGCAGTGACCGCTCGCCGGGGGCTGGAGGGTGTGGTCCCCCCGTTGGGAGACGACGGCGCAGTGGTGATCGTTGGCGGCGGTCCGGCCGGTGCCACCCTGGCCCTCTACCTGGCCCGCCAGGGTCACCGGGTACAGATCCTGGAAAGTCGCCAGGATCTACGGTGCCACGATGTCGACGCCGGGCGCTCGATCAACCTGGCTCTGGCCACTCGGGGCATCGTGCCGCTGACCGAGCTGGGTGTCATCGATCGGGTGGAGCCGATCGCCATCCCAATGACGGGTCGTATCGTGCACGACGTCGACGGCTCGACCAACTTCCAGCCCTACGGCCTGACTGACGACGACGCCATCCACTCGGTGTCCCGGCCCGGCCTGAACGCCATCCTGCTCGACGCCGCCGAGGAGACCGGAATGGTCACCGTCGACTTCGGAAAGCGGTGCCGGGGAATCGACTGGGACGACAAGCTGATCGTGGTCACTGACTACAGCAACAACGATCAGATGACCCAGGTTCCCTTCGGCACGGTGCTCGGTTGTGATGGAGCCAATTCCGAGGTCCGGGCCGCCATCCAGCGGGTCAACGGCGGGTCGACCACGGTCGAACCGCTGAACCACGGCTACAAGGAGCTGGAGATCCCGGCCGGGGTCGACGGCTCGTTCCAGCTCGACCCGGGAGGGCTCCACATCTGGCCCCGGGGCCAGTTGATGCTGATCGCTCTGGCCAATCCGGCCGGCGACTTCACCGTCACGCTGTTCATGCCCTACGTCACCCCCGACGGCAAGGACCAGCCGACCGGTTTCGACGATCTCATCGACCTGGCCTCGGCCCAGGACTTCTTCGCCCGGGAGTTTCCCGACTTCATGGAGCTGGTTCCCGACGCTGCTGAACAGTTCATGGCCAACCCCACCGGCGATCTGGCCACGGTCCGGTGTTCGGGTTGGAGCCACGGCGGCGACGGCGTGGTGGTGGGCGACGCCGCCCACGCCATCGTGCCCTTCCATGGTCAGGGCATGAACGCGGCCATGGAGTCGGCTCGGCTGCTCAGCCATTGCCTGGCCAAGCTGGGAGACAACCCCGATCAAGCGTTCGCCTTGTTCGAGATGGATCGCAAACCCGACGTCGACGCCATTGCCGACATGGCCCTCGACAACTACATCGAGATGCGCTCAGATGTGGCCGACCCCGACTACCTGCTCAAACGGGAACTGGCTCTCGAACTGGAACGACGGTTCCCCGATCTGATGGCCGCACGCTACGGCATGGTGATGTTCACCACCATGCCCTACCACCAGGTGAAACAGCGAGCGGAGGATCAGCAACGGATTCTCTCGCAATTGGTTGCCGACACCGACTCGGCGGCCGATATCGATTTCGACCGGGCCCATGCTCTCCTGGAAGCGCTGGGCCCCCTGCCTAGCGAGGTCTGACCATGGCAAACCCCTCCGACAAGTCCACCGACCATCCCCAATCGTCCGGCAGTCGGGATCCGGTGATGACCTACGGCAGCTATCTCAAGATCGATGAGCTTCTCAGTCTCCAGCAGCCGGTGTCTCGACCGGTCGAGCACGACGAGATGCTGTTCATCATCATCCATCAGGTCTATGAGCTGTGGTTCAAGGAGGTCCTGCACGAGCTCGACGAACTGGTGGAGTTCCTCGACGCTGATCGCCCGGCCCTCAGCAGTCACCAGTTGGTGCGGGTACTCAAGATCTTCAAGACGTTGGTGGCTCAGATCGATGTGCTGGAGACCATGACCCCGTTGGAGTTCGATTCGTTCCGGGAGTTCCTGGCCAACGCCAGCGGCTTCCAGTCGGCCCAGTTCCGGGAAGTGGAGTTTCTGTTGGGGCTCAAGGACCGACGTCACCTCGACCGGTTCGCCGCCAATGCCCGGGAGCACGCCAACCTCGAGCGTCGGTACCATGCTCCGTCATTGTGGGACGCCTTCATCCGCTACGTGGGCCGCCTGGGCTACGACATCCCGGAGGACTTCCTGGAACGCGACGTCACCCAGGCCAACGGCTACTCGGCCGGCATCCAGTCGACCCTGATAGACGTGTACCGCAATGATCCCCCGGTGACCCGGCTGTGCGAATACCTGACCGATCTCGACGAGGGTTTGCAGGAGTGGCGCTTCCGCCACGTGATGATGGTCCAGCGCACCATCGGAACCAAGATGGGCACCGGCGGATCCAACGGCGCCGAGTACCTGCGAACCACCCTGTTCCGACCCGCCTTCCCCGACCTGTGGGCCATCCGTAGCGCCTTCTGATCACACTGCGGTATCATCTTCCGCCTCCTGCCGTGGAGGTTTGTGCGTTGGAGTGTCACAATGACACCGCAGCGCACAAACCTTCATCGCAGGCGGTTGGATCCGGCGGGCCGCAAGTTGACCAGATCGGCCAAATGGCGGGCCATCTCCAGCTCGGTCGCCGTGGTGACGTGAATATTGACCGGGTCTCCCTCCACCAGCACGACCCGACCGCCTTGGCGCTCGATCATCTCCAGTTCTTCCGGTGGCAGCGGCGGCTGATCAGGGCCGCCGAAGGCGGAGTAGGCGTCGACGAGGGCTCGGCGGGCGAAGGCGCAGGGAGCCTGGGCCGTGACCAGCGATGTCTTGTCGACGGACCCGATGACGGTTCCATGGTCGTGCTCCTTGATCGCATCGCAGATCGGGCCGGCGGGAGCAGCCGCTGTTGCCCCGGCGGCCACGGCCTCGACGGTGCGCCGGTACAGGTCGGCCGAAGCCAACGGGTGGGAGGCCGAGGCCAAGACCACGACCTCCACGTGGTCCGGCACCAGAGCCAGCCCGATTCGGGCCGACTGGCCGTGGGTCTCACCGCCATGAACAACGGCATGAACAGGCCGGCCGTCCCACCGCAGGGCACCGTCGTCGTCGATCTCATGGTCTACCGGCAACACCACGATCACCAGATCACAGACCGCGGAGGCCGTGGCCACCACCCGGTCGACCAACGTCTCACCGTCGATTTCCTCGAACTGCTTGAACCGACCGAAGCGCCGACCTCGCCCGGCGGCCAGAATCACCGCCGCCGTCGACGGTCGAGAACCCGAAGTCGAATCCGAAACCATGGCTCCCCACCTTATGTCGGGCCACTCTACAATCTGCTCAACGACGGTCTCGGAGGAGCACGATGAGTTCGACCAGAGCCGCTGCCGGCACCCCGGCCGGATATTCACCGGCCCTCGATGACTTCAGATCAGTGGTTGAGACCACCACTGACGCCACCGGCTCCGAGTTCGCCGACGGCGTTGAACAGAAGGTGGTGATCTACCAGGCCGACAGGCTGAGGGCGGCGATGGCCACCGATCCGGCATTGGCCGTGTCCATCCGCATTGAGTTGGCCGAGATGCTCGACCGTGGTCCGGGGATTCTGGTGATCAAAGCGGCCTTCGCCCCCTCCATCGTCGACCGGGCCACCGCGGCCTTCGAACAGATCATCGCCGCCGAACGTCAGGCCGGGTTGGGGGCAGGCGATCATTACGCCAAGCCGGGGGCCAACGACCGGGTGTGGAACGCCCTGGAGAAGTTGGCGGTGACCGAACCCGACGTGTTCGTCCACTACTACGCCAACGACATGTTGGCTCTGGCCTCCCTGGCCTGGCTGGGGCCTAACTATCAGGTCACCTCCCAGGTCAACGTGGTCAATCCCGGCGGTGAGGCCCAACAACCTCATCGCGACTACCACCTGGGTTTCATGACCGACGCCATGGCCGAGCAGTATCCGGCCCACTGCCACCGGTTGTCACCGGTATTGACCCTGCAGGCGGCGGTGGCCCACTGTGACATGCCGATCGAGACCGGTCCCACCATGTACCTGCCCCACTCCCAGAAGTACGGGCCCGGCTACCTGGCCTGGCGGCGGCCCGAGTTCATCGAGTACTTCACCGCCCACCGCATCCAGCTCCCCCTGGCCAAGGGCGATTTCGTCTGCTTCAATCCGGCGTTGTTCCACGCCGCCGGCACCAACCAGACGGCCGATGTTCGCCGTATGGCCAACCTGTTGCAGGTTTCCTCGGCCTTCGGTCGGACGATGGAGACCATTGACACGGTTCGTATGTTGAAGGCCGTCTACCCGGCACTGGTCCTTGGCGACCGGGCCGGGATGTCGCAGGGCGAACTCGACAACGCCTTGGCCGCGGCGGCCGAAGGTTACGCCTTCCCCACCAACCTCGACAAGGACCCGCCGCTGGGCGGCCTCACCCCACCGTCGCAGTACGACATCGTGCGGGAGGCATTGGCCGAGGAGTGCAGCGTCGGTGAGCTGATCGGTCGACTGGAGTCGCACCGGCGGCGTCAACAGTCGATCTGATCGGCCAACCCCGGTCCGGCTGGCGGCCATGACGCGGGCCTGTGCGATACTGAAAGAGCAACCAGCCGAGCCGAAGGATCACTGATCATGTCTGCCGATTCGCACCTGCCGGATGAGCAATCCGAGGCCTACCAGCGGTACCGGGAGGCCTACGACGCCTCGAAGCTCCGCGACGTGCCGTTCGAGACCATGTCGGGTGTACCCGTTGACTCGGTCTACGGCCACGAGCCCTATCCCGGGCAGTACCCCTACACCCGGGGTGTTTACCCGTCGATGTACCGGTCCCGGTTGTGGACGATGCGGATGTTCGCCGGATTCGGCACCGCCGAGGACACCAACGCCCGGTTCAAAGCCATCCTCCGCAACGGGGGAACCGGACTGTCGACGGCGTTCGACATGCCCACACTCATGGGGCGCGACTCAAACAGTCCCTGGTCGCAGGGCGAGGTGGGCCGGGCCGGGGTGGCTGTCGACACCCTGGCCGACATGGAGGACCTGTTCTCCGGCATCGACCTTTCGGCCGTGTCGACCTCGATGACCATCAACGGTCCGGCCGCCATCGTGTTGGCCATGTACGTTGCCGTGGCCGAGAAGAACGGGGTGGCCCGAGCCGATCTGGCCGGAACCATCCAGAACGACATATTCAAGGAGTACCAGGCCCAGAAGGAATACATCTATCCGCCCCGACCCTCGGTACGCATCGTCACCGACATGATCCGATTCACGGCAGCCGAGATGCCCCGCTGGCACCCGGTGTCGATCTCCGGCTACCACATCCGAGAAGCCGGATCGACGGCGGCTCAGGAGCTGGCCTTCACCCTGGCCAACGGCTTCGCCTACGTTGAGGCGGCCGTGGCCGCCGGGGTCGATGTCGACACCTTCGCCGGCCGGCTCAGCTTCTTCTTCAACAGTCACTCCGACTTCTTCGAGGAGATCGGCAAGTTCCGGGCGGCCCGGCGGATCTGGGCCCGCTGGATGAAGGAGCGCTACGGGGCCAAGAAGGAACGGTCCCTGCTGTGCCGGTTCCACACCCAGACCGCCGGGGTGTCATTGACCGCCCAGCAGCCGGAGAACAACATCGCCCGGGTGGCCATCCAGGCCTTGGCCGCCGCTCTGGGCGGCACCCAGAGCCTGCACACCGACTCGTTCGACGAGGCGCTGGCCCTGCCCACCGAGAAAGCGGCCCGTATCGCCCTGCGGACCCAGCAGATCGTGGCCCACGAGACCGGTGTGGTGAACGTGGCTGACCCACTGGGTGGGGCGCCGTTCGTGGAGTGGATGACCGACGAAATGGAGCGGCAGGCCGAAGCGGTCTTCGCCCATCTCGACGAACTGGGCAACGGTTCGATCCTGGAGGGGGTCTATGCCGGTATCGAGAACGGCTATTTCGTGGGTGAGATAGCCGATGCCGCCTACCGGTTCGAGCGGGAGGTCAACGAGGGTCGGCGGATCATCGTCGGCGTCAATGCCTTCACCGACGGAAACGAAGGCGAAGGCGATCTGCTCCGCATCAGTGCCGAGACCGAGGAGTTGCAGCTGAAACGGTTGGGCGAGGTCAAACAGCGTCGCGACGGCGACGCCGTGGCCCGAGCGTTGGCCGACGTGACGGCGGCGGCAGCCGAGCCGTCCGCCAACTTGATGGACCCCATCCTGGCCGCGGTGCACACCTACGCCACACTGGAGGAGATCGTAATGGCCATGGAGGCCGAATTCGGGACCTACGTGGAAAGGGCGATAATTTAGACGTCGTGGGAGAGAGCGAGAACATGTCCGAATCCGGTGATGAGCCGCTGACCCCGTCTCAGGACGTTCGACTTCGGGTGGTGCTGGCCAAACTCGGCCTCGACGGCCACGACCGGGGACTGAAGGTGGTGGCCCGCATCCTGCGCGACGCCGGGATGGAGGTCATCTACCTCGGGCTGCGGCAAACCACCGCCAGCATCGTTGAGGCGGCCGAGCAGGAGGACGCCGACGCCATCGGGCTGTCGATGCACAACGCCGGCCATCTGACCCTGGCCCCGGCCATGGTCAACGCGCTGGCCGAGGCGGGAATGTCCACCCCGGTGGTGGTGGGCGGCATCATTCCCACCGAGGACGTGCAGACCCTGCTCGATGCCGGCGTGGCCACCGTGCTCGGCCCCGGGGCTTCGGCCGCCGAGGTGGCCCAAGCGGTACGGGACGCTGTCGACGGCCGTGGTGGCGGCCACCCCGATTCCGATCCGGCATCCTGAGCCGGCCGCTGGCGACGAACATGACCTCGTCAACCCGCACCTCCCCGTCGATCGCCGAGCTGTACCACGACGCCCAAGCCGGTAGTCGTCTGGCCCTCGGCCGACTCCTGACCAGGGTCGAGCGGGGCGGCGCTGACGCCGACGCCATCAGCGAACTGGCTCACGCCGACGCCGGAGCGGCCCACATCGTGGGCATTACCGGGGCGCCCGGCGCCGGGAAATCGACATTGGTGGGCGAGCTGGTGGCCCACCTCGTGGCCGACGGTCGTCGGCCCGCCGTATTGGCCGTCGATCCGTCATCGCCCCTGACCGGTGGCGCCATTCTCGGCGACCGTATCCGGATGGAAGGGGCCCAGGACGTACCGGCCAAGCCCGACGGCGGAACCAGTGGGAGTGAGCACAAGCCGTTCATCCGGTCCATGGCCACCCGGGGTCACTCCGGTGGATTGGCCCTGGCGGTGCCGCTGGCCGTGCGGCTCTTCGATGCCCTGGGCTTTGACCCGGTCATCATCGAGACGGTGGGGGTAGGTCAGGTCGAAGTCGACGTGGTCGGAGCGGCCGACACCGCGGTGGTGGTGACCACGCCCGGCATGGGTGACGCCGTCCAGGCCAACAAGGCCGGGCTGTTGGAGGTGGCCGATGTCTTCGTCGTCAACAAGGCTGATCGCCCGGGGGCCAACGACGTGCGCCGCGACCTGGACCTCATGCTTGACCTCAGCAAGGTGACCGGGCAGGAGGCCGAGATCGGCTACCGGCCACCGATCGTCATGGCCTCGGCTCTGGAGGGCACCGGGTCGACCGACGTTCTGGCCGCAGTGGCCGACCACCTCGAGTTCCTGGAGTCGAGCGGTCGCCGGGAAGAACGACGGCGCCACCGGGTGCGAACCGAGATCGAGGCCCGGCTGGAACAGGCGCTGCATCGCCGGATGACCGACCTGCTCGCTTCACCCATCGGGGCCGAGATGCTTTCCATGGTCCAGGCCGGTGACCAGTCTCCCACCTCGGTCACCCGCAAGCTGTTGGCCGAGCTGCTGGCCGCCGGTCCCGATTGAACCGGGCCCTCGGTTGGCCTTGAAACAAGGGTTAAACCAGGAGGGGGTCGGTGATGACCTCGACCAGGGCCGGCCCGTCGTGGGCCAGGGCCCGAACCAGGGCGTCGCTCAGCTCGGCGGCGTCGGTCACCCGGTAGCCCCGACCGCCGCACAGTTCGGCGAACTGGGAGAAATCGGGGTTGTGGAGCGAGGTCTGCCAGACGTCCCATTCGCCGGCCCGCTGTTCCTTGGAGATCTTGCCCAGCTCGCTGTTGTTGAGCAGAACGTGGGTGATGTTCATGCCGTATTTGACGGCGGTGGTGAACTCCATGGCGTACTGGCCAAAGCCCCCGTCGCCGCTGATGCTCACCACCTGGCGGGCGGCTCCCACCGCGGCCCACGCTCCCATGGCGGCCGGGAAGGAGAAGCCGATTGAGCCCAGATAGCCCGACATCAACAGGTCCTGGTGGCCTGAGGCTTCGAAGTAGCGGCCGAACGAGTATGTGTTGTTGCCCACGTCGACACAGATGACGGCGTCGTCGGCCACCGCCCCGCTCAAGGCGGCCATGACCACTGCGGCGTTGAGACCGTTGCCGTCGTCGTCGGCCTGACGACTGGATTTCTCCTCGGTCCAGATGGCCCAGCGCTCGGCCAGATCCGCTCGAAGATCCGATGCCGGCCGCCCGGCGGCGAGGCATTGACCGGCCAGGATTTCGGCCGAGACCCCGATGTCGCCCAGAACGGGCACGTCGACGGGGTGGAAGCGGCCGATGGCCATCGGATCGTTGTCGACCTGGATCAATGGCTTGTAGGTGGCGATCCCGGTGTGGTTGGCGAAGCTGGCCCCCAACACGATGATCAGATCACTCTCGTTCATCATCCAGGAGGCAACCGGGGTGCCCGACCGGCCCAGCACTCCGCAGGCCAGTTCGTGATCGTCGGCCAGAAGTCCCTTGGCCTTGAACGTCGTCGCCACCGGGGCTCCCAGGGCTTGGGCCAGGGTGAGTACTTCGTTCTTGTGGTGGCGGGCGCCGTTGCCGACGATGATGAGTGGCCGCTCCGATTGGGCCAGCAGGTCGGCGGCGGCGTCGATCTGGGAGTCGGCGGGCCGGTGGGCGTGGCCGCCGGTGCGTCCGGTGGGTGATCCGGCCGGGGTGTCGTCGGGCACCGGCCGATGCTGTAGCTCGTCGGGGAAGATCAGATGGGCCACGTTGCGCTCGACGATGGCGGTCTTCATGGCCAGATTGGCCAGCTCGGCGAAATCGGAGTCGGCGTGGAACGTCTCGCTGAAGGCCGAGACATCGGCGAACGCTCCCTCCAGGTTGGTGTCCTGGAAGGCCCCCCGGCCCTTGACCGCGGAGGGAACCTGACCCGACAGGGCCAGCACCGGGGCCCGGTCCTCCTTGGCGTCGTACAGCCCGGTCAACAGGTTGGTGGAGCCGGGACCGGCGATCCCGAAACAGGCCGCCGGGCGACCGGTGAGCTTACCGAAGGCCGAGGCGGCGAACGCCGCCGCCCCCTCGTGGCGGATCCCGATGTAGGTCAGATCGCCCCGTTCGGTGGCCTTGCGCATGGCGTCGGCCAGACCCAGATTGGAGTGCCCGACCATGCCGAACACATGACTGAGACCCCAGGCCGTCAGCGTTTCCACCACCACGTCGGAGATCGTTCGATCTTCGACCGGAGCAGGACGAGGGAGACCGACCCAGACGCCGTCATCCCTGACGTCGGTGGGAAAGCAGTCGACCGAGTCCGAGAAGCCTCCCGGCGGTTGGCCGTCGATGGGGGAGTAGTCGTAGCCGTGCCACGGACAGCGCAGCCAACCGTTTTCGATCGAACCCTCGCCCAACGGTCCACCCTGATGGGGACAGGCGTTGCCCAGACATCCGAATTGGCCGTCGACATGGCTGACGGCGAAGGAGCGACGGCCGACCGTCACGGTCTTGACCCGGCCGTCCTCCAACTCATCGAGATCCAAGATCTTGTGCCATTCGAGATCGGAGGCTGCAGGATCAGTCAAGGCGGGACGACCTTTCGGTGGGGCGATCCGTTCAGTATCGCATTGATTTGCCGTTCTCGTGCTGTGCACCTGTGCCGTGAACCGTTTGTCGGGTCCGGATCGACAGAGTTGCCATGCTGGCCATGACAGTCCGTTCGATTCGGTTGCCATCGGTAGTCGTTGCTCTCCTGCTGGTTCTCACCGCCTGTGAGCCGCTCCCCCCGCCGACACCGCGGCCGATGCCGCTGACGACGCCGTCGGGTCCGCCCACAATCGTGTCTCAGACCGTGCCCGATTCCGGGTCGCGGACCTACTCCTTGGGCATCACCCCGTTCCCTCACGACGTGACCGTCGAGGCGGTCGACGCAGCCTATGCCGTGATGGCCGAACACGCCGATCTACTGGCCTTCCACAGCACCGAAGGAGTGCCCTGGACGGAGGCGGCGGCCGCTACCGGTTTCCCCGGTTACGGCCCCAACCTGCAGGACAAGTGGCGACGACACCGAGCAGCGATCACCGCCAACCCCGGACACGAGGTCTATCTCGGCCTGACACCGCTGAACGACGCCCGCTCCGGTCTGGCCGACTACTGGGCCGAGGCCGAGCACCTGCCCCCACCCGACGGCTTCGCCGCCGAACGGCTGGACTCGGCCCCGGTGGTTGATGCCTACATCAACTATGTGCTGTCGGCAGTGGAGTGGTACGAGCCCGACTATCTGGCCATCGGGCTCGAGGTCAACCTTCTGGCCAAGAACGATCCGGCTCGTTGGCCGCAGCTGGTTGAACTGCTGAACGCCACGTACCGGGCGGTGAAGGACCGTCATCCCCATCTACCCGTCTTCTCGACGGTTGCCGCCGTCGATCTGCTCGAAGGTTGGACCGACGGCGATCATCTCGCCCAGCGGGCGGCACTGGAGGAGGTTCTCGCCGCCAGCGACTATCTGGCTCTCTCGTTCCATCCTTTCGCCAGCAACCATCTGACCGGTCCGCTGCCCGATGACGCATTCGACACACTGGCCCAGTTGGCCGGCGGGCGTCCAATGGCGGTGGCCGAGACCGGATACCCGGCCCAGACGACGAGCTTTCGGAGTTTCGATTTCACGTTGGAAGGAACGCCGGGCAAGCAACGGGAATGGATCGACACCGTCCTGAACGCGGCGGAGCAGCACCGGATGAGATTCGTGGTCAACTTCATCGGCCGTGACTACGACGCTCTCTGGAGGGCCATCGGTTCGACCGACGAGGCGGCCCCGTGGCGGGACACCGGCCTGCTGGACGAACAGGGCCGAGCCCGTCCCGCTCTCGACCGGTGGCACCAGGCCCTCTCCATTCCCCGCCAGCGGCCCCGGACCGACCACCGCGCCGTCGAGATCGTGCCGGGCGGGCCGGGGACTGCGCAGCTGGTCACCCGACGGCAGCCGCTATCTGGTCAATGGCAAAGACGACCATGGCGTCTACCAGCTCTATCTCAGCCCGGCCCACGGCGCTTCGGAGACCTGCATCACCTGTGGCCACGGTGCGGGCGCACCGGCCGCCGATCGTCACAAGCTGCAACCACGGTGGCACCCGTCGGGACAGTGGATCGCCCTCGCCGTCGAACGCCCAGAGTACGAACCGCCGCCCTTCTCGACCCCTGAGATCATCGAAGGACTGGTCAACTCGGGTCTGTGGGTGGACATCTACCTGACAACGCCCGACGGCAGCCGGTGGTACCAGCTCACCGACTTCGCCAACGACCAGTCCGACGGCTTCACCGGCGTGGCCTTCAGTCCCGACGGGACCAGGGCGGCGTGGGCCGAGATCATCGACGGCAACATCTTCGAGAACGTGTTCGGCCGGTGGAAGCTGCTGCTGGCCGATGTCGAGGTGGCCGAAGACGGAACACCGTCGTTCACCAACCGGACCGACATCACTCCCGAGGGGGCACGCTGGGTCGAACCGGGCAACTTCGCCCCCGACGGGCGTTCGCTGCTGATTTCATCCGACATCGGTCTGGACGACGCCCAGGGCATGGATCAATACGTGCTCGACACAGCCACCGGCTCGGTGAGGAACCTGACCAACAGCCCCGGAATCTGGGATGAGCACGGCGTCTTCTCACCGGACGGAACCAAGATCTTCTTCATGAGTTCCTATCCCTTTCGGGACGATCCGTGGGTGCACAACACGCTGTTTCTCAAGACCGAGTTCATGTTGATGAACGCCGACGGCAGCGGCCTGGAACAGCTGACCTACTTCAACACGCCGGGCCACGAGGAATCGAACACCGGCGGTCGGCTGAGCGTGGCCGCCAACGGCGAGTGGCATCCCGACGGGACGTCGATCTCGGCGCTGAACCTGTTCTTCCCGACCTACGAAACCTGGACGATCCGCTTCAAGCAGACCTAGGTCCTGTACCCGCTACTCCATGGCGGCCAGGATGGCGTCGATCTCGGCGCTGGTGGTGCGGGGATTGATGAAGCAGAAGCGGAAGACCGGTTTGCCGTCATGGCGGCTGGGCACGACGAAGCCGGTGCCGTCGGCCAGCATCTTCTCGGTGCACGCCTGGTATTGGGCGGCGGTCCAGCCGATGCGCTCGAAGACGATGATCGACAGGCCGGGCTCCCACACCAGCCGTAGGTGATCGGCCACTTCCACCTTTGCTGCCGCCTCGGCCGCCAGGTCGAGGGTGCGTTGCACCGCCTCGCCGTAGTTGCGGGTGCCGTAGCTGGCCAACGAGAACCAGAAGGGTAGACCTCGGGATCGACGGGTCAACTGGATGGCGAAGTCGCTGGGGTTCCAGTCGCCGTATACGTCGAGAAACTCCAGGTATTCGGCATGCTGGGAGTGAACGGCCCGAGCCTGGTCGGGATCCCGCCACAACAGGGCGCAGCAGTCGAAGGGGGCGAAGAGCCACTTGTGAGGGTCGATGATGATCGAGTCGGCCTGCTCGATGCCGTCGAACAGGTGGCGGGCCTTGGGGGCGGCCAAGGCGCCTCCGCCGTAGGCGGCGTCGACATGGAAGAAGACCTGGCGGTCGTTGCAGACCCGGCCGACCGATGCCAGGTCATCGATCACTCCCAGATTGGTGGAGCCGGCGGTGGCCACCACACCGGCGATCCGATCGCCGTGTTCATCGAGGGCGGCGGCCACCAGGTCGCCGGTCAGCCGTCGGTCGGCCCCGGTTGGTACGGCGATGGCGTCGGCATCCATCACCATGGCGGCCGAAGGAACCGACGAGTGAGCCGTGTCGGAGACCAGGAAGGCCCAACGATCAGGCCGCTCCACTCCCCGCTGCTCGAGCCGGGCCTGGGCTGAACCCCTGGCCCCGACCAGGGCGGAGAGATTGCCGATGGTGCCCCCCTGCACGAACACGCCGCCTGATTCGCCGCTCAATCCGGCCAGATCGCATAGCCAACGCAGGGCTTCGTTTTCGGCGTAGGTGGCTCCGGCCCCCTCCAGCCATGACCCGCCGTAGATCGATTCGGCTCCCACCACCAGGTCGAACAGCACCGCCGCCTCGGTCGGGGCGGCGGGAACGAATGACAGGTAGCGGGTGTTGTCGACCGACAGGCAGGCCGGAGCCAGAACCTCGGCGAAGGCTTTGAGGGCCCGACCGCTGCCGATGCCTTCGGTGGTGATGGTGGGGCCACCGAGGGCTTCCAGCAGCTCCTGGGCCGAAGCCGAACGGCCCATGGGGGTGGGGTCGAGCGAGACCCGGTCCTTGGCGTAGGCCAGGATGTCATCGGCCAGAGCATCGATATCGGGTGTGTAGTCGTGCATGGGAGCGGGGTGTTTGAACGACGGATCACCACCGGCCAGGTGATCGGTCACGAGCTCTCCACCAGTTGGCCGTAGCGGTCGTCCAATACTTGTTCATCGGCCGGATCAAGGCCGCCCCAAGTGAACAGTCGACTTCTGGTGGCATCGTCGGGGAAGAGGATCGGACTGTTGGCCAGTTCGGCCGATGCTCCTCCCCGGGCCAACAGCTGCTCCTGGACACCGAGCACCGGCGAGATGTAGGACACCCATTCGGTGATACGGGCGGCGTTGGCTGGATCGTACACGAAGTTCATGAATCGACCGGCGGCGGCCAAGGCCGGTGAACCTCGGGGGATCACCATCGTGTCGAACCACTGCACCGCCCCTTCTTCGGGGATGACGAACTCGATGTCGGGCCGATCGTTCTGCAACAGGGCCATGTCGCCCGACCAGGCCATGGCCGCCACCAGCTGACCGCCGGCCAGGAGGTCGGCGAACTCCTCGAAGGTGAAGGCCCCGACCTGGCCCGAGGCGGCGGCGTCGGTGATGACATCGAGGGCGGCCTCGGCCGCGGCCAAGGTCGGCCGCGACGGATCGTCGCCGTTGGCCAGCATCATGAGGCCGACGGCCTCCCGCATCTCGCCGATGAATCCGACCCGCCCGGCGAACGCCGGATCGAGCAGGTCGGAGATGGACGTGATCGGGCGGCCGGTCAATTCCGGGTCGTAGGCAATACCGGTGATGCCGGCCTGCCAGGGCATCTGGTGGCGACAACCCCGGTCCCAGGAGTTGGTGAGGAAGGCCGGATCGATGTTGACGTGATTGGGGATGACCTCAATGGGTAGGGCTTCGGCCCATCCGTTGGCGATCATCTCGGCCGCCCGCCAGTTGGTGGGGACCACGATGTCCCACTGGGGAACGTCGACGTTCACCGCCTCGTCCAACACCTTCTGGAAGCCGTCGATGTTGTCGAGGTAGCCGTCGTCGTAGACCACCGACAGACCCTCGTCGGCCATGGCCGTCAGCGTTCCCCCGGCGTAGTACGGAACGCCCTCGTCGTCGACATCGATGTAGTCCTGCCAGTTCAACACCCGGACCATGGCATCGGTGCCCAGGTCGACGTCACGTCCACCGCCGGCGGACGTGCATGCCCCGAGGCCGAACGCCCCGACACCGGTCGCTCCCAAACCGGCCAGGAAACGGCGACGGCTGAGTGGACGCATAGCCTGCGATCGCCGGTTCATCGGTAGTCTCCCAGGCGGCGCTGCAAGCCGATGATGGTCAAGATCCCGGCCAGAACCGACAGCAGGAGGCAGATCCAGGGCAACCGTTCCACCGCCGAGCGGGCCAGGGCGACGCCGTCGGTGAATTGGGTTCGATTGTCGGACAGCACCGATTCGATGGCCGTGTTCACCCCGTTGAATGTGGACAGGCCCTGGCCCTGGAAGATGGCCAGCGCCGCGTCCTGGTCACCGGCTTCGGCCAGGGTGGTGACATCAACCGCGACGTCCCGGTAACGACCCCAACGGACGGCCAATGCCTCGGCCGCCGCTTGTTCCCGGTCGGAGTCGGCGGCCTCGACCGTGGCCACGACGGCGGTTTCGCCGTCGCTGATGAGCTCGCTGACGGTCACATTCCGCGAACCCTGACCGGGGGAATCGAGAAGTAGGAGCCCGAGCTGTGACTGCAGGCCGAACGTGGCCTCCTGCATCTGGGCGCTGGCCACAACGGCGTCGTATCCGCCGGCGCTGGCATCGTTGAGAGCCTGCTGGCGAACGGCGTAGCCGTTTATCAGTACGGCCAGGAAGCCGATGAAAGCCAGGGTGGCCAGGAGCAGAAGCGGATTGATGATCCGCCGCACCCGTTTGGCCAGACCGTATTGGACCCAGGCCAACACGATGAGCGTCAACAGTCCCAGCCCGACGGCCAGCGCCACCAGGAGGTCGCCTCGGGCCGCCTCGTCGTCGTAGCGATTGTTGGCCAGTGTGGTGATGGTTCCCACGGTCGGTCCGATCTCGGCGTCGACCAGGGCCAGGGCCGTTCGCAGCCGATCGTCGGCGTCGGCCACGCCGTTAAGATTGGCCACTCGGGCACCCTCGACTGCGCTGCCGTACTCGGTCAAGGAGGCGGAGATGGTCTGCAAGGCGGCGGCCGACTCGGCGCCATCGCCCCCGGATCCGTCGACGCCGGTCCGTCCCAGATCGGCCGAGACCACGGTCAGTTGCTCGGTGGCCCGTCGGCGGGCGTCGAGATAGAGATTCCGGCTGGCCCGATCCTCGACCCCAACGGCGTCGACTGACAAGTGGGCGGCCGTGGCCGCGGCGTTGGCCTCGGCCACCGAGGCGAACAGATCCTGCACCTCGATCAACGACGGAGCGGTCGATTCACTGGTGGTGCGGGCGGCGTCCTGGAGGAGAAACCCGCCGACGACCCCGAGCACGCCGCTGGCCGCCATCAGGATGGGCACGATGACCATCCAGCGCTGCAGGAACCGCACTGTTCGTCCGCCACCGGGGCCGACGGCCACAGCCGACGACGTTGGAGCCGGGGGGCTGGCGGTCGCGGGAGTGGTGGTCATGACGTCCAACAGCTTAGTGTCCTGTCAGGTTGGTCCGTTGTCTGTGCGACGGGCGCGCCCGTCGCGGTCCGCCGACAGCGGCCGAAGACGGCGTGGGCAAACTATGCTCAAGTCACTGTGGCGTCGGACCATTCCCACCAATCCGGATCACCATCCGCCCCTGGTCGATCCCTTTCATTGGACGGTGTCGGCGGGCTGGAACGGTTGACGGCGGCGGTGAACGGCCTGCGGGCCGGAATTGTCGAGCTGGAGCAGTTGCCCTCCTATCTGATGCTGGCCGACGCCGAGCCCGGGACCAAGACAGCGGCCGCCTACGCCACCGCGGTCGGCCAGGCCGCCGACTTCTGGCCCCTGCTCGACGGGTTGACCGACCGGATCGAACAGGGTCGACGGTTTGTCGAGGAACACCGGCTGGACACCGGTTCCACCGGCCGACGGGTCGACGAGCTGTCACGACTGACAACCCAACCGATGACCGTTGCCCTGACCGACGGGCACCGAACCCTGGCCGTGACCGCCGCCATCGACCTGCTCCGCCAACGCTACGACGCCGTCCATCACGGCGTCAGCCGCATCGACCGGGCCTGGCTCGACGTCCTCCCCCGGGTCGAAGCGGCCCGGGAGACGGTGGAGCGATTGAAGGCCGAGGCCGAGACCCTGGGAGTGGTCGAGCCCCTTATCGGGAGAGCCGAGCGGCGGGCCGAGGATCTGGCCGAACGGCTACTGGTCGACCCGATCAGCGTCGCCGACTCGGAGGGAATCGAGCTCGACCGTCTGGTGGCCGATGCCGCCCGCCACATGTCCGGCCTGCGGTCGGGCCACGACAACCTGGGCGATGATCTGGCCGAGACCGGCAACATCTTGGCCTCGCTTCGTGTCCTGCGGACCAGGGCGGCGGCGGCCGCCACCGAGGCTCGGCAGAAGGTGGTGAACCCCCGGGATCTCGTCACGGCGCCGGCCCGGACGATCATCGACGGCCCGGGCGGCCTGGCCCAACGACTGGATGAGCTGTTGGCCCTGGCCGATGGTGCCGAGGGCGCAGCCCTCTGGACCCGGCAGCGAACGCTGCTCGATCAGTGGCTGGCCATGGCGGCCAAGCTGGAACGACAGCTGACCGAAGCCGGGCATCGCAACCGGCGCGACCTCGATCGACGAGACGAACTCCGGGGCCGTCTGCAGGCCTTTCAGGCCAAGATGGCGGCCACCGGTCATGCCGAATCGGCCGCCGCCATGGAACTGGCCGACTCGGCCTGGACAGAGCTCTACACTGCTCCCAGTGATCTGGATGCCGCCGAAGAGGCCATCGCCCAGCTGGCCGTCGAACTGCGAAAGCGCTGATCTGCGATGACGAACCTGTCGCCCAACACCGTCGCTGCCTGCCCGGAGCCTGATTGCGGTGGCGCCATAGCCGCCGACGGCTACTGCGACACCTGCGGTGTCAAGTATCAGGGCGGCCCGGCCCCGGCGGCCGCCCCCCGGGTGTCAGCCCCGGCCTCGCCCCCTCCACCCCCGGGATCATCGGCGGCCGCCATTCCTGCCGGGTCGGTGTGTGGCCGCGACGGCTGTGTCGGCACCATCGCCGCCGACGGCTACTGCGACACCTGCGGCTTGGCCGCCGACGCCGGAGTAGGGGCCGCGGCCGCCGTCGTGGCGGCCGGTGGTGAGCCGGCGGCTTCGTCCGAGTCGGCCGAAGCAATCGTCGGCGCCGTCGTGCCTTCGATCGCGGTCCCCCGTCCACCCGACGTCTCCACCTCGGTGACGTCGGCTGAAAGCGGTTCGGCTCGCACCCGCCGGACCTCGGCTTCGCGCCGCACCGCCTCCCGCCGCACCGGTATCGGTGCCGGGCTGGTGACCGTCACGCCGACCGACGTCGGCGATCCGGCCAAGGCCGTGATGTCCGAGGCCGAGGTGGCGTCGGTTCTGGGTGAGGTACCGGAGGACGAACGGTTCTGCTCCAGCTGCGGCAAGGCGGTGGGCCGGTCGACCGGGGACCAGGCCGGTCGGGTCAAGGGATTCTGTGGCCACTGCCGCACCCCGTTCGACTTCATCACCAACGCCCCCGGATTGGCCGCCGGTGAAGTGATCGCCGGCCAGTATGAGATTCTGGGGCCACTGGCCCACGGTGGGATGGGCTGGATCTATCTCGGACGGGACCGGGCGGTGTCGAACCGCTGGGTCGTGTTGAAAGGGCTCCTCAACGAAGACGATCCCGACGCCATCGCCGCCGCGGTGGCCGAGCGCCGGTTCCTGGCCCAGATCGAGCACGCCAACATCGTCAACATCTACAACTTCGTCACTCACCGGGGTGCCGGCTACATCGTCATGGAGATGGTCGGAGGCGAATCGCTCAACGCCAAGCTCAAAGCCCGCCGGGCAGCCAACGGGGGAGTGGCCGACCCTCTGCCGGTCACCGACGCCATTGCCTACATCCTCGGCATCCTGCCCGCCCTGGCCTACCTCCATGGGCTGGGGCTCGTCTACAACGATCTGAAGCCGGCCAACATCATGGCCGTGGGCGACGACGTCAAGCTGATCGATGTCGGAGCGGTCATGCGGATGGACGACCGGCAGGCCGCCATCTTCGGAACCGAGGGATTTCAGGCTCCTGAGATGGCCGAAACCGGACCATCGGTGGCCTCCGACCTCTACACCGTCGGCCGGACCCTGGCCGTGCTCGTCATCCGTTTCGTGTTCCACACCGGGCGTTATCAGTACAGCCTGCCCACCCAGGCCACCGAACCGCTGTTCACCCAGTGGGAGTCGCTCTACCGCTTTCTTCTCAAGGCCACCGCCGCCCACCCCGACGACCGATTCCAGTCGGCGGTCGAGATGCAGGAGCAGCTGACCGGCGTGCTGCGGGAGATCGTGGCCGTCACCTCCCGCACCCCGAGGGCGGCGCTGTCGACCGAGTTCGAACCCGACCGGCTGTCCCACCTCCTGCTCAGCACCGCCGAGAACTTCGACGCCACTCGGGTCGACTGGCGGGTACTGCCCCCGGCCCGGATCGACGAATCTGATCCCGCCGCCCCCTTCCTGCTCGATCTGCTGGAGGACAATCCGGCCGGTAACCTGGCCACGATCCTGGCCGCGGCCGGGTCCCAACAGATTGAGCTCAGCCGCGGTTTGTTGCTCCGCTACGCCTGGGAGCTGATCCAGGTTGGTGGCCGGGACGGCGCGGTGACGGCTACCCAGGCCGAGCAGATGCGTCAACTCGGCGCTTCACCGGACAAGGTGCTCTATCGGTTGGAGATGGAGGATCCTTGGGACTGGCGAGTGTGGTGGTACCGGGCGGTTCATCAGCTGCAGGCTCAGGGGGCGGCGTTGGCGGCCGAAGGCTTCAGCCGAGTCTGGACCGAGCTCCCGGGTGAGACGGCGCCAAAACTGGGGGTGGCGCTTGCCGCCGAACAAGCCGGCCAGCTCGACCGGGCCCGGCAGGTGTTTGATCTGGTGTCCCGTTCCGATTCGAGTTACGTGTCGGCCGCCTTCGGCCTGGCCCGGTGCAACATCGCCCAGGCCAGCGTGCCGGAGGCGGTGGAGGCGTTCGACCGGGTGCCGTCTTCGTCGGCCGCCCACTACGACGCCCAGGTGGCGGCGGCCCGCACGCTGGCCTCGGGATCGGATCAGCAGCTGCCGTCGGTCTCCGATCTGTCCGAGGCGTCGTCGATCATCGACCGTCTGGAACTCGATGCCAACGAACGGGCGTCGATCTCGGCCGACATCTTCGAGAAGGCCCTTGACGGTCTGCTCAGTGGGCGGATCCAGCCTTCCGACGCCAAACTTCTGGGCCGAGACCTCAGCGAGCGCGATCTGCGCACGGGCCTGGAGGAGACCTACCGGTTCATGGCCAGGATGGCTCCTGACGCCGGTTCACGGGCCGCGCTCATCGATCGGGCCAACAACGTACGGCCCTGGAGCCTGATCTGACTGTGATCGCCGACGAAGCACAAACCTGCCCGAGCTGTGGTCAGCAGAGTCCGGCGGTGGCCAAGTGGTGTGAGGAATGCGGCCATGATCTGGCCGCCGAACCCAAACCGGAGTGCGTTACCTGCGGCGAAGCGGCGGTGGAGGACGACGGCTACTGCCACTCGTGCGGCCACCGCCAACCGGGTCCCCGCGATCATGTCGAGGTCGTCGATGGATCAGTGGCTGCGGTGTCGGATCGGGGTCAGCGCCATCACCACAACGAGGACGCGGTGGCTGTCGCCGTGGCCGGTGACGGCGCTGTCGTCCTGGTCGTCTGCGACGGGGTGTCATCTACTCCGGGTTCGGCCGAGATCTCGCAGGTGGCGGCCTCGGTCACCGCCGACACCCTGCTGGAGTGGCTGGACAAGCCCGAACGTCCGCCGTCCGGTGTCGCCGCCGACGACGAAGCGCTCCTGGCCGCCCTCGACACCGCCCGGTCCGAGGTCGACAGAGCCAGCCAACAGACCCAAGTCGACGACCTGAATCCACCGTCTTCGACCCTGGTGACTGCGGTGGCCCGAATGATCGCCGGCGACGGTGACAGCGACAACGGGGAGCGGTCGGTGGCGGTTTCGGTCATGTGGCTGGGCGACAGCCGGGTGTACTGGCTGGACGGCGACCGGGCCCGCCTGTTGACGGTTGATCACGAGATCGACGGGGCGTTGACCCGCTGGCTCGGTGCTGACGCCGCCGACCATCGCCCCGAGATCATTCATGAGACATTCACCGCCGATGACGATGCCGACCTCATCGTCTGCAGTGATGGTATGTGGCGCTACTTCCACCCTGAGCTCGGCCAACCGGCCCCCGACCTCGTGCGGCGGTTGAAGGCCGACGGCCTGGCCGGCCTGGCCCTCGTCCGGGCCATGGTTGACTTCGCCAACGAGTGTGGCGGCCACGACAACATTTCCGTGGCCCACTGGGCACCGGGGTCACCGGATTCGACCGATGGCAGTACCGTTGATGCCGAGAAGCCGGATCCGCCCGACGAGGGCGCTGACCAAGTGGCGGACCAGACCACCGATCCAGCAAGCGAACAGGCGGAGGATGATCCGCCGGAGGAACCGACGATATGACCGATTTTTCCGCTCAGGTGTTCCAGAACGAATTCCTGCCCGCCGGGGCCGACACCGTTGACGCCGTTGTCACCGTCACCGCCTCCGCCGGGGCCTCGGTCGGCACGACCCGAGGCGATGCGGTCGAGATCATCGTGATCGACACCTCGGGATCGATGCAGGAGGAGGGCGGGCGCAAGATCCGGGCCGCCGTCGAGGCCACCCAGGCGGCCATCGACACCATCGACGACGGCTGCCACTTCGCCATCGTGGGCGGTACCGCCGGAGCCTACATGATCTATCCCAACGACGGGCTGGCGGTGGCCGACGACGCCAGCCGTCAACAAGCCAAAGACTCGGTGGCCAAGGTCAGGGCCCGGGGTGGCACCGCCATTGGCAGCTGGCTGCGGGCCGCCGCCTACCTGGCGGCCCAACGACCGGGGGCCATCGCCCACGCTCTGCTGCTCACCGACGGCAAGAACCAGAACGAGAAACCGGCCGAACTCGATGCCCGCATCAGCGAGTGCATCGGTCGTTTCCAATGTGACGCCCGGGGTCTCGGCGTTGACTGGGACATCAGCGAACTACGGAAGGTGGCCTCCGCCCTTCTGGGCACGGTGGACATCATTCCCCGTCCCGAGGACATGCACGACGAGTTCACCAGGTTGACCGAGGCCGCTATGGGCAAGCAGGTCGGCAGTGTGGCCCTGCGGCTGTGGAACCCCAAGGGCTCGGTCTGCGAGTTCGTCAAACAGGTGGCCCCGACCCTCGAAGACCTGACTCCGCTGGGTCAGGCCGTCAACCCCCTGACCACCGACTACCCGCTGGGAGCCTGGGCCGGCGATGAGGATCGCGACTACCACATCCGGGTGCGGATTCCGGTCGGAGGCGTCGGCGACGAGCGGCTGGCCGCCCGCATCATGCTGGTGATTGACGACAGCGAGCAGCCGGCAGCCCTCGTCAGGGCCATCTGGACCGACGACGAACGGCTGTCGACCCGCATCAACCGGGAGGTGGCCCACTACACGGGTCAGGCCGAGCTGGCCGACGCCATCGCCGAAGGCCTGGCCGCCCGGGAATCGGGCGATGGTCAGACGGCCACAGTGAAGTTGGGGCGAGCCGTTCAACTGGCCCACGAGAGTGGTAACGACGCCACGGTCCGGCTGCTGCAGAAGGTCGTCGAGGTCGACGACGCGGCCAGCGGCACCGTCCGGCTTCGCCGTGACGTTGAAAAGAGCGACGAGATGGCGCTCGACGTACGATCAACCCGTACCGTTCGCGTCAACCGGAAGGCGGACTAGACAGCAATGGCCACGACATGTGACAACTGCGGCGAAACTCATGGACCCGACGACCTGTTCTGTGAGAGCTGCGGCTACGACTTCGTGACCGGATCGGTCCCCGAATCGTCTGATCTGCCGCCGCTCGTCGTCCCTGACCCTGAGCCCGCCGACCAGCCCGACAACGCCGACCAGTCCGACAGCGATGCCGACTCGGTGCCCGAACCATCACCGGTACCGTCGCTGGTCGACGGCGGAGCCGATGGCATACCCCTGGTGTTGGTGGCCGTCTCGACCGACGCCGACTATTTCGCCGCCATGGTGACCGAAGGCGAGGTTCCCCTGCCCGATCCGCTGCCTCCGGATCAGGAACTCGAACTGTTCGGCACCGAGCTCCACATCGGACGCACCAGCGACAGCCGGGCCGTTCATCCCAACATCGACATCGAGGCCCTGACCGGTGACCCGGCGGTGTCGACCAGGCATGCCGTCCTCCGGGTTTCCGACAACGGCACCATGACCATCACCGATGTGGGCTCGACCAACGGTACCTTCATCGACAGCTTCGACACCGACCCGATCACCCAGGGGATCCCGGTCGAGCTGAGCGACGACAGCGTTGTATATCTCGGCGCCTGGACCAAGTTGGCCGTCAAGCCCGGATAGTGATGTTTCTTCCCTTTGCTGACACCGAATCGGGGAACTTCGTCGCCCTGGGCGACATCGGGACCACGCCCTGGATCCTGCTGGGGGTGTTGGTCCTGGTGCTGCTGGCCATCGACCTGTATCGCCATCGCCACGCCCACGAGCCGACGTTCCGCGAGGCTCTGTTCGAATCTCTCTTCTGGGTGGCCTGCGGTCTGGGGTTCTCCCTCTATGTTCTCCTCAGCTTCGGCAACCTGGCCTTCGGCGAATACCTGAGTGGCTACCTGATCGAGAAGGCGCTCAGCGTCGACAACGTGTTCGTCTGGTCGATGCTGTTCACCTCGATGGCCATCCCGCTGAAGTACCAGCACCGGGTTCTGTTCTACGGGATCTTCGGGGCGCTGGTCATGCGGGCCATCTTCATCTTTCTCGGGGCCGAATTGCTAGAACGGTTCGAGATTCTGTTGCTGGTTTTCGGGGTGTTCCTGATCTACACCGGTCTGGGTGTCATCAGGCACCGCGACGACGAGGGCGACACCAGTTCCCGCCGGGGCATGTCGATACTGGAACGTTTCATTCCGGTCAGTGATGAGTTCGACGGCCAGAAGTTCTTCACCATCAAGAACGGGCATCGGGTGGCCACGCCCCTGCTGGCGGCGTTGGTGGTGGTCGAGGTAACCGACGTGATCTTCGCCGTCGACTCGGTCCCGGCCATCCTGGCCGTCTCCCAGGATCGATTCCTGGTGTTCTCCTCCAATGCCTTCGCCATCCTCGGGCTCAGGGCCATGTACTTCCTGCTGGCCGGAGCCAAAGAGCGGTTCCACTACCTCAACCACGGTCTGGGAGCGATTCTGGTGTTCGTCGGCGGCAAGATGATCGGGGCCTGGCGGGGCTTCCACCTCGACGTCTGGATTTCGCTCGGTATCATCGCGTTGCTGCTGATCGCCGCCATCTTGTTCTCCGAACGTAAGAACCGTCAGATCGAGCGGGAACGTCTCTCGGTCTAGAAGAACCCGGAAGGTGAGGCGATCAGCGGGGTTCGGCGAGGGTCGTCGGACCGCTGCCACCCGATAGCTATGCCGGGGAGGGTCTCGGCCGATGGATCAATCGTGGATGTCACCGACCGGTTGCCGGAGTCGAAATCGAGTGCCATGACCGAGGTCGCGGCGGCCACAGCCGGTGTTGGGCCCGAACATCGTTGGCTCACCGTGGCCTGGCCTCTGGCCGTGGTCTTCCACCTATTGGCCAACAGTGCCTACCTGGTCGCCCTGTTCACCGGGGTGCCCACGGTGGTTGGTGTGCTGCAACTGATGATGGCGGCCCTGGCTGTGCTGGTACTGATGCAGCCTCGCTCGGCTTATGTGGCCGCTCTTGGCCTGCTGTTCGTCGTCGTGGCCGTGCTCAAGGCTCCGTTCATCGGCAACCACGAGGTGATTCTGGCCCTCTGCGCCCTAACCGTGCTATTGGCCGTGCTCGGTTCCGGTGGGCGCTGGCCCGGCACTGCACTGCCGGTGTTGCGGTGGGTGCTCATCATCGCCTACGCCAGCATTGCCCTGTCGAAACTGAACGCCAGCTTCTTCGATCCTGCGGTCAGCTGTGCCGTGGTCTTCGGCGACGAATTCAGCCGCTGGCTGGGCTTTCGAGTATCGGACGTCCGTTCCCTCTCGGTGGCCGCCATCTGGACCACGGCGGTAGTCGAGTTGGCCATTCCGGTTCTGCTGGTTGTTCGCCGTTGGCGGGTCGCCGGGTTGGTGCTGGCCATGATGTTCCACTACGTGTTGGCTCTGGAGCCGGTCGGGCACGTCTTCGATTTCACGGCCACCCTGTTCCCGCTCTTCCTGGCCTTCGCCCCCGCCGAGGTGCAAACCCTGGTGTCGGATCGGATCGATGGACTCGCCGGGGGACGGGGTCGGGCGGGGTTGGCCCTGGGGGTCGGAGCAGTGTTGCTGGCCCATGGCGTCGTCATGGTCGCCGGCTGGCCGATCTGGGTGGTGGCCTATCCCGCCTGGCTGCTGGTGGGGACGTCGGTGCTGTGGTGGGTGCTTACCGCTGTTGTCGGTCGAGGCCGGAACGGGGCCGGATGGCGGGGTGAAGGGGTCCAAGCCCGCGGTCCGATACCGATGCTGGTTCCGATCGTGGCCATCCTGGTGGCCAACGCCGTGGCCCCCTATCTTCAGATCCGTACTGCCGCCGCCTTCAACATGTACTCCAACCTGGAGACGGTCTATGTTGACGGCGATCACTACCTGTTCTCCGCTGTGGGCGGGGTTCGATCGAGCGAGATGTTGTTGATCGTCGATACTCCTGACGACCATCCGCTGGCCTACTACCGTGATGGCGGTCGAGCGGTTGCCGCTGACAATCTTCGTCGCTATCAGCGCAACCGCCTGGTCGATTCCTCCGACCCGGAGGCGTTGGCGGCCGATGATGAGGTCAGGTTGCGTTGGTTGGTCAGCGACGCCGTTGATCCCCCCGATCGGCTTTCCGACCTCGACCCCGGCCCCGGGGGATGGGGTGAGTTGCTGGCCCACAAGTTCGGGTTCGTCCGGGCCGTTGATGTCTCCCAACCGGCCCGGTGCCTGCGATCCTGGGGACCCGTCGGTTGATGAGGCGATCCGACGATGGCCCGCTGGGGCCAATGGCCCATCTGCGGCTTTCATGATGAGCATTGTCCCTACCCCTCTGGGGAGAAGCTCCTATGCAGCCGGTGACCAAATGCGACGATTGAATTAAGGTCAGCCCATTTGGGACCGATTACAAAGATGAGAATTGGAGAACCTTCCTATGCTTGTCCATCAGTACCTGGCGGCGTTGTCGTCGCCCTCCGCGGAGTCAGACCGCGGCGCGTCGGTCGTGGAGTATTCGCTGCTCCTGGCCTTGATCGCCGTGGTCTGTATCAGCGCGGTGACCTTCCTGGGTGGGGAGACGGCCGACAGCTACAGTCAGCTCGGCAATTCGCTCAACTAGGAATACCGAATCCACGGTTGGTCCACCGGGCCGATCGGTACCGAAAGCAGGGGCACCCCGCTCCTGCTTTCGTCTTGTTGGGCTACCGGTCGACGTCGTCCAGCGCCCCCTCCGCTCGGGCCTGAGTGCTCCACGCCGAGCCGGGGTCGACCAGGTGGGCGAAGGAGCGGACCAGTTCTCCGTCGGTCTCCAACCAGTCGACCAGTTCGCCTCCCAACTCACCGATGGTGGCCCGGGCGAATCGAAAGTCGTTCAGGTCGCGTTCGTACACCGACCAGCCATCGACGCTGCGAACCGAGATCAGGAGCACCGGAACCGGGGCATACCCTCGCACCAACCTCGACGACAGCCATCCGAGCATGACCCCGAGATTGTCGACGATGCCGGTGAACAGCTGTAGCTCGACACAGCGTCGATCCGGAGCGAGGATCACCACGGCGTGGGCGTAAGCGAACTCGTCGCTGAGTTCCAGGGCCAGGCCGAGGGCGTCGCGGAAGGAGGTGATGGATTGAGGTACGGGAACGATGGACATCGCTGAACTCCGGGCAGATTGGGGTTTGACGATGACCACGGCCATGAGGGCGGCCGAGCCAGGTCAGCCTCGGCGGAGCCTTACCAACAACCTACTCACAAGGTGTGACACGCAGGATCTGCTGTCGAACTTTCGCCAGTCCTCGGCGGCCGGCCCGGGCGTCGGCCGGATGTCGGCTACAGGTCGAAGCCGGTGCGCTGGCACACCGCTCGAAGGGCGAAACTGGATCTGATCCGGTTGACGCCCGGCAGCTGGGCCAGGTAGGTGCGGTGGACCCGCTCGAAGTCTTCGACGTCGTCGCACGCCACCTGGACCAGGTAGTCGGCGTTACCCGCCATCAAATGACAGCTCATGACCTCGGGGCATTCAACAATGGCGGCCTCGAAGGCATCGAGAACCTGCTCCGACTGGCCGGCCAGGGAGATCTCCACGAACACCGTGGTGGCCTTGCCCACCGCCCGCCGACTGATCAGGGTGACATAGCCCTCGATCACCCCCTGCTCCTCCAGCGCCCGCACCCGGCGCAGTGTGGCCGACGGTGAGAGCCCGACGGCGTCGGCCATGTCGGCGTTGGTCTGGCGTCCGTTGCGTTGGAGCTGGTTCAGGATGAGACGATCGATGGCATCAAGATTGCTTGTTCCGGCCAAGGATTTGCCACTAACTGATTTCATCATCCACCACAGGTACGACAGACTCTTGCGTGAAATTGAGAATAGACGGAAGCAACGGCTACATGTCCATCCCACAGTCATTGATTTTGCAATCGACAGTCGAGCCGGCTCGATTACAGTCGAGTCCACCGAGGTTGCGCCGGTTGGCGCCGACAATGAGGAAGGGGAGCAACGATGCTCGTAGGGGTTCCAAAAGAGGTGAAAGACGCCGAACAACGAGTCGGCCTGACACCGGTCAGCGTGGCCGAATTGACCAGCCGAGGTCACGACGTGGTGGTGGAAACCAACGGCGGGATCGGCATCGGCGCCACCGACGACGACTACACCGCGGCCGGGGCCCGAATTGCGTCCACCGCGGCCGAGGTCTTCGCCCAGGCCGACATGATCGTCAAGGTCAAGGAACCCCAGGCTCCCGAACGGGCCATGCTGCGACCCGATCAGATCCTGTTCACCTATCTCCATCTCGCCCCGGACCCCGAACAGACCAAGGATCTGCTGGCCAGCGGAGCCACCTGCATCGCCTACGAGACCGTGACCGACCGCGACGGCGACCTGCCGTTGCTGGCGCCGATGTCGAAGGTGGCGGGCCGAATGTCGATCCAGGCCGGAGCCCACAGCCTCGAAGGGCCCCAGGGTGGCGCCGGACTGCTGCTGGGCGGCGTGCCCGGCGTGCCGCCGGCCAAGGTCGTGGTGATCGGCGGAGGCGTCGTCGGTTCCAACGCCATCGAGATGGCGGTGGGAATGGGGGCCGATATCACCGTGCTGGACCGCCAGGTCGATGTGCTCGACGAACTGGCCGCCCGCTTCGGGCCGGCCCTTCGCACCGTCTACTCGACCGGCTCGGCGCTGGGCGAACTCGTGCTCGACGCCGATCTGGTCATCGGCGCCGTATTGGTCAAGGGGGCTCGGGCCCCCCGCCTGGTGACAGCCGAGATGGTCAAGGCCATGCGGCCGGGGTCGGTGCTGGTCGACGTGGCCATCGATCAGGGCGGGTGCATGGAAACGTCCCGTCCCACCACCCACAGCGAGCCCACCTATGTCGTCGACGATGTCGTGCATTACTGCGTGGCCAACATGCCCGGTGCCGTGCCCAAGACGTCGACCTACGCCCTCAACAACTCCACTCTGCCCTTCACCCTGGCCCTGGCCGACAAGGGAGCCAAGCAGGCCCTGGCCGATGATGTCCACCTCCGCAACGGGCTGAACGTGGCCAAGGGGCAGATCACGGAACTGGCGGTGGCCGAGTCGCTCGGTCTCGACTATGTCGACGCCGGCGTGCTGCTGGAGAGCTTCTAGCCACTCGGCGCTCTCAGCCGGCAACTCTGATAGGAGATACTGCCCAGTTCCTGGGCGAATCTTGTCGTTGGTCGTGGCTGGTCCCGGTGGTCAGCGGCTACTCTCCTAGCAGCAGCGACCTGCTGCTACCAACCTCAGATGTCACGCAGGGATCAAAAGCGAGCCGACGGCGGTCTGGTCCAGGGGGAGCTTGAAACCAAGCTGGTCTCCGGCCCGGTGGAATATGCCCTTCTGTCCCCCGGTGGAGTTCATGGTGGCGATCGACCGCTGCTGATCTGGCTCCACGGCGGGGGCGGGTCCTGGCGCTTCCTCGAAAGCTGTCGTTCCCAGTTCATGTCATGCTGGGCCGATCAGTCGTTGCCGTCCATGGTGGTGGCCACGCCCAGCGCCGGGTGGTCGTTCTACCTCGACCGTCACGACGGCTCGGAACTGTGGGAGAGCTTCCTGCTCGACGAGTTCATCCCCCACATCCGGGCCGAAACCGGCTGTGAGGAGGGCCCCGTGCTCATCGGCGGCATTTCGGTGGGGGCCCTGGGGGCGCTGCGCATGGCCTTCAAACATCCCGACCAATTCGAGGCCGTGGTGGCCGTCGAGCCAACAGTTGAGGCCGCTCTCAGCTGGGACCGGGTTCCCAGCCGCGACCGGGTCTACATGCCGGTCCGGCTCCGAGACCGGTTGTTCGGCAGCCCGCTCGACCACCAGTTCTGGAAGGCCAATCACCCAACGGCTCTGGCGGTGGCCAACAGCGCGGCCATCGCCGCCAGCGGATTGTCGATCTACATCGAGGCCGGTGACGAGGATCGCATGCACGTCCACTACGGTTGCGAACTTCTGCATCGCTGCCTGTTCGACGTCGGGCTGCAGCACGAGTATCGCCTCACCCGGGAGGGCAACCACGTCGGCCCGTCGGTCGGTCCCCGGGTGACCGAGGCGCTGCGATTCATCGGCCGTCGGCTGTGGAAGACCTACGACCAGGACAACACGATCGATTCGCTCATCGAGATGGAGACATTCGACGCCCAGGTGGCCCAGCTGGAGCAGGCCTCGGGCTACCGGCGGACCGAAACCATCAGCGGGCCATCGTGCGAGCTCACGGTCGAGGTGCAGGGCGATGGACCTCCGGTGGTTGTGCTGCCCTCATTGGGGCGGACCGCCGGTGACTTCGCCCACCTGTCGGATCGTCTGGCCGCCGCCGGCTATCGAGTCCTTGGGCTGCAACCCCGAGGACTACGGGGGTCGTCATCCTCGGTGGCCAACATCACCCTGGTCGATCTGGCCCACGACGTGGCCACGATCATCAAGGCCAATGGCGGCGGTCCGGCCGCCATCATCGGACACGACTTCGGAGGCCAGGTGGCCCGGGCCACTGCCACCAAATTTCCCCGTTGGGTCCGTCATCTGGTGCTCCTGGCCACTCCCGGACCCGAACTGCCGCGGCCGGAGCCGGCCACCGCTCACCGTCGGGTGTTCATCACATCTCTGACGCTGGAGGAGCACCTGGAATCGGTGGCTGTGGCCTTCTTCGCCGACGGCAACGACCCGGTGGCCTGGGTCGACGGCTGGTATCCGCTGGTGGCCAACGCCCAGCTGGAGGCCCTGCAGCGGACCCCGACCAACGAGTGGTCAACCGGTGGGACGGCTGATGCCCTGATCATCCGACCCGAGCACGACCGCATGGTGTCGGCCGAGAGTACCCGTCTCCTGGCCAACGAGCTTGGGGGCAAGGTGTCGTTGCTCGAGATACCGGGTGCCGGCCACGCCCTGTTGCCGGAGCAGCCCGAGGCGGTGTCCGTTGCCGTCCTGACCTGGCTCCGTCGCCACGGCTGATTCCTGGCCCAACCTCGGCCGTTGGTGGGGAGACCGGGATGCCCAGAGCATCATGAGCCACATTGATCATCACGGGACCCGATGGTTTTGGTCCGAGGGTAAACCAGGCACAATGGGCTCGCGTCCAGGGCGGCCTCGACGGAGTTCATGAGGGACTGGTGGGGAAAGTCGAGAGGAACATGGTGTATTCGGGGCAGAGCCGATGCTGAACAAGGTCATACCGCTTGTCCTGCTGGTGGTGTTGACGGTGGTGGCCGCCACCCAGATCCTGCAACCGGGAGGGTCGGTCCGGGCCGAGGAGTTCCCCTCGTCCACGGTGGCCGATGAGATCGTCACCATTCCACCCACCAGCGGCGTCGAGCTGCCCGACGTGACTCAGATCGACTTCGGTACCCCCAGCACCGCCGCCCGCACCACGTCAATACCGTCGGAGTCTTCCACCTCGCAATCGGCGACCAGCTCGACATCGTCCAGTTCGACCTCGTCGAGTTCGACCTCCAGCTCGGTGGTGGTGACCGAGCCGACCGTCATCACCCTTCCGACCATCCCGCTACCCACGATCACCATCATCACCCGCCCCACCCTGGAGACGACCGAAACCACCGAGACGCCGACCACCCCGTCGACCGGCACCACCCAACGCTCCACCACCGAGCCCGAGAATCCACCGCCGCCCGACGACGATGATGACGTCGCGGGCAACGGCGACTGAGCGCAACTCCAACATCGGTTGGCCTTCTGCAGTGCGGCGACGCCGCTGAGCGACGTCGGGACGCCGCACAATGGTGGACCTACCCTCCGGCGGCTGTGATCTCTTCTTTCCGCCGGGCCATGAAGTCTTTGAGTTCGGCGTCGATGGCGTCGTCGATGGCCGGGGCCTCGTAGTCGTTCAACATCTGTTTCCAGATGGTGTTGGCCCGCTGAGCGGCATCCAGCGACCCTTCCTCCGACCACTGCTCGAAACTCGAGTTGTCGGCCGTGGTCGACCGGTAGAAGGCGGTCTCAAAGTTGGCCAGGGTGTGAGCCGTACCGAGAAAATGCTGGCCGGGAGCGTTGCCCAGGATGGCATCGACGGCCTGGCCGTTCTCGCTCAGGTCGACCCCCCGGGAGAACACCTCCATCATGCCCAACTGATCGGCGTCGAGAATGAACTTCTCGTAGCCCACGGTCAACCCGCCCTCCAGCCAGCCGGCCGAATGCAGGGCGAAGTTGACCCCTCCCATGATCGTCGGAATGATGGTGGCCTGACTCTCGTAGGCGGCCTGAGCGTCGGGGAGTTTGGAGGCACAAAGGGCCCCGCCGGACCGGAAGGGCACGCCCAGGCGGCGGGCCAGCGCGGCCACCACATAGAGAACCAGCGCCGGCTCAGGGGTGCCAAATGTTGGCGCTCCGGTCTGCATCGACATCGAACTGGCGAACGACCCCATGACCACCGGCGCCCCCGGCCGGACCAGCTGCACGAAGGTCATACCGGCCAGCGCCTCGGCCAGGGTCTGGGCCGCCACGCCGGCCGCGGTCACGGGCGACATGGCGCCGGCCAGGATGAAGGGAGTGATGATGCAGGCCTGATTGGCTCTGGCGTAGGCCTCGGCCGCCGCCAGCATGGTGGCGTCCCACACGAGGGGGGATGAGGCGTTGATCAGACTGGTCATCACCGTCCGATCGGCCAGATCCCCGCCGAAGGCGATCCGGGCCAGGTCCACCGAATCGTCGGCTCGCTCCCCGGCCGTCACCGAGCCCATGAACGGCTTGTCGCTGTAGCGGATGTGGGCGTAGACCATGTCGAGGTGGCGAACCGGGACCGGAGTGTCGACCGGCTCGCACACCGTGCCTCCGGAGTGGTGGAGGGCCGGGGTCAGGTAGGCCAGCTTGACCAGGTTCTCGAAGTCATCGAGTGTGGCGTATCGTCGACCGTTGTCGAGATCAAAGGCGAATGGTGACCCGTAGTTGGGAGCGAACACGGTGGCGTCGCCGCCGATCTGCACCGACCGCTCCGGGTTGCGAGCGTGCTGAATGTAGCTCAACGGTGCGTTCTCCGACACGATCTTTCGGCACATTCCTCGGGGGAACCGAACCCGGTGGCCGTCGACCTCGGCTCCGGCGTCGGCCAGCAGGGTCAGGGCGTTCGGATAGTCGACGAAGTCGATGCCCACCTGCTCGAGGATGGTGTCGGCGTTGTGCTCGATGATGGTCAGGCCCTCTTCACTCACCACCTCGAAAGGCTTCAGTGTTCGGGTGATGTAGGGCTGATGAGTCGGCGCATTGGCCTGGCGGGCCGCTTGGCGGCCGGCTCGGCCGCCGCTGCGTCGGCCTCTTGGTTGATCACTCATCACACTCGCTCCTTTGAGATGTTGGATGCATCATGCCCTCGTTTCCCGGCGGCGTCGCCGCCGTCGGCCCGATTCCCCCGGCGTGGTGGTCGAGTTGGGTAGGTCGACCACCGAGGCCAGGTGGGGGGTGGCGGCATTGAGGTGGGGGAAGGCCAGGGCGGCCACGAACAGCTCCTGGAATCGCGGCTCGGTGGCTGTCTCGATCTTGGTGACCGCGGCCACCACCTGCTCCATGTCGGCCCGCTCCGAGGCCGAGAGCAGCGCTCGGATTGCGCCCGAGCCGGCGGCGTTGCCAACGGCCCGCACCGCCTCGGGGCGACAGTCGGGAATCAGGCCGAGGACCATGGCGCAGATCGGGTCGATGTGAGCGCCGAAGGCGCCGGCCAGACGGATCTCGTCAACCGAGTCGAGCCCGGCGTGCTCCATCAGCAAGTCGATCCCGGCCCTCAGGGCCGCCTTGGCCAGCTGAATGGCCCGCACATCGTTCTGGGTCACGAAGATGGCGTCGTGCAACCGATACTTGAACGTCCTGCCGTCGGCCACGATCCGGACGTCGCCGTCGCCATCGCCACCGGCGGGGCGGATGACGCCTTGGGAGTCGATCACCCCCGACAGGAACATTTCGCTGATCACTTCGATGATGCCCGAACCACAGATGCCGGTGACCGGCAGGCCGGCCTCAGCGAACTCCTCGGTGTCGGACCAGTGGTCGCTGCCGATGACCCGGAATCGGGGTTGCAGGGTGGCCCGGTCGATACGGACCCGTTCGATGGCTCCGGCGGTGGCCCGCTGGCCCGACGAGATCTGGGCACCCTCGAAAGCGGGCCCGGTGGGGCTGGAGGCGGCCAGTAGTCCGGTCCGGTTGCCGAGCACGATCTCGGCGTTGGTGCCCACATCGACCAGCAGTTGCACGGCGTCGGACTGGTGGGGCTTCTCCGAGGCAATGGCGGCCGCCGTGTCGGCCCCGACGTGGCCGGCGATGCAGGGCCCGAAGTAGACGGTCGCCCCGGGTGGCAGGTCGAGCGCTGCGGCGTCGACGGTGACTGCTTGATTGGTGGCCAGGGGAAAGGGGGCCTGGCCCAGGGGAGTGGGGTCGATCCCCAGCGCCAGGTGTTGCATGATCGGGTTGCCCACCAGGACGACGTCTGTCAGGCGCGACCAGTCGAGTTCGGCCTCGTCCAGCAGCTGGGTCAACAGTTCGGACAGCGCACTGTGGATCGAGTCGCTGAGTTCGGTGGCTCCCCCCGGGTTCATCATCACGTAGGAGACTCGGCTCATCAAATCCTCGCCGAAGCGGATCTGGGGGTTCATGCGGCCCGCACTGGCCAGGAACTCGCCGGTGGTGAGGTCACACAGGTGTCCGGCCACGGTGGTCGATCCGATGTCGACCGCCGCGCCCACAACCCGATCGACGAAACCGGGCCACACCCTGATCACCATCGACGATGTCTCGGCCCCACCGTCGCCGCTCGAGCCGAGGCGGCGAACAGCGACCGTCAGGCCGCGGTCGGGGTCGGCGGTGGCGTCGTGCAGATCGGCCAACACGTCGAAGGCAAAGCCGGCCTTGTCGACGTTCCATTCGGCCTTGAGGCGGTCGGCCACCAACTCGGTCAGGCTGCGGCCCTCGGGGTTGTCGTCGACCTTGATGAAGTGCAGGCTCACCGTCGGGTCGACCACCAGACCATCGACGTCGGCCGCCTTGCGCACCACCTGCTTGTGGATCTGGCTCCGGGCCGGGACGTCGATTACCAGATCACCCTGGATCCGGGTTCCGCAGCCCAGCCGGAAGCCGTCGATGAGGGGCCGGGCGCCCCGGTAGTCGAGCTCCAACGACTCGGGAGCCGACACGTGATCGGATCCAACCGACAAGGCCCACTTGGGAAACTCACCGACCGAGATCGAGACCTGGCAACGTCCACAGATGCCGCGGCCTCCGCACACCGAGTCGAGGTCGACCCCCAGCTGACGGGCGGCGTCGAGCACGGTCTGGCCCTGCGGCACCGTGCCGTTCAAGCCGGACGGGGTGAACACGATGCGCCGTTCGGTGGTCACGGCCTCTTTCGGCAAAGCTGGGTCGCCCGGTTCCGGGGAGTGTTCGGCCCGGCCGGCCATGGCTACTGTGCCGGGCGCCGCCGCCGACCGTTGCGCCGCCGGCCCGCTCCCCGCTCGGCCTGTCCCTCTACCGGCTCACGGTAGTTGGCGATCCAGGTGGCGCAGTTGGCGTCCTGGTTGTTGAGCACGTCGGCCGCCAGCACACCGGCTTTGACTTCTGTGTGCATTGGGTTCATGATGGCCGACGTCATCCCGTGGGAGATGGCCATCGAGAGGAAGCTACCGGTCACGGCGTGACGGTTGGGCAGGCCGAAACTCACGTTGCTGGCCCCACAGGTGGTGTTCACTCCCAGTTCGGTTCGCAGCCGGTGGACGAGAGCGAACACCTGACGGCCCGCGGTTCCCATCGCTCCGATGGGCATGACCAGTGGGTCGACGACCACGTCGGCCGGCGGGATGCCATGGTCTGAGGCCCGGTTGACGATCTTGCGGGCCACTTCGAAGCGCACGTCGGGGTCCTCGGAGATTCCGGTGTCGTCATTGGAGATGGCGACGACCGCGGCCCCGTACTTGGCCACGAACGGTAGGACCCGCTCCAGGCTCTCGTCTTCTCCGGTGACCGAATTGATCAACGGCTTGCCCTGGTACACGGCGATGGCGGCCTCCAGGGCATCGATGATCGACGAGTCGATGGAGATGGGCACATCGGTGACCGACTGTACCAGTTCCACCGCCTTGGCCAGCAGAGCCGGCTCGTCGGCCAGAGGGATGCCGGCGTTGACGTCGAGCATGTGGGCTCCGGCCGCCACCTGGTCGAGAGCATCCTTTTCCACCCGGCTGAAGTCTCCGTTGCGCATTTCCTCGGCCAGGATCTTACGACCGGTTGGATTGATCTTTTCGCCGATCATCACAAACGGTCGACCGAAGCCGATCACGACCTCTTTGGTGGCTGAGCTGAGAATGGTGTCGGTCATGTATTCACCCTGACTGGAGATTACTTTCGGTTTGGCTGTCGAGCCCACCGGCGGCCACCAGGGCCTCCAGGCGCTCGCGGTTGTAGTCGGCGTTGATCTCGGCCGCGGTGTCGGCGGCGATGCGGCCGCCGTCGGCTGTGGCGTCGAGCGGTTGGGATTGGCGGCGCCACTGGGCGACGTAGGCCGCCGTCTCGGTCAGGTCGGCCACTGTGGCCGCCCGATCAATGGCCACTTGGAACCTGGGCTCCAGCAGTTGCTTGTGACTCCTGCCGCCAGTGGTGGCGGTGACCTGGGCCGGAATGTCCCGCCAGTAGATCACCGTCAACTCGTTGGCCTTGGCCCGTCGTCGGCTCATGGCACCTCCAGCGCCGGGGGACGAGTGGAGCCGAGGGCGACCTCGACCACCGATGTCTCCATGTCGCCATAGCCGCTGATCACCATCTCGAACTCGAGGTTGAGGAATCGGGCGGCGTTTCTGGCTTTGGCCTCGACTTCAGGGTCGGGTACCTGGCAGAGGTAGACGAGACGGCTGTAGTTGCCGAAGTAGAGATCGGCCAGTTCGGGATGAGTGTCGATGCCCAGCGCCTGGACAACGAACCGATCGAAATGTTTGGCCAGGTAGTCGGTCAGGTAGAAGGAACCGGGTTCGGCGTCGTGCATCTGGAGAAAACGCTCCTGGCCGGCGAAGAACTGGTAGCAATGGTCGCCGGGCAGGCGCTCCAGACCATGAGTGGCGCAGAAGCGATCCAGGGCACCGCCGGTGCCGCAGTCTCCGTAGCCGATGAGTATCCGGTCATAGGTGGCGGCCTCGGGCCGGCCGAATTCGTCGGCTCGGTCGAGATGTTGGGCCAGACGGGCCTCGAGGGCGGGCACGATCTTCTCCGGTCGCATGTGGTATTCGCCGGGGAGGCATTCGATGGTGACGTTGTCGAGGCCGGCTTTGCCGGTGATGGCCCGAAGCTCGCGGGCCAATGCCCCACAGGCCAAGATGAGGACCGACGGTTTGGCCGACATGATCGCTCAGGCCGCGGCGCGGCGCTCGCTGACAAGCTTGGTGGCCGTCTCGGAGGCAACGGCGGCATCGCGGCAGTAGGCGTTGGCCCCGATTGCCTCACCGAACTCCTCGTTGAGAGGAGCGCCCCCAACCAGCACGATGAAGTCGTCGCGGACGCCCTTTTCCACCATGGTGTCGATCACGACCTTCATGTAGGGCATGGTCGTCGTCAGCAGGGCGGACATGCCGAGGATGTCGGGCTTGTGTTCGGTCAAGGCGTCGAGGAAGCCGTCGACGTCGGTGTTGATGCCCAGGTCAATGACCTCGAACCCGGCGCCTTCCATCATCATGGCCACCAGGTTCTTGCCGATGTCGTGGATGTCGCCTTTGACCGTACCGATGACCATCTTGCCGATTGGTTCTGCTCCGGTTTCGGCCAGGAGGGGGCGGAGGATGGCCATTCCCGCCTTCATGGCGTTGGCCGCCAGCAGCACCTCGGGGACGAACAGGATGCCGTCGCGAAAGTCGATACCGACGATGCGCATACCCTCGACCAGGGCGTCGTTGAGAACCTTGTCGGCCGACCAGCCCCGCGACAGGAAGATGTTGGTTCCTTCGGCTATCTCGTCGGCCAGTCCGTCGTAGAGGTCGTCGTGCATCTGGGCGCACAGATCCTCATCACTCAGCGAGTTGAGATCGATGTCGTCTTCGTCGCCAATCGGTCCGCCGGCGACGCCGTTGTCGCCGGCCTGATTTTCAGACATTGATGTTCTCCCCTACAACAAACCGAAACGAGTTCACCGGTTCCTTCAATTCTGGTCAATCGTAGTCGTTTGACCGTGGATCTTCTTGTACTCGATCTCGGCGGCCGCCGCCTCCGAGCCCGGGTCGTGCCCGTCGAGTTGTCGCCCCGACTATGTACCACGATGTGGAACTGTACCGTATCATGAAATAGTCCCGGAAGCCAGAGTGAATTCCCCTCATAGACCGCTGGAACGGGGGGTTCCTCCGCCGTTCCAGCCGCCTCGGTCAGCCCCCTCGACGTCGCGGTAGAAGGTACACGGCCATCGCCGTCGCCCGGGCAGCATAAGGCCGGAAATGGCGGGGTTTGGGAATGGTCGCCCCCGGCTTGATCAGGACCCGGTAGACCACGTAGGCGCCGACCGCGGCGTGGGTGACGATCAGCGACACGAAGTATTGAGCCGGCCCGAAGCTGTTCATCAGCGCGGTGGCCAGGAAGGGGCCCATGGTCGCCCCCACGGCGTTGGTCGTCACCAACGCCGCGCTGGCGCCCAGGATCTGTTCGGTCCGGATCCAGTCATTGGTGTAGGCGATGGCCAGAGAGTAGAGCGGGAAGGTGCAGGCTCCGATGGTGAACATCAACAAGTAGCCCGGTATCGAACCGGATTCCACCAGCAGGAGGGCGGCCGCCGCGGCCGCGGCCAGTAGACCCAGGGCGATCATGATGGCCCGCCGGGGCACACGGTCGGCCAGATAGCCGACGGGAACCTGGCCGATCACGCCTCCGACCATTGGGGCGCCCATGAACAACGAGACCTGACCGGCGCTCAGCCCGGCCTGGGTGGCGTAAACCGCCCCCATGCCCAGCAGGGCGCCGTTGGCCATGCCGACCAGCACCGAGACGACGATGCCGGTGGGCACGATTCCGGCCAGTTCACGGACCGACATGGCATCGGGAGCCAGAGCCGGCGGTGAACTGGAAGCCGACAGGGACGTCGGTACCAGGGCCAGCGATATCAACACCGACGAGATGAGGAAGAGCTGGATCCCGCTGGGGTCAGGAAGGGTGAGCAGGAGTTGGCCGACGGCGAAGCCGCCCATCGACACGACCATGTAGAAGGCCATCATCCGGCCCCGGTTGGCATTGGTGGCGAGGTCGTTGATCCACGACTCGGCCACCACGTAGAGTCCGGCCATGCAGAACCCGGTGGCAAATCGCATGAGGCCCCAGGCCAGTGGGCTGATGGTCAGCAGGTAGACCAGCGTGGCTGTCGAGGCCATGGAGGCAAGGGCGGCGAAGACCCTGATATGGCCAACCGATCGAAGGGCCTTGGTGGCGGCCCGGCTCCCGACCAGGATGCCGATGAAGTACCCGCTCATGACGAGACCGATGGTGTTGGTGCCGAAGTCGGCCTGTTCGGCCCGGATACCCACCAGCGAGCTCTGAAGACCGTTGCCGATCATCATCAGGCCGATACCGGTGAACAGAGCCCAGGCCGCGGCCGCCGGATTGGAGGAGGGGATGAGGGGCCCAAGTGCGGCGGTGCCATCGTCGCCTGGATCGGTCTCATACAGCTTGTCGAGCGGGTCGCGTTCGATCGGGAGGTGGTCGATCAGATCGGGTTCGCTGATCGGATCCGGGGTTGAGTCGGATTCCACGGACTGCCTTCTTTGCGCCAGCGCCGGAAGGGCGCATCGGGGATCAAGGACTTCGGAGCCAACGTCCGATCCTGGAAAACGTATCGCTGCCAACCAGGGTCACAACACCCGAGCGACGGAATATTTGTGCCGAGTTCGAAGCCGGACCCAGTTGTGCACAGAACCTATGCACAACTATTGTGTAGCCATGGAACCACGGCGAGAACTGCGACAAGTACGGCTGAGCAGCCCCCAGCTCCGGTGCCTGGCCAACACCACCCGATCGCGGCTGCTGTCGGCCCTACGCCTCGATGGCCCGGCCACATCGGCTGCGCTGGCCCAGCGGCTCAACACCAACACCGGAGTCAGCAGCTATCACCTTCGGCGGCTGGCCGATGTCGGTCTCATCGTCGAGGATCCCGAGCGGGGACGGGGCCGGGAACGGGTCTGGCAGGCGGCCCACGACGTCACCCACTGGATCGAGACCGACTTCGACGACGACCCCGACGACCGAGCCGCCCGGGACTGGCTCGTCGGCCATCACCACCGACTGGTGACCCGCTGGCGGGACGAATGGCTGGCCACCCGCCATGAATGGCCCCGGAAATGGAGGGAGGCGGCCAGCAGCGGCGACATGTGGCTGCGAACATCACCGGAACGGGCAGCGGCCATGGTGGCCGAACTGGAGGCCGTCATCGAGCGATATGTGGAGGAGGCCCGGAGGGAGGCCGACGCTCAGACGGCCGAGGAAACCGCCGATGTCATGGTGTTGCTCGACGTCTTCCCGTCGAGACGGCCGACCATATGACGATCGCCCGGTTACGCCGCCGCTATCTCGCGCTGCTGGCCATGCGCTGGCTCCCCACCGGCCTGCTGATCCCGGTTCTCGTTCTCCTGCTCCTCGACCGCGGAATCTCCATCGCCGAGATCGGGCTGGCATCAGCCGCCCAGGGGGTGATGGTCATGGTGCTCGAGTTGCCCACCGGGGCGTTGGCCGACACCTACGGACGGCGGGTCGTGCTGGCATGGGCATCGCTGTTCGAACTGATGTCGATCGGGCTGCTCCTGGTGGCCGACTCCCTGGCCCTTCTGGCCGCCGTGTTCGCCCTCCAGGGCATCTTCCGAGCGCTGGAAAGCGGGCCGCTCGATGCCTGGTTCGTCGACTCCGCCCAGTCGGTGGACCCGACGACCGACATCGAGGCGGTCCTGGCCGCCGCCGGGGCCGTGCTCGGACTGTCGATTGCGGCGGCCACCGTGGCCGCCGGTCTGCTGGTTGCGGCTGATCCGATCACCGCCGTCGATCCACTGGTGGTCCCGCTTCTGGCCTCGCTAGCCCTACGGGGCCTACATCTGGTCGCCATCGCCGCCTTGATGGACGATGTCGCCGTGCGTCGGCCCCCGGCCCATCCGGTTCCCGGCGGTGCGCTACACAAGCCTCAATCCGTGGGCACGGTGATGGTCGGCGCGTTGGGTCTGATCCGGTCCAACCCCATGTTGCGGGCGCTGATGGTGGTGGAGCTGTTGTGGGGTGCAGGCATGATCGCCTTCGAGACCCTGACTCCGGCCCGGCTGGAGGAGGTGGCCGGGCAGGCTGAACGGGCGGCCACCGTATTCGGGCCGGCCACCGCCGCGGCCTGGGTGGCGTCGGCGGCGGCCGCCGCCGCCGTGCCCCGACTGGCCGGTTTGATCGGCCCGGCCCGAACCGGAGCGTTGCTACGAGTGGCGCAGGGGGTCACGGTGGCGGGGATCGGTCTGGCGTCCGGTGTGGTGGGAGTTGTCATCGCCTTTCTGGTGACGATGGCAGTGCACGGAGCGGCCAATCCCGTCCACCAGGGCCTGCTCCACCGCTCCGTCGAAGGATCGGCCAACCGCTCGACCATCGTCTCGGCCAACAGCCTCAGCGCTCAGATGGGTGGGGCCATCGGGATGGTGACCTTGACCGCGCTGGCCGACGCCACCACCCGATCAACGGCCATCATCGCCGGTGCCCTCGTGCTGGCCCTGGCCGCCCCCCTCTACCTACTTGGTTCAGGGACGTAGTGGCCGCCTCACGCTACGTCAGGTTGCCCTGGCGCCACTGTTCGGTGGCCTCAACCTGGTTGAAGGTGAAGCAGTGCAGATCCTCGACGTTCAGCTGTCGCAGCGACGGTGACAGGGGCTCCAGAAGATCGTTGGGGTCGTAGTGGGTCATGGTCACCAGCTTGGTGATGGCCCGGCGGTTCTTCTTCAGGTAGCCCAGGGAGGCTCCGATACCCAGGCGGGCGCCCATGGTCATCAGCTTGGCCCGGTCGATCACACCGGCGATGCCCAGGTGGATCGGCAGATCCAGACCGGCCGCCCGCTCCTGCTCCAGCCACGACACGATCCGGTCGGGATCGAAACACATCTGGGTGCTGGCATAACCCCGCACCCCGGCCTCGGCCAGCACGGCTTGCTTGGCCAGGAGGGCCTGGTGGAGGGCCTCGTCGTTGATGTCGGCGTGACCGTCGGGATAGGACGTGACCCCAACGGTGTGCAGTTGCGGGCCGGCGTCGAGCAGATCGGCCAGGAAATCGACCGCCGCGCCGTAGGGCCCAGCCGGTGGGTTGGCGTCGCCGCCGACCAGGAACATGCGGCCGATCTCCTCGGTGCGAAGCCAGCGGGCGATCTCGGCCGTATGTTGTCTGCTCTCCACCATGCGGGCGGCGATATGGGGAATGGCGGTGTGGCCCAGATCCCGGATCTGCTCGGTCAACTCCATGGTGGTGGCGATGCCCTTGACCGGGGAACAGGTGACCGACACCTTCGAGGCCGGCGGTAGTGCTTCGATGGCGGCGTCCAGACTCTTGAGGGGAACGACCTCAAAGGTCAGGTTGGCGATGAGATCCAGGCGATGTCGACTGTCCTCGGCCGACTCCGAAGCTGCGCCCTTCGAGCGGTTCAACATCAGCTGAGGCCGACGATCTCGCCGTTGTCGTCGATATCGATCGACTTGGCCGCCGGGTTCTTGCCCAGACCCGGCATGGTGCGCATGTCGCCACAGATCGGGTAGACGAATCCGGCACCGACCGAGGCCCGGACCTCACGGACCGGAAGCGTCCATCCGGTGGGCGCGCCCTTCAACGCCGGATTGGAGGAAATCGACAGATGGGTCTTGGCGATGCACACCGGAAGATGGCCGAAACCGGCCGCCTCGTAGGTGTCGAGCTGCTTGGAGGCGGCAGGGGAGAATTCCACCCCGTCGGCGCCGTAGACCTTCTCGGCCACGGTGCGGATCTTGTCCCGTAGCGGCAAGTCGTCGGGGTAGAGGACCTCGAAGCTCGACTCCTCCTCAGCCGCCTCCTTGACCGCAGTGGCCAGTTCGGCCGCACCCTTGCCGCCGTCGGCGAAGTGGGTGGAGACGGCGGCTCGGGCCCCGTACTCGCCGGCGATCTCCTTGATGGCGTTGATGTCGCGATCGTGGTCGCCGGGGAACACGTTGATGGCCACCACCGGAGTGACCCCGTGGACCTTCATGTTCTCCAGCTGCTTGCGCAGGTTGGCGCCACCTTGGTGGACCTCGTCGGGATTCTCGGCCAGCAGAGCCTCGGGCAGTGGCTTGCCGGCCACGATCTTGTGGTTGCCGGAATGGGCCTTGAGGCCCCGAACGGTGGCCACCAGAACGGCGGCGTCAGGTGCAATACCGGAGTAGCGACACTTGATGTTGAAGAACCGTTCGGCTCCCATATCGGCCCCGAAGCCCGCTTCGGTCAGCAGGAACTCGTTCATGTGGATGCCGACCTGATCGGCCACGATGGAGGAGTTGCCGGTGGCGATGTTGCCGAACGGTCCGGTGTGGACCAGGGCCGGAGTGTTTTCCAGGGTCTGCATCAGGTTTGGCTTGATGGCCTCCATCAGGATGACCGTCATGGAACCGGCGGCTCCTATCTCCTCGGCGGTGACCGGCGTGCCCTCGGGGGTGTAACCGAGAACGATCCGCCCCATGCGGGTCCGCAGGTCCTTGAGCGAGGTGGCCAGGGCCAGGGCGGCCATGACCTCGGAGGCGGCGGTGATGTCGAAACCGGTTTCCCGGGGCACTCCGTCGAGCCGCCCGCCCAGTCCGATGACGGCGTTGCGCAGCGCCCGGTCGTTGACGTCGAGTACTCGGCGCCAGGTGATGTTGTGCAGATCCAGCCCGGCTTCGTTGCCGTGGTAGAGATGGGCGTCGAGCATGGCCGAGCAGAGGTTGTGGGCCGCGGTCACGGCGTGCATGTCGCCGGTGAGGTGGAGGTTGAACAACTCCATGGGCACGACCTGGGAGTAGCCCCCTCCGGCCGCTCCTCCCTTGATGCCGAACGTCGGGCCCATCGAGGGTTGCCGGATGGCGATGGTGGCCGACGAGCCAATGTGCTGGAACGCCTGTCCCAGCCCGACAGTAGTCGTGGTCTTGCCTTCACCCAGAGGGGTCGGGGTGATGGCAGAGACCACGACGTATTTGGCCTTCGGGCGATCCGACATCGCCTCGATGGCTTCGAGCTTGATTTTGGCGGCACCGGAACCATAGGGCTCAAGAAGTTCAGTGGGGATGCCGGAAGCCTCTGCGATCTCGGTCAACGGCTTGAGCTTGGCTGCCTTGGCGATGGCCAAGTCGGTGGGAAATGACACGTCTACTCCGGTTTCTGTGGTTGGCTCGCGGCCATCGATCGGATCGACCGCTCCTGTGGCAACCGTTTTACTACTGTTTGTCGCCTCGTACTGGCCCGACAATCGAGCCGAGCCCGCCTCGGCGTCGTGCCCCGGACCCCTGAGGATTCCACGATGCAGAACGATTCCACTATACAGAACAAACCACAGCGGGTCCAGAGCTGAAATGATGTTGACTGACGACAGCTGTCTTGACTCTTGTATTAGTAGATGCTAATCATTAGTTATAGCTAATGATTATCGTTCGAGGCGCCGGTGATGACGGCGGACGGAGCATTCGAGGCCTTGGGTAGCCCGACCCGGCGAGCGGTCCTTGACCAGCTTCGATCGGGTGAACGAACCGTGGCCCAGCTCACCACCGCGCTGCCCGTCACCCAATCGGCCGTCTCCCAGCACATGCGGGTACTCAAGGAGGCCGGGCTGGTCCGCATGCGGACTGAAGGAACCCGCCACCTGTACTCGGTTGATCTCGGCGGCCTGGGTGAGTTGCGGGCCTGGGTCGATCGATTCTGGGACGACGTTCTCACTGCGTTCACCGACTATGCCAACCAGGATGCGGCGAGCATCGCCGAGGAGGATCCGACATGAAACCCGAAACCGATCGCCCCGAGGGTGCGCTGCCGCCGGTGATCCGCACGGCCACCGTGGCCCGTCAACCGGCCGACGCCTTCGCCGTCTTCACCACCGAGATCGGGGCCTGGTGGCCCTTGCCGACCCATGGCCTCTTCGGCGCCCGATCCGGTGGAGTGCGTTTCGTCGACAACCGATTGGTGGAGGTCGCCACCGATGGAACCGAGTCGACCTGGGCCGAGGTCGTGGCCTGGGATCCGCCATCACGTCTGGCCCTGCGATGGCATCCGGGCCGACCGGGAGCATCGGCCGGCCTGGTCACCATCACCTTCGATCCCGACGAGGCCGGGACCCGGGTGCAGGTACGTCATGATGGGTGGGAGGCGTTCGGAGCCGAGGCTCTGGCCCAACGGCGCAACAAAGTGGGCCCGTCAGCCTGGGGCTATGTGCTCGATCACTTTGCCGACGGGGCCGAACCAGCGGTGAACGCTCCCGACGTCAACACCCTGGTCAGTGCGTACGAAGCCCTGTTCACCGAGGCCGAACAGGGCCAACAACTCGGCGGGTTCGGGCCGCCGCCGGACGGGGAGTGGGGGGCCGAGCAGGTCGTGGCCCACGTGGCCCTCAACGATCTGGCCCTGACCGCGGTGGCCCAGCGGTTGATCCACGGGGACAAGCCGGTCTTCGAGAACCAGACCTGCCAGCTGCCATCGAATCTGGCGAAGCTGATCGAGGCCGAGGGGCCGGACCTGCCAGGGCTTGTCACCTACGGTCGGGCCTGTGCCGCCCAGGCGGTGGCCGTGGCCCGTCGCCTGAGTCGTGAGCAACGGGAAACGGCGGTCCACTGCCGCTTGAGCCACGATGGTGAGGTGGTCCTCGACGAACCTCGGCCCTGGGCCGCCATCGCCATCGACACCCAGGCCGCCCTGCATCTTCCCGCCCACATCGAGCAGTTGCAGAAGCTGCGTTAGCGTCGCCAATCACACGGGCGGTTAAAAACTGTGGCCGGTCATGGAGGAAAGCGGCGGTACGGCTCGTCGAATCAGGTGTGCAAGGAGTTCGTATGACTCATGAACGTCGGCTTCGGTCGGTGAGAACCGGTGCCGACTCGGCCACCGGCGACGTCGAGACATTCACCCGCCTGTTGAAGCAGTGCGATCCCCAGATGCGGGCTCTGGCCTACAGCATGCTGCGGGACTTCGACGCCACCCACGACGCCCTGCAGATCGCCTACCTCAAGGCCTACCGGAAGTATGACTCGTTCGAACGTCGCGCCGCTTTCTCGACCTGGCTGTACACCATCGTCTACCGGACCTGCCTCGACGAGATCCGTCGCCGGCGGCCCAATGAATCCATCGACTATCTCGACCAGCAACCCGACCCTTCTCTCGATCCCGGTGACCGGGTGGAACTGTCGATGTCGATCAACGAAGCCCTGGCCCAGCTGCCACCGGCACAACGGGCCGCCGTACTGCTGGTCGACGGCCACGGCCTCTCCTTCGACGAGGCATCCGAGGCCCTGGGCATACCGGCGGGAACCCTGGGCTCACGTCTCTCCCGAGCTCGCGCCGCCCTTCGCCAACACCTCCAAGTCCAGGATCTTCCCTCGGAGGACCAGACATGACTGAACACATGATCCCCCAACGCGACCACTTCGTGGCCTCCCACCTGCAAAAGCTGGATGTTCCAGCGCCCCGTCCCGATTTCTGGGACACCCTCACCTCCCGTCTCGACGACGTCGCCGCCGGCGTCGATCCCGAGGACCAGCTCGAAGAACGGGATCACTCCAACGGCGAGGACCCTGTCGCCCCGACCGTCGACCTCGCCTCCCGAGCCCGGCCCGGGCAGAGCCGAACAACATGGTTGGCGATCGCCGCCGCCGTGACGGCATTGCTGGTCGGCGCGTTCGCCCTGAGCCGCATGGCCGATCAGGACTCGACCACCTTGATCGACGTGGCCGGAGAAGACGACGCCGACCAGGGCGATCCGAACACCGAGGACAACGGGGCCCCACCGGCCGACGGTTCGGCTTCGGTTGCCACCCTGGGCGACGCCGACTACGCCTCTGCTCCCACCGTCTCGTTGCTGGGACCGGGTGCGGTGTCGGACGCCACCAATCTTGACGCCGGCGCCCTCGTCACCTTCGAGGCACCAGGCACCGACGGACAGGGCTGTGAGGCTGTCGATCCGCTGTCATCGGTTCGCCTGTTGTCAACCAGCGGAGCGCTGTCCGACACCGGAGTGGCTGCCTTGAGCTGGCCGGCGGTCCACATCAGTCCCACAAATCGGGTGGTGGTCACCACCTTCTGCGAAGGCTTCACCAGCCTGGAGGCCGTTGGGGTGATGGCGCCGAACGGTACTATCACGGTGGCCGACATGCCGGCCGACGGTCCGGCGACCAACCTGGTTGGAGAACCGGTCTGGTCGCTCAACGACGAGTTGTTCACCGTGACCAACTTCAATGGGGAAGGATTGCAGAATCTGACCTTCGACACCGACGGCCGACTGGTGGGTGCCGAACCGACCGACGGTGTTCTGCTCGGTTTCCTTCCCGAGGGTACCGAGGGCGTCTCGGTCGAGGTGGTCGACGACATGATCACCGTCGGGGGAATCGATCATCTGGCCACGTCCAGCAGCGTTCGACCGCAGGCCGCCGTCGACCCGACCGGCACAGAGGTGGCAGTGGCCGGTGATCACGGCGTGTACGTGATCGGCGGCGACAATCCGAGCGGCAACCTGATCTACCAGGACGAGCCCGTGCTCGACATCGCCTACTCCTCTCGGGGCGATCTGGCCCTGGTCGTTGGAATCGATGAGCGTAGCGTGGTGGTGATCGACGAGGAGACCGGCCTCGGCCAGGTTTGGGTCGTCGAGACCGGGCTGGACCGATTCGTGCCCGATGGGCTGACCTGGACCGAGAACGGTCGAAGCCTGATCGTGTCGGGGTCAACCGAGCAGGTCGCTGACTCGGCTTGGCTGATCCGCTTCGGTCTGGCCGGAGAATCCGGTTCCGGAGAGGCGCCGGTCGACGATGGCCAAGAGTCTGCTCCGGAAGGTCAGTCCGAGGAGACCGTGTTGGAGCCCGAGACCGAGGAGGCCGAGGCGGCCGACGGGGGCGATGACATCACATCGGAGATTCCCAATGGCGACTCGGAGGGCCTCGTCAACTACGCCTATGAGGATCTCGATACCGGCGTCATCAAGTTTGTCGATGAGGACATGGAGGTGCGCGACGTGATCGCCATGTATCCGGCCGAGAATGTCGACAACCAGCTGGCCGGGACCATCGAGATCGGCGCCACGACCCATGTGGTGTACGAACACATCGAGTTCGTGCCCGGCGCCTCCCCTGAAGGCACAGTGATCCTGGTGGCCGACGACCTGGACATCACCACCGAGAACTGGATCATCGAAGACCGCCGGATCACCGGTATCGACGGCAGCTGGTTCTACACCTCGCGGGTTGCCCGGGTCGGTGATGTTCTATGGCTGGAACGCTCGTTCCATCAGGGCGCCTGCTATTGGATTGACGTGGTCGACCTGGAAGGAAACCCGACCACCGACCCCGCCAACCCCTGGCCCCGACCCGACGTCGACCTCGACGAGGTGTCGGCCGCTCAAGTCGGCGGCGATATCGGGGCACTGGACGGGGTCTGCTCCCCCTCTCCGCTGCTGTAGCGGCGATCGCCCCCAGCCGGAAACCCGACCACCGGCCGCTCGGTCAGGCCGAGCGGCCGGTGGTCATTCGGCGCTGCATACCCTCTCGTATCTCGACCTCGAACGTTCGAATGTGGGTTTCGGTGAGCTGAGCGGCCCGGGTACCGTCGCCCGCCCGGAGGGCATCGAGTATCGAGCGGTGTTCATCGAGGGCCGGGCCCAGATCGGTGATTTCGCCCAGGTAGAGGTGCCAGAGGCGGCTGCTCTGGGCGTAGAGCATCTCGGCCGTCGGGGTCAGAAATCGGTTGTCGGCTGCCGCCCACACGATCTGGTGGCAACGATTGTCGGCCTCGAGCATGGCCTCGGTGTCGGCGCTGACCGCCGGATCCTCGGTTTCGGCCAGAACGGCCTCGATCTCGTCCCAGTGCTCGGTGCCGCCCCGGTGGGCTGCCACTTCGGCCAGGTGGGGTTCGATGACGGCTCGGGCGTTGAACAGCACCGGCAGGTCGTCGATGTCGAGGGAGGTGACGAAGACCCCCCGCCGGGGAAGGATGGTCACCAGCTCGTCCCGACGAAGGCGTTGTAGGGCCTCCCGGATCGGGGTACGGCCGATCCCCAGCTCGTCCATCAGCTCGGACTCGTTGAGTACCGAGCCCGGTGCTCGCTCGAGCCGGACGATCATCTTTTTGATGGCGATATAGGCTTGTTCTGAAGCAGTAATATCGATATGCTACTGATATATTACCGCCAAGGCAATCCACGTTGCCGGCTACAAAGGGTTGAAGGCAACGCAGGTTGCTGGAATCGAAGGGACAACATTCATGAGTGACTTCCCGAGCAGCGCCAAGGTCGTTGTCATCGGAGCGGGGATCGTCGGCAACTGTCTCGTCGGCCATCTGGCCGAGCTGGGCTGGACCGACATGGTCTTGATCGACAAAGGCCCCCTACCCAACCCCGGGGGCTCGACCGGTCACGCCTCCAACTTCATCTTTCCGGTTGATCACAACAAGGAGATGGCGCTACTCGGTGTGCAGAGCGCCAACCAATACCGCGACCTCGGGCTCAGCGTCGACTCGGGCGGCATCGAGGTGGCCCGCACCGAAGAACGCATGAACGAACTGCAGCGGCGAATGACCTCGGCCACCGCGTGGGGGGTCGATGCCGAACTGCTCACCCCGGCCCAGGTCAAGGAACTGGTTCCCTTCATCAACGAAGACGTCATCCTTGGCGGCTTCCACTGCCCGACCGTATCGGTGGTCGACTCGCTGGAGACCGGCACCGTGATGCGGAAGAAGGCTCAGGACAAGGGGGCGCTCCAGGTGTTCGCCAACACCGAGCTGCTCGACATCGAGACCTCCGATGCCGCCGCCAACGGCCGTCGCAGGGTGACGGCTGTTGTCACCGACAAGGGTCGCATCGAATGTGAGTACGTGGTCATCGCCTGCGGTGTCTGGTCGAACCAGGTGGCCAACATGGCCGATACCTACATCCCGCTGGTCCCCGCCGTGCATCAGATGGCCGACGTCGGTCCGATCGACGTTCTGGCCGAGACCAACAATGAAATCGGTTACCCCATTGTTCGCGACATGGACACCTTCTGCTACGAGCGCCAGTCGGCCGGCTCCATGGAGGTGGGATCCTATGCCCACCGGCCCATCCTCCACCATCCAACGGAGATCCCGTCGAACGATGAGGCTGCGCTCTCGCCCACCGAGATGCCCTTCACCCCCGATGACTTCGATCAGCAGATGGAGGAGGCCATCGAGCTGATGGACATGTTGGGAGACGCCGAGATCAAGTACGCCATCAACGGCCTGCTGTCGCTGACCCCCGACGCCATGCCTTGTCTGGGTGAGATCCCCGACGTCGAGAACCTGTGGTCGGCCGCCGCGGTGTGGGTCAAGGAAGGCCCCGGCATGGCTCAGGTGGTGGCCGAGTGGATGACCCACGGTTACCCCCGGGTGATCGACGCCCACGGCGCCGACGTGGCCCGGTTCTACGACCAGGAGAAGTCCGATGAGCACATCTGGGCCCGGGCGTCGGAACACTTCAACAAGACCTACGGCATCGTGCATCCCTCCGAGCAGTGGGACAGCGAGCGGGCCCTGGTCACCAGCCCCTACTACAGCCGCCAGCAGGACCTCGGAGCCGAGTTCTTCCAGGCCCGGGTGTGGGAGCGGCCTCAGTGGTACAACTCCAACGCCGACCTGGTCGAGCGCTACGACCTGAGCGAGCGGCCCACCGAGTGGGACAACCGCTGGTGGAGTCCCATCACCATGGGCGAACACCTCAACCTGCGAGAGAACTGTGGCGTGGTCGATCTATCGGCCTTCCAGATCTACGATCTGACCGGCCCCGGAGCGGTGGAGTTCGCCGAGTACCTGGCGGTCAACAAGGTCGACAAGGCCGTCGGTTCCTCCACCTACACCCCCTGGCTGACCCCCGACGGGGGCTTCCACTCCGACCTCACCATGATGCGCCTGGGTGACGATCACGTACGGGTGGTCACCGGTGTGTTCGATGGCGGCAGAGACGAGTTCTGGGTTCGCAAGTACATGCCCACCGACGGCTCGGTGACCTTCACCAACTCGACCATGGACATCACCACCCTCGGCCTGTGGGGCCCCAACGCCCCGGCCGTACTCGGCCAGTTGACCAGCCAGGACCTCACCCAGGCCGGTTCCCCCTACGGTTCGGTGATCGACGTCGAGATCGGCAACATGGCGGCCAAGCTGTTCCGCATCTCCTACGTGGGCGATACCGGCTGGGAGATCTACACCGCCTGGGACAACGGCCCCAAGCTGTGGGACCTGCTGTTCGAGGCGGGCGAGAGCCACGGCATCCGCCCCACCGGCGGTGGTGTCTACGGCTCGTCCGGTCGGGTGGAGAAGGGGTATCGACTCATGGGGGCCGAACTCGAGTCGGAGTACAACCCGCTGGAAGCCGGGTTGGCCCGACCCAAGGTCAAGGCCGCCGACTTCATCGGCAAGGATGCCTACCTGGCCGCCCGCGACGCCGGAGAACCCACCGCCAAGATGTGCACCTTCACCGTGGAGGATCAAACCGACTCCCAGGGCCGTCAACGTTATATGCAGGGAGGCAACGAACCCATTCTCACCGCCGGCGGCGAGCGCATCGAAGACTCCCACGGTCGGATTTCCCGGGTGACGACGGCGTCGCCCGGTCCTTCGGTGGGCAAGCACCTGCTCATGGGATACCTGCCCACGGAGTTGGCGGTGATCGGCAACGACTTCACCGTGATGTACATGAACGAGCTGTTCCCGATCAAGGTGGGCGCGGTGGAGGGGTCGGTCTTCGACCCGGATGACACCCGCCTCAAGAGCTAGCACTCGAACTCCTTTCTGTCAGGTTCCAGGCATCGATATCGACGCCTGGAACCTGACAGAACGAATCGCTGAAAGGTAGGTGCGTGCCATGCGCATCCTCTGCTGCATCAAGAGGGTCCCGGCGCCGGGGGCCAAGATCAATGTGACCGCCGACGGTCAGGCGGTGGAGACCGCCCACCTCGGCTTCACCACCAGCCCCCACGAGGAGTGCGCGGTGGAGGAGGCGGTCCAGATCACCGAGCGTCTCGGCGGCGAGGTGACGGTCTTGACCGTCGGCCCGGCCGAAGCGGCCGAGCAACTGCGATACGCCGCTTCCGTGGGCTGCCACCACCTCGTGCTGGTTCCCACCGACGGCGTGGCCCTCGACCCGCAACGCACCGCCGGCATCATCACCGAGGCGGTGGAGTCAATGGAGTCAGACGGCGGCGCCTTCGATCTGATCCTGTTCGGCAACGAGTCGGCCGACTCCGGTGGTTTCCAGGTCGGGGTCCGGGTGGCCCACGCTCTGGGCCGACCCATCGTCAACGGCATCAAAGGCATCGATGTCGAGTCGGACTCGATTGTGGCCCGTCGGGCGGTGGATGCCGGGTTCGAGGTCTACCAATTGCCCCGACCGGCGGTGCTCGGCATCAAGGAGGGCATCAACCTGCCCCGCTATCCGACGATGAAAGGTCGCCTGGCCTCCAAGAAGGCCGAGCTGGCGTCGCTGGATGTCGATGCCGATCCCGGGGGGCAGGCCATGGTCAAGCTCCACCGGCCGGCGGAAACAGTGAAGGAGACCCGCATTCTCGGGACGTCGGAGGACGCCGCGGTGGCCGTGGTCGATCTGCTGGAAGAAATCGGAGTGCTGTAGAACATGACGCCGGTCCGCCGGAGGCGGACCTAACCGAGTTTCGTCGGGACGAAACGTCGCCGGCGGCGAATCTGAGCTATGGGATAGAACATGACGCCGGTCCGCCGGAGGCGGACCTAACCGAGTTTCGTCGGGACGAAACGTCGCCGGCGGCGAATCTGAGCTATGGGATAGAACATGACATTATTGGTGGTACTGGAACACGATCGGGGCGAGCTGGCCGAGGGGGCCCGGGAGGCCATGACCGCCGGTCGGGATCTGGCCGATCAGATGGCCGTCGAGCTGCACGCCGTCGTCATCGGTGAAGGGGCCGACGACCTGGTCGATGAGGCCGCGGCCTTCGGGGCCGAAACCGTGCACGTGGTGACCCACGACCTGTTGACCGACTACGGGTCCGACGCCTGGGCCGAGGCGGTTCGGCAGTTGGCCGACGAGGTCGACGCCGAGGCGGTGATGTCGGTCGGCACAGACAGGGGCAACGAGATCATGGCCCAACTGGCGGCCCGTACCGATCTTCCCTTCGTGGCCAACTGCACCACCATCGACGCCTCCGACGACGACCAATGGTCGATGACCCGAATCCAGTGGGGCGGCTCGTTGTTGGAGGACGCCACCCTGGCCGCCGACCGCAAGCTGGTCACCTTCGGTCATCACGCCGTGGCAGCGGCCGAGGCCGAGTCGGCCGGAGCAGGTGAGGTCTCCGAGTTCGAACCGGAGCTGGACGACAGCCATACCATCACGATGATCAAGGATCGGGCGGTCGAGACCAGCGGGGTGACGCTGTCGACCTCACCGGTCGTGGTCAGCGGCGGCCGGGGCGTCGGATCGGCCGAAGGATTCCAGATCCTGGAGGAGCTGGCCGGTCTACTGGGCGGCCGGGTTGGCTGTTCCCGGGCCGTCACCAATAACGGCTGGCGCCCCCACGCCGACCAGGTGGGTCAGACCGGTACCCGCATCGCCCCGGAGATCTACATCGCCACCGGGATTTCCGGGGCCATCCAGCACTGGGTGGGGGCCATGGCATCCAAGCGAATTCTGGCCATCAACACCGACCCCGAGGCCAACATGGTGACCAAGGCCGACTACGCCGTCATCGCCGACCTCCACAAGGTGGTGCCGGCCATCACCGCCGAGATCAAGAAACGCAAAGGCCTCTGACGTTCTCATTCGTGGAGCAGATGGCCTCGTGTCGGATCTGCTCCACCGAGTGACACGTGCTACTCTCACGCCCGTTCAGTCCGTATCCAGAATGGAGCAGTGTGATGGACGGGAGTAAGCGAAGGTCAGCCGTCGGGCGTCGGTTGGCTGCCCTGGTGGCGACGATCATGGCCACAGTACTTGTCGCCGGAGCCAGTCCGGCCATGGCGGCCGACCCCAGTACCGATGGTCTCATCATCAGTGAGTACGTGGAGGGGTCGAGCTTCAACAAGGCCATCGAGCTGTACAACGGTACGGGAGCGGCGGTGTCGTTGTCGGGGCTCGAGTTCCAGCTCTACTCCAATGGTCGACCGTTGGCCGACGGTCCCACCTCCACCTACTCCTTCCCGGCGGTCGACCTGGCCGACGGCGACGTGTTCGTGGTGACCCACCCGTCGTTCAACGATGACGAGGGCTTCACCGTGGGCGGCGAAATCGACGACACCTCGGGAGCCATCAACTTCAACGGTGACGACGCCTTCATCATCGTCGACGGCGCCGGCAATGTGGTCGACAGCTTCGGCCAGGTCGGTGTGCGGGCCACCTTCGGTCAAAACGAAACCCTCCGTCGTACCGAGTTCAGTCGCGACACCGACCCGGGCAACCCGTTCAACGCAGCCGACCAGTACGCCTCGTTTCCGAACAACGACGTCAGCGATCTTGGTCTGCCTCCGGGTGACGGTGGCGGGGGTGGTGGCGGGGGCGACCCCACCTGTCTCACCGCTGATGAAGACCTCACCTTGATCAGCGAGATCCAGGGCTCCAACGCCGACCCTGACGCTCGCTTCGACTCGCCACTGGATGGCCAGACCGTCACCATCCGGGCCGTTGTCACCCTGGCCGACCCCGACTTGGACGGCTACTTCGTGCAGGAGGAACCGGCCGATGACGACGGCGATCCCTTGTCGTCGGAAGGTCTGTTCGTGTTCCAGTCGGCCGGTGAGCTGCCGGTGGAGGGCGATACCGTTGAGCTGACCGACAGCGTGACGGCGTTCTTTGGACTGACCCAGCTCTCGTTCCCGGACACCGAGATCTGCGAGGTTGATCCGGTGACGATCGCTCCGACGCCGCTGACCCTGCCCCTTGACCGGGTCGGTCGCGAGGCGTTGGAGTCGATGCTGGTGACCAACGCCCAGGACCTCCAGGTCACGGGTCTCTTCACCGCCTACCGCTTCGGCGAACTGGGCTTGGCCCTCGACGGACCGCTTCCTCAGGCCACTTCGGTGTTTGCGCCCGACGATCCGGCCGCGGCCGCCCTGGAGGCCGAGAACCTCACCCGGGAGTTGAAGGTCAACGATCGCAACGAAGCGTTCTCCCAGTTCAACCCGTTCCCGTGGGAGCTGTTCGACGAGGATCTGTCAGCCGGAGACACCATGCCGGCCGGGCGTCTGGTCGGAGCCCTCGGCTACAACTTCGGTGAGTTCAAGGTCGAGCCTCTCGACAACGAGGTCGGTGACCCTGGGAACCGGATCTTCTTCCCCGAAACCGATGACACGGTGCCCCGGCCGACCGAGCCGAGCCTGACCGACGGCAACGACGTGGCCAGCTTCAACGTGTTGAACTACTTCAACACCTTCGGCAACAGTGCCGTGCTGCGAGGAGCCACCAACCAGGAGGACTTCGAAGTTCAGACGGCCAAGCTGGTCGATGCCATCAACCGGCTTGATGCCGCCATCGTCGGTCTGATCGAGATCGAGAACGACTACGAGGACTTCTACGACGGCGACCCCACCACCGTGCCGTCGATCGTGACCCTGGTCGACGCCCTCAATGCCGCCGCCGGTACCGAGAAGTGGGCCTTTATCCAGCCGCCTGAGTCGATCCTCACTTCCGAAGGTCTGGGCGGCGGCGGTCTCGGTCCCGATGCCATCGCCACCGGGATCATCTATCAGCCGGCCCGGGCCACGCCGGTGCTGGAGGCCACCACGTTCGACATCGACGCGCTCTTAAGCGGCGACAAGGAGAACAACCGATGGCCACTGGCTCAAGCCTTCGACATCGACAACAACCGGATCACCGTGGTCGTCAACCACTTCAAGTCGAAGGGTTCGACCTGTTCCGACACGGCCGGCCCCGGCTTCGGTCTGGGCGATGATGCCGGCTCGGCTCTGACCGGCAACTGCGATCTGGTCCGGCAGTACGCGGCCGACCGGCTCGTGGAGTGGGTGGAGACCAAGGGCGACCCGGTGTTCGCCAACGGCAAAGTGTTGCTGATCGGCGACTTCAACGCCTACGAGGAGGAGGCGCCGATCGAGATCCTGGTCGACGCCGGCTATGTCGATCTGGTCGAGGAGCTGGGCGACGATGCCTTCACCTTCAAGTTCAGTGGCCGCTTCGGCCGTCTCGACTACGTGTTCGCCTCGTCGAAGCTGGCAAAGAAGGTGACCGACGCCGAAGTGTGGCAGATCAACTCGATTGCCCCCACCGGCTACATCTACTTCAACGATCCCATCGACAACACGGCCCACGGTTCATCGGATCACGACCCGGTGGTCGTCTCCCTGGGCTGACCAATATTGTGTCTGTGCGCTCCGGCGTTCGTATTCGAACGCCGGAGCGCACAAACGAGGGTCTCAGTCGAGTCCGTAGTCGGGTTCGACGCACTGTGACGGCCGGCCGCCGCCTCCGATCGGCTGGTCGTCGAATTGATCGTCGACGAAGCCGTCGCCGTGATTCTCAGTGGAGGAGAAGTAGTCGACGATGGCCTCAACCAGCGCCCGAGCTTCAGCTGAGATGAACTCGGGCTCCATGAGCAGCTCTTCCTCCGACGGATTGGTCACGTAGAGGAACTCGGCCAGAACGGCCGGGACCTCGCCACTGTTTCGCAACACCGAGAGGTAGTCCCTGCCGTCGGGCCGCACCCAGGAACGCACCCCGGCGTTCGGCCCCCCGGCGAACAGGAACTCTCTGACCGGCTCCGGTGCAAACGACGGCGGCACGGCAATGGTGTCGGGCACGGCCACGGTGGTCGGTGGTGGTATCACCGAGCCGTCCGGGTTGGTGGCCGGCGAGCCGTCGGGATTGGTGGGCGGAGCTGGCGGAGGGGTGGTCGTTGTCACCGGGGCGCGATGCGAGGGGTAGCGAAAACCGTCGGCCGGGGTCGGCGCCGGGGCGGGCACGGTGGTGGCAGAGGCCGGCAGCTGTCCGTTGGCCACCAGCGCCTGGTCTCGGGCCACCACCGACTGGTCGTAGGCGGCCACCGCCGCCTCGTGGGCCTCGAGCAGGGCGATGTACTCACCGTGCTCCGCTCGCTTCTGCTCGGCCATCGGTTCCAGAACGGCGGCCAGGCGGGCGTGGAAGAGGCCACCGAACCGGGTCGAGGTTTCGCTCCCGGACTTGGTGAAGACGATCGTTCCCGGACGGTTGCCACTGCGAGGAGAACCGCCGTTGTGATGGATCGACACGAACAGCGCCGGATCGATCGACTTGGCCAGCAGCCCCCGGGCTGCGGTGGTGACGTTGTGGTCGGCGGTCCGGGTCATGGCCACCGTGGCCCCCCGGGCCTCGAGGGCGGCCATGGCCTCCAGGGCGACGGCCAGGTTGAGGTCCTTCTCGGTCGTGCCCTGAGGCCCGACGGCGCCCACCTCGGTGCCGCCGTGCCCGGGATCGAGCACGATGTGAGCCCGACCCACCTCCTCCACCTTCGACCCGGGCACGTAGCGAACGTTCTCACAGGCCGTCATCACGGTGAACCTCTCCTCCCGCCGGCCGAGCACCGGGAGCAGCACCCCGGTCGGTGTGAGCACGGCCCGGGCGTCGGGCGATGGTGGCAGCGGGGCGAAGGGTCTGTCGGGCGAACCGAGGGGCACCGGTGGTGGTTGGGTGGTGGTGGTCGTCGGGGCCACGGTGGTGCTGGTGGTTGTCGCTTGCCCACCGTCGTCGAAGGCCAGATCGTTCGGTGGTGCGGCGTCGCCGGCGGTGGGCGTCTCAGCCCCGGTGCATCCCGAAATCAGAAGCAGGGCGGCCACGAGCAACGGCGCCGGTCGTCGGACGGTCGAGGCGGGAACGTATGCGAACACCCTTCATCGATCGGCCGCCACCCGTGGGCCATGAGGCGTTCGGCCCATGTCGGGCCCGTCGTGTCAGTCGGCCAGCTGACTGGACAGCCGGCGGGCGGCGTCACGCACCAGGTGGCCGAACTCATCGATCCGGTCCGACGGCGGGAAACGGTAGGCCGGGCCGTGGACATGAAGGGCGGCCACCACCGAACCCGAGTGATCGCGTACCCCGGCGGCCACCGAGTTGATGCTCTCATCGAACTCAGCGAAGACCCACACGTAGCCCACCTCCCGTATCTCGTCCAGCCGGGCCTTCAGCTTCTCCGGATCGGTGACGCTGGCCTCGGTCATGCGGGCCAGCGGTTTCCGGAGCAGCGAATCGAGCGTGGTCGGAGACCGGTCGGCCAGCATCACCAGGCCGGACGGGACGACATGGGGAGCCACCCGTTCTCCCGTCCAGCTCCTGACCTGGACCTCCTCGGTCGACTCGTAGTGATCGAGGTACAGTACCTCGTTGCGGTCGAGAATCGACAGCCCCGACGTCTCACCGGTCACTTCGGTCAGGTCCCAGAGGTGAGGGCGGGCGGCGGCGATCAGGTTCCGGCCTGGGGCCGATGCGCCGGCCAGATCGCCGAGCGACGGGCCGAGCCGGTATTCACCTCCGGCTTCGTCCTGTTCGACCGCCAGCTCCCGTTCCAGCGCTCCCAGGATGCGAGCCACCGTGCTTTTGGGCAGTCCGGTGCGATCCGAGAGTTCGGTGACTCCGGCCGGGCCGGCCCCCAACGCTCGTAGGAGGGCAAAGGTGCGTTCAATGGATTGCACGAGCGAGGTCGATCCTTGTCGGGAGGCGAACCACCCATCTTAGTCGGCCCACCTCAGGTGACCGCTTCGAAGGTCAAAGCGTTTCCGAGATCAGAACGCGACCGAGCAGTGGGGTTCGGGTGAAACCCCGAAGAATGCGTCGGCTCGGTCGAGGACCCGGGTTGAGAGCGCCTCCAGCCGGCCGCCGGCGGCCAGGGTCGAGGCCGCCACCCCGCCGACCAGCAGCGGCCCGGTGGCCGATTCGGTCAGTACGATGTCGGCCCGTTTGCGCCGACGTTCGGTCGACACCCCTTCGGCACTTATCCGCAGCCGTTCACCGTCGGCCAGTTCCACCACCAGGGCATCGTCGGTGCGGTAGGAGCGAGCGGCGAAGGCGGCCTGGGCATCGAGGACCTTGAGCCACAAATGGTCGCCGATGTGGGTCGTCTTGAGGGCCCGGGGATTGGTCAGAAAGTAGGGCAGCGGATCGTCGGGAGCGATGGCCTTGTGGCTGGCAATCTCCCCACCGAGATCGGTTGAAAGGGCCAACGTCCACAGGTCGCGGTGGGCTTCGGGAGTGACGCCGCACAACATGTGTATGTAGATGCCGTGCCGAGGATCACCCTGATTCCAGTCGGGGTTGACCTGCCACACGGCAAACCCGTCGGGGTGAAGGGCACACACCATTCTCGCCTTGGGGTTGTAGCTCTCGATGTTGTGGTGGGCCACGGGATAAGGCATTGTGACTTCGCCGACCTTGTTCCGCCGGAAGCGGTGGAAGACGGCCCGAATCTCGTCGAGATGTTGGCCGGCATCGACGAATCGGATCCGTGAGGTGTCGCCTTTGAACCGTTCGGCCATCTCGACCCGGCGGCGATCGATGGTGATGGCCCGGGAGCGGGTGGCGATGCCGTAGCCGAACCGCTCGTAGATGCCGCCTTCGCTGGCCGTCAGCCCGATCAGCGGCTCATTGTGGGCCCGGGCGTCGTCGTCGAGCCAGGCCATCATGGCCGCCGCGATACCCCGACGGCGATGGGTGGTGGCCACACTGACCCAGGTCACCCCGGCCATGGGAACCGAACATGGACCCGGCAGATTCACCTCCAGGGTGTAGTTACCGCCGGACCCCACCATCGGGTTGCCCTCCAGCGATGAATCACGGACGACGACGAAGCGCGAGAGATCGAAGTTGTCACGGATGAAGTCGATCTCCTTGGCGTCCATGCGGAAGCCGAAGCTCCGACTGTCGAGCTCGCACAGCTCATCGACATCGTCGCTGGTAGCTATCTCATAGGAAAGGGCCACCGGCCCAAACTATCGCACCACGACCGGAAGCGAGATTGAATATTCCGAGGTTGGACAGAACCGGCGACCCGGCGCCGACTGCCCTCCGAAACCTCGATGAGAATCTACCGTTCGGCCAGGACGGCGTCGGCTACGGCGTCGACGGCCAGGTCGACGGCCACCCGCTTGCCGTCGCCGTTGGCCCGAGCGGTGAGTTCGACCTCACCGTCGGCCAGCGAGCGGGGACCGACGGTCAGCCGGTAGGGGATGCCGATCAGTTCGGCGTCGGCGAACTTCACGCCGGCCCGAGCGTCGCGGTCGTCGAGCAGTACGTCGATTCCGCGGCCTTTGAGGCCTTCATAGAGCGACTCGGCCGCCGCCATGGTCGGTTCGTCAAGCTTGAGCACGGTGATCACCGCCTCATAGGGGGCCACCGAAACCGGCCACCGCAGGCCCTTGTCGTCGTGATGGGTTTCGGCCACGGTGGCCATGTTGCGGCCGATCCCGATGCCGTAGCTGCCCATCACCACCGGCTGTTGTTTGCCGTCGGCGTCGGACACCAGCACCCCGAACTTCTCGGCGTAGGTGGTGCCCAACTTGAAGATGTGTCCGACCTCGACGCAACGGATGATCTCGAGTGAGGTGCCGCAGATCGAGCATGGTTCGCCGTCGGTGACCTCCCGGAGGTCGGTCCACTGGTCGACGGCGATGTCCCGCTCCATGTCGACCCCCCGGTAGTGCCAGTCGTCCTCGTTGGCCCCGGTGGTCATGTTGGTGCGGCCCCGCAAGGCCTCATCGGCCACGATCTTCATACCCGTAACCCCAACCGCACCCAAGCTGCCGGGCAGAGCACCCAGTGCGGCTCTGGCCTCCTCGGCCGTGGCCGGGCGGAGCTGGATGGTGCCTGTGGTGTCCAGGAACTTCTGGGTGTTGAGCTGGTGATCGCCCCGGACCAGGGCCAGCACGATCTCGCCGTCGGCCACCATGACCATGGTCTTGATCTGGCGGTCGGCCGGGGCGCCGGCGTCGGCCAGCGCGGCAATGGTTCGGATCCCCGGTGTGGGGAACCGTTCGGGGGCCTCCGGCGGTGTTTCGTCGTCGACGGCGGCCAACTGCGAAGTGGCCTTCTCGATGTTGGCGGCGTAGTCGCAGTTGGGGCAGCGGACGACGTCGTCCTCGCCGGCCGGGCAGGGCACCATGAACTCGGTGGAGGTGTTACCTCCCATGGCCCCGGAGCTGGCCTCGACGGCGAAGGCCGGCAGTCCCAGACGTTCGAATATGCGAAGGTAGGCCACTCGGTGGGTCTCGAACTGTTGATCGAGACCGTCCCAGTCGATGTCGAACGAGTAGGAGTCCTTCATGTGGAACTCCCGGACCCGGAGCAGCCCACTCTTGGGTCGGGCTTCGTCACGGAACTTGGTCTGGATGTGGTACCACATCTGCGGGAGTTCCTTGTACGACGACAGCTCGGCCGCCACCTTGGCGAAGATCTCCTCATGGGTGATGCCCAAGGCCAGGTCGTTGTCCCGCCGGTCGGTCAGGCGGAACATGATCTCGCCCATGGTGTCCCAGCGGCCCGACTGCTTCCAGATGTCGGCCGGGTGCATGGTGGGGAGCAGGAACTCCTGGCCGCCAATGGCGTTCATCTCCTCCCGCACGATGTCGGCCACCTTCTGGTGGACCTTCCAGCCGAGGGGAAGCATCGAATAGTGGCCGGAGTGGAGCTGGCGGATGAAGCCCCCTTTGACCAAAAGGGCGTGGCTGGCGGCCTCGGCGTCGGCGGGGGCGTCACGGAGGGTGGGAATGAACAGTTTTGACCAACGCATGGGGTCAAACTAACGGGAATTCATGCTGTCCACAGGCCTTTAACCAATTCCGGGCCTGACTGGTCAGCGGTCCACAAGCCTTGCAGAATGGGCAAGGGTTCGTGACGACCGGCCGCCTGGGTCACATCTACTCCGGCTTGTCGACGGTGACCAGGCCCGGTTCCGGCTCCTCGACCGAGACCTGTTGGCCGTCGGGCCAGCGGACGGTCAGCGAGTCGACCGAGGCCTGACCCAACCCGAAGTGAAGGCGGGGATCCTCGGCCGACAGGTAGCTGCTACCGGCGTGAACCTCCCGGGTGAGGACCGAGCCGTCCGACAAGGCGACCTCGACCCACGTGCCGGGAAGGGCGGGCACGGCATTGACCACCAGTGACGGGGACGGGGGATTGTCATTGCGCAGCAGGGTCACCGGTCCGGCGATCTGGTTGATGGCGATGTCGAGATCGCCGTCGTTGTCGTAGTCGGCCACGGCCGAGCCTCGGGCCAGGCGGGGCCCGACGTCATCGAGGGAGAGCCGGGCGCCCCAGTCGCGGAACTGGCCGGGTTGGCCCTCGGCCGCCAGGTTACCCAGCACCTGGATCGGTTCGACATCGGAGGCCGGGTCACTGATCGGTACTCGGCCGTTCACGATCAACAGATCGAGATCGCGGTCGTTGTCGAAGTCACTCCAGGCCGTGCCCCACCCGGTCAGCCCGCTGCCCAACCCGCTGAACCCGATCCGGTGGGTGTTGTAATCGAACGCCAAGGTCCGGCCGTCGGCCGACTCGGCCAGAGGAACGCCCCGATACAGGGCGTGGAGTTCGGCCTCCCAGTTGGTGACCATGAGGTCGGTGGTGCCATCGCCGTCGTAGTCGCCGCCGGCCACCCCCATGCCGCTTCCGGTGTCACCGACCCGGGCCGAATCGGTGATGTCGACCAGCGCGGGCTGTCCGGATCGCGACCGGTTCTCGTACAGCGTATTGGGTTGGCCGTCGTTGGTGAGATAGAGGTCGAGGTCGCCGTCACCGTCGAGGTCGGTGAACAGCGCCCCCAGGGTGCGCTTGTCACCCCCGATGCCGGCCTGGTCCGAGGCGTCACGGAAGGTCCCGTCGCCGTTGGCCAGATACAGGTGGTTGGGCTCGCCCCGATAATCCTGGGGAAAGGCCCCCACCGGATTGTCGACCTGGCGATCAAAGTCGATGTAGGTACCCACGAACAGGTCGAGGTGGCCATCAAGGTCGACGTCGGCCGCCGCCGCCACCGAACTCCAGCCGCCTAGGGCAACACCGGCGTTCACCGCCCGGTCCTCGAACCGGCCGTCGCCGTCGTTCATGAGCAGGGCATTGGGCCCGTCGACGGTGACGTACAGGTCGGTGTGACCGTCGCCGTCGAAGTCGGCGGCCACACAGCCGTTCCCGCGGCCGGTCAGTTCGGTCCCTGATCCGCCGGGCCAAGCGGAGAATCGGCCGTTGTCATTGGCGAACAGTTGGCTGGTGGGCAGCCCACCCGAACGCTCCCGCCGGTCCTGCTCGGCCTCAGCCCAGGAGTTGACCAGATAGAGATCGAGATCGCCGTCGCCGTCGGCGTCGAGCCAGCACAATCCACCACCCATCATGGCCACCGGGTCGGCGCTGACCTCGTTGGTGAAGGCCCCGTGCACGAAGTCGAGGCCGACCTCAGCGGCGACGTCGATGAACCGCCAGGGCCGGGCCGGCCCGCCCGACACCCCGGCCTCGTTCGACGCCGGCACTGTTTCTTGGACGGCGGCCTCACTGTCGTTGTCGCTGCCGGCGCCGGCGCTTGGTGCCAGCCGCAGGATCCGGCCGGCAAAGATCTCGCTGACATAGAGTGAGCCGTCGGGAGCGACGGCCAAGGCGCCGGGGAAGTTGAGCCCATCGGCCACCACCACCGGCGTGTCACCGTCCAACCGGCTGAGCCGGCCGGTCCCAGCCACGTATCCCTGGCCACTGAAGCACGAGGCCTCGGAGTCGAACCGGGCGAACTCCAACAACCAGACGGTGCCGTCGTCGGCCACCTCGACGTCGATGGGCATGTCGAGACCGGTGACCAGGGTCTGCTCGTTGCCCCGGCCGTCGATGGAGACCAGGCGACCGGAGCCGTCGGGGTACGGGCAGCCACCGGTCAGGGTGACGAGGTACTCGTCGCCCCGGCGGGTGATACCGGTGGGTACGGCATCGATCTGAAGGGTCTCCCGATCGGGATCGGACAGCGAACCGAAGCGGTGGATGAACTCGGTTCTACCGCCTTCGGTGAGGGTGGCCACCCCGTTTTCGCTGGCGTCGGACACCACCGGCACCCCATCGGGTGAGAAGGTGATGTCGAAGGCATTGGTCAGGCGAACCCGGTTGAGCGGGGTCATCGTCGACCGTAGATCGCCGGGACCGAGCACCGCCCCCAGATCGACGGCCTTTGACGTGGGCACGGGAAAGGTGAGCAGGGACTCGGCCCCGAAGTGGCTGGTGTAGACGGTGGTGCCGTCGGGAGACAGGCCGACCATGGGCACGCCGGACAGATCGCCCGAATCCCGGCCGCTGGGCAGGTCGTCAACCACCCGGTCGACCCGGTTTCCGCTCACCATGGCGATACCGGCGCTGTTGTCGTCGTCACCGGTTCCCTCCTCGGCAACCAGCAGGCCGCCGGTGGGAAGCAGAGCAAGGCCCACCGGGTTGACCAGATCCTCGGCCACGACCGTCACCGAGTAGTCCAGTTGATCGGCCTGGTCGGCCTGGCCGTCGACACAGCCGGCGGCCACGGCCGCCAATCCGGCCGTTGCCATGGCGATAGCGGCCGGCGACCCCGCCCGACCCATCAGCCGGTCTCCGTCGGTCGCAGGTCGGGTCGGTCGGTGATGATGCCGTCAACGCCGGCTGCGACCAGCTGTTCCATGTCGTCCGGGTCGTTGACCGTCCACGGGATAACGATGAGGCCGGCGGCATGAGCCTGGTCGATCACCTCCGGGCTGAGCGACCGGTGATCGGGTGACCACACCGTGGCGCCCATCTCGGCCAGCCGGCCGAGGTCGGGTCGGTCATCGCGGCGGGTCAGTGCGGCCAGTTCGACAGCAGGGTGTTCCTGGTGCACCGCCCACAGCGAACGATGGTCGAAGCTTTGAACCGTGACCCGGTCCTCCACGCCGCCGTCCATGACCGCCGTCATCACCGCCTCCTCGAACACCCCCATGGCTGAGCCGTCGAAACCGTCGCCGATCGCTCCAGGGTCATCCGGCTTGCGTTTCGTCTCGATGTTGAAGCCCACCGCCGTGGCCTGTCTCCGCTGCTCGTCGCTCTTGGATTCATGGCGAGCGTAGTCGTCGACGAAGCCCAACAGCTCGACCAGGGTGACGATCCCGAAGTCGTCGCCGGACACCTGGCCCGGTTCCGGTCTCTGTTCGGGATAGCGGCCCGGATCGGGGTTGGAGGCGCACCGCAGTTCCCGAAGCTGGGTCGCTGTCAAGTCCCGCACCGGGCGGCCGACACCATCGCCCTGACACTTGTCGGCCTCGATCACCGGGTCGTGCCACACCACCACCTCGTAGTCGGCCGACAGATGGAGATCGAGTTCGAGGGTGTCGACCCCGAGATCGAGGGCCAGTTCGAACGAGGGAAGGGTGTTCTCCGGTCGAAGACCTCGGGCCCCCCGATGACCCTGCCAGTCGAAACCGGCTCCAGCGGCGGCGGAATCGCCGGAGGCGGCCGGGTCAACCGAGTCAACGGCGTCAACCGAGTCAGCGGGCTCCTCCGGTTCGGTGGCCGACGGCACCGAGCTCGCTGCTGGTTCCGACCTGGGTTCGGGCGCGCCGCAGGTGGTCGCCATCGTTGTGATGGCGACCACCACTGCGGCCATTGCCAACGGCCGGCTTGTCGGCCTACTCGAAGAAGGCGTTGTAGTCGGCCAGAGCCTGGTTGGCCTGTTCCGCTGCCTCGTCGAGCGCCTCCTGCGGAGTGGCGCCACCGTCGAGAACGGCACTGTAGGCCTCGGTCACGATCCGCCGAACCTCGGGGAACGGTCCGGCCCGACCACCGAGAACGGCGTAGTTCGGAGTTCCGTCGGCGTTGGTGGTTTCGGTGGTGGCCAGCTGGTCGATGGCGGTCACGAAGTTGGGGTTCTCCTCCCAGAAACCGGCCAGGTCATCAGGAGGTGAGTCCTGCAACGAGGCCAGAACGGGGAAGTAGCCGGTGCCGGTGTGCCAGGTGATCTGAGGATCGGACTCGGTCATGTAGCTGATGAAGTCCCAGGCCGCGGCATTGGTGGCCTCATCGCCCGAGTCCATCAGCCACAGGGCGGCGCCGCCGATGACCACGCCGTTTCGCTCACTGGAATCGCTGTGAGGAATGAACGCCGTCTTCACCTCGAAATCGGCGTTGTCCTGGAAGCCCCGGGCGCCCGACGTGGAGTCGAAGATCATGGCCGCTTCCTTGGCGAAGAATACGCTGTCGGTGTCGCTCCAGGTGTTGCCCAGGTTGGGGGCGTGACCGTCGGCGAACAGGTCGGTGAGGAAGGTGAACACCTCGACACCCTGCCCCTCGTTGAACACCACCTCGGTGGCTCGGCCGGTACGGCCGTTGTTCTCGTTGAAGTACAGACCACCGGAGTTGGCCAGGATCTGCTCGAAGTACCAGCCGACCTGTCCGAAGGTCACGCAGGTGTCGAGTCCGTTGGCCTCTTCCAGCGCCTCGCAGGTGGCCAGGAAGTCGCTGAAGTTCCAGTCGGGAGCCGGTTCGTCCAGCCCGGCCGCCTCGAACATCTCGGCGTTGTAGTAGACGATGGGGGTGCTGGAGTTAAAGGCCAGCGCCACCATGCCCTCTTCATCGGAGTAGTAGTCGCGAGGAGCGGCCAGGAACGAGTCGGCCTCACCCTCATCCATCAACTTGTGGGCCGGTATGAGTTTGCCGGTGTCGAACATGGTCTGGGCGGCCAGGTCGAAGTTCTGCACGATGTTGGGTTCCGTGCCGGTTTCGAACGAGGCCAACAGGGCGTTGTAGGTGTCGTCGTAGGTCCCCTGGAAGGTGGCCTCGACGAAGACCTCGTCCTGGCTGGCGTTGTAGCCATCGACCAGCTCGTCGACCACGGCGCCGAGATCGTCGGCCATGGCGTGCCAGAACTGCAGGGTTATGGCGTCGCCGGCCGCCCCCTCGTCTTCGGCCTCAGCCGCCTCCTCGTCGCTGTCGTCGGCTGGTTCGTCGGCCTCTTCGGCCGTATCCTCCGACTCCTCGGCCGTGTCCTCGCTGGCCTCGGTGTCGTCGGATCCGTCATCACCGCCGCATGCGGCGGCGACCATGGCCAGCGTCAGCAGCAAGGCCAACAATCGTTGTAGTGGTTTCACGTTGTCCTCCCTTTCCAGAGATTTTCTTGAGAGCGGTGATCCCAGGTCGTCAACCCTTCAGGCCCGACATGGCGATGCCGCGAACCAGCTGACGTTGGGCCAGCACGAAGACCAGGAGGGTGGGGACCATGACGATGGTGGCGCCGGCCATGATGGCCCCCCAATCGGTGGCCCGTTCCTGATTGGCTAGGAAGAAGCGGATGCCGATCTGGGCTGTCCGCATCGACTCCTCGTTGGTGATGACCAGCGGCCACAGATACTGATTCCAGGCCCCCAGGAAGGAGAAGATGGTGAGGGCGGCGATGGCCCCCCGGCTCAGCGGGACCATGACCTTCCACAGGTAACCCCAATCCGACATGCCGTCGATGCGGGCGGCGTCGTACAGATCGCGGGGGATCGACATGAAGAACTGGCGGAGCATGAACACCCCGAAAGCACTGGCCAGGAAGGGCACGGTCAGACCTTGATAGGTGTTGGCCCAACCCAGGTTGCTGATCAGCACGAAGTTGGGGATGAAGGTCAACTCGAACGGAACCATCAGACTGCCCAGCACCAGCCCGAACAGCACGTTTCGGCCCCTGAACTCGAACATGGCGAAGGCGTAGCCGGCCAGAATGCTGAGGAACACCTGAGCGGCGGTGATGATACCGGTCTGCACGAAGCTGTTGATCATGAACCGGGCGAACGGCGTGGCCGTCCAGGCCGTGCGGTAGTTCTCGAACGTCCAGTCGCCGGCCCAGATCGAATTGGGGTTTGACAGGATCTTGGGCAGCGGGGTGAAGGAGGTGAAGATGGCCACCACCACCGGGACGGCGATGATCCCACCGATCACGAACAAGGCGATCTGGACCCCCAACTCGCCGCCCAGGCGGCGGGGCCGGGCCGGTGACGCCTCGGCTGTGGCCTCGGTGGCCAGCGGGTCGAAGCCTTCGGACACGTCGACGGGATTGATGGTCATGCGTAGTGCACCCGCTTTCGCGACCAGCGGAACTGCAGGAAGGAGAAGCCGATGATGATCAGAGCCAACAGGAACGCCTGGGCCGAGGCCAACCCCCGGAACCGGGTGCCGACGAAACCGTCGACGAAAACCGAGTACACCAGGTTCTCGGTCGACTGCCCCGGGCCGCCCTGGGTCAGGATGTCGATCTCGCCGAAGGCCTGGAAACTGATGATGATGTTGATCACCACCAGGAACAGCAAGGTGGGTGACAGCAGAGGCAGGGTGACGTGGCGGATACGGTCCCAGGTGCCGGCCCCGTCGACCTGGGCCGCCTCGTAGTACTCGTTGGGGATCTGCTGCAATCCGGCCAGGGCGATGATCACGTTGAATCCCAGCTGGCGCCACACCACGGCCACCGTGACGGCGAACAGGGCCCAGTTGCCCGACGTCAACCAGTCGGGTCCGTCCACCCCGACGGCGGCCAACCAGGTGTTGATGTGACCCACCACGGGGTTGTACAGCCAGCGGAACAGGACGCCGGTGACGGCACTGGAGATGACGACCGGCATGAAGATCAGGGTTCGGTGGAACCACGACAGACGCCTGACCGGGTAGTAGAGCAGCAAGGCGATGGCCACGGCGATGGCGATACCGACGGGGACCGTGCCCAGCATGAAGAAGACCGACACCAAGACGTTGTTCCAGAACTCACCGCTGCCCAGCAGCCGGGTGTAGTTGTCGAGTCCGACGAAGATCTCGCTGCTGCCGAAGGGGGCGACCCGTCGCGTCGACAGGCGGAACGACTCGATGATGGGGAAGTAGACGAACACCGCCAGTACCGCCATGGTGGGCGCGAGGTAGAGCAACGCTCGGTTGTTTCGAGTCATCGGAGGTTCCGCATCAACCGCAACTTCCCCACAGACGGGCCCGGTGGAAGCCCGATCGGGCCAGATTACACGTCGAAGCATCGACAAGTACAACTTTGCCGACGATGGCAGGATCGAATCCTCCGGGACCGGGCCATGCCCTTGGGCGAAAACCTCGAGTTGGCATTATGATCCTAGGACCCGTCCTGTTCGAGGGTGCCGCAAGGCGACAGTGACGACCCAGACAGCTGGCCGAGGCCAGAACACGGAGACAGCAGCGAGGAAGGCAACATGACGGCAACCAGCACCGCCAGCCCGGGTCTTCAGCGAGCCCGCCGGCTGGCCCGCCCCCGGCAGCGGCTGACCACGCCCTATGTGCGGGACGACGGCGAGTTGCGACCGGCAACGTGGGACGAAGCACTCGACCGGGCGGCCACCGGTCTGGCCGACATCACCGCCCGGCACGGCGGCACCGCGGTCGGCATGTTCAGTTGCTCGAAGTCGACCAACGAGATGAACTACGCGGCCCAGAAGTTCGCCCGTACCGTGCTGGGGTCGAACAACATCGACTCCTGCAATCGAACTTGACACGCTCCTTCCGTCGTCGGTCTGGCGACAGTGTTCGGAGCCGGCGGGGGAACCTCGTCCTACGCCGAGATTGAGGAAACCGATCTGGTGGTGCTGTGGGGGTCGAATGCCCGAGAGGCCCACCCCATCTTCTTCCATCACCTCATGAAAGGCCTCGACAACGGGGCCAGAATGTATTCGGTCGATCCCCGGCGTACGTCGTCGGCCAAGTTCGCCGATCTCTGGCTGGGTCTCAATGTGGGGACCGACATCGCCCTGTCCAACGGGGTGGCTCGGCACATCATCACCAACGGTTGGCACAACCAGGCCTTCATCGATCACTCCACGTCGGGGTTCGAGGCCTACGCCGCCTCGGTTGAGTCCTACACTCTGGAACGAACCTCGGAGATCACCGGTGTACCGGCCGTCGCCATCGCCGAATTGGCCGAAGCCTACGCCAAGGCGGAAACGGCGCAGATCCTGTGGACTCTGGGCATCACCGAACACCACAACGCCGTCGACAACGTGCTGTCGCTGTGCAACCTGTCCCTGCTGACCGGCCACATCGGCCGTTGGGGATCGGGCCTGGTCCCGTTGCGGGGTCAGAACAACGTGCAGGGCGGCGGCGACATGGGCGCTCTGCCCAACAAACTGCCCGGCTTCCAGGATGTGGCCGACGACGAACTCCGGGGCAAGTTCGAGGCGGTGTACGGCACGGACATCCCGGCCGAACCCGGCCTCCACCTCACCCTGATGTTCGAGGCCATGGGCACCAAGGACCTGCGGGCCGTGTACTGCATCGGGGAGAACCCGGCCGACTCCGAAGCCGACGTGGCTCACGCCCGCCATCTGCTGTCGGAGCTCGACCTGCTGATCGTCCAGGACATCTTCATGACCCGCACGGCCGAGATGGCCGACGTGGTGTTCCCGGCGTCGGTCGGTTGGGCCGAGTCCGAGGGCACGGTCACCTCCAGTGAGCGTCGGGTTCAGCGGGTCCGGGCCGCCGTGCCTCCACCGGGTGAGGCTCGCGACGACATCGAGATCATCGCCTCGCTGGCCAACCGTATGGGGGCCAACTGGGGTTCGCCCACCGCGGCCGAGCTGTGGGAGGAGCTGCGAGCCCTGTCGCCGATGCACGGCGGGATGACCTGGGAGCGGCTGGAAGCCGAGGGCGGCCTGCAGTGGCCCTGCCCCGACGTCGACCATCCCGGCAGCCTGTTCCTTCACGGTTGGTTGTGGGAGGATGACCTGGGCGGGCGGGAGCCGGCTCCGTTCAGCCCGGTCGAACACGAAGGCCCCAAAGAACAGCTGACCGAGGAGTTCCCCATCCGGCTGACCACCGGACGGGCCCTCGACTCCTACAACACCGGCGTTCAGTCCGGATCGATGTCGTCGCCCATTCGATACGGCGAGGCCATCGATCTCAACCCGGTCGACTCCCAGCGACTCGGGGTGGCCGATGGCGAAGTCGTGCGGGTGTCGTCCCCCCGGGGATCGGTCGACATGCCGCTGCGAGTGGTGGCCGACCTGCCGGAGGGTCTGGCTTTCACCACCTTCCACTTCCCCGACCTGGTCGACGTCAACGTTTTGACCAACGATGCCTGGGATCGCCGGTCGGGGACGGCCGAATTCAAGGCGGCATCGATCCGGATTGACAAGATCGACGACACGTCGAGCGACAACAGCGACGCTTCGTCGACCGACAACCCAGCCTGACGGAGCAAACTGCGTGGCAGATCTACACTTTGGACCCGACAAACCCACCGCCGACGAAGAGCAGGCGGTCGATCGGGTTCTCAGCTCGACATTGGGCCCGGCGGTGGTGGCCGAAGGAGAGCGGCTGGTACGGGGCGGGCAGACCCGGCGCAACGAACGCCGTCACCTCCTGCTACCGGTGCTGCATGCCCTCCAGAACCAGGTGGGCTGGATCAGCCCCGGCGGGATGAACTACGCCTGCGAGCAGCTCCAGGTGCCTCCGGCCGAGGCCTACGGGGTGGCCACGTTCTACGAGATGTTCCGGGTCGACGATCCCGGTCACACCGATGACGTGGTCCACGTATGCGTCGACGCCGCCTGCCAGATCGCCGACGCCGAGGCGGTGATCGCCGCCGCCGAAGCCGAAGGCAAGCACGTTCATAGCAGCCCCTGCCTGGGACAATGCGAACGGCCGGTGGCCCAGTTCATCCAGGGCCGGGCCAAACCCGATCGGGTGGAGGCCGACTCCCACATCAAGCCGGCGGCGGCCGTGCCCCAAGCGGGGGACCCCCGGCTTCGCCTGCTCCGGCGAGCCGGTTTGGTCGACCCGACGAGCCTGGAAAGCTACATCTCATTCGGTGGCTACAAGGCGTTGGCCGAAGCCTTTCGCCTGGGCCCGGCCGGCGTGGTCGAGGAGGTCTCGGCCTCCGGTCTCATGGGCCGGGGTGGGGCGGCCTTTCCCACCGGAGTGAAATGGAAGGCGGTGGCCGAGGCCCACGGTGCGAACAAGTACGTTGTCGTCAACGCCGATGAGTCCGAACCCGGCACCTTCAAGGATCGGGTCCTCATCGAGAACGATCCGTTCGCCGTGATCGAGGCGGCCACCATCGCCGGATTCGCCACCGGGGCCACCAAAGGATGGATCTACATCCGGGGCGAGTACCCACTGGCCACCCAACGCCTGGAGAACGCGGTGGCCGAGGCCAGGGCCGGCGGCTATCTGGGGGAGCGCATCGCCCGCTCGTCGTTCTCGTTCGACATCGAGATACGGCGGGGAGCGGGAGCCTACATCTGCGGTGAGGAGACGGCCCTGTTCAACTCGCTTGAGGGCTTTCGGGGTGAGCCGAGGCAAAAGCCTCCGTTTCCCACCACCAACGGGCTTTTCGACAGCCCGACCGCCATCAACAACCCGGAAACCCTGGTCAACGTACTCGACATCGTCATCGATGGGGCCGAGGCCTATGCCGCCCTGGGGACCGAGAAGTCGTCGGGAACCAAGCTGTTCTGTCTCAGCGGTCACGTGGCCGAACCGGGCGTCTACGAGGTCGAGTTCGGAACGACCCTTGGCCAGCTGATCGAGCAGGCCGGAGGGGTGGTCGGCAACCTGGCGGCAATCATGTTGGGTGGTGCCGCCGGCAGCTTTGTCAGGGGCGCCGCAGGCGCTGACGCCCTCGACATGCCGCTGTCGTTCGAGGGGGCCCGGGCTGCAGGGGCCTCACTCGGTTCTGGTGTGATCATGGTGTTCAACGACTCGGTCGACTTCGGGCCGGTCATCACCCGGCTGGCCGAGTTCTTCCGCAACGAGTCGTGCGGCCAGTGTGTGCCCTGTCGGGTGGGAACCGTCCGCCAGCACGAAGTTCTGGTCCGCAGCGGTGGCCGACCGGCCAACGGTCAGGTCGAGCTACTGGCCGAGATCGACCAGGCCATGAAGGACGCCTCGATCTGCGGTCTGGGCCACACCGCGGCCACTGCCGTGCGCTCGGCCATCGATATTGGTCTTGTCGGGACCTCGAATGGAAACGGGGAGTAGAGCTTTGACCGCCATCGAAACCAGCGTGCAACTGACCGTCGACGGCCAAGCCGTCGAGGTGCCGGCCGGAGCATCGGTGCTCGACGCCTGCAATGCGGCCGGGGTCGACACCCCGACGCTGTGCTACGCCGAGAACCTGACCCCGGTGAACGCCTGCCGGGTCTGCGTGGTCGAGCAGGAGGGTTCTCGCACCCTGGTGCCGTCGTGCAGTCGCACCGCCGAGGACGGCATGACCATCCAGACCGACAGCGAACGGGTTCGGCACAGTCGCAAGATGGTGCTCGAGTTCCTGGGTTCGGGCGTCGATCTCAGTCAGGCCGATGATCTCGCTCCCTGGATCGAGCACTATGGGGCCGATCCCGACCGCTACGGCCACGACCGTACTCAGATCGACGAACCGGTTCGCATCCAGGACGACCTCTACATCCGGGATTACGACAAGTGCGTGCTGTGCTACAAGTGTGTCGAGGCCTGTGGCGACGATGCCCAACACACCTTCGCCATTGCCGTGGCCGGCCGGGGTTTCGGAGCCCGCATCAGCACCGAGTTCGACACCGAACTGCCCGACTCGGCCTGCGTCTACTGCGGCAACTGTGTGGCTGTGTGCCCGACCAACGCCCTGCAGTTCAAGTCGGAGTTCGATCTCCGCCAGGCCGGGGATTGGAAGCCGGAGGAGCAGGCGGTGACCCGCACCGTTTGTTCCTACTGTGGCGTGGGCTGCAACCTGGAACTCCATGTCCAGGACGAGACGATCGTCAAGGTGACCTCGCCCAACGACCATGATGTCACCTCGGGCCACCTCTGTATCAAGGGCCGTTTCGGCTGGACCTACGTCCACGGCCGCTGATCCTCGTCATTTGTGCGCCCTACGCCCCGAAAACGGGGTCGGGGGCGCACAGAAGTCAGGGCACGACGGTGATGGTGATGTCGGGGCTCGATCCTGGGGCGTAGTAGGTCGACGCCCCCGAGGCGTACATCCGTAGCTGCTCGGGAGCGACCCCGGCGTCGACCAATGTGTCGGCCAGTATGTCTCGCCGGGCTTCGCTCAAAGCCAGGTTTGAGGCGTCATCGGCGCCATCATAGGAGCGCACGTCCATCACGATGGTGGCTCCGCCGGCCATCAGAGTCTCGGCCAAGGTGGCCACGGTGGCCGCTCCGGTGGCATCGAGTTCTGCCGACCCGGCGGAAAAGGTGATGGCCGCCGGATCGATGGCGGCCACATCGAACGCCCCCTGACTGGCGGGGCCGATCTGCAGCCAGACGTGATTGCCGTGCTCGGCTGATGGCACGAAGACCGCCGGGCCGGCGTTGATGACGTCGACCTGGGCGGGATCGACCCCGTAGGCCGAAACCAGGAAATCGGTCAGCTCGGCGGCCGTGGCGTCGGCCTCGCGCCGAATCTCCGCCTCCGACGGTGGGAAGAATGAGTAACCGGCCAAGCCAACGGCGATGTCGGCCTGGGTGGTCAGGACCTGGGCCAGCGCCGAGGCCGGAAGCAGTCCGTCGAGCCGCAGCGGCCAGACGTCGTCGGCCGCCGTTGCGGCCGCCGGTAGGCCCAACCCGAATGGTGATTGGGTGCGGAGCGTCTCGTCGAAACGGTGATCGCCGAACTCCGGCGTGACGGCCACGAAGTTGGGTACGGGTTGGGCCCGGCTCAACGGTCCGGCACCCAAGCCCTGGCCCCTCACCTGGTCGGGGCTGGCACCGGCCGCCACCAGGGCGGCCACCAGGGCCTCGGCTTGTTGCTCACTCAACGCCTGATTCTCAGCCGCCCCGGCCTCGCTGTAGGTGCGTACGGTGACGGTGACGGGACTGGTCGACTGTTGGGCCAGAACGGCACCCAACTGGGCAACGATGGCGGCACTGGCGCTGTCCAACGTTGTGGTACCGGGCTGGAATTGCAGGGCGGTGAAGTCGGCTCGGCTGGCCAGGGCGGCCGGCAGCGTGGCTGCCACGTGGTCGGCCAGCAACGTCGAATCGGGCCGTTGTCCGGCGGTGATGGCCTCGGCCAGAGTTGTCACCGGTTCCTGATCGACCACACTGGACGCCGCTGGTTCCTGGTCCGGCTCGGTGGCCGTTGCCTGGTCCTGGGCCACCCCGCCGACGGTCGGATCGGGACTTCGGAGCGAGATCACGAAGGCCACCACCAAGCCGGCGAGCAGGCCGACGGCGATTGTGGCCAGAGCGGCTTTGGCCATGGTGCCGCCGCCGTCATCGATCGGCGGTTCAGGGGTGCTGGGACCGCTCGTGTCGGGGTCGGTCAGCGGAGCGAGCAGGGGAGTGGTCGACTGAGCCGAACCGTTGGTCTCGGCGACGTCAACAACCGGCACCGTCCCGATCCCCAGCGTGTCCAGCGGCTGGTGGGAGTCGTTGTCGACCGGATCGGGCTGGGGAGGGATGAGGGGCGGAGAGGCGATGAACATCGGTTCATCGGGCCGATCACTCTCCTCGACCGGTTGCTCTTGGAGCGGTTGCTCGTCGACCGATTCCTTCTCGACCGGTTCGGCCTCCGGAGCCCCTGCTTCGTCGACCGGTTCCTCGACCGGTTCCTCGACCGGTTGCTCGTCGGCCGGTTCGGCTTCTGGGACCTCCGCCTGTTCGAACTCTTGGAGCGCTTGGTTGTCGGCTATCGCGTCGTTGCGGTCGTCCGGCTGGTCGAGCAGCGCGTCCAGGAATTCCACATCAACCGGGCCGGATCCGTTGGCCGGGGGCTCGGCTGCCGGTTGGATGCTTTCGGCCTCGAATCCTTCGTCGGCCAGGTCGTCGAAGAGGCCGAAGAACACCGACGGATCGAGACCACCATCGTCGTCGGGGCCGTTGTCGTCGACGGGATCTTCAGTTGCCGATTGTCCACGTTGGGGAAGATGCTCGTTACTCATGCCAGATCTGGTACCCGGGGCCCGGTTGTGCAGTTGTTCGACTTGTTGGGCATGTGGGTGTCGCCGGCACGGGGGCTCGCCGCCACGAAACACTACTCTACCGTCTTCTGCGCCGGTCGGATGACCATGATCGACCGATTCGGCCCCTCCCCGGACAGGGTTTGGACTCTGCTCCGGCCGTGACACGGTTCTGGGACCGAAGCTGGGCGGTTACAGCTGCCGGCCGAACCACCTAGGGTGGACGATATGGACTGGGACAAGCGCGACAAGGCCCTGCGAAAAGACATCCGACGCCTGGGAGCCCAACTGGGCCAGTCCATCGCCCGTCAGGAGAGTGATGCTTTCCTGGCCATGGTCGAAAAGGTCCGGCGGCTGGCTCGTCGCCTCCGCAAGGATGACCAGCAGGCGGCCGGCGCCGAGTTGAGCGAGTTGCTGACCAACGTCGACGACCTCGACGCCATACGTCTGGTGCGGGCCTTCACCCTCTATTTCCACCTGGCCAACGTGGTGGAACAGGTCCACCGCATCGAGGATCTGAACCGGCGCAAAGCGTCGGCCGGTCGGCTGAGTGACACCGTACCCCGGTTGGTGGAGGCCGGCCACGAGCCGTCCGAGATCGCCCGGGCGGCAGCCCGGCTCCGCCTCCAGCCGGTGTTCACCGCCCACCCGACCGAGGCATCCCGCCGGTCCATGCTCGACAAGCTGGCCGAGGTCAGTCGCCTGACCGAGGAGCGGGCCCTGGACCGGACGTCGCCGACCGACGCCCGCCGCATCGATCGCCGGATCGACGAGCTGATCGACGCCATGTGGCAGACCGACGAGATTCGCCGGGAACGGCCCAAGCCGGTGGACGAGGCCCGCACCGCCCTCTACTACGTCGAACAACTGGCAGCCCAGGGTCTGCCCGAACTGTGGGCCGACCTCGACGGCGAGTTGGCCGACATCAACGAGACGGTTCCGGTCGAGGCCGCCCCGATTCGCTTCGGTAGCTGGGTGGGCGGTGATCGCGACGGCAATCCCAACGTCGATCCCGCCACTACCGTAGACGTTCTCAACCTGCAGCGGTCCCGGGCACTGCGGCTGCTGAGGGCCGAGCTCGACGGGCTGCGGGCCGAGCTTTCACCGTCGGAGCAGATCAGACCGGTGTCGGACGAGCTGCGTTATCAGGTGGAGGACGATCGCCGCCGCTTCCCCGACGTCTTTGCCTCCGTCGGCGCCATCAACGAGGGGGAGTGGTACCGGCTCCGCCTGGCCGTCATCATCGGTCGGTTGGAGGAGACCGAGCACCTGACTCCGACCGCCCGGGGCTATCGGTCGGTGGCCGAACTGGCGGCCGACCTCGACATGCTGGACCGATCGCTGGAGGCCAACGACGGGCAACTGCTGGCCAAGGGCCGCCTGGCCCGCGTCCGGCGGATGGTGGCCACATTCGGATTTCATCTGGCCACGCTCGACATCCGCCAGCACGCCGAGGTTCACCACGAAGCACTGGCCTCATTGTTCACCGCCGCCGGCCAGCCATACCCCGATGGTCGGCCTGAGCGCAGCGAATTGCTGGCCCGGGAACTCCGCTCTCGTCGCCCGCTGGCTCCGCCCCGGCTGAACATGCACGGTGATTCCCCCATCGGCAGCGAGGCAACGGCTGACGACGACGACGCAAGCGGTCCGCCCAGACCTGATGCTCTGGGACTGTTCGCCACCATCCGGGCTCAGCTCGACCGTCACGGAGACGCCCAGGTTGAAAGCTACATCGTGTCGATGACCCAAGGGGTCGACGACATACTCGCTCCGGTGCTGCTGGCCCGGGAGGTCGGGCTGGTCGATCTGGCCGCCGGCGTGGCCCGCCTGGGGTTTGTTCCCCTGTTCGAGACGATCGATGATCTCCGGGGGTTGGAAGCGATTCTCGATGATCTCCTGTCCATTCCCGAATACCGTCGCCTGGTCGATCTGCGGGGCGGGGTGCAGGAGGTCATGGTCGGATACTCCGATTCCAACAAGGATGGGGGAATCACCACCTCCCAGTGGGAGATCCACAAGGCGTTGCGCAGCATCCGGGAGGTGGGGCGCCGCCACGACATCGACATCCGGGTGTTCCACGGGCGGGGTGGTACTGTTGGCCGGGGAGGGGGGCCGACCAACGAGGCGATCCTGTCCCAGCCGTCGGGCCTGATCAACGGCGAGGTCAAGATCACCGAACAGGGAGAGGTGATTGCCGACAAGTACGGTCAGCCGGAGATCGCCCGCCGCAATCTCGAGCTGGCCATGGCCGCTGTCCTGGAGGCGTCGGTCGGCCACCGACAATCCCGCTACGACCGGGATCGTCTGGCCCGCTGGGACGAGGTGATGGAGCTGATGTCCTCGGCCGCCTACCGGGCCTACCGCGACTTCGTCGAGGCCCCGTCGCTGCCGGCCTACTTCGAGACGTCGACCCCGGTTGAGGAGCTGAGTGATCTCAACATCGGGTCCCGCCCGGCCCGTCGCCGCGGGGCGGCCCGCGGTCTGCAGGATCTGCGGGCCATCCCGTGGGTTTTCGGCTGGACCCAGGGACGCCAGATCATACCCGGCTGGTTTGGCGTGGGATCGGGTCTGGCCGCCGCCCTCGACGCCGGCCACGGCGACCTGTTGACCGAGATGGTCGAGGAGTGGACGTTCTTCGCCACCTTCCTGGGCAACGTCGAAATGACCCTGGCCAAGACCGATCTGGGAGTGGCGGCCCGCTACGTCGAGCGGCTGGTGCCGACCGGGCACCGTCACATGTTCGACCGGGTGACCGCCGAGTACGAGCTGACCGTGGCCCACCTCATGAAGGCCACGGGGCGAGGTCTGCTCGACAACCTTCCGGTGCTGCAGCGGACCCTGGCCACCCGGGCCGTCTACATGGACCCGCTACATGTGCTGCAGATCGACCTGCTGGCCCGCAACCGGGCAGAGGCCAACATCGACGACCGGGTCCGCCGGGCCCTACTGCTCAGTGTCAACGGGATAGCCGCCGGCATGCGCAACACCGGCTGACGCAGTCGCTTGCTCGGACACAATGGCGTTTCGACGACCCCTAGGCCGTCACATTGGCGGCACAGCGACCCGCCAGCGGGTCGTGCATCAACCAGGGTCTTCGATTCCAAGACGGTAGTCCCCTAGTCGACAGGTTCCAATCGTCCGCTGTCAACGTCGTAGACGTAGCCGTTGATGGCGTCGACCTGGCTGAGATGCCGATCCTGGCCCAGGGCGGCCACCGACCGGCGCACACTTTGCCTGAGATCGGCGAACCCCCCGATCGGCCACTGCGGCTTCGACCCGGTGGCGACCTCCAACTCGGCCACCAGCGGGGCTTCGTCGAGGCCCTCCAGTCCACACTTGGTGTGCTGGATGACCGCCACTTCGGTGGTGCCCAACTTGCGCTGGGACACCGCCAGTGATCGCACCACGTCATCGGTGACGATGCCACCGGCGTTGCGGATCACATGGGCCTGGCCCGGTTCCAAGCCCAGGGCCCGGTAGATGTCGATCCGGGCGTCCATACAGGTGACCACGGCCACCCGGCGTGACGGCGGGGCCGGTAGTCCTCCGCTGGTGAACTCCCGCTGATGGCTTTCGTTGGCGGCCAGAAACTCCTGGTGACTTGTCGACATGACATGGACGTTAGCAACTCGCCCGTGATGGGGGCACGGTGGGCGAGTAGGTTCGGGGCATGGAAACCGATTTGCCCCGCTATCAGTCGACCTCGGGAACCCTGGAACCGGCCTGGACGGTTGAGATCCAGACCATCCCGGCCGACGTGGATCGCCTGCTGGACGCCATCGTCGAGGTCCATCCCCTCGACTACGGCCGCTACGAACGGAACGCCAGCGTCACCGCCACCGGACTGGAGACGGCCCGACCCAAACCAGGCTCGACCACCGATACCCACGAGGGAGCGTTCACCCCGGGCGACACCGAGACCTTCCCCATGGTCGAGTTGAAGATCTCGCTGCCCCGAGACCTGGAGGTGCTACAACGGGTCATGGCCGCGGTGATGCACGTCCACCACTACGAGGAGCCCGTCATCTTCGTGCGTGAGGCCTGGGTCAGCCGGGCCGCCTACGACCCCAACAGCGACAATCCCAACCGCTGGTGGAACGACGGCCGGGGCCTGCCCGAACGCATCACCGACATCGCCGAGGCTCTACGACGGCGCTGAGGGCGGTCGGTCGGAGCCCAGCAGCTCGATAATGGCGTCGGTCACGGCCCGGGGTGACCGGCCGGTTGTGGTCAGCTGAGGGAATCGGCGATACAAGGGATCTCGCTCCTCCAGTAGCTCGCGGATGCGGCGTCGTGGATCGGGCACGTCCAGCAGCGGCCGGTCACTCAACGTGTCGTCGCTGGTCACCCGCTGGAGTATCTCCTCTGCCGTGGCCACCAGGCAGAACACGCGACCGTTGGCCGTCAGAGACGACACGTTGGTGGGGTCGAGCATCATTCGTCCCCCGGTGGCGATGACCAGGCGGGAACGACCGCCCAGCTCGGCCGCCACCTGCTGTTCGATCAGGCGAAACCGAGCCTCGCCGTGATCCCGGAAAATGGTCGGAATGGGACCGTGCCGGGCTTCGATAACGGCATCGGTGTCGACGAACTCGTAACCGAGCCGCTGGGCCAGTAGGCGGCCAACGGTCGATTTGCCGGTTCCCATGAAGCCGGTGAGCACGATGTTCTCGGTCCGACGCATCGGTCTAGCCCAGATGGCGGAGCAGGGCATCGAGGGCGATGAGGTAGCTGTGGCGACCGAAGCCGGCGACCACCCCGAGACAGACCGGGGCCAATACCGACGTGTGGCGAAACTCCTCCCGGGCATGCACGTTCGAGATATGGGTTTCCACCACCGGCAGCTCGACGGCGGTGATGGCATCGCGTAGGGCAATGCTGTAGTGGGTGTAGGCCCCCGGGTTGAAGACCACGCCGTCAACCGTTCCCCGAGCCTGGTGTAGTCGATCGATCAGCTCCCCTTCTACGTTCGACTGGAACGACTCGACGGTGACGCCTTGCTGGGCGGCGTAGGACTCGACATCGGCCATCAGGTCGGCCAGTGTCTCGCTTCCGTAGATCTCAGGTTGGCGAAGGCCGAGAAGGTTCAGGTTTGGTCCGTTGAGCACGAGCACGGTCTTGGACATAGGATTCCCAGGTTATTCGGCCCGATCGGGAGACAGTACCGAATGCATGATCCAGAGTCTGATCCGATCGACCGGTGGGAGCCAGCACACTATGTTTGATGTCGGGGGTGGCGTTCCTACGAGGGTGAAGGAGAGGCAACACATGGGAGAGGTCCACGCCTACGACTCCATTCCCGAGTCGGTCCGCAGGTTGCTGGAGGAGCGGATCACGACCGAGGGTCTGCAGCCCGGTGATCGGCTCGGCTTGAAGAGCGAACTTCAGCAGGAGTTCGGGGTGGCCGGTCCTACCCTTGATCAAGCATTGAAACTGCTGGTCAGCGACGGCATGGTCACCGTGCGCCGAGGTCCCGGCGGTGGAGTGTTCGTCGCTCGCTCCCATCCTGTTCTGCGGCTGGGTAGCAAGCAGCTTTGGGCCCGCGATCCCCAGACGCTGGTGGAGAACATCGAGCTGCGGGAAGCACTGACGTCGCTCCTCGGGGTCAGCGCGGCCCGGACCGCCGACCGAGATCAAAACCTGGTCCGCGAGCTGGCCGAGTTGGCAACCGCGCTGGACACGGCCCCGATCGCTTTCGACACCCAACGTCTGATCTGGCGCGGTCATGAACTCCTGGTGGAGCTGAGCGACAGCGCGGCATTGGCCTTCATCTACCAGAACCTGCTCGACGCCGCCCGATCCCTGATCGTTAAGGTGGAGTTCCCTTCCAACGGACCGGAGGCCGACCGGGAACGGCGGCGAATATCGGCCCACCGCAGCCTGTTTCAGGCCGTGGTCGATGGTGATGTCGAGGCGGCCAACGAATGCGGTCTACTGGTTCGCAACGTCTCGCCACTGGGGCGCGACGGTCACCTTGTCACGATGGGGAACTCGATGCACGACGTGCAGCTGTACGCTCCGTCGTCCATCTAGCGGTCACCCCCACCGAACTTCAGTGATGGTGGCCGTGATCGTCGATCACCAGCATGTCGTGAGGGTGGTCGTGACCCCGGTGATCGCCCAGTAGCCGATCGCCGAAGGTGGCCCGCAGATGGTGGGGTTGGAGTACCTCTTCGGGAGTGCCGTCGGCCACGATACGGCCGGAGATGAGCAGCACCCGCTGGCAGTGGCGGGCCTCGTCGAGGTGGTGGGTGGTGATCACCACCGCCGTACCTTGCTCGGTCTGGGAGTCGATGAGGTCGAGTATGACCTGTTGACTGGCCAGGTCGAGGCCGGTGATGGGCTCGTCGAGGATCAACACATTGGGGGTGGCGGCCAGAGCCTGGGCAATGCGAACCCGCTGCCGTTGGCCGCCTGACAGTTCGCCGTAGGAGTGGCTCAGCAGATCGTCGACCTCCAGCCGGGCCGCGGCCTCGGCCATGATCTCCTTGTCGGACCAGGTGATCCGACCCAGGAGACCACGCTTCCCGTAGCGACCCATGCGGATGACGTCGCCAACCGTCAGCGGCATCCACTGGGGATGGCTGGCGTGCTGGGAGACGTAGCCGAAGGAGGCGTCGGGCGGCCGCACCACTGAACCGGCGGTTGGCTCGATCAGCCCGGCGATCAGGCGGAGCATCGTCGTCTTACCCGAGCCGTTGGGGCCGACGAGGGCCAGCGACTCGGAGGCGGCCAACTCCAGGTCGGCGCCGTCAACGGCCACGGTTTCAGCGAAGCTGACGGTGGCCTGCTGGAGGCGAATGGGAGCGGAAAGGGGAGCGACCGGTGGAACCACCGGTCGAGAGTTCGAGCTCATCGACCGCCTCCGATGTCGATCAGAGCTCCGGTCACGTACGACGATTCCGCCGACAGCAGCCAGGTGATGAGGTTGGCCACTTCCTCGGCCCGGCCTCCTCGCCCCAACGGCACGTTGGGGGCCAGGGCGGCCACCCGGTCCGGTTGGCCGGCGGCGATGTGGATGTCGGTCTCGATGAGTCCCGGCCGCACCGAGTTGACCCGAATTCCCTGGCCCGCCACCTCGGTGGCCAGACCCTTGGTCATCGAGTCGAGCGCCCCTTTGGAGGCGGCGTAGTCGATGAACTCGTTGGGGCTGCCGAAGGAGGCGGCCCGGGACGACACGTTCACGATCGAACCACCCCGGCCGCCGCCGTCGGTGGCCATGCGGCGCACCGCTTCCTGGGCGCACAGAAACGATCCCCCGATGTTGACGGCCCAGGTTCGTTCCATACGCTCCGGCTCGATGTCGACGAACGGTCCGATGGGGAACAACACGGCGGCGTTGTTGACCAGGCGGGTGACCGGACCGTGCTCGTCGGCCTCGGCGAAGAGTCGAGCCACCTCGTCGGCCGAGCTGACGTCGGCCGCAACCGTTGTCGCCGTGACCCCGGCGCCGCCGGCCACCCGCCTGATGTCGGTGGCGACCGCTTCGGCCGATGAGGCGTCGTTGAGGTAGTTGATGATCAGGTGCATTTCCAGTCCCTGATCCAAGGCGAAGCCAGCCAGGCGACGGGCGGTGGCGGCTCCGATACCCCGACCGCCGCCGGTGATCACCGCCACCTCGACCGGTGGCACAGAAGTCTCAGTCACCTTCCCAAGGTAGCGATTAGTGTGGGCGGTCATGGCCCTGGACTACCGCACCGTCGACGTCTTCACCTCTCGCCCCTACCACGGCAACCCGTTGGCCGTGGTCGTGGGAGCCGATGGTCTGTCGACCGAGCAGATGCAGCGTTTCGCCAACTGGACCAACCTGTCGGAGACCACCTTCCTGCTGCGACCCACCGAGCCGTCGGCCGACTACGCGGTGCGCATCTTCACCCCGTCGGTCGAGCTGCCCTTTGCCGGGCATCCCACTCTGGGTAGTGCCCGGGTCTGGCTCGACAGCGGCGGCCGGCCCAAGGACGACGGCTCAGTCGTGCAACAGTGCGGGGCCGGCCTGGTGCCCATTGTCCGCAGCACCGACCCTGATGGTGAACGGCTGGCCTTCAAGGCGCCGCCGATGGTTCGTTCCGGACCATTGTCGGCTGACGAGATCACCCGATTTGCCCGGCAGCTGGGAGTCGATCCCGCCACGGTCGTCGATGGCGCCTGGGTCGACAACGGCCCCGGGTGGGCCGCTTTGTTGTTGCCTGACGCCGCCTCGGTGTTGGCCATCGAGTTGGCCGACCTCGACGGCAAGGTCGGCGTTGTCGGTCCCTACCTGGGGGTGGTTGGAGCCCACCCGAGCGACCACGGTCCGGCCTTCGAGATCCGGGCCTTCTTCTCGGCCAACGGGTCACCAGCCGAGGATCCGGTCACCGGCAGCCTCAACGCCTCGGTGGCCCAATGGTTGGTGGCCTCGGGCCGGGCCCAACCGCCCTACGAAGTGACCCAGGGCCAGGCGCTGGGCCGGTCGGGCCGGGTGGCCATCACCGCCGACGACGAGGGCGAGATATGGGTCGGAGGCCACGTCGTGACCTGCGTTCGGGGCCAAGTCGAACTGTGAATGTCCGATCAGCCATTGAAGGTTGGACGTCTTCAAAGGACAGCACACGGCTTCGGTCGAACCCGTGTGCTGCTGTTCTGCTCCTGGTGTCCCTGCTCGGATGTTCTGCCGACTCCGAGGTTGGAGAGCCACCACCTTGGGAGTTCGCTACCTTCTGCGTCGACATCGAAAGCGGTTCAATCCTGGGACCACTTGCCGACGGTTGGGTGCATCTGACACCGGAAACAGATGTACAGTCCGCCTTCAGCGAGTCGGGCCACAACATGGAACCCCTCAGTCAGATGGCCTCAAATCCGAGCCTCGATGTGCTGGCAAAAGATGTCGGAGATGGCGAGGTGGCAACGGTCTTCATCGATGCATCAACAGGCACAAGTCTTAGTGCGAGTGACTTGGCACAAAGTGTCGACGTCGATGAGATCTTGGTCGACAGCTCGGAGCTCGCCCTGTTGAGGACCGCAGGGACTGGCGGGTATGCCCAGTTGATAGCGAGTGTGCCAACTGGTCCGGAGACCGGCGTGGTCATGTCACTCGATGGTCCGTCATCGTCCTTGGACGCAGAGGTCCAGCCGCTGATTCTCATGGCGACCAACGCCACAATGACGAGGTCCAGATGCGACTGATTCACGGCGCTCGGCCGGCCCTGGCGGGCAAACACGTTGGCGGCCTGACGACCCTCTGGCCCCTCACCTTGGTCCCTCGACGACCGGCCAGTGGGTCGTGGGCCGACCAACGTGTGGTCGTTGACCTGATCGGCTCAGGGGCCGGCCGCCGCCACCTGCTGGTACTTGCGGTAGGAGTAGACCGTGAGCCCGACCAGGGCCCCGAGGGGCAAGACGATGGCCACGCCCGTGGCCCAGGCCAACGGCAGGACGAGAGCGGTCAGAGCGCACACGGCGCCGACGGCCATGAGGACCGGACCCCCGATGGCGTGCGTGGCCGTCCACACCTCCTCACTGGAGAGCGTCCACGGGGTGCGCAGACCGAAGAACCAGTTGGAGCCGGTCTTGGGCAGGTAGTTGCCCAGGACAATGAAGAGAACACCCAGACCTGCCAGTACGACCCGCGGTTCGATCGAGGTGCTCGATTCCGACAGCGTGGCTCTGGTGACGAAGGCCGACATGAAGACCATGAACACCACGACGGCCATCCAGGTGGCGCTGTAGGCCTTCACCGACTTCTCCATGCCGGTGCGCCGGGGGTCAATCCGGGGAATGACGGCCAGGAGAAGGCAGACCCCGGCCAGGGTGAGGGGCAGGACGAAGAAGGCCTCGAACCGGGAGCCGAAACGGTCGGCCTCGCCGTCGACACCGAAGTGAACCGGGACCTGTTGACCCGCTTCGGTGTTTGACCACCCGTAGTAGGCGATGGCCAGCGTCGAGAGCACCCCGATCACGGACACGATGGCCGCGTTTCGGTAGTTAAGCATCGACGGTTCCTCCTTCGGTTGTCGTGTTGGTGATGTGCTCGGTGTTCTCGGTGGTGGCGCCGTTGTTGCCCACCCCGAGTTGGTCCATGAGCGAGGTCATGGTCGACTCCAGGACCGACAGGTTGATCCGGTAGGTCAGTGACGTGCCGTCCCGCTCGGCGTGGACCAGTTCGGCCTCCTTGAGCACCGAGAGTTGGGCCGAGAGGTTCGGCATCTTTATTCCCAGCTGTTCGCTGAGTTCCGACGGGGTCATCGGTTGTCGGCGAAGGGCGGCCAGGACCTGGCGTCGCCCCGGGTGGGCCAGAGCCTTGAAAACGTCGGCCATGGTTGCATCCTACCTCGCTCTCCGAGATATTTCAATAGTTTTCGAAATATCGAATCAATATCGAATCGAAGCCGATTCGGTAGATCCCGGAAGAGGCGAGGGGTCAGCGCGCGCTCGGCGGGAGACGACTAGATTTGATGCCATGGCGGTCGAGTCGCTATCCAGCCCCGATCACCCGGTCGGTCAACCTGTCGGTGAGCCCGTGGGGCTTGTCATCGGAGTCGATGACGCCACGCCGCTCGAATTCTGGGTGGCGGTGGCCCCCGGGCAGACGCTGCAACTCGACGACGTCGTCGCTCTCGAGCGAGTGCTGCCCGACAGCCAGGTCGTCAGCATCTACGGCGTCGTCAGCCAGCTCCGGGCCCGTCAGGAAGGCGCCCACTTCCAGAGCGACGTGTTCCTCATCAGCGACGGTGTGCTTCCGGCCGAGATCAGCGAAGCGGCCCTGATTCAGCCCACCCGGTTCGAACCGGAGATCCTGCTACCACCGCTGCCCGGCACCCCGGTTCGGCTCGCCGTCGACGTTGAGCGAGACATCGCCCTGTCGTTCGACACTGTGGCCCAGGACCGTCGCCTGCCCGCCGGACTGTCCCGCAGCAACGAGCCGGTGTTCCTTGACTTCGACTTCATCGACGGCACCAAAGGCGCCCACATCAACATCTCCGGCATCTCGGGGGTGGCCACCAAGACCAGCTACGCCACCTTCCTGCTCTACTCGATGTTCGCCTCCGGTGCCCTGGGAGCCGAGGCCGCCAACACCAAGGCTCTGATCTTCAACGTCAAGGGCGAGGATCTGCTGTTCCTCGACCACCCCAACATCGCCCTCGATGCCACCCAGGCCGGTCGCTACAAACCGCTGGGCCTCCAGCCCGGTCCGTTCCGCGACGTCGGCATCCTGGCCCCGCCCCGCAAGGGTGACCCCAACGCCACCCCGGCCACCGGTTCCCGTCATCTCGGTGTCTCCCCGTTCTACTGGACCATCGCCGACTTCTGCCGCCAGGAACTCCTGCCCTTCCTGTTCGCCGACGCCGAAGACGAACGCCACCAGTACACCATCGTCGTTCAGGCCGTGACCGCCCAGCTGGCCAAGCTGGGCGATGCCGGCGACGGCGCGGTGTCGCTCGATGGCCGGTTGATCAGGACCTTCGGCCAGCTGGTGGAAGCCATCGAGGACAAGCTGCTGCCCACCGATCCCGACAGCGGACCCGATCCCCGCTGGGCCGGTCGAGCCGTCGGCACCGGCACCATCAACGCCTTCGTTCGCCGCCTGGCCTCGGCCCGGGCCCACGTCGAACACCTGGTGCGGGCCGACATCGGCCAGGCCGATCGCCACGCCCTCAACCTCGATCAGCACCAGGTCACCGTGGTCGACATCCATTCGCTGCACGACCGGGCCAAACGGTTCGTGGTCGGCGTGGTCCTGCGCCAGGCCTTCAAGGCCAAGGAAGCCAGCGGCATGGCCCGGCCCCTGCAACTGGTGGTGCTCGACGAGCTCAACAAATACGCCCCCCGGGATTCGTCCAGCCCCATCAAGGAGATCCTGCTCGACGTGGCCGAACGAGGTCGATCCCTCGGCATCATCCTGGTCGGAGCCCAGCAGACGGCCAGTGAAGTCGAGCGCCGGGTGGTGGCCAACAGCGCCATCCGAGTGGTCGGCCGCCTCGACCCGGCTGAAGCCCGGCGCGACGAATACGGCTTCCTGCCGGCGGTGGCCCGGCAGCGGGCCACCATCCTCAAACCGGGATCGATGTATGTGGCTCAACCCCGCCTGCCGGTGCCGCTGCTGGTCGAGTTCCCCTTCCCGTCATGGGCCACCCGACCGGCCGAGGCCGGGCGAGACGACACCCACCTGGTCGATCAGGATCGGCCGATCCCTGAAGGTGAAACGCCGTTCTTCCTCGACGACTCCGAAAGCTCGTCGGCGGCCGTGTCGGCCGACCCGTTCGTCGGATTGACCTAGGTGGCCTACCCAGAGGAGCGCCCGACCGTCTGGCGTCACCCCGTCCCACACACCACATTGGCGGGTACACGACCCCCTGGGGGGTCGTTGGGCCGCCAACGTCAAGGCCAGGGGGGTCGTCGGGCCGCCAAAGCGTCCCTGGTAGTAGGCGGGCCGGTGGCCCACCAGGGGCGAACATGAAGCTGCTCCACACATCCGACTGGCATGTCGGCAAGTCAATGCGGGGCCACAGCCGGGCCGACGAACACCGGGCGGTACTGTCCGAGATCACCGGTGCGGCGGCCGAGGAGAACGTCGACCTGATCGTGGTGGCCGGCGATCTCTACGAAACGGCGGCCCCGTCGGCCGAGAGCGAAACCATCGTCAACCGGGCCCTTCTCGACCTGGCCGAGATCGCCCCCGTGGTGGCCGTGGCCGGGAACCACGACAACCCCCGGCGGTTGGCCGCCATCGCCCCGCTGCTCGAACTCGGACGCATCACCATGGCCACCATGCCCCGGAGCCCGGCCGACGGGGGAGTGGTGGCACTCGATGTCGACGGCACCCCGGTCGACGTGGCCCTCGTTCCCTTCGTCTCCCAGCGGGGGATCGTCCGCGCCTCCGAGCTGATGGACAATGCCGCCTTCGAGAACGCCCAGAGCTATGCCGATCGTATGCACCGCATTCTGGCTGCGCTCAGCGGTGGCTTTCGAGCCGATCGGGTCAACCTGATCGTGGCTCACCTGTTCGTCCACGGCGGCACCTCGGGCGGTGGTGAACGGTCGGCCCACCTGGTCGACGAGTACGGGGTTTCGGCCGTCGACTTCCCCCCGTCGGCCGCCTACGTCGCCCTCGGCCATCTCCACCGGCCCCAACAGATACCGGGCCCGACCGCCATCCACTATTGCGGTTCGCCCCTCCAACTCGACTTCGGCGAAACCGACCAGGTCAAGCAGGTCAACATCGTCGACCTCGAACCCGGGCTACCGGCCAAGGTCCGACCTCGGACGCTGAGCGCCGGTCGACCACTGCGAACCCTACGGGGAACCCTGGCCGACGTGACGGCCCAGGTTGAGGGTCTGGACCGGCTCGACCTGGAGCGAGGCTGGTTCCGGGTTCGACTGGACGAGCGTTCCCGGGTCGGGCTGGCCGAGGAGGTCAGGACCCTGATCGGCCCCAATGCCGTCGACATCCGGGTCGAGGTGAGCGACGACGGCGGCGGCTCTCGGTTGGCTCGGCGGACCGGAGGGGAACGAAGTGCTCAGGAGCTGTTCGCCGACTACCTGAATGAGCGAGGAGTCGACGACCCGGCCCTGCAGAAACGATTCCTGCAGCTCCATGATGAGATGTTCGAGGCGGATCGATGAGGCCGATACGGTTGGAGATCGAGGGGTTCGCCACCTTCCGATCGAGAACGGTGCTCGACTTCGACGACCTCGATCTGGTGGCCTTCGTCGGGCCGACCGGAGCCGGCAAGTCGACCATCATCGACGCCATCACCTTTGCCCTCTACGGCTCGGTGGCCCGCTACGACAACGCCAACGTGGTGGCCCCCGTCATCCACCAGCTGAGCAACGAAGCCAAGGTTCGCTACGACTTCGAGCTGGCCGGTCGCCGCTATGTGGCCGTCCGGGTGGTCCGCCGCCAGGGCACCCGATCCCGGTCCCGGGACGCCACCATCGGCGCCGGCGGCGAGGATCGAGCGGCGACCGGGGCTACGACCAAGGAAGCCCGGCTGGAGCGGTCTATCGACGACGGCGAGACCGAGGTTCTGGCCGGAAACGTCGGCGAGCTGGATACCGCCGTCCGTGATCTCATCGGCCTCGATTTCGGCCAGTTCACCCGCACGGTGGTGCTGCCGCAAGGCGACTTCGCCCGCTTCTTGACCGATGCCCCCTCCAACCGGCAGAAACTGCTTCGCAGCCTGCTCGAGCTCGACATCTATGCTCGCATGGGGGCCGCGGCCCGGGAGGCGGCCAAGGTGGCGAGCAATCAGGCCGAGGCCCTCACCTCCGAGCTGGAACGACAGGAACCGGTTGGCGATGAGCACATCGAGGAACTGGCGGCCACCGTGACCGCCCTCGATGAGTTGTCGGTGTCGGTGGCGGCCGAACTGCAGGCGCTGGCCGCCATCGACCAGCAGCTGGGCCCGCTCCGGGACCGGGTGGTGGGGGTTGACGAGGAGCAGCAGGCCCTGGCCGCGGTGGCCGTTCCCGATGATCTGGCCCGCTCGGCGGCCGCTCTGGCCGAAGCCGAGGAGGCAACGGAGGGGGCGATCGAAACGGTGGCTGAAGCCCGAGCCGGCCGCGACGAGATCCAGGCCGCCATCGGCGCCATCGGCGACCGGTCGCAATTGACCGAAACCCTGGCCCGCTTCAAGCGCCTCGACGAAGCCACCGCCGATCTCACTCGCACCGAGGAACAGCTGACCCCGCTGCGGGCCGAGCTGAGTGAACTCCAAGTGAAGGTGGACCAAGCCACAGTCGAGCTGGACCAGGCCCGGGAAGCGGCCTCGGCCGCTCGTCGCTCGGCCGACGCCGCAGTGTGGACCGCCCGACTGGTGGAGGGCGAACCCTGCCCAGTATGTCGCCAAACAGTGGGCCGGCTACCAGACCACCCTCACGATGATGTGGCCCCCATCGAAGCCGCGGTCGAGGCGGCCCAGGCCGAGCTGGCCGACCTGACCAGCAGGCAGGCCAAGATCAGCGGGACGGTGCAAGCAGCCGAGGCTCGAATGGCCGAGCTGACCTCCGCCGTGGCTGAGCACCGGTCGGCCCTGGAGGGCAAGGATCGAGAGCGTTTGGCCGTCCAGCAGGACGAGCTTCGGGTTCTCGATCAGAACCTGTCCGACGTCATCGCCGCCCTCAAGGAGGCGGAGCAGAACCTGCAGAAGCTGGAGTCGGGGCGAAAGCAGCTGGCCCGGCTGGTCGACCGGGCTTCGACCGATTTCGCCCGCCAGCGCGACGCCGTGTCCCACCTCAAGCCGCCCAGCCCCGAGCGGGTATCGCTGCTGGCCGACTGGTCGGCCCTGGCCTCCTGGGCAGTTGAACACCACGGCCGGTTGGGAGCGGAGCGAGAGGAACTGGCGGCCACCGGGAAGGATCTGGCTCGTGATCGGGCCCGGTTGCTGGAGCGGTTGACCGAGGCGATCGAGCCCTTTGCCCTCGACCCCGATCCCGCAGGCCTGACGGCGGCGGTGGCGGCAGCCCGGGCCGCGGCCGAGGGCCGGGTCGACGCCGCCCGGGAACGTAAGGCCGATCAGGAACGACTACGGAAACGGATCGATGAGCTGTCGGCCGACCGCGAGATCAACGGCGCCCTGGGCCGCCATCTGTCGGCCAACGGCTTCGAGGCCTGGCTGCTCAACGAGGCCCTCGACAACATCGTGGCTGGGGCCACCGGTTGGCTGCTTGATCTCTCGGGTGGGGCCTACTCGCTGGTTGTCTCCAACCGTGACTTCGCCGTCATCGATCACAACAACGCCGACGAGAGACGCGACGTCCGCACCTTGTCGGGCGGCGAGACGTTCCTGACGTCGCTGTCGCTGGCGCTGGCCCTGGCCGATTCCATCGCCGAGCTGGCGCCGGTGGACGCCCCGAGGTTGGAGTCGATGTTCCTCGATGAAGGGTTCGGCACGTTGGATGCCGCCACCCTTGATGTGGTGGCCGGAGCCATCGAAGATTTGGCCTCCTCCGGTCGGATGATCGGAATCGTCACTCACGTGCGAGACCTGGCCGAGCGCATGCCGGCCCGGTTCGAGGTGACCAAGACGCCAACCGGTTCCACCGTCGAGCTGGTAGAAGCGTAGGACGTGGCCTTCGGAGCCACCGGGAGCACCGCGGTGCGGCGGCTGCTGGGCTCGGACTCCCCGGTCGAGTTGGCTCTGATCGGGGTCTACTTCGTCCTGTACCTGGTGGTCGACCGCATCACCCTGGCCATGGCCGATCTGGCACTCGACGATCTCGGCCGTCCCTCCCTGGTATTGGCCGCCGCCGACCGCGGCCTGCTGCTGTGGCTGGGGGTGGCCGTGCTGGTGGCCGCCGGGTTGACCGTACACCGGCTCCGGGACCGGGCTCTGGCCCGCTGGTCGGCTCTCGACCACGGGTCGGTGCTCCGGCTGCTGGCGGCACCGCTGATCCTGTTCCTGGTCTGGCGGGGTGCGCTGTATCCTTACAATTTCTTCGCCGGCCAGGCCCATCTGTTCGATCGGGGACTGCTGCTGATCCTGGCCGCCGCCACCATCTGGCGGCCGCTGTTTCTCGTCCCCTTCGCTCTGCAGTTCCGGGTCATCTCGGCCCAGACCATATTCCCGTTCGCCACCGCCGCCTACCGGAACATCGACGACCTGCCGGTCATCGTGCTACTCCTGGTCGCGGTGGGCCACCTGCTGTTCGTGGTCACCGGCCGGCGATCGAGTTCGGTGATCATCCTGGCCGTGGGGGCCGCCATTGCCGCCCACTTCTACATCCCCGGCAAAGGCAAGCTGTTGATGGGCTGGCTGGCCGACGACGATATCGCCAACCTGCCGTTGGCCTCCTATACCGCCGGGTGGCTGGGCCACACCGACGGGTCGACGGCTGAAGCGGTGGCCTCGCTCTACGACCGCCTGGCCCCGCTGGTCAAGGGAGCCACGCTGGTGGTTGAAGTGGGAGCGGTGCTGGCGGTGGCCCATCGACGTCTGCTCCGGCCGTGGCTGGTGGCCTGGGTCGGTTTCCACATCGCCACCTTCGTGACCACTGGGTTCTTCTTCATCGGGTGGATCCTGGCCGAACTCGGTCTCCTGCTGGTTCTGACGATCAACCGGGGAGATCTGCGCGACTGGGTGAATGAGAACGCCACCTGGGCCCGGGCCGGGGTGGCGGTGCTGGCCACCGTGGGCGCCCCGGTTCTGTTCCATCCTCCGGGCCTGGCCTGGTTCGATGCTCCGGTGTCATACGGCTATCGCCTGGAAGGAATCGGTGCCAGTGGAGCCACCTATCAGCTACCGGCTTCGACCCTGGCTCCTCTCGACCACGAGGTCATGTTCAAACGGCTGCAGTTGACCGATACCGCTCATCTGAGCGGAGCCTACGGGGCTCTGGAGTCGAGCGATCAGCTGGACGAGCTGGACGGGGTCGAAGACCTGTCCGGGCTCACCGGGCTGGAGGCCAACCAGCCGTCGACCGACCCGGACACCCGGGCCCGGTCGGTGGATCTGTTGGCCGCCTTCGTGACGTCCACCCACGACGACGGCACGCTCAGGCTGAACCGCTGGCTGCACCGTCTGAATCCACCACCGATGTTCTGGTCGTCGTGGTCGTCGACCGACTATCGATTCGACGAACCGCTGAACGGGCTGAACGTCACCCTTCTGACCCGGGTCCATCCGCCGTCGAAACGCCACGACGGTGTGATCCTGACCAGAACCGACCCGGTTCTCGCCCTGAGCCGGGGCCCCGACGGCACCATCTCCGGAACTTTGGGACTGGGACGACCCGCTAATGGGTCGTGAGGGTCACAAAGTTCGGGCCGGGCCGGCGGGCCGGGCCGGCGGGCGGGCGGCTGTCACGGTGAGGAGAGTTTGTGGTGACCGATATCGGCCTGGCGGCCTGCCAGTCGCCCCGACCCGTATTCGTCGAATCGCAGCTCCGTCGACCGGGCCCGGGCCACGTTGTAGGTGGCGTGCAGGGCCGCTCGGGCCGCCTCGTTGGTGGGCACCAAGGCCATGGTGGAAGATGCCTCGGTCTGGGCCGCGGCCGTGAGCCGGTCGCCCACCTCGATGCTCCAGCCAACGGCGTAACTCATGCGGGAGATCGGCCGGTCACGGAGCAGGTCGCGGCGCAACTGCGGGAGTAGGTGGTCGACCAGGGTCACCGTCAGCTCCCGGTCGGTTGCCGAGCCGAACAGGATCACCTCGGTACTACTGCGACCGCCGGTCCGGGCCGTGGTGCAGCGGTTCCGGGCGGCCACGGAGGCGTACAGGTTGACCACCCCCCGGGTGGCGTTGCCCCAGCCCTCGATGGCGATGCGCTGTTCGTCGATCGAGATGTCGGACTCGGTCAGCTCCGGCTGTTCGATGTGGTAGCGGGTGATGAGTTGCTGGGCCTTGGTGAGGAAAGCCCGGCGTTCCGGCTCGTGGGTGGTGCTGTCGGCCTTGGCCAGTAGCGCTCTGACCCGATCGACTATGCGCTCTCGATCGTTGATGGTGGGCATGACGGCTCCCGTCTCCGTCTCCATGGTTACACGTTGCCCGCCGGCCTTCGGCGATGGTCACCTTGTCACCCCCCACGGTCGGGTCAGGAGCTAGATTTGTGGGGTGAGGTTCACCGTCGAGACCTGGGACCCGGCCTATGGTTCGCCGGTGCGCGATCACGACCTGGATCGCAGTACCCAATCGGTTGACGCCGCGGTCGAAGACGGCTTGGCCGATTGGCGACCTCACAGTCCCGATGGCGACGGAGGCCATGGCTTCACCGCCGTCACTTTTGTTGACGGGGTTCGGCGGATCGATGCGCGACTGTGGATCACCGAGCGCGACGGTCGCACCCGTCCCGGAGTCTGTGCATCGGTGGCCGCCGGGGCGGTTCGTTGCCACCCCGGTCGGGCCGAGGTCACCCACGTGGTGGTCGAGCGGGGGCTCTACACCGCGGCCTCCGACGCCGTCGCCATTGTCCCTGTTTCCGACTCGATCGGGCCCTATGAGCTTCGTCCGGTTTCCGACGACAGCGACGAGTCGCTGTATCTCGGTGTCCACCGTCACATGACCGCCGTTGAGGTGGCCGTGGCCCAGGCCCTGACCGAGGAGACCGGATCATCGTCATCACCGTCGGCCGGGCCGGAGCTGATCGTGTTCGACGGTCCGTTGGGCCACCGCGAGGGAGCCAATGTGGTCGGCTACATCAAGACCCACCACGTCGACTATCTGGCCCCGGAGCAGCAGCTCGTTGTGTCCGACCTCGATGTGGGCCAGCGCACCCCGTTGTTCCGGGTCGACGGCCAGTGGCCGACGTGGTCGTGGTACCTGCGTCTGCCGGCGCCGATCACCCACGGTATGAGCGGCATTGTCCGGCTCGAGCTCCCGGGATTGGGCGACGCCGAAACCGCCGCTCACCGGGCTGATGTCGTTTCCGCCGCCCTGCCCCGCTACGCCAGCGAGCGGCACAAGGATCCCCGCGCCCCCCAGAACCTGTATCCGATTTCCGGGCTGGAACGACAGTTGCGCCGGCGCCTGGGCGACTCCCGGCTTCTGGAGCGGGCGCTCCGGCGCTCGGCGGCCTGAGCAGCGACCCGAGCCGGGCCCGCAGGGATAGCCTGACGGCGTGAGCTCGGCCCGCACATCCTATTTCGACGCCGCCGCCGTCTGCCCGCCGGGGCTGGAGGGGATCTGCTCGGCTGAGCTGGCGGCCCTCGGAACGCGACCAAAGCCGGCCGGGCCCGGACTCGTCGAGTTCCAGGCCAATGCCCGCCAGATCTACGCCGCCAATGTCTGGCTGCGAACCGCCGGTCGCGTCATCGTCCGCCTGGCCACCTTCCGGGCCACCGACTTCGTCCACCTCCAGGACCATGCCTCGTCCGTCGACTGGGGCCGGTGGGTTGAGCCGGGGCGGGCTCCCCGATTTCGGGTTTCCAGCACCGATTCGAAGCTCTACCACACCAAGGCCATAGCCCAACGGCTGCATCAGATCAGCGGCCCGCCGTCGATCGGCGAGCCGGAGCAGTTGTTCATCGTTCGTATCAACCGCAACACCGTGACCATCTCGGTCGACGCCTCGGGAGAGGCACTGCACCACCGACCGTGGCGGACCGACCTGGGCGACGCCCCGCTACGAACGACCATGGCCGCCGGCTGCCTCCAGGCCGTGGGCTGGGACGGTCGACGGCCGCTCATTGATCCGTTCTGTGGGTCCGGCACCTTCGCCGTCGAAGCCGCCTTGATGGCTCTGGGCCTCCCCCCGGGCGGGGAACGGGAGTTCGCCTTTCACCGCTGGCCCTGCTTCGACACCGGAGCCTGGGCCAGCGTGGCCGGGACGGTCAAGGCGGCCTACGAGTCAGCAGCCGGGGCCGACCGGAACGGACCCGAGATCATTGCCTCCGATCGTGATCAGGCCATGGTGGAAGCCGCGATGGCCAACGCCGGCCGGGCTGAGGTCGGGCACTTGATCACTGTTGAACGGCGAGTGGTGTCCCACCTGGCCGGTAGGAGCGACAGCGGCCTGGTCATCACCAACCCGCCCTACGGGAAGCGGTTGGGCTCGGCCAAACTGCAGAAGCTCTACGGGCGGCTCGGGGCGGTCGTGCGCCAGCGCCTTCCCGGCTATGACCTGGCCGTGCTCACCGCCCACCGCCGCTTGGCGGCCCAGGCCGACGGTCGGGCCCAACCGGTACTGACGTTCCGCCACGGCGGACTGGCGGTCAAGCTCTACCACGGCAAGGCCGTCGCCCCCCACGGCCCGGCCCCGGAGCTGACTGGGGAGCCGGAGCCAGAAGCGTCAGATCCTGGTCAGGGTGAGGCGGTCATCGCTTCCGGCGACCAGCTGAAACCCGCCGCCGGTCGACTCCCACTGTTCGATTCGGTCGATGAGGTCCCATAGCGGTTCGTCGCTGTCCGTCGATGGTGGGCAGGGGTCGATGGTGTTGCCCCCGGTGAGGGTTATGGATGCCCGCTGGTCGGGAGCGAAGGTGAAGGAGCCGAGTGCCCGCCGGCAGCCCAGCTCAACAGTGGCTGCTCCGGTCACCACGTCAAAGGTCATGAGACGCACGGTGGCGTCGTCCAGGGGTAGGATGTCGCCGCCGATGGCGGCCTCGGTGATCTCGAACGTGCCGTTGAAGTCGGTCGCCGCCATCGTCGGGTAGCCGGCCGGGACGTTGGATCCGTCGGTCACCGTGTCGGGGCCGGCGGCGCAGCCGGTGAGGACAATGATCAAGCAGGTCATCAACCCGGTGGCCAGGGAAGTTCGCTGCCGACGGCTGCGATGCCGAGGGAAGGTGCTCACGAGTGCAAATGCTATATTCTCCTGGGGCCGGATCCTTCGCCCCGGGATCCGTTGGCCAACGAAAGCCAGGAGGTTCGGTCGAGATGATGGCCCGACACCCATCGAATGTGACGCTGTCGGTTCCCAGCTGGTTGGTGTCGCGGCTGGCCGAAGCCGATAACGAGGCCCTGTCGGTGCTCGGTAACGAGGAGCAGATGGGTTTCGTTCTCGACGTGGCGGCCGAGAACAGTCGCCGGGGTGGTGGCCCGTTTGCCGCCGCCATCTTCGGCTCGACCGGTGAGTTGGTGGCCGTCGGGGCCAACCGGGTCGTGCCCGACTCGGCTCCGATCGCCCACGCCGAGATCATGGCCATTGCCCTGGCCGGCCAGCGGCTGGGCACCTGGAACATTGGTTCCGTCGGTCGTCTCAGCTTGATCAGTTCCACCGAGCCGTGCGCCATGTGCCTGGGGGCGGTCCCGTGGTCGGGGGTACGGTCATTGGTTGTCGGGGCCCGCGACGCCGATGCCCGGGCCGCCGGATTCGACGAGGGCAACAAGCCGACCGACTGGGTCAGTCATCTGACCGGTCTGGGGATCGAGGTCCACGTCGACGTCCTCCGGCACCGGGCGGCCAAGGTCCTGGCCGACTACGCCGAGAGCGGCGGTCCCATCTACAACGGCTGACGTTTGCCGTCGGCCACTCGGCTTCCCGGGGCCCTACCGCCGGTCAGGGGGTCAGGGCTTTGACCTTCCTGACGAACTCCGGTGACTCTGAGAATCCAATCATGATGTCCCCCCGGGCGGTGCCGCTGTCGGCTTGAGCGACCCAGAAGCGGAAGCCCTCCGGTTCAGCTGACCGGCCCAACACATTGCGGTATACCAGTGAGACGAATTCGGTGTTGGTCAGGGTGCCGTAGCGGTTCAGGAACTCGGTCGACCGGGCGAAGGTGTCGCTAACGGTGGGCAGGGCCAGGCCGCTGTTGATCCAGTGGGTCAGGCCCCGGTCGTCGGGTCGGCGGAGGAAATAGGCCCGGTAGAGGCGGCCGATCGGTCCCACCAGTTCGAGCCGCCAGACCCGCTCGGCGGTGGCCTCCACGAATTCGCCCGACTCGGAGAAGCTCACCATCACCGACCCCCGGCTGGCCCCATTGCCCAGGACCCCGAGCCAGTGACTCAGGCCGCTGGAGTCGGCCGGACGGTCCAGCACCTGCCGGTAGGCCAACTCCACGAACTGTCGATCGGACAGCGATCCGTGACGCTGCCTGAATTGGGGCGAGTCGACCAGAGCCTGGGATATCGAGATCAGGGAACGAGCGCCGCTGATCAGCAGTTCCGACCAGTGGGCCAGTCCGGCCTCGTCGGGCAGGGCCCCGAAGCAGGCCAGGTAGAGGCGGGCCACTTGAGCCCGTTGGGACACCCGGGTCGGTCCGCTGACCACCACTGGAGTCTTCTTGCCCGGGACCGCCACCCCTGGTCGGTTGAGGAATCCGAGGTCGGCGCCATTGTGACCCAGGACTTCCGACGCGTCGGCTGCCAGCCAGCGGGTCAGCACGTTGCCGTAGAACTGGGAGAACGGGACCGTTGTCTTCAGGTTGTTGTCGTCGTCCAGGTCGGTCAATGACGGCATTTGGCCGTAGAGGCCGCCCTTGACCTGGTGGCCGAGGGCGAACAGCGAATTGGCCGCCCCGTGATCGGTGCCGGTCCCGTTGCCCGCCACCCGGCGACCGAACTCCGATGTTCCCACCACCAGCGTGCGGGTCCGGAAGGCGTCGGCCAAGGTGTGCTGGAAGGCCTGTAGACCGGCGTCGAGCTCGCCCATTCGATCGTTGTGCATGGCCACCTGGTCGGCATGGGTGTCGAAGTCGCCGAACATGATCGAGATGACCCGGATACCGAGATCGGCGTTGATCAGCCGGGCCGCCAACCGGAATCTGGTGGCCACCTTGTCGCCGTCGTTCTGTTCCTCCACCAGGGGCCGAACGGTCCCGGCCAGATCCACGGCCCGGCTCCCGGCCCTGGTGAGCCGATCGGCCAGCGGGCCCAGTCCGGTCGAGGTCGTCCCCATGGCCCGCAGGGCCCGATACTGGCGACCATAGGTGGAGGCCGGGTCGCTGGTGTCAAAGATGTTGCGGCGGTTGAGTGGGAGTGCGATGGCGTGGCGGCTACGGCCGTTGACCAGCAGCGGTAGTGTCGTGCCGATGCTCACCCCGTTGAACGGGTTGGCCCCCAGGCCGTCGAGGTAGCGACCCAGCCAGCCGGTGCCCAGGGCCGAGGGCGAGGCCGAGCTGGTCATCACCCGGGCCATCGAGTCGAAGTGGCTGAGGTTGGGATTGGTCATCCCCACACCGTCGACGATGGCCAGATTGCCCTGGTCCCACTGTGATTTGAGGAAGCGGAGACGGGGGTGGAGACCCCGCTGGGCTGTCAGCCTGATGGCCCGATCGGCTCCGATGGCCAGTTTGGGCCGGCGATCGTGGTAGGTGCCGTTGGTCGTGGGAATGAAGGTGTTGAGTCCGTCGTTGCCGCCGGCCATGGTCACCAGCACCAGTACACCGTCGGCCGGGCCCAGCGGTGAAGCGGCGGCCGCAGCATCGGCCAGCCACGCCGGCAGCGCACTTACCGTGACCCCGGCCGCCACCGCCTGCAGAAACAGGCGTCGGCTGTACAGGGTCCGGCCGACAGCAGTGGTGTTCACATCGTCGAAGTTCATGCCAGCTGCACATCCGGGGTGAGAAGCGGCAGCATCAGGAGCCCGACCCGTTGGCCCCAGGCGGAGTCGCTCTTGCGTTCCGAATGCACATAGTCGACCAGGGCCCGGCGGCTGGCCGCGCTGCGCAGGGTGATCCCGTAGTTGGCCAGGGCTCGATCGACCGCCTGGTCCACGGTGTACTTGTAGGTCGTGGGGTTCCAGGACACGATCTTGTGCACGTCCTCCAGATCGCCCCGGTTGTAGGTCCGCCAGCGCAGGTAGCCGGCCATGTCACCCCGGGCCCAGATGGCCGACTCGCTGATCCAGTAGTCGTTGGGCCGCCAGCCGCTGATGTTGGGCGGATCGAACGGCTCCTGGCCCATGGTCTTCAAGTACCACTCGGGCCGGGCGGTGGCGCAATCAAGTCCGGTGTGGCGCATCAACGCCACCACGTACTCCACCGGTGAACGCATCAGGCCGTTGAATGCCTCGTCGCTGCGAAACGAAGAGTGCATGAACACCGCCCGAAGGGCTTCGGTGGCGTTGAGATTGCGGTTGTAGGTGGCGGCGATGTCGCTCACCACCGGGTGGTTGATCGAGACCGGAAAGGCGAAGAAGGACCAGAGCTTTCGGGCGAAGAATCGGCTGTGGGCCGCCCGCCGGTGTCGGAACAGCAGCTCGATTATGTCCCGGCCGTTCCAGTTGCCCCGTTGACCAAGGAAGGTCTTGGTGCCGTTGTCGTGGTCGGCGGCCGAGAACCGGTAGCGGTCTCCGTCGTCCAGGCCGTGTCCGGTCCAGGCTCTGGCCGATTCCCGCACGTCGGCCTCGCGGTAGTGACCGATCCCGGTCACGAACAGCTCCATGAGCTCCCGGGAGAAGTTCTCGTTGGGTGACGACACGGTGTTGAGGTGGTTGTCGAGATAGATGAGCATCGCCGGGTCGATGGCCGTTCGCCACACCAGATCCTTGACGTTGCCCAGTCCCCGAGCCCGAAACAGGTGGTTCTGGTCCAACATCGCCTGGTGGTTCTGAACCTTCTCCAGGGCCGAACACAGGTAGCCGTGCCAGAACAGCGTCATCTTCTCCACCACCGGAGCCCGGGTCACCGGTTGCCGGCAGCGCTCCAGCCAGTAGTAGGTCATATCGACCTGCTTGTCGTACCAGCGGCGATCCGGCGACAGATTGGGCTGGCGGCCCAGTGGTGGAGCCTTCGAGGTGTCGAGCACCATGTCGACCAGCTCGGCCCACGGCTTGTGCTGGTGGGCCACGACTTCGGACCGCAATGCCCCGAAGCCGGCGCGGCTGAACAAGTGGGCCGTGTCCCGAAACCTCCGATCCATGCTCCGGTGTTTCGGACACCGAGGAGCCGAGGTTTAGCCCGATCGGGTAATGGTTTGGCTAATTCGGCCGGAGGTCGTCGGTGGTCCAGTAGCCGGGATGTGGTTGGACCGGGTTGTCCTCGCCCTCTTCTGATCCATTGGCGTAGGCCTGGAGACGGGCCATGCCCGGTCCGTCGTAGAGCTCGATCACATCGTGGACGACGCCGGGTCCGGCCGCCCGCAGTGCCTTGTCGGACGGTGAACCGGGCTTGGGTTCGGCCGAGGTGAGTACCAGCACCGGCCCGAGGGCTGATCGGGCCCGGGCCGCGACCGCTCGACCCAGGACCCGCCAGGTGGCCTCGATCCGTTGCAGCCCCGGCTTGGGTGTGGTGAACCCGCCGGCCACCTCGATCCACCAGCGGTTGCCGCTCAGGTCGCAGGCCCCAAGGTCGAAGTCGACCGCCCCCGACGGGTGCTTGGGCTTGGTCTTGATGTCACTGAATCCGGCTTCGGTCAGGTGGCGGATGGCGATATCGGCGACCTTGGCCCGTTCGTCGACGGCCTGGGTCGTCCGCAGATCCTGTCGTTCTTCCGGGGTCAGATCGCCGTCGGCCGAGCCGGCGGCAGCTGAGATCAGACGGTCCCGCCGCTGCACTGCGTCGGCCAGCCGCTGCTCGGCCAGCTCCAGATATTCCGGTTCGTTGTCGTAACCAACGCCGATCCGGCCGGTACGCAGGGCGCCCACCACGGTGGTACCGGAACCGACGAACGGGTCGAGTACGATGTCGCCCTCGTAGGTGTAGAGGTCGATGAGGCGACGGGGGAGCTCGACCGGAAACGGAGCGGGGTGACCGACCCGGGTGGCCGATTCGGGGTCGATGCGCCACAGGTCTCGGGTCACGTCGACGAACTCATCGTTGCTGATGGTGGACCGGTGGGGTAGGCCCTGCCGCTTTCGCTCGGCAGAGCCCACCGCCCGGTTGAATCGGCCCTTGGAGGCGATGACGACCCGCTCGGTCAGGTCCCGCAGGACGGGGTTGGACGCTCTGGCGAATGAACCCCAAGCGCACGACCCCGACGAGCTGGCCGCCTTCTCCCAGATGACCTCACCCCGTAGCAGAAGGCCGAGATCGTCCTGCAGTATGGAGATGACGTCGGCGCTCAGACTGCGATAGGGCTTGCGTCCCAGGTTGGCCACGTTGACCGCCATGCGGCCGCCTGGTTCCAGCACACGACGACATTCGGCGAACACCGCCCGCAGCATGTCGAGAAAGTCCAGGTAGGTCGACGGAACGCCACTGGTTTCACTGATGGCCAGCTCGTAGTCCTTGCCCACGAAGTACGGGGGTGACGTCACCACCAGAGCCACGGAGTTATCGGGAAGTTCGACCATCTTGGACCCGTCTCCGTGATACAAGCGGGCCGGTTCCAGCTCGGCCAGCAGCTCCGGTGGACGATTGATCGTGTTGTCGGCCGACAGCTGGGGCGGGGCGAAGCGGGCGTAGAAGGACGACGAATCGTGCCCCTCCCGCCGGCCCACCCCGAACGATGAGGTGGTGGTTCGCCCCCTTGACCTGGTCATGGGCCCCATCTTAACCGGCCACCATGACGGCCTCCCGGTGCCGGTATCAGTCGAGGAGGGTATCGGAGCGCACCCGCTCCCGTTCCGCCGCCTCATGTTGGGGCAGGACCCGCCCGAACAGCTGACGGGTCCGCACCACCCGCCCGATCACGCCGGCCTGTTCGGTGTAGGCGAAGATGGCGGCGTGGCGAGGGGCCGAATGGGCCGCCACCCGGCTGACCCGGTGCAGCGAGTACCGGCCCCGGAAGATCTGGAGGTCGCCGGGGCGCAGGTCAAGCGTCACAACCCCGTCCCGCCCGCCCTCCAGGACATGCTGAATGCGGTCGAATCCCTCGTCGTCCCCGCTGCGGATGTTGGGTACGTATTCGAACAATCCGCCCTCGTCAGCCTCGTCGACGAGGACGGTCACGGCGAAGTCGTTGGTGTCGAAGTGCCAGGTGAACTGCTGACCGGGATCGAGAATGTTGGCGGTCAGGCCGGCCAGGGGATCGGCATAGCAGTGCAGCTCCGGTATCTCCAGGCAGTCGGCCAGGAACCGGGCCAGGATCGGTGAGCGGAAGATGACGTCGGTGGCGCAGCCGTGGTTCCACGAGTCACCGGGGATGAAGCCGCTGGACCGCTCCAGGAAGGTGTTGACCGGATGCCGCTCGGGATAGTCGGGGTCGTGCTCGGTGTGAAAGTAGGGGTTCATGGTCTGGGTCGAGAAGTGGGTGGTCGGCTTGCGCTCCACGATCTCGGCCGACAGAGTCGGTAGTGCCTCGGGTCGCACCAGGTCCTTGACCACGGCACAGCCATCGGTTCGCAGTTGTCGGCGGGCTTCGGCCACGGCGTCCCGGTAGCCGGCCGATGATGGCTGATCCAATTGATAGCGGTCCAGGTCGATCAGTTGAGCCAGCTCGAATCGGGGTTGTGTTTTCATACTATTTCTCCCAGTGGGGGACCCAGTCGCCGTCCAGCCGCATGGTCAGACCGGCGTCGTCCTCTATTCGTTTGGCCACGTGCAGTTCACCGACGTGACGGCCGTAGCGGTCGGCGGCCAGGGCGAAGGCCGAGCGGGCGGCGTCGGTCATCGGCAGGTCGGCTGATACCTGTTGCTGCAGTTCGCCCAGCAGGCCAAGGTCCTTGAGGCAGAGATCGAGTGTGAACGACGGGTCGTAGTGGCCGGCGAAGATGGACGGCGCGTCGTGGCGGGCCACGAAGCTGTCGCCAACGCTGTTGCAGATGGCCTCCCACAACGTGCCCAACTCCACGCCGTTGGCCAGGCCGATGGCGAAGCCCTCGCCCAGAGCGGCGGCGGCCACGAACCACAGCTGATTGGTCACCAGCTTGACCACGTTGCCGGTGCCCAACCGACCGCAGCGGACGACCTTGCCCAGATGGTCGAGGACCGGCGTAACCCGGTCGACGTCACCGTCGGCGCCCCCCACGAACAACGTCAGCATGCCCGTTCGGGCCCCGTCAACGGCCCCGGTCACCGGCGACTCCACCACCGCAACCCCTTCGGGGGCCTCGGCCGCCAGCCGGGCCACCAGTTCAACCCGGTTGGTGGTCAGGTCGACCCAGATGGAGCCGGCGCCCATGGTGGCCAGCACGCCCTCGGGCCCGGCCATCACCGATTCGACGTGGTCGGGTCGGGGGAGTGAAGTGAGGACCAGATCGGCCCCGATAGCGGCCGCCGCCGCCGAATCGGCCGGTTTGGCTCCGTCGGCGGCCAACGCCGCCGTGGCCTCGGTCAGCAGGTCGAAAACCTGGACGGGATAGCCGGCAGCCAACAGGCGGCGGGCCATGGGTCGGCCCATGTTGCCCAACCCGATGAAGCCGATGGTCGGCAGCTTGGCAGTCACAGGGTGTTGGATCCTTCCAGGTCGAGGGTATCGATCGGGCGAATATGCGAACAGTACGGCGTAGCTGTGAACTGGTCAATCGCCGAATTTGGTCATCCGTTCATCAATTTTTTTCATGAGTCGTCGGCCTCTGCCGTGGACCCTGCCTGGTACCGTCGACCCATGGTTGTTTCCGACCGATGGCTACGGACCTTTGTGGCCGTGGCCGAAATGGGCAGCTTCACTGCGGCGGCGGCCCGACTCGATGTGGGTCAACCGGCGACCAGCCACGCGGTGGCTCGGTTGGAAGCGGCCCTCGGGGTGAAGCTGTTCGAACGCTCGACCAGGGGGCTGAACCTGACGCCGGCCGGGCGTATGCTGCAACGTCGGCTGGCCGTGGCCTTCACCGAGGTCGATGCGGCGGTGGAGTCGGCTCGCCGGTTGACGGCCAACGACGTGGTCACCTTGTCGGTGTCGACCTCACTGGCCAACTTCTGGTTGTTGCCTCGCCTGCCCGACTTCAAGCGCCGCCATCCTGAGATCGACCTCCGGGTCATCACGACCGACAGCGATGACGGTGTGGGCCTGGACGACGCCGATCTGTGGATCCCGCTGGGTCTCGACCATCCGGCCGAACTGAACGAGACGCTGTTCCGGGTGGAGCGAATCGTGCCGGTGGCCGCCCCCGAGCTGTCGGCCACCCTCTTCGCCGATGACCACCCGTCGCCGGCTGCTCTGCTCGCGGCGCCCCTGCTCCACCTGGAGGAACGCTACCGATCCCGCTACAGCTGGCAACGATGGTTCGCCGACGCCGGCCTGGCCGTCGACCGGTCGTTGGGCGGCTATCGGAGCAACGACTATTCGTTGGTGCTCCAGGCCGCCCTCGACGGTCAGGGGGTGGCGTTGGGATGGGAACACATCGTTGTCAAGCTGCTCGACGATGAACGGCTGGTGGCTCTGGCCGAGCCCATCGAGACCGATCAGCCCTTTCCCATCCTCTCCCGGCCCGGGGTGGGCGGGACGACACGGACCGACAACGTGGCTGCTCTTCGCCACTGGTTGCGGGCCACAATCTGACCAACGCCCCAACGGCGACAACGACACGACACCGGCCCAATCGCCGTGTACCATCATGGGCGACTGAGGTGGAGGGGTACCAGGGCTGTTGCACACATGTCGTTTGTACCGATAAACGCCGTCGTTCTGTCGCAGCGGTCCGCGCCCGGAGGTCCGGCCGGCCAGCTGGCCTACAGCGCCTGGAATGAAGCCGAGAACATCCTCGTCGAGGTCGGCGGGGCCCGACTGGGGCTGACCAATCGTCATCGGCGCCACCCTCGGGTCCGGGCCCGTCGGATCGCCGGGCGAGGGCTTCGCCGCGTCGGCGGCGCCGACCGACTTGTTCCCGCTCGATCGAGCGGCCTCCTCGAACCGATCGATCAGGCCGATCAGCTGATTTTCATGGCCCACGGTGCCTGGGATCTGCCGCTGGTCGAACGGCTGGGCCGGCTGCGGAGGACGGCCAAGACCATCTCGGTGTGGATGCCCGAGGTCTGGCCCAGCGAACTCGACCGGCGTTTGGCCCATGAGGCCTATTCCATGATCGACCATGTCTTCGTGGGTATCTCAGAGGTCATCGAGCACTTCCGCCACTACCTCCCCAACGCCGACATACACTGCCTGCCGCCGGCGGTGGACGTGCTCACGTTCGGTGCCGGTGAGATCGAACCCCGGCGCAACATCGCAGTGCTGGGGATCGGTCGACGGGAACCCACCCAGCACGCTCAACTACTGGAATGGGCGGCGGCCAACCAGGAGCTCTACCTGTACGACACGCTGCGGGGCAAGGCCGTCTCCTGGCGGGAGCATCGTGACGCCGTGGCCAACTGGTATCGGCAGTCCCGGATGGCCGTCTGCAACTATGGAAAACACGATCGCCCGGCCGAGATCGGCCAACTGCGCATCGTACCCGGACGGCTGTTCGAGGGGCTGGCGGCCGGGGCCATCCTGATCGGGATGCCCCCCGATGAACGCAACCAGCGCGAGTTGGTCGGCGAGGTGGTCGTCGAATCGACGGAGACCGCCGACCTCAAGACCCTGCTCGACAAATACAACGATCCGGCGGCGGCCCGGCAGATGAGCCTTCGCAACGCCTCCCTGGCTGCTCGCCGCCACGATTGGGGACATCGCTGGCGAGATCTCTTCCGAATCGTCGATCTGGCCGTTCCCGAGCGTCTGGACCAGCGCCTGGCCCATCTGGAGGCCCGAGCCGACGAGATCGACCGCCGCCGAGCGGCAGACTAGGCCGGAACGGGATCAGCCCAGGAAGTCGGCGATGCGGCTCTTGGGTCGGCCGATGATTGCCTTCCTGCCCTTGACCACTACGGGACGTTGGAGGAGAGCCTTCTGTTCGACCAGCAGGTCGATGACGGCTTCGGGATTGTCGACGTAATCGTCGGCGTTCAGCTCCAGCTTCTTGAAGCGCGAGTCCTTGCGAACCAGATCCTCGACTGGATCCTCCAGGCCGGCCACGATCTTCTCCAGCGTGGCTCGATCGGGCGGCTCCTTCATGTAGAGCACGACGTCGTGATCAACTCCCAGCTCCTCGGCGACCGCCAAGGCATTCTTGGAGGAGTTTCAATGAGGGTTGTGGTAGATGGTGACCTTGGCCATGGCCGCCACTCTATCGACCGGCGGTCGCCAGGCGGCGGGCGAATTCGTCGAGGTCGGCGGTCGACAGGTTGGCGTAGCTGAACCGGATCCAACCCTCGTCATCGGGGGTGAAGGCTGTTCCGGGGATACCGAGTACGCCGTGGTCGACCACCAGGGTGCGGACCACGTCCATGGTCGGCGTCGAATCGAAGGGATGGCGGACCCAGCCGAAGTAGGCCCCGGCCGAGGCCAGCCGGAACCCGCCCGGTTGGGCCGCCATCACCGCCTGGAAGTGGGCCAAGCGACCATTGATCTCGGCTGCTTTGGCCGCCCGCCACTCCCGGGCCAGCCGTAGACCGGCGGCCGCCGCCTCCTGCCCCACCCGAGGAGCGCAGATCTGCACGCAATCGACCAGTTTGAGCACCTCGGTCTTCACCTCGGGCCCGCAGACCACGGCCCCCACCCGGTAGCCGGGAATGGCCAGGTCCTTGGAGAAGCTGTGGAGGGAGATCACCGAGTCGGGCCAGTCGGGTCGGCTGAACAGATCGTGAGGCGGGGTGTCGGTGAGACGGAAGTTGCGGTAGGTCTCGTCGATAATGAGGGCCAGGCTGTTGTCGACGGCCAGATCGGCGAACCGGGCGATGACGGGGGCAGGGATGGTCACGCCGGTGGGATTGCCCGGCGTCACCAGCAGGATGGCCCTGGTCCGTTCGTTGATCAGGTCGGCGGCCTGATCGGGATCGGGGACCAACGAGGCCATGGGGTCGACGGGGTGAAGATAGCGGGGGGTGACGCCGTCGAGCTTGAGCCACATGTCGTGGTTGAAGTAGTAGGGGACGGGCACGATCACCTCGTCGCCCGGTTCGGTCAAGGTGGAGGCGACCACGCAGAAGGCCTGGTTGCAGCCCCCGGTGGGCAGCAGTTGATCGTGATCGAAGTCGGCCTGATAGGACAGGGCCAGGTCGTGGGCGAAGGCGTCCAGCAACTCGGGAAGGCCGGGCGGGGGAGCGTAGCGTCCACCGGTCTCAGAGGCGGCGATCTCGGCCACCTTGGCCGCCACCACCGGGGCCGGAGCGTAGCTGGGGGCGGCCTGGGACAGGTCCAGCAGCGCGATGTCGGGGTTGCGGTCGGCCACATGGCGGTGGGCGTCGGCGATTGGCGAGGTGGGCACGTCGAGCGTGCGGGATGTGAGCCTCATTGCCATCTGTTATAGCGGGACCTCATGGCTACAGCCGTCCGGCCGCGGTCACCCGTTCCAGGAACTGCTGGGTCCGAGGTTGGGTGGGAGCATCGAACAGTTGCTGGGGCGGGCCGGCCTCCAGCACCCGGCCCTGATGGAGGAAGGCCACCGTCGAGGCGACGTCCCGGGCGAAGCCCATCTCGTGGGTGGCCAGGATCATGGTCAGGCCCTGATCGCTGAGTTCCCGGATCACTCCCAGCACTTCTCCCACCAGCTCAGGATCGAGGGCCGACGTCACCTCGTCGAGCAGGAGGATCTCGGGCTGAATCATCAAGGCTCGCACGATGGCGGCCCGCTGGTTCTGCCCGCCGCTGATGCGGTTGGGATACTCGCCTGCTTTGTCGGCCAACCCGAACCGTTCCAGCAGTTCCCGAGCCCGGGCCTCGGCTTCGCTTCGTTCGACGCCGTGGGCCCGGCGAGGGCCCAGGGTCACGTTGTCCAGAACCGTCATGTGGGGAAACAGATTGTAGGACTGGAACACGATGCCGATGCGGCGGCGCAACCGGTTGGTGTCGACCCCGGCAGCCGTGATGTCCTCGCCGTCGAGCAGGATGGCCCCCTGATCGATCTCGTCCAGAAGATCGACACAGCGCAGGATGGTCGACTTGCCACAGCCGCTGGGCCCGATGAGGCACACCACCTCATGTTCGTTGACCGTGAGGTCGAGCCCGTTCAGCACCTTCTTGTCGTCGAACGACTTGTGAACGTCGACCAGCTGCAACTTGGGGGGTGGGGCCGCCATCACACCGCCACCTGGGAACGAAGCCGACGGTCGCGGGCGATGAACCAGTCGACGAAGCGGGTCAGGGGGACGCTGACGGCCAGAAACAGGACCGTGGCGGCGATGTAGGAACTGTAGTTGAAGGTGAAGTCGGTATAGATGTCGGCCTCCCGCAGGGCGTCACGGACACCGACGATCGAAACCAGGGCCACGTCCTTCTGAAGCGACACCACCGTGTTCATCAAGGCCGGGACCACATTGCGAACCGCCTGGGGCAGGATGGCAAACCGCAGTGACTGCCATTGGGTCAGGCCCAGGGCTCGGGCCGAGGATCGCTGGCTTTCGGGCACGGCGTCGATTCCGGCCCGGTAGATCTCGGCGGTGTAGGCCGAGTAGGAGATGACCAGGGCCACCACCGCCCAGAACTTGGCCGAGTTGGTCAGGCCGGGAATCTGCAGACCGGGCACTCCCAACCCCATCAGAATGATCAGAAGATACACCGGGATGCCCCGGAACAGATCGGTGAAGACGGTGGCCAGCAACCGCAGCGGGGCGAAGCCCGGACCTCGCAGCGACCGCATGACCGCCACCACCAGCGAAACCAGGGGAATGGCGGCCATGCAGTAGAAGAACAGCTCGATGTTGACCCAGAAGCCGCCCAGCACATCGGGCCACGACTCGACGAAGTGGTGGCGGCTGAAGAACTGGGTCTTGACCCGGTCCCAGTTCGGGCTGGTCACGACGATCCAGGTCAGTAGACCGAAGACAACGATGCTGGAGGCGGCACCGACCAGTGCCCCCCGGGCGCCCTCCTGCTGGAGGAGTCGTCTCACTACTATTCGGCCAGGGTCGGGATGTTGCCTCCGTCGTTGAGCCAGGTGTTCTCCAGCTCCTCGATGGTGCCGTTGTCCCGCAGGGTGGCCAGCGCCCCGTTGACGCATTCGACCAGCGGGCTGCCGTCTTCGAACAGCATGCCCAACTCCTCGGGATCACCGACCCGGGGCAGCACACCAATGATCGATGCCTCCGGGATCTCGACCGCGGTGATGAAGTAGGCGGTGGGAAGATCGAAGACCAGGGCGTCGATCTGGCCGGCGTCGAAGGCCGCCTTGGCCGAGGCGTTGTCGTCGTACACGGCGGCGCCGGTGGAGGGCTCGATCACGTTCTCGACATAGCCCAGGCTGGTTGAGCCGCTGGCCGCTCCCAGGCGGAGCTCGGCCAGTCCGGCCAGATCGGTGACGCCGGCCGCCGGGCCGTCGGCGGCTCCGATGATGGCCTGCTCCACCCGGTAGTAGCCATCGGCGAAGTCGACCACTTCGTCACGCTCGGCCGTGATCGAGTACTGCTGGATGTTGAAGTCGTAGTCCTTCGGGCCGGGGGCGATGGCCTCCTCGAAGGTGGTACGGACCCACTCGACGTTCTCGATACCCAGTTCGGTGGCCACGGCGTAGACCATGGCGCTCTCGAACCCCTCGCCGTTGGACGGGTCGTCGTCCACCATCCACGGTTGGAAGACGGGCTCGCCAGTGGCCACCGTGAGGGTGCCGTCGGTTGTGGTCGGCAGCGGATCGCAACCGCCGGTCGCCTGCTCGGCGTTGTCGGCTTCGGTGGATTCGGAGCCGCAGGCCGCCAGGAGCAGTACGAGGGCGGTCAGAACGGACAGGCTGAAACGTCGAGATCGGGTTGCACGCGTCATACCGGAGAGCATATGCCGAACTGGCCCACCGTCGCCCGAAGAATTGCAGCAAAACCCGAGCCCAGACCTCGCTTTTTGCTGCAAGAACTGGGGTGGGGGCGGGCTGGGCGACTAGAAGAGCGAGTCCTGGACCGTGATCTCGACGGGATCGAACTGGCCGAGTTCCAGTTCGAGGCCGAAGAGCCGCCCCAAATCGATGGCGAACCGGTCGCCGCTCCGGCTGCGGGTCACGGCCATTCGCCCCACCATGTAGTCGATCGTCAGCTGATGGGCATGGCGACGTAGGTCGGCCCGGTAGGGGAAAAGCTTGTCGTCGGTGAGAGCGACGAGCGCCGGATTGGCCCATGGTCGGGTGGCCGGTGTCAGCTCCGACTCGGGGGAGTCTCCGCCGAGGTCGATGCCGTCGAGTAGGTCGTGTACCGCCTGGCGGCCATGGTCGAGCGCGGCCTCCAGACGAGCGGACGACAACGGATTGACCAGGCCTTTGAGCTTGCGGGTCGCTCCCACCGACTGCGGGATTCCGAGCTGGTCGGTGACCAGATCCTCGACCCGGCGGACCACGATGCCGTCGGCCGCCTCGGCCACAATGGTGGCGGCCAGCGCCCCCTGTTCCAACAGTCGTTTGCCGGTCCTGCTCGAGGTGGAGGTACCCACCTTGATGGAACCCTCGCCAAAGGTGGCCAGGTAGAGAACATGGGGCTGCCGCAGATGATCGTCGACGGCGCCCTCGATCTCATCGGGTGAACGGAGATGAGCGTGATGCAGGCTGCCGGCGAACGTCGCCTCGGCCACCGCGCAGTCGACGCAGTTCCGGCCGCCGGGCTGGGGCCCGTTGAGGCAGTCCACATAGTCGCCCCGACCGCTCCGCCATGGGATGTGGCCCGGGCAATGCCAGACCGGTACAGGGTCGACCCGGTAGTGCAACGAGAAGCCCGAGCTGTCGACCAGGGAAGATGGCCCATCGACCGGCCGCACCCGGAGCTGGGCCCGGTCGCCGTCCCACCGGTAGGCCACGATGACGATCCGCTGCTCGATGCTGTTCATCATCCGAGTGCTCACCATCCGAGCATAGAAAGCCGCTCCGTCGATCGGTGCCCGATGGTGGGGTCGAACCGGCTGAGCGGTCCGTGGGCGCACGTTCTTGCGTCAACCTTTATCAGTGCCTACTGTTCGGGGAGGAAATACAAGCTTCCCTACCTACCCGCATGGAGCGACAGCGATGCACGACCCCGAATCCATTCACGACGACGCGCCCGTAACCAACCCATCGGGCAACCGCCCGTTCGAGGATGTCCTCAACGCCCGCATGGGCCGCCGCATGGTCCTGGGCGGCACCCTGGCCGGAGCGATCGGAACGTTTTTCGTGTCCCCGGCCTCGGCCGCCACCCGAGCCATGGCCGCCGGGCCCAAGAACCAGTCCGGGCGTCCGTCGCCCCGTCCGCTGATTGATTTCGAGGCGATCCCGCTCAACTTCTCCGACCAAGCCGTGGCCTCGCCCGACTACACCATCGATGTTCTCATTCCGTGGGGCACCCCGCTGTCGGAAGGGACCCCCGGTTTCAGCTGGCCGGTGACGTCGGCGGCCGATCAAGCCGATCAGGTCGGAATCGGCCACGACGGCATGTGGTTCTTCCCCCTGAGCCACAAGAGCAACGACCACGGTGTGCTGGTCATCAACCACGAGTTCGGCACCAACAGCCACGTCTTCGACGCCAGCCTGCCCACCAGCGCCGAGCAGGTGGCGGTGTCCCAGGCGGCCCATGGCTGCAGCGCCATCGAGATCATGCGCGACGACAACGGCACCTGGAACGTGGTGCCCAGCGACCGCTCCCGGCGCATCACCGTCAACACGCCGGTCGAGTTCAGCGGGCCAGTGGCCGGCAGCCCTTTGCTGGAGAATCCGGCCGGCAACGAACCGCAGGGAACGCTCAACAACTGCGCCAACGGCTACACCCCATGGGGCACCTATCTCACCTGTGAGGAGAACTTCAACGGCTACTTCGGCACCGAGGTCGAGGGCTGGGAGGGCGACGAGGCCCAGCAGCGCTACGGCTTCAACACCGGCGGATTCGGCTACGGCTGGCATCTCTTCGACCCCCGGTTCGACCTCGGCAATCCCGACTACGCCAATGAGGGCAACCGGTTCGGTTGGGTGGTGGAAATCGATCCCAACCGGCCCGAAGCCAAGCCGATCAAGCGCACTGCGCTGGGCCGGGCCAAACACGAGGGGGCGGCCACCACCGTGGGCCGAGGTGGCCGGGTCGTCGTCTATATGGGCGACGACCAACGCTTCGACTACATCTACAAGTTCGTGTCGGCCGACAACTACAAGTCGATGATGGCCATGGGTCAATCGCCGTTGGATCACGGCACGCTGTACGTGGCCCGGTTCAACGACGACGGTTCGGGTGATTGGCTGGAACTGAGCCTCGACAACCCGGCGGTGGCCGCCGTGTTCTCCTCGATGGACGAGGTGCTGACCCACGCCCGCCTGGCCGCCGACGCCGCCGGCGCCACCCCCATGGACCGCCCTGAGTGGACGACGGTGGCACCCAACGGCGACGTCTACTGCACTCTCACCAACAACAGCCGGCGCACCGAACCCAACGCCGCCAACCCCGAAGCCCCCAACCGCACCGGCCACATCATGCGCTGGCGTGACAGTGACCAACACGTCGGTACCAGCTTCGAGTGGGACATCTTCATCCTGGCCTCCAGCACCACCGACACCGAGTTCGGCTTCGGTTCGCCCGACGGCTTGTGGGCCGATGCCGACGGGCGCCTGTTCATCCAGACCGACGGATCCCAGCCCGAGGACGCCAACGACCAGATGCTGGTGGCCGATCCGTCGACCGGTGAGATCCGACGGCTGTTCAGCGGACCGAAAGATTGTGAGGTGACCGGTATCGCCATCACCCCCGATCAGCGCACCATGTTCATCAACATCCAGCATCCCGGAAACGGGGATCCCGAGGCCACATTGTTCCCGTTCCTGGGTGACGCCGTGCCCCGTGACTCGACCATCGTGTTGCGCCGCAAGGACGGGGGTGTCGTCGGCTCCTAGGAGTCGCCCGGGATCGTCCGGAAACCACTGCGCGGCGAGCTTCGTCTTGACGTTGACAAGCGTCGGCCCTGCGTGGTGCTGTCGTCTCAGGAGGTGCTTGGCGTTGACGTCTGGCAGACCCACGTCGTGCCGCTCACCTCGAATCTGGATCGAGCCGGTCTCGCCGGTAATGTGTTGCTTGAGTCGACCGTCACGGGGTTGCCAAAGGACTCCGTGGCGGTGCCGCTCGGGCTGGAGCTGGTCGACCGCGGATGGCTCGCCGATCGAACAGGCCAGCTGCCACCAGCTCTCATCGGCGTAATCGACGATGGAGTCCGTGCTGTCCTCGGCTTGAGGCGGCGCCAGGAGTCGCCTAGTTGAGAGACGATCTGTACTTCGGGGTATGTTGCAGTCATGGAACATCCACCCCCGGACAGCAAGGACTGGACCTGGGTTCTCCACGAACCCTGCCCCGAGTGCGGATTCGACGCCTCCGGTATCTCCCCCGACCAGGTTGCCGGTCGGGTGCGGTCCAACGCCGCCGCCTGGCGGGCCGCGTTGAACCGCGGCCCTCTGGTCGAGCAACGGCCTCCGACGGGCCCGGGGCAGCCGCCGCAATGGTCGGCCCTGGAATACGGGGCCCATGTCCGCGACGTCTACGCTCTGGCCGTCGAACGGCTGACGCTGATGTTGAAGAAGAAGAACCCGACGTTCGCCAACTGGGATCAGGACGCCACCGCTCAGGAAGAGAACTACGCCGGTCAAGACGTCAACAAGGTCAGCTACGACCTGGCCGTCGAGGCCGGGCGATTCGCCGACCTGCTCGATCGGGTTCGGGGTGATCAGTGGGAGCGAACCGGCATGAGGTCCGACGGAGCGGCCTTCACCGTTGCTAGTTTCGCTTTGTACCTACTTCACGACCCGGTCCACCATCTGGCCGATGTGGAGCGGGGATTCGAAGCCATCAAGGAGGCGTCAGGCTGACCTGCGAACCGGCCGGCGCTTCCGCCCATCAGCACCGGAGCCCGACCCGTGACCGTTCAGGCCGAACCGCACAACAGCGCAGACCATCGAATCAACATCGAGCGGCTGCTGGCCCGCCTGACCGAACTGTCAGACATCGGCGGCATCGAGGGAACGACCGGATCGTCCCGCTTGGCCTTCAGCGATGCCGATAAAGCGGGCCGTGATCTGGTGGTCACCTGGATGACCGATCTCGGCCTCGACATCACCGTCGACGGCATCGGCAACGTCGTCGCCGTCTGGCGCCCTGCCACCATGCCGGCCGAGGCTCGGGATCTGGCTCCGGTGATGACCGGCAGCCACATCGACACCGTGGCCACCGGTGGCCGCTACGACGGCAACCTCGGTGTTCTGGCCGGCCTGGAGGTGATCGAGACACTGGCCACCGCCGGCGTCACGCCGGCCCGTCCCCTGGCCGTCGCCTTCTTCTCCAACGAGGAAGGAGCCCGTTTCCCGCCCGACATGATGGGCTCCCTGGTCTACGTGGGCGGGATGGGGCTGGAGCAGGCCCACAACACCGTGGGAATCGATGACGCCACCGTGGGTCAGGAACTGGATCGCATCGGCTACCGGGGCACCGGACCCTGTCCCGGGCTGGTGCCTCATGCCTTCGTCGAACTGCACATCGAGCAGGGTCCGGTCCTGGAAGAGGTAGGGGTCGATATCGGAGTGGTGGAGAGTGTGCAGGGGATCTCCTGGACCGAGGTCACCATCTCGGGACAGTCGAACCATGCCGGCACCACGCCGATGCGGCTCCGTCACGACGCCGGCTATGTAGCGGCCGAGGTGGCAACGTCGGTCCGCCGGCTGGTCGACGACATCGGCCACCCCCAAGTGGGCACCGTGGGCATGATCGAGCTCCACCCCAACCTGGTCAACGTGGTGGCGGCCTCGGCCCAGCTCACGGTCGACCTCCGCAACACCGACAACGATGTGTTGATCCAGGCCGAGAAGCGGCTGCAGGTCCGACTCGATGAGCTGGCGGCGGCCGAAGGGGTGGGTATCTCCACCCGCTCCCTGGCCCGCTTCGATCCGGTCATCTTCGATCCCGAGGTGGTCGATCTGGTCGAGGCGGCGGCCCGGTCTCTGGGAGCATCGACGCTACGGATGCCGTCGGGAGCCGGCCACGACGCCCAGATGATGGCCCGGGTCTGCCCGGCGGCCATGATCTTCACCCCCAGTCACAAAGGGATCAGCCACAACCCGGCCGAACACACCGATCCTGGCCATCTGGCCGCCGGGGCCGACGCGTTGCTGCGGGTCATGTTGGCCCTGGCCGACTGGCCGCCCCCATCGGTCTGAGATTCCACCACAGGATGCCGGCCGTCCCCAATGGCAACGGCAACAGGAAGCTGAAGGCCCGGAACAACAGAACGGCCGCCACCAACGCGGCGGTCGAAGCCGACCCCACGGCGCTCAGCGCGCCGGTCAGGCCGACCTCCATGACCCCCAATCCGCCGGGAGTGAGCGGCACCGCCGTGACCAGCCGGCCAAAGGCGAACGCGGCCAGAATCGGTGCCCACCCCAACACCGATCGCTCAACGCCGACAGCCCGCAGGCAGAGCACGAGTAGCAGGTAGAGGTTGGCGTGGCCGGCCACTGTGGCGACACCGAGCGCCAGCCCCCGGGTACGGAACAGGGCTAGCGTGTCGACCCGGAGCTCTTCGAGGCGAGCGGGCCAGCTGCCCCCAATCACCGGCAATCGGTTGAGCAGCCGGCCAACGGCGGCTGCCGTCGACGGACCGCTGACGACGATCAGCAACAGCGTGACGGCGGCGGCGAACAGGGCGGCGGCGAAAACGGCGGCCTGGACCAATGCGCCGCTGACCGGGCGCTGCGTGCCCAACCAGATCAAGGCCGGAAGCGGCGTGCCCAGCTTCACCAGGATGTCGCCGACACCGGTGGCCACCACGGCCCGGGCTATGGCGGCCGAGGCCAGTCCGAAGGAACGGTACATGGCCCAGATCAGGCCGATGGCCAGGGCACTACCTCCCGGGACCAGGTTGGTCACCGTGGTGGTGCTCCAATCGGCCCACACCGCCCTTCCCAGCGGCAACCCGGGCAGGGCGGCCAGCTGGGACAGCGACGGCGAGACCAGGTTGGCGGCCACGACGATGGCCAGGAGCGTCGTGCCGGCGAATCCCAGGTGCCGTGACGCCGGTCTCAGTTGATCGAGCACCTCACCGTAGGGGGCGAACGTGGGCAGCAACCACAGGAAGCAGGCGGCCACCACGGCCAGGCCGACCAGCAGCCGGATGACCGACGACACCTTGACCGTCGGGCCGCCCCGTCGCGGTGCGTGATCGGAGTTGGAGGGCGACGTAGTGGCCAAGCGGCCCCTACAGAACCTGGGAGCCGTACATCTCGCCCAACGGATCGGCGATCAGTTCCAGCCGTTCACCGTCGGGGCCCATGAAGTAGATGGAGGTTCGATCCTGGAACACGATCTCCACCCCGGCCTCGTCCAGTCGACCTCGAAGCTCGTGCCAGGTGTCGGTGGGCACCGAGATGGCGATGTGATGCAGCCCACCCAACACCTCGGCGTAGTCGGCCAGACCCAGTCCGGGGAAATCGAAGAAGGCCAAGGCGTTGCCGTTGCCGATATCGAAGAAGAAGTGGGTCGAGCCTTGGTAGTCGCGATTCTCGAACAGGTCGGTGAGGGGGAAGCCGAGTATGCCCTGGTAGAAGTTGATGGTGCGCTCGACATCTGACGACAGCACGGCCATGTGGTGGACGCCCCGGGCGGTCGATGGGGGCCGATCCTCGGCCGGCTGCAGGTAGGTCTCCCTCAGCCGATCCCATTCCGCGCTGCGGTCGTTGTGCTCGGTGGACGCCGGGGCATCGGCTGGGTTGTCAGCCATGTCGATCTCCTGTTCAGCTTTGTACAGCACCCACCCTATAGGCCGCTTTACCGAACATTAAGGTCGGATCGTCGGTTCGACAACGATCGACAGCGATACCCTGAATCACCGTGGGGACTGTACGGCGCATGCAGTGGGCGGCGGTGGCAACCGTCACCGCGATTCTGCTGCTGAGCCCATCACCCGGATCGGCCCATACCGGTGTTGAATCGTCCGATCCCGGCGCCGGCTCGGTCATCGAGTCGCCGGTCGATCAGATAACGCTGGTGTTCACCGATCAGGCTGAACCGGTGGGCGACGGATTTCAGCTCGTCGATCCCAGCGGAGTCATCCGCAGTCCCGACTCGTGGGAGACCGCCGACGGCCGGACCTACGTGCTCCGTTTCAACCCTCCCATCACCGGCGGCCTGGCCGGCATGTTGTGGACCATCCGGGCGGCCGACTCCCACACGCTGAACGGAAGTTTCACCTTCACCGTCGACGTCGAGCCGGTGGATGTCACCATTGAGCCGCCACCGGAGACCGATCCGGATGGGTCGTCGGCCACGGCCGAATCAGCGGCCTCAACCTCGGTCGAGGAGACGGCTGTTGACGCTGCTGTTGACAGCGCTGTCGACACCGCCGAGAACCCCCCGGCCGATCAGGCGGTTGAGCCGGCCATCGAGTCAGCCATCGTCGCCCTGCCCACCGATGGTCCCCGGTCGATCAGCGAGCAGGGGCTCGATGGCTCAGCCGGGCAACGGTTGCTGGGACTGGTCGGCCGAGCCTTGGCCATGACAGGCACTCTGACCGCCATCGGGGCGCTGATCGTGTTGCTCAGGCTGCTTCGGGGCACGGCCGGCGAGGGTCGGTTCGTGGTGACGGTGGCCCGCCGGGCCGTCCTGGCGGTTGCCGTCGGCGCCGTGCTGGCGGCAGTGTCCCAGGTGGCCATCCAGGGCGGAACCTGGTCGGCAACCCTGTCACCGGTCGGCTGGGTCGACGCACTGACCAGCCGGTTCGGGGCCGGTGTGGCCTTGCAGCTGATCGCCGTTTTCGGGATCACCACCGGTAGCTACTTCCGGCGGGAACCGCTTGGCCGCGAGAACAGCGAGATCATCAAGGCCAACCTGGCCGGCGTCGGTGTGCTGGCCGCCGGACCGCGGGCGGAGGCGGCCACCAATCACCCGCCGCTCGACGACGCCGATCAGGTCGGCGCCTTCCTCACCCCGATGTTGTTCCGCTGGCAGGCGACTTCAGCCAGCTCGGGAGCGATTCTCGGGATCGTGGCGTTGTTGTCAGCGGCCCTGGTCGACGGCCACACCCTGGGTGGTGGTTCTGTGGTGCTGGTCACCATCGCCACGCTGGCCCACGTGCTGGCGGGAGCCGTCTGGTTAGGCGGGGTCGTCGTCCTGGCCTATCTCATCCGTCGACGTTTCCGCTCCCATCGCCGGGTGGAGGCGATTGATCTCGCTGTCCGCTATTCCGTTCTGGCCACCCTCGCGCTGGTAACGGTGGCGGTGGCCGGCCTGCTCTTGACCAACTCCCGGATCGAGTCGTTGTCCCAGCTGTGGACCACCCCGTGGGGTCAGCTGGTACTGGCCAAACTCGGGTTGGTCGGTGTGGTCACCGTCATGGGTGCGATCAACCACTTCATACTGCTCCCCCGCGTGGCCACACGATCCGAGGACATCGGACTGGGGACCCTCCTGAAGCGAATGGTCACGGCCGAGGTCCTTGTTCTGGTGGCGGTTGTGGCCATCAGTGCCCAGCTGGTCGCCTCCAGTCTCTGAGCGCACCGGTAAGGGGGATTGCCGGTCTTCTGCGGCATCCTGTAGGCGGTGAACACGACCGAATCGACCATCAACCCAGCACCTCCGTTGACGACCGATGCCGCCAGGGCGGCCGACCTGCGGCGGATGAAAATGGTGGCCACATCGATGCTGGTGGTAGCCGCGGTGATCTTCGTCTTCGCTCGCCGGCTGGAAGTCGACGGCAATGCCTGGGGCTATGTGCGAGCTACGGCCGAGGCGGCGATGGTTGGTGCCCTGGCCGACTGGTTCGCGGTGACGGCCCTGTTCAAGCATCCCCTTGGTATCCCCATTCCCCACACCGCCATCGTCCAGAAGCGGAAGGACGAGATCGGGGCCAGCCTGGGCGCGTTCGTCCAGGACAACTTTCTCACCCGTTCCGTGATCACCGAACGCCTCCAGGAGGCCCATCTGGCCCAACGCCTGGGTCATTGGCTGGCTGAACCCGACCACGCCACTCTGGTCGGTGAGCAGAGTGCGGCGGTGGTGCGGGGTGTGACCGAAGTGCTGGCCGACGAGGTCATCCAGTCGGGTATCGAAGCAGTGGTGGTCGACCGGGCCAAGGACATCAAGGTGGCGCCCATCATGAGCCGGGTGGTTGATGCCGCCATCGTCGGCGACCACCATCAGTCGCTGCTCGAAGGGGTTCTGGCCGGCCTGGGCACGTTCATGGAGGAAAACCGGGAGACGTTCCGCCATCGACTCACACAGGAGTCGCCGTGGTGGGTACCGGAACCGATCGACGACGCCGTGTTCGACAAGATCTACACCGGTGTTCGACGCTTTCTGACCGATATCGGCGACGACCGGAACCACGAGATGCGGGTCGACATAGACCGGCGCACGGCTCGGTTGGCTGATGAGCTGCGAACCTCCGAAGCCATGATCGCCCGGGGCGAAGACTTGAAGCAGGAGTTCCTCGATCACCCCGAGGTTCGGGCCTGGTCGGCCACTCTGTGGAAGCGGATCAAGACCGGGTTGTTGGAGGCGGCCGAATCGCCGGACTCGGAGCTTCGGATCCGTCTGCAGGAGGCTCTGGTGGAAGCCGGGCGGTCACTGGAGGCCGACCCCGAGCTGCGAGCCAAGATCGACGCCTGGATCGTGGACGCCGTTGGCTATATCGCCGACCAGTTCCGGGGAGAGGTGGCCGATCTCATCGCCACCACCGTGCAACGCTGGGACACCACTGAAACCGCCGACCGCATGGAGTTGCAGGTGGGACGCGATCTGCAGTTCATCAGGATCAACGGAACCCTGGTCGGCGGGGCGGCCGGTCTGCTCATCCACACCCTGTCCGAACTGTTCCTGACCTGACACCGGCACCGGCATTGTTCAGCCCGGCGTGAGGTAGTCGGCTGACAGCGTTGTCGGTGATCGGTCGAGGTTCGCCCGGAACGTCACGGGGTCGAAGCGGGCCAGCAGCATGGTTGAACTGATGCACTCGTCGGGCTCGGCCAGCCCGACGGTGGCGGCCAGGAAGCCCAGAACCTCGGCCGGCGATTCGCCCCGTCGGCGCCGGTCGTCCAGGTTGACGGCGCCGTGGCGTTTGGCCAGTCGATCGCCGTTGGCCGCCAGCATCAGCGGCAGGTGGACATAGCGTGGTCGCGGCTTCAGGTCCAGCAGGTCGTAGAGCAGTTGCTGGCGGCAGGCCGACTCGGCCAGGTCATCGCCCCGTACCACCTGCTCGATTCCCTGGCTCGCGTCGTCGACCACGACGGCCAGGTGGTAGGCCGGCGTTCCGTCGTTGCGTTGCACCACGAAGTCATCGACGGTTATCGTCACCGGGCCCAGGAGCTCGTCGACCACGGTCTTTGTCACCCCGTGGGCCCTGACCCGTAGCGCCGCCGGTCGTTCGGCCGCCCGCCGGGCCCGCTGGCTCGAATCCAGGCCGGCGCATGTTCCCGGGTAATGATGGCCGGCGTGTGGCCGGTTGGGGGCGCTGGCCGCCTCCCGGATCTCCCGACGGGAGCAGAAGCACGGGTACACATGATCGTCGTCGGTCAACCGGTCAAGAGCGGCCTGATAGCGTTCGGTGTGGTCGGACTGGCTGATGGTCGGCGGGTCCCAGTCAATCCCCAGGGCGGTCAGATCATCGGCCTGGGTCCGGTAGTGCTCGGACCGCACCGCCGGGGTGTCGAGATCCTCGAATCGAAGCAGAAAGCGTGAGCCGTCCGCTCGGGCGTAGAGCCAGGCCAGCAGCGCGGTTCGCAGGTTGCCGAGGTGGAGACGCCCGGTTGGCGATGGGGCGAAGCGTCCGGCCGGCATGGCTTCAAGGATGCCGCTGCCGCCGCCGATGACCAACGGTGGAAACCCGGTTCCACCGTCGGCCACCGATTGATTGACGCCGGTCACAGCGGCAGATCACCGACGACGACGAGCGGTACCGTGACCTCGACCGCCCCAATCCCAAGGAGTTCGTCATGACATCGACCATCACAACCCCCGATGAGGCGCTGGCCGACCTGCCGCTGTTCGCTGAACTGTCCCGAGGCGAACTGAGGAAGGTGACCAGCCTCATGACCCCGCTCGACATCCGAGCTGGGAAAACGTTCATCACCGAGGGATCCACGGTGATGGAAGCCTTTATCCTGCTGGAGGGAACGGCGGTGGTGACCAGGGACGGCCAGGAGATCGCCCAGCTCGGCCCCGGCGCCGTGGTGGGGGAGATGGCGCTGCTGTCGGGCGTTCCCCGCACCGCCTCGGTCACGGCGAAGACCGACATCGTGGCCGAGGTGCTGAACCGTCGAGAGTTCGTGTCCCTGCTCGACCAGGATCCGTCGGTCATGATGAGCATCCTGGTTGGTGCCCTACGGCGGCTGCACGAGCTCCAGGGCTGACTCTGGACCAGCCCGCCGACTTCGCCCGTTGCCCGGGGCCGAGTCGCTTTCTGCGGTCTCTCAGCGTCGCTGAGCGCCGCCTGGAGGCCGCAGAACACAGGGTGCCGTAGACTGATCCGATGAGCGACGCTTCATCGGACGCCTCCTCACGGTCAAATTCACGGCTGACCGGACTCGAGCCGGGCCAGCCCATCGTCTACGGCGGCAACCGGATCAGCCGGGTGCCGGCCGAACTAGCGGCCGCCTTCAAGCCCGGTGACCGGCTCCTGGTGGTCAACCACTCAGGAGCGTTGCTGCATATCCCGGCCGGTGATTGGGACGTCGCCACCGGCGCGGTCGAGCGAGCCCACAACGCCTTCGGTCGGCTCGGTCCCATCGGCGACGACGCCATCACCGCCTTCTTCGAACACTTTGCCGCCAACCTGGCCGACGACGACCGTTTCGCCCCCATCGCCGCCGCCAACGTGTCCGACGTCGCTCGGGCCGAGCAACGGGGCCGATCAACCACCCGGCTGCGGCTGTCGCCCACCATGCGCCACGACATGATCGCCGGTCTGCGTCTGTGGCGCGACGCTGAATCGGGGCGGGACCAGGTGATCGAGACCATCGAGCACGACGGCTGGCGGCTGGAACAGAGAGTGGCCGGCCTGGGGGTCGTCGGGTTCGTCTTCGAGGGCCGACCCAACGTGTTCGCCGACGCCTGCGGCGTGCTCCGCTCCGGCAACACCGTGGTGTTCCGTATCGGCTCCGATGCCCTGGGCACGGCCCGGGCCATCGTGGCCCACGCCCTCGATCCGGCGCTGGCCTCGGCCGGCCTGCCCCCGGGGGCGGCCAGCCTGGTCGACAGCTCGGCCCACGCCGCCGGCTGGGCCATGTTCAGCGATCCCCGCCTGGCGCTGGCCGTGGCCCGGGGCAGCGGCTCAGCGGTGGCTCAGCTGGGCGCGGTGGCCCGCCAGGCCGGTATCGCCGTCAGCCTCCACGGCACCGGCGGGGCCTGGCTGGTTACGGGCAACAACTGCGATCCCGACCGGCTGGAGGCCGTGGTGGCCACCTCGCTCGACCGCAAGGTCTGCAACACCCTCAACACCGTTTGCGTCCGTCGGGCCGAAGCTGGGGCTTTGGTGCCTCGGGTGTTGGCCGGGCTGAGGGCCGAAGCGGCACGGCTCGGCGTCAATCCCAAACTCCATGTGACCGCCGCCGCCCGGCCGTTCGTCGACGAGGCCTGGTTCGAAACCAAGGTTGAGATCGGCCGGGCCGACGGTCCTTCCATGGAGCCGCTGGCCGAGCTGATCGCTGACGATCGGCTGGGAGACGAGTGGGAGTGGGAGTCGTCACCGGAGATCACCCTCACGATGGTCGATTCGGTCGAGGAGGCGGTGGAGCTGTTCAACCGCCAGTCCCCCCGATTCGTGGCCAGTCTCATCGCCGAGGACGAGGGCCAACAGGATTGGTTCTGGTCGGCCGTCGATGCCCCCTTCGTCGGCGACGGGTTCACCCGCTGGGTCGACGGCCAGTACGCCTTGAACCGCCCGGAGCTTGGGCTGTCCAACTGGCAGTTCGGCCGCCTGTTCGGGCGGGGCGGGGTACTGTCGGGCGACAGCGTGTTCACCGTTCGCAGTCGGGCCAGCCAGCACGACCAGACCGTCCGACGCTAGGTTGCCGGTAGACGGACAAGGTTTGTGCGCTGAGGTGTCATAGCGACACCGCAAGGCACAAACCTGGGTTCAGAGGGTCTACGAGCCAGATTCGGCGGCTTCGGCGGTGGCCAGTGAGCCGCCGCCGGAGGCGGCCAGGGTGTCCAACCGTTCCAGCACATCGTTGAGTGGGGGATCGATGGTGGAGGATCCCACGTCGACGATCAGGTGACATCCGGGGCGTTCAGCGATGGCTTCACCCATGCGCCGCTCGAAGCGGCGGTGGCTGCCCAGCCAGAGCAGTCCGGTCACGGCGAGACGATCGCTGTCCCCGGTGACCTGAACCGGTCGTATCAGCTGGACGATGATGGTGGCCACCAGCCCGAGAATCACGGCCCAATGAATGTCGGGGGCCAGCCAGAGCGTGGCTCCCCAGGTCAGCCAGGCCAGCACGGCGTCGACCAACGAGGTTCGGTACAGGCCGACCAGGGCCGGCAGTTTCAGCAGACCCAGGACCGCGCCGACCACGATGGCTCCCAGGATGGCCTGAGGTAGTGGGTCGAGCACGCCGGCGAAAGGAAGAAAGGCCAGGACCACCAGTCCGGTGATACCACCACTCCACTTGGTCTGGGCCCCGGCCAGGCGGTTGACCGAGCTGCGGGAGAACGAACCCCCGACCGGGAAGGCACCGGACAATCCGGAGACGATGTTGGCCACGCCCTGGCTGACCAACTCCTTGTTGGCATCCCAGAAGGTCTTGTCCTCGTCAGCGAAGATCCGGGCGATGGAGGCCGGCTCGGCGAAGCCCACGAGAGCAATGATCAGGGCCCCGATGATCAGGGTTCCCACCGATCCCCAGGGTAGATCCAGGCTGATGGCCGGAAATCCCTGGGGTACGCCACTGGGCTCACCGACGACCAGACCCGGATCGGCCACCATGGCCGAGTAGGCCAGTCCGACGACCACGGCCAAGGCTACGCCGGGAAAGAGACGATGGACCCGCCGGCCGCCCAACATGACGATCAGGGTGATGATGGACAGGCCGATGGCGGCCGGGTGCCAGGAGCCGGGATGCGACACCGACCACAGGGCGTCGCCCAGCGTCGACGAACCGGGCACCGCCTGGGAATTGCCCAGCGCCTTCGGCAGCTGGGATGACAGGATCAACACAGCGGCCGCCGAGGTGAAACCAAGCAGCACCGGTTGCACGATCAGGTAGGCCACCCAGCCGGCCCGCAACAGTCCCAGGACAAGACGGAACCCCCCGACCATCACGGCCAGAAGGGCGGCCATGGTCACATAGTCGGGGTCGTCGATGGCCAAGCCCGCTCCTTGGAGGGCGGCCAGCGTCAAGAGGCTGGTGAGCGCCACCGGCCCGGTCTGGAGGTAGGGCGAGGAGACAAACGGGGCGCAGGCGATAAGGGGCAGGGCGGAGGCGAACAGACCGGTTACCGGCGGCATTCCGGCGATCTGGGCGTAGGCCAGCGACTGCGGAATCAGCAGAAGCGCCACACTGACGCCGGCCAGGACATCGGCCAATCGAGGTTGTGGGAGCGATGCCATCATCGGTGATCAGCCACCCTAGCGAATCGAATCTTCTCCATCCGATATCGGCCCTGGGGAACGTCCCCTGAGATGGCGGCGGGTTGAGATCGATGCCGCCATTGGCTAGACAGAAGGGCGTGAACGACACAAGCGACTCCAATCCACAACTCGTCATCATGGCCGCTGGGTTGGGCAGCCGGTTTGGTGGGGTCAAGCAGTTGGCCCGGGTCGGACCCAACGGTGAGGCGTTCCTCGACTTCTCGATCAAGGAGGCGCTGTCGGCCGGCTTCGATTCCGTTGTCATGATCGTTCGCTCCGACATCGAGGCCGATGTTCGTGACCATCTGACCGATCAACACGGTTCCGGGTTGGCCGTCACCTATGTTCGCCAGGATGATCTCGGCCCTCCCCGAGACAAGCCGTGGGGAACCCTCCATGCCGTGCTCAGCGCGGCCGCCGCCGTCCGTCGGCCCCATGCCGTCATCAACGCCGATGACTACTACGGTGCCCAATCGTTCCAGCTGGCGGCCAAGTATCTGGCTGACATCGAGCCGGGGCAGGCGGCCAACGTGGCCTTCGAGATCGGCAACACGGTTCCCCCGGCCGGATCGGTCACCCGGGCCGTGTGTGAGGTGACCGACGGGCAACTGACCTCCATCGTGGAGACCGAGGACTGTCGCCGCAACGACGATGGCAGCTTCTCGGCCGGCGGGGTCGAAGTCCCGGCCACCACACCGGTTTCGATGAACATGTGGTGTTTCGATCCCACGATCATGGCCGACTTCGAGGAGCGCTGGGCCGTGTTCCTGGCCACCAACGCCGAGCAGCCGAAAGCCGAGGCCCAGCTGCCTACCGTGATCGGCGAATTGATGGCGGCCGGTCGGATTGTGGTCGACGTGGTGCGCTCGCCCGAACGGTGGATCGGGATCACCAATCCCGAGGACTTCGAACTGGCCAAGCAGGCGCTGGGCGCCGGCTGACCGGAGAGCTCCGAGGGCGACTCCGAGTTCAGGGGAGCCTGAGGGCCTGCCTCTGCAGCTTCCCCAGAGCGGTGCGGGGTAGTGGTGTTGTCCGTATCTCCAGTTCCTTCGGTGCCCACCAGGCCGGCAGGGTCTTGGTGACCAGGGTCTTGATGTCGGCCAGAGACGGTGGCGAGGCCCCGTCTACGGGAACCACAACGGCCACCACCCGTTGGCCCCAGTCGTCGTCGGGGCGGCCAACCACCGCCGATTCGGCCACCGCCGGGTGAGTGGCGATGGTCCGCTCCAGCGTAATGGGCCAGATCTTCTGGCCTCCGCTTACGATGACATCATCGGCCCGCCCGTCGACGACCAGGCTGCCGTCGTCCCGCCAGCGGCCCAGATCACCGGTGGGGAACCAGTCACCGTCGACGAACGGATTCGCCTGGTGACGGTAGCCCCGGAACAGCATGGGTCCCCGGATCAGAATCGCCCCCGATCGATCTGGTTCATCGACGGCGTGACCGGCGTCGTCCCGGAGTCCGATTTGGCAGCCGTCGAGGAGGCGACGGCCGTAGATCACACCCGAGCCGGTTTCAGTCATGCCGTAGGTCGGGATCACGTTGGCGGCCAGGTCATCGGGCGGAGCGGCCCCGCCGATCAGAACGACCCGGAAGAGATCGGTCGGCACCTGATTGAGGGCTCGGGTCACCAGCGAGACCAGGTTGACGCCGCCGTTGGTGGCGGCGTCGGTGACGGCGGCAGGGTCGAAGGTGGGATGGACGGTGAGCCGGGTGCCGGTGAGCAGTGCCCGGAGTACAACCGACAGACCGCCGATGTGGGCCAGGGGAAGGCAGGCCAGCCAATGGTCGATGGCCGGATCGACGGCCATGGCCCGGCTGGTGGCCGCCGCCGATGCCCTGACCGAATCATGGGTGTGGATCACGCCCTTGGCCCTACCGGAGGTTCCGCTGGTGGAGATGACCAGGGCATCGCCGTCGGCCACCGGTCGGCCGCCGGTCCACGGTTGACGTTCCGGTCGATCGTCTTCGTGGCTGAATCGAACCAGCACGGTCGGCTGGATGGCGTCGAGTACCGCTTGTCGAGGGCCTGGTGGTAGCCGGGGGTCGATAGGAGCGAACGCATCGCCGGCGCTCCACGTTTCGGCGATGAGATCGACGAATCGCGGGCCCGCCGGGCCGTCGATGGCGACAAGCTCGGGCACAGATCGATCCTATATCGACATCGTGGCAACGCTGACCGTCGTCGGAGTAGCCTCGACGCCATGAGCGAGAACCCGATGACACTCCAACCGACCGTGGTCTGGCGCGATGGTGAGCTGATTCCGTTCGCGGCGGCCACCACCCATGTGCTGTCGCACATGTCGGCCCGGGGTTCGCAGATCTTCGACGTGCTCCTGGTGGTGGGTGACGCCCGGAGCCCCAGCGGACTCGGGGTGCGGGAACACGTGACCCGGTTCGTTCGCTCGGCCGAAACCATGGGTATGGAACAGCTCCCCGACATCAGCCGCCTGGAGCAGGCCGTGGCCAAGACGGTCATGACCAATCTGGCCAACGCCTCACTCGATGTCACCCGGACCGGGCCGCTGGTGGTGAAGCTGGTGGCGTCGTGGGATCTGCCTTCCCACACAGTGGTGCCGGCGGCCCGGGTCCCCAACGTCTACATCACGGTCACCCCACTGGGTCCGGGAGGTCAGGGGGTGGAACGCTTCACCTCGGTGCCGGCCCCCATCAAGGTCAAGACGGCGGCCATGCCCAAGGTGCCGTCCTCGGTGCTGCCTCCGTCGATGAAGGTGGCGGCCGGCTACACGCCCGGTTTGCGTCACCACCTGATGGCGGCCGACGAAGGATACGACCAGGTTGTCTTCCGAACCATCGACAGTGGTGACCTGGCCGAGTCGGTGACATCCAGTGTGTTTGTCGTGACTGACGGCGGTATTGCTGTACCTCCGGTCGACACCGTGCTCGACGGCATCACCCGGCGGGCCGTACTCGACGTGGCCGAGCACGCCGGCATCTCCTATTCGGTGCGGGGCGTTGGCTGGGACGAGGTCGAGCAGGCCGACGAGCTGTTCATGTCCTCATCCATCCGCATGGTTTCACCCGTCGGACGGTTGGACGAACGGTCTCTCCCGGCCCCCGGTCCGGTGACCACGGTTGTGGCCGAACAAATGGGCCGGCTCCTGCTCGGCACCCATGAGCTGAGTGGGCGATGGATGACCCCGCTGGCCGGCCTGGCCTGATCGGTCGGGCACAACGCAAGGGACCTTTGCACCTAAATCTCTCGCCGCTGGGAGGGCCATAATGGCGGCCATGGATTCACCCGAAGCAGTACGACACGACGGATTGAAGGCCTGGGTGGCGGAGATGGTTGATCTCTGCCGCCCTGAGGAGGTTGTGTGGTGCGACGGCAGCGATGCCGAGTACGACCGGTTGTGCCAGGAGCTGGTCGATGCCGGCACCTTCATCCGGCTCAACGAGGAGCTGCGGCCCAACAGCTACCTGGCCCGAACCGATCCCAGTGACGTGGCCCGGGTTGAGGGCCGGACATTCATCTGCAGCCGTATCGAGCAGGACGCCGGTCCGACCAACAACTGGATGGACCCCGACGAGATGAAAGAGCTTCTGACCGAGCGGTTCCGCGGCGCCATGCAGGGTCGGACGATGTACGTCGTCCCGTTCAGTATGGGCCCGCTGGGCTCCGACATCGCCCAGCTCGGGGTCGAGATCACCGACTCGCCCTATGTGGTGGTCAACATGAAGCTGATGACCAGGATGGGAACCGAGGTTTACGAGTACCTGGGGAGCGACGGGTCGTTCGTGCCCTGCCTGCACAGCGTCGGGGCCCCGTTGGCCGAGGGGGAAGAGGACTCGGTCTGGCCCTGCAATCCCGACGACAAGTACATCGTGCACTTCCCGGAGGAACGATCGATCTGGAGTTACGGCAGCGGCTACGGGGGCAACGCCCTGCTGGGCAAGAAGTGCCTGGCGTTGCGCATCGCCTCCACCATGGGCCGGGATGATGGTTGGCTGGCCGAGCACATGCTCATCATGGGGGTGACCCAACCCGACGGAGCCAAGACCTATGTGGCCGCCGCCTTCCCCAGCGCCTGCGGCAAGACCAACTTTGCCATGATCGTGCCGCCGGCGGCCTTCACCGACGAGGGATGGAAGGTGACCACCGTGGGTGACGACATCGCCTGGATCAAACCGGCCGAGGACGGCAAGCTGTACGCCATCAACCCCGAAGCCGGCTACTTCGGGGTGGCCCCCGGCACCTCCTACGAAACAAACCCGTCGGCCATGGAAACGGTCAAGGCCAACTGCCTCTTCACCAACGTGGCCCTCACCGACGACGGTGATGTGTGGTGGGAAGGCATGGACGGCGACCCACCGGCGCACGCCATCGACTGGCAGGGCAACGACTGGACCCCTGATTCCGAAACCAAGGCCGCCCACCCCAATGCCCGGTTCACCGCTCCGGCCCACCAGAACCCGGTCATCGACCCGTTGTGGGACGACCCCAAAGGCGTGCCCGTAAGCGCCTTCATATTCGGTGGTCGGCGATCGGGCACCATGCCGCTGGTGGTCCAGGCCTTCAACTGGGCCCACGGCGTCTATCTGGCCGCCACCATGGGGTCGGAGACCACCGCAGCCGCCTTCGGTCAACAGGGGGTTGTGCGCCGCGATCCCTTTGCCATGCTTCCGTTTGCCGGCTACCACATGGGTTCGTACTTCAACCACTGGCTCGAATTCGGCCGGCACATCCCCAACCCTCCCCGGATCTTCGGCGTCAACTGGTTCCGGCGTGACGCCGATGGCAACTTCGTGTGGCCCGGCTTCGGGGAGAACATGCGGGTCCTGCAGTGGATCGTCGAGCGGTCCCAGGGCCGGGCGATGTCGATCGAAAGCCCGCTGGGGTGGATGCCCCGGCATCAAGACATCAACTGGAAGGGTCTGGAGGACTTCAGCGAGGCCGACTTCCTGCAGGCCATGTCGGTTGATCGTGACGAATGGAACCGGGAGCTGCTCGACCACGAGGAACTGTTCATCAAGCTGCACGACCGGCTACCGCCGGAACTGCGCTCGATCCGGGATTTGACCTCCTCGGCCCTGTGGCGATCCCCCGACCATTGGGAGATGAACCCCGATCCGACCTGATCGGTTGGTCAGCTCGGTCCGCTGGGGGCACCGGTGATGGTTTCGAGCGCCTGGCCGGCCCGTTGGGCGGTGGCTTCCAGCTGCCCCTCCAGGGGGCCGGTCCACATGTCTCCCCCGTAGTGGAGCCGGCAGTCGGCCCGGCTGCGGTACGGTTCGCCGGCCAGCGTTACCACCATGACCTCCATGGTCCACGGGGCATGATCCCGGCCGTCGACTTCGGCCCGCTCGAACCGCACCTGCCCGGGTTGATCCGGCACGGTGCCCGGCGGCCGATGAACGGTGCGGGCCATTCGGAGGCGTTTCGACCGGGCGAAGGGCCCGATCCGGGCTCGCAGCGTCACCCACCACAGCGGCTGGGGGGAAGTGACTTCGGTGATCGGCTCGACCTGATGGACCAACTCGATCCAGCGGGGGAACGTGGCCAGATCACTCACCACGGCGAACAGGTCGTCGGCAGTTGCCGTCGTTTCGGCTTGGAACACCTTTTCCACCGCCCCAGTGTGCCCGTTATCCTGAACTCTGTGGCATCGACGGTTTCAACGGTTCGCATCGATGATCTGCCGGTCGAGGAGCGGTCGAAGTTGGATCCCTTCGCCGTCGGCATCCGCTCGGGTCTGCTGTGGAGGGGCAACGGACGGACGCTGGCCGGCATCGGTCGGTGGCGTCGGATCCCCGTCGAACGCCCGGGCGGGTTTGCGTCGGCCCAGCAGGAGCTGACGGCGCTGGCCGGCGGCGGCCGGGAAGCGCCGTCCGAGCCCGGTGTAGGCCCCGTGGCCTTCAGCGCCCTCGATTTCGACCCGGACTCGGAGGGCCAACTCGTCGTTCCCCAATTCGCGGTCTGCCGCACACCGGGCGGCGAGCTGTGGCTGACGGCACTGGCTGATCAGAACGACCATGGGCCGCCCGACGTCAGCCGCTTGATCGCCCGGGCCCTGGCCCAGCTGCCCGATGAGGCCGGCGGGTCCGAGCCCACCACCATGAGCCTGACGTCGGCGTTGCCCCCCGAGGTCTGGCGGGATGAGATCGTCGGTCGGGGCCGTCAGCTGATCCGCCAGGGCGAGTTGGACAAGTGTGTTCTGGCCCGCGAGCTGACGGTGACGGCCGACGCCCCCTTCGATCCGGTGGCGGTCATGGAACGGCTGAACCAGACGTTCCCCACCGCCAACCTGTTCCTGGTCGACGGATTCTTCGGCGCTTCCCCTGAGTTGCTGGTGGCCCGCATCGGTGATGTGGTCCGGGCCCACCCTCTGGCCGGCACGTTGCCCCGATCCACCGATCCCGACCGTGATCGTACGCTGGCCGCCGAACTGCTGGCTTCGGACAAGAACCGCTGGGAGCACCGCATAACCATCGACTGGCTGCTCGACACCCTGTTGCCGTACTGCTCCTATGTCGACGCCGAACCGGAGCCGTCAATCGTCTCGCTGGCCAACGTCCACCATCTGGGCACCAAGGTCGAAGGTCGACTGTCGTCGCCGGCGGCGTCGGTGCTCGAGCTGGTCGATGCCCTGCATCCGACACCGGCGGTCGGAGGCGACCCCCAGAAAGCGGCCCTGGATCTCATCAACGAGATCGAACGGGCCGATCGAGGCCGCTACGCCGGTCCCACCGGCTGGGTCGACGGTAACGGCAACGGCGAGTTCGCCGTCAGTGTGCGGTCGGCCCAGTTCGAGGCCCCCGATCGGGTCAGGTTGTTCGCCGGGGTCGGCGTGGTGGGCGACAGCGACCTCCAGGCCGAGCTGGACGAGACCCGGGCCAAGTTCCGGGCCATTCTCGGCGCCCTCATCCAGCCCTGAACCCGACCGAACTTTGGGACTGTTACGACCCATTTATGGGTCGTAACAGTCCCAAAGTTCACGGAGGTTGGACGGGGGTGGGGTCAGTAGTGGTAGGGAAAGGCGCTCCAGTCCGGTTGCCGCTTCTCCAGGAAGGCGTCCCGACCCTCCCGGGCCTCGTCGGTCATGTAGGCCAGACGGGTGGCCTCGCCGGCGAACACCTGCTGGCCCACCAGCCCGTCGTCGATCAGGTTGAAGGCGTACTTGGCCATGCGTTGGGCTGTCGGGCTCTTACCGCAGATCTCCCGGGCCCACTGCAGGGCCTCGGCCTCCAGGTCTTCGTGATCGACCACGGCGTTGACCGCCCCCTGCTGATGGGCCTGCTCGGCGGTGTAGGTCCGGCCCAGGAAGAAGATCTCCCGGGCGAACTTTTGGCCCACCTGCCGGGCCAGGTAGGCCGACCCGAACCCGCCGTCGAAACTGGCCACGTCGGTGTCGGTCTGTTTGAACCGGGCGTGTTGTCGGCTGGCCAGCGTGAGATCCGAGACCACGTGCAGACTGTGGCCGCCGCCGGCGGCCCAGCCCGGGACGACACAGATCACCACCTTGGGCATCATGCGGATGAGGCGCTGGCACTCCAGAATGTGGAGCCGACCGGACCGGGCGGGATCAATGGAATCGGACGTCTCCCCGGCGGCGTAGCGGTAGCCGTCCTCACCCCGGATTCGCTGGTCGCCGCCCGAGCAGAAGGCCCAGCCCCCGTCGCGGGCCGACGGCCCGTTCCCGGTCAGCAACACCGCCCCGACATCAGACGAGGTACGGGCGTGATCCAGGGCCCGGTACAGCTCGTCGACGGTGTGGGGGCGAAAGGCGTTGCGAACCTCCGGACGATTGAAGGCGATGCGCACGGCCCCGACGTCATTGGCTCGATGGTAGGTGATGTCGGTGAACCCGAAGCCGTCCACATCGTGCCACTGTGTCGAATCGAAGATCTCGGAAACCTGGTTGGTCATAACCCGCCAGCGTAACCCGGATCTTTCATAGGGCTGCCGGCGGCGGGCGCCCCGGCCGGGCTGGTGGTGCCACGCCTTCCTAGAGCTGGTCGGCCACGGCCTTGACGATGGCGGCGTTCACCTTGTCGTGGACCCTGACGTTCTCGGCCCGGTCGGTGGTGGCGACCAGAACCCGAACCCCGACCTCACCCGGGGTGTCGTCGCCGGGGGCCCAGTTGATGGCCGGGATCCCGTGAGCCGAACACAACGCCACCAGATCAGTCCCGTGAGGTGTGCCGAAGAGCTTCTCGAACGTTTCACCGTCGACCTGATCAGCCTGGGGAAGGAACGAGAAGATGCCGCCGCCGTCGTTGTCGATCACCACGATGGTCAGGTCGATGCGACGGCGGGACAGCGCCACCAGGGCCGGCGAGTCGTGCAGGAAGGCCACATCGCCGATCAAAAGGGTGGTCGACGCCCCGGTCAGGGCCACCCCGGTCGCCGTGGCGATCAGGCCGTCGATTCCGTTGGCCCCCCGGTTGGCCAGCACCTTGACGTTGCGGCGGTTGGGAGCGAACCACTCGACATCGCGAACCGGCATCGACGAGGCCACCACCAGGGCCCCGCCGGGTTTGACTGATTGCACGACGTGACGGGCCACGGCGATTTCGGTCACCCCTTCCAGCGGCTTTCCCGGTCCCGCTCCATCGATCATCTCGGCCACGATCTGCTGGGCCGCCACATCGGCATGCAACCACTGCCGGGAGCTGTCCGATGGGGTGTAGTCGGAGGGAATGTGGTTGACGAGACCCCGGGCCAACCCCTCCTCGGTCACCATCAATGCCGCCAACCTCTCCGGGTCATCCCAGCGGCCCGGCTCAGCGGCCACGATCAAATCGGGTTTGGTCGTGGTCAACCACTGACTGAGCGCCTTGCTGGCCAGTGGCCGCCCGAAACGAAGCACCACGTCGACCGGATTCGATTCGACGAAAGCCTCCACCCGGAGCAGCGAGTCGCCGTGCACGATCGAGCGGCCCTCGGCCCGGCAGCCGGACCGATGATCGGCCAGGATCGGCCAACCCAGCTTCTGGCCGAGCGAGAGAACAGCCGAAGGCTCGGTGGTCCCGGCGCCGGCCACGATCACCCCGTCGAGGCCCCGAACCCGGTTCCACACCTCGGTGATCTCGCCCTGGGAGCACTCCGATCCGTAGAGCGGACCGCGGGCGTCGACGTGCCATGGTGCACCGGCCGGTCGGCCCGGCGGCAGGGTGTCGGGATCGCCGACCAGAGGATCGCGGAAGGCCAGGTTCAGGTGTACTGGACCAGGCTGGCCCGATGCCCCCCGGGCCTCGACCACGGCCCGGGATCCGATGGAACGCCATGTGCCCGCCATCTCCGCCGCTGCCGGTCCGGGGGCATCGTAGTGGCGGACCACGTCACCGAACAGCTTGGTCTGATCCACGGTCTGGGGTGCTCCCACCGCCTGCAATTCGGGGGGTCGGTCGGTGGTGCAGACCAGCAGCGGGACCGACGACAGCGAGGCCTCGATCACCGCGGCGTGGAGGTGAGCGGCCGCCGTACCGCTGGTGCAGGTGACCACGGCCGGTGTTCCGGTGGCCATGCCGTGGCCCAGGGCGGCGAACGAGGCCGACCGTTCGTCGTGGAAGAGGTGGACCCGAAGCCGCGGATCCCGGGCCAGGGCCAGGGCCAGCGGTGTCGACCGGGATCCGGGGGCAACGAAGGCGTCGCCGACCCCGGCTCGTATCCATTCGTCGACCAGGGTGGCGCAAAAGGTGGCGGCGATCGTCATTGCCAGCCAAACTAGCCCATCATGGCAACGGCGCCCACGATGACCACAGCCACCCCGGTCCGATGACCGGTCGTCACCTTCGGGCCCCGCTGCACGTTCGGATCTGGCCGTCGCCGGCCAACCGCCCGGGACCGCCTCTGGCTCTCCTCCACGGCTTCACCCAGAACAGCGACTGCTGGGGCCGCTTTGGCGACCGGCTGGCCGAGACCAACCCGCTGCTGGCCGTCGACGCCCCCGGTCATGGCCGCTCCGGCCACGATGACGCCGATCTGTGGCGTACCGCTGATCTGGTGGCGACGACCATCGAAGCCCGGTGGCCGGGTCACGAGCGAGACCGACCGGTGGTCATCGGCTATTCCATGGGCGGTCGTACCGCCCTCCACCTGGCTCTGGCCCACCCCCGGACGATGTCAGGACTGGTACTGATCGGGGCCACCGCCGGCATCGACGACTCCGTCGCTCGGGCTGCTCGCCGAACCGACGATCACCGCCTGGCCACCCGCATCGAGTCGACCCCCCTGCCCGAATTCATGGACTGGTGGTTGTCCAACCCGTTGTTCGCCGGCTTGACTCCGGTCGATGCCGCTCGGGCTGAGCGATTGGCCAACCGGCCCGCTGGTCTGGCCGCCAGTCTGCGTCACTGCGGGACCGGTTCGCAGGAACCACTCTGGGATCGAATGAATGAGCTCACAATGCCGGTCCTGCTCATCGCCGGTCGGCAGGATCCGAAGTTCACCGCCCTGGCCGACCGGATGGCGGCGTCGATGACGGCGGCCGAAGCCCAAGTGGTGACAGTGGAGGGCCACCATGCCGTGCACTTGGAGAATCCGGCGGACACAGTGCAGGCTGTCACCCGGTGGGTGAACCGACGCTGAACCGGTCCACGGTGTAGCGGTCGAGTTTGTCGAGATCGGGGGGTGGCGCCACGCCGGGGCCGGTGGGCACGACGGCATGGAGCCGGCCGTCGACCATGACCGTCTCGACGTCGGGCCAGGGATCGTCGGCCAACCAGCGACGAGCGGGAGACAGATCTCCGGTAACCGTGACCCCGTCGAGTGCGGCCACCGCGGCCAGGCCGTGACGGCCGAGGGCTGATTCCACCATCCCCCCGACCGAAACGTGGTGTCGACCGGAGCGGGCGGCGTCGATGACCCGCCGAGCCGTCTGCAGCCCCCCGAGTCGGGACGGCTTGACCACCACACCGTCGGCCGATCCCAGTTGGAGCACGGTGGCCACCTGGGCTTCCGAGACCGCCGCCTCGTCGGCCAGGACAAGGGTGGCGAGCCCTGATTGGCTGATCGTCTGACGGAGCCGCCGGCCCGAGTCGAGATCGTCGGTCGGAAACGGTTGCTCGATCACGCTGACGCCGGCTCCCGCCACCGTCAGCAACAGATCGACCGAATCGTGCTCCCGACTTTCTCCCGCCGGGGGAAAGGAGCCGTTGGCGTCGACGTGCAGCTCCAACTCGGCGTCGATTGCGGCGCCAACCCGATGGGCCACTTCGACGGCATGGGTGGCGGCGGTGGTCGGCTCGATCTTGAACTTGATCCGGCCATAGCCCTGGCGGGCCAAGGCGATGACCTGTTCCGCCACTGCTTGGGCCGGACCCAAGCCGACGGTCGCTCCGGCGGGAACGGTGGATCGGGTGGAACCCAGCCAGGCCGCCAGGCCTTGTCCGGACTGCCGCAGAGCCATGTCCAGCGCCGCCATCTCGACGGCAGCCCGAGCCATGGGTCGGGCCGCCGGCAGGAGCCTTCCGCCGCGGCCCGATTCCAGTATCTCGGTTGCCGGCCGGCCGATCAGGTGAGGTGCCAGGTGGCGGAGAACCTCGTATGAATCAGCGGCCGTCTCATGCCAGTAGCCGTCGTTTTCGAGGGCGGCGCATTCACCCCATGCCGTTGTCGTGCCGCTTCCGAAGCCGATCACAGTGAGGGGTCGTTCGCCTCCGATGGTTGAGCCGTGGGCGGCATCAAGCGCATCGGCCCGGGGGAGCCGGAGCATCCTGACCTCGACCCTTTCCAGCACCGGATCGGCGGTCGGAGGCCAGACCGGGACTGAAACACTGTCGGCCATCGCCCAGATGATGGTACCGGCCCAACATTGTGTGCGCTCAGGACCCCACGTTCGGGCCCTATAGCGCACACAACGGGAGGGCGAGTTGGTGTGGCTGGAAAATGTTCCCAATTTCGCGCGACTTCTTCGCCCCACCTTTCGTCATACCCCTGACTCCAACCGTGACAGACGGGGCACAAGATCCCCCGGACAGGTTGTTGACGGTGTGGTGATCCTGCGTGTTCCGACCCGGGCGACTTCGGTCGAACACCAGTAGAACGACCCAGGGCGATGGTTGTTTCGCTGAGCAGCAGATTGCTATACACTGTCAGGCAGATGGGGCCAGCCATTACTTCCCTCCAATGGCTGGCCCCATTGTTTTTCCAATCGGCACTGTGTTTTTCCATAGGGTCGTCTGAATTTGTCGGGCCGGCGGGCGTTGCCGGCCCACTGATCGGTCTATCCTTGACCCCGGTGAGGCAGTGATCTCACCACCGAACCCTTAGCGAAATCCGGTGTGAATCCGGTGCTGTGCCGCAACTGTGATCATCACGTGGTGATGTAAGCCAGGTCGCCTAACGGGTGAGGTAGTAACGAAGGTCCTCGGAGCAAGGATCTCGTTGTCACCGTTGGCACGAGAAACCTCCGAGCAACAGGAGGTTTAGTCTCGTGAATCGAACCCTATCGACCCTCAGTCGCCTGTGGGTTGTCTTGCTTTTGGTGGTGGGGACGGCAGCCGGTTGCGGCTCCGACACCGACGCCGAAACCGTGGCCGATGAGGCTGCTGATGGCACCGCCGGTGATGAGCCGGCCGGCGTAGTCGAGGATGACCCGGCCGACGACCCGGTCGATGAAGCGGCGGAGGAGAATGTCCCGGCCCGCATTGTGTCGCTGTCACCGACGGCCACCGAAATGCTGTATGCCATCGGTGCCGGCGAGCAGGTCGTGGCCGTGGACCTGTACTCCAATTATCCGTCCGACGCACCCGAAGGCACGCTCGACGGCTTCGTTCCCGATCTGGAGGCGATCGCCGCCGCCCAGCCCGAGCTGGTGGTGACCCAGGGACTGCCCCCCGACGTGGAAGCCGGGCTGACCGAACTCGGTATCACCGTGCTGACCCAGCCGGCGGCCGCCGCCCTGGACGACGTCTACGCCCAGATCGCCGACCTTGGCATCGCCACCGGTCAGATCGACGGAGCGGCCAAGACCAATGCCGAGATCAGGGCCGGGGTGGATGCCGTACTGGCCGGGCTGCCGGAACAGGAAACACCCCTGACGGTGTTCCACGAGATCGACGAGTCGTTCTACACCGCCACCTCCAACACCTTCATCGGTCAGGTCTATACCGCCATGGGGCTGGAAAACATAGCCGACACCCACGACGACGGGACCGGTTACCCGCTGATCGATGGTGAAACCATCATCGCCGCCAACCCCGACATCATCGTCTACACCAGCCAGGCCCCCTATGACGCCGACGCCATCGCCGCCCGTCCGGGCTGGGAGTCGATCAGCGCCGTGGCCAACGGTCGCGTCATCGAGGTCGATGCCGATATTGCCTCCCGCTGGGGGCCTCGTATTGTGGAGTTCATGCAAGCCATCGCCGATTCTCTGGCCTGATGACCTCCTCCGGTGCCGGTGCCCCACTGACAGCCCCGGTTTCGGCGGCACCGCCGGCGACGGAAACGCCTGCGGCCACAGCCCCGTCGTCGACCGCCCGGTCGACGGTGGGAGCAACGGCGGGAACGCCGCGGCCGCCACTGCCATCGCCAATACCGCCGACACCGTCGTCGCCGGACGCCGGGTCGGTCGCCGTCGGCCGGGCCGTCAGCGGGGCCTTTCGGGTCCCCCGCCCGGCCTGGCTGCTGTCGGTACTGGCTCTGGCCCTGGGGTTGTTGTTGTCGGTGTCGATCGGTTCGGCCGACCTCGGATTCGGTCAGGTGCTGGCCGGTCTGGCCGACGGCCTGCCCGGGCTGTCGATCGACGCCGGCTTGACCCCCACCCAGGAATCGATATTGTGGCAATGGCGGCTACCCCGAGCGATGTTGGGGGCCATGGTCGGTGCCGCCCTGGCCATGAGTGGGGCGGTTTTCCAGGGCGTCTTCCGCAATCCCCTGGCCGACCCCTACCTTCTGGGCGTGGCCGCCGGCGCCGGCCTGGGGGCAACATTGGCCATCGTATCCGACGCCGATTTCGGTTGGGGACCGTTCCATGCCGTTCCCGCCGCCGCCTTCGTCGGCGGTCTGCTGGCTGTCACCGTCGCCGCCATCCTCGGGTTCGGGTCGTCCCGGTCCTCGGCGTCGTTGTTGCTGGCCGGGGTGGCCGTGGCGTCGTTCTTCACCGCCTGCCAGACCTACGTGATGCAACGCAACTCAGAGACCCTCGATGAGGTCTATGGCTGGATCCTCGGGCGGTTGGGCACGTTCGGTTGGTCCGAGGTCGGTCTGGTGACACCCTATGTCCTGGTTTGCGGTCTGCTGGCCGTCGGGCTGGCCCGCCAGATCGACGTGATGCAATTGGGCGACGACGAAGCCACCGCCCTCGGGGTCAACGTCAGGGCGGTACGGGCGGTGCTGGTTGTGGCGGCGTCACTGTTGGCAGCCTCCGCCGTGGCCGTCAGCGGTCTGGTGGCCTTCGTCGGCATCATCGTGCCCCACATCGTGCGCCTACTGGTCGGCGCCAGCTACCGGGTGATCGTGCCGCTGTCGGCCGTCGCCGGCGCCACGTTCCTGGTGCTGGCCGACGTCGGCGCCCGCAACCTGGTGCGTGGAGCCGAGCTGCCCATCGGGGTGGTCACCGCATTCTTTGGCGCACCGTTCTTCGCCGCCCTCCTGTGGTCCCGCCGCGGTTCCTGGACATGACGGCGATAGCCCCGTCCGGCCCCGGCTCGGACCCGACCTCCGACCCCACGATGGGCGCTCCTACGGTGGAGGGCGTCCCTTCGGTATCGCGACTGGTGCTCGAGGGGGTGGCCGTCAGCTACGATCGCCGGCCCGTGCTGGCGAATGTCTCGGTCAGCGTCGAGGCCGGCCACTGGTTGGCGGTCATCGGCCCCAACGGGGCCGGCAAGTCGACGTTGCTCAAAGCGATTGCCGGCATCGTCGATCACCGGGGCTCGATCGAGTTCGAGCTGCCCGGCGGCTCACCGGTTGGTCCCGGTCGGGCCGCCAATCGTCTGGTGGCCTACGTGCCCCAGAAGCCGACGTTGCCCCCCGGGATGACCACGGCAGAGTACGTGCTGGTGGGGCGGACCTCCCATCTCCGCTGGTTCGAGTTCGAGTCAGGGCGAGACCGCGACCTCGTGGCTCAGACCCTGGTCGACCTCGACCTCGAGGCCATGGCCGGCCGGCCGGTGGCCGAACTCTCGGGGGGTGAGTCCCAGCGGGTGGCGTTGGCCCGGGCCATTGTCCAGCAGGCCTCGGTTCTGGTACTGGACGAGCCGACCAGCGCCCTCGATCTGGCTCACCAGCTGGCGGTGTTGGAACTGGTCGACCAACTGCGGCGACGGTACGGCCTGATCGTCATCTCCTCGATGCATGATCTGACCGTCGCCAGCCGCCACGCCGACCATGTTCTCCTGTTGGATCACGGCAAGCCGGCGATCCACGGTTTGCCGGCCGAGGTGCTGACCGTCGACATCCTCAGCGACCACTACGGTGTCGAGGTCACCGTTTTGCCCGACCCCAATGGGGGAGTGGTGGTGGTACCGGTGGCCAAGCGACGGTCCCACTCGACCACCATCGACGAAACCGACCTCGACTTCGACCACAACCACGGAGACCCGACATCATGACCACGGCTGATGACCCACCACAGGACAAACCCGACACCAGCGAAGCCAGAACGGCGCCATCGCTGGTTCTGGTCAACACCGGTCACGGCAAGGGCAAATCCACCGCCGCCTTCGGCACGGTGTTGCGGGGGGTGGCCATGGGCTGGCGGGTGGCGGTGGTCCAGTTCCTCAAGAGCGGAGGCTGGCGGGTCGGTGAGGAGAAGGTTTGCCGCGACCTCGGTGTCGACTGGTACGCCGACGGCGATGGGTTCACCTGGGACTCATCCAACCTCGACGAAAGTGCGGCCCTGGCCGGCGCGGCGTGGCAACGGGCCAAGGAACTGATAGAAGCCGGCGATCACCGGTTGGTGGTTCTCGATGAGATCAGCTACGCCCTGACCTGGGACTGGATCGACCGGGCCGACGTGGTGGCCACCATCAGCAACCGTCCGGAGAAGACGAGCATCATCCTGACCGGCCGGGACATGATCGATGAGATCATCGACATCGCCGACACCGTGACCGAGATGCGCAACGTGAAACACGCATTCGATTCCGGCATCGTGGCCAAGAAGGGCATCGACTACTGACGGCTGGAGCTGAAGTGGCCGGCCAGGCTGGCGGCGAACCAGATCCCGCCGAACACGGCGATGGGACCCCAGAACTCGGGTGACCACCGTTGCCCCAGTTCGTATGACAGGGCCTTTCCGAAGGCCAGGCCCGCCACCACGGTGGTGGCCACCTGCCAGCGGACCGAGTAGCCGAACCACCCCAGTGCTTCGCCCACGAAGGCGGCGGTGGCCGGCAGGCAGCACAACCAGATCAGCCATGGGTCCCAGCTGATGGGCCAGGGGTCGATCCCGACTGTCACCAGCAACGCCACCAGGAAGCCCACACCGTAGAGCACGCTGCAGCGCCGACAGATCGGCAGTCGCCCGACCCGTAGACAGCGATCGTGATACTGCTCGGGCCAATGGTGCGACAGCCAGAGAATCCGTCGGGCCCGACGGTCCGACCGATGGTTGTCCTCGGCCGCCCGATGTCGGGCCACCAGAGCATCGAAACGGGCCTCGGCCTCGGGATTCAGCCCGCCGTCCGGGGGGTGGACCTGATCGGAGTCGAGTGCGGCCATCACCTCCCATCGGCCGATCGGCCCTCACGTTTACGTTCGGGCCCGGTCAGGACAGACCAGGGCGTCGGCTCAGGTCACCCGTCGTCGCCGTAAGGCGATGAGCCCGGCCAAGCCGGCCACCACCATGGTGGCACCGGCCGAGATCAGGTAACGGTCGGTGTCGTCTCCAGCCGGCCCGTCAGGAGCCGGAGCGGCGGCCTGGGTGCCGACGTCGACGGCCTCGGAGCCGATGGTCGGTTCCGGCCCGGACTGGTCGGCCTGGGCCACATCGGCCGGCTCCCCGTCGCCGGAGACGCCGTCGGCCGGCGGTCGATCCTGCTCGATCTCAGCAACGGGATCGCGTCCCAGCGCGGCACCGGCCGCCATCAGGGCGTTCGTCCGTACAAACCCCACCTTTTCCGGAAGCTCCTCGTCGAGGAGCCGATAGACGGAATCGCCGGGACACGATGTCCTCGACATGTCACGATGTCCGGAGATGGTGCGGGCGGTGACGTCGGCCCCTTCCGGCCAACGGTTGGATCCTCGGGACGAGAAGCTCACGGTGCTGCCCGGCGTGGTGTCGACCCGATAGCGGTGGCCGAGCCAAGCCAGCAGCTGGGTCAGGCTGGTCAGGGCCTCGTTGGTCGGTGCTTCCTCCCCATGATTGCCGATCAGGCTGCACAACAGGGCAAACCCCTGGGAGCCACCGGTGGCGTCGCCCCGTACCGGGTTGTCGATCGACCCCTGACGACCCTCCCAGATGCCGCCGAACCGATCGATGAGAAAGTTGTAGGCGATGTCGGACCAACCTCGATCGGGGCCGACGTGAAAGTCGTAGAAGTCGGCGATCTGGTCGACCACCTCATCCGGTTGGTAGTCGTTGCTGGAGGCGGTGTGATGAACGATCAGGAAGCGAACGTCGTCCTCGGTGGCCAGTGGGCCTGTCGGCTGTAGGCCGGGGCCCCAGTCGGAGCGGGGACGGATCTCGGGCCGTAGCCGGTCGGCCACCGCCTGGTCCAGTTCGGGATCGTCATCAAAGTCCGGCGCAAGCCCGGGTGTCGCCTCGGTCATGTCGGCCCAAGTCTAGAACGCCGAACGACAACCACCCGGTCAGGCTCTGAGGCGGCGCCGGCGGCGAGGCCCTATTATCCTGTAGGCCACCATGATCATCTGCGCCGGCGAATCCCTGGTCGACGTCATACCGGGAGAACAGGAAGGGGATCCGCAACGAGCGGTTCCCGGCGGAGGCCCGATGAACGCGGCGGTGGCCGCAGCCCGGCTGGGGGTGCCAACCGCTTTTGTCGGCCGAATCTCAACCGACGCCCACGGCGATGCCATCTGGGCCCACCTGGAGGCGGCCGGTGTGGATCTGCGGGCGGCTCAGCGGGGCCCGGAGCCGACGGCTCGGGCCATCGTGACCGTCAAGCCGGTCCAATCGTTCCGCTTCGAGGGCGAGAACACGGCCGACGCCTCCATGACCTCGATCGATCTGGCCCCGTTGGGGCCAGGGCCCCACATCGTCCATGCCGGCACCCTGGGAGTGTTCCGGGGCGACACCGCCCGAGCCCTACACCGCATGCTCGACGACTTCGACGGCGTGGTTTCGTTCGATCCCAACATTCGGCCCCAGGTCTTCCCCACCGTGGCCCAGTGGTTGGAACTGGCCGAGCCGTGGCTCGACCGGGCGTCGATTGTCAAGGCCAGCGACGAAGACCTTGACTGGATGGGCATGTCGATCCCCGACCTGGCGGCCCGCGGCGCCTCGGTCGTGCTCCGGACCGCCGGCCCCGAAGGGGTCGACGTCCACCTCAAGGGCCGGAGTCCCTTCACCGTGGCCGCCGTTCGGAGTGAGGTGGCCGACACCGTCGGTGCCGGTGACTCGTTCTGCGGCGCCGTTCTGGCCCAACTGCATCGCCGGGGCCTCACCACGGTCGACGCCGTCTCGGCCATGGAACCCGAAACCTGGCGGTCAATCGTCGAGTTCGGGGTGCTGGCGGCGTCGATCACCGTCGGCCGGTTGGGGGCCGATCCGCCGTGGTGGCACGAGATCGAAGACGCCCCCGTTGATTGACCCATGGGGCCGTAGCCGATCGTTGGGAACGCCGGCGGGTGGCAACGGTGGTCGGCTGAAGTAGCCTGAGCGCCGAAAGTGAAGGCCATGATCAATCAGCTAACCCCCCAGTCATCTTCGCCCGCCGCTCCGCCCGTCCGTCGACGTGGTCGGCTTGCCGCCACCGTGGTGGCCCTCGCCGTCCTCGCCACCGGTTGTACCGGTGGGCCCGGCGACCGGAGCGACTTCGTCGACGTGCTGACCCGCGACGACGGCTTTGCTCTCAACGAAGCCGAGTGCATCGCCGACGCGGTGTTCGACCGCTACAGCGAGGACGGCGACGCCTTGCAGAAGATCTCGGCCGCCGAGTCCTACGAGTACCTGACCGGCAGCGACGGGGTTGACGGTTTCGACGAGTTCTTCCAGGGTGCGGTGGGCGACTGCACCACCATCGGTCCGTCGGCCGGATAGCCGGTCAGGACCGCCCACCACGAAGCCCCGACCACCAGGGGCCGGGGCTTCAGGGGAGAGTGTTCGTAGGCTTAGACGCCTCAGCTCATCATCTGGTTACAGTTTCGGGCGGAATTCGCCCGGACGGCCGCGGCCTACGCCCTGGAAGTCCCTCAGATCCGCTCGATGATCATGGCCATGCCCTGGCCGCCACCTACGCACATCGTCTCCAGGCCGACGGACTTGTCGGCGTCGATCAGGCCGTTGATCAGGGTGGTCATGATGCGGGCGCCGGTCATCCCGAACGGATGTCCGATGGCGATCGCCCCTCCGTTGACGTTGAGCTTGTCGTGGTCGATCCCCAGGTGGGCGGCCGACGGCAGCACCTGGGCGGCGAAGGCCTCGTTGATCTCCACCAGATCGATGTCGTCGATGGTCATGCCCGCTCGGTCCAGCGCCTGGCGGGATGCTTCGATGGGACCCAGACCCATGATCTCGGGATTGAGGCCGGTAACGCCTGATGACACGATCCGGGCCAGCGGCGTGATGCCGAGCTCGGCCGCCCTGGTGTCGCTCATCACCACCACGGCGGCGGCGCCGTCGTTCAATGGGCAGGCGTTGCCGGCCGTGACCGTGCCGTCGGGCCGGAAGACGGGGTTGAGCTGGCTCACTCCCTCCAGCGTGGTGCCGGGTCGGGGCCCGTCATCGGCGGTCAGGATCGAACCATCCGACAGTGTCACCGGCGTGATGTCGATCTCGAAGAAACCCCGCTTGATGGCATCCTCGGCCCGGTTCTGGCTCCGTACCCCCCAGGCATCCTGTTCCTCCCGGCTGATGTTCTCCTGCTGAGCCACGTTTTCGGCCGTCTGGCCCATGGCTATGTAGATGTCGGGCAGGCCCTCCGGTGGTGTCCAGGTGTCGGCCCCGCCCTCAGACCGCTTGAGGGTGCGCAGCATGGCCCCCTCGAAGGCGTCGTTGCGGGCGTCACCGTTGTCGGAGGCACCGTTACCGTAGCGACTGACGAACTCCACCCCGGCGGCCACGAAGGCGTCGCCTTCACCGGCTTTGATGGCGTGAGCCGCCATTCGGATGGTCTGCAGCGACGACGAGCAGTAGCGGTTGACGGTCACCCCCGGAACGTCATCGAGCCCGGCCAGTACCGCCACCACCCGGGCGGCGTTGAAGCCCTGTTCGCCGGCCGGCGACCCGCAGCCCAGCATCAGGTCATCGATTTCGGTCCGGCCCAGCTCGGGCACCTTGTCCAGGGCGGCGTTGACGATCTGGGCCGTGATGTCGTCGGGGCGTTCCTCCTTGAGTGAGCCCTTGAATGCTCGGCCGATGGGGCTGCGGGCGGTGGATACGATTACGGCTTCAGCCATGATGATGTGCCTCCATTGCACGGACTTGACTTATGTTGACAGCTCGGCCGTTGGCTGGGCCAGTCGGAGTGTGAGCGAGGTTGGTGATCAGTCTTGGCCCTGCCGCCGGCTGGAGATGACTCCGGTGTTGAATCCGGCCAGGTGCAACCCGCCGGCGAAGCGGGCGTGTTCCACCTTGGTACAGCGGTTCATGACCACGTCGAGGCCGCCGGCCACTGCGATCTTGGCCGCCTCCGAGCTCCAGATCCCCAGCTGCAGCCACAGCGCCCCGGCACCGACGGCCACCGCCTCCCGGGCCACGGCCGGGCAGTCCTCGGCTCGACGGAACACGTCGACGATGTCGATCGGGGTGTCGATGGCGGCCAGCGACGGGAACACCGGTAGGCCCAGAATCTCCGATTCGGTGGGATGCACCGGGTACAGGTCGAAATCGCACGACGACGACTTGAGGTAGGTCATCACGAAGTTGGAGGCTCGGGCCGGGTTGGCTGACGCTCCGACGATGGCGATCGAGTGGCTGCGGTCGAGAATGGCCTTGCGCTGCAGGGCCGACGGGGGTGTCCACCCGGGTACGGCCGGGCCCGTGGCTACCGTGTCGGTCATGTGGTGGCCGCCAACGCCTGGTCGAGGTCCCAGATGATGTCGTCGAGATCCTCCAGGCCGACCGACAGCCTGACCATGTCGGCTCCCACTCCGGCCCGTTCCAGTTCGGCGTCGGTCATCTGCTGGTGGGTGGTCGATGCCGGATGGATGACCAGCGTGCGAGCGTCACCCACGTTGGCCAGATGGCTCACCATCTGCAGCGCCTCGATGAAGCTACGACCGGCCCGGCGGCCGCCGTTGATCCCGAAGGTGAAGATGGCGCCCGCTCCGTCGGGCAGGTACCGGGCGGCCAGCTCGTGATAAGGCGAGTCAGGCAGGTCGGCGTGAGCCACCCAGGAAACCCGACTGTCACCGGCCAGCCAAGCGGCCACCGCCCTGGCGTTGCTCACGTGGGCCTCCATCCGCTGGGGGAGGGTCTCCAGCCCCTGGAGGAGGAGGAAAGCGTTGAACGGCGACAGGCTGGCGCCGACGTCTCGTAGCTGTTCGGCCCGCAGGGCAGTGCAGAAGGCGTACTCGCCGAAGTTGTCCCACCAGCGCAGGCCGTTGTAGGTGTCGATCGGTTCGGTGAGGCGGTCGAACCGGCCCGAGGCCCCCCAGTCGAAGGTGCCGGCCTCGGTGACCACCCCACCGATGCTGGTTCCGTGACCGCCCATGAACTTGGTGGCGGAATGGATCACGATGTCGGCTCCGAACTCGATGGGCCGGCACAGATAGGGCGTGGCGAACGTGGCGTCGATGACAAGAGGAAGCCCGTGGCTGTGGGCGATGTCAGCCAGAGCCGCGATGTCGGCCACCGCCCCGGACGGGTTGCCGATGATCTCGGTGTAGAGCAGTTTGGTGCGTTCACCGATGGCGGCGGCGAACTCGGCGGGAGCGTCATTGGCCACAAACGTCGTCTCAACCCCAAGGCGGGCCAGGGTGGTGGCCAGGAGGGTGTAGGAGCCACCGTAGATGCTGGCGGCGGCGACCATGTGATCGCCGGCTCCGGCCAGGGTGGTGAATGTCAGGAACTCGGCTGCCTGTCCCGATGCGGTGGCCACCGATCCGATGCCGCCCTCCAGACTGGCGACCCGTTCCTCCAGGGCGGCGGTGGTGGGGTTGGAGATCCGGGTGTAGATCGTCCCGTATTTCTGGAGGGCGAACAGGTCGGCGGCGTCGGCGGTGTCCTCGAACACAAAGCTGGTCGACTGGTAGATCGGCACCGCCCGGGCCCCGGTGGCGCTGTCAGGCCGACCGCCGGCGTGTAATGCCCGGGTTCGGAAACCCCACTGTCGTTCGGCGGTGCTCATGGCCCTCAGTAGAGCACAAAACCGAAAATGGGACTCATGCCACCGCTGAACGAGGCGGCGATCAGAGCGAGGAGCAGCAGCACCCCGTTTCGGACCAGATGATGGTATGACAACGGACGGTGGCTGCTGCCGCCGAAGCAGGCGCAGGTCGGCGTCAGCCCCCCGGGATGGCGGAGAACCCGGACGATGACGACGCTGAAACCCACCACCAGAGCGGCGGCCAAAGCACCTCCCCAACCGGGCGCCGTCACCAGCAGGGCGGCCGCCACCAGTTCAGCGACGGGAACGGCGACAGCCAGTGGGGCGGCGGCCACCAGACCCAGCGAGGTGAAGTCGGCTTCGGTTTGCCGCCGGGATCGGAGCTTGGCCCCGGCGGCCCAGGTCAGAATGGCGGCCAGCAACAGGGCTGCCGCCGTGGCTCCCGGGCCCCGAATCCAGTCATACACGGCTCGCAGGGTAGTCCGAGCGGCGTGGCTGATGGTCCGGGTCGGCCACGGCCGGCGGTGTCGATCGGCGATTCTCACGATCGGTCGGGTGTTCCTGCGACTCGTTCCCCTGAGCCAGTTCACCCAAACGCCACCACTTGGACCTCTCCATGGTGCACCATGGAGCCGTGGTTGAATCTTTGGTGGAAAAACTCGTCTCCGACCTGAGGGCTTGCGTCCACGGGGAGCTCAGCAGCCGGAATCACGTGGTCGACGGCCTACTTGATCTGCGCCTGGCCAGCCGGGACAATCCGCTGGCGCTGGCCGTCATCGATCGGCTGCTGGGTGAGCTGCCGGGTCGTACCACCGTGGCCAACGCCTGGTGGCTGGAGGCCCTGCTCGAAATCGAACGAGCCGACCGTTCGGTCTCGGTGGCAACGGCCCAGACAGTAGTTCCCCCCAGCCAAGCCTCGATCCGGGTACCCTCATCGGCTCCACCGGCCTCGCCGGCCCCGCCGCTGCCCCGGCGCCGCCCCCGCAGCTGAATTCAGTCCGGCCGGTTGCCGCCGGTTGCCGCCGGCCCGTCATGGCCAGACGATGAGCGCACGTTGGCGGGAGCACGACCCGGTGGCGGGTCGTCGAGCCGCCACCGTGACAGCCACAGGGGCGTCGAGGGCCCACGGTGTTGGACAGACCCCTTCGGGCTACCTTGTCTCGTGCCTCCCACCGGCCTGGTAGCGGTCGAGCCGGTCGGCCCCCGGGTCCACTCCGGGAAGCTGCGGCTGGCGGGCCGTCGTCCGGGAGGCCAGATCGCTGATCAGCTCCTCCACCTCCGTCCAGTTGTGGGCCCGAGGCCCTTCGAAGCCCCGGTTGTAGGGCTGGTCGAAGACAATGACGGTCTGTCCGGCCTCCCGCAGGGCCTTGATGTTGTGGGGAGCGTCGTCGATGTAGGCGTGGGCCCCGACCTGGGGTTTGTCACCCAGAAAGCAGATGTCGCGGTAGGGGATGCGGTGTTCGTCGAGCCAGGTCACGGTGTCGCTCACCGTGACGGCGTGACCCCAATTGACGTACAACCGGTGGGTGATGATGCGAATCCAGACACCGAGGTCGGAGAGGCGCCACAACGCCTCGGGGCAGCCTTCGATCACCGGCAGACTGCGGAGCATGCGCTTCTCGGTGACGCCCAGCTTGTGCAGACGGTTGAAGTTGTCGGCGTCAATGCCCCAGTGCTGATAGCCCCACTGGGTCGGCCGCTCCAGCGTCTCGGGGTCAACGCCCAATTCGGCCGCCACCACATCACGGAATCCAAGGTGATAGTCGGCGCAGACCCCGTCGAGGTCCACCCCGAAGACGAATTCGCCACTCATTGCTACTGCTTGCTCCGGGATCTCATCAGCAAACCAGCGTAGCTGTCAGGCCCGCTTCCATCCGTCACCGCGGTGGCCGGGGATCCACTGCTGGAGCGGAGGTCAACCGGTTAAAAGAAAATTGGGTAAAATTTCCCGGGTTGGGCGTCGGGCCGGGGGTCAAGTCCCGACATCCTGGAAGCAGTGGGAATGGAGTCGAACTACGCCATCGTCATCGGTCCCGGTGTATCGGAGATCGGCGCCGAAGGGGCTGTCGAGAAAGCGAAGCTGTTCGGCATCGAGGTCGATCAGGTCGTCGGATATCGGCTGGTGCACCTTCGGGGTCGGTTGGAGCCGTCCGAGGTGGAGGCCCTGGCCGATCAGCTGCTGGTCGATCGTGTCGGCCAGTGGTGGATGCAGCGCGATGAGCATCTGGCGCCGGAGGGTCATGGGCAGGTTACGGCCATCGAGGTCGGCCTTCGCCCGGGCGTGACCGACCGGGAAGGGGCCGAGCTGGTGCGGGCGGCGGACGAGCTGGGGTTCGACATCACCGCCGCCACCATCGGTCGTCGGTTCTTCGTCTACGGCGAGATCGGCCAGGCCCAGATGTACGAGTTGGTGAGCCGGGTCCTTCACAACGAGGTCATCGAACGTTGGAACTTCAACCAGCTGGCCCCCGGATTCACCGACGAGGAGGCCACAGCTCCGCTCACCGAGATGATCGATCTCTCGGCGCTCGACCACGACGGCTTGGCCACTCTCAGCTCAACCCGTCGCCTCGGTCTCTCCGTCGACGAGATGGAGGCCATCCAGAAGTGGTTCAATTCGGCCGGTCGTCACCCCAGCGACGCCGAGCTGGAAACCCTGGCCCAAACGTGGAGCGAACACTGCTCCCACAAGACCTTCCGAGCCACCATAGAGACCCCGAATGAGGTCATCGAGGGTCTGCTCGACACGTTCCTACGCGGAGCCACCGAAACCATTTCCGCCCCCTGGGTGGAGAGCGCCTTCGTTGACAACGCCGGCATCGTCCGGTTCGACGACACCCACGATCTGGCCCTGAAAGCCGAGACCCACAACCACCCGTCGGCCCTCGAGCCGTTCGGCGGAGCCAACACCGGCGTAGGCGGAGTGGTGCGCGACATCCTCGGTGTTTCGGCCCGACCGATCGCCATAACCGATGTGTTGTGTTTCGGGCCGGAGGACACGGCGAGCAGGACCCTGCCGCCCGGGGTTCTCCATCCCCGGCGGGTCCGCTCCGGGGTGATTGCCGGAATCGCCGACTACGGCAACAAGATCGGTGTGCCCAACGTTGCCGGTGCCATTTTCCACGACCCGGCCTACACCACCACCCCTCTGGTCTTCGCCGGCTGCATCGGCGTGCTCCCCCGGGGCTCCAACCCGACCCAACCGTTGGTTGGCGACTACATCGTGGTGCTCGGCGGCCGGGTCGGCCGCGATGGTGTCGGGGGCGCCACCTTCTCCTCCCAGTCGATGAGTAACACCACGGCCGAGGTGGCGGGATCGGCGGTTCAGATCGGCGACCCGGTGGTGGAGAAGGGCCTCATCGATGTGGTGGTGGCCGCCCGCGATCTCGGCCTCTACAACGCCATCACCGATTGTGGGGCCGGCGGTCTGTCCTCGGCGGTGGGGGAGATGGCATCGGAACTGGGCGCTCGGGTCGACCTGGCCGCCGTACCCCGTAAGTACGCGGGGCTGGCCCCATGGGAGGTCTGGCTGTCGGAAGCCCAGGAACGCATGGTGGTGGCCTGCACCGATCCGGAGCCGCTCCTGGCCCTGGCCCGCCGCTGGCAGGTGGAAGCCCACGTCATCGGCCATTTCACCGGCGACAGACGGTTGACCGTGGTCGACGGAGCTGAGCAGGTCGTCGACCTCGACGCCGACTTTCTCCACAACGGCCGCCCCCCACTCCGGCTGACCGCGGCCGCTCTCGACGTCAGCCGCCCACCCCGCTCCAATCCCGGCGAGATGATCGACGGCATCAGCGGCAACGAGGCCCTGCTCCGCCTCCTGGCTCACCCGTCGATCCGGTCCAACGAATCCGTTGTCCGGGGTTATGACCATGAGGTGCTGGGTGGCACGGTCGTCCGGCCCTACGGGGGCGCCGCCCTCGACGGACCGGCCGACGGCACGGTGGTCATCCCGGCCGGGACGGCGCCGCGGGAAGGTTCGCTGTTCGCCCAGGACGACGGGCGGGCCGCAATCCGGGCGGCGGCCATCGGCATCGGCGCCGCCATGCTGATCGGCCGACACGACCCGGAGGCCATGGCCTGGGCCGCCGTTGACGAGGCGGTTCGCAACGCCGTGGTGGCCGGGGCCGATCCCCGCCGGCTCTCGCTGCTCGACAACTTCGCCTGGGGCAACCCCCATCGTCCGGAGGCGTTGGCCGCTCTGGTGGCGGCCTGCCGAGGCTGTCACGACGCCGCGGTGGCCCATGGTGCGCCGTTCGTGTCGGGCAAGGATTCCCTGTTCAACGAGTTCGTCTACGAGCATGGCGCCCCCGACCCGGTGACGCCAACCCTGATCATCACCGCAGTGGGGGTGGTCGACGACATCGAGGTCATTCCCAGCACCGGTGTGGTGGCCAACGGGAACGACATCTGGCTGGTGGGTACGGCCGGCGGCCAGCTGGGCGGATCCTATCTCGACGAGGTGACCGGAGGTGACCGTGGTGGCGCTGTTCCCCCGCCCGACCCGGGAGCCGTGGCCCGCCATGGCCAGCTTCACCGGGCCATCACCAGAGGCGTCGTCCAGAGCGCCCACGATCTGTCGGACGGTGGCCTGGCCGTGGCTGCCGCCGAATGGGCCTTCGCCGGTCGTTTGGGCATGACGCTGTCCGTTGCCTCCACCCATGGTCCGGCCGAGCTGTTCGGTGAAGGGGCCGGTCGGTATCTGGTCGAGGTCAAGCCCGACGATGCCGACATGTTCGCCGAGCTGGTTCCCTCCGCCACCCGCATCGGCTGGGTCACCGACGACGGGCGGCTCCGAATCGGGGTCGAGGTCGACGTTTCCCTTGATGAGATCGGTGAGGCCTACGTCGGTGATGACTACCAGCCGATTGATCCCAGTCTCATCGCCCGGGTCCCGGACCTGTTCGCAACGACGCCGACCGATGAGATCTCGGTGTTCGACGATCGGCCCGTCGGCCCTCTCGATGACCTGATCGACCCCGTGGCGGAGGACGAGTAGCAGTGAGTGAAGATTCGAGTCAGGACTACCGCCCGGGAAGTGCCGGCGCTGGCGTGAGGCCTGCCGTGCTCATCCCGGTGGCTCCCGGCACCAACCGCAACGACGAGCTGGCGGTGGCCTTCGAGGCCGCCGGGGCCACCGCCGTCCAGGTTCCGCTCGACTCTTTGCGGCAAGGTGAAACGACGCTGGCCCGGCACCAGATCCTGGCTCTTCCCGGTGGCTTCTCCTACGGCGACGCTCTCGGGGCCGGTCGGCTGCTCGGCTTGGATCTCACCGCTTGGTTTCGTGATCAGCTGCTGGAGGCTCAGGCCGCCGGTATGCCCATCATTGGCATCTGCAACGGCTTCCAGGCCCTGGTCCATGCCGGTCTCCTGCCCGGCGCCGATGCGGCCGCATCGCTCACTGCCAACCGCAACGGCCGCTTCGAGTGCCGCTGGGTTTGGTTGCAGCCCAGCTCGAAGCAGTCGGTGTGGACCCGGGAACTGAGTGAGCCGCTGTGGTGTCCGGTGGCCCACGGCGAAGGTCGCTTCGTGATCGACGACCCGGCCGAACTGAGCGAGGGCGATCAGGTGGCCTTCCGCTACTGCGACCCCGACGGCCAGCAGGCCCACAATCGCCACCCGTTGAACCCCAACGGATCGATCGACGACATCGCCGGAATCACCGACGCCTCGGGGTTGGTCCTGGGCATGATGCCCCATCCCGAGGATCACGTGTTCGCCCGTCACAGCCCTCATCGCCGTCGCAGCAACGGCCTCCGCTGCCTGCCCCTGTTCGAAGCCGGGGTCCGGGCCGTGGCCGGCTGACTTGATCGACAGCACGTTGGCGGGTACACGACCCCGCTGACGGGTCGTCGAGCAGCCAATGTGATGGCCAGGGGGTCGTAGAGCAGCCAACGTGTTGCCGGCCCCGGAGCGTCCCTCCGATGGTGGGCTCCGCTTGCCGTCCACCGGCCACCTCCTGGCCGACAGCCCTTGACTTTTTGTACAAATCGTCAGCCATCGCTGTGATTGAAGTCGGGCTGGGCCATGATGAGTCCATGGGTGCAGGAGCGACGCTTGAGGCTCTGGATCTGGGCCTTCCCGGTCACACATCAGGCAAGGTCCGTGAGGCTTGGACCATCGGCGACGACCGTCGCCTTCTGGTCACCACCGATCGATTGAGTGCCTTTGATCGGGTGGTCGGCCTGGTGGAGAACAAGGGCCAGGTTCTCAACCAACTGTCGGCCTGGTGGTTCGACCAGACGTCGGACCTGGTGGCCAATCACGTCATCGCGGTACCCGATCCCCAGGCCATGGTGGTGGTCGACGCCAACCCCCTCCCAGTGGAAGTCGTGGTCCGGGGTCGGCTCACCGGCAGCACCTCCACCTCTCTCCTGCCCCGCTATCAGCAGGGCGAACGCCTCCTCTACGGCTACACCCTGCCCGATGGGCTGGCCGATCACGGCCCCCTGCCCGAACCGCTGATCACGCCGACCACCAAGGCTGAGAAGGGCCAGCACGACGAGCCGATCACCTGCGACGAGGTGGTCGAACGGGGGCTGGTCGAGGCCGACCTGTGGGCCGAGGTCCAGAAGGTTGCGTTGGCGCTGTTCGAGCGGGGAACGACCGTGGCCGCCAACGCCGGCTTCGTGCTGGCCGACACCAAGTACGAGTTCGGACTGGCCCCCGGTGGTTCGCTGGCTCTCATCGATGAGGTGCACACCCCCGACTCATCCCGTTTCTGGGACATGTCCTCGCTGGAACAGCGACTGAGTGCGGGCAAAGGTCCGGAGAGCTTCGACAAGGAGCCCGTGCGGCTGGCGTTACGGGCCACCGGCTACCAGGGCGACGGCCCACCGCCACAACTCGACGAAGGCGTCTGGCGGGCCACCACCGATCGTTACGTCAGCCTCTACCAGGCCCTCACCGGCCTGGCCTTCGAGCCGGGCGAGCGGCCGATCACTCCCCGGGTCGAAGCCAACATCGCCCGATATCTGAACGACCGGCGAGGTTTCGAGCGTGGAGGTTGAACACACGTCATGAAGGTTGTCATTCTGTCGGGTTCGCCCCGGGATTCGGAGTGGGTCGACAAGATCGCCGCCGTCCTGGAGCGGCTCGATGTGCCCACCGTTCGCCGGGTCGGCTCGGCCCACCGGGTTCCGGATCACGTGCTCTCATTACTCAAGGACTACGACGGCGACGGTGAGCCGACCGTGTTCATCACCGTGGCCGGGATGAGTGACGCCCTGTCCGGGTTGAGCGACGCCAATGTGGCCGCCCCGGTGATCGCCTGCCCACCCCGTTCGGAATCGTTTGCCGGCCTCGACATCCTGTCCAGTCTTCGCACCCCGCCCGGAGTGGCGCCCATGGTGGCCATTGAGCCGGCCAATGCCGCCCTGGCCGCAGCCAAGATCCTGGCCACCCACGATCCCGGTCTACGGGACCGGGTGAGAGGTCACCAGCAGGCGGCGGCCCAGCGGGTACTCGACGGCGACGCCGAGCTTCGATGAGCGGCGGCTCCGACTGCCTCCACCACCCCGACCGGCCCCGTGAGGAATGCGGCGTTCTGGCCGTGGCCACCCAGAACGGCGACGCCGCCCGCCTGGCCTTCTTCGGACTCTATGCCCTCCAGCACCGGGGTCAGGAAGCAGCCGGCATCGCCGTGTCGGATGGGCGGGCCGTTCGAGTCCACAAGGATCAGGGCCTCGTCAGCCAGGTGTTCAAGCCCGGGACCCTCGACCCGCTGGTCGGTTCCCTGGCCATCGGCCACACCCGCTACTCGACGACCGGGTCCAATAGCGAGCGCAACGTCCAGCCCTATGTGGTGGAGACCATGCACGGTCCGCTGGCCCTGGCTCACAACGGCAACCTGACCAACGCCGATCGGCTCCGCCAGAAACTACTGGAGCGGGGCGCCGGACTGCAGTCGTCATCCGACTCCGAGGTGTTGGCGCTGATGTTGGCGGCCACCGAAGGCGACAGTTGGGAGGAGCGCCTGACCCGCATCATGCCCGAGTGGGAGGGGGCGTTCTGCCTGGTCATCATGTCGGGGACAAAGGTGGTGGTGGCCCGTGACCCTTGGGGTTTCCGGCCGTTGTCGGTGGGCAAGCTGCCGACCGGTGGCTACGTCGCCGCATCCGAAACCGGGGCACTGCAGACGGTGGGGTGCGGCGACATCCGGGAGGTCAAACCGGGCGAGATCGTGGTGTTGCAGAGCGGGCTGGCCCGGAGCCACCAGGCGGTGGAGCCGAAGTCCGACCAGGCCCGCTGCACCTTCGAGCACATCTATTTCTCCCGACCCGACGCCACCTGGGACGGCCTCTCGGTACACCGAGCCCGTCAGAACCTGGGGGAGGAGTTGGCTCGAGAGCATCCGGCCGAGGCCGATGTCGTCATACCGGTGCCCGACTCCTCGATGCCGGCCGCCATCGGCTTCGCCAACGTTTCCGGAATCGCCTACAACGAGGGGTTCGTGAAGAACTGTTACATCGGTCGGACGTTCATCGAACCGACCGACGAACTCCGACGCCAGGGGGTGGCCCTCAAGTTCAACACCCTGCCCGCCAATATCGAGGGTCGGCGGGTGGTCGTGGTTGACGACTCCGTCGTTCGGGGCACGACCTCGGGTCAGTTGGTCCGGCTCATTCGGGAAGCCGGTGCCACCGAGGTCCATGTCCGCATCACCTGTCCTCCCATCACCCATCCTTGTTTCTTCGGGGTGGACATGGGGACCTACGACGAACTGATCGCCCACCAGCTCGGTGTGCCGGAGATCAGCGATCACATCGGGGCCGACAGCCTGGGGTTCCTGTCGGTCGGGCGGATGATGAAGGCGTTGGGCCGCGACGACGGCTACTGCAACGCCTGTTTCACCGGGAGCTATCCAATGCCGGTTCAACTCTCGCTGGCAACGAGCAAGCAGCGCTTCGACGGGGTTCTGGCATGACGACCGAAGCCCACCCCCAGCCCAACCCCCACCCCGGCCAAATTTGCAGCAGAAAACGTGCTCCAGGCTCGTTTTCTGCTGCAAGTTTCGGGGGGTGGGGGTCGTGAACAAGATCACGGTGCTGATTGTCGGTTCGGGAGGACGGGAACATGCCCTGAGTCGATCGATTCTGGCCTCGCCGCTGCTCGACCGGCTTCACGTCGCCCCGGGCAACGCCGGTACGGCCGACCACAACGTCGATCTCGATGTCAACGACCACGACGCGGTGCTGGAGTTCTGCCTGGAGGCCGGCGTCGATCTGGTGGTGGTCGGGCCGGAAGGGCCGTTGGTGGCGGGCCTGGCCGATGCCCTGAGCGAAGCCGGGATCCGCTGCTTCGGGCCGTCGGCCGCCGCCGCCCGACTGGAGGGATCCAAGTCGTTCGCCCGGTCCTTCGCCGCCCGTTACGGTATCCCGGGCCCGGTCTGCGCTCCCTTCACCGAGGTGTCCGACGCCGTCGACTGGGTTGATGAGTTCGACAAACCGGTGGTGGTCAAAGCCGATGGGCTGGCCTCGGGTAAGGGTGTGATCATTCCGTCCGACCGGGTGGAGACCGAGCGGGCCATCTACGACCTGCTGGCCGAGCGGACCATGGGTGAGGCCGGGGCCACGGTGCTGCTGGAAGAGCGGTTGATGGGGGAGGAGCTGAGCCTGTTCGGCATCGCCGACGGCAAGCAGTTCATCTGCCTCGGCTCGGCCCAAGACCACAAAAGGGTCGGTGAGGGCGACACCGGCCCCAACACCGGGGGCATGGGCGCCTTCGCCCCGGTCCCCGACAAAGCCATGATCGAGGACGAGCTGGCCAAGACGTTCCTCCAACCGGTCGTCGACGGCATGATGGCCGAGGGAACGCCCTATATCGGCATCATCTACGCCGGCATCATGTTGACCGACGACGGTCCCAAACTGATCGAGTACAACTGCCGTTTCGGTGATCCCGAAGCCCAGGTGCTGCTGCCCCTCATCAAGGGCGACGTGCTCGACCTGTTGGACGCCGCCGCGTCCGGTCGGCTCGATGAGGTTCGTATCGATCGCCAAACGGGTCAGTCGGCCGCCACCGTGGTGGTGGCGGCCCGAGGCTACCCGGCGTCACCGGCCACCGACGTTCCCATTCCCGAGATCGACTGTCCGCCCGACGTTTCGATCATTCATGCCGGCACCCGGCTCGATGACTCCGGCCGGGTCGTCAGTTCGGGCGGTCGGGTGCTGTCGGTTACCGCCACCGGCGGTGACCTGACCGACGCCTTGACCAAGGTCTACCGGGTTGTGTCCCAACTGGTTGGCGACCAGTTGTTCGCCCGCACCGATATCGGCTGGCGCTACGTCCCCCGTGACGCCTATGCCCGGGCCGGGGTCTCATTCGACGCCGCAGCCGAGGTCAACCGCCGTATCGCCCAGTCGGTGGTCGACACCCACGACCGCCGGGTGGTGGCCGGTCTGGGCTCGTTCGGCGGGGTATTCGACCTGGGGTCGCTCAAGAGTCTCAACGAGCCGCTGTTGGTGGCCTCCACCGACGGGGTCGGCACCAAGACCATCCTGGCCCAACAGCTCGACTCGTGGGAGACGATTGGTGCCGACATCGTCAACCACGGCATCAACGATGTCCTGGTGCAAGGGGCTCGGCCCCTGTTCTTCCTCGACACGGTGGCCGCCGCCACACTGGAGCCCGAGGTCGTGGGGCGAATCGTCGACGGCATGTCGGCCGCCTGTCGGGCCGCCGACTGTGTGCTCCTCGGCGGGGAAACGGCCGAGATGCCCGACGTGCTGGCCTCGGGGGCGGTCGACGTGTCGGGCACCATGGTCGGTGCCGTCGAGCGGGCCCGGCTCCTGCCCCGGGGCGATATCAGCCCGGGCCATCGCCTCATCGGGTTGCGCTCGTCGGGGCTTCACACCAACGGCTATTCGCTGGCCCGCAAGATCTTCTCCGGCACCGATCTGTCGGAGACGCTGCCGATCGACTCAACCGAATCCGACCCCGATGGGGAACAGCGCACGATCGGGGAGGCCCTAGTCGAACCCCACCGCAGCTATCTTTACCCACTGCTACCGGCCCTGGAGGCCGATCTCATCGACGGCCTGGCCCACATCACCGGCGGCGGTCTCATCGACAACATCCCTCGGGTGCTGCCCGAGGGATGCGGAGCGGTTATCGACACCTCGTCGTGGTCGTGGCCGCCGCTGTTCCGCATCCTCGTCTCCCAGGGCGGCCTCAACAGGGTCGAGGCCCACCAGATCCTCAACCTCGGCATCGGCATGGTGGCCGTGGTGGCGGCCGACAAGGTGGCCGACGTACGGGAACTGATTCCCGAGCCGACCGTCGTCATCGGCCGGGTCGTGGCCGGTCGGGATGTCGCCCTCAGTTGACCGAGCGCCCCGGCCCGGCCGCCCGTTGTTCGGGCTGGCTGTTCTGGTGTCGGGTCACGGCTCCAACCTCCAGGCTGTGCTCGACGCCTGCGACGACGGGACCCTGGCCGCCGAGGTCAAGGTCGTGATCAGCAACCGGCCGGAGGCCTATGCCCTGACCCGGGCGTCGGCGGCCGGCGTGCCGACGATGGTGATCGAACCGGGCGATCTGGCCCGCCGCCACTACGACCGGGAGCTGGCCCGGGCGGTGGCCACCGTCGGGGTTGACCTGGTGGTCCTGGCCGGCTGGGACCGGCTGCTGTCCGAGGCTTTCGTCAACCATCACCCCGTGATCAACCTCCATCCGGCCAAGCCGGGCGCCTTCCCAGGGCTGGGAGCCATCGCCAAGGCCTACGACGGCTGGCGCCGGGGCACGGTGCAATCCGGCGGGGTCATGGTCCATTTCGTGCCCGACGAGGGGGTCGACGACGGTCCCGTCATCGTCACCGAAGAGGTGCCGTTCGAACCGGGCGACACGTTGGAACTGTTCACTCAAAGAGTCCACGAAACCGAACACCGATTGCTGGTCGAAGCGATAGACAAGGTCATCGCGTTGGCCGCCCGACAACCCCTACGCTGAAACCGTCGGACGCTGGTCCGCCCCCCACCTCGCAGAATGGAGCAAACATGGCCGATCACCCCATCGCCCGGAACCACGAACTCCTCACCGGATTCGAATCGCTCACCTTCGATGACGTTCTGGTGGTTCCCGGCTGGAGCGAGGTGTTGCCGACGGAGGTGTCGACCCGGGCCACGCTGGGTCCGATCACGCTCGAGGTGCCGTTGCTGTCGGCGGCCATGGACACGGTGACCGAGGCCCCCTTGGCCATCGCCATGGCCCGGGAGGGTGGGATCGGGATCCTCCACCGAAACCTGAGCATCGAGGATCAAGCGGGCCACGTCGAGCGGGTCAAGCGGGCCCAGGCCGGGATGATCACCTCGCCCCTCAGCCTCGGTCCGTCGGCCACCCTGGGCCAGGCCGAGGAGCTGATGGCCCTGCACAAGTTCTCCGGTGTGCCCATCGTCGATGAGTCCAACCATCTGGTCGGCATCCTGACCAACCGGGATGTCCGCTTCTGCACCGAGGACGACTACGGTCGCCCGGTCACCGAGTTCATGACCGCCGCTCCGTTGGTGACGGCCCCCACCGGCACGTCGCTCGATGAGGCGGTTGCCATCCTCCACCGGCACCGGATCGAGAAGTTGCCTCTGGTCGACGAGGCCGGGTGCCTGACCGGCCTCATCACGGTCAAGGACATCAACAAGCGGATCGAGAAGCCGAACGCATCACTCGATGCCGACGGCCGGCTCCGGGTGGGGGCGGCGGTGGGGGTGGCCGACGCCGTCGACCGCTCGGCCGCCCTGGTCGACGCCGGGGTCGATGTGCTGGTCATCGACACGGCCCACGGTCACACCCGGGGGGTGGTCGACACCGTGTCGTCGATCAAGCAGAAGTGGCCGGAGATGATGGTGATCGGCGGCAACGTGGTGACCGCTGAAGGGGCCCAGGCCCTGATCGACGCCGGGGCCGACGTGATCAAAGTCGGTGTCGGGGCTGGATCGATATGCACCACCCGGGTGGTGGCCGGGGCCGGGATGCCGCAGCTGTCGGCGGTCTACGAGTGCAGGTTGGTGGCCCGGCCTCGTGGCGTCCCCGTCATCGCCGACGGGGGCATCGTCACCTCAGGCGACATCGTCAAGGCTTTTGTCGCCGGGGCCGACGCCGTGATGTTGGGCAACGCCCTGGCCGGGGTCGACGAGGCCCCCGGCGAGCTGGAGCTGGTCGACGGGGCCATGTGGAAGACCTACCGGGGCATGGGTTCGGCCGGGGCCATGCGAGGTCGGGCCGCCGACCGTTATGGCAGCGGGCAGGCCCCGGGTAAACACGTGGCTGAAGGCATCGAGGCCCGGGTCCGTTACGCCGGTTCGCTGGCCGAGCTGGTGGGCCAGCTCAGCGGCGGCCTGCGTTCGGGCATGGGCTACGCCGGGGCCGCCGACCTGGAGGATCTCCGGACCAAGACCCGGCTGACCAAGATCACGTCGGCCGGTCTACGGGAGAGTCACCCCCACGACGTCCAGGTCATCCGGGAGGAACAGCGTCCCGGCTACGCCTGATCTTGTGTGCGCTCCAGCGTTCACCGGTGAACGGCTGGGCGCACACGATGTCACGCGGTGAGTTCGGCCAGGGCGGCGTCGTATTCGGCCTTGTCCCGGGGCTCGCCCAGCCCTCCCGATTCGAAGATCTTGGCCACGTTACCGTTCGAGTCGATGACGATGGTCCGCCGCATGGCACAGCCCAGATCCTGGTTGAAGCAGCCGTAGGCCTGGGCCGTGGCGCCGTGGGGCCAGCCGTCGGACAGCACCGGGAAGTTGATTCCGGCCTGTTCGGTCCAAGCCTTGATGGAGAACTGACGGTCGCAGGTCAGGCCGTAGAGCTGAGCGCCGGCCGCTTCGAATTGACTCAGGTCTTGGCTCAACGAGCACAGCTCACCCTCACAAACACCGGTGAAGGCGAAGGGGACGAAGACCAGCACAACCGGCCGTTGGCCCCGGTGGCTGGACAGGGTGTGTTCCGTTCCGTCCTGGTCCTTCAGGGTGAAATCGGGGGCGGCGTCGCCTACGGCCAGAGTCATGGTCTACCTCGTTCGTTCAATTGGACTGCCAGGACCGCCAAATCGGCCCTGCCTCGCAGGAGATTCTATGACCGGATGATGGCTCAGCAGTCGGAAGGCAGCGATTCGTTGCGCTGATAGACCCGAACCCAGTCGACGTACATGCGAACCACGTTGTCGCCCATCTCGTCCCGTTTGGCGTCGAGTTGGGCCGTCAGCACGTGGGGGTAGTCGGGAATGGCCTCGGGCTCGGTCACGGTACCGGCCAGCTCGCCGTCACGGTAGACAGTTATGGCCTCCGGCGTCCACTCCATCACCATCTCGTGCCAGTCTTCGGCGCTGGCGTCGTGCACGATCTCCTCGTGGCTGGTGTCGGGGTAGTGGATGAAGCTGTAGAACGGATCGCGGCTGGCGTTGCTCAGCGTCTCGTAGAAGTCGTTCTCCCCGCCGTCGGGGTAGTAGTTGCCGGCCGGCCAGGTGATCAGAACACCACTCATCGTTTCGCTGGGATCGGCCTCGGTTCGCACCCGGGCCTCGAAGCGTCCGTACATCTGCTGGTGACGAGACGCCATTCCTCCCGAGACGATCTCACCATCGACCTTCTGTCCGGTGATCACCAGGATCCCCTCTTCGATGGTGATGGCCTCGGGCCGCCGTAGGCCGTTGCCGTCGTGACCAGGGCTGTTGTAGACGATCCACCGCTCGTCGTCGACCTGCTCTCCTTCGAAGTCATCGGAGAAGGTGAGCAGCCAGGGGTCGCAGCTGGCCGCCTCGCCGTCGCCGTCGGTCGACGTGGGAACGACGGAGGTGGCGGGCACGATATCGGATTCGTCGATGACGGCGCTGTCGGTCAGCCATGCTCCGGCGTAGCGCTGACCCAGGAACAGGAGACCGATGACCAGGAATGCCCCCAGCACCGACGAGTTGGAGCGCCCGAAGGTGAGGACGCGGCTCGCCACCGTTCTCGCTCGGTCGGCGCCCGAGTTGGTGCCGGCGGCCAGCTTGAGATTGTCACTCACGGTCCGCCCACCATAGCCGTGGCCGGGACCGGGGCGGGGTCAAGAATTCGGGCTCCCCACCCTGAGCACCGGCTGGGGCGGCGCGCCCGGCGGCCCAGCACCTATGGTGAGGCCCCATGGTCATGCGAACACCGTTGCGGGTGCGGTTCAACGAGATCGATCCGTACCGTCACGTCAACCATGCCGTGTACCTGACCTACTTCGAGTTCGGCCGAACCGACGCCCTGGAGCGGGCGGGGATACCCATCGAGCGGCTGGCCGAGTCCGGCATCCACCTGGTCATCACCCGGGTCGAGGTGCGTTTCGTCCGTCCGGCCCTGGCCGGCGACCACCTGGAGGTCGAGACCTTCCTGGCCGAGTCGCGTCGGGCCAGTCACGTCTGGCGACAACGTGTGATCCGGTCCGACGGGGGAGAGGGCGAGCAGCTGCTGGTCGAAGGTGACATCACGATTGCCGTGACCGATCCCCGAGGGCGGCCGACCCGACCGCCGAGCTGGTTGACCGAGGCCTTCACCACGCTTGAGCCCGACGGCGTTCGACCGGCCGGCGGTCAGGCCCGATGAACCAGGAGGGTGGGGGCAGTGTCGTTCTTCGGCGTTGGTGATCAGGACTGGGTCGAGCTCGACCTGGAGCTGGTCGAGCAGCGGGATACCGCCGGTCTGGTGGAGGCTCTGGAGGAGAATCGGGATGCCGTGACCCGGGCTATCGGATCCGACTTCGCCGTCGAGTTGGCGACCGACGGAACGGTGTCGGTGGCAGCCGCCGGCCGTCGCTACCGGGCCGAGGTGGACCGCAGCGGCCGTCTGCTGTTCACTGGAATTCTCGATCCCGACGGGCCGTTGTAGAGGCCGGAGGAGGGGCCGGATTGGCCATCGAATTCAACACCGACTTCGAACCCCGCTACCGGGAGGTAGTGGAGTTGTCACCACTGGTGCGCCGGGTGGTGGCCGAGAACCCCAACCCGTTCACCTTCACCGGCACCGGCGTCTACATCATCGGTCGTGGTGAGGTGGCGGTGATCGATCCCGGACCCGACCTCGACGTCCACCTTGATGCCGTGGAGTCGGCGCTGGGCCCGGACGAGCGGGTCGGTCACCTCCTGATCACCCACACCCACACCGATCACACCGCCGGGGTCGGTTCCCTGCAGGGGCGGACCGACGCCCCCACCCACGGTTTCGGGCCTCACGGGCCGGTTCCCGACGATCATCCACTCGATCGGATCACGTTCGATGAACACTTCACCGACCAGGAACGTGAGGAGTACGAGAAGGCGTGGGCCGACGTACCGGAGGAGTTGAAGCGGGAGGGCCCCGACACCGACTTCGTGCCCGATGTCGTGGTGACCGACGGCGACGTCATCGCCGGTCAGGGGTGGACGATCGATGTGGTCCACACCCCGGGCCACACCTCCAACCATGTCTGCTACGGGCTGCGGGAGGAGTCGCTGCTGTTCACCGGTGATCATGTGATGGGCTGGGCCACATCGGTCATCTCACCGCCCGACGGTGACCTGTTCGACTATCTGGCCAGCTTGGACAAGCTGCTGGACCGCGGCGATCAGCGCTATTGGCCGACCCATGGTCCGGCCATCGACAATCCCCAGGCCTACGTGCGGAGCTTCATCGATCATCGCCGACATCGGGAGGCTCAGATCGTGGAACGACTGGCGGCCGGAGCCTCCACCATCAAGGACCTCGTGCCCGACATGTACCGTGAGGTCGACAAACGTCTCTGGCGGGCCGCTGCCAATTCGGTCTATTCCCACCTGCTGGCCCTACAGCGGGCTGGGCGGGTCAGCGCATCACCGCTGCCTACGTCGGCGGCGGAGCCCACCGGGGCGGCCACCGAGGCCGAGTCGGAACCGAAACCTGCGTCGATCAGTTCCCGCTGGACGCTGTCATGAACTATTTCGCGTTGGTAACATCAGCCCAACGCCCTTGACGGGACCATCGGGGAACTGACAGGGTGACATATTCGGCCAACAGTTCCGGCCCCCGGGTCGGAACGTTCGCCGTTTCAGGAGGGGATCGCGTTCGGGCCCGCTTACTTGCTTCAGCTGGTTTACAGCCGGTCGACAAGCAGGCGGAAAATGTAACGCGATCCCCTCCCCAATGGTTTTAGTCGCTGGGCCCGAGCATGTGGCGGAGCCACCCGATATTCCCATCTCGGCCGAGCTCGTCGGCCGTTCCGGCGGCCACCACCCGACCGTGATCAAGCGCCACCACCTCGTCGGCGGTGGCGGCGTGTGATCGCCCGTGGGTCACCACCACCTGGATCTGCCCCGGGGGTCGCAGGTCGTGAATCGTCTGGCGAAGCTGCTGTCGGTTGGCGGCATCGACGTTCGACAGTGGCTCGTCCAGGAGGAGCAGTGCCGGCCTGGTCACCATGGCCCGGGCGATGGCCACCCGCTGTCGCTGCCCGCCCGACAGCTGGCCCGGCTTGCGGTCGGCCAGCGGCTCGAGCCCGGCCGCGGTCAGCGCCTCGGCTGCCTCGGCCCGTTGGGACCGGCGGGACAGCGGCCCCGAGCCTCGGCCTCGATAGCGGAGGCCGAAGGCCACGTTGTCGATGACGCTCAGGTGCGGAAACAGTAGGGCGTCTTGGGGAACCAGCGCCAAGTCCCGCTGCTCCGGTTCGAGGACGACCCCATCGGTTGGTCGATCCCAGACGTTGCCGTTGACCATGATTTGGCCCCGGCTGAGCTTGATCAGACCGGCCAGCACGTTGAGCAACGTGGTCTTGCCCGAACCGTTGGGGCCGACAATGGCAATCGTTGCCCCCGGCCGGGCCGACAGCGAGGCCGACAGCCTGAACGAGGCGACGGTGGCCTCCAGCTCGGCCACCAGGCCTTGAGTAGCTCCGGTGGCCGGAGGCGCCACCCCCGTCATCGGCGGGGGATCCAGCGGTCACGCAAGGTGATGAGTACGGCCAGTGAGATCATCAGCATCAGAATGCTGATGGCCACCGCCCGGTCCTTGCTGTCGGGATTCTCGAGGGCCAGGGCGATTTCCAGCGGCAGGGTCCGGCTCGATCCTTCGGTGTTGCCGGCGAACGTGATGGTGGCCCCGAATTCCCCGAGAGCCCGGGCCCAGGCCAGGATGGCCCCGGCCAGCACGCCCGGTCGGGCCAGAGGCAGGCTGATCCGCCACCAGCGGGCCAACCGAGGTGCCCCCAGGGTGGCCGCCAGCTGTTCGTAGCCGGGGTCGGTCGACCGCAGCGCTCCCTCCACCGTCAGGACCAGGAACGGGGTGGCCACCACGGCAGCGGCCAGGACGGCCCCGGCCATGGTCGAGGTGAGGCCCACCCCGGTCAGCTGGCCGAACAGGGTCCGTCGGCCGAAGGCCGAGGTCAGAGCCACCCCGGTGACCACCGGTGGTAGGACCAACGGGACGGTGATGATGGTGCGGACCAGCGGTTTGCCCCAGAAGTCGGTGTTGGCCAGGGCCGTGGCCATGGGCACTCCGAGGACGACGGCCAGGGCGGTGGCCGACAGACTGACGATGAGAGACACCCGACCGGCGGTCACCGTCTCGGGGGCGACGAACTGGGTGAGCAGCGATGACCACGGGGCGTCGGCCAGGAGAGCCACCACCGGCACGGCGAACAGTGCGACCCCGACGGCGGCCACCACGAGGACGATCTTCGGCGGTCGGCCCAGTGCGGTCATTGACCGTCACCGCCGGAGCCGGTGGTCCGGTCGGCCGGGGCGAATCCCAATTGCTCGAGAGCATGGCGGATGTCGTCGGAGGCGAAGTGGTCGATCAGCTCGGCGCCCGCTCGGCTGTCGTCGAGGCGGGCCACGGCGACGGCCACCTCAGGCGCGCCCGCCAGCGGGATCTCCTTCACTGCCGTACCACCGGCCAAGGCGTCGGAGCGGTAGACGAAGCCGGCGTCGACCTCACCGCTGGTGACCTTGGCCAAAACCGCTCGGACGTTCGGTTCCTCTGTGGCCCGGCTTACAAGAAGGTCGCTGGTCGCCAGGTAGCGGTCGGTGGCGTCTCCGCAGGGAACGCCGGGGGCGCAGCGGGCGGTCAGCACGTCGTCACGGTTGAGGTCGGCCGGACCGGAGATCTTGGCCCGGTTGTCGGCCGGCACGACCAGCGTCAGCCGGTTGGTGGCCAGCACCAGCGGCGGGACCGATGGCTGATCGATCAGATCGTCGATGAACGAGGTGTCGGCGGCCACGAGAACGGCGGCGTCGGCCCCGCTGTTGATCTGGCGGATGAGGGCGTTGGTGCCGGCCAGGTTCAGGCGAATGTCGGTCTCCGGGTTGTCGGCCTCGTAGTCTTCCTCCACCAGTTCGGCGATATCGACCAGTGAGGATGCGGCGAACACGTCGACCGTTTGCCGACCGTCGGCCCCGCAGGCCGGGCCGAGGGCGATCAGCCCCGCCACTGCGGTCACCGACGGCACTCGAACAAGCGGGAACTGCTTGGTTGGCGAGGCCCGGCCGATCACCGGACCAAGGGTAGAGGGCCTCCGCGGCCGCCACCCAACCATTGTCATCGCCCTCCAATATTGCGCTGTCACGGTCGAGGAGCCGGGGTAGTGTGTGGGACATGGTCAGGATCTACGACTCGGCGTTGCAAGAGGTCGTTCCGTTTGAAACCCGGGATGAGGGCAAAGTGTCGATGTACGTCTGTGGTCCCACGGTCTATGGTCCTCCCCATATCGGCCACGGTCGCATGGCCTTGACCTGGGACATCATGCGCCGCTTCCTGGTCTGGTCAGGCTACGACGTGACGTTCGTGTCCAACGTGACCGACATCGACGACAAGATCATCAACCGGGCCAACGACGAGAATCGTGATTGGGCCGACATCGCCGTCAAATGTGAGGCCGTGTGGTTCCGGGCCATGGACGCCCTCAACGTCGGCCGCCCCGACCACATCCCCCACGCCACCGGCTATGTCGAGGAGATGGTGGAGATGATCGGCCGGTTGATCGAGGCCGACAAGGCCTACATCACCTCCGATGGTGTCTACCTGGCGGTGGAGACCGTCGAGGGCTACGGACTGTTGGCCCATCAGAGTCTTGACGATCTGCGGACCGGCGGGGGTGAGCGGGAGATCGTGGGCACGGAGAAGCGTCATCCGGCCGACTTCGCCCTCTGGAAGTTCGTGAAGCCGGGCGAACCGTCGTGGCCCTCACCGTGGGGTGACGGCCGCCCCGGCTGGCACACCGAATGCGTGGTGATGAGCCTCGACCTGTTGGGCGACGGGTTCGACCTCCATCTGGGCGGCATGGATCTGACGTTCCCCCATCACGAAAACGAGCGGGCTCAGGCGGTTGCCCTGGGCCGCCCGTTCGCCCGACACTGGATGCACAACGGCTTCGTCGAAACCGAAGGCGAGAAGATGTCGAAGTCGTTGGGTAACGTGACCAACCTCCTGGACCTGGCCGAGCGCTACGACCCCCGTTCCTACCGGTTGCTGAACCTGCAATCGCACTACCGGTCGCCCATCGAGGTGACCGACGTGACCTTGAGGCAGGCCGAGGTTGCGGTCGAGCGGCTCGACGGATTCGCCCGCCGTACCGCCCAACTCGACGGCCCGGTCGACGACGCCGTGCTGGAGACGTTCCGCATGGCCATGGAGAACGACCTCGACACGGCCAAGGCCGTCGATCTGTTGTTCCGCCAGGTACGGGAGGCCAACTCTGCGCTCGATGACGGCGACGGCGAGCGAGCGGCTCGGTCGGCGGCCACGGCCAAGACCATCGCCGAGGTTCTGGGCCTCGAGCTGAGGAGCGAGGCCGACCAGGCTCCGTCCGAGATCGTGGCCTTGGCCGAGGAACGGGCGGCAGCGCGAGCAGCCCAGGATTTCGACCGGGCCGACGCCATCCGCCGTCAGCTGGCCGACCTCGGTTGGACGGTGGAGGACTCGGCCGACGGTCCGCTGATCCGACCACTGTCCGGCGGGTGAGTAACGACGAGCTGACCATCGGCGAGGCGGCGGAGCGGATCGGAATCGCCACCTCGGCCCTTCGCTTCTACGAGTCAAGGGGGCTGATCCACTCCCGGCGAACCGACGGCGGACAGCGTCGCTACCAGCGGGTTGTTCTCCGCCGGGTGGCCTTCATCCGGGCCGCTCAGCGCGTGGGCCTGAGCCTGGAGGAGATCGCCGCGGGGTTGTCGTCGCTACCCGATGATCGGGCGCCGACGCCGTCGGAATGGGCCGAGTTCGGCACCCAGTGGCAGCCCAGGATCGAGAATCAGATCGCTACCCTCGAGGCCCTGCAGGACAAGTTGACATCATGCATCGGTTGTGGCTGCCTTAGTCTGGACAAGTGCGCCCTGTTCAACCCCGACGACCAAGCGGCCGCCGAGGGCCCGGGGGCCCGCTACTTCCTCCGGTAGGAGCCTGAAAGCCGCTCTGGACCATCCGGACTCAGCGGGCCACCAGGGGGGCGAAGGGGGCGGTCAGCAACCGACTCAGGTCCTGCGGTGACAGGGCGATCTCCAGGCCCCGGCGTCCGGCGCTGATGTGGATGCGGTCCTGGGGCTCGGCCGACTCATCGATGAAGGTGCGCAGCTTCTTGCGCTGGCCCAGCGGGGAGATGCCGCCGACCACATAGCCGGTGAGGCGTTCGGCGTCAGCCGGGATGGCCATGACCGCCTTCTTGCCACCGGCGGCGGCGGCCAAGGCTTTCAGGTCGAGCCGGTCGACCACCGGTACCACGGCCACCACCGTCTCGGTCCGGTCGATGACAGCCAGCAGTGTCTTGAACACGGTGGCCGGATCGAGTCCCAACGCCTCCACCGCTTCGATCCCGTAGGACCGGGCTCGAGGATCGTGATCATAGGAGTGGGTGGTGTGGTCGACGTTGGCCTTTTCGAGCATCACCACTGCCGGAGTCACGACCTCCAGTGTGCCATCGTCGTCGACCGACCGGGTGGGGATTACACTGAAGCCAACCATACCGGGGAGCTCGGAAACGACCGGGCTGAGAGGACGGCATATCGGCCGTCGACCCGCCGAACCTGATCTGGGTAATGCCAGCGAAAGGGAGCAAACCATGACAAACCTCGTGAAGTCGACGACGGCGGTCGTGATGGCCGCCGCCCTGTCCTTGCTGCTCGCCGCCTGCGGGGGCCAAGACGACGGCGCTACCGCCGAAGATGTCGTCGGTAGCGACAACAACCCCATCGAGTCACCGGAAGCGGTGCAGCCGGGCACCACCCTGCGGTTGCTGACCCACGACTCGTTCTCGGTCAGCGACGGGTTGTTCGACCACTTCACCCTCGACACCGGGATCGATGTCGAGGTGGTCAACGCCGGTGACGCCGGGGAGCTGGTGTCGAGGGCCATTCTCACCGCCGGACAACCGGAGGCCGATGTCCTGTTCGGGATCGACAACACCTTTCTCCAACGGGCGTTGGAGGCCGACATCTTCATTCCCTACGCCTCCCCCGGGCTGTCGACCGTGCCCGACGATCTCAAACTCGACTCCGGCAACCGGGTGACCCCCATCGACTACGGCGACGTCTGCCTCAATGTGTGGACCGACAGCTTTCCCAACGGCGGCCCCGGTTCGCTCGACGACTTGACCAAACCGGATTTCGCCTCGTCCTTCGTGACCATGGACCCGGAGTCGTCCTCCCCCGGCTTCGCTTTTCTGCTGGCCACCGTCGCCACTTACGGCGAGGATGGCTGGCAGGACTATTGGCAGCAGCTGGCCGACGGGGGAGTGACGGTAACCTCCGGTTGGAGCGACGCCTACTACGGTCAGTTCGTGGCCGGTGGGGGCGACAAGGGGATTGTCACCTCCTACGCCACCAGTCCGGTGGCTGAGATGATCTTCGCCACCAGCGACGTCAGCGAGCCGCCAACCGCCGTCGTGGCCGACAGCTGCTTCCGCCAGGTCGAGTTCGCCGGCGTGCTGGCCGGAACCGAACACCGCGACGCTTCGGCCTTGTTGGTCGACTTCCTCCTGTCCGACACCTTCCAGGCCGACATCCCCCTCAACATGTTCGTGTTCCCCGCCAGTTCGACGGTTGAAACCCCACCATCGTTCGAGCAGTGGGCCACCAAGGTGACCGACCCGTTGATCCTCGACCCGTCTGAGATCGAAGAGAACCGATCCCGCTGGACCGAGGAGTGGGCCGAGATCGTGCTTCGCTGATGGCACCGGCCGGTCGACCGGTCCGCTGGAGTGTGGCCGCCGGGGTCGTGGCCGCCGGATTCATAGGCCTCATGGTCGTATGGCCGCTGGTGGCGATACTGAACCGCAGCTTGGCCGATGTCGGACCGGCCGACGTGGTTGGGATTCTCAGCCGCCGGTCGGTGCGGTCGGTGGTCGGCTTCACGTTCCTTCAGGCCGGTTTGTCGGCTCTGTTGACCCTGGTAATCGGGCTGCCCATCGCCCATCTGCTGGCCCGGTTCCGGTTCCGGGGTCGTAGCCTGCTCCGGGCGGCGGTGGTCGTGCCTTTTGTCCTGCCCACGGTGGTAGTGGCGGCGGCCATCGACAGCGTGTTCGATCGGTTCGGCCTCCACCCGGCCACGGCCACCGGTTCGGGGGTGTCGCTACTGGCCATCGTCTACGCCCACACCTTCTTCAACCTCGCCGTGGTGGCCCGGCTGGTGGGCGGCTACTGGGCCCGACTCGATCACCGCCAGGTTGAGGCCGCCCGGGTGCTGGGCGCAACCCGGCGCCGGGCGTGGACGTCGATCACCTTTCGTCAGCTCCGTCCCGCGATCGTCGGCGCCGCCCTGGTGGTCTTTCTGTTCTCGTTCACCAGCTTCGGGGTGATCAGGATCCTGGGCGGATTGAGGACGGCGACGATCGAGACCGAGATCCATCGTTACGCCATCGCTCGGGCCGAGTTCGACGTCGCCGCCGTGTTGGCCGCTCTGCAGATCCTGGTGGTGGTGACGTTGTCGGTACTTTCGGCCCGTTTCCAGCGGCGTTTCGCCGTGGCCTCGGATCGGGTGACCGCCGCCGATCGACCGACCGGAGCGATGCGCTGGTATCTGGCGGCCGTGGTGGCGCTGGTGACCGCCGTCCAGGGCTTTCCGGTGGTGGTGCTGGTGGGTGGCTCGCTGCTGGTCGACGGTCGGCTCAGTCTGGTCCACTACCGGGCTCTCTTCCAGCGGGTCGACCTGCTTCCCGTCTCCGCCGTGGGCGCCCTGGCCAACTCGTTGCTGTTCGCTCTGGCCGCGGCAGCGGTGGCGCTCGTGGTGGGCGTGGCCGCTTCGGTGGCGGTGACCGCCGGTGGTCGTTTGGGTCGACTGCTGGAAGCGCTGACGTTCGTACCACTCGGGGTTTCGGCCGTGACCCTGGGGTTCGGCTATCTGGTCGGTTTCGCCGCCTTCGATCTGCGGCAGTCGGTTTGGCTGGTGCCGCTGGCCCATGCCGTGGTCGGACTGCCCTTCGTGGTGGCCGCCATGGTGCCGACCATCCGGTCCATCGGACCACGAATCCGCGACGGGGCGGCGGTGCTGGGGGCGTCGCCCGAGGTGGTGTGGCGGACCATCGACTGGCCCATGGCCCGCCGGGCCGCCTTGACCGGAGCCGGATTCGCCGCCGCCGTCAGCCTCGGCGAGTTCGGAGCCACCTCGTTCCTGGCCCGGGGTCAGTCGTCGTACACCGCCCCACTGGCCATCTTCCGCCTGCTGTCGACTCCCGGCTCGGCCCTGCGGGGTCAAGCCCTGGCCCTCAGCGTGGTGGTCGGTCTCTTGGTGGCGTTGCTGGCCGCTGTTCTGGAGCGGCGTCGGCCGTCGGAGGTGACGCTGCTATGACGGTTGCGTCAGCGGTTCGGCCCAAGCTCGTCATCCAGGGCCTCAGTGTGGCCTACGGCCCCAACCTGGTGCTCGACGGGATTGATCTCACCGTGAACGAGGGCGAGAAGCTGGCCGTGGTCGGACCAAGCGGCTCGGGCAAGTCGACGTTGCTGCGGGCCATCGCCGGGTTGCAACCGCCGGCTGCCGGGCGGATCCTGCTCGACGGCCGGGATCTGAGCAATGTTCCCACCCACCGTCGAGGGGTTGGGCTCATGTTTCAGGATCACGCCCTGTTCCCCCATCTGACGGTGGCCGACAACGTGGCCTACGGTTTGCGTCACGGCGCTTCGTCCCGGACCGGGGCCGGCCCATCGGAGTCGGTCGCCCGGCGGGTCGAGGAGATGCTGGAGCTGGTGGGGCTGTCAGGTTTCGGCCACCGCTCGACCAATCAGTTGTCGGGGGGCGAGGCCCAGCGGGTGGCGCTGGCCCGGGCGCTGGCTCCGGCGCCGTCGGTCTTGATGCTGGATGAACCGTTGGGTTCGTTGGATCGGATCCTGCGGGAGCAGCTGGTATCGGACCTGGATCTGCTGCTCGACCGGATGGGCCAAACGGCGCTCCACGTCACCCACGATCAGGCCGAGGCTTTCGCTCTGGCCGATCGGGTGGCGGTGTTGACCGAGGGTCGACTGGTGAGACTAGGGACTCCGCAGGAGCTTTGGGAGGATCCCGGGAGCCGGTTCGTGGCCACGTTCCTGGGTCGACCCAATATCTTGCGTCTCGAGCCGGCGGTCGAGGGTATGGTGCGCTGGGTCGAGGGCGACCGGCTGATCGGCCGGGCGGATGCTGGCGCAGTCGGTGCTGCGGTCACCGTTGTGGTGCCGATCGATGCCGTGCACGTAGCCTCCGACGGTGAGGGCGTCCCCGGCGTCATCACCTCATCGCAGTTCCACCAGGGCCGTTACCGCCATCGCCTTCAGGTGGGCTCGAGCGGCGCCTCACTCACCTTTGTCGATCGAGCCCGGCGATCGATCGGTGACCCGGTCAACGTGGCCGTTGATCTCGATGCCGCTATACCGATTTCCGACTGACAACCCAAAATTGCAGCAAAAAGCGAGGCTGAACCTCGCTTTTTGCTGCAATTATCGGGAGTCAGGCCCGGAGCTTGAACCGCTGGATTTTCCCGGTGGCCGTCTTCGGGAGCTCGCCCACGATCTCGTATCGACGGGGCCGTTTGAACCCGGCCAGGTGTTGACGGCAGAACTGGTCGAGTTCGTCGCCGGCCACCGACTGGCCGTCGACGGCGATGACGAAGGCCACCGGGCGAACGACGCCGCTGTCGTCCCGCTCGCCCACCACCGCCGCCTCCAGCACCGTCTCGTACTGGATCAGCACCCCCTCCACCTCGGCCGGTGACACCCACTCGCCACCCACCCGGAGCATGTCGTCGACCCGCCCCAGGTAGGTGTAGAAGCCGTCGTCCCCCTCCTCGTACAGGTCGCCGGTGTGCATCCAAGGACCCTGGAAGGTGGCCCGCGACTGGTCGTTGCGGCACCAGTAGCCGGTGGCGGCGCTGGCTCCCGAGACACACAGCTGGCCCGGCTCCCCCGGAGCCTGGGTCTCGCCGTGCTCGTCGATCAGCTTCAGCTCATAGCCCGGTACCGGCACCCCGCTGGTGCCCGGCTTGAGGTCGGATTCGGTGTTCGACAGGTAGATGTGCAGCATCTCGGTCGAGCCGATGCCGTCGAGAATCGTGACGCCGAACTGGTCCTTGAACCGGGTGAAGGTTTCGGCCGGAAGCGGCTCGGCGGCTGAGGCGGCCAGCCGGACCGAGGCGAAGGCGTCGGCGGGCAGGCCGGCGTTGTTGAGGGCGGCGTAGAAAGTGGGGATGCAGAAGAAAAGGGTGGGCGCTTCGGAGGCGATCGTTTCGGTCACCAGGGCCGGCGTCGGCGGACGGGTGGGGACCAGAATGGTGGTGGCACCGACGGAGAAAGGGAACGACAGCGAGTTGCCCAGACCGTAGGCGTGGAACAGGGGACCGACCGAGTAGAACCGGTCGTCGGGGCCGATGTCGAGGACGTGGCGGGCGAAGGTGTCGCAGGTCACCTTGATGTCGATGTGGCGGTGCATGGCCAGCTTGGGCTGCCCGGTCGAGCCGGATGTGCAGAGCCAGAAGCCCGGCGACTCACCCCAGGTTTCGAACGGTGAGCCGTCACCCTGCCTGGCCATCAGGTCGGCCCAGGGCAGTGTCTTGACGCCGTGGTCGTCGGGGGTGACCGACGGCTGTCGTCCGGCTTCGGTGTCGGTCACCACCACCAGTTCGATCTCGGCCGCCTTGGCCACCAGATCGGGAATCGATCCTGCCCGGTCGCCCGACACCACGACCAGCCGGGCCCGACTGTCGGCGGTGATGGTGCCCAGGTCGCGGCCCGGCAACAGCGGATTCATGGGTAACGGGATGGCTCCGATGCGCATGGCGCCGAGGAAGGTGGTGATGAACTCGACCGAATCGAGCATGGCCATGGCCACCCGCTGTTCGGGTTGGACACCGACGGCCCGGAGGGCGCCCGCCGTCTGCTCGACCAGTTGCTGCAGCCGGCGGTAGCTGACGTCAGTCCCCTGACAGCGGATGGCCACATGGTCAGCCCGTCCCTCGGCGACGTGGCGGTCGACCAACCAGGTGCTGGCGTTGAACAGATCGTCACTACGGATGGTGGAAGCCAACGTTCATCTCCCGTCTCTGTCCGAATCGAACGGGCCGTCGCTCGGAGCCGCCCCGAGATTAGCAGCTATCGGCTATCGAGATCAGGGTCGGTTCGGGCATCGGATGCAGGTGTCTAAAGGCCGGCCCAAGCCCGTTCCGATAGAGCGACCATGCTTCGTGTGGGATCCAAGGCGGCCGGTGGCCGTCGGGTGCTGCGCCTGTTCATGTTGTGGGCGGTGGCGTTGTGCGGTTGGGCCGGCGCCGTGGTGGCCATTCCCGACGGTGCCCTGGGCCGGGGTCTCGACCACTGGGTCGAGACGGCATCGCCCCCACCTTCAACCACAGCGGATCGGGAACGGACCGCCGAGTCGGCCGCGGCGGCATTCCGATCGAGTTCATCGGCGGAGGCCCCGGCGGCGACTTCGGCCCCGGTCAGGGCGACGACGGCGGTCGTGTCACCGGAAAGCCCGTCGTCGAGCCTGCGTCCAGCTCCCGGACCGTTGATACCTGGATCGTTGACACCGCCTTCGGGGCCGTCCTCGAGTTCGGCAACGGCGGACGGCGGTTCGCCCCCGTCATCGACCACCACATCGCCGATGTCGTCGACCGCCGCTGCCACCGCTCCGACCGGAGACGCCGCGGCCGACGGTTCGAGGCCCACCGCGACATCATCTCCCCCTCCACCGCCTCCCTCCTCGTCAACCACGATCGCAACCACCAGTACAACCACGAACACCGTGGCCATCGCCGATCACGGTGACGGTCACAACGCCGGTCGCGATGCCGGTCACGGAGGCGACAACGGGGGTCTGGCCGCGCTTCGTAACAGCAATCCCTTGTTCGACCGCTACGCCTCGGTGCCCACGGCCCAGCTCAGCGTCGAGGCCTTGACCGAGCCGGTCTCACCCCCCGACAACGGCACCGTGGGCGACGGTCAATTCCGTATGGCCTGTCAATACTCTCATTTCGCCTACGACGATCCGATCGTCTTTCCCAACCAGCCGGGTCGATCGCATCTCCACCTGTTCTTCGGCAACACCCAGGCCAACGCCAACACCACGACGTCGACGCTTGTCAACCGGGGCGGCGGGACCTGCAACGGATTCGAGTTGAATCGTTCGGCCTACTGGACGCCGGCTCTGCTTGACGGCAAGGGCAACGCCGTGGTTCCGGAGCAGATCATCCTCTACTACAAGACCAAGTTGCCCCACCGGGTCCAGCCGTTGCCGGTTGGATTGAAAATGATCAGTGGAGCCACCGGCTCGTCGTTTGCCGCCTCCGACTTCTTGTACTGGTCGTGCGGAGCCACCGGGCAGACCTACAACAAGACCAACCGAATCCCCGACTGTGGGGGCGACACCATCAACGCCACCATCGCCTTTCCCGAGTGCTGGGACGGGCGCAATCTGGACTCGGCCGATCATCGATCCCATCTGCTGTTCGTAAATGCCCACCAGGAGTGCCCGCCGTCGCACCCCGTCCGACTGCCCCAGATCAGCATCCTGTTGTACTACCCGGGTCAGGATTCGGTGCGGGGCTGGCATCTGTCGGCCGACGGCGACGGCCCGCCCGGGGGCTCGCTGCATGCCGACTGGTTCGGCGGATGGAACGACGATGCCCTGCGCCTGTGGATGGAGGGCTGTATCGTCCGGGCTCGGAACTGCTCCTACGGCCAGACCGGTACCGATCGGCGGTTCGCTCCCTTGAATATGCGGCAGAACTACCCCGGACCCTATGTGTTGCCGCTGCCGTAGTGGGCCCGCCACCCGACTTGTAAATCTAGTTACCGTCTGGTAACTTAGTAGATGTGACCGAATTCTCCCCCCAACTCAACGAAGATCAGATCACCCTCCAGAAATGGGTGCACGACTTTGCCGAGAACGTCATCCGCCCTGCGGCCCACGAATGGGACGAGCGGGAGGAAACGCCGTGGCCCATCATCCAGCAAGCGGCCGAGATCGGCCTCTACGGCTGGGAGTTCATGGCCGAACTGATGATGAACGACCCCACCGGGCTGTCGATGCCGGTGGCTCTGGAGGAACTGTTCTGGGGCGACGCCGGGATCGGCATGTCGCTCATGGGATCGGGGTTGGCCGCCGCCGGCATCGCCGCAGCCGGCACCCAGGAGCAGGTCTTCGAGTGGGTTCCCCAGTGCTACGGCACCCCCGATGACGTCAAACTGGGGGCCTTCGCCGCATCCGAGCCCGATGCCGGTTCCGATGTCTCGGCCTACCGCACCCGTGCGGTCTACGACGAGGCCAACGACGAATGGGTGCTCAACGGAACCAAGACCTGGATCACCAACGGCGGCATCGCCAACATCCACGTGGTGGTGGCTGTGGTCGACCCCGAACTCGGTTCCAAGGGGCAGGCCAGCTTCATCGTGCCTCCCGATACCCCGGGGCTGTCCCAGGGGCAGAAGTTCGCCAAACACGGCATCCGGGCCAGCCACACGGCCGAGGTTGTGCTCGACGACGTGCGAGTGCCCGGCCGCTGCCTGCTGGGGGGCAAGGACAAGCTCGATGAGCGTTTGGCCCGGGTCCGGGAGGGCAAGGCCGGCAACTCCCAGGCCGCCATGCAGACCTTCGAGGCCACCCGACCGGCGGTGGCGGCCCAGGCCATCGGGATTGCCCGGGCCGCCTATGAGTACTCGCTCGAGTACGCCAAAGAGCGGGTGGCCTTCGGTCGGCCCATCATCATGAACCAGTCGATCGCCTTCATGCTGGCCGACATGGCCACCGAGATCGACGCCGCTCGGCTGCTCACCTACCGCTCGGCCTGGATGGGCAAGCACCGGGCCTTCGAACACGCCGAGGGCTCGATGGCCAAACTCAAGGCCGGTCGGGTCGCCGTCTGGGCCACCGAACGAGCCATGCAGATCCTGGGCGGCTACGGCTACGTGACCGAGTACCCGGTCGAGCGCTGGCACCGTGACGCCAAGATCTACGACATCTTCGAAGGCACCGAACAGATCCAGCAGCTGGTGATCAGTCGGGCAATCTCGGGTCTGCGCATCGAATAACCGCCGGCCCCCCCCGGAACTTTGGGACCAGGACGACCCGTTTCTGGGTCGTTACAGTCACAAAGTTTGACCGGGATCGGGTTTGTGTATCTGGCCATCGTGCTCGATGTCTGGTCCCGACGGGTGGTCGGCTGGTCGTTCAGGGACAGTCTCCACACCAAGCTCGTCCCTCGACGCGTTGAACATGGCCATCTATCGTCGACGGCCAGACGGCGTGATCCACCACTCCGACATGGGCTCCCAAGGCGGATCAATCGCGTTTGGTCTACGCTGCGGCCAAGCTGGAGCGCGACCATCGACCGGGTCGGCTGGTGATTGTTTCCATACCCACCTGTCCTTCAAACCGGGTCGACTCCAAACAGATCCAGCAGCTGGTGATCAGCCGGGCCATCAGCGGGTTGCGGATCGAATAGCGCCTCGATCGGTGCCGCCCAGCCGACTAGACTCTTCCCAACTGGAGGGCAAGGCGTAAGGGGGATGACTGGTTGTGGCGGAGCTGGTGGGAGCTGTTGCCCGTCGGGCAGCACTTGCTGAGGACGGCGGGCGACTCGACGATGGTGCGGCACCATGTCCGCTGGCCGAACGTATCCACCACACCTACTTCCATGCCCTTACCCGCTATGCCCGCCGACAGGGAGCCCTTGATCCCGAGAGCGCGGCCAACGCCGCGGTCTATGCCGGATGGCGAGCCCAACAACGAAACCCGATCGACGACGAGGCAGCCTTTCGTTCCTACCTCTATCGGGCCGCTCGAAGCCATTCGTTGAACCAGCTTCGCCGGCCGGAACCGGTGCCGACCGGCGTTGTGGGTGATCGATGGGTGGAGCCCGATGAGTGCGACGAAGTCGTTCAGCGGGAGTGGCTCAATGAGCTACTCCGCCATCTCCCTGAAGACCAGCGTGCTGTGCTCGACCTGCGGATCGTCCAGGGATACAGCGCCGCCGAGGCCGGGCGGATTCTCAACCGGCGGCCGAACGCCGTCTATCAGCTACAGCATCGGGCCCAACAACATCTACTGCGGCTCGTGCTGGCCGCCCTCGTCTTGGCCCTGTTGGCATCGGGGGTGGTGGTCGCCCTGAGAGATGGCGGAGCGACCAAGGTCGAGAGCAGTCCGATCACCGACTCGCTCATTGAGTCCGAGCCGGTACCGACGTTGGATGATGAATCCAGCGGCGTCCGGAGCCTGGTCGTCGACACCGGCCCGACACCGGCGACGACGATGTCCGCACCACCGCAAACAGGAACGGCTGAAACTGAAATCAACGACGGGCAGGCGAAGGCCGAACCTGCACCATCGACCACAGTGGAAGCCCTCACGACAACCGGTCAGCCGACCACCGAGAAGGTCTCGTCATCGTCAACGGCCAAACCAGCCGACCTTGCCGAGGCCCCTGGGGCTGAAGCTTCCTCTCCAGTATCGACGTCGGAGTTCAACATGTGTGTGGTACAAGAAAGCGGCAATCATACCTGGGTGAAGCTTTACCAACCGAGCAATGGCGAGCGCTTCGAACCACCAAGCGCAATACGACTGACGATCACCGACGAGTCCGGACTGCCGTCGACGATCGAAGTCCATCCCGGCCAGCCAAATCAGCTCCGTCATGGCTGGGTGTCCGAGGACGGAACCTTGAGCAACCAAGGAGAGCCCGGATCAAACTGGGGGATCAAGCTTGGATCTCTGAACGTCGAGCTACTCGCGGTCGAGGTCGGTGAAGGAGATACCTGGACCAAGTTCGAAGGGTGCCGCTCGAACTAGTTGGCTGGTCGGAAAGTCGGGGTGGGTGCTTGCGTTGAGTACGAACTCGACGAACCGGTTGACGGTCCCGTTGAGGTGTTGCCGCTGTAGTTGCTGGGAGCGTCGTCGTAGCCGTGTGATGGTGTGCTGGAGCTGGTTGACGGTCCCGTTGAGGTGTTGCCGCTGGAGCCGCCGGAGCCTGTCGCGCTGGAGCCGGTCGAGCTTGAGCTGGAGCTGGAGCCGGTCGAGCTGGAACGATCCGACGCGCCGGAGTCGCCTGAGTCCGGCGACGAGCGCGAACCACCGGATGACGTCGACGAATCCGAACCGCGGGACGAACTGCTTGACGTTCCGGGTGAGGTGGTGCCGCTGTAGTTGGTGGGGGCGTCGTCGTAGTCGTGTGAAGCCGAGGAGGTCGACGAACCCGGGGCGTCCGCCGCGGAGTCGGACTGCTGGGGTGATGGAGCGGTCCCGTCCGAGCCGGCAGAGGCCGGCGATCCAAGGATCGGCGCCTCGTCGTAGGTGCCGGTCGGACCTTGGGCGGCCAGCGCGTCGACTGCGGCGGCGATCTCCTCAGGATCGGGAGCCGGGCGTCCGTGGCCTTCGCTGAACACCCGGGTCATGCTGTTGTCATTGAGGATGTTCTGGACGACAGGGTTGTCCACTGCTTCCGGGTTGTTTCGCTCCAGGTTCCGAGCGGCGTCACGCAGCTGTTGGTTGGTGTACTGCGTCTCAGTGCCGTCCACCTTGACCGTGATGTCCTCAGCGAAATACCCACTGGGATCCACCGTGTTGGTAACGGTGACATCGACGTCGGGGCTGTCGATACCGGCGTGGACAAACTGCCCGCCGGTTGAGCTTCGGGTCACCGTCGTGCCTGAATCGACCGGGATACCGTCGTCGAGATCTCCGCTCGGTGTTCGCAAGGTGGTTACGTGCTCTTCGGCCGTCCGATCCCGCCAGTAGACCTCGCCCAATTGCACCGATCCGCCAACCGGACCACTGGTGGCGCCCAGTCCATGGGTGAGCGTGCTCTCAACGGTCTCGGTTCTGCCCCTGAGCTCCTGGAACGTGTCGTTGGGGTCGAGCTGAGGTTGGCCTTCGTCGAGGTCGGCCCGATAGTCGTCGCCTTCTCCCTCATCAGGCCAGTCGGGAGCGCCGACCTGGTAGCCGGCACGGATCCCGGTGTACTCGGTGGTGGTGATCTTGTTGCTGTCTCGTATCGATCCCGAGGCGACCGACCCGGCGCCGGCCTTCCCGTCGACCGAGGCCGTCTGCGTTGACGACTGGCCTGATTGTCGGGTGACGGTGATCGTGTCGTCGGTGGTTCTGGCCACGGTCAACGAGTCGAACTGTCCGGACGCCGTCCCCAGGGTGATCCCCGCTTCGGCTCCGACACCTTTCACCCTTCGTCCCACCGTCCCGGTCGTCGTGCTGGCGGCGCTGGTGGAGTCGGTGGTCGTGATGGCATCACCGGGTCGCAAGGTCGAGGAATCGTAGTCGGGCAGAGGGTCGCCGTCGTCGACCGCAGACCTTGTTTCCGGCGACAACCGGTAGGTGGTGGAGGACGATTCGCCACGGCTCGAGATTGCCTGATACGACACGACGCCGAGGTCGATCCCACTGGACGATTTTTCCGAGCTGGTCTCGGACGTGGAGACCTTGGCCGACCCGTTGGCATTGGTCTCCACCGCTGTCTTCCCGGTCACTGCGACTGACTGCTTGTGGCCTGAGCCCGACTTGGCTCCGGCACCGGATTCGAAGGCCAGCGAGCTGTTCCCCGGTTCCTCGTCGGCGCCACGCACACGATTGACCGGATCGAGCAGACCCTCGACGTTGTAGGTCGGCCCGTCGGCCAGCGGTACCTCAGGGTAGGACCCGGCCTCGACTGATCGAGGCGGCGCAGTGGGCTGTGGCACTGTCGACGGGTCTCGGACAACGGGTGGGCTGTCGATGACAGGACCCTCGTGGCCGAGCACGTCCACGTAGGGTCGGTCCGGGTCTCCTTCCACCAGGCTGTCGATGGGGCGGGGCGGCTCCGTTTGCGGGGGCCGGTCCAGGGTTCGAGGGCGCACGACGGATCGGATCTCTTCCACGGTCCGGCTCAGGGTCAGCGAAGGGATCGGAGGTGCCGCTGGACCACTTCGGTCGAGTCCAGTAGCGGCCGTCATGCGGCTGATGACGTCGGTACTCGACGCCGAACGGGAGTGGCCCGGGGCGGCGGTGTAGGGGCCGTCGATCTCCCACGGGGCTAACGCCTCGCTTCTGATCACGTCTGTCGGCATACGAACGACATGGCTCCGGACGAAGTCTCCCGGTAGGCGTATCGATTCGCTGTGGATCATCACCTCGGACGAGCTGGGTTGATCATCGGCACCAGCAGGTAGGGCGCCGATCGCCGTCACCCCGGCGACCAGGGCGACGGCAGATCCCCTCACCAGTCGCCGTCGCCCCGGCCGATCGCGGTTGAGCGACCGAGTCGAAGGTGGTGTCGGATCGGGGCGCGTAGCCATCCGGTGGTCGGGCGCACGATGGTAGGACACGGCTCTCTCTCCTGTTCATTCCGGATCTGATCGCCGACGATCGGTGGTATCGGCCGCGGCATCGCATGTAGAAGCACGGTTGGAACCGCTTTTCTTACGGTCGGAGTTCAAACACCACGAGATCGACAGCCGAGGGGGCGCACGGATCCAACACCTCGTCATCAGCCGAGCCATAGGCGGCTCGATCGGTGTCGCCCCGACGACTACGATTCCAAATGTGATGAGGCCGGCCTGTGCACCGACCGATTCTGGATCAACTTGTCCGAGAACCAGCCGTTGGTCCCCCATTGTCGTTGCGCTCGTGATGTTGAGCGTGATCACATCCTGTAGCTCGTCGGCCATCGAGATTGAGCCTGGTTACATCCTGGATCTGCAAGGGAACCAGGTGCCGGGCAGCGAGATCCTGGCCGATGACGCCGACTCGGCTGTTGAACAGATCAACGCACGATTCGCCGGGTTCGAGTTCGGAGACGACGCCATCGAGGTGGTGACCGAAGTCGACTACTCCGGGAACTTCGTTGCCTCGGCGACCATTCGATTGTGCCAGCCCCCGGTACCGGTCGACCCTCGAATCGTGATCGACGGCGACACCTGGCGGCTGGAGCACTCGACCGAAATCGATGACAACGTCGACTGCGAGGCCCTCCGCGAAACGTGGCTGCTCTTTGTCATTGATCGCCAACACCGCTCACTGTTCACGCCCTAGCCGGGCATCGAGGAGAAGGAGGTCGGGAACCTCTCACCCGGCGGTTGTGCAGGCATCGGCGGCAGACGACATCGCCGCGCTGTCAGGCGGATCAATACCGGCCTCGTCGGCAACCGCCTGTTCGAACGTGAACTCCCTCACGCTCTCATAGCCGATCTGGTCGAACAGGCAGTTCATGAACTCATCGCCACCTGCGCCGGGGCCGAACATGGCGACGAAGTCGTTACGGCCGAGGCAGTTGTCGATCTCCTCGATTCCTGCTCGAATCTCGGACTCTTCCGAGCTCTGTTCGAGGTCCACCAGCCGCTCAGCCACGTTGTCGACCGTGAACCCGGCATCACGCAGCTCGTCATCACCGAGTGGGTCCAGGGCGACCCCGGCCAAGCATGCCAAGGTGTCGTCCGAGAGATCCATCCCTGCGGCCTCCGCCACCTCTTTGTTGGCTGCGGTCAGGGCGGTCTCCAGCTCGGCCCGAAATGTCGACTCGCCGCCACCAACCTGGCCACAACCGGCGGCCAGTGCGACCAGCAGCGTCAACAGGATCGGCCGTAACCAATGTCGGCGGTCTCGTCGGGCCGACGGCCGAAGCAGAAGGCGGGATCGTCTCGATTCGCTCATACCTCACGTACGTTGCCAGCCGGCTCCCGGTTCGCGATGGTCGAGCACCGGGGTTCAAATGTGGCTGCTAGTGGGCGCCGTGATCGATCGGTTGACGGAAGCGGCCCGGCGGGATGGGGGAGCCGGTGCGAATGAGGGAAATGTGCCACGCCGGCGACGAGCCGAGGGCCCACCGTAGGGCTCGCACCGCCCGATGGCCGATGACATCGCCGTCGGCCTCGACGCCGATGATGGACCGGATCCGGGGCGGGATGGTCTCCACGGCCGCCGACAACAGGGCCCTGTATCCCAACTTCACCGGCAGACTGAGAGGCGGACTGGTCAGAAAGTCGATGGCATTGGCCTGCCCCTGCGTCGGGCCGAGCGCCGGGTGGTCGGCGATCCAGGACGCCAGCTCGGCGGCCGTCGTCGGCATCGGATCGGCCTCGAGCAGCCGTCCGATCCTGGTCTGTTCGACCACGAAGCGATCGGCCTCCTCGGTCGACAGAACCCGAGGACCGTAGGCCTGGAAGGCGGTGAGAAAGGAGTCGGTGAGGGCGTTGTGGACCCAGGCCGCCAGTTCGGGCGTGTCGGCGCTGTAGGTTCTTCCCCGCTCCGACGTTCCTTCCACCGGCCGGTGGGCCCGCCGCACCAGGTCGACTGCATCGGCCACCTCGGGCATGGCTCCGTAGGTGGTCTCGGTGACGTAGAGCGAGGTTCGGGTCAGGCGGCCCAGAGGATCGGATTGATAGCGGGAATGGTCCTCCACCCCGGCCACGACCTCGGGATGGGCGGCCTGGATGAGCAGGGCCCGAATCCCCCCGACGAAGGCGGTGACATCGCCGATCACCTCCCACGAGATCGAGTCGGGCCCGCACAAGCCGGGATCGCCCCGGTGGTCGAGTGTGGTGGTCAGCGGTTGGGGTCCGTGGGAGAACAGGCCACTTGTGGTTGCCACCACCTGATCACGAACGGCGTTCACAGCCCGACCAAACACGTTCACCGGGCGAAGACTAGTCCCGATCGTCATCCAGTGCCCCACCACCCTTGCGTGCGCTCCAGCGTTCACCTCTGACGCGTGGGGCGCACAATCAGGTGGGGGCGTGGACGGCGTTGGCCGCCGACGTCGGGGCCGACGCCGGACGCCTGATCAGCAAGGCCAGGATCAACCCGGCCACGGAGGCGACCAGGCCGACGCCGAAAGTCAGGGCGAAGCGACCCGGCGTGGCGTTGTCGCCGGCCAGAACGTTCATGCCCTGAACCCCGACCACGATTCCGATGAAGGTGATCTGCTGGGTCATGCCGTTGGCGATGCCGGTGTCGCCTTCGTCGACGTTGTCCACCACCATGGCCATCACCGACGGTTGGGAGATGCCGGCGGCGGCCCCGGCCAAGATCAGCCCGGCCAAGATCAAGGCGATGCCGAATCCGGAGTCGAAACCCGAAGCCAGCACGAAGGCCGCGGTCGAGGCCATCATGGCCAGCGCTCCGAACACGATGGGGGGTTTCTGGCCGACACGACCCGGCAGGTAGCCGCCGAGCGGGGAGGTGAGGCTGAAGGTGGCCGGTCGAGGGGCCAGGAGCAGGGCGATGGCCCCCAACGACCACAGGTACTGATCCTCCAGTAGCGCCGGTACCACCACGAACCCGCCCATGTAGGCGAACTGGACCAAGGCCATCGACACCATGGGAAGGGTGAAGTTCGGACGGGAGAAGTACTCCAACCTCAGCATCGGTTCGGCCGCCCGGCGCTCGGTGCGGACGAAGGCGGCGAAGGCCAGGGCGGCGGCGGCAACGAGCAACCAGAACAGCCCATCGGCCACAGCCGCCGCCGGGCCGTCGTCTCGCAGAAGCACCGTGATTCGGGTGATGGCCAGCAGGGCGGCCAGCACCGTGACGGCCAACGTGATGCCGCCCCGGTAGTCGATGTGGTGGCTGGCCCGTACCGGCGTTGGACGCAGCAGCCGGACGGAGGCCACCAGGGCGGCTGCGGTGATGACGGCGAAGGCGAAGAAGAGGTTGCGCCAGCCGATTCTGTCGATCAGTGGACCACCTATGACGAGACCGATGGTGGGGGCACCGGTCATGGCGAACTGGAACCAGCCCATGGCGGTGGCCCTCCGCTGGGGGCCATAGGCGTGCATCATCAGCGACATCGAGTTGGGCACCACGAGGGCGCCGGCCAGACCGAACAGCGCCCGGAAGGCAATGAGTGAGGTGCCGTCCCAGGCCAGGCCGCAGGCCACCGTTGTGATCGCGCAACCGCCCAAACCGATGAGAAAGATCTTGCGGTGTCCCCGGACATCGCCCAGCTTGCCGGCCAGGGGAGTGGCCACCGCCATGGCCAGCATCAAGCCGGTCACCGCCCAGGTCAACGTGGCCCGGCTGGAGTCCAGATCGGTGGCCAGCCGACCGAGGGCCACGGTCACGATCGTCATCATGGAACCGAAGGCCATGACCGAGGCCATCACCAACAGCAGCAACACCCGCTGGTAGGCCCGATCCTGACCGGAGGTTTCATGAGATGGCGTGCGCAGGTCGGTCATGGCCCTCCGTCCAACTTCTGCCCGAGTGACCGTCTCAACGCTAGTCCATCCCGGTATTCCTTCGACAATCTAACTAACAGGCCGACGAAGTTGTTGGACCTGGGCTGCGGCCTGTCACCGAAGAGCTGAATTGCGCAGATGCGGTCGATATGCTCGCGTGAAGGTCCCGGATCGTTGGCATCGCGCAGAAACCTGTCGGCACATGAGTGGATGAACGCAAAGTGTTCGAGGTCGAACAAAAATTCTATGTGGAGGAAGTTGTCGGCCTGTTGGGCGCTTTCGATAGGCAAGATATCCAGCTGGGCGACGCCGCGACGCAGATCGACATCTACTTCGCCCACCCATGTAGGGACTTCTCCGAGACCGATGAGGCGCTCCGTCTGCGGACGGAGTCAGATCGCTCGTGCCTGACCTACAAAGGGCCCAAAGTGGATGCGACGACCAAAACCAGACGAGAGGTCGAGATACTACTTCCAGCTGAATCGACGAGTCAGAAAAGGACTCGCGAGATTTTCGCTTTGCTCGGGTTCTCCGAGGTGCTTCGGGTGGAGAAGACGCGTCGAATTGGTCATGCAAGAGTCGAAGGGTACGACGTCGATATAGCTCTGGATGATGTCAGACACCTTGGTCTTTTCGTGGAGTTGGAAGTTCTGGTCGATGAACGTAACTTGGACGGCGCACGCGGGGCTGTGGCCGAGCTTGCCCGACGACTGGGGCTTGACCGAAGTGAGCGCCGCAGCTACTTGGAACTACGTCTGGCCGAGAGCGATTCACAGCCGTAGAGGCAGCCGACAGCCGTGCTGGCCAGCGACGCGGCCACGGGCGTGTCCGGCGGTATCGTGGAACTTGTGAAGAAGCGCATTCCCGTGGCCTGCACCTTGGGGCCGTCCCAGGCCGTCGATCAGCTGGCTGAGTGGCAGGAGCTGCACGCCCAGATCCGATCGGTCGAACGTATCGACGACGGCGTTCGCCTGCGCCTGCCCAGTGAGCTGTACGCGGCGGCCCAGGACCTGGCTCGGCGGGAAGAGGAATGTTGCCGGTTTCTGGCCATCTCGGTCGGCCTCGACGGGTCGGATTCGGTGGTGGAGATCACCTCCGATCAGCCCGAGGCGGTCCCGGTCATCGACCTGCTGGCCGGTTTCAGCGCCTCCTGAGCGATCGGTGGCGCCCAACCATCGGCCATTCACCTAGCGATGGCTCCGAGGGTCGGCGGCGGCGGCGATGGCGGCGGCCACCGCTGCGAATTCGTTTCGCACGTTGCCGGCGGTCACCCGGATGTGGGGATCGCCACCTTGTATCTGGAAGGGTGCCCCGGGGGAAACGCCGATCCCTTCGGTGGCCAATCCAACGGTGGTTAGCTGCTCGGAGCCGACCGGCACCCAGAGGTTCAGTCCCTCACCCACGGTCACCTCCACACCCCGGTCGTTCAGTTCCCGCCCCAACTCGTGGCGGCGAAAGGCGTAGACGTCCGACGCCTCAGCCACCAGCCGGGTCACACCGTCGTCGACCAGCAGTTCGGTGAGGATGCGTTGAATCAGACGGCTGGTCCAACCGGGACCGATCTGGCGACGACGCTGAATGTTGTCGATGCCCTCGGCCGGTCCGGCCAGGGCGGCGATGCGTAGGTCGGGGCCATAGGTCTTGGAGAAGCTCTGGATGCGGTAGACCCGTTCGGGGAGTTCGCTTCCCAGACTGACCGCGGTGCCGTCGACCAGGGCGCCAAGATGATCATCTTCGATGACGACGGTGTCGAGTGGCCCGACGAGCTCGGCCATGGCTTTGGCCCGTACGGGAGAGAGGAGCATACCGGTCGGGTTGTGGCCTCCGGTCTGCACCACCAGGGCCGTCGGGTTGGCAGCCAGGGCGCTGCTCAGGTGGTCGAACCGCGGCCCCTCGTCGTCGAGGGGAACGCCGACGATGTCGGCCCCGGCCAGTTCCAGCTGGTCCAACAAGATGGGATAGGTCGGGTCCTCGACCACCACGGTGTCGCCCAGGCCGACCACAGCCGAGACGACCCGGTCGAGGGCGTCGTTGGCCCCGTCGAGCACGGTCATGGCCGGAGGCCGGTAGGGCCAGCGTCGCCGCAGTTCGACCTCCAGTTCGTCGAGCACCGGTGGGTCGAGGTAGGAGGTGATCTCGAAATCGGTGCCCACTCGAGCCAAGACGGGGTCGATGGGAGGGAGCAGTCCGGGGTCGGGTGTCCCGGTGCTCAGGTCCAGATCCAGTCGCCGGGCCGAGTTGGGCACCTGCCAGTATCGGTTACGGCCATGGCGGGCGAAGGGCCGAACGGTGGTGCCCCGCCGCCGGTCGGTGTGAATGAGGCCATGGCGGCGCATGATGGCCCAGGCCGCGGCCACCGTCGAGGAACTGACCCCGAGGTGGTCGGCCACGGCGCGGATCGGCGGCAGCTTGTCGCCCGGATCCAAAACCTGGTCGCTGACCAGACGGGCAATGGCTTTGGCGATGCCCTCGGCGTCACGCTCAAGTTCCCGGCTGTCCAGGGCCGGGAAAAAACTTTGCATACAACAAAGTCTTACTTGTTCTCGATCAAACCATCAAATACGGTCGAGGTAGCTGACAGTCACGACAGCACCGACAGAAACCGACAGCGTTCGACAGAAGGGGAAGACCATGGCGAACGGCGCAAGCTCCGTCAAGGCGGCCATCGTGCAGACGGCCTGGACCGGCGACAAGGAGTCGATGATCGAACTCCACGAGAAGTACGTGGCCGAGGCCGCAGCCGAGGGCACTCAGGTCATGTGCTTCCAGGAGTTGTTCTACGGCCCCTACTTCTGCCAGGTGCAGGAGACCGAGTACTACAGCTACGCCGAAGCCATCCCCGACGGCCCCACCACCAAACGATTCCAGGAACTGGCGGCCAAACACGGCATGGTCCTGGTCCTTCCCATGTATGAGAAGGAGCAGGAGGGGATTCTCTACAACACCGCGGCGGTGATCGATGCCGACGGCTCGTATCTGGGCAAGTACCGCAAGATCCACATTCCCCAGGTCAAGGGGTTCTGGGAGAAGTTCTACTTCAAGCCCGGCAACCTCGGCTACCCGGTGTTCGACACCGCGGTCGGCCGGGTGGCGGTCAACATCTGTTACGACCGCCACTTTCCCGAGGGCTGGCGCATGTTCGGCCTCAACGGGGCCCAGATCGTGTTCAATCCCTCGGCCACCAGCCGAGGCCTGTCGGCCTACTTGTGGCAACTGGAGCAGACCTCATCGGCGGTGGCCAACATGTACTACGTCGGTGCCATCAACCGGGTCGGCATCGAGCCGCTGGGCGACAACGACTTCTACGGCACCAGCTATTTCTGTGACCCCCGGGGTCAGTTCGTGGGCGACAAGGCTTCCGATCAAGACGCCGAACTGGTGGTCCGCGATCTCGATCTCGGCCTGATCGATGAGGTCCGTAACCAATGGGCCTTCTATCGGGATCGGCGGCCGGAGATGTACGGCAAGATCGCCGAGTTGTAATCGTGACCACGACCGAGGAACTCCACCAGCGTTACCGGGCCGTTCTGCCTTCATTCCTGTCGCCGTACTATGCAGAGCCGATCGCCATCGACCGAGGCGAGGGCGGCTATGTCTTCGACCTCGACGGCAACCGCTATCTCGACTTCTTCGGCGGGGTACTGACCACCATGGTCGGTCACAACAACCCGGCCGTCACGGCGGCGGTGCAGGCTCAGGCGGCCAACGTGATGCACACTTCGACGCTGTACCTGTCCGAGCCGATGATCGAGTGTGCGGAGAAGATCGCCCGGCTCTCGGGCATCCCCGACGCCCGGGTGTTCCTCACTCCGTCGGGCACCGAGGCCAACGAGACCGCCCTGCTGCTGGCCACGTCCTACCGCAAGTCGAACCAGATCCTGGCCATGCGCAACAGCTATCACGGTCGGTCGTTCGGGGCTCAGGCCATCACCTCCCACAGCTCGTGGTCGTCCACCAGCTTCACCGGGCTCCAGGTCACCTTCGTGCAGGGTCCCTATCAGCTGCGTAGCCCGTTCGCCGGCCTCGACGGTGAGGCCTTCACCGACGCCTGCGTCGAGGATCTGACCCAGCTGTTGACCATGACCTCGGCCGGTGACGTGGCCGCCCTGATCGCCGAACCGATTCAGGGTGTCGGCGGCTTCGCCACCCCGCCCGACGGCTTCTTCGGCTCGATGAAGAAGGAGCTCGACAACAAGGGGATCCTGTTCATCTCCGATGAGGTGCAGACCGGGTGGGGGCGAACCGGCGATCACTTCTGGGGTTATGAGGCCCACGACATCGTGCCCGACATGTTGACCTTCGCCAAGGGTGTGGGCAACGGGACCGCCCTGGCCGGCATCGTGGCCCGGGCCGAGATCATGGACACCATCGGCGTCTTGAACTTCTCCACCTTCGGCGGAGCACCGCTGGCCGCTGCCGCCGGCAGCGCCACGATCGACTATGTGGTGGCCAACAACCTCCAAGACAACGCCAAGGAGATGGGTCGCCGGTTCCGGGATGGTCTGGATGCGATGGCCGCCGAGGCTCCGTGGATCGCCGAGGTCAGGGGCCGAGGGCTGATGCAGGCTTTCGAGACGGTCGAGCCCGGCTCATTGGAGCCATCGCCGGCCCGGGCCGCCGCCATGCTGGAGGCGGCCAAGACCCACGGTCTGCTGGTGGGCAAGGGTGGGCTCTATGGCAACGTGGTGCGAATGGCGCCCATGCTGAACGTGACCGCCGACGAGATCGACGAGGGCTTGGCCGCCCTGGCCAAGGCGGCGGCCTCCGTCGGTTAACGTTGGGCTCTGGCCGTCACCGGCGGCGCTGACTACTTTCTAGAAGAGATCCGGAATCGATCAAATTGGGATGAGGTAACGATGGCAGCAAACGCAGGGACCATGTTCATCAAGAACGGCACGGTGATCAGCGCCACCGGGGCGACGGCGATGGACGTTCTGGTCGACGGTGAGACCATCGCCGCTCTCTACATTCCCGGTTCCGACCTGGCGGCCACCGCCGAGGGTGGGGCCGATCGGGTGATCGACGCCCAAGGCAAGTACGTCATCCCCGGCGGAGTCGACGTCCACACCCACATGGAGCTGCCCTTCGGTGGCACCTTTGCCTCCGACACCTTCGAAACCGGCACCCGGGCTGCGGCCTGGGGCGGTACCACCACCATCGTCGACTTCGCGGTGCAGAGCCACGGTCGTCAGGTCCGGGAGTGTCTCGATGAATGGATGGCCAAGGCCGAGGGCCAGTGCGCCATCGACTACGGCTTCCACATGATCATCGGCGAGGTCAACGAGGCCTCGCTCAAGGAGATGACCATGCTGGTCGATGAGGGCATCTCCAGCTTCAAGCTCTTCATGGCCTACCCCGGTGTGTTCTACTCCGACGATGGCCAGATCCTGCGAGCCATGCAGAACGCCTCGGAGTCGGGCGGGCTGATCATGATGCACGCCGAGAACGGCATCGCCATCGACGTCTTGGCCGAGCAGGCGGTCGAGCGGGGCGAGACCGACCCGGTCTACCACGGCCGGGTACGGCGAGAGGAGTTCGAGTCGGAAGCCACCCACCGGGCCATCAAGTTGGCCAAGGTGGGCGCCGCCCCCCTCTACATCGTTCACCTGTCGGCCTCCGAAGCGCTGGAGGAGGTGGCTCGAGCCCGCAACGCCGGAGCCAACGTGTTCGCCGAGACCTGCCCCCAGTACCTCTACCTCAACCTGGAGGATCACCTCGGTGCCCCCGGTTTCGAAGGGGCGAAGTACGTGTGCTCCACCCCACTGCGGTCCAAGCATGAACATCACCATGCCGACCTGTGGAAGGGTTTGCGGACCGATGATCTCTCCGTGGTTTCCACCGATCACTGCCCCTTCTGTATGAAGGATCAGAAGGAGCTGGGCATCGGCGACTTCCGGGCCATTCCGAACGGCATCGGCGGGGTCGAACACCGCATGGACCTGATCTACCAGGGGGTTGTCCAGGGCGAGATCGGCCTGGCCCGTTGGGTCGAGCTGTGTGCCACCACCCCGGCCCGCATGTTCGGCCTCTATCCCCGCAAGGGCGTGATCCAGCCCGGGTCCGACGCCGACATCGTTGTCTACGATCCCAACGCCACCTGGTCGATCAGCGTCGACAACCACCACATGAACATGGACTACTCGGCCTACGAAGGCTTCGAGGTCCAGGGCAAGGTCGACACCGTCATCTCCCGCGGTCGAGTGATCGTGGAGAACGACGGCTACCACGGGGCCAAAGGCGACGGCCAGTACCTGCGCCGGGGCCTGTGCGAATACCTCATGTGATTTCGGAGTGCACCCTTATGAACCAGATTGACAACTACATCGGCGGAGCCAAGGTGGAGGTTTCCTCAGGGCGGCGTCAGGCCGTCTACAACCCGGCAACCGGTCAACAGACCGGCGAGGTCGGTCTCTCATCGGAGGCCGACGTTGACACCGCGGTGGCCACGGCCAAGGCGGCGTTCAACGACTGGCGTGACTTCAGCATCGCCAGACGCACCCGCATCATGTACGACTTCCGCAACCTGGTCGACGCCAACGCCAATGAGATCGCGGCCAAGCTGACGGCCGAACACGGCAAGGTCATCAGCGATTCGCTGGGGGAGGTGGCCCGGGGTCTGGAGAACATCGAGTACGCCTGCGCCATCGCCGAGACGATGAAGGGCAGCTACTCGTCCAACGCCTCCTCCGGGGTCGACGTCTACACCATCCGCCAGCCCCTCGGTGTGGTGGCCGGCATCACCCCGTTCAATTTCCCGGCCATGGTCCCGCTGTGGACGATCCCCAACGCCATCGCCGCCGGCAACAGCTACATCCTCAAACCGTCCGAGCGTGACCCATCGGCCCCCATGTTCATCGCCGAGCTGTTTCATGAGGCCGGACTGCCCGACGGGGTGCTCAACGTGGTCAACGGCGACAAGGTTGCCGTCGATCGCCTCCTACACCATCCCGATGTGCAGGCGCTGTCGTTCGTCGGGTCGACTCCGATTGCCCGCTACATCTATGAGACCGGCACCGCACAGGGAAAACGGGTACAGGCCCTGGGTGGGGCCAAGAACCACATGATCGTCCTGCCCGACGCCGAGATCGGGCTGGCGGCCGATGCTGCGGTGTCGGCCGCCTACGGGTCGGCCGGTGAGCGCTGCATGGCCATTTCGGTGCTGGTCACCGTGGGGGATGTGGCCGATCCGCTGATCGAGGCCATCACCGAGCGGATGGCCAAGCTGAAGGTGGGCGACGGCACCGATCCGACCTCCGAGATGGGTCCGCTGATCACCCGGGAACACCGGGATCGGGTGGCCGGCTACATCGAACAGGGACGGGAAGCAGGCGCCACGGTGGTGGTCGACGGCCGCGACACCAGCTTCGACGGCGACGGTTTCTTCCTGGCCCCGTCATTGCTCGACAACGTCACCACCGACATGACCGTCTACACCGACGAGATCTTCGGGCCGGTGCTCAGCATCGTCCGCACCGACTCCTACGCCGACGCCGTCAAACTCATCCACGACAACCAGTGGGGCAACGGCACCGCCATCTTCACCCGTGACGGCGGAGCGGCCCGCCGCTTCCAGGAGGAGGTCGAGGCCGGCATGGTGGGCATCAACGTGCCCATCCCGGTACCGGTGGGCTATCACAGCTTCGGCGGCTGGAACGACTCGCTGTTCGGTGATACCACGATGTACGGACCGGAAGGGGTGCGGTTCTTCACCCGACCCAAGGTGGTCACCTCCCGCTGGCCCGACCCGGGCACGAGCTCGGTCGACCTCGGGTTCCCCCGAAACCAGTAACCGACTCGATCTGTGCGCTCACCGCCCCGGAAGCGGGGCGGCAGGCGCACACAAAAGCAGACGAAAGAACATCAGAAGAAAGGAACCCCGTGGATTTCGGCGTTGTATTGCAGACCGACCCTCCAGCCTCGCGGGTAGTGGAGCTGGCCCGCACCGCCGAGACGCTGGGTTTCCGCTACGGCTGGACATTTGACAGCCATGTGCTCTGGCAGGAGCCCTTCGTCATCTACTCCCAGATGCTGGCCGCCACTGACCGGATGACGGTGGGGACGATGGTGACCAACCCCGGGACCCGGGACTGGACCGTCACCGCCTCGTTGTTCGCCACCTTGAACGACATGTACGGCAATCGCACGATCTGTGGTATCGGACGGGGTGATTCGGCCATGCGGGTCATCGGCAAGAAGCCGTGCAAGCTGGCCACTCTGTCGGAATCGATGAAGGTGATCAAAGGCCTGGCCGAGGGCCAGGAGGTCGACTATCAGGGCACACCCCTGCAGTTTCCCTGGGCCGCCGATCAGGGATTCGAGCTGAAGGTGCTGATGGCGGCCTACGGGCCGAAAGCGCTGCACCTGTGCGGTTCGGAGACCGACGGGTTCATCCTCCAGCTGGCCGATCCCCAGATCGCCCAGTGGACCATCGCCGCCGTGCGCCGGGCGGCCGAAGAGGCCGGCCGTGACCCCGACTCCCTCTACATCTGCGTTGTCGCCCCGGCCTATGTCGGCGACAACATCGAACACCAGCGGGATCAGGTTCGCTGGTTCGGCGGGATGGTGGGAAACCATGTGGCCGACCTGGTCGAGCGTTACGGTTCCGACAGCGATCTGGTGCCCAAGGCCCTGACCGATTACATCGAGGGCCGCAAGGGCTACGACTACTCGGGTCACGGCAAACCTGGTCATGACCACACCGACTTCGTGCCCGACGAGATCATCGACCGCTTCTGCATACTGGGCACCGAGGGTCAGCACGTGGCCCGGCTGGAGGAGCTGCGTGACCTGGGCGTCGACCAGTTCGCCATCTACCTGATGCACGACCAGAAGGACGAAACGCTCAACGCCTACGGCCAGCGGGTCATCCCTCATCTCCGGAGCGGATCCTGATCGGGGTCGACGGCCGGTGGTAGCGGCAGCCCGCCAGGATCGAACCCAGCAGTGGCGCCGGCGCGGCCTGACCGGGGCCATGGTGGCCGCCGCCGTGATGGTGTTCGCTCTGCTGTGGGAACTGTACAAGATTGTCGGCGGGGCCATCGAGGACCGTCGCCCCGACACGTTGCCGGTTCGGCCCGACGACCTGACCATGCCCCACGTGTGGGACATTGCCGGGTCGTTCTTCGAGCCGGTGCAGCGGGGGAGCAGCGAGATTCTGGCCGTGTCGTTGCTGAAGGCTGCCGGCTTCACCCTGATCGAGGCCGGACTGGGTTTTCTGATCGGTTCCGTCGTCGGCTTGGGTCTGGCCGTGCTGATGTTGCGTTCCTCGTGGCTCGACCGGGCTCTGGTGCCGTGGATCAACATCAGCCAGACGGTTCCCCTCATCGCCTTGGCTCCCATCGTGGTCACCTGGGGTCGCACCACATTCCTGGGCGACACGATTTCGGTTGCCCTCATCGCTGCTTACCTCACGTTCTTCCCGGTGGCGGTCAACGGGCTGGCCGGGCTCAAGTCTCCCGACCCCGAGGCCTTGGAGTTGATGCGGTCCTATGCCGCCGGTTGGGGCAAGACGTTGTTCGCGCTGCGGCTGCCGGCGGCCCGACCCTACCTGTTCCCCGCCTTCAAGCTGGCGGCCACGCTGAGCGTGGTCGGGGCTATTGTCGGTGAGATCTCGGCCGGCATCCGGGGTGGTCTCGGCCGGGTCATCCTCGACTACGCCGGGCGCTACACCACCGGCCCGGAAAAGCTGTACGCCGCCGTGATCGCGGCGGCCCTCCTCGGCTTGTTCGTTTTCGCCATGGCAAACCTGGCCGAATCCCGTTCGGTCCCGGCCCACCTCAGCGGAGAGGATCGTACGTCATGACGATGCTGACGCCAGTTCCCGCCATTTCGGTCTCTGGAGTGGGCAAGACCTTCAACCCCGATTCGGCCGAGCAGGTGGTGGCCCTCGACGAGATCGATCTGGAAGTGGCGGGGGGTGAGTTCGTCTCGCTGATCGGGCCGTCGGGTTGCGGCAAGTCGACCTTGCTCCGCCTCATCGCCGATCTGGTCACACCGTCGACCGGCTCGATCGAGGTGTTCGGCAAGCCGGCTCATCAGGCTCGACTGGACCGCGACTACGGCATGGCCTTCCAGTCGGCCGGGCTCTTCTCCTGGCGCAAGGTGGCCCGAAACATCGAGCTGCCGCTGGAACTGCTGGGCTGGTCGAAAGCCGATCGGGAGGCCCGCTCGGCCGAGATGCTGGAGCTGGTTCAGCTGTCGGAGTTCGGCGACCACTATCCATGGCAGCTGTCGGGCGGTATGCAACAGCGGGTGGCCATCGCCCGGGCCCTGTCGTTCAAGCCGCAGCTGCTACTGATGGATGAGCCGTTCGGGGCGCTCGACGAGATGACCCGGGAGCACATGCAGAACGAGCTTCTCGATCTGGTGGCCGAAGTGGGGACCAGCGTCCTGTTCGTCACCCACTCCATTTCGGAGGCCACCTTTCTGTCCGACCGGGTGGTGGTATTGTCGCCGAGGCCGGGCCGCATCCACCAGATCATCGACGTGCCCCTGGGCGATCGCCGCAGCGACGAGACCCGGGAGGACGAGACATTCTTCAAATGTGCCACCGCCGTTCGCGAAGCGCTGCGTCATGTCGGGAGCACTGGTGATTGACTCGGGCTCTGTCACTGCGGCCGGAACCAGTGTTCCATCCGGATTCACGACGCTTCGTCGGCGGGCCGTCGCGGTTGGTCCGGCGGTCATCGCCGGTGTGGTGCTGGTGACCGTGTGGGAGGTCGTGGTGAGGGGATTCGGTATTCAGGAGTTCCTGTTGCCCCGGCCGTCGTCGATCGGTCAGGCCCTCCTCGACAACTGGTCCCAGGCCGAGGGTGTCTCCACCGTGTCGCTGCGCCAGGCCGGGTGGAACACCACCACCATCGCCGTATCGGGCCTCATCGTCGGCGTTGTGTTGGGTCTGGCCCTGGCCTTGCTGGCCACCCGCTACGTCAAGGTGGGACGGACCCTGACCCCGTTTGCGGTGGCGGCCAACGCCACCCCGATCATCGCGCTGGCCCCAATCTTCAACGCCTGGTTCGGGATCACCAGCTCGCTCAGCAACCAGGCGGTCGTGGTGGTCGTGGTGTTCTTCCCGGTGTTCGTCAACACTGCTCGGGGGCTACTGGAGGTCGAGCCGTCGCAGATCGAACTCATGCGCTCATACGGTGCATCGGATCTCAGCATCCTGCGTCACGTCCGCATCCCCAATGCCATACCCTTCTTCCTGACTTCGCTGCGGTTGGCCGCTCCGCTGAGCGTCATCGCCGCCATCGTGGCCGAGTACTTCGGCGGACCCCAGGATCGGCTGGGGCCGGTCATCACCCAGAACGCCAGCTTCGCCCGCTACGCCGAAGCGTGGGCCGCCATCGTGGTGGCCAGCGTGGTCGGGCTGATGCTGTTCGCCGCAGCGGTGGCTGTCGAGCGGCTGGCAATGCCCTGGCGCCGGCCCGCCGATGGTCCATAATCAACCGACAACCTCAACGACATAGGGGAGAGACATGCAAGACACAATGATCAAACCAGGGAGCCGGCGGCGCTGGCCGCTGCTGGCTTTGGCCCTGGCGCTGGCCCTGGTTGCCGCCTCGTGTGGCGACGGCGACGACACCGAAGCCGGGGCTGGTGGCGAGTGTGAGACCGTCGACTCGGTCAAGCTGCAGCTGCAATGGTTCGCTCAGGCCCAGTTCGCCGGCTACTACGCCGCAGTGGATGAGGGCTTCTACGCCGACCGTTGCCTCGACGTGGAGATCGTCGAAGGCGGGGTCGACATCGTGCCCCAGCAACAGCTGGGATCGGGCGCCGTCGATTACGCCATCTCCTGGGTGCCCAAGGCACTGGTGTCGCGTGATGAGGGCATCGACATCGTGAACGTGGCCCAGGTCTTCCAGCGGTCAGGCACCCTGCAGGTTTCCTTCGCCGACGCCGGCATCACCAGCCCGGCCGATTTCGCCGGCAAGAAGGTGGGAAACTGGGGGTTTGGTAACGAGTTCGAGCTACTGGCCGGAGCCCGCTCGGCCGATCTGGAACCGGGCGCCGATTTCGAGCTGGTGCAGCAGAACTTCGACATGGTGGCGTTGATTCAGGGTGAGATCGACGCCGCCCAGGCCATGACCTACAACGAGTACGCCCAGGTGCTGGAGACGGTCAACCCCGACACCGGCGAGCTGTATCAGCCCGAGGATCTCACGGTGATCGACTGGAACGACGTGGGCACGGCCATGTTGCAGGACGCCATCTGGGCCGACGGATCCAAGTTGGGCGACGAAGCCTACGACGACCAGACCACCCGCTTCATCGCCGCCTCGATCGAGGGCTGGATGTGGTGCCGGGACAACGCCGAGGCCTGTGTCGAGGTAGTCCTCAACAACGGACCGACCCTCGGTACCTCCCATCAGACGTGGCAGCTCAACGAGATCAACAAGCTGATCTGGCCTTCGCCCGGAGGGGCCGGGGTGATGGACAAGGCGCTGTGGGATCAGACGATCGAGGTGTCGCTGTCGGAGGGTGTGCTCAGCGCCGCTCCTGATGATGCCGCCTACACCACCGACTACGCTCAGGCCGCCTTGGACCTGATCGGTGACGCCGACGTGACCGGTGACGATTGGTCGCCGGTCGAGGTTACCCTCAACGAGGGTGGCGAGTAGGCAGACTCAATCGACGACGAACGGTTCGCGCCCCGACGCTCCTTCAACCAGGCGCGTCGGGGCTGCGGCCAAACTCCTGTCGGGTCACCCCGATGACGTGGTGCGGGTGCTCGACCGCCTCGACGGCGACCAGCTGGCCAACCTGGCTGAGGCGGCCCGGCAGCTGCAGCGGGAACGAGCCGTCTCCCGAGGCGACCTGGATGCCATCATCGCCGCGGCGTTCGAGTCGGGTTTCGGGGCCGACGGGCTGGGCTTGTTGCCCTGGATCGAAGGTGGCGGCACCGCTGACAGCGGCGTGATCGTCTGCCCCGGCGGCCTGGTGGCCAAGACTCGCACCAACCATCGTTGCCGGTTCGTATCGGTCGACAACACCTGGATCTGGGAGTCGACCGAGCTGATCCGGGAGGACAAACGCTCCAACCCCGGTCGGGACGACGGCTTCCAGGCGGTGGCCCTGTTGCCGGTGGTCACCGGCATGGAATTGGACGTCGTTTCCGGCAAGGCCCGTCGGGGCATGCATTCGGTCGATCGGGTGGTGTCCTATGAGGTGCGTGGTGGGGAACTGGTTGAGGTGTCCCAGCGCACGGTGACCCCAACCGGCATGCAGTAGACGGCCCATCTTCTGTGTGCGCTGTGGCGTTCATATATGAACGCCACAGCGCACACGAGAGGAACGATCAGGACACGGGTCCAAGAGTTCGCCAACGGTCGGCAATGGAATACCCAGCAGATCGCCTTGGCCGCAGCCGGTCTGTACCCTCTGATCATGGCATCTGGCGACAGGCGGGACGGGCCCGACCTCGGTCCCGTCGGGTTCGGCGATCGGCGGATGTTCCTGCGGGCCCTCTACGGAGCCACCGTGGGACTGGTCGTCGCCGCCTGCTCCGGCAACGACGCCGACGTGTTCGCCGAGGGCACGGCCGGCAACCCGGCCGTCTCCACCGATGACGGCAGCACAGCGGCGGCCGGCGGCCAGGAGCGCTCGTCTGAGCAGACGCTACGAGTGCAGACCGATACCGGATCGGTCACCTCGGTCGATCCGTCGACCAGCGAGGGTCAGATGGTCTCGTCCTCAACATCGTCCACCTCGGCGCCGACGTCAACGCAAGCGATCGATGGCTCAACCACCACCTCGACGGTCCCGACCTCATCGTCGTCCACCACCACGTCAACACCGACCACACCGAGCACATCGACCACCACCGGATCCGGCGGTGCGCTGCCGGCGGGAGGCACGATGGTGATCGCCTTCACCTACGAACAGGCCTCGGGCGGCAAGAATGTGCCTCCCTACATTGCGGTCTGGATCGAAGACGGGGCCGGCAACCTGTTGACCACCGTGTCGCTGTGGTATCAGCAGTTCGGCCGGGGCGAACGATGGCTGCCGGATCTGACCCGCTGGTACAACGTCGATCAGAGTCGGATCTCAGGCGGCGGGCCAGACACCGTCGACGCCATCTCCGGGCCGACCCGTTCCCCCGGGAGCTATCAGGTGGCGTGGGACGGCATGGGCACCGGGGGGACCGCTCCCGCCGGGAACTACTTCATCTGCATCGAATCGGCCCGAGAGCGGGGCCCGTATTCGCTGATCCGGGAGTCGATGAACCTCGACGGCTCCAGCCGCCAGCAGAACCTGTCGGCCGACGGCGAACTGACCAACGCCTCGGTTACCGTCACCGCATAGGGGTCCAGAGTCGGCCTCCCTACGCTGAGAGGTCATGGATTACCAGTCGGCCGATCTGGCCGCCCGAATCGAGGAAGCCAACATCTATGCCGTGGCCAACCGGACGTCACTCAGCGCCGCCCCGTTGCTGAGCCAACGCCTGAGCAACCGCGTTCTGTTGAAACGGGAGGATCAGCAGCCGACGTTCTCGTTCAAGGTGCGGGGGGCGGCCAACAAGATCCTGGGCCTCGACGACGATCAGCTGGCCAATGGAGTCATCTGCAGCTCAGCCGGCAACCACGCCCAAGGGGTGGCCATGGCCGCCGCCCGCCGGGGAGTACCGGCTCATGTGGTGATGCCGCTGTCGACCCCGGAGATCAAGATCAAGGCGGTGGAGGCCCTGGGCGGTCAGGTGACGCTACACGGTGAGCACTATGACGATGCCCAACAGTTGGCTCGGCAGCGGGCCGACAGTGACGGTCTGTGCTTTGTCCACCCGTTCGACGATCTCGATGTCATCGCCGGTCAGGGGACCATCGGCCGGGAGATCCTGGACCAGTGCCCTGACGATATCGGTGCCGTTTTCGTCCCAGTCGGTGGTGGCGGTCTGGCCGCCGGAATCGCCACCTACGTCAAGGTCCTACGGCCCGAGACCCTGGTGTTCGGTGTCGAACCGGTTGATGCCGCCGGCATGCAGGCCGCCCTCAAAGCCGGACACCCGGTGGCTCTCGACCACGTCGGAACCTTCGCCGACGGGGTTGCGGTCAAACAGGTCGGGCACCTCACGTTCGACTTGTGTCGGCGCCACCTCGACGGAATCATCACCGTCACCACCGATGAACTGTGTGCCGCCATCCGCGACATCTTCGACGACACCCGCACCCTGGTCGAACCGGCCGGCGCGCTGGCGGTGGCCGGCATGCGGCGTCACGTGGACGACACCAGGATCAGCGGCCGGCGACTGGTCGGCATCAACTGTGGGGCCAACATGAACTTCAACCGGTTGGGCCACGTGGCCGAGCGGACCGCCATCGGCGACAAGCGGGAGGCTCTGCTGGCGGTGGAGATTCCCGAGCGGCAAGGCAGCTTCCTGCAGTTCTGCCGGGCCGTCGGCGACCGTCACGTCACCGAGTTCAACTACCGCCGCAACGACACCGAGGTGGCCCGGATCTTCGTCGGACTGGAGCTGCGACCGGGGGCGGCCGACCGTCACGAACTCATCGATCACCTCGACGGCGCCGGCTACGCCGTGTCGGATCTGACCGACAACGAGATGGCCAAGCTCCACGTCCGCCATCTGGCCGGAGGCCCGGCCGCCGATGTGGCCCATGAGCGGGTCTATCGCTTCGAGTTTCCCGAGCGCCGGGGGGCGCTGCTGCGCTTCCTGGAGTCGGTGGGGGTGGACTGGAACATCACCCTGTTCCACTACCGCAATCACGGCTCCGACTACGGCCGGGTTCTGGTGGCCATCGACGTGCCGCCCCCCACCGGCGACGAACTCAACCGGCACCTCGACGAACTCGGCTACCGCTACTGGGACGAGACCGAAAACGACGCCTACGCCCTCTTCCTCAAAGGGACCTGAACCCGTTCTGTGCGCTCCACGCCCCAAAAAACGGGGTCTGGGGCGCACAGAAGGGCGGTGGCGGGGTGGTGGGTGGTCGGCCCGGCTACAGCTCGGTTAGGGCGGTGGCGATGTCTTCGACGGCGGCCTTGCCGTCGCCGAACAGCATCAGCGTGTTGTCGCTGGCGAACAGCGGGTTGGGGATACCGGCGAATCCCGGGCTCAGCGATCGTTTGATCACCACCACGGTGCGGGCCCGGTCGACGTCGAGAATGGGCATACCGGCGATCGGGCTCTGCGGGTTCTCCCGGGCGTCGGGGTTGACCACGTCGTTGGCTCCGATGATGATGGCCACGTCGACCTGGGGGAACGACGGGTTGACCGCCTCCATCTCCTTAAGCTGCTCGTAGGGCACCTCGGCCTCGGCCAGCAGCACGTTCATGTGACCGGGCATGCGGCCGGCCACCGGGTGGATGGCGAACACGACAGCGGCTCCTCGCTGCTCCAGCGACTTGGTCAGGTCGCGAACGGCGTGCTGGGCCTGGGCCACGGCCATTCCGTAGCCGGGCACGATGGCCACCCGCTCGGCGGTATCGAGGATCATGGCCACCTCGTCGGCCGACGAGCTGGTGATCTTGCCGGCGTAGACCTCGTCGCCGTCGGCCACGACGCCGCTGGTGTCGATGGCGCCGAACAGCACGTTCAGCAGCGTTCGGTTCATGGCTGTGCACATGATGAGGGTGAGGATCAGGCCGCTGGCCCCGACCAGAGCGCCGGCGATGATCAGGAGCGAGTTGCCGAGCACGAACCCGGTTGTCGATGCTGCCAGGCCCGACAGCGAGTTGAGCAGGGCGATGACCACCGGCATGTCGGCGCCGCCGATGGGCGACACCAGGGTTATCCCCGCAATCAAGGCCACCAGGGCCAGGCTCCACAGCCACCACGACGACGGATCGACCACGATCATGACCGCCAGCAGGGCGCTGACCGCCACCAGGCCGATATTGGCCGCCCTCAGCACAACCGGGGAGGCCAGGTCCTTCCAGATCTCCTGCAGCTTGGCAAAGGCCACGACGCTGCCGGAGAAGGTCACCGAGCCGATGAGCACGGTCAGCGCCGCCGTGGACAGGAACTCGACATCGAGGTCGGCCCCACCGGTCAGGTCCAGGGCCTCCGACAGCGTGGCCGCTCCGACCAGCAACGAGGCCAGGCCTCCGAAGCCGTTGAACAATGCCACCAGTTGGGGCATGCCGGTCATGGCCACCCGGGTGGCCAGAACCACACCGACGCCTCCGCCCACCACCAGGCCGGCCACGATGACCCAGAAGCTGATGATGTCGGAGTTGAACAGCGTGACCACGACGGCCAGCAGCATGCCGATCGAACTCAACATGTTGCCCTGCACCGCGGTGCGGGGCCGGGACAACCGTTTCAACCCGAAGATGAACAGCACCGCCGAAGCGAGATAACCGAGCTGGATGACAGTGTCCACGGTCAGCGCTTCCGGTTGAACATGCCAAGCATGCGATGGGTGACCAGGAATCCGCCGACCACGTTGATGGTGGCCAGAGCAACTGCCCCGAACCCCAGGATGGTGGTGAGGGTGGAGTGGTCGGAGCCGGCCGCCACCAGAGCCCCGATGAGGGTGATGCCACTCACGGCGTTGGAACCCGACATCAGCGGGGTGTGCAGCGTCGGCGGAACCTTGGTGATGAGTTCGACGCCGAGGAACACCGCCAGGACGAACAGCGTCAGGGCCAATAAGAACGTCATTCCTCTTCGTCCCCCTCGTCGGTTTCGGAGTTGGGCGCCGGGTCGGTCTCACCCTCGGTCTTGACCGGGGACAGTCCCAACTTGGCTCGCACCCGGGGGTGGACCACCTCGCCCCCCCGGCCGACCACGGTTCCGGCCGTGATCTCGTCGTCGAAGTCCCACACCACGGTCGGACTCCCGGGACCGCCCTCGTCATCGTTGTCGCTGCTGAGATGGCGGATGAAGGTCACCAGATTGTTGGAGAACAACAGGCTGGAGGTGGCGGCTGCCCGCGACGGCAGATCGGTGGGGCCGAAGATCAGTACGCCGTTGTGGTTGACCTCGCTGTCGGGGTCGGTCAGTCGGCAGTTCCCGCCCCGCTCGGCCGCCAGATCGACGATGACCGAACCGGGGCGCATGGCCTCCACCATCTCGGTGGTGATCAGCTCCGGGCTGGCGGCGCCGGGAATGGCCGCGGTGGAGATCACCACATCGGCATCGGCCACATAGGGCAGGAGGGCTGCATTCTGTCGCCGGTTCATGTCTTCGGTCTGGGCCTTGGCGTAGCCGCCGGAGTCTTCGCTGTCTTCGGAGGCCAGATCGAGTTCGATGGGTTTGGCCCCCACCGAGGCGATCTGCTCCATGGCCGCCGGCCTGATGTCGTAGGCCTCGACCACCGCTCCCAATCGTTTGGCCGTGGCGATGGCCTGCAGACCGGCTACTCCGGCCCCCAGCACCACGGCTCGGGTGGGAGGCACCGTCCCTCCGGCCGTCATCATCATGGGGAAGAGGCGAGGCGATCTCATGGCCGCCAGCAATACCGCCTGGTAGCCGGCCACGGTGGCCATCGACGACAGCACGTCCATGCTCTGAGCCCGGGTGATCCGGGGAATCAGGTCGAGCGACACGATGGTGGCTCCGGTGCCGGCCAGAGCTTCGGCCCGGCCCGGATCCCACAGCGGATCATGCACGGCGATCAGTGTGTGGTCGGGCCCCAGGCGCGACCAGTCGGGTTGGGTCAGCTCATCGATGGCCGGGCCGACGGTCTGCACGATCATCCCGCCGTTGCCGATGACGGCCACTCTCTGGTCGACGGTGGCTCCGGCGGTGCGGAAGTCGGCGTCGTCGATGCCGGCCCGCAGTCCGGCTCCGACCTCGACGAACAGCTCGTGTCCGTCGGCCACCAGCTTGGCCACTCCGGTCGGGGTGATGGCGACTCTGCGTTCCCGGCTCTGCGATTGTCGTGGTATCCCGATGCGCATCCCGAGAAGATCCTACAGTACGCCGGCCGCAACCAGGCCGAAAGCAACCAGTCCGGCGCCGACCCGGTAGTAGCCGAAAACGTCGAGGCTGCGCTGCTGTAGCCATGACACCATCCAGCGGATCGAGGCCAGAGCGGCCACGAACGCCACCACCAGTCCGACAAGGGGGTTGAACCAGCCGAACAGATCGACCAGCTGCCCGCCGTCGGTGGCCGCCGTGACCACCGTGGCCGCCCCCAACGTGGCCAGGCCGAGCAGGAACGAGAACTCGACGGCGGCCGGCAGGGACAAGCCGACCAGTACGGCGGCGATGATGGTCACCAGACTGCGGCTGACCCCGGGCCACAGGGCGATGGCCTGGGCCAAACCGATCAGCACCGCCTGACCAAGAGTGATTTCGGTGAGCGCCCGGCCGCTTCGCTGCAGCATGCCGCTGCGGGTCAGGACGAGGATGGCCAGACCTCCGACCAGCCAGGCGGCGGCGATGGGAGGAACGCCGAACAGTCTCTCCCGCACCACCTTGACCAGCGAAAGGCCGATGATGGCGGTGGGAATGAACGCCGCCACCACGCCGAACAGCACCCGCCGCCCTTCGACGCTGCGACCCAGCAGACCGTCGAGCATCTGGGCCACCCGCTCCCGGTAGAGCACGAACACGGCCAGGATGGCTCCGGCCTGAATGCAGATGGCGTAGGTCTCCAGCGCATCGCGGGCCTCGTCGCTGGTGGCCAGGCCCAGCAGCTCGTAGGTCACCACCAGGTGCCCGGTGGAGCTGACGGGCAGGTACTCGGTGAGGCCCTCGACCAGGCCCAGGATGACCGCTGAGAGCACTGACAGCTCGGGCAGCTCCTGACCGGTCGCCGACTGGGCGGCAGCCGGGTTGGCCAGCAGCCAACCAACCAGGACACTCAGACCGGCCACCGCGATCAGCAGTCGTCGGGATCGGGTCGACGGTTCGACTGGTCCGACGAACAATGGTGTAGGGGGCAACATCGTGCCATACCATAGCGGTCGTTTCCTCTATCCTCGCTCGGGTGGCCACTGCCGAAGTACTTTCGCCCGACGACATCGCCGCCGTGACCGATCGCGTCGTCGATGCCAGCCGACGAGCCCTTGACTGGTTCCGTCCCCGGCTTCGCCTCGGGGAACCGTCGACCGGCGGGTTGACGGTCGACAACAAACTGTCCGTCGGCTTCGACCCGGTGACCGAGGCCGACCGGACGGTCGAACGGCTCATCAGGGAATCGCTGGCCGAACTGTTCCCCGACCATGCCGTCACCGGCGAGGAGTTCGGGACCACCGGCCAGGGTCGCCACCGGTGGTTCATCGATCCGGTCGACGGGACCAGGGCCTTCGTCACCGGCCAGCCGATGTGGGGCACCCTCGTCGGTTTCACCGTTGACGACATGCCGGTTGCCGGTTGGATGCACCTACCGGTACTGGATGAGACCTACGTGGGCGCCGGACTCGACAGTCACCTGGTTCTGGCCGCCAACCGGGCCGGGGTCCGGTCCACCACACCGCTGGCCACCGCCGCCACCACCACGCTTGATGACGCCGCCGTTCTGACCACCCATCCGTCGATGTTCGCTCCGGGGCCGGAACTGGACCGTTTCAACGCCCTGGGCCGAGCGACCAAGATGGTGCGCTTCGGCGGTGACTGTATGAACTACGGTCTTCTCGCCTCCGGTGACGCCGACCTGGTGGTGGAAAATCAGCTCCAGGCCTACGACATCCTGCCCCTGATCCCCATCATCTCCGGGGCCGGGGGCGTCGTCACGAACCTGGCCGGCGAAGTCCCGCTCGACGGTGGCTATGTGGTGGCGGCGGCCACCTCGGAGCTGCATGCCGCCGCCCTGGCCGTGCTGGCCGGGGAGCGGTGAGGCACTCAGTCGTCGTCGGCCTCGATACCGCGCAGTCCGGCCCACAGCAGATTGGTGATGTCGGCCGCCAGGCGTTCGGTCGGGTAGTGGCCGGCCTCGCCCGATTTGGCGTACCGCATCATGGCCTCGGCCAGGCCCATGACTCCGTAGGCCATGGTCTGACGGCGCATGGGGGCAATGGCCGGCACATCGATGAGCGAGGCGATGGCCCGAGCCAGCGACCGCTCCACTCCTGATGTCAGGGCGGCCCACTCCGGATCCTGGCGGTTGGCCCCGCTGAACAGCAGCCGGAAGCCGTCGAGGTCGTCCTCGACGAACTCTGCGTAGGCCCGGATACCGGCCTCGGCCCGCTCCCGAGGGGAGCTGGTGTCGACCGCGGCGGCAACCACCGCCGATTCCAGCCGGGCTCCGACATCCTCCAGCACGTTCCGATACAGATCCCGTTTCGAGCGGTAGTGCTGGTACAGCACCGGTTTGGTCACGCCGGCCGCAGTGGCGATCTCGCTCATCGTGGTCTCGTGGTAACCGTTCTTGGCCAAGACCGAACGGGCGACGGCCAGCAACTGCCGTTTGCGCTCCGGGCCGGGAAGTCGCCCGCTCACCAGTCACCCTCCCGATCGGCCCGATCGGCGGCCTTGACCGCGTACTTGAAGACCATTGCCGGGGCCAGCAGCACCGAACCGCCGATCAGGCAGGCCGTCATGATCGAGGTCGAGGCCGGAGTGAACCGGGTGGCCAGAGCATAGAAGAACAACGCCATGGCCCCGAGATACAACAGAGATCCGGCCCGGATGGCCAGCGACACCAGGTTCGACACCTTGGCCCGCCGCTCCAGTATCGGGTCGTGGGAGACCGGGGGCGTCGACCTCACCCCGCGCTTCCCTCACCCACCGTCGCATTGAACATGGCGATAGGATACCGGCCGAGGTCGAAAGGCCGATGGCGGAGCCGATGGGTGACGAACCATGACAGATGAACCCGGGCCCGCAGGTGAGGCCGCCCCCGATCTCCAACGGGCTGTGGCCGCCGTGATGGATCAGGCCTGGACCTCACCCGGATTCTGTGTGCCCAACCGGGACGTCTATCCTCATCAGTGGCTCTGGGACTCGTGCTTCCACTCCGTTGTCTGGACCAGGATCAACCCGGTGAGAGCGGTGATCGAGATCGACCACGTTCTGGCCCGGATGGCTCCCAACGGCTTCGTACCCCACATGACCTACTGGAACGCCCCCACGGTCCACGCCGACCTGTGGGGTCGGACCGGCACCTCCGCCATCACCCAACCGCCGATGTGGGGGCTGGCCCTGGCCGAGGTCGCGACCCACGGTGTCATTCCCGGTGACGAGTTGTCGGGTGCCGGCCTGCTGGAGCGGGCGGCCCGGGGCTTGGTTCATCTGCTCGATGGCCGGGAGCGCACGGCGGGCGGGTTGGTCCCGGTCTATCACCCGTGGGAGACCGGCTGCGACGACAGCGCCCGCTGGGACAGTTGGTCCGGACCGGCGTCGTGGAAAGCCGACAAGCTGCGATTTGTTCGTTCACTGGTGTTCGATCACCACGGCGCGCCGGTGGCCAACCCGGAGTTCGCCGTCGGGTCGGTGGGCTTCAGCGCACTGGTGGCCTGGAACTGCCGGTTGCTGTCGGAGCTGGTGGCCTCCCCTCGATTGCGAGCAGGAGCGGAGGAACTGACGGCCGCCATCCAATCGCGCTGGGATGCGGAGACCGAGACGTGGTGGGACGAACCGCTGGTTGGTGAGGTGAGGCCATCGTGTGGTGCCCGCACCCTGGACTCCATGCTGGCGTTGCTGGTGGACCCCCGTCCGTCCATGTTCGAGCAACTCGTCGATCCAACGGCTTTCGGCGCTCCTTATGGCCCACGAGGCGTCCACTGTGACGAGCCGACCTACGACCCCGACCGGTACTGGCGGGGCCCGGCCTGGCCCCAGCTGAGCTACCTGTTGTGGCGAGCGGCGGGCCAGGCGGTCGAGGGCGGCCAGGTCGCTCCCGACGTGGCGAACCGGCTGGCCGACTCATTGATCAAGGGAGCCGGGCGGTCCGGCCTGGCCGAATACTGGAACCCGGACACCGGCCAGGGACGGGGCGCAGCCCCCCAGACCTGGGCCGGCCTGGCCATCTGCCTCTCACCAAGGGGCGGCGGCCCATCGGCCACGAGCCGGCGGGGTTCAGGGATGCCAGCCCCGGGAGGCCAGGAGCCGGGCGATTGACTGTTCCATCGTCTCGAAAGACAGGTGTTGCTCGACCAGTCGCCGGTTGTGGGCCAGAATTCCAATGGTCGGGTTGTCCAGCTCGGCGGCCACCGCCTGGACGTCGTCGGGGTCGAACCAGATGAAGCCCAGCTTTCGCAACTCGTCGGCCACCGGGTAGTGGCCGACGACCGCCGGTTTCTCGTGGATGGCGGCCTCGATCGGTGGGTTGCCGAAACCCTCCCAGGTTGAGGGAAAGACCACCAGGTCGCAGGCGGCGTAGAGGTCCGACATCGTCAGGTCGACCCGGTTGATCGGCTCCCGCACGACCCGGGCCGTGGTCCGGGCCAGCAGGCGCTCGAACTCCGGGCCGTAGCCTTCCTCGGCTTCACCGGGTATCCAGTAGATGGCGTCCAGGGCCTGGCACAACCGCAGGGCGGCCGGAATGTTCTTGCGGGCGATGGCTCTCACCGGGTGAACGACCAGGACGTCATCAGGGGCCACTCCGATGCGTCGCCGGGTGGCTTCAGCCCGACCGGGCGGCGGAGTGGTGTCGAAGCCGTTGTAGATGGTGGTGGCAGTCATGGCCCTCTGGGCGAACTGCTTCTCCGTCAGGCGATTGATGGTCACATGGGCCCAGGCCGGATCGTCAGGCGGCAGATCGGTGATGTGGGCGAACCGCTCCCGCTGCCACGGCGGATCGTGATGGTGGAGGATGGCGGGCCGGCCGGCCAGCACTTCGGCCAACGCCAGGCTGGCGGCGAGGTTGAGGGGGATGGACAGCAGGTTCTCCACCACCACCAGGTCGCAGTCGGCCAGCACCCGTTCCAACTCGATTCGGCCGGCCGGCTTGTCGGCTCCTATGGCCAGACCGGGTAGGAGGCGATCGACCGGACCGGCTCCGGCCACCGTCACCGTGGCCCAACCTTGTTTCTCCAGTGCCTCCCGCCACAGCCCGGCCACCACCGAAACCCCGTCGGCCTGACCGAGACGGAATGAGACGATCGCACATCTGCCCACGGAGCCGAATGTAGCGGCCAACGGGCGCCGCCGGTCGGCCGCTGGCCACCGGGTCAGATGGCCGGCAGCAGCTTGTCGAGATGGGTGAAACAGACGAACAGGCAGGCCAGGAACGGTCCGGCGGCCAGGGCATAGGCGGCCCGGGGCCGCCACCGCCGTCCCAGCAGCCACCCGAGCAGGGCGACCAGGGCGCAGGCTGCGGCCCAGGCGGCGGTGGCCGGCCAGTGTTCCGGTCGCCAGCCCAGGGACTCGTCCAACGACTGGGCATCGTTGAACACCGTCTGATCGACGGACGGAACGTTGGCGTCCTCGGCCTCATCGTCGATTATCTCGGTGGGGAGTTCCGGTTCCGGCTCGACGATGTCGGCGGGAGGCGGCGTCGGCGGGGCCGGTGTGGTGTTCAGTGTGGCGGTCACCACGATCCGCTGAGCGGCCGACCGTTTCGGGTGGCAGGCGGTCAGTGTCAGTCGATTGTCACCCTGGTCGTCGAGAACCCAGGTGGCCGTGGGGTCGACAATGAAGTGACCCAGTGGCCGGCCCGAGGAATCTTCGTGCTCGTTGACCAGATAGGAGAAACGGCCCTGCAGTGTCTCGACGATGATCTCATCGCCCGGTACCAACTGGTCGAGGTCGAAGAAGGGTGCTCCGTAGGTGGTCCGGTGCCCGGCGATGGCGGCGTTGCCTGCTTGGCCGGGGAAGGGGGATTGGGGGTAGTGACCTGGGCCCTTGCGCAGATCGTCTCGACCGACACCCTGGACGTAGGTCTTGTCGACGCCGATGGCGGGAATAAGTATGCGGCCGGCGGCGGCCCCCTCCGGCGGTACGTCGGCCGGGTCCAGGGTGGGGGCGGTGTCGGTATTGATGGCCTGGTCGGGCTGCGGTTCCGGCTCGGGATCGGGTTCACCGGAGCCGGGACCGTCAGGATCGTCGGCTTCGTCGGGATCGGGGTCACTCGGCGGCTCGGCTGTGGCCTGTTGCGTAATCTGCTGCAGCCGGGCCACGAACTCGCCATCGAGTTCCTCCTGGGCCCGGGCTTCGGCCAATCCGGTGCCCCAATACTGGAACGCGGCGAAAGCCAGGACCAGAAGACCGGTGGCGATCAGAACACGGCCCACGGCACCAAGAAGTCGATGGAGAATGGCTGTCATGTGCAATCGATTCGTCCGCCGATGATGATCAATCGGCGAAACGTTGGTTCCATTGACCGATTCGGCTTTCGAATGGGCTGAATTCGGTACACAAGCGGTTCAATTTGGGCCAGATCGGGCCGGTTGCCGGTATCGCCCGCCCCCCGGTGCCCGTATCGTGGTATCCGGTGAATGATTGGGCCCCCTTGATGGATACCAAGACCATGGTGAGCCTTTCCGGAGCGATCAGCTTGATCGGCGGCTTTCCGGCTTTGGCCGGCGTCGACCTGACGGTGTCCGACGGCGAGATCGTGGTCCTGCGCGGCCCCAACGGTGCGGGCAAGAGCACCCTGCTCCGGTTGTGCGCCGGGCTAGCCCCCCTGAACGGTGGCTACGGATCGGTTCTGGGCCACGACCTGTCCGACCGGACCCAGCGGCGTAACGTCCGCCGGGAAACAGGGCTTCTGGCCCACCAGACCTTCCTCTATGACGAGCTGACGGTGGAGGAGAATTTGACGTTCTGGGCCACCGCCAACCGGGCTGACCCGGGCACCGTGGAGCCGATCCTGGATCGGCTTGACCTCGGCGGTCGGCTACGTCAGGTCAAGATCACCGACCTGTCAGCCGGCCAGCGGCGCCGGGCCTCGGTGGCCGTCATGGTCTGTCGTCGGCCCAAGATCTGGCTGCTCGACGAACCCCACGCCGGCCTCGATCGGGCCGGCCGTGATTTCATCGATGAGATCGTACGTCACGCCGTGCGCTTTGGAGCCACCGTCATCATTGCCTCCCACGATCACGAGCGGGTCTCCAGCCTGGCCACCCGAACGGTGCAGTTGGTGGGGGGAACGGTCGCCGCCGCCGACGGGGAGCCGGCGAAGGAAAATCGCAGTGTTTCGTGACGCCTGGTTGATGGCCTCCAAGGACCTCCGCATCGAGTGGGCCACCCGGGTGGGAATGGGTCAGATTCTGCCCTTCGGCGCCTTGGTGCTGATACTGTTCGGCCTGGCCATCAGCCCCGATCTGGCGGTAGCCGGGTCGGGCGGTCGGTCCATCCTGGCCCAGGCCGCCCCCGGCCTCTTCTGGATAACGGTTCAGCTGGCCGCCCTCATGGCCCTGGGGCGGTCGTTCGCCGTCGAATCGATCGACGGCAATCTGGATGCCCTCAAGATGGCCGGGCTGGATCCGGCCGGCATCTTCCTGGGCAAGTCGGCTGCGGTGGCCGCCCAGTTGCTGGCCCTGCAGGTGGTCCTGGGATTCGGGGCCTTCGTGCTCTACGGCCCGCCGCTGACCCACATCCCCCTCCTGCTGGTCGTTGTGATTCTGGCCACACTGGGGATCACGGCCGCCGGTACCGTCTATGCCGCAGTAGCCTCTGGATTGAGAGTTCGAGACACCCTGGTCCCGCTGCTGGTCCTGCCCGTGGTGGCGCCGGTATTGTTGGCGGCAACCAAGGCCACCGAGGCCGCGGTCTACGGTCCGCTCGACAACGGCTGGTCGTGGGCCATGCTGCTCGGAGTTTTCTCCCTACTTTATGTTGGCGTGGGAATGCTTGCCTTCGGTCCGATAATGGAGGAGTCGTGACGTCTACCAGCTCAAAGGCAACGAACATCGTCGGCTGGGCCGCGATCGTCGGGCTGGCCCTCTCCCTGATCTTCGCCCTCGTGCTGTCGCCCCCCGAAGTCGACATGGGCGACAGCGTCCGCCTGCTCTATCTCCACTTGCCGACCATCGCCGTTTCTTATCTGGCCTACGGCATCACCTTTCTGGGCAGCGTTGTCTACCTGCGCAACCAGAGCGCCTTCTGGGATCTGCTGGCCGGTTCGGCGGCCGAGATCGGCGTGCTGTTCACCGGTTTCGTGCTGGCCACCGGGGCCATCTGGGGTAAGCCGACATGGGGTACCTACTGGGAGTGGGATCCTCGGCTGACGGCCACGACCGTCATGTTCATCATGTATCTGGGCTACCTGGCCATCCGCCGCATGGAGTTGCCTCAGGAAGTGCGATCCCGGCGGGCCGCCGTTGTCGGCATCATCGCCATAGCCAATCTGATCATCGTCCGCTACTCGGTGCAATGGTGGCGGGGTCTGCACCAGGGCCAAACCCTGGGGGTCGACACCCAGCTCGACGGCTTGATGCTCTTCACCCTGTTCATCAGCGTCGTTGCCTTCCTACTGTTGGGAGCCTGGCTGCTCATCCACCGCTTCCGGGTGGCCTGGCTGGAGCGCCAGGTTGAGGAACTGCGTCTGGCCCGGGCCCTGACCGAACGTCGAGGTGAGGCCGGCAACGGCAGTGCCCTGGGAGGTGCGCTTCGATGAACCACTGGGTGTTCGTGGCCGCCGGCTATGTGATCGTGGCCGTCGGAACAGGCGTCTATGGGGCCTGGGTTCTGGCCCGGGGCCGGGCCCTCACCGACGAGGTTCCGGAGGAAAGGCGCCGGTTCCTTGACTGATCTCGATCTGACCCCCCGTGAAGTGCCGGCCGGCGGTTCCCGCTCGGTGCGCAACTGGGTGATCATCGGCGCCTTGGCCCTGGTCGCCGGGTTTGTCCTCTACCAAGCCCTGACCAGCGCCCGAGTCTACTTCCTGAACGTCGACGAGGCGGTGGCCCAACGGGCCGAGCTGGGCGACGACACGTTCAACCTGCAGGGCACCGTCGTGTCAGAACCGGTTTCGGACGGTGACGCCATGCGCTTCGCCATGACTTTCGGCGGCCAGACGGCCGACATCGTCCACGTCGGGGCCGAGCCGACCGACCTGTTCAAGGTGGGGGAGCAGGTGGTGGCCAAGGGTCACTGGCAGGGTGAGGAGTTCGTCTCCAACCAGCTGCTGGTCAAACATTCCGAGGAGTACGTCGAGGACAACCCCGACCGGTTGAACTACGAACTCGACGAAACGGGCGACGTCGTTCCGACCAACCAGGGTCAGTGAGCCATGGCGCCGGATCATGGTGATCGGCCGACGGTGAGGGGCCGGTGAACTCGGTTCTGGGGTTCGCCTTCGTCGCCCTCGGGCTGGCCGCCTCGGTCATGGGCGCCGTCGGTGGTTTCTACGCTCTGGTGGCCATGACCCCGGCCCGACAGCCGATCTTCCTCCGCACGGTCCGCCGCTGGGCCGCCCTGGTCGTGGTGGCCGCCGTTGGGGCCTTCGTGGTGATGGAGGTCGCCCTGTTCCAACGCGATTTCACCGTGTCCTACGTGAGTGAGGTCGGAAGCTGGTCGACACCTCCGCTGTTCAACTTCGCCGCCCTGTGGTCGTCGCTGGAGGGATCGCTTCTGCTGTGGGTGCTGATCCTGGCCTGCTATTTGGGGGCGGTGCTGGTCAAGTTCCGCCGCCGGGCCGACGACCCGCTGCTCAATTGGGCTCTGGTCGTCATGCTGGTGGTGTCGGCCTTCTTCTTCGGGCTCCTGGTCGGTCCGGCCAACCCCTTCGCCGTGGTCGAGGTACCGCCCGATTTCGTCGGGCGCGGTCCCAACCCGCTGTTGCAGAACCATGTCCTCATGGCCGTCCATCCGCCCATGCTGTACCTGGGCTATGTCGGGTTCACCGTGCCCTTTGCCTTCGCCACCGCCGCTCTGATCACCGGTCGGGTGGGGGAGGGTTGGCTGATCGAGACCCGTCGCTGGACGGTGGCCGCCTGGGGTTTCCTGACCCTGGGAATCGTGCTGGGCGCCTGGTGGAGCTACGAGGTGCTGGGCTGGGGCGGCTACTGGGCCTGGGATCCGGTCGAGAACGCGTCACTCCTGCCCTGGCTGACGGGCACCGCCTATGTTCACTCGGTCATGGTCCAGGAGCGGCGAGGAATGCTGCGGGTGTGGAACCTTTCGCTCTTGTGCGCCACCTTCGCCCTTACCATTCTCGGCACCTTCCTGACTCGATCGGGAACAGTGGAGTCGGTCCACGCCTTCACCGCCGGGGCCGTCGGTCCGGCCCTGCTGGCCTTCTTCGCCGTGGTGGCCGGCGTCAGCGTCGGGCTCATCGGTTGGCGGGGCGACGAACTGCGGTCACCGGGCGCCATCGACGCCCCCCTCTCCCGGGAGGGTTCGTTCCTGGCCAACAACGTGGCCTTCGGCGCGCTGGCCTTCGTGGTGTTGCTGGGCACGGTGTTCCCGTTGCTGATCGAAGCCTGGGATGGCACCCGGCTGACCATCGGCCGGCCCTACTTCGATTCGATGGCCCGACCCATCGCCATGGTGATCTTGTTCCTGATGGCCAGCGCCCCCGTTCTGCCCTGGCGCAAGGCCTCGGCCGAGGTACTGTCGACCCGCCTGTTCTGGCCGGCGGTCATGGCCGTGACGGCCATGGCCCTGGCCCTGATTCTGGGCGGTCGGGGATTCTACCCCATCCTGACCTTCGGGCTCGGAGGGTTCGCCGCCGGAGCCGCCCTCAGACAGGTGGTGCTGGCCACCCGCCGCCAGGGATGGCGGGGGCTGGTCGGTCGGACCAACGGCGGAATGATCGTGCACCTCGGGGTGGTCCTCCTGGCCGTGGGCATGTCGGCCAGCGAGGCCTACAAGAGTGAGCGGACCGTCCGGCTGGAGGTGGGGGAGACGGCCACCGTCGAGGGCCACTCGTTCCGCTACGTCCAGCCCGGCGCCGATGCCAACGAGCGCCGCCTCCGGGTTTACGCCGGCATCGAGATCGACGGCGGACAGGTGTACCACCCGGCCACCACCCAGTTCCGCCTCAGCGGCCAGGTGGTTCCCACGCCATCGGTGCGGTCGGGATTCACCGAGGACGTGTTCCTGGTGCTGGCCACCGTGCCCGACCCCGACGATGACTCGATCGACCTGCGGGTGATCATCCGGCCGATGGTGGCCTGGATCTGGACCGGCGGTCTGCTGATGGCGCTGGGCACCGTGTTGGCCCTGTTTCCCGGGCGCCGCCGCCGGGGCACCGAGCCGACGTCGGCTCCGATCGCCGTCGATGGTGGCGACCCTTCACCCCAGCCGGCCGCCACCGATGACTCCGACGAGGCCAACCAGGTGCCCTTCACCGTGACCGCCGCCGACCCCGGTGACGGCCACCGCCCGGCCCCGGAGGCGGGGGAGGCCATGGAGGACGCCGGTGTCTGAGGCCTCGATCGAACCACGACCCGACACCGAGGCCCCGACCCCCGGCGGGGTCGACCCTGGATCCCGGCCTCGACCGCACACGGCCCGCAACACGGCGTTGGCCGTGGGCGTGGTGGTGGCCGCCCTGATCCTGCTGTTGGCCTTCAGCGGCGGAGACGACGAGTCGCCCAGCAACGCCCTGGTCGGTCGACGGGTTCCACCGCTGGCCGGCGTCGGCCTTGACGGTGAGGGGATAGACATCGACAACTACCGGGGTCAGTGGGTGGTGGTCAACTTCTTCGCCACCTGGTGCGCCCCCTGCGTGGCCGAGCACCCCGAGTTGGTGGCCCTGTCGGAGTGGGGTCGGCAACGGGGCGACACCGTGCTCGTTTCCGTGGTCTTCAACGAGACCGAGGAACCGGTACGTCGCTTCTTCACCGAGCGAGGTGGAGACTGGCCGGTCATTCTCGATTCGACGGCAGCGGTTGATTTCCAGGTGGCTCAGGTTCCCGAAACCTTCCTCGTCGCTCCCGACGGAACGGTGGCCGTCCATATCCCCGGGGCCACCACCTTCGAGGAGGTCACGGCCTTGATCGAACAGCTCGGAGGCGGGGGCGGTTGATGGCCGAATCCACCGCCGACCGGCCAAAGCCCCGGGTGGCTCGACCCATCGCCTGGATCGGCATCGTGGTGGCGGCCATCGCCCTCCTGGCCGTGGCCACCCTCGATACCGGTGGCGTTGAGACCGACGCTGAACGGATCCAGCGCCTCCACGAGTCGTTCGCCTGCCCGCAATGTTCAGGTGAGAGTGTGGCCGAGTCCAACGCCGCCGTGTCGGCCACCATCCGCCAGCGGATAGCCGAGGAGGTGACGGCCGGATCAAGTGACTTGGAGATACGGGACCAGCTGGTTCAGGCCTACGGTGCGGCGGTGCTGCTCAATCCCCCGGCCGACGGGTTTGCCGCCTTGATCTGGATCCTGCCGGTGGTGGTGGCGGTGTTCGGGGCCATGGGGGCCGGACTGGCCTTCAGCCGGGCCGGACCGCGGGCTCGGCGGGAACCCACGCCTGAGGATCGTGGCCTGGTTGACGAGGCCCGTCGCCTCGTCGATTCGTCGGGTTCGGAGAGCTGATGGCCGACGAGGTCGATACCGAACTGGCCATGCTGGTGCGATCACTTGACGATCTCGACGCCGAGCTGGCGGCCGGCGATCTTGATCCGGCCGACTACGAGACCCTCCGCAACGATTACACGGTGCGGGTGGCCGACGCCGTCCGTCGCCGGAATCTCAGTGGTCACGATGACGGCGAGGTCATCGAAACCGAGACCGCCACCGACGCCGCTATCGATGCCAACACCAATACTGCTGCCGCCGGCTCCGGTTCCCGACGACTGGTGGTTTTGGTGGCACTCGGCTTGTTTGCGGTGGGGGCAGGATGGTTGCTGGCCCGCTCGGCCGGTGAGCGGGGCATTGGCGAAGCCCTCACCGGATCAGTCGACCAGTCGGCCCGGCAACGGGTTGCAGCCTGCCAGAACCTGGGCACGGTCGACGGCGACCTGCTGGCCGCCATCCAGTGTTTCGACGAGGTCCTGGCCACCGATCCGGAGAATGTCGAGGCCTTGACCTACCGGGCCTGGTACCTGGTGCTGGCATCGTCGGCCGGATCGTCGGGGTCTGTCGACGACGGCCAGGAAGTCGAACTGCTGGCCGCGGCCGAGGTCTACCTCGACCAGGCCATCGAACTCGACCCGGCCTACGCCGACGCCCGGGCCTTTCGTACCGTGGTCGCCGACCGGCAGGGCCAAGAGGACGAGGTCTGCCGTCAGGTGGAGGCGCTCCTGGCCCTCGACCCGCCGGCTTTCTTCGTCGAGCAGACCGCTCCGGTGGCCGAGCGAAACGGTTGCCGGTGAGGATGGGCCGCTCGGTTCAGCCCCGGTAACCCAGGCGGGGGGTGAAGTAGCGGGCCTCAACCCAACGTTCCCCGTCGGAGCGGATCATCCAGATCGAGGCCCGTTCGCAGCCTCGGCCCGAGGTCTTGGCCCCCTGGTAGGCCAGCTGTTCGACCACAGCCGGGATCAGGTTGCCGTGGGTGCACAGGACCACCCGGTGGTCGTCGCTGTCGGGGATACGGCGTTGCTCCTCCAGCAGCCCGAACAGGTCGGCGACAGCGCCGTCCTCCCACAGCGTCGCGTCCTCCACCACCTCCAGACCTTGAGCGGCGGCCAACGGCTCCACCGTCTGGACACAGCGGGTGGCCGGGCTGGACATCAGGTGAACCAGGGGCCGGGGGGCGAAGAAGTCGACCAGAGCCCGGGCCTGGCCGAAGCCTTCCTCGGAGAGCCGGCGGTAGCGGTCCCGGGTTCCAGCAGTACGGGCTCCGGCATGGGCATGGCGGATGAGGTAGGCCTCCATGGTGCGAGTAACAATAGCCGTTGGCCGCTTCAGATGGCGCTCCAGCCGCCGTCGACGGTGAGCACGTGGCCGGTCATGTAGCTGGAGGCGTCGGAGGCCAGGAACAGCAGTGCACCGTCGAGTTCGTGGGGTCGGCCGGGTCGGCCCAGGGGCGTGTTGGCCTCGATGTAGTCCTTCCCGGCCTCGGAGGCGAACATGTCGGCCGTCATCTCCGAGTGGAACCAGCCGGGGGCCAGGGCGTTGACCCGGATCCCCTTGCGGGCCCACTGGGAGGCCAACTCCCGGGTGAGGCTGTGAAGGCCTCCCTTGGAGGCGGCATAACCGGCCGCCTTGAGCCGCCCGCCACCACCCAGGCCCATGACCGAACCCACGTTGACGATCGTCCCCGGCCGTTCGTTGTCGATCATCCAGCGAGCGGCGGCCCGGCTCAGCTCGTAGGGGGCGATCAGGTTGATGGCCAGCTCGTCGCTGAACCCGTCGCGGCTGTCGTCGGTGGCGGCCAGTACCCGGGAGATCCCGGCGTTGTTGACCACGACGTCGACCGCCCCGAAGGCCGCAACCGCACGGTGGACCAGGATCCCGGGGGCGTCGGGGTCGGTAACGTCGATGGCCACGCCCGCCACTCGATCACCATTCCCCGACTCGGCCGCCAGCTCGTCTGCCAGGTGGCTGAGACGCTCCCCTCGCCGAGCCACCGCCACCAGCCTGGCTCCGGCCCGATGGAGGACCTGGGCGAACCGCCGGCCGATGCCGGAACTGGCGCCGGTGAGAACCACCACTTTGCCGGTCATGTCAAGGAGCGGGAGGCCTGAATCGGTCATGGATTGAATAGTGCCATCATTTCCGGAGATCGGCCCATCGAGGCCCGCCATCCCTGGTTTTCGGGCTCGAACGCAGCTTCGACAACAATGTCGATTTGAAGTACAGTTCGAGGTCTGCGGTTTGCTGTTCACCATCATTCCCAGCCCCGGATAACATTGTTAGTCAGTACGGATGTAGGGCGAGGGTGAGATCACCATGGCGACGAGTTCAATTGATCTCGGCCTGCGAGGTCTTCATGATGTAGAGGTCATTGGTTCCGGCGGCTCGGCCGTCGTCTACAAGGCTGTACGCGATGTCCCCGGACGGTTCGCCATGCAGGAAACGGTGGCCGTGAAGGTGCTCCGTTCATCATGGGATTCCGCCGCCCGGCGTCGCTTCGAACGGGAGCAACGGGTCATGGACCGGCTGTCGGAGACCGCAGGCTTCGTTCCCATTCTGGAGACGGGCGAGACCGACGACGGCTCACCCTACATCGTCATGCCGTTCTACGAGGGCGGATCACTACAGCGTCGAGTGGCCCGATCGGGGCCGATCGAGTGGCCCCGGGCCGTCCGCCTGGTGGAGGAGGTGGCCAAGACCCTGGAACAGGCCCACGAGCTGGACGTGTTCCACCGTGACATCAAGCCGGCCAACATCCTGTTGACCGAGGCCGGACGGCCCCACGTGGCCGATTTCGGCATCTCGTTGATCGCCGACGATACGACATCAAAGGCCACGTCGACCGCGGCGTTCACCCCGGCCTACAGCCCACCGGAGTCGTTCACCGAGGGCCTCCTACCGGTGGCCTCGACCGATATCTACGGACTGGCCGCCACCCTGTGGGCCACCCTGGCCGGCCATGCTCCCTTCAAGTCGCCGGGCGAGCAGCCCACTCCGGTCACGGTGTTTGGCCGGGTGGCCATGCACCAGGTCGGGGATCTGCGCGAGACCGTCCCCAGTCCGATTTGTCGCTTCATCGAGCGGGCCATGGCCAAGATTCCTGCTGACCGGCCGGCCACCATGGCCGAGTTCCGGGCCGAGCTGCAGGCCGCCCGGGAAGACGCCTACCGGGGGGTCGAGGCCGAACGGCTGGAGGTCAAGCCCCTCGTCAACCCGGCGTCGGCCCCGTTGTTCGAGCCACCCTCGACCGTCGGTGATGATGAGATCGCGGCCGATGGCGCCGGGGCCGAGATCGAGGCCGCCGGGGCCGATGAGGAGGAGTCGTCGTCCGTCACCCTCGGTGTACTGCCAGGTGAAGTTCCCCTGCCGGCCGCTGACCGCCAGCCTGACGACCACGAGCCTGACGACCACGACGACGACGATGAGGATGGGCAAGCCGATTCCGTCGATGAGGAAGCAGCGCCGGCAACAGTCAAAGGCGCCGACAGCGACTGGCTGATCAAGGTGGCGGCCGTCGCTCTCTCCACGACGGCCATTCTGTTGCTGACCTGGTGGCTCCTCGACGCCGGTTCGGCCTCCGGTGCCGACGACACGCTGGTCATCGTGGCCGAGGGGGACGCGACATCGGAGAGCGGCGGCGACAACGGGGCCGATGGCGGCGGTCAGTCGCAGCTTGATCCGGTCCCCGATGCGACGCTCGCTCCGGAGTCCGTCGGCCGGCCACCGGAAGAGACGGCACCGGCCGGCCCGGCGGCCACGGAGGTTACGACGGCGACCTCCCCACTGCCGACGACCTCTGCGTCAACGACGACCACGACCCGTCCCCCCACGAGCAGCTCAACCGTGGCCGTGCCGGCTTCGGTGTCGACGTCGACATCGGCTGACCCCGTCGGCCGGCCACCCGACGAGTCCGGCCCGTTGACCGACGAGACCGGCCCGGTCGCCGCCGGGGGTGAGGCAATCACGGACGACCCGAGCCCGAGTTCCACCGATGGTGGCTCGTTCGACGCCCCGGTTGCCATCGAGATCGTCCGACCGCCCGGTGTTGTCAGCAGTACGGGGTCGGATCTGGTCTTCTCCTACCGGACCAATGAGGTGTGTGGCACGGGCAGCTTCGAGTTGACCGAGATCGACAGCGGTCGTTCGGTGGGAAGCTGGACCGGCGATCAAGGATGCTATGGCCCGGTCCATCGCGGCGAGACCCGCTGGCCCGGTATCACCTTGACGCCGGGCACCTCCTACCTGGTCACCGTCACGGTCGAGGGGCAGCCGTCGGACGGTGTGCTGGCCACCGGGACCGGTCAGGCCACGACGTCGTTCACCGTGACCACGCCCGGTTGAGCGACCCTTCGGCCCTCCCGGTCAGGATGACGACAGGAGTGCCCAACGGGAGGTCGTGGGCCAGCGACTCGACGATCTCGTTGGGAAGCCGTACGCAGCCGTTGCTCTGTGGCCGTCCCATGGCGCCGGGGTTGTCGGTACCGTGGAGGGCGATGGCGGGAAGCCCGCCGTTGAAGGTTTCCAGGGTCTCGGAGAACCCCGACAGGGCCAGAATGTATGGTCCGTAGGCTCCAGATGGGTCGGGCTGGCGGATGATGTCCCGGAGGTAGAAGACGCCGGTTGGTGTCGGCGTCCACGGCGTCCCGACGACCACCGGTGTCTTCACCAGCTGTCGATCACCGGCCCAGACGGTTGCCTCCCGCCGAGCGAGGTCGACCTCGACCTGGTGATCGATCTTGGTGATCGTCACCTCGTCGCGGGCTATCCAGCCGAATTGACCATTGGGCATCGATGGCAGCGAGACGCGGATCTGTTCAGGATGGGAGGTCGAGTCGACGACCCGGAAGACCCGAGGCCCTCCGAACTGGGTCGGGTTGGGAAACCACTGGGCGTCCTGCCGGTCGGAGGGTGTGGAAGTCGACCAGATCTCCGGGCCTGTCACGGTCGCCACTTCCGTCCGCTCGGTCAGCGGTGGTTTGTCGTGGCCCGGATCGCCGTCGGCGGCTTCGTCCGCCGGCTCGAACCCGCCGGTGGCCCGGGCGTCTCCGATATCGGGGACGGCGGCGTCGGCCGTCTCGGTGGTCGCCGACGTGGCTCGTGGTTGTGGGCCGGCGGTGTCCTGGCCCGAGTGAACGCTACAGCCGGCGACGAGCAGGGCGGCCGCCACCGCGGCGATGGGGGAGCGCTGGGCCATAGACCGCCATCGGCACGGACCTGGTGGTTGCTTGAGCCGTCAGTCGACCGAGGTCAGTTCGGACACGTCGGCCACGCACGACTCGTCGCCCTGGGCCACCGATGACGACAGTTCGACCTCGGCGGCGCCGTAGAGCGAGCCCAGCAGTCCCTTGACCATGCCCCGATCGACGGCGCAGATCACCGGATGCTCGACCGCCACGTCACCGAAGGGACAGTGGCCGGACACGATACGCAGCTCCTCCCCGTCGTGTTCGGCGTGGGCCGCGAACCCGTGGGACGACAGGGCGTCGGCCACCACATGGAGGGCTGAACGGAACGAACGTTGTGATTCCCCGCTATCGCCCATGCACTGGGCCATCTGGCGGCCGAACTCCAAACCGACCTCCTCGGCCAACTCGGCCGCCTCCTGATCGCTCAGCCGGGACAAGGCCTTGCCCAGAAGCGTGATCAGGATGTCGTGGTGACCAACGTCGAACTCGAGCGTCAACTCAGGAGCAGTGGCGGTGTACACCTTGGCCGGTCGACCGGCGGCGTTGGAGGAACGCTGTGAGACGTCGAGATAGTTGCCACCGGCCAACTTCTCCAGGTGGTGGCGAGCGACGTTGGAATGCAGACCGACGGTATCGGCCACCTCGTTGGCGGTCAGACCCTCAGGATGTTCCCGCACCAGCAGATAGATGTTGCGCCGCGTCGGGTCGCCGAAGGCCGACGTTATGGCGTTCACCAGGTTGGCGAACTCGGTCGGGTTGAGGGCTCGCTCGGCCACGTCTATATCCTACCCAACACGGCAAGTGGGCCGAATCCGAGGAGACCACGTGAGCATTACCGAAGATCAGGTTCGAGAGGCCCTGCGGCCGGTCGAGGACCCCGAACTTCATCGCAGCATCGTTGATCTGGGCATGGTGCGATCCATTGATCTGACCCCCGCCGGTGAGGCTACGGCCGTCACGGTGGGGATCGATTTGACCATCGCCGGCTGCCCGCTCCGAGCCGAGATCGATCATCGGGTTCGGGAGGCGGTTGAGGGCTTGGGTCGTGTTTCCGATGTGGTCATCGAATTCGGTGTGATGACCGACCAGCAGCGGGAAGAACTGCGCCGCAGCCTGCACGGTGATCCCGGCGCCACTGCTGGTTCCCACCAGGGCCACGGCCATGCCGAAGGGCGAGCGATACCGTTCGCCGATCCCGACAACCGGACCCGGGTCGTTCTGGTGGCCTCGGGCAAGGGCGGTGTGGGCAAGAGTTCGGTGACCACCAACCTGTCGGTGGCCCTGGCCAACCGGGGACGGTCGGTGGCTGTGGTCGATGCCGACGTCTGGGGCTTCTCCATCCCCCGAATGCTCGGGGTCGATCGCGACCCGGTGGTGATCGACGAGATGATCGTGCCCCCCGAGTCCCACGGGGTTCGCTGCATCTCCATGGGCTTCTTCGTCGAGGAGGACCAGCCGGTCATCTGGCGGGGCCCGATGCTGCACAAGGCCCTTGAACAGTTCCTGACCGACGTGTTCTGGGATGATCCCGACTTCCTGGTCGTCGATCTCCCACCGGGAACGGGCGACATCGCCCTGTCGTTGTCCCAGTTCCTGCCCCGGGCCGAACTCCTGGTGGTGACGACCCCGCAGCCGGCGGCCCAGAAGGTGGCCCAGCGGGCGGCCTACATGGCCCACAAGGTTCACATCACGGTGTCCGGTGTCATCGAAAACATGAGCTGGTTCACCGGCGACGACGGCAAACGCTACGAATTGTTCGGCGCCGGTGGCGGCCAGGAATTGGCCGACGATCTCGGGGTACCCCTGCTGGCCAATGTGCCGCTGGTTCCGGCTCTGCGGGAAGGCGGCGACGATGGTAGCCCCATCGCCGCCATGGTCGACACCGAAGCCGGTCAGGTGTTCGCCACGCTGGCCGAGCGGGTCGATGTGGAGTTGGCACCGAAGAAGCGCTACCGCTCCGAACTGAAGATCGTCTAGCACTCTCCGCCGGGCAATCACCGGCGCCATACCGGCGGCCGGGATTGGGCCAGTTCGAACTGCCCCTCGACGCATCAGCAACCGACGAAGTAGATCGGCGCACGGTAGGTTGTGTTGATGGATCTTCGGATTGGCATCGCTGAGAGTCCCCAGGTCGTCGAAATCGAACTCGCCGACGACGTTGACCGCAGTGACCTCAAGTCGCAGGTGGAGGCGGCCCTGGGCGGCTCCGAGGTGCTGTCGGTGGTCGACCGCAAGGGCCGGGACTGGCTCATTCCACCGGGTCGGATCGCCTTCGTCGAGATCGGGACGGCCGACGCCGAGCGCCGAATCGGGTTCGGAGCCTAGAGCGGCCGAGGTTGCCGACAAGAACACCAGATGGCCCGGCCCGGCTCCGGTTTGTGACCGGCAAGGGCGGGGTGGGCAAAACCACGATGGCTGCCGCCCTGGCCCTTCAGGCCTGCGCCGCCGGTGCCCGGGTACTGGCCGTCGACGTGGTCAACAGTGGTGATCTGGCCGCCGCCATCGCTTCTGCCAGGACGACAGGGCCTGGCAGCATCGAGGTACTGGGTCTGACCACCCAGGATTCGTTGAACGAATACGTCCGGCGCTACCTGAAGGTCCCGATATCACCGGCCAGCATCGGACCGCTGAGCCGGGTCTTCGACTTCGTTTCCAATGCCGCCCCCGGAGTCAAGGAGATCCTCACCGTGGGCAAGATCGGATACGAGGCCCGTTTCGGATCCTGGGATCAGATCATCGTCGATGCTCCGGCTTCGGGCCACGTCGTCGAGATGCTGGCTGCGCCGACCTCGCTACACGAACTGATCTCGGCCGGCCCGCTGGTGGGGCAGACGGCGTGGCTGGCCGAGCTGCTGGCCGGTCCTGGTACGTCGCTGACGGTGGTGGCCACGGCGGAGGAGCTGCCGGTGGCCGAGACGGTCAAGCTGATCGAACGTCTGGGGCGGGAGACCGATGTGGCGGTGGACGGCCTGATCGTCAATCGAGTGCCGCACCAAATAGGACCCGCCGGTCGGGCCGAAGGGCGTGAGCTGGGGGAGAGGTTGAACTCGGAGGCCGGAACCGCCGTTTCGGCCCTGGCCATGTTGGCGGCGGCCGCCGTCGACCGGGCGGCCCAATCCGAGCCTTTCGTGTCCGAGCTGGGTGATCTGGCGGCAACCTGGGAGGTGCCCGTCCTCACAGTGGCCGAGGACTTCGCCGATCCGGTGGGCGCCGCCCTGGCCGCCCTGACTCGGTCCGCCACCGGAAACGGTGGGCGACAATGATGGGCGAACGACAATGATGGGCGAAATCGATCGGCTACTGGCCGAGCGATCGGTGATCGTCATCGTGGGCCGGGGTGGCGTGGGCAAGACAACGGTGGCTGCGGCGTTGGGGGTGCGGGCGGCCCAGCATCATGGCCGGCGGGTCCTGGTGGTCACCGTCGATCCTGCCCGCCGTCTGGCCGATGCTCTGGGAGTGAACGGACTGGACGGGGAGGCCGTACTGGTCCCGGTAGGTGCGGGCTCGGCCGAGCCTGATGGTCGCCTCTGGGTTCTGATGGTGGAGATGGGCATCGCCTGGGATCTTCTGGTCCGGCACTGCGCCCCGGACGAGGCCACGGCCCATGATCTGCTGAACAACGGTCTCTACCGGTCGCTCACCACCCGGTTCGTGGCCAGCCACGACTACGTTGCCCTCGATCACCTGCTGCTTCTCGACGACGGTCGGTTCGACCTGATCATCGTCGACACTCCTCCGGGACAGCACGCCCGCGACCTGTTGGCCGCCCCCGGCCGGTTGAAACAGTTCTTCGACAGCCGACTGCTGCGCTGGCTGACCGCCGGCGTGGGCGGAGGGGTCACCCGGTTCGCCTCCCGGCCGTTTCAGTTGGTGGCCCGCCGGCTGTTGGGCGGTGATTTCCTGGAACGAATCGGAGAGTTCTTCACTCTCTTCGCTCGCCTACGGCCCCGGCTGGTGGAGCGCATCGATGCCGTCGAGCGTCTCATGGAATCGGCCGGCGCCGCCATGGTCGAGGTTCGAGCCGCCGACTCCGGGTGGGGGTCGGCGCCGGTTGCTCCCGAGGTCGATGTGTTGACGGTGAATCGGCTGTTGCCGCTGACCGAGGTTGCCGTGGGTCCGTCCAACGGAACGAGGACGGTCGACCTTCGGCTCCATATCAATCACGACGATGTCGAGGCCGTGGCCGACCAGTCGCTGCGGGAGGCCATGGCCGCCTTGATGGCGGCCACTCCTGACATCGAGCTGCGGCTTGCGGCCGGGACCGGGCTTGGTCTGCTGCCCCGGGTCGGGGGCGGCGTCAACCGCCTGAGCGACCTCGTGACCCTCACCGATCAGGCGGCGACGGCACCGTGGCGACCCGGATCCGAGCTTCCCGGTCCGGTAACCTGAGGCCCCATGGCCACGCTGAGCGAACTGGCTCGACGGCATACGAATCTGGGGGCGGCCGGGCGGGCCCATCTCCGCCGACTCGTCGGGTCGTGGGCGCCGCTGGCCGATCTCAGCTTCTCCGATCTCCTGGTCTGCGCCCCGGTCAGCGGGAATGATCACACCGACGTTGTCGTGCTGGGCCAGATTCGGCCCACCACTGCCACCACCCTTCTGGTCGAGGACATGATCGGCGTGGTTGTCGACCAGAGTCAGCTGCAGGGATTCCAAGCGTCCTGGGACTCCGGTCGCATGGTGGAGATGGAGGCCTTGCTCGAGCCGAGCGGTCGACGGGCCAATATTCTGACCGTTCCCGTGAACCACGAGGGTCGACGGATCGCGGTCGTGTTGAGCTACCGCCGGGTGCAGGAGAGCTACGCCATGAGCGAGCTCGAACAGGCTTACTACGCCGTCTTTCGCCGCCTGGCGGCGATGATCGTCGACGGTACGTTCCCCTTCCCGTTCGAGGGTGCCATCACCGAGGAGACTCCCCGGGTCGGCGACGGCACGATGGTGCTCGACCGCGACTCCCGAGTCGACTACGCCTCACCCAACGCCATCTCCGCCATCCACCGAATCGGCTACAACGGCCGGATCGCCGGCCGGAAGGTCGAGGATCTGGGATTCGACGGCGATGTAGTGGCCGGAGCCTACCGGCTTCGGGTACCGGTGATCGACGAGATCCAACGCAGCGAGTCCGTGACCATCCTGGCCAGAATCCTGCCTCTGCTGGAGCACTCCAAGGTGACCGGAGCCCTCATCCTGGTGCGGGATGTCTCCGAGCTGCGGCGCCGCGACCGACTGTTGGTGTCGATGGACACCACCATCCGGGAGATTCACCACCGGGTCAAGAACAACCTGCAGACAGTGTCGTCGCTGTTGCGTATTCAGGGTCGGCGGCTGGAGTCGATCGAGGCCAAGGAGGCCATCGAAGAGGCTGTTGGTCGGATCGCGGCCATAGCCGTGGTCCACGAACGGCTGGCTGCCGGGGGCGGTGATCAGGTTGTGTTTCGGGAAGTCATGCAGCCGATCGTGGAGATGGCCCGTACCACCATGGTCGGGTCGGATCGTCTGGTCGAGTTCCGTCTGGTGGGTGAAGGGGTGGCATTGCCGGCCAGTAAGGCCAGTTCGCTGGCGGTGGTCGTTACCGAGCTCCTGCAGAATGCGGTCGAGCACGGATTTCCGCCGGGCGTCGACGGGGGAGTGGTCACCGTCGAGTTGGCGGCGTCATCGGACCGATTGGTGGTCCGGGTCTACGATGACGGCGTCGGAATTCCGGACGGTTTCGACATCGACAACAATGCCGGTCTGGGAATCACGATCATCCAGACCATAATCACCGGCGAACTACAGGGTGAACTGCAGATCTTCCCGGCGCGGGGTCAACGAGGCGGAACGGTGGCCCAGGTGACGGTCGACACCGTGGAGCACGAAGCGTAGGCGCTGCACGCCCCGATGGTGAGCTTTGGTGGTTGGTCGGGTGATCGCCGGAGCGATCGAGCTTGTCAGCGGCGTCGGCTGATGAAGGTGCGGCGGAGGTGGCGGCGGTCCTCTTCTGAGGTTGCTCCCCATACTCCGGAGTCCTGGTTGGTGGCCAGGGCGTATTCCAGGCATTGGACACGGGCTGAACACTCGGTGCATACCGCCTTGGCCGCCGCAATCTGTTCAACCGCCTGGCCGGTGGTGCCGACGGGAAAGAACAGCTCAGGGCTGGTGTCCCGACATGCCGCATCTTGGCGCCAGCCGAATTCCGGATCGTGGATGTACTCGCCGTTGCCCACTCGCTGTGCGATGACCTCGAACTCGGAAAATTCAAGTACGAGTGAGCCCTCTCGAGAACTTACGACTGTCACGTTTCCTCCCTTAACCGTGAGTGGTCGACGTTTTTGAGATGGTTTCTGTATTGTCTACGTTGCCGTACTAGTTGTTCTTGCTGTACTTCGTGTTCTAGTACGTGAGCTGTCGATGCAGCTGCCGGCGGATCGTGTGGATGGCGGGCAGGTAGGCCAACACCTCGTACCGCCACAGTAGACGAATGCTTAGAACTTCGTAAAGAGTTCTGTGTCAGAAATCTGACTGAAATATGTCTTTTCTTGTTGTTTTGTCATCCAACAGCTCGAAAACCGTCCCTAGCACGACGATTTGTTCCGCATAGGGGAACAATTTGGCTATTGTCGTGAGCCCGCGGAACGGTATGGGAAGCGTACTAGGGTGGTGGCCATGGTGATGGTTGTGGCCCATCGAGGAGCATCGACCGCCCACAAGGAGAACACGCTGGAAGCGTTCGAAGCCGCCCGCCATCAGGGCGCGGCCGGGCTCGAACTCGACGTCCGACGTAGTTCCGACGACGTGCTGGTGGTGCATCACGACGCCCATCTGGCCGACGGACGGCTGATCTCGGAGACGCCGGCGTCCGACCTACCCGATTGGCTGCCCAGTCTGGCCGAAGTGCTCGACATGGCATCCGATCTCTGGGTCAACGTCGAGATCAAGAACCTGCCGGACGAGCCCGACTACGACTCGGGCGAGATGATCTCGCTGGCCGTGGCCGGGCTCGTCACCTTCCATCTCAGATCGTCGGCGCCGGCCGGGAGCAGCGAGCCCGACTTTGCCGACAGGGTGCTGGTGTCGTCGTTCAACGTCGACAGTCTGATCAAGATCAGGGCCGCCGAACCCCGCATTCCCCTTGGGCTGCTGGTGTGGGGCCAGGTCGATCCGGCCTCGGTCATCGCCCGGGTGGAGGCCCACGGATTCGATGCCATCAACCCCCACGACCTCATGGTGGATCAGGCCTTCGTCGACCGGGCCCGGGCCGCCGGTCTGGGCATCAACGTCTGGACCGTCGACGATCCCGAACGCATCATGGAGCTGGCCCGCCTGGGCGTCGACAGCATCATCACCAACAATCCGGCGCTGGCTGTGGTCACTCTCAACGACGCCGGTCTGCTGTCCTAACCGATCTTTCCGGTCGAAGCGGGGACGACCAGCCGCAAGGCCTCCGGCCGGTGCTCGATCTCCAACCGATCAACCCAGCCACAACTCTCGCCGTCCATCTGGAAGGGAAAAGGTCGACGCCCGATCACGGTGACAGCCGTCAGGTCGCGGTAGTGGGCGGTCGAATCGGTGTTACCGATGCCGGCCGGCTCGTCGCAGTCCGGAGCCGAGGCGAAGGCCTGACGGACCGCACCGAGGAGGTGTCGAAACGAAAGGGATCGAAGGCCGACCACCGAAAGCGGGCGGCCTAGATCGGCCTCGGGAGCGAGTTGAAGCGGTCGCCGGCCCAAGTAGGTGTAGGGACTGGTGTTGAGGGCGATGCCCAGGTGGAACGATCCCAGGTCGACACCATCAGGCCCGATGATGTCGAACCAGGGAGCTCGGCGCTCCACCTGGCGAGCCCACGTATCGACGGTGGTGGCCACAAAAAGAGGGTGCCCGGCGTAACGTTTCATGGTGCCCCGAGCCTCCACCCGCTCGACCACGGCGGCGTCGAAACCGAAGCCGACATGGAACAGGAAGATGCGTCCGTTGGCCAACCCAACACCGGCCGGCACCGTGGACCGACCCTCGACGGCCTCGATCACCATGTCGGTGGCGGCCACCGGATCGTTGGGATAGCCGAGGGTTCGAGCCAACACATTGGTCGAACCACCGGGTAGGGGGGCGGCTGCGGTGTCGGTGCCGACAAGCCCGTTGGCCACCTCGTTGATGGTGCCGTCGCCACCGAGAGCGATGACCACCTGGGCACCGCTGCGGGCCGCTCCGTAGGCCAGGCGGATGGCGTGGCCCCGCTTTGTCGTCTCGACAACGGTCAGATCGAAGCGGTCGGCCAGTCGCCGTTGCATGACGATCCGCGATCGGGCTGTGACGGAGGAGGCGAACGGGTTGATCACCATGGTGACTCGGGTCGCCATCTCCGACAGGGTAGTAGCACGCCGCCCAGGCCCGATCGGGGGCCGACCATGGTGGTCGACGGCTGTGGTGGGCGGCCCAGCAAAGAGGATTCCGACGTTGATTGACCGGAGGCCGCTTCCGGTGGCGTACCATGCCCCTCATGAATGTCGTTGTATGCGTGAAGCAGATTCCGGATCCTGCTGATCCGGGTGCCCTGGATCCCGAAACCAAGACTCTCAAACGCGACGTGAAGCTGATTCTCGATGAATCCGATTCCTACGGCGTTGAGATGGCGCTGCAGCTGGTCGACGCCGCCGGCGAGGGCGAGGTTCGCCTTGTGTCGATGGCGCCCAACAATGAGCGGTCGGGCCTGTCCACCGCCCTGGCCATGGGGGCGGCCTCGGCGGTGCTGGTGTCCGACCCGGCGTTGCTGGGCTCCGACAGCTTGACAACGGCCAAGGTCCTGGCCGCCGCAATCTCCGAGAGCAGCCCTGACCTGGTCATCGCCGGTTCGGAGAGCTCCGACGGCTACACCGGTACCGTTCCCGAGCAGATCGCCGCCGTGCTCGGACTGCCGTCGGTGACGGCGGCCAAGTCGATCAGCGTCGACGGCGACAAGGTCAAGGTGGAGCGGCAGACCGACGCCGGTCATGACGACGTGTCCTGCCCGATGCCGTGCGTGATCAGCGTCACCGCCGGCGTGGTCGAGCCCCGCTATCCGTCGTTCAAGGGCATCATGGCCGCCAAGTCCAAGCCGGTCGACGAGAAGACGGCGGCCGATCTCGGTTTCGACGCCGACTCGGTCGGCTGGGCCGGGGCCGGCCAGGAGATCGTAGATATAGCCGAAGCCCCCCAACGGGAGGCCGGCGACGTCATCGAGGACGACGGTGAGGCCTATCAGCGAGTGGTGGCCTTCCTGGAAGAACTCAAGGTCATCTGAGGGGCAAAGGAGACAACCAATGACACTTTCCAAGATCTGGGTCCACGCCGAGGCGGCCGACGGCGAAGTCGCCTCCACCACCCTCGAACTCCTGACGATGGCCCGTGAGCTGGCCGACACCGTCGAGTGTGTCTACGCCGGTGACGACGGCGACGACCTCGCCGAAATCCTGGGCGCCTATGGCTGTGAGTCCATCCATCAAACCGGCGACCTCGACGGCGCCCTGGTCGGGGTCCCGCTGGCGGCGGCCATCTCCGCCGCGGTGGCCGAAGGCGACGGACCTGACGCGGTCATTCTCGGCACTTCTTACGACGGCCGGGATGTGGCCGCCCGCCTCTCCGTTGGCCTCGATCGTCCGGTCATCACCAACGTCGTGGCACTGGAAGTCGATGGTGACACCCTGATCGGCACCGAGCCCATCTTCGGCGGCACCACCGACGTGAAGACCAGATTCACCGGCGACGGCCCCTATATCGCTCTGGTCCGGCCCAAATCGGTGGCTGCGGAGCCGTCCGACGGCCCGGCCGCCGACGTCGAAGACCTCGATGTGCCCGACACCGGCAGTGCCGGAGGGGCCACCGTGGTCGAACGTCATGCCGAGGAGTCCGACGGCCCGAAGCTGGACGAGGCGGCGATCGTGGTCTCCGGTGGACGGGGCCTGGGTGAGTCGGAGAAGTACGAGATGGTCGAACAGCTGGCCAAGCTGCTCAAGGGGGCGGCCGGGGCTTCCCGGGCCATCGTCGACGCCGGCTGGGTGCCCTACTCCTACCAGGTCGGCCAGACCGGCAAGGTGGTGAAACCCGATGTGTACATCGCCGCCGGCATCTCCGGAGCCACCCAACATCTTGTGGGCATGAAGGGCTCCAAGAACATCATCGCCATCAACAAGGATCCCGAGGCCCCGATCTTCGGGATAGCCGACCTTGGTATCGTCGGCGATGTCCACAAGGTGATGCCCCAGCTGATCGAGGCCCTGTCAAACCGGTAGCCGGACTGTGGCCTCCGACCCTCTCGACCGGCTGACCAACGAGACCGTCGAGCTGCTGCAGGCTCTGATCGCCAACCAGTGCGTCAACGACGGCACGCCGGAATCGGGCCAGGAGGAATCCACGGCCCGGCTCCTGCGCGACGAATTGGAATCGAGCGGAGTCGACCTGCAGCTGTTCGAGACCCTGCCTGGTCGAACCTCGCTGGTGGCCCGCTATGAGGGGACGGATCCATCGGCCCCGGCGTTGTGCCTCATGGGTCACACCGACGTGGTGCCGGTCTCGGCCGACGGCTGGCTCCACGACCCGTTCGGCGGTGAGCTGATCGACGGCGAGGTCTGGGGCCGGGGTGCGGTCGACATGCTGAATCTGACGGCGTCGATGGCAGTGGCCTTCCGTCACTTCGTCGCCTCCGGCCGGCGGTTTCCCGGCGACATCGTCTACTTCGCCGTGGCCGACGAGGAAGCCGGCGGCACCCATGGGGCGCAAACCCTCCTGGACCGCGAGTGGGACGCCCTGCGCTGCGACTACGTGTTGACCGAGTGGGGCGGTATTCCCATGATGGGCCCGGGAGGCATGAGTCTGCTGATGGCGGTGGCCGAGAAGGGCCTGGGCTGGCGTCGGCTCACCGTCGGCGGAACTCCGGGGCACGGCTCAGCGCCCTATGCCAGCGACAATGCTCTGGTCAAGGCGGCCGAGGTCGTCGGTCGCATCTCCCGCTACCAGGCCACTCCTCAGCTCGATGAGCTGTGGACGGCCCGTATCAAGGCCCTGGGTCTGCCGGCCGAGCAGGAGACCCGGCTTCTCGATCCCGGCTACCTGACCGATGCATTGGCCGCCATGCCGGTGGATCTTGCTCGCAACGCTCACGCTTGCACCCACACCACCTTCAGCCCGAACGTCATCCACGGGGGGGTCAAGACCAACATCATTCCCGACGAGGTGGTGATCGACGTCGATATCCGGATCCTGCCGGGGGAAACCGAATCTGACGTCGACGCTCACCTGCAGGCGGCGCTGGGCGACCTCTACTCCCAGGTCAAGGTGGAGCCGATCCAGCATTTTCCATCGACCAAATCGCCAACCGACACCCCGCTGTGGGACGCCCTGGTCACGTCGGCCACCAAGGTGTACCCCGAGGCCACCCTGGTTCCCAGCCTGGTAACCGGTGGTACCGACTCCCGCTTCTTCCGAGAAAAGGGGGCGGTGGCCTACGGCGCCGGCATGCTCAGCCCGGCGGTCGACGCCGGCGAGTTCTCCCGCCGATTCCATGGCCACAACGAGCGCATAGACGTCGAATCGTTGCGGCTGACCACCGGGCTGTGGCTCGACGTGGTCGATCACATCTGGCCCTGACCCCCACCCAACCACCGTTGTGTGCGCTGTGGCGTTCACATATGAACGCCACAGCGCACACAGGGTGGGGGCGGGGTTGGGATCTTGACCGAAACCCATGGCCGGGTGGTCCCGGCCACCTAGGCTTGATGTGGCTATGGCCCCGCTCGTTGTCGCTCCTGCCGGTTGGGCGTCGATCGACGCCCTGGCCCGCCACCTCGAATCCCGACGCCACGGCGACAGGCTGGCCCCGGCCATTGTCATCGGTCCGACTTCGGTGGTGACCGCCGGTCTCCGGCGGGCCCTGCTCCTGCGGGCTCCGGTCAACGGCGTCCCGGGACTGGCCGGCATCGAGTTCACCACCGTCAACCGGCTGGCCGAGCGGCTGGCCGAGCCCGCCCTGGACGCCGTCGACGGTCACGTGGCGGCCCGCATCGAGCTGCTGGCCGCCATCCGCCAGGTACTGCGACGGTCGCCGGGAATCTTCGGCCGGGTGGCCGACCACCGCACCACCGAGGAACGGTTGGTGGCGTTCTTCCAGGAGATCACCGGGCTGCCGGTCAAAACCAGGGAGCGGCTGGAAGCCCAGGCCGACGGTCTGTCGGCTGACGCCTTCCGGGTTGCCCGGGAGGCATCGGCGGCCATGGAGCAGGCCTTCGCCGAGGATCGACTGTTGGAACTGGTGCTGCCCGAACTGGCCCTGGCCCGTGATTCGGTGGGCGGCCCGCTGATTCTGGTCAATCCCGACCCGGTCCGTCCCTATGAAGGACGTCTGATCCAGGCCATCGCCCGACGACCCGACGCCTCGATTCTCCTGTCGATGACCGGTCACCGTGGCATCGACGATGCCCGCCTGCGGCGGCTGGAGGCCTGGGGGGTAGCTGTCGACCGATCGTCCGAAAGCGACAGCCGTGGATCCGACAGGCCGGCCAAGGCCGGTCTGATCGAGGTGGCCGCGCCCGACGAGGAGGTACGGGCCGCGTTGCGCCAGATATCGGGGCAGGCGGCGGCGGGCGTCAACCTCGAAGACATGGCTCTTCTCTACACCGACCCCGAACCCTACGCCAGCCTCATCAGTGAGCAACTGGCGGCGGCCGGGATCCCGTTCCGGGGGCCGGGGCAGCGGCCTCTTGCTCAGACCCTGGTTGGTCGCACCATGAGGCGGCTCCTGGCTCTGGCCGCCCACGGGCTCGACCGGCGGGCGGTCATCGGGCTGCTGAACTCCGCCCCCATCGACCGGGGCGACGGCACTGAGGCCCCGGCCCTGCAGTGGGACCGGCTGTCCCGCCAGGCCGGAGTGATCGACGGTGACCACTGGGAGACCCGGCTGGCCGAACTGGGCTCCTCGCTGGCGGCCGAGCCGGGTCAGCCGGTCGAGCCGGGTCAACCGGCCCGACCGGGCCCGTTGGGCCACCGGTCGGCCCGCCATGACCAACCCCGCCCCGACGACCGTTCCGCTGTCGCCGATCTGGCCGCCTTCGTTTCCGAGCTCCGGTCGGCCTTGCGGCCTCCTCGCTCGACCACCTGGCAAGCCTGGTCGGAATGGGCCATCGGGCTGCTTGATCGCTATGTGCTCGGCGTTGATATCGGTGGTCCGGGCCCACTGCCGCCAAGCTGGCCGGCCGAGGAACAACGAGCAGTGGCCATGTTGGGCCATGTTCTGAGCCGGATGGCTTGGCTCGATCGGTTCGGGGGCCAACCCCGCCTCGACACCTTCGAAGCAACGGTTCTGTCCGAACTCAACGGCCTGAAGGTATCGACGCCGGACGACGGGCAGGGTCTGTTCGTCGCCCCCCTGGCCCGGGCGGCCGGTTTACCGTTCCGGCGCGTCGCCGTCGTCGGTGCCGTCGAGGGCCGGTTCCCCCGTGTTCCGCGAGAGGATTCGTTGTTGCCCGATCAGCTCCAGGCCCAGGCCGACGGGTTGATGATCGAGAAGCACCAGATCACCGACATTGACGTCCATCAGGCCGCTCTGGTGGCCACGTCGTCGTCGGAGGCCACCACCTTCTTCGTTGCCCGGGGCGATCTTCGCAGCAACCGTTCCCGGGTCTGGCCCCAGCGGTTGAACGATCTGGTCGGCGAGCCCCAGATGATCGCCTCCCACCATCAAGGCCTCCTCGACCACGGCCGGGCCATCTCGGAGGGTGACTTCGCCCTTCGAGCTCTGCTGGCCCATTCCGACGGCGGTGATCCAATCCACACCCATCTCCTGGCCCGCCGCGACCCCGTCCTGGCCGCTGGACTGCGCCGCCATCTGGATCGAAACCGGCCGGAGTTGACGGCCTACACCGGTCGGGTGAATCGCTCCATGATCGATCCGGTTGAACGGGTCTTCTCGCCAACGGCGCTGGAAACCTATGCGCTCTGTCCCCGTAAGTACCTGTTCCAGCGCATTCTCCGCCTCCGGGAGGACGAACGACCGGAACGGATTGCCGAGATCACCGCCCGAGAACGCGGCCAACTCGTCCATCGCATCCTCGAACAGTTCATCAACGAGGCGTTGGCCGACGAGGCCGTACCCTCTCCCGACCAGCGGTGGCCGGCCGAGCGCCGAGCCCGTTTGCTGGAGATCTGCGACGAGCAGATCAAGATTGACCAGGGCCGGGGGGTGACCGGAGGCGAGGTGCGAACCAGACTGCTGCGGCAGTGGCTGGTGACCGAAATGCTCAACTTCCTCGAACGAGACGACGAGCTACGGGCCAGCCGTGGTTCCACGCCATGGGCCGCCGAGTTCAGCTTCGGGTTCGACGACAACCCGGCTCTGGAAGGCCTGCTGGCCGGCCGCCACCTGCGGCTGCGGGGCTCGGTCGACCGGGTTGATCTCACCGAGGACGGCGGGATCATGGTGATCGACTACAAGGGAGGTTCCGGCCGCCAGTTCCGGGGCCTCGACGACGACCCGCTCGACGGTGGACGTCGACTCCAACTTCCGCTCTACGCTCGGGCGGTGGCCGACAATCTCGATCGTCAGGGTCCCCGCATCGGGCTGTATTGGCTGACCAGGGAAGATGACATTCGAACGCTGATCCTCGACGAGGAGCTGGAGGTGGATCTGGAGGAGAAGGTGGGAGCGGCGCTCGACGGCATCATCGAGGGACTGTTCCCGGCCGTTCCCGGTAGCGCCGTCAGTTGGCCCCGGATCAGCTTCGAGAACTGTCGGTATTGCGATTTCGAACGTATCTGCCCCACCGATCGTCAGAGCGAATGGGAGCGGGTCAAAGCCGATCCGGAACTGAAGCCCATCGAGGTGGTCATCAACGATGGCGGCCGGGCCGACGGCCGCAGCGGGGTACGGGGTTGATGAGCTCCCGCACCGATAACCCGGCGGCGGCCGGGCCGCTGCCCGACCAGCAGGCACGGGACCACATTGCCGGGGCCCTGGGGGCCACGCTCTTCGTCGAGGCCGGGGCGGGCAGCGGCAAGACGTCGTCGCTGGTCGACCGCATCGTCAACCTGGCCGATGAGGGCGGCGTCGCCGTGGGTCGGATCGCCGCCATCACCTTCACCGAGGCGGCGGCCCGGGAACTGAGGTCGAGGGTCCGAGACGCCATGCTGGCCCGCCAACTGCGGGCGGCTGGTGACGTCGAGGCCGCGGCGTTCACCACCCTCCACGGCTTCGCCCTCCGGATCCTGTCCGACCACGCCATCGAGGCCGGCCTCCCTCCCGGCTTCGGTGTGGTCGACGAGATCAGCAGTGCGCTCGACTTCGAGCGGGAGTGGCGTCTCTTCATCGGGGCGGTGGGCGACGACCTCAGCCTGCTCGAACTCCAGGAACGGGCCGCTGCTCTCAACATCAAGCTCGACGCCTTTTCCGCCGTGGCTCGCAGCTTCGACGACAACTGGGACTTGCTGGAGAACCACGACGATCTGATCGAAGGCCGACTGCGGTCTCTGTCCGATCTGGATACGGCGAGGTTGCTCGATCGGGTGTTGGAGCTGGCCGAACTCACGTCACGATGCATCAGTCCCGAGGACAAACTGTGTGCTGCCATCGCCGCCGTCGTCGCTCAGGCCCAGGAGCTGATCGAGGCTGAACCACTTGTCCAGCTGCGAGGTCTGCAGACGCTGACGTTTCGCTCCCACGTCGGGCAGAAAGGCAACTGGCGGGACCCGGGGGTTGACCACGCCCGGTCGCGGATGGTGGAGGTGCGGGACGAGATCCAGGTTCATCTCGACGACCTGCGCCACGAGGTCATCAGTCAGTTCACCACCCTGGTGGCCAAGCATGTGCTGGACCGGGTTCGGGCCCGGCAGTACAGCGGTCAGCTTTCCTTTCACGATCTGCTGGTGTTGGCCCGTCGGCTGTTGCGAGGCGACGAGGGGGTCAGACGGTCGCTTCATCAGCGCTACGCCCACATCCTCCTCGACGAGTTTCAGGACACCGACCCCATTCAGATCGAGTTGGCCGTCCTGCTGGCCCACCCCGGGCCGGTGGCCGGCCGGACCTGGGAGGAGTTGGCCGGTCAACTCCCGCCCGGGCGGCTGGCCGTGGTCGGCGATCCCAAGCAGGCCATCTACCGCTTCCGTCGAGCCGACATCGCCGTCTACAGCAAAACCGAAGAAGTGCTCGACACCGCGACCACGAAGTTGATCACCAACTTCCGCTCGGTGCCGGGAATCGTAGCCTGGGTCAACGAGGTGTTCGGCACCGCCATGGGCGACGGCCAAACCGAGGTCCAGCCGGCCTACACTCCTCTCGCCGCCGCTCGCCGCCCTCATCCGGAGAACCTCGTGCCTGTGACCGTTCTCGGCCGACCCCATGATCGGGAGCATGGGGTGGGCCTCATCAGGGAGATCGAGGCCGCCGATGTGGCCGCCGTCGTCTGCCGGATCATGGAGGAGGAGTGGCCGATCCAGGCCACTGATTCCTGGCGCCCACCCCAACTGCGAGACATTGCCGTGCTGATTCCGTCCCGGCTTTCACTCCCCGCCCTCGAATCGGCATTCGCCGCCGCCAACGTGCCGTTCCGGCCCGAGACCAACTCGCTGGTGTACGCCACTCAGGAGGTGCGGGATCTGGTGTCGGGCATCCGGGCGGTGGTCGACCCGACCAGCTCGATCGACGTGGTGGCGGCGCTGCGGTCCAACCTGTTCGCCGTCAACGACGTGGATCTGCTGGCGTGGAAACTGGACGGTCAGGCCTGGGACTATCGGATCGACTGGCCGGCTGAGTTGCAGGATTCGCCGGTGGCCCAAGCCTATGAGTGCCTACGGCGCTGGCACTCCGACCGTTGGTGGAGCGCACCGGCCAATCTGATTGACCGGATGGTGAGGGAACGACGCCTACGGGAACTGGCCCTGGCCGAGAGCCGGCCCCGGGACCGTTGGCGTCGCTACCGTTTCCTGACCGAGCAGGCCCGGCTCTTCACCGAATCCCAGGGGGGCGATCTCGAGGACTTCGTCGACTGGGTGGAGATCCAGTCGAGTGATCTGGCCCGGGTGACCGAACCGGTTCCGCCCGAACCCGACGACGACGCCGTCCGGGTCTTGACCATCCACGGAGCCAAGGGGCTGGAGTTTCCCGTCGCCATTCTGGCCGGAGCTCCCACCCGGGAAGGTTATCGCCAGGGTGGGCCCCAGGTTCTGTTCACCGCCGACGGGCACCCGGAGGTCAAACTGGGAAAGGACAAGCGGACCAGCGGATTCGACGTCCGGGCCTCGGTCGAGGAGATCCTCGATGTCCACGAACGGATCCGGCTGCACTACGTGGCCGCCACCCGGGCCCGAGACCATCTGATCGTGAGCGCCCACCACAAGGACGGGCTGCGAAGCGTCGGCCTCCGGACCTGGGAGATCATCCAGGAATGCCCTGACCTGTGGCGCCCGTTCGAGCGCCGGGGGGACGAACGATACGACACGGTTCCCGCCACTCAGCTGCGGATCGCCGACTCCGATTACGATGGCGATCTCCGGCGCTGGTACCACGACCAGGACCGGCTCCTGGCTCGATCGGCGGCGGTTCGGTTCCGGTCACCGTCCCGATTGGCCGACCAGACCGACGGGTCGGCCGAGCGGCCGGAGCCCTCTGTGGTGGAGTCAGTCTGGAGCGTTCCCGAGGCGTCCGACGGCCGTCCCCATGGTTCGATACTGGGTGTCGCCGTACATCATGTGCTGCAACGGGTGTCGCTGGAGTTGGAGCCGTCAGATCCCCGTTGTCGGGACGAGGTGCGGAGGTTGGCCACCCGCTGGTCGGCCCGGACCGTCGACCAGCTCGGCCCGGCCGGTGGGAGCGACGTCCCCGGGTTGGCGAGCGAAGTGGAGAAGCGGGTCATCGCCGCGCTCGGCTCATCAACGTTTGAATTGGCTCGGAATCATCCGGTGCACCGTGAGCTGGCGCTGGGCGTCCCGACGGCCGATGGGACGATCGACGGCTACATCGATCTCTGTATCGACGGCCCGGACGGCTGGATCGTGGTCGACTACAAGACCGATCGGGTGGCCGACGACGAGGTCGAACAGTTCGCCGCCCGTTACCGCCTCCAATTGGCGGCCTACGCTTTGATGTTGGAAGCGGTGACCGACCGCCCGGTGGTCGATTGTCGTCTTCTGCTGCTCGGCTCCGGAGGTGCCATCGAATTGCCGCTTGTCGATCTGGGTACGGCGGTCGGTGAGGTCCGCCACCTGATCGGGGTACCGGCGACGTCCTAGAAGCGACGTCCTGGATGACACGTCCTGGATGACACTGTGTCCCAGGACGAGGTCACTCTGGTCGGTACACGACCCCACAGGAGGACGTCGAGGAACCAAGGTGCGGCCAAAGGGGTCGCCGAACCGCCAATCTGCTACCCGGCACCGTGCCCGATGATCCCGAACTCCCAGGTGGAGCGACGCCGCTTGGAGGGTTTCAAGCTAGTCGTGGTCGGCGGCAACGGATGGGTCGCGGTGGCACCCGAGGCAGGGCTCAGGGCCCCGATGGGTGACATGGTCGGTCCAGCTTTGCCCGTCGAAGTAGCGGAGGTGGTGTTCTCCGGCGGGGTCGGGGAACCAGCCTGGATCGGCCACCGAGGTTGCAGTCTGCTCAACGGCGGTCATCACTCGATCTGTCGGCCACCAGGCCGAACTACTTGAGCCAACCGCCGCGGCTACGCCACGAGGGCGGCCGAGGGGGCGTGAGCCGGGAGACGACCTTCCGCCGCCCGGGCCACCAGCTCGGCCCGGCCCTCCGGGCACTGTTCGACGAAGGGGCACCAGCCGCAGAGTACCGAGGGTCGGGGCTCGAACGCATCCCGACCACAGGCCTCATCAATCTCCACCCAGGCCTCGGTCAGCATGGCCAGAGCATTGTCGATCCGGGCCTGGGTCACTCGAATGTCGAGGATCCGCTGGCCCAGGTAGAGCAGACGGGCCCGGGTGGGGCGCTGACCGGTGTGTGACTGCAGGGCGGCGGCGTAGAGCATGACCTGCTGGATCTTGTCGTGCCGCCACCGATACCCGGGAAGCGTGCCCGACTTGTAGTCGCTCACGACCAGGTCGCGGCCCATACGGTCGACCCGATCGATGACACCGACGAACGGCACCGCCCCCAGCTCGACCTGCACCTTCTGCTCGGTCGACACCACCTCCACGGTGGCTGGATCCTCGATCTCCCACAGCCCGGCGATGGCCAGCCAGGCCTGCCAGCGGAAGGCCCGGGACTCCTCCTCGGCCAACTCCAGCTTCTGGAAATCCTGTGTGGCGGCGAACTCGTCCCAAGCCTGGCGGGCCAGATCCTTGGCCTGGTCAACGGTGCGGGCGTCAGGCTCGCCCTGGCACAACAGCTCCAGCACCCGGTGGGCGAACGTTCCCACCAGGGCGGCATGGCCGGAAGGATCGGGGAGCCGGTCGACGTACTTGAATCGCCATCGCCGGGGACAGCTGACAAAGGCGGCCGCCGAGGATGGGGAGAGATAGGGAGGCTTGTCGGCCATCACCACCATCGTGGCCGACTGTTGTGACAATCTGGCGGATGGTCGGCCGTATTCGGTCAGAAGCTGCGGCCGGAGCCTTGGCGCCCCGACCGGCCGAAACTCCGGCCCGATCCCTGACGACCCGAGCGGCTCGATGAGCCACCCCGCCGGAGCACACCGCCTCCCAGCGATCCTCCCCGTGATCCGCCGCCCAGCGAGCCCGAACGGCGTTGCGTACGCCGGGTTTGGGGTCTGCGCATCTGGCCGAGAATGATGCTGCCCAGGATGCCGCCCAGGCCACCACCGAATCCTCCGCCCCGGCGGCCCATTCCACCGGGAAACGACGAGCGGCGGCGCCTGGTCTGCGGGTAGGAGGTGCGGGGGTAGGACGGGTTGGAGCCACCCCTGGGGCTCAGCACCGACTCGTCACGGCCCAGGGCCGGCTTGTCGTTCTCCGCCTTCCGGCGGGCCTCCTCGGCTTGGGCATGGCGGGCCTCCTCGGCCTCGACCTCGGCCGGCGAGGGAGGAATTGGCCGGCCTTCGAGGGTGGCTTCGATCTTCTCCAACTGCCACTCGGCATGGTCGATCCGGTCGTCGAGATCGTCGACCTCCTCCACCGTGTCGGCCGAGTCGATCTCGTGGCTGACCTCTTGATAGGTCCGGCTGGCCTCCTCGTAGGCGTCGATCAGCTCCCGGTTCTCCGACAAGACGACCCGGTCGCCGAGATCGATGACCCGATCGGCGTTGTCTCGCAGCTGCTCCTTGATCTCGGCTCGGTCGGCCTCGATCTCGGCCTTCATGGCCTGATCCGCCTTGCGACGGCCGCTCCAACCCCGGAACAGCAGGAATCCGCCGCCCACCAGGATCAGTGGCAGCAGCAGCGAACTCAGGCTGAATCCACCGCCCGAGCCGCCGCTCGATGGGGCCTGGGTGGTCGGTGTGGTGGCCGAACCCGACCCGGTCGATGATCCGGCGGTCAAGGCACTGGTGAAATCGTCGAGGCCCCGGTCGACATCTTTGGTGCTGAATCCGGCGAGGGCGGCCAGATCGGCCTCGGCCAGCGTGTCGCCGTCGAAGCCGAGAGGGGCCTGGATGTTGTAGCCGTTCTCCAGCAACACGATGACGATCCCGTAGGGTGAGCCCTGAGCGTCGAGTTGGTCCCAGACGGCGCCGGCCAACTCGGCCGCCTCTTCTTCCGCGCCGGCCTGCTCCAGCCAGACGAAGGCCGTACCTGCATTGTTGGCCCGCTCGATGGCGGCGGCCAGGTCGCCGTCGACGGCTTGGTCGGTGAAGTAACCGTTCTGTTCGATCCCGGCGACGATGTCGCTCACCGATTGGGCCGCCACCGGAGCCGAGGCCGCCAGCAGCAGGCCAACGACCGCCAGCAGGCCGAGAAGCGGCCGCAAGGCCGTTGGCTGCAGCCGTTGCCGAGACCGGTGGTACGCCATCGCCCGTCTTGTTCTCTTCACACTGGTGAATTCTATCGGCTGGCCCGGTGACGTCGCGACCAAGCCAGACTCGGCGCGAGGGGCCTCGGGCCCGAGCCGCTAGGTCCTTGGGGGCGTGGACCCATGATTTGGTGTCAGGTCTCACCAGTTTCGGCCTGAGGCCGAAACTGCAAGCAAGGCGCTCCGCCCCGAAGCCGCTAGGTTGCCCCAATGAAATCGGCAGCACCAAGGAGGTGCCGGACGGTGCAATTGAGCATGAGGAAACGCCTGGCCGTGTGCTGGATGGCGTTGGCCTTGGCCGCCTCCTGCTCGATTCCGTCCGACCGCGAGGAGTCGACACCCGACAGCGACCCCGGGGGCGAACTGACCGACGGCGCCGACGACTCGGCCGGAGCCACCATGGCCGACGACAGCGCAACCACGGTGACCACCGGGGCCGATGTCGACCCGTCAACCCTTGAGGGCGACGAGCTGATTGCCTACGTGGCCGCTCGCTACCGCCGGTTCTGGAGCGAGTTCGATCGGGCTCGTCAGGCGCCGACCGCCGACCCCGAGATCGACTATCCGACGTTGGCCGGCCTGGCCGGCGGGACCCAACTCGACACCAGTCTCGACACCATTCGCCAGATGCACGAAGCGGGCGAGGCCCTGCAGGAGCCCGACCAGAGCGCGGTCGCAACCGAGTCGCCGCTGCGGTTGCGGGTGGAGATCGTCGATGCCAGCACGGCTCAGGTCCAGGCCTGCCTGATCAATGACGCCGAGCGGATACTTGTGGCCACCGGCGACGTGTTGGCCGCCGATGTGCGAACGGTGGAGGCCGACGCCACCATGGTGTGGACCGATGACGACTGGAAGTTGATTCGTAGCCAGGCCGTCGGCATCGAGCCGGGCGTCGGCGGCTGCTGGGACAACGAGGCCGACTACCCCCACTGATCGACCGTCAGCCCAGGCTCACTCAGGGTTGTGACCCAGCTCACGCTCGACCCGGCGGCGTAGCCAGGCCGAGGTCTCCCGTCGAGCCTCGGCCTCGGCCTCCACCGACAGGTAGGCCTGCCTCCAGCTGCGATGCCGCCCGAGACCGTGGGCAAACGAACGGAGATATGCGCCGGAGAAACCCAACCGGCCGGCCTCGTGCCACTGACGCACGTGCACCAGTTCGTGGGCCAGCAGAGGGCTGTTGCCCTGCTCGTCGATCTGTTCGGCCAGCAGGATCGTGTAGCCCAGGGTCATCCCGGCATAACCCCCCGGCAGCGACGGAACCGACACCAGCCGAACCCGGCGGGCCAGATACTTGGGGAGAACATCGTAGGAATCGATCTCCACTGGGTTCAGTGATCTCCCAACTCGGTTCACTTCTCTTAGATTAGATGGCGAACCAGCATTTCCCGAGTCTGCAGGTGGGTGCCGCTTGTCATCTCAAAAGTCCTCCCACAACCGGTCTCGACCGATCGTACTCTCGCTGCTCCTGGCGGTGATCCTCGTCGTGGGTCGACGGTTGACACGGGGCCGGCACGGACCGGTCGGACGGACCGGCCTGGTGAGCCGCAACCTTCGGCTGGCCCGATTGGCCACCCGGTCCGGTGGTCGCTACGCCGCCCACCGGGCTCGCCGGACGTTCGCTTCGGTCGAACGACAGATCGAGTTGGATGAAGCCTTCCAGCTGAGAACGGCCGAAGATGTCACCCGGGAGCTCGGCAATATGAAGGGAGCCATGATGAAGCTGGGCCAGATGGCCAGCTACCTCGAAACCGGCCTGCCCGACAACGTCAAGACCAGCTTGGCGTCGCTGCAGAGCGACGCTCCGCCCATGTCGGCCGAATTGGCGGCTCAGCAGATCATCGACAACCTCGGTGCTCCGCCCGACGAGCTGTTCGCCCAGTGGGATCCGGTCCCCATCGCCGCCGCCTCCATCGGCCAGGTTCATCGGGCCATCACCCCCGACGGCCGGGCGGTGGCGGTCAAGGTGCAGTATCCCGGGGTGGCCGAGGCCGTTCGCTCCGACCTGGCCAACGCCGGCTGGATCTTCGGGGGCCTGGCCACCATGTTCCCCGGCGTCGAGCCGGAACCGATCATCGACGAGATCAGAAATCGTCTGGTGGAAGAGCTCGACTACCGACTCGAAGCCACCAACCAGCGAATGTTCGCCGACTACTTTCGCGGTCACCCCTTCATCACCGTGCCCGAAGTGGTCGACCGGTTCTGCGGCGACCAGGTGCTGACGACCGAGTTGGCCGTCGGTCACCGGTTCGATGAGGTGGTGAACTGGAGCGAAGACGAGCGCAATCTGGCGGCTGAGACCTTGTTCCGGTTCTCCTTCGGTGCCATCTATCAACTGCATTCCTTCAACGGCGATCCCCATCCCGGCAACTACCTGTTCCAACCCGGCGGTCGAGTCACCTTCCTCGATTTCGGACTGGTCAAGCGGTTCTCACCGGAGGAAACCCGGCTGTTCCAGGACCTGATCATCGAGATGGTGTTGAAGAAGAGCGCCGCCGGTTTCCGGGCCCTGGTGACCGAGATGGGCATTCTCGGCCCCGGCAGCAACGCCAGCGACGAACTGGTCCAGGACTACTTCAGCTACTACTACCGCTACGTGCTCCACGACGAGCCGACCAGGATCGATGCCGCCTATGCCGCCGACGGGGTGGACCGGATCTTCAACACCAGCGGACCATACGGGGAGTTGATGAAGCATCTCAACGTTCCACCGGCCTTCGTTGTCGTCCAACGGATCACCCTCGGCCTGATGGGTCTGTTCGCCGACCTGGAGGCCACCGCCAACTGGCAGGCCATCGCCAAGGAACTGTGGACCTTCGTCGATGGTCCTCCCTCCACCCCGATGGGCCACAAGATCGCCCGCTGGGAGGCCTCGCGAGCGGCCACCGGCCGTATCTCCGGCTGAGCGGCTGGGTCGACTGGCGACGGGGACTCCACCGGCGCCCGTTTCAGCCGAACGCCTTGGCTGTTCACCGACCCATGTGGCCACGCTTTGGTCGTTCACCGACCCGGGCGGGGGGTCGGTGAACAACAAGAGTGTGGCCCGGGTCGTGTGGGGGAGAGTGCGGCCGGGAGAGTGTGGGTGTGGGGCCGGGAGCAGGGGACGTTACCGGGCAGCGGCGGGACGCGATGGAGGCGGCGGGCAGTGGTCGTCCGGGCACTGCGGGGGCCATGGGCCGTGAGAGCCCAGGGCCACCGGTGTGATCCCATCGGCCAGCTCGGCCACCAGGTCGACGATCATGTCGACATAGCGAGGATCGGTGCCGACCGTGGGCACCCGTTCGAAGGCCAGGCCCACTTCGCCCGCTGTGGTGGCAGCCTGGGTGTCGAGATCGAACATGACCTCCATGTGGTCGCTGGTGAACCCCAAGGGCACCACCACGACACCGTCCGGGCGCTCCCCTCCGGCCTCGTTGCCGGCCAGGGTCCGGAGATGGTCGTTGATGTCAGGTTCCAGCCACGGGACCCGAGGCGGCCCGCTACGACTCTGGTACACCAGGTCGTGGTTCGGGATGTCGCCTTGTTCGAGCGAAAGCGCCTGCTGGCGAACCAACTCGGCCGCTTCGGTCAACTGAGACTGGTAGTGACAACCGGCGGCCATCGAGGTGGGAATGGAGTGGGCGCTGAACAGCACCCGAACCGATCGGCAGCCGGTCAGGCGGTCGAGACCGGTCACCAGATTGTCGGCCAGCGGCTTGATGAAACCTGGATGGTTGTAGAAGAGCCGCAGCTTGGTCAGTTCCGGAGCCTTGACCCCGACCTCTTTCCGGGCTCGGTCCAGATCCTGGCGGTACTGGCGGCAACCGGAATAGCTGCCGAAGGCCGACGTTACGAACACGGCGGCGTGACCTACTCCGTCGTCGGCCATCGTCTGCACCGTGTCAGCCACGAACGGATGCCAGTTTCTCGCCCCGAAATAGACGGGTAGCGGGCGACCGGGGGCGCTCAGGCGGTCGGCCAAGGCGGCGGCCAGCGCTCGGCACTGGTCGTTGATGGGTGAGCGACCGCCGAACTGGTAATACTGCTCGGCCACTTCGGCCAGTCGTTCGTCGGGGACGTTGCGGCCCCGGGTCACGTTGCGGAGGAAGTCCATGACGTCCTCCGGCTGTTCCGGCCCGCCAAACGACAGGATGAGGACGGCGTCGACCGGAGTGGTGGGCAAGGAGGGTTCTGTCGTCAGGAGGCGGCGGCCACCGATTCCATGGCCTCCAGCTGGCGGCGACGGGCCCGATCCCGCGCCTGGACAACGGCCCGGCGGCTGGGGGAGCGAGGGGCATAGCCGGCGGCGGCCCGCTGCTCGTCATTCTCACAGCCCCAGAATCCGTGTTCCCGGTTCAGTCGGGCTGTCGTCCGGCACTCCATCATCACCGGGCAGGACTGGCAGTAGGCGGCGGCGATGGCCTCCCGTTCGACCCGGCGTTCCGGCCGTTCGGCCGCCGGTCCGAAGAACACATGGGTGAGACCTTTGCACACACCCCGATCGGACCAATCCGAGCTGGTTTCGGGATGTAGTGCGTAATCAGTATCCATATTGGAGATCCACCGTTGTTCTCGTTAGCCGAGCCGGAGGTAATTGTCCGGCGTTTACCCTGCGACGAGGGTAAACATGGTCTGAGCGATCGGTCAAAACTTCAGCCTGTGCTCTTTGTCACGTCACGCAGACTTGTTCGGCGCTGCTATTCGGTGACTTGAGCGATCAGATCGGGAAATCGAAGGAGCGTCGGGCAACACTGTAGGCGATGACCGGCCGGTCGTCAGGGATGTGGATCGGCCAATCCAATTCGGCCCATCCCGACATCGCCGGCCCGGCAGTGGCACCATCGACGGAGTGCGTGTGATGACCTGGAATCTGTGGTGGAAGTTCGGGCCGTGGCTGGAACGGCAGCCGGCCATCGTGGCCGAGCTGGCCCGGGTCGACGCCGACATCGTGACCCTCCAGGAGGTGTGGGCCGACGAGACCGGCGATCAAGCGCGGCAGTTGGCCGAGCAACTCGGCTATCACCTGATCCGATCTCGAACCAGCGAGGGTCAACCCCAGACCTTTGGCAACGCCATCCTCAGCCGCCGGCCGCTGACCCTGGTCGAACAGCTTCAACTGCCCGACATCGACGCCCGGCCAACCTCGCGTACCGCCCTCATCGCCACCATCGATGACGACCCCGGGCATCGGTTGTTGGTGACCACCCACCTGGCCTGGCAGTACCATGCCAGTGCCACCCGCCAGGTTCAGCTCCAAGCCATCGTCGACGCCGTCGACCGCCACCGCCGGCGCCCTGACAGTGATGAACCCCGGCCTGTCATCCTCACCGGCGACCTGAACGGCACCCCGGCCTCCCAGGAGGTGCGTCGCCTGACCGGACTCGAACCGGGATACCACCGGGAGCTGATCTTCATCGACTCCTGGGCTGCGGTGCGGGATGACCTCGGACACACCTGGAGCCGCGACAATCCCAACGCGGCCGAAGCCAGCTGGCCCCGCCGTCGCCTCGACTACGTGCTGGTCAGCTGGCCCCGGACCAAGCCCTTCTGCAGCCCGGTCTCGGCCGAGCTGGCCGGAACCGAACCGGTCGAGACCGACGGAGTCCCACCCATGGTTCCCTCCGACCACTACGCCGTGGTGGCCGAGCTCGACGATCGGTTGGGCGACCAGCACTCCTGACCAGGCAGATCTCAAAGCCCGGTCAGGCCCTTAGACTGGTGGCCCGCCTCATCGTCCGTCCGCTGTTGTCGCGCCCGAGGAGCCGATCATGTCCGAGTCAACGGAGGAGCCCCACCACCCAGATCTGGTGGCCGAGCAGGCCTACCTCGACCACGCTCGGCGGTGCCTGGTCGAGATGCAGGACACGGCCCGGGAGATGGCCCGGATCGGTCAACGCTCGGTTGAGGCCGAAAACACCGTCGACGCTCGGGTGACCAAGGCCCACCTGGACAAGCGGGTCGAGGCCGTGCATGAAGGATCGGGACCGCTGTGCTTCGGTCGCATCGACACCGACGACGCCGAACGGTGGTACATAGGGCGCCGGCACATCGAGGACGGCGAGACCCGACCGGTGGTCGTCGACTGGCGGGCTCCGGTGGCCGCCCCCTACTACCGGGCCACCGCCCTTGATCCCTGCGGCCTGGCCTTCCGCCGCCGCTTCAGCGTGGCCGACGACCGCATCGAGGCCATCTTCGATGAGGACTTGAGCGATCCCGACAACGCGTCCGCCAGTGGTATTCCCGATCCGCTGCTGGCCGAGCTCGACCGTTCCCGATCCGGGCAGATGGCCGACATCGTGGCCACCATCGCCGCCGAGCAGGATGTGGTCATCCGGGCGCCCATGGACAAGCTGCTGGTGGTTCAGGGTGGTCCCGGTACCGGCAAGACGGCCGTGGGGCTGCATCGGGCAGCCTTTCTGCTCTATCAGCACCGTTTGACGTTGGCCGACGCCAACGTCCTCGTCATCGGCCCCAACCGCCTGTTCCTCCGCTACATTGCCGATGTCCTACCGTCGCTGGGCGAGACCTCGGTCCGCCAGGCCACCCTGACCGGCCTGCTCTCGGCCAAGTACCGCGTCCGGGGCGCTGATGAAGCGGAGGTGGCCGAGATCAAAGGTCGAGCGGTCATGGCCCAGGTCGTTGAAGGGGCTATCCGAGCCCGGATAGCGGCCCCGGTCGACGGGCTCGAGGTGCGCTCGGGATTGGCCGTCGTGCGGTTCGAGGCCGCCGAGCTGGAGGCCATGATGAAGACGGTGCTCGACCGTCGCCTGGCCGTCAACCAGGGTCGCGACGTGTTCCGTCGAATGTTGATCGCCGAGAGCTGGCGCCGCCACGCCGACCGGTCGCAGGCCGATCCCGGTTATGAACCGACCTTCACCGCCGGGGTTCGGGCGTCGGCCGATTTCAAGAAGGCGGTCGACAAGATGTGGCCCCGAATGACCGCCGCTGCTGTGGTCCGGGGGTTGTTCACCTCGCCCCAACGGCTGGCCCAAGCGGCCACCGGACTGCTCACCGCTGACGAACGAAAGATGTTGGTCCGGCGCGGCACCAAGGGAGCCACGGCGCCGTGGACGGCAGCCGATCTTGCCCTGTTGGATGAGGCCGAGGCTCGCTGCGACGGCGTGCCCCAAACCTACGCCCATATCATCGTGGACGAGGCTCAGGATCTGTCACCCATGGAGTTGCGCATGGTGGGGCGACGGGCCGAGCAAGGCTCGCTGACGGTTCTGGGCGACCTGGCCCAGGCCACAGCCGTTGGTGCCAGCGACTCGTGGGCGGCCACCGTCGATCATCTGATGGGGGCGCGGCGGACGGGTCCGGAGGAAGGCGGGCCGAAGGTCGAGGTCGATCACATCATGGTCACCGAGCTGACCGTCGGCTACCGGGTTCCGGCCGCCATACTCGAGGTGGCCAACCGGTTGTTGACCGAAGCGGCCCCCACCGTCACCCCGGCCCGATCCGTGCGATCGGGAGGGGCACCACCCTCGGTGGTGAGCGTGGACCGGCGCGACCAACTGGCCTCGGCCGTGGTCGCTCAGGTCCGGGGTCAGACCGAGAAAAACCACAGCGTGGCCGTGATAGCAGCCGACGACCGGGTCGATCACGTCATTGACTGGCTCACCGAAGACGGCGTGGCCTGTGACCGGGTCGGCGGCTCCGGTCTGCCGGGCCGAGAGGCGGTGGCGGTGCTGGGACCGCGGGCAGCCAAGGGCCTGGAGTTCGATGCCGTTGTTGTGGTCGAGCCCGACGTCATCGCCGATTCCCGATCCGGTCTACGTCACCTCTATGTGGCCATGACCAGGGCGGTGCAACAGCTGAGCCTGGTCCACAGCGGGCCCTTGCCTCCGCTGTTGGCGCTGAGCGGCGAACACTAACTCGCTGCCGGGTTCTGTTCAACCGGGTCGACATCGCCTTCGGGAACGCAGGCATCGTCGGCGCCGTCGGGCTGGAGATCAGCGGCCGGTCCGGTGAAACATCCCTCGACCCGGTAGCCGTCCATGGCCTCGATGCCGCCGTCGGTCGGATCGTCATGTCGCCAGAACAGCAGCCGGTCGAGAATTCCCATGCATCCAGTGTGCCGGAATTCGTCACAAGTCGGAATCAGTCCCGGTCCGACAGTGTTGTCTTGGTGTATGGCTCATACCGCACACACCGAACCGTCAGACAAGACCTGGACCGTCACTCGTAACGGCACGGTCGTCGCCCGCTCGTCGGCCGCCGTCATGGTTCACGAGCACTACAACGGCACTGACCTGCCCCCGGTGCCCTATCTGCCGGTGGCTGACGTCGTGGCGTCCCTGTCCGGTCCGACGGGCCACTCAACCGCCTGCCCGGTGAAAGGCACTGCCGGCTACTACTCGGTCGAACTGGACGACGGCTCGGCCGACGAGCTGACCAACTCCGTCTGGTTCTATCCGGAGCCGTTGTCACCGCTGGAACCCATTGTCGACCACGTCGCCTTCTACGGCGACCGCTTCGAGATCACCAGCAGCTAGAACTTTGGGACTGGGACGACCCCTAAACGGGTCGTCCCAGTCCCAAAGTTCGGTGAGGGTCAGACGTCGAGCAGCTCGGCGTCGACGAAGGCCGAGTTGGAGATGATGTAGTCCTTGCGGGTGGCCACGTCGGAGCCCATGAGAACATCGAACAGTTTGGCCGCCTTGGTGGCCGCCTCGGCGTCACCCATCGTCATACGTTTGAGCACCCGGGTTTCCGGGTTCAGGGTGGTCTCGGCCAGTTCGTCGGTGTTCATCTCGCCCAGACCCTTGAACCGCTTCCATTTGCCCAGCCCGATGTCGTGCCTCTCGCTCAGTGCGGTCCGTTCGGCGTCGTCGAAGGCGTAGACCATCTCGCCTTTGACCTTGGTGGCGAACAGCGGAGGCTGAGCAGCGTAGACCATGCCCCGGTCGAGCAGCGGCCGCATGTGTTTGTGGATCAGCGTCAGCAGCAGGCAACGGATGTGGCTGCCGTCGACGTCGGCGTCGCACAAGATGATGATGCGGCCGTAACGGCACGACTCGATGTCGAAATCCCGGCCTGATCCAGCGCCGATGGCGGTGATCAGGGCTTGAGCTTCGGCGTTCTCCACCACCTGTTTGAGGCTGGCCTTGCCGGCGTTGACCACCTTGCCCCTGAGAGGCAGCACGGCCATGGTCTCGGCGTCACGACCCTCGACCGCTGGACCGGCGGCCGAGTTGCCCTCCACGATCAACAGTTCCGAGTCGGGACCGTGGCGCCGGCAGTCGGCCAGTTTGTCGGGCATCCCGTTGGACCCCAGATTGGCCGCCTTGCGCCGGGCCTCCAGCTGGGTTTTGGCCGCCACCCGGTTGAGTACGGCCTGGGAGATCTTGTCTCGTAGGGCGTTGATCTGCGACTTCTTGCCCCCGCCGCCGATCCAGTCGGCAAAGCCCAGTTTGACCGTTTCATAGACCAGGTTCTGGACGGCCGGGGTACCCAGCTCCTGTTTGGTCTGACCCCGGAACTGGGGCTCGGGGAACGTGACCTTGACCGCCGCCACCAGGCCCTCCTGGATGTCGGAGGGGGTGGCCCGGTGCTTGCCCGACTTGACCAACTTCTTGAGCTTGCGGGTGTCGTTCAGCAGCTCGTCGTTGGTCACCTTGGACAGCGCCCGTTCGAAGCCGGCGACGTGGGTGCCGCCATTGGGGGTGGGAATGGTGTTGACGAAGCTCACGATCGTGGTGTCGTAGCCTTTGACCCAGCGGGCGGCCACCGTGATCGAGCAGGGCCGGGTCACGGTGGTCATCTTGTTGTCGACCGGGACCTTCTCCTCGAACGTGGCCTCGTTCTGGATGGTCAGCACGTCCGTCACCGATTCGCCGATTGACAGGTATTCGACGTAGTCGGCCAGCCCGCCGGCGGCCACGAACTCCTCCGGCTTCTGACCAGGATTACGTTTGTCGTCGAGTTTGACGTGTAGACCGGGCACCAGGAAGCAAACCCGGGCCACATGATCCCGGACCTTCTCGTACTCCACTCGAGCGTCGGCGTCGAACAGGTTCACGTCGGGCCAGAAGCGGATCCGGGTGCCTGACCGGGTGGGGGGAATCTTGCGGACCTTGGCCAGCTTGCGGGTCGGTTTGAACTTGCCCGACGACAGGTAGTTGCCGGGAACCCGCTCCAGGAACACCATGCGCCAGGTGGCGCCGTCACGGTCGACCTCGGCCACCAGCTTCGACGACAGGGCATTGACCACCGAGGCCCCGACACCGTGCAGGCCGCCTGACGACGAGTAGGCCCCGGAGCCGAACTTGCCCCCGGCGTGCAGCTCGGTGAACACGACCTCCAGCGCCGTCCGCCCGTCGGACTTGCGGCCTATCGGGATACCCCGACCGTCGTCGGCCACCTCGATCGAGCCGTCCTTGTGGAGGGTGACGTCGATGTTGGAGGCGTAGCCGGCCGCCGCTTCGTCCACCGCGTTGTCGATGATCTCCCACACCAGGTGATGCAACCCGTCGTTGCCGGTGCCGCCAATGTACATGCCGGGCCGTTTGCGAACGGCGTCGAGACCTTCCAGGATCTGGATCTGAGACTGGTCGTATCCCGTTCTCGAACGACCCGGGGCCGCCGCCCGCTTCCGGGTGGCCTTCTTGGCCGGTGCCTTCCTTGTTGTCTTTTTAGCCGTCTTCTTGGCCACTGACGTACCTGATGCTTTCTTGGAGGGATTCTTCGCCGCAGCCATCGACTACCACCGCAGGGAGCCGACGGCGAGAATGCGCTTCGGGGTGCGGGCGCTGGCCCCGTCACGGCGGGTGGCCCGCAGCCGCAGCGACTCGGGGTTGTTGTCGGGTTTGGTGGGAGCGTCGGCCTGGCCCACGATGCACATGATGCGGTCGCCCGATCCCACCCAGGCGTAGTCGATTCGCTGCTCGTCCTTGAACTTGGTGATGCGGACCCCGCCGGTTCCCCGCCCTTTGGACGGGATCTCGGCCGCCGATGTGGCCTTGGCCGTTCCCCGGTCGGTGACGGTGATGATGAGGGTGTCGTCGGTGGCCAGGCCGGCCGCCACCACCTTGGCCTTGCCCTTGACCTTGATACCGGCCACCCCTTTGGCCCCTGGGCCCTGCATGCTTATGTTGGCCGCGTCGGTACGCAGCGCCTGGGCGTCCGAGGTGACGAACACCACCTCGTCGCCGTCGGCCACTTCGAAGGCGGCCACCAACCGGTCACCGTTGGCCAGCTTCATGACCGGCCGGCCCGACTTGAGCTGGACAAGGGCGGCGCGGTCGAGCCGTTTGGCCATTCCCTGGGCGCTCACCACCAGTATCGGGCCGCCGGTGGAGGCGAAGGCGGCCACGATGGAATCGTTGCGGTCGGCCGTGGTCACCTCCCCGGCCGGCTTTCCCCGGCTTCGGCCGCCCACCTCCGGGACGTCGGCCGCTGTGATTGACATGAGTTTGCCGGCGCTGGTTATCGACAGGACCGGCTGGCGCAGTGTGGTCAGCACCACCGAATCGAGCACGTCGTGACGGGACGGACTGTAGCTCTTCGACGTGCCCTGGGGTTCGCGGCCCAGAAGCCCCGACGCCGTGAGGCTGACCACACAGGGATCGTCGGGCATCTCTGCCAGCACCTGCTCCTGTAGTTCCTCGATCTCCGGGATGTCGTCGGCGAAAATGATCTGGCTGCGGCGCTCCCGACCGTACTTGGCCACGATGGCCTCCAACTCCTTCAGTACGATGGTGCGTCGGCGCTGCTCGGAACCCAGGATCTTCTTGAGATCGGCGATCCTGGCTTTCAGCTCGGCCTTCTCGGCCACCAACTCGTCGTAGGCCAGAGCAGTGAGCCGGCGCAGTCGCAGGTCGAGCACGTACTCGGCCTGGAGCTGGCTCAACTTCAGCCGTTTTATCAACTTGGTTCGGGCGTCGCCGTAGTCCTTCGAACCACGAATGATGGCCACCACCTCGTCGATGTTGTCGATGGCGATGAGCAGGCCCTCGACGAGGTGCAAACGTTCGGTGGCTTTGCGCAACCGGAACTCGGTGCGTTTCACCACCACGTCGAGCCGGTGCTCGATGTAGTGGCGGCACAGGTCGTACAAGCCGAGGGTGGTGGGCACACCGTCGACCAGTACCACGTTGTTGATGCCGAACGTCTCCTCCATGGGCGTCAGTTTGTACAGCTGCTCCAGCAGGAGCTCGGGGTTGACGCCCGTCTTGCATTCGATCAGCAGTCGCATGCCCGACTTGCGATCGGACAGGTTGGCCACATCGGCGATACCGGAGATCTTGTTGCCGTTGACCAGATCCTTGATCTTGGAAACCACCCGCTCGACGCCCACCAGGTAGGGAAGTTCGGTGACCTCGATGCCCTTGCGGGCCCTGGTGACGTTGACGATCTCGGCCTTGGCCCTGACCCGGATGGTGCCCCGACCGGTCTCGTAGGCGTCGCGCACACCGTCGGCGATGATCCGACCCCCGGAGGGGAAATCGGGACCGGGAACAACCTTCATCAGCTCGTCAACCGTCGGTTTCGGTCGACGTTTGGTCATCACCAGCTTGATGGCCTGGTAGATCTCGCCCAGGTTGTGGGTCGGCATGTTGGTGGCCATGCCCACGGCGATACCGGTTGAGCCGTTGACCAGCAGGTTGGGCAGAAGGGCAGGCAGATAGCCGGGCTCGGTTGACTCACCGTCGTAGGTGGGGTTGAACTCGACGGTCTCCTCCTCGATCTCGCCCAGGAGGTCGAGAGCGGCGTCGGTCAGGCGACACTCGGTGTAACGGTAGGCGGCCGGGGGATGGTCGAGACTGCCGAAGTTGCCCTGGGGGTCGATCAGGGTGATTGGTCGGGAGAAGTCCTGGCCCATCCGCACCAGCGTGTCGTAGATGGCCGAGTCGCCATGGGGGTGGAACTTGGCCATCACGTCGCCCACCACATGGGCGCACTTGCGATGGGGCCGGTCGGGATACAGTCGCATTTCCCGCATGGAATAGAGGATGCGGCGTTGCACCGGTTTGAGCCCGTCGCGAACGTCGGGAATGGCCCGGGCGGTGATGACCGACAGCGAGTAGGCCAGGAACGACTTGCCCAGCTCTTCCTCCACCGGAACGTCGACCACCTCCCGGGCGAAGCGAAGCAGCTCGCCCTGGATGGTGGAGCCGTTGGTTGCCTTTGACTTTCGTCGTGCCATTACGTGTCTGCGATCCTTTCAGCCGGCCTGACCCGCGCCGGCTGTTTGATTCCCGCCCACAAGTACTCCGCCGGTTTCCACCCGAGCCTGGTCGGTGCCGCACTGAAGCCCACTACCGATAATGGCAAGATTCTCGGCCCGATTGGTGGACGCTTCCGGCGGAATCGGCCTCCGTCACCCCCAGGATACTGGCGGGGACGGGGTGCCCGGTGGAGGTGCCCTGTGGGCGGCCCGGGGGGCCACCCGGGGGCTGCCCGTCAGCGGCAGACGGGGCCCCATCCTCTACCCTGGAAGCTGTGGCACCTGGACGGGATGACCTTCGAAAAAAGCTGATGGAGGCCGGCGAGGCCGTTCGTTCGGCCGCCGCTGATCGTGGTCTCGACGACATGTTCAAAGACCTTCCCATTCCCACGCCGCCAACCAAGCCCCGACCGCTTGAGGAGGTGCAGGCCGATCTCGACCGTCTGGTCGGCCTTCACAGTGTGAAGGAGCAGGTACGCACTCAGATCGCCTTTCTCCAGATCCAGGAGCGGCGCCAGGAGCACGGACTGGCCGAGGTGGGTTCCAGCAAACACCTGGTGTTTCTGGGCAACCCCGGTACGGGCAAGACCACCGTGGCCCGCCTGCTGGCGGAGATGTACCAGTCGATCGGGCTGTTACGCAAGGGCCATCTGGTCGAGGTCGACCGGGCCGAACTGGTGGGCCAATACGTCGGTCACACCGCCAGCCGGACCAACAAGGCGGTCAAGAAGGCACTCGACGGCATCCTGTTCATCGACGAGGCCTACGCCCTGTCACCGCAGGGCATCGGCCGCAACGATTTCGGGCCCGAGGCTATCGAAACCCTGCTGAAACGTATGGAGGATCACCGGGACCGGCTGGTGGTCATCGTGGCCGGCTACCCCAAGCTGATGGAACAGTTCCTCCAGTCGAACCCCGGTCTCCGGTCGCGTTTCAGCCGGGAGATCGTGTTTCCCGACTACACCGCCCCGGAGCTGGTGGAGATCTTCCTCAACATGGCCGGAGACGCCGACTACCGCCTCGACGCCGACGGCAAGGTCACCTTGGACCGCATCTTCTCGGCCTCGGCCCAAACCAAGGGCTTCGGCAACGGACGCTACGCCCGCACCCTGTTCGAGCAGGCCATCAACCGCCAGGCGTTGCGGCTGTCCCAGGACCGTTCGGTCGATCATCTTGATCGGGCTTCGGTTTCGACGATCTCGTCGACCGATCTGGCCGAGGCGGCCGGGCTCCTGGAGAAACGCCGGGGCTGACGACCCAGCACAGGACCGGGCTGTGCCGATGGCCGCCCGAAAAACGAAAGCGCCGGCCCTCCGAGGCCGGCCGTTTCGTGATTGGGGATCCCGCCCCGGGGGAGTACCTTCCGCAGACGCTGGCTGCGCCTGCAGAAGGCCTCTACCGAGAACGTCGCCCTTTGAAGAGAGCTACGGGCGGGTTGTTACCTTGAGCTTCATGCCGTAGGCGGTCAGCGACGTCGACGTCGACGCTGGGCGTCGATCTTACGGGCCGACTTGACCACGATGTTCAATCGTTGGCCAAGCTGTTCGTGGCTCATCGGCGCGTCGAGGTTCAGCTCAGGAGCCAGGGCCTCGAGGATGGCGCTGACACTCACTCCCTGTTCGGCGGCAAAGCCGTGCCAGTGGTCGTGAGCATCGTCGCTAACATATGCATGAAGGGCCTTACGACCATTGTTGTCGTCAGACATTGGTGGTTCACCTTTGTTTCTCAGTGCGGCGGATACGCCGGCCCGCGCCTTGGGGAGATTCCCAGGCACCACACGGTTCGAAGGTGATGAAGGAATCGGTGGATTGCTACGGATTACTTCATCGGTTTCAGCGGCGGTGCTGGTAACTCCTGCCCCACGCATGAGCCAGCCCAAAGGACAGTAGCGGCGTCGATTGCCAATCTCAAGGGCTATCGCTAGAGAAATCAACCTGTACCGAACTTTGTTAGTCGCCAGGCCGACCGGGCCCCGCCGGCAGCGATAGCGATGTAAGGGCAAAAACCCGCTTGCCAAGCGGGTTTCTCGTCGCTCAGGCCCTGGCTCGACCTGCCGGCGGGCACCGGCCGACAACATTGTTAGGTAGTTATCCCCCTCGGGGCCAATTCGGGCCCGAGGGCCGATTCGCGCCGCTCACATCGCCTCCAGGACCTGCTGGATCGAAGGGTTGACCATGGCCCGGCCGCCGACCACGACGGTGGGTACCGTCTCGTTGCCGTCGGCCACCGAGCGCACGAAAGCCGCCGCTTCGGGGTCGTCCCAGATGTTGAGAGCGTCGTAGCTGATCCCATGGCTGTCGAGCGACCGCTGCAGCATGGCGCAGAACCCGCAGCCGGGCCGCCAGTAGAACACGATGGGTTGTGACCGTTGCCCTTCCGTCACTGGTGGACCTCCTCCTCAGCCGTCGGCGAAGGCGACGTTGCCGCCGCCGTCGAGGATCAGTTGCTGTCCGGTCACCCACGCGGATGCGTCTGAGGCCAGGTACAGCGCGGCGTTGGCCACATCGACCGGCTCCCCCAACCGTTTCAGCGGATAGCGGTCGGCCACTTCGGCCCCCCGTTCGCCCTCCCACAGCACCCGGGCGAAATCGGTGCGGATCAGCCCGGGGAGGAGGGTGTTGACCCGGACCGTCGGGGCCAATTCGGCCGCCAGTTGGCGGGTCTGGTAGACCAGGGCCGCCTTGCTCAGGCCGTAGACCCCGAGGATTCGGCTGGTCTTGGTGGCGCCGACGGAGGCGATGTTGACGACCGAGCCGCCGTGGGCGGCCATCCAGTGTGACCAGGCCTGCTGGGTCCAGACCAGGGGAGCGGTCACGTTGACCTGCAGCGTCTTGTCCCAGCGGGGCAGATCAACGTCGATCATCGGCCCGGCGTAGGGGTTGGTGGCGGCGTTGTTGACCAGCACATCCAGCGATCCCAGCCGTTCGACCGTGGTGGCCACGGCCTCGGCCGCCGCCTCGGGGTCACCGACGTTGGCCGAGAACCACTGGCAGCCATTACCGATTTCGGCCGCCGCCTCCTCCAGGGTCTCGGTCTTTCGGGAGACGATCATGACCGAGGCGCCGGCCTGGGCGAACCGGGAGGCGATCGCCCTACCGATCCCTCGTGATCCTCCGGTGACCACCGCCACCTTGCCATCGAGCCGCATCTCCACGCCTGCTCTCCTTGTCTCATAGCAGTCTCACAGCAACAAAGGCTCATGCCCTGTTGCCGGTTGACCGACTGTACCGCAGGGCTGTCAGGCCCTGGCCAAAACCATGACCAAAAGCAGCGTGGCCAGCAGACCCACGAACAGCCACTCGATTCGATATCGGGTGTCGCGTTCGGCCGCCAGGAAGGCCTCGGCCGCCAGCGTGCGGCCCTTGATCTCGATGAGCTGTCGCTCCAGCGCCACCAGCCGCATCTGCTTGCTGGCGGCGATCCGCCGCGACCGATCGAGTTCCGACACCACGTCTCCATAACGGGACTGCAGCTCGTGGAACACCGATTCCGTTTCCGACAGCTGTGCCTCCAGAGCGACGATGTCGACCTCATCGGGTACGTCGGCTCCACTGTCATCGTCGGTCTGGCGACCCTCACCGGCCCGGTCGGCCCCCGTGTCGTCGCTCGGGTTGTGCAGCCGGGAACGCAAGCGCCGCAGCTTGCCGGTGGCCTCCGGTTCGATAGGGGCCAGCAACCGCTCGATGGCCAGGATCGTCCGGTCGAGACTGTCGAGTTCTGTGGGCAACGAGAAGTGGGCCCACAGGTTGCGGGTTTCGATCAGCTCGCTCACCAGGCCCCTCAGGTCGTGGCCGAAGAAATCGGCGAACACCGGACCCCAGAAGCGGCGTAGCACCAGCAGCTGAAAGAGCGGATCGGTGGCGCCGTGCTCGGCCGCCCGACCCAGTCGATTGGCGGCCGCCTCGCTCCATGACGTTTCGTCGACGAAGTAGACCTCCATGCGAGCATCGATGAACGGGCCGAGAACGGCGGCCATGATTTCGAAGGCCTGGGCCAGCAGTCCATGGCGACTCACCGCAAGACTTGGCACATCGGGGGAGTCGGTCGGCATGCTCACCTGTTCGGGTCCGGGTGGGTGAAATCGTTGTTGCCCCGACACCAGTCCGGTCGGCACCGCCGCAACGATGTGGGTATCGGCAGAAACAGTCGCAGGATGAGCGTCAATCGGTTGGGTCGGGCCGGGCGAAGCCTCAATTTCCGGGGCAGGATGCCGTTCCTATGGGGGTGAGTGAACCCCGGCTCTTGTCATCGCCCGCCGTCGTGCTGTTTTCGGGCGTTGTCATGGCCGTTCTGTGGGCCGGGGGACTCAACTTCGTGTGGGAGCTGTCGTCGGCTCAGATCGTGCATGTGCTGACGACCGGGGCCATGGGGGCCGTTGGTGCCTCCATTGGCTCGTTGCTGCTGGCGGTGGCCGCCCGCACCGCCCAGAACCGGTTCGACGAGGCCGAACATCGAGCCAAACACGATCCGCTGACCGGGCTGCTCAACCGGTCGGAGCTGTTCCGTCAGCTCGACGAGTCGCTGATCGACGCCACCGCCAACGACCTGGTCCTCGGGGTGCTCTTCCTCGATCTCGACCGATTCAAAGCCATCAATGACTCCCTGGGCCACGAGGTGGGTGATGAGTTGCTGATGATCGTGGCCGACCGATTGCGATCGACTGTCCGCAGCACCGACGTGGTGGCCCGGCTGGGCGGCGACGAATTCGTGATTCTGTGCCGGGGTCTGCTCCACGGCGATTCGGTGGTGGCCACCGCTCGGCAGATCCTCAAGCGGTTCCGAGAGCCGATATCGCTCAACGCCAAAGAGCACATCGTGTCGACCAGCATCGGCATCGCCATCGCCAAAGCCGGCGACAACCGCGAGCCCGATGAGCTGGTGAGTGACGCCGACGCCGCCATGTACCGGGCCAAAGAGACCAAGACCGGCTATGCCGTGTTCGACGAGGCCCAGCGGCAGCTGGCCCGGGATCGGCTCGACATCGAGCAGGCCTTGAGCAAGGCCATCGACCGCAAGGAGATCATTGTCCACTACCAGCCCATCGTCGACACCAAGAACCGTCAGCTCTACGGTTTCGAGGCTCTGGTTCGCTGGGAGCACCCGGAACGGGGCATGATCCTGCCCGGCGAGTTCCTGCCCATCGCGGCGGAGGCCGGCATGATGGACCGGCTCGGCGAATTGGTGCTGCGGGAGGCCTGCGCCCAGGCTGCGGTGTGGAACCATCTCTCTCCGGCCGCCACCAGGGTGCGGATGGGGGTCAACCTGGCCGAGCAGCAGCTGGTCGACTCCAAGCTGGCCATGCAGGTGGCCGAGGTGCTCGACTGGTCGGGCATCGACCCCGGCCAGCTGGTCCTGGAGATCACCGAGGATGTGATCGTCGATCATCTGGATGGTCTGACCACGCTGCGGGACCTGCGTGACCTGGGGGTGGCGCTGGCCATCGATGACTTCGGCACCGGTCAATCGTCGCTGTCCTACGTCAAGCAGTTCGACATGGTGTCGACCATCAAGATCGACAAGGCCTTCGTCGACGAAATGCACAGTGCCAACGTCGATCGGGCCATCGTCGAGGCCGTGGTGGCCATGGCCTCGGCTCTGAATCTCTCCATCGTGGCCGAGGGGGTGGAGCACTTCGAACAGGTGGAGGAACTGCAACGGCTGGGGGTGCATCTGGTTCAGGGCTATCTGTTCAGCCCGCCCATTCCGGCCGACAACGTCGACCCGGCCCGGTGGTTCAACGCAACGGCCCCTGAGCCCCCCAGTGACCCGGTGGATGAACCGCCATCGTTCGATGTCGACCCCTTCGCCACCGCCGATGACACCAACGGTGATGAGGCCAACAGTGACGAGGTCAGCGGCGATGGGGCCGACGGTGACGAGGCGGTCGACGACGTCGACGGCCCGGCCTCCGGCTCCGATGACGGCCCGGCATTGGAACGAACCCGGTTTCGACCCGAGCCCGACCCGACGGCCCTGAGCCACAGCACCCGGATCGGCTGAAGCTTCGGGGCCTGAGGCCGGCACAGCCGGCCGATCGTGTGCTAGTCGATCGGCGGAGGGGCGACGAAGTCGATCAGCTCCTCCACCGCTCCCACCAGCGACGGTTCGAGGTCACGATAGTCGTTGACCCGGCCCAGTAGATGGCGCCACAGCTCACCGGTCGTGCCCTCGAAGGCCATCCACTCTCGGATGCCTTCCTTCCACTCGATCGAAGGGGGAACGTCGGGCCAGGCGGCGATCCCCAGCGCCTTGGGTCGGATGGCCTGCCAGATATCGACGAAGCTATGGCCTCGGATCAGGACGTGACCATGGCCGGCGGTCTCCGCCGCCCGGGCGATGTGCCGCTCCTTGGTGTGGTCGATCAGATGGTCCAGAAGAACCCCCAGACGGCGATCGGCTGTCGGCCGGAAGTCCTCGACCACCGCCACCAGATCATCGGCCCCGTGCAGCGGTTCGACCACCACCCCTTCGACCCGCAAATCGTCACCCCAGATCTTCTCCACCAACTCGGCGTCGTGCAACCCCTCCACCAGAAGGCGGCTGGGGACAGCGACCCGGGCGCCTCGGCGGGGCGGGGCGATCGATCCGGACGCAGTGAGGTTGAGCGTCGGTTCGGTGGCCTGCGGTCGAGGGCGGATCAGGGTGACCGTCGATCCACCCACCGAGAATGCCCCATCGGCCACCGGGAGGTCATGAACCCGGCCGTTACGATCACGTAGCCGGACGAGCGGTGGGGCGAACCTGACCACCGATCCGACCACGCCGGTGGTCCGGTGCCGGACCGTCAATCCCTTGTCGGCGGGGACGCGAGGCCAGTCCGGACGGCGCCGCCGGCCGTCGTTGTCGATCGGATCGCTGAGGATGCCGGGCATCAGATCCGGTCCCGGTCGAACTCGACGGCCGACCATTCAACCTCGCCGGCCTCCACGCCGACGACCCGACCCAGAGCCTTGGCCATCAACGAATAACCGAGATCGTTGGGATGGAACCGGTCGGCGGCCAGACGCTGCGATGGACCAGGGCCCGGCTCGTTCCAGGGGTTGATGGCCACGATGCCGGTGTCGGCCGCGGTTGAGCGAATGGTCCGGTTGACCAGGCGGGCCCGGCTGGAGCCTCCGGCCACCGCGCAGGCCAACGTGCGATCGACCGGAGCCCCCAGAGCCACAACCCCTTCGATCAGGCGCTTCGCCTTGTTCCGTTGACCGTTGGTGTCGATCCCCCAGACGAGGTCGTTGGTGCCCAGACAGCAGACGGCCAGATCGGGGGGCGGAAGGGAGGAAGCGGTGGGAATCTGTCGCTTCAGGCCGTCGTCCAGCTTGGCTCCCGACTGGGCCAGATTGATGACCCGCCACGGTCGGTCGGGTTCGCCCTCGGTGGCGTTCAGGGCGGCGATCAAGCGGCCGACGTAGCCATTGGCCGGGTGGGACGCACCGATCCCGAGAGCGGTGGAATCACCGATGATCACGGCCAGCGGACCGTCGCCATCGAGGGCGGCCTGGTTCCGATCGTTCCACCAGGCCGTATAGGGGCCGATCTGGTCGGCCACCTCGGCCACGCCATCGAGAAACCGACCGGCCACCCGGACGAAGAGACCGGGCGGTTTGGCTTTGAGCGGGGGAAGGTGATCGAGCACGACTCATATTGTGCCCTGCCCTGATCTCGTCGGCGCGTCATTACCCTTTGAGACGTGATTCTCATCGACGCCGTCGGCTTGACGGTCTCGCGCCCCGATCGGGACCTGTTCCGCAACTTGTCGATAACGGTCAACGGCGGCGACCGCATCGGGTTCGTCGGCATCAACGGGACGGGAAAGTCAACCCTCCTGCGGGTGCTGGCCGGGCGACAGACACCGGAATCGGGTGAGGTCAGGCGAGGTCGCGGAGTGTCGGTGGCCGTGCTCGACCAGGAGGCGCCGTTGCCCACCGGAACAGTGACCCAGGCGGTGGCCACCGGCTTCGATCCGGTCGACTCGGGCCCGACGGCCGGCGACCGGGATTCCCGTCCGAACAACTGGGAGGGCGAGGCGGTGCTCGACCGATTGGGCATGGGCCGCCATCTCGACCGTCTGACCGACGAGCTGTCGGGCGGTGAACGGAAGCGGGTGGCACTGGCTCGGGCACTGGTCCACAACAGCGACGTCCTGGTACTCGACGAGCCCACCAATCATCTGGATCTGGACTCCATCGAATGGCTCCAACACCGCCTGGCGTCGTACAACGGGGCGCTTCTCCTGGTGACCCACGATCGCCACCTGCTGGATGCCCTGACCAGCCGAATGGTGGAACTCGACCGGGGGCGGGCCCACATCCACAACGGCTCCTACACCGACTACCTGGCGGCCAGAGAACAGCGGGAGGTGGACGCAGCGGCGGCCGAGGCCGTTCGCCGCAACCTGGCCCGCCGGGAGCTGGCGTGGCTGCGGCGAGGCGCCCCGGCTCGAACCAGCAAACCCAAGGCCCGGATCGACAAGGCCGTCGCCCTGGTCGAGGGCCGGCCCGAGGGACCGGCCCGAGCCGGCCACCTCCATCTCGAGTTCCCGACCCCTCGGTTGGGCGACGTCGTCATCGAACTCGATGACGTGACGGTGGCCGATCCCGTCGGCCGCCCGCTCATCAGCGGTCTTGATCTCAAGCTCGATCCCCGGGAACGGTTGGGCGTCGTCGGCCCCAACGGTGCGGGCAAGACCTCACTCCTCGATGTGTTGGCCGGTCGGCGGGCCCCGCTGCACGGTTCGGTCACTGTCGGATCGACGGCCGAGATCGGCTACCACAGTCAGCTCGGCACCGAACTCGATCCCGAGGCCAGGGTTCGTGAGGTGGTGGCCGGGCCCCATCGCCGACCCGACTGGACCGACGCCCGGTTGCTGGAGGCCTTCTGGTTCGACACCGACGCCCAGTGGGCCCAGGTGTCAACCCTGTCGGGGGGTGAACGCCGCCGCCTCCAGCTGATGGAGGTCCTGGCCCGTCGACCCAACGTGCTGCTTCTCGATGAGCCCACCAACGACCTGGATCTTGAGACGTTGCGGGCCCTGGAGGACTTCCTCGACTCGTGGCCGGGGGCGGTGGTTGCCGTCAGCCACGACCGGGCCTTTCTCGAACGGGTGGTGGCTGACGCCCTCATCGTCGACGGAACGGGCTCGGCTCGACGCTGGCCCGGCGGATTCGGGGCCTGGGATGAACAACGAAGGGCCGGACAGTCGGCCGGCCGATCGGTGCGGTCGCTGGCCAAGGCGCCGTCGTCACCCACCGTCAAGAAGGCGACTCGTCGGACCGGCGGCAAGGGCCGGCGCTCCAGCTCCACCATCGGTCATCAGCTACGGGAGGCGGAAAAGCAACTGACCCGACTGGAAAAGCAGCGGGCGGCCCTTGAGCAGAAACTGGCCGAGGCCGGGGCCGACCACGACCTGCTGGCCACCGTGGGCACGGATCTGGCCGAGGTGGTGGCCCGGCTGGAGGCCACGGAGGAGGAGTGGTTGACGTTGGCCGCCGAACAGGAACAGCGTTGAACAGCCACCAGGCCAGGGGCGAAGCAGAGCCGCGGGAGCGGTCGCTGAACGAGCTGCGAGCCCTCGACGGCATCAAATGGAGTCGTTATGAGGCCCCGGTCATCGCCGCCTGGGTGGCCGACATGGATCTGGCACCCCCGGCCTTCGTAGCCGAGGCCCTGAGCGGCTTCGCGGCCGGAGGTGACTACGGCTACAACTTCGCCGCCGTGCGGCAACTACCTGCAGTCTTCTCCGACTGGCAACGCAAACACCACGGCTGGACACCGGACGAAACCCGGGTCCGAACCTTCTGCGACGTGCTCCACGCCATCGATGTCGCCCTGTGGCTCCACACCGATCCCGGCGATGGGATCGTGTTGTTGACCCCGGTCTATCCGCCGTTCATCACCGCCGTCAAGAGCGTAGGGCGACGCATCATCGACGTGCCCCTCCAGCCGGCCGACGGTTGGCGGCTCGACGCCGAGCGGCTGGAGTCGGCCATCGATGAGCGGACCAGGGTCTTGTTGCTGTGCCATCCCCACAATCCGACCGGTCGGGTGTTCGACGCCGCCGAGCGGGCCGCCATTGCCCGGATTGTGGTGGAACACGATTTGTTGTTGATCTCCGACGAGGTGTGGGCCGATCTCACCCACCCTGGCGCCGCCCACCGGCCGATGGCCTTGGAGGCCGGATTGACCGGTCGGACCCTGACGGTGAGTTCGGCGTCCAAAGCCTTCAACTTGGCCGGGTTGCGATGCGCCGTGGCCCATGTCGACCATGCCGGGCTGGCCCAGCAGTTGGAGGAACTGCCCGGCCACTTCCTGGGGGCGGTGTCAACTCCCGGGGCCGTGGCGTCGCTGACGGCCTGGACCGAGGGCGAAGCCTGGCTGGACCGGACGAGAGCCTACCTGACGGCCCGCCGGGATCAGCTGGTCGACCGCCTGGCGGTCGAGGCCCCGGAGATCGGGCTGTCGATTCCGGAAGCCACCTACCTGGCCTGGCTCGATCTCCGCCGTTTCGATCTACAGCCCGAACCGGCCCGCCACCTTCTGGACACGGCGGCCCTGGCTCTCAACCCGGGCACCGACTTCGGCCCAGACGGGGCCGGTTACGTGCGCCTCAACTTCGCCACCTCGGCCGCCATCCTCGACGAGATCATCGACCGTCTGGTTCACTCCCTGGCCTGACTCTCACCCAACTCCCCCGCAAAATTGCAGCAGAAAACGAGGTCAGCCCTCGTTTTCTGCTGCAAGATTTGGATCGCGGGGGTGGGCGGCCATGCCTTTGACCGATGGTCGAGCCGCTGCTGGGGCACAATGGGGGCGTGATTCTTCGGCGCCGGGAGTCATCGCGGTCAACCTCTGTCTGGTTCATCGCCGCGCTCGGTTTCGTGGCGTCGGTGCTGGTGGTCGTGGGGGGCACCCTGGCCGGGGCGGCCGACCCCGGCGGCGCCGGGCGCCTGTGGGCCGTTCCGGCTGTTCCCGTCCGTCCCTCGATCGACCTCTTGCCGGCGTTGGTGGTCTACTTCGGCGGTCTGATCGTGCTGGTCAGGGCCTGGCTGCTGTTGCGCCGGGAACACCTCACCCGGCCCGCCGGGGTACCGCTGCTGGTGGTGGCCGGACTGATTGTGTTGTGGTCGGTACCGATGCTGGTGGGACCACCCCTGGGCAGCCGCGACGTCTACGCCTACGCCGCCCAGGGCCGACTAGCCGATCAAGGGTACGACGTCTACGACGAGGGCCCGGTGGAGTTGGGTGAGGGTGACCCGGTGCTGGCCCCCGTCGACCCCATCTACTGGGAATCACCGGTGCTCTACGGGCCGGTGTTCGTGGCCCTGTCCAGTGCGGTGTCGGCTGTCAGCGGTGACCATGTGGTGGCCGCCGTGTTCGCCTTCCGGGTGCTGGCCGTGCTGGGGCTGCTGGTCACCGCAGTGGCCGTGTTCGACCTGTCACGGGGCTTGGGTAGGGACCCGACCGACGCCATCATCCTGGCCATCGCCAATCCGCTGGTCCTGTTCCATCTGGTCTCGGGGGCCCACAATGAGGCGATCATGCTGGCCTTCCTGGTCGGCGGGGTGGCCATCGGACGGCGACGAGGCCGGCTGGTGCACCTTGGCATCGCCCTGTGCGCCTTCGCCGCCGTCATCAAGATCCCGGCTCTGCTGGCCGTGCCCTTCATCGGCTGGCACTGGGCCACCGAGGCCGCCACCCGATTTCGGCGATGGGGGCGGGTGGCGGTGGCCGGACTGGAGGCGCTGGCGGTCATGGCCGTCGCCGGACAAGTCACCGGCTGGGGTTGGGGCTGGGTCGAAGCCCTGGCCGCCACCCGACCGGTTGACGCCTACCTCAGCGTCACCCGGGTCTTCGGCGGTGGCCTCTCGCTCCTCACCGGGCTCGACGGTGAGCTGGTGGTGGCCGGGGCCCGACTGCTCGGATTCGTGGCCGCCGCCTCGGTAACCGCCATCCTTCTGCTACGGCGCCATCAGAGTTGGCCGACGGCCTTGGCCTGGAGCCTCATGTTGTGGGCTGTGCTCCACCCCACCACCCAGCCGTGGTACCTGACCTGGGGGCTGATGCTGCTGGCGGCCTCAACCGCCGGGGCCCGCAACCGGGGCCTGGTGGCGCTGTGCGTGGTATCGGTTTTCGCCGTGCTGCCCATCGGTCCCCAGTTGGGGCTGGTACTACTGGACACGTCGAGCACAACCCGCCTGGCCATCGCCCTGGCCGCCCTGACCATGCTGACCTTCAGCCCCCGAGCCCAAGCCGGCACGCGGTTTCGGCGCAACCTGAGCCCCGAAACCGTCTCGGTCATCGTCCCCACCCGACATGAACAGCCCAACATCGAACCCTTCGTTCGCCAGCTGATCACCGCCACCGCCGCCGATCCAATCACGGCGGATCGACCACTGGAAATTCTCTATGTCGACGACAGCGACGACGACACCCCGCAAACGATCGAGGCCGTGGCCCTGGCCGTCGATCGGGGTGAGTATCACAACGGTGATCGGCCGGTCGACGTCGTTCTCGTCCACCGCAATCGCCGTCAGCGATGGGGTGGTCTGAGCGGCGCCGTGGTCGACGGGTTCGGACGAGCTTCGGGGGCGGTGGCCGTGGTGATGGACGGCGATCTGCAACATCCGGCCGGCGACGTTCCCCGGCTCGTCCGGAGCGTCGACGGCGGTGTCTCCCTGACCGTGGCCAGTCGCCGGGTTGACGGCGGATCCGACGGCCAGGGACTGACCCCCACCCGTTGGATCCTGTCTCGGGCGGCCGCCGTGATGGCTCGTACCATGTTCCCGCGCCGCGTCGGCCGGGTGACCGACCCTCTGTCGGGCTTCTTCGCCGTTGACCTGGCCACCGTGGAGTTGAACCGACTCTGCCCCGACGGATTCAAGATCCTGATCGAGTTGCTGGCCACCCACCCCGAGGCCCGGGTGGCCGAAGTCCCCTTCCGGTTTGCCGGAAGACTGCAAGGCATGTCGAAGGCCACCGCCAACGAAGGAACCCGCTATCTCGGTCATCTGGTCGATGTGCGACTGCGGACCACCCGGTGGTGGGCCGGCGCCTCGATTACGCCGACGATCCTCGATCGTTCCGACCGAGCCATCGCCAGCAGCTGACGGGCAGCGCCAACAACAGCAGGTTGCGGACGGCCAAGACGAAAGCGGCCACCGGATGGCCCAGATCGGGCGGCCCGAACACGGCCAACACGGCACCGGTCAGTGTTGCCGCTGCGGCCGTGAGGACCAGCGGTGTCGGAACCCCTCGCCGGCCCGGATCGATGATCATCAGGGCGGCCCACGGGGTCAGCCACAACAGGAACTGGGGGGAAAGCAAGGGCGAGGTGATCAACAGCGCGGCCACCGAACCGGTCATCACCGCCCCCAGTACGGCCAGTTCCTCGTGAGGCGTTCGTCCCACGATCAACTCCTCCCGGGGCGTGCGGGCTCGCCAGGCCAAGCCGGCGATGGCACCGACAGCCAGGATCCGGCCCACCATCACCATCGTGGAATTCAATGTGCCCACCCGGAAGGCGTCGAGTTCGCGCCGGATTTCCTCGCCCGTTTCCAGAGAGCGGACACCGGTGACATCAGCCAGCACCGTTGCCACCCCGCCCAGCGATTCGACGTGCCATCCGGTGGCCTCCCGAAGATCGATGACCTGGCGAACGGGGGAGAGCCCGGCATCGGCCCACAACAGCCACCACAGTGTGAGAACCAGCCCGGCGGCCACACCGGCCACCGCCGCCCGCTCCCGGCGAACGGCCCACAGGGCCGGTACCAGCAAAGCCGGCCACAACTTGACCATGGCCCCGACGGCGACCAGGACCCCGGCCAAGGCCGAACTCCATCGGTCCGGCCTGTTGACGGGTCCGGTTGTGGCCCTTGACCCGTTCCCGGCGGCCACGGCGACAGCAACAGCAACCATGGCGGCCAGCGTCGCCAGCAGATCCAGCCGCAGCAGGCCCATGGGCACCAGCGGCAAACCCAGCACCAGGTAGGTGGCAGCGGCCCGAAGTCCATAGCGGCCCAGTATTCGGGCCACCGCCAGGTCGACAGCCAACATCAGAACGACCAGCACCCGATGGGCGGCCACCACGCCCTCCGGGATCGACGGTGAAAGCCGGTCGAGCAGCTCGAACACGACAACACTGCCCGGTGGATACTCCACCGCCCGGTCCCGCCAGGCCCGGCCGGTGTCGTTGGCAATGGCCAAGAACCGTTCGATGTCCCAGCCGGCCAGCTCAGCCACCTCATCGGTCCACGGCCCGGCGATCAGGGCCAGGGCGGCCACCATCCGGATGGCCACGCCGACCCGGACGGCGGCGCGGTAGCGGCCGGTGGTGCTGTCGATGGTGTCGGACGCTTCGATGCCCCCGTTCTATCGTGTGCCAGATGTCGACCGGCGGAAAGGTACTGGCAGAGACATCAACCCGTATCCTGAAGACATGACCTCCGATTCAGGTTCGCCTTCCGAATCAACGGCCGATCCGACCCAACCACTGACGGTGACCGCGGCCGCCCTCGACGTCGTGCTCGACGTGCGGGCCGGCGAAGACGACCCGGCCAACACCGCACTCCGGGTGGCCATCACCGGATCCAACATGACCGACTTCACCTACGCCCTCGATCTCACCTCGGTGAGCGACCGGGTCGACGACGACCTGGTCTACACCCAGGGGGACAAGGGTGAGTTGACGGTGATCGTGCCCGCCGCCTCGGCCGCCAACATGACCGGAGCGGTGCTCGATGTGGCTGCTGTCGGTAGTAGCGGGCTGGTCATCCGCAATCCCAATCCGCCCGATCCGCTGGCCGGAATGAACTTGGAACTCGAAGGCGAACTGCCGGAGAAGGTGCAGGCCGTCCTCGATCAGGCCATCAACCCGGCGTTGGCCTCCCACGGCGGCTATGCCGCCCTGGTCGACATCGACGGCACGGTGGTCCACGTCACCATGGGAGGCGGCTGCCAGGGTTGCGCCGCCAGCGCCATGACCCTGCGGGACGGCATCAAGAAGATGCTGCTGGCCGCCCTGCCCGAGATCACCGATGTGGTCGACGCCACCGACCACGCCGCCGGGGAGAATCCCTTCTACACCGAAGCCCCCGTCTAAGCGGCCGCCATATGGCCGACCTGAGGGCCCTGGTTTAGTATGGGAACCAAACCATTTCCCCAGGGGGCTTCATGCGAGGCATCATCGGCTACGGAACCTACGTTCCGTACTATCGGCTCCAGCGTTCGGCCATAACCGCGGCGCTGGGCGGCGGTGGCGGTCGGGGTACCAGGGCCGTCGCCTCCTACGACGAGGATGCCACCTCCATGGCGGTTGAAGCCGGTCGTCGCCTGCTGCGGTCGACCAGCGGCGTAGTTCCCGAGGCCGTCTATTTCGCCACCGCGACCCCGCCCTATCTGGACAAGACCAACGCCACCGTCATCCACGCCGCTCTGAACCTGCCGTCCCGGGTGTTCGCCGGCGACGTGGGCGGCGCCCCTCGCTCGGTCAACGCCGCCCTGCGGGCCGCCTTGGGAGGCTCGCAACCAACGATGGTGGTGGCGGCCGACGTGCGCAGCGGTCGGCCCGGCTCATCCGACGAGCGGGCCTGCGGTGACGCCGCCGTGGCCTGGTTGATCGGAGATGAGTCCGACGGCCCCGTCATCGCCCAATGGCTGGGCGGGGCCTCGGCCACCGGCGAGTTCCTCGACCGTTGGCGTCTGCCCGAGTGGAACCACTCCCGCACCTGGGAGGAACGTTTCGGCGAGCACGCCTACCTCCCCCTGGTGACCGAGGCGGTCGACGCCGCCTTCAAGGAGAGCGGGCTGGAGCCGGGCGACATCGACCGGGCCGTCATCACCGGGTTGCACGGTCGGGCGGTGCGAGGGGCGGCCCGGGCCGCCGGTATCGGCGATCTCCCTCTGGCCGACGACCTTGCTGCCACTGTGGGCAACACCGGCACCCCCCATGCCGGTCTGATGCTCGGTGCCGTGCTCGACGAGGCGGCCCCGGGGCAGACCGTCATGGTCGTTCACCTGGCCGACGGGGTCGACGTCGGTTTCTTCCGCACCACCGAGGCCATTGCCGCCTACCAGCCGTCGCCGTCGCTGGCCGATCAGCTGGCCGCCGGCAACGACACCCTCGACTACCAGACGTTTCTGACCTGGCGCGGCTTCCTGCAACGGGAACCACCACGACGACCCGATCCGGTACCGCCGGCCGCCCCACCGTCGCTGCGATCCCAGGCCTGGAAGTACGCATTCGTGGGATCCCGAGACCGGTCCACCGGCGCCGTTCATCTGCCACCACAGCGGGTCTCGGTCAAGGGTGGGGCCGTCGACGACATGGAACCCGTGGCCATGGCCGACATCGGGGCCACCGTGGCCACCTTCACCATCGATCGCCTGGCCTACTCACTCTCCCCACCGGTCATCGCCGTGGTCATCGACTTCGACGGCGGCGGCCGGTTCCAGTGCCAAATGACTGACGCCGATCCCGACAGCGTGAGGATCGGCGATCGGGTGGCCATGACCTTCCGCAAACTTATGACCGCCGAGGGCGTACACAACTACTTCTGGAAAGCCCGCCCGGCCGACTGAGCCGGCTCAGCACACCGGCCCCGGACCGGGGCAAACCGAAAGGACGCAGACAGTGGCATCCAAGGGAATCAAGGATCAAGTGGCCATCGTCGGCATGGGCTGCACCGACTTTGGTGAACACTGGGACCGATCGGTCGACGACATGCTGATCGACGCCGCCACCGAAGCCTACGCTTCGGCCGGCGTCGGCCAGGACGACGTCGACGCCTTCTGGTTCGGGACCCTCAGCTCCGGCGTTTCCGGCCTCACTCTCAGCCGGGCGTTGAAGATCGACTACAAGCCGGTGACCCGGGTGGAGAACATGTGCGCCACCGGGTCCGAGGCCTTCCGCAACGCCTGCTACGCCGTGGCCTCCGGGGCCTATGATCTGGTGGCTGCGGTCGGGGTGGAGAAGCTCAAGGACAACGGCATGTCGGGCCTTGTCTCCCAGCGCATCCCCAACGACGGGACCCGGCCGGAGTTGACCGCTCCGGCCATGTTCTCGCTGCTGGCTCCGGCCTACGCCAACAAATACGGGGTCGACACCGATGAGATGAAGGACGTGTTGACCCGGATCGCCTGGAAGAACCACTACAACGGAGCTCGCAACCCCCGGGCCCAGTTCCGTAAGGAAGTGGGCAAGGACACCATCTGCCAGGCTCCGCTGATCGCCGGTCAGCTCGGCATCTTCGACTGCTCGGGTGTGTCCGACGGGTCGGCGGCCGCCATCCTGTGCCGGGCGTCCGACGCTCACAAGTACACCGACAAGCCGCTGTATGTGAAGGGCCTGGGGTTCGCCGCCGGTCCGGCCGCCGGACCCATCGACCCCGACTACGACTACACCACCTTCAACGAGGTGGTGGCCTCGGCGGCCGACGCCTACGCCCAGGCCGGGATCACCGACCCAAGGTCCCAGGTGGCCATGGCCGAAGTCCACGACTGCTTCACCCCGACCGAACTGGTGCTGATGGAGGATCTGGGGTTCGCCGATCGGGGAATGGCCTGGAAAGAGGTTCTGGCCGGCGCCTTCGATCTCGACGGTGAGCTACCGGTCAACCCCGACGGTGGGCTGAAGAGCTTTGGTCATCCCATTGGTGCTTCGGGGCTGCGCATGCTGTTCGAGTGCTGGCTGCAGCTTCGTCAGGAGGCTCCCGAGGACCGACAGATCGCCTCGGTGACCGAGGCCGGCAAGACGCTGGGCATGACCCACAATCTGGGTGGCGCCCCGGGGGAGTGCGTGAGTTTCGTCAGCGTCGTGGGGTCTGAACCGGGCTGAGCAACTATCGGGAGTCGGTGTCGGAATCGAGGTCGGTCCGCCGTTCGCTCCGGCAGGGGCTGGCCGGTGTCGGCACCTGGCCGGTGGCCAGAGTTTCCATGGCTTCGGTGATCTCCTCCGCCGCCACCGCCCAACCCCGATCGGCCCGGCGGGATGCAGCGAAGACCATACCGACGGCCTGACCGTCGCCGTCCACGACCGGTGCTCCCGAGTCACCTCGCTCGATGTCGGCGATCAGTTCGAGGGCCCGGCGCTCGCCCTCGCCGTCGAGCGTGGCGTTGACAGTCCGCACCACGGTGGCCTCCTTGACCTCGATGCCGTCGACATCGGCATAGGTCGGGATCGAAACCTCCAGGTCATCGCTGGCCGCCGTCAGAACGAAGCTGCTGTCGGCAGTCGCCTCAACCTGTAGGAGGGCGATGTCGCGGTCGAGATCGAGGTACACGATCTTGGTCTCATGCTCCTGGCCCGACTGATCCCGGAGCACCGCTCCCCGGGCCTCTTCGAAGGTGTGCGCCGCGGTGGCCACCAGACCGGGACCAACGGCCATGGCGGTGGCCCGCTGGTGGGAGAGTCCGGCACAGCCCTCGATCTCCACCCGGTAGATGCCGCCGGTCGGCGCGGCGTCCACCCCGGAGCAGCCGGCGGCCATTGCGGTGGCGGCCAGCAGCGCAGCCAGTGGCGAAGAGAGCGTCCGGAGCATCGATGCCGATGCTACCGGCCGCTATGCGACCGGGCCTCGCCGCGGTTTCGGCGCTACGATCCCAAGCCAGTCACAGCCGTCACCACATTGATCCGGGGAACTGACATGAGCGGAATGGTGCTGCATATCGATCGGCCCTACGACGAAGCCGAGGTCCGGGCTGTCGTCGGTCCCGATGTTCGGCTCCTGGCCGCCTCTGATTCGCTGGACGCCGCCACCGGTGTGATCGTCGGCGCTGTCCGCTGGGGCCCGTCGAGGTTCGATCAGGCCCCCAACCTGCGGGTGCTGGCCCGGACCGGTATCGGGGTCGATGCCGTGGATCTGGGCGAGGCCACTCGACGTGGTGTCATGGTCACCAACACGCCCGACGGTCCAACGGTGTCGACGGCCGAGCACGCCGTTGCCCTGCTGTTCGCCGTGGCCAAGACCCTACCTGAACAGCAGCAGATGCTGCGGCAGGCGGCCGGTGACTACACCGCCTCCAGCCGGGCCACCGAGTTGGACGGACTGACTCTGGGGCTGGTGGCCTACGGTCGTATCGCCCGTCGGGTGGCAACCATCGCCGCCGCGGTGGGGATGGACGTTGTGGCCTACGACCCGTTCCTGTCGCCGGACGCCGTGGCAACCGATCCCCGAGCCGTGCGGCTGGTCGACTTCGATGAGCTGTTGGCCACCGCCGACGTGATCTCGCTGCATTGCCCGCTGACCGATGAATCCCACCGCCTGTTCCGGGCCGAGACATTTGCCCGCTGCAAACCGGGCCTGATCTTCGTCAATGCCGCCCGGGGTGGTCTGGTCGACCACGACGACCTGCTGGCCGCCCTCGACTCAGGACAAGTCAAAGCAGCCGGTCTCGACGTGACCGACCCGGAGCCGCTGCCGCCGGACCACGCACTGCTTCATCGCCCCGATGTCGTGGTGACGCCCCATGTCGCATCCTCCACCGTGGTGGGCCGTCGACGTATGTTGACCATGGCGCTGGAGCAGGCGATGACCGCCCTCTCCGGGAGTGTCCCCGAGCACCTGGTCAATCGAGACGTTCTCTCCGGCTGACGCTACTCACCCGGTCGGATGATCACCTTGCCCACGGTGCGGCGGCCTCCGATGTCGCCCAGAGCAACCAGGGCCTCGTCGAGCGGGCGCACCGACGAGACGAGAGGGTCGACCTTGCCGGTGGCGAACAGCTCAACCAGCGCATCCCAGTCTTCGGCCATTGCCTCGGACCGGCGAGCCAGGTGGGCGCCCCAGTGCACACCCACGATCGAATAGTTCTTGAGCAGGATGTGGTTGGCCGGGGCTGCGGGTATCCGGCCGCTGGTGAACCCGATGACCAGCAGCCGGCCGTCCCAGGCCACAACCCGCCGTACCTGGTCGAAGGTGTCGCCCCCCACCGCCTCGTAGACCACATCAACGCCTCGGCCGTCGGTGATGCCTCGGATGCTGTCGACGATGTCGACTTCTCGGTAGTCGAAGGCCTCGTCGGCTCCCAGCGACCGCACCACCTCGACCTTCTCGGCCCCTCCGGCCAGTCCATAGACCGTGGCCCCGATGGCCTTGGCCAGCTGGATGGCGGCCGAACCGACTCCACCGGCGGCCGCTGTGACCAGTACCGACTCTCCCGGCTGCAGGCGGGCCCGGTTGCGGAGGGCGAAGACCCCGGTTCCGTAGTTGACCAGCATGGCGGCAGCCTGATCGGACGTCATCTCGTCGGGGATGGCCAGACAGCGATCAGCGGGAACAGCGACATACTCGGCCAAGCCGCCGTCGGCCATGACCAGGACACGATCGCCGATGGCGGGCGCCGACTGGTCAAGATCGGGGCCGTGGGCCACCACCGTCCCGGCGATCTCTCCTCCGGGGATGAAGGGGAGGCTGGGCTGAACCTGATAGCGGCCCTGCATCTGGAGGATGTCGGGGAACTTCAGTCCGCATGAGTCGACGGTCAGGAGCACCTGGCCGGACGCCGGCGTGGGGTCGGGAACCGTGGACAGGCTCAGTACGTCTTCAGGGTTGCCGATCTCGGTCATCTGCCAGGCGCGCATCGGGCCATGATGACCCGTCGCCGGCAGCTGAGGCAACCCCGCCACCCTTCTGTGCGCTGACGGCCCCACTTTCGGGGCGCTGAGCGCACAGAATGGAGGGGGAAGCGGGTCTATCGGCTTTCTGTGCGCTGACGGCCCCACTTTCGGGGCGCCGAGCGCACAGAATGGGGAGGGGAGGCTAGGGCCGGAGAATACCCCGGATCGTGGCGGCCACCCCGGCCCCGTCGAGGCCCAGGTCGGCCAGGATGGCGTCGGGTTTGCCGTGAGGGATGTAACGAGTGGGGACGCCGAGCACCCGGGCCTCGGGTCGCTCGTTGGTCCCGGCTCGCTCGGTCAGGGCCCGGTCGATACTGGTTCCGATGCCGCCGTCGGCCAGGCCATCCTCGATGGTCACCACCAACCGGTGGTCGGCAGCATTGCTGAGCATGGTCTCGTCGAGCGGCTTGGCCACCCGAGGATCCCAGACCGTGGCCGAGATACCATCGGCCGCCAGGCGGTCGGCGGCATCCTGGGCGGCGGCCAGCATCTTGCCGACGCCGATGATGCAGACGTCGGAACCATCGGCCACCCTGCGGGCATTCAGGCCGTGCCCCACCTCGTCATCGGCCACCGACGGTGCGGCCGTCTTGGGCCAGCGGATGCAGACCGGGCCGGTGGTGATCTCGTAGGCATCGGCCAGCATCTGCTGCAGCTCCTGATAGGACGACGGGCAGAAGATGGTCATGCCGGGGACCTTGGACGCCAGCACCATGTCGAGGATGCCGTGGTGCGACGGGCCGTCGTCACCGGTGATGCCGGCCCGGTCGAGGCAGAAGATCACCGGCTGGCGGTGCAGGCCGACGTCGAGATTCGTCTGGTCGAAGGCCCGGGTCAGGAACGTGGAGTACAAGGCCACAACCGGGCGCAACCCTCCCATGGCCATACCGGCGGCGGCCGTGACCGCATGCTGCTCGGCGATGCCGACGTCGATGAGGCGACTGCCGAAGCGGTCGGCGAAGGGTAAGAGGCCGGTGGAGTCGGGCATGGCGGCGGTGATGGCCACCAGGTCGCCGTGTTCCTCGCCCAGCTTGAGCATGGCCTCGGAGAACGCCGCGGTGTAGCTACCAGGCTTGACGGCGCCGATGTCGTGCATGTTCTTGATGGGATCGTTCTCCGCCGGGGCGTATCCCCGACCCTTCTGGGTTTGCACATGAAGTACAACCGGTCCCGAGAACTCGCCGGCATTGATCAGGGCCTGCTCGATTTCGGCGATGTCGTGACCGTCGAAGGGGCCCATGTAGCGGACCCCCAGCGGTTCGAAGAACGCCTGAGGTTCGAGGGCCTCCCTGATGGCCGCCTTGGAGGCCCGGATACCGGTGGACGACCAGCGTCCGATCAGCGGTAACTTGGCCGTGAAGCTCTCGAACCGGCGCTGCCGTTTCATGTACACCGGGTTGGATCGGATCTTGACCAGACTCTCCGACAACAACGAAACGGTGGGGGCGTAGGAGCGCCCGTTGTCGTTGAGCACGATGGTGACGTCGCTACCGGCGTGACCAAGGTTGTTGAGACCCTCGAAGGCCATGCCGCCGGTCATCGAGCCATCACCGATCACCGCCACCACTCGACGCCTGGGTCCACCGGCCTCGGCTTTGGCGGCAAAGGCGGTGGCCAGACCGTGAGCGTAGGCCAGTGCGGTGGAAGCGTGGCTGTTCTCGATCCAATCGTGGCTCGACTCCACCTGGCTGGGATAACCCGACAGACCGTCGGCCTCCCGCAGATTGTCGAAGTCGCCCCGCCGACCGGTGAGAATCTTGTGAACATAGGCCTGGTGCCCGGTGTCGAACAGGATCACATCGGAGGGAGAGTCGAGCACCCGATGGAGGGCCACGGTGAGCTCGACGATCCCCAGATTGGACCCCAGATGGCCGCCCGACTTGCTGGTTTGGACCTTGTCGACCACGAAATCCCGGATCTCGGCGCACAGCAGCTCGAGCTCGGCCCGGGTCAGCGCCCGGAGATCGGATGGTCCGTTGATTCGATCGAGAATCGTTTCGCTACTCACTGTCGATCCACGGTAGCGGCCCAGGACCACAGACACCGCTCGCGGCGGCCGAACCTTCGCCTGATTCTGGTCGTTCGATATCCTTGAAGGATGACAAGTGCACAGCCGACCGCCCCGTCGCCCGATTCCGACGTCGAACCGATCCTGCCCACCGAACTGGTTGGCGAGGTTCTTTCCGCCGCGCTGGAAACCGGAGCCGATTTCGCCGAGGTCTTCGCCGAGGACGTGGCCCGCAGCGGCGCCTACTTCGACGACGGCCGGGTGGAGAGCCTCTCGTCCGACCGAGACCGGGGAGTCGGAATTCGGGTGGTTACCGGGGAGTCGACGGGATTCGCCCACACCTCCGACCTGTCCGAGAGCGGCCTGCGCCGGGCGGCCACGACGGCCGCCGCCGCGGCCAAGGGAGGAGCCGGTCCCCGCCCGGTTCCGCCCCTGCAGGGCCGCACCGGGCCCTTGTCCGAGGTCGAGATCCCACCGGCCGAGGTGGCCAAGGCAACCAAGGTCGAGCTGCTCAGTCGGGCCAACGAGGCGGCCCGGTCCACCGGAGCGGCCATCACCCAGGTCAGCGCCCGCTACGGCGACAACCGGCGCCGGATCCTGGTGGCCAACTCCGACGGGGTGTTGGCCACCGACGACCGCACCCGCACACTGTTCTCGGTCAGCTGCGTGGCCTCGGGCGACACCGGAATGCAGACCGGCACCGAGACCGTCGGCCATACGATCGGGTTCGAGTTGTTCGACCGGTACGACGTGGAGGACATGGCTCGTCGAGCGGCCAACCGGGCGCTGGTCAAGCTGGAGGCCCGGCCGGCGCCGTCAGGCACCATGCCCGTGGTCATCGGCCAGGGATCGGGCGGCGTACTGTTCCACGAAGCCTGCGGTCACGGTCTGGAGGCCGACCTGGTCCGTAAAGGAGCGTCGACCTTTGCCGGTCGGGTTGGCGAACTGGTGGCCTCACCGCTGGTGACGTTGGTCGACGACGGCACCGTGGTCGACGCCTGGGGTTTTCTCGGGATCGACGACGAGGGACATCAGCCCAACCGGAACGTGCTGATCGAGGACGGCGTGCTCATCGACTACATGTGGGACGGCCTGCGGGCCCGCTCCGAGGGGCGCTCCAGTAGCGGCAACGGCCGGCGGGAGAGCTACCGGCATCTCCCGATGGTTCGCATGACCAACACCTATCTGGCTCCGGGGGAAACCGACCCCGACGACATCGTCGCCTCGGTCGACCACGGGGTTTACATCGCCCGTCTGGGCGGAGGCCAGGTCAACACCGCATCCGGTGACTTCACCTTCGGCATGGTCGAGGCCTATCTGATCGAGGACGGTCGGATCACCGCCCCGCTGCGGGAGGGACAGTTGATCGGCAACGGTCCCAAGGTACTGACCGATATCGAGGCGGTGGGCAACGATTTCTCCATGGGACGGCCCGGCACCTGCGGCAAGGACGGCCAGGGCGTGCCGGTCGGGATGGGGGTTCCCACCCTCAAGGTGGCGGAGATGACCATCGGTGGAACGGCGGCCTGAACGATGAGCAACAAGACAAACGGGGCCGATAGCGGCGACGATCTCGGCACCTCCGAACTGCTGGCCATTGCCGCCAAGATCGTGGAGCAGGCCAGACCGGGCGAGGAGATCGAGGTTGCCTGCTCCCGCGGTCGATCCACGTCGATCAAGGCCTATCAGGGTGAGGTCGAGTCGTTCACCACCGCCGAGGAACTGGCCGTCGGGGTGAGGGTCCTGATCGGCGGTCGTGAGGGGTTCGCCAGCGCCTGGTCGATCAACCCCGACGTGGTCGAGGGGGCCCTGGCCGATGCCCGCGACAACGCCGGCTTCGCCGAGTCCGATGCCCACGCCGGCATTGCCCGACCCGACGGGGTCGAGGCCACCGAGATCGACCTGTGGCGGGCCGGGGTCGACAGTACACCGGTGGAGGACAAGATCGCCATGGCCCTGGAGGTCGAGCGTCGGGTCAGGGAGTACGACAAGCGCATCACCGGAGTCAGGACCGTACGCTACGGCGACAGTGTGGGAGCGTTCGCATTGGCCAGCACGGCTGGCATCGAGGCCACCACGGTGGGTACGTCCTCGTCGATCACGGCCCAGGCCCTGGCCGTCGACGGAGACCGCACCCAGATCGCCCACGCCTATGATGGCGGCCGGGAACCGGCTGATCTCGATCTCGACTACGTGGTGGAGCGCACGGCCTCCCGGGTGCTCGACCTGCTCGGCGCCCGGAAACCGAAGACCGCCCGGTTGTCGCTGGTGCTCGACCAGTTCGGCACCTCGACGGTCATCGGCCTGGTGGCCGGGACATTGTCGGGGCTACGGGTGATCAAGGGTCGGTCACCCTTCGCCGATCGCCGGGGGGAGACAATCGGCGCCCCCAACCTCACGTTCTACGACGATGCCACCGATCCCCATTCGCTGGGCGCCGACTCCCACGACGGGGAGGGCTTGGCCTGCCGGCCGGTTCCGCTGGTTGAGAACGGCGTGTTGCAGGGATTCTTCCACGACTCCTACACCGGCCGACGTTCCGGGGAGGCCTCGACCGGTTCGGCCGTGCGGGGAACCCGGGGCTTGCCGTCGCCCGGCCTGCAGGCTCTCCACGTGGCCCCCGGCGAGGGATCGCTCGACGACCTGATCGCCGGGACCGACCTCGGGCTTCTGGTCTACACCCTCGACGGGCTCCATTCCGGGGTCAACCCGGTATCGGGCGATTTCTCCGTCGGCGCCTCCGGTCGCATGATCCGCAACGGCGAACTGGCGGAACCGGTGAGCGAGTGCACCATTGCCTCCACCTTGCAGCGGTTGGTGCTTGACGTGGACCGGATCGGGGGTGACGTGGAACATCTGCCCAACGGCACCTCCACCCCGTCGCTGACGATCGGCAACGTCACCCTGTCGGGCGCCAACTGATCACGGCCGCCACCGACCAAGCGTCGATCGAATCGGCCTGCACTTGCACCTGTCACTCGCGAGGATCCTTGTAAATATTGGAGAATTCCAATATATTAGATTCCCATGGACCTTGTTTCGCTTGCCGATGCGTCACAGCTTTTGGGTGTGTCGTCTGAGCGTGTGCGGCAGCTGGTGGTCGCCGGTGATCTTCCTGCTGTTCGGTTCGGCAGTGCGTGGGCCGTGCCGCGTGACGCGATATTTGCTCGGCGACATGTCCGCAACCGGCGCGGCCGCCCGCTTGGAGCGAAACGTGTTTGGGAGGCCATTGTCAGGGGAGAGGCGGATCTCTTGAACGTCAGCCGCTACCGGAATCGTGGCGAGGTGCGCAGGTATTCGATGAGTACCGCTGACGCCGACCATGTCAAGGGCCGTGGCGGCGCCGTCCAAAGTGGTGTCGCTGCCGCGATCGTCCATGGCGAAACGCTCTCAGCCGACAGGGCGGAGATCAATCTCTACGTCTCACCCGAACTGTATGAGTCGCTCCACTCCTTGGTTGCAGCCGTCGAGGATCCCCTTGGGTCAGTTGTCCTGCGGGTCGTGCCCGATGACATCTGGCCGCAGGTGCGGGACGCATCCAGCGAATCGGGAGACGGTCATTTGGTGGCCCCGGCGGCCGCTGTTGCCCTCGACCTGATGGATTCCGGCGATCCTCGACATTGGGTGGCAGCCGAAGGCCTGCTGGCATCTCATGGCTGAGATCGTCGTCCAGCTCCCACCGCTTGGCCGAGGTCAATCCGAGTCGTGGGCTGCGCTGATCGAACTCGCTCCGGTGTTCGACGATAACTGGTTGCTGGTCGGTGGCCAGATGGTCTTTCTCCACGAGCTCGAACGACAGGCGACCGAGATCCGTCCGACGATCGACGTCGATGTCGTGGTGAACCTCAGAGCTGAGCCTGACGGACTGGCACGCCTGCACGGAGCACTGATCTCGGCCGGTTTCGGGCAGGATATGCCAGGCCCCGATGGGACGGCCCATCGCTATCGCCGAGGCAGTGCCATCTTCGACATTCTCGCCCCTGACAACCCTGGGGGAGCGAGCGCAGCTCGATCTCGGAGTCGGCCGAACCATCGAAGCTCCCGGAACGACCCAGGCGTTTCGGCGCAGCGGAATCGTAACCGTCGAAGCAGACGCAGGATCAGCCGAGATTAGACGGCCCGAGTTGCTTGGCGCATTGATCGGCAAGGCGGCCGCGGTGGCCAAGATCACCTCGCAGTCGCACGCAAGCCGAGCAAAGCATCTCCGGGACTTCGACTCACTCACCCGGCTGCTCGGCCCGAACGATCGGGCCACGGCCGACCTCAGCCGTCGCGAACGGAAGTTGTTGACAAGCCTCCGTCTGTCGCCGGAGCTGAGCAAACTAGGAACCGCTGCTCTCGACTTGCTCCTCGGCTCGCCGAATGAAGCGTGACAGCCGAATGTGAGTTCGCCTAATCAAAGCCCCATGACCGGCCATCATCTGGCATCAATCGGGTGTCACTCGGGCGGCGCCGATGGGGCCGGCAACGCCTGCCCCAGGACCATGATGGAGCCCACGGCCGATGTCTCGCCGGTCCGGTAGGCGGCGTTGGAGTCCATGGCCAGAAGCACGGCGTCTTCGGTGACGCCGACGACCTCGGCCTCGGCGGTGATGACCTCGGCCTCATAATCGGTGGCCGTGGGCCGGAGAGCCACCAGCTCCACCACGTCGGCAACGGCAACAGGAAGGGCCACCATGGACCGGTCGATGGCCACCACCCTCTGGTCGGTATCGAGCCTGGTTGGCTCGTCGACGGAGCGAGCCGAGTCGACGACCGGTGGGGCAGGGTCAGCCGCCTCGGTTTTCGGACCGCTTCCGGTGGCCGACAGGGCCGACACCGTGACGGCGGCAGCCGACAGCCCGGCGGCGAGGGCCAGGGCCGGGCGGCGCCAACCCAACCGGAGGCGCTGCAATCGACCCCGTACTCGGTGACGCGACGACACCGGTCGTGGCAGCAGACGATCGGTCGACGGCGCAGGGTGGGGGTTGTGGTGGAGATCCACGGGGCTTCCTCCTGGTGGTTTTCACCGGTGATGCCGGTGAGTGGGATGTCAGGGGGAAGAGGGAACGATGCTGCCCGAGCGGGCACGACGCCGATCAGTCGGCGGTTGAGGTCGATGATGACGTTTTGGTGGTCTCCGACGACTTCGACGATCCGGAATCGGACGACGAGGTCTCGGATGAGGTCGACGGCGACACCGAGTCCGACGATGAGGAGGAATCGGTCGATGAACTCGTGGTCGAGGAGTCCTTGACCGTCGAATCCTTGCCGTTCGAACCGCGGGCGTCGTTGCGGTAGAAGCCGTCGCCCTTGAAGGCGATGGCCGGGGCGGCGAACACCTTCTTCACCTGGTGGCGGCCCGACTCGTGGACCGCGCAGCCGTCGATCTCGGTCAACGTGTCGTCGGAGAACGACTGCTCGACATCGAAATGCTGGGAGCAAACTCTGCACTTGTACTCATACACCGGCACGCCGCGACTCTCCAGTTGCTCGAAGCCCGGGGGCTCGCGTTCAAACAACAGACAACGGTTGGACCCGTTTCGGGACCCACCGATTCGGTTGGCCCGGCCCGGCCGAGCTTCCGACTCGACCAACAAGGGTAGCGGCCCCAGGGTCACGGACACGACCCTGGGGTCGATTCCGTGGTTACGAACCGCTAGGGTCGGCCGACGGGAATCACATCCACCACCCCACCACCACGCTCCCGCTCCTCAAGGAGGACCGACCGGTGTCAACGTCAGCCGCCGCAGCAGGCAAACCAGTTCGCAAGGCCGTCATCCCGGCGGCCGGCCTGGGCACGAGATTTCTGCCCTTCTCCAAGGCCGTCCCCAAAGAGATGCTGCCGGTCATCGATCGACCGGTCATCCAGTACGTGGTCGAGGAGGCAGTTGATGCCGGCATCACCGACATCCTGATCGTGACATCCCGCTACAAGAAGAGCCTGGAGGACCACTTCGATCGGCTGCTCGATCTGGAAGGCCATCTGGCAGCCAAGGGCAAGGACGAGGAGGTGGCCCAGATTCGAGAGCTCAACGAGCTGGCCCAGCTCCACTTCGTGCGTCAGGGTGAAGCGCTCGGTCTGGGCCATGCCATCGGGGTGGCTCGCAATCACGTGGGTGACGAGCCCTTCGTCGTTCTGCTGGGCGACGACATCATGCACCACCGAGCCGGCGTCTTGAAGGGCATGATCGAGGCCTACAACGCCCACCGCTGTTCAGTGGTGGCGCTCATGGAGGTCGAGCCCAGCGACATCTCGTCCTACGGTTCGGCCGCCGTCGATCCGTTCGCCGAACGTTTGGTGAAGGTGAACGACCTGGTGGAAAAGCCCGACCCGGCCGACGCCCCCTCGAACCTGGCCATCATGGGCCGGTACCTGTTCACGCCGAGCATCTTCGAGGAGATCGAACGGACCGAACCAGGAGTGGGTGGTGAGATACAGATCACCGATGCGATGTTGTCGCTCCTGGCCCGGGAGACGATGCTCGGCTTCACCTTCTCCGAGGGTCGTTTCGACACCGGCAAGAAGATCGACTACCTCCGAACCGTCGTCGAGTTCGCCCTGGAGCGGGACGACCTCGGGCCCGAGTTCCGGGAGATCCTGTCAGCCGTCGCCAAACGAGAGAATCTGTAGAGCCCGGCCGGCTGGGCGGCCGCTAGTCTGGTAGGCGATGATGCCGCTGGAAGAAGCCCAGGCTCGGGTCAACCGAGATCTGGCTATGCTGCCGCCGACCGAGGTGGCCATTGCCGACGCCCTGGGCACCGTGTTGGCCGAAACGGTGGTGGCCGATGAGGCCATTCCGCCCTTCGCCAACACGGCCATGGACGGGTTCGCTGTCCGGGCCGCCGACACCATCGGGGCGACCAAGGAGTCACCGGTATCCCTTCCGGTCGTCGGAACCATCGCCGCCGGCACGGTGGCCCAGCGACCGCTGGAGGCCGGCGAGGCCATGCGGATCATGACCGGCGCCCCTGTCCCCCCGGGGTCCGACGCCATCATCATGGTCGAGCTCACCCGGCCCAACGGATTCGACGTCGACCTGCTGGCCGAGGTGCCGACCGGTAACCACATTCGTCCGGCCGGAGACGACATTCAGAAAGGCACCGAGATCCTTCATCCCGGCACCGTGATCGGGCCCGGTCACCTCGGTGTGTTGGCCAGCCTCGGACGTCGTCATATCACGGTCTACCGCCGACCCCGGGTGGGAATCATGTCGACCGGCGACGAACTGGTCGAGGGTGATCAGCCCCTGAAGCCGGGCCAGATCCGAGACTCCAACCGGGTCATGCTGCTGGCCCTGGTGGCCGAGGCCGGCCTGACCCCGGTCGACCTTGGCATGGTCCGGGACAACGAGGACGCCATCGAAACCGGTCTGCGGAAGGGAGCCGCCACCTGCGACGCGGTGCTGACTTCCGGCGGGGTCAGTATGGGCGACTTCGACTACGTCAAGGCGGTGTTGACCCGGCTGGGCGACTTCTCCTGGATGCAGGTGGCGATCAAGCCGGCCAAACCGCTAGTGTTCGGTCTGCTCGACGGGGTTCCGGTGTTCGGTCTGCCCGGCAATCCGGTTTCGTCAATGGTCAGTTTCGAGCTGTTCGCCCGGGCCGGTCTGCGCCGTATGATGGGGCGGCTCGACGCTGAACGACCGCGGGTGTCGGCCATTGCCGACGAACCGCTACTCCGCCATCGTGACGGCAAGACCCACTTCACCCGGGTCAACGTGCAGCGCAACGACGACGGTGTCTGGAGGGTCCGTTCCAGCGGCGGGCAGGGATCACACCAGTTGATGGCCATGGCCACGGCCAATGGACTGGCCGTTGTACCCAATGGGTCGGGCATCGAGGCCGGAGACCCGGTCGAGGTCATCCTCCTCGGTTAATTCTTTGGTCGGGCGGTTCGGTACGCTTGAACAATGGCTGAGCTGGTGGATCGATTCGGACGGGTACACACCGACCTCCGGATTTCCGTGACCGATCGATGCAACTTCCGATGTCAGTACTGCATGCCGTCGGAGGGCATGGTCTGGCTCGACCGCTCCGACGTCTTGACGTTCGAGGAGATAACCCGGGTGGCCAGCCTGCTGGTGGATCGGGCCGGGGTGAAGTCGATCCGTCTGACCGGCGGAGAGCCGACGGTCCGAGCCGGTCTGACCGTCCTCATCGAACAGTTGGCCGACCTCGATGTCGACCTTTCGATGACGACCAACGGGGCCACCTTGGCCCGTCAGGCGGCCGAACTGAAGGCGGCCGGGTTGGGCCGGCTGAATGTCAGCCTCGACACCCTCGACAGGGAACGATTCATCCAGCTGACCCGGCGGAACGAGCTGGATCGGGTCCTGGCCGGAATCGACGCTGCAGTGGCGGCCGGCTTTGATCCGGTGAAGGTCAACGCCGTCCTCATGCGCGGCATCAACGACGATGAGGTGGTTGCCTTTCTGGAGATGGGGCGGGCCAAGGGCGTCATCGTACGGTTCATCGAGTTCATGCCCCTGGATGCTCAGGGGGAGTGGTCGTCGGACCGGGTTGTGACCTACGACCAGATCCTGGCCATGGCCTCCGAGCACTTCGAATTCGAGCCGATGTCCCGGGGTTCGAGCCCGGCCGAGCGTTTCCGCTACCGCGACGGGGCCGGCGAGTTCGGTGTCATCGCATCGGTCACCGAACCGTTCTGCGGGAGCTGCGATCGCATGCGGTTGACGGCCGACGGCCAGCTTCGCAACTGCCTGTTCTCGCTTGATCACGTCGACCTACGGGTGTTGTTGCGTGGTGGGGCGTCCGATTCGGAGATCCTCGATGCCGTAGCCGGCGAAGTCGACCGCAAGTGGGCCGGACACGCCATTGGCCAGGTCCACTTCCTCCGGCCGTCGAAATCGATGAGTCAGCTCGGAGGCTGACGAACTCGGCAAAAGTTCCGGTGGTAGACACCCTATGGCGACCTGATTGGCACTAGTTTTGCTGGTGTGCCTGAGCGAGAGTTGACCCATCTGGATCCACTGGGCCGTGCCCGCATGGTGGATGTCACCCCCAAAGATCCCACCTACCGCCGCGCCGTGGCCCGAGGCAGGGTCTACATGGAGCCGGAAACAACGGCATTGGTGGCCCGAGGGGCCATCACCAAAGGCGATGTGTTGGCGGTGGCCCGGGTGGCAGCCATTCAGGCGGCCAAGCGGGCGGCCGACCTGCTACCGCTGTGCCATTCGGTGATGATCGGGGCCATCATCGTCAACTTCGACATTCAGGACAACTTCATCGAGGTGGAAGCTTCGGTCGACACGGTTGACCGTACGGGGGTGGAAATGGAGGCGCTGACCGCCTGTTCAGTGGCTTCCCTCACCATCTACGACATGTGTAAATCGGCTGACAAGGCCATGGTCATCGGCGAGATCGCATTGTGGGAGAAGACCGGCGGACGTTCCGGGCCCTACCGACGCAAGGCCGATACCGCCGACGGCGGTGATCGAGGTCGCTTGATGTGACGTTGTCGACGTGGCAGTTGATCGTGGTCGCCGGCTTGGCCATGGTCTGGGCGGTGGTTCTCGGGGTCCCACTGCTGGCCGACCTGCTGCGATGGTTGCGAAGCCGTCCGCCCACCCCTCGAATCGACCGCCGGCCGGCCCGCCACAACCTTGTCGAATCAATCGAACGGGCCTGGTGGAACCGGCCGCGACCAATCCGATCCTGGCGGTCCCAGGATGTGGCCCGGAAACGCCTGCAGTGGTTGCTGGCCTGCGGTGGCGCCACCACCACGGCCATGTTTCTGGCCATCGCCTTCCGGGGAATCTTCGTGCCGTTGTTCCTGATGATGGCCGCGTTCTCGTTGCTGACACTAGCCGTGGGGGCCTTCGTCGGCGCAGCCGAGAACGAGAACCTCGTTTCCCAGCGTTCGGCCCGCCGTCAGGTCGAGGACCAGGCGTCGAAATCGGGTGACGTTGAGGCCGTAGGCGACATGGTGCTTCCCGGGCTGCTGGGGGCGACACCGCTGACCGGGCCCGACGACGTGCCCACGGCAAATCCTTTCGCCGTGCCCGACGGCGAGGTCTCCATCCCGACCCTGGCCGACATCACCGAGGCCTTCCGCAGCCCCGATCGCTCCGGCTTCATGTTCGAGCCACTGAACCTCGACGAGATCGGATCGGAGTCCTCGCCCCGGGAACAGGTGGCCGAGACGGTGGCCGAGGAGTTGTCGGCAGGGGAGACGATCGAGGTACCGGTTGATCCCGAGTTGGCAGCCGAACTGGGGTTGGACATGACCGACCGAGCCGAGCCGCGCTTCAGCGCCGCCCCCGAGGCCGGGTCCCGACAGGCGTCGGCCCGGGCCCGGCGCAAGAAGCGGTCGACCGCCCGCCCGATCTTCATAGAATCGATGCTCGACGACGACAATCCGACGAAAGCCATCAACGACTGAGACGTCGGTCCGCTATCCTGTGGTTTCCCATCTGGGGCTGTAGCTCAGCTGGCTAGAGCGCCTCGGTCGCATCGAGGAGGCCAGGGGTTCGACTCCCCTCAGCTCCACCAGGGGTGGTCTGGTCGCCAGCGGTGGCAGCGGGGTCGTCGAGAGCAAGAGCCATGGAAGCCTACACGTTCACGCTGATGGTCGAGGGTCCGGACCTTCACGCTCCCAGTATGATCGACGCGCTGTTCGATGCCGGCTGTGATGACGCCCTTGTCGCCAGTATTGATGGAGCGCAGTATGTCGAGTTGGACCGCGAGGCTGAGACGCTTCAAGACGCGATCTTGTCAGCGGTGATGGACATCGAATCTGTTGCCCCACTGGCAGTCGTTCGGGTAGCCGACGCTGGGCAGTGAGCGGGGTCCAAGCGATGGGCGTCCAGTGTCCGGGCTGTGTGACTCGACCGGGGGCGGAAGTTCTATACTTGACGATCGGATGCCCAGGGCGGCATCGCTATGCGAAACCGGCGCGGAGCATGCATTGAGGCCACGGAGGTCGAACGCGCCGAATTCCCTCCGGGGCGAGGAAAGCCTTGGATCGCCCAGGAATCGACAAGGATTTGGAGTCACGATCATGAGCAGCACGTCGGCAGTGAGTGCGGTGCCCCGATGAGCACGGCGATCGTGACCGGCTCGGCCGGATTGATCGGTTCCGAGGCCAGCCGCCATTTCGCCGGCCTGGGTATGACAGTGATCGGTATCGACAACGACATGCGTCAGCAGTTTTTCGGAGCCGAGGCTTCGACCCGTTGGCAACAGCAACAACTGGAGACCGAGCTGGGCGACAGCTATGTCCACGTCGACGGTGACATCCGGGATACCGACATGATCGACAACCTGTTCTCCAAGTACGGGTCCGACATATCCCTGGTGGTCCACACCGCGGCCCAGCCGTCGCACGACTGGGCCGCCTCCGATCCCCACACCGACTTCACTGTCAACGCCAACGGCACGCTCAATGTGTTGCAGTCGACCCGTGATCACTGCCCTGACGCCGTATTCATCTTCACCAGTACCAACAAGGTCTACGGCGACACCCCCAACCAACTCCCCCTGATCGAGACCGAAACCCGCTGGGAGATCGCCGAAGACCACACCTACTGGAACGGCATCCGGGAGGACATGTCGATCGACAACACCCTCCACAGCCTCTTTGGCGCATCGAAAGTTGCGGCCGATGTTCTGGTCCAGGAGTACGGTCGTTACTTCGATCTCAAGACGGCTAGCTTCCGGGGCGGTTGTCTGACCGGACCGAATCACTCCGGCACCCAGCTACACGGCTTCCTGGCCTATCTCATGAAGTGCACGGCCACCGGCGCCCACTACACCGTGTTCGGCTACAACGGCAAGCAGGTCCGCGACAACATCCACAGCTACGACCTGATCCAGGCGTTCGATCACTTTTTCCAGGCGCCCCGGTCGGGCGAGGTCTACAACATCGGCGGGGCCCGCTTCAGTCACTGCTCGATGCGGGAGGCAGTCGACCTGTGTCAGGAGATAACGGGCCGGGAACTCGACCACACCTACACCGACGACAACCGCATCGGCGACCACATCTGGTACGTCAGCGACGTCGGCCGCTTCCAGGACCACTACCCGGACTGGAAGTTGACGAAGAACGTCACTGACATCCTCAGCGAGATCCACGAGGTCAACGCCGAGCGGTGGAAGGCCGAGAGGGTGGTCGGTTGATTCCCTCGTCCGCCGCCACGGATCCGACACGAGCACAATCATGATCGATCAGGGCAAACGAAATCTGCTGGGCGTCAACGTCAACGTCATCGACTACGACGGAACCCTGGCCCGCATACTGGACGCGGCCAAGAACCGTCAGCCCCTGGCTGTCACCGCCACCGCCGTCCACGGACTGATGGAAGGCGCAACCGACGACGAACACCGCTACCGACTCAACCATCTCGAGTTGGTGGTGCCCGACGGACAACCGGTGCGCTGGGCTTTGAACCTGTTCCACCAGGCCGGCCTCGACGACCGGGTGTATGGCCCGAACCTGATGCTGAAGACCTGTCGCCTGGCCGCCGAGAACGATCTCGGTATCTACCTGCTGGGCGGCACCGATGACCTGTTGGCCAAACTTGTTGCCAATCTCAGATCGCACTATCCCAACCTCGACATCGTACGGGCCCGTCCCTCGGCGTTCCGGACGCTGGACGGCGATGAGAAACAGGCTCTGATCGACGACATCAACGCCAGCGGAGCTTCGGTGGTTTGTGTCGGGCTTGGTTGCCCTCGCCAGGAAATCTGGGCCTATGAGTTCAAGGACCATATCAACATGCCGGTGCTGGCCGTTGGGGCGGCCTTCAACTTCCACGCCGGCGAACTCGACCAAGCTCCGCCGCTGCTACAGCGCTACGGATTGGAGTGGGCCTACCGGCTGGTCAAAGAGCCCATGCGGCTCTGGCGCCGCTACCTGGTCCTGAATCCGTACTTCCTCGCCCTACTGGCCGCCCAACGCCTGGGGTTGATGAAGAGGCGGTTCGATCCGGCGTCGGCGGTAGAGCCGACCACCGAGATCCTCTACGGGTAGATCTGTTCGGATCCTCTCCTCGAACAGCGTTCAACTATTGGTCAACCTTCACCTCGGCCGCTGGTCGGCGGTAGAGATTCTTGGGTGAGGGCAGCGTGGTCGTCAGATCGATCGGCTCCGGGCCCTTGTCGACGACGTCGCCTGCTGCATCGTTTTCGCTGTCGAATTCGGTCAGGTCGAACAACGGGTCCGACAGATCGGCAACAGCGACATCGGCCCGGGCCGCGGCGCCGGAGTAGAGCCGTATCGGGGTGGGAGCGAAGCGGCTCTCGTCGAACAGTTCGACCGGTCCGAGGTTGAGATCTCCGGTCTGCACGCCATCCGGTGTCCCCCCGGCCAAAATCAGCTTGCGCAGCTCGTTCGACGTGAAGGCCACATACACCATGGTGCGCACATCGCGGTCGGTGATCGGACCGTCGGTCGACAACATTCCCTGGCTGATCAAACTGTTGATGACCTGAAGCTCGCCGGAGCGGATGGCAACGGCCAGGCGGTCATCGTGGTCGCTGCTGGGCCTGGGTTCGGGTTTGGCAGCCGGGGCCGGGATGGTGAGATCGAGTAGGTCGGGCCGAACGGGTGTGGCGTAGCGGGCGGCATCCACCAGCCTTTTGGTCGAGCCTGCCTTCCCCGGCCGGCCCAAGGCGGCCCCCACCACCGATTCCTGCCGGGGCTTCTGGCCACCGGTCTCCCCGGTCGCCTTGTCCGGGGTTTGCTCGGCCTCTTCCTCGACCTCTACCGCGACGGCAGGTTCGTCGATCGCCTTTCCGGCAACTTGCTCGGCCTCTTCCTCGACCTCGGTTTCGAGGGTCGCATCCACGCCTGGGGCATCCTCACCGGCCCGGTCGAATTCGGTGGCTACAGGGGCCAGTTCGGGCAGGGTTGGCAGCTCAGTCGTTGGCACGTCGATGAGTTCGGCGAGATCATCGTCGACCGCTGGGCCGTGGAGGAGCGGCCGCGGTCGATCAGTCTCGTCGCCGGAAGGCTTGGGCGGCCAGTCACCGTCGGATTCCAGCTTGCCGGAATAGACGAACGACGTGTTGGCAATCACCGGGCTGTCCATCGGGCTCTCGTGGAGTGGTGGCATTGGCGGCGTTGGTGGTTGCCCGGAGCGGACCTCTGTTGCCGGCGAGGTTACCGCCACTGCCGAAGGAGGAGGCCCGGTCTGGTACGCCGGTCCCGGCACGGGTGGTACCAGGCGTGATCGGCTGACCTCGTCGGCCGGATCAAGCGTGCAGTCCGGCCTGATCGGCGAGGCCGGCCTGGCCGGCTGTGGGGGCCCGGCGATTGAACCAGCGGGCTCGGGAGCGGCGATGCGGTGTGAGCCGGTGACCGAAGCCATCACCGCAGTGGTTGTCGGCCGAACCGCCGCTTTGCGATCCGGGTCCGGTCGGGCCGGAAGAGGTTCAACCTGCTCGTTCTGGAGCCGGAGGTCGCTGATCACATAGAGGGCCAGGGCGGCCACCGTGACTGCGGTGAGAAACCGGACGATCAGCTGCTCGCCACTGGTCATGGCCCCGGCGAGGATCACGCCGAGAGCTCCCAGTGCGGTGAGTACGAAGATGCCGGAAACGATTCGCTTGGCCATATGTGCAAGACCTCCGTCTGACAGATTAGGACATAGGAGATCCACTTGCACATCATCAATTCTAGTAAATAATCACCTAGAATATGGTTGATATTTCTCTATGATTGCCGCTTAATCACGCTCAATCATGCTCAATCATGCTCAATCACTATGCATCTAGAACCGTCGGAGCCCCTTGTCGGTCGGTTATCGGCGGCTCTGTCGACCAGGGAAAGTTGATCCACTCCGCCGTCTTCTTCCAGGCGAAGTCGCACTTGACCAAGGAGTGGGGCTTCTCATAGAGAACGGCTGTCTTGCTCTCGGCCACGACGTCCTGGCAGAACTCATGGACCACTTTGAGTGTGTGCCCGGTATCGGCCACATCGTCGGCAATCAGGATTCTGGAATCAGTGAGATCGAACTTGTCAAGATAGGGAGGCAGCATGGCCGGTACGTCGAGCCGTTCGTCGACACCGGTGTAGAACTCCAGATTCATCACGTAGAGGTTCTTGACCGACAACGCGTATCCCAACGATCCGGCAACGAAGAGACCACCCCGGGCGATGGCCAGGATCAGGTCGGGCCGAAAACCGCTGTCGGCCACCAACTGGGCCAGCTCACGGGCCGCCCGGCCGTATATGTCCCAGGTCATGACCTCTCGCACATCTGCCGGCTCGCTCATGCTTCTCCCTTGGACCGCCCGATTGATGATCAGTTTCTACATGTCCTCCACACCGACACCAACCACCGACAGCTAAATTCCCCGAACCTTGGGACTCAGGCGACCCACCAATGGGTCGCAGCGGTCCCAAAGTTCGGGAGGGTCGGGGGGAGGAGCGGCTGCCCGGGGGAGGGTAAGTCAAACTGCTCAGTTGGCCGGGTACTCTGACGTCAACTGCTGGCGGCGTGTCCCCTTTGCCGAGGAGTCGGAGTAAAGTTGGTGCTTGTTGAATGGCCCGGCAACCCCACTGTTTGGAAGTACTGTTTGGAAGTACTGTTTGGAAGTACTGTGTGGATGTCCTGCGATACCGGAGCGTGCGGTCCCGGTCCAGTAGGTGCGCCGAGGAGCTTGGACGGTTGGACTGCCGCTGAACCCTATGGATAGATCAAGCGCATCCGTTCCCCCCGCGTCGCGGGCCGGTGGCCTTTGGCCGTGGCTTCGCGCCGTCATGGGATTGACCGTCCTGGCCTTGGTGGCCTCGGCTCCCTTTAGCGCGGCCGGTCAGGACACAACCTCCTCCACCGGTCAGGAGTCGACGACCACCACCTCCGAGCCGTCCACCACGTCGGAGACGACAGCCGGCTCCACCTCCAGCAGCGACACCACGGTCACCACCGATTCGGGCTCGACGGCAACCACGGCGGCCGGCACCGAGTCGAGCACGACCTCGACCACCGACAACTCGGCGGCCAAGGCCAAAGCCGTGGCCAACCTCAATCTGGCCAAGGCGGCCGACGAGGAGATTGCCCGACAACTCGAGGAGATCAACGCCTCGGCCAACGCCACTCAGGAGAAGATCGACGAGGCCAACCTGCGGATCGAGCAGGCCGACGCCGTCCTCAGTCGGACCGAGGAACAGCTGGATTCATCGGACGAGCGGCAACGGGACATCGAGGACGACCTGCGGGTCAAGGCGGTCGAAGGGTTCAAGACCCGCACCGTCGGTGTCCCCAACCCGCTGCTCAGCGAGGCCGACCTGAACCAGGCGATCCGCCAGAACGGTTTGCTGGCCCAGGCCAGCCTGTCAACCGCTGAGCTTCTGGAGGAGCTGCGAGCGCTGTTGGAGGAACGCCGGTTGGCCAAGGCCGAGGCGGCCCAGGCCAAGGAGGCGGCCGAAGCCGCCGAGGCCGAACTGCAGGCCGAGTTGAGCCTGCTCAAGGACCAGCAGGCGGCCCGGCTTGAACTCAAGGCCGAGGCGGAACGACGGGTCGACGTCTGGGCCGCCGAGTTGACCGCTTACGCCGCGGCCGATGCCGCCATCAAACAGGTGATCGTGGAGAAGGCGGCCCCGACCCCGGTGACGACGGCCATCAACGCTCCGTCGCAGCCCTCGACATCGGGCTTCCAGTGGCCGGTCAACGCCAAGGTCACCAGCGAGTACGGCTACCGGATCCACCCGGTGTATGGACGGCGGCGTCTCCACTCCGGTATCGACATCGGCGCTGCCGGCGGCACACCGATCGCCGCCTCCAACGATGGTGTGGTCATCTTCGCCGGCCGCCAGGGTGGCTATGGGAACACCGTCATCATCGACCACGGAGGCGGCATCACCACTCTCTACGCCCACCAGTCCCGCATCGGGGCATCGGTCGGTCAAGCCGTCGATCGGGGTGACATCGTGGGAGCGGTGGGTGCCACCGGCACGGCCACGGGCAACCATCTGCACTTCGAGGTCCGGGTCAACGGTTCGCCCACCAATCCCCGCAACTACCTGCCGTAGCACAAGTCGGTGGGTCTTGGATCAGGTCGCTTCGACCTCGATCTCATGCCAACCGGTCGCTCCATTGGGGGCCGGCGCTGCCCGCTCCGGCGTCTGCGTGTAGCCGCTCTCGTCGGTGGCCCGGACCCGGATTGTGTGCCGGCCGGCGGTCGGTGTCCACCGCAGGACCCATTGTCGCCAGGCGTCGGGACCCAACGGATCGTCGAGTTCGGCCGGTTGCCACGGGCCGTCGTCGACTTGGACCTCGACCGCCGCTATCCCGGTGTTGGGAGCCCAGGCCACGCCGGCCACGGCCACCGCCGTGTCGGCCGGCACCTGGCCGCCCCGCGATGGAGTGTCGATCCGGGACTGGGTCTTCACCGGTCCGTCCTTCGACCAACCACGTGGTATCCAGTAGCCGTCGAAATCCTCCAACGTGGTCAGCTGGATCTCTGACAACCACTTGGTGGCTGAGACGTAGCCGTAGAGGCCGGAGATGACAAGCCGGGCCGGGAAGCCGTGGGCCACCGGCAACGGCTCGCCGTTCATGGCCACCGCCACCAGGGCGGTCCGACCGTCGTAGGCCGCGGCGGTGGGAAAGCCGCAGGTCCAGCCGTCAACCGAACGGCTGGCTATCTGGGTGGCCCCCGGCCGCACCCCGGCCTCGTCCAGCAGCTCAACCAGGGGTACACCCTGCCACACCGCGTTGCCCACCAGATTGCCACCGACTTCGTTGGAGACGCACGACAAGGTCACCGGGGCCACCGTGGTCGACCGGGCCAGCAGATCCCGGTAGGTGAGGGTGACCTCCCGCTCGACCATGCCCCCGATCGTCATCGACCAACTCGTCGGATCGATCTGGGGTTTCACCAGAGCGGTGTCGATCAGGTAGAAGTCGTCGTTGGGCACGATCAACGGTGTGATGCCCGGGGTATTGGCCAGCTTGCCCTGAGCTGCCTCGTCCAGGATTGCCGTCACCCGGGAGTCGGCCTCGGGGCCCAGGGTCACTGCATTGCGGGCGGTGGAGACGTTGGAGCGGGACCGAATGGAACGGGAGGCGACAACGGCCCCGGCTGTGGCCACGCCGGTCACTCCGGCCCAGTTGAGGAACGAGCGGCGGGAAACCGCCGGCGAGGTGGGTTGATCAACCAGAGCCGGATCCGGAGCGGACGACAGCGGGCGGGGCACCAGGGCCAGCAGTCGGAAGAGCACGGCTGTTCCAATGATCACTGCCGCCACGGAGCTGACAACGGCGGCGACCAGCGTGCCCTGGGGATCGGTGGCCACCGCCAGCAGGCCGATGAGACCAAAGGCGGCGATGCCCAGGGCACCGACGGTCCGATTGCCGACCGACGCCCGACCGAAGGCCACTCCCAGCAGCAGCGAGATGATGACGGTCCCGACGATGAGGGCCGGCTTGTCGGCCAGGCCGAACACCGTCTTGCCGAACTCCACGAACCAGGTGGGGGCGTGGTCGATGACACGGTTGGCCACCCCGATGACCGGTCCTGGGGAGGGAGCAAAGAACGATCCGATCAGCTCCCCGGCGGCCAGAGCCGACGCGGCGGCGATCAGCCCGGCCAGCGCCGCCGGCCAGCGCCCGGCCGGTGAACGACCGGTGCTGTCGGTGGCTTTCGTGTCGGATTGCACGGTCATGGTCGATCCTGCGGTCTCGCTGCTGTTCTTGTTTCGGTGGGTGATGATCGGTGGGTTTTGCCGGTTGTGGTCGTACCCATTCTTGTCGTCCTCCATCACAAACCAATAAACACGACCACAAACGATGCGAAAGGCACGGCGCCGGGCGGTTTGGCTTGTCAGAACCAAGCATGATGCAATGCCGGAATGGACGACAACCGGCCCGATACCGTTTCTGGCAGCAGTCGGCCGGCACCGGCTCCCTTGACCGGGCGGGTCGTGCTGGTTACCGGGGGAAACGGTGGCATTGGCCTGGGCCTGGCCCACGGCTGCGCCCAGGCCGGGGCCGACGTGGTCATCTGGGGAACCAATCAGTCCAAGCTTGATCGAGCGGCTGCCGATCTGAGCGGCCATGGAGGCCGGGTCACGGCTCAGCGGGTTGACGTCGCCGACGAGTCACAGGTCATCGACGCTTTCGCCCGGGCCGTGGCGGCCCACGGCAAAGTCGATTCGGTGTTCGCCAACGCCGGGGTGGCGGGGGGAGCTCCCTTCGTTGATCAGACACTCGACCTGTGGCGCCGGATTCTCGGCGTGAACCTCGAAGGGGCGTTTCTCACCCTGCGGGAGGGGGCTCGACACATGGTCGATCGGGGCCAGGGTGGCTCGCTGGTGGCGGTAAGCTCCGTCTCGGCCATCCACGGGGCTCCCCAAGCTCAACCGTACGCCGCCGGCAAGGCTGCGGTTCTGGCCGTCATGCGGGGGCTGGCGGTCGAGTTGGCCCGCCACAACATTCGCTGCAACTCGATTGTGCCGGGGTGGACGGAAACGGAGATGACCGAGCCGGGCCGCCAAGACGAGCGTTTCCTGGCCAACACCACTCAACGGACGCCGATCCGGAGGTGGGGTGTTCCCGACGACTTTCGGGCGGTGGGGGCCTTCCTGGCCGACCCGACCAACATGTTCCACACCGGCGATGAGATCGTGCTCGACGGCGGCTACACCCGTTTTTGAGCGGTGACCGATAGGCCAGCAGCCAGGCTGCCGGCCAGTCAGCAGCTACTCTGCCGACCAGTCAGCAGCTACGCTCGAACGAACAGCGCCGAGGGTACCGGGAGGCCGCAGTGAAGGTGATCGTCGACTATGACGTGTGTGAGAGCAACGGTGTCTGCATGGGTATTGCCCCCGAGGTGTTCGAGCTGCGGGAGGACGACTACCTCTACCTGTTGACCGAACATCCGGATCCGGCGGTGCACGATACCGTTCGGTTGGCCGCCGAACGCTGCCCCCGCCAAGCGATAACCATCGAAGAGGATTGAGCGACCGGCCCAATCGCTCGGCCGGCTCCGAGGAGGCCGGTGGCGAGCTGGTAGAAGTTCTGGGCCCTGGCGGGTCGGTGATCGACATCGTTACCCGCCGCACGATGCGGGCCGAGACGTTGGCCCACCGGTCGACCTACGTCGTCACGGTGCTGACCGAAGCCCCCGGGCCGTTCACCGTCGACGGCGACGGGACGGCCGGCAACAGCCTGTCCGACGAGACCGAACGGTGGCTGGCCGGCCTGGCCTGGCCGCTGATCGGACCTGACGGCGCCATCAACCCTACGCCGGCCCCGGACCGGCTACGACCCCCCGCCGACCTTTCACCTCGGACTCCGGTCGTGGTCCACCTGCGGGCGGCGTGGAAGGATGTTCACCCAGGCTACTGGGATCTGGCCTTCGGCGGGGTTTGCTCGGTCGGCGAACGATGGCTGGAATCGGCCCAGCGGGAGCTGGCGGAGGAATCCGGCCTGGTCGTTGCCCCGGCGACGATCCGGCCGCTGGCCGCCGGGCACTACTTCGACGAGGGCAACGATGTGTTCGGCGCGGTTTTCGTGGCTTTCGCCACGGCCCTTCCCCAACCGGTCGACGAGGAGGTGGTGTCCACCGAGGCGGTGGCGTTGGGCGATCTCGACGCCTGGATCCGGGACCGTCCGGTGTGTCCTGATTCGGTCGCCCTGGTCGAACCTTCGTTGGCCCTGCTTGTCGGCCGGTCTCCCGACCACGGCTGAGCCCCACGGCGACAGAGGCGCATCCGCTCGAGCCCGCGGTTCGAACTAGGGTGTGGTGATCAATCAAGTCTCTGATGGTGGATCGCGGATTTCGGTTGAGGCGATCACGGCCGACCCTCCGCCGATCCATGGCCGGGTGGTGCTGCGCCAACGTTGGTGCCAATTGGGCTCGTTCCACTGGCGCTACCGGCCGCAGGAGGTCCAAGCCCTGCTCCCGCCCGGGGTCGTCGTCGACACCTTCGACGGCAGTGCATGGGTTGGCCTGATCCCGTTCATGATGCGTGACGTCGCCATCGGGCCGACACCTCCGGTTCCCTGGTTCGGCACCTTCGTCGAGATCAACGTCCGCACCTATGTGGTCGATCCCAGAGGTCGTCGGACCGTCTGGTTCTTCTCCCTCGACGTACCCCGGGCCACCATCGTCGCCGTCGCCCGATCGGTATTCGCCCTTCCGTACTGCTGGGCCGACGCCGAGCACGTGACGGAGGGTCCCCGCCATGAGTACCGTATGCGCCGTCGATGGCCGTTGAAACGGTCCTTTGATCGGGCAACGGCCGATATCCGATTCACGGTGGGGGAGCCGATTCCGTCCGACGAGGAAGGCCCACTCGACCACTTTCTCAGCGCCCGGTGGGCTCTGCTTACCTCCCGCCGGAATCATCTCCTGTACGGTCGGGTGGAGCATCAACGCTGGCCGCTGTGCCGGGTCGGTGATCTCAGCATCGACCAGACCGTGATCGAGGCCGCCGGCCTGTCGACGCCGTCGGGCTCGGTCCATGCCCTCTATGCTCCCGCGGTCGACGTCCGCATCCCGTGGATCGAGCGGATCGACGTCTCGGCGCCGGAGGCAGGGGAACAACGATGACCCTTGAATCCGACCCCCTGGATCGGCGCTCGGTACTCATCGCCGGGGCCAGCGGAGGCCTCGGCTCGGCTATCGCCGCCGGTCTGGCCAACCGAGGGGCGAGGCTGACCCTGGTGGCCCGCCGCCCCGGACCGTGGCCGACCTCGGCCTCGACGGCCGGACGGCGGCGCTCGACCTTCGAACTCCGGCCGGATGTCAGTCCGCGGTCGATGCCGCCGTCGAACACGGTGGCGGCCGGCTCGACGTGGTGATCAACGCCGTCGGCGTGGTGGCCTTCGGTGCGGTTGACGAACTCTCGGTCGACGTGATGGAGGAGTTGTTCCTCACCAACACCTTCGTTCCCATCATGTTGGCTCGAGCCGCCCTGCCGGTGATGGCCGAGGACGGAGTTTTGGTCAACATATCCGGAGTCATCGCCGAGAAGAATCTGCCCGGTATGGCGGCCTACGGGGCTTCGAAGGCGGCGGTTCGATCGTTCGACGAGGCACTTCGTCGAGAGGCTCGTCGCCGCAGGATCAGGGTCGTCGACGCCCGGCCTCCTCACACCGAGACCGGGCTGGTCGACCGCTCCATCGAGGGTCGAGCACCGTCATTCCCCGAGGGTCTGAACCCAGCCGCGGTGGCGTCCGTCATCGTCGATGCCATCACCGATGATGGAGTCCAGGAACTCCCGAGCGAGGCCTTCGCTTGATGGTGCGGCTTGTCGATCCGTCTTCCCGGAATCCCTGATTTGCTCAGCGTCCACGGATCGGCTGATCGGGGCCGCTAGGGTCGAAGGCCGCGGCGGAGCGCCGAGGTCCAGTCGGTTGCTTGATACAGGAGTGTTCAGGGAAAGCACAGGGCAGAGAAAGTCAGCAATGGGGAGTCACGCAGGTTCATCGTCCGCCGCATCCGGTGCGTATGCCGACGACCACGACAAGAAATTTCAAGCCCGAAGGGCCGCCCACCGGGCCGCCCAGGTCACCCACCGGGCCCCCGACCGGGCTCTGGCCGTTCGGGCTCGCCAGCAGATCTTCGGCTTCGCCTTGCTGGGTGTGCTCTGTTGCGCCGCCGCCGTGGTGCTCTCCCGATGGAGTCCCCACGATGACCCCGGCCGCTGGTTCTGGGTCGTAGCCGGATCGTTGATCGGCGTCGTCTGTCTGGTCAACTCCCATCGGGTGCACGGCGGTCGAGGTGCCGACCGGGACGCCAGCCCCTACTACGGCATTTTCGCCGGTGTGACGTCGGGCGCTCTGCTGCTTCTGCTTCTGGCCGTCGACAGCTGGGTGTTGCCCGGTGTGTTCGTGGTGATGGCCACCGTGTTGGGTTTCATGGCTTGGGTCGAGCAGAGTGCCATCGGTATGACGGCAGCGGTATCAGTCGCCGTGCTGGGGGCCGGAAGCGGTATCGCGGTACTGGGAGAACCGCTGGCCGTCGGGTTGGGTTCACTGGGGCTTGGTCTCATGCTGCTGGCCGCCGCCGCCTCGCTCAGGATCATCAGCCGGCCGGCCGCCGGTTGAGTGACAGGCCGAGCTCGCCCGCCGGCTCAGCCGCCGGACTCGGTCCCTATGCTGGAGATGTGAGCGAATTTCAGCCCTTTCTCCTCGGTCCACAGTGGCCCACCATCGATCCCTTCCTGTTTGTGGCCCACCACCTCGACCACTACCCGCAGGGCAACGAGCAGCTTGGTCCGGTTCCCTCGCTGCACGGACGTAGCATCGGAAACGACTTCGCCGGCATCGACGGCTGGAACATGTATCACGGATCCGTGGTCCCCGGCTTTCCCCAACATCCCCACCGGGGTTTCGAAACCGTGACCTATCTCCGATCGGGTGTGGTCGACCACGCCGACTCCCTCGGAGCCACCGCCCGCTACGGTCCCGGTGACACCCAATGGTTGACGGCGGGCTCAGGCATTGTGCACTCCGAGATGTTTCCTCTGCTGGACGCGGTGGCCGACAACCCGCTGGAGCTGTTCCAGATCTGGGTCAACCTGCCTCGTGAAGCCAAGATGGTCGAACCCCACTTCACCATGATGTGGGCCGAAGCCACTCCCCGAATTGTGATCGGCTCGGCCGGCCAAGATGGTCCCGAGTCGATGGTGACCCTCATCGCCGGATCGCTTGATGGCCACCACGGTCAGCCTCCACCACCGGATTCCTGGGCCAGTCGACCCGACAGCGAGGTGGCCATCGTTCATGTGGAACTCCAGCCCGGCGCCTCCTGGACCCTGCCGGCCACGACCAACGGGGTCAATCGGGTGGCCTACTTCTACCGGGGGAGCGAATTGTCGGTCGGGCCCACGGTGCTGACGGCCGGGCATGGTCAGCAGCTGGGGATCGAGCCGGTTACCTTCAGCGCCGACGGGGAGGCGGCCCTGGTGATGATCCTGCAGGGTCGGCCGATCAGCGAGCCGGTCGTCCAGTACGGACCGTTTGTCCTCAACGACCAGGCCGGCATACAGCAGGCTTTCGCCGACTACCAGCGAACCGGTTTCGGCGGCTGGCCCTGGGACCGAGACGACCCGGCCCATGACCGGGACGAGGGTCGGTTCGCCCAGCGTCCCGACGGTCACCGGGAAACGCCGGTCGTGGCTTCGCACTAGCCACAACCTCTCCAACTGTGCGCTCCACACCCCGATTCCGGGGCGGTGGGCGCACAGAACGAGGGCAGAACGATCTGTGGTCAGGTCGCAGCCGTCGGTACCATCCAGGCCAGATAGAAGGCGCCGATCAGGAGGGCGGCCGAGGTCACGGTGATCAGGCCGGCCCAGAACCAGTAGGGGAGCACCAGGACGTTGGCGATCTCCTGGGTGTCGGAGTCGTGAACCCGGCCACCACGCACGAAGTTCTTGGTGAACATGTAGTCCAGGGTGCCCCAGAAGGCCAGGCAGAATTGAATGCCCACAAGCTGGGCCAGGAAGATTCGCAGGCCCTCGGGTCCGTAGGCTGCGACCGGTGCCAGCACTGCGGCCACGGTTCCCAGCGCCAGCCAACCGAACAGGTTTCGGACCACGGTGATCAGTGACAGAGCAATGGCCAACGCCAACACCCCCAGCACCCAACCGGCGGTCTGGGGTCGGGATCCGAGCACGATGACCGCTCCGCCGGCCAGGGCCGGACCGATCAAACCACCAGCGGCAACGACGGCTCGTCGCACCCCCCAAACGCCACTGGAGAGCGCTTGTCCGCCCAGATTGGAGTAGATCTCCAGCCGCTGGAATCTTCCACCGACAGCGACGGCGGCGACACCGTGTCCCATTTCGTGAACCCATGTTCCGAGCAAGGCGAACGGATAGAGGATCTGTCGGCCGAAGGGCAGGCGGGGCACGACGATGCTGACGGCAACCGCCACCCAGAACAGTGTGGCCAGCTGGTCGACGGTCGGGTCGGTCACAATCGTGGGTGCTTGATCCACCGGGTCAACTGTAGTTGCTGAGTCCACCCGCTGTGGCTCATCAGCAGGGCCGGTGGAGACGAACGAACCCGGCCGGTTGGAGAAAATTAGTCCAACCTGCTCTGGCGCGTCCGGCTCGTTTCGTACAGAATGAGTGGGTACAAACGACCAATGAAGTCTTCGGTCCTGTCTTTGGATCAGAAAGGACTTGAATGTCTACTCGTACACGCTCCAACCGTCTTCGGAAACCAGGAGCGGCCGCAGTTCACAAGCCGGGCCGCTTCGATCGCAAAGTGGAGCACCGCCGAGTTCGGCGAGCTGCCCAGGTGGAGTTGCGAAAGCTGGCCGAGCCGGAAGACTACGCCCTGCCCCGGCCGGTCAACACCTCACGCAAGGTCGATCCGGAAGAGCGGCCCGAGGTCGAGGTCAAGCGCCACCGGTTCAAGGTCTGGAAGACGAAGGGCTGGAAGCGTCGCACCAACCGGAGAGCCGAGCGGGCGGCTTCCTACCACCAACTGGTGAAAAGCCTTTAAAGTCCGGTTAGGTCATCGCCCTCCGATGCAGTAGGTTGGAAGCGGCGATTTGGACGGCGGCTTGGCAAAGCGGCCGGGCTGTTGCCTCTCTACCGGAGAGACGACTCAAGGACGTCGATGACCGAGCCGAGCTGGTTGGCCGAACTACAACCCGAAAACGCCGAGCTGCCCCTCTGGACGCGGGCCGTCATCGGCGACATGCTGCCCGAGGCGGTCACACCCCTGACGTGGAGTCTGATCTGGGAACCGGCGGCCGCTCACGGCTGGCGGGACTGCCTGATCGAGCGGTTCGGCTTTGACGAGGCCGAGATCAGCAGCACCCATCCGGAGTCGGTGGCGTCGTTCGGTGGGTTCGCCTACCTCAACGCCTCGGTTCTCCGGGTCTGGGCCGACCGCACCCCGAGCCTGGCCACCGAACACATCGACCCGGTCCTGACCGCCGGATCGAAGCCACCACCGACCCATCAGTCGCCGCCGTGGAACACCCCCGACTCTGTGACCGCCGGAATGCTCCGGCAGTGGCACGAATGGGCCCTCAAGAGCCGCAACCAACGGGAACTGCAACAGGCGATTGACGATGTAGATCGGGTCATGAGCGACCACGTCGATTGGGCCCAGGCGGCCGACAGCGAACTGGTGAGCCTGGCCACCGACCTCCAGCCGCAGTGCCGCCGGCTGTTCTCCCAGTATCTGAACCAAACGCTGGCTGCTCTCATCGGCCGTCGCCTGGTCAATGACGCCTGCGTCGACGTCGGCCAGCCGGCTCACACCCTGCGGCTGCTCAGCGGTCTCGGCCAGGTGGATCCGGTGTCGCCGACTCTGGCCTTGTGGGAGCTGTCGCGTCTGGTCCGGGATTCGTCGTCGTTGCAACGCTTCTTCTCGGAGAACCCAACGCAGCTGGATTCGACGTTGCGACGGTCGGATCAGCCAGATGCGGTGGCTCTCGTCGCCGGCGTTGACGCCTTGATAGATGAGATCGGGTTCCGGGGTCCCAATGAGTGGGATCTGGCCTCACCCACCTGGGATGAGGTTCCGGCCATCGTGGTGGCCATGATCGACTGCATGAGCCGTTGCGACGACTCGTTCGCCCCCAGCGTTCGACGTCGCCATCTGGAGTCCGACCGCTACCGTCTGACCGTCGAGATTGCCGCCGCCCTACCCCCGGATGCTCGGGCCACGTTCGTCGACGCCGTGGAGTCGGCTGTCACCTTCATCCGGGGCCGTGAAGCCTGCCGGACCGCGCTGATGAAACTGATTCACCGGGCCCGTCTGGCCGTACGGGAGCTGGCGGCCAGGGCATCACGCCGAGGTGATCTGGCCGATCCCGACGACATCTGGATGATCAGGGTTGACGAGCTGGCCTACTACGCCGACGGAGGTCTGGCCGAGCTGCGTTCGCTGGCCGAGAGCCGCCGGCACGAATACCTGTCCGTGCGGCAATCGGATCCGCCGCCGATGCTGTGGCGGGGAGGCGAGGATGCCATCGGCGATGACCCCGGAGGGTGGGAGCTTGACTCGGTTGTCGACAGCGTCCACGACATCGATCTGATGGTGATGGAGCCGGGCGATCTCATGCTGGGCTCTCCCGGCAGCCCCGGTATGGCTCAGGGACAAGCTCGGATCATCGAATCCATGGCTGACCTGGCCAACTTCGAGCCCGGCGAGATCCTGGTTCTGGCCCGGCCGGTCTTGGCCACCACCCCTCTGTTCGTGGCCGCCGGTGCCGTCGTCACCGACACCGCCGACACCTTCACCCACGCCGTGGTGGTTGCTCGCGAGCTGGGTACACCAATGGTGGTGGGAGCCACCGGGGCTTCCGAACGGATCCGGGCCGGGGCATTACTCAACGTCGACGGCCTGACCGGAGTGGTTTCCGTGGTGGCCGACGAGGGCGCCCGGGTTGAGGCCTCAGTGGCTCCAGATCCTGGTTAGGCAGCGATCCTCGATCCGGCCCGGTGACCACCGGGACCAGAGCCCTCCCACGGCCCGCCGGCTGTATTCCTGCCACGCCATGGCCGATGGTAGGGCAATCCTGCGCACCGTCTGCACGATTCCACCCTCGAACACGTCATAGCCGGCCCACACGCCCGGCCAGTCCTTGGTCGACGCCACCTCGGTGATGGTGACCGACCCGTGGCGGTGAACCCGGTTGCGGTGGGTGTGCCCGGAACTGACCACAACGGGCTGACCCAGTTGGTCCAACCGGTCGAGGAAGTGGGTCGATTCCGGAGCCGGTATCCCGATCGGCCAGTAGCGGGCCACCCGAGTTGGTTGCAGCTGCTGGTGGATCAGGATCAGGACCGGTTGATCGGAGTCCCGGACCCGATCGAGAATGTCATCGGCCACCGGGACGATGGTGCCCCGGCCGGCATTGGGCACGGTTGTGTTGGCCACGATGACCCGGATACCGGGACGATCGCAGTGCTCGACGCCATGGACCATCGCTACCCGGCGCCGTCCCAGATGATGGGGGAGGAGATCGCCGCCCTTGTCGACGTCGTGATTGCCGGGTATGGCCATCATCGGCAAGTCGGGGAAGGCGTCGACCAGCGCTCCAACCTGCTGGAAGCAGCCCACGGTCTCGTGCTGGGCGATATCGCCTTTCAGCACCATCAGCTCGGCCCCCCACCGTTCGGCTTCGTCGATCGCTGCCATGGCGCATCGCCAGGCATGGGACAGGGGCCAGGGTCCGGGTGGTCGCCCCGGAGTTGGAAGGGCATCGGCGGCCAGGGCCAGCTGTCGTAACGCCGGGGGATCGAGGGTTTGCAGGTCGGGAGGTCCGGCCGATTCGACCTCGGTCATGGTCCGCAACAGTCCCCACCGCCGGGCACCGATGTGCAGATCGCTGGCCGTGGCCAGGCGACCCAGATGCCGTCCTGGTGGCTTGGTGATGGTGCGGATGGCCAGCGACTGCCGACATTGCTCGGCCGGCGCCTCCACCACCACGGTGTGGCGACGGGTATCGGTCAGGCCCGTGAGCTCCAGGGCGCCGGCGCCCCCGGCGTGTTCCATGCGGCAGGCAAGATCACCAACGGTGGCCAACACGGGACCGGCCGCCATCGTCCCCCAGGTCAGCTGAACCGTTTCGTGATTGACGGCCCAGGCCTGGAGGGGCGAGGGCGATGAGGCCAGCATCAACCGATGAGGAACCGTGCCAGCCTCTCGGCCTCCCGCTGTCGTAAGGCCACCGCCACCCTCTGTTGCTCCAGCAACTGCTGCAGCGTCTGATCGCCGCTGGGGACGTCGTGGGCGGCGAAGAATTCAGCCACCGCCGCCTGGTCGTGCTCGGTGTCGAGCGACGTGATGCCCTCCACGATCCTGACGATGTGGCTGGAGGCGAACTGCTCGATCAGGTTGTCCCAGTTGTCGGTGATGAAGGCCCACGTCAAGCGGCCCTGTTCCCGGTTGTGGAGCGCTCGGCGGAGCAGGAACGGCGAGTTCTGGGCCCGGATCGAGCCGTCGAGCGTCATCCGGTGAAGGCGCTCGATGAGCTCGGGATGGCTGAAATCGGCCAGGGCACTGAGGTAGCGCAGCTCTTCCTGCGGGGTCTTCGCCCCCTTCCAGGCGGCCACGAAGTCGTCGAAGTCGGCCTCGTCACCGGTGGCGGCCACCACATCGATGGCGGCGGCCAGGAGAGACGAGTCGACGAGTTCCGGATCGCGTAGTCCGGCCGCCGCCGCCCGCTTGGCCTCCTCCTGTATCTCGGGGTCGTTGGCCACGACACCGAGGGCGCGGACCAGGTCGGCCCTGAGCTGACGCCGTTCGTCGTTGTCGTCATCAGCGGGCGCCAGCCCCAGTCCGGCCAGGGCGGGGGCCAGGGCATCATGAACGATCTCCTCGAGCCGTTCCAGCGCCTCGCCGTCAACCAGTCGGCGCAACCGTTCGAACCCGCCGATGATGCGCCGCCATACCGACCGGTCCGACTCGCCGGTCATGGCCTCAAGGAGGTTCAGGAATGCCGGTGTGGTCGACTGGTCGTTCTGGACCGCGGCCCAGGCATCGTCGATCAGTGCGTACCGCTCGACCGGTGAGAGGTGGTCGATGGCCAGGTCGGCCAATGTGTCGAGATCATCGGGGCTGTAGGCGACCCGAACGAAGCCGGAGCCGGTGGCGTTCACCACCACCGGGACATGAGCACTGCCGGGCAGCACCATCGGCGAGTCGCCGAGCAGGATGCGGTGGGTCGACGACGTCTTGTCGGTTGATTCGCTGCTGGTCGGGAGGAAACGGTAGCGCAGCGGAGTCGACCAGGTCTGCTCGGTCGACTGTCCGGCCCCGGCAAGGGTCATTCGTCGCTGACTGAGAACCATCTCGCCGTTGTCGTTGCGAGTGGCCAGGATCTGGGGGTATCCCCCCTGATAGATCCAGCTGCTCATGATCTCACCGACCGGCTCGCCGGTTTCAGCCTCCAGAGCCTGCCACAGATCCGGCGTGTCGGCGTTGTCGAACTGGTGGGTGCGCATGTAGCGGCGAATACCGTCCCGGAACCGATCCTCGCCCAGGTACTGTTCGAGCATGCGGACGACAGCTGCTCCCTTCTCGTAGGTCAACACGTCGAACATGCCCTCGGCGTCGGCCGGGCTGACCACCTCGTACTCGATGGGGCGGGTGGCCGACAGCGAATCGACGCCAAAGGCGGCCGAGCGGGACAATCCGAAATTCGTCCACCGGTTCCAGTCCGGACGGTATCCGTCGGTGGCCCGCATCTCCATGAAGGTGGCGAAGGCCTCGTTGAGCCACAGGCCGTTCCACCATTTCATGGTGACCAGGTCCCCGAACCACATGTGGGCCAGTTCATGGGCGATCACATCGGTGACGTTCTGAAGCTCGGGCTGGGTGGCCCGATTGGGGTCGACCAGCAGGACGGTTTCCCGGAAGGTGACGCAGCCCAGGTTCTCCATCGCCCCGAAGGCGAAGTCCGGGATGGCCACCAGGTCGAGTTTGGTGCCGGGATAGGGGATGTCGAAGTAGTCCTGGAAGTAGCGGAGGGAGAATGCCCCGACATCGAGGGCGAAGTCGGTCAGCTGGTTCTTGCCCGGAACGTGGACGACCCGGAGGTCGACGCCGTCGACGTCGACCGGGTCGGTCATCTCCAAGGGACCGATCACGAAGGCCACGAGGTAGGTACTCATCACCACTGTCGGGGCGAAGCTGACCACCACCTTTCCATCGTCGGTGGGAACACGACCCGTCTCGGCGCTGTTGGCCACCGCCGTGTGGTTCTCATCGATGACGAGGTCGATCTGGAAGGTGGCCTTGAGGTCCGGCTCGTCCCAGCAGGGGAAGCACTGGCGAGCGTGGGTGGCTTCGAACTGGGTGGTGGCCAACAACTGTTCGTTGCCTTCGTCGTCGCTGAAACGACTGAGGTAGGGGCCCACCAGATGTTCGTTGAATCGGCCGCGGTAGTTGATCACCAGATCCAGGGGTCCGGTCGACACTGGACGATCCAGGCTCAGGGTCAGACGCTCGTGCTCATCATCGGTTGACGGATTGGCGGCTATGGCCTCCCCGCTCTGGGTGATCGTGGCGTCGCCCACGTCCAGCTCGAGGCTGTTGAGAACGATGTGGTCGGTCGACTCGACGGCCTCGGCGCTGATGATGACGGAACCGGTGAACGTGCCGGCCTCCATGTCGGGCTCGAAACGAAGCCGATAGGCGCTCGGACGGATGGTGGTGGGCAGCCGATGAGGATGGGTTGACACAACGCCGAGCCTACCCCGGCCGGGCCGGCGCCTGCTCGTTTGCGGCGACCCCGGGTTCACCGTGTGATACCGGCAAGGATGGACGCGCCTGAAGTCGGCGACATGATGCGATTCGACTGTGATGATGATCGCGGCGTCGTCATATCCGACGGAGCCCGCCACGGCCTCGTGGTCTGGGACGACTCGAAAGGGACCTATCGAACCGAGATCGATCTGTTCGGACTCTCGGGGCGGCCAGGGTCGGCACCGTGGCGCTCCGGTACCGGTTGCAGCGGAACGAGCCCCGACCGGCAGTGGCAATGGTTGGCCGACCCTCGGCCGTCGGCCATACCCGGTCGCCTGACAATCGGCGAGGGGCTCGTCGAGCTGCCGACAGTCGACTCGCTCCTCAACCGGCTGGCCACGCTGGGCTTTGCCGTCGACGGTCACTCCCGTTCCCTGCTGTTCGCCCTCCGCCGGCGGGTGGCGGCTGAATGCGGATCAACCGTCTTCATCGGGTCGACGCTCCTCGAGGACACAATGGACCGTACCCTGGATCTGGTCCTGGCCGACGGGCGGCGCCTGCCGATACGACCCCGGTTCGACCACGTCGACCATCGCTTCGGTTGGGGCTGTCGGACCTCTGCCACCGTGCGAACGGCCGCTGCCCTGGTAGGTATCGCCTGGTCACCATCGACGGCTGCGGCGACCGAGGCCGCGATTCTCGATCTGGCGGTGACGATCTTGGCCGAGGTCAAGGGTGGATTTGTGTGGAGAATCGAGTCGGTGGCCGACTGGATCGCAGCCGAGACAGGCGACCTGAACGGCTCCTGGCGGCCGGGAGCGACCGAGATCGGCCGGGGGCACCGAACGAGGTTCGAACAGCTGGCCTTGGAGCTCTGACCAGGCCGAGCCGGGGGTCGACAAGTCATTGTCCCCGGGGCACGTCCTTGGTGACAGCCGCCGTGATAGTTTGACTGTCATGAGTCGTGATTCCGCCGCAGTTTTTGTTGACCCCTTGATCGAGTATTCTGAAGTGTTTCCAGAGCTTCATTCACTCGACGAAGGCATCGCTGTTCTCAGCCGATTCGAGGAGATCTTAGCTGAGCTGGAACTGGCACTGGGGGCCATTCCCCTCTCCACTGCCTAACCAGGGAGGTCTGAGGCCGAAGTCGGTTGATTCATCGATCGATTGCGTCTAGATTGATGTAACTGGGTGTCCAATTGGGATAAATGGTTCGTGCTGACGATCGGGGTCAGATGCCATTTGTCGATACCAAAAGGTGGTTGTGTTGTGGTGGATATGGACGTGGTGATTTCAGCAACGTTGTCGCTCGGAGTCGCAGCTGGTGTTCTCATACTATTGATCAATAGGTTTGGGTCGTTCTCCAATGGCCGGTTGGGGGAAAGCAGACCACCGGCTGATCGGCCGGCTCCGACGTCCCCTCCGGCGCCAACCGGCGCCCCGTCGCCGAGTACGGTCTCCGATCCCGGCGATGCTCTTGACCGGCTCCGAATCTGGGTTGAAGCTCAACCGGGCCGCGAGCGCCCCCGGCGTCATGGTGCCGGGGAGCTGCCATCGGCCGATGGACCCGGGAGTCGAGTATTGCGTCGCACGCTCCGTTTGGCCCGCCGAGGTCTTCGGACCAACGGGCCCGACGCTCTGGGCGGCCAACCGGCCATCAGGGCGCTGGGGTTCATGAGGGTCGACGGCTTCGAACCCGGCCTGACCAGCCAACAGGAATCCCTGCTGGCCGTGCTGGGCCTGCGGGGTCCGCGTAGCCGGGAGCAGCTCATAGAGGATATTTGGGCCGGCAGGGCCATCTCCGACAGTCGATTTGCCAATCTCCTGGCCGAGGTGCGGGCCGTGATCGGTCGCGACCGCCTTCAACAGGACGCCGCTGGGCGTTATGCCCTTTCCGGCATTGTCACCGACGTGGCCCGATTCTCGGATCTGGTCGGCCGGGTCGAGCCGGCGACGGTTGCTGATCGCTACGACGCCGCGGTCGTTGATGCCGAACTGGAGCGGCTGGAGCTGGCCTTGGGGTTGATCGAAGGACCCGTCCTGGATGGCCGACATCGGAGATATTGGGCCTGGATCGATGACGCTTACCCTGTGCGCTACCAGATCGAACAGATGGTTGTCGCCACCGGACTACGGGCGGCGGCCCTGGCCTTGGCGGCCCATCAACCCCAACGGGCCCGCTGGGCGTGCGAACGATGCCTGCTGGCCGTTCCCAACGATGAGCAGCTGGTGGCGACCCTGGCCGGCATTCACCTCGCTCAGGGGCGCCACCGCCCGGCCGCCGAGCTGGTGGCCGGATGGGAGCAGGCGGTACGCAAACTTGGCCTGGGTGAGCCGTCGTGCAACCTACGCACCATGTTGGTCGAGAAGCGGGCCAACAATGCGCTGCCCTGACGGGGCCTGTGCCGTCGACCCGGCACTAAAAGCTCTGTGAACCCTCGGGTATGGCGGTGACCACGACATTGGCCAGATAGGAGCGGGCGCCCGGATCGAACTCGCCGCCACAGGTGATCAGCTGGAGAACGGTTTCACCCGACTTGCGGAACACCTCTTCGGCCGGAAGTTCGGTCTTGTCGTACTGCGTATTACCGGTCACCCGGTAGCGGATGACCGAACCATCGGTCATCTCGACCTCCAACACATCGTTTGGTCGGAGATCGGCCAGGTTGTAGAACGCCCCGGGCTTGCCCCCGTAGTCGACGTGGGCGGCCAGTACGGTGGCTCCGGCCTCACCAGGAAGGGAGCTGTGCTTGTACCAGCCGACCTTGTCGGCGGCCGGCACATCCAGCTGCTTCTGTTCGTCGACACCGACCGACAGAATGGGCGCTTCGAGACCGATATCGCCGATCCTCACCATGGCCGGTTGCGGCTGCTGATCAACGGCCACGTCGTTGGCGAGTCGGCCGTCCCGAACGGGGACCTGGACCCGAGCCCGGGAACTCACGGGCAAGTCATCGTCGAGATCGACCGACGCTGAATCAATGACGGGGTCGGTTCCATCGGTTGTCGGACCGTCGCCGTCGGCGGTGACGGCAGCTCCCACGGTGGCCAGCGTACTCCCGAGAACGAGAACGCCCGAGAGGACGCGTCGGTTCACAGCAGACGGCGGCGGCGAGCCATGACCACCCCGCCGGCGACGGCCATGAAGGCGGTCAGTAGGCCAACGAGATAGAGGCTGGTCATGTCGTCATCCATGCCCAGAAGATCACTGTTGCCGGTAGGCACCTCGGTGGGGGCGCTACTGATCCCGGTGAACCGCTGGACGATGGCATCGAGCGAGCCGCTGTCGGCCGACCCGAACACGGTGATGGAAGCCAGCTCACCATCGTCGATGTTGACAACGGCATTGGCCACCTCGGTTCCGTCGCCGGTGACAGCCGACACTGTGTGCTCGCCGGCGTCAAGGGCGATGGTGGCGAATGCGCCGTTGGTGATGGCGCCCCCGGCCACGGCTTCACCGTCGACATTGACCGTCACCTCGGGGCCTTGGGCCAGATGGCGCACCACCAGCCGTCCCTGACCGGGTTCAGTGGCGGCCAGGTTCTCGGCGAAGGAGGAAAGGGCGGGTTGGCCGTCGGCGTCGAGGTGGGCGAAGACCGACGCTGGATCGGCCCCGGTGGTCACCGATTGGGAGATCAACGGCAGGTCGGTGCGATTGCCGGCGTCGGCCGGTGCACCATCGATCGCCTGGTACAGGTCAACAACATGGGAACCGGCATCGAGGCTTATCGGACCGGCAATCGTGCCGGCGCTGAAACCGGGGATGATGGCCTCGCCGTCGACATAGACGTCGACATCAGTGCCGGGAATGCCGTGCACGATCTGCAGGGCGGCCTGATCGACCGCCACCGGACCGTTCAACACGCCGACTGTGGCCTCAGCCTCGGCTACTGGCTCCTCGGCTTCCTCCGGTGCGGCTTCGGTGGTTGACGGAGCCTCGGTGGATGTGGTTGTTGCATCGGCTTCTTCAGCCGGTTCGGCCGCCGTCTCCTCGGCATCGCCGGTGGCGTCGTCGGCGGTGTCGGTGGTGGCCTCGGCTTCTTCGGCGTTGTTGTCGGTGGCCTCGGTGATGGGCGATGAGGCCTCGTCGACGTCTTCTTCTCCGTCGGCCTCGGAGTCGGCCTGGGCGGTCTCAGCGGGATCGCTGGTGCCATTGACCGATTCGGTTGCCGTGTCGCCGGAGCGGAGCAGGCCCCAGGCTATGAGAGCCAGGCCTCCGGCCAGGATGGCCCCGACCAGGATCCCGGCCCGGTTGCCTCGGCCGTCGTCGGTGTAGGCCGGATCGAGTTCCACCGTCTGGGCCGCCGGGACCTCGTAGGCGTCGCTGGTGGCGGTGGCCGCTTCGGTGACACCCTTGCTGTATTCCCGGGAATCGAAGGTGGGTTCGGTGGCATCGAGCGTCACGTCGTCGTCGAGGTCGTCGAGCTGGGCCGTCTCGGTACCGACCTCGGCGGTCACGGCGTCGGCCTCGATCTCGACCTCATCGGTGATGACGGCATCGGACCCGACACCGTCGTACTCGTCGGCCACTTCCTCGACATCGTCGATCTCGGCCTCCGGGTCCTCGTCGATGACGTCGACACCGGAATCGTCGACCAGGTACTGATCATCGGCGATGGCATCGTCGATCTCGACACCGTCGGGCGTGATTTCGATGCCCTCTTCGACCTCAATGGCGTCGCCGGCCAACTGGGAGGCAATGGCGGCTCCACCGATGGCGGCTCCACCGGCGGCCAGGCCGAGGCCGGAGGACGACGAGTTGGTGGGTTCATGGGCGGCGACGATCCCGGAGGCGGTGGCGGCCAGAGTGTTGGCTTCAGCTGTGGGGATGAAGGCCGGGCTGTAGGTCCGGCGCTCGTCGCCCAGCGCCTCGGCCAGGATGCTGGCGAACTCCAGTGCCGACGGTGGGCGGGCTTCCGGGGTGTCCGATCCCGACCACATGATGAGGCGCCGCACCGAACGAGGCACGTCTTCCAACGAGTCGCCCAGCGACGCCTCCAAGATCTTGCCCAGGGAGTAAACGTCGGATCGCTCGGTGGCGTCCACCCCTTCCAGGACTTCGGGGGCCACCCAGTGGTGGTAGTCGGAACGGGCTTCACCGCCCAGACCGAGGCCGATCCCCGAAACTGCGACATCATCGCCCACCACGTAGATCTGGTCGGGGGAGAGGGCGCCGTGGAAGAGGCCGCGGAGGTGAGCCTCGTGGGTGGCCCGGGCCGCCGCTTCGGTGATGGCGGCGCACTCCTGCCAGGCCGGACCGGCCGGGGGGATCATGGAGGCCAAGGTGGGGTCGCTGATGACGGGGGTGACGGCGAACGGTGTGCCGTCGCTGGCGAAATCGCTGTCGATCACAGGGACCAGGCCCGGTAGGTCGGCCGATTGCCGGAGGCGACGCAGGTGAGACCTGTCCCATCGCTCGGGCGATCCGACGGTCACCTTGACGGCGGTTCCTTCATCGGAAACCACGAGTTCGTCGAACCCGTTGACGGATGTTGTGATCGAGTCTTCCGCCGTCTCGTCGTGTGTGTTCACCGTTTACCTCCGCCGACGCCACGCCAAGTTACTTCCACGCAGGCCGAAACTAGCAGCTCCACAAGTGGCTTGCAGAGCTATCAGTACCATTTAGTCTGAAACAAATTCTCGAACAGCAGCAGCGGAACCATGCGCCCCTCGTCTGCCAACGACCCAAGTTAGCAACTTCTCCCCTTGCTAGTCGACAACCACCGGCAAAATTTGTTCCTATCGAAAAGCCGTGTACGTCGAACCAGGAGTGCTGGTTTGTCCTGTTCGGCCGCGTGGCTCACGTTGGTTGGGACGGGGCCGGCTCAGGTCGACCCACCCGGTAGTGATAGCCGCGGCGGTCGGCATCAACCAGCGTGATGAGGTCGAGGGCCCGCAGGACGTAGACCAGCTTCTGGGCGCCGCTACGGCCGGTGATCCCGGTTTCTGCGATATCGGCGGTTGTGAACACCTCCGGCAGATCGGTTGGAAGGAGCGCCAGCACATCGGCCCCGGATTCGAAGCGCAGCCACTCGTCGATGCTCCTGATGCGTTTGTCGGTTGTCCGCCAGCCGCCCCGGCCTCGTCGGGCCGACGGATCATGACGCTGAAAGCGATCGACTTCCATCAGCACCACATCGACGGAAAAGCCCGGGTGATCGATCAGAGTCGGCACGCTGACCAACTCGTCAAGGATCGAGTAGCGGTCGCCTTTCTTGGGCGACTTTCGTGGCCGCTTGGCCGGTCGGTGGAGGTAGGTGCACACCGCCACCGGGTGGACGACCCGTATGTGATAGCGGTCGAGCAGGGCGTCGAGCTTACGGCCCATGGCGGCAAAGGACTGGGTCTGGATCTCGATGAGCAGGTCACCCCGGCGAATGTCGATGACGAAGTTGTCCAGCCGAACCTCGAGTTCATCCCCCGGCTTGGCCAGCATCTGTTTGAGGGCGGCGTGAATCGACCCTTCGTTGAGCGTGCCGATGTGGGGGGCCGCGGCCGGCGCCGCGGCGTCAGTCTTCTTTGAGGGCAACGGCGTTGGGGGTGACGTTCATCTTGGGCTCGTACTCCGGCGCCACCACCTCGCCGGACTCGCCCTTGAGGGTTCGACGCAGATCGTCGACACACTGGCGACGAGGTCCGTAGAAGCGCTGACTGACCTCCGAGCCACATCGCGGGCAGCGGTGATTGAGCGGCTCGAAGTGCGATTGCCTACCGGATTCCTTGTTCATGGGCCGAATACTCGATACTGTTTGGTGATCGGAGAACCTGACAAAGGGGTCGGGCGGAGATGACCGGCTGAGTCGGCCTCCGTTCCGATCGAGTGGCTACCGCCACTCGGACTGTCCGAAACAATCCTTACCGGTTTCAATGGGGGACCGCCCACATGGCACAAGTTGTTCTGTCCGACGTCAACAAAGTTTACCCCAACGGGTACCACGCAATTGAGGACCTGTCGCTCGATATCCGAGATGGCGAGTTCCTCGTGCTGGTCGGTCCGTCGGGTTGCGGCAAATCGACCGCCCTCCGCATGGTGGCCGGCCTCGAGGACATCAGCAGCGGCGAACTGAAGATCGATGAGCGGGTGGTGAACGAGGTTCACCCCAAAGACCGCGACATCGCCATGGTGTTCCAGAACTACGCCCTCTACCCCCACATGAGTGTGGCCGACAACATCGGCTTCGCCCTGAAGCTGGCCAAGGTCCCCAAAGACGAGATCCAACAGCGGGTGCAGCGGGCGGCCGGCATCCTCGACCTGACCGAACAACTCGATCGTAAGCCGGGCCAGCTCTCGGGTGGTCAGCGCCAGCGGGTGGCCATGGGGCGGGCCATCGTCCGACAGCCCAAGGCGTTCCTCATGGACGAGCCGCTGTCCAACCTCGATGCCAAGCTCCGGGTCCAGATGCGGGCCGAGATCGCCGGATTGCAGCGAGATCTGGGTGTGACCACGATCTACGTGACTCACGATCAGGTGGAGGCCATGACCATGGGCGATCGAGTGGCCGTGCTCAAGCGGGGCATCCTGCAGCAGGTCGACACCCCGCAGAATCTCTACGACTCACCTGACAACGTGTTCGTCGCCGGCTTCATCGGGTCGCCTTCGATGAACCTGTTCAGCTCCCGCCTCGACCGCAACAACGGCGGGCTGGTCGTCAGAGTGGGTGAGCAGAGCCTGGCTGTCGGCACCGAGGCCAGCCAGCGTCCGGCCCTCGAATCGTTCGTCGGTCGCGACGTCGTCGTGGGCGTGCGGCCCGAAGACATCGAGGACGCCACCCTGGCTCCCAGCACTCCAGATGATCGTCGGCTTCGCTCGACCACCAGCCTCATCGAGTCGCTCGGCTCCGAAATCATCGCCCACTTCCCCCTGCCAGTGGAACCGTTCGCCATCATGGACGCCGAGTTCGAGGGCGAAGATGCCGTGGCCGCGGCCACAGACGAAACTGGCAACTACATCTATGTCGCCCGAGTCAGCCCTCGCTCCCGGACCCGTATTGGAGAGCCCATCGAGCTGGCCGTCGACACCAGCCGGATGCACTTCTTCGATCCGGATACCGGTTTGGCCATCCGCGACTGAACTCAAGGCGGCACCTCCGGGCCGTAGATGCCCGGGACAAAATTTACCGAATCCTTTACGAACCGCTATCGTGTGTGGCGTATTGGCGACGTTCGCTTTGCGTCACCCGTGGGGCGGACAATTAGGAGGCGCACTTCATGACTGATCTGGTCATGGGCTTGATAATCGGCTTTGTCGTCGGTAGCGCCTTGCTGAGCGTCCTCCTGTTCCTCGCCGTCAAACGGGTTCGAGCCGGGCTGGCCGATCGGTTGGCCGGACAAACCGAGGCCATCGCCGACCTCCGTCGAGAACTGGCCGAGGACAAGGAGACGAACCGCCACCTGCGGCACCAGATCCACTCCCTGACCGCCGGCAGTGGCGATCTCGGAGTGATCGATCCCATCACCGAGGGCGTGATGGACACGGTCATGGACACCGATGTCGCCCCTGCTGGCGACATCGACACAGTGCTGTCGGAGCGTGACGCCGCCAGGCAGGAGTTGGCTCAGGTTCAGAGGAGTCTGGAGAGTGTTCGGGCCAGACTGGAAGATCGAGAGGCTAAGCTCCGGGAGTATCGTGAAGCGGTCAAGGAGATCCGATTGTCGCTCGAGTCGCAGGATCGGCTTCGAGGCATCATCTCCATCACCCAGGACGTCCCGGCCGAATCGTCCTAGGTCCTTGGGGGCGTGAAACCGTGATCGCTTGCGTTCGCCGGGGGTGCCGCCCCGGATACTCGTCGCTCGTCGGGCGGGGTGGGATCTGAACGATGGGTCCCGTCTCGTTCTCACGCCTGTCGTTTGGCGACCGAGGCGAGGCGTTGGAGGCGGCCCGCCGACTGACCGAGGCCGGTATACGGGTTCGTCAAGGCGGATCCGAATCGTCACTCCTGGTCGGAGGTGATCAGATCGAAGCGGCCAGGAACCTGCTGGCCGAGGACGATCTCGATCCCACCGAATCCACCGGTCCAATGGTTCGCCGGCCCATCAAGCCGCTGCTCGAACCGTTCACCGCAACCGTGTCCCTGCCCGGTTCGAAGAGCCACACCAACCGGGCTCTGCTGTGTGCTGCGCTGGCCGAGGGACGCTCAACCCTCCGCCGGGTCCTGATGGCCGACGACACTGAAGCCATGCTCGATTCGCTCGAGCGGCTGGGAGTCGGTCTGACCATCGACACGGCCCACGACCCGGAAACCGTGGTATTGGTCGATGGTGTCGGTCGGGGCGGATTCCAGGCCGGCGACGGGATGGTTGAGTTGGATGTACGCCAATCCGGTACCACCTCCCGTTTCCTGGTCCCGGCGCTGGCCACCGGCTCGGGACGGTTCGTGGTCGACGGCGATGCTCAGCTCCGCAGCCGTCCCTTCGGACCCCAGGTCGAGGCGCTGGTGGCGATGGGAGCCGACATAGAAGGTTCGTCCCTGCCTCTCACGATCATCGGTCGACGGATGGCCGGCGGCCGGGTGGACGTCGGTGGATCGGTGTCCAGTCAGTTCCTGTCCGGGTTGATGTTGGCCGCCCCGCTGTTCGAATCCGACACCGTGATACAGGTGGCGTCAAGCCTGGTGTCGCGGCCCTACGTCGAGCTGTCGATGCACACGATGGCCGATTTCGGAGTGGAGGTTCAACACGATTTCGATACCGGTTGGTTCCGGGTCCCGGCGGTCGGGTACCAACCGGCCACCGTCGATCTCGAACCCGATGCCTCCGCTGCCTCCTACTTCTTTGCCGCCGCCGCCATCACCGGCAGCACCGTCCGGATCGAGGGTCTGGGGCGATCGACGGTACAAGGCGACCTTGGATTCGTCGATCTGCTGGCCCGAATGGGGGCCGAGGTGGAGATAACCGACGATGCCACCTCGGTCACCGGCACCGGCCGCCTGAGGGGCATCACGGCCGATATGGCCGACATCTCCGACACGGCACAGACAATGGCGGTTGTCGCCGCGTGCGCCGAGGGGCCGACAGAGATAACCGGCATCGGCTTCATCCGCCACAAGGAAACCGATCGCATCGCCGCCCCGGTGGCCGAACTCCAACGCCTCGGTATACGAGCCGAGGCGGCCGACGACGGCTTCGTGGTTCATCCCGGTCCCGTTGTCCCCGCCGTGGTCGAAACCTATGACGACCATCGCATGGCCATGAGCTTCGCCCTGCTCGGGCTGGTCAACCGGGGGATCGTCATCGACAACCCCGGCTGTGTCAACAAGACCTTCCCCCGATTCTTCGACGTTCTCGACTCGTTGTCGGCGGGATCGAGCCGGTGAGAACGGCCATCCTGACCGGCCCCCGCCGGATCGACATCGTGGATGTGGCCGAGCCGGAACCGGTCGACGGCTCCTGCATCGTGGCCATCGAACGGTGCGGCATCGGTGGACCTGACCTGGTGGCCTGGTCGAGCGGCGAGCTACCGGCTCCGGCCTGGTTCGGCCACGAATGGGCCGGTCGGGTGGTGGCCGTCGGGCCCCGCTGCCCCGACCGCTTCGTCGGTGAGCGGGTGGTGGGAGCGGTACCCCCGCCGTGCGGATCGTGCCGACCCTGCCGGGCCGGTATCGACACCACCTGCCGCCTCGTGCTGTCAATGATTCTCGGCACCGACGAACTGGCCGACGGCCACGGGGCCTTCGCCGAACGCATTCGGGTCGACTGCCGGCGGATTCACCGTCTGCCCGAGGGTATCGACTTCTCCGACGGCGCCCTGGCCGAACCGGGGGCTGTGGCCGCCCACGCCGTGCGGCGGGCCCGGCCCTCCCTGGGTGACGTCGTGGTCGTCGTCGGGGCCGGGGCCGTCGGCCTGCTGGTGGCCGAGTTGGCCCGACTGGCCGGTGCCAGCCGTCTGGCCGTTCTCGAACTGAACTCAGACCGTCGGGAGCTGGCCTGCCTACTGGGAGCCGATGCCGCCTTTGGTTCGGCCGACGACCTGCAGCGCTGGCTGTCGGCTCAGGGCCATGGCCTGGGGGCCGATGTCGTCTTCGAATGTGCCGGGGGGCAGGGCGCAGCCGACGCCGGTATCGAAGCCACCAGGACCGGCGGAGTGCTGGTACTGGTCGGTACCGCCTCCGATGGCGCCGCCCTTCCTGTCGCCACGCTGGTGGCTCGGGAGGTCACGGTCCGGGCTTCACTGGGCTACACCGTGGCTGACGTTCACCGGGCTCTCGATCTGATGGCCGACGACCGGTTCCGGGTGTCGGATCTCCACGATGGGCCCATTGGCTTCGCTCAACTCGACCAGGCCTTCCAGGACCTGGCCCGTGAACCGGGGCCCAAGCCGAAGGTGTTGTTCAGCCCCGGCGATCGGAAGCGATCATGACGCCCCGGCCCGGGAGCCGTGGATCTCCTGGATATCACGCTGGAAATTTCCCAGCCACTGATTCACATCGGTCGACGAGACGACGTCGCGAAGTGTCTTGAGGCGCCGCCGCTGCTCGTCGGCCGGCATCTTGACCGCCTGAGCTATGGCCGCCTTCAACCCGTCGATGTCGTAGGGATTGACGATGATGGCGTCGGACAGCTGATGGGCGGCGCCGGCGAACTCGGACAGCACCAGCACGCCGTGTTCGTCGTGGCGACTGGCCACGTACTCCTTGGCCACGAGGTTCATGCCGTCGGCGAACGGGGTCACCAGCATCACGTCGGCCGTGCGGTAGAGCGCCATCAACTCGTCGAATGATTGACTCTGATGTATGTAGTGGACCACGGGGAACCCCACTCGGCCGTAGTCGCCATTGATCTCACTGACCAGGCGTTCCACCCGGTTGCGCACGTCGACGTAGGCATCGACGTTGTCCCGGCTGGGATCGGCCACCTGCACCATTGTCACCTGCGAAGCGTGCAGTTCGCCGTCGGCCAGCAGCTCCCGAAAGGCCCGTAGCCGAACGTCGATGCCCTTGGTGTAGTCGAGGCGGTCGACGCCCAGCAGCACGGTCTGGGGGTTGCCCAGCCGGGCCCTGAGGTCGCGGCTGGCTTCCATGGTCTGGTGGCTGGCCGCCTTGTCCTGGTAGCGATCGACGTCGATGCCAATGGGATAGGCCCGGGTGGCAATGGTCCGGCCCTGGTAACTGAGATGGTGGTCGTCAAGCGATTCGGTCAGCTCGAGGTGGTGGGCCACACCGTGGAAGTTGGCGATGGCCTGGGGTGTCTGGAAGCCGATCAGATCGCTGCCGAGGATGCCTTCGGTCAGCAAGGTGCGCCACGGCAGTTGCTGGAAGAGTTCCCGTGGGGGAAACGGTATGTGGAGGAAGAACCCGATGGTCAGGTCGGGGCGGATCCGGCGAAGTAGACCGGGCACCAGCTGGAGCTGGTAGTCGTGGATCCACACCACGGCATTGTGGTCGGCCGCTTGGGCGGTGGCCTGGGCGAACCGCTCATTGACCAGACGGTAGCCTTCGTACCAGTGGCGGTGGAACTCGACCGACCCGATCTTGTCGTGGTAGAGGGGCCAGAGTGTGCCGTTGGACATCCCGTCGTAGTGGTTCTCCAGCTCGTCGGTGGTGATCGGGATGTCGACCAGCTGTATGCCGTCGACTTCGGGCGGCACGGGTGGGAGGTCGGGGTCGGACTCGTTGTCGGTCGATCCGTCCCAGCCGACCCAGCAGCCCCGACCTGATTCGGCCAGAGCGGGGGCCAAGGCGGATACCAGGCCGCCGGGGCTGGTGGTCCACCGCAACTGTCCGTCATCAGCGGCGGTGCGGCGCACCGGCAGGCGGTTGGCGACGACGACCAGCTGGGGCAATTCCGTTACTGGAGACACCCTCCCAACCTAGCGGCCGATCGGCGGTTACCTAGGTGATCTCGATGCTGCCGTCGGCCGTCACGTGGGCCGCCCGCCCCACACCCTCGGTTGCCATCAGCTCGGCCGCCACGTCGGGTTTTCGGCTGTAACCCCATGTGCGGCCCTTCGGTGTCTTCAAAGCGGCCAGAATCGTCGGAGGTTCGGAGCGGTCGTGCATGACCGTGTAACCCTCGATCCGGGCTCGGCCGACGAACATCTCGTCGCCCGCCACCCCATCGATGGCGTCGGCCGCCGGCTGGGCGTTCAGAGTTCGGAAAGGCGAGGGCGGCGGCTGCGACCGGTAGAGGGCGGCGCTGTGCTTTGTCACGTAGCCGCCGTTGGCCGTGACCAGCCCGACGCCGGGCTGTTCCCGCAGTACGTTGGTCAATGTGGCCACCGAATGGCTCACGTAGTTGTTGAGGGGGCCGCCGGCGAAGGTCAGTCCGCCGGTGACGGTGAGCGGGCGGTCCAGCGCCAGACCGAACTCGGCGGCGGCGATCTGGACAGCTGAAGGAAAGCATGAATACAGGTCGACGTGGTCGATGTCGTCGGGGCCGATGGCGCAGTGCCGATACAGCATTGTCGCCATGGCCCCTATGGCCGGCGAGCTGTGGAGATCCCGACGGTTGGTCACCGCCGCCGTGTCGTTGGCTTCGGCGCCGGCCAAGGGGAAGATCAGTTTTTCGGCCAGGACACCGAGCCGGCCGGCCGCTTCCAACGATCCCACGAACACGGCTGACGCCTGATCGAGGTACCAGTTCGAATTCATGGCCTTGGTGTAGGGGAAGCCGACCATGCGGTTGTCGGGGCCGGCGGTGCGAATCTGCTCGGCGGTCATGGCCCGGCGAATCCAAGCGTGTTCGTTGGTCACCGCCACCCGGTTGAAACCGGCCCACAGTTGGCCCAGGCGTTGCCGGTGCTGGTCGATGGATTCACCGTTGGCGGCCCGGATGGCCGATTCGAAGATGGGATAGACCACCGGAGGCCGGTCGATCCCTCGCTCTTCCTCTGTTGTCGTCGACATGATCAGATCGTCACCGAGCACCTCGTCGGGCCGGGCGCCCTGTTGTCTGGTGGTGATCAACTTGTGGCCCTGAGCCCGCAGTTTGCGGCGACTCCAAATCGTCTCTCCGCCGGTCAGGACTGCGGCATCGAGCTCGCCCCGACTGATTCTGTCGAAAATGGTGTTGAGGGCCGACTGTGGTGCCTGTCCTCCGATGGTGGTGAGCGCGGTGCGGGCTCGACCGATACCCAGTTCATCGGCCAGCAGTTGACCGGGATCGGTGTAGGCCCAGGCCCCCTGGACAACCGCCACCAGCTGGACGGCGGCCGCCGGATCGTGGGCCCCCGAGTCGGCGAACGATCGTCGGACGGCCTCGGCCATCAGCCGGTAGGGTTCAAGGGCCGTTGTGGGGTCGTCCGGTCGCTGGTCGACCTGGCCGACCCCCAGTACGGCAGGAGTTCGGGAATCGGGTTTCATCGATGCCACAGTAGGACTCGTACGGTTCTGATGACATTCGGTCGACCGTGGCCGCCATGGCGTCGTGGCTCTGAACCGCTGCGCTACCCTTGGTGCCGGTGGAGCGATTCGAGTCCAGCCAAGGGTCGCCGGTACAGCTGTTGGTTCCGGAGGCGACGTCGCGGTCATTCGGCGCGCTCAAAGGGTTTGTCGCCATCCTGGTGGCGCTGATCGCCGTGCTGACCGTGGCCGTTGCCTCGGCGGTGGCCGATGCCGGCGGTTCGGTCCCCTCACAGTCCGTTCAGGACGAGCTGGCCAAGTTCAGAGCGCTGGCGCCTCTCGATATCCAGGACGTCGCCTCAACCGCCGATCTGGTTCCCGACCTGACCCTGCTGGTCGATCGCTCGGGTTCTCTCGATGGCGACCAGTGGTGGATGGCGGTCCGCGAAGACCTGTTGGGCCGGGCTGACGTGACCTCCGTGGCGGTCGACTTCCCCAGCGGCGACGGCGTGGCCTTCCATCTCCGAATGGATGAATTGGCGATGGGGCGAGCGTCGGTCGGAGCAACCGCTTCTGATCTGGTTGCCCTGATCGAGGGTGGAGCAGCCGGCGATGACGGCCCGGTTACGGTGATGGCCGGAGGGCGGGCTCTCAGCGACGAGGTCGTGGTGGACCGCTTCGAGCGGTCCGTGGTCTGGCTGGCCGTGCTGGCTCTTCTGCTGTCCGGCTACGTGGTGTGGCGCTTCGGGGTTCGCCCGGGGGCTGTCGTGGCGCTGGCTTGGGTCGGTTCGGTTCTGTTGGCCGGGCGCATCGCCGCCCGGGTGGTGGCGCCGTTCGATGGTACGTTGGCCACCGGCCCACTGCTTGGGGCGCTGGCCGGCTTCCTGTTCGCCCTGGTGGTGGCGCTGCGCGTTCTCAAGTGGTACGGGTTGGAGGCGGTTGAGGCCACCGACTCGGTGCCCGATGAATCCAGGGTTCCCCGCGACGGGGCCGACTCCATCCGGCTCAGCCTGGCCGAGGTGGCCAGCGACGTCATCCTGGTTCTCGGAGGTCTCCTGGCCGTCGTTGGTGTCCTCTGGATCGCCGGCGGATCCAGTCGATCCCTGGTGGCCGTGATCGTCGGTGCCACTGTCGGTGCCGCCTTCACCGGCGCTGTGGTCGCGCCGGTCCTGGCCGCCTTGCCCGTCGATCGTTCCCGCCGGTCCACCTTCCTGCCCTTCGAGGTGCCGACCGGAGCCCATTTGATGATGCTCACGGTTTTGGGGCTGGCCGGCCTGTTGGTGGTGCTCGCCGCGTTCGCCTTCCGTCCACCGGCCCGGGATCTCATCGACTATCGGGCCTTGCCCGCCGAGGACCCGGCTCGGGCGGTGGGCGATGTGCTGGGGGCAGGTCCGGGCGATCCGACCGACGCCGTGGTGACCGTGGTCGAAGGGTCGGCTGAGGCCACCGACACCTGGGCCGAGGCCGTGGCCACCCTGAGTGGCGTGGCCTGGGTCGACACCGCCGAGAAGCGCTACACCGGCGCCGGTTCTGTCGATGTGGATCCGGTGATGTCACTGGCCTCCAGTGAACAGGTCGGCTTCCGGTCGGACGAGTTGGCGGTGGTCGTCCCCTCGGTGCCGATCCGCAGTGCCGACGGGGCCCGACTGTTGGACGACATTGTCGAGCTGGCCGACGACCGGGTCGAGATCGGAGCGGCCTCCAATTCACTGAACCGCGGTTCAATGGCACTCGTCATCGCCAGTGTTGTTCTCCTGGCCCTGGCCGGAGCCGGTGCGGTGGGAGTGCAAACCGAAAACACCGGGCTTGCTCTGACCAGTTTCGGTCTCCACCTCCTGGGCGGTGCGGCCACCGTCGGGCTCTACCGGTTGGCCAGCGCCGAGGCCACCGCGGTCGAGACCATTGCCGCCTTGGCCATGGTGGCCGTGGCCGCCGGCCTGTTCGAACTCGAATACCTGCACGATCGGGCCCGGTTCGGCAGCCTTTGGTCGACCTCGGCCGGCTTGGTCAGCAGCAATCTGAGCCAGCCCGGTGGCGTCGACCACGACGGCTCGGTCGCTCCTGTCGAAGTTGTCGGCAACGGTCACGTCGACCATGACGACAGTCCAACGGCGGGCGCTGATACCGACTCCGACTCCGACCGCCTCGACCGGATCAGCCCGGTGGCCGCTTCGGCCGGCCTGCTGGCCACACTTGGTCTTCTGGTCGCGGCGCTGTGGGTGCTGTTGGGCCGCGTTGCTGGCGGTGGTCCCACGCTCGCTCGCTTCGGTTTCGCACTGGCCGTGGCTCTCGTCATCGAGGTGGCGTTGGGTTACCTGGTTCTCCGCCCCACGTTGTTGGGCGAGCAGGCTCCGTATCATGCTGTGGCCCGCCCACTCCGGTCGACGTTGCATGCCGGCCAGCGGCGCCAACGGAGTCATCCGGTATCGGTCGACGATCCGGCCTGGCGTCGGCTGGTCTCCGACCTGCTATTGGCCGAATTCGCCCTGCAAACAGACCCGGCCACCACTCGGGTGGAAGACGTGTTCCTGGAGGGAACTCCGCTGTTCCGGCAGGCCACCGAGCAGCATCGGAGTCTTGCCTCCTCCGATCTCAAGGTGAGTGGCCGTGCTCCCCAGATAAGGCGGGTGGAGACCTTCCGGGAGGGTCCGTCGATCATGGTTTCGGTCACGGTCGACCATCCCGAGCGTCATCTTGTCGACTATGACGGAACCGTCTACGGGGTCCGCCGTTCCCAGCGGCGTTCGACGATGCTGTGGCTTGTCGGCCTGGAGACGGGTGCGGTGCGGATCGCCGAGTCGATCGATCTGGGGTCGGTGCCTCTCGACGTCGAGAAGACCCCGGACAAGACCTCCTTCCCCGAGGTCGCCTCGGTCAGCGGCTGATCTCACGATCCGGCCGTCGACGGTCGATAGAGTGCAGGAAAGCACGCGTCCGAGCGCCGGCCTCGAACCGCCTTCAAGGGAGAAGACATGGAGATCGCCGATTCGGTACTTGACTTGATCGGGAACACCCCGATGGTTCGCCTCCGCCAGGTCGGGGCCGGCTTGGCCTGTCCGGTGGTGGCCAAGGTCGAGACCAGCAACCCCGGCGGCAGTTCCAAGGATCGACCGGCACTGACCATGATCGAACAGGCGGAACGCGATGGGCTGCTGAAACCCGGCGGTACCATCATCGAGCCGACGTCGGGCAACACCGGTGTCGGTCTGGCCATTGTCGCCGCCCAACGGGGCTACAACTGCGTTTTCGTCGTCACCGACAAGGTTGCCCCCGAGAAGGTCGACCTCTTGAAGGCCTACGGGGCCGAGGTGGTCGTCTGTCCGGTGGCGGTGCCACCGGAGGATCCCAGCTCCTACTATTCGACGGCCGAACGGCTGGTGGCGGAGACGCCGGACGCCTTCCGCCCCAATCAGTACGCCAACCCGGCCAATCCGGCGGCTCACTATCAGACCACCGGCCCCGAGATCTGGCGCCAGACCGCAGGCCGGGTCACCCATTTCGTGGCCGGTGCCGGAACCGGGGGCACGCTGACCGGTGTCGGCCGCTACCTGAAGGAACAGAACCCGGGGGTTCGGATCGTGGCCGCCGACCCGCAGGGCTCGGTCTACTCGGGGGGATCAGGCCGTCCGTATCTGGTCGAGGGAGTCGGTGAGGACTTCTGGCCCGCCACCTATGATCCTGATCTGGTCGACGAGGTGATCGCCATCTCCGATCAGGATTCGTTCCTGGTGGCCCGCGACGTGAGTCAGCGGGAAGGTCTGCTGATCGGCGGCTCGGGGGGAACGGCGGTGGCCGCCGCCCTCCATCTGGCCGCCGAGCTGACGGCTGACGACATGGTGGTGGTGCTCATTCCCGACTCGGGCCGGGGCTATCTGAGCCGGGTGTTCAACGACGAATGGATGGCCGGCTACGGGTTCCTGGTGTCAGAGGGCCCCACCGTGGCCGACGTGGTGGCGGCCAAGGCCCACGACCGGCCACCGCTGGTCTATGTTCAGCCCACCGATCGGGTACGCGGTGCGGTTGAGTTGATGCGCCGCCACGATGTCTCGCAGCTACCGGTGGCCAAGGGCGAGATGCCGCTGGCCGCGGCCGAAGTGATGGGATCGATCGACGAGTTGCGGCTCATGGAGTCGGCCTTTGGTGATCAGAGCGTGCTGGACCGGGCGGTTGAAGACGTCATGAGTCCCCGACTGCCCACCATCGGCATCGGCCAGACCATCGAGCTGGCCGTCCAGTTGCTCGACCTGGCTCCGGCCCTCCTGGTGCTCGACGGCGGGCGACCTCGCACAGTGCTGGCTCGGGCCGATGTCCTGTCGTTTCTGTCGGCCCGACCGAGCCCGGCCACAACCACGTCCAACGGAGGAACCCCCCAGTGACCAGCCAACCCGACGACCCGGAAAGCACCACGAGCTGGGGTTTCTCCACCAAGGCCATTCACATCGGCCAGGATCCGGAGCCGACCACCGGAGCAGTGACCGTCCCGGTGTTTCAGACGTCGACCTTCGCCCAGGAGGCGGTGGGTAAACACAGTGGCTACGAATACGCCCGGACCGGCAATCCCACCCGAACCGCCCTCCAGGTCGCCCTGGCCGCCCTTGAAGGTGCCAGTTTCGGCGTGTCGTTCGCCAGCGGCCTTGCCGCCGAGGACGCCATTCTCCGGCTCCTGGAACCGGGCGATCACGTGGTTATGGGCAACGACGCCTACGGGGGGACGTTCCGGTTGATATCCAAGGTGTTCGGGCGGGTTGGTATCACCTGGTCGGCCCATGATCTCACCGATCCCACCGCCCTCGACGATGCCTGGCCCGACAACACCAAGTTGGTCTGGGTCGAGACACCGACCAACCCGCTGCTGACCGTGGTCGACATCGCCGCCGTGGCCTCTGTGGTGTCGCGGCACGGCGATGCCCGCCTGGTGGTCGACAACACCTTCGCCACGCCCTACCTGCAACAGCCGCTGGCTCATGGGGCCGACATCGTGGTCCACTCGACCACCAAGTATCTGGGCGGTCACTCCGACGTTGTCGGCGGGTTCGTGGCCACCAGTGAGGCCGAGGTCCACGATCATCTGGCCTTTGTGCAGAATGCGGTGGGGGCGGTTCCCGCTCCCTGGGACTGCTACCTGACCCTGCGGGGAACCAAGACGCTGGCCGTCCGCATGGATCGGCACAACGCCAACGCCGCCCGGATCGTCGAGCTGCTCGGCGCTCATCCCAAGGTCGAACGGGTGCTGTGGCCGGGTCTGGAAACCCACCCCGGGCATGAGGCGGCCCAACGGCAGATGTCGGGTTACGGGGGTATGGTGAGCTTCACCACCGGTAGTCGTGATGCGGCCATGATCGTGGCCGAATCGACCGAATTGTTCACGCTGGCCGAGTCGCTGGGTGCGGTGGAGTCGCTGATTGAGCATCCGGGGGCCATGACCCATGCTTCGGCCGCCGGATCGCCACTGGAGGTTCCGGAAGACCTTGTCCGCCTGTCAGTGGGCATCGAGGACGCCGAGGATCTGGTGGACGATCTGACCCAGGCCCTCAACCGGATTCCCTGACCCATCGTTGTGCGCGCCTCATGTCCCGGCAACGGGCGGCCCTGGCAACGGGGCCCTGGGCGCACACAAGGGGTGGAGGGTCTATGGTGACCGGATGGTGACTCCCAAGATTGCCGTTGAACCCAAGTCGGGGCGCTTCGACTCTCTGGAACAGGCAGTACGGGCCGCCGGCGGAGAGGTGGTACCGGTGGGCCGGGCCGACGCCCTGGTGTGGGCCGATCCCTCCTCGCCCGGCGATCTGCCCGCCGTGCTGGACGGCAACGACCGGGTTTCGTGGGTGGCCCTGCCCTTCGCCGGCATCGAACCCTACGTGCCCTATCTCGACCGTCACCGGGTCTGGACCTGTGCTCGCGGTGTCTACGCCCGGCCGGTGGCCGAGCACGCCCTGATGCTGGGGCTGGCTGGTCTGCGAGGCCTGGCCACCTACGCCCGAAGCGAGTCCTGGGCCGGACCGGAGGGCCACAATCTGGTCGACGGTCGGGTGACGGTTCTGGGGGCCGGGGGGATCACCGAGGAGCTGATCCGCCTGCTGGCCGGGTTCAACTGTGATGTGACCGTTGTCCGCCGCCGGTCGGAACCGCTGGCCGGAGCCGATCGGACTGTCGGTTTCGAGCAGCGGTTGGACGCCATCGCCGGGGCCGACCTGGTGATTCTGGCCCTGGCCCTGACGCCTGAAACCAGAGGGGTGATGGGTCAGGCCGAGTTCGAGGCCATGGAACCACACGCCTGGCTGGTCAACGTAGCCCGGGGCGGCCATGTCGACCATGATGCCCTCTTGACCGCTCTCGACCAGGGCCGCCCGGGCGGGGCCGCTCTCGATGTGACCGAGCCCGAGCCGCTGCCCGATGGTCATCGCCTGTGGTCGCACCCCCGGGTCATCATCACTCCTCATGTCGGTAACACGCCGGAGATGGGTGTGCCGTTGCTGGCCCGCCATATCGCCGACAACGTGGCCCGCTTCGGTCGGGGTCAGGAGCTCGACGGCGTGATCGACATCGACGCCGGCTACTGACGCCGTCCTGTCCGCCGGCTCTGGCCCGCCATGCGGGTCTCTGCTCCCACCCTCAGGCGAGGTTTGGACGCTCCGGTGCCATTACGACACCTCAGTGTCCAGACCTGGGACTCGGGAGGGTGGTGGGCCCGGATCGGGGGCGAGGGTCAGGTTGGTGGCGGTTGCCGGGGCGGGTCAGGTTCAGTCCGAGATGTGCTGACCGTCGATCTGGCGGGTTCGGCCTCGGAAGTGGGCCACGGTCCGGCCGTCCTGGTTGTTGACCACCACATCGGTGATGGCGTTGCGCCCACTCCGATGGCGCTCACTGGCCGTGGCGGTCAGCACGTCACCCCGACGAGCCGGTGCCACCCAGTCGATTTCGGCGTTGGTGGCCACGGCGAAACGGTTGTAGGAGTTGGTGGCGAAGGCCATGGCCGAGTCGGCCAAGCTGAAGATCAAGCCGCCGTGGCAGATGTCCAGCCCGTTGACCATGTCGGCACCGACGGTCATGGTGAGTACGGCCCGGCCGTAGTCGATCTCGGTGATCTCCATACCGAGACCCTGGGACGCGGCATCATCGGCATACATCGATTCGGCGGCGGCGCGAGGGGAAACGGTCATGGCCAATCACGCTACCGCCGGTCGCCGCCGACGGTGCCGTTCGACGGTTAGAGTTGGTGAGGCGCCCGATCCGTCGGGTACGCTGCCCCAAACGATCAGGAGGATTCATGAACTTCACTGCCCGCTTGCTTCGCCGATTGGATGCGATTCGACCGGCCGTCGTCGCCTCGGCCCACTGCGACGGTCCCTGTGGCGTCTATGATCCGGCCAGTGCCCGTATCGCCGGTGAGGCTGTGCTGTCGATGACCAAAAAGCTGCTCGATGTCGACATGTCGGCCGATGGTGCTCACAACACCTACATCCGTTATGTGGAGATCAAGGAGCAGGAGGCCGAGGAAGTGAAGCGGCAGCTCAACATCTTGTGGCATGACTACTTCAAGCCAGAGCATCTCGAGGAATATCCTGATCTCCACACCACGTTCTGGAATGCGGCCAAGCAGGCATCGACCTGCAAGACGTCGGTCAGTCTCGACGCGGCCAACGAGCTCATGGCCATGATCGAGAACATCCACAACATCTTCTGGGCCACCAAGGGCCGCGACGTCCCCTGGTACACCGCCAGCTGAGCCTGGGCGGCAGGGAGCCGCAGTGATCGTCAGCCGCCCGGTGATCCGGGCCATCGGAGAAGGGTGGGCCTGGATCCTGGGACGGCGGCAGCGGGTGCGGGTCAGTGGGCCGTCCATGGAGCCCACCTTGATCGCCGGCGAATTCGTGCTGGTTGACAGCCGTCGATCGCCGAACGTCAACGACATCGTGGTGGCCCGTCATCCCGACGACGACGAACTGCTGGTGATCAAACGAGTGGCCGCCGTCGAACCGGACGGTCGGTTGACCGTGTCCAGTGACAATCCCGACGCCGGTACCGACAGTAGGGCCTGGGGCCCCCTACCGACCCGTAGTGTGCTGGGGGTGGTCACGCTGGTCCTCGACCGGGTGACTGCTGATCCGCTCCAGCCGCCCCGCCCCGACAGCCAGAAGCCACCGACCACGACCTGAAACGTCGAGCTGCCGCCGACCGGCAACGTTAGCCTTGGGAAGGTGCTGACGGTATCGGGTCTGAGCAAATCCCACGGGATGCGAACGCTATTTCGTGACGTCACCTTTCGGCTGTCACCGGGTCGGCGCATCGCCCTCATCGGTGGCAACGGGGTGGGCAAGACAACCATCCTGGAGATCATCATGGGACTCCAGGACGCCGATGGTGGCGAGGTGTCCCGGCCCAACGACTACCGCATTGGCTACCTGCCCCAGGAGCTGCTGGAATCGTGGCAGGGAACCGTGCTGGAAGAGGTGCTGCGGGGGGTGGGCGACATCGTCGATCTGGAAAGCGAGATGGCCCTGCTGGCCGACCGAATGGCCACCACCAGTGGGCCGGAACACGATGCCGTGGTCGAGCGCTACGGACAGCTCCAGGATCGATTCGAAACCCTCGGCGGCTACCAGTTGGAGTCGGAGGCCCGGCGGATCCTGGGCGGACTGGGATTCACCGCCGCCGACATGGATCGACCGTTGCGAGAGATGTCGGGGGGATGGCAGATGCGGGCCGCACTGGCCCGCCTACTGCTGCAGAAGCCCGACGCCCTCCTGCTCGATGAGCCGACCAACCATCTCGACGTCGACTCGGTGGCGTGGCTGGAGAGTCAGCTGGTTTCCTGGCCGGGGGCGATCCTCTTCGTGTCCCACGATCGTGACTTCATCGACGCAGTGGCCGAGCGGGTGATCGAGGTGGCCTGGGGTGGGGCCCTGGAATACGTCGGTGGTTTCGCCGAGTTCGTGGTGGCCCGGGAGGAACGGCTGGCTTCGCTCCAGGCGGCGGCCAACCGTCAGGCCAAGGAGATCGAAAAGGTCGAGCGTTTCATCGAGCGGTTCCGTTACAAGGCCACCAAAGCCCGACAGGTCCAGTCCCGGATCAAGACCCTGGAGAAGCTGGCACGGATCGAGGTACCCGACGAGGACCTCAAGGTGGCCTTTGGGTTTCCCGAACCGCCACGCTCGTCCCGGGTGGTCATCGAGCTGTCGGACGCCACTGTCGGCTACGACGGCGTCCCGCTGCTGACCGACATCGACCTGGTGGTCGAGCGGGGTCAGAAACTGGCTCTGGTCGGTCCCAACGGTGCCGGGAAGTCCACCCTACTCAAGGTGATCATGGGTGATCTGAAGCCGCTGACCGGCTTGGCCCGGATCGGAGCCAACGTCGACATCGCCTACTTCGCCCAGCATCAGGTCGACGCTCTCGATCTGTCGAAGACGGTGGAGCAGGAGTTCCGCCACGTGGTGGGAGAGCAGCCCAAGAACCGCAACATGCGCACGGTTCTGGGCTCGTTCGGCTTCTCCGGCGACGCGGTGGACCGCCTGGTCGGAGATCTGTCGGGCGGGGAACGCACTCGATTGGCCTTGGCCGAGATCATGTGCAATCCGGTCAACCTCCTGATACTCGACGAGCCGACCAACCATCTCGATCTACCCAGCTGCGACGTGCTGGAGGACGCCCTGCGGGTCTATCCCGGCACGGTATTGATCGTCAGCCACGATCGTCACCTGATCCGGAACACGGCCGAGCAGCTGGTCGAGGTTCGCGACGGCAGGGTGACCCACCATCTGGAAGTCGACGAGCGGGTGCTGACCCCCTCGGTCGACGGTAACGGCTCGGCTCCCGGCTCGTCATCGTCCCGAACCAACGCCAAGGCCACGGCCAGGTCCAACCCGTCGGCTGCCCCCAAACCATCGACCGTTGCCGGCGCCGGCGCCCGACCACCCGTCTCCGGTGAGGTGAGGGCGTTGCGGAAGAAGGTGAACCGCCTGGAGCGTAAGGCCACCGAGGCCGACACGGAGGTCAAGGAACTGGAACAGCAGCTGGCCGACCCCGAGGTCTTTGCCGATATCGGCCGGATGAACGAACTGGTGGGCCGATACGAGACGGCCCAACGGCGGGCCGAACGTCTCCTGGCCGACTGGGAGCAGGCCGACGCCGAGCTGTCGAAGCTGTCCTGACGCTCAGAGTTCGCCGTCGAGAGACAAGACGTTGTTTATCAGACCGATATGCGAGGTGGCCTGGGGGATGTTGCCGGTGGCTCGATCGTGTTCGGGGTCGTGCTGCTCGCTCAGCAGGCCGGTGTCTCCCACCCGTTCGCACACGTCGGTGAACAGTCCAATGGCCCGGTTGTGATGTCCGGTCAGGCAGAGGGCATCGATCAACCACGATGTCATCTGGTTGGACGCTCCCTCCGGTCCGGGCAGCCCGTCGTCGGCGCTGTAGCGAGCCACCACCGAACCCACTCGAAGATCTCGCTCCACCGCCTCGATGGTCTTGATGAAACGAGGGTCGTCAGCCGGTACCAGTCCGCTCAGCCCGACCGCCAGCGCCGAGGCGTCGAGGTCGGTGTCCCCGTAGGCCGCGGTGAAGGCTCCCACGGAGTCGTTCCAGCCCTTGCTCAGGATGTCATCGGCAATGGCGCCACGCAGTTCGACCCAGGCCGACGGTGAACGGTCGAGGAACTGATCGGCGATGGCGATCGCCCGGTCGACCGTGACCCAGCACATGACCTTGGAGTACAGATGCTGCCGGGGTGGTTTGCGGATACCCCAGATGCTGTGGTCGGGCTCGTGCCAGCGGCGTGACACGGCCAGGACCATGGCCTCGACCAGCCGCCAGTGCTCCGACGAGAGCGCTTCGCCCCGCACCAGCAACTCGTGGACCAGGTCGACCACCGACCCGAAGATGTCGAGCTGGACCTGGCCATCGGCGGCATTGCCGACCCGGACCGGTCGGCTGCCGCCGTAGCCCGGTAGCTGGGCGATCTCGGCTTCAGGAGGCAGATGGCGACCGGTGACGTTGTACAGGGGGGCCAACCGGTCAGGGTCGCCTCGGGTCTCCAGCAACTGCAGGACCCAGTCGAGAAAAGCCATGGCTTCGGCCCGGGAACCGAGGCGGGCCAGCGTCTTGGCCGCCATGGCGGCGTCCCGCAGCCAGCAGTAGCGGTAGTCCCAGTTTCGTACGCCGCCGATGTGGGCGGGCAGGCTGGTGGTGGCGGCGGCCAGAATGGCGCCGGTCGGTCCGTGGCACAGGCTCTTGAGGATCAAGGCGCTGCGGACCACCAGCTCCTGCTCGGTCGAGGGGAGGTTCAGTTTCGAGACCCAGTTCGACCAGAAGTGAGCGGTGTCGCTGAGCCGCTCCTGCTCGCCCCGGGCATCGGGCCGGACAGTGCCGGTCCCGCATCGCAGCTCCAGCGAGACCGGTTTGTCGGGGTGGAGGGTTACCTGACCGATGGCCGTTTGATGTCTTCCGTCGTCGACGATCTGCCATGTCACGTCGGGGGCTCGGAGGACCATGAGGTCGGCGGTTCCCTGAACGACGACGCCGTCGGCTTTGATCTCCAGCTGGGTCGGTACCCGGCCAAAGTTGAGGCGGGGGGAGAACTCGATGTGGACTGCACCCGAACCTTCGAGGATGCGCAGTAGGTCCGACCGGCCGGCCAGCCTCCGGGTCCGTCCGCTGGAGGAATCGAGCAGGTCGGTGACAGTGAAGGTTCGGAAACGCGATTCGAGCACCATCGTGTCGGTCAGGTACTGCTGGGTCAGCGGCGGCAGTTTACGTTCGCCTTCGGCCACCCGGAACCGGCCGGCCGACGGCCCGCCCAGCAACTCGGCGAACACGGCGGCCGAATCGATGCGGGGAGCGCACATCCAGGTGATCGATGCCTCCGGGTTGATGATGGCCGCAGTGCGCAGATCGGACAGGATCGAGTGGTTCTGGATCGGCATGAGGCCCTCGCCTCCCAGCCACTTGGCTCGCAGCTCGGCCAGCAGGGCCAGCAGCTGTGACACCGTTTCAGGGCCGGGCACCCGGAACTCGGCCAGGGTTGGTCCGTCGCCGACCTTCACCCCGACGTCGGGGCCGCTGAGTGACCGGAATCCGTCCTCGTCGGTCACGTCGTCACCGAAGAATACGACGGCCGACGCTCCCACCTGGTGACGGATGGTGTCGAGGGCCGTGCCCTTGTTGGTGTTGATCACCGAGAACTCGATGATGTCGTGGCCGCTGCGGGTGAAGATCCACTCATGACCGGCCGGTCCTGTAACCAGATCCTGACGGGCTGCTTCCTTGTCGTCGTCGGTCATGCCCCGGAGATGGAAGGTGACACCGGTCGGTTTCTCCTCGACGTGGGCCCCGTGGCGCTGACCGAGTTCGCTCACCTCGTCTGTGATCTGTCGTCGACGCTGCAGCAGTATGTCGTCGAGCTGGGAGGCGAAGCCCAGGTCGAATTCGCTGCCGTGACTGCCGACCAGCCGTATCTCCTCCGGTAGCCGCGACAGCGTGGCCAGATCCCGCAGACTGCGACCGGACACGACGGTGACGTGGGTGTTGGGCTGCTCGGCCAGCAACCGCATGGCCGCCACCGAATCTCGGAGGGGAGCGGCCTGTGACGGGTCGTCGACCAGCGGGGCCACCGTGCCGTCGTAGTCGCAGGCCACCAGCAGGTTGGGAACCCGGGCCAGGCGGCGGATGCGCTCTGCCAACTCACCTAGATTGTCGGTGGCCATGCGGGGTCCTCACTGTTCTCGGCGAAACGGCGCCGGAGGCGGACATGACGATGGTAGCCACACATTGTAAAGTTGATCGGGGTCACGTTGATCGGGGTCACGTCGGGGTCATCGGTATGACAGGGCGGTCGGCCCCGTGCCACGCTGGTCGGATGACGGAGCTGAAGGTTCGGATCGGCTACGGGCTGGGAACCCGCACGATGTCGAACAATCACCAACGGTTCACCGAGTTGGTGGACGGTCTCGAGGCCCGGGGCTTCGATTCGCTGTGGCTGTCCGAACGGCTGGGCACCGATTGTCCGGACCCCCTGGTGGCCATGAGTTTCGCCGCCGGTCGTACCACCAGGCTGAAGGTGGGAACGGCGGTCATGGTATTGCCCGGTCGCAATCCTGTTGTGCTGGCCAAGTCGTTGGCCAGCCTCGACCGGCTCTCTCGAGGCCGGGCTCTCCCCGCTTTCGGGCTGGGCATTGCCGACTCGGCCGAGCATCAGGCCTTTGGTGTCGGCCGGCGGGAGCGGGCCGGCTGGTTCAACGAGGCGCTACCCCTGATGCGCCGGCTCTGGACCGAAGACGATGTCAGCCACGACGGTCCCCGGTTCACCATCGATGGCGTCTCCCTGGCGGTCAAGCCGGTTCAGCCCGAGTTCGAGGTCTGGCTGGGGGGAGCGGCACCGTCGGAGCTGAAGCGGGTGGGCCGGCTGGGCGACGGCTGGCTGCCGTCGTTCTGCACACCTCAGCAGGTGCAACGCGATCGTGAGCTGGTGGAGGCCGAGGCTGCCGCTCACGGCCGAACCATGGATCCCGAGCACTATGGAGCATTGATTCCCTATCGCTCGGCCGGGGCCGAGATCCCCGACGCCTACCGGGCCATTCTGTCCCGCCGCAGCCCCGATGCCGACCCGGACACCGTTGTTCCCCGGCTCGAACAGCTGGCCGACACGGTGACGGCTTTCATCGAGGTCGGCTTCTCGAAGTTCGTTCTCGTTCCGGTGTTCGAGCCCGAAAGCTGGGGTCGGGAACTGGATCAGGTGGCCGAAGTGGCGCTGCCGCTGGAAACCTGACTTGTCACCGGCCCCTCCGGTGGGGGAGGGCATTCGACCAGCAGGGCCCGATCGAGTCCGCCCACAGCCATCGTCCAGGCATTCTGCCGGACCGGATCCACGGCGACGAGTTGTTGGTTGCCGGTGTCGGCCACCAGCAGCTTGTCGCCGAGGGCGATGATGGCTGTCGGATCGTTGAGGCCTCTCAGCCCAATAGTCTCCAGCCGGCGCTGGTGAAGTCGACGCAGTCGGTTGTTGCCGCCGTCGACCACGATGACCGAGCCGTCAGCCATGGTGGCCAGACCGGTTGGTCGCTGGAGCCGGGCCCGATGGGCCAGGCCGTCGACCAGGCCCCAGTCGAACAGGTCCGAATCGGTGATGTTGACCACCTCACCCCGATCGGTCAGCAACCGGAGGTTGCTCGACGCGGCGTCGGCGAAGACCAGACCGGCCGCGGTTCTGGTCACCGCAACCGGTTGGGCCAGTTCGGCCTGGTCGGCCGATCCCGCCTTGACCCCGGTTGTCCCCGAGCCGGCGATGGGCTGTACCAGGTGGCCCGAATGGTCGGCGTTGGCGATGGCCCGGTGCAGCCGGTCGTCGCCGGCGTCGGTGATCACCAATGATCCGTCAAGATCGATGGCCAGCCCGACCGGCCGGACGAACCGATGGTCGAGTGCGGTCCTGGTCCCGGAGTCGACGTTGATGATCGAAACCGCGTTGCCTCCACGCTCGATGACGGCCAGACGCTCGGCCCCGGTGAAGGCCATGGCCGCCGGCTGATCTAGACCGGTGATCACCCGATCGACGTGGTAGGTCCGATGGCCGATGTCGCTGCGACCGATCAGGATGCGATCACGGCCGGTGTCGGCCAGCGCCACCAGCGATCCGGCGGAGTCGCCACCGAACACGGCCAGACCCTCGGGATACCGGAGGCCGAATGGTCCCGGCCCGGCCTGACCGCCGTCGTCGTCTCCGTCGGTGCTCGATTGGGGTCGGAGCGGGAGCGGCTCAAGCTCGTGGTCGCGGTGGCGCCGCCCCAGGGGACGGTCGAGGGCATCCTCCAACGCCTGGGCTATGAGCTCGATGTCGTGGCACCCGGCGGCGACACCGGTTATCCGACCCCGTCGATCGATGACCGCCGTCGACGGCCAACCAGGCGGCTCGAAGCGGGACCAGGTCCGGTAGTGCGGGTCGTGGACCACCGGCATCATCACCCGGTGGCGAGTGATGGTGCGGTGGAGCCGATCGACGTCGTCGTCGCAGGTCATGCGGGGGGTGTGGACGGCGATCGGGACCAGCGTACGATCCTCGTCCCCGTCCTGGCGTCCAGCCGACAGTTGCTCCAGCTCCTGGAGCCGCCGTAGTGAGGCCTCACAACCGGCCGACCAGAACACCAGGAGAACCACCCGGCCTCGTAGGTGGTCGCTGGTCAGGGGGTCGCTGTTGATCCAGACCTGTCCCTCGATCGGCGGTGCGGTTGGAGCCATGGTTTCATAGTTCGGCCTCGGGCCCGGAGAATTGACCGCTACCGCCGGTTGCCGGATCTGGAATGACAGGTGGTCGGGCGGCTACATTGAGATCGACTCGTGTCGCCCTCGGCACACGTCCAGTTCGCTCTGCTCGACCTCGATGGCTGTACATCGGTCCCGGCCGGTCGGGGAGGAAAGGGGAAGCCCATGCAAGTTCCATTGACGATCAACGATTTCCTGGATCGGGCCGTGAAGGTCTACCCCGATCGGGTGGCCATCGTCGACGAGCCTGATCAGCCGGCCCCGCCCCTTGGCGACATCACCTTCCGGGAACTGGGCGATATCCGCCGCCAGATGGGTGTGGCCATGGACGAGCTGGGAATCCCCATGGGGGGCCGGGTGGCCATGGTCTCCCACAACTCGGCTCGGCTGCTGACCTCGTTCTGGGGGGTCGGGGGCAACGGCCGGATCTTCGTGCCCGTCAACTTCCGTCTGAGTGAAGACGAAGTCCGCTACATCGTCGAGCACTCCGGGGCCGAGGCCCTGCTCATCGATCCGGAACTGGAGGACGCCCTGAAGGGTGTTGAGTGCAAGCACCGCTGGATCATCGGCCACGATTCCGACGCCGTCTGGTACGGCCGCCACGGCGAACCCCAGCGGTGGGAACCGGACGAGCTGGAAACGGCGTCGATCAACTACACCTCGGGCACCACGGCCCGGCCCAAAGGGGTCGAGCAGACCCACCGGGCCCGCTGGACCAATGCCGTCACCTTCGGCTGGCAGGCCGGCGTTTCCGACCGCGATGTCTACCTTCACACCTTGCCCATGTTCCACTGCGATGGCTGGGGCATGCTTTATTCGGTCACCGCCATGGGGGTGAAGCATGTCGTGCTCCGCAAGGTCGACGGGGCCGAGATCCTGCGTCGGGTCCGTGATCACGGGGTGACTCTCATGTGCGGAGCTCCGGCGGTGTGTGCCGCCGTGCTCGACGCCGCGGCCGAATGGGACGGTGAGATTCCCGGCCGGGACCGGGTCCGCATGATCGTGGCCGGGGCGCCACCCCCCACCGCCACCATCGAGCGAATGGAAACCGAATTGGGATGGGAGTTCATCCAGATCTATGGACTGACCGAGACCTCACCACTGTTGACCATGAGCCGCTGCCGCTCCGAGTGGGACGATCTGACACCGGGGGAGCGGGCCAAGTTGCTCGGTCGGGCCGGTGCCCCGGCCCTCGGGATCGAGATGAAGGTGGCCCCTTCGGGCGAACTCCTGGCTCGGGGAAACCATGTTCTCAAGAGCTACTGGGAAAACCCGGAAGCCTCGGCGGAGGCCCTCGAGGGCGGCTGGTTCCACACCGGCGACGGCGGCTACGAGGACGACACCGGCTACTTCTCGATCACCGACCGCAAGAAGGACGTCATCATCTCCGGGGGCGAGAACGTGTCCTCGATCGAGGTGGAGGACGTTCTGTTCTCGCATCCCGACGTCAACGAGGTGGCGGTCATCGGTGTTCCCCACGAGAAGTGGGGGGAAACGGTGAAGGCCCTGGTGGTGGTAGCGGCCGACTCGGAGGTCACGGAACGGGAACTGATCGACTTCTGCCGGGACAAGATGGCCCACTACAAGTGCCCCACTTCGGTAGAGTTCCGCGATGAGCTTGCCCGCACCGCCACCGGAAAGTTGCAGAAATACAAGCTTCGGGCTCCCTACTGGGAGGACCAGGAGAAGATGGTCAATTAGACCCGGAGCGCTCCTGTTGATGATGGCGATGGTTCTGGCCGCGTGCGGCCAGGGAATCAGCCGCCAGTCGTTGATCACCGACTTCGTGGCCGCCAACCCCGATGTCACCAACGAACAGGGTGAGTGCGTCGTCGACGAGTTGCTCGACGACCGCGACCTGGCCACCATGGAAGCCGAACTCGCAGCCGAAGAAGTCTCACCGGCCTTCGAAGAGGACCAGTTCCGGGCGATGTTCCGGTGCGGCATCGAAGGCGATGTCGGCCGGCAGATAACCGAGCAGCTGGTGGCCAGCGGAGTGACCGCCGCTGATGCTCCCTGCGTGTCGAGCGCCCTGGTCGATCAGATGACCGACGACGATATCGATGTGCTGCTGTCGGGCGAGATCACCGAGGAGTTCTACGCCAAGTTCTTCGACGCCATGGATGGCTGCGGAGCCATCGAGTAGATACGGATGGCTGCCGAGCCATCGAGTAGATGAGGTAACGATATGGATCTGACCGTCAGCAACGATCGGGTGAAGAGGGTGTGGGCTGATGAGATCGTGGCCCAGCTGCACCAATACATCGAGATCCCGGCCCTGTCCCCGGCCTTCGATGCCGACTGGGAACAATCCGGTCATCTGGCCGATGCCGTTTCACTGGTGACCGGCTGGATGAAGGACCAGCCCATCGAGGGCATGACGGTCACCGTCGAGAACCTGGCGGGACGGACTCCGCTGGTGGTGGCCGAGATCGACCCCTTCGGCCCCCTGGGCCGGGCCACGAGCACCACCACACTCCTCTACGGGCACCTCGACAAGCAGCCGGAGATGGAGGGTTGGCGGCCTGATCTGGGCCCCTGGAAGCCGGTCCTGGAAGGAACCCGTCTCTACGGTCGAGGTGGGGCCGACGACGGCTACGCCGCTTTCGCCAGCCTGACCGCCATCGGAGCGGTTCAGGCCGCCGGGGGAAGTCACGGCCGTCTACTGCTGCTCATCGAGGCGTCGGAGGAGTCGGGCAGTCCGGACCTGCCGGCCCACATCGACGCCCTGGGGGACCGCCTGGGTCAGGTCGATCTTGTCGTCTGCCTCGACTCGGGCTGTGCCACCTATGACACCATGTGGTTGACCACCTCGCTGCGGGGCATGGTGGCCGGTTCGCTCCGGGCCGAGATCGTGACCCAGGGCCTGCACAGCGGTGGCTACGGCGGTGTGGTTCCGTCGAGTTTTCGTATCATCCGCCAGCTGCTCGATCGGGTGGAGGACGCGGTCGACGGTCGAGTGCTCGTCGACTCGGCCAACGTCGACATCCCGGCCCATCGGGTTGGCGAGGCCGAAGCCACTGCCGAGCTTCTCGGATCGGGGGCGCTGGAACATCCACCGTTCGTCGACGGGGCGCGGGCGGCCATCGACGATGTGGCTCAGGCCTTGCTGGCCAAGACATGGCGACCCAGCTTGTCCTACATCGGGGCCGACGGCCTGCCACCGACGTCGGCCGCCGGCAATGTTCTGCGACCGTCGACCACGTTGCGGCTTTCACTCCGCATTCCTCCCACCGCGGACCCGGTGGAGGTTCAGCAGGAGTTGACCGAGGCCCTGACGTCTGATCCTCCGTATGGTGCTCGCATCACCTTCGATGACGGTGAGGCGGCGCCCGGCTGGAACGCTCCCGACCTCAGCCCCTGGCTTCGCTCCGCCCTCGATGATGCCTGCCAGGCCCATTTCGGGCGACCGCTCCACCTCTACGGCGAGGGCGGAACCATCCCGTTCATGGGCATGTTGGGGGAGAAGTTTCCTCAGGCCCAGTTCGTGATCACCGGCGTTCTCGGCCCGGAGTCGAACGCCCATGGGCCCAACGAGTTCATCGATGTGGCCTACGCCGAAAACCTGACCCGGGCGCTGGCCCAAGTGCTCGACGCCACTTGCGGCCGGGCTGGATCTAGAGCTTGAGGTCGACCGGGCGGGCGGTCGAGGCGTAGAAGTCGTTGCCTTTGTCGTCGATCACGATGAAGGCCGGGAACTCCTCGACCTCGATCTTCCAGACCGCCTCCATGCCCAGCTCGGGGTATTCCAGCACTTCGACGTGGCGGATCGAGTCTTTGGCCAGACGGGCCGCCGGCCCGCCGATCGATCCCAGGTAGAAGCCGCCGTGACGCTTGCAGGCGTCGGCCACCTCACGGCTGCGATTGCCTTTGGCCAGCATGACCAACGAGCCTCCGGCGGCCTGAAACTGTTCGACATAGGAGTCCATACGTCCAGCGGTGGTCGGACCGAAGGAGCCGGAAGCGTAGCCTTCCGGGGTTTTGGCCGGACCGGCGTAGTAGATCGGGTTGTCCCGCAGGTATTCGGGCATGGGCTCGCCGGCGTCCAGTCGTTCTTTGATCTTGGCGTGGGCGATATCGCGCCCGACCACCAACGTGCCGGTCAGCGAGAGACGGGTTTTGACCGGATAGCGGGTCAATTGGGCCCGGATGGCGTCCATCGGCTGGTTCAGATCGATGGCCACCACCTCGGCCGAGAGCTCGTCGCCGGCTACTTCCGGGAGGTACTTGGCCGGGTCCCGTTCCAGTTCTTCCAGGTAGACCCCTTCGGCCGTGATCTTGGCCAGGGCCTGACGGTCGGCCGAACAGCTGACGGCGATGCCCACTGGGAGTGACGCCCCGTGGCGAGGGAGTCGGACCACTCGCACATCGTGGCAGAAGTACTTGCCCCCGAACTGGGCGCCGATGCCGAACTCCCGGGTGAGTTCCAGGATCTCGGCCTCCATGTCGAGGTCACGGTAGCCGTGGCCCAGCGGCGATCCGGTGGTGGGGAGCGTGTCGAGATAGCGGGTGGAGGCCAGCTTGGCCGTTTCCACCGCGAACTCGGCCGACGTGCCGCCGATGACAACGGCCAAATGGTACGGGGGGCAGGCCGACGTGCCCAGCAGCCGCAGTTTCTCGTTGAGGAAAGCCCGCAGGCTGGTGGGGTTCAACAGTGCCTTGGTCTCCTGGAACAGGTAGCTCTTGTTGGCCGAGCCGCCGCCCTTGGTCATGAACATGAACTTGTAGGCGTCGCCGGGCACGGCCTCGATCTTGATCTCGCCCGGAAGGTTCGTCCCGGTGTTGCGTTCCTCCCACATCGAAAGTGGGGCCATCTGCGAGTAACGCAGGTTGGAGTTCTGGTAGGTGTCGAACGCCCCTCGGGCCAGGGGCTCCTTGTCGTTTCCTTCGGTGAGCACGTATTGGCCCTTCTTGCCCTTGATGATCACCGTTCCGGTGTCTTGGCAGCCGGGGAGTACGAACCCGGCGGCGATGCAGGCGTTCTGCAGCAGCTCGGTGGCCACGAACCGATCGTTGGAAGAGGCCTCGGGATCGTCGATGATGCTGCCCAACTGCTGTAGATGGCCGGGGCGCAGCAGGTGGGAGATGTCGCGTATGGCCTCGGCCGACAGCATCCTGAGAGCGTCGTCAGAGACCCTGAGAAACGACGTGCCCCCCAGCTCGATCGACTCGACCCCATCGGTGGTCAGCAGCCGGTAGGGGGTGGTGTCCTCTCCCAGGGGGAGGAGATCGGTGAAGACGAAGTCCGGTCCGTTGTCAGCCATGCCGACCACACTACCGGGAGGTGGTGGTCGGGGCCGCCCGAGGCCAACCGGACCGGCCGGGACCTACTCGGCGATCCAGACTCGGCCGATGCGGGCCACCAGTTGGGCGAACTCGTGTTCCAGGTCGTCCCACAGGTTGGCTTCCGCCCTGGTTTCGAAGGCAAAATCGGTCTTGTCGACGTCGAGTTCGACCGCAGTCTGCATGGCGGCCACCCGACGGGGGCATACGTCGTCAAACTTCATGGCCGTAACTATGACGCCGGGGTGTGACACTGATCGGCAACCAGCCGCCCGCCCAGCCCGTTCTGGCCTTGATTTCCTCCGGGAAACCGGAGGAAATCAAGGCCAGAGTGAAAGGGTTGGGCTCAGGCGCTGGGGGTCAGGGCCTCGATGCTCGATTCCAGGTAGGCGGTGATGTCCCGGAACGAGGCCACACCGGCCGGCCGCTGGGTTTCGGCCAGCAGGGCGATGTTCGAGTTTCCGTTGTCGACCAGAGCGCTGATGGCCTGGGAGATGGGCGACCGTACGGCGATGGCCTTGGGCGGCGCCGTCATGACGTCGGCCAGCGTAAGCGAGTCGAGGTCGGCGATGTCGCAGCCGACCCTCATCTGCAGGTCGAATTCGGCCAGGGTGCCGACGAGATGACCCCGATCATCGACAGCCAGCATCTGGGAAACGCCTCGGTTGCGGAGGTGGTGCACCGCCACCTCCAAAGGCTCGGTCTGGTTGATGGTGACCGGTGGATGGAGGTTGAGGCCGGTGAAGTCCACGAAGTCGAGGCCATCGCGGACCGCCGGCTCCAGCTGGGAGGCGTCGATCCGGGAGGCCAGGAGGTTGGTGATGGTCTGCATCACCGTCCAGTACGACAGGTTGCCCACAAAGGAGCCGTCGTCACCCAGAACCGGCAGGTTGCGGATCCACCAACGGTTCATGACCTCGATGGCATCGGACACGCTCTGACCGTTTCCCACTGTCTTCAGCGGCCCGCTCATCTGGTCGCTGATGGCGGTCGACCAATTACTCGGCCGGCCGATGGCCCGGTGCAGCACATCTCGTTGGGTGAACACCCCGATCAGGGCGTTGCCGTCGAGGACACAGGCACACGATCGCTCCCCGTCTCGCATGGCGGCCACGGTTTCGGCCACGGTGTCGGCAGGAGCCACCGTGACGTAGCGACTCAGGTCGAGACTGGAGATCGGCGTCATGGCGAGGGCGTCGGCAAGGTTCACGGTGATCACCTCGTAAAGGGAGACGAACGGCTGCTCTGACACGTGTTTCGGCAACGTGCCATCGACCCCTCTGTGCTCATCGTCCACCATCGGGCCGCCATAGTCAATCCGTGGTGACCGATTTCTCCACCGGCGATCAGGAGGTGGCGCTGGAGCCGGCCGACACTATTCCCAGGATCTCGTCGCCGTATTGTTCCAGCCGCGACGGTCCAATGCCGGGCACCGAGGCCAGGTCGACCAACGTGGTCGGTTGGGCTCGGGCGATGGCATCCAACGTTCGGTTGTTGAGCACGACGTAGGCGGGAACACCGTCCTGGCGGGCCCGGTCACGGCGCCACCGGGTCAACGACTCCCGCCGGGCCGCTTCGGCCTCGGACTCCGGCTCGGCCCGGCCCGGTTTGCCCGGCGATCCGGCAGCCGAAGCCGATCTCGATGCCGATCGTGCGACCGGTCTCGACCCTCGGGAATCGACCGTCGATCCCGGCTCCGGGTCGGCCGGCCACGGTTCGGACCGGGCCGTTTCGAGCTCATCCACGAACGGCGAGGGAGGGCCGGAGCAGGTCAACGCCACCGATTCCCGCCCCCGGGTGATGGCCACGTGGAAGATCCGGCGCTCCTCTTCGAGGTCGTCGGCCAGACGATGGGGGTAGAGGCCGTTGCGGACGTCGTGGACGATCACGTGGGGCCATTCCAGGCCCTTGGTGGCATGAATGGTGGCCAACGTCACCGCCGCTTCCAGGCCTTCGTCGCCATCGACGGGAGCCGAGGCCAGCCGTTGTCGCAACCATTCCTCGAAGCCGGCCGGATCCGGTTCGAGGCGGGCCACCGCCAGCAGGGCCAGCAGCTCGTCGCCGTGGGCGGCCCGACGGGCCGTGCGCTGGGAGCCGTCGAGCGCAGCGGCCGCCCCCATGAGACCGATGTCGTTGAGAATGAAGGCCAGCAGCGATTCGGTGTCGCCGCCGTTGGCCGGGGACCGGGCGGCCTGCTGCCGCAGCCGGCCGATATCGTCGACCAGACCCTGGACCGAGGCCGAGTCCCGTTCGGTGTTGAGTCTTCCGGCCAGTCGCTGGAGCTGAGTCAGTGACGACTGTTCGCACACCCAATCGACCACTCTGGGATGCAGCGATCGGGGTGGCCGGCGCAGCGCCAGCCGCAGGTCGTCGGCGGCCAGCCCGTTGTCGGCCGCCGTGGCCAGTCGCAGCCAGGCCAGGGCGGCGCCGGCGCCGGAACGGTCGAGCATGGAAACGTCGATGCCTCGGGTTCGCCTCACCGGGACGCCGATGTGGTCCAGATGGATGAAGGCGGGAAGGAGGGCGGCATGGACCCGGGCCAGCACGGCGATCCCTCCCGGTGCGGTTCCCCGATCGATCAGCCCGCCAACGTGCTCAACGAGGTTCACCTGGGGGTCGCCGGTCCGATGCACCAGCAGCGACTTCTCGTCCGGGCGGCCGGGGGTGGGCTCGATCGTCTTGTCCACTCGGTGCCGGTTGTGGGACAGCAGGTTGACGGCAACGTCGACCACGGCCGGTGGGCAGCGGTAGTTGGTGGTCAGGAAGTAGTCGGTGGTGATGGACTCGGCGGTGGGGGAGCCACCGAAATACCGGTCGAAGTCGACCAGCCAGCGGGGCGACGCTCCCGAGTAGCCATAGATCGTCTGGTCGTCGTCACCCACGGCGAACACCTCGGCCGCCGGACCGGCCAGCAGGCGGATGAGCAGGAGGTGAGCCGGGGTCAGATCCTGGAACTCGTCGATCAGGATGATGGGCATCAGCGATCGAGCCCGGTCCCGAGCCTCCCGGTCGGTGGCCAGGATCTCCACCGCCCGGAGCACCTGCTCATCGAAGTCGAGGAGGTTGTGGTCGTGGAGATGTTGGCGGTAGCGGTCGAGGACATCACCGAATCCGTCGAGATCACCTCCGAATCGTTCGGCCACCTCATCGGGGGGCGCCAGCCCCAGGCGGCAGACGGCCAGGGCGTCGACCCACGGCTCCAGCGGGTCGTTGAGCTGGCGCCGGCGGCGGGACGGAACCAGCCGACCGAGGATACGCCGCACCTCTCGTTCGTCGATCGTGGTGGCCGGCGTCCCGCCGACAAACCCGGCCGCCCCGGTGGCGATGGCCAAGGCCAGGCTGTTGAGGGTGCGGATGGAATCGGGCCGGGCCCGGTCGAGATCCCGGAGGCGCTCCCACATCTCGTTCCGGGCTCGACGGTTGTAGGCCACCAGCGACAGGGCCGCCGGTTCGACCCGGCAATTCTCGACCAGATGGCGTACCCGCTCGGTCAACACCCGGGTTTTGCCCGAGCCGGCGGGGGCCAGGATGCGAGCCGGACCACCCCGGTGGAGCACCGCCGCCCGTTGATCGTCGGCCAACCCGGTGGCCGGGCGGTCTTCGCCGTGCGGCCTGGACCCGACGGGGAGTAGCGGCCGAGCGGAGCCCACTGCGAGGTGGGCTCGGGGTATCAAGCCGGCCGCCACTGCCGGGTTGGTGGCCAACTCCAGGTCGAGTGGTCCACCGTCGGCCATCAGGGCCTCCTCGACCGACGCTCCGTTGGCCCGGGCTCGGGCGAATGGGGCGAACATCGGGCCCCGATCGGGGTTGAGCAGATCCACGGCGTTGGCGGTCAGGGCGAAATGCAACCGATCGGAGGGGATCTCGCTGTCGGCGTTCAGGTGGTGGAATGGCCCGTCCAACGATCCCGGTTCGGGTCGCGATCCGCCCGGCCAGCGCATCACAACCGGTTCCCGTCGATGCCAGGCCAGGGCCAGTTCGTCGACGCTGTCATCGGTGGCGATGATCTCCCGACGGCCGGCCCACGGTTCGGGGACCGGCTGATCGGGACCGAGCACCACGCTGCGGCCCAGGCAACGAGGTCCGGCCAGCCGGCCGATGTCGATGTCCAAATCGATGTTGGGGTCGATGTTGGGGTCGATGTTGGGGTCGATGTCGGGGTCGGGACCGGTTGGGGGCGCGGGCCGAGCCGCCGGCGAGGGTTGGGGAGGCGGTGTGGGGGCCGGATGGGGGGAGCCGGAGGCGCCGTCGAGCGAACAGCGGCGCACCTCGGCCACCGATGGATGAACTCCGCCGCAGTGTCCGCAGGCGATGCGGGCCACGGTATTCAGCCCTGCTTCCGCAGCAGTAACGTCTGCACTGCCCGACCCACCGGTCCGCGATGGTCGAAAAGCAGGGCATCGGCCATACCGATGCCGTTGGGCTGCCAGTGGGAGACCGCCTTTGATCCGAACCACTCGCCTTCGGGTTCCCGGTGGAGGGTCACGGTCAGGTCGGGGTTGACGAAGGCCACGGCATCGGGCTCGGCGTTGCGACCTATGGCGTTGCCCGAATCGGCCAGGGCACAGATCCGCTGGAAGCCGCTGGCCTCCTCCCCGGCCAGCACGGGAATGGCCCGCATCCAGGCCGTGGTCGGACCAGGGGTGCGATCGTGACCCGGTGGATAGCGCATTTCCACCCCACTGGAGAAGGCCGGCAGCCCGTGACCGGTTCGCTCGATGGGAAACCCACCGGGCGCCGCCTCGGCCAAGTCGGGAGTGTCGACGGTGACGGACGGAAACGGTTGATCGACGTGAGTCTGCAGGTGGAGCCCGACCGCCCGGGCTCGTACCTGGCCTTCCAGATCGACCACGGCGGCGCTGGTCGTTGCCGTCGCCCGCCCGGCCCGCTCCAGCGACGCCTCGACGGTGAACCCGGTGATGGGGATGGGGCGGATCAGGTCGACGGTCAGCCGCACCAGTAACCGGCGCTGACCGGCGTCCTCACCGTCGCCTCCGGTTCGGACGGCGTCGGCCTCGGCAACCGCCTGCTCACAGGCTCGGGCCAGCAGGGCGGTGGGGGGACCGGCGTGACAGGACTGGGGATCCCATGGCCCCCTCGCCGGGTCATGGCCGATGAAAACCTCCTGGTCGGCTCGGATGTCTGTGCGGAAGAAGCTGGTCACGCCGTCGCCTTCGATTGTCGGTTCCGGATTCAGCTGCGAATCTCAGTTTCGAATTTCAGTTTCGAATTTCAGTTTCGAATTTCAGTTTCGAATTTCATAGTAGAGATTGTTGGGCTCGCCGGGATCGTGCATCGTGATCGATCCGAATCCGGCAGTGGCGGCCAGTTCGCTCAACAATTCGCCGTGTAGCCCCACCGTACCGAGCCCGAGTCCGTCGGCCTCCGACATGGCCGATTGGAGGCAGGAGACCACCGAGTAGCCGTACTGCAGGGCCAGCAGGGGGTTGCGGCGATCAGTGTCGAAGTCACCGGTGCAGCGGATCTCCTTGACCAGGAGCACGCCGTCAGCGGCCAGGGCACCGTGGATGGCGTTCAACGCCTGGTCGGGGCGGGGCATGTCGTGAAGGCAGTCGAAGGCCATGATGAGCTCGGCCCGCTGGTGGCCGACCACGGTGCCGATGTCGGTGGCCACACCGTCGACGAAGCCGATGTTGTCCAAGCCTTCAGCTTGGGTTTGGGCTCGTCCCATTTCCAGAGCGGTCGGCGAGGGGTCGATGCCGATGAAGGAGGAGCGGGGGAAGGCGGCGGCAACCGTGGCCAGGGCCACCCCGGCTCCGCAGCCGACTTCCACCACCTTGATACCCTCGCTGAGCCGGTCGGGCAGATTGTCGATCATGGGGAGAACCTCCGATACCAGCGTTTGCCGGAATCTCGGGGCGTTCATGCGGGCCATACCCGCCGTCGCCACCGCACCCTGCTCCTCATAGGTGATACCGACGCCGGTGCGAAAGGAGCGTTCCAGGGCGTCGATGACGTTGGGGGCGGAACCACCCTGAAACGCCCCGGCGGCGAAGTCGACCGAGCCGGTTTCGTCGGCCAGAAGGGCGGCGGCGATGGGTTCGAGTTCGAACCGACCGTCGGCGTGGCGGGTGATCAGATCGGCCGCCGCCTGCCCGAGGAGCCACTCCCGCACCAGACGCTCGTTGAGATCACAGCGCGACGCCAGTTCTCCACTCGACACCGGTCCCACTCCCTGCATGGCCCGGTAGAGCCCCAGCCGATCACCGAGGTGGATCATGAGCGACACGATCTCACCCATCTTGTAGCTCCACACCTTGAAGGCGTATTGTTTCAGCGCCTTGGGGTCGAGATCCCCGGTTTCGGTCTGGTTGTTGTTCATGGTCGATCCCGTCGTTTGCCGCTCGGTCCATCCAGTATGGTCCGGCCAGGCCCACCGCTACGGCATTGGCCGGCATCGGAACCCCACCGGTTACTGGATGCCCGAGGGCCACAACTACAGTTGAACCTTGTGACATCGCTCGACGACTACTCGCTCGACAACCGGTACGCCAACGACCACGGACGGGTGTTCCTGACCGGGATCCAGGCGCTGGCCCGGCTGCCGATGGAACAGCTCAGGATCGACGCCGCTCAGGGCCTGAAGACGGCGGCCTTCCTCTCCGGATACCAGGGTTCGCCTCTCGGCGGACTCGATCAGGAGCTGGCCCGAGCGGTCAAGCGGGTGCCGGAGTTGAACATCGTCTGCCGGCCCGGCGTCAACGAGGAGCTGGCCGCCACCGCGGTGATGGGCAGCCAGGTGGCTCCCACCCTCGACGGCAGCCGCTACGACGGGATCATCGGCTACTGGTACGGGAAGGCACCGGGGATCGATCGGGCCAGCGATGCCCTTCGCCATGCCATGTTCGCCGGATCTCATCCATCGGGGGGAGCAGTCGCACTGGTGGGCGACGACCCGGCGTGCAAGAGCTCAACCCTGCCGTCGTCGTCGGACATGGCCATGATGAACCTGAAGATGCCGGTGCTCTACCCGGGTGACGTCGCCGACGTGCTCGATCTCGGCCGGCACGCCGTGGCCCTGGCTCGCTTCAGCGGCCTGTGGACCGGGTTCAAGATCGTCACCGCGGTGGCTGACGGCTCGGGCACGGTCGACCTGTCGCTCGACCGGGTGATCCCCCGCCTGCCCGACGACACGATCGACGGTCACGAGCGGACATTCCTGCCCAGCGCCAACCTCATCGCCCCCTTCACCAACGAACGGGAGCGCGACATCATCGAGGCCGGGATGGTCCTGGCCCGCCGCTACAGCGAGGCCAACAACCTCAACCGGGCGACGACAAGTCCGTCCGACCCCTGGCTGGGCATCGCCGCCACCGGCTACACCTACCGGGAGTTGTTGGCGGCCTTACGGCGGCTCGGCCTCGATGGGCTCGACGCCGTGGCCGATGCCGGTATCCGCCTGCTCCGACTCGACATGCCCTTTCCTCTGGCCCCCGAACCGATCCGTCGGTTTGCCCAGGGCCTGGACACGGTGTTGGTGGTCGAGGAGAAGGGACCGGCGCTGGAATGGCTGATCAAGGACGTGCTGTTCGATATGGCCGACCACCCGGCGGTGGTTTCGGTTGACGGCGACGGCCGAGCCCTCTTCCCCCGTCACGGCTTCCTGGCCGCCGACCAGATGGTGAACGGTCTGCGTACCGTGCTGGCTTCCCGGCTGGGGGACCGCCTGGCTCCCGAGCCACCCAGGCCGAGGGAGAAGGTGCTGATCCCCCTGTCGACCCAGCGGTCGCCCTACTTCTGTTCGGGCTGCCCTCACAACTGGGGGACCAAGGTGCCCGACGATGCCCTGGTCGGGGCCGGAATCGGGTGCAGCGGCATGGCTCTTCTGATGGACCAGGAGACGGTGGGCGACATCACCGGAATCACCTGCATGGGTACCGAGGGCGCCCAGTGGATCGGGATGGAACCGTTCGTCGACGACGAGCACTACATCCAGAATCTGGGCGACGGGACCTTCTTCCACTCCGGCCAGCTGGCCATTCAGGCCGCGGTGGCCGCCGGCTCCCATATGACCTACAAACTCCTCTACAACGGCACGGTGGCAATGACCGGCGGTCAGGATCCCCAGGGTCACGTCGGGGTGCCGGAGATCGTCAGTATCGCCTTGGCCCACGGGGTGAGCGACGCCATCATCACCACCGACGATGTTGGCGCCTACGACGGGGTCGAGCTGCCCACCGGTGGTAACGGCAAACCGATACCGGTGTGGGACCGGACGAGGATCGTCGAGGCTCAGCACAAGTTGGCGTCGGTCGACGGCGTCACCCTGCTGATCCACGATCAGGCCTGTGCCGCCCAGTCCCGTCGACTGCGCAAACGAGGACTGGTGGCCACTCCGGGTTTCCGGGTGGCGGTCAACCACCGGATCTGTGAGGCCTGCGGCCATTGTGGTGAAGTCAGCAACTGCCTGTCGGTCCACACCGTCGATACCGATCTCGGCCCCAAGACGCTCATCGATCAGACGTCGTGCAACCTCGACTTCTCCTGCATGGAGGGTGACTGTCCCAGCTTCATGACCGTTGAGGTCGACGACAAGGCCTCCAGGCGGCGGGGCAAGCGTCGCTTGCGACCTCCGGGAACCGGCTCGGGCGACGACTGGCCGCTACCGGAACCGACCCCGGTCGACGGCGTCGGCCCCCAGTTCAATATTCGGCTGGCCGGAATCGGCGGAACCGGGGTGGTCACCGTGGCCCAGATTCTGGCCACTGCGGCCATGCTCGACGGCTGGACGGTGCGTGGTCTGGATCAAACCGGCTTGTCCCAGAAGGCCGGCCCGGTGGTCAGCGATCTTCGACTGGCTCGCTCCGAGGTGGCCGACTCGAACCTGCTGGGCCAGGGAGAGGCCGATCTGGTCATCGGTTTCGATCTCCTGGTGGCCGCCTCGGACCGAACGTTGGCCGCCGCCGAACAGGGTCGCACGGTGTTCGTGGCCTCGGCCAGCCCCACTCCCACCGGTGAGATGATCGGTCGACCCGAGGTTGACTATCCCGGCCAGGGTGACCTGACGGCCAGGGTGGCCGGGTTCAGCCGGTCTGACCGAAATCGCTACGCCGATGCCGGGGCCATCACCCGCTCGTTGCTGGGTGACGGTGCCGCCGCCAATGTGTTCCTGCTGGGGGTGGCCGTTCAGGCCGGGCTACTACCGGTTGATCGGTCGGCCATCGAACGGGCCGTTGATCTCAACGGAGTGGCGGTCGAGGCCAACCTGGCCGCCTTCGAATGGGGGAGGCGTTGGGCCCAGGACCGGGACCGGGTTGAAGCGCTGGCCACCCAGGGCGGCGCCGGCGGCCCCGACATTGCCCAGGTGGTGGTTCCCGCTCCGCCGGCCCCGGTTGAAGCGGCGGTGGCCGGCCTCGGTCTGCCCGCTGATCTGGCCGAACGGGTCCGGTTCCTGGCCGGCGACCTGGTGGCCTATCAGGACCTGGCCTACGCTCTCGACTTCGTGTCCTTTGTCTCGACGATGGCCGAGGCCGAACGTCGAGTCGGAGGAGAGGCGGGGACGTTCACTCGGGCCGTGGCCGACGGCATGCACAAGCTGATGGCCTACAAGGACGAGTACGAGGTGGCCCGGCTGTTGATCGCTCCCGAGTCCCGGGCCATGGCCGAATCGATCGGTGGTCCCGGGGCCAAGGTGACATGGCGGTTGCATCCGCCGTTGCTGCGGGCTTTGGGTCTGGATTCGAAGATCGCCATCGATCAGCGGATCGGCCGCCCCATGATGGCGGCACTGGCCCGGGGGAAGCGGCTCCGGGGCACGGCATTCGACCCCTTCGGTCGGACCGAACTTCGCCGGGTCGAGCGAGCGCTGATCGAGCAGTACCGGGTCACCATGACGAAGCTGGCGGCCGAACTGTCGTCGGACACCATGGAACAGGCGACCTCCGTGGCCCGGGCGGCCATGGACGTGCGAGGCTACGAAGACCTGAAGCTGGAGCGGGCGGCCACGTTCCAGGCCACGCTACGGCGGGCCGGGCGTTAGGCCGGTTGAGCCGACCGGCCAGGCCGAAAGAAAAGAGGGGCGTGGCCGTGCCGCCGCGCATCGACCACGCCCCGAACCTGACCAATTCGGCAGTGCACCCAACTCAAAGGAGCGGGCAGCTCTGGCTGGAATCAGCCGCTGGTAATTTCCACCTGTACGAGAAATCTGCTGTACGGAGAACTGAAGGGAAACCGCCGTTTCGCCCTAGCTGAGTTTTCCGCCTGTGTGCGGCAGGATAGCCGCTGCAGGGCCACCCGACATGCCTGTTTTGATTCTTCATGGAGCCTAAACCCGACACCGTTGACGCGGTGGTCGTGATAACCGGGTTTTGGCGGCTAACAGAGTTCGCGAAGGGATCTTGCCGTCATCCATCTGAAACATGACGCGGCGGTGATCAGGGATTGGATCGATCAAGCGGCGTTCGGACCGGCTCGGACTCGACATCGACGTCGATGACGACGCGGCGGGCCAGCATCGGTTCGGTGCCCGTGGTCTCGTCAATGGGCCCGTAGGTTGGTCCCAGCAGTATCCCCATGATGACCACGATCGCCGTCCCGATCACGGCGGCGGCGAACAGAAGACGGGAATGCGGCGACATCGGCTACCGAGTAAAGCAGGGAAGTGCAGGCCCGGGGCGGACGGTGAGCTATTACCCACCCGGTCACGGGCTCAGGGTCGTTTGGGCCGGCCCTTGCCTTTCCTGGTTGTGCTGGTCGCCTCGGTCGTCGGCGGTTGGGCCGTGGTCGAAGGTTCGGCGATGGTGGTCGGGGGCTGGCTGGTGGCGCCGGCCGTCGTGGTGGTCTTCTTCCCTTTGCCGCTACTGGTGCTGGTGCCGGTTGTCGCGGTGGATTGTCCGACGCTGGACGTCGTCGGGTCGGAGTCGTCCCCGTCATCATCGGTGGACGGTGTTGTCACCCCGGAGGTGCTGGTCGCTGTGGGCCCGTCGATGGCAGCCTTGGTCGCTGGGGTGGCGGTGGCGGTCCGGGCCCTACGAGCCGGTCGTTCGGCCGGAAGGTCGTCGGGCGAGAGCGATCGTGCTCCCTCGATCGGCGCCTGGTTGTTGAGCGGCGACGAGCGTTCGACGGCCGGGGTCTCGACGACCGTCGTGGAGGAGGCTGGGGTATCACCGGAGATGGTGACGTCTCTCGACATGAGATCGGCGGCGCCGATCAGGACGGCCACGCCGATGGCGCCGGTGATGCCGGTGAGGGCGATCGACGAGGCCAGCCGACGTCGATGGACGGCCAGGAAGTGGGTCAGGTTGTCGGCCACGACCAGAGCCCGGGACGGTTCGACGATGGCAACAGCCGACTCAGCGGGGAGACCCCTTCGTTCATGGACGGCGACCTCCGGCTCGGCCTCGGCTGCCGTTGACCGGGGCGAGGGAGCGGGGGGTGCCGACGACGGGGCGACTGAATCCATCCCGGGCTGCTCGTGGTCGTCGTTGTCGGGTTTACCGGCGGTATCGGTCTCGTCGCCGTTGGCCTCCGGCTCACCGAACAGTTCGACTCCGGGGAGGTCGTCGGCTTCAATCTCGTCCAGGAGGGCCTTGATCTCTTGGCGAACGGCCAGGCCGGCCTCATGGTCCAACGTGGCCTCCCCCGGATGCTCGCCCACCGTGTCGAGAAGATCATCAAGTGGGCCCGATAGCGTCGAGGAGGAGCTGTCGGGCCCGTTGCCCGAGGTGGTCATGTCGTCGAGCGTCCACGGCGAGGCCGTCGACACCGTCCAGTCGATTTCCGGGGATTCATCAGCGGGCTGGTCGGTGCCGGCCTCCGCTGGCACCGTCGAGTTGTCTGGTTCTGATTCCGACAGCGCGGCGGTGAGGGCCCGGGCCATCTTGGCCGCGTCGGCGAAGCGGTTGGGCAGGTTGATCGACAGGCCGTAGTCGACGATTTCCAGGACCTGGTCGGGGACGAAGGCCCCGACTTCTTCGACGACGGTTGGCCTGTCCTCCCTGTGGTCAACGGGTCGTCCTAGAAGCGCCGAGGCCAGAATCAGGGACAGTGAGAAAACATCGGAGGCCGGTAGTGGCCGCTCATCGCCGTACATTTCGGGGGCCGTGAATTGGGCGGTGCCGTCGTCGAACCGGCGGGTCGACATGCCGTAGGCGGCCACCCGGACCTGCGATCGTTCGTCGACCAGAATGCTGGAGGGCCGAAGGTGGCCGAAGGCATAGCCGGCGTTGTGGGCAGCGGCTACGATGTCGGCGGCCTGGGCCATCAGCCGGGCGGTCTCATGCCAGGGCTCGACATCCTCGTGTTTGAACCGGTCCATAAGACTTTCCGCATACAGCGGCGTCATCACGAAACGTCGACCGTCTGAGGTGTAACCGTGATCCAGGAGAGGAACCCAACCGGCCTTGGCCGACAAGATCCGTTTCAGTGTTCGGTGCCGGCGGCTGGGCCACCGGGGAACGATCGGCTCGTAGGCCGGATGGAGGAGCTTCACCGCCACCAGCGAGGGGACCGGCCCGGCTCGCCGGGCCCGCCAGACCTCGTTGCGCCTCGTGTCGAGCGCTTCAAGCAGCGTGACACCGCTGATGGTCGGGGTGCCGTTGTCGTACACAGATCTTGCCTTTTCCGCCCGGCCTGCTGGTCGAGGAGTCGGTCCTGACCGCCCGAAGTATCAACAGGCAACAGTCAAGACTAGCGACTGGCGCCACACTTCCTATCGAATGTCAGTATCGAATATCAGTATCGATTGTCGACATTCGGTGCCGATTCACGGTCTCAGTCGGCGGGATGGACCACAACGAAAGGCGGGAAGCCTCGGGGCCGGTCGGAGGCGAAGAGGCGCAGCGATGCCACCACGGCGGAAACGCTGTCGCCGAGCTCCGGCGGCCCGTCGGTGACGACCAGCAGAAGCGAGTTGGAGAAGACCATTGTCTGCCGGCCGGCACGACCGGGCCACCAGTACTGAGCGAGCCTCCGTCGCCGACCGTAGAGCGAGGCTGACACCGAGGGCCCACTGAGGACGAATCCCTGTTTGTCGGGCAAGTCCAGTCGAGCCCAGGACGGTCGACAACGGTCCACCGTGGCCTGGGCCACCTGTTCCCAGATGGCGTCATCCCGTCGGGCTATCTCGGCGATCCGTCCGGTCGCCGCCGTCAGCTCTCCGCTGTGATCGTGGACGAGCTCCCAGGACACCGATTCGAGGGCCGGCCGAATTGGTCCCCCCAGCGCTGCGGTCGGGGTCGTCAGTCGAATGGCCAGACGGCCGGGCGCCGAGTCGGCGTTGTCGACCGCTTGCTGCCAGCGCTTGGCCTCCCGCTCGATCACCAGGGGCCAAGCCTCGGGATGGCAGGCAGCCAGCACCGTGGCCAGCGGGCCGAGGGCCGCCCGCCAGGAGCGGTCGGGAGCAATGACGACACCGCGATCGATGTCGACGGTGAAACCTGAGCCGAAGCGGTCGACCGCTTCTTTGATCACGAGTTCCTGCAGCCGATCGACCATGTCGGGAGAGCCGAGGGGTCTACTCCATCCCGGTTGTGCAGTGTCGTCGGCAGTGTCGTCGGCGTTGTCGGTGTCGTCGTCGGGTCCACTTCCCACCATTGGATTTCCTTCTCTGGACACGACCGGCCCGGCCGGTCGGTGCATGCAGGGGGAAGCATGTTCACGCTAGCGGCGGTGGGTCGTCGCCAGCCACAATGGGTTCGCGGCCTGGCACAATGAATCCATGAACATCGACTTCTGGGTTGACCCCATATGACCGTGGTGTTGGGTGACGGCCCGTTGGGTCGTCGACGAAGTGATGCCCCAGCGTGATCTGACGGTCACCTGGCAACCGATCTCGTTGCTGGAGAAGAATCAACCGAGCCCGGACAGCGACTACTACGGGCCAAGCAGGCAGACCCATGACTACCTACGGGTCATGGAGGCGCTACGGCGGACCGTTGAGGGCGAGACCGGTTCCGTTTCGGCCTCCAGCTTGGATGCCCGAGGTGAAATCAGTGACCCGATCCACCATTTCTACTGGGAGCTTGGGCGACGAATACACCATGATGGCGAAGTCCACTTCGACGTGGCCGACGCCCTTTCGGCCGCCGGGCTGGATCCGGCCCTGGCCGCTGCCGCCGATGATCCGGTGTGGGACGCCGAGATCAAGAAACGTATGGATGTCGGACTGGCGCTGGCCGGCACCGACATCGGTACCCCGCTGATCGCATTCGAAAACGCCAACGGTGATCGGGTGGCCCTGTTCGGTCCGGTCATAACCAGGGTCCCACCGCCGGAGCAGGCTCTTCAGCTGTGGGACGGCTTCGTGGCCATGGCCACCGTCCCCGGATTCTGGGAGGTCAAACGGACTCGCACCGAACGACCGGAGTTCGGGCCTCGCCCATAGCGGGACAGGAGAACTCCGAAGGCCCTGTCACCCGAATCGTTCTGTGCGCCGCACGCCCCACAACCGGGGCCGATGGCGCACGAAACGTCTAGTCGCGCAGATCGATTTCGTCGTAGTCGGTGATCGGTCGGCCGCCCAGGTAGTGGACGACGGTGTCGTCGTCGTTGGTCTTCAGGTAGCGGAAGCCATCCCGCTGCCGTTCGGCCAGGCACCCGAGATCGATCTGGATGCTGTCGTCCCAGGTCGAGGGGTCGACTTTGATGGCAATACCGCCACCGAGAGCCCGGTCGGGATCGGCCAGATCGATGCGGTCGTCTTCCCATACCACCTTGGTGGCCTTGACTCGAGCTTGGAGCCAGCCGTCGCACCGCAGGTAGACCCAGCCGCTGCGACGCAGGTAGTGGGGGAACACCCGAGCGGCCAGTGTGGCCGAGCCGAGATGCTTCTCCACCGAAGCCACCGGCATCGACATGTCGAGATCGCCGGCCAGAGGCGAGATCTTGTCGGCGGCGGATGAAGGGTTCTTCGTGGCCCTCGGGGTGTTTGTCTTTCTGGGAGCAACTTTCTTCGGCTTGGCCAGGCATTCGAGGCAAGCAACCTCGACCTCGTCGTGTTCGCAGTACACGATTGCCGTTGTCGATCCCATGCTCAATGACTCACCTTCTGAAGACCTACTCTGCCAACTGAGGACTGTAGTTGCTCACAGTGGGGTCAGGTGAGAACCTAAACGCAACCGCAAACTAACGGCGCGCCTTCGGTCATGTTGATTCTTGGTCAACAAGGGCCGCCGTAACCGCCCAGGGCGGTATGGCCGACCATTCTCAGCCGTTGCTGGTGGAGTAGCTGACCGTGTCGGCGCCCTGGCCCCCGTCATCACCGACGGCGGTGATGTTGATGCGGTAGGCGGTGTTGGGCGACAGGTTCTGGATGGTGTGGGTCACGTTGTCGACACATCCGGCGGGATCCAGGTCGACTTTGAGCGGCGTGTCGGAGCTGTCCTCTTCCCGCCAGCTGATCCTGACCGTGTCCATACAGGGAACCGAATCGATACCGATGGTGATGGCTCGCTGGCGGAACGGGGCAAGATGCGACGTGGTCAGTTCCAGGTCGACCGCGGGGGGAACCACCACCTCGATCGATGGGCTGAGGTCCGACTCGGTGGCGTTGGGGCCGACCGAGGCGACACGATACCGGTAGGTACCGGGGGTCACCGTCGAGTCGGTATGGGGGGACGACGGCGTGCTGACCAGGACTTCGCCGCCTCGGTACACGGTGTAGGAGGAGGGCGTCGGTCCCGAAGCCGGTGCTTCCCAGGCAAGCTCCACCGCCCCGTTGACCACCTGAGCCGTGACGTTGGCCGGTGGCTGTATCGGTCCGGGGACCGAGGACGACGTGGAGGAGCTGCTCGATGAGCTCGATGACGAGCTGGAAGATGTTGACGTCTCGGTCGTCGACGAGGAGGATGCGGTGGAGGACGACGAGGAGCTGGTGGCGGTGGTGGCGGTGGTGGAGGCGCTGGTGGCCGACGTCGCCGTTGTGACCGCGCTGGTGGCTGTGGTGGTGGCCGTCGTGGCCGTGGTCGAGCTGAAGGACGGTGACGTGCCCGTCGTCGACGACAGATCGATGGTCGAGGTCGACGTCAGCGGCTCATCCGCCACCGGACCCGACGGCGCCTGTTCGTTGACGGCCGACACTCCGCTGTCGGGCTCGGAACTGCTACCCCGGGTGAGAGCCCAACCCGTCAGCAGGCCGACACCGACCAATGAAACCAGACCGATCAGGAGCGGACCGAACCGCAACTGATCGAAGTCGAACAGCGGCGTCCGCTCGACGATGGGCGGTGGACCACCTCGGTACTGATGGGGTTCGGCCCGGGGCTGGAGCAGGGGGCGATCCTGAGTTGCCACGCCCGCCGCCACCGACGCCGGACCCCGGTCGATGGTGCGAGCCGAACCCACCACCGGTTCGGGCGGTGCGCTCTGCTGGGCGAACAGCTGCGTGCGGTCGTCGTCCCGGGGGCCGGGGCCGATGCCGTAGGGAACCGGAGGGGGGAACTGGGGAAACGCTGCGGTGGTGTCGGGGAAGAGGCCGAGAGGTGCCGCCCCCATCGAATCGGAGCCGTTCAGGCCCGACTGGGCCATGGCTCCCTTCAGGGCCACCGAGAAGTCTCGGGCGCTCCTGAACCGATCGGCCGGATCCTTGGCCATGGCCTTGTTGATCACCCGGCAGATGGGTTCGGGGGCCAGGTGCCGGATGTCGCCCAGAGGGTTGTTGACCACCCGACCGATGACAGCCATGAGGTTGGCGTCGTCGCCGGGGGCGAGAAACGGCGGGTGACCGACCAGCATGGCCCACAGGCTGGCCCCCAGGCCGTAGACGTCGGCCGCCGGACTGGCCTTGCCGTCGAGGAAGGTCTCCGGCGCGCTGTAGGCCGGGGTGAAGGCCGTGCCGGTGGTTCGGGCCGACACTGCGGGCGACGACGTGAGTTTGGCGATCCCGAAGTCGGCGATGCGGGGAGCCCCGGTGTTGGTGAGAAGAATGTTGGCCGGCTTGATGTCGAGGTGGACAACGCCGGCTTCGTGGGCGGCGGCCATGGTGTCGGCGGCCACATCGATGTAACCGACGGCCGACTGCCAGTCGATAGGACCGATATCGATCTGATCCTGGAGTGATCCGTTGGGGTAGTAGGGCATGACGAGGAACGGTTCGCCGTGACCGGTGACACCCGAGCTGTAGACGGGAACGATGCCCTCGTGGTTCGACAGGCGGCCCATGGCTTTGCGTTCCCGGTCGAAGCGCCGGGCCACGTCGGGATCGTGTCCCGAGTTGATCACCTTGACCGCCACCACCCGATCGAGATCGGCCTGCAGAGCGCGGTAAACCCGAGACGATCCACCCGTCCCGATCTGCTCTACCTCTTCCAGCCCATCGATGCCAAGATTGGTGACGCTCAGAGTCCCTCGCTCCTTTGATGCAGAGACGGTGTACATGGTACTCCGTCACTGAGCCAAGCAGCATTCGGTCGACCTACCGCCCCTGTCCGGGCTGTCGTACCCAGAACTCCAAGCCCGGCGCCCGGGCCCGGGCTGCTTATCCGCTGCTCGTCAGAACGGTGTTCAGCCAATCGGCGAAGGCGTTGGTGGTGATGCTGCGGCTGGCGGTGGCGTCTTCGGAATCGCCGGCGAACAGCACGGCCACCACCTGGTCGTCGTGGAGCACGGCACTCCCCGAGGCTCCTTCGCCACTGGGGAAGGAGGCCAGCAGAACGCCCTTCTCGATGTTGCCGTCGGCCGAGCAGGTGACCGTGGCCGGGGCATCGGGTGGAATGAAGCTCGACAGGTCCGGGCTTCCGCAGCCGGGCCACGACGTGAAGTTCGCCGCCTGGCCCGAGGTTGACGTGACGGCGGCCAGACGCAGCATTCCGGCGTCGTCGGAGCTTGACACCGAGAACCGTCCGGGAAACCCGATGCTGGTGACCGAGTCGCCGATGGTCACTGCACTGGAGTCGCCCAACTGAAGCAGCGGAACGTCGGCCTCGGCGACCGGGGCACCGATGGTGACGCTGCCCGACTCGTTGACCGCAGCCTCGTTGGTGATCCTGACCACGGCGATATCGAGGAACGGATGGTTCTCGGCCAATGTGGCCACATAGCGGATCTCGGCCGGCTCGTCGACCTCGGGCGAAACGGCCACCACCAACTGGTCGGCCATGGCGGCCACGTGCTGGTTGGTCACGATCATCGATTCCGAGACGAAGAAACCGGTGCCGTGCCCGGCATCACTGGCCAGCATCACGGTGGACTGCTTGGCTGTTGCCAACGCCTCGGCCTGACTGTCGTCGCCCCGCAGAACAAGCCAGGCGACAACGGCGGCGATGACCAGGGCGGCGGCGGCCACCGCGGCGATGGCCACCCCGGCCCGGTTGGTCGGTTTCCGATGTTGGCCGGCGGTGACCACTCGTAGCTGGGTCCCGGCCGTGGGGTCGCCGAGTTGGGCGATGAAGGCACCCTCGGCCTTGTAGGGACGGTTGAGGCGCCGGCCGTGGATGTAGGTTCCCTTGGACGACGCGTCCTCCAGCCACCACACTCCCTGGGAGTGGACGAACCGCAGGTGCCGCCGGGAGACCAGCGAATGTCGCTCATCCACGGTGACAAGGCAGGAGGGATCTCGTCCGATCGTCACTTCGTGTCCGGGTAGGAACACGTAGTCTTCGCCGTCGATCTGTAAGCGGAGGGTGTCGGTCTCGACGAATGTCGCCGCCGGATTGTAGCTCTGGTCGGGTGCCGGCTGACCGAGAACGACCGGCCCTTCGTCGTCGGGGGCCGAAGTTGCGAGGTGGGGCGACTGGGCGGCCGGCATGGCCTGCTGATCAGGCGGGTTGAGCCAGCCCACGGAATCCGATGCGGTGGCGTCGTCGACAGGGAACAGTTGATGGTCGGCGGCGTCGTCGTCGCTCGGTGGGCCGGAGCCGTCGAGGTCGAGAAGTGGGCCTCCGGTCGAATCGACGCTGGTCAGATCGACGATCGGCCCATCGACGGTGGCGCTGTCGTCGAACTCTTCGACCGGATCTTCCACCGCCACGGGGACGGGGCGCTCGGCGAACACACCGAGATCCTCCGGTTCAACCGGCTCCTGTGACGGGGCCAAGCCGGGGTCGGCGGCGTCCGCCGTCTCGATCGGAGCCGGGCCGGCCACCATCGCCGGGTCGCCGACCTTCAACTGCTCGGCAGCCATCGGGCCATCGAAATCGGCTCCCACCGGTTCGGCCGGCCGCGACTCGTGAGCCGGCTGAGGATCGTGTTCGGCCACGCGGAGCAAGGCCGACGGACCGGAGCTGGAGTCGAGGGGTGGCGGTGGCCCGAAATCGACGACCGTGGGCGGCGACTCCGGGTCGGCGTAAGGGTCGAGCTGAGCACGCCCGTCCAGGGCCTTGGTGATCAGCCGCATGGCCAGCTCCACCCCGCGGGGACTGCCCAGGCGAACAACGACGTCGGTGCCGAGCGTCCACGACGGGGCCAGTCTGACCCCGATCGGGTCGAACGAGCCGTGGGTGGACGTGTCCTCGGCCTGCCAACTCCGCCCGTTCCAGTTCATGGTGAGGTGGCGACGGGAAACGGTTCCCTGGGGAACGACGACCGCCGCACTGGACGATCGGCCGATCAGAACCGGGGAATCCTCCGGGCTGAAACGTAGCTGGCCCCCCGGCCAGGTGATTTCGAGGTCATGCATGCTTCTAGGACTTCGCTGACGATCATCGTCGTGATGAGCGATCGGCGCCGACACCAAGGTAACCGCAGTTGCCTCAGAAGCGACAGTCGAGTCATCGTCTCGACCTCAGGGTGTCATGGTCAGGTCATTGACCGCCTGATTCGACCCGGGGCGTCGACGGCCCCGGCGATGCGACGGTCGGCTTGGGCCCCCGGCCCTCGCCGGGTTGCCGCCTAGGTCGGTATCGAGCTGATGGCGTGAATCTCGCCCGGCCGGACCCGAACGACCTGACGGTCGACGGCGATGGAAACACCCTTCGCTCCGACGGCCAGGATGGTTCCGCTGATCGTGCCGGCTGAGGTCTGAACTCGGGAATGACGTCCCAACATTGCCGTCGGGTTTGTCGTGCTACGCATGGTTTGGCTTCTCCAGTGCCGCGCTCCGTTGAGCGGCATTGGCAGTGCAGAGTACATGGTTCCGCCAACTTCCGGGGTCGATTCCAGACAATCGCCCAGCGCTCATCATCACCGTGTATGGCCTCAAATCGGGTCATCGCTTCCAGCGTTCCGGCAAGGGTATGTTCCCCCGGGGCCGACGATTCACCCGACCTATTCGGATCTTGCCCCGGACCGGGCCCGCCGACCTCAGGCCCGGCCGACGATGGCGTCGACGGCGATCTCGATGACCACCCGGTCGTCGCGCTCCTTGGGAGGGCGGTAGCGGGCGGCGTAGCGGCGAACCCCTTCGGCCACCGCTCGGGGATCGTCGGTCACCGTGGCCGAACCGTAGAGCGTCAGCCAGCGGCCGCCGTCCACCTGGCATGCCGCCACCCTCTGGCCCGGGTTTCGGGCCACGTTGAGAGCCTTGATCGAGGTGGCCCAGGTGATGACTCGAGCCGTGCGTGTGGCCGGGTCGTAGGTCACGCCCACCGGCGTGACCTGGGGCGTACCGTCGGTCTTGAGTGTGGTCAGGGTGGCCAGCTGGTACTCGGACAGGAAGGCCAGCACGTCGTCGTCCAGATTCTCCAGATCGAAGGTCATGACGAGGCACGGTAGCGTGAGCAACCGGATCTTGGAGGAGGATTCCATGGTGAGCCAATTCGACATTGAAACCGCGATCCGGTTGACCTCGGAACCGGAGGCCTCGCCGTCGACCTGGCAAACCAATTTGAGCGAGGCCTGGGACATCGCCGGCAATCCCAACGGCGGCTACCTGCTGGCCTCCTCGCTCCGGGCCGTGGCCGCCTCGGTACCGCAGCACGGCGACCCCTTGACCGTCACCACGCACTATCTGCGCCCGGGGCTTTCGGGTCGATCGGCCGACATCACCACTGAGACCATCCGATCGGGCCGCCGCACGTCGACGGTTCGAACCATCATGAGCCAGGACGGCAACGCCCGTATCACCTCGCTGGTGACGATGAGCGACCTCGACCTCTGGTCCGGCCAGTCGGTGGTGGCCATTGAACCACCGGCCGTGGCCCCGGTAGCCGATTGCCTCGACCGCTCCGAGCTTCCCCAAGGGGTGGATCTGCCCATCCTGTCCCGGGTCGACGTTCGCCTTGATCCGGCCACCGTGGCTCCCCGGCCCGGCACCGACCGGCGAGCCGAGGTCGCAGGCTGGATCCGTTTCGTCGACGGTACACCACCGTCGGTGCTGTCGCTGCCCCTGTTCGCCGACGCTTTCCCACCCTCGCCGATCGGACTACTGGGTGAGGTGGGTTGGATCCCCACGGTTGAACTGACGGTGCAGGTTCGAGCTCGGCCGGTCGAGGGCTGGATCCAGGCCCGTTTCACCGCTCAGGACATCGGCGGGGGAACGCTCATCGAAGACGGCATGCTGTGGGACGCCGACGCCAACCTCGTGGCCCAGTCACGCCAGCTCGGCCTCATTCTCACCTAGAACCCGACCGCCATCTGTTCCGGCCTTGATTTCCTCCGAGATACCGGAGGAAATCAAGGCCGGAAACCAACGCGGACCTCCATGGAGCTCTGGGGGCGGTGATGGCAGTATTCTCGGCCCACATGGCCCGTACCTGTTTTCTCACCTTCGCCCTGTTGCTGCTCCTCGGCTGCGGCGCAACCGAAACCGGGCCCCAGACCGCCACCGTCGTTCCGCCCTCGACCGACCCGGTGACATCGACAACGGCGGCCGTCACCACCACCACCAACAACAACAACACCACCACCGAAACGTCGACGTCGGTAGCCGACCCGGCGAGGGAGCCGATCACCCTCGGATTTGCCGGTGACACCTCCTTCACCAACGGGCTGGCCGACCGCGACCCATTGGGACAGATCGCCGATCTGCTGCGCCGCCCCGACCTCATGGTGGTGAACCTGGAAACGGCAGTGGCCGACCCGGAGGTGGGCCGGCCGTTCGTCGACAAGCGCTTTCTCTTCAAGTCCCCGCCCGATTCGCTTCAACTACTGGTCGACGCCGGGGTCGATGTTGTCGCTCTGGGGAACAACCACACGCTGGACTACGGACCCGATGCCCTGGCCCAAACCCTGGCCGAGCTCGATGCCGTCGGCCTGTCCCGGGTCGGAGCCGGTCTCACCGTCGCCGAGGCCTACCAGCCACTACTGGTCGACGTCGGTGGCTGGACGGTCGGTCTGGTCAGCCTCAGCCGGGTGCCCTGCGACTGGTCGGCCGCAGACCCGAATCAGCGACCGTGGGTGGCCTGGGCCTGCCCCGATCTGATGGATCGGGCCGAAGTGATGGTGGCCGACGCCGTTGATCGGGCCGATGTCACCGTGGTCATGGTTCACGGCGGCACCGAGGGTGTCCTGTGCCCGTCCGATTTCATGGTCGAGCTGGAGCAGCGTTGGGCCGAGTTGGGGGCCGACTTCGTGATCAACGGTCATCCCCATGTCCTCCAGGGAATCACCGCCTGGGGCGAGACCCTGGCCGTTCACTCCACCGGAAACTTCGCCTTTCCCTCGGCCTCCGGTCTCACCGCCAACAGCGCCGTCTTCATGCTCGAGGTATCGGAAGACGGTGTCGAGCTCATGGTGGAGCCGGTACGGGTACCCGGTGGGGTGGCGTCGCGGCCGACCGACCGGCAACGCCAGGCCATCTTCGACCAGATCAACTCGGTCAGCTCGGGCTGGCAGCTCGACCCATCGGGCCGGGCCGTTCCTTCCGATGTCGACGGCGACTGCTAACGCCGGCCGTCTTTTTCGACAGGCTGTTAGGGTGATGGGGGTGTTGTCAGGGCCACAGGGGCCCCGGCCGGTTAACGAAAGTAATGCCATGCCTATAGGTACAGTGAAGTTCTTCAATGCAGAGAAGGGCTTCGGGTTCATCTCCCGTGAGGGTGCGTCAGACGTGTTCGTGCACTTCTCGAACATCGTCGGCGACGGTTACAAGACCCTCGACGAGGGCCAGCAGGTCGAGTTCGACATTGCCCCCGGACGGAAGGGCGATGAGGCCAAGAACGTTCGGGCCATGTAGCCCGGTTGCTTCCCGGCTCGAATCGAGCAACTCACACGCTGAGTTCCATGAGGGTCGTTCCCGGTGGGGAGCGGCCCTCATACCGTTTTCAGCCGTCGGATCCCGATAGGAGTTTGACCACCTCGTCCGATACGTTCATGGCCCCTTGGGCAACGTAGCGATCGTGATTGGATTCGATGTTGCGCAGCTCGTACCGGTAGTTGATCATCATGCCCAGGCCTCGCTCCCATCCCACCTCGGTTGGATTGGCCAACCAGTTGATCCGTTCGGCCCGGGCGCCGTTGGACAGGTGAAAGTGGGCCACGGCGTCGAGAGCGGTGCCGCCGGGGCGTCGTTGGTTGACGATGTAGTCGGCGGCCAGCCGCATCAGGATCGGCCTGGCCACGGCCAGGCGGGCGTCGTCGACGGCGGGGACCGGCCCGCTCACCAACTCGACCAACCGATCCCGGGCCGACTCCGCCGTGTCGGTCAACGCCGCCGCCTCGTCGTCGGTGAGAACAGACCGCCCCGATCCCAGTTCGGCCAGCAGCCAGCGACGGAATCCGGGCAGGGGGGAGAGGGTGGCGAAGTGCCGGAGACCCGGGAGATCGTGGGTCAGCTCCTCCACCACCGACTTGATCAGGAAGTCGCCCAGCGACACCCCGGCCAGGCCTTCGTGGCAGTTGGAGATCGAATAGAAGATGGCCGTGTCGTAAGCCGATTCCTCCTCGGCCTCGGCCCGACCGTCGTCGGCGGTTCGAGGTGGTTGGTCGGAATCCGACACGTCGATGAGGGGACCGACGGCGTCGGCCATTCCCTCGGTCAGCGCCACCTCGACAAAGATGAGCGGGTCGTCGGGCATGGCCGGATGCACATAGGCATAGCAGCGGCGCCCAGGACCGAGCCGGGCCTTCAGATCGTTCCACGAACGGATGGCATGAACCGCTTCGTATTCGATCAGCTTCTCCAGGACCGTGGCCGGGGTGCTCCAGGTGATCTGGGTCAAGCGGAGCAGGCCGACGTCGAACCAGCTGTCGAGTATCGACCGCAGTTCACCATCGAGCATGTCGAGGCCATCGTCGATTACCTCGCCGCCGGCCTCCGGATCCCTGATGTCCTCCCGGAGCTGGACCAGGAACGAGAGACCGCCCTCCAAGCCGACGAACCGGCGCATCAATCGTTCTCTCCGAGGTTCGAGCACCGAGCGAAGAGCGGCCTCGGCCAGGCGCCGCTCGGCCGGGGTTTCGGCGTGGAGAACATTGTCGATGGCGGTATTGACGGCATCGGTGTCGTTGCCGTACTCGCCGGCCAGTAGGGCGAAGAAGCGGCGGCGGCCCAGAGCCGAGAAGTCGGCGTAGGCCACACCCAGCATGCGGGCCCGCCGCCGGGCCGCCACCTCACCACCGCGGGCGTCGATGATCTCGTCGATCAGTTTGCGGACCCGTCGAAGGTCTCCGTTGGGCAGGTCGGGTTCGAGGTTGGGAGCCCGGTCGTGAACCCCGGTTCGCCAGCGGCGCACACCCTGCCACAAACGTCCGACGCGAGAACTTACGACCACAGGACGGAAGGACACATCGACATTGCCCCGAATGGTACTACCGGCGCCGGTTGGTCTGGTGCCCCGGGCGGCCGATGGAGATTCAGTCGCCGTCGACTGCGGTGCCGATGTAGGGGGTGGGGTCGCCGGGACGGGGCACGATCGGCCTGGTCCACGACAGCAACCCGGACACACCCTTGGCGATACGCCGCCAGGCCGCCGGATCCCAGCCGTCGACCACCTCGGTGGCCCCATCGTTGCGGATGAACATGAGAGCCGGGAGCCGTTCAACTCCCAAGGCTTTCACCAGCTCCCGATCGGGATCGGGGAACGTCAGGTAGGAGTCCGACCACGGACCGAGAAATTGACGGCAGCCGTCCTCATCGGTGGTCGCGACCCAACCGACCCGGACATCGGCCGGCGAGTAGTGGTCGAGGAACCGACCCGCTGTCTCCAGAATCCAGGCGCTCTCGTGGGTGTAGGGATCGATGGCCACCAGTAGGAAGGGGTACGACGTCAGCCAGTCGCGCAGCGGGTACGCCTCACCATTCAGTGAATCGAAAACCAGATCGGCTGGAGCAACGGCCACGGCGGGGGAGACTAGCGTAGGATTGCCCCGACTACGAAGTCCTGATCGCACAAACGGGCAAAAATTCTCCTAATCGTCCCAAAAAACGGGTGGTTGGATGCCATCGGCCTGATCACGGCGTCGGAACCGGAATCCCCCCTGTCCCGAAATCCAGTATCTTGAGGCATGCACCCGATCGAGCAGCTGCGCTACGTGGCCCGGGCCAACGGCGCCGACGCCCGCTTGCTGGTGGAGGAGGCGGCGTCGGCCTTGCGGATCTTCGGCCGGGATCCCGCCGGACTGCTGACCGGGTGTCGCCGGTTGTTGACCCGCCAGCCCGCGGTCGGTCCATTGTGGTGGCTCTGTACCCGACTGTTGCTGAGCGGCGATCAGCGAGACGAAGCCCGCCGAGTGGTGGAGGAACTGCGGGCCGACGGCACTGGTCGACGCCTCGCCGATGCGTTGCCCGACGGGGCGGCGGTGGCCACCGCCGGATGGCCCGATCTGGTCATCGAGACCCTCGGCCGTCGCCGGGCCGACTGCTCGGCCCTGATAATCGATGTCGACGGCGTGGGCCACTCTGCTGTGCGGCGCCTTAACCGGGACGAGATCGATGCTGAAGCGTTCGACGGATCCCGGATGGCGGGTGTGGTCGACGAGGCCGATGTGATCGTTCTGGAGGCGGCCGCCGCCTCGGCCGACGCTGCCCTGGTCGGCGTGGGTGGGCTGGCTTTGGCCGCCACCGCCAAGGTTGTGGGTCGCCCGGTCTGGTTGGTCGTACCCATCGGTTGTCAGCTGCCCGAGCCGTATTGGCAGGCCTTGTCCGAGCGGGTGTTCGACACCGATACGCCATCCTTCCTGGCCGAGGCCGAAACCGTCGGCATGGGTTTGGTCGACTGCATCATCAGGCCCGATGGAGTCGTCGATTCGTCGCGGGCCGAGCGGCTTTCGCCCGATTGTCCGCCGGCCACCGAGCTGCTGGTCGAGGTGCGCTGACAGCCGGCCACATTACGGCTGGCTGTAACCGGACCGACATGGTCCGCGCCGCTGTCAGAGGCGGCGACTACCCTGACGGCATGGGTAAATCCACGGTGGCGCAGAACGATTCTGTGCCCGTCCGCCGCACATTCGATCCCGTCGAGGGCTCCATGGTCGGAGCCTCCGCCGGCTGGTACTACGACCCGACCGACGAAGCCATCTACCGTTATTTCGACGGCGAGATGTGGACCGAATACCGGTCTGACGTGTTCAGCTCACGTCCGCCCTATGGCGGGGATGCTCAGTCGGGTTCCCACCGAGACAACTGATCGGCCCCGGTCGGAGGGCGGCCGGGTTCAGCTCCGGGCCTGGTTGATCAGGGTTCGGGAGATGACCTTGAGGCAAAGCGTTTCGTCGGCCCCCTCGAAGATGCTGAGCACTCGAGCGTCGACGTAGTAGCGGCTCACGGCGTACTCCTCGGCATAGCCCATGCCGCCGTGTATCTGCAGGGCCTCCCTGGTCACCCATTCCGCCGCCCGGCACACGTAGGCCTTCACCATCGAGGCCTCCATCTTGCCTTCGCCCTTGGCCATCATCCGGCCCACCGAGTAGGCGAACTGGCGGGACGCCTGGATGAGGGCGGCCATGCGGGTGAGTTTTACCCTGGTCAGCTGATAGTCGCCGATGGCGTGACCGAACACCACCCGGTTCTCGGCGTACTCCTTGGCCGCCTCGTAGGCCGCCTGCATGACGCCGATGGCCCGGGCCGCCGTTTGCAGCCGGCCGTTTTCGAATCCTGCCATCTGGTAGTAGAAACCCCGTCCCTGCCCCTCGGTCAAACCAACGAGATTTTCGGCCGGCACAAACCAGTTGTTGAACGCCACCTCATAGGAATGCATGCCCCGGTAACCGATGGTGTCGATCGGCCGGGCCTCCATCTTGCCCCCGGCCCCCGGAGTGTCGGGGCTCTGGGTCAACTCGAAACCATGGCCATCGCCCCGATCCTTGGGCACGATGAAGATCGACAGACCGCGATGGCCCAGCGACCGGTCGGGATCGGTGCGGGCCAGCACCATGAGCACGTCGGCCCGGGCGGCAAAGGTGCACCAGGTCTTCACCCCGTTGATCAACCAGCCGCCGTCGGTCTCGGTGGCACTGACCTTGATGGCGGCCACGTCGGATCCGTAGTCGGGCTCGGTGACGGCCACGGCGTTCATGATCTCGCCCGAGGCCAACCGGGGCAACCAGGTCTGTTTCTGCTCCTCGGTGCCGCCGGCCTCCAGAGCCCGGGCCAGGATCTCGGGCCGGGTGATGAGCGAGCCGGCTGCTCCCAGCGATGCCCGGCTCAGCTCCTCGGTGGCGATGACCATGCCGTAGTAGTCGGATTCTCCGCCGGAGGCGAAGCCTCCGTAGGCGTCGGGAATGGACAGGCCGAACAGTCCCATCTCGGCCAAACCCTCGATCAGCGCTTCGGGGATGTCGGCGTTGGCCCGGTGGATGTGTTCGGCTTGTGGTGCCACCTGCTCGTCGGCAAATCGCCGGAACGTGTCCTGCACCAGTTCGAAGTCGTCGTCGAGATGGCGGGGCCCGTCCTGGAAAGCCAGATCGGCCAGGGTTTCGGGGTCGCGCCACTGCGAGACGAACTCCGATGTGGCGGCCAGCGCATCGGGAGACGTACCCCAAACCGCCTCCCGGCCCCACAATCGGCCGCCAAGATCGGCCACCACGTCGGCTACGAACACACATGTGAGTTGGGCTTCGAGGTCGCCCTTTGACCCGTAGTCGATCATGGCCCGGGCTGTTTCAACGGCGGCCGCAGCGTGAGCCAGGTCGTAGGCCAGTACCTGATCGGCGTCGACCGACCCCGTTTCGGCCAACCGTTTCACTGCGGCCCGGACCACCGAATCGGCGGCGTCGATGGCGGCGTTGGCCTGCTGCAGGTCAGGTGCGGACATGGCCATCAAGCCTACGGCCGCCCCGCCGTCGGCGAGACATCGCAGCGGCCGCCGTGCCGCCGCCATCGTGCCACCGAGCCATGCCCACAGGTTTGGACAGTCGGCCGAGCTACGGCCGGCTCCCGGTGCAAACCCCGGGTTGTTGATCCGGCGCCGGTTTCTAGGCTCGATGGGGTGCCGATTTGGAAGATCGACCTTGGTCATTGGTTCGAGGCTCACGGCCGGGACCTACCCTGGCGCCTGACCAGGGAGCCGTGGCCCATCCTGGTCTCGGAGGTAATGCTCCAGCAGACCCAGGTGGCCCGGGTCATTGATCGCTGGCCCCGGTTTCTGCAACGCTTTCCCACCGCACCGGCCACCGCTTCCGTTCCGGTGGCCGACGTGGTCGACGAGTGGTCCGGGCTGGGCTACAACCGGCGGGCCGTCAGCCTCCATCGAGCGGCCACGGAAGTCACCAGGCGCTTCGGCGGCGTGCTGCCCCGCTCACTGGACGACCTGCTCACGCTGCCCGGCGTCGGGCCCTACACCGCCCGAGCCGTAGCCGTATTCGCCTATGAGCAACCGGAGGCCGTGGTCGACACCAACGTGGCCAGGATCCTGGCCCGGGTGATCGGGCGCCCCCTGACCCGGGCGGAGGTGCAGGATCGGGCTGATAGCTGGTTGGGGGATCGCGATCCCTGGGTCTGGAATCAGGCGCTGCTCGACGTGGGGGCCGCCCACTGCCGCCCTGAGCCTCGCTGCTCCGGCTGTCCCTTCAGTACCGTCTGCCACTGGCATCAGGACGGACACGACGATCCCGATCCGGCCCGCCGATCGGCCGGAGTGTCGGGCCGCCAAACGAGATTCGAGGGCTCCGATCGCCAAGGCCGGGGCCGGCTGGTGGAGGCCATGCGTCGGGGACCGGTGGCCGAACGGGATCTGGCCGCCACCATGGGCTGGCCCGACAACCCCGAACGGGCCGAGCGGGTGGCCCGCAGCCTGCTGTCCGACGGGCTGGCCGTGCACCACAACCGGGCCTACCGGCTCCCCGACTGATCAGGCGGTGATGCGGGCCACCAGGGCGTCGACCGCCTGGTCGGCCAGGGCCACCATTTCGGCGTCGGTCCGGTCCTGGATGGGGTGCTTGACGAAGACCCGTTCAGGGTGGAAACCCAACGCCTCACCTTGGGCCTGGGCGGCTGCGACGAACACGTCACTGGCCACGAAGACGGTGGGAACGCCTCGCCGTTCGAGATCAACCGAGTCGTGCACACTGCACGACGTGCAGCTGCCTCAATCGGCCAGGGCCTCGATCACGGCGTCGCAGTTGACGGCGATCTCGTGGCGTAGGTCGACCGGCGCCGGTTTGGTGAAGGTCGGCTTGCGGTAGCGGACGGTCCTGGCCCCCAACCGGTCCAGGTGGGACTCGACCTGGTCGAGGAAGATGTCACCCCGGGGCTTGGATATGTCGAGCAGACCGACGGTGAGGCCGGTCAGATTCCGCGGTCGGGGCGCCGGCTGCAGGTCGGTGGCCGACTTGCCGGCTGTGGGGTCGAGTACGGTCAGCGGCCTGGCCGTCGCCGTGGTTTCTGTGGTCATGCCGGTATCTCCAGGGTCACGTGATCCTCACGGTCACGGGTTCTGATCCGATGTTGCCGCCGACCCACCCGTCGAGGACGGCGGAGAACAGACCGGCGTCGCCGCCGGCGTGGACGATCTGAAGGCCCCCGGGTCGGAACTTGGGAACCGGTGTGTCGGCGAAGGCCTCGGGTAGACCTTCGTCGATCCCGCCGACGCCCCGGACCAGTTCGGCTCCGGGCATGGTCAACAGCTCTTCGAGTTCTGACCTCAGGCGATTCTTGTCCCAGCCCGCCTGGGCGAAGATGCGGCCGTGTTCGGGGGAGACGACCAGCATGGCGTCGAACCCCATGGCCAGCTTGGGGTGCCCGGTCGATCGCAGGCTGGCGGCCAGTGACCGCGCCAGTGACTCCGGGGTGCGGGAGATCTGATCGATGATGGCGGTGGGACCCGATCCGGCGAAGACGGTCACGGTGTTGTCGTCGGGACCGAATCCTCGCTCCACCGCCAGCGACGAGAAGGGCGAGTCGTGCTCCCGCTCGGCGAAGCAGAACGACAGCTTGCCCGGGGAGCCCATCATGGCCATGTCAACCTCGCCCGGGCGGCCGCCGCCCAGGTTGCGGACCACCAGTTGGAGGGCCCGACCGATGCTCAGGTTGGCCCGGTTGCCCTGGCCGAAGGCGTTGCCCCGGCGTTCATGTCCAGCCGCCGGGCCACGGGCCCATTGACGACCAGCACCGGACCGGAGAAGTAGGTGGTGGCCAGCAGGCCGTGCATGTTGAACTCGGTGGTGCAAGCGGCCTCCACCGCGGCCAGCACAACAGGGAGATACTCCGGCTTACAACCGGCCATCACCGCATTGATGGCGATCTGCTCGACGGTGGCCGGATGCAGGTCGGGGGGGATCTCGGCCACCGTCTCGTCGGGGGATCGGTCGGTCCCCGCCAGCATGGCCATCACCCGGGCCTCGGTTGGAGGGATGACCGGCAGTCCGTCGGTCCAGCCCCGATCGAAGGCCGCTTCGAACTCATCTTCAAGTGCGGCCAGCTCGACCCGCCGAGATCGCAGGATTGAACCGCCGAAGCGAACGGCCAGCTCGTCGGACAGTGATGGATCAACCGACCGCGAGCCACAACCGGGCCGGTGCTCGGGAAGATCGGGGGCGAGGTCGTTGATGGCGCTGAGGCTCTGCCAGGCCTCCCGCGACCAGCCAACGGTGCGCTCGATCTCCCGGCCGGCATCGGCTCGAATCAACGTTGGTACCGTCTCGATGTCGTGGTGCCAGGAGAAGGCCAGTTCGCGGTCATCATGCGGGCTGAGGGTTGGCGGGAAGGAGGGGTCATCCTGGCTGTAGACGGTGAGCGTCGCCGCTTGGGCCAGCTGCTCCAGGGCCGGGACCACCAGTTCGCAGGTCGGGCAGTCGCGCTTGACCACGGCGATGAGCCCGTCGGGAAGCGGCGGTTGACCGATGGTGGAATCCGAGGCTTTCGCCATAGGCAAACACTAGGCGTCGAGGCCGGTGGTGGTCGAACCGGTTGGCGGGCGGGGTCGCCGGGCAACGATAGGCTTTGTCAACCACGATGACCTGGAGTGAGCCCATGTCCGACTTCCCGCTTGATCCCGAGATCGATTCCGGCGACTTTCGCCATGTGCTGGGTCACTTTCCCACCGGCGTCACCGTGGTCACATCGGCCGGCGAACCAGGGTCGGGCCGGCCGGTGGGGATCGCCATCGGTTCGTTCGCCTCCATCTCCCTTGATCCGCCCCTGGTCGGCTTCTTCCTGGGCACCCAGTCGGGAAGCTGGCCGGCAATGGAGGCCTCCGGTCACTTCTGCGTCAACGTCTTGAGCGCCGATCAGCAGGAGCTGTGCGGTCTCATGGCCTCCCGCTCGGAATCGAAGTTCGACGGCATCGAGGTGCAAACGGCCGCCAGTGGCGCCCCCATCCTGCCCGACGTCGTTGCTGTCATCGACTGCTCGATCCACCAGGTGGTACCGGCCGGCGATCACAACCTCATTGTCGGGCGGGTGCAAAGTCTGGGCGTCGGCCGCGACACCGATCCGATGGTGTTCTACAAGGGGCAATACGGATCATTCGCCGGCTAGACCCGGGTACATCGGCCCGGCGCCGTCGCCGAGGTACCAACCGACCCAGCTGGTTAGATGGAACATGAACGTGATCGGGACCGACCGCCGAGGTCGGGGCCGGGGCGGTGATGTTGGTGAACGGGCGAAGAGGTGGGTGGAGTTTTGGCGACGGCGGCCGAACCGAATCGGTTCCAGGAAGTTCGCTTCAGTATCTGGTGGTTCATGGCGGCGGCGGCCACGGTCGGGTTCCTGGCCGCGGTGGCTCCCAGCGGGCTGTACCTGTTGGGGTTCCTGGGCGTCATCATCGTCACCCATGAGGCCGGCCATCTGCTGGTGGCTCGATGGGTCGGCATGCGGCCATCGGAGTTCTTCTGGGGATTCGGTCCCGAGGTCTTCTCGGTCACGGTGGGCCACTGCCGCTACGGGCTGAAGGTTCTGTTCCTGGGGGGCTACGTGAAGATCGAGGGCATGACGCCGACGTCGGAACTGCCCGACGGGTTTCCCGAGTCCGGTACCTACCGGGCGGCGTCCCACTGGGGTCGGCTGGCCACCATCCTGGCCGGGCCGGCGGTCAACTTGGCCACTGCGGTGCTGGCCTTCGCCGCCGTCGAGTGGCGCAACGGGTCGAGCTTCACCGAGTCGTGGCGAACCGCTTTCTTGCTGGTTCAGGGTGTCATCTCGGCCACTGCCGCCTCCCTCGGCCGCCTGGTGGCCCAGCTCGGTGGCTACGTATCGGCGGTGCTCGACGTCAGTGGGGCGACCGAGGCGCCGGTGCGGTTCCTGTCCCCGGTCGGCCAGGCCGCCATCAGCGGAGCGGTGGTGGAACGGGGCGTGGGGGCCAGCCTGCAGTGGTTCGGAATCCTGGCCTGTGCCGTCGGTGCCATCAACCTGTTGCCCCTGCCACCGCTCGACGGATCGCACGCCTTGGTGGCGGTGTTCGAGGGGATCGTGCAGCGGGTCCGCCGAGATCGCACCATCACCTTCAACGTGACCAGGCTGGTCCCCATCGCCTACGCCACCCTCGGTCTACTGGTGGCCCTGTCGTTCACCGCCCTCATTCTCGACCTTCGAGATCTCACCGCGTCCTAGTCTTCAACGGGTGGGCCTGGCCCGACCGCGCCAGGTAACGGTTTGGCGGCTCGACGACCCCTCAATCCTCACGTTGGTGGCTCGGCGACCGGTCAGGGGGTCGTGCGCCCGCCAACGTGCCTGGTGGTGGGGCCGGGGGTGGGGTGTTGGCCCGGGGTCGGACTATCTTGGGGGCGATGGCCGTCTACGCCCTCGGTAGCGCCGAGCCCAAGATTCATCCCACCGCGTTCGTTCATCCCCAGGCGACGGTGATCGGCAACGTCGAGATCGGGGCCGAGTCGTCGGTGTGGCCTTCGGCCGTACTGCGGGGCGACGAGGGCTTCATCCGCATCGGCGACCGAACGTCGGTCCAGGACTGCAGCGTCATCCACACCACTCCCGATCATCCGACCGTCGTCGGTAACGACTGTGTGATCGGCCACATCGTCCATCTCGAAGGGTGCACGGTGGAAGACGAGGCCCTGGTGGGAAACGGGGCGGTGGTGTTGCACCGGGCGCTGATTCGCAGCCACTCGCTGGTCGGCTCGAACGCCGTGGTCCCCAACGACATGGAGGTTCCGTCGGGAGCTCTGGCCTTGGGTGTTCCGGCCAAGATCCGGGAGGACATGGTTACGGCCGACATGATCCTCGACGGCGCTCAGGCCTATGTCAGGAAGGCCAAGCTCTTCCGCTCCCAGCTGCGCCGTCTCGACTGATCCCCGGTCGCCGGTTTGGTGCTCTGCAGATGAAATGTTTGTCCCTGCAGATTGTTACTATGTACGTAGTGTTAATTACGCGGTATTGATCCCGCCCACATCTCGACACCCTTCCTTTGGAGCCCTCATGACGGTCACACCCGAAAACCTGGATCTTGATCGATACAAGCTTGGTTGGAGTGATGCCGAAGACTACGTCTTCAAGCCCAAGAAGGGCTTGAACGAGGACATCGTCCGAGAGATGTCGTGGATGAAGGGCGAGCCCGACTGGATGCTCGACATGCGGCTCAAGTCGCTCCGTCATTTCGAGCGCCGCCCGATGCCCAACTGGGGTGGCGACATGTCGGAGATCTACTTCGATGACATCTACTACTACATCAAGCCCACCGAGGGTCAGGTCAACGACTGGGACGACCTGCCGGATGCCATCAAGGACACCTACGAGAAGCTCGGTATCCCCGAGGCCGAGCGCAAGTACCTGGCCGGGGTCACGGCCCAGTACGAGTCGGAGGTGGTGTTCCACCGCAACCGTGAAGACCTGGAACGCCAGGGCGTGGTGTTCTGCGACATGGACACCGCACTGCGGGAGTACCCCGAACTGGTCAAGCCCCACTTCGGCAAGATCATCCCCATGAACGACAACAAGTTCTCCGCTCTCAACACCTCGGTGTGGTCGGGCGGTTCGTTCATCTACGTGCCGCCCGGGGTCGAGGTGGAGATGCCGCTCCAGGCCTACTTCCGGATCAACGCCGAGAACATGGGCCAGTTCGAACGCACCCTGATCATCGCCGACGAGGGCTCCAAGGTGCACTACATCGAGGGCTGCTCAGCCCCGGTCTACACCTCCGACTCGTTGCACTCGGCCGTGGTCGAGATCGTGGTCAAGCCATCGGCCCATGTCACCTACACCACGATCCAGAACTGGTCGTCGAACGTGTTCAACCTTGTGACCAAGCGGGCCCGGGTCGAGGCCGAAGGTCACATGGAGTGGATCGACGGCAACATCGGTTCCCGGTTGACGATGAAGTACCCGGCGGTCTGGCTGGTCGGCCCCAAGGCCACCGGTGAGGTCCTGTCGGTGGCCTACGCCGGCCCCGATCAGCATCAGGACACCGGGGCCAAGATGGTCCATGCCGCCCCGGAAACGTCGTCGAAGATCGTGTCCAAGTCGATCTCGAAAGACGGTGGTCGATCGTCATACCGGGGACTGGTCCGGGTGGAGGACGACGCCTACGGCTGCAAGAGCCACGTGCAGTGTGACGCCCTGATTCTCGACGACGAGTCGATCTCCGACACCTACCCCTACATGGAGATCGGTTCTCACGATGCCCAGATCGGTCATGAGGCCACCGTTTCCAAGGTGGCCGACGAGCAGCTGTTCTACCTGATGAGCCGGGGGTTGTCGGAGGAGCAGGCCATCGGCATGGTGGTCAACGGATTCATCGAGCCGGTGACCCGTACCCTGCCTATGGAGTACGCCGTCGAGTGGTCCCGCCTCATCGAACTGCAGATGGAAGGTTCCGTCGGCTGACCCTTCCGTTCTGTGCGCTCCAGGCCCCGTTTTCGGGGTGCAGGGCGCACGGTTGGTTGTGCGCTGTTGTCCCCTTCCGTTCTGTGCGCTCCAGGCCCCGATTTCGGGGTGCGGGGCGCACGGTTGGTTCCGTAGGCCGTTGAACAGCAAAAGCCCGGTCGGCGACGACCGGGCTTTCGCTTCTCTTGGCGGCGGATGAGACGTTGGTCGGCTACTCGGCCGGGGAATCTCCGGAACCGGGGATCTTGTCGGTCAACTCGCTGGCCTTGTCGGCCAGGTCCTTGGCCTTGTCGCCCATGTCGCCGGGAAGCTTGTCGGCATGCTGATCGGCCAGGTCCTTGGCCTGATCGGCGGCGTCGGCCGCCTTGTCGGCCATTTCTTTGGCCTTGTCGAACATTCCCATGATTGCTCCTTCTGGTTGTCCCGCCGGAGCCGGACGCTCAATGGAGCGTGGGCTTGCGGCCGGGGTGGTCGTCTCAAGGCTACTGATTGCCTCTATTGCCTTCCTACGACGTTCCGTCGACCGATGATGTCGCGGATTGAGTTCTCGCTACTCGCCTTGTGACAAATTGATGACGGAGGGAACCATGCGCCGATGCTCGTCGCCCAAACGACCATGAGCATCCCAAAGCGAACCCGATTCCCCGGCCGCCGGGCCCTCCTGGCCCTGCTGGCCGCCTTGGCCCTCCTCGCCGCGGCCTGCGGCGGTGACGACGAAGCGACCGACGCCGCCGACGACAGCGGCCCTCAGCTGGCCACCGACGACGGTGACAGCGAGGACAGCGAATCCGACTTCGTCGCCGCCGAAGAGACGGCGGACGACGCCATGGAGGAAGAGGAAGCGGCCGACGATGCCATGGAGGACGTCGACACCGCCGCCGACGGGGAAGGGGTGGCCGCCTCCACCACCACTCAGGCCGGTAGTGATGCCAATCTGACCGCCTCCGAGCGGACGGCCGCCCCAGCCGGTGGATTCTTCGCCCCCGATGAGCCCGAGAGCGAGGATTCGGAGGCCAACTTCGAGGACTACGGCATCCGCCCGTTCGTCGAGACCACCCGGGATCCGCTCTCCACCTTCGCCCTCGACGTCGATACCGGGGCGTACACCATCGGCCGGCAGTGGCTCGAGTCGGGCCAGCTGCCACCTCGGGAATCGGTCCGGGTCGAGGAGTACGTCAACAGCTTCGACTACGACTACCCGGCGCCCCGGGAGGGTCTCACCGTGGTGGCCGACGGCGGACCATCGCCGTTCAACCGGGACAACGTGATCCTTCGCCTCGGTGTCCAGGCCGAAGAGGTGTCCAACGCCGAGCGGCCCGACGCCGCCCTGACCTTCGTGATCGACACGTCGGGATCCATGGATCGTCCCAACCGTCTGGGGCTGGTCAAGGATGCGCTGTCCGGCCTCACCCGGGAGCTCAGCGACAACGACACCGTGGCCATCGTCACCTACTCCGACGGCGGTCAGGTGGTGCTGGAACCGACCGAGGTCCGGAATCAGGATGAGATTCTGGATGCCATCGATCGGCTCCGTCCCACCGGTTCCACCAATCTGGAGGCTGGGCTTGATGTCGGCTACCGGCTGGCCAACCAGCAGTACCGGCGTGGAGGGGTCAACCGGGTCATCCTGGCCTCCGACGGCATCGCCAACGTGGGCCTGACCGACCCCGACGGTCTGTCGAGCATGATCCGGGATGACGCCGACGAGGGCATTCAGTTGGTGACCATCGGAGTGGGGATGGATGGATTCAACGACGTCATGATGGAGCAACTGGCCGACCAGGGCGATGGCTTCTACTCCTATGTCGATGACATCGGTGAGGCCGAGCGACTGTTCAGCGACGAGCTGGTGTCGACCCTGGTCACCGTGGCCATCGACGGCAAGATCCAGGTCGAATTCAACCCCGAGACGGTCGAGCAGTACCGGTTGATCGGCTTCGAGAACCGGGCCGTCCTCGACGACGACTTCCGCAACGATGCCGTCGACGCCGGGGAACTGGGCGCCGGCCACCAGGTCACCGCCATCTACGAGCTGACCCTGCGCTCCGGCGCCTCGGGCCGGGATCGGCTGGGCACGGCTCAGCTGCGGTGGGAGGACCCGGAGGAACGTTCGGTGCGGGAGGCTCGTCTCGAGCTGACGGTCAACACGCTGGAGGATCGCTGGTCCAACACCTCCGACGACTTCCGTCTGGCCGTGACCGTGGCCTCATTCGCCGAGATTCTTCGGGACAGCCCGTATCGGGGCGACATCAGCTTCTCCCAGATCCAGGCCGAGGCCGACGCCCTCTCGGGGCGCTCCGGTCAGGTGGCCGAGTTCACCGGCTTGGTCGAGAGGGCCCGAGAGCTGTCGTAGCGTCGGAGCGCCAGCGGCGTACCGACCGGTATTTCTGGCCGACCCGGTGAAGGGAGAGCACCGGGTCGGTCAACTGGTTTTCGAAGCCGATGTGTCACCTTTCACTCCGAGATCTGGCCGCTTGCTATTGCAAGCACCCGCAAACTATGGCATACTCAAGAAGTGCGGGAGTGGCCCGCTTGCCACTCGGAAAGCGGACCACTCCAAACAATCCGGCCTCATCACCCGCACCGGCCGCCAGTCAACGCCCCAACGCTCATCAGGAGTAACCAACATGGCCCCCCGTACCCTCTCCCGCGATGCCCTCAAGTTCGATCGCAGCCGTTTCGACCTCGGCAAACTGGACTTCCCCCGATTCGACAGTGCATCGTTCGAGCTGCCTCGGCTCGATATGAGTCGGTTCCAGTCCTTCGAGAACATGGACGATTTCGAGAAGGCCATGACCGCTCGTTTCGATCGCATCGAGGATCGCCTCCCGGCTCCCGCCGATCGTGTGTTCCACCTCCAGCGGGTCGTGGCCGAAACCGGCTACAACCTGACCCGGAGCGCCACCGAGACGATGGTTGAAGCCACTTCGACCATCTGGGACCAGGCCCGCACCTCCACCGAGAAGGTGGTCAAGACCTTCCGCCGGGAGGCGGCCGACGTTCGCTCCGAGGCCAACCGGGCGGTGGCTGCGGCCCGCAGTACCGCCACCGACGTTGCCACCGATGTTCGTTCAGGGGTGGCCAAGACCACCGACACCGTGGCCGACCGGATCGAGTCGCTGAGCGACGAGGCCGTCGACTACTCGGCCTGGACCAAGGACGACCTCTACAACCGGGCCCAGGAACTCGACATCGCCGGCCGGTCGTCGATGTCCAAAGACGAGCTGGTGGCCGCCCTCGCCGGCAAGTAGTCCGGTCACGGCCGGCGACTCGGCCCCGAGTCGCCCAACGCCGTCGAACAAAACTGCACAGATCCCGGAGACCCCGCTGTTCCCCTTCAGGCGGGGTCTCCGTTCTTTTGTCCGGGGATGCCGTCAGGCGAACAATGCCCCCAGCACCAGGGTGATCATGTTGTCGAAGCTGGTCTGTCGATCGGCCGGGCTCATGGCCTCGCCCCGCTTGATCTGGTCCGACACCGTGGCCACGGTCAGCGCCTTACGCCCGTATTCGGTGGCCACGCCGTAGAGCCCGGCAGCCTCCATCTCCACCGCCAGGAAGCCGTAGCGTTCCAGCAGGGCGAAGGTGTCGGAACCCTCGGGCTCGTAGAAGGTGTCGGAGGTGAAGATCGAACCGACATGGGTGTCGAACGGCTGCTCGGCGGCGTGACCGACCACCGCCTGGATCAGATCCCAGCTGCCGACCGCAGGAAAGTCTCGACCGCCGAACCGTCGACGGTTCACCGCCGAGTCGGTCCCGGCGGCCAGGCCGACAACCAGATCGCCCAGATTCATGTGGTCCTGGAGGGCGCCGCACGACCCGACCCGAATGATCCGCTCCACCCCGTAGTCCTTGTACAGCTCGGTCGAGTAGATCTGGATCGACGGAACACCCATGCCCGAGCCCTGAACCGACACGGGATGGCCGTTGTAGGTACCGGTGAACCCCAACATGTTGCGGATGGCGTTCACCTGCTCCACCTCGGCCAGATAGTTCTCGGCGATGTACTGGGCCCGAAGCGGGTCGCCCGGCATCAAGACCGTGGGGGCGTAGGCGCCGTCTTGCCCTCCAAGATGCAACGTTCCCATCGTTCTCACTCCAATCCGGTGTCGGTGATCGGCGGCGCGCCACTTTAGAGGGCAAAATGGACCCATGGCAATGCGCCAGGACTGCAAACACTTTCAAAGCCGCACCTATCCCAGCGGCGACACAATGCGCAAATGCGTGCTCGATCTCGCTCCCGAAGCACCGTGGAACTGCCCTGAGGTCTGCGAATCCTACGAACGCAGGATGGCCGACGTCAACTGGCGCCACGGTTCGCTGATCACCCCGTCGACCCCGGAAGCCCCCGACAGTGTTGGCACCGATGACTCGGTGGCGGCCCTACTGGACGAAGCCGAAGACATCATCAATTCGGCCGGTCCGACCATAAGGGCCGAGGTTGACGAGGAACAGGCCCGAGCTGCCCGCCGGGCCGGAAAGGGACGCTGGCGGAAGCCGCGCTGGCCCTTCCGGCGATAGCCTGGGCCAACGTGACCAACCAGTTTTCGCCCGATGTTCTGGCTACTTCGTCGGGCCTGAATCCCCGTCCGGGGCGGGCCGAAGCGGCCCAGACCGCCTCCACCCTGCAGCTCCCCAACACTGAAACCGAGGAATGGCGCTACAGCCCGGTGGCCAAGCTCCCGCTGGCCGCCATGGGGCCGGTTGTGGCCGGGCCGGCGGTTCCAGCCGTCAGCGGTTCGGCCCAAGCCGACCTCGACCGCATTGTGGCGCCGGCCGAGCGGTCGGCCACCATCGTCGTGATCGATGGTCACGTCGTCGACCACTCGGTTGACGACGGGTGGGCGGCCAAAGGCCTCGAGGTGGTGGTCGACGACCAGCGGGCCTGGGGTGCGGCCGACGGTGAACCAACCATCTTCGATCACTGGCACCGGGCCTTCTCCCCAGCCGCCGTGGTCGTCCGGGCCCCAGCCGGTCTGGCCGTCGATCAACCGGTGGTGATCCTCAACCATCATGAGCGGGCCGACCTCATCAGCTTTCCCCACATCGTGGTGGAGGTGGGGGAGAGTTCGGAACTGCAGGTTCTGGAGTGGCAGAGTTCCAGCGCCGTGACCGCGGCCGCCGTTCCCGTGGTTGAACTCGACGTTGCCGCCGCCGGGCGGTTGAGCTATTCGACCGTTCAGGTCACCGGTCCCGACTTCCACGTGATCGGTCGGCAACGGTCCTCGGTGGCCGGCCAGGCCACCCTCAACACCGGTATCGCCGCCTTCGGTGGACGCTACGGCCGAACCCGGGTCGACTCCCGGCTGGTTGGTCGGGGTGGTACCGCCAACCTGATCACCGCCTACTACGGCGACGGTTCCCAGGTTCACGACTTCCGTATCTTCCAACACCACGAAGCCCGCGACACCCGCAGCGATCTGCTGTTCAAGGGGGCTCAGGACGATTCCTCGGGAGCCATCTACACCGGCATGATCCACATCCACCCCGACGGTGCCGGCACCAACGCCTTCCAGACCAACCGCAACATCAAGCTGAGCGAAGACGCCTGGGCCTGGTCGGTGCCCAATCTGGAGATCGAGAACAACGAGGTGCACTGCTCCCATGCCTCCACTGTCAGCCCGGTCGACGACGACCAGCGGTTCTACCTCGGGGCCCGGGGTGTCCCACCCGGACCGGCTGATCGTCTGATCGTGGCCGGATTCTTCAACGAGGTCATCAACCGCATGCCGGTGGCGGCCGTCCGGCCCGAGCTGCAGCGGCTCATCGCCGACAAACTGGACCGCCGGGAGGTGGCAACATGAGCGACGGCCACATGAGTGATGAGGTCACCGTGCTGGAGATCGGCCCGCTGGCCGACCTGGCCCCGGACTCGGCCCGCCGGGTCGACATGGCCGGTCACCGGCTGGCTGTCATCCGCATCGGCGACGACGTCTACGTCATCGGCGACGAGTGCTCCCACGCCGACTACTCGTTGGCCGAAGGGGAAATCGACAGCGACGACAAGACGATCGAGTGCTGGAAGCACGGTTCGGCCTTCTCGGTGGAGACGGGCGAACCTACCTGTATGCCGGCCATCAAACCCGTGCCCGTCTACACCGCCACGGTGGTCGACGGCATCATCAACGTCGAGGTGACCTCATGACGCCGTCAAAGCCGGGCTCCAAACTGGTGGTCAGCGGCTTGCGGGTGGCCGTGGCCGGCACCGAGATCCTTCGGGGAATAGACCTGGAGATCGCTCCCGGTGAGGTCCATGCCGTGATGGGTCCCAACGGTGCCGGCAAGTCGACCCTGTCCCATGTGATCATGGGCAAGCCGGGTTATGAGGTGCTGGAAGGATCGGTGACCCTCGACGGTGTCGAGCTGCTGGACCTCCCCACCTGGAAGCGAGCTCAGGCCGGATTGTTCCTGGCCATGCAGTACCCGACGGAAGTGCCCGGGGTGTCGCTGATCGACGTGTTGTCGGCGGCGGCCGAAGTGGCCGGTCAACCGATCGACGACCTGGGGGCCCGGCTGGCGGCCGAGGCCGGCCGCATCGGCTTCGACGAGGCCTTCCTGGACCGCCCGATGAACGTGGACATGAGTGGTGGGGAGAAGAAGCGCAACGAGACGTTGCAGCTCGGGGTGATCCGGCCCCGTTACGCCGTGCTCGATGAACTCGACTCCGGACTCGACGTCGACGCCCTACGGATCGTGGCTCGTCGCATAGAGCAGGCCACCGAGGAGGACAACCTCGGGATCCTGGTCATCACCCACTACAGCCGCCTGCTCAACGAACTGAAGCCCGACCGGGTTCACGTGCTGGCCGGTGGTCGCATCGCCGCCTCGGGTGGCCCCGAGCTGGCCGACGAGCTCGAGTCGACCGGGTACGCCGGCTACGCCCCCACGGCCTAACCCGAGGCCCATAGAATCTTGCAGTAGAAAACGAGGCCGAGCCTCGTTTTCTACTGCAAGATTTACCGGGTCGGGTGGGCCGGGCGGGCGCGGGACCGTCAGGCCCGAGCCATCTCGTCGATGGCCTGGAGCAAGGTGTTCCAGCTGAGGGTGGCACACTTGATGCGAACCGGGAACTTCACCACGCCCCGCAACGCCTCCAGGTCGCCCAGCGGAAGGTCGGCCGCCACGTCGTTCGGTGCGACGTCGCCGGCCTCCGATTCGCTACCGTCGCCCCCGATCTCGGTCTCATGGATCGACATCATCGACTTGAACCGTGAGGTCAGGGCCCGGGTTTGGTCGACCGACTTCCCCATCACCGCGGCCGACATCATCGACGCTGCCGACTGCGAGATCGAACAACCCTGCCCGCCGATCTTGATATCGGTGATGGTCCCCGAGTCGTCGACGTCTATGTAGACCACCACCTCGTCGCCGCACAGCGGGTTGAACCCCTCACTGCGGTGGGCCGGGGGAGTCTCCAGTTCTCCCCGATTGCGGGGGTTCCGGTAGTGGTCGAGAATGATTTCGCGGTACAGGTCTTCGAGACCGGACATGAACGGTTGCCTTTCTTGGCTGATTCACAGTCGATGGATGGAGATCACAGGGCGAAGAAGTCCCGGGCGGCGACCAGCGCCTCGGCCAGGGCGTCGATGTCGTCAGGACCGTTGTAGACATAGAGGCTGGCCCGGGCGGTGGCTGGTACGCCAAGCTCCCTCATCAACGGTTTGGCACAATGATGGCTAGGGCGGATGCACACCGCCTGCTCATCCAGGATCTGGCTGACGTCATGGGCGTGAACACCATGGAGGTCGATGGAGAGGACACCACCCCGGGCCGCCGGTTCGGCCGGGCCGTGGATGGTGAGGTCGTCACCCAGCTCCGACGTCAGCTTGCGGAGGGCATAAGCGGTCAGCGAGACCTCGTGCTCCCGGATGGCCTCCATGCCCAGGGCCTCGAGGTAGTCGATGGCGGCGGCCAGGCCGACGGCCTCGGCAATGGGAGGGGTGCCGGCCTCGAACTTGGCCGGTGGTTGATCGGGCAGAAAGCCGTCGGTGGTGACGTTTAGTATCATGCCGCCGCCGCCCAGGAACGGGGGCATGGCCTCCAGCAGATCGAGCCGCCCCCAGAGAACGCCGATCCCGGTCGGGCCCAGCATCTTGTGACCACTGAAGGCGACAAAGTCGGCCCCCAGTTGGCCGACATCGGTCGGCATGTGGGGAACGGACTGGCAGGCGTCGACCACGGTGACGGCCCCGGCCGCCTTCGCCGCGGCGATGACCTGTTCGGTGGAGGTGATCGCCCCGGTCACGTTGGACATGGAGGTGAAGGCCACCAGTTTGGCCCCATCGACCAGCGTGTCGAGAGTGGAGAGGTCGAGCCGGCCATCGGTGGTCACCGGGATCCAGCGGATCTCGAAACCCTTCTCGGCCGCCAGCATCTGCCACGGCACGATGTTGGCGTGGTGCTCCAACAGCGTGAGCACGATGGCGTCGCCCGGGCCGAGGTTGGCCCGGCCCCAACTGCCGGCCACCAGGTTGATGGCCTCGGTGGCGTTCTTGGTGAAAACCACCTCCCGGGGATCAGCAGCCCCGATGAACTGGGCGGTGCGTTGCCGGGCCTGTTCGAAGGCGTTGGTCGCCTGCTCGGCGATGCGATACACGCCCCGGTGCACGTTGGCGTAGCTGGTGTGGTAGAAGTCAGTCATGGCCTCGACGACCTGAACCGGGCGCTGGGAGGAGGCGGCCGAGTCGAGGAACACCAGCCGTCGACCGTTCTGTTCCTGGTCGAGGATGGGGAAGTCCTTACGGATGGTGGCGACGTCGAGCCCTCCCGCCCCGACGCTCGACACCGGCTCACCTGGTCGATGGGATGCGCTCATTTGAAGCCGTCGTACCCTTCCGATTCCAGCCTGGCCGCCAGTTCCATCCCACCGGAGGCCACGATTCGACCGTCGATCAGCACGTGAACGAAGTCGGGTTGCAGGTGGTCGAGCAGGCGCTGGTAGTGGGTGATGGCCAGAGTGCCCAGCTCCGGCCGCTCGTCCTTGATGGCCCGGACTCCTTCGGCCACCGTCTTCAGGGCGTCGATGTCGAGGCCCGAATCGGTCTCGTCGAGAATGGCTACCTCCGGCTCCAGTACCGCCATCTGCAGGATCTCGTTGCGTTTCTTCTCGCCCCCGGAGAAGCCTTCATTGACGTAGCGTTCCATGAACGACGAGTCCATCGACAGCTTCTCCATCCACTCCATGAGCGAAAGCCGGAGTTCGAGCACGCTCATCTCCATGCCTTTGCGGGCGCTCAGAGCTTGGCGAAGGAAGTTCAGCACGGAAACGCCGCTGATTTCCTGAGGATACTGAAAGGCCAGGAACAAGCCGGCCTTGCCTCGGACGTCGGGATCCCAGTCGGTGATGTCGTCCCCCCGGAAGAGAATGCGACCCGAGGTGACCTCGTATTCGGGCGACCCCAGAAGGGCCGACGCCAGGGTGGACTTGCCCGAACCGTTGGGGCCCATCAGAGCGTGAATCTCACCGGGGTTGATGGTGAGCGACACCCCTTTCAGGATTTCGACGCCCGGTTCTTCTCCGGTGTCGGTCTCGACCGGGGGAGTGGAAACGTGGAGGTCGTCGATCTCGAACAGCGGTCCGTCTGCCATGCAGTCAGTCTACGGCCCGCCCCTAATTCCACCATCGCCATAGTGCAAATGTGCGGGCGTACATGCAGAGTGTGAATGTGCAGGGTCAGTCGGCCGCAGAGCAATCGACCGATCACCAACCTCGGTCGATCCATTCCTGGAGATGGGGGCGCTCAGTTCCGATCGTGGTGTCGTCGCCGTGACCGGGCAACACGACGGTGTCGGCCGGCAGGGTGAACAGCCGGTTGTCGATCGACTCGATGATGGCGGAGAAGTCACCACCCTCATAGCTGGTGGCGCCCGGTCCGCCGGGAAACAGGGTGTCGCCGCTGAACAGCAGAGGCTTGTCGACCACCTTGAAGCAGATCGAACCGGGCGTATGGCCGGGCGTGGTGATGGTGTGGAGCTTGGACCGGCCGACCTCGATGATCGTGTCGTCCTCCAGGAGGTAGTCGTAGGAAGGCAGCATGGCGGCGTCGGCCGCCGTCACCCCGACCTCGTAGCCGGCGTCCCGCACCTCCGGTACGGCTTGGATGTGATCCCAGTGACCGTGGGTCTCAAGAACCGTCCTGACCCCCAGAGTCCGGCACAGATCGAGAAGCATTTCGTGTTCGTTGGCGGCGTCGAGCAGCACGGCGTCACCGCTGTGGCGGCAACGGATGACAAAGACGTTGTTGTCGACCGGGCCGACCACGACCTTATGGACCTCCAGGTCGGTGTCGGACCAGTGCAACGTCTGCGGAATGTCGGTCATGGCCCCAACAGTAGTCGAAGCCGGGCCGGGGGTCTGAGCCCTGAGACCCCATCATCCAAGGAGGGATCGCCCATAAAGTCCATGGGTCGACGGTTGGTGGCAGGGTGACAGGTGTGCTCTGTCGATGGACTGCGGCCCGTCCTAGGTTGGAGCAAGCACACCCGATCCTGGAAATCGAAACGAGGAGAATCGATGGCCACCCCGCAGGTTCAATCAACCGCCGGCTCGTTGCTGTCAGGCTTCGGCCTGGCCACCGCCCTCACCCTGGGCGCCGTCTGGACGGCCATGGCCGTCGTCGACGGCAACATGGGAGCCACCGTGGCCCGCTTTCTGGTGGCCATCGGTGCCGGGATGTTCTACGTCACCCTGCTCCGGGTGGCTCGGCGCCCGGTGTACCGGGATCCGTCCCACTGGCAGACCTGATCAGGCCTCGGCGACGACGGCGTGAGCCCTGACCGGAAACGTTCCGGCCCCCTCGATTTTGGGCGGTACGGCGCTGAAGCGGAATCGTCCGGCTGGTAGTCCGCTCAGGTTGGTGAGGTGTTCGATGATGGGGATCTGCTGACCCAGCAGGATGCTGTGAACCGGACGTGAGGTGTCGTCGGTGGAGTCGATGTTCAGCGAGTCGATGCCGACACAGGCCACCCCGGCTGCCGCCAACACCTCAGCGGACGAAGCCGTCAGGTGGGGGTGGTCGACGGCGTAGCGATCGGTACCGAAGTGGTCGGAATGATCGGTGCGGACGATGAGGGCGTGCCCGGCCGCCCCGACGATCTCGTCCGGGCTGATGTCGATGGCGACTTCGCCCCGCCGGTCGAGCATCAAGCCGGGAACCCCCGATACCCGCTCCAGCGGTAGCTGGGCCAGGTCGTGCCCGTCGTCATAGCGGTGAAAGGGCACATCGAGGTAGGTCCCGGTGTTGGTGCACAGGGTGATCAGCCCGATCTGGAAACGCACTCCGGGACCGTAGATCTCCTCCGCCGCCTCCCGGGACAGGTGGTCTTCGATCCGGGGCGTCGGTAGACCGGGGTAGGTCTCCATGCCGTCGGTGATGGTGTGGCTGAGATCGACGATGACGGGGGCGTTGGCGGTCATTGCTCAACTCTGGCAGCCCATTCGGCCGGTGCCAACCGGCGGTGGCAAGCGGCCGGCATTTCTGGTGTACTTGCCCGATGGGTTCGGAGCTACGAGAGCTGGCGCTTGAGCGGGGGCGACGACGCTCGTCGTTGATGTTGTACCGGGGATTCCGGGGATTCCTCCGACGGGTGGTGGCGCCCTATCTCCGTGTCCAGTCGGAAAACGAGCAGGTGCTGCAGTTGCCGGGTCCGACGATCCTGGCCCCGGTGCATCGCTCCCATCTCGATTCGATTCTCATCGCCACCCTCACCCCCCGCCGGATCCGGGCCCTGGGTAAGGAGTCGTTGTTCACCACACCGGGCGTTGGCTACGTGTGCGCCGCCCTGGGGGCCATCCCGGTGAAACGGGGAGCGGCCGACAAGGACGCCATGCAGGCTGCGCTGGGACTGTTGAAGGAGGGCGAATCGATGATCGTCTTTCCTGAAGGCGGCCGACAGTACGGCAACCAGGTGGGCCAACTGTTCGACGGGGCCGCCTGGTTGGCCAGCCGAACCGGAGCAAGAGTGGTGCCCATCGGAGTGGCCGGAACCGAAGAGGCTCTGCCCCAGGGGGCCAAGCGGTTCCACCGGTCCAATGTGGCCATTGTCGTGGCCGACCCTATGGAGCTGGTGGGTAACGAGGGTCGCCGGCCCGACCGGGAACAGCTCCAGGCCTTCACCGAGCAACTCCGGGTGGAGTTGCAGAAGGTCCAGGATCGAGCGGTTGAACTGGCCGGCGAACCTGACGAAACTTTGGGACGGTGACGACCCACAAACGGGTCGTGCCGGTCCCAAAGTTCTAGCGGCGGCCGAACAGGAACAGTGCGATCAGGCCGCCGACGGCCTGGCCCAACGACAAGGGTTCGGCCTTGGCCGTGATTTCGTTGACCGGCCGGCGGCCGCCCCCGACCTGCCGGGTCGACGCGGCGGCAGCCGATGACTCCACCGCGCCGTTGACCTCGGCCCCGATGATGACGGCGATGGCGGTCAGCTGAAGGAAGATCATCAGAACGGCCACGCTGCCCAGCAGCCCGTAGGACGCCGGCAGGCCACCGACCCGGCTGGTATAGATGCTGAGAGCAAGGGCGAACAACAGGAACAACCCGCCGGCCACCAGAGCTCCGGGATTGCGCCAAGGGGTACGGGGCCGCCGGCCGGGACCGTAGCGGTAGAGAATGGTCAGGGCGATCATGAACATGATCAGGGCGACCGGCAGCCGGGCCAGCCCGATGGCCAGCTCGGCACCCGAGCCGAGATCAACCCGGTCGAGGACGAGAGGAGCGGCGCTGATCAGCGAGAGCAGCACCACCACCAGAATGATGGCGGCGGCCGTGAACCCGAAGCTCATGAGCCGCACCATCCAGCCGGGGCGGGTCTCAGTGTGCTCATAGGCCATGTTGACCGCGGCCAACAGCTTCTGGACGGTGCCGGAGGCCGAAAACAACGCCACCAGGATCGAGCCGATGACGACCACCGTGGCGGAGCCGGCCATGTCGGACACGATCCCGGTGATCTGCTCGGTGATCAGATCCTTGGTGCTTTCGTCCAACGTGGCGGCGGCGTCGGCCACCTGCTCCTCGATCTCGGCGGCATCGTTGAACAGGGCGTAGGTGGCCACCAGGGCGGTCAGCACCGGCAGAAGCGTCAACAGTCCGTAGAAGGCGATCCCGGCCGCCACCACGACGACATTGTGGGCCCCGATCCGCCGTTTGAGTTCAAGAAGAGTGGTTTTCATGGTGATGGCCGAAGATAATGGTCACGATTCTTCCTACCACTTCGACCAGTCGGTGGAAACCCGGTCGGTTTGAAGCGGTCGACCAGATCAGGAAAGGCCGAGCAGCATCGTGACCGAGACCAAACCGACGCCGCTGTGGGCTCCCAGCCCGGCCGCCGCAGCCGGCACCAGAATCGATCGCTTCCGCCGCGAGGTGTATCCGGCCGCGGCCAACAGCGACGAGCTGATCGACTGGTCGGTGGCCCAACCGGGGCGGTTCTGGCGGGCGGTGTGGGATTGGTGCGGTCTGGTCGGCGAACCGGGGGAGCGTGACGTCGAGCGTGGTGAATCCTTTTCCGCCACCACCTTCCTGCCTGACAGTCGGCTGAATTTCGCCGAGAACATGTTGGCGGACCGACCGGGAGCGGGACCGAACGCCATCATCTACGCCGACGAGTCGGGTCGCCAACAGCAGATCAGCTGGGACGAGCTGCGATCCCAGGTAGGGGCCGTGACCCACGCCCTCAAAGCCATGGGTGTCGGCCCCGGTGATCGGGTGGCAGCCTGGATGCCTCACCGTCCGGAAACGATCGTCACCTTCCTGGCCGCCGCCTCCCTCGGTGCGGTGTTCACCTCGACATCGTGTGATTTCGGGGTCGACGGTGTGCTCGACCGGTTCGGCCAGACCGCCCCCAAGGTTCTGCTGGCGGCCGACGGCTACCACTACGGCGGTCGAGAGTTCCCGTTGCTGGAGCGGCTGGACGAGATCTCGGCCCGCCTCGGTTCCCTGGAAGCGGTCATCGTCGTGGCCAACCTGAGCGATCGACCGTCCATCGCCGCCGGCCACCAGCATTGGGCCGACGTGGTGGCCGACCATCAGGGGGCCGAGCCGACGTACGCCAGGCTGGGCGCCAACCATCCGCTCTACATTCTCTACTCCTCGGGTACCACCGGAAAGCCCAAGTGCATCGTGCACCGGGCCGGTGGCGTACTGCTCAAACACGCCACCGAACAGCAGCTGCACTCCGACATCAACCCGGGTGACATCGTCTTCTACTTCACCACCTGCGGCTGGATGATGTGGAACTGGCTCGTCTCCTGCCTGGGGGCGGGGGCCACCATCGTCCTCTACGACGGCAATCCGGCCCATCCCACCATCGCCACGCTGTTCGAGCTGTCGGAACGACACGGCTTCACCCTGTTCGGGATCTCGGCCAAGTTCATCGACAGTGTGATGAAGGCGGGGTACCGGCCAAGCGCCCACCACGATCTGACCTCGATAAAGACGATCTGCTCCACCGGCTCGCCCCTCAGCCACGAGGCTTTCGCCTGGATCTACGACGCCGTCGGCTCCGATCTGCATCTGGCCTCGATATCGGGGGGCACCGATCTCTGCGGCTGCCTGGTGACTGGCGATCCGACCAAACCGGTGTACGCCGGACAGATCCAGGGCCGGGGCCTCGGTATGGCCGTAGACGTCTTCGACGTCGACGGTAAGCCGCTTCCGCCCGGAGTCAAAGGAGAACTGGTCTGCACACAGCCGTTTCCTTCGATGCCTCTCGAGTTCTGGGATGATCCCGAGGGCCGGCGTTACCACGCCGCCTACTTCGACAAGTTCGATGACACCTGGGCCCATGGTGACTTCGCCGCCTGGACCGAGGAGGGGGGCATGATCATCTTTGGCCGCTCCGACGCCACCCTCAACGCGTCGGGCGTGCGGATCGGGACGGCCGAGATCTATCGCATCGTTGAGCAGCTCGACGCCGTGGCCGAGGCCATCGCCGTGGCCCAGGAGCACGACAACGACACCCGCATCGTGCTCTTCGTGCGCTTGGCCGAGGGGCACCGGTTGACCGACGAGCTGGCGGCCATCATTCGTTCAGAACTGCGAACCAAAGGCTCGCCCCGCCACGTCCCGGCGGTGATTGCCGCCGTCGACGACATCCCCCGGACCCGGTCGGGCAAAATCGTGGAGCTGGCGGTGACCGAGACCATTCACGGCCGGCCGGTCGCCAACCTGGACGCTTTGGCCAACCCGGAAGCGCTGGCCCAGTTTTCCCGGCGGCCCGAGCTGGGCTGACCGTGGGGTCAACAGTCCGTCCCCGATACTCTGCCGGTAATGGACTCGGAACGAATCGAAGCGGCAATACGAGAAATTCTGGCTGCGGTGGGGGAGGACCCCAACCGCGACGGCCTGCTCGACACTCCGGCTCGGGTGGCCCGATCCTACGGCGAGTTACTGAGCGGTTATCGCAGCGACCCGGCCGATCACCTGGATCGTCAGTTCGAGGTCGATCACGACGAGATGGTCATCGTGCGCGACATCCCCTTCAGCTCCCTTTGTGAACACCACATGCTGCCCTTCATCGGCCGGGCTCACGTGGCCTACCTACCAGGAGCCGATGGCAAGGTGTGCGGCCTGTCGAAGTTGGCCCGGGTGGTCGACGGGTACGCCAAACGGCTGCAGGTCCAGGAGCGGCTGACCGTGCAGGTGGCCGACGCCATGATGGACCGGTTGGAGGCTCGCGGCGCCCTGGTCACGATCGAGGCCGAGCATCTGTGCATGACAATGCGGGGTGTACAGAAGCCTGGGGCCATGACGACAACATCGGCCGTGCGCGGTCTGCTGAAGAGCAACGCCGCCAGTCGAGCCGAGGCCCTTCGGCTGATAAAGGGTTAGTGTTTGGCAACTCAGATGGCGATCGGTGACTGTCCGGCGGCGAAGCGGGCGGCCATGATCATCGTCTTGATCAAGTAGTCGTCGTAGCCCGGCATCAGGTCGTCGTGACCGATGGTGATCTCGTCCACCGTCGAGCCCGGCCGCCATTCCCTGGCTGCGATGCCGGTTGTAGGGTTGGCCCGGTCGACGAGATGCAGCAGCGGTTCGATCTCGACCTCGACCAATCCCGCCACCTCGCCGGGGTCGAGCACGAATTGGTCCAGATCCCGGTCGGAGGCCACGAAGAACACGTGTACCTGTTCCCGGTTGGTCACCGGCGGGCGGTTGTCGACGATCCGGTGCATCCCGACGGGTACCAGGTCGCCGGGATCGACAAGCAGGCCAACCTCCTCTTCGAACTCGCGGCGCCCGTCGACCGGCTCCTCGCCGGCCGACAGATGCCCCGAAGCCGTGAAGTCAAGTCGGCCGGCGAAGGCAGACGTGGCCGCCCGGCGTTGGAACACCACCCGGGCCGGAAGGGTGGGCCGGACAACCAGTCCGTGGAAGGTCCGGTGCCACAGGCCGTTTTCGTGGACATGGCGGCGGCTGGCGGTGCCGATCACCGTGCCGTCGTCGGTCAGGACGTCGAGCATCTCGGTCGTACTGTCGTCGGGCACGGACGCGGTGAATCTAGTTGGCGGTCTTGGCCGTGTAGGGTTCCGACGCCTTCTTCACCAGCCAGTCGAAGATCAACTCGTGCTGGTTGTGCATTTCCGGATGCCACTGGACACCGATGGCCGAGTGATCGTCGAGTTCGATGGCTTCGATGGTGCCGTCCTCGGCCCGGGCACTGATCACCATCGACGGTCCGACGGTATCGATGGCCTGGTGGTGCAGCGAATTGACCTCAATATGCTCCTGGCCGTAGATCTCACTCAGCAGGGTTCCGGGACGGACGGCGATGCGGTGTACCCGGACATGGGGGGCCAGATCGTAGCGGGCATGTGACGGTACGTGTTGGCGCAATGTGCCCCCGGCGTAGACGTTGAGCAACTGGATGCCTCGGCAGATCCCGAGAACCGGAATGTTGCGAGCCACCGCTGCTCCCAACAGGGAGAACTCGAACTCGTCCCGGACTTCCTCGTATTCGCCATGACCGTCGGGCTCGGCCCCGTAGCGGTGGGGTTGGATGTCGGCACCACCGGTCAAGACGATGCCGTCGAGATGGGGTACGAACTCGGTCGGGTTGGCGTCGATGGGAAGGTGGATCGGCAGGCCACCGGCCAGGAGAATGCTACGGGCGTAGCCCGAGAAATAGACGTCGACATCGACGTAGGCCATGGCCTCGGCCGTACCGCTCAATTCACCGACCTTGCGCCGTCGGCCCGGTAAGCCGATCAGGGGACGGGTCTTGACGATTGCAGCCATAGAGGCCATCTTATGCCGGGTCGAGGAGCACGATCCCCCGGTTTCGAAACCGCAATGATGTTCTTTGGTCGGGGCTGTTTCCGCCGATGTAAACGGGTAGTCGGAGACCGTTTCTGGAGGTCGACTGCACGTGACTGATGCCTATCGCCGCTACCGGGTCCTGTGGCCCGATCAGTTCGGCCTGGCCCGGGGCAAGTACCTTCCGGCCGGCGCGGCCAAGCGGGGCACGTCGTTCTCCGCCGCCGTCTTCATGCAGGGTTACGACCAGAATCTCTACAACGTCGAGGTTGCCGCCCGCCCCGACGGATTGCCCGACATCAGCGCCCACTGCCCGCTGGCCGACGCCCGGCCCGGTTGGGAGCCGGAAACCGGCATCATCGTGGCCGATCTGTACTACGGCCAGGAACCGTATCCCATTGCCGCCCGCCACGCCCTGCGGGAGGCAATGGCGGTCTGGAACGACTTCGACGTGCGACCCCTCGTTGGGGCGGCCATTACCGGCTATGTCCTTCAACAGGAGAAGAAGGGTGAGTGGGTTCCGATCGAGACACCGTCCTCCTATCTCTACGGGACCGGAGCGCTCATGGACCCCAGCGGTTTGCTGTACGACATCATGACCATGGCCGAAGCGTCCCAAATCGACATCGAGTCGGTCACCGCCGACCTCGATCGGGCCCAGTTCGAGATCTCACTACCGCTGGCCGATGCGCTGCGCACGGTCGACAATCTCTTCCTGGTCCGGGAGCTGGCTCGGGAGCTGGCGGCCGAACGTGATCTCAAAATCACCTTCCTGGCCAAACCGCTTCCCGATCGGGCCGGCAACAGCATGCACATCGGTATGGCTCTGGAGGACTCGGCCGGCGACAATCTGTTCTTCGATTCCCAGGCTCCGGACGGCCTGTCGTCACTGGCCCGAACATCGATCGGGGGCATCCTGCGCCACCACGAGGCTCTCACTGCGCTCTGTGCCCCGACCGTCAACAGCTACAAGCGGTTCCGGTCGGGGGAGATGATGGGCTTGAAACCCCGCTGGGGCTACGATCATCGATTTGCCACGGTTCGGGTGCCACCGTCGCGAGGCTCCCAGACCCGGTTGCAGCACCGCTTGGCCGACGCCGCCGCCAACCCGTACCTGGCGGTGGCCGCTCTGCTACACGCTGCTCGGCTGGGCGACAAGAGCCGGGTCAACCCCGGCAAGTCGCTCAATGACTACCGCGACGATGAGCCCGACGATGGGCGGACTGTGCCGACGACGTTGGCCGAAGCGGTGGAGGCCCTGCGGTCCGACGGTGAACTCAGCTCGGCCGTTGGTCCTCGGCTGGTCGACAACTTCTGCGGACTCAAATCGATCGAATGGAGCAGCTTTGTCGACGCCGAACCTCGCTGGGCCGACAAGATCGACGAGTTCTCCGACTGGGAAGCGGCCAACTATCTGCCGTTCCACTAGGGCGGCGCACCGGCGATTGCCATCTACATTTAACGTATGCGCGTACGTGCACCTGGATCGTCGGCCAACCTGGGACCGGGATTTGATGTGCTCGGACTGGCTGTGGCCCGCTACGTCTGGGCCGACGACGAAGGGCAGGGCCGGCCCTGCGGACCGGACCACATCGCTCGCATAGCCTATGAGGCGGCCGGTGGTCGAGGACCGATCTGGTTCGACTTCGAGCTGCCGCCGGGACGGGGACTCGGCTTTTCGGCGGCCGCTCGAGCCGCCGGCGCAGTACTGGCTCACCTGCAGCACGGTCACGACCCGGCAACCTCCCAGCAGCTGGCCTACCCGCTGGTGGCCGACATCGAGGGTCACGGCGACAACGCCGCCCCATGCGTTTTCGGCGGTCTCCACGTCATCGCCGGTGACGTCCACCATCGTCTGGCCCGGCCCATGCCCGGCAATCTGGTCTTCTGGGTTCCCGATATCGAAACCTGGACCGACCATTCCCGGGCCGCCTTGGCCGCCACGGTCGATCGGGCCGACGCCGTATTCAATCTCGGCCGTATCGGCCTGCTCATCGCCGCCGTCTATGAACAAAGGCTCGATCTGCTGGCCACCGCCACCCAGGACCGGCTCCATCAGCCCACTCGCTTCGTCGACTGCGAGCAATCGGCCAAAGCCTACGAGATCGCCCTTCAGGCCGGGGCGGCGGCTGCTTGGCTGAGCGGCTCGGGCCCGACGGTGGCCGTGGTGGTCGACGATGAGGCCAAACCGGTGGTGGTGGCCGCCCTGAGTGAGGGCGGCGACGTGCTGGAACTGGCCACCGACGAGACCGGCGCCATCCCCACCACCACCTGAACCCTCATACGCCCTGTCCAACCTCCGGCCGCCAACCCGTTATGTGCGCTCCACGCGCCGTATATGAACGCTGGGGCGCACAGACAAGGGGGGTGGTGGGTCAGTTGGTGGGAGTGAGGCGGGACTGGGATTGGTCGCAGACGAAGGTTGATGGCGGGGAGGCCTCGGCCTGGTTGAGGAAGCGCTCGATCTCCTTGCTTGAGACAGCCCAGGTGCGGTCCGCCGCATCACTCGATACGGCGAACACCAGGCCGACAAGTCGCCCGTCGCCCGACCAGACGCCGGCTCCGCTGTCTCCTCGACCAGTGATGGTGTCCAAGCGGTAGCCATCGCGGCGAACCCGTTCTGAGCCTCGGACCTGGTCGGCCACGATGATTGTCCGTTCGGCCACGATGCCGTCAATGGGATCGGGGTTGGTGACGCCGTGTATCGTCACCGGAGAACCGGCCGAGACCAGATCCAGGGGCGGGGGTTCAATCGACCGGGAACGATCGGTCGACCCGGTGCCGTCGTCGCCAATCTCGATCAGGGCCAGGTCGAGGTCAGGATCGAAGGCGACGACCGAAGCCGGAGTGGCCCCAACCAGTAGCGTGGATGGAGCCAGGGCCGGCCACGACCGATCGCCGGGTAGGTCTGCGGCCATCAGCAGTGCCACTTGCTCGGCCCCGGCCACCACGTGAGCCGCCGTCAGCAGGCGATCGCCGTCGATCAACACCGCCGAGCCCACGGCGGCCGGAGCCGACCCGCAGCCGGTGGTGACGACGGCGGCGCTGCGATCGGCCGGCGAGACTGCGGCCACCGGTGGCGGTGGCGGCTCCGGTGGCGCGGCAGGACCGCCGGCGCCAGTGCAGGCCGCGAGGACGGCGGCGGCCAGCCCGACGATCCAGCGGAGACGACGAGTTCGGCCGGCACCAGGTGACTGCTGAATAATGCCGTTGAGGGTCTCGGGAGGAGGATGCGAGCCAATAAGCTGCAGTCGGTGCGTCGACGTGTGCTGCTCCGGTCCGTTCAACGGCTGCTCCCATCCGAACCGCTGCACGGCGTGGCCATGCTGTGGCGGCTACATGACCGGGCGTTGCCGATCACGGTTGTGGCCGCAGTACTGGCGGCCGTCATCGGGCTGGCGGCGGGGCTCGACCGGGTGGCGCTGGCGTTGGCCACCGCAGCTACCGCGGCGGCGGCCGCCGGTTTGACCCGGGAGTTCCGGGTCCTGGCCCTGACCGACGACGGGTTCGTGTTGTTGCGAGGCTCGACCATCCGGGTCCAGGCCAAAGAGGTCATCGAACGACTGGGGCCGCGGGCCGAGATCATCCGACTGGGGGGCAGCCTGCTCACCGCCGAGTGGCGGGTGGCGGGGCGAACCTACACCGTGCGCCGGGAGTGGGAGAGGTCGATGCAGGAGATGGCATCCCGGGCCAAGCGGTGAACCCGGCCCGGGACACAGGCCACCTAGATTGCGGTTTGCTGGGTCAGGTAGGAACGCTCGGCCAGGCCGTGCCACTCTGAGATCCCGTCACGGAACTCCCGCCACGGACCCAGTATCTCGGCGAACTTGGCATCCTCGGAGGCAATGCCGTCGAGAACGTTCTCGGTCTCCTCCTTGAAGGCGGCCATCAGCTCGGGCGAGAACTCGCGGATCTCGGCGAACTCCTTGATTGTCTGCAGATCACGCTGGTTGAGAACGTCGTAGAGGGCCATGGTCCGCATGTTGGAATGGGCGGCGGCGTTCTGAATAGCGGCCTGATACGTCTCCGGCAGATTGTTCCAGTCGTCGAGCCGGAACTGCACCTCCAGCGCCGTGCCGGGCTCCCACCACCCGGGGTGGTAGTAGAACAGGTCGGAGCCGAGTTCATCGAGGCCCAGGATCAGGTCGTCGGTCGGTCCCACGAACTCAGCGGCGTCGATGGCGCCGGTCTGGATCGAGGTCAAGATCTCACCACCGGCCACGGTGACCTGCTCGCCTCCGAGATTGTTGAGCACCGTTCCGGCGATGCCCGGGATACGCATCTTGAGGCCCTGCAGATCGGCCACCGTGTTGATCTCCTTGGAGAACCAACCACCCATCTGACAACCGGTGGCGCCGGCGGGGAAGGCGATGATGCCGTACTCCTCGGCGTAGAACTCGTTCAGGATGTCGATGCCGCCGCCCTCGTACAGCCAGGCGTTCTGCTGACGTTGGGTCAGGCCGAATGGTACGGCGGTGCCGAACTGCTGGACCGGGCTGAGGTTGACGTAGTAGTACGACGCGGTGTGACCGGCCTCGGCGCCGCCATCGCGCACGGCCGGCAGTACGTCGAGACCGCCGACGATCTCACCGGCCGGCTTGGGACTGATCTTGAATCGACCGCCGGTCAGCCGGGCCACTTCGTCGGCGAAGATGTTGGCAGAACCGAACAAGGTGACCAGCGACGTCGGCCAGCTGGTGGCCATGTTCCACTCCAGTTCCGGGCCATCGGACTGGACCTCGGTCACCGTCTCGGCCGCGGTGTCGTCGGTGCTCTCGGCCGCCGTGTCGTCGGTGGCGGTGTCGTCCTCCACCGTGTCACCGGTCTGCTCGTCGACCGTTGTGGTCGAGCAAGCGGCCAGAATGGCCGAGCTGGCGGCGAAGCCGGCTACGCCGTACCCCGCTTTGGTCAGGAACGATCGACGATTCATCTCGTCGGCTTGTTGTTCGACGGTCATGCTGACAGCCTCCTGGTTGTTGGGCAAAGTTGGTGATGATGGTTTGGACAGGGAATGAACACGTTGTTCGGGCTAGTCGATGGTGATGGTCAGCGGCAGTGCGGCGTTGTCCTCCGCTTCGGCCACCGCATCGGACTGACACAGTTCGGGCGGGGCGTTGGGGTTGAAGAAACAGTAGGAGAAATTGGTGATTCCGGGGATGATGCCGAGAATGAACAGGGCCAGGATCTGGAGCCCCATGAAGGGCAGAGCGCCCTTGTGGATGTCGGCCGTCTTCACTTCCGGTGGGGCCACACTCTGCAGGTAGAAGAGAGAGAACCCGACAGGTGGTGAGATGAACGCCATGTTGAGGTTCACCGCCATCAGCACGGCGAACCAGACGACCTCCTGGTCGGTGAATCCCAGGAGCTGCATGGCCGGAACGAAGATGGGGACGACGATGAAGGTGATCTCCAGAAACTCCAGGTTGATCCCCAGGAGGAACACGGCGATCATGGCCACGATGACGAAGCCGAGCTTGCCTCCGGGGATGCTGGAGAGCCACTCCGCCACCTGGGCCGAACCTCCCAGCTCCTGGAACATCAGGCGGAAGAACAACGAGCAGAACAGCAGGGTCATGACCAGGATGGTGATGTTGGCCGTTGATCGGGCCGCATCCTTGATGGCTTGCCAGTCGAGTTTCCACCCCGGAGTGATGTGTTCGGCCCCGTCGCCCGACAGCAGCTTGTCGAACAGGTAGTTGAGGCCCGACAGGATCAAGGCGCCCAACACCCCGACCGCTCCCGATTCCGACGGTGTCGCCGTTCCTGAGAAGATCGAGATCAATACACCGGCGATCAGGACCAGCACCGGCACGATCGACACCAGCACCTCGGCCACCAACATGTTGCCGACCGACACGATCAGGAACGATGCCAGGAAGACCGCGGCGGCGCCGACGAGGGCCACGTTCAGGCTGAGCAGCAACCCCACCAGGAACACCACGGCGGCCAGGGCGGCGGCCACGATGAAGGCGGTTCTGGTGGTGGGTTTGCCGGCCAGGCGGCGGTCCTCGGCCGGCATGACGGGGCCGACTTCGGGCTTGGCCAGCGAGATGCCCAGGGTGTAGATGATGTAGAGTCCGCTCAGCAGTAGGCCGGGCAGGAGGGCCCCGGCGAACAGGCCGATGATGCCGACTCCCAATTCGCCGGCCAGCAGGATGAGCACGATGCTGGGCGGCAGGAGCTGGGCCAGTGTTCCCGAGGCGGTGATGGCGCCGGTGGCCAGCTTGTGGTCGTAGCCGAGCTTGACCATGGCCGGCAACGACAGCAGCCCCATCACGATGACGGTGGCGGCGACGACCCCGGTGGCTGCCGCCAACAGGGTGCCGACCACGATGACGGCGGCCGCCACCCCGCCCCGCAGCGACCCCATCAACAGACCGAAGGCGTTGAGCAGCCGTTCAGCCAGGCCGGAGCGTTCGAGTATGGCCCCCATGAGCACGAACAGCGGTACGGCCAGTAGCTCAGGACTCTCGATGGACTTGGCCCAATTGGATGGGAGTTGCCCGGCCAGGGTTCCCGGGTCGAAGGTGTTGAAGCTGATGGCATTGGCCATGTCGCCGATGAAGGCGAAGGCCAGAGCGGTGGCGGCGAAGCAGAAGGCGACGTTGTATCCGGTCAGGATCAGGGCCATGAAGACCACGAACATCAGAAGGGACAGGAAGACACCGAGGTCGAGTCCCATTATCTGAACTATCTGCGCTGCCAGCACGTGGTTACCAATCTCCCTTGTCGGCCTACTCGACCCGCACCGGGGCCTCGGCGGCATCGATGGCATGGATGTCGGCCAGGTCTTCCCGGCCGGCCAGGACGAATCCGGTCTTGATCATCTCGGCGAACACCTGGGCGGCCCAGAGGATGAAGGCCACGAAGATGAACGCCCGGATCGGTCCGGCCGGCAACTCGCCGGCGTTGACCGACGTGACCCACGACTCCCACACCCTCCAGCCGGCGGGCCACTCACCGGCGCCGTCGTTGGCGAAGCGGTTGTATCCCAGGGCCACTGCGGCGTAGGGCTTGAGAATGCGAATGCCGAGAATGAGGAAGGGAAAGAAGAACACGGTGTGCATGATGAAGTCGAGCCAGGCCTTGCGGCGATCGCTGAACCCGGCCCACCAGAAGTCGATGCGAGGATTGATCCCCTCCCGCACCCCGTAATTGACCCCCAGCAGAAACAACATGCCGAAACTCATCCAGGCCAGGCTGACGGTCTCGGCGAACAGGATGTCGGTCTCGAACCAGTCGTTGGTGTAGCGGGTGATGACGTTGAACAGCTGGAGGAAGAAGATCACCCAGGCCAGAACCATGGCCAGCCGCCCGGTGAAGGTGGCGACGGCATCGATCGACAACCGGAGGGTGTGCAGGACCGGGGCCGAGGCGGAGGCGGCGATGACGGCGACGGTGAGGGCCCACAGCCACCACGGCATACGGCCGATCAGCAGGTCGGCCCCCACCGCGGTGGCCACCACGGCGGCCAAAGCGAACAGGACGGCAGCCCAGCCGATGGGGTGCAGACGATTGAACAGGGCGCTGGCCCCATCGGTCGAGCCGACCGCCTGCCGGTTGGACGGCTGTTGGTCGATCTTCGCCGTTTCCTCGTCCGACGACCCGTCGATCGGCTCGGCCGTCGGTTCAGTCATTACCGATGCCCTGGTATGGCTGGGCCACGCTGCTCCCCCTGGAACGCCCCTACTCGATTGCTGTTACCCGTTGCCTGCGTTTGCGCGAAGCAGTGGGCGCTATGAGCATACACAACGTCGACCGGGTGGTAGGGAACCGGTGGCCTAATCGTCTTCGGACCTGCGCCCGTTGTCGACCGGCTGGTCGTTGTCGCCGTCCAGGGCGGGGGTCGTCCGCCCGGCATCGAGTTGGGGGGAGCGAGCCAGGTCGGCCTCGACCTCCACCGGGTCGTCGATGTGGAGTGCGCCCACCACCTGGAGGTAGTCGCTGTGGGCCTGGATTACGGCGGCCGCCTCCTCCGGGTCGACATCGAGGCCAACCACCTCGCACCGCTCCATCACGTAGGCCAGCGGATCGAACTGCTCGAAGATGATGGGGGCGGCGTCGGTTGAAGCCGGAGCCCAGTGGTAGGCCTGAATCCACTCCAGATGGATCCGGTGCAGCCGTCGCAGGTCGTCGTAGCTCAATGAGGCGGTGACGGCATCGGGCAAGGCCTCGGCGCAGAATTCAATGGCCTCGTGACCGTCGATCACAATCTGGTCGGGCATGGCCTCGGTCGAGCCGACGGCATGGCCGACGAACACGAAGGCCAACACCAACACCAGCACGGCGGCCACGGCAATCAAGACAAAGACCACGGTGACAACCTATAGCGGCGTCGACCGTCAGAGGCCGATGCGTTGGGCCAGCAGTTCCCGGTGGTAGGAAGGGTCGCCGAACAGAAGCTCGGAACTCTTGGCCCGCTTGAAGTACAGGTGGGCCGGATGCTCCCAGGTGAACCCGATTCCGCCGTGGATCTGGATGTTTTCGGCCGCCGCCCCGAAGTAGGCTTCCGAGCAGTAGGCCTTGGCCAAGGAGGCCACCGACGGCAGCTCGTCGTTCATCTCGGCTGCGCACCACAGGGCGTAGTAGGCCGCCGACTTGGCCGATTCGACTTCAAGCAGCATGTCGGCGCATTTGTGTTTGATGGCCTGGAACGAGCCGATGGGTCGACCGAACTGCACCCGGTCCTTGGCGTACTGGACGGCCATGTCGAGGACGAACTGGGCGCCACCGACCTGTTCGGCCGCCAGCGCCACCGCGGCCAGGTCGAGCACCGTGGACATGGTGTTCCAACCCTCGCCGTCGGCTCCGACCAGCGTGGCCGGGGTGTTGTCGAAGGTGAGGCGGGCCTGCTTGCGGGTCTGGTCCATGGTGGCCAGCGATTCCCTGGTCAGCCCGGTGGCGTCGCCGTCGACGGCGAAGAGGCTCACTCCATTGCCGGTCCGGGCCGCCACCAGAATCAAGTTGGCCACGTGGCCATCGATCACGAACGATTTCACCCCGGAGAGGGTGTGGCCGTCGCCTGAGGTGGTGGCCTCCATGGTGATGCCGGACTCGTCCCACCGGCCGTTCTCCTCGGTGAAGGCCAGGGTGGCGATGGTTTGGCCCGAGGCGATTCCCGGGAGGTGGGCTTTCTTGGCCTCGTCGTCACCTGAGTGGAGCAGGGCGCAGCTGGCCATGACGCCCGAGAGGAACGGGGCGCACAGCAGCACCCGGCCCATCTCCTCCAGCACAACCCCGAGTTCGACGAAGCTGTAGCCCTGGCCACCGAACTCCTCGGGGATGATCAGGCTTTGCAGCCCCAGCTGTTCGGCCATCTGCGACCAGACGGCGTCGTCGTATCCCTTGTCGGTCTCCATCAGCTCCCGCACGGTGGCCTCGGACGACTTGTCGTCCAGGAAGGAGCGCACGAATTGACGGAGTTGTTCTTGTTCCTCGGAGAAGGCGAAGTTCATGGTGGATCACCCTAGATCGTGTCGGCCGGTGCGGCCACTCGCCTGGTGTACGCGTATGTACACCTAAGGATCGTGACGGTACGATTGAGGCATGATCAGTCCTGAACGGTCCGTCGGCATCCGCCAGCTGAGAGCCTCATTGGCCCGTCACCTGGCCTGGGTGGAGGCGGGGGAGACGGTGATCGTGGAACGGGCCGGTCGGCCGGTGGCCCGTCTCGGGCCGCTGGATGAAACCCCGGCCCCCAATGTGGGATTGGAGGAGATGGCCCGACTCGGTCTGATCGAGCGGCCCCGGGTCGTATCGCCCGAGACGGGTGCAGCGGACCAGGCTGGATTGCCGGTTGACGTCGCCGTCGACCGGATAGTCCGCCAGATTCGAGGTTGAGTGGTGGCGACCGCCCGGCTGCTGGTCGACACCTCGGCCCTGTTGTGCCGCTACCTGGTCGATCGTCGCCGGTCGTCGATCGATCGCCTGGTGGCCGGAGCCGACCAGATCGTGGTCACGGCACTGGCCCGCACTGAGGTGGAACTGGGTCTTCATGCCGCCCTTGGCGTTCCGCGCCTACCGGGGAGGAGCGACCCGTTCCGTCGTTTCATCGAAGACTGGGATCATTTCTGGGTCATTCCTCTGGATCAGCAGAGCCTGCGCCGGGCCTCCGATCTCGGTCGGATCTACGGCCTGAACCTCACCAACTCGCTCCACTTGGCCGCGCTCGACCGGGTGCCGCGACCGGCCACCCTACTCACGGTCGACGATCGACAATTGGCCGCAGCCACCGATCTCGGATTCGAGATCGCCGACATCGACGGCGACGACCGCTCGGCCCACGGCCTCTTGGCCTCGGGTTGAGTCAACCGGATCTGATGCTGGACGCCATCCGCCAGATGACCACGAACCCGGCGACCATCGGAAGCTGCAGAAACACGATGGCGTTGAGAGCCGGATGGGGGAGTGGGAGTCGATCGAAAAACTGGGCCAGCCCAGTGACGACCGTCAGGAGCACCGACGTCGACATCAGCAGCGCGTGAAGCCAGACGGCACCGGATCGAACAGCGAACACACCGGCAACAACGATGACGCCTACCAGACCACTCACCAGGTGAAACACCGATGGCCCGTCTCGTAGCTCCTGTATCCAGACCGAGGACAGCGCGGTGGCCAGGATGGCTGCGACGTACAGCCACCCCGATCGGCGGTGGGCCGTGGTGCCCTTGGTGGCCAGCAGAATGATGGCGCCGACGGCCAGAGCCACCACCACTGAGGCGACATGGACCGCTACGGCCGTCGACATCCCGGTGGGCCCCGCCCGAGTGCCTACAGCTTGGGGGCGATGGCGTCGCCCGGCAGCGGACCGTCGGGATACAACACCGACTGGAAGCGGCGCATACCCACCAGCCACCGTTCGATGTCATCGCCTTTCCGGCGCACATACTCGGCCACCTCGGGATGAGGGAGAACCCAGAACCGCTTCTCGGCCACCGCTTCCAGGCACATCCGGGCCACGTCGGCCGCCTCCAACACACCGTCGGCCCCGGCCACCCCGGCCTCCAGATCCTCACCCGTGGCCCGACCCTCGACGTTCGGGCTGTTGGCCAAGATGTTGGTCCGCACCGCCTGGGGGCACAGCACCGATACGCCGATGCCCTGATGATGATGACTGATCGACAGCCACTCGGCCAGAGCCACCGCCGCGTGTTTGGTGATGGTGTAGCCGACCGACCCGATCTGGCTCAGTAATCCAGCGGCCGACGCCGTGTTCAGCAGATGGCCCTCGCCCCGGGCGATCATCGACGGGAGCACGGCCCGGGCGGCGTAGATGTGAGCCATGACGTGAACGTCCCACATGCGGTTGAGGATCTCGTTCGACTCCTCCAACCCCGCCGTGGTGACGAATCCGGCGTTGGAGCAGAACAGGTCGATGGGTCCGTGATCCTGTTCTGTCTGGTCCACCAGCCGGCGGACGGCCTGCTCGTCGGACACGTCGACCGCCACACCCTGTCCTTCCACCGCTCCGGCCACCCGCTCGGCCTGGCCGCCGTCGAGGTCGGCCACCACCACGTGGCGGGCCCCGGCCTGGTGGGCGGCAACGGCCAACGCCTCGCCGATGCCCGATCCGCCACCGGTGACCACCACAACACGATCCGTCATCTCCATAGGTGGGAACGATAGATGGGAACTACGGTCTATGCCATGAGGGCCAGCGCATGAAGGTCGTGGTGATCGGTGGCGGCATCGCCGGGGTGTCGGCCGCCTATGCCCTGTCGTCGACGGCCACGGCCGGCGGCCGCTCGATCGAGGTTTCCCTGATCGAGGCCGAACCGGTGCTGGCCCATCACACAACCGGCCGGTCGGCGGCCCAGCTGATCCTCAACTACGGGGTGCCGGCCGTCCGGGCCCTGACCCGGGCCAGTCTCGACTTCCTCCGCCACCCTCCCGATGGTCTGGTCGATTTCCCGCTCCTCGAGCCTCGACCGGTTTTGAACGTGGCCACGTCAGAGCAGCAGGAGTCGGCCGACCGGGTGTTGGCCGAAGGCTTGGCCACCAACCCGTCGGTCCGCGAGATCTCACTGGTCGAAGCCCAGGAGCACTTTCCTGCTCTGCGGCCGGGGTGGGCCAGCCGGGCCATCCTCGAAGCCGACTCCTACGACATCGATGTGTCCGGCCTCCATCAGGCCTACGTCAGAGGTCTCAGAGCCAACGGCGGGCAGATCGATGTGACGGCCCGGGCCACCAAGCTGGAACGGGTCGGGAACGGCTGGCGAATCACGGTGCAGGACCGGTCCGATGTCAGCGCCGACGTGGTGGTAAACGCCGCCGGGGCCTGGGGCGACGTGGTGGCCGAAGCCGCCGGCATTGCTCCCGTGGGCCTGCAGCCGATGCGGCGGACGGCATTCATGACCCCGAGCAGGCACCCCGACTCGGCCCGCTGGCCGCTGCTGGCCGACGTCGATCACAACTGGTACGTCAAACCCGACGGCTCGCAGTTCCTCTGCTCCCCGGCCGACGAGCAACCGAGCGAGCCGTGCGACGCCAAACCGGCCGAGATCGATGTCGCTCTGGCCATTGATCGCATCAACAGCGCCACCACCCTCGACATCCGCCATGTTGCCTCCAGCTGGGCCGGACTCCGTACCTTCACCACCGACCGGTCCATGGTCATCGGTCCTGAGCCCGATGAACCGACGTTCATCTGGTGCGTCGGTCAGGGCGGGACCGGGATCCAGACGTCGCCGGCCACCGGCCGGTTGATTGCCGAACTGGCGCTTGGCCGGCGACCGGGAGCATCGTCCGGATTGTCAGACCTGGATCTGGCCGGACTCCTGCCCCAGCGGCTTCGTTGAAGACCTTGCTGGTCGAAAAAGGCGACACGACCGGCGATGATGTGCAACAATCGCGTTCACCAAGAGGAAGGAGGTGGTCCAACTTGCACGGAATACGAATTGAGACCTTGGAGGTGGCTGGCCGCTAGCCGGAAGCTGGACCGCTTGCGAACTGCAACCAGTCCACCGTCAAACCATCGAGTCGGCGAGGTCTCCGTCGACACGGGGCTTGCTCCCCACCGTTCGAGGGTTTGATCCAGCACCAAGAAGTGGTTGACACCGGGGTGTCCGAATCGTCGGCGCTCCGGTGTCGCCGTTTTGGGGTGACGGCCGCGGTGCCGATGGTGACTGCGTGGTACCGTATGAGCCGATGAAACGACCGGGTAACTTCGAACACTTCCGCTGGGTGGGCGACAAGCGCACCCAGATCGTCTACGACGTCGACGCCATGAACGACCCGGCTCCCGTCGAGGAGTTGATGGCGGCCGGCACCTACATCTGCTTCGGCCCCGACACCCTGGCCGAGGCCCGCAATCGGGGCTACCGGCCGTTCAACGGCACCGGTCACGACTAGTGCCCCCCGCCTCGCCCGACACCACCAAGACCGACGATGAGCCGGTCCTGGTCCCGATCACCATTCGATCGAGCGGTGGGGTTCGGCTGGTCGGCTCGTTGGTCAGGGCCACCGGCTCGGCCAGCCGGAGGGGTGTCAACTCCGTTCTCGTCCTGCACGGTTTCCCCAACGCCGATGTCGGGGCCAAGACGGTGGGAATCGACATGCCGGAGCTGTGTCAGCGCATCAACCGTGAACTCGGTTGGAACGCCATGACCATCCGGTTTCGCGGCTGCGGCAAGTCGGAAGGCGAGTTCAGCCTGGCCCGCTGGGTCGACGACGCCACCGCCGCCTGTCGGCATCTGCGGGCCGAGACCCAGCCCGACAATCTCTGGATGGTGGGGTTCGGCACCGGCGGTTCGGTCGGCCTGGTGGCCGCGGCCGAACTGCCCGATGTCTCCGGTATGGCCACGTTGGGATCCCCGGCCGATTTTGACGACTGGGCGGCCAAACCTGAGCGTCTGCTCCGCCACAGCCGGGAGATCGGCGTCATCACCTCCGAGGACTTCCCCACCAACCGCCAGCGGTGGGAGGCCGAGCTACGGGAGGTTCGGGGCACAGAGGCGGCCGAGCGGTTCCGACCACGACCCCTTCTGGTGCTGCACGGCTACGAAGACGAGGCGGTGCCCCACTTCGACGCCCGGATGCTGGCCGACGCCCACAGCCAGGCCGACCTCCGGTTCATCCGGGGGGCCGGCCACCATTTGCGCCACGATCCTCGGGCCATGTCGATCCTCTTGGGCTGGCTCGACCGCCAGTCACTCACCGAGTAACAACCCCGCCTCGGCTCAGCCCGCCCGGCCATTGTGTGCGCTCAGGCGTTCATATACGGGCGGTGGGGCGCACAGAAGGGGCTCGGGAGGGGTCTGGTCGCTGTTGTGTGCGCTCGACGCCCCGTTTTCGGGGTCTGGGGCGCACAGAAGGGGCTTGGGAGGGGGGTCAGGTGGTCCAGGGGGCGGGTCGGTCGGGGTCCAGGCCGTAGTGGCCGATGGCGTCGGTCAGTACCGCTCGCTCGATGGTGCCCGCTTGGGCCAGCTCGTGGAGCACGGTGAGCACCACGTTCGGACCGTCGGTCTCGAAGAACGAACGTAGGGTGTCACGGTCGTCGGAGCGGCCATAGCCGTCGGTCCCCAGCACGTTGAACCGGCCGGGCACGAACCGGCCGATCTGTTCGGGCACGATCCTCATGTAGTCGCTGACCGCCACCACCGGACCGGGGCGGTCGGCCAGCAGCGACGTCACCAGCGGGACCCTCGGTTCGGACCCGGGGTGCAGGCGGTTCCACCGCTCGGCCTCAAGTGCGTCCTCCCGCAGCCGCTTGTAGCTGGTGGCGCTCCACAGGTCGACGCCGACCTGCCAGCGCTCGGCCAGCTCCGATTGAGCCTCCCGGGCGGCCAGATGCGACGGTCCGGAGAACAGGACCGTGGCCCTGGCCGGGACGCCGTCGGGGCAGGGGGCCCACTGATACAGACCCTGGAGAATCCCTTCGGTCGAGGCATCGGGTTGAGGCGGCTGATCGTAGTTTTCGTTGTAGATCGTGAGGTAGTAGAAGACGTCCTCGTTGTCGACGTACATGCGCCGCAGGCCGTCCTTGATGATCGCCCCCAGTTCGTAGGCGAAGGCCGGGTCATAGGCCTGGCAGGCCGGCACGGTGGAGGCCAGCACGTGGCTGTGACCGTCTTGATGTTGCAGGCCCTCGCCGGCCAGGGTGGTACGCCCGGCGGTGGCCCCCATCAGGAAACCCCGGGCCCGGGAGTCGGCGGCCGACCAGATCTGATCACCCACCCGCTGGAAGCCGAACATCGAGTAGAACGTGTAGAACGGCACCATGGGGACACCCCGGTGGGCGTAGCTGGTGGCGGCGGCAATCCAGCTGGCCATCGAACCGGCTTCGGTGATGCCCTCCTCCAGGATCTGGCCGTCGGAGTCCTCGGTGTAGGACAGCAGCAGCTCATGGTCGACCGGCTCGTAGAGCTGACCGAAGGGAGCGTAGATCTCGAACTCCCGGAACATGGAGTCCATGCCGAAGGTACGGGCCTCGTCGGGCACGATGGGAACCACCCGGTCGCCGAAGCCGTCCTCCCGCATCAGCTCACGCAGCAGGTTGGTGAAGGCCATCGTGGTCGACACTTCACGACCGCCCGAGCCTTCCTCCGCCGGTTTGAACGGGGCGTCACTGGGCAGGGTCAGTGGCCGGCGGGTGGTGGTCACCCGTTGGGGCACCGGTCCGTCGAGAGCCCGGCGGCGATCCATCATGTACTGGTACTCGACCGAATCGGGTTCGGGACGGAAGTAGGGCGGGATCCCGTCGGTCAATTCGGACTCGGGGATCTCGTCGTGGAGATAGAGCCGGTCGCGCAGCTCAAGCATCTGATCCCGGGTCATCTTCTTGATCTGGTGGGTGGCGTTGCGAGCCTCCAGCCCCTGACCCAGCGTCCATCCCTTGACCGTCTTGGCCAGGATGACCGTCGGCTGCCCCTCGTGTTCGGTGGCGGCCTTGTAGGCGGCATACACCTTCTGGTAGTCGTGACCGCCCCGAGGGAGATTGCGCAGCTCCTCATCGCTCAGATGCTCGACCAGTTTGCGGAGCCGGGGATCGGGCCCGAAGAAGTTCTCCCGGATGTAGGCCCCGTCTTCCACGGCGTAGCGTTGGAACTCGCCGTCGACGGTGGTGTTCATCTTGTTGAGCAGAACCCCGTCGACGTCCCGCTGCAGCAGCTCATCCCAGCGGCCGCCCCAAACCACTTTGATCACGTTCCAACCCGCTCCTCGGAACACCGCCTCCAGCTCCTGGATGATCTTGCCGTTGCCCCGAACCGGACCGTCCAGCCGCTGCAGGTTGCAGTTGATGACCCAGGTCAGGTTGTCCAGGCCGCTGCGGCCGGCCAGCGAGATCGAGCCCAGCGTCTCGGGCTCGTCGGTCTCACCGTCGCCCAGAAAGGCCCAGACCCGTGAGTTCTGGGTGTCGTCGATCCGCCGGCTCTCCAGGTAGTGGAGGAAGCGGGCATGGTAGATCGAGTTGATCGGTCCCAGGCCCATGGACACCGTCGGGTACTCCCAGAAGTCGGACATGAGGCGGGGGTGGGGATAGCTGGACAAGCCGTGGCCGTCGACCTCGAACCTGAAGTTGTCGAGGTGGGCTTCGTCGAGCCTGCCTTCCATGAAGGCCCGGGCGTAGACACCGGGGGCGGCGTGGCCCTGAAAGTAGACGGCGTCGCCGGGTAGGCCGTCTTCTTTGCCCCGGAAGAACCAGTTGAATCCCACCTCGTAGAGGGCGGCCGACGAGGCGAAGGTGGACAGGTGACCGCCGATACCGTCGGACTTCTTGTTGGCCCTGATGACCATGGCCGCCGCGTTCCAGCGAATGAAGGCTCGGATTCGTCGCTCGATGTGTTCGTCGCCGGGGAAGAATGGTTGCTGCTCGGTGGGGATGGTGTTGAGGTAGTCGGTCGACACACCTTCGGCGTTACCCAGCTGCAGCTCGCGGGCATGCTGGTTCAGCCGACCCAGCAGGTACCGGGCTCTCGTCTTACCCGCCGCGCTGTTGACGGCCTCCAGCGATTCCAGCCATTCGGCCGTCTCCTCGGGGTCGATGTCGGGTAGCTGACTGAGAAAGCCGTTGCTCATGGTCCCCATTGTGCACCAGACGGGCCCGCTTCGGCACGTGGGTGCCAACCTCGGTCGGGCGGCGACCGGTTCGACGGTGGCGGGTGGGCTCGCCATCGCCGCCACTACCATCATCGAGGTGTCCGATCGCCAGCTCGACCCGAGCCCCCAACCGCCCTCGTCCGCCGACAGCGGGGGCGGCGCTCGGTCGGCCCGGACCGATGTGTACACCGACGGGGCATGTTCGGGTAACCCCGGTCCCGGAGGTTGGGCCTGGGCCACCGTCGATGGTCGCCAGGACTCGGGCGGCGACCCCGACACCACCAACCAGCGGATGGAGCTGACCGCTGTCCTCCAGGCTCTGCAAGCGGTTGACGGGCCGGTGACGGTGTATTCCGACTCGACCTATGTCGTCAACTGCTTCAACGACCGCTGGTACGAGGGCTGGTTGGCCCGTAACTGGCGTAACGCCAACCGCAAGTCGGTGGCCAACCGCGACCTGTGGGAGCCTCTGGTCGACATCTTCGGCCAGCGGCGTGACGAGCTGGCCTTTGTCTGGGTGAAGGGCCACTCCGGTGACCGGATGAACGACCTGGTCGACGCTCTGGCTGTGGCCGAAGTCGACAAGTTGCGACCCGACCGGCCCGGCGGTGACGACTCCACCGCCCCGGGCACCGCCGTTGTGGCCCCGTGGCCGATGGAACGAGCCATTGCGGTCACCGGGCCCAAGGAGTTGGCGGCCGAGGTGGGTCGGGAACTGGCCACGGCCATTGCCGCCCTCGATCCCGGCTACGACATCGTGGTCAGCGGCCTGCGGCGAGGGGCCGAGCTGCGGGCCGCCGAATTGGCTCTCGAGCACCGGATTCCCCTCGGGGTCGTGCTGCCGTTTCCCGATCCGGCCGACCGCTGGCCGGTCGCCGACCGCCGGCGGTTCCAGTCCTGTGTCGACCGAGCCGAGTGGACGGTCACCCTCGACGGCAATCCGTCCAAACCCGGGGCAGCCGTGGCCGGCCGCAACCAGTGGCTGTGGTCGTCCGTGGTCGGGGTCATGGTGATCGATGATCCGGCACTGTCGGCCGAACTCGACGAATCGGGCCTCACCGTCGTCCCGATAGACGGGCCGGAGTAGCCGGCGCTCCGGTCATCCGAACAGCAGTTTGAGACGGGCGATGCCCCACACGACATGCCACAACAGGTAGTAGGCCAGACGAAATCCGAGCATCCAGAGAAACCCGAAGCGCCAGAACATCCAGATCCCGACTACTCCGAAGACGAGCAAATGGACGGCGCTGAAGACGGACTGGGCGGTCGACTGCGCGTACGCTGCTTGGAGGGCTGCCTCACCAAGGGCAACCGGGATGGCCAGCCGCCAGAATCCGGCGGCGAGTCCGGTTTGGGTGCCGAAAACGGCGACGATCACGGCAATCGGTAGGAGGTGCAGTGCGATCTCGACGGCCACAGCCATCGCAGGATAGAACCGTAGTGCATCGGGCACGGCCACGTTCATATCCTCGGGATAGCGGAGAACGACATCGGCACCGATGGCGACGGAAGCCAGGATCGGCACGACCAAGGCGGTGGTCAAGGCAGCGTCAACCGAGCTACCAGGACCGAGAACGGCGAAGTCCGAGGTTCCCTCCAGCGAGGCCAGAGCGGCGATGCCAACAACCGCGGCTACCGCCACCACCCAGATCGGGTTCATCGGACCGAAGTAGCGATCGAACACCGATCTGTCGACCTGCACCTGCCATGCCGCCAGGACAATGGCGGCCCCGAACACCACCGGAGCAGGACCTGCCAGCAACGGGACCACCCTCGACGTCACGACGTCGGCCCGGCAAGTTCACCGGTGCGCCTTCTGCTGGTTCCACATCCGGCCGGAGATGGCTGGTGAGTGGACAGCCAGTCGTCCGCCTGATTGGTTGGTCGCCCCGGCGGTGGTGACAACGGTCTTTCCCCGGTTCCTCCCGCCGCCGACGGCACATCCCCGGATGCGTTCCGAGTGTCAGGGCCACCGGAACGCCGGCCGAGCAGACGCCGTCGGGCGGTGTGGCCCAGGCGGTTGACTGCATTGGGCGGGATCATCCGGGAGGCCGAGCGCTGAGTTGCCAGGCCGAACCCGGCGACGACGCCACCAACTATGACATCGGCAGTCCAGTGGTTGGCGGTGGCCAACACGGCAAAGGCCATGCCCACCGGCATGACGACTGCCGCCAACCTTACTGCCCGGTTGGTGGTCGCTTTGGCCCACGCTATTCCCACCAGCAGATTCCATCCGAAGTGCAGGCTCGGGACGGCGGCGTACTTGTTGACCAGGGCCGGTGGTTGGAGCAATCGGTAGGCATTCGAGCGGATCGTGACCGTGTCGACGTAATCGGGCCCGACCAGTCTCGGTGGCATGACCGCCCAGGTGGCAAAAATCACCAGCCCGACCGCCCCCGAGATGAACATGGCATTGCGTAGTTCGTAGAAGTTTTCACGACGTGTCGCCGCCAGCCAGACCAGCGTGGCCACTATGACCGGCCAATGGCCGAAGATGTATATCCAGTTGGCCAGCGTGAGAAGAGAATCGTGCTCTGCTATCGATTGTTGAACCGCCGACTCGATGTCGAGTTGAAACCGCTGTTCGAGTTCAAGAACACGTTTGGCATTACGGTACGCCTGCTCATGACTGCCCTCGGTGAAGCCCCGAACACCAAAGTACGCCAATGCCGCCAGGCTGATCGCAATCGCTTGACGCCCGGTGAAGAGCAAGACGCGGGCCATCCTTTCTGTTTAGGACAGGATGACGAATTGCGGCAGAGCCTTCGGACCCTACTTGGTGGACGGAGTCCGAGCCACTCGACCGCTCAGAGTGGTCGCAGGAGCGAACACGATCTGCGTTCCTGCTCGTGCCATCAGGGCCCGGAACCAGAGGAAGGCAATCGCCAGAGTGAATGTCGTCGTAGCGGGACCCAGCATCGACTTGACTATCACAAAGGTGGTGGGGGAGTGGTTGAGCAGAACCCACAGTGTGATGGAGAAGTTGATGGCGCTGGTGAACGCCCACCAAAGCGAGACGTGAGCCAGGACTCGCCCTAGTAGAGGATGGGACCGGGCGTCGTCATCGACGGGACAAAGATCGTAGAGCAACCGTGCGGCCAACGGGCTGCCGATCAAAACCGAGCCCAGGAATGTCAAGCCGACAAGGGCGGTGGCGGCGACCGGCTGGAAGAAATAGATAATGAGCGAGCCCGTCGCCAAGGCGGCCACGGTCCGGGCCAGCAGTCCGACGGTTGTGAGAACCAGGATCCCCGACATCTGCTTCTTTCGTACCACTCGACGGACCACTGCCGCCATCGAGAACGCCAGCGTGCCTACCAGGGCCGGAGCCGTGCCCGCCCCCTCCAGCAAGGCGATGAACAGGATCGCCGGGATGATCTTTCCTTCCATCACGTTCGGCACGGCGTGCCGGATCGTGTCGCCGAGATTGGGTAGCGTCAGTTGTAGGGGGTGGTCCGGCGGGTCGGACGTTCGTCGTTGCCGGTTACGTCGGTGTCGTATAGACGACAGCGTACAGTGTTGACCTCGGGGCTACGAAGCGGCGTCCCGTTGTAGGTTTCGCCAGTCGAGGAAGGGGTCGTCGATGATCAGCCCGGACACGCCGCGGTCGGCGAGTTCCCGGCCCCGGTCAAGAGTGGGGACGGCCCAGGTGAAGACGATCGGCGAACGACGGAGCGCCGAGACCACGGTCTCATCATCCAGCAGACGGCTGTGAGCCACGATCCCCACCTGGTCGGTCAACCCCGGGATCATGACCACGAGCCGCATCTGAAGTCGGTTTCCGCAACTACGCAGAGCCAGTGTTGCTGATCGGTCCCTGAAGGCCCCCAGTACCCACCAGCTGCGACAGGAGACGATCAGAGGCCTGCTCTCAGGTATGGCCAAGCGGATCCTGCGGGCGGCCCGACGGGTGAAGCATTTGAGGTCGACCAGCAATGGAAAATCTGCTGGGAGCGCACTGATCACCTCCTCAATTCCGATCGTCGGTGTTCCCGCCGGTAGTAGATGCCACTTCTCCCATAGCCGCCGAGTCGGCCACAGTACCTTCTCATGCCGGACCTCAACCCGTCCCCGAAACACATGGGCATCAAACTCGACGGCATCGACCTGACCGATGACGGCGGCCAGGCTCGCCGGCCGGTTACCCGCACGGTGGGCAACCACGAGCGGTGCGGTACCGACAATGAAGGGTTCTTCAGTTGTCACTGTGAAAGGCCATCAGAGGGCGGCGTATGAACCCGGTCCGCGGCTTCGGGGATTGGGTAATGGTCACTGGTCCGGTGGCCCTCCGGCCGTTACCGGCGGAACCGGTGACGCCGGCTGTCGGAGTGTCAGTCGATCTGTGCCGGCTACAGCTCATTGTGAACAATACGACCGATCCTGTCCTCCACGTGCTTCTGCCAGAAGCCGACGATGGCCTCATCGGCTTCGAACCGGCCCAGCATCCGGGCCTTGAGATGTGCTGCTTCGACGAGCAGGCGCTGAGTTCTGCGGCTCGGCTGTAAAGCCATGAAGCTTGGATGTTGGTGAAGCTCGGCCAGCTCGTAGGGTGCGATCGTCAGCTGGCCACCGAGCCGCAGCGTTTGTGCCGAGCCACGAGGTTCTCGCAGTGTCTGGAGCACTCGGGCCAGTTCGAAGGTGGTCCGACCTGGTCCATCCAAGATCCAGGCTTTGATCTCCGGGTACCGGCCCAAGACGTTCTCCGCCATTGTCTCCACCTTGGCGGCGTCCTTGGCCCGGAGTCCGGAGATGGAGCGGGTCAAGTAGTTCAGGATGGTCGCACCAGGGTGCGAGGTCGGGACCGGTACTCGGCCCTTGACCCGCAGTTGGAAGCTTTCGAGGGTTGCGACTCCAATGGGAGCGCGAAACGGGAAAAGGGCCTTGTAACCGTCGACGGCCACCAAGCCGTTCCGCTTGTCGCCGACAATCGTGACATAACGATCGGCCAGGAACACCCGAAGGGTGGTCGACAATGGCCGGTTGCGCTGTCGTTCGAGATCGGCACGTGACTTCAACCCGAATGCACTGATCTTCAGCTCTCCGCCAATCAATCGTTCCCCCAGCGTGTTGACTGCTGCCGTCTCCTCCGGATTGGTCGACAACACCAGTATGTCCAGGTCTCGGACCGACCCATCGGCTCGAAGTCTTGGGAGATCGCAGGTCTCAGGGGCCTCGATCGTACCTGCTGCGAGGTCGATCACAGTGTCTCTGTTCACCAACGCCGCCGCACCATTGCCGCCGATAATCTGCACTTGGGCGAGATCAAGCTGCATGTTGAGTGCCTGAACGAACGGCTCCATGATTGCGCCGCATGTACGAGATGGGGCCGGCTGTGTCATTCGATCAAGGGTCCTGTCGGGCCATCGGCCTAAGGGGTTGGATCTTCCGTCCCCCGATGATGGTCAAACCACTCGCACGAAGGCTACATCTCGGTGGGGATGGCGTTATCGTCCAGACGCCTGGTCCAAACCTCAAGGGCACAAGGTCCTCATCCCTGCCCAGTAAGTCTCAGGGCTGGCGGACCGGCGGCCAAGGACCGTTCGCCGGTCAGTTGTGTGGTACAGAACCTCGACAGAGGTCGACCAACCCGTCTGCCGTGGGAATCAGGCGACCCGGCGGACGGAAAGGGAGTCGAAGGCCTCGTTGACCTCGTGCAGCATGGCCAGGGCCAGCGTCACGTTGCGATGGTTGGCGTCAGCTCCCGGTGTCAGGTCGGAAACCAGACTGCGGTATGCCCTCTCGACCTCATCCCAGCTGGCACCGCTGGACAGTCCGAGAGCGGCGAGGTGTTGAGTGCTGGATGATGCGTCGAATGTGGTCATGGTGGCCGTTCAGTCGTCGTCGACCGCGTCGGGAATCGACGCCAAGGCAGTGGTGGTTGTGTCGTTCCGCCGATCGACTCCTTTAATGTGGCCGCTGGAACCGGCGATTGAAAGCATGAGGGAAATATCACCCATGTCGCCCTCGACTGCAGTTACCTGTCATTCGACCACAGAGGCCAACCGCTCCAGCGTCTTGGTCATGTTGATCACGTGGCGATCGGGGTAGCCAACCCACTCATAGAACGGGGGAAAGCGAGAACTACCCCAGTCGAACGATTCGGTGACCAGCGTGTTGCCGTTGGGCAGCGGTTCCAGCTCGTAGCGCCAGATGTGGTGGCCGATATGTCGCCAGGCGATGACCCGGTCCGGTTCGAACTCGACCACCTCGTTGCTGACGCGGTAGGGCACGCCCAGCTTCATGTCCATGCCGAACCGTGATCCCAGCTCCAGGCGGGTGTGGTTGTCGTTGCGTGGTCCCCGCACCGTTCCCGAGCCGTCGATCAAGGCGTGATTGGCCGGATCGGACAGCACCGAGAAAATGGTGGCGGCGTCGGCCCCGACTTCGCGGGCCACGGAAACGACTCGATCGGACATGGGCCCAAGGCTATCGTCAATCGAGTATGTGGCTCAGGGCCTCCGTGATGGTCGGATGGCGGAAGCGGAAGCCGCTCTCAACGAGGGCTGCCGGTTCAACCCGCTGGCCCTCGAACAGCAGGCTGTCGGCCCGATCGGAGCCAAGCAACAGTTTCGGGCCGAACTCGGGGATCGGGAGGAAGGCCGGCCGGCTCAGCTCGGCGGCCAGGGCTTCGGTGAACCCGGCATTGGTCACCGGGTTGGGGGCCGTCAGATTGACCGGCCCCGCCATCGAGTCGTTGTCGAGCAGGTACTCGATGGCGGCGACCTCGTCGTCGAGGCTGATCCACGAGAAGTACTGTTGGCCGGAGCCGAACTTGCCCCCCAGGCCGAGCTTGAACAGGGGGAGGAATTTGGGGAGGACGCCCCCGTCGGTCGAGAGCACGATGCCGGACCGAAGGAAGCAGGTGCGAACACCGGCGTCGATGGCCGGTTGGGCCGCTCCCTCCCAGGCCGCCACCAGATCCGAGAGGAACCCCTGGCCCCTGGCCGACTGCTCGGTAAGTACCTCGGCTCCACGGTTTCCGTAGTAGCCGATGGCCGAGCCACCGAGGAAGACCGAGGGGGGTCGGCCGGCCGAGGAGCAGGCTCGAGCCAGCAGGGTGGTGGTGTCGGTCCGGCTCTCAACCAGCGTGCGCCGGTACTCGTCCGTCCAGCGTCGGTCGCCGATTCCCGCTCCGGCCAGGTTGATGACGGCGTCAACGCCGTCGACCACCGATTGGTCAAACCGGCCGTTGGCCGGATCCCATTCAATCTCGTCGTTGCCAGGCCGGGGTGGTCGCCGGACCAGGGCGATTGGACGATGGCCGGCGCCGGTCAGCGATTCGACAAGGGCCGTTCCGATCAATCCACTCGATCCGGCGATGATGATGTCCATGGTTGACGGTCTCCTGACCTGGTGATTGACCCGTTATCGTGTCGGCCGTGAGTACCAGAATGCTACTCGTGCTTTCACTGCTGTGTGGTGTCGCCATCCTGGCGGCGTTCGCCCTCCAGATAGTCGTCTCCCGCTGATATCTCGGTCGCGGCCGGCCCGCTCCATTCTTCGTCGCTCGGGCGTGGTTGGAGGCGTTGACCGGACACGGCCCGAGCCTGGTCCGTCCTGCTAGGATCGGCCTTTCGATCGACGGAGGTGATTCCCCTGAGCAGTCAACATTTTGACGTGGCGGTGGTTGGAGGCGGACCGGCCGGATACGCCTCCGCCCTGTACGGCGCATCGGCCGGGTTGTCGATCGCATTGGTGGAACAGAACAAGATCGGCGGAACGTGTCTCAACGTCGGCTGCATTCCGGCCAAGGAGCTGTTGGAAACCGCCAGCGTGTTCCGCACGGTGTCCCACGCCGCCGACTTCGGCGTGCTGGCCGATACCCCCGGGCTCGAATGGTCGAAAACCCTGACCCGCAAGCAGGGCATCATTGATCAGCTGGTCGGCGGACTGACCGGCCTGCTGAAGGGGCGGAAGGTCACCCTGTTCGACGGCCGAGGCCAGTTGGGGGCCGACCACCGTACCGTCACCATCGGAGGCGGGGATTCGGGCGACGTGGCCATAACCGCCGATCACATCGTGCTGGCCGCCGGCTCGGTCACCCGGTCGCTTCCGGGGTTCCCCATCGACGGGCAACGCATCGTCACCTCCGACGAGCTGCTGTCCATCCCATCGCTCCCGGCCTCGGCCATCGTCATCGGGGGTGGCGCCATCGGCTGTGAGTTCGCCTCAATGATGAGCGATCTCGGCACCAAGGTCACCATTCTCGAGTACATGCCCAAGATCCTTCCCGGGTGCGACGTCGACGTGACCAAAGTTGTGGAGCGTTCCTTCAAGAAGCGCGGCATCGACATCCGGACCGGAGTGGCGGTGGAGAGCCAGGTCACAGGCGACGCCGGCGTCACCGTCACCTTCGGTGAGGGGGAGCAGCTGACGGCCGAGACCGTGGTGATGTCGGTGGGCCGGCAGCCGGCCTCGGCCACTCTCGGTCTGGAGAACACGTCGGTTCAGGTCGACGAACGGGGCTTCATCGTGGTTGATGACCACTGCCGAACCGGTGTCGACGGTGTCTGGGCCGTGGGTGATGTCATCAATACCGCCCAGCTGGCCCACGTCGGCTTCGCCGAAGGCATCCTGGTCATCGGCGACATTCTTGGCGAGAACCCCGTACCGGTCGACTACGACAAGGTTCCGTGGTGCATCTACTGCCACCCCGAGGTGGCCTTCGCCGGACACTCCGAGGAATCGGCCCGGGAGGCCGGGTTCGACGTGGTGGTGTCCAAACACCGTTTTGCCGGCAACGGCCGGGCCATGATCGTGGGGGAGACCGACGGACTGGTGAAGATCATCGCCGAGAAGCAGGCCGACGGTACCGGAGGACGCATCCTGGGAGTGCACATGGTCGGACCATGGGTGACCGAGCAGCTGGGTCAGGGCTATCTGGCCGTCAACTGGGAGGCAACGGTCGACGAGGTGGCCCAGTTCATCCAGCCCCACCCGACGATGAGCGAGTTGTTCGGCGAGTCGGTGTTGGCTCTGACCGGCCGGTCGCTCCACTGATCAACGCCCGGGTGCGTTCGCCGACCGGCGAGATGCGCCCTACTCTGGTGACGAGCGAGCCACCATCCGACGCCGGCAATCCCGGTAACCTTCCGTCCAACAACACGAATTTGAGGAGTTGACGACCAGTGGCCCAAATCGAGATGCCCCAGCTGGGAGAGACCGTCACCGAAGGGACGATAACCCGGTGGTTCAAAGCGGTCGGGGATACGGTGAGTCAGGACGAAGTGCTGTTCGAGGTCTCGACCGACAAGGTCGACTCCGAGGTCCCGTCAACGGCCTCCGGCACCATCACCGAGATTCTGGTTCCCGAAGGGGAGACGGTCGACGTGGGCACGGTCTTGGCCGTGGTGTCCGACGGGGCGGCCCCGGCCGAAGCAGCCCCGGCCGAGGCTCCGGCGGCGGAAGCGCCGGCCGCCGAAGCGGAAGCGCCGGCCGCCGATGCCGCACCTCCTCCTTCCCCCGAACCGCCTTCGGCTCCGGCCGAGCCCCAGCCGGCGGCGGCCGCCACCCCGCCACCGCCGCCGGAGGCGACCCGGGTCGCCCCTCCGCCCGCCCCCGAGCCGGCGCCGGCCCCGGCTGAGCCCCAGCAGGCCGCCACCCCCGCCCCGTCGAGGACGGAGGGCAAGGTTCTTTCCCCCGTGGTTCGTCGGCTGATCAACGAATACGGCATCGACCCCGATCAGATCGAGGGCTCCGGGCTGGGTGGCCGGATCAGTCGGGATGACGTGCAGCGTCATATCGAGGCCAATCAGCTGTCACCGGCTTCCGCCGAGGCCGCGCCGGATGCGGTTGCCGATGCCCCGCCCGCTCCACAACCGGCGGCCCCGGCCCCGCCCGCTCCGCAACCGGCGGCCCCGGCGACCCAGTCGTCGGCCCCGGTTCCCGCCTCCGATGTCCAGGCCGGCATCAGGGATGTGGTCGTGCCCCTGACCAACATCAGGCTGCGCACCGGCGAGCACATGGTGATGTCCAAGGCCGTCGCTCCTCACACCCTCACCGCCATGGAGATCGACTATGAAGGCGTGGAGAAGGTCCGCCGGGCTCACGGGGCCGAGTTCAAGAAGCAGGAGGGCTTCAGTCTCACCTACCTGCCCTTCATCTCCCGGGCCACCATCGACGCCCTCCGTGAGTACCCCCACCTCAACGCCTCGGTCGGCGACCGGGAGCTGATAGTCCACAACTATGTGAATCTGGCCATCGCCGTCGATCTCGACTTCCAGGGTCTGTTGGCCCCGGTGGTCCGCGACGCCGACGGCAAACGCATGCGGGCCATCGCCCGCGACATCTCCGACCTGGCCCGCCGAGCCCGGTCAAAGAAGGTCTCACCGGACGAACTGTCGGGCGGTACCTTCACCCTCACCAACGCCGGCGGCTACGGCACGATGATGCAGTTCCCCATCATCAACCAGCCCCAGGTGGCCATCCTCTCCACCGACGCGGTCAAGAGAAAGCCGGTGGTGGTGGAGGACGAGTACGGAAACGAGTCGATCGCCATCCACTCGGTCGGCGTTTTGGCCCTGGCCTGGGATCACCGGGCCATCGATGGTGCCTACGCCGCCGCTTTCATGGCCCGGGTCCGGGAGATCATCGAAACTCGGGACTGGTCAACCGAGATCACCTGAGGTGGCGAGTTCGGATGTGATGGGCCTATGAACTCAGCTCACAAACCTCTCCGGGTTCGTTGGCTCGGCCGGGTGCCCTATACCGAAGCCTGGGATCTACAACAAGCCCTTCACACTGGAACCGACAACCACCTGCTGCTGCTCGAACATCCCCCGGTCTACACCATGGGTCGCAGCGGACGGCAGGCCAATGTGGGATCCGTTCTCCCCGACTCCGGGGCCGAGGTGCTGCGGGTCAACCGAGGGGGCGATGTCACCTTCCACGGCCCCGGTCAGGTCGTGGGCTATCCCATTCTCGACGCCGTCGGGCGGCGAGGTGGAGGCATGGCCGACACCGCGGCCCACGTGGCCTCGATCCAGAACTATCTGATCGAGGTGCTGTCGGAGTTGGGCGTGGCCGCCGGCACCATCGCCCGATATCCGGGCGTGTGGGTCGACGTTGACGGCCCCGATCCCCGCAAGATCGCCGCCATCGGTGTCCGCCTGACCCGGGGTCGGTCGATGCACGGCTTCGCCCTCAACGTCGATGTCGACCTCAACTGGTTCTCCCCGATCGTGCCCTGCGGTATCACCGAGTTCGGGGTGACATCGCTGGCGGCCGAGGGGGTTGCGGTCACAACCGAAGAAGTTGTTGGTCTGTTGGCCGGACGGGCCTCGGCTCTGCAACCGCAGATCAGCCGGCCGCTGGAGTTCGCCGGCGAGGTGTTCCGTCATGGGCCCGAGGACCTGTCGGCCTTCAGCCGCGGGCTGGGTCCGGGGACGCCTGTAGGGCCGGACCAGAACCGGGCGCCGGCAGCACAACGGGAAAACGGTGTGCCGGTCAGGCTGGGTCGGCGCCTGGCCGAGGCCGGCGTCGATCCCGACGCCGATATCGGCTGGCGCAAGCCGCCTTGGATGCGGGTCAAGCTGGAAACCGGCGACAATTACCGGCGGCTGAAGAAGACGTCACGGGAGCTGTCGCTGACCACGGTGTGTGAGGAAGCCGGCTGTCCCAACATCTTCGAATGCTGGAACGAGGGCACGGCCACCTTCATGTTGCTGGGTGAGCGCTGTACCCGGGCCTGCGGGTTCTGCCTGGTCGACACCCGCAAACCGCAGGCGGTCGACGAGGGTGAGCCCCGCCGGGTGGCCGAAGCCGTCCGTGATCTGGGAATCGACTTCGCCGTGCTCACCATGGTGGCACGCGACGATCTGGCTGACGGTGGAGCCGACATCGTCGGCCGCACCGTGGGCGAGATACGCCGGCTGACTCCCGAGGTGGGGGTCGAGGTGCTCATCTCCGATCTCGCCGGCTCGGCCGAGAGCCTTCGGGTGGTGGTCGAGTCTCAACCCGACATCCTCAACCACAACATCGAGACGGTGGCCCGGCTGCAGCGGGCGGTTCGGCCATCGGCCTCCTACGCCCGAAGCCTGACGGTTCTGGCCCGGGGGGCGGCCGCCGGCATGGTCACCAAGTCCGGTCTGATCGTCGGCATGGGCGAGACGTTCGACGAGGTGGTGGCCGCGCTGGCCGATCTGGCCGCCGTGGGGGTCCGTATCGTCACCATCGGTCAGTATCTGCGGCCCACCTCGCATCACCTGCCTGTCGCCCGCTGGTGGGAACCGGCCGAGTTCGCCCACCTGAAGCGCATCGGCGAACAGCAGCTGGGCATCGAACACGTCGAATCCAGTCCGCTCACCCGATCCAGCCATCACGCCGGGTCGGTGGCCGGCGGCGTTTCCGCCGGACCGGCGGTCGCCATCGGAGGTTGAGAACCCCGCCCGCCGGTGAGCTGTCCCGCCGAACCTCGTTCTGGCCGGTGTGCCTCGTTCTGGCCGTGATTTCTTCCGGAAAACCGGAGGAAATCCAGGCCAGTTTGCCGCTCCCGGGGGTTAGCGTCCGCTGCGGCTGATGACGGTGGCGGCGCGGCTCTGCCGGCCCTCGGTCAGGCCGTACCAGACGCGGGTGCCGACCAACCAGCCGGCATGGAGCAGGCCCATCACATATGACCCCCGTGAGAGCCAGCCCACCAGGGCCACCAGCATCCCGAGCTGATGGCCGGCGAAGGCCAGGCGCTGCTGACCGGCCACGATGGCCGGCAGCCGAGCAGCCAGAGGAAGGGCGAGACCGTACCCGGCGATGAAGAGTACGGTCGACACGGGATGCACCACACCAGTCTGCCAAACGGTGGGGGCAACGCAACGACCCCGACCAAGCAGCCGGTCGGCCGGCGGCCGGGTCAACCCAGCTCGATGGTTTCGGCTCCGCGGTGGGGGCTCGTCCCCGTTGGTCGGGGTTGCGGGCGGGGTGATCGTCGACGGCGGTCAATGGTGTGGACGTCGCGTATCATGGCGGCGGCCCGGCGGTCGAGTTCCTCGGCCAGATCGGACACGTGGTCCCTCAGATCACCGTGGGCCAACTCGAAGGCCGACAGCATGCGGTCATCGTGGCTCCATGGTGGTTCGCTCAACAGCGTCATCTCGGCCGCCGTCACCGCCAGCTCATAGCGCCCCAACGGCGTGAACAGCAGCCGGCCCACCGTGGCCAGTATGGCCCGGCGCCGCAGTTTGCTCTGCCACCACGCCCCGACCTCGTTGATGCGGTGGCTCACTGTCGCCCCGGCGATGAAGCACTCGACGGCCTCCCGGGCCACAGCCAGATCAGCGGCCAGGAGGGGATCGACGGCCAGGAGGGGTTCGGCACTGCCGACGGCCCGATCGGTACTGCTGACGGGCCGAGAGGCATTGTCGACGGCCGGGTTGGCGGTTCGCCGGCGCTGCTGCTGTTCCCTGATGGACACGGCGAACTGCTGCAGGGCCTTGGTGAACTCACTCTGGTGGGCGTCGATCACCTGCACCGCCTCATTGAGCAGATGCTGCGCCTCCGGTTGCGCCGTCAGATCCCAGAAGTCGGTGGCCGTCGGCGCTCGACCCTGGCGGTGAAGCTCGGCCGTGTTCCGGTGGGCGGCCCACAGCCGCTTGGTCGTCAGATCATGGAATGACATGGCCGATTCCAGGCGGTGGGCCAGCAGGGTGGCGATCGATCTGGTACGGGCGATCAATCGATCGGCGGCGGTAACCCGGTGGTCGGGCTGTTGGGGTGAGGGCGGCATTTCTCTTCTTGTCGGCGGAGCCCGGGGCGAGGACAAGGGCCGAACGGTCCATTGTCGCCCCGCAGCCGCCCCTCGACCGTCTCGCCCCGCTCGTACTCGGCTACGATTTCAGCCATGTTCAATGAGCGTCTCGACCGGGTTCGTGGGGCGATGAAGCGCCACAACATCGACGTGTTGCTACTGTCGGTGGGTCCCGATCTCCCCTGGCTGGTGGGCTATGAAGCCATGCCGTTGGAGCGGCTCACGATGCTGGTCGTTCCCGCCGAGGAGCCGGCCGAGCTGGTGATCCCGACTCTGGAAGTGGCCCGGGTGGTCGAACGGCCGGATGTCTTCTCCATCCGGGGCTGGGGCGAGACCGAAGACCCCATCAGCCTGGTGGCCGACCGCATCCGCGGTGTGAACACGGCCGCCATCGGCGATCGGACCTGGAGCCGTTTCCTGGTGGCCCTTCAGCGGGAGCTGCCGGCCGTGGAGTGGTCGTCGGCCGGTGCGGTCGTCGGCCCGTTGCGGGCAGTGAAGACGGCGGCTGAGATCGCCCGCCTGCAGGCGGCCGCAGCCGGAGTCGACCGGGTGGCCGCCGCCCTGCAAGGGGGTGAGATCCCGCTCATCGGCCGGACCGAGGCCGATGTTTCGGCCGAGCTGGGCCGCCGTATCGTGGCCGAAGGTCACGCCAAGGTCAACTTCGCCATCGTCGCCGCCGGGGAGAACGCCGCCAGTCCTCACCATCATGCCGGCACCCGGGTGATACAACCCGATGAGGTCGTGCTCTGCGACTTCGGGGGGACGACGGTCGAGCCCCACGGCGAGCCGGGCTACTGTTCCGACATCACCCGCTGCGTCTACACCGGCACACCGCCGGCCGAGTTCGTGGAACAGTACGACGCCCTGTTCGAGGCTCAGGCATCGGCCGTGGCCGCCGCCACGGTGGGAACGGCGGCCGAGGCCGTCGATCGGGTGGCCCGGGACCGCCTGGCCGAGGCCGGCCTGGACCAATGGTTCATCCACCGGCTGGGGCACGGCATCGGGGTGGAGGAACACGAGGACCCCTACCTGGTGGAAGGCAACGCCGTGCCTCTGGAGGCCGGCAACGCCTTCTCGATCGAACCCGGCTTCTACATCTCCGGCCGGTGGGGGGCCCGGATCGAGGACATCGTGGTCTGCACCGACGACGGTCCTCTGGCCTTGAACCGGGCCGACCACGCCTTGGCCACCGTCGAAGCCTGAACCGGTGCTGCCCCTTTCGGCCGCCAATGTGGCGCTGCAGTGGGCCACCGGGGGTCTGCTGTTCTGTTGGGTCACCACCCGCCATCGACAGGTGGGATTGGGCTACGGCTGGCTACTGCGGGCCACCTACGGGCTCATGGCCGCCGGGGCGGCCGTGCTCGGTCGACGCTTCAGCCCCGACCCCGTGCGCGACGGGTTGGCGGTGGCGGTGGCGGTGGCGGCCGGGGTTGCCCTGGTGCAGTCGGTGATACGGCGCAAGGTCGGCGTCACCCATCAGAAGGAGCTGGCCCAGCAGCGGTCGGCTCGGGTGGCGGCCATGACCGGCATCGAGCGTGCGGCCACCGCCAAACGAGGCGGTGGGCCGGAGTTCGATCCCCGACTCGATCTGATCGCTCCGGTCATCGGCTTGGTCGCCGTGGTGGCCGCCGGTCGACTGGGCGACCCGGCCTGGCTGGCCACGGCCCGGCTGCTGGCCGGGACCCTGCTGCTGGGGGCGGTCAGTGACGCCATGCTGCTGGGCCACTGGTACCTGGTGCAGCCCGGCCTCGATCGGCGCTTCCTGCGGGAACTGGTGGACTGGACGGGCTGGACGTGGCTGGTCACCGTTGTGCTGCTCCTGGTACCAACGGGCATGATCTCGGTGCTCAGCGGCGACATCGTCGACGGCTGGGGTGGCCTGCTCGGTTGGTTCTGGGCCGCTTGTGCCGTGGCCACCGCCGTCCTGGTGGCGGCCACCAGGGCGGCGCTGCGGGAACGGCAGTACGCCGCAGTGATGGCGGCCACCGGTCTTCTGTATCTGGCCATCCTGACCGGATTCGGCACCGATCTGGTGGCCCGGGCCCTGTTGGTCACCGGCTGAGGCCCGGCACCCGGCTTGGACCGTCCGGGTTCTCTGGTCTCGGGGCAACGACTATCGTTGTAGCCCTAGGAACCGAAGGGAACAGCATGCCTCGTGCCATCTGGAGTGGAGCAATCAGCTTTGGTCTTGTTTCGGTGCCGGTCAAGCTGTACACCGCGGTCAGCCGCAAGACCGTACGGTTCAACCAGATTGACTCCAAGACCAACAGCCGGGTCAAACAGAAACGGGTCAATGCCGAGGGCGAGGAAGTGCCCTACGAGCAGATCGTCAAAGGCTACGAGATCTCCAAGGACTCCTACGTCATCGTGACCGAGGACGAGTTGGCGGCCCTGGCCCCCAAGGCGTCCCGCATGATCGACATCACCGACTTCGTACTGGAGGAGCAGATCGATCCCGTGCTCTACGATTCGGCCTACTTCCTGGTTCCCGATGAGTTGGCTCGGAAGTCCTACACGCTGCTGTCCCGGGCCTTGGAGGAGAGCGGCCGGGTGGCCATCGCCACCTTTGTGATGCGGACCAAACAGTACCTGGTGGCCATACGGCCCACCGAAGGCCGGCTGATGATGTCAACCATGGTCTACGCCGACGAGTTGGTGTCGCCCGAGGAGATCCCCGGGTTGGAGGAGCTGGACGAGATCGAGGTGTCGGAGGCCGAGATGACCATGGCCGGCCAGCTGATCGAATCGTTGGCCAACGACTTCGAGCCTGATCAATACCGCGATGGTTACCGGGAGCAGGTCATCGACCTTCTGGAACAGAAGGCGTCAGGCGAGATCCAGTCGATCGAAGCGGCCCCGGCGGCCGAGGAAGCGGCTGTAGTCGATCTGCTGGCGGCCCTGGAGGCCAGCGTGAACGCGGCCAAGGAAGCCCGCAAGAAGCCGGCCCGCAAGTCGGCCAAGAAGGGGGCGGCCTCCAAGTCCGGCAAACGGTCGAAGAAGGCCGACGACGAGGTGGAGCCGGAAGCCAAATCGGCCTGAGTCGTAGGCCCCGCTCTAGGCCGCCGTAACCTGGTTGGCCATGGCCCTCAAGGATCCGGATCGAGTCGAGGTGGCGGTCGGCGGTCGTACGCTCAGCCTGTCGAATCTCGACAAGGTGCTCTATCCCGAAGTGGGTTTCACCAAGTCACAGGTCATCAACTACTACGCCCGCATCGCCGAAGTGATGCTTCCCCACATCTCCCGGCGTTGCCTCACCCTGCGGCGCTGGCCAAACGGCGTCGACCAACAGTCGTTCTTCGAGAAGCGCTGTCCCGGGCACCGACCTCACTGGGTTCCGGTCGGGCTCGGTCCCGGCGACCACAAGGGCGGCATCGAATACTGCCGCATCGAAGAGGAGGCGGCCCTGGTTTGGACGGCCAATCTGGCCGCTCTGGAGCTCCACAGTCCGATGGCCCGATGCGATGACATCGAATCGCCCCACATTCTCGTTTTCGACCTCGACCCCGGTGAACCGGCCGCCATGGCCGAGTGCTGCCAGGTCGCCCTGGTGGTGCGGGATGTGCTCGATGCCGTGGGCCTGCAGTCGTGGGCCAAGACGTCGGGCTCCAAGGGTCTGCAGATCTATGTTCCCCTCAACTCGGCCCACACTCACCACCACGCCTCCCGGTTCGCCCTCGCCGTTGGCCAGATGGCGGCCCGGGAGTTACCCAAGCTGGTCGTGGTGGAGATGAACAAGGCATTACGGGTGGGCAAGGTGTTCGTGGACTGGTCCCAGAACTCCCGGCACAAGACCACCATCGCCCCCTACTCGCTTCGAGCCCGGCCCACCCCGACCGTGTCGACCCCGGTGTCTTGGACCGAGGTGGCGGCTGGGGGCGAGGGTGAACCGCTGATATTCGGGGCCGATGAGGTGCTCGATCGGGTCGCTGGACTGGGTGATCTCTTCGCCTCGGTGGCCACCCTGGTTCAGCAGCTTCCCGGTGGGGACGATGGCGACGGCTGACCGACACCATTGCCGGTCGGCGGCCATTAGGATTGGCCGGTATGCCTAGCGTACGCATCGCCAGTTCCGTCCCCAAGTCGGCCACCGCGGTCGATGTTCCGGTGTCGACCGAGGGGGTGTCAAAGCTGCCGGCGGCCCAAAAGGCCGTGGCCCGCCGTCAGGGCTTTGAGGGCAAAACCGGTCAGACGCTGGTGTTGGCCGGGGGAGAGGGCAAGCAGATCGAAGTGCTGGTCGGAGTCGGCCCCAGCTCGGAATTCAACACCCGGAAGCTACGCAAGGCGGCGGCGGCCTACGCCCGGGCGGTTTCCAAGCACGATCAGGTGGCCACCACGCTGGCATCATTCGACGAGTCGATCGATGGCGCCGAGGCGGTCACGGCGGTGGCCGAGGGAGTCCGGCTGGCCACCTACCGTTTCAATCAACTGCGTTCGGACTCGAGCCGGAAGAAGAACGAGGTGGCGCTGCGCTCGGTGACAGTGGTGGCCACCGGCAAGGGACTGCGGGCCGAGCTGACCAGGGCCAACGCCGTGGTCGACGGGGTGGAACTGGCCCGCGACCTGGTCAACGAGCCCGGTGGCTCGCTCACCCCACAAGCTTTCGTGGCCGCGGCCAAGAAGGCCACCGCCGACAGTGGAGTCAAGCTCACCGTCTGGAATCTGGCCCGGATCAAACGGGAACGGCTGGGTGGTGTTCTGGCTGTCAACAGGGGATCGGAACTCCCGCCCCAGTTCCTGCAGCTCCACTACAAGCCGGCCAAGGGACGTCCCAAAGGCAAGGTGGCGCTGGTGGGCAAGGGGATCACGTTCGATTCCGGCGGTCTTTCCCTGAAGACCTCAACCGGCATGATGACCATGAAGATAGACATGGCCGGCGCCGCCGCCGTTCTGGCCACCATGGTCACGCTGCCTGCGGTCAAGGCCGCGGTCGAGGTCATCGGCTTCATCCCTCTGACCGACAACATGACCGGTCCTGACGCCCAACGGCCGGGCGACGTGTTCACCGCTCGCAACGGCAAGACCGTGGAGGTGCTCAATACCGACGCCGAAGGACGGTTGATCCTGGCCGATGCCCTCAGCCTGGCCGCCGAGTCCGACGCCGAGGCAATCATCGAGGTGTCGACCCTCACCGGTTCGGCCACCGCCGCTCTGGGCCAGTCCTACGCCGCCCTCATGGCCACCGACGACGACCTGGCCGCTCGGCTGCAGGCTGCGTCGGAGCGCACGTCGGAGAATCTCTGGCGTCTGCCGCTGCCCGACGAGTACAGATCGCAGCTGGATTCGGCCGTGGCCGATCTCCGTAACATCGGTACCAACCCTTACGGTGGCGCCCTCATCGCCGGGCTGTTTCTCAAGGAGTTCGTGGGGGACAAGCCGTTCGCTCACATCGACGTCGGATTGTCGGTGTTCTCTGACTCCAGTAAAGGCATCAACGTGAAGGGAGCGACCGGATACGGGGTGCGGCTTCTGGTCGACACGCTGACCAACTGGTAGCCGACCGGGCTTACGGCCCGGCCATTGGGTTAAGCGGGAACCGGCCTGGCCGATAGGTGATGGCCATGGCCACCGCGATCAGCGACAACACTGATGTCGAAGCTCTGTCCGGCGACGGCCGGGCCGGGCCGAAGGGCGCCATTCGGCGCCGGGCTCTGGTCATGGCCAGCGACGTGGCCGGACTCGTCGTCGGGGCGCTGGCGGCCAGGTCCTTGACGTCGGCGGGTCAACTCACGTGGTGGCTGCTGGCCCTGTTCGCAGTGGCTTTCTGGTCGTTCGTCATCGGCTCCAACCTCTACAACTCGCGACTGGCCACCAACCGTCAAGAGGAACTGATGGGGGTGGGCCGCAGTGGTATGCGGGCCATGATCGTCGTCGGTTTGGTGGTTGTGGCCGCCGACATCGACATCCAGTTCCAACCGGTGGTGGTGCTGTGGTTGACCTCGACGACGGCGGTGGCGGTGATTCGGGAAGGGCTGCGCCTGTGGTTTGCCCGGAGGCGGGAGGCCGGTCAAGGACTGTGGGGTTCGATTCTTGTTGCCGGGGAGGAGGCGGGCGCCGAGTTTCGCCGGCGCATTGAGGCCGATCGCTCCAGCCCCCACACCATCCTGGCCCACGTCGATCCCACCGAGTGTGCCGACGTCGAGGATCTGTTGACCAAAACGGTGGCCGCCGCCCGCCAGTCGGGGGCTCAGGGGGCCATCGTGGTCGAATCGCTGATCGATGCGCCCACGGCCAACGCCTTGGTGCGGGGGCTCCTGCAGGCCCATCTCTATGTGGACCTGGCCTCGACCCTGGTCGACATCTCAGCCGATCGGCTGGCCACCCGGGCCTTGGGCTCGGGCATCGTCACCTGGATCGCCCCCCGACCCAAATCGGGTTGGCGGGGCCGGGCCAAGCGACTATTCGACGTTGTTGTGGCCTCGGCTGTGCTCGGCCTTCTGGCCCCGGTCTTCGGTCTGATCGCCCTGGCCGTCAAGGTGACCTCACCAGGGCCGGTGTTCTTCCGTCAGGAGCGGGTGGGTCGCTACGGCGAGCCGTTCGACATGCTGAAGTTCCGGTCCATGGTGGTCAACGCCGAGGAGCTACTGGCCGAGCTGCAGATCGACAACGAGGGGGCCGGGCCGCTGTTCAAGATGAAGTCCGATCCCCGGGTGACCACCGTGGGGAGTTTGTTGCGAAAGAGTTCACTCGATGAGCTACCGCAGCTGCTGAACGTGTTGCGCAACGAGATGAGCCTGGTCGGTCCCCGCCCGGCGTTGAGGGCGGAGATGGCCGAATGGGAACCGGCACTGTACGCCCGGCTCGACGTCAAGCCGGGCATCACCGGGATGTGGCAGGTGTCGGGCCGCAGCGGTACCACGTTCGCCGAGTACACCCGGCTCGATCTGTATTACGTGCACAACTGGTCGATGCTGGTCGATATCTCGATCCTGGCCCGAACCATCCCGGCGGTTCTCCGCAGCGATGGCGCCTACTGAATTCAGGCGGCGTCGGCTGGACCTCGTTCGACCGCCCAGGTGGTCAGGGAACGACGCTTGGCCCGCCGGCGGTGGTTGTCGAGCCACGCCTCATGGGCTGTTCGTAGCTCGGGGGGCAGGCGTCTGACCTGCCGGCTGGTGAGCGGGGCCATCCGCCGCCTCACCACCAGAAGCTCGTTGTTGCGTTGGGCGATGCGGAAGCGGCAGGCTCGATCCAGGGCCCGCCAGAACGGCCCGTGCTTGCCGCCCTTCATGCCCAGTCCGAGTTCCCGGGCCCACTGCCGGGGATCGAGCTCGAACCCGTCGGGTGATCGTTCCAGGCCGGCAGCCAGGCGGCGGACAAGAAAGAGGCATGACGGTCCGACCACGGCCAACCAGAACTGCTCGACGTACGGTGACCGGGGGTCGTGGCCGAGGTTGTCCAGCACGGGATCGGGCCAGGACCGTACGACCAGGCGCTGCTCGGGGAACATCAGATCGGAGTGTTGCTTGGCACCGGAACGATCGCTACCGGCCTGGTCGGTCCGGCGAGGGCTGCTACGGGGCGTGGAGGGGGCGGGAGAGGCCATCATGTTCTTCTCCTGGGATGGGCGAGGTCATGTCCGTGGAGGCTGCCGAAGCAGCGAGCAAGGGGAAGAACAACCGGTGGTGAGCCTACTAGATGAGTTTACAGTATACAACAGTAATCATTCGAATCTCCGAAACCGGGTGACAAGGCTCGACACCAGCCGAGCTGGTGGTCGGCCGATTGAAGCAATACGGTACGTCGAGTGACCGACCACATCTCGCCGGCCGGGCCGGCCGATGCCGACGCCAACGCCGCCGCGTCGGCTGCGTCCAAGCTGATCGACCAGGCCTCCCAGGTCGTGGTGTTGACCGGAGCCGGCATCTCCACCGATTCCCGCATTCCCGACTTTCGTGGCCCCCAGGGGATCTGGACGAAGAACCCAGCGGCCGAGAAGGCAGCCACGCTCCAGAACTACGTGGCCGATCCCGACGTCCGCCGCCAGGCCTGGCGGGTGCGGTTGGACAGCCCCATGTGGGCGGCCGAACCCAACCCCGGTCACCGGGCCCTGCTGCGGCTGGAGCGACGCCGCAAGCTGCACATGCTCATCACCCAGAATGTCGACGGACTCCATCACGCCGCCGGTTCCGACCAAGCCCGGATCGTCGAAGTCCACGGCACGGCTCGAGAGGTGGCCTGCCTGGACTGCACCTACCGCGACCCGATGCAGGTGGCTCTCGATCGGGTCCGTCAGGGCGAAGACGATCCGCCGTGCCCGAGATGCGGCGGCATTCTCAAATCGGCCACCATCAGCTTTGGCCAGAACCTGATTGCGGCCGACATCGAGCGGGCCAACGACGCTGCGCTGGCCTGCGATCTGATCCTGGCCGTCGGCACCACCCTGGCCGTGTTCCCCGTCGCCCGGGTCGTGCCGCTGGCCAAACAGTCAGGGGCCTCGGTTGTCATCCTCAACGGCGAACCAACCGAGATGGATCACCTGGCCGATGTCGTGGTGCGGGGGTCGATCAGCGACCTGCTACCGATCATCGTCGGTTGACGGGCCAAGGTAGGGTTCAGGAGGAGAGCCGGTAGGCGAGCCGACCCGAAAGGCGGCGGTGAATTCTCGGCTCGGAGAGCCGAGATCCGATCGTGGCGAAGCGAGTGACCTGACCTACCCGGTAGGGTTCTTGGTGATGACGTCGTTCCGGGAGTTGCTGGCGACCACAAAGGCCCAGATCGTGGAGGTCGATCCGGCCACGGCCGACCGAGCCATTACCGACGGGGCCATCCTGCTCGATGTCCGCGAGCCCGACGAGGTGGCCCAGGGCGCGGTGCCCGGTTCGGTGCATGTCGTCCGCGGCAACCTGGAGGCCCAGATCGAGTCCCGGCTCTCCGACAAGTCGGCCAAGGTGATCGTCATGTGCGCCGGGGGTGCCCGATCGGCTTTTGCCGCCAAGACACTTCAGGAACTGGGCTATGGGGATGTGGCCTCGATGGAGGGCGGCTTCAACCGGTGGAAAGATGAGGGCCGGCCCTTTGCCATCCCCACGGTTCTCAATCCGGACCAGCGCAACCGCTACAGCCGCCACCTGCTTTTGCCCGAGGTGGGGGAGCAGGGCCAGCAGCGGCTCCTCGACTCCCGGGTGCTGTTGCTGGGCGCCGGTGGGCTCGGTTCGCCGGCCGCACTCTATCTGGCCGCCGCCGGGGTGGGCACCCTGGGCATCATCGACATGGACTCGGTCGACGAGACCAACCTTCAGCGCCAGATCCTGCACAACCGGGAACGGCTGGGAGAGCGCAAGGTCGAGTCGGCCCGCAAGACACTGACCGCTCTCAACCCCGACGTTGACATCATCACCTACGACACCCGCCTGGGAGCCGACAACGTTCTCGACATACTCGACGGTTTTGATGTGGTGATCGACGGAGCCGACAATTTCGTCAGCCGGTATCTGCTCAACGATGCTTCGGTCAAGCTCGGGCTTCCCGTGGTCCACGGGTCGATCTTTCGCTTCGAGGGGCAGGTGACGGTGTTTGATCCGATCAGCGGCCCGACCTATCGCGACTTTCTCCCCCAGCCACCGCCACCGGAGCTGGCCCCCAGCTGTTCGGAGGCCGGGGTGCTTGGCGTCTTGCCGGGCATCATCGGCTCCCTCCAGGCCCTGGAGGCCATCAAACTGCTCCTCGGGGTGGGTGATCCGCTGATCGGGCGGCTCTTGACCTTCGACGCCCTTGAGCTGAGCTTCCGGGAGTACAAACTCAAGGCCGATCCGGCCAACGAGGTGACCCACGCCAATCGCGACCGGATCGAGATAACCGAACTCGACGAGCTCTGCCGGCCCAACCTGGCCGGCTGAGTCGGGCCGAGGGCCACGATTTCAGCGGTTCCGCCGGAGTAGTTCAAGCAGTTGAGCGGCCGCCGGGGTGGCCACCTCGGGGGCCAGCACGGCCAGCCGGGCCGACAGCCGTAGCAGAGCCACCACCGGCTCGTGGTGGCTTATCGGCCACGGCTGTGCGCCGGCCTCGGTCAGCGACAGCACGGCCATTGCCAGTTCGCCCTGGTAGTCGGCCAGCTGCGAAACGGTCCAGCGGCCCAGTTCCTGATTGAGCGCGGCGGCACCGGCTGCTGGCGGCTGAGGGGAATTGGTCCTGTCATCGCCAGAAATGGACCGGATTTCAGGGATTGGACTTGAAATTGTCGAGGTCATGGATCCATATTGGACTTTGATGACTGTCGTCGATAGCGCCAATCCTCGCAAATTGGATCCAACCGATCTGGCGGCCCAACTTGGCGCCTGGTCGGAAGGCAGAGGGCCGCTGTACCGGCAACTGGCGGAGGCGGTGGCTCAGCTGTTGATCGACGGAGCCATCCGCTCAGGGACGGTGTTACCACCCGAGCGGCGCTTGGCCGAACGGTTGTCGGTGTCGAGAGGAACGGTGGTCAATGCCTACGGCCTGCTGGACCGGGAGGGGTGGATCCGCCGGGTTCAGGGTCGAGGGACCATCGTGACCGGCCCCACTCGCTCGTCAGCCGACGAGGGCCATGGACCGTTCGACGGACTGGGCTACCGTCTGTTCGAACCATCGATTCATTCCATCGACATGCTGGTTGCCATCCCCTGGGCTCTGCCTCGGGCTCTCGACATCTGCGATCAGACCACCATGAGCCGATCGCCCGACATCATCGACAGTGCCGAACCGGCCGGCATCGATCCTCTGCGCCGGAGGGTGGCCCGGTGGTACAGCGAGAACGGGCTGGCCACGAGTCCGGAACAGATCGTGGTCACCTCAGGGGCACAACAGGCCATCTCCCTGGCCGTTGAGGCGGTTATGCAGCCGGGAGATGTGGTTCTGGTCGAGGCCTTCACCTGGCCCGGCCTCCTCGACGTCGTACAGGCCAACGGTGGCCGGATCCACGCCATACCGATGGACGAGCACGGCATCGTCATCGAGGAGCTACAGGCCATGGTCGAGCGGCTCCGGCCCAAGGCGGTGGTGGTCAATCCCCACAACCAGAATCCGACCGGGACGCGGCTGTCGCCGGCTCGGCGACTGGCCCTGGCCGACATCTGCGCCCACTACGGTGCCGTGATCGTGGAAGATCGAGTGGTGGCCCAACTCAACTTCGATCAGCAGGTTCCCCCACCGTTGGCCGCCGCTCGGCCCGAGGCGGCCCATGTCACCATCGACTCGCTGAACAAGGTGACCTGGCCGGGGCTCCGCATAGGGTGGGTTCGCACCGACATTCCCACCGTGGTGAAGTTGCGGGCGGCCAAGGCCCTCAACGATCTGTACTCGTCGATCCCCTCCCAGCTCATGGCTCTACCCATGTTGGAGCATCTCGACGAGCTGACCCGGGAACGGCGCGACGCCGTGGTCGAGCGGGCCGATGTCCTCATCGAAGCGGTGGAAGCCCAGCTGCCCGACTGGGAGTTTCGTCGCCCCCAGGGTGGCCTGGTGCTGTGGGCCCGGTTACCCGGTGGGCGGGCCGGGGCCTTCGCCCGAACCGCTCGGTCGTTCGGGGTCTCGGTGGCCACCAGCGCCGAGTTCGCCGCCCTCACCGATCCCGACGAACACGTCCGCCTGCCCTTCACCCAGCCCCCCGACGTGCTGATGGCGGCGGTGGAGCGTCTGGCCCGGGCCTGGGAAGCCTTTACCGGGGACGGCGGCGTCTCGACCTACGCCCAGCCCACCCCGTCGATCATCTAGCGGTCTGCAGTCAGTTTCCGTCGTCCCCCGGATCTGTAATAGGTTTGTCGGTCACCGGGCCGAAGATCACGGGGTCGAAGGCGCCGCCTCCAGGGCGGCGCCGGATTCGTCAACCGAAGGGGGAGCTATGACCGATACCGTAACCGATGCCGTAATCTACCGGCTCGACGATCGCCCACCGGTGGCGGAGGCGGCCTTGGCCGCCATCCAGCACCTGCTGGCCATCTTCGTCGGCATCGTCACACCGACGTTGGTGCTGTCCGGGCCACTGGGGCTCGACGCCGATACCACGGCCTATCTGGTGAGCATGGCTCTCATGGTTTCCGGCGTGGCAACATTCATTCAGGTCCGGAAGATAGGGCCGGTGGGCTCAGGCCTGTTGAGCATCCAGGGCACCAGCTTCGCCTTCATCGGTCCGATGATTGCGGCCGGGCTGGCCGTTGGCGGAGGCACGGCCGGATTGGCCATGATCTTCGGGCTGGTGCTGGCCGGCTCGCCGATCGAGATGATCTTCAGCCGGTTCATCCACCTGGCCCGTAACATCATCACCCCGATCGTCACGGGAACCGTCGTCACCTTGATCGGCCTCAGCCTCATCCGGGTCGGCATGACCGATCTGGCCGGAGGGGTCGGAGCGGAGGATCTCGGGAGCCTCCGCAACGTCGGTCTAGGCGGGCTGGTCGTGGTCGTCGTCGTCCTGTTGAACCTGAGCAGCAACAAGTATCTCCGCATGGGCTCGATCGTCATCGGCCTCATCGTCGGGTATATCGTGGCCTCCCTCATGGGCATGGTCGATCTTTCCGGCATCGGCGATCTTCCGGTGGTGTCGGTGCCGCAACCGTTCCGGTACGGCCTCGATTTCGACCTGTCGCTGTTCGTGCCCTTTGCCTTCCTCTATCTGATCACCACCATCGAATCGACCGGTGACCTGACCGCCACGTCGATGGTGTCGGATGAGCCCATCGAGGGCGAGGTCTACATCGAACGAATCAAGGGTGGGGTCCTGGGCGACGGTGTCAACTCTGCCATCGCCGGAACCTTCAACACGTTCCCCAACACGACGTTCAGCCAGAACAACGGCGTGATTCAGCTGACCGGTGTGGCCAGCCGATACGTCGGTCTGTTCATCGCCGGCTTCCTGGTCCTGCTTGGTCTCTTCCCCCTGGTTGGCGGCATCATCAACGCCATGCCCCGACCGGTACTGGGCGGAGCGACGTTGGTGATGTTCGGAACGGTCGCCGCCGCCGGTGTCAAGATCATCACCCAGGCCGACATCGGTCGTCGGGAGATGTTGATCCTGGCCCTCGCCTTCGGCCTTGGGCTCGGTGTGCAGATGGTGCCCGAGGTGTTGGCCGACATGCACGAAGACATCCAGACCATCTTCTCGTCGCCCATCACCACCGGTGGCCTGACGGCGCTCGTCCTGAACATGATCATCCCCAAGGACAGCCCGGCCGACGTGCCGCCGGTGGATCCCGCCTGACCCCCCAACCTCCCGAAAACTGGATAATTCGGCCTGGTGGCCGATGTGATCCCACATGACAGCGAATCGTATCGGGTGGGTTGGACGTGTTTGTGGTGCCGTCGGTATGGCGGTGGTGGTCGCCCTCAGCCTGGTTGCCGGGCTCGTCACTCCGGTGGCGGCTCATCACAGCTATCCGCGAGTGGAGATCATGGGCGGGGGATGGGGTCATGGTCGGGGCATGGGCCAGTACGGGGCTCTGGGCTATGCCCGGGACCATGGCTGGTCGTCCCGTCAGATTCTCGACCACTTCTACGGTGGCACCACCCAGGGCCCGGCCCAGGCCATCGACAACCTCAACCCGAACCGGCTACGGGTCCAGCTGGCCACCATGAACGATCGCTACACCACCGTCACCCTGTCGGCCGGGCGTATGGTGCTGGTCGACGGGGCTGGGAAGCGACGGGCCACCGTGTCGCAAGACGCCCTCCGGCTGGTGCCCCGGGGCGACGGATTCGAGGTGCAGACGGCGCAGGCCTGCCACGGTCCGTGGACCCGACACTCTCAGATCGAGGGTCGGGCCATCGGCATCCGGGTCGAACTCGATCCCAACGATCCGTCCGATGACGGCGAGGTCATCGGAGCCGACTCCCACACTCTGTTGGGGGTATGCGGACCGACCAACCGGACCTGGTACGACGGTGAGATATGGGCCCACCGCACCCCCTACGGCCGGCGAACGGTCAATACGGTGACGGTTGAACAGTACCTGCGGGGTGTGGTGCCCAACGAGGTGCCGGCCAGCTGGCCCGAAGCGGTGCTGCAGGCCCAGGCGGTGGCGGCCCGGTCCTACGTTCTGGCCGGTGACCGCCGCTGGGGATCGCATGCCGATACCTGCGACAACACCTACTGCCAGGTCTACGACGGGCGGGTCACCACTCGAGGCGGAACCCGGTCGGCCACCCATCAGCGGACCGACGCCGCCATCACGGCCACCGCCGGTCAGGTGAGACTCACCTCCGCCGGTCGGGTGGCTCGCACCGAGTTCTCGTCCAGCACCGGGGGCCACACCGCCGGCGGCGACTTCACCGCGGTGGAGGACAAGGGCGACGCCACCAGCGCCAACCCCAACTCGTCGTGGTCGGTGACCAAGAGTCTGAGCGGGCTGGCCTCCCGCTACGGTCTGGGTCCGGTGCGCTCGATCGAGGTCACCGAGCGAGACGGCCACGGCCGCTTCGGGGGGCGGGCCAAAGTTGTGACCGTGACCTTCCGTGACGGCACCAGGACGATGAGCGGTTCCGCCATTCGCATCCACTTCGGACTCAAATCGGAGCTGTTCGACTTCGGCCCGATCCAGTTCGAACCGCCGGCCGACGACGGGTCCGATCAACCGGTGACCGCCGTCGACTACAAACCGCTGGTCGAGACCATGTATCGCCGCCTGGCCGGCCGCGCGCCCGACGAGGCGGAGTTGGCTCGAGCCGTCGCCCGGCTGGAGGACGACGAAGCAGCCGGTCGGCGGGAGCTGGCGGCCAAGCTGGTCCGGAGCGACTACTTCAGTGGCGCTCTGGTCGATGATCTCTACCGGGTAACGCTGGGCCGCAAGGCCGATGACGCAGGTCGGGCTCACTGGGTCGACCGCTTGACCGCTTCGGGCCCGGACCGGCTGTCGTATCAGGAGATCGGGGCCTACTTCTTCGGCTCGGCCGAGTACTACCGCCGGGCCGGTAACACCGACCGGGACTTCGTTGACCGCCTGTACCGGGATCTGCTGAACCGCCAGGCCGATCGGGCCGGCCGCCACTACTGGTTGTCGGTCCTCCACGACGGCTCCGGCACCAACGTGGTGACCTGGTTCTACCGGTCGGAGGAGTCGCGCCGCAACCGGGCTGCCACCATTGGTCGGCTGGTGACCGGCACCGACCTGACAGAGGCCCAGATCGGGGCGGCCGCCGACACCCTGTTGACGGTCGACGATCTCGAACTGGCCGCCTCCCTGGCCTCGGCCATCAATCCCTAGGAGACTCCTGGGAGGGCACGAGGAGCCGGCAACCGCCTGCTAGCCTTGACGGTCAGACGGCGGCACGTCTGTTCTGTACTTGGCGGTACCGAAGGATCACAGCCCCCATATGACAGTGGATCTTGACGCCGCCGTGTTCGTCGCCGGTCACAACGGCCTCGTCGGCTCGGCCATCTGCCGACGGCTCGAACGCGATGGCTTCCGTCGCGTCCTCACCGAGCACCGCTCCCGGCTCGACCTGCGCCAGCAGGCGCCGGTACTGCGCTGGTTCGAGCAGCATCGGCCGGAGTATGTCTACCTGGCGGCCGGGACCGTCGGCGGTATCGCCGCCAACTCGAGCCGCCAGGCCGAATTCCTGTACGACAACATGATGATCCACGCCAACGTGATCGAGGCCAGCCGGCGGGTGGGGGTCACGAAACTCCTGTATCTGGGCAGCGCCTGCGTCTATCCCCGGCTCAGTGCTCAGCCCATCACGGAGGGCGAGCTGCTGGGCGGGCCGCTGGAACCGACCAACGAGGGCTATGCCTTGGCCAAGATCGCCGGCGTGCGGCTCTGTGACTTCTACCGGGAACAGTATGGCTGCAACTTCATCGCCGCCATGCCCACCAACCTGTACGGGCCGAACGACAACTTCGATCTGCAATCCAGCCACGTATTGCCGGCCCTGATGCGGAAGTTCCACGAGGCCAAGGAGGCCGGACACGCCACCGTCGAGGTGTGGGGTTCCGGTTCGGCTCGTCGCGAGTTCATGTATGTCGACGATCTGGCCGATAGCTGTCTGTATCTCATGGACCACTACGACGAGCCGGGCCACGTCAACGTCGGAACGGGGGTTGAAACCTCGATCGCCGAGTTGGCCGAGATGATCCGCTCGATCGTGCATCCTGAGGCCGAGATCGCCTGGGATCGATCGCGACCCGACGGGATGCCGCGACGGTCGTTGGACGTGTCCCGGCTGACCGACCTGGGTTGGACGGCCTCGACCGATCTCGAGGCAGGACTGTCCCGGACCTACGCCTGGTACCTCGACCAGCTGGCCGGCGACGGTCAATCGCCGGCATCGGCCGGTCTGCGACTGGGCCCGACCCGGTCGAGCAGGTCGAAAGTGGTGGCGACATGACGGCCCTCGCCTCGGAGGTCATCAGGCCGGGCACGGTCGCCCTCGTTCCTCCCCGGTTTGGTGACGGTGTGATTGGCGGGGCCGAAGCGGTTCTGGCCGATGTGGCCCGGGGCCTGGCCCGGCGTGGGCTCCCGGTCGAGATCCTCACCACCTGCGCCCGTGATCATTTCACGTGGGTCAACGAATTCCCGGCCGGGTTCACCGAAGCGGCCGACGGAGTCGTCGTCCGTCGATTTCCCACCGTGGTGGCGCCGTCGTCGGCCGAGCGTGACCGCATCGGCAACCGGATCCTGGCCGGTGAGAACATCACCATCCAGGATCAGCAGCGCTGGGTCAACGCCAGCCTGCGCTGTCCCGATCTGTGGCACCACGTCTTCGATCATGGACACCGCTACCGGACCCTGATCTTCGCCCCGTACATGTTCTGGACCACCTACGCGGTGTCGCAGATCCACAGCCGCCGCTCGGTGATCATGCCCTGTCTCCACGACGAGCCGCCGGCCCACCTCGACATCTACCGCTCGATGTTGGAGGGAGCCGGCGCCCTCTGGTTCCTGACCGAACCGGAGCAGGATCTGGCCACCCGGCTGTGCAATCCCCCCCGGCGGCACCGGGTTGTCGGCGCCCCGGTGGCCCTACCCGATCACTACGACCCCGACGGTTTCCGGGCCCGCTTTTGCCTGACCGAGCCCTTCGTGTACTACGCCGGTCGCCGGGAGTGGGGTAAAGGCTGGCAGGATCTGCTGGCCGCCTTCGCCGACTTCACCCTTTCCCGGCGGGATTCCGGCGGTCCCGACGGTGGGCGCCGGCTCCAGCTCGTCACGTCGGGGGTGGGCGAGGTGGTGGCACCGCTGGGGTGCGAACGAACGGTGATCGACGTCGGGTTGCTGTCCGACACCGACCGCGACAGCGCCATGGCAGCAGCGGTGGCTTACGTACAACCCTCGGCCATGGAGTCGTTCTCCTTGACCGTGCTGGAGGCCATGGCCGCCGGCACCCCGGTACTGGCAAACGGGGCCAGCGCCGTGGTGAGCCGCCACCTGGAACAGTCCGGAGCCGGGCTGGTCTTCGGTTCCCCGACCGAGCTGGTGGAATGCCTCAACTTCGTGGCCGACCGGCCGGAAGCCGCCGCCCGATTGGCGGCTGGAGGTCGGCCCTACGTCGACAAGCACTACCGTCCCGATGTGGTCTTCGACAACATGATCGAATGCCTGGACGAGTGGTTCCCGGTGGCCGCCCAGGTGGGGGCGGTTTGATGTCGACGCTCATGGTCACCCCCTTCGCTCCCTACCGCGACGGCATCGCCACCTACGCCGCCCAGGAGCTACGACGACTGCGAGCCGACGGGCGGACGGTCGAGGTGCTCTCACCTGTTCCGTCGGCCGCCCACCATCACCTCCGGTTGGGCGGAGCCCGAGGGGCGACGCTGCTGGCCAAGCGGGCCGCCGCCTACGAGCAGGTCATCGTCCAGTTCGGGCCGGAGATGCTGTTCGGCCGGTGCCGGGCCGCCTCCGAGCGGGTGGCCGTCTGGCTGGCCCTGGCCGGGCTGGGCCGGGTGAGCAAACTGGACGTGCGCGGCCACGAAGTCGAATACGGTCCGCTGGCCCAGAATCCGGCCGAGCGGCGGGCCGCCGCCCTGGCCCTCCGGTGGGCCGACCGGGTCACAGTTCACACCGAACCGGAACGGTCCCAGCTGGTGGCGGCCCTGGGTCCGGTGGCCCGGCGCATCGAGGTCATCGACCACGGCGACAACTTCGTCCCGGCTGTCGACTGCACCCCGGCTCAGGCCAAGGCCGAGTTGGGATTGCCGGCCGACGAGTTTCTCTTCCTGTCGATCGGCTTTCTCCAGCGGCACAAGGGATTCGACCGGGCGGTGGAAGCCTTCGCCCTGGCCGCGCTACCGCGGGCGTCGCTCCACATCGTGGGCTCGGGCCGGGTCGATCATCCCGAGATCGCCCGCTATGTGTCCGAGCTGGCTCGAATGTGCCAAAGGACGCCAGGGGTTGAACTGCACAACCGCTACGTGTCGGACGATCAATTCGATCTATGGCTGACGGCGGCCGACGCCGTGGTCCTGCCCTACCGGGAAATCTGGTCGTCCGGGGTGGTGGAACGGGCCCGCCTCTTTGACAAGCCGATCATCGTGTCCGAACTCGACCAACTTCGCCACCAACTCGGCCCCGAGGCCGACGGCTGGGGACTGACCGCCCTTGATGTCGGCGACTTCGCCATGGCCATGGAGAAGCTGTGGGCCGGTGCCGGGTTCGGCCATCGACCGGCCGGCCGGATGGATCAGGACCGAACCGCCACCTCGGCCTGGGATGTCGACGACGCTGCTCCCGACCGGGCGGCCATTCAGTCCCAGATCGTGGCTCGGGCTCGTGGCCAACACGGCGAGCGCGAGGAGTCGGTGGCCGCCGACCTGTCGAAAGCTGGTCGGCCGTCACGCGGTCTGCGCAACCTCGGCCCTTTCGAGGTGCCCGAACCGGTGTCGGCCCGACCGGGCGTGACCCCGGTCAAGCAGACGGTGCGCCGGCTCACAGGCTGGCAGCTCGATCCGGTCAACGCCCGACTGGCCGCCCTGCAGCAAGCCACGGTCGATGCCGTGGTCGAGATGGAGGCCCGGTTGGAACGCCTGGCGGAGGTGGCCGATGATCGGCGATCCTGACGGACCCGACGGCGGCGAGACGGAACGTCTGCTGGCCGAGGCCCGGGAGCAGAATCTGAATCTGCGTGATGCCCTCATCGGGGCCGAAGCGGCCGCCGCTCAGGCTCGCCGCGACATCGATGAGATCTTTCACCGGCTCGACGTCCGGGAGACCGAGCTGAAACGGTTGAAAGAACTCCTGGGTTTCGAACTGGATACCCCGCTGGAGCAGGTGGCCCGCTCCCTGGGCAAGCCCGGGTCCGGCGACCCATCGGGGTCCTCCACCGGCAGCGGAGTGGTGAGGCGACGACCCCGGTCGGTGCCCGGACGCTGATGCTGGGAGTCCGAACCGCGGCCCGGGGGGCCGTCCCGCGGGCTCGGCGGCTCGTCCGCCGCCTGCAGGCCATGCTGGAGCCCGAGCAACTGATCGACCGCATCGAAATCGTGGTCATGACGACCGAAAGCAGCCCGTCCGACTGCCCGACCGAACCGACCAGCCGCTCGATCGAGACGGCTCGCAACACGTTGTTCGACCTGGGGGCGGCGGTCACCGACCGACGCCGCCGGAGCCATCCGGCCGTCACGGTACATGCCGCCCGGCCGGGGTGGACGGCCGAGCGCCTCCCCGTCGGCGACGGCACCCTTTGGCTGTTTCTGGTGAACGGGGCTGAGCTGGCGGCCGACGCCCTGGTCCGGTTGGTCGACGTGTTCGAGGCCCGGCCCGATCTCGACCTGGCCTACGGTGATGCCGGAGTGGCCGATCGGGCGCCGGGCGATGAGGTCGCAGGTTCGGTCGGCCCATCGGATCCGGAGACCGTCGGGCCCTGGTTGTTGCCAGGATTCTCCCCTCACCGGCTGGCCGACCAGTTCTATCTCGGCCATCTGGTGGCGGTCCGCCCCTCCCGACTGGTCGACACCGACACCGTCGGACCGGCCCGGATCACCGGCCCGCAGTCGCTGGCCGCCGGGGCGGCAACGGTCGCCCACATTCCGGCGCCGCTCCACACACCGGCACCACCGCCGGGCGATTGGCCGGCCCCTGTCCGGCCGGCAGCCCCAGCCCGACAAGAGGTACGGTCGTGGCCGCTGGTCAGTGTGATCGTTCCCACCAACGGATCGCAGCGGGAGTTGGGAGGCGATCCGACGGTGCTGGTCGATGGGGCGGTTCGCTCGGTCGTGGCCTCGACCTACCCCCGAATCGAGGTCATCATCGTGGCCACGCCGGGCACACCGCCTGATTTGATCCCTGGGCTGGAACGGCTGGATCGGGTAAGCGGCCTCGCCGATGACAACACTCGCTCGGTGGCGGTGGTGACCGACGATCGGCCCTTCAACTTCTCCAATGCATGTAACCACGGGGCGGTACGGGCTCGAGGCGACGTCCTGGTCTTCCTCAACGACGATACCGAGGTCATTGCCGACGACTGGTTGAACCGGTTGGTGGCCCACGCCCGAACCCCCGAGGTGGGAGCGGTGGGGGCCCGCCTGTTGTATCAGGACGGTCGGGTCCAGCACAGCGGTATCTGGACCCGGGGCGGCCATCCGACCCACCGCTACGAGGGCTATCCGGGCGACGCCGTCGGCTACCGCCGGGGCTTGGCCGTGACCCAGAATTGCCTGGCCGTCTCCGGGGCCTGCCTGGCCGTCGAGCGCTCCAAGTTCGACGCCGTGGGCGGTTTTTCGCCTGTCTTTCCCAGTAGCTACAACGACGTGGATCTCTGTCTCAAGCTGCTCGATCGAGGTTGGGTGACGGTGATCGAGCCCCGAGCCGAGTTGTACCACTACGAGGCCAGCAGCCGTGACCCGTCGATAAGCGACGCCGACCTGGCCGCCCTCCACGATCGCTGGCGTTGGCGGATCAATCATGATCCGTTCGACAATCCCAATCACCGGGCCGAACGGTCGGAGGAGTTGCCCTTACCTGGCGGATTGACCGTCGGCGGCGGTCATGGCACCCCCCGGTTCTGGCCGCTGGAGCCGGTCGGTCGCCCACCCGGATCCTGAGACCAGCAGAAGGCCAATGCCGATGATCAGATCGGCGGCCGGCCCAAGGCTGCGGCCACGAGATGGCGGGCGGCGGCCGACACCGAGCGACGACCGTCGGCCACCTCGGCCCGCACCTGGTGATGAAGCCGCCGGAAGTCATCGCTGTCGCCGACCTCGCGGTACAGCAAGGCTCGTAACTCGGTGTCCAGCTGTTCGACCGCCTGATCGCTGCGCAGTCGGTCGAGATGGCCGTCGGCCTGCAGGCGGGCGTGGAGGTCGACCAGAATGGCCCACAGCTCGGCCAGTCCCTGGCCCGTCAACGATGAGCAGGTGACCACCGTCGTTTCCGAGCCCGGCCGTTTGGGACGGACGAGATGCAGCGCCGATCGGTAGTCGGCTGCGGTCCGGGTGGCCAGGGCGGCCAGTTCACCGTCGGCCTTGTTGACGGCCACCAGGTCGGCCAGCTCCATGACCCCCCGCTTGATGCCCTGCAGATCGTCGCCCCCACCGGGCCCCACCAGCAGCAGGAACAGGTCGGTGAGACCAGCCACCGCCGTCTCCGACTGGCCAACACCGACGGTTTCCACCAGGACCGTGTCGAATCCTGCCGCCTCGCAGACCGTGATGGCGTCACGGGTGCGCAGCGCCACCCCGCCCGACAGCTGCCCCGACGGCGACGGCCGGATGAACACCTCGGACCGGCCGATCAGATCGGCCATCCGGGTCTTGTCGCCCAGGATCGACCCACCGGTGGTCCGGCTCGACGGATCGACGGCCAGGATGGCGATCCGCCGTCCGTTGTCGACCAGCTGAGTGCCCAATCGGTTGATGAATGTGCTCTTGCCCACCCCCGGAGTACCGGTGATCCCGACCCGGATGCTGCGGCCGGAGTGAGGCAACAGTTTGTCGAGTAGCGTTTCGGCGTCGCTTCTATGGTCGCCCCGGGTCGACTCGACGAGGGTTATGGCCTTGGCCAGGGCTCGGCGGTCTCGGCCCAGAACGGCGTCGGCCAGGGCCTCAGGAGACAGGTTGTTGTTGGCGGCCAGCGGCAACGGACAGGACCTCGAGTGCTGCTTGGTTTATGTTGGTTCCCGGGCCGAAAATAGCAGCCACTCCGGCCTCGGTCAGGAACTCGTAGTCCTGGGGAGGGATGACGCCGCCGCACACCACGACAACGTCGCTCGCTCCTCGCCGGCTGAGTTCGGCCAGCAGTTCGGGAACCAGTGTCTTGTGGCCGGCGGCCTGGGACGAGACGCCGACGACGTGGACGTCGTTGTCGACGGCGTCCTGGGCCACCTCGGCCGGGGTCTGGAACAGAGGCCCGACGTCGACGTCGAAGCCGATGTCGGCGAAGGCGGTGGCGATGACCTTGGCCCCGCGGTCGTGACCGTCCTGACCCATTTTGGCCACCAGGATGCGGGGCCGGCGACCGTGCTCGGTGGCGAAGGCGTCCACCGCCTCCTGGGTCCGGCGGAACCCCTCGTCGCCGTCGTAGGCCGAGGCGTAGACCCCGCTGATGGTGGCCGTCTGGGCCTGGTGGCGGCCGAACTCGGCCTCCATGGCATCCGACATCTCGCCCACGGTGGCTCGGGCTCGGGCCGCTTCGACACAGGCGGCCAGCAGGTTGTCGCCACTGCCGGCGGCTTCGGTCACCGCGGCCAGGGCGTTCCGGCAGGCCTCGTCGTCCCGCTCGGACCGGACCTGGTCCAGCCGGGCGATCTGCTCCTGGCGAACCGCGGTGTTGTCGATGTCGAGCACGTCGACCATCGACGGGTCGTCAGAGCGGTATTTGTTGACCCCGACGATCACATCCACCCCCTGATCGACCCGGGCCTGGCAGCGGGCCGCCGCCTCCTCGATCCTGAGTTTGGGGATGCCCTTGGAGATGGCGGCTGTCATACCGCCCAGCTCCTCGACTTCGGCGATCACCGCCCGGGCCCGGTCGGCCAGCTCGGCCGTCAACCGCTCCACGTAGTAGCTACCGGCCAGCGGATCGACCGTACGGGTGATGCCCGACTCCTCGGCCAGGATCAGCTGGGTGTTGCGGGCGATCCGGGCGCTGGCGTCGGTCGGTAGCCCCAAGGCCTCGTCGAAGGCGTTGGTGTGCAGGCTCTGGGTGCCGCCGAGAACGGCCGCCATGGCCTCGATGGTGGTTCGGATCACGTTGTTGTAGGGGTCCTGCTCGGTCAGCGACACCCCGGAGGTTTGACAATGGGTCCGCAGCATCGATGATCGGTCGCTCCGGGGTTTGAACTGGGCCATCAGTTCGGCCCACAGCAGACGGGCGGCCCGTAGTTTGGCCGCCTCCATGAAGAAGTCCATGCCGATACCGAAGAAGAAGCTGAGGCGGCCGGCGAAATCGTCGACGTCGAGCCCGCCGTCGATGGCCGCTCGTACGTACTCCAGTCCGTCGGCCAGGGTGTAGCCCAGCTCCAGGTCGGCAGGAGCGCCGGCTTCCAGCATGTGGTAGCCGGAGATCGACACCGAGTTGAACCGGGGCATGTGCTCGGCGGTGTAGGCGATGATGTCGGCCACGATCCGCATGCTGGGCTCGGGAGGATAGATGTAGGTGTTGCGGACCATGAACTCCTTGAGGATGTCGTTCTGGATGGTCCCGGCCAGCTGCTCGGTCGACGCCCCCTGCTCCTGCCCGGCCACGATGTAGCAGGCCATGACCGGCAGCACCGCTCCGTTCATGGTCATGGAAACGGTCATCTGATCAAGGGGAATGCCGTCGAACAGGATCTTCATGTCCTCCACCGAGTCGATGGCCACCCCGGCCTTGCCCACGTCGCCAACAACCCGGGGGTGGTCGGAGTCGTAGCCGCGGTGGGTGGCCAGGTCGAAGGCCACTGACAGCCCCATCTGGCCGGCGGCCAGGTTGCGGCGATAGAAGGCGTTCGACTCCGCCGCGGTGGAGAAACCGGCGTACTGGCGGATGGTCCAGGGACGGTTGGTGTACATGGTGGCCCGCGGCCCTCGCACAAAGGGGAGCTGCCCGGGCAGTGAATCGAGGTGTTCGACTCCGTCGAGGTCGGCCGCCGTGTAGAGGGGCTTGATCCCGATCTGCTCCGGCGTGTCCACCGTCAACTCGTCCAGTGGTCGGCCCCGGAGTTCCTTTTGCGCCATGGTGGCCCAGCGGTCCAGTGGCTGTTCGTCCATAGTGTCAAACGTAGACCAACCGGGTGGTGGCCGTCTCCATCGGGTCGGTTGACCGGTCGCCATCAGGCCCCCGGCGGTCGACGCCGCCAGCCAACCCGGCGCTCGACCCGCGAGGTTCGTGCGCTGGAGTGTCACTATGACACCGGAACGCACAAACCTCGGCCATTGCGTGGCGTTGGATGGGGCCTACAACCTAGGGGGCGGCGCCGGTCACGGTGAACGAGACCGATTCCCCTGAGGTCCGGCCGGTGGCGGTGACCTCCCACACGGTGCCGGCCTCGTCGGCGGTGCAGTGCCAGCGCAACGGCAGCAGGCCGTCCTGGCCGACCCGGCCCTGGCGTATCGCCTCCGATTGGGCCGACTCGAAATCGACGTACTCACCGGAGATCAGGCCACGAATGACGGCGAACTGGCGGGTGGTGTCGTCGCACACGAACGGTTCTTCGATGATTTCAACGGCCACCGAACTCTCCGTTGCCACCGTGGTGAAGTTGACGACGGTGCCTCGACGGTCGGGCGTGACCTCGGTGACGGCCAGCTCAATGGCCAGCTCGGCGTCGCGTCGATCGCACTGCCAAAACACCGGCAATGTGCCGTCGGGCTCGGCCTGACCGGTTCGCAGCCCGGCCACCGGCGGTGTGGCCTCGAAGGCCACGGCGGCGTTGGGTGTCAGGTTGGACAGCCGGGCCAGCGGTCGTCGGCCTCGGTCGCAGACGAAAGGATCCTCAACCAGATCCACCACGATGTCACCGGGCTCGGCCGGCTTCGGGCCCTCGGCCACCAGGGTCAACTCGACGGTGCGGCCAGACGTGCGCCCGGTGGCGGTGATCGTCTGACGCAGACCGTCCTGGTCGGCCGAACAGCTCCAGCGGACCTCGGCCCGGCCGCCGGCATCGGCCAGCATTGACGACAGGTCGGTTCCCTCGGAACCGGTCAAGTCGAGCAGTTCGTTCGGCTCGGCGTTGGTGATGCGACCGGCCACCTTTGATGAGCCGTCACACAGAACGGTTTCGGTCGTCGGCTCGTACAGCAGGATCCGATCCAGCTCGGGATCGCGGTCGCTCCCGGCGATGGTGAACTGCAGGGATCGCCCGGATTCGATCCCGGTGGCGGTGATCTCCCAGGTGAGATGGGATTCCGATGAATCACAGCTCCATGGCAGTTCGTAGGTTCCGTTCTCATCGGCTGTGGCCGGTGGCAGATCGATTGGTAGCGGGGAACTGAACTCGATGGTTTCGTTCGGCTCGGCGCCACCGACCTCGACGGCGGGGCGGTTGGTGCCGTCGCAATAGACACCGTCGACGACCGGCGCCGCGGTCAACGACTCGGATCGGGTGTCGCGCCCGCTCGACTGGGGCGGGCTGCAGGCCGAACCGGCCACGACGGCCAGTACTCCCGCCACCACCGCCAACCCGCCGCTGGTGTTTCTAGCCACCAGGTTCGGCCCCGATGATGGTGAATCTGACGGTGGCCAGCGAGGTCTGGCCGGTGGCGGTCACCTGCCAGCGTTTGCCGACGTCGTCGGCCTCGCAGTACCAGCGGATGGGCAACACACCGTTCTCGTCGGCCTGGCCACCGCGAATATTCTCGCTCTGGGGTGAGGTGAAGCGCACGAACTCGTTGGGCACGAAACCCGATAGTACTGCCAGTTCGTGAGCGGTTGAGTCGCAGCTGAAGGGGTTCTCCACCATCTCGATGTCCGCCGGCGGTTGGTAGGGCTTGTCGGTTCCTGCGAACAGGAAGGTGGCCCGCCGGGGTTCAGGCGTCGACTCGACCACCTCGACCTGCCAGGCCGTCCGGACCTGCTCGTCGCCACAACGCCAGTAGAGGGTCAGGTTGCCGTCGGCGTCGGCCTGACTGCCGACAAACGGTTCCGACTCGGGCGTGATCTCGAAGTTGACTTCGACGTTGGGGGTGAGATTGGTCAGCTCCACCAGCACCCGTTCCTCGCCGTCGCACGAGAACGGATTCTCCACCACCTCAACGGCAATACCGCCCTCGTTGGGGGGCGGCGGCAGGCGGCCGTCGACCGTGAACGCCACCGAACGTTGGGAGTCCATACCCCGGGCGGTCACCGGCCACTGACGGTTGCCCTGCGATGGCGGACAGGTCCAATAGATGGCCAACGTGCCGTCGGCCTTGGCCTCGCCCACCAACACCATTGGGCTGCCCGGGGCATCGAAGTCGATGGGTTCATAGGGGTTGGCCCCGGAGAGCACACCAACCACCTGGCGGGTGCCGTCACAGATCAGACCGTTGGCCTCGGGGCTGAAACTCATCTCGGTGGCTTCGGCCCCTTCGCCGCCGGCGGCATCGGCAGCATCGTCGGCTTCGGCTGCCGGTTCGGTGTCGGCCGCGGCGCCGTCGCCGGGCTCTGAGACGCAGGCGCTCAGCAGTAGGAGCACCACGAACACGACGACGGCGACGGCCGTTCGGTTCGATTCGACATGGTCAAGTTTGGTCATTCTGGGGGACCTATTGTCTTCGGTTGCTCGGCGGTGAAGGCCGGCTGCTCTATGATGCGGCCAATGGATCAGTCCGCCGCCGATCCTTCTTTCGACGCTACCGGACCGCTTCGAGTCGCGGTCGACGCCACGCCACTGATGAACAGAAAAACCGGTGTCGGGGCCATGACAGCCGCTCTGTTCACCCAGTTGGGCCGCTGTCCAGAGGTTGATCTGACCGGCTACGTGGTCAGTTGGCGGGCTCGCAAGGACCACCGACTGATCGAGGCCATGCCGACTGCGGCCCGACCATTACCGGTCGTCTGGCCCGCCCGCCTGGTCCACCGGCTGTGGCGTCGTCTTGATCATCCCCGTCTACCCGGCTCGTTCGACGTCGTTCACGGCACCAACTACGTGGTCCCACCCACCGGAGCGGGCGCCCGTCTGGTCACCGTCCACGATCTCACCGCCTGGCGGTTTCCCCACCTGGTACACCGATACAGCCGTGCCAACCCCTCCCTCCTGTCCCGGGCGGTGGCCTCTGGAGCCGACGTCCACTGCGTCTCCCGCGCCGTGGGGCGGGAGATCGTGGAGGATCTGAGAGTCCCCTCCGAGCGGGTCCACGTCGTTCCCAACGGCTTCGACCCGGTGGGTCCCGGTGACGGTGCCGCCGCTCGCCGGCGGGTCGGCGGACCCTACGTGCTGGCCATCGGCACGGTCGAGCCCCGCAAGGACTACGTCGGGCTGCTGACGGCCATGAACACGGTCTGGACCGAGCACCCCGACGTTCGACTGGTGATCATCGGCGGCGACGGCTGGGGGATCGACTCCTTCAGAGACGCCGTTCGGCAGTCGATGTTCAGACACCGGGTCATCCGGACCGGGTATGTGTCGGACCAGGACAAGGCCGACTATGTGGCCGGAGCCGAACTGCTGGCCTACCCGTCGGTGTACGAGGGATTCGGGCTGCCGGTCCTGGAGGCCATGGAAGCCGGCCTGCCGGTGGTGGCCACCGCGGTGGCGGCGGTGACCGAGGTGGCGGGCGACGGCGCCCTGCTGGTTCCGCCCGGGGAACCCGATCGGCTGGCCGCCGCCATCGCCTCGGTGCTCACCGACGACCAACGGCGGGCCGACCTGGTCAGCGCCGGACGGACCCGCGCTGCCCGCTACTCGTGGGCCCGAAGCGGATCGGCCATGATCGAGTTGTACCGGCGATTGACATCATGATCTCGCCGCCGGGAAGTCTGGGCCGATAGGGTTCTACCGGTACTGACCGGCTGGATCCACGCAAGGGCTGGATGACCCATGATCAACCGAGATTCACACTCCCGCCTGGCGAAACGATTCGTCATCATCGGCGGCGGACCGGCCGGCACCAACTGCGCCACCTACGCCGCCCGGCTGGGGGCCGATGTGACTCTGGTCGAGAAGGACATTGTGGGCGGGGCCGCCCATCTGCTCGACTGCATCCCGTCCAAAGCCATGATCGCCACCGGCGGGGCCATGTCGATGATGAGAAAGGCCACCGACATGGGTCTGGCCAAGGTCGACGTGGTGCTCGATTTCGAAGCCCTGCGGAGCCGGATCACCGACATCGAAGGCCGGCTGGAATCGACGGTGACCGACCTCTTGACCAGCCAGGGGGTGCGACTCATCGAGGGCACGGGCAGCCTCCTGTCGGCCAACGAGGTCGAGGTGGCCACAGCCGACGGTCAGGAGGTTCTGGAAGCCGATGTGATCGTGTTGTCGACCGGATCCCGGCCCCGGGTCCCCGACTGGGCCCCGGTCGACGGGGTACGGGTGCTCACCACCCGCGACGCCTATCCGCCGCCCGAGTTGCCCCAGCATCTGGTTGTGGTCGGCTCCGGGGTGACCGGCGTCGAGTTCGTGCACATGTTCAACTCCTTCGGGTCCGAAGTCACTCTGATCGTTTCCCGCCAGCAGGTCCTACCCGACAAGGATCCCGAGGTGGCGTCGGTGCTGGAGAAGAGCTTCCTCGATCGGGGGGTGCGGCTCTACAAAGGGGCTCGGGCCGAAGCGATCGAGGTCGACGAGGGGGCCGATGCCGGGAGCCAGGTCAGGGTGATCTGCGACGACGGTCGGGTGGCCGCCGGCAGCCATGTTCTGCTGGCCATCGGATCGGTGCCGAACTCCGACGGACTGGGTCTGGACAAGGCCGGGATCGACAACGAGTGGGGGTACGTCACCGTCGACCACAACTGCAAGTCGAGCGTGGCCCACATCTACGCCGCCGGTGATCTGTCGGGCAAACTACCGCTGTCGTCGGTGGCCTCGATGCAAGGTCGCAAGATCGCCGAGCACGCCATGGGCCTGCATGCCGCCCCCCATCGCCACCTCGACTACGAGAAGGCGGCGTCAGCCATCTTCACCGACCCCGAGATCGCCGATGTCGGATTGGCCGAAGCAGACGCCTTCGCCGAGGGACGTAAGATCAGGGTGACCAAGGTGCCGTTCTCGGTCTCGGCCAAGGCGCTGATCAACAACGACCCCCGGGGGTTCGTCAAGATCGTGTCCGATCCGGCCACCGGTGTGGTCATGGGAGGCTCGATCGTCGGTCGCCACGCCGCCGAGCTGATCTCGGTGCTGGCGCTGGCCGTCACCGCCGGGCTGACCGTCACCGATCTGGTCGAGTCGCTGTTCGTGCACCCGGCGCTGGCCGAGGTGCTGGGAGAAGCCGCCGAGTAGGCCGGCCGGGCAACCGAAGGGGGAGCCGATGAGTTTGAAGATCGCCAACGATGTCGTGCCGGCGTTGCTGGCCGTCGAATCGGGTGACGGGGAATCGGTCAGCCAGTTCATCATCCAGGAATCAGGGGTGGTGATCCTGCTGTCGGTCGCCGCCCTGGTGGCGGTGGTGGCCAAACGGCTCCGCTTTCCCTTCACGGTGGCCCTGGTGGTGGTCGGGCTGTTCGCCAGCGCCCTCAGCGACCTGGTGACGGTGGAGATCTCGCCCGAGGTCATCCTCTTCCTCCTGGTGCCGCCGTTGCTGTTCGAAGCCACCCTGCAGCTGCCCTGGCCCAAACTCAAGGCCGACCTGTTGCCCATTCTTTTGTTCGCCATCGTCGGCACCGCCCTGGGTACCGGCATCATCGGCGCACTGGTGCATTGGACGGTGGCTGTGCCCTGGGTTGCCGCCTTCGCCTTCGGGGCATTGATCTCGGCCACCGACCCGGTGGCGGTGATCGCCCTGTTCAAGTCGCTGGGGGCGCCCAAGCGCCTGTCGGTGCTGGTGGAGGGCGAGTCGCTGTTCAACGACGCAGTGGCCGTCGTCGCCTTCGGGCTGGCCCTCAGCGTGGCCGGTGGCCGGGAGTTCACTCTGGGCACGGTCCTCACCGATTTCCTGGTCGTGTCCCTCGGCGGGCTGGCCGTCGGACTCATCCTCGGCTACCTGATAAGCGCCTGGTTCCTGGCTCAGGTCGACGATCCCCTGATCGAGACCACCACCACCCTGGCCCTGGCCTACGGTTCGTTCCTGCTGGCGGAGGAGTTCGGGGTCCTGGTCGGTCAGAACTTCCACTTCTCCGGCATCCTGGCCGTGGTCAGTGCCGGCCTGGTTGTGGGCAACGTGGGCATGAACAACACATCGCCCTCGACCCGGCTGACCCTCGAACATTTCTGGGAACTGCTGACCTTCGTCGTCAATTCCATGGTGTTCCTTGTCATCGGCTTGACCATCCGGCTGCAGGATCTGGCCGATCATTTCCTGGCCGTGGTGGTGTCGATCGTCGGTGTGTTGGTGCTGCGTGTGGTGCTCATCCACTTGCTGGCTTCCCTGTCGTCCCGCATTCAGCCCAGTCGACGGATTCCCCCTCGCTACCGCACGCTGATGATCTGGTCGGGGCTGCGAGGGGCGATCTCACTGGCTCTTGTCCTCACCGTCACGCTCGACGATTTCGATTCCGACACGGTGACCACCCTCCGGGTCATGACCTACGGCGTGGTGCTGTTCACTCTGCTGATCCAGGGCACGACGATCTCGGCCCTGATGGAGCGGCTCGGTCTGGCCCACAAGATCGACACCGAACTGACCCAGCAACGACACCAGGCTCGCATCTACATGGCTCGGGCCGGGCAGTCGGAGATGGCTCGCCTGGGGGCCGACGGTGTGCTGTTCAACGACATGGCCACCTCACTGGGGCGGACCTACCAACGCGACATCAACGGTCACGTGGACCGGCTACGGGCTCACATCACCGGCCACCCCGAACTGGAGGTGGCCATGCTGCTGCAGGCTCGACGGGACGCCCTGGTGGTCGAACGGTCGGCCCTCAACGAGATCCTGTTCTCGGGCCTGATCGACAACCAGGTGGCCCATGACCTCACGGTCGAACTCGACAACCGGATGGCGGCCCTGGAACTACTGGAGGAACGTTGGGAGTCCGACCCGCTACCCAGCTACCGGACCGAGGGCGGGGAGGCCGGCCGTGTCTGATGCGTCGGAGCTGATCTACGTCTCGTGGGGAGGTACCGGGCGGGGGGCCACCCTGCGAACCGCCATGGAGCGGGCCTCGGGGGCCGGACAGGGCTTGGTGTATCTGGCCATCCTGGACGATGCCCACTTCGCCGATCTCGATGCCGGCTTCCTGACCGTGGTCAAGGATGAGCTGAGCTGGCTGCTCGAGGCCCAGCTCGAGGTGACCAAGTCGCAGCTGGGAGTTGACGACCTGGCCACCCGGGTGTTGATCAGGGGTGGCGATGTGGTCGACCAGGTGGCCGACGTGGTGACCACCGTGGGTGACACCGAGGTGATCGTCGGTGCACCGGTTCCTTTGGCCGGTCACGAGACGATCGAATCGATGCTTGACACGATCCGGGGTCGGGTTGCCGTCCCCGTTTCCCTGGTCGACGCCGGGGCCGACGTACCGCCCCCCGGCTGATCGTCATCGACCGATCCGGGAGTCTCCTAGTCGATGACGACCACCACGTCGCCGCCGCCCACCGACTGGCCGGGCTCGACCCGTACCTCTTTCACGGTACCCGACTTCTCGGCCGCCACATTGTTCTCCATCTTCATGGCCTCGAGCACGATGACCGTTTGACCGGCTTCGACCTCGTCGCCCACACTGACCAGAACCTTGACGACCGTGCCCTGCATGGGCACGGCAACCTCGCCTGAACCGCTACCGCCGGCCGCCCCTCGTCCGGCCGCTCGGCGCGTGGGCTTGCGGCCGGCCGGTTTGGCCGGGCCTCCGCCCATAGTGGCCGACTCCGGCAGCCACAGCGAAACGTTGAATCGTTTGCCGTTGACCTCGACATCGACGTCGCGCCGGACCTTGGGCTCCGGCTCCTCCCCGTCGGTGGTTGACTCGGAGGCCGGATCGACGCCGACCGTCGACAGGTCGAGATGATCCTCCACCCACTTTGTGGAGTGGTCCACGGCGGCGAAATCGGGGTGGTCGAGTATGGCGATATCGGCCGGGATGGTGGTTTTGACGCCTTCGATCCGGAACTCCCGAAGGGCCCGCAGGGTACGGGCGATGGCCGTTGGCCGGTCGACACCCCAGCAGATGAGCTTGCCGGCCAGGTTGTCGTAGTACTGGCTGATCTCGTCGCCGGCCTCGTAGCCTCCGTCCCATCGGGTGCCGAAACCGGAGGGCGGAACCAGTTCGGTGATCCGGCCGGGGGAGGGGAGGAAGGCTCCGCCGGCCGGGTCCTCGGCGTTGATCCGTACCTCGATGGCGTGGCCGGTCAGGGTGACCTCATCCTGGGTGAACGGCAATGGCTCGCCGGCGGCCACCCGGATCTGCAGGTTGACCAGATCGAGTCCGGTGACCATTTCCGTCACCGGATGCTCGACCTGGAGACGGGTGTTCATCTCCAGGTAGTAGAAGTTGCCGTCCTCGTAGAGGAACTCGACGGTGCCGGCGTTGGTGTAGTTGCATCCCTTCGCCACCTTCACCGCGGCCCGGCCCATGGCGTGATAGATCTGATCGGGCATGTCGGGGGCCGGGGCTTCCTCGATCAGCTTCTGGTGCCGACGTTGAGCCGAACAGTCTCGGGCTCCCAGGTACACGCCGTTGCCGTGCTGGTCGCACAGGACCTGGATCTCGACATGGCGGGGTTTGGTCAGGTATCGCTCGACGTAGCATTCGTCGCGACCGAAGTAGGCGACGGCCTCACGCTGGGCCGACTCCAGGGCCTCGCCGGCCTTGTCGGCCGAGTGGACCACCTTCATGCCCCGGCCACCGCCACCGAATGCCGCTTTGATGGCCACCGGCCAGCCGTGCTCTTGGCCAAAGGCCACGACCTCGGAGGCGTCGCTCAGGAACTCGGTGTTGCCCGGCACTCCGTGAACGTCGACCCTCTGGGCCGCGGCCCGGGCGCTGATCTTGTCACCCATGACTTCGATGGCCTCGGGCGGCGGCCCGATGAAGGCCACCCCTCGGTCCGTGATGGCTCGGGCGAAGTCGGCGTTCTCGGAGAAGAAGCCGTAGCCCGGATGGACCGCTTCGGCCCCCGACCGCTCGATGGCATCGAGAATGGCCTCGGTGTTCAGGTAGCTTTCGGCCGCCGTCTGGCCTCCGAGGGAGAACGCCTCGTCGGCCAGGCGGACATGGAGGGAGCCACGGTCGAGATCGGAGTAGACGGCAACGGTGCCGATGCCCATTTCCTGGCAGGCCCGGATAACCCGGACCGCGATCTCACCCCGATTTGCAATCAATACTTTGCTGAACACACGCCTAATGTAGACAGTTATGCTGGCCGACGCAGAACCTTGGGCGTTTAATGCCGATTTGTCGTCCTCGACTCCCGGCCGGTTCGGCGATGTCCGGTATCTGCCCGAAACCGGTTCGACCAACGGCGATCTCCTGGCCGCCGCCCGGGACGGCGTTCTCGGGCCGGTGGTTCTGGTTGCCGGTCACCAACGAGCAGGTCGGGGCCGCCACGACCGGGTCTGGTTCGATCAGCCCGGCGACTCGTTACTGGTATCGGTGCTGTTGACCACGGACTCGCTCCGCTGGGGGCTGGTGCCGCTGGTGGCCGGATTGGCCGCCGAGCGAGCAGTCAACCGCTTTTCCCGCCAGGTCGAGGTGCGGCCCGACTTCGGCGGTGTCGGGTTGAAATGGCCGAACGATCTCCTGGTTCCCCCGCTGCAGGAAAAGAAGTTGGCCGGCATCCTGGTCGAGTCGGTGGCGACCAAAGGGGGTATGGCGGTGGTCATCGGGATGGGCCTCAACCTGCAGTGGTCTTCGAGTCCTCCTCCCGAGGTGGAGGCTCGAGCCACAACCCTGGAGGCCACGATTCGGGCCGGTGGTGGCCGTTGGCCGGCCGACCATGCCCGCCACCGGCTCCTGGCCCTGTATCTGACCGAACTTGATGGCGCCCTGTCGGTGCTGTCGGCCGGCGGCGGAGAGGCGATCACCGTCGACGGCTATCGTCGCCGCTGCCTGACCATTGGTCGTGAGGTCCGGCTCACCACGCCGGCCGGCGAGGTGGCCGGACAGGCGGTGGATGTCGACCCTGACGGCCAACTGCTGGTGGAGACGGCGGACGGTACGCAGTCGGTGATGGCCGGAGACGTCCGCCACTTGTCCTGAGAGCCGAGCGGTCGGGAGTTCTACAATCGCTCCATGAGCCAATCCTCCGATCCGGCGACCGACGCTCAATCCCGGGCCGAGCGGTTCGAAGCCGCAGTCGAGATTCCCATGATCGTCCTGTCGCTCCTGATCGTCCCGGTGGCCTTGATGCCGGTGGTCGAGGATCTCACCGCCACCTCGCTGCGAACGTTGGAGGTTCTGGGGGTGGTCATCTGGGCCCTCTTCGCCGTCCAGTACATCGTGCTGCTCTACCTTTCCACCGACCGTTGGCATACCGTCAAGACCCACAAACTGGATTTGGTCCTGGTGGCCCTGCCCTTCCTGCGGCCGCTTCGCTTGTTCCGCATCGTCCGCCTGGCCCAGGCCGGCGTCGGATTCGGCAAGCTGGCCTCGGCCTTTCGCAAGATTGCCTTTCGGCCCGGATTCCTGGCCACGGTCGCCACCGTGGCCGGCCTCATCTTGATAGGCGGTGCCCTGGTGGCCGTAGCCGAGAGTGGTCAGCCAGGTAGCACGATCGAGTCGGTGGGTGACGGCCTGTGGTGGGCGCTGGTGACATGCACCACCGTGGGCTACGGCGACGAGTTTCCGGTCACCAGCACCGGCCGGTTCATTGCCATCCTCCTGATGCTGGGTGGTATCAGTGCCTTGTCAGCCGTCACCGCCAACGTTGCCGCTTACTTCGTCGAGTCCGACTCCGAACCGGCCGACGCCACCACCGATCGGCGGCTTGACGTCATCGAATCCCGGTTGGGTGAGATCTCCCGGCAGCTGGCTCGGCTGCAGCCGGGCGACTAGGGCCGCCACCACCGACGCTCAAGCTTGGGGCCGGAGTGCCGACTTGAAGTCCGATGTCCTATCGGGAAGATGCGTGCCACGCCGGGGCCGGGCGCCCAGCGCGTCCGGCAGCAAGACGTGCATTCGGTTCAATTACGATTTCGGTTGTCATCGCCTTCCTGTTGAGTACGGCAACAGCCGTCATCCCGGCAGCCGCTCAGGACGGCGACGACACCGCCACCACGGTGCTCGACCCGTCAACCACCGCCGCCACGGTCGAAGCCGGGTCGTCGAGTAGCGACACCACCAATCCGGCCGACTCGACCACCTCGTCGGCTGCCGATTCAACGGTGCCGTCCACCACCGTCAAACCGGTCGAGTCCAGCGAGTCCACCGGCCAGCCGGTGGCCACCACGACGACCATCTCCCAGCAGGCCGAGGTCGGCGACGGCACCGAAGGCTCGACCGACGTGACCGACCCGCTGATCGACGAGGCTCCGGCCGACGACTCGCTCGATCCCAACGTCACGGTGCCGCCCCCCACCGGCGCCGGCGCCGACCCGCAGTTCGCCCCGGCCCCCATCCTGTGGAGTAGCCTGCGAGAGGCCGAGACCAAGTGGGCCGACGCGGTGACGGCCGAGGTCGAGGCCATCGTGGAAGTTCGTATCCTGCGGCTCCGGGCCAAGGAACTGGTGGGCCAACGGCGGGCTCTGGAGGACCAGACCCGGTTGACGGTTGACGAGTTGGCCGCCGCCACCGAGCGGTTGGCCGAGCGGGCGGTTCGTGGGTTCGTGCAGACCTCCACCGGAAACGTCCACGGCATTGGCGTCAGCAGCGAAGTGTTCCGCAGCCGGGAGGTGTTGGTGGCCCAACGAAAGAGCCGCCTGGTCAGTGCGGCGGTCGACATAGATCAGGTCAGCTTGAGTGAGCTGGCCGAGCTGCGATCGACCCTGGGGTCGTCGGCCCTGGAACTCCTGCAACGATCGAACATCGTCGACTCGTCGATCCGGCGGGCCGAGGTGGCGGCCCGGGAACACGATGCCGCTGTGGATCAGGCCCGGATCGAACTGGAGGCGTTCAAGGCCGGCAGCGACATCTACGTCGACGGCGTGGTCTTCCCCATCGGCGGTCCCTATTCGGTCCCACTCATCAACAGCTTCGGATTCCCCCGCATGCCGGGCACGCCCGACGCCCACGCTCACCAGGGCATCGACATTTTCGCCCCTCGGGGCACACCGCTGGTGGCGGCCGAGCGGGGCGTGATCGGCCGGGTCGGCAACGGCCGGCTTGGTGGTCTCAAGTTCTGGCTCCGGGGTGAGAGCGGGGCCGACTGGTACTACGCCCATCTCGATGGCTTTGCTCCCGGACTCCACAACGGTCAGGTGGTGGAGGCCGGTGAGCTGTTGGGCTATGTGGGCAATACCGGAAATGCCGTGGGAACACCCCCGCACCTTCATCTGGAGATCCACCCCAACGGTGGCGCCGCCGTCAATCCCTACCCGCTGCTGAAGGTGGTGTCGGACCTCGATCTGAAGTCCCATGTCGACGGTCTCCAGCCGGACTACCGCTACCAGCCGGTGGTGGCCAACCGTCCGGCTGAAACCACGGCGTCCTCGTCCTCCACCTCGTCCTCCACCTCGTCGGTGGTCACGACGGGGCCGACCGTTCCTGTCACCACGGCGACAACGCCGACCACGACGGCCGCAACGGCCGCCCCTACAACCGTGGCTTCCACGACGGTGCCCACCTCGACCGAGGCCACGACGACAACCACCTCTGTCGAGTCCACGGTCGGCACCACTGGTGAGACCGCAGTCGAAGGTGGCTAGGCCCCAGGTGTCGATCGGGGGACGGCCCGGGCAGCCCAACGGCCATCCTGATCGACCAGCTCGACCTCGAGTCCGAACAGGTCGGAGAGAAGGTTCTCGTCGAGTACATCGACGATGGGGCCGGCGGCCTGGACCACCCCGTCGGCCAGAGCGAGGAGGTGAGTGGTCGAGCGAGGAATGTCCTCGACGTGATGGGTCACCAGCACGGTGGGTGGTCCGTCGACCGTCAGCTCGTCCAATGCCTCGACAAGGGCCTCCCGTCCACCCATGTCGAGCCCGGCGTTGGGTTCATCGAGGAGCAGGATCTCAGGATTGTTGACCAGGGTTCGGGCCAGCAGTGTGCGCTGTCGTTCCCCACTGGAAAGGCTGCTCAGCGGCCGGGGACCGAAGTCGGGCAGGCCCACCCGATCCAGCAGTTCGTCGGCCCAGCGGCATTCCTGTTCGCTGTAGCGGTGCCACCACGGTTCCAGCGCTCCGTGTATGCCGCAGCGAACGATCTCGTTGGCCGTCAGCTGCGGACGGAGCTGGTCGAGGAGGGCGGCCGAAGCCCAGCCGACTCGGGCTCGAAGCCGGCGCAGGTCGGTGCGGCCGAGTTCTCCGTCGAGGACCCTCACCGACCCTTCGGTCGGATGCAGCATCATCGACGCCACCTTGACCAGGGTGCTCTTACCCCCACCGTTCGGCCCGATGACCACCCAGCGCTCACCGCTTTCGACCGACCAATCGAGGGGCCCCAGGATCTTGGACCCGTCGATGACCACAGTGATTCCCTGGAGGTCGAGAACCGGACTCGTCACCGCCAAAACTGTACCCGATCGATTGTCGTCCGGCGGTCGGCGACGGCGCCGTCCCACTCCCGACGGCCCGGCCCTGGCGACGGCCACGACGTCGGATAAAGTAGGTGACCCCGGCGTTTCTGACCGGCCCTGACCAATCATGCCTCTGACCGTCGGTCTTCCCATCATCGCAGTCCTCCTCGCCGCCAACGGATTCTTCGTGGCGGTCGAGTTCGCCCTGGTGGCGGCCGATCGCTCGAAATTGCAGGCCATGGCGGAGGAAGGACGTTTTTCCGCTCGGGCCGCCATGAGTGCCAGGAAACGCCTGTCATTCCACCTGTCGGCCGCTCAGCTGGGCATAACGGTGACCAGCCTGATCCTGGGCTTCCTGGTCGACGATCTGATCGGACCGCTCATCGATCCGATCCTGGCCCCGATCCCCATCCTCAACGGCCCGACGGCCACAGTGATCGTCGCCCTGGCCGTGGCTTCGGCCTTCCAGATGATCATTGGTGAGCTGTTCCCCAAGGCCCTTGGTATTTCCCGGCCCGAGGCGGTGGCCATGGCCCTGTCACCCATCGCTCTGGTGGTTCACGGCGCCTTCAGCCCTCTTATCCGGGTGTTCAACGGGGCCGCCAACTGGACGGTCCGCCGCTTCGGGTTGGAGCCCCAGGAGGAGCTGGCCGAGCTCCGTTCGCTGGAGGAACTCGACTTCCTCATCCAGAGCTCGGGCGATTCCGGTGCCATTGATCAAGAAGCTCGGGCCATCCTCACCCGCACCATCCGCTTCGGCGACAAGACGGCTGCCGATGCCCTCACCCCCCGGGTGCACGTGGAAGCCATCGGAAGTGATGCCACCGTGGCCGATCTCATCGACCAGGCCCGCGACTCCCGCTACTCCCAGTTCCCGGTGTTCGGCGGCGATCTCGACGACATTCGAGGTGTCGTCGAGGTGGCGTCGGTGTTCGAGTTGGCGGTCGACGATCGATCCGACAAGTCGATCCTCGACATCGTCCACGAGCCGTTCGTCGTGCCCGAAACCCGCGATCTGATCGACATCCTAACCGATTTCCGAGCCCTGGAAACCCAGTCGCCGATGGCGGTGGTGGTCGATGAACACGGAGGAACGGCGGGAATCCTGACCCTGGAGGACGTCCTGGAGGAAATCGTCGGGGAAGTCGATGACGAATACGACGAACCGGTCGGCCTCACCGCCGGCGTGGCCCCCGGTGTCTTCCTCCTGGCCGGCACGCTGCACCCCGACGAGGTGGAGGAGGCCTGCGGCTTCGACGTTCCCGACGGGGAATACGAGACGGTGGCCGGCTTCGTGCTCGATCAGCTCGGTCGGATACCCGACGCCGGCGAAGGCTTCGACCACGAGGGATGGCAGATCCAGGTGGCTGAGATGGACGGCCGCCGCATTGCCTCACTCCGGATCGAGGCCCCGGATGGTGTGATCGAGGGCACGGGCGAAGAGGACGACAGCCGGCCGGTCGGCCTGTCGGGAGATCGGTCGTGATCGCCGGAATGGCCGTCCCGGCGGTTGTGGTCGTGGTGGCCGGCGGTCTACTGGCCGTGGAAGCAATGAGCCCGACCGCCATCGCCGTGGCCTTGACCGCCAGCGCCCTGCTGATCGTGGTCAACGGATTCTTCGTGGCCTACGAGTTCGCCGTGGTGGCGGCCCGTCGCTCGGCCTTCGAGGAGGATCAGGCCGGAAACGGCCCGGTGGCCCGAGCCGCCCGGGCCAGCCTGAGCGACCTGTCGATGCAGCTGGCCGGGGCTCAGCTTGGTATCACCATGGCCTCGCTGGCTCTGGCCCGGATCGGTGAACCGGCGTTGGAGGCGGTCCTCGTTCCCCGGCTCGAAGGCTTCGTCAACGTGGAGCGGGCCGAGAACATCAGCTTCTTCCTGGCTCTGGCCATTTTCACCTTCCTTCACCTGATCATCGGGGAGATGGTTCCCAAGAACGTCGCCCTGACCGTGCCCGAGACCACTCTCCGATACTCGGTGCTGCCCTACCGCCTCTACCTTCTCATCTTCCGACCCGTCGTCTGGTTCCTCAACGCCATCGCCAACAACATGGCCCGGCTGGTCGGCATCGAACCCCGGGATGAGATCATGTCGGTCCATACCGCTTCGGAGTTGTCGGCCATCGTGCATCATTCCCACGAGGGTGGAGCCATCGAGGCCGACGACGCCGAACTGCTGCAGAGGGCTCTGGAGTTCGCCGAGCGGGAGGTGGCGGAGATCGCCACACCGCTGGACGACTATCCGTCGGTTCTCCTGGGATCGACTGCGGTTCAGCTCGAACAGGTGGTGGCCCGAACCGGCCTGCGCCGCATTCTGGTCCGTCAGGCCGGCCAGGAGAAACCGATCGGCTACATTCACGCCCGCGATCTGCTGGAGATCGCCGACGATCGGCGTAGCGCCCCGGTGCCGGCGGCTCTGGTCCGCCGGACCGCCGTCATCAAAGCCGAGACCTCGCTGATCGACGCCTTGCGCGACCTGCGGCGGGCCGGACTCCAGCTGGCCGTTGTGGCCTCGGCCGAAGCCGATCCTGCTGTGGTTTCGGTGGAGGAGGTGGTCAGGGCCCTGGTCGAGCCCAGCGCCGAGCTGGCTGTCGACGGGTCGGAGACCGTCGAGCGGCCGCCTTCCGATGAGGAAGCGGCCGATCCCCTCGATCTACTGGGCCGAATGCTCTCAAACTGAGGTCCGGCCCGTCAGCCGTCTGATCCCAGGAATGTGAGGAGCAGAGTCGCCACCTCTTCGGGATTCTCCTCGGGCAGGAAGTGACCACCGGCCACAGTCCTCACCACAACGTCGGGGGCCCAACGTTGCCAGATCGATTGCAGGTCACCCCGTCCCGGGCTGAGCAGAGCCAGCACCGGGCACGTGATGATCCGACCGTTTCGTCGATCCTCGAGATCGTGGGCAACGTCGGCGCCTGCGCCTGTTCGATAGTCGGCGCAGGTGCCGGCCATCACCTCGGGACGTCGGAAACAGGACCGGTACTCGTCCAGCGCCTCGCCGGCAAGTGCCTCATGGTTGACGGCCCAGCTGTTGAACAGATGGTTCAGCCAGACATCGGGCGAGGCGGCCAGCATGGGTTCGACGACATGGGCCGGTTGGGCCAGGAAGGGCCAGTGGAAGACATCCACCGAGTCGGTGCCGCCGATCAACTCCCATTCATCGATCGTGGGCACGATGTCGATCACCGTCAGTGACGTGACCACGTCGGGGTGATCAAGGGTCATGCGGTAGGCCACCCGCCCACCCCGATCATGTCCGACGACGGCGAATCGATCGAACCCCAACCTGGTCATCAACTCGACCATCGAGCCGGCCATGGCCCGTTTCACGAACGGCTCATCGCCGGTTGTGGGGAATCGGCTGTGGCCATAGCCCGGTAGGTCGGGGGCGACAATCGTATGGCGGCCGGCCAGGCGAGCGCCGACCTCGTACCAGCAACGATGGGTCTCGGGATAGCCGTGCAGCAGGAGCACGGGCGGACCGGTCCCCGACGATCGATAGACGGTGGATCCTCCGCTGAGTTCGATCACCTGGGGTTGGCGTTGGAGAAAAGGGGACGACGAAGACGATGGCATCGTCGCCGACTCTACTGTCGGGGGCTGTACGGTCGGCAGACGCCGACGCGGTACCCTGTTCTACCGTGCGGAGACGTTTGACTCTCTGTCTGCTGGGGTTAGGGCCGCTGTTGTGGTTGCTGGTGGGCGACGGTGCCATCCGGTTGGCCACCGCCGGTCAACAACCGGCGGCCCCGAGCCTGCCGTCGATCACGGCCATAGAGGACCAGTCGGCGGCCGAGGAGGCGACAGGTCCCATGCCGGCGATGAGCCTCAGCGATACCCGGGACCGGGTGGCCGACGCCGAAGCGGCGCTTCAGGTGGCCGCCCTCCAGAAGCAGAACGACGACCGTTCCCTCGTCGAGGCCCGGGCCGGGACCGAGGAGATTCGCCAGGAAGCCCACGACATCGCCGACACGACGGTCCGCGGTGCGGTGAACACCTACCGGCACAACGAGCTCGAGGTCGGGTTGTTCGAGCTGACCGACCTCAACGCCGGGCTGAGAGCCAACGCCCTGAGCGACGCCGCCCTGGTGGCCGACACCGAGCTGTTCAAGCGGTTCTACGCCAAGCAGAAGGACCTGGAGATCGCCGAGGCCGAACTGGTGGTGCGGATCAACGTCAACGAAGAGCTCGGCTCACGGTTGGTCGGCCTTCAGCAGCAGCTCGAGGCCGAGCAGTCGTGGTTGGCCGAGCTGGAGGAGGCCAACATCCAGCAATTGGCCCGACGCGATTCGGCCAAGGCCTCAACCTGGGCCCAGAACCGGGGTCGCAAGCAAGGCTTCTTCCTGCTGACCTGTCCGGTGGCCGGCGCCCACTCGTTCATCGATTCGTGGGGCTTCCCCCGCTCGGGCGGGCGCCGTCACAAGGGCGTCGACATCCTGGCCACCACCGGGACGCCGGTGGTGGCTCCGGTCAGCGGCGTGGTTGAGCACCGGTCCAACCGGGTGGGCGGTCGCTCGTTCCATCTGCGCGACGAGTACGGCAACTACTTCTACGGCACCCACATGTCGGGCTACGGGAAGTCGGGTCGGGTCAACGCCGGTGAGGTGATCGGCTATGTCGGCGACGACGGCAACGCCGCCGGTATCCCTCACCTCCACTTCGAGATCCACGCCGGCGGCCGCGGCAACCAGATCAACCCCTATCTCGACTCCGCCGCCGTCTGTTCCGGCGCTCATTGACCTCGGCCAAACCGTTGCGTGCGTCCCAGCGTTCACCGGCGAACGGTGGAGCGCACGCCGTGGAGATGGTCAGGCTCCGATGCTGTGGTAACCGCCGTCGACGTGGATGATCGATCCCGTGGTCTGGGGCAACCAGTCGGACAGGAGAGCCACGCAACTGCGGGAAACGCCGTCGGAATCGGTGACGTCCCAGCCCAGGGGGGCGCGCTGGACCCACTCCTCCTCGAACTTGGAGAATCCGGGAATCGACTTGGCCGCCACGGTCCTCATGGGGCCGGCCGCCACCAGGTTGCTACGGATCTGCTGTGGGCCGAGTTCGCGGGCCAGGTAGCGGTTGAGCGATTCCAGGGCCGCTTTGGCCACCCCCATCCAGTTGTAGGCCGGCCAGGCCACCGTGGCGTCGAAGGTCAACCCGACGATCGACCCGCCACCGGTCATGAGGGGCACAGCGATGTCGGCCAACGACCGGAGCGAATAGGCCGAGACGTGCACCGCGGTGGACACGTCGTCCCAGGTTGGGGCGAAGAAGTCGTCGCCCAGGCAACTCTCGGGGGCGAAACCAATGGAGTGCAGAACCCCGTCGATCCGGCCCCAGCTCTCATCCAGGGCCTGGGTCAGGCGGGCGCCGTGTTCGCCGTCGGTGACGTCGAGTTCGTGAACGTCGGGCACAGGATCCAGCTTGCGAGCGGTGCGTTCGGTCAACCGCAAGGCCCGACCGAAGCCGGTGAGAGCGATCTCCGCCCCTTCCTGCTGGGCCATCCGGGCCACGCCAAAGGCCAGCGAATCGGGGGTCAGCACACCGGTAACGAGGATCTTCTTGCCGTCAAGTAGGGCCATATGAACTCAGACCCGGGCCGATCGGTGGGCGTTACAAGCGGTTCCCGTAGGCGGTCGACGGCCCGATCGCCCGACGATGGTTGGGCTCACGAAGTTCGCTAGGTTCAGTAGCGTGATGAAGCTCTACGACACTGCCTCCATGGCCGTCATCCCGTTCGAGCCCGAGGGTCCGATCGTCACCATGTACACCTGCGGCATCACTCCCTATGACGCCACCCACCTCGGTCACGCCGCCACCTACGTGACCTACGACGTGCTGCAGCGCCGGCTCCGCGACCTCGGCTACCAGACCCACTGCGTCCGCAACATTACCGACGTCGACGACTCGATCCTGGCCAAAGCCCGGGAAATCGACGTGCACTTCCTTGATCTGGCGGCGGCCGAGACCGCCCGATTCAATGACGACATGGAGGCGCTCGACATGTTGCCGGCCTTCAGCGAACCTCGGGCCACCTCGGCCATCGCCGACATCCGGGGCTTCATCGGTATGGTCCTGGACAGCGGCCACGCCTATGAGGCCGGCGGTGCCGTCTATTTCGACATAAACTCCTGGCCCGACTTCGGCACGATCTCGGGCTATGACCGGGCCACGATGTTGGAGTACGCAGCCGAGCGGGGCGGCAACCCCGACGACCCCAAGAAACGGGATCCCCTCGACTTCGTGCTCTGGCAGCCGTCGGCCGACGGCGAGCCGGAATGGGACTCGTTGTGGGGGCCGGGTCGACCCGGTTGGCACATCGAATGTTCGGCGCTGGCCCTGCGTGAGCTGGGCACCACCATCGATCTCCATGGTGGCGGATCGGATCTCATCTTCCCCCATCACGAGTGCGAGGCGGCACAGTCGTCGGCCGCCACCGGCGAACCGTTCGTCCGCCACTGGATGCATCAGGCCATGGTCCGCAAGGACGGGGAGAAGATGTCGAAGTCGCTGGGCAACCTGGTGTTTGTGAGCGACCTGCGAAAGGAGTACGACAGCCGGGCCATCCGCCTCGGTATCGTGGCTCACCACTACCGCACCCCGTGGGAGTGGAACGACGAGATCATGCCAACGGCGGCGGCCCGGTTGGAACGATGGCTGGCCACCGGACCGGGCGACGGTGCTCTGGAGGCGGTACGAGCGGCGCTCGACAACGACCTCGACACGCCGGCCGCGGTGGACGCCATCGATGCCGCCGTTGCCGAGGGCCAGGGTGTCGAGGCCGCCGCCGCCCTGCTCGGTATCGATCTCGGTCGCGGGCCGGTCACCATTCGCCCCTCGACCGTGGCCGTCTAGGAGGGCGTCCGGTCGGCCGGCGTGCTATAAATGCACGCACCGAGATTGCACCGAGGAGAGGGAACGGAGAAGAGGACACGCTGCATGATTCCCGATGGGATAGGTCGGTATCAGGCACCGGCCCGCCGCATACTACAGCCGCTGGTTCGCCGGCTGTGGCGGTTTGAGGTCGAGGGACTCCACCACGTTCCCGAGTCGGGCCCGGCCGTGCTGTGCCCCAATCACGCAGCCTTCATCGACTCCCTGTTTGTTCCTGCCGTCCTCGATCGCAACCTCATCTACGTCGGTAAGGCCGAGTACCTCGACGACTGGAAGACCAAGCATCTCTTCCCGGCGTTGGGGATGATCCCCATCGATAGGCGAGGTGGTGATCACGCCGCCGCCGCTCTCGATGCCGCCCGTCAGGTCCTGAAGAGCGGTGGGCTGTTCGGCATCTACCCCGAGGGAACCCGCAGCCGCAGCGGCAAGCTCCACAAGGGGCACACCGGGGCGGCCCGGTTGGCGGTGGAGACCGGGGCGCCGTTGGTTCCCATCGGGCTGGTGGGTACGGCCGAGATCCAGCCGCCCGACACGTTCATGCCGAAGTTCGGCCGGACGGTGGGTATTCGCTTCGGGCAGCCCATCGAGGTCGGCCGCTACCGGGATCGGGTGGGCGACCGCAACATGTACCGGGAACTCACCGACGAGCTGATGTTCGAGATCCAACGCCTGACCGGTCTGGAATACGAGCACACCTACGCCGGCTCGAAACCGGCCAAGGTGGAAGCCGAGATTCCGGTGCCGGTACCGTCGGTGGCCGGCGACGGGGCGAGGCTCCGCGCCCCCGAACCGACTGAGCAGCCGGCCTCGGAGGCCATCCCGGCCTCGGTGGCCCTGGAGCCTCGGCCGATGCGCCCCCTGGCCGACGTCCTGGCCTCCTAGGTCGGTCGGCCCGCTGCGGCCCTCTCCGTCCCTCGGCCTGCTGCGGCTTTCTCCGTGGGCCTGGTGCGGCCCTCTCCGTCGGCGGGCTGCGGCTTTGGGCCCAGAACCGTGTCAGCGCCGGGGGAGTGTCCAAACCTGGCTCCGGGGCGGGGTGGCAATGCAGGCGGAACGGCTACCGTCGGGCCTCTTCGTCCAGGGCCTGGTCGATGCCGGCGATCAGGGCGTCGATTCCGGTGTCGAAGATGTCGTCCCACGACAGATCGGCCATGGTGACCGCGTCCATCACCTGGGCCAGGTTGGGTAGGCCACCGTCGGCGGCGCTGGTCGCCATGGCCGCCTCGAGATCAGCCTCTCCCGACGATGATGTGGGCGCCATCTCGGCCAGCGTGTGGCCGATGATGAAGCTTCCGGCGGCGTTGACGAAGGCCACCGCCCGGGCCGGGTCGAGTCCGGCCGCCAGCAGTGGGCCCAGGGCCCGGTCGACCAGCCGGTGACCGGGGACCGACCGGTTGGCGTGGGTGGCCAGTATCGGCAGGGCGTTGGGGTGGCGGCGAAGCACGTCACGGACGGCGCCGGCCACCGCCCTCAGCTGGTCGGGCCAGGGAGCGTCGCTGTCCTCGGGCAGTCGCAGGTCGGCCCAGACGGCTTCCACCACGCCGTCGAGAACGGCCGACTTGTTGGGAACATGGTTGTAGGCGGCCATGGGATCGACACCCAGTTCGCGGCCCAGTGCCCTCATCGTCAGCTTGTCGGCCCCGTGGCGGTCGACAATGGCCAGGGCGGCGTCGATGACGGCTTGACGGGTCAACGTTCGGGGCCGCGGGGGTGTCATGTCCAGATTTTGTCATCACCGAACCGGAAGAGGGAGGATGCGACGGTGGCGCAGACCAATGCACCGGCCAGCAGGACCGCCACCGGACCGGCGATGGCCTCCAGTCCACCGCCGTCGATGATCACGTCCTGATAGCCCCGGACGGCCCAGTAGGCCGGGCTGACGGGGGCAATGGCCTGGGCCCAGCCGGGCAGGGTGTCGACGGGGGCGATGGCGCCGCCCAGACCACCCAGGATCATGGCGCCGACGTTGGTGGCGGCCGAGAGCTGATTGATGGAACCGAACACGGCCACGGCCAGCATCGACAGGGCCATCAACAGGATGGTGCAGGTCACGGCCATGACCAGGAGGGCCCCGATCGGTCCTTTGACGGAGAGATCGAAGGCCACCATGCCGACGGCGAACAGCACCACGGTCTGGGTCAGAACGACCAGGGCGAAGGGGCTCAACTTCCCCACCAGGATCTCTATCGGTCTTGACGGACCGGTTCGGAGCCGGTCCCAGGTCCCCCAACCATGTTCGGCGTAGAAGGAGATCCCCAGGTAGACAACGGCGAACAGGCTGAACAGGACGGCCATCCCGGGAACGACCTGCTCAGCCCCGGTGGCCTCCTCGACGCCCGACGCCGTGAGAGCGGCCCGGCCCATGCCTTGGAGAAAGGTGATCATGAACAGCGGCATGATGGTGGTGGCGATGATGGGGCCGGGCTCGGTCAGCATGAGCCGGAGATTGTGGGCGGCCAGGACCCGGATCCGGGCCATGGTCTGAAGCCCGCCACCGGCTCGGTCCGTTGTTTCGTCATCGGTCATGATCGGCGGCAACCTTTCCCCCGGCCGCAGTGTTGCCTGGATGACCGGTGAGGTGGCGGTAGAGGGCTTCCACGTCGCCCGGGGCGATTCCCGGCCGCTCTGCGGTGAGGTCGGCCGACGAGCCTCGGGCCACGATGCGGCCACCGGAAAGGATGGCCAGGGTGGCCCCGAGGTCGGCCACTTCGGCCAGATGCTGGGTGGTGTAGCAGACTGCGCACCCTTCAGCCGCCAGATCGGCTACGACCTCGAGGATGTAGCCCCGGCTTTCGATGTCGGCTCCGACCGTGGGCTCGTCGAGGAACAGCAGGCGGGGCCGGCCGACCAGGGCCATGGCGGTATGGAGCCGGCGTTGTTGGCCTCCCGACAGGATCCCGGCCCGGTGATCGAGGTGATCGTGCAGATCCAGGGCGTGGGCGATCGAGTTGACTTCCGAGGCCGTTCGACGTCGTGGGGTGCCGGCCAGCTGGGCGAAGAACTCGAGGTTGGCTCGGACGCTGAGAGTTGGGTAGAGGCCGAGCGACTGGGGGGCCACGCCGACGAGGTGCCTGATGGCCGGTCGGTCGGCCGGGTCGGTTCCGGCGATCAGGACTCGCCCGCCGTCGGCCGACGTCAAGCCGGCCACGATGGAGATCAGCGTTGTCTTGCCGGCGCCGTTGGCCCCCAGGAGGGCGACGATCTCGCCGCCGTCGATTCTGAGGTTGATACCACGGAGGACGGGCTGTTGGCCGTAGGCCTTCTTCACATCGATGACATCGAGCATTGGTCGTTCGTCTCCTCCCGCCTTGATGTCTACACTGTAGATATCTACAACGTAGATGTCAGTTCCGCAGGTGTCAAGGGTCGGTCCCCACCACCCGGGAATTGATCGCGAGATAGGTGTCCGTGGCCCTAAACTTTGGCCATGAACGCAATTTCGGTAGCCCTGCCCGATGGATCTCAACGCCGTCTCGACGACGGCGCCACCGTCGCCGACCTGGCCACCGACATTGGATCGAGGCTGGGCAAGGACGCAATCGCCGGGGTGGTCGACGGGTCGGAAGTCGATCTCGACACACCGCTGGCCGAAGGCCAGCAGGTGGAGATCGTCGTACCCGACTCCGACCGCGGCCTGCATATCCTGCGCCATTCCACGGCCCACGTGCTGGCCCAGGCGGTACTTGAGCTGTGGCCGGGGTCAACCTTTGCCATCGGTCCCCCCATCGAGAACGGCTTCTACTACGACTTCGCTCTGCCTGCGGCCGCCGACGGCACACCGCAGACCTTCAGCGACGACGACCTGGCCCGCATCGAAGACAAGATGCGGGACATCGTCGCCGCCGATCAGCCCTTCGTCCGGTCGGAACTACCGGCGGCCGAAGCCCTCGAACTCATGGCCGGTCACCGGTACAAGCGTGACATCATCGACCGGGTGACGGCCGGTGGCGACGACGACGAGTTGGCCAATGAGGCTTCAGGCGACGTCATCAGCTTCTACCGCAACACCGACTCGTTCGTCGACATGTGCGTCGGGCCCCACGTTCCCTCCACGGGCCGTCTCGGACACTTCAAGCTGATGAGCGTGGCCGGTGCCTACTGGCGGGGCGACGAGAACCAGCCCATGCTGCAACGGATCTACGGCACGGCCTGGGCGTCGAAGAAGCAGTTGGCCGAACACCTGCACCGCCTCGAGGAGGCGGCCAAGCGCGATCATCGCAAACTGGCCAACGAACTCGATCTGCTGTCGTTCCCCTCCGAACTGGGCGGCGGGCTGGCCATCTGGCATCCCAAGGGGTCGATCACCCGCAAGCTGATGGAAGACTACTCCCGCCAGCGCCATATCGACGCCGGCTACGAGTTCGCCTACACCCCCCACCTGGCCAACGCCCGGCTGTTCGAGCAGTCCGGTCACCTCGACTTCTACGCCGATGGTATGTACCCGCCGATGGAGATGGACAACGGCACCTATTACCCCAAGCCGATGAACTGCCCCATGCACGTCCTCATCTACCGGTCGAGTCAGCGCTCCTACCGCGACCTGCCCATCCGGCTCTACGAGCTGGGCACGGTCTACCGTTACGAGCGAGCGGGCACGCTGCACGGCCTGATGCGGATCCGGGGTTTCACTCAGGACGACGCCCATGTTTTCGTGTCCGAGGAGGGATTGGAAGACGAGCTGTGCAACCTGCTCGACTTCGTGCTCGACGTGCTCCGGGCCTACGGTTTTGAAGACTTCCAGGCCAAGCTGTCGACCCGGCCGGCCGAGAAGTCGGTTGGCTCCGACGAGATCTGGGATCACGCCACCGCCAGCCTGCGCTCGGCCCTGGACAGCGCCGAGATCGACTACACGGTCGACGAGGGCGGAGGCGCCTTCTACGGCCCCAAGATCGACGTTGACGTGAGGGACGCCATCGGTCGTTCGTGGCAGCTGTCCACCATTCAGGCCGACTTCCAGCTCCCGGAACGGTTCGGTCTGGAATATGTGGCCGCCGGCGGCGAACGAAAGCAGCCGGTGATGATTCACCGTGCCCTCATGGGTTCGGTCGAACGGTTCTTCGGTGTGCTGCTGGAACACTACGCCGGCAACCTGCCGTTGTGGATGGCCCCCGTCCAGGTCGAGGTTCTACCGGTGGCCGAGGAACACCATCAGTATGCCGAGGAGGTCGTGCGCAGCCTGGAGGCGGCCGGTTATCGGGTGGCTCTGACGGGGGCCGGCGATCCCCTGGGCAAACGAATTCGCAACGCCAAGACGCAAAAGATCCCCCATGTGCTGGTGGTCGGTTCCGACGATGCGGCAGCCAAGACGGTGGGTGACAATCCCCGGGGAGGCGAGGTAGAACGTGATGTTCCCATCGACGCCTTCCTGGAACGGTTGACGGCCGAGATGGGCGCCCACGCCCGTTGATGGACTACCTGTTCTCCGGGTGGCGGCTGGCCCATCCGCCCGAACTGGGGGCCGACGGTCTGCCCCATGCCCACCTCGATCCCGAACCGGGAAAGTCGCTGTTCGAAACCATCGAACAATCAGGGTTGGACGATTCGGTCACCTACGTCGTGCACCGCACCGAGCTCAACTTCGTGCTGCTCAACGTCTACCCGTACAACCCCGGTCACCTGATGGTGCTGCCTCTGCGGGCCGAAGCCAGCATGCTCGATCTCGACCCCGACACCTACGACGACCTGTGGCGCCTGGTCCGCACCGCCACCCAGGCGTTGGTCGATGCCTTCTCCCCTCAAGGAATCAATGTCGGTATCAACCAGGGCCGGGCCGGAGGCGGGTCCCAACCCGACCACCTGCACGTCCACGTGGTCCCTCGCTGGGCGTCGGACACCAACTTCATGACCTCGATCGCCGAGGCTCGCATCCTGCCCATGACCCTGGGTGATTCGTGGCGAAGGATTCGTGCCGCCTGGCCCGGAGGCCCGGCAGGGAACGGGCCGGTGCCGGTCGAGAAGCCGACGGGATAGCGTGAAGGCGATGACAGGCACCGAACCGGAAACAGGACCGATCGACGAGCTGCCGGCCGACCTGCAACCCGACCGGGTCGATCACGACGAGTACATCTTCCCCAACAACAACCGCCGTCGTATCCCCGGCCTGCTCTATCTCGCATTGGCCCTTGTCCTGATCGTCGTCTATCTCGTTCGGGGAGAAGGGGTGTTCGTCAATGCCGGCTACCTGGGCGTCGCCCTCCTGCTGGGCCTGTTCGGTCTCTACAGTCTGGTGGCAGGGTGGAACCTCGATGTCGACGAGCGCGACGCCCTGGTGTCGGCCATCGACGCCGTCGGCTTCCCAGTGGGCCATGCCTCGGCCCAGATGGGTTGGCGGGGCTGGTTGAGCCGACCCATCTGGCGGATCCTTCTCTACTCCGCCGACGATCCTCCGTCCCAGCGTGGTTTCGCCATCGTCGACGGCGTCGACGGTCGGGTCATCGAGTCGTTCGTCGAGTCCAACCCGGAAGACTGGACCGAGCTGGTCGATCCTCCCGCTCAGGCCTGACTCGGGCCGCCGGGATACAATGGAGCAGCCGGAAACGGGAAAGGAACACGATGTTCGACGGTAGCCTCCGCACGGCCTTTGATCGCCTCGTGGCCCCGGTGGGCCGGGGCCTCCAGCGGATTGGTGTGTCGCCCGATGTCATCACCATCATCGGAGTGCTCATGGCCGCCGCCTGTGGCGTGGCCATCGGCACCGGTCGCTTCTTCACCGCCGCCGTGCTGCTGGCCCTGACCGGTCTCCCCGACGCCCTCGACGGCGCCGTGGCCAAGGCCGGGGGTCGAGCCGGACCCCGAGGCGCCTTCCTCGATTCGGTATCCGACCGGCTGAGCGACGGTTTGCTGTTCGCCGGCGCCGGTTGGTATCTGGCCGGCACCGACAACCCGCGGATGGCCATGCTGCCGTTCGCCCTGTTCATCTCCGCCTCACTCGTCTCCTACCAACGGGCCAAGGCCGAGTCGCTGGGGTTCAACGCCAAGGGCGGCCTGATGGAACGGGCCGAGCGGTTCATCGCTCTGGGATTCGGTCTGGTCTTCAGCCCGCTGTTCGTGGCCACCCTGTGGGCGATGCTGGCCTTGACGGTGGCCACCGCCGTCTTCCGCTTCATCAAGGTCTGGAAGCAGGCCGACGCCGTCACCCCCCAGGCCCCCCTCCGGGCCGGTCGGGCCCGCCGGCGCACCCGGCGTCCGGTATCGGACTTCCGGCAACGGGCCCGGGCCCGGGCCGACGCTCGGCGCCGTCAGCGCCCCGGCCGCTGACCAAAGGTCGGCGCCCGCTTGTCCAATCGTTCCAGCCGTTCCCTGCGGATCCTGAAGGCGGCGTCGACGGCGGTCAGGGCCCTGCCCCTGTCGGTTCTGACCCCGGCCGTGGTCCGGGGCGCTGCCGTCGTCGGACCTCGGCTCATGGCCGACAAGGCGGCGATGTTGGGCCGTCACCTCCAGAGGGTCGAAGACAACCGTGGTGACCATGGCGCCGACACGGCCGCCGCCGTAGGGGCCGGGTTCGGCTCCTACGCCCGCTACTGGGTTGAGTCGTTTCGCCTGCCCACGGTCGGCGTGGCCCAGCTGGACCGGGGCTTCTCCTTCGTCGGCTACGAGCACATCGAGCGATCCCGGGCCTCCGGGGTCGGACCGCTGGTTGTCCTGCCCCATCTCGGCGGATGGGAGTGGGCCGCGGCCTGGCTGGGTCGGGTGGCCGAGGTGCCGGTGAGCGCGGTGGTGGAGCGACTGGAGCCCGACGACGTGTTCCGTTGGTTCGTGGATCTGCGTTCCTCGTGGGGGGTCGAGGTGATCCCGCTCGGCCCCGACGCCTTCGGTCGGACCACCCGAGCCGTGGCCGCCGGTCACGTGGTCTGCCTACCAGCCGACCGCGATGTCGGCGGCACGGGGGTCGAGGTCGAGTTCTTCGGTGAGGTCACCACTCTGCCGGTCGGTCCGGCCGTGATAGCCTCCCGCACCGGGGCACCCATCCTCCCCACCGCCGTGTTCTTCTCCGGGTCCCAGCGGATCTGTCGAGTTGGGGCGCCCATCGTCGGTTCACAGGGGAATGGGAGGCTGCGGGGCCGGGAACGCCACCGGGCCTTGACCCAGCAGATGGCCACCGAGCTGGAGCGGCTCATCGTTCAGGCCCCGGACCAGTGGCACCTGCTGGAACCGAACTGGCCGTCCGACCGAACCCAAATCTTGCAGTAAAAAACGAGGCCCAGCCTCGCTCTTTACTGCAAATTTTCCGTTGGGTGGAGTCGAGGACGGGGCGGGGTGGTCGTCGGCTACGGTGAGAGGAGTGCGTGTTGGAATGATCTGCCCCTACAGCTTGGCGGTGTGGGGAGGGGTGCAGTCCCAGGTTCTGGGCCTGACCCGCAGCCTGCGAGCCAAAGGGGTGGCCGCTCAAGTGCTGGCCCCGTGCGACGGCCCGCCCCCTGAGCCCTGGGTCACCCCCCTCGGCAACTCCATTCCCTACGCTCAGAACGGTTCGTTCGCTCCGCTGGCTCCCGATCCGGCGGCTCAGCTCCGGGTACTGGCCGCCATCTGGGACGAGCGGTTTGACCTGCTGCATCTTCACGAGCCATTGGCCCCCGGTCCGACACTGACTGCGGTCATGGTCAAGCCGGTGCCGTTGATCGGGACGTTTCATGCCTCGGGCAGCATCGCCGTCTACCGCTGGGCTCGCTTCGGGGTCCGCCGCCTGGCCGCCCGACTCGATGCCAGGGTGGCAGTCTCACCGGCGGCGGCGGGCATGGCCAAGCGCTACCTCGACGGCAGCTACGACATTCTGTTCAACGGCATCGAGATCGAACGCTTCTCCCGCCCGGATGCCGGCCGATCACCGCTATCGCGGCCGGCCGGCCCGGTCGTCTTCTTTCTGGGACGACATGAGCCCCGCAAAGGTCTCGGCGTGCTGCTCGAAGCGCTCCAGCAGCTGCCGGCCGACGTGACGTTGTGGATAGGAGGCCAGGGACCGGAGAGCGACGAACTGCGTCGCCGTTTCGACCACGATCGCCGTTTGGTGTGGTTGGGGCCCATCACCGAGGCCGAGAAGTGGGAACGGTTGCGAGCGGCCGACGTCTTCTGCGTGCCCTCGCTGGGCGGTGAGAGTTTTGGCGTCGTCCTCCTCGAAGGCATGGCCGCCGGCACGCCGGTGGTGGCCAGCGACCTGCCGGCCTACCGGGTGGTGGCCGAAGACGGGGCCCACGCCGAGTTGTTCGCCACCGGCGATCCCTCGGCCCTGGCCAAGGCGCTGCTGGCCGCCCTGAACGGCGACGAGGCGGTGACCCGGCGGGTCGAACGGGCCCGGAAGCGGGCAGCCGACTATTCGATGGGTCGCCTGGCCGACGCCTACATCTCCCGCTACCAGCGCCTCATCTGAGGCTCTCGGGGAATCGGCGTCCGAACCGGGTGAATTCTGCTCTACGATGGACGCCGTGTCCAGCCCCCGAACCCGACCAGCCCGCGTCCGTCCCGACGCTCCGGCCGAGGTTTCGCCCGGTCTCGTACCGCTGGGTCTGGCTGCCCTGGCCCTGGCCTTGCCCTTGGTGATCGTGCTGGTGGTACTGGCCGCTCTGGTACCCGGCGTCCCCTGGTGGCTGGGCCTGCTCGTCGGTCTGGCCGTGGCCGCCGCCGCCGTCGTCCACCGCTTGCGCTCGGCCCACGACGTTGTCGTCGATCACCTTCTGAGCCGCCACGGCGCGGTCAGCTCGGTGCGGCTCACCAACATGGTCCAGTCGTTGGCCCTGGCCGCCGGAGTGGCCGAGCCCGAAGCCTTTGTGCTCGACAGCGAGGCTGTCAATGCCATGATCGTGGCCCGCAGCGACGAGGCCACCCTTCTTGTCACCCGCGGGCTCGATCAACGACTCGAACCGGTGGAGCTGGAGGCCGTGGTGGCCGAGTTGCTGGTACGGCAGCGCAACGGCGACGCCGAGGCCGCCACCATCGGTGCCGCCCTCTACCGGCTGCCGTTGCTGGGGCCGCTGTCGCAGCTCACCATCACCCCAGTGGCTCCGATGGGCCTCGGCCGTCTCCTGACCGACGAGCGTGACCTGGAGGCCGATCGTCAAGCGGTGACCCTCACCCGCTATCCGCCGGCGCTGCTTGGCGCCTTGATGAAGATCAAGGGCCAGCCTCGTCGTCCGGCCGATATCGGTTCCGGATGTGATCTGTTGTGGCTGGTGGAGCCCGATCCGGTGGCTGACAGCAGTGAAACCCGTTCACCGCTCGAACTACGAATCGACGTGTTGGCCGAGTTGTGAGCCGACGGTCACGATCCCTCAGCTGGATCGTGACCACCACTGCCGCCACACTGCTTGTCGCTGCCTGCGGCTTCAGTCAAACCCCTGAAACCGTCCGGGTGACGAATCGGAGCTGGGCCCAAGGTCCTCGAATCGAGTCGGAGGTGGCCGATGGGGGCGACGGTGACGAGGCCGAGCCGCCGGCTCTGGCCGCCAGCGACCAGGTCGAGGTTGATCGAGGGCCGGTGTTTCCCCTCACCGGTCTACCGGTGGCCGACGGCGAAACGACGGCGGCCGGGCGTTCGGCCCTGGTGGTCAAGATCGACAACCATCCCCGGGCCCGCCCCCAGACCGGTCTCGACCTGGCCGACATCGTCTTCGATGTTCGGGCCGAGGGGGTCACCCGGTTCGCAGCTGTGTTCCACTCGAAGATTCCCGATCCCGTCGGCCCGGTTCGGTCCAGCCGGACGTCGGATTTCGATCTGCTGCGGGGACTCGACAATCCGCTGTACTCGTCTTCCGGAGGCAACAACTATGTGGCCGGCAAGCTGCGAACCCTGCCCATCGTCGAGCTGACCAACCTGTCCCGCACCGAGTACTTTCGTGACTTCTCCCGGCCCGCCCCTCACAACCTCTACGTCAACGCCAGCGACCTGTATGAGTTGGCCCCCGACGGCCTACCCACCCCCCAGCCGTGGTTCAGCTACCTTTCGGCCGAGGCCGCCCCTCCCGCCAACGCTGTCGCCATGACCGGGGTCGTGACCATTGCCTACACCGGCAGTCCGACGGTGACCCACCAGTGGGAGCCGTCGGTCGGCGGTTGGCTGCGAACCCAGGATCAGAATCCCCACACCACCGCAGGCGGAGATCAGCTGGCCCCGGAAAACGTCGTGATCATGGTCACCGACTACGGAACCAGTCCGGCCGATCCCATCTCCCCCGAGGTGCGGTCCACCGGTTCCGGCCCCGTGGTGGTGCTGACCGACGGTTGGGCGGTGGCCGGCACCTGGGAGCGACCGGCGGCCGAAGACAAGCCGACGTTGCTCGACGGTGACGGCAACCCGATCGCCCTGACCCCCGGTCGAACCTGGGTGCTCATGCCCGAAGCCGGTCAGGTCAGATTTCCCGACGGGCAGACCCCGCCGGGATGGACCGGCTAACAGTCTCCTCGACCGGGCCTGGGCCCGCTGAATCAGCGGCGGTTCGGTCCAAAATCCATGCCAGTTGCCTTCCCGGCAGCCGTACACTTTTCCTATGACCGAAGATTCGAAGGCAGATTCGCAGCCGGATTCGTTGTTGGAGAAATCGGCTAGGGCCGACGGCACCGTGCGGGTGAAGCGGGGCCTGGCCGAGATGCTCAAGGGCGGTGTGATCATGGACGTGGTCACCCCCGATCAGGCCAAGGTGGCCGAGGATGCCGGGGCGGCGGCCGTGATGGCCCTGGAGCGGGTCCCGGCCGACATCCGCAGAGACGGCGGCGTGGCCCGGATGAGCGATCCCGAGATGATCGAGGGCATCAAGGAGGCGGTGACCATACCGGTGATGGCCAAGGCCCGTATCGGTCACTTCGTGGAGGCTCAGATCCTGCAGGCTCTGGGCGTTGACTATGTCGACGAGTCCGAGGTACTCACCCCGGCCGACGAAGCCCACCACATCGACAAGTTCGCGTTCACCGTGCCCTTCGTCTGCGGCGCCACCAACCTGGGTGAGGCCCTGCGGCGGATCAGTGAGGGCGCCTGCATGATCCGCTCCAAGGGTGAGGCCGGCACCGGCAACGTGGTGGAGGCGGTGCGCCATCTGCGGTCCATCACCGGTGACATCCGTCGGATCACCCAAGCCGACTCGGCCGAGTTGTTCCAGTGGGCCAAGGAGCTGCAGGCTCCGCTGCCTTTGATTCAGGAGATCGCCGAAACCGGCAAGCTGCCGGTGCCGTTGTTCTGCGCCGGCGGGCTGGCCACTCCGGCCGATGCCGCCCTGGCCATGCAGTTGGGGGCCGAGGCGGTGTTCGTGGGATCGGGCATCTTCAAGAGCGACAATCCTGCGCCCCGGGCCAAGGCCATCGTCGAGGCCACCACGAACTTTGCCGACGCCGCCATTCTGGCCAAGGTCAGTCGGGGACTGGGTGCCCCCATGACCGGGATCGACATGGACGACGTCGAGGTCCGGCTGGCCGACCGGGGTTGGTGACTGTCGCAGTGCCGGAGGCCAAGCCCGCCGGGCCGCTTACCGAGTTTCGCCTGTCGGCGAAACGTCGACTGCTGGATTCGTTCGTGTGGGCCATGAAGGTGGGTTGTTGACCGTGCCGTCGGGGCGACGCTCCGAACCGCCTCGGGTTGGTCGACGGTAGATGCTGTCGTGACCGTTGGAGTACTGGCCCTCCAGGGGGCCTTTGCCCGTCACGTCGAGGCGCTGACCGCCCTGGGGGTCGATGCCTTCGAGGTTCGCAACCGGACCCAGCTCGACCGCTGTGAAGCCCTGGTTCTACCAGGTGGCGAGTCGACCACCATGTCCAAGTTGCTCGACACCTTCGAGTTGGCCGAACCGTTGGAGAAGTTGGCGCTCGACGGGTTGCCCATCTTCGGCACCTGCGCCGGCATGATCCTGCTGGCCGCCACCATCAGCGACGGCCGGCCCGACCAGCACGCCTTCGCCGCCATCGACATCGACGTGCGCCGTAACGGCTACGGCCGCCAGGTCGACTCGTTCGAGGCCGACCTGGTGATAGACGAGTTGGGACCCGATCCCTTCACCGCGGTGTTCATCCGGGCTCCTGTGGTGGAAGCCCGTCGCTCCACCGTGCAGGTGCTGGCCGAGGTGGACGGCGATCCGGTGCTGTGCCGTCAGGGGGCGGTGCTGGTCAGCTCATTCCATCCCGAGCTGACCGACGATCTGCGGTTGCACCGTTACTTCATCGAGCAGGTCGCCGGCTTCGGCATCGACTGACCGGCCACACTGCCTACACCCGCCCCGCCTACAATTGCCCTACCTACAATTGCCCTACCTACAATTACAAAGCAGATGCAACCGACCATCAGGAGTCCGTCAGTGTCAGGTCATTCCAAGTGGGCAACGATCAAACACAAGAAGGGGGCGGCCGACGCCAAACGGGGCAAGCTCTTCGCCAAGTTGATCAAACAGGTCGAGGTGGCGGCCCGCCAGGGCGGCGGCGATCCCGATGCCAACCCGACGCTGCGGACCATGTATCAGAAGGCCCGTGACAACTCCGTTCCCCTCGACACCATTGACCGGGCCGTCAAACGGGGCACCGGTGAACTGGAGGGTGTCAACTACGAGCCCATCACCTACGAGGGTTACGGCCCCGGTGGCGTGGCTCTTCTGATCGACACCCTCACCGACAACCGCAACCGCACCGGATCCGAGATCCGTTCGCTGCTGTCGAAGAACGGGGGCTCGCTGGCCGAACCGGGAGCGGTGGCCTGGCAGTTCGAGCGCAAGGGCGTGGTCAAAGTGGCCAAGTCGGCCGACGAGGACGACGTGATGATGATCGGGCTCGACAACGGGGCTGAGGATCTGGAGGACCTGGAGGAGGTCTGGCAGGTCACGTGCGATCCCAGCGACGTCAACCCGCTGCGAGCGGCGCTGGAGGCGGCCGATCTCGAGGTGGTGGAGTCCGACACCACCATGATGCCGACCAATACCGTTCCCCTCTCTGATGTGTCGGCCGTCAAGTCGATCCTCAACCTGGTGGAGATCCTGGACGACTCCGACGACGTCCAGGACGTGCACTCCAACGTCGACATCGACGACGAGGTGATCGAGGCCCTGAACTGACCAAGGTGCCGTGCTAGCGGCGGGGCAGGGTGACGGCGAAACGGGCGCCGTTGCTCCAGGTCGGATCGTAGATGATTGTGCCGCCGTGGCGTTGGATGATGTCGTTGGCGATGGCCAGACCGAGTCCTGTTCCGCCGTTGGTCCGGGACCGGGCGTCGTCAACCCGGGCGAATCGCTCGAAGATCCGATTCCGGTGTTCGGCCGCCACCCCCGGTCCATCATCGGCCACGGCGAACTCGACGTGATCGTCGCTCTCGACGAGGGTGACGATGACCGTATCGGTGGCGTGCTGGGTGGCGTTGGCCAGCAGGTTGCGCACGGCCCGGGCCAGCTGATCGATGTCGCCGTCCATGTGGGCCGCCGATACCCCACTGGCGTCGATTGATCTGGTGGTCACGGCTCGCTGGCGTTCGATCTCGCTCAGAACGATGTCGTCGAGGTCGAGCGGTCGGTGATCGTAGGTGTGGTGGCCGGCGTTGGATCGGGCCAGGTGCAGGAGATCGTCGATCAGCTGCTCGAGCCCGATGATCTCGGTGCGCACGGCGTGGTTTGTGGCGTCGGGGTCGGCCCGCTCGGGCTGGGCCATGTCCACTTCGACGTCGGCCCGGATGCGGGTGAGGGGGGTGCGCAGTTCGTGGGCGGCGTCGGCCACGAAACGGCGCTGCCGGGCCGAGGCGTCGTCGAGACGATCGAGCATTCGATTCATGGTGGTGGCCAGGAGGCCGATCTCGTCGTCGTTGTTGGTGGCGGCGATGCGTTGCCCGGAGTTGGTGGCGGTGATGGCGTCGACCTCCCGACGGATTGTTTCCACCGGAGCAAGGGTGCGCCCCGTCAGCCACCAGATGAGCGCAGCCAGCAGACTCACGACCACCGGCAAGGTGCCGGCCAGGGTCGCTCGGAGACCGGCCAGAGCCTCGTTGAAGTCGTCGATGTTCTCGGCCACGTGGAGGACGGAGGGACCGGCCGCTGTTTCGATCCGACGGCTGAGCACCCGGTAGGCGTCGTCGTCGAGCGGCAGGTCGTCGCGGTTCGCGATGGCCTGCTTCACGTCCGGTTCGAGCCTGTTGATCAGCGGAGGGCTGTCGCTCAGGTTGACACTGGCCACCAGGACGGTGCCATCGTCGGCCACCAGCTGGATGGCCCGATCCTCGTCGCCGGTGGTTATGGCCCCCGGGGGGAGGTCGCCCATGAAGGCGGCGGCGAGGGTGTCGGCCCGGGCCTGTAGCGAGGCGTCGAGATTGGCTGACAGCTGTCGTTGCTGGACGCCGACCAGGGCGACGGCGGTTGCCGCCAGCACCCCGGCTGCCACCGCGGTGGCCAGCGCCGTCAACTTGAATCGCAGCGAACGGAGAGACCGGAACGGTGGCATCAGCGGCCCTCAGCCCCCGTCGGCGGCCAGGCGATAGCCGGCGCCGCGAACTGTTTCGATGGTGTGGCGGTCGAAGGGCAGGTCGATACGGGTGCGCAGACGGCGGATGTAGACCTCGACGATGTTCACGTCCCCGGTGAAGTCGTACTCCCAGACCCCGGCCAGGATCTCCTCCTTGCTCACGACCTGGCCCGCTCGACGGACCAGGAACTGGAGGACGTCGAACTGGCGGGCGGTCAAGCCGATCTCGGAGTCACCTCGCCAGACCCGCCTTGGCCCCGGCTCGATCCGTAGGTCCCCGACAGCCAATGGTGCCGGCTTGTGGTCGACACCCCTGCGCAGCAGGGCCCGCAGGTGGGCCACGAGGATGGGAAACGAAAACGGCTTGGTGAGGTAGGCGTCGGCCCCCGTGTCCAGGGCTTCGGCGTGGTCGTACACGCCGTCCTTGGCCGTGAGCACGAGGATCGGGGTCCAGTCATCGGCATCCCGGAGCTGAGCACAGATCTTGAATCCGTTGACGCCGGGCAGCATGAGATCGACGATGAGGGCATCGTAGGACCCTTCGCCGGCCTGCCACAGGCCATCGGTCCCGTTGAAGGCGACGTCGACGGTGAACCCCTCGCCTTCCAGGCCGCGCTTGATCGTGGTGGCGATCTTCTTGTCGTCTTCGATCAAGAGCAACTTCATCGCTGACCATCCGAACGTCGGTTGCCAACACCAACATGCTACGCGCCGGACCTGAACGCCGGCTGAAGGGAGGCGGGTCAGGCCACGGTCAGGGAGTCAGCTTGGGGTCAGGGTCGACGGTACATGGTGGAGACGTTCCCACGACCGAAAGGACAAAGCCATGAACCGCACGACACGCATACTGGCCGCCCTGGCGGCCGCCACCGGTATCGGACTGGGCAGCTACGGCGTCGCCTCGGCGATGCCCGGCCAGACCGACGAGGGATCGGCGGAGTCGGCCGACAGCGACACGCCCCTCACCGGGTCCACCCTTGACCGGGCTGTGGCCGCTGCTCTTGACCACGTCGGTGGCGGAGAAGTGACCGACACCGAGATCGGTGACGACGGGGCGGCCTACGGGGTGGAGATCCGCCTCGACGATGGCAGTCAGATCGAAGTCAACCTCGATGAGAACTTCGCGGTTGTCGGCTCCGAGCCCGACGATGACTGATCCGGCTCCGGCCTCACGTTCCGGCCACACCCAACAGCCGGGATCGGGTGACGCTGCGCACCCCCCGGGTCAGTGAAAAGATCGCCACCAGCCAGGCCACCGCTCCGATGACCAGCGGGACCCAACCGCCACCGACCAGGAACCCGGTGGCCTGGCTGTAGGCCGTCATGATGAGCGGCAGGCTCACCAGCCCCGAAGCCTGCTGGGCCGCCGCCGTCGAGCTGACCCGGGCCGACAGCCTCAGTACCAGCGACAGGCAGATGGCCAGAAACGGGGGCAGCACCCAGAGGATCATGATCCACCACTCACGGGTGGGAAAGAACCAGTGGCCGACGTCGGGTCCGACCAACAGGTTGACGATCAGCGAGTAGATGGTGAATCCGACGGCCACCGTCATATAGCCGGGGATCATGCTGGCCAGTAGCTTGCCCAGGTAGATCTCCCGGGCGCTGGCCGGGGAGTGGGCCAGGAACTCCCCGGTTCCCCGTTCCCGTTCGCCCACGATGGCCGACGCCCCGACTGCGGTGGAGATGGTTAGGGGAACGATCACCGCCACCGGCGCGAACAGGAAGACGGCCAGGGCATAGCCGGTCTGGCCCTGGGGGCTGACGTCGGAGATCTGGGCCATGGCCGATTCGGGCAGCACTTCCAGCGCCTCCGACATCTGATCGATGACCTCGACGTCGCCGATGGTGGTGATGGTGAGCAGCAGGATGGTGGGTACGACGACGAAGAAGGCGGCACCCAGGATGCTCATCGGAACCCAGAAGTCGCGGGCCTGGATGAGTTGGCGGAGATCGGTCTGGGTGACGGTGATGATTCGCCGGTAGTTCATTGCTCGGCTCCTGGTGAAGGGTCGTTGTCGGTCTGTCCCGGGGCTCGACGGCGCCAGGCCACGTAATCCGACGGGTCGTCGGGTCGATCGCCGTAGTGGGCTCTGATGGCGAAGTACAGATCCTCCAGCGAGGGAACGAAGGGAACCACCGACTGCACCGCCGCTCCCGACTCGATCAGGGCGGTGACCAGGTGGGGGATACGGCCGGCGTCGTCGAGTTGGAGCGACGCCGTTTCACCCGATCGCTGGTAGTCCGAGACCCCGGGGGCTCGGGCCAGATGGTCCAGGCCCGCCCCCTGGCCGGTGGTGATGGTGACCCGGGGATGGGGCCAGAATCGGGCGGCCAATGAGTCGGGGTCACCGGACAGCAGATGCAGACCCTTGTCCATCACCACGATCTGATCGGCCAGCCGCTCGGCCTCCAGCAGGAGGTGGGTGCACATGAGCACCGTCTTGCCCTCGGCCGTCATATCCCGGACCATGGCCAGGACCGCCACCGCCGACTCGGGATCAAGCCCTGAAGTGGGCTCGTCGAGCAGCATCAGGGTGGGCCGGTGCAACACCGCCCGGGCCAGGGCCAGACGGGTCTTCATGCCGGTGGAGTAACCGCCGACCCGTTGTTCCAGATCGGCGGCGATGCCGAACTGGTCGGCCGCCTCGATCACCCGTCTGTCGGTTGCGGCCCCCCGGCCCAGGCCGTACAGCTCGGCGGCGTAGCGAAGGTTGTCCATCCCGCTCAAACGGTCGTACAGCGAGGGTTTGGCCGAGACGACGCCGCACCGCAGCCGTACCTGCTCACCGTCGGGTCCCCCGGGGTCGAGGCCGAACACCGAGACGGTGCCCTCATCGGGGACGAGGGCTCCGGTGATGAGGCGGATGGCTGTCGTCTTGCCGGCGCCGTTGGGGCCCAGGAGCACCGTGATCCGGCCCTGGGGCACCCTCAGGCTGAGCGACCCCAGGGCGTTGACCTCACCGAAGCTCTTGTTGACGCCGTCGATGGCCACCACGGTTGGTGGCGCCGAAGCGGCGTTCGACGCCGGAGCCCCTGCGCCGTCTGCTGGGCCGATCGCGGGGCGGGTCCGCCGATCGAGGATCGGAGGACCGGTTGGTATCGGTGCCGTCGTTGTCGTGGTCGACGTCGGCGGCGGTATCGCCGCCGACTCCGCGTCCGATGATTGGGCTCGTTGCATCCTCGATCTATCGGCAGCTCAGCTCCGAACTCAACGTCTGAGGCGGCCGACGGGGGATCAGCACCGCTGTCGGTACCGTCGGCTAGGCTCGTACGAGTGTTCGTGTTAGGCGTCGATCCTGGTCTTTCCCGCTGCGGCTATGCCGTTGTCGCCCCTGGTCGCCGCGGTCGCGGTCAAGCTCGGGCCATGGGTGTCATCCGCACCTCGCCGGACGAGGAGACGCCGCAGCGGTTGGTGGAGTTGAAGCACGAGCTGACCGAGCTGATCTCCGAATACCGCCCCGTGGTGATCGCGGTGGAGCGCATCTTCTTTCAGAACAACACCCGCACCGCGGTGGGGGTGGCTCAGGCCTCGGGGCTGGCCCTGGTTCTGGGGGCCGAGCGAGGTATCGTCGTCAGCCAATACTCGCCGTCGGAGGTCAAGTCGGTGGTCACGGGAGACGGGCGAGCCGACAAGAAGCAGGTGCAGACCATGGTTCAGAGCCTCCTCGGGTTGGCGGCGCCACCCCGTCCGGCCGACGCCGCCGACGCCGCTGCTCTGGCCCTGTGTCATTTGGCCCACGATCCCCAGCTGAAGTCGGCGGCCGGCGCTGGGGCCCGCTCGATGGCGGAGGTGCGGCGATGATCGGAAGTTTGCGAGGCACGATCGTTGATCGCGACATCACCCTCGACGGGGCGGCCACGGCCGACTTCACCATCGAGGTGGCTGGTGTCGGCTATCGGGTGACCTCCACTCCGGCCACGCTGTCGAGGCTCTCGTCCGACGACGAGGTCATGGTCCATATCCATCACCACTTCTGGGAGGACAACCAGCGGCTCTTCGGTTTCCTGACCAAGGACGAGCGGGTGGCCTTCGAGGCTCTGTTGTCGGCCCACGGGGTCGGTCCCGCTCTGGCCCTGGCCGTATTGGCCACCCACCCGGTGGCCCAGCTGGCCCGGATCCTGGCCGACGACGATCTGGCCGCCCTGTGCGAGGTGCCGGGAGTGGGTAAGAAGACAGCTCAGCGGTTGCTGGTGGAGTTGAAGAGCACCGTGGTGTTGCCCGTCATCGATGGGGTTGGGGGCCCGGCTCCGGTGTCGTCGGGCGCGGTGGCCGCCGAGTCTCCTCTGGTCGACGTCCGGGAGGCGCTGATCAGCCTGGGCTACTCCCAGACCGAGATCCGATCGGCTATCGCCGCCCTGGGGTCCGATGTGGGTGCCGACGCCGACTCCGGCCAGCTGTTGAAGCAGGCCCTGCTGAAGCTGTCGGGGGTCTGAGCATGGCCCGCGACGAGTTGCTCGATCCCAATGTTGTTCCCGAACTCGACCATGAGGTCCAGGTGGAGGAGGCTCGTCTCCGGCCCGGCAGCCTGGATGAGTTCGTTGGTCAACGGGAGCTGAAGGAACGCCTCGGCATCATTCTGGAGGCGGCCCGGGGCCGTCAACAGGCGGCCGATCACCTGCTGTTCGCCGGACCTCCCGGCCTGGGTAAGACCACGCTGGCCGGCATCGTGGCCAACGAACTGTCAGCTCACCTCCACATCACCTCCGGCCCGGCCATCGAACGGCAGGCCGACCTGGCCGCCATGCTCACCAAACTCGAACAGGGCGATGTGCTCTTCATCGACGAGATCCACCGCCTTCCCCGGGTGGTGGAGGAGATCCTGTATCCGGCCATGGAGGATCTGCAGCTCGACGTGCTCCTGGGGAAGGGGCCGGCGGCCCGGTCGATCCGTTTCGATCTGGAGCCGTTCACTCTGGTCGGGGCCACCACCAGAACCGGCCTGATCACCGGCCCCCTACGGGACCGGTTCGGATTCGCCTTCCGCCTCGACTACTACGACGAGGAGGATCTGCGCCAGATCGTGGTTCGGGCCGCCGGCCTGTTCGGCATCGAGATCGACGACGACGGGGCGGCTGAGATCGCCGGCCGCAGCCGGGGTACGCCCCGCATCGCCAACCGGTTGCTGCGCCGGGTACGGGACTACGCCGAGGTTCGGGGCGACGGGCACATCGACCAGGCCACCGCGGCCGACGGGCTGGCCAAGTTCGGGATCGACGAGCGGGGCTTGGACAACGTCGACCGCATCCTGTTGAGCAATCTGTGCGAACGGTTCGGCGGCGGTCCCGTGGGGCTGTCGACCATGGCCATCAGCGTGAGCGAGCCGACCGAGACGGTGGAAGAGGTCATCGAACCGTTTCTCATCCAACAGGGCCTGCTGCTACGCACTCCGAGGGGTAGGGTGGCCACCCGGGCGGCCTGGCAGCATCTCGGACTGCCGGCTCCGGACAACTCCGAGTCGGCACCCCCGGTCACCACGCTGTTCGACTGACGGCCGCCCCACCCGACCTCGACATGAGAACCGAATCCTTCGACTACGAACTGCCGGCCGCGGTTATCGCCCAGAATCCGGCGGAACCCCGGCATGCCGCCCGGATGCTGGTCGACCTCGGTGTTGAGGGCGATGGCGGTGACGGTCCGGCCGATCACACGGTGGCCGATCTACCCAACGTGCTTCGGTCGGGCGACGTGGTGGTGGTCAACAACACCCGGGTCTTGGCCGCCCGGCTCAATCTGTTCAAGCCGACGGGTGGAGCCGTCGAGGTGTTGTTGCTGGAGGCGACGGGTAACGGTGATGAGTGGCAGGCTCTGGTCCGCCCCAGCCGCCGGGTGGCCGATGGCACGAAGCTGGAGCTCAACGGTCGACCGGTGGTCGAGGTGGGACCTCCGGTGGGCGATGGCCGACGGCTGGTCCGTATCGACTCGGCCGCTATTGACGAGTTCGGTGAGGTGCCCCTGCCGCCCTACATCACCGAGCCGCTGGCCGATCCCGATCGCTACCAGACCGTGTTCGCCGACCGGGTCGGTTCCGTGGCCGCTCCCACCGCCGGACTGCACCTTAGCGACGACGTGCTGGCCCGGCTGGAGGTCGGCGGCATCACCGTCGAGACCGTCGAGCTGTTTGTGGGCCTGGGCACCTTCCGCCCGATGACAGCCGAGCGCATCGACGATCACGACATGCATCACGAGCGATACCGGGTGGAGCCGGCCACATGGAACCGTTTGCTCGGGGCCCGCCGGCAGGGGGCCCGCATCGTCGCCGTCGGGACCACGGTGGTGCGCACTCTGGAAACGGTGGCGGCCTCGGGCTCGTTGGAAGGCAGCACCGACCTGTTCATCCGCCGGGGTCACCACTGGCAGATGGTCGACCTTCTCCTGACCAACTTCCATGTGCCCCGATCGTCGCTCCTGGTGCTGGTCGACGCCTTCATCGGCGATCGCTGGCGACTCCTTTACCGCCAAGCCCTGGCCGATGGCTATCGCTTCCTCTCCTTCGGTGACTGTATGCTGCTGGGCCGCCGTTCGACCGAGGCGGTGGAGGACGACGATGAGTGAACCCAGGATCCGAATGCGGCTCGAACACGGTGACGGCCGGGCTCGGGCCGGGACCATCATCACCGGTCGGGGTGAGGTACCGACGCCGGCCTTCATGCCGGTCGGCACCCGGGCCGCCATCAAAATGCTGGACACCTCCGATCTGGAACAGCTGGGTCCGCCGGTGGTGCTGGCCAACACCTACCACCTGATGGAGCGGCCTGGAGCCGATCTCATCGCCGAGATGGGAGGACTGCACCGTTTCATGGGGTGGGACGGTCATCTACTGACCGATTCCGGCGGCTACCAGATATTCTCCCTCAGTCCCAAGATCAGCGAGGAAGGAGCGACCTTCAAGTCGGTGTACGACGGGTCGCCGGTGGAACTGGGTCCGGAACGGGCGGTCAAGGTTCAGGAGCAGCTGGGAGCCGACTTTGCCATGGTGCTCGACGTCTGCTCCACGCTGCCGGCCGGCCACGATCAGTTGAAAGCCGACATGGAGCTGACCCTGCGTTGGGCCGAACGGTGCCGGGCCGCTCACAGCCGCCGAGATCAGGCCCAGTTCGGGATCGTACAGGGAGGCACCGAGCTGGACCTGCGGGTCGAGTCGGCCGAGCGGACGGTGGCCATCGGTTTCGACGGCTACGCTGTGGGTGGTCTGTCGGTGGGGGAGTCCCGCCCGGAGATGGTCCCGGCCCTGGCCGCCAGCACCGCCGCGCTACCGGCCGATCGTCCCCGTTACTTCATGGGTCTGGGCGATCCCGTCGGTCTGATCGAGGCGGTACACAACGGCATCGACATGTTCGACTGCGTGTTACCGACCAGGCTGGCCCGGCACGGCACGGCCCTCACCTCCGAGGGCCGTCTCAACCTGCGGAACCTGCGTTTCGCCCGCGACGACCAGCCCATCGACCCCACATTCGAACATGGTTTGTCGGATCGCTACTCCCGGGCCTACATCCGTCATCTCCTGGTAACCAATGAGCCCACGGCTGGTCGTATCATCACGCTCCACAATCTGGCCTGGCTGGCCGATCTGACGGCGCAGATGCGAAGCGCCATCGCCGCCGGTAGGTTCGAAGAGCTGCGCCGCCGTGTCTGGGCCACCTGGGCACCAGGCGAGACACCGCCGGATGCCCTTTGATCCGAACGGCGTTCGTCAACCCGACCATCAGAACTACAGACCTGTGAATACCGCGGCGGTGATGCCGCGACAAGCCCTGGAACCGCTAGCGTCTCCAGGCTGGAGGTGATCCCCGTGGATTTCATCATTCTCATCGGATTCGGCTTGGCCATGTATCTGATCCTGTTCCTGCCCCAGCAGCGCAAGGCCAAGCAGCACCGGGAGCTGATCGAGTCGTTGACCGAAGGCGACGAGGTGGTCACGAGCTCGGGTATATACGGCTTCGTCAATGCGGTCGACGGCGACATTCTGTGGCTCGACGTGGCCGACGGTATCGAGCTGCGCATGGCCCGTAGCTCGGTGGCCACCAAGATCGTCCAGCCGTCAACCGAAGACGCCGAAGAGTAGTCCCCCAGATGTCCAGCGGAGCGAACACGTAATGTCACGCGGAGCAAAAGTCTCGTCCCTGGCGGTCATAGCCGCCGCCGTCCTGGGAATCGTCTACACCGTCATCGCCGGCAACCAGCCGCTGCTCGGTCTCGATCTGCAGGGCGGTGTGTCGGTGGTTCTGGAGCCGACCAGCACGACCGGGGAGGACGTCAGCGATGAGTCGCTCGATCTGACCGTCGAACTGCTCCGGGGTCGCATCGACGAGATCGGTGTGGCCGAGCCCGAGATCTCCCGCCAAGGCACCAACATCGTGGTGGCCCTGCCAGGCGTGGTCGAGGACCAGGAACAGGCGCTGGAGCGGCTGCAGCAGACCGCTGAGCTTCGTTTCCGGCCCGTTATCACAGAGCTGGGCCCTGACCTCAGCGCCCTCGACCTGACCGACGACGACGGCAACCCCATCGATCTCGATGATCTGACCGTTGAGGGGGGCGAGGACCTCACCATCGAGCCCGGCGACGGTGACTCCACCGACAGTGACTCCACCGGCGGTGAGCCCGGCGAGGGAGAGACCACTGATGAATCCGACGAGGGTGACGGTGCCGATGAAGAGTCGATGGCCGGCCAGGCCGGTCGTTTCAGCCCGCTGATCCCAGCTCAGGATTCGACCACCAGCACCGAGGTAACCGATGAGGACTCCGCCGAAGAGGACGGTTCCACCACCGAGGCGCCGGCTGTTGACGGCGAGACCGGCGATGACGAGACCCCGGTCGACGGTGCCGTCGACCCATCGTCGGTGCCTCAGTCCACGCTGACCCCGGCCCAGCTGGAGGCGTTCGAAGCCTGTTCCATCACCGGGGTGACGCCCGACGATGACGACGCCGCCGACAGCTACGTGGTGTTGACCGACCGAGTCGGTAACCGGCTGTGCCTGGGGCCGACCATGCTGACCGGCGAGGTGGTCGAGACAGCCGACGTCACCCTCGGGTTCACCGGCAGCGGCTGGGAGGTCAACCCGGTCTTCCGGCCCGGAGCCGACGGCATCGACCAGTTCAACGCCGCCGCTCGGCTGTGTTTCGGGGGCGACCCCAACACCTGTCCGTCGCGCCGTCTGGCCGTTGTCCTCGACCATCAGGTGATTTCGGCTCCCAGCATCAACGCCGAGACTTTCGCCCGGGACCAGATCGTGATCTCCGGTGCTTTCGAGGAGGAGGAGGCTCGGCTTCTGGCCGAGGCCCTGCGATTCGGCGCTCTCCCCCTTGAACTGGAGGCCCAGGAGATACGCACCGTGTCGGCCACCATTGGTCGAGACGTCCTGCAGTCGGGCGTGATCGCCGGCATCATCGGCCTGATCCTGGTGGCCTTGTACCTGCTGGCCTACTACCGCTTGGCCGGCCTGGTGGCGATATCGGGGCTGGTGCTGTCAGGCGCCCTGCTGTGGACGATCGTCGCCTGGTTCGGCGAACGGTACGGTCTAGCCCTCAGCCTGGCCGGCGTGGTCGGCCTGATCGTGGCCATCGGTGTCTCGGCCGATTCCAACATCGTCTACTTCGAGAACGTCAAGGAGTCGTACATGTCGGGTCGTAGGGTCCCGACGGCGGTCGAACGGGCCTACCAGAGCGCCATCTCCACCATCGTCAAGGCCGACGTGGTCAGCCTCATCGCCGCCGTGCTGCTGTATTGGCTCACCGTCGGGGCGGTTCGGGGCTTTGCCTTCTACCTCGGCCTGGCCACCATCCTCGATCTCATCATCTCCTGGATGTTCATGCGCCCGGCCCTGGCCTGGTTGGCCCGCCGCTCGGCGGTGGAGCGGAATCCCCGGCTCCTTGGCCTACCCAACTTTGCAGGAGGCTCGCAATGAGCACGCTCGGAGACATCTTTGCCGGTCGCTCCAACATCGACTTCCGGCCCAAATGGCGGATCAGCCTGGCCGTGTCGGCCCTTCTGGTGCTGGCCTCGGTGTTGCTCTTGTTGGTCCGGGGCCTCAACCTCAGTATCGACTTCGAAGGCGGGGGGATCTGGGAAGTTCCGGTCAGCGACGACATCTCGGTGGCCGACGCCCGTGACGCCGTCTCCGCCGCCGGTGACGCCCGAATAACCCAGGTCAGCACCTCCAACCAGTCGATCATCCAGGTTCAGTCCGGCACCGAGGCGCTGGACCGGAGCAACGAGATCATCGGCCAGCTGTCGGAGCTGGCCGGCACCAGTCGAGATGAGGTGAGCGTCTCCCAGATCGGGCCGACGTGGGGAGATCAGATCACCTCGAAAGCGGTACGGGCCCTTATCTTCTTCTTCATCGCCGTGGCCCTCTACCTGGCCTGGCGGCTGGAGTGGCGCATGGCCATCGGCGCCCTGGTGGCTGTGGTCCACGACCTGGTGATTGTGGCCGGCGTCTACTCGCTGTTCGGCTTCGAGGTCAGTCCGGCCACCGTCATCGCCTTGTTGACCATCCTCGGCTACTCCCTCTACGACACCGTGGTGGTGTACGACAAGGTGTTGGAGAACGACCGCGGCCTGCTGGGACAACGTATGGAGCCGGCCGATCTGGTGAGCGTTTCGATGAACCAGGTGCTGATGCGCTCGATCAACACCACCATCACCACCGTCCTGCCCGTGGTCTCGATGCTGGTCATCGGCTCCTTCCTGTTGGGGGGTGCCGGCATCCGCGACTTCGCCCTGGCCCTGTTCATCGGCCTGCTGTCGGGCACCTATTCGTCGATCTTCGTGGCCGCTCCGATCCTGGTGTGGCTGAAGGAACGTCAACCCGAGCAGCGCCGGGCCGCCCAGGTGGAGGCCCGCCGACGGGAACGGGCCGAACGGGACGGTCGGGGTCACGACGTTGAAGCCGACGAAGCCGACGAAGCACACGATGACGCTCCTTCGGTCGACGACGATGAGCTTCCCATCTCGCCCGACGGCTTCGACCCCCGCCTCATCACCCCCGGCGGTGGCCCGCCCCGCCCTCGCAAGAAGGGCAAGCGGCGCTGATCCAACTCAAGCCCCCCGCTCCCGGTTCGCTATAGTTTTAGAGACCCCTCTCCACGCCAAACTTTGTGACTCGGGCGACCCGGTAGGGGATCGTGGTAGTCACAAAGTTCTGTGTGATTGGGGCGTCAGGATCCGTCAACCAGAAATGGAGCGCTGTCGAGTCACGTGGTAACGGTCGAACGGGTACTTCCATGGCGCCGCAAGCGGCGCACGATCGAGGCACAGGTCGAGCCCCTCATCACCCGGTTCGACGGGTCTCGGCGCGACCGTCAGATCGAGATCGTCACCCGGGCCTACCAGACCGCGGCCCGAGCCCATGAGAAGCAGCGCCGCAAGTCGGGTGAGCCTTATATAGTCCATCCGCTGGCCGTGGCCCGCATCATCGCCGAGCTGGGACTGGACGAGGTGTCGATCTGCGCCGCCCTGCTCCACGACGCGGTGGAAGACACCCGGGTAGAGCTGGAGGACATCGATCGGGCCTTCGGCACCGACGTGGCCGCCATCGTCGACGGGGTGACCAAGCTAGACCGGGTCCGTTTCGACTCCAAGGAGGCCCAGCAGGCGGCCACCATGCGCAAGATGATGGTGGCCATGTCGAACGACATGCGGGTACTGATCATCAAGTTGGCCGACCGGCTTCACAATCTCCGCACCCTGGCCGCCCTGCCGCCCTGGAAGCAGGAACGTATCGCCCTGGAGTCGCTTCAGGTCTATGCCCCCCTGGCCCATCGCCTGGGCATGCAGGAAATCAAGATGCAGATGGAGGATCTGAGCTTCGCCGCCCTCCATCCCAAGCGCTACGCCGAGATCGAACACATGGTGGCCGAACGGGCTCCCGAGCGCGAAACCTACCTGACCCAGGTGCTGGAGCAGGTCAACGATCGGGTGGCTGAACTGGGTATTCAGGCCACCGTCATCGGTCGGGAGAAACACCTCTACTCGATCTACGAGAAGATGCAGCTCAAGGGCAAGACGTTCGACGAGATCAATGATCTTGTCGGCATCCGGGTCATTGTCGAAACGGTGCGTGACTGCTATGCCGCCATGGGCTCCATCCACGCCACCTGGAAGCCGGTTCAGGGCCGGTTCAAAGACTATGTGGCCATGCCCAAGTTCAACCTCTACCAGTCGCTCCACACCACGGTGGTGGGGCCTCAGGGCAAGCCCATCGAGGTCCAGATCCGGACCCGGGAGATGCATGATCGGGCCGAGAGCGGGGTGGCGGCCCACTACGTCTACAAAGACAAATACAACGGTTCGGCCGCCGTCGATCTGCCGTGGCTGACCCGGATCATCGACTGGGAGAAGGAAACCTCCGATCCCGACGAGTTCATGAAGAACCTCAAGGTCGACCTCGACCACGAGGAGATCTTCGTGTTCACCCCCCAGGGCCAGGTCACGACGCTGCCGGCCAACTCGACCCCCATCGACTTCGCCTACGCCATCCACACCGACATCGGTCACCGCTGCGTCGGGGCCAAGGTCGACGGCAAGCTGGTATCACTGTCCGAGCCTCTGCACTCGGGCGAAACCGTGGAGATCTTCACCTCCAAGGTGGTCGGCGCCGGCCCGTCGAGAGACTGGCTCAACTTCGTGGTCTCCAACCGGGCGTCGTCCAAAATCCGGCAGTGGTTCTCCCGGGAACGGCGCGATGACGCCATCGCCGCCGGCGAGCAGGATCTCAAGCGGGCCCTGAAGAAGGAGGGCCTCCGGCTGTCGGACTTCGGCCAGAAGGCGGGGGAGACCATTATCAAGGTCGCCACCGAGATGAACTATGCCGACGCCGACTCGCTGTACGCCGCCATCGGGGAACGTCACGTCAGCGCCCAGTCGGTGGCCACCCGGCTCCAGCGGATCAAGTCGGGGGAGCCCCGGGATCTCAGATCCACCCCGCCGCCGGGCGAGTTCCAGTCGGAGATGGTTCCGGCCAAGCGGGAACCGCCGGGAGCGGTCGGGGTTCGCATCGAGGGCCTGGACGACGTCCTGGTCCGGCTGTCCCGCTGCTGCACGCCGGTGCCGGGCGACGAGATCATGGGCTTCGTCACCCGGGGGCGGGGAGTGTCGATTCACCGCACCGACTGCGCCAATGCCGAATCGCTGGCCACCGCCCAGAATGACCGGTTGATCGAAGCCGAGTGGGACGCCGCCATGGAGGCCGATCACTTCATCGCTTCGTTGGAGGTCAAGGCCTACGATCGCTCCCATCTGCTGGCCGACGTCTCCCGGGCCTTCTCCGAGCAGCACGTCAACATCATCAGTTCGACCACCACCACCACCGACGACCGGATCGCCCGCCTGGCCTTCGAGTTCGAGATCGCCGACCCGTCGCACCTGACGTCACTGATGCGCAGCCTCCGGGGCGTCGACGGCGTCTACGACGTCTACCGCATCGTGCCCGGCGGTTCCCGCCGCTGACCCCTCACCGAACTTTGTGACCGGTACGACCCACTAACGGGTCGTGGGAATCCCAAAGTTCGGCGGGTGGGGAGGAGCTAGGGTCGTGCTATGGACGGCTATGGCCACGAGCTACGGGAGCAGGTAGCGGCGGTGTATAGGGGCCGCCGTTGGATTTGCGTCACCACCACGGTCGAGGCCGCCCGGCGTCTCTTGAATCAGGTTGCCGGCAGTGTCGGGATCGATCCGCCGTCGGGGCCGGAGGAACAGGCCAAGGCGCCGCTGATCGGCCTGGCTGCCTACGGCACCGCTTCTGAGCCGGATGAGGGCTTTCCCATCCTGTCGGTCGACCACCCGTCGTCGGGTGATGCTCTGGCCGACATCCTGGCCATGCCGGCGGTGCTGCACTCGAGTCCTCCGTCCCTGGTGGCCGAACTCGATCGTTGGGACCCGCCGCGTTCGGCTCGTGCGCTGGTCCCGTCGATTATGACCGATCGTCCGTTGGCCGGCCGAGCCACCTTCGGCGCCCGCCCCCCGAAGTGGGCGGCCCTGGAGGACAAGCTGGCCGTGACCGGCTTCTGGGCCGCCGCCGGGATCGAGACCGCTCCATCGGAGCTGGTCGGCCTTGACGATCGCCGGGCGCTGCGAGCGGCCCACCGGAGGCTGGCCGGTCGCAACGGCACCGTCTGGGCCGCCGACAACAAGAGGGGGATGCACGGGGGCGCGGCCGGAACCCATTGGGTCCCGACCGAGGAGGCCGTCGCCGGCGTGGCCGGGAGGCTGGAGGGTGAGCACGACCGGGTGCGGGTCATGCCCTTCCTCAACGGCGTTCCCTGCAGCATTCACGGCATTGTGCTTCCCCACCGCACCGTCACCACCCGTCCCAACGAGATGCTGGTCTACGTCGATCAGTCCGAGCACCGCTTCTGCTACTCCCGTTTTGCCAACCACTGGGATCCTCCCGACGAGGACCGTGAGGCCATGGTGGCGGCGGCCATATCGGTTGGTGACAGCCTGCGATCGACGCTCGACTTCCGAGGCGTGTTCAGCCTCGACGGCATTCTCACCACCGGCGGCTTCCGGCCCACCGAGATCAACCCCCGGTTCGGCATGGCCCTGCCCTTCACCCTGCCGGTCGCCACCCCGCCGGATCGCCACCAGCCGGCCGGGGAGGAGCAGAGCGTCGACTTGATCCTGTTGGACAAGGCCATCATCGCCGGTGAGCTCCGGCCCGACGTCGACAAGCTGCAGGCCTGGCTGGTTGACGCCCTCGACCAGAATCGACGGGGCGCCGCCTTCTTTGTCACCAAGCAGCGGCCGGAGGCACCGAGATCGGGGCGGGTGGCCGCCGGCCCCGACGGCGAACTGACACTGCTGCCGGCCGAGGACAACGGGGTCGAGGCGGTGGCGGCCCGATCGGCGTCGCTGCCGCAGCCGGAGCCTGCCACCCTGGCCACCGTCGCCTGGCCCCGGCCCGGCACCGATCGAGGCCTGGCCGTCACGCTGGCCGCCGACTTTCCGGTTGGCCCGCCGGCGGCACCCGAGGTGTTGCGGCTGGCCCGCTTCGTCGACTCCCACTGGGAAATCGGGCTGGCCGAGTTGACGCCGGCACTGGCCCTGTAGGCCGCCGGCGTGACCGAAATTCGCCGTCCCGGTCGATAATCGGCTGCTGCCGGCCCTTCCCGGGGGTACGATCAGGCCGTTATGGCCCGCTCCGATTTTCAGTCACCAACCGGAACCAGAGACATCATGGAGCCCGAGGCGAGCCGGGCCCGGCATCTGGTGGCCACCTTTGCCCGGCAGGCGGAACTGGCCGGCTTCGAGCGGATCGTTCCTCCGATGTTCGAAGACGTCGGCGTGTTCGTTCGGCTGGGTGAAGCGTCCGACGTCGTCTCCAAGGAGCTGTACGCCTTCGAGGACAAAGGAGGCCGCACCATCGCCCTGCGGCCCGAGTTCACGGCCTCGGTGTGCCGAGCCTTTGTTCAACATCGTCCCTTGACCCCGTGGAAGACGTGGTACGAGGGTCCGGCCTTCCGCTACGACAAGCCGCAGAAGGGCCGCTACCGGCAGTTCGAGCAGTTGGGGGTCGAAGTCATCGGCTCCGATGACCCTGACATCGACACCGAGGTCATTGCTCTGGCCTGGCGGTTCCTCCAAGGTCTCGGCCTCGGCGGCCAGACCCTGGTGATCAACACTCTGGGCGACTTCGCCCAACGGCCGGCCTATCTCGACGCCCTGAGGGGGTACTTCGAGCAACGCTCAGACCAACTGTCGGAACAGGCAAAGGCCACGTTGGCCGTCAACCCCCTCCGTCTGCTCGACGCCAAGAGGCCGGGCGATGCCGCGGTGGCGGCCGAGGCCCCAACGATCATCGATTTCCTGTCCCCCGAGGCCGCCGCCGCCTTTGATCGGGTGCAGGCCGGTCTGAGTGCCCTCGGGGTGCCCTATACGGTCGACCCCCGCCTGGTCCGGGGCCTCGACTACTACACCCGCACCACCTTCGAGTTCGTGTCCGACAGTCTGGACGCGGCCCAGAACGCTCTGGGAGGAGGGGGCCGATACGACGGCCTGGTCGAGGCCCTGGGGGGACCGCCGGAACCCGGCGTCGGTTTCTCCATCGGCATCGACCGTACCCTCATCGCCTGCGATGCCGAGGGCGTTTTCCCGGCCCGGCGGCGAGGGGTCGACGTCTGGGTGGTGGCCACCACAGCCGGTGTCGACCGGGTGGCCCTGGTTGAGGAGCTGCGAGCGGCCGGCATTTCCGCCGACCGGGCCTTTGGCGGCCGCTCCATGAAAGCCCAGATGAAGGCGGCCAACCGCTCCCAGGCTCCAATCGCCGTCATCGTCGGTGAAGACGAGCTTTCTGCTGGTACGGTCTCTGTCCGGACCATGCGGGCCGATGCCACGTCGGGCGCCTCCGTCCAACCCCCGAAGGATCAGCAGCAGGGTCAACAGTTCCAGGTGGCCCGGGCCCAGCTGATCGAAACAGTCAGGTCGATGTTGTCATGATGCGCACCCATCTCTGCGGAGTTCTTTCCAAATCCGAAGTCGGTCAGACCGTCACCGTCTGCGGCTGGGTCAACCGCCGCCGGGAACACGGCGAGCACCTGGCCTTCGTCGATCTGAGGGATCACAGCGGCATCGTGCAGTGTGTGGTCGACAACACGGTCGATGTGCGCAGCGAGTATGTGCTCCGCATCACCGGCACGGTGACCGAGCGGCCGGAGGGTACGGTCAACGAGGAACTGGCCACCGGTTGGATCGAGATCACCGACGCCACCGTTCAGATTCTCAACGCCGCCGAGCCGCCACCGTTTCCCCTCGACGAGCGGGCCGACGATGTCGACGAGATGGTCAGGCTCCGCCATCGCTATCTCGATCTGCGACGGCCCCGGATGCAGCGCAACATGCGTGTTCGGTCCCAGGTTAACGCGGCCATACGGGCGGCGATGGTGGCCCAGGACTTCGTCGAGGTGGAGACACCGATGCTGATGCCGGCCACCCCGGAGGGAGCCCGGGAGTTCATTGTGCCCTCCCGCCAGCGGCCCGGTTCATTCTATGCCCTGCCCCAGTCGCCCCAGCTCTACAAGCAGCTGCTCATGGTGGGCGGTCTCGACCGCTACTTCCAGATCGCCCGCTGCCTGCGGGACGAAGACCTCCGGGCCGACCGGCAGTACGAATTCATGCAGCTCGACATGGAGATGAGTTTCGCCGAGGTCGATGATGTGTTGGCCGCCGTCGAGGTGTCGGTCCTCGATGCGGCCGAAGCCGTCACCGGGGTTCGCCCCGACGCCATCCCCCGCATCACCTGGCATGAGGCCATGAACCGGTTCGGCACCGACAAGCCCGATCTGCGGTTCGCCATGGAATTGATCGAGTTGACCGACGTCTTCTCCCAAACCGAGTTCAAGGCCTTTGCCTCCGCCGAATCGATCAAGGGCGTTCGGGCTCCGGGGGCGGCGGCCGCCTGGGGCCGCAACAAGCTCGACGGCTTGACCGACACCGCCAAGTCGTTCGGGGCCAAGGGCATGGTGTGGATCAAGGTGGCCGACGATGGTTCGCTGGAGTCGCCGGTGGCCAAATTCATGTCCGACACCGAGCAGGCCGAGCTGGCCAAGCGGTTGGAGGCCGAGCCAGGCGACCTGCTGTTGATGATCGCCGACGACTGGCACACCACCTGCGAAGTCCTGGGCGAGTTGCGTAACCGTCTCGGTCGACCGCCGGTCAGCGAGGGACCGTACAGGTACCTGTGGGTGGTCGACTTCCCGCTGTTCGTCGGGGTCGATCCGGCCACCGGGCTGCCCCGGCCCGGCCACCACGCCTTTTGCCACCCCCACCCCGAAGACATCGACAAGCTGGAGAGCGACCCGATGGCGGTCCGAGCCTGGGCCTACGATCTGGTGCTCAACGGCTGGGAACTGGGTTCGGGCAGTATCCGGATCCACGACCACCAGCTGCAGCAGCGGGTATTCAACCTCTTGGGTATCGACGACGCCGAAGCCGAGGCCCGTTTCGGCTTCTTCCTCAACCCGTTCCGCTACGGGGCCCCGCCCCACGGCGGGTTCGCCTACGGACTGGAGCGCCTGGCTGCCATCCTGGCCGGTGAGGAGAACATCCGGGAGGTGATCGCCTTCCCCAAGCCGCAGTCCGGGCTCGATCCGATGACCGGCGCCCCGGGAGAGGTGGCCGACGATCAGCTGACCGAGCTGGGCCTGGCCGTGCTGCCCCCGGATCTCGACTGACTGGCCGACGGCCGGCTCGCAGCACTGTGGTGGGAAGGCGACCCCTTTGAGTGCCGTCGTGCCGTCACCGTTGCCGCTGGTGGGTCGTTGAGCGGCCAAAGTGTCGGCCGGCATGTATCGGACCGGCCGACCTCTATGCCCGGTCCGACGGGGGAGTGGCTGATCGCCCGATCCACATCTCCAGGGCGACATCTCCCCGGCCGGCGGCACCATAGCGGGGGCCGTTGCCGAGATCGACTTGATCGGCGTCGGGCACGAGTTTCATCGATACCACGTCGTCGCCACGGGTCACCACCGCCTGGTCGTACTCGACCGGCTCGAACTCGAAGCCGATCCGCTCCAGCTCGTCGGCCATGCGCCGCCCCACCTCGGCGGCGTTGGAGTGGGTGGTCAGGAAGATCAGATGGCGGTCGGGGTCTTCCACCATCGAGGTGATGGGGGCCAGGTCGTAGGGAAGCCTGATCCCTTCCAGCACATCGGTCAGGGTGGGCACACCATCGGTGGTCAACGAGTCGGGGTCCTTGATCTTCATTTTCTCCTCCGCGTCAGCTGTCGTCGGTCGGTCCTCGATAGGTTCAGCCCCCAGAACCACCTTGTCACCTACCGGCACGTCGATCAGTTCCAGCGTGTCGGTGGTGGTGGCGGCCCAGTCCGAGACCTCGGTGTTCTCGGCCCCGACCAGGGCCGGGTGTGGCACCTCCTCCACCACCTCGGATCCGGTCTCGTTGCCCTCTGTCGGTTCCGCCGAAGCCTCGTCGCCGTCTGCTCGCCTGGCCCGACGCCGTCCGACCAGCCACATCACAATCATCAACCCGGTGATGGCCACCCACACCAGGAGAAGGATGTTTATTGCTGACATGGACTGGCCTCCAAGGGGTGTCGATCGAACGCCGGCCGGCCGCAACCGACCTGACAGGCCGCCAGGGGCTTCGGCGCGGTGCGCCTTGCTTGCAGTTTCGGCTTCTGGGCCGAAACTGGTGAGACTTGACAGTGGGTGGCGGGTTCAGGTTGCCAATGAGCTGGGGGCTTCGGCGCGGTGCGCCTTGCTTGCAGTTTCGGCTTCTGGGCCGAAACTGGTGAGACTTGACAGTGGGTGGCGGGTTCAGGTTGCCAATGAGCTGGGGGCTTCGGCGCGGTGCGCCTTGCTTGCAGTTTCGGCTTCTGGGCCGAAACTGGTGAGACTTGACAGTGGGTGGCGGGTTCAGGTTGCCAATGAGCTGGGGGCTTCGGCGCGGTGCGCCTTGCTTGCAGTTTCGGCTTCTGGGCCGAAACTGGTGAGACTTGACAGTGGGTGGCGGGTTCAGGTTGCCAATGAGCTGGGGGCTTCGGCGCGGTGCGCCTTGCTTGCAGTTTCGGCTTCTGGGCCGAAACTGGTGAGACTTGACAGTGGGTGGCGGGTTCAGGTTCCCAAAGACCTAGGCTCAGGCAACAATGGATCTTGTGGTTGTGGGACGGACTGAGGCCGGCGGTGGCTGACAATCTCTTCACCGCCGCCGCAGCCGAGCGCCTCCGCGCCCGTTCTCCTCTGGCCAGCCGGTTACGGCCGGCCACCCTCGACGACGTTGTCGGCCAAGACCACCTGCTTGGTCCGTCTGGTCCGTTGCGACGTTTGGTTGAGGTCGATCGCTTGTCTTCAGTCATTCTCTGGGGGCCGCCGGGCACCGGCAAGACGACACTTGCTCGTCTCATCGCTACCGCATCATCGAAACAGTTCGTGCAACTATCGGCGGTCAACGCCTCGGTGAAAGATGTTCGGGCCGTTATTGAGGAGGCCGAACATCTTCTCGGCGCCCACGATCGGGGAACCATCCTGTTTCTCGACGAGGTTCACCGTTTCAACAAGGCCCAGCAGGACCGGCTGCTGCCGGCGGTCGAGTCCGGCATCCTCGTCCTCATCGGGGCCACCACCGAGAACCCGTTCTTCGAGGTGAACGCCCCCCTCCGCAGCCGCTCCACCCTGTTTCGGTTGCACCCGCTGGAGGCGCCGGCTATCGAGCAGCTGCTCCGGCGGGGCCTCGAGAACGAGCGGGCCACAGCCAGCGAGTCCGCCATTGATCACCTGGCCAACAACGCCTCCGGTGATGGCCGTCAGGCCCTGACCACCCTCGAGGTTGCCATCGCCCTGGCCGCGGCCGAGGACGCCGCCGCCGATACTGACAGTGGCGACATTCCCCACGTCGAGCTGGCTCACGCCGAAGCGGCCACCGATCTCAAGTCGCTGCGCTACGGCCGGGATGAGCATTACGACATCACCAGCGCCTTCATCAAGTCGATGCGGGGCAGCGACCCCGACGCCGCACTGTATTGGCTGGCCCGCATGGTGGCCGCCGGGGAAGATCCCCGTTTCATCGCCCGCCGTCTCGTCATCTTCGCCTCCGAAGACGTCGGTCTGGCTGACCACCGGGCTCTCGTGGTGGCCAACGCCGCGGCCCAGGCCGTGGAGTTCGTCGGGCTGCCGGAGGCCAGGATCAACCTGGCCCATGCCACCGTGCACTTGGCCACCGCCCCGAAATCCAACTCGGCCTACGCCGGGTTGAACAAGGCCATGGCCGATGTCAACGAGCTTCCGGTGGGGGAGGTGCCCCTTCATCTGCGTGACGGCTCCTATCAGGGGGCGAGTTCATTGGGTCACGGTGAGGGTTACCGGTACCCCCACGACGATCCCACCGGATGGGTTGACCAGCAGTACCGACCGGACCATCTTGCCGACCGGGTCTATTACACTCCCAAGAACCACGGGGCCGAAGCCGAGGTCCATGCCCGATTTGGGCCGGACGGGACCGTCGGCCGGCGGCCGACGCCGGAACCCGAGGATTGACCGCCATGACCAGACCACGCCTCCGTCCCCCAATTGCCCCGGTCCTACTGGCGCCTCCGGCTCCGATCAGGACGGTCCGACAATGGAGATAACCGACTTCGCCGCCATCATCGTGGCCATCGCCGTGGTGGTGGCCGCCACCTTTCTCATCACCGCGGTCAACAACCTCAACAACACCCTGGCCAAGATGGAGGACACGGCCAACCAGCTCCGGACCGAGGGAATCGCCGCTTTCCGGGAGCTGCGGCAACTGGTGGCCGACGCCGACGCTGAACTCGACAAGGTCGATGTCGTGCTCGACCGGGCCGACCAGGCCACCACCGCCATCACCGAAACCACCCGCCGGACCCACGCTGCGGCCCAGGACCCGATGATTCGCACTCTGGCCGTGGTATCGGGATCGGGGCGCATGGCCCGCCGCTGGATGCTCGGTCGCCGCCGCAGTGGAGACGGCGACGAGTCGACGGCGGCCATCGAAACCGCCTCCCCGGGCCGGCGAGGCGGCCGCTGATGGCCGCCCTCCGCTGGGCCCTGGCCCTCCTGTTTCGCCGATTCCGCTGGATTGCTCTGGGGGCGGCGCTGCGGAGTCTGACCCGTCGGACGCGGGAACGATCGGTGACCGACGCCACCGAGGAGCTGGCCCAACGCCTACCGTCGGCCGTGGTCAAGGCGGCCGACGCCGCTCCTGGTGATCTGCTGCGGATCGGTGGCAGCGCCATGGCCGCCGGTCGGACAGCCCGCACCGTGGGTGATCGCTCCCGTCGCCTCGGGTCGGCCACCCGAACCCTGCGCCGGCGGTGGTCGAACCCCGGCGATTCGGTGCGGGAGCTCCGGGAGCAGTGGCGGCGGGAGTCGGAGCTGGCCCGACGGGAGCTGTGGGCCGAATATCATCGGGCCCAAGGCGATCACGGCACGGCCGATGAGGTCCTCCTCGACCGCCGTGGCGTCGACCGGTCACAGGATGAGCCGCTGCCGTCGGTACCTCAACCGGTCCGGCCCGGCCGGCCGCCGGTGCGCCGGGCGGCCAGGACGGTGGTGAACCGGGCCCAGCGGACCTACCGGCGAACGCCCAAGCCCTGGGACCGTTAGCGCCTGTCCCACACCCGGCGCCGGCCGCCGTAATCTTCGCTCGGGCAACTGCGGTTGCCGATAGTCTGGGGGTGCTATGAAAGCCAAAGAACTGCGGAAAGCCTTCACTGATTTCTTCGTGGAAAGGAATCACCACCAGCTGGCGTCGGCCAGCCTGATTCCCCATGACCAGACGCTGCTTTTCGTCAACTCGGGCATGGTGCCGTTCAAACCGTATTTCGTGGGTGAGGAGCGGCCCGAGCACGACCGGGTCGTCACCGTTCAGAAGTGTGTGCGGGCCGGCGGCAAACACAACGATCTCGACGAAGTCGGCCGCACCTCGCGCCATCTGACGTTCTTCGAGATGATGGGCAATTTCAGCTTCGGCGACTACTTCAAAGAAGACGCCATTCCCATGGCCTGGACGTTCGTCACCGAGGTCCTCGGGCTCGACACCGAACGCCTGTGGGTCACCGTGCACCTCAGCGACGATGAAGCCGAGGAGATCTGGCGGGACAAGGTCGGGTTGCCGGCCGAGCGCATTCAACGGCTCGACGAGGACAACTGGTGGCGTATGGCCGACACCGGCCCCAACGGCCCTTCTTCGGAGATCTTCTGGGACCGGGGCCCGGCCTATGGCGAAGACGGCGGTCCGGCCCATGGCGGCGAGGAACGGTTCGTGGAGATCTGGAATCTGGTCTTCATGCAGTTCGAGACCGACGAGAACGGCGATTCGGTTCCCCTGCCCAAGCCCTCAATCGATACCGGCGCCGGGCTGGAACGAATCCTGGCGGTGCTCCAGGGCAAAGAGTCGGTCTTCGAGGTCGACGAGATGGCCGGGTTGATCTCGGTGGCCGAGCAGATCACCGGCTACACCCTGGGTCAGGATGAGAAATCCGACCTTGCCCTCCGGGTGCTGGCCGAGCATGCCCGGACGATGACCTTCCTGATCGCCGACGGGGTGTTCCCTTCCAACGAGGACCGAGGCTATGTGCTCCGCCGCATCATGCGCCGGGCCATCCGGTTCGCCTACCTGCTGGGCGTTGAAGACATCGTGACCCCGAAACTGGTTGATGCCGTGGTCGACATCATGGCCGACGACTACCCCGAACTGGCGTCGACTCACGAGCTGGTTCGCTCGGTGGTGGAACGGGAGGAGATCCAGTTCCGTAAGACGCTGGCCACCGGCTCGACCATTCTCGATCAGCACCTGGCCGACGTGGCCGAGGGCGGCCGGCTGCCGGGCTCGGTGGCCTTCCTCCTCCACGACACCTACGGTTTCCCCTTCGAGGTGACCGAGGAGGTGGTGGCCGAACGGGGCTACACCGTCGACCGCCAGGGCTTCGACGAGGCCATGGAACAGCAACGGCAGCGGGCCAAGGACGCTCGCAAGGGCGTCATCCAGGCTGCTGACTTCGAACAGGTTCAGGCCTTGGCCGAATCCAGTGGTCCGACCGACTTTGTCGGCCGCACCGAACTCACCGACGTCTCGGCTGACGTACTGTTGGTGACCGGCATCGGTAGCGACACGGTGTCGATCTTCGTCGACCGCACCCCGTTCTACGCCGAATCGGGCGGTCAGATCGGCGACACCGGCACCATCAGAACCGAAACCGGATCAGCCACCATCGTCGACACGGTCTATGCCGTGCCCGGGGTGCATCGCCACGTCGTTGGCCGGATGAGCGGAGAGATCCGCCCCGGCCAGACGGCCGGCCTCGACATCGACGTCGAGCGGCGCGATGCCATCCGCCGCAACCACACCGGTACCCACCTGTTGCACTGGGCTCTGCGGGAGGTACTGGGCGATCACGTCAAACAGCAAGGGTCGCTGGTCGCTCCTGATCGCCTGCGCTTCGACTTCAGCCATTTCGAACCGGTGACCGACGAGCAGATCGCCGAGATCGAGGATCTGGTCAATCAGATCGTGCTGGCCAATGAGCCCGCAGCCCACGACGAGATGACCAAGACCGAAGCCGAGGAGATCGGCGCCATTGCCTTCTTCGGCGACAAGTACGGCGAGCTGGTGCGGGTGCTGCGGGCCGGGCCCACCCTCGAGTTCTGTGGCGGAACCCACGTCAAGGCCATGGGTGATATCGGGCTGCTCAAGATCATCTCCGAGGGTTCGATCGGATCCAACCTGCGCCGAGTCGAGGCGGTCACCGGGTCCGGCGCCGTTGATCTGTTGCGAGCCGAACAACAGACCCTCGATTCCGCCGCCGAGATGCTGAACGTTCCCCGCAGCAACGTGCTCGACGGGTTGACCAAGCGGCTGGGGGAGATGGCCGACCTCAAGGTCCAGGTCCGCGACCTGCAAGCCAGGATGGCCCACGGATTGGCCGCCGACCTGGCCTCAGCGGCTGTCGGTGGCGTCGTCGTGGCCCGGGTCGACAACCTCGGCCGGGACGAGCTGAAGGACTTGGCCGTGAACCTGCGAAGTCAGGACGGCATCGACATCGTCGTGCTCGGCGGACAACCCGATGGTGGGGGAGCAGCCCTGGTGGCCGCCGTCACCCCCGGTCATTCGGTTTCGGCCGGTGAGCTTATTGCCGAGGGGGCCAAAGCCATCAAGGGCGGTGGGGGTAAGGGCCCCGATCTGGCCATGGCCGGAGGTAAGGACCCCGCCGGCATAGATACCGCCCTCGATCTGGCTCGACAGGCGGCCGGGGTGGCGGTCTGAGCGATCGACCGTCCCCGGTCGAACCGATCCCGGAACGGGGACGGGCACTCGGCCTCGACCTCGGTGAGCGGCGGATCGGAGTGGCGGTGTGCGACGCCGCCCGCACGGTGGCCACGCCCTACGACACGGTTGAGCGGCTCGGTAACCGGCCGGCCGAGCACGAGTTGCTGGCCCGGTTGGTCGACGAGACCGGGGCCACTGTGGTCGTGGTCGGTCTGCCGTTGTCGCTCGACGGGACGGTCGGCCCGGCGGCTCGCAAGGTGTTGTCGGAAGTGAAGGCGCTCAAGAAGCGGTTTCGGCCGGTCGGCGTTGCCGTCGTCACCCACGACGAGCGCAACTCGACCACCACCGCGTCGCAGTCCCTGGCCTCGGCCGGGGTGGGTTCCCGCAAGGGTCGAGCGGTGGTCGACCAGCTGGCCGCCACCGTGATCCTGCAAAGCTGGATCGACTCGACCCACCCCCACTGAACTTTGTGACTGCTACGACCCGTCAACGGGTCGTAGCAGTCACAAAGTTCGGAAGCGGTGACACCGCTCCGGGCCGTTGGGGCCGTAGTATCTACAGGGTGAGTACGGTCGATCAGCACGACGCCGCGGCCTCGGGAGGGCCTGGCCAGTACCCGTCGCCCCCCGGCATTCCCCACGATCCAGGCCTTGGCTGGGACGACGAGTCGGAGTTCGTCACGGCCCGTCCGGCCGGATTCCGGGTGTTCCGAGCCATCGTGGCCGTCGTCATTCTGGCTGTCATCGGCTACGTGGTCTACACCACGGGCCGGGATTGGTTCGCCGGGCAGATCGACCCCGAAGGCGAACCAGGGGAGGCTGTGGTCATCACCGTGCAGTCGGGAGCCACGACCGCCGACATCGGCTCGGCCCTGGCGGCCAAGGAGGTCATCCCCAACTCCACGTTCTTCCGTTACTACGCCCAGTGGAAGGATCAGGGTAATTTCCAGGCCGGCGAATACACCTTCGCCGAGAACATGTCGGTCGACGAGGCCATCGAGGTGCTACTGGCCGGGCCTCGCGAGATTCAATACGGTGAGTTCCTCGTGCGGGAGGGTCTCTGGATCTCGGAGATGTTGCCCTTGATCGCCCAGCAGATCGAAGGGATCACGGCGGCCGATCTGGAAGCGGCGCTCAACAGCGGTCAGCTGACCCCCCGCTACCGGCCCGACGGTGAACGGAGCTGGGAAGGGCTGCTGTTCCCGGCCAAGTACTTCATCGAGGAGGATGTGACGGCGGTCGAGGTACTGGCCAAGATGAACGATGAGTTCGCCCGGGTGACCGGCGAGCTGGGCTATGGCGGTGCCGAGCGGAAGCATGGCATGTCGGCCTACGAGGTCATCATCATCGCCTCGCTGGTGGAGGCCGAGGCCAAGGCCCCGGAGGATCGACCCAAGATCGCCCGGGTCATCTACAACCGGCTTCGTGACAACCACTGGCTGGGCATCGACGCCACCTACCTGTATGCCCTGCAGGACCGTCAGGCCCAGCTGACCACCGATCTTCTCAACTCGACCGAGAACCCCTACTACTCCCGCCGCCAGACCGGGCTACCGCCCACTCCCATCGCCATGCCGAGCAAGGCTTCGCTGGAGGCGGCCATGAACCCGGCCGACGGCGAATGGCTGTTCTACGTGCTCTCTCCCGACGGACGGACCCACAACTTCGCCGAAACCGAGGAGGAGTTCAACGAGTTCAAGCGCATCGCGCAGGAGGCCGGGGTCCTCGACGGCTGATGGCCGCCCGGCGCCTCGACATTGGAGGCCAAACCCGGGTGGCGGCCGTGATCGGTCACCCGGTTCGTCACTCACTGTCCCCCCGGATACACAACGCCGGTTTCGCCGCCACCGGCCTCGACTGGGTCTATGTCGCCCTGGAGGTCGGCCTCGACGACGGGGCCAAAGCGGTGGAGGCGATGCGCACGCTGGGTATCGGGGGTATGTCGGTCACCATGCCCCACAAGGCCGCGGTGGCCGCGGCCGCCGACCAGCGAACCGAGGCCGTTGAACGGTTGAAGGTGGCCAACTGTCTGTTCTGGCGGGACGGAGCCGTGGTGGCCGACTCCACCGACGGCGACGGTTTCGTCGCCGGCTACCAACACCATGTCGGTCGATCGCTGACAGGCTGTTCGGTCGGGATCATCGGTGCCGGCGGGGCGGCCCGCTCCATCATTGAGGCGGTGGGACGGGCCGGCGCAGCCGAAATCGTGGTGGTCAACCGTTCCCCCCGGTCCAGGGCGGAGGCGGTCGGGCTGGCCGATCAGGCCCGGGCCGGCGTGGCTGACGACCTGGCCGCCGTCGACGTGATCGTCAACGCCACCTCGATCGGTATGGCCGAGAGCCCCGAGGCCGGCCGCTCACCAATCGATGCCGAGCTGATCTCCGCGCCCCAGACCGTGATCGACATCGTCTACAACCCCCGGCAAACCCCCCTGTTGGCGGCGGCTGACGAGCGGGGGGCGACCACGCTGGGTGGTGTCCCCATGCTGGTCCACCAGGCGGCGTTGCAGTTCCACCACTGGACGTCGGTGACACCACCGATCGAGGCCATGACCGCCGCGGTAGCCGATCAGCTCAGCTGATCCGGGCCGGCGACGGGCGGGCGCCCGGCAACTGCTCAACTCCTCGATGGGCGCGCCGAAGTAAGAGGTGTAGTCATGCTTTCGTCTCCCGAATGAGCGGGCGCGATGAGGAAGGATAACAATCACATGCTTCAGGGTTCGCTTGAGAACTTTGCGCTCGACGAGGTGCTGGGACTGCTGTCGAGCACATCCAAGACCGGTCAGCTCGACATCAAGGGCGACCGTGGTACCGGGGCGCTCATGTTCCGGGAAGGCCGACTGGTCGACGGCACGGCCAGCTTCACTGCCAATGGCACCGGGATCGAGGACGTGATGTTCGAACTGCTCCGCTACGCCGAGGGCAGCTTCACGTTCACCGCCCGTGAGGTCGAGGCCACCGAATACGAAGAGAACGTCGTGTCGGTGCTGGGCACGGCCGAGAACCGCCTCATGGATTGGCGGGCCATCGAAGCGGTCGTCCCGTCGCTCAATCATGTGGTCACCCCGGCCGCCGATCTTCCCGCCGACGAGGTGACCATCACCCGTGACGAATGGTCGGCGCTGACAACCATCGGGGCCGGATGTCCGGCGTCGACGGTGTGCGAACGGTTGGCTCTCGGCGAGGTCGAGGGCAGTCGCCAGATCAAGAACCTGGCCGAACGTCAGCTGGTGGTCATCGGCCATCCTGGCGGTGGCGGTTCCCGCCTGCAGTCCCGGCCGACCGCCACCCAGGCCCCGGCCTCACCCCCTCCCGCCCTGGCCGGCAACCCGACGCCTCCGCCCGATGTCACCGAGCTCAGTGAGACGGTCGAGACGGCCTCCGGTCGTCCACCCATGCCACCGCCGCCCTCGGTCGACGACCTGGCTCCGCCTTCGCCGGCCGAGATCTCCGAATTCGGCGACGGGCTCAATGACGCCTCGGAACTGATGGAGGCCGCCCAGGACAGCAACGGCCTGCTCATGCAGTACATCAAGGGCGAGGAATAGTCGGCACCCACTGGTTGGGCCGACCGCCGGCGGTCGGTGAGAGTCGATGACCACGCTGGCCCTGAGCGCCGCGTTGGCCGTGGCCGGGCTCATCGTGGGTCCGGGCCTGGGCGTGGTCGTCGATCGGGCGGTTGAGCGAGTCCGCTTGGAACCGCAACACCGCTGCTCGGTCTGCCGGACCGGCCTGGGCCCCAAGAGCCTCAGGCCGGTTCTGTCGTGGACCGACCATTGTCCGGCCTGTGCCAATCACAAGGGATCCCGCTACCCGATGGTCGATGTGGCCACGGTGGCGGTGTTCGTCATACTCGGACTGCGGTTTGGGTGGTCACCGATACTGCTGCCCTACCTCGGGCTCGGTCTGGTGCTGGTCGCCCTGTCCGCCATCGACATCGAGACCCATCTGCTGCCCAATGTGATCGTCTGGCCCTCGATTCTCGGCGGGCTGTTCCTGGTTCTCTTCTTCTCCGGCGAGTTCGGTCACGTCGAGGCCATCAACTCCGCCCTCCTCGGCGCCGCCGTGTTCGGGGGGTTCATCGGGTTCGCTCACCTTGTCTACGAGAACGGCATGGGTCGAGGTGACGTGAAGCTCTCGGCTCTTCTCGGGCTGTTCGTCGGCTGGCTCCACCCCGGGCTGCTCGATGCCACCCGGCTGGTGTTCTGGGCCATTCTCCTGGCCCTGGCCGGCGGCGGCCTGTTCGGTCTGACCTACAACTTGATCCGAGGTCGGGGGCGGGCCGAGATCCCCTTCGGTCCGGCATTGGCCGCCGCCAGCCTGGTTGTGGTCGTGGCGTCGCCGGCCGTCGTTCCCGGACTGTCCTTCTGACGACAAGCACGGCGTGGGGCCGGGCCGGCCTGGGGACGTCATGCCTGGGGGCGTTATTCTGAAGCAGTGATTGCGGATTCTGTCGTAGTGGTCGGCCTGCCCGGATCGGGAACAGTCGAGGTGGCGGCCATCCTGAACCGGTCGGGCGTCGTTCCCGCCAATCGTCGGGTTGAGGCCGTTGGCCGGCAGGCGATCGCCGACCCTGAAGCCCGTCGGCGATGGCCGGCCGGTCCGGTGGTATGGCTTGACGGTACCGACGCCACGCTGGCCGAGCAGGCCGAGGGATTCGACATCGAGGCCCTGGCCCAGATGCGACGACAATCGCTACTCGACTTCACTACCATCGCCGATCTGATCGTCGGTGTCGACGATCGCACGCCGGCCGAGGTGGCCGAGATCGTGGCCGGGATGACGGCAAGCTGGTCGCCGGCCGATCGTCGCCGGGTCCTGACCGAAACGGTGACCTTTGACGACGGCCGCTCGTACCCGATTCATGTCGGCCGGGGTGCCGCTCGCCTGGTGGGGGAATCGTTGCCCGACGGCAGCGAGCGAGTGGCGGTGGTCACCCAACCGGGTATCGGGATCGAGATCGACACCGGTCGGCAGCAGCAAATCTTCCTACTCGAACCAGGCGAGCAGTCGAAACAGTTGGAGGCGGTGGGCCAACTGGCATCGGCCCTGGCCTCCTGGGGCATGACCCGGGCCGACACGATCGTGTCGATCGGGGGCGGTGTGGTGTCCGACGTGGCCGGCTTCCTGGCCGCCTCCTACCACCGAGGAATCCCGGTGATCCATGTTTCCACCACCCTGTTGGGCCAGGTCGACGCGGCCATCGGCGGCAAGACCGGAGTCAACCTGCCCGAGGGCAAGAATCTCTTCGGTGCCTTCTGGCAGCCTCGGGCCGTTGTCTGCGAGATCGATGCGCTCCAAACCCTGCCCCGTCGGGAATTCGTCTCCGGTATGGGCGAGCTGGCCAAGTACCACTTCATCGGCGGTGGTCACCTCGACCGTCTACCGCTGGTCGATCGGGTGGCGGCCGCGGCCCGGATCAAGGCCGACGTGGTCTCGGGGGACGAGCGGGAGGGGGGCCGCCGGGCCATCCTCAACTACGGGCACACCCTGGCCCATGCGCTGGAGACCGCAGGGTCCTATGACCTCCGCCACGGCGAGGCGGTCGGAATCGGCCTGATCTACGCCGCCGAACTGGCCCACCGGCTGGGTCGGATCGATCGAGCCAGAGTGGATGAACACCATCGGGTGGTGGCCCAGTACGGACTGTCGACGCAGCTTCCCACCGGCTATGACCTCGACGAACTGGTCATGCTGTTCGGGCGGGACAAGAAGGCCATTGGGGGGACGACCTTCGTGCTCGACGGTGAGCACGGAGTCGAACCGGTGATCGTGGACGACCATGACCTGCTCCGGGCGGTACTGGTCGACATGGCGGGCGACCATGGTTGAACCGGACGGCCGGTCCGAGCGCCCGACGCTGAGATCGATGGATGTGGCCGACCGGGTCGACCGGGTGCGTTCCCTCCTGGCCCGGACCGCTCCCGGCTGCGACATCCTCCTGGTGACCAAGCCGGCCAACCTGCGTTGGCTCACCGGCTTCACCGGGTCCAACGGTGCGGCCGCCATCACCGACGAAGGCCTGACCGTGGCCACCGACGGCCGCTACCGCGAACAGCTTGGCCGGCAACTGACGGCCGCCGGGGTCGAGGCCGACATCGTGATCAAACGAGAGGTCCTGGCCGCCCTGACCGATCAGGTGCCTGACGACGCCACGGTGGCCCTGGAAAGCCACCATGTGACCTGGGCCCAACACGAGCTGATCAGCGGTCGCCTGGGGTCGGAGCGGGTTGTGGCCGTCGAGAATCTGATCGAACAGGAACGGGAAATCAAGGATCCAGGCGAGCTGGACCGCCTTTCCACGGCCGCCGCCATCGCCGACCGGGCCCTGGCCACGGTGCTGGCCGACCTTCCGGCCGCGGTGACCGAGCGGGCCATCGCCCGCCGGCTGGAAACGGTGATGATCGACGGCGGGGCCGACGACATCAGCTTTCCCACCATTGTCGCCGCCGGTCCGAACAGCTCCCGGCCTCATGCCGTACCGTCCGACCGTGAGGTGACGGCCGGGGATCTGATCGTGATCGACATGGGAGCCAAGGTCGACGGCTATGGCAGCGACATGACCCGCACGTTTGTGGCCGGCTCGTTCACCGCCGAAACCGAAGCCATGTACCGGGCGGTTGAGGCGGCCCAGGCGGCCGGGGTGGATACGGTTGCCGCCGGTGTGTCCACCGGGGCCGTCGACCGGGCCTGTCGCCGACTACTCGATGAGCGGGGGATGGCCGAGGAGTTCATCCACGGCACGGGCCACGGGATCGGACTGGAAATCCACGAGACCCCGTTTCTGGGCAAGTCCAGTCCCAGTGACCTTCGGGCCGGTCAGGTGGTGACGGTGGAGCCCGGCGTCTACCGGGCCGGCGTCGGTGGCGTCCGGGTGGAGGACTCGGTTGTGGTCACGGTCGACGGATGCCGCCCCATAACCCGCAGCCCGAAATCGCCCGTGTTGGACTGGCACCGGCGGCGGTAGGGTGGCGAAGCTTGCCGCCGGCGAACACAGGCCCACCCCCGAGGCCGGAGTAGAGAGAACCGAGAATCCCATGGCATCCATCAGCACCAACGACTTCAAGAACGGTATGACGGTCGACCTGTCCGACGGTCTGTTCCAGATCCAGGACTTCCAACATGTCAAGCCCGGCAAGGGTGGGGCGTTCGTGAGGTCGACCTTGCGCAACGTGCGGACGGGAGCGGTGATCGACCGGACCTTTCGGGCCGGCGAGAAGATGGAGAGCGCCTACATCGAAAAGCGGGAGAAGCAATACCTCTACCGTGACGGCAGTGACTTCGCGGTGATGGACTCTGAGACCTTCGAGCAGCGCTCGGTTTCGGAGGAGGCCATGGGTGAGGCCGCCAACTACATCGTCGAAGGCCAGCAGATCACCTTCTTGATGTACGGCGACGAGATCATTGGCACCGACCTACCGGCGTCGGTGGAGTTGGAGGTGTCCGAAACCGAACCCGGCATTCAGGGCGACCGGGTGTCGGGGGCCCGGAAACCGGCCACCCTCGAGACGGGGCTGGTGGTTCAGGTCCCGCTCTTCATCAACACCGGGGATCGATTGAAGATCGACACCCGAAACGGCGAATATCAAACCCGAGCGTGACTTCCGGTCCGGCCGAGCAGCCTTCGGAAGGCTACAGCGCTGATCGTAGCCGGCGCGAGTCTCGGGAACGTACCGTCGAATTGGCCTACGAGGCCGCGGTACGAGGTCTTTCGGTCGATGAGATGCTGGCTACCCTGGTTCTGCCGGCACCGCCGTTCACCATCGAGCTGCTGCGGCGGAGCGAACGGCACCGCCACCGGGCCGACGAGCTGATCGAGGAGAAGGCGTCCGGTTGGACGTTGGCTCGAATGCCGGTACTGGACGTGGTCATCATGCGCTTGGCGGTAGCCGAGCTGATCGATGGTGAGACCCCGACCGGGGTTGTCCTGGCCGAAGCCGTCGAACTGGCCGGACGGTACTCGACGGAGGAGTCGAGCCGGTTTGTCAACGGTGTGCTGGCGGCTGTGGCCGACGAGCTTTCCGCCGATTGATCCAAGCCGTCAACAACAACCGGGGGCGGTCGATAGGACCAGGTGTTCCGGCGCCTCTCATCGACCGTTGTCGCCGCTGTGCTGTCGTTGTTCGTGTTGACCTCGTTCGTCGATGACACCGACCGGCCCGGCTTCGACCAGGCCGGCCTCGTACCGTGGATCGACACCTCCGATCGGGACACCGTGGTGGCCGCCTACAACGCCCTGTTCAGCCGGCCGGTACCGGGCATGGACTGGACCGGTGGCCACGATGGCTGCGATCCGGGAGACAGCTCGGATCGTCTACGGCAGGAAACGTTGTTGCGGGTGTCGTACTACCGGGCCATGGCCGGAGTGCCATCGCAGGTGACCGAGGACCCGGAGATGTCCCGGCAAGCCCAGGCGGCAGCCTTGATGATGAGCGCCCAAGGTGAGCTGACTCACCAACCGGGCAACGATTTCACCTGCTTCAGTGGCCCCGGCGTTCGGGCCGCGGCCAACAGCAACCTGTATCTGGGTCGTACCGGACCTTCGGCCATTGACGGCTACATCGAGGATCCCGGCGACGGCAACATCGACGTCGGCCATCGCAGTACCATCCTGCACCCGCCCACCCGTTTCATGGGTGTGGGCCATGTGGCCGGCACCGGTGATCATCATCCGTCCAACGTGCTCTGGGTGTTCGACGATGACGTCTTCGCCGACGACTACACCATGAGGGAGAACGATCGGTTTGTGGCCTGGCCTCCCCGGGGCTTTGTCCCCGCCCCGGTGATCTATCCCCGCTGGTCGTTCGCCATCGATGAGGCCGACTTCGACCAGGCTCGGGTATCGATGTCGATCGACGGCGAACCGGTGGCGGTGGATGTCATCGCCCGGATCAGCAAGGACGGCGAGATCCCGTCCTCGGTTGTCGTTTGGGAGCCTGACCTGCCCCGAGCAGGGGAGAGCGACATGACGTTCGAGGTGACCGTGGCCGGTGTCGGGTTGGCCGGTGATCCCGAGAACCTGGTCGACTTCACCTACGAGGTGACGGTGATCCCCGCCCGAACTTTGGGACTGTGACGACCCGTTAACGGGTCGTCACAGTCCCAAAGTTCCGGGGGAGGTTGGCGGAGTGGGGGAAAATCCTCCCGCCATGGGCGCGCGCCGGTTGAGCGCTGGCTACAGTCGACAGGAGGTGGATCCGTGAATTGGGTACTGCGAGACCCGAACGGAAGGAGTCCCATTGGCCGAACGCGAACGACGACGCACGCCCCCTTACGGGGGCGTTTTTGTTGCCAGGAGCGAGGTGCTGGATGCAGCCAGGGTCGAACGGGCGGTACGGCGGATGGCCCACGAGATCGTGGAGGCCAACCAGGGTCTCGATGAAGTTGTGTTGGTGGGGCTCCAGACCGGCGGCGTTCCCTTCGCCCAGGCCATCGCCGGTGCTCTGCAGGAGATCGAGGGGGTGGAGGTTCCCCTGGGACGGCTTGACGTCGCCTTCTACCGGGATGACCTCAACCTGCGGCCGGTGCTTCCCGAGGCCGACACCGAGATCAACGCCGACATCGACCGCCGGGTGGTGGTGCTGGTCGACGACGTGCTGTTCACCGGTCGCACGATCCGGGCCGCCCTCGACGCCATCATGGACCGGGGTCGTCCCCGAGCCGTGCAACTGGCGGTGATGGTGGATCGCGGTCATCGGGAGTTGCCCATTCGCCCCGACTTCGTGGGCAAGAATCTTCCAACCAGCCGCTCGGAAACAGTGAACGCCACAATCCAGGGAGTCGAGATAGGGGAGGTATTGGCCCGCCAATGAAGGAAGTGAATGCAGTGAGTGAAAAGTACGACAGTGTGGAACTGGCGACCTTCCGGTTGAAGCTCCTCGGCCACCGCCAGTCGAAGACGGTTCTACTCAGCGCCGGCTCCCCCAGAGACAAAGCCTTCCTGCTGCCGGCCATGCAGAAGATGGCCAGCGTGGGGGTGCGTCTGCTGGCCACCCCGGGAACGCACGATTTTCTGGCTGAGCACGGCGTTGCCACCGAACTGGTCCACAAGGTGTCGGACCGGTCCGTGCCCAACATCTGGCAGATGATGGAGCAGGGCAAACTCGACCTCATCGTCAACATCTTGACCGGCAACCCGTCCTACGACGAGCAGAGCGACGCCGCCCTCATCCGGGAATACGCCGTCGATCACCTGGTGCCGATGATGACCTCGGCCGACGTGGCGGCCCGGCTGCTGGACCGTCTGAGCAGCGACGCCGAAGCTGATCGGATCGGCTACAGCAGTGACGCCCAACGGTGGAATCTACGCCGGGATTTCGAGCGGATGGTGGCCGACCGGGGCGGCTACGCCAGCCACCACGGACACTTCGACAAGGCCTTTCTCATCAATGTCGACAACCTCCGGCTGGGCCAGGTCGACATGCAGAAGAAGTGGGACCTCTACCGGCATCTCAAGGAGGGCTACACCCACGACGACCTGGTTGAACGGATCGAACGCTGCCTGGTCGCCCTCCTCGATCAGGGTGCCACCTACTGCCGATCGATGGTCGATGCCGACAGCATCGTCGGCCTCAAGGCCATCTCGGCGGCCAAGGAGGTCCAGGCCAAGTACCGGGACAGGATCGACTTCGACATCGGGGTCCAACCTCTGGAGGGGGTGGTCGACAAGACGACCAGGAAGCTGTTCGCCAAGGCTTGCGAGGAGGCCGATTTCGTCGGTGGGCTCCCGTCGCGTGATCGACCTCAGGACGAGAAGCATCTCGACATCCTGTTCAGCATCGCCAAGGATCTCGATCGGCCGGTCGAGGTCCACGTCGACCAGGAGAACAACCCGGAGGAGAACGAGTCGGAGTCACTGGCCCGGGCCGCCATGAAGTGGGGCTACGAGGGTCGGGTGTTCGCCATCCACAGCGTCTCGGTGGCGGCCAAACCCCTCAACGACCAGCGTAAGATCGCCGGCTTGTTCGCCGACGCCGGGGTGGGATTGATCTGTTGCCCGTCGGCTGCCATCAGCATGCGCCAGCTCGATGCCGTCGCCCCCCTACACAACTCGATCGCCCCCATCGAGGTGATGCGGGAGGCCGGGGTCGACGTCTACCTCGGCATCGACAACATCGCCGACCTGTTCATGCCCCTGGTTGACGGTGACCTGTGGTTCGAGTCGCGGCTGCTGATGGAGGCTTGCCGGATGTACGATCTCGACTACGTGGCCGACATAGCATCCCGCCGTCTACCGGCCGGAGCCAAGTAGGAGACGATTGGGACCGTTTGAATCCGTACTTCTCTTCGGAGGCGGCGTAGCCATTGGCGCCTACTCGGTGGTGGTCGGCGGCGGCATGTACCTGTCGGTTCCACTGTTGCTGTATCTCGCCCCCGGCAACGCCGCCTCGCTGGTGGGGACGATCAAGGCCGGGTCGGCCCTGCGGGGCGCCGGCATGATCGGGGTGTCCCGCCACAAGCTGTCGTTCTCCCGGGAGCGGGCGGCCCAGGTCGGCAGCGCTCTGACCGGGGCCGTTTTCGGATCCTTGGCCTTCTCCTCGACCACTGTGTCCGAGGTCTGGATCCTGCCGGTCATGGTGGCCTCGATCCTGTGGTCCGAGTTCATGCGCCGCCGCCACTTCGTCAAACCCCTCCCGCTGGTCCTGTGGTTCGTCGTCGGCCTCTATGCCGGTGTGTGGGGAGCGGGAATAAGCCTCATTCTGCTTGTTGCCGTCATGGTGGGCGATCCGACGAGCGGGAAGGCCGACGCCACCCTGGAGGCCCGGACCACAGAGTTCTTCCTGTCAGTGGTGTCGGCCCTGATCTTTCTGGCCCAGGGGGCGGTCATCGAGTCGGGCCTCCACCTCTGGGTTGGCGGTAGCTTTGTCGGTGGGATGCTGGGTGGCTGGATACTTTTGGCGGTGGGAGAGAAGAACAAGGCGAGTCAGGAGTGGTTGCTGTGGCTGAACTATGTCAGCGGGCTGATCGGTGCCGCGCTGCTTCTGGTCAGGTGAGTACACAACAATGAGTGACAACAGGTTTTTGCGCAGAATCACGGCTCAACCGGCGGCCGCCCTCCGGGTGGTGGTCGTCCTGGTCTCGGCCGTCGGGGCGCTGGCGGCGTGGCAGTTGTCGCAGGACATGCCTCTGAGTGTGGCCATCTCGACCGCCGGAGTGGTCTTGACCATCATCACCTTCCTGGAGCCGACAACCAAGGGTCTACAGCGCGTGGTCGACTCCCGATCATCCATCGGTTCAACCGAGGACATCTACGGCCAGGTGGTGGAGCTGATCAGGACCGCCGATTCCGTTGTCAGATTTCGCAGCCCAACCACAACGTGGGGCATCTACTCGGCCGGGCTGCGAATCTTCGAGCAGACGTTCGACGAGATCGAACGGGCCATCCGCAGGGGGGTTGAGGTACGGATCCTCACCGACATCTCCGACTGGGAGAAGGCCGTCGCCGCTCGATCACTGGGTGAGGTGGGTGCCCACTTGCGGTACCTGCCCGGTGTTCACGACTACTACGTGATTCAGGATTCGAGTTGCGTGTTGACCATGGGCACCGACCCCAAGCGTCTGGCCGGCGGAGCGCTCCGCCGGAACCTTCGCCCCATTCTGGGCAACGCCACCCTCAGCCATTCGCCGGCCGATGTGCAGATGGCGACCGAGCGGTTCGACGAGGCCTGGGACGATGCCGAAGCCGAGGCCCACACGGCCCGAATCCACGATTTGACCAGCGTCGAGTGCCCCCGCTGCTACGACCGGTCGACGATAACGTTCGACAGTGGCCGGGCCGTCCTGAAACGTGTGAACGATCCGACTTCTGAGCAATGAGATCCGACATCAACGACAACTACTGGACGACAGTGTGACCAATGGAAGCGTGTTCCATGACAGCGTTTGACGAGAGCGAACCACGGGCCGCCGTGCTGGTCCTGGCCGACGGCTCGATCTTCGAGGGCGAGCACATCGGCGCCGATCCGGCGGCCGGGATGGCCTCGGGCGAGGTGGTGTTCAACACCGCCCTCACCGGCTACCAGGAGGTGATAACCGATCCGTCCTACGCCGGCCAGATCATCACCTTCACCTACCCCCACATCGGCAACTACGGGACAACCCCCGCCGACAACGAGTCCCGGGCCACGTTCGCCCGGGGGGTGATCGTTCGGGATCTGGCCCGCCGTCATTCCAACTGGCGGGCCGAGCAGTCACTCGCCGCATTCCTGGCCGCCCGTGGTCTGTCCGGAATCGCCGGGCTCGATACCAGACGCCTGACCCGCCGTATTCGCGATTCCGGAGCCATGCCCGGCGCCTTCGGACCGGTCGAGGGGCCGAATGCCGTCACCGTCGAACAACTCGAGCAGGCGGCAATCGACGAGCCCGGTACCGACGGCGTCGACCTGGTGGCCCAGGTGACCACGGTCGAGCCCTACACGGCCGGATCGGGCCCCCGCCGGATCGTGGCCTTCGACTTCGGGATCAAGTCGACCATTGTCGACAAGCTGGCCGAACTCGGCTCGGTCGAGGTTGTACCGGCCTCGACCCCGGCGGACGACGTCCTGGCCCGACGTCCCGACGGAGTCTTCCTGTCCAACGGCCCCGGCGACCCCAACGAGGTTCCCTACGCGGTGGAAACGGTGCAACGGCTTCTTGGTCAAGTCCCGGTCTTCGGGATATGCCTGGGTCACCAGATCCTCGGCTTGGCGTTGGGCGGCCGGATCGTCAAGCTCCCGTTCGGTCATCACGGGGCCAACCATCCGGTCAAGGACCGAACGACGGGGGTGGTTGAGATCACCAGCCAGAACCACAATTTCGCCGTCGAGGCCGAGTCGGTGTCGGATCGGGCGGTCGTCACCCACGTCAACCTCAATGACGGCGTGTGTGAGGGCCTGCAGTTGCACGACGGCACGGCCTTCAGCGTGCAACATCACCCCGAGGCCAGCCCCGGTCCTCACGACAGCGTCTACCTGTTCCAGCGGTTCGCCGCCTTGATGGACGACGGTCGCCTCGATCAGCCCGAGTTCAAACCGTCCACGGAGGTGCGTAGTGCCTAAGCGCACCGACATCGAAACGATCATGGTCATCGGCTCGGGGCCGATCGTGATCGGTCAGGCTTGTGAGTTCGACTACTCCGGCACCCAGGCCTGCCGGGTTCTGCGGTCCGACGGCTACCGGGTGGTGCTGGCCAACTCCAATCCGGCCACCATCATGACCGACCCCGACTTCGCCGACGCCACCTATGTCGAGCCCCTCACCCTGGAGGTGTTGACCCGCATCATCGAGGTCGAACAACCCGATGCCCTGCTGGCCACCCTGGGTGGGCAGACGGCCCTCAACCTGGCCATGGAGCTGGTCGATGCCGGAGTGCTCGACGAGCACGGGGTTGAGCTGATCGGCGCCAACGCCGAGGCCATCGCCACCGCCGAGGACCGACAGAACTTCAAAGAGGCGATGCTGGAAATCGGTTTGGAGGTTCCTCGCAGCGGGGTGGCCCACACCATGACCGAGGCCAATGAGATCGTGACCGACATCGGCTTGCCGGTGATCATTCGCCCGGCCTACATCCTCGGTGGCCGGGGTACGGGGATCGCCCACACCGCCGAACAGTTCGCCAAGGTGGCGGCCGATGGCTTGGCCGCCAGTCCGATCTCGGAAATCCTGATCGAGGAGTCGATAGCCGGCTGGAAGGAGTTTGAGCTGGAGGTCATGCGGGACCGGCTCGACAATCAGGTCATCATCTGCTCGATCGAGAATCTCGACCCGATGGGTGTACACACCGGCGACTCGATAACGGTCGCTCCCATTCAGACCCTGTCCGACGTCGAGTATCAGACCATGCGGGACGCCGCCTTCGCCTGCCTACGCCGGGTTGGCGTCGAGACCGGTGGTTCCAACGTGCAGTTCGCAGTGCACCCCGACACCGGTCGTATGGTGATCATCGAAATGAATCCCCGGGTCAGTCGGTCATCGGCTCTGGCCTCGAAGGCCACTGGATTCCCCATCGCCAAGATCGCAGCCAAACTGGCCGTGGGGTACACCCTCGACGAGATTCCCAACGACATCACCCAGGTGACTCCGGCCTCGTTCGAACCGGTGATCGACTATGTGGTGACCAAGATCCCCCGTTGGGCCTTCGAGAAGTTTCCTGGAACCAGCGGTGTGCTGGGCACGTCGATGCAGTCGGTGGGCGAGGTCATGGCCATTGGTCGGACGTTCCCCGAGTCGTTGCAGAAGGCCTGCCGGTCGCTGGAGATCGGCCAGACCGGGTTGAACGCCTCGCCGGCCGAATCGCAGTGGGCCACCATGAGTGACGAGGAACTGAAGAAGGCGGTGGCCATCGCCACCCCCGACAGGATCTTCCAGCTGGAAGCCGCGCTTCGGCGGGGAACTCCGGTGGAGGAGCTGTACCGGATAACCGCCATCGATCCCTGGTTCCTGGATCAAATGTCGATCATCGTCGACGAGCGGGCCGTCCTGGAGGGCAGAACCATGGCCACCATGGGCCGAGCCCAATGGCGCCGGGCCAAGCAGCTCGGTTTCAGCGATCATCAACTCGGTCACCTCCTCGGGGGCGACGAAGCCGCCGTCCGGGCCGCTCGAACCGAGGCCGGGGTGGTGGCCACCTTCAAGACGGTCGACACCTGCGCCGCCGAGTTCGAGGCTCACACGCCCTACCACTACGGCACCTATGAGGACGAGTCCGAAGTCGTCGGTTCCGGTCGACCGAAGGTCATGATCCTCGGCTCGGGCCCCAACCGGATCGGGCAGGGCATCGAGTTCGACTACTGCTGCGTGCATGCCAGTTTCGCCCTGCGGGAGGCCGGCTACGACACCATCATGGTCAACTGCAATCCGGAGACGGTCTCTACCGATTACGACACCTCTGATCGGCTCTACTTCGAGCCGATCACCCATGAGGACGTGATGAACATCATCGAGGCTGAGCGGGCCGCTGGTGGTGAGTTGGTCGGCATCGTGGTGTCACTTGGTGGCCAGACGCCGCTCAAGCTGGCCGGCCGGCTGCCTCCCGAACTCGTTCTTGGTACCGCTCCGGCCTCGATTGACGCCGCCGAGGATCGCGACCGGTGGGCCGAGCTGTGCCACCGGATCGGCGTGCCCCAGCCGCCGGGGGGCACGGCATCGTCGGAATCGGAGGCCCTGGCGGTGACGGCCGACATCGGTTATCCGGCTCTGGTCCGCCCCAGCTACGTGCTCGGTGGCCGGGCCATGGAGTTGGTCTACAGCGACGACGACCTGACCCAGGCCATGGCGGCCATGGCCGACACCGGCAGCCTGGGCCGGGAGGGGGGACTGTCGGCCGAGCGGCCGGTCCTCATCGACCGCTTCCTGGAGGGCGCCATCGAGGTCGATGTCGACGCCGTGCGCGACGGCTCCGGTGATGTGCTCATCGGTGGGGTGATGCAACACGTCGAGGAAGCCGGTGTTCACTCCGGTGACTCGGCCTGCGTCATGCCACCCCGCTCGTTGGCTCCCGATACCGTCGATCAGCTGGGTGACTTCACGGCCAGAATTGCCGCCGAGTTGAACGTCGAAGGGCTGATCAACGTTCAGTTCGCGGTACGCAACGGCGACGTGTTCGTCATCGAGGCCAACCCCCGGGCGTCTCGCACGGTGCCGTTCGTGGCCAAGGCCACCGGCCGCCCCCTGGCCAAGATCGCCTCCCGGGTCATGACGGGGTCGACCCTGGCCGAGCTTCGAGCCGACGGCCTGCTGGCCGACGACGTCAATCATCGCTACTGGGCGGTCAAGGAGGCGGTGCTGCCGTTCAACCGGTTCCCTGAATCCGACGCCCTGTTGGGACCCGAGATGCGATCCACCGGTGAGGTCATGGGGATCGACGTTTCACCCGGCCTGGCCTTCGTCAAGAGTCAGCTGGCGGCCGGTACCAACCTGCCCCGCGTCGGACCGGCCTGCGTGTTCCTGTCACTGGCCGATCGGGACAAGGACGACGGGATGGTGGTGGCCCGCCGGCTGCACGAACTGGGCCATTGCCTGGTGGCCACCGCCGGTACCGCGGCCCGCCTGGAAGCGGCTGGCTTGCCGGTTGAACAGGTGGTGTCGCGGCTCGATCGGGGCGAGGTGACGGCTGTCAACCTGATCCAGCAGGGTCGGATTTCGCTGGTCATCAACACCCCCCGGGGGCAGGGGCCGAGGGCCGACGGTGCCTATATCCGGCGGGCGGCCGGTCAACACGGTGTACCACTGCTCACCACGGTGGCCGCCGCCCTGGCCGCAGTGAGGGGCATGGCCGAACTGGCCGACGCCCGGCTCGACGTCCGCCCCCTGCAGGCCATCCATTCGGCCCGTGTTTGATCCCTCCACGTCCGTCGGTTCACTGACCCTGCCCAATCCCATCATGACCGCCGCCGGCACGTCCGGTCACGGGGCCGAGTTGGGCGCCTACTGCGATCTATCCGCTCTGGGTGCGGTCGTGGTCAAATCGCTGGCCCACTTTGCCTGGGCCGGCAACCCGGCGCCCCGGGTTCACGCCACCACCGGAGGAATGATCAACTCGGTCGGGCTGCAGGGCCCGGGGATCGAGGCCTGGCTGGCCGATGAACTGCCGTCTTTGCTGGCCGCCGGGGCCAGGGTGGTGGCCTCCATCTGGGGTCGCACCGTCGACGACTATCGGCGAGCAGCCGAGCTGTTGGCCGACGCCCCGGCCGCTGTGGTGGCGGTGGAGGTGAACATCTCGTGCCCCAACACCGAGGCCGGCGACGAGATGTTTGGCCACTCCGCAGCCATGACCGCCGAGGTTCTGGCCGCCACCGAGGCCGCCGGGCGTCCCCGGTGGGCCAAGCTCAGCCCCAATGTCGGTGTGGGCGGGCTGGCCGACATCGCCCGGGCGGCCCGGGACGGCGGGGCCGAAGCCGTGACCCTGGTCAACACGTTCTTTGCTCTGGTCGTCGACCCGGTGACCGCCGTCCCGGTCCTGGGAGGTGGTCACGGCGGATTGTCGGGCCCGGCCATCAAACCCCTGGCGGTGCGAGCGGTGGCCGATGTCCGGGCCGCCTGTCCCGATCTCCCCATTGTCGGGGTCGGCGGTATCGCCACCGTCACCGACGTCGTCGAATACGCCCGGGTGGGCGCCGACGCCGTCCAGATCGGCACCGCGTCGTTTGCCGACCCCCGAATCGTCGGTCGATTGGTCACCGATCTGACCGCCTGGTGTGCTAAGCAGAAGGTAGAGCGATTCCGTGACCTCGTGGCCACGGCCAAGCTCTGAGAACGGCGACCACTGCGGCCGTCGACCACAAGGGATCGAGGAGACGACGTCGTGACCAACACCACCGAGCAGGCGAAGGAAGGGCTCTCCCCTGAGCTGCGGGCCCGGATGGCTCTGGCCCTCGATGTCGACGACCTGGTCGAAGCCGTTCGCCTGGCCCGCCAGTTGTCGCCATGGTTCGGAGTGGCCAAGGTCGGGCTCGAGCTCTACACCGCCGCCGGGCCCGATGCCGTCGGCACCATGCTGGACAACGGCTTCGACGTGTTCCTCGACCTCAAGCTGCACGACATCCCCACCACGGTGGGCAAAGCGGCCCAAGTGGCCGGTGCGCTGGGGGCCAAGTACCTGACCATGCACGCCCACGGCGGTGAGGCCATGCTCAAGTCGGGGGTGGAGGGTCTGCGAACCGGTGCTCGCAATGCCGAACTTCCCGAGCCGGTGGCGGTGGCCGTCACCGTGCTGACAAGCGACTCCAAGGCCCCGGCCCACATCATGCCCAACCGTCTGCGACTGGCCGTGGAGGCCGGGTGCGAGGGCATCGTTTGTTCCGGCGCCAATCTGCGGGAGGCCAGGGAACTCTCGCCCCGAACGCTTCGAGTGGTTCCCGGCATACGGGCCGAGGGGGCCGACAACCACGATCAGCCCTACCCGCTGACCCCCCGGCGAGCGTTCGACGAGGGAGCGGGGCTGCTTGTGGTCGGCCGGGCGGTCACGTTGGCCGACGACCCAGCGGCGGCCGCCGTCCAACTCTTTTCCGGCCTCGACGACGACTGATTGCCGCTAACCTGGACAGCCTCTCGTCTGCGAAAGCCGGCCCAGCGGCCCGCCTGATCAAGAAGTTCTTGTCTATGAGTACTCCTCCCAAATTGACCGACGAGCAGCGCAAAGCGGCACTGAAGAAGGCGGCGGAAGCCCGCCGGATCCGGGCTGACGTGAAAAAGGACCTGAAAATGGGTTCTCTAAGCCTTGAACAACTCCTGTCTCGTGCCGATTCGGAACCCATGGTGGCGAAGATCAAGGCCCTGGCCGCCCTGGAATCGTTACCCGGTGTCGGCAAGGTCACAGCCCGCCGGACGATGGAACAGCTGGGCATCGCCGAGTCCCGGCGACTGTCCGGGCTCGGACCTCAGCAGCGCAAAGCCCTGCTGGAGGCATTCTCCTGATGGGCTCGCAGTGAGTGCCGAGCCTCTGCTGATTGTGGTGTCGGGTCCCGGAGGGGTGGGGAAGAGCACGGTGGTGAAGGCGCTGGTCGAGCGCTATCCCGAGCTGTGGCTGAGTCGCTCGTGGACGACCAGGGAACGGCGGCCGTCGGAATCGCCCGACGCCTACCGGTTCGTCACCGTCGAGGAGTTCGAGAAGCGGATAGCCGATGATGGTTTCCTGGAGTTCGCCGAGTTCCTGGGCAACTTCTATGGAACCCCGACCTTCGACGACACCGGAGGTCGGGATGTCATTCTCGAGATCGATGTTCAGGGTGCCCGCCAGGTTCTGCAGCGGGAACCCGATGCTGTTCTCATCTTTCTCCAGGCCCCTTCGGAGAGCGAACAACAAGCTCGGCTGCGGCGTCGGGGTGATCCCGAGGAGAAGGTGGCCCAGCGGGTCGAGAAAGCGGCTCAGGAAGCCGATGCCGGCCGGGAACTGGGGGCCCAGATCATCACCAACTTCGATATCAACGAAACGGTTGAGCTGATGTGGGCCGTCATCGAGAAGGCCCGGGCGGCCAGCGGCCGGACCGGGCTCTGAAAGAAACCGCCCAACCCTGATCAATCCCTATACTGGATTGTTGTTCTTCTGGAGGTAGCACACGATATGGCCGACACCTACGACACAATGATGAGCCCCCAGGTCGAGGAGCTCATGGAGCGCACCAGCTCCAAGTTCGGCCTGTGCACGGTGGCCGCCACCCGGGCCCGTCAGATCAACGCCTATTTCGGTCAGTTGGGTGAGGGTCTGGGCGCCATGGTGCCGCCCCAGGTAACCTCGGTGGCCCGCAAACCGCTGTCGATAGCGTTCGAGGAGATCGCGGCCGACAAGATCGTCCCGGTGAAGCCCGATCTGTCCGAGTCCGAGGGAGCTGCGTAGCCGACGGTGGAACTCCAGGGTCGCAGAATTGTCCTGGGGGTCACCGGAGGCATAGCGGCCTACAAGGCGATCGAGGTCTGTCGTCGCCTGGTCAACGAGGGGGCCCATGTTGTCCCGGTGCTGACCAACGCCGCCCATAACATGATCGGACCGACCACGCTTTCGGCCCTGGCCTCGGAACCGGTCAAGACGTCGATGTTCTCCGACGCCAATCCCATTCCCCACACCCGCCTCGGCCAGGACTCCGATCTCATCGTGGTCTGTCCGGCCACCGCTCGGATAATCTCCGACTACCGAACCGGCCGTTCGGCCGACCTCCTGTCGGCCACGCTGATCGCCACCGAGTCCCCGGTGGTCGTCTGTCCGGCCATGCACACTGAAATGTGGGAGCACCCGGCGGTGCAGGAGAACATGGCTGTACTGGCCGAGCGGGGGGTGATCATCGTCGGTCCCGAACAGGGACTGCTGGCCGGAGGCGACGTTGGCACCGGTCGGCTGGCCTCGCCCGAATCGGTGGTGGCGGCTGTCATCGACGTGTTGTCCGGATCGGGGTCGAAGCCCCTGAAGGGCCGTCGGGTCGTGGTGTCGGCCGGCGGAACCAGGGAGGCCATCGATCCGGTTCGCTACATCGGAAACCGATCATCGGGTAAGCAGGGTCATGCGCTGGCGGCCGAGGCTGCCGCTCAGGGGGCCGACGTCCTGCTGGTCACCACATCTCACCTACCGTCGCCCGACGCCGTTCGTCGAGTCGACGTCGAATCGGCGGCCGAGATGCATGACGCCGTGCTGGACGCCGCCACCGACGCCGATGTCGTCATCATGACCGCCGCTGTAGCCGATTTTCGGCCGGCCACGGTGGCCGACCGCAAACTGAAGAAGTCGGCCGGGGTGCCGACGGTCGAGTTGGAACCCACGGTCGACATACTGGCAGCTCTTGGTCGGCGCAAGCCCCCGGCCCAAATCCTGGTCGGCTTCGCAGCCGAAACCAACGACTTGGAGGCCAACGCCACCGATAAACTCAAGCGCAAGGGTGCCGACATCCTGGTGGCCAACGATGTGTCGGCTCCCGGAGTCGGATTCGCCCACGACACCAATGCGGTGACGATCTTCGGCTCGGACGGGTCGATCCGGATGGTGCCGCTGTCCAGTAAAGGGGCGATCGCCCGGGCCGTACTGTCGGCCGTCATCGAACGTTTGCCAACCGAAAGTACAGGTCCGTGAACAACTACACCTTCACATCCGAGTCGGTCACCGAAGGTCATCCCGACAAGATGGCCGACCAGATCTCGGATGCCATCCTCGATGCCATGCTCGACGCCGACGCCAACAGCAGGGTGGCCTGCGAGACGGTGGTCACCACCGGCCTGGCCATCGTGGTGGGCGAAATCACCACCGAGGGCTACGTGGACATCCCCTCGGTGGTGCGGCGCACCATCACCCGTATCGGCTACGACACCGAGTCGTACGGCTTCGACGGCAACACCTGTGGAGTGATGGTGGCCATCGACGAACAGTCGCCCGACATCGCTCAAGGGGTCGACAAGTCCGAAGAGGTCCGGACCTCGGGGGCAACCGGCGACATCTACGATGAACAAGGTGCCGGTGACCAGGGCATGATGTTCGGCTACGCCTGCGATGAGACCGACGTGCTCATGCCCCTGCCCATCCACCTGGCCCACCGTCTGGCCGAACGGCTGGCCGATGTTCGCCGGGCCGGTACCGTGCCCTACTTGAGGCCGGACGGCAAAACCCAGGTCACCTTCGACTACGAAGACGGCCGACCTGTCCGGCTCAAGACTGTGCTGATCTCGACCCAGCACGATGACGGAATCGACCGCGATTCGATGATTCGGCCCGATCTCATCGAGAACGTCATCCGGCCGGTCGTTCCCGAACGATTCGCCGACGACCGCTATGAGGTGCTGATCAACCCGACCGGCCGCTTCGTCATCGGAGGGCCGGTGGGAGACGCCGGACTGACGGGCCGGAAGATCATCGTCGACACCTACGGTGGAGCGGCCCGCCACGGCGGCGGGGCGTTCTCGGGGAAGGACCCCTCCAAGGTCGACCGCTCGGCAGCCTACGCCACCCGTTGGGTGGCCAAGAACCTGGTGGCCGCCGGAGTGGCTGAGCGCTGTGAGGTTCAGGTGGCTTACGCCATCGGCGTGGCCAGCCCGGTCTCCATCATGGTTGACACGTTCGGCACCGAGCGGGTTGATCCCGATCGCATCTCCGAAGCCGTGCGGGAGGTTTTCGATCTCCGCCCCGCCGCCATCCTCGATGTGCTCGAGCTTCGCCGCCCGATCTACAGCCCGACCGCGGCCTACGGGCACTTTGGTCGGGAGTCGGCCGAGTCGTTCACCTGGGAGCGCACCGACAAGGCCGACGACATCCGCTCGGTGCTCGGTCTGTAGCGGCCAACCACCCCCTGACCGACTCGATCCGATGACCTCGGGGTCCGACCGTCTCTTCGACCTCGAACCGTTCTCGGTCGACCCGGCCCCGACCGTTGCGGAGACCATGAGGCGGGGCCCGGAGCCGGGCGATCGCTTCGTTCGGGTCCTGCCCGACGTGTCGGGGCTGGAACGGGAGTTCGACTACCTGTGCCCGGCCCGGTGGGCCGAAGATGTAGCCGTCGGCTCACTGGTCCGCTTCGATCTGAACCGGCGTCGGGTGGGCGGCTGGGTGACCGCGATCGATGTCACTCCCCACGCCGTTGATCCCGGCGATCTGCTGGCCATCAGCAAGGTGTCGTCCATCGGACCACCGGCCGATGTGGTGGACCTGGCCCGCTGGGCCGCCCGGCGCTGGCACGGCCGGTTGGCCCCGGTGCTGCGGGCCGCCTCACCTCCCCGCATGGTCAGAACCCGCCCGGTGGCCCGAGAGTCGGCGAGACGACAGGAAGCGCCAACCGGCCACGATTGGTTGAGCGATCGGGTCGGTGACCTGACGGCGGAGCTCGTCGGCGAACCGGGAACGACATGCATCGAGACCAGCCCGGCTGATGATCCGCTGCCGTTGCTGGCCGCTCTTGATCTCCACGGTGGTTGTCTGGTGGTGACCCCCGACGTTCGCCGGGCCCACATCATGGCCGGCCGGCTGAGACGGTTGGGAATTCGGGTCCATCTGCAACCCAATCAGTGGAGCGGCGGTTTCAGCGGTGGGCTGGTGATCGGCTCCCGTTCCGCCGTCTGGGCTCCGGTCCACGACTTGCGCTGGGTGGTGGTGATCGACGAGCACGACGAGTCGCTGCAGGCCGAACGGGTGCCGACCTGGCACGCTCGGGACGTGGCCGTGGAACGGGCTCGTCGCAGTGGAGCCCACTGTTTGCTGATCAGCCCCGTCCTGTCGCTGGCGGCCCGGCAACACGGTGACCGGATGTTACGGGCTCCCCGGGCCGTCGGGCGGCGGGGCTGGCCCATCACCGAGGTGATCGACCGCCGGCGAGATGAGCTCGGGTTCTCCAACCTCTTCAGTACCCGGCTCACCGACGTGCTGCGATCGGCCTCATCGGCCGTGCTGGTCCTCAACCGCAAGGGGAGGGCGCGGCTTCTGGCCTGCCGCAGCTGTGGCGAGCTGGTGCGGACCGAGGACGGCAATCATCTCATGATCGAGGACGACGGTGGTCTGGTGGCCCCGGCCACCGGGGAGCGTCGCCCGCTGGTGTGTGCCCATTGTGGCGGTACCGGATTGAAACGGCTTCGGCTCGGTGTCGGTCAGGCGGCCGAGCAGTTGTCTCGTCTGGTGGGCCGGCCGGTGACCGAGCTGTCGGGCTCAGGGCCACAACCGACAAACCGTGATGGATCGTTGGACGGTCTGGTGGTGGGGACCGAGGCCGCCCTGCACGCGGTGGAGCGGTGCGATGTCGTCGCCTTCCTCGATTTCGACCAGGAGCTCATGGCTCCCCGTTACCGGGCCGGGGAGCAGGCCATGGCCTTGGTCGCCCTGGCCGCCCGCCTGGTCGGAGGTCGACAGGATGGGGGTCGCATTCTGATCCAGACCAGGGCCCCCGACCATCGTGTGATTCGGGCGGCGGTGGCCGGCGATCCCGAGCGGTGGGCTCGACCGGAGGCCCGGCTTCGGTCGGACCTGGGGTTCCCCCCTTTCGGTGCGCTGGCCGAACTGAGTGGAGCCGGTGCCGCCGACTATGCGGCGGCTCTGCGGTCTGAACTCGACACCGCCCCCGGCCCGGCCGCCCCCGGCCCGGCCGCTGGACCCTGGTCGGCCGCCGTTGTTCTTGGTCCCCGGCGGGACGAGCGATTCCTGCTCTCGGTTCCCCCCGGCGCCGGCGCCGGCGACGACCCCGACGAGCTACTGGCCGAGCTGTTGGCTCACGTTCCCCGGCCGAAAGCGAGGGTTCGAGTGGCCGTCGATCCGCCCCGAGCCTGACAGGGCATCCGTGAGACGCCTGTCAGGTTGCCGCCGACCAGCCCTGACGGGTCACCTCGTAGAGCCCGGCGGTCACGGCATGGGCCACGTTCAACGAGCCCACCTTGCCCCGCTGGGGTAGGAAACCGACCTCGTCGACCGCGGCCAGCACCGTTCGGTGTATCCCCCGTTCCTCGTGGCCGGCCACCAGGCAGACGTCGCCGCTCAAGTCGATCTCGTACAGCGGACGGGCCGAGCCGGTCAACTCCAGGGCCACGATGATCATGCCCTGTTGCCGGGCCTCGTTCAAACCGGCCAGACCGTCGGCCACCTCCCGGGAGGTCACCAGCCGCTCGCATCCCAGCGCCGTCTTGGCCACCTTGGGGTGGGAAAGGGCGATGGTGGGGGGAGCCATCCACATCATGTCCACCCGGTAGGCGGCGGCCGAGCGCATGATGGCGCCGACGTTGAAGGGATTCTGGACCCCGTCTAGCAGCAATCCGAGGTTCTGATCGCTGCTCCGGCGCCACTGACGGTGAAGGCGTTTGAGATCAGTAGGGGAGAGGGGAGCGTCAGGTCCGGTCATTGACGCCTTCGGTGGTCGAGGTGACATGATGGGAACGGGCGGAGACGTCGAGCAGCCGGTAGGCCGACTGCGACCGGCGGCGTTCGGTGGCCCAACCCGATCGGGTGAGCCAGCGCTGCAGGCTGTCGGAACCGAGATGTTTCTGCACCACGAGATGGGCCGAGCCGTTGATCGTGAGCAGGCTCAGCCATCGGTCCAGCAGCTGGTGGAGTGCGGCCTTGCCGATCCTTATCGGCGGGTTCGACCAGATTCGGTCGAACCGTACGCCGGCGGGGAGACCCCCCGGTTCGATCACCTCGACGTTGTCGAGGCCGGCGGTCTGGGCGTTGACTCGACAAAGGTCCCGAGCCCGCTGGTTGACGTCGACGGCCCAGACCTTGGCCGTCGGATTTCGATGAGCCAGGGTCAGGGCGATCGGGCCGTAGCCGCAACCGAGGTCGAGCAGGTTGTCATCGCCTGCTGTGGGCCGGGGGCCATGGAGGAGCAGGAGTTTGGTTCCCGGATCGACGCCCTGCCGGGCGAACACTCCCCGGTCGGTCAGCAACGTCAGGCTGAGGTCGGGAAGGTGGAGTTCGACCGACTCCGGTTGGGACGGGGTGGTCGGGTCGGTCTCGAAATAGTGATCGGACGACGAGGGCGGTGATGACGACACTGCCGTCAACAGTAGTGGGACCAGAGGGGTCAACAACGCCGAACGCGGTGGTAACGCTATTCTGAAGGGGCCATGAACGCCCCCTTCTCGGTCCGACAATTCGGAGATCCCGTGCTGCGAACCGTGGCGGCCGAGATCACCGACATCAACGGTCGTCTGGTCAGGCTGGCCGATGACATGCTGGCCACAATGTACGCCGAACCGGGAATCGGGCTGGCCGCCCCCCAGGTGGGAGTAGGTCGCCGCATGTTCGTCTACGACATCGGCGAGGGGCCGAGCACGATGGTCAACCCGGTGATCATCGAGAGCGACGGTGAGTGGGGCTATGTCGAGGGCTGCCTGTCGGTGCCGGGCCTGTCGTGGGAGATCATTCGACCCAAACAGATCCATGTCACCGGGATCGATCTCAACGGCGACGAGGTGTCGCTGGAGGCCGACGAACTGCTGGCCCGGCTGATCCAGCACGAACTCGACCACCTTGATGGCGTGCTGCTCATCGACCATCTCGACTCGGGCCAGCGCCGGCAAGCGCTGCGAACCCTACGGGAGCGCTATGTCGACCCCGAACTTCCCGGCGTCGGGGTGCCGGCCCGAACCCCCGGCGGGGACGGGCTCCGTTCAGTCGGTGGTCTTCGTCTGCCGTGACCCAGCCCCCGCTGGCATCCATGCCGTCATCGGTCCGCCGCGTCGCCTTCATGGGCACGCCGGCCGCCGCTGTTCCCACCCTGAAGGCGTTGGTCGCCGAGGGCTATGACGTTCCGGTGGTGATCACCCGTCCCGATCGTCGTCGAGGCCGGGGCTCGACCCTGGTACCGTCGCCGGTCAAAGCGGGAGCCACCGAGCTGGGGCTGTCGGTTTCCCACGATCCCGATGACGTGCTTGATCGGGTTGTCGACCTGGCCGTCGTGGTGGCCTACGGCCGGCTGTTGCCTCGCCGGCTACTCGAGGCGGTGCCGATGATCAACGTGCACTTCTCCCTGTTGCCCCGATGGCGGGGGGCCGCTCCGGTGGAACGGGCGATCCTGGCCGGAGACCGGACGACGGGCGTCTGCATCATGGGTATCACCGAAGGCCTGGACGAAGGCCCCATCCACGGCTGTGTGGAAACCGAGATCGGCGATGACGAGACGTCGGCCGAATTGACGGCACGTCTGGCCGATCTGGGCGCCCGGTTGCTGGTCGATGTACTGGGTCGGGATTTGACCGACCCGGTTCCCCAGTCGGGTCCGACCACCCACGCCGGCAAGATCGACCGGTCCGGCAACCAACTGGATTTCGATGAGCATGCCGTCGACCTCCATCGACAAGTGCGAATCGGTCGGGCCTGGACGATGTTCCGTGGTGAGCGGTTGGGCATCGAGTCGACACGGGTTGTGCACGGCACCGACGATGGAGCCGAGCCCGGGTCGCTCCATCTGGTTGAGATCGACGGCGACAAGTCGGCGGTGGTGGCCACCGGTGAGGGTCGACTGCAGCTCCTGTCGGTGAAGCCGGCGGGGAAACGGGCCATGACCGCCCTCGACTGGTGGAACGGTGTCCAACCGGCCGCCGGTGAACGTCTTGGCCGCTGACCGCAAACGATCGGCCCCATCACCGGGATCGGGCCGGCGGGGATCAGCCGGCCAGAGCCGGGGTCGACGGTCCGGCCAGGCTCCGGGCTCGGCCTCGCGGCGCCTGGCCATCGACGCCGTGAAGCGGATCAACCACGGTGGGGCCTACGCCAACCTGGTGTTACCCGACATGCTCGACCGCTCGGACCTTTCGGCCGCCGATCGACGGTTCGTCACCGAGCTGGTCTACGGCTCCACCCGGATGCGGCGGGCCTGCGCCTACCTGGCGGAACGATTCCTGATGGGCCCTGTCGATGACGAGGTGGAGGCGGCGCTGCAGATAGGGACCTACCAGCTGGCCTTCCTGGCCACACCTCCTCATGCCGCGGTGGCGGCGACGGTGGGAGCAGTCCGGGGTAAAGGTCGTTCCGTGGTCAATGCCGTGTTGCGCAAGGTGGCCGAAGCCCCCGTTTCCTACCCCGACCGGGCCACCGAGTTGAGCTATCCCGATTGGCTGGTCGAGCGGCTGAACGCCTTTCTCGGGCCGGAGCTGGCCACCGAATCGTTGCTGGCCATGAACCGGCCGGCCACAACCAGCATGCGGGACGACGGCTACGTTCAGGATCCGGCATCACAGATGGTGGTCGAGCTGATGGGTGCCGGACCGGGAGACACCGTGGTCGATCTCTGTGCCGCCCCCGGGGGCAAGGCCACCGGCTTGGCCTCGTCCGGAGCGTTTGTGGTGGCCTGCGACCGCCGGGCCAGCCGCACCCGGCTGGTGGCGGCCAATGCCGACCGGCTCAACAGCCCCTTGGCCATCTTCGTGGCCGACGGCCGCCGTCCGGCGCTGCGCCCCGGCTCGGCCGACCTGGTCCTGGTCGACGCCCCCTGCTCCGGCTTCGGCAGCCTGCGCCGACGGGCCGATGCCCGGTGGCGGATCGAACCCGAGGCACCCGGGCGGCTGGCTGAGCTGCAACGGGAGCTGCTGGGAGCGGCCCTCGACATCGTGCGACCCGGAGGTGAGGTGTTCTACAGCGTCTGCACTCTCGACCAGGCCGAGGGACCCGATGTCGTCAACCGGCTACTGAGCGAGCGATCGGACGTCGAACTGGGACCGTTGCCGGCCGAACCGTGGATCCAACGGGACTCCGTCGGCGTGCTGGTCCCCGGTGATCACGACGGCATGATGTTCGCCCGCATCCGCAAAGGCTGACGCCGCTCGGCTACACCCGGTTCTTGAAGTGGACGAAGAGGCCGGAGCGGACCTTGGGCTCGAAGTAGGTTGATTTCGGGGGCATGACCAGGCCCTCATCGGAGACGTCGAACAGCTCGCCCATGGACACCGGATTCATGACGAATACCGCTTCACCGGCGGCCAGCCTGATGTCCGACAGTGCCTCGGCCGTGCTCAGGCCGGGCAGGTAGCGGAGCCGGCCCCCGGGGCCGGACTCGTCGATCTCCAGTAGTGGCTGCAGCACGGAGGCGGCCAGGCGCGAGGTGTCCAACCGGTCGACGATGGTCAACTTGTCGTCTTCCCGGCCGTCCACCGTTATCACGGCCCAGTCCAGGGTGCCGTCCTCGCCGGCGAATCCGACGGCAATCTCCTCGGGCCCTCGGGCCACCGCCTCGTCGATCGAGGTCACGAATCGACCGGGAAGGCCGTTTCCTATCCGTCCCCGGATCTTGGTCGCCGACTCCCGGTCGACCACCCGGTGGAACGCCTTGTTGAACATCTGATCAGCCGGAAAGACCGTGGTCAGCATCCACTCGTCGCCCGGCCGTTTTTGGTGATCGTCACGCCGCCGGTGCCACGCCGCAGCGGCGGCCCGGTGATGGCCGTCGATCAGATAGAGGGGTCCCTGGTCCAGAATCGACTGCAGACGCCGGGCCACAGCCGGATCGGTGACCCGCCAGATCTGCTGGTGCAGGCCGTCGGTGGTGACGAAGTCGAGATCGGGTCGGCTTTCAGTGGTTCCGGCCATGGCGTCGGTCAAACGCTGAGAGTCCCGGGTGGCCAGTGCAATCGGGCTCGATTGGGCGCCGACCACATCGAGGTGATTGGCCAGGTGCTGCGCCCGGTCGTACTTGATCCGCTCGTGGATGCGGATCCACCCCTCCTCGTACTCTGAAACCGCCACCCCGCAAACGACGCCGGTTTGGGTATGACCGGCCCGGGTCAGCCGGTAGATGAAGAACTCGGGGCCGTCGGCCGGAACGAAGACGTCGGAAGCCAGAAGCCGCTCCAGCGATCGGCGACCGGCGATGAGCAGGTCGTGCGCGGTCAACGAAGTATCGTCAACGTCCTCTGGAGCCCTGGTCACCCCCAGGTAGGAGTGGGGGAATCGCTTGAGATGTTCCCGTCGCTGCTCGGGGGTCAAGGCATCGTGTGGAGGAGATGGAACCTCGGAGGTCCACAACGGCCGCAGCAGATCAAGGGTGAGAGGACAAATCCTGGCCATCCAGTGCTACCCGTTTCGAGCAGCGAAGTCGGTCATGAACTCGACCAGGGCATCAACGCTGCGGTCGGGCATGGCGTTGTACACGCTGGCCCTGATTCCCCCCACCGACCGGTGACCGGGCAGGTTCTCAAAGCCGGCGGCACCTGCCTCCGCCAGAAACTTGGCCTCCAGATCTTCGGATCCCAGCCGGAAGACGATATTCATGTGGGAACGGCTCTGCTCGTCAACCGGGCTGCGATAGAAGCCGTCGGACCCGTCAATGGCCTGATAGAGGCGGGCCGACCTGTCGCCAGCCCGCTGTTCCATGGCGTCCACGCCCCCGTTGGCCTTCATCCACTTCAGCACCTTGTTGGTGGCCCAGATGGTGAACATAGGTGGCGTGTTGGCCAAGCTGTCGCCGGCATGGTGGGTGGCGTAGCTGAGATAGCCGGGGAGGCCGGCCGGGGCGTTGTCGATGATGGACGTGCGGACGAAGACCACGGCCATGCCGGCCGGTCCCAGGTTCTTCTGAGCTCCGCCGTAGACGACGTCGAACTTGGACCACGGGATCGGTCGGCTCAGGTAGTCTGACGACATGTCGCCCACCATGGGCATATCGACGTCGTAGAACTCGGGCAGACGAATGCCACCGATGGTCTCGTTGGATGTCACGTGCAGGTAGCGGGTGTCGGGCCGCAGCTCGAGATCATCGACCGCCGGCATCGAGGTGTAGCCGTTGTCGGCCCCTGACCAGGCCTGATAGGCGCCGGCCACCTTGGCTCCGTCTTCGAACGCCTTCTTGCCCCAAGTGCCGCTGACTATGTAAGCGGCCTGGTCACCTTGGCCGAGGACGTTCATCGGGACCATGGCGAACTGCAGGGAGGCTCCTCCCTGGATCAGCTGAACCGAGAACTCGTCGGGTGCCCCGGTGAGCTCGCGCAGCAGGCTCAGCGTTTCCATGTGGACTTCGTCGTAGTCGCCGGCCCGGTGGCTCATCTCGATCAACGACATGCCCGAGCCGCGGAAGTTCGGCAGTTCATGGGCCAGCTCGTCGATGACCGAGACCGGTAGGGTGCAGGGTCCAGCACAGAAGTTGTGAACTCGTTCCATGGCTCTGGTTGACTCCTTGGGGGGTGACTGGTTCATCGATCGCCCAACGGTAGAGCGGTGACGTGGAGGACCTCGTCGATGGCGGTCAGGTCGCGGACAACGGCCTCGCCGGCCGTCGATCCGACGTGGATGGAGGCCACGGCCGCCTCGCCGCCCTCGAACACCTGATTCTGCATCTGCTGAACATTGAGCCCGTTGGCCCGTAGCACGGAGAAGACCTGGGCCAGGACGCCGACCCGGTCGAGGTGACGGATGGTGAGGCAGGTCTCACCGCTGGGCTGGCGGCGTATGTTGACACAGTTGATGGGATCGCCGTTCAGGTAGGACTCGATGGTCTCCAGCGTTCCCTCGGCCACGGACCGTTGGGCCTGCTCGGTCGAAGCTCCGATGTGGTGGGTTCCGACAACCGACGGGTGCTGGGCCAGCGCCGAGACGAACTCATCCTGGGTCGAGCCTGGTTCGTTGTTCCAGACATCGAGAGCGGCCTTGATACGCCCTGAATCGAGCGCCGCCAGCAGCGCCTCCTCATCGACGATGTCACCCCGGGAGGTATTGATCAGATGGGCTCCGTCCTTCATGGCGGCCAGGAACGCCCCGTCCACCAGGCCGATTGTTTGCTCCGACTTGGGAACATGGAGTGAAACCACGTCGGACGAACCCAGTAGGTCGGCCTGACTGTCGAGAAGCCGGATTCCGATGCTGCGGATGGCGGCCAACGCTTCGGCCGAGCGGTCGGGCTTGCGTTCGGCCACCACGGTCATGCCGAAGGCTTTGGCCCGCTCGGCCACAGCCAGGCCGATGTCGCCCAGGCCGATAATGCCGATCTGTTTGCCGAAGACGCCGTCGGCCTTGGTGTAGGACTTCTTGTCCCAGCGGCCGAGCCGTAGGTCCGAGGTGTTGTCGGGAATGCGTCGGTCGAGGGCCAGGATCAGTCCCATGGTCAGCTCGGCCACGGCGATGGCGTTTCGGCCGGGCACGTTGCACACGTAAATGCCCCGGGACGACGCCGCCTTGGAGTCGATGTTGTCGGTGCCGGCCCCGGCCCGCACGATCAAGCCCAAGCCGTCGGACGCATCGATGGCCTCCGCCGTGACCTTGGTGCTGCGAACCACGAGAATGTGGTAGCCGGCGATGGCGGCCGGCAGCGTGGCGGCCGTCAGCTCGGGACGGATGTCGACCGTGTGGCCATCACCGGTCAAACGATCTACCGCAGTGTCATCGACGCTGTCGGCGTAGAGGATCCTCATCTGCTGTTGTTCTCCCAAGTTCGAGGCCCGGGGTCGGCCGAGGCGGACGCCGAGGTCGGATCAGTGAGCGGAGGCCGCACCGAGGCGAGAAGCTGGAGCAGCACACCGTATTGGACTGACGCTAATACAACACAGCAATGGCGTCCAGATGCAAACCGGGCCCTGACTCCGGGCAAAATGACTCCCATGACCGACTCCCCCAATGCAGATTCCTCCAATGCAGAATCCTCCAATGCAGATTCCCCCAATGCACTGGTGAAGATCCTGACCGTCTCCGACGGCGTCATCGCCGGCTCCCGGGTCGACGCCTCCGGTCAGGCGCTGGAGGATCTACTGGTCGACCAGGGCTGGTCGGTGCTGGACCGTCGCCAGGTGGCCGACGGCGTGGAATCGGTCAGCGCCGCTCTGGTGGAGATGAGCGCCGACTTCAACGGTCTGATCGTGACCACCGGAGGAACCGGATTCGGGCCCCGGGATCTGACCCCGGAAGGCACCAAGGCGGTTCTGGAGCGGGAGGCTCCGGGGCTGGCCGAAGCCATGAGGCTGTGCAACGATCGGGGTCTGGGACGTCTCAGCCGGGCGGTGGCCGGCACCAGAGGCCGTTGCCTGATCGTCAACACCCCGGGATCGACCAAGGGTTCGGTGGAAACCCTGGAGGCCGTGCTCGACGTCGTGCCTCACGCGATCGAGCTGTTGGGCGGCGGTCGGCCCCACTGAGCTTCGCGACGTCGGGGCCGGGGGTCGGGCGGCGGGTTCGACCGGCCCCAACATCGGTTACCGTTGGTGCCATGCTGAAACTCGTCCTGCCCAAGGGATCTCTGGAAAAGGCCACGATGGAGTTGTTTGCCAACGCCGACCTGGCGGTGCGGCGCAGCTCATCGGTCCAGTACTCGGCCGCCATCAACGATCCCCGGATCGACGAGGTCAGGATCCTGAGGCCCCAGGAGATCCCCGTGTACGTGGCCGAGGGCCTGTTCGACCTTGGCATCACCGGTCGTGACTGGGTGGAGGAGACCCACAGCGATGTTGTCTCCTTGGGAGAACTTCGGTACTCGAAGGCCACCTCAGATCCGGTTCGCTTGGTCGTTGCCGTTCCCAACGACTCGCCGATCCAATCGGTGGACGACCTGTCCGACGGTGTGCGGGTCTCAAGCGAGTATCCGGCTCTGACCAAACGTTTTTTTGCCGAGAAGGGTATCGAGGCCGATGTCCGCCTGTCCTACGGTGCAACCGAGGCCAAGGTCCCCGACATCGTCGATGTGGCCGTCGATCTGACCGAGACCGGTCGGGCCCTACGGGCTGCCGGTCTGCGCATCATCGACACGATCATCACCAGCTACACCGAGGTGGTGGCCAATCGGGAGTCGTTCGCAGATCCTGAGAAGAAGCACGCCATGAACCAGCTGATGGTCCTGCTGCAGGGTTCGCTGGAGGCCAGAACCAAGGTGCTGGTCAAGCTCAACGTGGCCGATGGCGTCGCCCTGGACAAGGTGATCGGACTCCTCCCGTCCATGAAGGCCCCGACCGTCAATGAGCTACACGGCGGAGCAGGCTTTGCCGTCGAGACGGTTGTACCCAAGTCCAGGATCAACATCTTGATTCCCGACCTGAGAGACGCCGGGGCAACCGACATCATCGAGTTACCGCTGGCCAAGATCGTTCACTGATCGACGTTTCCCGGAAGCGACCAGCCGGCGGAGGCATAAGTTTGGAGCCGGATCGGCCGATCTGAATTTGGTGGCTCGTCTGACACCGCAACCCCAGCCGACGATCCGTTCGGCCCACGATCTTGAAACCGACGGTTTCGACGTCAACACCGAGACTGAAGAGCGACGGGCGGACCTTGGTTCTGAGCCCCGGCGAATCGCCTGGACCGAGCAGTTGCTGCTGATTTTGCGTCGCACCATGGGTCGCGTGCCTCCATGGCTGCCGCCGGTCAACCTGGGGGCGGTTGTGGTGTTGTCGTGGTGGGCCGCATTTGGACTGGAACGGGCCGGCTCCGGTCCCCACCTGGGGTCGACGTTGGCCTTGGTGTTCGGCCTGGCCCTGACGGTGGCGGTGGCGCTCGTGATCCGGGCCTTGGCCTGGGTCGACCTTCTGGACGACAAGGTCCAGCACATGGCCGACAACGCCGACATCGACCCCCTGACCGGCATGCTCAACCGAACCGCGTTGGCCACCGACATCGACCACCGGTTGGCGGCCAGGGCCGATGACGCCCTCCTCGGCGTTCTGTTCTGCGACCTCGATCGTCTGAAGGTGGTGAACGACTCGCTGGGTCACGAAGCCGGTGACGAGGTTCTCCGGGTGGCGGCCAGCCGGCTCCGTCGCGTCCTCCGGGCCGACGACTCGGTAGGACGGTTCGGGGGTGACAAGTTCGTCATCGTCACCAGTGGTTTGCGCACCCCCCGCGATCTCGAGCTGCTGGCCGGCCGTTTGGTGGCAACCCTGTCCCAGCCGACGGCACTGGCCAACAACTCGACCCAGATCGTTTCGGGCAGCGTGGGAATCGCCTGGGCCGGCGGTGACGACAACGAGGCCAGAGCCAAGTCGGCGGCCGAACTGCTCCGTGACGCCGACAGCGCCATGCAGCTGGCCAAGCAGGAGGGCGGTGGTCGCTACGCCGTGTTCGACCCGTCGGTACGGGCCCAGGCGGTGGCCCGGCTGGAGTTGGAGCAGGATCTGCGCCGGGGCATCAAGTCTGATGAACTGATTGTCCACTATCAGCCGATCGTCGACGTCGTGACCGGCGACGCCAACCGCTACGAGGCGCTGGTTCGCTGGAATCACCCGGTGCGGGGGATGATTCATCCGGCCGACTTTCTTTCGGTTGCGGCCGAGTCGAACCTGATCGTCGACATCGGCAACATCGTGCTGAACCGGGCCTGCCATCAGGCCGTGCGCTGGAGCGAGATGACGGGCCAGCCGATAACGGTGGCCGTCAACGTGGCCGAACGGCAGTTGCTCGACCTCGGACTGGTCGGCTCGGTCACCCAGGCGCTGGCCGAGAGCGGGCTGCCCCCCCAGCAACTGGAGTTGGAGATCACCGAGGAGCTGATCATCGATCGCCTCGACCGGGCGCTCCTTGTTCTTCGGCAGCTGGAACTGGCCGGGGTTCGGCTGGTCATCGACGACTTCGGTACCAGTCAGGCCTCGCTGGCTCGGCTGCAGAGCCTGGCCATGGTCTCGACGCTGAAGATCGATCGGGTCTTCGTCGAGGGTCTGGCCAACGAGTCGATCGACCGGAGCATCGTCACCGCCATCGTGGCCCTGGCCGACAGTATCGGCATGTCGATCGTGGCCGAAGGGGTCGAACAGCGGGGACAGGCTGACATCCTGCAACGCCTCGGGGTCCGCTATCAGCAGGGATTTCTCCACCAACGGCCGGGTCCTCCGGAAACGATGGCCCGCTACCTGCAACGTCTCCAGTACGGGCCCGAGGCGACCATCGACGACGACGAGTTCGACCGGGCCGTGACCGAAGCCTTCCTCGAGTCGTCATCCAACGAAACGGCGACCGACTAACACCCTCTGTTCTGTGCGCTCGGCGCCCCGTTTGTGGGGTCCAGAGCGCACAGTTGGTTGTGTGCGCTGGGGGGTTCGCTGGTGAACGTTGGGGCGCACGGTTGGGTTGGGCGAGGGGAGGGTTGGCTCAGCCGGCCGGTTCGTTGTCGGCATCGTGGCCGTTGTCGGCGGCGGCCTGAACCCGCTGTACGTACAGCATCTGGGCTTGCCGGAGGGCTTCGGCCAGCGTGGCCTCCGCCTCGCCCAGGCGTCCGGCCAAGCCGTTGACAATGGCGGCCAAGGCGTCGATGGCCAGCTGAGCCTCCGGCAGTTTGGGCTCATCCGCGGTGAGATGAATAGCCGCCAACTCATAGATGCCGAACGCATGATTGGCCACCACGGTTGATGCCTCGGTCTCCAGTATGCGGGCTCGGGCCTCGGCCAGTTCCCGGGCCATCGCCTTGGCCTGCTCCTGTTGCTCGGGCGTCAGCTCTGGTTCCGTCGGCCCGTCGCCGGTCGGTGGTGGGGTGGATTGCCCCTCCGACGCCGGTGGTACCTTTCGTTCGCCGTCGGGGGTCCAAAGTGTGCTCATGCAGTCAAATCTACGACGAAGCCACCCGAGCCTCAAACGTCGGCGCGGCGGTTCCGATGCGGGGTCGCATCGGCGGCAAAGAAATTGTGACGCTGTCGGCTCTTGATCGACGACCCACGGTAGGCTGGATCGTTGATCAAAGAGGGCCGTTGCGCCCCACCCGGCCACCCCAGGGGTGCGCCTGGGTCGTGACATATCGAACAATCGGCAGGCACTACGTCCCGATCCGGCCCCTGGTCGAGTCGAGATGGTCCGAAGATGGAACCGGATTCGGTTCCCGCCGAGCTGCTCGATCCCCAAATCCTCTTTGATCCGCCACTATCGGGGCCGTCGGCCCCGGCGAAGTCTACAGAGAGGATGCTTTATGAGGGGTGATCGACAATAGCAGCGTCGCCTGAGCCTCGGATCAACGACAAGATCCGAGCTCGAGAAGTTCGTGTCATCGGGCCCGACGGGGATCAGCTTGGAGTCAAGCCGATCCCCCAGGCGTTGTCGATGGCACGGGAGATGGGCCTTGACCTGGTTGAGGTGGCCGACAAGGCCAACCCGCCCGTATGCCGGATCATGGATTACGGCAAATACAAATACGAAGCGGCACAACGGGCCAAGGAGTCTCGCAAGAAGGCAACGAACATCGTCGTCAAGGAAATGAAGTACCGACCGAAGATCGGTGTGAGTGACTTTGACACCAAGACGCGCAAAGTCGAGAAGTTTCTACAGGATGGCCACAAGGTCAAGATAACCATCATGTTCCGAGGTCGCGAGGTGACCCATCCCGAGTTGGGGAAGCGCATCCTCGATGACATCGCCGAACGGGTTGAGGATTACGCCAAGATCGAGGCTTATCCCCGGCTTGACGGACGGAACATGACAATGGTGCTTGGTCCGGACACCAAGAAGGTGAAGGCCCGCAAGGCCCAGGAGGCCCGAGCAGCCAAGGAAGCGGCTACGGCCCAAGCACGGGCAGCTGAAGCCGAGGCAGCCCCGGCCCAGGCGCCAGCAGCCGCAGCTGAAGCCGAGGCAGCCCAGGCCCAGGCGCCAGCAGCCGCAGCTGAAGCCGAGGCAGCCCAGGCCCAAGCTCCGGCTGAGGTCGAGGTCCCGGAGCCTGTGGCGGCCGACACCGCCGGGTCCGAGTAGCCCCACATCGTCGTCCCGAGTCTCCGGTCGGAGGCTCGGGACCGCACTCCTGCCGGCCCGGCCGGGCGACAGGACCCATATTCAGAACAACGCTGCCGCATCAACGCATCAGCGCAGCCGCACGACACAACCCACAGGGCGCGAGGTAGAGCCATGTCAAAGAAGATGAAGTCCCACAAGGGAGCGAAGAAGCGGTTCAAGGTGACCGGATCGGGCAAGGTGACCCGTCGTGGTCGGAACCTGAACCACTTCCTGGAGAAGAAGTCGAGCCGTCGCAAGCGTCGGCTGACCGGCGATATCGAGGTCGCCCCAGCCGATGCCCCCCGGATCAAGAAGCTCCTGTCGAGCTGATCGCAGCGTCACCAACCCCCTGAATAGATCGTTTCGCAAGAGGAGTAGAAGTTAGATGGCACGTGTAAAGCGCTCAGTGCATTCAAAGAAGCGGCGTCGGGCCACGCTGGCCAAGGCCAAGGGATACTACGGCAACAAGAGCCGCAGCGTCCGGGCCGCCAACGAGCAGGTCATGCATTCGGGCAACTATGCCTTCCGCGACCGCCGGGCCCGCAAGGGCGAGTTCCGTCGACTTTGGATCCAGCGGATCAACGCCGCCTGCCGTCAGAACGGCACCACCTACAGCCGGTTCATCAGCGGCCTCAAGGCGGCGGAGATCGAGGTCGACCGCAAGATGCTGGCCGAGTTGGCCGTCTCCGACCCGACGGCGTTCGCCGGGTTGGTGCAGATGGCCGAGGACTCGGTCGAGGCCGCCTAGGTCGCCCCGCCAACGGGAAACCGTCGACCGGCGTAGGTGGTCATGTCCGACACGGCCCGTAGTCCGGCGATTCCCCTCAGCGCCCGGAATCCTCGTATCAAACGGCTCCGCCGTCTGGTCCGGCAGACGAAGGCCCGCTCAGTCGAGCGGGCCTTCGTGGTGGACGGACCGACCCTTGTCGGCGAGGCTCTGGCCTCCCCAGCTGATGTTGAGGCGGTGTTTGTCGGGGGCGAGTCCGGGCTGGCTCTGTTGCGGTCGGCGGCCGCCGACCGGGGGATTTCCCTCGACGACATACCAACCGATCTGAAGCTGTACGTCGTCGACGAGAGCGTCTTGGCCTCGATTCTGGATCCGGCCAATCCTCGACCGCTGGCCGCCATCGTCGCCACCCCCGACTATGCACTGTCGGACGTGGCTGCCGATCTACCGATCCTGGTGGCGGTCGAACTGGGCGACCCGGGGAATCTGGGCACCGCCGTCCGCACGGCCGAGGCCGCCGGGCTGGGCGCCGTCGCCCTGGTCGGTCACTCGGTCGATCACCTCGGTCCCAAGGCGGTGAGGGCATCGGCCGGTTCGGTACTGAGAATGCCGGTGATCGATCTGGGAGGCATCGACGAAGCCGTGGCCGCCATCCGGGCCGACGGCCGACCACTGGTGGCTACCGTCGTGGACCCGTCGGCTCCCAGCTACGACCAGCTCGATCTGAGGTCGGCCGCCATTGCCGTCGGCAACGAACCCCACGGACTCCGCCCGGCGTTCGTCGAACAGGCCGATGCCGTTGTGACCATTCCCATGGCGGCCGGGGTCGAATCACTGAACGTCGGCGCAGCGGCCGCGGTGCTGGCGTTCGAGGTGGCCCGCCAGCGGCGCAATGATTGCGGTGGAGGGCCGGTGGCCCCATGACACCTCGGGCATGACAGATCGGAGGCTGTCGACTCGAAGTCGGCGAAATTGCCTGTGAATTGGTCGCTGATTCGGTAAGTTCCTTGGTGACGGAGACCGCCGGACAAGTAGATGCAGAGTTCGTAAGGACCCACTATCCATGATCGAAACCATCGCCCAACACGAGGCAGACACCCTGGCCGCCATCGCCGCCGCCACGTCGGTGTCCGACCTCGATCGAGCCGAATCGCAGACACTGGGGAAGTCGGGCTCGCTGATCATGCTGAAGCGCGACCTGGGCTCCATTCCGGTCGAGGAACGAAAGTCGGCCGGCCGGGCGTTGAACGAAGCCAAGCAGAAGGTCGAGAGCGAGCTGGCTCGGCGTCGCCGGGAACTGGCGTCGGTGGAGCGGGCGGCCCAGCTGGAAGCAGAACGGCTCGACCTGACCGAGGTGTCGTCGGCCGTCTCGGTGGGCCACGCTCATGTGGTGACCCAGGCCTGGGAGGAGCTGGAGGATGTGTTCGTGGGCATGGGCTACGACGTGGCCGAGGGGCCCGAGGTCGAAACCGATTGGCACAACTTCGACGCTCTGAACATCCCGCCCGGGCATCCGGCCCGCGACGGGTTCGACACCATCTACGTGAACCATGGGCCACCGGGGTCGACACTGTTGCGAACCCACACCTCCCCGGTTCAGATCCGCACCATGTTGGATCAGGAGCCCCCTATCTACATCGTTGCCCCGGGGAGGGTCTTTCGGCGGGACACCGCCGACGCCACCCACATGCCGGTGTTCCACCAGATCGAGGGGTTGGTGGTCGACCGGGAGATATCGCTGGCCGACCTGGCGGGCACGATCCAGATGTTCACCGAGCGGTACTTCGGTCGCGGCTTCAACTCCCGGCTCCGTCCCAACTACTTCCCTTTCACCGAACCGTCGGCCGAATTCGACATCCAGAGCCCCGACGGGTCCTGGTTGGAACTGGGCGGTAGCGGTATGGTCCACCCCAACGTGCTGCGGGCCGGGGGCATCGATCCGGAGGAATGGTCGGGCTTCGCCTTTGGATTCGGCATCGACCGACTGGCCCAGATCAAGTTCGGGATCAACGACCTGCGGGACATGTATTCCAACGACATTCGATTCCAACGGCAGTTCTGACCCCGCCCCGGCCGGCCCCGACACGAGGATCGTGAGTAGAGACTGAGATGAAAACACTACTGTCATGGATGCAGGAGTTCGCCCCCATCGACGGCGACCCCCACGAGCTGGCTGACACCCTGACCGACCTCGGTCTGGTGGTGGAAGACGTTTCGGTTGTCGGTCCGACGTGGGACGGCATCGTGGTGGCGAAGGTCCTTGATCTGCGACCCCACCCCCGGGCCGACAGAATTCAGTTGGTCGACGTCGACCGGGGCGACGGAGAGGCGCTACAGATCTGCTGTGGGGCGTTCAACATGTCGGTCGGCGACCTGGTCCCGCTGGCCACCCTGGGAACGGTCATGCCCGGCGGTCTGGAGATCGCCCGCCGCCAGATGCGGGGCGAGTGGTCGAACGGCATGCTGTGTTCGGCCGCCGAGTTGGACATCGCCCCCGACGCCGACGGTATCCACGTTCTCCCTGCCGGTTTGACTCTGGGTCAGCCGCTGGCCGAGGCGCTGGAGGTCGAGACCGACAACCTCTTCGACATTGATGTGGAGGGCAATCGGCCCGACGCCCTGTCGGTGGCCGGAGTGGCCCGGGATCTGGCCGCTCGACTCGGGGTGCCGTTCAGTCACAGGCAACCGGTGATCGCCGAGCTGGATCCCCCGGCTTCGGAGCGAGCCTCGGTCGACATCGGCGTTCCCGACTTCTGTCAACGGTTCGGGGCTCGGGTTCTCGACAACATCACGATCGGCGAGTCTCCCCCGTGGATGGCCCACCGGTTGGAAGCGGCCGGAATGCGGCCCATCAACTCCATCGTCGACATCTCCAACTATGTGATGTTGGAGCTCGGCCAACCCAATCACACCTACGATCTGGCTCTGGTGCCTGACGGCCACCTGGGCGTCCGCATGGGGCGGGACGGCGAGACATTGACCACACTCGACGACATCGAGCGGACGGTCACCACCGAAGACGGCGTCATCGTCAACCGCTTGGACGAGGCCATCGGACTGGCCGGAGTCATGGGTGGGGCGTCGACCGAGATCACCGAGGCCACGACATCGGTGGTGGTCGAAGCGGCGGTGTGGGACCGAATGACGATCGCCCGGACCTCCCGCCGGCTCGGCCTACGGTCGGAGGCGTCAACCCGCTTCGAGCGGGGCGTTGATCCGGCCGGGATTGAGCGTGCCCTCGACCGATTTGCCGAACTGGCGGTCGAGATCTGTGGGGCCAAGGTGTCGGCTGGTGTGGTGGTGGCCGAAGGTACCCCCAAGTCGCCGTCTCCGGTAGTGGTGCGAACGGCCAGGGTGAACGGTCTGCTCAACACGTCGCTGTCGACATCGGACATCGCCCGGCTGCTCGAACCCATCGGTTTCATCAGCGAACCGGTGGCCGGTGCGGCCGACGATCAACTGACCGTCGCCATCCCGTCGTGGCGACCCGACTCGGACTCCGAGGTCGATGTCATTGAGGAGGTGGCCCGCCACCACGGCTATGACAAGTCGGGTCTCCGGGTCCCCCGGCCGGCCCAAGCCGGTCGCCTGAGCCCGACCCAGATCGGCCGTCGCCGGGTTCGCCGGGCTCTGCTCGGAGCCGGCTACTCCGAGGCCATGCCCATGCCGTTCCTGGCCCCCGACGACCTGAGTCGGGCCGGTATCGACAGTGCGGCCTTGACGTTGGTCAACCCGCTGGTGGCCGAGGAGTCGGTGTTGCGAACAAGTCTGCTGCCCGGTCTTCTGAAAGCCGTGGTCCGCAACCAGTCGCACCGCAGCGGCCCGGTCAAGCTGTACGAGCTCGGCCGCGTCTACCACCCGTCCGACCGCGAGTTGCCCGACGAGTACGATCAGATCGCCGCCTGCCAGACCGGCTTCGCCCCCGACGGCAGTGACAACGCGGCCGAGGCCGGTGTCAGGGCCCTGTACCGGTTGGCCGCCGATCTCGGGCTGAAGAACCTGGAGATCAGCAACGCCGCCTTGCCCGGCCTGCATCCGACCCGGGGTGCCGCTGTACGGTTCCGGGGGAGTGACATCGGCTCAGTGGGCGAGGTCGATCCCCGAGTGCTCGACAATTACGAGGTCGATGGTCGGGTGGCCTGGTTGGAGCTCAAAGTTGATCCCATCCTGGCCGCCTTGGAGTCGGTTCCCAAGTACCGGCCGATATCGCTTTATCCTTCCAGCGACATCGACCTTGCCTTCGTGGTGGCCGACGACGTGCCGGCCACCACGGTCAGCCGAACGCTGTCCAAGGCCGGAGGTGACCTCCTGCAGTCGGTCGAGCTGTTCGACGTCTTCCGGTCCGACCAGCTGGGGGAGGGGCGACGCTCGTTGGCCTACCGGCTGCGTCTGCAGGCGGCCGATCGTACGTTGACCGATGCCGAGGTGGCCGATGTACGGAGCCGTTGCATCGATGCCGTCGTCAAGACCAACGGTGGTCAGCTACGTTGATGTAATGACATCCGCGCCATCCCCGCAGGAAACCACCGCCTCACCGGAGTCCGAGAACAGCGCCGACCTCACCGCGGCCCATGTCACCTGGAATCTGGAAACCCTGCTCGACGGGGTCGATACTCCCGATGCCCTGCTGGAGGAGGCCGAGGCTCTGGCCTCGGAGCTGGAGCAGCATCGAGGATCGGTGGCCACCATGGACGCCACCCAGTTGGCCGCCGTGATGCAGTCGATGGCTCGCATCTCCGAGTTGATGAGCCGGGCCGGCCACTACGGCGGGCTGAAGTTCTCCGAGAACACCCAGGATGCCGAAGCCGCCGCCCTGATGCAGCGACTGGAGGAGCGGTCCACTGCCATTGGTACCAAGTTGATGTTCGTCGAGCTGGAGTTCGCCGCCGCCGCCGACGATCATGCCGAGGGAGTGCTGGCCGATGATCGTCTGGCCTTTTGCCGTCATCATCTGGAGAACACCCGCCGCAACCGGCCCTACATGCTGTCGGAGCCGGAAGAGGCCATCCTGCTGGAAACGTCGGTTTCCGGCCCGTCGGCCTGGGTTCGGCTGTTCTCGGAGCTGACGGCCACCATCGAGGTCGAGCCGATCTGGGATTCATCGGGCGATGACGGACCGGGCCCCAGGGTCGGGCTGGAGCAGGGCTTGTCGATGCTCTCACATCCCGACCGCCAGACCCGGGCCGGGGCCGCCCAGGCCATCACCGAGGGCTTGGCCTCGGGCCTCAAGACCCGGGCCTTTGTGTTCAACACCTTGCTGCTCGACAAGTCGATCCGCGATCGGCTCCGCAGCTACCCGACGTGGATAACCAGCCGTAACGTGGCCAACGAAGCCAGCGACGAATCGGTCGAGGCTCTGGTTCAGGCCGTGGTCAGCCGCTACGACATTCCCCAGCGGTGGTACCGGTTGAAGGCCCAGGCCATGGGCATCGAGCGGCTGGCCGACTACGATCGCATGGCGCCAATGGCCGACACCGAGCAGGAGATCGGGTGGGCCGAGGCCACAGCCATCGTCCGCGATTCATACCGTTCGTTCTCGCCGGAGCTGGCCGATGTGGTCGATCGGTTCATCGATGAGCAGTGGATCGACGCACCCATCCGACCGGGTAAGCGGCCCGGAGCCTTCTGCGCCTACTCCGTGCCCAGCCACCATCCCTACGTGATGCTGAACTGGGCGTCAAAGACCCGGGACGTGTTGACCCTGGCCCACGAACTGGGTCACGGTGTGCACGGCTACTTGTCACGCCAGCAGGGGATATTCCATCAGTCGACGCCTCTGACGTTGGCCGAGACGGCGTCGGTGTTCGGCGAGACGGTGACCAACAACCGGCTTCTGGCCATGCTCGATGATCCGGGGGAACGATTTGCCCTGCTGGCATCGGTGGTCGACGATTCGGTGGCCACGGTCTTCCGGCAGGTGGCCATGAACCGCTTCGAGGCCGCTTGTCATACCGAGCGGCGCGACGTTGGTGAGCTGTCGGTCGAGCGGTTCGGTGAACTGTGGATCGCCTCCCAGTCCGACATGATGGGCGATTCGGTCGAGCTGACCGACAACTACGCCTCGTGGTGGTCCTACATACCGCACTTCATCGGCAGCCCCGGCTACGTCTATGCCTATGCCTACGGTCAGTTGCTGGCGCTGTCGGTCTACGCCCGTTACGCCGAACAGGGCGACGCCTTTGTGCCGGCCTATCTCGATCTGTTGCGGGCCGGCGGTTCCATGGCCCCTGAGGATCTGGGGGCCATCGTCGGTTGCGATCTGGCCGATCCGTCGTTCTGGGTGGCCGGTCTCGACATCGTCGAAGCCCAGCTGACCAAGACCGAGGAGGCGGCCAAGGCGGCCGGACTGGTCGAGAGCTAGGGCGGGCACCGATGGCCGCTTGTGGTCTGACAGGACACTGGGGCTCGTGATCACCTCACTGGTCACCGGGGCCAACCGGGGCATCGGTCGCGAGGTCGCCGTTCAACTGGCGGCCCGGGGGCACCATGTGCTCGTGGCCGCCCGGAATCCCGACAACGCCACCGAGACGGTTGAATCCATCGGTATCCGTTCCGGTCGGGCCACGGTGGTGCCTCTCGACATCGCCGATCCGGTTTCGGTGGCAGCGGCCCGTGACCAGATCGATGACATCGGCCGGCTGGACATTCTGGTCAACAACGCGGCGATCACCTATGACACCTGGCAATCGGCCATCGCTCCTGACTTCAATGTCGTATGGGAAGCGCTGGAGACCAACCTCTACGGCACGTGGCAGACGACCGCCGCCCTGGCCCCTCTGCTGCGGGCCAGTGGGCAGGGGCGGATTGTCAACGTTTCCTCCGGAGCAGGTGCCCTGAGTGACATGGGTGGCCGTCTGCCGGCGTACCGGATCTCGAAGGTGGGCCTCAACGCCTTGACCCGCATGTGGGCCGCCGAGTTGCCGACCGTCCTGGTCAATGCCGTCTGCCCGGGGTGGGTGGCGACCGATATGGGTGGAGCCGGGGGTCGACCGGTGGCCGACGGTGCCGCCGGCGTGGTCTGGGCCGCCACCCTGCCCGACGACGGGCCCACCGGCGGCTTTTTCCGGGATCGGCAGCCGATTCCCTGGTAGACGGTTGGGGCGGAGGGCGATGTCGCCTTGTTCGGCGTTGGCTGTCGAAGCCTCTACACACGCGACTTGAAACGCATTTCCTAACACTCCTAATTTAATTGACATATTTTAAGATGTACTTTATGGTGTCTCCATAGGCCCTGTCGTCGCCCAACTGTCCGGGCGACCGAGTCAAGGAGAATCCGGGATGTTCGTCGAAGTCGCCATCGTCTTGTTTGTGGTCCTGGCCTTTGGTTTGCTGCTGGTTGCCGGCCACCGGCTTCTGGCCGGCCTCCGGTCGGGCAAACCGGTGACCCGCCTGGGGGCCGTCGTTGGTGGCGCCGGCCCGGTCTCGGCTGCCACCACGCCCCGGCCATCCCGGCCGGGTAGGCCGACCGATCGGGCCGACCGACGTGATAGCAGGCCTGGTGACATCGTGGTCGGCTACAAATGTGGTCGATCGGCATCGGCCGCCCTGGCCCGGGCCATCGAGGAGAGCCGGGGCGATGCCGACTCCCGGCTGGTGGTGGTTCACGCCATCGACCTGCCCATCACGGTGCACAACGGCCCGTCGGCGGCGGTTGCCGCCTCTCTGGGGGATCCGCCGTGGGCCACTGTCTACTCGACGGCACTGGCCATGGGGGCCGTTCCCGAGAGAACGGTGACCATCGTCGAGCCTGGAGACGCGACGACCGTGCTGGCCCGTCGGGCCGCCCAGGCGTCGGTCCTCTACCTCGGCTCGGAACGGAAACGCTCCCGCCGCCGGGACCGCCGACAGCGGTTGGCGGCGATGCTGTCCTGTCCCGTGATCACCATCTCCACTAGGGCCGAATCCGGCGGCAACGTCGTCACCGGGGCCAAGACCTCCAAGGACTCCAAGACCTCCAAGGATTCCAAGGACTCCGAGGGAACCGTCAGCGCCCCCATCCCGGCCGGAGCAGTGGCGTGACGCTGAACCCTCCGACCGAAAGTCAGCTGCTGGTGTTCTGGGTCGCCCTCCTGGTGATTCTGGCCACAGCCAGAATCTTCGGCTACATCATGAGCCGGCTGGGTCAGCCGGCTGTGGTCGGCGAGTTGGCCGCCGGCCTGGTGCTCGGGCCCTCACTGCTGGGCCGGGTCGCCCCCGGGGTCACCGACTGGCTGTTCCCCGACGACGATGTTCAGACCGCCATGCTGTTCACGGTGGGGTGGATCGGGGTCCTTCTTCTCCTGGTGGCCACCGGCTTCGAGACCGACCTCGGCCTCATCCGACGACTGGGACGGGCGGCCACGTTGGTATCGGCCGGTTCGCTGGTTCTTCCCGCCGCCGCCGGTCTGGCTGTCGGTTGGATGGTGCCGATGGCCTTTGTCGGCGAGGGTACCGAACCCTATATCTTCGCTCTGTTCATCGCCGCCGCCCTGTCCATCTCGTCGCTTCCCGTCATCGCCAAAATTCTCTCCGAGATGGGATTCATGCGCCGCAACTTCGGCCAGGTGACGCTGGCCGCCGGCATGGCCAACGATGTCGTTGGCTGGATCGCCCTCGGTCTCATCGCCGGCTTGGCCCAGGCCGGCGGCTTGAAGGTTGACAAGCTGGCCATCACCATTGGAGGACTGGTGGCCTTCTTTGCTCTTGCCTTCACGGTCGGGCAACGTCTGGTCGATAACTCGTTGCGTCGGCTGCGCCGGTCCGGCAACGACCCGCTGGCCGGTTTGACCATCGTGCTGATAACCGCCCTCAGCTTCGGTGTGGTCACCCAGTGGCTTCACGTCGAAGCGGTACTGGGGGCCTTTGTCGCCGGTGTCGTCCTGGCCCGATCCCGGTTCTCCGATCATCAGCTGATCGCGCCGCTGGAGACCATGACCGCCGCCGTCTTCGCCCCGATCTTCTTCGCCACCGCCGGTCTCCGGGTCGACCTGGGACTCCTGCTCGACATCGAAACGGCCGTCTGGGCCGTGGTCGTTCTCATCGCCGCCTCGGCTTCGAAGTTCTTCGGCTCGCTGCTGGGAGCTCGCTTCTCCGGCTTGCCGTCGAGAGAGGGAGCGGCCCTGGGAGTCGGTCTCAATGCCCGGGGAGCGCTGGAGATCGTCATTGCCGCCGTCGGTCTGTCGCTGGGTGTCTTGAACGAGCGGTCCTACACCGTCATCGTCCTCATGGCCATGGCCACCTCCATGCTGGCTCCGCCTCTGTTGCGCTGGCTGCTTCGGGACTGGGAGGGATCGCCACAGGAGCGCCGTCGGCTCGACCTGGAGAACCAGCTGGCGGCCAACGATGTCGTCCGAGGCGGTCGGATTCTGATCCCGGCCCGGGGTGGGTTGACCTCGCTTCTGGCCGCCCAGATCGCCGACCTGTCCTGGCCCGCCCGGTCCGAAGTCACGATCCTGATCATCGGTGACGCCGAAGCCGACCTCCAGCCCCTGGTTGATGTGCTGGGCGAGCGATCGATCAAACATCTGCATCGGCACTCCGATGACCCGGCGGCCGCCATTGTCGAAGAAGCCAAGCTGCAATACGACGCCGTTGTCATGGGCGCCGGCCGGGCGGGCGACGGTCTCGGCCCCGTGGTGACCCGGGTGTTGAACAACTGTCCGATTCCGGTGGTGGTGGTCCGTCCCCCCAACAATCGGGCCAAGCTGCCCTGGGCCTTTGCCCGGGCGTTGGTTCCGGTCAACGGGGCACGGTCGTCCCGCCCGGCCAAGGAGCTGGCCGGCGCCATCAGCGGCCGCATCGGAACCCAACTGAGCTTTCTCCACGTGACGTCATCGCCGGTCAACATGGTGGAATCGATGCTGGCCGACCACAGCCCTCATGACCGGGAGGCCCGCAACATCCTGAACGACGCAGCGGCAATGGCGGCGGCGGCCGGAGCCAACCACGCCTCGATCGTCGAGCACGCCGACAGTCCGGCCGCCCAGATCGTGGCTTCGGCCGATGAGCTGGGGGCCGAGCTGGTGGTGATATCAGGCCGGAGCCGATCGAACTCCGGCGATCTGTCACTGGGCCACACCGTGCCTCGGGTACTGGCTGAGCTGGACTGCACTGTTGTCGCCGTTCTGGTGCCGGAGCCGTCGGTCACCCAACCGGCGATGGAGACAGCCGGGGCTGAGAGGCCGACGGACGACCGGGCCCTGGTGCCGGCATGATACTCGACCATGGACGACCACCATCGATTGAGACACTGCAAAGGGGCTATCGCCGAACGTACAATGACGATATGGCACCAGTGGATCATCGTGAGGACACAGCGACGTGGACCTTTCTGACCAACCACGCCCATGTCCTCATCGCCATCGACCGGGATCCCGACCTCCGCCAGCGCGACATCGCCAGCGCGGTAGGTGTCACCATCGGGGCGGTGCAGAAGATCATTGTGGAGCTGGAGAAGGGCGGCTATCTCAAGCGGGAACGGGTCGGACGGCGCAACCACTACTACGTGAGCCACGACCGGCCACTGCGTCACCCGCTCGAATCCAATCACACCGTGGGCGAGTTGCTGGCCACCCTCGAACCATAGATTTTAGGGCCAGCCGGCCAACCGGCCTGCTGTCAGCCGTCAGTTGTCCACGACGTCGTAGCCGGCTCGGTCGATGGCGGCGGCAACGGTCTCGCGATCACCGCCCATCACCGTCACGAGCTTGGTCTCCAGATCGACATTGACCGCGTCCACGCCGTCGAGTCCGGACACCTCGGAGGTGATGGCGTCAACACAGTGTCCGCACGAGATGTCGGGGACGGTGAAGACCTGCATCTCCGGTTCGGATTGGGGAAGAGTGTCGGTTGTATCGGTCATGAGCGAACTTCGGTGTAGAGGGGGCGGCGATAGCCGGCAAAGCCTTTCAGCCGCAGGCTATTGGAAACAACGAACAACGACGACAGTCCCATGGCCCCGGCGGCGATCATGGGGTTCAGGACCCCGAAGGCGGCCAGAGGGATGGCGGCGGCGTTGTAGGCAAAGGCCCAGAACAAATTGCCCTTGATCGTTCCCAAGGTCCGGCGGGCCAGGGCAATGGCGTCGGCCACCGCCCGCAGATCACCGGACACGACCGTCAGATCAGACGCCTCGATGGCCACGTCGGTTCCGGTGCCGACGGCAATGCCGAGATCAGCCTGGGCCAGAGCCGGAGCATCGTTGATACCATCACCGACCATGGCCACCCGGGAGCCCTCGGCCTGCAGACGCTCGATCTCAGCCGCCTTCTGATCGGGAAGGACCTCGGCCACCACCCGGTCGATACCGACCTGCCGGGCCACCGATTGGGCCGTCGTGGCGTTGTCCCCGGTCAGCAGCACGACATCCAGACCAAGTTCGTGAAGGGCGGCCACGGCATCGACCGAGGTTGCTTTGACCTCGTCGTCGACCACGAAGATCGCCTGGCCCTGGTCACCTCTCCCGGCGAAAACCACCGTCGAACCTTGGGCTTCGGCCGCTTGGGCCTTGGCCTCCAGAGCCGCCGGAATGGGGCCGAAATGACCACGGCGACCGATCCGGTACTCCGTGCCGTCGACCCGCCCCGACACGCCGTACCCCGGTCGGTTGGTGAATTGTTCGACCTGTTGATGGTGGCCAACGCCGACCGAGTCGGCCACCGCCTGAGCGATGGGATGCTCCGACCGCGACTCGACGGCGGCCGCCGCCAGCCTCAGCTCGTGATCGTCGTCGCCGCTGATGGTCTCGAAGCCGGTCACGGTCATGGCTCCTGCGGTGACCGTACCGGTCTTGTCCAGCACGGCCACGTCGACGGCCCTGGTGTCCTCCAGGACCTCGCCGCCCTTGATGATCACGCCCAGCTGGGCTCCCCGCCCGGTACCGACCATGATGCCGAGGGGGGTGGCCAGACCCAGGGCACAGGGGCAGGCGATGATCAGGACCGCCACCGCGGCAGTGAAGGCGGCGTCGAGATCGTGTCCCAGCATCAACCGCAGACCCAGTGTTGTCAGGGCAATGGCAATGGCCAGGGGGACGAACACCGCCGCCACCCGGTCGGCCAGCCGCTGGACCTCGGCCCGGGATCCTTGGGCCTGTTCGACCAACCGCACGATCTGCGACAGCGCGGTGTCGGCCCCGACCTTGGTGGCCTCGACCACCAGCGATCCGTTGGCGTTCACCGTGGCTCCGATTACCTCGTCGCCAACGCCGACGTCGACCGGAACCGGTTCGCCGCTGACCATCGAGGCGTCCACCGCCGAGGTGCCTTCCACGATCACCCCGTCGGTGGCGATCTTCTCGCCCGGTCGGACAACGAACCGCATGCCCACCGCCAGGTCATCGAGCGGGATCTCCCGTCCATCTTCCAGCCGGGCGGTGTTGGCGCCGAGCTGGGCCAGCGCCCGGATGGCGTCGCCCGAGCGGCGTTTGGCCCGGTGTTCCAGCCACTTACCCAGCAGGATCAAGGTGACAATGACCGCCGCTGTCTCGAAGTAAACGGCTCCGTGTTCGCCGGCCTGGCCGGTCCACGAGCCGGCGGCCAAGCGGCGGAGCAGGACGGTGACCGACCACATCCAGGCCGCCAGCGTGCCCATGGAGACCAGGGTGTCCATGGTGGTGGCCAGATGACGGAGGTTCTTGGCCGCCGCCCGGTGGAAGGGCCAGCCCGACCAGAACACCACGGGTGTGGTCAAGGCACCGACCATCCATTCCCACCCGGAGAACCGGGCCGGTGGGATCATGGAGATCACCACCACCGGAATGGTGAGGGCGGCGGCCACCAGCAGCCGACGCCACAGCTCCTGCTGTCGGCGCTCGGCCGCCTCGTCGGCGCTGCCGTCGTCGATCAGGTGATAGCCCAGGCCTTCGACCGCCTCCCGGAATTGAGGTCCGCCAACCGCTGCCGGGTCGTGGCGCACGGTGGCTCGCCCACTGGCGAAGTTGACGTTGGCCTCGGTCACGCCATCGAGGCCCGACAGCCGGCGCTGGATGCGGTTGGAGCAGGCGGCACAGGTCATACCGTCGATCACCAAATCGCTGCGTACGGTCGTCGGGGCCTGGTCCGGAGGGGACTGAATGCTCACACTTCAAGTGTAGACCTTCCAGTCGACTGGAAGGTCAAGTATTACCACCGAATGGGTGTTCCGACAGGGCCCCGTTTGCGACCAACGCTTTGGCGGCTCGGCGACCCTTCACCGGGTCGTGTGCCAGCGAACGTGGGTTCACCGGGGCGGCCGGCAAGCCTCGGATCAGATCAGCTAGTGTCCTGTCAGGTTGGTCCGTTGTCTTATTCGGCGAGCAGATGGCGTTCCTGGCAAGGACGCAGTTCCGCTCGCTACCTGGTGGTAGCGGAGGAACGAGGACGCTGTCAGGGGCGTCAGATGCCGGCGAATATGTGACATGATCAGCTTGACAGGACACTAATGGGCCTCTTCGGGAGGGGCGATGACCTGGCAGCGATTGGGGTCGGTACAGGTCCTGGGATCGAGGTCGGCCGCCCGCTGGGCCATGGCCACCAGGGTGGCATGGGTGTCCCTGAGCCTCCTGATCTGATCCTCCAGCTCAGCGATGTGCCGGTTGAGCAACGAACGGGTGTGTTGGCAAGAGGTTGCTCCCGATTCCTTCAGCTCCAGCACAGAGGCGATTTCGGCCAGCGACAGCCCGGAGTTCTGGGCATCGCGGACAAAGGCCAACCGCTCGAGCCCGGCGACATCGTAGGTCCGGTAGCCGCCACCGGTGCGGGCCGGCTCTGGAAGCAGACCGATCGATTCGTAGTAGCGAATGGTCTTGGTGGAGACTCCGGCCCGTTCGGCCAGTTCGCCGATTCTCATAGTTTGATTCTATGGTCCAGCTCCCGGGCAACCTTGGCCGCTGTCTCCACCGCCGGTGGACCGTAGGTGGCCAGGAAGTGGGCGTGGGGAGCATAGGGTTCGACGTGGAGGTTGTGCATGGGGGCCACGGTGGTTTCCCACTGTCGAGCCACAGAGTCGGCGGTGCGGCCCCGCTCGTGAACGTCGCGGGCCAGGCGTCGCTGGTAGCGGATGTCGGGCGGGCAGTCAAGATAGACCCGATAGTCGATCAGTTGGCGGATCTCGGCGAAGGCGAACAGGAGGATACCCTCGATGACCACGTAGCTACTGGCCTCGACGATGTCCACATCGCCCGACCGGGTGTGGGTGGCGAAGTCGTAGACCGGAACGGCGATCTCCAAGCCCCGCCGCAGCGCGGCCAGGTGCGATGTCAGCAGGTCGACATCCAGAGATTCGGGGGCGTCGAAATTGACGGCGGCCCGCTCCTCCGTGGTCAGCTCGGCCAGATCGTGGTAGTAGGAGTCGAAGCTGATGATCTTGGTACGGTCGCCGCCAATGACCCGAGCCAGCTCCCGGGCCAGAGTCGTCTTGCCCGATCCGCTACCGCCACAGACCCCGATGATGGTGCTGCCCGAAACCTCGTCCACGGGATAGGAATGGTAGCGCCGATAATTGGGCCGGGGCGAACGCTGTTCAGTCATCGAGCGCCGGAGTTTCGACAATCGTTATGAGTCTGTGCCGGTGTCGTCAGAGCCCAGCCGTAGCGTTATTCCCAGAACAAGGAGCAGGGAGAACCTCATGGCCACCCCGACAACCGATTCCGTGATCGGGTCCAGAGTCGAGTTCACGGTCACCCATCGTCACCGGGGTTCCGGAGCGAGCACTATGGTTGACGGTAGTCCTATGAACGTCATGTCCCCGGCCGGTACCTCCACCATCCTGGTGGTCGACGATGAACCGATGGTCCGCGAGGTGGTGGTGCGCTACCTCCAGGTCGAGAACTACCGGGTGGTGGAGAAGGCCGACGGGGCCGACGCCCTGGAGTGGCTGGAGGCCAACCGCCCCGATCTGGTCGTGCTTGACGTGATGCTGCCCAACGTCGATGGCTTCCACCTGCTGCGTTACATCCGTTCCCGGTGGGACGTGCCGGTCATCATGTTGACGGCCAGAGCCGACGAAACAGACCGGGTGGTCGGACTGGAACTGGGGGCCGACGACTATGTGGTCAAGCCGTTCTCGCCCCGGGAACTGGTGGCTCGGGTCCGCAATGTGCTACGTCGCAGTTCGATCTCCGACAGCGGTCAGGGTCCGCTGGAGTTCGATGGCCTGCGCATCGACATCGGGGCCCGGGAGGTGACGACCCGTTCGGGAACCGTCGAGCTGACACCCAAGGAGTTTGATCTTCTGGCCGTATTGGCCCAGTCGCCTCGTCAGGTGTTCAGCCGCCGGCAGCTGCTGGAGCTGGTGTGGGAATCGGCGCCGGAGTATCAGGATCCGGCCACGGTTACCGTGCATGTCGGCCGCCTACGGCAGAAGATCGAGCTCGATCCCGGCAGTCCCCGCTGGATAACCACCGCCCGGGGTGTCGGCTACCGCTTCGAGCCCTAGCCCGGTGGCCGACCAGGAGACGTTCCGATGGCGCTGAAGTTCGACATGGCCGATCCGTGGCTCATCGCCGCCGTGGGTGTTGCCCTGACCGCGCTCACCGCTTTGTCCGGCATCGTCCTCCAACGATTCGCCTCCCGGCTGCCATCACTGCGAACCCAGGTGCTGGTCATCGCCCTGGCCGCCCTGGCCATCGGTGTGATCGCCGCCGTCAGCCTGGGACGGCTGATGGTGCTGGGGAGCGATGCTTTGGGAGCGGTGCTGTCGGTCTTGCTACTGATCGTTCCCTTCGTCATCGCCCTGGTCGTGGTGGCCACCAAGCCGTTACGGGCGGCCGCCGGCCGGATCGAACGAACGCTCAACAGCCTCGAACAGGGCGACCACGGGGCCAGGGCTTCGCTGGAGCGCTCCGATGAGTTCGGTCGGGTGGCCCGCTCCCTCGATCAGCTGGGGGCTGAGCTGCAGGCCCTGGAAATCCGGCGGGCCGAAGTCGAGCGCGACCGGGCCCGGATCGATGCCGAGCGCCGCTTCCTCATATCCAGCATCAGCCACGACCTGCGCACCCCCATCGGCGCCCTGCGAGCGGCAGTGGAGGCTTTGCGGGACGGTATCGCTCCCGACCCTCAGCGTTACCTGCGGTCAATGAGTCACGACCTGGAGGCCCTGTCGGCGCTGGTTGACGACCTGTTCCTCCTGTCACAACTGGAGGCGGGCCTACTCGACATTCGGCCTGAACCGGTCGATCTGGCCGAGCTGGCCGACGAGGCGGCCGAGGCGCTGGCTCCGGTGGCCGACGCCCGGGCCGTGGCCATCCGGCTGCAATCGGATGAGGCCGTGCCGGTGTGGGGTAATGCCGCGGCGCTGGGTCGGGTGCTCAGAAATCTATTGGACAACGCCATCCGTCATACGCCTGACGGATCGGTGGTGACGATGATCGTTCAGCCTGGTGACCCGGTCTCGGTCAAGGTGATCGACGACGGTCCCGGGTTTCCCGACGAGTTCCGGGACCGGGCCTTCGAACGGTTTGCCCGGGCCGACGAGAGCCGGAACCGGGCCAAAGGCGGCGCCGGTCTGGGTCTGGCCATCGCCAAGGGGCTGGTGGAGGCTCACGGGGGGTCAATCCGAATCGAAGGCCCACCGGGTGGCCGGCTGGCCGTGGCCCTCCCGGCCGGTGGTCGAGCCGGCATCACCGGGTGACCCCCAATTCTTGCAGCAAAAACCGAGCCTAGAGCACGCTTTTCGCGGCAAGAATCGTGGTGGAGGGCGGATCTGCATAAATATGTAGACAAGTGAATGACGGGTCGATAGGGTAATCGGGATGTCCAGTGCCGTCGAGCCATCGTCGTTCGGTCCCGGCGGTCCCACCTACCGGGTGGGGATCGTGGGAGCGTCGGGTTACACCGGGGCCGAGCTGATGCGGCTGTTGGCCGCCCACCCCAATTTCCGGCTGGAGGTCATGACCGGCGACTCCAAGGCCGGCATGGCCGTCGCCGATCTCTACCCCAGCCTGGCCTTGGCCTATCGGGGCCGGATGTTCGAGGCCTACAGCCCGGAGGCGGTCGAAGGCCTCGACGTTGTGTTCTGTGGTCTACCCCACGGCGTCAGCATGGGTGTCATCCCCGAGATCATGGAAACGGCAGGAGTCGTCATCGATATGGGCTCCGATTTCCGGCTCAGGGATCCGGCCCTCTATCCCCAGTGGTACGGAGCCGAGCACACGGCGCCCGAGTATCTCCCGGAAGCGGCCTACGGGCTACCCGAACTGTTCCGCTCCGACATCGCCGCCGCCCGCCTCATCGCCGCCACCGGCTGCAACGCCGCCACCGCCACCCTTGCTCTGGCCCCGTTGCTGGCCGCCGACCTCATAGAACCCGACGGCATCATCATCAACCTCATCAGCGGTGTCAGCGGCGCCGGTCGACCGCCCAAGGATCACACCACATTCTGCACCGTCGACGGGAATGTCACCGCCTACGGTCTACTGACCCACCGCCACACCCCGGAGATCGAACAGGCCCTGGCGGCGGCGACCGGACATGACGTTTCGGTCCTCTTCACCCCTCATCTGGCCCCCCTGAGCCGGGGCATCCTGGCCGGCTGCTACGGTCGGCCGACCCCCGGATCGGGCCGGCCGGCCGGCACCGAGGAGGTGCTCGAGGCCATGGCCGACTACTACCGGGACGAGCCGTACATCGTGGTCGATGAACGCAGCCCGTCGACCAAGGCGGTGGCCGGATCGAACGCCGTCCACCTGACCGGCCGGGTCGACCCCCGGACCGGCCTGGTCGTCGGGATCGGCGTGCTCGACAATCTCATGAAAGGGGCCTCAGGCATGGCCGTGCAGTGCGCCAACATCGCCGTGGGGCTCCCGGAGACCGCTGGTCTCTCGACGGTCGGGCTGTACCCCTGATGGCGGTAACGGTCGACCGGGGCTATTCGCCGGAGCAGCGGGCCAACGCCCTGATCGAGGCGCTGCCCTATCTGCAGCAGTTCCGGGGTGCCGTCATCGTGGTCAAGCTGGGGGGCAACGCCATCGTCGACCGTGACGTCATGGCCACCTTCGCCACCGACATCGTCATGCTGCGGTCGGTGGGCCTCAAACCGGTGGTGGTCCACGGCGGTGGGCCCCAGATCGGTGAGCTGCTGGGTCGGCTGGGCAAGAAGAGCGAGTTCCGCAACGGGCTGCGGGTGACCGACGCCGAGACCCTGGACGTGGCCCGCATGGTGCTGGTGGGCAAGGTCGGCCGGGAAATCATCGGCCACATCAACCGCCACGGGGCCTATGCCGTCGGCATGTCGGGTGAGGACGGCCGCCTGATCGTGGCTCGCCAACAAGACCCCGAACTGGGGCTGGTGGGCAAGATCGAAGCCGTAAACCCCCAGATGGTGCTACGCCTCCTGGCCGAGGATCTGATCCCGGTGGTCTCGTCCATCGGGGCCGGCATCGGTGGGCAATCGCTGAACATCAACGCCGACACGGTGGCCGGTGCCCTGGGGGGAGCGCTGGCGGCCGAGAAGGTGGTCTATCTCACCGACGTACCGGGCCTGCTGGCCGACGTCGACGACCCGGCCAGCCTGATCGCCCGGTCAACGGTGTCCGAGCTGGAGGCCGGCATCGCCTCCGGGACCGTATCGGGCGGTATGGTTCCCAAAGTGGAGTCCTGTATTGAGGCCGTCCGGGCCGGGGCCAAGGCGGCCCACCTGCTTGACGGTCGGGTGCCTCACGTCCTCCTGCTCGAGCTGTTCACCGACGCCGGCATCGGCACCATGATCGTCGGATGACAGCCGACCGGACACTCCGATCCTTGTCCCACCTGCCCGCTATCTCCCAGGAGCCAATCTCGTGACCGCAGCATCGCCCACCGAACCCTCGGCCGATTCCTCCCAGGCCGTTCACCGGGCGGCAGTCGACGCCGCGGCCGACGCCGAGCGTTGCCCGTTGATGCCAACCTACGGGGCGCCGACGGTGCAGTTCGTTCGGGGCGAAGGGCCTTATCTGTGGGACTCGAACGACGTCAACTACCTCGATTTCCTGTCCGGTCTGGCCGTTACCAGCCTCGGCCACAGCCACCCGGCGGTGGCCGCCGCCGTGGCCGAGCAGGCCAAACGACTGATGCACGTTTCCAACCTGTTCGCCACCGAACACAACGGCGATGTGGCCTCCACGCTCGATCGCCTCATCGGCAACGGTGAACCGGCCGGCGGTCAGGTCTTCTTCTGCAACTCGGGAGCCGAAGCCAACGAGGCCGCCATCAAGCTGGCTCGTCGCTACGGCGGTCACGGGCGCCACGGCGTGATCAGCGCCTATCAGAGCTTCCACGGACGCACCCTGTCGACCCTGGCCGCCACCGGACAGCCCAGCAAGTGGGAGGCCTTCCAACCCCTGCCCGAGGGATTCCGCCACGTGGTGTGGAACGATCTGGACGAGTTGGCCCAGGCGGTCGACGACACGGTGGCGGCCATCCTGCTGGAGCCGATTCAGGGGGAGGGAGGGGTCAATCCGGCCACCGTCGACTACTTCCGGGGCGTCCAGGATCTCTGCCGGGAACGGGATCTGCTGTTCATGGTCGACGAGGTGCAGACCGGCCTGGGCCGAACCGGGCAGTGGTTCGGCTTCCACCATTTCGGTGTCGAACCCGATGTCGTCACCATGGCCAAGGCCTTGGGCAACGGCATGCCCATCGGGGCCTGCTGGGCCAAGGCGTCGGTGGCCGCATCCTTCCGACCGGGCGATCATGCCACCACTTTCGGCGGTCAACCATTGGCCACGGCGGCGGCCCGGGCCGTCCTGGCCACCATGGAGGCCATCGGAGCCCCCGATCGAGCCACCGAGATGGGCGAGGCGCTGACCACCGCCCTATCCCGCCTACCCCACGTCAAAGAGGTGCGAGGTCTCGGCCTCCTGATCGCAGCCGAGCTCGACGGGGTCGACGCCCGGGATGTGGCCGTCGAATGTCTACGTGAAGGTCTGGTCATCAACGCCGTCACCCCGACGGCCCTGCGGCTAGCCCCACCTCTCATTATCGAGGAGAGCCACATCGCCGCTGCGGTCAACAAGTTGTCGAGCAGCCTCGACACAGTGGTGGAGCGGGCCCAGGCCGCAGATGACGACGAGAGCGGCACCGGGTAGGCCGGCTCCGCCATGCGTCACGTTCTGGAGATCGACGATCTCAGTCCCGCTGAGCTGGGCCGTGTGCTGGACCTAGCTCGCCAACCGACCAACGCCATCGCCCCGGTGTACGCCGGACAGGGAGTGGCCTGCTACTTCGCCAAACCGTCGGCTCGGACCCGCAACTCAACCGAGATGGCGGTGGTGCAGTTGGGAGGCCACCCGGTCTACATCACAGCCGACGAGGTGGGGGTTGACCGGCGGGAGTCGGCCGAGGACGTCACCCGGACACTGGCCTGCTACCACCGGGCCATCTGCGCCCGGGTCTTCGAACACGACCTGCTGGAGCGTATGGCCGCCGTTGACGTTGTCCCGGTGGTGAACCTGCTGTCCGACAGTGGTCATCCGCTGCAGGCCATTGCCGACGTGCTGACCATCGAGGCCGAGCGGGGCCCGGTGGCCGAGCAGAACATCATCTACGTGGGCGACGCCAACAACGTGGCCCGGTCGCTGGTGCTGGCCGTTGCCGCCCTGGGGGGAACGGTCACGGTGGCAGCCCCTCCCGATCGCCGGTTCAGCGATGTCGACGCCGACCGCATCGCGGTCGCCGGCGCCACCGTCACCTATCTCGATCGCCCGGAGGCGGTGGTCGACGCCGATGTGGTCTACACCGACACCTGGGTGTCCATGGGTAGTGAAGCCGACCGCGGCCGGCTGCTGAAGACGTTCGAGGGATTCCAGGTCGATGACGCCATGCTGGCCCGCAACCCGGCGGCGATCTTCCTCCACTGCCTTCCCGCTCATCGCAACGAAGAGGTCACCGACTCGGTCCTCGACGGTGCCCAGAGCCGGATCTGGCCCCAAGCGGCCAACCGGCTGCCGGCGGTGCGGGCCGTGCTGCAGTGGCTCCACGAGGTCAACGGGGAAGGGGCTCCTTGATGGCGGTGGGAAAGACACAACGCCAACACCGGATCACCAGGATACTGGCCGACAACGCGGTGACCAGCCAGGGTCAGCTGGTGGACCTGCTGGCCGACGACGACGTGGCCGCCACCCAGGCCACGGTGTCACGAGATCTCGACGAGCTTGGTGCCATCAAGGTCCGGGTCCCCGGTGGGGCGACGGTCTACGCCATACCCGAGCATCCGTCCGAGCAGCTGGTTCCCGAGGACCACCTGCGCCGGGTCCTGGGGGAGTGGCTGGTGGAGATAACCCGATCCGGTGACCTCGTCGTGGTCCGCACCCCGGTGGGTTCGGCCCATGTGGTGGCCTCGGCCCTCGATCGATCGGGGATCGCAGACATGATCGGCACCGTGGCCGGCGACGACACGTTGCTGGCCATCGCCCCCGAAGGCCGGGGTCGGGAGCTGGTCGACCGCCTGACCGAGATTGCCGGCATCACTTGACGGTGGCCGGGGCCCATAGACTCATCAGCAACAAGATCTGGAGTTCGTGACAAACATGACAGAAGACGTGAAGAAGGTGGTGCTGGCCTACTCCGGTGGTCTCGACACCTCGGTCATACTCCGCTGGCTGCAGGAGACGTACGAGTGCGAGGTCGTCACCTTCACCGCCGACCTGGGGCAGGGGGAGGAGCTGGAACCGGCCCGGACCAAAGCCTTGGCCATGGGCATCCCCGAGTCGTCGATCTACATCGACGACCTGCGGGAGGAGTTCGTTTCCGACTTCGTCTATCCGATGTTCCGGGCCAACACCATCTATGAGGGTGAGTACCTGCTGGGGACGTCCATCGCCCGGCCGTTGATCGCCAAACGGCTGGTCGAGATCGCGGCCGAGCAGAACGCCGATGCCATCAGCCACGGAGCCACCGGCAAGGGCAACGATCAGGTGCGGTTCGAACTGGGGGCCTACGCCCTCAATCCTGACATCAAGATCATCGCCCCCTGGCGGGAGTGGGACCTCATGAGCCGGGAGCGGTTGCTGGCCTACGCCGCCGAGCACGGCATTCCCATCGAGATGTCCCGGGGGGCCAAGTCGCCGTTCTCCATGGACGCCAACATGTTGCACATCTCCTATGAGGGCGGGCCGCTGGAGGACCCCTGGACCGAACCGCCGGCGGAGATGTGGCGCTGGTCGGTCACGCCCGAACAGGCTCCCAACGACCCGACCTATCTCGAACTGGAGTACCGGGGCGGCGACATCGTGGCCATCGACGGCACCGAGATGACACCGGCCCAGGTGCTCAGCCACCTCAACGAGGTGGGTGGGGCCAACGGCGTCGGGCGGATCGACATTGCCGAGAACCGTTATGTCGGCATCAAGAGCCGAGGGGCCTACGAGACCCCCGGAGGCTCCATCATGCTGCGAGCCCATCGGGCCATCGAATCGATAACGCTCGACCGGGAGGTGGCCCATCTCAAAGACGAGCTGATGCCCCGCTACGCCACCCTGATCTACAACGGCTACTGGTGGAGCCCGGAACGGCAGATGCTGCAGACGGCCATCGACTGGAGCCAGCAATCGGTCAACGGTACGGTTCGCATCAAGCTCTACAAGGGCAATATCGAGGTGGCCGGCCGCCGTTCCGACGACTCATTGTTCGACGCCAACATCGCCACCTTCGAAGACGACCAGGGGGCCTACAACCAGGCCGACGCCGAAGGCTTCATCAAGCTCAATGCGTTACGGTTGCGAACCTTGACGGCCAAGCGGGGGCCAGCCGCCGTGGGCTGTGCTGATCTGGGGGCTCGCCGGTGAGCGGCGACCACAAACCGGGGTCCGGCGCTTCCGTCGGGGCCGACAACCGGGCGCTCGTCCGGGCTCAACCCGATGTCGATGTCGAGGGCACGACGTTGTGGCACGGTCGGTTCGGGTCGGGGCCGGCTGAGGCGTTGATGGACTTCAGCGCCAGCCTGCCCTTCGACGTTCGGCTGGCGGCCTGCGACATCCGCGGTTCCCTGGCCCATGTCCGTGGTCTGGCCCGGGTGGGGTTGTTCACCGACCGCGAGGAGCAGGCGGTGCGGGCCGCCCTCGAACAGGTGGGAGCCGAGCTGGCCGACGATTCGTTCCGCTTCCTGCCCAGCGACGAGGACGTCCACACCGCCATCGAGCGGCGGGTCACCGAGATCGCACCGTCCGCCGGTCCCAAGTTGCACACCGGACGCAGCCGCAACGACCAGGTGGCCACCGCCCTGCGGCTCTGGACCAAGGAGACGATGCTGGAAATCGCCGGCCTGGTCATGGACTTCCAGCACATCCTGGTCGACAAGGCCCGGCTGGCCGGCGAAGCCTACCTGCCCGGCTACACCCACCTGCAACGAGCTCAACCGGTGCCCTTGGCCCACCACCTGCTGGCTCACGCCTGGGCCTTCGGCCGCGACCTCGACCGGCTGCTGGCCACGGCCAAGCGGCTCAACATCTCGCCCCTGGGCGCCGGCGCCTTGGCTGGAACCTCGCTACCGCTCGATCCGGTGGCCACCGCCGCCGATTTGGGATTCGATCGGCCCTTCGCCAACTCACTCGATGTCACCAGCGACCGTGATTTCGTGGCCGAGGCCCTGTTCACCATCTCCATGCTGGGCATCCACCTGTCCCGGATGGGCGAGGAGTTCGTGTTGTGGTCGTCCCAGGAGTTCGGGTTCGTCACTCTCGACGACGGCTACGCCACCGGCTCCTCGATGATGCCCCAGAAGAAGAACCCCGACATAGCCGAACTCACCCGGGGTAAGACCGGACGGCTCATCGGCAACCTGACGTCGCTCCTGGTCACCCTCAAGGGCCTGCCGCTGGCTTACAACCGCGATCTACAGGAAGACAAGGAGCCGCTGTTCGACTCCTGCGACCAGATCAGGTTGGCCCTGGTGGCCTTCGGTGGGATGGTGGAGACGGCCACGTTCAACACCCTGGCCATGGCCGACGCCGCCGACGATCAGTCGGCCTTGGCCACCGATCTGGCCGAGATCCTGGTGGAGCAGGGCATGCCGTTCCGGGAGGCCCATGCCGTGGTCGGAGGGCTGGTCCGCGATGCCCTCGATCGGGGCGTGCCGCTGTCGGATCTGGTGGGCGGCCACCCTTCGTTTCCCGACTCGGTTGTGTTTCTGTTCACCCCGGGTGCCGCCGTGTCCCGGCGCACCAGCGCCGGCGGTGCCGGGTTCGTGCCACTGGCCGAGCAGTTCAAGCAGATTGAGGCCGACATGGAGCGAGCCGGTTCCCGGCTGCGAACGATCGCGGCCTCGCTCGACCCCTCCGACACCTGAGCCGTGTCGACCCGGCAGCAGTGTGAACCAGCAGCAGTTTGAACCGGCCGCTCTCGGGCCGCTGCTCGTGGGCCGGGCGTCCTTGGTGGCTCCCCGGTTGCTGGGCTTGATCCTGCAGGTGGGTGGCCGATCGGGACGCATCGTGGAGGTCGAGGCCTATGAGGGTGGTGACGATCCGGCCAGCCACGCCTTTCGGGGCCCCACACCCCGCACCGAGGTCATGTTCGGGTCGGCCGGGCACCTGTATGTGTATCTCAGCTACGGCGTTCACTGGTGCGCCAACATTGTCTGTCACCCCGAGGGCACGGCCGGTGCAGTGCTGGTACGGGCCATCGAACCATTGACCGGGGTGGAGGAGATGTGGGCCGACCGCCCGGCGGCCAAACGCCAACGTGATCTCGGTTCCGGGCCGGGGAAGCTGTGCGCCGCCCTTGGTATCACGTCGGCCCACAACGGGGCCCACCTGTTGGCCGACGATTCCCCGGTTCGCCTTTTGGCTTCGCATCGGCACCTCGTTCCGGATCCGTCCGAGATTGTCGTCGGTCCTCGGATCGGTATCAGCAAGGCCACCGAGCGGCCCTGGCGATTTGGATGGGCCGGCAGCCCTCACCTGTCCCGCCCGTTCTGATGGACCACGGCTTTCTGATCGTCGGCGATGGCTCACCGGTCTTTGACGGTGACCTCGACAACCTGGGCACCGCCGTCTCTCATCTGGAAACGGCTCTGCTGCCGGCCTCCCAGGACGAACGGCGGGACCAGGTTCTCAGCTTCTGCGCCCGCCACGCCGACGCCCTGCGTCGGACCTGCCTGAGTGGTCACCTGACGGCATCGGCCTTCGTTGTCGATACCCGTCGCCACGCCGTTGCGCTGATCCACCACCGCAAACTCGAACTCTGGCTGCAACCCGGGGGACACGCCGACGGTGAGGGCAACCTGGCATTGGTGGCCCGGACCGAGGTGGAGGAGGAGATCGGACTGCGGGGCCTGCGCTGGGTGATGCCGGCTTTCGATCTCAACGTCCATCCCATCCCGGCCCGGCCGGGCGAACCGGAACATCTGCATCTCGATCTGCGATTCCTGGCCCTGCTCGACGGCGACCAGGAACTGACGGCCAACGCGGCGGAAACGGCGGGGGCTGAGTGGGTTGATCGATCGGATCCCCGGTTCTCAGCTGTTGATGACGTCGGGGTGGCGGCCGAACGCGCCATCGATCTGGCCCGCCGGTTGCTCTACTGAGGCGATCAAACACCTTGGTGGGTACGCGACCCTGGGGCGGGACCCCCAGCGGCCAATGTGAACGGCTGCGGGGTGGTCGAGCCGTCAAAGCCCTGCCCGCCCCTGCAGATGATTTCTAGTGGCGCAGCAGTTCGAAGACGCGGTGGCGGTTGTCGAGGAAGCGCTCGTCTTCCTTCGTGGCCAGCTGATCACGGGGTCGGGGTAGATCCACCGGCAGCACCTCGAGCACCGTTGACGGGTGACCGCTGAGGGCCACCACCCGATCGGCCAGGTAGATGCTCTCGTCGATGTCGTGGGTCACCAGCACAAGCGTGATACCCAGACGGCCGTGGAGGGCCAGGACGAGGTCCTCCAGATCGGCCCTGGTTTGGGCGTCGACCGAGGCGAAGGGCTCGTCCATCAGCAGAATCTGGGGCTGTACGGCCAGGGCGCGGGCGATGGCCACCCGTTGCTGCATACCACCGGAGAGTTCCCACGGGTACTTGGAACCGTGACCCTCGAGTCCGACGGCGGCCAGCGCCTCGGCCGCCCGGGATCTCCGCTCGGTCCGATCCAGGTGTTTCAGCGGAAACTCGACGTTCTGTTCAACCCGGTGCCAGGGGAAGAGCGAGCGGCTGTAGTCCTGGAAGACCATGGCCAGATCGGCGGGAACACCATCGACCGGCTTTCCCCGGATGGTGACGGTGCCCCGGGTCGGTTCCATCAGGCCGGCCATGATCCGCATCAGGGTGCTCTTACCGCAGCCCGACGGCCCGACAATGCAGACCACCTCGCCCTCGGGAACGTCGAAGGAGATGTCACCCACCGCAGTGAAGGCACCCTCGGTGCCGGCATTGTAGGTGTGACTGAGTTCGCCGATGTGGAGTAGGGGTTCGGTCATAGTTCCACCGCCCTGGCCGCCGACCGCTGCCAGTTCAAGATTCGGTTCTCCACCGTCAGGAAGACGATGTTGGCCAGCAGGCCGACGACCGCCAACACGATCATGGTGGCCCACAGGTCAACGTAGTTGAAGAACTTGAGGTCGTCCTGCAGACGCAGGCCGAGGCCGTTGGTGGCACCGGCGAACTCGCTGATGATCATCATGACAAAGGCGAATCCCAGGCTGATGCGCATACCGCTGAGGATCTTGGGAGCGGCCGACGGCAAGTAGAGGCCGGTGAGCCGGCGCAGGAACGGGATCTTGAACACCCGGGCGGCCTGAATGCGCTGCTCGTCGACCGAGGCCACCCCGTCGATGGTATTGAGCAGGATGGGGGAGAACACGGCGAACGCGATCAGGTAGACCTTGGGCCGATCACCGATGCCGAACAGGATGAGCCAGACCCCGAGGAGGGCGGGGGGAGGAATGGCCCGGAAGAAGTGCACGATCCAGTCGGTGTAGTGACGGGCCTTCTCGTTGAGTCCGAGCACCACGCCGACGGCCACGCCGACCACGGTGGCCAGAGCATAGCCCTGCAGCATGCGCAACAGGCTGGGGACGATGTCGGCTGAGAAGCCCGGTCCGAGGAAGCCATCGGCCGCCGAGGTTGAGAAGAATGGGGGTTCGCCGAACCCGGTATCATTGGCCTGCCACATGGAGGGGAAGATCTCGCTGGGTGGGGGGAAGAAGAACGAGTCGCTACGTCCGGCCAGCCACTGCCACACCACCAGGCCCAGGCCCAATGAGCCGATCCAGTTGGCCACCGTGACCAGGCGTTGCCGACCCGTCACTGGTCTACCTTTCTGGCCCATACGAATGATTCCAGCCGGCGATGTTTCGCCGAAAGGCGAAACATGGTGAGTAGGGGCTCCGGCCCTGCGGCGGTCATGCCCCCAACCCCTTGCGCCAGCCGAAGAATCGGCGGTCGGTGACATCGAGCCCGAAGTTGAGCACCAACGACAGGAGGCCGGCCACCAGGGTGGCACCGTAGACCGTCTCCAGCGGCACGCCGCCGGAGCCGGCCAGGGCCAGGAATCCCCCGATCCCCGTTCCGTCGGGAATCAGGATCTCCACCGCGATCTCGACGATGACGGCAATGGCGGCCGACAGCCTGATCCCGGTGAAGATGAAGGGCGATGCCCAGGGGAGCGCCACCCGTCGCAGCACCCCGAGGCGGCTCTCGCCGAACGCCCGGGCGGTCTGGGTGGCGATCTGGTCGACGGCGCCGAACCCGGCTCGGGTGTTGAACAGGATCGGCCAGCTGCAGGCCAGGGCAACGGTCATCGACCGGCTGACCAGGCCCCGTTGGAACACGGCGATGAGCAGTGGAGCCACTGCCACCCCCGGCAGGGGTCGGATGACCTCGATGATCGGGGTCAGGAGCCGGTCGGCGAACCGGGAGGAGGCGATGAGGGCACCCAGGGTGATGCCGACCGCGGTGCCGATGGCCAAGCCCAAGGCCGCTCCCTTGACCGTTGTCCAGACGTCTCCCAGGAAGGCCGGGTCGGTCAGGAGGCGGGCGGTCTCGGAGAAGATGGCCGACGGTCGGGGGATGGCCCCCAGGTCGAGGAGCCCGACGGCCACCGCCAGCTCGACGAACACCAGCAGCCCGACCAGGCCGATGGCGCCCCGTAGGGCCGGGCTGGCCGAGGGAGCTCGTTTCCCGGGTTTCACCGGCTTCCCCTCGCCGGCATCAATCCTCGGGGTAGGCCACGAACGGCGTGACGTCGAATGTCTCGGGGATCAAGCCGACCTCGGCCGTCAGGTCGATCGATGGCTGTATGTTGGCCGCCTCGGTGCTGGCCCGGGGAGCGGGCAGCAGCATGACCTCGGCCAGCTCGGCCGGGATGCCGGTGAAGACCGGGATGAAGGCCCGCAGACCGGCTTCATCGGCGGCGAACAACTCGTTGACCTCGTTCCAGGTGGCTCGGGCTCGGCGAATCGTTTCCTCATTGGCCTCGGCCCAGTCGGCCAGAGCAACGAAGCCGCCGGTCGTGCCGTTCTGGAAGTCGCCGCTCAGGAGTTCGGGCTCGATCACCTTGAGTCCGGAGGAGATACCCACGGTGGTGACCGGTTCGTAGGCCGACATGGCATCGACCGAGCCGGCGGTGAGGGTGGCCACCATCTCGGGAATGGGCACCGTCACCAGCGTCACGGTGGCGAAGTCGGCCCCGGCCGCCTCGAAGGCGGCCCGTAGTGCCACCTCGGTCAGCGCTCCAGTGGTGTTGACGGCAATGGTCTTGCCCTCAAGGTCGGCGATGGTCTCGATTTCGGAGTCGGCGGCCACCATGATGTTGGCCGCTCCCGGCGGCAGTACGGCACCGTCGACGGCCACGACGAAGGGCACGGCGCCCGCCCCCCAGCCGGGGGCCAGCGGGTGCCAGGCCGAAACGCCGACATCGGCCTCACCGGTTCCCACCAGTTGGGCGGCGTCGGGGCCGGAGGCGGCGACTTCGATGGTCGACTCTATGCCGTTGGCGGCGAAATAGCCGCAGCGGTGGGCGTATTCGATGGCGGCCACATCGACAATGGGCAGGCTGACGATTCTCAGGGGCAGCGGATCGTCGGCTGGGGCGTCAGCCGACCGTCCCAGGGGGCACTCCTCGTCGGCTGCTCCGTCGGGGGCGGCGTCGGTGCCCTCCTCCTCTTCGCTGGTGGGCTCGGCCTCATCACCGTCATCGGCCTCTTCCCCCTCATCCTCGTTGTCCTTGGGCTCATCGGTGGCGTCGTCATCGGTGGCGTCGTCGGCCTCGGTGCCCTCCTCCACATCATCGCCGGTCGAATCCGACCCGTCATCGCTGCCGCAAGCCGTGGCGAACACGGCCAGGGCCAGTCCCAGAGCAAGCAGCAGGCGCCACCAGGCGCGATTGTCGTGTGTGGACACGGATGATCCTCCCTTGGGATGAGGCCGAGATCGGACTGGTCGGCGATGTCCCCACGCCGCCCTCGAGCTGGTTCCCGATGCCGCTCGGCATCAGAACATTAGCCGATTGGCCAATCGTCTGGCAAGCAGCTGGCAGCCGTCGAGGAGGCTTGACGGCCTCGCTGCCGGCTACCTAGGCTTAGCCAATCGGCCAATTGTCAGATGAGAAACGAGAGGGTTCACCGTGAAGGTTCGAGTCAACACCGAGCTGTGCCAGGGACACAACCGGTGCTATGCCCTGGCCCCGGAGTTGTTCGACATCGACGACTACGGCACGGCCTTCGCCATCGGAGACGGTACCGTCGCCCCCGAGCTTGAGGACAAGGCCAAGTTGGCCCGCGACAACTGTCCGGAGTTCGCCGTCGAGATCGAGAAGTAGCTGTTCGGAGGAGTCCACAATGGAACAAGGTTCGCCGGTCGACGACTGGGCCACCGACTACGACATCTTCGATCCGGCCTATATCGAGGATCCCACTCCGGTTTGGCGCGAGTTGAGGCAGCGCTGTCCCATCGCTCACAGCGAACGGTGGATGGGATCCTATCTGCCCACCCGCTATGCCGACGTACAGGCTCTGGCCAAGATGGTTCCCACGTTGTCATCGCGAGACCCGATGGTGGTGGCCGCACCTCCGATCGAGAGCGATGACCAGAGTGGTCAGACCTACGGCACCAACGCTCCACCCATCAGCAGCGATCCTCCGGAACACACCTGGATCCGGCGACTGCTGCTGCCCCACTTCTCGCCTCGGGCCGTGGAGGCCCATCGGGATTACACCGAATCGCTCTGTTGGCAGTTGATCGACGGCTTCATCGACGACGGTCAGGCTGACGCCGCGGTGGACTACGCCCAGCAGATCCCGCCGAGGGTGATCGCCCACCTGCTGGGAATCCCGGAAAGTCGAGTGGCCGAGTTCGTCGAGTGGGTCCGGGGAGTGATGGAGTTCGGCCTGTCCCAGCCCGAGGTAAGGAAGAAATACCGCATCATCATTCGCGACTTCTTCCGGGACCAGTTGGCCGACCGCAAGGAAACCCCCGGCGACGACCTGATATCAGCCCTCGTTCAGGCCGAACACGAGGGTGAACCGATTGACGATCACACCATCGTCGGCATCTGCAACCTGATGTTGGTGGCCGGTATCGACACCACCTGGAGCTCGATCGGCTCGGCGCTGTGGCACTTTGCCGCCCATCCCGACGATCGCCGGCGACTGGCGGCCGACGCCGAGCTGTTCCCCACCGCCATCGAGGAGATGCTGAGGGCCTACTCCCCGGTGACGATGGGACGGGAGGTCATCGCCGAAGTCGAATATGAGGGGGTTCGATTCCAACCGGGCGACAAGGTGCTGATGAACTTTCCCGGCGCCAACCGGGATCCCGAGATCTTCGAGCAGCCGGACAACGTCATCATCGACCGGACGCGGAACCGCCACATCGCCTTCGGTTCGGGAATCCACCGCTGCCTGGGTTCGAACCTGGCCCGGCTGGAGATGGACATCGCCCTGCGGACCTGGTTCGAGCGGATCCCCGAGTTCGAGCTCGGCGACCACGGTGTGGTCACCTGGGCCGGCGGTCAGGTTCGGGGACCTCGCACCCTGCCGGTCCGGTTCGGCCGGTAGCCCTTGATGGACGAGAGCCTGACACAGCCGTCGGGTCGGGAGGAAGTGGAGGAGGCGCTGCTGGAAGCGGCGGCCGATCTGCTGGCCGAACGGGGCCCCGATGCCATCTCCGGCCGGGACATCGCCAAGCGAGCGGGTGTCAACTACGGGCTTCTTCACCACTACTTCGGACCGAAGGCGGTGGTCCTCAATGCCGCCATGGATCGGTTGAGAGCGGATTTCATTGCCGAGTTCATCGAGTCCGACAACGGGGACCGCCTGGCTCCCATCCTGGAGATTCCGGAGCGATTGGCCCGAGCGGCGGCCCACGTCGAGCTGAGCAACAGCGGGATCATGGAGCGCAACGAGGATTTCCCGGTGCTGCGCCGGGAGCTGGCCGTCATAGCCGAGCTGTTGGGTTCGACCCCTGATGACCCCGAAGTCCAGGCCCGGGCCGCCATCTGGGTGGCCGCTCAACTGGGCTGGGTCGTGTTCGAGGACCTTCTGACCGACGCCCTGGTCGGCAACGGTGATCGAGACGTCGTCCGCTCCCAGGCGGTCGAGATCATCGCCCAGGTGGTTGCTCCGTCGAAGTCGAAGTAGCGGCGATCAGCTCGCTGGCGGCGTCGAGAACCGCCGCCGGTTCCAGATAGGGCCCGAGATGGGAGGAGTCGATGGCGGCCGCCGGCCACTGCCGGGCTTCGGCCTCTTCCCGTTGCTCCTGATAGGCCGGGCTGAGTTGCAGGTAGCAGCACCGACCATCAGACCAGCCGTCAGGCACGGGTACCGCGGTTCGGTGAAAGGAGCGCGGTAGCCGGGGCTGATCGGCGGCCAGTCGCCGCCGGTCGACCGGATCGGGCAACAGCTCGGCCATGACCTCGGGCGGCCACCACTCCAGCCACGGGGCCAACCGGTCGTCTTCGGTGAGCTCGTCCAGTCTGGCCGCCAGCCGAGCCGGGGTTCGGTGATGGCCGCTGACCGGAGGCATAACGGCATCGACGAACAGCAACACCGTCGGACGGTCAAGGGCCGAGGCAATGCTGGGAAGGTGTGCCCCGGCGCCGGAGTGACCGGCGATCACGAGTTCGATCGGTCCGTCCGGTCCGGCCGCCACCCGGCCGGCCTCAATCGCCAGCGCCTTATAGCGCTCCACCGGATCCGAGGCGTCGGCACACGAAGTGAGGTTGGGCAGCGTGGCCTGGTCTCCGGTCAGCTCGATGGCCCGGGCCAGTGGGTCAAGCGACGACGGACCCAGCAGGGGGCTGTGAACCAGGAGCCAACGTCGGGGTGGCACGGACAACGGCCTACACGTCGGTCGGAGTGACGCAGGACGGCATCGAGTTGGTGACGGCGAAGCGGGTGATGCGGCGATCGAGTCGCTCACCGACCCCGGTGTCGGTGATGGTGAACACCGCCGCCGGATCGTCGGCCACGGCGTCGGCATAGCGTCGGCGGTCGCCCATGAGTACCCGGAAGTCGGCCAACCAGTCTGTGGTTATCTGCTCGTCACGCGGTGTGGCCGCCGGCAGATCGGCCAGCTGGTCGACCATGGTCTCGAACCGTCCGGTGGCGGCAAGAACCTGCTGCGAGCGCTCGCCGGCGTCACCGGCCTGCTGAGCCGACGGTATGTCGTCGACATCGGACAGGGCGTCGGCACAGATCTCCTCGGCCGCCGTGGACCACGAGGCGTCGTTCAGTAGATCAGGCGGATCGCGGTCGGCTCGCCCGGAGAAGGCGTAGACCCAGACGCCGAAGCTCCCGACCAGCGTCACCACCGCTACCAGCCTGATCAATCGGGCAGTCACGGTATCGACTGTAC
>OZ244195.1:4587500-5387276 GCA_965216685.1 Acidimicrobiales bacterium
TGGTAAACGATGTGAGATTGCTCAGACAGCCAGGAGGTTGGCTTAGAAGCAGCCACCCTTTAAAGAGTGCGTAATAGCTCACTGGTCGAGTGATCTCGCGCGGACAATGTAACGGGGCTCAAGTCCAGAGCCGAAGTCGCGGATTTCATGTTCTCTACGGAGTTCATGGAGTGGTAGCGGAGCGTCGATCTCGCAGCGAAGCGTAAGGGGTAACCCAACGTGGAGCGTGGTCGAGTGCGAATGTTGGCATGAGTAGCGAAAGAGGAGTGAGAATCTCCTCCGCCGGATGTCCAAGGGTTCCTGGGGAAGGTTCGTCCTCCCAGGGTTAGTCGGGAGCTAAGGCGAGGCCGAGAGGCGTAGTCGATGCACAACCGGTTGATATTCCGGTACTACTACAAGCACGTCCCAGCCAATTCTTTGTTGCTAAGTGGCTGTTCACCTTCGGGTGAACGAAACGACCCACATGGAGGCGGCTAGCGATGGGGTGACGCAGGAAGGTAGATGAACCCAGGCGTTGGTTGACCTGGGGTAAGCGCGTAGGGCGAGAGTTAGGCAAATCCGACTCTCATGAAGCCTGAGACGTTAAACCGAGCCACAACAGGCGAAGTCATTGATCCTATGCTGCCGAGAAAAGCCTCTAGTCAGTTCTTGTAGTACCCGTACCCCAAAACCGACACAGGTGGACAAGTCGAGAAGACTAAGGCGAGTGGGTGAACTGTGGTTAAGGAACTCGGCAAATTACCTCTGTAACTTCGGGATAAAGAGGGCCTCTATGGTGACGGGACTTGCTCCCCGAGCTTGATGAGGTGGCACAAACCAGAGGGAAGCGACTGTTTACTAAAAACACAGGAGCGTGCGAAGCCGTAAGGCGCTGTATACGCTCTGACGCCTGCCCGGTGCTGGAAGGTTACGGGGAGCGGTTAGTCTTCGGACGAAGCTGCGAACTTAAGCCCCAGTAAACGGCGGCGGTAACTATAACCGTCCTAAGGTTCAGGGCCTGGAGTTTGCTACTCCAGGCAACGCAGCCCCTCACAGGAGCAATTCTGTGAGTGCAGCCGGCCATATGCTGGAAGACCCGTGTATCTGGCAGTACTAGCTGTCGAACGAAGTCAAGCTTCGGTGTCACAGACCGAAACTAGGCTGTGCGTTCGTGAGCAGTGACAATCTGTCCAGTGCGGAAAATCAGCAGGAAAGGCCAGGAATCGAGCAATGGATTGTTGGTTTCGTAGACGGCGAAGGATGTTTCTCGGTCAGTGTTGTCCGCAACAGTGGGCTGAGTCTCGGTTGGCAATGTCAACTGGAATTCAGTGTTACGCAGGCAGCACCGTCACGGCACGCACTGGAACTCATTAGGACTGAGTTCGGGTGCGGGCGCATCATCGAGAACCGTCGATTCGACAATCATCGTGAGGATCTTTGCCGCTTCAGCGTGAAGCGTCGCGAGGATCTGATAGACACGGTGGTTCCGTTTTTTCGAAAGAATCCATTGGTAACAGCCAAAGCCAACGACTTCGAGTTGTTCTGTGAGGCTCTTGATCCAGTCGATCAAGGCCAACATCTCACAGAGTCAGGCTTGCGAGACATCGCCCGTTTAACGGAGCGCATGAATCGAAAAGGCCGTTCTCGGTTTCTGGAATCCTCAGAGGCCAAACGCCGGCCACCCGGAATCCAACGTTCCGGGAGAAGTGATGGTCCAAGCCCTATAGCGATATAGGGAGCAACTTGAGCGAAATTCCTTGTCAGGTAAGTTCTGACCTGCACGAATGGCGTAACGACTTCCCTACTGTCTCAACCACAGGCCCAGCGAAATTGAAGTACGAGTAAAGATGCTCGTTAGCTGCAGAAGGACGGAAAGACCCCGTGGACCTTTACTACAGCTTGGTATTGGTGTTTGATCTGGATTGTGTAGGATAGGTGGGAGACTAGGAAGCCGGCGCGCCAGCGTTGGTGGAGTCATCGTTGAAATACCACCCTGTTCATGTTGGACATCTAACCTAGGACCCTGATCGGGTTCGGGAACAGTGCCAGGTGGGTAGTTTGACTGGGGCGGTCGCCTCCCAAACTGTAACGGAGGCGCCCAAAGGTTCCCTCAGACTGGTCGGCCATCAGTCGTTGAGTGCAATGGCACAAGGGAGCTTGACTGCGAGACCTACAAGTCGAGCAGGTGCGAAAGCAGGGCATAGTGATCCGATGACGCCGTATGGAAGGGTCATCGCAAACGGATAAAAGGTACCCCGGGGATAACAGGCTTATCTTCCCCAAGAGTCCATATCGACGGGAAGGTTTGGCACCTCGATGTCGGCTCATCGCATCCTGGGGCTGAAGCAGGTCCCAAGGGTTGGGCTGTTCGCCCATTAAAGCGGTACGCGAGCTGGGTTTAGAACGTCGTGAGACAGTTCGGTCCCTATCCTCTGCAGCCGAAAGAGATTTGAGGAAGTCTGTCCCTAGTACGAGAGGACCGGGATGGACGCAGCTCTGGTGTGCCAGTTGTTCCGCCAGGAGCATGGCTGGTTGGCTACCTGCGGAAGGGATAACCGCTGAAAGCATCTAAGTGGGAAACCCGTTCCAAGATAAGATCTCTCACCGCATTTGCGGGTAAGGCCCCTAGTAGACCACTAGGTTGATAGGCCGGATGTGTAAGCACAGTAATGTGTTCAGCTGACCGGTACTAATAGGCCGAGGGCTTGTGTTTTATCATTGTTATTACTACACAAGATCTCGAACTACGCATGATGCGAGTTTGCGGCGCCAAGCCGGAAACTCGAGGTCAGAGCGAAGCTCTGACACCTCGTGCTCGCTATTCAGTTCTCGGGGAACCAAAGTTTAAGACATAGCAGTCCCGCAGGCTTTGGCCGCCGGATTGTGTGCAAGGTTTCGGTGGCTATTGCGGAGGGGTCACACCCGTTCCCATCCCGAACACGGAAGTTAAGCCCTCCTGCGCCGATGGTACTTGGTTGGAGACGACCTGGGAGAGTAGGACGCCGCCGGATTTCTCAAGACGAGAGGCCCTCATCGGGCCTCTCGTCGCGTTGGCGGTCACGACCGAGAGTCGGTTGCCGGGGCGCAGGCATGGACCACAAGGTAGCGTTGGAACGATGACAGGCTCAGATTCGAACAGAAGAGGGGCCAAAGGCCGATCAGGCGACGGTCGGCGAAAGGGTCAGGCCCGGGACGGGAGGAAGCGTTCCGGCGTCGGTCGACCGGGCTCTGGGACCGGAGGCGGCGGCAAACGGACGAAGCCGGGAGGTAGCGGCAAAGGGACGAAGCCAGGAGGCGGCGGCAGGAACCGACGCCAGGATCCCGATCACTCCGGCCGCCACGACCCCACCGGTGGGTCAAGGAGCGCCGGCCGATCCGATCGGCCGGAAACCTCGTCCGATGGTCGCAGGCGACGCATTCCGCCGCCACCTGACACCTTTTCCAGCCGCCAAGACCGTTCCGTCGGTGCCTCCGGCTCCGACCGCGGTGGGCCAGACGGGGGTGTCGATGGTTCACCCGCCGACAGCGACGACAGGGGCCGGGACGAAATCATCATCGAGCGGGTCGACGATCATGGCTCAGACAGTCGATCGGCGACGAAATCGTCCAAGGCCCGTAAACGGAGACGATCTCGGAGCCGGGTCCACGTCGACGATGTCGATATGGGACCGCTGGGACAGGCCACCTCGGCCAAACTCCGGGCCCGTCTGGCCGACGCCGCCGTCGCCTTCGAAGCCGAGCGTTTCACCGAGGCCGAGCGGCTCTTGACATCAGTTCAGCGACTGGCTCCCGACGTGGCCGAGGTCCACGAGCTGCTCGGCCTGACCTACTATCGTCTTGGCCGCTGGCGGCTGGCCATCGATCACCTCGAGCGATTCCAGGAACTTACTCGGTCAGTTGAGCAGCATCCGGTCCTGGCTGACTGCTACCGGGCACTGCGGAACTGGACGAGGGCCGAGGAGCTGTGGTTGGAGTTGGGACAGGCCTCACCCAGCCCTGATCTCATCGAGGAAGGCCGTATTGTCCAGGCCGGTGCCATGGCCGATCGGGGTCGTGTGGCCGACGCCATTCGATTTCTGGAGAAGGCGCCCAAAGTCAAGGGAAGGCCTGCTGTCCATCACCTCCGCCGTTGGTACGCCACCGCCGACCTCTATGAGCGGGCCGGTGACCACTCTCGAGCCCGACGACTCTTCGCCGAGATCGCCGGAGCCGATCCTGATTTTGGCGATGCCGCCGAGAGAGCCGCCGCTCTCTAGTGGTGTGTCGCCCAAATGATCGATCGGGCCTCACCTGATCTTGACACTCCTGTCGGCGCCCTCGTCGTCGCCTCACACTCACGAGTGAGGCTTCCTCCTGGGTCCTGATCAGGATCGCCAATCTCTCGGCGATCCCCCAACGCTGATTGGGCGACGCACCACTAGGAATAGCGACACCGAGAATCACAAGACTTCCCACGGTGCGATAGGTTGGGCTCGACAAGGGTCGAGACCGAGCCCCCCGGCCCACCAGCCAGTCGAAACGAAACGGCTGTAAACGGAAGGAACGTCAAGCGAGATGAATGCAGAGCAGCTGGAGAAGGTACGTTCGGCCCAAGGGTTTGTGGCCGCTCTCGATCAGAGCGGTGGCAGTACTCCGAAAGCGCTTGGGCAGTACGGCGTGCCGGAAACGGCTTTCAGCAACGACGATGAGATGTTCGACCTGATTCATCAGATGCGGACCCGTATCATCACCAGCCCCGCTTTCACCGGCGGCAAGGTGCTGGGTGCCATTCTCTTCGAGCAGACCATGGATCGCCAGATCGAGGGCAAGGGTTCGGCCGATTACCTGTGGTCCGAGCGGGGCGTCGTTCCGTTCCTGAAGACCGACAAGGGTCTGGCCGATGAGGCTGATGGTGTCCAGGTGATGAAGCCCAATCCCGGTCTCGACGAGCTGTTGAATCGGGCCGTCGACAAGGGTGTGTTCGGCACCAAGATGCGGTCGGTCATCAAGATGGCCAATCCCGATGGCGTGAACGCTGTCGTCGACCAGCAGTTTGAGGTCGGTCACCAGATACTGAAGGCCGGGCTGATGCCCATCATCGAACCCGAGGTGGACATCCACAGCCCCGAGAAGGCTGAGGCCGAAGCTTTGCTCCGCAATGCCATTACCAGTCGGCTCGATTCGCTGGTCGACGGTCAGATGATCATGCTCAAGTTGACCCTGCCGGACGAGGACAACTTCTACCGGCCGCTGATCGACGACGATCGGGTTCTCCGGGTAGTGGCGCTGTCCGGGGGCTACTCGCGGGATGAGGCCAACGCACGTCTGGCCCGCAACAACGGCATGATCGCCAGCTTCTCCCGTGCGTTGGCCGAAGGCCTCTCGGCCCAGCAGTCTGACGATGAATTCAACGCCACCCTCGGCCAGTCGATTGACGCCATCTACGCCGCATCCTGCACTTGATCCCTCACCGGTAGACGACCAGCGAAGTTGTCCGGGCTGGGCCTTCGATCTCGACGGCGTCATCTGGACGGGTAACGAGGCTATTCCGGGATCTTCCGACACGATCGCAGCGCTGATCGCCGACGGTCATGGCGTCGCCTTCGTGACCAATAATTCGTTCTCAACCGTTGGGGACCAGGAAGCGAAGCTGGCTTCGTTCGGGATCGACGCCCGGGGACGGGTCATAACCTCGGCCATGGCCGGAGCGGTGTTCGTTGAACCGGGTGAACGGGTGTTCGTGCTTGGCGGGCCGGGCGTGGTGGAAGCGGTCGAGGCCCGGGGCGCCGTCGTGATCGAGGGCCGGGCGTCGGAACCCTCGGCCGACGTTGTCATGGTCGGACTCGATCACGATCTCAGCTACGGCCGGTTGTCCCGGGCGGTGCTGGCCGTTGGCGCCGGCGCCCGTTTGGTGGCCACCAACACCGATTCGACCTACCCGTCGGAGAGAGGTCTGTTGCCGGGCGGTGGGGCCATTGTGGCCGCTGTGACCTACGCCACCGGGGTTGAGCCGACGGTGGCCGGAAAGCCCCACCGGGCTCAGGCCGACCTCGTCCGTGGCCTTCTCGGAGCCGACGGCATCATGATTGGTGACCGGCCGGAGACCGACGGTCGGTTCGCCCGAACGCTGGGTTATCGCTTCGGGCTCGTTCTGAGCGGTGTGACCACCGTCTCGGACTTGCCGGTCGAACCTGAACCGACCTGGGTTGGGGCCGATGTGGCCGAACTGGTTCCCGCCGCCCTGGGTGATCTACAACCTCAATGACCGTGGCCGCATGATGCAAACCATACTGCCGCTTGCTATTGCAAGCGGCAGTATGCGCCTACTACCATGGCGGCTATGAGCAACACCGACCCGTTCACCCAGGCCCTGAACAAGGGGCTCGCCGACCTTCGCACCGTCCTGGAAGACGCCACCGAGCGATTCGAATCCGAGATGCGACGGGTTCGAGACACATCGGCCGAGGCCGTTCCCCAGTCGCTTCCCACCAGTACCCAGGATGCGCTGGGCCAGATGGAACGGCTGGTTCGGTTCTTGCGTAGCGAGGCCGCCAGTGCAGCCGGCGACATCAGCGACGGCCTGGCCTCGGCCATGGAGGAGTTCTCCAAGTTCGTCTATGCCGCAGTACCTGGTCTCGAGGAGCAGATGGAGTCGGCCGGATCCAGCTTCCAGCAGTGGGTCAAGCAGGCGACTGACATGGCAACCGATGTTGCCACCGAGATGACCGACGCTGCCAACACCGCCACCGGGCGTTCCTCCGGTACAGCCGGGCGGGCCGCGAGTGCTGCCCATGCCGCGGCCACGGCCGCCGCTTCCGCCGCCGGGCCGGCGGCCGCACGGTCAGCCGAGAAGAAGGCTCCGGCCAAGAAGTCGGTGAAGAAGGCTCCGGCCAAGAAGTCGGCGAAGAAGGCTCCGGCCAAGAAGGCGGCGAAGAAGGCTCCGGCCAAGAAGTCGGCGAAGAAGGCTCCGGCCAAGAAGTCGGCGAAGAAGTCGGCGAAGAAGGCCTCGGCCAAGAAGTCGGCGAAGAAGGCTCCGGCCAAGAAGGCGGCGAAGAAGGCTCCGGCCAAGAAGGCGGCGAAGAAGGCTCCGGCCAAGAAGTCGGCGAAGAAGGCTCCGGCCAAGAAGTCGGCCAAGAAGTCGGCCAAGAGGGCCGCCAAGAAGAGGTGACGGGCGTTAGCCGGGTTTGATACGCTGAGCGGTCGCATGCCGGCCGCCGGGGAGGTTGCGTAATCAAACGTCGATTGGATGCGGAGATGGTTCGACGAGGCATGGTCCCCAGCCGTGAGGCCGCCCGTCGTCTGATCGTCGACCGGCAGGTCCTCGTCGGCGGCGCCTTTGCCGACAAGCCGGCCCGCCAGGTCGGGGCCGATCAGCCGATCGTTTTGGCCGCGCCTCCCCCTCCGTTCGTCAGCCGGGCCGGCCAGAAACTGGCCGGAGCCCTGGACGAGTTCGGTCTCGACCCGGAAGGGCTGTATTGCCTCGATGCCGGATCGTCCACCGGCGGCTTCACCGACTGTCTTCTGCAGCGGGGTGCCTCCCGGGTGGTGGCCGTGGACGTGGGAACCAACCAGCTCCACGAACGGATACGCGGCGACGATCGGGTTGACGTCCGGGAACAGACCGACGTGCGGTCGATCGACCCGGCCGATGTCGAGCAACCCTTCGACCTGGTGGTCGGCGATCTTTCGTTCATCTCGCTGCGCCTTGTTCTACCGGCCCTCGATCTCCTGACAGCCACCGGTGGCCATATGGTTCTGCTCATCAAGCCGCAGTTCGAGGCCGGGCGGCCAGCCGTTTCCCGGGGCAAAGGCGTGATCTCCGATCCGGCTCTCTGGCGGACAACCGTCCTGCGGGTTCTGTCGGCCGCGGCCGACATCGGACTTTCCCCTCAGGGCCTGGTTCCATCGTCGATTCGGGGCACCAGAGGAAATGTGGAGTTTGTCGCCTGGCTGACCAAGCAGCGATCTACCATCTCAGATAATCCGGTGCTTGAATCCCTGGTCGACAGCGCGGTCGACCAGGCTCGGACAGTAGCCCGACAGGAGCTCTCGAAACCATGACCCAGTCAACGGCCCCAGACCTCCCTTCGACGACCCCGTGGCCGATCCGGTGACCTGCCTGGGCATCGTCATCCACCAGTATCACGACGAGGTTCGACCGATGGCCGGACAGGTCATCGACTGGTGCGGATCCGACATCGAGGTCCGCTTGCCGGCAGCCGATGCTGCGCTCATCGATCGTGGCGATCTGGCCGTCGACGAGGCGGACTTCGGGGCCAAGATCGATGTGTGCGTCAGTATCGGCGGAGACGGCACGATGCTGCGGGCGGCCGGTCTGGTTGCCCAGAACGGCGTGCCCATCCTCGGCGTCAACGCCGGGCGGCTCGGCTACCTGGCCGAGGTTGAGCCGGCCCACCTGATCGACGCTCTGGAACGGTGGCGTCGGGGGGAACTGATCGAGGAACCTCGAATGATGGTCGAGGTGACGTCCGAGGTCCGGGGGGACGACGGCGAACCTTTCCGAGGTTGGGCCCTCAACGACGCAGTGGTGGCCCGTCTCGACAGCGGCCGCACCGTCGACGTCCTCGTCACAATCAGGGATCGGCCGTTCAGCAACTACGTGGCCGATGCCGTGATCGTCTCGACCCCGACCGGTAGCACCGCCTATTCGCTGTCAGCGGGCGGTCCTATAGTTGAACCCGATTTCCGGGCCCTGATCCTCACTCCGGTGGCCGCCCACATTCTCTTCAATCGCTCCATGATCCTTGCTCCCACCACCGAGGTGATGTTCACCGTCCAGGGCCATCGTGGCGCCGTGCTGGCGCTCGACGGCGAACCGTGCCTGCAGCTCGACCCCGGTGAGTCGGTCTGTTGCCGGGCCGCCGACGTCCAGGTGAAGCTGCTGGTAACCGGCGAACGCAACTTCCACATGGTTCTCAAAGAGAAGTTCCACCTGATCGACTGGCGATGATACGACGCGACCGATGATTCTCGAACTGCGGGTGGCCAACCTGGGGGTGATCGACACCCTCACCATCACCATGCCCCGGGGCATGATCGCCTTGACCGGCGAGACCGGGGCGGGCAAGACCCTCCTCGTCGACGCCTTGAACCTGTTGGTCGGGGGGCGGGCCGACCCCGGTCTGGTCCGGGCCGGCTCCGACGAGGCGACGGTCGACGGTCGTTTCCTGCTCGATGGCTCGGAGATAATTCTCAGCCGGGTGGTGGCGGCCCAGGGCCGGTCTCGAGCCTATATCGACGGCCGGCCGGTGACGGCCACCCACCTGGCCGAGATTGGTGCCCGGTTGGTCGACCTCCACGGCCAGCACGCCCACCAGTCGCTGCTCGGCACCGACGCTCAGCGCACCGCACTCGACACCTTCGGTGATGTTGATCTCGAGCCCTTGGCCCACGCCGAACAGACCCTGGCGGAGATCGACAAGGCTCTGTCCGACCTGGGCGGCGATGAACGGGCCCGAGCCCGAGAACTCGATATTGTACGGTTCCAGGTGGATGAGCTGGCCCAGGCCAATCTGACCGATCCCGACGAAGACCAGGAGTTGGCCGAGGCCGAGGAGTTGCTGGCCAACGCTGTGGCCCATCAGGAAACAGCCCAGGCCACCTTGGAGTCATTGGTCGATGACGACGGCGCCCGGGATCTGCTGGCCGCCACCCTGACCAGAATGCAGGCCGGTGGGCCGTTCACCGAGCTGGCCGAACGGCTACGGGGCCTCATTGCCGACCTTGACGACATAGGCGACAGCGTCCGCTCCATCGGCGAGCAGATACAGCCTGATCCGGAGGCGTTGGAGCGGATTCTGGCCCGGCGAAGGTTGTTGCGGGACCTTGAACGCAAGTATGGCGATGACTTGAGTGAGGTCATGGCTGAACGGGACCGACTGGTCGCCCGGCTCAAGGAGTTGGAGGACCACGACGCCATCGCCGCCGAGCTCGACCAGCGACGCAGCCGGGCATTGGAGGAGTTGGCCCGGCAACAGGACCAGGTCCGGGCCGCCCGATTGGCGGCGGCCCCCCAGCTGGCCACCGCCATCGAAGCCCGCCTTCCCGACTTGGCCATGGCCCGGGCCCGGGTCGGTATCGACGTCGACGGGCCCGACGGCGCCGCCGTGGCCTTCCAGCTGGCGGCCAACCCCGGTTCGGACCTTCAACCGCTGTCGAAGGTGGCCAGCGGCGGTGAGTTGGCCCGGACCATGCTGGCCCTCCGTAGCGTGTTGTCGGAGGCCCCGCCCGTTCTGATATTCGACGAGGTCGACGCCGGTATCGGCGGCGAGGCGGGGTTTGCCGTCGGTAAGGCCTTGAGCAATCTGGGTGACCGGCATCAGGTTCTGGTCGTGACCCATCTACCCCAGGTGGCGGCCTTTGCCGACGCCCACCTGGCGGTCCGCAAGCAACAGGACGACGAGACCACCGTGTCCGACATCAGCCTGTTGGACGGTGGCGATCGGCTCACCGAGTTGGCCCGCATGCTTTCCGGTCAGCCCAACTCCGACACCGCTCGTCGCCACGCCCAGGAGTTGCTGGCCGAAGCCACGGCCGAGCGCGCCACCAATCCGGACTAGGTCACGCTCTCCGCAAGAATTGCAGTAAAAAGCGAGGCCACGCCTCGCCTTTTACTGCAATTTTGTGGCCGGTGGGCGGGGGAGCGGCTTAACGGAGGTCAGTCAGTACCTCACGGGAAACGCCATCCACCATGTCGGGTACACCGGCGATCAGATCGGTCGAGGCTTGGTCCAGGGCATCGGCCACCAGCGCGATCTGCGACTGGTCGAAGGCCAGCCGGTCCCGGGGCCGCAGAATCCGGTAAAGACGTTCGGCCACCGCCATCGGGTTGTGGTAGTCGTCGGGTAGGGGCCAGGTACTGATACGCCTCAGGTGGGCTGTCCAGTCGGCCTGGCGATCGGCGGGCACCAGCTCCTCGACGCCCAGGTCGGCCTGGTCGGCCAGCTCCAGGACCCGCTGGGCCACCGGACGAAGTTCGACGTTTTCAGCCAGCAGGTGCCCGTCGAGCAGCAGTTCGACTCCGACGTGGCCACAGGCCATGGCCGCGCCCCGGTTGATGCCCCGCTGTTCGAGTGCGGTTGTGACCTCCTGGCTGTGGGTGCGGAACCACTGGCAGCCGTGAAAGGCGCTGTCGGTGCTGTGATGCATGTCGACGCCGACGGCTACGGTGGGATTGGCCGGTTCGCCCTGCATGAGAAATCGGCCGATGGCGGCGAAGTCCGGCAGGGCGGTGCCGAAAAGATAGCGGTCTCTGGTTTCTGTTGCCGCCGGAACCGGTGATTCGACGGCGGACACGGTCGACGGGCGACGGAACCGATCCAGGCAGTGACCGGCGATGTGGATATGTCCGACGAAGTTCACCGTTCCAGTGTAGGAACCACAGTCAGCAGCGGACCACCGTGCGGCCCTTGACCTGACCGGACAGGATGTGGGGAGCGAGATCCACGACGTCGGCCAGGGCCACCTCGGTGGTCATGCTCTCCAGCCTGTCGGCATCCAGGTTCTCGGCCAGTGCATCCCAGACAGCCACCCGCTGATCGTAAGGGCATTGCACCGAGTCGATGCCCAGAAGATTGACGCCCCGCAGCAGGAATGGGATGACGGTGGTGGCCAAGGCGTTACCGCCGGCCAGACCGCAGGCCGCCACCGACCCGCCCATCCGGAGTTCGGCCAGGATGTGGGCCAAGGTGTCGCCCCCGACGGCGTCGATGCAGCCGGCCCAGCGTTCACTGAGGAGGGGCCGGGTCGGGTTGTCGGCCAGCTCGGCTCGATCGATCACTTCAGCCGCCCCCAGGGCCTTGAGGTCGTCGCTGTTGTCCAGCCGGCCGGTGGAGGCCACGACGTGGTGGCCCCGGGCCGCACCCCAGACAACGGCTGAGCTGCCCACACCGCCGGAAGCTCCGGTCACCAGCAACGGGTTGTTGGTCGACGGCTCCAAGCCATGACGCTCCAGGGCCAGCAGGGCCTGCATGGCGGTGAATCCGGCCGTTCCGATGGCCATGGCCTGCCGGGTGGAGATCGATTCCGGCAGGTTGATCAACCAGTCGGCGTCGACTCGGGCCCGCTCGGCGTAGCCACCCCAATGGGTCTCACCCACCCGCCAGCCGGTGAGCACCACCCGATCGCCCTCCTGGTAGCGGTTGTCATCGGAAGCCAGGACCGTGCCGGCCATGTCGACCCCGGGAATGTGGGGATAGTCCCGGACCAGCCGACCCAGACCCTGGAGGATCATGCCGTCCTTGTAGTTGAGCGATGAGTACTCCACGGCGATTTCGACGTTGCCCTCGGGGAGCTGCGACTCGTCGAGGTCGGTCAGGTTCGCTTCGATCCGAGGGCGTTTGGGGTCGTCGGTCGGTTCTGAGGTGAGCAGCAGTGCTTTGAAGGCCATGGTGCCACAACCTAGGTTCTTGGCGACCTGAACTCAACCCGGTCCTTCGTTGTGGTGCGCCTCGAACCGCAATCGTGGCGCTAGGTTGGATAGGACCGACGAAGCCACGCTGAACATGCGGACGGCAGCACCTCGGTGCTGCGGTTGGCACGGCCCCAAGGGCCCAGCCGGCGGCTCGACACCGGGGAGGCCCGTCAACAGGCGGCCCACGACCGGGTTTGATGTTGTTGGTCAGACAAAACTGATAAGCGAGGGGCCCGGGATCGCCGATCCTCGGCCGTAGCCGCTAGGGAGTGTTATGACCAAGCACATCTTTGTCACCGGTGGTGTGGTGAGTTCGTTGGGGAAGGGCTTGACCGCGTCGTCGTTGGGGCGGTTGCTGAAGGCGCGGGGTCTGCGGGTCACCATGCAGAAGCTCGATCCCTACATCAACGTGGATCCCGGCACCATGAACCCGTTCGAGCATGGGGAGGTCTATGTCACCGACGATGGAGGTGAGACCGACCTCGACCTCGGTCACTACGAGCGGTTCATCGACGAGAACCTGACCCGGGCTTCCAACGCCACCACCGGCTCGATCTACTCCTCGGTGATCGCGGCCGAGCGGCGGGGTGATTACCTGGGCAAGACGGTACAGGTCATTCCCCACATCACCGACGAGATCAAGCGCCGGATCTCGAACCTGGCCAGCGACGAGGTTGACGTGGTCATCACCGAGGTGGGGGGAACCGTCGGTGATATCGAGATCCTCCCCTTCCTGGAGGCCATCCGCCAGTTCCGCCTTGACGTGGGCCGCCAGAACGTCTGCTATGTCCATGTCACCCTTGTTCCCTTCATCGGGCCGGCGGGGGAATTGAAGACCAAGCCCACCCAGCACTCGGTCACCGAGCTACGCAGCCGTGGCATCCAGCCCGACGTGATCGTGTGCCGCTCCGATCGCCGGATCTCCGATGGGTTGCGGCACAAGATCTCGAATCTTTGCGACGTTCCGGTGGAGGCCGTCATCAACGCCCCGGATGCTTCCAGCCTCTACGAGATCCCTCTGGTCATGCACGATGCCGGCCTCGACGACAACGTCTGTCGTCTTCTGGGATTGGACACCTCCGATCCCGACCTCGTCGAGTGGCAGAACCTGGTGGAGCGGGTGGAGACGGCCTGGAAGCCGCTCAAGATCGGCATCGTTGGCAAGTACGTCAGCCTGCCCGACGCCTATTTGTCGGTGGCCGAGTCGTTGCGGCACGCCGCCTTCAACCACGAGGTCGACCTCGAGATCTCCTGGATCAGCTCCGACAACGTCGAGGGCCTACTGGTGACGGAGGCTCTGGCCGGACTCGACGGCATCGTGTTGCCCGGGGGGTTCGGCGAACGGGGTGTCGAGGGCAAGGTGGCGGCGGCCGGATACGCCCGGGAAATCGATCTGCCGTGTCTCGGATTGTGTCTGGGTATGCAGGTGATGACGATCGAGTTCGCCCGCAACGTACTCGGCCTGACCGGAGCCCACTCGAGCGAGTTCGACACCCAGGATTCCACCACCCCTCACCCGGTCATCGACCTGATGGACGCCCAGCGGGGAGTCACCGACATGGGTGGCACCATGCGACTCGGAGCCTACGTCGCCGTGCTCCGGGAGGGCAGCCAGGTGTCACGGATCTACGGCGAATCGGTGGTGAGCGAACGGCATCGCCACCGCTATGAGTTCAACCCCCGCTACATGAATCGTTTTGAGGACGCCGGCTTCCGCTGCTCCGGTACGTCGCCCGATGGGAAACTGGTGGAGTTCATCGAGCTCGACGGCCACCCCTTCTGGATCGGTACTCAAGCTCATCCCGAGTTGAAGAGCCGTCCCAACCGTCCGGCGCCGCTGTTCGACGCCTTCGTCGCCACCAGCCTGGCTCGAGCCACCGAGCTCCATCCCGACCGCTTCGAACAACCGTCGGTCGACACCTCGGCCAACGGATTCGGGGCCAAGACCGGCGACCTGGAACTGGCCGGTGACTGAATCGACCTCGTCCAGATCCGAGTTGATGAAAGGTCGGATGGCATCCAGCGCCTTCCGCCCGGTCGGTGAGCGCTTGATTCACCAGGGTGCGGTGGTGGCCTTTCATGAACTGGAGATAGCCGACGCCGCCGGAGGTCGACATCGGCGAGATGTCATACGTCATCCCGGCGCCGTCTCGATCATCCCCTTCGACAGAGTCAACGTGACCCTTGTCCGCCAGTACCGGGCCGCCATCGACGGCGACCTGTATGAGATTCCGGCCGGCAAGCGGGACGTCAGCGGTGAACCTCCGGAGGTAACGGCCCGACGGGAGCTGATGGAGGAGGTCGGGTTGGAGGCCGAGCACATAGAGTTGCTAGCCAACATGCACCATTCGCCGGGATTCTGCGACGAATACGGGTTCATCTTCGTGGCCCGGGGTCTGAGCCCGGTGACAGCCCGCCGGGAGGGCCCGGAGGAGCAGGCCATGACCCTGCACACTGTGCCGCTGGAGGAAGCGGTGGCCATGTGCCTCGATGGTCGTATCACCGACTCGAAGTCGATGATCGGCCTCATGGCGCTCCACATTTCGCGCTCCGAATCATACTGATCGCCGGTTCGACGGTAGCCATGGTCTCTGTCATCCACGTGATCCATCTGGCCAAACGGTTCTTTGGTTCGCTCGATCCCCGGCCGCCGTCGGCCGACGATCGGCGCTGGGTCGCCCGCCACCTCAACGAGAGCGAGCACACGATCTGGGCGGCCATGAGCTGGGCCGATCAGCGGCATTCCATCGAGGTGGCCCGGGCTGTGGCCGTCGCCGTGGCCGATCTCGACCGCAGGCCGAGCCCGACCACCGGTTGGTCAGCCGCACCCGACGACGGGTTCGAGTCGACCGAGGCTCGTTTGCAGACCATGATCGCCGCCGCCCTGCTCCACGATTCAGGCAAGAATGTCTCCGGTCTGGGAACCATGGCCCGGGTGGGGGCCACGGTGCTGCGTCCCCTGGTGTCGCCGGCCCAGGCCCAGCGCTGGCTGGAGGGCCCGGAGCCTGGCCGACGTCTGGCCCTCTACTGGCGTCATCCTGAGGCCGGCGGTCGGGCCCTGGTTGCCGCCGGCTCCCACCCGGTGGTTTCGACCTGGGCGGCCGAGCATCACCTGCCGCCCGAGCGGTGGACGATTCCCCTGTCGATGGGACACGTCCTTCGCCGCTGCGACAATGACTAGTCGGCGGGGGCGCCGTGACTCAAATGCATTACGGCCCGTGGTTGTCCGCTACTGGTGTGCTACAGTTCGCTGCCAACTGTGGAGCGCTTACACATTGGGGAGAGTGAGTGAGGAATCGACTAGGGCTGTCACTGCTGATCCTGATCGCAGGGATAATGCTGTTCGCCGGACCGGCGGCAGCCCAGGGGGAGGCGGTTCAGGTTCGCCTGCAATACCGCGACGCCGAGGGCGAACGCCAGCCGGTTCCCGACGTGTCGTTCACTGTGACCGACTCGGCCGGGAGCGAGGTCGGGAGCGGTACTACCGACGCCGAGGGTGTGTTCCTCCTCGAGGTACCCGGTCCTGACGACTACACCATCGCCATCGATCCCAGCACCCTTCCGGAGGGGATCATCCTGACCGACGAATCGGTTACCAGCCGGACGGTGACAGTAAGCGAAGGAGGTCGAGGCAACGCCATCTTTGCGGTCGACGACGGCAGCAACGGGGGTGAATCGGCGTCCAGCAGCGAGTCGGGGATCAGCGTTCGTCGGGTTGCTCAGCTCACGGTCGACGGCATCAAACTCGGTCTCTTTCTGGGCATGGCGGCCATTGGCCTGAGCCTCATCTTCGGGACGACGGGTCTGGTCAACTTCGCCCACTCGGAGATGATCGCCTTCGGTTACTTCGCCGCCTACTTCTTCAACTTCTACGGTCTGGCCGGCGTGTTCGGGTTCATGGCCGAGTGGCCGGCACCATTCGGCGGCGGGGTCAATCTGATCATCGCCGCCGGGATCGCCATGATCCTCGGCGGCGTCTTCGGCTGGTTGCTCGACGTCATCCTGTTCGCCCCACTACGGCGCATGGGGGTTTCGCTCATCGCCCAGCTGGTGGTCACGATCGGATTGTCGGTCTTCCTGCGCTACGGCTTCCTCCTGATATTCGGCGGTACCCAGCGGTTCTACCGCGACTACACCGCCCAACGGGGCCGCACCTACCTCGGATTGGTCGACCTGACCAACAAGGACCTGCTGACGATGGTGATCAGCATTCTGGTGTTGGTGGCTGTCGGGTTGGTGTTGGCCAAGACTCGCATCGGCAAGGCCATGCGGGCCGTTTCCGACAACCGCGATCTGGCCGAGAGTTCCGGGATCGACGTGGAGCGGGTGATCAGGCAGGTCTGGATCGCCGGCGGCGCTCTGGCCGCTCTGGGGGGAGTGTTCCTTGGCCTGTCCGAGACCGTCAACTGGCTGTTGGGCTTCCGGATGCTTCTGCTGATCTTCGCCGGTGTCACCTTGGGCGGCCTGGGCACGACCTACGGGGCCCTGGTCGGATGTCTACTGGTGGGAATGGGTATTCAATTGTCGACACTGTTCATCCCCATCGAGCTGAAGAACGCCGGTGCCTTGGCGGTGCTGATCGGCATCCTGCTGTTCAGACCGCAGGGAATACTGGGACGAGCGGAAAGGGTCGGCTGACATGTTGTTCGCCCTCGATATGGCCAAGGTCATGCAGGAAACCATGACCCAGGCCTTCGGTCCTCAGGCCGTCGTGTTCGCCATGGCCGCCATCGGCCTCAACATCCACTTCGGTTACACCGGCCTGTTGAACTTCGGCCACATCGGTTTCCTGGCCGCCGGCGCCTACGGCACCGCCATCGCCATCACATCGTGGAGCATCAATCCGGTGCTGTCGATCGGCATTGGAATCATCTTCGCCCTCGTTCTGGCCCTTATGCTCGGTGTGCCGACGCTGCGGCTACGAGCCGACTATCTGGCCATCGTCACCATCGCCGCCGCCGAGATCCTACGGTTGTTGGCCCGATCGACGGCGCTGCGAGACATCACCCGAGGAGCCGAGGGTCTCAACGAGTGGGCCGACGGGTTCCAGAACGCCAACCCGTTCACCGAGATCGTCGACATCGGCCCGTTTCGCTATCTGCCCATGCAGATGGCCATTGTCGTCTTCGGTTGGCTGGCGGTGGCCATTGTCTCGCTCCTCGTTTGGCTGCTGATGCGTAGCCCCTGGGGCCGGGTCCTCAAGGCCATCCGGGAAGACGAGGATGCCGCTCGGGCCCTCGGTAAGAACGCCTACTGGTTCAAGATGCAGGCCTTGCTGCTGGGCGGTGCCATCGCCGGCTTTGCCGGATTCATCCAGGCGGTCGACAAGGCCACGGTGCAGCCCGACACCTTCGTTCCTCCCATCACCTTCTTCTTCTGGACGGCGCTGATTCTGGGCGGTGCCGCTCGGGTGTTCTCACCGGTAGTGGGGGCGATCCTGTTCTGGTTCATCATTGTGTTCTCCGAATCGTTCCTGTCGGAGCTGGTGGCCGACGGCACCATTCCCGAGTCGATTCTGGCCAGCACCCAGGTGTCCAACGTACGATTCCTGATCATGGGCTTGATGTTGATGGTGCTCATGGTGTTCCGCCCACAAGGCATATTCGGTGACAGGGAGGAGATGGCACTCGATGACCGATAGCCAGTCCGACGGTTCGGCGGTGGCGACCATGGCCGCTGTGTTCGAGGGGGTTCCCGAGGAACCCGGTGCGCCCAAACCCGACGCCATTCTCAAGGTTGATGATCTGCGCCGGGCCTTTGGTGGTCTGGTGGCGGTCGACGTCGACCATCTGGAGATTCAACGAGGTGTGATCACGGCTTTGATCGGCCCCAACGGCGCCGGTAAGACCACGTTCTTCAACCTGTTGACCAACTTCGACAAGCCCAACTCGGGCAAGGTCATGTTCGACGGGGAAGACGTCACCGGTACGCCACCCCACAAGCTGGCCAACAAGGGCATGGTTCGCACCTTTCAGCTCACCAAGGCACTGTCGAAAATGACGGTCATCGAGAACATGAAGCTTGGAGCGGTCGATCAAGCCGGTGAGTCGCTGTGGCGTGGTCTCATCCCGCCCCTGTGGCGAGGCCAGGAGTCGCAGATCGAGCAGCGGGCCGACGGCCTGTTGGAGCGATTCAAGCTGTCGCACATGCGCAACGAGTTCGCCGGTACGATGTCGGGCGGTCAGCGCAAGCTGCTGGAAATGGCTCGGGCGTTGATGACCGATCCCAAGATCGTCATGCTGGATGAGCCGATGGCCGGCGTCAATCCGGCGTTGACCCAGTCGCTGCTGGGCCACGTGAAGTCGCTTCGCGATGAGGGCATCTCGGTTGTCTTCGTCGAACACGACATGGATGTGGTCCGCGACATTTCCGACTGGGTGGTTGTGATGGCCGAAGGTCAGGTCATCGCCGAGGGGCCCCACAGTTCCATCGGGTCGAACCAGCGGGTGATCGACGCCTACCTGGGTTCGCATCACGACAGCGCGCTCGATTTCTCCGAAGATCTACTAGGGGGCGAATAGATGTCCGACGAACAGCCGCTGATCACGCTTGAGAATGTGGTGGCCGGGTACGTTCCTGGAGTCGACATTCTCAACGGCGTCAACCTTGAGGCGGCCAACGGTGAACTGATCGGCATCATCGGCCCCAACGGCGCCGGTAAGTCGACGATGATCAAGGCCATGTTCGGGCTGGTCACCATCCGCAGCGGTGTCGTCCGCTTCGAAGGCGACGAGATCACCAACATGAAGGCTCATTCGTTGGTGGAACGGGGAGTGGGTTACGTTCCTCAGAACAACAACGTCTTCCCCAGTCTCACCATCCGGGAGAATCTGGAGATGGGTAACTTCCTGCGACCGGCGACCAACGACGAGAGGCTGGATCGTATCTACGGCCTGTTTCCCCGGCTCAAGGAGCGGGCCGCTCAGCGGGCCGGCTCGTTGTCCGGTGGTGAGCGTCAGATGCTGGCCATGGGTCGAGCGCTGATGATGGAACCGTCGGTATTGTTGCTCGACGAGCCGTCGGCCGGTCTGTCACCAGCCCTGCAAGACGAAGTTTTCATTCGTACCAAGCAGATCAACGGTACCGGCGTCACGGTGATCATGGTCGAACAGAACGCCAGCCGTTGCCTTCAGATTTGTGACCGGGGCTACGTGCTCGATCAGGGCACCAACGCCTACACCGACACCGGTCGGGCCCTGCTCGAAGACCCCAAGGTCATCGAGCTCTACCTCGGCACCCTGGCCAAAGCCCACTGATCAGGCCGTCGGCCTGCCCTTCCTCTGGCCGGCCGGCATGCCCCTCCTCAGGCGTTCCCGACTCCTTCCTCTGGCGTTCTGTCGGCGTCCACGCGTCGATATCGACGCCTGGACACGGACAGAACAGCGTTGGGAAGCGGTGGCCATCATCACGCAGCGCTGGCCAACCGGGCGGTGACGATGGCTGCGATCTCAGTTGCGATGTCCGCTGGGCGATGGTTGACCTCGTGCCAGGTGACTCGGACACTGATCCAGCCGTGCAAAGAGGCCAGTCGATCCCGCCGCCGATCCTCCGCCATGTCCTGATTCCGGCCATGCCATCGTCGCCCGTCGGCCTCCAGGATCAGTCGTGCAGTCGGGTGGGCGAAGTCGACGATGCCCCGCCGGCCATCGAACCACGGTGGTCGAAACTGGGATTCGAATCCGTCGAGGTCGTGTTCGGTCAGCAGAGCGGCCACTGCGCTCTCCAGAACGGAGTGGCTGACCGTCGTGTCGTCGACCAACGAATCCAAGATCGGACGCAGTCTTCCTACTCCGTTCACCCCTCGTCGGGCAACTGAGTTGAAGCAGGCCGTCAACTCATCGACCGACGTCGTCTGGTCACGGATGGCGGTCTGAACGATGTGGCGGAGGCGGGCTTCACCGGTACTCGATGCCAGATCGACGATGGTCCGGGCCGGACTGGTCACATCCAGTCCGTCAACGATGGTCAGATCCTCTGGTGGGGGCATGCGTCGTCGTTCATGAGCGACGATTCCGTCAATCGACTTTCGGGATCCGTGGGGAACGATGATATGAGTGGGGATCCAGCTCGTAGCGGGCTCGACGGCAAGTCTGTTGATCCGCCCGGCGGTCTCATGTGACAACACGGCTCCTTGAAACATGGCCAAGGCGAGATGCAGCGGCGTGGTGTCCGACTCGCACGGCTCCGCCAGATATACGCCGCGCTCCACCACGTGCAGGAATCCGGAGCGGATCCTACGGTCGATGGCGCTTCGACTCAGGCCAAGATCGAGCAGGTTCGCTCGGCGGCAGACACCTCCCGTGGCCATGGTTGCCCTGATGATCGTCGCCTCAACGCTGCCGGTTCCCGCCATCGTTCCATCATGGTCCAACCCTGTGACAGCCAAGCCGGTGGTAACGGCCGATCCCGTTCTGTCTGCCCTGACGCGTCGATATCGACGCCTGGGATCGGACAGAACGTGATGGGGGGAGGGGAGGGCGGTCGAGGCGCCTGGGACCGGGCAGTACGCGATTGGGGCAGGGGAGGGGAGGGGGAGGGCGGTCGAGGGGCGGTCGCACTGACGCGACAGGGCCGGGCTCCTGGGAGCCCGGCCCTGTTCGGATCAATAACTACGGTCTGGCTGACCGTTGTCGGGATTACTCGGCGAAGACGTAACGATCGCCGGAGATGCCGTCGGTTCCGTAGGTGATGATACGGAAGGAGGCGGCAGCCGGCTCACCGGCGTCGACGAACTCATACGGTCCACCGATGCCGTCGTAGTCGGGATCGCCGCCACCCTCGATGATGGCCTTGCAGTCGGCGAAGGTGGTGCACTTCTCGCCGTCCTTGGTGACGCCGTTGATTTCGGCGGCGATGGCAATCGGATCATCGGTACCGGCCACCTCGGCGGCCAGAGCGGTGATCACCACAGCGTCGTAGGTCTCGGCGCCGTAGGCGAAGACGTCGACAGGCTCACCATAGGCTTCCTCGAAGCGGTCGGTGAAGGCGGTGATGGTGGCCAGGTCGACCGAGGGCTCGGTGCCCTGCAGACCATCAAGGATTGAAGGATCAGCCATCTCGTCGGCGATGCCGCCGATGAAGCCGTCCACACCGTAAACCGGCTTGTCGACCGGGCCGATGCCCCGCTCATGCATGGTGGTGATGATGTTGGCGGCTTCCTGGAAGCCGATCACCACAAAGGAGTCGGAGTCGGCGGCCACGAGCTTGTCGATCTCGGGATCGAAGTTCTCGGTATCGACCGCGTAGGGCAGGAACTCGTCAACGGTTCCACCGGAGGCTTCGAAGTTCTCCTTGATGGCGTTGGCCAGGCCCTCGCCGTAGCTCTCTTGACGGTAGATGATGCTGGTGCTCTGGTTGCCGTCTTCAGCGACCACGTTGGCCAGCACCCGACCCTGCAACAGATCGGACGGGGCGGTACGGAAGTACAGCCCGTTGTCGTCGTAGGTGGTGAAGTCGGGTGAGGTGTTTGCCATCGAGAACTGGATGACACCGGCACCGGTGATCTTGTCGATCACGAGCTTCGACACGGCGGACGAGGCGGCACCGACGATGACGTCGGCTCCGTCGGCCAGCTGGCCGTCGACGGTCGGGTTGGCGATGTCGACGTTGGTGTCGCCGGAGTCACCTTCGATGGTCACGATGTCGTTGCCGAGCACGCCGCCGGCGGCGTTGATGTCTTCCTCGGCCAGGCGCAGGCCTGCGACCTCCGGCGGGGCCAGGAAGGCCAGGTCGCCGGTGAGGGGGATGATGGAGCCGACGGTGAGCACACCGTCAACCGATGAACCGGCGGCCGGAGCATCGTCGGTCTCCTCGTCTTCCATGACCTCGTCGGCGGCTTCGTCGACTTCCTCAGCGACGTCATCGGCCGCTTCTTCGACCTCATCGACTGCTTCGTCAGCGGCCTCGTCTACTGCTTCGACGGCGTCCTCAGCGGTGTCCGAGCCACACGCGGCGGCGGCGAACGAGAACGCCATCAGCAGCGCCAAAAACTTCATCAGGCGCGATTTTGCCATTTTTCTTACTCTCCTCAATTGGGGTTGCGACCTCATTCGAGATCAGTGGGACATGATAGCGGGCGGTGACCACAAGAGAATTGCACCCTGGCAGAACGTTTCCTACTTTGTCACCCCATGACAATTCGGTATCAGACACGCCATCGGGTTAAAGCGGCTGCGATCGACGGCCGGTCCGGTTAGAACAGTCCCACGGCCGCTCTGACCCGGTCCATGACCTCGGCCGCCTTGGTCCTGGCCCGATCCTCGCCGATGGCCAACAGCTCGGCCACCGTTGCGTCGTCAAGCTCGGCCATCCGCTTCTGAATCGGCCGGATCATCTCGATGACGGCTTCGGCCGTGTCGGCTTTGAGTGGTCCGTACTGGCTGTAGTTCTCGGCCTCGGCCACCGGATCGGTGCGCTTGGCCGCAGCCAGAATCGACAACAGGTTGGAAACACCGGGCTTGGCCTCCGGGTCGAATCGGACCTCGGTCTCGTTGTCGGTGACGGCTCGTTTGAACTTCTTGGCGATGTCGGCCTCGGTATCGTCCAGATTGACCGTTCCCTGTGGCGAATCGGTCGACTTCGACATCTTGTTGTCGGGATGCTGCAGATCCATGATCCGGGCGCCGACCTTGGAAATGCTCACCTCCGGTAGCACTAGCACGTCGCCGAATCGTCCGTTGAATCGCTGGGTCACATCCCGGGTGATCTCCACGTGCTGGCGCTGATCCTCGCCCACCGGCACGATGTCGGTGTCGTAGAGCACGATGTCGGCGGCCTGGAGCGCCGGATAGGTGAACAGGGCCGACGACACGAACTCGTTGTGGTCGCTCTTGTCCTTGAACTGGGTCATCCGCCGCAACTCGCCGAACGAGGTGACGCACTGCATGTGCCAGGCCAGCTCGCTGTGTTCCCGTACCCGGGACTGTACGAACAGGATTGACCGCTGGGGATCGATACCCAGGGCCAGTAGCACCCGGGCCATCTCGACCGTGGCCCGGCCGACCTCGCCCGGATCGCGGGGAATCGACAGGGCGTGCAGGTCGACGATGCAGTAGATCCCGTTGGTCGACTCCTGCAGGTCGACCCAGTTGCGAAGCGCTCCCAGATAGTTGCCCAGGTGGGGGATGCCACCGGTGGGCTGGATGCCGCTGAAGGCTCTGGGGGTTGTTGTCGCGTCGCTCATGTCGACAAGGCTACGGCGCCACCGGCACCCTTGGCCACTGAATTAGGTATAGAATCACAGCGATGTCATTCCAGGTCCAGACCGAGGGTTTCGAAGGCCCGTTCGATCTTCTCCTGCACTTGATCCTCAAAGACGACGTTGATCTCTACGAGGTTCGGCTGTGCGAGATCGTCGACGCCTACCTGGCCGAACTGGCCAAGATAGAGGCCTGTGACCTCGAGGTCTCCACCGAGTTCCTGTTGATCGCGGCCACCCTGGTCGAGCTGAAGTGCCGTCGGCTGCTGCCGGTCGACGACGATCTCGACCTCGACGAGGAGCTGGGTCTGTGGGAGGAGCGAGATCTGCTTCTGGCCCGTCTGTTCGAATGCAAGACGTTCAAGGACGCGGCGGCCATGCTGGCCGAGACGATGGAGGCGGCCTCCCGCTCGGTGCCCCGTCAGTTCGGGCTGGAGGAGCAGTTCCTGGCCCTGGCTCCCGATCCGCTGGCCGGGATGACGGCGCCCAAGTTGCGTCAGGCCTTCCTCCGGCTGGTGGCCGAGAAGCCGAAACCTGAGGAGCTGTCGCTCTTCCACGTTTCGGCGGTCAAGGCCAACGTGTCGGATGCCATCGCCACGCTGATTGCCGACCTGCCGGGCCGGGGTCCGATCACGTTCCGGGACTTGACCTCCGATGTCGATGAACGGATCGAAGTGGTGGTTCGGTTCCTGGCGGTGCTGGAGCTGTTCAAGCAGGGTCTGGTCGATCTCGATCAGGCCGTCTGTTTCGGTGAGCTGGTGGTGGTGTGGACGGCCGACGAACCGGGAGGCGGCGGCCAACCGATGGGTGGTTCGGGCGACCTCGACCGGAGTCTGGCCGAGATAACCGAGCTGACGGTCTCCAACGCCGACTCCTACGACGGGTGATTCCATGACCGAGCCTGCGAGCGCCGGCGACCAGTTGGCCGGCGACATCATGACCGAGGCCCGGCGGGCCATCGAGGCCATGCTGCTGGTGGCGTCGGAACCGACCGAGGAGCACATCCTGGCCCAGGTGGTCGAGCTGGCCCCGGCCGCGGTGCGTCGGATCTGTCTTGACCTTGCCGCCGGCTACGAGGCTGACCGGCGGGGATTCCAGCTGGTCGAGGTGGCCGGTGGCTGGCGCTACCAAACCCACCCCGACGTCCATCCCTACGTTGAGCGTTACGCCCTGGAAGGCCTTCCCAACCGGCTGTCCAAAGCGGCGCTGGAGACGCTGGCCATCGTGGCCTACAAGCAGCCCATATCCCGCATCCAGATCGGTGCCATCCGCGGGGTCAACGCCGACGGAGTGCTGCGAACGCTGGAACAGCGGGGCTATGTGGCCGAGGTCGGGCGGGACAACGGACCTGGTCAGGCCACCCTGTTCGGCACCACCGACTTCTTCCTGGAACGGCTGGAGTTGGCCACCATCGACGACCTCCCCCCGCTGGGAGACTTCATCCCTGCGGCCGATGTGCTGGAGGCGTTGGAGCAGACCTTGCGCATCGATTCCGACAGCGCTGACACCGAGAGCACTGATGCCGAGAGCGGTGTCTCCGAGGGTGCTGTCGCCGAGGCCGAATCGAGCGAATCGCCGCCGGCCATCAACCCGTAGGCTGGTTTCATGGACTCCGGGGCCGAGAGAGCCCAGAAGGTGCTGGCCCGGCTGGGCGTGGCCAGCCGGCGGGCCTGTGAGGATCTGATCAGGGAGGGTCGGGTCACGATCAACGGTGCGATGGCCACCCTGGGGGATCGGGTCGCCGCCGGCGACGAGCTGGCCGTCGACGGTGTGATCTACTCCACCCGTCCCGAGATCGTCGTGTACCTCCTGAACAAACCGGCCGGTGTCATCACCACCGCCTCGGACCCGCAAGGCCGACCAACGGTGCTCGACCTGGTTCCGGCCGAACCGCGGGTCTTCCCCGTTGGCCGCCTCGATCTCGACACCGAGGGGCTGCTCTTGTTGACCAACGATGGCGAGCTGACAAACCGGCTGACCCATCCCCGCTTCGGGGTCGACAAGGAATACATTGCCCACGTCCGCGGTCGGCCCAGTCGAGGGGCGTTGCGCCGGCTTCGGGAAGGAGTGGTGCTCGACGACGGTCGAACGGCGCCGGCTCAGGTGTCGGTCGTGGCCCCAGGGGTGTTGCGTTTGGTGATCCACGAGGGCCGCAACCGCCAGGTACGGCGGATGTGCGACGCCGTGGGTCACCCGGTGGTCCGCTTGGTTCGCTCCCGGATCGGACCGCTCGTCGATCGTCGACTCAAACCTGGAGAGCACCGTGAACTCAACGCTGATGAACTGCTGTCATTGCAACGGGCGGCCAGTACTACCCGGTAAGGTTCTGGGGTGGTTGAACGGCCCGACGCACTGAACGCCGACCTGACGGCAGCCGAGGTCTGAGCGATGACGGTGCGCGCACTGCGAGGGGCGACGACGGTCGACCACGACGACGCCGAGGAGATCAAGCAACGCACCGCCGAGCTCCTGAACGGGCTCCTGCAACGTAACGAGCTCCAGGCCGAGGATCTGGTCAGCATCTTCTTCACCGCCACCGCCGATCTGTCGTCGGTGGCCCCGGCGGCCGGCGTGCGGGCCATGGGACTGACCGACATCCCCCTCCTGTGTGCCGCTGAGATGCCGACCATCGGGGGACTGGGTCGCTGCATCCGTCTCATGGCTCACGTCGAGACCGACCGGCCACGGTCGGCACTACGCCACCTCTTTCTGCGAGGGGCAACGACACTGCGACCGGACCTGGTCGACGACTCTGATGGCACCGATCAATCAACGGGGGCGAATTCGTGAGCGGCCAGCCTGAAACCCAGTCAACCGGGAGTGCCGGCCGGGTGACCGGCCGAACTGTGGTGCCAGGCCGGGCCAATGTGATCGGCGCCGGTCTGATCGGTGGGTCGGTTGCCATGGCGCTGCGGGACCGAGGCTGGCACGTCTCGATATCCGACACCGACGGCGCCACCCAGACCGAAGCTCTCAACCGGGGGGTGGCCGATGCCGCCGGCCTTGACCCGGCGGCCGACGTCACCTTCATCGCCGCTCCGGTCAGCGTCATCCCCGAGTTGGCCGAGACGGCCCTCAACAAGACGTCGGGGTTGGTCACCGACGTCGGTTCCACCAAGGCCGACATTTGCCGTTCGGTGATCGATCCCCGCTTCGTGGGAGGCCATCCCATGGCCGGGTCCGAGCAGGACGGCCTCGGTGGTGCCCGCCCCGATCTGTTCTCCGGGGCCATGTGGGTGCTGACCCCGGCGGAGACGACCGACGAGGAGGCGTTCGCCATCGTCCGGGCTGTGGTCCGGAGCTTCGGGGCCGAGACCATTTCCCTCGAGGCCGCGGTTCATGACGAGTTGGTGGCCCAAGTCAGCCACGTACCCCACCTGACGGCGGCGGCCCTGATGAACCTGGCCGCCGGCGGATCGATCCAGCATCGAGCGCTGCTGCGGCTGGCTGCCGGGGGTTTCCGAGACATGACCCGCATTTCGGCCGGGCGGCCGTCGATCTGGCCCGACATCTGCGTGGCCAACAGCACGGCCATCGCCTCCTCGTTGACCGACCTCATCGAGCGACTGGCCGAGACCAGGGACCTGGTGGCGGCCCGTGATCGGGCCGGCCTGTTCCGGCTGTTGAACGACGCCCGTATGGCCCGACTGAACCTGCCGGTGGGTTACGGCGAGGTCGAGCGGGTGGCCGAGGTGGTTGTACCGATACCTGATCGGCCCGGCGAGTTGGCGGCCATAACCACCCTGGCCGCCGAATTGGATGTCAACATCCTCGATCTGGAAATCAGCCACTCCGGGGAGGGCCGGCAGGGTCTGCTGACTGTCGTGGTCGACGCCGATCTGGCCGAGCGCCTCGTCGGCGGACTGATGGTTCGGGCGTATCATCCTTCGGTCAGGCGCCAAGCGGAGACCCCCGACCGGGAGTCGAACTGACCGTGGCCGACGGCGGTTCGATCGTGGTGGTGGCCATCGACGGTCCGGCCGGATCGGGCAAGTCGACGGTGGCTCGACGGCTGGCCGAGTCGCTCGATCTCTACTACCTCGACACCGGGGCCATGTATCGGGCGGTGACACTGGCCGTGCTGGCCGGCGACGTCGATCCCGACGACGAGGCGGCAGTGGCTGACGTGGCCGACCGGGTCGATATCGAACTCCGGGCCGATGGAAGCGTCTGGGTCGACGGGGCGGACGCCACTGAGGCCATTCGCAGCGATGCCGTGAACGGGGCCGTGTCGGCGGTGGCGGCCAACCAGTCGGTGCGGCGGGAGATGGTTGATCGACAGCGCCGCTGGACGAGGATGCGGGGTGGGGGAGTGCTGGAGGGACGCGATATCGGATCGGTGGTCTTTCCCGACGCCGACCTGAAGGTGTATCTGACCGCTTCGCCCGAGGTGCGGGCTCGGCGGCGAGCCGGTGAACAGGGAGCCGGCGACGTCGCCGCAGTGGCTCAGGATCTGGCCCGCCGCGACGCCTACGACTCGGGCCGGACCCACGATCCGTTGAAGGTGGCCGACGACGCCCATGTTGTCGACACCAGCGACCTGAGCATCGACGGTGTCGTCCGGCAACTGGTGTCGATGCTGAACCGCACCGTCGGCGAATCCGGCCGTCCGGTCGGATGACCGCTTCCATCGGCGATCCAGGGCCCGAGGTGACGATGGGCCGGGGGGCCCGAGCGGCCTACCGCGTCCTACGAATGCTTCTCGTCGGAGCGACCAAAGCCTGGTTCCGGGTGTCGGTGACCGGCACCGAGAACGTGCCGGCCGGCGGAGGCTACATTCTCGCTCCCGGGGCTCACCGGTCGATTCTCGACACCCCGCTCGCCTCCTTGGCCAGCCCCCGGGTGCTGCGATTCATGGGGGCCGAGAACTACTTCGCCATCCCCGGGTTGGGCTTCTTTCTCCGGTCGATGGGTGGCTTCCCGGTTGAACGGTCGATGACCGACCGAAGCGCCCTGCGAGTGGCCGAAGCGGTCCTCGCCGGTGGCGAACCTCTGGTGGTGTTTCCCGAGGGAACCCGTCAGGAGGGCCCGCTGATCACCGAGATGAAGGAGGGGGCATCGTTTCTGGCCTGCCGGGCCGGTGTACCCATTGTCCCGGTCGGTATCGGTGGGGCCTCCCGGGCCCTGCCCAAAGGCAAGAGAGTTCCCCGGCCCCGGCGTATCGTGGTGGTTGTGGGCCAACCGGTTCATCCTCCGGCTCGATCCGACGGCCGGGCCGGCCGCTTGAAACGTTCGGCCGTCCGGTCGGTGACCGAGGAACTGCAGTCGTCGCTCCAGACCCTGTACGACGACGCCCAGCGCCGGGCCGGGGCCTGATCCTAGAGCGCGGTCAGGACGTCGGAGGCGTCAACGTGACGATCCTGCAGGCGGGGATTGTCGCCCACCGGTCCACCGGCGGCCAAGGTGGCCACTACGTCGACCACAGCCAATAGCTCCCGGAGGTTGCGGGGCGGGGGAAAGTACTCGTCCTCCTCGGTGATGCGAACCTCGGAGACCCCGTTGATCGGATCGAGGAAGTCGATCACGGCTTGAACCACATCCTCCGGAGCCGAGGCCCCGGCGGTGAGGCCCACCGTGCCCCCCAGATCCGACGGCAGCTCGTCGGGACCGTTGACCCGGAACACCCGGGCGCACCCGGCTTCGCCTGCCAGTTTGGCCAGGGCGTTGGTGTTGGAGCTGTTGGCCGAGCCGATCACCACGAAGGCATCGCAGCGCTCAGCCACCGCCATCAGGGCGGACTGCCGATTGGTGGTGGCGAAACACAGATCGGAGCGGGCTGGGGTGAACAGATCGGGATAGCGGTCCTTGGCCGCGTCGGCCACATCGGCCCAGTCACGATGGCTAAGGGTTGTCTGGGCCAGCAGAGCCGTCGGCTGGTCGAAGTCGGGCAGCTCGGCCACATCCGCCACCGTCTCCACCCGATGGATGGCGTCGGGTGCCACCGCCATGGTGCCGACGGCCTCCTCGTGTCCTTCGTGACCGATGTAGACGATCTGATAGCCCTTGCCGGCCCTGACCTTGACCTCGTGATGGACTTTCGTCACCAGGGGGCAGACGGCGTCGACCACATAACTGCCCCGATCGCGGGCGGCGGCCACCACCTCGGGGGCTGAGCCGTGGGCCGACAACATGATGGGACGACCGGGGGGCACGTCGTCGATGTCATCGACGAAGATCACGCCACGGTCGGAGAACCGTTCGACCACCAGCTTGTTGTGCACGATTTCGTGGTAGCAGTAGACCGGTGGTTCGAAGGCCCTGACCATCCAGGCCAGCGCCTTGATGGCCATCTCCACTCCGGCGCAGAAACCCCGGGGGCTGCACAGTAGGACCCGGTCAACGTCAGAGGACAAAGGGGTGGACAAAGGGGTCGACTCGTTCATCACGGCCCAGGGTACTGGCTATCCTTGTCTGGTGAGTCTGCCTCTGGTGGTTGCCGTTGCCCCTGACTCTCCAGCCGACAGGGCCGGGGTGGAGATCGGCGATGCCCTGGTTTCGATCAACGGCGAGCAGCCCCGCGACGTGATCCGCTACCAACTGCTGGTCGACGGGGCCGACCCTGAACTGGAGCTCGATCGTGGTGGCCTGCCCCGTACCGTGATGGTCGACAAGGGCGAAGGCCAACCGCTGGGCATCGAGGTCCAGGCCGCGGTCTTCGATCAGGTCAGGACCTGCGACAACCATTGTGGCTTCTGCTTCATCTACCAGCTACCGCCCGGCATGCGCCGCAGCCTGTACCTGAAGGACGACGACTACCGGCTGTCGTTCCTCTACGGCAACTTCACCACCCTGACCCGATTCACCGAAGCCGATTTCGAACGGGTGGTGACCGAAGGCCTTTCCCCGCTGTACGTCAGCATCCACGCCACCGACCGAGCCAAGCGGGTGGAGATGCTGCGCAATCGGCGGGGGGCCACCAGCCTGCGCTGGCTCTCGGCGTTGCTCGACGCCGGAATCGAGGTTCACGGCCAGGTCGTTGTGTGCCCCGGCGTGAACGATGGTGAGGTGCTGGCCGACACCTTGTTGACGGTGCTCGACCAGTATCCGTCGCTGGCCAGTCTGGCCGTCGTGCCGCTGGGGGTGAGCGATTATTCCAACGAGCCCGACATGCGACCCCACACCAAGGCCGAGGCGGAAGCGGTGGTTGATCTGGTGGAGGAGTGGCAGGCCGTCTACCTGGAAGTGCTGGGCCGCCGTCTGGTGTTTGCCGCCGACGAGTACTACCTGCTAGCCCATCGGCCCTTTCCTCCGGCCGAGAGTTACGAGGGCTTTGCCATGCACGAGGACGGCATCGGCATGGCCCGCACATTCGAGTTGGAGTTCTCAGGCCTGAGCGACAGCCCGGTGGGCACGGCATCGGGATTCTTCGCCTGGGTCGACGGTGCCCCGGCCCAGGGGTACCGAGCGCCCCGGCAGGCTTCGGACAACGGCTCCAGCCCCAGCGCCGATGACGGCCGGTCGCCGGTGGCCATCATCACCGGCGCCTACGGAGCCCGGGTGCTGGGTCCCCTGCTGGACGAGATCTGGACCGAGCTCGACATGGCCGTCCGGCTCATCACCGTTGACAACCACTTCTTCGGCGGCAACATCGGAGTCACCGGGCTGATGGTGGGGGCCGACGTGGCCCGCCACCTGGCCCAAGAGCCGACCGGGCACCGCTACCTGCTGCCCGATGTCTGCCTCTCCGGCGGCCGCTTCCTCGACGGTACAACGGCAGCCGACCTCCCTCATCCGGTCGAGGTGATCGCCACCGACGGACTGTCGCTGCGCCGGGCTCTGGGCCTGCCTACAGTCGACGATGACGGCCCGGACGATGCTCCGGTTCCGGTATCGATTGAGCTGTCACGATGAGTGGCCTACCCGAGGTGGTGATCGTCGGCCGGCCCAACGTCGGGAAGTCGACGCTGATGAACCGCATTCTCGGCCGGCGGGAAGCCATCGTGGAGGAACGGCCGGGCGTGACCCGCGACCGCAAGGAGGTGGAGGCCGAATGGCTGGGTCACCCGTTCCGCCTGGTCGACACCGGAGGCTGGCTGGCCCGGGGTACGGAGCTCGATCGCAAGGTGTCGAGCCAGTCGGAGCGGGCCTTGAAGACGGCCGACGTCGTGCTCTTCGTGGTCGACGCCATGGTCGGTGTCACCGACGAGGACGCCCAGGCGGCCAAACTGTTCCGCAACGTCGACATCCCGGTCATCCTGGTGGCCAACAAGGTCGACGACCAGAGCCATGAGAACGCCATCTGGGACCTGGCCCGGCTGGGCCTCGGTCAGCCCTACCCGGTCAGTTCGATCCACGGTCGAGGCATCGGTGACCTGCTCGATGCCGTGATCGCCCACTTCGACGGTGATGACGAATCGGTGGAGGGAGACGCCGAAGGAGCCGACGAGGCCGAGCGCATCTTCAGCATCGCCCTGGTCGGTCGGCCCAACGTGGGCAAGTCGACGCTGTTCAACCGGCTGATCGGAGAGGAACGGTCGGTGGTGCACGACATGCCGGGAACGACCCGGGACACCATCGACACCGTGGTCGAAACCGAGATCGGTCCGGTCCGGTTCCTCGACACCGCCGGTATGCGCCGTCGTTCGAGGATCGACGAAGATACCGAGTACTACTCGGTCGTCCGCTCGTTGAAGGCGGTTGACGGGGCCGACGTGGCCCTCCTCATCATCGACGCCTCGGAGGGGGTGACCCAGCAGGACCAGCGACTGGCCGAACGGGTCGACGCCGCCGGTTGCCCGGTGGTTGTGGTCCTCAACAAGATGGATCAGTTGACCACTGAACAGCGCAACGATCTCACCACACAGCTGGAACGCAAACTCAGCTTCCTGCCCGAGGCCGGAGTCCACCGCATCTCAGCCCTGAGCGGCAGCGGCACCCAACGACTGTTGCCCTCACTGCGTTCGGCCATCGCCGCCTACCAGACCCGGGTACCGACCGGGAAGGTCAACGACGTCATTCGCCTGGCCCAACAGGCCCAACCGGCGCCGGGTGGAGCCAGAGTGCTGTATGCCACCCAGGGGGCCGTCGATCCACCGACCTTCACCTTGTTCGCCAACCGTCGCATACCCGACCACTACCTCCGCTACCTGGAACGACGGTTGCGGGAGGAGTTCGACTTCGGTCCGACCCCGATCAAGATCCGGGTTCGCAAGCGCAGCGAGTAACGCCGGCCGGTCTTCTGACGAGCGGCTGGGCATCATCTGGGGTTCCCAGGGGTCGCGACCGACCCCTGGGAACCCCAGATGGGTCAGACCGTGGGGCGCCATGTCTGCGGACGAGGACCCCAAGCCCGTCGGCCACAGGGCTGGGCTAGGATGGAGGACTATGGAGAGGCTTCTGCCGGCTCTCGCCGCCATTGTCTGTGCCCTGGCCGCAGCCGCCTGGGCCCGGGCCGCTGTGCGCCGCCACCAGGTGGTCAACCGGCTGGCCGAAGAGCAGACCCCTCCTGATCTCTGGAGACTGGCCATCAACGACTATCGCCGCGACCTCCAAACCGCGGTGTTCACCGGCCTGGCGTCGTTGGCCCTGGTCATCGTGGCCGTTGTCGGCATCGGAACCTGGCAGGCTGCGCTGGTTTCCCTCATGGCCGTGCCTGCCGCCGTGGCCTTGGTCAACCGGGAGGCCCAGATCGAGATCGCCCGTATTTCGGCCGACCGAGCCGAGGTCGAGAAGAAGGCCCGGGAAGTCCTGACCCAGGAGGAACTGGCGCCGCTGCAGTGGGCGGCCCGGCTGGCACCGTCGGATCTCCCCGATATCGCCAATTTTGAGATCGGGCAGGCCTATCAGGCCGGTAGCGGGGCCATGGCTGGCGACTTCTACGACGTGTTCAAGATCGACGAGGTCCGGGTGGGGGCCGTCATCGGCGATGTCACCGGCCACGGCATCGAACCGTCGATCACCGCGCTGCAGGCCAAGTATCTGCTGCGGGCCTTTCTGATTCAGTACCGCGATCCCGGGCAGGCGCTGGAACAGCTGAATGCTCAGATGTCGGTGTTGGAGCGGGGTGAGGAGTTCATCTCGTTGTGCATCCTGGTGTTCGACATCGAGGCCGAAACCCTTCGCTACGCCTCAGCCGGTCATCCTGCGGCCTTTGTGTGGCACGACGGCGAGGTGCGACCGCTGGGGGCCACTGGACCTCTCCTGATGCTCGACCCCACCGCTCCGTACCACTCTCGGGAGATGGCGTGGGAGCTCGACGACGTCGCCGTTCTCTACACCGACGGGCTGGCCGAGGCTCGGCGGGGTGAGGTTTTGTTCGGTGAGGACGGCATCGCCGGCATGATCCGGCGCGACCCCACCGCCACGCCCGATGTGTTGACCAAGGTGCTGGTGGAGGCGGCTCGCGATTTCGCCGGTGGTCCCATCGCCGACGATGTGGCTGTCCTGGTTTTGCGTAGGATCTAGGCCGTGCCGTGGTGTGATACCTGTGATGCCTATCTGGCTCCCAACTCGGTGGCCGAGGCTGGAACCTGCCCAACCTGTGGCCAGGCCGTGGACCAGGCCGACCGGATTCAAGCTCAGACCCCGGATCAGGCTGTGCCCTGGCACTTCTGGATCGTGGTGGTGGCCGTGGTGGCCTACCTTGGCTGGCGGTTGTTGCAGGGGGTGGGCTGGGTGGCCGAGCGGCTCTGACCATCACCGGTTCGGAATCGCCGAAATCGGCGTAATCCGCGACGCCATGGTCACGATCCACGCTACGATCGGATCGCCACGGGCTGTGGCGCAGCTTGGTTAGCGCGCTTGACTGGGGGTCAAGAGGTCGGGAGTTCGAATCTCCCCAGCCCGACACTGAAATCACGAACTTCCGCAACGCCCTTCCTGTGCGGCTGTTGGTCGGGAGCTAAACTGGGGCCTTTCTCGTAAATGACGTTTGAGATGATCGCCCGTCACGGGGCTCACACCGAGCAAGGACTGGCGGAAGTGACGTACGATGACGATCTCGGACAAAGATGGCGATGACATCACAGCAGACGAGGCTGCTGGGTATCTAGGCGTCTCAAGGGCTGTCATCGAACGCCTGTTGCAGGACGGTGACCTAATCCTGGGTCCTCGAGACTCCTTCAGAACTCAGATCTCAGACTCGCGCTTCGGACCCATTGCCCGAGTATTTGGCACTACTCGACTGACCATTGATATGGGTCCACGACCCACCCTCACCGAGATAGTCAACGTGTTGGCCGATGTGGATCTTCTCCTTAACGCCTTTGAGGTAGAAGGCCACAAAACCTCGGATGTCGGCCCAGGCCTCAGGGTCGAGTCGCTCAACTTCGAGAATCCGCTAGAAATAGTGATCGGCGGAACCCTTGCAGCGTTCGTAGGTGCGCTGACAGCCGCAAGAGACTGGAGAGCAAACTCGGCGAAAGCCGTTGCCGAGTCCAACCGCATCCAGGCGGAAGCAAGCAAGCTCGAAGCTGAGGCGGCCAATCTCCACGCCCAGGCCAGAAAGGCCGAGTCGGAAGCACGGAGGATGGACGCTGACGTAGAGCTGAGGGACTTCATCCTCCGAACCGTCGTGGCGGACAGTCGAACGGGCATAAGCGAAGAACAGGTCCAAGAGATCCTCCAAATCGACGGTGTCATGGACGCAGTTGGTCGTCTATCCAGCTATAACATCTCGATTCGATCCGAGGCTGCGTATGTTGAGGCATCTGAGGCCATGGAGGACGAAGACGAGAAGGACCAAGGGATACAACTGGACGATCATCCGTGAGCCCAGCTGTCAGCGCACCAATCGGTGCCAGACACCGCTCGGCACCGCTGGGTCGTGTGGCAGGCTAAGGCCGGATTGGTAGCCTCTGGAACGTGTCAGGTGACGACGATTGGAGCCGCAGTCGCTGGATGCTAGAGATATCCAAAGTTGCCGTCGTGCCAATCTCGGTGGTGCTGCTTGGTTACATCGTAAATGGAGCCCTACAGGACCGCCAGCTTGATGCCCAGTATATCGGTATCGCGGCGACAATCTTGGGCGAAGAGCTACCGGCGAATGACGCCTCAGAGGAACAGGTCGAGGCGAGACTGGCGCTACGAGAGTGGGCTGTTGACATCCTCGTTTCGGAGACACCGGTCGAACTGGAGGATGACGCGATCCAGGCTCTGCGTGATGGTACGGCACTCCGGCCAGGATCGCTACCGCCGAAGCCCATCGGCTGGCTCGCTGACATCTACTGTGATAGCGAGTTCCAAGATACATGGGCGTTTGGAGATGAGGAGCCTTCGGAAGGCTTGGCTGTTCAGCTCGCCGCGGAGGGTGGGTACCTGTGCTCAGGCCTAGATGTTCGTATCCGAAGGGGTCCCGTGGAGTAAGATGCGTCTTCGGGGGACATACCCCCGCTGGGAGCCAACCATGGCGACCACCGGTGGCTTGGTGGTTTCGCGACGAAGTCCGAACCCCTAGATTCGCTCAATCGTTAGGGACAGGCCCAAGGCATCAGCGATCCGGGAGAGGTCGGTGGGATCACTCGAGACTGTGATGTCCCCACGAGCAGCAGCTCCAACGACAACTGTCGCGTCGACGACATCGGTGGTCTTGGCAAGGCCGCACGCGGTCCCCGCAGCGCGAGCACGAGATTCGTCGAGGTGTTCAACTCGACAGCCCTTCAACATTCTTGAGAGTTGCGCCTGCGGCCCCCCTCGCCATCCCTGCGCCAGGACTCCGGCAGGTACTGTCGGAACGAGACCGCGCTCGAGGGCGCGTCGATGTAGTGCCCAGAGCTTTCGATCTGATCGATCGGCGGCAACCAGCGCACCGGCGTCGTATGTCAGACCAGTCATCTTGCCGTCGTTGACTGGTCGAGAATCCGGTCAGCCCACGCCAGTTCATCGGCCGTGAGTGTTCCATGCTCGGCTTCCCACTCAGCGACGGCGACAAGGCCGGCGTCAATTGTGAGGGCGCGTTCAGCGGCCGCGTTGAGCCATGCCGAGAGGCTGAGGCCGTGTCGTTCAGCTGCTTCGCTTGCCCGATCAGCGACTGAGTCTTCGAGGGCGACAGAAAGTTTCTTCACTGGCATGAGTTAATGGTATTACCACGGTGCTACCATCGCAAACGCTTCGGATCGTCACCAGTGGTCAGCGGTCCCTCCCGGCGGCCCGGGAGGGACCGCCTCGGGCCGCCTCGGGCGCTATCACGCACTGACGACGGCGGGGACGGTGTGGTTGTCGTTGCCTCTGGTCGCCTCGAATGTCCAGCAGCCCGGAATGTCGAGGAGCCAGCCCGTGCCCCACTCGTCGCCAGGCCGAAGCCAGCTCGATCCGCCGTGGGCATCTGGCCCCCAGGCCAACTCTTGGATATTGCCGTGGGGATCGGTGGCGCGGAATGTGACATCGCCATCGCCGGTCAGCCTCCAGACGATCTTCACTGGCTCCTCGCTGGCCGGGATCACCAGCGGGTCTCCCGGCGGGCCCGGCAGGTTCAAGAAGATCAGGGCCCAGCCTTCGGCCCCGGTGCTGCTGATCGCCCGGACCTCGGGACCGATCAGGGGCTCTTGTTCGGTCTCGGTGGGTTGACACGACGGAGTACCAGGGTCATTTGAGGCGGACTCGCTCGCCGTAATCGATGCTGTCGACTCGGGCCGGCTGATCACCGAGCTGCCGTCGGGGTCGTCGGAGCCAACACAACCGACCAACATGAGGACGACACCAAGTCCCCCCAGGCACCAGCGACCTGACCTCACCATCCAAGCGTAACAACCCGCGCCGTCCTGGTCGAGCACCTTGTGACCGGCCGAACGGGCCAAAGGTGACGTTCAGTGCGGTTGTGATCCGAACGTCCAACGCCCGGTTTCCTGGAAGCCCTCCCGACCGGCCCAACCGGCCGATCGCCAAGCGATGACCTTACGCGGCTCGATTCTCGTCAGTGGGCCGTACTCATCAACTGAGTAGTCCCAGTCGTACTTGGCGTTGTACGCGTCCAGAAGGACTCCGTCGGAGAATGCTCCTGCGGCGTCGCCGTCGACAATCACAACGTCGGTGACGCTTCCCAGGTGGACGGCCACAGGATTGCCATCCTGGGTGCGTCGTTTGATCTCGGGACTTCCGATACTCAAGAACAGTCCCTCGTCGTGCCAGATGCCCCAGACCGGGCGCGGGTGGGGATTGCCGACTCCGGGGGCCACGATCCAATAGGCACCGGCCTTCACGAGTTGGTCCTCGACCCAGGTCCAGTCGAGCCTGTCGCCACCGGCCGGCGAGCCGTACATCATGAGGCGTTCCGCCCGTCGGGCCATGGCTCAGCATAGGCACACGTCGGGTGATCCCTGTAGTCCCAACATCGGGCCCAGGCTCCAACCAGGGTTGGTGGTCGGAACCATCGGGCATCACAGCTCCGTGGTCCGGATCCATCGGGTGGCGTTTTCGAGGGCGTGCTTGGCTCCGGTTCGGATGGTGCTGATGATCTGGTGGGCCGGGAGAACATCATTGATGAGGCCGACGCTGTGGCCGGCGAAGGGAAGGTACTCGTGACCCCGTCCGTTGAGGACGGCGTTGATGAGGTCACGGCCGGTTGCCTCGGGGTCGAGGCTGTCGGGATCGTGTTCGAGAGTGTGCGTGAGCTCGGTGGGCAGCGAGCGAGGTTCGGTTGGTGGTCCGGGTCGGGTGTAGGGCGGCATGATCAGTTCGCTGTTCGTGACCTTGGTGGCCTGCTGGGAGTGGGCATCGACGATGCGCCGTTTCCAGTCGTCGCTGATGGTCATCTCGGTTGAGGCCAGGAAGCGAGTTCCCATGTTGATGCCCTGCGCTCCGAGGGCAAGGGCGGCTGCCAGCCCTCGGCCGTCGGCTATCCCGCCGGCGGCCAGCACTGGGGTCGGACCGGCGCGGTCGACGACTTGGGGTACGAGGCTCATGGTGGAGATCTCGCCGCTGTGGCCGCCGGCTTCGGTGCCTTGGGCAATCAGAACATCGGCACCGGCTGCGATGGCTTGTTCGGCTTGCGCGCAGTCCGTGACCTGTTGGATCCAGAGAATGTTCCGGTCATGGGCCTCGGCGATGAGGTCGGCCGGGACGCCCATGTGGAACGAGATTGCCGCCGGTCCGAACTCGAGCGTTGCCGCGAAGGCTTCTTCGTCGAGAGGGCGCATCGTGTGATTGATGTTGAAGGGCCGGTCGGTCTGGCGGCGGAGCTCGTTCCATTGCTCAACGAGCTGATCGACCGGCCGGACGGCGGTGCCAAGGCTGGCCAGCCCCCCTGCTCGGGCCACGGCAACCGCGAGGTCGACCTGAGGCCACGGCCCGAACGGGGCACACATGACCGGCACGTCGATGCCAAGCAGGTCGCAGAATGGAGTTCGGAACATGGCGACGATCGTCTCCTTGAACACGGATCTACAATTGATGGAACAAGCAAAGCACCGCCGTGGCGACCGGGAGTGGTTCTGCCCGCACGATTGTGTGGACAGCGGCGCAAACGGCGGCTGGAGGTATCCGAATGCGATGGTCGACCGACCAGTTGCCGCCGAGCGAGCGCTTCGAGCAATGGCGTGAGGTGGCATGTGCCACCTTCTTCCGGTTGACTCCGGAGCAGCACCGATCGGCCGAGCCGTTCCGAGCCACCATCTCCAGCCACCCACTCGGAACCGGAGCGGTCACAACAATCGAGTCAGTCGGCCAACATGTCGATCGCACCGACGACGACATTGCCGACGATCCCACCGACAGCATCTGCTTCAATGTCCAGCTCCACGGCTCCGGGTCAGCGGCCCAGCGAGGCCGGCACGGAATTCTGGGTCCGGGGCAGGCATGCCTGGTGACCACCTCCGAACCGTTCACCCTCCAGTTCAAGGACGACTTCGGCCAAACCGCGGTTCACTTACCCCGTTCCCTCATCGGTCCCAACCTCCCCGAAGGCGAAGTCGTGGCCGAACCACTCCCTGCATCACCGCTCACCCACCTGGCGATCCGCTATGCCGCCATTGCCGGCGAGACACCCCTCTCGAGTGGAAGCGCAGCCTACCTGGCCCAGCATCTCAGTGAGATCATCGCTGCCATACTGACCCGCCAATCCGACCAGCCGGCATCGCCGGCCCGTCGGGCCCTCCTCCAAGCCGCTCTCACCCTCATTGAGGAGGAGCTCGCCGACCCTCAACTATCGCCAGGTCGAGCCGCCCGAAGGCTGTCGGTGTCGGAGCGGACCCTCCACACCGCATTCGCCGGCCACACGAGAACATTCTCGGCCGAGGTCCTTCATCAGCGAGTGTGGAGAGCAAGGCGGTATCTGCTCGACCCAGCCCGGTGGCATCTCCGTATCGTCGATGTCGCCGTGGAGTGCGGGTTCAACGACCGATCCCACTTCCATCGCACCTTCCGAGCCGCGTTCGGCCAGCCGCCGGGCGAGTACCGACGCCTTCACCGTGCCTGATCGGCCAAGCCGGCACACGTCTTCGACTCGCCTGTCCCCGCCGCCATGGACTCAGGCCGCCAGCCGCTCGGCCATCGCCGTTCGCAGCGCTGCGGCCGCTTCGCTGGCTGCAGCCGGTGTCGATTCCTTCGACACGACAGCCGACAAATGGGCCGCGCCGTCGATATCAACCACCTCGAGCAGGACCCCTCGCCCGTCGAGGACAAGGTACTGATGCTCCCCCAAGCCGGAGCCGTCGAGGTCAACCAAGGCCTCGTTGACCGCATCGATGTTGGCGTCGGTGTCTTCGATTGTTATCGACATCAAGGTCAACACGGCCGAGAGGCTGACCGCGGTCCCGAATGGTGACACGATGGCTGCACTCGACACGACGCCGTCATCCTCAACCCGGCCGCCCAGGAGCAGCTCGGGGTCGGGCTGGGTCACGAAGGCGCCGGCGCCCTCGGGTACGGGGAGCTTCAACCGGCCCTTGGTGATGTCGATGCGGGCGAAGTCGAACTGATCGCTGAGCTCGATGTTCAGGGCATCGAAGGCGATCCCGAATACCGGTGCGCTGGAGAACAGCTCGACGTGGTCCTCCCCGCCGCCGCGGTCCGGTTCCGCCTCGGCCACAGGCTCGAGCGTTACCGTGGTCGGCGCCGTCGTCGGCTCGGTGACCGGGGAGACAGCGGTGGCAACGACAGAGGGCGACGACCCATCGCCATCGGTGGCGGTCTCGGTGTCGCCGACGAACGTGGCGCAGCCGGCGGCAATCAGCATCGCCAGGGCGGTCATCACCACCAGACCGCTGGCCAAAGGACGATGGGCGGACATGGTCTCGTTCATACTCCTCATACGGGTCCAGGTCTCGATCTGGTTCGCGATCAGGATCGGCCGCTGGCCTCACCGTTGGTTGAGACGTCCGACCAGCGCCTCCACTTCATCGGCAAGCCCCTGGGGTTCGATCACTTCGACTGAGGTCCTCAGCGCCAGCCGGGCCACCGCCATGACCAGCGAATCCAGCTGGTCGGCCCGGAGCCGAATCGTGCACCAGTCGGTTCCGCCGTCGACGACCGTGTGGTTGACCCAGGACAATGCATCGGCCATCTGCCCGGGGGACGCATCCACCGCCACCAGCGCTTCGAGCTGACGAGGCAGCGAAGCCATTGATGCCGCCACGTAGGCGGCGCCGTCGCCACCGGGGATGGGGCGGGGCCCGAAACGTCGGCCGGCCAGTTGGGCGCTGCTGAGCCGGTCGAGGCGGAATGTGCGCCAATCGGTACGGCGGAGGTCCCAGGCAACGAGGTACCAGCGGCGGCCGGCCGTGACCAGCTGGTGCGGTTCGACCAGGCGCCGGCTGTCGTCGCCGTCGAGGCGTTGATAGTCGAAGCGGACTTCTTCGTGGTCTCGGCACGCCGAGGCCAGCACGCCGAGGGCGTCGGGGTCGACGACGGCCCTGTCAGCGTGATCCCCACCAAGTGACACCACGCTGGCATTGAGGGCGGAGACGCGACGCCGTAGCCGATCAGGAAGCACCTGCTCGATCTTGGCCAGAGCCCGTACCGAGGTGTCCTCGATGCCGTCGATGGCGGCGCCGGCGGCAGCCCGCATGCCGACGGCGACGGCCACGGCTTCGTCGTCGTCGAACAGCAGCGGCGGCAGATGGGAGCCGGCGGCCAAACGGTAGCCACCGTCAATTCCGGGCGAGGCGTCGACCGGGTAACCGAGGTGGCGTAAACGGTCGACGTCACGGCGAACCGTTCGTTCGGTGACCTCCAACCGCTCGGCCAGCTCGGCGCCGCTCCATCGACGGTGGGTTTGCAACAGCGAGAGGAGTTGCAGTGCTCGCCCGGTCGGATCGCTTGCCATTTTCAGAGTCTGGCACCTATTGCGGACATTATCAGTCCGCATCGAGTTCTAGGGTCGACTTCGTAAAGCCACATCGGGCAACAGAAGCCAGAAAGGTATTGCCATGTTCAACCCAAGCGACTTTCCCAGACCCACCCTCGTCTCGGCCAACGGCGTGAAGCTCGAAGTGTTCGAAGCGGGTCGGGAGAATGCCGGGAAACCCGTCGTGCTCTGTCACGGATGGCCGGAACACGCCTTCACCTGGCGCCATCAGATTCCCGCTCTGGCCGCCGCCGGCTACCATGTCATCGCCCCGAACCAGCGGGGCTACGGAAACTCATCGTGTCCAACGGAAGTGACCGACTACGACATCGAACATCTGTCGGGCGATCTGGTGGCACTACTCGATCACTACGGTTACGACCATGCCACCTTCGTCGGCCACGACTGGGGTGCCAACGTGGTCTGGGGACTGACACTGCTGCATCCGGATCGAGTGAACAAGGTGGCGGCGCTCAGCGTGCCTTACTACGAGCGGGCCGAGCAGCCGTGGATCGAACTCATGGAGGCCACACTTGGACCCGACTTCTACTTCGTCCACTTCAATCGACAACCAGGGGTGGCCGATGCCGTGCTGGAGGAACACATCGCCCGGTTCCTCGGCAACATCTTCCGGAAGAATCAGCCTCCGGCTGGGCCTCAGCCGGGAATGGCCATGATCAACCTGGCCACCGCGCCGTCGCCGCTCGGTGAGCCGCTGATGACCGACGACGAGTTGGCCGTCTTCGTCTCGGCCTTCGAATCAACTGGATTCACGCCCAGCATCAACTGGTACCGGAACATCGATCGCAACTGGCATCTACTGGCCGAGGTGGACCCGATCATCCGACAGCCCGCCCTCATGATCTACGGCGACCAGGATCCGGTCCAGCGAGCCGAGAACCTGACGCGGCTCGTGCCCAACGTCGAGGTGGTCAACCTGGATTGTGGGCACTGGATCCAACAGGAGAAGCCGCTGGAAACGAGCGAAGCTATCTTGGGATGGCTGGAACGCCATGACGCCGCCTAGGTGCAGATCCCAGGTCCTTGGCGGCGTGAGCCCGTGATCTTGTGTCAACTCTCCATTTCGGCCATCGGCCGAAACCGAGCCGCTTGCGGCCGGCGAGAGCGCGCCGGGTCGAAGCCGCTGGTAAGGGGATCTCCTGATGAATGCTCGATCGACATGGATTCTGACGTTCATCGGATGGCTGTTGTTCACGGTATCCGCCGCCTTCTTCACGGTCAGTGCCGCGAGGAACGGCGATCTACTCGACCTGTTGGCCAGCCTGGCCTTCCTACTGGCCTGTGTGATGTTCATCGTCCCGGCCTGGGCCAACCGCCCCGGCGACCGCTGAGCCGGCTCCGTCCACCATCGCCGTTGCTCCATACCGAGCGAACGGGGAGGGCGTCGACTACCGTTTGAGTCAATGTGTGGCCGTTTCGTCTCCGCCTCCACTCCCGATGAGTTGGCCAACTACTTCGGGGCCTTGGCCCCCGACGCCGACCTCGACGACAGCTACCCGGCCGGCGACTTCAGCGGGAACTACAACGTGGCCCCCACCACCGAGATCTTTGTGGTGCGGGCCGACGACGGCCGGCGCACACTGTCGACCCTCCGGTGGGGGCTGATCCCCTTCTGGGCCAAAGACACCAAGGTCGGCAACCGCATGATCAACGCCCGGGCCGAGACGGTGGCCGAGAAGTCGGCCTACCGCAAGGCCTACACCAGCCGTCGCTGCCTCATCCCGGCCGACGGTTTCTACGAGTGGGCCAAGGTCCCGGGTCACAAGAACAAGCAGCCCTTCTACATCTACCGGCCCGACGGTGAACCCATCGTCTTCGCCGGATTGTGGGAACGGTGGAGGCCAAAGGACGACGACGGCAACTACATCGAAGACGAGCTGGTCGAGTCGTGCACCATCATCACCACCACTCCCAACGCCGAGATGTCGGCCGTCCACGACCGTATGCCTGTGCTGTTGCCGCCTGCGGTCTGGGACGACTGGCTGTCGCCCGACACCGATCTCGACTACATCGCTGAACTCCTGAAACCGGCACCCGACGGCTTTCTCGAGCTGCGGCCGGTGTCAACGTCGGTCAACAACGTCCGCAACAACGGAGCCCACCTGCTCGACCCCGAGCCCAATCCGCTACAACCGGTCGAGTCGGACGATTGATCGTCCCGAGCAAACGGTGAGTCAGCTACCGCTACAGCGTCGCACCCGGCGGGCCATCGTCCGGTTCCAGGCCCGACTGGAGGCCGGACCCGGTGACCGCTGGATACCGCTTCTCATCGGGGTGGGCCTTGCCACATACATCATCTGGGCCGCCGTCAGCCGGCTGGAAGGACTCCAAACCGGTGTCGACCTGGCCGGCTACAGCCAGGTCCTGTGGTTGTTGACCAACGGCAACGTTCCTCGACCGTCGCTGTTCGGAACCGACGTTCACCTCCTCGAACTGCGCTGGTCGTTCATCATGTATCCGCTGGCTCTTCTGGCCACCGTGGTCTCACCTCCCCGGCTCCTGGTGGTGGCTCAGGGTCTGGCTCTGGGCCTGGCCGTGATCCCCTTGTGGCGACTGTCACGCGAGGTGGCTAAGCTGCGGATCGGCGCCGCCTCGGCCGTGGCCCTGGCCTACGCCGTCCACCCGGCGACCCACCGGATCGGGGTGGAGGATTTCCACCCGGTGGCCATGGCCGTCCCCGCCATCATCGGCATGGCCTACTTCGGAGCCACCAAACGATGGGTCTGGTACTGGATCTGCATCGTGTTCGCCCTGCTGTGCCGGGCTGACCTGGGCCTCGCTCTCGGGTTCTGGGGTTTCGTCCTGCTGGGTGACGGCGAGCGCCGGGGCGGACTGTGGACCATGGGCGTGGGCTTCATCTGGTCCCTCGGATTGTTGCTGGTGGCCCAACCGCTCATCGAGCAGGCCGGCATTCCCGACGCCCGCAACGGCTACAACGGCCAGACCCTGGGCCAGGTCAGCCTGGCATCGTTACGGGATCCGGTGAACGCCCTGCAGACGTTACTGACCCAGGACAACCTGTTCCTGCTCATTGCCCTCCTCACCCCGGTCATCTTCCTGCCTCTGCTGTCGCTCCGGCATCTGCTGCCGGCCTTTCCCCTGGCCGGGCTGTTGCTGCTGTCGGGCTCGCTGGAGAGTCCCTTCGCCGAGCGGTCGGCCATGCTGTTGGCCTTCGTGATGATCGCTGCCGCCCATGCTCTCAACCGCCTGGGCAACATGGGCGTCGACCGGGTATTCCTCGACATCCGCCTGCTGACCACACTGGCCGCCGCCGCCGTGCTGCTCTTCGTGGCCAGCTCGCCGACGTCGCCCTATCAGGAGCCGTGGACCTGGTCGGAGCGCGACAGCGTCGATCGGGCTGTCATCCGGGCGGTCAACTCTCTGGACGACGATCGCCCCATCCGGGCGTCGCCCTCGGCCCTGGCCCTGCTGTCGGATCGTCCCTGGCTCTATTCGCTGGCCACCGACCGGCCCCCGTCGGCCGTCAACATGGGGTTCCCCGATTTCATCCGGGCGGTTCTGGTGGTGGAGCGCGAAATCCCGGAGTGGACCGAGCAGGAGCGACTGCAGTTCGAGGAGGGCATGGTGGCCCTCCAAGGGTTCGAGCTGCGCTACGAGGACCGGGCCGACGGGGTGGCCCTCTATGTCCGGGACTAGCCCGGTTGGCCAGTCCGGCATCTGGACCCGGGCCCAGATACTCACCTGGCCGAATCTGTTCACCCTGATACGGCTGCTGGCCATTCCGGTCTTCGTCTGGCTCCTGTTCGCCCGTCAACACCGGGCGGCCGCCGCCTGGCTGTTGGCGGCCCTGGGATCAACCGACTGGGTTGACGGCTGGTTGGCCCGCCGGTTTGATCAGGCCAGTGACTTCGGGGCCCTCTTCGACCCGACCGTTGACCGGCTCCTGTTCGTCGTCGCCGTCCCGGCTCTCATGATCGACGGGTCGATCTCGCTGGTGGTGGCCGTCTTGGCCTTGGCCCGGGAGGTGACCACGGCGGCCCTGGCCCTCTACGCCCAGTTTCGTCACGATCACCGCATGGCGGTGACCTGGGAGGGAAAGACCGGGGCCTTTCTCATGATGTTCGCCGTGCCCATGTTCCTCGGCGCTCGGAGCACCCTGTCCTACGCCCCGATACTGGCCTGGTTGGCTTGGTTGTTCGCCGTCCCCGGCCTGGCCTACGGCTGGTACTCGACCCTGTTCCAGTACGTGCCGCTCCTGCGCCGGCTGGAAGCCGCCCACGCTGAGTGATTGAATGGATACTGAGGGTGTGGGTAGCAGTGGAACTGCGGGCTTGTGGTGCTTGACGACGGCAAAGCAGGCTAGATTTGCAGCCCCGGACACAACAAACGTCGCCCGGGGATCGAACGAGAACAGGTAACGTATTGACCATGTTGATTCCGGAAGATCTTCGCTATTCCAGCGACCACGAATGGATCCGGCTGGAGGACGGCAACCGTGCCCGGGTTGGAATTACCGACTACGCCCAGGACGCCCTGGGTGACATCGTGTATGTCGACCTGCCGGCTGTCGGATCGGCGGTCACCGCCGGCCAGTCGATCAGTGAGGTTGAGTCCACGAAATCGGTGTCCGACATCTACGCACCGGTTGCCGGCACCATTGTCGAGGTCAACGAAGAACTCAACGACGAGCCCGAGCGGCTCAACTCCGACCCCTACGGCGAGGGTTGGATGTTCGTGGTCGAAGTGGCCGACGACGGGGCGCTGTCAGAACTGCTCGACGCCGCCGCCTACGGCGAGCTGACGGAAGGATAACGATGGTCTCTGGGTGTCCGTCCTGCGGGTATGAGAACCCGTTGGCTGCCCGATTCTGCAGCTCGTGTGGCACGCCGCTGAAGTCACGCGAGGTTTCGGAGTCGACCATCTCCTACGACCCGACGATGGACCCCGACGCCGTCGACGACGACGGCGTGGAACTCGAGCTGCCGGAAGGCACCCTCGGCATGTTCGTGGTACGCCATGGCCCGAAGCGGGGAAGCCGCATCGCCCTCGATACCGACGAGGTGTCGATCGGTCGTCACCCCGACAGCGATATCTTTCTCGACGACGTCACCGTTTCCCGCCGCCACTCCCTGGTTCGCCGGGTCGGAACCGAGTTCCATGTGTCCGATGCCGGGAGCCTCAACGGCACCTATGTCAACCAGTCACGGGTGGAGTCGACCGTCCTGGCCGACGGCGACGAGGTGCAGATCGGGAAGTTCAAGCTGGTGTACCGTGCCCTCAGCGATCGGGGCGGAGCAAGCCATCTGGATTGACAAAATCCGGCGGACCCGGCGGGACTTCCCCGCCGGATGTGGGCTACGGTAAAACCATGACGATCGAGATGGAGTTGGTGGGGGTCCGAGTACAGCTTCCCACCAACACGCCGATTCTGTTGCTTCGAGAGTCCACTGGCCGCCGCCGAATCGTTCCCATCTACATCGGGGGACCCGAAGCCCATGCCATTGACCTTGCGCTTCAGGGAGAGCCAACGCCCCGACCGATGACCCACGATCTGTTCGCCGAGGTTCTCGACGGCCTGGGGGCCGCGCTCGACCGTGTCGTCATCACCGAGTTGCGCAACAGCACGTTCTTCGCCGAGCTCCACCTGCGGGATGGCTCGGGTGGAAGCCACGTCATTTCCGCCCGCCCGTCCGACGCCATCGCTCTGGCCGCCCGAACCGGAAGTCCGATCTACGCCGAGGAGGCGCTGATCGAGGAAGCCGGCATCCAGGAGGTCGAGGCCGATACCCAGGGCGATGAGGAGGAGATGATCGAGGAGCTCCGCAAGTTCCTCGACGAAGTCAAACCGGAAGACTTCATGCCGGAATAGCCGGCACCTCGAGATCGACCAGAGCGGCGGCAATGCGCTGCAGGCTGGTGAGTATGAATCGACGGGTCCGGGCGTGATCGGCCTCGCGCTGGGCCAACAGCAGAGCCGCCAATCCGGGCAGCACCAGGCCGAGCCGGAACCGGTCGACATCGGCTCCGTAGCCGGTCAGGAGATCGCGGTGGTGGGCCCGCCGGTCCTGCGGGGTGAGGCTGGTGGCGGCCAGCCAGGCCAGGTCGGCCTCCCCGAATTGCACGGCGATCTGTTGCCAGTCGAACAGGACGGCCGAGCCGTCGTCGGCGAAATGCATATTGTCGGCCCGGGGGTCACCGTGGCACAGGGTGGGCTGGCTCACCGACTGCAAGGAGAACCGTTCGACCAGTTGGTCGGCGTTGGCCAGCAGGCGGCGGTAGGCCTCCCTCTGTTCGGCCGTCACCTCTGGCCAGCGGTGGTCGATGGCCGTCAGCCCCCGGCTCAGCGCCTGGCGATCGAAGCCGGCAACCGAGGAACGGCGCACGGCCAGTCTCCGGACTGGGCCGTCGGGATCGTCCACCCGGTTCCGCCACGAACGGTGTAACCGGCGGAGAGCATCGGTGACGGCCAGGGCGTCGACCCGGTTGAGGCCGTCGATCTGGTCGACCCGCCGCCGCGTCGTCAGGTCCTCCAGCAGAAACGCCGCCGTCCTGCCCTCGACCAATGAGGTGTAGAGGATGGGAGCCGCCACCTCGGAGAGCGGCAACAGGTGCCGGTAGGCCGAAGCCTCCCGCAGATAGGCGCCGCCGGCGGCGGCAGCATGACGGTTGGCGTTCTCAGCCGGCAACTTGGCCACCACCGACGTCGGGTGACGGCCCTCACCACGCAACTCGAGTCGGAACACATCGCTGAAGGTCCCCCGACCACCGGCGGCGTCGGTCTTTTCGACAACCGTCACGGCCGAGCCGAACGCCGTCTCGACCAGGCGAGTCACCCCCGATTGTCCGCACAGTGCGTTGGTTGCCGTTTCTGATGCCGTCATGGAGACCGAGCGCTCTACGCGCGAATCGTTGACTCTACGCGCGCAGCTTACTAGCATCGGAATCAAGGTAAATGCCTCTCCCGTAATTACGTCCGAGTACTGCGGACGTGTCGAACCCGGTTCGAGTCCCCGGCGGGACGGAGAGGATTTACCCTTAGCGCGTTTTCAAATCATCTCAGGGAGCAACCATTACATGTCGGTAGAAGCGAGCTTTTCAGGAAAGCGGACAGCCGAGATCGTCGGGATCACCTACCGACAACTCGACTACTGGGCTCGCACCGACCTTCTCAGACCCTCGATTTCCGACGCCAACGGTTCCGGCTCCCGCCGTCGCTACTCCTACAAGGATCTGCTGGAACTGAAGGCCATCAAGACCCTTCTCGACGCCGGCATCAAGCTCGAGTCGGTACGTGAGGTGTTTGCCTACATGCGGGAGCAGATGGGCGAGGACATCGCCTCGGCCAACCTGGTCATCCACGGCACCACTTCGGTGTTGACCCGCAGCGGCGAGGAACTGATCGACCTGGTCCGCAAGGGTCAGGGCGTGCTGAACGTGTTGCCGCTGGCCGGCATCAAGGACGAGGTCGACGCCAAGATCGTGGAACTGGCCCCCGGCAAGAAGGCGGCCCCTCGCCCTGCGGCCCCTCGCCCGGCGGCTGCGACGGCCGCCGAAGGCGAGGCCCCGGCTGCCGCTTCGGGTGGCGCCGACGCCGCTCTGCCCTAGACCCGTCAGCCCCACCATTGTGTGTGCTCAGGACCCCGTTTCCGGGGCGGTGAGCGCACAGAACGAGGGTGGGTGTGCTCAGGACCCGTTTCCGGGGCGGTGAGCGCACAGAACGAGGGTGGGTGTGCTCAGGACCCGTTTCCGGGGCGGTGAGCGCACAGAACGAGGGTGGGTGCGCTCAGTGCTGGGGGCTGGGGTTGAGCCACATCTGGGCTCGGTTCTTGCCGGCCGCCTTGGCCCCGTAGAGAGCCTGGTCGGCCCGGTCGAACGTCTCCGAGACGTCAACTGACGACTCGTGCAGGGCCACTCCGGCACTGAGGGTGGTGGAGCGGCCCTGGTCGGCCCAGCCCTTGAGGATCCGCTGCGCCACCTTGACCGGGTCGGCGAACGCCCGGCGGGCCACCACCAGGAACTCGTCGCCGCCCAGGCGGGCCGAGGTGTCGGAATCCCGTAGGCAGTTCTGCAGGTGGTTGCTGAGATCCTGCAGGACCTGGTCGCCGGCGGTGTGGCCGTGAGTGTCGTTGACCTCCTTGAACCCGTCGAGGTCGAGCAGGATGAGAGCGTCGCCGTCCTCCAGCGAGTTGATCAGAGCGTCGGCGTGTTTGCGATTGCCGATGCCGGTCAACTCGTCCCGGGTCGAGGCCCGCTGGAGCTGGTTGATGACGAAGAGGTGTTCGATGGCGATACCAACCTGGGTGCCGAAGAGGCGGGCCAGGTCGACGGTGAAGGCCGGATCCTCCTGGGGAACAGGATGGACGACGACCGCACCGGCCGGCACATCGGCGGCCGGCAGCGGCAGGACCAGCATTGAATCCCGACCGCTGGGCACCAGCCGGGGTTCGTCACCGCCGATGGCGTCGGCCACCAGCTGAGCGGTTTCGGAGTTCGGCTCCTCGTTGCTGGAGGGACCGATGGTGACCGGGATGAGACCGCCCACCACGTCGCGCAACACCACAGTGGCTCGCTGGGCCTGGAAGATTTCCTGGGCGGCGAGGGCCACCTCGGTTGCCGCCTCCTGCAGCGAGGACGGCCGCCGGAAGCGGCGCAGCACGTCGTCAAGTCGGGCCAGGCGTTCACTGCGGGACGAGAACCACCGGGCCGTGCGTACGCTGCGATCGACCAGAGCGGAGATTATCTCGCCGATAACGGCGGCCACCGGCACGCCGATGAGGGGTACGGCCAAGCCGACCCGGAAAGCGTCAACCTGGTTGGCCGCCAGCACGACCCCTACCACCAGCGGACTGAACAGCAGAGCTGAGCCCGGAGGCAGGACAAATCCGACGTAGGAGAGAACGAGCACCGCGGCGGCGGCGAAACCGATCACGGCGTGGGGCGTGCCCGAGCTGTCGGCCCAGTAGATCGAGGCGATCATGGCCGCCAACACCAACAGGGCGGGGATCAGCCTCAGGGGGGAGGGGAGTTTGGCCCAGTCGGTGAAGAAGGCGTAGATGGCGGCGAACACCAGGGCCAGAGCCAGGTAGAGAATGGATGGTCCCCGATTGGCGGCATCGCGGGCGGCGTAGTCGAGAATGGCCAGCAGAGCCGCGCTGAACAGCAAGGCTGCCGAGGCCATCTTGTATCGCTCTCGCCACAACACTGATCCGCTATGACCCTTCTGTTTTCATGGGTTGGTCGGCTTCACGGCTTCCTGTGACGCTACCCAGGTACGACGGCACTTTCGACCACCCGGGGTGTCATTGCCAATACCCTAAGTGGCCAGTGCCTCTTAAGGTTAGTCGGGAATCCGGTCGGACTGGTGGGTACTTCTCACGGTGCCCCGGGAGGTCCGGGGCCCAACCGACGAAGTCAGCCCGGCGGTAGGTCGTCCCCGGTGAGCCCACCGGCATGGGCGCCGTCGTTGAACGTGCGGATGATCCACTGCCGGTCCGACGGCCGACCACCGCTCAGGCCCCCGTCGCCGTCGACCGATCCGGCCGACTGACCGAATGGGGCCTGTATCACCAGGTGATTGATCGAGGTGTGACGCACTCCGAAGAACGTGCCCGGTCCCGATCCGGCCACGTGTTGCAACACGGCGGCGATCACACCACCGTGACAGAACGCCGCCACCATCTCACCTCCATGGCGGTCAGCCAGCCGGTCCACAGCCGCCACCACCCGAGTGGTCAGCTCGGCACTCGACTCGGCGCCGGGAATCACCCCCCAATCCTGGTGCTCCCGCAGGGCCCGAGCCGTGGGGTGGTCGGTGGCGAACATCTCTCGAAGTATGCCGCCCTCGGCTTCACCGAGGAAGACCTCTCTGAGCTCGGGTTCGACAACGGGATCGAGCCCCGTGGCCTCGGCCAGGGGAGCGGCGGTCTGATGGGTCCGGGTCAGGGTCGAGACATAGATGGCGGCGATGGGCTCGCTCGCCAGTCGTTCGGCCACCCGCCGTGCCTGGAAGTGGCCGAGCTCGGTCAACTGAGGGTCGCCGTGGCCGCCAACCAGGGCGAAGGGACGGCCCGGCGTGTAGGCCTCGGACTGGCCGTGACGGATGAGCAGGATCTGACTGGCCCCGTCGGACGGGGTGAAGAAGCCCTGGGGGTAGGACGGTGATGTCATGAAAGGCAAACTCTTATGATCAAAATGGCGAGGTGAAAAAGTGAGGCGGCACCTCGCTTTTACTGCAAGAGTTTTACTGCAAGAGTTTGCCTGGGGCATAACCTCGATGAAATGGTTGCATCCGACACGGCCCCGCCCGGGCCGCCAGAAGCCGCCCGGATTCCCCACGAGCGAACCCTTTGGTCCGATACCCGGGTTGATCACTATCAGTGGCTGGAGGACAAGTCGTCGCCCGAGGTTCGTGGTCACCTGGAAGCCGAAAACGCCTACACCGAGGCCGTCCTGGAGCCGGTGGCCCAGCTGCGGGAGACGCTGTACAGCGAGATCAAAGGACGGATCAAGGAAACCGATCTCTCGATTCCGGTCATCAAGGACCAGTGGGCCTACTACAGCCGAACGGTGGAAGGTCAGGCCTACCCCATTCACTGCCGACGTCCCGTTCCGCCGGGCACCGAGGCGTCCACCGCCGATCTGGTGGCCTGGCTCACGGCCACCGCCACCGGTCCCGAGCCCGATGACGAGCAGGTGCTGCTCGACGAGAACACCGAGGCCGAGGGACGGGAGTTCTTCGATATCGGGGTGTTCGAGGTGTCTCCCGATCACCGGCGGTTGCTGTGGGCCTATGACGAGGCCGGCGACGAGCGCTTCACCGCCCTGCTGCGAGACCTCGACACCGGGGACGACCACGAACTGGGGCTGACCGACATCTCCTACGGATCGGCCTGGGCCCTCGATAACGCCACCTTCTTCTACGTGCGCAGCGACGACGCCAACCGGCCCCACCAGGTGTGGCGCCACCGGGTGGGCCGGTCGGCCGCCGACGACGTCATGATCATCGCCGAGCCCGACGAGCGGTTCTTCGTCGGTGTCGGACGGGACAAGGACGACAGCTACGTCCACGTCGGAATCTCGTCCAAGATCACCGATGAGGTGTGGGTGATCCCGGCTGATAAGCCGGAGACACCACCACGGGTGTTGGCCCCCCGCCGCCAGGGAGTCGAGTACGGGGCCAGCCACCACGGTGACCACTTCGTCATCCTGACCAACGACGGAGCTGAGAACTTCCGGGTGATGACCGCCCCCGAGTACGACGCCGGGCCGGAGAACTGGACCGTACTGATTCCCGGGCACGACACGATCACCATCTCCGACATCGACGTCAACCGCTCGTTTCTCACCCTGTTCGAACGGGTCGAGGGCATCACCAGGATCAGGCTGCGGCGCTGGACCGACGGCCGGTTCATCACCATCGATCAGCCCGAGGCGATCTCCACCGTCGGACCGGGCTCCAATCCCGACTACGACACCTCGCTGATCCGCTACGGCTACACCTCGATGGTCACGCCGCCGTCATTGTTCCTCTACGACGTCGATGCCAACGAGCGTCATCTGCTGAAACAACAGGAGGTGCTCGGCGGGTTCGAATCGGCCGACTACCGGACCGAACGGCTCCAGGCGGTGGGCGACGACGGCGTGGCCGTGCCGGTTTCGGTGGTCCGCCGCCATGACCGGTCGCTGAACGAGCCCGGCCCCTGTGTGCTCTACGCCTACGGTTCCTACGAGGCGTCGGTGGATCCGACGTTTTCGGCCAGCCGGCTGTCACTGCTCGACCGGGGATTCGTGTTTGCCATTGCCCACGTCCGAGGGGGTGGCGAGCTGGGCCGCCGCTGGTACAACGACGGCAAGCTGACCAACAAGATCAACACGTTCGCTGATGTCGAGGCGGCGGCCCGAATGCTCATCGCCGCCGGCGCGACCACGGCCGAGCAACTGGTGCTGAGGGGTGGTTCGGCCGGTGGTCTGATGGCCGGCGCCGTGATCAACCGGGCCCCCCAGCTGTTCGCCGGGGTGGTGGCCCAGGTGCCATTCGTCGATGTGTTGACCACCATCACCAATCCCGATCTGCCCCTCACCGTCACCGAGTGGGAGGAGTGGGGCAATCCGCTGGCCGACGAGATCATCTACCGGACGATGAGGAGCTACTCGCCGATCGACAATGTGGGCCATCGGCCCTATCCGTCGGTCCTGGCCACCGCCGGGTTGAACGACACCCGGGTCAGCTACTGGGAGGCGGCCAAATGGGTCCAGGAGTTGCGGCGCAACACGACATCGGGCCGCCCGATACTGCTGTGGACCGACCTGGATGCCGGTCACGGAGGGCCCTCCGGTCGCTACGATGCGTGGCGAGATGAGGCCCGGACCCTGGCCTATGTGTGTTGGGTGTGCGCCGTAACGGCCTGAGACGGCATGATAAATCACATTCGCGACATTTCTGGGGTGAATGCCCCACGATGTCGACCCGACGCGGTCCATAATGGAGCTGATCGATCCCCACGCCGTGACCCGCCTCGCTTGAAGCATTCGGTATTTTGCCGACGGTGGGTGTAGGGTCCGGCTAAGACAATTTTTTCCAGGAGGTGGTCGTCGTCAATACCCCGGAATACGAGAGGCGGCTTACCGAGTACGAAACCGGTATGGCCGAGTTGCAGACGCAGCTGAAGGCAATGGAGGAAGAAGTCGTCACCCTCCGGCGCCGCCTTCAGGACGCCCCCAAGCGGGTGCGTACGCTGGAGGAACGGTTGCTCGACACCAAGGGTCAGCTGGCCCAGGCCGTCAGTCAGAACGAGAAGCTGACCTACACCCTCCGGGAGGCCCGTGACCACATCGCCGCCCTACGGGAGGAGGTCGACAAGCTGACCCAACCGCCCTCGGCCTACGGCACGATGCTCGGGGTCAACGACGACGGGTCGGCCGACGTGTTCGCCAGCGGCCGCAAGATGCGGGTCGAGGTTCACCCCGCCATTGATCTCGACACCTTGCAGCGGGGCGCCGAGGTCGTGCTCAACGAATCGCTCAATGTGGTGATGGTCCGGGGCTTCGAGCAGTCGGGCGAGGTGGTCAGCATCAAGGAGATGATGCCCGACGGCCTGCGGGCCTTCATCGTCGGCCGGGCCGACGAGGAGCGGATCGCCGAGCTGGCCGCCCACCTCGTGGGGACGGGAATCCGGGCCGGAGATTCCGTGCTGCTCGACACCCGCTCCTCGGTCCTGATCGAGAAGCTGCCCAAAGCCGAGGTCGAGGACCTCGTGCTGGAAGAGGTGCCCGATGTCAGCTATGACGACATCGGCGGCCTGGATGAGCAGATCGAAACCATCGTCGACGCGGTTGAACTGCCGTTCCTCCACGCCGACCTGTTCGCCGAGCACCAGCTGCCGGCGCCCAAAGGCATCCTGCTCTACGGACCTCCGGGTTGCGGCAAGACGCTGATCGCCAAGGCGGTGGCAAACTCCCTGGCCAAGAAGGTGAGCGAGGTGTCGGGCGATCACGAGCGTCGCAGCTTCTTCCTCAACATCAAGGGCCCCGAGTTGCTCAACAAGTACGTGGGCGAGACCGAACGCCAGATCCGGCTCATCTTCCAGCGGGCCCGGGAGAAATCGGAGGAGGGCTGGCCGGTCATCATCTTCTTCGACGAGATGGAGTCGTTGTTCCGGACCCGGGGCAGTGGCATCTCATCCGATATCGAATCGACCATCGTGCCTCAGCTGTTGGCCGAGATCGACGGTGTCGAATCGCTGAAGAACGTGATCGTCATCGGTGCCTCCAACCGGGAGGACTTGATAGATCCCGCCATCCTGCGGCCCGGACGGCTCGACGTGAAGATCAAGATCGAACGCCCCGAACCGGTGGCGGCCCGAGCCATCTTCGCCAACTACCTGACCAAGGAACTGCCGATCCACGACAGCGAACTGGCCGATGGCGTCGAGCTGGAGGAAGCGCTGGCGAAGATGATCAACTCCGCCGTCGACTTCATGTACCGGTCCGACGACGACACCAAATTCCTGGAGGTCACCTACCAGAACGGTGACAAGGAGATCCTCTACTTCAAGGACTTCGCCTCCGGGGCCATGATCGAAAACATCGTGCGCCGATCCAAAAAGCTGGCCATCAAGCGTTTCCTCGACTCCGGTGAGAAGGGAATCAAGACCGAAGACCTGATGGTTTCGGTCACCCAGGAGTACAAGGAACACGAGGATCTGCCCAACACGACCAACCCCGATGACTGGGCCAAGATCTCCGGCAAGAAGGGTGAACGTATCGTGTATGTTCGCACTTTGGTCGGTCCGTCCGGCGAGGACAAGACGGGTGGTCGGGCCATCGAGCAAGTGGCCACCGGCCAGTACCTGTAAGTCCGGAGACGGACAGGCACCGGAACGGGAGCTTCTATGGCCATACCGAAGATTGTTGGTATCGAGACTGAATTCGGGATCATGGTCCGCGGGACCAACGAGTGGAATCCGGTCTCCGCCTCCTCTCTCCTGATCAACGCCTACGTCGGATCCGAGACCGGTGGGCTCGACGATCGCAGCACCCCGGTGGCCTGGGACTTCGTGGACGAGACCCCGGGCGTTGATGCCCGCGATGCACTGGCCCCCGACTACGCCATGCCGCCGGAGGTGGAAACCCATCTGGTCAACGCCGTGTTGACCAACGGTGCCCGCTACTACGTCGATCATGCCCATCCCGAGTTGTCGACCCCCGAATGCCGCGACGCCCTCTCGGTCACCCTCTACGACCGGGCGGCCGAGCTCATCCTCATCGATTCGATGAAGGCGGCCATGGACGTTCTCCCTCCCGGTCAGGAGATCGTCATCTACAAGGACAACAGCGACCGCAAGGGCAACGCCTACGGTTGCCACGAGAACTATCTGCTGGCCCGGAGCCTCCCCTTCGGCCAGATCGTGACGGCGGCCACGACGCATTTCGTGACCCGGCAGATCTTCACCGGTTCGGGCAAGGTCGGCAGCGAGCTGCCGGGCCTGGGGGGCGACGAGATCCCCTACCAGCTGACCCAGCGGGCCGAACACTTCGAAGAAGAGGTCGGTCTCGAAACCACACTGAAGCGGCCGATCGTCAACACCCGGGACGAACCCCATGCCGACAGCCAGAAGTACCGGCGCCTGCACGTGATCGCCGGCGACGCCAACATGTCGCAGATGGCCACCCTGTTGAAGGTGGGGACGTCGGCCATCGTGTTCGCCATGCTGGAAGACGACGCCTTCGAGATGCCGATCATCCTGGAAACCCCGGTGCCGGCCATGCATGCCGTGAGCCACGATCTGACACTGGACCGGCCGCTGGCCCTGGCCGACGGCCGTTCGGCCACGGCACTGGAGATCCAGTGGCAGCTGCTGGCCCAGGCTCGAAGTTGGGCCGACCGCCATGGCCTGGAAGCGGTGGGGGAGGATTGCGGCAAGCTTGTTCTGGAGCGCTGGGAGCAGGTTCTGAGCGGGCTGGAAACCGATCCCGATTCGGTAGCCCACTGGGTCGACTGGGCGGCCAAGCTGCGCTTGCTGCGGGGCTTCATGGATCGCCACGATTGCGAATGGGGCGACTCCCGCTTGCGAGCCCTCGATCTGCAGTATCACGATCTGCGGCCCCAGAAGTCTTTGGCCGCCCGGGCCGGATTGGAACAGCTGATCGACGACGAAGCTGCTCGCAGGGCCGTGAGCGAGCCCCCTGAGGACACCCGAGCCTATTTCCGGGGGCGCTGCCTGGAAAAGTTCGCCGACAACGTGGTGGCGGCAAACTGGGACTCGATCGTGTTCGACGTCGGCGACGATCCGCTGCGACGGGTGCCGATGCTGGAACCAGGACGCGGCACACGCAGCCATGTAGGAACTATCCTGGATGAAAGCGAGACAGCGTCACAGCTCCTGGACAAACTGGGAGCGTGATCCAAACAGTAGAACGAAGTACGATGCCCCTGGTGCCGCAAGACGTAAAATGCCGCAGCATCGTGCGAGGAGGAAGCCGTCATGGCTGAGCGGGAGCGAATCAAGAAATCGACGTCCAAGTCGCAGACCGAGGAAGTGGTCGAGGAGATGCCGGCGTCGGGAGAGCAGGGCGAGGCCTTGAAGGCCGAACTCGACGACCTGCTGGACGAGATCGACGACGTGCTCGAGACCAACGCCGAGGACTTCGTCAAGAGCTACATCCAGAAGGGCGGCCAGTAAGGCCGATCGCGCCCAGCACGATCTTAGGGAGTTTCGCAGGGCGAAACTCGTGGCTGTGAGGTTTCACCTGGAGACTGGTGGGGTTGGTTGGTCGTGCGGAGCCCGAGACGTAGCACTCTGGCGCGTAGACGACCCCTTCGATGGGTCGGTGAGCCGCCAGTGTGATGGCCAGGGGGTCGGCGAGCCGCCAAAGCGTTTGTGCTTCTCGCAAAGCCGGCCCGATCCGGCACTAGGCTTGGGGCCGTATGAACCTACCGGTATTCGATTCATGGAAAGATCCGGGTCCCAACTTCGCCGCTCTGCTGCATCAGCAAGGCCGGACAACGGCCGGAGCGTTGGCCGATGGTGGCGGTGACCGGGGTCCTGTTGAGGACGAAATGGAGATCACCCATGGCACCACGGTGGTGGCCTCCCGCTATGCCGGCGGGGTGGTCATAGCCGGTGATCGTCGGGCTACCGCCGGCAACCTGATCAGCCACCGCGATATGCGGAAGGTCTTCCCCGCCGACCGCTGGTCGGGAGTGGCCATTGCCGGTGCCGCCGGTCCGGCCATGGAGATGGTCAAGATGTTTCAGCTTCAGCTGGAGCACTACGAGAAGGTCGAGGGTCATGCCCTGTCCATCGAGGGCAAGGCCAATCAGCTGTCGCAGATGTTGCGACAGAATCTCCCGGCCGCCATGCAGGGATTCGTGGTCGTGCCGCTGTTCGCCGGTTTCGATCGCCGCCGGGGCTTCGGCCGCCTTTACGCCTATGACGTGACCGGCGGCCGCTACGAGGAGCAGGACTTCGTGGCTTCGGGCTCCGGTAGCCTGTTCGCCCGCACCGTGATCAAGATGGGTCGACGCGATGACCTCACCGTTGATGAGACAATCGACCTGCTGATCAGCGCCCTTTTCGCTGCCGCCGACGACGATTCAGCCACCGGCGGTCCCGACAGCATGCGGGGCATCTACCCGATTGTGGCCACCATCGACGGCACGGGCTACGCCGAGCTGGACGAGGCCAATATCGCCGAACGATTCGAGCGGGTTCTGGCCGACTTCCGGGAGCGTCAGGGAGGTGACCCCTCATGAACATGTCGCAGCGCCGGAGGCGCTCCTTACCGAGTTGTGCCGCTGAGGCGGCACAACGTCGTCCGCTGCGTGTTGTCGTGTGGGTCATGGAGGTGCAGCCATGAACATGTCGCAGCGCCGGAGGCGCTCCTTACCGAGTTGTGCCGCTGAGGCGGCACAACGTCGTCCGCTGCGTGTTGTCGTGTGGGTCATGGAGGTGCAGCCATGAACATGCCGTTCTATGTAGCGCCCGAACAGCTGATGAAGGACCGGGCCGACTTCGCCCAGAAGGGCATCGCCCGAGGTCGCAGTCTGGCCGCCGTCGAGGTCGGCGAAGGGATCCTGGTCTGCGCCGAGAACCCGTCGCGAAACCTGCGCAAGGTGTCGGAGATCTACGATCGAATCGCCTTCGCCGGCGTCGGTCGCTACAACGAATACGATCAGCTGCGCATAGCCGGGATCCGTCACGCTGACCTCAAGGGCTACACCTACTCCCGTGACGACGTCGACTCCCAGGCGTTGGCCAATCAGTACGCCCAGATGCTGGGCCAGATCTTCACTCACGAGACCAAGCCGCTCGAAGTGGAGATCCTGGTGGTGTCAGTAGGGTTCGAACGCGACGGCGATCGAATGTTCCACATTCGCTACGACGGCTCCGTGTCCGACGAAGACGGTTACGCCGTTCTCGGCGGCGAAGCCGACGCCATCCGTGAGCGTCTGGGTTCGACCTACAACGACGACATGGATCTGGCCGCCGGACTACAGGCGGCAGTGGCCGCCCTGGCCGGAGACGACCGCACGTTGGACAGCGAGGCGCTGGAGGTGGCGGTTCTCGATCGCCTGGAATCGGGTCGCTGCTTCCGACGGCTGGAGAACGGCGATATCAACGCCCTCCTCGGTCGTTGAACCGTCGCCACCGTCGTTTCGGGAGCCACCGGCGATCTGCTCAACCGGTAGTTCAGCGGCTAGGTTGGGACTTGTGGTGAACCGTCGAATCTACGGCCTGGAGACCGAGTACGGGGTGACCTGCACCCTGCGGGGCCAACGGCGGCTCAGCCCCGACGAGGTTGCTCGCTACCTGTTCCGGCGGGTTGTCTCCTGGGGTCGATCCTCCAACGTGTTCCTGGTCAACGGTGCCCGTCTGTACCTCGACGTCGGCTCCCACCCCGAGTACGCCACGGCTGAATGTGATTCCATCGGTGAAGTCGTCGTCCACGACAAGGCGGGCGAGCGAATCCTCGAGGAGCTGCTGGGTTCGGCCGAGGAACGTCTTCTCGACGAAGGCATTCGGGGCACCGTCCACCTGTTCAAGAACAACACCGATTCGGCTGGAAACTCCTATGGGTGTCATGAGAACTATCTGACGGCCCGGACCGACGACCTCAACCACTACGACGAGATCCTGATCCCGTTTCTGGTCAGCCGCCAGATCTATGCCGGTGCCGGCAAGGTCCTGCAAACCGCCCGGGGTCCGATGTTCGCCCTCAGCCAGCGGGCCGAACACATCTGGGAAGGCGTGTCGTCGGCCACCACCCGATCCCGGCCGATCATCAACACCCGGGACGAACCGCACGCCGACGCCGAGAGCTTTCGCCGGCTTCACGTGATCGTCGGTGACTCCAACATGAGCGAGTACACCACCTACCTCAAGGTCGGGGTCATGGCGGTCCTGCTCCGGATGGTCGAAGACCCAGACTACGTACTGCCGGACATGTCCTTGGAGAACCCGATCCGGGCCATCCGCGAGATCAGCCACGATCTGGGTCTCAGCCGTAAGGTCCGGTTGGTCAACGGGCGGGAGGCGTCAGCCCTCCAGATCCAGCAGGAGTATCTGGCCCGTGCTCTCCGCTACCAGGAGATCCACGGCTTCCCCGACGACGAGCTCAGAGCGCTGAACATGTGGGAGCACGTCCTGACCCAGCTGGAAAGCGATCCACTGAAACTCGACCGGGAACTCGACTGGGTCATCAAACACAACCTGATCGAGGCTTACCGGGAGAAACACGGGTTGGCCTTGAGCCACCCTCGGGTTGCTCTCATCGATCTCCAGTATCACGACATCCGGCGGGAGAGCGGTGTGTTCTATCGCCTGCAGAACCGCGACATGGTGGAGCGAACCCTCACCGACGACGAGATGTTCGATGCCATCGACCAACCACCGCAAACGACAAGGGCCAAGCTGCGGGGCGATTTCATTCGTCGGGCCAAGGAGAAGAAGCGGGACTACACCGTCGATTGGGTTCATCTGAAACTGAACGATCAGGCCCAACGTACGGTGTTGTGCAAGGATCCGTTCAAGAGTTCCGATGATCGGGTGGCCAAGCTGATCGCCAGCCTGTAACCGGCCGATCGGAGAGCAACGGAGCACCGGCTGGGGTCGCTACTGTAGGGGGATGTCGGTCAACAAGCTGGAGCGGCTTCTCAACCTCACCGCCGTGTTGTTGAACACCACGCGCCCGCTGACGGCCGAACAGATCAAAGGCAAGGTCGAGGGCTACCCGGAGTCGGGCACCGCCTTCCACCGGGCCTTCGAACGGGACAAGGAAGACCTCCGGGTGATGGGGATCCCGCTGACCGTGGCCAAGGTGCCGGCCACCGACCCTCCCATCGACGGCTACCGCATCGATCCCAGCGAGTACTACCTGGCCGATCCTGGTCTGGACCCGGAGGAACTGGCGGCCCTGCACCTGGCGTCGCTGTCGGTTCGGATCGACGGCAACGACGACGAGGAGGCGTTGTGGAAGCTGGGCGGACTGACGACCGATTCCGGTGAGGCAACGGCCACCCTGCAGGGAGGAACCGGGGGCCGGGGCGGCCCGGGAGTGATGCAAGGGGTGGTGGCCAGCCTGCCCACCGATCCCGCCCTGGTCCCGATCTTCCAGGCCATCACGGCCAATGAGACCATCACGTTCATCTACCGGGGTGACAAGCGCACGCTCGACCCGTGGCGGCTCGACTTCCATCGGGGTCGCTGGTATCTCACCGGGTTCGATCACGACCGCGACGGCCAGCGGAACTTCCGGCTCGACCGGATCGAGGGTGACGTGGTGCGCACCGGTCGCCCGGTGGTGTCGGATCGGTTGAGCGCCGGGTCCGCCGGTCCGCTGCGGGCCTGGGAGTTCGGAGGTGATCAGCAGGTGGCGGCTCGGCTCCTGGTCGATGAGAGCCACGCCACCACTGCCGCCCGGTTCCTCGGCCCCGACGTCGAGTCGGAGCAGGGCGGCGACGGCAGCGTCGTCTTCACCGTGCCGGTGGTGCGGGCCGAAGCCTTCCGTACCTTTGCCCTCGGCTTTCTGGAACACGCCGAGATTCTCGAACCGGTTGAGTGGCGCCAGGAGATGATCCAATGGTTGAGCGCCATCGTCGACGGGGCCCCGGCCACGGCGCCCGGTCCGTCGGACATCGAGTCCAAGGGGGTCGGCCGGTGAGCCGGACCACTGCCGGCGACCGTCTGCGCCGGGTCCTGGCCGTCGTCCCCTGGATCGTGGCCAACCCGGGCCATCGGGTGGCCGACGTTGCCGCTCGTTTCGGGTTGAAGGAAGCTGATCTGCTGGCCGATCTCGAGGTGGTGTACATGGTCGGCCTGCCGCCGTACTCGCCCGACGCCCTGATCGACGTGCAGATCGATGATGAGGGTCGGGTGTCGATCATGCTGGCCGACTACTTCTCCCGCCCCCTGCGGCTGACCCCCGGTCAGGGTCTGGCTCTGCTGGCGGCATCGGAGGCGCTGCTGTCGGTGCCGGGAACCGACCCCGACGGTGCCCTGGTTCGCGCCCTCGACAAGTTGGCCCGGGTGGTCGGGGTCGACGGGGCCGACGCCGTCGACATCCGGCTTGGTTCGGCCGAGCACGAGATACTCGACCAACTCCGGCTGGCCGCCACCTCGGCCACCGAGGTGGAGATCGTCTATTACTCCTACAACCGTGACGCCACGACCGAGCGCCAGGTCGCCCCGTGGCGGGTGTTTGCCGATTCCGGCAACTGGTATGTGCACGCCTGGTGCCACACCGCCGACGGTGAGCGAATCTTCAGGGTTGATCGGATCGAGGCCCTGCAATCTCTCGACCAACCGGCCCGGATGTTACCCCAAGACGGTGGGGGACGGATCGGGGTCCTCGACCGACTGGACGGATCGGCTCAGGTCACCCTGAGGCTGCAGCCGGAGGCGGCCTGGGTGGTTGAGAGTTACGCCACCAAACGGGTGGACGAGGGCCCGGACGGGACACTCGAGGTGGACCTCCCGGTGACCGAGATCCCGTGGCTCGAGCGGTTGCTGGTTTCACTCGGACCTCAGGCCGAGCTGGTGGACGCCGATGGTATTGATCGACCGGAGCAGCTCGGCCCGGCGGCGGCGCAACGGATCCTGGACAGATATCAGTCGAATTAAGGTTTCATTACAGTTGCGCTCTAGAATCGACCACAGGTGTCACCGCTGTGGACTGCTGTCCCGCTGGAACCGTGGACATCGCTCGACAACCATGCCGGATCTCGGCTCATCGTGACGACTACGGTGGTGACTCTATGACAAACTCGACAGGGGCTCGTTGGGAGCAGGAGCCCATCCGGACCGAAGGTGGCGAACGGCCGACGGTGGTGGGCGGCCTGTCCCGGCGCTCCGACGGCCGCTGGATCGCCTCGCCCCGTCAGGCCAACGGCGCCGCCGCCGGGGCCGTGCCGATCGACGGCGTGCCCAACCCGTCAACCACCGAGCTGGCCGTCACCCGGGCCCGCTACAACCAGACCGAGGCCGATTGGGACGCCGTCAACCAATACGATCCCGAGTTCGAGGCGGCCAGTAGCCGCTTCTTCGAGACCGACCCGGGAAACCGGCTGACCTATGAACACCTGTTGGCCGACGACGATACCAACGCCGGTGAGACCGGGACGGTCGGCCCGGCCGCCGACCAGTCGGTCCAGTCGTACCCCGATGGTCGAATTGGGAACGGATACGTTGACGATCTCACCGGCTACGCCCGTCATCAGGAGTCGGATCCGGTCGACCACGATGATGTGGTGACATCGGTTCATCCCGTCGATCCCTATGGCCACGGCCCGAACCGCCAGTCGGAACCGGTGTACGCCGCCGGTAGCGACTACAACGGCAGTGCGACCGACGACCCCGATTCCACCGAGGTCGACGAAGACGAGTTGGCCACTGGAGCGGCGGCTCGGCGCAATGCCATCGAGTGGGCGGTGGTCCTGGTGGCGGCGGTGTTGCTGGCCCTGGTGCTGCGCGCTTTGGTGCTGCAGGCGTTCTACATTCCATCCCCGTCAATGGAGGACACGCTGCTCATCCAGGATCGGGTGCTGGTCAACAAACTGAGCTACCGGTTCGGTGAGGTCGGACGGGGCGACATTGTGGTCTTCCACCGAACCGACGAGGAAATCGCATCGGCTGGACCGACCCAGCCCAAGGATGTCATCAAGCGGGTTATCGCCCTGGGGGGTGAGACCATCGAGATCCGGGAGAGCACGGTCTACATCAACGACCAGGAGCTGGAGGAGCCCTACCTCGAACCCGGTTTGCTGATGCCCGACTTCGGACCGCTGACGGTTCCCGACGGCTTCCTGTTCGTCATGGGCGACAACCGCAACCTGTCGTCGGACTCCCGCGGTGAACTCGGTCCCATCGCCGAGGACAGAGTGGTCGGTCGGGCCTTCGTGCTCTTCTGGCCGGTGGATCGGCTGCGCAGTCTGTAGGTTGGCGTCGTCAGTGGTCGATCTCGGCCAGGTCCGGCAGGTCGGGGGCGAGGTCTTCAGAGGCGGCGATCAGCACACACAGCCCCGACGTGTTCGCCACCTCGGTGAATATCTCGATCAAGGTGGCCAGATCATCGGCCGGTCGGCCGATGGCCGAGGATCGACTGTTGGACGGGTCGATGGTTCGCAACACGATCAGGTCGAAACGGTCAGGCGCCGACGGTGTCTCCGGTCGGTCGGCCAGGTCACTCAATGAGTCGTGGAGGGCGTCCCAATTGTGGCCGAACCAGTCGGGAAAGCCGAGGCGGACTGCCACCTGATCAAGCAAGGCCGCCTTGTCGTGCTCCACGTTGACATCAATGACCACCACCCGGTAGCGAAACGATTCGACCAGGCTGCGACGAATGGTGTCGAAATGGTCAATCCTCCAGGCTCCGACTGGTAGCCCTCGGGTCAGCAGCGACAGCAGCGGGGTCATGATCCGCTTCCCACGATCATGCGGAACGACGAATAGTGGTCGTCGGTGTAGTAGCGGTCTCCCTCGACACCGGCGACGATCCGGCGGGCACCGCGGTCGTCGGATCCCGGAGTCGTGACCGTGTACTCCCGATAGTAGCCCTGGTCCTGTATCGGCAGTAGCCGCTCCCGATTCTGGAACACGGTGTCGTCGCGGGAATAGGGAAACGGTCCCCCTTGATCGATCAACAGCAGCGTCTCCCGGGCCTCTACCGGTAAGTCACCGACATCAACGGTGGGCAGGGAGGGCCCTGCCCCGGAGCCGTCGTCAACCGAAACCGGGATACCGGCCCCGTCGGTGCCTGTGGCCGAGCCTATGGTTCCACCGACCAGGTACCAGCCGACAGCCACCAGAGCGGCGACGGCGACCAGCCAGACGGGAACACCACGCTGTTTCATTCGGCTATCGCCCCTTACCCTGTCGCCCGCACCTCGCAGCCGCCCGCCCTTGGAGCGACCATCGTGTCACTGATAATACTGGTCGACAACAGCCGATAGGCGACCCGGGTCGACGGCCGACATGGCATCGATCCCGGCGTCGACCATGGCCGCCATCTCCCGGTGGTGTTCTGTTCCGCCGGCCACCGCCCGCAGTCCGAACCGGTGGGCCAGGGCGATCGTTCCGCCCGACCAATCCCGGTGGTACATCGACAAGCCGTCGATGTCGTCGGCGTGCAGTCCGGCCAGCAGTTGCTCCATTCCCTGATTGACCTTGCCCAGCCTGGTCACCAGGATCAGTCGGGCCGAGGTCCGGGGTCGCCACTGGACCAGGTTGGCCTTGTCGTGGTGGGCCAACCACAGATCGAGTTGGCCGTGTGCCTCCTGGGTCGTTCCAATGGTCCCAATGGCGTCGAAAACTCGACTGTCAGCCACGTGGAGCAGGAAAGAAGCCGGACCGTCGACACGGTGGAACACTTCAGCCAGGGGAGTGGTGGCGCCGGCCGGCAGGTCGCGATGGTCGATCGAGGCGATCCGACGGCGGCGGGGGCGACGACCGACGGTCGGCGAGTCGGCGACGACGGCAACACCGTCCCTGGTCGCCTGGACCGCGAGCTCCAGGCCGTCGGCGCCGGCGGCCCTCCAGGGGGGCACAGCGGGCTCGTGGTCGTCGCCGGGCGGCTGCCACGGCCCGGCGGCGAACAGCGTCGGGCGGCCGTCAAGCGATGGTAGGCGCGTCGTCACCGCACCATCTTGCCCGGAGAGGTGTTGGGTTCGGGCCTCGCGACCCGGATTTCATGGGTAGTTGTCCCGAAACCTCAAGAGCGTTGCCGGTGGTGCCGAATCTATTGAGGACAAAGCCCACGACGGGTCGGGAGGACTTACTTCGATGGCAACAATACGAGCAAGCTGCTCCGAGTGCGGCGATGTAGAGCTGACCACGGCCGACGTTCATGTCCGGATCTGCGACGACAACAACGTTGGTACCTATGCCTTCCGCTGCCCCCATTGCACCATGATGGTGGTCAAGGCCGCTGAGTCCCGGACCATTGATCTCTTGGTGGCGTCCGGCGTCTCCTTCACCACGTGGCGACTGCCGGCTGAGTTGAACGAGGTTCATGTCGGGGAACCGATCTCCCATGACGATCTGCTCGACTTTCATCATCTTCTCCAGGACGACAATCGTCTGAACGCCGTGCTGGCCGAATTCATCAACGGCTAGCGCCGTCGCCGGTCGTCCGGCGTCGGGCGAAGTAGGCGGGAGCGGCCCGAGACCGGCGGTAGCCTTCTTAGTGTGTTCAACATCGGCGCCGGAGAAATGATCCTGATCGCGCTGGTCCTGCTGATCGCGGTCGGCCCCGAGCAGTTGCCCGGTGTGATTCGTCGCACCGGAAAGGTCGTCGGCCAGTTCAAGACGATGACCGACAATCTTCGGCGGGACTTCTCAGCCAGCCTCGATGAAATCGAGCGGGCGGCCGACGTCAAGAGCTGGGTTGGACCGGAGCTGGAGTCCACGGTGGAGGCAGTCAAGGAGGCGACGGTTGAGCCGTTCCGCACCGATCTGAGCGCCGTCGACGGATCAACCAAGGTCAAGGACATCTGGGCCAACCCGCCCAAGCCTGATCCGTCCGACGACGGCATCGACGACGGCAACAAAGCGGGCAAGGCCGAGGACACGGCGGCCGGTGGTGATGGTCAGGAGGCGGGCGACGACCGTCCGAGCGATGTGGCGCCGCCGGTTGAACCGGCCGATGACGCCGACGCGGGCGAGGTGGCATGAAGATTCCGTTCCGGCAATCTTCGGATCGCGACGAGGCGGCGGCCATCGGCGAGATGACGTTGCTCGGTCATCTGACCGAGCTGCGCAAGAGATTGATCCGCTCGGTCCTGGCCATCGTGGCCGGTGCCATCGTCGTGTTCGCCTTCCGGAAGCGGATCCTGTTGTTTCTGGAGCGGCCGTATTGCGACTTCCAGCTGTCGACAACCGACATCGAGAGATGCGAGTTCCTCAATACGAACCCGCTGGAGCCGCTCTCGGTGGTCCTTACCCTGTCAGGCTACGGCGGCCTGCTCTTGGCCCTGCCGGTTGTGCTCTACCAGTTGGGCCGGTTCATCATGCCCGGGTTGTACCCCAACGAGAAGCGGATGCTGCTTCCCTTCATGGCCAGCTCGTTTATTCTCCTCGGTCTCGGCATGCTCTCGGCCTACCTGCTACTGCCCCGCTCGCTGTCGGTCCTTCAGGGTTTCGCCGTCGAGAGCTTCACCCCGCTGTATCGTCCGAGCGAGTACATCGGCTTCTTCGTCAAGATGATGGTGGCCTTCGGTTTCGCCGCCGAATTCCCCCTGATCCTGATCTTCCTCCAATTGGTCGGGGTGCTGAAACCCGACCAGCTGGCCGCCAACCGGCGTATCGCTGTGGTCGCCGTCGTTGTCCTCGGCGCCATCATCACCCCCACCGGTGACCCGTTCAACCTGGCCGTGGTGTCGGTGCCGATGTACGTGTTCTACGAGTTGTCCATCGTGGTGGGGCGGATCCTCCTTCGCCGCCGGGGGGCGGAGCCCTCTGTCGAGGCCGAGCCGATCGGGTGATGGCGGGGACCGAGGCTCGCCAGGCGTTCATCGACCAACTGGGATTCTCTCCCGACCAGTTCCAGCTCGAGGCCTTTGACGGTATCGACGACGACCATCACGTGATCGTGGCCGCTCCCACCGGGGCGGGCAAAACGCTGGTGGCCGACTATGCCATCGATCGGGTACTGACCGAAGGCGGACGGGTGTTCTACACCACACCGATCAAGGCGCTCTCCAACCAGAAGTTCTTTGATCTGGGTGACCAGTTCGGCCGTGATCGGGTCGGCCTGCTGACCGGCGACAACAGCATCAACGCCGACGCTCCAGTGGTGGTGATGACCACCGAAGTGTTGCGCAACATGCTCTACGCCGGGACCGATCTCGATGCCTTGTCGACCGTCGTACTCGACGAGGTCCATTACCTGCAGGACGCCTACCGGGGTCCGGTGTGGGAGGAGGTGATCATCCACCTGCCTCGCCCCATCCGGTTGATCTGTCTGTCGGCCACGGTGTCGAACGCCGACGAGTTGGCGGCCTGGATCGAAACTGTTCGGGGATCGACTCGCCTGGTGGTGGAAAGCAGACGGCCGGTCGAATTGACCAACCTCTACATGGTGGGGGAGCGGTCGGGCTCACATGTTCACGTGATGCGCACCGTCAAGGGGTCCGAACCCAACCCCAAGGGCTTCCGCTACGACAAACAGCCAGGGGTCGGCCGTCGGGCCGACCGAGGTCGGGATCGTTCGTCGTCCCGATCCAGGGATCGTGGTCGACCCAAGTGGCGTACCCCGCGGCGGTTGGAGGTGGTACAGACCCTCAAAGACCGTGATCTGCTTCCCGCCATCTACTTCATCTTCAGCCGGGCCGGCTGCGACGACGCGGCCCGAGCCGTCGTCGACTCCGGCATCCGGCTGATCGGATCGGACCAACGGCGCCAGGTGGCCGAGATCGTCGACAGCCACGTGCACCGTCTCGACTCCGCTGATCTGGAGGTGCTGGATTTCGACCGCTTCCGGCGAGGTCTGCTGGCTGGAGTGGCCGCTCACCATGCCGGTATGGTGCCGCCGTTCAAAGAGGCGGTCGAAGCCTGTTTCATCGCCGGCCTGATCAGGGTGGTGTTCGCCACCGAAACGCTGGCTCTGGGCGTCAACATGCCGGCCCGAACCGTGGTGATCGAGAAACTCACCAAGTTCACCGGAGAAACCCACGAGTTCCTGACCCCGGCCCAGTACACCCAGCTGACCGGGCGGGCCGGGCGCAGGGGAATCGACAGCCACGGCCAGGCCGTGGTGTTGTGGTCGCCCTACACCACCTTCGAGCAGGTGGCCGACCTGGCTCTGAGCAAGCGTTATGTGTTGCGGTCGTCGTTTCGTCCCACCTACAACATGGCGGCCAACCTGGTGCGGCGTTACCCCCAGGATCGGGCTCGCCAGCTGCTGAACCTGTCGTTTGCCCAGTACCGGATCGATGCCGGGGTCGTCCGATCGGAGCAGCGGCTGGAACGTCTGCTGGACCGTCGTCGTCAGCTGGTGAACCGGCTGGAGACCGACTACGGCCCGATCGCCGATCTCCGCGCCGCCACGGTGACGCCTGGTGGTGGATCGGTCGACGATCAGGAAATGGCCTTCGCCCTGGCCCATCTGGCTCCCGGCGATGTCATCCGCCTCCATCCGGCCGGGGCCGACACCGCCTCGGTGGCGGCCGTGCTGGCCGTGGCCTTCCGCAGTCGGGGTCGGATACGGGTCACGGTGGTTGACGCCGATGGGGACAGCTTCGAGCTGGTACCCGGAGAACTGCTGCAGCCGCCGGAACCGGTGGCCAAGGTCGAGCTGCCCGAACCCTATCTACCCAACAGCGTCAGTTTCGCTCATGAGGTGGCCCGGCAGCTGAAGAACCGACGCCTGGCCCGGTCCAACAACAAAACCAGGAGGAGAAACGGCGGGAAGGGCGGTAACGGCGACCGGCCGTCTTCACCTGCCATCTTGACCAAGGACGACGTTCCGCCCGATGCCCGGCGTGGTCTCAAACGACTGGAGAAGCTGGAGGCCGACGTGGCCCGGGCCCGCCGGCTGGCCGGCGACAAAGCCAATTCGCTGGCCGGCCAGTTCGACCGCGTCATCGCCCTGTTGACCGAGCGTGGTCATCTCCGCGACTGGACCTTGACCGCCGGCGGTGAACGGGTGGCCCGGCTCTACCACGAGAGCGACCTTCTCATCGTCGAGACGATGGAAGCCGGGCTGTTCGACGACCTTGACCCGGCCGACGTGGCCGCTCTGGCCTCGGTGTTCGTCTTCGAGGAGCGCCGCAGCAGTGGTGCCGCAGGCCGGCCGTGGTATCCATCGGCCGACATGCGCCGCCGCTTCCGACGGATTCAGGCCCTCCATCTCGACCTGGCCCTGGCCGAGGAGGAGGCCCAGCTGCCCCCGACGAGAACCCCGGATCCCGGCTTCGTGGCTGCGGCCCACGGCTGGGCGTTGGGCGTACCCCTCGACGACATACTGAGCGACGACGATGATGGGCCCGGTATGACACCCGGTGACTTCATCCGCACCACCAAGCAGCTGATCGACCTACTAAGACAGATAGGACAGCTGGCTCCCCGTCCGGCCACCGCCCGAGCCGCACGGCAGGCGGCCGACGCCGTGCATCGTGATCTGGTGGCGGCGTCGTCGATGATCGAGGTCGATGCCGAGGACGGCGGGAAGGACGACGGGGAGGAGGAGAATCGCCGGTGACGATCGGCAAGGGTCAGCCCTGGGGTTCGACCTTTGAAGGGCCTCCGCCCTCGCTACGAGCGGTTGACGACGCCCACCTGGCCGCGCTGGCGGCTGAGAACCGTGGTGAGCAGACAATGCCGGTCATTGCCGCCGTCGGGCCCGGTGATGTGGCCGCCACCATCGGCGTGGCGCCGACCGGCCAATCCCATCCGGAAGCCCAACCGCACGCCTACCCCATGGATCTCGGCCTGGTTGCTCTCGACGATCGAACCGGTGGCCGGGAACAGACAATACCGTTTGTGGCTCACGTGATCGTCCGCCGCACCGGCCGGCGATGGCTGTCGCCATGGCCCGAACTGATCGTGATGAACACCCCTCTGGCCGCCGGCCTGAGGCTCGGGCCCCGGGCCCATCCCAACGACGGTCGGCTCGACGTGACCACCGGCTCCCTACCGTGGCGCCAGGGCCGGGAGGCCCTCCGTCGGGCGATCAGCGGCAGCCATCTGCCTCACCCGGCGCTCGACCACCGGCGGGTGTCGGAGGTCGAGTTCGATCCCGGGCACCGGTTCGACGTGGCCGTTGACGGGGTCCAGGTCGGCCGCTGGCGGCGGCTCACCATTTCTCTGATACCCGATGCCTTCACCCTGGTGGCGGGGCTTGACTGAACCTCAGGGCGGGTGGTCGGGGACAAGCGAAGCCGCTACGTTGACAGCGTGGAGGCGCGCCTACCACTCCCCGAACGGGAGGATCAGCGGACGAGGCCCTCGGCCGCCGATCTGGCCAGGATCACGTCGTCGACGCCGCGTCCTGGAGGGCCGGCCTGGAAGCGCCGAACCCACTTCTGGCTTCGCTGGGCCCACGTCTACATCAGCATGTTCAGCCTCCTGGTCATGCTGTTCTTCGGGCTGACCGGGATCACCCTCAACCATCCCGATTGGGTGCTCGGGGGCGAGACGGTGGAGACGACCTTCACCGGAGTGCTGCCGGCCGAGTCCCGGGGAGTCGACGGGCCCCAGTTCCTGACGGTCAGTGAGTTCATACGGAGCCGGCACGACGTCAGCGGCGAGGTGGTCGACTTCGGAGTGGCTGACGACGGTCAGGGCTCGATCTCCTACCGCAAGCCGGGTTACGCCGCCGACCTGTTCTTCGACACAGCAGACGGGTCGTACGAACTCGACGTCACCGCCGACGGCTTCCTGGCCAAGATGAACGCACTCCACCAGGGCCGCGACTCAGGCTCGCTGTGGCGCTGGATCATCGACATCAGCGGAGCCCTGCTGGTGGTGATCGCCCTCACCGGAATCGCCATTCAGATATTCATGAAGAAACGTCGGTTCAGCGCGTTGACCTGGTCGCTGGTCGGGGCCGTGGTGACCGTGGCCCTGATCTGGGTGACCGTGAACTGACCCGACGCCTCCCGCCCAGTTGGTCCATCATGTTGACAGCCGTACACCGTTCCACCTCCGGTGGCCCGAACCATTCCACGAAATGAGGCCCGTTTGTCCCGAGACAGTTCTCTGGTCGTCCTCCGGTCGGTGCTGATCGCCCCGGCGGTACGTCCCGACTTCATTGCCAAGCTGCCGACGCGGGGAGCCGACGTACTGTTCCTCGACTGCGAGGACGCCGTCCCGGCCAAGGCCAAAGCCGAGGCCCGGGAGACGGTGGGGGAATGGGTACCCCGACTGGTGGCCGCCGGCTCGTCGGTGGTGGTACGGGTCAACCCCATCGGTTCGGAGTGGTTCGAGGCTGATGTGGCCGACGGTGTGCCGCCGGAGACGGCGGCTGTGGTGATTCCCAAGGTCGAACGAACCTCGGATCTGGAGTATGCCACCGACATTCTCGACGCCGCCGGACTGTCGCACCTCGGGATCTTCGCCGGTATCGAGACCGCACTCGGTGTCGCCGACGTGCGCTCCGTGTTGGGCTTTCACCGGGTCGTAGCCGCCTACTTCGGAGCCGAGGATTTTGTGGCCGATATGGGCGGGGTACGGACCGAATCCAACGCCGAAGTTGCCTACGCCCGGGCCCGGGTGGCCCTGGCCGCCCGTCTGGCCGCGGTGCCAGTGGTCGATCAGGTGGTGACCAACTTCGGCGATCTCGACCGCTACCGCCGGGAGGCCACCGAAGCCCGCAATCTCGGCTACGACGGCAAGCTCTGCATTCACCCTGCACAGGTCGATGCGGCCAACGACGCCTTTACCCCGTCCCAGGCCGAGGTCGATCGAGCCCGACGGTTACTGGCCGCCTACGAGGCGTCGTCAGCCCAAGGGGTGGCGGCCATCGACTTCGAAGGCTACATGGTCGACGAGCCTCTTGCCGTTCAGGCCCGGCGGCTGCTGGAGCGGCTCGACCACCGCGCCACCGACGAGCCGGCCCCGACGTCAGGGGAGGATCGGTCATGACCGATCGACCCCACAGTGGACGGTGGTTTGAGGAGTTGACGCCTGGACTGGTCATTCACCACGCCATCCGGCGCACCATCACCGAGGCCGACAACGTTCTGTTCACCTCGATGACCATGAACCCGGCCTGGCTTCATCTTGATTTTGACTACGCCGCCACCGAAACCGAGTTCGGTCGTCCTCTGGTCAACTCCATGTTGACCGTGGCCATGGTCGTTGGCATCAGCGTGCACGAGACCACGCTGGGCACCACCGTGGCCAACCTGGGTTTCTCCGAGGTGGTGTTCCCCGCCCCCATGTTCCATGGCGACACACTGCGAGTCGAGACCGAAGTAACAGAGGCTCGGGCCTCGAAATCCCGTCCCGACCAGGGCATCGTCGGCTTCGAACATCGGGGCTACAACCAGGACGACGTGCTGTGTTGCCGGGCGGTGCGCAGTGCCCTCATGCTGAGAAAGCCCGATGACGGGATCTGAACCCGGTCTCGATTCGCCGCCGGCACCGCCGACCCGAAGCCGGGGTGAGGGCGACGAACTGCTGCTGGAGCGGGGGCGCCTGGCCGCCATCGAAAAGGCCCACCAGGCCTATCTGGAGAACACCCGCCAGGTGGCGGCCCGGCTGGCGGCCGAGGCAACCGAGGCCATGGAGGACGGCATCCGCGACATCGTCGATGAGGACGCCGAGGCCGATGCCGCCGTCCAGGCGGTGCTCATCCGTCAGATATCGGAACGGGCCATGTATGCCGCCCGCCGGGTGGCCGATCTGGAGGCCCAGGGTGAGGCGCTGGCCTTCGGCCGGATGACAGCGGTCGACGGCACCGAACTCTATGTCGGTCGCCGGACGGTGTTCGACGGCGACCAGCCGCTGCTCATCGACTGGCGGGCCCGGGCCGCCGTCCCCTTCTACCGGGCGGCACCGCTGGAGCCCATGGGCTACCGGCAACGCCGCCATCTGATCTACGACGACCGCGACGATGGCGGCGGTCGTGAGCTGGCCGACTACTCCGATGAAATCTTCGATCCCGATCAGCTGAGCGACCCTGGCCAGTTGGCCGACGGGCTCCGGGGTGAGGCCGCTCTGCTGGCCGGCCTGGTGGCGCCCACCGGCAGTCAGATGCGGTCTGTGGTGGCCACCATCCAGGCCGAGCAGGATGCCGTCATCCGCGCTCCCGGTCATCGCCTGCTGGTGGTCCAGGGTGGCCCCGGAACGGGCAAGACGGTGGTGGCGCTGCACCGGGCCGCCTATCTGTTGTACGACCAGCGGGTCGAGCTGGCCGACACCGGCGTTTTGATCGTCGGACCATCACCTCAGTTTCTGCATTACATCGCCGCCGTCCTGCCGTCACTGGGGGAGAGCGGCGTGGTCTCGATCACGGTCCCCCGGCTCTACCGAGGTGTCCGCCTGGGTTGGGACGAGTCGACCGAGGTGGCCGAGATCAAAGCATCGGGGGCCATGGTCGACTTCCTGGCGGCGGCCGTGGCCCAGCGCCGGCGGCGGCCCAAGGAACGCCTGGTGACCTGGTACGGCTCCCGGAGGGTCGTTCTCGACCTCGAACGGGTACAGACAATCTTCGACCGGGCTCGCCGCCACGTGCAGCACAACGACGGTGCAGCCTGGTTCCGGAGCGAGATCTTCGACGCTCTGATTCACGAAGTGTTCGACCCGGCGTTCCACAATCTCGACGACGCCCGGGAGTCGTTCGAGGACAGCGCCGATGTGGCTGAGTTCCTGCTGCGGCACTTTCCCCCGCTCACTCCGGAACAGGCGTTGAACGACCTCCTCGGCTCGACCGCCCTGCTGCGGGCGGCCGCCGACAGGGCCGGCCTATGCCGAAAATGGGCTCAGCGGCTGTTCCGACCGAGATCGTCCGAGTCGGATCTGGATCGCCGGCGATGGTCCGATGCCGACGCCGCTCTGCTCGACGAGCTGCTGGCCCTGGTGGGGCCACCGGCGGTCAGGGCGGTGGCGCCACCTGAAGGCGACAACCCGGTTCACGATGACGGTGAGCCGATCGAACCGCTGTCGCATCGCCACGAGGCCGATGAGTTCGAACTGGCGGCATTGACCGAAGAGATCCCGCTGCCCTCCATCGACCCCTATGAACGGCCGGACGAATCGGCCGATGAGCGTGGCGTGCCGATGTTCGTCGACCCCTACTACGACGATGAGACGGGAGTCGACGCCGCTGCTCCCGATCGATCGGCCTCGACGGTCGAAGCCGTCGAGGATCTGGCCGCGGCCGAAGCGGCGGCCGACGAGCCGCCCGAAGCCGAGGGCCGGCCGGCTCCTGAGTATGACGGGGCCCCGGCTGAAGACCTGCAGCTCGAGGCGGTCGATTCGGTTGAGGAGGAACTGGCCACGCTGGTCGAACTGGCCGAAGCCGAGAGGAGTTGGCGGTTCGGCCACGTCATCGTGGACGAGGCTCAGGATCTGACGGCCATGCAGTGGCGGATGGTGGCCCGCCGATCCAGCGGGGGAGCGTTGACCGTGGTGGGCGACCTGGCCCAGCGGGCCGGCTCCCCGGTCGACAGCTGGTCCCAGTTGATTCCCGAGAGTCTCGGGTCCTTTGACGTCCGCCAGTTGACCATCAACTACCGATCGCCGGCCGAGAACGACGACGTGGCCGAAGCGGTGTTGGCGTCGCTGTCGTCCGACCTCACGCTGGCCCGGTCGCTGCGCCGCTCGGGCCATGAGCCGGTGGCAGTGAAGGCCGACAACCCGGCGGCGCGGGCGGTGTCCATGGCGCTCGACGAGCTGGCGGCCGACGGGGCCGGTCGGGTGGCCATCATCGCCGGAGAACCGGAGGCGGTGAACTGCGAGCTGTCCCGGCGCAAGCCCTCAACCGGTCCGGCCATCGACCGGTTGAGCCTGCTGTCTCCAACCGAGGCCAAAGGCCTTGAGTTCGACACGGTGATCGTGATCGAACCGTCGACCATCGCCAACCGCCGCCACGGACTCAACCTGCTCTACGTGGCCATCACCCGACCGACCCGACGGCTGATCGTCGTCCATCACCAGCCGCTTCCCGGGCCGCTGGCCCAGGCCATGTCCGTGTCGTCGACCTCGTGACCGGCGACCGAGGATCAACCTCGGCCAAGGCCGATCTGCTCCGCCGGGCGGCCGAATCGGCTGCTCGCTACGTCGAGTTGGAGCAGGACTCGCCGGTTGTTCCCCCGCCGTCCGAAACCGTGACGGCCATAGCCGCCCGCCTCGACGATATTGATCTCGACCGCCCCCGGTCATCGACTGAGGTCGTCGACACCCTGGCCGCCCTGGGAGCCGAGCTGGCGGTACGATCCACCGGCGGCCGCTACTTCGGTTTCGTGACCGGCGGAACCGAGGCCACCGCCCTGGCCGCATCGGTTCTGGCCGCGGCCTGGGACCAGAACGCCGCTCTTCCGGTCATGTCGCCGCTGGCCGCGGCCATCGACCAGGTGGCCGAGACCTGGCTCAAGGATCTACTCGGGCTGCCGCCCTCGGCCACCGCCTCGTTCTGTGGTGGGGCCTCCGTGGCCAACCTGACCGCAGTGCTGACAGCCCGTGACGCCCTCCTGACCGCCGTCGGTTGGGATACGGCCAGCCACGGGCTGAACGGGTCCCCACCCGTTTCGGTCATCGCTTCGGAGGAGATCCACGTCTCGGCCCGCAAGGCCCTGCGCCTGGTCGGCTTCGGTAGCGAAGACATCACGGTCGCCCCGGTCGACGGTTGTGGACGGATCGACATGACGGCGTTCCCGCCCATCAGTGGGCCGACGCTGGTGATGGCTCAGGTCGGCAACGTCAACACCGGCCACTGCGACCCGGTGGGTGAGATCCTGAACACCCTCCCGACCGGTGCCGCCATCGACAGCTGGGATCCGGTCAACCTCGAGGACGGTCCGGTCGGCCCCGTGTGGGTTCACGTCGACGGAGCCTTCGGATTGTGGGCCGCCGCGTCGCCCCATCGCCGCCATCTGGTGGCCGGGACCGAGGGTGCCCACTCCTGGGCCACCGACTGCCACAAGTGGCTCAACGTCGGCTATGACTGCGGGCTGGTGGCGGTGGCCGATGGTCGCCATCTGCTGGCCTCCATGGCCACCGATGCCGCCTACCTGGACCGGCCCGGCGAGGGTCGGAGTCCCATGCACCTCGGCCTGCAGATGTCGCAAGCGGCCCGAGCGGTTCCGGTGTGGGCCACCCTGGCCGCCCAGGGCCGCCTCGGGGTGGCCGATCTGGTCGATCGTTGTTGTGACATGGCCCTGCGCTTTGCCGATCGGCTGGCGGCCGAGGGGGCCACCATTCTTGCTCCCGTCGTCCTCAATCAGGTGCTGGTTTCATTCGGGACCGACGAACAGACCGACGCGGTGGTGGAGGCGGTGGCCGACGGAGGTCGGGCCTGGATGGGGGCCACGACCTGGCAGGGCCGGCGGGCCATGAGGATCAGTGTCTCCGACACCGCCACCGACGCCGGCGCCGTCGACCGGGCGGTCGACGCCGTCATCGATGCCTGGTCGGCCGTCGGCGGTTCCTGATTGGGCGGCCGCCGTTGCCCCACCGATACGCTGTCTGGCCTATGAGCACTCCGGTTCCTCCCGACGGCCCTTTCTACGATGACCTCGAGCCCGGTATGGAGTTGGAGCCGCAACCGGCGGTGACCCTCGATCTTGGGCTGGCCGCCTGGTATCAGTCGATAGTGGGCGAGGTCCTGCCCATCTGTCTGGACCACCGGATGGCCCGATCGGTCACGGGGTCCGATCGACCCCTGGCTTCTCCCGGATTGGTGGCCAACCTGTCGGTGGGGCAATCGACGGTGGCCACCCGCCGGGCCATCGCCAACCTGTTCTACCGCAACATGCGGGTCTCCCGCCCGGTCCACGTCGGCGAGACGTTGCACACCCGGGTCCGCATTCTCGACATGGCCGATGCCACGCCGCGGGCCGATCGGCCCAATCGGGGCAAGGTCCTGCTGGGAATGCAGACCACGGCCGACGACGAGTTGGTGATGGACTATCAGCGCTGTGCCCTGCTGCCGGTGCGGGGTGACGCCCTCCCGGGTCATGGCGGTGACACCGGTGCCGCCCCGGCCGAGGTCGAGATCACCGACTACACCGATTTGCTGCCGTCGTGGAACGTCGAGCCTCTGAGCCCGGCCGGCCACTGGGCAGCCGACGAGGTCCGAACCGACATCACCCGGGACATCATCGATCAGGCCACCGGATTGGTCCGCCTGACCCACAATCGGGCCATCGTCCACCGCGACGTCGAGGCCACCGCCTTCGACCGTCGGCTGGTCTACGGCGGCCATGTGCAGGCTCTGGCCCAGGCCTCGCTCACCCGGGTTGAACCCCGGCTGGCCACCATCGTGGCCTGGCATGCCTGCAGCCACGTCGGTCCGGCGTTCGAGGGCGACCTGCTCTCGTTTGAGCACCGGCTGCTGGCCCAGCACGACCATCCGGGCGGCTTGGCCCTGCGGGCCTACGAGACCATCGGCTACGCCAACCGGCCACCCCAAGCAACGTCGAGCCCGGCCGGCGAGCGCAGCGAGATCCTGCGCTGGATCCCGGTGGCGGTGGCCGCCGTCGAGAGTTGAGCCATGGATCCGCTCCCGGTCGACCCCGAAGCGATCGACACTGAAGCGACCGACCACGAAGCGATCCACGCCGAAGAGGTCGACGTCGAAGACATCAAGGCCGCCGCTCGCCGGATCGCCCCCCATGTACATCGCACTCCGCTGGTGACCACCGCCTCCCTCAGCCACATGGCCGGCTGTGATCTGTGGCTGAAGGCGGAGAACCTCCAGAAGGTGGGAGCGTTCAAGGCCCGAGGGGCTCACAACGCCCTGTTCAGCCTGGACGATCCGGCCGTTGCCGCCGGTGTCGTGACCCACTCGTCGGGCAATCACGCCGCCGCCGTGGCCCTGGCCGCAGCCAACCGGGGAGTCGCCGCCCACGTTGTCATGCCGTCCAACGCGCCCGAGGTCAAGAAGGCGGCGGTGGCCGGCTACGGGGCCGACATCACCTACTGCCGGCCGACGTTGGAGGCCCGGGAGGATGCAGTGGCCGAGATCCAGGCTCGGACCGGGGCTGTCCTGGTCCACCCCTACGACGACCCGCACGTGATCGCCGGGCAGGGAACCACCGGTCTGGAGATCCTCGACCAGTTGGCCGACGCCGGCCAGGATGGCCCCGATGCCGTGGTGGTTCCCGTCGGTGGTGGCGGCCTGGTGTCCGGCATCGCCCTGGCGGTGAAGGCCCGGTTGCCAGGCTGTCGGATCATCGGCGCCGAGCCGTCGGGGGCCGACGACGCCTACCGCAGCTTCCAGTCGGGTGTCCTCGTCCCCCAAACCGCTCCCGACACCGTGGCCGACGGGCTGCTCACCTCGCTGGGCCAACGCAACTTCGCCATCATCTCCCGCCTGGTCGACGACATTCTCCTGGTCGACGACCGCGCCATCATCGAGGCCATGGAGCTGATCTGGACCCGGTGCAAGCTGGTGGTGGAGCCCTCGGGGGCGGTGGCCGTGGCCGCCGTACTCGCTCACCGCGACCAATTCTCCGGTGGACGTACTGTCGCCGTACTGACCGGGGGCAACGTCGATGTGCGAAACCTACCCTGGCATTGAGGACCTCCTGGCGCCGGGCGACTACTCGGCAGTACTTGCCGCCGGCCCCTCGACCATGGGGCCGACGTAGTTGGCCGACGGCCGCATGATCTTGTTGTCGGCCGCCTGCTCCAACACGTGGGCCGACCAGCCCACCACCCGGCTGACCACAAAGGTGGGAGTGAACAGATCCTGGCTCAAACCGGCGAGATGAAGGACGATGGCGGCGTAGTACTCGACGTTGGTCACGAACCTCCGGCCGGCCCGTTGCCGGGCCAATACCGAGAGCAGACGTTGCTCGATCTCGACGGCCCGGGCCACCAGGTCACGGGCGGCAGGGTCGGTGAACGACTCGGCGGCGGCCCGCAGCGTTTCCGAGCGAGGATCCTGATGCCGGTAAACGGCGTGGCCGAACCCCATCAGCTTGTCACCCGCGGCCAGCTTCTGTCCGGCCCATTCCTCAGCCTGATCGGGGTCACCGATCTGGTTGATCATGTCGAGCACCCGGCTGGGGGCACCGCCGTGCAACGGCCCGGAGAGCGCACCGACTGCTCCGCCCAGCGCGGCCGGTACCGACGCTCCGGCCGAGGTGATCACCCGGGCGGCGAAGGTCGAGGCGTTGAATCCGTGTTCAGCTGTCAGATTCAGGTAGACCTCCAGGGCCCGGACCGCTTCGGGGTCGGCGGGGCGTCCGGTGGCCATTCGCAGGTAGTCGGCGGCATGCCCCAGTGTCGGATCGGCGGCCAGAGCCTCCTCACCGGTCAGGACCCGAGATGCTCCGGCCAGGATGACAGGGGCCGCCCCGATGGCGTGGAGGGCGGCCGCCTTGGTCCCGTCAAGGTCGAGGTCGACCGTGGGAGTGGTGTCAACACAGGCCCAGAGGCCGGCCACCAGCGGGCCCAGCGGGGATTCCCCGGGAGTGAATCCGGCGCATGCCGCCTGCACCGCCTCCGGGTCGATCGAAGCTCGCACCGCGGCCAACCGTCTTTCAACGTCGTCGGTCTGGACCAGCAGTCCGACGACGTCCTCGAACGAGTGTCGGCCGGCGAACCGGGCGGCGTCGTGGCCCCGGTAGTGGTAGAAACCCCGGTCGCCTTCCACCGTCCCCACCGCCGTGTCGGCCACGATGAGCCCTTTGAGGCCTTCGGGAGCCCGGCGTTCGATCGAGTACGACAGGGATGGTGATTGCTGGGTCACAGCCGGTGATCGTGGGGTCATGAGTTCGACTGTGCCCATCCGACGCCGGCCCGGCAAGATTGATATCGTCAATGTTGATCAATATCAATCCTCGACTTCAACTCGAGTCCTCAACGACTCGACAACGACTCGAACAATGGAGAACCATGATCACAGGCCAGGACCCTTCCCGTTTCGATGTCGAAGGGGCTGACGGTTGGATGACCGCCGTCCAGGTGGCCGAAGCCCTCGGGATCAAGCGAGCCACCGTGTACGCCTATGTCAGCCGGGGAATACTGCATCGGCGCCTGGCCCTGGACGGCCGCACCAGCCTGTTCGACACCCGGGAGGTCGAGGATCTTCGCCAAGGTCGGGGATCGGCCACCGGCGGTGAATTGCGGACCGTGCTGGCCACCTCCATCACCCGGGTCAGCGAGGGGTCACTGATCGTGCGGGGTCATGATCTGGTGCAGCTGGTGGCCGACGGAGCCGGCTTCGAGTCGGTCGCCGATCTGATCTGGCAGTCCGACAACGCCGCCGTGTGGAGCGCCGACCGGGACGCTCCGGAGGGGCGCCTGGCCTGGCCGTCCGATCCGGCAGCCGGCGTACCGGTACTCGACCGCTTCCGGGTGGCGGTGGCTCAAGCGGCGGCGGCCGATGGGTTGCGGGGCGACCTGAGTCCGTCGGTGGTCCGCCGAACTGGTCCCCGCATCATCGCCGCGATGATCGAGAGTCTGCCGCCCCGTGGCCAACGGCGAACGGGCGGTGTCCCGGAGACTGCGACCATGCCGACGGCCGACCTCCTCTGGCCCCGGCTCACCCGGGCCGCCCCCACCGTCGAACGGATCCGGGCCCTCGACATCGCCATGGCCTTGCTGGCCGACCACGGCCTGGCCTCATCCACCTTCGCCGTAAGGGTGGCCGCCTCGGTCCGGGCCGACCCCTACGCCGTGGTCGGGGCCGGTCTCGGGGCCCTTGACGGGCCGTGGCACGGCGCCGCCTCGGCCGGCGTCCACCGGGCCCTGGCGGCAAAGGCGGCCGGTCAGCACCCTCTGGACCGGCCGGCGACCCCATCATCAGCCGTCGGCCTACCCGGCTTCGGTCACAGCATCTACCGGGCCACTGATCCTCGATTCGGGATCCTGAGGGATGCCGTGGCCCAGGCCTGGCCCGACGATCCCCGGCGCCCAGTGGTCGACGACTACCAGCAGGCGTTCTCGACCCGAACCGAAGGGGTGGCCAACGTCGACCTGGCTCTCGGCTACTTGACGTTCATGGCCGGCATGGACGCCGACGCCGGCGAGGCCATCTTCGCCGTGTCCCGCTGCGCCGGCTGGTTGGGTCACGCCATGGAGGAATATCAGGAACGGCCGCTACGGCTTCGGCCCAAGGGCCACTATGTTGGACCGTTGTCGGCCCACGATCGGGCGTGAACGGTCATCTGCCAATACCAGAGGTGTCGATGCTGTCATTTCAGCTCAGTTCTGAACACGAAGCGCTGCGGGCTCGAGCCCGAGCGGTGGCGGCTGAGGGCGTGGCCGCCCATGGCCGTCACAACGACAGCTGGATAAACGGCTACTCCAAGGAGTTCGCCCGGACCATGGCGGCCGAAGGCTGGATCGGCATGGGCTGGCCCGAAGCTCACGGCGGTCGGGAGCGACCGCCGATCGAGCGGGTCATCGTGGCCGAGGAGATGATCAGCGCCGGCGCCCCTATCGCCTCCATGTGGTTCGCCGACCGGCAGTTCGGGCCCACCATCATCGCCTACGGGACCGACGACCAGAAAGCCCAGTACCTGCCTCATATGTTGAGCGGCGAAACCACCTGGTGCATCGGTATGAGTGAGCCCGACGCCGGATCGGATCTGGCCTCGTTGAAGACATCGGCGGTCAGAGACGGTGATCACTGGGTGGTCAACGGTCAGAAGATCTGGACCAGCTTCGGCAACGACGCCGACTACTGCTACCTGATCTGTCGGACCTCAACCGATGGGCCACCCCATCGAGGCATCTCGGAGATCATCGTGCCCATGGGTCTTGATGGCATCGAGGTCCGGCCCATCACCGACATGACCACCAACCGGCACTTCTGTGAGGTCTACTTCACCGATGTCCGGGTGCCGATCGAGAACCTTGTCGGGATCGAGGGTGACGCCTTCAAGCAGACCATGCGCCAGCTGGAGCACGAGCGGGGCGGCATCGATCGGCTGGTGTCCAACCGTCCCCTGTTCGACGATGCTGTGGCCCGGGCCGAAACCGCTGATCCTCTCGTCCGCCAGGAGATCGCCCAGCTGGAGATCGGTTACCGGGTCGGCCGACTGCTGGTCTACCGGGAGGTGCTCAAACAGGCTCCGGCCGGTTTCAGCGCCGCCACCAAGTGTTTCTGTACCGAACACCAATGGCGGGTGGCCCAGTTCGTGGCCAAGACCCTCGGCCCTCACGGCCAGCTGTTCGACGACACGACCAAAGGTGTGCTCTACGCTCCGGGCTACACCATCATGGGCGGCACCTCCAACATCATGCGCAACATCCTGGGGGAACGGGTGCTGGGCCTTCCCCGGGAGCCGCGGGCCTCGGCCTGACCCGTCCGTTCGGGTGCCAATGCGGTGGCGCCAGTCAGCGGCCCGGGATACGATGAGCCCGCGTTTGGAGCGAGAGACTGCAGCGAAAGAAGGCCCCGATGAGTAACCAATCCATTCCTCAACTGACGATAGATGAGGCCTGGCAGATGCTCAACGACGACCCTCGGGCTGTGCTCATCGATGTCCGTACCACTGCCGAGTGGAATTTCGTCGGCGTGCCCGACCTGAGCACCCTTCCCAACGAACTACGAACGGTTGAGTGGAGCACCTATCCGACCGGAGCGGCCAACGAGCAGTTCGTGGAGCAGGCCACCAGCAGCCTCCAGCCCGACCAGCCGATCCTCCTGCTGTGCCGTTCGGGGGCTCGCTCCCAGGCCGGCGCCCAGGCCCTGCAGGCCGGCGGCTACGGCAATGTCCACAATGTGGCCGCCGGCTTCGAGGGTCCCCTCGACGAGAACCAGCACCGCCACGGCGGCTGGAAGGACACGCTGCCATGGGTCCAGGGGTAGAGGGCGGGACAAGCCCCGGTGTTTCCGACGAGACGACGTGGTCCGAAGCCACCGCCCTGGTCCGGGGCGGCCTGGATCGATCGGGATTCGATGAGACGGCCGAAGCCCTCTACCTGACATCGGGCTACGTCTACTCCTCAGCGGCCGAAGCGGAGAAGGCGTTCGCCGGCGATCACGATCGTTACATCTACTCCCGCTACGGCAACCCCACGGTCACAACCTTCGAGGAGCGACTCCGGCTGCTGGAGGGGGCAGAGGCATGCCGGGCCACGGCCAGCGGCATGGCCGCCGTCTTCGCCGCCCTGGCCTGCTACCTCCGAGCCGGCGATCGGGTGGTCGGTTCCCGGGCCCTGTTCGGATCGTGTTTCGTCATCCTCAACGAGATCCTGCCTCGGCTGGGGATACAGACCGAACTGGTCGACGGTACATCGTTGTCAGAGTGGGATCGAGCCTTGGCCAAGGGAGCCCGGGCCGTCTTCCTGGAAACCCCGTCGAATCCGAGCCTAAAACTGATCGATCTGGTCGCCGTCTGTGAGCGGGCTCACGCCGCCGGAGCCATCGTCGTCGTCGACAACGTGTTCGCCACGCCTATTCTTCAGAAACCGTTGGCTTTCGGAGCCGACGTGGTCGTGTACTCGGCCACCAAACACATCGATGGTCAGGGCCGCACCCTGGGGGGCGCGGTGTTGGCTTCCGATTCGTTCGTCAGTGAACATCTTGTGCCCTTCATGCGTCATACCGGGCCCAGCCTCAGCCCGTTCAACGCCTGGGTCCTACTCAAAGGAATGGAGACGCTACGGCTCCGGGTCGAAGCCCAGAGTGCGGCCGCCCTCGACCTGGCCCAGAGGCTTTCGGCCGACGGGGTGACCGTCGGCTACCCGTTCCTGGCGTCACATCCGCAGGCTGATCTGGCGGCCCGTCAAATGGAATCGGGAGGCACGATCTTCACCGTCGATGTGGGTGACAAGGGTCGAGCGTTCAGCTTTGTCGACGGCCTGGAATTGTGTGACATCTCCAACAACATCGGCGACACCAAGACCCTGGTCACCCACCCGGCCACCACCACCCACCGCCGGTTGGGTCCAGAAGCCAGGGCCGAGGTGGGCATCGGCGACGGCCTGGTCCGGATATCGGTCGGCCTCGAAGACGTCGACGATCTGTACCGCGACATCTCCCGGGCCATGACCGTTCTTGACTGATCACTCCCTCGTCGCCCGCTACCTCGACCGGATAGGTCTCGACAGCCGACCGGAGCCGACGGTCGACGGGTTGGCTCGCCTGATGCAGGCCCACATGACCCGGGTGCCGTTCGAGAATCTCGATGTCTTCTTCCAGCGGGGCGTGGTCACCGATCAGCAGCAGAGCCTGCACAAGATTGTGGACCGCGGCCGGGGTGGCTGGTGCTTCGAGTTGAACGGGGCGTTCGCCGCACTGCTCAGCGCCCTGGACTTCGACGTTCGCCTTCTGGGTGCCGCCGTGCTGTTGGGTGGACCCAATCGGCTGATCGATCATTTGACGCTGGAAGTGGCCATCGACGATGAAGCCCATCTCGTTGACGTCGGATTTGGCGACGGTTTCGCCCGCCCGCTTCCCCTCAACACCGCGGCCGGGAGTGGCCTCGACGGCCACACCGGGACATATGGATTCATGGCCAGCGCCGAGGGCACCACCCTGGTGCGCCACACCGACGAGGGACCGGTGCCGCAGTATCGATTCCGGCGGGTTTCGCTGGAGCTGAGTGATTTCGATGCCGCCGCGGATCGGCTCTACCAGAATGTCGACGGCAACTTCCGGCAGGGGCCGGTGGCCACCCGTCTGCTCGACGGCGGCCCCGACCGAGTCACCCTTACCTCTGATCGACTACGCCTGGTGAGGGCCGGAGCGCAAACCGACCGTTCCCTGGAGCCCGACAGTCCAGCCTGGCACGAGGCCCTGGCCACCTGGTTCGACATCGACCTGTCCTGACATCGCCCTTTCGCAGAAGCGTCCGAAATTGGATCTACGATCGAGCCGGGAGGAGGCCTCCTGTCTGCCAGAAGAAGCCGTCGGGAAAGAATGTCACGTAGTCACGGGGAAAGGCGGTGAAACCCGGCAGCGGGTCAAGGCCGCCGCCTGAGCCCTCGAGTTGCACGCCCCGGTTGGCATCCCAGCGGCCGTCGCCGCCGACTTCGACCAGCTGATCATCGTCTCGTTCCAGCTCAACCGTTCGACCATCGATTCTGCGGGAGTAGACCGTCCATCCGTCACCTTCAGGGTTGACGGTCACCGCCACCGGTGTTTCGCCCACGTGGGCCGAGGCCACCCCGGCGGACCGGACGTCGGTGACGGGGAAAGCCACCGAGTCCAGTCCCAGTTCCACCACAATGGCCATCTGATCGAGATCGAATCCACTGCCGGCCGAAGGGGCGTCCAGGGCCACCGTCTCGGGATGCAGGGCCTTCCACTCACCCCAGTCAAGGACGGTTGACGGCAGTAGATCGAATCGTTGACCGGCCAACGGCCCGAGAATGGCCTCGCCCAAGGGCTGGCTCCACACGCTCCCGGTCTCGTGGTCGAACCATGTCATGGCGTTGCCCCACAGGTCACCCTGGTTGCCCAGCACCACAGCTCGGCCGTCGATCTCCCGGCGATGGACCATCGCCGTGCCGCACAGCGGTCACCAGGTGACAAATGTGGGTATACCCCGATGCATGTCGACCACGATCTCCCGCCGGTTGAGAAAGCCAACGGGGTAGGCCCGGGCATCACCCTCGATCTCCACACCGATGATCAACTCATCATCGGGCCAGGAACTGTTGGCGGCGGACACGAACACCGGATTATAGACAGGGCGGATCCCGTCGCGGGCCAGGACCGGTCGGTAGCCGTCGGGAAGGGCCTCCCCGGCCGACACCGGATTGTAGAGGTTGCGGTCGAACTCCGGGGAGGCGCCCTCCCAGCCGTCGGGATGGAAGGCGCCGGCCGAATCGGCCAGATCAGTGTCGCCTGAGGCCAGGATCGGCAGGACGGCCAGAAAAGCCATGGCCGCCAGAGCGACCACCAGAATGACGTTCTCCAGTCGGGATCGACTGGGCTGGCCGGGATCGCTGTGCATAGTCTGCTAACGCCCAGGCCGGTGTCGTCTATTCCCGGACCCCCGGATCCAACCGAACTGGGGTTCCCAGAGGTCGCAATCGACCCCTGGGAACCCCAGTTGGTCGAGGAGGGGTGGCGGCGCAGCGGGTTGGTCGAGGAGGGGTGGCGGCGCAGCGGGTTGGTCGAGGAGGGGTGGCGGCTCAGCGCCGCTGGCTCAGCAGCCAGCTGTGGAGGGCCAAGGTCAGCGCCGCCGGAGCGTCCTCCTGAATCAGGTGGCCGGCGCCGGCAATCATCCGGACCGTGCTGTTGGGGATGGCTTGGGCCAGTCGCTGGGCCCGGTCGGGTGGGATCCACGTGTCATCCTCGCCCCAGACGATGAACGTGGGCACGGTGATATCGGGTAGCAGCGGTTCGAACTCGGCGGTGAACGCCTCGTCGCCCTGGGCGATCTGTCGGTAGAACGCCGGCTGGCCGGGCCCCAGCCACGGGACCACCAACGCCTCCAGAACCTCGTCGCGAAGGCCGGCGCTGCTGGCCCCGGCGATGTACTGGCTGACAACAGCCCTGTGGATGTCCGGGGGGAGGGCGGTGAACACATCGGCGTTGTCGGCCACCAGCCGGAAGAACGGCGAACCCCAGGGCCGTAGAGCCACAACGTCGACCAGGGCCAGCGAGGCGACGTCGACGTGGTGGAGCAGATGGGCCCGCAAGGCCACCGCCCCACCGATGTCGTGAGCCACGACGTGGGGCCGATCGAGGCCCCAATGCTCGACCAATGCGGCGAGGAGGAGACCCTGGGCTCCAATGGAGACATCGCCGTTCGGTTTGTCCGACTGGCCGTAGCCCACCATGTCCCAGACATGGACCGACCACTCGTCGGCCAGGGCATCGATCACGGTACGCCAGACAAAGGTTGACCACGGGGTACCGTGGCACAGCACCACGGAAGGACCCTGGCCGAAGACGTCGTGGCGGACCACGGCCCCGTCGTCCCACTGGAACCGTTTGGTCAATACGGGAAGGGGCCCGGCCACAGCGGGTGATCCTAGGCGATTTCCGCTCGGTTGAGCCACCAGGCGGTGGTGCCCACGGCCACCGCGGCGAGCACCACAGGTACGGTGACCCCGGCGATCATCGATCGTTCGGCCAGCGGCAGTTCGACCTCGGTCATGCGGGACAGCACCGAATGGGGGTAGGTGTTGAGCGACAACCGGGCCGCTCCGGCGCCGGCTCGGGCCACGAAGAGCTCCCAGATGAAGATGTAGACCAGGCCCCACAGCAGCGCCCGTCGCAGCATCAGTCCGATCAGCACGAACAGCCCGCTGTAGCCGGCGGCGGCCAAGCCCATCGACAGGGCGGTGGCTGAGACGACGCCGCCGTCACCCCCGGTACCGATGGCGGCGGCCGAAGCCAACGGTATCACCGCAATCGGTATGGCGATGGTGGCTGCTGCCGCCCAAGCAGCCAACGCCAGCTGCCAGCGGGGATTGGGGCGGAGCCACAGGTAAACCAGGGTCTCGTCCTCCACCAGCTGGCCCAGCGTGGTCGAACCGAACAGCAACGACAGGATCGGCACCATGAAACCCAAGCCGTAGACCGACAGGAACTCAACGATCGAATCGGTGCGGGAGTCCAGCCCCACCTGGCTGCCGATGGACAGGGCCAAAACCAGCGCCAGGACCGAGAATCCGAGGATCAGCAACAACCTGCTCTTGGTCAGCTGCTGGTCGAGCAGCGCCCGGTAGAGGGCCCGGAGCTGCCGGGACGACCTCATACCGGCGCTCCCACCAGGTAGCGGAACACACTCTCCAGGTCGTCGTCCAGGGGGGCGATGGTGTCAAGGGTCAGATCCAGATCGCGGGCGGCCTGCAGGAGCAGACGGCGGGCCTCCCGGACATCGCCGGTGGTCAGTTCCACCGTCTCGTTGTCGACGATGTCACATCCGATGACCGCTACCGAGCGTATGAGTTCGGCGGCCAGATCACGGGCCCGGGCACTACTAACCCGGATGCGGTGGGGTTGGTTGTCGAGCAGGGTTCTGATCTCCCGGAAATCGCCCTCGGCCACCAGGCGGCCTTTGGCCACCACCACCACATGGGAACCGAAGCGCTCCACCTCGTCGAGGACGTGGCTCGAGACCAGCACCGTTCGGCCGGCGTCACCGAGGCGGCGGAACAACTCGATCATGTGCTGACGCTGGCGGGGATCAAGCCCGTTGAGCGGCTCGTCCAGAACCAGAACCGACGGGTCGTGGACCAGAGCCTGGGCCACCTTGACCCGCTGACGCATGCCTTTGGAGAAGGTGCCGACAGGCCGGCTCAGACCGGGATCGAGTTCCACGGTGTTGAGAGCCCGACGGGCCTGGTCGGCCGGTTCGGTCAGCCCGCTCAGGGTGGCGGCCAGCGTGACCGTCTCCAGCGCCGATTGTCGTTCGAATACCCCATCTTGTTGGGGTACCAGACCGATGTGGCCCCGAGCGTCGTCGTCGAACCGGGGATCGCCGCCGGCCACCCAGACCGAACCGGTGGTCGGTTTGGCCAGGCCGCAGATCAACCGCAGGAGGGTGGATTTGCCCGCTCCGTTGGGGCCGAGGATGGCGGTGATGCCGGGGCGGACCACCAGGTCGATGTCGGACACCGCCACCAGCGGACCGAACGACTTGGAAACCTGGCGCAGCACCACCGAGGCGTCGGCCGGGACAATGCGACGGCGGGCCACGTCTGCCGGGTCGGTTGCCGTCATCGGCGAACCACCAGATCCCGATAGCTGTACCAGATCCAGGCGGCCGACAGGGCCAGCCAGCCGAAGAAGGCCAGCCACAGTGTCCAAGTTGGGTTCTCACTCAGGGGCCAGCCGCCCCGCTCGTCGTGGATACGGAACACCAAGGCCCGGGGTAGGAACATGACGTTGGCCAGGCGAAGTTGGGCCGGCATACCGCCGTCGTTGACCAGGATGTCGGTGACGATGGCCGACCCGGGGATGACCGACAGGATGGCGGCGGTAGCCACCACCCGGCGGTCGGTGGAGGCGCTGATGGCCAACCCGACGGCGCCGTAGATGGCGCCCACCACCGCCGATGAGGCCAGGATGCGGAAGAAGACGGTGACCCATTGGCTGAATCCGTCGGGCCCCTCGCTCTGAAGGGTGAAGGCGATCAGGGTCAATAGCGGAGGGCCAAGGGTGACCACCAGCAGCAGCAACAGGACCGAAACCGCCTTGCCCAGCAGGTAGCGGGGGCGGTCGAGGGGAGACGCCAGGTAGACGCCGAGCATGCCGGTCCGCCGGTCGTTGCACAGCAGTTCCGGGCAGATGAGACCGGCAAACAGATACAAGGCGGCCACCACCAGGGCGTAGTACTCGGCGTAGGTCGGCAGGAAGTCTTCGGTGCCCACCGGTATCAGGGCGGCGAAGGCGATCAGGCCGATGGCCGGCACGAAGGCCATGAAGATGATGGGGAGGGGGACCAGCTTGTATCGGGCCGAGCGGCCCAGGCCCAGGGCCTGGCGGAGACTGTGCTTGATCAGTGATCGCAGGGCGCCGGCCACCCCGGTGCGGGGGCCGTGATAGCGACGAAAGCCCTGGTCGTAGATGCGGGCTTCTTCCGAGGGTTCCACTGCGGTGGTAGGAGGCTGGTCGCTCATCGCAGGTGCTCCAGGAAGACGTCCTCCAGGCTCAGTCGACGGCGGCCCAGCCGAATTATGCCCAAGCCGTGATCGAGGCAGTGGTCCCGCAGGCGATCGAGGGCCTTGCCAACGGCCGGATCAGATTGCCCTTCGAGATCGGGGGTGACGGCGTTGACCGAGAGGACCAGGCGGCGGCCGTCGGCTCTCACGTCGTAGCCGGATTGGCGCAGGTCGGCCAGCAACGCCGTCATGGCCTCCTCGCCGGCATCGATCTCGGCCGTGATGGTCTCGGCGCCGGTTCCTCGGAGATCGGCCACCGTCCCTTCGGCCAACGTGATACCGCCGCCGATGATCACCACTCGATCACAGACGCGCTCCACCTCGTCGATGAGATGGGACGACAACACGATGTTCATCCCGAAATCCCGTGACAGCGACCGGATCAGCTCCAGCATCACTTCCCGCTGGGCGGGATCGAGACCGTCGGTCGGTTCATCCAGCAGCACGAAGTCGGGGTCGTGGGCAATGGCCTGAGCCAGTTTGACCCGCTGTCGTTGCCCGGTGCTCATCGTGCCCATGGGCCGGAACCGTTCCTCGCCCAGCTCCACCAGCCACAAGGCGTCACTGGAACGGGTCTTGGCCTCCTCCGGAGGCACACCATGCAGTTCGGCCACGTGCTTGACGAACTCCGAGGCTCGCAGATCGGGGGGAAGGGTGTGATGCTCGGGGGCGTATCCGATGCGGGCCCTGACCTCAGGTCCGGCGTGCCACGGATCGCGACCGAGGACCTCGAGCCGGCCACTGTTGGGTTGGTGGAGTCCGAGGGTTAGGCCGAGGACGGTCGTCTTCCCGGCGCCGTTGGCTCCCAACAAGCCGGTCACACCGGGGGAGATGGTGAAGTTGACATCGTCGAGCACCGGCACCGAGCCGTATCGTTTGACCAGCGATTCGGCCCGGACCAGGATCTCGTCGCCCTCACCGTCATCCCCTGTACCGTCGGCTCTCCAACGGTCATCCGTCACCCGGTCGAGTTCGCTGCTGGGCACGGAGTGGGCCATCGCCCTTCAGTATTGCCGATTCCACCATCGATCGGGGGTCGTGGCCGGGCGGGTATGGTTCATCCCCACGAGATTCAGTGGCATGGTTCTTTCCGACGATCGCAGAATTCGACATCCGGGTGGTCTGGTGGTCGCCGGTTTCGGGGCGCTGATTCTCCTCGGTTCGGCCCTGTTGACGCTTCCCGTCAGCCATTCCCAGGTCGGGGCCACCGCCACCTGGGGTGATGCCTTCTTCACCGCGGTATCGGCAGTGACGGTGACCGGGCTGGCCGTGGTTGAGACCGGTGCCACCTGGTCGCCCTTCGGCCAGCTGGTGATACTGGCTCTCATTCAGATCGGCGGGCTTGGCATCATGACGTTGGCCGGTTTTCTGGGCATTGTGTTCACCCGCCGTTTGGGCATCAGGGGTCGAATGTTGGCCGGCACCGAGATCGGGTTGACCGAGCTGGGCACCTTGCGAAACCTGATACGGGATCTGGTGGCATTCATGGCCGTTTCCGAAGTCACGATCGCCGTCCTGTTGACGGCCCGGTTCCTGCGGGAAGGCGGTCGGGGGGTGTTGGGTTCGGTTTATCTCGGGGTGTTCCACTCCGTGTCGGCCTTCAACAACGCCGGCTTCTCGACCTTCGATGGCGGCTTGGAACGCTACATCGGCGACTGGTACATGAGTGTCGTGGTGGCCGGGGCGTTCATTGTCGGTGGCATCGGCTTTCCCGTGGTGTTCGAGTTGTGGCGGGTCTGGCGCCGGCCGCGGGAATGGTCACTCCACACCAAGGTCACGTTGGTCACGACCGCCGCTCTGTTGGCAGGGGGAACGGCCATGCTGGCCGCCGCCGAGTGGAACAATGCCGCCACCATCGGTGACGTTTCGACCGGCGACAAGCTGTTGGCATCGTTCTTCCAGTCGGCCACCGCCCGCACCGCCGGCTTCAACACCGTGCCCATCGGCGAACTGCGAGCTCCCAGCCTGCTGATCTTTCTGCTGCTGATGGTGATCGGAGCCTCCAGCGCTTCGACCGGCGGAGGAATCAAGACCTCGACCTTCGCCCTGGTCATCCGGGCCACCATGGCCGAACTGCGGGGCGATCCCGAGGCCACGGCATTCTCCCGCCGGATCCCGTCGGGCCTGGAACGCCAGGCCCTGTCGCTGGTCATCGCCGCCTTGGGGGCCATCGGTACCGCCGCATTCCTCCTGACGTTGTTCGAACCGGGCCAGCCGCCCATCGAGTTGCTGTTCGAGGCGGCCTCGGCCTTCGGCACGGTCGGCGTGTCCACCGGATTGACGGCGGATCTGTCAGCACCGTCGCGGCTGGTCATCATGATCCTGATGTTCGTCGGCCGGGTCGGGCCGATCACCTTCGGCACGGCCGTGCTGTTGCGACCGGAGCAGAAACGTTTCGGTTTTGCCACCGAAGGCCTGATCGTTGGCTGACCGTCGGTTCGGCGCTAGACCGGGACCAAGGAGCGCATCCATGCCCGACCTCAACAGACTCAAAGCCTGGGCCACCGGGTTGACCGGCAGCCGACCGCCGGAGGCCGCTTCGTCGGTGCTGGTCATCGGCCTCGGTCGCTTCGGTACCGCTCTGGCCAAGACGCTGGGGGAGTTGGGGGTTGAGGTCATGGCTGTCGACATCGACCAATCGCTGGTCGATCAATGGGCCGACAAGATTCCCTACGTTCGGGTGGCCGACGCCACCAGCGGCCCGGCCCTCAGCCAGCTGGGAGCCGGCTCGTTCGACGCCGTGGTGGTGGCCATCGGCACCGACATCGAGGCCAGCGTCCTGAGCACCGCAGCGTTGGCCGATCTGGGCGTTCCCAACGTCTGGGCCAAGGCCATAACCTCCGAGCACGGTCGCATTCTGGAACGGGTGGGAGCCCACCAGGTGGTGTTTCCGGAAAAGGAGATGGGGGAGCGGGTGGCCCACGTCGTGACCGGTCAGGTCAGCGACTACTTCGAGCTCGACGAGGGATTCGTGTTGGCCGAGTTGAAGGCCCCGGCCGAACTGATCGGTCATCGCCTGGCCGACACCGATCTGAGGGCCAAATACCAGGTCACCGTGGTATGTATCAAGCCCGGGGGCGGCAGCTACACCTACGCCACGGCCGACACGGTCGTGGGCGAGGGCGATCTGCTCGTGATCGCCGGTTCGGTCGAGGCCGCCGATCGGTTCGTCGAGAAGACGGGGCGGTGAGTGCCTGAGGGCGACACCATACACTTGGCCCGCAAGCGGGTGGCCCCGGTTCTTGAGGGGCGAATCCTTCAACGGTTCTGGGCCCGCAAGCTTCGAGGTCACCGACCTCGGGTCGGTCAGCACATCGAGGCGGTTCGGGTTCACGGCAAACACCTGCTGGTCGACTTCGACCGGGAGCTCACCTTGCAGGTCCATCTCGGCATGGGCGGCCGCTGGTCGGTGCCGGCCGCCGCCGTCGACAGTGACGAGACCTTCGATCGGTTCCGCCGCAACCCCCGGCTGAGGTTGTATCTGGCCACCGACCGCGGGTTGGCCTTGTGCTATGCGGCCCCCACTCTGCAGACGTTCATCCGGAGCGACGATCAACGGCACCTGACACCGCTGTCCAATCTCGGCCCCGACCTGTGTGTCCCCGATGATCAGGTCCAGTCGGTGGCGGCCGAGGCGGTGCGTCGCCTACGGGCCCGGCTGCCGGGATCCGACCTGATCGTCGACGCCCTGCTCGACCAGGAGGTGGCGGCCGGGATCGGCAACGTCTACAAATCCGAGGTGCTGTTCCGCCACCGGATTCAGCCGTTCACCCCGATCGACCAGCTGGACGACTCGACGATCGAGACCCTGTTCTCCTCCGCCGCTCGGCTGTTGTGGCGCAACTCCTGGACCGATGGCCCCCGCCGGACCACAACGACGCCCATCGCCGGTCGGCGCCAGGCCGACAACACGTTCGTGTACCACCGCCATCGGTTGCCGTGCCGTCGCTGCCAAACCCCGATCGAACGTTCCTACGGCGGTCGCTACGGTCGTAGCACCTACTGGTGCCCTCGCTGCCAGAACGAACCTTGATCGATCTGGTGACCATGGAGCGGCCGGCCGTCTCCCAGTCACTAGCCTGGTGGACCTGAACGTCAACCGGTTCTGCTCGAAGGGAGCCACCATGGCCGACACGATTCCCCCACGATTCCGCAAGACCAAGTCGGACAAGTGGGCCGTCATGGCTCCGGTTGAGGATCTGGAGAAGGCGCTGGCTGAAGGAGGCAAGATCGACGTCCAGAAGCGGTCCGGTGATTGGTCGACCTTCGTGGTCGCTTCGCTGGGTAAACCGTTCGACGTCGACGGCGTGCAGATGTGCTACGGCTATGGCCCGTCCGACGACGATGACGCCTCCACCGGCGGTCAGCAATCAGCCCCCAACGCACCGATGCAGAGCCGGGCCCGACCCCGGGCCTCAGTCGAGGCTCCGCCGTCGGATCCTTCCGAACCGCTGCCCGAGTACCAGGGTGGTCCCGAGGACGAGTGGGACGGCTACTTCTAGTTGCTTCCTATGATCCCGGGTCGAACGAATCGATAAGGGCGTTGAAGGTCGGGCTGGGCCGCATGGCGGCCCGGGCCAGCTCCTCGTCGGGGAAGTAGTAGCCACCGATGTCCATGGGCCGGCCCTGAACCTCGTTCAGTTCGGTCACGACCTGTTCCTCGTTGGCCCGTAGCGCTTCGGCCAGCGGAGCAAAGGCCGCGGCCAGGCCGGAGTCGTCGGTTTGAGCGGCCAGGGCCTCGGCCCAGTACAGGGCGAGATAGAAGTGGCTACCCCGGTTGTCGAGCTCGTTGACCTTGCGGGATGGTGAGCGGCCTTCTTCCAGGACCCGGCCGGTGGCCGCGTCGAGGGTGTCGGCCAGTACCTGGGCGGCGGTGTTGCCCGACTGGTCGGCCAGGTGCTCCAACGAGACGGCCAGAGCCAGGAACTCTCCCAGTGAGTCCCAGCGCAGGTGGTTCTCGGCCTCGAACTGTTGCACGTGTTTGGGCGCCGAGCCGCCGGCCCCGGTCTCGAACAAACCGCCACCGTTCATCAGCGGTACGATCGACAACATCTTGGCACTTGTCCCCAGTTCGAGGATGGGGAACAGGTCGGTCAGGTAGTCGCGCAACACGTTACCGGTGGCCGAGATCGTGTCGGAGCCCCGGGCCACCCGCGCCAGTGTGAACTCCGTGGCCGCCACCGGATCGAGGATGTGGATGTCCAGCCCCTCGGTGTCGTGCTGGGGCAGATACTGCTCCAGCTTGGCGATCAATTGGCTGTCGTGGGCTCGCTGAGCGTCCAGCCAGAACACCACCGGGGCACCAGTGGCCCGGGCCCTGGTCACCGCCAACTTGACCCAATCGGCCACCGCCGCATCCTTGACGGTGCACATCCGCCAGATGTCGCCCGTCTCGACCACATGCTCGAGCACGGTCTCGCCGGCCTGGTCGACCACCCTGACGGTGCCGTCGTGGGGTATCTCGAACGTCTTGTCGTGGGAGCCGTACTCCTCAGCCTTCTTGGCCATCAAACCGACATTGGGGACGGTGCCCATGGTCGTTGGATCGAAGGCGCCATTGGCCTTGCAGAAATCGATGGTGGCCTGGTAGAGCCCGGCGTAGCTCGAGTCGGGAATGACCGCCTTCGTGTCCTGCTGCTCACCGTCGCCGTTCCACATCTGACCCGATGTGCGGATCATGGCCGGCATGGAGGCGTCAATGATGACATCGCTGGGAACGTGGAGGTTGGTGATGCCCTTGTCGGAGTTGACCATGGCCAGATCGGGGCCGTTGCGGTAGGCGTCGGCGATGGCGGATTCGATGTCGCTGCGGGTGGCGGGATCGACGTTGTCGAGGGCGGCCAGCACATCCCCCCATCCGTCGTTGGGGTTGGCCCCGGCCTCGGTCAGAACGTCGCCGAACCGGTCGAAGACGTCGGCGAAGTAGGTTCGCACGGCGTGGCCGAAGATGATGGGATCCGACACCTTCATCATCGTGGCTTTCATGTGGAGCGAGAAGAGCACCCCTTTGGCCTCGGCGTCGGCCACCTGTTCGGCCAGGAAGGCGGTCAGAGCCCGGCGGGACATGAAGGTGGCGTCGACCACCTCACCGGCCTCGACGGCAACGGCGGGATGGAGCACCTCCGTCGAGCCGTCAGCCGCTGCGAGCTCGATCCGGAGCCGGTCGGCCCCAGCCATGGTGATCGACTTCTCGTTGGATCGGAAGTCGCCGCTGGTCATGGTGGCCACGTGGGTGGCCGAATCCGCCGACCACGGCCCCATGGAATGGGGGTGGCTGCGAGCGTAGTTCTTGACCGCTTTGGGGGCCCGCCGATCGGAGTTCCCCTCTCGCAGCACGGGGTTGACGGCGCTGCCCTTGACCTTGTCGTAGGTGGTCTTGACCGCCTCGTCGGCCTCGCTCGACGGTTCGTCGGGATAGTCGGGGATGTCGTACCCGGCGGCCTGCAACTCGGCGATGGCGGCCCGCATCTGGGGAATCGAGGCGCTGATGTTGGGCAACTTGATGATGTTGGCCTCCGGGGTGACGGCCAGACGGCCCAGTTCAGCCAGGTGGTCGGCCACCTGCTGATCGGCCGGGAGATGCGACGAGGCGGCGGCCAGGAGCCGACCGGCCAGTGAGATGTCGCGGGTCTCGATCTCGACCCCGGCGGCCCGAGCGTAGGCCCGGATGACCGGGAGCAGGGACCGGGTGGCCAGGGCCGGTGCCTCGTCGGTGTGGGTGTAGAGGATGGTCGGTGAAGTCATGGCCACAATCGCGCTCCGTCTAGACGTGGTGAGGGCCGCAGCGGGCACTGTGGCCGCTTCGCAGCCTACCGCCGGGGCCGCGTTGACGTTGGTTCAGCATCCGGGACGACGCTGGTCACCGACCGGGCCGTGGTGTTAACTGTGACCATGAAGACTGTGACCTGGACGGCCATGGCCGATGGCACGGCCGAGGACTACCAATACCTTGACAAGCTGTACACCGATCACGCCCGAGGCAGCTTGATCGACAACCTGCTCACTATCCTGGGGTCGCTTCGAGGCCCGAAACTGGGCTACCAGATCGATCGCCACCAACACTCGCTGCAGTCGGCCTCGCGTGCTCTGCGGGCCGATGAGCCGGCCGATTGGGTGGTGGGAGCGCTGCTCCACGACATCGGTGACGTCTTCGCTCCCGAGAACCACTCGGAGGCGGCCGCCGCCCTCCTCGCCCCCTATGTGAGCGAGGAGGTGCACTGGGTGGTCAAACACCACGGCATCTTCCAGGGCTACTACTACTTCCATCACCTGGGTGGAAACCGGGATGCCCGCGACCGCTACCGCCACTCGCCCCACTACGAGGCCTGCCGGCGTTTTTGTGCCGACTACGACCAGAACTGCTTCGATCCCGACTATGACACGCTGCCCATCGAGGCCTTCGCTCCCGCTCTGGACGAGGTCTTCTCCCGACCGTCGCGGTTGCCGACCGTCGGCTGAGCTGGTGCCGTCGGCCGTGGCCGCCACCGCCGATATCCACGTCGGGGTTCGACGGCGAACTATGGTTTGGCCATGAGTGATGACGACGGTGCGCCCCGGGCCGACCGGGTGGCGCTGGTAACCGGCGGCGGTCGGGGCATCGGCCGGGAAATCTGTTACGGGCTGGCTCGGGCCGGGCGTCGCCTGGCCGTGGCCGACCTGCGGGCCGACGAGGCGGCCGAGACGGCGGCCACCATCCGAGCCGCCGGCCGGGATGCCGTCGCCATAACCATGGACGTGTCCGACAGCCATTCGGTGGCCACCGGTATCCACCAGGTCATCGATGAGCTGGGGCCGGTGGAGATCCTCGTCAACTGCGCCGGATGGGACGAGCTGAAACCGTTCCTCGACACCGACGAGGACTTCTGGGATCGGATCATCGAGATCAACTACAAGGGCACGTTACGCACCACCCACGCCTGCCTGCCGTCGATGATCGAACGATCGTGGGGCCGGATCGTGAACATCGGGTCCGACGCCGGTCGGGTCGGCTCGTCGCTGGAGGCCGTCTACTCGGGGGCCAAGGGCGGCATCATCGCCTTCACCAAGACCATCGCCCGGGAGATGGCCCGCAACGGCATCACGGCCAACACCGTGTGTCCGGGTCCGACCGACACACCGCTGTTGGATGAGATCACCGGAGCCTCCGACGATGGCGAGAAGATCATCGGCGCCATGGCTCGAGCCGTCCCCATGAAACGGCTGGGCAAACCCGATGAGGTGGCCTCGGCTGTCGTCTATTTCTGTTCCGACGAGGCCGGATTCGTGTCGGGTCAGACCCTGTCGGTCTCCGGCGGACTCACCATGGCCTAGCGGTGGCCCACGCTGTGGACAGTTCCATCAAACCAATCGAGAAAGGGAGACGATGACGGCATCGGCTCAGATTGCATCAGGAAGACTTCTCCACCCCTTCGCCGAACCGGCCAAGGCGGAAAGCGAGTTCATCAACGTTGTATCGGCCGAGGGATCGACGTTCACCGACGACACCGGTAAGACCTACATCGACGGCATGGCCAGCCTCTGGTACTGCCAGGTCGGTCACGGGCGGCGGGAGATCATCGACGCCGTGACGGCCCAGCTGAACACCCTTGACTCCTACAACATCTTCGATCCGTTCACCAACGGCCCGGCCCGGGAAGTGGCCGACCGCATTGTCGAGAAGTCGCCGTTCGACGACGGCCGGGCATTCCTCGGATGTTCCGGGTCCGAAGCGGTCGACACCGCCCTCAAGATCGCCCGCATCATCCAGCAGCGACGGGGCCTGACCGACAAGCAGATCATCATCCGCCGAACCCATGGCTATCACGGCACCAATTTCGGGGGGACAACGGCTCAGGGCATCGAGGCCAACCGCCAGGGATGGGGCGACCTGGTACCGCACTTCATCGAGGTGCCCAACGACAACATCGAGGAGATGTCCAAGGTTTTCGCCCAGCACGGCAACCAGATCGCCGCCGTGATCTCCGAACCGGTCCAGGGTGCAGGCGGGGTCTGGCCGCCGGTCGACGGCTATCTCGACGGCATCCGTCGCCTCTGTGATCAGCATCAGGCCCTGTTCATCGCCGATGAGGTGATCTGCGGTTTCGGCCGCACCGGTTCGTGGTTCGGCTGCCAGACATTCGGGGTGAAACCGGATCTCATCACCTTCGCCAAGGGTGTCAGTTCGGGTTATCAGCCGTTGAGCGGTGTGATCGTCGATCAGCCCCTGGTTGATGAACTGAGCGAACCAGGGTTCCTGCTGCGGACGGGTTACACCTACTCCGGCCATCCGGCCGCCTGCGCCGCCGGGTTGGCCAACATCGCCCTGATCGAAGCCGAGGGACTGGTGGAGCGGGCCAATCACATCGGCGACAAGACGGTGGAGGGTCTCGACGCGCTGACCGCCGATGGGACGATCAAGGGCTACCGGGGGATCGGCGGAGTGTGGGCCGCCGACATCGGTCGCGACTCGACGCCGGTCAAGTTCGACATGCTGGACCGGGGCGTCATGGCCCGAGGGGTGGGTGAGGCGATCATCTGGTGCCCACCGCTGGTGGTGACCGATGCCCAGATCGCCACCTTCGTCGAGGTGCTCGAAGCCAGCCTCCGCTGATCGGTATCGTGACCGACACCTGGCCAACTGCCCGGCTGACCGTCGACGTGGCGGCCGTCGTGGCCAATCACCGTGTCATCGCCGACCGGCTGGCCACCGCCACCGCGGCGGCGGTGGTGAAGGCCGACGCCTACGGCCTTGGGGTGGAGCAGATCTCCGAGTCGTTGTGGCATTCCGGCTGTCGCCACTTCTTCGTGGCCCGTCTGGCCGAAGGCATACAGCTCCGCTCGCTGCTGCCCGAGGCCACCATTTACGTTTTCGACGGGGTGTTTCCTGGTTCGGCGCCGGACTACGCAAACGATCGGCTGGTGCCGGTGATCAACAGCCTGGATCAACTCGAGCGCTGGCGGACCGAGGCCATCCGCCGAGACCGTGCGTTGCCCACGGTGATCCACATCGATACCGGGATGCTCCGACTCGGCCTGGACCACACGGAATACGCCACCCTTGTCGAGCGGCCCGACCTGGTGAACGGCCTCGACATCCGTCTGGTGGCCAGTCACCTGGCGTCGGCCGATGAAGCGGCCAGCGAACAGCCTGAGCAGCAGCTGGAGCGGTTCCGCGGCATCAGGAAGGGGTTGCCCGTGGGCCGGGCCAGTCTGGCCAACTCAGCGGGCGTTTTCCGCCATGCCGACTATCACTTCGATCTGGTCCGGCCCGGCTATGCTCTCTACGGCGGCCATCCCCAACCCGACCGGGGAGCGAACCCCATGCATCCGGTGGTCACCGTCGATGCCCCGGTGTTGCAGGTCCGGAGTGGAGAGGCGGGAGAGACCGTGGGCTATGGGGCCAGCCATCGACTGGACCGACGGCGGCGGTTGGCCACGATCGGCATCGGTTACGCCGACGGATTCCTGCGCTCGGGTTCAAACCGGGGTCGGCTCCACCTGGGCGGAACCATGGTCCCGATTGTGGGCCGCATCTCCATGGATCTGACCACCGTCGACGTAACCGAGATTCCGGCCAACGCCGTCGAGGAGGGCGGTTGGGTGGAGGTCATCGGACCGCACCGGCCGATCGACGAGGTGGCGGGCGATGCCGGCACCATCGGTTACGAGGTTCTCACCAGCCTCGGTCGCCGCTACCGCCGCCGTTATGTTGGGATGGTGGAGGCTCCCCATGAAGATATCTAGTACGCCGCTACCGAAGTCGGTCTATGACGCGGTGGGAGGACGGCCCTACTTCGAGCGGCTGATCGACGCCTTCTACCAGGGGGTTGAATCCGACGAGTTGCTCCGTCCCATGTATCCGGCCGACCTGACCGAATCACGGCGCAACATGGTCGACTTCGTCGGCCAGTACTGGGGCGGGCCCACCGCCTACAGCGATCGCAAGGGTCACCCCCGGTTGCGGATGCGACACGCCCGCTTTCCCATCGACGAGGCGGCCAAGACAGCCTGGCTGGTTCACATGAACGCCGCTGTCGAAGCCACCGAAGGGGCCGACGAGGCGGTCAAGTCGGCCATGGTCGACTACTTCGCCATGGCGGCCAACCATCTACTGAATCGCTGATCTGTCCGTCCGTCACCGAGAATTGCAGCAGAAAGCGAGGTCTGACCTCGCTTTCTGCTGCAATTCTGGCCAGGAGCACCGGCTCGCTTGGCTCCGGGCACCGCCGGGTCCTATTCTCGGTGCCCAGCGATCGAGAGATTGGAACGTGTGATGTATCCAGGCGTCCACGCCGAGACAACCCCCGACAAGCCGGCCGCCATCATGGCCGGTTCCGGGCAGACGCTGACCTACCGGCAGCTGGAGGACGAATCCCGCCGCCTGGCTCAGCTACTCCACGGGGCCGGACTCCGCCCCGGCGACCACATCTCCATCTTCATGGAGAACCGGCTCGAATACTTCGTGGCCTTCTGGGCCGGGATTCGTTCCGGGATCTACGTGACCGCGGTCAACCGCTACCTGCAGTCATCGGAGGCGGCCTACATTCTGGCCGACTCCTCCTGCCGGGCGTTGATCACATCGGCCGAGATGGGATCGGCGGCCACCGAACTGATCGATCTTGCTCCCGATGTCGAACTCTGGTTGCGCTACGGCGGGGGAGGCGACGGGTTCACCGATCTCGAGGCCGCCGTGTCCGCCCACCCGGCCCAGCGACTCGACCAGGAGCCACGGGGCGAGTCGATGCTGTACAGCTCGGGCACCACCGGTCGGCCCAAGGGCATCAAGCGTACGGTCAGCAATCTGGAGATCAGCGACCCGGCGTCGGCCCCCACCGTGCTCCATCTGCTGTCGGGCCTGTTCGGCTTCGATGCCGCCACCGTCTACCTGTCACCGGCCCCTCTCTACCATGCCGCACCCCTCGGATTCACCACCGGCCTTCAGTGCCTGGGAGGCACCTGCGTCGTCATGGAACGGTTCGACGCCGCTCAGGCCCTCCAGCTGATCGACCGGTACTCGATCACCCACTCCCAGTGGGTTCCAACCATGTTCGGCCGCATCCTCAAAGCCGACCCCGAGGTGCTGGAAGCCCACGACGGATCGAGCCATCAGGTGGCGGTCCACGCTGCCGCCCCCTGCCCGGTGGAGGTGAAGAAGCGCATGTTCGACCTTTGGGGACCGATCATCCACGAGTACTACGCCGGCACCGAGGTCAACGGCTTCGTCTACTGCGCTCCTCAGGATTGGCTCGACCATCCGGGCACCGTGGGCCGATCGATCCTCGGTACTGTGCGGATCTGTGATGAGTCGGGGGTCGAATTGCCGCCAGGGGAGGCCGGCACCATCTAATTCGAGCGGGAAGAGGTCTCCTTCCAGTACCACAACGACCCGGAGAAGACCCGCAACGCTCTCCATCCCGAGCACGAGAACTGGTCGACGCTGGGTGACGTGGGCTACCTCGACGACGACGGGTTCCTCTACCTGACCGATCGTAAAGCGTTCATGATCATCTCGGGCGGGGTCAACATCTACCCCCAGGAGGTGGAGGACTGCCTGATCATGCACCCCGACGTGGCCGACGTGGCGGTGATCGGCGTGCCCAACGAGGACATGGGGGAAGAGGTCAAGGCCGTCGTCCAGCTGGAAGAGGGCGTCGAACCCAACGAGGAGATGGCTCGCCGGCTGATGGACCACAGCCGCCAACACCTGGCCCCGTTCAAAGCTCCCCGTTCCATCGACTTCCTGCCCCAACTACCTCGCCTGCCGACCGGAAAGCTGTACAAGCGCCTCCTACGCGACGAATATTGGGCCAACGCCGCCGGCTGATCGACCCTGTACCAGACAAACCCGAACCGGGAGCAAGACCAGTGAATCCCACAACCATGTCCTACTCGGTGACCGACCACGTGGCCCACGTGCAGTTCACCCGACCCGAATCGGCCAACTCCGTCTCACCGGCCTTCGCCCGGGACCTGCGCGACGTCATGTTGGCCGTCGAATCCGACGACGACGTCAGAGCGGTTTCGGTCACGGCCCAGGGCAAAGTGTTCTGCGCCGGGGGTGACCTCAAGGAGTTTCACGCCGCCGGGGCCGACGTCGGGGCGGTGGCGGCCGACATGCTGGTCGACTTCCACGGCGCCATCTACAAGATGAACCGCATCCCCAAGCCGGTGATCGCCGGGGTCAGGGGAGCAGCCGGGGGAGCCGGTCTCTCGCTGATGAGTGCCTTCGATCTGGTGGTGGCATCGTCAGCGGCCAAGTTCACCATGGCCTACACCAGGGCCGGCGTCACACCCGACGGCACATCAAGTTACTTCCTGGCCCGCCACATCGGGCTGCGGCGGATGCTCGACCTGACGCTGACCAATCGGGTGCTCGACGCCGCCGAGGCCGAGTCGTGGGGCCTGGTCAATCGAGTGGTGGAAGACGAGGAGGTCGACGCCGCCACCGCTGAACTGGCCGGGCAACTGGCAGCGGGGCCGTGGGCCGCCGGGATGGCCAAACGGGTGATCTACCAGGGTTACGAATCACCACTGGAGCAGGCGGGCGAGATGGAGGCCGAGACGATAATCCGGGCCATGGGTACCCACGATGGCCAGGAAGGCATTGCCGCCTTCGCCGAGAAGCGAGCCCCGGAGTATCGCTGGGAGTGACGTCGGTACGCCACCGTTGCTCCGACTGGCTCCCGCCCACCGTACGATTCGTTCCGCGACCAGGAGCTTTGGCGGCTCACCGACCCGGCTGGGAGTCGTCATGTCGCCAGAGTGGTTGGCGTGGGGGTCGTCAAGCCGCCAACGTGTTGACCGGCGGGGGCCGGCTCCGCACAGCCCGGGGTCAGATCAATACCGGGGCCTTGCCCCCGGCCGCATCGGCGGTGGCCAGCGCCTTGTCGGTCCGTTGCATGAGGGCACCGGCCGTTTCCGACGGCAGCCGTACCGCCGCTCCCAGAGTGATGGGCACGCTCACCACCGTACCGCCGATGGAATAGGGCTCTGACAGGGCGGCGTACAGCTGGTACATGCGGGCGTCGAGTACACGGGTGTCGGCCAGCGTCTTCACCACCAGCATGAACGTGTCGTCCTCCACCCGGGCCATCAGGTCGTAGCGGCGCAGCAGGTGACTCAGCCGGGCCTGCACCGCGGCCATCAGTTGATCCATATCGGCCCGGGGGGACTGCTCGCCGGCCTCGTCGGAGTTGAGGGCGTCCACGTCAACCCGGACCATGGCCAGGCACATGGGCTCGGGATCGGCCAGGCTCTCCTCGAGCTTCTGTCGAAAGTGGGGAACACGGGTTGGTTCGCCGTCATAGGCCATGTTCCTATCATCGACCCCTGAGCCGCCGGTTTGAGCAAAAAGGCTCTCAGCCCTTGGTCAGGTAACGATCCACCAGCAGGGCAACGGCGGCCTCGGCCTCATCCGGCCCGAACGTGGCGATCACGTGTCGCTGGTCGGGTGGCAGCCACGTCGGATCGCCGAAGTCGGGTCGCTCCACCATGACCGTATCGAGACCGGCTGACCGGAACCCTTCGACCACCACCAGATCGGCCGAGCAGCAGAAGGTGGAAACCAGCTCGGTCAGCGATGGTCCGTCGTCTTCGCCACCCATCCAGGCGATCTGGTTGCGGCCAACCAGGAGGGTGTCGGCCGCCCCGGCGGACCGCAGCCGCCACGAGTCCTTGCCCTCGGTGTCGAGCTCGATCCGGTGGGCGTCGTGCTTCACCGCCGCCACCCGATAACCCATAGCCGTGAGCCGCTCGATGACGGCGGCCAGCAGCGTGGTCTTGCCCGTGCCCGACGGGGCCACGAATGAGACCATCGGCGGCGTCGAGGACTGGGGTGTGGTCATCGGCTCTGTTCTATCACTGGATGGATCATCATCCTCCGGTGGCGGTAGTTTGGACCGGCGATGGAACTTGATCTCGAGGGCAAGCGGGCGCTGATCACCGGTGGCTCCAAGGGCATCGGACTGGCTTGCGCCCACGCCCTGGCGGCCGAAGGTGTGGATCTGGCCATCGCCGCCCGCCAGGTCGCTCCGCTGAAAGACGTCACCCGTGATCTGCGCACCGGATACGGCATCGATGTCACCAGCCATTCGTGTGATCTGTCCCGACCGGAGCATCAAGCTGCGCTGGCCGAGGTGGTGGGTGACATCGATATCCTCGTCAACAATGCCGGCTCCATCCCAGCCGGTGACCTGTTGACCGTGGAGGAAAAAGACTGGCGCCAGGCCTGGGATCTCAAGGTGTTCGGCTACATCAACCTGACGAGGTTGGTACTGCCCATGATGCAGCGTCGAGGGTCGGGCGTGATCGTCAATGTGATCGGATCGGCGGCCGAGTTTCCCCGGCCCGACTACGTGGCCGGAGCGGCCGGCAACGCCGCCCTGGTCAACTTCACCCGGGCTCTTGGGGCGCGGACCTTCGAGCACGGAGTAAGGGTTGTCGGCATCAACCCCGGACTGACCCACACCGATCGCCTGGAGGCGATGCTGCGGCAGCAGGCGGCTGAGCGCTTCGGCAATCCGGAGCGGTGGGACGATCTGTTGCTGAGCGGTCCGCCGCCGGCCCGACCATCGGAGGTTGCCGACCTGGTGGTGTTCGTCGCCTCCGATCGAGCGGGCCTCCTGTCGGGCACGGTCATCACCGCCGATGGCGGGGCCGGGTACCGTTGACCAGGTTCTCGACTCAAATGACGATGAGGAGACCCGAATGAGCGAACACCGGCAAGCGGTTGACAACGTGACAACATCGATGACCGAGTTCCAGTCGCTGGTCCAGTCACTGTCCGACGACCAGTTGATCGTGCGGTCGTTGTGCCCCGACTGGGATGTCAGAGGCGTGATCCTCCATGTCCTCGGGGTTGAGAGTTGCCTGACTGATTGGAAGCCGGAGAGCGAAGACGCCCGACCCCCCTTTGCCGCCGCCGGTCCCTTCATCGCCGAACACGGAGAAGCGTCGGCCGCTCAGCTGGTCGACTTGGCCGGCCACGTCCTCGACCGCCGACGGGCCAATCTGGAGGCGGCAACCGATGAGGATCTGGTCCGACTTTGCGTCAGCCCGGTGGGACAGGTTCCCTACGGGACGTTCATGGCGGTCCGCAACTTCGACATCTGGGTCCATCACCGCGACATCACCACCCCACTGGGGATGGCCACCGACGACGGCGGACCGGCGGCCGAGGCGGCGCTGGATCAGATCCACCAATCGCTGGGCTACATCGTCGGCAAGAAGGTCGGCCTACCCGATGCCATGAGCATCGCCATCAATGTGACCGGCCCCGTGACCCGTACCATGATGGCCGCCGTCGACGGGCGGGCCAAGGTCGTGTCGGCCATCGCCGGCGATCCCTCGATCGAGTTGACAGCCGACAGCCTCACCTTCGTCCAGCTGGCTTGCGGTCGAATCGACCCCGAACAGGCGATAGCCGAGGGTCGGGTCTCGTGGTCGGGCGACGACGAGTGGGGAGGCCGGGCGGCCCGCAACCTGGCCTTCACGATGTGAGGAGCAGTAGGGGACCGGGCAGAGCATTGCGAGTTCACACCATCGTTCAAGGGCCTGATCCGAAGTCGTCGCCTCTCGCCATCATGTTCCTCCACGGTGTCGGAGCCTCGACGGCCACCTGGGCCGCGGTGATGGCGCAGCTGTCCGATCGCTATCCGGTGGCCGCCTTCGATCTGTTGGGCCACGGCCAGTCGCCCACGCCCGACGATCCCGCGCAGTTCAGCCGAGACGCCGCTCTGGGCGACATCGACGACCTGATGGCCGTGCTGTCGGCACCAACCGTTCTGGTCGGTCACTCGTTGGGCGGCTACCTGGCACTGGCCCATGCCGCCACCCGGCCTGGCCGGGCCAAAGGGCTGGTGGTGCTCAACACCGGCCCGGGGTTCCGGGACGCAGCCAAGCGGGAGGCCTGGAACGAGCGCTCGCGCCGCAACGCCCACCGGTTCGGGGTCGCACCCCAGGCGGCCGAAATCAACCTGCAGCACGACGGTGTTGTCATGGAACGGCTGGCCGACATCGAAACGCCGACCCTGGTGCTGGCCGGTACTGCCGACAGGCCGGAGTACACCGGCGCCGGCCGCTACCTGGAGCGCAAGATGCCCGACTGTGAGTTCGTGGCCGTGGACGGCGGTGAGCATGCCATGCACGAGTCGTCCCACGCCGACGATGTGGCAGGACTGATCAAACGGTTCGTGGTCGAGCGGATCCAGTCGTCCTGACCAGCCGGCCAGGTGCCTTCTGGCCCCGAAATGCTCCGGTTTCTTGGAGGAAATCAAGACCAGAATGACGAAGGACGCCGGATCAGCGTCGCTGCTGGGCCCACTTCATGAACTTCTTGGTGGTCCAGGTGTTGACCACCAACTCCTTTGGGGTCCAGCCCCGCTGGGCCGTCAGCACCCCGTATTCCATGCGACCCAGTTCGGAGACGTGATGGCTGTCGGTGTTGATCACCAGCTTCACGCCCTGGTCGACCGCCCGCCGCACCACATCGGAGGCGGCGTCGAGACGCTGGAGAGCACCGTTGATTTCGAGGGCCACGTCGTTGGCCACCAGAGCGTCGAGAACGGCCTCGATGTCCAGCTCGATACCGGGACGGCGTCCGATGTAGCGTCCGGTCAGGTGACCGATCGAGTTCACGGTCGGATCTTCGATGGCCTTGATCAGGCGCCTGGTCTGATCGGTCACGCTCAGATCAAAGTGGGAGTGGACCGAGGCCACGGTGTAGTCGAACAGGCGCCGGAACTCGTCGTCGTAGTCGAGGCCGCCCTCGCCGCCGATGTTGAGTTCGCAACCGAACATGATCATCATGTCGGGATACTCGGCTTGCAGGTTGCGAATGCGATCCCGGTGTTCCAGCATCTGCTCCCGGTTCGAACCGTTGATGGCCAGATCCTCACCATGATCAGTGATGGCCAGGTACTCATAGCCTTGTCCGGCCGCCTCGGCCACCATGTCCTCCAGACTCGACCGGCCGTCACCCGAGCGGTCGGTGTGGTAGTGGAGGTCACCGCGGATATGGCGCCGCTCGACCAACCGGGGTAGGCCATCGTCGGATGCCCCGGCCTCGATCTCGCCGGTGGCCTCCCGCATCGGAGGAGGAATGAAGGGTAGGTCAAGAGCGTCGTAGATGGCCTTCTCGGTCTTGGAGGCCACTACATCGTCGCCGTCCATCAGGCCGTATTCGTTGAGCAGCCAACCCCGATCGATGGCCCGCTGCCGCAGCGAGATGTTGTGGGCCTTCGAGCCGGTGAAGTAGAGAATGGCCGCCCCGAACTGGGACGGTTCGACGACCCGAACGTCGACCTGCAGGCCGTTCTTGGTCAGGAACGACGTCTTGGTCTCGCCGCTGACCACGATCTCGGCCACCTCGTGGTGATCGACCACCGTCTTCATGACCAGGCCAGGGTCGGTGGATGCCACGGTGATGTCGATGTCGCCGATGGTTTCCGACATACGACGCAGGCTGCCGCAGTATTGTGCCTCGGTGACGACGTCGAGAGCGGCAAGTTCGTCGGTCAATCGCCGAGCCAGCGGCAAGGCATCGGCGATCGGGGTCCGTCGATCCTTGCCGGTCAAACCCAGCCGATCGATGGCCTTGGCGATCTTGGCCTCACTGGTGGCCCCCATGCGGGGCAGATGGCGTATCTGCTCTTCGGCCAGCGCCTGCTTGAGATCCTCGAGGTTCTCGACCCCGAGTTCGGAACGGATCAACTTCAGGCTCTTGGGCCCCAGGCCGGGGATGCGGGACAACTCGACGAAGGCCGGGGGATACTTGGCCCGCAGGTCGTCCAGCTTGGACACCGATCCGGTGTCCAGGAACTCGCGGATCTTGGCCGCCGTGGATTTCCCGATTCCGTTGATTTTGGTGAGCTCCCCGGCCGACAGCTCGGTGACGTCGCCCCCGTGGGCCTCCAAGGCCAGTTTGGCCTTCTCATAGGCTCGGACCTTGAACGACTGGGCGCCTTCCTCCTCCAGGGTGGTCAGGGTGACGAACTCGTTGAGCATGGCGGCGACATCGGCATTGGTGGCCATGGTTCATGGCTAGCACGGCCGGGCGGTAAATCCACACGGGGGAGGTCGCCGTGGTGTTGGTGGACAGGCCCGACCGCGGCACCCTGAGGAAGTGAAATTGTCGGCCAACCTGGGATTCCTGTGGCAGGAGCTGGAACTGTGCGACGCCATCCGAGCGGCCAAGGCTGCCGGTTTCGACGCGGTCGAGGTCCATTGGCCCTACATCACCCATGCCCTCGACGTGGCGCTGACGCTGGAGGAGACCGGTCTGCCGTTGCTGTCGCTCAACACGGTGCCCGGCAACCTGGCCGAGGGCGATTTCGGTCTGGCCGCTCTACCGGGCCGCGAGGTTGAGGCCCAGAGCGCCATCGACAAGGCGTTCGCCTATGCCGCCGACGTCGCCGCTCGATGGGTCCACGTCCTGTCGGGTTTGGCCGAAGGTGGTCAAGCCGAGGCCACCTTCGTGGCCAACATGCGTTATGCCGCCTCCAGAGGTCGAGAGTATGGCGTTGGCGTATTGATCGAGCCCATGTCGGCCGCGGCCAAGCCCGGCTACTTTCTCAACGATTTCGCTCAGGCGGCCGAGCTGATCGACCGGATCGGCGAGCCCAACGTCAAGGTTCTGCTCGACTGCTACCACGCCAGTGCGGCCGATCAGGAGCCACTGGCCGTGGTGCGGTACCTGGGTGAGCGGTTGGGCCATGTGCAGTTCAGCTCCATTCCCGATCGAGCCGAACCTGATCACGGCCTGGTTGACTATCGCGAGTTGCTGCCCCAGTTGATGGTGGCCGGATACACGGGATACTTCGGAGCGGAGTATCATCCATCCACCAGGACCGAAAGCGGTCTCGGGTGGATGGAGATGTTTCGATAGGGCGACAAGCGACAGGGCGCCAGTGGCGACCCGGCGACGGTGGCGACAGTGGCGACTGTTACTGTCCAGTTGCCGTTGCCGGGCGCGGTGGCCGTTCCGGACGCTTCCGCCCTTCTACCAGCTGTATGTGACAGCATGTAGCCGGGAGTTTGTCAAGCAGGCGACATCACCGTTCGCGTTCAACATACGTCGGAGTAGGAGGACGGAATGAACATCAAGGAACTCGCAGCGGAGTTCATCGGAACCATGTGGCTGGTATTGGGAGGCTGCGGCTCGGCCGTTCTGGCCGCCCAGTTCCTCACGGGGGACGGGGCGTGGGACCTCGGCATCGGTTTGTTGGGGGTCAGCTTGGCCTTCGGTTTGACCGTGGTGACCGGAGCCTACGCCGTAGGCCACGTGTCGGGCGGACACTTCAATCCGGCTGTCACCCTGGGCCTGGTGGCGGGCGGAAAGTTCGACACGGCCAAGGTCTTGCCCTATATCGTCACTCAGCTCATCGGCGGTCTGGTCGGCGGTCTGATCATCTACCTCATCGCCGCCGGACGGGCCGGATTCGAGATTGTCGATGCCGCCGGCACTTTTGCCACCAACGGCTACGGCGACTTCTCACCCGGTGGTTACAGTTTGGCCTCGGTCTTCGTGGCCGAAGTGGTGCTCACCGCCATCTTCCTGATCATCATTCTCGGAGCGACCGGCCGAGGCGCCGTCCCCGGGTTCGGCGGCCTGGCCATCGGTTTGACCCTCACCCTGATCCATTTGATCTCGATCCCGGTCAGCAACACCAGCGTCAATCCGGCCCGCTCCACCGCCCAGGCGGTGTGGGCCGCCATCTTCGGCGACGGCGCCACCACGCCGATCGCCCAGTTGTGGATGTTCTGGGTCGCTCCCATCATCGGAGCGGTCATCGGCGGCATGATCCACCGATCGATACTGGACACCGACGCCGACTACCCGGCGACCTAGTGACCTGTCAGGCCGATCGTGTCAGGTGATCCGCCGCCGGGCCGGTTCAGGTCCGGTGGCGGCTCACCCGCAACAGGCGGGTGCCGGTCGATGACCGAAGGCTTCCCTCAAAACGATCATCCATGGTCAGGGCCCCGCCCGACTCAACCGTGGTCGGCGGCGCCGTAGGGGTGGTGAGGGCGACCGATCCGTCGAGTATCACGACCAGCTCGAAGTCCGCCGGTCGGGCCAAGGGGAGCGACCGCGGCCCGGCCTCGGGACCGACCTCCAGGACCGAGGCGCGGTAGCGATCGCCTGTCGCCTGTTCCAGCGCCAGTGATTGCACCCGCACCCCGGACTCGACCGCCTTCCATGGGGCATGCTGCGACCGGTGGTGAACAAAGCGTTGCCCGCCGTACCACTGGTCGGGCTGAACCCCGTTGGGCAGCGACAGGTCGTGCTCGACGAACGTGGCGTGTTCGGCCGGACTTGAGACCTCGATCACCTGCAGGTCATCGGAGGCCTCCAGCACCCGGTGTCGTATTCCCGGTGCCTGAAGGACGGCGTCGCCCGGTTCGAGCACGAACGGCTCCCCTTGATCCTGGTAGACGACCCGTACCCAGCCGCTGAGACAGAAGATCAGCTGGAAGTCGATGTGGTGATAGTGCACGTAATCGGGCACCGGTCCGCCGTCGGGGATGTGGATGTGGGAGCCGATGAATTGGCCACCCCAACGGCCGGGAATGAGGTCGCGGTAGCGCATGCCCGCCCGTCCCACCACCCATTGCCCGGAGGCGCCTGCCTCATCGAAACGCGGTTGGGGTGGCGGAGTCCGGCTGGCGCCGGTCGGCGTGGTGACCACGAAGTCGAGGGGGAAGTCTTCGTCGGCCGCCGTCAAGCCATGACCCTGTTCGACTTCGAGGTAGGGCTGGTCGCCGTGGGCGGTGGAGTCGAGCCGGAGTGTAGTGGAATAGGGGCCATGACCGTCGGCCAGTAGCGCCCACTGCGGATCGTCGGCCGGTCCGATGGCCAGTAGCACAAATCCGGCCGATTCGAACCTGCTCAGCGCGTGGTCGAGGTCGTGGCAGGGCACAACCCAGATTGGTCGACCGCCAACCGGGGGCGTGGGCCGATCGGCGTTGGCATCGGGTAGGGGCATCGAACTCGGAGAGAGGGGCACGGTTCAAGTAAAGCGCCATACCGGCGGCAGCTATCAAGACCTGCAGCAGAAAACGAGGCCCAACCCCGCTTTCTGCTGCAATTATCGGCACGGGCAGTCAGTAGCTTGGAGACTGATGAGCGGAGCACCCCTTCCTCTTTCCGTGCTCGATCTGGCCCTGGTGGCCGATGGAGCGACCACGGCCGACGCTCTGGCCGAGACGGTGGCGGTGGCCCGGGCGGCGGAGCGGCTGAGCTACTCCCGGATCTGGGTGGCCGAACACCACAATATGGACACGGTGGCCAGCACCAGTCCGGCCGTACTCATGGCCCACCTGGCCGCAGTAACCTCCACCATTCGGATCGGATCGGGTGGCGTGATGCTGCCCAACCACTCCCCGCTGGTGATCGCCGAGCAGTTCGCCCTGCTGGAGGCCCTGCACCCGGGGCGGATCGATCTGGGCATCGGTCGAGCCCCCGGTACCGACCGTTCGACCGCTGTGGTGTTGCGGCGCAGTCCCGACAATCGCGACGACGAGGACTTCCCCCACCATCTGATCGACCTGATGGGGTTGCTGGGCGACAGGCGCCGGGAACAGGGCCTGTGGAACCATTTCCGGGCCACGCCCAACGCCGTTGGTGAGCCCCGGGTCCACCTCCTGGGATCCAGCGGTTTCAGCGCTCAGCTGGCCGGTATGTTGGGGCTGCCCTTCGCCTTCGCCCATCACTTCGACATGGGGGGAACGGTGGAAGCGGCCGAACTGTACCGCCGCCATTTCCAGCCGTCCCCGGTTCTGGCCGAGCCCTACACCCTGGTGACGGCCTCGGTGGTGGCGGCCGAGACGGGGCAGGAGGCCGAGCGGTTGGCCGCCCCCAACCGCATCCGCCGTTTGGGCTTGCGATCCGGCCGCCTGTTGCCGCTGCTCACCCCGGCCGAGGCCATGGCCCACCCCTCCTACCCCCAGGCCATGGCCATGGACAGCAGTGCCCTGGTGGGGCCGGCCGACATGGTATGCGACGGTCTCCGGCATCTGGCCCAGCGGACCGAGGCGACGGAGATCATGCTGTTCACCTCGACCCACACCCTGGCCGATCGGCTGAACAGCTTCAGCATCGTGGCTCGGGAGTGGGGTCTTTCGACCGACGATCTGACGGCGGACGAGGTGCTGTGATACGCTGCCGCTAGCGCGGGCACCTGGCCGGAAATCTTCACAGGAGGGTGCCACCAGATGTCGGAATCCACCAATGTTGCGTCGATCCGTAGTCGGCGAGAAGCACTGCTGCAGGCGGTCGTGGGGCTGGAGGATGCACTGGCCGGACCCATCGGTGATCACGGTCGGTGGGGTCTCCGGGTGGCGATGGCCGTCGACCATGCAGTGGCTCGGATCTCCGAACATGTGGCCCAGACCGAGGGCCCGGGCAACATTCTCGACGAGATTGTGACCGTGGCTCCCCGGTTGGAGCGTCGGATCAAGCAGATGAGGGTGGATCACGAGAACCTGGAGAAGGCCGCCCATCATCTGGCGCTGGCCGTGGCCGAGCTGGAATCGGACGATGGGGCCACCGACTCGGAAGGTATGGCCGACAAGGCCATCAAGGTTCGCAACCAGGCGGTCGATGTCATGGGTCAGATCGCCAGACATCGTCAACGGGGTGCCGATCTCATCTACGAGGCCTACCAGGTCGATCTCGGCAACAGCGCCTAGGGGCACCACAACCCGGCGGGCCTCCTTGGGATCTGGGCGACCGGGGTGTTCGGTGGCCCGAAGCCGACGGTCGGCCGCATTGGAGCGAAAGGAACACAGAAATCGATGGCAAGGCCCAACCACAATCGTGGCGAACGGTGTGAATGGGCGCTAAGCTGAAACCACGGGTAACAGGTAAAGCGCCCGTCGGCTGCAGGCCATAACGCCGGTTCGCGAAGGTGATCGCCCAGTTGGTTGGAAGGGTCGCCCGCCGTTCCGGCGAACGCGGTGGCGCGATTGCAGCCCCGTTTTTCGTAGCGTCTGCGTGCGGCATGCTCGCTACCAGAATTGTTGGAGATGACAACGACCACTATGACAGCGGGACCTCTTCCGGTTTCGTCGAGCGACTTCTTTGACGTTGTGCAGGCTCACCTTGATGGTGTGGCCACGGCCGACGACATGGTGCTGCTGAACACCCACGAGAAACCGTGGGTGGCGGCACTCCTCAGGCTGCTCGACGAGGCGTCCATGGCCATCGACCGAGCCAACCGGGAGCTGAAGGGCCACGAACGGTCCTTGGTGGTCGCCGACTTCGAGCGGGAATGGCAACGCATCGACGAAGTGCTGACCCAGCTGGTGGGGCCGGTTGAGTCGCCGCCCCGGGGCAACGACCCCAACCCCGAGCCTCAGCGGTCGGCGCCGGTCCCCGACGGAGTGACCCAGATCCAGCTGGCCTGGACCCCTGGGCGGGTGGTGGCGTGGGCTGCCGGCCACAACGCCAAGGCCGAGGAGGCCGACGAGCTTCTGGCCCTGCTGTCCCAGGCCGGGGCGGAATCGATCGGTTGGGAAACCTACAACTCGATCAAGGTTCCCAATCAGGGCCGGGCCCCGGCGGTCTGGGCTCCGATTGGATCATGCCTCGGTTGGCTGGCTTCGTTGGCCTCCGCCGCCGGCTCCGAACCCGACGACGCCACCGAGGGCGAACCCCGGTCGTCGATTCTGGGGGCCAGCGCGGTATGGATCGGTCTGGTCACCACACTGGCCATTCGCCTGGTGGCCCAGGGTCGCATGGTGCCCCAGGTGAAGAAGGCCCGCCGATCGGCCGACACCCCGAAGGGAACCGAGACCAACTCCCCGTTTGAGGTCCGCTGGGGTCCTGCTCTGGTCGACCAGGCCGAACATCAGGCTCTGTGCGACAGTCTGCCGGGAGCCGTCGGGGTCATCGAAAGCCGCCCGGACGCCTCGGCCATGACCGTGGCCGTACTCAGTGACCTGGTGACCGCCATCTGCCACGAGGCCGCCGGCCGCCTCGACGTGCCGGCCCCGCCCCCCGCCCCGAACTCCAAGGGCGAGGTGGCCGAGGCCTTCCTGGCTCTCCTCGACGGCACGCCGTTCCTGGCCCCCAGCCGTCTCGGCTCCGAACTGGCCCGTCGCATCGATCAATGGTCGAAGCCGGTCAGTGGCAATCAGAAATTCAAGCTGGTCATCCAACTCGATCCGCCCGACGAGTCCAACGCCTGGTATCTGGCCGTTCTGGCCCCCAACAGCGAGGGACGGCTGTTGCCGGTCGAGCAGGTCATGGTCAACTCGTCCAACAGCCGCCGTAAGGAGGTCGAACAGGAGCTGGTTCGACTGGAGCGGTTGTATCCCGAACTGCTGCGGCCCGGAGCCCGGCGTCGGGGTGAGGTGGTCCTCAGTCAAGACGAAGCCTGGCAGTTGATGACCACCGAGGGTCCGGTTCTGATGGCGGCCGGCTACGAGGTCCGGGCCCCCGCCCTGTCCCGCAAACGGCCGTCGCCGGCTCTACGGTTGACGTCGGAGGAAGCCCAGGACACGGTGGTCGGAGCCCAGCAGCTGGCCAACGTACGCTGGAGTGTCGTCTTCGACGACATCGAACTCACCGCCGATCAGATCAGCGAACTGGCCGCCGAGGCTCGCCCTCTCATCAAGTCCCGGGGCCAATGGATCGAACTCGACCAGGCCGACTTGGCCCAGGCGGCGGCGGCGCTGGCCGAGCGGGCCGACCAGACCCGGCTGACCGGGGCCGACATGTTGCGCCACGCCCTCGGGCTCGAAGGCTCCCCTTTCCCCGGCGGGGTGTCGCTGGCCGGCGAAGGTTGGGCGGCCGAGCTGTTGTCCAGCGCGGCCAATCTGCCGGAGAATCCTCCCACCACCCTCGACGGTTTCGAAGGAGAGCTCCGCAGCTATCAGGCTGAGGCTCGAACGTGGCTCGAGTTCCTCGACAACGCCGGCTTGGGGGGCTGCCTGGCTCTCGACATGGGGCTGGGCAAGACACCCACGCTTCTGGCTCACATGGAGGTGTCATCGGGTTCGGGACCGTCGCTGGTCATCGCCCCGCCGGCCGTGGTCGGCAACTGGGCCTCGGAAGCGGCCCGTTTCGTGCCTGATCTCAAGGTCCTGGTTCACCACGGCCCGAACCGGGCCGAGGGGGCCGAGGTGGCCAAGGCAGTGGCTGCGGTAGACGTTGTCATCACCACCTACGGCACCGCCGTCCGGGACGTCGCCCAGTTGGAGAAGATCGAGTGGGACAAGGTCGTCCTCGACGAGGCTCAGGCCATAAAGAACCCGGCGTCCGACACCGCTCAACAGCTCCGTCGAATCTCGGCCCGAACCAGAGTGGCGCTGACCGGTACCCCCATCGAGAACGGGCTGGGCGACCTGTGGGCCATCATGGACTTCACCAATCCCGGTCTGGTCGGCGGTCGAGCAGCCTTCGTTGCCCAACTGTCCCACGCCGGAGACGGCAAGGACTCGGCCGAGCGGGCCTTACGGGCCCTCAACGGCATCCTTGTGTTCCGCCGGACCAAGGCGGAACCCTCGATTGCGGCCGAGCTGCCGGACCGAATCGATGAACTCGATCACTGTGCCATGACGCCGGAACAGATCGGCTTGTATCAGGCCGTTCTCGACACCCTGGTGGTGGAGGCATCGTCGGAGGAAGGGCCGAAACGCAAGGGTGCGGTGCTGGCCGCCATCACCGCCCTCAAGCAGATCTGCAACCATCCGGCGGCCTACCAGCACGACGACAAACCGCTTGATGGCCGCTCCGGCAAACTGGCCCGCCTGAACGAAATCGTCGACAACGTGTTCGCGGCCAACGAACGGGTGCTCATCTTCACCCATTTCGCCACCTGGGGTGAACGGTTGGCCGAGTACCTCAGCGCCCGCACCGGCAAGGAGATCCACTGTTATCACGGCGGGCTCAGCCGGGGGGCCCGAGATCGCATGGTGGCCAATTTCCAGGCCGAAACCGACGCTGGGGCCATGGTCCTCTCGCTGAAAGCCGGCGGCACCGGCCTGAACCTCACGGCGGCCAGCCACGTCGTCCTCTATGACCGCTGGTGGAACCCTGCGGTCGAAGATCAGGCACGCGATCGGGTCTGGCGCATCGGCCAGAAGAACACCGTCATCTGTCACCGCCTGGTATGTCCCGGAACCGTCGATGAGCGGGTGGAGGAAGTGGTGGCGGGCAAGCGCCGGATCGCTGAGATGGTCCTACCCAAGTCGAGTTCAGTCGGCGATCTCGACGCCGAGCAGCTGCAGAAGGCCTTGGGGCTCAATCCCGACCTTCTGTTGGCCGAGGAGTCCGAGCTGGCGGCCGCCGATACCGCCTCATGGGACGATGGCGAGCCGATGAATGAGGAGGCAGCGGCCGAGAACGGCACCGGTGGGTCTCCGGCCCCCGGGTCGGAGGTCGCCGGCGACGGCCCGGACCGAGGGGCCCCCACTGCCACCGCCGAGGCCGACGGCGAGCAGCCGGTGGTTTCGGTCAGCTGACCGGGCCGGAACTCGAGGAACGAAGATGGCACGATCAAACCGCAACAACAAGACCAAGAATCGCAGCCAGGGCCGGCGGCGCAAGGCCAAGGCCAAGAATCGGATCGACCCTCAGAAGTTCTGGGGTGATCCGGCCACGCTGCCTTCGGTGGCCGAGGCCCGAGTCAACATCACCACCAACCCGGTGGCCGTGGTCAAGTCCCTGGGCCGTCCACCGCTGTCGGGTCAGCAGAACGCCTCCGAGCACTACTTCACCGCGGTCTACGATCGTGCGGTCAATCTGGGGGCGGCATTGGCCGCAGCCGGCAATCTCATCGAAGCCGACGATCTGACCGGCGACTGAAGATCTGACCGGCGATTGGACGGCGTCGCCGTCAGCGACGACCCCGACGATCATCAGGCGTGACGCCTGAAGTCAGCATCTCCATCACCTCGGCCGCCTTGACCGGGGCGGCCAGCACGTTTCCTTGAATGTGATCGATGCCCAGCGATCGGGCGGCGGCCAGCTGTTCCCGGGTCTCGGCCTGGCAGGCGGTTACCACGATGCCTCTACTATGGGCGATCTCGCTGACCGTGGCGGCCAGATGCTGGTAGACGGTATCGCTGACCAGCGAGTGGACGATGGCTCCGCTCAAATTGATGGAGGTCAGCGGGAGGCGTTGTAGCCGTCCGAGGGAGATGGTCGAGAGGCCGATGTTGTCGAGAGCGATCTCGATGTCCATCTTCCGCAGCGGTTCCATCATGGCGGTTACAACCGCCTCATCCAGCAGCGGGCTGTCGTCGATCTCGATTCCCAGATTGACTTCGGGGTAGCGCTGACGCAGTTCACCCAGCGAAGCGGCGAAATCCCGGTGGCAGAACTCGCTGTAGGCCACGTTCAGCCAGAGCGTGCCCTCCGCCAACCAACCTTCCCGGAACCAGGCCACAGCGGCCCCGGCCGCCCGGTCGCGCAGGCGGCGTCCCATCTCGACCATGAGGTCGAGCTCGTCAGCCAACCGCAGAAACTCAGGTGGTGGGATGGTACCCAGGTTGCTGTGTTCCCACCGGGCGAAGGCCTCGATACCCACCAGTCGATCGCCCGTGGTCGTGGCCCGAGGCTCGAAGGCCAGCGAAATCTCGTTGGCAGCCACGGCATCGGGCAGGGCGTCACGGGTCTGTAGCTCCCGGTCTATGCGCTGGTGGACATAGTCGTTGTAGATCAGGAACGGCGCGGCCCGGGTGGTCTGGGTCAACGTCACATCGGCTGCTTCCAGTGCCAGGTGCCCGTCTTCCAACCGACCTCCCAGGAACGCCGCCCCCAGCTGAGGGGCAACGGCGAGTGTGCTCGGTCCGTTGGGCAGCAGACCGGAAAGTGAAGCCAGTAATCGTCCGATGATGCGCTCGGTTTCCACCCTGCCGCTGCCGGCCAGAAATCCGATCACTTCATTGGCCGCCGTGATATGGGTGACCAGCCGGGGGTCCAGCGCACTGATGACATCAACGGCCAGGGCGGCGACGTCGGTCCCCGCCGGCCGGGGTGTGGTCTCCGACCGACGGGTCAGATCAAGTCGCCGCAGCGAAAGATGGAACACCGCCACCTCGGTTCCGTTGGCGTTCATCTGGTCCATGAAGTGGTGGAGAGACCGGTGCCACTCGTCGATGCTGTCGACCAACCCGCTGGTCACGGGGGGCGACACGGTTTCGGCCTTGCCGGCCGGCGCCGCAGTACGCCCGGCCCGCAAATTGCGCATCTTCAGGGGGCGTGCGGATGGAGGGGAGGCTTGATCTGGCATCTGGCTTTCACCGGGGCGGCGGTTCTTCCTGTTACTTTCGGCCCATCCGGTGGTGAACTGAGCAGGACAACAGCGGTATCGAAACGATGCCGTCGGGTGGAGCAAAAAGAGCCGGACCCGGCTGCTGACCTTCGAGGTGAGCAACCGGGTCCGGCTTGCGCGGCGGGCATACGATTGTGCGGCGGATCTCGAGTTGCCCTTTCTGGTCCAGCAGGCGGATCGGACCGTTGCGCTGGTAACAACTATGCCGGATCGAGCTTGCAGATATGTTGGAAGCCGATTGGACTACAGGTAAGTACTTTGACCTACCGCTATCAACCAAAATCCAACAAAAAGGGGAGAAATTTCCTGGCTGTGGCCACGACCCTGCCCGCTCATCGTCGTTCGTCCCGGTGTGATCTCAGATCACTTGCCGGTCGAGCCAGTTGAGGTCGAGCCCGGCCGCCAATTCCTTGGCCTGGCGGAGAAGACTCTCCACTTCGTCGCGGTCGGTGTAGTCGGCCGCCTGCCTGGCCTGAGCCACCAGTGCCTGCACGGCCAGGGGCTTGCCACCGCTGGACAGCGACGTGGCGACAGCAGCGTCGAATGCTTCGTTGGCCAGGTCGCGGCTGCCCACTACCGATGCTGCCAGGCCGAGATAGTAGCTGGCCGGCCCCAGGAGGATGGAGTTGTTGTTGGTCACCACGATCTCGTCAGCCAGGTCTTCCAACATTGGGATAACGGCGGCGGCCACGGTCGGTCTACCCAGAACCGCGGCCGCTGTCGCCACTCGGGCCACCGCTGCCTCATCGACCGATCGAGCCCGCCCGATCGAGATCCGTTCGGCCGCCTGATCGAGAAACTCGTCGGCCAAGGTCATGTCGCCGACCTGGCAGAACAGAGCAGCTTTGGTGGCCGGTTCCATGGTCGAGGTCGTCAACTCGCGCCGGGTGTCGTCCAGGTAGTCGGAACGAGCCAGTAGACGACCAAGCTCGGTGCGCTGCTCGATCTGGATGGCGGCCAGATCGACCGGTGTCGGTCGTTCCCTGCTCGGCGATCGGGTGAGACGTTCCTCGGCCCGGTCCAGCTCGCCGGTCCAGAGGTAGTGGCGGATGGTCAGTACCCGGGCCGCTCCGATGTCGACCTCGGTACCCCTCGTCTTGGCCTCGGTCCACAACCCCCGAACCAGGGATGCCGCATCGTGCAGCCGACCGAGTTCAAGCATGGCTCGGTGTTCGAGGAAGGCCAGCATCAATCGTTCGCTGAGATTGGACTCCTCGTCGAGTACATTGCGGACGTAGTCGATGCGGTTTCGGGTCGGGATGGCCCGTCCGAAGCGGCGCAGGAACGTCTGGGTGGCCATGGCCGCCACCTGCGAGTTCTCCAGGCCGACGGCCTGGTCGACCAGACTCTTCGCCTTCTTCAGCGAGGCATTGCTGGGGCGGAGCGAACCGCTCAGCCATTCCAACTCGATTTCGAGAATCGGCAACGCTTCGCTGCTGGCCGGTAGCACGCTCACCGCTCGTTCCAGTAGTTCCAGCGTTTCCCGATCGCGGTCGATGACGAGTCGGCCGCCAGGCTGAGGATGGGGGGAGAAACCGGCCACATTCAGCGCCGCGATCCCCAGCTGATGGAGGTTCCGCTTGGCCGTCGCCGTCTTCCGTGACGTTTTCGTCGCCAGTGGGGCGACGACGGCCAGTGCCAGTTTGAGAGCCGAGCGGGCCCACCGCTGTCCGGCACCCCGGTCTCCCTGTTGGTTGGCCCGCCAGCCCAGGAAGATGGCGGCCTGACAGGTCAGCGGTCCCGGAGCCTTACGGGATTCCGCCTTCTGGATCTCGGATCGGGCCAACGATTCCAGGGTGCACAGCTGCTGATCGCTGAGACGGACATAACCCGGCCCGGCACCGGACAACTGGAGCCCCAGGGCCAACGCTTCTTCACGATCGTCGGGCCCGGAAGCCGAAGCCAGATGGTGTAGGGCCCGCAACTTCTGTCCCTCGAGGTGGAAGCGACGGCCGATCCAACCGTGCAGCCAAGCTCGGTCGACGGCCAGCAGTGTCTCGGCCAGCGCTTCCCGCATGATTCTGTGGCGGAACTCGAACCAGCCACTGTCCGGCAGTTCGACCAGGAAGCCGTGAGCCACCGCGGTCCGGACGACGTCATGACAGCGGCCTCGCTCCACGGTTGAGCTCTGGGGTGAGTCGGCTGGAGGCGACTCGACCAGGTCGGCTATCCAACCGAGAGCAAACGAGCCGTCGAAGGTGGCGGCCACGGCCAGGATCCAGTCGGCACCGTCGCCGAGCTGGTCAATTTGTCCGATGGTCGACTCCTGTAGCGGCTGTCCCGTGTCGCCGTCGGATCCGGCGTCGTGCTGGCGACGACGGAGTAGTTCCTGTAACAGTGCCGGGTTCCCGGCTGTTGCCTCCCGCCATGCCGCCGCCTCGCCGGCTTCGAGCTCCTGTCCGTCGTTTTCGGCCAGCTGCTCAATCGCCTCCACGTCGAGACCGGCCAGTCCGATCCGGAGGGCATGGGGGAGAGTTGCCAGATCTCGGAGGCCCCGAGGCTTGTCCGGAGGGAGGGTGGCCTGCTGCCAGGTCATCAAGACCATCAGCGGGTGGTGGCCGAGCCGGGAAACAAGATAGCGGAGGGTGTCGATGGAGCGTTGGTCGCTGCGATGAATATCGTCGAGAACCAGTATCAGCGGCGTGACCTTGGCCACCGCCCCCACGAAGTCGACCACAGCCATCATGACGGTCTCGTCGTCGTAGTTGATGTCGGAGTCGGCCGTCAGCTCGAGCGCCCCCACGATATTCGGTCCCAGAGCTCGGAGAGGGGCCAACCGAGCGTGATGAGCGGCCTGTGTGCCGGCTGGGGGTGCAAGTTTACGGTTGGCCAGGTCGGCCACCACCTGACGCCACAACCAGAACTTCGGGGCGGCGAAGTCGGTCCCAACGGCGGTGACGATGGGCCGCTGATCGCCGGCCAGGAGACGGGCGGCCTCGGTGATGAGGGCGGTCTTTCCCGCCCCGGGCTCTCCGGTTATGACCGCAACCGCCAGGCGTTCGCCGTCGAACTGTTCGCCCATTGCCGTCAGCTCGGCCAACTCGTGGTGTCGGCCCACGATGGTCGATCCGTCGGTCGGCCGTCGCAGGAACCACTGCCCGGTTATTCGGGCCGATCTCGTTCCTGGTGGTGAGCCGAGGTCGGGGCCACCGTCCAGCTCGCGGCCTGAGGTGTGCAATTGAGCCAGCGCGTCGGATCGATAGGTGGTCGCCGGAGCGAATCGGGGGTCGGCCGATGGTCCTGGATCGGGCCGATGTTCGCGAAGTTCGGGATCGTGGTTGAGGATCTGCAGCTCGATGTTGGCGATCCGAGGGCTCGGATCGATACCCAGGGAATCGACCAGGCGTTCCCTCAACTGTTGACCCAGGGCCAGGGCAGCCGACTGGCGGCCCGAACGGTAGAGGGCGATCATGCCCAGCTCGGTCAGCCGTTCGCGGAACGGGTGTCCGGCGATGGCCTGCTCGATGTCGGCTGTGACCGAGAGGTGGTCGCCCCGGCCCAGCTGGGCCTCGTAGGTGAACTCCAGAGAGACGGCTCGCAGTTCTTCCAACCGGTTGCGATGGGCGAGAAAGAACTCCGAATCGGGGACACCCGACAAGGGCTCACCCTGCCACAAGGATCGGGCCTGCCGTAGTTCGCTGATGGTGGCGGCGAATTCCCCGGTGTGTAACATGGCCCGGGCGTTGTTGATGGCGGTTTCGAACCGGACCCAGTCGATCTGGCTCGGTTCGATGTCGAGCCGGTACCCGGCCGAGGCGCTGGTGAGAATGCTGTCGTGACCCCGACGTTTGCGGTCGGGTTCGATGAGGCGCCGCAAGTTGGAGATGTAACTGCGAATGGCCACGTCGGGCCGATTGGGAATCTGGCTGTCCCAGATGCTGTCGACGAACTGGTCGAGCGACACCACCTGCCGGGGAGTCAGCAGCAGCCGGGCCAGCACCGCAGCCTGCCGGGGACCGCCCAGGGAAACGGCAGCGCCGTCGATCCAGGCCGACACCGGCCCGAGCAGGCAGAAGCCAGGTCGGGGTGGAGGATTGAAATCGGGCGTGTCGGCAGCGGTTTTTACCATGGATGGTCGCGTTGAATCCGCCGGCTTTTCGACGGACCCACCGGCCGTAAATCTAGTACGTTCGACAAGGTTCTGCCCGTTCTAGGACCCTGCCGGGAACATATACCCTTGGGTCGGCTCGAGTTGATGAGATGCATTGGGGGCTGGCTCCCTCGACCGATGGCATGACATGGTTTGTCATGGTCGATTCAACAACAGGACAAACCGTCGAGCTGTTACAGGCGATGATCGCCAATGCCTGCGTCAATGATGGCCGGCCCGACTCCGGACAAGAGGTCCGCAACGCCGATGTCTTGACCTCGGTGCTGGAGGAGGCCGGTCTGGAGGTGGCCCGCTTCGAGCCCCATCCTGGGCGGGTTTCCGTCGTTTCCCGGCTGGAGGGTCGAGACCCTCAAGCTCCGAGCCTTTGCCTGATGGGACACACCGACGTCGTTCCCGTCAACCCCGTGGGTTGGCGACACGATCCGTTCGGCGGTGAGCTGATCGACGGCGAGGTGTGGGGCCGGGGGGCGGTCGACATGTTGAACGTAACTTCGTCGATGGCGGTGGCCTTCACCCACCTGGCCAGGACCGGGTTCCGGCCGGCCGGCGACTTGATCTACTTCGCCGTGGCCGACGAAGAGGCCGGTTCGGCCCATGGAGCGACATGGATGGCCGAGCACCACCGGGATGTCATCTACGCCGACTACGTTCTGACCGAGAACGGCGGTCTACACGGCGGCCGGGCTGATGGCCCGGCGGTCACGGTCAACATCGGGGAGAAGGGAGTGGCTTGGCGGCGGTTGCGGGTTCGGGGCACGCCCGGCCACGGTTCAATGCCGTTCCGGAGCGACAACGCTCTGGTCAAAGCGGCCGCCGTCGTCAACCGGCTGGCCGGGTACCGGCCCTCGGCCCGTTTCAGTGAGCTGTGGTCGGGCCAAGTCGAGTTCATGGACGTCGACGACGAGATGAAGGCGGTTCTACGGGATGAGGACCGGATCGACGAGCTGCTGGCCGCCCTTCCCAATGTCGGATCGGCCGGCTATCTCCACGCTTGTACTCACACGACTTTTTCGGCCAACGTCATCGACGGTGGAGCGATGAAGACGAACGTCATTCCCGACACCGTCGATCTCGAGGTCGACATCCGGACCGTTCCCGGTGAGGATGGCGAAGCTGTGACCCATCATCTCCAGGCGGCGCTGGGAGACCTGTGGGAGGCGGTCGAGGTCGAGGTGATCATGGACGACCCGGCCTCCATTTCTCGTACCGACAATCCGCTGTGGGAGGCGCTGGCCGACGCAGTGAGTGTCGAATTCCCGTCGGCCCGCCTCCATCCCGGAATGACGGTGGGGTTCACCGATGCCCGGATCTACCGCCAGATGGGCGCGGTGGCCTATGGGGCCGGACTGTTCAGTCCCGACCTCGATCCAGGGGACTTCAGCCGACGGTTCCACGGCCACAACGAGCGCATCGACATCGAGTCACTGCGGCTGACCACCAATCTCTGGTTGAACGTGGCCCGCCACCTGCTCGGTTGACGACGCCCCTACACGGTGCGGTCGCTGCTGGGGCGAGACACGTCGAGCTTCTTCTTCGATGAGATCCGGGGTGCCGAGGCGCTTGGTGCGCCGGCGCTGTTGTTCGCCCTGCTGACCCTGGGGATAGGGGTTGTCGCCGCCACCTACTTCATGGCGGTGACCCACCGTCGGATCGGGTGGAGGGCGGTCATGGTGGTGATCGTGGGTGCCGGGATCGGTGCCTACCTGTGGAGCATCGTGGGGGCGGCGCTGTTCCCGGGAGGTCACGGGTTTGGTTAGTGGGCCGTGGGCTGCGACCCGGTCGGCGGGAATCATTCGCTACCCTGGACGGTTAGGTACCATCGACCAGACCCGAAGGGGGACCATTGGCCACACGATCACGGCGATCTCCTGCCGAACGGGCTCGACACAACCGCTGGGCCACCCTGCAGTGGACCTTGTTGATTCTGCTCGGTATTCTGCTCACCATTGCGCTGTTCGTGTTCGTCGATGGAGCCGGCATCACCACCCACAGCAACTGACCCCACCCAACCCCCTGCGTGCGCTCGGGCGTTCATATATGAACCGTGGGGCGCACAGGTTGAGAGAGTGAGAGCTGGCGTCGGTTGTTACCGGCGGCGGGCCAGGCCGATGCCGTAGAAGGCAACGGCGGCCGCTGATCCCACGTTGATCGAGTCGACCAGACCTGACATGGGAATACGAACCCGAACGTCGGCCGCATCCAGGGCACCGGTGGTCAGGCCCCGGCCTTCGGCCCCCAACATGACGGCCACCCGGTCATCGGCGTCGAGCTTGAGGTCATCGAGGGCCACCGCGTCGGGCGCAGGAGTGAGGGCGATGAGCTGGAATCCGGCCGCTCGCAGTGGTTCCAGGCCCTGGGGAAATCGATCGAGGCGGGTGTAGGGAGAGCCGTAGGCTTCGCCCATGGAAACCCGACCGCAGCGACGGTAGAGAGGATCGCTGCACGTCGGGTCGATGACGAAGGCCTCGACCCCCAACCCGGCGGCGCATCGCAGGATGACCCCCATATTGGTCGGGTTGTTGATGTTCTCCAGCACGGCGACGGTTCTCGCTCCGTCGATTGCCTGGGCGAAATCGAGCAAGGGGCGGCGCCGGAAACAGGCCAGCACACCGCGGTGCAGGTGATAGCCGGTGATGCCGATCAACACCTCGGGCCCGCAGGCGTAGAGGGGAACGTCGGATGGTACGACCGCCGGTAGCGGCTTGTGGCGCTTGGCGTCGACCAGCATCGCCTCCAGGCGATAGCCGGCCCTCAGCGCCCGCTCCACCACCACGTCACCCTCGGCGATGAATACGCCGGCCATATCGCCGCCGGGCAGCTCCCGGACCTGTCGCAGGGTGTGGTCCCGCAGGCCCTGGAACACCTCGATCCGCGGATCGTTGGGATCGTCGACTTCGATGCGCACGAAACGTGAGGGGGCAGGCCCTACCGGCGTCAGCCTCGGGGGTAGACCTCTATGTCGGGTCCGACCAGCTCGCTGAAGAGCTTGAGGACCTCGCCCCTCTCGGCGTGGCGGCCGGTCTCGGCTTTGCTGTACAACATCTCGCCGTCGACGACCACGTCGAAGACGCCCTTGTCGCCGGTGACGACCGTCAGATCGGCGATGACGTGCTGGTAGTTGGTCAACAGATCGGAGATCGCGCTCACGGCGCGGGCCGAGTAGTCTCAGGGAACGCAGTAGGTCAGTTCGATCCTGTAGGTCTTGGTGTTCATTGCCATCCATGCTAACGGTGCGAACCAGCACCCGCTCAGTGCTGCCCCTCGGTTGAGGCACTACTCTTGGTGGGCGACGGAAACCGAGCCGGGCCGAGCCGGCACAACCAGGAACAGGCAACTATGAACGGGATCGTGATCTATGAGAGCCTCACCGGTAACACCAAGGCGGCCGGCCACATCATCGCCCAGGAGCTGACGGCAGCCGGCGTCGACACCGTCGCCTGTCCGATCACGGCTGTTGATCTCCAGGCCTTGTCGGAGGCCGACCTGGTGGTGGTGGGCAGCTGGACCGACGGACTGATCTTCTTCGGCCACCGGCCGGGGCGGGCCGGGCGTCTGGCGGCCAAGCTGCCCCGTATCGATGGCAAGAAGGCTGTGGTCTACTGCACCTATGCCATCAACAGCGGCTCCACTCTCGACAAGTTGGCCCGTATCGTGCGGATGGGCGGAGGCGATGTCGTCGGGGGCTACGCCATTCGCCGCGACGACCTCTTCGGCGGGGCCCGAGAGCTGGTCGATCGGCTCCTGGGCGCCCTCGACCCGGCCTGAGGGGCCGTGGCCGACTGGACTGCCGGTCGGCCGACTGTGCCCGGCCCGTCTAATCGGTGAAGCCGAGGAAGCTGGTGGTGGTGGCGCGGTCAGGGTCGAATTCGACGGTGGTCGCCGCGGTCTCCGGCCGGGACGACAGCTCGCGCCACAGGGCCCGGTAGCTGGGATACTCGATATCGGGCACCAGCCAGCCGGAGGCCACCAGCTCATCGTGCAATCGGGGCAGGTTGCGCCAGGGCACACCCATGTCGACGTGGTGGGCCAGGTGCCAACCGGTGTTGTACGGGGCGATCAGATAGCGGGGGAGCCAGGTCTGGCGGATGACGTGGGTCGTCTCCCGACGGTCTTTCGATCGGGTCATACCGCCGTGTTCGGCCAGCGCTCGCAGCCGATTGGACACCTTCCAACCGGTCGACCACGACCCGAACCAGACCAGATACATGAGCGGTCGGCCGCTGAGGACCGAAGCCAGGATCAATCCGGCCTGTACCGCCAGGATCTGCAACGCTTCGGGTTTGCGACGACGGACGGCGTGGACCAGCACCCGCAGGTTCTTGTAGGCGCTGATGCCCACAGCGTCTCGTATCAGCTTGCGCCGTAGCGAAGCCGGGGTGATCGGATACCCGTCATAGAGTGAATAATCCGGCTCCTTGGGGCCCATCTCGTCACGGTGGTGGGCGAAATGGGCTCGCCGGTAGGCCAACATGGCCTGCAGCGACGGATAGGCCAGCAACCACCGACCGGTCCAATCGTTGATGCGCTGGTTGGTGAACAAGAGCCGGTGAGCCGCCTCGTGGCCCAAGATGTTCAACAGAGCATGGCCCCTGATCATCAACAGGAAGGCCAGAAGGTAGGCCCACCAGGAGTGCAGCCAGCCGGCCAACGCCACCACCCCGAAGGTCTGGAGCAGCGCACCGGCCAGCGTGATCGTATTGGCACCGTTGTTGATCCGCCGCAACTCGTGACGAAGCTCCCTGGTCGGTTTGCCTCGTTCGTTGAGACGGTCGGTGGGCAACACGTCGGGCAACAGAGCTCCCGGCGGAACCATGCCGCCTTGCGGTTGCCGCTGGGGTCGGGCGGCCGACGGTGGCTGGACCACGGAACCATCCATGGCCACCATTGTATCACCCTTCCGCTACAGTGTGTGATCGAAATGAGCGTTAGATGTAACAACTGGTGCCGACGATCATGACGACTGCGGCCCCGTCGGGGCGGCCGGCGACCTCGGGAGCACGGTCGGTCGCCCTCTCTCTACTGTTGGGCAGCCACCCACCCCGGCTGACGACGTCGACTCTGGTTCGAGCCGGTGTGCTGTTCGGCATCTCCCCGGGCACGATGCGCACCGCCCTGTCTCGTATGGCTCACAAGGGCGAGGTGACCGCCACCGGGATCGGCTATGAGCTGGCGGGCACGCTGGTCGAACGGCAGAAGCGCCAGGATGCCGGCCGACGAGCGGCCACGGCCCAATGGGACGGTCGCTGGATCACCGTGACCCCCCGGCATTCCGCCCGGGCTCTGGACGAGCGTCGCCGACTTCGCCGGACACTGGAGCGGGCCGGCTTCGGCGAGCTACGACCCGACTACTGGCTTCGCCCGCTGAATCGCGAGCTCCCCGATCTGGAGCCGGGCCTCGTCGTGGCCAGAGGCGAGCTCCTGGTCGACGACATCGACCAACTGGTCCAGACATTGTGGCCGCTACCCGAGCTCGAGAACAGCGCCGCCCGCCATCTCGACGATGTGGCGCTGATGGCGGCCGCCGTGCCCGATCCCCCCGCCGACAACGGACCCTGGCTGGTCGAGGCATTCACCCTCTCGGCCGCCGTCGTCCGGTTTCTCACCGGGGAACCCAGGTTGCCGCCGCTGCTGGTGCCCCAACCGTGGTCACCGGATCTGCTCCGGGTGGCCTACAACGACTTCGAAGCCATCTTTCAAGCCGAGCTCCGGCGGTTCCTACAGGCATAGGAGACTGAGGAACCAGTCGAACCACGACGACAGGCCGGCCCGATCGAGCCCGCTACCAGCCCGGCGGCCGCTGGAACCCGCCCGTTGTTTCCTCCACCATGGCCGCCACCGCCAACGCGGTGTGATCCTCCAGATACGGTCCGACCACCTGAAGGCCCATGGGCAGGCCGCTTGAATGCAGGCCGATAGGGACAGCGGTGGCCGGAAGAAGGACCACCCCGAACAGGCCCATCCATCGCATCTGATCGACGTAGGGCCGTTGGGCTCCGGCCACATCGATCAGGCGGGCGCTCATTGGTTGGCTGTGGTCGTGGGCGATGGCGACGGTGGGGGAGATCGGGGCCAGGACAACATCCCACTGCTGGAAGAACTCCCGCCAGCGGGCTCGCATCTGCAGCCGCCGCTCGTTGGCCGACAGCCAGCCCCTGTGCCGGATGGTAGCCCCTCTGACACCCAGCCCACCGTCGACCGGGAGGCCCTGGGTTGTGCGCTGGGCCATATCTTCTATGTCGGCCGCCGACCAACCGCCGGACAAGGCGGCACCGAGCAAATCCTCGAAGACCCGGTCGGCCTTGGCGAAGTCGAACCCCGGTGGACGGGCATCGGCTGAAATCACGGCTCCGGCCTGTTCCAGCTGGCCGGCAACCTGCGCAATGGCAGCCGAGATCTCGGGATCGACCGGACAGTAGGGGTCGTCGGCCCAGACGGCCACCCTCAGGCCCTTGGGCTCCTGGCGCCGAGCGGGCGGTAGATCGAGCGACCAGGCGGTGGCGTTCCAGGCATTGGGGCCGACCATCAGATCCAGCGCCAGGCGGCAATCCTCGACCGTCCGGGCCATCGGCCCGACGACAGCGATGTCGGCCTCGGTGAAAGTCCCCGGCGGCCCCGGGATCTGGCCTCGACCGGAGACGATTCCCCAGCTCGACTTGTGGCCGACCACGCCGCACATGGCCGCCGGGTTCCGAATGGAACCGGCGATGTCCGACCCGACCTCGAGTGCGGTGAAACCGGCGGCCAAGGCCCCGGCCGACCCACCCGAGCTGCCGCCCACTGTACGGTCGAGATTCCACGGGTTGTTTGATGTGCCGAAGAGTTCGTTGAAACTCTGCACGTCACCGGCGTAGATCGGCAAGTTCGTCTTTCCGTACACGATCGCCCCGGCTCCGGTCAGACCGGCCACCGAGTCGGCGTCGCGGTCGGCCACGAACTCCGACAGCTCAGGCGCTCCCGATGTGGTGCGGAATCCATCGACCATCAGAGAGTCCTTGATCGTGATCGGCAAGCCGGCCAGCGGACCGAGTGCGAGCGCCGGATCCCCTCCCGATCGGGCCCGGGCGGTGTCGACCGCTTTGGCCTGCGTCAGTGCCCGTTCACCGTCGACGGTCACGACAACGTTCACCTCGCCGTTGCGCTGTTCGAGCCGGCTCAAGAGGCACTCGAGGAGTTCCTGGGACGAGATGGCTCGGTCATTGAGCAGACCGATGGTCTCGGTGGCGGAGAGGTACGGTAGATCGTTGATCGAACTCACGTTGACCAAGCTACTGGCCAAGATGGTGGGGCACGAGTCCACAATCGCAAGGGCCACCATCCGTGGCTGCAGGCCGATCGCTGCCTACTATTGAGCCGGTGAGCAACCACTACCATGGGCTGCGAATGTACGAAGTGGGAGAGAAGATGTCACGAATAACGCGGGGTCGGCGGCTGACGGTGATGGTGCTGTGCGCCGGGCTGTTCCTCGTCGGGTGTGCCAGTCGACCGAGCGCCGATGCATTGACGGACTCCATTCTTCAGGCCGCTGAGTCCGATGCCGCCATTTCCCTGACCGAGGACGAGGCCCGTTGTATCGCCGACGAACTGCTCGACTCGGATCTGGCCGATACCACGGTGGCAGGATTGGCCGAGAACTTCGATGAACCCGAGGTGTTGGCCTCCGACGCCGACACGGTCGAGTCGACCGTTTCCGATGCCGCCATCTTCTGCGCTGACTCCTGAGCAGCGCGCCGGCCTGCTGCCCGACCGGCCCGATCAGACGCACCCCGAATGGCGATAGAACTCTCGCTGTCATCGGCCGTGGGCCGGGCCAGGGATCGGGGACAGGCGGTGGTTGCCCTGGAAACAACCATCTTCTCCCAGCTTGGCCTACCCCAACCCCATAGCCGCCAGGCGCTGGGCCGGGTGGTGGCCGCCATTGGCAACGGTGGAGCTGAGGCCGCCCTGACCGCCGTCATCGACGGACGGGTTCGGTGCGGTATCGACGACCTCGACGAATCCCAGATCTGTGGGCCGGCGGCCAAGATGTCGGCCCGGGACATCGGATTGGCAGTGGCCCAACGGTGGCCCTACGGCGCCACCACGGTGTCAGCGGCCGTGACCATTGCCGCCGCCGCCAACCTTCCCGTTTTCGCCACCGGCGGAATCGGAGGAGTACACCGCAACGCCGCTGTGACCGGCGACATCAGCGCCGATCTGGCCGCAATCTCCCGTCACCCGGTCATCACGGTCACCGCCGGAGCCAAGGTGTTTCTCGACCTGCCTCGCACGGTGGAGCATCTCGAGACCTTGGGAGTGCCGGTGCTGGGTTGGAACACGGCCGAGTTCCCGGCCTTCCATTCGCCCTCCAGCGGGGTTGAGCTGGCCGCCACCGTTACATCAGCCGACGAGGTGGCGGCCACGGCCCGAGCCCACTGGGCCCTGGGCGGGGGAGGCATAGTGGTGGCCTGCCCCATCCCTGACCGTGCCGCCATCGAGCGGTCCCTGCTCGATCGATGGGTCGACGAGGCACTGCAGACCACTGGTGCCCTGGATCAGGGCGGCGCCGATGTCACCCCAGCAGTGCTGTCGGCCCTGGCCGAGATCAGCCACGGTCGAACCGTGGACGCCAACCTTGCCCTGGCCGAGAACAACGCTGCGGTCGCGGCCGCCATTGCTGCTGCCCTGGTCGAGGAAGAGTGAAGACGACCATGGGTCGTGATCGGGTGGGCGACAGCCTGGCCCGCCTCCACGGTTGGATTCACCGGCGGGCCGCCATCGGGCCCCGCAGTGGGCGGGCGCAACGGTTCGCCGCCTTTGGTTCGGGTTCGGTGATCTGCTTTCCGCCGGCCGCCCTGTTCGGTGAGCAGGCCATAAGGATCGGTCGTGGGGCCATGATCGGTCCCAACGTGTCGCTCAGCGCCGGTATGAGTCCCGATCAGGAGCTGATCAGCGACAGTATCGTGATCATTGGTGACCGCTGCCTTGTCGGTCGCAACTCGACCATCAGCGGACATCTCAGCATCGAGATCGGCGAGGATGTCTACTTCGGGCCCAACGTGTTCGTGACCGACCAGAATCACGCCGCCACCGACCCGACTGTCCCGATCGGTCGACAGTCGGCACCGGAGCGGCCGGTTCGGATCGGAGCCGGGGCCTGGATCGGGACCAACGCTGTCATCCTCCCCGGCGCCGCTATAGGCGCTCGGGCCATTGTCGGGGCGGGCTCGGTGGTGACCGGAGATGTGCCGGCCGGGGCGGTGGCCGTCGGAGCCCCGGCTCGCGTCGTCAGCCAACCCGCGGCTGGGTTGCCCGGCGTTGGCCAGGTTCATTCGTAGCCGGGCGCGAGGTTTGTGCGTTTCGGTGTCACTATGACACCTCAGGGCACAAACCTGCGGTGGATCAGCGACCAGGACACTAGGGGTTGGAGACGGCGAAGGGGTCGCACTCCTCCGGATCGCCGGAATTGAAGCCGGTCTTGAACCAGCGGATCCGCTGTTCGGCCGATCCGTGGGTCCAGGTTTCGGGATTGATGCCGAGCCCTGACTGTGACTGGATCATGTCGTCACCAACGGCGGCTGCCGCCCCGATTCCCTCCTCGATGTCACCCTCTTCGAGAATTGGTACACCCGACTCCCTGGTCAACCGCTGGTTGGCCGAATAGGCCCACACGCCGGCCAGGCAGTCGGCCTGCAGCTCCTGGCGGATCGAGTACTCGTTGCGATTGCCGGGATCCTGGCTCTGGGCCTGGCGGACCTGATCGCTGATACCGACGATCGACTGAATATGGTGGCCGACCTCATGGGCGATCACATAGGCCTGGGCGAAGTCGCCGGGGGCGCCGAACCGGGTGCTCAGCTGGTCGTAGAACTGGAGGTCGATGTAGACCTTCTGGTCGTTGGGAGCGGGACAGTAGAAGGGGCCGACGGCGGCCGAGGCCTGACCACATCCGGTCGACACCGCTCCCTCGAACAGCACGAGCGAGGTGGGCTGGTAGGCCAGGCCGGCTTGATCGAAGTACTGGGCCCAGGTGTCCTGGATGTCGAACATCAGGAACTCGAGGAACTCCTTGGTGTCGGCGTCGGGATCGACCGTTTCGTCGAGGCCGCTCGACACAGGACCCGATCCCGACGGCAGGCCGCCGGCGTCGATGCCGAGATCGCTGCCTCCGCCGGGGAGACCGACATTGAAGAACAGGCTCAGGATGAGGACAATAATGCCGAGGAGGCCGCCGCCCACCGCCACCGGGCGTCCTCCGCCCCGACGGCGTCCGCCGGTGCGGCGGTCTTCCACATAGCGGGCACCCTTGTCGGCGGTGCTCTTGTCGTAGCGAACCATTGTCAGTGCATCTCCCTGTCGCCTCGACGGTCGGGCCGTTGCCCCGATGCCAGTTTGTGGCCCGGTTTGACGGCCGGCTCCGCCTGATGGCCTTCACGGCGTCCTCGGCCGTGAGATTTGGTCATTTGAACCCATGCTATCGCCCACTGCTCCGACGACGAGGTTCTGCGGTGTCCAGGCGTCGCTCAGCGGTGTTGGCGCACCGCAGAACGCCGAGTGGCCACACCAACGGCCGCACTACACCGTCTCGTCAGGGACAACCTCTCCGCCGAGCACACCTAACCGGCCAGGGGGCGGCCGAAAGGCAGCTTTTCCTGCCATGATGCCAAGAACGTTTCGGCCCGATGACAGGCGGCGATGAACAGCGGGTCGTCGCCGGTTCGCAGTCCGTCGAGCTCGGCCACAAGTCGTTCTCCGAAGGGCCGATGGGTGGGAGCGTCGGTGCCGCCGAGGTGGCGGCCGACCAGCGGGCCGGAGGCGGCCACGAAGTCAGGTACGTAGGTGATGTTGCGGGCGATCATGATGGCCAGCGCCTTGGTGGTCACCGGGATCTGGGCCCAAGGGATCACGACCGACGTGTTGAGTAGTTCGGCCCCCTGATGATTCATCACCCCGGGCCGTGATCCCACCAGCACGGCATCAGCCTCGGTGGCCCATACCGTCCAAGGTTTGGCGTCGGCCGGGTCGGGTTCGACGATCTCGGCCCCGGCCGCCGTGGCGGCGGCAACCAGATGGCGTCGCGTCGGATCGGAGGCGTCGCCCTCTATGAACAGCCGGCGACCGTCGATCGAGCCGCCCAGCGCCCAGGAGGTGGCGCCCAGGACGCCTTCGGCCAGGACGCCCCTGGCCACGATGTCCTCGGCCCCGTCGTCGAGGCCGCCGGCATCGGTGCCGGTCGGGGCCTCGGGAGAGTCGCCGGACAAAGCGGCTGCCAATTCGCCGGGGCCGATTCCTTTGGCCGGCGCCAGCTCCAACCGCCCGTCGTCGAGCTGCTCACGAACTTCGCTGATCAGGGCGACCAGGGCGGGGCCCTCGGCATCGCCTTCGGCGTTCAATCCGGCCGAGGCACCGCCTCGCTCCACTCCGTAGAAGGCGAATCCGTAGGTGGCCGAACGGGCCAGATCGGTGGCACTTCGCTGCAGAATCTTCCGGCCGCGCCGAACCACCCCGGAGGACGGGGTGTCGGCAAAGTCCCGGACGATGAACCCATCGGTGGTCTGTAGCTTCTGAACCGGCATGGATGGCTCCAAACTACCTCAGGGGCCGGTCGCTCAGCCGAAGGGACCTCCGACGAAGGCTCCGGCGAACACCAGGGACACGATGGTCATGACCTTGAGGAGGATATTCATGGCCGGACCTGAGGTGTCCTTGAACGGATCGCCCACGGTGTCGCCGACCACGGCCGCCTTGTGAGGCTCGGAGCCCTTGCCGCCGTGGTTGCCGGCCTCAATGTACTTCTTGGCATTGTCCCAGGCGCCACCGGCGTTGGCCATGAAGATGGCCAAGGCGAAGCCCGTCACCAGGGCGCCGGCCAGGAAGCCGCCGAGGGCGTTGACATCGATGAAGCCGATGACCAAGGGGACGACCACGGCCAGCGAACCGGGGATGATCATCTCCTTGAGCGAGGCCTGAGTGGAGATGGCCACGCAACGGGCCGAGTCCGGAGCGACGCCCTCCTTGCCTTCCCGCAAACCCGGAATCTCCCGGAACTGGCGCCGTACTTCTTCGATCATCTGCTGGGCCGCCCGGCCGACGGCGTCGATGGTGAGGGCGGCGAAGAGGAACGGCAGGCCGGCGCCGAGGAACAGGCCGATGAACACCCCGACCGAACCGACGTTGAGATCGAGCGAGCCTCCGGCCTTCTGCACCGCGAACTCGAAGCTCTTGAACAGGGCGAGGGCGGTCAGGGCGGCCGAGCCCACGGCGAATCCCTTGGCGATGGCGGCGGTGGTGTTGCCCAGCGAGTCGAGGGCGTCGGTCACTTCACGAACCGAGGGATCGAGTTCGGCCATTTCGGCAATGCCGCCGGCGTTGTCGGCGATCGGCCCGTAGGCGTCGACCGAGACGACGACACCGGTGGTGGCCAGCATGCCAATGGCGGCCACGGCGATGCCGTAGATGCCGCCGAAACCGATGGGCACGGTGTCGTTGCTGTCAGCCAGCGCCTTCAGCGTCATCTCCCCACCCCAGTAGGCCACACCGATGCCGATGAGGACCAGGACGACCGAGGCCGCCACCGAAACCATGCCGGCCGAGATACCGCCCAGGATGGTGGTGGCCGGTCCGGTCTCGGATTGCTCGGCGATCTTCTTCACCGGGCCGAAGTGGTCAGAGGTGTAGTATTCGGCCGACTTGCCGAGGGCCCAACCCACGATCAGGCCGCCGATGACCGACAGGGCCAGGCCGACCGGCGACTCGAAGTTCTCGCCGCCGAACAACCAGAAGGCCAGGCCGAGGGTGGCGACCACGGTGATGGCCATGGCCACGTTGGTGCCCATGTGGAGGGCCCGGCTCAGGGCTGACGAGTCGGTGGAGTCGCCACCCTTCACCGCGAACGAGCCGATGATCGAGGCGATCATGCCCACGAAGGCCACGGCCAGGGGGAAGATCAGGAGGGGAACGTGGATGGCCGAGTCAATGGCGTCGGCGTTGATGTTGAGGGCGAAGGCGGTCAGGGCTATCGGGGCCAGGATCGAGCCGGCGTAGGATTCGAAAAGGTCGGCTCCCATACCGGCCACGTCGCCCACGTTGTCGCCCACGTTGTCGGCGATGGTCGCCGGGTTGCGGGGGTCGTCCTCAGGAATTCCGGCCTCGACCTTGCCCACCAGGTCGGCCCCCACATCGGCGGCCTTGGTGTAGATGCCGCCCCCGACGCGGGAGAACAGGGCGATGGAGGAGCCGCCCAGCCCGTAGGCGGTGATGATTTCGAAGGCGTCGGGTCCGGCCGTGCCGAGAACGAACAGGATGTAGCAGAGGCTGACGCCCAGCAGAGCCAATCCGGCCACGCTGAAGCCCATGACCGCGCCACCCCGGAAGGCGATGGGCAGCGCCTTGGACGGCCCGTCCTTGGCCGCCTCGGTGGTGCGGGCGTTGGCCATGGTGGCCACCGTCATACCGGCATAGCCGGCAGTGGCCGACAGCACCGCACCCATCACGTAGCTGACTGCGGCCAACGGGTGGATGACAGCGGCGATCAGGATGGCCAGCACAACGACGAAGCCGGATACCCAGGTGTACTCCTGACGGAGAAAGGCCCGAGCACCTTTTTGGATCTCGTTCATCAGGAAGACCATGCGGTCGTTTCCGGGGCTGGCCTGCTTGACGTCGTTGAAAAAGAATCCGGCCAGGCCGAGGCCGGCCAGGGCGGATACCAGAGCTAGATAGGGGACTGCGCCCACGGGAATCTCCTCTACAGGATTGCGTTAGACGGCCGCATTGAAGCTGCGAATCGCCGGGTTGCCTGCTGCTACCCGCGCCGAGTTCGCATAGCGACGACCGCTGAACCGTAGTTGGGATTGCTGCCAACGGCAACAATCGATGGCCGGTTGTGCCCAATTAGCAACACCGGTGACCGAACGTCGCCAGGACGGTGGCGACCGAACGGCCGTCTGTACCGATAAGCGGACGATCAGCGCCCTCGATCGGCCGACCAGGCGGCAAACAACGCATCGGCCAGATAGATGGTATCGATCGTGCCCGCCGTCTCCCGAACGGAGTGCATGGACAGCTGGGGCGCACCGAGATCGACGGTGGGTACCCCCAGCCGAGCGGCCGTGATCGGCCCGATGGTCGAGCCACAGCGAAGGTCGTTGCGGTGGATGTAGTACTGCAGCGGGACATCGGCCTGCCGACAGGCCTCCACCATGAACGACTCACTTATGGCGTCGGTGGCGTAGCGTTGGTTGGCGTTGCGTTTGATGACCACCCCGGCGTTGAGGGCGATCTGGTGGTTGGCGTCGTGTTTATCGGCGTAGTTCGGGTGGGTGGCATGGGCCCCGTCGGCTGAGATCGCCATCGACCGGGCCACGGCGGTGAGGAAATCCTGGCGGTCGGCTCCCTGGGCATAGGCAATGCGCTCCAGCATGGCCAGTAGCAGGTTGCCGGCGGCACCGGTGGCCGATTCGGAACCGATCTCCTCATGGTCGTAGAGCACGAGCACCGGGGTGGCCGACAGGCCTTCGTCGGTCAGGCCGGTCATGGCTCGGGTGGCACAGAAGCTGGACAGCAGATTGTCGATCCGGGCCGAGGCCATGAACTCCCGGTCGGCCCCGAGCCGCGACGGCGGCTGTAGATCGTAGGGCATCAGGTCCCAGGCCATGATCCGGTCCTGCTCGACGTCGAGCCGCCGGGCCAGGTACGAGGCGAACGCCACCTCGTCGTCGCCGGAAGCCGTGGTCCAGATGGGGGTGAGGTGTTGCTGTTTGTTGAGGTTGAGCCCGCTGTCGGAGATCTTGCGGTCGAGGTGAATGGCCAGCTGGGGAATGGTCAGCAACGGCTCGTTGAGGTTCACCAGGATTTGTTCGGCTCCTGTACCGGATTCGGTCCGCACCGCCACCCGGCCGGCCAATCCCAGATCGCGGTTCAGCCACGAGTTGAGCAGTACCCCGCCGTACACCTCCAGTCCGACCTGGGCCAGCCCGGCGGCACTGACATCGGGGTTGGTCTTGACCCTGAAGTTCGGCGAATCGGTGTGGGCTCCGACGATGACGAATCCGGATTCGGTGAACTCGGACGATTGGATCCAGGCGATCAGGGTTCCGCCGCTGATGGTCAGATACCGGCCGGGGGACGAGGGTAGGGGATCGGCCGGATCGACGGCCGAGAAGCCGGCTTGGGTCAGCAGGTAGGAGGCCTGTTCGGCGGCGTGGTACGGCGTGGGGGAGAGGCCAAGATCCCCCAGGATGGCATCGACGAACTCATCCGAACTCCGGTCGATTCCGGTGGGACCGGACGAGGTCCGGGGATCGGCGGACGAAGGATCGGGAGGGCTGTCGGTCATGGAACCCATCATGGCAGGCGCAGTCACACACCGAGCGAATGGGTCGTGATCGTGGCGGAGCGGATAGCCATCGGAGGTCTGACGATCCCATCGTTCGCAGCGATCGCACTATCCCTGTCACCGCTCGATGAGATAATATGGAGGCCAGGTACCTCGCCAGCGACGTCGGGTTGTACCCCCGGAATCGACCACCACGAGACACGGCCTTTGTCGGGATCGATTCGTTTCGGCGCGACTGTTCGCGTGCCGAGCAGAGCAACAGGAAAGACCCCCGCCAAGGACTGGACATCACGAGACGGGGGCCAAGCGACCATAGGAGATCGCCATGACCAGTGTAGAGACCGACCGTGACAACGCGAGGAACAGTCCCACGTTCGAGGCCAAGGACCGCCTCAAGACGGCTGCCTATGTGGCCGCGATTGTGGGCCCGGTGGTCACGGTGGTGGTGTTCGTACTCGACCGCGTATTGTGATCGGCCACGATCGTTGTTGGCGATGGACTTGACCTGACGACCACTCAATCAGATAACATGGCGGTTCAGCTTCCAGCATACGCTGTCAACTTCTCGCCCGTGACCACGCTCCCGGCGACGGATTGGCCGTTGTTGCATGCCGAGAGTACTTTTAGGGCCAGTGACGTCCCGAATCGCCTGAACGCCATCTCACGCCCGGGACCACGATGCCGCCCTTTGGTGCTCGTTGCGGCCCCGCTTATCGGGAGCGTGGTGGTCGGTTCAGGGTCCGACATCGATCGCCGCCAGCGACAGGAGAGGATGCTTGTCTACCACGCCCCCAGCCCAAGGACTCTACGACCCTACGTTCGAGCACGACGCCTGCGGTGTGGCCTTTGTGGCCGATCTTCACGGGCGCCGGAGCAATGAGATCGTCCGGCATGCCCTCGGGGCGTTGACCTGCCTGCAGCATCGAGGCGCCACCAACGCCGAGCCCAACACCGGCGACGGCGCCGGCATCCTCATCCAGGTTCCCGATCGGTTCTTCCAAGACCTCATGCCCGGGCTCCCGCCGGCCGGACACTACGCCACCGGAATAGGGTTCCTGCCCACCGACGATGGTCAACGGCAGAAGGTCATGGAGATGATCGGCGACATCATGGTGGCCGAGCGTTTGGCCGTGCTCGGCTGGCGGGAGGTGCCGGTCGACCCGTCGGACCTCGGTCGCCAAGCCATCGGCGTGATGCCGGCGTTCCATCAGATCTTCGTGGCCGGAGCCGACGGACAGTCCGGTCTCGACCTCGACCGCGACGTGTACGTCGCCCGCAAGCGTATCGAGCACGAGCTGACCGATGTCGCCGGCGACCAGGTCTACTTCCCCAGCCTCAGTGCCCGGACCATCGTCTACAAGGGCATGTTGACCACGCCCCAGCTGCAGTCGTTCTTTCCCGACCTGGCTGACGATCGCATCGATAGCGGCCTGGCCCTGGTCCACTCCCGGTTCTCGACCAACACCTTTCCGTCGTGGCCATTGGCCCACCCCTACCGGTTCCTGGCCCACAACGGGGAGATCAACACCGTCATGGGCAACCGCAACTGGATGCGAGCCCGGGAAACGCTGCTGGCCGCCGACCATTGGGGGGATCGGGTCGACCGGATCTTTCCCGTCTGCACCCCGGATGCCTCCGACACCGCCAGCCTGGACGAGGCCATCGAGCTGCTCCATCTCGGCGGTTATCCCATTCACCATGCGGTGCTGATGACCATCCCCGAGGCCTGGGAACGCAACGACGAGATGCCTGACACGCTGCGGGCCTTCTACGATTTCTACTCCAGCGCCATGGAACCATGGGACGGCCCGGCGTCGGTCACCTTCACCGACGGCACTGTGGTGGGGGCGGTGCTCGACCGCAACGGTCTGCGACCCAGCCGCTACGTCGTCACCGACGACGGCTTGGTGGTGATGGCCTCCGAGGTCGGCGTCATCGACGTCGACCCGGCCCACATAGTGACCAAAGGCCGGTTGGAGCCGGGCAAGATGTTCCTGGTCGACACCGTTCGGGGTCGCATCGTGGGTGATGGCGAGCTGATGGCCGAGCTGGCCGAAGAGCACGAGTATCGCGACTGGCTGACCGCCGGTCGGCTCCGGATGTCGGACCTTCCCCAGTTGGTGGAGACCGACAGCACCTGGTTGCCTGATGAGGAGCTGATTCCCGAGCAGGTGGCCAACGGCTACACAACCGAGGAGTTGGAACTTCTGGTCGATCCCATGGCCGTCACCGGCAAGGAGGCCATCGGCTCGATGGGCACCGACACGCCGCTGGCCGTGCTCTCGAATCGACCCCGCCTGCTGTTCGACTACTTCAACCAGCTGTTCGCCCAGGTGACCAATCCGCCACTCGACGCCATCCGCGAGGAGCTGGTCACCAGCCACCGGGTGCTGCTGGGGGAGCAGGCCAACATCTTGAAGCCGGGCCGTGACTGGTGCCGTCAGCTGGAACTGGATCATCCCGTCATCACGCCGTTCGAGCTGGCCCGGGTAGCCGCCGCCAGTGACGTTGCCGGTTGGACGCAGCTGATCGTGGCCGAGATCGCCGGTCTCTATCCGGTCAACCAGGGACCCGATGGTCTCCGTCAGGCTCTCGACGACATCCGTCGTCAGTCGTCGGCCGCCATTGCCGACGGGGCCACGGTGTTGGTGTTGTCGAACCGGGGGGCCACCGCCGACCTGGCCCCCATCCCGTCGTTGCTGTTGACCGGGGCCGTCCACCACCATCTGGTGCGGGAGAAGTTGAGGACCCAGGTCGGCATCATCACCGAGGCGGCCGACGCCAAAGAGGTTCATCACTTTGCCCTGTTGCTGGGGTTCGGGGCCAACGCCATCTGCCCGTCGCTGGCGTTCTCCACCATCAGAGGGCGGATCAACTCCGGCCATGTCCCCATCGACCGGGATCAGGCCTTTGCCAACTACGTGAAGGCGGCGTCCAACGGCGTGATCAAGGTGATGTCCAAGATGGGTATCTCCACCGTGGCCTCCTACACCGGGGCTCAGATCTTCGAGGCCGTCGGCATCGGCCAGGAGTTGGCCAACGAGTTCTTCACCGGTGTCACCTCCAAGCTGGGCGGGATCGGTCTGGCCGAGGTGGCGGCCGAGTGTGCCAAGCGGCACGAAAGGGCTTTCCCCGACCGGCCCGAGTTGTTGGCCCATCGGACTCTGGAGGCCGGCGGTGAGTACCAGTGGCGACGGGAAGGGGAGTACCACCTGTTCAACCCGGAAACGGTGTTCAAGCTGCAGCACGCCACCCGAACTCAGCGCTACGACATCTTCAAGGAGTACACCGAGCTCGTCGACGACCAGGCCGAACGACTGGCCACCCTGCGCGGCCTGTTCAAGATCCAATCCGATCGACCGCCGGTGCCGATCGACGAGGTCGAGCCGGTGTCGGAGATCGTCAAACGGTTCGCCACCGGAGCCATGAGCTACGGCTCCATTTCGGCCGAGGCCCACGAGACGCTGGCCATCGCCATGAACCGGTTGGGGGGCAAGTCGAACACCGGCGAGGGTGGTGAGGATCCGGAGCGGTTCGAACCGATGGCCAACGGTGACTCCAAGCGGTCGGCCATCAAGCAGGTGGCATCAGGTCGGTTCGGGGTGACGTCGCATTATCTGACCGAGTCCGACGACATCCAGATCAAGATGGCCCAGGGGGCCAAACCGGGCGAAGGGGGCCAGCTGCCGGGCAGTAAGGTCTACCCGTGGATCGCCAAAACCCGGCACTCCACTCCCGGTGTCGGCTTGATCTCCCCTCCGCCCCACCACGACATCTACTCCATCGAGGATCTGGCCCAGCTCATCCACGACCTCAAGAACTCCAACCCCGGGGCCCGTATCCACGTCAAGCTGGTGGCCGAGGTGGGTGTCGGAACGGTGGCCGCCGGAGTGTCGAAGGCCAAGGCCGACGTGGTGCTCATCTCCGGCAACGACGGCGGTACGGGGGCATCGCCGCTGACGTCTCTCAAACATGCCGGCGGTCCTTGGGAATTGGGGTTGGCCGAGACCCAACAGACGCTGCTGTTGAACGATCTACGGGACCGGATCGTGGTTCAGGTCGACGGTCAAATCAAGACCGGCCGCGACGTGGTCATCGCCGCCCTGCTGGGGGGTGAGGAGTTCGGCTTCGCCACCGCTCCGCTGGTGGTGTCGGGCTGTGTGATGATGCGGGTCTGTCACCTCGACACCTGTCCCGTCGGCGTGGCCACCCAGAACCCCGAGTTGCGAGCCAAGTTCTCGGGCAAGCCCGAGTTCGTGGAGACGTTCTTCGAGTACATCGCCTCCGAGGTCCGGGAGTACCTGGCCGAGCTGGGATTCCGCAGCCTCGAAGAGGCCATCGGCCGGGTCGAGTGTCTCGACACGACCAGAGCAGTGGAGCACTGGAAGGCGTCGGGACTCGACCTCTCGCCCATCCTCCACATACCGGAGATCCCCGCCGAGGCCAGCCGCCATTGTTCCCAGACTCAGGACCACGGGCTCAACAAGGCGTTGGATCTGCAGATCATCACCGACGCCCGGGTGGCCCTGGAATCGGGTCAGCCGGTGAGCCTGGTCTATCCGATATCGAACACCAACCGCACGGTCGGCACCATGCTCGGTCATGAGCTGACCAAACGCCACGGCGGGGCCGGCCTGCCCGACGACACGATCGTGGTCGACTTCAACGGCTCGGCCGGCCAGTCGTTCGGCGCTTTCGTGCCCCGCGGTATCACCCTGCGGCTGGAAGGCGACGCCAATGACTACTTCGGGAAGGGCTTGTCGGGCGGGCGGCTTTCGGTTCGTCCCCCGGCGTCGTCGACCTTCGTGGCCGAAGCCAACATCATTGCCGGCAACGTCATCCTCTACGGTGCCACCAGCGGTCAGGCTTTCATCCGAGGCGTCGTTGGTGAACGGTTCTGCGTCCGCAACTCGGGTGCCGAAGCGGTGGTGGAAGGGGTGGGCGACCACGGGTGTGAGTACATGACGGGGGGAGTGGCCGTCGTCCTCGGTCCGACCGGTCGGAACTTCGGGGCCGGTATGTCGGGCGGCGTGGCCTATGTTCACGACCCCGACCGGCGACTACCCGATCGCCTCAACCATGAGATGGTCACCCTGGAACCGCTTGATGACGACGACCGGGTCCGCCTGCACAACCTCGTGATCCGGCACGAGACCGAGACGGGTTCCACGGTGGCCGGCCGTCTGCTGGCCGAGTGGGATGCCGCTCTCGAGTCGTTCGTGAAAGTCATGCCGACCGACTACCGACGGGTACTGGACGCTCGGCGCAAGGCCGAGGAGATCGGCGCTGATCCAATCCAGGCCGTTATGGAGGCAGCTCATGGGTGACCCCAAAGCGTTTCTTACCGAGCCCCGGTTGACCCCCTCGAGCCGTCCGGTGGCCGTTCGACTCAAGGACTGGAACGAGGTCTACCAGGAGATGTCGGCGGCCGAGGTGTCGCGGCAGGCGTCACGCTGCATGGACTGCGGCATTCCCTTCTGCAACAACGGTTGCCCGCTGGGCAACCTGATCCCCGACTGGAACGATCTGGTCTACCGCCATGAATGGCGTACCGCCATCGAGGCGCTGCACGCCACCAACAACTTCCCTGAGTTCACCGGTCGGCTCTGTCCGGCACCGTGTGAGGCGGCCTGCGTGGCCGGCATCAGCACCGAGGCCGTGACCATAAAGAACGTCGAACTCAGCATCATTGAGCGAGCCTGGGCTGAAGGCTGGGTCCAGCCGGTTGTCGCCTCGAAGAAGACCGGCAAGTCGGTGGCCGTCGTCGGATCGGGGCCGGCCGGGTTGGCCGCCGCCCAGCAGCTGACCAGGGCCGGTCACGATGTCACCGTGTTCGAACGGGCTGATCGCATCGGCGGCCTGCTCCGCTACGGCATCCCCGAGTTCAAGATGGAGAAGCACGTCCTCGATCGACGCTTGGCCCAGATGGAGGCCGAGGGCACGGTCTTTCGGACCAACGCCTACATCGGCGGACCGGCCGATCACCCCGGTCGGGTGGCGGCAACGGATCTGGTCGATGGCTTCGACGCCGTGGTACTGGCCGGTGGGGCCACCGATTGGCGTGATCTGCCGATCACCGGTCGGGAACTCGACGGCATCCATCAGGCCATGGAGTATCTGCCGCTGGCCAACCGGGTCCAGGAGGGCGACCTCGACGAACCCGCCATAACGGCCGAAGGCAAGGCGGTGATCATCATCGGTGGCGGAGACACCGGAGCCGATTGTCTGGGCACGGCCAACCGTCAGGGGGCCCGGTCGGTTCATCAGCTGGAGATCATGCCCCGCCCGCCGGACGAGCGGGCGGAGTCGACCCCGTGGCCGACCTGGCCGTTGATGATGCGCACCGCCTCAGCCCATGAGGAGGGCGTGGAGCGGCTCTACGCTGTCTCGACGACCGAGTTCGTGGGACGCGACGGGGCTGTCACCCATCTACGGGGCAAGCGGGTCGAGGTCGACGTTGTCGACGGTCGGCCGACGTTCGCTCCGGTTGAGGGTTCCGATTTTGTGTTGGAGGCCGAGCTGGTCCTGTTGGCCATGGGGTTCACCGGACCGGAGACCACATCAGTGATCGCCGAACTTGACCTCGAGGTCGAGGATGGCCGGGTCCAGCGTGACCGCCAGTGGCGCACCTCCCACCCCGGCGTCTACACCTGTGGAGACATGGGCCGGGGTCAAAGTCTGATCGTGTGGGCCATCGCCGAAGGCCGGGCCTGTGCCGCGTCGGTCGATGCCGAGCTCATGGGATCGACGTTGTTGCCCTCGCCGGTTCGTCCTACCGATCGACCGTTGAGCTAGGAACCCCTGACTGCGACGGGCCCATTTTGGTGTTGATTTCCTCCGGTTTGTCGGAGGAAATCAACACCAGAACGCGGCGCTGAGTTGAAAACAGTGGCTATTCTCGGCCGTCGCGCCAGCGGCGAACTTCGTTTTCGAGGCCGTCGATATGTCGTCCGATCTCGGCGGCATCGCCGGTCGCCTTTGACACCAGGTTGACGCCGAGGACCGAGGCAGCGATCAAACCGGCTCTCTGGAGGCGCCGTTCCGGGTCGAGGTCGTCGGTTCGGTCGAGAGCTCGTCGCAGACCTTCCTCCAGTAGACCCCGGTACCGGGCGGTGGCGGTCGGGTCGACGCCGGCGGCCATGTCGTTGACGATCAGGCATCCCGGGGTGGTGGCGGTGGTCAACCCTTTCCGGAGGTTGGCCAGGAAGGCCAAGATGTCGTCGTAGCCATTGCCGGTGCCCTCCAGAAGCGGCCGGAACAACCCCTTCTCGGCCATGGCCAGGTAGGCGCTGGTGGCCGACGAGTACAGCCCGGCCTTTCCCCCGAAGCTGTTGTACAGCGTGGAGCGGTCGGCCCCGGTTGCCTGTTCAAGATCGGCCAGGGTGGTGGCTTCGTAGCCTTTGGCGAAGAAGGCGTCGATGGCCCGGCGGACTACTTCTTGGCGGTCGAATTGGGCCGGGCGTCCACGTTTTCCTGCTTTCGCCCTTGCTTTTTGCACCATATGGTGTACATTAGCACAATAGATACTGCACTGGCTAGTGCAATATCGTGGTGCTCTCAGATCGGCCCAGGAGGATGTTCCGATGCCCACGACCAGAACCCCCGTTTACGACCTCACCGAGGCGGCCGCCCCCTACCACGTGCCGTTCGTTCCGGACCCCGAGCTGTATCCGTTCACGTCCCGCTGGTTTCAGAGCTCGGTCGGTCGGGTGCACTACATCGACGAGGGATCTGGTCGCCCCCTGCTGCTGATGCACGGCAATCCGGACTGGAGCTTCCTCTATCGCAAGATGATTCCCCTCCTGGCACCCCACTTCCGATGCATCGCCATGGACTACCCAGGGTTTGGCCTTTCGGTCCATCCGGCCGAATACTCCTACCTTCCGAGCCGACACGCCGAGATCGTGGCCGAACTGGTGGAACACCTCGACCTTCAGGATGCGGTGTTGGTGGGCCAGGACTGGGGCGGTCCCATCGGCTACGACGTCGCCTCCCGTATGCCCGAGCGATTCACCGGCCTGGTGGCCGGCAACACGATGATGTGGTCGGCCCGCCCCTTCTTCCTGCAGCGGACGTTCTCCCAAATCATCGGCCTCGGTTTCATCCAACGCCTCCTGGAACGCCACCATCTCTTCGTCAAGAGGATCATGCCGTCGCTGCTTGCGTCCCAGCTGACGGCCGAGGAAATGCGGCACTACGTCGACGTCGCTCCCAGCCCCCACAGCCGCAAGGGGCACCCCCTGTTCGCCAAAGCCATCGTGGGCGAGAGCCAGTGGCTGGAGCATCTGGAACAGCGGGTGCGGGCCAACCTCTCCGACCGGCCCATGCTGCGAATCATGGGCATGAACGACGTCCCCCTCTCCACCAGGGCCTACCTGCGCAAGTGGGACGAGGTCTGGCCCAAGGCCGTCAAGCTCGACCTGCCCAATGCCGGACACTTCTGGCAGGAGGACGAGCCGGAAGCCGTAGCCAACGCCATCATCTCCGCCTACGGCAGCCAAACCCATGATCGGAACCAACAACACGAAAGGTCCAAAGCCATGACCAACAACACCCTGCTCGTCACGTTCGCCCAACCCAACGCCGAGCAGACGGAGACCTTCCACTCCTACGTGGGATCGTCAACCCAACTCGCCGTTGATGTCGGCGGGGAGGTCTCGTCACGGTTCGCCGTACGGCACCTCCATGGCGACGCCCCGGCATCGGTCTTCGGTTTCGCCACCTTCCCCAGCGCCCCGGTGATCAACGACATGTTCGAAGGGCCGGACTATCAGAAGCTGGTTCCCTCCCGCCAGGCCAGCGTCGACAGCGTGAACGCCTACATCGTCGATGAGCCGGAGCTGACCGCCCTGGAGGATCCGACCGGCGACGCCGTCTACCTGATAGTGGTCGGTGCCCCCAATCCCGATGCCACCGACGACCTTGTCGCCTACCGCCAGGCCTCAGGCCCCATCTTCGCCAACCATGGGGCCGAGCCGGTGGCCCAGCTGCCGGTTACCGGGCATCCCATCGGCGACACCCGGGCCGGCTTCATCTCGATCCTGACGTTTCCTTCGGCCGACGCCGTCGACGCTGTCTTCTCCGACCCGGCCTACCTCGCCGTGGTCGACGTTCGAGATCGTGCCTTGCCCTCACTCAATCTCTATGTGACGGTCGACTGATGTCGAGCTACCGTTCGCCAACCAAGCTCGAACTGGCCCGTTCGGCCCTGCCCTATCTCCGCTTCGTCCGATCGGACTTGGCCGGCCGTGTGATCGTCTCCCGAACGTCGCAGGGTCGGGACCACGTCGTGTACTTGCCTCCCGACTACGGCCTTGATCCGGCGACCCGCTATCCGGTCCTGTATCACCTGCACGGTGCCGGAGCGCTCTGGTCCTGGGTGAAGAAGGATCTGGGCGGCGGCCGAGCAAGCCGACCTCACGATCACGCCGATGATGATCGTGTCGGGGCTACTGGTCGATTTCGCCGATCGCTACCAACGGCACCTGATGACCCTGGGGGCCGATGTCGTCCGGCAGACAACCAACTGTCTCCACGACCTCCGCTGCCTGGAACGATCGGTCGGCCAGCAGGCCTTCGCCTTTCTCGGCCAGGTCTCGACCACATCAACCCGCCGCCGTACCTGATAATCAGGCCTACAGAAAGAAGAAAACAATGAAGACCCTTGCCCGCATACTGGTAGCCGCCATCGCCGTGCTGTTCATTGCATTCGGTGTGCTCTACATGTTCGCCCCCGAGGCGAGAATGGCGGCATCCGACCTCGAGGCGACCTCTGTTCTCGGCACGGCCACCGTCCGGGCTCTCATCGGTGCCTCGTTCCTGACCTTCGGAATCTTGTTGGTCATGCACACCGTGATCGGAGAACAGACCGGCGCCTTGCGATTCTCCATTCTGTTCCTGCTGCTTTCCGTGGTCGGTCGAGGGGTCAGCCTGGTGGTCGACGGCAGCAGCGACGAAGCGGTACGCAATCTGGTTCCGGTCGGGCTCATGCTGGCGGTAAGCGTCGTCGCCCTGGTGCTCTTTCAGCGTGCTGATCCGGCCAAGCAGGTCGTGGCCGCCACCTGAGTGTGGCCGTAGCGAACGTTTCTACTGCCGGGGGACCGGCTTGTCGGCCACCGGAGCCTCGTCCACGATGCGCTCCAGCAACATGCGGTACAGCGTGGAGCAGACGCGAAAGGCGCTCTCGCCGGTGGCGGTGATGATGTCGGCCACGGTGTTGCGACCGTTGATGAGGGCCAGGTATCGCCACTCATCGGCCGTGACCAGACGCTCGAAGTTCTCGTCGGGAAGCGTCGGTGACAACTTGAACACGGCGCTGGTCGAGGGAATCCGCTCGGCGATCTTGCGCCAGATGTCGAGACGCTGTTGAGCCTGGGCCAGAAGGGTCGCAGTGTCGTGGGCAAAACGATCACCCAGCTTGTGTTGTCGATTTGACTCGAAGCTGAAGCTGGCCCCCGAGGGAACCAGCATCTCGAACAGCGCATTGAGGTTGTATTCGTGGAGGAGACGACGGATGGCCGGCTCGGCCTGGGGCCGGGAGGCCAGAAGCTGGTCAATCACCGTTCCGTGATCGGTGTCGGAGGCGAACATCGACTCGATATCGCGCATCGAGGCCGCCTCCGCTCCGAACAGCACGGCGCTGATCGGGGAGCCTTTGGCACTGGTGGCAAGATAGATGAGGCCGTCGGAGAACCAGATTTCGCTGCCGTCTTCCAGAGTGAGCGCACCGGTGCGACGCCGGTTGGCCAGGCTTTGCAGTAGGGCGGCCAGCGGAAACTCTTGAAGGCTTCCCTGGAGGGCATCTTCTGAAACGACGGCAGACACAAAGGTCTTATCGCCAAACCCTTGGCGGAGTTGAGCATTCCCCGGTCATCAGGACGGCCAAATCAGGCGGCCGGGCAATCGACCACGTCAATCGCGTCATGATGCTTAAGACCTGGCTCACCGAGCCGATCCTAGATCGTGGCTCAACAACTGCGAGAGGACTATGGGATTCCTACCAACTATCCGCCAACGGTTTCAATCTGATCTCCAGTATCGACTTGGCCTGGTTGCCTATGTACCCATCCTGTGTCTTGGGGTATTGGCCGCCGGAGGTCTCATCTTTCTCCCAGGTTCGACCGGTGTTCGCGTCTATGGCATTTTCGGACTGCTCGGAGTTGCTCTCTCGGCCTACGTCGCCCACCGGATCATCAAGTCGGAACTCGACTCGTTGGATGTGGTCGCCGGTTCCGCCGGCGAACTGGTGGCGGCCCAGGAGGCGCTGCTGGCCAACAACAGCGGCCCTATCGAACTCTGGCGGGAACTCGACGAGTCGGGCGCCGACGAGCTCGGGGCGTTGGCCGGAGCGGTCAACTCGATGCACCGCAACACTCTTGAGATCGACCGCAACCAGAACGAATCGATCAAGAAGGGCATCTCCAACATCGTCATCAACCTGGCCCGCCGGAGCCAGGCTCTCCTCGACCGGCAGGTCGAATACATCGACCAGCTGGAGAACACCGAGGAGGACCCCGACCGGTTGGAGCAGATGTTCAAGGTCGACCATCTTGCCACTCGCATGCGCCGCAACGCCGAGAGCCTCCTGGTTCTGGCCGAAGCCGACCCCGGTCGTCGTCGAGGCGGTCCGGTCGACGTGGCCGACGTACTCCGGGTGGCCATGGGCGAGATCGAGAACTACCAGCACATTGAACTGACATCGGTCGAACCGGGTCAGGTGACGGCGGCGGCTGCAGTCGATCTGGCCCACATGGCGGCCGAGCTGATGGAGAACGCCACCCAGTTCTCCCCTCCGGACGCTCCGGTCGAAGTATCAGGACGGCTCGACGCCGGGCAGTACCTCATCTCCATCGTCGACCACGGCATGGGTATGCCGGCCGATCAGCTGGAGTTGGCCAACGCCACTCTGGTCGACCCGCCCGAACTCGGGTTGGCCATGGGCCGTTCATTGGGCTTCGTGGTGATCGGTCGACTGGCTGAGCGTCTGGGCGCCAGCGTCGAGCTGCGGGACACGACGGAAAGCGGGATCACGGCTCAGATCGCCGTTCCCACGTCGGCCTTCACCCAAGTTGGGGACAACAGCGGGGTTCGTCGCTCGGTCGTTGCTCCCGAAAGCAAGGACGCTGACGAGGCTTCAGCCCCGGCCGACGATCACGGTCAGAATCGATCACCTGCCCTCAGTAAACTCCTGGGACTGGACGTGGCCTCCCTGGGCGGCGGTTCCGATTCGGCCGGGGCCGAACCGGAGCAGACCACGGGGGCAGCTGCCTCCCAGGCCGAGGACCAACAAACCTGGACACCCCCACCGGTGACTCCCGATGCCCCAATCTCCTTGCCGGCCGAGGTGGCGGCCTCCATCGACACCACCTCCATCGACACCACCTCCATCGACACCACCTCCATCGACAGCGCGGCCATCGACAGTGCCGCCATTGACAGTCCCTCTCTCGACACTGCTTCGCTCAACACCGCTGCGATCAGAGGTGTTTCGATCGATGGCGTTCCGGACGAACCGGCCTGGTCGCCTCCGGCGGTGGCGGCCGATGCCGGGCTCCCCCTCTCCACCCGAGCGTCGGCTGAGAAGGTCCCGACGTCGGTTGACGACAAGGTGTCGGATGACGTGACGTCGGAGGCCGCGATCGCAGACGGCTTGCCGGTGACCGGGGTCGGTGACGCCGCCCCGTCCGAGCCGACGACCCCGCCGTCCGATCCGGATCAGGCCGATGGCCCGAACGTCCAGACCGGGGACGAGGAGTCGTGGTCGGCCCCGCCAGTGGTGGCCGACGCCGCGGCCGAGACGGTGCCGATAGGCCGGGCTCCGAGCAAACTCGAAGACGCCATTCCCACCGGAGAGGCGTTCGAGACGGGCATGGCCTCGTTGCTCGACGATGCCACGCCGTCCGCCGATACCGCCTCCGACAACGGGCCGGGAGCTGATGGCGTCCAGCAACCAACCGCCACATCCTCGGGACTGACCCGTCGAAAGCGGGGCCAATCGAATGTTCCCATCGGTGAGGGTCGACCGGTGGCCGCCAGTTCCCGAAACCCCGAAGAGATTCGTTCAATGCTCTCCCGCTACCGGGACGGCATCAAGGGGAACAAGTCCCCTGCTGACCCTGGTGAGGAGGGGTGATGGCCCGCTTAAGTGAGGAAGCAAACAACGTCAACTGGTTGGTGAACAACTTCGTCACCCAGGTTCCCGGCGTGACCGAGGCAACGGTCGTCTCATCCGACGGCCTGCCCATAGCGGCGTCGACCGGACTCGACCGGGACTCGGTCGACCGCTTCGCCGCTGTCGCCTCCGGACTGATTGGACTGTCGTACGGCGCCGCCGGCCGATTCAACGGCGGAGCGGTAACCGAGGTCATCGTCGAGATGGAGAACGCTTTTCTCTTCGTCACCGGGATCAGCGACGGTTCCCTCCTGGCCGTGGTGGCCGATGCCGGGTCCGACATCGGCCTGATCGGCTACGAAATGGCGGTGCTGGTGGAAAAGGCCGGCGTAGCCCTCACTCCGGAACTTCGAGCGGAACTTCAGGCGGCACTCCCCCGATGAACGTTCCCGGACCAACACAGCCGGCGTCGGCCGCTGCCTCTCCCACGTTCAGGGTTCGGCCCTACACCCTCACCGGTGGCCGGACCCGAACCGAGGTCGATCTCGGCCTGGAGACCCAGGTCCGGACCACCGATCAGGGACTCCGACGAGCCCACCTCCTGGCCCTCGAGCTCCGGGACATCGTGGAGATGTGCGGCCAACCGCTGTCGGTCGCCGAGATCTCGGCCCACCTCCACGTGCCGTTGCAGGTGGCCAAGGTGCTGGTCGGAGACCTCGTGACCAGCGGCGACGTGGAGAGCCATGCCGGCACGGCCAACCAGCAGGACGGTCGACCTGACATCCAGCTTCTCGAGCGGGTCCTCGAGGGCCTGCAGACTCTGTAGGAGGTAGCAGATGAGCACTCCGATTCCGGTAAAGATCGTGGTGGCCGGCGGGTTCGCCGTTGGCAAGACAACGTTTGTCACATCGATCTCCGACATCGAGCCGCTGACCACCGAGGCGGCCATGACCAAGGTCTCCGAAGACGTCGACGATCTGGGTGATGCAACGTCGAAGAAGGGCACGACGGTGGCCATGGACTTTGGCCGGGTCGCTCTCAGCCCTGAGCTAGTGCTGTATGTCTTCGGGACACCGGGTCAGGACCGATTCCACTTCATGTGGGACGAATTGGTGCGGGGCGCCATCGGTGCCGTTGTCCTGGTTGACACCAATCGGCTTGACGACTGCTTTCCCGCCGTGGACTACATGGAACACACCGGTGTCCCCTTCATCGTCGCCATCAACGCCTTCGACGGTATCCTCCGCCACCATCCCGAGGACGTCCGGGAGGCCCTCGACGTACCGGACTATGTGCCCGTTGTCGTGACCGACGCCCGCAACCGGGCCGCCGTCCGCGACTCGATGATCTCCCTGGTCCGTCACGCCATGACCATGGCGGCGGCCACCGTGGGCTGAGTTCAGGCCACAGCCGGCGCGTTGCGGCGGATGGCCGAGATGTCGGCCGTCCGATAGCTGGCCAGCCGCACGCTCCACGAGTCGATGACCCGACGATCGTCGGTGAAGGCGAAGAACGTGGTGAGAGGACCTTCCTGCTGGTAGGCGTCGGCCCCATCGACGGTGTCGGTGGTCTGGTCGGTGAGGGTGATGGCGAACATGGCCATGGTCCGGTCCTTTCTCGGGCGGTGTCCTTCGGGTCAGATCTTGATGTGGTCCTACTCGGCTCGGTGTCGACTGGCTGTGGTGCTGGCTGACATCTTCAAAACTAGGTGACACCGGTTGTGGGGTGCTAGAGGGTAAGCCTGTGGATTTCGGGACTTATCCACAGCCCGGTCGATCAGGCCGTCTCTAGGCTGGGAACGGCCATGGCAACGTCGAACGAACTGCGGCCCGACGGGCTGGACGAACCCCTTCCGGATCGGTTCAACTCCACCATGGCCGGCTACCACCAGGCAATGGCAGCCCATCGTCAGGCGGTCGAGCGGGACCAACCGGGATACCTCGATCCCCGGTCCGGCCTCTTCGTCATGACGGCAACGGCGCTGGCCGCCCGGGGCGGTTGCTGCGGGTGCGGCTGCCGCCACTGCCCCTATCCGGCCGACTGAGCGACCCCGATCCGCGGTCACAACCCGATGGCGGCGGAGGCCAGGGCCCGAGGTTCGGCCACACCGAGTAGCAGCCCATCGTCGACGTCGATCAGGTGAGCGTGGCCGAACAGATCCTGACCCCAGGGCCGGCGATCGACGGTGTGCCCCCGCTGGGTCAGACCGGACTCCCACCCCGATCCGGACTCGACGGCAACGGTGATCCGATCGGCCTTGGCCCAGGTGTCGAAGCCGACGGCCTGCGGAACGGTGAGGGTGAACCGGGGGGCCGACAATGCGTGATCCACCGGTTCTCCGGCTTGCAGCACCCGGGCCAGTAGCTGCAACACGACCTGAGGCTGGCCGTCACCGCCCATGGTGCCCAGCACCATCCGCAGTTGCTCTTCGGGCGTCGTCAGCAAGGCCGGGCTGAGGGTACTGGGAGGGCGCCGGCCGGGTTCCAACTCCGCCCGGTGACCAGGCTCGAGCGAGAAGCCGATACCCCGGTTGTGGAGGAACACCCCGACCTCCGGTACCGCGATATGGGCACCGAATCCGGCGGCATTGGACTGCATCAACGAGACGCCCATCCCGTTGCGGTCGACGACACAGAGCTGAATCGTGCCACCGCCGGCCGCCGGTGGCTGCAGCGCCGAGGCCCGTCGTCGATCGATCCGGCCGCGGCGTTCAGCCAGTGAGTCGTCGGTGAACAGCGGTGACAGATCGGCCCCCTCGTGGAGAACCGAGGACCGGTCGAATGCCGCCTGCTTCGAGGCCTCGATCAGGAGATGAGCCCACTGTGGATCATCGGTCGAGGTCGGCAGGTCGGCCAGCCCGGCGGCCAGGGCGGCGGCCAATGCCGTGATATAGCCCTGCGAGTTGGCCGGTACGGTCCAAACCACGTGATCCCAAACCGGGACTCCTATGGGATCAACCCAATCGGCACAGGAACGGGTCAGGTCCGGAGGGGCGTACAGGCCATCGCCCAGTGAGATCAGCCCCCGACCGAATTCGCCGCCGTACCAGCCGTTTCGGCCGTCGGCGACGATGGCCCGTAGGGAGCGGGCCAGGCCGGGTCGGGTGAGGGGGCCGCCTTCCCGGCGGAACCGGCGAAAGTCCTCGGCCCCATCGAGGTCAACGATCTGGTCGATGGCGTCGTCGAGAAGCGACGTGGGCCAAAAGCCCTGTTCGGCCAGCTCGATGGCTGGAGCCAACAACCGGTCGATGGGAAGGCGACCATGGCGCTCATGGAGGGCCAGCCAGCCGTCGACACATCCGGGGATCGGCACCGATCGGATGTCGCCCCGAAAGGGCATGGCGCTGAAACCTTGGGCCCGGAGTCGGGAGGCATCGGATCCCGACCCGGCCCGCCCTGAACTGTTGAGGGCATCCGGTGGACCAGGGTTGCCATGGACCAGGGCCCACAGATCGCCGCCCATGCCGCACATGTGCTGGCAGGTCACGGCCAAGGCAGCGGAGGCGGCCACCGCGGCGTCGGCCGCGCTACCACCGTCGGCCAGGACCCCAAGGCCCGCACCGGAGGCCAAGTGGTCGACGGTACAGACCATGCCACGAGTGGCTCGTCGGGCCGGTTCCAGTCGGGGACCGGCTTGCCACCGGTCGGTCAAGACCTCTCGCCTGGTGCGGTCGGATCGACCCCGGCCCGCCGGTCGGTCAAGACGTTGACCAGGGTTTCGACGGTGTCGGTGATGACGGCATCGGCTCCAGCGTCCAGGAGTCGCTCCATCTCGGAGCGGTCGTTGATGGTCCAGAAGTGAACCTGCATACCGAGCCGCTGAACGCGACGGATCAGCCACGGTTGGTCAAGACGTAGGCCGTAGGCCCTGATCGGCACCTGGAGACAGCCGTAGGGCGGTGACCATCGTGATCCCGCCACCGCCGCCGCCAGCACCGTGGCCACTCCCCGAGGGCCGGGGGAGGTACACAACCGTTCGCCCAACAGGCGTTGAATCTTGGCGATACGGTCGTCGGAGAAGGACCCGACGCAAACCTTTTCGACCATCTCGTGATCGTTGATCAGAGCAGCCAGCGGCTCAACTGCCTCGTCCGATTTCGGGTCGATGTTGAAGTGGCAGTGAGGGAAGGCTTCCAGCAACTCGTCCATGCGAGGTACTCGATGCCCATCGCCGATCTCGATCGACTGGATCTCGGACACGGTCAGGTCCCGGATTTCGCCCTGACGGCCGGTCACCCGGCCCAGGTCATGGTCGTGGAAGGCGACGAGAACGCCATCGGCGGTGAGATGCACATCGGTCTCGAGATGGGTGTACCCCATGTTCACTGCGGCCTCAAAAGCGGCCAGGGTGTTCTCCGGTGCCGCGGTGTCGCCACCGCGGTGAGCGATACCGAACGGTGTGGTTCGGGGGAGGTAGGGCCAGCGCACCCGACCAACGGTAGTAGGGGTTGATCGGGTGGGGCCAGACAGGTACGTGGACCGGCAATTACGTTCGACCCCGCCCGATCGGGCTATCGTACGGATTGGTCGCTGCGAACGATGTCGGGGCCGGTGGCCGGTGGGGTGGGCGAGCCACCGCATGCAATCGCTGGGCCCGGATGGGAGGCCGATGATGACAGCCGAGGTAAGCCTGGAGATCACTGGACCGGTGGCCACGCTTACCTTTGATCATCGGGCCCGCCGCAACGCCATGACCATCGCCATGTGGGAGTCGATTCCGGAGCACTGTGACGACATCGAGGCGGCCCACGGCATTAGGGTGGTGGTCCTGCGGGGCGCCGGTGACGAGGCCTTCGTGGCCGGCGCCGACATCTCCGAGTTCGCCCGGGCCCGCCACGGCTCCAACGGCGCCGCCTATGATCTGATGACGGCTCGGGCCACATCGGCCATCGCCGCCCTCCGTTGTCCGGTGGTGGCCCGGATCCAGGGATTCTGTATCGGTGGGGGATTGGCGCTGGCGCTGGCCGCCGACCTTCGCTATGCCGCCGACGACGCCACCTTTGGTCTTCCCCGGCTCGCCTGGGTATCGGCTACTCGGCTGATGGGGTGGGCCATCTGGTGGATCTCATCGGTCCGGCGGCGGCCAAGCAGCTGGTGTTCACCGCCGACTGGGTCGATGCCAGCACCGCCCTGCGGTGGGGTCTGGTCAACGAGGTGATACCGGCCGGACGTCTGGACGAGGTTGTTTCCGACCGGGTGGCCACCATCGGCGGTCGAGCCCCGCTCAGCCTGCAGGCGGCCAAGCAGGCCGTGGCCCATCACCTGGCCCGAGACACTGTCGGCCGCGATGCGGTGGAAGAGCTGATCCGACGCTGCTACCAGTCTGAAGACTACCGCGAGGGGGTGGCCGCCTTCCTGGAGAAGCGAACGCCCCGGTTCAACGGGCGCTGACGAATGGGGGTCACCGATCCTGACGCGTTGGCCGAGGCCATCAAATCCGGCCAGGGTCGGCTGGATCGGGTGGCCGCCGTGATCGCCGGCTGTGATCCGGCCGCCCCACCGCCCGGCCAGATCATGGGCACGCTCGACCTGATGAGCCGCGGTCTCAGCGGCAGCTCGCCCACCGCCGTGGTTCGCCACGTGTTCGACGGACTTGGCTTCTGTGGCAACACGACCCGCTACTATCACCCTTCGAATTCGCTGATCCACCATGTATTGAGCCGGCGGATCGGGAATCCACTGTCGTTGGCCATCGTGGCGGTCGAGATTTCCCGTCGAGTGGACGGAACCTTGACCGTCGTCTGCTTTCCCGGTCATGTCCTGATTGGAGACGACGAGCACCCCAGCCGATGGTTCGACCCGTTCCTCGGCGGGGCGCCGCTGGATCTGGCCGGTTGTCGCAGCCTCCTGGCCAGGATGCGTCCCGGCGAGGCCTTTCACCCGTCGATGGTACGGCCGGCGACCACGGTGGAGGTGGCCCAGCGGATTCTCAACAACCTCGAACTGGCCTACCGGCAGACCGGTGACGTCGGTCGGCTTCTGTCCGTACTCGAGCTTCGACTCGGCCTTCCCACCGCCGGCTCGGGGGAACGACGACAGCTGGCCCACACCCTGATTGCCGCTGGCAGGCCCTTCCGGGCGGCGGCCGTGCTCAGCGATCTGGTGGCCATGGATCCGGACAACGCCGAGGAGTACCTGCAGGTCAAGAACCGGCTCCAGGCCAACGCCAACTGAAACCGCCGGGGCGGCATCGGCGAAGAAGGAAGACAGAGACGAACGAAGGAAGAGCATGATTGACCGTGAGATCAAGAAGTGTCTGGGACAGATGATCAAGGGGGTTCAGGTGGTGGCTGCCCACCACGAGGGTCTGACCAGGGCCTACACCTCACACTGGGTCTGCCAGATCTCGTTCGACGAACCGATCGTGATGGCGTCCATCAGCCCGAAGCACGACACCTACCCGCTGCTGCTGGCCGCTCAGCGGTTCACGGTCTCCCTGCTGGCCGCCGATCAGATCACCGAAGGTCAGTACTTTTCCTACCCCGGCCGCAAGTTCAAGTACGCCGCGCCGGAGTACATCGAGCACGATGAGCACGGCGACCCGTTCGTTCCCAACTCCGTCGCCTATCTCATGTGTGACATGTTCGACCGCATGGAACGCTTCGATCACGATCTTGTGCTGGCCACCGTCAGTTCGGTGCGCGAGGGGCGGCTGGGTGAGCCGCCGCTACTGTACTCGGCCCGCCACGGCTGGCGGGTCACCGGCGATTCGGCTCGGGAGAAGGGTCGCTCGGTGCGTGATGAGCTACTGGCCCGGGTCGACCAACTGGACAGCAGAGCAGATCCGTAGCCGAACGGAACCGGTCCGGTAGCATTGGGGCCGTGAAGAGACGTACCAAGATCATCGCCACCATCGGTCCGGCGTGCTCCGACTCGACGACCATCAAGTCGATGATCGAGGCCGGCATGGACGTGGCTCGGCTGAACCTCTCCCACGGTGACCTCGAAGATCACGTCACCCGCCTTCACCAGCTGCGCGAGATCGCCGATGTGGTGGGCCGCCCGGTCGGTGTCATGGCCGACCTTCCCGGCCCCAAGGTGCGCCTCGGAATGTTCGAACAGCCGGTGGCCCTGGCCATCAACGATGAGATTCTCCTCGAGCCCGGTGACGGGCCCTCGTCGGAGGGGCGTTTCCTGGTGGGCTATGAGAGTCTGCTTCAAGATGTTCAGACCGGTGACAGGTTGGCCATCGGTGACGGCACCATCGTGCTCAAGGTGGTCGACCATCTCGACAGTGCGCTGAAGGCCAGAGTCATGTTCGGAGGGAACGTGCAGGGCCGGCCTGGACTGCACATCCCGTCCGATCGGTTGAAGCTCAGTACCCCGACCACCGAAGACCTTCGACTGCTCGACGCCATGGTGGAGAACGACGTCGACATGATCGCCCTGTCGTTCGTGCGGTCGGCTCACGATGTCCGCCGGGTCGGCCTGGAGCCGGCCCCCCGGGGTCCCCTGGTGGTGGCCAAGGTCGAGACCCGGGCCGCGGTCGAGAACCTCGACGGGATCATCACCGAATCGGGAGCCATCATGGTGGCTCGGGGCGATCTGGGAACCGAGTGCAGTATCGAGGATCTGCCCCATCTGCAGAAGCAGATCATCAGTCGCTGTATCGCCCTTGGCCGCCCGGCCATCACCGCCACCCAGATGCTGGAATCGATGATCACCGCCCCCGCTCCCACCAGAGCCGAGGCGTCGGATGTGGCCAACGCCGTGTTCGACGGCACCAGCGCCGTGATGCTGTCGGCGGAAACGGCCATTGGTCAGGATCCGGCCCACGTGGTGGCCACCATGGCTCGGATCGCCCACCACGCCGATCTGGAATTCAACTACGACCGTTGGGGCAAGGATCTCCAACGAGAGCATCTGGCCGAGCGGCAGGGGACCGATTCGGCAGTGACCGACACGATGACCATGGCCACCTGGCAGGCGGCCCGGGAAATCAACGCCAAAGCCATCGTGTGTATCTCCCGATCGGGCTTCACCGTGAGGGCCATCGCCCGGTTCCGTCCCGAGGCCCCCATCCTGGGCTTCAGTCCTGAGGAACGCACCATCCGCCAGCTGACCATGAGTTGGGGGGCCACGCCGATCAAGATCGATCGGATCGACGACAATGTCACCACCGTTCACAAGGTCCTGGAGCTGGCCAAGTCACAAGGTCATCTGCGTACCGGCGACGTCGTCGCCGTGCTTGGCGGTAGCTCGGCCACCATCGGGGCCACCGACACGTTGCGCATGGTCCGGTGTCCCTGAGCGAACCGGTACCTACCGGGCGATGACCGGCACCCGTTCGGGGGAGGATGTCCCATCAATCGTAGGTAGAGCACGGGGCCGGGCGCTGAGTCTGGCCCGGCGGGCGTTGGGGCGGGAGCGGGTGGCTTTCGTGTTGTCCGGTGGCGGCAATCTCGGCGCGGTGCAGGTCGGCATGCTGCGGGCTCTCGCTGAGGCCGGGGTCAGGCCGGATCTGATCGTCGGTTGCTCGGTCGGGGCCATCAATGGTGCGGCCTTCGCCGCCGAACCCGACGCCCGGGGGGTGGCTCGGCTCGACCGTATCTGGGGCCGGATCGCCGACGGCGATCCCGATCTGATGCCGTCGTCCCGGTTCGTGCATCCGACGGTCCAGATGGCTCGGCGAGGGGAGTCGATCCACGACCAGAGCCGGCTGGAAGAGCTTCTCGACGAGGAGTTGAAGGCCAAGACGTTCAAGCAGCTGCAGATTCCGTTCAGTTGTGTGGCCACCGATGTCGACAGGGCCGAGGAGGTCTGGTTCGACAACGGTCGGGTGGTTCCGGCCCTGTTGGCATCGGCTTCCCTACCGGCGGTGTATCCGGCCCGGTCCTTCGCCGGTCGCACCCTGATCGACGGGGGAGTGCTGCGGGAGATCCATGTGCACCGGGCCATCGAGATGGGCGCCACCGAACTCTACGTTCTCCACGTCGGCCACCTCGATGAGCGCCCTACCGAGATACAACGACCCTTCGACGGAGCCATGCGGGCCTATTGGACGGCCCGCCGTTACCGGTTCGCCGACGACATGCGCCGGATACCGTCGCACTGTGTCGTCCATCGGATGCCGGCCGGGAGTAGCCCGGTACTGCGATTCGACGACTTCACCCGGGGTCGGGAGCTGGCCCGACTGGCCTACAAGGCCAGTGCCGCCTTCCTCCGCACCGGCCGGGCTCCGAGTCCGGTGGAGGGTCCGACTTCCGATCAACTTGACGAGTCCGACCAGGAAGTCCTGGCCGGTCAGTTCGCCAATGAAACCGATCTCCGGCGGATTGATGGTGTGGCCGAGACCGGTCCTCAGCGGTCACCCTGACCGAAGTGTGCGGTCACGGCCCCGGAAATGGGGTCTTGAGCGCACAGAAGCGTTGGGGTCGTGGGTTGCTGGTGTGGTGGCTCAGTTGGTCAGGGGGACGCCGCTGATCTCTCCACCCAGGTAAGCGGCGATCACGTCGGGATTCTGCTGGATCTCGTCGGGGAGACCTTCGGCGATCTTCTGTCCGAAGTCGAGCACCATGATGCGATCGGCGATGTCCATGACCAGGCCCATGTCGTGTTCTACCATGATCATGGCGATACCGAGCTCCCGGCGGATGTCGAGGATGAACCGGGCCATGTCCTCGGTCTCCTCATTGTTCATGCCGGCCACCGGCTCATCGAGCAGCAGCAGCACCGGATCCATGGCCAGTGCTCTTCCCAGTTCAACCCGTTTCTGGATGCCGTAGGGCAGCATGGCCACCGGCTGCTTACGGAACTGTTCGATCTCCAGGAAATCGATGATGTCCTCCACCCGGCGTCGGTTCTCCATCTCCTCGGTCTTGGCCGGTCCGAACCAGAGGGCTCCGGCCAGCCAGGATCGCTCCATACGGATGTGTCGGCCGGTGAGCAGGTTGTCGACCACGGTCATGTTGGCGAACAGCTCGATGTTCTGGAACGTGCGGGAAATTCCCAGGTTGGCGATCTTGTCGGGCCGCAGGCCCATGATCGACTCGCCCCGCCACTTGATGTCGCCCTCCTGGGGTCGGTAGACCTGGGAGATCGTGTTGAAGATCGACGTCTTGCCTGCACCGTTGGGGCCGATGATGGAGAACAGTTCGCCGTCGTTCACGTGGAAGCTGACCGAGTTGATGGCCGTCACTCCGCCGAACCGGAGGGTGATGTCCTCGACGTCGAGCAGGTGGCCGGCGTTCCGACCTCCGTCGCTGGCGGCACCCGGCTGGGATTGAGGTACCTGATCGGTCATGACAACCACCGCTTCCTACGCTTGTAGTGTTTGACGTCCTTGAAACTCTTGCGCTCGCCCGACTCGTCGGAATGGAGGCCGAGGTAGAACTCCTGAACGTCCTCGTCGGCCCGCAGCTTGGCCGCGTCGCCGTCGAGCATGATCTTGCCGCTCTCCATGATGTAGCCGTAGTCGGCAATGGAGAGAGCCATGGCCGCGTTCTGTTCGATGAGCAGTACCGATACGCCCTGTTTGTTGATGTCGACGATGACATCGCGTACCTGCTCCACCAACAGGGGAGCCAGACCCAGTGACGGCTCGTCGAGGATCAACAGCTCGGGGTCGGCCATCAAGGCTCGACCGATGGCCAGCATCTGCTGCTCGCCGCCTGACAGGTATCCGGCGGTGGAGGCCCGGCGCTCCTTCAGTACCGGGAACATCTCCATGATGCGGTCATAGGACGCATCGCGGGAACCCTTGTCGTTGTTGGTGAACCCTCCGGTCCGGAGGTTCTCATCGACGGTGAGTTCGGCGAACACCCGGCGGCCCTCCATGACCTGGGTGATGCCTGATCGGACGATGTCGGCCGCGTTGTCGTGTTGGATCTCCTGACCCTTCCAGGCGACCGATCCTTTGGTCACATCACCCTCATGCACGCCCAGCAGCCCGCTGATCGCTCGCAGCGTCGTCGTCTTGCCGGCCCCGTTGCTGCCGAGCAGGGCGACAATTTTGCCGTCCGGAACGTTGAGCGAAAGACCGCGCAACACGAGGATCACGTCGTTGTAGACGACCTCGAGATTGGCAACATCCAGCACGGCTCGGTCTCCTTGGGGTTTGAGTGATTGACGATGAGTTGAACAAAGGATCCGGTGGGGTGCCGGACGAACCGGCACCCCACCGAACTACTGACTGTCGTGTGCGACTACCTCGACCGCTACTCGGCCTTGAAGCAGGCGCTTTCGTAGACGAAGTCGGTCACGATGTCGGACACGTAGGGGCCTTCCAACAGCTGGAAGCCCGTTCCGGCGTCGTCATCAGAAACCGTTCCCTCGGCTGTGTAGTCGGCCAGGGACACGTCGTAGAGGTAGGAGTCCCGGACGACGAAGTCGTTGGGATCACCTGACCACGTCTGGTTTGGCGACAGGCCCTTGAGATCGGCGGTGATCTCGTTGGCCGCGGCCACCACCCCGGCCCGGGTCATGTCACCGTTGGCTGCCGCCTGCTCCAGGACCTGCTGCACGATCAAGCCGTTGATCCAACCAATGATGTAGACATCGGACACCGGGGCATCGGGGCGCTTGGCCCGCATGGCCTCGACCACCTCGGTCATGCCGGGGGTGTCATCGGTGTTCCACAGTGCGGTGTAGGTGGAGTGGGTGTAGTACTGATCGAGGGCCGGACCGAGGTCGGTTCCCAGGAGCTGGAAGTTGTACGTCGGTGAGTTGCCCGACCAGTGTCCGGTGAAGCCCTGAGCAACCGCCCCACCCATGATCTCGGCCAGGGTGGTCGGGTTGATGGTGGCCCACACGAAATCGGCGCCGGAGTTGACGATCTCGGTGATGACCGGGGTCTGATCGGATCCGGGCACAACCGCCCCTTCGCCGTCGTAGACCACGGTCAAGCCGAGAGCCTCAGCGGCCTTCTTGGCCCCCTGGGCGCCGTCCTGTCCGTACTCACCGGGGAACGAGATGATGGCCACGTTGGTGCCGTGCTGCTCGCTGAGGTAGTTGACACCGTTCATCGACTCGATGCAGTAGTTGGTCTGCACCTCGAACACGTTCTGGCCAATAGCCGGGTCGGCCCAACCGGAGTACCACGACAACGGAATGGCGATCAGGTCGTCTTTCACCAGATCCTCGGCGGTGGCGGTGGTGTGGGGTGAACCGGTCGACTGACCGATCATGACCACGCCGTCGGCACCCTCGCCGGCCAGTTCCTCGTAGTTCTCCAGGTGCTTGGGCACGTCATAGGCGTTGTCGAGAACGATGGGCTCCACCATGCGGCCGGCGATACCGCCGTTCTCGTTGACGATCTCCCAGTACACCTCGGTGGACTCGATGATCTGGGTGACCAGCGGGGCGAAGATACCCGACAGATCGGCGTTGTAGCCGACCTTGATGGTGCTGTCGTCGACGCCGATGTCGGTGGCGATGTCACCGGAGGCGTCGCCGTCCTCCTCCATGGCCTCGTCTTCCTCCATGGCCTCGTCTTCTTCAGCGTCTTCTTCCGGCGCTTCGTCTTCGGACTCGTCGGCTTCGGCCGATTCGTCGGTTTCGGTGGCTTCGTCGGCGTCACCACCGTCGTCGCCGCCACAAGCGGCGGCTATGAGGCCAAGCGTCAGCAGCAAGGCCAGGATCTTTCTCCAGTTGTTCACTATTCCTCCCTAAGGGTGTGAGATCAGATGTCTTTCTGTGACCGACCTCGCCGCTCCCATAACGCACTCCCGATTTGGGATATGGCGCCTGCGGCAAGCTCGGCGATCGTGGGTCGTAGCGGATTCTCAGTAGCTGAAGGGCCAACCTTTCCAGTAGTTACGGATACTCACCCAGATTCCGTAGATTCCGAGTGGCTCGAAGATCAGGAACACGATGATCAAGAGGCCGTACAGGGCGATGTTCCAGTCGAACACGTTGAGTGGCCAACCGGGGGCCTGGGTGGCGATTGAGATCGGACCGAAGTCGCCCGGGCCTTCGGTCAGCAGGAGGTTGGCCAGCGGAGCCATGATCCCGCCGGCGTCAATCTGTTCGGCCAACCACACCGTGGCCTCCTCGATCATGAGTGGTAGGAGTACGACGAACACGGTACCCAGCACGGTTCCGGCCACGGTGCCCGCTCCGCCGATCAAGATGATGGCCACGAACTCGACCGACAGGAAGAGGTTCCACTGGCTGGCCGGCAGCTTGCCCGCCAGCGAGGCGAACATCGCCCCGGCCACTCCGGCGTAGAACGAGGAGATGGCAAAGGCGATGAGTTTGTACTTGACGTCGGGGACCCCCATGACCTCGGCAGCAATGTCGCGGTCACGAATGGCCTGGAGGGCCCGGCCGGTCCGGGTCCGGGCCAGGTTCTTGGCCACGACGACGGCAATGAGAGCAACCACGAGACAGAAGAAGTAGACCTTCTGGTTGTCGGACACGTCGAACCACAGCCAGCGGCTGTCGTCGTCCATCAGGATGAGGGGGTCCTCCTCCTTCCACAGCCGGATGTCGAAGGTGGGGAAGCTGCGACCCAGGCCGGGGTCGCCGGCGAACTTCTTACCCCAGTTGGTGTTGCCCATGTGGATGCCGATGAACACCAGCCCCAGGGTCACGATGGCCAGATACAGGCCCCGTAGCCGCACCGCGATGGGCGAAACCAGCATCCCCACCAGGGCGGCACCGACACCGGCACCGGGCAGCCAGATCCAGATGGGCAGGCCCAGGCCGAACACGTTCTCGGTGCCCTCACCGCCCAGGAAGCCGGCGGTGTAGGCGCCGACCCCCATGAAGAATGCGTGGCCCAGCGAGACCTGCCCGGCCACGCCGGCCAGGATATTGAAGCCCAGGGCGCTGACCAGGATGATCAGCATTGACGTGACCGGCCGCAGCCAGTTGCTGTCGCCCAGGAACCGCACGAATGGTATCTGGCTGATGACCGGGAGGTCGAACGGCATCAGGAAGAGGATGAGGATGCCCAGGGCGACCAGAATGCGCTGGGTCCAGGTGGGAAAGATCTTCGACTCGGCCTCGTAGGAGGTGTACAGGTTGGGGCGTCGAAACACTGGTCTACCGTCCTAGACTCGGCGGATCTCCGGCGTCCCGAAAAGGCCGTAGGGCCGCACCAGGAGTCCGATGATCATCACGATGTAGGGAACAATGAGGGGGTAGCCGGATCCGAGGATGTCGGTCTGGCCGGCGGCGTATTGCCCGGCCATGATCTCGGCGAAGCCGATGATCAATCCGCCGAGCAGGGCTCCCTGGACCGAGTCCAGGCCACCGAGGATGACGGCGGGCAGGGTGCGGAAGGCGATCAGCTGGGTTTCGACCTGCACGGCGCCGGTCTGGGCGATCGGAGGCTGGGTGGCGAAGATGCCGCCGATGGCGGCCAGGACGGCTCCGGCGGCCCAGGCGATGGCGAAGACCCGACCGACATTGATGCCTTGGGCCATGGCCGCCTCCTGGTCGTAGGCCACGGCCCGCATGGCGATACCCATCTTCGATCGGTAGAAGAAGAAGACCGCGACGAAGGCGAAGATGGTGACGCCGATGGCGGCGATGTAGCTCCAGGCCACGAAGGCGTCGCCGACCTGGAACCCGTCGGTGCCCCAAGGTACGGCCAGCGACCGGAACTGGATCTTCACCGCGTCGTTGGCGAACACCCGGAGGAAGATCTCCAGCCCCAGGGTGATCACGGCCACCGAGAAGAGCGGTTCGCCCACCATTGGTCTGATGGCCAGGCGTTCGACCACCAGTCCCAAGATGGCGGCGAAGACCAGGGCGAACAGAACGTTGATGGTCCAGCCGAGCCAGACCGGCTCGATGCCCGACAGTGGATTGGAGAGCGTGGTGAACGGTATGTGCTCGTCGGCCACCAGGAACGAGACGAACAGGGCGCCGATCATGGCCAGCGCCCCCTGGGCGAAGTTGACCGTTTGCGTCGCTTTGAAGATCAGCACGAACCCGAGGGCGATGAGGGCGTAGACGGCCCCGAGACCCAACGACTTCATAAGGGCCTGGAAGAACACCCACGGTTCGTTGACGGCCTGCACGGCGAGAAACAATCCGGCCGCGACGACAATCACGGCAATGGCTGCCGTGCCGCGATTACGAAGTACGTTCATCAATACATCGACTCCACTAGTTCACCGAAGGCATCGACCATGGCCGACCGCTTGAGCTTCTGGGTTGCGGTCAGCTCGCCATCCTCGTGATCCAGTTCCTTGGGTATAAGGCGGAACTTCTTGATCTGCTCAACTCTGGCGAACTTCTCGTTGGTCTCATCGACGACCTTTTGCACCATCTCCATCACTTCCGGTTTCTCGGTGAGGTCGCGGTAGGTGGTGTAGGGGATGTTGCGGCGCAGAGCCCAGTTGCTGACCGTGTCGAGCTCGATGCCGATAAGGGCCGTCAGGTACTTGCGCTGGTCGCCGATGACCATGGCCTCCTTGATCATGGGGGAGGCCTTCAGACTGTTCTCGATCTCGGAAGGCGAAATGTTCTTGCCTCCGGATGTGATGATGATGTCCTTCATGCGGTCGACGATCTTGACGTGGGTGCCGTCGACCCATTCGGCCACGTCACCGGTGCGGAGCCAGCCGTCGGCGGTGAACGTTTCGGCCGTCTTGTCCGGTTTGTTCCAGTAGCCCTTGAACACCCCGGGGTGGTTGGACTGCACCTCTCCCGTTTCTTCGTCGATTCTCAGCCCGGTGCCGGGATAGGGTTCGCCGACGGTGCCCAGCTTGAGCCGGCCCGGGTAGTTGCAGGTGGCGACCGCACTGTTCTCGGTCATCCCGTACAACTCGTAGACGTCGAGACCGATACCCATGAAGAACTCGAGAACCTCGGGGGCGATGGGGGCGGCGCCGCTGGTGGCCCGACGGCAGTGGCGCAGGCCGATTCGTTCCTGCAGGGGCCGGAAGACGAGAGGATAGAAGATGGCATGGAGCAGGCGGCTCTTGGCCGTGTGATTGCCTCCGTTGGCCACTTTCTCCCGGCCCACCGTGGTGGCGGCCTTGAGCCCCATGTTGAGGATGGCCTTCTTGAACCGGCTGGAGTCGCCACCCCGGATGAGTACGCCGGCATGGAGCCGTTCCCAGATCCGGGGTACGGCGAAGAACAGTGTGGGTTGAACCTCCCGCAGGTTCATGGCCACTGTTTCGATCGACTCGGCGAAATTGAGCGTCGGCCCGCCGGCCAACATCGTCCAGGTGGAGAAGATGCGTTCGGCCACGTGGCACAGCGGCAGGTAGGTGAGGATCTGATCCGACTTGTTGGGCGGCGTACCGTCGGGGTAGGCCTCCTTCTCCTCGATGATCCTCTTCATGGCGAAGTCGGCGTTGCTGTTGGTCAGCATCGCTCCCTTGGGGGGACCGGTCGTGCCCGAGGTGTAGACCAGGGTCATCACGTCTTCGGCCTCGGCGGAGGCCATACGAGCGGCCACCGCTCCCGGGTTGGCCTCCCGGTGCTTGCGTCCGATCTCCAGGAAGTTGTCCCAGAAGACGAGGCGGCTGTCGTTGAACTCGCTGAAGCCTCGGGGCTCGCAGTAGATGATGTGGCGAACCTCAGGGATCTGGGCCGGATCCATTTCGAAGACCTTGTCGGCCTGCTCCTGGTCTTCGGCCAGGTGAACCGACGCCCCGCTGTCGTTGAGGAGGTATTCGACTTCAGCTGTTGGATTGGTGGGGTAGAGGCCGACGGTTATGCCCCGTACGGCCACGGTGGCCAGGTCGAGGATGACCCACTCCGGGCGGTCCTCGGAATGAATGGACACCCGGTCGCCGACGTCGACACCGAACTCGAGCAGGGCGTGGGCCGCCAGTTCGATGAGCTCCCAGGTCTCGGCCCAGGTGTATTCCTGCCAGATGCCGAAGTCCTTCTCCCGGAGGGCGACGTGTTCGGGATCGGACTTGGCCCAGTTGCGGGCCCGGGCGGCGACCGTCAGATAGCCTTCGCCGGCGGCACTCGCCGCAGGACTCTCCTCGACCAAGGTCATACTTGCCTCCCCTAACTTCGACTGCCGGCAGCCGGGGCCAACTTAGCAGTCATCGTAATTCCATTCCCGTCATTCGCCGAATTGATACGTGACCTACGTATTGGGTCTGTTGCGAGTATCACATCGATGTCGAGCCGGGCGGGCCGGCCGATGTTTCCCAATGTAAGAACCCCCTGTGCAGCCTGTCAAACCTTGGGCCGACGTGACCGGCGCCTCCGCCCGCTCGGGGGCCGATGCCTGATACCGGCCGATCGAAGTAGCCTTGTCGCCATGTCAAACGTCAATCTCACGTCCGGTGGTCTGCCCGAGACGGTGTTGCCGCCCGAGCCGGCCTCCATCCTCGACGACCTGGCGGCCGCCCTCGAACTCTCGGCCGCCGAACGGCGGACGGCGGCGGCCGAGATCGTGGCCCGCCACCCTTCGTCCCTCTTCGGTTGGGCCACGATGGGTGACCTTGCCCGCGACCGGATCGAAGCCTATGCCGCCTACCGGGTCGGCTACCATCGCGGGCTGGATCGGCTCCGCCAGAGCGGTTGGCGGGGCAGTGGCCACGTCAGATGGGAACACGAAGACAACCGGGGTTTCCTGCGCTCGCTTCACGGCCTCGGTCGCCTGGCGGCCGCCATTGGGGAGGTCGACGAAGCCGAGCGCTGCGCGGTGTTCCTCCGCCAGCTTGATCCGGCATGGGAACAGGTCGAACCGCAGCTGTGAAGGTGGTCGACCGCGCCGGCAGGTTCAGAGGCGGCAGTCGACGGTGAGCCGTCAGCCGTCGGGCCAACTGGTGGGGGCGATCATGACCGGTGGTGCATCACGACGGTTCGGAAGCGACAAGGCATTGGCCCTGGTGGGAGACTCGTTCATGGGTGCCGCCGTGGCCCAGGCCATACGTCGGGCCGGGATCGATCCGGTGGTGGCCGTCGGGGGAACGGCCGGAGCGGAGCTGGGTCTGGTCACCGTGCCCGACCGCTGGCCGGGCCAGGGCCCGTTGGGGGCGCTGGCCACCGTGTTGCGTTGGGCCCGCCACGGTCGAGTGCTTCTTGTGCCTTGCGATCTGCCTCTGCTGACACCGGCGGTTGTGAATGAATTGTCGGCCCGCAGTTCGGCTCTGGGCCCCGACTCTCTGAGTACGGCGGTTGTGGCCACCACCGCCGGTCGACCTCGGCATTCGGTCGCCGTGTGGCCCACCGCTTGGGCCCCGGCGGTGCGCCGACTGGTGGAGCGAGGCGAGCGTCGGCTGCGTTCCGCCCTGGATGTCGGCCCCTGGGTCGGGGTCGACGTGCCGGAGGCGCTGTTGGCCGACGCCGACACCCCGGCCGACCTCAAGCGGATCACGGGTAACTGATCACGCCGGCCGGGTCGGGCACCGAAATGCCGTCGCTGCTACCGTTTGTGGTACTTGGTCTGCGACCGCGTCCGGGCATCTCTCAACGGAAAGTACCGCCCCTCTTCCGTGTACAAGCTGGTAACCGATACCTCCCAACTCACAAGCGTGGTCGCCGAGGCCTCGGCTCGCGACCGGTATGCCATCGACACCGAGTTTCACCGGGAGCGCACCTACTTCCCCCAGGTTGCCTTGATCCAGCTGACAGTCGGCGATGACATCTGGCTCATCGATCCCCTGGAAGTCGATCCCGGGCCGTTGTCGTCGCTCCTCGACGGTGACGGACTGTGTATTGTCCATGCCGGCATCCAAGATCTCGAAGTCCTGGAACTGGCTTGTGGCACTGTGCCCCGGTTCCTGCTCGACACCCAGATCGCCGCCGGATTTCTCGGGATCTCGACCGGTTCACTCAGCTCGCTGCTCGATCGATACCTGGGAGTTGACCTTCCCAAAGGAGACCGGCTGACCGACTGGTTGCGCCGACCTCTGACCGACGACCAGCTTCGGTATGCCGCCTCCGACGTCGAGTTCCTGCTTCCCCTGGTCGATCGGTTGTGGCCCGAGCTGTCCGAGCTGGGGCGAACGTCGTGGGTGGAGGAGGAGTGCGCTCTGCTGCTGGCCCGGCCGCGGAACCGGCGCCCGCCGGAGGAGGCCGTCACCAGGATCAAGGAGGCACGGGGTCTGCGGGGTAGGTCTCAGCTGGTGGCCACTGCGGTGGCCGCCTGGCGGGAACGGAGGGCGGCCGATCTCGACGTTCCGGTTCGTCAGGTCTTGTCGGATCTTGGGGTGGTGGCCGTGGCCCAGCAGGCTCCGACATCGCTCAAAGGGCTCCGTGCGCTGCGGGGTGTTGACAGCCGGCACCTCCGGGACGGAGCGGGATCGGAGCTGTTGGCCGCCGTCCAGACCGGTCTGAGGATGAAACGGGACCGATCCCGTCAGCCCCGGTCCCCGGAGTTGCCCCGTCATCTCCGGCCGGTGGTGACACTGGTCACGGCGTGGGTGTCACAAGTGGCCCGCGACAATCGGCTCGATCCGGCTCTACTGGCCACTCGAGCCGATGTCGAGGCCCTTCTTCGTCGGGACCCCGAGTGCCGGTTGCAGACCGGGTGGCGCAAGGAGATGGTGGGCAAACCCATCGCCCAGCTGGTTTCCGGGGAAGCGGCGGTGGCCTTCGACACCGACGGTCATCTGGTGCTGGAGGCGCGCAGTAACCGCCCGTTGACGGCCGGGCCATGAACTTCAACCAGCTGAAAATCGACTACCATGGGAAGGGCGATCGTTTCGCCATCTGATCGCCGACCAGCATAAACTGAAAGAACTATCTACCGGCCGGGCCATGGATGTAGTCCCGTTCGCCCAGCCACCCCGAGATTTGCAGGAGTGTCCCATGAAGAAGGGGCGTCATCGTCGTTACGAAGAGGCACGAGCCCTGAAGCGCTCGCGCGATGGAGACGACATCGAGTCACTGATGGAACGGCTCGATGAGGATCCGTTCGATCTTCCCACCACTCCGGAAGCTGCTCAGGTGCAGAATCAGGAAGAAGACGTCGAGGCCTGATCGCCGGTTCGCCCTTCCCGTTCACTTCTCGGTCTGATCCAGAATCTCGCCCAGCTTCACGATTTCCGACTCGTAGACGACGCCAACGAAGCCTCCCTCGCCGTCGGTGACGGCGATCTGATCCATTCCCGTTCGGTCCATGGCGGCGATGGCGTCGCGGAGCCGCCAGCTGGGCCGGGCTGACGGGGCCTCGTCGAGTACCGCACTCACCGGTGTGGTCTCCCAGCTGTCGCGGTCGACATCGGCAGCTCGCTCGACCGAACACTGGCCCAGGTACTGGGCGCCGTCGACCACCGGTACGGCACTTTGCCGACGACCGATGGCGTGGACCCACATGAACTCGGACACGGTGGCGTCCGACGGCACGGTCATCACGTCGGTGGTGAGAGCCGAGGAGATCGGCAGGGTGAGTCGCTCCTCGAGGTGACCGACCCGTTCGACCCGTTGACCGGCGGCCACCGATGATTGGCCGGCCACCAGCTGGGACACGGCGGCGGCCACCAGAGCCGGCACCACGGCCGCTCCCCGGGACGACTCGGCCACGAACATCACGGCGGCGATCGGGGTGCGATAGCCGGCGGCGAGAAAGGCGGCCAAGCCGAGGAAGGGCCAGATCGACGCATTGTCGGCCCACTGCAGGGCCTTCAGACCGTCACCTACCAGGCGGCCGAGGAGCACGCCCTGTATGGCCAGGGGAATGAACAAGCCGCCGACACCGCCGGCCCCGACCGTGGACAGTGTGGCCACGGCCCGAAAGACGAACAGAGCCGTGATCATGATCAGCGACGGATCGCTGTCGAGCCAGTCGACGATCTGGAGACCGGGACCGAGGGTCAAGGGTGCGGCGAACAGCCAGTCGGAGATCAGGGCCATGGCCGCCAGTAGCCCGCCCCCGACGGCGGCCAGGAACCACGGCGAGTACCGGGAACGCAGGGACTTCGCCCCTCGAATTGCCCAGGCGAACCAACGGCCTCCCAGCCCGGCCCCGACACCAATGGCCACCGCTCCCAGCAGATCGCCCAGACCGAAGCTGGCCTCGGAGGTGAAACCGAGGGCCGAGTGGGGGTGGACGAAGGGCATGAGGACAAAGGTCAGGTAGCTGGCAGCCGAAGCCACCAGCGACGGCAGCAGGGCTCGATGGACAACGTCGTCCCGGTAGGGCGACTCCAAGGCGAAAACCAGCCCTGTGGCCGGCGCCTGGAACAGGGCCGAGACCCCGGCGGCCGCTCCCGCCGTCAACAGCAGCTTGGCCCCACCCCGCCCGAGCCATCGTTCGAGCCGGTGGTGGATCCAGAGTCCGACGTTCGACCCCAGGTAGATGGAAGGACCTTCGAGGCCAACGGCGCCACCGAAGCCGATGGTTGTTCCCCCGGCCAGCAGTCGAGCGGCGATTGATCGGCTCTCCACCGTTGGGCGGGCTGAGTGGAAGGCGTAGATGTACTCATCGGAGGTCGAGGGCCCGATGTCGTTGCCCACGAATCGAAGTATGGCCACTGTCAACAGGAGGCCCACCAGCGGAGCCATCACCTTGACCCCCAATGGCAACTCCAGCAGCTGCTCGAACATGACCTCGATGATGATGGCGTCGATGACGGCAACGGCAAAGCCGACGACGACTCCGATGACGATGGCGGCGGCCAGCAGCTGGCTGCCGTGTCGCTCCGGCAGCAGGCTGGGCAAGCGACGACCGACGGTCAGCGGGCTGGGTATCCGGTTGGCCCACCAGGTGAAGCCAGATGTCGGTGCGTTTGATGGCATGAAATGGGACTTGGGCGGCGAATCCTTCGGCCGCGGCGGGGGCCGGAGGCCGGTTTTCCAGGCGTAGCTATGAGAGGACGACCGGCGTCGACGAGACCGGGGAGCCGTCGTGAGCTCGCTGGGTCAGGGTATCCAGATGCGCTTTCAACCGCTGATAGATCTCGTGGCCGACCATCTCGATCAACTCGTCGGCCAATGTCTGATAGGCCAGGCGAACCCCGGTGTAGGTCGACTCCTCGTCGTCGATGCACCACCAGTGGAAGTCATCGCCGCCCGGGCCCCAGTCGCGTCGTTTCCAGGCCCGGACAAGAACCGTTTCGTGGCCGTACTCGTCGGTGTGAATGTCCAGGTGTAGCGGCACCTGCCAACAGACGTCAGGCTTCCAGTCCATCGGCCGCTCACCGGCTTGTTCGGCTCCTATGTGGAGGGCACAGCCCGAGCCACCGGCGAAGCCGTCCCGATTTAGGAAGATGCAGGCGCCATCGACCTTACGGGTCACCCAGTCGCCCTTCTTCCGCTTCTTGAGGGGGCCACCCTTGGCCGCTGCTCGGTCATGGTGCTGCCATATCTCCGGGCTCAGTGACTCGGCGTATCGGGACACGTTGGCTCGATCCTCCGAGTCGACCATGTGGGCTCCGTGGATGCAGCAACCCAGGGTGGCTGTGGGGTCGGGCTCGCTGTCTATCGACGGGCAACCCTGCCCGTAGATGCACTGGTACCGGGAGCGGAGGAAGGTGGTGTCGAAGAGCCAGGTTGTGTTGTTGTCGGCGTCATCGACCGAATACCAGGCGTGGCCGTCGTCGGGTGTGGACACCGACGCAGGTTACCCCATCTCGACGGCGGTGAAGGTCGTGATCGGGGGAAATGATGCGAGACTGTCAGTTCGTATGGACAGCGCAATGGAACAGCAACTTGAAGATCTCCGGCTCCGGCTGGCGGCCATCAGCGAAGAACTGGGCGACCTGTCGATAACCGTGCTGCGGGACGCCCTGGAATCGGGGGCCGACCAACGGCCACCGCTCGACAAGGTGTTGGGTCGGGTCCGGCGCTCGGTTGACAAGGCGGCCGCCTTGATCGAGCGGGAGGCCATGGGGCTCAGCGCCGACGAGTAGGTTGAACGCCGGTAACGCTTTGGCGGCTGGACGACCCACTTGGCCATCACTTCGGTGGCTCACCGACCCCCACGGGGGTCGTGAACCGACCATTGTGTTCGGTTGCCGCGACTACCGGGGTCAGTCGACCTTGGGGCTGAAGTCGTGGAGCAGCCCCCGGGCCGCCGGATCACCGTCGTCCGGGGCGCTCAGGGCCGAGATCCGACGGGCCAAGGCCACCAGACGGGCGAAGCTCCGGTTGTTGAAGCGGAAGGCTATGCGGTGCAGGTCGAGCCGGTCGTCGTCGCGCCGTTCGGCGTTGGTCGCTTCGATCGGCTCGATTGAGCCTTGGGCCACGATATCGGCGAACTCATCGTTGAGGACGGCGACGGCCTCCCGGTCGAGCGGATGCCGCATTCTGACCACGAGCCGATCGCCCACATAGCGCAACGAATGGTAGGAGGCATAGAACGAGCACACGTAGTCGGCCGCCACCTCGGGATCGTGGGTGTGGAGGTACATGTCGGTGTCGTGGCCGGAGATCATGTTGCGATCGCCCAACTCGGCCTGCACGAAAGTCTGCCAGGCCGACCAGTACGTCGACTCGGGATGATCGAGCAGGACGATGGGGACGGGATTGCTCTTACCGGTCTGGACCAGCGTCAACAGCTCGAACGTTTCGTCCAACGTGCCGAATCCGCCGGGAAAGAGGGCGAAACCGTCGGTCTCCTTCATGAAGGTCAATTTGCGGGTGAAGAAGTAGCGGAAACTGGCCAGCTTGTCGTCGCCGGCGATGGCCGGATTGGCCTCCTGCTCGAAGGGCAGCACGATGTTGACCCCGAACGCGTTGTCCCGGCCTGATCCCTCGATGCCGGCCTGCATGATGCCGGGGCCGGCGCCGGTGATGGCCATCCACTGGCGCTCGGCCATGACCCGGCCGAAGTCGACGGCCAAGCGGTAGTCGGGATGATCGGGTTTGGTGCGGGCTGACCCGAAGATGGTGATCTTGGCCCGTTCGTCGTAGGGGGAGAAGATGCGCCAGGCGTGCAGCATTTCGGCCACCGACTGATTGGCGATCTTGAGTTCGAGGCGATCGATGTCGGCCTCATCCATGTCGAGAACGGTCACCAGCATCGAGCGGATCAGATCGTCGTTGTGGTCCTCGCCAACCGCATCGATCAGCTCGCTGAGCTTGCGATCGATGTCTTCTTGTCCGAATTGTTTGCGTGGTCGAGGAGCGTTCATGATGGTGCCGATGGTACCGGCCGGCTCACCTGGCGCGGTGGCGACCGGCCCGGTGTTCCATCGGTCGCCCCCCGCTGACCTTGAACCCCGCACGGGTTGGCCTACGGTGAGGGCCCGATGGACAGTGGAATGGACAGTGGAACGGGAAGACCGGGCTATGGTCGATGGCTGATTCTGGGGGCGATCGCCGTTGCCTTCGTGGCTGTTCCGCTGGCGCTGTCCGGGTCGTCGGAACCCGAGCCATCGGGCCGGCCGTCGCCCGTTCGTTCGCCACGGGGAGAACCCGAGCCGCAGGCGACGCCGCCCAGCCAAAGCCCGGGTTCCACGACCGTCGTCGAGCCGGCTGGTCCTCCGCTGGAAGCCGATGGCGTGTACCGGTGGTTGTGGGCCGACCCGGCCGACATCCGGTTCGTCTGGCGGGACGAGGCCGACCAGCCCTACGCCCAGCTGGAGGCGGCCCGCAAGGCATTGGAGGCCGACGGCCAACCGGTGGTGGCCATCACCAACGGCGGGATCCACCGGCCGGACCTGGTGCCGTCCGGATTGTATATCGAGGACGGGGAGGAGCAGGTTGGGCTCAACCAGGGCTCGGGGAGCGGCAACTTCTTCCTCAAACCGAACGGGGTGTTCTGGCTGGGCGAAGGCCGGGGTCAGGTGGAGACCACCGAGGAGTTCGCCGCCGCGCCGGCCGGTGGACGATCGATAGAACAGGCCATCCAGAGTGGTCCACTGCTGGTCATCGACTCCGAAATCAACCAGGCTTTTTCCCCCGACTCCACGTCGACCTATCGCCGCAACGCCGTGGCCGTCGACGATGGCGGTCGAGTACTACTCATCATGGCCGACCGGCCGGTCACACTGTGGGCCATGGCTGAACGATGCCGCCAGTTGGGGGCGACCGATGCCCTCTACCTCGACGGCACCATTTCCCGCTTCGAGTACGTGGCCGGTGGCCGGTCCATCTTCCCCAACATTCCTCTGGCCGCCATGATCGCCGTGGTCGACCGCGGCGACCGGGACTGATCCGGTCGCTCCGGCTAGACCGACTGGGCTCGATCGTCGAGAGTGTCGAGCACCTCGTCGAAGCTCTTGGAGAAGCTGGCCACGCCCTCGGTCTCCAGCTTGGCCGAGACGTCGTCCATGTCGATGCCAACGGCGGCCAGATCGGCCATCACCTGATACGCCCCGGCCGGATCGGCATCAACCGTTCGGGCCACGGTGCCGTGATCGTCGAAGGCCAGCAACGTCGAGTCGGGCAACGTATTGACGGTGTTCGGCCCGATCAGTGTGTCGACATAGAGGGTGTCGGGGTAGTCGGGGTTCTTGGTCGATGTCGAGGCCCACAGCGGTCGCTGCAGGCGGGCTCCCCGGTCGGCCAATGCCTGCCAGCGATCACCGCTGAAGGTTTCGAGGAAGAGCTGGTAGGCCAGCTGCCCCTGAGCCACTGCGGCCCGGCCCCGCAGGGCCAGGGCCTCGTCGCTGCCGATGTCCTCCAGCCGTCGGTCGACCTCGACGTCAACCCGGCTTATGAAGAACGATGCCACCGAGGATATGGAACTCAGGTCGTCGGCCGGACAGGCCTCCAAACCCGACATGTAGGCCTCCATGACCTCCCGGTAGCGGTCCAGACCGAAGATCAGCGTGACGTTGATCGAACGTCCCTCGGAGATCAAGGTACGGACGGCAGGCACGCCCTCGGCGGTGGCCGGGACCTTGATGTAGAGGTTGGGGGCGTCGATACGATCGTCAAGCTGTCGGGCGGCCTCGATGGTGCCGGTCTCGTCGTGGGCCAGATCAGGAGAAACCTCAACCGACACATAGCCGTCCTCCCCTCCCGATGCATTGTGTACTGGCAACAGATGGTCGAGAGCCCGGTCGATGTCGCCCACCACCAGCTGCCAGTAGGCCTCCTCGATACCGGCGCCGTCGTTGACCAGCGAGCGCAGCTCGGCATCGTAATCGTCGGTTTCGGTCATGGCCTTGGCGAAGATCGACGGGTTGGAGGTCAGACCGCGAACGCCGCGATCGATCCACTCCTGCAGTTCACCGCTGGTGATCCAGCCCCGCCGGAGGTTGTCGAGCCAGGGGCTCTGACCCTGCTCGTCGTAGAGGTCGTGTAGTCGGCCCATCGGATGGTCTCCTGTTGATCGGGTTGGCGGACTCGTGCTGTTTCAGGCTATTGATCGGCGAGAAGGGATTTCGCCGATTCCATCACATTGTCCTCGGTGATCCCGAGTTGACGCAACACCTCCGAGCCGGGGGCCGATGCACCGTAGCGGTCGACACCGACCGTGGCGTTGGCGTAGCGTTCCCAGCCCAAGGTCACCCCGGCCTCAACCGACACGGTCGGCAGCCCGGGGTCGAGGACCGAGGCCCGATCGGCCTCGCTTCGTTGGGCGAACAGCTCCCAGCTCGGCATCGACACCACCCGGGCGGCAATACCCTCCGAGGCCAGGGCCGTGGCGGCGTCGACGCACACTGCCACCTCGCTGCCGGTTCCCACCAGAACCACATCAGGGCTGTCGACATCGGCCACGATGTAGGCCCCCTGGGCCACGGCGGCGGCACTGGTTCGTTCCAGCACCGGCAGGTCCTGACGGCTGAGGATGAGGGCTGTCGGCCCGTCGTTGGCCACCGCCACCGCCCATGCTCCGGCCGTTTCCGTGGCGTCGGCCGGGCGGATCACGGTGAGCTGGGGAATGGCCCGCAGGCTCATGATCTGCTCGACCGGCTGATGGGTCGGCCCGTCCTCGCCGACGCCGACCGAATCGTGGGTCCAGACGAACACACACCGGGCCCGGGACATGGCGGCCAGGCGAACGGCCGGCCGCATGTAATCGGCGAACACCAGAAAGGTGCCACCGAGGGGCAGAACGCCTCCATGGTGGGCGGCACCGACCAGGGCCGCCCCCATACCGTGCTCCCGCACCCCGAAGTAGATCTGGCGGCCGATGCCGTTGGCCGCCGACTGAACTTCTCCGTCGACCTCCGTGCCGGTATTGCCGGTCAGGTCGGCCGACCCGCCGATGACGGTTGGCATGGCGCCGGTGACGGCCGTCAGCACCTTCTGGGAGGCCTTGCGGGTGGCCTGTTTGGTGCCGGCCTCAAACCCGTCGGCCGCCGCCAGGGCGGCCTCGACCGCCCGGGGATGACCGACCTCCCAGGCCTCGTCCCAGTCGCTGCGATGAGCCGACGCCTCCAGCCGCTGCCGCCAGGCCTGGTGCTCGGATCCACCCCGGGCTCCGGCCCGTCGGTAGAAGGCCAGCACCTCGTCGGGAACGTGGAACTGTTCGTCCGGGGGCAGGCCCATCACCTGCTTGGTGGCGGCGATTTCTTCGGCATCGAACGGGTTGCCGTGGGCGGAGTGGTGGTCGGTCAGCGAGGGTGAGGGGTAGCCGATGTGGGATCGCAGAACCAGCAGCGTGGGCCGGGACTCGTCCTGCTTGGCCGCCAGCAGGGACGAGGTCAGGGTCTCGACGTCGTTGGCCACCTCGCCCAACTCGACCACATCCCAGCCGTAGGCCCGAAACCGGGCGGCGGCGTCGTCGCTCAGGGCCAGCTCGGTGGGACCGTCGATGGTGATGTGGTTGTCGTCGTAGACGCAGATCAGCCGGCCCAGACCGAGGTGTCCGGCCAGTGAGGCAGCCTCATGGCTGACCCCCTCCGACAGGTCGCCGTCGCCGGCGAAAACGAACGTGTGGTGGTTGCAGAGATCCTCCCCGAACCGGTGACGGAGGAACCGCTCGCTGACGGCCATCCCCACCGAGTTGGCCAGTCCCTGACCGAGCGGTCCGGTCGTCACCTCGACTCCGGCGGTGTGGCCGGCTTCGGGATGGCCCGGAGTCTTGGAACCCCACTGCCGGAAGTCCTCGAGATCGTCGAGTTCGAGTCCCTGGCCGGTCAGATACAACATCGAGTAGATCAGGATCGATGCGTGTCCGGCTGACAAGATGAAACGGTCGCGGTCGGGCCAGGAGGGGTCGGCGGCGTCGTAGCGAAGCACTCGGGTGAAGAGTGCGTGGGCCAGCGGGGCCAGGGCCATGGCCGTGCCCTGGTGACCGGACTTGGCCCTCATCGGCCCGTCAAGGGCCAGGGCTCTGATCACGTTGATACCGAGGGCTTCGACGTCGGAGGTAGCGGCTTCTGGGGCGGTAGGGGTGCTCACCCCGAACACAGTAGTCGGATTGCGTCATTCTTGACCCGTTGACCACCCCGTTCCGCTGTGGTGAACGGTCGAACCCCCGCTGCCGTGCGGCCGACCCGGGTCAGGGGTCGTCGACGACCTCAACCGTGAGTGCTGTGAGGGTGGTCCAGGGGGTCAGGTCAGGCCCCGGCTCCTCTGTCTCCCGGCCCCAGTGGGCGGTGGCTGTGGCCACCGGGTGGTGGTCGATCACGGACCCGGGATCAAGCGGGTGACCCAGCAGCGCCGCTCGACCGGGGCTCTGCGTTCCACCGGAGATTCGGTTCATCAGGTCCCAGGAGGCCTGGTGCCGGTCGTAGGTGACGAGCTGGACCGTCTCTCCCTCGGCCACTGGCCGTTCCAACTGGATGGGTCCGTCGTCATGACCGGGCGGGGCGTTGTGGACGGCGATTGGAGGCCCGCTGCTCACCTCCAGAGCGAGGGGCGGCCGGCCGACGGTCTCTTGAGGATCGTCGTGGTCCTGGTCGAGGCGGTCGACGAGTTCCAGGGCGGCCTTGCGCCCATCGAGAGTCCTGAGACGTCTACCGTCGACGCCGGTGACCAACATCGGCAGGCCCAGTCGCCGTCGACCGGAGGCGCTGTGGACCCGGGCCGAGCCGGGAGGAAGCATGAACCCGGACGGTGTCGGTCGGGCGACGGTCCCGGCACCGTCGAACAGGAGTGGAGCCGGATCGTCGGGCCCATGTCCGAGCGTCACCACCGTCGAACCGTTGGATCGGCGGCTGAACTGGATCGTCGGTGCCGGGTCGACGGCTTTGTCGTTGCCGGTCGGGCCGGGTTCAACCTCGACGCCGCACAGGGCCCAGGCCACCACCGTCCCTCGGGTGGCGGCCAAGGTGTCAGCTCCCGCCACGGCCGATGCCGTGGTGGCCAACAACAGGTCGGGTCCCAGCAGGCGGTGTACGGCCGCGGCCACTGTCGCCAGCTCGGTCCGGCGGGAACGGTCGAGCAGAACAAGGGTGAACTGGGGCGAGCCGGCCAGCGTCTCCTGAACGTGACCGACAACCTCGCCTACCGCCGCCGCCCCGTCCGGGTGGCTGCTGGCGGCGCAACTGGTCAGCCGGTGCCGGATAGCCAAGGGAGGCCGACCTATTCGACCGGCGGCAGCAGGGTGTAGGGAACGACGTGGGCCGGACCTCCGTCGATCCGGCAGCTGGCCAGGACGGTGCGGTAGTCGTCGAACTCGAGGTCGGCCCGTACCAGGCGGTAGTTGAACTTGCCCGGTTCGATCTGCAGCGGTTGCACGTTTCGGGCCAGTGGCTCCCGATCGGCCCCGTCGGCGTCGCCGCTGTCGGCTTCGTAGTGGTCGAAGGTCACCTCCAAGGCCCCGAACTCGTTGCCCGATGGCGGGTTCCACACCAGCACAACGAGGTGAGGGGCGACGGTGACCGGAACCGGGGCCGGCGCCGGGGCCGAGAACTGGATTCCGCCAAGATCGATGCGGGTGGAAGGTCCGGGCACGGAACGAAGCTCGATGTCGTCCATGAACAAGGCGGCAATGATCTCCATGAAGGTTGACCGTATCGGCCAAATACCGGCTTTGGCCTCGCCGCCAATGGCCTGACGGTGCGAGCTGCGTCGCCGATACCCGGCGGCGGGGCCGGGGGGAAAGCGGCTATGTTGAACCTGGTGGGAGAAACAACGACCAAGGAACGAATCGTGGGCGAGGCTCGTCGTTGTTTTGCCGGCCAGGGCTACGAAGGAGCCTCGCTCAACGCCATCGCCGAGGGCGTGGGTATACGGCGACCCAGCTTGTTGCACTACTTCCCGTCGAAGCAAGCCCTGTACCGCCACGTGCTGGAGGAGGCGCTGCTCGAATGGAGCGATTCCATCGACCAGGCTCGCATTCACGAGACCGACGCCTGGAAGGTGGTCGATCGGATTCTGGCCGTCAGTTTCGAATTCTTCCGGTCCCACCCCGAGATCGTGCAGATCGTGAGACGGGAGGCCCTCAACGAGACCGGCCATCTGGGGTTCGACCTCGGCCAGGCCCTACGGCCCTATTTCAAGCGGGCGGTGGCGTTCTTCGAGCGGGAGATGGCGGCCGGGCGGTTCCGCCAGCATGATCCCGAGCATCTGGTCGTCACCGGGTACGGAGCGTTGCTCACCTACTTCGGGGATCGGGCCATGCTGACCGGGTTGCTCGACATCGATCCGTTCTCCGACGAGGCCCTGGAGGCCCGGTTCCATCACATGGGGGCATTCGTCCGGGCCGCCCTCGAACCAATCAAGGGGTAAGCCCCCTCGGGGGTCCGGGACGATAACTTGGGGATGACATGGAGATAGCACGAATCCTGCGCCTCGTTGCTGCGCCGACGGTCCTGGCCGTGATTGCACTGGTGGCGTGGCAGTCGGCCGACAACCTCGACTTCGAGGACGTCGCCGGAACCAGGGTGGAATATCAGGCCGCCGTTGACAGCCCCATGCTGACCGCCCGGCGGATCCCCCAGACTCTGCAGGCCCCGGTGAGCGACGACATTCTGGCCACCACGTTGTCGAGCACCGTCGATCAGTATCCCAACGAGAGCTGCCTGGCCGTGATGGACGGCGACCGGATACTGGCGCCCACGGCCGGCGTCGCCGGCGGGCTGGTCCCGGCATCGAACCAGAAGCTGGTAACCACCTTTGCCGCCCTTCGGATTCTGGGCCCCGACTTCCGGTTCGTCACCACGGTGCAGACGGCGGCCACGGTCGAGGGAGGCACACTCACCGGCGACCTGTATCTGGTGGGCGGGGGTGACCCCTTCCTCAGCACCGACCAGTGGCAGTCTCAATACGAGATCGTGGACGCCCGATCCCGATCCCGGCTGGAGGACCTGGCCGACTCGGTCGTCGCCGCCCTGGCCGCCGAGGGCGTCACATCGGTTGCCGGCTCGGTGGTTGGTGACGAGTCGTTCCTCGACACCGAGCGGTACGGACCGTGGCGAAGCGGCCTGATCACCCAGAACCAGTCCGGTCCACTGTCGGCTCTGACCGTCAACGAAGGCTTCGTGGACTGGCCGGAGACCTTCCTCGGCTCACCGCGAGCCCGCAGCCAGACCGACGACCCGGCCCGCCACGGAGCCGAGCAGTTCACCGAGTTGCTGCGGGCCCGTGGCCTCACCATCGAGGGACCACCCTCCGCCGGGGTGGCGCCGGCCGGTGGTCGAGTGGTGGCCGAGTTGTTCTCACCCGAGTTGGCCGCCGTGGTCACCCATGTCAACACCCACAGCTCGAACCTCGGGGCCGAGTTGCTGCTGAAACGGCTGGGCCGTGACCGCCTGGGTGAAGGATCGACGGCGGCCGGGGCCCGAGCGGTGACCGAGTTGCTGCAGGAGCTGGAGATCCCGATGACCGACGTGGTCATCAACGACGGATCAGGATTGGCTGAATCGAATCGTCTGACCTGTGACGCCGTGGCCGCCATCCTCACCCTGGCCGGCCGAGATTCGATTCTGGCCGAATCACTGGCCGTGGCCGGTGAGCGGGGCACTCTGAAAGACCGGTTCACCACGGCGCCCATCGCCGGTCAGGTCCGGGCCAAGACCGGCACCCTTTCCGGGGTGCGGGCGCTGTCGGGCTACGCCGACTCCAACGTCGACGACGACGCCATCGTGTTCTCGTACATCATCAACGATTCCGAGGTGGTGGGCGACGTCGAGCTGGAGGCTCAGACGCCGCTACTGACGTCGCTGATCCGCTATCCCGAGGGCCCCAGCGTGGACGAGTTGTCACCCCGACCGGCCCGACCGCAGTAGTCATGGCCGTAATGGAGCCATGACCGTGATGGAGCCATGACCGTGATGGCCCAGTTCCCCCTGCAGTCGGTGTTGCTGCCGGGCTCGCCTCTGGGGCTTCACGTCTTCGAGCCCCGCTACCTGCAGTTGCTCGACGATGTGGCTGAGGCCGATGGTCGTTTCGGGGTGGTGATGATAACCCGGGGATCCGAGGTTGGGGGTGAGGATGAACGGGCCGAGATCGGAACGGTGGCCGAGATCGTCAGCCGGACCCCAGTTCCCGGAGATCGTTGGCTTCTGGAGGCGGTCGGCCGGGAACGGTTCCGGGTGACCCGCTGGCTGTCCGACGACCCCTATCCCCGGGCCGAGGTCGAACCGTGGACCCCGCTGCTGGACCCCAGCGCCGACCAGGCGTTGGATGCGGCCCGGACCCGCTTCGCCACCATGTTGTCGCTGGTGGCGGAGATGGGGGCCGAGGTCGGCGCGGTCGAGATCACCGGTCAGGGAATCGACGCTGTCTATCAGATGGCGGCGGTGGCTCCGGTCTCGACCCATGACCGCTATCGGATACTGGCCGCGCCGAGAGGTCGGGAAGCGGCCGAGATACTCCTCGACGCGCTCGACGGAGTGGTCGAGATCCTCCGCTTCCGGCTCCAAGACGGTTAGCCACCAGATCATGTGTGCGCTCCAGGGTTCGTATACGAACCCTGGAGCGCACACAAATGATCGGCCGGTCACTAGACTTCACCGATATCGACCGACTTGATCCACCGAAGAATTCCTGGAGACCCGATGGCCACACCTAATCCGCTCGATGAGATAACCGAGATGCGGGAGCTGGTGGTGGGTTACGCCCGCCAGGAGACGTTGGAGCCACTCAAACGATTGGGTACCTACCTGGGGTGGGGCCTCGGCGGCTCGATACTGATGTTCCTGGGTACCGTCTTCGTCGCCATCGGCACCTTACGCCTGACCCAGAGCATCGATCAGTTCACCGGGTCGTCGTGGGCTTCACTGGCTCCCTATGCATTCACCGTCGTCGTACTGATCGTTCTGGCCGCGCTCATCTACCAGGCCCTCAGCCGGGCCAAGAAGAGGGTATTCTCATGACCGAAACCGCTGGTATCACCCCTGCCGACATCGAGGCCAAGTTCCGCGACATTCAGGGACAGGTCGATGTCGTGGCCGAGGACAGCAAGAAGAAGATGGCGCTCGCCGGCGGCGCCATCAGTGTGATCCTGCTGCTCATTATCTACGTGCTGGGTCGCAAGGCGGGCAAGAAGCAGAGTTCGGTGCTGGAGATCCGTCGACTCTGATGTGGAATCGACTGTTCCGTCTCGCCGTGGCCGCCTACACCCGTAGCCCCGCTCGATCATGGTTGATCACGACGGTGGCCACCGCCTTGTTCCGCCTGGTCCGCCGGACCACCGGTCGGCGCGAGGTGATCGATGTCTCCTCCATCAAACCGGGCGAGATGATCATCATCGAGCACCTCCCGGTGACCCACAAGGAACAGATCAAGGAACAGAAGCGGCGCCGTCGGCGGCGGCGGCGATCGGGTTCGAGCGATCCCGATCCGGAATGACGAGCATGGCATGAAGGTTCTCCTGCGCAACCCGTCACGAGAGATTGAGATCGACGGGCCGATATCGGTGGCCAAGTTGCTGCGGCGACTGGATCTGAACCGGGAGTCGGTTCTGGTCATCGGCGGGGGCACCCTTATCCCCGGCGATTCGGTGTTGGCCGACGACGCCGAGGTCGAGATCCGACCGGTCATCAGCGGAGGGTGAGGCGATGAAGTGCCGGGTCTGCCGAGAACCGGCGGTCATCAGCCTGCGCCGCCACAATGCCAACTTCTGCCCCGAGCACATGCTCCGCTACTGCCGTCAGCAGGTTGAGCGGGTCATTTCCGACTACGCCATGTTCAGCCCCGACGATCATCTCCTGGCCGCCGTGTCCGGTGGCAAGGACAGTCTGGCCCTGTGGGACATTCTCGTTGAGCTCGGCTACCGGGTCGACGGGCTCTACGTCGGTTTGGGCATCGATCGGTACTCCGACGTCTCCTACTCCTACGCCAAGGGCTTCGCCGACGACCGGGAGCTCTCGCTCATCACCGTCGACCTGGCCGAGAATTACGGTTTCGATGTGCCGTCGGCGGCCGCGTCCACCGGTCGGGTTCCCTGTTCCGCCTGTGGTCTGTCCAAACGTCACGTGTTCGACACCGTGGCCACAGACGGCGGTTACGGGGCTGTGCTCACCGGTCACAACCTGGACGACGAGGCGGCCGTCCTCTACGGCAACGTCATGCGGTGGCAGGTCGATTATCTGGGTCGTCAGCGGCCTGTTCTCGACGCCCACGACGGCTTCCCGCGTAAGGCCAAACCGCTGGTCCGCCTGACCGAACGGGAGACGGCGGCCTACTGCGTGTTGCGGGCCATCGACTACCAGGTCGAGGAGTGCCCCATGGCCGCCGGCAACAAACATCTGGGGTTCAAAGAGGCGCTCAACCGCATGGAGGATCAGTCGCCCGGCAGCAAGGCCGAGTTCTACTTCGGCTACCTGAAGCGGGCGGCCGACCGTTTCGCCGACCCCGAAGATCGGGGCCGTCTGGGTGTCTGTTCGCAGTGCGGGGGGCCCACCGACTCCGAAACCTGTGCCTTCTGCCGGTTGGTGGCCCGCTCCACCGGCCAGGCCCAGCCGGTAGTCTTGACCACCAAGGATCAGGCGGTGGCCGGTGCCGTGACCGCCGGCCGCTGACCAGCTCTGTATTCTCAGCCAGGCCGGAAGGACGCCTCATCTTGTCGCCAACCCATGACCCGACCGTTGATCAGGATCGAGCCCTCCGGCCGTTGGCCGAAGGGGAGTTGGTACTACTGGTTGACCAGAAGCAGCGGCGCTACGTGGTTCGCTTGGAGGCCGGTAGTGAGTTCCAGACCCATGCCGGATCGTTGCCCCACCAGGAGCTCATCGGTAGACCGGAGGGAGTGTTGGTCGCCAGCAGTCGGGGTCAGCGTTTCACCGCCTATCGACCGACCCTCAGCGAGTTCATCCTCACCATGCCTCGTGGGGCCCAGGTCATCTATCCCAAGGACATCGGCCCGATGCTGATGTTGGCCGACATCGGTCCCGGTGTGCGGGTCTTCGAGTCGGGCGTTGGGTCGGGTGCACTGTCGATGGCCATGTTGCGGGCCGGGGCCGAGATCGTCGGCTACGAGCTTCGGGAGGACTTCGCGGCCAGGGCCCGAAAGAACGTCGGTTCGTTCCTGGGCGACGACGCCCTGTCTCGATACCAGGTCGAGTTGCGTGACAGCTACGAGGGAATCGAACACCGGGGTTTTGATCGGGTCGTGCTTGACATCCCCGAGCCGTGGCAGGTGCTGCCCCACGTGCCCTCCGCCTTGCGGCCCGGTGGGCTGTTCGTGTCCTACAGTCCGTCGATAACCCAGGTTATGAAGGTCGGCGAGGCGCTGGCTTCGCACGGCTTCGCCGAGGTGTCGACGACCGAGGTTCTCAACCGGACATGGCACGTCGACGGCCAGGCGGTCCGCCCCGACCATCGCATGGTGGCCCACACCGGCTTCCTGACCAGAGCCCGGCTGACCGGCCGACGCCCATAGGCAGTGCTCATAGGTAGTGCTGCCTGTCACCACCCCGGGCGCGCCGTGCTCTAGCCTGGTCCACGGTATTTTGGTAGTCGAAGCCCTGTGAGGGAAGGTTCGTACCCAGCCGTGATCCAATCGATTGAGCGCCACGACATCGTCAACGCCGCAGCCTTGGCGGCCGCGCTCCTGCTGTGCGGAGTCCTGCTCCTACGCTGGATCGGTTACCTGGGAGCCACGGTTTCCGATGGCTTGTGGCAGGCCGAGAAGGCCGAGTCGGTCGAGGACACCTTGAGCGACATCGACCCGGCCTCGGTTTTCGTCAACGGATCGCGTCCGCCCAATGAAGTGGGAGTCAGGGTGGCCAACGGGTCCGACGGCCGCAACGGTCTGGCCGGCCGGGGCACCGAACGTCTCAGCGCCTTCGGTTACGGAACGCTGACGCCGGAGAACCGAGAGGGTGACCCGGGCGACGAAAGCTACGTCTACTACACCCAGGGCTTCCTGCTCGACGCCCGCCAGGTTGCGGCCGTGTTGGAGGTGCCGGAAACCAACGTGATCCTCCTGGGCAGCCAGGACATCGGCGTCACCATCGACGGTGCCGACGTGATCGTCGTTCTCGGCAACAACGCCCCCATTTGACGCAAGCGTCTCAGGCGGCGTCGGCGTGATTCGGGGAGACCGAATCAAGTTGGCTACATTGGCCAGCGATGGCGCCCTGGACCCTGAAACGCAACTCGGCCCGCGTGGTGCTGCTCAACGACATCGACCAGATCTTCCTCATCAACAGCGTCGATCCCGCCGATTCCTCGAAGGGTGACTGGTGGGAGCTGCCGGGCGGAGGTATCGACCCGGGTGAGGCGTCGGCCGCCACGGTGAAGCGGGAGCTGTGGGAGGAGGGAGGCCTGGAGGAGGCCGAAATCGGTCCGGTGGTGTGGACCCAGCACGTGGAGTTCGATTTCGGGGGCTATCACTTCGATCAGGACGAGGTCATCCACGTGGCCTGGACCACGGAGCGCTCCATCCGGCGGCCTCAGGGTCTGGAGGCGCTGGAGGCGCTGGCTTTCCGCGGGGCCCGCTGGTGGCCGGTGAACGAGGTGGTACGGTCGAGGGCGTCGTTCCTGCCGCCCAATCTGCCGTCGTTGTTGCCGCCGCTGGTCGAAGGGTCGTTGCCCGATCCACCGCTCGACATCTCGCCCGATGGGCGATTGGGCAGCCAGTAGCTTTACTGGAGGAAGCATCGCGATGAGCAACGACCGGCACTCTCCTTACATGACCTTCTCGGCCGACCAGTGGGCCGCCCTGCGGGCCTACACCCCGCTGTCGTTGAGCGAGGAGGATCTCGACCAGCTCCGGGGTCTCAACGTGGCCTTGAGCCTCGAGGAGGTGGCCCGCTTCTTCCTGCCGCTGTCGCGGCTACTCAACCTCTATGTGGGGGCGTCGCAGGAGTTGTACCGGGCCAGCGACACCTTTCTCGGTCGACTGCCGGCCAAGACCCCGTTTGTCATCGGCATCGCCGGCTCGGTGGCGGTGGGCAAGTCGACCACATCGCGGGTATTGCGTCAGCTGCTGGCCCGTTGGCCCAACCATCCTCGGGTGGAGTTGGTCACCACCGATGGTTTCCTCTACCCCAACCGGGTGCTGGAGGATCGGGGCCTGATGGACCGTAAGGGCTTTCCCGAGAGCTACGATCGCCGCCGCCTGTTGCGGTTTCTGGCCGAGGTGAAGTCGGGGGAGGCCGAGGTCAAGGCGCCGGTCTACAACCATCTGATCTACGACGTTGTACCAGGCGCCGAGGTGGTGGTGCGCCAGCCCGACATCTTGATCGTTGAAGGCTTGACCGTGTTGCAGGCCGGGCCAACCGATCCCGATGTGCCGATCTTCGTGTCGGACTTCTTCGATTTCTCGATCTATGTCGACGCCGAGGTCACCCACATCCGGGACTGGTACGTGGAGCGCTTCTTCACCCTGCGGGAGACGGCCTTCAAGGACCCCCGTTCCTACTTCCGCCGCTACGGCGAGTTGAGCGACGAGGAGGCCGAGGCCACCGCCACCGACATCTGGCTCCGTATCAACGAGAAGAACCTGATCGAGAACATCCTGCCCACTCGGGAGCGAGCCGATCTGATCGTGGTGAAGGGAGCCGACCATGCGGTCACCGAGGTCCGGCTCCGCCGCCTGTAGGTTTGTGCGCTGAGGTGTCGTCATGACACCTCAGCGCACAAACCTGTTCGACCGGATGATGCCAACGGCCCATTGTCGGTCCCGGTGCCTGATCGTACTGTGGCTTGAAGCGGGTAGTTGGAAGCCGTCCGGTCGACTTCCCTGGCGGGTGAAGCGGCCCATAGGCGATGGCTTCCAGTACGGGCTGGAGGTGACCGAAGGCGGTCACCTCCAACTCGCGTCGTGTGATCATCAGGCCGAGCGGACCGCCGGCATCACGATCTCGGCGTAGGCCTTCAGCGCCTCGTCGTCGAACGGCAGTCGCAGAGCGATATTGACCATGTCGGCCCCGGCCTCGAGGTAGGACATGATCTGCTCGACCGCTCGCTCCGGCGTTCCCAGCAGCGCTCCGCCCATGACCCGGTCGGCCATGGCTCCCCACGAGTCGTAGACCGTGGCCTCGGCCTGTTCGGCCCGGGTGGCGTCGGCTCCCATGGCAAACAGGAGATTGACCGAGCGCTCGATGGTGGCGGGGTCACGATCAATGTCGGCGCACAGATTGTCGAGATGGCGGTTGAGTTCGGCGAAGTGATCGGCTGAGACGTAGGCGGCGTTCCAGCCGTCGGCCCAGCGGGCCGCCATCGGCAAGGTGCGATTGCGGCCGACACCGCCGATCCAGACGGGAAGCGACCCGTAGACCGGAGCGGGTAGACAGGAGGCATCTGAGAGTTGGAAGTGTTGACCGTCGAACGTGGTGCGGGCCGGCTGTTGGTCGGCTGAGTCGTCTGCGCCGCCGTTGACCAAGCCGGTGATCAGTTCCACCGCCTCGGCCAGCATGTCGAGCCGGACACCGTCGCCCGGGAAGTCGTAGCCGTAGGCTTCGGCCTCCCATTTGTGCCACCCGGCGCCCAGACCAAGCTCAAACCGCCCGCCCGAGAGGTGGTCGATGGTGACCGCCGCTTTGGCCAGGAGCCCCGGATTGCGGTAGCCCACGTAGAACACCAGGCATCCCAACCGGGCGTTGGCGGTGTCGCAGGCCAGGCCGGCCAACGTGGCCACGGCCTCATGGTGGGACTGTACCCCTCCCTCGTTGGGTGCCTCGTAGATGTGGTCCCAGGCCGAGATCCAGTCGAAGCCGTTGCCGTCCAGCCAGCGCCACAGGGCCCGCATCTCGTCCATGGCGAACGCCTGTTGACCGACATGAGCACCGAGGGAAACCGTCACGCCCTCGAACGTAGCCTAATCCGGCTGAGGTCCGGTAGCCGATGGGGCTGACGTGGACGGCGTCGCCACTCCACAGATGGACGGAGCGCAGATGCCAAGGGTGCGGATGGATAGGGTGCAGGTGATGATCAAACCCTCCGATCGCAGCGCCGTCGCCCCGTTCTACGTCATGGAGGTCATGCGGGCCGCCGAGAATCGGGAACTGGCCGGGCGTGAGGTTCTGCACCTCGAGGTCGGTCAGCCCTCAACCGGGGCACCGCAGGGGGCCCTGGCCGCAGTGGAGAAGGCCTTGCGGCGCGACAAGTTGGGCTACACCGGTGCCGCCGGTCTGCCCCAGCTTCGTGATCGGATCGCCCGGTGGTACCGGGAGCGCCACGGGATCGAGGTCGAGTCGGAGCGGATCGTCGTTACCACCGGGGCTTCCGGTAGTTGCGTGCTCACCTTCCTGGCCGCCTTCGACGTCGGCCGGCGGGTGGCGGTATTGGAGCCGGGATACCCGTGCTATCGCAACGATCTGCAGGCCTTGGGAGCCGAGGTGGTGGTTGTCACGGTCGGCCACGACACCAACTTCCGGCCCACCGTGGAACAGCTCGATGCCGCCCTGCCCCTGGACGGCCTGGTGGTGGCCTCGCCCAGCAACCCGACGGGCACGGTTCTGCCTCCTGACGAGTTGGCTTGGATCGTTCGATGGGCGGCCGAGCACGACGTGACCCTGATCGTTGATGAGATCTACCACGGCATCACCTACGACGTCGAGTGTCGCAGCGCCCTGGTCTACAGCGACGATCTGGTCGTCTTCAACAGCTTCTCAAAGTACTTCTCCATGACCGGCTGGCGTTTGGGCTGGGTTGTGGCCCCACCGGCCCTGGCCGAGGCCATCGAGCGGCTGGCCCAGAGCTTGACCATCGCCCCGCCTACCGTCAGCCAGGTGGCCGGCATGGCCGCCTTCGACTGCGGGGAGGAGCTGGAGGTCAACGTCGACCGTTACCGCCGCAATCGCCAGGTCATGCTCGCCGGTCTGGCCCGAGCCGGACTCGACCGCAACGCTCCGGCCGACGGTGGCTTCTACGTTTGGGCCGATGTGGCCCATCTCGTTTCCCGAGCCGGATCCTCCTCCCAGGATCTGGCCCGGGTCTGGCTGGATGAGCTGGGCATCGCCGCCACCCCGGGAATCGACTTCGACCAGCGAAACGGCCACAACTTCATGCGCTTCTCCTATGCGACCTCCACCGAGGCCATCGCCGAGGCCATGAACCGTCTGGCCGCCTGGGTCGAAGCATCGGAGGCTTGACGGCCGGTGGCATCATCCCAGCGCCCCTCACGACGGCCGCCTCCAGGGGTGGACAAGGTGCCGCCGACGGGCAAGTTGTTGTGGCGAGGTCTGACCGGCCGCTGCCCGGCCTGCGGCCAGGGTGGCCAACACCGCTGGCTGGTAAAGATCAGCGACGGGTGCGCTCGCTGCGGACTGCGGTTCGAGCGGATCGAAGGCCATTTCATCGGTGCCGTTGGCATGAACACGATCATGAGCCTGGGAATTCTCCTGGTGACCTTGATCGTCAGCCTTGTGGTGACCTTCCCCGACTTTCCCGTCCTGACCCTGGTCCTGATCAACGTGGCCGTGGCCGTGGTGGCCCCGTTGCTGTTCTATCCGCTCAGCCGGATGCTGTGGACCGCCATCGACATAGCCATGCGGCCCTTGCGACCCGACGAGGTCGATTGGGCCGTCGTCTACGCTCGAGCCGGTCGGGGTGGGTCTATCATCGAGCATCCCCCGACTGCCTCCGACGCTGATGGCCCCGGCGTCGACAGCGCTAGAGATAGCGACAGCGATAGCGATAGAAGGTAGACCAGCCATCCATGGACCACTTTGATCTGATCATCATCGGCAGCGGGTCGGGAAACGCCATTCCCGCCCAGCTGTCGGAGAACTGGACGATCGCCCTGATCGAGCGGGGCACATTCGGCGGTACCTGCCTGAATGTCGGCTGCATCCCATCCAAGATGCTGGTGCTGCCGGCCGACAGGGCCGAGCAGGCCAAACACTCATCTCGACTTGGCGTGCGCACCGAGTTCCAGGGCGTCGACTGGCCTGCCATCCGGGACCGGGTCTTCGGTCGGATCGACCCCATCACCGAAGGGGGCCTCGACTATCGTCGCCACGGCAGCCCCAACATCACGTTGTTCGAGGGATCGGCTCGATTCACCGGTCCCAGAACGGTGGAGGTCGACGGTCGGACGCTCACTGCTGACCGGGTCTTGGTGGCCACCGGGGCCCGACCCTCGATTCCGCCCATCTCCGGGTTGGCCGATGTTCCCTTCCACACCTCCGACACCGTGATGCGGGTCGACGAGCTGCCAACCCGGCTGGGCATCATCGGCGGTGGTTTCATAGCCGTCGAGATGGGTCACGTCTTCTCGGCCTACGGCTCACAGGTCACGTTGTTCAACCGTTCCGATCGTCTGCTCCGATCCCATGATCGCGACGTCAGCGATCGGTTCACCGAGGTGTTCGCCCAACGAGTGGATCTCCGTCTCGGTGATCTGCCTCAGCAGGTCCGCATGAACGGGTCGCAGTTCGAGTTGATGTTCGACGACGAGTCGTCGGCCACCGGGACCCGGGTCGAAACGTTCGACCAACTCCTGGTGGCCACCGGACGAACGCCCAACAGTCACGACCTCGATCCGGCGGCGGCCGGAATTGCCGTCCATCCCGACGGTCGGATCGAGGTGGATGACACCATGGCCACCACTGCAACCGGCGTCTGGGCCATCGGTGACGTGGCCAATCCCCACCAGCTCAAACACCTGGCCAACCGGGAAGCCGAGATCGCCTTCTGGAACATGGCCCACCCGGACGATGTTCGCCGTAGCGACACCAGCGCCCTTCCCCATGCCGTCTTCAGCGATCCCCAGGTCGGCTCGGTCGGCCTCACCGAGCAGGAGGCGGAAGCCAACGGCGTCAGCTACGTGGTCGGCCGTCGGGACTATGGCGGCACCGCCTACGGGTGGGCGTTGGAGGACGAGTCGTCGTTCGCCAAGATCCTCATCGAAGTGCCGACGAGAAGGATCCTGGGCGCCCACATCCTCGGTCCCCAGGCCGCCAGCCTGGTTCAGCTGGTGGCCCAGGCCATGACCTTTGGCCAGGACGCGGCACAGCTGGCCACCGGCCCCTACTACGTGCATCCGGCCCTGACCGAGGTGGTGGAGAACGCCCTGCTCGACGGCTTGGAGAAGCTCCCCGGCTGATCCCGGCCGATCCCCGCTGTGGTGGCGCAAGGCTCCGTTTTCACTAGACCGGGTGCCCTATCGGGGTGGGTGACGTCGCTCTCACTGGACAACGTTGTTCCGGGGTACAACGGAGTTCATGAGGTGTTGCCATGCCGTCTGACTTTGATGCCCTGAGCGACCTGCTGGATCTCGTCCCGATCGGCTGCCTGTTGCTCGACGACGGAGTGATCGTCGCCTGTAGCGAACAGGCGGTGTCGACGATGGCGATTCCCCGGGACCGGATGATCGGCGTACCTTTGGCCGAGCTGCTGGTGCCAGAGTATGAAACGGCCTTCGTCCAGTTGCTGGACGACCTGGAGTCGGACCCACAGGCCCTCCCGGTCCGGCTGGCCGCCGGCCTGGCCCCCATCGAGGTCATGGCTCGGCGGCTCCCCAACGAACAGATGATCATCGGGGTCAGATCAATGGCGACCGAACACCACTACTCAGCCCAATCCGGTGGTGCGCTGACCCACGACATGGTGACCGGGCTGCCCGACCATTTCCACGTGCTCAGCCAACTCCACCAGCGGCTGGCCGCACCCAAACGCCTCCCCATGGCCATCATGTGCCTTTGGGTCGACGACCTGGCCCAGTTGGCCGAGGTTCACGGCAAACGAGCGGTGCAGCGCATCATCAAGGAGGTGTCGAGCCGGATCGAGAACAAGCTGCGGGCACCTGACATGATCGGACGGTTCGAGGAGGCCGGCTTCCTGGTGCTCATGACCACCGATTCCGAGCCCGACCAGTTGACCGATGTTGCCGATCGGCTCCGCAACGAGGTGGCCTTTCCTATCGAGGTGGACGGCAAGCTGCTGTCGTTCACGGCCAGTGTGGTGGTGGCGTCGATCGCTCACCACCGCCCCTCGATCGAACGCATTCTGGCTCTCCTGGAGGCGGCGGCCAACCGGGCGGTGATCAGCGGCGGCAACCGGATCGACGTGCTGGCCATCTGATCGACTACTTCGGCTCGCCCCCATCGCCGGCGCCGAGTAGTGTCGACAACAGAGTTGGGGGTTTGCCGTATCCGATGGCCATACCGATGAAATATGAGCACGGTCTGGTCGAGGTTGGGGACGGGCTGCACGCCTACCTTCAGCCCGATGGAGGGTGGGGCTGGAGCAACGCCGGGCTCATCGTCGGCCAGGAACGATCGTTGCTGGTGGACACCCTGTTCGATCTCAAGCTGACGGCCGAGATGCTGGAACAGATGTCGGCCATTACGGTGTCCCGCCCGATCGAGACGCTGGTCAACACCCACGCCAATGGCGATCACTGCTACGGCAACGAACTGGTGGGTGACGCCGAAGTCATCGCCTCGGCCGCCTCGGCGGCTGAGATGGAGGAACTCCCGCCGGCCATGCTGGCCGCGCTGATGACCGCTGATCTGGGGGAGAGCACCAACAGCTACCTGGCCGACTCCTTCGGATCGTTCGACTTCGAGGGGATCCAACCTCCGTCGGCCACCACGACGTTCAACTCGGCCCTGTCATTGGATCTGGATGGTCGGGCCGTCGATCTGATCGAGGTCGGCCCGGCCCACACCGCCGGCGACGTGCTGGTCCACGTTCCCGACGCCGCTGCCATCTTCACCGGAGACATCCTGTTCATCGGCGGTACGCCGCTCATCTGGCGCGGGCCGGTCGACAACTGGATCAATGCCTGCCGGCTGATCATCGACCTTGATTGTCAGGTGATCATTCCCGGTCACGGCCCGCCGACCGATCACGCCGGAGTGGAGGCGGTCATCGACTACCTCCAGCACGTGCGATCGGAGACCGTGGCCCGGTTCGACGCCGGCCTGTCGGCCGTCGAGGCCGCTCGCGACATCGAGCTCGGGCCCTATCAGGATTGGCTCGATTGGGAGCGGATCGTCATCAACGTCGACTCGATCTACCGGGAGCTCGACCCCGAGCGGCCACCGACCCATGTCGTCGATCTGTTCCGGCAGATGGCCGACCTGAAGCTCCACAAGTAACATCAGGCACTACCATCGCACCATGGCCGGGGCCGTCAATCGCCGAGGATGGATCGTGCTCAATTCGATCTCATCGGCCGACGGCATGTTCTGTGTCGACTTCTTCCGTCGCCCCCGATCGGGGTTCGGATTCGAACACTTCCGGGCCGATCCCGAGGATGCAGGTCGCTGGACGGTCGTCGGTGGTTTCGGCTCGGGACACTACACCCAGGCCTTCGATGCCGCGACGGCGGCAGCCGATTCCGTCGGCTGGTTGACGACCGAACCGGCGGCCAGGCGAGCCTGGGAGGACTGGTGCGGTCGGTGTCACAGCTTCGGCCGCCGGGCTGTGGTGTTCGATCTTGATGGTGTGATCCGCCACTTCGACCCCGACCACGGACCCGGTATCGAGCGGCGCCATGGCCTCGCACCCGGCCGGGTTGCCTCGGTGGCCTTCGCTCCTGAGCTGCTCACGTCGCTGGTCACCGGCGAGATGTCCCGGCGGGAGTGGACCGATGCCATCGGCCAGCGATTGGGCGTTCAGGCCGCTGCCGCCGAGTTCACCGACACGCTGGGCACGGTCGACCGGCCGATGATCGGCTTCGTGGCCGAACTGCGGGCCGGGGGAGTGGTCGCCGCCATCTTGACCAACGGCTGCGACACCACGGGCGACGAGTTGGCCACGTTGGGCATCGCCGGCGAATTCGACATGATCTTCAACTCGGCCGAGATCGGTCGGGCCAAGCCCGACCCGGAGGTCTACCGCCATGTACTAGCACGTCTCGATCTGGCCCCGGAGCAGGTGTTCTTCACCGACGATCGCCTCGACAACACCGAAGCCGCTTCCCGGCTCGGTATCCGGAGCCATCACTTCGTGGGTCCACCGTCGGACGCCCTCGACCACCTCCGGGCGGCGGTCACCGACTGGTGGACCGGGACAGCTACCCCATCATCGGGAACATCGACGGCGCACCGATCGGCTCCTCATCCTCTCCATACATGCACGCCGATGCAGCAACCCGACCGACGAGCTGGCCGCCAGACATGAGCCGGTAGACCCGACACTCCGGAAACTGCACCAGCACCGTCGACCACGGCTCTACCCGCCCGTCCTCGCCGGTCCCATCGTCAATCGTCAAACCTTCAAAGCGCATCGGGACATCCAGACGCTGAACGTACTGGAACAGCACCTCAACCCTCTCGGAGTTCTCATCAGTCGGCCTCGCCCGAAGCAACAACCGATTCATCCCACCACGAAACGTCTCCACGTGGAACCGGCGCAAGAAGCCAACCGACTCGCCGTCAGCCAAAGGGGTTGGTGATCGCACCTCCCCCCTCCTAGAAGCTCGTGCGGGTGGTGCTGGTGGAGTTCACCGGTCGAGTAGCGGGGCGAAGGTGTCGAGGGCGGCCAAGACCTCGTCGCGGCTGCCTTGGGGAAGCTCCAGCAGGGCCCGCTGGCAACCCTGTTGGGCCAGGGTGTCGAGGGCCTCGGCCTCGGGGCGGGCCCGAAACACGCCAAGATGAAGCGACTGAGGGTCGCGGCCTCGTTGGGTGCAGGCTTCGGCGATGAGATCCAGGCCTTTGAAGTTGGATGCTCCTATGGGCATCCAGCCATCGCAGAACTCGGCGATGTGGGCCGCCGTCTTGGGGCCGACGGCACCGCCGAGAATCACGGGAGGGTGGGGATCCTGTACCGGCTTGGGCCAGGCCCAGCTGGGGGAGAAGGAAATGTGCTCCCCGTCGAAGGATGCTTCCTCCGAGGTCCAGAGTTCCTTCATGGCCAGAACCGATTCCCGTAGCCGGTCGCGGCGTTGTGAGAACACGTGGCCGTGCTCGGTGTATTCCTCCACGTTCCAGCCGTAGCCGATCCCGAACAGGAAGCGGCCGCCGGAGATGGTGTCGAGCGAAGCCACCTCCTTGGCCGTCCAGATCGGGTCCCGCTGAGCCAGCAGGCAGATGCCGGTACCGATCTTGAGTGTGGTGGTGGTGGCGGCCACCGCGGAGAGGGCGACGAACTGGTCATGGGTGCGCCAGTAGAAGTCGGGCAGCGGTGGTGCCCCCTCCCGGCCGCCCCAGGGGGTTGTGCGGGAGCTGGGGATGTGCGAGTGCTCGGGGAACCAGAGCGACTCGAATCCTCGTTCCTCCACCGCCTGACCGAGTTCGATCGGCTGAATGGTCTGGTCGGTGGGGAAGATGTATACGCCGATGTCCACGGTTGACCGCTCCTTTGGCTGGTGTCGACTGGGTCCTGGTTGCTGAGCATCGAGCCTACTCGGCGTTGTCGACCTGTGGTTCCTCCGGGACGGTCTCCTGATGGGGGATCGGCTCAGCCCGATTCGGCCCGGTACACCGCTTTGGCCACGCCCGGGTTGCCGCCGAGGGCGATGGCCAACGGGGCCGGAAGCTCGTGGGCCAGGACGTCCCACATCCGGTCCAGGAGTTCAGCCTGCATCAACAGCTCCCGGGAGACGTCGAGCGAAGCCTGGCGGCGCACCGAGTCGGCCACCGACCGGATGCCGACCAGGGTGGCGGCCACGCCGAGGTCGAGGGGAGCGGTTCCGGCCGCCCGGGCCGCCCTCACTCTGGACTCGGCGTCGGCCGACAGCAGGAACACAAGTCCGTCGACCACCGCCTCGTAGTCGGACCGGGACCCGCGGGGATTGCGGATCAGGAGTGTCTGGGTGGCGCTGCGCCCGGCCTGACGGGAAAGACGGGCCATTTGGGCCGCCACCCCGGCGACCCAGGCTTGACGTCGTCTCGCTCCGCTGCCGGGAGCCGAAGCTCGGCGCTGAGGTCGGGTGAAGATGGAGTTGGCCGGCGGACTCGCCGGGCGGACCGACTGGTCGTACTCCTCCCGCCGCTTGTCGTCGGACAGTACCCTCCAGGCCTCGTTGATCCGGGCCATGGCCTGCGGCAGGACCTCACCGATGGCCACATCGGGGTGGCGTTCCCAGGCCAGGCGTCGGTAGGCCTTGCGGATGTCGTCGAAGGTGCAGTCCGGGGCCACGCCGAGGATCTCGTAGTATGTCGGGGAGCGGCCATGGGCCATGGGTCCATTGTGTCAACTTCCGGGACGAAAGCGAGCCAGGATTGTCAGCATCATCAGGTCGGGCTCCGGCCGAGGACGACCGGTTCATCCTTCACATCACGTCGGCCGAGGCGTGGCGACGTCAGCGGCATCAAGGTGATGGTTTTCGTGACCCGTCATTGGAGGGCGAAGGCTTCATTCATTGCTCGACCCTCGACCAGGTTCTCATCCCGGCCAACGAGCGGTTCGCCGGTCGCCGTGACCTGGTGCTTCTGGTCGTCGAGGTGGCCAGAATCGGCCATGAGGTCGTCTACGAGGACTGCTACCGGTCGGGGATGCGATTCCCCCACATCTACGGGCCGATACCAATCGATGGCGTAGCCGCCGTTGTGCCCTTCCCTCCCGACTCCGATGGGCGATTCTCCGAAGTACCCTCACTTCGCTTGTCATGACAGGGGCGGTAGGCGCTCCCTGAGTACGGCCAGAAACTCGTCGACGTGGGCTGACGGATTGGCCGGCCAAGGGGGGCGGTAGGCGCAGATGGCGTCGGGTCGGGCCATGGTGAAGCCGGGGAGGCGGACCAGTCGGCCGGTGTCGAGACGAGGCTGGACCGTGCGTTCCCAGCCCAGGGCCAAACCTTCGTCCCGCTCGGCCATGTCGAGGCATACCAGGTAGGAGGTGAACGTCAGACCCTCGCCGGCCGGCGACGAGTCGGCGCCGACGTGGTCGAGGAACTGATGCCAATCTGTCCACGACGGCTCGCCGTAGTCGACGTGCAGCAGCGGCAGGGCCGCCAGCCGGGCCGCCGACAACGGCGACGGCAATCGGGCGGCCACGTCGGGCGAGCAGACGGGAAAGACGTTGTCATCGGCGATCGGGTCGGCCGTCAGCGCACTGTCGGTGTCGCGGCCGTACTGAATCCCGATGTCGAACCGCTCCTGTGTCTTCTCGATCGGTTCGAACGACGAGAGGACGCGGATCACCAGTTCGGGATGACGCCGCTGGAAGTCGCCGACAACCGAGGTGATGAGGGTGGTGGAGAGGGAGAGATCGGAGTGGATGGTGAGTGTGTCGCGCTGTGACGACTTGCGTCGCGTCCGCTCGGCCGTTCCGGCCAGCTCGGCGAAGGCCATGGCGACGGCCGCCGCCAGCGACTCGGCGTCGGCTGTGGGTTGCACGTCATGACGGCCGCGCTCGAAGAGCTTGACCCCGAGGTCGGCCTCCAACGCCGCCACCCGCCGGCTGATGGTGGCCTGAGAGTAGTGCAGTTCCTCGGCCGCCTTGGTGAAGTTGCGGTGCCGGAACGCCGCCTCGAATGGGATCAGAGCCGTCAGGGGCGGCAGTCGCCGCTGCCAATCTGCCATACGTTTAGCGTATATCTTGAGCGCCATGTTGCAGATCAGTAGAGCTCTTGATGATGCTAGCGTTCAGTTGGTGCATGACAGCATTGACGGCAGCGGACGGCTGAGGAGTATGCGACGTTGAATCGGCTGACCCCCAAACAGATCGAGTTCATCGGTGCCCAACCCATGTTCTTCGTAGCCACCGCGGCGGCTCAGGGCCGGGTCAACGTATCACCCAAAGGGATGGACACGCTCCGGGTGATGGATGAACGGCGGATCGTCTGGCTCAACTTGTCGGGCAGCGGCAACGAGACGGCGGCCCATGTGGCCGACAATGGGCGCATGACGTTGATGTTCATGTCGATCGGCGAGAAACCGCTGATCCTGCGGGCCTACGGCACGGCCCGGGCGGTGCACCCCCGCCACGACGACTGGCAGGAACTGGTATCACTCTTTCGTCCCATGGGCGGATCTCGCCAGATCTTCGATCTGGCCATCGAGTCCGCTTCGGTGTCGTGCGGATCCGGGGTTCCTATCATGACCGTCGACTCCATCCGGGGCGACGACGAGCTCGAACCGCACTACGCCGCCATGACCGACGATGAACTCAACGCCTACTGGACTCGGAAGAACGTCACCAGCATCGACGGCTATCCCACCCACATCTTCGCCGACTGACCAGCGGATGCAATCGACTGCTAGATCGGGCGGCGCTCCCGAAGCAGGATCTCCTGGGCCACGGTGGCCAACTGCTTGCCGTCGGGGGCGAACAGGTTGCCGACGGTCATACCCCGGGCCCCGATGAGCCCGTGGCAGTCCCAGTCGTAGAGGTGCCATTCATCGGCCCGGTAGGGCCGATGGAACCAGATGGCGTGATCCAGGCTGGCTCCCATGAACCGCTCGTGGTGCTCCTCCGGGGGCACCTGGAGGGGATGGATGCTGCGGGCGGCGGCGAACTGGAAGGTGTCGGAGGTGAAGGCCAGGCCGCAATAGTGGACGCGGGGGTCGTCGGGCAGCGGGTCGGTGATCCGGGCCCAGCCGATGGCCTGGCCCGAGCCGGGATAGCTGGGTAGCTGTCGACGGGTCATGATCCAGGGCCACTCCCAAACCCCTGACGGAAGGTTCTCCGCCTCCGGCACCAGCGGCATCCGGGCCGTCTGCACCTCGGCTTCGTCTTCGCTTATCTGAAAGGAACCGGAGAGATGAAGGATGGCGCCGCCGCTTTGGCGGGCCACCACCGCCCGGGTGCAGAAGCTACGACCGTCACGGAGCCGGTCGACCTCGAGGCGGACCGGCTCCCGGCTGTTGCCCGGACGGATGAAGTAGGCATGCAGCGAGTGCGGCCGGTACTTCGGTTCCACCGTGTGAAGGGCGGCCCGCAAGGCCTGGGCCACGACCTGGCCGCCGTAGATGCGATCGCCCCACGGGTAGCGGGGACTCAACCCGATCCAGGTGTCGGGCCCGTGGGCCTCGAGGTCGATGACGGCGTTGAACTCGCTGGGGGAGTGGCTCACCTGAGCGTCGACATCCATGCCGCTAACGGGCGGTCTGCTCGTCGAACATCGCCTTGAGGCGATCGTAGTCGGCGTTGACGTTGCGCTCGACCATCTTCTGGGCCAAGCCTTCGAACAGCTTCATCAGTCCTCCCGGTTGACCCCTGATGATGGCCGACAGGGTGGTGCCACCGTCGGGGCCGGGTGAGACCTGGCGGGTGATGTCGAGGGGCAGGGTGCTCTTTGTCGTCTTGATCCGAACCTTCCGTCCCGGTTCGTATTCGACGACTTCGAACGACGAGGTGATGGGGCGGCCCATGAACCGGGCGGCCTGATCGTAGGTGGAGCCGACCTCGAGCGGTGGCTCGGACGTCCAGGTGCAGCTCTCCATACCCTTCTGCCAGGTCGGATTGTTGGTCCAGTCGGCCCAATAGGCGAAGACCTCGTCGGGCGGCTGAGCCACGTCACGGGATACTCGTACTTCGATCATGGTCCTGCCCCCAGTCGCAGCCTGCTCAGCGGCCCAAAAACCGGCTCAGCCACGATCCCGACGAAGCGGGCTTCACCGTTTCGTCGTGGCAGGTGCACCGCTCGTCGGCCGGGACATGGGCCAATACCTGCTCGACGTGGCGGCCACAGCCGGCCCAGCCCGGACGGCCACAGCTTTGGCACGTTACTTCTCTGCACATACCCCAGGCATGGTACCGGACGACAAGCCGGTCCTACGGTTCGAGGCCGGCCGGTGACGTTTCGGCGCTGACGGCAACGATGATGGCCGCTGCCGTCGACACCACCAGGAAGGCGGCCGAGGCCAGCAGGCAGCCTCGGAGTCCGTAGCCGGCGTAGACGAAGCCGGACAAGGTGACGGCCACGATCTTGCCCACCTGGGCGATCGAGCGGTACACGGTGAGATCGCTGGATGCCACCTCCGACCGGGCCAGCGCGATCTGCAGACGATTGTGGGGCACGGTGGCGAATCCGGCCAGCGCGTTGTAGGTCACAACAGCACCGACGACGTACCAGATCGTCTGGTGCCGCTCGCTGAAAACCAGGGCCAGGGGCACGGCGGCAGCAAGCAGCGGGGCCTGGGCCACCACGGTCCGCCATCGCCACGATCGTTTGAGCTGGCGGCCTCCGAGATGCCACTGACCGGATACCCACGATGCAGTCGACGGCTGAACCAACCCGAACACGATCAAACCGATGGCGAAGGTCAAGCCGACCCCGGCCTCGGATACGCCGGCGGCCAGTAGGGCCAGGGGAGCGGCCACCACCAGCCAGATGTCCCGACCGGCGTAGAGGAAGGCTCGAGCCACCCCCAGCCACATGAGATCCCGGTTGACCGAGCGGATGGCGGCCCGGGAGATCGTGGTCCGATCACGGTGATCGGGAAGGTTGAGGGCCAGCGCAACAAAGGCACCGAACGACATCGCAGCCAGAACGACAAAGGCGCCGGCCAGCCCCAGCATGGTCAGCAGCACGCCTCCCACCAGCATTCCGATGCCTTTCACGCCGTCCTTGCCACCGAGCAGGATCTGGACGTCGAGCCGGTTGTGATCCCGCTCATTGCCGGGCAGGACCTTGAACAGAGCGGTGCTGGTGGTCTTGGCCATCTCCTTACCGACGCTGTGACCGGCCCGCAGCAGGCTGATCAGGGTGATGGCCCACCAGAGCGGCTGGGGGCTCACCAGCAGGTAACCGATGCTGGCCAGGGCCTGGAAGGCCAAGGCGGCCAGGAAGCTCGCTCGATAACCGAACCGGCCGAGACTGTAACCCGAGGCCAGGCTGGCCACCAGCCCGAAGACCTCGGACGAGACGAAGGTCAGGCCTATGTTGGAGGCCGACACGCCGATGGCGCCCAGGTAGAGGGGCACGGCGATGCGGGAAGCTCCGTCGGCCAGCGTCGAGGACCAGTAGGCCGCCTGGACCAGGCGCCGCTGGCGTTGGGCCCGGCTGGCCGGTGGTGCCGTCTCCTCGGCCGGTTGGTCACGATCGGACAGGGCGGCCACGGCGGCGGCAATGGCCGGTAGATCGCAGCCGGGATCAATCCGATCATGGAGGCCGGGAGGGAGGAGTACCGATGTTGATCCACCGGCACCGTGACGATGGCCGACCTCGATCGACTCGCCGGTCGGCCGAGGGCCCGGCCGGCTGCCTGAATCGTGGACGACAAGCGCTCGACAGCGACGGCCGACCCGGAGCTCTCATCGGACCACCGGCATCAGCTTTCCCACCGGCCAGTCGTCGAGACCGGTGGTAGTTGCCCGATACAGTCCGGTCACCCGGAGCGGTCGGGGTCGAACGGTGGCGGCCGCCACCCTGGTACCGCTGATGTTCACGCCGAGAGCGACGCTATCTCGCCGTCCTTGGCCGGACGGTCGGCGGGGGACTGCAGACAGGAAGCTCACTGCATCTGCTACGGCCGATGTTTGCCTAACGGTTCGCGAAACATGTCGACAGCCGCGAACCGATGGCCACCCGGGAAACGTATCCATGTCGGACGGCACCAGCTTTGTCGGCCACTCCGCGGGGACCAAAGAATCGAGGGCTGACCGGTGACCACGAAACTGAGCGTCGAACTTCTTGAGACGTCGGAGCGGCGCTCGACCGGTGGCTATCGGTGGCCGGCTGCGGCCACGGTCCTTTTGCTGGCCGGGGTGGCCGGGTACTTATTCCAGCCCCTGGTCCTCGGCGAACCCGGGACGGGCGCCTCGACCGATGCCTCGGCCGCGCCTGCGGCCCTGATCGTGTCAGAATCGTCAGGCATAGTCCCCTCGACGGACGATCCGGCCGACCCCGATGACCGAGAACCGGCCCTGGCCTTCGGTACTCCTGAGGGCGACGGGTCGTCCCGGGGTGGCGACCGTTCCGGTGAGTCCGGGCCAGTCAATGGCTCGACGTCGCCCTCGAACGACGCCGCAGCCGTTACCGGCGGATTCCTGATGTTGAATCGGCCCGTCCCGGTGGTCGACACCGCCACCGATCCGATCAGTGGCAACGCCACCGGCTTCAACGTCGCCGCCGTCACCGAGCAGATCGACGATGTGACCACCGAGGATGTGGTGGCCGCCGTCGTCACTGTTGCCGTGGGCACCGACCGGTCAGGGCACGTCCTGCTCCATCCGGGGAATCGACCGGCCGATGCCATTCGTCTCGCTGTAGCCGATTCGGGCCAATTCCGAGCCTCCCACGTGCTCGTACGGCCCGACGACGGGGGTCGGGTAGCCGTTGCCATCGACTCGCCCGCCGTGGATACCGGCCGGCCGGCCGGCGCCCGGGTCACGGTGGACGTCACCGGAATCTACCTGGCCGCCGAAACCGGGACCGCCGGCCGCTACCGGCATCTCGGCCTGGCCGAGGTCGCCTCGCTGGTCACCGCCACTGACGGCTCCGATCTGGCGCTCGATGTGGCCGGCCCGGTCGGTTCGCAGGGGCCGACGGCAGGCCAGGTCGTCCTGCGCCTGAACGCCAACGTCGGCTCGGACGGGGGATTGGTGTCGCTGCTGGCCGACGACGGCTCCGAGTACCCGGTTTCCATGTGGCCGGCACCGCAGAGGGCCAATCCTGGTTTGGGCGGCAGCAGTGTGGCTGTGGTCCCGGTCGACGACTCGGGCTCGGTGGTGCTGCGATACCGCGGCGGTTCCACCCTCAACGTCGACCTAGTCGGCTACTTCACCAATGCTGAAGCCGAGGAGTCATCGTCCGGTCTCCTGATCATGTCGCCGCCGCACATCATGGGAGCCGACGAGGTGGCCGATGACGACGGAGCCGTCGAACTCCTCATCGCCGACGTCTCCGGTGGAAGCGGGGGAGGTCGATTGGTGATGGGGACCTCCGAGACTGCCACCGGCCCGTCCGAGCATCTGGTTTTCAACCTGGCCGAAGGACAGCGTCGGGCCGGTCCGCTGTGGATCGACGACTCCTCCACGCTCGTCGAGCAGAACATCTCGGACATGTCGTTGTGGTCGCTCGGCCGATACCAGCCGTGAGCAGCGGCGGCGATCGTCAAGACCCGGTTCTTTTTTGGTCGCTGGCTTGCTCCAAGGCGTAGCGGTGACCGTCGGGATCGGTGAACATGGCCCACCAACCGAAGAACATCTTGATCGGTTCCATGGTGAAGGTGACACCCCGTTTGGACAGTTCGGCGTGGGTGGTCACGACATCTTCGCATTCGAAGAAGACCGGAGCGTCGGGAACAAACTCAGGCGCTGTCGGCCACGGCTGGTCGGACTGCGTCAGTATCAGTCGGGTGCCATCGGGCGCCGCCACCTCGATCCAGCGCTCCCCGTCGTGGCTCAGATCCTGCAGAAGTTCGAAGCCCATAGCGCCGACCCAGAAGTCCTTGGCCGCCTCTTGGTCGCAGGTCCTTAGCGCGATCTTGGCCACGCCGCTGATCATCAGTGAGCTCCTCTCCAAGACCGGGAATCGGTCCTGATGGCCATCAGTATATATCCATATTGGATATAGTCAAGTCGAGAATAGTACGCCGATATAGTGACACAATGGCATCCGAGCAGGTGATACCGCCATTGACATCGGCCGGCTGCCATGTCCTGGTGGCGGTGGCGTCAGGGGCTACCTACGGCTACGCCATCATGGGGTTCACCTCCGAGCTGAGCCAGGGGAGGTTCGAGCTGGCCGCCGGAACGCTCTACCGGACCCTGGCCCGCCTGGTGGCCGACGGGTTGTTGGAGGAACGGCCGTCGGGCCCGGAGTCGGACCGGCAACGTCACTATCGGCTGACCACCTTGGGCCGGCGTGCGGTTGAGGCCGACCTGGGCACGGCGGAGCGCCTGGTGGCAGCCGGCGCGGCGGCCGGACTCCTGTCGCACCGCCGATCGGCATGACCCGCGTCCGACGGCTCGACGCTCACCTCTTCGTGTTCGACGTGGACGCCGCCGTCTCCTTCTACTATTCAGTGCTCGGGGCCCAAGAACTGTTCCGTACCCACGCCCCAAGCGGGGCGGTGATGTTCGTCGAGCTGGCTGTGGGCGACGCTCGGCTGCTGGTGAGCCCCGATGCTCCGGCCTTCGGCACCCGGGCCCCGGGTTCGGCCAGCGGGCCCTCGCCGGTGCAGCTGACCGTGACCGTCGACGACGCCGACGCCGTTGTGAGGAGAGCGGCGTTCAACGGAGCTGTCATCGATCAACCGGTCGAGCGGATGTTCTGGGGCGAAGACTTTGGCCGATTTCGCGACCCGTTCGGCCACCGATGGGCCGTCACCACAGGCCGGGAACTGCTGACGCCGAGCGAGATGGCCGACAACGTCCCGTCCGATCTGACCCTCAATCAAGCGGGCGGCGACAGCGGCGACTAGTCCGCCAACCGGAGTTCCAATCACAGCGAGGCCGCTGCCACCGGCCTTCCTAGGGTGGGGGCGTGGATCATGACGTGCGGGAGGTGGGCTTCTATAGTCGGGTGGACCCGGCGCTACCGGTAGAGGTGGTCGGGTACCGGGCACTGGTGGACCGGATGGGGGCCGCCCACTTCGCTGCCACCCAGCGACCGACGTTCGGCCTGATGCTGGTGGTGGGCGACGGCCGCGGCTCCCACACCGTCGACTTCGAGAGGATCGACCTGTCGGCGCGACGCATCGTGTTCGTCCGTCCCGGGCAGGTTCAGCAGTGGCACGTTGCCAACGACCTCGAAGCCACGGCGGTGTTGGCCCGACCCGAACTTTGCCGAGTCGACGGATGGTTTCCCGGCCAGGCCTCCTATCGCGACGTTGACCAGGAATCGATGACGACCGCCGTTCACCTCAGCGACGCGTTGAAGCGTGAGCAAGAGCGCTTCGTTGCCGACGTGGTATCGGTGCGCTTGATGAGCGATCTGTTCTCCGCCTTACTTGGCCTGTTCCAACGATCGCCACCCTGCCAACGCCCTAGCGTGCTACCGGAGGCCTACGTGGCCTTCCGGGCTGCGGTGGAGAGCGGGTTGGGGCAGAGTCGCGACGCCCGCCCGTACATCGCCGAGCTGGGCTTCTCGGAACGGACGGTGGCCCGCGCTTGCCGACAAGTCACCGGCCTGTCGGCAAAGGGCGTACTGGACAAGCGGATCATGTTGGAAGCGAAACGATTGCTGGCTCACACCGACCGTCCGGTCGGGCAGATTGGTGCGACGCTGGGCTTCAGTGAGGCATCCAACTTCAACAAGTTTTTCGTCCGCCACAGCGGTGGACTACCGGCAGCCTTCCGGGCCGAGCTCCGTTCATCGGGATTCGCCGCTGGCGACCAGCGTTAGCAACACTGCCAACTTGCAGTCCAATTTGTACCAGTTATGGTCGTCTCTGCACCTTCCGAAACGGGCTAGTGGTGGTGAAGGATGGTTGGAAACGATGCGATCGTTCCCGATCGCTTTCCAAACCCATCGGAGTATTGAACATGGTGAACTGGACTGACGACGAATTGAAGACGAAGGCGGCCGCTCTTCTGAAGTCGATCGAAACGGGCGATCCTGAGGCGGGTTCGGCCATTGACGCCGACCGGTATCGTCAACACAATCTGGGCGTTGCTGACGGCGTCGCCGGCTTCGCCGAGGTGCTGGCCGCCCTCCCGGAGGGGTCGGCTCGGGTCGATACGGCACGGGTGTTCCGTGACGGTGATTTCGTGGTCGCCCACAGCGACTACGACTTCTTCGGTCCGAAGATCGGATTCGACATCTTCCGGTTCCACGACGGTCTGATCGTCGAACACTGGGACAACCTTCAGGAGACGGCGGCGGCGCCCAATCCCTCGGGTCGGTCGATGATCGATGGGCCCACCGAGGTGACCGATGCTGCAGCCACCACCGCCAACAAGTCGTTGGTTCGTCGATTCGTGGAGACGGTGCTGATGGCCGGTGACGTCTCCAATCTCACCGATTTCATCAACCCCGACGAATACCACCAGCACAATCCGCAGATCGCCGATGGCCTCGACGGGCTCGGGGCGGCGTTGGCGGCGTTCGCCGAGCAGGGAATCGTGATGGCCTACGACAAGATCCACGGTGTGTTCGGCGAGGGCAACTTCGTGCTGACTGTGAGCGAGGGATCCCTAGGCGGAACCCACTCGTCGTTCTACGACCTCTTCCGGGTGGAGGACGGCCGCATTGTGGAGCACTGGGATGTGATCGAAGCCATTGCCCCGCCGGCCGAGCACGCCCACTCCAACGGCAAGTTCGGCGACATGTCCGCCTTGTCGTCCTCCAACTGACAAGCTCACCGGGGTCAACCGACGCTGCGGAGCTTGTCGATGGCGGCCTTCACGAAGACGATCTCGAAGGCAAAGCCGGTGAGGGCCATGGGGGCGATGATCAAACCGTCTTCCAGGAAGAGCTTGTGAGGTCCCATGCCGATGAACGACAGGACACAGAACGCAATCCCCAACACCAGGCCACCGCGCCGTCCGGCGCTGACCATCGGCAGGGCGGCGAGGCCGATGGCCACCGTGGCGGCCAGTAGGGGGAGCACCTGGGGCGGTGGACTGGGGTCGATGCCGGCCAGGCCGGCGGCAATCTGCACGCCGTTGGCGGCGAGAAGGGCATAAAGCGCCCCGATCATAACGGACGTCTTCGAACCGATCGCTGGTCGGCTGGTGGTGTCCGGGGACGGGTGGTTCAGAGTTGTGTTGCTCATCTTCCTCTCGTTTCTCTTGGTCATCTTCTTGGTCATCTACTTGGTCACTCAGTTATTCGTACTCAGCGGTACGGTTGACATATTCGTACGTTTCGGTACGATTGTCAAGAGGAGGTTCCGATATGGCCACACCAACCAGATCCCGACGAGGACGGCCCCGGGCCGGGGAGCGGGCCGAGCGGGAGGAGCAGGTGATCGCTGCCGCCCTCGACGAGTTGGTGGACAAGGGTTATGACCGGGTGACGATGCTGGCAGTGGCGTCGCGGGCCGGTGCCTCGAAGGAGACGCTGTACAGCTGGTTCGGCAGCAAGGATGGCCTGTTCGCAGCTGCCATCAAGCGAAACGCCGATCGTTCGGCGGTACGGGTCAAGGAGGCGCTCGAAGTCGAAGCCGAGCCCCGGGAGGTACTGGTCGGCTACGCCACCGGACTACTGACCCTGTTGACCAGCCCCGCCTCGGTCGCCCTCAATCGAGCCGCCATGTCATCGCCTGAACTGGCCGAGGTGCTACTGGCTCACGGCCGGCATCGAGTCGGCCCACTGGTTGAGAGCTATCTGGCCAAGCTCGCCGGGGCCGGCGTCATCGACATCACAGATCCCGGCCCGGCCTTCGAACTGCTCTACGGTCTGGTCATCGGCGACACCCAGATCAGGGTGCTCCTGGGCGAGCCGCCTCCAACCCCGGCCTACATTGCCCGGCGAGCAGCTGTGGCGATCGACCACTTCTTCACCCTCACCACATGACCCCTTCATCGCAGGCGATGAAGGGGTCATCCGCTCCTACTTACGCCACACACCGGCGAAGCGATGTTTCGACTTTGCGCCGTCAATGGCTGTGACAACCGTGGTGTGCATCCCTGCTCCGTGCGCCAGCTCGAACTCCTCCTGGAACTCCGAAGCTGTCAGCCCATGGTGAGCCTTGAACTTGCCGGTCGGTTTCGAGGCGAAAACGGCGCTGTAGTTGACGGCATTCTTGTGGAGGTAGGCCGCCAGGTAGACCGGGAAACGACCGGCGTCACGGTTCGACTTCACGGCATCCTGATAGGCCGTCGATGAGAGCCGGGACTTCACGACGAAGGAGCCGATGTCGATAGTGCGGTACAGCACTGTGTAGCGTCGTTCCCCGCCGACCGAGACCACCGAGATGTTGGCCGGACTCAGACCCAGCTCGGTGGCTTTCTTGAGTTCCGCCTTGTGGGCGTCGAAGTCGAGTCCGATGCTGATCCGGAAGGGTCCTCCGCCAGCGGTGAACTTGGCGATGTACCGCACTCCCTGTTTGGTCAGGTGGCTCTCGACGAAGGTGAGAGCGAGGCCGTCGTCCTCGGCGTCGGCCAGGGCTTGCTTGAATGTATTGGCGGTCATCCCGTGCCGAGCCTGCCAGACACCGCTGCTGGGAACCCACACAAAGTTGGCAAACACGTCTGACCTGACACGATAGGCGTCGATCCACTTTGGCATATAGCCGGACTCCGCCAGATGGAGGAAGATGCGTTGGTAGGCGGACATCGGTAGCCGGTGGCGGGTGATCTCCTGGCCCAGTCGACGGACCGGCCAGATGAGAATGTCGTCGTGCGGCAGCGTATTGCCTCCGAACGACTCCCAGGAATCGAGCCCGGCGTTGCCGCCGTCCCATGACGTGGCGAGACCCCGTTCGAACACCATGAGAGCCGGTTTGCCGCCGGATTCGAGGTGGACGTGAAGGTGAGGACCATCGGATGATCCGCTGTTGCCCACCCGGCCCAGGAATTGACCCTTTTTCACGGTCGGTTGGGAGCCGACGGGGATCTTCACCTCGTCGGCAATGTCGGGATTACCCGTCGGGCCGTTGTGAGGCTGACTGAACAGGGCGGATTCGTGGGGGCACAGCGCCGGGGGAATCGACCCGGGCTGGGCGTGAGCATACAAGGCGTGGGAGCCGTCAGCATGACGGATCCATAGGTGATTGCCGCCGCCTACCATCAGCTTGTCGGTCAACGCCGGGTGGCGCACTTCCGGTTTCGGGTTGTCGGGCGCGTTGCGCCAGGCGCCAACGACGACACCATCGGCCATGGCATAGAACGGCTTGCCGTAGACGACGTGATCCTCGTTCTTGGTGCTGTTGCCACCGGCTTTGACGAAGCGCCACTTGCCGTTGGAGGTCCGCCGGGCCGCAGCGATGTCTTCAGCCGCTAGTTGAACACCGTCTAAACCTGCGTCGTGACACTTCCCTGCGAACAGCCGCTCGCCGGGATTGAGATCGTCGGCCAGGAACGGAAACATGAGTTCGTCCATCGTCTTCTTCTCCTGTTGTCTGTGGTGGACTTCGGACGATGTTCAGTTTGAAACAGCAGCCCATGGCGTGGGAGGGGAGTGGCCGGAGTCTTCTGTTCCGGTAGCAGGGTAGGGTTGGCCGTAGGAACCGCCGGGGATTGAACCGCCTATCGTCGTCCCCACCCCGACTGCGGAGACAATGTCGAGTCGGCCGCCGACGGAGTCGAGGCGATCGGCCAGGTTGTCGAGCCCCCGACCCCGACGAATCGAGGTCCGGTCCATTCCGATTCCGTTGTCGCGGACCTCAAACCGGAGCACATTCGTCCGGCGGTCGTGGCGTAGCGATACGGTAATCCGGGCACCAGGTCCGGCGTGGGTCTTGGCATTGACGACGGCTTCCTGGCAACAGAAGTAGACCGTGGCCTCGATGGTGGCCGGGAAGCGACCGATCGGCGGGACATCAACCTCAATCCCGTCACCCAGGTGGGGATCGGCGGTCATCCCGGCCAGGGCCGCAGCCAGTCCCGAACTGGTCAGGGTATGGGGGTAGATTCCATGGGTCAGCTCTCGTAGACATACCTGGGCGGCCTTGAGCTGCTTCCGGGCTTCGGACAGTACGTCGGCCGAATCCGGCGACTTGTGACCGTGGAGACGTTCGGCCTCGGCCAGAATGAGAGCGACGGCTAGCAACCGTTGCTGGGCGCCATCGTGGAGGTCCTGCTCGATCCGGCGGCGCTCCTTGTTGGCGGCGGCGGCGATCCGGGCCCGGGAACGACCGAGTTCGATGGCCTTGGCGGTCAAGGCAGCTCGGGAATCCAAAAGGTAGCTGCTGTTCTGGAACGCCACCAAGGCGACGATGCCACTCATGAAAGGCGAGAATCCAACCACGACGGTTCGCTTGAGCCAGACCGGAGCCATCGTGTCCAGGCCGGAGAAGTCCTGCAGGAGACCAAGGCAGGTGACGGCGACCGAGGTCGTCAGCGACACCAACACAAACAAGGCCACCCGACGCCGACTCATATACGGCGGGGCCAGAACCGCCGGAACCAACGAGGCGATGCTGAGAATCGGCCAGGCGAACGGAACCAGGCCGGCGACGACCAGAGCTGTACCCCAATTGGCCAGGGACAGCCGCAGGACTGCCGATGACGGCTGAGCAGCTTCCAGCGGCAGGAGAGCGCTGAGCATGGCCACGGCGGCGACGAAGACGACACCAGTGGCCAACAGGAAATAGCCGGAGTGCACCGTCGTCACATAGGCGATCAGCATGCTGGTTGCTCCCAGGAGGCTCGCCGCCGCGTCGAACAGCACGAGGAACCGGAGGCGGCGATACTCTTGTCGCTCCTTGAGGGTCATCTGTCGGCTAAGAGCACGGGCGCATCACCCAGCTCGCTGACATCCCGCAGGTAGTGAAGAACGGCCTTGACCCGCCTGTTGCAGTCGTGCTCTTCACCGAGGCCGAGCTTGGCGAATATGGCGGTCGTGTGCTTTTCGACCGCGTGCCTCGACACGCTCAGCGATTCGGCAATGGCGGCGTTGCTTCGACCAGTGGCCAGCTCGGCCAAGACAGCCCTCTCCCGTGGCGACAGACCCTGGACGCTCGAGGCTTGGGCTCTGCTCCGGCTTCGGGCCAGTACTTCCACCACCTGGTCGTCGATGAACGACCCGCCGGAATCGACCGCCCTGATGGCGTCGAACAAGTACTCGCTTTCGGCCACCCGGTCTTTGAGCAGATAGGCTCGCCGAGCGGTACCGTCGGCAAAGAGAGCGGCCGCATAGCTGGGATGGGCGAATGCGGACAGGACAACGACGCCAACGTGTGGATGGGTCTGACGCAGGCTCTGGGCGCAGCGGATCCCTCCGTCTTCATGGCCAGGAGGCATGCGAATATCGGTGACGACGACATTCGGTGCCTCGGTCTCGATCAGCCGGTGAAGCTCCGGTACCGACGATGCGGCGCCGGCGAGCTCGATCTCACGGCAATGGGCGAGCAGACGGATCAGGCCCTCACGAACGAGGAGATTGTCTTCGGCCAGAACGATCTGAATGGGTGCCCTCACACTGGTAGGAGTGGGGAGCGTGTGTTGCAGATACCAGAAGTTGCGATCCGATACTGAGAAGCGAGTTCGGACGAGTCCAAAATACCGATTGACGAAACGGCTACGGCGTCATATGTTGACGTCAATCCACGCAAGAGAGTGATCCGCGTTCACCAACGCGACCTTTCCTCCTCCCAGGTGGGGACACACTCCCGGGCCCATCGGCCCACGTCCCGAAAAGGTCACTCTCGATGTCTGTTGTACATGGTTCCATCGTCGACGACTCCGTCGCCGCCGATTCGGCTCGGCCGTCCGGCCACTCCCGATCTGAGCTGGTGGCCGCAGCGTCCCCGACGGGCCGAGGTTCGGTTCCGGCGGCCATGGCCACGCTGGCCCTGATAGCCGTGGTAGGGCTCATTCTCCTCGGCGCGGTCAGGATTGTCGGCAACACCGGTATCCCGACGGCGCCCATCGATCCGGCGGCTGTGGACCTGGAAGGGCCACCCGGTCTACATGTCGCCGCCACCGCAGTCGGCGAGCGGGGAAACACGATCGACGACGCCGTCGGGCGGCGCTTGGCCGGGCTCACACCCGTTCCAGGTTCGGCCGTCCATCTGGCCTACTTTCAGACCACCACGGCGGCCTCGACGGCCACCTCCGACATATATGCCTGGGACCACATCGATCCGGTCGACGGGCGGCTCCGATGCCTCGGCTGGATTGAAGCCGGGGGAGATGGTGGGGCGGCGTGCGAACCCTCTGATGGCCCGACCGGGCCGTCACCGTATTGGAGTATGAGTGACGGTTCGGCCGGTACGTCGTACTCGGTCCTGATCGGCTCGTTACCGGCCGACGCGGCTGAGGCCGTCGCCGTCACCGCCACCGGAAGGACAGTGGGGACGAGCGTTGTCTCCGAAACGGCGTTCCTGTCGTGGCCCGACCACGAAGGAAGCACCGGCGGCATCCTTCCCGACGGCAACCGAGAGTTCGGTCCACCACTGGCATTGTTCATCCTCGACCGTGGCGGCCGGCATATGGACCGGTTTGACTACACCCCTTGAGCCCATCAGTGCCTCGCGGTGCCGAGGTCCCGCCAGTGGGTGAGGTCACAGAACTCTTCGATCATCGCGTAGGGATAGGGCGCCAGGCCCGGTGCCGACACCGCTGTCAGTTCCTCGATCTCGGTTGTGCTCAACTCCAGGTCAGCGGCGCCCAGATTGTCACGAAGCTGGGTGACGGTGCGCGCTCCCACCAGCACCGACGCAACCATGGGTCGGGTCAACAGCCATGCGATGGCGACGTGGCCCATGGGCCGGCCGTGTCGCTGGGCTATGTCTCGCACGACATCGAGGACTGCCCAGGTGTGGTCGTTGTTGCGGGTGTCGTAGGCCTCGACCCCCCGATTGGGATCGTCACCGAGCCGAGATTCGCCCTCCGGCCTCTCGTCGCGAGCGTATTTGCCGGTCAACCAGCCACCGCCCAGCGGCGACCATGGCACCGTTGAGATCCCGTGGTCCATGCAGCAGGGCAGAACTTCGACCTCAATGCCCCGGTCGAGGAGGTTGTACTGGGGCTGAACGACACTGGGTGCGATGAAGCCGTTGTGACGGGCTTCGGTGATGATCTGGGCCAGTTGCCAGCCGGTCACGTTGGACCACCCGATCGAGTGGATCTTGCCGGCCCGGACGAGGCCGGCAAGCGTGTCGAGCGTTTCGGTCACCGGAGTGTGATGGTCCCAGCCGTGCACGAAGTAGAGATCGACGGCATCCACGCCCAGTCGGCTCAGGCTGGCATCGACACTGCGTACGAGACTACGCCGTGACGCCCCGGCCGAACCGGCCGGCGGCGCGAAGCGGCCCTTGGTGGCGATCACCAGGTCCTGGTGCTCACGCTGAGCGAGCCACCGGCCGATGATCCGTTCGGACTCGCCGTCGCCATAGACGTCGGCGGTATCTATGAACGTGCCACCGGCGGCCACGAAGGCATCGAGCTGGGCGAACGCGTCGTCGTGGTCGGTCTCGACACCGAAGGTCATCGTGCCCAACCCGAGGCGCGACACCCACGGCCCGGTACGGGCCAATGGCGCGCTGGCCAGGCTGGTGGGTGTGGTAGGGGACGTTGTGGGGGATGTGTTCATGACAACAATCCAACACGCTGGAGCGCACTCCAAGTCAAGGGGTTTGGCATGAACTTGGCCTCCGTTCTCCCCGAGGTCGACTCGACCACCTCGGAAATCGTGCGGCGTCTGATCCACGAACTGCTACCCACCGGGACGGTCTCCCTCCTCGCATCGCTCTGTTGTCGGCGCCGTCAACGAAGAGGATCGCCCAGCCGTAGATCGATGACCTTGATGGCCTGGTCGGCGCCAGCGGGGTCGGAGCTTCGCCGTGCGACCGCTTCCCGCCGCAGCCGGTGCAGTTCTCACTCGTTGGTTGGGGAGCGACGGACCTCGTTGACGACCTCTTCAAGAAGACTGATTTGACGCCCAAGGCCGTCCGTTGTCCTGCTGGCGACGGTCTCGAGCGAGGCGAGGTCTTGCCGCAGCCGTCGCACCCACCACTGCTTTCGACTCTGTACCTCGGTTGACTGTTCTCGCCCCGCCAGGTGGGCCAGCATCGAACCAAAGCGCAGCATCTTGGCCGCCAGATCTCGGTCCCCCAGGCCAACTTCAGGGTCATTGGCCAGGTGCTCGGCGGTCATCTGGGCCAAGGCGGTGGCCACTACATCAAGTTGGTCTCCCTCAACACCGCCGGCGGTGACGTCGCCAAGATCAAGGGTCTTGGGGAGCCGACCGAAACCTGGGGGAAGGCCGGCCTTTGCTCCGTCGGCCGTGGTGCAGAAGACCACCTGCTTGCCGATGGCCAGTAGGTGCTGCAGTTCGTGAGCAACCCCATCGGAGGCGGCGGCGTGGCCGGTCCAGACCACGACGGCCAGATCGGTATCGATCAGTGCCTCCTCGACGGCACCGAGGATTTCTTGGCCCGGGCGGAGGACATCGCTGTCGATCCACAGGTTGGCCGACGGGGCCAGCCGCCTCACGGCGTCGATCAGATCGAACACCAATGGTTTGTCATGCCATGAGTGGCTGATGAATATCTTCATCGTCTTCTCCTTGGCGGCATCAGATCGGAAAGTCAGCCGCACTCAATCCGGTGTTGACGGCGACGTTGCATATCAGATCTTCGGTTGACAGACTCCCGCCGGACGCGACGCTGTCGGCATGGAACGGGTTGGGTAGCTCCATGGCCCCAAACGTTCCGTGCATCGCGGCGGCGCCGTACACCGGAAGTTCGGGTTCGAGCCACAGGTCGTTGGGGTCGAAGAACTCGACGCCTGAACCGGCCTCCGGCCAGACGCTCACGATCGGGTCATCGAGCACTGTCACGTCGAGGTCGTCAAGGCCAAGCAGATCGTGAAAGCCGTCGAGCAGTTCAAGCAGATCGTCGAGTCCTGGTAGGTCAATGTCATCAAACATCGGTCTGCACCTCTTGCGGCATCGGCCCGAGTGCATCCGGTGGGGGGTCATCGGCAAACGAGTCCCTGAGCTTGCGACCGAGCTCCGTCGATTTTTCCCGTTGTTTGCGCCAGACATCGGCCGCCACCGTCGAGGCCTTGGGGGCAGGCCCGAAAAATCGCTCCCGGTCATGTTCATCGACCTTTCGCCGGTGTTGGGCTGAACGTTTCCGGCGGGCGTTCACGTCCACATCCTCATCCTTCTCGGCCAGCTCGGCCAGAACGAGATGGCCAGAGCTGACCCCGGCGGCAATGGCTCGACGCCCAGCCTCGGCCGCCAGCCGACCGTTGCCCAGTGTGACGTAGGCCAGGCCCAGCGTGAACAAGGCGTCGCCCCGGCGCTTCGATGTTTGCGCACTGCACACTGTCCGATCTCAATAAAGGTGGCGAATCGACACATCTCTGACCAGGGCCTCGCCACATTGTTGAGACGATCGGACGGCTGAGAGTCTCATCGGAGTTGGCGAGATCGGACAACGGGGTCTGGAAGGGGGAGCCCGGGTACCACTCCTTTGGGCAACGCACTGACCATCATTTGCATACTGCAAGCATACAAGATATGCTTCACTTATGACGAGGCGAACGACCTTGGTTCTTGATGAAGCGGCCCAGCAGCAGCTGGAAGAGCTCACCGAGCTCTACGGGTCGCAAACTGCTGCGGTGCGCCGAGCAATCGCCGATGCTCACGCTGCTGTGCGGCGCAGGCAGAAGCGAGAAGCATTCATCGACTGGCTTGTCTCCGAAGGAGGAGAGCCGTCCGAGGACGATCGTGAATGGGCGCGACAGGTTTCGATCAGGATCGCCGCGGCCCGGGAGTCGTTGCGAGCATGATCCTCGATGCCGGGGTGTTCATTCTCGCTGAGCGAAACCCGGCTCGATGCGCGGCGTTGCTGGAGCGGTTGATCGACGAGCCGTTTCGCACAAACGAGGCCGTGATGGGCCAGGTGTGGCGGAATCCACCGAGGCAGGTACTCGTGACCCGCTTCCTGGCTGGGAACGATGTCGATGTCGAGCCGTTGACCGACGGAAAGGCTATCGGTGTTCTCCTGTCGAAGGCGCAGACGTCCGATGTGGTCGATGGCAGCGTCGCTCTGATGGCGATCACCGGGGATGACATCGTGCTTACGTCTGATCCGGAAGATCTCGGAGTCCTCGGAGCTACCACCGTCTCGATCAGGGACTAAGGGTCTGCAGTCAGCGCTCGCCACATTGACGAGACTCTCGCCAACCTCCGTGAGATCGGACATCTGTCCGATCTCAGAAATGATGGCGATTCGAAACCACCTTTACCAGGGAATCGCCATCTTTGATGAGACGAGCGTATTCTCGGACGTCTCATCAAGGTGGCGAGATCGGACAACGGCATCGATGATCTCGCCGGCTGCTCGGAGGGGCCTGAAGTTAGCCACCGTTCTCGTCGGCCGAGCAGTTCGGGCCTGCTTCGACGACGATGTGCCCGAGATCCAGTCACTCGACGGACACTGCGCAGGTGGTGCACGAACCCCTAGTCGGGGTCTGACGCGACAATCCCAGAGGGATCGGTACAGGATCCTGAAGGCCGTGGGACCGATGCGTAACCACGCCCGGACTGTTGGGACGACCCGGCCACCTGAGACGGTAACTCGTTCGCAGGCTGTGAAGACCTCGAAGCTCTCGGATGGGACTGGGCCAGCGCTGGCGACACCACCCGAGACGAGCTTCACGCGGGAATGGTGTGACACCAACGAATGGACCGGCAAGACGCCGGGTCCGCGACATGGCCGGCCTCTCTGCCTTCCTCAGGGACCAAGGCCTCATGCTGCACATGAGGCTATCGCCAGGTCGGCGACTTAGAGCACGCCGCCGCCGAAATCCTGCTTGAGTGTCCGGAGGTAACGAACGGTTTCGACCGACTGAACACCATCGATTGAGCGGACCCGATCCAGGGTGGCGATCATGTGGTCGGCGTCGTTGGCCCACAGCTCGCAAACGATGTCGAAGCCGCCGGTGATTGAGGCCACGAGCGGTATCTCGGGGATCTGGACGATGGCGTTGGCCACTTTCTGCGCCTTGGCTTTGGTGGACACGAGGAGGGCCGCCCACTGCAGTCCGTCGATGGTGCCGGGTCCCGGACTTGCCTGGATGGTAAGCACCGTGTCGAGCAGGCGGAGCACCCGATCCCGGACGGCGGCCTGCGACAGGCCGACAATCTGGGACAGCTCCGCGTAGGTGGCCCGGCCGTCGGCGAGCAGGGCCCGGAGAAGTTCGAGATCGGTGTCGTCCAGGGCGGGTGGCGTGCTGCCGTCGTCACTGCCCCACCCCCCGGTGGACTGACCGACCTTGGGCGGGTGACCGGTGGTGTCGGCCCCGGTTTCCGACCAGTCCTGCTTGAAGTAGTGGAGGAACACCACCGAATCGAGGTGGTCGACCACGTCGACCGAGCGGATCTGATCGAGCACCTGAAACAAGTGCTGGTGATCGTGGCAACGAAGCTCAATAAGGAGATCACACCGGCCGGTGGTCTGGGTTATGAACACAGCCTCACGGGGCGCGCCCACCTGTTTGGCGGCCGCCTCGATCGGACCCCGGACCTTGACGAGGGCGAGCGCGAACACACCGATTCCGAGGACGGTTGGGTCGACTCGTCCATTGATGTCGATCACCCGGTCGTCGAGGATCCGTTGCACCCGGCCACGTACCGCGGCCTGCGACAGCCCGACCTCAGGAGCCAGAGCAGCGTAGGAGGCCCGTCCGTTCTCCCGAAGGAGCTGGACCAGGCGACCATCAATGTCGTCGAGCTTGGGTAGTGGGACGTTGAGCGTCACGGCGGACAGTCTAACCGACTTCCAGTCTTGACAGCGAATCATTCCTATGTGATCCTCATCGACAACGAAATCACTGGCTTTAAGGCCAGTAGGGAAGTAAATCATTAGTCAAAAGGGGTGATCGTGGAGCAGATTCTTGACGAGCAGGGGCAACTGACAGGCTCGTTGCCCCAGTCCCTGACCGAGAGCGATCTGGTCGAGCTCTATCGGTTGCTGGTGCGAACAAGGATGAGCGACGAGAAGCTGCTCAACCTGCAACGTCAGGGCCGCCTGCCGGCTTACTACCAGGTGAGCGGGCAGGAGGCCCAGGTCGGTGCCGCCCTGGCTCTCGAACCCGCCGACTGGGTGTTCACCGCCTACCGGGAACTCGGGGTCTGGATGGCCCGGGGCATGCCGTCGGCGGCCCACATCGGTCTGTGGAAGGGGGTACCCGACGACGCCGAGGCCTGGGACGTGCACCGATATCGGGTGACCCGCCTCAATGCCACCATCGGCACCCATCTCCCGCATGCCGTCGGCTTCGGCCACGCGCAGCGATCGATAGGCAACGAGGACGAGGCCACGATCGCCATCTTCGGCGACGGCGCCACGTCCGAGAACGACTTTCACGCCGCCATGACCTGCGCCGGGGTCTGGAAGACGCCGACCGTCTTCCTGTGTCAGAACAATCAGGTCGCCCAGTCGACTCCCATCGCCAAGCAGACGGCGGCCGAGACGCTGGCTGACAAGGCGATCGGTTACGGCATGCCGGGGGTCAGGGTCGACGGCATGGACCCCTTGGCGGTCTATGAGGCCGTTCGGCTTGCCCGGGCTCGAGCCGTCGCCGGCGAGGGACCCACCTTCATCGAGATGGTCACATACCGCTTCGCCCCTCACTCCACCTATGACGGCACGCCGGTCTATCGAAGCCGTGAAGACGAGGAGCTCTGGCGGCAGCGAGACCCACTCGTCCGGGTCCGTGCTTTCCTCGAAGACAAAGGTCTTTGGTCGGTCGAGGAGGAGGACGAGATCCGCGATCAGGTCAGCACCGAGCTGGAGGATGCGGTTGCGGAAACCGAAACCAGGGCTCCGGTGGGGCGGGCCTATTCACCCCGCTTTCTGTTCGAACGGCTGCCCCAGGCGATGATCGACCAGCTCTGGGCCGAGGAGGACGATCTCGGGGTTCCCCGGTCGGAGTTTCAAGCCGACGAGATTTGGCATGTCGGCGACGAGCCGGTGGTGGGCGGTGAAACCGAACGACTTGACCTGACCCAGGCTCTCAACCGGACACTCCGAAGGGCTTTCGAGGCCGACGATCGGCTTCTGACCCTGGGCGAGGATGTCGGCCTGGAAGGCGGCGTGTTCCGTGTCACCGAGGGATTGCAGGCCGAGTTCGGCGAGTCCCGGGTCATCGACACCCCGCTGTCCGAGACCGGCATCATCGGCACCGCCGTCGGTATGGCCATGGCCGGAAAACGTCCGGTGGCGGAGATCGAGTTCGCCGGGTTCGTCTACCCAACCTTCGATCAGATCGTCGGCCACGTCGCCCGGATTCGTTGGCGGTACCGGGGCGATCTCACCTGTCCCATGGTCATACGGTTGCCCATCGGCACGGCCATCGATTCGCTCGAGTTCCACTGCGACAGCCCCGAGGCGTACTTCGTCCACGCCCCCGGCCTGGTGGTGGTCTATCCGTCGGGGCCCTACGACGCGGCCGGGTTGCTGGCTTCCGCCATCGATAGCAACGACCCGGTGATGTTCTTCGAGCCCATCAACCTGTATCGCGGCTTGAAAGAGGACGTCCCGGTGGCCGACTATCGCATTCCCATTGGCCGCGCGCTGCGGCGTCGAGCGGGCGACGACGTCACCCTCGTGACCTATGGCTCGATGGTCCACCGGTGTGACGCCGCAGCCGAGCAGCTGGCCTCCGACGGCATATCGGCCGAGATCATCGACCTGCGCACGCTATATCCGTGGGACCAGGAAACGGTTCTCGACAGCGTGGCCCGGACCGGTCGCCTCGTCACCGTGCACGAAGCCGGTCTCACCGCCGGATTCGGGGCCGAGGTCCTGGCCACCGTGGTCGAGAAGGCGGCCTACCACCTGGACACGCCCCCGGTTCGAGTGGGCCATCTCGACAACTTCTGGGGTCCGACCCAACTCGAACCTCACTCGGCCATCAGCCCGGAGCGGATAGCCGCTGCGGCACGACGAGCGATGAGGGGTTGATCGATGGCCGAGACCTTCCTCCTGCCGGCTGTGGGCGACACGATGGTCGAGGGAGTCATCGCCCACTGGTTGGTCGCGGTCGGCGACATCGTTCGTCGTGACCAACCGATTTGTGAAGTCGAAACCGACAAAAGTACGGTTGAGCTCACCACGCCGTTCGCAGGCCAGGTACTGGCGCTAGGTGCCTCCGAAGGGGACACCCTGGCGGTAGGGGAGATGGTGTTGCTGGTCGGTGAACCGGGCGAAGCCGTTCCTGAGTCTGCCGCCCCGGCTGCGCCCGAACCATCCCCGGCCCCGGCGACTGATCCCGTTCCGGCTATTGATCAGATGGCCGAGAGTGCCATCGGCAAGGTGCTCTCGCCGATGGTCCGTCGCCTCTTGGCCGACAGTGGCTTGGATCCTTCGGAGGTGACCGGGACCGGACCCGGGGGTCGCGTCATGCGCGGCGACATCGACGTCGCTCTGGCCGAACATACCTCCGGCGCCGCCCAGATCCTGGCCATGCCCAAGGTTCGCAGATTGGCTCGCGAGATGGGCATCGATCTCGCTGCGGTCTCCGGCACCGGCCCCCGGGGAGCCATCACGGCGGGCGATCTCGTGGCCCCCGACCCGGCCGACGAGGCGTCCCCCGAGCTTCGCCAAAAGCTCACGACCACCCAGAGGTCGATCATCGCCAACCTGACTCGGTCGGCACAGGAGATTCCGCAGTTCACGACCTGGTGGGATCTCGACGCCACCAATCTGATCGCCGCCAGATCTCTGGCGGCCGAGACGCTCGGGCGTCGGATCCCGTGGGATGCGCTGTTCGCGCTCCTCCTCGGTCCGGTGTTGGGCCGCCATCCGATGATCACCGCCACGATCGACGGGGACGATCTCCTCCATCGGCCCCGGCTGGATCTTGGTGTCGCTATGGCGGCCGATACCGGCCTGGTGGTGCCGGTGATCCCCGATGCCGGCCCTCGGTCGCTCGGCGAGCTGTGCGATGCCGTGGAGGATCTGGCCGCCAAGGCGTCGTCGCATCGCCTCAGCCCGGCGGAGCTGTCTGGGGCGGTGTTCACGCTCAACAACATCGGTGCCCTCGGAGCCACCCGAAGTGTCTCCGTGCTGCCCCCGGGGTCGACGGCCATCGTGTCTCCCGGCCGGCCCGTGGAGCAGGTGCGCATCGTGGACGGATCGATCGACGTCTACCCCCGGCTGACCCTGTCGGGAACGTTCGACCATCGAGTGGTGGACGGTGCGATGGCGGTCGCCTTCCTGGCCGACTTTGCCGCAGTGCTCGAGCAGCCCCTCCGCTCACTGTTCGGATAAGAAATCCACCCGTGAAACTATTGTGGATGGGATCCAGTACTATCAAAATCATGTCATTATTCAGTCTATACACAGAAATCATTTGTCACAGTCTGCCATCTGAGCTAGATTCAGTGGTAGTCCGAAGAAGATGACAGGGGGACCCCGATGAACAACAGAAGGCTCCGATGGCGACTGCTCGCCCTGCTTGCAGCTCTTGCGCTGGGAGTTGCGGCCTGCGGCTCGTCCGATGACGATGAGGCGTCAACCGCCGGCAATGGATCCGGCGGCGACGAGACCACCGATGAGGCCACCGTCGACGGGAACGCCGCCGACACCAGCCTCGATCCGGTGCGCATCGGGGTGATCGCCCAGGACGAGGAGCTCGTGGCCTTTCCGGAGATTCGCAGTGCGGCCGAGGCGATGGAGGGCTACTTCAATGCCGAACTGGGTGGCGTCGACGGGCATCCGGTTGAAGCCGTGATCTGTGGCGCCGGTGATACTCCGGAGTCGGCGATCGGCTGTGCTCAGGAGTTCGTCAACGACGACACCATCCAGATCGTGTGGGCCGGCACCCTCAACACGCCGGCCGTCGCCGAGACCATGGTCGCGGCGGGTAAGCCGGTGCTCTCCATCGGCAACGACATCCCCGACTTCCTCACCCCGGGTCAGTACACGCTTGATCCCGGAGTGTTGGGTCAGGCCCAAGGCGTCTTCCAGGTGGCGGCCCAACAGCTCGACGCCGGCACGGCAACACTCTTCGTGGCCGACGATCCGGCATTCGACGGCTTTGTCCCCGTGCTCGAACTGCTGGCCGAGGGCCAAGGCATCACCATCGATCAGATCATCCGGCTCGGCTTCGAGGCCGATCTTACCGGACCGGTGTCGGCAGCCTCCCAGGACAGCGACACCTGGATCTTTGTTCTGGCCGACGGCGCCCAGTGCGGGGCCGCGGCCAACGCGGCGACCAGCCTTGGGTTCGAAGGCGAGGTCATCGGTAACGATCTCTGCATCAGTGAAGAACTGGTCGAGTCCGGTGGCGTTGAGGGTTGGTATGCCCCGCTGTCGTCGGCTGCGCCGGTAACCGGCACCGACGACTACGACGAGATCGGTCGAATCATCGAAACCTACGCCCCGGAAACCCAGCGGGCCGGCTTCGCCGGTTTGACCATGGGGGCCATGCAGGTGGCCTACGACGTGCTGTCGGCCGCCGGCGGGCCTGACGCGACCGCCGAGTCGGTCGCCGCAGAACTCGATGCCTACAGCTCGGACGATGTGCTCGGCTTCCCGGCCATCAGTTGCCCGGGGCCCGGTAGCTTCGTGAGCGCCTGCCACACCGATCCGATCGTGGTTCAGGCTGTCGACGGGGAACTCGTCTCACCCGGCGGCTTCCTCGACATCGATTACAGCATCTTCGAACCGCTCCTCGAGGGCTGACGCATTTCCCGGTCGGGACCGGCCACCGGTCCCGACCGCACTGACAATCCGGCATCGTGACAAAGGGGGAACGATGGACACCTTTCTCGAACCACTGCTCTTCGGCCTCGGGCCTGGCGCAATCGTGGCCGCCCTCGCCTTGGGCCTGGTGGTCGCCTACCGGGCCTCCGGTGTCATCAACTTCGGGCACGGCGCGGTTGCCACCTACATCACCTACGTCTACATCTCACTCCGGGACGACGGCCGCTATCCCGTTCCGCCCCTGCCCAACCCGCTCGCCGTGATCGGTCGGGCTTTCGGGACCGAGGCGTTCGATCTCCCGACGTTCATCGGTTCAGGTGGACCCGGGTGGGGGTTCTGGCCGGCGGCCGCAGTTGCCCTACTCAGCGCGGTGGGCCTCGGACTCATCATTCACTACGCCGTGTTCCGTCCCCTCCGGTACGCACCGACGTTGGCCAAAGTCGTGGCCTCGGTCGGCATCATGCTGATGCTTCAGGCGGCAGTGGTGTTGCGGTTCGGCAGCCGAGCCAAACAGGCACCGTCGGTCTTCCCCGCCGATCCGGTCGAAGTTCTGGGGGTGCGGATCGGCCAGGATCGCTTCTGGCTTCTCGGCACCGTGCTGATCGTGACCGCGGCGCTGTGGGCCGTCTCGCAGTTCACCCGGTTCGGCGTCGCCACCCGGGCTGCCGCCGAAAACGAGCGGTTCGCCACCCTGCTCGGTTTCAACGCCGACTTCCAGGCCGGAGTGAGCTGGGTCCTGGCATCGGTCCTGGCCGGCGTGTACGGCATACTCGTCTCACCCATCACTGGCGTCACCCCCAACTTCTTCACCCTGTTGGTTATCACGTCACTCGGCGCCGCGCTGCTCGGCTCGATGTCGTCGTTCTGGATCGCAGCTCTGGCCGGCATCGGGCTGGGAATCGCCGACCAGTTCCTGTTCCGAATCGAGCTGGACTGGAGCTGGGTACCGGACATCGGCATCCGGCGGGCCCTCCCGTTCCTGGTGATCGCCGCCGCCATGATGCTGCGCGGCGAGACGATGCCCAGCCGAGGAGCCGTCATCGCCGAGCGGCTGCCCGACGCGTTCGCCCCTGAGTTGACCCGCTGGCGGAAGGTGCTCTACGGCTTCTTCATCGCCCTGTGCCTGGCCATCATCCTCTTCGCCCCCTTCGAGTTCCGGGCAGGAATGCAGAACTCCATGGTCGGGGTGATCCTCGCCCTGTCGCTGGTGGTGGTCACCGGCTACGTCGGCCAGATCTCCTTGATGCAGATGGCGCTGGCCGGGGTCTCCGCCTTCGCGGTGGCCTCGTTCGGGACCGAGGCCGGGCTACCGCTGCCGGTCGCCCTCCCCCTGGCGGTCCTGGCGGCGGTGGCCTTCGGCCTGGTTGCGGCCACGCCGTCGTTGCGCACGAGAGGTGCCAGTCTGGCCATCGTCACCCTCGCCTTCGGGCTGGCCATCGACGAGATCTTCTTCGATCGGCCCGGCTGGTTCGGACTTGCCCGCACCAACAAGACCAGCGGCCCACCATCGCTCTTCGGGGTCGAGTTCGGTCCGTCCTCACCGTTCTTCATCGGGGACGACAAGATCCCGACTCCAGGGTTCGGCCTCTTCGTGTTCGCCCTCGCCCTCCTCTGCGCGTTCGGAGTGATGCGGCTGAGACGATCAAGACTCGGTCAGCAGATGCTGGCGGTCCGGGTCAACGAGCGTGCGGCGGCCGCCGCCGGCATCGATGTCGCCATGGTCAAGCTGGCCGCCTTCGGCATCGCCGCCGCGCTGGCCGGCCTCGGCGGCGCACTCACAGCGTTCAAGCTCGGAACCTATGGTGCGGAATCGTTCGGCATCTTCTCCTCGCTCAATGTGCTGGCCTTCGCGTACCTCGGCGGTATCGCCACGATCGGCGGTGCGGTCACCGCCGGCACCTTGTTCGCCGAAGGTATCGGGATCGTCGCCTCCAACGAATGGATCTTCGATGTCGGCCCCTACACGGCCTACACCGCCGGCTTCTTTCTCATCGCCACGGCCGTCTACAACAACGAGGGCATCGACGGCTTCCAGCGACACCAGTTCCATACCGTCGTCAACTGGATCCGCCGTGGTCGCGGCCTCGGTCCGCTGGATGAAAGGGCGCTTGCCAATGGCTGATTCCGACGCACAGCTCCAGACCCGGTCGTTGACGGTCACCTTTGGTGGGCTCAGGGCCGTAGACTCGGTCGACCTCGATTGTCGAAAAGGTCAGTTGACCGGGTTGATCGGGCCCAACGGAGCCGGCAAGACCACGTTTATTGATGCCGTGACCGGCTTTCTTCCGAACAACGCAACGGGCGAGGTTCTGCTCGACGGGAAGAACGTGTTCGGTCAGCGACCTCACGACCTCGCCCACCGCGGTCTGACCCGGACCTGGCAAACACTCGAGCTCTTCGATGACATCACCGTCCGGGAGAATCTCACCGCCGCATCGGAGCAACTTGGGTTTCTCCAACTGGCGAAGGACTTCTTCCGCCCCCGAGCGGTGCCGGATCGAGTCGAGGAGATCATCGAGGTGCTCGAGATCGGCAAGCTCGCCGATCGCAAACCCCGCGAGCTCTCCCAGGGCCAGCGCAAGATGGTCGGTGTCGGTCGGGCGTTGGCGTCCCAGTCGACCAAGGTGCTCCTTCTCGACGAGCCGGCGGCCGGGCTCGACAAGTCGGAGACCGAGTGGTTCGGCGAACAACTCCGGCTCCTCATCGACGAGGGCTACACGATGCTCCTTATCGATCATGACATGGGCCTGGTGTTGAACGTGTGCGACCGGATCCACGTGCTGGTGTTCGGCAAACTCATCGCTTCGGGTGAGCCCTCGGAGGTGCGCAACGATTCGGCGGTGATCGGCGCCTATCTCGGCTCCGGCGCGGAGTCATCGGAAGGATCGCCATGAGCGAACGCAGACTGACCGTGGAAGGACTCCACGCCGGCTACGACGGTGTGGCCGTCGTTCGCGGACTGGATCTCCATGTCGACGCCGGCGAGGTGGTGGCCCTGCTCGGGCCCAACGGGGCGGGCAAGACCACAACGCTCATGGCGATCTCCGGCATGGTCGAGAGGATCTCCGGTTCTATCGAGGTGATGGGTCGGCCGGTTCCCTCCTTGCGTCAAGCCCACAACATCGCCCGGTGGGGTCTGCTCCACGTACCGGAGAACCGCGGTGTCTTCTCCCAGCTGACCGTGCACGAGAACCTCCAGCTGGCCAAGACGCGGGGCCCGATCGACATCGACCGGGCTCACGAGTTCTTTCCTGCGCTGAAGCCGCTCATGGACCGCAAGGCCGGTCTGTTGTCGGGCGGTGAACAACAGATGCTGACCCTGGCCCGCGCCATCGTGGCCGATCCGACGATCATGATGGTCGACGAGATGAGCCTGGGCCTGGCCCCCATTATCTACGAGGAACTCATGCCGATCGTGCGTCGTGTGGCCGACGAAACCAACACCGCGGTACTGCTGGTCGAACAGCACGTCGATCTGGCCTTGGCCGTGTCCGACCGCGGCTATGTGATCAGCCACGGCGATCTGGTCATGTCCGGGTCGGCGAGCGATCTCCTCGCCGACCGAGAACTTCTCGACGCCAGCTACCTGGGGCTCGACGAATGAGCCTTCGTCCGACGGGCCGACCATGACCGGAGACCACACAGCCATGAACGCCAACAGCTCGACAGCCCGAACGAACACCGTGCTGACTATTCCCGAACCCGGGCGGGTCGAGCTGGTGGAGAGGCCCTATCCGCGGATCGTCCCCGGCTTCGTGATCGTCGAGCAGGTAATCGCTCCGGTGTGCAACGAGGCATCCATTTACCGGGATCACCAGTTCGAGTGGCACGACAGCCCCGAGCATCTCGGTCATGAAGGCGTCGGCACGATCGTCGAGGTGGCCGAGGGTTCTCGGTATCGGGTCGGCCAGCGGGTGCTCATCTACCAGGGCAACCCGTGCGGACATTGCTTCGTGTGCACCCAAGGGCTGTCACCCACCCACTGCCTCGGTATTCCCTACGAGGCGGCAGCCGATGGAATGGCACCGCAGGACGTTGAGGCCGGTCTCCTCGGCATCGAGAAGGTCAACGGTGCGGCGTCGGGTGGATTCGCCATGGCTCGCTACCGGATTGCCTCGGAGCGGATGCTCTCGGTCCTCCCTGAGGAGCTCAGCTTCGAGCACGCAGCGGCCGGCAACTGTTTCGTCGGCTGCACCTACACCGCATGCGAGGAGCTCGGCGTCGGTGCCGGCGATGTGGTTCTGGTCGGTGGCGTTGGCTTCATTGGTCTCGGCGCGATCATCAACGCGGCCTACCGAGGGGCAACCGTCATAGCCCTCGGCCGGAACGAGTTCCGCATGGAGCTGGCTCGCAAGGCCGGTGCAGCCCACGTGCTCGACCCGTCCCAACCTGGTTGGATCGACGAGGTCCATCGCCTGACCGGCGGACGAGGCGGTGCCGATGCTGCCTTCGAGGGGTCGGGTGCCGCGTTCTACCTGGACGCCTGCCTCGCCGGGCTCCGCCGTTACGGAGGCCTCTTTTCGCTCGGTCACTCCCCCGGGGGGGAAGAGTACCCCATCAACGTCCTGCTGACCCTCATGGATCGCCACATTCGGTGGACGGGCGGTCACGACGTCGCCGTCAGGGACCGCGATGGCCTGGTGCGCATGCTGGGCGATCCGGCGGTTCAGGCCGCGGTCGACGCCGCCGTCACCCACAGCTATCCGATGTCGGAGGCCGCCGAAGCGTTCCAGGCCGGCCTTTCCAAACGAGGCGGCAAGATCTACCTACGACCAGGAGAGTGAGCAATGGATTTGGGACTCGAGGGCCGCTCGGCCATCATCACCGGGGGGACGCGAGGGATCGGGCTGGCTGTGGCTCGTGCCTTCCTGGACGAGGGGGTCAACGTTGCCGTCTGTGCCCGCAGCCGGACCGGGGTTGACGAGGCGGTCGGCCGGTTGTCGTCCCACGACGGTGAGGCCACCGTCATCGGCGGGGCGGTGGACGTTGGTGACGTCACCGCCTACCAGCAATGGTTGGAAGCGTCGGCCGATGAACTCGGTGGGGTCGACATCTTCGTCGGGAACGTGGCATTCACCCCCGACGCCGATGAGGATGCGCTGTGGCAGGCCGCCTTCAACATCGACCTCGGCCATTGCGTCGTCGGGTGCCGCACGTTGCTTCCTCGCCTCGCCCAGTCCGACGCCGGTTCGATCGTGCTGATCTCGAGTGTGGCCGCCGTCATGGCCGAGCTCCCCGAGAGTGAAGGACCCTATGGTGCCATGAAGGCGGCTCTGGTCAGCTACGGGGCCCAGCTCGCCCAGCGGGTGGCCGCGGCCGGTACCAGGGTCAACACCATCGTCCCGGGACCAACGGTGTTCGACGGCGGCATCTGGGATCAGATCCGGCGGGACGACCCCGACACGTACTCCATGGCCGAGTCGATGCCTGCTCTGGGTCGCCTGGCAACGCCGGAGGAGATCGCCAACGTCGTGGTCTTTCTGGCCAGCCCGCTCGCGTCCTATGTGACCGGGGCCAACTGGCGGGTCGACGGTGGCACCCTCAAGCAGGCGAACTTCTGAGTGCTTCAGTACCCGACAGTAGGACCCGAGAGGATGTGATCCCGTGACGACCATGCTCGCCGCCATCTTTGACCAGGCAGGCCGGCCACTGCGTGTGGCCGAGGTGGCCCGCCCCGAACCGGCCGCTCATCAGGTGGTGATCGAGGTCGCCGCCTGCGGCATCTGTGGCTCCGATCTGCACGCCACCGCCCACGATGACGGCATCGCCCGCCGGGGCGGAGTACTCGGTCACGAGGTGACCGGAACCATCCATAAGCTCGGATCGGACGTGTCCGGCTGGGCGGTCGGTGACCGGGTGTATGTGATGCCGGTCGGATCGTGCGGGGTCTGTCCCCGATGCTTGCTCGATCAACCGGAGCGTTGCCCTCACCAGGTTACGTTCGGGGCGTTGGCCGACGATCAGCCCGATGGCGCCTACGCCGACTACCTGGCCTGCTCGGCCTCCGACCTGATCGCCGTACCCGACGGCGTCCCGATGGATGTGGCGGCGCTCACCGAGCCGTTGGCCACCGGCTTACTTTGTATCGCCCGGGCTCAATTACAGATCGGCGATCGAGTCCTGGTGGTGGGCGCCGGGCCCATCGGACTGGCCGCGGTCTTGTTCGCCCGCTTCTTCGGTGCCAGACGGATCGCCGTGAGCGACTTGGTGCCTTACCGCCTCGACCTCGCCGATCGGCTCGGAGCCACCGACGTCATCAATGGGGGAGCGGTGGCCGACGTTCGGACCGAGTTCATCGACCGTGTCGGGGCACCGCCCGATGTCGTCGTCGAGGCGGTCGGGCGGCCCGGCCTGCTCAACGAGGCCATCCGCCTGGTGGCCGACGGGGGCCGGGTGGTCACCGGCGGTGTGTGCATGGAACCGGACTCGTTTGATCATCTCAGTGCCTATGCCCGTGAACCGTCGATCATGACGGCCAGGACCTACACCAAGCAACAGAACCGGTTCATCCTGGAGATGGTGGCCGCCGGTCGCATCGACCCCAGCCCGCTGATCTCGCACCGGGTGAGCCTCCAGGATCTACCGGGGGCCTTCGAGGCCCTCCGACATCCGACCGACGAGTGCAAGGTGATCGTCACACCGTGATCTCTGCTGGCCTCCCGCAGCCCACACTGGCCATTGAATTGAAATGGAATTCGCGCTAGACCAATTGATTAATCTGTGAAAGACTGAGATCACACATAAATCACTTGCATCAATCCAGTGGGCCCGACAGCGGAGGACGACGGTGAGCGATCCGATCTACCAACTGCACCATCTGTGTATCTATGAAAAGAATCCGCGGGAGGCCATGTGGAACTGGCTCAAGTGGTACCACGCTATTCCCGCCTTCTACTGGACCGGCATGGAGGGATTCCACCAAACCGATGAGGGGCACGTCGATTACACGTTCCTGGCCTGTGGCGGAGCCTTCCAGATGCAGCTCGAATCACCGCCCTTCCAGTTCGAGTACGAGCGCAACTGGTTTGCCGAACACGACTCGGGTATCAACCACATCTGCTGGATCGTGCCCGATGCCAAGGCCACGATCGAGCCCCTTCTCGTCGCCGGTTGCAAGGTGGCGATGGACTACGAGGAGTTCGACGGAGCCTACAACGGCTTCGTCGCCATCGATCCCGAAGGCCGCTGGATCGAGATCATGAGCTACGTGGACGGATTCAAGACGCCTGACGTCGAGTTCTACCCGGTCGGCGCCCGGAAGCTGCAGACGTTGGGAGCGGTACAACTGTGCCAGGATCTCGATGCCATGGTCGACTGGTACGTCGAGACGCTCGGTCAGCGCATCCTGCTCGACCGACGCTCCGACAACACCGGCCTGGTCTACCTGGTTGATCACAGCTACGAGCAGCGCCAGTGCGTGAACGTGCTGGCCACGCCCGACAACGAGGCCGAAGAAGCGATCATGGATCGCCACGGGCCGGCCATCTCGACGGTGCTCTACCATGCCGACGACGTGGCGGGCGCTTACAACGACGCACAGGCGGCCGGCATGGAGCCGGTGATCGCTCCCGCCGTCGATCCTCGAATCGGGGTACTGTCGGCCACCTTGCGGGAGCCGAGTGGCAATCTCATTCAGGTTCGCGAGCGACTCGCCGCCTGACATGGCGGTCGGAATTCACCACGCCGGGCTCGTCGTCGACGATCTCGACCGGGCAATCGAGTTCTACGGTCGGTTGCTGGCTATGGAGCCGGTCGAAACCGACGAATGGACCGCTCCCTCGCCGCTGCACGACCAAGCGGTAGGGCTTAGTGGTTCGACCGCCCGAGGTGTGATGATGCAGGGCTCGAACAGCTACCTCGAACTGTGGTCCTACTCGGCCCCTTCCAGAGTGGGCCCCGATCCGGCCGAACTCGGGGCCAACGAACCGGGCCTGCGTCACCTCGCCATCGAGGTCGAAGACGTCGATGCAACCTGGCTCCTGGTTCAGGAGCTGGGTGGGTCGGCAATGGGGGAGCCGGTCACGATCTCCGCCACCGGAGCGGCCGTCGTCTACTGCCGTGATCCGTTCGGTACGATCCTCGAACTCATGTCGACCGGGAACGACTTGGCTTCGCTCGACGACCTCAGCGACGCCAACGACGCATCGTGACCGCCCATTCTCTGGTCGTCGACGGAACCGACGTCAAAGCCGTGCTCGCCGGGCAGTGGGGGATGACCGCCACCGAGGTCGAGCCGCTGGGCGGAGAATACGATACCACCCTGCGGGTCGTTGATCACGAGGGGACCGCCCATTGCGTCAAGATCCGACACCTCGAAGGTGACGCCTCGGGTCTCGACCTCGAACTGGCGGCCCTGGAACACCTCCGCCATCACGACCCCGTCGACGTGCCCCGCATCCGATCGACCCTCGACGGCGACGACCGGTGGGCGAGTGATGGTCGCGCCGTCTGGGTCCTCAGCTGGCTCGATGGCCTTCGCTGGGCCGACGTCGCCCATCACGGACCTCGCCTGAACCGCACGCTCGGTGAAGCGGCCCGCCGGCTGAGCCGGGCTCTGGAGTCGTTCGATCATCCCGCCGCCCACCGCACCCACCACTGGGACCTTCGCTCCGCCGACCAGGCCATCGCTCGTCATGCCGACCAACTCAGCAGCGAGCGACAACGAGCCATCGGCCACAAGGCCCTCCAGCTCTTCGCCGATCGGGTCGAGCCGGCAATCGACCGCCTGCCCCGTTCGGTGGTGCACCAGGATCTCAACGATCACAATGTCATCGTGTCGGTCGGCGGGGGCCTGTCGTCGGTCGCCGGCATCGTTGACTTCGGTGATCTGCTGCACTCGGTGACCATCGCCGAACTGGCCGTGCCCATGGCCTACGCCATGCTGCAGACGCCTTATCCACTCGACTGTGCGGCCGAGGTGGTGTCCGGATGGTTCGACGGCGAATCCCCAACCGACGATGAACTCGCAGTGTTGTTCCCCCTGGCCCTGTGCCGACTCGTCGTCAACGCCACCACCTGGTCGGCCCGCATGGCCCATCAGCCCGGCTACGCCCGGCTGCGGTCGGTGAACACCTGGGCCACCCTCGACCGGCTGCTTGATCTGCCGATGGCCTTTGTCGATGAACGGATCGCCACGGCCTGCGATCGGAGGTTGACGGCGAAGGACCAACCGGTATTCCGGCCTCCAGCCGTCTCCCTCCACCCCGATCTCACCGTGGTCGACCTCGATCCCCACTGCGATGTCTTCGACACCGTCGACCCGACCGACAAGGCCGCCGTACGGGCCGCCGCACTGCCCGAACTCCCTCACGCCATCGCTCACGACACGGTTCGCCTCGATCGTGGCGGTCCGGCCGACGGAGACGGGGGACCGGCCACGATTCAACTTGGTCTGGAACTCCACCTACCGCGCGGGAGTGAGGTTCGGCTCCCGGTTGACGGCACCGTGGTCGAGGCAACTCCGGAACGGGTCGTGGTAAGCCATCGCATCGGACGTGAAGAGCTGTGGTCTCAGTGGACCGGCCTTCATCCTCTGGTGAAGGCCGGTGCGCAGCTTGTGCCCGGTGATCCGCTTGGTCAGGTGTCCGACGATGCCGCATCGCCGGTCAGCGTTCAGCTTCTCCGGTTTCTCCCGTCACAATACGATCGGGTGCCATCGTCCGTCCGGCCGGCCGACCGGGTCGCGTGGGCCGCCCTCAGCCTCGATCCGAGCAACCTGCTTGGTTTGACCCCGGTCGATCCGCCGACGGAGTCGGTCCAGACCGACATCGTCGCTCTTCGCGACAGCCGGTTGGCATCGTCACAGCGCTATTACTACCGGGAGCCGATGAATCTCGTTCGGGCCTCCGGTGTCTGGTTCATCGACGCCAACGGCCATCACTACCTCGACGCGATCAACAACGTCACCCATGTCGGCCACGCCAACGAGCGGGTGGTGGCGGCCGCCCACCGCCAGATGCGGCGGCTCAATACGAACTCGAGGTTCATTTACGAGGAGATGGCCATCTACGCCGATCGCCTGGCCAGGCTCCTACCCGATCCGCTCGAGGTGGTGTTCCTGGTCTGCACCGGCAGCGAGGCCAACGACCTGGCGTTGCGGATCGCCCGCCAGGTCACCGGCCGGACCGACATCATGGTGGTCGACGGCGCCTATCACGGCAACACGACGGCGGTCACCGGCATCAGCCCGAACCGGTACCGGGGGCCGGGCGGCGACGGCCCGCCGTCCACCACCCATGAGGTGACCCAGCCCAATCGTTATCGGGGGCCGTTCGGCTACGACGACCCTGAAGCCGGAACCGGGTACGCCGAATCGGTTCGGAATCTGACCGACCGGCTCGTCTCCGGCGGTCGCCCGCCCGCGGCGTTCATCGCCGAGTCGCTGATGGGGACGGCGGGGCAGATCGTCTACCCCGACGGCTATCTCAACCAGGCGTTTGCAGCCGTGCGCTCCGTCGGCGGACTGTGCATCTCTGATGAAGTCCAGGTCGGTTTCGGCCGTCTCGGCAACCGGTTCTGGGGATTCGAGCTGGGTGAAGTCGTTCCCGACATCGTCACCATGGGCAAACCAATGGGCAATGGGCACCCGATCGCCGCCGTCGTCACCACCCGGGCCATTGCCGACGCGTTCGACCGGGGAATGAAGTACTTCAACACGTTCGGGGGCAATCCTGTCTCCTGTGCCGTGGCGGGGGCGGTTCTCGATGAGATCGAGGACCGCGGGCTCCAGGACCATGCACTCCACACCGGAACCCGATTCCGATCGAAACTCCGGGAGTTGGCCGACCACGACGACCGGATCGGTGACGTTCGGGGCGAGGGACTGTATCTCGGGGTGGAGTTCGTTCGGGATCGGGTCACTAAGGAGCCGGCCGGTGCCTTCACCTCGAAGGTCAGCGAGCGAATGAGGGAGCGGGGAGTCATCGTCTACCCCAACGGGGTGCACGGCAACTGCCTCAAGATCAAGCCGCCGATGATCTTCACCGACCGCGACACCGATCGCTTCACACAAACGCTGGCCGATGTGCTCGGCGAACAACGATGACAACGAGGAGAACCATCGATGGATCGTAGGAGCCTCTACATCGACGGCGAGTTCGTCGACGCATCCGACGGACGGGTCGAGTCGACCGTGAACCCGGCCACCGGGACGGAGTTGTGCGAGATCGCCCGGGGAACGGCCGACGACATGGATCGCGCGGTGACAGCCGCCCGCCGGGCCTTTGACGACGGGCCGTGGGGCCCGGACTCGTCGCCTCGGGAACGAGCCAGAATCCTCCATCAAGCCGCCGAGCTGTTGCGCCGAGACCGGGAAGCCGTGGCCGAACTCGAAACCCGAGACTCCGGCAAGCTCTACGTCGACTCACTGGCCGACGTCGACGAGGTGGCCTTCATCTTCGACTACTACGCGGGCTGGGCCACCAAAGTCAGTGGCTCGATCCCACCCGTGGGACCCGACGCCCTCAGCCTGGTGGTCAACGAGCCCGTTGGCGTGGCCGGCCTCATCACGCCGTGGAACTTTCCGATCCTGATGGCCGGTCAGAAGGTGGCGCCGGCCCTGGCCGCAGGCTGCACCGCCGTTCTGAAGCCGGCGACGAACACCCCGCTGACCGCGCTCGAGCTGGCTCGCGTCCTGGCCGAAGCCGGGCTCCCCGACGGGGTTCTCAATGTCGTTACCGGACCGGGCTCGGTCCTCGGCGACTGCCTGGTCACCCATCCCGCCGTCGACAAGATCTCCTTCACCGGCTCGACCAGCGTCGGTGTCGGGATCCAGCAGCAGGCCGCGGCAGGCTTGAAGCGGGTCACGATGGAACTCGGTGGCAAGTCGCCGAACATCATCTTCGACGACGCCGAACTGCCACGCGCCTTCGAGATGAGCGCCTTCGGGCTGTTCTTCAACCAGGGGGAATGCTGTACGGCCGGGTCGAGGGTGCTCGTCCAACACTCGATCTACGACGACGCCGTGTCGGCATTGGTCGAGGCGGCACGAGCCATACGGACCGGTGATGGCATGGATCCGTCCACCACGATGGGCCCCATGATATCGGCCGCTCAGAAGCGCTCGGTCGACGACTACATCGACATCGGGGAACGGTCGGGGGCCCGACTGGCCTTCACCGGGGACCAGCCCGCCGACCCCGCCCTGGCCAGCGGCTTCTTCGTGCCCCCAACGGTGTTCGCCGACGTCGACAACGACATGACGATCGCCCGCGAGGAGATATTCGGGCCCGTCATGTCGATCATTCCCTTCGACGACGAGGCAGAGGCCATTCGCATCGCCAACGACACCCCCTACGGACTGGCGGCCGCGGTGTGGACAAACGATGTGCGGCGGGCGCTCCGGGTGTCGAGGGCATTGCGAGCCGGCACCGTCTGGGTCAATGACTCCCAACCGGTTCCAGCCGAAGCCCCTTTCGGCGGCTTCAAGCAGTCGGGGTACGGACGGGAGCTCGGCCGGAGCGGCATCGAGGCCTATCTCGAAGCCAAACATGTGTACATCAACATGTCCAGCTGACGCCCTTGCGTGCCGGTACGAGGTCAGCTGGCTCCCTTTCGGGCCGCGACCGGGATGGTTCAACCCTTTTCGGCGCCGAACGCGGGTCGGGGACTCCGAGAATCGGTGGTGTTAACGTCGCCGACTCCTCGGGGCCCAGTCGAAGTCGATCCTATTCGGCCCAGCAATCCTCGGTCTCGACTGCTGTTGGATCTCCTGCGGGACTTCGACGTAGCTGTCCGACAACGACATTTGTCCGCTGCGGTCAAATCCCACCGCTCTCTCCGTGGCGGTGGCACCCTCGGCATTCCAAAAACGAACGTTTCTGCAACACCACATTGGACGGCCGATATCGGCTGGACAGCGCGTTCAGAACCCGTGTCCGAAATCAACGTTTCACAACACCCCTGGGTGACCGTTATTGCTACGATTAGCGTTGATGGGTGACCTATTGGGCTACGTGCGGGTGTCGACAACCGAGCAGGACGCGTCGCTCCAGGTTGATGCGCTGGAAGCCGCAGGTTGCGTTCGGCTGTTCACCGATCACGCATCCGGTTCCTTGGCTGAGCGGGCCGAGCTGGAGCGATTGCTGGACCACGCCCGTCCGGGTGACTCGGTGGTGGTGTGGCGCCTTGATCGGCTTGGTCGGTCGCTGTGCCATCTGATCGACACCGTCAATGCACTGGCCGAGCGCGGGGTCGGCTTCCGTAGCCTGACCGAGGCAATCGACACGACGACGTCGGGCGGGAAGCTGGTGTTCCACATCTTTGGAGCGTTGGCCGAGTTTGAGCGAGAGTTGATCAGGGAGCGAACCAAAGCCGGGTTGGCTGCCGCCAGGGCCCGCGGGCGGGTCGGTGGTCGCCCGTCCGTGATGACCGAGGAGAAGACCGCCACTGCCCAGCAGATGTTCGACTCGGGGGATTACACCGTCGCCGCCATTGCCGAGGTCGTAGGTGTAAGCCGAGCCTCGATCTACCGTCACATCAAGACGTGAGCGAGATCTGCAGAAGGCAACCCTTGACGCTTTGGACCTTTGACGGCAGAACGCTGCTCCTACTTGGCGGACTGGCTCAGTAGGTAGTCGATCAGCTCGATCCCTCCGTCGAACTCGATCCCGCAGAACTCCAGAGGCTGGACTCGTTGGTCGATGAGGGCGGCCAGCTCTTGTCGGGTTGGGCCCTCGTTCAGCGCGTCATCAATCAGGCGCCCAAGGTGACCGCCGTCGCCATGGCTGGGTGCGATGATGAGCTCTGTGACGATTGCGTGCGGTCGTAGCACGGGAAGGCCATTGCGGATCTCCCAGTCGCCTCGGGCTATATCCGGAGTCTCGTCGATGGTCTCGACGTCAATGAGCTTGGCGGCGGCCGCCTCGTAGACGCCAGGTTGGGTGGACACGAAGCTGTGGCGATCGGCGATGACGATACCCAGGTTCCAGATGCGCGCTGCGGACCATCCGCACACCCAGAGGTCGGGCTTCTTGGCTCGGACGGCGCCGTGTCGTGTGGGGTCGAGACGCAGCCAGGAGATCCAGAGGTCCTCCTGGTGGTGGGCGGGCGCACCAGCAAATCGGTAGACGTCGGTGCCGACCTCGGTGAGTATGCAAGCATTGTGGAGCGTCTCGATCTCTGGTTCGGAGACTAGAACCTCGTTTGCTTGCTCGGCTGTGACGTACCCCTGCTGCTCGGATGCGAGGTCCGCCAGCCTGGCGATGACGTACGGCTTCGATGCGAGGAGATCACTTGCCACGAGGCCTCACTTTAGGGCAAGTGCCCTGGCCGCTCGGCGTCATTTGCTGTGCTCCGGCCCAGTTGCTCGGTGACGGCGACTGATGTTGTGTGCGAGTCCGACTGCGAGGTGGATGTAGCGATTGGCTGAGTGCTCGATGCGGTCGGTCAGCGTCGTGATTTCGTAGCGGCTGGCACCGTTGACCGCCTGACCGAACACCGCTTGGGCGTCGTCGACCCCGGCCACGAGACCGTCGGGGTCGGCCTCAGTTGGAACCTCGAGCAGCCAAGCAGCGAGCCGTGCCACCTCGGGGTAGTACTGGGAGATCTCCGGTGCGTTTCGTGCTTCGGCCTGTCGTCGATCCCAGGTCCGGTCGAGGACGGTGCGACCACTTCTGCGAAAGAACATCTTGCGGACGGCCGCCAACCGGACCGCAATCTGGGCCCTGACCGCCGACGCTGCACCCGAGCAAGTGGAAGTCCTTCGCCACTTCGTTGTCGAGTACGTCTATGAGGTCTTCCTAACCGAAGGCGGCACAGAGATCCGTTCGGGTCAGCGAGACGGCCTCGCCGGTCTAAGCGCCGAGCAACGTGCCCACGACACCATCGAGGTCCTGGCCCGCCAGGTGAGGATCGAGATCGCCACCTCGAGCATCGAAGACCTCGCGCAAGCCGCGGAGACGATCCTCGAACAGACACTACGAATCCACGGACAGTCCCAGTGACGGTCCACCGCCTCCTCCTCTCCGTCAGCGCAGCGAAGCGACGCAGCCTGTCGGCGAACGACTTCCTCTGGCGGCCGGTCCCGGAGGACTCTTCCTTCCGGACCGACATCAGCCCTGGGCTCGAGCAGTACCTTGGGGCACCCCGAGCGAACATCGAGTTCCTTCGCCTCGCCGTTCTCGCCTACCTGGTTGATCGCACGGCGCGACGACCACAGCGAGGCTGGCTCCGCCGCCTCCGCTTGATCGTCCCCGTCTGGGACCCGGACCCCTGGAACCAGGTGGCTGACGATCTCTCAGTGCTACTGGCGTTCCTCACGAGCGACAGCTGGGACCTCGTGTTCGTCAAGGCGAAGACACCGAAGACGGCCTCACGACGTCGCTGTCCAACCGGACCATCCGCCTCGTTGTTCAGTGGGGGAGCGGACTCACTAGCCGGCGTCGTCTTAGCGGCTGCGAGCGATGACGGACCACGTCCTGGTTTCGCACCGAGACTGGGGCCCGATCACCGGCCACCAGAAGGCGTTAACCAACGACTTGGCTGAACTCTGGGGCGCACCACCTCGTTCCGTGACCGCCACCGTCGGTCGGACCGCCACGCAACTCGGATCGCACGCGGCATTTGGACACGAGCCGTCCAGCCGCTCCAGATCCTTGCTGTTCATCGCCATCGGACTATGCGCAGCAGGGGCAGCCGGCTCGACACTGCTCATTCCCGAGAACGGTTTCGCCTCGCTGAACCCCCCAATGGGCGGCGAGCGGCGCGGCGCCCTGTCGACGCGCACAACGCACCCGCACTACCTCCGGCGTCTCGGAACGCTCCTGCAGGCCGTTGGTGCCCACGACGACTTCGTCAACCCCTGCGCTTCGCTTACCAAGGCGCAGATGTTCAGTGGCGTCACCAGCCAGATCGGCGCCGCCAACGCTTCGAAGCTGCTCTCTCGATCACACTCGTGCGCAAGGGGCGACAACCGATTCGCTGGACTCGCCGGCGGGTACGACCACTGTGGGGTGTGCTTCGGCTGCATCGTGAGGCGCGCGGCCTTCCTCGGGTCGGGCCTGACGGACGCCACCCGCTACGTCATCGACGACCTTACGACTTCGGTCGGAGCACACGACGGGTGGTACAGCGAGAAGCGCGCTCGAGACCTACAAGCCGCCCGATATGCGGCCCATCGTGGCCTCAACGAAGCTGAGCTTCTGGCCAGCCTCCCACCGGGACACGACCCCGACGCGGCGATCGATGTCGCCACGCGGGGCCTCCGAGAGATAGCTGAACTCGTCCTGTGAAGCGGCAATGGCCAGCGCTCGACTGCCACGCCCACGTCGACCCTGCGATCGACCCCCGCGACGCCCTGGCTCTGCGAGCCGTCGTCTTCGCCGCGACGCGATCCCTCGCGGAGTACCAACTCACGACCGACCGGTCCGACCCGGTCACGGTCTGGGGAGTCGGCGTCCACCCCGGGGTCCCGGAGGCGATCGAAGCCTTCACCAAGGCCGACTTCATCGCCGCCATCCAGACCACACCCCTGGTCTGTGAAGTCGGCCTCGACGGCAAGAGCGATGTCCCCCTCGGTGATCAGTTGCGCGTCCTCAACGAGATGCTTGACGCCCTGGCCGACCAGCCTCGACTGGTCTCCGTTCACTCCGCGGGCGCCACGGGCAAGGTGCTCGACGCACTCGAACGGCGACCCGTACGAGGCATCATCTTGCACTGGTGGCGCGGCTCGAAGGCGGAAACGGAGCGAGCGGTGGAGCTCGGATGCCGCTTCTCGATCAACGCGGCCGAGATCAATCGGCCGGCCGTTGTCGGCTTCGTGCCGATCGATCGGATCCTGATTGAGACTGACTACCCATACGGACGGGCGACGCGACCTGGTGACGTCGAGCCCGTTGAGGCCTTCCTCGATTCGTCGCAGGCACCAGGCTCGAGGGAGAGGTCCTGGCGCACCTTGTCGACATTGGTGTCACAAACCGCGACCACGAGCCTGTTCAGCACAGAGGTCGCGGGCATCTTGAAGGCTGCGGTGAGCAGTCCGCACCCGGGGGAGCGTTGAGCGTGCACGTCGATAGTCGCCCGGTGGCAAACCTCAACGGGCGAGCAGCGCCGCACTGCGGAGGTACTCCAAGGGAATGAGCACCCCAAGCGATGGCCCCATCACGGTCACCCTCGTCACAGACGATCCAGAAACTTCGTCCTCGATCATGCGCCATGCGTTGGCATCGTGGCCGGACGACGACTACCGGATGCACGTGACCGACGAGATGGTGTTCACGCCGTTCATGTTCGAGAGCCGGCTCAACCGCACCGACACTCAGATCACCTGGGTCCGACTGGCGGATCAGTCGGGGCACCGCATCTGCACGATCGCCGTCGTCAGCTCGACCCACGACCGCCCCTCCGTGGAGCGACACGAGCTGATGGGAGCGGGCCGACTCCTCGTCGTCCGCGTCGAGACGGGCTCCGATCTTGCGACCATCGGGCTCGCTATCGGCAAGGCCTTGGAAATGACCGGCGAAGGACCCTCATGAGTGCGGGCACGGCAAACGGCCGGACCCGAGAACCCTTCAATATGATTAACACTGATTATGCACACTGAGAACCTGCGGGTGTACGCCGAGCGCTGGATCGCAATCAAGAACACCTCCCGGCCCTCTACCAACACCACCGCCGCCCGAAACTCCGATCTGTCCACCATCGGGCAGGCACTAGTCGAGACCGAACCTGACGCATCGGATCGGCTCGCCGTACTCGAGCAACTCACGCTGGCCGACCTCACGCTCCAGCGGATGGAGGAGGCCTTCGCCGCCTACGCAACAACACATGCGCCCAGTTCGATCCGGCGCGTCATGTCCACCTGGCGACAGTTCTGCCTCTGGCTCGTGAGAGAGGGCCTCCTCGGTGGGAATCCCATGGATCACATCGAAAGCCCACCTCGCACACCGTGGAATCCCAAACCCCTCCAGCCCGAAGACCTCGAAGCCGTCGCCGACTATTCGGCCTCGCCGGCGCCGAAGACCCGCAACCCGTGGCCCGAACGCGACGACGCCCTCTTCGCGCTCCTCATCACCGCGGGCTCAGGGTCTCCGAAGCCACCAACCTCCGGGTAGGGGATTGCTACCTCCGAGACGACCCGCCACGCCTCCGGATCGTCGGCAAAGGGGATCGAACCCGAACCGTGCCCATCCCACCCGAAGCCGTCGACGCACTCACCGCCTACATCACAAGTCGCGAAGCGAGAGAGCACGCCCTGGATCCGACGAGCACGCTACTACTCCGGCCCGACGGGCGACCCATGACGCGCTCAGCGGTCGACCACGTTGTCCGCGGATGGTTCAGGAGAGCGGGGAGAACACCACCCAAAGGGGCACTCAGCCACTCCTTCCGGCACACCTACGCCACGATGCTCATCGACAACGGCGCATCACTCCCAGAAGTGCAACAACTCCTCGGGCACGCCGACCTCGCCACCACCCAGGCCTACCTCGGAGTCACCGGCAAAGGGCTCCACGACGCCGCCATGGCCAACCCAGCCCGACAGCTCCTCAAACGCCAAGCCGAGGATCCGCCGTAGGGATCACGTCATCGACGGGGAGCGACACGCCAGCAGGAGCCTGGTTCGAGCGGACAGCAATTCGCCACATTAATGAGATTTCTCGCCACTTTATTGAGACGATTCGCCACATTTCTGAGATTTTCGCCAACTAGCGTGAGATCGGACACACACCGCGGGTCTGCGATGGCTCGTCGCAGACAGCGAAGTGCTGCATAATGAAGCTTATGTCTGAAACAAGAGAAATATTGCAGTAGAAGACGAGCTGTCAGCTCGTTTTCTACTGCAATTCTCGGGTGAACGGTGTCCGCTTCGCCACGGGTAGGATCGGCGCCAGTGCTTGATCAGATCCCTCGTCCGGCGTTGCCCATCCTGTTGCTGACGTTTGTCAATGCCATCGGAGGGACGCTGTTGATTCCGGTGTTGCCGTTCGTGGTCCGGGATCTCGGTCAGTCGGATTTCGTGTTTGCTCTGCTCATAGCGGCCTACCCGGCGGCCCAGTTCTTCGCGGCACCGGTACTGGGCAGTCTGGCCGATCACCGGGGTCGTCGCCCTATCCTGCTGGTTTCCCAGGCTGGGACGCTGGCCAGCTGGGTCCTCTTCGGCTTGGCTTACTTTGTTACCCAATCGGTCGGCCTGGCTCTGGCCCTGATTGCCTTGTCCCGGATCGTCGATGGTTTGACCGGCGGTAACGCCTCTGTGGCCGCCGCCTACCTGGCCGACATCGTCGACGAGCAGGCCCGGACCAGGGTGTTTTCGCTCCAGGGAGCCATTGCCGGCGTGGCCTTGTTGATCGGCCCGGCCATGGGATCCTACAGTGCGGCGTCGTCACTGGGATTCCTGGGACCGGCACTGCTGGCCATCGTCATCTCCGCCGCCACGTTGGCCTGGATGACGGCCACCCTCACCGAGTCCCTGCCGGTCGAGCTGCGCTCCCCCACCTTCGACCCCAATCCCCTGCATCAGCTGAATCTTCTGTCCAAAGCCCGTGCCCTGACCGGCCGAGACACGCTGTACCGGTTGTTCACCATCCAGACGCTGTTCACCCTGACCTTCAGTGGCTACACGACCATCTTGGCCCTCTGGTACGTCGACCGGCTGGGGGTCAGTGAGGCCAACATCGGTCTGCTCATGTTGGCCGTTGGAGTCTTTCTGATCTTCAACGAGATGGTCACGCTCCCCTTCTTCGAGAAACGACTTGGCGATGTGGGAACATTGCTGGCCGGACTCCTCATCCTGCCGGTGGCGCTCTTTCTGGTTCGACTGCCAACGACAGTTGGTCTCTTCCTGCCGCTGTCGTTCCTGGTCAACGTGGGCCTGGCGCTGGTCATGCCGACCCTGCAGTCGGTGGTGACCCGAGCCGCCGACGAGCGGGAAGAAGGCCAGGTCCAGGGGATCAACACCAGTGTGGCCGCCGTGGCCTCCACCGCCGCCCCCATCATCGCCGGGGCGACCTATGCCGCCCTGGGTGGTGGGGTGACCATCGCCATGGCCGCCGTAACCGCGGCGTTGGCCGCCGTGGTGGCTCTGGTCGGCTCCGCTCAGTTGAGCGGAGCCATCGGCGAAAGACCCCTTCACCTGCCCGGTCTTCACCGGCACCGCCAGCACGGACCGGTGTTCTCCTTGGCCAATCGGGTCGGTGGTGGTCAACGCTCGTTCTGTCTCGACATCGACGGCCCCGGCCACCGCCACCAACGACGGGAGTCCTGAACGTATGACAACGGCGTCGTCCGGTCGGGTACCCGCCCCTTCGAGGACCGAACTCGGTGGGATCAGTCGGGAGCGGCTCCCCCCTCCCGGATACGTCGCTCGACAAAGTCCTCCATGGCCGACACGGTGCCGTCGTCGATGAGCGGCGCTTCGTAGTCGGCCAGGTAACGCTCCCACACCGTCGCGGCCCGGGTGTCGGTTCGTTGGCTGCCGTTCTCGGTCCATTGCTCGAAATTGGAACGAGCGAAGACCAGAGGCTGGTAGAAGGCGGTTTCGAACCGTTCGATGGTGTGGGGCGAACCAAAGAAGTGGCCGCCGGGGCCGACGCCGGTGATGGCATCCAAACCAAGGTCGGCTTCACCTGAAGCCACCGGGGTGAACGTCTCGGCGATCATCTGGCACATTTCCACATCAACAATGAACTTCTCAAAGCTGGCGGTCAGGCCTCCTTCCTGCCAGCCGGCAGCGTGCTGGATCCAGTTGGCTCCACCCAGCAGGGCGCCAAAGGTGTTCATCATGGTCTCGTAGCCGGCCTGAGCGTCGACGGCGTTGGAGGCGCTCGATCCCGACGACCGCCACGGGATGCCGATGTGGCGGGCCAGCTGTCCGCTGGCCAATGCGGCCTTGAACGCCTCCGGTGTGCCAAACGCCGGCGAGCCCGACCTCATGTCGACGTTCGAGGTGAAGGCGCCGTACAACACCGGGGCCCCAGGCTTCGTGAGCTGAGACAACGTGACGGCAGCCAACGCCTCCAGATGCTGTAGAACCAGCGCCCCGGACAGCGTCACCGGGGCCATGGCCCCGGCCAGCGTGAACGGAGTCATGACACAGGGCTGGCCCAACCGGGCGAAGTCGATGATGGCCATTGACATCGGACCGTCGAGTTGGCGAGGCGAGTTGACGTTGATGTTGGTCCAACATCGAGGAGCAGCGGCGAACTCCTCGTCGCTCTCGATTCCCCAACGGAGTTTGATGAGATCAATGCCGTCTCGGACCCGGCCCCGTCCCCGGGCATAGAGGAAGGGCACCTTGTCGCACAACGTCAACGTGGCCAGACCCGAACGGAGGTGTCGGACGTCGAGTGGCACGTCGGTCGGCTCGACACACGGCGCGGCGGCGGCCAACACGTCGAAACACTGGGTGAGTCGCAGGAAGTTCTCCTGATCGGCCAACGTTCCTGCTCTTCGGCCGTGCCGCAGATCGGAGACGAACGGTGGACCACCGACCGGCACCATGGCCACGCTCGCTCCACCCACGGCCACATCGAACTGTGGTCCGGGAGCGTGGACCACGAACGATCTCGGTGCCGATGAGACTGCGGCTGCAACCGATTCGGGATCAAGCCTCACCATCATCGATTGTTCGTCGACCACCGCCCCGCCGGCGGCGTAGACGGCTCGGGCCTCGGGCAACAACACCTTCAAGCCCTCATCGGCCAGGTAGCGGACGGCCGTGGTATGGAGGTGATCGACCTGGTCGTCGGACAGAACTCGAAGCGGCTCGAAAGGATTCTCGAGGGTGCGGTAGTGATCGGTCGACGGCTTGGCCCGCCTACGGGCCCTACGGTCTCGTCGAGCCACTACATTCCTCGGTCGATGGAAGGCATCGGTCGTCGGGTTCTACGAGGTCTGTTGAGCGACGGGTTCCAGCGAGGCGGCCACCGCCAGAAGGTTGCGGTCGACCATGGCCGGCGCCATCAGCATCAAGCCGACGGCCGGGGTCTCCTGGCGGGCCTCGCGATGGCACAAGGGCAGGCTGATGGCGCAGCAGTCGAGGAAGTTACCGATAGACGTGTTGCGCAGAGCCTTCATGTTGGTTGTGCTGTAGTAGCGGTCATCGGGGTCGGCCGGGTCACCGTCAACCGGGAAACTGTCGATGGCCGGTGGCACGATAGCCACCGTTGGGGCGACCAGCACGTCGAAGTCGGCGGCGATCGTGGTGAAACGATCAATCAGCCGTCTCCGGTGGCGTAACACCTCGATGTAGTACACCGCGGACGCCTTGGCGCCACCCTCTATCCGCCGGCGAACCCGTTGGTCGTAGCGATCGCCACGGTCGGCAATCATGGCCTGGTGCCATTCCAGCGCTTCGGCCGGGGCCAGTCCGCCGTCCCGGTTTATGGGCCCGAGCTCGTCCAACTCGGAAAACTCGACCTCGGTGACGGCAACCCCTGCGGCCGAGATCCGACCGAGGGCGGCGTCAAACCGGGTGGACACCTCGTGGTCGAGATCCTCCAGCATCACGTTGGTGACAACGCCGACCCGGAGGCTGGTGAGCGGCGGCGGCACCAGCGGATCCAACGCGTCGGGTCGGCCGGCCAGAACGGCGTCGACCACCGCCGCGCAGTCAACCGAATTGGCCAACGGGCCGACCGAATCGAGCGAGGGAGCCAGGGGTACGATGCCCGATAGCGGAACCCGACGGGCGGTCGGCTTGAACCCCACGATGTTGCAGAACGCAGCCGGGATGCGACATGAGCCCCCGGTATCGGTGCCCAGGCCGACCGAGGCCATCGAGTCGGCCACCGCCACCGCCGAACCCGATGACGATCCACCGGGAATGCGCCCGGTGGCCCTGTCCCATGGGCTGGCCGGCGTGCCGTGATGAGGATTGAGGCCGAGACCGGAAAAGGCGAACTCGGTCATGTTGGTTCGGCCGACCACCGTGAATCCGGCCGTGCGGAGCCGGGCCACGGCCGGGGCGTCATCGACGGCCGGTTCGGCGCCGGCCAGGGCCACGGAACCGGCGGCCGTGGTCTCTCCGGCCACGTCGGCCAGGTCTTTGATCCCGACCGGGATACCGGCCAAAGGGGGAACTCGACCACCGGCTGAACGGAGGGCGTCCCAGGCGTCGGCCTCGGCTCGGGCTCGTTGGGCCGACACCGAAATGAAGGCCCTACTCCCCTCCCCCATCGGCTCGGCAATGGCCGCCAACGCCGACTCCACCAGCGCCCGGGAGCTGACCTGGCCCAGCTCCAGCTGCCGGCTCAGAAGCCGGATGGGCTCGCTCAGCGTGACCGGCACGACAGATGCAGCCATTCAGGGGTGGACATTGGACGGTGTTCAACTCCGTGAGGATCGGTGTTTGCGGTACGAATTGGGCAAGTTTAGGTTCGATGGGCAGGATCATCCAGGCCGGGATCCGCGAAAATGTCACCCGTGGGGCTCATACTATGAGCATGTCGAGAACCGTCTCGTCGCCACCGCAAGGCTCTCACCAGTCGCCCAATGTCATCGCCATCAACGACGATGCCGCCTCGTACCTGATCCTGGCCGAGGCCATCCAGGGGGCGGCCGTCGGACTGTCGGCCGAGGCCCAGGAGGTGCTGCGTCGGGGGCTCAAAGATCGGTTCGGTCCCATCTTCTCGGCCCGGGGCGAAGACGCGGTCGACGAACTGCTCAAACTGGCCACCGAACCAAAGGCGGCCTAGGGGTGATGATGCATCGGTTCGGCGGACCTACAACACACCGATCACTGAGGTTGACACGATGACCACTGGCCCGGTTGTAATCAGTTCCCGTTCCACGCCGTTCTTCTCCATCACCTGCGCCGTGCTGGTCGCCTACTTCCTGGTCAAGGCGTGGATTCTCGACGGTGGCCCTGCCGTCTTCTCACTCATCCTCGGTGCCGTGGTGGCATTGGCCGGTCTGTGGTGGCTGTGGCGGGCTCGAGTCCGGTCGGTCGTGATCGACGGTGGGCAGATGGTGATCAACAACGGAAGTCACTCCTCGGCCTATTCCCGGGCCGACATCGTCTCCGTCAATCTGGCCGCCGTTGATCGCCAGGTTGTCTTCGCCGACGGCTCAGCCATCCGTCTGCCGTTGGAGGGTCGGGAGCTGATCAAGGCCGGCTACCTGCTCACGCCGCCCCGTCGTCACCATCAGCCGACCTGACGGCTACCCCCGGCCCGGTCTGCACCGGACGTCGGTCGTCGCCGATCCATTCCGACCATGACCCGGCGTAGAGGCGGCCGTCACCCAGGCCGGCCACCCGAGCGGCCAGCAGATTGTGGCAGGCCGTGACTCCCGATCCGCAGCTGGCCAGCCACTCGCCGGTCCCGTCCACGCCCAACGCCCCGAACTGCCGTCGAAGCTCGGCGGCCGGAAGGAGGGTGCCGGTGGCCGAGAGGTTCTCAGTCCACGGTCGTGACCGTGCTCCGGGGATGCGCCCGGAAACCGGGTCAATCGGGTTCGCTTGTCCTTCGAATCGTTCGGCACTGCGGGCGTCCAACAGCGTCGCGCCGGCGGCCAGTCGGGGCAACACCTGATCGACGTCAACCAGCAGTTGAGCCGGCCAGTCGACGACCAACGGATCGCCGATGGTGGCACCGACACCGTCAGCGGTGGAACCCGGTGACGATCCGTCAGTGCTGAGCGGGCCGGTCCAGGTGGCCAGGCCCCCGTCGAGCACGGCCGCCGGGTGACCCAGGGCATCGAGCATCCACCACATCCGGGCGGCGGTTGCGCCCGAGCTGTCGTCGTAGCAGACTGTCGGTCGCCGACCAAGGCCGAGCCGGGCCAAGGACCGGCGAAAGTCGGCCGGCGACGGTAGCGGATGTCGGCCCCGGGGTCCGGGAGGATCGGACAGATCAGTGTCGAGGTCAACGAAAACGGCACCGGGAACGTGGCCGGCCATGAAGTCGTCGAGCTTGGGGCCGGTGGGGATCGACCAGCGTACGTCGGCGATCTCGACCTCGTCGATGTTTGCCGTCAGCCAATTGTGGTCAATCAGAGGTCCGGGAAGGTCCAAAGCAGTCGCTCCTGTCTGATTCGTCGGCCTGAACCGGGAGGCCCAGGCTGCCGCTCAGTCCAGGGTGAAGGTCATGGTGGCGGCGTTCCCGCCTCGCGACGGTAGCTGATAGAGGTGAACGTGCTGACCTTCGGCACTGAAGACAACGGTGATTGTGTTTACTCCGTACTGGGCTTCGTCCTGGTCGAGGACGACGTTGCCCGCAGCCAAAGCCAGGTCGCCCGCCCGCTCGTAGACCAGCGTGCCGGTGGCGCCGGTGGCCAGAGCCACCTCGGATATTTCGTTGTGCCAGGGGCCGTCGTAGCCTTCGGTCACCAGACGGCCCCCGTTGTCGCAGACGTAGGTGGACTGCAGGATCAGGCTCTGGCGAACATCGATGGTGCAGATGGCCGGCAATCGGGCGCTCTGCCCGGCACTGGTGGAACCGCCGGCAGCCGAACCGGAGTTATCGGGCCTGGTCAACGTCGGTGATGTGGTCTCGCCGTCGCCACCCCCGGTCCCGGTCGATCCGCCGGTGTCGGCCCCGGTCGACCCGCCGCTGCCGTTTCCGACGGCCGCGCCACCGTCGGTGCCGGCCCCGGCGCCGGCACCCGACTGATCGGCTGCCGATCCGCCGTCGCTGCCGGTCACCGCCCCGTCATTACCTCCCAATTGCGCTCCCTCTACCGCCCCGTTGGTGTTGGCGTCACCACCGAGATCGCCGTCGGCTCCGGCCGACGCCGCTGCTCCGGCCGCTCCTGAATCCTGTTCGATCTGGGGTCCGGCCACTTGCCCCGACTCGAGAGCATCGGTCACTCCGGCCATCGTGGCCGTGTCGTCATCGCCGCCGATACTGCGGGCCAACAAGACGATGGGAATCAAGGCGGCCAGAGCCACGGCGATGAGCATCGCCCAGGGCATGCGAAGTTCATCGGACTGAGCTTGTTCCCGGATCGGAACCTGACGGTGGAGATCGCGGTGGACCCGAGGGTACTGAGCCTGGATGAACTTGACCAGCTCCCCCTTACCTCCCATGGGGTCGCCGGTGGGGTACCGAATCTGGGTGACAGGAGGAGCCTGCAATTCGTTGACTGCGTCCTCGACCAGGAGACAAACTCGATCACGAGCCAGTCGGGCCTCCAGGAATCCGGCGGCGTGCAGGATGCGCTGAATACGGTGATCGGTGCTCTCAAGCGACAGCGGATCACTGTCGGTGACCACCAGAACGGCCATGTCGAACTTGGTCATCGCCACTTCGACCGGCATCGAATCAAACGTGTGCACGCTGCAACCGTCACCCTCCAGGGACCGCGCCAGTTGGACAATCTCCTGGTTGGCTCCAGTAGGACCCATCAGGATCCGGGGCTGACTTCCGCTAGCGTTCGCCATGGCCACGGACCCATAGTACTGATGTCCAGCGCGCTGATTCTACCACCACCCACCAGATGCAGGGAGATCGTCAAGTTTGACCTTTGTCATCACACTGTGGATTCTCGGGTTCATTCTGGCGATTGCCTTCATCACCGACGGCATCGTCTATCTGACCGGATCCCACCGAATTCAACGCCGCATGGAACACCTGGAGCTCGGCCGTGAGCTGTACCGCGGATTGGGCGTGATTGAGATCGTTGGAGGCGTCGGGCTTGTTCTCTCGGCCCTCAGCCGGCCACCGGACCGATGGTCGGCCCTGTTCACCAGCTCAACCCTGGTCTGGCTCGGCGTGCCCGCCGTGTTCATCCTGCTGGCCGTGAAGGTGCTGGTGATCCTGATGCACCGCGATGCCGGCGACCCGGTCGAGGAATACATCTCGGCCATCATTCTCATCATTTTGACCATTGGATACCTGATCGCCTTCGCCGCCCGTCAGATCGTCGCCGTCTAACGCCGGCTCCTGGTGTCCGGTCAGGTCGATCACTAGGATCGGAGGAGTGGAGAAGGCGGACCGTCGATGTTGAAACAGCTGGCCCTGCTCCTGGCCGTCATCATTGTGGTGCTGTTGGCCGTTGTCGCCATCTTGACCATCGTCAATCGGTCATCGGAAGAAGAGGGGGCGGAGATCGACAGCGGACCGACCGAACTCCCCGGACCGGAGACCACCGTCGCCGTGTCCGTCGGTTCGCTCGGATCGCAGGTCGAGGTCGGCTGTCTGCTGCCGGTCCCGGGTCAGAGCCCGTTGCTTGTCACCTTCGAGAACGGCACGGCGGCGGCCGACGACTACCAGGCTCAGCTGCTGGTCAGCAACGACGACGGCTCAACGGAAACCGTGATGGCCAAAGCCTCCAACCTGCAGCCCGGTGAGCGTCGCAACGTTCTACCTCAGCCCTGGATCGAGTCCGAACAGATCAGCGGCTGCAATGTGGTGGCCATTCAGTCCTCAGATCACGTGATTCTCATCGAGTAGGAATAGCCGAATCGGAATAGTCCAATTGGAATGGCAGTTGGCTACCCTGAGCGGCCTATGGATTGGTTTGCCAACAACTGGCCGATGCTGCTGATCGGGCTCGGACTGTTCATTGTGCTGTCGGGCGTCATCCGGAAGGTGGCCAAACTGGCCTTCATGGGCGTGGCTTTGGGCGTGCTCGGTCTGATCATCTGGCCGATGGTCAGTTCCTCGATTTAACCTTCCTCCCCGAGTAGACCCCTAACCACGAACTCAATCGGTTTGGTGCCGGCTACCGGCCCGCCCAGATCCTGGTCGCTGACCCTCGAGCCGAGCCGTGAGGCGTCGAGACCGCGGCTGGTGAGGTAGCTGATGATGGCATCGACCCGCTGGTCGACGAGGTCAGGCTCATCGCCCGGATCGGACGGGGCCGACCCGTCGGCCACCACCGTCAACGAGGTTGAGGGGAACCGCTTCATCAATACGTCGGCAATGATCAAGATCCAGTCCGACCCTGGAGGCATTGTGGTCGACTGGGGGGCGAAGACCACAGTCTCCTTGATGAACAGCGGTGGGTCGGTGGGCGGAGGGCTCGCCGGATCAACGGTGAACTGGGCCACCACGTTCTCGGGACCGAGGATGGATTCCAGCCGTTCGATCAGCAGCTCGGCCGACTGGTCGTCGGGGACCTGTCCCTGTAGGTAGATTTTGCCATCCCGATAGACGGCCCAGGCCGGCTCCCCGGCGGCCCAAGCCTCTGCCCGGTGGGCCTCGATCACTGCGGGCGAGATGCCCGGTATGGCCAGATCGGCAAGGCCGGCCGGGCCGGCGGGGTCGGCATCGGTGTCGCCGTCGGACTCCGCCTGATCGTCGGCTTCCACCACCAGCTCGGCCCGACTCTCGGCGGGAACCGCCTCCGAAGGCGGCGGATCGGCGCTGCCGGCCTCTTCGTCGGCCTCCGTTTCGGTGGCGGAGACATCGTTGGACGACGATCGATCGTTGTCGGAGAGAACGTTGAGGGCCACCACGGCGAGCACGATCACCGCTGCCACGAGGCCCAGGGTGACCAAGAGCCGTCGGTTGGCCGACGAATGGGGCGACGGGGCCTCGACCGGCTCCGGGGACGGAGCCCGGTAGGAAGTGCTGTCGAAGTCGTCGACCTGCCCGGAGCCACCGTTTTCGGACTCACTCGGGGCCTCCATGCCAGCCCCCACGGTCGTCGCTGAGGCTCGGTCGGACGGAGTGTCGACAGCGGGGCTGGGGCCCAGCTGTTCGATCGGGCCGTCAAACCCCGCCGGCACGTCGGCGGTGGTCACCGCACGACCGACCCAACTGGGAATCTTGTCCTGGCCGTTGTTCATGTGCGCCCTAGCAACTCACTCGTCGACGGATACGGGTCTCGACCGCTCGGCGGATCGAACCGACTGGTTATGAGCATATCGAGATCGACAAGCAGAGTGAAGGACCGATGTCAGGCCAACACCCCGGGCCGAGCGGGTGAATGCGTCCTCGGACGTAGGTGATAGGTGACCGTCGAGTCCATCGCAGCGTGTCTGTGGTTCGACGGCCACGGACGCCAGGCGGCGGAGTTCTACACCTCGCTGTTCCCTCGCTCGGAGATCACGAACGTGAGACGGATGCCCGACGGCAGCGAGATGCTGATCGAGTTCACCCTCGCCGGCCGTCCTTTCCAGGCCCTCAACGGCGGTTCCCAGTTCCGGTTCAACGAAGCCGTGTCGTTCGTGATCCCGTGCGAGAGCCAAGCCGAGGCCGACCGGCTGTGGGAGGCACTCATCGCCGACGGTGGCGAAGAGAGCATGTGCGGCTGGCTGAAAGATCGTTTCGGCGTGTCGTGGCAAGTCGCACCTGCCGGTCTCGACGATGTGCTGTTCGACTCCGATCCAGAGCGCGCCCAGCGAGCTCAGGCGGCGATGTTGCAGATGCGACGCCTCGACGTTGCGGCCATCCGAGCTGCTGCCGACAGCGCCCCGGTTGGGGATGCGTGAGTACTGTCCGAGTCCCTCGCGGCGAAGGGCGAACACGCCTGCTCGACGCAGCGGTCGACATCATTCGCACGAAGGGCCTGCATGCCACGACCGTCGACGAACTGTGCGCAGCAGCAGGGGCCACCAACGGCGCGTTCTTCCATCACTGGTCATCGAAAGAGGAGATGGCCGTCGCGGCCGCCAACCACTGGTCAGCAACGACCGGCGACCTGTTCGCCAACGCCGACTTCCACGACCACGACGACCCCGCAGAGCGCGTCCTCGCCTACCTCGACCTACGCGAGCAGCTGGTCCGAGGCGAACTACCGGAGTTCACCTGCCTGGTCGGGACGATGGCCCAAGAGGTGTACGCGACCGATCCCGCAGCCGCGCTCCAAACGGCCGGCACCTCCGGAACGACAACGGCCGCCAGCGTGGCCCGGCATCTCATGGTCGTCATCCAAGGTGCGTTCGTCGTCGCCAAAGCGGCCAACGACCCAGCCATCGCACACGAGTCGATCGACCATCTCCGCCGGTACCTCCTCCACCTCTTCACCGGCCCAGAGTGAACCCTGATAGGGCTCGACGCCGGGCAGGCTGATCGATGACCGACTCCGTGGTTGAGCGTGCCGCCACGATTCCTTCGTCGACGACCCCGATGCCGTCGACGTCGCACAGATGGATTCCTGGTGTCGCGATTTCGACAATTGGGCGATCGTCGACACCGTGTGCTTCCACCTTTTTGACCGAACTCCCGACGCGTGGAGCCGTGTCGAGCATGGGCCCACGACCCTGCCCTATTCGTACGTCGCGCCGGGTTCGCCCTGTTGTGGCACTCGCCCTGCACGACACTGCCGCACCCGACGACGATTTCCGCTCCGCGTTGTTGCTAGTCGAGCACCACGCTGACGACGAACGCCCACTCGTCACAAAAGCGCAGACAATGGCGCTCCGAGCGATCGGCACCAAACGCCTCGATGTGCGGCCCGACGTCATCGACCTCGCCGAGCGCCTCGCCAACGACGCCGCCCCCACACGCCGACGAATCGGCAAACCGATCCTCAAAGCGTTCACCTGACACACCGGGGCACGCCGAAACTCTCCTGCACGCATATCGTCGACGTTCGCAAGCCAGTTGCTGTGCGCATAGCGGCACGTCCTGAGCGTTCTAATCCTCGGGATCAGCTTGTCTCGATGACTGCGCCGTATCGCTGCTGAGCGGCTTGGGCTGAGGTGCCGAGGAGTTCGCCGATGCGCTGCCAGGAGACGCCCTTGGCGCTGGCGGTCGTGACGGCATCGACGATTTGGCGCTCGCCTCGAGCGCGGGCGAGGGCGGCTCGTTCGAGGAGGTATTCCTCGACGGGGCGCTCGTCGCCTGGTCCGGGTTCGTAGTCCGCGAAGCGCTGGGCGAGTTCGTCGGCGTGGTCGAGGATCTCTTGGATCGATTTGGGCATCACGTCTCCAGGAACTTGGGTCGGGCCGCCATGGCGTGAACAATGAACTCGACCATCAACTTACCTTGATGCGGCCTGGCTCGAGTGCTCGGCTCGGTTCTCCATCCATCTGAAGGAGAACCATCATGTCCACCTCCCACCGCAGTGAGACCGTCGGCCAGCTCGTCTTGGTCGACGTCGACACCATCCGCCAGCAGGTCAACCGGGCGATCGCCGGGTTCGTGGCCGGCTACTCCGGCGCCACGCTGGAGGCCTCCCGCCTCGACCTCCGCCAATGGGTCGGCTGGCTGGACACAGCCGGTCTCGGCGAATTCGTCGTCGAGCGGGACCACATCGAGTTCTACGCCAGATGGTGCGAATCCGAAGGCAAGGCGCCGGCCACGATCGGCCGGCGGCTGTCGACCATCTGCGGGTTCTACAACTACTGCAGCCAGGAACGCCTCTTCGACCACCACGCCTCGGCCCGGATCGTGCGGCGGCTGGCCAAGCGCGCCGGGATCCACAAGCGCATCTCACCGCACTCGCTACGGCACTCGTTCATCACCGCCGCGTTCGACGCCGGCGTTCCTCTTCAGCGATGTGCAGGAAGCAGCGTCGCACGCCGATCCGAGAACGACGATGCGCTACGACCGAGGACGAGGATCACTCGACCGCCACGCCACCTACATCGTCTCCACCTTCGTCGCTGGCGCCGGCCGCTGACCACACCGAGCGGTCGCCGGACCTCCGGCCCCCGGGCCCGGCGACCCGCTCGGATTTTGCCGGATCTGGGCGGGTTGTCGAGCGACTGCGACCTGATGTTCTGGTCGGCTTCAGCGATGTCGGTAGACGTCGCGACGATGGCCGAGACGGACAACGTGCACGAGGAGACGATCGTCGAAGACCTCGTAGAGGATCCGGTAGTCCCCGATGCGGACTCGGTAGACCGAGTCCTCGCCGGCGAGTTTGGTGCAACCCGGCGGTCGGGGGTCCTCGGCCAACAGGTCGATCGCCGCTCGTATCCTCTGCTGGTCCTGACGAGACAGCTTGGCCAGAGACTTCACCGCTCGACGGGCGACCTCAACCGTGTAGCGGCTCACTCGAGCCCCAGCATCGCCTTCACCTCGTTCCACGGAACGTAGTCGTCGTCACTCCGGGCCGCGTCGAGTTCTCGTCGATCGTCGACGTCGTCGGCGGTCTCGACAAGGCGATCGAATGCGTCAGCGTCGATGATGACCGCAACACGCCGTCCGCGGCGGGTCACGAAAACCGGCTCACCGGAACTGCGAGACTCCTCGATCACTTCGGCCAGCCGGTTTCGGGCTTCGCTGACAGCTACCTCAGTCATGTACGAATCGTACATCTAAGTGCAGCCTTCCGCAACGTCGCCACAAGGACCCCTGGCTGCGCCGCACTCCTCCCTGCCGGATTCGTGCGTCTCGATTGGGATCGACGTGCTCTTCAAGGGTCCCTCGCCGGTCAATGCGATGGGTTGTTGCGCCGGTGCCGGCGGACGCGGGTTCGGGTCTGGCACTTGATTGAGCAGAACGATCGGTTGCGGCGCGGCGACTGGGCTTGACCGACGGTGTACGTCGATTCGCTGAGCGTCTGGGAGGCGGCACCCACACGGTGCACACTCCCGATCTGTACGAGGGCGCGGTCGCCGCCGGATTGGAAGAGGGGTTCGACATCAAGAACAGCATCGGCGACGACACCCTGGGTCGGCGGGTCGAGAAGGCGCTCGACCGGCTGGGCTCCGAGTTGGTCTACGCCGGGATGTCACTCGGGGCCATGTCGGCGCAGCGGTTGGCCCAGACCCGGGCCGGGGCTCGGGGTGCACTGCTGTACGAGGCCTGCGTCCCGGTAACGGGCGAATGGGCTTTCGGGCCATGGCCCACCGGGCTGCCCGTTCAGATTCACGGCATGGATGACGACGAGTTCTTTGCCCATGAGGGCGACCTCGACGCCGCCCGCCAGTTGGTCGAGTCGGTCGAGCCCGACATCGGCGAGCTGTACACCTACCCTGGAAGCAGCCACCTCTTCCTCGATTCCTCTCTGGCCGGCTACGACGCTGAAGCCACTGCGCTCGTGCTGCGACGGTCACAATCGCTGCTCGACCGCAGCGGATGAGCCGTCGTTCTCAGGCTCAATCGGGCTTCGGCCGGACGGAGCGTCGGCCATCGGTATGCCCAGGTCCTCGACCAGACCGTTGTCAGGCCAACACCCCGGGTAGGAGCAGGAGGACAACGGGCAGGGTGACCAGCGAGGCCAGAGTGGCGAATACAACGGTGGAGGTGACCGCTTCCGGCTCCAGGTCATGTTCGATGGCCACCACCATGCAGAAGACCGCCGGGGGCATGGCCGATTGCACAGCGGTGACGGCGGCCAAGTCACCGCTCAAACCGATGGCCAGCGCGACGGCCGTGGCCACAGCCGGGGCGACCACCAGCTTGGCCACGGTGGAAACAGCGATGGGAAAGGTGACCTGGAAGCGGCCGCTGTGATGCAGCTGCAGGCCCAGGGTGAACAGCATCAGGGGAATGAGAGCGCCCGAGAGTAGTCCTATCGATCGTTCGAACAGGGGTGGAGGCACGACCTGGGCCCCGTTGGCGCCGAGGGCCAGCGCGCTGGCCACCGTCATCGGCGCAGCCAGCGCTTTGGCCACCGCCGAGGAGACCGAGCTGCGGCGCCGCTGGGCCAGGCCAACACCCAGCATCATGCCGGTGGCGTTGATGGCCAGCATGAAGACGCCGGCGGCCGGAAGCACATCCTGGCCGAAGGCGAAGACAGAGATGGCCAGTCCGGCGTTGCCGACGTTGCCGTAGGCCGAAGTCATGGCCGCAGCCGAGACCATCGATGGAGGGGTGCGGGCGGCCCGCAGGATCAGCGTCGAGACCAAGGCGGCGGCCGCCATTCCGGCCAGGCCGGCGGCTCCAAGTTGAAGCATCACCCTGCGTTCCAGGGCGGCGTCGGCCAGTACGTCGAACATGAAGGCCGGACCCAACACCCAGTAGGCCAGACGGGACAGCGAGCGGGCATCGATGCCCAGAGCCGGCCCGACAACAGCCCCCAATGCCACCAGCAGGACGACCGGACCAAGGACGTCGAACAACACCGAAGCAACCGACATGGCCGACCACCATAGAATCACGGTCCGAGTTCGCCCGCCATCAGGCCAGGCCGGGAGGTCCGTCGACAAACTTTTGCCGGTTGTGAGTGGTGTTGGGGTTGAGGCCACCAGGTACGGGTCCTAGTGTGGTGGCCTACGGGCGGGAAAGCGGGTCGAGAGGAGCCACAGTGCAGAGCAAGTCGGTTGATGTTGGCGGCTTCATGCCTGAAGCTGAGACGCTCCTGGCCCGAGCCGAGAAGTTCCGTACGACAACGCTGGAGGCCGGCGCCTTCGGGTGGGAGTTCGAGGATCGCGGGCCCAATCCGGCCGCCCTTCGGGAGGCGGCCCGTTTGGGCATGACCGGGATCGAGGTTGATCGTCGTTTCGGAGGTTTGGGCTTTGGCTTCCGGGAGAAGGTGCGGGTGGCTGAAATTCTGAGCCGCTCCTCCATCGGCTTTGCCTTCAGTCTCCTCAACAGCCAGAATGTGGCCGCCCGCATATCCACCCTGGGCCGCGACCGGCATCGCGACGTATATCTGGCCGACCTGCTGGCCGGTCGCCGCTTCGGAGCCACCGCGTTGACCGAGCCGGGTGCCGGTAGCGATTTCGCCGCCATCACCACCACCGCCGCCCCCACTAATGACGGCTGGGTGTTGAACGGATCGAAGGCGTGGATAACCAACGGCGCCATGGCTGACGTGATTCTGTGTTACGTGCAGACCGACCCCGACCAGGGACGGGACGGGATTGCCTGTTTTGTGATTGACGGTCGGCGTGACGGTTTCCGGGCCGACGATCCCTATCAACTCGTCGCCGGATCAACCATCGGCGTGGCCGGCTTCACCCTCGACGGCTACGAAGCGGCAGAGGACGACATGATCGTCGAGCCCGGGGCGGCATTCCGTCAGGCCTTGTCGGGTGTGACCGGCGCCCGCATCTATGTCGCCGCCATGGCCTGTGCTGCAGTGCGGACTGCTCTTGGCCATGCTGTCGACTACGGAACCGACCGGGAGACGTTTGGGCGTAGATTGCTCGACCACCAGGGCGTGGCGTGGAGCCTGGCCGATGTGGCCAACCGCCTGGAGGCGGCCGAAGCCTTGACCGCCCGAGCGGTTGATCGCTACATGGCCGGCGAGGAGCCTGATTCCGACGATGACGCCGACGGACCCCGGCGCACGGCGTTGGCCGCTGCTCACGCCAAGAAGTTCTCGGTGGAGATGCTGGAACCAGCCCTGCAGCAGTGCATGCAGGCCATGGGGGCCGAAGGGTTGCGAGCCGATCATGTTGCCGGCCGTCTCCTGTCGGAGAGTCGGGTACTCGGTTATGTCGACGGCACCACCGAGATGCAGACCGAACGCATAAGTCGCTCGCTGGGCCGGTTCTACCGTGTCGCCACAATCTCCACCGCGTCGGTGGCGGCCCGGAGACCGTCGGAACCGGCAGGGCAACCGCCGTTGGCCGAGCCGATGCGAGATACCGGCAGCTCAACTGTTGACCGCGAGCCCGCTCAAAGCGACGATCCAGTCGAACGTGGAGATGCCAACTCGGACCGGGCCGACGCCTTCTTCCCTGGTCGAGGCGGCGGCGCCCTGGCCGCCTCCGCGGCCGTCGCGGCGTCGGCCGAACCGGAAAGCGACCGGGTCTCCGTCGAAGACAGCATCACGGTCGATACCGTGCGCGACCGCGCCACCCGTACGGTCGAGTACGAGCCGGGCATGGCGGCCGGTCTCGACGGTCCGGTGACCCCGGGAACCCCTGAGCCGGATGGGCCCGCTGCCCATGAGCCGTCTCCGGTGGCGCTGCCGGCCCAACCCCCAATGCCTCCGTCCGCCTTCACCGCCGAACCAGGCGTTGACGGGTCGGCGTTGGACGAACCGGCTCAGCCCCTCGACGATGAGCGATGGTCGCCGCCCGACCCGACGACAGCCGCCAGTGCCGACATACCTCCTCCTCCCCCACCAACCGGTGCGCCGATCGCCCTCGATCCTCCCCCACCCCCACCGACCGGTCCACCGTTGGCTGCTGATCCGCCGTTGCCGCCTGATTCGGAGATGGTCGATCTGGCTGTTGGAGCAACGCCGCCGGCTCCGCCTGACATCTATCAAACAGCGACATCGACCACCGACCGTCCGCCGATGCCGGGCGATGAGCACCGTTTGGATGACGACGGTGACGACGGCGAGACCGCCACCCCGGATGTGGCACACACCTCCCCACCGCTACCGCCGGATTCGATGCGGCGCTAATGGGGGTAGACCGGTCTAGACAGGTGGACGGGGGCACATCGGCGGACCATGCACGAGCGGCCAACAGCACTACTCGCCCCAGCTAGGCCGCCGATTCAAGTCACGTGGTGACATTCCCCATCGTCGTTCCACCATGCCTAGAACGCCGATGTATCGGTGGGGGTTCGGATCCGGGGATACGCTCTTCGGGTCTCGGGTCAGGATTGTGGGTGAATTCGCCTGCCGACAGCGAAGAGAGCATACGCCCTCACCGGAAGGAACCACGGGCCACCGACACCATCATCCTTCGAATTTGAATGAGTTGTTACTCTGGGATCCATGACGCCCAGGGACGACCTTCGCCCTCCGACAGCTCCGTCGCCTTCGGCCTTGAGTGACGACCGGTGGACTGATCGGGAGATTCCCGAACCACCACTACTGAGCACGATCTGGGAGGGCCCCACCAATACGGAATCACCGATCGACGAACGTCTAGCGGCAACGGCGGTCCGTTATCGGCCAACACCGAACAGGCGTCAGTCGACCTGGTCCCGAATCCTGGACTGGATGCTGGAGCCGGCGACCAGACGACGTGTTCTGATGGTCACAACTCTGGCCGCTCTGGCCTGCGCCGGCGGGGTGACCCTACTGGAGATGTACGGGGGGTCCGTCCCGCTGGCCCAATCTCCGCCACCAGGGGCGGCCGAGCCATCGCCGGCGGGGGCCGGTCCGGTGGGTCTCAGCAGCCAAGCCATCGAGATCGATGGTCCGGCGGAGGTCGATTCGTCGCCCGGTCCGGCGATTCGTCAGTCGATCTCGGCCGACGAGACTCTACGACTGACCGTGGAGTCGCTGGAAACGGGTGCCGGTAGCTGGATGGTTCAGGCCGAACTGCTCGACCCCGGCGTTGATCAACAACCCGAAAGCACCACCGGCCATCCCGTGGTGCAGTTCACTGTCGACGGGGTGGTGGTCGAGGAGGTGACGCAGCCCCCGTATCGGCTGATGCTCAATCCTGAGGCAACAGAATCGATGTCGTCGTGGGTCGACGGCCGGCGGCCCCAACTCGTGGTGACGGCGGTGGCATTGTGGCCGACCGGTGATCAGGCCGCTGGACCGGCAACAGTAATCGTCCAAAACTAGTGGTGCGTCGCCTCCGACGCCCGCCCAACCCGCCGGATCGAATCGATCCACGTTGGAATCGCCCGCTACTCTGGGCACCCAATGGGACTCGACAAGCCCTATCTCGACATCCCGGGCACCACGATCTTCGATGCCGATCAGGCCCGCAAGGGATACCACCTCAATCAATTCGCCATGTCGCTGATGGATTCCGGCAACCGGGAGCGGTTCAAAGCCGATCAGCGGGCATATCTCGGTGAATGGGACATGTCCGAGGATCAGAAGCAGGCCGTCATCGACCGTGACTTCAACCGGCTCCTCGAACTCGGGGGCAACATCTATTTCGTGGCCAAGATCGGAGCGGCCGACGGTCTCTCCTACGTCGAGATCGTCAGTTCGATGACCGAGAACGACGCCGCCGGCCACCAGGCCATGATGATCGCTGGTGGCCGCTCGCCGGACGGGAACCGCTACCAGTACGAGTGGGACGGGGCCAGTCCGCCTTCGGAGGGCACCTGATGGCTGGAATCACCGCCAGCCTCTACATGTCGCACGTTCCGGCCATTGGCGCCGCCGTCGACAAGGGCCTGACCGCCGAGCCCTACTGGCAGCCGCTGTTCGCCGGATTCGAACCGGCCCGCCAATGGATGGCCGACAACGTCCCCGACGTCGTGATCCTCGTCTACAACGATCACGGCAACGCCTTCAGCTTCGACCTGATCCCCACCTTCGCCTTCGGTACCGGGCATCGCTACGAGCCGGCCGACGAGGGGTGGGGTGCCCGTCCTGTGCCGACCGTCATCGGCCACCCGGAGCTGGCGGCCCATGTCGCCCAGTCGGTCATACTCGACGAGTTCGATCTCACTCTGGTCAACAAGATGCCGGTGGATCATGGCTGTACCGTCCCGCTGACCGTGATGTTCGACCAGCCCGACGAATGGCCCTGCGCCGTGATCCCACTGGCTGTCAACGTGGTTCAGTATCCGGTACCGACGGGTCGACGATGCCTGGCTCTGGGTCGTGCCATCCGCCGAGCGGTTGAGTCGTTCGACGACGACCTCGACGTTCAGATCTGGGGAACCGGGGGCATGAGCCACCAGCTCCAGGGTCGTCGGGCCGGGCTCATCAACAAACCGTGGGACAATCAGTTCTTCGACCGGCTGGTCACCGATCCGGTCGAGTTGTCGACCATGCCCCACGTCGACTACGTGCGGGAAGCGGGTTCGGAGGGGATTGAGCTGGTCATGTGGTTGATAGCCAGAGGAGCGATGGGAGATCTCGCCGGCGGCCCACCGCCCCGGGAAGTCCACCGGCTGTACCACGTGCCGGCCAGCAACACCGCCGTCGGTCAACTGATTCTCGAGGAGCCGGGCCGATGACCGGTCAGACGAAACCGCGGCGGTCCACGTAGCGAATCGTCCAGGCGACGGAGAGAATGGCGTGGTGGGTACTCCCCTGGCGCCAGCACACAGCTCGAACTCCCCGGCCGGCTGGTACCCCGACCCCTGGAAGCAGAGCGTGTGGCGGTGGTGGGACGGCAGTCGTTGGACGGCTCACCTTGGTCATGCCACCGACCATCGGCCCAAGCTGGGCGGTTGGCTGAGCTGGCCGGTGGCAGTGGCTGGTATTGCCACCATTCTTTCCCTCGTTGGGCTCCTGGTGGTGCAAACCGACGCCGCTCTGCTGGGCATCGCTTTGGGCCTGGTGCCCCTGGCCGTCGTCCTCCCGGTGCTGGCCTGGCTTGATCGAGTCGAACCCGAGCCGTTTCGATCCCGGCTCCACGCCGTTCTCTGGGGAGCGACTGTGGCCGGATTCGTTTCCGGCGTGGTCAACTCGATTGTGGCCCTGCTGGTGGGCGAAGCCTGGGCTGCGGTGGCTTCGGCTCCGCTCATTGAGGAGTTCACCAAGGGACTGGGCGTCTACTGGGCTCTCCGTCGCCGGGAGATCGACGGCGTCACCGACGGAATCGTCTATGCCGGTTGGGTGGCCCTTGGGTTCGCCGTGGTCGAGGACTTCCTCTATTTCACCACGGCGGTGGAAGCCGGCATGTGGCAGGAGGTGTTCGTCATCCGGGCCCTCCTGACCCCGTTCGCCCATCCTTTGTTCACCGCCTGGATCGGGATGGCCATCGGCCTGGCCGTGGCCCATCAACAGTCGGTTGCCGTCAACGCCATGTGGGGTTACGGCCTGGCCGTGGCCAGCCACGCCGCCTGGAACGGCACACTGACCTATTCCGGTGACTCCGGCGACGAGTCGGTCCTGCTCATTGTCGCCGCCGGGTTCTTCCTATTGTTCGTGGCCGCGGCGTTCACCGCTTGGAGGATCCGTCGCACCGACCAGCGGCGGTTCGCCGAGTTGGTACCCTACCTGGCCCAGCGATACGGCATGTCCAGCCAGGAGGTGGCGGTGTTCAGCAACTGGAAATCGGTGCTGGCCGCCCGCCGAAGTCTGCCCCGCAGCCAGCGCCGCAACTTCGACGAGGTCCATTCCGCCCTGGCCCGCTTGGCCTTGTTCCATCGTCGGACCGGATCGCCCGACGTAGCCGCCGAGCAGATTCTGAGTGAGCAGCTGCGCACGGCTCGAGAGGCACAGACGAGCGGCCGGTCGGCCTGATCAGGACGAGTCGTCGACCGAGCGGGCTGCCTCCAACCAGCGACTGAACAGCTTGGTCAGGAACTCGGCGGTCAACTCTCCGTCGCTGTCGTCGAGGAAGGACGCGTGGGCGGTCAGAACGTATGGACCACTGGCTCCGGCGGCGGAGGCGAAGACACTCGATTGGGGGGTGACGGCCAGCTGGTCGAAACCATCGACGGTCAGCAGGCGATGTTCGTCGGCCGGCGGCCCGGCCACCAGATCTTCAACCGGAACAGCCAGCAGATCCGGTTGCTCGCCGTAGTCGACCACGATCAGCCCGGCTGTTGTGCCGCTGCCTCCAACCCATGAGCAGCTGGCATCGGCCGGCACGAAGCCTTCCTTGATCGACGGATCGTCGCCCGGCAGGTAGGTGGCCGCCGTACGGCCTCCGCGTTCGCTGGAAACCGAACCTGATCCGGGAATCGGTTCGAAGGTGTCACCGGGAAGGTCCTCCGGTGTGATGAGGGCACAGACCTCGTCGTCGGAGGGTAAGCGGAGGTCGAGTTCGTTCGCCCCTTGTGTCTCGGATCCGGACTGGCCACAAGCCCCGACGGCCACCAAGAGCGAGGCCGCCAGCAGTCCGCTGAACATCTTCTGAATCATCGCTGTTCCCATCATGGCATGAGTTGTACGTCGCCACGGGGCGCATCGGTTCAGTCGGCCAGCTGGGAGCGGTATCGGGCCTCGAGCGGTCCGGCGTCAGCCTGGGCGATCGGTGCACTCGATCCGGTTTCCAGCAGTGCGACCAGATGCTCCATCCAGAGGTGGAACCCGCCGGCGTTGTCGACGATTTCGCCGGGATCGTCGGTGCTGAGTCGGACCAGAAGATGGAGGGAGCAGCCGCTGCCGGTCGGAGTGATCTCGAAATGGACCCGGGTGTCGCCCCAGCTCCACTCGAAGACGTGGGGCGGTTCCCATATCTCGATTCGACCTGTACCGGCATCAGGATCGAGACCCTTGCTCTCGACCAGGTCGGGCCAGAACTCCAGGCGAACGTGGGCACCCGCCTTCCGGGGGCCGATCATGTCGACCGGCATCCACCAACGCATGTGCTCCGATTCGGTGAGAGCCCGCCAAACCTTGGTGGGCTCATGGTTCAGGTCACGAGTGAATCGCAAGCTGGTGTGGCCTGAGTGTCGTTCGATCTCGCCCCAGGGTCCGGTCATTCGTCATCCATCCGGTCCAGGTGTTCGGTGAGGGCGTCGAGGCGGTTCGACCACAACCGGCGATAGGGCTCCAGCCAGGCGTCGACCTCGACGAACCGCTCCGGCTGCAGCTGATACATCCGCCGCTGAGCAACGGCCCGGGAGGTGACGAAGCCGGTCGTTCGCAGCACCTTCAAGTGTTTGGAAGCCGCCGGTTGGGTCAACGGCAGCTCCTCGACGAGCTCGCCCACTGAGCGCTCGCCGCTCTGAAGGCAGGCGAGGATCGAGCGTCGGTTGGGTTCGGCCAGAACAGCGAAGACGTCCACCCGTGTAGTATGCCTTCGCAGGTATATACTTGGCAAGGCATTAAATTTCGGACCGTTCCCGTGTCGGGTCAACAGTTGGTTTTTCGACCCTGAACACAAAGTGGTCAGGTATGCCGGAGGTGCGGCCGATAGATCGGCATGGGCTTAGGAGCAGACGCACTTACCAAACTGCAGGCGCCGACAAAGCTTCGTGACCTCGGAATATCGGCCGGTCTGGCCGAGGACCTGTTCACCCGCCGGGTTCTGGCCGAGAGGACGACGACCGTCGGCCGGGCATCGGAGTCATTGAGCATCTCCCATGCCGTGGCCAACGAGATCGCAGCCGCTCTTCGGGAGAAGGCGTTGCTGGAGTATCAAGGCATGGATGGCCGTGACTACCGCATCACGCTGACCGAACTGGGGTTCCGCACCACAGCCGAGCGGATGAAGAGCGCGCAGCACGTGGCCAGCATGCCGATTCCCATTGAGGACTACCAGGCCATAGTGAAGCTTCAGCAGAGCGAGGTCCACCTCGACCGGGTCCTGGTCAAGAAGGCCTTCGCCGACATGGTGGTTGAGGACGTGATCCTCGACCAACTCGGCCCGGCCTTCGTGAGCGGTGGCGCCATCTTCATCTACGGCCCGCCCGGAACGGGCAAGACCAGCCTGGCCGAACGCATGTGCCGTTTCTACGACGATCTGGTCTTGATACCGAAGTTCACCGCCGTCGACGGTCAGCTCATCTCCGTCTACGATCCGGCCCTCCACCAGGCCGTACCCGAGCAACCTCCCGGGCTCGACCCCCGATACGTGCTGTGCGAGCGGCCACTGATCATGGTCGGCGGTGAACTGAACCTGGAGATGATGGATCTACGCTACGACCCGGTCTCCGGCCTCAGCTCGGCACCCATCCAGATGTTGGCCAACAACGGCATCCTGGTGGTTGACGACTTCGGTCGCCAGACCACTTCCCCGGAGGAGATCCTCAACCGCTGGATTGTTCCGCTGTCGAGGGGAGTCGACTTCCTCAAGCCGAACTCGGGAACAAAGTTCACCGTTCCGTTCGAGCTGAAGCTGGTGGTATCCACCAACCTGGAACCGCATTCTCTGGGCGACGATGCCTTCCTCCGTCGCCTGCGCCACAAGGTCTATGTCGGTCCCTGCACCGACACCGCCTTCAACTGGATCCTCGTCCGGGCGGCCGACCGTCACGGCATCGAGGTGACAGCCGAATCGGCCAAGTACCTCAACCGGGTGACCCGGGAACATCTGGGCGAACTCCGGCCCTATGTGGCCATTGACTTCTGCGAGTTGGCCGTCAGCATCTGCAGCTACGACGGGCTCCCGATGACACTCGACCGTCCGTTGATCGATCGGGTGGCCGAGCTGTGTTTCGTGAAGCGCCCCGACGGTGGGCCGGTCGGCGGCACCGACTACACCGTCCACGATCAGACTTCGGCCGGGTCGATCATGGATCCAGGCGACGAACTCGATCCCGCCGAGCCACTGGCCTCGTTCACATCGATGGGTGACCATCTGGCCCCATCGTCGCCCTGAGGGCGACGATCCGGCCCACATCGGACGCTATTCGAAGTCCAGCGTTTCGCTGACCAGGGCGGCGATGGCGCTACGCTCACCGCGGCTGAGGGTGACGTGGGCGAAGAGCCGGTGACCGCGCAGGCTGGCCACCACCGAGGCGATACCATCATGACGGCCGACGCGGAGATTGTCGCGCTGAGCCACGTCATGGGTCAACACCACCCTACTGCCCGGTCCCAGGCGACTGAGGGCGGTGAGCAGCACACTGCGTTCGAGGTTCTGAGCCTCGTCGATGATGACGAACACATCGGTCAACGTGCGGCCACGGATGTAGGTCAGCGGTAGCACCTCCACCAACTCCTGACGCTGCACCTCCTCCCGGACATGTTCGTTGGCAATGGCGGCCAAGGCATCACCGACGGCGTCGGTCCAGGGCCGCATCTTCTCATCCTCGGTACCGGGCAGAAAGCCGAGATCCTGGCCGCCGACGGCATACAGGGGGCGGAAGATCATGACCTTGCGGTGGGTCTTGCGTTCCAGCACCGATTCCAGGCCGGCGGCCAGGGCCAGGACCGACTTGCCGGTGCCGGCCGGCCCGCCGATGCTGAGAATCCCGATGGTGTCATCGGCCAGCAGATTGAGGGCCAGGCGTTGCTCGGCGTTGCGGCCCCTCACCCCGAACAGGGTCCGGTCGTTGGCCAGCTTGACCTTGCCGTCTCCCACCGCCACCCCCAGAGCGGACTGGTTGGAACTCTCGAGAATCACACCGGTGTTGGCCGGGAGGTCGGCGGCCTCGGCGACATCGCTCACGCCCAGCTCGTACAACTCGTCAATCGTGTCGGCCCGTACCGCCACCTCGACCACGCCCCGCCATTCGAGATCGGCCCCGGAATGGTGACGGAACTCGACCGCCGGCAGGCCCAGCACCCCGGCCCGAAGTCGCATGGGGAGGTCCTGGGTCACCAGCACGACGTCTTCGCCGTCGGCTTGCAGATTGAGGGCCACCATGAGTATTCGGTGGTCGTTACTGCCGTCGTCCCGCATCGACTCGGGGACCAGGCCCTCCGAACGATGGTTCAGCTCAACTCGGATCGTTCCGCCGTCGTCGTTGACGATCGATGGGTCGGACAGACCGCCGTTGTCCTCTCGCACCGCCTCCAGGCGGCGAAGCACCGTTCGGGCTGCCCAACCGAGTTCGGGATGGTGCCGTTTGGCCTCCAGCTCGGTGAGCACGATGATGGGAAGAACCACGTCGTTGTTGCCGAAGGCATCGAGAGAGGTCGGTGCGCTGAGAAGGACCGAAGTGTCCAGGACGTAGGTCGTACGCTCTTCTATCGGTTGATCTTCGATACAACGAACCCTATGTCGGATCGATATCCGACGCCAGTCTTCACCAAAATTTGAACCGTAGGACCCACCCACCGACCCGGGCCGGCTGGGGCGCCGTCAGGTGTAGAGCAGGGAGGCCGACGGCGTGTGGGCCACCGACTCACCTCTGACCGAATAGGCGAAGTTGAGCACGGTTCGGCGACAACCGTCGTGAATGGGCTGCACCCGATGCTTGAGCCGATCGGAGCGGAGGACGTAGGCGTCACCGACGGCATGGGACTTGGTCTGGGCATCGTGTACGGCTCCGACCGGGCAGAACTCCAGGCGGCCGCAGCCCTCGGGGCAATCGGGCGACTCGATGAACAGAACCAAGGCCACCGGGTAGTCGTCGGTGTGAAAGCCGTGGGTGTCTCCGGCCTGGTGCAACATGTTCAGCACGTGCCGCTCCACCGGATCGCCGGCCGGGTCCAGACTCTGTCCGACGACCGATGAGATACGCTCTATCAAGGTCGAATCGTGGTACAGCTCGACGATGGCCTCGGATCTCTCGGCGATGGCCAGGCCACTGACGGTGGTCATGTGGCGAGGTGTGCTGTCCATGCACTCCATCACGAAATCCTTGCGGTTCGACAATGGCATCACGACGTCGATCTCCCGGCGGATGGTGGCCACGGTGGCTGCCGGTAGAAGGCCGGGAAGGGGCACGTAGCCGCAGCGATCGAAGTGGCCAACGACATCATCGAACCCGTGGCGCCGGAATGCGCCGTAGTCGAGTTGCAGGCCGGGTGCTCCAGACATTTCGGGCGTTTGCATCAGCAGTCAGAGTAGCAACCTCGGCCGCCGGATCAGTATCCCGGGTCACTCCGATGGGCCGTGACGCTTGTCTCAATCAGCGGCCCACCTGACGGCTGGCCGGCGGCGGCGGCCGGCTGAGGCAGAACCAGCCCTGGCAGCATCCGCAGCGGCTTCCATGACGACCGAACTGCCCGGAACAGCAGGGCATTCTTCACCGCCTGCAGCCGGGTACGGACGAGGCCGATGGCCAGGGTCGACCGGTCGATGTTCCAGTGGGGTTCGGCCGCCACTGATTTGAGAACCTGGCGATGCTGGCGCGATTGGCCCCGCAACGTCGAGCTGATGGAGCCGTCGCTGATGCGGAAGGCGGCGTGGGCGGTCTCCATACCGAAGAAGAGCCCGTAACGTAGCAGTCGGATGGCCAGCTCCAGATCCATGGGATAGATCCACTCACCCCGAAAACCACCGGCCGACTTGAAGTCCCGGTTGCGGAACATGAGGGCCGTCGGCCAGCCAATGGGATTCATCCCCGAACGAACCACCCGACGTACCACATCGGCACTGCGGTGAAGGCCGACCATGGCTTTCAGGCCCTGGCCCCGGAGCACCACCTCTCCCCCGGCGTCGATGAAATCGCGCCGGCTGGCCACCAGACTGACATCGGGATTGCGGTCGAGGACCGAGACCTCGGCGGCCAGACAATCGGGGTGGAGCAGATCGTCGGCGCACAGCAGCTTGAGGTAGCGGCCGGTGGCTTGGGCGGCCACGTCGTTCCAGTTGCGGGTGATCGGCACGGTCTGCGATTGCTGATGGACTCGAATCCGCCTGTCGGAGTACGACCGGGCCAAGGCAGCTGTGCCGTCGCTCGAGTTGTTGTCGAGAACGATCAGTTCCCAGTCGGTGTAGGTCTGGTTCAGGACGCTGTCGATGGCGGGGCCGATGAACCTCTCGGCGTTGAGCGCAGGTATGCACACCGACACCGTCGGCCCGTGCTTCTCACCCGTTCGTTCGCTACCCATAACCACTATTGATTTGTACCAGTTTCTGGATGGACCGACTGCCCGGGCGCCTGTTGTCCCGGGTAAGCCCGTGCTGGGTCGGGCTCGGCCACTCGACCGACGCCCGCTGTTCCACCTCGCGGCCGGAGCCGCCTTACCGGAACGGCAACGCTCGAATGCGGAGCCTGGCCGAGCCGGGTACGTCGATCATAGCTTCATTTCCGGAAACGAATCGCACGTGATGTTCGGGGCCGAAGAGCCCGGTCACGACCTCGTCGGTGTAGGGGTCGTCGACGTCGATCTCCAGCTCCAGCCGCGGCAGCGACCAGGCGTTGGCCCCGGCCGATTGTGCCAGTTGGCCCCGGGCCGATCGGACCTGCTTGACCGGGAACGGAATGTCGGAGCGATCGACCAGCGCCTGTTCCACGTCATCGCCGTTGGAGTAGATCTCGAGCCGCCAACGGGCCTGTCGGCGGGGCTGCAGGAGTGGCACCCGCCGTCTCTTGCCGCTCAGGTTCCATTGGATGGCGATCAGCGGTAGAACCAGGAACAGCAGCCCGAGGAGCTGGACCAGCGTTTCACGCATTACGGTCCTCCCTCTCCGAGCCCCCGGCCGAGGATCGTCTACAACTCAATGGTCCACGATCTCCCGTCATGGAACAGCAGCTCCGAACCGCTTCGGTCGAGCAACCACTGAGCGAAGTTGTCGAGCGTGTCGGCCGGCAGACTCTCGCCGTGGACTTTCCAGCCGAGCTGGCTGTCGGTCAGAACGACGATGATCCGCTCCTTGCCGTTGGCCATCGCCTCCGCTTCGACGGCGGTGATCCACGATTCCGACTCGTCGACCGTCAGCTCGAAGAACTCGTTGCGGCCGACCGTCTGGTCCCGCCAGGAGATGAACCCGTTGTCGGCCACGAAGAGGGTGTCGTCATCGGCCCGGGCGTAGGCGACCTCGACCGCCTCCCGGTCGGGTGCGGTGGTGAACTCGAACCGTTCGTTGCCGAAGCGGGCCACCAGCAGAAGGGGGCACAAGGCGGCTGTCAGGAGAGCGACCGCGGTGGGCAGCGTTCGTAACCGGAAGGAGGCGAGGATCCGTCCGATGAGGACCGAGGCCATGGGCAACGTGAACAGCAGGACCCGGATCACGATCTCGCCGCCGTAGCTCTGGAGGGCAACGGCCAGGGCGGGGACACCGGCCAAGGGGGCAAGGGGAACGGCCGGTCGAAGATGACGGAACCGCTCGGTGGCCATGGTGATCCCGATGACCAGGACCGAAACGAAGGTGGCCAGACCGACATAGCTGCGGATGCTGGTGACCAGTAGGTGCTCAGGCGAGCTGGTGGCCACCCGCTCGGAGGTATTGCGGGCAAAGTTGTCGAGGAGACCACCGAACTGATCCATGAGCTCCTCGATCCGGGTTGACCACCAGGGCTCGGCCGACACCAGGAACCACAGGACATAGGCCGATCCGACGAACAGGAGGAGCCTCCAGGCCAGCGTGCGGCCGTAGAGACCGAGAATGACCAGCGCCATGCAGATGAAGAACGGGGCCAGGGGGTGGGAGACGACGGCACCGAAGCTGAGGATGACAAGAGCCACGAATGCCGGCGTCGACCGCGACGCCGGCCGATCACCACCGGAGGCGGCAAAGCGGGGCAGGACCGGAACCGATGCGCTCCAGGCTGAGCTGGTCTGCAGCGGTCCGCTCTCCAGGATGACCAGTATGGCGATGTACCACAAGAAGCCGGCGCTCTGGGGCGAGAAGTAGTCTTGCCCGGTCCAGGCCAGGAGCACGTAGACCAGGGCGGAAAGTGATCCGATCATGGGCACCGTCGGATAGGACCGTCGAGCCAACGCCGCCACCAGGATGGCGGTTCCGCCGGTGATGTAGGTGGGCCAGACACGGAGGAGGCCTTCCAATGCCCACGGGTCGAGCCGGGCCAGCGGAGCGATGAATGTTCCGAAGAATCCCGGCCAGGCGAAGCGGGCGTCGATCAGCACGTCACCCGTCCGGGTTTCGTCGATCAGGCGGACGAACCCCATATGGGTCCAGACGATGGAGAAGCGAACGTGGGAGTGAGCCAACTGGGGTGCCGTGTGCAGCAGCAGTAGCCACAACGCCGGAACGGCCGGGGCGTACCGGCTCCGCTCGTTGGAAGCGGCCACCCGGAGCAACAGGAAGGTGGCGGCCACGGCCAAGGCGACACCGGCCCAGTAGACGGACGGCAGGGCGCTGATCAGACCGTAGCCGTCGACCTGATCTGAGTCGACGATGCGGCCGCCTACCAGTCCGCAGACGGCGGCCACGACAGCCAGCCCGAGGCCGACGTTGCCGATCTTGACGACATCGCCCAGCCCCCGAACGGCGCTGTCGTCGGTCCGTTCGACTTGGGCGATCACGCCGATCCCGCCTCGAACGGCGGCCTTGTCAGGTGAACCGAATCGGAAGGCAGCAGCCAGGCCAGGACCACCCCGTAGGCGGTGGCGGCCAGCACCAGCAGTTCTCGACCGGCCAGGTTGAACCAGATCAGCGACTGCACGGCCAGACTCGACAACGATATTGACAGCGCTATGCCGACCACGATCACCACGGCCCTCGATCGCAGCTGGGGTAACAGCAGCCAAGCCAATGGGGCGCCGACAAAGAATCCCAACTGGAGGAGAGCGAACAGCTGACCGATGGTGTCCAGACCCATGAGCATCAGTCCGACGGTCAGCAGACCGAAGAGCCCAATCCAGCTCGCCAGTTGCCGCACCGAAATACTCACTTGACCTCCATCACACTCGACACCGCGGCCAACACCGGTTGGATGTTGCGAGACGCCCAGAACAGGTTGGGAAGCACTGCGGCACCGGATGGCTGGTCTTGTCCGACCAGCAACAGCCAGGCTAACAAGATGGCGGTCCGCTGGGATAGGCCGGCAGGAGAAGTTTGGTCGCTGAACTCCGAGTGGTGGGTTGACGACAGGAACGGTTCGCTCTTGACCAGAGCCTCCCGGACCACTTCACCCAGCTCTTCGGGCCGCAAGATCGACGCCGCCGTCAAGCGAAGCGTCATCTCGTCGACCAAAGGAGGGCCGTCGGTGCTGTGGCGCCAGCCCCGTATGGCCGTGACGGAGCCGTCGTCGACAATGATGTTGTGGGCCGTGAGCCGTCCGTGAACACGACTGATGATCAGCGGGCGGTCCAAGTCGGCGTGGAGCGACCTGATCAACAACTCGAGTTCGGTGTTGGTTGCTCTACCGTTGCGTTGCAGATGGGCGACGGGCTGTTCGATCCACCTGTCCAGTTCGTCGGCGGTCGGCGTTCGAACCGCGGCGGTGGCGTGATGCATGGTCGTCAGCGGCGCCAGCAGCGTGGCCAGGAATGCCTGGTGCTCCGGTGCTGTCGGATCGCCACCGGCTGCTCGTTCCAGGACGGCGGCTGCCGACTCACCGGGCGGCCGGGTCAACACGAGAAGATCGCTGGGCTCATCGTCGCCGTGATTTCCGATCCTGGGCAGCAGACCATGCAGCCGGGCCAAACGCTTGTCGCCGTTCAGAGCATGGATGATGGCGGCACTCTCGTCGAGCACGGCCCGACCGTGGTCGTCGACAGCCAACAGCACCTCGTGCACCACGCCTCGGCCATCCAACTGCACCCGGGTCAGGTGCTGATCGCGAAACGTCCACACCGGAGCCCGAGCCGGTTGTAGATCGAGTTCAACCATGGCCTGATTGAGTCGGGCCTCGACATCGGCTGTCACCCGAGGCCGACGGATCCAGCTCATGCGACCCCCGATGGCCCGAACCAGACCGGTGTTGAGGCGCGACGCCCACCACCACTGCGTCTCCACCAGCACGGCGGCCGCTCCCAGGCCGCCCAGCGCCACCAGCCAGGCGAGCCCGATGCCGACGAGACCCATCCGGGGCAGCGCCAGAGTCCCCAGGCCCAGCACGATGACGGCCAGCAGCGCCTCCATGGCGATGACCAACCTCATCCGGCCCAACGATCGCAGCCGACCCAGGAAGATCTGGTAGGCGACATTGGGAACGGCGGCAACGAAGAGCAGTCGCAAGAGACCAGAGGCGTTGTCGGCGAAGCTCTGGCCGAAGATGCGCAGAATGAGGGGGGCGCCGATCAGCCCGACGACCACGATGGGAATGGTCAGACCCATGCTGAGAAGCAGGGCCTGACGAGAGTTGGCGTTGAGATCACCCAGGTCGAAGGAGCTCTCGGCCAGCATGGCGTCGGCCACGTTCACACTCAGTTGGAACGTGGTGTAGGCGACGAGCCAGCCGATGCTGAAATAGCCGGCGCCGGCCTGGCCGACGAAGCCCAGAACCAGCAGCGGGCCGATACCGGTGGCGGCCAACCGGGCCACCGATGCCAGCCAGTCGGCCGACGAGTACGACAGGAGGGCCCGCAGGCTTCGCCCGGTGGTCGACCGCTCGTCCCCGCCCACCGCCGCCTGACCATACCTGGCCTGCGCCACCCCGGTCGCAGTGGCCTCGGCGGCGTTCAGCCGACGGGCGATGAGGATGTTGATCACGATGACGATGGGAAACACCGGCAGGGCCCAGGCCAGGAAGATGCCGAGCTCGGGAGCAACCAGCGACATCGGCCAGAGCAATGCGATCTTGGCCACTCCGAATACGGCGTTCTCGATCGGTACCCACACTGTCTTGCGGATGCCGGTGAGGACGCTGTCCTCCAGGATGAACGTCGACCAGAAGGCGGTGGAGACGACAAAGAACACTGCAGTGAGGGCCGTACCGGTAAGGGCGGCCAGGCCCGGCGCCCAGAGACCGAGACCAAGCAGGAAGACGGCGGCCACGGTGGCGGCGACGGCGAAGGCGATCAGGTAGGCCCGACCGACGATCCGCTGTCGTAGGGAACCAAGAGCGGGCACGAAGCGGACCAGACCGGTGCGCATTCCCACGCAGGCCAGGTCGGCCAGCATCATCATGGTGGTTATGGCCGTGGCCCCGACGCCGAACTTGTCATCGTCGATGTAGATTCGAGACGCCAGGATCCAGAAGAAGAAGCCCAGTCCGGCCGTGACCACGGTGCTGGAAGCGAGCGACAGGCCGCTGGACACAACCGGCAGACCGGATATCTGAGTGAGCAGTCTCCGTGAACGTGTTGTCAAGGCATCCTCGGCCGGGAGTTGGGCAACGGACCGGTTGACGTCGGCGATGCGATTTCCGACCCAATGGTAGCCGGGGCTACCGGACCCGCCGCCGGGCAATAATCGGGCGGCTGGAACCTTGGACGTCCGTCTCGATTTCCGATCCCAGCCGCGGTTTGGCCGGCGTTATCGGGTCAGCCGGCGAGAGATCGATCCGAACCTTCGAGTTGCCGAAGTTCGATAATGCGACCTTCGGCCACCGTCGGGCGGACTCGCTCCTTGACGATCGTCTTGAGCACTCGCCAGCCGTCCTTGACCGTGTTGAGGTTGCTCGTTCCGTGAATCCGCTCGGACTCGAAGCTGGGCACCTCGACCACACGCAGGCCGCAGGTCAGGGCCCGAATGTTCATCATCGTCTCGATCTCGAATCCCGGGGCGTCGAGGGCCATGGGATCGAGGGAGGACTTCCAGAATGCGTTGTACCCGTAGCAGAGGTCGGAGTAGCGTCCGCCGAAACCGAGGCGCACCAACTTGGTCAATGCCGCGTTGCCGATCCGCCGGTACCACTCCATATCAGTGGTCCCGCCGCCGTGAAGGAAGCGGGAGCCCTTGGCGAAGTCGGCTCCCACCAGGAGGGCCGAGACGAACGATCCGATCTCGTCAGGGTCCATCGAGCCGTCGGCGTCGATCATGACGATGATGTCGCCGCTGGCGGCTTCGAAACCACGCCGCAGGGCACTGCCCTTGCCCGGAGTCAGATCCTCGATGACGACCACGTCGTCACGGAGCTCTTTGGCCACTGTGACCGTTCCGTCGGTCGAGCCACCGTCGATGAGCAGGATCTCGTGCACCCAGTGGGGGATCTTGGGCAGTACGTGGGGCAGATTTCTGGCCTCGTTGATGGTGGGAACCACCACTGAAACCGTGACCGAGCTTTCTCCCGGTTGACGCACGTCCTTGTGCGCTAAATCTGAAACACCGCTCATGAAGATGGTCGCCTTTGTTCTGTTCGCCCTGGGTGTATCGTCGCCTGATGTCGACCTCGCACTCATGACACCGGTGGCGTTACCAGCGACATGTTAGGCGAATCCGGGGCTGAAGTGATTCGTTTCCGGTGCTTCTGGGTAGCTCCGCCTAGCCGATTGTCGTTCCGGTCGGACCGCCGGCTCGATGACGGTGCACGATTGGTCCGGGCCGCGCCTCTACGGCGACTACGATCGGGCCATGGCCCGTCTGTCGGAGGCGATCGACGACTTCTTCCTGGCCCGTATGCCCCGCAAGCATTCGCGCCATACGCTCGACGCCTACCGACGCGATTTCGACGCCATTGTCACCGCGCTGGAGGGCGTTACCGGCAAGCCGGATGTCGACCTGCTGGTGTCCGACCTCGACGTTAAGACCCTGCGACGAGCGTTCGCCGGGATATCCCACCAGTCGGCTGCCACCATCTCCCGCACCTGGTCGACGTGGAACCAGCTGTTCGCCTTCTTGGTGGCCGAGCAGGTGGTGGCGGGCAACCCCATGGCGGCGGTGGAGAAACCCCGAGTGCCCAGAAGTCGACCCAAGGCCATCGTCGGCGACGACAGCATCGACCGTCTCATCGCCGCCGCGTCGAAAGGACGACAGGGAGCGCGTGATCCTTGGCCGGAGCGGGACTTCGCCGTGATCGTCACCCTGTTGACCTGTGGCCTACGGCTGTCGGAGCTGCTCGACCTCACGATGCGGTCCATCGACGGTCCGCCGGGCGATCGGGTTATCGGGGTGCGGGGTAAGGGCAACAAGGAGCGAACCGTACCTCTGGAGCCGGAGGTCGAAGAGATCATCGCCACCTACATCGAGAGTCGCCTGCGCCGCTTTCCCGGTCGTATCGAGGCCCAGGACGCTCTCTTCGTGGCCAACAGCGGCCGGCCCATGAAGCGGGGAGCACTGCAGTATCTGGTCGACCAGTTGTACCGGGAGGCCGGTATCCGCACCAAGGTTCCGGCTGGAGCGCTGGTCCACGCTCTTCGCCACACGTTCGCCACCAGCCTGGCCCGAAACGGCGCATCCGGTACCGAGTTGCAGCGGCTCCTTGGTCACGAGTCGTTGGCCACGACCCAGCGCTACGTCGACGCCACCGCCCGGGAGGTACGACAGGCCGCTCGGGCCAATGACGCCTACCGGGCGCTCCGTAAGGCCGCCTCCGAATCCGCTGATGAGGGCACCTGACAGGACACTAGGACGGCGCTCGGTGACGGTACGGTCGAGGCCGGTGTGGCTTGTGTCACCTGCATTTCACCTCGGAACCAGGGCGTGGACGACGGCTGGGGGCCAATAGGCTTTGACCGGTTCACTGTTCGCGCGAACGGCGAACCGAAATGTTGGTGATCCGGTACGCAACCTTCATCGGATCCACATCTTGACACCATCCGCAACTGTTGCCCGGGGCGCCGGTTGTGGTGAGAACGAAGGTGGCTCCCGGTGGTCCGGGCGGCGCCATTAGGCAAAGGGTAGGTTCCGACAGTGGGCCGCAGAATCGAAGTTGAACTCACAAGCACCAAGGAAGACGGGTCGTGGACCTGGCGGGCGGCCGGGGCCAAACAGCCCCGAGGTGAACTCAGCGGGGATCTGCTGTACGGCGGAGCCAAAATCGGCGACGTGGTCAAGGTCGAGGCTGACTTCCATCTGGACGGTATTGAGATCGTCGAGGTCTTTCCTCCCAAGGCCAAGAAGGAGCGCACTGATCTTCTGGAGCTGAAGACCCGGCCACTGCGTGACGATGAACTGGTCACCACCCAACGGGTGTCTCGTCGTGACCGGGGCGACCGTTCACGCCGGGGCGACCGACCCCGTCGCTCCGACCGGGGCGAGCGCCGAGATCGTCGGGGAGGCTCGGGTCGGAGGGAAGCTCGTCCTGACCGACCACAGCGGCCCAAGCCCAAGCGGCTTCGAGCCAAGCGGGACCATCGCGATGCGTTGTTGGCCTCGGTGGCCGAGGAACATCGACCCATCGTCGAGCAAGTTGTCCGCGACGGCATGCCTGGAGTGCGGGCCGCCATTGAGAAGCAGAACGCCGACGCCCGGGAGGCCGGTAAACCGGAGATCGACGCCGCGCCGATTCTGGCCATTGCCGAGCGCAATCTGGCCGCGGCCAGGCTGGCCGAGTGGCGGGATCGGGCCGACGCCGCACTGGCCACGGTCGACGATCTCGATATTCGGGATCTGAGATCGGTGGTGGTCGTCGGTAACGATGTGGCTCGCGACGATGAAAGCCGGGCGCTGGCAGAACAGCTCAAGGCGGCGCTCGACCAGCGGATGGAAACCGACCACAATCAGTGGCTGTCGGATCTGCGGAACGCTGTGAGCGATGGCCGGGTGGTTCGTGCGCTGCGTTTGTCGTCGCGTCCGGTGAAGGCCGGGGCTCCTCTGCCAACCGAGCTTGCCGGCGAGCTTTCGAAGCAGGCGGCGGCGGCGTTGGCCGCCGACGTCGACCAGCCTCGCTGGGCCATCGTCCTCGACGCGCTGGCCTTCTCCCCAGTCAGAGGAGCGGTGACGCCCGCCGGTCTTCCACCCGAGCCGGGCGAGGAGCTGCTCAACGAGGTTCGCCGCCTGTCCGACCGTATTCCGGCCATAGCCGCCTTGTTCGGCATCGACCCGGCCCAGGTTCCACGTCGAGCCAAGCGACGTCGCCCAGGTAAGGGAGCCGCCGGCGGCCAAGGACGCAAGCCCAAGCAGGGTAAGGACGCCGACCGGCCGAAGGCCAGGCAGCCCAAGCGGGACAAGCCTGGGGCCGAGGCCGGGGATGCCAAGCCCGCGTCGAAACCTGCGTCCGAGGCAGCCGACCCATCCCCCACGCCCCAGGAGCCCGAGGCCGTCGCCGTACCTGAGACCGTTGTTGCGCAGGAGCCTGCTGCTGAGCCTGAGGTCACCGCCGTACCTGAGGCGGCCGTACCTGAGGCCGCCGCTCCGCTGGAGCCTACTGAGGCCGCTGCGCCTGAGGCTCCCGCCTCGCCGGAGCCTGCTGCTGAGCCTGAGGCCGCCGCCCCGCTGGCGCCTACTGAGGCCGCTGAGCCTGAGGTCACCGCGCCTGAGGCTGCCGTTGAGCCGGAGGCCGCCGCGCCTGAGGTCGCCGCCCCGCTGGAGCCTACTGAGGCCGCCGAGCCTGAGGCCGTTGCTGGGCCTGATGTGGCCGATGAACTCGAACCCGAGCCCGACTCCACGCCGGGCGAGCCCGAGGCGCAAGCCCCTCTGGAGGCCGAGTCGGCTGCGGCCCCGGGGGATCCGATCGAACCGGGCGGCGCGTCCGAAGAGGAATAGCAGGCGGATAACTTATTCTGGCCCTGAAAAGCTCCGATTCTTCGGAGCTTTTCAGGGCCAGAATGCCTGGCGGCCCGAGCCTTCGGCCGGGATGTCAGCCTTTGCGGTATTCGACCAGATGATGGCAGCGGACACCGACATCGCCCAGTCGCCCCACACCGGCGAGATCGGGCAGGGCAACGAGGAAGACAGCCTGGTCCACCGCCCCGCCAGCTTTGCGGATCAGTTCGACCGATGCGGTCGCCGTTCCCCCGGTGGCGATCAGATCGTCGACCAGCACGACCGCCTCACAGGGAGGCAGAGCATCTCGGTGGATCTGCAACTGATCGACGCCGTATTCGAGCTCGTAGTCGACGGATAGGACCTCGCGGGGCAGCTTGCCCGGCTTTCGGATCGGGATCATCCCAACACCCAGCTTGTAGGCCAGCGCGCTGGCGAAGACGAAGCCACGGGCCTCGATGCCGGCCACTGCTCCAACCTGGTCGTCGATCCGTTCGGCCATGGCATCGATGGCGGCGGAGAACAGTGGTCCATCCTGCAGCAGGGTGGTGATGTCACGAAAGATGATCCCGGGTTTGGGCCAGTCGGCCACGGCGGCAATCTGAGCTCGGATGTCGGCAACGATCGCCTCGCCCGAGTCCGGTTCTGGTTTCGTCATTCAGCCATCATGCCGGGTTGGGGTGAGCTTGGCGCCGTCCCGGTTCATCGGCGCGGTCGATTCCGACGACCACAGCCGGAATCGGCACCACCGTCGCGCAACTGATAGATTGCGTTTATGGAGCGTCCATTCCGTTTCGGTATTCAAACCGGCCCCTTCAGTGATCCCCCGGCCCTGCGGGAGTACGCCCGGAAACTCGAGGACCTCGGGTACGCCGAACTCTTCAGCTCCGATCACATCAACGGAGGGGGCATCAACAACGTCGACCCGTTTCTTCCCCTGCTGGTGGCGGCCGAAGCCACCACGAGTCTGCGCTTCGGTCCGCTGGTGTTGAACAACGAGTTCTACAATCCGGTGCTACTGGCCAGAACGGCGGCCTCGTTCGATCGTCTGTCCGATGGGCGGCTGATCCTGGGAATGGGAACCGGCTACGCCCAGGACGAACATGACGCGGCCGACATCCCGTTGCGGGCGCCCGCTGATCGGGTTACCCGCTTCGGTGAGTCGATCGCCGCGTTGCGGTCGTTGCTCGACGACGGCACAGCACATGTCAGCGGCGACCACATCACCTTGTCGGTTGACGGCCTCGGGGTTCGTCCCACCCAGACCCGGTTACCGATCCTGATCGGTGGTCACGGCCGCCGGCTGGTTTCGGTTGGAGCCCGCTCGGCCGACATCTTCCAGTTCACCGGGCTGACCCACGATCCGGTCACCGGCAGCCCGTCGGCCGCTGGGTTCGCCCGATCCGAGGTGGCCAAGCGATACGAGTGGCTCAAGCAGGACGCCGGCGACCGGTTGGCCAAACTGGAGCTGTCGGCTCTGGTCCAGCAGACTCACATCGGCCGGGGTGCCGAGTCAGTGAGAGCCGAGACGGCCGCCGCCATGTCGGTCGACCCGTCGCTGGTGGACCAGACGCCATTCCTCCTGATCGGCTCCGAGGCCGAGGTGATCGACAAGCTGCAGGCCCTCCGGCACGACCTCGGCATCCACCATATTGTCAGCCGCGACCCTGACGACCTGGCCCCGATTGTGGCCGCCCTGGCCGGGACCTGAGTGCTCAGGCTTCCACTACAGTTCGCCCAGAACGTTGCTGAGAGGTCGGGGGATCCGATCGGGAGCCGCCGCCTCCACCAACAGGCGGGCGTATCGCATGTTCCGGGTCGACTTGCTGCCGAGAAAGCGGCGTAGTTGATCGGTGACCGGACGGCCCCGCCACTCCGGCTGCCGCTGCAACGTGCGGAAACTGCGCAGCTCGTGTTGAGTATCGAGAATCGATTGCACCTCTTCAACCCCGACGGCCCGGACCAACTCATCCTCCAGATCTTCCACACAAACGTGAAAGCCCCAGGCCCCCAGGTCATCGCCCGGATCGACCCGGCCCAGCCCGGACCTGGCCAAACCGGAACGGACGGCGTCAACAGCGTCGGCGTCGCACATCCCCCGCACCTGCAGTCCTTGGCCTAGCGGACCGAACCTTCGAGCGTAATGGCCGATGGCCTGGGCGCCACCAACTGGCAGGACGACCAGCCCTTCGGCCATGAGGTCGCGTCCTTGCCGCCGGGCCAGCGTCTCCACCGCAATCTGGTCGCTCACTCCTTCGACCAGGATGAGCGCTTCGGCATCCTCGACGTTTCTCAGAGCACGGTGGGTGGCCCGGACTGTGGCCCCCGGTCCCCGGCTGTAGCCGTGAAGAGGGTCGCCTGCCCGTCCGGTCAGCTCGGCATCGTCCATCGCCCCCCAACGGTAGCTTGGCCGTGAGCCCGGCCACGGCCAATTTCGATACCGAGGTCAGGCGGACCGATCAAACGATGCCGTGATCTGTCAGGAAGTCGAGAAGACCGGGGACGAGGCTCATATGACGAATCTCGTCGAGGCCGACCCAGCGGGCCGCTCCGGCATCGTCTCCGGCGGTCAAGGCCAGCTCATGGCGGGGGTCCTCGACAAGACCGGCGGTGGCGGCCGGAACGGCCCGAAAGTCGAAGATGACGAAGTGGTGGCTCCGGCTGATACGTTCGACCCATCCGAGGAGCGGGCCGCAGTCGACGACCAGCCCGGTCTCCTCCCCCACCTCCCGGACCACCGCTTCAGCCATGGTCTCGCCCGGTTCAACCCTTCCTCCCGGTATCGTCCACATGCCCTGAGCCGGGGGGTTCACCCTGGTCACCAGCAGAAGATGGTCGGCCACGACCACGACAGCCCCGACAGCCAGCACCGGCTGGCGTACCGGTCCCGGTTGATCACCCACAGGGAACCGACGATGCCGTCAAGAGTTGCTCAGGGAGCGGTGCACAACCAGTTGACGGGCCTTCAGCCCGAACGACTCGAAGAAGTTCTTCGTTTCCCGATCGCCGGGTAGGGCCAGCGCGTCCACGCCGATGCAACCCCGGTCGTGGGCCTGATCGACGACGGCGTTCATCATGATCTCCCCCACGCCAACCTCGCGGGCATCAGGTTCGACCAGCAGCTGTTCGACCCGGGCCAGCGTTGCCCCGTCGTCAAGGATTTCGAAGACGGTCAGGGCATAGCCGAAGGGAACGCCGCTGTAGGTCCCGACCAGCAACAGCAGATCGGGATCGTCAATAGCCGCCGCCAGTCGACTTCGCAGTTGCTCGGCGGTGTAGGACAATTCCCGTCGGACCAACATGTCGGCACCCCGGTCACCGGCGATCCGGTCCCGGTGGTCGAGCGCCATCGCCACGAGGTGATCGACGTCATCGACCACCGCCGGCCGAACCCCCTCGAACGCCGGATCGGGATGATCCGGTCCGTCGATCACAGTCACGAGGCCAGCCGGTCGATCTTGGCCAGGACCGTCTTTCGATTGCGGTTGGCGGTCTCATGATCACGGACCCGGATCAGCTGATTATGGGTGAGATCTTCGAGAAGGCCAATAATTTCCTTGGCCGTCAGCTCGTCGTAGCGGGCTATCGGCAGCCGACCGGTTTGCTCCGGCAACCCGTGGTCCGTCTCGACGTCAACAGGAGATTCCGCTTCCGCAACCGGCTCGGACGGCACGGCCATCGACGGTCCACTCGACGCCTGGCCCGAAGGAGGAGCCAAGCCGATCTGGGAGCCGACCTCGGTGATGAGGCGGGCGGCCAGTTTGGCCAGGACGTCGGCGGCCTGGGCGGGCGAGGCGTCGCCGGAGGGGTTCGATCCCGGACGTTGCCTGGTGGCCATCTGGCCGAAGAACTTGGCCAGCTGAACCTGGCTTCGGCCCTTCTTGATCAGCTGGGGCAGAACGTCCGGATACTCATAGAGCATCCCGATCGGAGCGTAGACGAACAGTTCGATCAACTGCTCCAGCGGGTTGTCTTCAGCCTGATCCGTCATGGGTCTACCATGTCACACCCGAGGCTGCCGCCGCCAAGATCAGCCGGACAAGCTGATGGGCTCACCGCAATGAGGACACGACGGTTCGGCCTGCTTGGCCACCTGGCTTCGGTTGACCAGTAGGAAGCAGCTGGGACAGGGGAATTCTTCGCCCCGAGGACCGCCACCGGTGGCCGAGGCGGGTCCATCCTCGCCGTCTTCGTCGTCATCCTCCGAGGAGGCAAGGCGATCCTTGAGTATGGCATCGAGGTCGGCCTCGACGTCATCAGGGTCGAGGTCGTCGTCGTCCTCGTCGTCGTCGGAAGACACCTTGCGGGCCCGGGGCCGGGACTCTTCCTCGTCGTCGTCATCGTCCTCGTCGTCCTCGTCGTCGTCGAAGACGTCCTCCAGGTCGTCATCCAGGTCATCGTCGATATCGATGTCGTCGTCGTCGATGTCCAGATCCTCGTCGAGATCGTCCGGATCCGGGTCGTCACCGTCCAGATCATCGGGGTCCGGGTCGTCGTCGAACTCGTCGTTCTCTTCCAGTTCATCATCAAGATCGTCAATCATCGATGGTGCCTCACAATTGACACGAGCAGGACGGGCGGACTCTAGCCTCACATTCCACCGTTTCTACCACTCCGTACATTCTTTTTTGCATTCTCCCGGATTCGAACGCCATTCCGACTGCTCGGGCGGCGCGGGCGGCGATTCTTCGCCGCCATCATTCCACGTCGACGGTGACCGCGCTGCTCAATCGGTCAAAATCTTGTCAGTCGAGGTCGGAGCCCGATGTCAACCCTTGGTGAAGAACCGGCGAATCTGGGCAATGTTTTCGATGTAGGCCTGGGTGTCGTCGTAATAGCCGCGGGCAGCAACCGAACCGGGACCCTGGTAGTAGCCGGCGAGAGCGGCATCAACCGATCCCATGTAGCCGATGAGCCAGGCCAGGAAGCGAGCACTCATGCGTATGTTGTCGTCCGGATTGTAGGGGTCGAGTTCCGGGATCTGAATCAGTTCGCCGGCGATCCACTCCGCGGTGCGGGGCAGGATCTGCCCCACACCGATGGCGCCCTTGGGGCTGACGACCTGGGTCTGCCATCCGGATTCCCGGTAGGCCACAGCCATCACCAGATCGGCCGGCACACCGTAGTGGTTCGACCACTTCTCGAAGGACGGGATCAGAGTCAGCCGGCTGGGGTTGGCCTGCAGCCGGGAGGGAAGATTGGAATACCCGACCGCCGGGTTGGCCGATACCGCGCCGCTTCCCGCCGGTAGCGTCAACTTCTGGCCGACCCGGATGAGATGGGCATCGGCCAGACCATTGGCGTCGACCAGCGACTGGGTGGAAACACCGACAGCAGCGGCGATCTCACTGAGGGTGTCTCCAGCCTTGACCACGTAGGAGGAGGATCCGCTGTGGGGGATCCGCAGCACCTGGCCGACCCGAATGAGATGCAGGTTGGAGATGCCGTTCTCGGCCGCCAGGCTGGCCGTCGACACACCGTGTCGTTGGGCGATGATCGACAGACTGTCGCCCGGGCGAACCTCGTAGCGGCTGTGAGCCGAGGAGGTACCGGGCGTCAAGACGGTGATGAGCAGGGCGACAACCGCCACTCGGACCGCGGTTTGGAGGCCGGGTGGTGTCAGCCGGATTCGAGGCGAAGGGTATGGGCGTTTCCGGGCCATCTGGCCTCCTGCAAAGACGGTTGGGCTCCCACCGAGCCCCGGGAATTACGATCAGACGGCGCTACCCGTCCGCTTTGCTTCTGCCCGTCGTTCTGCTTCCAACCGCTCAAGCTCCGCCTCAGAGGAGTGGTTGACGAACGACATCATAGCCGCGATTGCTCGATGGCCTGCTTTTTCGGCGATAAGTTTGTGCATCTTCTGAGCTACCGAACGGTAAGCCGGATGACCCTGGGGGGTGCTTCGCAGCTCGATGGTGTGCATGGCCGAGCGGGCGTTGAGGTTCAGGTTGAATCGCAACCGGTAGGCCAGTGCCACAGCGTAGGAGGCCTGGGCTTCGAATCCCCGCTCATGCAGTGTCTCGTACAGGGCCGCCGACCGCTCCATGGCGTCGTCGAACGCCGCTGTCTGCCCGACCTCGTCGACCAGCGGCGGACGGGTGTAGCCGTGCCGGGGATTGAGGGTCTGCCATTCGACCGTCAACATGCGGTGTCGCTGCAGATCTCTGAACGCTCCGTAGTCGGCCAGGATGTCGAACCGGTAGAAGGAACGCTCCAGCGCTCTTCCCGGGCGATGCCGGCGATTGGTCCGGTCACCGTTGTAGGCACTGATGACCGCCAGCCGTTCATCGACCGACATGGCCCTCACCCTGGCCTCGATGTCGGCCTCGGCCATGTGGGTGTAGGGATAGAGCATCGAAGCCACCAGCTTGACTTCGGCCTCGGGGTCGAAGTCGATCAACTCCACCCGCTCATCGTCGTCATAGATCTCAGGGCTGCCCAACAGCTCGGAGGCCACCGACTCCATGGCCGCCCGATTGTGGGCCAGATACTGCGACGTCAACTGGCCTCGGTCGGCCAGATCAACCCGCTTGACGAACGACGGGATCACCTTGCGCAGCTCTTCCAGGATCAGGTCGGCGTAGTATCGGGCCTCGGGAAGCGGATCGGCCCGCATCCGCAGCAGCATCTGTTCATAGCTCTGGCCCGTGGCGTAGATACCGACATTCGACTGGGCGGCCGCCGGCAAGATGCCCCGGATGGCGTCCAAGGCCTTGGCCTTGATGGCCGAACGGTACACGAAGTCGCTGTCGGACGGTGACTTGGGTGTGGCCCGGCGGAGATGCTCGGTCATCACCGGAATCAGGCCGCTGTAGATCTCGAACTGGCGGTCCATGTCGCCGATGTAGCGGGCACCCAGATCGGAACCGAGAACATCAGGGTCGCGGAAGTACCGGTAGCGTCCGTTGACCCTGGCGTCGTAGGCGATGTAGCGGGTCGACTGTTCGAGGTAGGCCGCCAGGCGACCCCACTCCAGGATTTTGGTCAACAGGTTGGAGGCCTGCTCACAGGCCAGGTGGATTCCCCCGAGCTGGGCCACCGAGTCGTCACCGTACTCGAAGAAGATCCGGTCATAGAGCCGCTCGGCCTGCTTCAATCCGACGGTGGCGTCGATCGACGTGTCTCCCTCGATGTCGAGCTCGCCGACGAACTCGTCGAGGAACAGGCGACGCAGACTTTTCGATGACCGGGAGTAGCGGGCGAAGAGCGCTCCTTTGACCACCTCGGGCAGATTCACCAGGGCGAAAACCGGCCGATCGAGGTTGGTGAAGTATCGCCGGAGGACGTCTTGTTCGCTCGAAGTGAACTCCTCAGTGACATACGTGCTCACGGCCGGAAAGCGTAGGCCGTCCGGCGCTCCGATGGGCGGACCACTGCAGAGAAGCCTGTCGTTTCTTCGACAACTTGCGCTCGTTTCTCACCGTTTCCACCGACGCCGTCGGGCCCGACAGGAACCACGGCGTCACTCGTGATCGGGACGTTGGCCGGCGGAGCAGCCAACCACCCGCCGGTCGGTCACGATGGCGGTGATCAGTTCGGCCGGTGTCACGTCGAAGGCCGGATTGAGGGCCGCAGCCTCGACGGGGGCGACGCGGTCGCGGCCGAAGCCGGTGACTTCGGCTTCCGATCGCAGTTCGATGTCGATACCGTGGCCGTCGCCGGTTCGTCGATCCACGGTCGACTCGGGAGCCACGATCAGGAACGGGATGGCGGCATGTCGGGCGGCCAGGGCCAACGAGAGGGTGCCGATCTTGTTGGCGGTGTCGCCGTTGGCGGCGATGCGGTCGGCGCCGGCCACCACCACGTCAACCAGGCCGCGGCCGATCAGGGCGGGACCGGCGGAGTCGACGATGAGCCGGTAGGGGGCGCCCATGCGGCCCAACTCCCAGGTGGTGAGTCGGGCGCCCTGCAACAGTGGCCGGGTTTCCAGCGGGTAGGTGATCTCCAGGCGGCCGCGTTCGTGCAAGGTCTGCACCACCGCCAGGGCCGTGCCCCGCTCGACCGAAGCCAATCCCCCGGTGTTGCATATGGTCATGATTCGCAGCGAAGGCCGATCCACCAGATCGCCGATCAAGTCTGCGCCCCGCTCCCCCATGGCCACCGAGAACCGGATCTCCTCGTCTCTGATGCGATGGGCGGCTGTCAGGAGGTCGTTTGATCGCCGGGTCTCGGAAGCCAGCAACTCGTCGATGCGGGCGGCCAGGTTCACCGCCGTCGGCCGAGCGGTTCGGAGTGCGGCGATCAGCTGGTTGAAGTGGTCGGGGTCACGGTCGGGATCGGCTTCAGCCGCAGCCAATACCACTCCGTAGGCTCCGGCCACCCCAAGGGCGGGAGCGCCCCGTACCACCAGTCTCTTGATGGCGTCGACCATCTCGGCCACGGTCGCAATCTCCACGATGACCAGTTCGTGGGGCAATCTGGTTTGGTCGATGAGTTCGACCACCCCGTTTCTCCAGGCAACGGTCTGCATCGGTCTACACCACCCTGTCGCTTCCACCGTCGACGGGAATCTGCGCTCCGGTGGTGGCGGCGAAAGCGGGTCCGCACAGCGAGGTGACCAACTTGGCCACGGTGGTCGAGTCGACCTCGGTACCCAACAGGTTGCGCCGCCGGTATTCCTCGGGGGTGAGGCCGTAGCTCTGAGCCCGTTGGGCCACTACCTCCTCGGTCCACAATCCGGTGTCGAACACGGCGTCGGGATGCACCACGTTGACCCTTATGCCATCATCGGCCCACTCCAGCGCCGCCACCCGAGCCAGCTGTGTCAGTGCCGCCTTCGACACCGAGTAGGCGGCAGCTCCCCGCCCCGGTGCGGTGACATTGCGCGACCCGACCACCACCACCCGGCCCTCCACCGGTGACAGGCACAGCATCGGGTGAACAAGTTGGAACAGGAGGCGAACAGAGTCCACGTTCACTTCTTGGCTGCGGTGCCAGGCTTCGCCGTCGACTTCGGTGATGGGACTCGACGGAGCAAACATCCCGGCGCAGGCGACAACGATGTCGATCCCCCCAAAGGCGGTCACGGTCTGCTCGACCGCCTTGTCCATGGCCGTTTCGTCGGTCACGTCGACGGTCAACCCCAGCCATCCCGAATCATCGAAGACGGCGGCGACGTCAACCGCCAGATCCAACCCGACAACCGCCGCCCCTTCGGCCAGAAGTTCAGCGGCACAGGCCCGACCGATGCCCGATGCCGCTCCGGTCACCAACGCCACCTGGCCGGTCAAAGGTGCCGGCTCGCCCCGGCCCCGAAGCTTGGCCTGCTCCAGATCCCAATACTCGCAGTCGAAGATGTCGGCCGCGCTCAATGCCACGTAGCCACCGAGGCGGTCCTCGACCAATCCGAGCACGTCGATGGTGTGATGGTAGATGTCGGCCACCATCGCCGCCTCGGCCGCGGTGCCACCGATGGTCATCATGCCGAGTTCCGGGTCGAGCACCACCCGGGGGGCGGGATCCAGCATCGTCAACGGGACCCGTCCTCGATGTTGGTGAGCGTCGAAGTACTGACGGTAGGCGGCCTTGTAGCCGTCGACGTCCCGACCCACCAACGGTAGTCGTTTGGTTCGAAGGACATGATCCGGGGTGAGCGGACCCCGCTGGACCAGGTCGACCCAGTCCGGCCGGCCCACCAGCGAGGCAACCTCGTCGCCCTGATGAACGGCGCCTATCAGGGGCCGTCCTGCCGCCGCCGAGACGTCGGCCCGCAATCGGGCTATGGCTCGACGGTCGATGACCAGCGTCGCCGGGGAACGCTCCGCCTGTGGTCGGGCGGCCCGGCCGGGGGCCGGATCACGGGCCTGGGCTTGCAGCCACGCCTCGCACCGCTCGATCAGCTCGACATGGCGGGCCAGGGCCTGGCCGGTGTCGTCTCCGAAGGTGAACAGCCCGTGGTTCAACAGCACCATGCCAATGGTGCGTTCGTGAGCCTGTTGGGGCCAGAGCCGGCGAACGAGGCGGGCCAGATCGAAGCCGGGCATCACGTAGGGAACGACCACCACGTCGTCGCCGTAGACGGCACGGGCATTGGTTTCGCCGTCGCTGGTGTTGGTCATGGCCACGATGGCGTCGGCGTGGCTGTGTTGAACCGCCGGGTGGGGCAGGAAGGCATGCAGCAGCGACTCCACCGACGGCTGAGGGGCCGCCGGATCGAGCTTGGCCGCCGCCAGTTCCCGGGCCATGTCGGTGTCGGACAGTTCATCGAGTTCCAGCAGCTGGTGGAGCCGTTCGAGTCGCAACGGAGCGAAGCCGGCTGGTTTGATGGTGGCGAGATCCCAGCCTGAGCCCTTGACGTAGAGGGCGTCGACCGTTGATCCGGTGATGTCGTTCCACCGGTGTTTGACCGATGTGTTGCCGCCACCGTGGAGCACGAACGACGGTTCGCGGCCCAGTAGGCGGGATCCGTGACAGCAGGCGTGGACCGGGTCGTCGAGATCGAGGTCGGCGGCGTCGAGGCTGTCCCATCCGGTCGGCAACGTGCGAGGCTTCAGCATCGGAGACCTCAGACGGCGTCTTCGTACACGTCGACCGTTTCGGGAGTCAACGGTGTGTTGCCCAGGATCAGATCCGAAGCCTTCTCGGCGATCATCATCGTCGGCGCGTAGATGTTGCCGTTGGTGATCTCCGGCATCACCGACGCGTCGACCACATACAGACTGGAGGTGTTGTGAACCGCCATGGTCGCCGGGTCGACAACGGCCAACGCATCGGTTCCCATTCGGGCGGTGCACGACGGGTGGAGGGCGGTCTCGGCGTCGCGAGCCACCCAATCCATGATCTCCTGATCGGTTTCCACCGCCGAGCCGGGCGACAGTTCACCCCCGTTGTAGGGAGCGAAGGCCGCCTGATTGAGGATGCGGCGGGTGACCCGAACCGCCTCGATCCACTCCCGACGGTCCTGCTCGGTGGACAGGTAGTTGAACTGGATGGCGGGTTTGGACCGGGGATCAGCGGAACAAATCTTGACCGTGCCCCGGGAATCGGAATACATCGGGCCGACATGGACCTGATAGCCATGACCGGAGGTGGGTGCCGAACCGTCGTAGCGGACGGCGATGGGGAGGAAATGGAACATCAGGTTGGGGTAGTCCTCGCCGGGGTTGCTGCGGACGAACGCCCCCGCTTCGAAGTGGTTGGTGGCCGCCGGGCCCCGGCGGGCCAGCCACTGCAGGCCGATCCATGGCTTGCGCCAGTGGGCCAGGTGGGGCTGCATCGAGACCGGCTGGGTGGAGGCGTACTGGATGTAGACCTCGAGATGATCCTTCAGGTTCTCGCCCACTCCCGGCACGTCGACCACCGGCTCAACGCCCACTGATCGCAGATGATCGGGATCACCCACGCCGGACAGCTGCAACAGCTGGGGCGAGTTGAAAGCCCCCCCACAGCAGATCACATTGGCCGCCGCCACCGAATGGTTGCGACGGCGATGGTGATAGCGGACGCCGACGGCCCGAGCACCGTCGAAGTCGATCGAGGTGGTCAAGGCCCGGGTCACGACGTCGAGGTTCGGCCGGTTCATGACCGGGTGCAGGTAGGCCCGGGCGGCACTGAGACGACGTCCCCGATGAACGTTCTTGTCGAAGGCGGCGAAGCCCTCCTGGCGGTAGCCGTTGACATCGGTTGTCCTTCTGAACCCGGCCTGGGGTCCGGCGTCCAGCCAAGCCTGGAACAGCGGCGAGGCTGCCGGACCTCGTTCCAGGATCAGAGGCCCGTCGCCGCCCCGCCAGTCATCGGCTCCGGCCAGGCAGGTTTCCATCCGCTTGAAGTAGGGCAGGCAGTGGGAGTAGCTCCATTCCTCCAGCCCCGGTTGCTCGGCCCACTTCCGATAGTCCATCGGGTTGCCCCGCTGGAAGATCATTCCGTTGATGCTGCTCGAGCCGCCCAACACCTTTCCCCGAGCGTGATAGACACGCCGACCACCCATGAAGGGCTCAGGTTCGGTCTCGTACTTCCAGTCATAGAAACGGCTGCCGATGGGATAGGTTAACGCCGCCGGCATGTGGATGAAGACATCCCACCGGTAGTCCGGTCGACCGGCCTCCAGCACCAGCACCCGGTTCGACGGATCGGCACTCAGGCGATTGGCCAGCGCCGAGCCGGCCGAGCCACCGCCGACGATCACGAAGTCGTAGCGGCGGTCTGGAACCACTGAGGAATCGCTGCGTCTTGGCGGCAATGACATCTTCTCCTACGAACGTCGGCGTCCGCCGCGGGTCGGACGGCCGGGCCGGTTTGCGGTCCGCCCGCCCAGGCTAGATCCTTTGCTGAGCGAAATCTAAAGTCGGATCAAGTTCTGGGGTTTCGGCCTTCGGGCCACCGGAACTCGAAGCCCAGGCGCTCGGGTCCGAAGCCGTCAGCCCTCGGCCACCACCACTCGTAGTCGGCGGGGCCCGTGTACTCCCTCGACCCGATTGAGTTCGATGTCGCTGGTGGCCGACGGGCCGCTGATCCAGGTGAGCGGACGGCGGGGATCGAGGCGATCGAGGGCGTCGGGCACCCGGGCCACCAACTGGTCGACACCAACCACCACCACATGCAGATCGGGGAGCAGGGTGAGAGCCCTCCGACCCTGGCCTGGGCCACCGTCGAGCACGATCGTGCCCGTCTCGGCCACCGCCACGGCGCATGTGGTGACCACCCCGTCGATCCGGTCCAGCGCGGCCGCCGACAGTGGACCGTCGTCGGCCAGCAGTTCCACCGCCGGCTGTGCCGGTGGTTCGGCCACTGGGCGCCACGGTGGGGGGAAGCCGTGGGGGATCACGACTCGTTGAGCCTGTTCCTGGGAGAGATAGCCGGCCACGGCGCCGCTGACTTCACCGGAGGGACAGCGGGACACCTCGGCCTTGTAGTCAAGCAGGCGATCGACAAACTGATCCAGCAGCCCGGCGTCGTCGGGCCGGGGCTCGGCGCCGGCCCGACGGTAGTTGCGGACCACCGGCTCAGGGCGGAAGGCGGCCGTTGCCCTCCGGACCCGATTGAGAATGGCCGGACGGGAGGTGGTCCGAGCTGCCATCAGAGCTGCCGAGTTGATCCGATCCTGGCCGTCATCACCCATCAGCCGACCTCTTCCTGGGGGCGCCGTCATCGACCCGCTGAATCCACCAGTCCCGAAATGACCGGGCCGGGGGTGCCGGCAGGTCTCGGGTGGCGGTCCAGCCTGCCAGCGGTGGAGGTAGATTTCGAAAAACCTCACGGCGGGCCAAGCGGCGACCGTAGGTCATCGATCGCAGGAGACGGGTCCACCGCCGGGGCTGCGACATCAACCAGGCCAGGGATCGGAACGTGGCCCGCTCCCGGCCGTCGGCCGCGGTGTCGTCGGCGGCGGCCTGGGCTCGCAGGCTGACCAGCATGGACGGGATGTCGATGGCCACCGGGCAGACCTCGTAGCAGGCCCCGCACAGGGTCGAGGCGAAAGGCAGTGAGCTGTTGTCGGCGATCCCGGTCAGCTGGGGCGACAGCACGGCACCGATCGGGCCGGGGTAGATCGAACCGTAGGCGTGGCCGCCGGTGCGTTCGTAGACCGGGCAGACGTTGAGGCAGGCCGAGCAGCGGATGCAGCGCAGAGCCGAACGGCCGTCGGGGTCGGCCAGGATGGTGGACCGCCCATTGTCCAGCAGTACCAGATGGAACTCCTCCGGCCCGTCTCCCGGCGTGACCCCGGTCCACATGGTGGTGTAGGGGTTCATGCGTTCGCCGGTGCTGGAGCGAGGCAGCAACTGAAGATAGACCTCCAGGTCCTGCCATGTGGGGATGAGCTTTTCGATGCCCATCACCGTGACCAGTACCCGGGGCAGGGTGAGGCACATGCGGCCGTTGCCTTCGGACTCCACCACCATCACCGTGCCCGTCTCGGCCACACCGAAGTTGGCCCCCGAAATGGCCATGTCGGTGGTCAGGAACCGTTGGCGGAGGTGAATCCGGGCCGCTTCGGCCAGCGCCGCTGGATCATCGCCCAGATCGTCAGGGGCGGCGATCCCCACCTGTCCCATCTCCCGGCGGAAGATGTCGCGGATCTCCGACCGGCTACGGTGTATGGCCGGTACCAGGATGTGGCTGGGCATGTCGTGGCCCAGCTGCACGATCAGTTCGGCCAGGTCGGTTTCCCAGGCGGCCACTCCGGCCTCGGCCAACGCCTCATTGAGCCCGATCTCCTGGGTGGCCATCGACTTGACCTTGACCACGTCCCGGGCCCGGGCCCGGTGGGCGATGTCGACCACGATCTGGTTGGCCTCGTCAGCATCGGCCGCCCAGTGGACCAACCCGCCCCGGGCGGTGACCTCCGCTTCCAGCCGCTCCAGGTGATCGGCCAGGTTGGCCATGGTGGCGTCTTTGATGGCCGCTCCGGCCTGCCGGAGCTCGGTCCAGTCGTCGAGTTCGGCCACTACGTCGGCCCGTTTGTCTCGGATGGTGGTGGTGGCCTTACCGATGTTTCGCCGCAGCTGAGGGTCGGCCAGCGCCACCCGAGCGGCCCGGGGGAAGTAGTCGCCGTGGAGGTGGACGGTGTTGGTCGCCCTGGGCCATTCGTCGCTGGGAGGGGTCATGGCTGCTCGGTGGAGGCCAGAACCTCGACCAGATGCACGGTCGTGACTCCTGTCCGATTGCGTGACAGTCCGCCCCCGATGTGCAGTAGGCAGGAGGCGTCGGAGGCCACGCAACTCTCGGCTCGGGTCGACAGCACGTGGTGGACCTTGTCGGCCAGCATGGCGCTGGAAACGTCGCTGTTCTTGACGGCGAACGTGCCGCCGAATCCGCAGCAGACGGCGGCGTCGGGAAGTTCGACCAGTTCGAGCCCCCGCACTTCCCGCAGTAGACGAAGGGGTCGATCGCCCAGGCCCAGCATGCGGCTGCCGTGACAGGCGGGATGGTAGGTGACCCGATGGGGGTAATAGGCCCCGACGTCGGTCACTCCCAGCACATCGACGATGAACTGTGACAACTCGTAGGTTCGGGGCGCCATTCGTCGGGCCTCCAAGACTTCGGCCTCGGTCAGGTGGTTGGCCGCCACCCACTCGTGCTGGTGCTTTACCGAGGCCACGCAGGACCCGCTGGGAGCCACGACGTATTCGTAGTCGGCGAAGGCCTCCTGGTGTCGGGCCACCAGTGGGGCGGCCTGGTCGGGATAGCCGCTGTTGGTGTGCATCTGGCCGCAGCAGGTTTGACCCAGAGGAAACTCGACGGTGCAGCCGAGTCGTTCCAGCACATCGACCGTGGCTCTGCCCACATCGGGTTCCATGGCGTCGACCAGACAGGTGGCGAACAGTGCGACCTTCATCCCCGGCCACTGTAGTGTCTCGCGGTGTTCGGATCCCAGCGATCGAGCTGGGGCGGCTACCGTGTCGACATGACCGATCGAGCCGACTTCGGCCCGGCCCGGCGAGCCTTGTTCGACCGCAACATCGAGGTCTACGGCGACGGACGGCCCGGCTATCCACCGGCGATATTCGATCTGCTGGCGGCATACTACGGCCTGGGTCCGGGAACCAGGGTGCTGGAAATCGGGGCCGGGACGGGCCAGGCCACCGGTTCCCTGCTCGATGCCGGAGCGGTGGTGACCGCAGTGGAGTTGGGTTCCGGTCTGGCCCAACATCTGCTGGACCGATTCGGATCGGATCGCCTATCGGTACTGGTGGGCGAGTTCGAGACCGTTGAACTCCCGGCGCAGGGTTTCGACCTGGTGGTGGCGGCCACCGCCTTCCATTGGATCGAACCGGATCACGGCCTGGCTCGGGTGGCTCAGATCCTCCGGCCCGGCGGATCGGTGGCTCTCTGGTGGAACTGCTACGGTGATCCCGCCCGCCCCGACCCTCTGGCTGACGCCATGCGTCCGCTGCTCCGCCGTCGCTGCCCACAATTCGTCGACAACGGATCGGCCGGCGTGGCTGCTCACCCCTACGCCCTCGACGTGACGTCCCGCATGGCCGAGCTCGAACGATCGGGGCTCTTCGATTCCATCGATCACCATGTGGTGGCCTGGACCGCCACCCAGACCGCCAACCGGCTCCGAGCGTTTCTGTCGTCGTTCTCACCGTGGATGGATCTCGACGAATCGATCAGGAACCCGTTGTTGGGCGAGATCGAACAGCTGGTCGTCGAACGGTTCGGCGGCGAGGTTGAGCGACCGTTTCTGACCACGCTCTTCACCGGTCGCAGGATCTAGGCGTACGTGACCACCGGCGGGCCAGGTTCGGTCGATGAGCCGTACCCCGACCGAGCAGGGTCCAAACCTGGCCGGTGGGAACCGCCGGCATCCTGTCGTTCAGTTGAGATTCAGGCCTTCGGCCAGCAGATCCATCGACTCCCGTAGCAGCGTTTCGGGCAGTCCACCGACATCGAGCAGGAACAGCTGCCGGTCGAGACCCAGCGTTTCGTCGATGGCGGCGATTCGTTCCACCACTTCAGCCGGGCTACCGCAGATGGCCGGTCCCTGGAGTAGCGATTGATAGTCGACCGGCCGGCCGAAGCTTCCCCGCAGCGACATGGCGAAGTCGCGGTACGACTCCAGGTAGGGGCGCCAGCGGCTTCGGGCCAGCTGGGTGGTGGGAGCCACGTGAACATAGGTGGGAAAGCCGATCTCGATCATGTCGCCGAACCCGTTGGCCCTCGATCGTCGGCGGTAGCGGTCGACGATGTCCCGGTAGTCCTCGGGCCAGCGAAACAGGCTGGGCAACATGAAGCGCAGCCCCAGATCGGCGGCCAGATCGGCCGATATCGTTGACAGCCCGCCGCCAACCCAGATCATTTCCCGAGCCGACTGGAGTGGTCGGGGCTCCAACCGCACGTTGGTCAGGGGGGAGCGATGCTCGCCGCTCCAGGTGACCGACTCCTCCTCCAGGAGTCGCAGTACCAGCCGCAATGACTCGGCGAACTTCGGTCGCAGTGCCTCGAAACTCTCCGTGCCGAAGGCTTTGGCCGTGCTCTCGGAGGCTCCCCGGGCGAACGTCACCTCGATGCGGCCCCCGGTCAAGACGTCGAGAACCGTCAACTGTTCGGCGAAGCGGACCGGGTCGAGGTTGGCCAGCAGCGAGACCGACGTCCCCAGGCGAATTGTGTTGGTGCGAGCAGCCACATAACTCAACACCAGTTCAGGGGCGGGCATGATGTAACGGCCAAAGTGGTGCTCACCCAGGTTGAACCGGGCAAATCCTCGCTCCTCGGCCGCCACCGCCTGGTCAACCACGGCCTGGATTCGCTCCCGCTGGCCCGGCAGGTGACCGGACACGGCGTCGGGAAGGTGATCGACAAGGCTGAGAATCTCGTAGGTGCTCACGTTCCTGCTGCCTCCCCGTGGCCACCGGGTTTCCGGCGGCCATTGTGATCATCGGACCACGTCCTGGCATGCTACTGCCGCCATCGGCTGATGTTTGCTGGATCAGAGCGTCAGGAACCCTGGTTGTCGACGTGATTGCCAGGGTTTCCATCCAGGGAGGTGAGGGGCTTGGGTCGGCTCGGTCCGGTTGTGGCTGGACGATCGCCGGACCAGGACCGGGCCGACGGTGGTTCGGCCGGCGGGTTGGCTGACCCGGCCGCTGGTCCTTGAGGGCGGAGTGGTACCGTGAGCGTTGTTCTCTCGGCCCGATCGGTAGTGGGCGTCATCAAGGCCAGCAGCCACGACGGGCCGATGGCGACGGTGGGCGATGGCACCGCCGGTTGGCGTCGGGTCGTCGACCCGAACGTTGCCGGCTGCCGTCCGACCCGTCGACTGTTGTTGGTCATCGTGGACCGGCGCAGCTGCCCAATTGCGTCTTCGTGCCGATAGGCGGCGGGATGGCCCGCCGTGGCGCTGCCGGCGGCCTCGTCGCTCGGCCGGGTGTTGCCGGCGGGCGACAGCGTCGACCCCGGCGTTGACTCGGAGGGCGTCGGGGGCGACCGGCGCGGGATCGGTCGACCGGCCTCGCCTGCTGGTGGAGGGATGGCCGGCGGGATGGGGCCGGCTCTGACCGGACCGGTGGTGGTCGTCGGCGCCGGAGCTGGCGCCGCCCGGGTCGAGGTCGACGCCGGACCGGTGCTGGACGGGGGTTCGGCCGCGGTGGGAGGAGGGCTGGTGGTCGTCGGCGCCGTGGCCGACGGTCGGTCGGTCGGTAGCCGCAGCCCTGATCCTGGTCCCGATCCACTGTCGGCCGTGCCGGTAACGGGCCCGACGAGATCGGCGACGCTGACCACGATGTCGGATCCGTTGACGGCGTCACCGGTTGACGGGCGGTCGACGATGTTGCCCACCACCCGCAGATCGGGTTTGATCTGTCCTGGGTTGGTGTGGCTGTCGATGCAGCCCTGGTTGCAGCCGACGATCGTGTTGTCGCTGATCTCCACCGCCTTGGCTTCGGTGTTGCCGAACCCGTAGGCCCAATCGGCACCGTTGTCGTCGCCGTGGACCTGGACCGGTGCCGTCCAAGGCCACGATTCGCTGATCCGGGTCTGGATGTTCCAGATGGTGTTGTGGCGGATGATTGTCGGTCCGTGGGCCACGGCGATGGCCTGGGCGTAGTAGCGGCCCGACGAGACGTTCCAGATCTTGTTGTGCTCGACCAGGTAGTTGGCCGGCCCCCATGAGTCCTTGTTGAGGCCCAGCGAGATCGCTCCTCCGTAGTGGGGGGTGATGTCGTGGATCGTGTTGTGGCGGATGGTGACGTCGCTGGTGTGGCGTTTCACGTCTATGGCTTCGTTGCTGATGGTGTGGATCTCGTTTCCTTCGATCAGAACGTGGTTGGTTCGGTCGACAGCCCCGGTCCGGCCGGTGCCGACATAGATCCCCTCTCCGTACTCGGGTTGGACCTGCCCGGTGTGGTGAATCGAGTTGCAGCGGACGACGGTGGCCGACGACGGTTCGTATCCGGCCGGCCCGTCAACGGCACCGGTCACCACCCCGGCTTGGCCCAGGTGATGGATGTGGTTGTGTTCGAACGTGATCGAGGCGCTACCCCGCGACAGTGCCCCGAACAGGCCATGGCGTATTTCCAGGCCGCGGACCATCACGTGGGCCGATTGTTCGATGGTCACGGCAATCTTGTCGCTCGGGCCGCCGTTGGCACCGATGTCGATGACGGGAGACGCACCGGGGGCGGCCTGAATGACAATGGGGGCGTCAGCCGTGCCCGACCGGTGGCCGAAAGCGGCGCGGTAGGCGATCTGGCGGTAGACGCCGGAGGCCAGGTTGATGGTGTCGCCCGGCTGGGCTGCTGCCAGCCCAGCCGCCAACTCGGCCTGGGTGGCCACAGCCCGGGCCACACCGCCGCGGGGCTTCATGGCTTCATAGGGCTCGCAGCTGAACCGGCGGCCCTCCCCTGCCGATCCCAAGGCGGCACCCAACGGCGATTCCAGCATCCGGCCGCCGAGCCAAGCGCCAACCACGAGGGCGGCGAAGGCCGCGATCAAGACGAGGCGGAACGCCGTCAGCCGCACCGCCGGGCTGGATACGGACATACCCAGTGATCGTCGGACGATCCGGTGGCCTTGAGTCGGGTGCTGCGGTCATCGCCCCAGGGCCGGCTGTGGCATGCTGGGGCGATGGCCGATCACCCCATCTCACGGTTTCCCGTTCCCGAGGTTGACGAACTCCCCGACGACATCCGGGCCATGATCATCGAGGTGCAGGAGAAGTCGGGCTTCATCCCCAATGTCTTCCTGGCCCTGGCCCACCGACCGGCCGAGTTCCGGGCCTTTTTCGAACACCACAACGCCCTGATGGATTCCGATGTCGGCCTGTCGAAGGCCGAGAGAGAAATGATCGTGGTGGCCACCAGCGGCCGCAACGGCTGCTTGTACTGTGTCATCGCCCACGGCGCCATCCTCCGCATCCGCCACAAGAACGAGCTTCTGGCCGACCAGCTGGCCGTCAACCCCCAAAAGGCCGACCTGTCGGAACGTGAGCATCACATCGTCGGCTTCGCACTCAAGGTGGCACAGGACTCGGCCTCGATCACCGACGACGATCTGGCCGCTCTGCGAGACGCCGGATTCTCCGATGATGAGATCTGGGACATCGGCGCCATCGCCGCCTTCTTCGCCATGTCGAACCGGCTGGCCAACCTTTCGGCCATGCGGCCCAACGACGAGTTCTACCGTCTGGGCCGCAATCTCGACTGACCGAAACCGACGATCCCGGTCACAGCCGCGGCGCCAGCAGGTCGACGAGTTCGACGATGCGGCGTGCCACCGCGATGTAGAGTTCGACCTCTCCCCCACCGGGATCGAGCACCTCCTCGTCCGGCCCCGGTTGATGATCGGCCAGACCGAGAGTCGCCACCCGGCTGATTAGGGACTGGCCCTCGGGCCGAGCCGGCTCGGCCGTCAGGTGGACAAGAGTTGCCGTACGTTCACTGTGGTCCGGGTGTAGGCGGCGCACCCAGGCCACGTGTTCCGGCCCGGCGGCGATGACCAGGTCGGACTGGGCCAGCATGTCGCCGGTGGCTTGACGGGAGCGGTGTCGGTCGAAGGCCAGCCCGACGTCGTGCATGGCTTGACGGGTTCGGGTGCTCATTGGAAGCCCCTCCACCACCAGTGTGCCCGCTGTTTGCACCCGCAGATCGGGGCGACATCGCCGCAGGGCGGCCCCGGCGATCACCGACCGGGAAGCGTTGCCGGTGCACAGAAAGAGGATGGTCGCGGTCGGACGGCTTGATGGCCCAGGGTGAGCCCCGATCATCAACCAGCTTCTGAGGTGGAGCTGGAACCGGTGGAGTCGCTGCTGGTCGTCGACCCGGATGTGGTTGAGGTGGTCGACTCCGAGGTTGACGATGAAGTTGTGGTGTCGGTGGTGCTCGAGGTGGAGGCCTGGGTCGACGATGTTGACTCCGATGAGCTGGTCGAACCGTCGGCCGTGGTGTCGGTCGACTCCGACGATGTGGTGTTTGCCTCGGTGGTTGAGGTGGTTGTCGGCTGGGGACGGGGTTTGGCCGTGGCGTAGTTGGATGGAATCGAGTCGGAACCCCAACAGCCCCAGCTGGCCAGCCAGGGGCGGGTGCCGTCGCGTTGGAGGGTCCGCAGTGCTGCTTCGTCTTGTTGGGCCGGGGTGGCCAGGTCGGCGCTGGCCACGCCGTAGCGGGCGGCGTGTCCGTACCATTCCCAGCTCTTGGTCAGGAACTGGTAGGCCCCCCGGGCCGAGGATACGGCATGGCGGGCCTGGTAGTTGTTGGTCGACTCACAGAAGCGGATCCGCAAGAGCACGTCGGGAACCATCACCCCATTACCGGTGTTGACCCACTCCGACTCGGGAGGGATCACCGGCTCGGACCACCCCACTGTGGTGGTGGTGGCCTCGGTGGTCGATGTGGTGTCCGGAGGAGCCAGCCGGCTGAGAACCGCCATTTCGGCCGATACCAGCAAGGCGATTTCGTCATCGTCGACCTTTGGCACCGCCAGGCCGGCCTCGTCGCCGCCCTGGTCGTTGCCGTCGTTGGAGTCGGCGGCGCCGGCCGAGGTGGCCAAGCTCACTACCTCATTGGCCACCGGTCCACCGAGGGAGAAGGTGGTGACGGCCAGAGCGATTCCGGAGATGGCGGCGACCATGGCCGACAGGCGTCTCCACCGTTTCGGACCGTCGCCCTCCGGGGCGCCCATCGGTGTTCCCATCGGCTTGAGCAGGCCCAGCCAATCGCCGGTGGTGAAGGCGATGTCATCATCGACCGCCGGGATGTCGATTTCGTCCCGGCGCTCGCTATCCCCGGTCTCCCCCATGGGATCGAGGAGTTCAACGTCTCCGCGTGCGGTCAACACCAATCGTTCTGCCTGCTCGACTAGGCCCCACAGCCTAGCTTTGTTGCAGCCATGTTACGACCAGTGGAGTGGCTCCGCTAGCACTTCACGAAATCATGTGGAAGATTTTGCATTCCCCACTCAGCCGTCACCCCGTAGTTCCAGGTCACCGCGGTGGCTGATTGGAAGAGGGTGATGCCGGACGCCGACAACGGTCGGCCCCTGGCATCAACCACCTCGTAGCGATGATTCCGTGACGCCCGTGCGACGTAGCGGCCCTCGGGGTCGACGCAGGCCTCCAGCCTGATGTCGGCCCCACTGTCGACATCGATGCCGTGATAGCGGAGTTGGCCGGAGGAGGTTGAACACACCACGTACTCGTAGCGCCGGGGATCGGTCTGGGCGCCGTAGACCAGGAACGTCTCGTCGGCGCAGGTGGCCCGATGCTCTCCCCATCCTTGGACCGGGCCGGCGTAGTCGGACCACGGTCCCGTTGCCGCCCACTCGGTGGCCGGAGGGTGGCCGTCGGCGGCCGGGCCGGCCGGTACCGCGGTCGGCAGGGAGCCGTCATCAGCTGCCCCCGGCGCCCTGTCGGAGGTGACGATCGGAGTGGCCGGCATCGACAACGGATCGGTGGCGGGATCAGGCCGGCCGGCCGATGTCGCCCGTTCCGGCCGGCTCCAGCTCGACCGGGTTTCCTGTCCGGCATCAGCCTCGGAGTCTTCGACCAGCATCCAGGCCAAGGCAAGACTCAATCCCACCCCAACCCAGATTGCCACCATGAAGGGCCAGAGCCGCCTCGTGCTGCTTGCCGTCGTCAACACTGCCTGTCCTCGAATGCCGATTGCAGAATATCGATTGCCTTGCCTTCGTTCTTGCCGTGCTGAGTGACGGTTGCGCCGGTCGATCGGTCGCGAAGGTTCACGCAGCTGTCACACGCAAGCGGGATGACCGGCTATCAGTGCGAGTCGAGAGCCTCAGCGATGGCTGACCACAGGGCGTCGGTCGGTTCGCAACCGACGGAGAGCCTGACATAGCCCTCTGGTACGGCGTCGCCCCAACGGGCCCGGCGATCGGCCATGGTGTGGGTCCCTCCGAAGCTGGTGGCGGGAATCACGAACCGGGCGGTGGCGGCGAACCGGTCGGCGGTCGACCGGTCGGCGAACTCGACACCGATGACGAAGCCGCTGCGGTGCATCTGCCGTTTGGCCAGGTCGTGTTGGGGGTGGGCGGCCAAGCTGGGATGGGTCACAGCTCTGACGGCGGGCTGATCGGACAACCGGTCGGCGATGATCTCGGCCGAGTCGCACATCCGGCTGAACCGCACCTCCAGGGTCTCCAGACCCCGATGGACCAACCAAGCCTCGAGATGGCCGGGGATGGCTCCGACGACGGTGCGCCATGCCGTGACCGCATCCAGCAGATCGGCGTTGTTGCTGGCCACGTGGCCGAACAACACGTCGGAGTGGCCGTTGACCGCCTTGGTGTCGGACGACACGACGATATCGATGCCGTGATCGAGAGGTCGCTGGCCGAACGGGGTCATGGTGGTGTTGTCGGCCACCGTCAGGGCGCCGACTGCTCCTGCTCTCTCGGCCAGGGTGGTCAGATCGCACAGCTGCAGGGCAGGGTTGCTCGGCGTCTCAACCAGAATCAGATCGAATCCGTTCAGATCGCCGGAAGCCATCTCGGCGGTGGGGCGATGCTCGACCAGCACGCCGTTCGGTTGCAGGTATTGCTGGGCCAGCAGCCGGGTCACGTAGTAGCCGTCGGTGGGAAGCAGTACCCGTTGTCCCGGTCCGACCAACGAACACAGGACCGAGGCAATGGCCGCCATACCCGACGGAAACGTCCGGACCGGCGCTCCTTCGAGGGTGGCCAGGGCGTGTTCGACCGCGTCCCAGGTCGGGTTGGTCCAGCGGCCGTACTGATACGGACCAGTCGGCTCGCCGGGCAGCACATAGGTGCTGGCCGCCACGATCGGCGGCCGCAGTGGTGATCCGGTGGCCAAGTCGGTCTCGGCGTGATGAAGCACCTCGGCCGCCAGCCGGTCGGGATCGAACTCAGTCATGGGGCCTGTCTACCACATCGGTGGTCGCCGTCCCGGTTCACCAGCGGGCCACGACCTGGTCCGGCTTGCGGAAGATATGACCTCGCGGTGGAGTCGACCGCCGCCGGTCGAGCGTGATGGTTGGAAGCTCCGACACCAGGGTGGTCAGAGCGACCGCGGTCTGCAGCCGGGCCAGGTGGAGGCCGAGACAGACGTGAGGGCCCCGGGCGAATGACAGGTGATGACCGATGCGGGCTCGATCGGGATCGAAGCTATCGGGGTGGGGGAAGACGGATGGATCGCGGTTGGCTCCGGCCAGCGAGATCTCGACCAGATCACCGCCGGCGATCTCGACCGGACCCGATGAGGTCTCCACTATGGTGTCGACGGTGGCGTAGCGATCGACCACTGCCGCCGCCGGCTCCAGGCGGAGCGATTCGTTGACCAGCCGATCCATATCCACCGCCCGGGCCCGTAGTCGAGACATGACGGCCTCGTCTCCCAGGACATGGCCGATGGCGTTGGCCGTCATACCCTCGCAGGTCTCGATGGCGCCGAACAGGATGACGGCAACATTGGAACGCAGTTCGTTGGGCGGTAGCTCCCGGGCGTCGACGATCTTGGACAGCGGACCGCCGCCGGCTGTGGCTTGATCCACCAGCTCGCCGAGATCGGCCATGGCGGCGGCGGCATCGTCGGCCGAGGCCTGGCCGATGCCCAGACCTACGACGGTGTCCACGATGACCCGGTAGGACCTGAGCAGGCGCTGATCGACGGCTGCCACGTCGTCGTCCGATCGACAGTGAGTGTGAAATCCGAGGAAGCGGGCGATGGTGTTCACCGCCAGCGGAGCGGCGTAGCGGGCCCGCAGTTCCCCTTGGCCCGACCGCTCCCAGCCACCGATGATCTGTCGGCAGGTGACCTCTACGGAGTCACCAACCGGCGTCACCGATCCGCGGCGGAACATGGCTTCGAACGGTTCTCGATGCCGCCGGTGCTCGGGGTCGTCGGTCGAGAGCATCGACGGGCCGACGACCTGGCCGGTGGTGAACCGTTCGTCGTCCACCGTGAACCGCTGGGGATCACGGAGAATGGCGATGGCGTTGGCATAGTCGGTGACCAGCCAACCGTCGATGACCGGCAGCCATGACACCGGCTCGGCCAACCGGAGGCGGGCCAACGTGGGATGGAGGTCGTCGGCCAACTGGTCAATGGTGACAGCGGCTCCCACCGGAAACTGGTCACTCTGACGCTTGCCGGCCACACTCAGAACGGTAACGGCTTCAGTCGCTCAAGGTGTCACCGTGGACGCCTCTGTCGGACTTCGTGGCAGCTACCCGGCAGGGTCCCGGTGGTTGTTCATGGCGTACCCGATCAGTCGAGTACCGGATTGTGCTCTGGAGCCGGGACCAGGATGAGCAGTCGTGTTGCGCTGGGTCATCGGATCGCCACAATGCGAGCAGACGACAACGGCGGTGGCCGCGTCGGTTCCGCACGGGTCATGGAGGAAGACGGCGGGAGGGGTGTTGTCGCTCAACCAGCGGTCACCCCAGTTGGTCAGGGCAATCAACACCGGCACCAATTCCTCGCCGCTGGTGGTGAGATGGTACTCCTGGCGAGTGCGGTGCTGACCTTTGTAGGCCTTTCGCTCCACGATGCCGGCCGCCTCCAGGGTCTTGAGCCGATCGGACAAGATGTTGGCCGAGATGCCGAGGTCCTGCCTCAACTGGTCGAATCGTCGCAGTCCGATGGTCAGATCCCGCAGAATCAGCGGTGTCCACGGCTCTCCAATGACGCTCCATGCCCGAGCAATGGAACAGGCCATGGCTGAGAAGTCAGTTCGCTGCGTCATGTCCCAAAGCATAGCTGGATTGCGTAACAAGATGCAGGTGAGGTAACCTGTGTTGCGTGACGCTACGCGGTGAACCGACGTGTATCGAATAATCGTCGCCCGCCAGGTCCGGGCAACCTTCGAGGGTCTGTCCCAGGGAGACCCGTTGGCGCTGACCACCAAGCTGGCGCCTTCGTTCGACTATCGGTTCATAGGCGACCACGCTCTTGGCGGACGGCGAACGACAATCGGAGAGATGGACCAGTGGCTGACCCGTGTCTTCCGCTTGTTTCCTGGAATACGGTTCCGGCTGCGTGACATGACCGTGAAAGGCATGCCGTGGAAGACCGTGGTCATGACCCGGCTCGATGTCGAGGCCAAGGGCTATCACAACGAGATGTTCCAACGCATCGAGCTGCGTTGGGGGAAGATCGTCGACGTCGTCACCCTCGAAGACAATCAGCGACTCCAGGCTCACCTGGACATCCTGTCGGACAACGGCTGTGACGAAGCGGTCGCACCGCCGATTGACTCGCCATTGCCGGTCGAGTAGAACGGGACCCGTCAGCTTGGGCGGACGCACAGCTGAAGGAGTCTCGTGAACCGACTTGATCCACCATTCCGGGCCGACCACGTCGGCAGCCTCCTGCGGCCGGAACACCTTCACCGGGCCCGAGCCCAACAGGCGGCTGGGGAGATCTCGGCCGACGAGCTACGAGCGATCGAGGACGAAGCCATTGCCGAGGCGGTGGCCCGGCTCGAAGGCACCGGAATGCGCAGCGTGACCGACGGGGAGTTCCGCCGAGCCTGGTTCCACCTCGACTTTCTCCAGCAGCTCGACGGCGTGGCCGTCACCGGGGCCATCGCCTCCAGCTCGGACTCGGCCGACACGGTGCATATGACTCCACCCAAGTTGACTGTCGACGGTCCGCTCCGCCATGTGCGTCCCATCCAGGTGGACGACTTCAACCACCTGGCCTCGGTCACCACCAAGACGCCCAAGGTCTCGATCCCATCGCCCACCATGGTCCATTTCCGAGGGGGGCGGGCCGGCATCGACATCGAGGCCTATCCCGATCTCGACGTGTTCTTTGCCGACCTGGTGGCGGCCTACCGGGCCGAGATCGACGCCCTGTACGCCGCCGGCTGCCGCTACCTCCAGCTCGACGACACCAACCTGGCCTACCTGTGTGACCCGGACATGAGGGCCGGCGTGGTCGAACGGGGTGACGACCCCGACGAACTCCCTCGCTCCTACGCCGAGCTGATCAACCGGGTCATAGCCGATCGCCCCGATGATCTGACCGTCGGTGTCCACCTCTGCCGGGGCAACTATCGCAGCACATGGTTCGCACAGGGCGGCTACGAGCCGGTAGCCGAGGTTCTGTTCAACGCTCTGAACGTCGACGCCTACTTCCTGGAATATGACGACGAACGGTCCGGCGACTTTGCTCCCCTTCGTCACCTACCGGCTGACAAGACTGTGGTGCTGGGCTTGGTGACCAGTAAGCGACCGGAGCTGGAGTCCTACGACGACCTGGTCCGGCGGGTTGATGAGGCCGCCTCGTTCGCTCCCATGGAACAGCTGTGCCTGAGCCCCCAGTGTGGTTTCGCCTCCACAGTCGAAGGCAACGAACTGACCGAAGCCGAGCAGTGGGCCAAACTCGGCCACGTGGTGGAGATGGCCGACCGCATCTGGGCCTAGTGGCCGGCCACGGCGGGACGGCCCCGTAGTGCCTCAATGGTGACGACCACCAGAAACATGACCACGGCGACCAGCGCCATGGTGGCCTCGGCCGCCGTCTGGTAGTGGTAGGCGGCCAACAGGCCGACGACCACGGCGGCCGCCCCCAGGCCGGTCGCCACCACCATGATCGACGGAACCCGTTTCACCAACAGCGCGGCGGTGGCCGGAGGGGCGACCAGGAAGGCGAACACCAGGAGATTGCCGACGGCCTCGAACGAGGCCACGATGGCCACCATGACCAGCACCAGGAGCACGGCGTGGCCGACCCGGGGCCGCAGGCCGAGCAGTTGGGCCAGCCGGCGATCGAAGGTCAGGGTGATGAACGATCGGTGGAAGACGATCACACCGGCCAGGACGAGCAGGGCGGCCAGCGATTGGCGCACGAGATCGCCCGAGTCGACGGCCAGGATTGAACCGAACAGGAAGCGGTCGAGTTCACCGACGTACTGGTCGGTGCCGCTCGACAGGATGACCACGGCCAGGGCCAGGAACCCGACGAACAGCACACCGATCGATACGTCCTCGGCCATGGGTGATCGGTCACGCAGCACGGCCAGGGCGCCGATCATGACGACAGCAGCAGCCAGCGCTCCCAGTGTGGTGCTCACCCCGAGGAGAAAGGCCAGGGCCACACCGGGTAGCACACCATGGGCCAGGGCGTCGCCCAGGAAGCTCATTCCCCGCAGGACCACCCAGGTCCCGACCACCGAGGTTGTCAGCACGACGAGGAGCCCGGCGATCAAGGCGTTCTGCATCACGGTGCTGGTGGTGAACGGGTTGATCCACCACTCCACTGGACCGGTCATACCGACCTGACGCGAGCCGCCACCGCGGCGTGCTCGTCGTCGACATCGGCCCCACTCAGGGCGGCCACAATGAGTGCGGTGTTGGTCCGCATCAGGTCGGCGTAGGTCTCGAATTCGCTGCCCTCTGAACCCAGGGAGTCGGTTTGCAGGGCGACGGCGGAGACACCGGCCCGGTCGGCCAGGGCGTGAGCATCCTCGCCATGGTGGCCGCCTTCGGTGAAGATGGCCGCCACTTCCTCGTCGGCGATCTTGTCCGCCAGTTCATCGAGGTTGGCCGGCGTGGCCTGAGCCAGCGACGAGGTCGATGGCAAGACGGTGCCGAGGACCTCGAACCCATAGCGATCGGCGAAGCGGCCCAGGGCGTCGTGGTTGGTGATCAGCTTTCGTTGTCCCTGATCCAGGGGCTCCACCAGCGAGGCCAGTTCCTGGTCGAGCGACTCGAGTTCGGACACGTAGCTCCGGGCGCAGGGCTCCACCACCTCAGGTTCCAATCCGCTTTCCAGCAGAGCCTGTTCGATGGCGGCCACCGCGCTGATGACCACGGTGGGGTCGAGCCAGAGATGAGGGTCGTCGGATCCGTCACCCACATGATCGGTAAGGTACAACACTGGCGTTCCTTCGGCTTCAGCCTGCGTCAGCAGCTCTTCCAACGGTTCCTCCAGCCCACCGCCGTTGGCCACGATGAGCGAGGCTGAGCCCATGGCCTCCGCCCCGGCGATTGTCGGCCGGAAGCCGTGGGGATCGGCCCCGGGCGGGATCAACGGGGTGAGCGGTCCAACGGCGGTGCAACCCACGTTCTCGACCACGTCGGCCCAGATGCTGGTGGTGACCAGGACCGACGGCGTTCCCGATTGGGCCGCCACAGGGCCATCAGCGGCCTCGCTGCTGGCCCGGTCGTTGTCGGGGGCACAGGAAGCCAGGCCCAGGATCACGAACAGGCCGGCGATGGAAAGGCGACAGGATCTCATAGCAGATCCTCCACCATAGTGAGAATGAGTCTCATTCACTCCCATCGGGCCGAACAAGATACGATGAATCCATGGGATCTTCCGGCGGCGCACACAGCAGCATTCATGCCGCCGTGGCTTCGCGTCTTGAACAGAGCGACTACCGGTACACGCCAGGTCGGCGCCGTCTGGTGGAGGCGCTCACCCGGGCTGCCCGTCCGGTCACGCTTCCCCAGATCGCCGCCGACATGATCGATGTGCCCCAGAGTTCGGCCTATCGCAATCTCGAGGTTCTGGAGCGGTGTGGGGTGGTCAGCCGCCTGTCGGGGACGGCCGATCATGCCCACTTCGAACTGGCCGAACCGCTGGTCGACCATCATCACCATCTGGTCTGCGTCGATTGCGGTCGCCTTGAGGACGTCCACCTCGATCAGCAGCTGGAAGACCTGGTCGACGACGAGCTGGCCAAAGCAGCGAAGGCGGCCGGTTTCACCCCCCTGCACCACAGCCTCGATCTGCACGGTTACTGCCCTGACTGCAATCCGGACTCGACCTCAGAACTACACTGAAACCATCGCTTCTGAGGATCACGACGAGACCCACGGCCGTAAGGGAAAGGGCGATCACAGCCACAGCCACCATGGCCACAGTCACGGCCCGAGCCTGCGGGCCGGGGCCCGTCACCTGGGTCGGCTGAAGATCGCCTTCGCCGTCATCGCCCTGTTCTTTGCGGTGGAGGCGGTGGCCGGCTGGTTGACCAACTCGTTGGCCCTGCTGTCCGACGCCGGCCACATGCTGACCGACGTCGTTGGCCTGGGTATGGCCCTGGCCGCCATCACCCTGGCCAACCGATTCGAACAGAACACCGACCGTGGCACCAGCCACACCTTCGGGCTGTACCGACTCGAGATCCTGGCCGCCTTCGTCAACGCCCTCTTGCTGTTCGCAGTGGCCATTTGGGTCCTGGTGGAGGCGGCCGGCCGGCTGCGTTCCGGCCCCGAGGTTCTTGATGGCCCGATGCTGGTGGTGGCCGCCCTCGGCCTGGTGGCCAATCTGGTGGCCTTCGCCCTGCTGCGGGAAGGGGCCAAGGAGTCAATCAACCTGGAGGGGGCCTACTTGGAGGTTCTGGCCGACACCGTCGGCTCGGTTGGCGTCATCGTCGCCGCCCTGTTGATTCGCTTCTTCGGTTGGGGCTGGGCCGACCCTCTTATCGCCGCTCTTATCGGGCTCTGGATCCTGCCCCGGACCTGGCGCCTGGGTCGCAACGCGGTGCGTATCCTGTTGCAGGCCGCTCCCGAACACATCAGCCTGGAACGTCTCCGCCACGATCTGGGGTCCATACAGGGCGTGCTCGACGTGCACGACTTGCACGTGTGGACCCTGACCTCGGAGATGGATGCGGCATCGGCCCATCTGAAGACCACCGATGACAGCGATCTCCATGGTGTCCTCGATGAAGCCAGAGACCTCCTGGCCGACACCTACGGCATCGATCACGCCACCCTGCAGGTGGAGCCGGAAAGCCACGTCGGCTGCGAACAGGTCAGCTGGTAGCCGGCCGCCGGCTGGTCGCCGACCCCATTCTTGCAGTAGAAAACGAGGCCCCGCCTCGTTTTCTACTGCGAGATCTGGTGGTTGAGCCATGACCGGTGGAAGAAGGCCAGCTTCTCGGGGTTCAGAATGGCGTAGGACGCCGTCACCTTGCCGTCGACCCAGTTGGTGGTCACCAGCATGAACGGCTGACCGTGGTTGGTGGTGTACATGGCCGACTGGCCGTTGGCCTGCACGGCGTGGAACTCCATGGTCGGTTCCCAACGGGTGGCCAGTTTGATGAACAGCCGGGCCACCCGGTTGGCGCCGACGATCGGTACCCGGGCCGCCCGCCTATCAGCCCCACCGTCCGACAGATGCACGATGTCGTCGGCCAGGAACGATTCCAGCGCTTCGACGTCGCCGCTCATGGTGGCGGCCAGCATCAGTTGGGTCAGCCGCTCGATGTCGGCCGGATCGGCGGTGAACCGGGGCCGACCGTCGGCGATGTGGTCCCGGGCCCGTTTGGCCAGCTGGCGGACGGCGGCCGGGGTCCGATCGATGATTTCGGCCACCTCGGCCAGCGGGTAGCCGAACACGTCGTGCAGGAGGAACACCGCTCGCTCCAGCGGTGACACCCGTTCCAGGACGGCCAGGAAGCCCAGTGACAGCGACTCGGCCAGGATGGCGGCATCGTCGGGCCCTTCGGCCAGTGACGGTTCGCCCTCGATGGGCCCGGGCAGCCACGGACCGACATAGGTCTCCCGCCGGCGGCGGGCCGACCGGAGCCGGTCGATCGACATCCTGGTGACCACCGTTGTCAGCCAGGCCGCCGGGTTCTCGATAACCGTCGGCTGAGCAGCCGAGAAACGGATCCAGGCCTCCTGCACGATGTCGTCGGCATCGTCCGGCGTCCCCAACATCCGGTAGGCGATGGCCCGCAGCCGGGGCCGCTCGGCCTCGAACGTCACAGTGGCCGGGGTGGGATCCATGTCACACCCCGACCCGACCAGCGAGGTGGGCCAAGGCGGCCTGGGCCGCCATCGAGGCGCTGGCCACGGCGGCGTCGGCCAGATGACCGATCGGTCCCACCCAATCCCCGGCCAGGAAGACGTTGTCATGCCCGCTGTCGGTCACCAGCGGTCGACCGGCCATTCCCCCGCCGGCCGCGGTGGGTTGGGCCGATACCGGTGTCATCCGGTGCAGCGAGCGTGACATGATCACATCGTCGTCACCAACACCGGCATGACGGGCGAAGGCGGCCAGGGCGCCGGTATCGGGCTCGTCTCCCTCGCCCAGATACTGCAGCACTGCGCCGTGATGGCGATCCGGTGGGGCCAGCTCGGCTGCAGCCGAATGATTCGAGAAGTAGAACGGCACGTCACCTCCGAGGACAAAATCATGGCCCGGACGGCGCCGCAATCCCAGATCGAGGCAACTGGCTTGTGCCGGTGGACCGACGTCGAAGCGGCGGCCCAACAGCGCCTCGGCCGTCCGGGGACCACCAGCGGCGATGACCACGGCCCGGGCATCGGGCAAGGCCGCCACCGGTGTGCCGGCCCGAACCTGGACCCCAGCCATGGCGGCCAGCTGGTCGATCAAGGTCTGCCAGCCGCGGTGCAGGTAGATGACTCCTTGGCCCAGCGCCCTCTGCATCTGCGATACGGCCACGTCGGCACTCATTTGATCAGGATGGCTGGAGTAGGTGGTCAGTCGGACAAGGGCCATGATCATGGTCGCCGCCCGTTCGTCGGTCACCGAGTCGGCCACCCAGTCGCTCACCGTGAGGTCGGCATACTCCCAGGCTTTGAGCTTGGGTAGCCGAGCCAGGTTGCGGGCTATCTCGATCTTGGCCCGGCCACCCAGCGCCCTGGTTTGCAGCAGACTGCTCGGTCCGGCCGGGGCGACATGGGTCTGACCGTCGAAGACAATGCGTCCCTTGATCGGCGGCCGTCCTCCATCGATCTTCACCCCCAGCTCCCGGAGGATATTGTCGGCCGGTCCACCCCGGTAGAGGGCGTGAGGCCCCTGGTTGAGGGTGAAGCCGTCCTTCTCGGTGCTCCGGGCGTCACCTCCCGGTACACCCAGTTTCTCGTGGACCACCACCGATCGGCCGGCCAGGGCCACGGTGGCCGCCGCGGTCAGACCGGCCAGCCCGCCGCCGACGATCACCACATCAGGATCCGACATGTTCGTGTTCTCGCTCATGGTTGATCGACGAGACAGCCCGGCCCGATGTGACATCGATTTCATGGGCCGCAGTCAGGCTTCCAGCTGAGCCTTGAGGGACTCGACGGCCTCGATGAACTCGGTCACCATGTCGAACACCACCTGAGCCGACGTCTTGCGTTGGTTCATAGTGCCGACGATCTGGCCCACGAAGTAGTTGGCCAGCTTCTCCGCCCCCGAACCTTCGGAGTGGGCGGCCCGGGCTATTCGTCGCTGGGCCCGGGCGGTCAGGACGGGCTGCATCGGCATGCCCAGCGGGTCGGGGGTGTCGTTCCGTTCCCACTCATCGGTCCAAGCTGAGCGCAACATTCGGGCGTGTTTGCCGGTCAACGACCGGGAGCGGATGGTGTCGGCCGATGTGGCGGCCAGGAACTTGTCCTTGACCACCGGGTGGGTTTCGGCCTCGTCGGTGGTCAGCCACACCGACCCGCACCACACGCCTTCAGCCCCCAACGCCATGGCCGCCGCCATCTGACGGCCCCGGCCGATGCCCCCGGCCCCCAGAACCGGGATGTCGACGGCATCCACGATCTCCGGGATCAACACCATCGAGCCGATCTCGCCCGTGTGGCCGCCGGCCTCATAGCCCTGGGCGATGATCAGGTCGACGCCGGCGTTCTGGTGGCGCTCGGCGTGCGACGGTCGACCGGCCAGAGCGCCCACCAACCGGCCTTCGGCCTGGCAGCGGTCGATCAGGAACTGGGGCGGCGGACCCAGGGCGTTGGCCACGAACACCGTGTTGTGGGCCAGGGCGATGTCGAGCTGGGGGCCGGCGGCATTGGCCGAGAACGGGGCGTCGGCCCCCGATCCGGAAATCTCGGTGTTGGCTCGAACCGTTTCGTCGTCGGGTAAATCGGGGACGTCGTAGCGGGCCAGGATGTCGTCAACGAATTCGGCGTGCTCGGCCGGGATCAACCTCCGGATGTCGTCCATGGTGAACCCGCCGTCGCCGTCGCCAGCGTACTTGGCCGGGACGATGAGGTCGACCCCGTAGGGCCGATCGCCGATCTGGTCCTCAATCCAGGCCAGGTCGGTTTCCAGATCCTCCGGTGTGTGGGCTACCGCCCCCAGGACGCCCATCCCTCCGGCCTTGGTCACGGCGGCCACCACGTCCCGGCAGTGGCTGAAGGCCAGGATGGGAAACTCGATGTCGAACAGCTCGGTGACGGCTGTTTTCATGACTACTCCTCGTTGTTGCGACCGTGTCGGTAGGCGGTCTGGGTTTCGACCCAGCTCAGGCCCCGCTGAACGTCGGGCTCCCGAGGAAGCCCGAGAACCTGTTCGGCCACGATGTTGCGCTGAATGGCCCAGGTCCCGCCCCCCAGGGTGAGGGCCGGCGACACCAGGTAGCCATAGTGCCAGATGGGATCGACGTCCGGGAACTGGCTGTCGGCGCCCCGACCGAAGTTGATCTCGGTGATGCCGTTGCGCTCAGCGGCCGGCACCGCGCCGGCCGGGCCCGAACCCTCCAGCATCCCGTCGGCTCCCTGCAGATCTTTGGCCAGCTCCATCACCTCCTGGCCGTGTTCGTCGGCCATCAGCTTCTGGATCGAGGCCTCGGCTCCCGGGGTCCGACCCTGGAGTTTGGCGCTCAGGGTGCGCAGCCGGTTGAGCCGCAGGACCTCGGCGTTGCAGTGCAGTCGGGCCAGTCGCTGCCTCACCATCGGATCGCTGATCGGGTCACCGTCGCGCACCAGGTCGAGCAGAGTGTGGGCCGATGGTCCCTCGCCCCACAGCGAACCGGCGGCCGACAACGACACCCGCTCGTTGGACAACGTCACCTTGGCCAACCGCCAACCCTCACCCTCGGCCCCTATCCGGTGGGACTCGTGGAGGCGAACGTCGTCGAAGAACACCTGGTTGAAGGAGTGAGCGGTGGCCATGTCGGTAATGGGCGACAGCGTGATGCCCGGGGTGTCCATGGGGCATACGAAGTAGGAGATCCCCCGGTGTTTGGGCGCTTGGGGGTCGGTGCGGGCGATCAGGATTCCCATCTGGGACCGGTGGGCTCCGCTCGACCAGATCTTGGAACCGTTGATCACGTACTCATCGCCGTCTCGCTCGGCTCGAGTTGCGAGGTTGGCCAGGTCGGAACCGGCGTCGGGTTCGGAGAACAGCTGGCACCAGATCTCCTCGTGATTGAAGATCTTGGGAAGATAGCGCTGCTTCTGTTCCTCGGTTCCGGCCGCCAGGATGGTGGGGGCGGCCCAGCCGATGCCGATGGCGTTGCTGGCCGAGGCGTGATCGGGTCGTTCGATTGTCAGGTCGGCCAGCTCCTGGGCGATGATCACCTGGTGCACCGGGTCGGCGTTGAGGCCCCACGGTTCGGGCCAGTGGGGCACCACATAGCCGGCGTCGGCCAGGTCCTGTTGCGTTGGTTCGGGGTGGGCGGCCCGCCAGCGTCGCACCGCCAGCCGGCGAGGGTCGTCGTCGGGCGGGAAGTCGAAGTCCATGATCGTCGGGTTATCCTTTCTGCCCGCCACGGTCGACCGTCCACGACGGCGGTCGTTTCTCCAGATAGGCCGCCATTCCCTCGGCTGCTTCGGTCCTGGCGAACAGTTGGCCCGACAGTTCGCTCGTCCACCGGAAGGCCTCGTCGACCGCCATGGTGGGTACCCGGGCCAGAAGCTGCTTGGCTGCCGCCAGCGCATTGGGCCCACCGGCCAGGAGATCGCCGACCACCTCGTCGACGGCCGGGTCGAGTTCGGCGGCCGGGACGGCCCGGTTGATCAGGCCGATCCTGGCTGCTTCCGACGCCGGGAAACGGCGACCCCGCAGGATGGCGTCGGCTGCGTCGGCCGCCTGCATCTTGGGCAGGCAGAGCACCGAGATCATGGCCGGTGCCACCCCGACGCGGACTTCGGTGAAGCCCATCTTCACGTCGTCGACCGCCACCGAGATGTCCATGGCGGCGGCCAGCCCCATCCCGCCGGCCACGCAGTGACCGGCGATGCGACCGACGAACGGCTTGGCCGACTGGGCGAAGCGGCTGAAGAGGCGGACGGCTGCTGTGTTGTCGATCGACGATGCCCCGGATCTGCTGCTGGAGCGATGGCTCAGGTCGGCCCCGGCGCAGAACACCCGACCCCGGTTGGTCAACACCACCACCCGTACCGTGTCGTCGGCCTCGGCGCCGTCGATGGCGGCGTTCAGCTGTTCGACCAGCTCGGCGCTCAGGGCGTTGCGCCGCTCCTGATCGACGAGGGTGATGGTGCAGACACCGCCTTCGACCGCCGACTCGACGCAGTTCATGGTGCTCTCCTCAGTCCGTCCAGTACGAGGTCGACCATGGCGTTGGCGCTGCGGGCCGGTGAGTGGTCCAGGCGACCAAGCACCTCAGGCCGGGCGAAATCCCGCCCCAGTCCACCCAGCATCCGGGCCAGAGCCGCGGTGTCGACCGGTCGACCGATCTCGCCCAGCTCGACGGCCCGATCGAGCAGGGCTCTGGTCACGTCGATCAGATAGTTGCTGTGGGCCTCGTTGAGGGCCACACCTTCGTCGATGGCCGCCATGTCGGCGGCGAACTCCGGAGTCACCCGGCTGACTGCGTTGTTGGCGGCATGCAGGTAGGCCCCGATGGCTTGAAGCGCCGTCATCTCGTCGGTCACCGCGCTGTGGGCCGCCCGGCCGTGGTCGCGTAGTACCCGGTCGATGACCATGACCACCATCTGGTTGCGGCCGGCGGCCAGGGTGTAGAGGGTGCGGAGCGAGCAGTTGAGACGAGCGGCCAGGTCGGCCATCGTCATGTCGATGAACCCGGCGACGGCCAACAGGCGGGCCAGCTCATCGAGAAGTTCCCGCTGGCGGGCGGTCAACTCGGCCTCCCGCTGTCGGGACAACACCGGGCGGGGCGGCGCCACGGCCTTCATCACGTCGATGACCGAGCTGGCGGTCGAGGCCTTCACGGCGAGGTCCTGTCGGCCAGCAGCTCGACCGGGATGTCGACCAGGCGGGCCCTAACCCACTCCCCCAGGCTCTTGGCTTGGCCGTCGAGACGGGTTGATGCCGCCACTCCCTCCTCGAGGATCCCGTGGATCACGAAGTTCAGCGACCAGATGTTGGGGAGAGGGTGGCGGTCGATGGCCAGTTCGGCTGTCTCCGGTAGCAGGTGGCGGAGACGATCCGTCGTCATCTCTCCGGCCAGCCAGCGGTAGCTCTCAGCCGAGCGGGCGAACAGCCCCAGGTTGGCGTTGCCTCCCTTGTCTCCCGACCGGGCTCCGATGATCGTGCCCAGCGGCACCCGATCGGTCGCACCGGTGAAGGGGGCCGGGGCGGCGTCATCGTGGTCACGCTGGTCGTCGACCGTGGCGGCAAGGGGCGACTCGGGCCCGACGGCCGACTCCACCACGGTGGTTGCCCCTCCGAGCACGGTGACCTGTTGGGGAACCAGGTCGGCCGGGATCAGGCCCGAGGTGTGGATCCCGAAGGGCTGGGCGATCTGGGTGCCGGGCAGGCCGAAGAACCCGGGGATGGAAGCCAAGGCCATATTGTTGAGGGCGGACGCCACCGAACGCACCTTGTTTTCGTCGCCATCCTTGACGGTGGCCCGCCAGGCGGCGATGGCCTCGTTGTTGGACGCCGGGTCGGGCTTGTCGGTCCGATCAACGGAAATGGACACGGCGGCGAAGTCGTCGGGGCCGTAAGGCGTGGACCGCCACAGCACCGACTCGGCCAACTCGGCCTTGGCCTCGATGTCGAGCCCGACCAGCGCGACCCGAATATCGCTGCGGTACCCACCCCAGCAATTCATCGAGACCTTGAGGGTGGTTGGCGGCGGATTGCCTCGGACACCGCTGATGGCCACCCGGTCGGGCCCGTCCGGGCGAAGCGAGATGGTGTCGAACCGGGCGGTGACGTCGGGCCCCAGGTAGTCCGGCCCTCCAATCTCGTACAGGAGCTGAGCGGTCACCGTTCCCACCGTCACTCCTCCCCCGGTCCCCGGATGTTTGCCGATGACGCTTGATCCATCTTCGGCGATGTCGGCGATGGGGAATCCCGGGTTGTCCATACCGTCAAGCTCGGTGAAGAACGAGTAGTTGCCCCCGGTGGCCTGGGTGCCGCACTCGATCACATGTCCGGCCACCACCGCTCCGGCCAGGCGATCCCAGTCGGTGGGTTGCCAGCGGTGATGCCAGGCCGCCGGGCCGCAGACGATGGCGGCGTCGGTGGTGCGGCCGGTGACCACGATGTCGGCTCCCTGGTTCAAGGCTTCGACGATGCCCCAACATCCGAGGTAGGCGTTGGCCGAGATGAAGTCGCCGGGCTCCCCGTCCGCCACCAGAGGTTCAGCGGTCTCGAAATCGACGACCGGTACACCGGCGGCTGCCAGGTCATCGAGGCGGTCGAGTAGATTGTCGCCGCTCACGTAGGCGACGGTGGGGTTCAGGCCCAGCTTCTCGCCAACCTCGGCCACCGCCTCGGCGCAACGGTCGGGGTCGAGGCCGCCGGCGTTCGACACCACCTTGATGCCTCGATCGAGACAGGTGCCCATGACCTGTTCCATCTGGGTAACGAAGGTCCGGGCAAACCCGGCCCCCGGTCGTTTGGCCCTCGTTCGGGCCAGGATCAACATCGTCAGCTCGGCCAGCCAGTCGCCGGTCAGAACGTCGATCGGCCCCCCGTTCACCATGCGAGCGGCGGCGTCGATCTGGTCGCCGTAGAAGCCCGAGCAGTTGGCGATGCGGATCGCATCATTCACGAGACGTCTCACTGCTCTCGTCGCTACCGCCACTGTCGACGACCGTGACCAGGGCCGCACCCCGCCCGACCTGCTGCCCTTCGGTCACCGTCACCGCGGTGACGGTGCCGGCAAACGGAGCGCCGACGTGGTGTTCCATCTTCATGGCCTCCAGCACGACCAGTACCTGCCCGGCGACCACACTGTCGCCCACGGTGCAGCGAACCTCGACCACCGATCCCGGCATCGGGGCCGTCAGCCCGCCGGTCGGGGCCTCCGAGCCCGGAATGGTGAACCGGGGCACGAGATCGAGGCTGACGGTCGTTGTCGATGTCTGCACGTGCAGCCGGTCGGATCCGGCCGTGATCAGATGACGGCGTCTGACGCCGTCGACCAGCAGCTCGACGTGGTCGGCGTCGCAGGACACCACCCTGACGGTCTCTCCCGACTCCAGGGTGAACACGCCCTGGCGGTCGGCCCGATAGGCCACAGTGATGGTGCCGGGCCCGGCATCGTCACCATCGACGCTCGGGTCCACGAACTCGATCCGTTCCGGCGGTAGTCCGGCGTTGCGCCAGTTCGACGGAGCGAAGCCCCACAAGTCGTCGGCTCGTCGGTTGTGGTGCTGTAGCCACAGGGCGGCGGCGACGGCGGCCGCGTGTATCTCCGTCGGGTCGATGGCGGCTGGGAGCTCAACCCGGTCGATGAAATCGGTTGTGGTGTCGCCCGCTCCGAACTCCGGGCTCGACAACAGCGAAACCAGGTGGTCGCGGTTGGTGATGAGCCCACCGAGGTGCAGCCGTTGCAGGGCCAGCCGCAACCGGGCGGTCGACTCGGCCCGGTTGGGGCCGTGGGCGATGACCTTGGCCAGCATGGGGTCGTAGTCGACGCCGACGATGAATCCGGCTTCGATGCCCGAGTCCCAGCGCACCGCCGGCTCATCGGGGGGCCGCCAGGCCTCCACTGTTCCGGTGGCAGGAAGAAAGCCGTTGGCCGCATCCTCGGCGTACAGGCGGACCTCGACAGCATGTCCGGTTGTCGACACGTCACCTTGGCCCAGATCGAGCGGCGACCCGGCGGCGATACGCAACTGCTGGGCGACGAGATCGAGCCCGGTGACGGCTTCGGTCACCGGGTGTTCGACCTGAAGCCGAGTATTCACCTCCAAGAAGAAGAACCGGCCGCTGTCATCGTCGAGCAGGAATTCGACCGTGCCGGCCGACTGGTAGCCGATCGAGCGGGCCAGAGCAACGGCGGCCGAGCCGATGGCCTCACGAAGACCAGGGTCGAGTCGGCTCGACGGCGCCTCCTCCACGATCTTCTGGTGCCGCCGCTGGATGGAACACTCCCGTTCCCCCAGATGGATGAGGTTGCCGTGACTGTCGCCCAGAATCTGGATCTCGATGTGACGAGACCGACGCACGTAGCGTTCGAGGAAGACCCGGTCGTCGCCGAACGCTCCTGCCGCCTCTCGACGGGCGGCGGACACGGCATCATCCAGCTCGTCGGGCGATTCCACCAGTCGCATGCCCTTACCCCCGCCCCCGGCCGCTGCTTTGACCAGGAGAGGGAAACCAACGGCGGCGGCGTGAGACACCTCCGTGCTGGAGGGCAAGGTCGGGACGCCGGCCGCCTCGGCCGCCTTCTTGGCCGCAATCTTGTCTCCCATGGCTTCGATAACAGCCGGGCTCGGACCGATCCAGGTCAGTCCAGCTTCGATGACGGCTTCGGCAAACGATGCGTTCTCGGCCAGAAACCCGTAGCCGGGATGAACGGCGTCGGCCCCGGTCCGACGGGCGGCCTCGATCACGGCGGCACCGTCGAGATAGCCGGTTTGGAGATGCACGGCCTGGTCGGCCTCGGCCACGAACGGCGCTCCGGCGTCGGGTTCTGTGAACACGGCCACGGTGGCCAGTCCCGTCTCGGTGGCGGTGGCGAAAATCCGGCGGGCGATCTCCCCCCGGTTGGCCACCAGCAGCGAACGTATTGGTCGGGTTGGGCTCATAGCCGGTACACCCCGTAGGACTCGGCCCCTTCGACCGGTCGGTTGCCGACCACGCTGAGGCAGATTCCCAGCACGGTTCGGGTGTCACGAGGGTCGATGATCCCGTCGTCGCTGATGGCCCCGGTCGCTCGCAGAGCCAGCGAACCCCGCTCCTGCACCGCCTCGGCGTAGGCCACCAGTTCGGCGTCGGCCTCCTCGTCGAATTCGATCCCCTTGCGTCTGGCCTGGGCCCGCCGCACCTCCGACATGACCCCGGCGATCTGCTTGGGCCCCATGACGGCGATCTTGGCCGTGGGCCACAGGAAGGTGAAACGGTTGCCGAAGGCCCGACCGGACATCCCGTAGGTGCCGGCCCCGTAGGACGAGCCGAGGATGACGGTCAGGTGGGGCACGGTTGAGTTGGTGACGGCGTTGATCATCTGCGAGCCCTTCTTGATGATCCCGTCGGCTTCGTAGTCTTTGCCCACCATGTAGCCGGTGATGTTCTGGAGGAACACCAGGGGCAGGTCGATCTGGTTGCACAGCTGGATGAAGTGGGCCGCCTTCTGGGCGGAGTCGGGGTAGATCACCCCGTTGTTGCCGATGATGCCCACCGGGAAACCGTGGATCGAGGCCCAGCCGCAGACGATTGACGGTCCGAACCGGGGCTTGAAGTCGTCGAACCGTGACCCGTCGACCACTCGGGCGATCACGTCGCGCACATCAAGGGGGGCCCGCAGATCTCGGCTGACCAGCCCCAACAGCTCCTCCGGATCGTGAACCGGTGGTTCATCGGCCAGGCGGGGCCCCCGGTCGGGCTTGCGCCAGTTCAGATGCGACACCACCTGACGACACAGGCGGATGGCGTCCATCTCATCTTCGGCCAGGTACTCGGCCAAGCCTGAGACCTCGGCGTGCTTTTCGGCGCCGCCGATTGTCTCGGCGTCGCTGATCTCACCGGTCGCCATCTTGACCAGAGGGGGCCCGGCCAGGAACACGTGTGACTGTTCCTTGATGAAGATGTTGTAGTCGGACAACCCGGGTTGGTAGGCCCCGCCGGCCGTGGAGTTGCCGAAGACCACGCACACGGTGGGTATGCGCAGCTTCGACAGCTCGATCATCTCGTAGAAGAAGCGACCGGTTTCGGCAAAGTGTTCGGGCACCACGGCACTGCCAACGGCGGCCGAGGCGGCGTCGGTGCCGTCATCATTTGTGTTGCTGTCGCTTCCGCTGCCGTTACCTTCACCGTTCTTGCGGTCGATTCGAAGGTCACCGCCCGATGATTCGACCAAGCTGATGTAGGGGATGCGATTGTCCCGAGCGATTTCGAGGGCCCGCATCCACTTCTTGGATGCGTAGGGGGTGAGGGCGCCGGCCAGCACGGTTGGATCGTTGCCCATGATCACACACTCGGTGCCGGCCACAAGCCCGATGCCGGCCACCATGCCCCCGCCCAGGGCGTACTGGGAGCCGTAGCCGGCCAGGGGCGTGATCTCCAGGAAGGGTGAGTCGGCGTCGATCAGGTTGGCGATGCGTTCCCGGATGGGTAGGCGACCTCTGGATCGATGACGTTCGGTGGCCTTGTCTCCGCCGCCGCCGAGGGCCACGGCCAGCAGATCGTCGTGGGCCGCCAGCTGTTCCAGAACGTCGGCCCGGTTGCGGACGAAGGCGTCGGAGTCGGGATCGACGGTGGAGTTCAGCGGTGGAGCCAGAAGGGCACGATCCATGAGCTGAACGGTAGAGCGGTAATATTCGTATGTCAAGATTACTCCAAAGACTGCCCCCTCACTGAACTTTGGGACTGCTACGACCCCCAAACGGGTCGTACCAGTCCCAAAGTTCGGTGGATGGAGGCTAGTGTCGGCTCATGAGCCACGCTCCGGTCACAGCAGCCGACGTACGCCGCGACCTGCTGGCCGAGCAGGCCGACCTCGACGCCGTCGTGGCCGGGCTGGCTCCCGATCAGTGGACCCTGGCCACCCCCAGCCCCGGATGGTCGATCGCCGACCAGATCGGCCATCTGGCCTACTTCGATCGGGCCGCTGCTGCCGCCATCGTCGATGTCGAACGGTTCCGGGCCATGCGGGATGAGCTGATCGAATCCCTGACCGACCCCGACCAGGCCGACGAGGCAACACTGTCGGAGACCCGGGCCATGACACCGGCCGACCTGCTCCACCACTGGCGAATGGCCCGCCGAAAGCTGGCCGACGCCGCCGCCACCCTCAACGACGAGACCCGCATCGAGTGGTACGGACCGTCGATGGGTTCGAAATCGTTTCTGACCGCCCGACTCATGGAGGCGTGGGCTCACGGTCATGACATCGCCGAGACCGTTGGAGCCGATGTCGAGCCGACCGACCGGCTCCATCACATCGCTCAACTCGGCTACATCACCCGCAAGTGGACCTACCTCAATCGTGGCCTGGAGATGCCGCCCGGCGACGTCCGGGTTGAGCTGGTCAGCCCTTCGGGCGCCCAATGGGACTGGGGGCCGAAGGGGGCCGAAAGCACGGTCCGGGGAACGGCGCTCGACTTCTGCCTGGTCACCAGCCAGCGTCTCCACCTCGACGACACCGATTTGGACGTGGTCGGTCACGCCGCCCGGGATTGGCTGGAGAAGGCCCAGCTGTTCGCCGGACCACCCAGCGATCCCCCACCGCCCCGCTGACCGAAAGACCATGGTCTGGCTGTGGTATCGCCTGGGAATCCGATACCGGTCTCCTGGATCGGCATCGGAGTGAAATTGGGCTGCCCGGCGGCGTCAATCGGGCTACGGTCGGGATCATGTCCAACATCGATCTGCGGTCCATCACCGAGGCCGACCTCGACGACGTTCTGGCCTTGATCCACCGAGCCCAAGCCCATGACCGGATCCCCGAGATTCTCAGCATGGAGGAACTGAAGGACGATCTGACAGGGGCCGAAGCCGAAATGGCCACCGACTCGCGGTTGGCTCTGATCGACGGTGATCTCGCCGGATACGTCCACACCATCTATCTTCCCAGCGACGTGAGGCTTGAACGCTGCTACGTCGTGGGCACGGTCGACCCCGACCACCGGGGCCGGCAGGTCGGGCGGACCCTGCTGGGCTGGGGTGTCGAACGAGCCCGCACCCAGCTGCTGTCCTCGGGGTCGGATCTGCCCAAATTCATCAGAGCCAGCGACTTCGACTTCGTCAAGGGATCTCACCGGTTGTTCGCCCGCCTCGGCTTCACCCCGGTGCGCTACTTCGACCAACTACTGCGCCCGTTGTCCGACCTACCGCCAATCGAGAAGGCCGAGATAGACGGCATCACCATCATCCCGTGGCCCCGGCAACGAGACGAGGAGCTCCGTGAGGTCAAGAACACGGCCTTCGCCGACCATTGGGGTTCGACCCCGAGCACATCCGAGCGCTGGAACCACATGATCGAAGCCTCCACCACCCGCCTCGATCTGTCGTGGGCGGCGGTCGACGAGTCCGATCGCATCGTCAGCTACTGCCTCAACGAGCGCTATCCGGCTGACGACGTCGTCACCGGTCGCCGCGACGGGTGGATCGGTAACATCGGCACGCTGAAGGAGTATCGCGGCCGGGGAATCGCCTCGGCCTTGATCGTGCGCTCCCTCCACGCCTTCGTGGCCGAAGGGCTGACCCACTCGATGCTCGGTGTCGACTCCGACAATCCGACCGGGGCGCCACAGATGTACCGGAACCTCGGCTATCAGCCCCACACCCGGACCGTCACCCACGAGATCCAGGCATAGCGTCAGGCCCTCGGTAGCCCCATCAGCTTGATGCCATCGGATCGCGGTCGGTTGCCAGCATCTCCATCAACAGGCCATCAGCCCAGGACCCGTCGTCCCGGCGTTCGTAGGCTCGCATCACGCCGACCGGGCGAAACCCCACCGCTGAGTAACACCCGATGGCTGCGCTGTTGTCGGCGGCGGGATCAATGGTCAACCGGTGGTGACCTCGCTGATCGAAGAGATGGTCGACCAGCGTACGGATGGCGTCGGAGCCGTAACCCCGGCGATGCATACCGGGAGCTATGTAGATGTCGATGGAAGCATGGCGGTAGTCGGGATCATCCTCCTCTCCGAACTGGATCAGCCCGACGATCCCCTCGTCGGCCTCGACCGTGAGCTGTTCGACTTCTTCATCGTGTAGGTCTTCGACGAACTCCGACTCGAGATCGTCACCCCTCCATCGGCTCCTCACCACGGCGGTCCGGCGGATGGCGATCAACGCCGGCCCGTCCTCGAGAATCGTGGATCGCAACCTCACCCGTTCGCCGACCAGACGGATCTCTTCAGCCATTCGTCCATTGTGGCTCACCGGTCCCGCGGTTGACCGCTGATTCCAACAGCACGGTTGGCCGATCCCGGTGGGCTAGGACACACTTGGGCGATGCAATTCGACTTGAGTCAGACCGACGCCCTGCTGTCAACCACCCGAGCGGTCCGCAAGCGGCTGGATCTCGACCGTGATGTGCCCGACGACGTCCTGCTGGAATGCCTGGAGCTGGCGGTGCAGGCGCCCACCGGGTCCAACCGTCAGGGTTGGCGGTGGTTGATCATCCGTGACCCGGAAAAGAAGGAGGCGTTGGCCGATATCTACCGTCGTGGCGGTGCCGAATATCTGAACTCGGCCGCTCGGGAAGCTGATCCCGCCACCCAGACCGGCCGGGTCATCGACTCGGCCAACTATCTGGCCGAGAACCTCGGGCGGGTCCCCGTTCTGGTCATCCCCCTTATCATCGGCCGACTCGAAGAACTGGGTGTCGAGGCCGCCGCCGGCTTCTACGGATCGATAATGCCCGCAGTGTGGAGCTTCCAGCTGGCGCTGCGCAGCCGTGGTCTGGGCAGTTGTCTTACCACCCTTCACCTCGGCTTGGAGCAGGAAGCGGCCGAACTGTTGGCCATCCCGGACCACATGACCCAGGCCGCCCTCCTCCCCGTGGCCTACACCAAAGGCACCGACTTCAAGCCGGCGGTGCGGCCACCGGTACAGGAGATCACCTATGTTGACAGCTACAAGAACCCGATCAACCCTCAGTAGGAGACTGCGGTGACTCTCAACCTCAGAGCCCTTGGGCGAACCGGATTCGACGTCAGCAGTATCTCGTTCGGCACATCGGCTCTGGCCAGCCTGCCCGGCACCTACGGCTACCAGGTGTCATACGACCAGGCTCGGGAGACGCTGCTGGCCATCCTCGACAGCGAGGTCAACCTACTCGACACCTCCCGCAACTACGGTCAGGGTCGGGCCGAGGAGCGCATCGGGGCCGTGTTCGCCGAACTGGGGGGCAAGCCGGATGGCCTGATCCTGTCGACCAAGGTCGACCGCCACGATGAGACACTCCGGTTCGACGCCGAGCAGGTTCGACGCTCGTTCACCGCCAGTCTGAACGCCTTGGCGGTGGATCGGGTCGACATCCTCCACCTTCACGACCCGGAGCACGCCCGGGATCTGGGCGAGATCACCGGCACCGGAGGGGCCATCGACGAGCTGTTCAAGATCAAGGAGGAAGGCCTGACCTCGGCCTTGGGGCTGGCCATGGGCAACATTGATCTGCAGTTCGATCTGGTGCGACGCCACCCCTGGGACGTGGTCCTCAACCACAACCGCTACACCTTGTTGAACCGGCGGGCCGTCGACCTGTTCGACTACGCCCGGGAACAGGGCATGGGGGTGATGAACGCCGCTCCCTACGCCGGCGGCATGCTGGCCAAGGGCTCCTCGAACTTCGACAAGATCAACTATCAGGACGCCTCCGAGGAGGCGCTGGCCCCGGTTCGGGAGTTGGAGCGGATCTGTCAGGCCCACGACGCCCCCTTGGGGGCGGTGGCCCTCCAGTTCTCGATTCGGTCCGGTCGAGTCGACAACACCGTGCTCGGTGTGTCCAAGCCGGAGCGGGTGGCCCAGTCGTTGGCTTGGGCCACCATGGACCTGCCGCCCGAGCTGTGGACGGCCGTCGACGAGCTGCCCTACTCGACCGACGACCCCGAAGCCAACCGGGTCTGGAGCGGCGGATGATCGCTGGTCGATGGCCAGGCCCGGAACGATCGGGCGGTCGGCTGTGAGCCTGGTGCTCTACGAGGTGGACGGCCACGTGGCCACCATCACCCTGAACCGACCGGAGAAGCACAACGCCATCAACGGCCCGCTGCGGGAGGAACTCAACGCCGCCTGGGCCCGCTTCCGCGACGACACCGACGCCTGGGTCGCCATCCTGGCCGCCAACGGGCCGACGTTCTGTGCCGGAGCCGATCTGACTGACAGCCGAGGCGCGGTAGGCACCTTTGGCGGGACGTTCTGGGAGAAGCCGACGATCAACTCGTTCGAAAGCGGCATGGAGCTGTTCAAGCCAACGATTGCCGCTGTCGACGGACCGTGTATCGGCTACGGGCTGACCGGACTGCTGTTCTGCGACTTCGTGATGGCCAGTGACCGGGCCCGCTTCTCCTATCCCGAGGTCACCATCGGCACCCCGACGATCGTCGGGGCTATCCGGCTTCCCCACCGGGTGGGCTGGGCCAACGCCATGGAGCTGCTGCTGAGCGGCCAGTCGATATCGGCCCAACGGGCTCACGAGATGGGGCTGGTGTGGCGATTGACCGATCACGAACGGTTGCCGGCCCAGGCCCGAGCCTGGGCCGAAACCCTGGTGGAGGCCGCCCCGCTGGCCCAGCGGGCCACCAAGGAGGTGGCCTGGCGATCGGCCGACATGGGGTGGACCGAAGCGGTCCGATTCGGCGAGACGATGCGCAAGGTGGTGGCCGCCACCGACGACGCCACCGAGGGTCGCCGCGCTTGGGCCGACAAGCGCCGTCCCAACTGGACGGGGCAATGATCCAACGGGTTTGACCTGAACTGCTAGGAGCGAGTGAGGACCGCCACGGGAATGGTCCGACCGGCAAGCTCCTGGTAGGTGGCGAAGTGGTCATATCCCTCGACGAGGAGATTCCAATAACGTTCGCGCTCGCTCTCGTCGTCGACTTGGCGGGCCTTGACCGCCCAGCGTTGCGACCCGACCTCGACGTGGGCTTCGCCGGCGGCGATGAGGTTGCGATACCAGTTGGGCGTATCGATGTGGCCGGCGTTCGAACCGGCGACCACGAAATCGTCGCCGTCTCGGATCTCCATGAGGACCACGGGCCGCGACCGGCCGCTATGACGGCCGACGACATCAAGGACGAACACCGGTGAGCCGGCGAGGGTATTGGCCTTCGTTCCGTGGCTCGACCGGAGGCGATCGACGTGTCGCCTGGTTGCCCACTTGGTGATGCCGGGCAGGTGCCGACTGAGAAAGTTGGTTGCGTATCCGCTGGTATCGGCCATCGGGTGCTCCTTCAGGATGTGGTAGTGGATCGATGGAGATGAAGGTAGGGGCGCACCTCGGCGAGCGAAATCGGTGAGCGGCCGGATTCGATGCGCGATGGTCCATCACCGGAACGGTGAGCATCCCGGCCTCGACACCGTGGACGCAGACGCACAGCAGTCGGACTGATGCCGATGGAGATCCGGGTCCGGCGCCTTCAGAGTGGAACACGTCGCCACACGGGTGACGATCCAACAACTGGAGGACATCATGCGCAATCCATCCGTGGCCGCCCTGGCCAACTTCTTCCTTCCCGGCGCCGGCTATCTGCTGGCCGGTACCAAGCGAGCCCTCGGGGTCCTATGGCTCGCTGGTGTCAGCGGACTGACCTGGGTCGAGTTTGGCATTCGAGAGTCCGAACCCACCCTGTGGGCGGTGATGTTCGTCAGCGTGCTGGTGATGAATACCGCGTTCGCCATCGACGTGTACCGGACGGCCCCCCGTCGCAACGTCGGCAGCGGCGATCAACGCCAGGCCATGGTTGGGGCCTGAACCCGAAGCCAACAGATCAAACAGACCCAACGTCCGAGAACAGAGAGAGAGCACTGTCATGAACCACACGACGACCATCACACTCGAGGAGACCGCCCGGGCTGTTGTCTGCGACATCGCCGACCAGCTTGAGCACTCCTGGAACACCGTTGACGGCGCGGCCTACGCCGAGCCGTTCGCCGACGACGCTGACTTCATCACGATCCGGGGCGATCATCTGACCGGCCGGCGCACGATCGCCGCCGGCATGTCGGAAATCCTCACCACCATCTACCTCGACAGCACCGTGGCGGTGCGAGCGACAAGGGTCCGCTGCGTGTCCCCCACGACGATCGTGGCTCAGATCGAGCACGTCCTCGACGCCCCCACTGGCCCCCTGGCCGGGGTCAACACCACCCTGGCCACCGTGGTCATCGTCGAGACTGCACGAGGGTGGGAGATCACGACCCTCCACAACACCCTCGTCGTCGATCCCTCACCTGACCGCTGACCCTGGGAGGTACCGGCGGCGAACCCGGGGCAAGTGACTACCCGGCAGCTGAAACCTGTTTGGGCTCGATCTGTCGGGCGGCGCGGGCATAGGCCGCCGGTGTCGCCCCGGTGAACCGCTTGAAAGCCCGGGTGAAGGCTTGGGTGGAGTTGTAGCCGACGGCTTCAGCGACATCAGCCAACGGCTTGCCATCGAGGAGGAGCTGGGCGCCCCGGTGGACCCGCCACCTCGTCAGGTATCGGGCGGGCGGTTCGCCGATCAGGCCACTGAAACGCTGGAACAGTGTGGCCCGGCTGAGCCCGACCTCGGCCGCCAGCGACTGGACGGTCCACCGGCGGCCGGGCCAGCGATGGATGAGGGCCAGGACGAGGCGGATCTCCGGGTCGCGCAGGCCGGCCAACCAGCCGACCTCACCCTCGGGCAACGTCAGCGAGTAGTTCCGGAGAGCACTAACCAGCACGATGTCGGACAAACGGTTGATGATGACCTCGGTCCCTGGGAGGTTGTTCCCGATCTCGGCGTGCGCCGCCTCGACCACGCCTTGGAGCCAGACCTGATCGCTCGGCACCACGATCAGATCGGGAAGGCTCTCCAGGAGAGGATGAACCAGGTCCTGCTCGAACTCGAAGGCGCCACATAGAAACGAAGACCGGGGACCGTCACCGTCGTTGGTGAGCAACTGCACGGTCCGGTCCGGATCGTCCGTCCGCTCCAGGGCGGGACCGGTGGCGTGTCGATCGTGGGAGACGGTGTGTCCCGACCCATGGGCCAGAACAGCGATGTGACCGGCCTCGACCTGGACCGGATCGGAGCCGTGAACGGTGACCCAGATCGAGCCCTGATGCACCGCGTGATACACCCCGCACGGCAGATCGTCGGCCGACACACGCCAGGGTGCATTCAACTCGGTTTGGCGGAACACCCCGCTGGTAAGCCGAATCGCATCGAAGACATCAGCCAGCGGATCCACGTATACTCCTTGCTATTCAGACGATCGATCACAAATTATCGATCTTTGTCCCTATGGGAGTCTAGTCTAATAGCGTACCGTAAGACTATGAGTTCAACGCCGGCCACCGAGGATCCGCTCACTGCAGGGCTCCGGGCCTTGCGGATGCGGGGATCACTCTTCAGCCGGGCCGAGATGGCCGCACCGTTTGGCGTCCGCTCCGGTCCGCTCCCCTTCGGTGTCTTCCACGCCGTGGTCACCGGCCGCTGCGTCCTACGCACCCCTGACCACGGCGGATCTGCACCCGTCGAGCTCGTTCAAGGCGACGTTGTGTACCTACCCAACGGCGCCGATCACATCCTGGCCGACACCGAGTGGCGTCCCGCTACCCCGCGCTCCAGCCTCGGAGCACGTCCCGGACCGGACGGTATGGAACTCCTCCGGGTGCCGGGCGACGGAGACGAAACCGTACTGTTGTGTGGTCGAGTCGAAATGAACGACAGCGACCGGCAACCGGTCCTTCAACTCCTGCCCGACGTCGTCCACGTATCCCAACACACCAGCGGAGTGGGAGCTCAGATACCGACGCTGATCGGCCTCATTGCAGCCGAGTTGGACAACGGGAGTCCAGGGAGCGGCGCGACCGTGGCCCGCCTGACCGACGTACTCGTACTCCACATGATTCGCTACCACGTCGAACACCTGACCGACGCTGACACCGGGTGGCTCCGAGCCATGAGCGACCCCCAGATCTCCCAAGCCATCGGTCTCATCCACAACAGGCCGGCCCAACCCTGGACCGCAGCCGGCCTCGCCCGCGAGATCGGGCTGTCCCGCTCCGCCTTCTTCGGCCGATTCACCCGACTGGTGGGGGAAGGGCCAATCGAATACCTCACTCGCTGGCGCATGCACGTCGCCGGTAACCGACTTCGAGACGGCAACTCGGTGGCCAGCGCCGCCCGAGCCGTCGGCTACGCCTCCGAGGCAAGCTTTTCCGACGCTTTCCTTCGAATCACCGGAACCCGTCCCGGCTTGTTCCGAGATCAGGCCGTCACCATCTGAATCCACCGGAGCTCGACCCGCCCCATGCCGTAGTCCGGCACGCCGACGGCTTGAGCCGGGGCTCTGGTCAGTCGGTTCGAGAACCGAACCTCATCTGTTGGACTTGGGCCGACAGGCCTCCGTCGAGCACCCAGAGTTGGCCGGTGGCATAGCGGGCCTCGTCGGAGGCCAGCCAGAACACCAGGTTGGCCATGTCGGTCGGCGTGCCGATTGTCCGCAACGGGTGCACGGCCCGGGCCTCGGCTCGGGCCGCCTCGCCGTCGACCCCAGGGGGAAAGAACTGGTCGAGCATCGGGGTGTCGATGTAGCCCGGGCAGATGGCGTTGACCCGGATTCCTTCCGGACCGTGGTCGACGGCCATGGCCTTGGTGATCATGTGCACCGCCCCTTTGGTGGCGCAGTAGGCCGCCAGCTTGGGGTCGGCCATGTAGCCGTCGTAGCTGCCGAAGTTGATGATGGAGGCGCAGGGGGATCGCCGCAGCATGGGCAGGCCGTGCTTCGAGGTGAGAAAGGTGCCGGTCACGTTGACGGCGAAGATGCGCTCCCAGTCGTCAAGCGAGGTCTCCTCCACCGTCTTTTCCATCTCGATGCCGGCGGCGTTGACCAAGATGTCGAGCCGACCGCTTTCGGCTTCGATCCGGTCGAACCCGGCGACGACCGCCGCTTCGTCGGTGACGTCGAACGGGAGGAAGGCACCCGGAGCGGGCGTCGCCCCCATCGTTCCCCGATCGGTCAGATCGGCGGCGTACACCCTGGCTCCCTCCCGCTCCAGCCGGTCACAAACCGCCCGTCCCGCCCCGCCCCGGCCGCCGGTCACCAGGGCCACTCGACCCTCCAGTGGCCGGGTCACGACATGGCCTCCCGGTAGCGGTCGAGCACAAGCCCGTGGAAATGGTGGAGGGCATGTTCGGACAGGCCCGAACCCGACGGGTCGTTGACGATGCGGCCCTGGGTGAAGGCCGGGGTCTGCATGCCTCGCTGCACACTTTCCACCAGGTTGATGTCTTCCACCTGAAGGACCTCGTCGAGATAGTGGATGGATTCGAGTTCGGCTTGGGTCGGTTCGGCCGTTTCCAGGAAGAAGTCGTAGGTTTCGTGGGTCAGCCCGGGAGCCACCGGGATGATCTTGAGAACGATCATGTTGCCCCGACCCGGGTACCGCATCAGGCAGGTGTTGGGCCAGAGCCACCACACGGCGTGGTCGGTCACGGTGGCCTCGCTGACGTCGTAGGCGGTATTGGCGCTCTTCCCGGCCTCGGCCATGTGGCTGGAGTAGATGCCGTGGGTGGTGACGGTGTAGGTGTCCATGTCGACCAGCGATACGAAGTCGCGGTGGGCCACGTGGCAGTGGTAGCACTCCAGGAAGTTGTCGACCACATTCTTCCAGTTGCTATCGATCTGGTAGGTCAGACGATGGGCGAAGGTCAGCCGGTCGACGTCGGGTGCCCAGTGGGCGATCTCGTCGGCCAGCGCTCCCGACTGTTCGGCCAGCGACGGCGCGCCGGGATCGAGGTTGACGTAGACGAAGCCGCCGAACTCCTCGATCTGCACTCGGTCCAGGCAGATCGCACCGAGATCGAAATCGCTGAGGTGGTTGGTGTGGCGGGCTGACCGGAGTTGACCGTCGAGGTCGTAGGACCAGCCGTGATAGGGGCAGACGAGGTTGGCCACCGTCCCCTCCCCTTCGACCAGGTGATGGGCCCGATGTTTGCAGACGTTGTAGAAGGCTCGAAGTTCCCCTCCCCGGTCACGCACGGCAACCACCGGCCTGCCGGCGATCACGTCGGCCACGTAGCAACCGGGCTCCCGAAGCTTCTCGCCATGGCAAACCCACTGCCAGGTTCGGCCGATGATGGCCTCCTGGTCGACGTCGAACCAACGCTGACGGGTGTAGGCGTCGGCGTGCAGCGACAGCGAGGTGCCCGGGTCGGTGGTCCAACCGGCGGTGATCTCAACTTTGGGGGCGACCATGATCTGACCGTAGCAAAGGATTGAACAGCTGTTCAATATTGCTGGTGTGGTGCCCGCGGTCAGCCGAGGGCGATCTCCTCACAGCGGGCCAGGGCCCGCTCCACGGCGTTGGCGTCGGGGATCAGAACCGCGGTCAGCCAGATGCCGTTCTGCACGATGAGTATGTCGGTGGCCCGCCTCTCCACTTCGTCAATTTCCAGCTCCGGTCGGGCAGCGGCCAACAGGTCGGTCAGGCCGGCCAGATAGCGGCGTTGGGCTCGCTGATTGATGTCGGCAAACAGCGGATCGACCCCGGCCAGCGACCAGAGCTGGAGGCGGAGGCTCAAATAGTCGGGGGTGAGCAATACCGGATCAAGAGCCCTGGCCAGGCCCCTACGTAACGCCGCAGCGGGGTCGGTGTGCTTGTGACCCACGACCAGGTCACCGACCACCAGCTCCAGATCTCGTTGGCCGATTCGTTCCAGGGCGGCCGAGATCAGTTCGGTCTTGTTGTTGTAGTAGTAGTTGGCCAGGCCAACGGCCACGTCGGCCTCCCGAGCCACCGCCCGGATGCTGACACCGGCAACGCCCTCTCGGGCCAGCACGGCGATGACCCCATCGAGAATCCGCTCCTTCTTGGACGACCCGGCACCGGCATCGTCGTCGCTCACAGCTCCACTCACGGCATCCATCATGCCATTCGACGCTGCTGGCGGCGTCGGCCCCGTCGTGGCGTCAGCCTTCGTTCGACTGCCCGGCCGTCATGGTCAACAGCTCGTCAATCTGCCCGAGAGCCAGCGTCATGCCCTCCTCAGCGCCCATGGCCAGGATCTGCTCCATGGCTTCCAGCGATCCGAAACGGGAGATCATCGTCATCCGGGACCGACCGTCGGCCACCGGCTCGATGCGAACCTCGGTCACGGTGGTCGGCAGGCTGTCCGATGGTTGGCCCTCCTCATCGGAGAAGCCGTCGGTGAACCTCAGCAGCCGTGGCGCCTCGACCACGTCGATACGCCACCAGCCGGGATACTTGTCGCCGTCGGGGCCGGTCATGAAATAGGAGACCCGTCCGCCGGGAACGAGGTCGTGATCGACCACGGTGGCAGGATGGGTCGGAGGCCCCCACCACCGTTCCAGCTGTCGGGGGTCGGCCCACACCTGCCAGAGGCGATCAACCGACGCATCGAACTCCGACACCATCGTCAGGGTGAGAGCGTCGAGGTCCTGCTGGACGTCAACCACGGTCATGAGATCTCCTTGGGGTTCGTTTCGGCGATCACGTCGCCGATCTGGTCGATTCGGTGATGCCAGAGTTCTTCGAACTCGGCCAATAGTTGCTGGGTTCGGGAGATGGCCTCGAGCCGGGTTTGCACCAGCTGCTCCCGCCCCCGTCGGGTACGGGTCACCAGGCCCGCCTCCTCCAGTACACCCACGTGCTTCTGCACGGCGGTGGTACTCATCGGGTATCGACGGGCCAGGGCCGACACCGACAGCGACCCGCCCATGGCCCGGCGCAGTATGTCGCGGCGGGTGCCATCGGCCAACGCTCGGAAGAGGCGATCAGTTGAGGCTTCGCTGGTCAAATCTACAACCATTCGGTTGTAGGTTATCTTGGGGCGCCCCAGAAGGCAAGGGCGGCATCCCGTTCGGAGCTACAGATAGTGGGCCACAGCCTCGGCGGTGGCGGCCACGTAGGGTCCCCCGAACTTGATGGCGTGAACGGTGAGTGGCGCGAGCTGATACAGGAGCACCCGATCGGCGTGGCCCGAGGCCAAGGGCCAAACATCGTCGTAGGCGGCAAAGGCGGCCTCGGCGAAGCCACCAAACAGCCTCATCATGGCCAGATCGAATTCACGGTGGCCGCCGAAGCAGGCCGGATCGATCAACCAGCTTTGGCCGCCGCTGTCGATCAGCCGGTTGCCGGCCCACAGATCGCCGTGGAGCCGGGCCGCCGGTTCGTCGGGCCCGACCAGCTCGGCCAGCCGCCCGGCGATCCGCTCCAGTCCGGTCACCGTGGCCGACGGCAGAGCGTAGGCCTCGGTGGCCAGGCGGGCCAGAGGCAGTAGACGTCGGGTGGCGTAGAAGTCGGTCCAGGTCTCACAGGGGTCGTTGGGCAACCGCCGACTTCCCGTGGTTCGGCCGTCGGCCCGTCCGAAGCAGGGTGCACCAAAGCGGTGCAGTCGGGCCAGGTCACGCCCGAACGCCACCTCCCCGTCGCTCGAGTGCCGGGTCGGGCCGCCCACCGGGATCCACTCCAGGACCAGTACCGGGGGATCGTCGGCCACCGCCAACACCGACGGCACCTTGACCGCTCCCGGCTCGCCGAGCCAGCTCAGGCCGGTGGCCTCGGTGGTGAAGAACCCCGGTGGCGGTGCGGCGTGGGTCTTGGCGAAGACCCGCCGACCGTCGGTCAGATCGATGGCGTAGGAGTGGGCCACGTCGCCACCGCTCAGCCGTCGGGTGACCTCGACCGGACCGATCTGTTCGGAAACGAATTCACGGGTTCGCTGCTCCAACGACGCGGACACCCCTTGGAGGGTACGCATCCTCCCCGAGTTTCGTCTTCTGGCCTTGATTTCCTCCGGTTTTCCGGAGGAAATCAAGGCCAGAACGAATGCGGATCGGCCCGGGTAGCTTGCAGAGTATGCGAGTCTTCGTCACCCACAATCCCGAGGATCTGGAGGCCTATTTCGGTCGGGCCCTCCCCGAACTCAGGGCGATCTCCGGTGTTGAGGTGGTGCTGAACCCCGAAAATCGTGATCTGACCCCACCGGAACTGATCGATGTCGCCGCCGACTGCCATGTGATCATCGCTCACCGGTCGACGCCGGGCGAACCCGAACTCTTCGCCGCCTCACAGGAACTGCTGGCCTTCCTGCGCTGCGCCGTTGACATCTCCACCATCGACGTCGACGCTGCCTCAACCCAAGGAGTGCTCGTCGGTCACGCCGACAAATCCTTCATCGCATCAACAGCCGAGTTGGCCCTGGGTCTACTTCTGGCGGTGTCGCGGTCGATTGCCGAGTCGACGGTCGACTACCGCCAAGGCCACGAGCCGCCACAGCGACCTGGTCGACAGCTCAGAGGCCGTACTGCCGGCATCATCGGCTATGGCTCGATCGGCCGCTATCTGACCGAACTCCTGGTGGCGATCGGCCTCGATGTGGTGGTGCACGACCCCAACGTGGAAGTCGAACCCGATGGTTCAAGACAAACCGACCTGGCCGAGCTTCTCAGCAACAGTGACGTGGTGTTCCCATTGGCACCGGCGGACCCCTCCACTCTGGATCTCATCGACGCCGCGGCTCTGGCCCTCATGCCTCCCGGAGCGATCCTGATCAATGTGTCGCGTGGCGAGCTGGTCAACGAGGACGCAGTGGCCGCTGCCCTTGACTCCGGCCACCTTGGTGGCCTTGGCATCGATGTCGGACGGGCCAATGATCAGCGACCTTCGATGCAACTGGCTGGTCGGCCAGGGGTGGTCGCCACCCCTCACCTCGGGGGCCTCACCCCTGAGAACGCCGACGCTCAGGCGTCGAGTGCAGTCGAGCAGGTGGCAGCAATGATGAAGCGGCAGATGCCGCCGCGCACGGTCAACGCCGGTTCGGCCCACCGGTTGGAGAGCTACTGGGAGGCCTCACCGTGACCGATGATTCGCTGCCTGAGAACGCCTGCGACACCCACGTTCATTTCTACAACCACCGCTACCCCACCAGCGCCGACTCGGTGCTCTTTCCCCCCGATGCCGCAGTGGCCGACTACCGCCGGCTGCAGCAGGAGCTTGGGCTGCATCGAGTGGTGGTTGTTCAACCGACAACGTACGGGGTCGACAACTCCTGTCAGCTGGACGCCATGGCTGAGCTTGGATCCACGGCACGAGGAGTCATGGTGATCAAGGCCACCACCCCGGCCGGCGAGCTGAGGCGGTTGGAAGCCATCGGCACCCGGGGTGCCCGTTTCCACATGCTGCCCGGTGGGGCGGTGGCCTGGGCCGACCTCGAGCCGGTGGCGGCTGCCATCAGGCCATTGGGCTGGCACATCCAGCTTCAGTTCAACGGCAACGAGTTGGCCGACCGGTTCGATCGGCTCATGGCTCTACCGACCGACCTGGTGATCGACCACGTCGGCCGCTTCATGCCACCTCCGGCTGGTCCCAATCCGACCGGCGATCCAAACTTCGGGGCCTTGCTGCGCATGGTCGACAGCGGCAAGGTCTGGGTCAAGATCTCCGCCCCCTACGAGTCGTCGCGCTACGGCCCACCCGAGTACGGCGATGTCTCGCCGCTCGTCGCCCATCTGGTGAAGGAAGCCCCGGAGCGCCTGCTATGGGCCAGCAACTGGCCCCATCCCGGCCAACCCAACCCGCCTACCGCCTCCGACCTCGCAGAGCTGGCAAGACGTTGGATTCCGGTCGAACACCGACGGCGAATACTGGTCGACAACCCGGCCCGGCTCTATGGTTTCGATTCATGAATCCCGCCAGGCAGGATCCCGACCCGAGTTACGCCACCTACCCGTCCCTCAACGACCGCACCGTGTTCATCACCGGCGGGGCCGACGGCATCGGCGCCGCCCTGGTCGAACAGTTCGCCGCCCAGGGCAGCATCGTCGGATTTGCCGACGTCAACGATACGAAGGCGGCCGAGACTCTCGATCGCTGTGCCGCCATCGAGCCCCGACATCAGCCTCGCTTCTACCCCGTCGACCTGGTCGACGTGGCCGCCCTTCAATCGGTGATGCAGCAGGCCCTGAGCGACCTTGGTGGCATCACGGTTCTTGTCAACAACGCGGCGTCGGACGACCGGCACACCTGGGAAGAGATGACCGTCGAGTACTGGAACAACCGCCTCAACACCAATCTCCGCCACTACTTCTTCGCCATCCAGGCCGTTGCCCCAGCCATGCTGGCGGCCGAACACGGTTCCATCATCAACATCGGGTCCAGCAGCTACATGATGCAGGAGGACTTCTTTCCCGGGTACGCCATCGCCAAATCAGGGGTGGAAGGTATCACCCGGACGCTGGCCCGAACATTCGGTCCCCACAACGTACGGGTCAACACCGTGCTCCCAGGGTGGGTGGCCACGGAACGGCAACTGGAGAAATGGTGGAGTCCCGAAGGCGAAGCCGGCACCATGCGGGATCAGGCCCTCAAGCGGCGGATCTATCCGGCGGAGTTCGCCCAGATGGTCCTGTTCCTGGCCGCCGACGATGGCGCCGCCTGTACGGCCCAACAGTTCCTGGTCGACGGGGGGCGGCGGTGACCACCCCAGCGCTGCGGGCTGTCAGCGCAGTTCGACACCGTGCTCGGCCAGTGATGGACCAAAGGTATCGTCGGCCAGCATGAGTTCGGCCGCCGCCAACTCCGGGGCCAGGTAGCGGTCGGGGCCGGGGCCCTCGACCTGGGTCCGCAACTCGGCGATTACGGCCGAGATGGCCGGCGACGATACCAGCGGGGCCCGGAGGTCGATGGCCCGGGCTCCGACCACCATCTCGACGGCCTGGATCCGTCGCAGGTTGTCGATCACCCGACGCAACTTGCGGACGGCACCCCAAGCCATGGAGACGTGATCCTCCTGGAGAGCCGAGGTGGGGAGGGAATCAACCGAGGCTGGAGCGGCCAGCCGACGATTTTCGGCCACCATCGAGGCCGCGGTGTAGTGACCGATCATGAGACCGCTGTCGACCCCGACCTCGGAGGCCAGGAACGGCGCCAGCCCGTGGCTCCGGTTGTGGTCGAGGAGACGATCGAGACGGCGTTCGGCGATGGCCCCGACCTCGGCCAGGGCGATGGCCAGGAAGTCGGCGGCGAAGCCCAGCGGGGCGCCGTGAAAGTTGCCGCACGATTCCACCCGACCATCAGGTAACACCATCGGGTTGTCGATGGCGGCCGCCAATTCGTTCTCGGCCACCGTGCGGGCATGGGCCACCGTGTCGCGGGCGGCACCGTGCACTGCCGGGGTGCAGCGAATGCTGTAGGCGTCCTGCACTCGAGGATCGTCGACCTGGTGGCTGGCCAGGATCTGTGACCCGGACAGCAGCGCCCGCAGATTGGCTGCGCTGTAGACCTGGCCCGGTTGGGGGCGCAGCGCCTGAAGATCGTGGGCGAAGGCCCGGTCGGTGGCCAGCAGGCCATCCACCGTCATGGCCGCCGCCAGGTCGGCGGTGGCGAGCAATCGCTGGGCGTCGTGAACGGCCAGGCAGAGCATGCCCAGGATGCCGTCGGTTCCGTTGATGAGGGCCAAGCCCTCCTTCTCCACCAGATCGACCGGCCGCAGTCCGGCGTCGGCCAGGGCATCGGCGGCCGGCCGCTGCCGTCCTTCGTGCTCGACTTCACCCTCTCCCAACAGCGCCAAGGCGGCATGGGCCAAGGGGGCCAGATCGCCGCTGGCCCCCAGACTACCGTACTCCGGCACCACGGGAACGATTCCGGCGTTGAGCAGATCGACGAAAGCCTGGGCCAGCCGGGGCCGGGTACCGCTGTGACCCATCGTCAGGGTGCGGGCCCTGAGCAGCATCATGGCCCGTACCGCCTCCTCCTCAATGGCCGGACCCATGCCGGCGGCGTGGGAGCGAATCAGCGCCAACTGCAGGGCTCGGCGACGGTCCGATGGAATGGCGACGGTGGCCAAGGCCCCGAACCCGGTCGAGATACCGTACTTCGGTTCACCGTCGGCCAGCCGTTCCACGATGGCCCGGGAGGCGGCCATCCGCTCCACGGCGGCCGGCGAGATGGTAACCGGGGCTTGACTGCGAGCCACGGCGACAACATCGTCGATGGTGGTGTCGGGCCCGTCAAGTGTCACGGCAGTCGATGTCACGTTGTGGCCTCACTCATGTCACTCATGTCGCTCATGTCTCTGCCTCCTGGGCCCTACCCAGATCGACTGCCATCCGGGCGACTGTAGCGTCGAGGATGTTCTCGATGATCGTCGTTGTCGCCTCGTCCATACGGTGGGCGGGCCCGATCACCGAAAGTGCGACTTCGAACGGCAGATCTACCAGTGCTGCCCTCGAGACTGCGGTGATGTCGGGTTCAATGGCGCCGGTGCGGACGGCGCAACCGGTGGGGTCGGCCAGGGCAGCTCCCACCGCAGTGCCGTCGAGGGGCACCGTCTGACCAACCCAGCCGACATGGCGAATGGCCCGCCGACTCTCGGCCGTGGCCACGTAGGTCGCCACCCGGCCGTCCGACACCACAAGGTAGACAGACTCTCCAGTCGACTCGGCCAGCTCGGACAACAGGGGCTGGGCGATGGCCTTGAGCCGTTCCATCGGTGCCGCGCCACTGAAACCGGCCGCCAGTCGCCAGATGGTGGGCCCGGCCCGGTAGGCGCTGTCGGCCCCCCGGCTCAGGTAGCCGCGGGCCTCGAGGGCCCGCAGATGGCGCAGGGCGGTTGACGGATTCAATCCCGCTCGCTCCGCCGCCCCGGTCAGATTGCACCGGCCCTCGGCCAGCACGACTTCCAGGAGGTCAAGGACCCGGCCGACCGACCGGGGCACTGCAGCGGCCGGACCAGTGTTGGCATCGGCGTTGGTCATGAAACGCGCATCCCCATCCTTCGTCGGCTCATCCTTCGCTCAATTTCATCCCAGTTTCATCTCGGTTTCATCTGCTGAAAACATGTTCCGACTGTTGACAATCTAGTCGGGCAGCGAACACACTGCAAGAGACGCTCAATGCCCACTTCACCATCGAAAGGTGGCCTATTCCATGGCTGATATCGGCACACCGGTGACCAACATCCGTGCCCCCCGGGGACCGTCCCTGACCTGCCGGTCGTGGTCAACCGAGGCCCCCTACCGGATGCTGCAGAACAACCTTGATCCCGAGGTGGCCGAGAATCCGGATCAGCTGGTGGTCTACGGCGGCACCGGACGGGCCGCCCGCTCCTGGGACGCCTACCGGACCATGTTGACCACACTGGAGTCGCTGGCCGAGGACGAAACGATGTTGGTGCAGTCGGGCAAGCCGGTCGGGGTTCTCCGAACTCACGAATGGGCCCCCAGGGTGCTCATCGCCAACTCCAACCTGGTGCCGGACTGGGCCGACTGGGATGAATTCCGTCGCCTGGAACACCAGGGCCTGACCATGTACGGCCAAATGACGGCCGGATCCTGGATCTATATCGGAACCCAGGGCATCCTACAGGGAACCTACGAGTGCTTCGCCGAGATCGCCCGTACCCGGTTCGGTGGGAGCCTGGCCGGAACCCTGACCATTACCGCCGGTGCCGGCGGCATGGGCGGGGCCCAACCGCTGGCCGTGACCATGAACGACGGAGTGGTCCTCATCGTCGATGTCGACCCCCACATGTTGAACCGGCGCGTCGAGCACCGCTACCTCGACGAGGTCGCCCCCGACTATGCCTCGGCGGTGGCCCGTGTGAGCGAGGCCAAGTCGGCCCGCCGGCCGCTTTCGGTCGGCCTGGTGGGCAACGCGGCGGAGATCCTGCCCCGTCTGCTGGCCGACGGCGTCGAGGCCGACATCGTCACCGACCAGACCAGCGCTCACGATCCCCTGTCGTACCTGCCCCAGGATCTGACCCTGGAGGCGGCCGAGACGCTCCGCCGGGACGACCCCGGCGAGTTCACCCGCCGAGCCCGGGCGGCCATGGCCACCCACTGCGCGGCCATGGTCGGGTTCATGGACGCCGGCGCCGAGGTGTTCGACTACGGAAACAGCCTGCGAGCCGAGGCCAAACTGGGTGGCTTCGACCGGGCCTTCGACTACCCCGGCTTCCTCCCCGCCTACATCCGTCCCCTGTTCTGCGAAGGCAAGGGCCCGTTCCGCTGGGTTGCCCTGTCCGGCGATCCGGCCGACATCGCCGCCACCGACCAGGCGGTGCTGGAGGAGTTCCCCGAAGACGACGCGCTGGCCCGCTGGATCACCATGGCCTCGGAGCGGGTGGCCTTCCAAGGGCTGCCGGCTCGGATCTGCTGGCTGGGCTACGGTGAACGGCATCGACTGGGACTGCGCTTCAACGAGATGGTGAAATCAGGTCAGCTGAAGGCCCCGGTGGTGATCGGCCGGGACCACCTCGACTCGGGATCGGTGGCCTCGCCCTACCGGGAAACCGAGGCCATGGCCGACGGCTCCGACGCCATCGCCGACTGGCCGTTGTTGAACGGGCTGGTCAACACCTGCTCCGGAGCCACCTGGGTCAGCCTCCATCATGGTGGCGGCGTCGGTATCGGCCGCTCGATTCACGCCGGTCAGGTGTCGCTGGCCGATGGAACCGATCTGGCCGCCCAAAAGCTGGAACGGGTGTTGACCAACGATCCGGCCACTGGGGTGATCCGCCACGTCGACGCCGGCTATCCCCGGGCTAGCCAGGTGGCGAACGAGCGGGGTGTCGTGGTGCCCATGACCGACGGCCAAGGAGCCTGACGATGGCGGTACAGGAGATCCTCCAGATCGGGCACCCGGTCCTCCGCCAACCGGCTTCGGCCGTCGACCGGGCTGACATAGGCGGCCGCCGGATCCAAGGTTTGATCGACGACCTCATCGACACTATGCATCACGCTAACGGAGCCGGATTGGCCGCACCCCAGATCGGTGTCGGATTGCGGGTGGCGGTTATGGAGGTGACCGACAACCCCCGCTACCCCTACAAGCCACCCATCCCGTTGACCGTGGCCATCAACCCGGTCATCACTCCGCTCGACGACGAAATGGTCGAGATCAACGAGGGATGCTTGTCGGTTCCATTGCGGGGCAACGTCATGCGCCACGTCAACATCGCCGTCAACTACCTGGATCGGGCCGGTACCGAACAGCAGGCCACGTTGCGGGGTCTGACCGCCGGAACCTGGCAGCACGAGTGCGATCATCTCGATGGTCTCCTGTTCGTCGACCGGGTGGCCGACACCACGACGTTGACCACCTGGGACGAATTCGAGGCCCATCACCGCGACGCATTTGTCGAACGCATCACCGCCTTCGTCGAGCGCGTCGGATCCTGAACCGGTGAAGATCTGGTGCGAGCTGGCCCTGGTCGACGGCCGGGTTCAGCCCGGCGTTCAGCTCACGATTGACGGTGGCCGCTATGGGGCTGTCGATGTAGCGGCCGCCCCTCATGGGGCCGACGAGCGCCGCTCCGGGCTCAGTCTTCCCGGTTTGGCCAACGGTCACAGCCATGCCTTCCACCGGGCTCTTCGGGGACACACTCAGGCCGACCAGGGATCATTCTGGACCTGGCGAAACCTGATGTACCGGGTTGCCGAGCGGCTCGATCCCGACCGCTACCGGCGCCTGGCCCGGGCCGTCTACGGCGAAATGGCATGCGCCGGGATCAGTGCCGTCGGCGAGTTCCACTACCTGCACCACTCCCCCACCGGTGCTCCCTACAACGACCCCAATGCCATGGGCGATGCCTTGATCGAAGCGGCAGCCGAGGCCGGCATCCGATTGACATTACTCGACACCCTCTACCAACACGGCGGCCTCGGCCCCGACGGCTACCAGCTTCCGGAGGGAGTGCAGCAGCGGTACCGCGACGCCTCGACCGACCATTGGCTGAGCCGGATCGATGGCCGGCAGCCGGCCGACCATGTCCGGTTCGGGGCCGCGGTGCATTCCGTCCGAGCCGTCGATCCCCACGGTTTGGCCGTGGCCGCCGATTGGGCTCGCCGCCGGGGCGCCCCGTTGCACGCCCATGTTTCCGAACAGCCGGCCGAGAACGACGCCTGCCAGGCTCACCATGACATGACCCCCAGTTCCCTTCTGGAATCGGCCGGCACACTCGACACGATGTTCACCGCCGTGCACGCCACCCATTTGACCGAAGACGATATCGAGCTGTTGGGGCGAAGCCGGTCGACGGTCTGCTTCTGCCCGACCACCGAACGCGATCTGGGCGACGGCATCGGACCCAGTTCCCGGCTGATCGAGGCCGGGGCGCCGTTGTCACTGGGGACCGACTCCCACGCCGTGATCGACATGCTGGAGGAGGCCCGCCTGGTCGAGCTGCACCAACGGCTGAGCCGCGGTCGGCGGGGGATCCACGGCACGGAGGAGCTGGTGGTAATGGCCACCGTCAACGGGCACCGGTCCCTCGGTTGGACCGACGCCGGCGAACTGATCCCCGGAGCTCGGGCCGACCTGGTTACCATCGATCTCACCACTGTCCGGACGGCCGGAGCAGTGAGAGGCGACAACCACGACGGCGCGCTGGCCTCCGCCGTCTTCGCCTCCGGAACGGCCGACATCACCGACGTCATGATCGATGGTGTGACCGTGGTATCCGATCGGCGCCATCGATCCATCGACGTCGCCCACGAACTCCAGGCCGCCATGACCGAACTCCTCCACCATGACTGACACCAACAACCAAACAGGCGGCAACTCCGAGTCGATTGTCATCGACAGTATCGGGCTGTTGATCACCAATGATCCGGAGCTGGGCAACGGGCCGCTCGGGCGTTTGACCGATGCCGCCGTCGTCATCACCGGCGGGGTGGTTGAAGCGGTGACATCGGCGGGGGCGGCCGGCGATCGTCGTATCGACGCCCACGGTTCATGTGTCATTCCCGGTTTCGTCGACTCCCACAGCCATCTGGTCTTCGCCGGGGATCGGGCCGATGAATTCGCCGCCCGTATGGCCGGGCAGGATTATGACGGCGGCGGGATCAGGGTCACCACCGAGGCCACCCGGCAAGCCTCAACCGACGAACTCGACCGGCTGGTACGGGAACGGCTGCGACGGGCCCGGCTGAGCGGCACCACCACCATGGAGATCAAATCGGGCTACGGACTCAACGTGGTCGACGAGAAACGTGCGTTGCAAGTGGCCGAAGCCCTCACCGGCGAAACCACGTTCCTCGGCGCCCACCTCGTTCCCCCCGAATACCTGGGACGCCCCGACGACTACATCGACCTGGTCTGCGGCGAGATGCTGGCCGCCGCCGCCCCCCACGCCCGCTGGATCGACGCCTTCTGCGAGACCGGGGCCTTCGATGTCGAGCAGTGCCGTCGGGTTCTGGAAGCGGGCCGCCAGGCCGGCCTGGGGCTTCGGCTCCACGGCAACCAGCTGGGACACGGGCCGGGCGTGCAGCTGGCGGTGGAGATGGGTTGCGCGTCGGTCGATCACTGTACCTACCTGACCGACGACGACATCGACGCCCTGGCCGGCTCGAACACGGTGGCCACCCTGCTCCCGGCCACCGACTTCTCCACCCGACAGCCCTATCCCGACGCCCGCCGACTGCTCGATGCCGGCGCAACGGTGGCCATTGCCGCCAACTGCAACCCCGGCTCCAGCTACACCACGTCCATCCCCTTCTGTCTGGCCCTGGCCGTGCGGGACATGAACATGACCTCCGACCAGGCGTTGCAGGCGGCAACCCTCGGCGGCGCCGCCGCCCTCGGCCGCACCGATATCGGTCGCCTCACCCCCGGTGCGAAGGGGCACGCCGTCATCCTCGACGCCCCATCCCACCACCACTTCGCCTACCAGCCGGGACAGAACCTCATCCGGCAGACCGTTGGACCATGGGATTGAGCGGCCCGACTGGGCCGTCAAGTCATGGCGGCGTGCATCCACCGGCCGATCGCTGACGTTAGGTTGTCTGTGGTGACTTCTACAGCAACGTCCAACGATCCAACCGAACCGATGCTCGACGTCGACGACGGAGTCTTTCGCCGTCTGCGCAACCTGAACATCGGTGCGGCCGTACTTCACTTGGTGTCGGGGATCGCCATGGTGGTGCTGGGTAACGACTTCTCGCTACCCGTCTCATTGTTCAACCTGGGTGGTCCGCCCGGCACCCCGCTCAGCGAAGGTTTCCTCGAGGAGCTCTGGCAGTTTCCGCTGGCCATCGGCACGGCCGGCTTCATGTTCCTGTCGGCGCTGTTCCACCTGATCGTGGTGGCTCCCGGGGGCTACGACATCTACCAGCGCGAGATCCGTCGCGGTCGGAACCGGTTCCGTTGGGTGGAATACTCGCTGTCCTCCACCCTGATGATCGTACTCATCGCCCTGATCGTCGGCATCACCGACATCGCCGCCCTGATCGGCATATCGGTGGCCAACGTGGCCATGATCCTGTTCGGTTGGGTCATGGAGATCGTCAACCGTCCCGGCGATCGGGTCTGGTGGTCCCCGTTCTGGTTCGGCTGTATCGCCGGCATCGCCCCCTGGCTCGCCCTGGTGGCCTATCTGACACTGTCGAGTAGCGGCGAGGGCCCTCCGGGCTTCGTCTACGGCATCCTGGTGAGCATCTTCGTGCTGTTCAACTGCTTCGCCGTCAACCAGTGGCTGCAGTACCGGGGAGTAGGCCGCTGGGCCGACTATGTCTTCGGGGAACGGGTCTACATCATCTTGAGCTTCGTGGCCAAGAGCGCCCTGGCCTGGCAGATCTTCGCCAACACTCTGATCGACTAATAGCCAACCTTGTTCTGTCTGCTCCCACGCGTCGATCTCGACGCGTGGGAGCAGACAGAACGGCGTCTTATGGGCGGGGACAAGGCTCGGCTACAGTGATCGGTGGCCCCGTCGGTAGGGCCACCGGTCCGCGGAGAGGGCGAAGCCCAGCCGACTCTCGCTTGAGAAGCAACCGAACATCCTCTTTCCGCCCGTCGATGCGGACCTCGGGCCAACCACGAAAGGGGCTGTCATGCCTTCTGTTCCTCTTCCCGAGAACCCATCGATCGAGCACCTCAAGAAGCAGGCCAAGCTCGTGCAGGAACTGGTGCGGGCCGCCGACGACGGGGCCTTGAACATGGTCCGGGAGTTCCACCCCACCCTGTCCGACGCCGATCCTGCCTCGCCCGAGATCAGCGGCTTCAGCCGGACCAACGCCCAACTGGTGGTGGCCCGGCTGTACGGGTTCGCCAGCTGGGTCAAGCTTCGAGCCCACGTCCAGCTCATCCAGGACCACAGCCTGCCCGACCCGGCCGACGAGGGCCCCGATGACGGAGTCACTCAGCCGCCGGTCGACCGGTTCGTGTCACTGGCCTGTGTCAGCTACAACCCGGTTGACGTTCACCGCCGGCTGAGTGACGCCACGGCCATGCTGGCCGCCGATCCGGCGTTGTCAGGAGCATCGGCCGCGGCCATGGCCACCACCGGCGACCATCGACGACTCAACGAGCTCCTGGCCACCGACCCCGAGCTGGCCCGGCGGCCGACCGGTCCCAACCGGTGGCCCCTCATCCTGTACTGCTGCTATTCCCGGGTGGGGGCCCACGGCCAGGAGCACTCGGCAGTGGCCACCGCCCGGCTCCTGCTCGACCGGGGAGCCGACCCCAACACCGGTTTCCTGTGGCACGGCCTGGTGCCGCCGTTCACCGCGTTGACCGGTGCCTTCGGTCGGGGTGAGGGCGACCAGCCCCGGCATCCCCAGTGGCAGGAGCTGGCCCGCCTGCTACTGGAGGCCGGGGCGGATCCCAACGACGGCCAAGCGCTGTACAACAACGGCCTGGCGGGAACAGCCCACGACGATCCAAGCCACCTTCAACTGCTGCACGAGTTCGGACTCGGCCAGGATCAGGACGGGCCGTGGTATCGACAGTTCGGCCAACGGCTGACCCCGGCGCAGGAGTTGCTGTATGACGAACTCGAGGTTGCCGCCTGGCGGAATCTACCCAACCGCATGCGATTCCTGGTCGGATTGGGGTTGGACCTCAACCGAGGAGTTGGGCGCTCAGGGCAGGCACCCCTCGATATCGCCCTGGGGGCCGGCCACGAGGAGGTGGTGGACATCCTTCGCTCAGCCGGTGCCGCCGGAGAAACAGGCGCTACAGCTGGCGGCTGAGGACCAACCAGCCGAAACCCAGCACCGACCGGTAGTGGTTGAGATACTGTTGTTCCCGCCCGGCGGCGAAGGCCTCGGCGTGGGCCGTTCCCACCGCCCGGACGCCGGCCGTCCAGCCCTGCTCGAACCGGTCCCACTCGGACTGGGACGAGAGGTCCGAGTCGACGATTCGCCAACCGGCGGCCAGGGCGTTGGCCTCCAGCCCGGCCAATCCGACGGGCTGGGGCCCGAAGTTGTCGAGACACCACTGGTCGGGCGCCGTCTGCCAGACGCCGTCACCTACGACGGCCGTTCCGGTTGACACCAGCCGAGCCAGGTGCTCGAACATGGCCGACGAGCCGCCGAAGGCGTGGGAGGCGCCGATGCAGACGGCGGCATCGACCGAGCCCGACCAGGCGGCGGCGTCGCCGACGGCGAACGACACCCGGGAGGCCAGCCGGCGATCGACGGCTCGCCGCTGGGCCTCCTTGATGGCTTCGGCGTCGGTGTCGACACCAACCACCGCGACCGACGGAAGGGCATCGGCCAACAGCAACGCCAGCTCGCCCCGGCCGCACCCAAGATCGACCACCGAACGGCAGCCGGCCTCCCCCACCAGGGCGACAAGTGCTCCCGCTCGTTCGGCGCTCAACGGGGCATTGAAGGTCACTGCCTCGGCACCGGCAGTCATCAGCTCGGCCCTGATTTCCGCGGCCAACTCCATGGGCCGAAGGCTACCGTTCGATTCCGACGAACCCAGGCATCACTATGATGGGCAGCGGTCCGATCCAGGAAGGAGCGTGAGCAGGTTGAACGATCCCAGCAACCAATGGATCCTGGTCGTGGGAGGAGGCACCATGGGAGCCGGTATCGCCCAGAGCCTGATCCAGCTGGGCTTCCCCGTCACCATCGGCGAGGCCTCGGTCGAAGCCGGTGAAGCCGCCTGGAAACGGGTGGCGGCCGGACTGGGTCGAGCCCACCGTAAGGCCGAGGACCCGGAAGCGGCCGTTGCCGCCGACCTGGCCCGGTTGGAGGTCATCGACGGTCTGCCCGGCAACGAACCCGATCTGGTGATCGAGGCCGTTCCCGAACTGGTGGACCTCAAGGGCACGGTGCTGTCGGAATTGGCCGAGCGTTACCCCACAACCCTGCTGGCCACCAACACCAGCTCCTTGTCGATCACGGAGTTGGCGGCCAACGTGACGCGACCCGAGCGTTTCATCGGGATGCATTTCTTCAACCCGGTTCCCCTTTCCTCACTGGTCGAACTGGTGACGGGTGAGGCCACCGACGACGCCACCGTGGCCACGGCCCGGGAATGGGTCGAGCGGCTGGACAAGACGTCCATCGTGGTTCGCGACTCCCCCGGCTTCGCCACCAGCCGTCTCGGTCTGGCCCTCGGACTGGAGGCCATCCGCATGGTCGAGCAAGGCGTGGCCGCCCCGGAGGACATCGACCGGGGCATGGAGCTTGGCTACAAGCACCCCATGGGCCCACTTCGGTTGACCGACCTTGTCGGGCTCGACGTTCGCCTTGGCATCGCCCACCATCTGGCGTCAACACTGGGTCCTCGGTTCGAGCCGCCCGAACTGCTGCGTCAGATGGTGGCCGACAACAAGCTGGGCAAGAAGACCGGTCAGGGGTTCTACTCGTGGAGTTGATCACCGTCGAACGTCGGCCCGGTCTGCTGCTCGTCGGTCTCGACCGCCCGGAGAAGCGCAACGCCCTGGACGAAGCCATGGTCGACGAGATCGACTCGGTGCTGGGGCAGGCCCAGCGGGGCGAACCGGCCGTACTCGTTCTCCACTCCACCAGCTCCGGCATGTTCGTGTCGGGCGCCGACATCGGCGAGCTGATCGATCGTGACGCCGATGCAGCCCTGCGAGCCATCAACGCCGGGCTGTTCGAGCGACTGGAGGCCTTCCGCTGGCCCACCATTGCCGTGGTCGACGGTGCGGCCTACGGCGGCGGCTGCGAGCTGGCGCTGGCCTGTGACCATCGGTTGTGCTCCCCCGACGCTCGATTCGCCCAACCCGAGCTGAACCTCGGGATACTGGCCGGAGCCGGAGGAAACTGGCGGCTCCCCGCTCTGGTCGGTGTTGGTCTAGCCCGCCGCATGCTGTACTGCAGTGAGGTGGTCGACGCCGACGCCGCGCTGGCCGTCGGGCTGGTCGATGGCGTGCATCCGGCCGATGAGTTGCTCGACGCCGCCGTGGCCATGGCCGAAACGATCGGGAAGCGGTCGTGGCGGGCCTTGGAACTGACCAAGCTGGCCCTCCGCCAACACCGATCGGCCACCACCGGCTTCGATATCGCGGCCCAGGCCCTGCTGTTCGAAGACGATGACAAACGTCGACGGATGCAGGCCTTTCTCGACCGCAAACGCAGACCGACCTAATCAAAGGGAGAAGAAGTCCAGATGACCACGTTCGGACGGGATGCCGTTATCTGTCAACCGGTACGAACACCGGTGGGCCGAGCCGGTGGGGTCTTCCGTGACGTACCGGCGGCCGAGCTGGCCGCCACCGCCCTGCAAGCCCTGGTCGACCGTTCGGGGCTTGACCCCGGCCAGGTCGATGACGTGATCTTCGGCCAGTGCTATCCGTCGGGCGAAGCGCCGGCCATCGGGCGGGTGGCGGCCCTCGACGCCGGGTTTCCGGTGACTGTTGCCGGCATCCAGCTCGATCGGCGCTGCGGCTCGGGGCTCCAGGCCGTCGTCTACGGGGCCATGGCGGTTCAGACCGGCGTCAGCGATCTGGTGGTGGCCGGAGGGGCCGAATCGATGAGCCAGGCCGAGTTCTACTCCACCGAGATGCGCTACGGGGCCGGCGGCTCGGGCGTCCACCTCCACGATCGGTTGACCAGGGCTCGGGTCACCGCCGGGGGTCGCCACCATCCGGTTCCCGGCGGCATGATCGAGACGGCCGAGAACCTTCGTCGGGAGTACGGGATCAGCCGCCAAGACCAGGATCGGCTGGCCCTGAGTTCTCAGCAGCGGGCGGCGACGGCCCAGGCCTCCGGTCGGTTCAGCGACGAGATTGCGCCGGTCACGGTCAGTGGTCGCAAAGGTTCCGTTGTGGTCGACTGTGATGAGCACCCTCGACCCGACACCTCATTGGACAAGTTGGCCCAGCTTCGGCCCATCATGGGCCGCCAGGACCCCGACGCTACGGTGACCGCCGGGAACGCCTCCGGCCAGAACGACGGCGGCGCCGCCTGCATCGTGACCACGAGGGAGAAGGCGGCCGAGCTGGGGATCAGACCTCTGGCCCGCCTACTGTCATGGGCCACCGCCGGGGTGGCTCCGGCCACCATGGGTATCGGCCCGGTCCCGTCGACGGCCAAGGCGCTGGCCGCCGCCGGGCTGACCATGGTCGATCTCGATCTGATCGAACTGAACGAGGCCTTTGCCGCCCAGGTGCTGGCCTGCACCGCCGCCTGGGGCCTGGGCAATGGCGACTTCGAACGCATCAATGTGAACGGCTCGGGCATCTCGCTCGGCCATCCGGTCGGAGCGACCGGAGCCCGAATTCTCGCCACCCTTCTGTGGGAAATGGACCGACGAGAGGCCCGCTACGGCCTCGAGACCATGTGCATAGGCGGCGGCCAGGGCCTGGCCGCCGTGTTCGAGCGGCTGACCGGCTGATCCCCCAACACTGCGTGCGCCCCACCGTTCACCGGTGAACGGTGGAGCGCACAGGAAGCGTTATTGGTCGGGCGTCGAGAACTCTTCGGCCAGTTGGGCCGGGGCTGAGCACAACCAGGCGTCGACGATCGCTTCCCGAACGTCGGACGCCGCGGCCTGGTCGAGCGCGATCAGCACGGCGGCGTGGCCGTCGAAGTGGGCGATGGTGAAGAAGCCGGGCCGACCCTGATCGAGAATGGCTTCCTTCTCAACCAGGTCATCGACCGAGACCCCGATGATGTCACCGGCCGGCGGTTCGATTCCGTCGGCCTCCAGCCGGCGGCGATCGGTCTGGCGAAAGGGCCGCTCCCACACGAACGTCTTCTTCTCGACCTTCCAGGCCCGGGAGCCGTAGCTCGTGCCTTCGGTGGTTGCCGGCAGGGCCAAGGCCGCAGTCGCCACATCATCGAGCGTCACCGGATCGGCCACGCCGTGAACCTAGCACACCGAGGCCGCTGAGCTCATCGTCGGTCTGGTGTGCAGATCGCCCAGCCAGGCGACCCAACTGATGGTCGGTTGTGTGTCAGTGGTTGTGGCGTGCTCCACGTTGGCCGGGTGGACGAACACCTCCCCGGGATTGCGGGGTCGGTAGCCTGCATCGCCCCGCAGCCACCATCCGGTGCCGGCCACGATGCCGTAGACCTCCGTGGCCGGATGATGGTGCCGGTCGTAGGCCACCCCGGCGCCCTGCACCACGAGGAACAGGGCCAAATGGTCGGATCGACACGGGCTCAACTGGTGGCTGCCGTCTTCGGGGGCGACCACTGCCGCATAGCTGTAGTTCGACCAGAACCGCTCCAAGACCGGCGTCGGAGTCAGATCGGCGTAGGCGGTGTTCCATCGCAGGGTGGACGCGCACTCGGCAAACGTCCGGGCAAAGTCGCCGGCTTCCGGCGGAGCAACGGCCAGCGCTTCGTCCAACCACCGCTCGACCGCCGGATGGGACAGCGCCCGCACCGGTTGGGTGTAGGCCACACCGGGCAGCGACACCGCCAACTGCTCAAGGACCGGTCCATCCCCAGCTTCGGCCATTCCAAGGGCCCGTTCCACTGAGGCGCCGACGTGGGTGAGCAGGCGGCCGATGCTCGTCTCCTGATCGGACCTGCGTCCATCCATCGTCCATTGGTATCACGGCCGTCCCCTACTACCCCTAACCTGGCCACCATGGCCGACGAGACCCGCAATCCCGATGTCGACGCCTGGTTCGCCGACAAGCAACATCCCCTGGAAGAGGCCATGCAGCTGGCCCGCACGATCATCCTCGGAGTCGACAACCGCATCACCGAATCGATCAAGTGGCAGACGCCGACCTATGCCTACAAGGGCAACATCATCAGCTTCAACCCGGCCAAGAAGCACGTCAGTCTCATGTTCCACCGGGGAGCCGAAATTCCGGGCGATCATCCCCTTCTGGAGGGCGACGGCAAGCTCGTCCGCACCATGAAGTTGGCCGATGTCAACGAGGTCGAGAACGCTAGGCCCGACCTCGAGGCCGCCGTCCGGGCCTGGTGCGAAGGTCGATGACAGCGGGCCGGACCACAGCCATCGAATCGGGACGGATTCGACGGCTCCGGGAGGAGCTCGACGAGCTCGACCCGTCGATCCTGGTCGGTCTCGACGATCCCCGGCCGATGCTCGAGGAGTTGGAGTACGCCATCCGGCCCCGAATCCACGAGCGGCGGATACCCAGCTACGGAGCTATCGTCCGACCGGCGGTCAAATCCAGCCGATGGAGCGACGGCACCCGAATCAGCGTGGCCCACCGATCGGTGGAGGACCTGGCCGACTCAGCCGTCCGCCGGTTCGCCGACGGCATCACCAGTTTCGTGGTCCGGGGTCGAGCCGGGGTGAACGACCTCGTGGTCTTCGACCGCAGCGTCGGCTCGGAACGAGATCTGACGATCGTGGCCGAGGCCTCGGGAGCCACCGTGGTCCAGCGCCATCCCAACGGTGTGGTCCGGGCCGCCGGCTCATTCGGCGTGCTGCGGCTTCTCGGCTTCGACTGGCAACTGGAGCCCCCGGTCAAGCGCTGGCTCGACATCGGCTCCTGCGTGATCGATCCGCTGTCGTATGAGACGTTGAAACGCATGCTGGGCTTCGCCATTCACGACGTGGCCGCCCGCAACGTGGGAGCGACATTCGTCATCACCCCCGAAGGCCGACTGAGCGGCATGGTGGAACGACGTTACGGTCGCCCACCCGACTTCCGCATCGACCGACCGGCCGACCTGGCCCCGCTGTATCACGTGCTGGGCCAAGTCGACGGAGCCGCCGTCTTCGATCACACGGGGATGCTCACCGAACTCGGGGTGCGATTGATTCCCTCGGCCGCGGCTGAGGATCAGGTCGAGCCCTTCGGCGGTACCCGCCACACCTCGGCCCTCCGCTACAGCCATGACGACCCCCAGGCCACCCTGATCGTCATTTCCGAGGACGGGCCGGTGTCGGTCATGCGGGCCGGCAAGCGGCTGGGTCAATCGGGCTAGCAGTTTCTAAGCGGCTTGGGACACCCGGATCAGGGTGGGGTTGGCCAGCATATCGAACACGGCGCTCCGCTTGCACGAGGCCTGGACCAGCGCTTCCAGTTCCTCGGCCGTTCCGTCACCGTCGATGTCGACCGAGACGTCGATCGATTGATAGCCGTTACGGACGTCTCCGTCGATACCGAGTACGCCCCGCACGTCGATGGTGCCCCGGACGACGGTGTCGATCGACCTGAGCTCGACGCCACGGTTGGCCGCCGTGGTGGCGACCCCGGCGACAATACAGCCGGCCAGAGCGTGCAGGACATACTCCTGGGGGGTGGGCCCGTGGCCGTGGCCCAGGGTCGGATGGTCGGCGCCGAAGCTGAACTCCTGGACGTGGAGATGGCCGCCACCGGCGCCGTACCACTCGTGGATGGTGGAACGGGAACCGGTTCCCTCGATCCAGGTGTTGCGGGCCGTGAATCGGAACTCGGCCAGCTCGGGGTTCTCGGTGACCTTGGCGATGGTGCCCCGGAGCTTGTCGACGGGGACGCCGTTGAACTCGTTGACGGCAGTGGTCGTGGCGGTTGTCATGTCGGAATCCTTCTTCGTGAGTTTCTGTCGGTTTGTCTGTATGACAGTCATCGTCGACGAAGTCGGGCTTCAGAACTTGGAGAGGATGTGGAGAGTGTCTGAAGATCGTCACTCCACCGGTTCGAGCCGGACGTGAAGTTCGGCGATGCGACCGTTGACGAAGCGGTACTCGTCCCGGCCTCGCATGGGGCCGGGGAAGGCGGCCGAGCGGCACTCCCAGGTGGCCTCCGCCCGGTCGTCGTTGACCGACACCGACAGAACATCCAACTCCAGATCCGGCGGATTGAACGCCCATCCGGCCTGCAGGCGCTCCCGGATGGCATCCACCCCCACCGACGGTTCAGCCGACTCACCGAACGGGTCGCTGTACACGGCGTCGGCGGCGAACAGCGCCATGATCTGTTCCTCGGCCTCGGCCCCGACCCGCATGGCGGCGTAGTAGTCAGCGATCAATTGGTCATGTTCCATCAGGTTGTCTCCGGTACGGTGTTCCCATGGTGGCAGAGAACGACGGGGCGGGCTCGGCGGCGGTGGAACGCCTGATCGACGTTCTGGTCGACGGCGATCGTCTCCCGACGGCGGAGATCACCGCCCTCCAGCGGAGCGGGCACGACATCCGGGTGGAACGGGCCGATGATCGGGTGGTGGCGGTTGTGGGGCGACGGCCCGACGACCGACTACGCCGCCTGACCCGGCGGGAACGAGACGTGGCCGCCCGCCTCGCGGTGGGCGACAGCAACCGCCAGGCGGCCCGGGCGTTGGGCATCACCCTGGCCACGGTCAAGGACCACGTCCACGCCATCTTGTCCAAGACCGGTTTTCAATCCCGATCCGAGCTGATTGCCGCCTGGTACGGCGGCCTCCCGTCGACTAATGAAGCGGTTACAGGCCGGTGCTCCAACGGGGAACGGCCATAGTCACCTCGGGTTCACCGGCCAGCAGGGGCATGGCCTCGGCCATGTAGGCGCCAAACCAGTCGGCACCGGCGTTGGCCCCCAGGGCGTCGCCGTGGCGGTAGATCTCGAACAGCACGACGACATCGGGATTCTGCTGATCGGCGCACCAGACGACGACCTCCTGATCTTCGTTGGCCTCGGCCCGCGGAGCCAGGTGTTCCTGGTAGAGCCGATACAGGTCGTCGCGCTTGCCCGGCGCGGCCGTTGACTTGATGATCACTGCAACCTTGTCCATAGCCTGCGACGGTAGCCACCATCGGCACTGGGGAAAATCCATCCTTCGATGGATGCCGACCGGCCTGACCGGCAACTTGCCCGGGAGGTAAGGTCGGGGCATGATCACTGGAGTGAACCGATGAGCCTCGACGATTTCCGGCGCGAACCGCTGCTGTTCGGACCGTCGCCCGTCCATCCCCTGCCCCGCCTCTCGGAGGCATTGGGAGGCTCGGTTGAGATCTGGGCCAAGCGGGAGGACTGCAACTCCGGTATCGCCTTCGGGGGCAACAAGGTCCGCAAGCTGGAGTATCTGGCGGCCGAAGCGATCGACACCGGCTGCAACACGCTGGTGTCGATTGGCGGAATCCAATCGAACCACACCCGCCAGGTGACCGGGGTGGCCTGCAAGCTCGGGCTGAGGGCCGTCACCGTGCAGGAGGGTTGGGTCGACTACAACGACATGTGTTACGACAAGGTGGGCAACATCCAACTGACTCGGATCATGGGCGGCGACCCCCGCATCGATCCGGCCGGATTCGACATCGGAATCCGTGACTCCTGGAAACGGGCCCTCGACTCGGTCACCGAAGCCGGAGGCAAGCCCTACGCCATTCCGGCCGGGGCGTCCGATCACCCGCTGGGCGGCCTGGGGTTCGCCAACTGGGCCCGCGAACTGGCCGGGCAGGAGGAAGAGCTGGGAACGTTCTTCGACACGATCATCGTGTGCACCGTCACCGGTTCGACCCACGCCGGCATGATCGCCGGTTTCGCTCTGGAAGACGGCCACAATCGCCGGGTCATCGGTATCGACGCCTCGGCCACCCGGGACCAGACCGTCGAGCAGGTGACCCGCATCGCCACTCAGACGGCGGAGAAGATCGGCGTCGGGCGACCGCTCAGAGACGACGAGATCACGGTGGTGGCCGGATACGAGGGCCCGGCCTACGGTGTGCCCGACGCCGCCACCGTCGAGGCCATCCATCTGGCCGCCCGGACCGAAGGGATGCTGACCGATCCGGTCTATGAGGGAAAGTCGATGGCCGGGCTGATCGGCATGATCCGCTCAGGCGAGATTCCCCCCGGGTCCCGGGTGCTCTACGCCCACCTCGGAGGTCAGCCGGCACTGCCGGCCTACGCCGGCTTTCCCGGCCTCGGCACACCGCAACGGGAGTTGAGCCACTAGGTCGAGGTGCTCCGCCCCGCCTCCGGGCCGGACTCCCACCGACAGTCTCGCCATCTGGGGTTCCAGGGGGTCGGAAGCGACCCCTGGAACCCCCAGTACGGACGGGAGGGGAAGGGCCGGGCTCGGCGTCAGGCGACCACGGTTCCGAACAGGTTGCCGATGCCGTAGGTGACGATGGAGGCGGCCAGCACAATGGCCAGCTGACGAAGGGCACCGGGAACGGCTGATCGTCCGGCTGATCGGCTGACCCAGCCGCCCACAATCAAACTGGCCAAGGCAGTGGCGGACACCGAGATGGCGATGGCGGCGGCCCCGCTCGTGATGAACCACGGAGCCAGTGGCACGATGGCGCCCACGGTGAACAGACCGAACGACGACACGGCGGCCACCGTTGGAGACCCGACCTCGTCGGGATCGAACCCGAAGACGGTGCGGGCCGTGAAGTCGATGAACCGCTGACTCTCCAGCGGCAGCTCGGTGGAGACTCGCTGGGCGGTGTCGGTGGCCAGTCCGCTGTCCTCCAGCTTGGAGGTCAGCTCATCGAGCAGTAGACCCGGGTTCCGGCGGGCCAGTCGGTGCATCTCCTCGACGATGCCTTCGAACAACTCGACCTGGCTGCGAACCGAGATCCACTCGCCGGCGGCCATGGAGAAGGCCCCGGCAATGAGACTGGCCAGGCCGGCCAGCCGTACCTCGGCCACTCCCGAGGATGCGCCGGCCACGGCCAGGATCAAGCAGACATTGGTGACGAGGCCGTCGTTCACTCCCAGCACCGCGGCCCGGGCTGCTCCTCGGGTGACCGAGGTGACCCGTTCTTGCAGGTGCCGGGCGTCTGACGCCCCATCGTCGACGTGGGGTCGGGCGGTGGTGGTGTAGGGCTGATTGGTGCCAGCCGGTTCCGCCACGGTTGGCTCAGTCACCGTCGGTTCAGACATTGTCGGTTGGCCGCCCGCCCATTGCCTGCTCGACATCGGCTACCACTGCGTCGGCATGGCGGGCCACGTCGGTCACGTCGTAGGCCCGGCGAATAATCCCCTCGGGATCGATCAGATAGCTGTGGCGACGGGCGAAGGCGGCAAACTTGTCGGTTGGAAGTCGGGCCACGTCATAGGCCAGACCGGCCGAATGGTCGACATCGCTGAGCAGACGAAACGGGAAGCTCTGGGCCAGGGCGAACGCCCGGTTCTCTTCGGGTGGGTCGAACGAGGCGCCGAGGACGACCACGCCCAACTCGTCCAGACGATCGGACCTGTCACGCAGGGCCTGCCCTTCGATCGTTCAACCCGGTGTGGCCGCCTTCGGGTACCACCACAACAGCACCCACTGGCCGCGCAGATCGGCCAGGCGAACGGTGTCACCGTTCTGGTCGGGGAGCTCAAACTGGGGCGCTGGTTGTCCTGGTGTCAGCATGTGCCATCGGGGTCGGAAGCAGGGGCCTCGGATTCTACCGCCGGGCCTCCACTGGTTCACCCTCGACGTCGGGCCAGCCGGGCGGCCTCGGCCACGGCTTCCAGGGCCTCGCCGTCGTGGGGGTCGTGGAGTGCTATCAGCAGCTGATCAACCCCGCAGTCGGCCAGCTCGGCCATCTTCTGGGCCGCATCGTCGGGTGTTCCGATCAGGGCCCGCTCGAAGACCCGATCCAGGTCCTCTCCTGCTCGTTCCTCTCGTACCCGACTGAGCAGCTTGTCGACATTGCCGCCGTCGAGGGCGACAAAGCCGTCGATCTCCAGTGATGTCGGCAGGCGACGTTGGTGACCGGTCAGCCGGCGCATTCGCTCGAACTGCTCGGTGAACTCGGCAGGGGTGCAGAACGACGTCTCCCACCGATCGGCCCACCTCGCGGCCAGCGCCACGGCCCGTGCTCCCCGGGCGGCGACGGTGACCGGTAACGGTGCACCATCGCCGCCCAGTGAGGTCCACAACCGCGGGAGCTCGCTCAGCGCCGTTTCCAGATCGTCGAGACGCCGGCCGTAGTCGGGATACTCGACTCCGTAGGGCTCCCACCACCGCCGGGCGGCCGGGGCGGCGGCACCGGCTCCGGTGCGCAGATCGACCCTGGTACCGGCGATGGCGGCCACCGTGGCCGCCTGCTTGGCCAACAGCAACAGGCTGCGATACGAAGGCAGGATGTTGGTTATGACCGGACCGAGTCGAATGTGTTCGGTCGAGGCGGCCAGCCCGGCCAGGGTGGTCCAGCAGTCGAGGTTGAGTCCGTGGGGTGACTCGCCGTAGTAGAGGGCGTCAATGCCGAGCGACTCGGCCCGCCGGCAGGTGGCCAGCACCTGATCGAACCGGGCCGACCACACCTCCAGCGCGATTCTCATTGCCGGGCGACAATCGGGAGTAGTTCGATCGCAGGTTCCGGCTCGGGGTCGTCGGCCAGTCGAGCATGGCTCTCGGTGTCGTAGCGGACTCCGTCGTACTCGAGTTTGGCCCGTTGCCGGCCCTCGACGGCGAAACCGGCCCGGCGGGCCACGGCGCAGGAGGCTGGGTTGTTCGTCCGGTGACCCAGCTCGAGGCGGTAGAGGCCGCGCTCGAAGGCACTACTGGCGGCCGTGGCCAAGGACCGGGTGGCCAGTCCCCGGCCCCGAGCCTCGGCGATCAACCAGTACCAGCACCATCCGGTTCGGTGGGTCAGGTTCACCCAGGTCACGCCAACGCATCCAACAGCATGGCCGTCGACCTCGATCGCCCAGACCCACCCGCCGCCTCGTTCCTCCTGAGTAACCCACTGGTCGAGCAGCCGCTCGGCGTCGGCCGGGGTGGCCAACGGACCCACCTGTTCGATCAGATCGGGGTTGTCGGCCGACGCCGACATGAGAAACGGGGCGTCGGCGGCGGTCCACGGCCGCATGATCTCAGACATCGACCACCAGTTTGGCCCAGGTTCGGCCCGCCGTCAGCCCTCGCCGCTGTCGAGTGGTGCGTTACGCAACACGGCTCTCATGGCGTCGAGCAGGTGCAGGGCTTCCTCCCGGGTCAGGACGCCGTTGCCGGTGTTGGCCGGCAACATGGCAACTGAACGGCGCAGGCCCTCCAGTTGATGGGGGTTCATCAGATCAGTGTCTCCTAGCATCTGGCCAAGCTACATCGAACAAATGTTTGGAGACAAGGGGTAAAACGTCACAGCTGGGCGGAGCCCGACCGCACGATCACTCTTCGGCCGTCGCCTCGATCTCGAACATCAACGAAGGCAGGGCAAGTCGAGACACACCGAGTAACGTCATCGGCGGCGCCGCCCCAAGCGGACCGAATCGGCTGCCGATGACGTCGAAGTTTTCCAATGCCTCGTCGACGTCGGTGACGAAGACGGCCAGCCGGGTTACGTTGGCCAGACCCATGTCGGCGGCTCTGAGCACGGTCTCGAGGTTGTCGAGAGCAAGGGTGATCTGGGCTCGCATGTCACCATCGTGTTGCGGATTGCCGTCGGCGTCGACCGAGGTCTGGCCGGCACACGTCACTCGACGGGTGGTCCCCTCGACAATCTCTGCTTGGTTGTATCCGAACCGCAGCGACCACGGCCACGGATTGACGAGCGTTCGATTCATCGTCGTCCCCTTCGTATTGTTGGACGGTTCACGGTAGACGATATTGATGACAGAATCTGTCAGTAATCGTCATATGCTGGAGTGGTGAGGCCGGCAGAACGCCATCATGAACTGATTCGGCTGCTGCGGCTGCGGGCCGACTGGCGTACAGAGGATCTGGCCCGGGAACTGCATGTGTCCACTCGCACCATCTTGCGAGACCTCGATCGACTTCGTGGTCGAGGATTCGAGATCTCGTCGATGTCGGGGCCGGGCGGAGGAGTCCACCTCGAGCCAACATCGGTTCTCGTGACCCCACAACTCGACGGAGACGACGTCGTCGCCCTGATCCTGTCGGCTGCCATCGCCCAAGCTTTCCCGTGGATCCCGTTCGCATCAGGAGCGCAGTCGGCCCTGGCGAAGATAGAGGCCTCGTTGCCGTATGAACGAGCACGCCAGGTCCAGGCTCTCATGATGCGCATCCTTGTCGGCGAACCAGCACCGGCATCGGTGCGACAGCAGCGCACTGTCAACCCCTTTCTGGCCCGACTCTTCGAGCTGGCCTTCAGTGAGGATCGCCTGCTGACATTCGAGTATCAGGACCGCAGCGGTAGAAAATCGCGCCGTGTCGTCGAACCCCACGGCCTGCTGGTCCGGGCACCAATATGGTATGTGATCGCATGGGACACCACGGTCGACGAATCTCGGCTCTTCCGGGCCGACCGTATTCGGTCACCCCATGTGATGACGCAGCAGTTCCGGCCCAGACCACACGAAGTCATACGAGGGATCTGCCCTGATGCTCGCCCGGTGAGGACCGACAGCGGCTGAACAGACCATTTGCGGATGTCGTTATCCGGTGTCGCCGCTGACGGTGGAGCGGAACTTGGCCATGAGGTGGGCCCCGGCCAGAACCGGCTGATAGCGAGGTTGCCGGCCGGAGGCCACGATGCACTCAACCCGGGCGTCCCAGTTGGCGTTGTGGAAGAACGGCATCGTCAGCCGCCGATGCCCGTGACGGCCGGGCGGCACCACGACCCGATGCATCGTGGAGCGCCAGCGATCATTGGTCCAGCGTTCCATCAGGTCCCCGAGGTTGACCACGAACGCACCAGTGGGAGCGTCGACGTCGAGCCAGGTACCGTCATCGGTCTGGACCTGCAGTCCTGGTTCGGCGTCGAGACGAAGTATGGTCAGCGTGCCGTAGTCGGTGTGGGCGCCGGCCCGGAGCCGATCGGCGGGCGGTGGACCCGACAGGGCCGGATAGTGGGCCAGCCGCAGCGCCGAGGTGTGATGGTCGATGAACGGATCGAACCAGCGGGCTCCCAGCCCGAGGGCCGTTCCAAATGCCGCCATCAGCCGGGCCGCCAGGCCGGAAAGTGCCCGGTAGTAGGCCTCCAGCGGCGGTCTCAGGTCGGGCATGGCCGAGGGCCAGATCGTGGGAGCCCAAACGGCGCGCTCGTCGTCATCGACCATCTCGGCCGGCGGCCGGGGTGGGCTGTCGACCGGGCCGACGTTGTAGGTTTCCTTGAGGTCGGGCGCTCCGACCCCGCCGATCGAGCGGTTGAGTGCTTCGACCGAGAACGGCACATAGCCGTAGGGGTAGTGGGGGTACGGTTTGGCCGCCGTCAGTCGGTCCGACTCCGGCAGGTCGAAGAACGCAAGGGCGGCGCTGTGGGCCTGGGCGACCGTGGATTCGGGCACACCGTGGCCGGTGACGGCGAAGAAGCCGATCCGGCGGCAGGCCTGGTCGAGCTCGGCCCCGGCGGCGGCCCGAACCTGGTCATCGGCGCTCTCGAACCTGGTGAGGTCGACCAGGGGAACGCTCACCGCTCGACCCCCTTCATGGTCGCTGAGCCCAGCGTCCTAGGCCCGTTCAATCCTGCGCAACCCGTTGTCCGCAGTCCACCATTCGACGGCCAGCATCGTGGCCTCGTCGTTGAGCCCGGTGATCACGACCTCGTCGATGTCGGCCAGGAACCACTCGCCCTGGGGTTCGGCGGCGTCATCGGCGTTGGCATCGAGGTCGCCCAGGTCGTGGGCGAAGATCGGTCCGCCGGGAATGGCCCGACCGCCGATCTTGGCTTCGCCCGACCACTCCGACTCCTTGCCCTGCTCAGGGTGGAACGTGGGGCCGTGGAGAGCAAACCGAGCATCACGGTGCAGGTCGGCACCCTTGCGGGAATCCGGCATCGAACCGAATCGAAGGTCACCGTCGACGAACTCACACTCGATCCCCGAGATTCGGGGCGATCCGTCGGCCCGCAGGGTGGCGATCGTCTTGTGTCGACCGGCATCGAACAGTTGGCGCACCCGACCGGCGAACTCCGGCTCGGCCTCCTCAATCTCGTTCCATCGGGCCATGGACGACCAGCGTAGTACGGCGACCCTTCAGCCCTGGCCCTCGGCGCCCTCAACCGACAACTCGTCGAACGCCACCTCCAACCCACGTCGACCAGCAGCCGACAGCGGAGCGGCGAACAACCGTTGAATGTCTCGAGTATGCACAGTCGCCATTCGCCGATGCAGGCGACGACCGTCGGCGGTGGCACCGACCAGCACTTCGCGGCGATCCACTTCGCCCCGGAAACGCTCCAGGATGCCGGCCTCGACCAGTCGACCGACGATCCGGTTGCACGAGCTGTTGGCCAACAGCAGGCGTCCAGCCAGCTCACCCATGCGTAGCGGGTCCCCGCTGACCACCACCTGATGCAGCACGTCGTAGTCGTCAAGCGAGCGGTTGAACCTGTGGCGCAGACTCCGGTCCATTTCCTGCACCACGGTGCGGTGAAAGCGCGCCATCCGCTCCCAATTGGCCAGGTCACGGGCCAACGCCTGCTGCTGCCGGATAGCCATGAAGCCACCCTACACCAGTCTCGCTATACTATTTCCGTTCGGAAATATATTGAATGGGGTACGGGTTGTACCAATCATGACAACGCCAACAATCGACATTCACCGGGCCGATGATCGCTTCCACACCCGAATCGGCTGGCTCGACTCACGGCATTCGTTCAGCTTCGGTCGCCACCACTCCCCCGACAACACCCATCACGGCCAGCTGCTGGTCCTCAACGACGACCGGGTGGCCGGCGGCACCGGGTTCGAAACCCACCCCCATCGGGACATGGAAATCGTCACCTGGGTGCTCGACGGTGAACTCGAGCACAAGGACTCCGAGGGCAATCGAGGCCTCATCTACCCCGGATTGGCCCAGCGCATGAGCGCCGGTACCGGAATCTGGCACTCGGAGAAGAACTGGAGTACCACCGACGAGGTCCACTTCATCCAGATGTGGGTTGTCCCCGACACCGCTTCGGTGAACCCCGGCTATCAGCAAGTCGACGTCAACCAACAACTCGACAGCGGCGAACTGGTGCCCGTGGCTTCCGGCCAGGGCCACGAGGCCGCCATCTCCATCCAGCAGCGCGACGCCGCGCTGTGGGCCGCCCGGTTGAAACCCGGTACGGCCGTCGTCGTGCCCGAGTCCGAGTTCGGTCACGTGTTCGTGGCCCGGGGCCAAGCGACGCTCGAGGAAGCCGGATCACTGGCCGCCGGCGATGCCGTCAGGCTGACCGGTATCGGGGGCATGGCGCTCGAATCAGAGGGCGGAGCCGAGGTTCTGATCTGGACCACCGGTTCGCTAACCTAGTGGCCCACTGACCCCGGCACGAGCCGTGGGTCGGGCGCCACCTCCCAGGCTCGCTTTGCCGAGTGCGGCGTGATCACGAAGCGGCCCGATCTCGCCGCAATGCAGATCGTCGGCGGCAACGGGGCGGCGGCGCTCGTCAACAAAGACACGGTGGTCGATCTGGCGGCAGGCACGATCCACACTCTCGGGACCTACGGCCTCCCAAGACTTCGAGCCGTCGACTCCGACGGTGATGGTTTCCATGAGAGCATCATCGATCGGAACGACTCTCAGCCGCAGAGCCTTCGGTCCCCCGTCGGAGCATAGAGGCGGCTCCGACCCGGCTTGGCGGATCGTGACCGGCCCGGCGCCGTCAGCGGTCCAGCGGCCAGTCGTTCGGGTTCATCGACGCCCGCTCGTCCTCGATCTCCCCGACGAGTTCGGCCACGATGTCTTCGATCGTGATCAGGCCATGGGTTCGACCGTCCGGGTCGGTGACGACGGCCATCCAGCGTCCATTGCGCTGCATCCGGGCGAGCACGGCCCAGATGGGATCGTCCGGCCGGCAGCTGAGAACGTCGCGTGACAGTGCCGACACGACCGGGTCCAACCCGGCGGTCACCGTGGCCGCCAGATCCCGTAGGCGTACTACACCGACGATGTGGTTGACGTCGCTGTCGTGGACCGGCAGACGACGATGACCGGCAGCGACCGCCAGGGCCAGCGCATCCCGGGCCGTGACCTGACGATCAACGGACGTCATGTCCTCCCGGGCGACCATGATCTCGCTCACCTGACGATCGTTGAATTCGAAAGATCGGGCAACAAGGTCGGCGTCTCGTTCACCGATCGCACCGGCTTCAGCGGATTCCTGGGCCAGGACACGAATCTCCTCCTCACTCAACGCTCCTGTTGCCGTTACCGTCCCAGTGGCCTGAAATCCGGCCATCCACACCAATCCGGCAACAACCGGGCGGAGAACGACGACCATCACCCTTAGCAGTGGCGTCACCCGCAATGCCGTGCCGAGCGGTGCTTGCATCGCCCTGGTCTTGGGGACCGCCTCGGCGTAGACGAACAACGCCACCGTCAAGATCACCGTCGCAACCGTGACTCCGATGCCTCCGAACCAACGACCGGCGAGAACACCGGAAATGGTGGCAGCTGCCACCTGGAGCCCGAGTGTCAGCAGAAGCACGGCGTTGAGCACAACAGGAAGATCGTCCAGCATCTGCAGGAGAGACTCAGCCCGCCGTGGGTTTGAACGAGCGTCCAATAGCACGGAGCTGCGACGAATGCGGACGATCGACACCTCGGCCGCGCCCAGAACGGCCGCTCCGCCGAAGCACAAGGCAAAGGCGCCGACCAGCGCCAGATCAACGAGGCTCACTGCTGTCCAATCGTCCCATGCCGGCTCATTGGCATCTCGACCTTCTCAGCTCCAGCATGCAGTCGACTGACGGAAGAAAACCAGAGCCGAAGGTCCGATCGGGCGATTCTAACTCCCTGGTCCAGGAGCGGTCGAAGCCGCGAATCGGAAGGGACGAGTGACCATGAGCCGCGCCGACCAGCGTGCATCGGGACCTCTTGCCCTGTCACCGGGTCGTTGGTGCCATCAGGCTGGAACGTAGGCCGCCGTCACGGCCGAGCCGCCTTGACCATGGAAGGACGAGACCGTGATCAGCCACCATCCCCAGGATCCGAGCGACACCCCGATCACCGAGGTGGTTGTGTGGCGGGACGGAACGGTTGTCCATCGGGAGCTCTGCGAGTCCGAGCAGGAGGCCGCCGACATCATTGCCCACTGGGAAGAGCTCGCCGGGGTCGTCTGCGAAGTCGTCGATCTCGTAACCGGACGGGACGAGGGGGCGGTCGACATCGATTGGTCCGACCCTGTCGCCGACTATTCAGGGCTCGATTCGGATCAGGCGGGATGAGCCGCCGGCGATCCCCACGGAGTCAGCCATGTCAACAACAGCCCACTCTGATTCCAGGGTCATCTCCGCAGAAGCCACGTCGCCGTCCGTTGAAACCACCCACGGATCCCCCCTCGCCACCGGCATAGTCCGAACGCAACTGGTGCCGATCTGGTCCAACCACTGGTACGGGCTGGCCGCTCGGAGCGGGTAACGGCGAAGCCACGGGCCTCGCTCGTCAAACGGCGAGCCCAGCTGTCGGAGCCGACCCTGATGGCCCTGGCGGTTCCGCTGCCGGCCACGACGTGGCTGCCGCTGCGCACCTCGTCGCCGACGGGCGGCAGACGGACCAGGTACCCGTCCCGGTACACGTCGATGTCATCGTCAACCAGGACCTTGAGCGCGTCGAGACTGCGTTTGGCCCGCAGCTCCTGTATGATGCCGATTGCGCTGTTGAGGACGGCGACGACGGCGAAGAGCGCGTCGATCCAGTCGCCGAACACCAATACCACGGCGGCCAGCGAACCGACAATGGCATTGAATCGGGTGACAACATTGGTTCTGATGATGTGGGAAACGGACCTCGAGGTCCGATTCTCCATTGTGTTGCCGAGCCCTGAACGGTGACGGTCGGCGGCCTCGGGCGACGTGAGACCGGCCGAGCGGTCTACCAGCGCCTCCATAGCAGAATGGCGGCGCACACGGCGATGATTCCGGCCGGTGCCCGCCCTCGTTCGACGATACGATCGACATCCACCACCGGCCGCCAATCAATGGCGCCGTGTCGGACTTCGTAGATTCCAGCCGCTTGAACACCAGTTCCGGAATCACTCCCGAATGCCCGTCCCTCACCGGACTCTTCGGTGTCCGGACCCTGGCCGGCATCGGTCGGCTCGGTGCTGGTCATGGCTCCCGTTCCTCCTGCTGTTCGATGTAGTGATCATCGTCTCTTCTGACCGGACGGCGCAGAGGCGAAAGGCCGGTTTGGTTCCAAGTCGTCGATCTTGCCAATCTCATGTCCAACTTGCACAATGGGAACTGCGGCCAGGCGGGCGGACAGCAGGCGCGGTCGCGAAGGTGGTCATATTGGCTGAGGGGAACCAAGAGGGGGCGAGGGTCGATGCCTCGCTTCAGGGTGACATTGACGCGTTCGATGCCTGGTCGATGATCGAGTCATCCCCCGACGGGATGCTCCTCGTCGACGAGCAGGGCCGAATTCTGGTGGCCAATACCCGCATTGAAGCGTTGTTTGGCTACAACCGTGCCGACCTCGTGGGCCGGGTGATCGAAGACCTGCTGCCGGAACGGCACAGGGGAGCGCATCGGGCTCACCGGACCCGCTACCGAGTGGCCCCTACCGTTCGGGCCATGGGGGAAGGCTCCACGCTGTCCGGCCTGCGTCGAGACGGCACAGAGTTCCCGGTCGAAGTCTCACTTAGCCCGATTGACCGCGACGGCCGAATGCGAGTTGTCGCCACCGTTCGCGACATCAGCAGTCGGCTGTCCGGCGACGCCCACACCCACGCCGTGCTCACCACCGTCGACGCCGCCACTGACGGGATGTTCATGTTCAGCCCCGACACGCTCCGCTTCGAGTATGTCAACCAGGGGGCGATCAACCAGGTCGGCTACAGCGAGGCGGAGTTGCTGTCGATGACACCACTCCACATCAAACCGGACTTTGACCACGCATCGTTTTCCCGCCTGTTGGAGCCCCTGATCGCCGGCTCTGTGGCGTCGCGCACCTTCACCACCGTGCACCGTCGCAAAGACGGCACCGACATCCCTGTGGAGATCATCCTCGAGTATCCACCGGCCCGACGCCCCGGTGATCAACGCCTGGTGGTCGGCCTGGTCCGCGACATCTCCCAGCGGCTGGCCGCCGAGCTGGACTACCGCAAAACCGTCGAGGCCTTTCGGGCCGCCTTCCATCGGGCACCGGTCGCAATCAGTCTGGCTGTCATTGACGAGGAGGAGGTGCGGCTATCAAGTGTCAACAACGCCTACTGCAACCTTCTCGGCTATGAGGCCGACGAGCTCATCGGTCGCACTGTCACCGACCTCGTTGTCGGCTCCCATCGCCATCGGGTGGCGGCGGCTGTCGAGAGGGCGGTCCGGCGAGAGGTGACGATCGGCTCCATCGAAGTGGACTTGGTCCGATCCGACGGCGCAATCAAACCGGTATGGGCTCACAGTTCCGTCCTGGAGACAGAGGGTGACAAAGCAACGACCATTCTGACCCATGTGATCGATTTGAGCGAACGCCTACGGACCGAGTCGGAACGTCAGTTGGCCGCCCGAGGGTTCGAAGCTCTCGCCGACATCAGGGCCGCGGTCCTGAATGACCTGCCGCAGGAAGAGATGATGGTCCTGATCTGCCGGTGGGCCATTGAGCTGACTGGAGCGGACAATGCTTTTGTCACCCGTCCCGACCGAGACTCGAATCGTCATGATGTTGTCGCCGTTGACCGGGCTGCGACTAGAAGCCTTCTGCCTGAAAGCTTCGAAATCGACGAGCCTGCCCGCCGGGCATTGGCCGGCGAACTCCACCGTATTCCCGATCTTGATGTGGCCACTGACGTCGATCCCACCAACCGGAGCGCCGTGAGAGATCGGTCCTCCGAAACGCAGAGCGGAATAATCGTCCGGATTGCCACCGCCCCGGATCCATGTCTTCTGTTCGTCATCAGCAACGAACGGGACGACTTCGGCCCAACGTCCATCCACATGGTTGAGGCGTTCGCGGCCCAGGCGGCCACTGCCCTCGACCTTGCCCAACATCGGCGCGATCAGACCAGACTGACACTGCTCGAGGACCGGGAACGGATCGCCCACGACTTCCACGATCTAGTCATCCAGCGGTTGTTCGCGGCCGGACTGAACCTTTCGGCGGCCCGGGCGCTGGTCGACGATCAGGACGTTGTGAGCCGGATGGTCCACGTTGTCGACGAGATCGACGAGGCCATCGCCGAGCTACGATCGACCATCTTCCACCTCACCGCCGATGCTCCGGTAAGCCCCGCTCAACGGTTGACGTTGGTCGTGGCCAAGACCAAACACTGGTTCGGCTCGGAGCCCTCGTTCCAGCTCGAGGGCGACCCTGATGCCATGCCCGTGGCGGTGTTGGAGCAGCTGGTGCCGGTACTGACCGAGATCCTTTCCAACGCCGCCCGGCATGGCGCAGCCAACGAGGTGGATGTTGTCGTTACCACCGATTGCTCCGGGACCACTCTTCGGGTGGCTGACAACGGCGTCGGGTTCGATGCCGATGCAGTCGATCGGCGTGGCCTGGCCAACCTGGTGGCGAGGGCCGAACAGCTCGGCGGCGACTGCACGATCGAGACCGAACCAGGTTGCGGGGCAACGGTAACCTGGACCGTCCCGCACTGAAGAGTCACGGGCCCGTAAAGGGCCGAGCCGACGTCGAAGACCATCGCTGTCAGGAGGTTGAGGCGCGGACGATGGCGGCGATCAGGCCGTCAAGACTTCCGGCCTCCTTGAGCACGACGTCAGATACCCCGGCATTGTGGAGTTCCACCACACTACGGTTGGGTATCGTCGTGGCGTATATCACCAGAGTACGCCCGCCGGCGGACAGCTCAGCGCGCGGAAATGCATCGACCACCACCACGTCGGGATCCAGCCTTTGGATCTCCTGCATCGCTCCCGATTGATCGTTGGCACTGCCCAACATCCGGATCCGGCCGGAACTGCTGAGGAACCCGGACAGCAAGGCACCAACTTCTTCTGACGCTTCAATGAGAAAGACCGTCACTGGCTCAGAGATTGCCATACCACTCAAAAAGCACACATACTTACCCCTTGGTCCATCGTCGACCGGACGGGCGGGCGCTGCCAGGGCCCTTCTACTCTGCTTGACCCACCGAAGGTCCTGGTTCCGTAGAGGACTTTCGGCTCTGGGCGCAACGTGGCGTTCGCACGGACGATGGATTCATGGTCATGACCAACTTCCGGTCGCTACGACCCGGATCCCTGTGAGTACGGTGGATATGACCGACGCTGCGCCTTCGCCGATCCGCGTGTTCCTATTGGATGATCATGAGGTGGTTCGGCGAGGCCTGGCCAATCTGCTTAACGACCAGTCCGACATGGAGATTGTTGGCGAAGCCTCGTCGGCCGCGGATGCTCTGGCCGCAGTGAGGGCCAGCCGCCCCGATGTGGCCGTGCTCGACGTTCGCCTCGGCGATGGAACCGGGGTTGAGGTGTGTCGAGATATTCGGTCGAGGAACCCCGAGGTGACGTGCCTGATGTTGACGTCCTTCGCCGATGATCGCGCCGCGATCGACGCGGCAATGGCCGGGGCCGCCGGTTTCGTGCTGAAGAAGGTGGGCGGCGACGACCTGGTCGAATCGATCAGGAAGGTTGCGTCGGGCCTCGTCCTGCTCGATCAAGCCGAGGTTCGGATCCGGCTGCAACGACTGAAGGACAACAACGAGGGTTTGTTGTTGACCCTGACACCGCAGGAGAACCGGGCTTTCGAGCTGATCGGCGAGGGACTGTCCAACCGACAGATTGCCGACCGGATGTGCCTGGCTGAGAAGACGGTCAAGAACTATGTTTCGAGTCTCTTGACCAAACTGGGGGTCTCGCGCCGCACCGAGGCGGCCGCACTGGCCGCCAGGATCGACGAACGCCGACGGCACGGGTACTACTGACCGACGACATCTCACCAATCGTTTGCACCAGCAAGTACCGACCGCTGTCGGGTCGTGGACCGGAGGGTCCTCACCGGTCCCACCACTCCACCGATCAGGCGTGGGTCCTGCTCTTGGTCGGATCGAAGAACGGGATGGGTTCGACCACCGCGGAGTGGGTCACGCCATCGCCGACCACGTCGAGCTCGGTACCGGCCGTTGCCGCCGCCGGGGCCAGATGGACCAAGGCCAGACTCTTCTGCAGACGATGGGAGTAGGCCGGGCTGTTGACCACCCCCACCGGGTCGCCGTCCAGCAGCAACGCCTCCCCGCCGGCCACCATGTCGTCGTGGGCTATCGAGATCCCGGCGCCGACAAATCGTTCGTTGCCCACCGCGGCCAGCGCCGGCCCTTTGCCGCGGTAGTTGTCGCCACCCCGGGACAAGGCCCAGCCCAGACCGACCTCGCTGGGATGGTGATCGTCGGTCATGTCGTAGCCGTAGAACAACAGGGCGGCCTCGACCCTGACCTTGTCGAGGGCGGCAAACGACGCCGCCATGACTCCCGCGTCGTTTCCGGCCTCGAGGATGGCATCCCACAGCGACACCGCATCGGCCGCCGAGGCGAAGATCTCATAGCCCCGCTCCCCCGAGTAACCGGTCCGACTTATCACCGACGGTCGACCGAAGAGGGAGGCGGTCTCATGGTGGAAATACCGGAGCGGCGCCAGGTCGATGTCGCAGTTGTTGTCGAGCAAGGGTAGAGCCGCCGGACCCTGCAGCGAGATGATGTGCAGGTCGTCGTCGAGCTCAACGGTTGCCTGCCGCCCTGCGGCCGACGCCTGCAGAAGCGCCATCGAGTCACCGGATCCGTGCACGAACAGCCAGTCATCGTCGGCGTTCTTGAAGACGATGGCGTCGTCGGCCATGGTGCCCCGGTCGGTCAGAACGGCGCCATAGGCCGACTGGCCGGCCGTCAGCCGGCTGAGGTCGCGACTGTGGGTGTGATCGACCACGGCCCCGGCGTCGGGGCCGGTGACCCGCACCTTCTTGAGCGGAGACATGTCGAACAGTCCGGCCGCTTCACGAATGGCATCGTGCTCGTCGTTGGCGTCGGTCGAGTACTCCCAAGCGGTGCCCATACCGTTCCAATCCTCCAGCCCTGAGCCGAGCGAGCGGTGGCGTTCGGCCAGGGCCGACGTACGGGACAGTTCTTCGGTCATGATCAGGGGTCCTTTCGTTGAATTGGTCAGTACCAGGCGTCGGGAGCGGCGTTCCTGCGGTCGTCGATGAAAGCCAAGAGCTCCCGGTCGACGGCCTCGTCGATCGCCGGAGGTTCATAGTCGGCCAGCATCTGCTTCCACTGTTTGTTGGCTCGCCGTTGGCTGTCGAGTGAGCCCTCGTCGCTCCATTGCTCGTACGAGTTGGTGTCGCTCAACGCCATCTCGTGATTGGCGGTGGCATAGTTGCGCATGGTGTGGGCGCAGCTCAGATAGTTCCCTCCCGGTCCGGCCTCCCGGTAGGCGTCCATGGCCAGCTGCTCATCATCGACGGTCAGGCCGGACAGTTGCTTGTGCAACGCCCCGCAGCGGTCGAGGTCGAGGGCGAACTTCTCGTAGCCGAAGGTCAGACCGCCCTCCAGCCAGCCGGCGGCGTGGATCACGTAGTTGGTTCCGGCCAGGATGCCGGCCGACATGGCATCGGCCGACTCGCTCATGGCCTGTCCGTCGGCGGTCTTGGACGCGGTGTAGTGGGCCCCACACCGCAGGGGCAGCCCGAGTCGGCGGGCCAGCTGGCCGACGGCATAGGTGGCCAGCGTCGACTCGGCCGTCCCGAAGGTGGGCGCCCCCGATCGCAGATTCATGGTGGTCAGAAAGTTGCCATAGACCATTGGTGATCCGGGACGCACCAGCTGACTGAGGGCGATGCCGGTAAGGGCTTCGGCGTGAGCCTGGGCCACCAGGGCAGGGATGGTGACCGGGCCCATGGCACCGCCGATGATGAACGGTGAGATCACGCAACCCTGGTTGGCCCGGGCGTAGGCCTTGAGCGATCCGGTCATCACGTCGTCCCACACCAGCGGGCTGTTGACGTTGATGTTGCCCTGGATGACACAGTGCGACTCCATGAAATCGGACCCGAACACGATCCGGGCCATGGCGATCGAATCGTCGGCCCTCTCGGGAGCGGTCACCGCACCCATGAACGGTTTGGTCGACCACCGTAGATGGGCGTAGATCATGTCGAGATGACGCTTGTTGACCGGGACGTCGACCGGCTCACAGACCGTACCGCCCGAATGGTGAAGCCACGGAGTGGAATAGGTCAGCTTCACGATGTTCTCGAAGTCGGCCAGCGTGGCATAGCGGCGGCCCTGATCGAGATCGGTCACGAACGGCGGTCCGTAGGCCGGGAGGAGGACGACGTGATCGCCACCGACCACCACCGGCCGACGATCACGTCCGTACATCTCGAACGTGGCCGGAGCGGTCGAGCACAACCCAGCGGCCAGCCCCGGCTCGAACCGCACCCGTTCACCGGAAACCGTGGCCCCGGCGGCCCGGAACAGCTCCCGGGCCTCCTCGTCGCCCCGGAACTCGACGCCAACCTCAGCCAGGATCAGATCGGCGTGGGCCTCGATGGCGTCGATGATCTCGTTCGGGAACGGGTCATAGGGCGCCAACCGGTTGCGGAGAACTGCAGGGCCGGCGATCTGCCTGGCCACGCCGCGCTTGGCCGACCGACCCCCTCGCCGACCCGAACGTCGCGTCCTGCGCTGTTGCCTGGCTGGCATACAACTCATCATGAGTGACCGGCCCGTGCACCGACAGACACTGAATTCTTGGCCTCGGCATAACTTCATGTCATGCTTCGGAGATGCATCCCCTGCTACGGCGGGTATCGCGTTTACAGCAGCTGGCTGTATTCGAATGCGCGGCCCGCCTGGAATCCTTCACCGCAGCGGCCGCTGAACTTGGTCTGAGCCAACCCGCTGTTTCCCGCCACATGATCGGGCTCGAACGGGCAATCGGACTCCAACTGTTCCAACGGGGCGCCAACCGGGTGAAGCTGACCCCGGCCGGCAGCACACTTCTGGCCGCCATTCAGGAGGGTTTCGACATTATCGACTTGGCGCTTGGCGATGCCCGGGCCGAAGATTCCACGTTCCTGCTGGCCGCCAACCCGGGATTCGCCCAACACAGGTTGGTTCCGCTCCTCGAGGATCTCCAGTCAGCCATCGGACAAAACGACCTCCGTCTGCGTCTGTTCGATCGCGACAGCGAACTGGAACGGGAACACTACGATGCCGCAATCCACCTTGCCCCCCGGTCGACCAGTCCAGCCGGCTCAATCCTGTTGTTCGACGAGGTGGTCGTTCCGGTTGCCACCCCCGACTTCGCCGCCTCGGCCCGGCTCGACTCCGGCACCGCCCCGGCATCACTGATCTCGCTACCGAAACTCCACCTTGACGGGCGCGATCGCTGTTGGATGGAATGGTCGACGTGGTTCGCCGCCCATGGCATCTCGTGGTCGGCCGGCGGCGGCTATGTGAGCTACAACAACTACCCGCTCGTTCTCAACGACGCCCTGGCCGGCCGGGGCGTAGCCTTGGCCTGGCGAGGTTTGATCGACGACTTGCTCGACCGCGGCGACCTGGTACCGGTCGGGCCTGAGGTTCACCGGCCGGAGATGGCCTATCAACTGATCGTCGGGTCGGCAACAAGGCGAGACGTGGTGGACCGATTGGCCGACTGGCTGCTGCGGGACCACCAATAGACGTGCGGTGATCGCCCGATCAGGGGCCTGCCGCCGAGGCGGGCAGCGGCACGCGAAAGACCCGGAGTTGGAGGGCCAGCATGCTGTAGTAGCCGACGACAACCAGAAGTTCGAACAGACGGGACCGGCCGAGGGCAGCGATCACATCATCGTAGGTCTGGTCATCGAGGTCGCCTCGGCCGACGAGATCAAGGGCCGCCGTGGCCACCGACCGTTCGACCGGATCGGCCCAGTGGGTTGTGTCCCCTGATCGAATTGCGGCCAGATCGTCGTCGTCGAGGCCCACCGAGCGGCCAACGGCTTCGTGGGCGTACCACTCAAAGTCGGATTCCCAGTGCACGGCCACGGTGAGTATGGCGATTTCACGGCAACGGTCGGTCAGGCCGGTCTCGAAGCGAACCGCTCCGCCCAGGGCTTGGAGCCGATCGCCGACGACAGGCTGCAGGAGAAAACCGTTGAACGGGCCCTCCAGGCCGCCCCTGTCGTCGGTAAGCGGGAACGGCCGGCCGCCGGCGGCCCGCCGGCCCCCGACAATCTCCTCATAGAGCACCCGTTGGGCATCGTCGAGTTCGGCCGGGTCCAGCTTGGGCAGTCGGGAATTCATCGGTCGTCTGTCGAGAAGGGGATATCGGTCAGCTTGGCCTTGATGACGGCGTCGCCTTTGCGCACCTCGACCTCGTCACCGATCCCGCAGTCGACCGAGACGAGGCCGAACCCGATGTTGCGCTCCAGCTTGTAGCTCCAGGTGCCGTTGGTCATGTCGCCGACCTTGGCTCCGTCTACGCAGATGTCATACCAGCGGTCATGCCCCGGTTGCGGAATGTCGCCGGCCAGCACAACCCCCAGTTGATGGCGGCGGGGCCCTTCCGCCGCAATCCGGCGGAGAGCGGCGATGCCGATCACCTCATCGGGTACGTCGAGATCGACGAAACGGCCGAGGCGAACCTCGAACGGGTTGGTGGCGGCGTCGGTGTCGCCGCCCCAGGACAGAAGACCACTTTCGATACGTTCGCTGGGGTTGGGATTGCCTGGCCCTATCCCCCAGGGACGGCCGGCTTCGGCCACGATGTTCCACAGATCTTCGCCCCGGGTGAAGTCCATCAGATACAGCTCGAAGCCGCCCTGTTTGGACCAGCCCGAGCGGGCCACCTTGAGCGGGATACCGTCGATCTCGGCGTCGCCGAACCAGAAATACCGCAGCTCGCGTACCCAGTCGCCGACCAGTGAGGCCACCACGTCGACGGCCAACGGCCCCTGGATGGCCAGGGGGGAAATGTCGGGTTCGCTGACCTCGACGTCGAGACCTCGCTCGGCGGCCACACAGCTGGCCCACAGCCCGACATCGGAGTCGGCGATCGACAACCAGAACCGGTCGTCGTCCAACTTGAGAATGATGGGATCGTTGATGATGGTGCCGGTGTGGTTGCACAGGGCCACGTACTTGCCCTGACCCTCGACGCAGCCGCTGAGATCGCGGGGACAGAGGATCTGGGCCAGCCGGGCGGCGTCGGGGCCCTGCAACTGGATCTGGCGCTCGCAGCCGACGTCCCACATCGACACACCCTCCACCAGACGGCGATACTCGGCTTCCGGGTCGCCGTAGCCCGATGGGAGCAGCATCTTGTTGTAGGGGGTGAAGGAGACGACGCCGGCGGCCAAGGTCGAGTGGTAGTAGGGTGAGGGCCGCAACCGGGTATGGGGGGAAATTTCGGCCACTAGGCAAACTCCTGGGTTCTGCATCGTTCCAGCCCGGCAAGGCGGGGCTTTGACATCCGGATCACCGGGATACTGTGCCCCATCAACCGGTGGCAGCACAAGCCAAGTGATGTCTACCGACCATCGGGCGGGGCGACCCCCACGACCCGTCGGAACAGGGCCTTGAGCGACTCGGTGATCCGGGTTCGATCGATGGCGTGGTAACACGGCCCGGCGTAGGCGTGCAGGAGGAAATCGGTGGTGGTTTCGAGGTCGATCACATTGAACTCGCCGGCCCCCGCCCCCTGACTCAGCACATCGTGGAGAAGCTGTCGAGCCTGTGTCCACGGCTCGGGGCTATCGGCTCCGGTGGCGTGGAAGACGGCGTGATACAGCTCGTGGTGATCGAACTCGAATGCCACCCAGTGCTCGACCAGGCGGTCAAGCCTTTCGGCCCAGGAGAGCCGCCCATCGGCCACGATAGCCAGGGGCTCGGTCAACATGCGGTCCCACAGGTCGGCCTGCAGGGCGGCGACCAGCTCGGAGCGGGAGTCGTAATGCAGGTAGATTGATCCTTTGGCCACGCCGGCTTCGGCCGCCACGTGGGCAATCGAGATGTTGTCGATGCCCTCGGTCATGGCCAACCGGGCCAGGGCATCGAGTATCTGTCGGCGCCGCACCTCCGGCGGCTGGAAGCGACCGGAGGGCGAGTCGGGGGTTTGTGTCACCTGTCGCAGGGTAGCCGCTTGCCAAGCGACTGACCATCGGTCATACTCAACTGACCAACGGTCATTTGATTGGAGCCAAGCCTTTGCCCGACAGCGATCTCGCCACCCAGGTGGAGCGGACGTACGCCCGGTTCGACCGACACCACCCTGACGACCGGATCAGACTCTTCGCCGCCGTCGCCGATCATCTGGGCGCCCAACGGGTCATCTATCCCGGCAGCTACGTGGACATCGCCCCCTCGGTCCACCACCCCGACGTGATCTACATCGACCTCGACCGCCGGGCCGCCCGCTTCTTTGCCCAGATCGACGACGTCGCCGCCCTCATTGAAGGCAAGCGCCGGGCGGCGGTGGAGACGGTGGCCGGGGCCGCTCGCTTCACCTTCCACCAGCTCGACTACCGGCACCAGCTGCCCCTGCCTCCAGGATCGTTTGATCTGTTGATCTCGATGTACGCCGGATTCGTCAGCGAGTACTGCACCGAACATCTCCGGCCGGGCGGCCACCTCCTGGTCAATCCCAGCCATGGTGACGCCTCGATGGCCGCCATCGACCCCCGCTACCAGCTGGCTGCCGTGTTCGAACGTCAACCCGATCGCTACCGGGTCCGTACCGATGACCTCGACCGCTACCTCGTGCCCAAGCGAGGCACCCCGGCCACGGGATCCGAGCTTCACCAGCGGGGTCGAGGCATCGCCTACACCCGCAGCCCTTACGCCTACCTGTTCCGGGTGGACCGACGATGAGCCAGCCAACGACACCAAGCCGGCGACCACCGAAGCGGCCCGGCATCCGGGCCGTGGCCGCCCACCTGTGGCGCTCCCCCGTTCATGTCGCCGCCGTCGATCTGCTCGACCCCCGATCGGGGCAGCACGTCGTTGACCTCGGTGCCGGTCTGGGTGCCGCCACCTTGGAGTTGGCCCGGCGGGTTGCTCCCACCGGGACGGTCACCGCCGTCGACCCATCGGCCATCATGCGAGCGATGATGACCGTCCGCCGTCTCGGCCACGGCCACCGGTCTTGCATCTCCATCGAGCCAGGCACGGCGGCCAACCTCCCGTTGCCGACCGAAGGCACCGACGCCGTTATCGCCCTCAACGTCGCCCACCTGCTGCCCGACGTCGACGCCGCGGGACGCGAGATCAGCCGCGTCCTGGGCCCCGGCGGTCGCGTTCTCTTCGTCGAGGAGGATCTGGACCATCCCAGTCACGCCTTCCATCACTCGACTCCGCATGCTCCCGACGGTCCGACCCTCGATGAACTGGCGGACGCTCTGATCCGTGCCGGTCTGACGGTCGACGGTCCCCATGGTGATGTTCTCGGTGGACAGCCCGTCAACCTCATCAGCGCCTCGACCTGACCGATGGGCCTACCGACGGCGGCGGTCCTTCATCTTCTCGTGGGCTTCGACGCTGCCGTCATGGTAGGTGCCGAACCACTTGTCCATGGGTAGTGACGGAAGCCCGTAGTTCACCTCGAAATACCGATGATGCAGATTGTGGAAGTAGTTGCCGCCCTTGACGGTGACCTCACCGCCCAGTTCGAAACGATCGAACCCGGAATGCGACGTCGATGGCGAGAGCATCAGGTAGATCAGCGAGAAGGAGACGATGAACGGCGATCCGGGAAGCACCAGAAACACGAACGGGAGGGTGAAGTACACCAGGTGCTCCAGCGGGTGCATGGCGATCCCCGACCAGGGGCCGGTGTTGACGTTGCGGTGGTGAAGGGCATGGGCCCAGCGGTAGAGCGGGTCGACGTGCAGAAGGCGATGATTGGCATAGAAGTGCACGCCGTCGATCCAGAACACGGCGAAGGTCATGGCGGCGATGGCCCACAGCGAATCGAGTAGAGGGATCGCCTCGCCGGCATAGAGACGATACATGAAGGCCTCATACAATGCCGCTACCGCCCCACCGCTGACCAGACTCCAGAACATGTTGTCCCTGGTCTGATTGTTGAAGGTGAACGACTTCCGGTCGCGGGCCAGCCACCGGCTGTCGTACTTGTATCTCGTGTCCTGAGCCTGACGGATGTGAAGCCACCAGTGCTGGCCGCCGATGACGATCAACATCAGAGCGACGTTGCGGAGCCACAGCAGGGCCACGTCATCAACCGACAGAGAGCCGAATCGGACCAGGTCCGGGGTGAACCAGCGATAAGCGGCCACGGCGATGGCCACCCACAGCAGCAGCTGGGGCCACAAGAAGTCGGCCATCAACCAGCGGATCATGGCCAGTGGTCGGGGCGGCGACTGGAACAACGGCGGTACATCAAGCGGCTCCGGATCGTAACCACGGGGCCGACGCATCCGAGTCCGAGTCTGCTGGGTCCGAGTCGTACCCATGGCACCATCGTGAATGACGATCCAAGCAACAGTCAACCCGACGACAACCCAGCGGTGACCGACGATCAGATGGTCTGGCAGGGCGGGCCCATAGACGCCGCAACTTCATCCTCGCCGGTTTCAACTTCATCCTCGAGGGTTTAAGGTTCCTTTTGGGTACTTCTACCGTTGGCAGCACCGGTTCCCCGTCATGGTTGGCCCATGGCCCCTTCGCTCCCCGGCCAGATGCGCGATCAACTCTTCCGGCTGAGCCCCTTCCCCTTGTTTGCCGTGAGCGGTCTGATCGGCATGGTGGCCATCGCCGGGGCCAGCCTGCTGGCTTCGGAGTGGGCAGGCGAAGCCGAGGCCATGTCCGACGTCCGGGCGTTGACCCAGGTTGTGGCCAAGACCGTGGTGGAACCGAACCTGTCGAGCGCATTGATCGAGGGTGACGCCGATGCCGTCGGGCAACTCCACGCCGTGGTCACCGGCCGTGTCCTCGACGAAACGACGGTCCGGGTCAAGTTGTGGGATGCCGACGGCCGCATCGTGTACTCCGACGAACCGGCCCTGATCGGCGAGAGGTACCAACTCGGCGCCGAGAAGAACGACTCGCTGTGGTCGGGTGAGGTTGTCTCCGAGATCAGCTCGCTCGAAGGCCAGGAGAACCGGTTCGAGGCGGCCACCGCCGAACAACTACTGGAGGTCTACCTCCCGATCGAAGGACCCGACGGCGACCCCTTGCTGTACGAGTCGTACTTCGCCATCTCGGCGGTGACGGAGTCGGCCGGTCGCATCCGAGCCGAGTTCGTCCCCATCGTCATCGCCGCCCTCGTCCTGATGGAGGCCATGCATCTTGGCTTGGCCTGGGGTCTCAGTCGGAGGATGCAGCGGGTCCAGGCCGACCGGGAGCAGCTCCTGCAAAGAGCCATCGATTCGTCCGACATAGAACGGCGCCGGATCGCCGCCGATCTGCACGACGGCGTCGTCCAGGAACTGGTCGCCACCTCGTACTCGATAAGCGCCGCGGCCGAGACAGCCGCCGACCACGGACCCGAACTGGCCGCCGATCTACGCACGGCGGCGGTGGGGGCTCGACGCAGTCTCCAGTCGTTGCGTTCGCTGCTGGTCGACATCTACCCGCCCAACCTGCACGAGCACGGGCTGGAGGCGGCGCTGGTCGATCTGCTGGCCCCGGCGGCCGGCCTCGGCATCGAGACCGACCTGTCGATCGCCGGTGATCCGGATCAGGATCCCGAGGCGGTGACACTGGTCTACCGGGTCTTCCAGGAGTCGGTCCGTAACGTGCTACGCCACGCCGACGCCACCTCGTTGGCCGTCAATGTCGACGCCACCGGCGATGGCCTGGTGGCCACCGTCAGCGACAACGGACGGGGCTTCTCCACCATCGACACCACATCGTCGGGCGGTCACATGGGTCTCCGGTTGCTGTCGGACCTCACCGCCGACGCCGGAGCCCAGTTCCGGGTCGAGTCGAAGCCGGGCGTGGGAACCGAGGTCCGTCTGGAGACCCGATGATCAGCGTTCTCCTGGTCGACGATCACACGCTGGTCCGGGCCGGTCTGCAGCGGCTGCTCGAACAGTCCGACGAGATCGAGGTGGCAGGAGTTGCATCGGGAGGCGACCAGGCGCTCGTTCTCGACGCCGAACTGCGGCCCGACGTCGTCCTGATGGACGTCTCGATGCCCGGACTCAGCGGTATCGAGACGGCGCGGCGGATCTGTGCCCGCCGGCCCGGGGCCACAGTGGTGATGTTGACGGCCACGACGGAGCGAGCCCAGGTCCTGGAGGCCCTCGATGCCGGCGCTGTCGGTTATCTCAGCAAGGACGCCGAGCCGGCGACCCTGGTCGATGGGGTGCGCGCCGCGGCCAACGGAGACTCACCTCTCGACGCCAGGGCGGCCCGGGCCCTCATCGATCGACGGTCGGCCCGTCCCCCCTCGCTCACCGACCGCGAGGGGCAGGTGTTGCTGCTTGTCGGCCAGGGCCTGGCCCACAAGGCCATCGGGCGACGGCTGGGTATCAGCGAGAAGACGGTCAAAGCCCACCTGACCCGGGTGTTCGCCGAGCTGGGGGTAGCCGATCGAACCCAAGCGGCCTTGTGGGCCAAGGAACATCTCGATGCCTGAACGGTATTCGGTCAGTCACGGTCCTAGGACCAATGTCCAGTACCGGCCTCGACCACGTCCGGGTCACAGTGGACTCATGGTCGCCTGGTACCACCGCAGACGACGAACGCTTCGCTCCTCAGGCCTGGACGGCTTGACCGAGGGCGTGTTGGTGAGTGACCACCCCCACCGGCATCAAACGGTCGAGATCGCCGGCGGGCCACCCCGAGCGGTGGCGGCGGTACGGATCGCCGGAGAGGCCCGTCACCACGTCGAACTCGACGGCTGTGGGACCGGACGGATCACCCTGATCGATTGCCAACCAGGGGAGCGGGTGGATGTGATGATCGACGGTCTGGTCCTGCTCACCGGGCACCTACCGACCGCGGCGGGGACGGCTGACCGGTGACCCGCTACCTGCTCTACAGCCACGACACCTATGGTCTCGGCCACTTCCGTCGCAGTGCCCTGCTGGCAGCCGGGCTGGTTGGGGCCGACCCCGGCAACCAGGTCCTGATCGTCACCGGCTCACCCCGGGCCGAGGCCTTCCGCCTCCCCAATGGGATCGACACCGTCAAGTTGCCGGCGGCCACCAAGGATCCGGTCGGCCACTATCGGCCCCGCAAACTCGGCGGCTCGATTGATCGCCTCATGGCCATCCGGGCCAGCCTCATCACGGCCACGGTGCAGTCGTATCGACCCGACGTGATCGTGGTCGATCACGCCCCCGTAGGCATGGGCGGCGAGCTGGGGCCGATGCTCGACGTCGTCGCCCGGCTCGAGGCCCGGCCCCGTCTGGTGCTCGGGCTTCGAGATGTCATCGACGATGCCGCCCGGGTGGAAGCGGACTGGCAGCGGGACGGGATCTGGACTGCTCTCGAACACTACGACGAGATCCTGGTCTACGGAGATCCTCGGATTCTGTCCACGGCAGCCGAGATCGGATTGTGCCGACGCACCTCGGCTCCGGTCACCCACACCGGATACGTGGCACCCACCATGCCCGAGCCGCTGACCGACGAGCCGTTCCTGCTGGTCACCCCCGGGGGCGGTGGCGACGGTCAGCGGCTCCTCCGCCGCTTCGTGGACGCGGCCGACGAAGGAGCAACCGGCGGCCTGCGTTCGCTCGTGGTGACCGGACCGCTGTTGTCGGCCCGTCGCCGGGCCGAACTGCTGTTACGAGCCGAGCGGCTTCCGACGGTTGACGTGATCGAGTTCTCGGACCGTATGCGGTCGTTGGTCGCCTCAGCGTCAGGGGTCATCTCCATGGCCGGCTACAACACCGTGGTCGAGGAGTTGGCGGCCGGCACGCCCGCGCTTCTGGTCCCCCGCCACCATCCCCGGCTGGAACAGCACATACGAGCCAGCCGGTTGGCCCCCGTCTCCCCGCTCGAGCCCTGTCCTCTGGATGCCCTCACCCCCAACCGGATCCACCGCTTCGTCGACGACTGTCGGTGGGGCCGCAACCGGCGACCGGTGGCATTGGACCTCGGCGGGGTGGCCAAGGCCGTCTCACACCTCACTGGCACCCTCAACCCGGTAAGGACACCGAGCCATGCATGACCGACCACCACGACCAGCCCCGGGCCACGTGGGCTATGTCCTCAAGCAGTATCCCCGCTTGTCCGAGACCTTCGTGCTCAATGAAATCCTGGGGCTGGAGGCCCAGGGCCTGGCGGTCTCCATCTTCTCCCTCCGCTACGCCACCGAGGGTCGTTTCCACCCGTCGGCGGCCATGGTCAAGGGCACCGTCCACTACGCCGCCAACCCCGACAAGGCAGCGTTCGTCAGCGCGGTGCGGGCGCTCCCAGAACTCCGGGCCGAGCGCCTTCCCGACGTGTTGGCCTTCGTCGACCTGCTGCCGGTCGAGCGCCGAGCCCGGGTGCTGCTGGGAGCAATCGAGGTGGCCCGCCAGGTGACGGCGGCCGGCATCGAACATCTGCACGCCCACTTTCTCACCGTGGCCGCCCACACCGCCCACCTGGTCCACCTGCTGACCGGCCTGCCTTACACGGTGACAGCCCACGCCAAGGACATCTACCGCCATACCGTCGATTGGGACCTGGCCGGTCGTATTGCCGCCCAGGCCACGGCGGTGGTGACGGTGTGCGACGCCAACCTCCGGTACCTGGCTCATCGCCTCGACGGGTCCGAAGCCCGCCTGGTTCGTGTCTACAACGGTCTCGGCCCCCAGGATCCGCCGGCGCCCACTGCGGCCCGGACTCCCGGCCTGGTACTGGCCGTGGGCCGCCTGGTGGAGAAGAAGGGCTTCGACCTGCTGCTGGACGCCGTGGCCGCCCTGGCCCCCGGACGGCCCGACCTGCACTGCGTGATCGTGGGAGACGGCGACCAGCGGGCCCGGTTGGAATCCCAGGCGCTGGACCTCGGGATCAAGGGACGGGTCACCTTCACCGGTGCGCTTCCCCAGAATGAGGTGGCGGCCTGGATGCGGCGGGCCGAGATGCTGGCGGCGCCGTGTCGAGTGGGCCAAGACGGCAACCAGGACGCCCTCCCGACGGTCTTGCTGGAGGCATTGGGCGCCGGGCTTCCCGTCGTGACCACACCGGTTGCCGGGATTCCCGAAATCATCGATCACGGGGTGGAAGGCCTCCTCGTGCCCGTCAACGATGTGGCTGCGCTGCGATCGGCCATCGGCGGCCTGCTCGACGACCCTGATCGCCGCCAGGCCATGGCCCAGGCCGGCCCGATCAAGCTGGCCCGATGCTTCGATCGTGGCCACACGATCGCCGAACTGATCGACACCTTCACCGCCGGCCAACTCACGGCATGAAACCTCTGTCAATAGCCCAGCTGTGCGCCGACCGGGGTATTGCCCCCGGCTCGACCAAAGGGGCGGCCCTCCATCTCCGAGGCATCGCCGGCGGCCTGACCGCCGCCGGGCACACTGTCACCACCTACACCGCCCGTCCAACCGAAGGACCGTTTCCCACGCCGGTCCGTCCTCTGAGCGAGCTGACGGGCCCCGGGGCGGCGTCGGTCGATGTGGTCTACGAACGGTACTCCCTGGGCCACCGAGCCGGATTGGACCTGGCCCGCCGCATCGGTGCCGACTTCGTGCTGGAGGTCAACGCTCCGCTGGTGGCCGAGGCTCATGCTCACCGTTCCCACTCGGTGGAGCCACACCACCATGGGGTCGAGGACCTGCTGTGGCGGGAGGCCGATCTCGTCGTTGCCGTGTCCCGTCCTCTGGCTCACCTGATCGAAAGCCGGCGAGACGGCCCGACCGTCACCATCAGCAACGGCTTCGAGCCGCGCTGGTTCGGCCACCGTAGAACGCCGTCGAGCGGCTCAACCACACCGACGGTGGCCTTCATCGGCCACCCGAAACCGTGGCACGGGGCCGACCGCCTACCGGGGCTGCTCCACGACCTGGGCCGCCGGGGACATCACCCCCGGCTCATGATCATCGGCGGCGGACCGGGGGCCGCCGAGGTGCTGAACCGGGCCGAAGAGCTGGGCCTGGAGGATCAGATCACCGTCACCGGGACGCTCCCGCCTCACCAGGCGTCGAGGCTACTGACCCGGACCACCATCGGCGTGGCCCCCTACCGGCGCCAGGACCCGTTCTACTTCTGCCCGCTCAAGATCATCGACTACCTGGCCGCCGGACTTCCGATCGTGTCGACCCGGCAGGGTGACATCGACCGGTTGGTGGGCAAGGCTGGAGTCGTCGTCGATCCCGACGATGACGAGGCTCTGACCGAGGCGGTGGCGGAGCTGCTGGCCGATCCCGAGCGGGCTCAACGGCTCGGGGCCAACGGCCGGCGCCGGGCCCTGGCCTCCATGACCTGGGCCCATGCCGCCGAGCGGACCATCGCCGCCATCGAGAAGTTCGACCGGCCCGGGGTGGTGGTGTCTTGAGGTTCCGCAGCCGTCGACCCATTCAACTTCCGCACTCCGAACTGCGCCGGGCCTTCACCACCTTCCGTCCGGCTCTGCGGGGCCAACGGCTACGCATCGTCGCCGCCGTCGGCTTGGCGCTGTCGATCACCGGGCTGGAACTCATCAAGCCGTGGCCCATCACCTGGGTTGTCGACCACCTCGTGGCCGCCGGGGACATCACGACGGTTGACCTGACCCCGATTGCGCTGTTCGCCGCCGTCGCCTTCACCATTCCGGTCCTCCTGGGCCTGGCCGGCGAACGGCTCCAGCTGGTGGTTGCCCGGGTCAGCCGCAAGGCGACCGTGCGGATCCGATCCGATGTGTTCGAACACCTCCAACGGCTCGAACTCAGCGAGCATCAACGGCACTACACCGGTGACCTCCTGGTACGGCTGATGGGCGACGTCAACATGATACGCGACCTGCTGTTCCCCAGCTGGCTGAACCTGCTCCAGCGGGGCTCGGTGCTCATCGGCGGGGCCGTCATTTTCGCCATCGTCGACTGGCGGCTGTTCTGCGTGGCCCTGATACCCCTGCCGCTGTTGTGGGTGAGTGTGGAACGGGGCTCGGCCGCCATCAAGTCGGCAGCGGGCAAGCAGCGGCGGAAGGAGGGTGCCATAGCGTCGGCCGCCGCCGAGTCGTTGCGCCAGGTCGGCATCATCAAAGCCTTCGCCGCCGAGGAACAGACCGCCGGGGAGTTCCGCAGCAACGCCCGCAGTGCCGAGCGGGCCACCATGGCAGCGGCCAAACACGCGGCCCGCATGTCACGCCTGACCGAGATCCTCACCGGTGCCGGCGTGGCCCTCGTCCTGGTCATGGGGGCGGTACGAACCCGGGCCGGAATACTGACGGCCGGTGAGCTGGTCCTGGCCATCTCCTACACCCGCATGATCTACAAGCCGATCCGCAAGCTGACCGGCGAAGGAGCTCGCATCGCCAAAGCCACGGCCTGTGCTCTGCGGGTGATGGACCTGCTGGATCGACCGGCTGAGGATGCCACCTCCGGTACCACCGTTCAGCGGCTGGGGGGCGACATCGAGTTCATCGACGTCGACCACCGCTATCCCGACGGCCGTTGCTCTCTCCGGGGCTTCAACGTCATCATCCCGGCCGGTTCCCTGGTGGCGATCATCGGTGAGAACGGCACCGGGAAGTCAACGCTGCTCTCGCTGCTCCTGCGACTCCACCGACCGCGCCGCGGCACGGTCCGAATCGGAGGGACCGACATCGACTCTTTCCAGCTGTCGTCCTACCGGGAACAGATTGCCTATGTGCCACAGGAGCTGGCCCTGTTCGGAGGGACGATCAGGGAGAACATCGCCTTTGGTCAACCCGGCGCCGACGACGGCGAGATCGCGGCGGCGGCCGACGCCGCCCTGCTGACCCCCGTTGTCGAGCAACTACCCGACGGGCTCGACACCGTTCTGGACGAGAACGGCTCCTCGCTGTCGGGGGGCCAGGCCCGGCGGGTCATGCTGGCTCGGGCCGCCCTACGGGACGCCTCCATCCTACTCCTCGACGAACCGCTGGCCGGTCTGGATCCGGCGGCCCGCAACACCGTGGCCCGGGCCATCACCAACATCGCCAACGGTCGAACCACGCTGGTGGTCCATCATGGCGACCTGGGCGAACTGCGACCGCACTACAAGGTCAAGTTGACTCCCAACCGAAATCGCACCCGCCACCTGGCGGTGGTCGGCCGATGACCACGGCTCCACCGTTCGAGCTGACCAACACGGGCGAGGCCGCCCGTCAGCTGCTGGCTGCCGGCTACTCGATCACCGGAGCCACGCCGAGCTATGTCCGTCACAAACCCAACGAGACCACCATTGTCGCCTACCGCCTCGCCACCCTCGACGGCGGCGAGACCTGGGGGTACGCCCACTGGTGCCGCCGGCCGGACCGGGCCGACCAGATCCACCACAAGGCGACAACACTCCGCCTCCGGGAGTCCACCATCGGGCCGGGCCTGGCCCGCCTCGATGACCACACCGTGTTCTACTCGTTCCCCAACGACGCCCGGCTACGGCGCCTCCGCTGGTATACCGACCCTCGCAAGATCAAGCGGGCCTTCGAATCCTTGACGGCCCCCGGTGAGCGGATCTCGGGTTCGGCCACATCGGTCACCGTCCTGCGCTACAAGCCGGAACGACGGGTGGTGGCCCGGGTTGATCTGACCACCAGCCGCCGGCAAGAGGCGTTGCTGGTCCGCTACAGCACCCGCCGCCATGCCGACCGGCTGAGCGGCCTGGCCGCCCACCTCCGCCGTCACTGTGTCGACACGCCGGCACCGGTGGCTCAACTCGACAACAACCATGTAACCGTCGACCAGTACGTTGACGGCGTCCAGGCCCGCCACGCCATACGGGCCGGCACGCTGGACCCGGCGGCCATGGCCGCCGCCATCGGCCGGCTGCACACAACCGTCCCACCGGCCACGGGTCGGCGAACGGCGGCCGGCGATCTCGAACGGGTCCGGCACGGTCTGGCCGGCCTCAGCACCTGGCATCCCGATCTGGCCGAACCGGCCCAGGCGGTGGCCGCCGGGCTCCAGCAGCGCCTACCGGTGAGCAACCAGCAGGTGCTTCTGCACGGCGACCTGCACACCAAGAACATGGTTGTGTATGACCACCGCGTGATCTTCGTCGATCTGGAGCGGGTGGCTGTCGGTCCGGCCGCCATCGATCTCGGATTTCTCAACGCCCATGCCATCGCCCTAGGGGTTCGCCGGCCGGGCTGGTCACCGTGGGCCGCCGACCACGCCCGCTCAGTCATCGACCATTACCAGCTTGGCCACGGAATCCTGCCGGTTGGGGCTCTGGCCTGGCATACCGCGCTCGGGCTGGCCGAGCAGGCTGTCCTCGTCGTTCGCCATCTGGAAGGCCGGTGGCAACGTACGAGCCTACAGCTTCTCGATCTGGCTCTGCGGCAACTCGAACCGTCGTTGCGTCGATGTCGGAGCAAGCGCCGATGAGTGGTCCTGCCTCCTCCAACGGCCAAGCGACGGTCGACGTGGCCATCATCGGCGCCGGATATGTGGGACTCACCACCGCAGCCTGCCTGGCCCATCTCGGTCGTCGTGTTGTCGCCGTCGATGTCGACGGCCAGAAGATCGCCACCCTCAGCCAAGGTGAGGTCCCGATCCTCGAAGCCGGTCTCGACGCTCTGGTCGGCCAGGGCCTCGATTCAGGACATCTTGAGTTCAGCACCGACCACATCCGGGCCGCCGTCGCCCCAGTCATCATGCTCTGTCTACCCACGCCGTATCGGACCGGCGATGGTCTCGACCTCGGCTACGTCGAGGCGGCGGCCGCATCCTTGTCACCCGTCCTGCTACCCGGCACCATCGTGGCCACCAAGTCGACGGTGCCCGTCGGGACCCACCGGAAGCTCGAGGCCTGGCTGGAGCGCGACGATCTCCATGTGGCCGCCAACCCCGAGTTTCTTCGCGAGGGCACGGCTGTACGCGACTTCCTGGCTCCTGACCGAATCGTCATCGGCGCAGCCGATGACCGGATCGGTCGAGCGGTGGCCGATCTCTACCGGGGAGTCGATGCGCCAATCCAGATCACCGATCCAACCTCGGCCGAGCTGATCAAGTACGCGGCCAACGCCTTCCTGGCCGGCCGGCTGTCCTTCGTCAACGAGATGAGCCGTCTGTGCGACCGCCTTGGAGGCGACGTCACCGCCGTCATGGGCGGTCTCGGCACCGACCACCGCATCGGCTCCCACTTCCTCCAGCCCGGCCCCGGTTGGGGAGGCTCGTGTTTTCCCAAAGACACCCGTGGCCTAACCGACCTGGCCCGGCAGGCCGATCTCGACCTACCGGTGGCGGCAGCCGCCCATTCCAGCAATCAGATCCACCTCGATCACACGACCGACGTCATCCTCCGATTGTGCCGCCGACGGCCGGACCAGGCTCGCATTGCCGTCTGGGGGGCTACGTTCAAGGCCGCCACGAACGACACCCGGGAGTCACCGGCTCTCGCCATCATGCATCGTCTGAGGCGTAGTGGCGCCACCGTTGTCGCCTACGATCCCGTCGCCCCGAGCTCCGATGTGCCGACCTCGACGGTCGAAGACCCCTACAGTGCCTGCCGAGATGCCGACCTCCTGGTCGTGCTGACCGAGTGGCCGGAGTTCGCTTCGACCGACCTGGAGAAGGTCGCTCGGCTCCTGGCCGCCCCGCTCGTCTACGACACCAGATCGGTGATTGACGCCGCCGCGGCCCGGGCAGCCGGCCTGGAGCTTCACCGGACCGGTCGTCCGGCGGTGACACCATGACGTTGCTTGGCCGGCAACCAGTCACCTCGATGTGGTTGACGGCCTACCTTCGCCATGGTGGACCGTGGACTCTGACCAACGGAGCCGGTCGATGGGGCCGCTACCACCCCGATACCGGCGTTGTCGCCACCGTCGACCCGTCGGCCGACGAGGCCCTTCCGGCCATCGCCCCGTCGCTGGCCCGAGGAACACTGGTGGGCTACCGTGTCGGTCGACGGGCCGTCATCGCCACGCCGACGAGCTACATCAAAGTTGTCCGACCCAAACGACTCGATGCTCTCGTCACCAACCACTACGGGCTCCGAGGGGTCGTCCGGAGGCTTGAGGTTCCCGACATCATCGACGTCAACACCGACGGCGCGGTAGAGCTCACACCGGTCGGCGGCACGTCACTTCACCGGCTCCTGCGCCGCTCCCCGACCGGGACCGCACTCGGGCCCGTCGTTGACGAGATCGCCGCCGGTATCGCCACCCTTCATTCCGCCGCGCCGCCACCGCAGTCGCCCAGGCGAACCGACGACAACCCCTGGAGATGGGTCGACACCGTTGGCCGGGCCGATCCCGACCTGGGGGCCCTTCTGGCCAAAGCGGCCATGGTGCTTCCTTCCCTGCCCGTCTGCGACCAGACCCTCACCCACGGCGATCTGCACGACAAGAACATATTCTGGCGACCGAGACAGGTCGGGCTCATCGATCTCGACAGCATGGCCGCCGGCGTGCCGGAGGACGACGTGGCCAATCTGTCCGTCCATCTGCAACTCCGGGCACTACAGTCGGCTCGGAATCTCGACACTGCCCGACGCCTGGCCGCTCGGCTGGTCGGGAGCTATCGGCAGCAGCGGCCGCTGAATCAGGAACGGGTCAATGCTGTTGCCGCCCACACATGGTTCCGGCTGGCCGCCATCTACCAATTCAGAAGCTGTAGCCGACGCCTTGTCCCCGAGCTACTCCGCCGGGCTGAGCAACAACACGATGTCGTCGGCCTCCAGCGTCGGATGGAGTTGAGCTAGCATTGTTGGTTGACCCGCTCGCTCGCGAATGGTCTCGTCGTGGTCTCTGAGGCGCATCCAAGAATATGGGCTTGATCGGTGGGCCAAGGCTGGGCGCCGCTTCTGCTGTGGCCATCGTGGTGCTGCTGTCGGCCTGCAGCGAACCAGGTGCCTCGGCCGATGATGCCGCTCCAGACGACTTGGTCGACCTCAACGACCAGCTCATCGATGCGGCCTGGGCCAATGACCTCGATCGGGCCGGGGAGCTGATCGCTGCCGGGGCCGACGTCAACTTCAAGGACAGCAGCGAACAGAGCGCCTACCTGATCGCCACCAGCGAGGGCTACCGGGAACTGCTGGAGTTGACGCTCGAGAACGGGGCTGATGTGGACTCGCTCGACAGCTACAACGGGACCGGCCTCATCCGCAGCGCCGAACGCGGCCACGCCAGTATCGTGGGCCGACTCATCCGGGCCGGTATCGCGCTCGACCACATCAACGGCCTGTCCTGGACGGCGCTCCACGAAGCCATCATCTTCGGCGACGGGGATGACCGCTACCTGGCCACCATCAGGGTGCTGGCCGCCGGTGGAGCCGACCTCGATCTACCGTCGGACGGTACGACCCCGGTCGACCACGCCACGGCCCGGGGCCAAGAACGGGTTGTCGAGACCTTGAAGGCGGCGTTGGCTGCCGGCGATGCCGAGTCATCGGACGACGAGTTGCTGGCGGCGGCCGCCGCCGGTGACGCCGATGCCGTGGCCATCGCCCTCCGGGGTGGCGCCGACATCGAGGCCCGCGACGCCGCTGGCCGGACCTCGCTCCTTTTGGCCGCCGCCGGCGACCATGTGGCCGTGGCCACGGTGCTGGCTGCCCTGGGGGCCGATCCCAACGCCGTCGACGAGCGGCGAAACACACCGTGGCTGGTTACCGGTGAGACCGGAAGTGTGGCCATGGCCGACATCATGTTGGCCCAGGTGCCGGGCCCCGACTTCGATCTCGTCAACCGGTTCGGCGGCACCTCACTCATCCCGGCGGCCGAACGGGGCCACGTCGACTACGTGGCCCGGGTGGTGCAAACACCGATTGATGTCAACCACGTCAACAACCTGGGCTGGACCGCCCTGCTGGAGGCGGTGATTCTGGGTGACGGATCGGCCGACCATGTGGCGATCGTCAATATTCTTCTCGATCACGGTGCCGACCCGTCCATTGCCGACAACAACGGGACGACGGCCCGCCAGCACGCCAACCGACTGGGCTATGACGACATCGCCACCGCCCTGGATCAATCCTGAACCACCACAGCGCACTCCCCCGGCGTCAGAGGTTTGTGCGTTGCGGTGTCACAGTGACACCGCAACGCACAAACCTTCAGCCGTTGACCGAGAAGCTGCTGTTGGGATTGATGGCCCGGTTGCGACTGAACGATCCCAGATCGATCTCCAGACCGGTGTAGCGACCGACGTGTTTCACCGGTTCGGCATCGTGATCGTGGCCGGCCTCGACGGCGTCGATCAGCTCGGCCATACAGGCGGCGGCCACTCCAGCATTCTTGTACTGATTCCCCGAGGTCCCGATGGCCACGTAGAAGCCGTCGAGATCGGTCTTGTCATAGATCGGGATCCAGTCGTCGGCCACGTCGTAGAGATCGACGACGCCCCGCTTGACGTTGGGGACGCCCAGATCGGGCATGCGTCGAGCCAGCCGCAGCACCTGGGCCTCCCACTGCTCGGCGGTGACCTCGGTGTTGTAGTGGTCGGGGTCGTCGATCCACTCCTGGGGATCACACTCGGGATCCTCGGATCCGATCAGGATGTTGTTGCCGGCTTCCGGTCGGAAGTAGATGCCGCTGTCGCCGTCCTGCACATGGCAGCCGGTGGTGCCGTAGTCGACCCCTTCGGGCGAGGCCACGTGATGGACTTCATGACGGAGGGCCTTGGTGCTGATGTTCATGGTGCCCTCGAGCCCGGCCATCCGGTTGACGACGAAGCTGTGGGGTCCGGCCACGTTGACCACGACGGGAGCGGTGATCGACTCGCCGGTCGAGAGGGTCACGCCGGTCACCCGGCCGTCGGCTTGGTCGATGGCGGTGACCTCGGTGTTGAAGCGGAACCGGCCGCCCACGTTCTCGGCCGCTCGCTGTAGGTTGTGGGTCGACAGCTGGGGATCGGAGATGTAGCCGGCGTCCGGAGTCCACACCGCTCCCAGCAGCTGCTCGGTGGGCTCGGCCCAGAACTCGTCGTCGTCGGGCCGCTTGGGCGGGCCGAAGACCGATCCGTCGAGCGAGGGGAACCGGGCCAGGAAGGTGGCAAGGTCCCAGTCCTCGAACGGGATGTCGAGTTCGGTCAGCAGCGGTACCACCTTCTCGTGATGGGAGTCACCACCCGACTTCTTCAGCAGGGCCGTGCCACACTGCACGAACTCGATGAGTCCCCGTTCGTCGACGTCACCCCCGCAGTAGTTGCGCCAGTCGGCCCAGTAGTGCTGACCCTCCCAGGCCATGGCCACCCCGTCGTAGGTGCTGTAACTGAAACGGATGATGGCACAGCTGTTGCTGGTCGATCCGTAGCCGGCGGCCGGTAGCTTGTCGATGTTGAGCGTCCGCCGCCCGGTCTTGGCCAGCTCATAGCCCACGGCGGCGCCGATCACTCCGGCCCCGATGACAACGGCGTCGTACCGGGTGGGGTCTGTGGTCACGGTCGGTTCCTCTCGATCAGGTCGGCCAGCAGGTCGACTCCGCACTGGGCGGCGAAGTCGACAAGATCGATCAACACCCAATTCTCGTGCAGACGGTCGCCCCGGCGCACGTAGAAGTCCATGATGTTCTGGCCGATCGGGCCTCCGGTTGGTTCGATGCCTCGAAACGGCTCGCCATCGAACGTTCCCTGCAGGCTGGGCCAACCGGTGAAGGCGGCGGTCACGCCGTCGGCGAATCGGGCCTGATGGAAGCCGCCCCGTCGGTTGGGAAAGGAGGCGACCGACGGTCCCTGGGCGAAGTCCTGAAACTGCCGGAAGCCGTAACAGGAACCGATACCCCACGGTCCGTGCCATGCCATGTCGGGATGCCAGTAGGCCTCCATCCCCATCGACCCCAGCTCACCGCCGACCAGACGGTTGCAGCCGCCCAGCATGTCTTCCACCGCCCGAAGAGTCTGGGCCGACTCCTCCGGGTCCGAGGGCCCTCGTACGATCCCATTGTCACCGACGGGACCCGCTGGCACGGCGGCGCTCGCCGGGAACGGGGGTAGAAGCTCGATGCCCAGTTGGGCGGCGTAGCCCAACAGGTCGAACAGGAACCTCGCTTCGACGATGCTGTCACCCTCGACTCGGCAGAACTCGCCGTAGCGCAGCACCACGTCATTGAGCAACGGCTGGGGCGGGACGCCGAACAGTGGGGCCGAGGGTCGGCCTCGGAGATTGCCGGTGGAGGCCACCCACCTCTGGCCGGCCCAGATTCCTCCGAGGAAGAGATACGGTTCCCACTGCAGACGATCCAGGGCGGCCAGGATCGGATCGAAGAACATTTCGGCCACGACCGCACGGCCCCGTAGCGACCCCACCGGCGCCGGACCGTGAAAATCGACTTCGTCATCCAGGGCGGCAAGGTCAAGATCGGACCAGCGGGCCCAGACCAGGTTCTTGGCCGCGACGATGTCGGCCCTCGTATCGGTAGCGGCTTCGGCAACGGCATCTATAGATTTGATCTCTACAAGATATCCCAGGCCGGCTGGTGGAATCGGAGGAGCGATGACGGCGATCGAACGGGTGAGTGAGAGCCCGGCCCAGCTGGGCGAGTGCCCGGTGTGGAGCGGGACCGAAGCAGTGCTGTACTGGGCCGACATCGATGGTCGGACCATCCACCGCCACGATCCGTCTTCGGGTTCCGAGGAACGCCGGGAGTTACCAGGTCGGCCTGGTTCGTTCGTCTTGACCGAGACCATCGGACGCTTGCTGGTGGCCATGGAACATGAACTGGTCTGGCTGGACTGGGCCGGCGGAGCCATCGAGCCGTTCGTCGCTCTCGAACCGGCGGGAACAGGAAACCGGCTCAACGACGGACGGTGCGACCCGGCCGGGCGCTACGTGGTCGGCTCGATGTACGCCGACACGAGGGCCGGCAAGACGACCGGGGTGCTGCATCGAGTTTCCGTCGATGGTCGGATCGAAACGCTGCGCACCGACATCGGGGTCACCAACGGTCTTGGTTTCGACGCCGAGCGGGGGCGGATGTACTTTGCCGACACCCCGACCGAACAGGTTGTGGTCTGCGACTACGATCCGGCAACCGGCGATCGGAGCAACGAGCGACTGTTCCTCGACTACGCCGACCTCGACGGCAAACCGGACGGGGCCTGCGTTGACGCCGACGGCTGCTACTGGTCGGCCTCGGTGTACGGTTGGGCCGTCATCCGGGTCACCCCCGACGGTGTGGTCGACCGTCGCATCGAGCTACCGGTGCAGAAGCCGTCGATGCCGGCCTTCGGCGGTTCGGACTTGTCGACGCTCTACATCACCAGTATCGGGGCCGGTGGTACGGTTCCCTCCGAGCCGGGTGTCGATGGATTCACCCCGGGCGACACGCTGGCCATCGATGCCGGTGTCCAGGGTCGACCGGAGCCGGTCTTCGGCCACCGACTGTAACGGCCGGTTCTCCGGCCTCGGCGAGGGGCTCACCCTTCGTCGACCGAGAGCTTGGTCAGGATGCGTCGCAGTTCGGTTGTCTCGGCCTCGGTGAGCTTCGAGCCGACGAGACGCTGAATACCGTCGAGGTGAACCCGACCGGCCCGGGCGAACGTCTTCCGTCCCGCCGAGGTGAGGGTGACCAGGTTTCCCCGCCGATCATCGTCGCAGACCTGGCGCTCGACCAGTCCGTCCCGCTCCAACCGGTCGATGAGCCGGGTGGCCCCGCTCCTGCTCACCCGCCGTCTGGTGGCGATCTCCGAAGGCCGCAGCCCGTCAGGCCCGGCCTCGTAGAGCATGAGCAGGATCTCGTAGGACTCGATCGGTAGCTCGCACCGATCCTCGAGCTCGTCGGCCAGTTGATAGTGAACCCCTGTGAAGGCCACGAGAAGTGCCCTCCACGCTTCAGACGCCCCGGTTGAGCGGATTCTTGCCATCCTTCAAGACTAGCGGCGGTGATGAGATGGTTGCATTCCGCAACTACTTCGGATAGTTTCCTAATTCAGATAGTTTCAATGTGAAATCATTTCGCCGCTCACTAAGGGAGAACACCCGATGAACATCATCTACTGGATCCTCCAGGGCCTGCTGGCCGCCGCCATGGCCATGGCCGGCGGAATGAAGGCAGCTCAAGGCAAGGAGAAGCTCAGCGCCGACCCGAGGATGGCCTGGGTCGAGGATTTTTCCGACAATGCGGTGCGAGGCATCGGGGCCCTCGAGGTGGCCGGCGCCCTGGGCCTCATCCTCCCCTGGGCCCTCGACATCGCTCCCGTGCTGACACCGCTGGCCGCCGTCGGCGTCGCCCTGATGATGGCCGGAGCCGCCATAACCCACCTGCGCCGGGGCGAGAACGCCGCCATCATCGGCCCGCTGGTCCTCGGGGCGATCGCCGTCGTCATCGCCATCGGCCGCTTCGGTGCCCTCTAACCTGAACCGCTGATGGAACCCCAAGACAGCAGAAACGGATCATTCAACCGTGACATGAACTACATCGGCGATCGGATCACCGTCGATGGCGCCGACGGGTGGGCCGTTGAGCCGGGCCGGTACCGCCTGGTGGTGGCCCACGCCTGCCCGTGGGCCAACCGGTCGCTGATCACCCATCGCCTCCTTGGTTTGGACACGGCCATTTCGGTCGCCACCGCCGGACCGCTGCACGATGCGTCGAGCTGGAACTTCCACCTCGATCCGGATGGGGTCGACCCTGTTCTCGGCATCCACAAACTGCAGGAGGCCTTCTTCAACCGGTACCCCGACTACGAGCGGGGGATCACGGTACCGGCTGTCGTGGAGATCGAGACCGTCAGCGTCGTCACCAATGACTTCGCCCAGATCGAGGCCGATCTGTCCTCGCAGTGGATCGACTTCCATCGCCACGGAGCCCCCGACTTGTGGCCCACAGAGCACCTCGACGAGATGGCCGAGGTGAACGAGCTGGTCTTCCACGATGTGAACAACGGTGTCTACAAGGCCGGATTTGCCTCGAGTCAGGCGGCCTACGATGCCGCCTATGACGCCCTGTTCGCCCGGCTCGACTGGCTGGAGGAACGGCTGTCCACCCAGCGGTATCTGGTCGGTGACACCATCACCCAGGCCGATATCCGGCTGTGGACGACGCTGGCCCGATTCGATGCCGTCTACCACAACCACTTCAAGTGCAATCGGAACAAGTTGATCGAGATGCCGGCGCTGTGGGCCTACGCTCGAGACCTGTACCAGACGCCCGGCTTCGGTGACACCATCGACTTCGACCAGATCAAGGCCCACTACTACGGCGTGCACACCGGATTGAATCCGTCACGGATCATCCCCAAAGGCCCGACGCCCGATGGCTGGACCACGCCCCATGGCCGTGAGGCGCTGGGCGGCCGCCCCTTCGGCCACGGCACGGCACCGCCAACGTCAACATCAACGTAGAGCGACTTGCCGGCTACACCCACGATCGAGGACCAGGGCCATCCTGGCCCTTGCGGTCGTCGCGGTTGGCGATCCAGCAGGCGTTGAACGAGAGACACCCACAGCCAATACATTCGGTCAACCCTTCCCGAAGACGTTGCAGTTCGGCTGCCCGCTGATCGATCCGGTCAAGCCACGTGGTGGAGAGCTTGGCCCAATCACCGGGGCCGGGGGTGCGGCCGTCGGGGAGCTTGTCCAGCTCCTCACCTATCTCGTCGAGTGACAGCCCAATGCGCTGGGCGAAGACGATGAAAGCGATACGGCGCAGGACGGAGCGAGGATACCGACGGTGACCCGACCCTGCCCGTTCCGACACGATCAGGCCCTTGTCCTCGTAGAAACGGAGCGCCGACGACGCCACCCCACTGCGCTTGGACACCTGTCCGATGGTCATCAGAGCCGCCATGTCCAGAAGCGTACCGTAATTCGGCCTTGACTTCAAGCTAACTTGAACTTGTAGTGTGCCAACCATGACCGAAAAAGATACACGCTCGACTGAACACAACAACCAACTTGCCGGCCTCCGAGTGGCGGTCACCGGCGGTACATCGGGCCTGGGCCTGGCCCTCGTGCGCCTACTCACGAGCCGGGGAGCGGCTGTGGCCTTCGTGGCCCGAACCGCATCCGACGTGGCCCGGGTCAGCAGTGAGACCGGAGCGGTCGGCATCGTCGGTGACATCGGCCAGAAGACCGACATCCACCCCATCGCCCTGCAGATCAACGGCAACCTGGGCGGACTCGACGTAGTGATCAACAACGCCTCGAGCCTGGGGCCGGTCCCTCTCTCGCTGCTGGCCGACACCGACTGCGAGGAACTGGAGGAAGCACTGGCCGTCAATCTCGTCGGCCCGTTCCGCCTGACCAAGGCCCTACTCGGCTCATTGGCCACGTCGGCCGCCAACGGTAATGCCGCCACTGTGATCAACATCACCAGCGACGCTGCGGTGAACGCCTACCCGGAGTGGGGGGCGTACGGAGCAAGCAAAGCCGGGCTGCAACACATGACGGCCATATGGCACGAGGAGGCGAGAGATCTCGGCGTTCGGTTCGTTGCCATGGACCCCGGCGACATGGACACACCACTCCATGCCGCCGCCGACCCCGAAGCCGACCGGACCACCCTCAAGGATCCAGCCGACTCCGCCCTCGAGGTTCTCGACGTCATGGTCGCCACCGCCTCGACGGGAACGGGATCATGATCGCCGCCACCCACCCCGATCAACATTCACGCCGGCTCTTGACCGTCTCAGCCGACGGTCGGATCGAGGGCCGACGCCGATCCGACGTCGCCCTGCTGTTCGAGCCCGGCGATCTCGTCATCGCCAATGACGCGGCCACCATTCCGGCCAGCCTCCACGGCATTCATCAGCCGACCGGCCGCCCGATTGAGATCCGTCTCGCCGGCTTCGCCCCCACCGACGTTGCCGGTGCCAGCACCATGACCCGTTTCGTGGCCGTTGCCTTCGGAGCCGGCGATCATCGTAGACGTACCGAAGATCGGTCACCGCCGCCACCACTGGAGCCCGGCGATCGCATGGTGTTCGGTCCGCTCGTGGCCGTCGCTGAGCGCCTCCTGGAACATCCGAGGCTGCTCGAGGTCCGATTCCCGGGCCATCCGGACCACGTACTGGCCGGGTTGGCCAGGCACGGAAAACCGATCCAGTACGCCCACGTTCCGGATCCACTTGCCCTGTGGGACGTGTGGACCAACATCGCGGCCACACCATTCGCCTTCGAGCCACCATCGGCCGGTTTCGTCCTGGACTGGCGCACCCTGGCCCAATGGCGAAGCCGAGGTGTGCAGTTCGCCACGCTGACCCACGCCGCCGGCATATCCTCCACTGGGGATCCCGATCTGGACGGCCGGTTGCCGTTCGATGAACCGTACCTGATTCCGGCACCGACGGCTGAGGCCATCGCCCGGTGCAAGAGCGACGGAGGATCCGTCGTCGCCATCGGCACCACGGTCACCCGAGCCCTCGAATCGGCCGTCCAGCCCGACGGCACCGTACCCAGCGGAGCCGGAGTCGCCACCGGCCGCATCGGCCCCGACACCCGGATCCGAGTGGTCGACACCATCGTGTCGGGAGTTCACGAACCGGGTGAGAGTCACTTCGAGCTCCTCCGAGCCTTCGCCCCCGACGCATTGCTCCACCACGTCCATGACCTGGCCGACAAAGGCGGCTACCGGACCCACGAGTTCGGCGACTTCATGGTCATCGAGCGCCGGCGGCCGGTTCCGGTTTCCTGACCGGCGACGACTCGGACCACGCCACCGGCCATCCGGTACGACGCCTCGATCCGACAGAACAGCCGCGATTAGATTACGCGATTAGATTATCTGTATGGCATCGTCGGACAGCATCGACCATCTGGCCACCTGTCCTCTCTGCGAGGCCACCTGCGGCCTGCGGATCCGTACCATCGGCGACCGGATCGAGTCGATAACCGGCGATCAAGACGACCCGTTCAGTGCCGGGTACCTCTGCCCCAAGGCCCGGGCCCTCGGCGATCTGCACGACGACCCTGATCGCCTACGCCGACCGCTTCGGAGGACCGGCGGTGACTGGGTCGAGATCGGCTGGGAGGAGGCGCTGACCGCCGCAGCCGGCGGCCTGGCCGCCATCCAGCGGCGACACGGAAACAATGCGGTGGCCAGCTACTTCGGTAACCCTGTCATCCACAATCTGGGTGCCCTGCTCTACGCCGGCCCACTGTGGCAAGCCCTCGATTCAGCCAACCGCTACACCGCGAGTTCGGTCGACACCCACGCTCATATCGCCGCCAACATCCACTGTTTCGGCAGCGGGTTCCTGGTTCCGGTGCCCGACCTCGACCACACCGAGCTGTTGGTGATCATCGGTGCCGACCCCCTGGTTTCCAACGGGAGTTTCATGACGGCACCGGGAATCGGTCGAAGGCTGGCCCGGCTCCGAGCCCGAGGGGGCCGGATAGTGGTGGTCGACCCCCGCCGAAGCCGCACGGCGGAACGAGCCGATGTCCACCTGTCGATCCGACCAGGCACCGACCCGTTCCTGCTGGTGGCCTTACTCCAGCGGCTACTCGATGACCGCCGGCCAACACCGCTCGACAACCTTGTCCGCAACGAATGGCGGCTGCGGGAGCTGCTCGACACCATCGACCCCGATATCTGTGCCACCGCCACCGGCATCGGCCACGATCAGATCGACCAGCTCGCCGATGCCTTGTCGAAAACACCGACCGCCGCCGTCTACGGCCGCTACGGCCTGTCAACCCAGCGCTTCGGCACGCTGTCGGTCTTCCTCATACACGTCCTCAACCTGGTCACCGGCAATCTCGACCGGCAAGGGGGTGTGATGTTTCCCACCCCGGCGGTCGACCTGCGCTCACCGCCCCGAGGCTCCGGGCTGGAAACCGGCAGCTACAACACGGAGCGCAGCCGGGTGCGTGGCCTCCCGGCCATGAACGGTGAGTTCCCGGTGGCCACGCTGGCCGACGAGATCCTCACCCCCGGCCCCGGCCAGGTCCGCGGGCTTCTGACGTGGGCCGGCAACCCCGCCCTCTCCGCCCCCGACGGGCCCCGGTTGGAGGCGGCGCTGCCGGAGCTCGAGTTCATGGTCAGCATCGATCATTACCTCAACGAGACGACCCGCCACGCCGACGTGATCCTGCCGCCGGTTTCGTCCTTGCAGCGATCCCACTACGACGCCTTCCTCTACCACTTTGCCGTTCGCAACGTGGCCCGGTTCGCACCGCCGGTCCTGCCCACCGGCGCCGACGAACGACAGGACTGGGAGATCCTGGCCGAGCTGGCCTGCCGGCTGACGAAGGCCAAAGGCCGGACCCTGACACTCCCCGGCGTGACGGCACGTCTGACCCGGAAGCTGGGGCCGGAACGCATCCTCGACGTCCTCCTGAAAACCGGTCCCCACGGATGGCGCCGGGGTGGCCGACGGCTGAGTCTGAACACCCTGCGTCGTCGGCCCCACGGGATAGACCTCGGCCCGCTCGTGCCCGGCCTCCCGGCTCTCCTGCCAAGACATCATCGCTACATCGACCTGGCCCCGGCCCCGATCGTGAAGGATCTACAACGCCTCCGGGCCGAACCGCCCCCTCGGCCCGGCCTACTCCTGGTCGGCCGCCGGCAGCTACGGAACAGCAACAGCTGGATACACAACGTCGACCGGCTCATGACCGGGCCCGATCGCTGCACCCTGCTGATCCATCCCGCCGATGCCGAGGATCTTGACCTGACCGAAGGGGCGATGGTGGTCGTCGAATCGACCACCGGATCGGTTGACGTGCCGGCCGAACTCACCGACACGGTGGCCCGAGGTACGGTCAGCCTGCCCCACGGCTTCGGTCACCATCGGCCGGGAACCCGGCTACGGGTGGCCTCGCAACGTCCGGGAGTCAGCATGAACGACCTGACCGACGCCAACGTGGTCGACACCAACAGCGGCTCGGCGGTACTCAACGCCATTCCCGTCACCGTTCGCCGCCACCAACTGTGACCCCCGGTCAATCCACGGCCGAGGCGTAGATCACGAAGTTGTCCCGATAGTGGCCACTGCTGCGATCGAAAACGCCACCACAGGTGATAAGTCGCAGTTCGGGTGTCGGTTGATCAAAGCCGAACACCTCGGCCGGGAGTCGGTCTTTGCTGTACTGGCCGTCGGTGGTCACGACGAAGGTTCGGCTCTCGCCCCCGGCACCGTGGACGACGATCTCGTCGCCCGGCTGGAGCTCGTTGAGGCGGGCGAACACGGCGGGACCGGCCTTGGAGTCGATGTGACCGGCGATCACGGCCGGCCCAATCTCGCCGGGGCGGCGGGTCTGCTGGTACCAGCCGGCGTCATCGAAATCGGATGGCACCTCGGGCTCGGCTCCTCGGAGGTCGAGCATCACCACGTCGGCGTCAACATCGATGGCCGGGATCTCGATGCCCGCCGGATCGATGCCGACCGGAAGGTCGACCGGAGCCTCAGGCTGTTGGCGTTGAACACCCGGGCTTGTCCCATCGGTGGTCGAGCCGGTGCCGAGAGCATCGTCGGTGGGCGGGTTCGGTTCATCTCGCCCGGCACCGTCACCATACTCGTCGACCGATCGGCCCGATGCTCCAGGGTCGGTGGCCGATGGCGGTGCGGTTTCGACCGCTCCATCGGCCGCTGATCGCCCACAGGCGCTCAGTATGACGGCGAGACCAATCAATAACAGGAGCCACCGTCCGGTGGCGGAGTCGGATCGGCCGGCGACCGATCGTGGCGAGCGTAGGGACGAGCCCGCCACGATCGGCTGCTGTGCCATCACCGTTCCTCTACCCGTTGGCGTCGGGGGTCGGTATCACACGGGCGCGGTTTGAACGCCGGGTGGGCTGGAGGGCGGCCAGCCCGAGCGTGGCGACCAGACCAGCAGCGGTCAGCCCGACCGGGATCGCCAGGCCGTTGTCTGGGCCGACATCAGCCAGACCGCCGGCACCGGTCTGGATCGGGCCGGTGGCGGCGACGGCCAGCGTCCCACACAACGCCGGGGCGGTGCCTTCGCGGGGCAGGTCGTCGGTCAGAGAAGACCGCTCATCCTGATCGAGATCCAACATGGCGTTGCCGTTTTCATCAATGCCATGGACCACGACGTGCATCTTGCCCAGATTGGGCTTCAGGGCCTCGGGAATGGGAATACCGCTGCGCACGTAGCGGACCGAGTCGCCGGCGGGGTAGCGGTCGACGGCCAGGGCCGAGTCGGTGGAGGTGTCACCTGTGGTTGTCAGACTGACTTGGACCGCGCCGTACTTGACGGCCCCTTCCAGCACGGTCAGCACACCGTCGCCGTCGGCGTCTTCAGCCATGGTAGGACACGACGAAGGCAGGACGTTATCGCCTTCGACGATGCCGTGAATGTGCATGGCGTGCGGACCGTCCAGGTTGAATCCGCTGGCCGTCACCTCCACCGTCATTGTTTCGCCGTCGTCGGACACGGTGATGGTGGTGGAACCGGATGCACCGGAGTCGTTCAGTTCGTTGAGATCGCCGGTGTACACCGACCCCTCGTGGGCCGCCATTGCCGGACTGGCTGCTGCGGCAAACATTGCCGTGGACAGCGCGGTGGCCGCCAACAGTTTCCTGGTTCGTTTCTTCATCGTTGCGATTGCCTTTCCTTGGGAACACGTGATGTTCGGAGCAGGTGCGAGTGGGGATTGGTCGAAACTGACAAACGTCCCCGACCCGGGTACGACCGAGCAGGGGCGCGAAACAGCCGCCGGTCCCCTCCCGATTGACGGGTGAGAACCGGCGGCCTCCCAACGTGCCCTCTCCCTGGGTCGGGAAGGACGGTGTTGAATCAGTTGCCGAGCTGAGCCCGAAGGGCGCCGCCCGGATACTCGTCGTTGTGTACGTTGACGTAGTAGTTGGAGGACTCTCGGAGCGTGATGTCGGCGGCCAGATCAGCGTCTCCGGTGTCGAAGCAGCCGGCGGACTCGCCGTCGGTCGGCGGCGTGAGGGGGACCACAACCGGCCCGTTCTCACCGGCGGCGGCCTCATGGATGTGGGCCGCGGTGGCCGAGGCGATCTTGTCGACGGTCAGCACGTAGCACACGACGCCGTCACCCGGGGAGAAGACGTAGGCTTCCCCCCGGCCGTCGGGGTCGCCAACGATTCGGTTGTCCGTGGCGTTGCTGTCCACTTCGGCCCGACCGGAGAAGTCACCCTCGGTCAGCGCACCCCCGTGGGCGGCAGTGGCTACTCCGGCCAATCCGAAGACGGCTGCCGTCGATACGAAGAGGCCGAGCTTGGCTGCCCGGCGGCGGAACTTCTTCTGATCAGTGGTGATTGACATGTATCGATTCCTCTCGGGTGCCTCGACGGCCATCGTCTCGACACCGGTTGTATGGCTGTTGATCAGGCGTTCGGAGCCCCGGAGCGTCCGGATTGGAAGTTTTCGAATAACGTTCCCCTTTCGCTGCGGGGCGCTCGGCACCGAAATCGCGGGAACGGCAATCCGTTGTCCTCCTGGTTCCGAACTCGTGCCATGGTCGCCCCCTACGTCACAGTCGATGTTCCAACGGCTGCTTGGCGGATTTTTCCAGGGCAGTATGCTGGACTCGGCCCAACCGACCGTGCCAAGATCGGCGTCGTGTTCCCGTTCCGTTCCAAGTCATCGACTGCGGCCGGGCCGACGGAGTCAACACGATACGGGCTACCGGCCGAGTCGGTTGCGCTGAAGGCGGCAGGACAAGGTGATGAACAGGCCTTCGCCCAGTTCTACGATCTCGTGGCTCCGCTGGCCTTCTCGGTGGTGCTGAACATCGTTCGGAACCGGGCCATGGCCGAAGAGGTGTTGCAGGAGGTCTTCGTCGAGATCTGGCGGCTGGCACCCCGATTCGACCCGGCGGTGGGCTCGGCTAAATCATGGACAACCACCATCGCTCGCCGGCGGGCCATCGATCGGGTGCGATCAGAAGAAGCAGCCCGACGCCGCGAAGACCGTGACGCCGAGCTGCGGCCGATTCCGGCCGACACCGTCAGCGAGGCGATCGTCGATGGAGCTGAGCGCTCGGTCCTGCTGGGCGCCTTCAAGGAACTGAGCGGTCCCCAACAGGAGGCACTGCAGCTGGCGTACTTTGGCGGACACACCTACCGGACCGTGGCCGAGATGCTCGACGTGCCCGAAGGTACGATCAAGACGCGGATTCGCGACGGACTCATCAGGTTGCGACAGATCATGGAGGCGGAGGCGTGAACAGTGAACAGCTACATGCGCTGGCGCCCCTCTACGCCGCCGACGCTCTCGACGAAGAGGAACGAGCGCTCTTCGAGTCCCATCTGCCGAGCTGTGAACAATGCCGTCACGACGTCCGTACATTCGGCGACGCCATGACCGCCGCCCTGGAGCCGGATGTTGATCGGAATGAGGGGCCAAGCCCCGACCTACGAGCCCAGGTTCTCTCGACCATCGCCCAGACACCACAGGTGACCGGAGATGAGGTCAGGTCAACGTCGATTGACGCCGGTTCCCGATCCGAGATCCCCCCGGTCGCCCCGGTCACATCACTGGCCGATCGCCGGCGCCGGATCGAACGCCTGGTGTTGGCGGCGGCAGCCGTTGTCGTGATCGCCGTTGGCGGAGTGCTGCTCGGGTTGCGCCTCGGCCAGGACGATCCGGTGGATCTGGTGGCCGACGCCCCCGATGCTGAGACTCTGGAGCTGGAAGGCGAAGCGGGCACCCTGACCGTCATCTATTCCGCTTCGCTCGACAAAGTCGCCCTGCTGGGCGAGGGTTTGACGGAGCCTGGTGCCGGCGAGGTGTATGAGTTGTGGTTTGTCACCGACGACGGGGTCAGCCCGGCCGCCCTGTTCACACCGGAATCCGGTGTGATCCAAGAGGTGTTCCCGGTCGACGACCAGGCCGGAACGGCCGGATTCGGTGTCACCATCGAGCCGGCCGGCGGCTCCGACCAACCGACCGGCGACATTCTGCTGGTCGGCACCTTCGAGGCCTGATCGGTAATCGGTCACCATGGATCTCATCATCATTCGCCATGGTCGACCGGAACGGATCGAGCCGTCCGACGTGGTCCAGTCCGGCTTGCCGGCCGATCCCGGGCTGACCAAAGTGGGCCGAGCCCAGGCTGAGGCCGTGGCCGCCTGGCTTAGCGTGGACGGCATCGATGCCATCTACTCATCGCCTCTGCGACGGGCACGAGAGACCGCCCGGCCGCTCGAGCGGGTGACCGGGTTGACGGCGTCGATCGAACCGGGTGTCGAGGAGTTCGACTACGGAGCCGGCTACGTTCCGCTCGAAGACCTCGACCGAGACCAATGGCGGCAGGCCATGAAGCGATTCGACAATGCCGACTACAGCGCTTTCCGCCAGACGGTCAAGTCCGCCATTGGTTCGATCATCGCCAACCACCGAGGGCAGACGGTGGCCGTGGTCTGCCACGGCGGCGTCATCAACGCCTGGACGGCCGAGACGCTCGGCCTGGAGCGAACCATGATCTTTGCCCCGGAATACACCTCGATCAACCGGTACCGGGCCTCATCAAGCGGAGTACATTCCATCGTCACCCTCAACGAATCGGCCCATCTGCGCTCGAACGGCCTGCATTAGGACTCGACGGTGACCGTGAGCTTGAGCGGCCGAGGATCGTCTTTGGCCCGATCGTTCCCGTCGGCGATCACCACCCAGAGGTCGTGAACTCCGGGTTCGAGGTCAACCTCCAGCACCGAACCGACCGAGTGGATGATCGTCGGGTCTCGTAGCGGGACGACGTCGCCTGCTTCCGGGGGCGGCCTGTCGACATAGAGGTGGGGGTGGTTCGACGCCGGGTTCCCCCTCTCGAAGCCGAGTTCGAAGCCCGTCGGGTCCACGGTGACGGTGACGGTCGATCCGACGACCACGGCCTCGGCCCGCATGGCGAGCTCGGCCGGCGTGTCGGGCCGGAAGGCAAAGGCGTACACCTTGGTGGGGCCTCGACCGGGCCCGACCTCCAGGTAGAACAGGTGACGGCCGTCGACATTGATGAGTTCGCTCTGCCAGAAGTCGGCTGAACCCGGCACGCCGGATCGGTCCAGCACCAATTCCGGTTCGGATCGTTGCCACCGGATTCCATCGCTGCTGGTGGCCATGCCGTAGCCCTTTCCCCTCGACAGGGTGTCGTACAGCACGACATAGCCGTCGGCGGTGAGCTCGACGTCGGGACACCCGACACTCCCCTGGTTCCAGCTGTCCTCCTGGCCAACCAGTACCGGATCCGACTGGGCCAGACGGTCGTCGGTGGTCGACGGGTCGTTGTGTTTGACCCAGGTCACACCATCGGTCGAGCTTGCGCGACCGATCGACGACGTTCCCGCGTCGTCGATTCCGGCGTAGAGCATGACAAGCCCGTCGGCCGTTCTGACCACGGTGGGTTCCATCACCCGGATCCCGTCCCATGACCCCGATGGCCCTGGTGACAGGACAGGCTCCGGATCGGGTGACCACGGTCCCTCCGGTCCGGGGGCGGTGGCCCGGCCGATGAATCCGGGCTGTCGGCGGCCGTCATAGGTGTAGAAGTAGGAGACCCAGGTCTGGCCCTCGACCAGGACCTCCATGAAGAAGACGTTTCCCTCGGTGAAGGCGACCTGATCCGACGAGAAGACTTGACCGTGGTCAATCCACTCCAGCCCGTCAGCCGACGACAGGTGATGAACAACCGAAGGCCCAGGCCAGGCGCTGAATGAGTTGCGGTACATGTGATAGGTCGAGCCGTCGAAGTAGACGGCACCGGGGTTGGCGTAGCGAAAATCAGGCGCCGGGCTCACAACCGCCTGGTCACTGAGCAGTTGGAAGGTGCTGCCCTCAACCAGCGAGCTTGTCGTCGTCGCTGCTGTCGTCGTGGTTGTCGATGACGCCGGCACCGCGGTGGTGGTCATCTCGCCGGGGGCCGAGATTGTTGAGCTGGTGCCTGCGGTCGAACAAGCGCCGGCCACAGCAAGTACGGCCACCGCCGGCACCGCCGATATGCGACTAAGCCTTCCCATACGGATCTATACTAGTTTCATATGGGATCAGTTGACCAACGGATGAACGTCCTGTACTCGATCTGGGTTGCCGCCCGGAAGACCGGTTCCCTCATCGACGATGCGCTGGAACCGGCGGGTATGACGGCTTCGGAGTTCGCCCTCTACTCGGCAATCCGGCGGGATGGGCCACTCACCACGACCCAGCTGGCCGAATCGACCGGAGCGCCGATGGCCAGCGTGTCTCGATCGGTGAAGCGAATCGAAGACGCCGGAGACGCCGAGCGTCGCCGGCATCCCGACGACGGTCGAGCGGCTCTCATTGCCTTGACAACCCAAGGAGAGGCCCGCTGGCACCAGGCGGCCCGATTCTTCCGAACGGTCCTGGAACCAATCAGCGACTATCTCGGTGAGTTCGAATCAAGCGTGATGTGGGCCTTCGAAACGTTCGATCGGGCTCTTGATCACGTGGCCGGCAGTCCCGCCACCCGGCCACCGGACACGCCGCCCGGCATCGAACTGGTTGAAGGCAAGGGGCTGAGCGCAGACCAGTTCACCGAGGTCCGCCGATTCGCCGACTGGTTGGCGTGGCGGGACGAGGCCTGATCAGAAACCGTCCCATCCCGGTTGGGACGAACCCTGGCGGAACCAGCGCTGGAACTGTGCCACGTCGATCTCGTCGCCTTCGTGAACATGGGCATAGCGGGTGTTGGGATCCTTGGACTCGACGGGCGGATTGGGGTCGAGTTGGGCACCGTTGAGGAATGTCACCTTCACGTAGCGATCAAAGCAGTGAAAGCTGACGAACCAACCGAGATTCTCGATGCCGTAGAACGGTGAGTTCCAGCGCACCGCCTTGCGAACGTCGGGAACGGTCTTCTCAATGAGGGCATCGAGGCGGCGTCCGACATTCTGCTTCCAGCCGGGCATGGCGGCCAGGTAGGCGGCCACCGGTTCAGGCCCGTCGCCTTTGGGGATCTGCGGGTTGCCGCCGGAAAGCAGAACCGGCCCGTCATCACCTGGGCGCCGGCCCGATCTCTTTGCGTCCCCTTCTCGTAGACCCTGACCGGCCAGGATCTTGGGCACGCAGCGATCGATCCGACGTTCCCGGGTGGCGGCCTGCTTGGCTCCGGAGATGTGGAAGTTGTACTCCCGTTGACGGCCCGGGGTGAGGGAGGCAAAGGCTGCGGCCAGCTCGGGATCGCCATCGAGTCTGTTGCGGAGTTCGTCCACCAATTCCATGGTCATGCCCACAGTGCAGCCTGGGCCGCGGCCAACCGGGCCACCGGGATGCGATAGACCGAGCAGCTCACATAGCTCAACCCAACGTCGTGGCAGAACCGGATTGACTCGGGGTCGCCACCATGTTCACCGCACACACCGGTTTCGATGGTGCTCTTGACTGATCGGGCGGCGTCCAGGGCCAGTTTCATGAGGCGGCCGACACCGTTGATGTCGATGGTGGCGAAGGGATTCTGTTGCAGCAGGCCGACCGAGAGATAGTCGAGCAGGAAGGCCTCCTCGGCGTCGTCGCGGCTGATGGCGTAGGTGGTTTGGGTGAGATCGTTGGTACCGAAGGAGAAGAAGTCGGCGTGTTGAGCGATCTCGTCGGCGGTCAGGGCCGCCCGGGGCACCTCGATCATCGTGCCGACCTGGTAGTCGAAATCAACCCGTCGCTCCCCCCTCACGGCCGCCGCCACCTCGTCGATCAGATCGCGCTGCCGTTGCAGCTCACCCTGGTGGCTGACCAGCGGCACCATGATCTCGGGCCGGGGATCAAGGCCTTCGCCGGCAACGTCACAAGCAGCCTCGAACACGGCCCGAGCCTGCATCCGAGGTATGTCGGGGAGCTTGTTGGCCAGCCGCACGCCCCGCAAGCCCAACATCGGGTTGGACTCGTGCAGTGCCTCCACTCGTTCCAGCAGCGTGGCGGTCGAGTTGAGCTCGCTCAGGAGGGTGTCGATGGCGTCGAGGTCGCCGGCCGCCTGCAATCGGATCTTCAGGTCGGCCACCGTGCGCTGGAGTTGCGACCAGCTGGGCAGGAACTCGTGAAGGGGCGGGTCGAGCAACCGGATGATGACCGGAAGCCCATCCATGGCCCGGAAGATGCCGGCGAAGTCCGAGCGCTGGAGGGGCAGGAGGTCGGCCAGCGCTTCCCGCTGCTCGACGACGTTGGGGGCGGTGATGAGCCGCTGCACGATGGGCAGACGTTCGGGTCCGAAGAACATGTGCTCGGTGCGACAGAGTCCAATGCCTTCGGCCCCGTAGTCACGGGCTCTGGTCGCTTCGGCCGGATCGTCGGCGTTGGCCCGCACCCCCAGCACACGGAACTCGTCGGCCCAGCCCAGCAGCGTCGACAGCCACTCATTGTCGAGGTCGGGTTCGGCAGTGGGAACCTGACCCAGATACACCTCGCCGGTCGTGCCGTCGAGGGAGATCCAGTCGCCCTCCTCGACCGCGGTCGATCCAACGGTGAAGCTCCGGCTGGTCATATCGATGTGAATCTCGGTGGCTCCGGTGACCGCCGGGGTCCCGAACTGGCGGGCCACCAGGGCAGCGTGACTGGTTCGACCTCCGCTTGATGTGAGAATGCCGGCCGCGGCCAGCATGCCGTGCACATCGTCGGGTTTGGTCTCCTGTCGAACCAGGATGACGTCGCGGCCTTCGTCACCCCAGCGCTGAGCCAGGTCGGGGTCGAAGGCGACAACGCCCACCGCCGCCCCCGGCGACACGTTCAAGCCCCAGGCCAGCGGTTCTCGACCGGCCACGGCCTCGGCGTTGAACTGGGGGTGGAGGAAGAACTCGATCTGAGCCGGCTCAACCCGCTTGATCGCCTCCTGCCGCGTGATCAGACCCTCGTTGGCCAGCTCAACGGCAATACGGACCGCGGCCTGAGCGGTGCGTTTGCCGTTGCGGGTCTGCAGCAGCCATAGCCGGCCGTCCTCGATGGTGAACTCGAGATCCTGCATGTCCCGATAGTGGGTTTCCAGCCGCTGGGCGATATTGGCGAACTCGGCGGCGGCCTCGGGTAGGACATCGGCCAGTTCGTCGATCGGACGGGTGGGCCGGATGCCGGCGACGACGTCTTCGCCTTGGGCGTTGACCAGGAAGTCGCCTTCCAGTCGCCGTTCCCCGGTGGTGCCGTCGCGTGACATGGCCACGCCGGTGGCCGAATGTTCGCCGGTGTTCCCGAACACCATGGCCACCACGTTGACCGCCGTTCCCAGGTCATGGGCGATGTCGGCCGCCTCCCGGTAGTTGCGAGCCCGGGTTGAGTTCCACGATTCGAAGACCGCCTTGGTGGCGGCTTGGAGCTGTTGGTGGGCATCGGTGGGAAACGGGACGCCGCTCTCGGCGTGGATGATGGCCTTGAACCGTTGGGTCAGATCAGTCAGTACGTCGGCATCGAGGTCGGCGTCGGTGGCGGCACCGGCCTCACGCCTGGTCTGCTCAAGAACGGCCTCGAATCGGTCGGAGTCGACACCCATCACCACGTTGCCGAACATCTGCAGGAGCCGCCGGTAGGAGTCGAAGACGAACCTTGGGTCGTCGGTCTGAGCGATGAGCGACTGCGCCGTTTCGTCGTTCAGGCCGACGTTCAGCACCGTGTCCATCATCCCCGGCATCGACACCTTGGCCCCCGAACGAACGGCCACCAGCAGCGGACGGTCACCGTGGCCGAAGGTCCGGTCAGTGGCCGATTCGATATCGGCCAGTGCGGTGAGAGTCTGGGCCCACATACCGTCGGGAAAGACACCATCGGCGGCATACCGGTTGCAGGCGTCGGTGGTGATGGTGAAACCCGGTGGTACCGGTACACCAAGCGATGCCATATCAGCCAGATTGGCCCCTTTCCCCCCCAGCAGGCCTCGCACTGCGTCCCACTCACCACCGACGTATTCTCTGACTGCCGTCAGCTCATCGAACCGGAACGTCCATCGAGGCGTCGTTGCCATCACCAGATCCTTCGGGTCTGCCTCCGCCGTATCCTGGCCGGGGAGGTCAAGACGGAGCGTACATCATCGACTGCTACGGCGCAGGCACAGAAAAGGGGCCAGTGTGACAAAGCAAACCGGCACACCCGTGACAATCACCATAGAAGCGATCGATCCGCCGTTCGGCGCCGACTCCGGTGTGCTCTTCGGGCTGCAGTCCCGGCATGGAGTCGATGCTCCGGTCCCGGCGTCGAAGTCGACGGACTTCGTCGCCGCGGTGGAGCTACGATCAACCGACGCAGGCATCGACTTCGCCGGCGATCATGTCCACGGTCGTCGAGGCGATCGCTTCATGTATCTCTCATGGGGTCTGCCCGATCAAGCCGAACCCTTTGTCATGTTCGGCCGGGCCAAAATCAAGCTCGCCCACATCCCGCCCGATCTGCTCAACATGGCAGTCGAAGGACAGCACCCACTACGCGCCAAGTTCCGGGCCACCAACCCCAACGGTCAACCAACCACCGGCACCATCAAGCCTGCCGCCATCCACTGGACCGCCGGCTGAACGTCGGCTCAGGTATGCCTGATCGCAAGACAGCTGCTGTTGAACAAGTTTGCCGGCACCTCTCCGACTTGCACCGCCTCGGGCGTTTCGCCCCGCACCTCACTGCACCCCGTTTGGCATCCCAGTACGGTATGCTTGCCGAATGGCCACCGAGCAGATCGCCGTACGACTTCCCGAGCGGCTTCTCTCCGACCTCGACGAACTCGTCAAGAGCGGAGCCTACGAAAGCCGAGCCGCTGCGGTTCGAGCCGGCATCGAAGTCATCATGAAACTCGAACTCCAACGGCGCACCGACCGGGCGGTGATCGACGGCTACACACGGCATCCACCAACAGAAACTGAGGAACAAGCGGCGCTTGCGTCGCTTCGCGAAGCAATCCTGGACGAGCCATGGTGACAACTCCAGCCCGAGGGCAGATCTGGTGGGGCGAGATCGAAGCGGTCGGCCGCCGCCCGTTTCTCATCATGACCCGATCCGCCGCCATCCCGGTCCTGAACAGCGTCCTCGCCGCACCCGTTACCCGCACGATCAGAGACATCCCGACCGAACTCCGCCTCGGAGCCGATGACGGCATGCCCACCGACTGCGTCGCCAGCTTCGACAATCTCAGAGTCGTCCCCAAGGCCTACCTGGTCGACCAGATCTGTGAACTGCATCCGGCTCGGCTGGCCGAAGCATGCACCGCCATTCGGGCCGCCATCGACTGCTAGAAGCGACGCTGAGAGCAATGCCTTTGCCGCCGGCCGACGGGCCGAGACCGATGGAGCGACGGCGTACCAACTCTTTGGCCAACGTGTCCGACGTTCGGATGGACGATGTAGGTTTCTAAGGAGTACAAACAAAGGGGATGAATCATGGCAGACGACTGGGGAATCACCGCCAAGGCGAGGTCCGACTTCGCAGACCTGCTCGACAGCTTGACCGACGAGCAGTTGGGCGGCAAGACGTTATGTGAGAACTGGACACCGATGGACATCGCCGGTCATCTGGTGAGCTTCGTTGAGCTCGGGCTACCGGCGATGATGTTCAGCATGGCCAAGGCAGGCTTCAACGTCGACAGGGCGTGGATAGCCAACGCCGCCAAGTATAAGGAGATGGGTCGAGACAAGATCTCGGCGGCGCTGCGCGAGAAGGGGGCGAAGAGCGCACCGATCCCATCGTTCTCAGCCGGCGTCAGCTTCACGGATGTGGCCGTGCACACCCAGGACGTGCGCCGAGGACTGGGAGTTGAGGGTTCACTCGACAATCAAGTGCTACGCAAGTCACTCGATTGGGCCACCACACACAAGCAACGGAAGATCCATGTCGATCCTAAGGCGATCGAGGGCCTCCGCCTGGAAGCCACCGACATGGACTGGTCGTGGGGCCAGGGTTCGCTGGTGTCGGGCCCCGCCGAGGCGATCCTGATGGCCATTAATCGTCGTGAAATGGGCGCCGAACTGACCGGCGACGGTGTAGCGAAGCTCCCGAAGTAGTCGTCGTGGGCAACTGACGGTGGCTGCGCGCCGAGCCTTGTCAGCGGTCACCAGCAGCAGTGTCTCGAGGTCAGCTTGAGCGACCAACATCCGGTCGAACGGATCGCAATGAATCGGTGGCAGCGACGGCGCCAACTCCGCGTGTTCCGCCGTAATCGACAACAACATGAAGCCGTCAGACTCGACAACCCCACTCAGCCCCTCGGGCATCGATAACTTCCCCAGCGCCCGTTTGATTCCAAGTTCCCACGGCGTCACCGCCGAAACAAATGCCTCGCGGCGGTCTCAATCAGGTGGCGGCATTGTGACCCGAGCGAGTCGCTGTCGTCGAGCCACCACAGAACCACGTGACTATCAAGAAGAATCCTCACAACAAGTCGGCACCCGAGGACTCGTCGAACAGTTCCACGATCTCCTCATCAGAGCCAACAATGTCCTCGCCATACACGATCTGACCCGACCACGACCCCGGCACCCGCGTAGACTTCGCCGCAGTCCAGGCAATCCCCCCTAGCAGAACCCCCGCACATTGCCGAGGCAACGTATTGGACACCGGCACAACCGTGACAATCACCAACCCCAATGGCCGCCGACTTCGCCTCACTGCGAAACCGAGCTCGCACCGAAGCCTGATCCGCGAAGAGCTCGGGCCATGCACGCTCGCCTCCGGGCCGCCGCCACCGTCGACATAGAAGCTGCTGTCGACTACTACCGCGACAATGCTGGCATCGACACGGCGACTGATTTCGTCGACGACATCGAATCCGCGATCTCCCACCTGCAGCGGTACCCGGGCAGCGGATCGCTCCGATTCGGCTACGAACTCGAAATACCAGACCTCAGGAGCTGGCCCCTCGACAAGTTCCCGTATCTGATCTTCTACCTACCTGAAGACGGCAACCTCGACATCTGGCGGGTGCTCCACGCCAAACGCGACATCCCCACCCACCTACTCGGCCCTGATTGACCGTCGGACCCGCGCATTCTGGCGACGTTCGTCTCGTCGACCCCAACGGTCCGCATCTGGCGACATTCTGCCGTAACCAACGTCCCCGAGCGGCATCCGGTGACCGGCCAATCCGCTGCTGACTGCCCACTTCCGCTCCAGGACGCCAGATGCCATTGGCAAACCACTAGCAACGCTCCACCCCTGAAGCTTGCGCATTGCCAACTCCCACAGAATGTAGTAACGTTTCTACTTATATATGAGGAGGTGACATGACGACAAAGAAGATCACCAGCCGAGAGTTCAACCAAGACACCGGCGGCGCCAAAACCGCAGCCAAAGACGGACCCGTCTACATCACCGACAGAGGCCAACCATCACACGTACTACTCACCTTTGCCGACTACCAACGACTCGCAGCCAACCAACCAAGCATCATCGAACTCCTCGCCCAACCACCCGGAATCGAAGACATCGAGTTCCACGCCCCCACCCACTCCGACACAGCCAGACCCGCCCGTTTCGACTGATGTACGTCCTCGACACCAACGTCGTCTCCGAGCTCCGCAAAGCAGCCGCAGGGCGTGCGAACAGCGGCGTCACCGGCTGGGCAAACAGCGTGCCCGCCACCCTCATGTTCCTGTCAGTCATCTCCCTCCACGAACTCGAACACGGAGTCCTACTCGCCGAACGCAGCGATCCAACCAAGGGAACCGTCCTACGAACCTGGCTCGACTCCAGCGTCAATCCCGCCTTCGAAGACCGTCTCCTACCCGTCAACGCCGAAATAGCGCGCCGATCAGCAGCGCTGCACGTACCTGACCCTGCACCCTTCAGAGACGCCCTCATCGCCGCCACCGCCCTTCACCACGACATGACTGTCATCACCCGCAACACCAAAGACTTCGATCGCTTCACCGACCTCACGGTAGAAAGCCCTTGGACTTGACACACCCGTCGGGGAAGCTCGGAGTCCCAAACGTCAAAACTGGCTATCACCGAGGCTAATGCTGCATTGGCAAAACGTAGTGTGCCGCTTAAGTGGGTGTCGACGTCTCCCCCCGGCGTGGCTCGCTCTCGACCGTGCGCTGATCGAACGCCCGTGACGCCATCGCCCGACACTGCCGTCACTGGCCCCAACAGAAGTCGGGATTGGGATGGAACCACTCGTGACTGTGATTCTCCGCCCTCCAACCTGGCGACGCTATCGCAGCATCAACAACGAATCGCTCGCAGGCTGTAGCACGATCGTGCTACAGTGGTTTTATGAGTACCACGACAGTCCGACTGGACGACGAGGACGAAGCCCTCCTCGACATGCTTGCGCCTGAATACGGCGGGCGGTCCAGCGCCATCCGTCAAGCCCTACGTCATCTCGCGGCAGACCGCAAACGTCAGAACGCTCTCCGCTCGTTCCTCGCCGAGTGGGACGCCGAACAAGGCCCGATCGACGACGACGACGTCGCCACCATGGCCGAGCGATACGGCCTGTGATCCTCGACGCAGGGTTCCTCATCTCCATCGATCGCGGCGAACGAACAGCCCACACATTCGTGACAGCCGCAGCCAGATCCGACACTGCGCTTCACACCACCCACCCCGTGGTGGCACAGGTCTGGCGAACCGGATCCCGCCAAGCCCGCCTTTCGGCCTTCCTCAAAACCATTGTGATCCACCCACTCGACGACGGCTGCCCAGTCGGTCAACTCCTTGCCCAAACACGAACCGCTGACGTCGTCGACGCCCACCTCGTGATCACCGCCGTCCGCCTCGGCCATGACATACTCACCGACGACCCTGACGACCTCACAAACCTCAGTGCCGTTCTCGGTCCGGCATCGCCGACAATCCACGCTTGGCCCTGACCAGGACGTCGACCTGGCCGAACTCGCCCCAGGGTAGTCCGCCCGCCAGCGCCTTACCAATACCGGTTGCGCCGCCGGTGACCACGACCACCTTGTCCTTGAAATCCTCCATGATGTTCTCCTTTGTCAGTTTCGTTCCTGTGTGAGTTGAGGCGTTGCAACGGGCGACGCTGGACCGAGCGGACCCGAAGCCAGCCGAGTTTGACTGTCGTCAGGATCTCGTGGCGAGCGACGGGGCGCCTGACACGCTCGGTGCTCGTCGACTGGTGCGAGTCCCCGACCCTGTGCTTCTTGCTCGGGCTGCTCTGGCGGGTCAGAGCTTCCAGTCGAATCCGGTTTCGGTTTCCGAGAGGCGCCAGAGCCGTTCCATGACCGGCTTGTCATATGCGTGGGGGTGCAGCGTGCCCTTGCCGACCGGGCCGACCACTTCCATGCGGCCGGTGGGGCCGTACAGCGCCCTCTGGTCAAGACCGTCCTCGGTCGCGCACATGACTTCCGGGTTGGACCCCTGCTGGGCGGTCTGCACCATCGGCGTCATGGTCATGAGCCGGAACAGGATCCGCATCATCAGGTTGCCACTGGTGGTGATGAGCGACGTGCTCGACGAGCCTGGGTGGCATACGTAGACCTCGACGTTGGTCTTTCCCGCCGCAGCCAGCTTGTCCTGCAACTCGTAGGCGAACATCATCTGCGCCAGCTTGCTCTGGCTGTAGGTCTTGTTCGGGTGATAGTTCCGATCCCAGTTCATGTCATCGAACTGGATGGTCTTGATACCCATGTTGTAGCCCAGGCTGCTCACAACCACGATGCGGCCTTTCGACTCCTCGATTCGCTCGAAGAGCAGGCCGGCGAGCAGGAAGTGGCCATAGTGGTTCGTGCCGAGCATGCTCTCGTGACCGTCCACGGTGAGCTTCTGTGTCGGCACCTGGGCGATGGCGGCGTTGCAGATGAGGGCATCGATCTGGGGAACCTGCTCGAGCACCTCGCCTGCGGCCTTTCGCACCGAGCTCAGATCGGCGAGGTCCATGAGGACGAAGGACACGGCGGCATCGTTGCCGAATTCCTCTTTCAGCTTGGCGATCGCTTCGTTCGACCGCTCGGCGCTGCGGTTGAGCATCACGACTCGTGCGCCCTTGGACAGGAACGTCCGCGTCGCCTCGAATCCTGTGCCGCTGTTGGCACCGGTGATGATGTAGGTCTTGCCATCGAGGGATCCGAGGCGTTCCGGTGTCCAGCCTCGGGGTCCGAATGTCGTGTCTGCCATTGCTTCTTTCCTGTCATCTTGATGTCGGATTCGACGATAACTCTCACAACTGACCACGCCTAGACCGAAACGTCGCCAAAACCTGCCCAATCGTCTCGCCTCTCTTGCTCCACGTGTGGCGTGCCGCTACCTTGCCTGCATGAGCAAGCAGCAGATCCGCCAACTCATCGACGCCCAACTCGACGACGACGGCCTGGTGGAAACAGGAATCGACGGCGTCCAGCTCTTCCGTGTCACCGAACCGGTTCGCTGCACGCCGGCGGTGTACGAACCCACCCTGGTGGCCATCGTCAGCGGAACCAAAGAAGCCATCCTCGACGGAACATCGCACGTCTACGACAACAACCACTACCTGTGCTGCGCCATCTCGCTACCAGTAGAGGCCGGCACGCCCATGGCGTCGGTCGACGACCCCCTCCTCGGAGTGCAGATCGCTCTGGACCCCCGAGTGATGACCGAACTCGCCATCGAACTGGAGAACGCGGCCGGCGCCATCCGAGAACCCAGAGGCGGCCCGCTCCCCCAAGGGTTCGCCCTCGCCCGCTGGGACGACGACTTCACCGAAGCCCTGCTCCGGCTCGTGCAACTCGGCGACAATCCGACCGACACCGCAGTGCTCGGCGAGAATCGGCTACGTGAGGTGTACTACGCCGTCCTCAAAGGCGACGCAGGAGCCGCCGCCAGGCGCGCCTTCGGAGTCGGCAACGAGATCGCTCGCGTGATCGAGCATGTCTCCTCCCACCTCGACGAAGACATCACCATCGAGGACATGGCCGCCCGCGTCGGCATGAGCCGGGCGGTGTTCCACCGCAAGTTCAAGGAGGCTACGACGATGTCGCCCATCCAATTCGTGAAAGGAATCCGACTCAACAACGCCGCCATGCGCATGGCCCAAGGCATGACCGTCAACGAAGCCGCCACCGCAGTCGGCTACGCCAGCCCCTCACAATTCAGCCGGGAGTTCAAGCGCCTGTACGGCCAGTCGCCCAAGCAATGGAGCCGCACCAACCAACCACTCCGCGCAGGACTGATGTAGCCGACGGCCCAGCTTCCCGTGATCGCAGCCACCACGAACTTCGATCGTCGAGCAGGCGTGGCGAGCCGGAACCAAGATCCAGTGCGCTGTTCGTACCGAGGACGCGAGCTCGGCGGGACTGCAACCCCACCCGTGCGCGACGGCGCATTCATCTGGCTACCTCGCTGGCGGGGACAGCCGCCGACCGCGCACTCGAGCGCTTCGGCGATATGAACCCCCACGGGCACCACAACCCGCCTGACCAGGCGAAACAGCGGCCCCGTGGGGGGTTCAACTCGGGTGTCGGAGGGGGGACTTGAACTCACCACCCCAACCCGGCAGCCAACGACAATACGCGGCAGCAAGCGGCAAAGAACGGCAACTGGCGACGGCCTCGGGCGCTACTTGCCGCTCCCTGCCGCCAGATGCCGCTCGCTGCCATTAGCAAACCATTAGCAAAGCGACACCCCTTCCGGTGCGGTCAGGCGACGTCGAGGAACCTGCGGAGTGCTTCCCGTATGATCTCGCTGGTCGTCGTGTGATCAGCCTCGGCACGGGCCTCGATGGCGGCCTTCAACTCGGGATCGATCCGGACCGGTACGACATCGGCCGGGCCCGAGCCCATCGCTGGTCGGCCACGCCGGCGGGTCTTGAGTTCTTCGACGTTGTAGTCGGTTGTTTCGACTTCGTCAGCCAGCGCGTCCAGATCCGCGTCGGTCAGGATGCGTCCGGTCTTGGTTTTGTGAGCGGTCATGTTGTCGGGTCCTCTCCGGTCGGGAGCAGGTCATAGAAGACGGGCCGTAGCGGCATCGCGTGGATCACAAGCTCGACCTCAGCGAGTTCGAGCCAGATGACCTCCAACAGGTTGCCAGCCGGGTCGGGGCCAATGGCGAGCACCTTCGGCGGGTCGGCATCGGGATCAAGGTCCACGACGACAAGGGCATGCTCAAGGGCATGAAGGATGGCCTGCTTGTCGTAGCGGTGTTTGAACGCCGAGCGATGGAACTGCACACTCATTTATCGTAATACGAATGTCGGGTGAAAGGAAGCGTTCCGCTGCTGTACGTCCGCAGTCGCCCGACACCCACCGCACCCCTCAACCGGGAAGGCCTCTGGCCTCATCAACGAGGACAGTAGGGCGCCTGAGCAGGGACGACAGAGTTTCCGAGCCCCACACGGCGAGAAGATGAAGGTGCGGCGCGGCCGGACCTTCCGCTCCGGCGTCACGCCAGCGGCCGCCCTTCGGCTTCGAGTTTGCGGTTCAGCACCTGACGAACCCGTAGGCCGGCCCCGTCGGCCGCCAAGCCGATCTCCACCGCTGTCTCGCGACGGGGATCGAGCGCAACCTGGGCCTGCAGCCGTTCGAGGAGGTGCTTGTCCTCGTCGAAGGCCTGAATCACATTACGGCGTGACATCTCGATTGCCTCTGCCGGCACATCGGCGATGTCGAACGCCGCTGCCCAGTAGTAGTGGGTTCGCCCTCGCAGGCCGGGGGTGACGATGTGGCATCCTCGCATGAGGTACTCCGACCGGGCTCCGGGTTCGGGCTCGGGGTCGGTGACGTACCAGTCCGAGAACGACACGGCGAGCGACGGCATGGTTCCCACCTGGGTCCTCGCCACCGGCTTCGTTTCGCTGAAACCCATCGCATGGCAGAACAGCGGGCTGAGCGGCGCCGGGTCGAACGACTGGCGGTAGGTGATCACTTCGCCCTCGAGCGACGACTTGGGGATGGTGTCCCAGTCGTTCTGGCGGAACGTGGTGGCGTGCAGGTGAGGCAGGTGCGTCAGGTCCAGGACGTTCTCCCGGATCAACACCCAGTTGCAGGCGACGTCGTAGTAGCCCAGGACAACCGACCAGTCGGGATCAGTCGTGTAGCCCATGTCGATCGGCGGCTCGTGGTGGTCGATCTCGTCCGGATCGCCCATCCAGATCCAGACGAAGGCCCCGCTCTCCCGTAGCGGATAGCTGGCGATGTCGCTGCCCGCCGGCACGTTCTTCTGGGTCGGCACCAGCTCGCAGCGGCCGTCGGTCCCGAAGCGAATGCCGTGATACGGGCAGACGATCTGTTCGCCGTCGACGCGGCCTTCGGACAGTGGCGCCCACCGGTGGGGACACCGGTCGTCCAGTGCGACCGGGTCGCCATTCTCGGTGCGGTAGAGCACCACCGGCATCTCGAGGATCCACCGGGCCATCGGCGTCGTCGTCATCTCGTCGGTTCGGGCCGCCACCCACCACATGTTGCGCGGGTAGTTGTCGCCGAGGAAACCGTTGCTGATCCGCTGACTCATTGTTGCTCCGCTGTTTGTCTCTGCAGGGCCGCGGCCAGAGCAGCCGCCTCCGCCGGGTCCATGCCATAGCTGTGTTCGTCGTCGGGGAAGGCGCCGGAAGCCACGTCGGCAACGTACGCGGCGAGCGCCTTGGTGGCGATCTCGTTGACGTTGCCGTAGCGTTTGGCGAACTTCGGTTTGAACGTGTCGAACGACCCGATGAGGTCGTAGGCGTTGAGGAGTTGACCGGTTGCCGCCGACCCGGCACCGATGGAGAACGTGAAGATGGACACGGCGTCGTCGACCGCCTGCCCGACCTCGCGGGGCACCGCCTCGATCTCCATACCGATACCACCGGCCTCCTCGATGGCCCGGGCGCTCTCGATGATCTCCAGGGCTGCGGTCGCCGTGCGTCCCTGCGTCTTGAAGCCGCCCATGCGATGGACCTGGTGAGGAATCAAGCCGACATGACCCATGATGGGCACGCCGGCATCGGCCACCGCCCTGATGATCGAGAACTTGTCGCGTCCGCCCTGGAGCTTCAGCGCATCGGTGCCCGACTCCTTCATGATGCGCAGCGCATTGACCACGGCGACATCCTCCGTGGCGTACGAGCCGTAGGGCATCGCCGTGATGCAGAACGTGTCGGGCGCACCCCGCCGGACCGCTCTGGTGTGGTCGATCATCTGATCGACCGTGCATTCGAGCGTGTTCTCGTGGCCGTAGACGGTCATTCCCATGCTGTCACCGACGCCCACGATGTCGATGCCGGCGCGGTGAGCCCACGTCGCGGTCATGTAGTCGGCGACCGCCACCATCGACAGTCGCTCGCCGGCCGCCTTCTTGACGGCGAGATCGGGAACGGTGAGCTTCGGCTTGGCGGCGATGTCGGTCATCGGTCCTCCCGACGGAAGGGGATGTCGGTGAGCCTGCCAGGCACCGGTTCGCCTTCCCGGAGGACGACCACCGAGTCCCCGGTCCGGCAATCGACCGAGACGAGGCCGAACCCGATGTTGCGCTCCAGTTTGTAGCTCCACGTGCCGTTGGTCATGTCGCCGACCTTCTGCCCGTCGATCAGCACGTCGTACCAGACCTCGTGACCGGGATGTGGATCGTCACCCTTGAGGACGATTCCCAGCTGGTGGCGTTTGGGACCGTCCGCAACGATCCTGCGCAGCGCCTGGATGCCGATGACGTCGTCGGGAACGTCGAGATCGACAAAACGGCCGAGGCGGACCTCGAAGGGGTTGGTTCGCCCGTCGGTGTCGCCGCCCCACGAGAGTAGGCCGTTTTCGATGCGCTCGCTGGGGGTGGGATACCCGGGGCCGATGTTCCAGGGACGGCCCGCCTCCTTCACGATGTTCCAGAGATCGTGTCCCCGGGTCCCGTCCATGAGGTACAGCTCGAAGCCCCCCTGTTTGGACCAGCCGGATCGGGCCACTTTCAGGGGAATGCCGTCGATCTCGGCATCGCCGAACCAGAAGTAGCGCAGATCCCGTATCCAGTCACCGAAGATCGATGCGACGACCTCTGCGGCCATGGGGCCCTGCACCGCGAGCGGCGACACGTCGGGCTCGGAAACCTCGACGTCCATTCCCCGCTCGGCGGCGACGCAGCTAGCCCAGAGATTGACATCGGAATCGGCGATGGACAGCCAGAAGCAGTCGTCGTCGATCTTGAGCGCCACCGGATCGTTGATCACCGTGCCGGCATGATCACACAGCACCACATACTTGCCCTGGCCCACGACAGCTTTCGACAGGTCACGGGTACACAGGATCTGGGCGAGATCAGCCGCATCGCGCCCCTTCAACTGGATCTGTCGCTCACCTCCGACGTCCCACATCGACACTCCCTCGACCAGTCGCCGGTACGCGGCTTCAGGATCCCCGTAGCCCATGGGGATCAGCATCTGGTTGTAGGTGATGAACGAGGTGACTCCTTCCGAAAGCGTCACCTCGTAGTACGGAGATCGACGCAGTCGTGTGTGGAGCGCAAGTTCAACCATGAATCGCCGATCCCTTCATGAACACAGAGGCAATTATTGTTCCATGTGGAACAATAATTGGTATATCCTACAATTCGTCGTGTGTCCACGCAAGACCCGGATCCCACCAGCATCTTCGACAACATCGAGTTCCGAGACGCCTACCGGATGTCCTATCTGACGAACGCGGTGATCGTCCCGACCTACGAACAAGTACGGCTGGACTTCGGCGTCATCAGAGCCGAGTACCACCTCCTGATGTGTCTCGCCCACTACCCGACGCTGACCGCCCAGGATGTGTCGAGACTCACCCGCCGGCCCCGAAACTCCATCTCCCGGGCCGTGCATCGCATGCTGGCCGAAGGCTACCTCGAACGGTCACCCCACCCGGACGACGGCAGGCAGGCTCTGCTGACCATCACCCCGGCCGGGCGGGAACTCCATGATCAGATCTCGGCCCGGCTGGCCGCACGTCAGGAGGAGATCCTCGCCCCCTTGAGCCCGGCTGAGCGGCGCCAGCTCGACCGAATCCTGCAGAAGCTCGCGGTCCACACGGCGGCGTTACCTTAGGTCCTAGGCTAGCTGTGGCGGATGTCACCGGGCGGACTGCCGAGGTGGCGCTTGACGAACTTCGAGAAGTTCGATGGGTCAAAGATTCCGAAGTCTGCCCCGATGCGAGCGGGCGAACGGTCGGTATGGGTCAGGAGGCGGCGGATCTCGAGAGCCTGTCCTGCCCGGAAACTGGCGCGTGGGTGCTGACATGGGCTGATGCCGCCATCCTGGTTGCTCGTGTCTCACATTCTCTACCGACTCCTGACCGAGCTCGCTCGGCTCGCCGTGCGTTGCGGACGATCCAAGGACCTGGAACTCATCGTGCTGCGCCACCAGAACGCGGTGCTACGACGACAGATCGGACGACCTGCGCTCACCGATGACGACCGGACCCTGCTCGGCGCCATCGCCGCGGCACTCCCCCGCCGACTCCGCCACGGTTGGATCGTCACGCCCGAGACCTTGTTGCGCTGGCACCGACAGCGAATCGCCAAGCACTGGACCCAGCCTCCTGCCCGACGCATCGGTCGGCCACCCATCGACGCTGAGCTGCGTCAGCTGGTCGTGCGCCTTGCCAATGAGAACCCGACGTGGGGACATCGCCGCATCCAGGGCGAACTCGCTCGGCTCGGCCACGCGATCGCCAAAACAACCGTTTGGAAGATCCTCACCGACAACGGTATCGACCCGTCCCCGGACCGATCCGAGGTGACCTGGAGCGAGTTCTTGCATTCACAAGCCGCGGTCGCCTGCGACTTCTTCACCGTCGACACTGCACTCTTACGCCGCTACTACGTCCTGTTCTTCATCAAGGTCGAGACCCGCGAAGTGTTCTACGCCGGCGTTACTTCGAACCCCACCGGCGCTTGGACCACCCAAGCCGCCCGGAACCTGTTCCTCCGCTACGGGGAGCGTCTCGACGGTAGCCGGGCACTGGTTCGCGATCGCGGGAGTCAGTTTGTTGACGCGTTTGACGAGGTCTTCCGCTCCGAGGGCTTCAAGGTCCTTCCCGCACCAGTCAAGACTCCAGTCGCCAATGCGTTCGCCGAGCGCTGGATCGGCTCGATCCGCCGAGAGCTATTCGACCGCACCATCATCTGGAACCAACGCCAGCTCGAACGCATCGTCTGCGACTACATCGCCCACTACAACCAGCACCGGCCCCACCAGTCCCTCGGCCAACAACCACCAACGCCGGTCCACGATCCGCCAGAGGCTGTGCCGGCGACTGTCACCGTGCGAACCAGCCGTTGCGACGGCCTCATCCACGAATACCGAAACGCCGCCTGACCAGCCACGATCGACTTTCCGGGCGGCACAGGCCGAGCAGCCGATTCATCAGCATCCAGGCAACGGCGCCTGCCGCCAGGGTTCCGGCAATCGCCACGCCTACAGCGATCCGAGCGAACAAGGCGACCGTTGCCTCGAACTGAATCCCGCCCGCCCTCTCCAACGCGTCATCGAGCAGCGCGACCTGAGCAGTATCAAGCTCGAAGCCTGCCGGGACGTCTTCCAACCCGACCGGGGTCTGATCGCGTGCCAAGTCCAGAAGAGGCGCGATGTCGGTGGCGTCCACACCTCGCTCGGCCCCGAGCTCCCGCAGCGCCTCCGCCAAGTACTCGCCGTCATCGCCGGCCTGAAGTCCGCCGGTGAGCAAGGCCCCTGCCGCGGCGAGGGAGACAACGATCGCAACCGCACAACTCGCCGCGAAACCAACCGCGGCTCGACCCCGGAGACCGAGTCGAGCCATCACCTCGCCGGTACCCGATATCCGACCGACTTGACGGTCTCGACAAGCGGCGGGTCACCAAGCTTGCGTCGCAGCGTCACCATCGTGACCCGCACTGCGTTGGTAAACGGATCTGCATGCTCATCCCACACCTTTTCCAGAAGCAGTTCCGCACTCACCGGAGCCGGGCTGTGCTTCATCAACACCTCCAACACCCCGAACTCCTTCGGAGTGAGGCCGATCACCCGGTCGGCCCGATGGACCACGCGTTGGTGCGGGTCGAGCCGACAATCGCCGACCTCGAGCACCGGCGCTGCGCTTTGCGCCGGCCGGCGACCCAACGCGTGGATTCTCGCCACGAGCTCTCGGAGATGGAACGGCTTGGCGAGATAGTCGTCAGCCCCGAGGCCGAGCCCCGCCACCCGGTCGTCGAGAGAGCCGTAAGCGGTCAGCATCAAAATCCGGCCTGACCCAGCCGCGATCGACCGGCACACATCATCGCCGTGCATACCCGGCAGGTCGCGGTCGAGCACGACAACGTCGTACTCAGTCACTGCCGTCTTCGCTAGGGCATCTTCGCCGCGTTCAGCGACATCCACGGCGAACCCGGAGTTCCGCAGCCCCCGAGCCGTGGCAGCCAACAGCTGAAGATCGTCCTCGACGAGCAAGACGCGCACCGCACCAGTATCGCAGCGCGAAGATTCAGCCAACGTAAGATCGCATCGGTGGCCGTGCGGCTTCCGCAGCGAGCGACGATTCGTCTCAGCCGCCGCAGAGGGCTTCACGAGATCGAACACTTGTTCGGTGTCGGAGGGGGGACTTGAACCCCCACGCCCTTGCGGGCACTAGCCCCTCAAGCTAGCGCGTCTGCCAATTCCGCCACTCCGACGTGACTATGTTGATTTCGGTGTGCAATCCTAACAATTTTTCGTCGAGCCGCGGGGCGATATTGGCGTGAAGTTGACGGTCGCTGCTTGCTGTCGGTGGTGGCCCCACCGCCCCGTGTCAGGCGTTGATGACGAAGGCCAGAACCAGGGTGAGGATGCCAAAGATCAGCCCGAACAGCACGGTCAAACGGTCGAGGTTGCGCTCCATCTGGGTGGAGCCGGCGGCCGCACCGCTCAGCCCGCCGCCGAACATGTCGGACAGGCCGCCGCCTTTGCCGCTGTGCAGCAGCACCAGCGTCAGCGTGACGGCACCGATGATGGCATAGACGATTCCAAGAGCAAGGATCACAGCGGATACAACCTTTGATTCACTGGCCCGATGACGGCCAACGGTGGACGGCCATGATGGCCCTTCGACCAGGCGTCGAAGTCCGACAACCCAGACTAGCGTCCGAACCGATCGAATCCGCCGCCCCCAGCCCGACCCGGCAGTCGTCAGCGAAGAGTGAAACCGGTGATATCGGCCAGCGGGCCGCCACTTGGTCCGTCGACCACCGACGGTGTGCCGGCCACCCGATCGGAGTTGTAGATCATGACCTGGGGCCGCTCGATCAGCGGCACCACGAACAACCCGTCATTGCCTTGCTCCAACGTGGTCACGAAGGTGTCGAGCTGCTGGTAGCAGGTGGCCCGCTCGGCGTCGTCGGCCAGTCCGTCGCAGCGGCTCGACTCGGTGTCGAACTCGGCGTTGGCATAACCGTAGGGATTGGCTCCCGAGTTGGCCCGGAACGCTCCCGACTGGAGGCCGGGCCACGGGCCGCCGGCCCAGGCGAACAACACCATGTCCCAGATGTCGGATCGGCCACTTGAGCCTCCGGAGTGGGAGGCGCTCATGGCCTCGGCCGAAAACGGGCCCTCGGTCAGGTAGGCGGCACCGTTCTGGTTGTCGGTCACCACCTCGAAACCAGCCTCGGCGAGTTGGGCCATCAATCGCTCCTGGAGCGCCACCCGGACCGAATCGCCGGAGTTGGTCGTGAAGCGGAGAAAGGGCGTCCCCCGCTCGGGGTGACGGAACGATCCGTCGCCGGTTCGGACATATCCGGCCTGCTCGAGCAGCTGGGCCGCTCCGGCCGGGTCGGCGGCCAGAGCCTCGGGTTGGTGATCCTGATAGCCCGACTGACCGGGGAGCCAGAACACGTTGCCCACACCATCGGCGGTGATTGCCGGGCTAAGCTCCTCACCGAGCACTGAAGCCAAGGCCCGGCGATCGACCGCTCGAACCAGGGCTTGGCGGACCAGAGGATCGGTCAGATGGGGGTTGAGCAGGTTGAGACCAAGGTGTTCGAACTCCAGTGCTGGCAATGGCTGAACGCCGACCACCGGCCCCAGTCCACCAAGAAGATCAAGGTCGGAGCCGACGATGGCCAGATCAGCCGTTCCGGCCGCCACCTGGGCGACGGCTTCCGGCGGACTGGACACGAAGTTGATCTGGACTCCGGTGACCGGGTTGCCCGCTCCACCCTCGCCGCCATCAGAATCGGTGGCAGTGGACGCCCCGCCACTCACGGAGCCGTGATAGCCGTCGTTGGCCTTCAATCGCATACTGTGATCGGCCCAGTTCTGCAGCACCAGCGGGCCGGACGACGGCAGAGGACGGCCGCCGGCTGTCATGGTCTGCAGGTTGGCCTCCACCGTGGCCGCATCGTCGCCGAAGGAGTGGGCGGCGAACACCTGAGAGTACAGGGAACGCCAGTCGGGATAGAAGGCGGCCATGGTGACGGTGAAGGTGGTGTCGTCGACCACGTCGAACGAGGTGACCAGGTCGTAGCCTGACCGGTCCGACAAGGGATACACGCACCCTTCGTTGGACACGTCGATGGCCGATCCGTCGGCCTCGGTCAGACAGCCCTCCATCAGGATCCGGTGGGTGTACTCAACGTCGGCGGCGGTAAGGGGCTGACCATCGCTCCAGCGCAGATCCGGCCGGAGGGTGTAGGTGATGGAGACCCGACCATTGTCGTTGACCGTCACCGAGGCATCGGCCGACAGCAGCTCGGGGACCTGGCGCCATTCGCTGTCCATGCGATAGAGGCCTTCCAGCATGCCCTCCCGAATCCACGATGTGGTGTACAGCCCGCCGTCGACCGGCTCGGCCACCGCCAGCCCCACCGGCTCAAGCGGATGGGTCCACACCAGGTAGCCGTCGGGGGCTGGCTCGAACTCGTCGGATGAGACGTCACCGTCGCTTTCACTTTCGTCCCCGTCCTCCTCCACGGCCTCACCGTCGCTCTCGGGAAGGGCGGCGGTTTCGTCGAGTTGAAGGTCGGCGTTGGATCCGGTGGCCGGCTCGTTTGCCGGCGATTCATCGCCGTCACCGGCTGACAGTGGCTGCTGGGAGCAGGCCGCCAGGACCATACCGAAAGCCACAACCACGGCCGACCACCGTCGACCGCCCGGAACTGTGCGCTCTCGGCCCCGATTCCGGGGCCTGAGGCGCACAGAACGGCTTTTGCGGCCGCGGCGCGGCATTACAGATCGTGGAGGCGGTACTGAACGATCCGGGCGAACGACGCGGCCTCCAGACTAGCCCCACCGACCAGCGCTCCATCGATGTCGGGTTGGGTCATCAACTCGGCGGCGTTGACCGGCTTGACCGAACCGCCGTACTGGATGCGGACCTCATCGGCCGCCCCGGCGCCGAACTTGTCCCTGACCACAGCCCGCACCGTGGCACACATGGCCTGGGCATCGTCAGCCGAGGCGGTGCGACCGGTACCGATGGCCCAGATCGGTTCGTAGGCGATCACCATGGAGGCCACCGACTCCGGCTTGATCCGAGCCAGACTGGCCCTGATCTGTGATTCAACCTTGGCCTCGGCCTCACCGGCCTCGCGCTCCTCCAACGTCTCCCCGACGCAGAGAATCGGGGTCATCTCGACCGCCAGGACCGCCTTTACCTTGGCGTTGACGATCTCGTCGGTTTCGCCGAACAGTTCCCGTCGCTCAGAATGGCCGACGATGACATAGGCCACGTTGAGTTTGGCCAGCATCGACGGCGACACCTCGCCGGTGAACGCCCCCGATGATTCGCTGTGACAGTTCTGGGCGCCCAGAAAGAACGGAATACGGTCGGTCTCCAACGTCGTCTGCACCGTGCGGATGTCGGTGAACGGCGGATGGACCGAGATGTCGACGGCGTCGACGTCATCTCGGCTGATCTCGTAGCTCAATTCCTGAACCAGGCGCAGAGCCTCGAAGTGGTTGAGGTTCATCTTCCAGTTGCCGCTGATCAGCGGACGCCGCTCACTCATCGTCATTCCTCATTTACCTTGCCCGATTGCCTTGCCGGACCCAAACGATCCGCTTTGATCTCACTCAGCTTATTTGACCGACTCCCGGAGGGCGGCCAACCCGGGCAGGTCGCCCTGCTCAATCAGTTCGAGCGAGGCTCCTCCTCCGGTGGAAACATGATCGACGTCATCGTCGATCCCGAATTGTTTGGCCGCCGCCGCCGAGTCGCCGCCGCCTACCACCGTGTAGGCCCGGGACTCGCCGATGGCCATGGCCAACGCCTTGGTTCCGGCTTCGAAACGGGGGTCCTCGAACACACCCATGGGCCCGTTCCACAGCACGGTGCCGGCCTCGGCGATCACGTCGGTGAAGACGGCCGCGGTGCCGGGACCGATGTCGACCCCGGTCCAGCCGTCAGGCACGTCGGCGCCCACCTGGCGCACCTCTCCCCCGGCCTCCGGTTCGAACAGTTGGCCCCCCGGACCGAGCGCCGTCACATCCTCCGGCAGATAGAGGGGTTTGGGGCCTTCCAGCAGACGGGCGCAGGTCTCGACCATGTCGGGCTCCAGCAGCGACGACCCAACGTTGTGACCCCGGGCTTTGAGGAAGGTGAAAGCCATACCGCCGCCGATGATGATCCCGTCGACAATGCCCAGTAGCGCCTCGATGACGCTCAACTTGTCCGAGACCTTGGCCCCGCCCATCACAGCGATGAACGGGCGTCGAGGCTGATCCCGTAGACCGAGCAGTACCTTCACCTCGTTGGCCAGCAGCCGCCCGGCGGCCGACGGAAGATGCTCGGGAGGCCCGACGATGGATGCGTGAGCCCGGTGGGAGGCCCCAAAGGCGTCGTTGACATAGAGGTCGTGGCCTTCGACGAGCCGAGCGGTCATCTCTGCGCTGTTGGCCTCCTCACCCGGATCGAACCGCAGGTTCTCCAACAAATCGACTCCCGGCGCCAATTCGGCCAGGCGACGCCGTACCGGCTCCAGGGAGAACTGTGGCTTGGGCTCTCCCTTGGGCCGACCCAGGTGGGAGCACGCGGTGACCTCGGCCCCCCGTTCGGTCAGGTAGCGCAGGGTGGGCAGAGCCGACCTGATACGCAGATCGTCGGTGATCTCCCCGTCGGCCAGCGGCACGTTGAAGTCGACCCGTACCAGGACCGACTTCCCGGCCACATCGCCCAGATCCTCCAGCTCGGGTACACCAAAGATCATCGACTCACCATGCTTCCTTTGCCACCACGACAGCCTGCCGGCGGCCTATTGATTGGCTGCTCCGACAATCACGGCCAGGTCGACCAGGCGGTTGGAGTAGCCCCATTCGTTGTCGTACCAGCCACCGATCTTGACCAGCGACCCCTGGGTCATGGTCATACCGGCGTCGAGCGTACAGGAGGCAGCCGAGGTCACGATGTCGGAGCTGACGATGGGTTCCTCGGTGTAGTCGAGCACGCCGGCCAAACGCCCCTCGGAAGCGGCGGCGGCGAAGGCGGCGTTGACCTCATCGGCCGACGGTTCGCCGTCGACCACGGCGGTGAAGTCGGTCAGCGAACCGGTGGGTACCGGCACCCGGAGAGCGGCGCCGTCGAGCTTGCCCTGCATCGACTGCAACACCAGGCCGGTGGCCCGAGCCGCTCCGGTAGACGTGGGGATGATGTTGATGGCGGCGGCCCGGGCACGACGCAGATCCTTGTGGGGGCCGTCGACCAGGGCCTGATCGCCGGTGTAGGCGTGGATGGTGGTCATCAGCCCCTGCTTGACCCCGAAGGAGTCGTCCAGAACCTGGACCATGGGTACGAAACAGTTGGTGGTGCAGGAGGCGTTCGACACCACCTTGTGGGCGTCGGCGTCGAACGTGTCCTCGTTGACCCCGACCACGAAGGTGGCGTCGGCGTTGCTGCAGGGAGCCGAGACGATGACGTAGGGGGCACCACCGTCGAGGTGTTTGCCCGCTCCCTCCCGTGAGGTGAACACGCCGGTCGACTCGATGACGACGTCGACGCCGAGGTCGCCCCAGGGCAGTTCATCCGGGTTGCGCACGCTGAGGACCCTGAGCACGTCACCGTCAACCGAGATGCCGCCCTCGACGGCCGAGATGTCGTTCGGTAGCTGGCCCAGCACCGAGTCGTATTTGAGCAGGTGGGCCATGGTGTCGAGGGCGCCAAGGTCGTTCACCGCCACGAAGTCGATGTCGGCTCCCGCCGCCTTGGCCGCCCGGAAGAAGTTGCGCCCGATTCGACCAAATCCATTTATGCCGACGCGAATAGCCATTCTGAGATCCTTTGTCTTGGAGGGTTCAAGCGGCGTGACGCCGACGCCAACCCTAGCGGTTTCAACAGTTCATCAGATCGATTGGTGGAGGGTCAGGACCTTCGACCCCAATGGGCCAAATCGCCGGTTACCGACGGGTCCCGCGCTATGGCCGAACCGGCTCGGAGAGAAGTTGTTGTAGCACCCGCCCGAGCTTGGCCGGGTCGTGACTCCAGCCGTCATCGGCGGCCACATCGGCGCCGACCACGGGAGGAAGATCGGCGGCGTCTACCGGTCGGGCCGACCGGTCCGAGGCGAGGACGACGTCGACCGCTAGACCATGGGCGGCCAGTGTTTCGATGTGCTGGCGAAGGCCGAATCCCCGGGCGTCGCCCTTCTCGTTGGCCACGTTGGCCACGAAGACCCGTTGGCTGTCGGTGGCCTGGAGAGCGGCCAGCAGATCGGGCATGAGGGCGCAGGCCAAGACCGACGTGAACAGCGAGCCAGGGCCGATGATGATCTGATCGGCCTGAGTCACCGCCTTGATGGCTCCGGGTGGGCTGGGGGCGTTGGCCGGATCGAACCGCAGGTTGCCGATGCCGGTGGCCCGCTCGATCGTCACCTGCCCGGCCAGGGTGCCCTGGTCGGAATCGGCGATAAGGGTCACCGGAACCTCGCTGGCGGGGAAGACCCGGCCGGCGGCACCGACCAGTCTTCCCACCTCGTCGATGGCCATTTGCAGATCCTGAGCGGCGAAGGCCAGACCGATCAGCAGCAGATTGCCGATCGGGTGACCGTTGAGCGTCCCGTCCTCGAAGCGATGCTCCAGCGACCGGGCCAACAGCGTGCTGTTGTCGGCCAGAGCCGACAGGCAACGTCGAACGTCACCGGGAGGCGCCACCCCGAACTCGGCTCGCAGCCGACCGCTTGACCCGCCGTCGTCACCCACTGAGACGATCCCGGTGATCGTGCCGGCGTAGTGACGGGCCGCCCGCAAGGTTGCGGCCAAGCCATGGCCGCCACCCAAGGCGACGATGGCCGGACCGTCAGCTCCGCTGGTGGTTGGATCGACCACCCGGCGTCCTAGCGGTCGACGTCACGGTGTACCACTCGGGGATGCCAACCAAGCTCGTTCAAACGGTGAGCCATGATCTCGGTCAAGGCCACCGAGCGATGGCGGCCACCGGTGCAACCGAAGGCGATGGTCAGATAGCTCTTGCCTTCCTCCTCGTAGGCCGGCAACAGGAGGGTCAGCATGGAACCGACGTGGTCGAGGAACTCCTGGGCCAGTTTGCGGTCGATGACGTAGTCCTGGATCTCCGGGTCCTTGCCGCTGAGAGGTCGCAGCTCCTCGTCCCAATAGGGGTTGGGCAGGAACCGCACGTCGAAAACCATGTCGACGTCGCGAGGCAAGCCGTGTTTGAAGCCGAACGACTGGAGGGTGAGCCGCATCGTGTCGTCGACCACGTCATCCTGGAAATGCCATGACAGTCGCTCCCGCAACTCGTGTGGGTTGAGGTCGCTGGTGTCGATGACCAGATCGGCGGCCGCCCGGGCCGCCCGCAGGAGGTCCCGCTCCTGCTCGATGGCGTCGGTCAGTGTCTGATCGGTGACCAGGGGATGGCGACGTTTGGTCGACTCGTAACGCCGGACCAGCACATCGGTCGACGCCTCCAGAAAGACCAGCGTCAGATCCTGGACCCGGGCCCGCAGCGCCTGCACTTCGGCCGACACCAGTTCGTCGTAGCCGGCCATCACCAGGGCCACCCGTTCGTAGCCCCCTTTGGCCGACATGGCCAGCTCCCCCACCTTGGGTACCAGGGAACCGGGCAGGTTGTCGATCACGAACCAACCCATGTCTTGTAACGCCCCCGCAGCCACGGAGCGTCCGCCGCCCGACATGCCGGTTATCACGGTAACTCTGGTCACGGCACCATCTTGGCAGACGACGTCGGCCCGCTGGGCGACTGCCCGGTCATCGTTTGCAACACCGCAATGCCAGCAGTCGGGGGACGGTGCCGGCCGCCTCGTATTGGGGAGCCTGGGCCAGGAAGCCGGGGGGAGGAGCCGGCTCGACCATGTGCTCCAGTACAAGCCCGTGGGCGATCAAGGTGTTGACATAGCGTGACAGGGGGCGGTGGACGAAGCGGATGAAGACGTCCTTCTGGACCTCCTCGACGGTGGCCGACTCGACCAGGTAGGGCCCGATCCGCCAGTACTGCTCGGGCGGGTCGATCATCTGATCGTCGATCCAGCCGCTGCCCGGCGTCTGCAACAATGGGTGGTTGAGCAGGAACACGAACCGGCCATCGGGGGCCAACACCCGTGCCGTTTCGGAGATGGCGGCATCGACGTCGTCGATGTGTTCATAGACCAGACAGGCCACGGCGGCGGCGAACGAGCCGTCGGCGAAGGGAAGGCCGTCGGCCCCGGCCCGACAGTAGGCCACGGCGCCACCTCGACGAGCGGCCTCGCCAACCTGGGCCGCCGCCGGATCAACACCGACAACGCTGTGGCCCCTATCCTGCAGGTAGCGGGCCACCTGACCCTCACCGGCGCCGATGTCGAGCACCGGACCCGGAGGTGCCGAACCGGAAGGGCGGCCGTCGGTCAGGAGGCGGGCGATCAGGGGCAGGATCTGCTCGGTGTACTCCGGGTCGACCCCACCGGTGAACTCGGCCTGCCACCACCCGGCATGGGACTCCCAGAGTTGAGCGCTCAGATCGTTGCTCATCGGCCCGTCCCGTTGCCCGAGCCACCGCCGGCCACATTCTGCTCCAGGCTGAGACCGTGGGTCTTGGCGTACACCGCAGTGGCCACGTCGGTCGGCAACCAGCTCAGCTCATGAAGGGTGGCCAGATCAGCCTGACGCACCGCCTTGACTCCGCCCAGCTCCTTGACCAGGCGCTTGCGCCGGGCCGGGCCGAGACCCTTGATGCCGTCGAGCACGGAGGTGGTCATGCGCCGATCCCGCAGCTTGCGGTGATAGGTGATGGCGAAACGGTGTGACTCGTCCCGCAGCCGTTGCAACAGGTAGAGCGCTTCGGATCGCCGGGGAATGATTATGGGATCGGACCGTCCCGGCACGTACACCTCCTCCAGCCGTTTGGCCAGAGAACACACGGCGATCTCCTCGCTCAGCCCCAGGTCGTCCAGCACCCGGACCGCCACTCCGAGCTGACCTTTGCCGCCATCCACCATCAGCAACTGCGGCGGGTACTGGAACTTGCCCCGTTCCGTCACCGGCTTGTCCCGATCCCTCAGGTAGTTGGTCAGCCTCCGGGTCAGCACCTCCTCCATGGCCGCATAGTCATCGTTCTGCTCGACGGTCCGCACCTTGAACCGCCGGTACTCCGACTTCTTGGCCAGACCATCCTCCACCACCACCATCGAGCCCACGTAATCGCTGCCCTGCAGATGACTCATGTCGAAACACTCGACCCGCAAGGGTGACTGGTCCAGTTCCAGCCAGCGCTGTAGCTCCTCCAGAGCCCGGGCCCGGCTGTTGTGGTCGGTGGCCCGCTTCAGCCGGTGACGGGTGAACTCCTCCTCGGCGTTGCGGGTCACAGTGGCCAACAGCTCCCGTTTGGCCCCCCGCTGGGGCACCCGGATCTCGACCTTGGACCCCCGCAACAGGCCGAGCCACTCCCGGTACAGTTCGGGGTCGGTCGGCGCGTGGGGAACCAGCACCCGCTTGGGCATTCCCTGCACCGGTTCTTCGTCGTACAGACCCTCCAGCACCCGATCGATCAGCTCGTGCTCGTCCAACGGCTCGACCTTGTCGATGATGAAACTCCGCCGACCCATCACCCGCCCCTTGCGCACGAAGAACACGAAGACCGCGGCCTCCAGGTCGTCGACGGCCAGCCCGACGGCGTCGAGATCCTCACCTTTGTCCACCACCATCTGCTGCTTCTCGATGGCTTTGCGTACCGTGGCCAACCGGTCGCGGAACCGGGCGGCCCGTTCGAACTCCAGCTGGGAGGCCGATTCGGTCATCTCCCGTTCCAGCTTGTCGAGCACCGGTTGGGTGTCGCCGTCGAGGAACTCGCACAGGTCCTCCACCATCGCCTGGTACTCGTCGGGCGTCACCTCGCCGACGCAGGGACCGGAGCATCGTTCGATGTGGAACTCCAGGCAGGGTTTGCCCAGCTTGTGGTAGCGATCGAACTTGTTGTCGGAACAGGTCCGGATGGGAAACGTCCGCAGCAGCTGGTCGAGGGTTTCCCGGATGGCGTAGGCGTGGGCATAGGGTCCGAAGTAGCGGGTGCCCTTGCGGCGGGCCCCCCTCATGACCCGGGCCCGGGGCCACTCGTCGCTCACCGTAACGGCCAGGTAGGGGTAGGACTTGTCGTCGACCAGGCGTACGTTGAACCGGGGGCGATGCTCCTTGATCAGGTTGTACTCCAGCATCAGGGCCTCAACGTCGTTGTTGACCTGGATCCATTCAACCGACTCGGCGGTGGCCACCATCTGGGCGGTTCGGGGGTGCAGAGCATGGGGATTCTGGAAGTAGCTGGTGACCCGTGACCGCAGCGACGACGCCTTGCCCACATAGATCACCCGACTATCGGCGTCACGAAACTGATAGGAGCCGGGGGCGTCGGGAATCTCGCTGGAGGAGGGCCGCTTGAGCACCACTCCAGCGTAGTAGTCTGTTCGATCGGCCCGGCTCGAACCCCAGAACGCCGGTCGGAAAGGGTTCGAACGCTTAGCGGCCGTCGCCGCCGACCACTCCCCGCACGGTCCGCCAGATGATGCGGCCGTCGAGACTGAGGCCCTGGCGGCGCAGATAGTAGAAGTCGTACTGAAGCTTCTCGAACGCGTCATTCTCGTCGGCGGCATAGCCCTGCTTCACCTGGGCCCAACCGGTCAAACCGGGACGCACCAGGTGACGCACATCGTAGAAGGCGATCTTGGCCCGAAGCTCGTCAACGTATTGCGGTTGCTCCGGCCGGGGCCCGACCAGGGCCAGATCACCCTTCAAGATGTTGACCACCTGAGGTAGTTCGTCGAGATGGGACCGGCGGAGCAGAGCCCCCAGCGGCGTTACCCGGGGGTCGCCGGTGACGGTCCATTCGGTGGACCCGGCCGCCGGCATCATGGTCCGCAGCTTGTAGATGGTGAACACCTCGCCGCCCTGGCCGACCCGGGGCTGGCTGTAGAACAACGGACCCGAGTTGAACCAGCGATTCAGCACGGCCACGATCAGCATCACCGGGCCCAAGGCCAGCGAACCGACCAGCCCGAACACCACATCAACCACCCGCTTGGCCCGAACGTACTGCTGGCGGTGCAGCTCGCCGATGTCGAACAGCAGCGAGATCCGGGCCAGCTCACGATGGGGCAGCTTGCCCATCCACTCCTCGTAGAACAGGGCCAGGCTGCGGATTCGCACCCCCTGCTCGTGCAGACCGGCCGCCTGACCGATCACCCGGTCACTCGACTGGGCGGCCGCGTCGAGGACCAGAACCGTGCTCTGAGTTTCGGCCACGGCATGCAACAGTCGGGGTGACCGGTCGGTCTCGATCTCGGTCAGGGGCATCCAGCCCCCGACGGTGGCCCTCCGCTCGGGAGACCGCTCCAGGTCGGCCGTCACCTGTTGAAGGTCATCTTCGTTGTCCAGCACCAGGAAGACCCGGTCACGGGCGGCGGCCCAGTCGATGGTGTCGACCGATACATGCCACGACAACAGGGCCCACACGGGGAGGATGACGGCGACCAGCAGCATCGACGACCGAGGCAGCAAGGGTGTGGCCACCACCGACTGGGCACCGGCGATGACGGCCAGGGACGAGCACGTGGTGACCAGACCCCGCGACACCGCACCCCAGCGGGACCGGGCCAGCTCGGGCAAGCCCACGGCGTAGCTGATCACCGTGGCCATCGCGAACAACACCGTCCACCAGCCCAGCCGGTTGTCGCCCAGGAGGCGGTAGGGCTCGGGGGCGAGCACCCGGGCGTGCAACCAGGCCGACCCGAAGATCGTGACCGCGGTACCAAGAACAAGACTGAGTCGGGCCGCACCCTTCACCACCCCCCATCGGTCACGGCCCCCATCGTCTTGAGGCCGTATCCACGGTCTCCGGCCGTTCTGTCAGCCTGGGCGCGTCGCCATCGACGCGTCGGGGCAGACAGAATGGGCGGGACCCGGCGGGACCCGGCGGGGAAGGCTTAGAGAACCTTGGACAGGAACCGGCCGGTGTGGCTGGCGGCGGTGGCTGCCAGCTCCTCCGGGGTACCGGTGGCCACCACCGTTCCCCCGGCGTCGCCCCCGTTGGGGCCGAGGTCGATGATCCAGTCAGCGGTCTTGATGACATCGAGATTGTGCTCGATGACCAGGACCGTGTTGCCCTGATCGACCAGCCGGGACAGCACCGTCAACAGGCGACGGATGTCTTCGAAATGGAGGCCGGTGGTGGGCTCGTCGAGCAGGTAGATGGTGTGGCCGGTGGACCGCTTGGCCAGTTCGGAGGCCAGCTTGACCCGCTGGGCCTCTCCCCCACTGAGAGTTGGCGCCGGCTGGCCCAGGCGTACGTAGCCCAGCCCGACATCGACCAGCGTCTGCAGGTGGCGGGCGATGGGCGGCTGGTTGGCGAAGAACTCCAACGCCTCCTCGATCGGCATGTTCAGCACGTCGGCGATCGACTTGCCCTTGAACAGGATCTCCAGCGTGTCACGGTTGTAGCGGGCCCCCTTGCACACCTCGCAGGGCACGTACACGTCGGGCAGGAAGTGCATCTCGATCTTGAGCGTGCCGTCGCCCGAGCAGGTTTCGCACCGGCCGCCGGCCACGTTGAAACTGAACCGGCCGGGCTGGTACCCCCGGACCTTCGACTCGTTGGTCTGGGCGAACAGTTTGCGGATCGCGTCGAACACGCCGGTGTAGGTGGCTGGATTGGACCTCGGGGTCCGGCCGATGGGTGACTGGTCGATGTCGATGACCTTGTCGAGGTTTTCCAGCCCGCTGATCGACTTGTGAAGCCCGGGCGGGATCTTGGAGCTGTAGATCTGCTGCATCAGAGACCGCAGGAGGATGGCGTTGACCAGCGTCGATTTGCCGGAGCCGGATACACCGGTGACAGCCACGAAACAGCCGAGGGGGATGTCGACGTCGAGGTTCTTCAGGTTGTTCTCCCGGGCCCCCTTGATGGACAGCTTGGCCTCCGACGGGGCTCGCCGCTTCTCGGGAACAGGGATCGTCTTGCGGCCCGACAGGTACTTGCCGGTGAGCGAGGTACGACGCTTGAGCAGGCCTTTGACAGAGCCGCTGTAGACGACTTCGCCGCCGTGTTCGCCGGCGCCGGGGCCGATGTCGACCACGTGGTCGGCCACCCTGATGGTCTCCTCGTCGTGCTCCACCACCAGCACCGTGTTGCCCAGGTCGCGGAGCCGGCACAGGGTGCCGATCAGCTTGGCGTTGTCGCGCTGGTGCAGACCGATGGAAGGCTCGTCGAGCACGTAGAGCACCCCGACGAGCCCGGAGCCGATCTGGCTGGCCAGCCGAATCCGCTGGGCTTCACCGCCCGACAGGGTGGCGGCCGAACGGCTGAGGCTCAGGTAGTCGAGGCCCACATCGAGCAGGAAACTGAGCCGGGCGTTGATCTCCTTGATCACCTGGTCGGCGATCATGTGGTCGCGGTCGGACAGTTCGAGGGCCTCCAGGGCCTTGGCCGCCTGGCCGATCGACATGGCGCAGATGTCGAAGATGTTGTGCCCGTCGATGGTGCAGGCCAACGACAGCGGATTGAGCCGGGCGCCACCACAGGCGGGACAGGCCACCTCCCGCATGTAGCCCTCGATCTGCTCCCGCTGGGAGTCGGAATCGGCCTCCCGATGCCGGCGGCGCAGGTAGGGAACGACACCCTCGAACGTGGCGTTGTAGGTGCGAGACCGGCCGAACCTGTTCTTGTAGCTGACCATGACCTTGACGGTCGGCGTCTTGCCCGACCTGGACCGGTTGCCGGACGAACGGCCGTAGAGCAGAATATTGCGCTGCTTGGCCGGCAGATCCTCCCACGGCACGTCGGACGGGATGGAGAACTTGTCGCAAACGCTCAGGGCCAGCCGCTCGAAGTACTGGCTGCGCCTGGAAAACCAGGGATGAAGGGCCCCCTCGGCCACCGACAACTCGGGATTGGGTACCACCAGTTCGGGGTCGACCTCGAAGGTGGTGCCCAACCCATCGCAGGAGTCACAGGCACCGTAGGGCGAGTTGAAGGAGAAGTTGCGGGGCGCCAGCTCCTGGAAACTCTTGCCGTCGCTGGGACGGGAAAGGTGCTGGCTGAACACCAGGATCTCCGGCTCGTCATCGGAGCCCTTGGCCGGGACGATCTCGATCTCGGCCACCCCTTCGGTCAATCCCAGAGCGGCTTCGATCGAATCGGTCAGCCGGCGTTCGATACCGTCTCGCCGGACCAGGCGGTCGACCACGACCCGGATGTCGTGGGTTTCGTAGCGGGCCAGCTCGGGGAAGTCGCCGCCCAGGTCGATCAGTTCGCCGTCGACGACGGCCCGGGCGAATCCCTGCTTGGCCATGTCGGCCAGCAGTGTTTCGTAGGTGCCTTTGCGGCCCCGGACAATGGGGGCCAGAACCTGGAACCGGGTTCCCTCCGGCAGGGTCAGGACCCGGTCAACGATCTGCTGGGGCGTCTGGCGGACCAGAGCCTCGCCGGTCTCGGGGTCATGAGGTTGGCCGACCCGGGCGAACAGCAGCCGAAGGTAGTCGTAGACCTCGGTGATCGTGCCCACCGTCGAGCGAGGATTGCGGCTGGCCGACTTCTGATCGATGGAGATGGCCGGCGACAGACCCTCGATGAAGTCGACATCGGGTTTGTCCATCTGGCCGAGGAACTGGCGGGCATAGGCCGACAGCGACTCGACGTAGCGGCGCTGGCCTTCGGCATAGATCGTGTCGAAGGCCAACGACGACTTGCCCGAGCCCGAGAGGCCGGTCAGGACGATCAACTTGTCGCGCGGCAGCTCAAGGTCAATCCCCCGCAAGTTGTGCTCGCGGGCTCCCCGGACGACGATCTTGTTGGCCACTACGTTTAACCCTATCCGTTGCCACTGACAGCGAAACCGGCCGCCCGGGGACCGCCCCGTTCAGGGCCGCCGAATCTGAACCGATAGGAGAGGGTGAACAGTTCAGAGTTGGCCCGATCCGGCTTGGAAGGGGAGCTCTACCCGCCGACCGTCGGGCCCTTGGCCGCCAGCACCGCACCCCAGGTGAGCCGGACGGCCGGATTCATCGGCGGAGTGACCGGCTGGCATGCTCCCGCCCTCCTCCTGGTGCTGTTCGTGTTCTTCCCCCTGGTGGTGGTCGACAGCGTCTGGTCGGCTGACATCGGGGTCCGGATGTACCAGGCCAAGGCCCTCGTGACCAGCGGCGACTGGCAGGTGGCCCATCCACTGCCCCGGGCCGACCCCGAAGGACTGTACTTTCCCCTGCATCTGTCGTCGGCCACCGATGACAACTTCCAGTACATTCCACTGCCGAAACATCCGGCTCTGGTCTGGCTGACGGCGGCCCTGTACCGCATCGGAGGCGGGCGGGGCGACAACGGCCTGGCGGCCATCGTCGTCGTCCAGACCCTGTCGAGCTTCGCCGCCGCTCTGGGCACGGCCCGGCTGATGGCTCGGACCCGTCCCAGCCTGGCGACGGCCACCCTGTGGTTCACCGGGCTCCTGAGTCCTCTGTTCTTCGACGCCTACCTGGGCTACGCCCACAGCTCGGCCGCCGCCCTCATGGTGTGGGCCGCGGTCTTGACTCTGCAGTTCACCGATCCCGGACCGGGAACCGGCTCCGACGGGTCACGGCTGGTACTGGCCACCTTCCTGGTCGCCCTGGCCTGCCTGGTCCGCACCGAGGCGTCACTGCTGGGGTTGGCCGCCGCCGGCGGACTGGTGGTGGCCGGCTGGCACCGCTCCGGTCGGCCCCGGTGGATTTTCGCCTCCGCCGCCTTCGCCCTTACCACCGCCGCCGCCACCGTCACCGACCGGCTCCTGGCTCCGGCCACCACCGGATTGGCCAATCCCGGTCACGCCAATGCCACCTGGGGCGGGCTGAGTGGCCGGCTGGAAGGCATGCAACAGACGTTGCTGTCACCGGGTCGCAGCGAGTCCGACATCCTCGTTCTCGTGGCGGCGGCCCTGGTGCTGGCCGCCGGATTCCTGGTCGGCCGTTCCAGCCACCATCGACCCGTCCCCGAACTCCTGTTGGTGGTGGCGGCCATGGCTGCCGCCCTACGGGTGGTGATGGGTGATCCGGTGCTGATTTTCGGGTTGATCATGGCCTGTCCTCTCCTGACCGTCGGACTGTTGCGAGGAGCCGGTTCATCGTGGTCGAGTTCGGAGAGCCGGTTCTGTCTCACCACGTCTACCCTCTTCGCCGGGGCCGTGATCGTCACCCAGTACCGGTTCGGCGGGGTGGCCGAGTGGGGTGGTCGCTACTTTGCCGCCGGCCTACCGTTCGCCATCGTCCTGGCCGTGCGGGGATTCCACGACGGGCTCAGCGGCCTACCGGTGAAGCGGGTTGCCCGGCTGGTGGCGCTGGCCGCCGTCCCGGCCCTCATCCTCAATCTGGCCGGTCTGAACAGTTTGCGGCAGACCCGGATACAGACGGCGGCCATGGTCGACGAGATCGCCGAGACCACAGCCGACATCAGGGTTCGGGGGGCGGTCGGCGGAGACGAGTCAGTAGTGGTCAATGTTGCTCCCGGCGACGACAACCGACCGGTTGTGATCACCACGGTGCCGGCGGTGGGACGCCTGGCCTGGGCCGAGGTCGACAACGGCCGATGGCTGCTGGTCGACAAGGGCGAGTTGTTGCCCATGGCCCGGCGATTGTCCGAAATCGGCGTTCGCCGTTTCACCCTTGTCACCTTTGAACCCGACCGGGAGCTGGCCGACATCGAACGGTTCTACCAGGTCGAGCGCTGGGAGCAGACCGATGACTCACCGGGCGACGTCATCGTGGTCGCCGCCACCGATCTCTGAAACCGGCCGACCCGATCGGTCGGTCACACCATCGAGCGCAGTTCCCGCTTCAGATCCTTGATCTCGTCCCGCAGGCGGGCCGCATACTCGAAGCGGAGTTCGGCCGACGCCTCCATCATCTCGTCCTCCAGCGAGTCGATCAGACGCTGCAGCTGATCTTCCGGCAGTTCGGCCAGCTCCTTCATGCGCTTGATCTCCTCGGGCCGGCGCCGGCGCTGATCCTTGCCCGGCACCGGCGCCGTTTCCTCCGGCCTGATCAGCGACAGGATGTCGGTGACGGCCTTGCGCACGGTTTGGGGATTGATGCCGTTGGCTTCGTTGTAGGCCAGCTGCAAACCCCGCCGCCGGTTGGTTTCGGAGATGGCCTTCTGCATCGACGGGGTGAAGGCGTCGGCGTACATGATGACCCGACCGTCGACGTTGCGGGCCGCCCGGCCGATCGTCTGGATCAGGGAGGTTTCGGATCGGAGGAAACCCTCCTTGTCGGCGTCGAGAATGCAGACGAGCTGAACCTCGGGAAGATCGAGACCCTCCCGCAGCAGATTGATGCCGACCAGCACCTCGAACTCGCCCAGGCGCAGCCCCCGTAACGTCTCGATCCGCTGCACCGTGTCGACCTCGGAATGGAGGTATCGAACCCGTACGCCCTGCTCGACCAGGTAGTCGGTCAGGTCCTCGGCCATCTTCTTGGTCAGGGTGGTGACCAGCACCCGGCCGTCGTCGTCGACCACCCCGGCGATCTCCTCCAGCAGATCATCGATCTGGCCCTTGGTCGGCCGGACCATGACCTCCGGATCGAGCAGACCGGTGGGCCGCACGATCTGTTCGACCACGGTGGACGAGTGCTCCAGCTCATAGGGCCCGGGAGTGGCCGACAGGAACACCACCTGATTGACCATTTCCCGCCATTCCTCGAACCGCAGCGGCCGGTTGTCGGCGGCCGACGGAAGGCGGAAACCGTGCTCGATCAGGGTGGCCTTGCGGCTGCGGTCGCCTTCGTACTGGCCGTGGAGCTGGGGCACGGTGACATGGCTCTCGTCCAACACCATCAGATAGTCGTCGGGGAAGAAGTCGAGCAGGGTGTAGGGCCGCTCCCCCGGCGCTCGCCCGTCGATGTGGCGGCTGTAGTTCTCGATGCCGTTGCAGAACCCCATCTCCTGGATCATCTCCAGGTCGTAGGAGGTTCGCATCCTCAGCCGCTGGGCCTCCAGCAACCGCTGCTGCGATTCCAGCTCGGCCAGGCGTTCCTGCAGCTCGGCTTCGATGGTGACCACCGCCTTCTGCATGCGATCGTCGGAGGCCACGTAGTGGGAGGCCGGGAAGATGACGAGATCGTTCAGCTCCTCCAACCGTTCGCCGGTCAGCGGATCGATCGAGGTCATCGTCTCGATCTCATCGCCGAACAGCTCGATGCGAACCACGAACTCCTCGTAGGCCGGGTGGACCTCGATGGTGTCGCCCCGCACCCGGAAACGGCCCCTGACCAGGTTCATGTCGTTGCGCTCGTACTGCATGTCGACCAGCCGCTTCAGGATGGAACGCTGGTCGTATTCCTTGCCGGTCTCCATGACCAGCCACCGGTTGCGGTACTCGTCGGGCGATCCCAGCCCGTAGATGCAGGAGACCGAGGCCACCACGATCACGTCACGCCGGGTCAGTAGGGCCGAGGTGGCGGAGTGACGCAGCCGATCGATCTCATCGTTGACCGAGGAATCCTTCTCGATGTAGGTGTCGGACGACGGCATGTAGGCTTCGGGCTGGTAGTAGTCGTAATAGCTGACGAAGTACTCCACCCGATTCTTGGGAAAGAACTCCTTGAACTCGTTGGCCAACTGGGCGGCCAGTGACTTGTTGGGGGCGATGACCAGGGTGGGTTTCTGCACCGCCTCGATCGTCCAGGCAATGGTGGCCGACTTGCCCGACCCGGTGATGCCGAGCAGGGTCTGGGCCGCCTCACCGGCTTCGATCGACTGGGTCAGGCCTTCTATGGCCTTGGGCTGATCGCCGGCCGGCTTGTAATCGGAAACCATCTCGAAACGGGCCATCACGTCCACGCTACCCGGATGGTGTGACACTCAAAGCTCGCCGGCGGTCACGACAGACTCGGGATGACGGAGCGGTTCCCAGCTGGTTCACAGGTAAAGGTGCGTTATCTCCTGGTCGTCGACGAGGACAACTTGCGGTCAATGCTTGGGCCGCGCTGCGGCATTACGGCTTTGAGGTTTCCATGGCCGCCGCCGGAGGAAGTGGGATGGGAAGATACGGTGCTGGTCACCGACGACCGCGAAGTCGTGATCGCCGCCCGGTTCAACAGCTACGCCAACCCGGAGGTCCCGTACATGTTGCATTGTCACATCCTGGACCATGAGGACCTTGGGATGATGGGGCAATTCGAGGTGGTGGACAGCTAGCCGATGCATTCCAAGGGTCCGGGCCGTCCTGCCCCGGTTCCATCAGCCAGAAAGCGCTTTGGTGGTTCAACGACCCCCCAGACGGGTAGTTGAACCACCAAAGCTCCTGCGAACGGGTCGTTGAGCCGCCAAACTGTGGGGGCTGGAACTTGAGAGCCACCTGGGGGTTCCACCTCCCGACAGGCTCCATCCCGTGGGGTTGTCAATCGAACTGGAACTCAGGCCCAGCCCGTGGGCGGGAGGGTCTGGATCCAGCGCCAGCAACGATCCACCTCCAGCCTCAACTGATCGAGGTCGCCGCCGTTGTCGATGACGAAATCGGCCATGGCTCGCCGCTCCTGACGGGAGATCTGGGCCGCCACCCGAGCCCGGGCGTCGGTGACGTCAAATCCCCGGTGCTCGACCAGACGCTCGATGGCCACTTCGATCGGGCAGTCGACCACCACCACCTTCGAGGCCGAGCGGCGATCGCCCACCACCTTCTCCAGCAGCGGAATGTCCTGGACCACCACCCGATCGGTCTCAGCCAGCTCATCGATCCGGGCCGCCATCTCCGCCCGCACCGCCGGGTGGATCATCTCCTCCAACGCCTTCAGCTCGTCGTCGTCGTTGAAGACAATGGCCGCCACCGCGGCCCGGTCCAGTTCACCCGACGGGGCCACGATGTCAGCCCCCCAACGTTCCACCATGGCCACGAACACCGGCCGTCCGGGCCGCTGCATGTCCTTGACCATGGCGTCGGCGTCGAGCAGCTCTGCTCCCCGCTCGGCCAGCGCCCGGGCCACGGTCGATTTACCGGAGCCGATACCACCGGTCAACGAAATCAAGATCATGGCCATGCAGCTTAATCGGGCGACCGCCGTGGGCCGTCCGACCCAGATGAGGCGGATATTCACCTACCCCGGTGGGTCCAAGTCCTCAAATCCTCCCACGCCGCGCCGATTCTCCTAGTAGCCCGACAGAACGCGAGCGTCCGGCTCGGTTCACCGTGTCGGCCGCCAATACGAGAGGACGTTGACGCAGTGCAACCTCGACCCAACCCCAACAGTCGACGATCAGGCGACTCCTCGGCAGGCGACGGTGGCGGATCGGCCCGGCGCAGCATCAAAGTCCTGCTGGCCGACGACCACCGCATGCTGCGGGAAGGCCTTCGCCGCTCGCTGACCGAGTTGGGGTTCGACGTTGTGGCCGAAGCCCGCAACGGGGTTGAGGCAGTGGACTTGGCCGCCGCCATTCGACCGGACGTCGTGCTCATGGACGTCGGTATGCCCGAACTCGGCGGGATCGAGGCCACCGAACAGATCAAGGCCAGGCTGCCGGCAACCTACGTCGTGATCCTCACCATGCACGCCGACCAGGATGTGCTGACCGAAGCCATCAGGGCCGGGGCCAACGGCTACCTGGTCAAGGACTGCAGCACCGACGAGATCGCCTCGGCCATCGACGCCGTGGTCATCGGCGAGACCGCCCTCTCCCCCCGACTGGCCGCCTCGATGCTGGCCGAGGTCCGCAACCAGGGTTCGTCCAGCCAGACCGAACGCATCATCACTCCCCGGGAAGAAGAGGTGCTGCAGCTGATCGCCGACGGCTGCTCCACCCCCGAGGTGGCCGAGCAGCTGTTCATCAGCCAGAAGACGGTGAAGAACCACCTGGCCTCCATCTACCAGAAGCTCGACGCTCGGGACCGCACCCAGGCCGTCCTGCAAGCGGTGCGGATGGGGATCGTCACCATCAACTGATCTCCCGGCCGTCGCCGGCGGTGCGGTCATCAAAAATCGAAGTACGCCTTGACCCTGACGTGGACTAGCCTGGCCAGCGGGAACATCGTCCACTGAGGGAGCAGCAATGGGCCAATCGCTGTCGGCGGTGACAGCATTCGCCACCATCGTGAGCATCGTCGTCATGGTGCTCTACGTCGCCTACCGGGTCCGGACCCGAAACCGGATCACCCTGGGCGACATCCAGTACATCAACGTCGATCTCGACCAGGTACCCAATGCTGACGACATCCGGTCGATGATCAACGAGAAGGTGCGCGAGATCACCAGGATTCACAGCCCCATCGACGGTCTGCACGCCGAAGGCGAGTCGGACGGGATCAGCGAGGTCCAGCTGGCCAATGAGGCGCTGGAAGGTGGGGTCGGCATCCTGGTCGAATTCAGCGACATTCCGATGAGCTTCGTGTTTCGGCTCCTCGACACGGTCTTCCCCCGGGTCAGCCTGGACGGCGAGGTCAAGGGCGACGGCCGGTTTCTCAAGACAACGGCCCGACTCCGACAGGGTCGCAAGACGATCGACACGATCTATGTTCAGGTGAAGCGAAATCAGGGCGACACCGTCGACAGACTGGTCGACGAGCTGGCCTACAAGCTGATCGTGACCTCCGGCTCCAACGACCAGCTTCGAGCTTCGGGCGCAACCGGCACCAGCAACTGGATGGCCTTCCGGTCGCTGACCGAAGCCCTGGAGATCGTCAGCTCGGAGCCGTCGGTGTACAGCCTCGATTCGATGGACGTGACCAACCACGTGCTCGGTCTGCTGCGCACCGCGGTGCGCCGTGATCCCGACTACGCCCGAGCCCACTACAACATGGGCGCTGTCCTCTACAACACCTATGTCGGCTCCGATGACAACGCCCGGGCGCTGGAACACTTCGAGAACGCCATAACCGTTCTCGAGTCGGCCGACGCCGGCAACGGCGACGATGAGCAGAAGACCAAACTGTTGAGCATGGCCTACATCGGACAGTCGCGGTGCTACAGCCAGATGGTCCATCGCTTCAAGCCGGGTACCGAGAATGCGGAAAAGGCCCGGGAGGCGGCGGCCCGAGCCCTCGAGCTCAACCCCGAGGCTCCCGATGCCCTCTACGCCATGGGGTTCGCCTGGCACTGCACCGAAACCCTGGACGACATCGAGAAGGGGGCCCGCTACTACGATCAGATCATCGCCAAGCATCCCAACAAGTTCGCCGTTGTCCACAACAACTACGGCTACATCCTCCTCGAGCGGGCAAAGATCCTTCGTGCCGAGGGTCACCTGGCCGAGTCGCACCACTCGCTAACCCTGGCCGTCGATCAGATCAAGCAGGCCCTCAAGTCCAATCCCACCCCCCGGATCAAGGACTTCGCCCACAGCAACCTCGGCCGGGCCAACCGGCTGCTGGGTAAGGAGCAGGCGGCGCTCGACGACGCCCGGCGGGCCCTCAAGTTCCAGACGAGCTCGCGTTACACCGGTGGGCTCCAGGATCTGGCTGAGACCTACCTCGCTTTCGGTCACCACGACGATGCCCTGGCCACCCACCGAGCGGCCCTCAACTCGACCAGCGATCATGAGCACCGCCAGAAGCTGGTGAAACGGTTCGCCACGGAGTTGGGTCAAGCCGGAATCGACCAGATCCAGACACCGACCAGCGTCGGCTCCGAGCAGGAGATCGAGGCCTGGCTGGGGTTGGTCCAGGACCACTTCACCAAGCTGGCCACTCCCTAGTGTCCTGTCAGGCCCAGGAAGGTACCAACAACGTGCACTACATATTCGGCTACGGCTCGCTCATTGACACCGAATCCCGACGCAGGACCACGCCGGATGCCGGTGACCCGGTCCCCGTGGTCGTCCGTGGAGTCGAGCGGGGATGGTGGATTCCCGGCAACCCGGTCAGCTTCAGCACAACCTTTCTGGCCATCCGGGTCGTTGACGACACCGATACCGTCTGCAACGGGGTCGTCTACTCGCTGACCGATGCCGAACTGGAGGAAACCGACGCCCGGGAGGGTATCTACGAACGGGTTGCCATCGACTACTCCGACATCGATCTTCTGGTTGATCCCGACTTCGACAGCACCGAACTGGCGTCGGCCAACGTCTGGGCCTACGTACTACCGGCCGACTCGACCGTGCGCCAACCCGACGCCCGATACCCCATCGTCCAGTCCTACATCGACATGTGCCTCACTGGTTGTCTCGACATCGAGGCCGACTTCCCGGCGGCTGCGGCGGCCGACTTCAGCCGCATGTTCATCCAGACCACGAAGGACTGGAGCAGCTTCTGGGTCAACGACCGCCTCTACCCCCGGCGGGCCTTCATCTTCGTCCCCAAGGCGTTCCGAATTGATTCGCTCCTCAGCGAGGAACTCGAGGAGTTGTACAAGGGTGTCCAGATCCAACCGGCCAGCTGGGAGTAGAAGAACAGTATCTAGGGCCGGCAGGATTCGACGGCGGCACCGGTGTTTCGGCAGGCGACGATCCATTCATCGTCACGAAATGCCAGATCCCACTCCGGTTCGTCGTCGAGCCAGTCGGCCAGGTTCGAATCCCGCTCCCAGATCACGATGTCGGCCCGATGCCGATCCAGAACCTCCTGGTAGTCGCCGCCGTGCACCAGGGTCAGGTGATCCTCGGTTCGCTGGATCGGATAGAAGTCGAACCGGTCGTCGATGAAGACCTGAGCGGCCGGACCGTAGCGATAGGTCAGGTAGTTACCCACCCCCTCCCGGTGGACGGTGACCACATCGGATGGCGGCAGCAGAGCCTGATCCTCCAGGTAGTCCACGGCATCGACCGGGTAGCGGTCGAGTGAGAGGCCGGGACCGGCCAGAACGGCCAGGGAACTCACCACCAATCCGGTCATACCGGCCACCGTGACAAACCGGGCCGGTCGGCCGGCTTGGTCGCCTCGTGTCCGGCCGACTAGGTCGGCCAAAGCCGGAGCAACCATGGCCACCACCACCAAGGAGGCCGGAGCCATGTTGCGGATGGCCATCAACCCGGCGACGAAAAGTCCCAGAGCCGGCAGGAGATCGGCCCACGGCAGACCCCTTCTGGCCGCCACCGCCATCAGGGCCAGGAGCAGCAGGTAGATGTAGTCAACCGGCTCGTCGAACGCCGGAGATGTCCATTCGACGACCTGCTCCAAGGCATCGCCTCGGCCCAAAAGCGCTACGGGAAACCACCACAAACGTGGCCCCACCGGATTGAGACCGGCCACGAGGCATCCTGCGCCCACCCAGCCCATCAGCCGAAGGTGATGGCGCGGGAGGCGGCGTTCATCGATCACCGAACCAACGGCCGCCGCCGCCAGGAGGACAAAGGCCAGGGGGAACGAACCGTGGGTGTTGACCCACAAATACATGGCCGGGAGCAAGGCCCAGGGGCGGAGCATTCCCCGCATGGCCAGCAGGACGACGACAATCCCGACCATACCGAACATGAACGGTCGGGGTGACCACAGCGATCCGCCGATCAGGAGCGGCAGGATGGCCAGCGCCGCCCGCACCACCAGCTGACGAGCCGGGGCGACCAGGCGCCAGACGCCGACCATCACCAGGGCGGCCAGCGCCCCGTGCAACAACCGCAGCACCGATTCACCTCCCAGATCAACGGCCCGGGAGTAGATGAGGGAGGCCAGCCAGCTCTGAACCGTCCAGGCCATACCGGCGAAGTCGCCGGAATAGGGGTCGACATCGGGTACCCGCCCGGAGTCGACGATCAGGTTTCCGGTGGCCAGATGGGTCAGCAGGCTGTTGTCGGAGATGACCTTGCCCCCCACCGCAAACCCGGCGACAGCCATCAACCACCCGAAGCCGCCGGCCACCGTAGGTGGTCTCTGTCCGACCATCGGAGGGCGCCGGATCAGCTGAAGTTCTCCATGATGTTGATCATGGCCGGTCCGAGGATCACGACGAAGAGGGCGGGAAAGATGCAGAACACCATGGGAATCAGCATCTTCACCGGCGCCTTCTGGGCCTTCTCCTGGGCCAGCTGGCGGCGTTTGATCCGCATCTCGTCGGCCTGGGCCCGAAGCACCCGGCCGATGCTCACACCGAACTTGTCGGCCTGGATCATGGCCAACACGAACGAACGGATCTCGGGAATGTCGACCCGCTCCTGTAGGCCCCGCAGGGCGTCGGACCGGGTTGAACCGGCGGTCGTCTCGCCCAGCACCCGGGCGAACTCGTCGGAGAGCTCGCCCGGCACATTGTGGATGACCCGGTCGACGGCCTGCTCGAACCCCAGACCGGCCTCAACCGAAATCACCAACATGTCAAGGACATCGGGCAGGGTCCGCATCACCGATTCCTGCCGGGTCTTGACCTTGTTGTCGAGGCGGGAGTTGGGCACGATGGCCAGGCCGGCCACCCCGACCGCGGCCAGCACCAACCGCAACAGGCCCGACAGGCCGATCGGGTTGATGAAGAACACGAACACCAGCCAGACGGGGATCAACCCCAGGCAGATGATGCGGGTGGCCAGGAACCGCTCCACCGCGGTGGGGGCCAGGATGCCGGCCTGCAGGTGCTTGTGACGGACCGTTTCGACGTAGTCAGGAGGATTGAAGCGACGGCCCAGCTGGCCGAAGCCCTTGAACACCGGTGACAGCAGCCGTTCATGGAGCGGAGCCAGCAACTCCTGCTCCCGCTGGTCCTCGACGTGATAGTCGTCGAGTTGGCGCAGCGTGGCCCGAGCGGCGTTGCGCTCCTCCATCTGACTGAGGATGAGGAAGGCCACGAGTACAACCGCCACCACCAGACCGAGGGCATAGGCCTCAGCCGGAATCCGGGTCAGAAGATCAAGCATCGATCGTTATCACTTTCTTCATCCAGAGCAAGCCGACCACGCCGCTGAGGATGGCCGCCCCCAGCATGATGAGGCCAAGTGTGCGGCTGAACAGCACACCCACGTAGTCGGGATTCATGACGTACAGCACGGTTCCCAGACCGGGCGGGAGCAGCGACAGGATCAGGGCCGACACCCGGCCTTCCGCCGTCAGCGCCGCCACCTCCCGTTTGAGCCGCTCCCGCTGCACCATGGTCTCCGACACGGTCATCAGCAGCTCGTTGAGGTTGCCGCCCACCTCCCGCTGAATGCCGATGGCCATGACCGTCCAGCTGAAGTCGTCGCTGTGCAGTCGCTCGGCCACCGAGGCCAATGAGTCCTCCAACTCCCGCCCCAGCTGGGTTTCGGTGACAGCCCGGCGCAGCTCCTCCCCCATCGGGTCGGCAATCTCGTTGGAGACGGCGTCGATACCCTGGGGCAGCGAGTAGCCGGCCCGCAACGTACCGGCCAGAAGCTGCAGGGTGTCGGGCAGCTGAGCCTCGAACGCTTTGAGTCGGCGGTGAGCCAGGAACGTCACGACCCCGTAGCCGGCAAAACCGGCTCCGACCGCCGCCGCCAGGCCGACCAGGATGCTGGTGGTCACGGTCCACACCAGGGCGAAGACCAGTACCGTGATGCCCAACAGGAAGAACATGGCCTCACCGGGCCGGATGGGGAGATCAGCTCGCTCCAGCAGCTCTTCAACCCGACTCAGGAAGCCACGACGGCGGGCGAATCCCTCGGTGAAGTCGACTGCTCGCTGCAGCAGCTCGGTCTGCACCAGCATCTCCTTGACCTCATCCTCGTCGACGTCCTTGCCTTCGGAGTAACGGGCCAACACCCGGTCGAGCTGGGTTTCGCCGCCTCCGAACATCGAGGCCAGAGCCCAGATGCCGGCCGAGATGCCGAGGAAGGCCAAACCGATCGAAAGGTAGAGGAAGACGTCGTTGCCCAGGAAGTCGAAGCGGCTGGTTTCGGCCTCGGCGAGAGGGGCCAGCTGCAGGATGTTGCTGGTCTCCAGATCTCGGGGATAACTGAGCAAGCGGGTCTGGTCGGCGATGGTGACCTTGACGCTGGCCCGATCGGACACACCGTCGTCGCCGTCGGGCTGGATCTGCCGGAACGAGAACAGGAGCCGGTCACCGCTGATGGCAACGGCCTCGCCGACCGCCTGAGCGGCAGTCCGATCCTCGGTGACCGGGATCGTCGTGCCTCCGACCGCGCCCACCAGCTCCGACAGGTCCGGTGCCGCAGTTCCGAGACCAACCACCACCAACTGAGCCGAGTTCTGTACGAGACCGGCCGATGCCGTCGACCGGTTGGCGGTGGACGCGGTGTCCGGTCCGCCGGTCACCACCACCACTGAGCGCACGACCTGGCCGCCGGATCCGGAGCCACCGGTTCCGAACATGCGGCCGGCCACCCCGGCGGCGTCGAGCAGAGCCGAACCCTGATCGACACCGAGCTGGGACAAACCGACGTCAAAGCGATCGAGCGATGTCGTCAATGGAACTTCGACCTCGGCCACCCGGCCCGCCGACACCAGGCCGACCCGAGAGCCGGCGGGCAGGGTGGCGGCGGCATCGGCGACAGCGGCCGTGGCCCGGGTCAAGCCACCGTCGGCGGCATTTCGATTGTCGACGTCGACCACGAAGACCATCTCGACGGGCCAGCCGTCGTCCTGGGCCGTCGACAGCGAGCCGGGCTCGAGCTCCTGACCGGACTGCTCGATCCGGATGTCGTCCGTCGAGACGTCGTACGACTCGGCCATGACACCCAGTCGGGCTTCGGCGTCGCGAGCGTCGACGTAGGTGACGGTGGGAAGCCCGGCCTCGGTCTGAGCGGCCACCGGAACGGCGAACAGAACCAGGGCGACAACAGCAAGCAGAATCCGGAGCATGCGTTTCATCCCCGCAGTCTTCCCTTACTCGTGGGATCGGTCCCGCCCGGCGAGAACATCTCCGGACCGAGTCGAATTCCGTTGTCGGCCAGCTTCTCCGAGAACTTGGGCCGAACCCCGGTTGGCTTCAGCTGTCCCCGGAACCGTCCCTGATCGTCGACCCCGGCGGCGAAGTCGAACATGAAGATGTCCTGCAGGGTGATGATGTCGCCCTCCATACCTGCCACCTCGGTGATGTGGGTGATACGACGGGTGCCGTCACGGAGGCGCTGGAGCTGGACGATGCAGTCGACCGCCGATGAGATCTGTTCCCTGATGGCCCGCACCGGGAGGTCGTAGCCGGCCATCAGCACCAGGGTTTCCAGGCGGGCCAGCGAGTCGCGGGGGGCGTTGGCGTGGAGGGTGGTCAGCGATCCGTCGTGACCGGTGTTCATGGCCTGCAGCATGTCGAGTGCTTCACCCGACCGGCACTCGCCAACCACGATGCGGTCTGGCCGCATACGGAGTGTGTTCTTGACCAGATCCCGGATGGTGATCTCACCCTTGCCTTCGATGTTGGGGGGTCTGGTTTCCAGCGACAGCACGTGCTGCTGGTTGAGCTGCAGTTCCTTGGCGTCTTCGACGGTGATGATGCGCTCGCCGTCGGGGATGAAGGACGACAAGACGTTGAGTGTCGTGGTTTTACCGGTACCGGTACCGCCGGAGACGATCACATTCAACTTGCCCACGATGCAGGCTTGGAGGAACCGGGCGGCGTGGACGCTCAAGGTACCGAAGCGGATCAGGTCGTCGATCTGTAGCGGGTCGGCCGAGAACTTCCGGATGGTGAGAAACGGACCGCCGATGGCCAGTGGGGCGATCACCGCGTTCACCCGGGAGCCGTCGGGCAGTCGGGCGTCGCACAGAGGCGAGGATTCGTCGATCCGGCGACCAACCTGAGCCACGATCTTGTCGATGATCCGGCGGAGATGCAGCTCATCGACGAAGGTCACCGACTCCACCGACAGTTTGCCGCTGCGCTCAACGAAGATCTGATCCGGTCCGTTGCACATCACCTCGGACACGTCCTCGTCCCGCAGGAGTTTGTCGATCGGTCCATAGCCCAGGATGTCGTCGGAGACGTCCTGGATGATCTGGGCCTTGTCGGCGGCCGATATCGGCGTTCGCTCCTGGGCCAGCGCCGACTGGAGGGCGTCCCGCACCTTCTTGCGGAGCTCCTCCTCCGAAAGGCGTTTGTCATACAGGATCGGCCCCAGCTCTTCGATGAGGGCGCCGTGGATGCGGTGTCGCAGTTCGTCGAGGCCTCGATTGCGGCCTCCCGACTCGGTGCCGGCGGGGGCGGCACCGTCGTTCAACCGTTCATACAGCGACATCGAGTACTCCTCTGAAGATCAAACAGGTTTGTGGCATTGGGATTGGTTGTTTGGCGCGGGCTACCCGAAGAACTTTCGGAAGCCCTGGGTGGGAGCGGACTGAGCGGTGGCCTCGCCGTCGACGAAGCGGGCGGCCAGCTGCTCGAAAGCACGGGCCACACCCGACTTGGGTGCCGACAGTACGACCGGCGAACCCTTGTTGACCGAGATCGGCACGACGATGTCGGATGGCACATGGGCCGCCGCCACAACCCCGAGGGTGCGCTCGACCTCGGCCAGGTCGAGCTTGACTTTCGAATCGGACCGGTTGAGCACGATGTGGATGTTCTCATCGGGCACGTTGAGCAAGGCCAGTGTGGTCAGGCCGATCTTGACGTTCTTGATGTTGGGGATGTCGAGGCCGGCCACCAGAACGATCTGGTCGCTGGCCTCGAGAATGTTGAGCACCACGTCGTTGAAGATGGCGGGAAGGTCGACGATCACATGACCGGCGAAGGTTCGTACGATCTCGATGAGACGGCCCATCTGCTGGCCCGTGATCTGATCGGCGATCGTCGGCTCGACCGGAGCGGCCAGAACCCGCAGTCCGGTCTGTTCGTGCACGACCATCATGTTGTTCAACATGTCGGCGTCGAGCACATCGATCTGGGACACGGCGTCAGCCACCGACGATTCAGGATGCAACTTGAGCATCACGGCGATGTCACCGAACTGGAGGTGGCCGTCGATCAACACCACCGGCTTCTGCGACTGGCGGGCCAAGGCCACGGCCACGTTGCTGGCGGTCACCGACTTGCCCGAACCACCTTTGGTCGAGAACACGGTTATGACCTGACCGAGTTCGCCACCGTCGCCGTCGCCACTGTCGATGCCGGACCCGAACCCAACCATCTGGTCGGCACTGGGCAGGTTCTCGGCGATGCGGTCGACGGTGTCGATCAGCTGCTGTTGATCGATGGGAGCGGAGATGACGTCCTTGACCCCGACCCTCAGGGCACGGTGCAACAATTGCGTTGTCAGCTCCGAGGTGACCAGCACGGTGGCCACGTTGGGATAGCGTTTACCCCACAGGGCCACGGTGTCGAAGTCCTCCTGGCGAGCGCACGATGGACCGAGCACCACGACACAAGCCCCGCCGTGCAGGCGATCCTCCAGTTCTTCCAGCGATTGGGCGGTGTCGACCGTACCCTCGAACAGCCCGACCAGGTAGTCGCGCACGGCCTGGTCGGAGTCGACAACGGCCACTCCGGCCCCGGCCACGAGCCGGTGCTCGTTCTCGAAGGTGTTCTCCTCGAAGCCGCCGACGGTATCGAGACCGTCGAAGCTCGAGAAGTCGTACTGGGTCATTAGTTGCCCTCGCCTTCTCCGCCTTCGGTGGTGCTGTCGGTGCCTTCGGTTCCCTCGTCGGGAACGGTGGTTTCGACCGGAGGGTCGTCCGGGTTGGTGACCGGTTCGGCATCGCCGGTGGCATCGGTGGCCGGACCCTGATCGGAGCCGGCGCCGGAGCTGGGTGTGGTGCCGATGCGGCTCTCGCCATCTTCGGTGCTGAACAGCAGCGTCGGGTCCACCACGTTGTCGAATCCGACGTAGGGGGTCAGGCGGGCCTCATCCTCGCCCGGCAGGACCTGTCCGGTGGGATCGACGGGGAGAATCGGTCGGGGCTCGTAGTCGTCGGGCACCAGCGACAGGTAGATGTCGTCCCGACCGACGTTGAGAATCACCTGGGCCGCCTCCGGCGGCACGGCCAGTGTGATCAGACCCCTGACTTGGGTCTGCTGCTGTTCCTCACCGGTGGCGGGATCGATCGTGTCGCCGATATCGGGGATGAGAGCCTGACCGACAGCCAGCACCTCGGCCTTCTGGTAGACGAAGCGGGAATCAACGGGGAACAGGTCGGTGATGATGGGCCGGACGGCGTCGTTCTCGGTCAGATTGGCCGCCAGTTCAGCGGTCGCCGTCGGGGTCAGGTCGATTGGGGGATCGTTCTCGAAGAACGGCGTGTCCCAACTCCGCTCCACCATGACGTTGACGAAGTCGCCGGGCTCGATCAGGTAGGCCGCTCCTCTGGTCTGGTCGACACTGACGGTGACCGTGACCTTGCCCGTCTCCTCCAATCGGTCGGTGATACCGGTGTTCACGATGGTTGACGACACGAACGTCCCCGTCACCACAGCCATGTTCGGTTGCAGGTCGTGAACGGCCACCAACCCGGCCAGCTCGCTGCGCGGATCGACCACGGCGGTGGCCGGACGGAGCCGCTGGGCCACCAGCTCGGTTCCAATCAAGCCCTGCTCCAGTGCTGTCTCCACCGGGGTGCCCTTGGGAACCAGGGCCTTGGCCACCCACACCTCCACCGGTGCTCCCGCCTCACCCGCCCCTGATTCGGCACTTCGCACATAGCTGAGCAGCCCAACCGCGGCCAGTGCGCCCAGAGCCACCGCAACTATCAGAATCACCGTCCGTCGTGCGCTCACGACAATCTCCTCGGTCAATGGCAGGTACGTGACTTGCCGCGCTTACTTGAGGTTCTTGTCGGCGCAATGCCGTTGCATGCTTAGCAATTGCACGAAATCGGCGGCCGGGCCCGGTCGGGGTTGGCCAGCAGGCCGGCTGGCCCACCGGGAACACCGCCGGCCGGCAGATTCGCGACAGGTCAGTGGCGCCTTCTGCCGAGGTTTGTGCGCTGCAGTGTCACAATGACACCTGAGCGCACAAACCTTGTCGCGACGGTCGCCGTGAGCAACCGGGGGGATGTGCCCGACGAATGTCGAGCGCTTACCACTGGTCTCGGTTGGTACCCCGATTCAGGGGATCAGGCGTCGGCCGCCGGGGGTCCGGTAGCCTCGGGACGTTGTCCCGCAACCTCTCCCGGGTCGGCCGCCTCGGCAGCTGGAGCAGCAGCGTCGGGTGAAGATTCCGCCTCTTCGGCTGCCGGCGCCACCGGGGGTGTTCCGTCGGCTCCGGCCCCGGCGCTGGGAGCCTCGGCGTCGGCATTGCCACCGTCGAGTTCGGCATAGTATTCGGCCCAGGCCGCCTCAACGTCGGGATCGACCTCGGACGGACCGATGTAGTTGCCCTCATCGTCGAAGGCGTGCTCGCCGAAGTGCTCCTGGTACTCCTGAGCAACGACGCCGCCCTCGGCCGCCTGCTTGATCGAAAGGCTGATACGTCGCCGTTGAAGGTCGATATCGATGATCTTGACCCACAGCTCCTCACCCGGCGTGACCACCTGTTCGGGCAGGTCGATGTGGTGGGCCGACATCTCGGAGATGTGGACCAGGCCCTCGATACCGTCGCCCACCTGGACGAATGCTCCGAAGGGAACCAGCTTGGTGACCCGGCCATAGACCAGCTCACCAACACGGTGGCTGGTGGCGAACTCCTGCCACGGGTCCTGCTGGGTGGCCTTGAGAGACAAGCTGATGCGCTCCCGATCGAGATCGACCTCAAGCACCTGGACAGTGACCTCGTCGCCCACCGAAACCACCGAACCGGGATGATCGACGTGCTTCCACGAAAGCTCGGAAACGTGGATCAGACCGTCCATGCCTCCCAGGTCGACGAAGGCGCCGAAGTTGACGACCGACGAGACGACACCGGAGCGGACCTCGCCCGGGGTGAGGTTGGTGAGGAAGTCTTCGCGCTGTTCCTTCTGGGTCTCCTCCAGATAGGCCCGGCGGGAAAGCACCACATTGTTGCGGTTCTTGTCCAGTTCGATGATCTTGGCTTCCAGCGATCGACCGATGTAGGGCTGCAGGTCGCGGACCCGGCGCAGCTCCACCAGCGAAGCGGGGAGGAATCCCCGCAGGCCGATATCGAGGATGAGACCACCCTTGACCACCTCGATGACCGGGCCGGAAACCATGCCGTCCCGCTCCTTGATCGCTTCGATGGTGCCCCAGGCCCGTTCGTACTGGGCCCGCTTCTTCGACAGGAGCAGCCGCCCCTCCTTGTCTTCCTTCTGGAGGACGAGGGCTTCGACGTCGTCACCCACCGAGACAAGCTCACCGGGCTCGACGTCGTTGCGGATCGAGAGTTCACGGGCGGGGATGACACCCTCGCTCTTGTAGCCGATGTCGACCAGGACCTCGTCGCGGTCAACCCGGACCACGGTCCCGTTGACCATCTGGCCGTCATCCACCATGACCATCGACGCCGCATAGGCGTCGTCCAATGAGCCGTCAAGATCGTTGGCCACGATCTGGCGGGGGACATACTCCTCCTCACCCACAGCTTCGTCCATTGTCTGCGGAGCCGCTGGCTCCTCTTGTGCTGGGGTATCGGTCATGGTTGTTTCTGTACTTACTTCGGCGGTCGACACGTAACTAGGGGACACTTTCCGATAGTCGCTCGGCGCTTCAATACTCGGCGCTTCTGCGAAGGCGCACGAACGAGGGCGGGGCTTTCCCGACCGTCTTTCAGGCTATCGGCTTACGGTACCTATGCTGTCGCCGCCTGACTTTTATCCGGGCCCGGTCCCCGGGCTCGGATCCCGGCCGGCCGAGGCCACGAGCAGGAACTCGGGCCGATCGACGTCGGGCCGGTGAGCACCGTAGTCGCCCGGGGTCACGCCATGGACCGCTTCCACCGTCAAACCGGCGGCCCGGGCCATCAGCCGCAGTTCCCGAGGGGTGTAGCAGGTGGTCCACAGCTCCGCCGTACGAGGTTGACCGTCGACGTCGAGCACGGTCGTCCACTCGTGGTTCACCCCGGCGGCAGCGTCGAACGTCTCAGCCGGCAGACCATCCGACGGCGCACCGTTGGGCGATCCGGATGCACTGTGACGCAGCTGAAAGTAGGCCGAGAAGGCCGACAGTACCAGCCGGCCACCAGGGGCCAGTCGGGAGGCCATGGCGGCCATGATGGGTTCGTCGAGCTCCATCTGGTCGATGGTCGGAGTGTGCCGTGGACCGCCGCTGAGGCCAAAAGCCCCCTGACACAACGACAGCACCAGGTCGAAACGACCGAGATCCAGTTGAGCCAGGTCGGCGGCGTCGGCCCGCAGGAAACGACATCGAGCGTCGAGGCTCTCGGCCTCGGCGGCCTGGCCGGCCAGGTCGACGAATGGACGGGAAATGTCGATCCCGACCACCTCGAAGCCCCGGCGGGCGAGCTCCAGGCTGTGACGTCCCGGACCGCAGCCGACGTCGAGCACCCGTGCCCCGGCCGGCAGGGCCAGCATCGAGACCACGGCGTCGACCTCCTGAACCGTCCCCTTGGTGAACGAGTAGCGAAGGTAGGCCGACCCCATGTGGGCGGCCAACGGCTCGAACCAGTGAGCCCCGGTCACCGATCCATTCCCGGATTCAGCCCTTGGACCACCACCACCCGTCGCCGCCCCAGATCGTGATTGGAGACCTCGACCTGCTGGAATCCCCTCTCCTCCAGCATGATCCCGAACCGTTGCGACTGACCGTCGGTCCAGCCGTGGCTGGCCAAACCTTTGGCTTCGGGCTTCACCCGCTTCTCCACCGCCAGGAATCGACCGCCCGGCTTGAGGGCGCGCCGGACCTCTCGGAGCCCGGCGTCGAGATCACGCCAGTGATGCACCGAGGCCAGCGACCAACAGACGGTGAAGTCGTCGTCGCTCACCGGCAACGATTCGGCCGTTCCCACCACCCAGCGCAACCGGTGGGCTGACCGCGTCCGGCTTAACAGTCGAGCGAGCCGCAACATTGGCTCCGACGGATCCACCCCGGTGACCGACGCTGCGTTGGTGGCGGCATAGCGGGCCGCCGTCCCCGGGCCGCAACCGATGTCGAGCACGGCGTCGTCGGCACCGAGGCCGGCCAGCGTGGCCACCAGCCGGGAGTCGCTTCCCCGACCGACGATCATCGTCAGAGCGGCCAGATACCCGAACAATCCCCGCATCTGCGGGTAGTCGGCATGATGGTTGGGGACAAGCTCGGTCACATGGTCCAGCCTAGATGCCGATCCCCAGGCGGCCGCCACGGTGCGACTCCGGATGATCTGGCCCTGGGCGATCTGAGGTTCTGGAGCGTCGCCAGGCGGTGTCCCTACACCGCAGATGTTCGAGAAGCCTTTCGCGAACTGCACAGCACCTTGGCGGCGTATCATCTTCAACAACCAGAGGAGGACTGATGCCGGCGACACCCCGTGCACCCGCTCACCGCGGCTTGGTCATTCTGGCCGCTTTGGTGGGGTTCGCATTTCTGGCCGCAGCCTGCGGCGACAATGGCGCTCAACCTGTCACGTTGACCGGTGGCGATGAAGCCAACCCGTCGACCAACGCCATCGCCTCGTCAGAACCGATCCTGTCGTTTGAGGCGGTGGAACCGGCGGTGGGGTTCATCGTGGCCGCCGGAACCTACGTCGATCCAGCCGAGGGCACCCTCACCGGCAACTGGACCGGCAGTGGGTTCTTCATCGACGACCAGGGCACGATGGTGACGAACAACCATGTGGCCACCGGCGCCGCCTTCCTCGAGGTGTTCGTCAACGGTGAGACCGAACCCCGCTCGGCCCGGGTTGTAGGTCAGGACGAGTGCTCCGACCTGGCCGTTCTCCAGGTCGAGGGTCCGATCTCGGCCCACCTGGAATTCTTCACCGAACCGTTCGACGTCGGTCTACGGGTCTACGCCGCCGGATTCCCCCTGAGCGACCCCGAATACACACTGACCACGGGAATCATCGCCAAACGCGACGCCGAGGGTGCGACCAACTGGACCAGCGTTGAGCAGGTCGTCGAGCATGACGCCCGCATCAACGGTGGTAACTCCGGCGGCCCGCTGGTCACCGAGGACGGCCGGGTGGTGGGGATCAACTACGCCGGCAACAGTGAGACGGATCAGAACTTCGCCATTACCGCCGCCGACGCCGTCCCCATTATCGAGCACCTGGCCACCGGCCAGGACCGGGAATCGCTCGGAATCAACGGACAGGCCATCCTCCTGGAGGACGGCACGAACGGGGTGTTCGTCCAGTCGGTCGAAACCGGCGGTCCGGCCGACCAACTCGGCATTACCGCCGGGGACTTCATCGTGGCCATCGAGGACGTACCGGCCGCACCCGACGGCACCATGGCCGGCTACTGCAAGATCCTGCGCACCAAAGGCAGCGGTCAGCCCCTGAAGGTCGATGTGTTCCGACCCTCGACGGGGGAGATCCTGAGAGGCACCATCAACAGCGGCGACGAACTCGACGTGGTCGGCACCCCGGCGACCGGATCAGCCGATGCCACCGACTCGACCGACGGGTCAACCGTGGTCGACCACAACGGAACCCAGATCCGCATCCCCGCCACCATGGTCGACTGGGAGCTACGAACCATCAGCGCCGGTGGTCGATCGATGCTGGTCGGAGTGGCCGACAACGACAGCAAACGCACGACCGGGCTGACGGAAACACCCTCGGCCTTCGATCTCGACGGAATCCTGTTCGTCATGCCATCGGCCACCGACCTGACCTTCTGGACCCACAAGGCACAGTTCCCGATCGATCTGGCCTTCTTCGGCACCGATGGCTCACTGGTGACGGTGTACCGGGCGGCGCCCCCCTGCCCGGCCGAACCGTGTCAAACCTACCGGGCCTCGGCCAGCCGCTTCGTCCTCGCCACTCCGGCCGGAGGCGCTGATCACCTCAACGAAGGATCCGTCCTGCAACCGGGTTGATCACAACCCGGCCACGTTGACCATCACTTTGGCCGTCACTTGGCTGGTACTTGGCTGTTACTTGGCCGCCGCCCAGGTTGGACCGAAGGCCAGGTTGACCTCCAGCGGCACCCTGAGGTCGAACGCGCCCCGCATCTCATCGAGAACCAGATCGTTCATGGCGTCGCGTTCGGTCGGCGGCACCTCGAGGATGACCTCGTCATGGACCTGGAGGATGAGCCGGCTGGTGTAGCCGCCGTCGATCAATGAGCGGTGGAGTCTGACCAGCGCCACTTTGAAGATGTCGGCGGCCAGGCCCTGGATGCCGGCGTTCATGGCTTGGCGTTCCCCGGCCTGGCGGAGGTTGCGGTTGTCGCTGAGCAGCTCGGGAATGGAACGGCGACGACCAAACAGCGTCTCGGTATAGCCCCGGTTGCGAGCCTCGGTCACGGTGCGCTCCATGTATTCCTTGACCGAGGGAAAGCCTTCGAAGTAGGCGTCGAGAATCTGCTTGGCCTCGGTCACCGGAATCCCGAGCCGTTGGCTCAGGCCGTAGGACTCCATGCCGTAGGCCAGACCGTAGGACACCATCTTGGCCTTGCTCCGCTGTTCGGTGTTGACCTGCGCCGGTTCGACGTCGAACACCCGGGCGGCGGTGATGTTGTGGATGTCATCGCCCTTGGTGAAGGCTTCGACCAGACCGGGATCGTTGGCCAGGTGGGCGATACAGCGCAACTCGATCTGGTTGTAGTCGGCGATCAACAGCTCGAAGCCATCGGAGGCGACGAAAGCCTGGCGGAAGGTCCGGCCCAGCTCGGTCCGGACGGGGATGTTGTGGAGGTTCGGATTCTCACTCGACAGGCGGCCGGTGCGGGCTACCGTCTGGTTGAACGTGGCGTGGATGCGACCGTCGGGGGCCACGGCGTCGAGCAAGGGCTGGCCGTAGGTCGATCGCAACTTCTCCACCTCCCGGTAGCGGAGCAGATGATCGATGATGGGATGCTCGCCCGACAGCTTCTCCAGCGTGGCCTGATCGGTCGAGTAGCCGGTCTTGGTCTTCTTCTGCGGGGTCAGCTCCAGCTTCTCGAACAGGATCTCCCGTAGCTTCTTGGTGGAGTTGACGTTGAACTCCTCGCCGGCGTCGTCCTGAATGGCCTGGGCCAGGGCCGTCGCTTCGGCCGTCATGGAATCGTTGAGGCCCTCCAACTCGGCCCGGTCGACGGCCACCCCGGTGCGTTCCATGTGGGCCAGCACCGCCACCAGCGGCACTTCGACCGTGGAGTTCAACTCGGTCAGTCCGTTCTCCTCGATCTCGGCCGCCAACTGCGGCCCGAGGATGGCCACCGCCGCTGCTTCCAGCGCCGTCTCCTCGGCCGGAGTCAGTGAGCTGTCACCGAAATCGAGTTGTCCCTCGGGCACCACCGTGCCCTGGGGCAGGGTGAAGTCGGTGTAGGTCGTGAGCAGCTCGCCGTAGGGGTAGGCGTTGCCGGCCGGGTCGAGAAGGTAGGCGGCCAACGAGGTGTCGAGGCGCAGTCCGGCGAAGCCGCAGTCGTGCTGGAGCAGGGCCCGGATCAGCGGTTTGGCGTCGTGGGCCTGAACACCGGGACCGTCGGCCCCCACCAGGCGGCGAAGCACCGGCAAGACATCGGGGTCGGCAATGGTTTCACCGTCCAACCACACCACCGGTATCGCCGCCGGCCGCTCCTCGGCTCCCTTTTCCGAAAGGGCAACGGCCAGGGCCAGGCCGGCCACATCCCAGCGATGCACGTTCTCCGACAGCAAGCCGGCGACCGAGACCGGATCGGAGCCGGTGGCCAGCTTCTCCAGCATGGCCGCCGCCTCAGCTCCCCGGGGCGATGTGATGGTCGTGGTCAACTCGGACTTGGTGGCCAGGGCGGCCGCTGCCGTCGAAGCCGAGAAGGCCTCTTCCAAGCGGACCAGCAGGGTGCGGAACTCGAGGAAGTCGAACAGCTTGCGGACCTGGTCGATGTCGTAGGGTTCGATGCCCAGCAGATCGGCCGGGTCGATGCCGAGGTCGACGTCTTTCATGAGCTCCATGACCACGGCGTTGATGCGGACGAGATCCTCGGAGGCGGCCAGATTCTCCTTCAACTTCGGAGTCTGTTCGTCGAGGTGGGAGAAGATGCCGTCGAGGTCGCCGTACTTGTCGAGCAGCTTGGCCGCCGTCTTCTCCCCCACCTTGGGCACGCCGGGCAGATTGTCGCTGTTGTCGCCCCGTAGGGCGGCGTATTGCACGTACTTCGACGGTGGCACACCGGTGCGCTCCAGAATGCCGGCCTCGTCGTAGAGGGCGTAGTCGCTGACCCCCCGCTTGTTGTAGACGACCTTGATGTGGGGGTCCTCCACCAACTGGTAGCTGTCGCGGTCGCCGGTCACCACCAGCACATCGATGCCCTGGGCCGCCGCCTCGGTGGCCAGCGTGGCCAAAATGTCGTCGGCCTCCACCCCCGCTTGCTCCAGCTGACGGATGCGGAGCGTGTCGAGCACTTCCCGCACCAGCCCCATCTGCTGCTTGAGTATGTCGGGGGCGGCCGACCGGTTGGCCTTGTAGGTCTCGACCTTCTCGTGGCGGAACGTTGGTTCAGGACGATCGAAGGCCACGGCCACGCCGTCGGGCTGGTGATCACGCACCAGGTTGATCAGCATCGACGTGAACCCGAACACGGCGTTGGTCACCTGACCGGAGGCGGTGGCCAGATCCTGGGGCAGGGCGAAGAAGGCCCGGTAGGTCAGCGAGTTCCCGTCGATCAGCATCAAAGTCGGCATCGAGTTCGAGCCTATGCCAACAACGGCCCGGTCACCAGGGTTCCGGCCGGTCGGCCGCCGTCAAGGGGTGAGATCGCCGTCGAGAACCTGCTGAGCCACCGCCTTCATCGACGACCGGGTGCTCATGGCCGTCTGCTGCAGGAACCGGAAGGCCGAACTCTCGCCCAGGTCATGCCGGTCCATGAGGATCCCTTTGGCCCGGTCGACCAGTTTTCGGGTTTCCAGTTGATCGGCCAGGTTCTCCGACTGCTCCGACAACGCCACCAGCTCCCGGAACCGGGCCGCCGCCAACTCAATGGTGGGGACCAACTCCGATTGCTGGTACGGCTTTATCAGATACGCCAACGCTCCCGCCTCGGTGGCCTGCTGGATGAGATCCCGTTGGGAGAAGGCCGTGAGCACGACCACGGCGCAGAGCCTCTGATTGACCATCTGCCGGGCCGCTTCGAGGCCGTCGACGTTGGGCATCTTGATGTCGACGATGGCCACGTCGGGGCTCAGCTCCTGGGCCAGGGCCACGGCCTGCTCGCCGTCTCCGGCCTGGCCGACGACCTCGTAGCCCTCTTCGGCCAACGCCTCGGCCAGATCCAGCCGTATGAGAGGATCGTCTTCGGCGATGATGATTCGTTTCGGGGCCAAGAGAGGTCAGCGGGCCTTTGTGAGTTGGTCGAGCAGTTCGTCCTGCCGGGCTTCCAGCTTCTGCAGCCGACGAACCATCGCCTCACGGTCGCGGCGCAGGGCGCCGACGGCCTTGGCCGCATCCCGGTGTTCCGCTGCCGCCAGCGGCGTCTCCGAGACGAGGGCCCGAAGCCGGGAGTCCTCGGCTTCGTCGCTCACCTGGAGCAGCTGTTCGTCGATTACCTTCAGATCTTCGCGCAACTCGCGCATCTCACCGGAAACCGACGACAACTTCTTTTCGATCGACGGGCGAAACAAGGCACCTCCCAGGCGCACCGAATCCTCTCCGTCCGACCTGGACTGGGCCGACGTCGTCTGTCGGGGCGGAGGTATCGATTGGAGTGCCCGGGGTGGGAGTCGAACCCACACGCCCTTTCGGACAGCGGATTTTGAATCCGCCGCGTCTGCCATTCCGCCACCCGGGCTCGTTCGTGTGGCTCAAATTCAGGACTGCTGCCCGCCGATTCTACCGGCCCGATGGTCCCGTGGCGTGGACTTAAACACCCACATGGCTCTTCGGCCAAGGCCTCATCGCCGGGATCGGCAATAGCGCTGTCGGCCGCCGCCTACCGGCCGGGCGGATCGACAGGTTTGCCACCGGTGACATAGGATCGATCCGCAGCGCCGGTCGGGTAACGTTCTCGCCCGACCATTGGTCAGAGGATGTAATGACTTCGGTGATGATTGCCTTCACGTTCCCCGGCCAGGGGTCCCAGAAGCCGGGCATGGGTCAACCCTGGGCCGACCATCCAAGCTGGGAGCTGGTGGACGAAGCGTCGGAGGCGTCGGGCCGGGATGTGGCCCACCTGTTGCTGGAGGCCGACGACGACGAGCTGCGTGAGACCCGCAACTCCCAACTGGCAACCTACATCCTCAGTATGATCGTGCTCGATGCCGTCGAACGCATCGGCGTTGAACCGGCCTTCCACGCCGGCCACAGCCTGGGCGAGTACTCGGCCCTGACCGCCTCGGGAGCCCTCGGATTCGGTGCCGGAGTCCAGTTGGTGACCGAACGAGGCGAGGCCATGCAGGCGGCAGCCGACATCACCGACGGAACCATGGCCGCCGTCCTCGGTCTCGACGACGAGAAGGTCGAACTGGCCTGCAGCCGAGCCGACGGCGAAGTGTGGGTGGCCAACTACAACACCGCTGGACAGGTGGTCATCGCCGGCAACCCCGACGGGATCGACAAGGCCGGTGAGCTGGCCAAGGAGCTGGGGGCCAAGCGGGTCGTGGCCATCAACGTGGGCGGGGCATTCCACACGCCGCTGATGTCGCCGGCCCGCGACCGCCTCCGTAAGGCTCTGGCCGATGTCGACTTCCGGGCCCCGAACCGACCGGTCGTCGCCAACGTCGACGCACTCCCCCACAACGACGCCGGGGAATGGCGGGGCCTGCTCAGCGCCCAGCTGACCAAACCGGTGCTGTGGCGGCACACGCTGCACGCCCTCCACGATGCCGGCGCCACCGTCTTTCTCGAACTGGGCCCGGGCACAACCTTGACCGGTCTGATCAAACGCTCGATCAAGGGCACCACATCGTTATCGGTCAACACACCCTCCGACGTCGACGCGCTGCTGGAGAGTCTGGCCGGGGCGTCGAAGTCGTCAAGCGGGGCTGAGGGAGAAGGGCTGTACGCCGTCGAGAGGCTGATCGTCAGCCCGACAACGGGTGTGTTCACCCCGATCGACGGCCTGACCGACGGTCAAGACATCCAGCGCGGTCAGGCGCTGGGCCAGGTCGGCGATGTTGAGGTCCGATCGGCGTTCGAGGGCTCGCTCCAGGGCCTGCTGGCCCTGGCCGGCGAACGGGTCACCACCTCGCAACCCCTGGCCTGGCTGCGCAGCGCTTCCGTGGGCACCCCCTAGCAAGGAACATCGATCATGTCCGGTACCACTTCGGAAATGAACCAATCGGCCGGCCTTGGCGTTGGACCATGGGGCTTCAACATCAAGGGCGTGGGAGCCGCCCTGCCCGACAAGGTGCTGACCAACCAGGACCTGATGTCGATGATGGACACCACCGACGAGTGGATCCGGGAACGCACCGGTATCAGCGAGCGGCGTGTCGGCGGTAGTACGTCCGGTCTGGCCATCGAGGCCGCCCGTCTGGCCATGGCCGAAGCTTCGGTGGAGGCCGGGGACATCGAGCAGATTGTGTTGGCCACGACCACACCGGACTACATCTCCCCGGGAACGGCACCCGTGGTGGCCGATGCTCTGGGCATGCAGTGCGGGGCATTCGACGTCCAGGCCGTGTGTTCCGGTTGGGTCTACGCACTGGTGGTGGCCAACGGGTTGATGCTCCAGGGCGTCGACCGCCTGCTGGTCATCGGGGCCGAAGCCCTTGATCGCATCACCGACTACACCGACCGGGGAACCGGCATCCTGTTTGGCAACGGGGCCGGAGCGGCGGTGATCGAGCGGAATCCGGCCGGTGGTGGAGAGCTGCTGAGCTGGGATCTCGGCTCGGCCGGCGACTACCTCCACATCCTCTACGCCGAACACGGCGATGTCTGGCAGATGGACGGGAAAGAGGTGTTCCGTCAGGCCGTCACCGTGATCCAGCACTCGGCCAAGACATCGCTCCAGCGGGCCGGTTTGACCGTCGACGACATTGATCTGATCGTCCCCCACCAGGCCAACATCCGGATCGTGGAGTCGGCTTGGCGCAAGATCGGGTTCTCCATGGATCGCACATCAATGGTGCTCGAGCACACCGGCAACACATCGGCCGCCTCCATTCCGCTGGCCCTCAAACACGCCCAGCGCAACGGTCGGGTCAATCCGGGAGACATCGTGATGTTCGTGGGATTCGGCGCCGGCATGACCTGGGCCAGCGCCATCGTCCGTTGGGGAGAGACATGACCGACAGCAACCAACCGTCGAGCTCGGGAGATGATCCCGTGACCCGGGTGGCCTTCGTCACCGGTGGCAGCCGTGGTATCGGCCTGGCGGCCGCCCGGTCGCTGGCCGCTGACGGCCATCAGGTGGTGGTGGGTTCACGGTCAAAGCCCGACGAGCTCGACGACAACCTGACCTGGCTGCAGTGCGACATCACCGACGGCGCGTCCATCGACGAGGCGTTCAGCGAGATCGAATCCCGATTCGGTACTGCGTCGATCGTGGTGGCCAACGCCGGCATCACCCGCGATCTGCTGGTGTTGCGGATGTCGGAGGACGACTTCGCTGCTGTGATCGACGCCAACCTCACCGGCGCCTTCCGGGTGGCCAAGCGAGCGGTACGGCCGATGATGAAGAACCGCTGGGGCCGTATCATCCTCATGTCGTCGGTCGTCGGTTCACTGGGGCAGGCCGGGCAGGCCAACTATGCGGCATCGAAGGCCGGGTTGGTCGGCCTCGGACGGTCCCTGGCCCGGGAATTCGCCTCGCGGGGCATCACCGTCAACCTGATTGCACCGGGCCCCATTGAAACCGAGATGTTGGCCGCCGCCGGCGAAAGTCACGTTGCCACCATGGTTGCCGCCGTACCGGTTGGCCGGGTCGGCCATCCGGATGAGGTGGCGGCCGCAGTGTCGTTCCTGGCCTCCGAGCGAGCCGGTTTCATCACCGGCGCCACCATCCCGGTCGACGGTGGGATGGGGATGGGAGGCGGCTTTGGAGGGTAGATACCACCACGTTAACGTGAGGAGGTCATCCGGTAGGCTGACCGACCCACTAGGCAAGGCAGTCCAAGAGCAACAAGAATCAGTTCCAGGAGGAACCCAGTGAGTGATGATGCGAAGTTTGAGGCATTCCAGAAGTGCGCCGTCGAGGTGCTCTCGGTGGATGTCAGCAAGGTGACCCGCGAGGCGCGGTTCGCCGAGGATCTCGATGCCGACAGCCTCGACCTGGTCGAGCTGGTCATGGCTCTCGAAGAGGAGTTCGGTGTTTCGGTCGAGGAGGAGGAGCTCGAAGGTATCGAGACCGTGGGCGGCGCCTACGATCTGGTGGTAGGAAAGATCTGATGTCCCGGGCGGTCGCCGTCACCGGCATCGGGGTGGTAGCACCTTGCGGTACCGGGTCGGAAGCGTTCTGGGAGGGGCTGCTGCGCCCGCCGATGGAGGGCAATCGGGTCATGCCGGATTGGGACCCGTCGCCGTGGTTCGCCAGTCCCAAGGAGGCTCGTCGGGCCGATCGATACACCCAGTTCGCCCTGGCCGCGGCCGACATGGCCATGGAACAGGCCGGCGATTTGGCGGCTGATCCGGCCCGCATGGGCGTCATGATCGGCACCGGCATCGGCGGTATCCGAACGAACGAGGAGCAGATCGTCATCCGCCACGAGCGTGGTGACCGCAGGGTCTCCCCTTTCCTGATCCCGATGATGATGCCCAACGCGGCGGCGGCCAGCGCTTCGATGCGCCACGGCTTCCAGGGTCCGTGCGAGGCCATCGTCACCGCCTGTGCCGCCGGCACCCACTCCATCGGAGCAGCCCTCAACACCATACGTATGGGTCGCTGCGACGTGATGTTGGCCGGCGGGAGCGAGACACCGACCTGTCCTACGGCGTTGGCCGGCTTCGGCAACATGACGGCACTCAGTACCAGCGGCCACTCCCGTCCGTTTGATCGACGGCGCGACGGTTTCATCATCGCCGAAGGGGCCGGTGTGCTGGTGTTGGAGGAGCTGGAACATGCCAGGGCCAGGGGGGCGGAGATCTTGGCCGTGGTCATGGGGGCGGCCAGCACGGCCGATGCCCACCACATCACCGCTCCCGCACCCGGTGGTTCGGGAGCGGTTCGCTGCATGGAGTTGGCGCTGTCCGATGCCGGCCTGGCCCCCCAGGACATCGCCCAGATCAACGCCCACGGTACATCGACCCCCCTCAACGATGCGGCTGAGGCTCATGCGGTGGAGAAGGTGTTCGGTGTTCCCGGACCACCGATAACGTCGACCAAGGGGGTCACCGGACACGCTCTGGGGGCGGCCGGGGCGCTGGAAGCGGTGGCGTTGATCATGTCGATCCAGAAGGAGCTGATCCCGCCGACCATCGGGTTCGAGCAACGTGATCCCGAGCTTCCGGAGATCGACATCGTGACCGACGAGCCCCGCCCCTGGACACCGGGACCGGCCATATCCAACAGCTTCGGCTTCGGGGGCCACAACGGTTCCGTCATCATCGGGCCGGCCTAGACACCCCAGGGGGCGTGGACCCGTGATCTTGTGTCAGGTCTCACCAGTTTCGGCCAGCGGCCGAAACTGCAAGCGAGGCGCTCCGCGCCGAAGCCCCCAGTAGCCCCATATCCTTCGTACTGGGGGTTCCAGGGGTCGCATCCGACCCTCCCGAACCCCAGATGGTGGAATCTGCGGGGTGGGTCCCGCCGAACAGACCTAGCTGTCGGCCAGTACGAACATGATTTCGGCCTGACAGGCGGTCTCGCCACCGACGGAGGCAACGCCTTCGCCCTTGCCGGCCCGACCGGTGAACCGGGTCAGCTCCACCCGCAGGTCAAGCCTGTCTCCCGGCACGACCTGACGGCGGAACTTGACCTTCGACGAGCCGCCCAGCAGGGGCACCTTGCCGGTGAAACGGGAGTCGGCCAGCACGCCACAGGCTCCGATCTGAGCCAGCGACTCCAGCATCAGAACACCGGGAAGGGTTGGTCGCCCGGGGAAATGGCCGGGAAAGAAGTATTCATCGCCCGTGAGGTGCCAGCTTCCTGCCGCCGATTCGCCGGGGATCAGCTCGGTGATGGCGTCGAGAAGCAGAAACGGTGCTCGATGGGGTAGCAGGTCAGTGGGGTGAGGAAGCTCGACGGTGCTCATAGTGAGACCAGACTAACCGCTGTGGCTTGGCCCAGGGCCGGCCACAACGACGATGGACGCCCAGTCTGGGCGTCCATCGACTGTTATTTCGAGTGGTTTCGATCCTGATAGACGGGTCGAATCCGGTCTCATGTCCCCGCTACAGGGCGGCGGGTCCGGTTGACAAGTGGCGGTTGATGGCCGCCGTCAGCTACCTTTGCCGGCGGCCTTGAGCTTGGTCAGGGCGCTGACCTTGGTGGCGGTCGAGGCCGGAATCTGCATCTTCTCCCCGGTCTGAGGGTTGTGACCCATACGGGCTTTGCGGTTGACCCGCTCCACCTTGAGCCAACCCTGGATCGTCACGTCGCCCCCGTGGGACACGGTGTCGGCCATGACGTCGAACATTCCGGAGATCGAAGCCTCGACGTCCTTCTTGCTGACACCGGTGCGATCGGCGACGTTGTCAATTAGTTCTGATTTGTTCATGCGAACTCCTTTTGGGTTTCGACCCGCCACTTCGGGGGACTCTGGAAAGTGGAGCCTCTGCGAATCACAATGTCAAGGATTTCGCCATCATTCACCTGGCTGAAACCCGCGCCATCAGTGCGGAATCGGGTCGTTTGTGCAAATCACAAGGTGCCAGCAACCCTACCGAATTTGCAACCTCGACGGTCGGATGGCCCGGATTTGGGCCCGACCGCCGGGATGCCACCGGATCACCGATCGAGGTCGTGACACGGTTTCCAGCCTGCGACGAGTCACGCCAACCCGCGTGCCGAAAGACCGTGGCCATCCCATATCCTTGGGCTACCGACGCGAACCCCGATGGCCACCCGGATGCGTCCACCCCGCCGACGCACGTCCTCTGAGGGAATAGATCCGGGTCCCGACCAGTTCCGAAGTGGATGGTGACTTTGGTGGACAGCCCAAAGACAGAGAACGACAACCGGTTCGATCAGTACGTCCTACCCGAGTTGGAAGTGCTCTATCGCACGGCCTGGTCGCTCACCAGATCGGATGCCGACGCTCAGGATCTGGTTCAGGACACGCTTCTGCGGGCCTACCGGTCGATCGACCGATTCGACGGTCGCTACCCCCGAGCGTGGTTGCTGACCATCATGCGCAACGCCAACATCAACCGGGTTCGCAAGAAGAAGCCCGACCTGCTCAACGACCCGGAGCTGACGTTCGAACGGTCACAGGAATTCGCCGATCATGACGATCCTGAGGCCCTCGTTGTCTCACCTGTGCTGGACGCCGCCATTGAGGACGCTTTTGGCCAGCTGTCCGACGACTTCCGTCAGGTGGTGGAGCTGGTCGACCTCGACGGCTTGGCCTACCAGGAAGCGGCCAACCTGCTCGGCGTTCCGGTGGGAACGGTCATGAGCCGGCTGCATCGAGCCCGGGGGCGAATTCGCGAGCACCTGGAGCGAACCGGGTTGGACCAGGAGGTACGATCCCGATGAGACGACTTCTCGACCGCCTTCGGGGCTCCATGTCGTGCGGTGATGTCCTCAAGGTGCTGCAGGCCTACATCGACGGCGAAATCGACGCTGACACCGCCCGAAAAGTGGCTTCCCATCTTGATCAATGCCATCGCTGCACCGATGAGGAGCACATCTATCAGCAGATCAAGACTTCGCTGGCTCAGCGTCGCCGTCACGTCGACGTCGAAGTCCTCGAGCAGCTGATGTCATTCGGGGAACGACTCAAGACCGATCCCAGCCTGGACGACTGAGCCGCCGGAATTGGTGGCTATCGGGTGGCCGTGGTGGTACCATCCACGTTGTGTTGTTGCTGCTCGACCTTCGACTTCTGAACCCGGCCGCTTAGTCAAGCGCGTCGGGATCCATCACGTCGAAGTTCGAGCGTCTCACTCGCCAGGGGCCAATCCGGTGCCGTCAGCAGCAGCACCCCAGCCCCGCCGCTCAGCCCGCCAGGGGTTCATTGGTGACTGAGGACAGGGAACTTCCCGCCCTATCGGCAGTAGGTGCCTTCCGCCCGGACTCGACCGGCGGATGTGCCTCCCAACCCAGTCCCACAGTCACCGCCCCGCCGAAACCCACCGAAGACGATGGTGGACGGGGCTCACCCAAGGAGATCATTCGATGAACCGAATGCCCATCGAGAAATACCAGGCCTTCCCCCCGATCGACATCAACGATCGAACCTGGCCCAACGCCACGATCACCAAGGCACCGCTCTGGTGCAGCGTCGATCTGCGCGATGGTAACCAGGCCCTGATCGAGCCGATGGATCCCGATCGCAAACGCATGATGTTCGACACCCTGGTGGACGTCGGCTTCAAGGAGATCGAGGTGGGATTCCCCGCCGCCTCCGAAACCGATTTCGATTTCGTCCGCCAGATCATCAGCGACGACGCCATCCCCGACGACGTGACCATCCAGGTACTCACCCAGGCCCGTGACGAGTTGATCGATCGCACCTACGAGTCTCTGGTGGGAGCCAAACGCGCCATCGTTCACCTCTACAACTCAACCTCGACCGTGCAACGCCGTGTGGTCTTCGGTCTCGACGAATCCGGGATCATCGATATCGCCGTCAAGGGAGCCCAACGCTGCGTGGCCAACGAAGCCAATGTGGTCGGCACCACAATTCGCTACGAGTACTCTCCCGAGTCGTTCACCGGGACCGAGTTGCCGTTCGCCCGCGACATCTGCCAGGCGGTCATGGACGTCTTCGAGCCCACGGTGGCCGATCCGTTGATCCTGAATCTGCCGGCAACGGTGGAGATGAGTACGGCCAACATCTACGGCGATCAGATCGAGTGGTTCCATCGCAACATCAAGGAACGGGAATCGATCGTTCTGTCGCTGCACCCCCACAACGACCGCGGTACAGCAGTGGCGGCGGCCGAATTCGGAGTTATGGCCGGTGCCGACCGGGTGGAAGGCACGCTGTTCGGCAACGGGGAACGCACCGGCAATGTCGATGTGGTCACCCTGGCCCTGAACCTGTTCAGCCAAGGGGTGGATCCCGGACTCGATCTGACCGAGATAAACGAGCTGCGGCGGGTGGCCGAGCACTGCAACCAGTTGCCGGTACATCCCCGACACCCCTACGTCGGCGATCTGGTCTACACCGCGTTCTCCGGTTCGCACCAGGATGCCATCAAGAAGGGGTTCGAGGCCATGGAACAAACCGGCCAGACGCTGTGGGAGGTTCCCTACCTGCCCATCGACCCTGAAGACGTGGGCCGCAGCTACGAAGACGTCATCCGGGTCAATTCCCAGTCGGGCAAGGGCGGCGTGGCCTACCTGCTGAAGACCGAGCAGGAGCTGGATCTGCCCCGGCGGCTGCAGATCGAGTTCACCAGGGTCATCCAGCAGATCACCGACACCACCGGCAAGGAGATCACCGGGAACGAGATCTGGGACGAATTCCGGAATCACTACCTGGCCCCGTCAAAACCCTACGAACTGGTTTCGTTCACCACATCGCAGAACGTTGAGGGTGCAGACCGGTCGCGGGTCGAGGCCAAGGTCAAGGTCGACGGTGAGGAGACCTCGATCGTGGGTGAAGGAGGCGGTGCCGTGGAGGCGTTCACCAATGCCCTGCGGGAGAGCTTCGACGCCCGGCTGCGGGTCCTCGACTATCACGAGCATGCCATCGGTGCCGGGGCTGACGCCCAGGCCGTGTGTTATATGGAGTTGAAGGTGGGCGACCGTGAGCTGTGGGGTGTCGGGATGCACTCCGACATCATCACCGCCTCGCTGCGGGCCATCGTGTCCGGTGTCAATCGGGGTCGAGAGATCTGACAGGCGGCGACTTCGGGCCGGCCACCGTGGGAGAGCACACGGTGGCCGGCCTGCCGTCAACCGTCGATAAGGACGGTGTCGGGATAATAGGTTGACCACGCGAACCAGAAGGTGTTGAGATGGCCGACCGGAGTCAACTGCTGGCCCGCCCGCGGCCCGTCGACGGCCCGTCCTGTCACGGTCCACACTGAGCCGGTTTGATCGTCGATAAAGGCGTCGCCCTCGACGGAGAACGTCAAGGTCTGTCCGTCGGCACCCTCGGGAACAAAGACTCCGGTCTGCCCCACGTCCCGCCCAGCCGCCACCGACGCCCGATCGAGGGCCGAGGCCAGACCAGGATGCTGAAAGACGACGAGGTTGTCGCCACCGACCGGAATCCGGTGGACCGATGGCGTTTCGGCCAAATCGATGTCGACGGCATGAGCCAGATCGTCACGCACAAACCCCACCACCCGGGCCTTCGGTTCAAGGCGGGGATCAACCTCACCCTGGAAGAAGTTGTCGATCGGTCCCGACGCCTCCTCGTCGTAGGAGATATAGGGGTTGGTTCCGTAGTCGCGGGCGGCGCCGGTATCGCGGGTCAGAACCAGAGCATCGGGGTGTTGAGCCAGTAGCTGCTCAAACGACAGGGTCTGCACTGCGATCGGGGCCAAGCGGGTACCGGCATAGTGCCCTATGACCCCTTCACCGGTGAAGTGGGCCCACAGCGATTCCGTCTGGCGGTCGTACATGACCAGAGCGGATTGGTAGAGCGATCCGGAGGTGCCGAAGTCGAGCACCCTGTCCCCCACCCGCCGATCGAAGGCCAGGGCGGAGTTGCACAACGGGCAGTAGGTCACACTGACCGGCACACCGCCCACCTCGTCGTTCACGATCTCGTGCCACACCATGATCTGGATGGGGTAGGCCCGGACGTCACCCTCGATCTCGAGGACCACAACCGCCTCGGAGGGTTGCACGAAGTCTACCTCGGTGGCCGGGGCGTACTGCGGGTTGTCGATGGCGGGAATGACGTCCGGCGCGATGACGGAGACGATGTCCGACGGCGCAATGAGCGCCGGCGGGAACTCGGGACGATCCCGGTCACCTCTCAACGCCGACCCGGCGGTCTCGGCGTTGTAGTCGACGTCCTGATAGGCCACCCCGACGACCTCAATCCCGGACCCGTTGATCAGCGGCCCTCCTGCCCGCAGGTCAGCAGCCGGGTCGGTGTCGGTCCCGGAAGCCGTGTCGGCGTCGGTGGTGGCGCCGGTCGATCCGGTCACTGCGTCGGACTGATCGTCGGACGTGCAGGCAGCCAACGCCAAGGCAACGGCGACAACCAGGGCAGCCGGCCTGGTCGAAGCCACCCACGACGGCTGACGTTGATGCCGGCATTTGTTCATGACGAGTGAACCGTCGGCTCTGGCGGAAACTTCCCGATTCCTCGACAAGGCGGTCGGTGCCCACTCGGAGCAACCGACACGGGCGCCGTCTGATCAGGACTCGGACACCGTCCGGGCGCCCCCGACACCGCTATACCGCGAGCTCGGCCGGGTCCAGCGGCTCTCCCACCACCCGTGGTCGCGGGCGTGAGCATGGAAGTGGCCGGGAATCTGACGCATCGTTCGATCGATTGACCATCGATCGTGGCCGAAGCGCAGGGCTGCCGCCTCATCGAGCAGGCTCAGCAGCCTCTCGACGGCATCGCCGGGCGGTTCGACCCCGTGGTGCCACCACACCACCATCGGGACCTGACAGACCTCACAGTCGGCCACCCAGCCATCGTCGGTCTCGGAATACCAATGGGTGAACCGGGCGGCGGCACACAGTTCACAGTTCGGATCGTCAGGAGGAAACGGACGAGGCCCGACGACGGGATGCAACGGGCCGGACTTCAGTCGCCGGCTCCACCGGCAACCTCATCTAGTCCGGCCCGGAGCTCGGCCACGAACTCGACGGCCGAGTCGATCGAACCGCTATCGATGATCTTACGGATCAAGGCCGAACCGACGATGACGCCGTCGGCGATGGAAGCCAGTTCCACCGCCTGAGCGGCGTTGGAGACCCCGACCCCGACCAGCACCGGTTTGTCGGTGATGGCTTTGAGCCGGCGGGCTATGTCGGAGGCGCTGGAGGCCAGTTCCGCCCGTTCACCGGTGATACCGACCAGGCCGACCCCGTAGACGAAACCTCGGGACCGCTCAACGATCAACGGGAGGCGGTTGTCGGGGGCGGTGGGCGCAGCCAGCAGCACGGTTTCTATCCCGGCCTCATCGGCCGCCCGAGCCCACGGTTCCACCTCTTCCAACGGCAGATCGGGGAGGATGGCGGCGCAGATCCCGGCCTTGTTCAGTTCGGCCGCGAAGCGGCGATGGCCCATCCGGTAGCACAGGTTGTAGTAGGTCATGACCACGAGCGGAACCTGCGGATTCACGTCGCTGAGCTGGGAGAACACACCTTCCGGGGTGATGCCACGCTCCAGCGCCGCGGTTGACGATTCCTGGATGGTGGGACCGTCCATGACCGGGTCGCTGAACGGCACACCGATTTCAATGGCATCGGCTCCGGCTGCGGCCAGTCCTTCAACCAGAACCGGCCAGCTGTCATCGGGATAGCCGGCCGTTATGTAGGGCACCAACAGCTTTCGACCCTCGGCCCGCCGGGACCGTAGGTGGGATTCGAGCCGACCGGGTGAGGCCAACGACGCAGGCGATGGGGAGATCTCGGTTTCAGTCATGGTGTCAGTCCCGTTGGTCGTTCAGGCTCGTACCGGCATGTCAGGGTTGAAGTCGACGGTTTCCAGAGCGGCCGGGTCTCCGGCCCGGATGGCCTGGACCTGGGCCACGTCCTTGTCGCCCCGGCCGGAGAGATTCAGCAGCACCGTGCGGCCCTGCAACGCCTCCCGATTCTCGGCGATCCAGGCCAACCCGTGCGACGGCTCCAGAGCAGGAATGATGCCCTCGGTTCGGGACAGCAGTTCGAAGGCGTCGAGGACCTGGGCATCGGTCACCGGTTCGTAGCGGGCTCGGCCGATATCAGCCAGATGAGCGTGTTCGGGACCGACGCCGGGGTAGTCGAGTCCGGCCGATACCGACTGGGCCTCCAGCACCTGGCCGGCCTCATCTTGCATCAGGTATGACATCGAGCCATGAACCACCCCCGTCACCCCCCGGCCGACCGCCGCTCCGCCTGCCGGCTCGACGCCGACCAGTTCGGTCTCGGTGTCGACGAATCCGGAGAAGATGGCAATGGCATTGGAGCCGCCACCGACAGCCGCCACCACCACATCGGGCAGATCACCGTCGAGCAGTTCCAGGCACTGAGCGTGGGCTTCCCGACCAAGGACCCGATGGAACTCCCTCACCATGAACGGATAGGGGTGGGGGCCCATCACCGATCCGAGGAGGTAGTAGCTGTTGTCAACGGTGGCCACCCAGTCCCGCAATGCCTCGTTGACCGCATCCTTGAGTGTGCGGCTGCCCGACAACGCAGGCCGCACTTCAGCCCCCAGCAGCTCCATTCGATAGACATTCAACGCCTGACGCCGAACGTCGACCTCACCCATGTAGACCACACACTCCTGTCCGAGGAGAGCCGCCGCGGTGGCGGCAGCCACACCGTGTTGCCCGGCACCGGTCTCGGCCACGATCCGTTGCTTGCCCATACGTTTGGCCAGGAGAGCCTGACCGAGCACGTTGTTGATCTTGTGGGAGCCGGTGTGGTTGAGATCCTCCCGCTTGAGCAGGACGCGGACGCCCAGTTCGGCCGACAGGTTGTGACATTCGGTCAACGGCGAGGGACGTCCGGCGTAGCCGGTCAGCAGCTCGTCGAACTCGTCGTGGAACGCCTTATCGGCCCACGCTTGGCGGAAGGCGGCCTCCAGTTCCTGGCAGGCCGGCACCAGCGTCTCCGGGACGAACAGGCCACCGAAACGGCCGAAGCGGCCTCTGGGGCCGGGATCGCTCATCAGGGATTGGCCGTCGATCGTATCGGGCGAAGGGGGCGGGGCTGATCCGGTGGTGTCTACCATGTCGTCTCCTCGTAGTGGTCGTGCTCCCCCTGCTCGTCGATTCCGAAGAGTCCTCCGCTCGGCGTGGGAACCGGGCCGACGTCGGCCGCGGCCGCTCGGGCGTTGGCGATGAACCGCCGTACTCTGGTCGGGTCGTGTCTGCCCGGTGACGCCTCGACCCCGCTGACGGCATCGACCCCCCAGGGCCGAGCCACCGCGATGGCATCGGCCACGTTCTCGGCATTGAGACCGCCGGCCAGGATGAAAGGCCGGCCGTTCAACACATGCTCCAGGTTTGACCAGTCGAACACCTGCCCGCTGCCGGGCCGGGGAGAATCTATCAGCAACCGGTGGGGCCCGTAGTCGTCGCCGCTGGTCAACGCCGGGTCGGCAATGGCAAAGGCCCGGATGACGGCCGGGACCCGTTCGGCCACCCAACGGCAATCCTCCGGGGTCTCCTCACCGTGAAGCTGCACCACCCGCAGACCGAGCGTATTGGCGGTCCGCACCACCTCGTCCCGGCTCTGGTTGCGGAACACACCGACGGCCAGAACGTCGGGCGGAACCCGACGGACCACGTCCCGGGCCACCTCGAGCCCGATTCGGCGAGGGGAAACCGCGAAGTTCAAGCCAATGGCATCAGCCCCGAGGCCGGCCGCCAGTAGCGCGTCGTCGACGTTGGTGACGCCACAAATTTTCACGAACACTGCTGTAAACGGTATCGCGTCATACTCGGGTGGTCGAGATAAAGATTTGGGCCCTGGTCACACAAACAGTGGTTGGCGACCGCCGTCAATGGGATGTAACGGCCCTCATGGCCGCCACCGCCGCCGCCGGGTCGGCACTTCCCACCAAGGTCTCGCCGATCAGGGCCGCCTTGTAGCCGGCGGCCAGCAGAGGGGGCAGGTCGTCCGGGCCGGCGATCCCGGACTCGGCCACCGCCACCACGTCGTCGGGAATGGCCGAAGCCACGGCAATGGCCCGCTGCTGATCAACCTCGAACGTGACGAGGTCACGCTGATTGACCCCGATCAGCGAGGCCCCGACGGATAGAGCCCGCTCAACCTCGGCCTCGTTGTGGGTCTCGACCAGGGTGTCGAGCCCCAACTCGGTGGCCAAGGTATGGAAGTCGTGCAGCTCGACGTCGTCGAGGGCGGCCACGATCAACAGAACGGCATCGGCTCCCATCACGGCGGCATCGGCCACATCGTGGGCGCTGACGGTGAAATCCTTGCGGATAACAGGAAGATCCACCGCCTGGCGGGCCCGCTGCAGATCGTCGACCGAACCTCCGAAGAAGTGGCGGTCGGTGAGCACCGACAGGCAACTGGCGCCACCGGCGGCGTAGGCTCGGGCCAACGCCTCCGGATCCAGGTCGGCGGCCAAATCACCTTTGGACGGCGAACGACGCTTGATCTCGCTGATGACGGCCATTCCGCTGGCGGCGGCCAGAGCGGCACTGAAACCCCGTGGCCGATCACCTCGGGATCCCGCTTCGTCGAGCAGCGCATCCAGTGAACGATGGTCCTCGGCGGCAACAGCCCGGTGGGCGGCCAGAATCTTGTCAAGATACGTTCCGGACATGGTTTCTGTATAGCCGATCCACCGGCCGGCTGACCTGGTCGTGGTGGCCATTCATACCCACATCGCATTCACACCGTCCTAACATTGGCGTCCTACCCTGGGGTGTGATGTATATGCGCCTGGAATCCCCGGGGAACGACCGGCGATGACCTCGATTGTGGTCATCGAAGACGAACCCGACATCGGTGATCTGCTCGCTCTCTACTTCCGCCAGGAAGGGTGGACCGTTCACCTGGCCGACAACGGGGAGTACGGGTTGGAGACCATTCGAGCCCGCCAACCGGACTTCATCGTTCTCGATGTCGGTTTGAGTGGAGTGCTCGACGGGTTCGACGTCTGCCGCCAGGTTCGCCGCAGCTCCAGCACCCCCATCCTGTTCCTGACGGCCCGTGACGACGAGATCGACCGGATACTCGGCTTGGAGATGGGAGCCGACGACTATGTGACCAAGCCCTTTTCCCCCCGGGAGATCGTGGCCCGGGTGAAGGCCATCATGCGTCGAGGCAAGGACGACCTCGACCGGTCAACGGCCCATTTCGATTCCATTGTCATCGATCTGGACCGCCATGAGGTCACCCATGACGGCGAACCGGTGGCCCTGGCCACCCAGGAGTGGGCTCTCCTGGCGGCACTGACCCAGCACCAGGGAGCAGTGCTCAGCCGTCAACAGCTGCTCGACCTGGCCTGGGGCGTCGACTGGATCGGCGATCCCCGCACCGTCGACGTCCACGTTCGCCAACTGCGCCGCAAGCTGGGTCCGGATCTCCCGCTGGCCACCGTCCGCGGGGCCGGCTACCGGCTCGGATAGAGGGGCGGGCGATGCAAAGACGATTGGCCCTGGCCCTGGCTCTGACCGCGCTGGCGGCCGTGGTACTCGTCGGGCTCGGCGTGGTGCTCCAGGCCAACCGGGCGGCCCGGGATGAGGCAACGGCCAAGGCCACGGCGGCGGCCGAAGCCATTGCCGAGCTCTCGGTCGGGACCCGTCGACTGGGCGACTTCGGGCGCCAGCTGGGCGCCTCCCGCGAAGCTTTCGGGTTTGAGGCTCTACAGGTGGTGTGGGTCGACGACGACGGCGAGATCCTCCCGGCCGCCGGACCCGGTGGCCGCGGTGGTGGGGGTGGGCAACGAACCCTGGGTGACAGCGCCGTCCTCGACGACCTACCCCCCGCTCTCGATCAGGACGGATTGGACACGTTCCAGTCGGGCCGGCCAGTGGTCCTGGACGGCGACGGTGTCGTCATCGTCGTGACCGCGCTCGATCGGGTGACCCCCGAATCACGAGCCGTTGATGCCCGGCTGGCCCTGGTGGCGGCCGAGGAGGTGCTGGCTCTCCCTCGCCAAGCGGTCGGCTGGTTCCTGTGGTCCAGCCTCTTCGTTCTGGCCGGCGCCTCGATCGCCGGCATGGTGCTGGCCCAGCGACTGGTTCGACCCATCCGCTCGATCCAACACACGACATCATTGATCGCCAGTGGTGACCTGGAGGCCCGGACCGACGTGGCCGGCCACGATGAACTGGCCGAACTTGCCGACTCGGTGAACACCATGGCCGGCGAACTACAGCGGTCGAAGCAGTTGGACCAACAGTTCCTGATGTCGGTCTCCCATGATCTCCGTACCCCGTTGACCGCCATCGGCGGCTACGCCGAGGCCCTGGTCGACGGCACCGCCACCGACGGGAAAGCCATCGGTGGAATCATCGCCCACCAGGCGCTGCGCCTGGAGCGACTGGTCCAGGATCTGCTCGACCTGGCCCGGCTCGATGCCAACCAGTTCCGGCTCCACCCGACCGACATGGATCTCGCCGTCATCGCCGGACGGTCCGTGGCCGAAATGGCGGCCACCGCCGCCGGGAGAGGGGTGAGCCTACGATTCGAGCGGGCCGACGACCGAAATCTCACCGTTCATGCCGATCCCGACCGGGTGACCCAGGTGATCGGCAACCTCATCGACAACGCCACCAAGTTCGCCGCCGACTCCGTCGTCGTGCGGGCCGAGACCCACGGCGGCAGCGGCCTGATAGCGGTTATCGACGATGGTCCCGGCATCGACGACGGCGACCTACCACGCATCTTTGACCGCCTCTATTCGGGGTCGGCCAAACCCGTACGCTCGGAGAACTCGACCGGGTTGGGGCTGACCATCGTTCGCGAACTCACCGCCGCCATGGGCGGACAGGTTTCGGTGGCCGCCAACGCCGATCGAGGATCCCGGTTCGAGATCCGCCTACCTCTCGTTTAGCGGTTCCAGCTTGACCGTCACCACGTCTCCGTCGGCAGCAGAGACGGTGGCCAGGCCCGGAACCTCGACGTTGCGCCGCACGTAGGCCAGGCCGACCGAGCCGCCCTGCGGCGACAGGGCGGTGCTGGTGACTCGACCGCCTTCGGACCCGTCGACGGTGATCTCGGAATCGAGGGCCAAGCGGTGGTCGGAATCGGTGGTGATCCGAACGAGACGGGTCGGGGTGTTGCTGCCCCGAGAATCGATCCGCGCCACCAGCTCCTGGCCGACATAACAGCCCTTGGTGAAGTCGACCGAGGCGTCTACCACGGCGGCAGCGGCCGGGATGGTGGACTCGGTGAGTTCGCGACCCATGGCCGGGCGACCCTGGAGGATGCGGATGAGATCGAGTCCGGTGGCGTCAGTGGGCACGGCCTGAAAGGCCGAGCCGTCGAGCACAGCCGGATCGGGCCGTTCACGTTCGGCCGACGGCAGGACGTCGACTCCCGGGATCGTTCCCCAGCCGGCATCGACCACCACATCTCCGGCGGCGACGAACAGTTGGGCCGCCTGCTCGGCGGCCGTGCCCCGCAGGGCCAACGCCGGGCGACGGTCAAGATCCAGCGCCACGTTGACCCGAAGCTTGAACCGCTCCAGCCGGGCCAGGGCATGATCGCCGAAGCCGGCGTCGACCATCAGCCACAGCACCTCGGGGGCCGGCCGATGCAGCCTCATCCAGGCGTCGACCTTGCCCTGAGGCTGCAACAGGAGTGTCCAACGGGTCTGGCCCACCGCCAATGTCGAAACATTCTGACTGAGCTGTCCCTGCAGGTAGTCCTCGGCGTCGGCGCCGGTCGCAGTGATCACATCCAGCTCCAGCGGTGCCGTCACCACGCCGTCGACCAGAGTCTGCTCCAGCTCCGCCGGATCGGACGGTTCAGTCATGATGACCTCCGGCCCCTGAGCTGTTGCGGCGATCGGCGGTCATGCGTCGAGCCGGCCCGACGGCGGCCAATAGCGCCCGGGCCTTGTTCCAGCATTCCTTGTTCTCCAGTTCGGGCCGGCTGTCGGCCACCACCCCGGCTCCGGCCTGCACCGAGGCTCCGTCCGGTCCACACACCATGGTTCGGATGGCGATGGCGGTGTCCAGGTTGCCCGAGAAGCTCAGATACCCGACCACCCCCGAGTAGGGGCCCCGCTTGGTCGGCTCCAGTTCATCGATGATCTCCATGGCCCGAACCTTCGGGGCGCCGGAGACGGTACCGGCGGGCAAGGTGGCCCGCAGGACATCGATCACCGACTGTCCCTCCGTCAGCCGACCCGAGACCTGCGACGTCAAATGCATCACGTGGCTGTAGCGTTCCAGCGTCATCATCTCGTCCACGGCCAGAGAGCCGTAGTCGACCACCCGACCCACGTCGTTACGGGCCAAGTCGATGAGCATGACATGCTCGGCTCGCTCCTTGGGATCCTCGGCCAGCTCGGCCGCCATCTGGCGGTCATGATGCTCGGTCCGTCCCCGCCGCCGGGTACCGGCGATGGGTCGGGAGATGACCCGCCCGTCCTGGACCTGGACCAGGGGCTCGGGCGAGCAGCCGATCAACGTCACCTCGGGACGGCGGATGAAGTACATGTAGGGGCTGGGGTTGATCTGGCGCAGCACCCGGTAGACGTCGATCGGATCGGCGTCGAGATCGAACGAGAAGCGCTTGGCCAAGACGACCTGGAAGATGTCGCCGGCCCGGATGTATTCCTTGGCCGCTTCCACCGCCGCACCGTACATCTCGCCCGACAACGATTCGACCACCGACAACGCCTCGACATCAGCGGCCTGGGTCTCCTCCGACTCATCGGGCGGACTCACCATCGGCTCGTCCACCGGCCGAGCCCCGTCGCGGGCCAGCTCGTCGAGACGGGCCACTGCATCGTCGTAGGCGGCATCGATCTCCGATTCGGTGGCCGACGGCCCGAGCAGGGCCACCGCCACCAGGGTCACTCGCTGTCGCCAATGGTCGAACACAGCCAGCTCGCCGATGACATCGATGATGGCGTCGGGGTAGTCGGCGTCGTCGACGGTTGTTTCCGGAATGTCCTCGACCTCGCGAATCACGTCATAACCGAGGTAGCCGACCATGCCGGCCACCAGGGGCGGCAGGTCGGGAACCCGGGGAGATCGGTAGCGTTCGAGTAGCAGCTCCAGCGGGGCCAGGATTCCCTGGTCGAGCGGCAGGTCGTCGTCGGGCAGATCACCGCTGACCTCGACGACCGAGCCTCGGGCCACCAGGGTGGCGTGTGGTCGACGACCGACGAAACTGAAGCGACTCCACCGCTCACCGTTCTCCACCGATTCCAGACAGAAGCCGGGCTCGGTGCCCAGGCAGCGCATGAAAGCGGCCACCGGGGTGGTCAGGTCGGCCAGCAGCTGGCGGTGGACGGGTACGGCCCGGTAGGTCCGGGCCAGCTGATGGAACTCCTGACGAGTGGTGGTCATCGCAGTGCTCACACACCGAAGTCGCGATAGAAGCAGGAGTACTCCCCGGTGTGGCAGGCTCCGGCTCCCTCCTGGCGAACCTGGAACAGCAGCGTGTCGCCGTCGCAGTCAAACGACGCCTTCTCTATCCACTGGCGATCTCCCGAGGTATCGCCCTTGCGCCACACTTCCCGACGGGAGCGGCTCCAGAAAACGGTGCGGCCCTCGGCCAGCGAGAGCTGCAGCGTTTCGGCGTTCATCCAGGCCATCATCAGCACCGCGCCGGTTTCGACATCCTGGACGATGGCCGGTACCAGGCCGTTGGCGTCGTACTTGACCGTCTCCAGCTGCTCGGCCGTCGGATCGATGGTGCGACCCGGGCTCTCAGTGGTGGAAGCAGGACCAGTGACTTCAGACATGACACCAAGGCTACTGAATCGATGGTCGGTCCATCGAGCGGACCGACCACTGGTTTTCGTTGGCCGGTCACCTACAGGTAGAGGCCCATGGGTGAGTCGTCGAGCCGCTCGGCGGCCACAGCGTGGATGTCGCGCTCACGCAGGATGATGTAGTCGTTGCCGCCGACCTCGACCTCGTACCGGTCCTCGGGATTGAACAGCACCCGATCGCCCAGTTCCATGGACCGCACACTGGGTCCGGTGGCCACGATCTCGGCCCACGTCAGCCGCTTCCCGACCTGGGCGGTGGCAGGAATCAGGATGCCGCCCGACGACTTGCGGTCACCGTCGGCCCCCTCGAGCTGGACGAGAATCCGGTCGTGCAGCATCTTGATGGGAAGCCCTTCACCCGATCGGCTAGAACGCTTGGCCGGTGCTACCGCCCGGCCCGACGATGGAGCCGCCTCCTCATCGGCCTCGACCTTCACATCACTCTGGTCGACCTTCTTCAAGTTGTCGGAAGCAACCTGGTCTTTGGCCACGGCCTCCTCGTCTTCGGTCAGAGCCCGGATCTCGTTGTCATCAGCACTGGTCACATCATGGGACACGGCTTCAAGATACCGTGGTTGGGGACCGTTGTTCGAACCTGTACTGAGCGGGAAAGTGGCGGTTTCGATCTGATGGACAATCCCTTCTCCAATATCGAGCGACTGGCCATCCACACCACCGACGGTTTGGGGTTGAGGGCCGAGTACCTGGGCGTCGAGCCCGAGCGACCGGTCCGAGCCCTGGCCGTGATCTGTCATCCCCACCCTCTCCACGGTGGCAACATGTACAACCATGTGGTGGGTGGGCTCTTTGCCGGCCTTCCTCCGCTGGGGGTGGCTGTGCTCCGGTTCAACTTCCGGGGCACCTCGGGGTCGGAGGGTCGTCACGGTGGCGGCGGCCCGGAGCGGCTCGATGTCGAAGCCGCCATCGAGGCGGTCGGCGACTCACGCCGGGAGCGTAACGGCGACGCCGGGGCGAACCTGCCGTTGCTGCTCGTCGGCTACTCCTTCGGCGCCTTGGTCGCCCTCACAGTCGATCGTCCGGCGGTCGGTGGCTGGCTGGCCATCGCTCCGCCCTTGACCTTGATCGGCGACAACGTGCCGGTGGCCGCCGCTGATGCTCGGCCCACGGTGATGGTGGCCGGCACCACCGACGATTTCTGCTCGGCCGCCACCGCCGAGGAGCTGACGGCATCCTGGGAGTCGACCCGGGTCGTCCCCCTGGTGGGCGAAGATCACTTCCTGGCCGGCGCCCAGGCCCGGCTCCTGGTCGAAGCCGAGACCGTTATCGACCAGCTGACTCCCCCGTCACCCTGACCCGCCCGTTTCTCCTTCTGTGCGCCCCACGCGCCGTATATGAACACTGGAGCGCACACAAACCGTGGGTCAACGACCGATCACCCTTCTGTGCGCCCCACGCGCCGTATATGAACACTGGAGCGCACACGGCGGGGTTAGGCGGGGCGGACGGTCAGTCCGGCTCTGCTCAGGGCCGCTTTGGCTTCGGCCACCGTGGCCTGGCCGAAATGGAAGATGGTGGCGGCCAGCACGGCATCGGCTCCGCCCTCGGTCACGCCGGGAGCAAGGTCGTCGATCCCACCGACACCGCCGGAGGCGATCACGGGGACCGACACCGCATCGGACACCGCTCGGGTCATCTCATGATCGAAGCCATCACCGGTTCCATCGCGGTCCATCGACGTCAACAGGATTTCACCTGCTCCCAGATCGACGACCTGTCGGGCCCAGTCGACAACGTCACGGCCAGTCGGCGTTCGCCCGCCGTGCACGTAGACCTCGAATCCCGACCGCAGCCCCGCTGGCGGCGCCGACGGGTCGGCCGGGCGACGGCCGTCGACAGCCACCACGCAACACTGCGAGCCGAACTCGGCCGCGATCTCGGCCACCAACTCGGGCCGGTCGACCGCCGCCGAGTTGACCGAAACCTTGTCGGCGCCGGCCCGCAGGAGACGGCGGGCATCGTCGACCGAGCGTACGCCGCCACCGATGGTGAACGGGATGAACACCTGCTCAGCCACCGCCGCGGCCATGGCCACGGTCGTCTCCCGCTGCTCGTGGCTGGCTCCGATGTCGAGGAAGACCAACTCGTCGGCCCCCTGGGCATCATAGAGAGCAGCCAGTTCCACCGGATCACCGGCGTCACGAAGGTTGACGAAGTTGACCCCCTTGACCACCCGACCGTCGGCCACGTCGAGGCAGGGGATGACCCGTATGACTCTCATCGACGGCCGGCCTCAGCGATGGCGCGGCGGGCTTCGGCCACCGTGAACTGATTCTCGTACAGCGCCCGACCGACGATGGCCCCCTCGAATCCCCGAAGCTGGCCGTCGGCGCCGACCACGGCCACGGAGGCCAGCGATCGCAAATGGTCGAGGCTGCCGACCCCACCGGACGCCACCACCGGAATGGCGGTGGCCGACAGCAAAGCCTCCAGTCCAGCCTCGTCCGGCCCCTGGAGCGTGCCGTCTCGCGATATCTCGGTGACCACCAGGGCCTCGACGCCGCTGTCGGCGAACTGGTCGGCCAACTCGGCGACCGTGCGGCCGGTCCGCTCCGTCCAACCGTGGGTGGCGACCTCGTCGCCCCGGGCGTCGAGCCCGACGGCCACCCGCCCACCGGACGCCACCACTTCGGTCACCAGGGCCGGATTCTCCAGAGCGGCGGTTCCGATCACCACCCGCTGGACGCCGACATCGAACAAGGCTTCGGCCGCCGCTCGATCCCGCACCCCGCCACCCACCTGCACCGGCACGGACAAGGCCTCACAGATACCGGCGATCACCGATCGGTTGACCGGCTCACCGGTCAGGGCGGCATCGAGGTCGACCACGTGGACAATGGTGGCCCCTTCGGCCACAAAGGCTTCGGCCTGGGTCACCGGATCGTCGCCGTAGACGGTCTGACGGTCATAGTCGCCCTGATACAAGCGCACACAGCGCCCGGCCCGTAGATCGATGGCGGGATAGAGGCGCATGGTGGCCGTCATAGGGCGGCGGCGTCACCGGCGGAGCGAGCCAGGTTCTCTCGCCCCGGCTCGGCCCGGCAGGCGGCCACGAAGTTGGCCAGGAGGGCCAGGCCGGACCGGGCCGACTTCTCGGGGTGGAACTGGGTGGCGAAGATGTTGTCGCGACCCACGACCGCCGCCACCGGGCCGCCGTAGTCGACGGTGGCCACCGTTTCGGGTCCGATCTCAGCGGCCAGGCTGTGTACGAAATACATCCAGGAGCCGTGAAGTCCGTCCAGCAGTCGTGCGACATAGGCACTGGGTTCGGCGGCGTGCTGTACCACCGTCAGCCGGTTCCACTGCATCTGCGGCCGCTTGACCGTATCGGGCAACCAGCGAATCTGTCCCGGCATGATTCCCAGTCCGGCCACACCGGGCGACTCGTCGGAGCCCTCGAACAACATCTGCATCCCGACACAGATCCCAAGGAAGGGAACACCGGAGGCGACGACCTGACGGGCCTGGTGGTCAAGTCCGCTCGACCGCAGCGCCGTCATGCAGGCTCCAAAGGCGCCGACCCCGGGGAGAACGACCCCGTCGGCCTGCTCGATGACCGCCGGATCGGCGGTGAGATGAGCGTCGGCTCCCACCTTCTCCAGCGCCTTCTGGGCCGATCGCAGGTTGCCGATCCCGTAGTCGAGCACGGCAACAGTCGGGCCGGTCACAACGAACCCTTGGTCGACGGGATACCGGCGCCGTCGATGCGGACAGCGTCACGCAGGCAACGGGCCAGCCCCTTGAACGTGGCCTCGATGATGTGATGCACGTTTCGCCCCCGCTTGAGGGTCACATGGAGGGTGATACCGGCGCTGGTGGCGAAGCTGGCGACCGCGTGTTCGGCCATTGACGGGTCGAACGGCGGGTTGCCCAGCGGGATGGCCTCGGGCATCTCGACATGCCAGTCGACGTGAGGGCGGCCGGACAGATCGAGCGCCACCTCGATCAGCGCCTCGTCGAGGGGGTAGAGGCCACTGGCGAAGCGGCGAACCCCGGCCTTGTCACCCAGGGCGTCGGCGAAGGTCTCACCCAAGACGATGGAGGTGTCCTCGATGGTGTGGTGGGCGTCGATCTCCAGGTCGCCGACCGCTTTGATCATCAGGTCGAAACCGCCGTGACGCCCAAGCTGATCGAGCATGTGGTCGAAGAACGGGACCCCGGTCGACACATCGGTGACACCACTGCCGTCGAGGTTGAGCGCGACGTCGATCGACGTTTCCTTGGTTGAGCGGCTTCGGTCGGCTGATCGGCCGACCGACGGCCGAGATGAGACGGGAGAACTCGGTTCGGAGGTCATGCGACTCCAAGTATGTCAGCGAGAGAGGCCAGGAACCGACTGTTTTCCTCCGACGTTCCCACCGTCACCCGCAGGCACCCGTCGAGCCGGTCCCAACTCGACGTGTCCCGCACCAGGACCGAGCGATCGACCAGCTGTTGCCACACCGATCGTCCGGTGGCGGCATCGCCCGCCGGTCGGGGACGGAACAGCACGAAGTTGGCCCCTGATGGCCAAACGTCGCAGCCCATTCGTCCGAGTTCGGCCTCGATCAGTGACCGCTCGGTCACGATGTGGGCGACCCTGGCCTCCATCTCGTCGACCAGGCCCAGAGCGGCCACCCCGGCCACCTGCTTGAGACTGTCGAGGTGGTAGGGCAACACAACATGGCCCAGCTCGGCCACCAGCCAGGACGGCCCCAGCAGATATCCCAGGCGGGCTCCGGCCATGGCCCAGGTCTTGGAGAAGGTCTTCGTGACCACCAGCGGGCGGTCCTCGTGGACCAGCTCGACCGCTGACCACGACGAGAACTCGCCGTAGGCTTCGTCGAGTACCAGCAGTCCGCCGGCCTTCTCCACTGCGTCCAGCACTCGCAGCACGGTGTCGGCCGGCTCGACCAGACCTGTCGGGTTGTTGGGTGAGCACAGGAAGGTCACCGCCGGCCGGTGGTGGGCCACGGCTTCGACGGCCACCGTCGGATCAAGGCGGAAGTCTTCGGAGCGCTCGGCCTGCACCAGCTGAGAGCCGGTGATCCGAGTCAGATGGCCGTGCAGGGCATAGGTCGGCTCGAAGGTCAAGGTTCGTCGGCCCGGCCCGGCGTAGGTCAGCAGGACGGTCTGCAGAACCTCATTGGATCCGTTGGCACAGAAAACCTGCTCGGATCCGAGGCCGAAGCGTCGACCCAGCACCCTTCGCAGCTCGATGGCGGCCCGGTCGGGGTAGCGGTTCCAGTCGAGGGTCAGGGCGGCGTCGGCCACCGCCCGGGCGAAGGCCACAGGGGGGCCGGTCGGGGCCTCGTTGGTGTTCAGCCTCACCTCGACCTCGACCTGGGGCGAGTGGTAGCCGGTCATGGCGGCCAGGTCATCCCGGACCGCCGGTCGTGGCCCCACCGGTGTCGGTGGTTCAGCCATCGCCGGCCCCAACCTCGGGGGCCGACACCACGTCGTCGGCCGGCAGTTGGTCGAGCCGCAACCGGATCGACTGAGCGTGGGCGGCCAGGCCCTCCTGCTCGGCCAGGGCGATCACGTGGGGGCCGGCGGCGGCCAGGCCCTCGGCCGAGGCGGTGACCACGTGATGATCCTTGAGAAAGTCGCCGACGGTTAGGGCGCTGGCGAATCGGGCTGAACCGTAGGTGGGGAGCACGTGGCTCGGGCCGGCGATGTAGTCACCCAGCGAGGCTGGGGAGTAGGCGCCGCAGAACATGGCTCCGGCGTTACTGATGCGCGATGCCATGCCCTCGGCGTCGTGGCACATGAGCTGGAGGTGTTCGGGGGCGATGGCGTCGACCACCTTGACCGCGGCCGCCGGCGAATCGACCAAGGCCACGTAGCCGCCTTCGGCCAGTGTCGAGCGCACGTCGGTCTCCCGGGGTGATGCCGACAGCAGCTGCTCGCCGGCCTGGCAGACCTGATGGGCCACCTCCTCGTCCCAGGTGACAAGCCAGGCCAGGCCGTCGGGACCGTGTTCGGCCTGCACGATCAGATCGATGGCGGCGAAGGAGGGCTGGGCGTTGTCGTCGGCCACGACCACCACCTCTGAGGGTCCGGCGAAGGCGGCGGCGATGCCGACATCGCCCGCCACCTCCTGTTTGGCCAGGGCCACGTACACGTTGCCGGGACCGGCGATCACATCAACGGCCGGAATCGATTCGGTGCCATAGGCCATGGCGGCAATGGCTTGAGCCCCGCCAACGGCGTAGACCTCGTCAACTCCGGCCAGCCGGGCCGCGGCCAGAACCGATGAGGCAACACCGAACTCCGAACCGGCCGACGGTGGCACGCAGAGAATCACATGCTCGACTCCGGCGACCCGGGCCGGCACCGCCGTCATCAAGACCGTCGACGGATACTCGGCTCGCCCGCCGGGCACGTAGAGACCAGCCCGGCCCATCGGGCGCTGAAAGGCGTTGATGGTGATGCCCGACCGGCTGATGGTCTCCGGCGGCCGCAACTGATGTTGGTGAAATTGCCGGACGGCGGCGATCGAGGCTTCCAAGGCCGCTCTCAACTCGGGCCCGATCGATTCGACCGCCGCCTTCAGGTGTTCGTCTGGAACCTGCAGGTCCTCAAGGTCCACACCGTCGAACCGGGCGGTCAGCTCCCTGAGGGCCCGGTCGCCGCCGGCCTTGACCTGGTCGATGATCCGGGTGACGGTCTGTCGTGGTTCGGCGCCGGTGATGGCCGGTCGGGGCAACAGCCGGGAGATGTCGGTATCGAGGTTGGCGCCTCGCAGGTCGAGTGTGGCTAGCATGTGGAGCTTTCGAGAATCGTCTCAGAGGTCGGTCGGTCACCTCGACGGTAGCGTGTTGACCCACGACCGGTGCCACCGAGTTTCCCGGCTCACGAACTCTCCCAGGAGAACCGCATGGCCATCGACTATTACCTGCTCAGCTCGCTGTCGGCAACGTTGGAAGACGTCGTCCGCCGGCTGGGCGAGGTCGCCCGCACGGCCGACGACGACAACGACCCGGTCATCGATCTGTTGGAGGTCGAGCGACAGCTGACCACCGCAAGCCGACGCCTGGCCAAGATCACCCGGCCCCGCTGATCAGGTCTTGATCTCCTTCATATCGCGTATCTTGAGGCCGCATTTAGACATGCATGGGTATCAAGAGATACCACAAAACAATCAATAATCTGCGTGGAGTTGCTACACCAAATAGAGTCAGGTCCGTGCCGACTAGCCCGGTCGGAGCGATAACGATCCATCATCACCATCCAGCACACGGGACGGCCAACCACGCTGGTTTCGCAAAAAATACGTCAGCGCCCTCGGAACGAGGGCGCTGACGGCGCGATACGGGGCGGCGGATCCCCGGTCTCGCTGCTACCAGGTGGCGGGAACCTGGTAGCAGTAAGACTATTCAACCTCGACATTGCTTTGGTGGATATTGATGAAGTTTTCTCAATCCACTTCGAAATTCGAACAACTAAAGCTGCACTGATGGACAGAAATCATTCAGTACACATTCGGCACAGTTCGGCCTTCGGGCCACACAGACCCGCCGACCGTGGAGGATCATACGCAAACTGAAGAGCCCCCGCTCAGCCGCTGGAATCATGGGGTTGAGAGCGTACTCCACTTTCACCGGGTCGGTTTCGGTGGTCAGCTCCAGCAGGCCGCTGAGGCGGAGCACATGGGTGTCGACCGGCAGACCGGGCAGGTCAAGGGCCACGCTCCTCACCACGTTGGCCGTCTTGCGGCCGACACCAGCCAGAGCGGTGAGATCCTTCATTGATGTGGGAACCTGTCCGCCGTGGCGTTCCACCAACTGGTTGGAGCACTTGATCACGCTCTTGGCCTTGTTGCGAAACAGTCCAAGGGAGCCGATCAGTTCCTCAACCTCTCCGTGTGACGCGCCGGCCAGCGATTCGGCGTCGGGGAAACGGGCGAATAACCCGGGGGTGACCTTGTTGACGCCGACATCGGTGGCCTGGGCCGACAAGATGGTGGCGATCAGGAGCTGAAACGGGTTGTCGTGATCCAGCTCACACTCGGCATCTGGATACTCGCCGGCCAACCGGTCGTGGGTGCGCCGGGCCCGCCCCTTGGGCGATCGAGGTCTCGCCATATGCTCTCCTCCCTCGGAATCAGGTGACCAAGCATAGGCTTGACCGGCCGGTGGCCCATCCCCCACGGGGGGCTACCTTGGTCCTGGTGATGGCATCCGGCTCAGGCGGTCGACGGTCATGGCCCGTCACGGTGTCCGTGACCGACTCGAACTCTCCCCACTACGGTGACGCTCGCCGGCGGGCCTCGGAATTGTTGACCCGGGCGGTCGGCCCCGACCTGGCCGACGATCGGTTCGAGCCCTTCGATCAAGCCGAAGGCCAGGCCACAGACCACGTCGCCGGCTCCGGTGTCCTCGTGTTGGCTCGCCACGACGACCACGACCTGGCCTACGTGTCAGCCGAAGGATCACGGGGACGACTCCAGCTCGATGTGATGGCCGATCCGGAGGCCATCGCCCTGATCATCGACGGCAACCAGGATGACGGCCGGGCCCACCGAGCGGCCGAGGATTTGACAATCGACCTGATCGAACGGGCTAGCACCGCTTTCGACGCCCATTCGCCGGTGCCGGCGGCCGAGCTGGAGTTCGAGCTGTGGGGTCGACCCCGCCGCAGCCTGCACGAACGGCTGGCCGCCCGACTGGACCTCGAACCCCGGCGCTCGCTGTACCAAATGCGCTGCCCCCTCCCCCGCCCCGCCCATTCAGGCCGCCCGGCCGCCACCCGGCCGCTCGATCCGACCATCGACCCGCCACACGTCCTGGCCGTCAACAACCGGGCCTTCGCCTCCCACCCCGATCAAAGCAATCAGGAACTCGACGATCTCAACGCCGCCTTCGCCGCCCCCGGCTTCGACCCACGGTCGGTTCGGATCCTCCCCGCCGCCGCTCACGACCCCCGGGCCGCCGACCACCCCCTGATCGGCTTCTGCTGGACCAAGATCCACGGTGAACAGCCGGGCCGGGCCGCCCTGGGCGAGATCTACGTGATCGCCGTCGATCCGGTCTACCACGGCGAAGGCCACGGACGGGCCCTGACGGCGGCCGGTCTCGACTGGCTGGCCTCTCAGGGTCCCACCGTCGGCATGCTCTACGTCGAGTCCGACAACGAGCCCGCGGTGGCCACCTACGGCAAACTCGGCTTCACCGTCCACAGCACCTACACCGCCTGGAGTCACCAATGAACGCCGACGGCCCCGACAAGTTGACCGGAGCGTCGACCCGTTCACCCTGGACCCCGGGGCGGGTCGACTGGGCCACCATGCTGGGCGATCTGCCGGCCTACCGCCTCGACCAGCTGTGGCACGGACTGTACGACCAGGGTCTGGCTCCCACCGAGATCACGACGCTGCCTCGGTCGCTGCGAGACCGGATAGGCGAAACGATGCGACCGGCCCTGCGCTTGGTGACCGAACAGGCCAGCGTCGATGGAGCGACCATCAAGTGGCTGTGGGAGACGATCGACGGCGCCCCGGTGGAAACCGTGCTCATGCACTACCAGCGGCGCTCCACCGTGTGCATCTCATCCCAGGCCGGCTGCGCCATGGACTGTGGCTTCTGCGCCACCGGACAGGCCGGTTTCAAACGTCACCTGTCGGTGGGCGAGATACTGGAACAGGTGGTGGCCGCCCGGCTCCGGTGCCAACAGACGACGGTTGATGCCGACGGGCCCGGCGACGAACCTCGGCGCCTGTCCAACATCGTGTACATGGGGATGGGAGAACCACTGGCCAACTACGACCGGGTCATGGAAGCAACCCGTCGGATCATCGACGACTTCGGTATCGGTGCCCGCCACATCACCATCTCCACCGTCGGCCTGGTCCCCCAGATGCGACGCTTCGCCGACGAAGGCCTGCAGGTTGGCCTGGCCCTCTCCCTTCACGCCGCCAACGATCAGCTTCGCAACGAACTGGTGCCGGTCAACCGTACCCACCCGATCGAGGCGCTCGTCGAGGCCTGCCGATTGTTCCGGGACAAGACCGGTCGGAGGGTGTCCATCGAGTGGGCCATGATCGACGGGGTGAACGACACCGACGCCGACGCCGACGAGCTGGTGGCGGTGGCTCGGGCGGCCCGAGCCCACGTGAACCTGATCCCACTGAATCCAACGCCGGGGTGGCCGACCGTGGGATCGCCGGCCGATCGTATTCAGCGCTTCGCCCAGAGGCTGCGGGCCGCCGGGATCAACGCCACCGTGCGCCGGAATCGAGGCACCGACATCGACGCCGCCTGCGGTCAGCTGGCCGGGTCTCGTTCCGACGACGGGCCAACCCCGGTCGAGCTCACTCCCCGGCCGTGATCGCCACCGCTTTTCCTGGTCCAGCGGCCATACTGGTGGGGCTATGACTCAGTGGCTCAACCGCTCCCATCCGATGACCCTGCAGGCCGGTGTCATCCTCGGCTATATCACTGCGGTGTTCGGCCTGCTCCGCCCGGAGTTCTTCTTCTTCCTCTATATCGGCATCGGGGCCGGAGCCTTCGTCACGGCCAACAACAAACGCTGGGGATACTATCTTCTGGCCATCTGCGCCTCCATCATCGCCCTGCTGCTGGCCGCCGATCTGGTGGCCCGCTTCCTGAACTTCTCACTGATCGGCGTACTTCTGAGCCTCAACCGCATGGTGTTCCCCGTGGCCCTGGCCGCCGCTGTCGTCCACGCCCAGTCGCGGGAGTACCAGAAGATCTGGTTTGACTGACCGCCTCCGGCTGGGCTCGGCGGTAGCCGTCGTCATACTGATGGCGGCCGCCGGCTGTTCGGCCATCACCGATCGAGACCAGTCGGCAACCACCGAGGTGGCAACAGACCCATCGGCGGAAACGACAACCGAGACGTCAGAAGAACGTTCCGACGAGCCGTCCACCACGGTCTCCCCACCGCCCGGCGACGGCGACCTCCCCCCTCCGGAACCGGTGGCCTGGGCAAGCTGTGGCGATCTGGAGTGCGGCACCGTCTCGGTTCCCCTTGACTACGACGAGCCGGGTGGCGACAGCCTCGAGATCGCACTGACCCGGGCCCCGGCCCGAGGTCAAGCCGTGGGCTCGATATTCGTCAACCCCGGCGGTCCCGGGGCTTCCGGGGTCGATTTCGTGCGTGAAGGCTTCCGACTCGACGACGAGACCACGAACCGCTATCACATCGTCGGCTTCGATCCCCGCGGTATCGGCCGGTCCAACCCGCTGTCCTGCGAGGTCGATCGAGCAGCCGCCCCTCTCGGCGACTGGACGCCCGACACTCCGGTCGAAACCGAGACCCTCGACCGCGAGGCCATCGACACCGTGGCCGAGTGCCGCTCGTCGGACGGCGACCTTCTTCCCCATCTGACCACGGCCAACGTGGCCCGCGACCTGGATCGTCTTCGTCAGGCCGTGGGCGACCCTGTCCTCCACTACTACGGCTTGAGCTACGGAACGCTGCTGGCCGTGCACTACGGGCAGCTCTTTCCCGACAAAGTCGGGCATCTCGGCCTCGATGGCGTGGTCGACCCCGAAGCCAAACTCACCGACCTGCTTCGGCAACAGGCATTGGCATTCGAAAGCCAGTTCGCCCAACTCGACCGGCGGTGCGGTGACACCGCCTGCCCCAGTGACGGAATCACCGCCACCTTTGACCGGGTGCTGAATCGGCTCGAGGCCGAAGGCCCGGTGGGTGACGTCGGCGGCACGGAACTGATCATCGCCTCCCTCCTGCCCGCCTACTCCCCGGCGGCCTTTCCCGCCTACGCCGCTGCTCTCGACCTGGCCGACGGCGGCAACTACACCGCCATCGAGAACCTCAGTGACTTCTTCGTCAACGCCATCTCCTTCACCGCCTACGCCGCCTTCGCCTGCGCCGACGGCCAACCGCCGACCGGGGCCGAGGCATGGTCGGCCTTCGCCGCCGAGCTGCACGAACTGGCCCCCCGGTTCGGCGCCGTGGTGGCCAACGAACTCCGGGTCTGCGCCTTCTGGCCCCCTCCGGACGACGACGTGGTCGCCCTGGACCTGTCGGCCGTCTCGGTTCCGGTTCTCGTGGTCGGCAACACGGCCGACGCCGCCACTCCCCTGGAGAACGCCCAGAAGGTGGCCTCCCTCCTGACCGAAGCCCATCTGGTCGTGTTGGATGACGAGCGGCACACGGCCTACAACGGCAGCTCCTGCGTCCGTGACCTGGTGGCCGACTACTTCGCCGACCGCCTACCGGCCGGCGAGTCACGCTGTTCGGCAGACTAGATGAAACCTGTTGGGGGCGAGTGGTCATTGGGTCTCCTCGAAGGGGATTGTCTTTGCCAGGCCAGTTCCGGGGGAACGGTGGTGCTCGATCGGCGGTTGCAACAGCGCCCAGGCCATCACTGTGCGCTGGGCTGCGGTGACGAAACTCAAGGTCGCGGCGGTACACGTCGACGGCGATGAACATGTCGTGATCGCGCTGTCCGGCAACACGGTGACCTTGCGCGATCTCTAGGGCAACCAGGGTGGCCAAGATGCTCCCCTCCCCCACTTTGACCCTCGGCTCATGAGTCAAGCCGACCGGGACGCGGCGAAGCTGACCGAGCTCCGACGGGCTGGCGAGTCGATCTCACTCCGCACCTGGCAGCGACGGCGGGCTGCATACAGGGAACTGGGCGTCGCCAGTCTGCTAGATGCTCGACGGGGCCGGCCGAGGGGCTCGACCACCGCAGACCCGCGGGGTCTTACCACGATGTCAGCCGGCATCGACGCCAGAGCCGAGGATTCGACCCGAACGAAAGATTGGATCGTCGACAAGTCAACGCTCGGCTTCCCGAAACTGGCCCGATGATCCGCCGCCCTGTCCCAGCAGAGCGACGATGCACCGGCTGCTCGACGAACGCAGCAAGGGCAAGGCCACGTTCGGCGAGGCTCCGACCGGGCGGAGCGTCGCATCCAGCCCCAGCCCACCGTTCGCCACCATCGAGGGCTACCGCCCAGGAGCGTGTTGAGATCGACTCGACCCGGGCCGACGTCTTGATCCTCGCCGCCGACGGGCGGCGCTGCGTACCGCTTCGCAGCCCGTGTATTCGGTCATTCTCGGTCCGCGACACACTGGGCAAGGCCATGCGCGCCGTCCGGGAAGCCTGGCCGGATCCTCAGTCAGCCCCGAGCAACCGGTTGGTGGCCGCTGCCCTGCCCCACGATTCTGGTTGAGGCGTGGCGGCCGAGGCGGCGCGTGCGGTCGTGGTCCGCCGGACACCGGGCAGGATCCGGCAAGTGGGCGTTATCGGCTGGATCGACCGCCAGTGGCCTTGGCCGCCAGGGCGAGGGCGGCAATATTCGCCACTGGAGCCTTGAACGGGATCTCGCATCCAGTGGAGAGGATGAAGGGCCGATTACCGGCTTGGGTAATGCACGCTAGTGCGGCTTCGTAGACTTGAGTGGCCGAACCCTTGAGCATGAGGTCCCGGTGATCGACCATACCGATGCCGCCGAGACCTCGGTGTGTGCAGCCAGGCTCGATGGCGCCGGCAATATCTGGTGTGGCGAAGCTCACCGCGTCGATGTCCGTGGCTTGGATTTCTGTGAAATAGGGGCTCGCTGCACAGTTGTGTTCGATGAGCTGGATGCCCGGTGCCGCCCGTCGGGCGTGGGCCACGAGGCGGCGGTGGTAGGGGCGGATGAACTCCTCGACATGGTGGGGCCCGATGAGATCCGCTGCCATTGCGGCGTTTTCGAACATGATGGCATCGGTTGCGTTGGTGGAGGCGATGGCGTCGACATAGTGGGCGAGTTGATTGGTGATCACGTCCAGGAGTTCGGCCACGAACGACGGTCGCAATCCGATGTCCAACATCAGTTGGGACATGTCACGAAGTTCGGCGGCGACAAGGAACGGAGAAACGACCATGGCGATCACGAAAAGTTCGTCGTCGGCCTGCGATCGGATCTCGCTCAACGACTCGACCATGATCGACATACGGGCCGGTAGACCTGCTTCAAGTCGGTTGATGGTGGCGAGGTCGGTGGATTCCGCGAGAGGCCGCCGACGTACCTGCGGGTACCACATGTTGTAGTACTCCAGTTCACAACCGAGTGCCTCGGCTTCGACGGTGAGACAACCCCACGGCGCCATCGCCGTGTCGTGGCCGAACATCTCTGCGGCGGCGAGTTGGGTGGCCGCAATCGAAGCCGGCGAACCGTAGGCGTCGAGCATTGACAGGCCAAGGTTGTCGAGCACGTGGTGTGCACCGCCCATGAACTGGTACTGGACTGGACAGCGATCGATATGTCGACCCGACAGTGCAGCTCGGACTCGTTCACGTCCTCTCATGTCGGCCACGCTACCGGGGTCGTCGATTCACCGGGAGGTGCCGAGGTTCTGCCAGTGTTGGACCTGGCAGAAGTCTTCGATCATGCCGTAGGGGTGGGGCGGAAGATGACCGATCTGATTGAACGGCAATCGGAACGGCTGGCCCAGCATGGCATCTCCGACGCCGCTCAAGCGACCGGATGTACCTCGGACAGCCTGCGGTACTACGAGCGGGCCGGCGTTCTGCCGGAGATTACCCGATCTCCAACCGGACAACGCCTGTACTCAGACGACGATCTGGGCTGAGTGGCGTTCGTCAGGCGACTACGACCACGGGAATGTCGATGCGGCGGATCGAGGAGTACACCTCAATGGTGCGAGCCGGCGAAGGTACCGTGGCCAAGCGGCGGCGGTTCCTCGAACAGCACCGTCGAACGGTTGCCGCCGCCATCGACGAGCTGACCGAAGCGCTCAGCGTCCTCGATGCCAAGATCACCCACTACGAAGCCGCCGAACGAGGAGTCGATGTAGGCTGCGCCGAGGTACCGCTCCAGTACGTGCCCGAACTCGGCTGATAGGAACGATCCAGTATCTCGATGATCGGCGTCACGTCGCTCCGGGTTACTGAACGACATACGACGAAGATGGTGCGCGACCGGCCGACGGCCTGCTCGGCGACTGTGATGTCGGAGCGGTCGGGCCCAAGCAGGAGTTCCGGCACGATCGTGACCCCATGGCCGGCGGCGACCAAGGCGAGGAGCGTGTCGTTGTCGCCAATGACACCAGAGATGGAGGGGTCGATCTGGTGGGCTTGCAGGATATTGATCGTGGCCGCGGCGCAGCGAGTGTCGCGCCCGTTGAGGAGCCAGTTGGTGGCGCCGAGCTCGTCGACGGTGGTGGTTGGTTCCATGTCGGCGGGTAGAACCAGGCGAAGGCGATCGGTGAGGAGGGGAACGAAGTCGAAGCGGTCGTCTCGCTTCGAGGGTAGGCCCTCGTACTCCTGGGTCAGCACGAGATCCACCTCCCCCAAGCTGAGATCTCGGAGGGCATCGGCGTCTTCGCCCTCGACCACCTCGAGCGTGGTGATCTCGGTGAGCTCCGCCAGTCGGGGGACCACCAACGTCGAGATGGCGGAGGCAAAGCCAGCGATGACGCAATGTGGGGCGTTGGGCCTACTGGTGACCGCTTCCCGGGCGGAACTTTCGAGGTCGAGCATCTGCAGTGCGATCGGCAGGAGGGCGGTGCCCGAGTCGGTGAGTCGAAGTCGTCGACCGATGCGATCGAACAGCGGCACCCCCAGCTCGGCCTCCAGTTTCGAGACGTGCTGGGACACCGCTGGTGGTGTGAACTGCTGCGCTGCAGCTGCCGCGGCAACGGTGCCGCGCTCGGCGACCTCGGCGAACGAACGAAGCTGTTGCAGGTCGATCATCGAAACAAAGAGTAATCCTCAGCGGTAGCAATCGGAACTTTTCTTTACGATCGTGCGGAGCGAACATGGCGCAATGGCCGATGACTCGCCGCTTGATCTTCGGGGACTCTGGGTTCCCATCGTGACTCCGTTCGACGAGCACGGGGCTGTTGACGTCGCCTCCTTGCGCCGTCTCGCCGATCGCCTCCTGGCCGACGGTGTTGCGGGCCTGGTCGCTCTCGGCACAACGGGCGAGCCGCAGACATTGACGATCGACGAACGACTGCGGGTGGCGGAGACCTGCGCCGAGGCTTGCCGGGCGGTTGGACGTCCGCTGCTCGTGGGAGCGGGAACGATCAGCACCGCCGGCACCCTTGATGAGATTGACCGCATCGTCGGTCGTATCGCTGGCCACGTCACCGAGGCGGCAGTGCTGGTGGTCGTGCCGTATTACACAAGACCGTCCGAGCAGGCGATCGTCGAGCATTTTGAGTTGGTCGCCGACGAGAGCCCGGTTCCGGTCGTGATGTACAACATCCCGTATCGGACCGGCCGCGATGTTGGTGCTGCCGCCCTGCTCGCAGCAAGTCGGCATCGAAACATCATCGGGCTCAAGCAGTCGGTCGGGTATCTCGACCAATCGACACTCGAGATCCTCGCCGGCTGCTCGGGTCGGCTGCAGCTCTTGGCCGGCGACGATGCCTTCGCTGCCCCCACAATCCTCATGGGTGGCGTCGGTGCGATCGCAGCCGCTGCCCACCTGTGCACACACCACTTTGCTGCGCTGGTGACCGCCGCGCTCGACGGCGACGCTGAACGGGCCAGCCAGTTGTCGGCATCGCTCCTTCCGGTCGTTACGGCCGGCTTCGCTGAACCGAGTCCTGCGGTGTGGAAGGCGGCCTTGATGGCGTATGGCCAGATCGGCACTGCAATGGTTCGTCGACCGTTGACGGCGGCGTCAACCGACGCGACCCAGAGGTTACTGACCGCCGTTGCCGGCGCAGCGGGGCCGGCCGGCTGCCACATCGGGCATCCGGCAGCACCGGTGACGGCACCGTGAGCCGGGCCCTTAGCTACTGGGAGGCGACCGGGTTATCCGGGTTCTCGTCCATAGACAAACTCCCGGCGAAGGTCGACGTGTTGGTGGTTGGGGGCGGATTCACCGGCCACTGGCTGGCCTACTTCCTGACGAAGCGACGACGACAGCGGCCATCGGTGCTCGTCGCCGAACGTGACCAGATCGGCTATGGCGCAAGCACCCGCAACGCTGGGTTCCTGTCCAGCGGAAACGTGAGCGAATGGCTGTTGGACTGTCGTGAGCACGGGCAGTCGGCGACGCTGTACAACTACGCAGCACGCCGGAACGGGGTGCGGATCCTGCTTCGTGAACTGGGGGACTCGATCTCCGCTGTCGGGTGCGGGTCAGCCGACCTCGATCCGCCCACCGATGCGAGTTTCAAGCTGGCGTCCGCCTTGAACGATCTTGCCATTGACGCTGATGGCTCACCGCCACCCTTTGGCCGCCGCTCACTCAGAATCGGCGGCCAGGCACACGAGGTCTGGTTCAACGCCGACGACCACGCCATCAATCCCATGGACGTGCTCACCCAGCTTCACGGTCGAACGGTCGATCAAGGTGTGGCGTTCAGCTACCGATCAGAGGTCGTCGAGATCGGCGACGGGCTGGCAGAAGTCGAGACCGCTGCCGGACGACAGGAGGTGCGCTACAGCCACGCCTTCGTGTGCACCAACGGGTTCGTTCGCGCACTGCACCCCGACTCGACCGTCGCCCCCGCCCGAGGGCAGATCTTGGTGACCACGTCATGCGACACACCAACAGCCAAGGTGCTGGGCTTCCTCAACGAGGGCGACGACTACTTCCGGTTCATAAACGAGCGGCTTCTCGTCGGCGGAGGGCGCCAACGGTTCGGGGCCGACGAACAAACCGACGACATAGCCACCACAAACGCCGTACAGGACTACCTCGAGAGCCTTGCCCGCCGGGTGACCGGCGGAGGGAGCACCCTCGGGATCGAGTACCGATGGGCCGGCATCATGGGACTTCCCCACGGCGCACACAGTTCAGTGCGTGCGCTCGAAATTCCAACACCGATCGACGCTCGAACCAACGTGATTGCCGGACTCGACGGCTGGGGCGTGACCCTCGCACCCTACCTCGGCGAACTTATCGCCCAACGACTCCGCTGACCAAGCGATGTCGGCGACACCTGTGCCGCGCCGGTGGAGGATGCGACGTTCGGATGACGGATGAGGCGACGGCTGGCTGATTCGCCTGCTGGGCACATCGATCAGGCTGATTCCAGCAGCTCGATCGAGAGCTGGCCGACCAAGGTGACTCACCAATGTCAATCACCACTACCCACCCCGACCCGAGGCCACTGCGACCACCGCCAGCCACGACAGCACCCCTCCCCTATCGCCAACCCGCACTGCATCGGGCCGCGCCCGCCGAATTCTGGAGCGAATCGCAGTCGCGCCACGACAGCGACCGTCACGGCGGGCCTAGTACCGGAAACGGTGGTTTTGGGCGCTGTGCTCGATCTCGGTCGAACAGGCCGGATCCAGGGTGCCGACGAATCCTCATCACCGCCATTCCCATGGATGGGTCAGGTGGGTAGTATTCCGGCGATGGAATCCAACAGTGCCGAGAGCGCCGGGCCCGACCCTCTGCCCCAAGGGGTGGAGAAGCGCACCGCGGTGCGTGACATGTTCGATGCCATCGCCCCCCGGTACGACCTGGTCAATCGCATCATGACGTTCCGCATGGATGTCGGCTGGCGGCGGCACGCCCAACGATCTCTCGACCTGGCGCCGGGATCGGTGGTCCTCGATCTGGCCGCCGGGACCGGCGACTTCAGCGTGTCGCTGGCCCAGGCCGGGCACAACCCGATCGCCATCGATCTGTCCTACGGGATGCTGGCGGCGGCCCGTACCACCGAGCCCCGCGTCCAGGGCGACCTGCTGTCGCTTCCGGTCGCTTCGGACTCGGTTGACGGCGCTCTCTGCGGGTTCGCCCTCCGCAATCTGGTGGCGCTCGAGCCGTTCTTCGCCGAACTGGCCCGGGTACTTCGATCGGGGGCGACGGTGGCCCTGCTCGATGTCTCCCAACCCGACAACGCCCTGCTGCGCCGGGGACATGGAATCTACTTCAACAAGGTGGTGCCCGTGATCGGCGGGCTGTTGTCGGACGGTGATGCCTACGCCTACCTCCCCCGATCGGTGTCCTACCTGCCGGAACCGTCGGTCATGATCTCCATGCTGGAAACGGCCGGGCTGACCAACGTTTCCCGGCGACAACTGTCGGGGGGAATCTCCCAGCTACTGACCGGCCGGAAACCCTGACGCTCATTCAAGTTCGAAGGGCAATGTCCGATGGCTCTTCGTGCACAGGCTCAATGATCCGAAGCCGGTCTGATTCGTGGTATCAGCCGACCAGTTTCCCTCTCCGATCGATCCCTCGGGAGCCGCCGTGGACACCGTTGCGATACCGGGCGGATCCTCCGAGGCGGGGGCCGAGACTCCCCGGGCCGCACCAACGCCTCGACCAGCCCGCTACGACCGGCGACAGCGAACCCGACCCACCGTCTCGGTCATCGTGCCCACCTACAACGAGGCCGACAACGTCCCCATACTGATTCCCCGGCTGGGCGACGCACTGGCCGACTTCAACTACGAGGTCATCATCGTCGACGACGATTCACCCGACCTCACCTGGAAGATCGCCAGTGAACTCGTGGCCGATCAGCCCCGCTTCTCCGTGATCCGCCGCACCACCGACAAGGGGCTTTCGGCTGCGGTGTTGACCGGGATGAACGTCGCCGCCGGCCAGGTGTTGGTCGTTATGGACGGTGATCTGCAGCACGATCCAGGCGCCATCCCCGCCCTGATTTCCAAGGTGCTGGACGAAGGCGCAGAGATTGCGGTGGCCTCCCGAGCGGCTGACGGCGGAAGCTACGGGGAGTTCAGCCCAAGCCGGCGATTGATCTCATGGGTGGGGGCGCAGATGGCCCACACCCTGCTGCAGGCTCCGGTCACCGACCCGATGAGCGGCTTCTTCGCCCTGAACCGTGAACGCTACGAAGAGGTCGTCGACAAGGTCAATCCCCGAGGTTTCAAGATCCTGCTGGAGTTCGTGGCCCGGGGACCGAGGCCCGACGTGGCCGAGGTCGGCTACCACTTCGGCAACCGACTTCACGGAACCACCAAACTTACCGGTTCGGTGGTGGTGGCCTACCTGCTGGCCATGATCGAGCTGTCAGTCGGTCGGTTCATATCGGCCACCTTCACCGCCTACGCCCTGGTCGGGGCAACCGGGCTTGCCGTCCGCACCATCGTCCAGCGTTCGTTGTCCACCGACCTCGCCGGTTCACTCCTGACCGAACGTTGGGTGGTGCTGTTGGCCATCGAGCTCAGCATTCTGACCAACTACGTTCTCAACAACGTCTTCACCTTCACCTCTCGTCGGCACCGGGGCCTGAGCCAGATCCGGGGGGCCATCACCTTCCACATCGTCAGCCTCTACGGGCTGCTGGTCCACGCCGGAGCGACCGCCCTGCTCGACGACCACAGCCGGGAGGATGGAGCCTGGGGTTTGACCGCGCTGTGGTCGGTCACGGCTTCGGTGCCGTTCACCCTGGCCATGCTGATGGCCTTGATTGGCAACTACTATCTCAACTCCACCGTGACCTGGCGTCGTCGGCTGGGCTGATCAGCGGAGCCGGCCCACGACCGAGTCGACCAGTCCCGTCAGTTCGACCACGGTCTTGCGGTAGACCCGAAGGCTCCGACCGAACGGATCGTCGATATCCCACGATCGTCCGAGATAGGACGCCGGATTGCGTTGTTGAGCCAGCATGATGAGCAGCTCCTCCACCGTGGTGGCCGGCTCACCCGTCTGGTCGAGCAGGGCGGCCGCTTCCCGGAGCGGAAGGGTCTTGGGGTAGCCATCGGCGTCGATGTCGGTGGCCTGGCGCACATGGGCCCCTTCCATGGTGAGCAGGAGGTCGGCGGCGGCGATGCTGGGCCGGTCGAGTTGATAGCTCCGGTGATCCCTGGCATCAATGCCCACCTCATCCAGTGCCTGGATGAGCGTGTCGCTGGACGTTCGGCCGGAAGCCATGAATCCGGCCGAACGGAATCGCCAGTAGTCCTCGCCGAAACGATGGCGAGCCAGGTGCTCGGCCGTCGGGCTGCGACAGATATTGGCGGTGCAAACAAACAAGACCCGCCGGTTGGCGGGCGCCGTCAAGGTTTGCGACCGAGCAGGACCCCGATGGTCTTGACCAGGATCACCAGGTCGCGAAGGAAACGAACGTCGGCCACGTAGGCCACATCGAGGTGAAGGCCGGCGGTGAGCTTGTTGGTCGACCGGAAGGGCGACACCTGGAACACACCGGTGATGCCGGGTCGCTCCTGATGGCGGGGATGGCCGGTCAGGCCGGTCCGGGCCGCCACCTCGACCAGCTCAGGCCGAGGTCCCACGAGGCTCATGTCGCCCTTCAGAACGTTGAGGAGCTGGGGCAGTTCATCGAGGCTGTTGGCCCGCATGAATCGACCGAACGGTGTATGACGAGGGTCGAAGTCGGACTTGTGGTTGACTCGACGCTCGGTCCCGACGAAGGCCCGGGCTTGGCGCCGCCGATCGGGCAGCATCGACCGGAACTTGTAGATGTCGAACGCGACACCGTCGCGGCCGACCCGGGGTTGCCGATAGATCACGCCTCCTGGGCCAAGATTGACCCGAACCATGAGAGCGAGGAGCAGGAGTACCGGCAGGAGGACAAGCAACCCGATACCGGCCACGACAACGTCGAACAGGCGCTTGCCGTATTCGGTGTACCACGTCGTCTTGGAGGGGAAGACCGAGGGGAACACCAGGTCGGTGCTCTGAATCAGTGGTCGAATCTCCACTTGGCGGTTTTCGACCTGATACCTCGGTTGCACATCAACGCTTGCCACGCTCACCTACCCTCTGCGGCGTTGTTTGGCATAACCCGGCGATCAGACTACTTGGCAGGGACCCGCAACCGGTGCATTTCCGAGACGTATTTCGGGCTGTCTCCACACCGCCTGCGTTCCACCTGATTGCGTCCAGATCCACCGACGACGCAGCCTATAACGAACTCCCCCTGCGTGCATCCATCTGAACCAAAAACTAGGAGTTGACTCCTGAAGCAGCGACAATCAGCTATCTCGGCCACCGAAGCCCGGTGGCCGGGATAGCCTGTTGGACCTCAACGGAAAACCCGCTGAGTGAGCAGATGTTCAGGACCATCTCCGGTGCCGGAATCGACAGGTGAAGCCGAATGAACAGCCTTGATCAACCTGTGGACAACGTAGTTCACCGTGAGGCGTCGATAGGCATTCTCACCTACCGGCGGCCGGTGGGCCTACAACGTTGCCTGCAGGGGGTCTTGGAGTGCCTGGAGGCTTCGTCCTCCGGGCCCTGGCCGGTCAGTGAAGTGCTGGTCATCGACAATGACCCGGCCGGCAGTGCCCGATCAGTGGTGGCCCAGGCCATGGCGGAGACCGCTCACACCGCAGCCACCACTTCGGCCGTCAAGGTTCGCTATGTGCACGAGACCGCCCCCGGCGTGGCCAACGCCCGGAACCGGGCCCTCTCCGAAGTCTCAGGTCACGTGCTCGTCTTCATCGACGACGACGAGAGGCCCGGAGCGGACTGGCCCCACGGTCTGTTGAACCACATGAACGAGACGGGGGCAGCCCTGGTCGGAGGACCTGTACTCTCGGAGTTCACCAGCCCGCCGCCGCAATGGGTGACCGATGGGAGGTTCTTCGACCGTCCCGATCCCGACCACGGAAGCCCACAAGCCTGGCTGCGGAGTGGCAACCTGGCCGTCGATTTGGCCCAGATCCGGGCGGCCGATATCCGTTTCGATCCCCGCTACCGCGAAGGCGAGGACTCGGCCTTCACCCGGGCCGCCCACGCCGCCGGTCTGCAACTGCGGTGGAGCAGCCAAGGCTCAGTCATCGAGTACGTACCGGCCGACCGGTTCTCGGTCGGTTGGCGGACCCGGAGGGAGTATCTGTCGCACCGGGCTTGGAGCCGGTCCAGTCTCGACCTGGCCACCGGGTCCTGGAGTCGGACGGCGACCAGAATGCGGATCGCCGCTGTGGCCGTGGCCCGGGCGGCCCAGGGAATCGTTGAGGTGGTGGCCGGTCTCACCGGGCGGAGTAAGGCCCGACAGGTCGAGGGCTTGGCCCGGCTGGCCGGGGCGACGGGCAAGATCACCGAAATCGTGGCCTATCGCCGACGGTGAACGCCTGATTCCCATCGATGAATTTGAATCCCCGGCCGGGACGGTTGTAGCCGCCGGTCCGAGTACGATTACGGTTCTGTGATGTACCAGTCCAACATCCCGGTGGCGGAGGCGGCCAGCCTGGAGGATTACCTCCGGGCCATCCAGCTTCGCAAGTGGTTGGTCTTGGCATTGGCTTTGCTGGGATTGATCGGTGCCTTCCTGTTCGCCACCAGCCGGGCCGACACCTACACCGCCACCTCCACCGTGCAGCTCCGGCCGTCGCCGGTCGGTGCCCGGGTGGCCGGTCAGGACGAGCTACCCAACCTGGAGACCGAGCGGGAGGTCATGTTCTCCGACCGGGTCAGTGATGCCGTCATCCAGACCCTAGGTATTCAGGCAACCGGCGACCAACTGCGGAAGAACCTGGACGTCGAGTTCCGGCCCCAGTCATTCGTCCTGACAGTCAACTACACGTCGAACAACCCCCAGGCGGCAGCAGCCACCGCCAACGCCTTCACCGAGCAGTACACCCGTATCCGGGAGGGCGACGCCCAGAAGTTCCTCAACGACAATGTCGAGTCGTTGCAGGCCAACATTACGGCCCTCAACGAGAGCCTCGATGCCGCTCAGGCCGAGGTCAACCGGCTGCGAACCGACCGGGCCAATCGGTTGGCCACCAGCGACAACGCTTCCGACATCGACGCCGCTCTGTCGGTGGCCAGCACCGATCTGTCGAATCTGACCACCCAACTCCGCAATACCGAAACCGAGCTGCGGAGCACGTTGCAGAAGATCGAGTCCAGACCAACGGCGGCCGAGGTCCTGCGACCGGCGACCACTCCCGAGGCTCCTGACGGCCTCGGGCTTGGTCCGATCCTGGTCGGCGGCCTGCTCCTCGGGCTGTTGCTGGGCGTGGTCAGCGCATTCCTGATCGAACGGCTCGACACCACGGCCCGCGACGAAGACGACGTGGCCTTGGCCCTGGGTACCAGCGTCATCGGCTCGATCCCCACCCTGGGTATCGGTCACCGGGGCGGCTCGGGCAGCCTCATAATGTTGTCGTCGGGTGGCTCAAACCGGTTCGCCGCCGCCCGGGAGGCCTTCCGGCGACTGCGCAGCTCGGTACAGTTCCTCAACTCGTCGAGCGGAGTGGGCTCGATCATCGTGACCAGCTCCACCCCCGGGGAGGGTAAGAGCCTGACGGCAGCCAACCTGTCCATCGCCCTGGCCCAGAACGGGTCCCGAGTGGTGTTGGTGAGCGGCGACCTGCGTCGACCCACCCTGGAGCATATGTTCGGAATGGAAGCCAACCGGCCCGGCCTGTCCGACTATCTGGCCCATGCCGCCGAACTCAACGCCGAGAAGGTGCCGGGGATCGACAATCTCTGGCTGATTCGGAGCGGCACGCCGCCGGAGAATCCCGGTGAACTGCTGAACTCCGATCGCTTCGAGCAGATGGTGAAGGAGCTGGAGCGGGAGGACGTCGAGTACATCGTGGTCGACACACCGCCGGTTCTCAACACGGCCGATGCCGTCTCGGCCGCTCGCTATGTCGACGGCGTCATCGTCGTGGTCGACACCGAGCGCACCGCCACCGACGACCTGCTCCAGGTCCGGGCCGACCTCGAACGCTCAGGATCCAAGCTCCTGGGGGCCGTCATGAACCGGCAGCAGTCCACGCGGGGCCGTTCCCGACGCGACCGCTACGCCTACTGACCCGATCATTCTGTGGGCCCAGGCCCTGAACTCGGGTCGTCGGAGCCCACAGACTATCGGATCCCCTCTCGTGACTCCCGTCGCATCCAGTAGAAGACGAGTAGGACAAGTGACGCCATCAGTACCATCTCGGACACGTAGGTGGTCATGGCCGCCGTTCGCCATGTTCCATTGGGCAGCAACGCCAGGTTCAGACCCAGATTGAGCAGGGCGGCCACCGCAGTGGCCCCGAAGCGCCACCACTGCTTGTCGGCTGCGCTCAAGGTGTTGCCGGCCACATACTGAACGGCCCGGGCCGCCGGCAGGAAGGCCAGCCAGCGTATGACCGAGACCACCTCGTCTGACCACTTGGGGCCGAGCAGGGCCGGCACCAGGGGGGCCAGCACCCAGAAGGCCGCTCCGGCGCTCAATCCCAGCAGGAGGGTGGTCGGTGCCAGCCGGGCCGACACCCGAAACGCTCTGGTCACGCCGGACTTACCGGCGGCAAAGAGTTCGGAATCGTGGGCCCGCAGCAGCATTCGCAGCGGCATGTAGGCGAACTGGATGGCCCGCCCGCCCAATGAGTAGACGCCATTGTCGATGTCGTGTTCGAACCGGAGCAGCAGGTAACGGTCGGCCTGGTCGTTGACGTTCTCGGTAACGCCGTTGACGGAGAAGGGCAGTCCGGGCCGCAGGTCCTCCCGGGCCTGAGCGTTGAATCGGGGACCGACTCCGTAGCTGTACCAGACATAGCCGACACCCAGCACGGCGCTGAGGGCGAAGCTGGCCATATTGGCCCAGGCCCAGGTGGTCAGATCCTGAACGTCGGACAAGACGAACCAGCCAATGGCTCCCAGGCGGCAGACCGTGACGATCAGGCGACCAATGGCGGCCCGCTTCATATGACCAAGCCCGATCGGCACGTAGATGGCCAACTCGGTCAACCAGAAGAGGGGCATTCCAGCCACGATGAACAGGGCGTAGATGGTGAAGTCGACGTTGGGCTGGAAGAACGGCTTGGCCACAAGCAACAGCAAGGCCAGGAGGCCGGGAAGACCGACACCAACCGTCATGGCCCGGCTCCAGGCATCACCCAGATCATCGCCCTGAGCGCCCCGACGGAGCAGCAGGATGTGGGAACCGAGATTCGACAGGTTGAGGGCGATGGCGGCCAGCGCGGCCACACCGGCCATGACACCGTAGCTGGCCTCATCGAGCAGGCTGGCCACCATCAACACCACCAGAGTGGAGCTGATCAGTTGCAGGACCTCCGAGACGGCGGCCCAGCGGGTGTTGTTGCCCAGCAGATCGTTGGACATTGTGCGAACGCGACCCCGCAACGCCCCGCCCCGCCGGTCCTGGTGGTCGCCGTGACGCTCACCCCGACCATCACCTGGACTGGTCATGGTGCGCTCACCAGCGGTGAACTCTCCGTTCTCCGCTTCTGTTTCTCCGGATCGATCCGGTCCGATCAAAGGGTCTCCAACCTGTCGACGCCTGCCGTCGAACACCATCGTTGAGCCTGAAGATGGCAACACCGCCCGGCTGTGACTAGCCCTAAGCCTTCCGGTTGCCGACGCTCATGAAGGCTATCCACCTTTACCCCTCTACGTCGCTGGACCACCACGGGGATGCCGGATAAGCAGATACGCCCAAGATATCGCCATTGGGCACGCCGACCCGCTGAATGGCTGCTAGAAAAGAGTGGTTGGATTGGAAACCGCGGTTTTCAGCAGGAGAGATGGCATCGGGCATGGTGGCGATTACTACCAAAACGAAGCGGGTACCGCCACCCTCGGTCATCCAGTTCTTCGCCGATGTCGTCGTCTTTGGAATGGTCTGGCTGACGGCCCTGGTCCTGACCAACATCACGGTGCCCGAGGTTCGCTCCGACGCCCGGTCGTTCGTCCTTGCCGTGGGGGCCACTGCGGTGACGATGACCATCATGCAGCGGCGTGGCCTCTACGACGGCCGACCGTCGCTGCCTCGCACCGACGAAATCTCCCGGCTGTTCGTGGCCGTTCTCGGCGGCTCGGCCAGCGTGGCCGTGGCCGCCGCCTTCCTCGACTGGCACATCGGGGCCTGGGAGATCATCGTCGGCGGCACGCTGGCCTTCACCGCCCGCACCCTGATCCGGGGTCTCGTCCGATCGCTGGGAACCGAACTGCCCAGCACCGCGGTTCCCACCCGGGTTGTGATCGTCGGCACTGGTCATGAGGCCAAGGAGCTGGCCCAACTGGTCACCGACCACCCGGAAGCCCGTTTCAAGTTGGCCGGTGTGGTCGGCAACCTCGGTGTGGCTGAGCGCAACGGCCTGGCCGATCACTGGATCGGACCGACCGGCCGCTTGATCGAACTGATGCATCAACACGAGGTCAGCGCCGCAGTGGTCACCGCCACCGGCTTCCGGGGCGAACAGTTCCGCAACATCACCCGCGAACTGTTCGGATCCGGCTACGACGTGCACCTCACCACCGGAGTGAGCCGCATGTGGGAGGGCCGCTTCGAAGTGCGGTCGCTGTCGCACGAGCCGCTCATCGTCATGGGCCGCAACAACCCGCCGCAGTGGCAGCGGGCGGCCAAGCGGGCCGTAGACATCGTCGGCTCGGCCATCGCCCTGTTGGTGGCATCGCCCATCATGTTCGTCACCGCCGCCTGCATCTGGTTGGAGGATCGGAGTCCGGTCACCTACACGGCCCGGCGCGCCGGCCACAAGGGCACCTTCTTCAACATGTACAAGTTCCGCTCGATGGTCACCAACGCCGACGCCCTGAAGGAGGAGATGGCGGCCCAGAACGAACGCTCGGGACCGCTGTTCAAGATCTCCGACGATCCCCGCATCACCAGGGTTGGCCGGTTCATCAGGGAAACCTCGATCGACGAACTCCCCCAGCTGTTCAACGTGTTGCGAGGCGACATGAGCCTGGTCGGTCCCCGGCCGGCCCTGCCTGAGGAGGAAGAGGCGTTCGACGAGGAGCTTCGTGAGCGGTTCAAGGTCCGGCCCGGCATCACCGGGCTGTGGCAGGTGGAGGCCCGATCCAACGCCGCATTCAACGCCTACCGTCGCCTCGATCTGCATTACGTCGAGAACTGGAACCTGGCTCTCGATCTTCGAATCCTCCTGGCCACCGCCGAACAGGTGGTGGTGACAATGGCCCTGCTGCCGCTCCGGCTACTCCGGCGCCGGTCGACCAGCACGGTCGACGGGATCGTCGGTGCCGAACAGCAAGGCGTCCACCCCTCGGGGCTCGACGGTCCGCAACCCACGGTCAGCCCTGACGACGTCGTCATCGACCTCAGGGTTCGCAACCGGGCTCGCCTGGTGGCCGCCGCCGGCGTGGCCCAGGAATCGGATCAGCCGATGCCATCTCTGGTCGAGGTGGCGGCCGGCAGTGCCGAAGAAGGCCACACCGGTTCCTAGCACCGGTTTCCAGCCCGCTGTCCTGAAAGACTGGCGGAGTGGCCCAAGGTCCACTCCGGCCATTTCCTCCGAGAAACCGGAGGAAATCAACACCGGAGTGGTGAGACTCGGTGTTCCGCCCGTCTCGGCCTGATGGCCAAGGGACCTTTATAGTCGGGTTGATGTGCCGTCGAGCCCATCTGCCTGTCGTGATGGTGGCGCTGCTGTTGCTCCTCACCGACTGTGCCTGGCCGACCGATCGAGACGACTCACAGTCGCCGGCCAGAGCGGCGGGCCGCAGCGACTCGGCTGAAATCGGCCGGCGGATCTCATCGGAACCGCTTGACATGGAAGACACCGAGGGAACGCTCGCCGCCGAATCGACCGACGGGGATCCAGCAGTCGGATCGGTGGACGACATCGCCTCGCTCATCAGTACCGAACCTGCCAACTGTCGCTTCAGCGAGCTGATTCCCCTGCCGGTGCAGCCGACGTGCCATGACGTCACCGTCCCCCAGAACTGGGCGGCCCCGGGGGCGACGGTGACGCTGCACCTGGCGGTGTTCGCCGGTACCGGTTCGCCGGATGACGCCGTCGTCTACCTCGACGGCGGGCCCGGTGGCCACACGCTGGACACGCTGGCGTTCAGCTTCAGCGGACTGGTCGAGCCTTTCCTGGGCGAACGGGACTTCATCGTGTTCGACCAGCGGGGCGTTGGAACGTCGGAACCCGAACTGGGCTGCCCGGAGATGACCGAAGCCAACCTGGGCGACATGACCGGGTCCATCGCCTCCGAGAACGTCCTGGCCGAGTTGTTGGCGGCCCAAGCCGCCTGTGCCAACCGCTTGCAAGGTCTGGGTGTCGACCTGACGGCCTACAACAGCATTGCCGGCGCCAACGATCTGGAGGCCATCCGGTTGGCCTTGGGCTACCGTCAGCTCAATCCGATTGGAATCTCCTACGGCACCCGGTTGGGACAGACCTACCTCCGCATGTACCCCGATTCGGTGCGGTCACTGGTCCTCGACTCGGTCTTCCCCACCGCGGCCGACCTGTGGACCAACTTCGACCAGGGCACCGAACGGGCCTTCCGCCAGTTGTTCGAGGGGTGCGCCCAATCGCCCGAGTGCTCCTCCACCTATCCGACGTTCGAGGATGACTTCTTCCGGCTTCTGGATCAGCTCGATTCCGAGCCGGCTCCGGTCACCTTCACCAACCTGTCGACCGGTATGGCCATCGAGTCCCGACTCACCGGCGATGATGTGCTGGCCTTCGCCTTCCAGGCCCTCTACAGCCAGTCAGCCTTTTCCCTGCTACCGCAGATGACGGTCGACGCACTCAACGGCGACTACCGCGTCCTGGAGGCGCTGGGGTCGACCGAGGTGACCAGCCTCGGCTTCTTCTCGGTCGGCATGCAGCTGTCGGTCGAGTGCAACGAGGAGATCTCGTTCGAGCTCGATCCCGACGACTCACCGACGGACGACCCCCGGATCCGTCGTCTGCGCTCGCTCAACCAGACCGGCGACCTCTTCGATCTCTGCCCTCAGTGGCCGGCGGGCCAGGCCCCTCCGGTGGAGAACGAAACGGTTGTCAGTGATGTCCCCACCCTGCTGTTGGGCGGCCAGTACGACCCCATCACTCCTCCGTCCGGCATGGACGTCATCGCCGCTGGGCTGACCACGTCGTACCAGTTCCTTTTCCCCCACGAAGGCCACGGCGTCGTACCCACGGCCTGTGGCGCCGATCTGGTTTCGCAGTTCATCGCCGACCCCTTCGACGAACCCGACGCCGAATGTATTGACTTGTCCCCTCAACCGAGTTGGACTCCCCGGACGACCACGGAGGTCACGCTGGTCGAGTTCGAAACCGACGGAATCGTGGCCATGCGGGGCGTCAGGCCGGCCGACTGGATCGACACCGGGTTTGGATCGTACTCCCGGGGGGCCAGCGCCGTCGATCAGACGGCAGTCATCTTCCAGCCCACGCTCGGCATCTCCGCCGACTTCATGGCTGAGAACTTCGCCGACCGTCTCAATGTGGAGTTGAGCGAGACCGAAGCCCTCACCATCGACGGCGTCAGCTGGCGCCCGTTTGAAGGGCAGAGCGGATTTGGCGACATCGAGCTGATCGTCTCTCCCGGTCCCGAAGGCGTGGTCGCGATTCTGATCGCCGAGCCGGAAGAGCGGGACACCCTACGCGAACTGGTCCTGATCCCCGGAGCTCGGGCGGCCGAGCCCCTTTAGGCCGCGCCCCTTCAACCCAGGCTCGCATTCACCGTCAGATTCGCTACCAGATCTTCCACGGCGCTTCGTTGCGTTCCCACATCTCGTTGAGGGCCGTGTATTCACGGAACGTGTCCATGCCCATCCAGAAACCGGTGTGGGGGAAGAGACCGAGCCGGCCCTCATGGGTGAGCGTCTGAATGGGGGCGTGCTCGAAGAAGTGGTCGGGCTGATCGTCCGGTACATAGTCCAGGAACGTACGCCGAAAGGCGAAGAATCCGCCGGAAACCCAGCCCTCGGAAGGAGGTTTCTCGGCGAAACTGGTCACTCGACCGTCATCGACCAGAAGCTCGCCGTAGCGCGACGTGGGATGAATACCGGTGACGGTTCCCACCAGGTCCGACTCCTGTAGTGCCTGTAGTTGGCGGGATACGTCAACGTCTCCCAGACCGTCACCGTAGGTCAACATGAAGTAGTCGGTGTCGACGAGGTGGCTGACCTTGGCCACCCGGCCCCCGGTGCCGGTTTCCAGTCCGGTATCGACCAGCGTGACCTCCCAATCATCGAGAGATTCCAGGTGGATGAACTCGGTGTTGCGGCGCCCGACGTTGATCATCAGATCCGACATCATCTCCTCGTAGCGGAGAAAGTACTGCTTGACATCCCATGCCTTGTAGCCGAGACACAGGATGAACCGTCGGAAACCGTGGGCCCCGTACAGTTTCATGATGTGCCACAGGATCGGCTGGGTCCCCACCTTGATCAAGGGTTTCGGCAGCTTCTCCGACGCCTCCCTGATGCGGGTTCCCTGGCCTCCGCACAGGATCACCACCGGAATGTTCTCCGGACGAACGTCACTCATCTCCTCACCTCTCGTCAGATTCTGTGGTTCGGCCCAGATCGGACCGACCAGCGTCCTAGACCGGACCGGTAGGCGGTGCCGGACTGGCAGTTGATGTCCGTGCCCCGTTACCGGTCGCCGGTGGTGGGCCCGGGACCGGCGACTCACCACCAACAGACCCTGGCGGCTGGGAGGTCAGGTCGATCGGATCGCCGGCCGGCCAGCTTCGGGACTGGGAGCTGACCGGACGGCCGGAGGGGCCGGACTTGCCAATGGAACCGTCGGCCCCGAGCACATCGCCCTTGGCCGGCCAACGGGACGGTGAGGTGACCACCGGCAACAACTTGTCCCGAACCGAATCAAGCTGGCGGGAAAGGTCGCTGAGGCTGTCGGACTTCTGACGGGACAGTGGCACGGCGAGGACCACGGCGTCGGCCATGGCCGTGATCTGGAGGGTCGAGGCCAGGTCGAGAGCCGGTCCGCCGTCGACGACGACGATCTGGGCCTTGCGCCGAGCGGCCTCGAGAACGGAGGCCACCGTGTCTCGCCGCAGCGACGCCGCGCCCCGGTTGGAGCCGAGGCCGAGCACACTGACCTCGGGATCCATGGTTCGAGTGAACACCGAACGGCCTCGCTGATCGATCAGCGCTCCGTCGTTGACCACCACGGCCGGTACGCCGCCGTCCTGGGAGGCATTGAACAGCGCGGTGATCCGAGGATCCCGCACGTCGGCGTCGACCAACACCACCGACGAACCGGCACCGGCGAACCGTTCGGCCATGGCCAAAGCCAGGGTGGTGGTGCCGGCGTTTCGTTGGGTACCGACAATGGCCACGGTCAACGGCTCGTTGATTCGAGCCTTGGCCTCGGCCCGGACGCAGAGCTGATCGATGACCGGTACAGCCGAGCGAGGTAGCGCCTGGAAGGCGGCCAGTGGCTGGCGGGCCAGAGAACGGTAATGGGGTAGCTCCGACACCACCGGAGCGGCCAGAATCTCCGACGCCGTGTCGACATCGAGCACCTTCGTGGAGAAACGGGCCCAGGCGAGGGCAGCCACGATCCCCAACATCGATCCGGCGAACAGGCCGCCGGCGAACAGGAAGCGGCCACCCGGCGGCAGCGGTTCAACCGGCAGGGTGGCCTGCTGAATGATTCTGGTGTTGACTCGAAGCCGGGACGACGAAATGAGCTGGTTGCGCTGCTGGATGAGCTGCGTCAGCTCAGCCTTGGCCACATCGCGCTCGGTGACCCGGGCCGGGTCAATCTGGTCGGGTGTGGGCAGCGGTCGGGAATTGACACCCTGGTAGGCCCGCTCCACGTAGCCTTCCATGGCCTCGGCAATGGCCGAGTTGAGACCGCTGAGGGTTGACCGGAGGGTGGCGATGTCGTTGTCGAGCCGGGTCAACTCCTCGCTGTCGCTACGGTCGGCCTTGTCGAGGTCGTCCATGTACGAATCGACGTAGGTCTGGGCCAGAATGCGGGCGGTGTCGGGATTGTCGGCGGTGGCGATGATGTTGACGATGTCGGTGCTGGGCTCATGCTCGATCTCGATCGATTCCCGCACATCGGTGATGGAAACGCCGAGTTTCAGGGCGACATCGTTGACCAGACTGGCGCTTTCCAGCACGCCGAGCTGACCGACCACGTATCGGTCGGGATCGCCGCTGAGGAACGTGACGTTGCCCACCGTCGGCTGGACAACCATCAGCTTGGCCACCGAGACGTATTGGTTACTGACCGGTGGGTCGCTCAGCACTGCCGGCAGGACACCAAGCACGGCAAACAGGGCCACCAACCAGAGGCGTCGTCGCAACGCCGACAGTACGAATGCTAGTTCCATGGGGGAAACCTCTCAGGGCCGCCGGATCGTTGGACGCGGGCAATCGGGGGAATCGTCATCGGGAACCGGGACCAGCCTAGCGGGACCCCTGAAGGCCCAGGACGCGCTCGGAAACCAGTCCGACCACTCGACCAGCGGCAATGGAGCCTCTTCGCAGGAAGTACGGGAAGGATTTCCTAGCCACCACCTGGCCGTTGGGCTTCAACGCCGACAGGCCGGTCGACCCACCATCGGTACCCGGAGTCCCCCGCCGAGCCAGAATTTGACTGAAGCCCCGGCCGTACAGGTAGTGCTGTTGCATCATGGCCGACAGGCCTTTGCGATGGCGGTAGTAGATGATGGCCTCGGCGCAGTATCCGAGTTCAACCCCCTGCTCCAGCAGATCCCAGGACAGGGCGATGTCCTCGCCCCGGATCAACTCGGTGTCGAACCCTCCAACGGCCTCGAAGTTCGTCCGGGTCACGCCCATGTTGGCCGACACCAGATACGGATGGTCGAGAAAGCGGGGCAGATTCCCCGGAGTGGCCGGCGGTCGCCAGTGCTCCTGACCGGGTACCGACAGCACATCCTCGTCGAGATGACCTCCCACCGCGCCATAGAAATCGAGGGCGGCCGACAGCTGTTCCAGCCATTGCCGGTGGGCCACGTCGTCGCTGTCGCAAAACAGCAGCAGCTCCCCGTCGGCGGCCTGGGCGCCAACGTTGCGGGCGTGGGATGCGCTGCGCCGATCCGACGAGTCGACGACCCTGATGGTCAACTCGTCGAGTACCGGTTCCAGTACGGCGTCGAGGGCCCGACGCTGATCCGGCTCCGGTGAGTTCAGGGATACGACCAACTCCCAGGGCCCGGGGTGGGTTTGATCGGCCAGGGCTGCCATCTGATAAGCCAGGTCGCCATCGACCCGGCCGACCGGCATCACGACGGTGACCGGTGTCGTGGTGGCTCGTCGGCCGGCGTCGTCGCCGTTGGAACCACTCATGATCCTCCCCCTTGCTTGGTCCTGTCGGTGGCAGGCCGGGCGATGCGCCGATCAGACCGCCAGTGCTGCCACACCAGCTTCACAAAGCCGACATCACGGACGAAATAGCGGTGGAACAGCCGCCGAGGCTCCTGCAGGAATCGATAGAACCATTCCATGCCGATCCGCTGGACCCAATCAGGAGCCCGCCGAGTCAGCCCGACATACATCGACGCCGATCCGCCCAGGGCCAGAAGAGCCGGCGGTCGACCGTACGATTCCGGCCAGAGCCGCAGTACGGCCTCGGCGATGCGGGCGTCTTTGGGGTTGCCGATCCCCAGAACCACGTAGTCGAGTGGAGATTCGCCGGCCGACTCCACCACGGATCGGGCCAGTTGTTCGATGGTTGCGGAGTCGTCGGCATCGAACATGGGGGCCACCACCGACCGCACATCGGCATACTCCCGGCCGAGGCGCTCAACGATCTCCCCCGACGACGCCACCACGAACACCGGGCGCCGCTCGGCCACCAGCCGGGGCCACAACAAGGCGAACAATCCGCTTCCGGTGAGGCGGGCCCGCAGCGGGCGGCCGAGCAGCCGGGAGGCCAACACGATCGGTTGACCGTCGGGCAGGCAGTATTGGCTGCGAGCGAACATGTTCCACTCGATGCTCGATCGGGCTCCAGGCCGGGTCAGCTGAATCATGATGTCGACATTTGGAGTGAGAACCGTTTCCAGCATGCTGTCATCAGCGGGCCGTCGCCGCCGGAGCAGCGATTCAAGGACCGGTCCGAGGTCGGCAGCATCGACGAAGTTCAGGTCAAAGAGACGACGGCGGCGAAGGTCGTGCCCGTCGTCGGTCTCTTCGGCTCGATCCGATTCGATGGCCGGAGTGGTGTCGCTGACGTCAAGTACCGGCTCCGTCGACCGCACATCGATCTCAGCGCCTGGTTCCGGGGATCGCCGGGACCGGCTCCGGGCCGTACCCGGTCCGTCTGCTTGGGAGATCTGTCCGGCTGCATCGGAAACCTGACCGACTCCGCTCTGGGCGAGCGTCGGTTCCACATCTGACATAAGGATTCGCAACCCCTCCACGGGCCTGGGGCCGAGGTCTCACTCCGCCCGACTGCCAATGGTACCGGTCGAAACCGGCATCGGTCGGGGCTACGCTGATCTGCCGGTGGGCAATTCGTCCGCCGGCCTTTTCGCCCGGTTGAAGCATCCACATCGACCTGGCACAACCCTAACCACCGCCGTTCTAGAATGACCGGATCATGAATAGTTCCCACGGAGTACCGGACCGCCCGCTGCGAGCCGCAGTGGTCGGGTCGGGGGCGATATCCAAAGAACACCTGACCTTTCTGTCCGGGCGAAGCCACACCACCGGCCCGGTCGACGACCGCATCGAACTGGTGGCGGTCTGCGACCGCTCACCGGTTTCGGCCGCCAACGGAGCCAGTCAGTTCAAGGCCAAGGCGTCCTACACCGACATCGAGACGATGCTGGCGGCTGAGGACCTTGACGTCATCCACATCCTGACCCCACCGGCCAGTCATGTCCCGCTGGCCACCATGTGTCTGGAAGCTGGGGCAAACGTCATCTGCGAAAAGCCGATCACATCGTCGGCCGGCGAGCTGGAGCAGTTGCTGGCGGTGGCCGAGCGATCGCAGCGACAGATCATGGAGAGCCACAACTACCGGTTCAACGACGGCTATCGGGCGTTGACCGAAGCCTTGCGCCACGGCCGCCTCGGTCGCCTCACCGACGTGGAGATCCGAATCTGCCTACCGGTAGCCGACCCGACAGGTCGCTTTGGCGATCCCAACCTTCCCAGCCCGATTCACGACATGCCGGCCGGCGTGCTCCACGATTTCACCACCCACTTCGCCTATCTACTCCTGGGGCTGACCGGTGAGATCAAGTTCCACCGGGTCGCCGCCGCCTGGAGCAACCACCGAGGTCTGACCCACTTCCGCTATGACGATCTCGACGCCCTGCTCATCGGCGACACCTCGGGCGGACCGGTTCACGCCCGTTTGCGCTTCGATGCCGGGTCGGCGCCCGACACCTTCACCATGACGGTGCGGGGCACGTCGGGCTGGATGGAGACCGATCTGTTCCAGCCTCACCTCCGGACCGTGATTCCCCGAACCGGCGGCGAGCAACTCAGCCCCATCGTCAATCAGCTGGCCAATGGGCTGGGCCTGGCCCGCGACGGTGTGGTCAACTTCGGCCGCAAGCTGCTCCAGCAGACGCCGTACCACGGCCTCCACCGCATGCTCGACGAGGCCTACCGAGCCATCAGTTCGGATCAGCCGTTCCCCGTCACTCCCTGCGACATGTTGGCTTCGGCCCAGCTGGTCGACCAACTGCTCGACAACGGGGTCCGCATATGAAGCTCTACGTGACCGGGGCGACCGGGTTCGTCGGTGCCGCGGTGGTCGACGAAGCGCTGGAACGTGGTCATGAGGTGGTGGCCGTGGTCCGTCCGGCGTCTACCCGCTCGCCGCTGGAGGACGCACCGGAAGATGCCGCGCTGAGCGAAGCCCGGATCGACCTGCGGTCACCGGAAGGGTTGGTCAAGTCACTGGAAGGGGTGGATTCGGTCGTCCACCTGGCGGCGGCCAAGTCAGGCGACTTCTACACCCAGTTCGCCGGAACGGTGGTGGCCACCGAGAATCTGCTCACGGCGATGGTGGAGGTCGGTGTCAACCAATTGGTGGGAATCAGCACGTTCTCGGTCTACGACTATCTGGCCATGGACGCCGACGATTTGCTGACCGAGGACAGCCCGATCGACACCGACCCCAAGCTGCGGGACGAGTACGCCCAAACGAAACTGATTCAGGAGCGCCTCTATCACCAGTTCGGCGATGAGGCCGACAACCTGGCCACCGTCCTCCGCCCGGGGATGATCTACGGCGCCGACAACCTTTGGCACGCCCTACTGGGAGCGGATTTCGGGTCGCGGTTTCTCCGCATCGGCTCCAAGGCGACGCTACCACTGGCCTATGTGGAGAACTGCGCTCAAGCCATCGTCGACTCCGTGGAGGCCCTGTCCGATCGACCCGACGAGGTGGCCGGCGAGATCATCAACATCGTCGACGATGACCTGCCCACCCAGGAGCAGTATGTCCGGGAGGTGGCGGCCCGCGTGGAGACACCGCCGACCATCTCAATTCCCTGGCCGGCCATGAACGCCGCCACCACCGCCCTGAAGAAGGCCAACAGCCTCTTGGTCGGGGGCCGGGCGAAGTTACCCGGAATCGCCGTGCCCGACCGTCTCCACGCCCGGTTCAAACCGCTTCGCTACAGCAATGAGAAGGCCAAGCGTCTGCTGCAGTGGAACCCCCGTTACTCGTTCACCGAGGCGCTCGACCGCAGCGTGGCGGCCCAGCACGATCACGCCGCCCCGGTCGCCCACGAGGCGAGGACATGAGCGGTTTGAGCATCGGCTACCTGACCGGTGAGTATCCAAGGGCGACCGACACCTGGATTCAGCGGGAGGTGGCGGCACTGCGCCACCAGGGCATCAACGTCTCCACCTTCTCGATCCGGCGGCCCGGTCAGGAGCACGTGATCGGCCCCGAGCAACAGGAAGGCCAGGCCACCACCACCTACCTTCTCGAACAGGTGACTCCGACCCGGTTGCTGGGCGACCACGCCCGGCGGCTGACCCGGTCACCTCGACGCTATCTGAGTGCTCTGAGGCTGGCGTGGAGAACCAAACGGCCCGGCCTGCGGGGCGGCCTCTACCAGCTGTTCTACTTCGCCGAGTCGGCCATCCTGGCCACCGAGGTGGAGCGGCGCAGGATCGATCACCTCCACAACCACTTCGGTGATTCCAGCTGTACGGTGGCCATGTTGGCCAGTGAGATGGGAGGGTTCCCCTACTCGTTCACCCTGCACGGTCATTCGATCTTCTTCGAGCCCTACACCTGGCGCCTCGACGAGAAGATCAGGCGCTCGGCGTTCACCGCCTGCATCAGCCACTTTTGCCGCAGCCAGGCCGCCATGTTCGCCCCCGAGTACACCGACAAGCTCCACATCGTCCACTGCGGAATCGAGCCTGAGCGGTTGACACCGGCCGACCACGAGGGGCCGGGACAGCGTCTCCTGTTCGTGGGACGGCTGACCGCCGGAAAGGGTATTGAGGTCCTGCTTGAAGCCATTCTCGCCCTTCGCGGCCGGCTCCCGGACCTGACCCTGACCGTGGTGGGTGACGGGCCCCGGCGCAGCGACCTGGAGAATCAGTCCCGAGCCCGCGGCTTGGCCGATCATGTCAGCTTCGTAGGGGCCAAGAATCAGGACGAGGTGGCCAAACTGCTGACCGACCACGACATCTTCGTCCTTCCCAGCTTCGCCGAGGGTGTTCCCGTGGTGCTGATGGAGGCCATGGGGGCCGGCCTGCCGGTGGTGGCCACCCAGGTTGGTGGTATGACCGAGTTGATCGACGACGGGATATCGGGGTTTCTCGTCCGGCCCTTCGACGCCGAGCAACTCGGCGACCGCGTTCAGCAGCTGGTGGTCGATGCTGACCTGCGGCAACGGATGGGACGAGCCGGCCGGGCCAAGGTGCTGGCCGACTTCGTGTCGGCCGAGGAAGCCACCAGACTGGCCCGGCTGATAACCGATCACCGTCTCGGGGTCCACTCGGCTGTACGTCCCCAGCTGACGGCGTAAACGGTAGGACCGGTCGTCATCATCACGCAACGAAGACGGCGTACTTGTAGTAGGTGTTCTCCTTGACCCCCTTCGACTTGAAGAAATCGAAAACCTGTTCCATGTCCCAAGGGGTGAGCTTGATGCACCCCAACGAGTAGTAGTCCTTGTCGCCGTCCCAGCAGTACCGCTCATCGTAGCCGCTCCAGCACTTCTGATAGTTCCATTTGGTTTGCTCGGAGTGAACAAACAACGCCGACCGGGTGACACCGTTTGATCTGCAGGTATAGGAACTCATTCCCATTACCCGGCCCTTGATGGTGTTGTCCTTGTTCTCTTCCCAGTCTTCATAGTTGGTGTGATACCACATACCACCAGGGAGCATATTGTTCTTCTGGCAGGTATTTGTCCCGCCGTTGCCTGAGCCGGCACGAAAGTTCCAAGACTTGGTATACGGAGGCCATGGAATCGACTCCGCCTTCTTGTTGTGCCAGTTCTGTCTCACGTAGAGGCGTCCATCAGTCGGATCTGACCAGTTGCGCTCGAAGTACATGTAGTTTCCATCGTTGCTCGTATCAGGCATCGCCGACGATGGCTTCACAGTTGTCAGCGGAACCATCAACAAACAGGTTGCCAAGATGGTGTAACGAAATACTTTCCTCATTGCAGGTTTCCTTCCGGGACTCAGTCAATTTCGTACATGAACGAGAACTCTCTCATGTCGTCGATGAACTCGACGAGGCTGCAACCTTCCAGATCGCACTGATAGAGCTCACCTCTCGAGCTGTCGCCCCCAAGTTGGTCATAGGAGATCAACATCACCGACCTGCCAGCTGGATGGGGGCTGACGAAGTCGATCGATCGCGCCGATGCGTTGCTCTGGGTATCTGACTCTCCCACCGGGATCAAGCTCGGCAAGCCGACAAATCGGCCGTTGGGCAGCACCCGGATCACGGCCAAGTGGCCATTGGAGGCGAAGAACACATTGCCACTCTCGGCCCTTGCCCCCAGAGCGTCGTTCACGTGGAAAGGCACCTCCAGCGAATCGATGACCTGGCGGGTCCGCAAGTCGAAGGTATGAAGCTCGTTCATTCCGTCGGCACTGGATCCGAGGACTATCTTCCCGTTGGGCAAGATCGCCAGCAGGCTTCCGGGCAGTTCGTACCGGCTCTCGGGACCGTCGAATGCGAATAGTCGGATGGACTGCTCGGCCTCCGCTCCCAGATCGTAGGCCAGCAGTCCGTCCTTCAGCCAGGCGACAGGCAGCCAAATGGCGTCCTCGCCTTCGGCCCAGACCTGTGGATCTGAGCCGTCCTTGTCGGTAACAACCAGGTGAGCCAGCGGTGGGGCGAATACAGTCATCCCTTCGGGGTCAACCAGGCTGCCGTAGGCGATCGCTCCGCTGCTACTGATGGCACCGGCGAAACCGACATCGAGTGTCTGCTCCTGGCCGTTGACGATAAGCACCACCTCAGGCAACAAGATGTGCTCGTCTGAGCCGGGCGGCTCAGGAAGTGCATCCAAGTCAGCCTCCTGGTCACTCTGATACATCCAGCCCATATCGACGAGATCGGTGGTCCGCGTATAGAGGTGAGTGTTGCCCTTGGTCGCTATCTTTGGCCCGTAGAAGGCGTTAATGAAGGGACGAGCCGATCTGAACTCAAGACCGCGATACTTCCCTTTACCATGACCATCTACCACGAGCGATAGCTCATCGAAAGAAGAGCCGGGATCCAACTCTGGTTCATCGCCATTCGGTGGATCGCCGGAGACTGTTCCGCTACCGGCCGAAGTCACTCCTGCCCCAGACCCACAACCCACGATGACGACTAGGATCACCGCCAAGAGCAAACCGCGTGAAAATATCTGACTCAACTTCTCCTCCTATATGATCGCGAACCCGATCCAGCCTGGTATAGAAGCGGCAAATCGATAGGACATGCCGCCAATTCCAATGCTGCATAAGCAGAACGTACGATTCCCTGCCACAGAACGTCAACACGTTCGGGCTGTCTCGATCGAATCTGAACCGCGTACGAACCGGATACCCATCGTTGAGATCGAGAAGGACCGGCTTCGCTCGACCGGGGAATGGGCCGTCCAGTCAGACAACTCGGTGTCCCCATCCGACGGCTGCCGGCCGATCCCGGCCGGCGTAGACAGATGGGCTGGACCGGACTGCGACTTGACGCCATCGGTGATGACACAAGCACGCCGAACCGGGCCCCACCCCGACCCTGGCAGTGGAGCGAAGTGCTCAACGTGCACAACCACTCAGCTGTTCAGTGGCTCTGCATTCCCGTGTTCGACGATCTCAAGGCTGCGGAACCATGTCGGTGGTCGGTTCAGTCTGGGTTCGGTCGGCTACTCGCTGGTAGTAGATCATGGCAGTCCAGCTGGCAACGGCCAGGTATGCCTCGCTGCCCAGGGTGGCCATCACCGCCCCCTGCCAGCCCCGCCCCGGTATGAGCGTGAGGTACAGCGCCACCGAGACGATGGCCGATGACACGTACACCGCCGCCCGTTCGGTGGCTCGACCGAGGCCCAGCAGACCGTTCATGGGGGTGCCGCTCAGGGCCAGCAAGGGCAGGAACAACAACAACCACGGGACCATCTCGACCGCCTGTTCGAACTCGCCTCGTAGCAGCAGGACCTTGAGGATGGGAAGGGCCAGATAGAGGGCACCGGCGGTGAACACCGCCACGCCGAACATGAAGGCGGTCAGCGTGGCCGCACGCCGCAGGTGGTAGTTGTTGCGGCCGTCATCGCCTTCGGGCAGGAAGCGGTGAAAGGCGGCCTGGCCGATCACGTTCAGTGGCAGCGACCCGAAGAAGACCAGGCGGTAGGCGGCGGCGTAGAGCCCGGCCTGGGCGTCGAAGTTGAACGCCGACAGCGAGACCTTGTCGCCGTCTGACTGCAGGCTGGCCGCGGCCAGCGGGACCGAGAACACGGCGCTGGTGGCCAGAGCCGACCGGCTGGGCCGTCGTAGTCGCACCTGATAGCCATCCCGGGGTAGAACGATGAAGAGAATGAAAAGGGCGTACCCGCCATAGAGCGCAACGTAGGCGGCGGCCAGATTGCGGATCGTCAGGTTGCCGGTCGGGAAAAGGGTGATCACGGCCAGGATCTTCAACACGACCATGCCCATCCTGGTTTTGATCATGTCGGGGTAGCTGCCGGCGGCCTGGCGGAGCATGGCGCAGACGAAGATGATCGAGTTGAAGAACAGTTCACTGACAGCGATCAGCACGATCTCCAGAGGACTCAGGTCGATGAACGCCACGGCGAAGGCGGTGGCGACAACGCTGGAGATCGCTCCCAAGCCAAGAGCCACCGCCAGGAACGAACCCACCAGTTGGTCAAGTCCGTCGCCGAACCGCACCCGTCGTTGAATGAGGGCGAGGCCTGGCCCGGCAAACGTCAGCGAGCCCAACGGCCCGACCACGCCGTATACCGCCACGAACGCACCGTAGGTGGCCGACTCGTTCTCGTAGACCTTGGTCAGAGCGAGGAACGAGACCATGGCGGTGATGGTGGCCAGCCCGTCGTGGGCCGCCGTCCACATGGTGTCGTGGGCCAGCCCGTCAAAGGCATGCCACAGCCTCCGGAGCGGTCGAGGCATGGGCATCGTCAGGCCAGTCCGGTGAAGCGGGACAAGCCGGTTCGGCGCCGGGCCGCCACGTGCGGCTGCGGCGTCGCCGCCGGTGGTCGAGACATATCGGGCCCGATTCTAGCAGCGCCGCGCCAACCCCCGAACCGGGCCACCGCCCGAGAACGTTGGGGGTTAGACTGCCAGCCGTGGATGGACAGCCCTTAGCAGTAGTGACGCAAACGGTTGCCGTGTACGTCTGCACCTACCGACGAAACGCTGCCCTGGCCCGGATGCTCGACTCGCTGGAAGTGGCGGCGTTGGATGCCTTACCCGAAACCGAGTTGGCCGTGGTCGTCGTCGACGACAACCCTGATGGCCAGGCTCGGGCCGTGGTGGAGTCGTCAACCAGGACGTTCCCGCTCGGTCTCCACTACCGCCATTGCGGCCAGGGCAACATCGCCGCCGCCCGCAACATGGGTTTGGAGGCGGCCATGGAACTGGCCGAATGGGTGGCCATGGTCGACGACGACCAGATTGTCGTGCCCAAGTGGTTGACCGAACTGATGCGGGTCCAGACCGAGACCGGGGCCGACGCCATCACCGCCCCGGTCTACGCCAAGTTTGACGACGACGCCCCGGCCTGGCTCCACCACCAGCCGTTCGCCGAGCTGTGGGGCACCAGCCTCAAGCCCGACGGTGCAGCAGTAACCGATCTGCAGACCGCCAACTCGATGATCCGGACGTCGTTTCTCGTCGACCATCCCCAGGTGCGCTTCTCCCGTGATCTGGGCCGAGTCGGAGGAGAGGACATGGTGTTCTATCGGGCGGCTCTGGCCGCCGGCCTCAAGGCCCACTACAGTCGTGAGGCCGTCAACTGGGAGCTGGAACCGGCGGAACGGGCGACCTACCGCTACCAGCTCCGCCGTTGCCTGTGGCACGGTAACACCGAGGCGGTGACCACCCTGCGGGCGGGTCGCGACAAGAGGCCTCGCCTCGTGGCCCGGGCAGCCAAGCGAGCATTGTCGGCCCTGCTCCATCCTGTCCAGCAGTTGGCGGCCGGCCGGCCTCCGCAGCTCCGCTACGCCCTGGCCTACTCATTGCAGTCGGTGGGAATGCTGCTGGGCGTATTCGGAATCCGGCTGTCTCATCATTGACCTCATTTGCTGGGACGACGTTCTGTCTGCTTGGACGCGTCGATATCGACGCGTCCAAGCAGACAGAATCACGGTGGGGCTGGTTAGGGGTCGGCTTGAGGAATACCTTGGACGATCCCATCGGTTAGCGAGGTCATGGGCCTTCACCTGTACCGCTCCCCCCGACCAGCCCTGGCTATCGTGATCGTGGCCGCCCTGGCCGCCGTCGCCGTCGCCGGGACCGAGCTGACCGGATCCGAGGTGACGTCGAATCGGGTCGCCGATCCCGGGGAGGTCTACGACCCCTATGCCGCCGGCGAAGCCCTTCCCGCCGGATACCTGCCCGTCTACCGGCGTGACTTCATCCAACCGATCTATGATCCTCGATTCGTATCGGCCGAGGCCACCGACTGGCCCGACGACACCGACGTGATCGGGGTGGAGATTGATGGCGATGCTCGGGCCTACCCGGTTGGACTTCTGACCGGACGGGAGATGGTGATCGACGAGGTGGCCGACGTTCCCCTACTCGTCAGTTGGTGACCGATATGCGGCACGGCGATGGTTCATCGCCGAACGATTGAGGGAGAGGTTCTGGTCTTCGGAAACCAGGGGGCTTTGTGGCGCAACGCCATGACATGGTGGGATCACGACAGCGGCAGTATCTGGAGCCAGCCCCAGGGCGAGGCCTTGGCCGGTCCTCGCCAAGGACAGCGGCTGGACCTGCTGCCGTCGCAGTTCACCAGCTGGCGGGCGTGGCGGGAGGCCCATCCGGCGACGTTGGCGTTGGATGCACCGGGCCAGGCGACGGGCTTCGATCTGGCCGATTTCTACATCGTGGTCGATCTACCAGTCGGAACCCGGGCCTATGCCGTCAGTGATCTGCGTCAGGTTGGCATCATCAACGATTCGCTGGGCGAGCTGGATCTGGCCGTGGTTCTCGATCCCGACGACCACGATCGGTGGGCCGTGTTCGCCCGCACCATCGGCGACCAGATAATCGATGTGGAGATCGACGGTTCGGAGATCCGGGACCGCCGCACCGGGTCAACGTTCGACCCGGTTTCAGGCCTCAGCTTGAGCGGGCCATTGGCCGGCCTGACCCTGACCCGCCTTCCCACACTGACCACCTTCCCCGGCGGCGGCCCGACCAGGATCTTGATCTACGAGGAGTTCTGGCCGGAAGGAACAGTGTGGCGTCCGTCGTGACCGGCCGACATGGTCATGGGGTTGCCCATGAATTCGCCCGGAGGCGAACCCAGTTCGGAGCGGAAGGCGGCAATGAACGAACTTGGGGAGGCATAACCCACCCGCAAGGCCACTGAGCTGACGCTGTCACCATCGGCGAGCATGGCGACTGCCGACAGGACACGTGCTCGTCGGTACCATTGTCCGAGACTCAATCGGGTTTGGACCTTGAACCGTCGCTCCAGTGTTCGCCGACTGGCCGGCACCAATCGCAGCTGGCCGGCTAGGCCTACACCGGGATCGGCCAGGATGGCCGAGGCGAGTGCTCGGGCGCTGGGGTCGCGCGGTAGGGGCAACTGCAGTGGCGCCTCCGGCAGGTCGGCGACTCGGTCGGCGAGAAGGGACATCAGGGCCTTGTCGGCCGACTCGTCGAGGCTCATCGGGGCTTTGCTGACGGCGTAGCGGATGAGTTCCTGGGTGAGCGGAGTGAGGTTGACGACTCGGACGCGATCGTCGAGAAGCTTGAGCTCGGTTCTGGCGTAGAGGCATCGGATCGGGGTCCGGCGGATGGTCTCGATACGTAGGATGCTGCCGTCAGGGACGCAGAGAGCTCGGTGCGCAGGAACCGCCCAGGAGCCCACTTCGGTTTGGGCGGTGACGAGCCCGGCGGCGGCGAGCAGGATCCGATCCCAGCCGGGTTCGGTCGGAAGCACGACCTGGCCGGACGGATGGGTGACCGAGTAGCTTCGCACCAATGATCGCCGCTGGCGAGATTTCAACATTACTTGTCAAAATACAGCAAGCTTGGCAGATCGCTGGCGTGCCACAATGGCAACCATGACGCCACGACTGACCCATTTCGCCATCAACACCGACGATGTCGAGGGAACCCAGGAGTTTTACCGATCGGTGTTTGGCTGGGAGTTCAGAGACTACGGCCCGCCCGGATTCGTGCAGATCATGGACGAGAACGGCCAAACTCCGATGGGAGCTATTCAGACTCGCCGGCAGCTACTCGATGGTGATCCGACCTGCGGCTTCGAGTGCACCTTCGGAATCGACGACGTCGATGCAACTCGCCAGAAGATTGTCGCCGCCGGGGGCCGGATCCTGATGGAGAAGTTCACCATCTCGAATGTCGGACACCTGATTGCATTCGAAGACCCGGGCGGCAACCCCGTCCTGGCAATGGAATACGATCCGACCGCGGCCTGAGTTCGGCCCCGGGCGAAACTGCAGGCGACCTGCTCCGCAGGTCACACCCACGCAGTAGTCACAACCGATCTCCAGATGACACCCCCCAGCCACCAGTTTTCGCCCCCAGGCGAAACTGCAGGCGACCTGCTCCGCAGGTCACACCCACGCAGTAGTCACAACCGATCTCCAGATGACACCCCCCAGCCACCAGTTTTCGCCCCCAGGCGAAACTGTAGGTGACCTGCTCCGCAGGTCACACCCACGCAGTAGTCACAACCGATCTCCAGATGACACCCCCCAGCCACCAGTTTTCGCCCCCAGGCGAAACTGTAGGTGACCTGCTCCGCAGGTCACACGATGACAGCGTGTTCGCCCAGTAGAACCCGCAGGTCCGGAACCAATCCATTGGAGGCGTCGACACAGTATTGGTCGGCCAGCCGCACCGCCTTGGATTCACTCAGGTGAATGTAGACCGGGGCATCGCCGGGATGTTCGACCAACACACCTCGAAGTTTCTGGATGAGGGCGTCGGACAGATGCTCAGGCCGGATCTGCAATCGCAGCGGAGGATCGGAGCCGACCAGCTCGGCCTCAAACACCTCGACCGACTGGGCCATGAGTTTGGGGGCATCCTCCCGGTTGTCGAGTCGACCGCGGATGATGACGATGCGGTCGTCTTCGAGCAGGTGGCCGTAGTCGGCGAAGGTACGGGGAAAGATCATGGTTTCCACCGCGTCGGTGAGATCTTCCAGGGTGAGAACCGCCATCAGGTCGCCCTTGCGGGTCCACTTGCGGGCCAGGCTGGTCACCACTCCCCCGACAGTGACCATCTGGCCGTCCTCGAAATCAGTCAGATCGGCGATGACGTCGCCCGCTTTGCGTTTCAGCGCCGACTCGATGCCCATGAGCGGATGGTCGGAAACGTACAGGCCCAGCATCTCCTTTTCCAGGGCCAACCGTTGGGACTTCTCGAACATGGTGTCGGTGATCTGGGGCCGATCGTCGAAGCTTGGCCCGTCGTCGCTGAGCGCCCCGAACAGCGACATGACACCCATGTCGTGCTGACGGCGGGCGGCCACCGTCTGGTCGACGATACCTTCGAAGGCCAGCAGCAGACCCTTGCGGGCGTGACCCAGCGAGTCGAAGGCCCCGGCCTTGATCAACGACTCCAACGTGCGTTTGTTCAGCACGTTGTAGTCGACCCGCTCGCAGAACTCCGGGAACGAGGTGAACGGCCCGTTTTCATCCCGCTCGGCGATGATCAGCTCGACCAGGCCTGCTCCTACGTTGCGGACGGCCGACAGGCCGAAGGCAATGGCATTGAGTTCGCCGCCGTCGGGATCGGGAATCGAGGTGAAGTCGATGTCGGACACGTTGACATCGGGAACCAGCACATTGATACCGAGCTGGCGGCATTCGTTGAGATAGATGCCGGCCTTGTCGAGGTTGTTCTTGACGCTGGTCAGCAGGCAGGCCAGATACTCGACGGGATAGTTGGCCTTGAGATAGGCCGTCTGGTAGCTGACGAAGCCGTAGCCGTAGGAGTGGCTCTTGTTGAAGGCGTAATCGGCGAACGGTTCGATGATGTCGAACCATTCGTGGCCCAGAGCATCGCCATAGCCGTTCTCCTCACAGCCGGCCACGAACTTGACCCGCTCCCTGGCGATCATCTCCCGGATCTTCTTGCCGCAGGCCTTACGGAGGTTGTCGGCGTCGGCCAGTGAGTAGCCGGCGAACTTCTGGGCGATCCGCATGACCGATTCCTGGTAGATCATCAGCCCGTAGGTGCCACCCAGGATCTCTTCGGCATCGGGGTGGAGGTAGCTGATGTCCTGGCGGCCATTCTTGCGGTCGGCGTAGTCGTTGTGCATGTTGGCCGCCATCGGCCCCGGCCGGTAGAGGGCGACCAGGGCGGCCACATCTTCGAACGAGGTGGGTGCCATCGAGCGGATCAGGGCCCGCATCGGACCCGATTCCAGCTGGAACACCCCGATGGAACGACCTTCCCGCAACATCTCGTAGGTGGTCTCGTCTTCCAGATCGACGTTGTCGATGTCGATCTCGACCCCGTGAACCTCCCGGATCAGAGTCAGGGTGTCGGAGATGACGTCGAGGTTGCGCAACCCCAGGAAGTCCATCTTGAGAAGACCCAGATCTTCGACTCCGTGCATCTCGTATTGGGTGACGACCGGAGCCTCTTCGATGTCTTTGCCCGACTCCGGTTTGCGCTGGATGGGGAGGTACGTCGTGAGCGGATCCTTGGTGATCACCACGGCGGCGGCGTGAATGCCGTCCTGGCGACGCATGCCCTCCAACCCCTTGGCCACCCTGACCACCTCGGCCACATCACGGTCACTGTCGACCATGGACCGCAGCTCGGCCGCCGCCTTGTAGCCGTCACGATGCTTGTCCGACTCCTCAAAACAGTATTTGAGGGGGGTGTCGCGACCCATGACCAGGGGGGGCATGGCCTTGGCCACCTTGTCGCCGACGGCGTAGGGGTAGCCCAGAACCCGGGCCGCATCGCGTACGGCCGCTCGGGCCTTGATCTGGGAGAAGGTCACGATCTGGGCCACGTGATCGCGCCCGTAGCGTTCAGCGGCGTAGCGGATCATGTCGTCCCGGAAGCGGGAGTCGAAGTCCATGTCGATGTCGGGCATCGAGATGCGGGACGGATTGAGGAACCGTTCGAACAGCAGATCGTATTTGATGGGGTCGAGATCGGTGATCCAGAGGCAGTAGGCCACGGCGCAACCGGCGGCCGAACCCCGGCCGGGGCCGACCCGGATACCGGCCTCCCGGGCGTAGCGGATCAGGTCCCAGGTGATCAGGAAGTAGGAGCTGAAGCCCATGTTCTTGATCACATCGAGTTCGTAGACCAGGCGGTCGATCACCGGGTCGGGGATCTGCTGACCAGACCCGCTCCCCCAGCGCACCTTGGCCCCCTCCATGGTCAGGTGGCGGAGATACTCATCGGCCCCCTCGAATCCCTCCGGTATGGGGAAATCGGGCAGCTGGGGGTTGCCGAACTCGATCTCCACGTCGGCCCGCTCGGCGATCCAGAGGCTGGAATCGCAGGCCTCGGGCAGCTCGGCCCACTGGGCCCGGACCTCGGCCGCCGACTTGAGATAGTGCTGGTCGCCGTGAAACTTGAAGCGATCGGGATCGCTCATCAACGATCCGGTCTGTACGCACAGCAGGGCGTCGTGGGCGGTGTGATCCTCCTGCTCGGTGTAGTGGGAGTCGTTGGTGACGAGAATGGGGGCCGAGAGTTTGCGGGCGATCTCCAGGAGCTGCGGGTTGGTTTCCTGCTGGGCCGGGATGCCGTGATCCTGCAGCTCGACGAAGAGGTTGTCGCGGCCGAAGATGTCTTGGAGCCGGGCCGCCTTCTCCAGTGCCCCCTTCTCATCGCCGTTCATCAGCGACTGGAGGACATGTCCCCCCAGACAACCGGTGGTGGCGATGACACCCTCGGAATGATCGGCCAGCACCTCCCAGTCGACCCTGGGCTTGTAGTAGTAGCCCTCCATGAAGGCCCGGGAAGCCAGCTGAATGAGGTTCATGTAGCCGGTATTGTTCTCGGCCAGGGCGATCATGTGGTAGTAGAGCTTCTTGCCCCCCTCGGTGCTGCCGCCGGAGTCGTCGACCCGGCCCCGCCGACTGGGCCGTTCGCTGCGGTGCTCGTCGGCCTGGTACAGCTCGCAACCGATGACCGGGTTGATGTCGTGCTTCTTGCAGGCCCGGTAGAAGTCGAGCACGCCGTACATGTTCCCGTGGTCGGTGATGCCAAGCCCCGGCATCCCGTCGGAGGCGGCCTTCGCCACCAACTCGTCGAGCCGGGAGGCGCCATCAAGCATCGAATACTCGGTGTGTACGTGAAGGTGTACAAATGACGAGTTCGACGAAGCAGGCACAGATGGGGCTTTCGGGTCCGGTCGACACCAGCGGACGCATGTGGGCAACCGCCCCGCCCGCACGGCCAAGTTCCACAGGAACATCCACAGAGGCTGTCCACAGTTTGTGGACAAATCACACGGATGTCATTTCCTCCAACCCGATGCTACAGACCCAACGGCGGGAGGCCAAGCTCTACCCGGCAATTTCTCCGAGACCGGGCGGTCCTCCCGGCTGAGCTACAGATACACCCCGCGGCCCGGGCCCTCGGCCGGGGGCTGGGTGGCCGGCGGCAATCCCTGCTGAGCCCGCTGCATGTGCTCCAGCTGCTGGCGGGCGGCGGCCTGCTGGGCGAACAGCGTGGCCTGGATACCGTGGAACAGGCCTTCCAGCCAACCCACAAGTTGGGCCTGGGCCACCCGGAGTTCGGCCCCGCTGGGAATGTCGCCGTCGTCGAAGGGTAGGGCCAGCCGTTCCAACTCGTCACGCAGGTCGGGCGACAACGATGACGCCAGCTCGCTGACCGAGGTCTCATAGATCTCCCGGAGCCGGTCTCGACCGGGTTCGTCCATTTCGGTCGATCGCACCTCCTCCAGGAGTTGCTTGATCATCGTGCCGATGCGCATGACCTTGGCCGGCTCGGACACGCTGGCCTTCTCGTCGTCGGCCTCGGCCACCTCGGGCTCGTCGACGATCTCGGGCCGTTCAGGTTGGGGTAGGTCCGTCATGTAATCATCCGCTTCTGTGGGGATCGGTAGTGGGCCGACGGCCGGTAGGGCCGGGTGAGGGGTCTGCGGCCCGTTCAACGCCTCAACTATACGGTGATGGCCACGCAGGGCACCAGCATCTCCGCCGCCGTGAGCGAACCGTGTCGACCGATGAGCTCAAATGGCCCGGTGTCGGCCGGGTCGGAGTAACCGATGGGGACGAAGGGCAACACAGCGACGTCGCCCAGCCGGTCGATCACGCCGGCCGACATGGCCGGGCCGAACCAACCCTCGTCGAGAATCTGGTCCCGGGTGCGGACCCAGGCCTCGTGGCCGTGATAGGCCAGGGCGGCATCGGCGACTCGGTCGATATCGGCGGGATCGCAGTGCAACCAGCGGAACCGGGCCTCGCCGGAGAACATCGTGACCGGCGCCACAACCTCGGCGTGGAGTTCCTGGAGGCGGTCGCCGCAATCGACCTGCCCATGGTCGGCCGTGATCACCAGGGTTGAGCCTGCGGGCAGTGCCTCCACCACATCACGAACCATACGGTCGACGAAGGCCAGCTCGGCCTCGTATTCGGAGCGGAGACCGTATTCATGGGCCACCTTGTCGATGCCGTCGTAGTAGGCGTAGACGACCTCTTCACCCGAGCGGGCCAGGCGAGCCAACTCATGCACCAGCACCGCCGGTGTCCGGTAGCCGGTGAGCCGGCCGCCCCGCAGGTGAGCCTGGCTGAAGCCTGTCGTCTGAAACTCGGCCTTGGTCACCAGCGCCATGGGACGGCCCAGGAACGGCGGGTAGGGCTGAATCAGATCGGGAGGAACAGTGGCCCGACAGTCGGGCCGCTCGATGCTGCCCCAGCGCAGCGAGTTGAACACCATGTCGTCGACCACCATGCGGTAGCCGACGATGCCGTGCTGAGACGGCGGTAGCGAGGTGGTTATCGACGTCAGGGCCGAGGCGGTGGTGGAGGGGGCGACCGTGGTGATCGAGTCCCCCACGAACGAGGTCAGATTGGGCAACAAGTGGCGCCACTGGGCCATCTGTTCCCACCCCAGACCGTCGAGCACGAAGAGTATGCGCGGCCCCGGTCCGAACTCGATGGGCAACGGACCGGGATCGGCCGAAGTGAGGGCCGGAAGCAGGTCGGTCAGGCATCCCCGCCCGTAGGCCGGAAGAACCATGTCGTCCCGGCCGGCTACTGCCGGAGAATCAACACCCACTGCAGTGGCCACCGGGACCGGTTCGGGCGTCACCGGGCCGAACCCGACGTGACGGGATGATTCTGATCGGGCATTGGGTTCAATTGTGCCAGCCCAAGGCCCGGCCAACAATGGAAGGGGGAAAAGTTGTTAGCCGGGTCGGGGTCCCGGCTGATATCCCTCCCGACGGTTGAGACATCACCGAGAGGGTCCTTTGCCGCTACCTTTGGGAGGGTGAGAGTGTCCACCAGAGGAGATTACGCCAGCCGGGCCTTGCTGTCGTTGTCCCTTCACCAGGACGAGTCGGGGCCGACCACGGTCCGCGACATAGCCGAACGGACCGGACTACCTCAGCCCTATCTGGAACAGATACTGCTTGCCCTCAAGGGTGCCGGCCTGGTCCGCTCGAAACGGGGGGTCGGCGGCGGCTACATCCTGGCCCGGCCACCGGCCGAGATCAACCTGGCGGAGATCCTGCGGGCGGTGGACGGACCAATCGTGCTCGGCGACTTCGGCGATCCCCACACCGATGGCGCCTGCGACCACGAAGGGCAGTGCGTTCTGCTGTCCATCTGGCACTCCATCGGCAACGAGATGAAGGAGCGGTTGGAGACCTTCTCGCTGGCCGACATCGCCGCCATCGCCGGTGGCAGCCGGCCCTGGCCTTCGGCCCCGTGACCCGACCCGATACCGGCTCGGGCGAAACCGGGCCGGTGGCCGGGCCGGTGGCCGGGCCGGTGGCCTTGGCCATCCGTCGACGGCGCATGACCCGGGCGCTGTCGACCCAGCCGCTCGACCCCGTGGTGGTCGAAAGGCTGCTCGACACCGCCCGCCGTGGTCCATCGGCCGGCAACACCCAGGCCACCGGCTTCACACTGCTCGACACCCCCGAGTTGGTTGGTCGCTACTGGGACACCACCCTGCCCGAATCGCGACGTCGACGCTTTCGCTGGCAGCAACTTCTGGATGCCCCGGTGCTGGTGATCGTGACGACCGAGCCCGAGCGCTATCCGGCCCGCTACCGGGAGCAGGACAAACGAGAGGCGGGACTGACCTCGCTCGATCGTTGGCCTGTTCCCTACTGGTGGGTCGACGCCGGAGCGGTGGCCCAGAACCTGCTGCTACTGGCCGATGAGGAAGGGTTGGGAGCCTGTCTGTTCGGGCCCTTCGATCACGAACCGGCCGTAGCGGCCGAGTTCGGACTCGATCCCGCCATCCGGCTGGTGGCCACCGTTGCCCTGGGTTACCCGCAGGCCGACGAACCGGGCCGCTCGGCCGGGAGGCCCCGCCGCCCCATCAACGAGCTGATCATCCGCCCTGATCATCGACGGTAGCCTGCTCCAACCGGGCGAGCACGGTCGCCAGGTCGTCGGGCAGAGCCGAGCGGAACGTCATCGTCCGGCCCGACCGCGGGTGGTGAAATCGCAGATCGGCGGCGTGGAGGAACGGCCGTACGAGGGGCAGACCCAGGTCGGCCCCGCCGTACCGGTCGTCGCCAACGACGGGGTGATCGATGGCGGCGAAGTGGGCTCGTATCTGATGGGTTCGCCCGGTCTCCAACCGACACTCCACCAGCGAGCACCGCGGTTGGTTGAACCGTCGGAGCACCCGATAGTGGGTTTTGGCCGTCTTGCCGTCAGCCACCACCGCTCGCCGGGTCCGGTCCCGGGGCGAGCGACCGAGGGGGGCATCGATCAGCCCGGCGTCGGACTCGACATCTCCCATGACCAATGCCAGATAGCGACGGCCAACCGAGCGGCTGGAAAACTGCCTTACCAGATGGTCATAGGCCTGGCGATTGAGGGCCACGACCAACAAACCGGAGGTTCCCCGATCAAGGCGGTGGACGACTCCCGGACGGTTCACGGTCGGATCTTCGGCCGCCAACGCCACCAATGCCTCGTAGCGGCTCAGGAGCCCCTGCACCAGCGTTCCTTCGGTCACACCCGACCCCGGGTGGACGACCAGTCCCGCCTGCTTGTCGACAACCACGATGTCATCGTCCTCGTGGACGACGTTGATACTGACGGTCGGGTCGGCGGCCAGGACTTCGTCGAATTCGACCACTTGGATGACCACCACGTCGTCGACCGCCACCCGATGTGAGGGCTTCTCGGGCCGGGAGTCTCCGATCCTGACCAGGCCCGCCTCCATCATGGCCACGGCCTGACTGCGACTAACCCCGGCAGCCAGGGCTACCACCCGGTCGATGCGCTGACCGGCAAGAGCGGCCGGAATCGTTTCGGTGATGGTGCGGGCTGCCGTCACTCGCGCTGATCCGGAGCGGGATCGTCGTCGCTCGGCTCTGAGGCGACCGGGTCGACGTCGACCGGTGCGGAGTCATCCGGTCCGGGGTCAAGCTCCGGTCGCAGCCAGGCCAGGGCCACGAACCCGATGACCCCGCTGACAACGGCGGCGTCGGCCAGGTTGAATATCGGCCACCAACCGAAGTCGATGAAGTCGACCACCGCGCCGGAGAGAAACCCGTCTTCGGCTCTGGTGGCCCGATCGATCAAGTTGCCGACGGCCCCTCCGGCTATCAGTCCGAGAAGCGCCGGGCCCAGGCGGTCGCGTCGACGAGCGGCCGCCACCAGGAGGGCCACCGTGATGATGCTGACCAGAACCCCGAGAACGGGCCCGAAGCCCTCGCCCCGATTGAAGGCCGCTCCGGTGTTGAAGGCGAGGTGGAAACGGATGCCGGCCACCAGGTCGATGCAGGCATCGGGGGTGTCACACGACCCCGGAATCAGCCGGTCCAGGGCCCACCTCTTGGTTACCTGGTCGGCGATGGCGACGACGATGGCCACAGGCAGCGCCCACATCAGCCCGCCCAAGGGTCGACCGGGGGTCGGCCCACCGCTACCGGGACGGCCGCCGCTCAGAACATCGACGTCTTGTGGGTCACGCATACCGAGGCTTCAGGAATGGCCTCAAGCCGTTCCTTGGGGATGATGTCGTCGCCGGCCAGGCACAGACCGTAGGTGTTGTTCTCCAGGCGCTCCAGGGCGGCGTCGATGTCGGCCACCGATTGACGGGCCGCGGCTGACAGGGCGAGATCACGATCCCGTTCGACGGCAATGGTGTCGCCCTCGCCCGACTCCTCGTCGAACTGCACATCACCGGGCTCCCGGTCGGCCATGAGTGCGGCCGCCTCGGCGGCCAGCCGGTCGGCGCTCGAAGTGTAGTTGGCCCGTTCCTCCAGCAGCCGTTCTTTCTGCTGGGACAGCCACTTGGCGTCGTGGAGATACTTGTAGCTCTTGGGGATGGTTCGGGTTGCCGGGTCAGTGGGGGTGGTCGATCTCGTCACCTTGTTCCTCGTGGTTGTGGATCGGGATTTGGAGGTTGATCGGCTGGAGCCGGCAGCCGTCTTCTTGGTTGCTGCCTTCTTGGCCGTCTTCTTGGTTGCTGCCTTCTTGGCCGTCTTCTTGGTTGCTGCCTTCTTGGCCGTCTTCTTGGTTGCAGCCTTCTTGGCCGTCTTCTTGGTTGCAGCTTTCTTGGTCGACTTCTTGGCCGCAGGCTTCTTGGCCGCAGGCCGCTTCGTCGCCGCCTTCTTGGCCCCAGCCTTCTTGGCCGTCTTCTTGGCCGCAGGCCGCTTCGTCGCCGCCTTCTTGGCCGCTGCTTTTTTGGTCGACTTCTTGGCCGCAGGCCGCTTTGCTGCCTTCTTGGCCGATGAGCGTTTCGTTGCCACGTTGCCGTCGCCTTCTTTTGCTTTCCGGCCGGGACGGATCTCATCCTCGACGGGCTGGGACAGCGCCACAACCCCTCGTCCCGCCCCGGAAGGACGGCACGGCCAATAGGTCGGCGTATTGTAGAGGGCAACGGAGCCATCCGCAACGACAAACCAACCCAGGGCCCTCCACCTACCCGAGTGGTCGCTCCAGGGCCGATCGCGACCGTCAGCCGGCGGGTCCGACCGCACTGCCGATCGACACGGAATTGGCCGATATCCCGCCCCTGATAGGGATATCGTGACCTCATGGTGTCTCGTCAATCATCCCCCTACCCTTCAGTTGCTCCTCGACCGGACTATCCGGCTATCGAGCGAGCCATTCTGAAGCAGTGGGAGGCCGACGGTACCTTCGCCGCTTCGGTTCGACGGCGGCCACCGCCGGCCGAGGGCGGCAGCCAGTACGTGTTCAACGACGGTCCACCGTTCGCCAACGGCCTCCCCCACTACGGCCACCTGCTGACCGGCTACGTGAAGGACGTCATCCCCCGCTACCAGACGATGCGGGGCCAGCGGGTCGAGCGGATTTTCGGCTGGGATTGCCATGGTCTTCCGGCCGAGATGGAGACCGAGAAGGAACTGAAGATAAGCGGCCGGCGAGCCATCACCGAGTACGGCATCGACAAGTTCAACCAGGCCTGCCGCACCTCGGTGCTTCGTTACACCAAGGAATGGGAGTCCTACGTCACCCGTCAGGCCCGCTGGGTCGATTTCGAGAACGACTACAAGACGATGGACCGCGACTATATGGAGTCGGTCATCTGGGCCTTCAAGCAGCTGTGGGACAAAGGCTTGATCTATGAGGCCTATCGGGTCATGCCCTACTCCTGGGGGGCGGAAACGCCTCTCTCCAACTTTGAGATCCGTCTCGACGACGCCACCCGGCCCCGCCAGGATCCGGCGCTGACCGTTGGCTTCGAACTCGATGACAGCGACGGTGAAGACGGACCCACCACAGTCCTGGCCTGGACCACCACCCCGTGGACCCTGCCGTCCAACCTGGCGCTGGTGGTCGGCCCCGACATCGACTATGCCGTGGTCGAGGCGCCCGAAGGCGGACCGTTCAGCGGACGGCTGGTACTGGCCGAGGCTGCTCTGGAGCGCTACCAGGCCGAGCTGGGTGACGTCACGCCGTTGGCCGTGATCAAAGGATCGGAGCTGGCTGGTCGAACCTACAAACCTCTGTTTCCCTACTTCGCCGACTGGCCCAACGCGTTCCGTATCCTCACCGACGATTTTGTCGACACCGGGGAGGGAACCGGCGTGGTCCACACCGCACCCGGGTTCGGCGAGGATGATCAACGAATCGGCGAGGCCAACGGCATCTCCCTGGTCGTCCCGGTCAACGACGAGGGCCGATTCACCGACGAGGTCTCCGATTTCGCCGGTCAGAACGTGTTCGACGCCAACGCCGAGGTCATCCGCTGGCTCAAGGAGGGCCACCGTGTGCTCCGCCACGAGACCTACGATCACAACTACCCCCACTGCTGGCGTACCGACACTCCGATCATCTACCGGGCCATCACCTCGTGGTACGTCAAGGTGACCGACATAACCGAGGAACTGCTGGCCGCCAACCAGAAAATCAACTGGATCCCCGACCATGTCCGGGACGGCCAATTCGGCAAGTGGTTGGAAGGAGCCCGAGACTGGTCGATCAGTCGCAACCGGTTCTGGGGATCGCCGATCCCCATCTGGCGCAGCGACAATCCGGCCTATCCCCGGGTCGACGTCTACGGCAGCCTCGATGAGATCGAGGCCGACTTCGGGGTGCGGCCCGACGACCTGCATCGGCCCTATATCGACGACCTGGTGCGGCCCAATCCCGACGATCCCACCGGCCAGTCCATGATGCGCCGGGTCCCCGAAGTGCTCGACTGTTGGTTCGAGTCCGGTTCGATGCCGTTCGCCCAGCTTCACTACCCGTTCGAGAACACCCAGCGATTCGAAGACCACAACCCGGCCGACTTCATCGTCGAGTACATCGCCCAGACAAGGGGCTGGTTCTACACCATGCATGTGCTGTCGGTGGCCCTCTTCGGTGAACCGGCCTTCTCCAATGTCATCTGCCACGGGGTGGTGCTGGATGCCGAGGGTCGCAAGCTGTCGAAGAAACTGCGCAACTATCCCGACCCACTCGAAGTGTTCGAAGAGGTGGGTTCGGACGCTCTGCGCTGGTATCTGATGAGCTCGCCCATCCTTCGGGGCCTGGATCTTCGCATCGAGAAGGACGGCTCCGATGTCCGGGAGGTCGTCCGCCAGGTCCTCAACCCGATCTGGAGCGCCTACAGCTTCTTCACCCTCTACGCCAACGCCGACGGCTACCAGGCGTCGTGGCGCACCGATTCCAGAGACGTGCTGGACCGCTACATCCTGGCCAAGACCCGGCAGATGGTCGAGCAGACAACCGAATGCCTTGACGCCTACGACCTGGCCGGGGCGGCCGAATCGATCCAGGGATTTCTCGACGCTCTCACCAACTGGTACATCCGGCGGAGCCGGGAACGGTTCTGGAACACGGCCGAAGGATCGGAACCGGGAGCTGTCGACAGCGACGCCCTGGACACCCTCTACACCGTGCTGGTGACACTGGCCAAGACGGCGGCCCCCCTGCTGCCCTACATCACCGAGGAAATGTGGAGCGGTCTGGTGGGAGGGGGCGAGGGCCATTCGAGCGTCCACCTTCAGGACTGGACCAACCCCGACGAGCTCCCGGCCGATCATGAGCTGGTGGCCGGCATGGACCGGATACGGCAAGCGGCGTCAACCGCTCTGTCGCTTCGGGATTCACACGGGCTGCGCATCCGGCAGCCGCTGGCCACCGCGGTGGTGGCCGGGGCCGACGTCGACACCCTCAGGCCATTCACCGACCTGTTGGCCGACGAGATCAACGTCAAGGCCGTCGAACTGACCGACGACGTCACCGAGTTCGGATCGTTCCGCCTACAACCCAACGGCCGAGTTCTCGGGCCTCGCTTGGGTCCCGAGGTTCAGAAGGTCATCAAGATGGCCAAGGCCGGAGACTGGTCAGCCAACTCCGATGGCACCGTCACCGTCGGTGATCAGGTGCTGGCGGCCGACGAGTTCGACCTGCGGCTCCAGCCCCTCGACGGCGTCACCGCCGCCGCCTTACCCGACAATTCGGCTGTGGTGGTCCTCGACACGTTGGTCACACCGGATCTCGAGGCCGAAGGTCAAGCTCGTGACCTTTGCCGCCTGATACAGCAGGAACGCAAGGACCGCGACCTCAACGTGACCGACCGAATCCGGCTGACCCTCGACCTGCCCGACGCCCTGGCCCAGTCGTTGGCCCCCCATCTGGGTTGGCTGCGAAGTCAGGTTCTGGCCACTGAGGTGGCCGAAGGAACCGACCTGGCCGCCACCGCCTCGGTCGCCGGCCACGACATCGGCTTCGACTTCGAAACCGTGGGCTGAAAGCTAGTGTCCTGTCAAACTGATCATGTCACATATTCGCCGGCATCTGACGCCCCTGGCAGCGTCCTCGTTCCTCCGCTACCACCACAGGTAGCGAGCGAAACTGCGTCCTTTCCACGGACGCCATCTGCTCGTCGAATAAGACAACGGATCAACCTGACAGGACACTAGTCGGTTACTGTCAGCTGCTAGCGGCCTCGGCCGCGGCCGAACCAGCCACCGCCACCGCGGTCCTGCTTGTCATCGAGAAAGTCGGAGATGGCATCATCGGACGTTGGCTCCTCGGTGGTGACCCGACGGAGCTCATCGAGAAAAGGGTCGCCGGTCACCCCGTCACCATTGGTTGCGGCGTCGGCCTCGTCGGCCGGGGCCGGAGGGGGCGGAATCACCTGGGTTTCGACCCCAAGCTGGGGGTCACCGGTCATGTCGGTATCCTCGCCGTCGCTCACCTCGAGGGTGACCGTCTGGTCGGACTCGGGAACGTCGGCCGTTTCGGCCACGTCGGCCGGGTCGAAATCGCCGGTCTGGACGGCCAGACCGTCGTCGAGGTCGACATCAACCCCCTCATCGACATCGGCTGACGGATCGGGGGCCAACACGTCGAGGTCGGCGGCGCTGATTGGATCCTCGACCTTCACCGTGGCTTCGGCCGATGTGTTGGCTTCGGCCTCCAGCTCGTTCAGAGCCACAACCTCAACGGCGATGGGCGGATAGTTGTCGGCATTGAACTCTTTGAGCTGCGCCGGCTCGATGCCGTCGTTACTCCGTAGGCGTTTTGGGTCTTCAAGCACCGATGCCACATCTTCGAGGGCTGCTTTGACCTGAGCGCTGCGAGCAGCCAGGTGTTCTTCGAAGCGAGCCACGTCCTGTTGGAGCAGGGAGTGGGTCTCCTCCAGCTCGGTGATCTGGCCCAGCAGCCGGGTGCGCTCCGAATCGTGGGCCTCGGACAGCTCGGCCTCAACCGATTCGAGCCGTTTGCGAGCCTCGTCGCGGGCCTCTTCCAGCAGGCGGGCCCGTTCGGCCGCCGCCTCCGACATGAGCCGTTCCCGGTAGGCCACGGCTTCGGTGGTCATCTCGGCCGACTGGTCTCGGGCATCGGCCAGCAGGGCGTTGGACTGGAACTCGGCCTCGGTCCGCAACCGCTCGGCCTCCTCCTTGGCCTCCCTGATGGTGGTGTCGGCCTGTCGCTGAGCCGATACCAGTGTGTTGCGCAGCGTCTCGTCGAAATCGGGCAGGGGGGCCGGTGGCATATCGGGTGCCGCCGCTCGTGACGGACTGCGGGCTTCCACCAGCCGGGCCTCGGCCGCCGCCGCCCGATTCTCCGCCTCGGACAGGCGGGCCTGGAGCCGCTCGATCTCATCGGCCAACGGTGCCAGATTGGCCAGCACACGATCCACCTGGTCCTTGCTGTATCCCCTCGGCTCCTCCTCGAAGCGGATATCAGGAATCCGTCGGAGAAGTCGCAGCTTGTCGCTTTGCAATGGCATCCGTCTAGGTTAACCAACACCCAGGCCAATCGCCCACGAATGAAACAATCGGTTTGGCCGACTTCAACAGAGGATGCGGGCCACGATCTGCAGTGCGATCAGGATCAGCAGTTCGGCGATCCCGAAGCCGGCCATTGCCCCCGGTAGCGGCGGGACAACGCGACGAACCGGCATGACCACCGGCTCGGTCGCCGCCACCGACATCGAGCGAATCGAACCCCAGGCGGTGTCGGGCTGGATCGGGAAAAACGACAAGACGAGCCGTAGCAGAAACACGAACTCGAACAGCAGAACGGCAACGCACAAGATCTCTCGGACATTCATGGGTTACCTAGCGTAACCCCGCTGTTCGATTCGCCGTCGGTCGTCGTCGGACACCGCCAGCCCGTCGGGAGTGAGTAGGAAGACCTGGGGCGCCAGTTTCTCCATGCTTCCGTCGAGGGCATAGCAGATTCCGCTGGCGAAATCGACCAGCCGTCGGACGAGATCACGGTCGAGGCCCTGGAGGTTCACGACCACGGGGACACCCCGTTTGAATTCGTCGCCCATCTCCTTGGCGTCGGCGAACGACTCGGGATTCAGTGTCTTGGGGCGGCTCCGGGCCGACTCGATCGATCGCACGATGGCTCCTTCCGATTCGTCGGGTGGCGGCTCGGACCCGACTGCTTCCTCCGCCGGCGGTTCGACCAGCGGCTCGTCGACCGCCGGTGACAACTCATCGACCAGCTGCTGGTTCTGGTCGAGACGTTGCCGGCGGTCGATGGGCTTGCCAGTCCGGACCCGGCTGTGGTTGACCGAGCCGTCGGCCCGCCGGGCATCTATTCTGGCGGTGGTTATGTCGATCACATCGGGTTCCTCGGGCCGCTTGTCACCCCGGTCGTCGACCGACGTCAGCGGCTCGAGGTCGTCGAGGTATCCGCCGCTCCTGGTCCGGACGCCGCCCTGGCCACGAACCTTGCCGAGTTCGTCGTACTCCTCGTCGGGACCCAGTCCGACGTATGCTCTCAAGGCACGCAACAGCGACATCACTCTTTCTCCTTGGGCCAGATTCTAGTTGCCCGGCCCGCCGGCAGGGCGCATGGTGTGCCTGGGGCCGAACAGGGCCGAGCCGATGCGGACCATGGTGGCTCCGTGACCGACAGCGGCCTCGTAGTCGCCGCTCATACCCATGGACAGTTCGCTGACCTCATGGTCGTCGGCCAACCGCCGGAGCAGGTCAAAGGCGGGGCGAGGATCGGAGCCGTCGGTCGGGCCGATGGTCATCAAGCCGGCAACCTCGAGACCCAGCTCTCGTCCCAGATCGATGAGCGATCCGGTCTCAGTCGGCGGGCAGCCGGACTTCTGGCCCTCAGCGGTGGTATTGACCTGAACCAGCATCGAGGCTCCGGGACAGCGTTTGGCCAGCTCGGTCACCAGAGATCGACGGTCGATGGTCTGCCACAGCCCAACCAGCGGCCCCAGCATCTTGATCTTGTTGCGCTGTAGGCCGCCGATGAAGTGCCAGGTGAGTTCTTGGGCCATCGACGGATCACGATCGGCCACATCCTGAGCTTTGGCCAGGAGCTCCTGGGCGTAGTTCTCGCCGAGATGAACGAGACCGGCCTGGCCGGCCCGTTCCACCAGGAGGGGTGGGAACGTCTTGGTCACCGCCACCACCGTCACCTGCTGGCCGGTTGAGCGAGCGGCATCGATACGCTCCCGCACCTCGGCCAGGCGTCGACCGATGATCTCGGACGACGGCAGCTCGGTCGGCGAATCCGAGGTCATCGTTCGATCCAGGCCACCGTGGTCTGGCGCGCTCGGTCGCCCCGTGTTCGGTGGCTGAAGTAGTGCTCGTCGCTGGTGCAGGGGCCGATTTCGGTGACAGCCCAGCCGGCCGCTCGGCAGGCCTCGGTCACGGCGGCCGGCATGTCCAGGGCCGGGCTGCCCCAGCTGGTCGACGACTGAACACCCGGCCCGTAGCGATCAATGACGGTGGCCAGGTCCTCGGCGCCGAACTCATAGCGGTTGGGATGGATGCCGGGGCCGACCAGAGCCTCAACCGGCGGCCCGGCCTGCTCGACAAGGCGAGCACCGGTCGACTCGACGATGCCGCCGACCAGACCCCGCCAGCCGGCGTGAATCACAGCCACACCCTGTTCGGCCACCAGGACGACCGGTGAACAGTCGGCGGTGGTAACGGCGATCGGGCAGCGGGTTTCAGTGGTGATGAGCCCATCGCCCGTTGCGCCGGCGTGCTCGCCGACCTTGGTCACCTCATGGACAGTGGTGCCGTGGACCTGGATGATCCAGCTCCACGGAGCGTCGATGATGGCCCGCCGTCGCTCCTCGACATCGGGCGCCGGATCACGCACAGCGAAATCACCGTCAGACCGGTCGGTGTTGTAGATGTGTACGGTCCCACCCTCGATGGGCACCCGACGGGGATATCCCACGGGACCCCCCGTTCAGCGGAGGAACGAGGGGACGTCGAAATCGTCCTCGGGGTCTTCGTCTTCGGCGAAGAGGTCAAGCAGTTCGCGCGACGTCGAACCGTTGGTCCGGCCGTCGTGGCCGTTGCGGTGCACCAGCTCCGGTTCCGGTTCCGGTTGATGGTCGGTGGTGACCAGGCCGGCCTCGTCGTCGACCAGGTCGATGGTCAAGTCCCGGGCGTCCTCGTAACGGTCGAATCCGGCAGCGATCACCGTGACCTGGATCTCATCACCCAGGTTCTCGTCGACCACGGTACCGAAGATGATGTTGGCGTCGGGGTGGGCCACATCGTGGATGATCTCGGCCGCCTCGCTGACCTCGAACAAACCGAGGTCGCTGGCCCCGGCAATGGTCAGCAGGATGCCCCGCGCCCCCTCGATCGAAGCCTCCAGCAGCGGGCTGGCGATGGCCGCCCGCGACGCCGCCAGGGCCCGATCCTCACCACCGGCCCTCCCGATGCCCATGAGGGCACTGCCGGCCTCATGCATGATCATGCGGACATCGGCGAAGTCGGTGTTGATCAGACCGGGGGTGGTGATCAGATCGGCGATGCCGCTGACACCTTGAAGCAGAATCTCATCAGCCATACGGAAGGCCGAGACCATGGATGTCTTCTCGTCGGCGATGGAAAGCAGACGGTCGTTGGGGATCACGATCTGGGTGTCGACCTTGTCCCGCAACCGTTTGATGCCGGCTTCGGCCTGGGCCGCCCGGCGCCGTCCCTCGAACCCGAACGGTCGGGTGATCACGGCGATGGTGAGCGCGCCCTGACTCTTGGCGATCTCGGCGATCACGGGGGCGGCGCCGGTACCGGTGCCACCGCCTTCACCGGCGGTTATGAACACCATGTCGGCTCCGGCCAGCGCCTCGCTGATCTCCTCCCGATGCTCCTCGGCCGCCTGTTGACCCACGGCCGGGTCGCTGCCGGCGCCCAACCCACGGGTCAGCTCGCGGCCGATGTGGATCTTGGTTTCGGCGTCGCTCATCAACAACGCCTGGGCGTCGGTGTTGACCGCGACGAACTCAACACCTCTGAGTCCGGCGTCGATCATTCGGTTGACGGCGTTGCATCCGCCGCCACCGACGCCGACCACCTTCACTACGGCGACATAATTCTGACTACTCATTCCAACCTCGTCATTCCACCCTCAAGGCTAGCAAGGGCCCGACAAGCGAACTGGGATGCCTTTGGGGGTCTGGGGTGCGATCTTGTTCCTGGGGGATTCGGTTACTGGGGTGGGTTACCCGTCCCTCAACACGAGGGTGGACCCTGGGGGAATCAAATACAAGTACCCTCGGCCGATTCGGCTCGCAGAACGGCGGGGGCCGAGGGAACACGAAGGTCGATCAGCTCGACGCACTGCAGGTCGACCCGGGCCAATACGGTTTCCAGCGCCTGGATCTTCTCCCCGAGCAGCGAACCGTCGCCCAGGTTGGCCCGACCGCCGGTGGTCAGCTCGAGGTGGATATGACCGTCGATCACGGTCAGGGCCTCGACGTCGGCCAGAAGTTGGGCGGGCAGCGACTGCACCAGGCTGAGCACCGGTCCGGTTTCCTGGGGGGCTGATTCGCCCGGCCGCCCCGACGCCTCGATCCCGTTGATCGGCAGGTACCCGTCCGGCCGCTCCGGCACCACGTCGAGTTGCTGACCGAGCCGGTCTATGAGCACATAGCGCCCCGGCCCTCTGGCCACCGCCGAGCCGGCGGCCTCGGCCACGGTCACCGGAAGGGCCAGCACGGGCTCCCGTTCGCTCACGGTGACAACGATCTCGCCGTTGAAGCGCCGCTCAACCGTGGATCGACGGATCCAGGGGAGGGCCTCCACCCCGGCCTCGGCGGTCGACAGATCGAGATCGAGCAACGGCTGACCGGCTTGGATGCCGGTGGCCGCCACCACGTCGGCCGACGGTGTGCGATCGTTGCCGACGACCGCCACCGTGTCCACGTCGGCCAGATCGCTGTTGAGGACGCCGATGGCGGACACAGCCATCAGCGAAACCACGGTCAGGGCCAACACCACCCGCAGGCGCCGGGCCCCCTCTCGACGGCGGATCTCTTGACGGCGGTCGGCGAAGCGATCCGATGACGCTCTGGCTCGGATCGAATCTTGGCGGTAGCCCGACCGGTCGTAGGCGACGGGGCGGGGTCGACCAGGCGAGGGCGACGGTTTCGACGGTTTGCGTCGACCGGTCGAGGTTTGCTTGGACGATGCTTGGCCCCGACGGTTGCCGGACGGCCGGCGACGGGTGCTGGACGGGGTCGATGATGCCATCAGGTGCCCACCTCCCGGCGGTCGGCGACGTCGAAGCCGATCAGCTTGTTCTCGGGATGGAGCTGGACACCGGTGGCCTCGAAGACGCGGCGCTGCAGTTCGACGATCAGCCGGTACACGTCGTCGGCCCGGCCATCAGGATCGGCCTGGATGAAGTTGGCATGCTTGTTCGAGACTGCGGCGGTACCGATCCTGAAACCTTTGAGACCGAGCTCGTCTATCAGCCGGCCGGCTGAATCACCGTCCGGGTTGGTGAATACACTGCCGGCGTTCTGTCCCCCCGGTTGGTGGGCTCGCCGCCAGCGAACGATCTCGCTGATCTCGGCCTCGGATTCGATCCGGTCACCGGGAGCCAGTTGCAGTTCGGCGTAGAGCACAACCTGTCCCGCGCTGACGGCCGACGTCCGGTACCCGAGAGCCAGATCGGCCGCCGAGAGTTCATAGGGCCCGAACTCGGCGTCGGCTGCCGGATCCGCAGCGAGGTCGACAACACTGATCTTGCGTAGGGTGGCAGCCATGTCCGACCCGTGGCCGCCGGCATTCATACGCACCGCCCCGCCGATCGATCCCGGCACCCCGACGGCCCACTCGAATCCGGTGAGGGAGGCGGCGGCGCTCTTGCGGGCCACCACCGGCAACAGGGCGGCCCCGCCGGCCACGACGGAATACCGGGCGGCATCGATGGTGATGTCGGCGAAGTCGTCGCTCAGGTGAACCACGATGCCGGGGAATCCGGCGTCGGTGACCAGCAGATTCGATCCCTTGCCGACCACCAGAACCGGGCAGTCGACTTCGGCCCGAGCCCGACATACCAGCTCCAGGTCGTCGACCGAGCGGGCCTCGACCCAGAGGGCGGCCTCGCCGCCCACCCGATAGGTGCAGTAGGGCGCCAGGCTCACGCCGTGGCGGCCCAGGGGGCCCAATACCCGGTGAGCCGGGGCCAGCGCGGCGGCCACCGTCATCGCGACCGTAGCCCCGCCAGCAGTCGATCGGGCACCGTGGTCAAGTCGCCGGCACCCAAGGTCAAGCAGAGGTCGCCCTCGGTCAGCTCGGCCAGCATGGCTGCCGGCAGATCGTCGAGGTTGTCGACGTAGCGAACGTCGGTATCGGGGTGGTGTTCCGATACGACCTGGGCGATCAGGTCGCCGGTGATACCGGGTCGGGGTTGCTCACCCGATGGATAGATGCCGGTGACGAACAGAACGTCGGCCTGGACGAAGGCATCACCGAAGGTCGACCACAGCTGCTCGGTCCGGCTGTAGCGGTGGGGCTGGAAGGCCACCACCAGGCGATCAGGACCAAGGCTGCGGGCGGCGGCGATGGCGGCCTCCACCTCGGTCGGGAGATGGGCATAGTCGTCTACCAGGACGACGCCGGCGGCCTCGCCTCGTCGCTCGAACCGCCGACCGACGCCGCCAAAAGCCGACAGGGCGTTGGCCGCAGCCTCCAGGTCGGCCCCGAGTTCCACCGCGGTGGCCAGGGCGGCGGTGGCATTGCGGGCGTTGTGCATGCCGGGCTGGCGAAGGCTGATTCCGACCTGGCCGTGCCCGGAGTCCACCCGGAAGCTGATCCCGGTGGGTGTGGGTAGCGGGTCGATAATCCGCCAATCGGCCTCGGCATCGACCCCGTAGGTGACGGCGGTGGTGTCGACGGCCAGTGAGCGGGCCAATTCGGCCGCCCCCGGATCGTCGCAGCACAGCACCCGGGGCCCCGGAGCCTGGGTTACGAAACGAACGAAGGCCGCCTGTAGTCCTTCGAATCCGCCGTAGTGCTCGAGATGGTCGGGTTCGACGTTGGTGACGACCACGGCCTCGGCGTCGAGCTCAACGAACGTACCGTCACTCTCGTCGGCCTCGACCACCAACAGGTCGCCGCTACCGACGGCGGCACCGGCGTCGAGATCCCGGAGGTTGCCCCCGACGATGAATGCCGGGTCGAGGCCGGCCCCCTGGAGGGCGGCGGTCAGCATGGCCGATGTCGTCGTCTTGCCATGGGTTCCGGCCACGGCAACGGTGCGCCAGACCTTGGTCAGCTCGGCCAGGATCTCGGCTCGTCGCAGCACCGGGATACCGCGCCGGTCGGCCGAGACCAACTCGGGATTCGAGGCCGGGATGGCGGTCGAGTGGGTGACGATGTCAGCTTCGCCCACATTGTCGGCGTGATGGCCCACGGTGACCTTGATGCCGGCCTCGGCCAGCTGACCGACCACCTTGGAGTCATGCAGATCGGACCCGGTGACGGTGTGACCTCGGCCGGCCAGGACGAGAGCGATGGCACTCATGCCTGCGCCGCCCACACCGACGACATGGATGTGTCGGGGGCGGCTGATGTCCCAGTCGGGGCCGGGGGTGGTTCGGTTTTCGTTGTTGGTCATCTCAGTTCTCCGGCATCGAGTACCAGTTGGGCCACTTCGGCCGCGGCCGACGGCCGGGCCACCGATCGGGCGGATTGGGCCATCACCAACCGACCGTCGGCATCGGCGATCAGCGGGTCAAGCTCGACTTCCAGCCGATCGGTACTCACCTCGGCGTCGTCGATGAGCACGGCGGCACCGGCGGCCACCAGCTCGGCGGCGTTGGCCCGCTGGTGATCGCGAGTGGCGATGGGGAGAGGCACGAGGACGGCCGGCAACCCGGCCACCGCCAGCTCCGACACGGTGGAGGCCCCACTGCGGCACAGCGCCAGGTCGGCCCCGGTCAACACATCGGCCATCTCGGTCTCGTACTCGACCGTCATGTAGATCAGTCCCTCATCGGAGGCCGGAGACGGAGGCCGGCGGAACTGCTCCCAGTCCCGGCGACCGATGATGTGGTAGACGGCGAGGTCGGAACGATCGGACCAGCGGTCGACCAGCTCGCTGATGGCCTTATTGATCTTGGTGGCCCCCAGCGAACCGGCCCAGACGGCCAGGACCACCCGACCGTCCAGTGCGGTGGGATCGTAGGCCCGATCGTGGGCTCGGAGGCGGCGTTCCACCAGCCGATGCCGGGCTTCGATCGGATCGTTCTTGACCACGGCGTCGACCACGGAGGCCAGGATCGGGTTGCCGGTGAGCACACCGTTGGGCAGATCGGTGTCGGGGAAGGGCAGGGCACACACCTTGGCCCAGCGACCAAACAACCGGTTGACGGCGCTGGCTCGGGCGTTCTGCTCGGTGACCACCAGCGGGACCCGCCGTAGGACGGCGGCGGCCGAGGCGGCGAAGGCGGCGTAACCTCCAAGGCACAGCACCACGGCGGGCTTGCGTTTGGTCACGATGGCCATGCCTTTGACCAAGCCCTTGACCAGGCCGAGGATCGAACCCAGGTTTTCGGTGGTCAACCGGCGCTGGATCCCCCGGCCCGGCAACAGGTCGATGGAGAACCCGGCGTCGCCAACCAGGGTGGCCTCGTTGCCTCGTTCCCCGCCGACGAAGTGGATGTCGCGGCGAGACACGCCGGCCTCCACCAGAGCCTGGGCCACGGCGATACCGGGGTTGGTGTGTCCGGCGGTGCCGCCGCCGGTGATGATGATCATGGCGATGCCTCCGCCGTCGGGTCGATGGCGCGGCGGGACACGCCGGTCAGGAGACCGGCAGCGGTCAGGGTGACGATCATGCTCGACCCTCCGTAGGACAGGAAGGGAAGAGGCTCGCCCGTCGTGGGTAGGACACCGATGACGATGCCGATGTTGAGGAAGGCCTGGAACACCAGCCAGATGGTGATGCCCCCGGCCAGGAGCATGCCGAACCGGTCGGGGGCGCCCAGGGCGGCCCGGACCCCGAAGAAGGCGATCAAAACGAAGGCCAGGATGACGGCCGATGCCCCGATGAGACCGACCTCCTCGGCCACGATGGCGAAGATGAAGTCGGTTTGGGCTTCCGGCAGGAAACCCCACTTGGCCCGACCGGCTCCGAGGCCGACCCCTCCGACGCCGCCGGAGGCGATTCCGACCCGACTCTGGATGATCTGGAAACCGTCGCCACCCGGGTCCTTCCAGGGGTCGAGGAAGCTGGTGAGTCGATCCTGCTGGTAGCTGACGGCCAGGGCCATGGCCAGGCCGGCAGCGGCCAGGCCCCCGGCCCAGGCGAACAGGCTGGGGAGCCGGGACCCGGCGATGAACAACATCAAGCAGGAAACGGCGGTCAGGACCAAGGGCGTACCGAGCTTCGGTTGCAGAACGATCAGGCCCGACAGCAGGCAAAGGGTCAACATGACCGGACGGATGGTCAGTTCCGGTCGATCCATGCGGCGCTCCCGGCGGGCCAGGAGGTCGGCGATGAAGATGACCAGAACGAGTTTGGCGAACTCCGACGGCTGCAGACCGAACGGCCCCAGACCGATCCACCGCTGTGATCCGTTGCGAACCCGACCGACGCCGGGGATCAGCACGGCGATCAACAGCAGCACCGTGACTCCCATGGCCGGTGCCGCCAGTCGCCGGATCTTCCGGTAGTCGATCCTGGCCCCGACAATGAAGCCGACGGCGCCGACTCCGGTCCAGATGAGCTGCTTGCGGAACAGGGCGAACGGCGAGTCTTCACCCAGTAGATGCATGGCGGTGACCGATGACGCCGACAGCACCATCACCAGCCCGAAGAGCGTCAGGGCGACGAACAGAGCGATCAGGAAGGCGGAGTTGGCCCGACCGAGGTCGGTGACCTCGAATCGTTGACGGCGGCGGGATGGGTGTCGTCGCGACGCCCTGGTCCGGGCGGTGCGCCCGGTGTCGGATCCAGTTCGGGATCGGGTTCGGGATCGAGTTGACGTGGTGGTCACGACTCCAGCACCTTCTCTCTCACCAGGCGGCTGAAGTCCCGGCCCCGCTCCACGTAGTTGGCATACCAGTCGAAAGAGGTACAGGCCGGTGACAGCAGCACCACGTCGCCGGGGCGGGCCAGTTTGTGGGCCAGTTCCACCGCCTGCTCCATGGACGACGCCGGTTCCACCGGAACCAGATCGCCGAACACCGCCGACACCTCGTCGGCGGCGTCGCCGGTGGCCACCACGGCCCGCACCGGCGGCACCGTGGCGCTCAGAGAATCCATGTCCAGGCCCTTGTTGCGGCCTCCGGCGATCAACACCACCGACTCGAACCCGGAGACCGCCACCACTGTGGCGTGGGGCACCGTGGCCTTCGAGTCGTTGTACCAGGTGACGCCATCGGCCCGGCCCAACAACTCCAGCCGGTGGGGCAGCCCTTCGAAGGTGGCCAGGGTGGTGGCAATGGATCCCATGTCGGCTCCGCCGGCCCGGGCGATGGCGGCGGCGGCCAGGGCGTTGGCGATGTCGTGGGGTTGGCGACGTTTCAGATCGGCCACCGACGCGAACGGTCCGTCCGGGCCCACCAGCCGATCGGCTCGGAGGAACCACTCGACCCGGTGGTGGAGGGAGAAGCGCTCCCGCCGGACACGACCTCCGGCAACATCGTCGTCGAGGGCGGCGGCGTGGGTCATGACCACGTCGTCGTCGGCGTTGGCCACCGCCACCGACCCGTCGGGCAGGTCGCGCCAGATCGACGCCTTGGCCTGCTCGTAGGCCTGCAGCGACCGGTGGGCGTCGAGATGATCGGGAGCAAAGTTGAGCCAGGCCGCCACCTGAGGCGAGAGTCGGCGGCTGTGGCCCAGCCGGAACGACGATGCCTCGACCACGAACACGTCGGTGGCCGGATCGCCGATGGCCGCCACCAGAGGAACCTCGGTGTTGCCGACGGCCTCTGCTCGCCGTCCTGATCGATTCAACATGTCGGTCACCATCATCGTGACCGTGGTCTTGCCGTTGGTCCCGGTGATGGCCAGCAGGGGGCGGTCGTCCCAGATCCGGGCCAGGTCGAATTCGCTCAGGACGCCGACGCCGTGGCGCCGGGCGGCGTCGAAGGCCGGATGGTGATCGGGTAGGCCGGGGCTGGGCAACAGTGCGGTGGCCGCCGCCACCGCCTGATCCAGCCGCTCGGGCGCCGGCTTGACCAGCAGTTCCAGGCCCAACTCGGCGGCCGCCGCGGTGGCCGCCGGCCTGGGGTTGTCGTCGACCAGCAGCGGCGACAGGCCGCGTTCGACCAGCGCTCGGGCCACGGCCTGTCCGGTCACACCGAATCCGACCACCAGCGGCGCCTGGATGGCCAGCTCTTCGGAGCTCGGGGCTTTGGTCATGGCACGTTCACCGCGCTGACGTAGTCGCCGTAGAAGATGCCGAGAGCCAGCAGGGTGAGGGCGCCGCCCACCAGCCAGAACCGTATGATCACTTTGGTCTCGGCCCATCCCAGTAGTTCGAAGTGATGGTGGATGGGAGCCATGCGGAACAACCGCTTGCCGCCGGTCACCTTGAAGAACCCGACCTGCAACATCACCGAGGCCGTCTCGGTCACGTAGATGCCGCCGATGATGGGAAGGAGCAGGTGGGTGTTGGTGGTCAGGGCCAGGGTGGCCAGACCGGTACCGATGGCCAGTGACCCGGTGTCGCCCATGAAGATCTCGGCCGGAGCGGCGTTGAACCACAGAAATCCGGCGCAGGCCGCCATCATGGCCACCGCCACCGTGGCCAGGTCGAGGGCGTGGGGCACGCTGTAGATGTCGTTGAAGGTGTCGTTGTCACTGAGCTGACGGAAGATCCAGAAGCCGATCAGGGTGAAGGCGGCGAACGAGAAGATGCCCGACCCTGCGGCCAGACCGTCGAGACCGTCGGTCAGGTTGACCGCATTCGACGTGGCGTAGATGAGGACCACGGCCCAAATGGTCCAACCGACCGGTCCGAAGTCGATACCGAAGAAATCATGACGAGCGAAGCCCAACGAAGTCGAGACCGATGTCAGGTTGATGGTGAGCACGGCGAACAACACGGCCACCAACAGCAGCCCGGCGGTCTTGAGCTTGGCGTTGAGACCCAGGTTCCGCTCCCGGGAGACCTTGATCCAGTCGTCGAGGAACCCGACGAATCCGCCGGCGCAGATCGCTCCCATCACCAGTAGTCCGGTCCGGGTGATGATGGCGTCGCGGCTGGCCGACAAGCTGAGGATGAGGTCGCTGAGCAGGTAGCCGCCGAGAGCGCCCAGTACGATCCCGATACCGCCCATGGTCGGCGTTCCGGCCTTGACCATGTGGCCTTGGGGACCGTCCTCCCGGATCGGCTGGCCGATCTTGGATCGGGTCAGCACATCGATCAGGAGCTGGGTGACCAGAGCCGACAGGGAGAAGGCGATGCCGGCGGCGATGAGCAGGCGGATCACGTCAGCGTCTCCAGTATCCGGCGGACCACCTCGGCGTCGTCGAACCGATGACGCTCACCGGCGATCTCCTGGTAGGTCTCGTGACCCTTGCCGGCCACCAGCACCACATCGCCGGCCTCCGCCTGTCGCACGGCGCGGTCGATGGCCAGTCGACGGTCCGGCTGGACGACGGCATTGTCCGGAGATTCGAATCCGGCGATCACGGCATCAATGATGGCACCGGGATCCTCTGAGCGCGGGTTGTCAGATGTCACTATCACCACATCAGCGCCTCTCTCCGCAACCCGACCCATCTCCGGCCGTTTGTAAGCGTCACGGTCACCGCCGCATCCGAACACCACCAGCACCCGGCTCGAACCCGCCACCTGGCGGGCCGCCAGCAGCGCTGATTGCAGGGCGTCCGGAGTGTGAGCGTAGTCGATGGCGACGTGAAAAGGTTGACCACCGTGCACCAGCTCGAACCGGCCGCGGACCGGCCGCGACTTCTCCAGGGCGGTCACCACCTGCTGGGCCGGAATCCCCCGGGCCACGGCCACCGTGGCGGCGGCCAGGGCGTTGGCCACGTTGTGGGCGCCGGCCAGCGGTAACACCACCTCGTGGCCGCGCCAGGTGAACAGGCTCGTCGGCCCCTCGAACCGCAGACCCTCGGCCTGGTCGAGGCCGTAGGGGTCGACGTCGATACTCACCCGATCGGCCAGCAGTCGTCCGTGGGAATCGTCGATGTTGATGACGGCGTGATCGGTGAAGGCCGGCGTGAACAGCCGGGCCTTGGCCTCGAAGTAGGCCTCGATGGTGCGATGGTAGTCGAGGTGGTCGTGGCCCAGGTTGGTGAAGATGGCGGAGGCGAATCGGGTGCCGTCGGCCCGTCCCATGTCGAGGGCGTGAGACGACACCTCGGCCGCCACCATCGTCACCCCGGCCCGGCGGGCGTCCGCCAGAAGACGCTGGAGGTCGGTGGCCTCCGGTGTTGTTCTCGTCCCCTTCAAGGTGCCGATGATCTCGGTTCGTTCACCGGCGTGGGCGAAGATGTCGGCCAGGATCTGCACGATCGAGCTCTTGCCGTTGGTGCCGGTCACCCCGATGACGGCGAGATCCGACGATGGGTGGCCGTGTATGGTCGACGCCACCGGGCCCATAGCCCTCCGAACGGAGGGCACCACGATCTGCGGAACCTCATGGATGTCGAGCACTCGCTCGACCAGCAACGCCGCCGCCCCGGCCGCAACCGCCTGGGGGGCGAAATCGTGGCCATCGGCCCGACTGCCGGGTACGCAGCAGTACAGCCAACCGGGCGACACCGATCGGGAATCGTGGGTGGCGTCCACGACCACGGCGGTGAGCGGGGCCGACCGGAAGTGAACGGTGCCGCCGGAGACGGCGGCGATTTCGTCGACGCCGGCCATCAAGGACTCCCGTCGGCCGTCGGTTCAGTACCCGAGACCAGACCGGCCACCGACGTGTCACCCTGGGGAGCGGCGGCCACGGGGGTGTCGCCCCCATCGTCGGAGTCGGGCCGACCGTCGTCGGCTGTGACCGGGGCCGTCACCGCCGGTTCAGGGGTGGCGCCGTTGTCGGACGCTGCGGTCTCGGCCTCGCCTACGGTCTCGATGGTGGCCGGGGCGGCCCGGACCTTGGTGTCGGGCGGGGGGATCGAGCCGTCCGGCGGTACGGCCAGGATCCGCAGGGCGTAGTGACCGACCTCGGAGAAGACCGGGGCGGCGACAGCCGAGGCGTAGAACGCCCCTTTGGGTTCGTCGACCACGATCACCATCGAGATCTCCGGGTCATCAGCAGGAACATACCCGGCAAACGTAGCCACATAGCGCCGATTACCGGCTTCGCCGTAACCCGTCTTTCCGTCGGCGTCGGTGAACACCTTCCAGGCGGTTCCGGTCTTGCCCGCCACCTTGAAACCGTCGATGGCCGCGCTCTGACCGGTGCCGTCGGTGACCACGCCGGCCAACATCTTCGTCATCTCCTGGGCTGAAGTCGACGACAGGACAGGCTTGCCGGGGTCACTGGTGCGGGGGAATTCGGTGCCGTCAGGTGCTCGCAGCGATCGCACCAGGCTGAGACCCTGGTAGACGCCGTCGTTGGCGAAAACGTTGTAGGCGCCGGCCAACTGACCGGCCGTGACGGTCATGCCCTGACCGAAGGAAATGGTGGCCGCCTCACTACCCTGCCAGGTCTCGGGTGGTCGAACGAGGCCCGACTCCTCGTCCTTGACCCCGAGCCCGGTCAGCTGACCGAAGCCGAACCGCCGCTGATAGTCGTGGAGAAATCCGGGACCGACCTGCTGGGACAGCATGATGGTGCCCACGTTGGACGACTGGGCCATGATCCAGGAGATGGGGAACGGGGCCCCGGGATGCTCGGGGTGATCGACAAACGTCTGACCGCCCACAACGGTTCTCGACGGTACGTCGATCATGGTCTCGGCCGTGTAGTTGAGCTGGTCCACCGCGGCGGCGACGGTGATCGGCTTCAGCACCGACCCCGGTTCGAAGGTGTCGAGCAGGGTCTTGTTGTAGATGGGCACGATGCAGTGACCGGCTTCGGATCGCCCGACCGACACCATGGCCAGGATCTCGCCCGTCTTGGGTACCGAAATGATGGCGCTGGCACCGGCCGCTCCGGTTTCCTCGCAGTGTTCCAGCAGAGCCTGCTCGGCCACGAACTGAATGCGATGGTCGATGGTGAGGACGACGTCGTAGCCGGCGGCCGCCGGGTTGACCGACCAGTCGCCCACGCTGATGCTGCCGAACGCCCCTTTCTCGAAGACCTCGGAACCGGGAATGCCGGTCATGGCGTCGTTGTACTGGGCCTCCACCCCATAGAGACCGATCTCGTCGGGGTCGACCCGACCCACGATGGGGCGGGCCAGGTGGTCGGCCGGGTAGATGCGGTCCTCCTCCGGGGTCAACAGGATGGCCACCATGTGGTCCCGGGTCTGGGGATCGGTCTTGAGGGCCTCGATGGAGGCAACCGTCTCATCCGGTAGGGCCCGGCCCAACAACTCGTAGAGGTCGTTGTCCGAGGTCGGGGTCAGCCGTTCGATCAGCTCGGCGGCGTCGATGCCGAGCACCGGGGCCAGCAGGGCGGCGGTGGCGGCGGCGTCGACGACATTGGCCGGTTCGGCCACCACCTGTTTACTGGGGGTGGACGATGCCAGGACAAAGCCGTTACGGTCGACGATCGAGCCCCGGTAGGCCGGCAGCGCCCGTTCCCGGGTCCGCTGATTCTCACCGAGGGTCAGGTAACGATGGGGCCGCACCACCTGCAGGTCGACCAGCACCGCGACGAATCCCACGCCGACAAGACAAAACACAGCCAGAACCAGGACGAGCCGGTTGAGAGGATCGCGTGGGCTGGTGGTCCGCCGAAACTTCTTTCGTCGTACCGCCCGACGCTTCTCGTCTCTCAGAGAGGCTCGCCGCCGCGTCATCCCGTCCCGATTCCCGTCGCTTCCGCTCTTGTTCCGGCCAGCCCGGCCAGAATCGGGGCCGCCACCTGCTCATCATCTTCGGAGTCGGCGATTTGATCGGCCGAAGTCGCCTCCGTCGAGGTCGGATCGGTCGCCCCATCGGCCGAGGCGGCCAGCACGCCGTCGACGGACACACCGTCGCTGGAGGCTGTCACCGCGCCGAGGACGGACACCGGCATCACCTCGGGGGCGGGGCCGACGGCGGCCAGGTAGATGGGGTCGTTGGCCCGGACCATGCCCAACACGTCGGTGGCGTGGTCGATGATGGCGCCGGGGGCCGAGGATTCCTCGACGTCTCGCTCCAGGCGGGCCCGCTTGGCGTCGGCCTCGGCGATCTGGGTGCGTAACAGATCGAGTTCGTGTTGGTTGGCCACCAGCTGCGCCTGGGCCAGGGCGGCGGCGAAGAAACCGATGATGAGCACGATGAACATGACCATGGCGGCGTTGCGACGTCGGGCCCGGCGCCGCATGGCCTGCTGGTCGAGAACCCGTAGATGGGGACGGACGACATTGGCCGGCGATGAGGCCGCCCGGGGTCGGGTTTGCCCGGTCCGGGAAGCGGCGCGGGAACGCCCGGAGGTCGGGCTGGCGGTTCTGCTGCGGGCGGCTGCTGCTGTCATCGTCGTCCTATCAGGTCATTCCAGGTCGGGTGGGCGGCGCTCAGGCCGCCAGGCGTTCTATGGCTCGGAGACGGGCGCTGGCTGCTCGGGGGTTGGCCGCCAGCTCGTCATCGTCGGCGGTCAGGGCCGCCGGTCGGAGAATCGTGAAGTCGGGTTCGGGCCCGACCATCGGCAGGCCGCGAGGCCCGTCGTGGGGCGGGGCGACCGACGTGCGGTCACGGAAACAGTGCTTGACGATGCGGTCCTCTCCCGAGTGGTACGTGAGTACCAAACCCCGGCCGCCGCCGACGAGCAGGTCGAGGGCCTGTTCCAGGGCCGGTCGCAGGATTCGCAACTCGTCGTTGACCTCGATCCTGATGGCCTGGAACGTTCGTTTGGCCGGATGGCCACCCCGGCGGCGGGCGGCGGCGGGAATGGCCGAGACAACCACGTCGGCCAGCTCGGCCGTGGTCCGCAACGGCCGGGCGGCCACGATGGCCGAGGCAATCCGTGCGGCGTAGCGTTCGTCGGAGTTGCGGCGGATGAGGTCGACGAGGTCGTGGCGCTCGTATTCGTTGACAACGGTCGAAGCCGACTGTTCGGCCGACTGGTCCATGCGCATGTCCAATGGGCCGTCGTGGCGGAAGCTGAATCCCCTCGCGGCCTGGTCGAGTTGGGGGGAGCTGACGCCCAGGTCGAAGAGGAAGCCGCTGAGCCGTCGCTCGTGTTGGATGTCGGTCAGCATCTGGTCGAGCTGATCGAAACGGGCCCGGCGCAGCGTGACCCGGGAGCCGAACGGTGCGAGCCGCTGGTTGGCGGCGGCCAGGGCTGCGGCATCTCGGTCGAGACCGATCAGATCGAGATCGGGACGGGCGTCGAGTAGGGCGGCGGCGTGTCCTCCGCCACCCACGGTGGCGTCGAGGAAGGTTCCGGGCGGAACGTCGGCGGCGAGCGTGACCACTTGGTGGACCATCACCGGCTCGTGGTGGAAGTCCACGGGTGAAGATGTCCCAGCCGGTTCCGGTGGTTCTGATCCCATGTCGGGCCGATGATCAACCATCGCTCGCAAGGGCAGAGCCAAGCTACTTATCGGCCATCGATAACCCCCCGGATTGCAACGTGTTCCAGGTTGTATCTCCCGGGTGACACTAAGAGAAGTAGCGGGCGGAGTCGTGGGGCAGAAGCACTTCTCTTCGCCTCCCGGAGGGTAATCGATGAACGATACTTAGATTCGGTTCGCCCACTCTCCTTTCTCGATCGCACGTAATCGTGGGCGGGCCCTTGGGCCCTGTGTGTCTGTTGTGTCGGTGACCGGTGCTCTAGAGCCCCAGTCGGGCAACCGCCTCTGCCAGTTCGTCGGCTGCGTCATCGCTTCCAAGGTCTCGGGCGTAGGTTTCGGCCGGCCAGATCTCGACCCGGTCGAACAGACCGGAGATCACCACCTGGGACTGAAATCCCAACTCATCGAGGAGCTCTCTTGGCAATGTGATGCGGCCGGCGGAGTCGAGTTTCACCTCGCGAACGCTGTTCATCAGCTTGCGGAACACCCGCATCGAGATCCGGGACGCCGCCGATTCCGCTTTCCACTTCTCGGCTACGTTTCGAAACTCTTCGGCGTTCCACATACCCAGACATCCGTCCAGCTGGGTGATGTAACCACGCTCGGCCACAAATGCTCGGAACGGAGCGGGGAGGACGACCCGGCCTTTGTCGTCGACCGCATGTTCGTATTGGCCGACAAACACCGCTTCACCTCACTTCTCCAATCTCGAGCGCCGTATTCAGTTGTCTTGCTGTACTGCTCCGGCTATTGGGCCGGACTCCCCCGCCTCCCGCCTGGGCGAGGTTTGGGGAGAGATTTTCGTGGGCTTATCCCCCACTGCGTGCCAAATTAACCCACTTCGCCCCCCTTTGCAACACCTTTTGCAACTTTCCGCGCGTAAGCGCCCACTCAGAGCGAGAACGAGTGTTCGAAATTACAACGATGTAGTAACCGGTCGACCTGACCGGGCCAGGCTCCAACCCGCTGAAAGAGAGGGGTTTCAACCATCGACGACGGTCGATGACCAAGCGGGTGGGGCGAGGTGGGAGACCTCAAACCCCGGTGGGAGGAAGTGGGGGAAGATCCACCCAAACCAGGCCAATGGACCACAATGAGCCTGTGAACAGCATCGAGAACGATTCACCGCCGGCACTCAGTCGAGGCTGGGTCGTCAAATGGAGCGCCGGCCCGGCCCACGGATTCCACCACCGTGATCCCGAGGAGCACACGGGCCACGAGATCTGGATACATCAGGTCGACCGGCCGGCGGTGGTGTTCGGGAGCACTCAACTACCCGCCGGATTCGAGTTCGACAGTCCGGTCGAGGCCGGACCGGCCGGGCCAATTGAACTTTGCCGTCGCCGCTCGGGCGGAGGGCTGGTCGTGGTTCGACCAACCGACGTATGGATCGACGCCGTCGTGCCCGCCACCTCGACGCTGCACGACGATGACGTGGGTCAGGCCTTCCATTGGCTCGGCGCCACCTGGTTGGCGGCCTTGGCTGCGCTGATGACACCATCGGGCGGCGGCCAACCACTGACCACGGCCCGACCGGCTCCGAGTGGGGGCGGGCGTCGTCGACCGTTCCATTGTTTCGCCGATGTCGGGCACGGCGAAGTGCTGGCCGGTGACCGCAAGGTGGTCGGCCTCTCCCAGCGGCGGACCAGGAGCTGGACGAGGTTGCAGACTCTGTTTGTCGCCCGCTGGCCGGTCGAGGAGACCAATCAGATCGTGGAGGCCGCCATGGCCCTGGTGACGGCGACAACCGGTCGCACGGCGAACGACCTGGGCGCACCGCCTTTCGACGCCGCCGGGGTGAAGGCCGGTTTCACGGCCGACGGCGACCGACCGACCATCGCCGTCAACGCCGTGATCGATGGCGTGCTTGGCCGGCTACCGAAGGTGGCCCCTCCCCCATTTCCGTAATGCATTCTTGCCCCGGAGGCCGGTGCGTTAATGTAGTGCGATGGGACGGGCCCTGGTACTGAATGCATCCTATGAACCGATCGGCGTGGTGTCCGGTCGTCGCGCCCTGATCCTGGCACTGGCCGAGAAGGTCGATGTGCTGGCCGAGTCGGGAGACGTGTGGTCGTCGGCCGCCCTGGAGGTGGCAGTCCCGTCCGTTGTCCGGCTCCGCTACTACGTCAAGGTCCCCTACAAGCGGACCGCCCCGCTCAGCCGGCGGGCGGTGTTCGCCCGGGATTCGGGGCGGTGCCAGTACTGCGGCCGTTCGGCCGAGAGCATCGACCACGTCATTCCCCGCTCCAAGGGCGGGCCCCACTCCTGGGACAATGTCGTGGCCTGCTGTCGTCGCTGCAACACCTACAAGGGCGACCGGCTACTGAAAGACTGCTCGCTGCAACTGCGAACCCGGCCCACGGCACCGACCCAATACGTGTGGGTGAAGGTGGCGGCGGGAACGGTTCCCGAAGCCTGGACACCGTACCTGTCGAAACAGGCGGCCTGACCCCCTCCGGAACGTTGTGACCGCGGCGACCCGTTTACGGGTCGTGCTGGTCACAAAGTTCGCCGGGGATGGCTTTCGCTCGGCGGCTCAGCTTCACGCTGAGCCGCCGGTGCCGGTACTCTCGAATACGTGAAGCCCGAATTCCCAGCTGAGGCCGACGCCTTCCGTGACCGCATACAAGGGTTCCTCGACGAACACCTACCTCCGGCCTGGGAGGGCATCGGGGCCCTCAACGCCGACGACGCCCACGCCTTCGCCACCAAATGGCGGGAAACGCTTCGAGACAACCAACTGCTGGCCCCCACCTGGCCCACCGAGTACGGCGGAGCCGGCCTCTCGGCTCTCGAGTCGGTGGTGATGGCCGAGGAGTTCCAGAGCGCCGGCGTGCCGACCGGCGGGCCCAATGACGTGTTCGGGATTCAGATGGTGGGCAACACCATCCTGCAGTGGGGCAGCGATGAACAGAAGCGTCAATTCCTGCCTCGCATCATCTCCGGCGAAGATCTGTGGTGTCAGGGCTACTCCGAGCCGAACGCCGGATCCGATCTCGGCAATCTGGGATGCCGGGCCGAGCTGGACGGCGACGAGTGGATCATCAACGGCCAGAAGATCTGGACGTCGGCCGGGCATCTGGCCAACTGGATCTTCGTCCTGACCCGAACCAACACCGAGGAGGCGAAGCATCGCGGCATCACCTTCCTGCTGTGCCCGATGGACCAACCGGGGGTCGAGGTCCGTCCCATCAGGATGATCTCCGGGGATTCGGAGTTCAACGAGGTGTTCTTCACCGACGCCCGCACCGCGGCCGACAACGTGGTGGGTGAGATCAACGGCGGATGGGCGGTGGCCATGACTCTGTTGGGCTACGAGCGGGGTGAGGCGGCCGCCACCAATCCCGTTGCCTTCCAGACCGAGCTCGACCGACTTCTCCGGTTGGCCCGGGAACGGGGCCGGCACACCGATCCGCTGATTCGACAGCGGTTGGCCTGGTGCTACTCCAAGGTCCAGATCATGCGCTATCTGGGAATGCGGACCCTGACCCGCTTCCTGGCCGGTGAACATCCCGGACCCGATGCCTCGATCTTCAAGCTGTACTGGTCCGAGTATCACCGGGTGGTGACCGAGCTGGCCGTCGACATTCTCGGGGCCGACGGTCTCCACGTCGAGGGTAAGTTCCCCTCCAGCGCCTTCGCCACCGACTCCCCCGGCGCCCCCAACGATTCGGGCTCCTGGATCGGCACCTTCCTCAACGCTCGGGCCGGGACCATCTATGCCGGGACCAGCCAGGTCCAAAGAAACATCCTGGGCGAGATGGTCCTCGGCCTGCCCAAAGAGCCCCGGGCCGACCGGGGCCCGTGGAAGGACATCCCGAAATGAGCCCGGCCGGGAGCGATCGATCATGAGTGGGGTGCGGTGAACGTCGCCACCGTGGTCGGAGCAGTCGGCCGCAGACCCGATCTGTGGTCCACCGCGCTCGCCTCCTACGGTTCATTGGTTCCCCGGCGGTGGTGGCGCCGTCGCCCTTTTCTCCCCCTTCCCGACTCCCAGTGGTTGCGATTCCGGCTGGCCACCGCCTACGGCGGCCACGGATCACCCAGCACCACCGGGGTCGATCCCGATGATTTGATCCTCTGGCTCGAGTGGCGACGACGCTGGCCCGGCTGACGTCGGATGAAGGCGTTCACCAGACAACGGTCGGGCTGACGGTGCGGGCGACCGCCGACCGTCTAATCTGACCAATTCCGACTCCATATCAGACCCATACGGCGATAACCTCGAAGTTTGGGCAATTCACTGGAGGATCCCGTCTGTGAGCACAACCGAAGCCCCCTTGTTCGACGAGACGAGAGCTCATCAGTTCGCTTCCGCCTTCGCCACCATTCGCGACAATATCCAGCAGGTCATTCGCGGTAAACAGCAGGTGGTCGAACAGACACTGCTGTGCCTCATGTCCGGCGGCCACCTACTGGTCGAGGACGTGCCCGGCGTGGGCAAGACGTTGCTGGCCAAGGCGTTGGGAGCGTCGGTCGGGGCCAAGATCGGCCGGATCCAGTTCACCCCGGACCTGCTACCGGCCGATGTCACGGGCGTCAACGTGTGGAACCGCAACACGTCATCGTTCGAGTTCCGACCGGGCCCCATCTTCACCGAGCTGGTGCTGGCCGATGAGATCAACCGGGCCTCACCCAAGACGCAGTCGGCCCTGCTGGAGGCCATGGCCGAGTCCCAGGTCACGGTCGACGGCGTCACCCATGCCCTGAGCTCGCCGTTCATGGTGCTGGCCACCCAGAACCCCATCGAGCAGGAGGGCACCTATCCGCTGCCCGAGGCCCAGCTCGACCGGTTCCAGATGAAGATCTCGGTGGGCTATCCGGCTCGGGCCGACGAGCTGCAGATGCTGCAGACCCACGAGGTCGACGGCATGGTCGACCGGCTGCGGCCGGTGGCCGGCCTGCAGGACATCATGACCATGACCCGGATGGTGACCGCCGTACAGATCGCGCCCGAGCTGCGCAACTACCTGATCGATCTGGCCGACGCCAGCCGCCGCCATCAGGCGGTGGCGCTTGGCCTGTCCCCCCGAGGCACTCTCAGTCTGCAACGGGTGGCCCGGGCCCGAGCAGCATCCCAGGGTCGAATCTACGTCACCGACGACGACATCAAGTCCGTAGCCGTTTCGGTCATGGCCCACCGGGTTCTGATCAAGCCCGAGGCCGGGCTTCAGGGCGTCACGTCGGTCGATGTGGTCTCCGATGTTCTACGGGCGGTACCTATTCCTTACGACCGAAAGTAGCGTCGTCCCGACATGTCCCCGACGAAGGCCGGCACCGCACTCTTCATCATCGCCTTGATAACCGCCTTGGCCGGACGCCTCCTTGGTCTCGTCGAGTTGTTGATACTGGCCACCATCGCCTTCCTGGCCCTGGTATTCGCCGTCGTCTATACCGCCACCGCCCGTCTCGACATCGGGGTCAGCCGCATAGCCACCCCGGCCCACCTCCGGGCCGGCACCACGGCCCGCATCGATCTCGTGCTCCGCAACCGTGGTCGGCGCCGCACCCCGGTGATGTCGGCCCACGATCAACTGCAGGACGGCCGAGGGGCCACCGTGCACGTTGCCCCTGTCGTCAGTGGCTCCGATGCCCGCCTGGCCTACCGCCTTCCGGCCCACCGGCGGGGCCGTTTCCGGGTCGGACCGCTCGACCTCACCCTGTCCGATCCGTTGGGTCTGACCAAGGCCACGGTGCGGGCGGCTCGTCAAACCGATCTGATGATTCATCCCAAGCTGATCAACCTCAGCCCCCTGTCGGCCATTGCCGGGCTCGATCCCACTGCCGATCAGCAGCCCATGCGAGCCATCGCCAACTCCGGCGATGAGTTCTTCGCCCTCCGCCCCTACGTCGTGGGCGACGAATTGAAGCGGGTCAACTGGCGGGCTTCGGCCCATTTCGACGAGCTGATCGTGCGTCAGGACGAGCGGCCGAGAACGGGGCGGGTGACGGTACTTCTCGACCTTCGGTCCGAGGTCTACGACGAACCCGGCTTCGAGCGAGCGGTGTCGACCGCCCTCAGCGCCCTGTACGCCGGCTATCGAGGCGGGGATTCACTGCGGTTTCTCACCACGGTGGGGGCATCGGTCAGTGATATCCGAACCCGCTCGGAACTGGAGGCGGTCGACGAACAGCTGGCCCTCATCGATGTCTCGACCAAGGCGTCGTTGCCTCGCAGCCTCGAGCAGCTGGGCCGGGTCACCAAGGGCGGCACGCTGGTGGTGATCACCGGCTTCGTCTCCCCTGAGATCGAGCAGGCCCTGAGCCGGGCCCAACGCAGCGTCGGTCTGCTGGTTCCGATTTCCTGTCAGCGGCCGCGACATGAGCCGGCTCCCTGGCTTCTGGTTCACGACAGCGACGACACGCTGGCCGAGAAGTGGTCGACGGCCATCTCCCGGCGGCGGACATCGGGCGTTCCCGCCAGCATCACCTACGGCGCCGGGGCGGCAGCCGGGCCAATGGCCGCCGCCGCTGGAACCTGGACCAACGGCGGATCCAACGGCAACGGATCGGTCGGCCGCCAGCTGGGCAACGGCCACGGCAACCACCTCGCCGACTCAGGAGGCAACGGCTCGAGCGGCCCCCTACCGGGAAGACCGTCATGACCAACGACACGCATCCTCCCATCTGGTTGGAGGCGGCGGCCGCCCTGCTGGTTCCCGCTGCCGCTGTTGGATTCAGTCGGGTGTTCCTCGACCTCGACACGATCCTTCCGGTCGTCGGTGCGGCTCTGGTGTCCTCGGCCGTCGCGGTCATGTGTCGCCGACTGCGCCTGCCGCTGCTGTTGACGGCGGTTGTCTCCGTCGCCCTCCTTTCGCTGCTCGTCATAAATCGCTACGCCCCGGGAACAGCCCGTTTCGGTGTGATTCCCACCGGTCAGACGGTGACGGCCATGGGCGATCTGGTCGACCAGTTGGTGGTGAGCTTCCAGGAGATGAAGTCACCGGTTCCCTATGTCCCTGCCTTCGTTGCCGCCGCCATGGTCGGGGCCTGGATCATGGCCTTTCTGACCGATTGGGGAGCCATGCGGCTCCGCTTGGCGTTCGAGCCCGTCTTTCCCAGCGGCCTGTTGTTCATCTTCACCTCGATCCCGCCGGTGTCGGCCGGGCAGAACCGCATCATCTCCACCCTGGTGTACGCCTCGGCCATTGCCCTTTGGGCGGTGGCCCAGCGGATCCACAAGCTGATGCAGGAAGACATCTGGCTACCCAACCACGAACGTCGCGGACCGTTCGCCGTCGGCCGTCTGGGGGCGGCGCTGGCCGCCGCCGCCGTGCTGGTGGGAACGGTACTGGGCAGTAACCTCCCGTGGGCCGATGCCGAACCGGTCTACAGCTTCAGCCCCCAACAGGATCCCACCCGGGTGGTGGTCAGCCCGTTCGTCAACATCAGGAGCCGCCTGGTCGACCAGACCAATGTCGAGCTGTTCACGGTGACGGCCGACGAGCCGAGCTACTGGCGCATCGCCGGGCTCGACACCTACGAGGACAACATCTGGAAGGTGGCCGGCAACTTCTCCCCCGAAGACGGTGAGCTACCGGGCCAGGATCTCGGCGGCACTCGGACCGAACTGGTCCAGACGGTCAACATCAGTGCCCTGGCCGCCATCTGGCTGCCGGCGGCGTTCGCCCCCTCGAGCATCAGTGAGGCCACGACCGAGGTCACCTGGAACAGCGAAACCAGTTCGCTGACGGTGGCCAACGACATCCCCAACAGCGACGGCGTTTCCTACACGGTGGTGTCCCGGGTACCGGCATTCTCGGCCGATGAGCTGCGGGCCGCACCGGCCACCATCCCCGATGACATCGCCGAACGGTACCTCGACGTGCCCGACAACATCTCCCCCACCATGTTGGGACTGGCCCGGGACCTGACCGCTGATTCCACCAACCGCTACGACACGATGCGGGCCCTCCAGGATCACTTCCGGGGCTACCGCTATGAACTGCAGCTTGGCCCTCGGGGTGACGACCCCATCGAAACCTTCCTCCAGGAACGGCAGGGGTTCTGTCAGCAGTTCGCCGGCACGTTCGCCCTGATGGCCCGTTCGCTGGGGGTGCCGACCCGCGTGGCCACCGGATTCACCTGGGGCGATCAAGGCACCGACAGCGAAGGGCGAACCACCTACACGGTGACCGGCCGCCACACCCACGCCTGGCCCGAGGTCTACTTCGACGGTCTCGGTTGGGTGCCGTTCGAACCAACGCCCGGTCGGGGAATGCCGGGAGCGTCTCCCTATTCCGGCCACACGCCGGCCCAGGACTCCAACACCCAGTCGACCCTCGATGAACCCGACACAACCCCCACCGATCCGTCGGTCTCCCGGCCCGATCCCGGCTTCGAGCCTGACATTCCCGATCCTGCCGGCGGCGGAACAGTGGCCGAACAACCGGCATTCTGGCGCCGTATCGATCTCCGCTACCTGTTGATTCCGGCCGCCGTCGCCGCTTACGCCGGCGTGATACTGGGAGCCCATGCCTTGCGCCGGCGGCAACGCCGGGCTCGTTCCACCACACCCGATCAGCAGGTGACGACGGCCTGGTCCGAGGCCGTCGAGGCGGTGGACCTGGGGTTCGAGAGCCGGCGGCAGCCCTCCGAGACCCGGACCGAGTTCGCCGGGCGGCTCCGGGACGACCGGGTGCCGGGTAGTGAGATGATGCAGCAGTTGGCCGAACTCTCGACGGTGGCCCGCTTCCATCCGTCGTCGGTGAAGTCCGACCAGGCCCACCGGGCCTCGGTTCTGGCCGCCGAGGTCGAATCAACGGTGGGGGAAACCGTTCCCACTCACATCCAGATCCTGCGGCGGCTCGATCCCCGCCGCTGGTTGAGCATACTGGGTTCGCTGGCCACCAGCGGCCCGACCCGGACCATCACCGCCGAGCGTCAGATCGGCAAGGGACCCAGCGCCACCGACCAGGACGACCTCGTCGACGTCACCTGAGTCGGATTCCGTGGCTCTGCCAGGCGTTCTGCGGTGTCTGGTCACCGCCTAGCGACGCTCCGGAACCTCAGAACCCTGGTAGCGCCTGGCGGTCGGGCTGGTCATGGGTTGGGTACTCCCAGGATCTTGACTTCGGCCACTTCCATTGGGAACACCGTTTCACGGGTAATAGTCGGCAACGTACCCGAGAACCACGGATGCGTGGTCGACCAATACTGAATGTTCCACGACAACTGCATCACCGACGAATAAAACTCACCGTTGGGAGCAGCCGACGACGCATTGATATAGGTATAGGAACACTGACCCGGCACCGTCACCACATACGCCGCCAACGGCCCATCACCACCACACGATGCCTCCCACTGCCGACCATTGGGGTCACCCGACACCAACGTCAACTCCACCGGCTCAGCCCGAATAGTTACCGACACCGTCTCAACCGGATTCGACGCCGTGGCCGTATCCTCAAACACCCGCCACTCACCAGGTTCAGCCCGAAAATCGATCGGCACCTGGGTGTAAGCCCAATCGAAATCAGGGTCAGGCCACACCATCACCGGCGACGGCTTCGGAAGGGTCCGTTCGATCTGTTGACGAGCCATCACCAACACATCGGTCGGCGTGTACGCCGCAATCCACACCGTGTCAACAAAGGAGCCGCTGCAATATTTGGTGTACAGGCGATGCTCAACCCCCTCGATCACACGAACCGACCCCGTCAACGCCGCATGATCCTCAGCCACAAACCGACAATCACCACCCCCACCACCAGCACCACCGCCATCACGAGCATCAACAAACACCGCGCCTTTGTAGCCCTTGGCGTCGCCACGGACATCCGGGGCACCGCTCGCCGGTAGCGACATCGAAGCCAGTAGTACGGCAACGAGAACGATCGGGGCAATCAGACGCCGTCCGATGCGTTGCCGCATAGATCCCCCTTCTCGTCATTCTCATCAAGATCTGCTGGCAAGACTTCGAAAACGTCACCTTCGTCCGACGTTCCGGCGACTCGCCAGCTTCCGTCTTCGCCAAGTTCCATTTCCATATCACCCCACGAGATCGTCACCGGGTCGTTGATACCGACAGGGACTCGACTTCCATCATCAGCAATCGCCAACTCCCGGTCACCGGAGAAGGTGCAGACCGACACCAACGCCTTTCTTCTCCCTTCCAGGATGCGGATGTCAAAGATCTGCGTTTGGGCGTGTGCCGGATTCTCCGGGGGTTCGTAGACAAGCCCATCAGCCTTACGAGAAACGGCGGCCGCAACGAGGCGCTCATACAAGTCGCCGGTGTATCCCTCGGCAAAAGCGGTGGCCGGATCACAATCTGGAAGTATCCGATAACAATCAACGAACACCTCATAGGACCGGAAGTACGCCGCCTCGACATCGGCCTCGGCCTGCTCGATCGGATCAACCGTCGTAGACGTCGTCGTCGGCTCGGTCGTCGTGGTCGTGGTCGCCTCGGTTGTCGACGTCGACTGCTCGCTCACAATCGACGCCGAGGTATCAGCCGAATCCTCGCTCTCACCCGAACACCCGCCAACCACCAGCACAACCGCCAACCAAACGACCACCAGCCAACGTCGCCAACCAGTCACGACGTCGCTCTCCCACAACCTCTGCAAAACCGCATGTACACAACCACATCCCGGGATCCCCGACCTGATCCCGAACGCTGCCGATCAACAGCCATAGGACTACGAACCGCCTCTCGCCTCTTTCCTTTTAATCCCCCGAACGGCCCCGAATCCGATCAACGGCTGCGCCCGACTATAGCCCACCTGGGTCATCCCGCCTAGACATTACGAAAGATTTCTACTCACCTACACGTTGGTGGTTCACCGACCCCCCGCAGGGTCGGTGAACCACCAATGTGCCGGCAAGAGGGTCGGTGAGCAACCAAAGCGCTCGGAGTCGAAAGCGCTCGGAATCAAAGCGCTCGGAATCAAAGCGCTCGGAGCCAAAGCGCTCGGAGCCAAAGCGCTCGGAATCAAAGCGCTCGGAGCCAAAGCGCTCGGAATCAAAGCGCTCGGAGCCAAAGCGCTCGGAATCAAAGCGCTCGGGGCTGGCGCCGAGGGGCCGGGCGATACGAGCGGACGCCCCGAACCGGAGACCCGGCAGAGGGCAGAGACCCGGGCAGAGGCCAGACCCGGCAAAGGCGCCGGCGGAGGCGAGGATCAGTCGTGGTCGGGCTCGTCGGCCCGATCGGCGTCTTCCTGGGGGGCCGTGGGATTGGCCGCCCGGAACGCCCGAGTGAACTGGTTGATACCGGCCTTGCCCATGAGCCGGAGATTGCGTTCGAACCCAACCGCCGCCGCCATCATCACCAGGAACCCGGCGAAGGCGAGAAGATAGTGGATCTGGAGAGTGGCCACCATGGCCAGGATCCCCAGGACAAACCAGAGGATCGACCATTTCAGCGAGCCAAGAGCGTGACGATACACCGTGGTCTCGCCCACCTCGCGGGCCAGACGAGGATCGCTCTCATGCAGATTCCGCTCGATCTCAGCGAGTATCCTCTGCTCGTCTTCTGACAGGGGCATGAGCCTATCCTTCACCCTTCCGACCAAATGAAGGTTTGAGTAACTGCTACCAGTTTCGCGCAAGTCTGCCGGTTGGACAACGCACGGAGGCCCGTTCGAGGAAATTTCTTCCGGATTCCTTACATTGTTCGCCGTTCGACGGTGCTCGATCGACCGGCGACCGGCACTATTCGGCGCTTTCCGGATTCAATCCTGCCCAAGCTGTGTTTGTTGTCACGTCCGAGGTCGACGTCGTGGTCATACTCATGGTCGGCGCACAGGTCCTCGTCGTGAATGGTTCAGCTCAACCCTCGTCGTCTTCTTCCGACCCCGGGCCCCACTGCCCGGCACCCGGGACCTTGGGGTCCAGGCCACGGCGACCCAACAGGCGGGCCGATCCAATGGCCGACGTTCCGAACCGGTCACGTATCTCGTCGATCGCTCCGTCAGCCGAGGCGGTCGCCGGCGAGGTCGAAGGGGCGTCGCCCTCGAGCTCGAACAGTTCGTCCAACGAGAGCTGCTGGACAACCTCGTCGACCAGACCCGAGACACCGACCCCGAGTAGGCGGATTCCCTCCTCCAGCACCGCTCGTTCCCTCATCAGGATTGCCGCCAGGTCGGCGGCCACAACACGGATCTCGTGGCGGGACGCTGTTGCCTGAGGCACCGTGCGGGATCGGGTCAGCGTTTCGAAGCTGGAGACCCGCACTTTGATGGTGATGGTGCGCCCGAACAGGCCTGCAGCCCGAAGGCGAGAAGCCACGGCATCGGCCATTCGGGTGATGTGGTGGCTGACATCGTCGACTTCGGTGACGTCGACAGGGAAGGTTTCCTCGTGGCTGATGGACTTCGTCGGACGGTCGGGTTCGACCGCACGATCGTCGATGCCGTTGGAGACGGCGTGCAGGTGGCGCCCGCCGGCGTCGCCCACCGCGCCGATGAGCACGTCGAGAGGAAGATCGGCCAGCTCACCCACGGTGGCGATCCCGAATCGTTGCAGCTTCTGCGCCGTCTTTGGTCCAACCCCCCACATCGCCCGCACCGGCAGGGGGCGCAGGAAGTCGGCTTCGGCTCCCACCGGCACCTCCTTGACCCCCAAACCGGGTACGACCCGGCGGGCCTCGATCCGGGGTTTGGCCGCCTCCGACGCCAGCTTGGCCACCAGCTTGGAACCGGCGACCCCAACCGAGCAGGTCAGCTCCTCGGTGGACCACACCTGGTGACGCAGACGGTGGGCGATGTCGATCGGGTTCCCCAATAGACGAACGGCCCCGGCAACATCGAGGAACGCCTCGTCCAACGACAGCGGTTCGACCAGGGGGGTTACATCTCGAAACAGCGCCATGATCCGCCGACTGACCTCGCTGTACAGCTGATGGTTGCCGGGCAGGAAGACGGCGTCGGGGCAGAGCGACCGGGCCCGGGCGCTGGGCATGGCCGAACAGACGCCATAGACCCTGGCTTCATAGGAGGCAGCGGCCACAACCCCACGATTGCCCGACCCACCGACAACCACCGGCCGGCCCCGCAGGTCGGGATTCTCCCTCACCTCCACCGACACGTAGAAGGCATCCATGTCGACGTGGAGGATGGTGGCCGACACCGGTTCAGGCATGGCAGGCCACCCGATCAACCGTCGTGGAGTCGAAGCACCCGACGCTCACCCGACGGGCCGCCGGTCAACCGGTAGCGGAAGCGATGTTGGGCCACCGTCTCTCCGGCCAGATACTCGATCAACGGTTCGGCCACCCAGGGGGGTGACTCGTTCATCCAGTCGGCCACCAGGTCGAGAGAAACGTACTCGGCAGCGATGACAATGCCGTCGGGATCGGCCACCACGACGTCGCCACCGAAGGCCTCGGCCCGGTGGCACCACACTTCGAGGTGGAAGCCGTGGTCAGGGGCGACCACCTCGACCTGGTAGATGCTCTCGCTCCAGGAGGTGACACCGATACCGGTTTCTTCAAACACCTCGCGGGTCAGGGCGGCCAAGGTCGTTTCCCCCGGATCGATCACCCCGCCGGGCGTCGACCAGTCGACCTCGCCGTTGCGGCGACGGTTAGCCACCAGCAACACCCGGTCATCAGCCATGATCAGACCGGTGGCAACCTGCCACTGCTTGAGTCCCACGACCTCTTCCATGGCCCCACGCTACCGGCGACGGCTGGTCGGCAGGGTGCCTGAGGCGCCCTGGTAACCTGAAAATCGTGGACGATGAGAAGGCCGGGCAACGACCGGACACCGGTGACAGAAGCCGCTCTGATCATGGCGATCAGAGGCGGGATCTGGTCGAGGCCTCGTCCCCTGCCGCGCCTGCCGTTCCCACCCCCGGCTTCTCCAAGCTGGAGGCGCCGCAACCGGCGGCGGCGGCCCCACCGATCGGTGCCCGGGTGGTCGCCTTCGGCGCCATCATCATCGGTGGACTGTTGGGTGGTCTCGTCGGTTACGGCATCGGTGACCTCTTGTACCCGCAATCGCTTTGGTCGGCGGTGGCCGCCGTGCTCGGCGCCCTGACCGGAGCCATCGGGCTGGGTGTGCTGGCCAACCTGACGTTGCGGGCCATGAACGAGTGGCGAAGCGTAACCCACCCGGAGGCCGCCGATCCCGGCGGTGGCCCCGGAACCGACGGTCCATGACCCAACTCGACTCTGACCGACTCGACTATGACCAACTCCTCGAGCTGGCCGTTGGCCTGGCCCGCAATGCCGGGGCGGTGGCCCGGGACATGCGAACCGAGGCCATCACCTCGGTCGCCACCAAGTCATCGCCCAACGATCTGGTGACCAAGGCCGACGATGCGGCCGAACGTATCGTGGTCGACGGAATCATCGCCGCCCGTCCCACCGACGCCGTGGTCGGTGAGGAAGGCACCAGCCGCGACGGTTCGACCGGCATCACCTGGTATGTCGACCCCATCGACGGGACCACGAACTACGTGTACGGCATCCCCGCCTACTCGGTGTCGATCGCCATCGATGTCGACGACCGGACCGAAATAGGTGTCGTCTACAACCCGGTCAGCGACGAGCTCTACACGGCCAGGCGGGGCGCCGGCTCTCACCTCAACGGTCGGCCCATCACCGTCAATGACCATGACGACCTTGCTGTCTCGTTGATCGGCACCGGCTTCAGCCCCCGACCGGCATTGCGCAACATTCAAGCCGGGATCGCCCTCGACGTGCTGCCCCGGATCCGCGACTACCGGCGTTTTGGTTCGGCCGCCCTCGACCTGTGCAGCGTTGCCGCCGGCCGACTCGACGGGTTCTACGAGGCGGGATTGAATGTCTGGGACTACGCCGCCGGACGGTTGCTGGTGACCGAAGCGGGCGGAGTTTGCCGGTTACTGCCGGCCGCCGATCGCCACGGTCCCTGGCTGGTGGCCGGTCCGCCACTGCTCGTCGACCGGCTGCAGGACGTCGTGCAAAGCGCCGTTCGCCGTCTCGGTTGACCAGCGACCGGAGGTTGGCAGATCCCCCCGCTCTCGCCGAGTCATTTGCACGCCGGACCACTAGCGTGGGAGGGCAGTTGAGAGAAGAGCTTCGCAACGCTACTGCCCGATGTTGTGGCGTGACTTTCTCAGCAAGATCAGTGCACCACTACCGGCAATCGGGCATCATTCATACTTGTGGGAACTCGAATTCTGACCGTCGAAGACGACGAACGTATTAGGCAGGCCGTAACCATGGCCCTCGAAGAGGAGGGTTGGGACGTTACCGAGGCGGGCACCGGCGAGGCCGCCCTGGAGTCGTTCTCCGACGAGCCGGCCGATGTCGTCCTGATCGACATCATGCTTCCCGGCATCGACGGATTCGAGGTGTGCCGCTCGATCCGGAGGGGCAGCGACGTTCCCATCATCATGGTCACGGCCCGGGCCGATACCCACGACGTGGTGGCCGGATTGGAAGCCGGGGCCGACGACTATCTCACCAAGCCGTTCGCCCCCAAGGAACTTTCGGCCCGTATACGGGCCATGCTACGCCGGGCCCGCAGCTCCGAGCCGGGAGACATGGAGCGCATCAAGGTCGGCGAATTGGAGATCAGCCCGGAAGAGGGCCTGGTGTTGAAGAACGGCGAGGAACTACATCTGACCAAAACGGAGTTCAAGCTCCTGGTCGAGCTGGCCTCGCAACCGGGCAAGGTGTTCAGCCGCGAGGTTCTCCTCGAGCGGGTCTGGGGCTACGACTACTTCGGCGACGGCCGCCTGGTCGACGTTCACGTTCGTCGGCTTCGCACCAAGGTGGAGAGTGACCCCGCCAGCCCCCGTTATGTCGTCACCTCCCGAGGGCTCGGCTACAAGCTGCAGCCGTAGCTGCTCAAGAGTGAGCCGCTGATGGCCGGTACGAGTTGGTGGCGGGGCCTCCTGGCCCGGTTGACGCTGGCCTACGCCATCGGCGCGCTGCTCCTGTCGACGGTGGTGGCCTTCGCCAGCTTCACCATCGCCCAGAACCGGCTGCTCGACACCGAACTGGCCAACGCCCAGGACCAGTTCGCCCGCAATGCCCGCCAGATCCGCACCGACCTGGAACGAATCCCCGACGAGGCCGACGAGGAAGCCCGCAGCACGGCCTACACCGACATCAACAACAGCCTGCGCCGCCCCAACGGCAGCATCTCCCTGCTGCTGCTGCCGGCCGGCCAGGAGCGAGGCCTGCTGAGCGAGGACGAGTTGCCCGACACCTTCCTCGGGGCGGTGCTGGATCGTCGCATGGTCTGGTCGTTGTACGAGCCGGTCTCCGATGTCGAGGACACGACACCGAAGTATGTGATCGCCATCTACATGGCCGATCTGCAGGCCCAGTACTTCGAGCTACTTGACCTGGCCGAGCTGGAAGCGACCACCTCGTCGCTGCGACGGATCCTGGTGGCCACCGCCATTGCCGCCAGCCTGGCCGGCGCCGCCCTCGGCTACTACTCGGCCCGACGGGCTCTGGCTCCGGTGTTCCGGGTGTCGAATGCCGCCCAGGCCATCGCCGATGGCGACTTCCGCACCCGTCTGGACCCGACCGTGGACCCCGACCTGGCGGTGCTCAGCCGTTCGTTCAATGAGATGGTCGACGCCCTGGAGACCCGGATTCGCCGGGACGAACGGTTCGCCTCCGATGTCAGCCACGAGCTCCGGTCCCCGTTGATGACCCTCACCGCCTCGGTGGAGGTGCTGGAACGGCGGCGGGGATCGCTGCCGGAGGTGGCTCAGCGGGCCGTCGACCTGCTCCGCCAGGATCTGACCCGGTTCGAACGGCTGGTGGAGGATCTGCTGGAGATCTCCCGTATGGATGCCGGCGCGGTTCAGCTGCAGCTCAGCCACTTCCAGCTCAGTGAGTTCCTGATCAACGTGATCGCCCAATCCCGTAGTCCGGAGATCGAGTTGTCCCATCCGGAGAAGGACCACGGGCTGTTGATCACCGCCGACAAGCGTCGTCTGGCCCAGGTGCTGACCAACCTCATCGACAACGCCCAGAAGTACGCCGACGGAGCCACCGCCATCCGCTACCGGCGGGTTGGGGATCGAGTGTTGGTCATGGTCGAGGACGACGGACCCGGCGTGCCCCTACCCGACCGTGAGCGTATCTTCGATCGCTTCAGCCGGGCCGGTTCCGACGCCGGCCGACGGTCTCGCGACAGCGGCGTGGGGTTGGGGTTGTCGTTGGTGGCCGAGCATGTCCGCCTTCACGGCGGACGGGTCTGGGTCACCGACCGTACCGACGGAAAGGACGGCGCCCGTTTCGTCATCGAATTACCGGTGGGAGAGCACGCCGACGACGTCGAGGAGATGGCGATATGAGGCGGCTGCTTCCCTGGCGGGCCCGACCGTATCAGGCCGCCGTGGTCGGCGCGGTGCTGTTCCTTTCGGCCTGCGGTCTGCCGGTGGACGGTGAGATCCACACCCTCGACACCGACGAGTACGGCGACGTGGTGTTCGGGCTCGACACCACAACCACGACCGAACCGTTACCGGACGAAGGAACCCCCATCCGCTTGTTCTTCTTCAGCGAGGACGACCTGGAGTCGGTGATCCGGCCGTTCCTCTTCGAGCCGCCGGTCCCAGAGATCCTGGTCGCTCTGCAGGAAGGGCCGAGCGAGTCCGAGCTGGCCGAGAATCCAACCCTGCGAACCCAGTTGCCGGCCGGGCTCAACCCTAACCCCCAACCCCGGGCCGAAGGCGAGGAGACGGTGATCGTCAACGTCGACGATGAAGGAGCGCTGCAAACCCTCATCAACGAGGATCCGGAACGAGCCGAGCAGGCCATCACCCAGATGGTGTGCACCCTGACCACGCTGAACCTGGTCAGCGGGGTTGACATCACGGGTGTGGAGTTCCACGACTCCAACGGCAGGATCCAGATCCTCGACAGTGACGGCGCTTCGATCGACGGTCCGGCTCGGGCCTCGGATTTCAACGACTGTATGACCCAACAGGAGATCGACGAACAGGCCGAAGACGCAGATCAGGAGGGCGGCGAGTCGACCACAACCACCACCGAGGGTTGACCGGGTGCCGCAAACCGGGTTTGGACCACCGTCGGTCCGACGGGCGGCGCCCGATCCAAACCTGAGCCGGACGGCCGTGGACGGGAAGCCCGGTCAGGCGAAAAACTGCTGGGCGGTGTTCCACAGTTCCGGTGAAACATGCTTCAGCTCGGCCACGGCATCGGCCAGGGGAACGGTGACGATCCGGTCGTTTTGCAGCGAAACCATCGATCCCCAACTCCCGTCGTGTACGGCATCAATGGCGGCCACGCCGAAGCGGGTCGACAGCACCCGGTCGTAGGCCGTCGGGGTACCGCCTCGCTGGGTGTGGCCCAATACGGTGACCCGGGTTTCGTAGCCGGTGCGACGTTCGATCTCATCGGCAACCCGAAAGGCTATTCCTCCCAGACGGATGTGACCGAACTCGTCGTAGACGTCAGGTGGGATGTCCATCGTGCCCGGCCGGGGTTTGGCCCCTTCGGCCACCACGACCACCGAGAAGAAGCGTCCGCCGTCCTCATGGCGTTTCCTGAGAGAGCGACAGACATCGTCGATGTCGAACGGCTCCTCGGGAATGAGCGTCCGGGTGGCGCCACCGGCGATACCGGCCCAGGTGGCTATATGACCCACGTGGCGACCCATGACCTCGACCACCATGACCCGGTTGTGGCTCTCGGCCGTCGTCCGCAGGCGATCGATGGCATCGGTGGCGATGGTGACCGCGGTGTCGAAGCCGAAGGTCCGTTCGGTCGCCCCGATGTCGTTGTCGATGGTTTTGGGCACACCGATGGCGTTGAGGCCCCGCCGGTACAGCTCGTGGGTACACGACAGCGTTCCTTCGCCGCCGATGGCGATGATGGCGTCGAGGCCGTGACGCTCGACCGTTTCGAACACCCCGGCTGCTTCGGCGTCGTGCTTGAACGGGTTGTAGCGGCTTGTCCCCAGCACGGTTCCGCCCTGGTTCAGGGTGTACTGCATCCGAGCGATGTCGAGCTGCTCGAACGTGTCCTCCACCACCCCCTTCCAGCCGTCGTGAAATCCCAGCAGTTCATCGTCGTAGTGACGGATGCCTTTGCGGACCACGGCCCGGATCACTGCGTTGAGGCCGGGGCAGTCTCCACCACCGGTCAGTACACCTACTCGCACCCGTACAGGCTATCGATCGAAGCCGTTGCCGGGAATCTGTCGCTGTGATGTCATGGCAGCATTGGTGTCACCCCCGGCACGAGGAGGACATGACCAGATGACGGCGACGATGCAGGTTGCGTCCTACGATCGCTACGGTCGACCCGAAGACATCCGGATTGCCGAGGTGCCCCGGCCCACTCCGGGGGCCCACGAGGTTCTCGTCCGGGTTGTGGCGGCGTCGATCAACTCGTGGGACTGGGATCTGGTCGTTGGGTCCTTTCAGGGCCGTATTGGACTGCAGGGATTCCGCCGACCGGCGGTGCCGGTGCTGGGAGCCGACATTTCCGGTGTTGTCGAACAGGTCGGGAGCAACGTCGGCGGACTGGCGCCGGGCGACGAAGTGATGGCCGACCTATCACCCGTCGGCTGGGGAGGATTCGGCGAATACGTGGCGGTGCCGGCCGCCGTCTTGGCCCTCAAGCCGCCGACCGTTGACCACGTGGCGGCCGCCGCTGTCCCTCAGGCCGGCGTGTTGGCTCTCCAGGCTCTCGACAAGGGGAGGGTCGCGACCTTCTCCAGTGTCGTCATCAACGGGGCGGGCGGCGGAGTCGGAACCTTTGCCGTGCAGTTGGCGAAGGCCAGAGGGGCCCGGGTCACCGTGGTGGACCGGGCGGACAAGCTGGACCGGCTGGCCGCTCTCGGGGCTGATCGACTGATCGACTACCAAACAGAGGATTTCACAGCCGGGAACGATTGCTATGACTGCATCGTCGACGTCGTGGCCCAGAGGGCTCCGTCGGCCTATCGTCGGGCGCTGAGCGAGGGCGGCCGGTGCCTGGTCGTCGGCGGCACCACCCAAGCACTGCTGCAGTGTTTTCTTGTCGGCGTACCGACGTCGCTGCTCGGTCGACCCTGGGTCGGACCACTCATGCACCGTCCCAATGCGAGCGACACGTCGGCGGTGGCCGAGCAGGTGGCATCGGGGAGTATTCAAGCCGTGGTCGACCGGACCTATCCCCTGGCCGAGGTTGTCTCGGCCCTGCGCCACTACGAGACGGGCGATTTCGTGGGCAAGATCGTGGTGGTCGTCAGCGGCGGCTAAGGGGCAAGAAGGGTTCGCCGGTAGAGAAAGATCGACAAGGCCAAAAGCACGGCGGCGAAGATGGTCAGGACACCGAGTTCGGTCGTGATATCGCCGACGGTTCCTCCCCGCCAGACCACTTTCTTGAGGCCCTCCATGGCCCAGTAGTGGGGTGTTGCCTGGGAGAGTCGGCGCATCGATTCGGAGAAGAACTCGACGGGCATCATCGCCCCGCCCAGAGCGGCGAGGGCGATTCCCAGAGCCACGCCGACACCGGACGCCGCTCCCTCGTTGGTCATGACCGAGCCGAGCAGGATCGATGCCGACGTGCCGACCAGACTGAAGAGGGCGATCAACGCCCCCGTCGCCCAGAGGTTGCCCCAGTCGACGCCGAAGATGGCCCACGTGGCCAACACGATGTACAGGGCCTGTATCAGCGCGATCAGGTACTTCCCAACGGTCTCACCGATCACAATGGTGGCGATGCCGGTTGAGGAGGCAGCCATACGTTGGGCCACCCCGAGCTGCCGGGTGAGGATGAGATAGGCGGCGGCGGTGAGTGAGCTGAGGAACGTGAACAGAACCAGTTGGGAAGCGGCGCCGATGTTGAACTGGGTGACGCCACTGAACTGGTTCTCGCCGATCGTCGTCTCGGTCACCGTGATGGCACCCAGGGCGGCGTCGGCCGCCGCTGTTTGACCGGCGTAGTCGCCAGGGGTGCCACCGAGGGTGGCTGAGAGGTAGTGGGCGCCGGCGACATCGAGGCCGTAGTCGTCGACCGCCGACTGCAGCACGGCGCGGGCGTCGATGCCGTCCCGGTCGGCAATGAACTCGACACTCACCGGCACCGTCAGTGGATCGTCGGCCGGAACGATGATGGCGGCGTCAACCCGTTGATCCTCAACGGCCCGGAGCGCCGCGGCCCGGTCGTCGTAGCGATCGGCTTGGAGTTCGGATTCGTCGAACGCACGGACCACGGCACCACTCACGTCGCTGCTGGAACCGACAATGGCGACGCGCGAGAAGTTGCCGGTTCCGAATTGCATACCGATGAACAACACAATCATCAGCGGGAGAATGAAGGCGAAGAATATGTTGGCCCGCTCGCGAAGGAAACGGATGACCGACACTCGGGCGATGCCGCCGACGGCCCGCACCTTGTCCATCAGTCACCTCCCAGTAGGTGATTGCGACGGCTGAAGGCGATCGCTCCGGCCACCAACCCGAACAAGCTCAACACGGCAGCCGACAGCAGGACATCGACCAAGGATCCGACACCGGCGTTCTGGCCGATTCCATCCATGATCCAGCGGAACGGTGACAGCCGGGACAGGCTTGCCAGGATGCCCGTTGCCGGAACCTGGACGAACGTACCTCCGAAGATGGCCAGAGCCGTGGTGATCACACCGCTCAATGCGCCGGCGGCCTCGCTGGTCGAGGTCAACGACGTGGCGAACGCCCCCAAACCAACCGCAGCGATCATGGCGGCCACGGCGACCACGACCACACCGAGTGGGGGTCCCCAGTCGGCGCCCAGCAACACGGTCGACAATCCCCATAGGACCAGGAACGCCGTCAGACCTGTGACCAACGCAGCCACGGCCTTGCCGGCCAGCGGCGCCCATCGGGGCGACGGCGAGGCCAGCATGCGGGCCAGGGTCGACTCACGTCGTTCGCCGTGAAGTGTGGTGACGCCTGTCTGGGCGGTGAAGAACACGAAGAACGAAGCCATTCCCACGGCAAAGAAAGTGGCGTTACCGAGAATTCGGGTGCCCGCTTCGCTGTCGGTTATCGTGACCACGGGCTCCACCACCGGCACATCACCGGTCGGAGGTTGCCCGGCCTCGGCCGCCACCGCAATCGAAGCTCGAATCGTTCGGTAGCGAGTGGCCGTCGATTCGGCGATCGACCGGGAGATGGAGGCCGAGATTTCCGAATCGGGCCTGGTCACCGCCTCGATCTCGGCTTCCCGGCTCGGGTCCTGGAAGACCTGGATCAGATCCGGAGGAAAGATGATGGCGGCGTCGGCGTCGCCGTCGTCGACTGCGGCCCGGGCGGCATCGGGTGACTCCTCCAACTCGACGTTGTTGAAGCCTGCCTCTCGAAGTCCTTCGATGAGCTCATCAGCCGAGCCCGACGGGTCCGAGATCTGGATCACAGGGTTGAACGATCCTGTGAAGACATCTCCCATCGTCAGGTCCATCACGGTCATGATGGCCAAAGGCGCCAGCACCCCGAGCACGAAGAATGAGCGGTTGCGGATTGCCTGTGTCAAATCCTTCTTGGCGATGAGGAAGGCCGATCGCATGGCTACACGTCCCGAAGAGCCTTCCCGGTGACGTGCAGGAACACCGCCTCGAGGTCCGGCTCCTCCACCTCGATTGCCCGCACCGAGAGACCGGCTCCGGCCATCATCTCCAGTACGCCCGGCAACGAGGCACCGGCGTCATCGACCACGACCTCCACCTGGTGGTCGGCGGCTGCCGCCTGATGGACGTCACGCAAGGACCGCAATGGCTCCACAACCCGTCGGCCATCCCCATCGAGCCTCAGCACGACCCGGTCCTTCTCCCCGATGAGGGACGTCAATTCCCGCCGGGTCCCCTCGGCCACGATCCGACCCTCGTCGATGATGCCGACACGGTCGCAAAGCCGCTCCGCCTCCTCCATGTAGTGGGTGGTGTACAGGACCGACAAACCCTCTCGCCCGAGTTGGGCCACGGATTCCAGGATGGCGTTTCGGGACTGGGGATCGACCCCAACCGTCGGCTCGTCGAGGATCAGCAGGCGCGGTGAGTGCAACAACCCGAGGCCGATGTTGAGCCTTCGTTTCATACCGCCTGAGAAGTCTTCGGTCCGGTCACCGGCCCGGTCGGCCAGCCCCACGAGGTCCAAGACCTCGGCCACCCGGTTCTTCAGATCTGATCCGCCGAGGCCGTACAGCTCACCGAAAAAGCGCAGGTTCTCCCGGGCGGTGAGATCGGGATAGATGGCAATGTCCTGGGGAACGAAGCCGATGTCTTGGCGCCCCTCGGTGGTGCGGGTCGAGATCGAATGACCTCTGACATGAGCTTGACCGGCGTCAGGTTCGAGCAAGCCGACGATCATCGAAATCGTGGTCGACTTCCCGGCGCCGTTGGGACCCAACAGCCCGTAGGTCTCCCCCTCATCGATATGGAACGACACGCAGTCGACGGCCTGGAGATCGCCAAAACGTTTGGACAGCTGGTCGACCTTGAGGACACTGCTGTCGGGCCTCTCATCCGCAGACATCGAACCAGCCCTTTCTGCCCAAACCTTCCCTCCGCCCTGCTCGTAGTCTTCTGACCTCCAGGCAATTGAGGTAGGGGCGAAGGTCCCGCGGTCGGACGGCGGTGACACAGGTTCCTGGCCCCAGGCCAACTCCAGGTGACGGGATGCAGCCCTCGGCACCTAGAATTGCCCCGTCAGTCGACACGGTAGGAGCCATCCATGGGAATAATCGTCGCTCTTGATGCCGGTACCACCGGGGTCCGGGCCCTCGCCGTCGGCGAGGACGGAGCCATTCAGGGGATCAGCTACCGGGAGTTCACCCAGCACTATCCCCGTCCGGGATGGATCGAACACGACCTTGACGAGATCTGGGACAAGATCCGTACGGTGATCGCTGAGCTGGTCGATGATATCGACGAACCGGTGGCTGCCATCGGCATCACCAACCAGCGGGAAACGGTGGCCGCCTGGAGCCGATCCACCGGTCGACCGCGGCACCGGGCCATCGTCTGGCAGGATCGCCGCACTGCGGCCGTCTGCGACCAGCTCAGCGCCGATGGCCGGCTACCGCTGGTGCGCTCGACCACCGGGCTGGTCATCGACCCCTATTTCTCGGGCACGAAGTTCGCCTGGCTGCTCAACGAGGGCGGCGTGGTGGCCAACGACGATCTGGCTCTGGGAACCATCGACTCGTGGCTGATCTGGATGCTCACCGGGGGCGAAACCCACGTCACCGAACCGTCGAACGCCTCCCGCACTCTGCTGTTCGACATCAGGGACCTGAACTGGTCGCCCGAGTTGTGCGATCTCCTGGGCGTTCCCGGCACCGCTCTGCCCGAGGTGCGACCGTCGAGCGGGCGGTTCGGGTTGACCGCCGACACCACGGCGTTGGGGGCCGGTGTGCCCATATCGGGAGTGGCCGGTGATCAACAGGCCGCCTTGTTCGGCCAAGCCTGTTTCGAGCCCGGCATGACCAAGAACACCTACGGCACCGGCAGCTTCGTGCTGATGAACGTCGGCCAGACCTGTCCTGAGCCGGTCGACGGCTTGTTGACCACCGTGGCCTGGACATTGGGGCCCGACCAGCCCGCCACCTATGCCTATGAGGGCGCCATCTTCGTCACCGGAGCAGCCATACAGTGGCTGCGAGACGGCCTTGGCATCATCAGCGACGCCTCGGAGATCGGGCCGTTGGCGGCCAGCGTGGAGAGTTCGGGCGACGTCTACTTCGTGCCGGGATTCGCCGGTTTGGGCAGTCCCTGGTGGGATGCCTACGCCAGGGGAACCATAGTCGGGTTGACTCGGGGCACCGGCCGGGCCGAGCTGGCCCGGGCCACGGTCGAATCGATGGTCTACCAAACCCGCGACGTGGTCGACGCCATGAGCCAGGCTTCCGGTCAGCCGCTGACCGAGCTCCGGGTCGACGGTGGAGCATCGGTCATGGACCTGCTGCTCCAGCTGCAGGCCGACCAGTTGGGCGTAGCCGTGACCCGGCCCACCAATCAGGAATTGACAGCGCTGGGAGCGGCCTACCTGGCCGGCCTGGCCGAATCGGTGTGGGACTCGCCGGCCACGGTTTCCGATCGTTGGCAGGCGGCCGCCACCTTTGCCCCCACGGCCGACAGGACCAGCGCTGATACCGGATACAGGCGCTGGTTGAAGGCGGTCGACCGGTCCCGGAGTTGGGCCGAGGAGTGAGGCGAGACCGCTGACGACCGACTCAGGCGAGGTCGGGCAGGGCTCGCCGAAGATTGCGGATGGCCTGATTGGTTCGCTGCTCGTTCTCGATGAGGGCGAACCGGACGTTGCCCTCTCCCCCGGGCCCGAATCCTACACCCGGTGAGGTGGCGACGTCGGCTCGTTCCACCAGATAGGAACTGAATTCGAGCGACGACATGTGACGGTAGGGCTCAGGGATGGCAGCCCACACAAACATCGTGCCTTTGGGTCGGGCCACGTCCCAGCCGATTCTCGACAGGCCGTCGCACAGCGTGTTGCGACGGCTCTGATAGATGTCATTCACCAGTTTCGGGTGGTCGGAGGCTTCGTTGAGGGTGACGGTGGCCGCGATCTGGATCGGCTGGAACGCGCCGTAGTCGAGGTAGCTCTTGAGCTTGGTCAGGGCTGCGATAACCTCCGCGTTGCCCATGAGAAAGGCCACCCGCCAGCCGGCCATGGAGAACGACTTGGTCATGGAGTACAGCTCGACACAGCACTCCTTGGCTCCCGGGACCTGCAGGATCGACGGCGGTTCGTAGCCGTCGAACCCCAGATCGGCGTAGGCGTTGTCGTGGACCACGATCACATCGCGTTCCTTGGCGAACTCCACCACCCGGCGGAAGAAGTCGACGTCGACGCAGACCGTCGTCGGATTGTGGGGAAAGGAGATCACCAGGGTGCGAGGCTTGGGCCAGGAGTATTCCCAGGCTCGTTCGAGGTTGTCGATGAACTCGTCACCTTCGGCCAACGCCACTTCCCGGATGGCGGCGCCGGCGAAGATCGGACCCCAGATGTGGATCGGGTAGGAGGGCGCCGGGACGAGGCAGGCGTCGCCCGGCTGCAGTAACACCCACATCAGGTGGGTGAAGCCTTCCTTGGCTCCAATGACGTTGATCACCTCCGACTCGGGGTCGAGGTCGACGTCGAAGCGGCGTTTGTAGAGGTCAGCTGCTGCCTCCCGCAATTTGGGGATGCCGCGGCTGGACGAATAGCGATGATTGCGGGACAGCTGGGCGGCGTCGGAAAGCTTGGTGATGGCCACATCGGGAGACGGCAGGTCGGGGTTGCCGAATCCGAAGTCGATGACGTCGTTCCCGGCTCGCCGAGCTTCCATCTTCAACTCGTTGATGATCGAAAAGACGTAGGGCGGGAGCTGGTTGATGCGCCGGAATTCCATGACCGGAAGCCTAGTAGTGCCACCGGAATACTTGCAGCAAAAAGCGAGGTGTACCCTCGCTTTCTGCTGCAAGATCGGCGGTGTGGCAATCAGCCGTTGATGACGAAGTCCCGAGCCCGCAGGGCCGCCCCCACCGCTCCCGCCTCGGCCCCGAAATCGGCGGCCACGATGGGAACAACCGGACGGTGGGCACCCCCAACCACCGTCTCCACGATCTGCCGGGACACATCGTCGATGAATCCGTCGGCGATGGCCGACAGTCCTCCACCCAATACCACGACGCTGGGATCGAGGAGGGCGATGAGACTCCCGATTCCCTGGGCGATCCACCATGAGAACCGCTCCAGTATCTCGATGGCATCTCGATCACCGACCCGGTAGGCGGCCGACACGTGTTCGCCCCGTATGGCGGCCGCATCACCGCCGGCGGCGTCGAGAATGGCCTGCCCCCGACCTTCCTCGATGAGCTCACCGGCGATGTTGGCCAGCCCGGCACCGGAGGCAACCGCCTCCCAGCATCCGGTCCGGCCACAGGCGCAAAGGTGACCAAACCGGTTGATCAACATGTGCCCTGGTTCACCGGCGAACCCGTTGGCGCCGCGCAGAACCTGTCCCCCCACGATCAATCCGCCGCCGATCCCGGTTCCCTGGGTGATGACGACGGCGTGATCGTGGCCCCGGGCCGCGCCCAGACGGTGCTCGGTCAAGGCGGTCAGGTAGCCGTCGTTTTCGGCCACCGCCGGCACCGGGAACCGTTTCATAAGCTCACCGGCGATGTCGAGACCGAGCACGCCCTGAACGTTCGGCCCGTAGTGGAGCACGCCGGCGTGGTCCACCAGACCCGGCACGCCAACGCCGATTCCGGCCACGTCCGACACCTCATCGACCAGGGTCTGCACCACGGCCAGGATGCCGTCGGCGAACTTCTCCGGGTCCTTGGGGGTGGCGGCCAATTCCCGTCGTTCCACCCGGGCGGTGATGCCATCGGTGACGATTCCCAGGATCTTGGTGCCTCCGACATCGACGCCGATGAACCGCGAACCAGGACGAGGTGCGGTGGCCGTGTCGGAACCGCCGACACGGGATCGCCAAACCTTCATCAGACCTCCTCGATCGTCCGCTGTCCGATGTTCTCCCAGCGGTGACCGCAGCGTAGTATCGACGACGGCACCATGACCCACCCGGCCCGGCCGTCCGCCGGCCTCGGCGTGGACCGGTGGCGGTGGCCCTGGTCAGCCGGCGGCGGTCACGCCGTTGGACAGGACAGCCCGTTTGAGACCCACCTCGGCCGCCCAGTTGATGGCCTCGGTTCGGGTCGTGACAACGATGATCTGCACCTTTTGCGCCATCTTCTCCAGCTCCGACATGAGGATCTCCATCTCCCGTCCGTCGAGGTCGGGCATGGAGCCGGTGACAATGACCGGTAGTGATCCTCCGGCATCGACCGACACCCGGTCGATCACGGGACGCACGAAGGCGATGACGTCATCGGCGGTGGCCGGACCGGACCGGGTCTGCCGCTCTGTCATCTGCAGCTTCAGGCGCTCCAGCCGGTCCCACGAGGCCTGAGCCGCCTTCTCGGCCCGTTCGATCCTGATCAAGGCCCGACGGTGGCGAAGGAGATACTGCTCAGCTCGCAGCAACTCGTCCTTCAGCTGTTCGGTCTCTTCGGCGCTTCGGTCGGCGTCGAGGTTGTCGCCCTCCTGCAACCGGGCTTCGGCTTCCAGCCACGAGGCGGTCCAACCGAGTATCTCGTCGGGCTCGTAGCCGTAGGGAGGCCGAAGGTCGTTGCTGGCCAGGACATCCCGCAGGTCGTTGAGAGCAGCCAACCACTCGGGGCTCTCGACTTCGTCGACCAGACTCTTGAGTGCCGCCCCCAGGTCTTTCGGCACCACCGCTCCCAGATGCTCCTTGGCCTCGGTCTTGATGCGGTTGGCCAGCAGATCAAGCTCCAGGTACACCTCGTCGGCCTCGGCCTGCTGCTCGACCCGTTGCCGTCGTTCGACAGCCAGCTCCAGTTCCTTGGCCGCTTCGGTCACCGCCGCCTGTTTGTCGGGTGATGCCGTGGGTGACATCCGGAAAACCGAGTATTCGGTCCAGCTGTTGACTCCGACCTTGTCCAGCAATCCCTGTTTTTCCGTTTGTTCCTCGACGCTGAGGCCTTTACGCCGCCAACCCTTTCCTCCGCTGCTGTCCAGCTCGGACAACATCTCCAGCCGGGCCTCCTCGGCTGCCGTCAACAGGACAGGTTTGGCTTCGGCTTCGGCCTGGGCCAGGCGGGCTTCAGCCTGGTCAACGGTGTGTCGGGCCCGCTCGACCTCACCCTCAAGGTGGCTGAGGTGTCGTTCGTTCTCACCCCGCAGGCTCTGATACTGATCCCATTGCTCGATCAGGCTGGCCACGGTCGAATCCATCTTCCTGACGTAGCGGTCGGTGGACAGAACCCGTTCGTAGGCGGCCCGGGCCGCGGCGTAGCGCACCTGTTGGGTTGAGGCTTCAGCCAGATCATTCTGTCCCACACCCATCGGGTCGACCATTCGACGAAGCGAGACCACCTTGGCCTTGAGTGAGGGGTCGAGGTCGGCTCTGACCTCTTCCACCGCCACGGCGTCGATGGCGGTCTGTCGTTCCCACTGATCGATCTCGGCCTGGAGCCCGACCAGCCGGCTTGACGAATCGGCGCCGTCGACGTAGACGACGACGTCGCTGGCCGTGGTGACGTTCTCCAGTCGATCCCGGGCCTGGCCATCGAGGTCGACCAGGGCTCCATCGTGTTCGATCAGACCTCGCACACCACCGGTGTTGCCGCCGGCGAAACGGCGAACGGCTTCAAACAGCTGTCGTTGATGTTGGGACGACAGGCCGGAGACAACGGTTACCAGGGGATGGAGATCCAGGCTGTGTAGATCATCTCCGAAGTCGAGACGAAGGAACCTCATGATGTTCTAGTCGACCGGTTTCGGACCCAACTCAAGAAATAGTGGCCATTACCTGCTGTGGACCGTCGGGTGCCCGATTCTCAATGGCCGCCGGCGGCCACCCGTTCGACCTCCATCTTGAACCGTCGTAGTGCGGCTTCCATGATCTTGTCCTCTGCTCGTCGCTTGACGAATCCGGGAAGCGGCACAGCAAGGTCGATCGACAGTTCGTAGTCGACCCGGGTCACGGGATCGTCAGCGGTCTCGCTGACATCGACAAAACGGTACGCCCCCTCGATGGCCCGGGCCAGGTCACCACTGACCAGGGTCCAGCCCAACACGTGGGGCTGCTGGCCGAGGTCGTAGGCCAGGACGTAGGAGGACTGACGGCCGAGGCCTGATGCCTCGAAACGAACACGCTCGGGGGCGCCGGCCTGGTCGGTCGACTCGATCTCCACCAGGGACAGGCTTTCGATCCATTGCGGGTAGGCGGCCACGTCGATCCCAACGGCATAGCACTGCTCGACCGTGGCCTGTACGGTCACCGAGGCGGCCCGGCGCTCGACTGAGCTGGTTGTACGATCCGACATCGACATGATCTTACACCGCCCGAACCAGCCGAACGTTACTGGCCGCGCTCTCCCCGGTGGGGCGACGACGTCAACGCAGCTCGCAGTGGTCGAGGGCATCGGACAGCCGGCGGGCCAGGAGATCGTAGTCGAAGTGCTCGACAGCCCGGCGGCGGGCGGCCCGGCCCATGTCCAGTCGCTGGTCCGGCCGGTCGATCATACGGCCGATGGCGCCAACCAGGGCGTTGACATCGTCGGGGTCGTCCAGAATCAGCCCGGTGACACCGTGCTCCACTGCTTCGTGGGCCCCTCCCGACCGCCCGGCGATCTGGGCCGTGCCGGTGGCTGCCGCCTCCAGAAAGGAGATACCGAATCCCTCCTGCTCCAACCCGAACCAGCGACTGTTGCACGGCATCACCATCAGGTCGGCCGCGCCGTACAGCTCGGCAACATCGAGATCGGACAGCCGACCGGGTAGCTCGACGGGGGCACGCAGGCGGTCAACCTGGCGTCGTAGTCGCCGCAGTTCGCGGCCCTGACCGGCCACCACGGCCTTGATACCAGGTGGCCTGGAACCCGGACCCTGCTGGTGTTTCGACCGATCGTTCAGCACGGCCACGGCGGCGATGAGCCGATCCATACCCTTGCGAGGGACCAGACGGTTGACCGAGGCCACCAGGAAGTCATCCTCGTCGGCCCCCCACCTCTTGCGAACGACCGAGCGTCGAGCATCGTCCAGCGGCTGGAAGCGGTCGATGTCCACCCCGGGGGGAACAACGACCGCCGGGAGCTCTCGGTCGGCGCACCGCTCGGCCTCGGCCAACGGATAGTGTCCGGCGGCGATGACCAACGACGACGCCCGTAGTGTCCGGGCCATGATGGCGCGAAGCCACGGCACCCGCCCGGGAATGGTGACTTCGGCCCCGTGGAGGACCACGGCAATCGGGTGATCGAGGCCGGGCCCGATCGCTCCCAGCGGGAGCGCGGGATCGAGGATCACCAGGTCGCGATCGCCGGCTCGGGCCAGGCCGTCAACCCTGGACCCCAGCCACGGATAGGGAATGAGGAACGGTTCCCGACACCGCTGGATGGGGAACGGCTGCTCGGCGTCGAACTGGTCGGTCCCCCGGTAGGGCGTGGTGTAGACGGCGCAGCGATCGGGTGGGAGCCGCCGCCACAGTTCCCACAGGTAGTTCTGGATGCCGCCGACCTTGGGGGGAAAGTCGTTGGTGACCAGCAGGTGACGACGGTCGCTCCCCCGGCCGCTCACGAGACGGTCCAGTCGGGCGGGTCGAAACGGGCGACCACCTCGACGGTCAGTTCCCGGTGCAGACTGTGATCGTCGCAGGGTCCGCCGTCGACCGGGGGCGGCCCGCAACAGGTTGGCAGGTCGACCAGCGGCTCGAGGCCCAGTCGCCGGGTGGCCCAGATGGCGTGATGGCGGAGAAGCCGGTTGCTGTGGTGCAGGTACCGGCCGAGTAGACCGACGACAACGTCGGTCCCCCATCCCGGCTCGGCGCTGTTGCCGACGACGACCAGGGCGGTCCGGCGAATCACATCGACATTGCGATCGGCGATGTACCAGCGTCCCAGCTGGCCCAGGATTTCCTCGTCGGTTGCCCCCAGCACCCAGCCGAGGTCGACCCGGGGTTCGGTGGCCGAGATCAGCGGAGGTCCCGAGCGGTTGGGCGGGCAGACCTCCTGACAGTCGTCGCAGCCGTACATGCGGTCACCCACCGCCGCCCGGAACTCGGGGGGTATCTCGCCCGACGCCTGAACCAACCAGGCGATACAGCGCCGGGCGTCGACGACACCGGGAGCGACGATGGCGGCTGTGGGGCAGTCTTCAATGCAGCGTTGGCAGGGGCCACAGCCGTCGTCCAGGGGCCGTCCGGTCGGCTCCAACTCGGCGTCGGTGAGTATGGAGCCAAGCACAAACCAGCTGCCCAGGCCGGGGATGAGCAGGTTGGCGTTCTTGCCGTACCAACCAAGGCCGGCCCGCCAGGCCACATGGCGATCGACCATATGGTTACTGTCGATCAGAATGTGACAGCGGTGGCCCCGATCCTCCAGCGGCCGGGCCAACTCGGCGAGAGCATCGGCCAGCTTCGAGTAGTGGTCGGACCAGGTGTAGCGGGCGATCCGGCCGGCGTGCCGAGGACCGCTTGATGCTCGATCGACGGAGCCGGAGGCCTCCGTTTCGTAGGCCAGGGCGGCGGCCACGATAGACCGGGCGGCCGGCATGCGCTGATGGGGATCGGTGGAGCGCCGGGGGTTCCGATAGGTGAACTGCATGTCGCCGGCCAAACCCGCTCGTTTCCGCATCTCCAGGACGGTCCGGGCGGGTTGGGCCACTTCGGCCGGGGCCACGCCGACTGCGGCCAGCCCGAGTTCTCGGCCGCGCCGGCACAACTCGTCTGACGAGAGAGGTCGGAGATCCGGTTGCCGGCAGGGGTCGGCGGCCATGGAGTCCATGGTGCCCGACACCGGGGCCGGAACCCTACACGATCATGGCCCCGGCCTCTCCCCCTTCGCCCCTCCCATCATCGTGCAGCAGGTCGGGCACCAGGCCGGCCCGCTGCAACCGGCGGACGGCGGCGAACTCGGCAGCGTCGACCACCACGGCATCATCCGGTTCACGGTTCACGATGAAGGTGACCACGCAGTCGTCGCAGGTTGGTGTGCCCTGCCGGGAACAAGTCCCGCAGTCAATGGTTAGCGTCATGTCCAAGAACCTACAGATGGGGTGTGACACTGTAACGTCGGCACCGGTCACCACAGCTTTGTGCGCTGTGGTGTCATAGCGACACCTGAGCGCACAAACCTCGGCTTGGGGGGCGGGCCGACCGAGGCGGGCCGACCGAGCCGGTTCTGGCGCTCGACGTCTCAGCCGCTAGCGTTGCTCAGGTGAAGGCCCTTGAATTCACCAGAAACGAGGTTCGGTACGCCGCGGCTGCGCTGTCGTCGCGCCTGCGGCCCGGCAGCGGCGCCGGCACCGGGCCGCTCCACCTGATCGAGAGGGAACCGTTCGACCTGCCGGCTGAGCGTTGGCATCGGGTGTCGACAATCCTCAGCGGGATCTGCGGATCCGACCTGGCCACCGTGGAAGGCAAGTCGTCCCGCTACTTCGAACCCTGGGTGTCGTTTCCCTTCGTCCCGGGGCACGAGGTCGTCGGCCGAACCGAAGACGGGTCGCGAGTGGTTGTCGAGCCGGTGCTGGGCCACCAGGCCCGGGGATTCGACGCCCCCTTCGACAACGCCGCTCCCGGTGACGGAACCGACTACCGGCACCTGGTGGCCGGCGAGCTCGAACCGGGAATCCAGACCGGCTACTGCGCCTCCACCGGCGGCGGTTGGTCGAGTGAGTTCGTGGCCCACGAATCTCAGCTGCACAGAGTGCCCGACCGGCTCAGCGACGAGGCGGCGGTCATGATCGAGCCCACCGCGGTGGGGGTGCACGCCGCCGTCAAGGCCGGCATCGCCGACGGCGCCGTGGTGGCCATCATCGGTGCCGGCACGATGGGCCTGACCGCGCTGGCCGCCGTTCGTCACTTCACCCGCCCGGCCACCGTCATTGTCGGGGCCAAACACCCCGAGCAGAAGGCCAAGGCCAATCAGTTGGGCGCCGACCTGGTCGTCGCTCCCGGTGAACTGCAGCGGGCGGTGCGGCGGGCATCGGGCAGCTTCATGATCGGCGACGATCTCTCCGGCGGGGCCGATGTGATCATCGACGCCGTGGGAACCGCGGCCACCATCGACACCGCCATCGGCACCGCCCGACCTCGGGGTCGGGTTGTGTTGGTCGGTATGCCGGGAAAGGCCTCACTTGATCTCACGGCCCTGTGGCACCGAGAGACCGAGCTGGTCGGCGCCTACACCTACGGCACCGAGGAACTGCCCGACGGGACCCGTCGCCGCACCTTCGACATGGCCACCGAGCTGGTTGAGGCGGCCGACCTGGGGCGTCTGGTCACCGACCTGTTCGCCCTCGAACACTACGAACAGGCCCTGGAACAGGCGGCCTTGGCCGGACCGCGGGGCTCCATCAAGGTCTGCTTCGACCTGCGCTGAACAAACACGTTTGTGATCGGCGGGCTCCAGCCGAAAGCTCGCCGGCCGCTACCATGAGGTCCGACGATCCGGATCACAGGATCCGGGCCAAGAGTGAAAGATGTTGCTTCGTGTCTGAGCCAGTATCCCCATCGTCGACCACCGACCATGAGCTTGCCGAGCCGGCCGAGCCCGCCGTCACCGAAACAGCCGATCGGGAACTCGTGGTTGAGGACCTGCTGGTCGAGGAGGTCTCCATCGACGGCATGTGCGGTGTCTACTGATCCTCAACCCAGTGATCCCGACAGCGGGAAATGGCGGCTCCACCAGCGGGTGGCCCTCCGCCCGGAACCGTTTGGGGCACTGGCGTACCATTACGGGAACCGCAAGCTCAACTTCCTACGATCACCCGAATTGGTTCACCTGGTGAGCCAGCTGGACCAGTTCGAGACGGCCCGCTCGGCCTTCGACAGCCTTGACCTCGACGAAGCCCAGTGGCCCGCCTACGGCCAAGCGTTGGACGCCCTGGCCCGATCCCAATTCATTGTCGGAGCACAGTCGTGACCGCGCTGACCACCGAACTCAAGAAGGGCTTGCAGGCCCCAATCTGCCTGACGTGGGAGCTGACCTACGCCTGCAATCTGGCCTGTATCCACTGCCTGAGTTCCAGTGGACGACGCGACCCGGCCGAGCTGACCACCTCGGAAGCCATGGGGGTGATCGACGAACTCCGCCGCCTCCAGGTCTTCTATGTGAACATCGGCGGCGGTGAGCCGACCATCCGACCCGACTTCTTCCAACTGGTCGACTACGCCACCAGCAACCAGGTCGGGGTCAAGTTCTCCACCAACGGATCCCGGATCGACGGCCCCACCGCCCGCCGCCTGGCCAACATGGACTACACCGACATCCAGATCTCACTCGACGGCGCCGATGCCGAAACCAACGACGCCGTCAGGGGCGAAGGATCCTTTGCCACCGCCATCGCGGCCATGGACCACCTGGCCGGCGCCGATTTCGGGTCGTTCAAGATCAGCGTCGTCATGACCCGGCAGAACATCGGCCAGCTCGACCGCTTCGCCACCCTGGCCGACCACTACGGTGCCGAACTCCGCCTGACCCGGCTTCGTCCCTCCGGCCGGGGCGTCGACAGCTGGCATCAACTCCACCCGACCCAGGAGCAGCAGGTCGAGCTCTACCACTGGCTGCTGGCTCGACCCGATGTGCTGACCGGCGACTCGTTCTTCCATCTCAATGCCCTCGGCTCGGAAAATCTCGAAGGCCTGAACCTGTGTGGTGCCGGTCGGGTGGTGTGCCTCATCGACCCGGTGGGCGACGTCTACGCCTGTCCCTTCGTGCTCCACGACGAGTTCCGGGCCGGCAGCGTGCGCGACGAGGGTGGCTTCACCGCCGTCTGGCGCTCCGCTCCCCTGTTCCACCAGCTTCGCCAACCGCAGTCGGCCGGAGCCTGCGCCAGCTGCGGACAGTTCGATGCCTGCCAGGGCGGCTGCATGGCGGCCAAGTTCTTCACCGGTCTGCCCCTCGACGGCCCCGACCCGGAGTGTGTGAGCGGTCATGGGCTGGAGGCCTTGGCTTCGGTAGGGGCCGGTGACCGTCCGGCGGTCACGTCGGACCACTCAAAACCGACCCCGGTACGATTCGTTTCCCGGTCGAGCGTCACTGTCGGATGAGTTCCGAGACCGGCGACCCGACCGGCGGCGAGTTGTCGATCCTGGGCCGGACGGTCCGCCATCCTGTGGATCACGTTGAATGCTTTCCCGCCCCCGAGGGCTGCACATCGGTTCGTTTCAGTACCGAGGAACTGATGTCGATGTGTCCGGTCACCTCCCAGCCCGACATCTCGTCGGTCGTGATCGAATACGCTCCCGACCAGCGATGTGTCGAGTCGAAGTCGCTCAAGCTGTTCCTGTGGTCGTTCCGGGACCGCGCCGTCTTCGCCGAAGCGCTGGCCGTTGAGATCGCAGACGAGATCTTCGGTTCGGCCGAACCACATCGGGTCACCGTGACCCTCATCCAACGACCTCGTGGCGGTATCGAGCTCCAGGCGGTGGCCGAGCGCTCTCGTCAGCATCCCGACAGAGGTACGGCGACCTGACGACGGTACCGTTATTGCCGTCAACACAACAGCGGGCGATGCGCTCACGCACCGATCAGAGATCCACCAGTCCTCTGCATTCGGGGCCTCGAGCAACGTTGCTTGAGAAAGGAAAGTACATGTCTGGACTCGTAGAAGGAATTCTGCAGCAACTAGGTCCGGCCGGAGTGGCGCAAATCGCCAAGGGCCTCGGCGCCGACGAAAGCGCTGTGGGTGGAGCCGTCGCCGCCGCCATTCCAGCCATCATCGCCGGTATGGCCAACAACAGCCGCCAGGCCCAGGGGGCCGAGTCGCTGTCGACCGCCCTGAACGACCACAGCCCGTCGATCTTCGATGATCTCGGTGCCCTTTTGGGAGCCACCGGCTCCTCCAGCGACGGGGCCAAGATCCTGGGCCACGTACTCGGTGGCCGACGTCAAGCAGTTGAGCAGAACGTCGCTCAGCAATCAGGCCTCAACATCAATCTCATCATGAAACTGCTGCCCATCCTGGCTCCGCTGGTCATGGGATATCTGTCGAAGCAGAAGCAGGCCCAGAGCCTCGATCCCGGTGGTCTGGGCGAAATGCTGAACGCCGAGCGGCGTCAAGTCGAGACCCGTCAGCCCGGCTTGGGCGGCCTGGCCGCCATTCTCGACGCCGACGGTGACGGTTCGATCATCGACGACGTCATCGGTGGCCTCACCGGCCAATAACCACCTCGAACTGGGTCGGGCGACGGCGGAGGAGATCGGCGGGCACCTGCCGGCCGACAACGAGCCTCCTGCCGTCGCCCCGACCGGTGTGCCCTGTCTTCTGATCCCGCTGGGTGCGACCGAGCAGCATGGACCACACCTACCGCTGGCCACCGACACCATCATCGCCTCGGCCTGGGCCCGGGCCGCGGCCGCCCGGGTGCCTCGGACCATGGTGGCCCCCGCCCTCCCCTACGGCTCGTCGGGCGAACATCAGGGCTTTGCCGGCACGATGTCCATTGGTCGACAAGCCTTGGCCGCCGTCATCACCGAGCTGATCCGTTCGGTGGCCGGCTACTGCCAACGAACCGTTCTGGTGTGCGGTCACGGAGGCAACGCTCCGGTACTCGGCCCACTGGTCGAACAACTCAACCGGGAAGGACACAGCGTGAGCTGGTTGACTCCGAGATGGCCTCCGGACCTGGCCGTCGATGCCCACGGCGGAAAGACCGAAACGTCACTGCTGCTTCACCTGGCACCGGAACTGGTGCGGCCCCACGGTGAGGTGACGGGAACCACCACGCCGCTGGCTGAACTCTTGCCCGAGCTGCAGCTCCGAGGGCTGGCCGCGGTCACCGCCAACGGTGTGCTCGGCGACCCGTCCCAGGCATCGGCCGAACACGGGGCCGAACTGTTCAGTCATCTGGTGACCACCCTGGTCGACGAGTTGACGGCAATGGAGCCGCCCGGATCCGCCGGCAGCTGAATTCGGCAGGCTCGACCGACTGTCGCTATTGTTGGCCCCCAAGCGGCCGGGACAGTCCTCGGCCCTTGTCTGAAGGAGCCGTGTGAGCAACGAATCCGCTCAACTCCGTCAGTTGGGCCCGGCAACGGTCGAGCAGATGGGCGACCACGTCATCGGCCGACGCCGGGAGTGCGAGCTGGTGGTGGCTGCCCTCATGTCGGGCCGACACCTCCTGCTCGAAGGCCCGCCCGGAACCGGGAAGTCCACGATGCTGAGGGCCATCGCCCGGACAACCGGAATCGAGATGGAGTTCGTCGAGGGCAACGCCGAGCTGACCCCGGCCCGGCTGGTCGGCCACTTCGACCCCGCTCAGGTTCTCGACCAGGGATACCGGCCCGACATCTGGATCGACGGGCCACTGGCCGGAGCCCTCAGGGGCGGTCACCTGCTCTATGTCGAGGAAATCAACCGGGTGCCGGAGGAAACACTCAACCTCCTGGTGACCGTGATGTCGGAGCAGGAACTGGCGGTTCCCCGCCTGGGCCGGATCAAGGCCGAACCGGGATTTCGTCTGGTGGCCGCCATGAACCCCTACGACTCGATCGGTACGGCCCGGATTTCGGGAGCCATCTACGACCGGGTATGTCGGTTGGCGGTCGACTATCAACCGTCAGAGCAGGAAGTGGCCATTACCGAGGTCCAGGCCGGGGTCAACGTACCCCGGTCGTTGATCCAGACCGCGGTGCAGGTTGTTCGGGCCTTACGTATCCACCCCGAGGTCCGAATCGGTCCATCGGTGCGAGGAGCGATCGACCTGGTCAAGATGGCCGAGAGCCTCAGCCTGATTCGCTCGATCCCGCCCGATGACCGGAAACTCGGACTGGACGCCGCCCTGACCGCGCTGTCGGGTCGGCTCCAACTGCACGACTCGACATCGGCCACCGCCGACGAGGTGGTGACCGAGGTCTGGCACCAGATCACAAGCGAACCGTCGGAAGGACCCGGAGGCTCCGATTCCGACCGATCCGACAACGGCGACGGTGGGTCGCAGGCGGGAAAAGCGATCAGCCGCAAGGCGGCGGATCAAACCTCGACGATGACCAGCTAGACAAGGTCCTCGATCCCGAGCAATCGGCCGAAGCCTTGAATGATGAGGCCCGGCGTACCACCAGCCGCCGGCAGCTCGAATATCATCCGGCCTTCAATCTGCTGTCGGCCGAAGTCGGTGAGCTCGACGAGGAGGCGTTCGAGGACCTTTGGGCCGACGATCCCAATGAGGCTCTGGAGCTGTTGGCCCTGATGAGCCAGGCCACCGACGCTACGCTGGCCGCCCTGGCTCAACGGTTGGCCGGTCGGCTGCTGCTCGACCTGACGACGGCCGGCCCGGCTCGGGCCGGGGGCACCGGTCGTCTGGTCGAGCGGAGAGCCCACCCCGATGCCGACGACATCGACGTCGACGCCAGTTTTGACGCCATTCACCACGCGGCCGCCGAGGGTCGACGCCCGTCACTGGACGAGTTGAAGACCCGGACATGGGACCGACCGCAGACCGCCATCTGTCTCGTGGTCGACCGCTCGGGATCGATGGACGGATCGCGGCTGGCCACTGCCGCCCTGGCCGCGGCCGCCTGCACCTGGAGGGCTCCCGGTGAGTTGGCCGTGCTGGCCTTCGGCCACCGGGTGCTCACCATCAAGGACCTTCGGCAACACCAACCGCCGGAATCAGTGGCCGGCTCGATACTCCGACTCCGAGGCCACGGGACGACCGACATCGATCTGGCTCTGAAGGCGGCGGGCCGACAGCTGGCGTCGTCCCAGGCCCGACGCCGGGTCGTCGTGCTGTTGTCCGATGGCGAATCGACAACCGGGGACGACCCGGTTCCGGCTGCCGGCGCCCTTGATGAGCTGGCGGTTCTGGCCCCGGCCGACGAGCCGGAGCACGCCAGACGCCTGACCCGCCAGGTGGGAGCCCGCTTGGAGCTGGTGGGCGGACCACTTGATGTGGTGGCCGCCCTGAACGGGGTGCTGGGCAACCGGCGATAGGTCGACCGATGAAAAGCCTCTCCCCGATTCTGCTACGGCCGACCGTGACGCTCCGGTCTGAACAAGCCGGCCGGTGTCTGATTGGCGGCTCCCCGGCCAGACTCATGCGGCTGTCTCCCACCGGGGCGGCGATGGTCGCCCGATGGTTCGACGGTTCGCCGGTCGGACCGGACCCGGCTCACCAGGCTCTGGCCCGACGGCTGATCGAAGCCGACATGGCCTCGGTCAGTGCCGTCGATGACGGCTCGGCCATCATCGACCCGACGGCGATGACCGGCGCGGTCACGGTGGTGATCCCGGTCCGGGATGACCACCGGGGACTGGCCACCACCCTGGATCGGTTGGGGATCGAGCCAACCCGGGCGGGAGCTGATCCCGGTGGATCGATTCCGGCCCCGGCCGTACTGGCCGCCATCATCATCGTCGACGATGGCTCCGAGATCCCGGTTGATCCCGAGATCGGGGCCTCCTGCGGTGTGCCGGTTTCGGTGATCCGACGTTGCCACCCGTCTGGTCCCGGCAATGCCCGCAATCTCGGCTTCGCCTCGGTCTCAACTCCCAACGTGGTCTTCATCGACGCCGGGGTGAGGATCACAGCCGGGCAGCTGGCCACCCTGACTCAGGAGCTGGCGGTCGGCGACACGGTGGCCGTGGCCCCTCGGGTGCGATCTCAGTATGGCCCCGCGCCGCTGGCCCGGTACGAGCGCACCTGGTCGCCACTTGACATGGGACCTCATTCGGGGCAGGTCGGCCCAGGACGCCGCCTCCCCTATGTTCCATCGACCTGCCTGGCCCTGCGGTCATCGGCCGTGACCGCGGCCGGCGGATTCGATCCCGGTCTGCGCTACGGCGAAGACGTCGACCTGGTATGGCGGCTGGCCGAGCAAGGTTGGGTCCGCTACCTCGGTCACGTCGAAGTGACCCATCCGCCCCGAGCGACGGTGAGCGAGTTCATCCGCCAGCGATTTCACTACGGCCGATCGGCCGGGCCGCTGGCTCGCCGCCATCGGTGGGCGGTTGCTCCCGTTCGTCTCGATCGCCGCTCGGCCGCCGCTTGGAGCTTGTTGCTGGCCCGGTTGCCGTGGCCGGCGCTGGCCGTGGCCGGCTGGTCGACATTACACCAGAGACGGGCTCTGATCGATCGCGGCCTGACGGCCCGGCAGGTGTCCTCCATGATCGGAGGCCACCTGGTGGCGACGACCAACGGGTTGGCGGTGGCGGCGGCCCGGACCTGGTGGCCGCTGGTTGTCGGCCTGACCTTGTCGCCGATCGGCAACCATCGATTGGCCTCGCTCCTCCTCGGTGTGGGATGGCTGCGCCGACTGAGGCTCCGGGATCTGGCGACCGGCGGCCCGATCAGGCAGCGAGGGACCGACGTCGTTGTCGGGGCGGTTGACGATTCGGCTTATGCCCTGGGTGTCTGGTCGGGTGCTCTTCGGGCCCGCACTTGTGAGCCACTCCTGCCAGAGATCATCTCCGGTGATCGAGTCGGACGATGACCTCTATTGGGCGATGAACAGATCGAGCAGCTGACCGTTGTTCAGTACAACCGCACCACGATCCTGAGCCGACGCCGCCAAGGTGGCGTCGTCGGTAACGAGGGCAATCGGCCATTGGTCGGGATAGGCACTCACCAGTTCGTCGAGGGCGGCCGCCGGCTCGGTTGGCGGCGTGCTGAGACGAATCCTGACGGCCCGCGAGATGGGTAGCGAATCGTCGTCGCCGATCCGACCATCGAACACGACATCCGGGGCGGCACCGCTGCTGGCCGACAGGTCGGCCAGATAGGTCACCAAGGCGTCGCGCTGCTGCGCCACCGGCAGGCTGGGCCACCCCAGCTTGGCCACTGAATCGCCGTCCACCAGTAGGACCACGTCGGGAGATGAGACGACATGTTGGGCAACAGCGATCTCGTCGTCGGCGATCTCGGCCGGGATCTCGATCTGACGGCGAGTCGAACCCGGGCCAAGGTCGGCTCCGGGGTCGCCCAGCACGTCGTCCAGTGCAGAAGGTGGGGCGGCCACGCCAGAATCGGCGCCGAACACACTTGGCGGTTGACCGAGATCGTCGGCCAACCCGGCGGCCGGATCGGCCAGGCTTGGTGGTTCCGGCGTGGAAATATCGGTGGGTTCATCGAAGCTTGACACCGTCTGGGAGATCAGTTCGCTGATCTCATCCAACTCGTCGGGTTCGCTGTCGTCGCCGACGGGTTTCCAGTCGTTGGTGAACGGGGTGGATTCGTCGCGCCGATGCTCGCCCATCTCCACGACATCGCTCACCGGGGTGAAGGCTGGAATCGTGTCGGGGGCCGAGGTGATCGAGTCGTCCGGCCCACCGTCGGCCACGGCCGCCACATCGGATTCGGCCGGCAGGACCGAGGGCACATCGCCGCCCACCAGCAGGTCATCCTGGCCGACGGTTGGATCGGCATCGGGCTCCAGCAGCGACGGTACCGCATCCTCCAGCACACTCGGAGGTGCGTCCAACCCAAGGTCGTCGATCACCGGCATCGCCGTCGTGTCGTCGAGAAGGCCCTCGACCAGGCCGACGTCGGCGCCCTCCATGGCCCCAACGGCATCAATGATCTCGACCTCGGCGGTGGCATCGTCGGCATCGGCAGGCTCAACGGTCGCCTCGCCGGCTTCATCGGCGGCCTCAGTGCTGATGACCTCACCGGCGGCCTCATCATCAACCCCGACGTCGTCGGCCGACATCTCATCGGCGGCGGCGTCACCGGTTACGGCGTCGTCATCGGCCGCGGTGTCACCGGTGGTGGCGTCTTCGGCTGGGCCCTCACCAGCGGATACGTCATCGGTAGTATCGTCTGTGGCAACGTCACCGGCAGTGTCGTCCGTGGCAACGTCATCGGCAGTGTCGTCCGTGGCAACGTCACCGGCAGTGTCGTCCGTGACGGCGGCCTCGGTCGCCGAGTCGGCCGCTTCTGCGTCTTCGGTTGGTTCCTCGGCCCCGGTAGCCTCGTCGGTGACGACCTCGGTCTCGGCATCCGGGGTCGAATCGGGCGAATCACCGTCAATGAGCGGATTGACGGTCACGGAGTCGCCGGCCAATGCCGACATCGACACCTGTTCGGCCGCCGCGGCCTCGGCTCGATCGGCACGCGATTGCGCTGCCGCCGCCCTTGCTGTGGCTTCAGCTGCGCTCTTGCGAGCCTCTTCCGCCGCCTCGGTGGCTTCGGCCACCGTGGACTCGGCCACTTGGAGGTTGAAGCGGAGCTTGGCGTTCTCCCGGTTGAGTTCATCGATGTCGGAACGCACCCGGGACAGCTCGCTGTGGGCTTCTGAGATCTGGTTTTCAAGCGCCGTCTTGGCCGACTCGATCGCCGCCACCTTCTCGGTCAGCTCTGATACGGCCGTCACCCGCTTGTTCGATTCATCATCCCGCTGGGTTTCGGTGCGCTCCAAACGGTTCAGGAGATCATCGCGCTCGGCCACGAGCTTCTTGGCGTCGACCCGCTCGGCCTCCAGGGCTTCAAGCCGCCCATCGAGTTCGGTGCGCTCGGACAACAAGCGGTCGCGCTCGGAGGTCAACTCGTCGCGGGCCGCCTGATTGTTGGCAGCGATGTCATCGAGTTCCAGTAGCCGGTTGGCCAGTTCCTCCCGCTGTCGGCGCTCGGCCTGCAGCTCCAGTTCCAGCGGCCCGAGCTTCGTTTCCAGCGCGTCGATCTTCTCCAGCAGCTGATCACGAGCAGAGGCCGCAGCCGCCACCTCACCCCGCAGCTCGCCTCGCTCCGCCATCAGATCGTCGCGGGCGGTGTGGAGGTCGTCTCGCTCCTTGGTCAGGGCGTTGATCCGGTTCTCGTAGCTGCGATCGGCTTGTTCAATATCGTTCATGCGGGCCAGCAGAACATCGCGCTCCACCCGCAGCTCATTGAGTGCCTTGCGGTCGGCGTCGTTGCGATGACGAACCTCGGCGTGTTCGTCGAGCACGTCCGACAGGCTGGCCTGCAACTCGGTCAGCTGACTCTGGAGCCCGTCACGTTCGGCCCGCAAGGTTCCAACCTCGGCGGCCAGCCGCTCGGCGTCGTCTTTGAGGGCGGTGTGCTGGGTGCGGGTCGTCTCCAGGGCCAGCTCGACATCGGCCAGCCGGGACGTCAGTTCCACCTTTTCCGACTTGAGGGCATCTGCGGTCGATGTCGTGGTCTGCAGCTGCTCCTCGTAACTCTCGACCTGGGCGATCATCCGGGCCAGCTCTCGGCTGGTGGCCTCCAACTCCTGGGTCAGTGAACGATTGGCCGACGTCAACTCTCCAACATCGACGCCGCCGGTCTTCTCATCGACCTCGGCCAGCCGGGTTTGCAGGCTGTCACGCTCGGCCTTCATGGCCATCCGGTCTTCCCGGATCTGATTGCGTTCGGCCGTCATCGTCTCCAGCTGCGACTGGACGACGTTGCGTTCCCGAATTGCCTCCTCAAGATCCCCGTCGACCCGCTTCAGACGATCCTCGATGGAAATCAACTGGGCTTGAAGCTCAGACGACCTGGTCTCGACCTCCGCCCGCTCCTCCCGCGCCGCCGCCAGCTCACGCTCGACCTCGACCTGACGCTTCAGCGACTCCGACTGCTGTCGGCGGGCCTCTTCCCGCTCGTTGCGCACCGCGGCCAGATCCTCGGTGGCCCGAGCCAGCTCCTCACGGGCGAAGTCGAGCTCGGAGGTGGCGGCGGCCAGCTCATCCTCCAGCAGCGATGAATCGGGACGTTCAGGTGATTCGCTTGTTGATCCGGACATAACCAAATCTCGCTCTCCGGCCAATCGATCGACCAAGCCACGGAGACTGGTCAACTCACTCTCGATCGCATCGGCCTCGGGATCCAGGTCGGCAACGGCCGCCACCGCAAACCCGTCACCGGGATCGCTCGGACCGTCACCGCCGCCGTTGGGGCTGTCGGCGGACGGTGGAAACAACGACACGCTCTCCTCGGTCTCCGACGGATAGATGGGTGAAAGACTCTCCACTTCCTCGAGCTGAGCTTCGAGCGACGCCGTGATCGCATCATCATCGAGCGGAACCTCCACCAACGGGGCGTCTGGGTCAAGCTCAAATCCTGAGCCTCCCTCCGACTGATGAGACAGCTCTTCAAACTCGGGCGCCCAACCGATGGGACGATGCAACCAGAGGTACCCGGCCCTGCCGACTTCGGCCTCGTCGGCCCGAGCGGCCACTCGGGACCGAAAGTTCGAGTCGTCCTCGATGGCCTGTTGGGCCACGGCGATGGCGCGGCGGGGAAGTCGGGCCAGATAGAGGAAGCTGCGCATGTCGCCCGGCGGTTCGATGGCCGGGTCAGCCTCCGCATCTTCACGGGCCACGGCGAACGCCAGTTCACATGCCCGCTGGAGAAGGGCCTCGGATCCCATAGCTTACCTTTCCTCGCTTTTCTCGTCCGCCTCTTGAACCACAGCAGACGACAAGCAGGGTGCAGCCGAATCCCCACCACTGCAACCGACCCCACGGGAAACCGGGGGCCGCAAAAAGAGATTGACGCAGTATTTGTCGGTAGGCAATGTCTGGTTCCTCACAGAGCGTCTTTCCTTGGAGCCGGCGACTGACCCAACCTAGCAACCGACTGGTCAGATTCGCCCATCGCCAGTCTAGGTGCGATGGAACCGAACTTTCACCTGCATCGTCACCCGGCGGTGGTTGATTCGGAAAACGCCCGAAGTTGGTCGAGTTTGTCTTTGGCCGCCCCCGAATCAAGGGCCTCCCGAGCCATTATCACGCCGGCGTTGAGGTCCTCGGCCAATCCCGCCACCACCAGTCCGGCACCAGCGTTGATGACCACCAGATCACGATGGGGACCGGTCTGGCCGTCCACAATCCGCTCGAAGATGGCCACGTTGTCCTGGGGCGAACCACCGGCGACCTGGGCCAGCTCGACCCGATCCACCCCCACGGCGGCCAGTTCGACCGTATGACGGCTGATTCCGGCCGGGGTCACGTCGAATATCACCGATGGGCCCGACGTCGCAACCTCGTCCAGTCCGTCGGCTCCCGCCACCACCCAGGCCCGATGAGAGCCCAGCTCGGCCAGAACGTCGGCCAGCGCCTCCGCTTTCTGCTCGGTGGCCACACCGACCAGCTGACGCCTGATGCGACCGGGATGAGCCAGGGGCCCGAGAGCGTTGAACACTGTGGGAATTCCCAGCTCGGCCCGGACCGGGCCGGCGAACCGCATGGCCGGATGGAAGCTGCGAGCGAAAGCAAACCCCACTCCGATTTCGGCCACACACCGCTCAACATCGGCGATCGACATGGAAATATCGACTCCCAGCGCCTCCAGGAAGTCAAAGGAGCCCGATGTCGAGGAGGCCTTTCGGTTCCCGTGTTTACAGACGGTGGCGCCGGCGGCGGCGGCCACGATGCAAGCCATTGTCGATGCGTTGACGGCGTGGGCCTGTCGGTGACCGGAGCCACCGGTGCCGACGATGTCGATGGCGCCGTCGGGAATGGTCAACGGCTCGGAGGTGGCCAGCATCGACTCGACGAAGCCGGCCATTTCATCGGTTGATTCGCCCTTGACGGCGAGGCCGATCAAGAGGCCACCAATCTGGGCCGGGCTGGCCTGTCCGTTCAGAATCTCGCTCATGACGGCCTTGGCCTGGTCCCGATCGAGATCCGACCCGGCGGTGATCTGCCGCAGAATGGCCGGCCAACCGCCGACCTCTTCGAACGCCGATTGTGTGGTCAATCCGCTTCCTCCTCGTTCCCCCTCTTCACCGTCGACCAACGGCGATACCCGGGTCATCTCCCCGACCACCCTAGTGTGGTCCACATCCAAGATTCGACCGTCTCGATGCCGCTTTGCGGTACCGTTGAGGTGGTCGGGTGAGCCCATCGGGTGACCGCGGCCGGTGGTTTCGATCATCGGCTGAGGAAGGTCGGGGCTCCGCAGGACAGGATGCTGGCTAGCGGCCAGTCGGGGTGACCCGCAGGAAAGTGCCACAGAAAACAAACCGCCGGTCCCCGGACCGGTAAGGGTGAAACGGTGCGGTAAGAGCGCACCAGCGGTCGGGGTGACCCGACCGGCTTGGTAAACCCCATCCGGAGCAAGGTCAAACGAGGTGTTGGGCGGTCCGTCCGACGCCGGAGACGGCGTCACACCTCGGGTGGACCGCATAGATGGATGGTCACCGAACGGAGGCCGGCAACGGCACCGGGAACAGAACCCCGCCTACAGATGGACTCACCCGACCCGTCCGCCTGATTTCGCGAGCCGAGGTGGGGCGACGTTCAGGACGGCAGGTCGACCAGGTGGGCGGTGTCGTTGAACCGGTGGAGCGAAGCCCCTGCGGTGCCCGAGCCGACGGTGGTGATCGATGCCTGGGCCACGAAACAACGCCACGAGATGGCGATGGACACCTCGAGGGCCCAGGCCACCGCCGCCTTGATGGGCGAGACGTGGGTGACGACAACGACATCATCGACCACGGCCCGAGGCCACAGTAGGTCGAGGCACTCCCCCACCCGGGTCGCCAGCTCGTCCAGGGTCTCCCCGTTGGGCGGTCGGAAAGCGGTGTCGGCCTGCCAGTCCCGCCACAACTGGCTCGGCACGTCACGAAGGGGGGTGAGATCAAGATCGCCGTAGTCCAACTCGACCAGACGGTCGTCAACCATGACCTCGTCGGTGTGGCACCGGGCGGCGATGACGGCCGCGGTCTCCCGGCAACGAGTCAGGGGGCTTGTGACCACGAGATCGCAGCGACCCAGGGTCGAGCCGATCGCCTCCGCCTGGATCCGTCCAACGTCGTCGAGAGAGGGATCGGCCCGACCGAGCAGCAAACCACCGGCATTGGCCTCGGTCCGACCGTGACGAACCACATGCAGTGTCATGGGGCCGAGCCTAGTCAGCCGAGCACGCTCCGGTTCAGATGGCCCGAGCGAACGAGCAACCTCCGGTTGTCCTCGTCGTCGAGGCGGTAACGCCGGTAGGCAATGACGGCCGCCACAATGCCGACCACCTCCAACCCGGCCCGGACGACAACGGCCCGGGACTCGGGAAGCAGCTCCGACCCCAGCGACAGGCCGAACGCCGGCCACCAGAACAACACGGCGCTGTCCCAGGTGGCGTCGAGCACGAGATGTAGGAACATGCCGATGGGCACACCCAACAGGCGCCTTCGCAGCAGCCGACGACCGACCGTTGCCGCCATGACCACGGCCATGACCGTCACCGGCGCCGCCAGAGTGTGGAGGGCCGTCGGCCGGCCAAGGACCACGTCGAACAGGGGCACCAGGGCCCCCACCGCCACCAGTCGGTAGTCGACGAGCGGGCTGCGGAACACCTCGGCCACCACGATGGCCGAGACCACGGCGAACCAGATCAGCACGGCAACGACCTACTGTTGTCCGGCTCCGGGGCCGACCGTCACCGACCCGGTCACCGGACGAGTAGGCGGCCGCACTCTTCGCAGGTGACGACGGCGTCTTCGGCCATCTTGGTCATCTGGTCGAGGGCCACAGCCGAGAGCCGGATGTGGCAGCCGTCGCAAGCCCCGTTCACCAGCCGAGCCACCGCCACCCCGTCGAACTGATCCTTGAGCGATTCGTACCGTTCCAGCAGGGCCGGATCGGCCTCAACGACGGCCGCAGTCCGCTGGGACCGCAAACCTTCGGCTTCGGCCTCGATCTCGGCCAGGGCAGCGTCAAGGTCGGTTTGGGCCACCGCCCGTCGCTCGTCGAGCCCCCGCCGACGCTCTCCCACCGTTTCCAGCTCGGATTCGACGGCCTCCAACGATTCCATCAGCTCCAGTTCCTGATCCTCGAGCTCGGTCTGCTTATCCAGCAGCATGGCCGCTTCATCCTGCAAGGCCAGCAGGTCTTTGGAGGCGGTCACCTCACCGCCGTACAGTTTCTGATCGACGGCCCTGCGCTTGTCGGCCATGATCGAAGCCTCATCCTCCAACCGCTTGCGCTGCCGCTCGAGATCGTGGGCCCGTTCCGTTATCTGGGCCGCCTCGGAATCGACGGTGGCGATGTCACCGTCGATGGCACCGAGCTGTTGGCGCACCGGGTGGGAGCGGTGCCGGTGATCGAGCTGCCGGAGCCCGAGGTCGAGAGCCTGTATCGCCAGTATCTGCTCGTATGCCGGTGAGGCCATCGTGTGATCTTCCCTCTTGCAGGCGCCTTGATCGGACTCAAGGCTACCGGATCGGCGGGCCCGGCCGGGTGGCCAACACAGTGGCGGCTCAACGACCCCTCAGAGCAACACCGTGCCGGCTCAACGACCCCTCAGGGGGTCGTGAACACACCAAAGCGCCCCGCGTACCGAGCGCCTACTTCGGACTAGCCGTCGATGGTGGTGTTGCCGTTTCCGTTTCCGTTGCCGCCGCCATTGCCGTTACCGCCGCCGTTGTTCTCGGTGGTCGGCGGTGGTGGCTGGGTTGTAGGCGGGGGTGGTGGCTGGGTCGTGGTGGTGATCGGTTGCCAACAATCGGGACGGCCGTCGCCGTTGGTGTCCCGCCGTTCGGTACCGCCGGTGGCCCCTGCGAAGGAGGCGCCTTCGCAGTAGTCCATCTCACCCTTGACCTTGAGATAACGGTTGCCACCATAGCCATCGGGATCGGCGAACTCGATCGGCTCGAGACCCTCGTGCAGCAGGTTCATGTAATCGCCCCAGATGGCGGCCGGGACTTCACCGCCGAACACCGTGCCGTAACCAGGAAGGACGATGGGGGTCTTGGAATCCTCCGGCTTCCCCAGCCAGACGGCTGTGGTGTAATACTCGGTGTAGCCGACGAACCAGGCGTCGACGAAGTCGTTGGTGGTGCCGGTCTTGCCGGCGGCCCGGTGCCCGTTTGAGAGACGGGCGTTCTTGCCGGTGCCGTTGCGGACGTTGCTCTCCAGGATCTGGGTGATCATCCGGGCGCTCTGCTGGGAGATGGCCCGTGTCCAGTCGGGCCGATGCTCGTAGATGATGTTGCCATCACGGTCTTCGATGCGTTCGATGTAGTAGGGCCGGTTCAGCTTCCCGTCGTTGTCGATGGCGGCATAGGCCGCAGCCATCTGCATCGGATGAACAAGATCGGTACCCAGCGGTAGCGACATGTACTCCCCGGCATCGGGGGCCAGCGTGGTGATTCCGAGCCGCTCTGCCGCCTGCACCACCTTGTCGGTGCCCACAACCTGACCCAACCGCACGAAGGCGCAGTTGTTGGACGAGCGGGTGACCTGGGCCAGGCTCTGCTTGCCCTGGAAGCGGCCTCCCACGGTGTAGACCCCGTTCCTGGCCGAGGCGTTCTTGAACGAACACGGTCCGTCGGCTCGGATGATGTCGTTGGGGGTGTAGCCGGCTTCGAACGCGGCGGCCAGCACAAACGTCTTCATCGACGACCCTGGTTGGCGGCCGGCCCCGTCGGTGGTGATGTTGAAATTGTCCTTCTCGAATTCCGGTCCACCGACCATGGCCCGTACGGCGCCGGTCTTGGAGTCGACGGTGGCGATGGCTGCGGTGAACTCGCCCGTGACGTCGAGGTAGTCGTCGCGGGTGGCCACTGCCGCCGCCTGGGCCGCCGGGTCGAACGTGGTGTAGATCTTCAGGCCGCCCCGGTAGATGGCGTTGAACCGGCTGGCCTGGTCGCCTCCGAGGATGGTTTGATCCTTGACCAGCAGCTGCTGCAGCGCCTCCTCGATGAAGTAGTCGGTCGGCTGGGTGTCGAAGGGCTGTTGGCGCTCGGCCGGCAACGGGGCGAACTCGTAGGTGGCCGCCTCCTCTTCGGTGATATGGCCGGTCTCCACCAACCGCTGGAGGGCCACGCTACGCCGGGCTCGAGCCACATTGGGGAAGAGCGTGGGATCGTATTGGGTCGGGTTCCGGATGATGCCGGCCAGGAGAGCGGCTTCGGCCCAGCCCAGGTCGTCGACGCTGTCATAACCCCAGTAGGTTTCGGCCGCGGCCTGCACCCCGTAGGCGGTGGATCCGAAGTACACCGTGTTCAGGTAGCGCTCCAGGATCTCGTCCTTGGTCATCTGCCGTTCGAGGCGCAAGGCGTAGAACGCTTCGGTGCTCTTGCGCGACAGGTTCTGCTCGGTGCTCAAGAGCGACAGCTTGACCAGCTGTTGGGTGATGGTTGAGCCACCCTGCGAGATTCCACCGGCATTGATGTTCTCGACCAGAGCACGGAACGTTCCCCGGAGGTTCACACCGTCATGCTGGTAGAAGTCGGCGTCCTCGATGGTGAGGATGGCATCGATGACCTCCTGGGGAATGTCATCGAGATCGACCTCCTGCCGATTCTCCGATTCGGTCAGGAACGTGAGGAACGTGCCGTCGGCGGCATACATCGACGACCGCTCGGCCAACGATTCGAGTTCGAGGTCGGCGGCTGTGCCCTGGTGTGAGGTGGCGAAGGTGGCCACATGGGGAGCGGACGCGACGACGGCCGTCGACGCCACCGCCGCCACCGCAATCATGACAACACCAAGCGAAGCGAGTCGCTTCACCACACGCAAGAGAAGCACGGTGCCATGGTACAGGGACAGGTGCCGCTATTCGGGTCACCCTCGACGAGGAAATACCCCCGTCGCCGCAGCCAGGAAGACCGCCTCAGCCACCCCGGTGTAGTCGCCCACCGGCCGGATGGAGACCCCCAACCGGGGCGCCCCTTCGGAGTCACTGACAATGACTACTGAGATCGTCTGGCCGTCGACGTCGGATGAGCCGGCGAACCGAACCTGACACTGCGGATGGCAGGCGTTGGCCGCGGCCCGGGCAACCGCGGTTTCGATGTCGGGTCCTCGACCGGTGGCTGTGACCGAGGCCAAGGCACCGGCCGTCCCCGCCGGCACAGCAGGATCGTCAACACTGACCTCGGCGGAAATGGCATTGGCCGGGTCACCAGCACCGACATCGGCCGACAGGGACACGCCGGCGGCCACCTTCGTCCGCAGGTCGCGGGCTTCGGCCCGGTCGGGATCGGGCGGGGACACCGCCGTCACCACTGCCGCCATGGAACGGGCCAGAGCATCCGACTCGGCCTGATCAAACGGTGTCAGGCGCACCAAGGCGGCCGCCACCGAAACGCTCTGGTCCTCTATCCGGCAGAACCAGGCCCAGTGGGAGTCAACTTGCTCCTGGCGGTAGTCGAGGGGCTGGTCGCTGGTACCACAGCCGCTGCAGTAGTGCTGTTCGGCTGTCAGCATCTCCCACAGGTGGCCGTAAACGGCAAAGAGGGCGGGAGAAGAAGGTCCCCAACTAGGGGGGAGACGCAGAGCCATCGTCGGCGAAGGTGGGGAGAATGGCCTTTCGCTGGTCTCACCGTTTCCGGATTGGCTGTGATCGCCCTGGCGGGATGCCGATCGATAGCGGTAGTGCCCGGAGGGGGTGGACGGGTTCCGCTGCTGACTGGCCATGACCACTCCATGGGCACCGAAGGCCTCGGCGATGGCGGCCAGTGCGGTTTCCACCACGAAGGACCGGACATCGACCCTGGTTGCCACCTGCGGTCCGAGTAGCTGATTGAGGCCCGCCGGTCCGCCGTCGGGTCCGCTCCGATCAGTCGGACCGTCGTCTTCGAGAATTCCGGCCAGACCCCGGCCCAGACCGCCGAGTTGGCGGCGCGATGCGGTGGCTGGTGAGGCCGATCGGGTCGGGCCCACATCGGTCCGTTCGACGGCGTTGAGGGTTGAGGAGAGGGTGCCGGTGTCGGACTCGGAGGGTCGGGTTCCGACCGGGGAACCAGACGTCGGGTTGGAGGGAGCGGCGGATCGACGGATCTGTCCAGACTACACCATCGCGCCAAACTGGGAAGCTTCTATTGGGATTAAATAGGGGCAATATCGTGTAAACATTTAGATATATTCATGACGTCGTATCTGGATTCATATGTTTGGAACTATCTATATGTCGAATGATCATTGTTCACCGACTGGCTCCAGCCCCGCTTGCTGCAGTAACCTTGATCAGGCACCAACGTTAGGCCGGTGGTGCAGTTGGGAGTCATCTGGTGAAGCCATCGTTCGCTCGATTCCACCGAGAGCAACTGACGCGCCGCGATGCGTTGAAGCTCGGCGCGGCCGGAGCGGCCGCCGTGGCATCAGTCCCCCTGCTGGGTTCGAACGCCTCGGCCCAGTCCAGCGACCGGGGGCAACGGGGCCAGGAACCCAAGGGCAAGCCGGGCCGGTTCGGCCCATCGTCGGGATCCTACGACGACACGATGTTCGACGTCGCCGCCGTTCTGGCCGGTTCCTGGGACAACGGCCCCTACGGTCCGGGAGATCAACGGGGCACGTTCAACGAGCTGACTCCGAGCCGAACGGCCAAGGCTCTGCGGCTCCTCCATCCCGGGCGTCCGGTCAAGACCTATCAGCTCGGAGAGGAGATGTTCAACGGCTTCCCGGCCTTCCCCAGCGACCCGCCCCGACTCCACGAGATGCATCTGTACGTTCTCGGTTTCGAGGCACCGGAGGGCTTCGTCGAGGGGGGCGGTATCCAGGCCTCCACCGAGCCCATCGGGCCGAACCTGGTCGCCGCCCTGGAGGAACGGTTCGCCGAGAACTTCACGTTCCAGATCGCCTCCCAGATCGACGGGCTCAACCACATCGCGGTGGGCGACATCTTCTACAACGGGAACCGGGGACCCGACATCGTCACCCCCACCGGAACGTCGGCCCTGGGCAACGAGACCATGGGACCGGTGGCCACCCGGGCCGTCATCTACGATGTCGTCGGGCTGAAGGTGGCCACCGGCAAGAGTGAAGACTTCTTCGTCGCCGCCAACGGTCAGCCGGTGCTCCGCGACGACTATCGCATCACCCTCGATGACCTGCAGGCCTGCCTGCGACGGCAGAACGTCGAGCAGCCCGGAGCCGGCGAGGTTCCCATCCTGCATACCGGCTGGACCCACCTGGTTCGTTCCGATCCTGCCCGCTACCTGACCCAGGAGCCCGGCATCTACCTGGAGGAGTGCCGCTACTTCGCCGATCAGAAGGTGGCGCTGGTGGCCTCCGACAGCTGGGCCGTGGAGGTGCTCTCGCCCGCGGTGACCGGGGGCAACGCCTTTCCCTGCCATCAGCTCTTGATCGTCAAGGAAGGCATCCGGATCGGCGAATCGTTCGTGACCGACGAGGCCATCGCCGACCACTGCTACGAGGGGGTGCTGGTGGCCACACCGGAGAACGTCCCCGGCGCCACCTGCGGATCCAGCCCACCGGCCCTGCTGGGTCAGCCCGGGCGCAAACCCCGCGACTGACCGCAACCACCGGCGCCTACCCACAATGTGGCCGCGGTGGGCATGCCTCGCTTGAGGTAGTCTGCAAGCTGGAACAAGGCGAGGAGATGAGTTGATGAACACGACCGGTCCGACCTCGAAGCCGTCTGAGCAGAACCCGTTTCACCTGGCCCAACAGGCGGCTGGTGTGCTGAAGAACACCATGGGGTCCGACCTGGGAACGGCCGTCATCCTCGGATCGGGGTGGTCACAAGCCGTGGCGGCGGTCGGCACGTCCAGAGCCGTGATCCCATCGACCGACTTGCCGGGCAACCCGGCACCCACCGTGGCCGGCCACAGCGGGACGATTCATGCTGTCGAGACCAACCGGGGCGCCGCGCTGTTGGTGGCCGGCCGCAGCCACCTCTATGAAGGTCACAACCCGGCAACAGTTGTGCACCTCGTACGGGCCTGCGTGTTGGCCGGCTGCGAGCGAGTCATCTTGACCAACGCCGCCGGATCGCTGGTGGCCGAGAACGGGCCCGGTACGCCGGTGGTGTTGCGCGACCAGCTGAACCTCACCGGCACCACCCCCATGCTCGGAGCCGATCCACCCGAGGGATTCCCCGGCCGGTTCTGTGACGTGACCGAGCTGTACTCGGCCTCGCTCCGGGCCGTGGCCCAAGCTCACGACCCGACGCTACCCGAAGGGGTCTACGCCGGTTTGGTCGGCGGCGCCTACGAAACACCGGCCGAGATCACCATGCTACGAACAATGGGGGCGGACCTGGTCGGCATGTCGACGGTGCTGGAATCGATCGCGGCCAAGCACCTCGGGGCCGAGATCGCCGGTGTCTCCCTGGTCACCAATCTGGCCGCCGGGATGCAGGCTACACTGAGCCACGGCGAGGTGCTGGACGTTGCGGCCGAGTCCACCGACCGCATCGTGGCCCTGATAGTCGCCCTGATGGAAGCCCCCTGAAGCCGCTGGGAGATCAATGACGGAAACGATGACGGCGCTGCTCGGGGCCGTTCCACCGGTCGACGAGGTGGCGGTCCGTGAGCGGGCCGCTGTTCTCAAGGCACGCTCGATCAAGACGGACTCGAAGCTGGCCGCCCTCCACTTGGCGATCACCATGATGGACCTCACCACGCTGCAAGGCGACGACACTCCGGGCAAGGTTCGGCAGATGGCGGCCAAAGGGTTGCGGCCCGATCCACTGGATCCCACGATCCCCCCAGTCGCTGCTCTGTGCGTCTATCCCAACATGGTGCCGGTGGCCAAGGAGGCAGTGGGCGACACTGGGATTCACATTGCGTCGGTGGCCACCTATTTCCCGTCGGGACAACTGGCGATCGAACACAAGGTGGCCGAGGTTGCCGACGTCGTGAATGCCGGGGCCGACGAGGTCGACATGGTGATCAACCGGGCCGCCTTCCTGCGGGGCGACTACCAAACCGTGAGCGACGAGATCATGGCCATTCGAGAGGCCTGTGGCCCGGCTCACCTCAAGGTGATCCTCGAGACCGGCGAGCTGGGTTCGCTCGACAACGTGAGGCGAGCCTCGACAATCGCCATGGCCTCAGGCGCCCACTTCATCAAGACCTCCACCGGGAAGATCTCGCCGGCAGCCACCCTGCCGGTGACCCTGGTGATGCTGGAGGCCATCCGTGACCACCACCAGGCCACCGGCGTCAAGATCGGCATGAAGCCGGCCGGCGGTATCCGAACCGGCAAAGAGGCGATCGCCTACCTCGTGATGGTCAACGAGACACTCGGCGTCGACTGGATGACACCGGACCTGTTCCGCTTCGGCGCCTCCAGCTTGCTCAACGATGCACTGATGCAGATTCGTCGCATGAAGACGGGGGTCTACCAATCGACCGATGACTTCACGATCGGCTAGGTGAGGAGAACCGTGAACCCAGCAACCAAGACACCGCCGGTCGACCTCGACTACTCGGCCGCTCCCCAATCCACCGAAATGGTGAGCCTGAACGACCGATATGGCCTCTGGATCAACGGCCGTTCGCTGGCACCTTCATCTCGCAAGCGCATGGACACCGTCAACCCGGCCACCGAGCAGGTTCTGGCCGAAGTGGCCAATGCCGGGAACGGCGATGTTGATCGAGCTGTGGCCGCGGCCAGGGCGGCCTTTGAGCCCTGGTCGGCCCTACCGGGACCCGACCGGGCCAAGTACCTGTTCAAGATCGCCCGGCTGGTGCAGGAGCGGACCAGAGAGTTCGCAGTCGTTGAGACGCTCGACGGGGGCAAACCGATCAAGGAGTCCCGAGACATCGATGTGCCTCTGGTGGCCGCCCATTTCTTCTACTACGCCGGTTGGGCTGACAAGCTCGAGTATGCTTTCGCCGGTCGCCGACCCGAGCCGGTTGGCGTGGCCGCTCAGATTATTCCCTGGAACTTTCCGTTGTTGATGCTGGCCTGGAAGGTCGCCCCGGCGCTGGCGGCCGGCAATACCGTGGTGCTAAAGCCGGCGGAAACGACGCCGCTGACAGCCCTGATGTTTGCCGAGTTGACGGCCGAGGCCGGGCTGCCACCCGGCGTTTTCAACCTCTTGACCGGTGACGGCGAAACCGGGGCCGCCTTGGCCGCCCACGCCGACGTCGACAAAGTGGCGTTCACCGGTTCGACCGCGGTGGGCAAACAGCTGCAGCGCCAGGTGGCGGGCACCAACAAGCGGCTCACCCTTGAACTGGGGGGTAAGGGAGCCCACGTCGTGTTCGACGACGCGGCGGTCGACCAGGCGGTCGAAGGGGTGGTCAACGGCATTTTCTTCAACCAGGGCCATGTCTGCTGCGCCGGATCCAGATTGCTGGTGCAGGAGTCGATCGAGGAACGATTCGTGGCCAAGCTCACGAGGCGGCTCGACACATTGCGGATCGGCGATCCGCTCGACAAGAACACCGATGTCGGCGCCATCAACTCCCCCGAACAGCTGAGCCGTATCCAAGATCTTGTCGCCTCGGGCTTGGCCGACGGCGCCGAGATGTTCCAGGCATCGTGCCCGCTGCCCAGCACCGGCTACTTCTTCGCCCCAACCGTGTTCACCGGAGTGGCGCAGAGCCACCGGATAGCCCAGGAGGAGATCTTCGGTCCGGTGCTGTCGGTCATGTCGTTTCGGACCGAGGCCGAAGCGGTTTCGCTGGCCAACAACACCCCCTACGGGCTGTCGGCCGGAGTGTGGACCAACAAGGGTTCTCGAATTCTGTGGATGGCCGATCGCATGCGGGCCGGGGTGGTGTGGGCCAATACGTTCAACAAGTTCGACCCGACATCGCCGTTCGGCGGCTACAAGGAGTCCGGGTTCGGGCGTGAGGGCGGCCGGCACGGCTTGTTGCCGTACCTGAAGGGTGGAGCGAGATGAATCGGGTAGCCGTGGCCAAGACCTACAAGCTGTACATCAACGGGGCCTACCCACGATCGGAGGCGGGCCGGGTCGTCCCGGTCAACCGGGCCGACGGCGAGGTGCTGGCACGGGTGGCACAGGCCAGCCGCAAAGATCTGCGTGATGCGGTCAAGGCCGCCCGCCACGCCCAGCCCGGGTGGGGCGCCCGGACCGGTTACAACCGGGGTCAGATCCTCTATCGAATGGCCGAGGTACTGGAATCTCGGTCCGAAACCATGGCGTCGATTCTGGAGTTGACCTCGGGCCCCGAGCTCGGCACCGAGGCCGCCGCTGACGAAGTGAGCGCGACGATAGACCGGCTGGTCTGGTACGCCGGGTGGTGCGACAAGTACGCCCAGGTCGCAGGCAACGCCAACCCGGTGGCCGGGCCCTTCTTCAACATCTCGGTACCCGAACCGTCGGGTGTTGTCGGCTTGGTTGCTCCGCTCGAGTCGGCCCTGTTGCCGCTCGTAAGCCGGTTGTCACCGGCCCTGGTGACCGGCAACACAACGGTGGTGGTGGTCGCCCCTGAACACGCCATGGCTGCTATCACCCTGGCCGAGATCATCGACGCCTCCGACGTTCCCGCCGGTGTGATCAACATTCTCACCGGATACGCCACCGAACTGGTGCCGTGGATGGCCGGCCATCGGGAAATGGATGTGGTGGATCTGGCTGGAGCCGACGACGAACTCACGGCGACGGCCGGCCTTGCCGCCGCCGACAGCGTGACCCGGGTGGTGGCCGGACCATCGGACGGCACCTCGGTCGACTGGTTCTCGCCCCAGGAGCAGAGCCCTGAGCTGATCGGTTTCTTCACCGAGATAAAAACGGTTTGGCATCCAAAGGGAACCTGACCGGACCTACCTCCGAGAGACGTGGCGCCGACGCCCGGCATCGCTCCCCTCGCCCTTGGTCAGCTGGTCAGCTGGTGGCCTGCTGGGCCACGGGAATGGCCACCCGGGCCGTCCGCTTGGCAAAGTAGTAGACCCGCCGCAGATTGGTCACCAGATCTGTCTCGAAGCGGTACAACTCGATCCGGTTCTCCTCCGGAGCCGTCAACCGGGTGGCGTGCTGCTCGGCGATCAGCTTGGCCTTCTCTGTGATGTCCTCCTTCATATCCGACACCTTGTGGGCGTCATCGGCATTGGCCTGAACCAGTGCCGCCACTGCCAAGTCCAGGGCCAGACTCACCTCAGCGTGGAAGTCTTCGATCAACCGACGGCTGGTCGGGCTGACCTCGTAGTTGTTGGCCAACCGGTCCCGACCGAGGGCAACCAGGTTCGTCTCGATGAGATCGCCGATGGCCTCGAGGTTGTTGGTGGCCTCCATGATGTCCATGAGTTCGTCGGTCGATCCGGCACTGAGTGACCGCTGACCGACCCGACCCAGATACAGGATGATCTGGCCGTGGAGGTCGTCGACTTCGTCGTCGAGGGCCTCAACCGCGTTCAAAGCCTCGGCCGGCCCGTCAAGGGCGGCGGGAAGCACATCGGTCAGCATCGTCTGCACCCGGTTGGACATCCGCAACAACTCCAACCGGGCCCGCTCCAGGGCGATCGTCGGCGTTCGCAGCAGCGAGTCGTCGAGATACTTGAGCCGTAACGGCTCGGCCTCCGGCCGGTCGGGCACCATCCGTACCACCAGTCGCTCGAGTTGGGGTACGAAGGCCAGGAACACCACGGTGTTGGTGACGTTGAAGATGGTGTGGGCGTTGGCTATCTGACGAGCCAGCGGTCCGCCGATGGAGTCGACGACAGCGGCCAGGAACCCCACGAAGGGAAGCCAACCCAGGGCGCCGATCAGATTGAACAGGGTGTGGACCACCGCCGCCCTCACCGCCTCGGGCGGCTTGCCCAGAGCGGCCAGCTGAGCGGTGACCGACGTGCCGACGTTGGCTCCCAGGACCAAGGCGATGCCGGCTTCGGGGCTGATGAGCCCCTCGCTGGCCAGCACGATCACAATGCCGGTGGTGGCCGACGACGATTGGACAAGAGCGGTGAAGGCCAGACCGACGAGAACGGCCAGCAACGGATTCTTCATGGCTGCCATCAAGTCGATGAAGGGCTGGTAAGACCTGAGTGGCTCCATTGATCCACCCATGACCGACATGCCGAAGAAGATCAATCCCAGGCCCATGATGAGGTTGCCTTGGGTGGTTTGCCGGTCGGATTTGCCGAAGAAGGCCAACCCATAGCCCAGGGCGACGATCATGAGGGCATAGCGCGATATGGAGAAGGCCACGACCTGAGCAGTGATGGTGGTGCCGACGTTGGCTCCCAGGATGACCCCGATGCCCTGGCTGAGGTTCATCACCCCCGACGTGATGAACCCGACCACCAGAACGGTGGTGACCGACGATGACTGGATCACGGCGGTCACACCGGCGCCGGAGAGGGCTCCCATAACCCGATTCCTGGTCATTCGTCGCAAGGCCTTGCGTACGGTGCTGCCGGCGGCCACCCGAAGGGCCTCGGTCATCCGGTCCATGCCGAACAGGAAGACTGCCAGTCCGCCAAACAGGCCGGTTATGACGATGAACCAGTCGATGGCGCCGGTACTGGCCGACAGTGGTTCGGTTGTGGCCAGCATCGGCCGAACCTGATCGATCACGGCACACAGCTTAGTGATCGTCGTCGTTTCGTTCGACTTGTCGGCCCATCGGGTGGGGTCAAAGCAAGGAATCGTCGAACGGGTAGCGACTCATCACTTCGATTCCGCTGTCGGTGACCAGCACCTGCTGCTCGAGCTTGACTCCCTGGCTGCCGCCGACGGCTCCGATGTAGCTTTCGACACAGAGCGTCATGTTGGGAACGATCTCGCCGTCATAGCCGGCGTTGTCGTAGTCGGCCCAGTGGTAGAGGTAGGGGTACTCCCCGGTCATACCCACGCCGTGGGCCGACAGATAGTAGCGGTTGCCGTGGTAGGGCTCGGGGATGTTCCAAGCCTGGCGGCCGTAGTCGGCGAACGACATGCCGGGCTTGATGATCGACATGTTGTGGTGAACCTGCTCGTAGGCCAACTGGTACAGGGTTCGCTGTTCGGCGGTGGGGGCGGCCGGGCCGACGGGAAAGGTGCGGGAGAAGTCGGCGTAGTAGCCGTGGCAGCCGACGATGTCGGTGTCGAGGGCCACCAGCTCGTTGGCCCGGATGACCCTCGATGTCGATTCCTGGAACCATGGGTTGGTCCGGGGGCCGGAGTTGAGCAGGCGGGTCTCGCAGTAGTCGCCGTTCTCGGCGATGACGCGTTGGTGCAGCACCGACCAGACCTGGTTTTCGGTCATGCCCGGTCGGATCGCCTCCTGCATGGCGGACACCGCCCGTTCGGCCATGGCCAACGAGGCCCGGATGCAGGCGATCTCGCCTGCCGACTTCACGGCCCGAGCCCGTTCGATGGGTTCCTGGGCGTCGACCAGCTGCAGTCCCTGATCGGCCAGGGCCACAGCCGTCCCCCCGTTCAGACGCTCGACTCCAACGGTGACCTGGCGATCACCGGTCAGCTCGGCGATCAAGTCGGTCATGGCTGCAGCCCAGCCCCGTTCCCGGGCCGCGATCTGATCGCCGGCAGCCACGTAGCTGACGGTTGAGGCCTCCCGGACCTCGTCGATGGTGTCCAGGCCGACGGCCAGATGCTCACAGCCGGTGAATTCGAACAGGATCGACTGGTCGGCGGTGAGGACCAGATAGCGCGACGGCGTGTTGCGGGCGGTGAAGACCTGCATGTTTCGGGCGCCGGTGGTGTAGCGGATGTTGACCGGATCGCTGATGATGAGTGCCGCTATGTCTCGCTCCGCCATCTCGGCCCGCACCCGGTCCCTCCGGTAGCGGCGGACCGCGCCCAGATCGATGCCTTCGCTCTCGGGAGCGTCGTCGGTGAGCTTTACCCAGCTGGGATCCGGTGCGGCACCGAGGTCGGTCATGTAGTCACGCTAGGGCCACGGGCGACGGTCCCGGGCGGGACCGCAGGTGGCGCGGCCGCAGCGGACCTCTGCCGGGACGGCTAGCAGGGTGCGGAAAATCGGTCGGTAGGCCGTGTATTGGTGCTAGGGGTGGTTCCAGGTGTCGGGTCCGGTGATGGTGGTGGCCCGGATCGGGTGGCCCCGAGGCCGCCTGGCGGCTTCGGGAGGCCCCTGTTGGGACCGGGCCAGGCAGGGGTCAGGCTGTCGCGGCGTCGAGAGCGCAGATCCGAATCAGGTTGTAGACAGCGGCTTCGGTCTTGAACCAGGCCCGGTTGCGGGCTTGGCCGATGTAGCGGAGCTTGCGGCCAGCCCCGACGGTCTTAATCCAACCGAAGGGCTCCTCGACCCGTTTCCGGATCCGCTGGGACACGCCGTAGCCGTCGTGGCGGGTGGTGCGCCCATCGATCGCCGATCTTCGGTTGCTGGTGTTCTGGGCGACGTGTGGCGTGAACCCCAGCTCACGGACCTCAGCGACGAAGTCCTTCGTGTCGTAGCTCTTGTCCCCAGCGACGGTCCGGCGCCTGCCCGATGCTGGCAACCGTCTGAGCATCTCGGTGGCACAATCGCGCTCGGCGTAGCCGGTCGCTTGGGTCAACTCGGCGTCGACGATCAGCCCGCAGCGGTTCTCGATCAACAGGTGCCCCATATAGGACAGCTCCGCTGGGGCTGCGTTGGACTTGCGGAACAGCATCGCCTCGGGATCGGTCGTGGAGGTGTGCGTGGAGTTCGACCGGCGCTGCCCCTTGAAATCGATCTCGGCGTTGCGGCCCTTGAACCCGTTCCCATCGTCGTCGTCGTTGCTGCGGTCGTTGGGTTTGAAGCTCTTGTTCGATGCCCACGCCTGCAACAAGGTGCCATCGACGGAGAAGTGATCCGACGACATGTAGCGGCGCAGCTTCGCCTGGGTCACCACCGCAGCGAAGAACCGATCCGCGATCTCGTGATCCAAAAGGCGTTCCCGGTTCTTCGTGAACGTCGTCGCGTCGAACGCCCGGTCGTCGATCGCCAGATCCAAGAACCACTTGAACAACATGTCATAGTTGAGTCGCTCGCAGAACGCCCGCTCGGAACGGATCGAGTACATCGCCATCAACACCGTTGCCTTCAACAGGGTCTCCGGTGGCACCGACCGCCGACCCGAGTCCGCATACATAGCGTCGAACTCGCTATCAAGACCGGCCAACACCTCGTCGACCACGACCCGGATCCGGCGGATCGGATGATCCACCGGGATCAGATCCTCGGTGCTCAACGACGACAACATCGACAACTGCCGGTCAGGGGTTCCACGCATCCCCCCATTCTTTTCGATTCCCGACCAGAACGCGAGCACCAACCAGAAGAATTTCAGCACCCTGCTAGCAGCCCGAGGCCGAGATGACGCCGTTTCCTCCGGGGACACCTCGATGAACGTGGTTGTGGAAGTTGTCGAACTGACGGCTGGGTCCCCTGGTGCAGGCGTCGGGCCCGACCTCGACGAGATCTCCATCTCCCGTAACGACATAGTGGCGATGGGGTGGTACCTCGCCGGCGGGAGGTCCTGCGGCCACGACGGTCGCCCCTAGTCCGAGGCCGAGGCTGACAGCAGCGGCGGCAGCAATAAAACGCTTCTTCATGGAGGATCCCCTCAGTTGGTGGGCATTGCCCGCGCCTGTTGCTTATCACACTACCGACATCGGCACTGGAAAGTAAAGAATGTTACCAGTTCGGCGGGGGCAGAGGTCTTTCGACTTCTGCCCCCGCTGATCTCAGGAGCCGATACGCGGTTGGAGGACGAACAGGCCACGGTCCATGCTCGATGCCGCTACCACCTTCTTCTGATGGAAATAGGGGTAGTTGGACCACGTGCCCCCTTCGAACGTCGCATTGTCGTTCTCCGGGTACATGTCGAAGTACGCGGCCTCGGGCAGAACACCGGCGGCGACATCGCTCGTGTCATAGATGCGCAGACCCGAGGTGTAGTTGGAGACGAAGGCGTAACGCCCTTCGGTGTAGGCGTTGTGGCCGATCGCCGTCGTCGGATGCTGATACTCGACAAACGTCGGGCTGTCCAGGTCCCTCACATCCCAGATTCTGGTGGTGGTGAAACCGAGGAACTGGAAGAACTCGTCGAGCTCATCGTTGTGAAGGAAGTACTCCTGGTCCGGTGTGAGCCAACCCTGGTGGCTGTAGCCGGCGTTGTTGTAGGTCGACTTGGAGATGCCGACCGGGTTCGACTTGTCGGTGACGTCCACAATCGAGACCGAGTTCTCGGAGCCCTGGACTGTGAGGTTGGTGGAGTTGAAACAGATCTCCTGGCCGACGTAGTCGTCGTCGGCTCCGGCATAGATCACGCACTGTGTGTCATGGATGTAGCCGAACTCGTCGACGCAACCGGCGAATGACGGATTGGCCGGATCGTTGATGTCGACCATATGGAGCCCACCGTTGCAGGTGTTGGTTCCCACCACATAGGCGTATCCGGTGTCCTCGTTGATATTGAGATTGTGGGCGTTGGAGAAGCCGCCGTAGTGAGCCGAATTGGCGAAGGTGACCGGATCACCGGTGACGCCTCGGACCTGGGTCAGGTCGAACACCTGCATCCCGTGCCCGCTGTTCTCCGAGACCACGAACATATGGTCGTCGAACACCTTGATGTCACGCCAGAAGTCCCCACCGGCCGTACTGTGGGTGGGCAGGGTACCAACGATATCGGGACGCTTCGGATCGCTGATATCGACGATCACGGTCCCCTCGATCCCGCCAACCAGTGCGTAGTCGCTCTTGGTCTGAGGATCGGTCCAGCCCCACATGTCGTTGGCGAAACTCAACCCCAAATCTCCGAGGGTGAGATGACTGAGCATGTCGACCTTGTCGCACGGGTAGCTGTCGGCCGCCATCCCCTGGATACACGGAGCATGTCCCTGTGGGGCGTTGCTGTCGTCGTTGGCATTGGCCGCCACGACGTTGTTGAACTCGTGCTCCAGCACAACCAAAGGTGGTGCCTGGACGTTTCCTTTCCCGTCGTCATGGTGCGCCGCAACCGGACTGGCCACGAGCGCGATGAACACTAGTGCTCCAATGAGCGGAGCTCGGTATCGCTTACGCATTACGGTATAACCCCCTGTTGGTCACCACCACGCCCTTACCAACCTAGGCCAAGGCTCGGCGGTGTGTCCATGGGCTCAGCGCCTTTGAGCCGAAGGGCCAGGCAACTCATCGAGCCTGTTCTCCGCCCTGGCGATCAGTCCGAGTCGGTCTTGAGCAATGCCCAAACTCTCCGCTCCCGCTTGTCAACACCAATCCACGTTGCGTCCCAGGCAATGTCGTCGAACCAGGTGGCCCACGCCCAGTGGGCATGAGCAATGTGAATCTCTTCGTATCGGTCACCAAAGAGCTCGTACCTGAACCTGTCCGTCAGTTCCATGGCTTCGACCCCTTGACCGACGAACGAATAATAGGCCCCACCGGCCATAATGGACCTCGCAATCTCGCCGGCGAAGGAGTAGGAATTGCCCCATCCGATGTCGTACTCCGACAGCCGATGGTCGGCCTCAACTCCCGCTGAGCGGATGACAGAGCTTCCCAGGAACTGATCGTAGAAGCCAACCTCGTCAAACCGGTTTCGGGAAACAAACCAGGCGAGCGTCGGATGATCAACGAACGAGGCCGCCAGCAACTCGGCTCCGCCGTTGACATGACTCCGCCGAAACTCCGAGATCACTTCGTCGATCGCCGGGCCTTCCAAGGCGATCGGGGTGAAGACATCGCCGGCCCACAGCAACCGAATATCGTCGTCGGTTGGTCGATCCTGATTCCAATCGGGTTCCAACATCTGGCCAACGTATCACTCCAATCGGCGTTCCGAGATTACGACGGAATGACTGCTGTGAACGGGGTCAGCTACCTACAGCCATGATTCCTCATACGGAGTCAGGCCGAGGGGAACGGCTCCTGTTTCGGTGATAAGGACTTGTTCCTCCAGCTTGACCCCGTCGGGGCCGCCGACCTCGCCGGCGTAACTCTCAATGCACAGCGTCATGTTGACCTCAAGCACGCCGTCGTAACCACCGCCGTACGCACCAGGGACGTGGGCCTTGTCGGGCGACATGATGATCGGCCACTCGTTTTCAAGACCAAGCCCATGGAAAATGGTTGTGAAGTTCTGGGCCGCCAGCTCAGGAGGGTAGGTGAATCCCTTCTGCTGGAGCTCGAGGAACGACAGCCCGGGTTTCAGCAACTCCATGTTGCGATGTACATGCTCGAAGGCTGCCGAATACAAACGACGCTGGCGATCATCGGGGGTGCCGTCGGCGATCCACGTGCGGGAGATGTCATGGGCGTACCCGTATGGGCCTATCAGGTCGGAATCGCAACCAATGATGTCGCCCGTTTGAACAACCCGCAGTCCCGTCTCCTGCGCCCACGGATTGGTCTTCTCCCCTGAAAGGAGGTAGCGGGCGTTGATCCACTCGCCTTCCCACTCAATGTTCGCCTGATGGAGATGGCCCCAAATGTCTGATTCGGTAACCCCGGGCTTGGTTGCCGCGAACATGCGCTCGAACCCGTCGTGACACGCCTTTGCCGCCAACTGTTGCGCCTCCAGCTCCTCTGGCCCTTTCACGGCCCGAGCCCGGTAGATCGCTGGGTGGCCGTCGATAACCCGTATTCCTCGGCGCTCAAGTTCGACAGCCTGGAAGTGGCTGAGTCGGTCGATGCCGACACGCGGGTCGTCAGGTGATGTCCGTCGAATCAGCGCCTCAATCTGATCGGCCCAGGCGCGAAGCGACGACTCGAAATTGTCGACACCGTCGCTCATGAACCCAACCGGACGAGCGACGTGAACAGCATCAATCGTGTCGAGGTGACCGTGATAGGCGTCGTGACCGGCAACCCAGTCGAACAGTTCGGTCGTTCCGTCGGCGGCCATGAACAGGTACCGGCATTCGTGGTTGAGGGCGTAAACCTGCACATTGCGGGAGTCGGTGGCGTAGCGGATGCTCACCGGGTCGTAGATCAGCAAGGTCGGCACGTTGAGCTCCTGCATCATCAACAGCAGCCGATTCTTGCGATACTGGCGCATACGGTGCACCGTGGCTTCAGAAAGTGTCTCGACCATTTCAACCTCCTTTCCGGATCTCGTTGGACTGTCTGGGTTCGACGAGCGTAATGCAGGCAGGCCCGTGCCGTCACCTGCGCGGCGCGGCAACGCAGCCGCGACCCGGCCGTCGCGGGAGGGCGGTCGACGGGCGGGCAGTCAACCCGAGGACGGTCAGACCTCTTTGGCTATGGGATGGACCACCACGTGGCGGCCCCATGCCCAACGGTCACTCTCATGTTGGAGCATCGACAGCAGGAGCAGCTGTTCCAACCAGATCATCGAGAGTCGCGACGGACCGAGCGAATCGAACGTCTCCGGTGACCCCGATCAGGTGATCAGGGTTCAGAAGCGACCAGGCGAGCATGGCCGACACAGCGTCGGGGGTCGGCTGAAAGATGGGGAGACCGTCGGTCCTGCACCAACAGGGGCCGAGCCGTCCCCAAACCAGAAGGCCGACGGTGAGAGTTCGGGCAACATCTGATGTCTCGCGACATCACAATTGTGGGCCATGAGGGACTTGAACCCCCGACTTCTTCCATGTCATCAATCGGCGACACGTTCATGAGCGTCTGAGGCCGTACGTTCAGCGGGTCCTATCAGTAGCTGAACGACTGCGGACACCCACGATGTGCAATGAATGTGCCATGGACGTGTGATCATGGGCCTGCTGCCAACAAGCTCGCTCGTCCGCCGCTGGATAGCGACCAGGTTTCGACAGCATACGGCCAGGATCCGCCGCTGCTACTCGAAACCATCTCTGTGCGACAGGACTCGGTCGAAGCCACCGTTCAGACTGCGGCCCGACGGCTGCGGACTTGATCAACGACGTGAGCACGGATACCGGTGACTTTCGATGTCCTCGGCGGAGTCAAGTCATCCGACATGTAAAGCACCTCTCGACCAGTCGTCGCGCGGCTAGCACTGTAGGACAGCGCGTACACGATGGGCTCATAATCGCCATAGAACTCAAGGATCCGAGGAGAAGCATCGTAAGAGACCATCCAGGGGCCAGCAAGCATGTCAACCTTCCGCGCTAGGCGCGAGTGGTCATCGTCCGAGTACCAGTTGGTATAAAGTTGTGCACCCTTGACGTAGTACGGCGGATCAAGATAGATCAATCGGTTCGAAGCTGGAACAACATCCAAAAAGGCTTCAGCGTCCATCTGAGTAAAAGATATCCGGCTACTGAATCGAGAGATCTTGCGAATTCGCCGACAGAGATCCGTACTATTGTATCGGGCGTCAATTTTCCACCTGCCAGACTGATCGGTTCCGCCGATCACGCCCCCGGTGACAATGCCCGACCGGTTCGTCCGGTTCAGGAAGAATGTAGAAAAACCAAGCTCAAGATCGCTGGCCGTACTCGACCGGTGAACCTCCCGTTGTTCGTGCCAGACACCTATCGTCACAGGCGTGCTCTCAATCAGCTCACAGAGTTCGTCTGCAGCGCTGAGAGCAGATCGCCAAAATGCAGCAACTCCGTAGTCTAAGTCGTTTATATAGATGTGGGACGCATACTCCTCGTACAGTAGATCTAATGCGACCGACGCACCACCAGCAAATGGCTCAACGTAAGCCGAGCCAACCAAGTCGTTTTCCATCATCAGCAACTTAATGTAGTTCGAGATCTTGCCCTTGCCGCCTGGGTAACGGAGAGGTGATGGGAACCTACGTGGTGAAACTCCGGCCACTAGAACAATCCAACCTTGATCGCGTCGCCTAGACCGGCCATATTGCTTCCATGAAGGGCTGAATCTCATCCCAACCAGCTCGGAGCTCCGAGGGCTTGGGGACTATATGCGGATTGTGCACGTATTGGTTCAAGAGAACCGTCGAAGCGTCGAGAATACGTTTGTTGTCAGCAGCTCGCTTGACCGCAATCTCGACTTGACTGTCGATCTTCTTGCGCGTCCGAAGGTCGGCTGCCGTTGCCTTCATGCGTTTCGCTAGCGGAGTATTTCGTCGAGTGTTGGAGTCCATCAAATTGCGGATTGAGAGATACGAGTCTACGGACAACTCCAAAAAAACTCGAAACGATATTGCGCCAGCGTTCGGATACTCTTCGAGGTTCAGTGATAGCAACTCGATGTAGATCTCATTAATCCTCGGCGGATCAATATCCAGCTGGCAGTTCTGAGGAATAAGAGTGGTACGCTCACGTTTTCGGGCCCGTTTGCGCCGCCTTGTTTTCTTCGGTGCCTTCCTACTGGACGAGCCTGAATCGATATCATCGAGTGGAACAGGCTGCTCAAGTCTCTTAGATTTTAGAGGCCTAGCCGAGCGAGGAATCTTGGCAGCGTATTCCCGTCGTTGATCCGCGGTATAGACATCCCCAACGTTAATATTGCCTGATTTGAGATCATCAACTACGTATCCGAGCGATTTCGATATCTCGTCGAGAGGATAGCAGGAATATACGACCCCGTTTGCTATGTCAACACCCAATCGATCTCTCACATCAGGGGTACTCAGCAGACGCTTCAACGTCGTGATAATTCCTTTAGAGTTCGGATAGTCGTCCACCACCAGATTGTGCTTCTCGACGAAGTCGATGACTTGGCCAGCCACAGAGCGTGTACCGTGGCGCGCCGCGTAACGATCCTTCTGGTCGGAGTCCCACTCAACTAGACCGATACCCTCATTCTGACCCGTGTGTCGTATCTCAATCCAGTGTTGGGCGCTCTCCTCGGTGTCAAACAGAACACAATCCATGCGGTCAATTGGTGCGGCACTGTATTCATCGGACAGTTTGTTGAGGCGTGCCTGCAGACCGGAGTCGAGCGCCGGGTTAACCAGCGAAGGCGTCTCGAGGGCTTTGAGTGCCAAGACCCTTCGATTGCCTTCAAGTACCTTGTACCGCTTGCGTTGGTCGCCAGTGGCTACGACCGCCGGGAGTGCAAGAGGATCTAGTCCAGCCTTGACAACGTCGGCTGCCAACTTGACGATCTTCGCCCCTTGCTGTTTGGCGAGCGCGATGGCGGTCGCCTGCTGATTCGGTTGCTCTTCCGTCAGACGGGCGTTGGCGGAGTCGAGGAGAAGATCTGAGACTGGGATGGTGACGAGTTCGTGAGGCATGTAACGGATGGTCCTGGTGGAAAGGATTGCTCAATTGACTGAGAATCAGGCAAAAACTAGCGTGCAAAGACTGGCTACTTGCCCTGAGCTGCTCGGGCTAAGCTACCCTGTCCCAGACGCCAGGCGCAATCCTCCGACTATTCTTTCATGCAGGAGGCCTCACGCTGCGCATCCTTGCAACGACTACCTGAAAGACGTGCGACCGCTCCTCGACAAGAGTTGAAGTGCCGACGAGAAGGACGGGTGGGACTGCAAGGCGTGGTTGACCTCTGGCCTAACTGTGGTCGGAATGGCTCGACCTAACGCCTCGTTGAGTAGGCCGAGGGCCAACGTATCGTTGATGCCGAGTGCCCATTTGTTGATGGTGTTGAAGGTGGCGGGAGCGACGAGGACGGCATCGCCACGTGGGTGGAATTCTGGGTCGTTGGGCTTGCGGAATTGGGAGCGGACGGGGTGGCCGGTGAGTTGTTCGACTTCGTCGACGTCGAACCATTGGATGCCGTGGGGTGTTGCGATGACGACAACGTCCCAGCCCTCGTCTTGCTTCTCTTTGACGAGCTGTGGGGTGTCGGTGGCGGGTGGTGCGCCGCAGACGATGAGGTAGAGGACGTTGCCGGTTTCTGATCCGAAGTTGGGCATCAGGCGGCGACTCCGGCTCGTTCGGCGAGTCCGTCGAGCCCGGGGATGGTGTTCTTCCGAGATCGGTGGAGGGCGGTTTGGATGAGATCCCGGGCCCGAGGGTTGAAGCGCACGGCTTGAGGAGCCAAGCGTTCGGCCTCCATGAGCGAGAGGACTGCAGCGGTGTCGTTGCGCTGTTGGGAGTAGGCCCAGGCCATGTCGATGTAGACTTGGCTTCGCCGGCCTCGTAGCTGGTCGGGCAGATTGTCGGTCTCGACTTGCTCGCCTTGGATGATGACGTCGGAGGGGTCTCCGAGGTCGACGGCGGCCGATGTGGCGTGGATCTGCACGTTGGTTGGTCCGAAGGCGGTCCAGTGGTCGTTGCGGTCGCCTCCCAGGCCCTCGGCGATCTCCTGGGCCTGGCTGAGTAGCTTGGTTGCCTCTCGGCGGTCGTCGAGTCGTGAGGCGGCGATGGCGGCGGTCAGAAGTAGTGAGCCATGGAGGGATTGGGCTGATGGAGTGTCGAGGCCCTCGACGGCCTGGAGGGAAGTGTCGGCCAGTCGGTAGGCTTCTTCGTTCTGTCCGGCTCGGAGCATGATCTGGCCGAGGCGGTAGATGCCGGCGGTGACGAGTTCGATGTCGTCGGCTTGTTGGGCGGCGTGGATGGATCGGTCGGCGGCCACCCATCCAAGGTCGGTTTGGCCGGTGCGGGAGAACAGCGCCGCGGCGATCTGGTTGGTGAGCGCAGCGATGGCCAGGGCTCGTACATGGTCGTCGCCTTCGGTGGTGGCCACGGCGGCGTCGACGGTTTCGACAGTGGTCGGCATGAGCGAGGCCGCTTTGTCGTACTCGGCGGCCTGGTAGAGGCCCATGATCTCCAACGCAACTGACCGCAGGGTGTCGAGTTCGACTGGCTGGTCGTCGTCGGGTGGCAGATAGTCCGTCATGGCGGCCCGGATGCGGTCGATTGCGTTGAGGGTCGGCCCGGCCTGAGGGGTGAAGTCGACGGGTTCGCCGACCAGGGTGGCCAGGTCGATCCGCAAGGCTCGGGCCATGGGCAGGAGCACGGAGAGCTTGTCGGCGTTGCGTTCGCCTCGCTCGAGCTGGGACAGCCAGGACACGGAACGGCCGACCATGCCGGCAAGCACGGCTTGGCTGAGGCCTCGCTTGTGGCGGTAGTAGGCGATTCGTTCGCCGATGTGGCGGCGTTGGTCCATGGTCGCGGCTCCTGACAAGACCGTGGTGTTCCCTTCAATCGTAGTTCGATTTGATGATACGACGCCGCTCCGACAGCGACCCGCACTTTTGTACCAGCACTCGTTGCTGCGTCGTGTCGCTGCTTGTGCGTGTTCGGATGTGGACATGGCTACTCCAATCCGTGCAATCCAATCCAACGGCGACACCGGCCACCGGCCATCGGATCTCGAGCTGGTCGAGCTGGTCGACGCCATCGTCAAGGCCGTCGACCCGATCCGTGACTTCGAGATCGGCCGCCTCCGTTCCGCTCTGGAGCCCTTCGGCGGCTCCACGCTATTCGTCGACGAGCTGCGTCTGAACGCCACGCATTCCGTCGACGAGGGGTGCATCTGTGGGGGGCTGCTATGAACCCGCTGTATCGCCTGTGGTGGCAGTTCCTCATGGAGCTGCAACCCATGCTCCGCTTCGGAGCCGAACGCCTCCCCCGCCTCGCCCCCTGGGGTGTCCGCCTCCGCTCCGTCCTCCACTGGCTCGTCGGCAACCCCATCCAAATACTGGCCGCTCTCGACGGACTGGTTCTGTGGCCCTTGCTCGATCTGCCGTGGCGGTGGTTGTTCGTCGCCCTGGTGGTGATCCACGTTGCTATCGCTGTCGTCCAACGAGTTCGCTACCGGCATGGCGGCTGGTTGATCGGATGGCACGAGGCCTGGCGGTTCCGCCGCAAATGGCCATCGGTCTGGGCCACCGTTGCCGCCAAGACCGCCAAAGTACAGGCCGAGGTCGGCACATCCAACGAACCGATCGCCTCAGCAGTGCTACGCCCGATCGCCGACCACCCGAAACTGTCGTGGCTGCCCTCGATTGAGTGGCCGATCGTGTCGTGGTGGGTCGGCCCTCCCCCAGGCCGGTCACTGCTGGCCCTCGACGAGCTGGCCGTCGTACTGGCCGCCAACCTCCCCCGGGCCGCCGAGGTCACCGTGGACTATGAGCGGGAGCACGACTCCCACGGCCGGCTGATCGTGTCATTCGGCGACACCAACGTCGTGACCACGCCACCGTGGCAGATCCCGATCGACTCACAAGCTGTCCAGGCCGATTCGCTCGACGACGCCATTGCTGCCTTGGGCGACGAGGACATCCCGGTCTACCCGCCCCTCCGGGCCATTGACGGGGAGGTGTCGTGATGGCCATCGAGATTGGTCGACGGTTCGACAACAAACCCCTCGAGCTGCCCTGGCCCGGCAGCCCCCATGTTCAGATCGGCGGTGAAACCGGAGCGGGTAAGTCCGGGCTCTGCCATTCGCTGATCGGTGCGGTAGCCGGCCACCCGAGCACGGCGATCTGTGGCATCGACCTCAAACTCGTCGAGTTCACCCCGTGGCTGGACCGACTTACCGCCCTGGCCACGACCCCCGACGAAGCCGACCGGCTCCTCCTCGCCCTCCGGGACCTCATCCGGGATCGAGCCCAGTTCCTCCAAGCCAACGGGCACCGCAACTGGCACGATCGCTTCGGACCCTGGGTCCTGGTCGTCGTCGACGAGCTGGCCGAACTCCAAGCCATCGACGCCGACCGCCTGGCCGACATCATCGAGTCGGGCGAAGGTGGACCCCAAGCACTCCGAGAGGCCAAGAACAACCAGCAGATCCGGACCGCCCTGCTGGGCTCGATCGCCCGCCTGGCCCGCTTCGCCGGCGTCACCATCGTCGGCTGCACCCAGTATCCGAGCGCTGAGGTCGTCGACCAACAGATCCGCACCCAGCTCACTATCAAGATCATGCTCCGGGTCGCCTCCGGCGAACAGGTCAACGTCTGCCTCGGCCAGGGCTACGGCTCAGCCGTCTCCCCCCGCTCCATCGGTCCCGACGAACGAGGCGGACTCTGGGTGGTCGGTCTGCCCGACTCCGGCAAACCAATACGAGGCCGAGCCCACTGGGTCAGCGACGACCAGGTCCGGGCCCGGGCCGCTCAGACCGCCCACCTCACCCCCTCCTACGCCGCCGTCTTCGGCGACGGGCCCGACCGCAACGAAACGGAGATCTGATCATGCCCCAGACAACCTTGACGCTCCTGATTCACGAGGCCACCGAGCACCTGCGTACCGCCCTCCACGAACCAACCCACACGCTTACCGCTCCGGAACTCTGCGAGATCCTCAGCGCCGCCAAGCCGTTCTACTGGATGGTCCCCGACCTGTTCGACCGCCTGGCCAACCAGATGGCCGCCCGCATCGAAGTAGGCAACCTGCGAGACGATCGAGGCCCAGACGTCGACCCCGCCGGAACAGCAGGTGAAGCTATCGCCGCCCTTCAAACCGCAGCCGCAGCAGTTCGCAGCAGTGGCCGGGCGTGGGAAGACGCCCACAGTGCCCTTGCTCACCTGGCCGACTACGGAGGCACCGGGTCATGACCGCCGACTTCACCAGCGAATCGGACCGGGTGTTGTGTAGTGACGAATCGCCTCATGATTCCGATGAATGCGCCTTCGGCCGGAACTGTGCCTGGCACTGGGACAACTCACCGGCTGGAATGGCCGGACTCTATAGCGCCGACACGGCGTGCAGCTGCGGGCACGTCTACGAAGAGCACCACCCTGATGTAGGACACGGCTACTGCCTCATCGCAGTCCCAACCGACTACACCCCCCATCCCGAAGTGTTCGACCTCGACGGCGTATGGCATCGCCGCTGCCAATGCGATGCATTCAACCCAGCCAACGGCCAACCCTCGAAGCCCAACACCGACACCAGCTGGCTGTACGACCATCCCCCCGTCGCCATCGAAGTCGTATCGGAACCTCCACGCACTCACCGAACCCGGGTCGCCGGCACCCGACCGGGATTCATCGCTCCGACGGCGACAGCCGGCGGCGATGCGCCGCCCATCACGCACACCAAGCCCCCAGCCGGCCCCGGCTCGATAGCCTCCACCCGAACCCAGGTTCACCAGCCTCCACACTCATTCACCGCGAACAACCGCACAGCCGTTGCGCTGGTATCGGCCATGGTCGCCTTCGTGCTGCTGCTGGCGGTCCTCGCCCTGGCCGTCGTCTTGGACGCCAGCCCATTCCCGGCATGGGCCATCGCGTTGACCGCCGGCGGATCAGTCGGCCTCGTCGCGTTGCTCACCGTTCCCGCTGCGCTCGTTGTACGCAAGGCCGATGGGGCGAATCGCTACGGCTGCGACGACGACACCGTCACGCTGGGCGACGGATTCTGGTCGATCGATGAGGACAAGACCCGATGAGCACACCGGTCCAGCCCAACGACGAACGCAGACCCACAGAGCCTCGAAGGACACGCCCAGCGGAGGACGCCGCCCGGCAGCGCCAAGCGACAGGGCGAGCGTCCGACAGCGGCGGCGAAGCCGCCGCCGGACGCCTCTTGGTAACATCGCAGTTAAGTCTTCCCGGCACAGACCCGAACGCTCGTGAACGGCGCAGATCCTCAGCAGATCTCGCCCAACTCCTCATCGCCACAGTCTGCGGGGATCTCGAGGCAGCCCGCCGCATCGTCCAGTGCGGTCGAGCGGTACGCAGCCGGTCCGGGGTCGTGCTCAAACGCTCCGTCGATGGCTACGTGTATGCCTCCGGGCTCGTCACCTGCGGCAGCCCCTGGTCGTGCCTGGCCTGCTCGTACAAGATCCGAGCCAAACGAGCCCGCCACATCGCCCAAGCCGTAGCCGCCCACCTGGCCGCCGGCGGCGGCGTGCTGTTCGGCACCTTCACCATGAGCCACGACCGCTCCGAAGCCCTGGCCGATCTGTGGCGGGTCCTCTCTGGTGGATGGGCCCATGTGACGGCCGGGCGGCAATGGGTCGACTTCAAAGCCGCCTTCGGGCTGGTCGGCAACATCAAGTCGGTCGAGGTCACCCACGGCGGCAACGGCTGGCACCCGCACCTGCACGTGTTGTTCTTCATCGAGGCCCCGATGAACGACTTCGACCGCGAACACGACTACCGGGCGTTTCGACGGTCGCTGCGAGAGCGGTGGATCCACTGGTTCGCCACCAAGGCCGGCCGCAACGTCTCACAAGAGTTCGGGATTCGCTTCGAGCCGGTAAAGCCCGACGACTCGGAACGGATCGGGATCTACTGCACCAAGGTCGGCTACGAGCTGGCCATGGCCGACACCAAGATCGGCCGAGCTGAAGGGCACCGTCACCCTTTCGCCATCGCCCATGACGCCGCCCGATACGGCGACAAGGCCGACGTGATGCTGCTGAGGGAGTGGATCGTCGGCAGCAAACGGAAACGGTCGATCCATTGGTCCGGCGACACGATCAAGGCATATGTCGCCGACGACGCCGACGTGACCGATGTCGAGCTGGCCCAGGAGGAACAGATCGGCGACCAGGCCCTCCTCGTCCTCGACCGGGACCTGTGGCGACAGCTCATCAGCCGCCGAGACGGAGCCCGAGCCGGGTTCCTCCGCCTATTCGAAACCGGCGGCGACTGCTTCGACGCCCTCTACTACCTCGCCGAGCTCGGCATCGGCGCCGAGCTCAACGAATCCGGGCCGCTGGCCACCCTGCGGCTCAATCAGCCCACCAATCAAGCAAGGAGCAATCATGGCAATTCAGACATTTGCAATTGACACGTCGGTCTACGAGTTCCGGTATCACGGGGCGTCGGAGTACCGGGCCTACAACCGTGACACCGAGAAGCGGGAGAAGGAACAGGCCCGTGACGAAGACACGGGGTACCCGATCTATTCGGTTCGCTGTCAGGTCCTGTTCCGGGAACTCCGAGAGTCGGGGATCATCACCATCCGGGTTCCGCTCGCTGAGCCGCCCGGTGATGGAGTCGAGTTCGAGGCCCCGGTGAAGTTCTCCGGCGTCACCGCCAAACCGTGGAACATGGATGGCCGAGACGGCCAAACCTGGACCGCCCAGACGATGGCCTTCGCCGGCAGCCGGCAGTCGGCCACTCCCGCGACTTCCGGGCCCGAGCCGGCCAAGACCAAGCCGGCCACCAAGGCCGCCTAGCCCAGCGGTGGGTCTGGCCACGACGAACGGCGTCCTCGTCGCCTCAGCTAGGCGGGCGACGTGCGGGGGTTCAACTCCCCCGGTGGCCACTATGAACAACACAACCCAAACCCCACATCCCACCGAACCGGCCATGCTGTTCGCCATCGCCGAGGCTGCCACCATCCTTGGCATCGGACGTACCAACGTCTACGCACTGCTCAAGCGCGGCGAACTCCGATCCGTCAAGATTGGCGGCCGCCGGCTTATCCCACGCCAGGCACTGGAGGACTTCGTCCGGGATCTGCAACGGATCACATGAGCATCCATCGTCGGACGACCAAGAAAGGCGATGTCCGCTACGACGTCCGCCTCCGCAAGCCCGACGGTACGCCGTACTCGACCACGTTTCGCACGAAGCGGGAGGCCGAACGGTTCCAGGCCAACGAGACAGCGACCCGGCAACAGGGAACGTGGATCGATCCGAAGGCGGGCAAGATCACGTTTCGGGACTGGGCCGACGAGTGGCACGCAACGATGATGCTGACCTGGCGGCGTTCGACGGCTCAGCGCCACCGGGTGGCGCTTGATCGCTACTGGATCCCTGCTCTGGGAGCCAGCCAGATGGCTTCGATCGGCCCTCGGAACGTTCAGCGGGTCATCAATGAGATGGCCTCGGCGTGTCAACCCTCGACGGTGCGGAGCTACTACGGCACGGTTCGCAGCCTGTTCGGCGATGCCGTCGATACCGACATCATCGCTCGATCACCCTGCCGGGGCATCAAGCTGCCGAGCCCGAGCGACGGTGCGAAGATCATCATCGGCCCAGACGACCTTCACCGCCTGGCGGAGGCCGTCGGGCCCGAGTGGCGGCTCCTGATCTACCTTGGCGGGGTCATGGGCCTTCGTTTCGGTGAGGCCATCGCCGTGACGGCCGGCGACGTCGACCACACAACGGGAGTGTTGGCGATCACCAAGGCCGTGAGCGAGGTCGACGGCCGAACCCGCATCGCTTCACCCAAGACGGCAACGAGTATCCGGACGCTCGTCATGCCGAAGGGCCTGATCGCAGAAGCGGCCGGCCACATCGAGGACCATGCGCTCGGGCCCGATGACCTACTGTTCTCCGACTCACTCGGTGGCCCGGTCCGACGGGCGAACTTCCGGGCCCGGATCTGGCTGCCGGCCATCGAGTCCACGGGGCTGCATGGGCTCACCTTCCATGGCCTACGCCACTCAGCCGCCACCCACTGGATCTCCGAAGGGATCGACGCCCGCACGGTGCAGCACCTGTTGGGACACGCCGACCCCCGGCTGGTGCTCAAGCTCTACGCCCACGCCACCGATCAGGCCCTGGCGAAGGCCGCCGATTCGATCGCCGGCAGCTACTGGCCCGACGGCTCTACGGCCTAGATTCGGATCCGAGATGTGCAATGGATGTGCAATCGACCTCGAACACCGGCCGAAGTCGAAGGCTGCCTACCAACGCAAAACCCCGCTGCTGGAGTGGGGTTTCTAGGTGTGTGGGCCATGAGGGACTTGAACCCCCGACTTCTTCCATGTCATGGAAGCACTCTAGCCAACTGAGTTAATGGCCCCGGTTGGTCGGTTTGACCAGGCTAGCAAATGCTAGCACTGATCAAACAGAGCGCGGAGCGGGATTTGAACCCGCGAATCATGGCTTTGCAGGCCACTCCCTTAGGCCGCTCGGGCATCCGCGCGTGGTCAACACAACCTTAGCGCCCCCGCTGCCACCTCGTGGCAGATTCTTCCCCGATCGCTTGCCGCCGCGGTTAGGAGTCACAACAATGGGTATAAGTTCTCAGTTGGCAACCTAGACTGGCGCCAAGCGCGACCAACTCCTCGACAACGGAGAGTGGCTGAAACACATGAATTCCGACTACGTAGCCTGGAATGGAGAGCGGTATGTGTGGCCCCCTCCCGACGGTTGGTATCTCGCCTCCGACGGCCGCTGGTGGGCGCCTGACACCGGTCCGGACATGGGCTTGAGCCTGGACGCGGCACCAGCCGGGGCGACGGCCTCGGCCGAACCGTCCACCGAGTCAGGAGTCGACAACACGCCGGCAATCGGCCCGACCGATTCCGGGGGCGAAACAGTCGCCGCCGGCGGCGAAACGAGCCCGGTCGTCGACCCGATGCAGACCGTCGACACCGTGACGGCCGATTCAGCGGCGACGCCGGCCGGTATCGATTCGGGTGCCACGGCCGGCGCTGATCCTGATCCGGGTCAAGAGCCAGATTTCGGCTCGGATCCGCCGCCGACCGAACCGTTGACAACCGGCGGCAGCGCCAGTAGCAGCGCCGGCACGGCCAACTACGCCCCATCGGCCTTCCCCGGGTCGACTGGTGAGCCGGCCGGCGACCGTACCGTCGCTTTCGATCCGGGGGTCAGGGCGCCGGCCGACGGCTCACCGATGGCCTACGGCAGTCCGACCACCGGCCAGTACCGCGCCATCACCGACACCGATTCCACCACGGCAATGCCGTCGACTGCGCCCCTTTCCTCGCCGGCGACCGGCCCCAACCCGACGGTGGTGATGACGGCTGAGACGCCGTTGACCCGAACCGGACCTCACACCGTGGTCCCGGCCGACCCTGAGGCCCTGCTCGACACCCAACGGCCCTCCGTGCTGGAGACCGAGGCGGGACCATCGGCCAAAGTTCAGCGCTCCCGCACCATGCCCATGATCGCAGCCGGACTGCTGGTGGCTGCAGCCATCGTCATTGCCGCTCTCCTGGCGCTGGTGGGCGGCGACAACGAAACCCAGGACCAGCAGCCATCGGCCAGCTCGACCGAGGTCGATGACGGGTCCGGCCAGTTGGTGGTCGACGCCGACGGCTCAGCGGAGTCCACCACCGAAGACGGCATGGCCGACGACGGTGACGCCATGGGCGAAGACGGCGACGCCATGGATGAGGACAGCGACGCCATGACCGAGGAGGACCAGGCATCGACCTCCACCACCGCCGATACGGTCGGCGGATCCGACACCACGGTCAGCGCCGGTGATGCTGCGCTCATCGGCCAGTTCCGGACGTTGCTGGAGGAGAACCAGATCACTGCTGCCGGGCTGACCGGAGACGATCTCGTTGTCTTCGGCGACACCGCCTGCAGCTACTCAACCTCAGCCACCGACCTGGCCGACTACCAGCAGATCCGGAACGAAGCCCTTGCCGGCGCCCAGAACGACGAACTCACCGTGGAGGAGCTCCAGTTCGTCGTGGATGCCGCGGTCACCGTGTTCTGCCCTGAAGATGCCACCCGACTCGGCATCGAGGCCACGGCCCCCGCCACCTAAGCAACCCTTTGGTGGCTCGACGACCTCCCTGGCCGTCACGCTGGCAGCTCGACGACCCCCTGGGGGGTCGTGCACCCGCCAAGGTGTATCTCCCCGGGCGACGTGACCACCCAGGCCGAGTGGCTTCCCTTGATCCGGACCGGCTCAGACCTCGAGCAGGCCCAGAGGGGTTGGCGCCCCGTCGAGCACCGAGCCCGACTCCACTCCGAGCCAATCCTGAGCCAGGGTGGCCAGGTAGCGGTCGAACGTGACCGTGGTCTTCAGGTTCCCGTTGCGGTCGAGGTCGCCCAGAGGTGATGGTTCGCCGTAACGAACCTTGGGCACCGGTCCGAACAGGAGCATCGACGACGCCGAACCGTGATCGAGACCGGAGGAGTTCTCGGTGACCCGGCGACCGAACTCGCTGGTTGTTGCCACCAGAACCCGATCGGCCAGACCGGCCTGGTCCATCAGGTCGAGGAAGCCGGCCACGGCCCCGTTGAGCTGACCCATGAGGCGCTCGTGGCGACCCCTGTGACCGTCGTGAGTGTCGAATCCGCCCATTTGGGCGTGGACCACCCTGATTCCGATTCCGGCCTTGATCATCTCAGCGGCCATGGCCAATTGCCGGCCCAGTCCCCCACCGTTCTTGACGATGGGCGAGTCACCATCGTGGCGTTCGATGTCGCCACTGATGGAACGACCGATGGCAAACAGGTCGCTCCAGGTTTCGTTGAGCGTGGCCGCCACCGGTCCGCCGGTGATGCTTGTCAGCCCGGACCGGTACAGGGGGTAGATCCAGTCGTTCTTGGTCAGCACCTTGAGCTGGTTGAGGTTGTTCAGAGCCAACGTCGACGCCTCGGCCGCACTGAACCGGGGGGTGTGACCGGCCACCGACAAGCCGGTGATGCCGCCCACGTTGAGTCGATCGGCGATCCGGGCCAGGAAACCGCTACGGCGGGCCGACGCGCCACCAGGAGCGCCGTAGGCCCAGCGTTCGACCATTTCGAAGTGGGACAGGTTGCCCTCGGTGGGACCGACGCCCTCGACCACAGCCATCTGACGCTGGGAAAGGTCGATCAGGCCGGGATTCAGACCGACCTCGGCGTCGAGGGCCAGAACTTCCTCACCGGCGATGGCCAGATTGGGCCGCCGGTCGTAGTAGGTGCCGTTGGCATAGGGGATGACGGTCGAGAGGCCGTCGTTGCCCCCCTCCAACTCGATGACGACCAGGATCCGCTGGTCGACCGGGGCCGCGGTCAACAGGGTTCGCTCCGAGGAGGCGAACTTGCCCCAGAGGTCGGTGACGTCGGCCGCCAGTGTCTGTACTTCCTCGCCGCCGGTTGTCGGTGCCACCTCGAGCACGGAGGTGTCGACCCGAGCCGAGGCCAGGCTGCTGACCGGCGCCGGCGGCTGGTTGAACATGGTCCGCCAGGTGCCGTAGCCGACGGCACCACCGGCCAGGAGACCCTGCAGGATCCGGCGCCGGGTGATGAGACCGGGGGGTGCGGTGGCCTCCTCGCCCTCTTCAGCTCGGGTCGGCCCGTACTCGAAGTTCTCGTAGTTTGACGTCATTGCAGCTGAAACTCCGGGCAACTCAGGGCGATCCGCCACTGCAACTGAGGGATGCTCTCCTCGCCCACCTCGTCAACCGCCGAGGCCACCGACTCGAGAGCCGCCATCGTGCTGTCGTCGATCACAAAGAGACCGCTCTGGTCAAGGATCTCAGGCACGGTGGCGGTGGTGCCCATGGGGATGTCGCGGAAGTCGACCGAGAAGAGCTGCTCGGACCGACGCAGCATCGAATCGATGTTCAGCCAGCGGTCGCCCTCCGGCCAACCACCCACGTTGGGCGGTTCGTAGGGCAACTGACCCAGGTTGCGGGGCCGCCAGTTCTCGTCGGTGTCGAACTGCAGCAACCGCTGGGTGGCGGTGTACCACTCGAAGCCACTCCGGGGCCGAACATAGTGTTGGGCCCAGAACTGCTCGTCGTGGAAGATCCGCTCCAGCAACGGCTTGATCTCCAGGTTCTGGGCCTGCCACCACGATCCGAGTTCCGTGCGCTGTTCACCCGAAGGGGTCACCCCGGTGAAGTGATACCAGACGCGAGACGCAATGTGTTGGGCCGTTGACGGCTGATCGCACAGCTTGTCGACGAGGTCGGCCGACGTCCACTGCTTGGTCTCGCCCAGGATCGTAAGCTCGCCCTCATAGACCCGGTCATAGTCCAACCAGGCCTTGTTGTTGTCCTTGTCGACCCGCCATCCGGCCAAGGCCAAGGCGGCGGCCCGAACGTCGTCCTCGCTGTAGTGGCCAATGCCCATGGTGAACAGTTCCATGACCTCGCGGGCCAGGTTCTCGTTGGGCTTCTTGGCTCGGTTGCTGTCGGCATCGAGGTACTTGAGCATGGCCGGATCCATCATCATGGCCTGCAGCAGCGCCCGGTAGTTGCCCAGCGCCATCGACCGCAGAGTGTTGAGCTGTACGCCCACCAGTTCCTGCTCGCCGGCCGAGTACCGGTGGGTGGGGATGATCGAGTGCCACAGGAACGTCATGCGGTCTTGCAGACCGTTGACCCCCTCGGAGATACGACCGAACCACCAGGTGAGGATCTTGTCGCTCTTCTCGCTGATGGGAGCCTTGGTCTCGTCGAGCGGCTTGTTGAGGATGGCGTCGACCGCCGCCGTCCGGTCTTGGCCGGCCAGCTGGTTGATCAGCTCAAGATCGGACCGCATCGTGGTTCGTCGAACCAGCAATGCCGCCGCTGTTTTCTCCGGATCCCGCTCCGCCAGTGCCATCGTCGGTCACTTTACATTCCGGTGTCGGCCCGCTGGGTGAAATCCCCCAAGCCTTGCCGAACTTTTTACCATGCCTGAACGCCGGTGGATTGGCCGCTCGTGCCACTGTTTCCGCCGATCAGCGGCAGTTGACTCCATCCCAGCTACAGCTTGGGGTCGTTCGGTTGAGGTCGATGACCAGCGATTCCCGGTCCCAGGTCTCGCCGCCCGGTGAGTAGCGCATCATGCGGGATCCCTCAATGGGGTAGGCGTCGGCGGCGCCGTCGGTCGAAAACGCCACTCCCGGGTCCAGCATCGGATGGCGGAGATCAAGGCTCCGCAGCGCCAGGATGAGATTGGAGCGGTTGACACCGCCGTCGAGTTCGGCGGCGATCCGTAGGGCTTCGACGTAGGCCCAGGCGAACTGTCCGGCCCCCGCCCCGGCCTGGGCGGCCTGCTCCGGTTCAACACCGGCCTCGGTCACCAGTGACGAGATGAAGTCGACGAACAGGTCGCCGTCGTGGGCCGGGTCACCGACCGACTTCGCTCCGCCGTCAACGGCCAGATAGCCGTCGCCGGCCCGCCCGTTCGGTACGAGGAATCGTTGCGGGTCGGTGCAGGCCGTGGCCAGGAAAAGGGCCATCGTCACGCTGTTCAACCCGGTCGTCTCGCCGCTCTCGATGGCCGAGCCGCAGGCCGGTCCGGCGGTGATCACAATGAACACGTCGGGGTTGGCCGCCCCGGCCTCGGTCACCTGAGAGCTGACATCCTGAGACTCGGGGTCGTGGTTGACAACGACGACCTCGGAGATGACATCGCGATTGGAGGTTGCCCAACGACTCAATGCGGTCTGATAGGCCCGCCCGTAGTCGTTGTCGATGGTCAGCGCCACCACCTTGACCGGAGTCTGCCCGGCCAGGTTCCGCTTTATCCAGTTGCCCCACTGCGCGGCTTCCGATGAGTAGGACAGCGGCAGGCCGATGGTCCATGGATGGGAGCGGGGATCACCCCAGGCGGGGTGGGCCGAGCCGACAAAGGGCTGGGGAATGCATTCCCGGTTGAGCTGGTCGAACACCGATTGGCTGGTCGGTGTCCCGAAGGTTGATATGGCCAGCGGATTGCTCTCGATTCGGTCGTCGACTGCTTCCATGGTCTGGGTCGGTAGCAGGCCGTCGTCGACCACTTCGTAGTCGATCAGCCGCCCGTCGACTCCGCCGGTGTTGTTGATGTGTTCGAAGTAGGCCCGGGCGCCCTGACTGTAGGGACCGAAGTCGGCGGCGCTCAGCACGTGGATCAGCCGGATCGGTTCGTCGACGACGGCCTCGTTGTTCCAGTTGGCCGGGCAGCGGTCCAGGTCGATGACGAAGTCACCGGGCCCGGTCAGGACGTTGTTGTCGCTTACACCGAAGCCGCCGCCTCGCAGGCGGCTCACGACAGCGGCTCGAGCCTCGGCCCAGATGGCCTCCATATCGGCCAGGTTCGATGGTTCCCCGACGGTCACGTCAAGCGCATCGGGTGCCTGGTCGCCGGTGGCTTCGGTTGATGTCTCGTCACCGTCACCGTCGGTGGGGAGTTCAAGGGTGTCGCCCACCGACTCGTCGCTCGGGGCATCCGAGCATGCCGCCGTCGCCAACACCAAGGCCAGCCATATCGACAGGACTGCTCGGTTCATCAGCGGTCAGGGATGAATGGTCTCGTCGGCCCCGGGAAGCGGCGGGTCGCCAGCACCCTGCACCGACTGGTCGACGTCGATGATGTTGCCGGTCAGAAGACCTGACGCCGGGGAAAGACAGTGGGCAATGGTGTTGGCCACCTCCCAGGGCTGGACCAGTCGGCCGAGCGGCCGGCCGGGGGCGGCGAGTTCCAGCCAGTTCTCGGGGGCGCCGTCGTGTTCGAGCTGGGTGCGATGTTCCGACTCGGTTTCCATCCACCCCGGATTGACCTGGTTGACCCGGATACCGTGCTGCATCAATGAATAGGCCAGGTTGCGGGTCATCACCGACAGAGCCGCTTTCGACATGCTGTAGGAGGTCAACTTCGGCTGCCCGCCGTATCCCGAGGTGGATCCAACGTTGACGATCGAACCGCCGCTCCCCTGCTCAACCATCACCTTGGCCGCAGCCTGGATCAAGAAGTACGGGGCCCGGACGTTGCCGGCCATCATGCGGTCGAAGTGTTCGACCGAGTCCTGAAACAGGTTGCTTCGACTGGTGATGGCGGCCACATTGACCACTCCGGTCACGGTACCGAACCGGTCAAGGCAAGCATCGACCATCGTGGTCGAAGCGCCGGGATCGAGGACGTCGACCGAGGCGAAAATCGTTGGTGTACCCTCGGCGCTCAGTTCGTCGGCCAGAGCTTGGCCCCGGTCCGGTGATCGCCCACCGAGAACCAATCCGGCCGCCCCGTCAGCGACCAGTTTGCGGGCCACCGCCTCACCCAGGCCTTGGGTTCCGCCGCTGATGATGGCGACCATCGACTGATCGAACTCGGGGGTCGTGAGCTGCATGGTCCAATGCTACGGGCCCGGGCCGACCTCAGCGCCATCTAGGATTTCCATCATGACCACAAACAAGCGTCTCGTCGCTTCATGGGTTGCGGCGGTAGTTGTTGGCTTGGCATCGGTGCTCACGGGCTGTGGCCGTGGCTCGGACGACACCGAGGAGATAACGGCCAACATCATCGAGGCCATCAACGGCGGCGCCGACTGCGGTGCTTCGGTGGACGGCGTCGCTGACGATAGCTGGTCCACCTTCTGCGTCGCGGTCGTGGCTCAGATCGGGTCCGACGCAGACCTGACGTACGAGGACGGCTACTCGCTGTCACCGAACGAGGTCGGTCTGGCCTACTACTCCGAGGTGGGCGTGGTGACGGCGGACGGGACCAACCAGGACCTTCGGCTCTGCTTCCAGGCCGAGGGACTGCTCAAGGGCACCCCGGTCTTGGCCACCGCCGAGCTTGACGGCTTCAACATCTTCGACACCGGTGAAGATGCCGACTGCCCCGGAGCATGACCGGCGACGAGATGGCCGATGACCTGCGGATCGAGGTCGGCCTGGAGGCTGATCTCGATCCGCAGGTTCGACTTGAGCTCGAGCGGATCTACCTGGCCAGTTACAAGCAGGGCGACATCGACTGGTTCCGAGGCCGGCTCGGCAACCTCACCGCTGTTGCCGTCGGCTGGATCGGTGACGACGTGATCGGCTTCGGAGCCCAAGCCATCCGCACGCTCGACCTCGGTCCAATCGGCCCCCAGCACGTGCTCGACGCCGGCTTCACCTGTATCGATCCGGGGCGGCGAGTAATCGGAGCAGGCAGCAGGGTCGGGCCGGCACCGGTCGACTGGCTGGTAGAGCACACCGAGACGCCCCCTCCCGCCATCGACGCCATGACCATCGCCAATCCTGTCATGCTCCACATCGCCACAAGGTACCGGCCCGGGGTCTGGCCAACCGGCACTCTTGCCGAGATCGTGGACACCCTGCTGGCGCCAACCACGACACAGAAGACGGTTGGTTCCATCATTGCCTCAGCCCTCGGCGCCTCGTCATACGACGCCGACCACTGGGTGATGCATCACGACGCCAACCACGGTGCCCCGAGGATCGCCCGAATCGAGATCGACCCGGTCACACAGCCCCTGTTGCGCCATGTCGACTTCGCCGCCGGTGATCGCCTGCTCCATCTCGCCTGGCACGAGCAACCCCCCGCAATCTGGTTCGAATAGAGAATCATCGGTAGTCGGGACACCAGATGCCGTTGCAGGTAGTAACGAGGTGTCATTGGACCCTGACAAGAAAGGCCCCATCGTTTCGATGGGGCCCGACCTGATGTTTTGTGGAGCGGACGACGAGATTTGAACCCGCGACCCTCACCTTGGCAAGGTGATGCTCTACCAGCTGAGCTACGTCCGCATGAACCATTGACTATACCGGCGAAGTCGATCCGACGGCCACCAATATCAACCGAATCCTCAGGTTCCGGACTCCGGTGGCCGTAGATCGATGGTGAGGGTCAAGATGCCGTCGTCGAGCGACGGTTCGGCGTCGGCGATCATGGCGAAATCCATGAAATCCTGTTCGGCCTGCTTGATGAACATCTGCCGCTCATCGCCTCCCACCGGGGGAAGATTACGACGTTTCACCGCATCGGCCCGCTCCCGAAAGCGGGCAATCATCTCTGCTGGATCAAAGCTGGCTGCCATGGCCTACACCGTAGTCGTGAAGTGTGACGTCTGGGGGCCCCGAAACCGGGGTCTTGAGGCGCCACACTTCTTGAGCTCAGTCGAAGTAGCTGTCGAGAACGGCTTGGGAGAGGATCGCCCACTGCTCGTCATCGAGGCCGGTCACAGCCCACTCCGGATCCTGACCGACCGTCGCCTCGGGCTCGAGCGCAGGCCGGGCATCGATTGCAGGCCCGGGCTCGGGCTCGGATGGTGGGGCAGGCTCCACCTCAGCCGGCGGCTCGGGCCGGGCTGCACGACGAGGGCTGGTGAACCGCCAGTACCACACCGTGAGAGCGGTCAAGCCGACGGCCACTGCCAGCAATCCGGCTGACAGCATCGTGATCGTCCGACCGGTCTGGTCGGTGGCGGCGGCGACCAAGGGCAACACCAGGCCAACCTAGCCGATCACGGCGGCCCGGCCCACGTCACCGTTGATGGATCGGGCACGAGTAGGTTGTGCGCCCGCCGATGGTCCGGCGGTCGAGCTCCACCCCGTCGATCGGGCATTGGCCGCCCCTCACCCGTGAGTCCTGCAGCCGACCGGTGTGCGATCCACCGTTGTCGAGGAACTCGTTCACCACCGACCGTAGATGGCGGTGGAGGCGTCGCTGGTCGTTGCCGTCGAGCGAACCGGCCGGCCGGGCCGGATCGATACGAGCCCGCCACAGTGTCTCGTCGGCGATCAGGTTGCCCACCCCGGCAATGCGACCCTGATCGAGCAGTCGAGCTTTGATGGCCACCTCACCGGTCAGAACCCGGTCACGCAACTGGCGGGGGGTGATGGAGAACACGTCGGGGCCCAACCGATCCTCGTCGGGATCGAGTTCCACCCCGCCCAGCCGGCGGGGATCACGGATGATCAGGCGGCTGCCATCGGTGAAGGTGAGACCGAAGCGATCCCAGGCCGGATCGTTGCGCTGGCTGGAATACTCCAGATAGGCGATGGCCGACTCGTCGTCGACGATGAGACGACCCGTCATCCCGAACCGCAAGCCAAGACGGTGATCGTTCGACAAGTCGAGAACCAACAGTTTGCCCCGGCGTCGAGCCTCGGTCACCGACGCACCCAGCGAGGCCGCCGTCACCTCCTCGGCGGTCACGCCGCCTTTGAGAAACCAGCTGTCGGGGGCCTCGACGGAGGTGATACGCCGCCCCACCACCAACTCGGCCTGACGCCGATAGATCTCGATCTCCACTCCCTCGGGCATCGAACAGCAACCTCAGCTCTTGAGCTGCTCGTCGAGGAAATCGCCGACCAGGGGAGCCAACTGGTCGAACTCGATCAGGAAGCCGTCGTGTCCGTGATCCGATTCGATGATCTCATAGCTGACATCGAGATCAGAGGCCCGCAGCAGCGAAACCAGCTGCTCCTGCTGCCGGGGGGTGTACAGCTGATCACTGTCGACGCTGATCACCAGCGATGGGCAGCTGATTCGGGCCACGGCGGTGGCCAACCCGCCCCGACCCCGCCCGACATCGTGCAGATCCATGGCCTTGTTGAGCACCAGATAGCTGTTGGCGTCGAACCGCCGAGCCAACTTCTGGCCGTGATGGTCAAGGTAGCTCTCCACCTGGAACCGGTCCCACAAGGCGAAGTTGTCGAGCCGATCGACGGTCGAACGGCCGAACCGCATCTCCAGCGACTGATCGCTGCGATAGTGGACCTGGGCCACCCGGCGAGCCAACATCAAGCCCAGGTGAGGGCCTTCACCGGTCGTGGCGTCGTAGTAGTCACCGTGATTCCAATTGGGATCGAGGGCGATGGCCAGGCGACCGATCTGGCTCCAGGCGATCTGCAGCGGGCTGGCGCTGGCGGCCGAAGCGATGTTGATCATGGATCGCAGCCGCTTGGGGAACATGACGGCCCACTCGAGTACCTGCATGCCACCCATCGATCCCCCCACCACCGACAGCCACCGGTCGATTCCCAGATGATCGGCCAGAGCGGCCTGGGTCCGAACCATGTCACGAACCGAGACGATCGGGAACCGGGGCCCATAGGGCCGGCCGTCCACCGGGTGGGGTGACGCCGGGCCGGTTGTGCCCTGACAACCGCCGAGCACGTTGGCGCAGACCACGAAGACCCGGTCGGTGTCAATGGCTCGACCGGGACCGATCAGGTCGTTCCACCAACCTGCCGTCGGCTGACCGGACCCCGATGGCCCGGCGGCGTGGGCGTCACCGGTGAGTGCGTGGCAGATCAGGACCGCATTGGAGGCCGAGTCGTCCAGGTCACCCCACGTCTCGTAGGCCACCGTGACCTGTTGCAGATGGCCACCGCCTTCCAGGGCGAAGCGGCGACCGTCGCCCACGAGATCGAGGAACTTGCGATCCCCGACACCCATGTCGGCCCGCCAGGCTCCCGAGGCCGGGATGTCCATGGGGTCCATGTCGGGGCGCCGCAAAGAATCCACCGCTTCAGCTTACCCATCAGGGTCCGCGGCCACCGGTGCATTTCTCGGCGGCACCCGCTCAAGCCACCAGTCCAGCACATTCGAGTCGGCACGGTAGGCGGAATTCATGAGAGCGGCAGCCTCGGCCGCCACCGCCCAACCCTCAGCCACCGTCAACCCGTCCGGCCGCTCCTCCAGCGCCGCAGCGATCAGCTCAGCGGCCGCCGTCCAGGCTCGGCGATCGCCCGGCACCGGCAGCTCGACCAGTTGACCGGCGGCCAGTTTGAGGGCGTCGACCCCCAGGGCCGAGCCGAACCAGCGCTGCCAGGCTGAGGCCACCACCGGCGGGGCCAGGAGGACGGCGGCGATGTAGGGAAGATCGTCACGGCCACCGTGAACCGACAGTAGCGGCGTCGAAGGCACCAGTTCACCGCCGGGATCGAGGACCGGTTCGATCAGTTTGGATTGGGTGGCCACCACCAGCTTGGAGACCGCCTGACGCTCGACCCAACGTGCGACCTTACCCTCCAGCCCATCGTGGCCAACGTAGGGCGCGTTCCACAGCCGACCACCAAAGCGTATGCCTCCGTGACCCCAACGGGTGGCCAGCGGATCGACCGAACCGACGGTGACCAGGCGGTTGGGGGGCCGATCGGGACCGGTCCATTCCCGGGCTGCCGCCACCAGCCCGTAGTATTCGTCGCGGAATCCCGCAGTGGCCGTGCAGAGGTCGCCCAGCAGGCCGACCGGTCGGGTCACGGCGGCCGGCAGCTCGGGGGCACCAAGCGAGCGGGCGGCGTGGGCCGCCCAGGCACTCCCCGGCTGCTCCTCGGCCATGGCCCGTCCCACCCGATGAGCCTCCGGTCCGGCGGCCAGAACCACTGTTTCCGGGGGGCGTCGGCCCACCACGATCAGCGGAGCACAGGCCCGAACCCCGGCGTCGAACACCGCTTCCCGGGCCGCCCACATGGCCACCGTGGCCGAATCGTCGGCGATCCTGGCTCGCAGACCGGCCACGTCCCGGCTGGAAAGAACCGACTGGGGCATAACCAGCATCACCACACCATCCGGGCCCGACGTACTGACGGCCCGGTGCAGGTGAATGGCGGCCAGATCGGCATACTGGCCCAGCTCGTGACGATGGAGCGAGCGGTAGTTCTCAGCCGACTCGGGGATGTTTCCCTGCGACGTCTTGAGCGGCGTGGCAAACGGAGGGTTACCGATGACCAACCGACGGTCGGGCCAGCACCGGGGGTAGTCGACGGTGAGGGCGTCGACGGTGCGCACCGTGGTGGTCACGACCTCGTTGTCGATGTCCAGCCCCTGGCTGCGACCCCACAACGCCAGAGCCAGCCGGCACACGCCGACGGCGTCGGCGTCGATGTCGAAGCCGGCCACCCTGGTCAGAGCTTCGGCGGGGCACAAGCCGTTGTCGACCCAGTGGTCGAGCAGAGCCAGCAGGAACGCTCCCCCACCACAAGTCGGATCGACGGCGAAAACCGGCATCTCGACCACGTCGGCCACCAGCCGCACCAGCCCCCGAACCAGTGACGGCGGGGTGTACCAGGCACCTCGGTTGCGCCGCACCGAGGCGGAAACGGCCCGCTCGTGTACCAGACCCACCAGCCAAGGATTGTGCCAGCCGCCGGGGGGATCATCGACCTCGTCCAGCAGTGATCGGGCCTCTCGGTCAACCGCCTGGGACCAGCCCGGCGGCGGCGAACCGTCGAACGCCCTGTCGGCAACGGCACCGACCAGAGCCATGGCGTCAACCTGGTCGTCAGCGGCGGCGACCCGACGGACCAGCGACCCGGCCCACGGTTTGAGGGGGTCGACCGCGCTCAGCCGTCGGCCGTGGGATCCCATCCGGCGAGGTCTTGCAGGCGCTCGTCGTTGGAGAACATCTCCACGATCGGGATGTCGAGCGCCAACCGCTTCTGCAGACGTTTGACATCAAGCTCCTGGTTCCACAACACCAGGGTGACCGCCAGCCCCGAGCCGCCGGCCCGGGCGGTACGGCCGGAACGGTGGAGGTAGGTCTTGTGGTCGTCCGGGGGGTCGAAGTGGATCACGATGTCGACATCGTCCACATGAATACCGCGGGCGGCCACGTCGGTGGCCACCAAGGCCTGCAGATCACCTTCGGAGAAACGGTTCAGTGCCTTCTCCCGGTGCCGTTGCCGGAGATCACCGTGGATGGGCTGAGCTTTGACGTCGAGCTTGGCCAGGTCGGCCGCCAGCCGATCGCAGGCTCGCTTGGTGTTGCAGAACACCATGGTCCGCTCAGCCGCCTTGACGATGCTGGCAACCACCTTCTTGCGATCCATCTCGTGCACGGCGATGAAGCGGTGACCCATCTGCTCGACGGTCACCTCCTCGGCCTCCACCTCGTGACGGACCGGGTCATCCTGGTAGCGGCGGACCAGCGAATCGACCGCCCCGTCGAGGGTGGCCGAGAACAGCAGGGTCTGGTGGTTGCCCTCGATACGGCGCAGGATCCACTCGACCTGGGGGAGGAACCCCATGTCGGCCATACGGTCCGCTTCGTCGATGACGACGCAGCTGACCGAGGCCACCGACACCTCGCCTCGCTCCAGCAGATCGATCATGCGACCCGGGGTGGCCACGACCAGCTGTACGCCCTTGCGTATTCGATTTATCTGTTTGTCGATGTCGGAGCCGCCGTAGACGGCCAATGATCGAAGACCCTTGGCCCTGGCCAGCGGTTCAAGCTCGCCCATGACCTGGATGGCCAGCTCACGGGTGGGAACCAGGATCAGCGAATCTACAGCTTTGGACGTGGCCCCTTCCATGCGCTGCACCGTTGGCAACCCGAAGGCCAGCGTCTTGCCCGACCCGGTTTGAGCTTTGCCGCAAACATCGAGCCCCTTGAGGGCATCGGGGATCGTGAGTTCCTGGATTGGAAAGGCATCGGATATGCCTTTGGCCGCTAGCACATCGACCAGGTCCCCGGCCACGCCTAGTTCAGCGAAAGTGGTGCTCAATTTGGGTCTTGCCGTCTTTCTCGAGAGGATTTCGACCAGAAGGCCGCTCTTCTGAGGGTATCCACTGCACAACTCAGCGCCGAGCATCGACAAGACATCGCCACATTGCCTCCTCCGGCCGGGGTAGCGTTGTCAAATCATGACACCGGCCAATGACATGCAACAGCACATGGAACAGTGGCCGGTCACGGCCTGGGCCGGCGGCTGGCTGGACGGCAGCGGCCGGCTGGAGGCCGTCGGCACTCCCGACCAGCCCTTCGCCCTGGCTTCGGTGACCAAGCCACTGTTCGCCTACGCGGTGCTGGTGGCAGTGGAGGAACAGTCGCTTTCGTTGGATCAACCGGCCGGACCGGACGGCTCGACCATCGCCCATCTGCTGTCTCACAGCTCGGGCTTGGCCCCGGAGACCGCGGACGGCGCCCCATCCTCCTTGGCTGCTGTGGGTAGTCGCCGGATCTACTCCAATCAGGGTTTCGATCTTCTGGGCCGGGCCTTGACCGCAGCCACAGCCATGGACCCGGCCGACTACCTGCGGCTGGCGGTACTGGAGCCGCTGGGCATGACCAGCACCACACTGGCCGGCTCGCCGGCCCACGGCGCCCGAGGCACCGTGCGAGATCTGCTGGCCTTCGCCGCCGAGTTGATCAACCCGACCCTCGTCGACTCCTCGACCCTCTCAACCGCCACCACCGCCCATCTCCCCGATCTCCCCGGTGTGCTGCCCGGTTTCGGACGCCAGGAGCCCAACCTGTGGGGTCTGGGTTTCGAGCTACGGGGCGACAAGCAGCCCCATTGGACCGGATCGAAGAATTCACCCGCCACCTTCGGGCACTTCGGGGCATCGGGCACGTTCCTGTGGATCGATCCCCGGCGTTCACTGGCATGTGTCGTCCTCACCGACCGCGACTTCGGCCTCTGGGCGGCCGAAGTCTGGCCTCGGCTGAACGACGCGGTGATCGACGCTCACAGTCGACTCACGATGCCCTAATACCGGGGGCGGTTGCAGCCGATGGGGCAGGGAGATGCACCGGTCCCTGCTGCCCGACGCCGAACACCACGCTCGTCACGTTCTCGAACGGAACGGGCTGTCGGGCCGTACCATCCGGCGGGCCCCCAGCACCAGCAACGAGGTCTTTCTGGCCGACGACCACGTGATCCGGCTCAACCGCAACGGTCGCGACCGGCTGATCCGAGAAGCCCGATTGTGTCTGGCGCTACCGGTACTGGAGTGGACACCGGAGATCGTCGACTACGGGCACCTCGACCGTACCGCCTACCTGATCGTCAGGCGGAAGCGGGGTATGACCTTGGCTCGCTGGTGGCCGGACATGCGGGCCAGCCAACGCCGTCAGGCCATAGAGCAACTGGCCCGCTGTCTACGAGCCATCCATTCGACCGCCGTTCCTGACAATCTCGACCCGCTGACCGACGCCCCGCAACTCCTGGGATCGGCCAGCAACCCGGTCCTGCCCCTCCTGCACGGGCTGCAGCGGCTCCGCACGGTGTCCGGCGTGGATGCCGCCGCGGTTGATGACATCGAACGCAAGGTGACGGGCTTGGCCGCCTCGGTCGCCGTCTATCCGGAGTCCGGACTGGTTCACGGCGACCTGTCGCTGGAGAACGTGCTGTGGGACGGCTCGTCGATCACAGCCATCCTCGACTTCGAGTGGGCCCGAGGGGCACCCCGGGATCTCGATCTCGACGTCTTCTGTCGATTCCTCACCTATCCCGACCTCCACGTTCCGGCCAACTACCGGGGTCGGGTCGGGCCGGAGGACTACGGCGAGGTCGTCGACTGGCTTCACCGGGCCTACCCCGAGCTGTTCTCGCCGGCCGAGCTACGGCAACGTCTGGCCCTGTTCGCTCTGGCCTATGAGGTCAGAGCCGTGCTGGCCAACCCACCGGAGGGGCCGGTCGACGGCCTTCCCGACGTTCACCCCTACCGCCGACTGCTGGCCGTGGCCGCCGACGGTGGCCCGGCGGCCCGCATGGTCCGGCCGATCGTCCACCGGAGTCGAAGGCGAACTCGCTGACCAACCAACGACCCGCAAACACCTGGTTAACGATTGGCCGGTGCGCCAACGGCTGCGGGTGCCAAGCAACTACATTGGAACACCGTGACCACGCAACATGACGACCGTGAACCTGCAGAAAACGACCTGACCGAGGCCTGGATCGTCGAGCCGGTCGGCCCTCTGGTGGGCGATGTCTCGGTCAAGGGTTCCAAGAACGCGGTGACCAAACATCTCGTCGCCGCCCTGTTGGGCGACACCCCGTCAACCATCAGCAACTGTCCCGCGGTGGGCGATGTCGATATCACGGTGCAGATGCTGGAGGCACTGGGATGTGTAGTCGAACGGGACAACGGCGAGACCGTGGTCGATTCCCGCAGCCTCACCAGCAGCCGGGTGCCGTTGACGTTCAGCGGAATGAACCGGATCCCGATCCTGATGGTGGGTCCGCTACTTCATCGGGTGGGCGAAGCCTTCGTTCCCCTGGTCGGCGGCGACGACATCGGGGCCCGTCCCCTCGACTTCCACGTCGACGCTCTCCGCAAGATGGGCGCCGAGCTGGAGATCACGGCCGACGGCCTGGAGGCCAAAGCCAGCCGCCTCAAAGGGGCCCACATCGAACTCCCCTACCCGTCGGTGGGAGCCACCGAAACAGTCCTGATGACGGCGGCCATGGCCGACGGCCGCACGGTGCTCGATGGGGGCGCCCTCGAACCCGAGGTCATCGAGCTCGCCCTCTTCCTGCAGCGAATGGGGGCCCACATCGAAATGCGACCCAACCGGCGCTACGTCATCGACGGCGTGGAGCGCCTGTCGGGGGCATCGCTCCGGCTTCAGGGTGACCGCATCGAGGCGTTCTCCTATCTGGTGGCCGGTTTGATCACCGGTGGCCAGGTCACGGTTCACGGTCTCAGCCAGGACCGGCTGGTGACCGCCATCTCCACCCTGTCCCGCATGGGTGCCACATTCGAGATCACCGACACCTCGGTCTCGGCTCAGGCCGACGAGTTGAAGGCCGCCGCCGTCGAGACCGACACCCATCCCGGCTTCATGACCGACTGGCAGTCGCCGATGGTGGCGTTGTTCACCCAGTGCGACGGACTGTCGGTGATGTACGAGACCGTCTATGAGAACCGGTTCACCTACGTTCCCGCCCTCAAGAAGATGGGAGCTCAGATCGAGCCCTACAACACACCGCTGGGCAGCATCGAGGGCCGGTTCGTCGGCTCGTCGACCCCGTGCGCGGTGGTGGTGCGGGGCAAGACTCCGCTGCACGGAGCCGACGTTGTCGTGCCCGACATTCGGGGCGGCTTCGCCTATGTGTTGGCGGCGGCAGCGGCCGAGGGCCGAACCACAATCACCAACACCCATCATCTCGACCGGGGCTACAACACCCCGATCGCCAACTTCAACGGTTTGGGGCTCAACATCGAACGGGCCATGGTCCCGAAACCGGCGGCCTGAGCCGCCCGGCTTTCGGTTTACCCGGCAAGGCGACCGGTTCGGACGCTCAACCGCCCGACGGTCGGCTGATGGGCCAAAGCACGATCAGGAGTCGACCTCGATCACGTCGTCGGTGCCGGCAGCCTCACCGTCGGAGCCGTCGGAGTCGCCGGAGCCGTTGGCGTCGGCCCAAAACGACGGCTTGCCCCGGCGCATGAAAGCCAGGGCCACCAGTCCTGCTATCACGGCCAGCGCGCTCGTCCAGTGGTTGACCCGAACGCCCAGCACCTCGGTGGCATCGTCGATACGAACCGACTCGACCAGGAAACGGCCGATCCCGTAGCCGATGACATAGAGCGGCAGGATCATGCCCCGCTTGAGCACACCGCGACGATCGATCCAGATCAGGAACCCGGCCAACAGCAGGTTCCAGGTAGCCTCGTAGAGGAAGGCCGGGTGGAACGTCGGCTCGGTGGCGAACTCGGCCGGCCGGTGGGCCTCGTCGATCTCGACCGCCCACGGCAGATCGGTCGGGCCGCCGAAGATCTCCTGATTGAACCAGTTCCCCAGCCGACCGATGGCTTGGGCCACCGGGATACCAGGGATGGCGGCGTCCATCATGTTCCGCAGATCACCGTCGGTGCCCTGCAGACGGCGGCGGGCCACCAGATAGCCGACGCCGATCCCACCGATGAGACCACCGGGAACGCCCAAGCCGCCCTCCCAGATCTTGATCCAGTCTTCGATGGGCCGCCAGTCGGTTATAACGTGGTACAGCCGGGCTCCGACGACACCGGCCGGCACCGCCCACTTGGCGATCTCCGGGACGTCATCGGGGTGGCCCCCCATTCTCGTCCAGCGACGCTGGGCCATGACCACCGCCACCACAACGCCGATACCGATGCACAGGCCGTAGTAGTTGAGGGTCAACGGCCCGATATCGAGTCCGGTCGACGATGGACTCGGAATCGACGCGACCAGCTGCGGCACGAAACCGGCGGTCATTACAGAACTCATCACTGATTCTCCCATTGCATCGACGATCGCCGTACGGTTGTCATCCCTGCCACTGGTAACCCCCGATCCGCAGGTCGTCTTCCCGTCCGACCGACAGTGTCGGCCGCCATGGTGATCAGGCTACTGGAGTTGCTGGGCGGTCAAGGCGAAGAGATCGGAGGCCCCGGCGGTCACCGACGCCTCCAGACCCTCGGCCGCCGGCAGGAGTTGCTCGCCGAAGAATCGGGCCGACACGATCCGGGCCCGGTGGAAATCGGGATCGTCGGCCTCCTGGGCCGAGGCGGCCATGGCTGCTTTGGCCATCAGACCGCCGCAGACCACCGTGCCCAGCAACCGTAGATAGGGCGACGAGGCGGCCAGGGCGTTGTTCAGGTCGGCTGTTCCGTTCTCGATCAACCAGCGGGTGGCTCGGCGAGCGGCGTCGGCCGCCTGGTCGAGATTGCGGCCGAAGGTGGCCAGCTCTTCGACCTCGCCCAGCGATTTGGCCTGTTCGGTGATCATCTCGAGCCGTTCCAGTACGACGTCACCGCCCCGCATCGGCAGCTTGCGGCCGACCAGATCGGCGGCCTGGATACCGTTGGTTCCCTCGTAGATGGCGGCGATACGGATGTCACGGTAGTGCTGAGCCACGCCGGTCTCCTCGACGAAGCCCATGCCGCCGTGGATTTGGAGGGCCAGCGAGGTAAGTTCGTTACCCAAATCGGTGCAGAGGCTCTTGGACAGCGGGATGAGCAGATCGGCCCACTCCTTGTGATGCTGTCGGGCCTCGGTGTCGGCCGCCGCGGTGACCCGGTCGAGGGCGGCCCCGTTCTCGTACAGCAGACAGCGCATGGCGTCGATCCAGGCCCGCTGGGTCATCAGCATGCGGCGCACGTCGGCATGATCGATGATCGGGCTCTTGGTGCCGGGCTCGGCCCCCACCGCTGTGCCCTGAACCCGCTCCTGAGCGTAGCTCAACGCCTGCTGGTAGGCCCGCTCGGCCACCGCCAGCCCCTGAAGACCGACCGACAACCGGGCGTTGTTCATCATGGTGAACATGTTGCGCATGCCGGCGCCCTCGTCGCCGATCAACCAGCCGATGGCACCGTCGTTGTCGCCGAAGCTGAGCACACAGGTCGGGCTACCGTGGATGCCCAACTTGTGTTCGATCGAAACGCAGGCCACGTCGTTACGCTCACCTGGCGAACCGTCGTCGTTGAGGAGGAACTTGGGCACGAGGAACATTGAGATGCCCTTGGTTCCGGGAGGAGCGCCGGGGGTGCGGGCCAGCACCAGATGCACGATGTTGTCGGCCAGATCATGCTCACCCCAGGTGATGAAGATCTTCTGACCGGTGAGGCGCCAGGATCCGTCGCCCACCGATTCGGCTTTGGTGGTGAGGGCACCGACATCGGACCCGGCCTGGGGTTCGGTCAGGTTCATGGTGCCCGACCATTCCCCGGTCAGCATCTTGGGCAGATAGGCCTGACGCTGCTCTTCGGACCCATGGTGCATGAGAGCATCGATGGCTCCTTGAGTCAGGAGCGGGCAGAGGGCGAACGACATGCAGGCGCTGGTCAGCATCTCCTGTATGGCAATGGCTGTGATCCAGGGAAAACCGCCGCCACCGTATTCCGGGTCGAAGGGCACGGCACCGAATCCGGAGGCCACGAACTGTTCGTAGGCCGGCCTGAAACTGTCGGGCAGGGTGACGTCACCATCGCTCCAGGTCGCACCGATCTGGTCGCTGTCGCGGTTGATGGGGGCGACGACGTCGGCAATGAACCGCCCGACTTCACCGATTACCATCGACATGGTCTCGGAATCGAGGTGATCAAACGGCGCCTGGTCAAGAAGGTCGTCAAGATCGACCACGTGGCGGAGCACAAACTCGATGTTGGCGATCGGGGGCGTGTAGTCGGACATCGCGGGCGGGACCTCCAAGGAATCGATCTCCAACCAGCCTAGTAGGCTCGTGGCGATGGCCATCGAGCCGAACCTCGTACAGCTGGGCCAGGGCGTCTACGCCTTCACCCATCCCCACCCCCGTTTCGGCAACTCCAACGTCGGTCTGGTCATCGATGCCGACGGCCTGACGATCATTGACACCACAGCCACCCCGGAACAGGCCGAGGTGACGGTCAGGGCCATCGACCAGTTGGCGGGCGAGCTGGGCTTGCCCATCAAGCGGGTGATCGTGTCGTCCAGCCGGGTTGCTTTCACCGGCGGTAGCACGATCTTCTGGTCCGCCGCCTTCTACGGCTCGGAAGTCACCAGCGCCCAACTCGACGCCCCGGCCAACCCACTGGCCTTCAGGGCCTTGCTACCCGAGCTGGCCGGCGCCTACCACGATGAGTTCGCCACCCGGCCGATCACCCACACAGTGGCCGAGCGGGCCCAGCTGACCCGAGCGATGGTCCTCGATCCGCTGGCCGGAGAGTCAGCCGGCAACCTGGTTGCCTTCGTCGAGTCGGCCAACGTGGTGTTCGCCGGGGCCTTTGCCACATTCGGCGTCACCCCTCTGGGACACGATTGCTACCCGACCCGGTGGATCGCCGGTCTCCGGGGGCTGGCCGAGGCCGGGGTGACGGTGGTGCCAGGCCACGGCCCGGTCGGCGGCGCCGCCGATCTCGACGACCTGGCCGGCTATCTGGAGGCCTGCCGTCAGGCGGCCTCATCAGCCGGGGCCGAACTGCCGAGCGGGCCGTGGGACGGCTGGACCGACCGCCGTTTCGATCAGGTCAACATCGACCGGACCCGGCTCCTGGCCGTCGGACGAGACGAGCCACCGGCATCCATGTTCGCCCTGCTCGGCCTGGATTGACCGCGCCGAGGTCACAGGATTGTGCGTTCAGGTGTCGCTATGACACCGCAGCGCACAAACTTGAGGGTTTCGAGGACCGGACGCCGATTCGGGAAGGGCGGTGCTAGGCCAGTTGGGCTTCGACCTTGTCCATGGCGTCTTCTTCGCTCACGTCGAGGGCGAACGAGAGCTCCGACACCAGCACCTTGCGGGCCCGGGTGTACATGCTCTTCTCACCCGCCGACAGGCCCTTGGACTTCTCACGGAGGGCCAGATTGCGCACCACTTCGGCGACCTGGTAGACGTCGCCCGACTTCAGCTTCTCCTGGTGGTTCTTGAACCGGCGGCTCCAGTTGGCCGGTTCACGAACATCCTTCTTGCTGAGCAGATCGAAAAGGTCCTCGACATCGGTCTCGCTGATCGGCATGCGCATGCCGACCTCCTCAACCATGTCGACCGGTACACGGACGGTCAGATTGTCGTGCACCGCCTGGAGCACGAAGTACTTCTTCTTCTCGCCGTTCACCTCACGGGTCTCGGTGTCAATGATGACCGCGGCACCGTGATGGGGATAGACAACTCGATCCCCCGACTTGAACGTTGGCATGAAACTCCTCGGACGTAGGCCTCTGTCTCTAAGGATGGCGCCTAACTCAGAGAATCACACTCAAAAACCCGCCTACCGTGGTCAAAACCATGGCGGCCACGGCCAGGATCACCACCCAGAACATGACCGGGCGCCGTTGACGCATCGAAGGCAGGTCGGGAGGACTGACAGGTTCCCGTTTCGGCGTGCCTCCGCCGACCCTACTTCCGGAGTTCTGACGAGTCATGGCACCCAGTCTACCGGCTGACGGCCGCTGGGACGGCCAGGCACTGGAGGGTCGCTGGACAAAGCGGATCGGTCTGGGCCGCGAATGCCTGCCAGCTGGAATCTGTGCGGTCGAGCGATCACCTCGTGACAGACGAACCCGACACGACACTACGTGATGAGCGCCTGTCGGGGTGAGATGCGGCTTGCGTGTATTGCCGGAACCAGACCGGCCAGGGCGGCGGCGAGAGCGCCGCCAACCGGGGAGGCCAGCCACATCGTCCAGCTGACGACCGGGGTCCAGGCGTACCAATACGCGACCAGGGACGTCGTCAACGTGGCGGCACACACGGCAAGGAGCCCCGCGATGAGGCCCGACAGACCTGACTCGAACAAGATCATCAAGACAACCTGCAATCTGGTCGCCCCGACGGCACGCCGAAGCCCGATCTCCGGTATACGCCTGACAACCTCGGCCGATGTGGAACTGGCGATGGCAACGAGGCCCAGGACAACGACAACGATCCCCGTGGCAAGAGAGCCGCGGCGAACCGAATCGGATATGGCCATGGCCAGGTCAGGATCCGCCGGTGGCACCGACGCCTCGATCCGGGCTGGATCAGCCGGCGAGAGAACATAAGGCAGTTCTGCTGCGAGAACGGAAGCCGTACCCGGAACAGATCGCACTATCAAAGTCGACGACGATGGTTGTCCAAACAGCTGGCGACTTGTGTCCAGCGGAGCCACTACTCCAAGCAGCGTCTCCGACCGGATGTTCACATCCGTCAAGATCCCCACCACCTGGTAGGGCAGTCCATCGACGACAACGAACTGGGCGGGTAGCGACATGTTGAGGTCCAACTGCTTGGCCGTTCCGGCGCCGACCAGCAGCTTTCGACCCTCCCATGAATGGTCGACGGGCCAGGAGTCCACAGTGATTTCGGCCGCTCGCAGAAAGCTCTCGGACACGCCCCAGATACGAGACTCTGCGCCGAGACCGGCTCCCCTGCTGAGGCCGACCTTGACTTCATACTCATCAATTCGCCCCACGGCTGTTGCCTTTTCAAGAGACAAGGCACTCGCTTCGTTGAGCAGAATCTGGGCCTCGTCAGGCCGGGCCGACACCGACACGATCGAACCGGCTGTCCCCGCCACGTGGGCCCGGACAACTTCGGCCGACGTAGCCGAAAGGGTCATCGTCGAAACGACGGCACTCAACCCCAACGCCAATGTGGCCAGGCGAATCGTGGCCAACAGTGGCCGGCGCCGAAACGGCGACCACGCATCGGCAAGAAGAACCGTGCGGCTACGAACGTACGACATCTGCTGTACGTCCGCCCTCGACCCGAATGGTCCGGTCGACCTGGGAAGCGACGGTCGGATCATGAGTGACCAGGACGAGGGTCGACTGACTGGCAGCCACCATTTCCAAAAAGAGTGCCATGATCTCGTCCGATGTTGCCTTGTCGAGATTGCCTGTCGGCTCATCAGCCAGCATGATCGTGGGTTCCTTGGCAAAGGCCCGAGCGATGGCGACGCGCTGTCTTTCGCCTCCTGACAGTTGAGCGACGCTGCTGGTGGCACGACCTCCCAATCCGACCAGATCGAGGGCGGTCAGCGCCACGTCATCGCGGTAATAGCGGTCATCTTGGCAGTAGCGAAGTCCAAGTCTCACGTTCTCCAGCAACGAGGCACTTTCAATCAAGTGGAATGCTTGAAACACGAATCCGATCTTGTCCCGGCGAACCCTCGAGGCCGCCCTGTCACCCAACGCGGAGACCTCCACACCGTCGAGTCGATAGGAACCTGCGGTGGGGGGGTCAAGCAATCCCAGAACGCTCAACATCGTGCTCTTGCCCGAACCCGACTGACCGACAATTGAGACCGATTCACCGGCTCGTATACAGAGATCAACAGGCCCGATGGCATTCCGATCGGAGCCCTCGTAGGCAAACTCAATCCCCGACCAGACAACGAGCGGGTCAGGGCTTCCAGCCAACACGCACTTCATCTCCTTGTTGGATGTCTCCGCTCAATATCTCCACCCAGCCAGCAGCTTCAAGCCCGGTATCGACGAGCACAATCTTGTCTTCTTCCTTGGGCTCGCCGGGGCGCGGTGCTCGCACCACCGAGTGTGATGAGCCATCAGGCCCGGATCCGATTGCCGACATGGGCAAGGCCAGTACCGGATTATCGGTGGTGGCCAGAACCAGCCGCCCGAGCGCAGTTGTCGACGACGGGTCCAGCTCGTCGGTGTATCGCGGTATCGAGGCAACGGCGAACGCACCCGACTCCCGCTCCTCGATGGCCAGGGTTGACGAGTATGTGTCGCCCGAGATATCGATCTCAACATCCATCCCAGTGGTAATCACTGATGCCTGGGATGATGTCAGCGGAAACTCGGCGGTCGGATCGTCACCTGCTGAGAACAGTATCTGTTCGGGCCCAACCGTTGCGCCAACTTCAAGGGTGGGATCGAGCGACAGGTCGGTGTCACTGGTGAAGAAGACTTCGCTGGCGGAGATCATGGGACCGGCCAGCAACTCCGCCTCCGCCAGCTCGGCCGAGGCAGCCTCGTATTGCGACCGAGCCGCATCGACGGCCCGCTCCAGATCCTCCACCAATCGCCCGAGCAGCTGTTCATCATCGTCGGAGGTCGATTCCTCAACGTCGGACTCCAGATCAGTGGATCCGGTGCGCGTCGCCTCGGCATCGACGCGGGCCCGTTGTAGGTCTTGTTCGAGCTCGTCGAGAGTGCGCTTACCCGCCACAACCTGGACTGACAACTCTGTCACGCGATCCTCCCCCACCGTGGGCAACTCATATCCGGCCGATTGGTAGAGATCGGTGACAGCGTCCGCCATGCGGCGATCGAAAACGTCGCCGGCGGCATCGTAGCCGAGCGAAGCCAGAGCTTGGTTGAACTGAGCCACATCGGGTCCGGAGTCGCCAGGTACAAGATCACGATAAGGAGGCAGTTGGCCCGGCATCACCCATACTGGGCGGCCGGAAATTTCCAGGACCACGGTTCCGAAGCCACTGTTCTGCCCCTGAAGCGCGGTCACCACTCCGCCTGATTCGAGCTGGAACGAGTCGAGACTTGCGGATACCAGTGATCCCCTCAAAACAATCTGATCCTCCAGGACCCGAGCAGCGACTTTATGGTAGAGAGGCTCGTGAGCCAGTTGCTCGACCGACTGCTGCGATCGTTCGGTCAACACAATCGAGCGGATACCGAGCGACGCGCCGGCACCAAGAAGGAAGCAACAGAGACCGACGGGGAGAATGGTCCATCTCACGAGCCAGTCTCGACCGTCCGACCGGCACCGGCCGGCGATTGCCGGTAGTCACTGGCCAGTCGTTCAAACTCCTCCAGCGCGGGAACGACATCATCGGCGACATCATCGGAGACTTCTAGCAACGTCTCCTCGTATTGTGAGTCCAAGTCTTGATCAAGACTTCGACACGAGCGATCGACGGCTGCAACCTCATCTTCAGTACCTATCGACGCCAGCGATCCAACGTCGAACGGCGACACCGCTTCGAAACCAGCGTCGGCCATGCATTCAGACCACCGCCGTACTAGATCGGCTATGCGATCGAGCGTCTGCGATCGGAGTTGCCCGGCCAAATTCGACGCAACAAAGGCCCCGGTCAGGTAGGTCTTCACGTCGTCGGGGGGGATCTCCGAATACGACTCCTCGATGCACCCTCCAACAACTTGGCCAACCACACCGACGCCCGGAACTTCGTATTCCACCCTTGACGCTGTGCCAACGTCACCCATGAGAGCCACCGACATGCTGACATCCTCATGATCGGGAGCGGATCCATGGCCATGATCCTCCTCGCCTTCACCGTCACCGTGATTGTGCCCGTCGGCCTGATCCCCGGACGCGGTGACAAAGTAGTCGGAAATCGGTTCCCCGTAGCCGAGCGAGCCATCACTTCGCGCCTCTATTGTCGGCAAGGAGCGAAACCGGTTGACGGCGTGAACGGCCAGAGATCCTGCGTCGCCACCATCGTTGTATCCCTCGAACCCTGCACGGCTCATACAGGCCTGTTCTGCCTGGGCAACCGACTGGAAGAGGAACTGCGCATCGCTGGTAGGGTCGGCCAGCGAATCAAGGTGACTGATTAGTTCGACGTTCGTCGCCGATTCCGAGCACGAAACTACCATCGGCACGATCAGAATCGAGACGATTGCGATCAACCTGGGGCCTCTCTTGACCATCGACTTGTCCGCCTTTTCCTTCCTTGTTGCCAGCTACTGTTGTCATCCAGGATCGTCCACCCTTGGTGGTGTCGCGCCCGGGCAGCACCACCAAGGGAGACGACGATGACTGATGAGGATCAAATCACCTATCAGCAGTGGGCATGATCTTTGTAGTATTTGTTGCGATGGATTGAACTAATTTCTTCATTTTTGTCAAACCACCATCCGGACAAGTCTTTCACAAAGCCGCCAGGACCGACCTTCAAGTCCCAGCCGCCACATTTAGCATCCTCACTGAACCAGAACGACTCGGCGCCGTAGTTCTCGATACTGCTGGCCACATCATTCCATTCATCAAGATGATCTCGATAGTTCTTTGTGTTCAGCGCACCGCCAGCGAAATTCTTGTCCTTATGGATACAGGCGTATCCATTCCAGCATAGGTGATGTGCTGACGCTGGCACTGCCTGCGCGACTACTATCAGCATCACAGCGGCTAGCACCGGACTGAGTATCTTCGCTACTTTCTTTTTCACTATATTTCCTTTATTTAGATTTATCGAAAATTTTGGACACACGTAGATATCGCCGAGACCGATCACCTCCCGCTTGATGATTCCCTATGGTTCTTCTGGATGTGTGCTGTGTCGCAACCCTGATAAACACCAGGGCGGCGTCTACCCGACCCCAACCCTCACGAGAACTGCCTCTCCGTCCTGTGAATCCTCACTGCAGTCGGTGTTGATGCTGAATCCGACCATGATCCACCCCGGCCCTGCTTCGTCCGCAATTCCCCAGTTGTCCCTCAAGGCGCAGTACGTCGTCGCCTCGGGACGTATTGTTCGATCCGTCTTTGAGTCAAAATCGACAATCGGCACTGTTCCCGCCAAGGGCGGGAAAACTATGATGTGCTCGTCAACCAATGTCGGATTTCGTTCGTTGTTGGCCACGATGAACCGGCCTTCGATCTGAGCCAAGGGCGAGATCGACAGTTGAGAGTCATCCTCAACAACTTCGTAGACGCCTAGCGAATCCAGATGCTGAGCTAATACTGTCGTCGTATCGCCTACGCCCAGGACTTCGACGGCTGAAGCCTTGTCAAACTCCGTATCACCGAGATCGATCCGTCGGGCCTTTCCACCATCGATCTCCATAATGGTTGGCCCAGTACTCTCCCAGCTGACCGAGATGATACGACTGTTGGTTGTTGTAGTCCCCGTCAGCAGAATCGCACTGGATTTTGGAGCGACTGGATCGTCATAGTCGACAAGCTTGAAGACAGTTCCATCGAGCTTCACTATGGCAATGAAGTTATGTGAGCTGACCACAAATCCGTCGTCGAGCACCACAATCGGTCCAGCCGAAGCTGTGAATTCAATGTCGGATTCCGGAAGCTCCCGCCACCGTGAGTTGGAGAGATTCAGGATCCCACCATCGGCGTACGACTCGGCCTGCTGGGGACCGGTCTGACGACTGCGACCGCCCCAGACGACAAGATTGCCGTCGACGGTCCCCTGGGATGCGGAGGTTCGAGGCGACAGCATGTCCGGCGGCAGATACTGCCAGCCAAGGGTATCCAGATCAAGGAGCGCGCCGTCACCATAGACGACCTCCACTTCGGCGGGTTGGGCATCACGATCGGGCGGATCGGCACCGGCCTCATTGCCGGTGGTCGGCAAGTCATCCATGAAGTCCCCGGTCGACAGCCCACCGCCCCAGTAGGCGATGGCCTCCCCCGTCCAGACGCCGGTCAGACCATGACGCTCCTGTATAGGCGGTTGCTCGATGGCCGCGGTCTCCACCGACAGCGAGGATCCGGAGCAGCCCGCCAAGAAACCCATTGCGACCACAACGGGTATGGTTCGGCGGCGACGAGATCGCATCAGCCGGCGCGTCGAAAGCGGGGGGCTGATCAATCGGAACTCTTTCCGCCGTCGTTGACCGGCCCCGCACCGACGACGGTGTTGACATCCGAGGGAAGCCAACTCGAACCTAGAAGCGGGTACTGGTTCCACTCATCGGCCACACTGGACCAGCCGGCTCGAGCATCTTCGATACACCTTGCCATGACGTTCGAGGAACAGGAGAGCAGTTCGGTTATCTTCAAACCCTGATAAGACGTTTCAATCGTCGATTCAGCGGCCGGCCCAACCGAGATCTCTTCGTTGCAGCGAACGTCTGCCGCGCCGTTCTTCACGGTTCGGTCGACGATCACGGCCCCACTCTTCGCAATCTCATCAGCGCACGACCCAAGGTCGAGTCCGGCTGATGCGAGGTCTTCTCCGACGGCACACCCGTCCTCGGTCAGTACCGAGGTCAACACGTCGAGCTCTCCGTGTGACGCCGACCGATCGCCGAGATCGACCAGAATGTTGGCAAACTCGAGAGAAGCACCGACCGTCACCGAAGGAGGGGTCACGCGATCGCCGGCCAGGTCGACGAAGCAGAATCGATGGTCGACCACAGGAGTCAAGTCTAGTTGAACCGGTTCCGGTCCCGCAGTGGCCGAGGTCGACTGACACACTGAGTAGAAGGCGCCGAGCAAACGACCAACGGGATCCTCGGTACCATCGCTCATCTCGTCCGCATCGAGCGTGGCGCATACACCGACGAGGTGTTCGTTGAGCCGCTCCGTGGGGTAGCCGGCGGCGTTCGTGTAAAGCTGCAGCTGCGAGAATCGGGAGATGTCGGCATCGCCACCTGCTTCAACGATCGACGCTGCGGCCTCAACCGACTCGTCGGCCCTGGACAGCAGGACCAACGCCGCCACATTCTCCTCCCTCTCGTGCTGTTCGGCGAGCCACTCCTCACACGCAGACTCGACACCGCACGCCTCGCTCCAGACCCGATTGGCCCACCACGCCTGCCATTCGACGACCGTCTCCAGGTGGGCGCCACGAGGGATGGCGCTTACCACCTTGACCGACCTGGGCCGCTCCGACGATTCGAGATGGTCGTCGATGACCTGCCATCTTGCACCGGCAAACGACACACCCACCACATCGTAACTATCTACGGCAAAGTCATCGAGGACGGACCTCAACGCTGCTGCATTCCGAGCTCCGTACTGGGCCACCTGCTCGTCGAACTCACACCCCATGCCGACATCATCCTCAGCAGATGCCGACTCAAGAACAACGTTCTGAAGGTGGTTGTTCCACTCCTCTAGACATTCGGCGTCAGCCGGCACAACGCCCCAGGACGGCCCAACGAGGATGACATGACGGTCCCGAGCCAGCTCCTCGGGTAGAAAGCCCATGTCGATGTCTCGAAACAAGCTCTCAGCCAAACCGGGTCCTCCAATGTCAACCACCACCGCCTCGTCGTGATCCTCCAGCGTGGACCCTGCCTCAATCATGTAGTAGTACGATCCCATCTCAGTCGATACAAGGCATCGCGTTGCGCTGACTTCAACGCACCTGTTTCCAGACTTCGTCACGAAACTAACCATCTCGTCCCCCGGATCGTCAGCCTGATCGCCGGCATCGACAGCATCGATGCCGGGGTTGGAGGTCGCCGGACTCGCCGCGGCCAGATCGTCACCGGCCGAAGGTTCGCTTACCTCACTGCCAGGACTTGTAACGCAGGAGATAACCAGAAGCCCGAACGCGGCGACTAATGATAGTCGGGCTACAACGGTACGGTACATGACAAATAGAACCTCACAGTTGTCCATATCAGATAGGTTCACGGTTGCCGGGGCCATGGCGGACCCGGCAACCGTGAGTGGCCTGCATATAATGCGTCAGCTACAGTCGCCGGTCCTAGTAGTACTCGGTGACCGTCGACTTCGATCCGTAGTACGACTCAAATTCTGCCTTGGTCCAGTCCTTCCAATACGGAGTACTCGTGTTGGAGGCCTGCACGGAGTGCAGAGTTGTCAAGTAGATGTTTAGATTCCATCCGGTGATCAGCCAACTCCGGTTGTACTTGAAGTACAACAATGAATTGCTGTAGTAGCGACTAACGCTGATCTTACCACACATCTCATAATCGCCGGTAAGGGTAGCCGCACCAAGCGATACACCCAGTTTTGCAGATTGGCAGCTGTTACTGTACTTCGCACCATCCTTGGGAGCCCACTGCATGACCTTCTTCCATCTGTATACGTCAAGCTTTGTGCGGACATAATTGACACGTCGAGGATTGATCCAGCTCCAGCTCTTCGTGGGATATGCGTCAGCTTCTCGCCGATAGGCATAGTATCTGTTGTGGTCATCATCATCGTCGGTATCGATATATTTGTACGACTGCGCACGAAGCGATCCGTTGGACGAAGTCACCTCGCCGTCAGCGCCAACCCAGACGATTTTGAGGCCAAAGCCTGAACCCGCCGTCGCAGGAATAGCGTCGTCGGCTTCCTCACCGCTGCTGAACTCGATCGTGTCAACGGCTTTGTAGAGGTCCTCATCGTTGCGATAGATTTTCAGATTTCGGTTGACCTCGCTGATCAGGCCGGGCGTAGTGGAGTAGAAGCTCACTCCATCGGCCAATACCCCGAAGGTTGCATCATCGAGATCCACCGGGATTCCGGCGGCCTGGGTCCTACGAATGGCCTCCAACGCACGGCCGGCTGCCTTTTCCAACCCTGGTGGCGACGCCGGCTTCTTGCCGGAAAGCGAAGCCCTCACGAATGCTTTGATCTTCTGAGCATCCTTACTTCTTGCGGCCCGAGCGATGTCACCAGCGTCGAATGTTTCGGTGACATTCTCCACGAGTTCTTCCGACGATGTCGGCGTGTGTGCCGACGCTGGTATTTCCTCATCCGCCGATGCCGCAGCGGGCATCATTGTAGCTACCAGGGCCGCTCCGCACAAGCAGCCCAACAGTCTCTTTCTCAGTTTCATATTGCTGTCAACCTCCGTAAAAGATGAACTGATCAACCGGGCGCGACGAAGTCACTAGATCTCGCGACAAACGGACCCTACGGTCGACCAGATCGTCGATCTGATTGACCTCAACCCCGATCTCTTAACCAGTGCTGACACACCGGCAGAACCACTTGATGAGGATCATCAAGCGACGCGCCGAACGACGCCCTTTTGCCGGTTGGCCGAGAGTAACCCGCTCCTCCTATCTAGGATCATTCGATGTGATGAACGGCCAAGCTTTATCAGCGATGATGAGGCTAGCTCGACCGACACCGAGCTGTCAAGGCTATTGGTGGGTAGATGGCGGGGTCGGTTCGGGACCGGTTCGATGATGGCGGGATACCACCGGGAAGGTCGCTGGCCATTCCATCAGCCGACCGACCTGCCCTAGCCCGGTACCTTGATCCACGCAGTGCACTGCCAGCTAGCGTCGAGCCACCAGGGTGTTGGCCAGGCGGTCCCACGGCAAACGCCGGTTCTGGTCGGTGAACAGCAGGACGAAGCTGTAGCCGATCAAGGCCACGAACGCGGCCAGACCAAGCACGGTCACCCACCAGGTTCGGCCGAAGGCGAACCCTTCAAGCAGCCCGGCCATCAGCAACAGCAAGACCCGTATCATCGACGACGAGAGGTCGACCGGGGTTCCGGCCGGATCCACCACCTTCAGCCCCAACGCCATCTTCCCCACGGTCGCCCCCGTTCGGGCCACCATGGCGATCTCATACAGGGCGATGAGGATCACGGCCAGGACGGGAACCAGCGCCCGGTCGAGCCAGGTGTCGCCCGGATCACTGCCGGCAACATAGCCGATGAAAGCGCCGGCGCCGGCACGGATGGCCAGCCAGATGACCCAGTCGATCAACCGGGCCGCCATCCGGGGGATCGGCAGGGCGACGTTGAGCGAGGCCAGATCGGCCGAACCGGGACCAGGACGGGGCGAGCCGACCCAGGCCGTGCCATCCCAGTATCGCTGGGTGCTGGGAGGATCGCCGTGGGCGTAGTACCAGCCCGGCGGTTGTTGACCTCCGCTGTATGTCATGTAGTTGCTGTCCTTACGATCTTCTCACCGGTCGGCAGGGTCCGCGCCGTGCCTCTCCACGGCTGGGTAGTTACCCGCCCACCGGTCGATGGTGCCGTCGGGAGCCCTATCGTAATCAGTACATCGACCTCGACCACCACGTTCCCGGTCATCCTGAAAATGAGGTCACGAAGGCCGACTGGAGTGATATGGAGAAAACGGTACTGGTAACTGGCGGCGCCGGGTACATCGGCAGTCATACCGCCCTGACGCTGCTGGAGCGCGGCCACCACGTCGTCATCGCCGACAATCTGGCCAACAGCTCGATCAAGGCGGTGGAGACCGTTCGCCGCCTCTCGGGCCGTCAGGTGCCGTTCCACCAGATCGATCTCACCGAGGAGGACGCCGTCGACGACATCTTCGCTCAACACCCGATCGAGGCCGTCGTTCATTTCGCCGGCCTGAAGGCGGTGGGGGAATCGGTGGAGGTTCCACTGGACTACTACCGCACCAACCTCATCTCCACCATGAACCTGCTCAAGCAGATGCAGAACCACGATGTCTGGGACCTGGTGTTCTCGTCCTCGGCCACCGTCTACGGGAACCCGGAGGTTCTGCCCCTACCGGAATCGGCACGAACCGGGGCCACAAATCCCTACGGCCGGACAAAGCTGATGATCGAAGACATCTGCCGAGACCTGGCGGCCGCCGACCGACGGTGGCGAATCAGTCTCCTCCGCTACTTCAACCCGGTCGGCGCTCATGGCAGCGGCGACATGGGAGAGGACCCGCTGGGCATTCCCAACAATCTCGTGCCCTTCGTCATGCAGGTGGCGGTGGGTCGACGGGAGCGGGTCCAGGTGTTCGGGGCCGACTGGGATACCCCTGACGGCTCCGGGGTGCGTGACTACATCCATGTCCTCGATCTGGCCGAAGGCCATCGGGCCGCCCTGGAGCACCTGGAACGGGGCTGTGATGCCTTCAATCTCGGAACCGGCACCGGGTCGTCGGTGTTCGACGTGATCAAGACGGCCGAGAACGTAAGCGGCCAATCGATTCCCTTCGACGTGGTCGGACGGCGCCAGGGCGACATCGCCACCTCGCTGGCCGATCCGTCCAAGGCCAATGAGATGCTGGAATGGCGGGCCGATCGCAATCTCGAAGCCATGCTGCGCGACGCCTGGAACTGGCAGTCACGCCATCCCAACGGCTACGCCGATCAAAGCGAACCCGGCGACCCCACCTGAGATCAGGGGTAGGCGGCCACGGCGTCGAGAAAGAGCCGACGACAACCTTCGTGATCGAGGGTGTGGCAGTGCTCGACGTTCCCCGCTCCCCCGTCACCGGAGATACCGCCTCGCCGGTCGACCACGGTCATGCCTCGGGTGAGGCGACCGTCGAGTTCAACGTCGACTGGTCGCCGGGTGCGTTCGATGAGGTGGGGGTGGGTCACGGCCAGCACGGCACAGGGATCGTGGAGGCCGCCCCGGCGGGGCAGCCCCCGTTCCTCGGCTTTGTCGAGGTAGAAGCGGATCAGGTCGGCCAGAACCGTGGCCCCCACCGTTCCGATGGCCGCCAGATCCTCGGCCAACTGATCGTCGACCACGAACTGAAGGGTCAGATCGAGCCCTGACATGACCACCCGGGCGCCGCAGTCGATGACCACCTTGACCGCCTCAGGATCGACCAGAGCGTTGAACTCGGCCGCCGCGGTGCGGTTGCCCAGCCCGGCCGAGCCGCCCATGAAGCTGATGCCGGCCACTCGATCGGCCAGATCGGGGGCCTGGCGGAGAGCCACGGCAACGTTGGTCAGCGGACCGGTGGGCACCAACCACAGACCCTCGGTGGCCCGTACCGTCTCGATGATGTACTCGATGGCACTGGTCGGCGACACAGTGCGTTCCAGCGACGGTAGTGCCGGGCCGGCGAAGCCGGAGACGCCGTGGACCTCCGGGGCGTGCAGTGGTTCGGCCACCAGCGGGCGATCGCAGCCGGCGTGAACGTCGACATCGAGACCAAAGATCTGCGCCGTCAGCAACGCGTTGTTGGTGACATCGGCCAACGGCGCGTTGCCACCGACCGTGGTCACACCCACCAGATCGCCGTAGTGAGCGGCCATGACCATGGCCGCGGCGTCGTCGTGGCCCGGGTCGCAGTCGAGCAGGATACGTTCTGTCATGGTTTGGCCGCCTGTCACGGTTTGGCCGCCGGCCTCATCCGACCGGCGGTCAGGCGTCGCCTGAGAGCTGGGAGTAGATCTCTTTGCACTCGGGGCAGACCGGGAAACGTTTGGGGTCACGGCTTGGCACCCACTTCTTGCCGCAGAGGGCGATCACCGGGGTGCCCTCTACGGCGCTGGGCAGAATTCGATCCTTGCGCACGTAGTGGGAGAACCGTTCGTGATCGCCGTCGGCTGTGATGGGATCCGACAGCGACGGGTCGACGACATCATCGACCACCGGTAACGTTTCCACTTCAGACATGCCACCCATTGTGCCCGACGGCCACCCGGCCCACCACCCGCAATCCCGGCCGGATCGGTTCGGAGCCCGAGTCTTTCGAGCGGCGGACCACTAGGGTCCAACGAATGCTCGAAGCAACATCTCAGGCGCCCGACTTCACCCTCGACGATTCCGACGGCAACCCGGTTTCGCTGTCCGACTTCCGGGGCCGCTGGGTCCTCGTGTGGTGGTACCCGAAGGCGGCGACTCCGGGTTGAACGCTGCAGGGACAGGGTCTGCGTGATCAGGCCCCTCACTTCGCCGAGGCCGGCTGCGACATCGTCGGTATCTCCTTCGACACGCCGGAGGACAACCAGGCCTTCAAACAGGCCAACGGATTTCCATTCCTGCTGCTCTCCGACCGGGACAAGTCGGTCGGAGCAGCCTACAAGGTGCTCCGCAACCCGGACGACAAGTTCGCCGACTATCCCCAGCGGATCAGCTACCTGATCGATCCGGAGGGTGTGATCGTCAAGAGCTACGAGGTCGCCGATCCCGGGGGCCACGGGGCGGCCGTGCTGGCCGATCTGGCCGCGGCCCAGCGCTGAGCACGTCGGTGGCGATCAGAGCGCGACGATCCGATCGCTGAAGGCGAGATGGGTCATGGTCACGTCATGTTCGCCGACCGGTAGCTGCTCGACCACGTAGTCGCCGGTAATCCCTACTCGCAGGCAGGCCGGTGACAACCGGGACAGAAACCGGTCGTAGTAGCCTTTGCCCCTCCCCAACCGGCCGCCCCGCTGGTCGAAGGCCAGCGCCGGCACGAGCACGGCCCCGATATCGGCATCGTCGACCACCGGGCTGTCGATCCGGGGCTGGTCGTAGCCGTAGCGGTGCCGTTCTTGAGCGACCCCCCAGGGATGAACGGTGAGGGCCAATTCAACGTCAGGTGTCCGGGTGATGGCGTAACGACTCTCCGGGTCGCCGTGGCGGGCGACCAGGGGCGCCAGATCGACTTCGCCCCCCATGGCCTGGTAGATCACCACCCGCAATCCGGGGGGCACGGAGTCGGCCAGGAACCGGTCAAGGGTGCGGCCGAATCCCTGGTGGTCGATGGCGATTTTCCGCCGCTCAGAGGTGGCTCGGGCTCGCCACCGTCGCTTCTGATCTGACAGCTCCTGGCTGTCGCCCGTCGACTCGATGGCCATGGCCGTCACGGTAGTTGCGCCGCTCGCTCGTCATGACACCGTGACAGGCACACCGGTAGGGTTGCACCATGACCTCGAAGTCCACAATCGCATCGGCCGACCCTGAGGGCCGGGTTCGCCGGGCCGAGATGTTGTCGGAGTTGGTCGGTATCAACAGCGTCAATCCCGAACACACCGGCCCGAAGTCGGGACCGGGGGGCGAACGCCGCCTGGCCGAATGGATCGGTGATCGGGCCGATCGGCTGGGGGCCGATGTCACCCTCGATGAGGTGCTCGACGGCCGGCCCAACGTGTACTGTCACTTTCCCGGTGTCGGCGCCCGACGGGAGGACGGCTCGATCAGGACGGTATGTGTCGACGTTCATCTCGACACTGTCGGGGTCGAGCACATGACCGACGATCCCTTCGACGGCCGTCTGGCCGACGGCCGGGTGTACGGCCGGGGCAGCGTCGATACCAAGGCCACGTTCGCCGTGGTGTTGGAGATGATGGAGGCACTGGCCTACGAGGGGCGTGAGTTGGGCCCCGACCTGCTGCTGGTCGGTAGCATCAGCGAAGAGGTCGGGGGTTTCCCGGGGGCGTTTTCCCTGCAACAACGGCTGTTGGAGCGGGAGGTTCCTGTCGAGCAGATCCTGGTGGCCGAACCCACGATGTGCGCCCCGGTATACGGTCACAAGGGTGGTCTCGGGTTGGAGATCACTGTTGTCGGTGAGGCCGCCCATTCGTCGAAACCCCATCTCGGAAACAACGCGGTGGTTGCCGCCTCCCGAGTGGTGGCCGCGCTGCAACAGGAGCACGAACGACTGGTAGCAGGCGAAGCGCCCACCGAGGTCGGCACCGGCACTCTGGCGGTGACCGAGATCGAGGGTGGCCTGGCCCGCAACATCATTCCCGATCGGTGCCGGATCTTCGGTGACCGGCGGGTGGCACCCGGCGAGGACACCGACTCGATGTTCGAGCGGCTACTCGACATCGTGAGTGAGGCTGCTGCTCCCTTGACCGTCGATGTTGAGATGAGTTACGGCAAGGTGATGCCCGGCTTCTACCGGCCGGCCGACACTCAGCTGGTCCGCCAGCTGGTTCGGTTGAGCGGCAACGAGGCCGACATCGCCAGCTACGGCACCAATGCCCTGGCCTACAACGATCTATCGGCCGACATCGTGATTTTCGGGCCGGGTTCGATCGATCAGGCCCACAAGGCTGTGGAGTGGGTGGATGTCGACCAGCTGGACATGGCCGGCGCCATTTACCGAGAGTGGTTGACTGACCGCGTCGAGTAGCAGCATCGGTGTCTCAATCTTCAGATTGACACAAACCCCGCTCGACCAGCGGCTGGGAACGGGCGCCCGCCGTTACCTTGATGCCATCACCGTTGTCGATCTCCGCCGGCTAGGCAGGTTGATCGACGATATGGAGTTGGGCGATTTATCCCGCAAACCCACATCGTTCGCACTATTCGGATAGAAAACATTCAGGAGTCAGTCCCGCACCCTCCAGCCCGACCTGATTCGTATGTATCTGCAACGCCCCGACGACACGGCCGGCCGCAGCCGGTTCCTGCTGGCGCTGTCGCTTTCGACAGTGACTGCCTTTGCCGTTGCCGCTCCCCTGGCTTTCAAGGCAATGGCGGTCGATGCCGGCCCCGGCGGCGCTGATGCCGAGGTCAGTGAGATAATCGAGGGAACGACCACGACCACCCAGCCCTCAGGCCCTCAGATCGGCCCCAAGGTCCGCTCACCCCAGGCCAAGCTTCCCATCGGCCCCGGTCTCCCTTCGGACTATCCGATTGAGTCGACGACCGACGAAGAACCGGCGCCGGCCTCGCCCCCTCCAGCGGCCCCGGTGACCAGGCCACCGGTCACCCCGCCGAGCACGACGACAACGATCGCCGTGACCACGTCGACCACCGACACCACCGCGCCGTCGTCTTCCTCCTCGGAACCGACGACGTCCAGCTCGTCATCGACTTCCAGCTCCACCACCTCGTCGACGACATCGTCGTCGACATCGAGTTCGATCGCCACCGAACCCGAGCCGTCATCCAGCCTCCCCTAGACCTGGACCAAGCACTCTGGTGGATACACGACCCGTTGCTGGGTCGCCAAGCCGCCAGCGCCACCGTCAGGGGTGTCGCTCTGCCGCTAAGGCCTTGTGGGGCCGCCAGGACTGGTGCACACGGGCTCTAGGAGGCTCCTAGCGGGTGATCTGACCCGGCAGCAGGCCCAGCTTGTACTTGAGCATCAGGACCCGCCGAACCGACTCATCGAGGCGCTCGGCCGTCAACGAACCGTCGAGCGCCGCTGCGTTGAGCGCTTCGTAGGCGGCGGCCAGATCGGGGGGCACCAGCAGAATGTCGGCCCCGGCGGTGATGGCGTCGACGGCGACCTGGCCGGCGTCGAACTGTCCGACCGCTCCCATGTTCAGGGCGTCGGTCATGACGACGCCGTCAAATCCCATCTCCTCCCGCAACAGATCGTCGATGATCACGGTGGAGAGGGTTGCCGGCGAGCCGCTGTCGTCGAGACCGGGAACGGCCAGGTGGCCGACGACAACGATGGCCACGTCGGATTCGATGGCCGCCTCGAACGGTATCCGTTCCCGTTCATCCCACAGCTGGCGGTCCACATCGAGCTCGGGTAGCCGCAGGTGGCTATCGGTGCCGGTGGCACCATGACCGGGCCAGTGCTTGACTGCGGCTGCCACACCGGATTGCTGGAGCCCGACGATCGAGCCGGTGACCATGTCGGCCACCATGTCCGGATCGTCACCGTAGGAACGGTCGCCGATGAAGCCCGGTCGCCCCGGCAACACCACGTCGGCCACCGGAGCCAGTACGACGTTGATGCCCTGCCGCTGGAGCTGCTGGCCGGTGACATAGCTCGCTTCGGTCACGGCGTCGATGTTGCCGGCCAGGTCGGAGGCGGCGGGGAACACGGTCACCTGGTCGGTTATCCGGTTGACTCGACCGCCCTCCTGGTCGACTGCGATCAGCAGACCGGGTCCACCGGCCTGGGCGGCCGCATCCTGGAGACCGAGGGAGAAGGTCCTGGTCTGGTCGGCCGAGTCGATGTTGCCCTCCAGGTATAGCACACCACCCAGGTTGAAGGTCTCGACGATGTCGGCCGGCCGGTCCATTCCGGCGATCTGCTGGTTGAGCGCAGTGTCGGCCGTGTCGACCTCCCGGGCGTCGGTTCCAGCCAGCACCGGCATGAGCAGCTGCCCGATCTTCTGCTCGTTCGACATGGCGGCCAGGACGGCATCGATCTCCTGACCAGGGTCGGGAGCGGGCTCGAGCTCGATTACCGAGCTGGTAGTGGTGGCCGGCTCCGTGCTCTCGTCAGCCGGCTGGACTGCCGCCTCCTCGGTCATCTCGGCCGCCGGATCGGAAGCCGAGCAGGCCGAGGCGCCCAAGAGGAGAGCGACGGCCGTCACTCGAAGCGTTCTCACCGATTTCAACTTCACAGTTCCAACGGATTCCTTCTGAACGGGGCACCAGCAATGCGGTAAGAAGCGGTGGCGGCAACGACCACCATCAGAGGGTAGGTTCGTTGGGATCAAACCGGGTTCCTTTGGCCAAGAATTTTCCAATGCCCGACACTATGGTGTGACCGTGACGAAGACGGACTGGAATCCCATACTGCGAGCCGAGTTCGACAAGCCGTACTGGGCCGAACTCCAGCAGTTTGTCCACGCCGAACGCACCCGCTTCCCGGTGTACCCACCCCACGAGGAGGTGTTCGCCGCCCTTCACCTCACGCCGTTCCGTAGCGTGAAGGTGCTGATCGTCGGCCAGGATCCCTATCACGGACCGGGCCAGGCTCACGGGCTGTGCTTCTCGGTCCGGGCCGGGGTTCCACCACCACCGTCGTTGGTGAATATCTTCACCGAGCTGGAGTCGGACCTGGGCATCGCCCAACCCGAGCACGGGACGCTCACGGCGTGGGCCGAACAGGGTGTGCTCCTGCTCAACACCACTCTGACGGTGCGCGGGGGCAAAGCGGGGTCGCACCAGAAAAAGGGATGGGAGATCTTCACCGACGAGGTGATCAAGGCCGTGTCGGCCAAGGAGGAGATGGTGGCCTTCGTGCTCTGGGGTTCGTCGGCTCGACGCAAGAAGGAGTTGATCGACGAGTCCCGACACTTCGTGGTCGAGTCGGCTCACCCATCTCCCCTGGCCGCCCACCGGGGTTTCTTCGGCTCTCGTCCGTTCTCCCGCATCAACGAGGCCCTGACGGCGGCCGGCCGGGATCCCATCGACTGGTCGCTGGGCTGAGCCTGGCAGTGTCGGTGACCTGACCAGGCTGTGGCCCTGACGGGCTCGTACCCTGAGCTGCTAGTACAACGAGCCTGCGTTCTCGCCGCCGGCTTGACCCCGGGCTTGGGCCAAGGCGTCGCGGACGCCGGCCAGCTGGGCCAGAAGGTTGGATGTGGCCGTGATCATCTGGAAACCCTGTTCCCGACGATGCTCCACCATGGCGGGGACCGTGTGGATACCCGGCACCACCCCATGGGACCGCGACACCTCGACGATCTTGGCCAGGGCTTCCTGGTATTCCGCCGAGTCCGGATGGTCGGTGGCCGGGGCCAGCCCATAGCTGATCGACAAGTCAGCCGGTCCGACGTAGACGGCGTCGATGCCCTCGACCCCGAGGATCGACTCCAGATTGTCGACCGCGGTTTTCGTCTCGATCATGGGGATGCAGGCGATCTCTCGATTGGCGCCCTCGTGGTAACCACTCCGGTCAGCAGAGCCGTCCGAGCGGCCCCGGAGGGCCGGAGCCGCTCTGGTCGGCCCCCAGCTGCGTGACCCCAACGGTGCATATCGGCAGGCGGCCACAGCCTGTTCGGCTTCGGCCGGACTGTTGACCATGGGGATGATCACACCCATGGTCCCGGCGTCGAGAAGTTTGCCGATGATGCCGGGCTCATTCCACGGGGCCCGGGCCAACGGAATGCTGGGCGACATCTGTAGCGCGGTGAGGATCGGCACCACATCGCCATAATCGAGCAGGCCGTGTTGCAGGTCGAGACAGATGTAGTCGTAGCCGATCTCGCCCAACGGCTCGGCCGCCGGCGGATCGGCGGTGGCCAACCACAAGCCGATCGTGGTGGCCCCCTGTTCCCATGCCGTCTTCAGCGTGTTCTCTCTCACCGGGCCAACCTATCCGGTCATGGACTGGGACTGAGCCGCTCACGGCCCCGAAAGACCCGGGCCAACGTTGGCCGGGCCCGGGGTATGGGCAACTTGACCAGAGCCAGAAGCACGGGGTAGATCTCGAGCCGACCCAGGAGCATGTTGGCGATGCAGACCAGTTTGGCGAAGGTCGAGAGACCGGCGAAATCGCTACGGGGACCAACCTCGCCCAGGCCGGGGCCCACGTTACCCAGGGTGGTGGCCGAGGCCGAGAAGGCGGTGACGATGTCGACGCCGGTCACGGCGATCAACAGTCCGCTGCCGCCGAAGGCGGCCAGGACAAGCACCAGAAAACCCACAACCCGGTTGACCACCCGCTCATCGATCTGGGAACGGCCCACCCGTACCGGCCTGATCAGCCGCTGATGCAGCTGGGCCAGCGTCTCCCGGTGGGCCAGGCTGGCCACGGCCAGAACTCTCACCAACTTGACCCCTCCGGCGGTTGATCCGGCCATGGCCCCGATGGGCATCAGAATCAGGAGCACGGCCTGGGCCGGCGGAGCCCACGAGCCGACGAAGTCGGCCGTTCCATAGCCTGTCGTCGACACGACGGCGATCACCGTGAACAGCGAGTTGCGGAGCCCGGTCATGGTGGCCGGCTCGCCCGACGAAACCCAGGTCAAGACGGTGGCCACCGCCACCAGGGCGACGTAGAGGCGGAACTCCACCGAGTGGAGCAAGGGGCCGACCTTGCCCCGTACCAGCCGGTAGAGCAGCGTGAAGCTGCTACCGGCCACGAACATGGCGGTGATGGCCACCCATTCGACCGCGGCGGACTGGAAGTGGGCCATCGACAAGGTGTAGCGGGAGAAGCCGCCGGTGGACACGGTGGTGAGCGAGTGACTGGCGGCGTCGTAGAGGTTCATCCCGGCAATCAGGTAACCGAAGAATGTGAGCACGGTGAACCCGATGTAGAACGCCCACAGGTGCTGGGCGGTGTGGGTCACCCGCGGCGTGAGACGCTCCCCGGTCGGGCCCGGGGCCTCGGCCTCCAGCAACCCCATGCCCCAGCTGCCGACCGAGGGCAGAACGGCCACCACCAGCACGATCACGCCCATCCCACCCAGCCACTGGGTCACCGAGCGCCAGAACAAGAGGCCGACGGAGGCGTCGAACACCGTCGGATCGTCGCCCGCACCCAGAACCGTGGCCCCCGTGGTGGTGAATCCCGACACTGATTCGAACAGGGCGGCGTCGAGGTCGGTGATGGTCCCGGTCAACAGGTAGGGTATGGCGCCGACCACGGCCATGGCCAGCCACGACGACGTGACCGAGGCGAAGACGTCCAATCGTAGGATCCGGTCGGGTATCGAGGTCAGGATCCTGAGTCCGTAGCCGCCAGCGAGAGCAATGAGTCCGACCAGGCCCAGAACCTGCCAGTCTCCGCTGTCGCCGTAGATCACCTCGACCAGGGCTGACAGCACCAGGCCCGCTCCGCAGAATGCCAGCGTCAGGCCGATGATCTGGGCGATGAGGCTGGGCCGCGCTGAGCCGGCCATCATCGAGCGAATATCGGCTTGGCTTCGGCCAGCGACGCCGGTCGTCCGAACACCACGACGTGGTCTCCGGCTTCCAGGTCGGTTCCTCCCCGGGCCAATACCGGCTCATGCCCGGGTCGGATCACGGCCCCCAACAGCAGGCCGTCGGGGATGTCGAGTTCGGACACCAGGGAACCGTCGGCATCGCTGCCGAAGGTGATCTCGATCTCGTCGACCTCGATGTCGCCCTCCAGGAAGGTGGCCACCGCCGTGGCCCCGCCTCGCAGATGACGGATGACGGCGTTGGCCGAGGCGGTGCGGGGGCTCAGCGTGGCGTCGATCCCCAGTCGACGAACCAGGGGCAGTAGGGCGAGACGATGGAGCACGGCCACGGTGAACGGCTTGCCCTCGGTCATGGCAAAGACACAAGCCAGCACGTTGGCCGCGTCCTCACCGGTGGCCGCCACCACCACGTCCATATCGGCCACCGACTCGTCGAGCAGCAGGTTGGTGTCGGTGACATCGCCCTGGACCAGGGTCACGTGACGAAACTTGCCGGCCAACTGACGGGCCCGCTGAGGGTCCCGTTCGATCAGCACCACCTCGACACCCTGATACTCCAGATGCTCGGCCACCCGCGATCCGACCGCGCCCCCGCCGAGCACCATGGCCCGCCGTACCCGTTTGGATTCGGCTCCCAGCTGGCGCAGCACCTTCGAACGGGCATCGGCCTTACACAGCAGCCGCACGTGATCACCGGGCCGGAGCACATCGCTACCCCGGGGGATGACCGTTTCCTCTCCTCGGGTTATGGCCCCGCAGACGAAGTCGTCCCGGGTGCGTCCGATCTCCTCCAGGGACAGGTCGGCCAGGACGGAGTTCTCGTTGACGAAGGCGCCGACCACCACCAGCTTGCCGTCGGCCATGGGATACAGCTCGTCAGCCCCGGTGGCGTGGACCAGCTCGATGATCTCGTCGGCTGTCTCGGCGTCGGGGTCGATGACGACATCGGCCCCGACCCGGCGCAGCAGTTTGGTGCCCCCCTCGCCTCGTAGGTCATCGTCCTCCACTCTGACCACGGTGGTCTTGACCCCGTGCTCCTTGGCCAGCATGCAGGAAACCAGGTTCACCTCATCGATCTGGGTGACGGCGGCCAGTAGGGAGGCCCGTTCGATGCCGGCCTCGATCAAGTTGCCAGGGTTGGTGCCGCTTCCGTTGATCACCTGGATGTCGAGGTCGGCGGCCAAGGTGGCGGCGCGGGCCGGGTCGGTCTCGATGACGACGACGTCGACACCTTCGGCTCCCAGCCGTTCTGCGAGATAGCCGCCAACCTCGCCCGCTCCAACAATTACGACATGCACAGACGGCTCAGACTAGCAGGGTGGGAAGGAACGCCGACGCTGGGCGAGCGGCCTTGACACGGCGTTGTCCAGGCATCATCCGAGGCTGCGCCGGAGCCGTTTGAGAAGCCGGTCGAAGACGTCGGCCAGCTCCTTGCCCTCGGCCCCGAAGGCATGGATGGGAGACCGCTCGCCATGGACCCGGTTGACCAGCACCCGATGGGGAATGCTGGGTGACCACACAGCCTTGCGACCGACCATCTTGTAGAGCTCGTCCCGTCGAATCTCGGCGTCGCTGGATATGGCCGGGACCCGATTCAACACCACGCCGGCCAGGTCGAGACCCTTGTTGTGCAGCGTCCAGACGTCGTCGATCAGATCGAGGACCGGCCCGATTCCATGCAATCCGAAGATCGTGGGTTCGACCACCAGCAGGGCCGAGTTGGCCGCCACCAGCCCCGACAGGGTGTTGAGCCCCAACGACGGAGCGCAGTCGATCAACGTCAGGTCGAAGTCGTCGGTCACGCCGTCAAGGGCTTTGGCCAGCCGGGCCGCCGTGGTCTCCCGACGAAGGTCGGCGTTCCGGTCGGTGAGATCGCCGGCACCGGGCAGCAGCCAGATGTCCTCACCCCAGCCTGATCGTACGATCATGTCGGCGGCCGCCCCGGACCGATTGGCCTTGATGGCGTCGCCGGTTCCGAGGTTCTCCAGCGACGGGTCGACCCCCAGAGCCCAGGTGGCATTGGCCTGGGCATCGAGATCGACGACCAGCGTCTTGAGGCCGGCGGACCAGGCGGCCGAAGCCAGCCCCAGTACAACCGTGGTCTTGCCTACGCCGCCCTTCTGGTTGAGCACCGCCACGGTTCGCGTCATCTTCGGTCCCTTCCCCTTCGGTGCCACCGGCCGGGCCGGCGGCTACCTGCGTTTACCGGCACCAACTGTAGAAGGTCGAGTCTCGAACGCCATCCGAAGGGTCCGGGAGTTCCGGTGCTGGACGCGACCGAGGCCCCCGGAAAAGGGGCCTCGAACCAGTTGGGTGGGGCGACGGAGAGTGGCTACTAGAGGGCCAACCCTTCGGCGCTCTTGGGCCGATCCTGGGCTCGTAAGTCGATGACGTTGCCGTTGGATCCGCCTTCGATGATCGTCCGCAGGTTGGCGATCTCGGCCTCGTGCTCATCGCGCTTACGGCGGGCGGCGGTGAGGGCGGCATCGGCCCGGGCGATGAGGCTGCGCAAATTGGCCAGTTCGTCGGCCATCTTCGGGTCGACCGCGCCGACGTGCACCGGTTGGCTGGGCGCCTGGTTGGGGGCGGCGTAGTTCGGGTCCTCGATCTCGGCCCGCAGAGCGAACAGGTCGTTGACGGCCTGGGTGCGCTGGCGTTCGATCTTGCGCCGACTCTCCACCAGTTTCTTGGTGATGGCCTGATGACGACGGTCGAGCAGCCACATGCCGATCGCTCCGACGAGCAGACCGATCATGATGCCGATTATGAGTTGGATGTCCATGCGCGTGATCTCCGCCGATCCGTCTGGTTCCGTCTGGTTCCTTGTTTAAGTTTAGTCAATCAGACCGTTAAGAACCAGTACTTCGTCCCTTGGTCGAGCGGGTACCGAGCCAAAGGCCGTATTTCAGTGGTATTTCAACCACGTGTCAGTGTAATTTACTCAATCCCCGCCGTCCTGTCGATGGGGAACGTTCTGGGTCAGAGTACCTACGTGGTTGACCGATGCTATTGGACCGGTCGCACGATGTCCATGGGGTGGCCCCCACCAGGCCTGGATCATCGGGCCCAGCGACCCGGCAATCACCGACCTCGCCGCCTCTCGCCACCGTGAAACCCGGTAGGCAACGGTCAGTAGTCGTCGAAGAGGGCGTCCTGGGTCGCTTCCTCCTTGCCGGCCAGCCAATGACGGCGGCAGCGCAGGTCGTAGCTGACGACCGCCTCGGTCTCGGCGCCGGCGTCGCCCACCACCTTCAGATCGCCGTGGTACACCTGGGCTCCGTTGACCAGCCGGGCGTTGTGGGTTGCTCGGGACCCACACCAGCATCGGGCCTCCACCTGGAGCTCCATACGCCGGTCGGCCACTTCCAGAAGCCGCTGGGTACCGGGAAAGAGCCGGCCCTGAAAGGATGTCAGCAATCCGAAGGCATACACTTCGACACCCAGGTCGTCGACGATCCGGGCCAACTGATCAATCTGCCCGGGCTCGTAGAACTGGGCTTCGTCGCAGATCACGGCATGGAGACCCTGACATTCCAGATGGCGCTGGTAGATGAGCCGTTGCAGATCAACGGTGCCGTCGATGATGACGGCGGCAGCCGACACACCAAGCCTGCTCGACACCACGCCCTCGCTGCGGTCGAGCTGGGTGAGCAGCATGCAGGGCAGTCCTCCCCTGGTCAGGTTGTGATGAATCTGGAGGGCCTGCGTCGACTTTCCTGATCCCATGGTGCCGTAGAAGAAGCGGAGCTCGGCCATGGGTTTAGAAGCTACCGGAGGCTTCGATGATTTATCCCGACTCAAATCCGACCGTTACCATCGAAAGTCGAAGGAGATCATCGCAACCGATGGAGATGCCCGCTGACCAAGCCACAGCCCCGGATTCCGACGACGGTCGGTCGTCGCCCGTCCAGGGCACCGGGGCCACGGTGGCTTCACCCCCTCGACGGGGACTGGTGGGATGGTTTGGGCGACCGGTGTTCCTCGAGGCCAGAAGTCCCTTCGAGCTGCGGGCGCTGCGTCGCAGCCCCTACTGGCGGGGCGAAGGCATACCGGCCGGTGAACACCGACCCGTTCTGGTGATACCGGGATTCATGGCCAGCCCGACCAGTGCCGATGCTCTGGTTCACGTGCTGCGACGGGCCGGCTGGGATGCTGAGATCGCCAAGGTCGGACGCAACTCGGGCCCGGCCTACACCGGCCTCGAACAGGCCGGTCGGGATCTGTTCGACATGATCGATCGCCATGGGCGACCCGTCACCATCATCGGCCATTCCCGGGGTGGCCAGTTCGGTCGAATCCTGGCCGTGCGTCACCCCGAATTGGTGCGAGGGGTCATCGCCGTCGGCGCACCGCTGCTACTGAAGTATCCTCGATTCGCGCCGGTGCGGATTCCCATCGAGATGCTGGAGATCAGTTGGCGTCGGGGGGCGTTCGGGCCGGTCTTTCCCGATCGGGAGGCTGCCGTCGACCGTGACCGCTTTCAACCCTTTCCCACCAAGGTCGAGTTCGTGTCCATCTACTCCCGAACCGACGGCATTGTCGACTGGAGGGCCTGTGTCGACCCGGCGGCCGACCTGATCGAAGTGTCGGCCTCCCACACCGGCCTGATAAACAGCGTTCCCGGCATCCGGGCGGTGGCCAGAGCGCTCACTTCCCGGTAGGTCGGCCGCAAGGCTGAGGCGATCTCCACGCTGAACCGGTCAGATCTGATCGAGCATCGTCTCCAGCAGAACCGCCACCCCGTCGTCGTCGTTGCCCGGTAGTACAAGATCAGCCGACAACTGGATCTCAGGTTCGGCGTTTCCCATGGCGTAGCCGACACCGGCCCATTCCAGCATGGCCACGTCGTTGTGGTTGTCGCCGACCGCCGCCACGTCACCGGCTGAAAGGCCGAGATCGTGGGCCAGCAGTTCCAGGGCGGTGGCCTTGGTCACCCGTTCCGGCGCCAACTCGATGAAGGCCAAGCCGGAGTAGGACGGCACCGAGAGGCCCTCGGCCGCGTCGTTCACCTCGGTCCACAGTGTGGCCAGGTCCAGGGACGGATCGTAGACCAGCAGTTTCTGGACCGGATCGCCGATCCGGGCCAACTCGCCGGCCAGGTCTGGGCTCGGCGGAATCGGCGGCTTGTTGGGAACGACCTTCTCGAATCCGGCTTCGTAGGCCATTGTCGAGGCGAACTCGATGGCGATGAGGGCCTGGGGCATACGACGCCGTATCCGGGCAACCAGCTTTTCCACCACCGACCGATCCATCCAGAAGGCCCGGATGAGCTCGTCCCGTCCCAGATGGCGGGTGACGGCCCCGTTGGCGAAGATCCAGAAATCCTGAAGCCGGGTGGCTTCGATCACGTCGGTGGCCACCGCTATCGGCCGACCGGTGGCCGGCACAACGTGGATCCCGGCCGCCACCGCCAGCTCCATGGCTCTCAGCACCCGGTCCGACAACGAACCGTCGGTCCGGAGCATGGTGCCGTCGATGTCGACAGCCACCAGCTTGGCCGGCTGGATCACTGCGTCCCCGAGTCGGCGGCGGCCTGCATGAGGTCCCACAACCTTTCGACGTGATGCCGTTCGGTTGACTCGACGCCGACCGACACCCGGACGACCCAGCGGCCATCGAGCAGGGTCGGGGTGAGGTAGGCCCGACCCGACCGGTTGATGCTATCGACCCATGCCAGGGTGTGGGCGTTCAGCTCCGCCGTGCTCAGGGTGCCGGCCCCGTTCGAGTTGGGAAGGTGAACCACGCAGACGGTCTGCAGCACAACCGGGGCCACCAGCTGCCAACGGTCCGATCGGGTGACCTGATCGGCCAGCCAGCGGGCGTTGTCGATGTCTCGGCGCAGTCGGGCTTGGAGTGACTCGACACCGTCGATCGACAGATGAAACAGGATCTTCAGCGCCCTGAAGCGCCGACCGAGCGGGATTCCCCAGTCGCGATACTGAGTCGCCGCCCCGTCGGCACTCGACTGCAGGTAGCTGGGATTGGTCGACATGACCTGGATCAGGAATTCGACATCGCGGATGTGAAAGATCGACGTGTCGAGGATGGTGCCCAACCACTTGTGGGGATTCCAGGTTATGGAGTCGGCCCCCTCCACGCCCGCCCACAGGGGACGAATCTCGGGCAGCATCATGGCCGAACCGGCCATGGCGGCGTCGACATGAACCCACAGGCCGTGCGGCTCGGCCAGCTCGACGATCCCGGCCACGGGGTCGACGGCGGTGGTTCCGGTACTTCCCACGGTGGCCACCACGGCCGCCGGCCGATGTCCGGCGGCGAGATCAGTGTCGACACAGCGCCGCAGGTCAACCAGGTCCATGGAATAGTCGTCCCGATTGTGGGCCACGATGCGAACCTGGTCGCCGCCGAATCCGGCCAGCAACGCCGCTTTACGCACCGAGGAATGGGCCTGATCGGTGCAGTAGACGACAAGCGCCTGGCCGGATCCGGCCAGGCCTCGATCGGCGTAGCTGGCGCCTGAAGCCCGCTCCCGGGCCAAGATGAGCGCCACCAGACACGACGTGGAGGCGGTGTCGTGGATGGTGCTCGCCCACTCGTCGGACAGTCCTATCAGCTGTCGAAGCCAGTCGGTGACGGCCTCTTCCACTTCGGTCAGCGCCGGGCCGCTCTCCCAGGAGATCCCCAGCGATCCAAGACCGGAGGAGGCGATGTCGCCCAATACCGACGCCAGCCCGGCATTCGATGGGAACCAGCCGAAGTGCATGGGGTGCTGAACCATGGTCGAGCCAGGAACAACCACATCATCCAGGAAGGCCAGCAGAGGGCCGATATCGGCGCTGGCCGGACCTGGACCGGGCGGCATCGCTTTCTTGATCTGGCCGGGCTCGATGTCGGCCCGAACCGGTCGATCTTCGAGCCCGAGGCGGTAGTCGGCGATCCAGTCGATCAGTTGATGGCCGGCCGTCCGGAACTGCTCGGGGTTCATAGCCGATAAATCTAACCGGTCACCGTCGGCCTGGCAGGACCCCTGGAGCCAAGAAGGATGTCACCGGGGTTGCCAAAGCCGGCGGTTCGGCGGCAGGGTTGGCAGTATGACAGACATCGGTGTTGTGGAACGTGTCGGCGTTGTCGGGGCCGGGCTGATGGGCTCGGGTATTGCCGAGGTTTCGGCCCGGGCCGGGCTCGACGTTGTCGTCGTCGAATCGTCGGTGGAGGCGGCCGAAGCCGGCTACGGCCGGATCGAGAAGTCACTCGATCGGGCCAGCGGTAGCGACAAGATCGACCCGACCGAGGCCGAGGCGGCCCTGGCCCGGATCACGGTGACCAGCGACTTGGAGGAACTGCACGACCGGGATCTGGTGATTGAGGCCATCATCGAGGATGAGCAGGCCAAAGTCGACCTCTTCCAGCGGCTTGATGGCGTCGTGGCCAACCGCTCGGCCGTGCTGGCCTCCAACACCTCGTCGATTCCGATCATGAAGTTGGCCATGGCCACGACCCGGCCCGACGCCGTGGTCGGTATCCATTTCTTCAACCCGGTTCCCGTTCTGGATCTCGTCGAGTTGGTGATCTCGCTGCACACCTCGGCCGAGACCGAGAAGGTGGCGGAGTCGTTCGCATCCGAGCAGCTGCAGAAGCGGGTCATCCGCTCGAAGGACCGGGCCGGCTTCGTGGTCAATGCCCTGCTCATCCCCTACATCCTGTCGGCCATCCGCATGTTCGAGTCCGGTTTCGCCTCCAAGGAGGACATCGACGAGGGCATGGTCACCGGATGTGCCCACCCCATGGGTCCGTTGGCCCTGGCCGATCTCATTGGTCTCGATACGACTATGGCGGTGGCCGAGTCGCTCTACGAGGAGTTCAAGGAGCAGACGTACGCTCCCCCGCCACTACTGGCGCGTATGGTCGAAGCCGGCCTGCTGGGCCGCAAGACCGGGCGGGGCTTCTACGACTACGTCCGGTAGCGGCTACCGTCGCTCCGGCTGCGGTCACATCACCCGCTCCGGTCGCACCCCGTCAAATCCATCGGACACGAGAAGTGTGGCGTGCCGAGCCCCCGTTTCCGGGGTCCGCCCACGCCACACTTTCCGATCGGCCGAGGTTGGCCGTCAGCTTGACGACTCGTTGAGGAATGTCTTGCGGGTGGGGCGGTCGTAAGGCGACCGTAGCGGGAACCGCTTGACCAGGTCCTTGGCCTGTCGCACCCACTCGTCGCGCTCGATCCGCCCGGGGAAGGCGTCGATTGCTTCGCTGACGGCGGCCACTTCGGCTTTGCCCATGGCCGCTAGCTGTTCCCAGCTCTGGATACCGAAGCCCTTGAGCGTCTTCTCCATGACGGGACCGATGCCGTTGACTACCTTCAGATCGTCGCTGTGGCGGGCTCCGGGCGTACCGAGCTTGGTCGTACCCTTCTGCCACGACGGACGAGCCTTCCTCTTCTTCTTCGGCTTCTTCTTGGCCCTCGACGGCTTGGAATCACCAGGCACATGCCCGGCATCCAACAACGCCTGAGCACCACCCATCCAATCATCACGCTCAATCCGACCCGGGAACGCATCAATCGCCGCCGTCACCTTCTCAACATCAGCCGACGTGAACGCCGCAACCTGCTCCCAGGTCTGAATACCGAAACCCCGCAACGTCTTCTCCATCACCGGACCAATCCCATTGATCCGCTTCAAATCATCAACATGATCCGCACCCGGCGTACCGAGCTTGGTCGTACCCTTCTGCCACGACGGACGAGCCTTCCTCTTCTTCTTCGGCTTCTTCTTGGCCCTCGACGGCTTGGAATCACCAGGCACATGCCCGGCATCCAACAACGCCTGAGCACCACCCATCCAATCATCACGCTCAATCCGACCCGGGAACGCATCAATCGCCGCCGTCACCTTCTCAACATCAGCCGACGTGAACGCCGCAACCTGCTCCCAGGTCTGAATACCGAAACCCCGCAACGTCTTCTCCATCACCGGACCAATCCCATTGATCCGCTTCAAATCATCAACATGATCCGCACCCGGCGTACCGAGCTTGGTCGTACCCTTCTGCCACGACGGACGAGCCTTCCTCTTCTTCTTCGGCTTCTTCTTGGGCTGCGCCTTCTTGGCTGCCGCTTTGGTTGCGGCAGCTGCCGTCTTCTCAGCATCCCGGATCCGGCTTCGCAGGTCGGCAATGGTGTCATCCCGTTGGGGAACCAGCTCGGCCTGACGCTCAGCGGCTTTGAGCCGCTTCTCCAGATCGGCCAGCGATGCTGCGGTGCCGGCCACCTCGGTGCGTGTGTTGTCCCGTTCGGTTTCGGTCTCCTGGAGCCGAAGCGTCAGCGACTGTATTTCGGTTTCCATGTCGCCAACAGTGCCAACCCGGCTTTCCAGCTCGGCGATCCGGGCTCGTAACGTCTCAGCGTCGTCATTGGCTCTGTCGATGTCAGCTCGAGCGGCGGTCAACTGGGCCTCCAGGTCGCCCGCTCGTTGTGCCTCGGCCCGTACCCGGCCCAGCTCAGCCTCCAACTCACCAACCCGACCAGCCTGACCACGAACGTCATCAAGCTCACCATGAACCCGGCTCAGCTCGGCCTCCAACTCACCAACCCGACCAGCCTGACCACGCAGACCCTCCAGCTCAGCCTCCAACTCACCAACCCGAGCGGCCTGACCACGAACGTCATCAAGCTCACCATGAACCCGACCAAGCTCGGCCTCCAACTCACCAACCCGACCAGCCTGACCACGAACGTCATCAAGCTCGCCATGAACCCGACCAAGCTCGGCCTCCAACTCACCAACCCGGCTGGCCTGACCACGCAGACCCTCCAACTCGGCCTCCAACTCACCAACCCGGCTGGCCTGACCACGCAGACCCTCCAACTCAGCCTCCAACTCACCAACCCGACCGGCCTGACCACGCAGGTGGTCCAGCTCACCGCCGACCGAGGTCAGCTCCTGGCGCAGTCGGTCGAGCTCGCTCTCCAATTGGACTGCCCGCTCGGCCTGGGGGCCGACTTCCTCCAGCTGTGATCTGAAGCCAAGCAGTTCGGTCTCCAAGCCGGAAACCCGGCCGGCCTCGGCCCGAAGGCCCTCCAACTCAGCCTCCAACTCACCAACCCGACCGGCGTCGGCTCGGGCCTGATCCAGCTCACCATGAACCCGACCAAGCTCAGCCTCCAACTCACCAACCCGACCGGCCTGACCACGAAGGCCCTCCAACTCGGCCTCCAACTCACCAACCCGACCGGCGTCGGCTCGTACTTGATCCAGCTCGGCCACCAGCCCGGAGACCCGGCCGGCTTGGCCCCGTAGCTCCTCGAGCTCGGCTTCCAGGCCGGACACTCGACCCGCTTCGGCGTTCACCGTGGCCAGATCGGCTCGCAGGCTCTCTATTGTTGCGTCTCGCTCGGCGAGCGAACCTTGCAGCGATTGGTATTCGCCTCGGAGGGAGGCAAGGTCATTCTCCATCGAGCCGAAATCGGCGAATCGATTGTTTGACACCGTCAGCTCATCGCCAAGGTTGGCAATACGAGCCTCCAACTCACCAACCCGAGCAGCCTCAGCACGAGCCGAATCAAGATCAGACGACAACGACTGAACATGAGCCTCCAACTCACCAACCCGAGCAGCCTCAGCATGAGCCGAATCAAGATCAGACGACAACGACTGAACATGAGCCTCCAACTCACCAACCCGAGCAGCCTCCGTCTCCAGGCCGGAGATCTTGCTTTCGAGATCTGGAATCCGTCCAGCCACCCCTTGCAGGGTTATCAGCTCGGTATCCAGCGAGGAGGCCCGGTCGGCCTCGGCCCGCAGCGACACGATCTCGGACTCCAGGTCGGGTACCCGACCGGCTTCCTTTTTCAGAGCCGATATCCGGGTTTCCAATGACCCGACCTTGTCGGCCTCGGCCTGCAACGCCGACACCCGGTTCTCCAGACCGGGTACGAGCTCCGCTTTCGTCCGGTAGTTGGTCAGTTCCGTCTCCAGACCGGGAATTCGAGCGAGCTTCTTACGGTTGCTCTCAACCTCGGCGCTGAGTGTCTCCGCTCTGGCCTCGGCCGACTTGAGCGAGCTGACCCTCAACCGGAGTCGATCGGCCTCGGCGTCGGCTTCCAGCAGACGACGCTGGTACTCAGCCGACTCACCTCGGCGACGGAAGAACCACCACGCCAGTCCGAGCAGCAGACCGAGCAGGAAGCAGAGGAGCAGAGCCGGCAGAATGAACCCAATGAGGTAGCCCATCTAAACGATTACCTTTCGTGAATGAGATTGCGGGGTGCGAGGCGAAGAAGACGTCATGACAGAAGCTCCCAGGCGATCCGACGGTTGCGTTGCTTGTCTTCGGCCGTCACCTCCGGGTCGACCAGGAGTTCGGACTCACCACGGCCTTCGGCTTCCAACCGTTCGGCATCGACACCGCCGTTGGCCACCAGGTGGTCGACGACGGCTTGGGCCCGGGCTTCACTGAGTTGCTGGTTGGCCTGCGACGACCCGTCGCTGTCGGTATGACCCACCACGCGAAGCCTCCCGACGTCCGGATTGGCGTTGATCAGCTCGGCCGCGGCGGCCAGGGTGGGCTCGGAGCGAGATCGAATGGTGGCCCGGTTCACATCGAACTCAATGGGTTCGAGAGTGAACAGCTCGTTGAGGGACTGCTCCACTGACGTGACGGTTGTGCGATCGTCGAGTTCGAGCCCACCGGCAACCGCCACCGCCGATGTCCGCTCGATCCATCCCGACTGCTCGTCACCGGAGACAGCCTCTCCGGTCAACACGAGCGTTCCGCCCTCCAGCGTCACCGTTTCGGGGTCGACCACCAGATCATGGGTGACATTGGAGGCCCCGTATTCATTGACTGCTCCGGCGATGAGGGCGTCCCGGGTGGCCTCGTCGGGGACCGTTCCCTCCAAATGGATTGTGCCGGCCGTGGCCAGGGCCGATACGACGGCGGCTTCGAGGTCGACCGCCGGTTCCGGCTCGGGCTCCGGTTCTTGCCCGTCGGCCTCGGCGTCTGCGTCGACCTCGTCTTCAGGCTCGGCCGTGGCGTCGTCGTCGGTGACCCGGTAGGTGACGTTCTCGACCTGCGATCGGGCTTTGACCGCCTCCACGGCTGCCGCTTCGGCCGACGCCGGACCTTCCAGCACGACGTTGATGCCGTCGCCACCGAAGCCCTCTATGCCGGCGAAATCGACGGCAGCACCGAGGCCGGCGCCGTCGAGGGCGGCGACGGAACTGTCGCGAACCTCGTTGGCCGCTCCGTTTGAAAGTAGTAATCCCATGATGCCGGAGCACACAAGAATGGGGATGAGTAGCGACAGCCACCACCAGGTTCCGAATCTACGCATCTGATCTCCCTGCAACTCCTTACGCTGACGATGTCGACGGACCGACAGCGTTGAAAGTCGCGAAGTCCGACCAAACCGGTCGACTTCCGGACTTGGGACGACTGATGCCGGCTACGCCCTCGCCTGAATCGATACGACTCGTGCCCCCCTTGGAACCCGAGGAATCTGGTGGAAACGCCGCCGAACAATCGCCACTGATGGTGCCCTATGTCGACATTGCAGCCTGAGCATAGTCCAATCAACGACGGGGCAACAGGGTTGCCCGGAGGAACTCCTCAGAGATTGAACACCTTGATGTAGTCGACTTCGAAGGTGGCGCCGGCTGATCCCAGGACCCCCGACCCCAGTGGTCCCGGCCGGCCGCCGACGGCGAGGTTTATCTTGATCTCACCGATCGTCTGATCAAAGGGAGCGGGATAGCCCTGCACCGTGTCAGCCGCCGAGACTGAGAAGACCTTCGTGCCGTCCATGAACCACTCGAGTTTGCCGTTTGTTCCGTAGTTGAACCTGATGGTGTGCCAGTCGCTACTGAAATAGCTGGACATTGGTACAGCCTTGTTCTGCAGTTCGTGGCTGCCGGCTCGGTTGGCATAGTGCAGGCTGAACACCGCCCGGCGGGGGTCCTCAGCCGTCATCACCTCGAGGAAGTCGAGTTCGCCTCCTCGGGGCCAGCTCCCGGCCCAACTCGAGGCCCAGACCGCGGGCCACAGGCCCGACTGATTCTGGGGGTCGGGAGGGGTCAGCTTGACCCGGAACTCGATGGCCTGACCGGGGCTGAAGGTCAATCCTCGACTCCGGATCATGCCCGATGTGACGTCGCGGCGACTGCCGTTGGGACAGGTGTAGTTCTCGGATTTGGCCGTCAGGATCAAGCGACCGTTTGCCACCTGCACGTTCTCCGGCCGGTAACACTGGAGCTCACCGTTCCCATCGCCGTAGGTCGAGTGCTCGCGGGCCCAGCGTCCGCCGTCCAGCGTGTTGAAGTGCTCCTCCCAGACAATCCGGTCGACCGGTGGTTCGGCCGTGGTCGAGGTGGTTTGTCGGACTGAGCTGGTGGTCTGCCGGGCGGAGGACGTGGCGGTCGTCGAGGCCGTGGTGGACCGTGCCGTGGTTGGTGGTGAGGTTGGTGGTGTGGTCGGCGACTTCGCGGTGGTGTTGATGGTCGGCCCGGTCGTTGTCCTGGAGGTCGATACGGTGGAGGGTCGGGAGCTGGGATCAGTCGCCGGAGCAGCCGGCTCCTTTGCCACCGGCGCACGGGTTTCGTCGCCTCGGGTGGACGAGGTCGTATCGGCCGAGGACGGCTCGTCCGGCGTTGGCACCGTGGTGCTCTCGAGTTCGTTCTGATCGGCCACCGTCGGCGGCAAGGCGGCGAACTCGGTGATGGTGTGCTCACCTGTGACATCGACGATCAATGCCCGTTGCGCCGGTTGGGTGTCCGCCTCTTCGTTCCTGTCGGCAGGCTCGGCGGCCGGCACCTCAGCCCTGGTCCGTTCCACCAACTGAGGGCGGACGCCGCCTCGGGTGGTCCAGGCAACGGCGGAAAGGGTGGCCACCACCGCCACCACGGCGACGGCTGTCGTCCGGCTCCGATGGCGGCCGGCCGGCCGAGCCAGATGATGCGGGGGGTGAGGCCGATGGACCGAACGACCTACGGGGTGGTGCCAATCACCCCGGGGCTGTGTGTCGCCCAGTATCGACCGGTTCGGTCTGTCGCTTGTCGCCTTCACCCACGTTCCCTTGCCGGTATCCCGGCGGGGCACGACCCGCCCGGAATTCACTGCGTTCTCGGCCATCTCAGCCGGTTGTCAGACCCACCGTCGGGCTTGTCGTTCTCGTCGAACCATGCACCCGAACAGGCCCGCAACGCAGTTAGTTCAAATGTTGATGAGTGCCGATGATAAGCAGCCCGACACCCGTTCGCAATACAAATGTGATATTCGCCACCGTCTCCTGGCCAAATCTTTACCCACCGTCGGTCTATGACAGGAGGGTTTCCGCCACCACCCGCTCGGCCACCGCCGCAACCGGGAGTTGAAGTCCTCCCGATACCAGATCAGGAAAGATCGAAGCATCGGCCAGGACCACGCCGGCCAGCCCTGGGATCGTGCCGGCCCGCCCTGGTGTCTCGTCGGTCACGGCGCCGGGCGAACCCGGTCGACCCATCCGACAGCTACCAACCGCGTGGTAGACGGGTCCCGGGTGACGCCGGATCCACCGATCGAGCCGAGCGTCCGACATCGACCTGAGCCGAGGGCTGCGATCGACACCGGCCCGGGGTCGAGAGCCGCTCGATCCGGCCCCACAATCCCACAGCTGCTCGACAACGACACCGGCCGTGCGTGCCCCGTGTCGCAGGCGAACGGCGTCGTCAGGATCCGACAAACGATTGCTGAGGAGAACCGGCGGGTCGGAGTCGGGATGCAATCGGCCGGACGAGCGGGCCGCGGCCGCCATGACCAGCACGATCCCCGTGCTCTCCTCCCCTGCCGCGGCAAAGGGCCCCATGAGGATGGCGCTGAGATCGGGTTGCTCCCCCGACATCGGTGAGAACCAGCGGGCCACCCGATGGACGGTCGGCTCACGATCCCGGGAAGCGCGAACATCAGGCCACGGAAAGGACAGGGCGACGGCCTGGTGGTTCCGGAGCCAGCCGCCGGCCTCGGGGACCAGGTTGGTTCGTCGCACGAGACGAGCCGAGCCGACGGTTCCGGCCGCGACGATGACCGTGCCGGCCATGATGGTTGAGCCGTCGGTCAGCGCCACCCCGTGGACAGACCGATGCTCGACCAGCAGCGCCGCCACCTCCGCCCCGGTGCGAACGGCCAGAGTGGAGTCGCCGGACCCGAGAGCCGGTGTGAGGTAGGCATCGGCCAGCGAACGGCGAACTCCGTTTCTGGTCGACAGACCGGGCCTGAAAAGGCCCGGTCGGTCGGCGTCCAACGTCGATCCCGCAGCCACCAGTCCAAGCTGACCAAAAGCCTCGTCGAAAGCCCGAACCGCCGGATCGGCTCCCGCCATGGGAGCGGGGATCTCGGGCCGCAGCGCGTCGGTGGCCTTGGTCAACCAGGGATCCATGGCGTCGAAGGACCAGCTCGGGCAGCCCCCCACGGCGGCCCAGCGGTCGTAGTCCAGCTGATCGCCGGGCGAGAGCAACATGCCGTTGACGGCCGAACCTCCACCGAGCCCCCGGCCCATCCAGTAGTCGGTCCGGTTGGTCCGATCAGCACCGTCGCTACCACCCTGTTCGATGGCCGGTGGCCAATAGCGACTCCGATGCTGGTCCGGCACCAGAAGACCGGTCTTTCCGTGGACGAGATACGGGTCGGCTTCGCCCGCCTCCAGGAGCAAGGTTCGGCGACCGGCCTCAGCCAATCGCCCCGCCACCACACAACCGGCTGAGCCCGCTCCGACTATCAGGTATTCATAGGTGATGGGATCAGCCGACACCTGCGGAACCGAGTACATAGCGAACAACGAGATAATAGAGCACAAACGCTCCACCACCCGCCATCACCCAGGCCGCCCCCCGCCGCTGGAGCCCGGAAATCAGCGGTGATCGCCGCCACGTTGACTGGCTGGCGGTCCGGGCCGCCAGCCGATCGAGCAACAGACCCAGCAGCCAGCCGAAGGCCCCGACCAAGACCAGGATCCGGGGCAGTAGCGCCAGATACAGACGGGTCAGTTCGGCCAGCTGACCGTCTCGGGAGTAGACAACGGGCGATTCTTCGCCTGACGACGGTGAATAGTAGACCGCCAGGGTCTTACCGACATAGGGCCTCGAGGCCACTCGACCATCCTTGCTGACGACCAGGGTCGCCTCCCGGGTACTCGACGAGGGCGAGCGAGCCAGGCGGCCGGCGCAATCCCAGCGGTCGGGCCCGAAGCGGTCTTCGGGTTCGCAGCCGACCACGGTGAACTGTCCGACGCTGCTGAATGTCTGGTTCCATCCGGCCAATAGCTGCAGGCGGGAAAAGGTGGCCCACGCCGCAGCCGCCACCACCACCGAAAGAGCAACGGCTACAGCAATGTCGGATGGTGACCAGCTGCCATTGGCATCCACCGCCCGCTGGGATTCGGTTGTCGCCGTGCCGCTCGTGATCGCCGTCAACTCACTCCCCCGACAAACCGTTCCGTCGCTGCCAACGAAGATAGACGACCAAACCCGCAAGCAACAGTCGGGCGGTGGCGATCAGCAATCTCTAGCGGGTCACCCAGGGCAAGACGTCCTTGATCCACCGACCGAGCAACACGGCCAGCCGGACCGGTCGGGGAGTCATCATCTCCGACCCCCTAACCCAGGCCCGCCGTGAACCGGCGCCCTTCACCACCTCATCCCACGAGTAGCGGGCGGCCAGAGGATGGTAGGCGCTACCGGCCTCATCGTGTTCGAACCGCAAGTGGGCGATTGCGGTGACCTCGTCGATGTTCGGTTGGTTCCACCAGCGACCGAGAAGCCGGCGGACGTCGGGCCCCAGGTCGCCGTGGCGCACGCCCCACTCGTCGAGTTGGTGGCGCGACGGTATCACCTCAGCCACCTTTACGGCTCCGACCCAGAGGTCGGTCCGGTCGCCGTCCCCCGAAGCGTCTCCCTCTTCGTCGGTCGAGAAGACGAGCTCGACTGCGCCGCCGTCCCGGCGCCGATAGTCGACCACCCGCGGCTTACCCGATGCGGTGAGCGTCTCCACACAGACCACCGGTGACTGGACGGGTTCATAGTCGACCAGATCTCCATCGCGCCCGTCGCCCTGGAAGGCGAAGCGCCGCACCGTGATATCCCGGTCGACGTCGGCAATGACCTTGTCGCCGCCGAAATGGAAGTGGATCGGATCGGCTGCCCCCACCGAACGCAGCACCGAGGAGATGTGCCATGCCAGCCGGCCCCGCCAGCCGACATCGACAAACCCGACCCGGCCCTCGAGCATGCCTTCGCCGTGGAGGTAGTCGACGACCAGAGACCTTCGACTCTCCGAGCGTTCGGCGATCGTTTCCGCCACCCGATCGTCGTTCAACAGCGCGAGCCACTCCCCGCCGGCCTCGACCGGCAACGCGGCAGAACCCGGACGGGCGGCCAGTGAGGCGTGCTTGGATCCAAGACGACGGAGGTCGTGGTCGTCGAGTCCGATTCGGGACAACAGAGTGGAGATGGGCACATCGTGGCACTGAGTCAGCAGAAACGCTCCGGTGTCGGAGCGGCCGGCCCGCAACCAGGCACCGACTCCAACGGCCGAGGCAGAGGCCAAGGCCCAGCTCAGCCTGGAGCAGTGCAGGTAGCCCAGCGGTATCCCGTGCCAGTGATCGGCGGGCATGGCCCGAGCCATACGAAGGGGTAGCTCGCCGTCGCGGGCCAGAAAGCCGAGCTTGCCCAGGCCGGCATGACCGGCCTGGTGAGCCAACCAGAGATTGAAGGCGGTCAGGGCCTGCCCGGCCACCCCGGCGCCCACAATCCGGGCTCGGGCGGCTTCGCTCGACAGCACCCCCGACCGTTCGTCCTCCAGGATGCCAAGACGGACCCGGCGGGCCGCGCCGGCGATGACGGGACCTTCGCCCTGGCTCGACCGGACCATGGTCGATTCGAGTCGATCAAGATCGGCTTCGGCCACCTGTACAGGTCGGATCCCGGCGGCCGCCGCCATCGTGCCGTCGGCCCAGGGATCGTTGCCGACGTGCCACACCAAGTGCCGCCCGGGCCGAGGCCAGATGACCGAGTAGAGGTCGCCTTCGGCCTTTGTCGCCCGTTGTTCGCACGAGCAGAACAGCTGGTCTCCGTCTTCGAACAGATCGTGACTTCGCAACAGGCTGGTCAGGAAGTCGGCGCTGCGGTCGGTGTCGGAGAGAAAGGTCACCCGACCGACCGATTTGCGTATGGTTCTCAACCCGTCCCTGGCCCCCGGTACGGGGCGACAGAGTTGCCGTTCCAGCTGCTCGGCCAGATCAAGGCCGGAGGTGCCCTCGGTGTCCGCTCGGTGGGCTATGGCATGCTCAATGGCGTAGTGACCGGCTAGGTCGCGAATCAGGCAGGTGTCGTAGATGTCAACACTGACCTCAAGCGGCCGCTCCCGCTCCACCATGTCGACCACGCCGGGCCAGGTCTCGGCGTCGAATCCGAGCCCCCGGTGCTGCAGGCGCAGCAGCAGGCGCGGCCCGAACCACGGAACTCGGGCTAGCGTCGAGGCGACGGTCGGGGGCAACACCCCAGTGATCATAGGCCGGTGCACACCTAACGGTAACGATGTGGCAGCAGCGGTTCTTGAGTGATCGAACCAGTCAGCCCAACAATTCTTGCGGTAGAAAGCGAGGGTGGGCCTCGCTCTCTACTGCAAGGTTTCCGCCGAATCAGCGAGGCGACGGCCACGGCGACCCAGCTCGACCAGTACCTGTTCCCGGTCGACGGTCTGCACCACGCCGCCATGCACCACCCGCTCTCCTGCCACCCACACATCGGTCACGTGACGACTGGAGGATGCGAACACCAGGTGGGTCAGGAGATCTTCGACCGGTTCGAACGCCGGATGATCGAGGTCGATTCGTATGATGTCGGCCTGGGCCCCTACCGACAGGTGACCGACGTCGGGCAGCCCGATGGCGGCCGCCGCCGAACGGGTGGCTAGTGATAGCGCGGTGGCCGCCGTCATGGCCGAAGGGTCAAGCGAGCGACCACGGGCCAGCAGAGGAGCCAACTTCAGTTCCTCCCAGAGATCGAGGTTGTCGTTGGACGCTGGACCATCGGTGCCGACGCCGACGGTCACCCCCGCCTCCAGCATCTCCTGGACCGGGGCGATTCCCGACCCGAGCTTGAGATTCGACATGGGGCAGTGGGCAACGGCGGCTCCGGCTTCGGCCAGAACAAGACGATCGTCGTCGTCCAACCACACACCGTGGGCCACCACCGTTTGGGGGACGAAGGCGCCCGCCTCGGCCAGCAACATGGTCGCCGGCCGACCGTAGCGTTCGATGATCAGCTCACGTTCGGCCTGCGTTTCCTCCAAATGGATGTGGAACAGGGCATTGACGGCCGCAGCCTCGGCGGCGATCTCGCCGCACTGTTCGGGGCTGAGGTCATAGACCGAATGGGGAGCGAAGCCCACTGCGATTCGCCCGTCAGGGTCGTGATGGGCACGATGGAAATCGACGATGTCACCGAGGCGGCCGTCGACCCGACCGTTGGGACTCAGGGCGGCGATGACCGCCGGCGTGATCACCAACCGACCGCCGGTGTGGGTGACGGCGTCGACAATCTTGTCTTCGAACAGGTACATTTCGCAGCTGGTGGTCACGCCGGCCTCCAGCATTTCCAGCGAGCCGCCGACCATTCCCCACCAGGCGTCGTCCGGTGTCATTCGCCCTTCCCGGGGCCAGATGCCGTCCTTGAGCCAAGAGGCCAACGGGAGGCCGTCGCCAACCGAACGGAGAAGCGTCATCGGGGTGTGGGCATGGGCGTTGACCAGGCCTGGCATCAGCAGACCTCCGACCCGTTCCACCGGCCCGACAGGGGCGGCCAGATCGGCCACCGGGCCGATGGCGGCAATACGCCCGTCGGCGCTGACGTCGATGGCTCCGTTGACCACGGGCAGCTCGCCCTCGACCATGGTGAGAACGTAGTCGGCTTCCAGCCGACGGACCGATGACGCCATCAGCGGACGTCCCGTTGGTAGACTTCGAGAGTGCGGGCCATCAGGCTGTGGACCACAGGCGAGCGCCGGTCGAGAGCCTCGATGATGGAGCCGACCGACACCGGTTCGGAGCCAACGCCGGCCGCAGGATTCGAAACCAGCGCAATGGATCCGTAGGGCAGACCCACCTCGACGGCCAGGGCGACCTCGGGATAGCCGGTCATGCCCACGACATCACCGCCCATACGGGCCATCATGGCGATCTCGGCTCTGGTCTCGAACCGGGGTCCGTTGGTACAGCAGTAGACGGCCTCGGGCTCGACGGCGATACCCAGCTCCGAGGCCGCCGTCAGAATCGAGCGTCGGATTCCGGGATCGTAGGGCTCGGACATGTCGGCGTGGACGACGGCCGAAGCGGCCGGAACGGGCGGAGGGGCCGAGCCGTCGAAGAAGGTCGAGGGGCGACCCCAGGTGAAATCCAGGTAGTCGGTTATCACCGCCATGACGCCCTCGCCCCACGACGGGGCAATGGCACCAACCACCGCAGTGGCCAGCACGGCCCGGGCTCCGAACTTGTGCAGGGCGGCAATGTTGGCCCGGTAGTTGATGGCGTGCGGTGGCACCGAGTGATCGGCCCCATGGCGGGGCAGAAAGCAGACATCGAGTCCGTCGAGCCGGCCAACGGTGAGCAGGACCGGCGGCCCGTACGGCGTCTCCACCTCGGTGACCGATCTATCGACCAGACCGGGTAGGTCATACAGCCCACTACCGGTGATCAGACCAAACATCGGCCCATTGTAAGCCGCGGCCACGGTCCCGGGCCTACCGCCGATGGAGCCTCTTCACCGTTCGACTACCGTCGTGTGACGGCTGACCGAGGTGGAGACCTGCTCGGGTGAGAAAGGAGTAGGCTTGTGCCAGCCGCATCCAATGGATCCGGCTCCGTACAAGAGGAGAGACAACATGAATCGATCAGTGAAGCTGATCTTGGCGCTCTTGGCCGCGCTGGCCATGCTGGCTGCGGCCTGCGGCGACAGTGACAGCACCGAGGCCGGCGACGAGGCCGACAGCGAGACCGAAGAAGCCAGCGACGACAGCTCCGCAGACGAGGGCGACGACGCCATGGAAGAGGAAGGCGACGCCGATGCCGAGGGCGACGACGCCATGGAAGAGGAAGGCGATGATGGCGCCATGGAAGAAGGTGGCGACACCCACGTCGGCTTGACCTTCGACATTGGTGGCCGGGGCGATCAGTCGTTCAACGACTCGGCAGCGGCCGGTATCGATGCCGCCGTTGACGAGCTGGGTATCACCTTCTCCGAGGCCGAGCCCAACGCCGACGGTTCGAACCGGGCCGAGCTGCTGCAGCTGCAGGCCGATCAGAGCAATCTGGTGATCGGTGTTGGTTTCCTCTTCGAGGAGGACGTGAAGACCACTGCCGCCGAGAACCCCGACGTGAACTTCGCCGTGGTTGACTCGGCCATGCTCGACTTCGACAATGGCGGTGTGCCCTTCGGCGACAACGTCGCCGGTCTGACCTTCGCCGAGGAGCAGGGCTCCTTCCTGGTCGGCGCGGCCGCCGCCCTCAAGAGTGAGACGGGCACGGTCGGCTTCATCGGCGGCGTCGGCGGGTTCGGACTCATCGAGAAGTTCGAGGCCGGCTTCACCGCCGGGGCCCAGGCCGTCAACCCCGACATCACCGTGATCTCGCAGTACATCACCGAGGCCCCTGACTTCGACGGCTTCTTCGCCGCCGACCGAGCCAAGGAGATCGCCCTGACCATGTACGGCCAGGATGCCGACGTGGTGTATCACGCCGCCGGCGGTTCCGGTGCCGGCCTCTTCGAGGCGGCCAAGGAGCAAAGCGAGTCCAGTGGTTCCAAGGTGTGGGCCATCGGTGTCGACTCCGACCAGTACAACACCTCCAGCGAAGAGGTTCGAGAGTACATCCTGACCTCGATGCTGAAGCGGGTTGACACCGCCGTTCTGGAGATCACCCGGGCTCAGGTCAGCGGAAACTTCGCCGCCGGTAACACCGTCTACGACCTGAAGGCCGACGGTGTCGGCTACTCCACCACCGGCGGATTCATCGATGACATCGTGCCCGACCTCGAGGAGTTCAAGGCTCAGATCATAGCCGGCGACATAACGGTGCCGACCGAACCCTAGACCGGTTCGACCCAACTGCATAGTTTGATGGCTCCCGGTCCCGGCTTCAGCCGGGCCGGGAGTTTGTCGTTTCGGCAATGGCCTCCGTCGGGGCCGACTTGTCACCAGGTGAAACTTCGGCCCGAACCAGAGCGCCATTGCCCTGTTCGGCTACCATCGCCACACGGTAAGATCCGATCCCTCCATGGGATCATGGGACCCATGAGAAGGATTACGGGACCCATGAGACAGAGTGTGGGTGCAAGCGGGGTGACCGCGTGAAGCTAGGGGGAGAAGACAATTGGCACTGGCCATCGAGTTAACGGGGATCACCAAGAGATTCCCCGGCGTCATAGCCAACGACAACGTGAACTTGTCGGTGGAAGAGGGCGAGATCCACGCCATCTGCGGCGAGAACGGCGCCGGCAAGTCAACACTGATGAAGATCCTCTACGGCATGCAGCCGGCCGACGAGGGGACCATGAAGGTGTTCGGCGAGGAGGTTCACTTCTCCTCCCCCAACGACGCCATCGAACGAGGGATCGGCATGGTCCACCAGCACTTCATGCTGGCCGATCAGATGAGCGTCATCGAGAACGTCATCCTGGGATCAGAACCCATGAAGGGCGGCCTCATCGACTTCGACGAGGCCAAGGCCCATCTGGCCGAAGTGGGCGAAGCCTACGGTCTACGAGTCGACCCCGATGACCTGATCGATTCGCTGGAAATCGGTGAGCGGCAACGGGTGGAGATCATCAAGGTCCTGTTCCGTGGGGCCAAGATCCTGATCCTCGACGAGCCCACCGCCGTCCTCGTTCCCCAGGAGGTCGAGGAGCTGTTCCGGAACCTGCGGGAGCTGAAGGCCGACGGAGCCACCATCATCTTCATCGACCACAAACTCCAGGAAGTGCTGGAGATCTCCGACAGCATCACCGTCATCCGTCGGGGCAAGACGGTGGCCACAGTCAAAGCATCCGACGTGACGGCCGGCGAGCTGGCCGAACTCATGGTCGGTGAGGAGCTCCCCACCCCCGACACCACCGACTCGACCGTCACCGACGAAGTCATGCTGACCATCAGCGACGTCAACCTCCTCGACGAGGAGGACCGTACCGTGGTCCACGATGTCAATGTCGCGGTGCACAAGGGGGAGATCGTCGGTATCGCCGGCATCGAAGGCAACGGTCAGACCGAACTGATCAACGCAATCATCGGCACCCATCACGTGGCCTCGGGCACCATCACCCTCGACGGCCGCGACATCACCCACGAGTCGGTGAGGCATCGTCGCGAGATGGGTCTGGGCTATGTGCCTCAGGATCGCCACGGAGAGGGGCTACTCCTCGATGCTCCGCTGTGGGAGAACGCCGCCCTGGGCCATCAAACCGCACCACCCTACTCCAAGGGAGTCTGGATGGATCGAGAGGGGGCCAGAAATCGGACCGCAGAGATCAGGACCGAGTTCGACGTTCGCAGCCCCAACGTCGACGTCAGGGCACGGGCGTTGTCGGGCGGCAACCAGCAGAAGTTGATCATCGGACGGGAAATGGCGGCCAACCCCAAACTGCTGGTTGCCGCTCATCCAACCAGAGGGATCGACGTCGGCGCTCAGGCCGACGTCTGGAACCAGATTCGGGCGGCCCGGGCCGCCGGGTTGGCCACCCTGCTCATTTCAGCCGATCTCGAGGAGCTGATCGGATTGTCCGACTCCATCGTGGTCATGTTCCACGGCCGTCTGGTGGCCACTCTCGACCCGGCCGAGGTGGATCCCCGGACGCTGGGCTCCTACATGACCGGAGCCGCCCTACAGAGCGAAGGTGAGGGCCAATGACCAACCCGTTGTTGCGACGTTTCATGCTGGCCGCCGCCGCCCCGTTGCTGGCCGGCCTCTTCGCCATCATCATCTCGGCCATCGTGCTGGAGGCGTCGGGATCGCCGGCGCTGGACACATTCAGAACCATCGGGGAGAACGGCCTCAAGCTGGAGACCTTCGTCGACACCCTGAACCGGGCCACACCGCTGTTCCTGGCTGCAGTGGCCGCCGCCATCGGGTTCCGAATGAACCTGTTCAACATCGGCGTTGAAGGCCAGTACATCCTGGCCGCCTTCGTGGCCGCCGTGGTCGGCTCCCGGTTGGATCTTCCCGGTCCGCTCCATGTGCTGGCCATCATTGTCACCGCCATGGCCGTGGGAGCGCTTTGGTCCGGGTTGGCCGGGCTGCTCTACGTGACCCGGGGCGTCAACGAGGTCATCTCGACCATCATGTTGAACTTCATCGCCACCGGCGGGATTGTGGCCGCCCTGCTCCCACGGTTCATCGATGACCCGACCGCGGCCAACCAGGGAACGCCCACCATTCCCGAGTCGGGCTGGCTACCGGACCTCAACGGTGTGCTCGAACTGGTCACCAGGGAGATCGGCAAGGGTCGACGGCTGACCGGGGTGCTGGCCATCGCCGTCATCGTCGGAATCGTGTATCACGTCCTCATCAACCGCACCCGGTTCGGTTTCGACATTCGAGCCAGTGGCATGAACCCGCTGGCCGCCCGGGTGGGCGGTGTACCGCCCAAACGCATGGTGATGATCGCCATGATCGGGGGCGGAATGGCCGCCGGGCTGGTCGGTATGCCGGAAATCCTGAGCGACACCCACGCCTACGACCAGGGCTTCATCCAGGGACTGGGATTCGCCGGTATCGCCGTCGCCCTCCTGGGCCGCAACAACGCCGCCGGCATGGGGGCCGCCGCCCTGCTGTTCGGCTTCCTCGACTCCAGCTCGGCGGTGCTACAGGTCCAGGCGTCGGCTTCCAGCGAGATCGTCGTCATCATGCAGGCCACGTTCCTGTTGGCCGCCGTCGTGGCCTACGAGGTGGTCAACCGCTTCAGGCAACGTGACGAGGTGGCCAGAGCGGTGAAAGCCACAACGGAGATGACCACCAGCGGAGCGGGGGTATCGGCATGATTGAGATCTGGAATCGTTTCAACGCTCTGCCGGCGTGGCTTCGCTGGCCGATCCTGGCCACCCTCGGTGTCCTGCTGCTGGCCGTCGTTCAAGGGGTCAGCGGTACCCAGCTGCTGACCGACGAGGGCACCTCGAACGCCATGGTTCGCTGGTCGATACCGATCCTGCTGGCCGGCCTGGGTGGCTTGTTCTCAGAGCGGGCCGGCGTGGTCAACATCGGCCTCGAAGGCATGATGATCCTCGGCACCTGGTTCGGGGCCTGGGGCGCTCTCAACTGGGGCCCCTGGGGCGGGCTGTTGGCCGGCTTGGTGGGCGGGGCGCTCGGTGGCCTGCTCCACGCCATCGCCACCGTCACCTTCCGGGTCGACCACATCGTTTCCGGTGTGGCCATCAACATCTTGGCTCCTGGGCTGGCCCGCTACCTGTCGGAACGGGTCTTCACCGGTGAGGTCGGAGGCTCGGTATCACAGTCACCCCGGGTCGATGGATTCGACAAGTTCACCATCCCGGTGATCGCCGACGGGTTGCAGTACATCCGGGAACTCGACTGGTTCTGGATCTCCGACGTTGCCGGCGTACTGAGGGGCTTTGTGGCCAACCTCTCGATATTCACCCTGCTGGGGTTGCTTCTGGTTCCAGTTTCCAGCTTCGTGCTGTGGCGGACCCGCTTCGGTCTGCGGCTCAGGATCTGTGGGGAGAACCCCCAGGCCGGTGAGTCGCTGGGTGTGGCCATCTACAAGCACAAGTATTTCGGCGTGGTCATCAGTGGGGCGCTCTCGGGGCTGGCCGGCGCCTTCATCGTCATCGAGCTGACCGGCCTGTATCGCGGCGGCCAGACCAACGGCCGGGGCTTCATCGGCTTGGCCGCCTTGATCTTCGGCAACTGGCGGGCCGGCGGGGTCCTGATCGGTGCCCTGTTGTTCAGCTACCCGTTCGGATTGTCGCTGGTCGACTTCAGCGCCGACGCCAGCGGCGAAGCCACCCGGGCCTTGCTCCTGGTGATCGCCATCGGCTTGGCCGCCGTTGCCTTCTGGGCCTTCCGGTCCGATCGCAAGGTCGACCTGTTGCTCGGGGCGGCCATGGCCGTGGTTGCCCTGCTGTGGTACCTGGGTACGGAAACGGCGGCATCGTGGCTGCCCAACACCATGCCGTATGTCCTGGTGCTGGTGGTCCTGGTGTTCGCCAGCCAGAAGCTGCGTATGCCCAAGGCCGACGGCCAGCCCTACACCAAGGGCGCCCATTAGCGGGCGCGCTCCCAGCCCCCACCCCTAACCCAACCCCTACTCAAAACTTTGTGACCGCTACGACCCGTTAACGGGTCGTAGCGGTCACAAAGTTCAAGGGGATTCGAGGCGCAGCGACTGCAGACCCCGGATAACGAAGGTCGGGTTGTAGACCGGTTCCTCCACCATCTCCATGGAACCGAAACCGTTCACCAGTCCGGCCAGCGACACGGCCAGCTCCTGTCGAGCCAGCGCGGCACCGACACAGAAATGCATGCCGGCGCCGAAACCGATGTGCGAGCCGTCGCCTCGGCCGACGTCGAATCGATCGGGGTCGTCGAACCGCCGAGGATCACGTTCGGCCGAGCCGAACAACATGCCGACCCGATCGCCGACCTCAAAGGTGTGCCCGGCAATCGACACGTCGGGTTCCAGCACCCAGCGATGGAAGAACTGCGACGGTCCGTCCCAGCGGATCAGCTCCTCGATCCCGGTGGTGGCGTCGACATCTCCGTCGAGGAGCCGTTGCCACTGGTCTCGATGCTTCATCAGGGCCCGGACCCCGTTGCCCAAGGCGTTGACCGTGGCCTCGTGGCCGGCCTCCAGAAGAACCACGGTGGTCGACACGATCTCGTCGTCCGACAACGAGTCTCCCCCGTCGCTGACGGCCAGCAGGCCCGACAGCAGCTTGTCATCGGGTCGGCGGCGCTTCTCCTCCATCAACTGGCGGGTGTAGGCGACGAACTCCCGGGCGGCGGTGTTGGCCGCCACCTTCTGCGACTGGGTCGAAGAGAGTTCATACATCTTGACCACGGCGTGGGACCAGTCGAGCAGGAGTTTGGTGTCGCCGTCGGGTACACCGAGCAACGAGCAGATCACGGCCACCGAGAACGGTTGGGCGTAGTCGGCCAGCAGGTCGAACGATCCCTGTTGCCGGCACTGCTCGAGCAGGCCGGCCGAGGTTGCTTCGGTCGAAGGAAGGAGTTGGGCCACCGACCGGGGAGTGAAGGCCCGTGACACCAGACCCCGAAGCCGGGTATGGTCCGGCGGTTCCAGCGAAAGCAGCGACCAGCGCTCGTGCTGGTGGAAGTCGGCCCAGCGAGGATCGGGTTCCGGTTGGCCGAACTCGGCGTGGCTGTAACGGTGGTCGTAGACCCGACCCAGCCGCCGGTCCCGCAACGTGTCCTGAACATCGTCGAACCTGGTCAGCATCCACTGGCCGGTGGTTTCATGCCAGAAGAGTGGAGTCTGCTCCCGTAGTTGGTTGAGCCGAGGATAGGGATCAGCGATGAAGTCCGGATCGTTCAGATCGAGGTCGTCGACAGTGATCGTCATACCGGCGATGATACGCCGCGGCCCGGCGTGGCCCCAGAAAGTCCGCTGGACCCCGGCTCCGAGGGAACCGAGGTCCAGCGACGGTGCCACCCTGCACTGAGGACTGCACCGAACCCGGTTGGTCATTTGGTAAGAGGGTTAACCGGGTCGATCGACGGTGATAACCGGTGTCAGCTGATGGCTTCGGCCGCCCGGGTGGTCAGTGCGCCCGGGTAGCGGACCTCCTCCACCAACTCCTGAAGCTCTTCTGGGGGAGGCGGCGTCATCAACGAGACCACGATCATGACCAGCATGTTCAGGGCGGCGGCGACGATGCCGATACCGGACTTGTTGATGCCCCACAACGTCCAACCCTGCTCACCCAGGCCCCACAGGCCGTTGATGTTGTTGACGATGTAGATCAGGGCAAAGCCCAGGCCGACGGCCATGCCGGCCATGGCACCGGAGGCGTTGGCCCGCTTCCAGAAGATTCCCAGGGTGAGAATCGGGAAGAAGCTGGCGGCGGCCAGGCCGAAGGCCAGTGCCACCACCTCGCCGACAAAGCCCGGCGGTCTGATACCGAAGTAGCCGGCCACCACGATGCCGGCGGCCATGGCCAGCCGGCCCCACAGCAACCGTTGAGCCTCGGTGGCGTCGGGACGGAATTGCTTGTAGACGAGGTCGTGGGCGATCGATGATGAGATCACCAGCAACAGTCCGGAGGCGGTCGACAGCGCGGCGGCCAGACCACCGGCGGCGACCAGACCGACAATGATCGTCGGCAGCCCGGCGATCTCCGGATTGGCCAGCACCATGATGTCGCGATCGACGATCATCTCGTTGGTTTCAGCATCGGGGGTGTACTGGATCACGCCGTCGCCGTTGATGTCGTCCAGGGTCAGCAGACCGGCCGTCGACCAGCCGTCAACCCAGTCGATGGCCTGAACCTCTTCCACCGGCTGATCGTTGATGGTGTCGATCAGGTTGTACTTGGCGAACACACCAATGGCCGGAGCCGTGGTGTACAGGATGGCGATCAACAGCAGGGCGAAGAAGGCCGAACGGCGGGCCTCCTTCACTGTCCTGGTGGTGTAGAAACGCACGATCACGTGGGGCAGACCGGCGGTGCCGACCATCAGCGTCGCGGTGATGAGGAACAGGTTCTTGCGGTCGAAGGTGGCGAACTCGTCGGAGTAGGCGGCGAAGCCGAGCTCCTCCTGAACGCCGTCCAGCTGACCCAGAATTTCGCCGAAGCTGAGGTGTGGGATGGGGTTGCCGGTGAGGTTCGAGGCAATGGCCACGGCGGGAATCAGGTAGGCGATGATGAGGACGGTGTACTGAGCCACCTGGGTCCACGTGATGCCCTTCATGCCGCCCAGCACAGCGTAGAACAGCACAACAGCCATGCCGATGATGACACCCAGTTCGATGGACACCTCGAGGAAGCGGCTGAACACCACACCGACACCACGCATCTGGCCGGCCACATAGGTGACCGACACGACGACGGCGGCGATGACGGCCACAAACCGGGCACCATCGGAGTAGCGGTCGCCGACAAAGTCGGGGACGGTGTACTTGCCGAACTTGCGAAGATAGGGAGCCAGCAGGAGGGCCAGCAGCACATAGCCGCCGGTCCAACCCATGAGGAAGACAGCGCCTCCGTAGCCCATGAACGAGACCAGACCGGCCATGGAGATGAACGATGCGGCCGACATCCAGTCGGCGGCCACGGCGGCGCCGTTGGCGATGGCGGGAACGCCGGCGCCGGCCACGTAGTAGTCCTTGGTGTCCTTGGCCCGGCTTCGTATGGCAATGCCGATGTAGAGGCCGAAGGTGATGATGACCCAGAACAGGGTCCAACCGAGAGTACCCATCAGTGAGCCTCCCCTGCCTGGGCCCGACCCTCGCGGATGTCGCGCTCCTCATCGATGCCGTAGGACTCGTCCAGCTTCTCCATTCGCCAGACGTAGATGCCGATCAGGGCCACGAAGCTGAAGATGGAACCCTGCTGGCCCATCCAGAAGCCAAGCGGAATGTTGCCCAACTTCGCTCCGTTCAACACGTCGACGAACAGTGTTCCTGCTCCCAGGCCCACCAGAGCCCAGATGGCCAACAAAATGGCCATCAGGCGCAGATTGGCCTGCCAATAACTTTTTCGGTCTTCTGGACTCATACCGAATCGGACCCCCTTACTGTGGATTACGGGCTGTACAAATCAGAAAACTCCACTTCCGGAGCCGACAAAAGCACTGGTACGCCGACGGGCGAAGCTGCTGGGCCAGCGGCCACCCGGAACCACTCAGCGGGGATCCCACGATCCAGGGCCCACCGGCAACCGCCCAACTGCCGGTATCGACCGTTCATGGGGTCGATGGATCCGCTGGACCACGAACGTCGGTCGGCCTCACCGTTGTCGATCTACGGTTGAAGAACAGGCGAGTCGAAGGGGGTTTCGCTGGTTCGACAGCGTATGCGCAGCGCCAGTACGCTGATGCCACCCGGCGCCCCGCCCTGTTCACCGGCTCGTACTCGCAGCCCAGAGGGGAACAAATCCAGTGAATGGACGAACAGTGCCTTCGAGCGAAAACGCGGCCGGTGACGCCGCCGCCAAGCCGCGCCGCCGGCTGCACCCCGACCAGAAGCTGTTGCTGTTCGCCGCCGGCGGGGTGATCGTCGGTTCGTTCATGCCCTGGGTATCGCTCAGTGCCGGAACAGCGTTCGGCGGATTCGCCGGGGCCGGCCTCTACACGTTCTACGCCGGAGCTCTCGGCCTGGGCGGCGGACTCGTGCCCAACCGGACTCTGGCCATCGTCCAGGGGCTGATCATGGGACTGGTGGCGGTGGCGCTACCGGTGTGGCAGGTGGCCCGCCTAATCAGGTTGGTGCGGTTCAGCGGTTGGTTTCCCGGCGCCGGCCTGATCTTCGTCTTCGCCTCCGGCTGCCTCGCTTTGCTCGCCGTCTACAGGATCCGCCAGCATGACCCGGGGACCTGACCCCGTCGATCTCCCGGCCACCCGCCTGCCCCCCGACTTCGTGGCCGACATCACCGACTCCGAACCGATCGACTTCGGCCGGTCGAGCGTTGGCTACGCCTCGTTCGACGATACCGACAGCCCGGCCGAGGTCGACGCCGTGTTCCGCATTCAGCGCCGCATCGCCCTGGCCCACTTCTTTGTCTTCATCAGCGTGACCCTGGGCGTCGGACTGGCTCTCGTCGGCCTCCAGTGGGCGGGCGAAAGCGAGGTTTTTGGCGGGTTCAGCCCGGGGTTCGTCATGGCCGGTGTCGGCCTCTACGTATTCTTCGTGCTGGTGGGGGCGGCGGCCGCCACCCTGGCCAATGCCGTCGAGGACCGTATGATGGGCGCCCGGTCACTGCCACCGGAGTCGCAGCGATGATAGACGAACGGTTCAGCCTGCTCATCGCCGCCGTGGCCGCAACCGTGGCCATCACCATCGTGGCCCGGCTCCGCAGCACCCGAACCGCCGTCGACTTCCAGCTGGCCGGGCGCCGGGTCGGGGTCATGACCAACGCCTGCGCCATCTGTGGCGACTATGTCTCCGCCGCCTCCTTCCTCGGCGTGGCCGCCGCGGTCTACGCCGCCGGTCTCGACGGCGCCTGGTATGCCACCGGGTTCGCTGCCGGCTTCCTGCCGGTGCTGCTCTTCGTGGCCGCTCCCCTGCGGCGGTTCGGTGACCGCTCCATTCCCGACTTCCTGGCTCGCCGGTTCGAATCGGAGTCGGTGCGGGTCATCAGCGTGATCGTCACCCAGATCGTGATCCTGGCCTATCTCATCCCCCAAGCCGTTGGCGGCGGATTGACCTGGGAGCTGTTCACCGACGTATCCCTGCCCGGTCTCAGCACCTACTCGACCGGCATCATGGCTTCGACGGTGTTGACCGGCATCCTCGTGGTCATCGGGGGAATGCGGGGCACCACGTGGAATCAGGCCATCCAGTTCATTCTGCTCCTGGGCATCCTGTTGTGGATTTCGCTGGCCCTCTTGGCCGACGGGTTCGCCTACGGCCCGACGGTGGCCGAGTTGAACGAGGAACCGCTGGCCAATCCGGTGTGGGCCGACGGCTCGTTCCAGCTGACCGAGTCGGCCAATCAGATTGCCGGAGGGGCGGCCCATTTTGCCGAGCCCGGAGCTCGCTATGACAGCCTCGGCCAGTTCGCCCTTCTGTTCACATTGGTGTTCGGCACCGGCGGGCTACCGCATGTGATGAATCGATTCTTCACCAGTCCGACCGGCCGGGCGGCCCGCATGACCACGGTCTGGGTGCTCGGTTTCATCGGTGTCTTCTACGCCGCCGCGGTGATGGTCGGTACCGCCGCTCGGTCCATCGTGGCCCAGCGGCCGGCCGACTGGCTCGACGCCGTGTCGGTCGACGGGGTGCTGGTCACCCCCGAGCATGCGCTGCTGGCCCTCGGTCGTCTCTACGGCGACGAAGTGGGGCTCTCGGCCGTGACCACCGGGGCCCTGCTGGCCATCATGTCGACCATTGGTGGGCTGTTGTTGGCCGGTTCCGTTTCCTGGGGCCACGACATCTACGAGCGTCATGTGAACCCCCGGGCCACCCGGCTCCAGGCGCTACGGGCGGGCCAGATCGCGGTGGCGGCCATGGCCGTTCTGGCTGCGGTGCTGGCCACACTGTTCGATCCGAGCCGTTTCACCAGCGCTGTTCCCTCCATCGTGGCCAGCCTGGTCACGTCGGCCTTCGCCGTGGCCGGTTGCACTCTCACTCCGGCCCTACTTCTCGGCATCTGGTCGAAGTCGGTGACCGCGGCGGGAATGATGACAGGCATGGTGGTCGGTGGCGTCGGCAGCATCGCCTCGGTCTCCATCGGGTTGTGGGTCGACGGTGCGCCCACTCTGTTCCTCACCCCGACGCTGGTGCTGGGACCGGCGGTGTTCCTGATCATCATCGCCGTTTCCCGCCTGCCCGCTCTGTGGCCGTCGAGGTCAGCCGATGCAGCTGCGGCCGGGCGGCGGCGGGCGGCGGTGGCCGGGGTCGAACAGATCTGGCTGGTGATGCACGGTTCAGCCAGCGATCGGCGGGCGGAACGCCTGGCCGACATCACCGTCAGGAGCACCGAGCGGTGAAAGGGACCACTCCCCTGGTCCTGGCCTTGGCCGCTGTCTGGGGTCTGGTTTGGCTGGGCACGCAGGTCATGCCATCCACCCCACTGGCCACCACTCCGACCCTGCTGATCGGGGTGACCTTGACCCTGATGGTCGTCAGGGGATATCCCTCGGTTCTGCGAGGGCCACGGCGGCGGGCCGGTCTTTCGGCCGCTTCGCTCGACACCGAACCGGGCGATCCGTTGACCCTGGTCCACCGCAGCCTACCCCACCTGCGGGAGGGGCTGACCGAGGAGACGGCGACCAGGTCGGCCCAACAGCTACTGGCCTTGACCGGCGGCCGGGAAGTCGAGATCACCGACAACGAAAGGGTTCTGGGTCGAGCCGTGGCGGCAGATCGCCCGATCGCCCTCGACATGGGAACCGAGGCTTCAGCCTCATCGACCAACGGCACAGCGATTGCGGAGGATGAAGGGGGCGTGGGAGACGATCCGGCGGCTCTGAGCGACGCCAGCCGGGCCGCCATCAAGCTGAACCAGGCGGTGCGGCGGCGCCGAGCCAACCGTCTGGTGGTGGCCACGCCGCTGCGTCTGGAGGACCGCACCGTGGGCACCATCACCGTCTCCTTCGAACCCCACGAACAGCCGCCCATCGAGCGGATCGAGGCCGTGGCCAATCTGGTCTCGCTCCATGTCGAGATCGCGGAGTTGACCGATCGGGCTCAGCTGGCGGCCGACGCCAAACTCGATGCCCTTCGGGCCCAGATAAACCCGCACTTCCTGTTCAACACGCTGAACACAATCGCGGCCAAGAGCCGAACCGATCCCGACGAGGCCCGTAACCTGCTGCAACGTCTGGCCGACTTCTTCCGCTACGCCACCCAGCAGGAAGGGCACTTCGCCGAGTTCGCCCATGAGTACTTCTTCGTGCGCACCTACCTCAGCCTCGAGCAGGCCCGGTTCGACGAGCGGCTCAATGTTCACTACGACATCGACCCTCAGGTCCTGGTCGCCCCGGTTCCGGTCTTGATCATTCAACCCCTGGTCGAGAACGCGGTCAAGCACGGCATCGCCCCCAAGCCGGGGGGCGGCACGGTGACGCTGCGGGCCCGGGTGGATCCCTTGGCCGGATCAATCCGGATCGCGGTGCGGGACGACGGCGTCGGAATGGACAAGGCAACCCTGGCCCAGGTGGCCAATGGCACCTACGAGTCCGATGGTCGCAACGGGGTCGGCCTGCGAAACATCCACGACCGCCTGGACCGGCTGTTCGGCTCGCGCTACCAACTCGACATCCGGTCGAGCGTGACCAAGGGCACACGGATTAACCTGGAGCTTCCACTATGACCAGTTCCGAGTCAGGCGCCGCCGGCGTTGATCCGTCGGCGGTGGAGCGGGATCTGCGTTGTCTCATCGTCGACGACGAGTCACCGGCGCGCGACGAGTTGCGTTATCTGCTCGACGAGCACGGGGGCGTGCAGGTGGTCGGCTCGGCCGCCACCGGCGAGGAGGCGCTGGTCCTGCTGCAGAACGTGGCCTACGACATCGTCTTTCTCGACATTCGAATGCCGGGGCTGACCGGCCTGGAGCTGGCGGCCCGGATCCAGGAATCGCCCAACAGACCCCAGGTTGTGTTCACCACCGCCCATCCGGATCATGCCGTCGATGCCTTCGACCTGTCGGCGGCCGACTATCTGCTGAAGCCGCTCAGCTCTGATCGGCTGGCCGAATCGATCGCCCGGGCCAAGGCTCGGATTGCATCGAACGAACCGGCCGTCAGCCCCGTCGACGAGGCCGGCCACGATCCGGCGACCATGTCAGGCCCGGGGCCGGTCGGCGGGTATCGAGAGTCACGGCTCCCCGTCCAGCGGGGCGACCGGACGGTCTTCGTCAACGACCGTGACATCGTGGCTGCGGCCGCCGCCCACGGCTACAGCTACATCTATCTCAAGTCAGAGCGGGTACTGGTCAACTACAGCCTGACCGAACTGGAGCAGCGCCTGTCCGACGCCTTCTTCCGGGTCCATCGTTCCTATCTGGCCAACCTGAACCGGCTGGTCGAGCTGCGGCCCGATTTCAAAGGCGCACTGGTCGTGGTCATGGACGACGATGCCCGCACCAGGATTCCCGTGTCACGGCGGCAGGCTCAGGAGTTGCGGCGGCGCCTGGGCATGTGACCATCCGAGTACAGCTCGCTGTACTCGACGTAGCGGTCGTTCAGCTCGTCGATGTTGGCCGGGAGTTCCCACAGGTTGGACTCGATGATCTCGTCGAAGCGAACCCGTAGAGTCCACTGAGTTCGATCGCTGATTCGGCGGTGGCGGAATCTGATGGCCATCCTGTTGAACAGACCTAGAGGATTGATCGGTGGTGCGTCTCGTCGCCGGGCTTCATCCTTCACAACAGGGGCATCGGCCGGCGGGATCACAAAGTTGAGCGATCCCCGGCCGACCACCACCGTCGTCCGTGGTCGAGGCTACACTCCGCTGATCCTCAGATACCTGTTCCCGCCCAATGGCCGACGAGGCGACGACGGCGAACCCGCCGACCCGGTCGATGGTCGGACGCCCGATCTGTCGACAACCAGCCCGTCGGTGGTGGAGCGACGGATGGGAGAGACCGAGTTCGTGCTGCTGATGGCCCTGACCAGTGCCATGACCGCTCTGGCCATCGACATGTTGTTGCCGGGCTTCTCGGGCATGCGCGAGGCCTTCGGGCTGGCTCCCGACGCCACCGATCTGGCGGCCACAATCACCGTCTTCTTCGTCGGCAACGGGATCGGCAATCTGATCTACGGCCCCATGGCCGACGCCTGGGGACGCAAACCGGTACTGGTGGCCTCGCTCGGCCTCTACGGCCTGGCCGCCCTGGCGGCCACACTGGCTCCCAATCTCACGTTCCTGCTGGTGGCCCGCTTCATCTGGGGCATCGGGGCCGGCGGTCCCCGGGTCCTGACCCAGGCCATTGTTCGCGATCGATTCTCCGGGGACGCCATGGCCCGGGTCATGTCGATGATCCAGGCCGCGTTCTTCATCGGCCCCATCGCCGCTCCTCTACTGGGGGCCGGATTGGTGGCGCTCGGGTCGTGGCGATGGGTCATGGCCTTCGGGGTGGTCAGCGCCCTTGTCACCGCTGTCTGGTCGCTGCGGCTCCAGGAGACGCTGCCGGTGGATAGAAGACGACCGCTGACCGGCCGGGCCATCCTCGGCAGCGTGGGCATCGTGCTCGGTCATCGGGAGACGTTGCTGTTCTCGCTGTCGCTGATGTTCATCTCCGGCGCCTTCTTCTCGTTCCTCAGCAGCAGTGAGCTGATCTTCGAGGACGTGTTCGGACGGGGCCAGTGGTTCGTGACCTACTTCTCGGCCATGGCTCTCTTCCTCGGGATCGTCAGCCTGGGCATCACCCGCCTGCTTCGACGGACATCAGCGGCCCGGCTGACCATCGTGGCCGGGGCGGGTATGGTCGTCTTCTCGGCCGCCCGGGTGGTCCTGGCCCAGGCCACCGGCGGCACCCCACCCTTCGCCTGGTGGTTGGTGCTGTTCAGCCTGACCAATCTGTGCATCGTCGCCACTTTTCCCAGCTTGAACAGCCTGGCGCTCGAACCGATGGGCGAGCTGGCCGGTACCGCGGCGTCGGTGATCGGCTTCCTGACATCAGTGGGTGGAGCGGTGCTGGCCACCATCACCGATCGGCGGCTCGGTGGCTCGGTCGCCCCCCTGGCCCTGGGTTACCTGCTCTACACCTCGATGGCCTACGGATTCCAGCTGGCCGCCATCCGGCGACGCTCGGGAGCGCTCAGCCCGGCGTGAACGCCGTCCCCAGTAGGCTCTGGGTCACCAGCGCCACCAGGCCCTTCTCGTCGTAGACGTGGGTTATGGCCAGACCGGTCCCGTCGGGACCCAGATGGGTCACGGCGTCCAGGAGCAGCCATTCCCCGGAGGGCGGGCTGACAACGGCCACGTCGAGGTCGGCGTTGATCATGCCGAAACCGTGGGCCGGGTCGAAGACGGCGGAGATCCCTGAGCCGACGTCGACCGATGCCATGATCCGCTGCAGGCCGCTCACAGGGATCCCGTCGACCACGGGGACCTTGAGTCGTACCCAGTCACAGGCCGGGCCGGGCCGGTCGAAGGCACCAACGGTGAAGCGGTGCTCCAGGGCGTCGCGGTGAAAGGCCGGGGCCTCGGAGTCGGCCGCCCAATGGGGGGCGCTGACGGCCGGGACATCCTGCCAGCTTCGATGATCGGGGCCCGATGGCTGCCAGGCAGGAGGAGGGACCTCGCCGTCCTTCAGTACCAGTGCCTTGGCCTCGGCCACTCGACGGCCGCCACAGATCAGCTCGGCTTCGACATGGCTCACCCGCCGGCTCACATCATGGCGTGTGACCACTGACTCCAATGGTTCCAGCGGGACTCGGCTCAACAGATTGACATGTAGCCGGCCCACCGTCTCGTCGTCGGCGACCTCCTGCTCACAGATCAGCGCCATCAAGGCGGCCGGCGGGCTGCCGTGCTGGGCGTCGGGCCGCCAGGGCCCGGTGGTCAGCGCGGTCGGTTGAAACGTCGAGCCCCTCCGTCGATAGAGGTGAGGGACAACAGTCGAGTTGGCCGGCTCGAAGTCTGCTTCACTGGCAGGTTGACGAGGGTGCTCCATGGAGATCAGTGTGCCCGGCCGAGTTCACAACAACGGACTACGCTGAGACCGGACGCCCCCAGGAGATGAGAAGAAACATGAGTGGTGAACAACCTGATGTCGACGACCGTTTCGCCGAGCTGGTCCAGATACGGCAACAGTTGGACACGACCGAAGACCTGGCCGAACGGGTGTCACTGATCGAACGCCAACGTGAACTTCAGTCACAGCTGAAGGGCCATGATCTCAGTGGGCGTTCCACCAGTGAACTCCAGGCATTGGAACAGGCGCTGGTCAAGCGCAGAGAGTCGTTGTTGGAGCGTCGCATGGACATGGGGGCGGTCGGCCGCGGCGGATCGTGGAACGAGGGCCTGGATCCGGCGGCCACGATGGCTCACAACCGGGCCGTCGACGAGGCGTCGGGCCTGGCCCAAGTCGATCAGGAGCTGGCCGCAGTACGGGCCGAACTCAACGTCCGGTCCTCAGAGTAGAACGGCTTGTCATCGTAGAGCCGGCCCCGGCGAGTTCGTCGAGCCTGAGACGATGCGGTGGATTCGGCGCGCTCGCACCAAGATAGTGGCCTGCAATCCTGCGTTCAGTAGCGGCAGGAAAAGGCTGGCCGCAGGGCTGTCGTCGGTGATTGTGTCGTTGGTAGCCTCGATCGTCCACCAAACGCTGACCACGATGAGAAACAACACGTCAAGGGCGAGCAAGACGCCGGCAACCGCCACCAAACGCTTGAAGTCGCGGCGCACGAAACTGGCGACGAAGACTGCAAGCAACGTGATACCGACAATGAGGATGCCGGCGCCAACGGCTATCGAGCCGCTGTCGGTCGTTGCGCCGGCGGCAGAGCCCTTGACCACAGCATCAACCAAGGCTGCGACCAAAAGGGCCAGCGGGGTGGCCTTGAGCACCGTAGCCAGACCAATGAGCGCCGCGAATCCTCGGGTCGACACGCCACTCTGAACTGGGTCGGTCGCTTCGGTTGGCGCGTCGGTCATAGAGCCATCTTGCCTCAACGCTGCACTCCATCATTGCCGCGCCAGTTGTTGTAGTCGGAACGGCCATCGGCAGGTGCCGGCTCCATCACGGGGCCGAGGCACCGGTCAGCAGGGCCGTCCTACTGGATGACCCAGCCTCCGTCGATATGGATCATCTGGCCGGTCATGTAGTCACTGTCGTGGCTGACGAGGAACGCCGCCGTGCCCTTGATGTCGTCGGGTACAGAGACCTTCTTCAGGGCCAGTATCTCGGCCAGGTCGTCGAAGGCCTGGCCCTCCCGCTCCTTGAAGCCGATCTCCACCAGATCCTTGTCGAGCTGCTCCCACAGCGGCGTCTTGACCACGCCGGGGGCGTAGCCGTTGACCGTGATGTTGTGCTCGGCCAGGGCCACGGCGCCGCAGTGGGTCAGGGCCAGACAACCGTATTTCGAGGTGCAGTACACGGTGACGTCGACAAGGGGTTTGCGGGAGGCGACCGAGCCGACGCAGATCAGTTTGTAGACGTGTTCCTGCGGGCCCTGGCTGATCATCTGGCGGGCCGTCTCCTGCATGCCCAGCCACATCCCCTTGGTGTTGACATCCATGATGAAGTCCCAGTTCTCCTCGTCGATGTCCATGAAGAAGCGAGGCTTGTTCAACCCGGCATTGAACAGCCCGACGTTGATCATCCCGAAGGCATCGACGGTGGCGGCCACGGCGGCGGCATTGTCCTCCCGTTTGGTCACGTCCATCTTCACGGCAATGGCCTTGCCGTTGCCCCGCTCGTTGATCCGATCGGCGACCGATTGGGCCTCGTCGAGGTCGATGTCGCCGAGGCAGACGTTGGCTCCTTGTTCGGCGAAGTGCTCAGCGTTGCTCGCACCCATGCCCCGGGCCGCTCCGGTGATGAGGATGTTCTTGCCTTGCAGGCGTTGAGGATCCATTTGTCTTTCCTTTGTTGGTCGTCGATTGATCTTTGTCTGTCGGTCAGGTCGCCGGCTCGGCGGTCAAACCAATTCCATGCCGCCGTCGATCATCACGATCTGGCCGGTCATGTAGTCGCTGGCCGGTGAGGCCAGGAAGGTGGTTGTCCCGGTGATGTCGGCCGGAGTGGCCACCCGACCCCGGAGGATGTTGGCCGAGAACTCGTCCATGGCCTGACCCGGCCGTTCCGATGCGCCGATGTCCATCAGATCCTGGTCGAGCGTCTCCCACATCTCGGTGTGGACGACACCGGGGGCGAAGCCGGTCACGGTGATGTCGTGCTTGGCCAGATCCCGAGCCGCCGACTGGGTCATCGACAGCACGGCGAACTTGGAGGCGCAGTAGGGCACCACGTTGTCGTAGCCGGAACGGCTGGCTATCGAGGCGGTGTTGATGATCTTGCCGCCGCCGCCCTGGGCGATCATCTGCCTGGCCGCCTCCTGCATCCCGATGAGGACACCGAGGCCGTTGATCCGCATGATGAAGTCCCAGTTCTCCTCGGTCACGTCGAGGAAGTTCATCGGCTTGTTGACCCCGGCGTTGTTGAACTTGACGTCGAGCTTCCCGAACGTCTCGACGGTCTTGACGATCATGGCCTGGACCTGATCGCGTTGGGTCACGTCGACGGTGGTGGCCATGACCTTGGCTCCGTTCTCGGCCGCCCGCTGTTCGTTGGTGGCGGCCACTTCGGCTACCTTGTCGCCGTTGAGATCGGCGAAACAGACGTCGCCCCCCTCGTCGAGTAGTGCCTCGCCGATGGCCCGGCCGATGCCCTGCGCCCCGCCGGTCACGATGGTGCTGCGTCCCGTCATGCTTCCCATGTCCGATGCTTCTCCTTGATCCGAGTCCGTGGCCGGGGTCCGCCGACCGGGTCCCTACCCGGACGGCAATGCCGACTTCATCGATCCCGGGGCCGATCCGTTATTCGATCAGTGCCGATGTGGATCGGCGAACAACCAGTTCGGGGGCCATGACAACACGTTCAGTCGTCGATTCGGCCCCGTCGATGTAGGTCAAGACAAGCTCTGCCGCCAGCCGACCGAGCTCGTATCCGGGTAAGCGGACCGTCGTCAGCGGAGGCTGGATCTGATCGGTCAGCGGGCTGTCGTTGTAACCGACCACCGAGATATCCTCCGGGACCCTCAGCCCTCGCTCCCGAAAGACGGCCATGGCGCCTATGGCCATTGTGTCGTTGTGAGCAAAGACCGCGGTGGGCGGCGATCCATGGCGCTCCAACAGCTCGACCGCCAGTTGCCGACCGGCATCGATGGTCGGCAGGCGGATCGACCCTCTGATATCGAGACAGCTACCGCCGGCTGCCTGCACCGCCTGGCGGAATCCCTGGGCCCGGCCCTCGAACGACCAGATGTCCTCCGGTCCCTCCAACTGGGCCAACCGGGTGTGGCCACGGCCGAGCAGATGCTCAGCAGCCAGCCTGCCGCCACTGACGTCGTCATGGGAGATGGCAGGGATTCCGCTCCCGGGCAGGTCGCGTACCGCCAGGACCAGCGGCACCTCGCGGGCCACCCGCTTGAGCAGGTTGCGATCACCGTACCGCCCGGCGGTAGCCACGATGCCGTCGACCCGCTGGGCCAGCAGCTTGTCACAGATCTTGGCCAGCGCCGTTGACAGGTCACCGGTCTCGGTCATGATCGGTAGCAGATCACGGTTGCCCAGGGTGCCGGCGATACCGCGTAAGACCGGACCGATGAACGGGTTGCCCAAATCGGCGACGATGACGCCGACTGTCCCGGTTCGACCTCTCCGTAGCGCCGAGGCCTGAAGATTACCCCGGTATCCAAGCTCCTCGGCCGCAGCCAGGACCCGATTACGGGTCGTCGCCTTGACCAGCGAACTCTTGTCGGCGCTGAGCGCCCTGGATGCGGTCGAGACGTCAACGCCGGCCCGCTCGGCCACGTCCTTGAGAGTTACGGTTGCCACGTCAAACCTTGGTATCAGAGAATCCGGGGCGATTGGCGCATTCACCATGAGTCGTCGCTTTGCAGGTAGGCGCTGGAAGTTGCGGCCCGGTCGTCGCCAGACGACCGGGCCAAGGCTCAACAATGGACGGATTGGCTTACCACTCCGGAGCGACCTCGGGGTCGTCGGCGTTGTCGGCTGTAACCTTCACCGACGGCATGAACTCGACGATGCGATCGCCGCCGCCACCGGTCAGGATGTCGTGGGCAACGGTAACGGCATGCTCACCGTCCCACGAAGACGACTGGAAGACGGTTCCATCCAGCTCGCCCGACGACACCAGCGGGTTGCCGAGGAACGTGTTGCCGATGGAGGTGATGATGAGCGAGGCGGGATCGATGTCCCGGGCCTTCAGGGCATCAATGGCGCCGGCGACCATGGTGTCATCGGCGGCGTAGACACCGTCGATGTTCTCGGCGCCGACAGCGGTGATCATCTCGGACGCTGCGATCTGGGACTCGTCCTTGTTCCAGTTGCCGGGCTGGCGGGCCAGGATCTCAACGTTGGGGCACTGCTCGTTGACGGTCTCCTCGAAACCGGCCTCGCGATCGATGGCCGTCGAGTTGCCGGTCAAGCCGTTGATCATGATGATGCCGATGTCTTCACCGCCGGCGAATTCACACATCAGCTCGGCCGAGGCCGCGCCCTGCCCGTAGGTGTCAGGGCCCGAGTAAGCCGCCGTCAGATCCTGGTCTTCGGGGTTCACGTCGGAGTTGGTGACGGTAACCGGAATACCGGCGTCATTGGCTGCTTCCAGACAGGGGCGCACCGTATCGCCGACGGCCGGCCACAGAATGATGAGATCGGGGGAGGCGGCGACCGCCGTCTCACATTCGCTGGCCTGCTTGTCGGCGTCATACTGGGAGTTGGTGATGGTCAAGTTGATGCCGAGCTCATCGGCCTTGGCCTCCATCGGAGGCAGATAGGTGGTGCCGTAGGGCTGGTCATTGCCCTGGGGCAACAGGGCGAAGACGTCGAACTCGTCGCCGCCACTCGCCGCGGCGTCACCGTCACCACCATCAGCGTCGTCCGACGCCGAATCGTCGGCCGCCGTGGTGTCGCCGTCATCGTCGCCGCAGGCGGCGAACAGCATCCCTGCCACGAAGAGGGCGAGGGCGAGAAGCCACCATCGGCTCCTTCTGGGTTGATCCTGCATGATTTCTCCCTTGTGTGTTTCGGTTATGGACATCTAGGAACCTCTTGTTGCTTGCGTTGTTCGTGTCGAAGACCTGGTTGCGATCGTCAGGCAACCGCCCGGCTGCGAAGCCGGGATCGGGCGGCGCCGACGACAGCCCGCAGGCTGTTGGGGTCGGTGATCACGGCGATCAGCAGCACGGCGCCGATGATGATGTTCTGGACATCGACCTGAACAGCCGAGAGCGTCAGCGCCACTTGGAGGATGCCCAGTGACGTGGCGCCCAGGAGCGTGCCGAAGACCGAGCCCCGACCGCCGGTCAGTAGGATGCCGCCGATGATGGCGGCGGCGAAGCTTGACAGCAACACGGTCGATCCGGCGGTCGGGTCGGCGGCGGTACGTTCAAGGGTGTTGATCACCCCGGCCATGGCGGCCACGAAGCCGGAGATCATGAAGCCGGTGAAGATCCGCTGTCGCACCGGTATGCCGGCATCCTGGGCCGCCTGGCGATTGCCACCAACGGCGTAGAACTCGCGCCCGACCCGGACCCGGGTGGTGAAGATCTGCATGAGTACGAATACGGCGACAAAGATCAGCATTCGCGGTGTCAGGCCGGCGAACAGTGGCTTTCCGAAGGCGATGCCGGCGTCGACATCGGCGATCCGAACGGGCTGCTCGTCGGATATGACGAATCCGAGGCCCCGGAGGAAGAACAGCATCCCGAGGGTGGCGATGAACGAGTTGATCCCGATCACCACCACGAAGAAGGCGTTGGCGATGCCGATGATGACGCCGACGACGAGCGCAGCCAGAATGCCGAGCACGAGGCTGTCGATGCTGGCCATCACCACCCCGGTCAGGGCCAGCGTGCTGGCCACGCTGAGATCGAGTTCGCCCATGAGGATGACGGCGGTGAGTCCGAGGGCGACGAGCCCGATCAGGGCGATGCGGCCCAACGTCACCTCGTAGGAAGTGAACGCCACCGGTTCGAAGATGATCGTGCCGATGGCGACGACGAGAAGCAGAGCCAGCGCCCGGCCCTCGGTGCGGCGGGCCAGAATGGTCCGCAACCGGGTGGGTAGGTCGACATTGCCGCCGGCCGTCGAGATCGTGGATGTTCCGGTCATGAACCGACCGCCTTTCGAGCCAGTGCGTCAACCGAGACGGCGAGGACGATGAGGGCACCGATTGCCATCTGCTGGTAGCCGAATCCGAGGCCGGAGAGCACCATGATGTTCGTCAACACACTGACGAATACCACGCCCAGCAGTGTGCGCAGGATGCTGCCCCGGCCGCCGAAGACACTGGTGCCGCCAACGATGATGGCGGCCAGCGCCTCGAAGTCGAAGCCGGCCGACATGGCCGACACCGCCGTGTTGGAGAAGGCGGCCAGTACGAAGCCGCCGATCATGGCCCCGATGGCCGACAGGGTGAAGGCGCCGATGACCACCCAGGCGGTGTTGATGCCGGCGAGACGGGTCGCTTCCGGATTGGAGCCGTAGGCCTTGACCGTGAAGCCGAAGGTGGTGCGGTTGAGCACGAACTGCAGGATGAGGGCGATGACCACGAGGGCGATCATCGACAGCGGAAACGGACCGATCTCGGTGGTGCCGAAGCGCCGGACCAGGCTGTCTTCAGGGCCGAAGTAGATACTGCCGCCGCTGGCCCATCGCAGCAGCCCCAGTCCGATGAACGTCGTGGCCAGGGTGACGATCACGGCGTTGGCCTTGAACACACCGACGGCCACACCGTTGACCAGTCCGTAGATCACTGCGATGAGGAGTGCCAACAACATGGCGACCGCCGGGCCGGTCTCGTTGCCGACGCCGATGAGAACCACGGCGGCGGTGGCCACTTGGGCCACGACCGAGAGGTCGAGGTAGTTGGCGCTGATGACCACGAAGGTCATGCCGACAGCCACGATGCCGATCGGGGCGGCCCGGTTGAACACGTCGGTGATGTTGTCGAGCGAGGCGAAGCCGTCGACGAGAACGGCGGCGGCAAGGACCAGGACCGCGGTGAACACGAAGATGCCGCGGTCGGCCAGCCAGGCCAGGATGTCGGCGCTGTCGGTCACGCTGTCGCCCTCATCGGCTGCCACTCCCGGCGGGGCCACCACCGGGTCACCAACGGCCGTGTCGACCATGGCCGCGGCGTTGCCTGCCCCGCCTGTGCCGTGGTCAGTCATTGGATCCTCCCGGTGGGTCGAGCCGAACCCCGGCGGCCCGCACGGCGTCTTCCACGCCAGCCGCGTTCTCCTGCCAGATCTCCACCACCTGATCACCCCGGAACCGGTACTGGGTCTTGGTGCTGACCGAAACCTCGTGGCGGGTGACCGGGTCGGTGCCCACGATGTAGAGCACGAAGGTCACGTCGTCGCCGTCCTCGGTGAAGTCGGACACCAGGGTCTTACGATCATGGCGGGTGCGACGGAGCAGATCACAAAGGGTCACGAGATGATCCCGTCCCATCGTGCGGCCACCGGTCAGGTGGAACACCAGGTCCTCGGCGAACAACTCGTGGACGTTGTCCTCGGTGCTGCGTTCGTGGGTCTCGTACTGGCGACGGAAGTACTCGCTGATGACTTCCTTACGTTGACTTGCGGTTGGACTCATGGCTCTTCCCCTCAAACTCCGATGAGCGTTCCGGTCTCGCCGGCGGCGAGGGACATGACCGATTTCTCGTCGGCCACACCGGCCGGTAGCGTGCCGACGATCCGCCCGTCACGCATGACGTGGATGATGTCGGCCAGATCGAGCAGCTCCGGGAGGTCGGAGCTGACGACCAGCACGGCTGCGCCCTCCTCGGCCAGCTCCCGGACGAGGCGATGGATCTCGGCTTTGGCTCCGACGTCGACGCCCCGGGTGGGCTCGTCGAGTACGACGACGTCGGGCTCCCGAGCCAGCCACTTGGCCAGCACGACCTTCTGCTGGTTGCCGCCGCTGAAATCGCCGGCGTCCCGTTGCACTTCGGGCGGGCGGAGACCGACGATGTCGGCCAGCTTGCGGGCGAGTTCGGTGATGCCGCTGAGCGACAGCACGCTGGCTTTCGACAGCTGGCGCCGGTTGGGCAGACCGATGTTGTCGGCCACGGTCATGGTGAGGGCAAGACCATCGGTGCGTCGCTCCTCGGGCACGTAGGCCAGACCGCTCTTCACCGCCGAGCCGTAGCTGATGATGTTGGTGGTGCGACCACCGGCGGTGATGGTGACGTCACCGCCCGAGCGAAGGTCGGCACCGATGATGGCCCGCACCAGCTCGGTTCGGCCGGCGCCGACAAGTCCACCCAGTCCGACGATCTCACCGGCTCGGACCTCGAGGTCGACGTCGTTCACACCGACGGCCCGGATACCTTTCGCGCTCAGCACGATCTCGCCGGGGTCGCGCCCGGGGCCCGACTCCTCCAGCTCACGCTTGAGTTCCCGACCGACCATCATGTCGACCAACTGATCGGGCTTGATGTCGGCGATGTCGACGGTGTCGACGTGACGACCGTCGCGTAGCACCGTGACCCGGTTGCAGATACGGAAGATCTCGGGGATCCGGTGCGAGATGTAGATGATGGCCAGCCCGGTGGCGGCCAGCCGTTCGAGCATGTCGAGCAGGTAGTCGGTCTCAGCCGGTGTCAGCGTGGCCGTCGGCTCGTCGAGAATCAGAACCCGGGGTTTGCGGGCCACGGCCCGGGCGATCTCCACGAACTGGCGGAGGGCCACCGACAGTCGGGAAACCGGCTCGTCGAGATCGACCGTCACCCCGATCTCCTCCAGCGACTCGGCGGCGACCTGACGCTGCTCTCCCGACTTGATGAACCCGCCCTGGGTCGGCGTCGAGCCGAGCAGGATGTTCTCGGCCACGGTCATCTCGGGAATGAGACTGAGTTCCTGGTGGACAAGTGCCACGCCGGCGTCAAGCGCAGCCCGGGTATCTCCGCCCTCAAGGGCAACGCCGTCGATCAAGACGGTCCCGTGGTCGGGTTTGAGGATGCCCGATAACACCCGCATGAGGGTCGACTTGCCGGCCCCGTTCTCACCAACGAGCCCGTGGATCTCGCCCCGGGATACCGACAAGCTGACGTCGTTGACGGCGAAAACGCCGCCGAAATGTTTGGAAATGTTGGTCGCCTGAACGATCGGGTTGGTCTCGGCCGTTCGGCCTGCGGCTCCGCTGTCGCTCATGCCCCTCCCCCTGGGTGTCGGCTGATTCAACGCTGTTGACTGTAGCCCGTTATGCAATCGATTGCAAGCAAGAATCTAGATCTACAGTACACGTGACTGAGCTAACGCTGCTAGCTGGGCTAACCCCGACACTGGCCTTGCAATCGATTGCAGCATCATTTACGATACGACGAGCACCAGACCTCATCGCAACAGCCGTCTCCCGGCCTGATGCCGCGCCGACGACCAATGGAGGAGCGAGAGACCAATGGCCGAATTTGCAATTGCAGTGACTCCGTCACCCGGCTCGATGGCCGTCGACTTTGAGGAGCGGGTCAACTTCGATCGACTCCGCCAGTACCGTCTCGGCCGGGTCCGGGCCGCCCTCGACGCCTCGCCCGCCGGTGCCCTGCTCTGCTTCGACACCAACAACATCCGCTACACCACCAGTACCCAGATCGGCGAATGGGCTCGTGACAAGATGACCCGTTTCTCGCTCCTGATCCGGGAGGGCGGCGACCCCATGGTCTGGGACTTCGGGTCGGCCGCCGCCCACCATCGGCTGTACGCCCCCTGGCTCAAGCCGGAGAACTGCCGGGCCGGTCTCAACGGTTTGCGAGGCGCCATCCCACCCGACAACGGCCTGTTCCAACGCACAGCGGCCGAGGTGGCCGGCCTCCTGCGGGAGGCCGGTGTGGCCGACATGCCGCTCGGGGTCGACATCGTCGAACCGCCGATGCTGTTCGCCCTCCAAGCCGAAGGCCTCACAGTGATCGACGGCCAACAGGTCATGCTCGACGCCCGCGAGATCAAGTCGGACGACGAGATCATGCTGTTGACCACGGCGGCGTCGATGGTCGACGGTGCCTATCAGATGATCGCCGAGGTGCTGAAGCCCGGCATCCGGGAGAACGAGGTCGTCGCCCTGGTCAACAAGAAGCTGTACGATCTCGGTTCCGACGACGTCGAGGCCGTCAATGCGGTGTCCGGTGAACGCTGCAGCCCCCATCCCCACAACTTCTCAGACCGGCTACTCCGGCCTGGCGACCAGGCCTTCTTCGACATCATCCAGTCGTTCAACGGCTACCGAACCTGCTACTACCGAACGCTCAACGTCGGTCGGGCGACCAGCGCACAACACGATGCCTACGCCAAGGCCCGGGAGTGGATCGACGCCGCCATCGACATGATCAAGCCCGGCGTCAGCACCAAGGACGTGGCCGAAGGGTTCCCCCGGTGTGATGAGTTCGGCTTCGACTCCGAGTTCGAGGCCTTCGGTCTGCAATTCGGCCACGGACTGGGACTGGGGCTGCACGAGCGTCCCATCATCAGCCGGGTCAACTCGATCGATCACCCGATGGAGATCAAGCAGGGAATGGTCTTCGCCCTGGAAACCTACTGCCCGGCCACCGACGGCGTGTCGGCGGCTCGGATCGAGGAGGAGGTCGTGGTCACCGCCGACGGCTGCGACGTGATCACGCTGTTCCCCGCCGAGGAACTCTTCGTGGCCAACCAGTATTGAGCGTTCGGAGCATTTCTCGATGACAACGATGCCGTCCTACGATCAGTATGGGAACCACGACCCTGTGCTCCCGGCGCCGGTGGATCACGCCAACGCCGAGCTTCCCATCGAGATCGACACCCGACTGCAGCTCTATCGACTGCAGCAGGAAATCCGCTTGTTCGAAAAGCGGGCCTATGACTTGTTCCTGCGGGGGCTGGTCAAAGGCACCAGCCACCTGTCGCTGGGCCAGGAGGCGGTGGCCGCCGGCTTCGGGGCGGCCATGCAGCGCCACGACTGGACGTTCGCCACCTATCGGGGCCACGCCCACACGCTGGCCCGGGGCGTGCCCATGACCCCGGTTCTGGCCGAGCTGCTGGGCCGGGGCAACGGCCTCCTGGCCGGCAAGGGCGGCTCGATGCACCTGACCAGCGTGGAGCACGGGGTGATGGGAAGCTACGCCATCATCGGCGCTCATCTCTGCGTGGCCAACGGTGCCGCCTGGACGGCCCAGTACAACGACACAGGCCAGGTCGCAGTGGCCTTCTTCGGAGACGGCACGACAAACATCGGAGCCTTCCACGAGGCCATCAACTTCGCCGCCGTCTGGAATCTACCCACCGTGTTCGTGTGCGAGAACAACCTGTACATGGAGTACACGTCGATCGGTCACGTGTCACCCGTTCCCAACCCGGCGGCCGATCGGGCCGCGGCCTACGGGCTCGAATCGATCATCGTCGACGGCAACGACGCCGACGCCGTCTACACCGCCGCCGACGCCGCCTTGAGCCGGGCCCGGGACGGGGGCGGACCCTCGCTGATCGAGGCCAAGACCTACCGCCACGGCGGTCACAGCAGAGCCGATCCCGGCAAGTACCGACCCGATGAGGAAGTGGACGCCTGGATGGAGCGCGATCCGATACCGATGTACCACCAACGGTTGCTGGGACTGGGAGTCGACGAGGCCAGACTGGCGTCGATCTCCACCGAAACGGCGGCCGCGGTTGAAACCGCCACCACCGAGGCCATCGACGGGCCGCAGCCCGATCCCGCCTCCATCTTCACCGACGTCTGGGCCGATGGAGGCTGGCAATGGCGGAACTGACCTACCGGGATGCGGTGAGCCGAGGTATCGCCCAGGAACTGGCCAATGATCCCCGGGTTGTGTTTCTGGGCGAGGACGTTGCCGGGGCCGGCGGGGTGTTCAAGGCCACGACCGGGCTTCTGGAGCAGTTCGGCCCGCAGCGAGTCCGGGACACCCCGATATCGGAGCAGGCCATCCTGGGGGCGGCCATGGGAGCGGCCATGACCGGACTGCGCCCGATCGCCGAGATCATGTTCAGTGACTTTCTGGCCGTCTGCTGGGACATCGTGGCCAACGAGATCGCCAAGAGCCGCTACATGACCGACGGTCAGATGGAGTTTCCGCTGGTGATCCGCACGGCCAACGGCGGCGGCTCCCGGTTCGGCGCCCAACATTCGCAGAGCGTCGAGAACTGGGCGATGGCGGTACCCGGTCTGAAGGTGGTGGCTCCATCAACCGCCCATGACACCATCGGGCTGTTGGCCGCTGCGGTACGCGACCCCGATCCGGTCGTTTTCTTCGAACACAAGTCGTGCTACCCGATGAAGTTCGACGTGCCCGACCACGATGGCGACATCGTCGACGAGCTGGGAGTGGCCAAGATCGTCCGGCCCGGTAAGGACGTGACCATCGTGGCCCTGGCCCTGATGGTCCATCGAGCCCTCGATGCTGCCGAACAGCTGGCCGGCGACGGGATCGACGCCGAGGTGATCGATCTCCGATCGCTGGTCCCCCTCGACACCGCCACCGTTCTCTCCTCGGTGGCCAAGACCAGTCGCCTCTACACGGTGGAGGAGAATCCGCGATTGTGTGGCTGGGGGGCGGAAGTGACCTCGATCGTGGCCGAAGAGGCGTTCTGGGACCTCGACGGACCGATCATCCGCATCACCACACCCCACGTCCCACTGCCGGCCGCCAACGAGCTTGAAGACGCCACCATTCCCTCGGTCGACCGCATCGTCGAGACCATCCGCCGGACCGTCAAGCAGTAGCAAGGAGGGGAATGATGGTGCCCGACCACCTGACCAAACTTGACGACTACCGAGCCGTAGTCGGTGAGGACACTATCGATCGCATCCGACAGAAGGCCAAACCGCTTCGGGGAATGCGGGTGGCCCACATGAACTCGACCTACCACGCCGGAGGAGTGGTCGAGATCCTTCTCTCCCTCACCACCCTCCAGCACGAACTCGGCATCCCCACCGAATGGCGTATGTTCCGGGGAACAGAAGAGTTCTTTCAGGTGACCCGGGAGATGCACGACGCCATCCAGGCCGGCGACCTCGACCTCACCGTCGAGAAGCAGGAAACCTATGAACGGGTCATGGCCGAGAACGCCATGCGGAACCACTTCGATCACGACGCCGTCTACCTCCATGATCACCACACCATGGGCCTGATCGCCCACGCCCGAAAACGCGGTCCGTGGATCTGGCGCTGCCACCTCGATCTGACCGCCCCCAACCCCGACCTGATCGACTACCTCAAACAGTACGCCGACCGCTTCGACGCCATGGTCTGCATCCTCGACGATTACAGGCAGAAGGCCTTCGACGTGCCCCAGTTCTCCATTCTGCCGGCCATCGATCCACTCAAGGCCAAGAGCCGGGAGCTGACCCCGGACGAGATCGACGATCGACTTCGAAGCTATGAGATCCCGACCGATCTGCCCATCGTCACCCAGATATCGCGGTTCGACCGCTGGAAGGACCCGCACGGCGTGGTCGACGCCTTCGAGTCGGCCCGTAACGAGATCGATGCCACCCTGGTCATGGTGGGTAACCGGCCGGCCGACGACCCGGAGAAGAACGAGATCTACGACCGCCTGATCGAACGCCAACACGACCGAATGCTGGTCATCGACGGCACCGACCAGCTCCTGGTGGCCGCGCTCCAACAACACGCCGCCGTCGTCCTTCAGAAATCGCTCCGCGAGGGGTTCGGCCTCACCGTGGCTGAGGCCCTGTGGGTGGGCACGCCGGTCATTGGCGGCAACGCCGGTGGCATCCCCCAACAGATCGACCACGGCACCAACGGATACCTGGTCGACACCGTCGACGAGGCGGCGGAGCGGATCGTCGAGCTGATAAGCGATCCCGAACGGGCGGCCGAGATGGGTCGAGCCGGACGGGATAAGGTTCGGGACCGCTTCCTGATCACCAGACTGCTGGAGGATCATCTCGATCTTCTGGGGAGCTTCGAAGCCCACTTCATTCCCCGGCCGACGTCTGCCGGCGTCTGACCGGCAAGACCCACCCACACCGTTCGTCACAGCTGGTCGACGTATCCGGCGACCGCAAAAGGTCGTACCACCCAGCATGTATCAGTCGTCGGCAGGGCGCGTCTGGTCCACCAAGAATCGCCACAGAGGGGCGAGCCGGATCCATGCAGGAGGGACCATGACCACCAGCCGACTCAACGCCGCCATCATGTCGAGTGCCACCACCGCCCATTTCTTCAAGGACGGTCACTACCTGGAATTCGACTTCGACACCGACCGGGTGACCCGGACAGGAGTGCCCGGTAAGCACGACTGGCGTCGCCTTCCCGGAGGGCTGGACGCCGCCGTCAACCACCGCAACGGACGGCGCTACTTCTTCAAAGGAAACCGCTACTACCGGACCGAGGTCAACGGGCGGTCGGTGAGCAGTCGACGAATCGGTGTGGACGGCTGGCATGGGCTGCCCGACAACATCGACGCCGCCTTGGCCCACCCCACGAAACCCAAGCTGTACTTCTTCAAAGGTGACCGCTACTGGCGATGGGATCTCGATCTGGACGCCGTCGACCGGGCCGACCAGCGGATCGGCATCGACGGATGGAAGGGTGTTCCGGCCGGCCTCGACTGTGCCGTTGTGCACCCGGTCAACGGCAAAGCCTACTTCTTCAAGGACACCACCTACCACCGGTTCGATTTCGACGCCGACGAAGTCGACCGGGTGAGGGAGATCGGCGTCGACGGCTGGATCGGACTCGATCAGTGGCCGACAATGGTCGAGTTGTCGGTGGCCTCGGAAGACCGTCGGGCCATGATCGTCGACCGCTGGGGCGGTGACACCGGCTCGCCCCGCCCGGTCGTCTACTACTTCCACGGCAATGGGGGCGACGCCTACGACTCCTACCGCCGACGTCAATTCCACCAGCTGTGGCCCGAGGCGATCGTGGTTTACGCCGAAGGGACCGATGTCAACTCCAGCGGCCGGGCCGACTACAACAACGACCTGGCCTGGCAGATCCGCTTTCCCTACAAGTTCCGGCTGGGCTACACCAAGGACATCGAGTACGTCATGGCTCTGACCCGGGAAATCGGCCAACGCTACCACGTCGATCCCAGCCGTTCCTTCGCCGCCGGCCATTCCAGCGGCGGGTTCTTCTCACTGTCGATGATGGAGCTGGTGCCCCACCTCTTCGCCGGTTTCGCCGTCCTCGGTTGCCACGCCCGCTACAAGGTCGAGGTCAACAAGCCCGATCGGATGTTGGGTAACCGAGCCCAGCCTCTTGCCCTCGACCCCGACGATCGGGCCACCCGAGCCCGACCAGTACTCTACATGTTCGGCCACGATGACACCTCGGTCGGCCGCGACTGGCCGTCGTCGATGCCATGGTGGACCAGTGATCCGTCAGACGAGACCCAGAAGACCATGTTCACCCTGCGTCAACTGTTCATCCGCAATGGCTGTGGCCGACCGCCTATCACGCCCGGCATCTGGAACACGGCCGACAAGATTCACGCCCACCTGGCCGATCAATACGGGGCACCGGTGAAATGGGTCATGTACAAGGGCGACCACAGCTGGCCCGACAAAGCCAACCAGTGGGCCATCGACCACTTCAAGGACATCGCCGGCCACTGACGGCCGGGTAGCGGGCGTTGGTCGCCTACGACGGCATCAGGTGCACCTGATCAGCGTATGTGTTGCTCCGCGAAGGGTCGTCAGGTCTGTTACTTCGACCTGGCCGCCGTCGGCGGTGGTCACGCACCAGGTCTCCGAGGCGACGGAGGTGGCTTGCTGGAACCAGAGCACGTACCCGACGAATCCTGTCAGTGCGACGACAGAAGTCGCGGCCAACAGGGCGCCTACCATCCAGTTCCTCCGCTTCTCGTAAACACCCTCGACGATCCTCTCGAACGCGGCGAGCTCACCATCCGTGGCCTCGGTGTTGCTCAGCTTGAAGTCCTTCGGCCAACCATAGGCTGCACGACCAGCAGCCAGGGCCGCAACGACACCCAAGGCGAGTGCAGCCAGGAGAGCAAGTCCGACCAGATCCTGCCAGCTGTACGAACCAATCGGGGCAGCGGACGAGACACCCTCCACCAAATCTCGGCCCTTCAACAGCTGCGCCGCCCCGAGCAAGCCAACCAGGCCGGCGAGCACCTTGGACCATCCATCGGCCCACTTGCGACTCTGCTCCAGCGAACGACTGTGCTGGGCGGCAAACACGTCGTTGAACTCTCGTTCTGCGAGTGTCGGTATTCGACCAGCGCGCACATGTCCTGGGCCTCCCCCTAGAGAGGGAAATATCACCGTCCAATAGCGACCACAGCCCGTCGTAACGCCCGACGGTCTGTTCTCGTGTTCCTCGTCGCAGTTGCACTCAACGACCCACTGCTCAAGCCCGGAATCCTCTGCTGCCTCATAGACCGTCCCCCGCTTGCTCCGCCTGCTGATGACGAGATCATGCCCGCATTTCGTTTGCGGGCATCTACCGCGAAACGTCATGATCTCGCCGCCCTTGGTGGCCGTGGCGGTCCAACCCGCCAGCGTCTCAGCCGTGAGTTGTTCCTCCAGCGGAATGACCCGGTATTTCACATTGTCGTTCGCCATGTCAGCCGACACTACCCGTCTCACCGTGCCCGGGGTGGGAGTCGAACCCACACGCCCCCTGAGGGGCCGAGGGGTTTAAGCCCTCTGCGTCTGCCATTCCGCCACCCGGGCGCTGCTTCCCCACCCTAGAACGGCAGCCGGGTCGCCGACGGCCAAATCGACGGATTTACCGGTCAAAGTCGCAGCATCGGAACCCGATGGTGATCAAGTCGCTCCACGCCCAGAACATCGAGCACCGCCGGGGCGAAGTCGAGATAGTCGACGTACCCGTCGGCCGGTTGTTTGAAGCTGGGCGAATTGGCCACGGCAATGACCCCTTCGGGAATGTGGCGGCCGCTGGAATGGTCATCGATGGCGTGGATCTCCAGGCCGGCCGACCCGGCGTCAACCTCGCTACCGTCCAACTCCACCGTGGCGGTGTCGATGACGGTCATCCCGTAGGTCAGGGTCACCACGTCGTCGACCCGGTCGACCCGCCAGCGCTTGTGGCCGCCCCCGACCGTCGAGAGCCTCGCTGCCAACCTCCGGGCCGCCTCGACCGAGTCACAATCAAGCGTCAGGTTAGGGGCCATCGAGCCCCTGACCGACGGCATGGCATTCGGCTCGACCCCGACTGCGGCCAGGAACCGGGCCGGGTCGACGATCACGACGTCATGGGTTTCGTCTGATTCCAGTTCCCGGCTCGGTCCCTGTCCCATTGACGAAACCACAATCAGCGTTCGATCATTGGCCCGGCACCAGAGGTCGAGCCGGCCGAGGAACCGATCCAACATCTCCACTGCGGCCGGAATCTCGTCGCCATGACGATCAACCCAATCTTCGGGATAGTGGTCGGCGCCGAAGTCATCGGGATACATGGCGTACCAGTACCGGTGCATGGCGGCGGCCACGTGATTGGTGAACATGACGGCCAGATCAGGTGCCTCGTCGGTCAACAGCCGCATGAAGAGGTCGGACAGTACCAGGAACTGACCCGATCGCAGCCGCTCACGGGGCACCCGCCCAGCCGCCACCTCAGCAGTCAGCCGGCCCATCCGGGCCAATGTGGAACCGGTCAGACCAAGTCGGGCAACCGCACTCAGCGCCGGCCCGACCTCGGAGCGGACCGAACGAAGGTCCGACTTTCGGCTGTTGGCTCTGGTCAGCCGGATATTGAGCTCCTGGAAGGCCCGGTAACGGTCCGGCAAGGTGTCGGCATCGGCGGCGAAACAGTCAGGCAGCACGAACCGGAAGTCGCCGTCGGTGCACTGCACCGACATCGGTGAGGAATGAAGGGTGTTGACAAGGCCAACCGACCGACCGGATCGTGCCGCCGCCTGCCAGTACAGCGGGTATTCGGCCGGCTTCGGGTCGCCGTACCACCAGACCCCATGGTCGGCCCACGGCACCCCGCTGTTCAACGAGGCCCAGGTCTGGGAGGGGTACATCTCCCGCGGCAAGTCCTCGGCCACTACCGAGTCGACCACCTGGTCGTCGCCCAGCAACCGGCGGAAGAACGGCGCTCGTCCCAGATCGGCCACATCGGCCAGCACCCGGCGGGGAACCTCGTTCACCTCGATGACAACAACCCGTCGAAAGTCCATGGGAATCCATCGACTCACAGCGTTGACTTCTGAAGGCCGGGCGGTATCAGCCCAGGGTCAGGAGCGGAAACGTTCGGCCAGGAATCGGTAGGTTTCGAGCACCGGATCGGTGACCAGCCGGATGAAGAAACTGGCGATACCCAGTTGGAGGATGAGCCCGATGGCCTTGGCCCAGGTGTACAACGCTCCCGGCTCGGTCTCAGCAATCGACATAGTCACCGCCGGTTCACCCTCGGCTCCCGGTCCGTAGCTGCAGAAGCCGTCCGTGCGGTTGCTGAGAGCGAATCGGTTCGACCGTTCGAAATCAAGGAGCGTACGTTCGATCTCCTCGCCGTGGCGCAGACACATCTGCTCGGTGACGAGGTTGTCAAACGGGGCGACGATCCGGGTTCGGGCCAGGTTGAACACGATGAGGGCCGACACTGCGATCACGGCGATGAGCAACCAGCGACCGATGTCGAATCCCCATGAGCGCTCATTCGGCCCTCGTTGGGTGGTCTGTTCTGGCTGCGATTGCGTCGTGGTCATGGAAGCCTCGCCCGTTGTCCGCGTGGCCGACGATCAACCGATGACCGGCGTGGCCGCGACGGGAACCTGCGGCTTCATGATAGAACGCCCGCTCCTCCTGACGGGTTCGGTCGTCGGTAGTGGAACGAATCCGAAACGGTTCGGCTCGTGAGATTTGGTCGGGCAACCGGCTGAGGGCCGGAGTCGAGTCCAAACCTGGTCGATGGCGGCGGTCGGCCGATGGCGGCGGTCGGCGGAAGCGGTGCTCCTGACTCCGACCGGTCAGGCGGCCCGCCGGGTGGATGAGGGTCGGCGAGCGTGCATGGCGCCGTTGTCCTCATCATCACCCGGCGAACCGAACCCCGAACCGGCGGCCGGCGACCGGGCCGCGCTCGAGTGGCTCCGCTCACCGGAGACCGATCCGGGGTGGTGAGCGGCGTTGCCATCGGCCCCCTTGTTGTCCGATGGCGATGCCGCGATCAGTATCTCTCCGGCCGCTCGCCACAGTGCGTCTCTGCCGGCGGCGTCAATCGCCCCCGCCCGGGTCGCCCGGATGATGCCCTCGATCATGTCGGCCGCCACCGACATGGCCGGACGACCCCGGTAGCGCACGGCCACCGTGGCCGAACCATCGGAGTTGCGCCGGATGGCCCGACCAACGCCGACCCGACCGGGGCTACGGAACGTCACCTCCGGCACCTCGTAGAGGGCGGCGGCGTCCATGAGCCCACGGGCCAGCCGGGCGAACCCGATCGACGTCAGTTCGGCGCTCAAACCCGTGGCCGGGGTTGACGACGAGCGGCGAGCCTGCTGCTCCTGCCTGTACTCCACAGTCCTACTATGACGAGACCCTGTGACATCGAAGGGCCGGCGGATCGGGGTCAGGTGCGATGGACCGCTGACTTCGGCGCCGGGACCACCCCGGCGATGCCGTCGTCGAAGGGCGTGCGACGCAGGTACATCACCCAGGCCCCGAACCCGCTGACGATCGGTACCCACCACGAGATCAGCCGGTAGGCGATGGTGGCCAGGCTGGCGTCTTGAGCGCTGATGCCGGAAATGATCAGTAGCGAGTAGAGGCCGACCTCGACGAAGCCGAGACCGCCGGGGGTGAGGGGGATCATGCCCAGAACCTGGGCTCCGGCATAAGCGATCAGCACCAAACTGAGGCGGGGGTCGGTACCGACGCTGTACAACGCGGCGATCAACGCCAGATAGTCGAAGGCCCACTTGCCGGCCGAGGCCGCCACCACTGCGGGCCAGCGGTGATCCACCACCGCAACCAGTCGGTCGCGCTCGGTCGCGAACTGCCCGACACCCACCGTCATCGGCTTGTTGATGATCCGTCCGGCGAGACGAACCAGAGCCCGGGTGGCGGTTTCGACCAGCTCCAGCGGCCGGGTGAAGGCCACGGCAACCGCACCCACGGCGACCAGAACAACGAACATGACACCCCCGGCCACCGCTGCTGGTAGCAGGCTTTCCGGGATCGGGGCCCCGAGCAGAGCCATGAGGCCGGCCACCGCCGGGATGGCAACCAGCGCCGCTGTGGTCGTCACCGAGGTGACGGCCAACGCGCCCCCGGCCTTCGACGAATCGACACCGGCCGAAGCCAGCATCCGGTAGTAGACGGCTCCTCCGGTGGCCGCTCCGCCGGGAATGACCCGACTAACGGCATTGGACACCAGTTGACTGGTGGCGGCCACGAACCACGAAACCTGGGGGATCACGATCCGGGTAAGCCACCACAAGCAGACGAAACTGGCGAGTTCCAGGGCGAACATGACCGCGAACCAGCCCGGCCGGATGGTACGAAGCCGGGGCCCGGACGACAGCAGATCGCGCAACTGGTCCTGCATGAAGTACATGGCGGTGGCGGCGACGGCCAGTCCGATCCCCCACACCAGCGTGCGCCGAATGAACAGCGGTCCGCTGGGAGCGCCGAATGGACCGACCGTGTGCTCGGTGTCGGTCCGATCCATCATGAATCGACTCCAAGGCCTGCTGTGTTGGGGGCGAGGCGGTGGAGCGGCCAACCGAGTCGGCGGCACAGACGGTCGAGGGCGACGACGGGAAGTCCGACCACGTTCAGGTACGAGCCGCCGATTCCATCGACCAGCAGACTGCCCCGGCCCTGAATGCCGTAGGCCCCTGCCTTGTCGTATGGTTCGCCGGTGGCCAGGTACCAGGAGATCATCTCCTGGTCGAGGGGACGGAACGAAACCCGGGTCGTTTCCCGTTCGACGGCTGTGGCCGGACCGCCGGCCTCCTCACCGCCAGCCAGCAGACAGGCGGCCAGCCCAGTGATGACCTGGTGGTCAGAGCCCGACAGCGTGGTCAGCATTCTCTCGGCGTCCGCCTTTCCCTCAGGTTTGCCCATGATCGACTGGCCGACAGTGACCACGGTATCGGCGGCCACGACCAAAGCGGACCGGCTCTGAGGGCCAAGGGTGGCCAGCGCGGCCGCCAGCTTGAGTCGGGCGAGACGTTCGACCAGATCATCAGCCGTCTCCCCCGGTGAAGCCGTCTCGTCGACATCAGTGGCCATGACCTCGGCCTCGATGCCCAGGGTGGCCAGGATGGCCGATCGCCGGGGGGAACCCGACGCCAGAATCACCCGGGGAGGTCCCAGCACACCACAATCAACCATGACTCCCAGGGTAGAGGCTTGGGACGGGCCGCGGGTCGGTGGCAGACTGGCGGCCATGGACCTGATCGATGTCACAACCGCAGATGGGGTCGCCACCCTCACGCTCAACGACCCGAAGCGCCGAAACGCAGTGACGCTGCCGATGTGTGCCGAGATCGGGGCGGCCCTCGACGAGATCGAGGCCGACGAGTCGATCAACGCCCTGATCGTCACCGGCAACCCGCCGGCGTTCTGCGCCGGGGCCGATCTGTCTCATCTGGGCGATTCGGCCGAGGAGGGCCTCCTGGCCGTCTATGAAGGGTTCCTCCGCGTCGGCCGCAGCCCGCTACCCACCATCGCCGCAGTGAACGGTGCCGCCGTGGGGGCGGGCATGAACCTCGCCCTGATCTGCGATCTGCGGCTGGCCGCCCGCTCGGCCCGATTCGACACCCGATTCCTCGACCTGGGCCTGCACCCGGGCGGCGGCCACACCTGGATGTATCAGAACATCTGCGGCCCCCAGGCCGCCACCGCCGCCATCCTCTTCTCCCAGGTGTTCGACGGAGCCGAGGCGGCCAGGGTCGGGCTGGCCTTTCAGGTCCACGACGACGACGAGTTGCTCGACGCCGCCCAGGCCATGGCGGCCAAGGCGGGGGCCGCTCCCCACGACCTGGTGCTCAAGACCAAACGGACAATGCAGGAGATCCGCTCGGTTTCGTCACAACGGGGCGCCGTCGACCTGGAACTCGGACCCCAGGCCTGGTCGACCCGCCAGAGTGCATTCCAGGACAAGCTGGCCAAACTCAAGGCCAAGATCAGCTCCAAGAACTAGTCACGGTCGGAACACATGCGGCTTCGGCCCGGACCGGCTCCCACCTGAGGATTGTGCGCTCCGGTGTCATAGTGACCGCCCAGCGCACAAACCTTCCTCGTCAGAGGGAATCGAGGCCGTCCCTGGGGAGGCTACAGCCAGGCTTCGGTCAGTTCGGCCCGGCGTTGGACCCACTCCTCGCCAGTGATGGCGAACCGAAGGTGATCCTCCCAGACGCCGTTGATCTGCAGGTAACGCAACGCTGTTCCCTCGTTGCGGAGGCCGAGCTTCTCCACCACCCGCCGCGAGGACGTGTTGCGGGGCACAATCGAGATCTGTACCCGGTGCAGTTTGAGTTCCTCGAAGGCGAAGCGGATCACCATTACCACCCCTTCGGGGATGTACCCTCGGCCCGCCTGCTCCTCGTCGATCCAGTAGCCCAGATATGAACTCTGGAACGGCCCCCGCTGGACGGCGTTGAGGTTGATCTCGCCGCAGAACGATCCGCCGACGAAGACGCCGAATCCGTACCCGGCACCCGATTGCCACTCCCGATCCCGGGCGTGACAGCGCAGAGCGAAGGCGCTGCGGTCGGTCATGGGGTCAGGGGTTCCCTCGGGCCGTCGGGGCTCCCACTTCGTCAACCAGTCGAGGTTACGCCGTCGCACCTCCTGCCAGGCCCAGAAGTCATCGGGGCGCAGGGGTCGTAGCAAGATCCGCCGACCCAGCAAGCTGGTGTTGACGATCATTCCGAATCCCCCCGACCGGTGGCGGGGTCGGGCTGGGAACGGGTGCCACTGTCGTCATCCACCTTCTGGGCGACCGAAACCCGCAGCTGATCGATGCCGAACTGGCGCATGGTCTCCAGGAGAATACACATCGCTCCCACGATCCATTGAACATGGTCGGGCCACAAACCAGGATTGGCCGCCCGGTCGCGGTGGGATTCGGTGGCCAGTGCCCGGAACAGCTCTTCGGCTCCATCCCGTTCCAGTACATAGCCTTCGATATCGTCTCCGGTGGCCACCCCCAACTCCACCTCGGCGATATGGCGTATGGCACCGGTGCCGACGATGGCGGTCCCGGTCATGGCTGCCGCCAGGTCAGGCTGTTCCCGCCGCAGATCGTCAAGATGGAGTTCGATGACGGAAAGGGCTGCCGACAGCTCGCCGGGGTCGGGCGGATCACGGTGCAGGTACTGGCCGCTGACCGTCATCGCTCCGATGGGCAACTCCATTGACGGGCTGGAGCCGGAAGCCAGTCGGGCCACGAAGTCGGTCGACCGAAGGCCGATGTTGATGGTGACCTCGGCCTCGACGCCGTCCTCACCGTCGACCGCTTTCCGAACCTCGCTCATGAGCGATTTTGGATCTGAACGAGCTCCTTGACCGCATGGCCGGACTCGGTCAATCGGTCGTGAACCCATCGGCCCACCGGGTCATCTCCCCCGGCCAGGTGATGGGCGTAGTGGGCGTGCAGGCACTTGACCCCCTGCCGGGTACCGCCCACTCCCCCGCTGGGCGCCGGCCCCTGGTGATCGTCCGGGATCAGCTGCTCACGCTCCCGGCGATACCGCTCGTGGGTGGCGGCCAACTCGTCGGGATCCACCGACGCCTCAGCCGCCTTGACCCCACCCACGGACTCGAGCCGTCCGATCGCCTTGTTGAGTTCCGGGTCGATCAGCCAGTAGCGCGTCGGCATCGGCCGGCCTGAATGAAGGAAGGGAGCGTTGACCAGCACCACCGGCGAGCCGTCTGTCCGGGACACGGCCACGGCGTAGTCGCCTTGCGGGACGCGCCCCAGAAGTCGAGCCACGGTCTCGTCGAGATCGTGCTCGGAACCAGCTTCTCCCGACCCCGAATCCGGGGGCACACTCATCGACCGATCAGCCGCGGCTGATCAGCCACCAGATGAAGGCGACAACCACGGCCAGCAAACCAACGGCCGGTACCAACCGTTTGGCCATCGACTCTCCGCCCACGGCCAGCAGATCCACCGCCTCAGGCTCAGGCGAATTGATCTTGCGTACGCCGCCCGAAACCTTGTCGGTGGCGGCTTCCACCGTGCCAGCAGCCGAGGAGGCAGCACCACTCACCGAATCAGCAGCCGACGAGGCAGCACCACTCACCGAATCAGCGGCCGACGACGCGGCGTCACTCGCCGAATCGGCAGCCGACGACGCGGCGTCGCCAACCTTTTCGGCGGCGGCGGCAGCAGCGTCCCCAACCGAATCAGCAGCCGACGACGCAGCACCACTTACCGAATCAGCAGCCGAGGAGGCAGCACCACTCACCGAATCAGCAGCCGACGACGCGGCGTCGCCAACTGTGGCTGCTGCGTTGTCGGCGGCGGCAGCGGCACCGTCGGCCCCTGCGCTCACGGCCTGGCCGGTGGCGCTGCCACCCGATGGACTTTCGCTGGCCAGCTTGTCTCGGAGGTTGTCACTGAACTGGCCCAGCAGTTTCTTCGACACGTCTTCAATGGCGCCCCGTCCGAAGCTGGCGATCTTACCGCTCAACCCCAGATCGGTGTGGATCTCGACCCTCGTCTGGTCGGCCGCCACCTCCTCCAGGGTGGCTGTGACCACGGCGTTGGCGTTGCCCTGACGGGGGTCGCGGCCTTCGGCTTTGAGCTTGGCCACATGATTGGCTGCGTCCTGCTCGATGAACGAGGCCTTGCCCTTGTAGTTGGCGGTTATCGGGCCGACCTTGATCTTCACCAGTCCACGATATTCGTCGCCTTCGATCTCCGTCAGCTGGGCTCCGGGCATGCAGGGAGCTATGAACTCGAGATCGTTGAGGATGGCCCAGGTCTCCTCGATACCCCGCTCGATTACAAAATCGTTCGTCAGCTCCATCGTTGGAGGTCCTCCCTCGTGTCGATATCAATCGGATTCCCTATGCACGCTACCTCCGAAACCAGGTCGGAACGCAGTCGCATGATCGATCGTGCACCTTCGTCGCCGGTCGTCGGCAGCAACGGCCACACCGAACGGTCGAGTTTGACCGGAGGCCGACGACGACCGTCAAAAGTGGCGGTCACGATCGCCCCTTCAGCGGCCACGACTGACCGCCAGACATCGGCGCCGATGAACGGCTGGTCGGCCAATCCGACGACGACGGCCTGGTGCCCGTCTTCAGCGGCCCGGTCGACACCGACGATCAACGACGAGGCCTGACCGTCGGCCCACTGCTGGTTCTCCAACACAGTGAACCCCAGATCGGCCACCGTCGTTTCCTGGGCGTCGGCCAGCCAGGCGAAGGCAGCGGCCAACGAGGTTGCGCCGATCACGACATAGATCTGATCGACGGTTCCGTCTACCAGCAGAGCCCGGGTTTCGGCCAGGGCATGAGCGGCCAGCGGACGACCGTGGAACTCGACCTCCAGTTTGTGATCGGGCCCGGCGAATCTCGATCCGGTACCGCCGGCCAGGATCAGCAGGGCAATCGTCATCGGAGTCAGTGTGCCAGCTCGACCGCCACGACCACGCCCGAACGAGGAGTACAACGGCCGGCACCAACACTGTTACTGTGGTCACACAACCGCCGACAAAGCGCCTGAATCGAGGGTGATTCCGGCTCAACCACGACGTTTTCCGGCCACGAAAGTCCGGTCGAACAGCCGCCATCGGCTAGATTCGTTCGTTCGCCCGGTTGTAGACCGATTAGGAATGGACCGCACATGGACTCCAACACGCTGCGCAACCAGCTGCTGACCCTCGCCACCAGCCACATTTGGACGTGGGATCACAAGCTGCGCGGTCTTCTCGACCACAAGCTCGCCGACGACTCCGCATCGGCCTCGCCGCCCCATCCGGTGGTTGCGGTGAGCGCCCTGACCGACGACGAGCTGACCACCCTGGCCGATGACGCCGACTTCCTGGCCGACCTGGCCGAGCAGTGGAGTCGGGCCCAGGAGTATCTGGCCGAGAAGATCGCCGATCCCCAGATCGCCTACTTCTCACCTGAGTTCGGGATCAGCGAACGCATCCCCCAGTACTCGGGAGGCTTGGGCATCCTGGCCGGCGACCACCTCAAGGCCTCCTCCGACCTCGGAGTACCACTGTGTGCGGTCGGACTCTTCTATCGGGAGGGCTTCTTCCGTCAAGGCGTTTCCCAGGGCCGTCAAACCGAACGCTACGAAACCTACAAGGCCGAGGATCTGGGGGCGGTCGACAGCGGGCTGACCGTGACCGTTCCGATGGCCAAGCGTGAGGTCGTGGCCCGGATCTGGACCGTCGACGTCGGTCGGATCCGCCTGATCCTGCTCGACACCGACGTGGCCGCCAACAAGCCCGGTGACCGCAAGATCACCGACCGGCTCTACAGCGGCGACCGACGTCACCGGCTCGAACAGGAGATGATCCTCGGCGTAGGAGGAGCCCGGGCGGTCGAGGCGCTGGGCCTGCAACCCCCGCTCTACCATCTCAACGAAGGCCACGCCGGGTTCTTGATCCTGGAGCTGATCGACCGGGAGATGACAGACGGCGCCACGCTGGCCCAAGCGCTGGAGCGGGTTGAGCCCCATCTGTTGTTCACCACCCACACCCCGGTGCCGGCCGGGATCGACCGTTTCAGCCACGATCTTATCAAGGACTACCTGGCCCCCTGGGCCAAGCGATGGTCGGTGAAGACAGCCCGGGTCGTCAAACTCGGTCTCGACCCCGACGGAGCCGACGACGAGTTCAATATGGCCATCTTCTGCCTGCAGATCGCCGATCGGGCCAACGGCGTCTCCAAGCTTCACGGCGAGGTGAGCCGCGATCTGTTCGGCCAGGTCGACAAGGGCAAGGCCATCGGCTCGGTCACCAACGGGGTCCACGCCCGCACCTGGATCGCCCCCCGGATCGAAGAAGCGTTCGACGAGGTCGGTGGACCGGGTTGGGCCAACGGCGATCCCGCAGCCTGGGAGCGGATCGCCGCCATGGACGACGCCGCCATCCGCAACCTCCGGCTACGGGGTGGGGAAACCTTGTCCCAGATGGTCCAGGAACGGACCGGAATCACCCTTGACCCCGAGGTCGTCACCGTCGGCTTCGCTCGCCGGTTCGCCACCTACAAGAGGGCCGATCTTCTGCTCGGTCACCGCAAGCAACTGGCCAAGCTGCTGGCCGACGACACCACACCGATCCAGTTCGTGTTCGCCGGGAAGGCCCATCCGGCCGACGAACCGGGCAAAGCGCTGCTGGCCCGCATTGTCGAGTTCGCCCAGAGCAAGCAGTCCAACGGTAGGTTCGTGTTCGTCAGCGACTACGACATCGCCGTGGCCTCAGCGATGTACGCCGGCTGCGACGTCTGGCTCAACAACCCCGTTCGGCCCCGGGAGGCTTCCGGCACCAGTGGTGAGAAGGCAGCCCTGAACGGGTCGCTCAACTGCTCGATCTCGGACGGCTGGTGGGACGAGATGGCCACCGACATGAACGGCTGGACCATTCCGGCCAGCGAGGCCGACGACCCCGAGGTCCGCGACACCGAGGAATCCAAAGCGGCGCTCGACATCATCGGCAACGAGATCGTTCCCGCCTACTGGAGCGGAGGGCGACCCTGGGGCGACCCCTGGCTGGAGCGGGTACGGGCCTGCTGGCTGTCACTGGGACCGAAGGTCACGGCCGCTCGCATGCTGGCCGACTATCGGGACGAGTACTACCAGCCGATGTTGGCCGAGGTGTCCGGCCGCTGATGCAGGTCTGGGCTGGAGATCCCCACAGGCTCGGGGCCATATGGGATGGCATGGGCGTCAACTTCGCCGTCTACTCGGAACCGGCGGAACGCATCGAACTCTGCCTGTTCGACAACGACGGCCACGAGACCCGGGTCGATCTGCCGTCGATAACGGCCTTCGTCCACCACGGCTACTTCCCTGAACTGCGCCCGGGACAACGCTACGGCTTCCGGGTTCACGGCCCGTGGTCTCCAGCCGACGGCGTGCTGTGCAACCCCAACAAGCTGCTCTCCGACCCCTACGCCTTCGCCTTGGAAGGAGACCTGGAATGGGACGATTCGATCTTCCCGTTCGTCGAGGGAGGCGACGACATGTCACCGGTCGACAGCGCCCCGTCGGTGCCCCGATCCGTCGTCGTCGACCAGTCGTTTGACTGGGGCACCGATCAGTCCCCCCGCACTCCGCTATATCGCACGGTCATCTACGAAACCCACGTACGGGGTATCAGCATGACCCATCCCGAGGTACCGGAGGAGCTGAGGGGCACCTACGCCGGGTTGGCCACCGAGCCCATCATCGACCATCTGCTCTCTCTCGGCATCACCGCCGTCGAGCTGCTGCCGGTCCACCATCACGTGTCCGAGCACCACCTGGTCAAGGACGGCCTGACCAACTACTGGGGCTACAACACCCTGGGGTTCTTCGCCCCCCACGCCGACTACGCCATTGACAGGGGTCATGGCCCGTGGGCCGGTTCCCAGGTCGTCGAGTTCAAGAACATGGTGAAGGCCCTGCACCGGGCCGGTATCGAGGTGATCCTCGACGTCGTCTACAACCACACGGCCGAAGGCAACCAGGGTGGGCCCATGCTGTGCCTGAAGGGGTTCGACAACCCGGCCTACTACCGGCTCAACGCCGGGAACCGCCGCCACTACGTCGACTACACCGGCACCGGCAACAGCATCAACATGCGCCATTCCCAATCGCTCCAGCTGATGATGGACAGCCTCCGGTTCTGGATCCAGGAGATGCACGTCGACGGATTCCGTTTCGACCTTGCCTCCGCCCTGGCCCGGGGGCTTCACGAGGTCGACCGGTTGAGTTCGTTCTTCGATCTCATCCACCAGGATCCGGTGGTGAACCGGGTCAAACTGATCGCCGAACCGTGGGACGTGGGCGAGGGCGGCTATCAGGTCGGCAACTTCCCTCCCCTGTGGTCGGAGTGGAACGCCCGCTACCGCGACGGGGTCCGTGACTACTGGCGGGGAGCCGATGAGTCGCTGGCCGATTTCGCCTCCCGCCTCACTGGCTCCTCTGATCTCTACGCCTGGTCGGGGCGGAGGCCGTCGGCCAGTATCAACTTCGTCACCGCCCACGACGGATTCACCCTCAACGACCTGGTTTCCTACAACGAGAAGCACAACGGCGCCAACGGTGAGGACAACCGGGACGGCGAGTCGCACAACCGGTCGTGGAACTCCGGGGTCGAGGGGGTGACCGACGATCCCGAGGTGCTCGACGTTCGCAACGTCCGTCGGCGGTCGATACTGGCCACCCTGTTCCTGTCCCAGGGGGTCCCCATGCTGCTCGGGGGCGACGAGATCGGACGGACCCAACACGGCAACAACAACGGATACTGTCAAGACAACCAACTGTCGTGGTACGACTGGGACAACGTCGACGAGGATCTGCTGGCCTTCGTTCAGCGGCTGCTGAGGTTCCGCCGCAATCACCCGACATTCCGCCGCCGCCGCTGGTTCGAGGGTCGGGATCTGCATGGTAGCGACGTTGTCGACATCGAATGGTTCAACGCCGGCGGTACACCCATGACCAACGATGACTGGAACAACGGGCTGGTCAAATCGCTGATCGTCTATCTCAACGGCCAGGTCATTCCCGCCCCCGACTACTACGGCAATCGGATCACCGACGAAAGTTTCATGCTGCTGTTCAACCCCAGCGGCGAACCGCAGGACTTTCATGTTCCCGGTGACCTCGAAGCCAAGACCTGGCGGGTCGAACTCGACACCGCCACCAATCATCAACGGGACGCCATCGTCGCCACCAAGGATGTCTGGACTGTGGCCCCGTGGGCTCTCGTTGTGCTACAGATGAACGGATCCTGATATGAGTGGTACCGGCCCCCGCATCCTGTTCGCCTCGGCCGAACTCACCCCGGTGGCCCGCGTCGGCGGATTGGCCGAGGCGGCGGCCGGCCTGGTGCGGGAACTGCGCCAATCCGGTGTCGACCTTCATCTGGTGGTGCCCGACTACGGCACACCGGATCACGGTCGGGTGGCCCTCGATGACGAGGAGACGCTGGCCCTCGACGGCCCCGAATGGGTCGGTCCGATCACCATTCGCCGGGGCCGCCATGCCGTTGTCGGCCCCATCGATCTGGTCCACGTGCCCGGTATGGATCGCCCTCACCCCTACCTCGACGGCAACGGCGAGGGATGGCCTGACAACGACCGCCGATTCATGGGATTCTCCGCCGCCATCACGCTGCTGGCCAACAGAACCAGGCCCGACGTGGTCCACTTGAATGACTGGCACACCTCGGCCGCCACCGCCTGGCTTCATAGTCGCTTCCCCACCGTGCTGACCATCCACACCCTGGGCTACCAGGGCATCAGCGGTGAGCAGTGGCTGTCGCATTTGGGCAATGAGGCGTTTCGCTTTGCCTGGTGGGGGGCCACCAATCCGATGGCCGGTGCGGTCCAGTTGGCCGACCGGGTGCTCACCGTCAGCCCCACCTATGCCTCGGAAATCGTGACTCCCGAGGGCGGACATGGGCTCCATGATCGTTTGGCCGCCCGGGGCGATCGGCTCGTCGGTATCCGCAACGGAATCGACACCGCCATCTGGAATCCGGCCACCGACAGCCTGATCGAAGCCAACTATTCGGCGGCCGACACCAGCGGCAAGGCCGACTGCCGGGCCGCCCTCATGGCCGAAGCCGGCTGGGCCGACGACAACCAGCCACTGGTGGCCGTGGTCAGCCGCCTGGTCGATCAGAAAGGGATCGATCTGGCTCTGAGCTGTGCCCGTTTCCTCGACAACATGCCGGCCCGGTTGATGGTACTCGGCTCCGGCTCGGTGACCCTGGCCGACGGACTCCGCTACTGGCAGGATCGGGCCCCCAACCGGGTCTGGTTCCATGACGGCTACGACGAGCCGCTGGCCCACCGACTGTTTGCCGGCAGCGACCTGTTTCTCATGCCCAGCCGGTTCGAACCGTGCGGACTGGCTCAGATGCAGGCCATGGCCTACGGATCGATCCCGGTTGTCACCGCCGTCGGCGGACTGGTCGACACCGTCATCGACGCCGATCGGGACCGCAGTGACGGCACCGGGTTCGTCAGCAACCATGTCGATGACATCGGCATCCTCGATGCCCTCCATCGGGGGATACGGGCAGTGCGGATGAGTCGACGCCGGGACGCCATTCAGCGGCGAGGGATGAGTGCCGACTGGTCGTGGTCCCGACCGGCGGCCGAGCACGTCCAGCTCTACCGTCAGCTGGCGGGCGCCGCCAACCCAGCCGGCTGACGACGGCGAGATGAACACTCCAAGGGGGGTTGGTGCCTTCCGGGGCGGGCCCCACCGTGGTGGTTGCGTACCATTCCTGCCCTCAGTTTGGCTGCTCGACGACCCGGTAGAGGACACTTTGGTGGTTCAACGACCCATCTGGGGGGTCGCTGAACCGCCAAAGTGCTTTCGGGCCGGAAAGAACCCGGCCGGGACGGCGACACCCCTCGGACGAGCTCGTCTAGTTGAGTTCGACCTTCTGGCCTTTGGCCAGTACGATCACGCCGTTGTCGGACACGGTGTAGTGGCGGCTGTCATGGGCAAGGTCGAAGCCGATCTTGACCCCGGACGGCACCCTGACGTTCTTGTCGAGAACACAGCCCTTGACCGCCGCCCCCGGCTCTACGATCACCCCGTCGAGGAGGATCGAGTCCTCGACGGTCGACCCGCCTTCCGCCCGCACCCCGGGCGACAGGACCGAACCCCGAACTTTGGCCCCGGAGATCACCACGCCGTTGGACAGGAGCGACCGCTTGACGCTGGCCTTCCCTCGCTCGCTGTCGTTGACGATCTTGGCTGGGGGGAACGTGCGCATGTCGGTCAGGATGGGCCAACGACGGTTGTAGAGATCGAAGGCCGGGAAGTCGCCGATGAGATCCATGTGGGCGTCGTAGTAGCTGTCCAGCGTGCCCACATCCCGCCAGTAGTGCTGCTGTGATTCGGGCTGGCCCGGCACCACATTGGTGGTGAAGTCGTAAACGCGGGCATCGTCGTTGGCCACCATGGCCGGTACCAGGTTGCCACCGAGGTCGTGCTTGGAGTTGTCGTCCTTGGCATCGGCGTGTAGGGCTTCCAGCAGGGCTGAGGTGGTGAAGACGTAGTTGCCCATGGAAGCCAGCACAACCGACGGGTCATCAGGCAACCCGTCGATGTCATCGGGCTTGGGTTTCTCCAGGAACTCCTTGATCTTGGAGTCGTCGCCGGCCGAGATGATGCCGAACTGGTCGGATTGGCTCTTGTCGACCCGAATACTGGCGACGGTGACACCGGCTCCGGAGGCTATGTGATGGTCGAGCATCTGACGGGGATCGATGCGGTAGATGTGATCGGCTCCGAACACGAAGACGTATTCCGGCTTCTCGTCGTCGATCAGGTTCAGATTCTGGAAGATGGCGTCGGCCGATCCGAGAAACCAGCGGGGTCCCCGTCTCATCTGGGCCGGTATCGAGGTCACATAGTTGCCCAGCAGAGTCGACATCCGCCATGTCTTCGACAAGTGGACGTCGAGGCTGTGGCTCTTGTATTGGGTGAGGACCACGATCCGGCGGTAACCGCCGTTGGCCAGGTTCGACAGGGGAAAGTCGATCAGCCGGTAGTTGCCGCCGAACGGCACCGCCGGTTTGGCCCGGTCGAGTGTCAAGGGCAGGAGTCGTTTACCTTCTCCGCCGGCCAGAATCATCGACAAAACTCGGGGTCGGGACGCCATTTCGCCTGTCATGATCCCATCATGGACCATAATCCCCGAAGCGCGCTTGCCCGCGAGGCAAGAAACCGACATCCTGAGTAGGCCATGACCAACGAACCTGTCGCCAGTCAGTCCACAACCATGCCCACCGATGACGACCTGTGGCGTTTCGCCGAAGGCACCCACGATGACATCGCCTCATTTCTGGGCGCCCACTGCCTTCGAGCCGGTGATGAGGTGTCCACCACGTTCAGCGTCTGGGCCCCCAACGCCGTGCAGGTGAGTGTTGTCGGCGACTTCAACCGGTGGGACGGTACCCGGCATCGAATGACCCCCTCGGAGGCCGGGATCTGGTCGGCCACGATCGACGGGGTTGGGCCGGGGGCGGTCTACAAGTACCGAATTTTTCACCGGGGCGGACAGTCCACCGACAAGGCCGATCCGGTAGGGTTCGCCACCGAGGAGCCACCCCGTACCGCGTCGGTGGTCGCCGACCTGACCTACGAGTGGGGCGACCAGGATTGGGTCAGCCGTCGGGCCGACCACAACGGCCACGACAAGCCGATGTCAATCTACGAACTCCATCTCGGGTCATGGCGGTACGAGCCCCGGGGTTATCGGGGTCTGGCGGTGCAACTGGCCGATCACCTCGACCGCACCGGATTCACGCACGTCGAACTGTTGCCGGTCATGGAGCATCCGTTCTACGGCTCGTGGGGCTACCAGACCACCGGCTACTTCGCCCCTACCGCCCGTTACGGTTCACCGGCCGACTTCATGTACCTGGTCGACTTGCTCCATCAGCGGGGCTACGGAGTGCTGCTCGACTGGGTCCCCTCCCACTTCCCCAACGATGTACACGGGCTGGCCGAGTTCGACGGCACCCATCTCTACGAACACGCCGATCCCCGGCTCGGTTTCCACCCCGACTGGAAGAGCGCCATCTTCAACTACGACCGCCACGAGGTCCGCAGCTTCCTGCTGTCCAGTGCCCGGTTCTGGATGTCGCGCTACCACGTGGACGGCCTACGAGTCGACGCCGTGGCCTCGATGCTGTACCGCGACTACTCGAGAAACGACGGCGAATGGATACCCAATGAACACGGGGGCAACGAGAACCTCGGGGCCATCACGTTCCTCCAGGAACTCAACAGGCGGGTCTACGCCAACCATCCCGATGGGGTGACCGTGGCCGAGGAGTCGACGGCCTGGCCCGGTGTGTCCCGCCCCACCGACGGTGGCGGTCTCGGCTTCGGTTTCAAATGGGACATGGGTTGGATGAACGACACCCTCGACTACATCAGCCGGGATCCGGTGCACCGCCGCTTCCACCACAACCAGCTCACGTTCCGCATGCACTACGCCTTCAGCGAAAACTACGTCCTGCCCCTGTCGCACGACGAGGTGGTGCACGGCAAAGGCTCACTGGTCACCCGCCAACCAGGTGATCGCTGGCAACAGATGGCCGGCGTCCGTCTGCTGTTCGGATACCAGTACGGTCTGCCGGGCAAGAAACTGCTGTTCATGGGTTCGGAGTTCGCGGTGGACAGCGAGTGGAGTCACGAACACGAGCTGCCCTGGCACCTCCTCCAGTACGCCGAGCACGAGGGCATGCTCGAGTGGGTGTCGACCCTGAACCGGCTCCACCGGTCGGAACCGGCACTCCACGAACTCGACTGTGATCCCGCCGGGTTCGAGTGGATTGTCGGCGACGACGAGGTCAACAGCATCCTGGCCTTCAGTCGCTGGTCGTCGGCCACCGAGCCGACCTCGGGCGACCGCCCGGTGGTTGCCGTCTACAACTTCACGCCTATCCCCCGAGACGGCTACAGCATTGGTGTGCCATCGGCCGGCCGGTGGGAGGAGCTGGCCAACAGCGACCACACCGGATACGGCGGCAGCGGCGTGGTCAACGGCACCGTCGAAGCCGAGCCGACAACGGTCCACGGCTATGAGCAGTCACTTCGGCTGACCATCCCACCCCTCGGTGCGATGTTCCTGGCCCCGGTGATCGAACCGGAGTAGCCCACCCGGTCGCCCCTGTCAGTAACCCAGGCGTTCGATCGACGATGGATCGTCCTGCCAGTTCTTCTCCACGTTGACCACCAGTTCCAAAAACACACCGGGCGGCAGTTGCTTTCGAACCCGGATACCCACCTGTTTGAGATTCTCACCGCCCTTGCCGATCACGATCCCCTTCTGGGAATCCCGCTCGACCAGGATCTCGACTCGGATACGGGGCCACTCCCACTCCACCACCCGGGTGGCCACCGAGTGGGGAACCTCGTCCCTGGTCGTTCGCAGGAGCTGTTCCCGCACCAGCTCGGCCACCACGAACGCCTCGGGGACGTCAGTGACCGTGTCGGCCGGATACCACAACGGACCCTCCGGCATACGGTCCTGGAGATGGGCCACCAGAGCGTCGACTCCCCGGCCCGTCCAGGCCGAGACGGGGAAGTAGGCGGAGAAGTCGAGGGGGGCGGCCGCCGCCAGCTGAGCGACGACCCGGTCACGGTCGAGCCCATCGATCTTGTTGACGACCAGCACCGATCGGGTGGGATCGAGACGCTCGGCCAGCATCTGGTCGCCCCGACCGAAGCCGGACCGACCGTCGATCACCAGGCACACGACATCGACATCGGCCATGGCCCCCGACGCCACGTCGTTCAGGTGGCTGCCAAGAGCCGACCGGGGCTTGCCGATCCCCGGTGTGTCCACGAACACCAGCTGGGTGGTGTCGGTGGTCAACACCCCTCGGATCTGGTGACGGGTGGTCTGAGCCTTGTTGGAGACGATGGTGATCTTCTCATCGAGGATCTTGTTCACCAGCGTCGACTTTCCCACGTTGGGCCGGCCGACGACGGCCACAAAGCCGCTCCGGAAACCGCTCGACTCGCTCCCTGTCACCCCTCGACCTCCGGGGCTTCGGTCGGGTCGGACTGCAACCTGGTGACCAGGACCCGGGTGATGCGGCGACCCTGTACTCGCTCGACCTTCAGCCGGTAGCCGTCGACCTCGCAGACCTCGCCGGCCCCGGGAACCCGGCCGAACACGTCGAACACCAATCCCCCAACGGTGTCCCAGTCGCCTTCGGGCAGCGACAGCATGCCCAAGTCGTTGAGCTCGTCGATGAGGATGCGGGCGTCGACCCGCAACGAGCCGTCGACCAGCCGCTCGACCAAGGCCTCCTCCACGTCGTACTCGTCGACGATCTCCCCCACCAACTCCTCTATCAGATCTTCCAGGGTGACGAGACCGGCCACTCCGCCATACTCGTCGACGACGATGGCCATGTGGAACTTGTCGCGTTGCATCTCCCGTAGAAGCTCGGCCACCTTCTTGGTCTCCGGGACGAAGTGGGCATGGCGCATGAGGCGATCGACGGGTTGATCGGCCTTGTCGTCGAGCTCGGCCCGGATCAGATCCTTGACGTAGGCCAGGCCGACGACGTCGTCGATGTTGTCGCCCACCACCGGAACCCGGGAGAAACCGACGACGGAAGAAGCCTCCAGGGCGGAGGCGGCGGTGGCTTCCCGCTCGACCGTGATCATGTCGGTGCGGGGAACCATGACCTCGCGGACAACCGTTCCGCCGAATTCGATCACCGATTCGATCAGATCCCGCTCGGCCGGCTCGATCACCTCGTCCTCCACTGCGGCATCGGCCAGAGCGATGAGTTCCTCCGGCACCGAGAACGGGCCCTGGCGAAGACCTCGGCCGGGAACGATGATGTTGGTCAGACCGATCAGGGTGCGGGCCAGGATCCGGATGGGGGCGATTCGCAGCAACAAGCCGATCGGTCCGGCCAGGACGAGGGCGACCCGGTCGACGTTGAGGATGGCCAGCGTCCGGGGAACGGCCTCCCCCATCACGAAGACGACAGCCAGATTGGCGGCGATCACCAGCAACGCCCATGGCTGGGGCACCAGCGCCACTGCCAGCACGGCGACCAGAGCCGACTGCAGGAGCTGAGCCACGACCACCAACAATCGCAGCGGGTTGCGGACGGCGTCGTCGGGCAACGACAGCAGCCGTTCCAGCCGGGCCGCCCTCCGGGGCTCGTCGTCGGCCAGACTGGCCGCTCGTGCCGTGCTGCTACGGGCGAACGCCTCCTCGGCCGCCACGGCCACGGCGACGAAGAGCAGGAGGACCACGGCGGCAACGGCGGCCAGGATCTCCACCGCGGTCACTGTTTCGCCTCCAGGCGAAACTCGCCAAGCAGGGCCTCCGGCACTGCGACGGTCACCGCTGTGCCTTCCTGTCCCACACGAAAGACTCCAGCCAACGACGTTTCGCCTCCAGGCGAAACTCGCCAAGCAGGGCCTCCGGCACTGCGACGGTCATGTCGGTCCGCCCGGCGTTTCTCCCTGCTCCCCGGGGTGAGCCAATCCGTAGCGGGCCAGGTGCATTGTCTCTCGATCGACCATGACCGCCCGATCTTGGGGGTCGGCATGGTCGTGACCGAGCACATGGAGCACGCCGTGCACCACCAGGAGGGTGAACTCGGCATCGAGGTCGCCGCAGTGGTCCGGCGCCTGCCGGGCCGCCACCTGAGGACAGATCACAACGTCGCCCAGCAGCAGCGGTAGCGGGTCGGGTGACTCATCGCCTTCAATTTTGCCGCCGACATGTCCCCCGTCCAGAGGAAACGACAAGACGTCGGTCGGTCCGGAATGACCCATATGGGACTGATTCAGCTCGGCCATCTCGACGGCGTCGACGAAGATCAGATCGAGATGCCCCCGCTCGACCCCTTCGGCTCGAAGGGTCTCGGTCGCCACCCGGGCCCAGCGGTCGAGATCGATGTCACCCGTCGGCGAGTGATTCGACGCGTCCACCGACAGACCGACCCTCCCGTCGGTCATCGACGGTCGTCGCGCCGAGCATAGGCGTCGACGATGTCCTGGACGATGCGGTGGCGAACCACGTCCTGCGAACGCAGTCGGACAAATCCGAGGCCGTCGATGCCGCTCAGGATCTTCTCCAGTCCGCTCAGGCCGCTGCGGCCACCGGCCACATCAACCTGTGTCGTGTCGCCGGTGATGACGGCCCGGGAGTTGAAGCCGATGCGGGTCAGGAACATCATCATCTGTTCCGGGGTCGTGTTCTGGGCCTCATCGAGGATGATGAAGCTGTCGTTCAGGGTGCGGCCCCTCATGAAGGCCAGGGGGGCAACCTCTACCACACCCCGTTCAAAGAGCTTGGCCATGTTGTCGGCCCCGACCATGTCGTGGAGGGCGTCATAGAGCGGTCGTAGGTAGGGGTCGACCTTGGACATGAGGTCGCCGGGCAGGTAGCCGAGCCGCTCCCCCGCTTCGACCGCCGGGCGGGTGAGGAGAATCCGCTCCACCTGCTTGTCCTGGAGAGCCCGGACGGCGCACGCCACCGCCAACCAGCTCTTGCCCGTCCCGGCCGGCCCCACCCCGAAGGTGACGATGTTGGCTCGGACGGCGTCGATGTAGCGCTTCTGGCCCGACGTCTTGGGCCGCACCGGCTTGCCCCGGTAGGTGGTGAGGACCCGGTCGGTCAACACCTCCGACGGTCGCTCGTCGTCGTCGAGCATGTCGATCGAACGGCGGACGACGGCCGAGTTCAGGGCTTCACCCCGGCGTAGCACCAGGACCAGTTCGTCGAGCACCTTGGCCGCCTTGACCTGATCGGCTCCCTCGACGACGATCTCGTTGCCCCGGGCGTGGATGGCCACCTGATAGGCATCCTCGACGACGCGCAGGAACTCGTCCCGCTCGCCCAGCAAGCCGGCCATGATCTGGTTGTCGTCAACTTCGATTTTCACTGGTGACGTCATCTGATGTGCGATCGTACCCAACATCGGGCCGTTCAACGGTGCAGTTTCGACATCTGATGCTGATATCTTTCCGTTGTCGGGAGGCTGGACAGGCTCCCCGAACTCCTCTTCCCCCCTTCGACGTCCAGCGGCCGATCCCGGCCGAACCAGGGGGACCACAGCTCATGGTCGAGCTCCTGATTGACCAACAAGCCCGGACCCGACCCCGGGTGATCGTACGCAAGCACATGGCCGACACCGAGGCCCTGGCCCACCAGGTGCGCTGGCTGACCCGGGCCCAGGGACCGGGCGTGGCCCGCATCCACCACATCGACGGCAAGGCCCGACACTACTCGACCGGCTATGCCGGCCCGATCACGTTGGCCGGGTTGGGTGACAACCCGGCGCCGGTCCGGGCCGCCGTCTGGGGGCTGTGGGCGGCGCTGGAGCGACTTCACCGTATCGGCCTGGTCCACCGGGCCCTTTCCGCCGACCACATCGTGGTCGGAAACCAAGGCCCCGTCCTCATCAGCCCAGGAGATCCCGACGGCGGCGACCGGCACACCGACATCGCCGGCTTGGGGGTGATGCTGACCGGACGGGCCGACCTGTGGGCGGCGCGAGGCCGGGTGGCCGACGAGATCATCGACCGCTGGTCAGATGCCGGAGAGCGGCTGATCGCCCTCACCACGTCGGCCGGCTATGTCAGCGGGGCCGCCGTCCGTCACGTGCTCGACGAGCTGCCGGTCGAGGCCTCGGGTCGGCTGGAGCGCCGGCTCAGGAGGTGGCGGTATGGATCAGGCCGAGATCGTCGAGACGGTCCACCGCCGAGTCGACCATGACGCCAAGGATGCAGGCCACGGCCCGTAGATCATCCTGCCGTATGGTCAACACCCGTCCGTTGAAGTCCTGGCGCTGCACCTGGATCATCTCCAGGTAGCGCCCCAACATCTCGCCTTCAGGGCTGGGAACCGCGGTCAGCCGCTCCAGCTCCAGTGTCACGCCGTTGGCCCGGCCGGTGCGTTCGGTGAGATCGACGACCTCGGGCGAGATCGACGGCGGCGTCGATCGAGGCAGGAGCTGGTCGACGGGAACGCTGTAGCAGTGGGCCAGCCGTTCCAGCCGGGTCACCGAGATGGCCCGCTCGCCCCGCTCGTAGGCTCCCAGTACCGAGGCCTTGAACTCCTGGTTGGAGTTGGCCTCGACATCCTGCAGCGACAGCCGCTTCTGCTGCCGGATCAGGCGTAGCCGTTCTCCCACCCGTCGGCCGTAGGCGGTGTTGGCGTCTTCAGATGGCTGGGATGGTCCCATTGATGCTCCCGGGATTGGCGACTCCAGCCCCTGTCGCCAGTCAACCTACTCGCCACTCTGCGCAACATCAACCACGTTCTGCGGTCAGAACCAGCAGCACGCCGGCACAGATGGCGGCTGATTCGGTCCGGAGGATGTTACCCGGCAAGCCGACCAGGGGTCGGCCACGACATTCGTCGGGACTGAAGCCTCCCTCGGGACCGACCAGCACCGCCGTCGCCCCCGCTGCCTCGGCATCGGCTGCCGAACAGCTGAGTGGAACGCCCCCTGGTTCGGCCAAGGCCGCATCCGGTATGCGCTTCAGCACCTCGACCAGCGCCGTGAGCGGCCACACCTCGGGCAGCCAGAGGTTCCGGGACTGCATGGCCGCCTCCCGGGCCACCCGCTGATGGCGGCCGTGGTTCCTGGTCGCTTTGGTTTCCTCCCAGCGGACCACGGTTCGCTCCGTGGTGATGGGGATGATGCGGTCCACCCCCAGCTCGGTGAGTTTCTGGACCGCCAACTCCGTGCGGTCGCCCTTGACCAGGGCGAAACCCACGGTGAGGGGATGCGATCGACGACGGGTGGGGTTGTGATCGACTATCGGGCCGACATCGCCGGGATCGACACCGGATCCCAGGCGGGCCGCCCGCCAGCGTCCCCTACCGTCGGCCACCGCGATCGGATCACCGGGACGGGATCGCAACGACCGGTGAAGGTGATGGTGGTCGGCGTCGGCCAGGACCGGATTGGCGATGTCGTCGACGAAAACCAGCGGCCGGGAGCGGAGTTCCGGCTCGATCACGCGAACTTCGACTTGAACCGCCCGAGGATGCTGTCCTCGCCGGGATCCTTCACCGGTTCCCCCCGCTCCTTGGCCAGCTGGCGCAGCAGTTCATCTTGTTCGGGGGTGAGCTTGGTTGGCGTTTCCACCAATACCGCCAGCAACAGGTCGCCCCGGCTGCGACCTCGGAGCTTGGGCACCCCTCGATCCTTGAACCGCAGCAGATCACCGGTCTGGGACCCGGCGGGGACATCGACCTCGATCTCGCCGTCGTAGGTCTCAAAGGCAATGGTGGCCCCCAGAGCGGCCTGGGTTGCCGCCACCTTGAACTCGGCCAGCAGGTTGTCGCCATCGCGCTGGAAAACGGGATCGGGCAGGACTCTGACCTGCACGTAGAGATCGCCCGCGCCCCCGCCCCGGCGACCAACAGCACCCCGGCCGGTAAGCCGTAGGGTGGCGCCATCGCTCACCCCGGCGGGCACGTCGACGACGTAGGTCTGTTCCTCCACCCGGCGGCCCTCACCCGAGCAGTCGGAGCACGGATCGGAGATCGTCACCCCTTCACCCGAGCAGCGGGCGCAGGTGGCGGTGGTCACCATTTGTCCGAGAATCGACTGACGCACCTGGCGAACCTGCCCGGTCCCGCCGCATTGATCACAGCGCACGGCCTGTGAGCCGGGGGCGGCCCCGGTGGCTTCACAGGTGTCGCAGGGCACGGCCGTCCGCACGGTGACGTCCTTGGCGCCGCCGTTGACCACCTCCTCCAGGGTGAGCTCGGCGATGACCTCGAGATCAACGCCCCGCTGAGGCCCCGTTTCGGTGCGGCCGCCGGCGTTGAAGAAGGCGTCGAAGAGGTCACCCAGGCCGGATCCGGCAAAGGGATCGCCGGCCCGGGCTCCACTCGATCCGAACCGGTCATAGCGAGCCCGTTTCTCCGGATCGCTGAGTACCTCGTAGGCTTCGGCCACCTGCTTGAACCGGGCCTCGGCATCGGTGTCACCGGGATTGGCGTCGGGGTGCAGTTCCCGGGCCAATCGGCGGTAGGCCCGCTTGATCTCGTCCTGGGTGGCCGACCGGCTGACGCCCAACAGCTGGTAGAAATCCATCGTCACCCTTCACTCAACAAGTGGCCCAGCTGGCGGCTCACCACTTCAACGGCCGACATGGCCTGGGGATAGTTCATGCGGGTCGGGCCGAGAACGGCAATCGATCCGGCATGTTCACCGTCGACCTCGTAGGGAGATACGACCAGGCTGCACTCCGAGAGGGGGGCCACGCCGGTTTCGGATCCGATGGCAACCGAGAGACCTCGTTCGACCACGTCGGCCAGGAGGCTGACCACCACCAGCTGTTGTTCGAGAATGGTGAGGACCTGACTGACCGAGTCGACGGCCTGGAAGGCCGATGCCACCTTGGATGTACCGTCGACGTAGACCCGCTCACCCTCGCCGTCGCCGGCCACCATGTCGGCGTAGAACTGTTGGACCAGGGCGTCGACCAGCGAGTCGCCGCTGGGGCGGGGTGGGGCGCTGTCGCCGGCGGCCCGATCGACCGCGGCCTCGGCCAGGAGCCGGGACGCCTGATCGATGGCGGTGCCATCGATCTCGGAGTCGAATTCGAAGGTCTGTTTGAGCACCTGGCCATTGGACAGCACGACAACCGACATGACCGATCGGCCGGCCAGGGGCACCAGCTGCACCGATCGGACCACCGCGGCCTCGATGGTGTCATCGACCACCACGGCGGCGTAGTCGGTCAGGTCGCTCAGCAGCGAAGCCGTGTCTTTCATGACCTGCTCGATCTCACCCCGCAGCTGGCCGAAGAAGGTGGCCACCGACTGATCGGCCGACTCACCCCGGACCCGGAGGTCGTCGAGGTCGAGGCTGTCGACGAAGAACCGGTAGCCCTTCTCGGTCGGTACCCGGCCGGCACTGGTGTGGGGCTGGGCCAGGTAGCCCTCGGTCTCCAGTGCCGCCATGTCGTTGCGAACGGTGGCCGTCGACACCTTCAAGCCGGCGGCTTTGGCCGCGGCCGAGGATCCGACCGGCTGGGCGGTGTCGGTGTACTGCTCGATGACTGCTCGGAGAATGGCGGCTTTACGTTCGTCAACCATGGGTCAGATCAAGTCTACCGTCCGCACCCTTCCAAGAATTGCAGCAGAAAACGAGGGCTTGCCTCGTTTTCTGCTGCAATTCTCCCCGAACGCCGGGTCAGTCGTCGAGTCGGAGAACCTGGATGAAGGTGTCGGAGGGGATTTCGACCCGTCCGATGTTCTTCATCTTGCGCTTGCCCTCCTTCTGCTTCTTCAGCAGCTTGTTCTTGCGGGTGACGTCACCCCCGTAGAGCTTGGCGGTGACGTCCTTGCGGTAGGCCTTGACCGTCTCCCGAGCGATGATCCGGCCCCCGATGGCAGCCTGGATCGGCACTTCGAACTGCTGGCGGGGAATGATGGCCTTGAGTTTCTCGGCCATGCGCCGCCCGTACTCGTAGGACGAGTCGCGGTGCACGATGGTGGAGAAGGCGTCTACTTGTTCTCCGTTGAACAGCACATCGACCCGGACGAGGTCACCGGGCTCATAGCCCACCGGCTCGTAGTCGAGGCTGGCGTAGCCTTGGCTGCGACTCTTCAGCTGATCAAAGAAGTCGATCACCACCTCGGCCAGGGGAAGCCGGTAGACCAGCTCCAGTCGCTCGGGCGACAGATACTCCATTTTCTCCATGTGGCCCCGGCGGGATTGGCACAGGTCCATGATGGTGCCGGTGTAGTCGCTGGGGGCGATCATCGACGCCTTCAGGTACGGCTCCTGGATCTCCCGCCAGTCACCGGCCGGTGGCAGGGTCGACGGGTTGTCGATCACCAGCTCGTCGCCGTTGTTCATGGTCACCCGGTACATCACCGAGGGGCTGGTGGCGATCAGGTTGAGGTCGAACTCCCGTTGCAGCCGCTCCCGCACGATCTCCATGTGCAGCAGGCCGAGGAATCCGCAGCGAAACCCGAATCCCAGGGCGGTTGAGGTTTCGGGCTCGAAGCTGAAGCTGCCGTCGTCCAGACGCAACTTGTCGAGGGCGTCGCGGAAGTCGGCGTAATCATCGCCGTCGACCGGGTAGAGGCCGCAGAACACCATCGGCTTGGGTTCCCGGTAGCCGGAGAGAACCTCGGCGGCCGGATTGGAGCTGGTGGTGATGGTCTCACCCGACCGGGCCTCCCTGACGTCCTTGATCCCGGCGATCAGGTAGCCGACCTCACCCGGGCCGAGCGATTTGACCGGGGTGTTGTCGGGGGTTCGGACCCCGATCTCATCGGCGTCGTGCACCGCCCCGGCCTGCATGAACCGGAGCTTGTCACCGGTGTTCAGGCGGCCGTTGACCACCCGGACACTGGAGACCACACCGCGGTAGGTGTCGAAGTGGCTGTCGAAGATGAGGGCCTGCAACGGTTTGGCTTCATCGCCCACCGGGGCGGGGATTCGTTCGATGACGGCGTCGAGCAGATCTTCGACTCCCATGCCGGTCTTGGCCGAAATACGGAGCACCTCCGAAGCGGGGGTGCCCAACACCCGCTCCATTTCGGCAGCGTAGCGGTCGGGGTCGGCGGCCGGGAGGTCGAGTTTGTTGAGAACCGGCACGATCTCGAGGTCGTTTTCGATGGCCAGGTAGGTGTTGGCCAGCGTCTGGGCTTCGATGCCCTGGGCGGCATCGACGACCAGGATCACTCCCTCGCAGGCGGCCAGGGACCGGGAAACCTCGTACCCGAAGTCGACGTGACCGGGGGTGTCGATCAGGTTGATGACGTGGCCCTTCCACTCCAGCTTGACGCTCTGCAGCTTGATGGTTATACCCCGCTCCCGTTCGAGATCCATCGAGTCGAGGTACTGATCCCGCATCTCCCGAGCCTCGACGGCACCGCAGATTTCCAGCAGACGGTCGGCCAACGTCGACTTGCCGTGGTCGATGTGGGCGATGATGGCGATGTTGCGGATCTTGTCGGGAGCTATCGTGGCCATTCGTATTGAAAACTACCGGTTTCGGGCGGCGAACGGGCCATGACAGTTGGCCGTCCAATCGGTGGCGACCAGCGGTTGGCGCCCCGGCATCGACCGCTATCATTGACGGGTCCCCCTTACGACGAGGTTTTTCCGTGGCCAACATCAAGAGCCAGATCAAGCGAAATCGCCAGAACGAGAAGCGCCGGCTGCGCAATCGAGCCGTGCGGTCGGAGTTGCACACCCGGGAGAAGGCGGCGCTGGCTGCGGCCGGGACCGAAAATGAGGCCGAGGCCCTGCGTCTGACGATCAAGCGCATCGACAAAGCCGCCGCCCGCGGCATCATCCACAAGAACGCCGCCGCCCGCCGCAAGAGCCGGCTCATCGCCCGCATCCGCCAACTCGGCGCCGAGGGCTGACACCGGCCCATCGGCCGGAACACCTGGCCACCAGCCGGCCTCGATAGCGAATCCAAGCTGCGGTCTCCTCGCCACGGAGGACCGCAGCTGTCGCGTCCGGCCCCACCCTGCTTGCCGGCTACGGGCGAGGTTTGGACACTGCGGCGGCGACAACACGGTTCGGTGACCAAACCTTGCCGCGGTCAGGTCCAGGGCGCGTCCGGCCCTAAGCCCCGCCGCGGCTGAGGTGGGCCAAGCGGGCCACCAGGATGGTCACCACGGTGTTGCCGTCGAGACCGGTTCCCCCGCGCAGATCGAGGTCGCTTTGGGCCAGGAGTGAGATGGCCCGGGACAGTCGCTGCGAGCCCAACCGTTTCGACAACGAGAGTGCCTTCTTGGCCGGAAATGTCGAGCCGGTCATGCCCAGGTGGGCGGCGGCCGATCGCTCGTCCAGGACCGGCGCGCCGTCGAGCTTGAGGGCCCGCTGATAGTGGTTGTGCAGGGTGGCCAAGGTTTGCAGCGGATGCCGTTCTCCGCCGACAACCATTCGCTCCAGCTTGGCCAAGGCCAGCGGAACGTCACCACTGTCGATGGCGTCGGTCAACTCCCACGGCGGCACATCGGCGGCGGCACCGAGAAAAGGGGTCACGTCGGCCGCGCTGAGCGAGGCGTCGGGTCCGAAGGTGGAGACCAGCGCATCCAGGATGGAGGCCAACCGACCGACGTCGTCGCCCAACTGGTCGGCGATCACCTGGCGAGCCGAACCGTCCAACCGGACCGGAGCGGTGGCCAAGCGCTCGTCGAGAAACGCCTTGCGGCCACGACCGCTGGGAGCGGCGTCGATCGTTTCCGCCCCCACCGACTTCAAAGCGGCCTGGAGGGTTTTGGGCACGGCCGGCAGTCGTTGGTTGGACGAGGCCTTCTCCCACACCAACACCAGATCGGTGGTTTCGGGAAGGTTGTCGAGCAGCTGGACCAGCGGTTCGATGGTGGCCTGCTTGGAGAACAGGCCGAGATTGCGGCCGACCACCACCCGGCGGACGGTGAGAAACGGAAGGGTTTGAGCTGCATTGACCAGAGCGGCCAGGCTGGCGTCGTTCGACTCGCCGAGGTAGACGGCCTCGCCGAGTTCCTCAACCATCAACGATCGGTCGCCGTCGCCCACCAACTCGTTGACGGTGGCCTGAATGGCCTGCGCCACCAGCGTCTCATCGTCGCCTTTGATGATCAGGACCGCCATCATCCGATCCGATCGCCGTCGACGGTCAGGATCTCGGCCATCAGGTCGGCCACCCGTCGTCCGGCCTGCACGTCATGGGTTCGCAGCACCCTGCATCCGAGGGCGACCCCGATCACGTGAGCTGCGGTGGTGCCCGAGTCGATGTCGTAGCGGTCGGTTTCCAGCAGCTCGAACAAGAACCGCTTGTTGGAGGCCGACAGCAGTACCGGGTAGCCGAGGTCGACAAGCGCGTCGGAGCGATGCAGCAGTTCCAGCGACATGGCCGGAGTCTTGCCCAGATCGAGGCCGGCGTCGATCAGGATCCGCTGGCGGGGAATGCCATGCGACTCGGCCTGTTCGGCCCGCTGCCGGAGGAACGAGGTGACATCGCCCACCAGGTCGTCGTAGATCGGGTCGGGGTCGGGAACCCTGGGGGCCAGACGGATGTGGGTGGCCACCACCGAGGCGCCTCCTCGGGCTGCCACCGGCAGGTATTCAGGGTCGGCGAACCCGCTGATGTCGTTGCCGACGTCGGCGCCGGCCTTGATCGACTCGGCCAGGACCGACGCCCGCCAGGTGTCGACCGACAGGGGAACATCGAATCGGCGACGGAGCGCTTCGACGGCGGGAACAACTCGATCCATCTCCTCCGATTCGGTCACGTCTTCACCGGGACCGGCCTTGACCCCGCCCACGTCGAGGAAGTCGGCCCCGTCGTCGACCAACTCGTCGGCCTTGTGCAGGAAGTCGTCGAAGTCCCAATAACTGCCGGCATCGTAGAAGCTGTCAGGCGTTCGGTTCAGGATGCCCATCACCAGGGCCCGATGGGTGATGTCAAACCGATGGGGTCCCAACTCCAGAAGCACAGGCTCACCGTAGTCCCAGACGGTCTTACCACCACCTCCTGCCCTCAACCGGCGGGCGGTGACCGTGACATCGACGGGGACTTCGACAGGGCCGGCGGCAGGATGATGATCAGGCGAGAACCTCCGTCGTCCGGCGCCACGGTGATCGGACCGGAGGCCGTCGGCACCGAAACCGGTGCGGTGACCCGAGTGGCGCCCCGAATTCGATGGCGGGGCGGAGCCAGTACGATGCCGACGTCGGCCACGTCGCCCAGTCCGGTGACCGTTTGCGCCGCCTGTTGGTTGCCTTGCTGGGAGATGACCACATCGATCTCGTCGATTCCCGACAGGAGCAGCCCGTCGATGGCCGGCCCAGGCCTGGCGTCGAGAACAACCAACACCGACAGCGGGCGGCCCTCCCCGCCGGCATGGCCCGGGGCCGACGACGGCAGGTAGATCAGACCATCGGCCGGCGCCACCGGGCGCCGCTGGTGGGGCCTTGGCCCCGGCGCCACCACGGCGCCGATGACGATAACAGCGACCACACCGATCAGCGGGCCCAACGGGTGGTTCCGGGGTCGCATCCTCAGGGCCACGGTGGCCATGGTCAGGGCGACCAGGGCGGGAAAGCCGAGCCGGGGCAGGGGCAGGCCACTGCTGTAGCCGGCCACCAGGTCGATCCAGCCCACCAGTTGTTCGGCCGGCCATTGCAGAGCGGCCGCCACCGACGGCAAGCGGGCCCTGTGGAACATGCCGCTGACCGGGCCAATCGTCAAACCCAGGGTCATCACCGCTCCGGCGGCCCAGCCGGCCAGGAGGTTGGCCGGGATCGAGGCCAGAGGCAGCGGCCCGAAGGTGAGTATCAGCAGCGGGGCCACCCCCAGCTGGGCACCGACGGTTACGGCCAGTGCTTGAGCTGCGCCCCGGGCCGGCCCCCGCCGGCCCGGCAGTCGGGCCAACAGTAGGGGGGCAAACAGGATGATCCCGGCCGAGGCCGCCACCGAGAGGCGAAAGCCGACGACATTGACCAGAAACGGATCAACCAGAACCAACAGGACGACACCGGCGGCCAGCGTTCGCAGGCCGGACCCCACCCTGCCGCTCAGAGCGGCCCAGGTGGCGACGGCGGCCACCGTGGCGGCCCGAAGCACCGACGGTTCAGCCCGGGTCACGGCGGCGAATCCCACCAGGACGGCGACGATCACCCCCAGCCGCAGTCGGCGGCCCAGCATCAGGATCAGCGGGCGCACCACCAGAAGCACGAAGGCGACGTTTTGGCCGGAAACGGCCAGGAGATGGGTCAGCCCCGAGGCCCGGAACTGGGCCTGTTGAGATGGCGGCTGAAAGCGATCGTCACCGATGACCAGCCCGGTGTACAGGGACCGATGTCGATCATCGAAGGAGCGACCGCCGTCGATGATGACCGACCGGAGGCTGTTGACCATGCGGTCGAATCCGCCGGCCGGAGCCGTGGGCTGCAACTCCTCGACCGTGAGGCGACCCACGATGTGGCGGGCCTGCAACCAGGGCCGCTCCCCCACGGGGCCGACCCGGCCGGTGACGGTCAATCGCTCACCGACCGCAACCTGACGAAGGGCAAAGCCGGCTCGGCCGAAGGCGGTGGCCTCGAGACGCTCCCCGGATTCGGTCTGTACCTCAGCCCGCCACCCCCCGGCCATTGGGTGGGGGTCGCCTCTGACCGCGACGACAGCCTGGATTCGGCCCGACTCCATGGGGCGATAGTCGGCGGCCGCCAAGGCCCCTCGGGCGACGGTCACCAGCAGCACCGCGACCATCAGGACGGCAGTGGTCATCACGTGGTACCACCTCGACCTCGGCCTGGAGGTGGCAGCCACCCCAGTCCCAAGACCGAGACCAATCATGAGCACGGCGGCCACCGGAAGCCATCCCGCCCAGCTGGAATGGCCGAGACCAAGAACGGTGCCGACCCAGGCCACCGCGGCCACCGCCACCAGCCTGGCCTCGTCGCCGCACGGCACCAGACCGCCGGCCGACTGCTCGCCCCGCAGCCGGTTCACAGACTCACCTGGTCCTCGATGGCGGCCAACTTGGCCGGACCGATGCCGGGCACATCGAGAAGGTCGTCCGTGGAGGTGAACGGGCCGTTGTCGATCCGCCAGGTGATGATGGCAGCGGCGATGGCCGGACCGATGCCGGGCAACCGTTGGAGCTCGGTGGCTGACGCCTGGTTGATGTTGACCCCACCGGGTGGGACGGTGTCGGCCTCGGGATCCGCCGATGAGCCGGCCGGTGCCGTCTCGATCAGGGGGCGGGCACCGGTGGGTTCCTCCCCCATTTCCGGCACCCGGATGTGCATACCGTCGACCAGCGGGGTGGCCAGGTTCAGCCGGTGGAGGTCGGCTGAACCCGTCGGTCCCCCGGCCGCCGTCACCGCATCGGCCAGGCGGGAACCGCTCATCACCTCGACCAGACCCTCGACCATCACCGCCCCCGAGACGTGGACGATGAGCCGCTCCTCGGGCTCGATCGAGGTCGACGGTCCGGCGGTGCCGGGAGCGATCGAAGTGGTGGGCTGACGCCCTCCGGCTCCGGCGGCCGATTCACCATCGATGGGCTCATCGACGACCGCCAGCTCGTCAATCCGGGGAATGCGATCGTCGATCGGTTCGACGGATCGCCAGCGGGCCAGAGTCCAGCCAACGGCGAGCAGAAAAACCAGCAAGGCGGTCATGGCCGACGAGAAGCGTGGTCGATCGCGGAGTGAGTCGAGCCGGACCAGGCCTTGGTCGATCAGCTCGACCAGGCCACCATCGGAGTAGGTTTGAACGGGCCGGCCATCGGTTCGGGGTGGACCGGGAACAGGTGCCACAACAGCCTCACAGGATCCCAACAGGGTGGGTCCAACGCCGACCAGACGGCTGAGCCGGACTCACCAATCGAATGTCGGGACCTGCTGGTCCGATGGTTTCAACGACGAGCCGGGCCGCTACCCCTCAGTCTCGAAACCGCCGCGTCCGGGCCGCGGCCAGGCTCACTGTAACCACGGTCGAGCCCCAGTGCCACGCCCCGACCCGTATGGGGCAGGCCGAGAACTAGAACAGGCGGGTCGACAGTCGACGCCGCCAATCGGCCACCGCCTCGGGATTGCCGACCGACAATTCGTCGAGCAGTTCGACGAACTCCGATCGATCATCGTCGCTCTCCTTGACCGTCTCCAGTAGTGTCGCCAGCCGCTCCTCGATCTTGTCTCTGGCGTCGCTCGGCATGGCCAGCTCGCGAGCCTGCTCCAACAGCTGAGCGAGCATTGGATCCTCCGGCCCGGCGGCCAGCACCTGAACCGCTTCGGGGGCTCGACCCGACTGCAGCAACAGGGCGGCCAGCATGCCCACCGCCTGCACGTTCTCTCCATCGAGTTCGACCGCCTTGCGCAACGACTCCTCGTCGCCCTGGGCCAGGAGGGCCTGAATCTCACCGGCCGCATCGTCGCCCAGCAGTTTGTTGACGAACTCCCGGATGGTCGGCTCCGGCTGGGCCCCCATGAAACCATCGACCACCTGCCCGCCTTTGAGGGCGTATACGGCGGGAATGGACTGCACCTGGAAGGCGGCCGACGCCCCGGGATTCTCATCGACATTGATCTTGGCCAGCACGACCTTGCCGTTGGTCTCGTTGATCACCTTCTCCAGGATCGGGCCCAGTGTTCGGCATGGCCCACACCACGGGGCCCACAAGTCGACCACCACCGGGGTGGTCATCGACCGCTGGATGACTTCGGTCTCGAAGGTTGCGTCTTGCACGTCGATCATCATCGCCATCAACCGTACCAACCAGGCGGCCATTCGGGCGAGGAGACAGGTCCATGACCTTGCCTCTGGTGTCCTGTCAAATTGGTCCGTTGTCTTGTTCGGCGAGCAGATGGCGTTCCTGGCAAGGACGCAGTTCCGCTCGCTACCTGGTGGTAGCGGAGGAACGAGAACTCTGCCAGGGGCGTCAGATGCCGACGAACAGGCGACATGATCAGCCTGACAGGACACTAGGATTCTGTTGGTCAGGCCGCGGCGGCAAAGGAGAAGAGGGTGAAGGTAGACGGAGGTATCGGCCTGGGAGCGCCACTGGAAGATGCGGCCCAGCTGGCCGTCGAGCAGGAGGCCACCGGCTACGACGGTTTCTGGACGGCAGAGACCAGCCACGACCCGTTCCTGCCCCTGTTGCTGGCGGCCGAGCACACCGAGACGATCGAGATCGGCACGTCGATCGCCGTGGCCTTCGCCCGCAACCCCATGACGCTGGCCAACACGGCCTATGACCTGCAGGCCTTCTCCGGCCGTTTCATTCTCGGACTGGGTTCCCAGATCAAGCCGCACATAACCAAGCGGTTCTCCATGGAATGGTCGAAACCGGCGGCCCGGATGCGGGAGATGATCCAGGCCATCAGAGCCATCTGGGCGTGCTGGAACAACGGCGAGAAACTGGATTTCCGCGGTGACTTCTACAGCCACACGCTGATGACCCCGTTCTTCGATCCCGGGCCCAACCCCCACGGCGACGCCAAGATCTTCCTGGCCGGCGTCGGTCCCATGATGACCACGGTGGCCGGCGAGGTGGCCGACGGATTCATCTGCCACTCGTTCACCACTGAACGATTTCTCCGGGAGGTGACGCTGCCGGCCCTGGCGTCGGGGCGGGCCACCGCCGGCAAGACCATGGACGACTTCCAGGTGGTTGGCCCGTCATTCGTGGTCACCGGCAACGACGCCGAGGAACTGGAGACGGCGGCCACCGCCACCCGCAAACAGATTGCCTTCTACGCCTCCACTCCGGCCTACCGCCCCGTACTCGACCTCCACGGCTGGGGCGATCTCCAGGGCGAGCTGAACCAGCTGTCGAAGCAGGGCGAGTGGGACAAGATGGGCGAGGTCATCGACGACGAGGTGCTGAACACCTTCGCCGTCGTGGCCGAGCCGGAGGCCATCGCCCCCGAACTAAAGCGTCGCTACGGCGACTGCGTGCAGCGGATCTCGTTCTACGCCCCCTACCGCAGCGATGGCGAACGTTGGCGTAAGGTGATCGCCGATCTCAAATCCGAGCAGTGAAGACCGATCGAGTCACACGAGACCCGTCATGACCAGCCAACCCGAGACCGACCAATCACCCCAGCCGATCCAGACGGCCCTGCCTCGGGGTTTGAACGTCTTGTTGACGGTGGCTTCGGCCATCATCGTCGTGGCCGGGTTGAAGGCCTTCGCTTCGTCCATCGGTCCGATGTTCCTGGCCCTCGTCGTGGTGGTCGTGGTCAGCCCCGTCTACCACTGGCTCCGCCGGATCGGGCTCAATGCCGCTCTGGCCACCACCGGCCTGGCCGTCACCGCCTACGGGGTGCTGTTCGTGATGCTGGCCGCCCTGATCTGGACCGTCACCCGCCTGGTCAACCTGTTGAGAAGCGATTTCTACACCACCAAACTGTCCGAGACCCAGGCCGACATCGAGGGACAGCTGGCCGAGTGGGGCTACACCCGTGACGACCTGGGCGAAGCGTTCTCGGGCATCGACCTCACTTCGGTGGCCGGCCAGGTGACCAGCGCGCTGTCGAGCGCGTTGGGAATCACCAGCGCCATCAGTCTCATCCTGATCTCGATGCTGTTCATGGTCATGGACACCGGGTCGTTCACCGCCAACCTGACCCGGATCTCCGAGGTCCGGCCGGCCGTCGTCGACGCCCTGAGCGGGTTTGCCCGCCGGACCCGCTCCTATTTCGTGGTCTCGACGCTGTTCGGTCTCATCGTCGCCGTTCTCGACGTCGTGGCTCTGATGATTCTGGGCATCCCTCTCCCGTTCGTATGGGGTGTGCTGTCGCTGATCACCAACTACATCCCCAACATCGGCTTTGTTCTCGGTCTGATACCTCCGGCCACCTTGGCCTTCTTCGAGGGCGGCTGGCAGCTCTCGGTGTGGGTCATCGTCATCTACACCGCCATCAACGTGATCATCCAATCGGCCATTCAACCCAAGTTCGTGGGCGACGCCGTCGGCCTGTCGGCCACCTTGACCTTCGTTTCGCTGATCTTCTGGGGCTGGGTCCTCGGACCCCTGGGGGCCCTACTGGCCGTACCCATGACCTTGTTCAGCAAGGCCATGCTGGTCGACATCGACCCCAGTACCCGGTGGGCCGGTCCGCTTATCGCCCTGAGCGGAGAAGCCAAACAACCGGGCCCCGAGCGGGGCCGCATACCCGATGACAGCCCCGCCCCCGCGAACACTGACAAGAACACCGACAAGAACACCGACAAGAACACTGACAAGAACACCGACAAGAACACCGACAAGAACACCGCTGAAAGCATCGATGACGGCCCGGGCGACAATGAGAGGCCGCCCTCGGCGACGTCGGCCTAGGACTCACCTACCACACTGAGTTCACCGCTCAGGTATTGGCTTCGACACAGCGCCCGCTGCAGCTTGCCCGAGCTTGTCTTGGGCAGTGTGGTGGGTTTGACCAGGACCACCTCCCGGCAGGGCACACCGACCGTTTCCAGAGAACGCTCGCTGACGGTGGCCCTGATCTCATCGAGGTTGCTGTCAGTGCGGGCTTCGGCCACCACCACCACCTGTTCCTTGCCGTTGCGGGCCGGGGACCCGAAGGCGATCACATTGCCGGCCCGGACTCCATCGATGGTGCCGACCGCCCGCTCGATGTCCTGCGGGTACACGTTGCGTCCACCGACGATGATGAGATCCTTGATTCGGCCGCACATGGCCATCTGGCCGTCGACCAGGTAGGCCAGGTCGCCGGTCTTGAGCCAACCCTGGTCGAACAGCTCGACATTGTCGGCTTCACGCTTGTAGTAGCCGGGCGTGACCGAGGTGCCCCGAATCTGCAACTCACCGACCCGGCGTTCGTCCAGTACCTCTCCGGATTCGGGATCGACGATCCGGAACTCCAGGCCGGGCACCGGCCATCCCAGCAACACGATCTCGCGGGCCCGAGGGTGGTCGAGGTCCACCGGTTCGGCCACATGATCCACTTCGAGACGATCGTGATCGACCACATCGGTGATCAGTCCCGTCATCGGCTTGGGGAAGCAGCCGGCGATGGCCACCTCGGCCATACCGAAAGCGGGGAAGACCGCCCCGGGGCGAAGCCGGTGGCGTTCGCCGGCGGATATGAACGATCGGACCGAGTCGGGATCGACCGGTTCGGCGCCGTTGAGGCCGATTCGCAGCGTGGACAGGTCGAGGGCCGGACCGTCACGGCGCAGCGCCCGGGTGGCCAGCACCCAGCTGAAGTTGGGGCCCGCCGTGGCCGTGCCGCCGTAGGTTGAAATCCACTCCATCCAACGACCCGGCGAGGCCAGGAAGTCCTGGGGGGCGGCCAGCACGAGATCGATACCGGCCGACATGGGAAGGATGCAGAATCCGACCAGCCCCATGTCGTGGTAGAGGGGCAACCACGACACCATCACATCGCTGTCGGTGTCGACCTCGGCCGCTTCGAGAATGGCGTCCAGGTTGGCCGCCACCACATGATTGGGAAGCACCACCCCTTTGGGCTCCGATGTCGAACCGCTGGTGAACTGCAGAACGAACAGGTCCTCCCGCTGGTAGTCGGGCCGGATGAAATCGTCGGCCGCCAAGTCTCCCGGTGCCGCCAGTCGATCGAGGGCCAGCAGCGGCGGGTCATCGGCTTCGAGTTCGATGAAGGGGACGAAGTCGGGCTCGACGATGACGGCGGCACAGTCGGCGGCCCGCACCCTGGCCTTGGTGGCTCGGGTGAACTCGTCGAGCGAAGCCAGCCTCATGGGCAGCGGCAGAACGACCAGCGTGGCCCCACAGAGCCAGATGGCCTGGAAAGCGGTGATCAGATCCGGTGTCGTCGGGCTGAGAACGGCCACGTGGTCGCCTCGACCGATGTTCTCCTGCTGCAGCCGGGCCGCCATGGCCTTGGCCTCGGCGTGGATCTGAGCCCACGATTTGGTCAACGGCTCACCGCTGCCGACGAAGGTCAGGGAACCGGGACCCTTGGCTCCGTGCTCAATCCGCTCGACGATCACTTCCATGCCCATTAGACGCCCCCCACGGCCAGAAGGTTACGCGTGGGTAACACCGGAGTCGGGAGCGTCGAGACCGGGACCAGGAGTCATCGGCCGAATGGGATTGGGGCTCGATCGGCCACATCGAGGCCGCCGATCGGCCTTCAGCGGCCGAACACGGCGATCTGATTGCCGACCGCCCGGCCGGGATCGGCCGGCTGGTTGACCACCCCTCGACCGGCGATCCACATTGCACTCGACCCTCCACCGTCGAGCATCACCGCGTCGTGGACGCCCAGGCGACGCATCAAATCGACGGTCTCAGCCCCGGTCATCCCAACGGCGTCACCCCGCCGACCGTCGACAGTCACCAGGACCAGCACGTCCACCGATTCGGTCACTCCAATGGCGGTTCGGGGATGCCGCCGGGTGAACGTCGGATCGTCGCCGAAGTCGGTGGTGGACACCCCGCGGTGGATCAGCGTCGGGTGACCCGACACCGCCTCCCACACTCTGGGGTCAACGCCGTCGTTGACGGCCCGATGGTGGTCGGCCACCAGCTCGCCGTCGACGGTGAACCCGAACAGTGCGGTGTAGCTGTGATCGGTTCCGCCGTACACCCGGCCTTGGGAGACGGCCGGGCCGTCGAACGGGTTGTACCAGTTGCCGTTGACCGCCGCCGTGGCTCCGATGTCGTGGGCCCAACCACCGACCGGTTCGGGCCGCCGGTCACCGGGACTCACCGTCATCGGCTGAGTCCGGGATCGATGGACCAGTACCACATTGATCCGCTGCCGGTCCTCCTCGATGGTGCCGTGGACGAGAGCGGGGGTGACGAACTCCACGGTGGTGAACGGTTGAGCGTCGACGAGACGGTTGAACTCCGAGGGCGAAATGGCCGTCGGACGGACGGTGGCGGTCAGATCGCTCGGGGTCTCCGGCACCGTGACCGGACCGGCGGGCGGCCGCTCCGCCGTGGTTGACGAGGTGGGTGCGCCCTCAACAGTGGGTGAAACCGCGGATGAACTGGTGATGGACACGGTGGTCGACTCGGAGGTCGGTACCCGTGACGTGTCGGTGGAGGTGGCATCGTGGCCGACGGCGGACGCCGTGGTCGTCTCGACGATATCGGTGGCCGGTCCATCGATTCCGGCTGGGCCGACGGCAGTCGTCGAGACCGTCTCCGGTACCGTTCCCGTCGACCGCTCGCCCTCGGTGGCGGTCGGCCCAGCTGCGGCGACCGCCACCGGCGGGTCGGCCGCGGCCTGTGAGAGGCCGGTCAGAGCCGCCATCGCCACCCCGACCGTGAATGAGATCACCGCCAACGTCGTCCTCGGCTGACCGCCGTCGCTCTGTGCCGCCCATGGCGTCCGCCGTGCCACATTCCTCCGCTCGCCTCACCGCCGCCATCACCAGCTAACCAACTCGGTCGAAGACGGAAAAGGTGAGAACTCCCCGGGTCGGAGGCCAAACGTGGGCCGTTCGACCCACATGGTCACCGAACGTCAGATCGCCACCTGCTTGTGGTCGTCTGTTGGCCCTTGGTCACGTCGGCCGTTGGTCCTCGACCTTCGCCTCGGAGCATGCAATGGTGGAGTGGTGTCAGACGCCCCGCCGCCGCCTGACTGGTTTGCCAACGACCGAGAATCGCATCATCGGAGAATTCTCGACGACGAAAACGCCCGGCAGACTCAGTCGATACCCAGAATTATTCTGGAGGAGGCGCCGCGTCACGCTGATGCCGAGGACCGGGGTGCCGCTCAGCTCTTCTTTCCCCCACCCCCGCAGTACGGAGGCGGCAGGCCACCGGCCGGCCGGTTGTCGCTGTCGGGCCACCACGGCCACCGGCGCCGGTGGCCGACGGTCTGGGAGAATCTGGCCTTCACCGTGACGATGCGAGGCCGGCTGGTGGCGACGGCGGCCTTCGCCGTGGTTGTGGTGGTCGGCCTCTACGGGTGGCAGCGGGGGGCGCTGGCGGGCATGACCGCCGGGTCGAGCCAACCGGCCGGCGTGGACGGCACACCGGCCGCCCCCCGACTCACCTCCGATCCGATTCCATCCAGCGAAACCGGGTCAGCCACCGACCGCGACAGGCGCCGAGCCACCGCCGGCTTCACCGCCGAATCCGGCGGCGATGCGACGTCGGGGAGTGAACCGACATCGGGGGCCAAACTCTTCGTGTCCAACGGAACGAAGTCGACGGCCATCGAGCAGGAGATCACGGTCGCCCCCAGTCTGGATCGGTCGGATCATGGTGTCGCACCGTCGGGTGATGCTCGCCCCGGCGCCGTCACCGGTCTTCCGGTACGCTACGAGTCGTGTGCCGAAGCGGCAGCCGCCGGGGCGGCCCCGATGCGGCTGGGTGAACCCGGCTACCGGTTGAGTCTCGATCGAGACAAAGACGGGGTGGCCTGCGAGAACGGGGCTCGGACCGAGGATCCGGGCGACGGCCCGACCGATTCTCTGTACTCCGACACACCGACCACGGACTCGACGATCAAACCCGCCACGACGGTAGCCACCACATCGACGGCCCGACGGTCCACCACCAGCCGACCGTCCGCCACGTCATCGACATCCCGATCGACCACCACCCGGCCGTCGACCACGACATCGACAACATCGACCACATCGTCGACGACCCGGCCCACCCGGACGACGACAACGGACCGGAGGACGACCACGGTGACAACCACCACCAGCACCTCCCGATCAACCACAACGACAACGACAACCACCACCACGACCACCACCCCATCGACCACCGTCCCATCGACCACGGCACCGCCAATCACGACAGACGAGCCGAGTACGACCTCCACAACCACTGCAGTGAGTGTCACCGACACCACCGCCCCCGCTGTGAACTCGACAATACCGGCCGTCACGTTCGACGGCCCCGGCGGATTGACGCCGTAGCGTCGGACCAACCAGCGTTCGGCGGGTTTGGGCCGGCAGGTGGCGGCGCTGGCACCGGATCGTGGCTGGTCTTCAGGTTTCGTCGGGCCGGCCGTGCCGCCCGGCCCCGGCGGCGAATCGAGCGGCACCGGCCTGGGTCTCGCCCGAGCGAACGGTGGCCAACCCGAGTTCGGTCTCCCGGCTGAGGGCCGAGCCGAGATCGAGATTCCACTGTTCATGGAGCGACAATCGGTCCGATCGCAGGCAGCGGGAAGGCAGCATGGCCAGTTGTCCACCCAGCTCAATGGCGGCGGCCAGGGCCTCCCCCGGTTCCACCAGCCGGTTGGCCAACCCCATGGCCAACGCCTCCGGGCCGCTCACCTCCCGCCCGGTCAATATCAGATCCAGAGCCCGGGATTGCCCGACCAGGCGGGGTAGGCGAACCGTGCCGCCGTCGACCAGAGGCACACCCCACCGCCGGCAGAACACGCCGAAGGCGGCATCCGATGCCGCCACCCGCAGATCACACCAGATGGCCAGCTCCAGCCCGCCGGCCACGGCGTATCCCTCGACGGCAGCGATGGTGGGTTTGGACAGCGCCATGCGGGTCGGACCCATCGGTCCGGGCGATCCGACGATCTCGGAGGGCGGGGCCGAGTTGATTCGATTACCGCGATCGGTGGCGATGGCCTTCAGGTCGGCGCCGGCGCAGAAAGTTCCCTCCGCTCCGGTGAGTACGGCCACCGCCGCCTCATCGTCGGCCTCGAAACGGCTGAAGGCCTGGTACAGGGCATCGGCGGTGGGACCGTCCACCGCGTTGCGGGCCCAAGGGCGGTTGATGGTGATGATCTCGACCGGACCGCGCCGAGCCACCATCACCGTCTGGCCGCCGTCGCCGGGGACACCTGGATCCATGACGAGAGCATAGGCGAGCCCGGCCACCGGTTTTCGACCGAATGTCGGAGATATGTGTCAGTCTGGGGAGGTGGCCGGACATAAGCAGGTAATGAGCACCCAGGTCGAAGATTTCCGTGCAGTGTTCACCGCCACCTACCCCAAAGTGGTGGCCTATGCCCGACGGCGAACGACGACGGAGGCGGCCGACGACGTCGTGGCCGAGACCTTCCTGGTGGCGTGGCGTCGCTGGGCCGAGGTAGCTCCCATGGCCAACCCCCTCCCGTGGCTCTACGCCGTGGCCGGAAACCAGCTTCGTAACCAGGTCAGGAGCGCCAACCGTCATCTTCGCCTGGTGTCGAAAGTGGCCGGCGATGTTGCCGGATCGACACCACCGGCCGAGTCCGATCCCGCCGTCGACCTGGTCCAGGACGCCCTGGCCACCCTGTCATTCGATGACCAGGAGGTACTCCGCCTGGTGGCCTGGGAAGAACTAAGCCACCAGCAAGCGGCCCAGGTCCTCGACTGCTCAGTCGACGCCGTGGCCCAGCGAATACGACGGGCCAAACAACGCCTGGCCCAGGCCATAGACAATCTGACCGACGAAGAGGCGTCAGCCTCCCACTCTCAGCCCCGAGGTGCATGACATGACCGAGACCGGCAACCAGACCCCAGCCAACCAGCCTGACGACGAGCTGATGACCCGTTTGCGGAATGCCAACCCTGTTCCCCCGTCGTCAGTCGATGAGCTGTCCTCGCCGTCAGCCGAGACGCTCTTCGAGCAGATCACCAGCCGGCCGGCCGGGTTCGCCCCCTATTCCCCGTCGAGCCCGGTGGGCCAGCCCTTGAGGCCCGGCTCAGAGGCTCCCGACCCCCGTTCAGCCGCTGACCAACCACGCCGTTGGGGCCTTCTGGCCGCGGTGGCCGCCGTGGCCGTGCTGCTCATCGGCGCCCTGGTGATCGCCGCTCCCGGCGGCACCCAGCCGGCTCTGGCCGTCGTCCAGTCGGCGGCGGCCGAAACTGCCGACGCCAATAGCGGTCGGGTCGTGACCGAGTTCAGCGTCGTCGGTCATGAGGACGCCGAACACGGCACCCTGGCCGGAACGATGACAGCCACGTTCGACGATGAGAACTTCGCGGTGAACCTTGATGTCGACCCCGACAGTGATGTCATGTCGGCCGAGGAAGCAGCCGAGATCGGTCAAGCCGAGACCCGGCTGGTCGACGGTCAGCTGTACGCCACCGTTGACGGCCAGGAGTGGATGAGCATCGAGGCCCCTGAGATCCTGCAGTCAACCCTGACCCGACTGACCGATCTCCGATCGATCCTGGCCGAGGTCGAAGAGCTGGTCGAGGTTGAGGAGATCGGCCCGGCTGAGATCGACGGGCAAGCAGTCACCCGCTATCAGAGTGAGGTGGATCTGGCCGACGAATCATTGGCCGAATCCGGCTGGCTGCCGGGAACCCAGGGCATGCAGAGCACCCCGGTTGACATCGATGCCCAAGGTTTGGTGACCATCGATCTCTACGTCGATGCCAACGGCCTGATGCGCCGGATCGAGGTTTCGGGCCAGGCCGAGCCGGTCGACACCACCATCGACGCCTCGGCCGATTTCACCATCACCACCAACTTTGTCGACCTCAACAGCGACGTCGTGGTCGAGGCCCCGGATCCGTCGATGGTGGAAACCTTCGACTTCGACCCCAGCAGCGTCGATAGTGGGCTGTCCGATCTCGACGACTGACCCAAACGACTGACGGAGAGATCAGCTGAAGATTACGCTTCCCTGGGCGGGAGGCTGAGAAGGGCGGTCCGGGGAAGCACCTCGGGCCGCTCGACCGTTGTCGGCTGACGAGGGGTCGGGGGCAGAGGTGGTCGGGACGAGTCATCAGGGGTGGCGAAAACCCGGCTGTCCATCACCGGCTCCGTCTCACCGGTCGTCGTCCATTGCTCGTCTCTCCCTGCCACGTGCTCGCCACCTCTCGATACCCCCTCTGAACCGGCCACAGCATAGTCGGATCGGTCGCCGGCGACGGTGGATGGTTATGGCTGGTCGAGATCGAAGATCCGTTCGAGGGTTCGGGCCACCCCGTCATCTTCGTGGGTTCGCTCGGTACGGAAGGAAGCAACGTCCAGAAGCCGGGTATGGGCGTTCGCCATGGCGTAGCCCCAACCGGCCCACTGCAACATCTCGATGTCGTTGACGTTGTCACCAAAGGCCAGCGTCTGCTCCTGGGCCACGCCAAGGTCGATGCAGAGATCGGCCAATGCCTTGGCCTTGTTCACACCCGGTGCCGTCACCTCGACGAACGCCGCCCCGGAGGTCGACACCCCAAGATCGTGGGGTATGGCCGGCCTGATGAGGTCGAGCAACTCGTAGGTGGACACCTCGGGATGGCCGACGAAGATCTTCAGCGACAGCGGAGGCGGGGGTGACTGGTCGGCGATGACGTTGCGGGCCGACACCTGATGGATGTCGGAGGCCAGAAACGATTCGGTCCAGAAGTGCCCGAGCGGTGTCTGCCAGGCCCACACGGTGTCGGGCAGAGTCTGTTCGACGGCAAGCCGAAGATCTGTCACCTGGTGTCCGGGTATGGTCTCACTACGCACCGGCCGATGGGCCAAGAGATCGTGGAGGTAGGCTCCGTTGCTGCACACGGCCCAGCGCATGAACCGCAGTCGGCTGACCCGGGGCACGACACTGCGGTGACCCCGGCCGGTGGCGACAACCAGATGCACCCCTCGCTCGGCTACCCGGGCCAGCGTCGACGCCGTTCGGGACGATACCTCGACATCGCGGTTGAACAGCGTTCCGTCCAGATCGAAGGCTATGAGCTTGATGTCGTCAGCCGAAGGGCTGTTGCGACGCGGCTCGGGCGTCGCGCCACCTTGGATGGTCACGACGCCCGATGGTAGTAAAAGCCTTCGGCGGTGTGTCTAGCTCGGAAGCAGGCCGGCGATCAGCTCGCAGGTGGCTTCCAGGTCGCCTCGCTCAACCACGTTGGCCAGACCGGCCCGCGCTTCATCAGCAGTTCCGGGTCCGTGACCGTCACCGCTGGGGTCGCTGGAGTGTGGGCCCTGTTCGAATCCGCCGGCGATGGCGGCGGCGGTGAGCTGACCCCAGTTGCATTCCGGTTTGGCCGCCGCCGCCGGGGCGGCCATCAGGCCCAGGCAGACCGCGGCAGCCGCCGCCGTGCTGATGATCTTGCGCATCGTGAACTCCTCAGTGAAAGTGAATGGTGGTTGACACGAGTTGTCGCCCGGTACCGGACACCGGCTGATCCAGACGGTGGGTCCGACACCAGCTTGAACCTAGTACAAGCGTCGTCATCGACTCCAGCGACATGAAACTTGAGAGCCGGTGGGACGCCGGGATGTAGTCTTGGGCGGTGAATGAGTTCGAGACGGCGGCCGGGCTGCCGGACACCCCCGGCTATCGCTACGCCGAGGTGGTGGGCCGTGAACTGTTCGTCGCCGGGCAGGTACCACAGGACGAGTCGGGGTCGATTGTGGCCGTCGGTGACCCGGCCGCTCAGGCCGAGGCCTGTCTGAACAACCTGGCCACCATCGCCGGCGTCCACGGCTTCGGGATCGACGACGTGCGCCGGCTGGTGGTGTACGTCGTCGGTGACCATTCGAACCTGGCCTTGGCCTGGTCGGCGGTGGTCGAGTGGTTCGGTGGCTCCGTGCCGCCGGCCACCTTGTTGGGAGTCGCCGGGCTCGGTTACCAGGAGCAGCTGGTGGAGGTTGACGCACGAGTTCTGCGGGACCCTCCGGGTCCCGAGCCGGTGGCGGTCACCGAAGGTACTTGACCATCTCGATTTCGCCCTCCTGCTCCGGGGTGTCGGTGCGCCGGTAGCCATGTCGTTTGTACAGGCCGATGGCCGGGTCGTTGTCGACTTTGACCATCAGCGCCACCGACCGGGCTCCGACCTCTGTCCCCCACCGGGCCACCGCCTCGACCAGGGCATCGCCCACGCCGAGGCCGCGAGCCTCGGGCGCAACCCACATCGAGATGAGGTCGACCTGGTCACCGTCGTCCCATTGAGCTCCGGAGACCTGGCCCACCGGTTGGTCGTCCAGGTAGGCGACGAAGTTGGCCGCGACGTCGTCGAGCCGACCCCGCCAACGTTCGGCGGTATCACCGGCGCCCGACCAGTCGGCCAACGATGCACCGAAGGCTTCGGGGGCGTCTTCCAGGGCCCGCAGTCGAACATCGCGCCACGTCGGCCACTGGTCGGGCGACAAGCGGCGAAGCTCCATCATGTTCGTGCTGAGCCGGTCACGGTGTCGGGCCCCAGGGAGCACTGGTCATCAGCTGAACATCCTGGCGTTTGAGCATCGAGCGGATCTTCAAGCCGAAGGCCAGGAAGTCGTCGTCCTTGAACAGACGCTTCCAGAAGTCACGCCGGGCGGCGTCGTCGTCGAACTTCCAGATGTGCACCAGCTGGTGCAAGGTGCCGGTGTCGCTGATGAAGTAGCCGATGAGGTTGTCGCTGAAACCGCCCGCCTCCAAGGCCGGCCAACCCTCCGACCGGTACAGTTTGACCAGGTTGCCGATTTCGGCGACCTCAACGTCGTAGGTGCGCTTCTCATAGATCGTCATGACGGCCGAGTGTAGAGCTTGCATCGTCGTCGTGACCCAAGAGGGCGAGGTGCTCGGGTCGCACAACCCCTTGCTGCACCGCGGTTGTGGCCATGGCCAACCGGACCATGTTGGTGTAGGGCTCGAACCCGAGTTCCTGTCGGGCCCGGGAGAAGGCCCGGTCGAACGACGACGTACCCATGGCCAACCTCCGGCGAATCTCAGCGTCGGACGGCAGAGTGAGCGGACCGACCGGACCCCGTAGTCGAGGCTCGCACAGCGCCACCAGAACCTGAAACCAGCGGAGGGGGCGGCCGTGGCTATCAAAGCAGGCACTTTCCGGTACCACCCGCTCGGTGGCCGACGAGATCTCCGTGGGCGACACCGCCGGTTGGCGGCCCCGGTAACCTAGATACGGCGCATCGACCCGGAACACGTAGCGGGTTCGGGTGGGTATGGTCACCAAGGCCGACCGAAAGCCGATGCCGATCGGTCCGACGCCTACCGGCACGTCGAGCATGGCCGAGCTCTCCAGGTCATGGATGAGGAGTCCGACATATGTTCCGGTACTGGTAGCCTCCCAGCGGTCGGCCAATGGCTCCAGTCGACCGTGGATCCGGCTGACCGTCGGATCGTTGGCACCAAGGACGACGGCGGTGGTGGTATCAGCGAAGGTGGCCTCGCCCACCGCCGGCGTCGGCTCTCGTCCGAACTCGATCGACGAACCCATCGGCACGACGCGGGTGACGTCGTCGAACTCCACGGTCAGAACCCGACCCTCGTCTCCCGCGACCACCGTGTGCAGCTCGCTACCCGGACGTCTCGACGCTGATGCCGTCCCAGCGATTGGGGATCGACCAGACACCGTAGTTGACCATTCCAACCGCGCCGCTTCCCGAGTTGGCCTGCGAGCCGTCATCGGTCCAACTCAGTTGCCTGGTCGTACCTTCCGGCGAGGTGACCCACACCTCGACGGCCACCGTATCCGGCTCTGGCTGCTCTGGCACCAGTTGGGCCTTCAATCGCCAGTAGCCGAGTTCCTCGACCGAACCGGGAGCTGTGCCGTAGTCGAGGGGGAACAGGATTCGACGGGCGGCACTCGAGTGTCCATCGGCCGGGCCGAACAGGGTGTAGTCGAGACCGGTGGCCGACAATGATCGGGCGGCTCCCACCCACACGGCAATGCCCTCGGGTTGGGGGGACAGGGCCACCACGTAACCCCCGGCCTCGGCGATTTGACCGTCGTCGTCGGCAAACGCCTTCAAGACGAATCCGTGGATCGACCCCTCCACCCCGAACTCGGCCGAGTTGAAGGCGGCCAAGGCCACGTCGGCCTCCATCGCCACTGCCGTGGTGGTGAAACCGTCGATGATCAGGGGTCGATTGACGTTGTTGGCACCGACCCGCAACACGGTTCGGTTCTGGTCGACCGTCGTCTCCAGATCGGGGGGTCCGTCGTGAGCAGGGGCCAACAGATCGATGTCGTTCGCCGTGTCGAACCTGAGATCCACCCGTCTGCCGGTGGCATCACCGTCGTCGCTGGGCTCCGGTTGATCATCACCGGAGTCTTGGTCGACGGTTGGAGCCACGACAAGAGCATCGGCCAGGGTCGTCGTGGCCGGCGACGACGGCGTGGTGTCGGCCAAGGCCGCCGCCGCAGTGGCGTTCGGGGTGCGGTTGTCCGTTCCCCGGTCGGGCCCGGCGAGGATCGTGAGTGCGATCGCCGTTATCCCGGCGACAACGGCCAGACCGACCAACAACCGGCGGCGAGGTGAGGCCGACCGGGCTCGGGCCGAGCCATCTTGCAGCCGGTCGGCGAGTTCAAGCACCGTGCGGGGCCGCTCGTCGAGCACCGTCAAGGCCGAGGCGATGACCGGCCGAGCCTTGCTGTCCACTGCTTGGGGGATCTTGTAGTCGACCGTCAGTTGACGGCTCATGGTGTCGAACGGAGATCGCCCGGTGCAGGCCTCGAAGACCGTCACTCCGAGGGCCCAGACGTCGCCTGCCCGTCGACTGGTTCCGGGGGTGTCGATCGCTTCGGGAGGAAGGTATCGAACCGTTCTCTCGTGGCTGACCACTGCGGTGGTCGGATCGGGGGCGTCCACCGGTTGAGGCTCGGTGGCCGACGGGTCAACCAGCTTCCACTGCCGCTCGAACAGCATCACGTTCGACGGCTTGACATCGCCATGAACCAGGCCTCGGCGGTGGAACGCGGCCAGGCCGGCGACCATGTCGTCGATCAGTGAGGCCACTTCCCCCGGTGGGAGCGCACCGGTGGCCAGCCGCTCGGCCAGGGTCGGCCCATCGGCCAGGTCGGTCACCACGACCACGTGCTCCGATCCGTCGAGATCGACGGTGAACACCTCGTGGGGCTGGGCCACGTTGGCGTGTTGGGGAATCGAACGGTAGGTGCCCACGACGGCGTCTCGATGGGCGACGCTCACCGGGCGACAGATCCGGAGGGCGACCGGACCGTCGGGCCCGCCGGCCCGATAGACGGTGGCGGTGCCTCCGGCTCCCAGCTTCTCGCCCACAGTCCATCGGCCCAAGAGCTGTCCGCTGTGCAGCGAGGCGGTGCTGTTGGGTGACGTCACCGACACCCCCATACCCTACCAAGCCCGGATATGGGGGTGTCGAGAGGTCGCCCCGTTCTGGGGGATGCGGCACTACCTAACTGACCGCGAAGCGGAGGTTGTCATACTGATTGGGTAGCGACCAGACTCCTTCGTTGACCAGTCCGACCGAGCCGCTGCCGGTCGACGCCGCCGAGCCGGTATCGCGCCATGTTGCCGAGCGGGTTCGCCCGTCGGGAGCGGTGAGCACCGCCGATATCTCGACGCCGGCTCCCACCGTGGTCAGCTCGGCCTCCAATGTCCACCAGCCCAGATCGTGAGCCTTGTTGTTGGTCCTGAGCCGTTGCGGGAACAGCGTTTCGAGCAAAGGGGCCGAGTGACCGTCGGTCGGTGTCATGAAGTTGTAGGTTGCCCGACCGCCCGCTGATCCTGCAATGGCCCCTATCCGTAGGCCAACGCCGTCGTCCTCCACCGAGGCCGACACAATGTAGCCGTCGGGAACACCGCCCGAGCTGGTGGGCAGCGTCTTCAGGAGGAACCCGCTGGGCGGTCCCAGTGGCCCATAGTTACGGCTGCCGTAGTAGTGCATGTGCAACTGGCCGGAGGCGCTGACCGTGCGACCCTGCAGGGCAGAACCGCTTTCGTCGGTCAGGGCCAACGGTCGGCTGCTGTTGTTGGCCGACATCGACAACACGCGCCCACCGTTGCCGCCGACGGTTGACGGCGACCACGGCGAACCGGCCAGGCCGACGAAACGGGTGTCCTGTCCGGCCGATTCGAAGTCGAACGAGTACTCACCGGGGCCCGGCGGTTGGGTTGGGTTGTCGCAGTTGACGATGTTGTCGTAGCGAACCGGCAGGCTCCACACGCCGGCGGCGGTGATGCCGCTCTCCCCTTCCCCGAGGTAGGCGTTGGCGCCGCCATCGGTCCAGTTGAGCGTTTCCACCGCCCCGTCGGGCGCTTGGAGTTCGACTTCGACAGTCACATCCGATCCTGACGGCCGTAGTGTTGCCCTCAGCCGGTGGTAGCCGAGATCAACCGATTGGTTGTCGAGGGTGACGGATCGCGGGAACACCGTCCGGCTGGCGGCCGGGCTGTGGCCGTCGGCCGAACCGAGGAACTCCCAGTCGGCGGTGCCGGCCTTGGCGTCGGCCACCACGCCGGCCCGGAGCACAATGCCCGAGTCCTCGAAGCGGGCTGAAACCATGTAGGCCTCGGGCAACGGGCCACCCACTGCGCCGGCGTCGGGCAGCGTTTTCAGCACGAGTCCACTGGCCGGACCGACCGCTCCCCAGCTACTGCTGCCGTAGTAGGACATCTTCACGTCGGCGCTCATCTCGACCCGGGACGAGGCGGTGGTTCGTCCGTCCGGGTGGATGAGGTAGACGTGGTTGACGTTGTTGGCCGACAATTCCACCACCTGTCCGCCGTTGTCGGCCACCGGGGCGGCGGTCGGCGCCGTTCCCAGTCCCTTCAGGTCATCGACGTCGGCCGCCGATTCGAAATCGAGGGCGAATCCATCACAGACGCCACCGGGAACGGTCACGGTGGACGACGTGGTGGAAGATGGGGCCGTGGTCGTCGTCGACGCTGTTGTCGGTGGTGCCGTGGTCGACGGCGTGGTGGTTGAGGGCGCACTGGTCGAGGGGCTTGTGGTCACCGTCGTCGATGTGGTTGGCGGAGGCGGCCCGTCGGCCAGATACTGCTTGAGCCACAGGTAAGCGTGACCGAACCGGTTGCGGAAGCCGTAGGACTTGGCCGCTGAGCTTGTTCGATCGTAGATCGGAGCGGGGTTGGCGGTTCCCGGCATGGTCTCCGGCCCCATCGACCAGATCCAGGTTTCATCGGCCATGGCGAGATACCGGTCATGGCCGGTCAGGAGATAGCCGTAGGCGAAGCCGTCGGTCAACAACTGGTTGAGGGCAAACGAGATTTCGTAGGAGCCGTCGGGTTGAATGCGGTCCAGCACCAGCGAGTGGTAGGGCTGGCTGTAGACGACGTTGTCTCGACTGGCGTCACCGGCGATGAACTTGCCGTTGTCGGGAGTGGCCCACCCACATTCGGTGATGGCGTCGAGAAGTCGGACCAACGCTTCCTCGACCTCGTTGTCGACCTGTCCGTTGACGCGGCTGGCCACGGCGTAGCGGCCGAGCGCTTCGGCCACGTACCCGTTCTGCCAGACGGCGGCATCGTCCTTGTCCACGTCGCCGGCGTTGCCGGTCCAGTCGAGATGAGGGCAGGGGTGGTTGACTCCGGCCAGGGACTGCTCGGCGATGATTTCGGCCTGAGCCAGCTGGCGGGCCGTGGTCAGGTAACGGGTCTCGCCGGTGGTCTCCCACAGTTCGATGAGACCCAGGAGGGCCCAGGCTTGGGCCCGGGTCTCGCCGTGAAACTCCAGCTCCCCGGTCTGATCGTCGATCAGGGCATCGAGCTGCTTGCCGGTTTCGACCGCGGTGTCGAGAGCGAACCGGTCGCCGGTGAGCAGGTAGTAATCCAGCGTGCCCCGGATCCAGTAGTGGCTGAGCAGCGGAGTCTGACTGTGATCCTCGATGCCGCTGGCGTCGTGTTTGCGGATGCCGTGGGAGTAGGCGATCTCGTCCTCACCCGTGTGGTAGGCGTCGATGTCGTAGAGATGCCGGGCCTGCGACTCGGCCAGGTCGAAGAAGCGGCGATCGTGATCTCGGTCGGCCAGGTAGGCGGCAAGGTTGACGTAGGCCAGATCGAATTCGTTATTACCGAAGTAGCGGACGTCTTTCCAGCCGTTTCGGTAGGCGTCGCCCCAATTGGCCCAACCGTAGAGATCGTCGCCGAAGCGTTCGGCCCAGGCATCGTCCCCGGTGGCCTCTATGGCGGCAGTCAGACTCTGCTCGGCGTGGTCGAAGACCGGATCCGGGGTCTGCTGTTCAACCGGTACGAATCCCAGAGCCTGGGTCTGGCTATAGTGCTCGGCCGGAGCCATGGCGTGCAGCGGATCGAGCGAACCGCTGAGTGTGTGGCCAACGGTCGTCGCCGGCGTGGCCGTCGGCCAGGCCCCCACCGTCATTTCGTGGGTCTTCTGCCGGCCACCACGGAAGAAGTGCTGGTTGGCGAATCGGGCGGGCCAGAAGTCGACGGTAAGGCTGCCATCGCCGGCCAGCGCCATCGCTTTGGGGAAGTTCTGCCAGAAGTGTCGCAGGCCGAGGCCCATGGACCAGTTCGAATTCGAGGCCGTCATCCAACCGGTCGCCTGTCGACCCGACGCCACGGTGTTGTTGTTGTCGTAGAGACGGAACCCCTGGAAGCTCGTGCCCCACAGTCCGTCGTCGCTGTCTCCCCAGTTGTCGACGCCGCTGGAGTCCTGATACAGCTCAACGGTGTCACTGCCGTTCAGCGATCCGTTGACCGTGGCCGGGCCGACTCCTGGGGCGCTGTTCTTGTCGCCGGGGAACTCGTGGTTGTCGGCCGCTTCGGCCCCGAACGTGTAGTTGATGGGCTGGCCGGACGAGACCAGGTTGAGGTCGAGTCCGAAGCGCTCCCACTGGTGGGACAATATTTCGCCACCGGCATTGGCCGGCCCCTGCTGACCCCGTTCGGGGTTGGTCACCGAGTAGAACACCCGCAGGTAGGGTTGGCCGGCGTAGGCGTGAAGACGGATTGTGTAGTCGAGGTGGTCGAATTGGTCTCGAACGCAGCTTCCGTAGCGGGTGACGCAGTAACCGTTGCCGGTGCCGGTGTTGTGGCGGCCGGTCAGCTTGACCACAGTGTGGAGCGGGCCGTTGGTTTCGACCGTCAGCTGGTGGGCGCTGCCGGAATCGGTCCGGGATCGGTAGATCGAACCGTCAGGTCGTTCGACAACGATTCCGTCGCTCGTACCGGGGGCGATCACCGTTGTCTCGTGATTCCCGTCGCCGTCGTTGTCCAGTCGTAGGGCTTCGATGACGCCGCCCAGGTCGGCGGTCGACAGATCGAACTGGGCCGGGCCGGTGTCGATCGTCACGGTGGTACCGGCGGTTGAGATGGTGACCGGGTCGACCGGGGATGGGTTGGTTGCACCTTGACGCAGGGTGAACGTGCGACGACCGCTGGCGGCAACGTCGGTCTGGAAGTCGACCAGCACCCATTTGACGAACTTGGTGGTGTCGCTGGGCGGTCCGTTCCATCGTGAGGTCACAGTGAACTGGGCCGGTACGGCCTGGCCGGTCAGATCGTCCTGGAGCCAGAGTTGACCGGCATCGGTGAGCTGGCCTCGGGCCAGGGGAACGCCGGTGGTAACCGGCTCGGACTGACGGGAGACGGCCAGGCGGTTGTCCACCACCAGCGGGATCGCCACCGGATCCGATGACGGGGCCAGGGCTTGGACGATCGGTTCGCCGGCGGCCGCGGCGAGGTCGGTGGTGGCCAGGCCGACCAGCGGAACGACGGCGGCTAGAGTGATCGCCGCCACCAGGAGAGAGAACCCCTGTCGACTCGGCCACGGCCACAGCCGTTGGATGCGGCGGGGGCGTTTCGGCGCTCGATGACGGCGGGGCGGCGGTGGTAGGGTTTGCATGAGGTCGTCCTTTGCTTGGTGGCGGCTCGACCACCAGAGTCGATCACGGCGATCGACGACAACAGGGGGGATCTCCCTCCCCCCGACTCCCGCCGATCTAGGCTGAGTTGCATGTTCACGTCGAATCGCGAGCGGTGGCTCTGGCTCGCGACGGCGGCGGCCGTGGTGGCCATCTATTCGACCCTCGGGGTGGCGGGATCGCTCGCCAATGTCTTGCGGGACCGGGGCTTGCTGAGCGTGACAATTGTGGTTGTCGTGGCCGTTGCCCTGAGTCCGGTGGCTTGGCGGTGGGTTCGGAGCGCTCCGGATCGGCACGAATGGGCGGTTGTTATTGGTGTTGGCTTCTGCTCCTGGATGGTTGCTGTGCGGACGACCGGCTGGGCCGAGCGCAGCCATCTCATCGAGTACGGTGTCGTGGCCGTCATCGTGCACGCCGCACTGCTGGAGCGGGCCGGCAACGGTGGCGTGGTTCCGGTGCCGGCCGCCGTCGCCGTCGTGGCCACCACCATGTTGGGGATTCTGGACGAGACGATTCAAGCGTTCCTGCCCAGCCGGGTCTTCGATGTGCGTGACATCTTCTTCAACGCCGTCGCCGCGTTCCTGGCGGTTGCCGCCCGGCTGGCACTGGCTCCCCAGAACCGGCCCGGCTGGCGGGTCTGGTTCTTGTGGCTGTCGGCCACGGCCTTCGGTTGGGGCCAAGGGGTGTACTGGGGCTGGAGGGCGGACGGCGATCCGAAGATGCTGGCTGCCGTCCCTGATGACCTGTTGGGCGGCTATCTCGGTGTCGTCAGCGGCATGCTCACCGTTGCCGTGCTCCAGTGGCTCGCCTTACGTGCCCACATCTCAGCCGGTGCCCGCTGGATCGTTGCCGGCTCTCTCGCCGTGTGTCTTGCCGGGGTGACAACTTTCGGCGTTGGCCTGTTTGATCCCGCTCTGGGATGGATCCTGGGAACAATCATGGTGGGGCCAACGGCCGGTCTGCTGCAGTGGACACTGTTGCTGCGGCAACGCCTTCGTCGGGCCGGCTGGTGGATCGTGGCCAGCACAGCCGGCTGGCTTGCCGGACTACCGTTTGGCGACATCACCGGCCCCCCTGGCCTCGGTGCCGTCTACGGCGTGGCTACGGCCACAGCGCTCGTCGGCTTCTTGCGCCGCCCGGCCGAGGTCCCGTTAGCTCGAGGCTGAGTCGTCACATGTCACCTACCATCGGATCGGTGCTGACGAATGACGAGATCGACCGTTTCCTGGCCGACGGGTTCGTGGCGGTCCGCCAAGCGATTCCCCAACCGGTACTGAACCAATGTCAGGCCGAGTTGTACGACGAACTCGGGCGGGCCGGTGTTGATGTTGAGGATCCGACCACCTGGACCGAGCCTGTGGTCCGGTTCTGGTGCCCGGAAACGCCGGCGTTCGCCGAGGCCGCAACCCAACAGGTGTTATGGACGGCCTATGATCAGCTGCTGGGTCCGGGGCGACACATTGAACGACGGGGTGTGGGGGGCAGTGTTCCGGTGAGGTTCCCCAGCGACGAAGACCCGGGTGACGCCGGGTGGCACATCGACGGAAGTTTCAGGGTGGGCGACACCTGGGGGGTCAACATTCAGAGCAAGGAGCGGGGCCTGCTGTGCCTCTTTCTCTTCAGCGACGTCGGGCCCGATGATGCCCCGACCGAGATCAAGGTCGGCTCACATCTCCAGGTGGCCCCGACGCTGGTGCAGCTGGGCCAAGCCGGTGGACCATATGACGTCAAACAGACCGATGCCTTCCCGACGATCGAAGGGCGGGCATCGGCCTCGGCCACCGGACGAGCCGGCGACGTCTATGTCTGCCATCCGTTCCTGGTCCATCGGGCGACATGGCCCCACCGGGGTACGCGGCCTCGGTTCATCGCCCAACCGGGAATCGCCATACATGAGCCATTCCCACTGACCGGCCAGGGTGAGGTTTTTCCGGTGGAGCGGGCCATCCTCAACGGGTTGGGCTGGAGCTGAACCTGGTGGTTCACGCTCGTTCGGGCGGACGGCGAGCGACAACAAGCGGTTGATACAACAGGCCGTCGAGACGCCTGACATCCCCGAAGCCGACGTCGTCGAGCAGGGTCATCAGCCTACTGACGGGCAGAGCGTAATACCTGCTGCGGCCGGCGATGACTTTGGCCGACGAGTCTGCGGTTTCTTCCCGCACGAAATACATGGCCACGTCATAGCAATCAGCGCTCCAGTGTCGAGTCTGGAAGACGTAGAACTGCTCATCACCCTGATTCCGAAACCCGTAGGACCAGACCTGGGGGGAAGCCCGATCCTCGTCGGCCCGATAGTCTCGCAACCCGATCACCACCACCCCGCCCGGACGCAGGCACTCCAGGAATGCTTCGACCGCATCCACAAGATCGTCGCCCGCCAGGTGGGGCAGGGAATTGTCGGCGGTCAAGACAACATCGAAGCCGCCACCGTGATACCGGTGACAGTCCCGCATGTCAATCACCGAAAAGGCCACCTCCAAGCCCCTCCTGTCGGCCTCTCGACGGGCACGAGCCACCGCTCCCGACGACAGATCCGACGCGGTGACGTCGTACCCCAGGGCGGCAAGACCCAACGCCTGGGTTCCGATTCCGCACGACACGTCGAGCACCGAACTCCGAGGTTCCACAACGGTGCGCAATAGATCGTCGAGGGCCGATGCCTGGGTCGAAATCGCCTCATCCCAGTCGGGATAGATCAAATGGTAGACGTCTGCGATTGCATCGTACATGCCTGAACCCCCGGGCACCGGGTCGGGTCCTCAACCCACTGAGCCAAGCCTACGCTGTCGTGGTGCAGCGGCCCGAACTATCCGACGAACTCAGGGCCATGGCGGAACATGACCTTTCGGTTCGGGCCCACTTGGCCGAGATCGGGGAGCTCTATGGCGGCTACCACCGCGAGATGCGAGCCGTGCATCGTCACAACGGAGCCCGACTTCGAGAGATCATCGAGGAGGTCGAGGGTTGGCCCGGCTACCGGCTGGTCGGGCCGGAAGGCTCCGAAGCGGCGTTTCTCATCGCCCAGCACGACGTGGGAAATCCTCAGCTCGTTCGTCGCTGTCGAGAGCTGTATGCGGCGGCCGTTGAGATCGCTGACGCCGATCCCCGTCGGCTGGCCTACCTCGACGATCGAATCCGATATCTGGAGGGGCGATGCCAACGGTATGGCACCCACCTCGGCTGGAACACCGAGGGCGAGCTCGGGCCCTGGCCGCCGGTGGAGGATCCAGCCCGGATCGACGAACGACGGGCATCCCTCGGCCTGCCGCCTCTGTCCAAGACCATGGCCGCGGCAGAAGAGCACCGTCCGGCACGGCGCCCGGTCGACGAGGTCCTGGACGAACACCGCAAAGCCGACGACTTCGCCCGGCAAGCAGGTTGGCGAGACGGTTGAGGCACCACGACAAGGTGGTGTCGGCCGAACACTCCATCAGGCGATCTTTCGGCCGACACGGTGACCGAAGTCATGGGTACCGCAGAGCTAGCATGAACGAGGAGGTAGAGGGAGCTAGATGGCTGCGAGTGGGCAGAACAGCGACGTTGATTCAACCAGCGTGAACGAGAGTCAGATCGAACGGGATGCGACTGACGTGGCCGAGCCCGGGACGTCACCCAGCGTCGAGTCGGTGAGCCAGACCGACGCAGAGGTTGTTGTGGTCGACGGCTCGGACGAACCGGCTCAGCCGGCGGAGGAGGCGGAGCCCGAGCCGCCTATGCCCCGAAAGCTCCTCGGTGGGACCGTCCTTGCCGTCGTTGTCGTCCTCGCCGCCTGGTGGGGCGTCGCCGAGGCCATCGAAGTAAGGGGCCAACTGGTGGAGGGCACGATGCTCACCCCGGAGGCCTACCTGGCTCAAGTCGTGCCGGTCGAGGTCGACGGGGTCGAACAGCGCCATACTCTGGCCGAACTCGGGTGGACGACCAGCGCCACCGATTCCATTACCGGCCGGCCGTTCGCCCGGCAGCGTCTGCACACCCCGGTCGAACCATCGGGCGGGCCGGCCGGGAGTCCGATCGTGGTCGAATACCGCGCCGAGTTGGAGCGGGATCCGACCTCACCGGTGATCAATGCCACCTGGAAGGTGGTGGAAGGTAGGCCGGGTGTTGCCACCGAAGTCGCGGTCGACGGATCGTCGCCACCTCAGCGGATCGTTGTCTCCACAGTGGCGGTCGAGCCTGTATCCAGCGCACCCCTCCAGTGGTTTGTCCATCAGCACAGCCGGGACGCTGACGGTTGGGAGATCAAGTTCCTGAACGAAGACGGAACGCTGGGCACTTCCCTGATGCCCGAGGAGGTGGCGGCCCATATCCGGTTCGACCGGGAGTCGGCCACGGTGAGCCTTGTCGACGAAGCCGGGTTCAAAGCCTTGCTCGAGGAGCGACTCCGTCCAATGGCTCGGGATGGACGACAGGGTCGGTTCGAGATCGAGGCGACCGATGACGGGGTGACGCCGATGATTCGAAACGGTCGGCTCAACGTATTGAGCACGCTGACCGAACCTCTTCCCGGCAAGGTGCCCGATGTTGAGCGTGCGTGGGCCGACCTGGTCGACGCGGTGCCGTCGTTCGGACGGGTGGTGGCCGTTCAGCTGGTTGATGCCGACGAACTCTACGATGGGGTCGACCCGGCAGATCTGACCGTGAAGCTGGCCGAGTCACGAACGCCCAACACCGGCGGCAGCCGGATGACCAACATTCGCAACGTGCTCGGCGTGACCAGGGGGATCGTGGTCGAGCCGGGTGGTGTGTTCGGCCTCAATCAGACGACCGGCCGCCGGACGTCGGCCAAAGGGTACGTGCTGGCCGGCGCCATCGCCAACGGCGAGCACGTCGACGCCTTCGGCGGCGGTGTGTCACAGACGGCAACGATGTTCTATCAGGCCGGCTACATGGCCGGCCTGACCTTCCCGGAACGGGAGGGCGGCGGTGTCGGCGGCGGCCATCAGGCGTTCGGACACTCCGAATACTTCGGCCGATACGACAACTACCACGCCGAAGGCTGGGGTCTCGACGGTCGCATGGACACGGGCCGGCTCGGCCGCGCCGTCGAACAAACAGTCAACTGGCCGAATCGGGAGGCCGGGTTCATCAACACGACGCCCCACCCGATTCTGGTGTGGACCTTCGACATCGGCAACCAGGTCGGAGTCAGCCTCTGGTCGTTGGAGCGCACCCGTTACGGCGTGTACGAGGGCACCGACAGCTGGCGGCGAGGTTTGTGCATCGACTGGGTCCACTACCGCACCGTGTACGACATGGACGAAAACGTCATGTTCGAGGATTCCTACAACGGCTTCTATCGCACCGCCGGGCCGACGTGTTGAGATCAGCGAGTTTCTTTACGATCGTGAACTCGACGAAGCCACGAGTCAGAATCTCCACCGAGGCACTCCAAACTGAGTTCGGTCGCCATTGCCACGCGCTCCTCTACAGGACGCGAGCGCCAATAGTCAGTCCATGAAGAGTCCGCCTGACCCAGCGGACGATTTCTTGCGACCTTCGCAATCCTGTCCACGAGCGGGTCCGGCAGCACTAGGGCCAACCGAGCCCAAAACGGCGAGCCGGTTGCATAGCCGACGGGCTTGATGGTCAATCCTCAGTGAGGAGTGGCAGTCTTAACAGGTGCTCGACGGCCCGACGATCCTTCGGTCCCAGCGCCTTCAAATCTGCCGTGCGAAGCGAACGCCTAGATTCAGAAGCCTGAAGCGGGAGTCGCGCCGTCCACCCTTCTTGGCGAGTCATTGAATCGTCTGCCATGGGCCTACCATAGCCGGGGCGCTCATGGGCACCGGGACACGGGGACGTTCGGATGAGTCAACCGATCCGGGCCGTGTGCGCTCGATATGAGTTGACTCTGAAGCCATCCGCCGCCCAACGCCTGCGAATGGGACGATGTACGAAAAATTGTGCCGTTCCTGCGTCATCGGTTCACCGAAAGGTCAGGCGCTGAGGTGAATCCGACGGAGCTCAGCGGCAATCGCCTCCACCGAGATGTCGCTGGCCGCCACCTCCATCACGAGTTCGTAAACCTCATCGTTGGTGGCACGGGCAACGCTCGCGTTATTGAGTTCGAGGAAGACAGCCGTCGCCAGCCATCCAAGGCGGTTGTTGCCGTCGACCAATGCATGATTGTTTACAATCGATTGGAGCAGCGCTGCGGCCTTGGTCCAGATGTCCGGGTAAGCATCCGAGCCGAAAGCTGTGGTTCGAGGCCGAGCAACGGCTGACCCGAGTAGGCCCAGATCACGTACCGGCGGGTCGGCGCCCAGAAGAGCCGCTGCCAGCAAGAGCAGATCGTCGAGATCGAGATACTCGACCTGATCGCTCACTCGCCGAGACGCCGCAGAGCATCTTCATGACGAACAGCGATCAACGCCGCTGCGGCCGAAACTCTGTCATGGTGAGCAGACCTCGCCACGAATTCACGAACCGCTTGCCTGGCCGCTTCCTGCATCGAGATTCCAGCAATCTCCGCTCGCTCTCGAAGAGCGGCCTGTTCTTCATCGGTCAAGCGCAGCGTCATTGCCATAGCTCGATGGTATCACAATGATACCATCATGCCATCAGTCGATAGACCGTTCGCTGGCCGCGGAACCGTTCGTGCAGCGCGTCCCATTGATCGCTGTACGACATCGAACAGATCCGAGGTCTCAACTTCCCGACCGTCGGCAAGCCCGGGTCAACATGAACGACTTTTGGATGCGGTGGCGGCTTGGTCATCGTCGGATCGCGTCGCTGGCGGCACGTTCGACACGGGCGCGATGAGCGCTCCACCAGGCCGGGTCACGGGACGGAAGGTTGTCGTGTCCAGCAAGCAGTCCGACCGATCCGTCGATGGACTCACGCAGGATGTCTGCGTGTCCCGCGTGCCCTCGCTCACCGAAGCCGCGCGCCGAGGGCAGCGAGTGGGCAGGCTGAGTATAGGCGCGTCCGGCGGAGTCCAGGAACACCAGGGTGTCGTTGGTACGTCCCCGGGCCGCCTGGGCGAACGCGTCTCCGGACCGGTAGACCAGGGCGGCGGGGTCGACCTCGTGGCCTTTGGCCGAGCGCACCCAACCCTTCTCGGACATCACCACGGTAATGGGCTCGGTGGGGATCAGGTCCATCTCGTCCAGGGCACGCGCCGCCACCCTGGTTTCGATGGGGGAACGGCGCTCGTCGCCGAAGCTCTCCGCATCCGCCAACAGCTCGTCGCGCACCAGGCGCTTGAGGCGACGATCGGACTTGAGCAGCTTCTCGAGCTCCGCGCGCTCGGCGGCGAGTTCCCCTTGCTCGGTCTTGATCTTGATCTCCTCGAGCTTGGCGAGCTGGCGCAGGCGCAACTCCAGGACCGCCGCGGCCTGCCGGTCGGTGAGCTTGAAGCGCTTCATCAATGC